>NZ_LN929900.1 GCF_001494595.1 Mycobacterium sp. M26
GTACCGGCGGCAGTATCGGCTTCCTGGGTACCCCGGGTGACGGCGGCAATGGCGGCCGCAGCATCACCGGCACCGGTGGCGACGGCGGCACCGGCGGCAGCGGCGACGTGGTCGGCGGCACCGGTGGGACCGGGGGCGACGGTGTCGTCGGCGGAAAGGGCGGCACCGGCGGCTCAGCGGTCAGCATCGGCTACGGAAACGTCACCGGAGGCACCGGCGGAGCCGGTGGGCTGGGCACGGTGACCGGCGGCGAAGGCGGCCAGGGCGGCGCTGCGCTGATGGGCTTCTACTTGTTCGGGGTGGCCGGCAACGCCATCGGCGGCACCGGCGGGGCCGGCGGCCGGGGCGCAACCGGAGGCACCGGTGGCCAGGGCGGAATCGCGCGGAACTTCGGCGAGGGCATCGCCTATGGCGGCACCGGCGGCACCGGCGGTCTGAGCATCGGGGCCGGCGCGCTTGGAGGCGCTGGCGGGACCGGTGGAAGTGCCTATGCAGCAACGGTTTCCAATGCCTATGCCGGAGCCGGAGGCACGGGCGGATCTGGTCCGGCCGGTACTGGAGCGACCGGCGCCAACGGTGCCGACGGTGGCACGCCGACCACCCCGACGACGGTGCCGATCGTGCCGATCCCCCTGCTTCCGACGTTCCCGACGTTGCCGTGGCCCGGATCGCTCGCCAGTTTCATGGCTCCGCTGATCGGCGACGGCACCGCCGACCACCCCGACGCCGGTCTGCTGATCGGCAATGGCTACAGCTACGGCACCGTTGCCGGTGACTGCACGGCGGCTTCTGGCAGCTGCAACGGCGGCCGGGCGGGCCTGCTGTACGGCAACGGCGGTAACGGCTGGGGCAGCGGCAACGGCGGCGCCGCGGGCATCGTCGGCAACGGCGGCAACGGCGGCAACGGGCTGCCCGGTGAGAACGGCGGCAACGGCGGGTCGGCCCTGTGGCTCGGCCACGGCGGCAATGGCGGAGCGGGTGGCTCGACCACCGTGGACCTGCAGGCCGGTGGCCGAGGCGGCAATGGCGGGGCCGGCGGGTTCATCGCCGGCGACGGCGGTGCCGGCGGTATCGGCGGGTCGGCTACCAGCGGTACCGGCGGGGCCGGCGGTAATGGTGGCAGCGTGGGCTTCCTGGGCACACCGGGTGACGGCGCCGACGGCGGGGACAGCATCACCGGCACCGGAGGCGACGGCGGCACCGGCGGTGGTGGTGACGTCGTCGGCGGAACCGGCGGTGACGGCGGAACCGGGGCAATCGGAGGTAGGGGCGGAACCGGCGGCGCCGCAATCAGTTTCGGGT
>NZ_LN929901.1 GCF_001494595.1 Mycobacterium sp. M26
CGCCGGTGCCGTTGCTGCCGGTGGTCGATCCGGTGCCGCCGGTGCCGCCCGCACCACCAGCACCACCCTGACCACCAGCGCCCGCAGCCCCGCCGTTCTGGCCGCCACCGATACCGGTGCCGTAGAGGTCAACGCCGGCAACACCATTGGCGCCGGTGACACCGGCGCCACCGGCGCCAGCGTTGCCGCCCTTGCCGCCGTTGCTGGCGTTCCCGCCCGCGCCGGTGGTGGCGGTGCCACCGAGACCGGTGCCGCCGGTTCCGCCGGTTCCGCCGTTGGCTCCCGCACCGCCGGCCCCGCCGTTGCCGCCGCCGAATCCGTTGCCGTTGTTGACTCCGGCGACGCCGTTGGCTCCCGCGGCACCGCTGCCGCCTGTGCCTGCGCTGCCGGCGTTGCCGCCGGCTCCGCCGGCCCCGCCGCTGCCTTGGGTGCCTGCGGTGCCGCCGTTGGCTGCACCGGCCGCGCCACCGGCGCCACCTTGGCCGCCGGCACCGCCATTGCCGGCGTTGCCACCGTTGGTGCCGTCGCCGCCCTTGCCGGTGGTGGCGACACCGTTGGTGCCGTCGATACCGGAGCCGCCCTGGCCGCCTTGGCCGCCGGTGCCGCCCTTACCGCCGGTGCCGCCGGTGGCGCCGAGGCCGCCGGCCTTACCGCCGGCCCCGCCATCACCACCGCTGCCGCCGGTCGCACCCGCAGTGCCATTGGGGTTGGCCGCGTTGACACCATCGCTGCCGGCCGCACCTACGGCGCCATTACCGCCGGCACCACCATTCCCGCCGTTGCTCGTGGCCCCCGCCGTTCCGGCCGTGCCAGTGCCGGCGCCGCTGCCGTTGGCCCCACCGGAGCCCGCGCCGCCACCGGCGCCGCCATCACCACCAGCACCGCCCTTGCCGCCGTTGGGGTTGGCCGCGGTGCCGGCCGCGCCGGCGCCGCCGTTGCCGGCGGTCCCGGCTCCGCCGCCGTTGCCGCCCGTGCCGCCGGTGCCGTTGCTGCCGGTGGTCGATCCGGTGCCGCCGGTGCCGCCCGCACCACCAGCACCACCCTGACCC
>NZ_LN929902.1 GCF_001494595.1 Mycobacterium sp. M26
CACCGGCTCCTGCCGTGCCACCCGCGCCACCGTCACCGCCGCTGGGGCCTTGACCGCCGTCGCCGCCGCTGCCGTCGGTCCCGCCGCCGTTACCGCCGGCCCCACCGGTCTGGCCCGGCGTGGCGCTGCCGCCGTTCCCGCCGTCGCCGCCGTCGCCGCCGATCGCGCCGCTGCCGCCCTGACCGCCGGTGCCGCCCTGACCGCCCTGGCCGCCGGTGCCACTGGCGCCGCCGTCGGCGCCGTCGCCGGTCGGGTTGGTGACCGTGACGGTGCCGTTGGCGCCCTTGCCGCCGGTACCCGGTGTTCCGCCGTCACCACCGTCGCCGCCGGATCCGCCGGTTCCGCCGATGCCGGGCGTGCCGCCGGTAGCCGTACCCGCGGCTCCGCCGGTGCCGCCCTGGCCGCCGGCGCCACCGACGCCGCCGTTGCCGCCGGACTGGCCGGGTCCGTTGCTGGTGCCGTTGGCCCCGTTGGCGCCGGCGCCGCCGTTGCCGCCGTCAGCGCCGGTGCCGCCCGTGCCGCCGTCACCGCCGTCGCCGGAGATGGTGCCGCCCGCGCCGCCCGCACCGCCGTTGCCGCCGGCGCCACCAGCCTGGCCCGCGCCGCCGGTGGCTCCTGCAGTGGTGGCGTTGGTGCCGTTGACACCTGCCACGCCGTTGCCCGCGTCGCCGCCGTCGCCCCCGTTGCCGTAAGTGCCGCCGCTTCCGCCGTTACCGCCGTTACCGCCGTTGGCGCCCGGGGTCGACGGAGTGAAGCCGTCGCCGCCGTTGCCACCATTTCCGGTGGGCGAGCCCGGTGCGGTGCCGTCGGCGCCGTCGAGGCCGTTGGACCCGTTGCTGCCGCCGGTGCCGGCCAGCCCGCCCTTGCCGCCGGTGCCCTCGATCATGGTGCCGCCGTTGCCGCCGTTTCCACCGTTCGGGTTGGTGGCGGTGCCATTGGCGCCGTTGCCGCCGTTGCCGCCGATTCCCGCGGTGCCGCCGGTTCCGCCGTTGCCGCCGTCGCCGTTGATGCCGACGGTGCCCGCCGGAGCAGCGCCGCCGTTACCGCCGTTACCGCCTGCGCCGCCGTTGCCACCGGCTCCACCGTTGCCACCGTTTTGCGCGCTACCGATGCCGGTGCCGTACTGGTTGACGTCGGCCACGCCGTTTCCGCCGCTGACGCCGTTTCCGCCGTCCCCGCCATCGCCGCCAGTGCCACCGGTTCCGCCGTTGCCGCCGTCGCCTGAGATGGAACCACCGGATCCGCCGTTTCCGCCGGCACCGCCGCTGCCACCCGAGCGGCCGGCTACTCCGCTGTCACCGGGGTTGGTCGCGCTGGGACCCGACAGACCGCTGACGCCGTTGCCACCGTTGCCGCCGGCCCCGCCGTTGCCGATCGACCCGCCGTTACCGCCGTTTCCGCCGTTGCCACCGCTGGCGCCCGGAACGAGGGGGGTATAGCCGTCGCCACCGCGACCACCATTACCCAGCGGGCCGGTGAGCGGGGCGCCGTCGGCCCCGGTGCTGCCGGACGTCGACCCGGTGCCGCCTGCGCCGCCCACACCTGTGGTGCCGGGGTCACCGCCGTCGGCGCCATTACCGCCGTTGCGGCGCAGCACGGTGCCGTCCGCGCCGGCGCCGCCATCACCGGGTGTGCCGGCCTGGCCGCCATTGCCACCATCACCGCCGGCGCCCTGGCTGCCCGCGTTGCCTGCGGTGGCGGTGCCACCGACACCGCCATTGCCGCCGGCGCCACCGTTGCCGCCGTTGCCGCCGTCGCCACCCGCGCCACCGGCTCCGTTGTTGACGCCGGCCTTGCCGAACTGGCCGACCTTGCCGTCGCCGCCGTCGCCGCCGTTGCCGCCGGTGCCACCCGCTCCGCCGTCACCGCCGTCACCGGCGATGGTCCCGCCTGCGCCGCCAGCACCGCCGTTGCCCGCCTTGCCGCCCGAGGTGCCCGCGGTACCGCTGCCACCGATGGTGGTGGCGTCGGTGCCGGGAGTGCCGTCCGAGCCGTTACCGCCGGCGCCGCCGGTCCCACCATTGCCGTACTGGCCGGCGTTACCGCCCGGTCCGCCATCACCACCATCGGTACCCGGGGTGGTCGGGGTGTAGCCGGCGCCACCCGTTCCGCCGGCCCCACCGGCCGTGCTGGTGTTCAAGACCCCAGGCCCGCCGGTGTTTCCGTTCGTTGAACCGGTGCCGGGGGTGCCTCCGGTGCCGACGACAGTGCCCGGATTGCCGCCGGTGCCGCCTGCTCCGCCGGTGGGATGGCTGGCGGTGCCGGCCGCGCCGGTTCCGCCGTTCCCGCCGAGGCCGGTCGTGCCTCCGGTACCGCCGTCACCGCCGACGCCGACGGTTCCGCTGGTGACCGATCCGGCGTTGCCGCCGGGGCCACCCTGGCCGCCGGCGCCGCCGGTGCCGCCGGTGCCACCGGTGCCGTTGTTCACGACGAAGGTCGGGTCGCCTGCCCCGCCGGTGCCGCCGGTGCCACCCGTGCCACCCTGACCGCCGTCGCCGCCGTCACCGCTGTTCCCCGCGATCGAGCCACCGTTGCCGCCCTGGCCGCCCTTGCCGCCGATGGCGCCCTGCTGACCCGTGCCGCCGGTCCCACCCGGCGTGCTCCCGGTCGTACCGGTCAGGCCGGTCCCGCCGGTACCGCCGTTGCCGCCGTCACCGCCGTCGCCGTATTCGCCTGCGCTACCGCCGTTTCCGCCGTCGTAGCCCGGTTGGCCCAGTCCGGGGATACCGAAGGCGTCGCCGCCGTCGCCGCCGTCACCGGTGAGCGCGGTCGGCTTGCTGCCGGGTGCGCCGCTGAGGCCGGGGCCGAGCGGCCCGGCACCGGGAACGCCCGCCGCACCGCCGAGGCCGGGATCGCCGCCGTTGCCGCCGTCGCCGCCGCCCAGGAAGCCGTCGCCGCCGTTACCGCCGGCGGCGGCCGCACCGCCGTTACCGCCGTTGCCGGCGTTACCGCCCTTGCCGATGGAGGTGTTGAAGCCGTTGCCGCCCGGGCCGCCGTTTCCGGCGTTGCCGGCATTGCCGCCCGCGCCGCCGAATCCGTTGGCCGTACCGCTCTTGCCGCCGTCACCGCCGGCGCCGCCGGCCCCACCGGTCTGTCCGTCCTTGCCGTTCGGGTCCAGATCGCTGGTGCCGTTGGCGCCTGCCGCTCCGTCCGAGCCGTTGCCGCCGTTGCCGCCGGCCCCGCCGTTGCCGTTGAGGCCACCGTCGCCACCCTTGCCGCCGTTTCCGCCGGCCTGGCCGGGAATCGTCGGGCTGAAGCCGTCACCGCCATTGCCGCCGTTGCCGCCGATCGCCGTGGGTGTCAACCCGTCGGCGCCGTCGGTCCCGTCGGTGGTGGGGCTGCCGGTGGCGCCCGTGCCCGGGGTTCCGCCCTGGCCGCCGGCCGCACCCGTACCCGGGTTGCCGCCCTTGCCGCCGTCGCCGCCGTCGGGGTTGGCGGCCGTACCGTTGGCGCCGTCCCCGCCGTCTCCGTTCAGGCCGCCGTCGCCACCGGCTCCACCGTTGCCGCCGGCCCCACCGATTCCGGTGGTAAGCCCGGTCCCGGCGTCGCCGCCCTTGCCGCCCGCGCCGCCGACTCCGCCGTTGCCGCCGTTGCCGCCGTCCTGACCGGCACCGGAGTTGACGTTCGGGTTGCCCGCATCGCCGTCGTGGCCGGGACCGCCGGTGGCACCGATACCGCCGTTGCCGCCGGCCCCGCCGTTGCCGCCGGCGCCTTGGTCTCCGGCGAACCCATACGGACCGGAGGTGCCACCGGCACCACCCTGGCCGCCCTTGCCGCCGTTGCCGCCCGCACCACCGCTGCCACCGCTCTGGCCGCCGTTGACGCCGGTGCCGTAGGCGTCGATACCGGACTGGCCCGGGGCGCCGGTACCGCCATTGCCGCCGTCGCCGCCGGCAGCGCCGCTACCACCGGCACCGCCCTTGCCGCCGTTGCCTAGCTGGGCGCCGCCTGCGCCGCCTGCCCCGCCGGCTCCACCTGCGCCGCCGTCCTGGCCTGCGGTGCCGTTGATGGTGGTGGTCGATCCGCTGATCCCGTCGGAGCCCTCGGCGCCTGGTGCGCCGTTCCCGCCGGGGCCGCCATCGCCACCGCTGCCGTAGGCGCCGCCGTTGCCGCCCTTGCCACCGTCGCCGCCCGCTGCGCCGGGGAGTGTGGCGGTGAATCCGGCGCCGCCGTTGCCACCCTTGCCTGCCGGCTCAGTTGGCAGTGCGCCGTCGGTGCCATCGGCGCCGTTGACCGAACCGCTGCCGCCCTGAGCGCCGGCGCCCACCTTGCCCGGATCACCACCGTTGCCACCCGTGCCGCCGGTGATGCTCGTGGCGATACCTGCCGCGCCGTTGCCGCCGGCCCC
>NZ_LN929903.1 GCF_001494595.1 Mycobacterium sp. M26
GGCGACGGGGGCAAAGGCGGCACCGGCGGCACGGGTGGTCAAGCCGGACAAGGTCGAACCCTGCTGCTGTTCAACAACACTGGGATCTCCGGCGCCGGTGGGGACGGCGGGGACGGCGGTAAAGCCGGCACCCCCGGTGACGGCGGGAACGGCGCCAACGGCGACGCCACGGTCACCAAGGGTGGCGATGGTGGCGATGGCGGGAACCCCGGCGCAGTCGGCCAGGGCGGTCAAGGCGGCACCGGAGGAACCGGCGCCGATGACGGACACAGCGGCAACACCGGCGCCGCAGCCACCTCCAGCGGCAACGGCGGCCAAGGCGGCAACGGGTATGACGCCGCCACCGACACCAACGCCACACCCGGCACCGACGGAGGTGACGGCGGCAAAGGCGGCAACGGCGGAGCAGTCGGCAACGGCGGCCAAGGCGGAACAGGCGGAGACGGCAAGGACGGCGCGGCGGGCACCCCCGGAGCTTCAGCCGCTTTGGCCATCGCTTTCGCCAACAAGACCGCCGCCAATAGCGGCCTGGGCAGCGACGTCGTCAACGGGGTGTACGTCGTCGGCAATACCGTCTACGCCGCCACTGGCCTTGGTTTGAGTATCTCCACCAACGGCGGTGCCACCTTCACCAACAAAACCACCGCCGACGGCCTAGGCAGCAATTTCGTGACCGGGGTCTACGCCGTCGGCACCACCGTCTACGCCGCCACCACCAATGGGTTGAGCATTTCCACCGACGGCGGTGCCACCTTCACCAACAAGACCACCGCCGACGGACTGGGCAGCGTCGGCGTAAACGGGGTCTACGCCATAGACACCACCGTCTACGCCGCCACCATTAATGGGTTGAGCATCTCCACCGACGGCGGTCAGCACTTCCAGAACAAGACAACTGCCGACGGCCTCGGCGCCGACGTCGTGCGGGGCGTGTATGCCGTCGGCACCACCGTCTACGCCGGGACCGACGGCACGGGCGTGGGCGGTGGGGTGAGCATCTCGACCGACGGCGGTCAGAACTTCACGAACTACACCGACGGCCTGGGCAACCTCAGCGTGTCGGGCGTGTACGCCGTCGGCAACACCGTCTACGCCGCGACCAGCAATGGGCTCGGCATCTCCACCGACGGTGGTCAGCACTTCACCAACAAGACCACCGCCGACGGCCTCGGCAGCAACAGCGTACGGGGCGTGTACGCCGTCGGCGACACCGTCTACGCCGCCACCGGACTGACCAATACTGTTGGCGGATTGAGCATTTCCACCGATGGCGGGGACACCTTCACCAACCGAAACACCACCAATAGCGGACTGAACGGGATAGTTGTGCGTGGCGTGTACGTGAGCGGGGGCACCGTCTACGCGGCGAAATCCGGCAGCCCCACCACCGGAGGCTTGAGTATCTCCCTGCCCGACACCGCGGGCGCCGGCCAGCAAGGCGGGGCCGGCGGCCAGGGCGGCCAGGGCGGCAACGCGGGCACCGGCGGCACCAACGGCGACGGCGGTCGCGGCGGAAACGGCGGTACCGGCGGACAAGGCGGCGCAGGTGCTGACGGCAACGCACTCGGGGCAGCCACCAACGGTGGCGACGGCGGGCAGGGCGGCGGCGCAGGCGCCGGTGGCGCAGCCGGCGCCACCGCAGGAGCCGGCGGCAGCGCCGGCACCAATGGCACCGGCGGCACCGGCGGGCACGGCGGCGACGGTGGCGACGCCTACCAAACAGGCTTGGCAGGCACCTCCCCCGGCGCAGCGGGCGCTCAAGGCGCCACCGGCGGAGCCGGCGGCAGTGGCGGTGCCGGCGGCACTGGTGTCAACGGCACGAACGGCGGTCACGGCGGTGACGGCGGTGACGGCGGTGCTGGCGGACAAGGCGGTGACGGGGCAGAGGGTGACACCACCCACAACGGCGGAAACGGCGGCACCGGCGGCACCGGCGGCGCTGCTGGCG
>NZ_LN929904.1 GCF_001494595.1 Mycobacterium sp. M26
TAGCGGTGGTGCCGGTGGCGCTGCTCGCCACAGCGGCACCGGGGTGCCTTTGAATGTGGCGGTCGGAGGCGGCGGTGGGTCCGGAGGCGCCGGCGCGGTAGGCGCAAACGGCCTCGGTGGCCGCGGCGGCGCCGGTGGCGGTGGTGGCAGCGGCGGATTTTCTGCCCCGGGTGGCGCCGCCTTCGCGGGTGCGGGCGGCGGCGGTGGAGGCGCCGGCTCAAGCAGCGAGATTGCGGGAAATGGCGGCGGCGGCGGTAATGCGGCTCAGGACCCGACGACCACCCTGGGCGGCAGCGGCGGTACCGGCGGGTTGGGCACTGGCGGCGGCGGCGGCGGCGGCGCTGTCGCTGTCACGTCATCATCAGTCACGGGCGACGGCGGCCCCGGCTCCAGCGGCGCGAACGGCGGCAAGGGTGGATCCAGCAATAACGGAGCTGGAAATGGCGGCGGTAATGGCGGCGCCGTCGGCACGGGCGGCGGCGGCGGAACCAGCTTTACCGGAGGTGCAAACTCCGGAATTGCAGGGGCGAACTCGTAAGGACGATGGACCAGGCGCTCCCAATCGCCGGCACCGACCGAGTCGGCTCCTGGGTGCGCCCTACGTCAACGCGTCGGCACCGCCGCCGACGCTGCAGCACTCGGTTGCACCGGCATGTATCCCTCCTCGATGATCGGGCGCAGTGTGGCGTCGATGTCGTCGACGGTCCGGGTGTCGGCTCCCGCGTCGCGCAGCCCAGCGGTCAACGGCAGGTTCGTGGTGGGAACGCGGTAGACGATGTTGACCCCGCCGAGGTCATTGGGCGTCGCGGTGATGTTCTGCGCCGGGACGGTGGACAGATCGGTGTTCTGCGCGACGGTGTGAACGGTGGCGATCCCGATCAGTGCATTGAGGACGGTGACGTGCTTGTCGATCTGCGCGATCGGGATCGCGAAGCCGTCATATTGGTTGACCACCTCGATCTGGCGAAATCTTGTGAGCGGCAAGCGAATCGGCGTGTAATCGAGTACGGGCGCTTTCGTCCCGACCTGGGTGTACAGGGCACCGAAGTTGGGATCGGCGATGAGGACGAACGTGGTGTTCGACGGCACGCTCGGGTCGTTGTTCAAGTCAGCCGCCACTTGCTGGACCACCATGGCGCCTTGGGATGTCCCGACGACCGAGAGCGGGGCGGAGCTCGTCGCGAGCGCGGCGCGGATGGCGGCCTTGGTCTTGGCCACCCCGGTCCGGACCGAGTCACCCAGACTAGGGTCCAGTAGCCCGGTGATGGGCCAGATCGACGCCGGGTAGTCGACGGTGACGACGGTGTCGTTGCGGTAGCGGCCGCCCAACAGCTTCTGCGCCACCGAGCTGGTGTCATTGCCGCCGAGCAAGCGGCCCAGTGTTCCGCTGGTTCCGCCGACCCAGATGACGGTGTCAGCCTGGGCCGGTGCCACAGTCGCAAATCCGAGAGCCAACGCGCCCAGCAGGCAGAACAGCTGAGGCAGGCGCGGTCGATGCCGTCGGCCGAAATCGCGGTCGATCGTCGTCATGCGCGCCAGATTATTTCTCCGGACAACTACCCTGCAGTGCGCGAACCGGCATTCATAGCCCACTCATGGCAAGTCACAGCTGTCACATATGCAACATCAGCCACAGAGCAGCTTGGACCCCGCCAGCGAGCCCGCTCTAACGGCCCAGCCGTATCACGCTGGGCAGCAACCGAATTCAGCTGTGCCGGATCAGAACAGCTTCGGCAGGCAGAAGATGATGCAGGGCAGCGACGGGAGCCCGATCGACGGCGGCGGCGGCAACTCAGGCAGCCCTATCGGCGGAGGTGGCGGCAACTGCGGCAGCCCAATCGGCGGAGGCGGGGGCAGCTGGGGCAGACCGATC
>NZ_LN929905.1 GCF_001494595.1 Mycobacterium sp. M26
CTGCGGCAGGCAGAAGATGATGCAGGGCAGCGACGGGAGCCCGATCGACGGCGGCGGCGGCAACTCAGGCAGCCCTATCGGCGGAGGTGGCGGCAACTGCGGCAGACCGATGGCCGGGAACTGCGGCAGCCCGATCGCTGGCGGCGGAGGCAGCTGCGGCAGGCTCAGCGAGGGCATCGCCGGCAGGCTCCACGCTGGCGCCTGCGGCAGGCTCAGTGACGGCAGCGAGGCCGCGCTGAAGGCCGGCATGGACGCCACCGAGGCCGCGGGCAGTGCGAACGTCGACGCCGACGCCGCCGAGGTGTTTCCGAGGTTCTGGGCCAGCAGGTAGAACAGGCCGGAAGCGGCACCCGAGGCCGCGCCCGACACCACGCCGGCTGCACCGTTGGCGATCGGGGTCGCCACGCTCACCGCGATGTTGGAGTTCGCCTGCTGCACTGCGGTCTCACGCGCCGCGTCCAGCTGCCGACCGAAGGTGTCGTTCCAGGACTGGGTCAGGCTGTTGAGGAAGCCCTGCAGGTCAGACGGGTTGCTGGCGTTCTGCGCGCGGAGCTGCCCCTCGGCGGGCAGGATCGTGTCGTCGTCGCCGGGAGCCGCAAGGGCCGGACCGCTGAGGGTCAGCAACGCCCCGACGCACAGCGACGCTGCGGCCGCCATGCGGACTGAGGTATGCCGGAAGCCCATGATCACTCCTTTTGTGGGATGCGAGCAATAGTATCCGCCATCACCCACCCAAGACAGCAATCGTTATCAACGCTATCGTTAATTTGGGGGGCGCGGGCGAACCATCACCGTGCTGATCGGGGGAAACATGATGGCCGTCGCACGGCTGGGCCTGGCAGCAATCGCTGCCGCTCTCATCACCGCACCGTCGGCCGGCGCGGACACCGTCATCTGGATCCACGGGGCCATGCCGCAGGGCGCCGAGCTCTCGACCTCCGACGTCATGCGCCGGGTACCGGACGGCTACACGCTGCAGGAAGTCGACTATCCGGCCGGGTTGTGGCCGTGGACCGGCCTGACCAGCCCGACGGGCACCCAGTCGATCGCCGCCGGCGTCCCCAAGCTCGACGCCGCCATCCGCGACGCCGCAACCCAGGGCAAGGTCCTCGTCATCGGTGAATCACTCGGCTCCCTGGTGGTCGAGCAGGAACTGCGTGCGCTCGCCGTCGACCCCACCGCCCCGGATCCCAACCAGGTCCGGTTCGAGGTGATCGCCGACCCGGCCCGGCCCGGCGGTCTGTTCTCCTACCTTCCGGTGGGCAACTTCGTGCTGTTCACCGACCAGACCGCGAAGCCCATCGCCGAGACGCCGTACGACGTCTCCGTCATCAAACTGCAGTACGACGGGGTGGCCAGCTGGCCGGACCGGCCGTGGAACCTCGCCGCGGACCTCAACGCCCTGGCGGGCGGCATCGTCTACCACGGCACCGACCACTACGGCCTGGCCGCGCAACAGGTGATCCACAATGAGGTCCCGGCCCAGAACATCAGCACCGCGGTCAACTCCCGGGGCGGCGTGACGACGACCTACACCATCCAGCAGACCCCGGCGCTCCCCCACCTGCTCGAGCCGTACTTCCCGAAACTGATCGCGGCGATCGACACCGAACTCAACCAGCTGATCAACGAGGGCTATTCGGAGCTCACCCCCACCGGCGGCCCGCACCTGGCACCCGGCGGCACCTTGGTGCACAGCGACGGAACCCCGGCCGTGATCAAGGACTCCGCACCGCCGAAGCGGCCGCACGCCGCCGCGAGGCGAGCGCCGAAGGCTACGCCGGCAAGCGCTCGCGCTGACGCAGCACAACCGCCTCGGCCGCCACGAAGATCACCAGCGACGCGATCACCGCGGCAATGATCGCCGGGTAGCGGCTGTCCAGGCCAGACACCTGGCGGAGCAGGATGCCGGCGAACGCCCAGATCAACACCAGGCCGTAGGCCACATCCCGGTTGCGCAGCATCGTGGCCGTCCCGATCGCCATCGCCACCAAGACGATGATCGTCGCCCACGCCGCGGCACTCATACCGAAGCCATCCCACTTCAGGCTGACCAGCAGCACGGTCACGTTGGCCACCGTCGCCACCGTGGTCCAGCCGAAGTAGACGCTGAAAGGTACTGCGATGAAGAACTTTTCACGCCGGGTCAGATTCGCGACCCGCACGGTGTCGGTGATCAGGATCAGGCACAGCAGGATCACCACGATCAGCACCACCGACAGCGGAATGATGTCGTAGTGCCAGGCGAAGATCCACGCGGTGTTGGCCAACGACGAGATGGCGAACAGCACCCCCACCCGGTTGAGCAGCGCGGTGCGCCCGACATCGGGTGTGGTTTCCCGGAACAGGCCGAGTTGATAGAGCACGTGCAGGCCCAGGAGCAGATAGATGACGCTCCAGATCGAGAACGTGATCCCGGCCGGGGTGAACAGACTGGGGTACGCGTCGGACACATCCCCGGTGTTGCGGCCGTTCAGCGGCAGCGCATTGGCCAGTGCGTTCATCGTGACCATGGCCAGGTACGTGATGACCACCAGCGCTTTGATAGGACCGCGCCCGGTGGTTGCCGTCATGCCCGTCATATCAGTGACCTCCTGGTCCTAGATTCGCATCACCGAACCCGTTGGCAGAAACCCGAATCGGGCTTGTCAGCAACTCGTAAGACTCAGGTGAGGTAGTCGAAGGTCGACATCATGCCCGCTTCGGCGTGATAGGTGTTGTGGCAGTGCAGCGGCCAGTACCCCGGATTGTCGGCCAGGATCGCGATCTTCACCGATTGTTTGGGGATGACGATCACGGTGTCCTTCCGAGCGCCGAGATCCCCGTTGGCATTGAGCATCTGGAACGTGTGCCCGTGCAGATGCATCGGATGCCACATCCTGGTGTTGTTGGTGAAGGTCATGGTGGCCTGCTGGCCCTGCTTGATGGTGAAGGGCTTGTTCTTCGGGAAGAAGCCGTTGACGCCCCATTCGTAGGCGGTCGGACTGGCAGTCAGGTCCGCGGTGAATTCGGTGTCGGCCTTGCTGAACTTCAGCCGGGCTTCCGGCGTGGCAGTGAACATCTCGATGGTGCCGACCCGCCCGTTGAGTTCCGGCGGGGTGAATCCGGGTGCAGGCGCAGACCCCGCCCCCGTCGTGAGCAGTGCCCGCCCGGCTGCGTTCTTGCC
>NZ_LN929906.1 GCF_001494595.1 Mycobacterium sp. M26
CCGAACTACCCGCCCCGAAGTTGAAGAACCCCGAACCACCACCAGCACCCGAATTGAAGAACCCCGACGTCGGACTCGTCGTCGAATTAAAGAACCCAGGCCCCGCCGGAATATCCAACAACGAGATGGTGATGGGGTTGATCGCGCCCAGTCCGGTGATGTGGATGTTGGTGCCGGGTCCGCCGATCTGGGCGGCGACGTTGGGCAGGGTGATGGGCACCGTCGGCACGGTGATGTTGCTGACCTGGAAGGAGGTCCCGCCGCTGACGCCCAGTGGCAGTGGCCAGAACGGCGCGGCGATGGTGAAGCCGGGGACGGTGAACGTCTCCAGGGTGAGGCCGGCGAGGTTGACGCTGATCGGAATGTCGATGGGGGCGTTGATGTCCAGCGTGATGGGGATCTCCGGGATGGTGATGCCCAGATTGGCGCTGAATTGGCCTTGGTTCTGGCCGCGCCAGAAGAAGCCGTTGCTGAAGTCTCCCGAGATGAAGGCCCCGGTGTTGACGTTGCCGGTGTTGCCCACACCAGTGTTCGAGTTGCCCGAGTTGCCCAGCCCGGTGTTGGTATTACCCGCATTGAACAACCCCGAGTTGGTATCCCCAACATTCATCCCACCGGAGTTGAACGACCCCGCATTGCCATACCCGGTGTTCGTACTACCCACATTCGAGATACCGGTGTTGGTGTTCCCCACATTGAACAACCCTGTGTTCAGGTTGCCGGAGTTGCCGATCCCGAAGTTGTTGTTCCCCGAGTTGAAGAACCCGATGTTCCCATCACCGGAGTTGAAGAACCCGATGTTGTTACTCCCCGAGTTGAACAACCCGATATTGCCCGTCCCCAGGTTCAGCGCACCGATCCCGATCTGATTGTTCCCCGTCAGACCAAACCCGATGTTCCCCGTCCCCGAGTTACCAAACCCGATATTGCCCGTACCGGTGTTCCCGAACCCAAAGTTGTTGTCCCCCTTATTACCCCACCCAATGTTCGAGTTCCCCAAATTGCCGAACCCAACATTGCCCGACCCCGCATTACCCGAACCAAGATTGTCATCCCCAGAGTTCCCCGACCCCAGATTCCCATCACCAACATTGCCGTTACCAACATTGGAACTACCCTCATTGCCCTGGCCCAGGTTCCAATCCCCCACATTGCCATGGCCGATATTGCCGAAGCCCAGATTCCCCAGACCCAGGTTCACCTGCGCACCACGCAGCAGACCCGCCACCTGAGAACCCACATTGTCCCAGCCCGAAATATTGGCCAGATCACCAAGATTCAGACTCGAGGTGTTGTAAATCCCCGAGATCCCCGACCCCAGATTCGCCACACCCGACGACAACGACCCATAGTTCAAGAACCCCGACAGCCCCGACGCACCCACCAACGTCAACGGCACCACATTCAACAACCCCGAACTACCCGCCCCGAAGTTGAAGAACCCCGAACCACCACCAGCACCCGAATTGAAGAACCCCGACGTCGGACTCGTCGTCGAATTAAAGAACCCAGGCCCCGCCGGAATATCCAACAACGAGAT
>NZ_LN929907.1:0-439292 GCF_001494595.1 Mycobacterium sp. M26
GGCAGTGAACATCTCGATGGTGCCGACCCGCCCGTTGAGTTCCGGCGGGGTGAATCCGGGTGCAGGCGCAGACCCCGCCCCCGTCGTGAGCAGTGCCCGCCCGGCTGCGTTCTTGCCTTCGGCGACGGCCACGAGCGGGAACACGCCGTCACCCGCGGCGACGATGGCGTCGTACCGCTCCCCCATGCCCAGCAGCAGCGCGTCGACCTCGGTGGGTACCACCGGGAAGCCGTCGGTGTGCGTGACGGTCATCGAGTGACCGGCCAACGCGATACGGAACGCGGTGTCGGCGCCGGCGTTGATGATTCGCAACCGGATGCGCTGGCCCGGTTTGGCGGCGAATGTCGTTGGGGCTTCGGGTATCCGGCCGTTGACGACGTAGTACGGGTAGATCACATCGCCGGGATCGCCACCGAGCAGCTTGCTTCCGCCGCCGCCGCCCATTCCCATGCCCATGCCGGCCATGCCGCCCTTGACCAGATCGTCGAGAATCTGCTGCGGGGACTTGCCCACACCGCTGGTCCAGTCGTCGAGCATGACGATCCACTCGGCGTCGTAATTCGCCGGCGCCTTGGGGTCGTCGACGATCAGCGGCAGATACAGCCCGGTGTCGGCCTCGACGCCGACATGCGGGTGCGCCCAATAGGTGCCGGCGTCGGGAACCGAGAACCGGTAGGTAAAGGACTGGCCGACAGGGATATTCGGGGTGGCCGGCATGGCGCCGTCCATATTGTTCTGCAACGCGATGCCGTGCCAGTGCATCGACGTCGGCTTGTCCAGTTTGTTGTTGACGGTCACCTGGAGTTCATCACCGACGTTGGCCCGGATCAGCGGGCCGGGTACCGCGTCGGTGTAGCCGAGCGTGTCCACGACCCGGCCGCCGATATCGACTTTAACCGGACCGGGATTCAGAGTGGCGCTCACCGTCTTGCCGGTGTGCGGCCGGGCAGCTTCGGCGGCATTGATCGCCGCCATCAGATCTTCGGGCACCGCTGTGGGTTGGGTGCTCAGGATCGATGCCGGGCCGGTGTTCTTTCCGCAGGACGCCAGCGTCGCACCGGCGCCGGCAGCGACGCCCGCTATCAGAAACGTGCGCCGATTGAGTTGCCAGCGTGGAGTTGTCGTTGATTCCTCGCGCATGTCCCGACCCGTCCTTCCCCGGCGCTTACCGCGCCTTGGACACCCCAGTTTTTGTCGTACACCACAACCGACGCCAACGGACGGGTTCGAACCAAATTCACACCGCGTCGGCGGCGGCCCGACCGGCGGCACGGCCGGAGAACAGGCAGCCGCCGAGGAATGTGCCCTCCAGCGCGTTGTACCCGTGCACACCGCCGCCACCGAACCCGGCCACTTCGCCTGCGGCGTACAGTCCGCCGATCGGGTTACCGTCGTGGCCGAGCGCCCGCGATGACAGGTCGGTCTGGATGCCGCCCAGCGTCTTTCGGGTCAGGATGTGCAGCTTGACGCCGATCAGCGGACCGGCGTCCGGGTCGAGGATCCGGTGCGGGGCCGCCGTCCGGCCGATCCGGTCGCCGATATAGCGCCGGGAGTTCCGGATACCTTGCACCTGAGCATCTTTGGCGTAGGGGTTGGCCATCTGCAGATCCCGCGCCTCGATCTGGGACCGGATGCTGGCCACGTCGAGTAACGGCTCGTCGGTCAGAGTGTTCATCTTGGCGACGAGTTCCTCAAGGGTGCCCGCGACGACGAAGTCGGCGCCGTGTTGCTTGAATGCCTCCACCGGCGCCGGCGCGCCCTTGGTCAGCAGCCGCTCCTTCAGGAACCCTGTGCGGTCCTTATTGGTGATGTCGGGGTTCTGCTCGGAACCGGACAGCGCGAACTCCCGCTCGATGATCTTCTGGGTGAGGATGAACCAGCTGTGGTCATAACCGGCGATCTCCGGGTTAGTGCGCAGGTAGCGCAGCGTGCCCAGGGTGTCGTAGCCCGGCAGGTAGGGGTGCGGCAGCCGCCTGCCCAGGGCGTCGAACCACATCGAGGACGGTCCGGGCAGGATGCGGATGGCGTGCTTGGGCCAGATCGGATCCCAGTTCTGGATGCCCTCGGTGTAGTGCCACATCCGGTCTCGGTTGACCAGGCGCACCCCGGAGCCCGCGGCGATATCGAGCATCCTGCCGTCGACGTAGGCCGGCACCCCGGTGATCATCGACGCCGGCGGAGTGCCCATCCGGTCCGGCCAGTACTGGCGCACGATGTCGTGATTGCCGCCGATGCCGCCGGTGGTGACGATGACCGCCTGGGCCGTAATCTCGAAGTCGCCCACCACATCTCGGTTGGACGGTGCCCCGCGCACCGCATCGTCGGGTGCCAGGACCGTGCCGCGCACCCCGGTGGCGGCACCGTCGCTGATCAGCAGTTCGTCCACCCGGTGCCGGTGGTAGAAGGTCACCAGCCCGCGGCCGGCAGCGGCCAGCGCCGAGTTGACGAACGGCTCGACGACACCGGTGCCGGTGCCCCACGCGACGTGGAATCGGGGCACTGAGTTGCCGTGGCCGTCGGCGCGCAGGTCACCGCGCTCGGCCCAGCCCACGGTGGGCAGGAAGCTGATTCCGTGACCGAGCAACCATGATCGCTTTTCGCCGGCAGCGAACTCGACGTAGGCGCGGGCCCACTGAACCGCCCAGGAGTCCTCGTCCTCGAGGCGGTCGAACTGGGCACTGCCGCGCCAGTCGTTCCACGCCAGCTCGAAGGAGTCCTTGACGCCGAGCCGACGCTGCTCGGGGGTGTCGACGAGGAACAGCCCGCCGAAGGACCAGAACGCCTGTCCACCCAGGTTGGCGGCGTTCTCCTGGTCCACCAGGGCGACCTTCTTGCCGCGGCTGGTCAGTTCGTGCGTGGCGACCAGACCGGCCAGGCCGGCCCCGACGACGATGACGTCTGCGTCCATGACAACCTCCGGGTTCGAGCAGCCCTCACCGTACCGCCGCCGGCCGTGGCCGATGTGACGCACGGGGTTTAGCGAAGCACCAGGCAGGGAAGCCGACAGGGGTGACGCTCGCCCCCTTCGCCCTGCAGCCCTACCTTCCGGCGCCGCGGGGCCCGCTGTCCATGGCCGTGCTCGACCTGCTGACCGAGCGCGCCCCGCGAGCCCACCTCAACCACGTCGAGGCCTCCGTCGGCGACTCCGACCCTTACGGCATCGACGTCCAGCTCAGCCTCTACGTCTGCTACGAACTGCACTACCGCGGTTTCGCCGGGGTGGACAACGGCTGGGAGTGGAACCCGGGCCTGCTGCACCTACGTGCCCGGCTGGAAGAGACCTTCCTGAGCGCGGTGCGCAACGATGTCGGGGATATCGGGCTGGAGGAGACCGCGGCCGCCGAGATGGAGCGGCTGACAGTGGAACCGGTCGATGGTTCCGGCCCGTCCTACTACCTGCGGGACAAGGGCACCTGGGAGCAGATGCAGGAGTACTTCGTACACCGCTCGCTCTATCACCTCAAGGAAGGCGATCCGCACGCCTGGGCCATTCCCCGGCTCACCGGTCAGGCCAAGGCGGCGTTCGTCGCCGTCGAGTACGACGAGTTCGGCGGTGGCCGCGGTGAGCAGGTGCACCAGCAGTTGTTCGCCGACCTGATGGTCGCCGCCGGCTTGGACGCCACCTACCTCGGCTACCTCGACGCGGTGCCTGCCGACTCGCTGGCCGTGGTGAACCTGATGTCGCTGTTCGGTTTACATCGCAAGCACCGTGGTTGCGCCATCGGCCATTTCGCCTCCACCGAGATCACCTCCTCGCCTGGTTCGCGGCGGTTGGTCGAGGCACTGGAGCGTCTCGGCGCACCGGAGACCTGCGTGGCCTTCTACCGCGAGCACGTCGAGGCCGACGCTGTGCACGAGCAGGTGGTGCGCACCGACGTCGTCGGCGATCTGGTGAGCCGGGAGCCGGGGCTCAACCGGGACGTGATCTTCGGAATCCGGGCCCACGAGGTCGTGGAGGACCGGTTGGCCCGGCACCTGATGCGGTGCTGGACCGACGGGGAGAGCTCGTTACGTAAGCCGATCGGCTGAGGCTTCGTCGTCGCCCTTACGACGACGGCGCCGGTGGCTGGTATCGCACAGCGGATAGTTCTTGCTGCGCTTGCAGGTACAGATAGCGACCTGGAACCGGTCGGATTCGACGACGGTCCCGTCGGCCAGTTCGATACGCACGGGTCCCTGGATCATCATCGGGCCCGAGGGGACGATCCGAACCAGTCGGGGCTCGCTGCCGGTCACGCCTTCACCGCTCTGATCACGACCAGTTCCTCCTCGCGCCGGCCTACCGGCAGCATGCCGATCTGCTCCATCCAGCGCGCCCGGTTCCGAAGGACCGGACCGAACGGGATGAGCTGTGTCAAAACGACTTCCGCCCGCAGGCCGCCCTGCTCCAGTCGGCGCACGGTCTGGCCCGCATCGGCGAACTCGGAGTGCACGATCAACATCGTGCCACCCCGGGCCAGCAGCGCCGGTGCTGCCTCGCACAGCGGGTCGAGCACCATCCGGCCGTCCGGACCGGCATCCCAGGCATGCGACGGACCGATTTCGGTGTCGATGCGCTCCAGATGCGAGTCAGGACCTGTTGGCACATAAGGAGGATTGGCGACGACCACATCGTAGGGGGTGCCACGCACCATCCCGGTCACCGTGCCCACCTGTGCGTCGACGGTCACACCGGCACGCTGGGCGTTGGCCTGCACACAGTCAACCGCGCGCGGGCAGATGTCCAGGGCGGTCACACTGTGCGCGCCGAGTTGAGCGGCCGCAATGGCGACTACGCCGCTGCCGGTGCAGATGTCCAGCACACGGCGGCCGGCCACATCAGCGGCGACAGTCATCGCCTCGATCAGAAGCATCGAATCCTGCTGGGGGGCATACACACCCGTTGTCGGGGCAACCGAATCCTGGACGTCAGGATAGAGGATGGTCAACATCGGCCTTTCGAGATCGAAGCCGTTGTGAAACCACGGCGCTGCTGACAGACATGCCCGATTACCGTTGTGCTAAACCATTTCGTGGTTTGCCCCGCCGCCGAACCGGGAAGCTCACTGCCATGAAAGCTTCTGATCTCGCAAGCGTGCCGATCGCCGCCGGAGCAGCCCTTCGCCGTCGCCGCTTGTTCCATCCCACCGGTGTCCTGGTCAACGGCTCGGTCGAGCGACTGGCCCCTCCCGGGGAAGGACTGCCGATGGAATCAGGTGCGATCGTGGGCCGGTTGTCCAAGGCCGTGGGCACCCCCGGTGCACTCCCCGATGCCGCCGGGCTGGCCTGGCGGATGCCGCCCGGCCCGTTCGCCGCCACGCCGTGGGATGTCCTGCTGGTCAGTGCGGGTTTCGGCGGTGCCGATGCGGTACCCAACCGGGTGCTCTTGCGCGCGGTGACATCCTGGTCGGCCGCGCCGTACTCCAGCCTGCTGCCCCTGCGCCACGGCGAGGACCTGTGGTGGATCCGGGCTCAGCTGACAACTCCGGTGGACGGCGGACTGTCCCTGGACGCCGCGCGTGCGGCGATCAACGGTGGCAGTCTGGACTTTCACGTCGAACAATCCTGCGGCACAGCAGGTTTCACCCCACTGGCCACCCTCACCCTGAATGAGGTGATAGCCGACCCGGCTGAGCACGACGTGTCCTTCGATCCGGTCCGCCACAGCGCACCGGATGTGTCGGTGTGGCCCGACTGGCTGCGCGACTTCCGGTCCCTGGCGTACCGCAGCAGTCGCGAAGGACGAGACGCCGAGGACTAGTCGGGCTTAGTCAGGCGGCTCGAAGTCGGGGACGTCGGCGACGTCGGGGGTGGGGTCGTCGGCGGGTCGTTCGGGCCGGTCAGTCGTTCGGTCTTCCTGATGGTCGTCGGTGTAGTCGGCGTGGTCGTCCTCGTCCGAAGTCCGGTCGGTCATGGCCGTGGGGATAACCGGTCGGTTGTCGTTTCAACCCCCTGCCGCCGGGTATGTGCGCACGACCACACAATGACGAAGGGGAGACGATGGATGCGTTGAGTTTTCTGCGGGCGGACCACGAGAGTGTGTTGGGCATGTTCGAGGTGCTGGACGGCGCGCCGAAGGGCACCGGTGCCGTCGAGAGCGGCCTGCAGACGATGGTGACCAATCTGGTGATCGCCGAGTCGCAGCACGAGGCCATCGAGGAGCAGTTGTTCTGGCCCGCGGTGCGCCAGGCGCTGGATAACGGCGACGAGCTGGCCGACCGCGCCCTGGGTCAGGAGCAGGCCGGCAAGAAGCTGCTGCAGCGGCTCGAGGACGGCAACCCAGGTGAGGCCGACTACCACGAGGCGCTGACCGAGTTCATCAAAGCCGGCCGTGAGCACATCGCGTTCGAACAGGACCACGTCTGGCCGTTGTTCGCGGCGGCGGTCGGTGCCGCCGAATTGGCCAGCCTGGGTGAGAAACTCGAAGTGGCCAAGAAGGCAGCGCCGACCAGACCACACCCGGATACCCCGCCACACTCGTTGGTGCAGAAGACCATGGGTACCGCCGCGGCTGTCGTCGACCATGTACGCGACGCCGTATCTGGCCGGGCCGGGGAGAATCCGCCGGATCCGCAGAGCCGTTGACGAAAACCGGCCCCGTCACTCGACGGGGCCGGCCTTTTCGGTGAATCAGCTTGTCGCGATGCGCTGTTCGTGGGTGAACGGCTTCTCGCTGTCCACGTTGGGTGTACCGCCCGGGCTGCGCTGGTCGCCCTGATTCTGCCGGGCATCAGATCCCAGCCACTGCTCGGACGGGTTCTGCACGTACTGCCACTCCATGCCGTCGGGCCACGGACCCTGGCCCTGGTTCCACGGACCGCGGACATCACCGTCACCGTTGGACATGTTGAACGCCACGTTCTGGAAGCGGTCGTCCCCGGCGAGGTGGCCCGGCGGGAAGTTCACCGGCAGTTCGTTGATCGCCGCGGTGAACTGCTGGTAGTGCGCCACCTCACGGGTCATCAGGAAGGTCAGGGTGTCCTGCACGCCGGGATCGTCGGTGAACTGCTTGAGGTACTCGTAAACGATCTTGGCCCGCGACTCGGCGGCCAGATTGCTGCGCAGGTCCACCGACGGATCTCCGTTGGCGTTGACGTAGGAGCCCGACCACGGCACGCCCGCGGAGTTGCTGACATCCGGTCCGCCGCCGGTGAGCACGAAGTACAACGGGTTGTTGGCGACCTGGTGGATCACCTGATCGCGACCGTCGGGACTGCCCACCGCGGGCATCCAGTCGCACACCTCATTGGCCAGCTTGAGATCGTCGTTGAGACCGTCGAGCAGCATGGTGATCATCGAACCGACCATCTCGAGGTGGCTGAGCTCCTCGGTGGCGATGTCCATGAACAGGTCGTACATCTTCGGGTTCTTGTCGCGTAACAGGAATGCCTGGGTGAAGTACTGCATGGCAGCCTTGAGCTCGCCGTTGGCTCCGCCGAACTGTTCCTGGAGCAGTCGGGCGAAGCGCGGATCGGGTTGGCTGACCCGCACCTCGAACTGCAGATCTTTGTTGTGAATGAACATGTTTCCCCTTCTCGGCTGTTGGGATCTGGCGTGGTTACCCTCGGCCGAGTGCGCCAAACGCTGCTGGGGACAACAGATTCGACGTCAGGACGCGGCGTCGCGCAGCGCGGCCAGCAGCGGCTCAGCGGCCTTGGCGAGGAACTCCTCCTGGCCGTCGTCGCCGATCTGAACCAGGGCGATATCGGTGAATCCGGCCTTCCAGTAGGCACTGACCGCCTCGACGATGGCGTCCAGATCTGGCCCACACGGAATGCTGTCGGCCACGGCATCCGGGGTGACGAACTGGGTGGCACCGGCGAAGCCGGCCGGGGTCGGCAGATCCGCATTGACCGCCCAGCCCCCACCGAACCACCGGAACTGGTCGTGGGCGCGCGCGATTGCGGCGTCGCGGTCGGGATCCCAGCAGATCGGAATCTGCCCGATCACGCGGCCACCGCCGGGCAGTCCGGTGGCTTGCCGGGCGCTGTGCCAGCCGTCGACCAGGTCGCGGTTGGGCTCCACGGCAATCATGTGATCGCCCGCGGTGGCGAACGCATCGAGGGAACGCTGCCCGGAAACCGCCACACCAAGAGTCACCGGTTCCTCGGGCACGTCCCAGAGCCGGGCGGAGTCGACCTCGAAGTAGTCCCCCCTGTGGTCGACGAGGTCGCCGCTGAGCAGCCGCCGGATGATCACGATCGCTTCGCGGAGCATGTCGTGGCGACGCTGGACCGTCGGCCAGCCCTTACCGACGACATGTTCGTTGAGGTTCTCGCCCGATCCGAGTCCCAGGGTGAACCGGCCGTCGGCCAGGATCTGCAATGTCGCGGCCTGCTGGGCGACGACGGCGGGGTGGTAGCGCATGGTCGGACACGTCACGTAGGTGTAGAGATCCACGTTCTCGGTGGCATGGGCGACGGCACCCAGTAGCGTCCAGGCGTTGGGAGCGTGGCCCTGAGATACCAGCCACGGCGAGTAGTGGTCGCTGGACACCTCGAAATCGAAGCCGGCCTGCTCCGCCGAAATGGCATACCGGACAAGTTCTTTGGGCCCACTCTGCTCGGTCATCAGGGTGTATCCGAAACGCGTCATGGCCAACGGGTACCCGCACCTCAGAACACAAAACGGGTTGCGCGGGAGTTCTATGCTGCCGACATGCTCACCAGTGCTACCGCGCATCGCTTTGCCGAGGAATGGATCTCAGCGTGGAACAGCCACGATCTGGACCGAATCCTCGCCCACTACAGCGACGACTTCACCATGTCCTCGCCACGCATCGCCGATCTGGCCGGGGAGGCCACCGGTGTGCTGCACGGAAAGCGGGCGGTCGCCGACTACTGGCGGCTGGCACTGGCGAAGGCACCCGAATTGCACTTCACACTGATCGACGTGTTCCTCGGCGCGGACAGCGTCGCCGTTCACTACCAGGGCCTGCGCGGGCCGGTGGTCGAGGTGTTCTTCTTCGACGCCGACGGGCGGGTGGCACGCGCCGCCGCGCACTACCTGCCGTAGCTCAGAGCCGGTCTTTGACCGCCGCCGACAGCCGGGAGCCGTCGGCCTTGCCCGCCGCGATCAGCGTGGCGGCCTTCATCACCAAACCCATCTGCTTCATCGACGGCCGCTCACCGATCTCCTCGGCCACCTGGGCGATGGCGGTGTCGACCACGTCGGCGACCTCCGCCTCGGTCAGCGGCGTCGGCAGGTACTCGTCGATGATCCGCGCCTCGGCATGTTCCTCGGCAGCGAGCTCACCGCGCCCGTTCTGGGTGTAGATCTCGGCGGCCTCGCTGCGCTTGCGGGACTCGCGGGCCAGCACCTTGAGCACGTCGTCGTCGGAGAGCTCCCGGGC
Source organism: Mycobacterium sp. M26 (assembly GCF_001494595.1). Lineage (GTDB taxonomy): Bacteria > Actinomycetota > Actinomycetes > Mycobacteriales > Mycobacteriaceae > Mycobacterium. Next base: position 9,332 of record NZ_LN929907.1, read on the forward strand.
CTGCTTGCCCGACACCTCCTCGGTTTGAATCGCCGCAAGCAGCATCCGCAATGTCGCGGTCCGCAACTTGTCCTGGGCCTTCATCGCGTCGGTGAGGTCCGATCTCAGCTGGTCTTTGAGCTCCGCCATGGCGCAAACGCTACGCGCCCGGAATGGGCGGACGTTGAGAATTACCCCGCCTCTCGACAGGATGGGTTCATGAGCAACGACGTCGGGGGCGTCGTCCTGTGACGACACCACCCCCCGGTCCGGGCGGCCCGCCGCAGGGCTGGCCTGGTCAGCCGCCGTTCCCGCCACCCGGGTACCCGCAGGCCGGGCCCTACGCCGCGCCGCCTGGCTACGCCCCGTACGGATATCCCCCGCCGGGCTACCCACCACCGGGCTACCCGCCGCCCGGGTATCCGCCGCCCGGTTACGGCTTCCTTCCGCCGGTGGCACTTAAACCCGGCGTCATCCCGCTGCGGCCGCTGTCCCTCAGCGACATCTTCAACGGGGCGGTCGGCTACATCCGGGCCAACCCGAAGGCGACGCTGGGTCTGACGGCGGTGGTCGTGATCATCACCCAGATCCTGGCGCTGCTGCTGCAGATGGGCCCGCTGGCCTACGCCGGGCTGGGCCCGCTGGCCTACGCCGGGCGGGTGGGGGCCGAAAGCGGGGACGAGCTCTCGACGCCGATGCTGGTCGGCTCGGCCGCCTCGAGCATCGCCGGTGGGATCGCGACAGCACTGTCGGCGATCCTGCTCTCCGGCATGCTGACCGTCGTGGTGGGCCGGGCCGTCTTCGGGTCCACCATCACTGTCGGGGAAGCCTGGCAGCGGGTCCGCGGACGGCTGTGGGCGCTGATCGGCCTGAGCGCGCTGGAAGTCGTTGCCGCCGTGGTCATCATCGGTGCCGTCGTCGGAGCGATCTTCGGTATCGCGTTCGCCGCCAACACCGGCGCCGCGGTGCTGCTGGGAATCCCGCTGGTGCTGGCGATGATCGCCGCCCTGCTGTACCTGTACACCGCGCTGGCGTTCGCGCCGGTGGCGATCGTTCTGGAACGCAAGTCGGTGATGGACTCGATCAGCCGGTCATTCGGCTTGGTGCGCAACCACTTCTGGCGTGTTCTCGGGATCCGGCTGCTGGCAGGTCTGGTCGCCGCCGTGGTGGCCGGCGCGGTGGCGGTGCCGTTCAGCATCGCCGGCCAGCTCACGTTGATCAACGCCGAGACCTCGGGTCCGTTCATCCTGGCCACCGCTATCGCTGCGGTCGGCAGCGCCGTCGGGCAGATCGTCACCGCACCGTTCAACGCCGGTGTGGTGGTGCTGCTCTACACCGACATCCGCATCCGGGCGGAGGCGTTCGATCTGGTGCTGCAGACCGGCGCTGCGCGAGGGCCCGCCGAGACCGAAGCCGGCGACGCACTCTGGCTCACCCCGGGGCGCTGAGAGCCGATCACCGTGCCGACCATCGACATCGACCGTGAGACCGCCCACGAGCTGGCGCAGCGCGAGCTGGCCAAGCCGATCTACCCGCGGCCGTCGCTGACCGACCGGATCACCGAATGGCTCGATGACCTGATCAACCAGCTGATCGTCAAGGGCGGATCGATTCCGGGCGGCTGGTTCACCATCGCGGTCCTGGCGATCCTGGTGGCCATCGCATTCGTCGTGGCGGTCCACATCGCGCGACGGACCATGCGCACCAACCGCGGCGGTGGAGCAGGGTTGTTCGGTGCCCACGAGCTGTCGGCGGCTGAACACCGGGCGACCGCGGAAAGCTATGCCGCACAAGGTCAGTGGGCATCAGCCATCCGGCATCGGCTGCGCGCCGTGGCACGCCAGCTGGAGGAGGCCGGCACGCTCAACCCGGTGCCGGGGCGCACCGCCAACGAGCTGGCCCGTGATGCCGGCGAACTGCTACCCGGGTTCGCCGCCGAGCTGGGCCGCGCAGCAACGGCATTCAACGACGTCACATACGGTGAGCAGCCCGGCACCGAGGCGAACTACCGGATGGTCGCCGACCTGGACGACGCGCTGCGCCGCCACACCGCACCGGCAGGAGCCGACGCCGTGGCAGCCGCGGTCACCGACACGTGGACTCCGCTGCGGTGAGCACCACCATCGGCCAGCGCTGGCGCACCGGACGTTGGCTCGCCCTGGGTCTGATCGTGATCTCTGTGGTCGCCGCGGTCAGCGCCTACCTCACCGCACCGCGGCCTGGCGGGCGGATGGATCCGGAGTCGACGTCGTCGGACGGCGCCCATGCGCTGGTCACGTTGCTGCGGGACCGCGGTGTTGAGGTGATCGTCGCCAAGGACGTCGCCGACGTGGAACGGGCAGCCCGGCCCGACACCCTGCTGCTGGCTGCTGAAACCTACTTCACCCGGGGCGAGGATCTGCTCGGCCGGCTGGCCGCGGTACCCGGTGACCGGCTGCTGCTCGAACCCACCGCCCGGGTCCGGGAAGCCCTGGCTCCCGGTATCCGGATCGGCGGCGCCAGTGTGCTCAATGACGAGCCGGATTGTGATCTGCGCGAAGCGAATCGGGCCGGCGTCGTGCAGTTCGGTGCCAGCGACGCCTACGAGAAGGTCGGTGACGTCGACCTCACCCGCTGCTATGGCGGTGCCCTCGTCCGCTACCGCGCTGACGGCCGCACCGTCACCGTCGTCGGCAGTTCGGACTTCATGACCAACGGAGCGCTGCTCAAGGAGGGCAACGCCGCGTTGGCGATGAATCTCGCCGGCCAGCGGCCGCGGCTGATCTGGTACGCGCCGCAGAAAGCCGAAGGTGGCGCCTCCGGCGGCTCGGAGATCGGTGACCTGGTGCCCGATGCCGTGAGCTGGGTGATCTGGCAGCTGTGCCTGGTGGTGGTGCTGCTGGCGCTGTGGCAGGGACGCCGCCTGGGTCCGCTGGTGGCCGAGAAGCTTCCGGTGGTGGTCCGCGCCTCGGAGACCGTGGAGGGTCGCGCCCGGCTCTACCGGTCCCGGCGCGCCCGTGACCAGGCGGCCGAAGCGTTGCGGACCGCCACGCTGCAGCGGCTGACGCCCCGACTCGGTCTGGGCGCCAACGCCTCTCCCGCTGCCATCGCCTCGGCGGTCGCCCAGCGCTATCGCGGGGACGCCAACACGGTGGCCCACATCCTGTTCGGTCCGGTCCCGGCCACCGACGCCGATCTTCTGCATCTGGCTCACGCTCTCGACGACATCGAAAGGCAGGTCACGACAACGTGACTCACTTCGCACCACCTCCCTCCCCGACCGCCGAGCACGACGCGGCACGCAACGCCCTGCTCGCGCTGCGCGCCGAGATCGCCAAGGCGGTGGTCGGGCAGGACGCCGTCGTCAGCGGTCTGGTGATCGCGCTGCTGTGCAAGGGCCACGTTCTGCTGGAAGGTGTTCCCGGCGTTGCCAAGACGTTGTTGGTGCGGGCCATGGCCGCCGCGCTGCAGCTCGAGTTCAAGCGGGTGCAGTTCACCCCGGACCTGATGCCCGGTGACGTCACCGGCTCGCTGGTCTACGACGCACGCACCGCGGCATTCGTGTTCCGGGAGGGTCCGGTCTTCACCAACCTGATGCTCGCCGACGAAATCAACCGCACCCCGCCCAAGACCCAGGCCGCGCTCCTGGAGGCCATGGAGGAACGCCAGGTCAGCGTCGACGGTGACCCCAAACTGCTGCCGGACCCGTTCATCGTTGCCGCCACCCAGAACCCGATCGAATACGAAGGCACCTATCAGCTGCCCGAGGCACAGCTCGACCGCTTCCTGCTCAAGCTGAATGTGCCACTGCCGCCGCGCGATCAGGAGATTGCGATCCTGGGCCGGCACGCCGCGGGCTTCGATCCGCGCGATCTGAGCGCGATTCGCCCGGTGGCCGGTCCCGCCGAACTGGCCGCGGGCCGTGCCGCGGTGAAGCAGGTGCTGATCGCCGACGAGGTGCTCGGCTACATCGTCGATATCGTCGGCGCCACACGGAATTCCCCGTCGCTGCAACTGGGGGTGTCACCACGCGGTGCCACCGCGCTGCTGGGCACGGCACGGTCGTGGGCCTGGTTGTCAGGCCGCACCTACGTCACCCCCGACGACGTCAAGGCGATGGCGCGCCCGACACTGCGCCACCGGATCGGGCTGCGGCCGGAGGCCGAACTCGAGGGAGCCACCCCCGACGGCGTGCTCGACGGCATTCTGGCCGCTGTACCGGTACCACGGTAGTGGTCCTCACCGGCCGCGCCGGGCTGGTGGCCCTTGTCTGTGTGCTGCCGATCGCGCTGGCGCCCTGGCCCGCACTGGCTTTCGGGGTTGCGCTGCTGGCGTTGCTTGCCGCGGTAGCCGTGGACGTCGCACTGGCCGGCAACCCCCAGACGCTGCGGATCGCGCGTGCCGGTGACACCTCGGCACGGCTCGGCCAGCCGGTGGCGGCCCTGCTGCTGGTCCACAACGACGGGTCCCGGCGGTTTCGCGGCCTGCTGCGCGACGCGTGGCCGCCCAGCGCGGGTGCGCAACCCCGGTCGCACGAGTTGACCGTGCCTGCCGGCCGGACCGACACCGTGGCGACCACACTGTCCCCGCGCCGGCGCGGGGACCAGCGCTCAGAGGTGGTAACCGTGCGCTCCATCGGACCACTCGGCCTGGCCGGTCGGCAGCGCTCGCATCAGGTGCCCAGGCAGATTCGCATCCTGCCGCCGTTCCTGTCCCGCAAACATCTGCCGTCGCGGCTGGCGAAGCTGCGCGAGATCGACGGGCTGCTGCCGGTGCTGATCCGTGGCCACGGCACCGAATTCGACTCGCTGCGTGAGTATGTCGTGGGTGACGACGTGCGCTCCATCGACTGGCGGGCCACCGCCCGGCGCGCCGACGTGGTGGTGCGCACCTGGCGACCGGAGCGGGACCGCCGGGTGGTGATCGTGCTGGACACCGGCCGCACATCGGCGGGCCGCGTCGGGCTGGACCCGACCGCCCGCGATCCCGGCGGCTGGCCACGGCTGGACTGGTCGATGGACGCCGCACTGCTGTTGGCGGCCCTGGCTTCGCGCGCTGGTGATCACGTCGACTTCCTCGCCCACGACCGGGTCACCCGGGCTGCGGTGTTCGGCGCCTCACGCAGCGAGTTGCTGGCCCAGTTGGTGGACGCCATGGCGCCGCTGGAGCCGGCACTGATCGAATCCGACGCCACCGCGATGGTGGCCTCGGTGCAGCGACGGGTGCGCCGACGGGCGCTGGTGGTACTGCTGACCGACCTCAACGCCTCGGCACTCGACGAAGGGTTGCTGCCGGTGCTGCCGCAGCTATCGGCCAAGCATCAGGTGATCGTGGCCGCGGTCTCCGATCCGCGTGTCGACCAGCTGGCGGCCGGGCGGTCAGACGCGGCGCAGGTGTACGACGCCGCCGCGGCCGAGCGGGCCCGCAATGAGCGCCGCCGCATCGCATCGCGGCTGCGGCACAAGGGCGTTGAGGTGGTCGACGCCGCACCCGAGGATCTCGCTCCCGCGTTGGCCGACCGCTATCTGGCGATGAAGGCCACCGGCCGGCTGTAGCGCGGCCCACCCCCCGCGAGCCGCGGTGGTCGACAGGAATTTACCGCTGAGTCAGCGAAATTCTTCTTGCGATAGCAAACTAGTGCCTACGCTGACCGCTACCCGCTTCGTCACAGTCGCAAGGAGTGCCATGGCACCGGCAACGGTTTCCTCCCGAATCACCGCCTCCGTATTCGCCGCCGGATTGGGCCTGGCTGTCGTTGCCTGCCCGTGGACCGCGGCCGCTGACACCGGTGATTCGGGCTCCTCGTCGTCGGGAGGTTCGGCGTCGAAGAGCCACGGGGGATCGGCCCGCGCCGCCAAGCAGAAGGCGGGCGCGAGCAGCAGCGCGGCGAGCAAGAAGCGCAGTGCAGCCACCATCACGACGTCGGTGTCCAAGCCGACCGCAGCGGTCGCCACCGAGGACGAAGACACCGAGCCCACAGCGTCGGCCGACGACGCGAGCGCCACGTCCGAGGCCACGACCTTCAGTGCAATCACGCCCAGTCCGGCATCGGCAACCGGATCGTTCAATCCTGTTGCCACAGCGGCCCGGACGTCGGTGACCGCGAGCGCATCGGCGACCGCCAACCAGTCGGTGTCGGGCATTCTCACGAGCGTCGTGTCCTGGCTCAGTGGGGATCAGTCAACCGTCAGCGATCCCGTCGACCCCATCGGGGCGCAGATCATCCTCACCCTGGTGGCCATCCGCCGCGAGCTGGAGAAGACGTTCGCCTATCAGAACTCGACGGCCTCGCCGGTGCAGATCACCCAGAGCCTGACCGGCACCGTGATCGGCTCGGTGAACCTGGCCAACCGCTACGGCGACACCATGGCCTACACCGTTGCGACCGCGCCGACACAGGGCACCGTCGTGATCAACTCCAACGGGACGTTCACCTACACGCCCAACGCTGCCCTGCAGGCATCCGGGGGGTTGGACCAGTTCACGGTGACCGTGCGCGACACGGCATTCCACCTGTTCGGCGAATCCGGAACGATCACCGTGCCCGTCTCGATCGCGGTGACTCCGCCGGTTGAGGGAATTGCGAACCCGACCGGCACCGGAGCGCATTCGGTCGTGATCAGCGGTGACGGCAAGCGCGCCTTTGTGCTCAACACCGACAGAAGCATCTCGGTCCTGGACACCGACTCCACGAGTGCCACCTACAACCAGATCATCGGGACGGTCCCGGTCGAGATCTCAGTCCTCGACGCTGGAGTCGGCGGCCCGGTGTCCTTCACTCCGAAGGTGACCGCTCTGGCGACCAACTCCGCCGGCGACAAGGTGTACTTCACCAGCGACGACACCTACACCGCCAGTGGTGTAGGTGCCACACCCGTTGACGTCAAGCGTCTTTCGGTCCTGAGCATCGGAAGCGTCACCAGCCCCCAGGGCGTGGTTCTGCTCACCGCCACGGTCACCGGCTATGTCGATCTCGACGGGTCGGCCACCGGCATCGGGGTGTCGGCCGATGAAAGTCGTGTCTACGTGCTGGGTGCCGACGAAGCGACCGGACTGGGCTCGGTCGCGACGGTCGACCCCAGCCTGCTCAGCCTCACCGGCGCCAGCCTGGGAGCCGTACTCGGCACGACGCAGGTCGGCCAGGGCGGCTCAGCCATCGGCGTCGACGCCACGGGCCGGGTGTACGTCACCAACGCCGAGGACGACACCGTCTCGGTGATCAACCCGGCCACCAACAACCTCGTCACCACGATCGCCGTCGGTGGCCGGCCGTCTGCCATCGCGTTCGGCCCGGGTCCCAACGGCAACAGCAGCTACGCCTACGTCGCGAACTCCCTCAGCAACAGCGTGTCGGTCATCGACACCAACCCGGACTCACCGACGTTCAACACCGTCGTCGCCAGCATCACCGTTGGCGGGGAGCCGTCCGGCATCACCGTCAGCCCGGACGGCAAGCACGTGTACGTCGCGCAGCGCTATACCAATTCCGTGGCAGTGATCGACACCGCCACCAACACGCTGACCACCCGACTGGAGACGACGTCGGACGGTGGTCCGACCGCCGTCGTCGCTGCCGCCGACAACGCCCACGTCTACGTCACCCACCTCTACAGCAGCACGATTACGAACCTCGCGGTCACGCCGACGCTGACGCCGACTCCTACGGCCACCACACCGATCCTGGGGTCCACCAAGGGTTACAAGGTCTACAACCTCTCCAGCCAAGCGATCACCCTCACCGGGTTCGCGTCTGACGGCAAGCTGGAGCAGCCGGCTCCCGGTCCCGGGACCGTGGTCTCGCCGGGGACCTACCTCGACTTCGAGGTCGTCGTTTACGGCTTCAAGGACAACCTCGTCGAGCCGATCTTCGACGTCCCCACTGCGCCGGGTCCCATCACCGTCGTCCTCTACAACGTCAACACCACCCGGCATATCGCCCGCTGCGACACTGGTGGTAATCAGTGCGAGGCCATCCCCGGTTACAAGGTCGCCATACTCGACAAGCCCGGTTCCGTCATCACCCTGGACGCCAGCGTGAACTCTCAGGCGCAGGGCATCTCCCAGGTGCTCAATGGTCTGTGCTACGACGGTTCGCAGGCCACCTGCAACTTCACCGCGACCACTGAGCTGGCCACGTACACCAAGGCAAAGCAGTACGGCAACGCGCTGGAGAACAAGACCGACACCCCCATCACGCTCAAGACCACAGCCACCCGGACGGTGACCGAGCAGGTCCAGGACAGCGTGCAGCTCACCGTCGGCAACGTGGAGAAGGCGATCTTCGAGAAGGTGACTTTCCAGGTTCAGGTCAGGTTCCAGCACACCTGGACCGAGGCCAAGACGTTCTCCCAGGAGATCGATATGACGATTCCACCCTGGAAGAAGGAGACCATCCTGGTGGCGGCGCCGATCCTCCGCGACTACGGCGACTTCACGCTGAAGATGGGCAACACCACCTGGAACCTCAAGAACGTCTACTTCGACGAACCGGATCCCAATCGGGGTGGCACCTTCGTCGTGACACAGTCGTCGTTGGTCCCGTCGAGCGACGCCAACGGCGACGGGGTCCCGGACGTCACCCAGTAGGCACGACGTCGGGCGCGTCCTGGAGGTCGCCGGTCTCCCCGGCGAGGCTGGCGCGCCGCCCGAAGTAGATGACGTAGGCGAGGAAGGCCGCTTCGGCGGCCACCCCGATGCCGATGCGCAGGAACGTCGGCAGCGGCGACGGCGTCACCAACGCCTCGATGAGGCCCGAGATCAGCAGCACCACGGCCAGCCCCACGGCCGCGGCGACCACCGCCCGGCCCTGCTCGGCCAGCGCCTGCCCGCGCGGCCGGTCGCCGGGTGAGATCACCGTCCAGCCCAGCCGCATCCCGACCGCCGCGGCCAGGAACACCGCGGTCAGCTCCAGCAGACCGTGCGGGATCAGCAGCCCGAACAGCACATCGGACTTCCCGGCGTGCACCATCAGCCCACCCGTCACACCGAGGTTGGCCGCGTTCTGGAACAGCACCCACGGGATCGGGATGCCGAGCAGGATCGCGAACGCGATGCACTGCGCGGCCACCCACGAATTGTTCAGCCAGACCCGCAGCGCGAACGAGCCCGCCGGGTTCTCCCGGTAGTAGTTGGCGAAGTCCTGGTTGACCAGGTGGTCGATCTCCTCGGGCGTGCTCAGCGCGGATTGCACCTCGTGGCTGCCCGCCACCCAGATGCCGATGATCACCACGACGACGAAGAATGCGACCGCGGCGGCCAGCCACCACCGCCACGCGCGGTAGGCCACCACCGGGAACGACACCGTCCAGAACCGGACGAACTCGCTCCACAGCGGAGCGTGCGCACCGGTGACCGCCGAGCGCGCGCGGGCCACCAGGGTGGACAGCCGGCCGACCAGCACGGTGTCCGAAGAACCCGAGCGCACCATCGACAAATGGGTGGAAACCCGCTGGTAGAGGTCGACGAGCTCGTCCACCTCCGGACCGGTCAGCCGACGGCGGCGCTTGACCAGCTGCTCGAGCCGGTCCCAGCTGTCCTGGTGGGCCAGGACGAATGCGTCGACGTCCACCCGGACGAGACTAGTAGCGTTGGTCGGCATGATGCCGGTACCCGAGACGGTGGTGACCGGGGACGCTGTGGTCCTCGACGTCCAGATCGCTCAATTGCCGGTGCGTGCGGTCAGCGCGCTGATCGACATCTTCATCGTGATGATCGCCTACCTGATCGGGATGATGCTGTGGGTGGCCACGGTGGTCCAGTTCGACGAGGCACTGAGCGCGGCGATCATGATCATCTTCACCGTACTGGCGTTGGTGGGCTATCCGATCATCATCGAGACCGCCACCCGGGGCCGATCGATCGGCAAGATGGTCATGGGTCTGCGGGTGGTGTCCGACGACGGCGGCCCGGAACGCTTCCGCCAGGCGCTGTTTCGCGCACTGTCCGGGTTCGTGGAGATCTGGATGTTCTTCGGCGGTCCGGCCGTGATCTGCAGCCTCGCCTCCCCGAAGGGCAAACGCATCGGCGATGTGTTCGCCGGCACGGTGGTCATCAGTGAGCGCGGCCCCAAACTCGCTCCGCCACCGGTGATGCCGCCGGCCCTGGCCTGGTGGGCAGCCTCCCTCGAACTGTCCGGCCTGGGACCGGAGCAGGCTGAGCTGGCCCGTCAATTCCTTTCCCGGGCAGCGCAATTGGATCCGCCGATTCGTGACCAGATGGCCTACCGGATCGCCTCGGAGGTGGTGGCCCGTATCTCGCCGCCACCGCCGCCCGGCGCACCACCGCAGTACGTGCTGGCCGCCGTGCTCGCCGAACGGCACCGCCGCGAACTGGCACGGCTGCGACCATCGGCCGCGCCGCCCCCAGCGCCACCCACCTACGCCGCCTACCCGCCCGCTCCGGCAGCACCGCAACCCGCCCCACCGCTGCCTCCGCAGCCCGCGCCGCCGGAGCCGCCGCGCACCGATGGCTTCGTTCCCCCGAGCTGATCGATCGCGCTGGCTACGATCCGTTCCATGTCCCTTCCCGAAGTCGATCCGACCGCCCCGTCACTGGCCCGGCGATTCGGCGTCGCGGTCGTGCGCACCCGGCTGGGTAAATGGGTGCTGCGCGAAGTCTCACCCAAACTGGATCCGCCGCTATTGCGCCTCACCCGCGGCCGGCTGTCGTCGACGCTGGTGACACCCGGTCTGCTGTTGACCACGGTGGGCGCGAAGTCGGGCCGGGAGCGCGTGACGCCGCTGACGTACTTCACCGACCGCGGCCGGGTCATCATCATGGCCTCCAACTACGGCGGCGCGCGCAACCCCGGCTGGTACTACAACATCAAGGCCCATCCCGAGGTCACCGTGACCGCAGGTGGCTACCAGGGCCGCTTCGTCGCCGAGATTCCCACCGGCGCCGAACGCGACCGGCTGTGGGGCTTGGCCAAACAGTTCATCGCCTCCTACGGCGACTACGAGCTGACCGCCGGCGACCGGGAGATCCCGATCGTGGCGCTCACCCCGGCGAGCTAGGAAAAGGTCGCCACCAGGGCCACGATGTCGACGAGGATCACCGCCCAGGCGATCAGCGGTACCAGAAATCCTCGTCGGTGCCCGGCGGTGAAGAAGGACAGCACGATCGCGATCACTGCGACCGCGGGCGGGGTATAGATCAGCAGCCCGTAGACGAACCCGCTCGGTTTCGGACAGCTCGGCTCACTGCACGTCGCCGTGCTCATCACGGCACCCATGGCCAGCAGTTGCACGGCCGCGGCGCCGAGGATCGTGGACAGCGCCAGCAGCCAGTTGGTCCACAGCCGCCTGCGGTCGGTGACATTCGATGCGGTCATGAACCTCGGCTACCCGCCGGATGGCTCACCGAACCGTCTCTTCAGCCGGTACAGCGGGTCGGTGTCGTCGCGGCTGCCCCGCGGTCCGGGCCGCTCCGGCGGGACGAACGTCTCGCGACGGGTCCATTCCCGCGCCGCCCAGCGCTCGACGATGGCCCAGCGACCCGCCCGGCGCTCCATGTGGTCGATGTAGCGCACCCCACTGGTGAAGTTGGACCGCTCCTGATCGTCTCTGCCCCAATGCGTTGCAACACAGTATGTTTCGCTGATCGCGACATCGTCGCCGACGAACTCCACCTGGTGATTGCCGATGAGGTGCATCGACCCGGTGAGGTAGCGAAGGTTCTTGCCAAGCCAAGCGACGAAATCCTCGACGGTGCCGTCGAATCCGGTGTGATGGTCGACCGCGCCGGGGTGGTAGGCCTGCCGGACCAGGTCGAGGTCCAGGCGGTCGACGCCGCGGCAGTACATCGTCACCACTTCCCGGATGGCGGCGAAATCCGCCAAGCGATCCACCTCAGGCACCGTAACCTCCGTCCACGTCGAGCTTTTGGCCGGTGATGAACCCGGCTCTCGGCGAGGCCAGGAAGCACACTGCCTCGGCCACGTCAGCGGCACAGCCGAACCGCCGCAGTGGGGTGTTGCGCCGGGCCGCCTCCAGCGCGGCCTCGTCCAAATCGCCGTCCGCCATCAGGCGTTCGGCGTTGCCGTCCACGAGCATTCCGGGGCCTACACAGTTGGCGCGCACCCCGAAGCGTCCCTCCTCGGCGGCGATACCCCGGATCAACGCCTCGACGGCGGCCTTCGGCGCCACCGAGAGCCCGTCGCGTACCGCGAACCGCCGGGTTGCCGCGGTGGTCACGGCGACCAGGCTGCCCCGGGTGGCGCGCAGGTGCGGCAGCGCCGCGGCGACCAGACTGAAGAAACCGCCGGTGTCGGTGGTGATCTGGCGGCCGAACTCCTCGGAAGCGATGGTGCTCAGGTGCCGCATCGGCACATGCGGGCCGGCCGCGTAGACCACGGTGTGCAGACCGCCGGCCAGCTCGGCGACCGACCCCACCACTCGGGCGACGTCGGCGGCGTCGCTCAACTCCAGCCGGTGGTCGGTGGCGCCGACGGCCTCGGCGAGGATGTCCGCCTTGGCCTCGTTGCCGTGATAGGTGAACGCCACCCGGGAGCCGCGCGCCGCGAGGGTCCGCACGATCTCGGAGCCGATCCCGCCGGTGCCGCCGACGACAAGTGCCACCCCGGGCAGCGCACCGAAGTCATCCATGCCCGAAGGCTAGGCGCTGATCCAGTTTCCGTGGTACTGAATCCTGCGAGTTTGGCAATGTTGGTCGGTGTTGAATCGAGCAGTCACCGCAGCTCAGATACGTTGATAGCGTTGGCAGCAAACGGCCTGAATTGACACTACTGCGGACGCGCTGCGGACGGTCTTTACCTACTCCACGGTTTTGGTGATGAGTTCGTAGTGGTGCAGCCGGCCGCGGACGGTGTGGCGTTCGACGGTGCCGTCGACCCGTAGTCCGGTGGCGCTGTCGGCGGGGTCGATGACGAATGGTCCCCACCCGAGGCGCAGGGCGTCGCCGATGCCGGGCGGGATGTCCACGGTGGGGGCCAGGACGATGCGGTAGCGGCTGGACACGGCGGCATCCCGCACGACGACTTCGGTGCCGAGCGGGAACACCTCGGCGCGGACTGTCTGGTCTACGGTGTCGAACTGCTCCACGCCGAAGTCGTCGTAGACGGGCGGGTCGTAGGGCACCTGGAACTGCACGGTGACGTCGTCGTGGAGGATCACAGCGCGGTCCTGCGGTAGCGGTTGAGCACGAACGTCTCGGCGAGGGTGAAGCCTTGGAAGCCGCCACGGATTTCGAGGGAACCCACCTTGCTTTGGAGCTGTTCGGGGTTGGCGACCATGCGGGCGGAGGCGGTGGTGATGACCGCGGCCAGCTCGTCGTTGGGCTCCCCGTCTGCGAAGCCTCGGCCGCGGGTGTAGGACCGCACCATTGCGGTGATGACGGGCACCACCTCCCCGGCCAGGGCGACCAACGCGGGGTCGGTGCCCTGGCCGAGGAACGCGGCGACATCAGCGCCAGAAACGTACACCGACTAGGCCTCGGTCAGCAGGGTGACGGCTTTGGCTTGCAGCAGGGCGGTGTCCCAGCGGGATACGACGCGGATACCGATGCTGTCGTAGTCACCCCATGTCTGGTCGAGGATCTTCACCTCGGCGTTGACGTCGCGGGCCACGACGACCTTGGAGAAGTCGACCAGGGCTACGCGGTTCTTCGTCGACACTGCGGGGATGTTGTCGGTGATGATGACCGGCAGGCCCAGCAGCCGCAGCTCGGTGCCGTTCTGGATGGTGCTGGGGTCGAACAGGTAGCGGGCGTCGCTGGTGCCGACCTTGAGCTTGCGTAGCGCGGCGAATGACGCACTGGTCATCACCCAGTGGCTCGGGTTGACCTTGTTGCCCTGGGCGGTGGCCAGTCCGTCGATCAGAGAGTCGGGGTCGGTGAGGTCCAGTGTGCCGGTGGCGATGCCGCTGGCCCGCAGGATGCCCTTGATGGTGTTGGACGTACCGGCACCGTCCCAGAGGGCGGCGTCGAGGGCGTTGGCGACGTCGGTGACCAGGCGGGTGCGTAGGACGGCTTCGAGGCCGACCACACTGGTGCGGATCAGTTCGTTGGACAGTTTGACGAGAACCTTGAGGCCCTTGAGAGTGGAGGGCAGCAGGGTCACTTCGTCGAAAGCGACGTCGCCATCGGTGATCTGGGCGCCCTCGGCGACGAACCCGGCAGTGACACCGTTGGCGATGCGGGGCACCCGGACCGGGCTCGAGGAATCGAGCACGACGGGGCCGGCGGCCAGGAACGTGCTGGCCTGTTCGAGCGGCTGGACGAGCAGGTTGGCTACCTGCGACTGAATGAGGGTGGAGTTACCCGAGGTGACTTCGATGGCCACGATTGAGTCCTAACGATTGGTGTCGGATTGGGGATTTCGACACGTCGCCAGGACGTCAATCGGAGTGGGCGCCAGGCCCGGGGCACAGATATGCCACTGACATCAGTGTGACATGAAACGCGCAAATGGTCTACTAGGTGCGCTGTTTGAGCAGTCCGAGCAGTGAGAATGGCTCCGATGTCGCGCCGCGCTGGCCCTGCCCGATGTCGCCGGATGGCTTGCGGGACGCCAGATGCGGCTTCTTAGCGAGCAGATCATCGACCGCGGCGGCCAGTGCCTCGGGATCGTCGATGTGGGCCTCGTCGAACGGCAGGTCGGTCGGGTCGGCCAGTTTGCCTGTGGCCCGGACCAGTTCGGTATGTAGCCGTTGGGCCAGGGTGTCGGCCTGCTGGGCGCGCTGCCGGTAGCGTCCGTTCTCCTGCCGCAGATCCTCGACGTAGGAGCGGGGGAAGGCGTCGGGCTCGTCAGGGGTCGCATCTGAGATGTCCCCCTCGGGGGCTTCGGTCTGTTCGTCAGTGGGTTCGGTCTGGGGTTCTTCGGGGACCTCAGTGGTGGTGGTGTCGGTCATGATTGGACCTTTCGTTGTTCATTGATTCGGGTTACGGCGTCGGCCAGTTGATTGGCCAGGTCGAGGGCTTCGGCGGTGTCCATCGAGAACGTCAGGCCACCGGTGCGCATGCGGATAGGTCTCACGGACTCGTGGGTGACGATGACCATTGGGCTCACCTCTCGGGCACTAAGCCGCATTGGAATCTCCTTGTGGTGTGGTGGTTCCCGACGTCTGAATCTTGGTTATCTCGTCGTCGGGGTAGCCGAGCTTGCCCAGTGCGTACGGTGCTGGGAGGAGACCGGCCTGGTAGAGCTTCACCACGGCGTCGGCCTCCTGGGATACCGAGCGGGTGGCGGCGTCGGCCCAGTGCACCCGGATGTCGTCGATCAGGCTGGGGTCACGGCCATCTCGGACGGCGATCATCAGTCTGGCTACCTGTTCCCAGGCGCGTCCGAACGTCTGCTGGCGGGCCTCAGCGCGGGCCGTCAGCGATGCCTCAGCGGCCCGCAACGCGTCGGCGCTGGCGGGGTTGTCGGTGAACACTCCGACGTAGTGAGCGGGCAGCGTGGACACTGCCATGATCTGGCCGAGGATGACCCGGACGCTGGCCTCATACCCGGCGAGGTCGGCGGCCTGGAGCTGACCGAACTTGGCTTCGTGGTTCTCCGAGATCATCGCCCGGTGACCCTCGGGGATCGGGTTGACCTCCTTCGTCATCGGCTGGCCGTCCTCGTCGAGGACGGGGTTACCGTCGTCGTCGAGCACCGGTTCCTCGGTCAGCTCGATGCCGGTGGCCCAACGCCGAGGACGGCCAACGTATTCGGAGGTCACCATCATGTCGGCCAGGCTCTTGTTGAGGGCATCGACCAGGGGCCGTAGGTCGTCGATCTCCGATGAGCCCCACTCGCCGATGATGCGGTCGGTGTTGCGCAGGTTGACGACCGGGATCACACCGAGCGGGTTGGCGATCTCGTCAATGGTCTTGAAGCCGTTGGCCACCGCGCCCTGTTGCTCGGCGCGTAGCCGCACGATCTTGTCCCGCAGGTACATCACGGCCTCGGTGGTCTTGAGGCTCGTGTCCTCCCAGCGTTTGATCGCAGCGAAGGTTTCGCGGCTGCCCGGATCGGTCAGCACCGCCACCTGCTTGGCCGACTCGACGGTCACCTGGGGCCGGCCGAATCGGTCTGCCCACACAATGACGTAGGATTCCCCAAGCAGCAGGGCCTCACGATGGGCGACACCACTGGTCTGGTCGAGGTCGTTACGAATCCAGTCTGCCCACAGCTCGGTGCCCCCGGAGAAGCCGGTGATGCGCAGCCGCTCGGCCAGCGCCGTCACCGCCAGCCGCGGAATGTTGGAGGCCATGATGCCGAACCTGTTGCCCAGAGCCACCTTTGCCTCCGGAGACAAGAAAGCTAGCGGCTGTTTGCCGGTGTAGTAACGGTCCAGATCGGCGTAGCGGGCCAACGGTTCGTTGAGCCGCTGTAGCAGCGCCAGTAGGACATCGGATTGATTCATGATGCGAAGCTCCTCACTCGATTTCGTTTCTTCGTCGCACGCCAGGTGGCACGCGCGTGGGCTTGCAGCATCGCCGCTGCAAGGTCGATACGGGCCTTAGATCCCCGCTTGGCCTTGTCCAAGCGGACACCCTTGGCGTCCTCCCGCAGGACAGCGTTGGCGACGTGGCGGGCCAAACGCGGGTCACCGGAATGGGTCACCTCACCGGACACGACAGCCCGGAACAGCTCGGTGGTCGCGGGGGTGATCCGGGCTGGGGACCACGGGAACGCCACCACCGGGATACGTTCGGCCTCAAGGCTCTGCATCACCAGGGCGTAGCGGAACGGGTCGAACACCACCTCGGTCACCCGGTACTTGCGGCACGCCTTGCGGATCTCGTCCATCACGTCATGCAGCGGCACCGACCAGTCGTCAGCCCGCTCGGGTGGCTCCCAGTAAGCCAGGACGTCGAGGTGCGGTGTCTTGCTGACCGTGGCCACCACCAGGCCCGTGCCGTCCGAGTTGTACGAGCCGTCACACGACAACACCACCTCGGCACCCGCCGGGACCGGCTGGCCCGTCGACAGCCCATCCCACACACCCGGAGGCAGCCACGAACCGGCCGCGCTCACCCGCTGATTCAGATGGAACCTGCGGAACGCCGCTTCTCGAGTTGTGCCCAGCACCGTGGCCAAGTGCTCGGCGTCGAGGGTGTCACCAAGCATCGGATTCGCCGCAGCCCACGCGGTGCGGTCGGTCAGCTCGCAGCCAATCGGCGCGGTGTACTCCCGGAACGCAAACGACCGATCACCACCGAACCGGCCGTGCTCCACCAACCGGCTCATCAGATTGTCGGGATCGTCCGGCCCCTCGGTCGACAGGCCCAGTGTCAGCGGGCGGGCACGAGTGCCACCAGCCAACGCCAGCGCGTCCCAGGTGTCGGCATCGGTGACGTGGACCTCGTCGATCAGGCTGCAACTCGGGTTGCGGCCCTGGAGATTCTTCGCGTTCGCCGGCAGCGGTTCCAGCACCGAATCCGTCTCGGGCACATACAACCTGTCCTGGAAGATCTGCGTGACCCCGGTCAGCCGCTCATCGAGTTCGACCATGCGGCGGGCCACCTTGAAGATGACTTCCGCGGTCCGCTGATCCGAGCTGGCCAACAGCACCTCGGCAGATTCCTCGTCGTCGGCATACAAGTGGTACAGCGCGATCCCCGCACCGAGCAGACTCTTGCCGTTCTTGCGGGCCACCGACAACAAACCCTGACGGGGCCTCGGAGTCTGGTCGTAGACATCGCCCAGGAAGTCCCGCTGCCACTGCCGCAACCGGATCAGCTCACCCGCCGGGTTGCCCTTGCCACCCTTGACCACCCGGCAGTACGTCTCGATGAACGCCGCCACCCGCTCTGAACCACCCTCAGGCAGCTCGTCCAGGGGCAACGGCGCACCCTTCGGCGCAGCTTTAGGCCCCGCGCGCACGTGCACCTCCCCGCGGTGTGTAACTGGGAGTTTGGCTGGGCGGTCCGAGCAGGGCGTTTGCTCGGGGCGTCCCCCCACCTGTTGACCTGCGGATACTGGTGTGCTGCAACGGTTCTGGGCGTGCTTGTCCTCGGGCGACATTGCAGGGGCCGCACACCACGTCGATGTCCTTGAGCCGGATGGCCTTGCCCGCTGCTCGACGTGCCCACGCCTCGGGGCTGTGGTCTGCCTGCAGGTTCTCGGTGGCACCGCAGTCGGAGCAGAAGGGCTGCAACCGGCGGGCGCGTTGGCTGAGCCGCTCCCATTGGCTGTCGTACCCGCGGCAGCCGGTGCACCTGGTCGAGGCTGTCGGCACACCACAGTCGAGGCAGGGACGGGTCACGGTTCGACACCGTTGAATGCGTTGATCATCACTGGTCTTGGACCTCCTCGATGGCGAAGGTGGTGGTGCACCGGTTGAGCCAGTCGAGACCAGCTGCAGAGGACAGCTCGGGCATCAGGTGTTCATAGAGGTCGAGGAGGCCGAGGAGTAGTTGGGTGGATCTACCGGCGTTGCAGGCACTCTGCATGGCTTGGTTGATGCCGTTGGTGTCGTTGCGTCCGTGACTGTCGAGTAGTGATGCGGCTCGGCCGACGTCGGCGGCGGTGGGCTCGTCGACGAGTCCTGAGTGGTCGGCTAGTTCTTGGACGTGGCGGCCTATGAGGTCGATGCCGTTGGGGGTGCGCAGCTCGGTCAGGGGGTTGCGGTGTAGGTCGAGGATGGCCAAGACCAGTTCGGTGGTTCGGTGGTTCTCGTTGGCTTCGTGGGCGATTGTGAGCAGTCCCTCGGTGTTGCCTCGGCGGTGGTGGATGGTGATCGCGGAGGCGCGTCGGGCGTCGGCTGCTGTGGGGGTGTCGGCATAGTTGTCGGTCATGGTGTTCTCCTTGGATTGGGTCCAATAGTCGGTGGGCGGGAAGATGACGCGGCGGGTGCTCATGCCGTCTGCTCTTGTTTGCTGGTGCAGGCCAGGTGTGCATCACCTTGGCCGGCGGTTACGGCCTTGCCGCAGACGTAGCAGCGGGGTACTTCTTGGCCCCGGAAGCGGATCGTGCGCCGCCCTCCGAGGTGATGACGGCGCACGGTCAGCGGTGTGGGCACTGTCCGTTCCACAGTCGGGCCAGACGCGCACGGCGTGGCCCCACTGGTGGATTCGTCAGTGGGGCCACCAGTGGGGCCATCCTGTTCCCGCTGGTCGCGGCCAGTTGGGCCAGTCGGGCCAGTTGGGCCACGAGACGGGGTGGCCTGACTGGTGTTGGCCCCACTGCGCAGGCTCCACGTCGAGGTCCGCGGAAAGCCTGACGACTCGTCGATAACACCGAGTGCCTTCTTGGCACGTTTGAGGGTCCGCTCGCTGATCTTCTCCTTGGCCGCCTCGGCCTTGACGACCTTTGACGGCGTTGCTCCGTTCTCGGTGAGGTAGTCCTGTAGCCAGTGCTCGGCGGCTGTGCGTTCGCCGGGATCGTCGTCGCTGTCACCGCTGAGAAGGTCTCGGGCGTCCAAGCTGGTATCGCCGAGCCATTCGACAGACCCGATCTCGGTGGGGCCGTCGTCGGTGTGCACGGTGGTCGAGACGATGCGGAACTCCACCGAACGGTCCGTGCCGACGTAGTTCGCTTTGGTGTTGGTCAGGACGCGGGTGCCGGTGTCGGGATCTTCGGCGATGGACAGGACGCAGCGGGCGACTTGAGACCACGCTACTGAGCCGAGCATGAGTTGCCCGGAATCGGCACCGACCCGCTTGCCGAAATGGGCCAGGCCGATGATCGTGACCTTGCAGCGGTCGGCCAGCGCCGCGATCGGTTCGAGGTACTGCCGGACGGCGATGTCGTCGTTACCGGAGAACCCTGGCGGGACGACGGCCTTGGCGGGGTCGAGGAAGATCATGGTGACGTTGTGCTCGCGGATGACCTGTTCGATGCGGTGGAGGTCGAGCGGGAACACCAGCGCGCCGGTGCCGAGGTCGGTCTGGACGTCGACGAAGATGACGCGGTCCATGTTGGCCCCGTTTGCGATGAGCCTGGGCACGATGGCGGCCTCGCGGGATTCCTCGGTGCCGATCCACAACACGGTGCCGCCGTTGCGGGTCTCGCGGGCGGCCCACGATGAAGCGACAGTGCTCTTGCCCTTGCCTTCGCGGGCAGCCAGCAAGTTGATGGCGTACTGCAGGATTAGGCCCAGCTCCCACCACACCAGCCGTTTGGCTTTGACCTGGGAACCGGGCGTGACTACCAGTCGTCGTGTCGAGCTGCCCGGCTCCTGGGGGCCGGGGTCGTCGGGGTGTTGATCTGTCACGCGATCTCCTTGCGGCGTGCGATGTATGAGCTACCTCGGGGTCGGGTGCGCCAGTTGGGGCTGGCGGATACCGCGCGGGACGCCTCGGCCATCGCCTCCTGGGCGATCTCCACCCGCAAGACGTGGTGCTCACCTGCGACGGCGACCGCCAACAACTTGCGCGGATCACCGTCTCCCAGTTCGCACCACGCGGGTGTGCCAGCAGCCGGGATCGGCCCGCAATTGGCCTGATGGACAAGGGCAGTGATGAAATCATGGACAGGCCACCAGGACACCTGTCGAGACGCGGGAGAGCCCGCCCCGGCTAAGGGGCGGACCTCCGTCTTCGCTTCCGTCATGCTTCAACACCGAACAGGGCTACTGCGGCTCGCAGTACGTCGGCAAGTTCGAGTGCTTCTGCCGGGGTCAAGTTGGCTGTGGTGGGTTTATTCCACTCTCCACTGGTCATGTCGGCGTCGCTGTAGGAGATTCCGATGAGCGGTTCACCGTCGTCGAAGCATTTCGCCGACACGTACATTCCGGCGCTGTACCAGTAGTCGCCATCGGCCTTGCCGGTCTGGTGGCTGAAGGTGACGTATGCCGCCGTTGACTTGTAGCACGTGACGAGCATCGAACGCCCAACCGCGTCCTTATCCGGATCTGCCCAGATCGGTCGGGGAATCGTCATGATGGTTGAGGCGTCACCGCCGTGGTACAGCGTGCCGTCGCCGTTGGCCTTTTCGCAGAGCCGTTCCCAGGCATCCAACTCGGGTGCTCGGGGGTCGAGATCTACCGGTTCAAGATCGACCGCCGGCTCAGAGCTAGCCAGGGCACTGTTGATCTTCTTCTTCGGTGCAGCCATGATGGTGTTACCTGCTTTCTTCATGGGTGTTGGAGTGGGTGTTCTTCCGAAGGGCGTCGGCGGCAACCGGCGCCTTTCGCGTTATCAGGATCTCGGTGTGGTCCGAGTCTGGGATCAAACCGAGGTCGGCCTGATCGGCTTGGGCTAGATGGCTAACCGGTGCGGGCGCTGTCGCCTGTTGTGGAACCACCGGGTGTCTTCGCTCTGGGCTAGGCCGCATCGCCACCGCCGCGCTTCGTGGCCTTCTCCTGCTCGGCCAACCACCGCTCGATCTCCGATCGCCGGTACACCACACGGCCGCGCGGGCCGAGAGTGAATGACGCCGGTCCTTGGTTCGTGCTGCGCCAGAACCTCAAGGTTCCGGCGTTGATCCCGTACTGCTCCTGCACCTGGTTGGTGTGCAGCAGCTCGTCAGCTGTCATTACAAACTCCCTCTACTGGTCACTGCTCTCATGCAGTGACACTGCAACAAGACAGTATCTCCAAACCGAGGCTGCTGCAACCAACGCTGTACGCTGCAGTCATGCAGAACGAGGCGGCACCGGCCGACACCGAGCTCTGGGCGATCGCTGCAGACAGATTCGGCAAGCGCGTCAAAACACAACGCGAGGGCGCTGGATGGTCTCAGCGCGAACTATCGGAGAAGCTGGCTGAACTAGGAGTCAAGCTAGATACATCGGCAATAACGCGAATAGAAAATGGCAGTCGAGACCCCCGGCTTCGGGAAGCGACCGCGATCGCACATGCTCTAGGCGTTTCACTAAAGGAGTTGCTGAATTTCGACGATAATCCGTTGGGCGCCCTTTACTCGGCGTGTACTGACCTTGAGAACGCCACTTCCCGGCTGCGCGATGCGCTAGGAACAGCCGCCGATTCCGTCGACCACCTTCAGTCGGTTCTCATACGATCCGACGTTCGCAAGGCGGTCGCTGGACAGTATTCCAGAGTAGACATCGACTATGTAATCGATCTGTGCACCAACGCAATTGATCAGATCGAGGAATACGATTTCACACGCTTAATGCGAATGATTTCTAAGGAAGTCCGAGACATCGACGACCCATACATTCACGTCGGAGGTGACGATGCCTCAGATTCGTAATCGCCGCGCTGGTGTCGAGGACCGTTGGACGAAGACGGTCCGGATGCCCGACAGCACGACCGCCACCGTCCCATCGAAGCTCGACGGCAAGGGATTGCGCTGGCGGGCAAGGTATGTCGATGAGGACGGCCGCGAGCACGCCAAGGGGTTCCGCACCAAGACCGAAGCAACATCATGGCTCAACGGCATCGTGGCGGCACAGGAGACAGGCTCGTACATTGACCCCGCGTTAGGCAAGGTGACGTTCTCCAGCTTCTACAAGGACTGGGCACCACGACAGGTGTGGGAGACGAGTACCCGGCACGTCATGGACCAGATGTCTCGGTCCGTGACGTTCGCCAGCGTGCCCTTCGCGGACCTGCGGCCGTCCCACGTCGAGGCGTGGGTGAAGTCGATGCAGGACGCCGACCTGGAGCCGTCGACCATCAAGACGAGGTTCACGAACGCACGGACGGTGTTGCGGGCGGCGCTGCGAGATCGCCTGATGGCCCGCGATGTCACGGACAAGGTGCGGCTGCCGAGGCAGCGGAAAGCTGCTGCGGCCATGCAGATTCCGGCGGTGTCCGAGGTCGGCGCAATGCTCAAGACAGAGCAGTGGATCGGGGTGTTCATTGCGGTGTGCGCGTTCGCGGGACTGCGCCGCGGGGAAGCGTCCGCGCTCCAGGTCGGTGATATCGACTTCCTTCGGCGGGAGCTGCACGTCCGCCGCCAGGTTCAGTGGACCGACGATGGCCAGATGGAGTTGCGGCCGCCCAAGTACGGGTCCGAACGCACGGTGTACATCCCGGAGCGCCTGACCCAACTGCTGTCGGAGCACGTGGCACGGCGCCGCCCCGGAGACGATCCGTCGCGGTGGGTGTTTCCGGGCCGCCTCAACGACGCGTTACCAGTACACGCGGCGACAGTGGGGCGGGCGTGGCGCGCTGCCCGCGGTGACATGACCTACCGGCTGCACGAGCTGCGCCACTTCTTCGCCTCCGGTCTCATCGCGGCCGGCTGCGACGTTGTGACGGTTCAGCGGGCGCTCGGGCACATGTCGGCGACCGAGACCCTCAAGACCTATGCACACCTCTGGCCCGATGCCGACGACCGCACCCGAAAGGCTGCCGCCGACCTTCTCGACCAGGCGCTGGGCGCCACTGCGGACGCACTGCGGACGGAGGCTCCCAAAACCGCCTCTGACTAGGCCTCTATCCAGTTTCCGTGGAAGCCGTACGGGACTCGACGCGGCAACCGGATGCGGGCCACCGGGTCGGCGGCGAAGTCGGCGGCGTCCAGGATCACCAGGTCGCTACCGTCACGGGCCGGGTCGTAGACGTAGCCGAGGTACCAGCCGTTGGTCTCGTCAGCCGGACCCGAGGACGACGGCACGAACACCGCCTCGCCGGGACCGCCGGGTGAGGACGCCGTCCCGAAGGCGTGCTCGACGGCGTCGCCGGTCTCGAGGTCGTAGCGGACCAGCTTCGCGTCGCCCACCGACACCGCGTAGCGGGCGGGCAAGCCCGCCAGCCGGTCGTCGATCCGCGGGAACTCCACCGCCCGGTCGTCGAGCTGGCGCTCCGTCACGGTGCCGGACTTGAGGTCGATGGTCCAGCTCCACAGCACGGCACTGGCCTCGAACCCGCCGTTCTCCCGCCACAGCTCCGGGTACCGGACCGCTTGCAGCACAATCGAATCCCCGGATTCGTAGGCGTTGGCGACGTGGAACACGTAGCACGGGTCGATCTCGAACCAGCGGATCTCGGCGAACGGGTCGTCGCGGCGCAGCACACCGAAGCGGGCGCCGTAGTTGTCGTCCCACCGGTAGGGCATGTCGCCGGTGCCCTGAATGGCGATGTCGAGATTGAACACGATCGGCAGGTCCATGAAGATCACGTGCCCAGAGGTCATCGCGAAGTCGTGCATCATGGTCAGCGCCCCGACCTCCACGGGCCGGTTGATGGTCAGCTCACCGTTGGCATCAGCGCGGTGATAGGTGACGTGCGGCTCGAAGATGTTGCCGTAGCCGAAGAAGTGCAGTTCCCCGGTGGTCGGGCAGATCTTCGGGTGCGCGGTCATCGCATCGTTGAGCTTGCCGTCGAAGTCGTAGCAGCCGACCGTCTCGAGTTCGTTGGTGATCTCGTAGGGCAGCGACGACTCGACGAGCGCCAGCGTCTTGCCGGCGTGGTTGATGACGTGGGTGTTGGCCACCGACGCATTCAGGCTGCGGGTGCCGTCCTCGTTGTAGAGCGGGAACGGGTCGGTGAAGCTGTCGGTACGGATCCAGCGGTTGCGGTACCACTTGGCTGCGCCGCCTTCGATGCGCACGCCGTGGATCATCCCGTCGCCGGTGAACCAGTGCCCGGTGGGCTGACGCGGGTTGGGGCCGTTGCGCAGGTACCAGCCGTCGAGCTCGGGCGGGATGGCGCCCTCGACAACAAGGGCTTCGTCGGTGAGCTCGTCGGGCACCGGCGCGTAGTTGCCGCGTTCGAAGAACTGTCCTTCGGTGGGCAGATTGGCGGAGTCCGTTGTGACGTCGGTCATGCCGTCCACTTTGACAGTCCAAGAATGACATGTCAATAGTGAACGGTTATCCGAATTCGGTACAGCTTGATTGCTACCCGAGCAGCGGCGGCATCCGCTGGGTAGGTTTCGATCATGCCGTCTGACGGGGGAGGCGACCCGGCTGACGCTGTGGGCTGGACTCGGTTCTACTTCGCCGACGAACGGTGGGAGTGGTCCCCCGCGGTGGCGCGGCTGCACGGCTACCAGCCGGACACCGTCACCCCGACCACCGAGCTGGTGATGTCGCACAAGCACCCCGACGACGTCGACATGGTGCGTGGCGTGTTGGCGGCGGTTCGCCATTCCCACCAGCCCTGGAGCAGCAGGCACCGCATCGTCGACACCCGCGGGGAGGTCCACGAAGTTGTCGTGGTCGGCTCCCATCTCCGCGACGAGACGGGCACGATCGTCGGCAGCGAGGGCCACTACGTCGACGTCACCCCGGTCCAGCGCAGCGCCGACGAACATATCGCGGCCGCCGTCGCCGAGGTGGCCACCAACCGGGCCATGATCGAGCAGGCCAAAGGCATGCTGATGCTGATCTACCGGGTGGACGCCGAGCGTGCCTTCGAGATCCTGCGCTGGCGGTCGGGCACCACCAACACCAAGCTGCGGCTGCTGGCCGAGCAGATCCTGATCGACGTCCGCGCCCTGGAGTACGGGGAGCGCTTGCCGTCCCGGTCGGTCTACGACCATGTGCTGCTGACCGCACACACCCGGGTGGCCCGCAGCGGCTAGACACGCTCGGCGCGCGCATCCATGCCGGTGCGACGAAGATGTTCGGATGCCCGATCGTCGGCACTCCGCGCTGCTGTTCCGGCTCGCGGTGCGCCCGGTCGGCTGCTCGCAGCAGGACATTCTCGACGAACTGCGCCGGGTCATCCTCGACGGCGCTCTGCCGCCCGGGACCGCGGTGCCCGTCGGGGAGGTTGCCGACGCGTTTGGGGTCAGCCACATCCCGGTCCGGGAGGCACTGAAAACCCTGACCGGCGAAGGACTGATCCAGCACCGGCGTAACTTCGGCTACTCCGTGGCCCAGTTGACGGCCAGCGAGCTGGCCGAGATGTACATCGTGCGTCAGACGTTGGAGTCCGCGGCGCTCTCGGCCGCCGTCGAGCGTGCCGGCGACGCCGACCGCCGGGAACTGCTGGATATCAACATGCAGCTGGAAACCGCTCTGGCAGAGGGTGATCCGCAGACCTACCACCGGCAGAGCCGACACTTCCACCTCGGCCTGGCCCGGCCGTCGCAGATGCTGCGGCTACTACACATGCTCGAATACGCCTGGAACATCACCGAACCCGTACAACTGATGGTGCACGTCGAGCAGTCCCAGCGCGCTCTGCTGCACCAGGATCATCGGATCATGCTCGAGGCGTTCCTGGACCGCGATGTCGAGCAACTACTGTCCACCAGCGCGTTACATCACCAGCGGCTCAACGCCGTGGTGTCCACCCTGCCCGCGCACAGCGGGTTGGTGGCCGACGAGCCGTAGGCCGCAAAATATAGCTTTCCTGCAACGGCCCGGCAATATGGCGCCGATACGGTTCCGGCATCGTCCTGTTGATTGATCCGACGGAGCCTGCCATGACCGAGACGCGCGACCTCCCTCCCACCGCCCGGGCGGGCGCCGACGATCTCGTCGAGGCAGCCGGCCACCCGGTCGGCGGCGGCCTGATCAAACCGGGTTACGACCCTCGCCTGACCAACGAGGACCTGGCCCCGCTGGCCAAGCAAAGCTGGTCGTCCTACAACATTTTCGCGTTCTGGATGTCCGACGTGCACAGCGTCGGCGGCTACGTCACCGCGGGCAGTCTGTTCGCGCTGGGTCTGGCCAGTTGGCAGGTGCTCGTCGCCCTGCTGATCGGCATCGTGATCGTCAACGTGTTCTGCAACCTGGTGGCCAAACCCAGCCAGCAGACGGGGGTTCCCTACCCGGTCATCTGCCGCAGCGTGTTCGGTGTCCTGGGTGCCAATATCCCCGCGATCATCCGTGGACTGATCGCGGTTGCCTGGTACGGCATCCAGACCTACCTGGCCTCGGCCGCACTGGATGTGGTGCTGCTCAAGCTCTTTCCGGGTCTGGCGCCCTACGCGGACGTGAATCAGTACGGCTTCCTGGGTCTGCCGCTGCTGGGCTGGTGCAGCTTCATGCTGCTGTGGGTACTGCAGGCGTGCGTGTTCTGGCGGGGTATGGAGTCGATCCGCAGGTTCATCGACTTCTGCGGCCCCGCGGTCTACGTGGTGATGTTCATCCTCTGCGGCTACCTGATCCACAAGGCGGGCTGGGGCGCGATCGACCTGAACCTGGGTTCGGTGACCTACACCGGCCTGGAATCGATCCCGGTTATGCTGGGCGCCATTGCCCTTGTGGTGTCGTACTTCTCGGGCCCGATGCTGAACTTCGGCGACTTCTCCCGCTACGGAAAGTCGTTCGCCGCAGTCAAGAAGGGCAACTTCCTCGGCCTGCCGGTTAACTTCCTGGTGTTCTCGGTACTGGTGGTGGTCACGGCCTCGCTCACCGTTCCGGTCTTCGGTGAGCTGATCACCGACCCGGTGCAGACGGTAGCCCGTATCGACAGCACCTTCGCGATCGTGTTGGGCGCCTTGACGTTCACGATCGCGACCATCGGCATCAACATCGTCGCCAACTTCATCAGCCCGGCCTTCGACTTCTCCAACGTCAGCCCGCAGAAGATCAGCTGGCGCGCGGGCGGCATGATCGCCGCCGTCGGCTCGGTACTGATCACCCCGTGGAACCTATACAACAACCCGGAGGTCATCCACTACACGCTGGAGATCCTGGGCGCCTTCATCGGCCCGCTGTTCGGTGTCCTGATCGCCGACTTCTACCTGGTGCGCAAGCAGCACGTCGCCGTCGACGACCTGTTCACCATGAGCACCAGCGGCAGCTACTGGTACACCAAGGGCTACAACCCGGTCGCGGTCATCTCCACGGCGGTGGGTGCGGTGCTGGCGGTCGTCCCGGTGCTGCTCGCCGGCTCGGTCTACGGGATGCACACCGCGGCCCAGTACTCCTGGTTCATCGGCTGTGGTGTGGCGTTCGGCCTGTACTACCTGCTGGCCAAGCATTCCGCGATGAAGATGACCGTCGCACAGCCGTGACATTCCACTTCTGACATGTCGCGCTCTACGATGGTCGGGTGAGTCTTCGGTACGCGGCACTGGGACTGCTGGCCCAACAGCCCGGCAGCGGGTATGACCTGCTCAAACGCTTCGAGTATTCGATGGCCAACGTGTGGCCGGCCACGCAGAGCCAGCTCTACGGGGAACTGAACAAGCTCGCCGATGCCGGCTTGATCGAGGTCACCGACATCGGCCCGCGCGGCCGCAAGGAGTATCGGGTCACCGACGCCGGACGGGAAGACCTGCTGCGGTGGATGACCAACCCGCAGGACGACCCGCCGTATCGCAGCGCCGAATTACTGCGGGTGTTCCTCCTCGGCGAGATGCCGGCCGGGCAGGCCCGCAAGCACGTTGCAGCGGTGGCCGAGCAGGCCACCGCTGAGCGCAAACGCTATGAGCAGCTTCGGGATTCGGTCGACTGGGACGATTCCGACGCCGATTTCTACGGCCGGGCGGCGCTGGAGTACGGGCTGCGCGCACAGGCCATGGAAGCCGAGTGGGCGCGCTGGCTGGTCGAGGAGATCGACCGCCGCTCCTGACATTGATCGTTGCATCGCGATAGTTTCCGATATATCGTTGACGTATCGGAAGCGCACTCGGCGTTTCCCGTCGAGAAAGAGAGAGTGCAATGAGCACCCCATTCCCCCAGTTCAACGGCCCGCATGCGGGTCACCCCGGTCCCGGCGGCTTCGGGCCTGGTTTCGGTCCCGGCTTCGGCTTCGCCCCGCCCGGACCCGGCCGTCGGCATGGCCGCCGGCACTTCCGGGAGCACGTCCGCGAGCAGATGGCCGCCGGTGACGGTCCGGCCGGTTTCGGGCCGCGCGGTGGTTTCGGCCCCGGCTTCGGTCCGGGTTTCGGTCCCGGCTTCGGGTTCGGACCCGGCGGTGGTCGCGGTCGCGACGGACGCCGCGGACACGGGCGTGGTCGCGGTCGCGGCCGGCGCGGTGATGTCCGGATCGCGATCCTGGCTCTGCTCACCGAACGGCCGATGCACGGCTACGAGATGATCCAGGAGATCGCCGAGCGCACCAACGGTGTGTGGAAGCCCAGCCCCGGCTCGGTCTACCCCACCCTGCAGTTGCTCGTCGACGAGGGCGTCATCGTCGGCACCGAAACCGAGGGCAGCAAGAAGCTTTTCGAGCTGACCGAGGACGGCCGTGCCGCCGCCGAGAAGATCACCACCCCGCCGTGGGAGGAGATCGCCGAGGACACCGATCCCGGCGAGCTCAATCTGCGCGACGCAGTGGGCAAGCTGTTCGGCGCGGTCAAGCAGTCAGCCCACACCGCCAGCCCCGAGCAGCAACAGCGCATCGTCGACATCGTCAACACTGCGCGCCGCGAGATCTACCAGATCCTCGGCGAATCGGAGTAATGATTTCGGCGCGGTTGGCGTCGCTGAGCGACGCCAACCGCGCCGAAATCACGAGACGTCCACCCAATCCAGCGTGCGCTGCACCGCTTTACGCCAACCGGCGTAGCCGTCGGCCCGCTGCCCCTCAGTCCAGGCCGGCGACCACCGGCGGTCCTCCTGCCAATTCGCCCGCAGGTCATCAGGATCCGCCCAGAAGCCAGTCGCCAGGCCCGCCGCATATGCCGCGCCCAGCGCGGTGGTCTCGGCCACCACCGGTCGCACCACGTCCACTCCCAGCACGTCGGCCTGGATCTGCATGCACAACTCGTTGAGCGTCACCCCGCCGTCGACTTTGAGCACCTCCAGGTGCACACCGGAGTCCGCCTCCATCGCGTCGACCACATCGCGGCTCTGATAGCAGATCGCCTCCAGCGTCGCCCGCGCCACATGAGCATTCGAGTTGAACCGGGACAGGCCCACGATCGCACCGCGCGCATCGGAGCGCCAGTACGGCGCGAACAACCCGGAGAACGCCGGCACGAAGTACACCCCGCCGTTGTCGGGCACCTGCGCGGCCAGCGTCTCACTGTCGGCCGCGCCGCTGATGATGCCCAGCTGATCGCGCAGCCACTGCACGGCAGATCCGGTCACCGCGATCGAACCCTCAAGGGCATAAACAGGTTTCGCGTCTCCGAACTGATAGCACACCGTCGTCAGCAGACCATTGTTCGAGCGCACGATCTTCTCGCCGGTGTTGAGCAGCAGGAAATTGCCGGTGCCGTAGGTGTTCTTGGCCTCACCCGGCGCCAGACACACCTGGCCCACCATCGCGGCCTGCTGATCACCCAGGCTCGCCGTCACCGGCACCTCACCGCCGGTGGGCCCGGCCGGATGCGTCATGCCATAGGGGTCCGGCGAGGACGACGGCCGGATCTCGGGCAGCATCGCCCGCGGAATCCCGAAGAACGACAACAGTTCGTCGTCCCAGTCCAGGGTTTCCAGGTTCATCAGCATGGTCCGGCTGGCGTTGGTCACATCGGTGACGTGCACGCCCCCTGCCGCACCACCGGTGAGATTCCACAACACCCAGGTGTCCGGAGTACCGAACAGCGCGTCACCGCGCTCGGCGTCCGCACGCACCCCGTCGACGTTGTCCAGGATCCACTGCAGTTTGCCGCCGGAGAAGTACGTCGCCGGCGGCAGGCCTGCCTTGTGCCGGATCACGTCACCGCGGCCGTCACGATCCAGCGCGGTGGCGATGCGGTCGGTGCGGGTGTCCTGCCAGACGATCGCGTTGTAGTACGGCCGGCCGGTCTTGCGGTTCCACACCAGGGTGGTCTCGCGCTGGTTGGTGATACCGAGTGCCGCCAGGTCCCCCGCCCGCAGCTTGGTGGCGTTCAGCGCCGACTGCACGACCGTCTGCGTGCGCTCCCAGATCTCCACCGGGTTGTGTTCCACCCAGCCCGCCTGCGGCAGGATCTGCTCGTGCTCGAGCTGATGGCGCCCCACCTCCAGACCGTTGTGATCGAAGATCATGCAGCGGGTGCTGGTGGTGCCCTGGTCAATGGATGCGACGAAGTCGGCCAACAGTGCTCCTAGAAAAGGTGGCGGTGCATCGTCCATGATGGCCTACGTGGCAAAGCCAGTGGCCGACATCGCCGACATGCCCCGGGGCGGCCCGGATGCGTCCTGGTTGGACCGGATGCTGGAAACCGACCGTCCCGAATACCTGGACCGCGACGACGTCGACGACAAGGTTAAGCGCGGCGTGATCCGCGCGCTGGACGTGATGGGCTCGCTGTTCCGGGAGCACGAACACAACGCTGCACTGGTGCTCAAGAAGGTCGCCGACGTCCCCGACCCGAAGATCCTCGAACTGGGCGCCGGGCACGGTGCGCTATCGCGCATCCTGCTCGAACAACACCCGACCGTCGAGGTCACGGTGTCCGACATCAACCCCGAATCGGTGGCGGCGATGGCGGCCTCCGACCTCGGCGAGCACCCGCGCGCCACCATCCGCACCATCGACGCGACCGCGATCGACGCCCCCGACGACGCGTACGACCTGGCGGTCTTCGCGCTGTCGTTTCATCACCTGCCGCCGGACCTGGCGGCCCGCGTCTTCGCTGAGGGCACCCGGGTGGCCACCGAATTGGTGGTCATCGATCTCCCGCGGCTGCCCTCGCCACTGCACCTGGTGAAGCTCGCGACGTTCGCGCCATTCGCGCTGTGGTGGCCGTTCGCGCACGACGGGCTGATCAGCTCGCTGCGGGCCTACAGCCGCTCGGCACTGCAGGCTCTGGGTGACTACGCGGGGGTCGACGTCGAGGTCAGCAGCAGCCACTTCGACCGGCAGACAGTGGTGGTCCGCCGCCGGGGCTGATCTCGGCGATTTGCTTGCGCGCTCGGCACCGAACCGGTTGCATCGACCCCGTGGGCGAAGAGGTCAAGCACGCCAGCTATAACCGGGCGCACCGGCAGGAGTACCGGCGCAAGGTGCAGCTGTGCCTGGACGTGTTCGAAACCATGCTGGCTCAGTCCAGTTTCGACTTCGACCGGCCGCTGACCGGGATGGAGATCGAATGCAACCTGGTGGATGCCGGCTATCAGCCGGCGATGTCCAACCAGGAGGTGCTCGCCGCGATCGCCGACCCGGCTTATCAAACCGAATTGGGCGCCTACAACATCGAATTCAACGTTCCGCCTCGACGCCTGCCCGGCCGGACCGCGCTGGAACTGGAGGACGAGATCCGCGCCAGCCTCAACGCCGCGGAGTCGAAGGCCAACACCGACGGGGCGCACATCGTGATGATCGGCATCCTGCCGACCTTGATGCCGCAGCATCTGACCGGGCACTGGATGAGTCCGTCGATGCGCTATCAGGCCCTCAACGACTCGATCTTCACCGCCCGCGGCGAGGACATCCTGATCGATATCGCCGGCCCAGAACGGCTGAGCCTGCATGCGGAGTCCATCGCGCCCGAATCCGCCTGCACCAGTATGCAATTGCATCTTCAAGTTTCGCCGGCTGATTTCGCCAGCAACTGGAACGCCGCCCAGGTACTGGCCGGCCCGCAGTTGGCGCTGGGCGCGAACTCGCCGTACTTCTTCGGCCACCAACTCTGGGCGGAGACCCGCATTGAACTGTTCGCCCAGGCCACCGACACCCGGCCCGACGAGTTGAAGGCGCAGGGGGTGCGGCCGCGAGTGTGGTTCGGGGAGCGCTGGATCACCTCGATCTTCGACCTCTTCGAGGAGAACGTCCGCTACTTCCCGTCGCTGCTACCCGAGCTGTCCGAGGAGGATCCGGTGGCCGAACTGGCGGCCGGGCGCACCCCGCATCTGCCCGAACTGCGGCTGCACAACGGCACGGTGTATCGCTGGAACCGTCCGGTCTACGACGTCGTGGACGGCCGTCCACACCTGCGGGTGGAGAACCGGGTGCTGCCCGCCGGGCCCACCGTCGTCGACATGATGGCCAACTCGGCGTTCTACTACGGGGCCCTGCGCTACCTGTCCGAAGAGGACCGTCCATTGTGGACGAAAATGAGTTTCACTGCGGCACATGACAATTTCCTGGAGTCTGCCCGCAACGGTTTGGACGGCCGGCTGTACTGGCCGGGCTTGGGTGAGGTGACCGCCGACGAGTTGGTGCTACGCACCCTGCTGCCGATGGCCGACGAAGGTCTGCGCCGCTGGAAGGTGGCGGCCGAGGTGCGGGATCGCTACCTCGGGGTGATCGAGGGCCGGGCCAAGACCGGCCGCAACGGGTCGGCGTGGCAGGTCGCAACGGTACGGGCGTTGCAGGAGCAGGGGATGGCCCGGCCGCAGGCGCTGGCCGAGATGCTGCGGCGCTACTGCGAGCTGATGCACAGCAATGCGCCGGTGCACACCTGGGAGCAACCCGGCTGAGCCGGATGGCGGAGTAGCGTCGTTTCCATGGCTAACGAAGTGATGGATTGGGACAGCGCGTACCGGCAGGACGGAGCATTTCCGGGTCCCCCGCCGTGGAACATCGGTGAGCCGCAGCCCGAGTTGGCGGCACTGATCGCCGGCGGCAAGGTCACCGGCGAGGTGCTCGACGCCGGCTGCGGGCATGCCGAGCTGGCGTTGGCGCTGGCCGCGCAGGGTTACACCGTGGTCGGTATCGACGTCTCCCCGACCGCGATCGCCGCCGCCACCCGGGCCGCCGAGGAACGCGGACTGCCCAGCGCGACATTCGTCTGCGACGACATCACGGCGTTCACCGGTTTCGACGGCCGGTTCGACACGATCATCGACAGCACGCTGTTCCACTCGCTGCCCGTTGAGCTGCGCGACGGCTATCTGCAGTCGGTGCACCGGGCGGCCGCCCCGGGTGCGCACTACTACATCCTGGTGTTCGCCAAAGGGGCCTTCCCGCCCGACATCGAGACCAAGCCGAACGAGGTCGACGAGGACGAATTACGCAGCGCGGTGTCGAAGTACTTCGTGATCGACGAGGTCAGGCCGGCCAAGATCCATTCGCACAAGCCGGAATTCCCCGATATGCCCGCCGGCCCGCCGCCGTTCGACACCGACGAGAAGGGCCGGATGATGATGCCGGCCTATCTGCTCAGCGCGCACAAGGCGAGCTGACCTCCGCCAGGAACGGCTCGACCACGCCGAGGAACTGCTCCGGCTGCGACGAGAACGGCAGGTGCCCGGTATCGAACACCGCCAGCCGTGAGCCGGGGATCGCCCGCTGGGTGGCCCGGCCGAACCGAAGCGGGATCGCGGTGTCGCGGGCTCCCCACACGATCAGGGTCGGCGCACCGATCTGGTCGGCGCGCCCGCGCAGGCTGGCCTCCGGCGCGGCGAAACTGCGCCACAGCGCAGCGGCCAGGTCCACCCCCTCGGCGCTGCGCGCCCGCTGGCCGACCCGCTGCAGGACGGCCTGGTCGTGCTCACTGTGCGCCTGCAGGTAGCTGCGCACGAACCGCGGCAGCACCCGTTTGAGCACCGCGGGTGTGCCGAGCAGCCGGCAGTAGGCGTTGGTCAGCGGGCTGCCGAGGAATCCGCCGGTGTCCACCAGGACCAGACCGGCCACCCGTTGCGGTGCGCTCAGCGCGAGGTGTGCCGCGGCGAAGCCGCCGACCGAGTTACCGACGTACACCGCGGGTGGCAGGTCGAGGGCTGCGATGACATCGTCGAGAACGTCGGCATACACCGCGGCACCGGGATCGAAAGGTGCTCGGGGGAAAGGTGATTCACCATGGCCGGGCCAGTCCACCCGGATCACCCGATAGTGCCGGGCCAGTGCGGGCGTGACGGCATCGAAGTCACGCCGATCGTGCAGGGCGGCGTGCAGGGCCACCACCACCGGCCCGTCTCCGTCGACCGAATAGGCGACCGGACCAACCCGGGTTTCGACTACTGGCATGATCGCCCCTTTCATTGACCGACCGGTCGGTCAATGACGATGCTATCCTCGAGAGCGTGCCGACACAACCACTCACCGGACGCCAGGCCGCCGCCGCCGAAACCCGCGCCAAGCTGATCGACGCCGGGTTACGGCTGGCCGAGCGGACCGGACTGACCGGGCTGAGCGCCAACCTCGTGGTCGAGGAAGCCGGTGTGTCCAAGGGCAGCTTCTTCCACCACTTCGGCGATCGGGCGAGCTATCTACTCGCACTCCATCGCGAGTTCCACGACCGCGTCGCCGAGCAGATCGCCGAGGTGTCGACCGCCCTGCCACCCGGGCGGGAACGGCTGCTGGCCGGCAGCGCAACCTATCTCGACTACTGCCTGGAGCAACGTGGGATTCGGGCGCTTCTCCTGGAAGCCCGTGCGGAACCCGCTGTGGCGCAGGAGATCAGCCACCGCAATGCCACGTTCGCGACGGTCTGCTCAGAAGACTTCCAGGCCCTCGGGCGCCGCCAGCCCCTGCATAGTGCGCACCTGTGGGTGGCGATGACGGCCGAGGCGGCTCTGCTCGAACTGCAGGACCGCTCGCAGTCCGCCGCCGTACGCGAAGCGCTGGCGGAGTTCCTGGGCTGAGGGTGTCAGACCAGCGCGGCCAACGCGGCGGCCAGTACCTCGATGTCGGTCAGGGTGTTGTCGACGTGCGGTGACACCCGCAGCACCGGCGTCTGCATCTCCATGGGAGCCCGCTCCACCCCGGCGGCAGTGGTGACGATGCCGTGCTCGGCGATCAGCCGGGCCCG
Organism: Mycobacterium sp. M26; assembly: GCF_001494595.1. Taxonomy (GTDB): domain Bacteria; phylum Actinomycetota; class Actinomycetes; order Mycobacteriales; family Mycobacteriaceae; genus Mycobacterium. The sequence continues at coordinate 44,622 of NZ_LN929907.1, forward strand.
CACCGTCGCCGGGTCGGCGCCGTCGGTCGGGGTCAGCGTGGTGATGGCGCTGGGCTCGTCCTCGGGTTCCACCACGCGCCAGCCGGGGACCTCGGCCAGCACACCCCGGGCGGCCCGGGTGAGCCCGATCAGGTGCTCGCGTACCGAGTCCGGACCGGCCGCCAGGTACTCCCCCACGGCCACCGAAAAACCCACTCGGGCAGCTACATTGGCTTCACCCAGCTCCAGGCACTGCAACGCTGACAGCTCACCGGCCCACTGCGGCGAGCGCAGCAGGTCGGCTAGGGCTGGGCGGACGGCCAGCACCCCGACCCCGCGGGGACCGGCCATCCATTTGCGGGAGGAGGAGTAGACGGCATCGGCGTCCACCACGCAGTCGATCTGCCCGAGCGCCTGCGCGGCGTCGACCACCAGTGGGAGTCCGAGGTCGCGGCAGAGCGTGGCCAGCTGCGGCACCGGCTGCACCACGCCGCGGTGGCTGCCGACAGCCGTCAGGTGCACCAGTGCCGGCGGCGCGGCCTTCAGCGCTGCTGCGGCGGCATCGGGATCCAGTCGGCCCAGGCCGTCGACCGGGAGCGGCGAGGTGGTGAACCCGTGTGCGGCGAACTGCGCGAGGTTGGGCCCGTACTCCCCGGGCAGGCAGGCCACCGTCCTGGCCAGTGGCCAGGCCCCGAGCAGCAGGTCGAGCGCGTTACCCGAGCCGGTGGTGAAAACCACGTCGCCCGAGGACATTCCGGTCAGTGCGGCGACCCCGGCCCGGCCGGCATCGAGCGCCGGGGTGGCCGCCTCGGCCGCGACATAGCCACCGACCTCGCTCTCGTGGCGGGCGTGTGCGGTGCCAGCCTCGATGGCGGCCAGGCTCTGACGGGAACAGGCGGCGCTGTCCAGGTGCACCCCGGCCGCCGGCAGCCGGGCGGCGCGCCAGCGTTGTGGGAGGTCGCTCACTTCACGGCCAGCGAGAGGCCGAAGTCCCCCGCCGGATCGGTCCACCAGTGGGTGCGGCGCAGCCCGGCATCGGCCAGTTCGCGCGCGACGGCGTCCGGCCGGAACTTGCAGGAGACCTCGGTCAGCATCTGTTCACCTTCGCCGAAGTCGACGCTGAGGTCCAGTGCCCCGATGTGGACGTGTTGCGGCGTGTCGGCACGCAGCCACATCTCGATACGTTCCTCGTCCGCGTTCCACCGGGCGACGTGGGTGAACTGTTCGACGGCGAAGTCGGCATCGAGTTCGCGATTCACCACGGCCAGCACGTTGCGGTTGAACTGCGCCGTTACACCCGCGCTGTCGTCGTAGGCGCGGACCAACCGCTCGGCGTCCTTGACCAGATCAGTGCCGAGCAGCAGGGAATCACCTGGCTCCAGCACGTCGGCCAGCGAAGACAGGAACTCCGCGCGCGGCCCGGGGGTCAGGTTGCCGATGGTCGAGCCGAGGAAGACGAACAGCCGCCGCCCGCCGCCCGGGATCTTGGCCAGGTGTTCCTCGAAGTCGCCACACACCGCGTCGATCTCGAGACCCGGGAACTCCGATTGCAGTGCCGCACCGGCAGATTCCAGAACACCGGCGTCGACGTCGAAGGGGATGAAGCGGCGCAGCGATCCGTGCTCGCGCAGGGCGGCCAGCAGCATCCTGGTCTTCTCCGAGGTGCCGCTGCCGAGTTCGACCAGGGTGTCCGCGCCGCTGGCGGCGGAGATGGCAGCCGACTCGGCGCGCAGGATCTGGGATTCGGCGCGGGTGGGGTAGTACTCCGGCAAGCGGGTGATCTGATCGAACAGATCGCTGCCCACCGCATCGTAAAACCACTTGGGCGGCAGGGATTTCGGGCTCTGCTGCAATCCGGTGCGGACGTCGCTGCGCAGAGCCTGCGCTGCGGCGTCGGCGGCCAGGAAGTTCGACAGCGTGAAGGTCACGACGATCCTCTCAGCGGGGTCAGGGTCACGCGACGTTCACTGACCTCGACCAGGTGGCGGTCAGGGATGTCCCGCCAGCCCGGGTGGTCGTCATAGGGCTCACTGGCCAGTACCACGCCGTCGTCGCGTTCGAGCACCGACAGAGTGTCGCCCCACGTGGTGGCCAGCAGCCGGGAACCGTTGGCCGCCACGATGTTCAGCCGCGCATTCGGATCGGCGGCGGCCACCTCGACGACGGTGTCGCCGAGGCTGTCGAGGCCGCGCTCGAAGATCAACGCGGCCAGGATCGCGCTGTCGACGGTGGACTCAGCAGCCGACGTGAGTGGAAGTACTGCTCGATCGACAATCCCGTTGTGCGACAACAACCATCGGCCGTCAGTGAACGGGGCTGACGCGCTGGGTTCGATCGGCATGCCGATCGTGGCCGAACGGACGGCGGCCACCACGCAGCCACTGTGCAGCGCAGGAGCCACCGAGGCGAAGGACGCATCCCCCCACAGCGGGGCGGCACTGCGCCACCGTCGTACCTGCCCGCCGTGCCCGATCCCCGAGTCGCTTCGCTCCTGCCCGCCGTGCCCGATCCCCGAGTCGCTTCGCTCCTGCCCGCCGGCGTCGACAAAGCCCACACCCCACCCGTCGGCGTTGAGCAGACCGTGCTTCTGCCGGCGCGGAGCATAGGACTGCACCAGCAGGCCCGACGGTGGGTCGAGCACCAGCGAGGCCACCGACACCGGTTCGCCCAGCCACCCCAGATGACGGCACATCAGACGTCCCACGCCAATCGGACACCGGAGAAGATCTGCCGCCGGATGGGGTGATCCCAGTTGCGGAAGCTGGGCCGCAGGATGTCGGCGGCCACCGCCCACGATCCACCCCGCAGCACCTTGTAGTCGCCGTCGAAGAACGGCTCGGAATAACGCTGGTAGATCATCGGCGTGAAACCCGGCCACGGCCGCAGCGGCGAGGTGGTCCACTCCCAGACCTCGCCGAGCATCTGCTCGGCACCGTAGGCCGAGGCGCCCTGCGGGTAGGCGCCGACCGGGGCGGGGCGGAGCGCATCACCGCCGAGGTTGGCCAGCCGCGCGGTGGGTGCCTCGGCTCCCCACGGGTAGCGGCGCCGGGTTCCGGTGTCGGGGTCCCAGGCACACGCCTTTTCCCACTCGATCTCGGTGGGCAGGCGGGCACCGGCCCACGCCGCGTAGGCCTCGGCTTCGAAAAACGTGACGTGCTGGACGGGTTCGTCGTCGGGAATCTGCTCGACGTGACCGAAGCGGCTGCGGCTGCCGTCGGCGTTCCAGAACTGCGGCGCGCTCAGCCCAGCCTGGACCCGATGCTCCCACCCGCGCGTCGACCACCACCGCGGCTGGGCGTAACCGCCGTCGTCGATGAACTGCCGCCACTCGCCGTTGGTGACGGGCACCCGGCCGATGCGGAAGGACGGCACGTCGACCACATGGGCGGGTCGCTCGTTGTCCAACGAGAGCGGTTCGTCCTCGGCGTCGACACCGAGGACGAACGGCCCGCCGGGAACCAGGACCGAGGTGCCGGCCACCCCGGGGCGGCCCGCGGGCAGCGCGGTCCGCGGCCCGAGGATCGGGGCGCCGGTGCGCAGGTTGAGCGCCTGCAGCATGGTCTCGTCGTGCTGGTTCTCGTGGCTGATCACCAGCCCGAAGCGGAACCCGACCTCCTCGTCGTGCTCCGGTGCCGCGTCGAGGACGTCGAGGGCGGCGGCGCGCACCGTCGCGCAGTAGGCCCGGGACTGGGCCGGGGACAGCAACGGCAGGTCGACCCGGCTGGCCCGGCTGTGCACGAACGCGTCGTAGAGACCCTCGACGGTGGCGGGCAACATCCCGGGACGATCCGGGTTGCCGTCCCGCAGCAGCCAGAGTTCCTCCTGCTGGCCGATATGGGCGAGGTCCCACACCAGCGGACTCATCAGGGGGTTGTACTGGCGGTGCAGTTCGGCGTCGTCGAAGTCGGTGAGGGCCAGCGTGCGCTGCCGGGCCCGGTCGAGGTCGCGGGCCAGCACTTCGCGGGAGATCACTCCTGCTCCCTGGCCAGCCGTCGCACGGCGGGCACGATCCCGCTGCGGATCACCCGGTCGGCGATGTCATCGGCGGGGCTGCGGCCGGCTTCCACGTTGTGCACCAACCGCGCCATGGACTCCGATAATTCCGCGGGCGCCCGATCGGCGACGGCGGCCACGCACCGGTTGGCTGCGGTGTAGAGCCGCTTGTCGGTCAGGCCCACCCGGGCGGCCAGGTCCCACGCCGTCGCCACCGGTTCGACGGCCTCGGCGGCCAGGTCGGCTGCCTGCGGATCGTCGAGCAGGGTGGTCAGCAGGAACACCAGGGCCGGCCACAGCGCGTCGGGAACGCTATCGAGATAGCGGATCTCCAGCCAGCCGCGCGGGCGGACCGGCGGGAACAGGGTGGTCAGGTGATAGTCCAGATCGGCGGTGGTGGGCCGCCTGCCGTCGAGGTCGACCAGACCGTCGGCCCAGTCCGCGAACGGCACGTGGGTGGTCAGCGGCACCGCCTGCGGGGTGTTCACCAACATGACCGGCGCCTTCAGCGCGTAGCGCGCCCAATCGGTGCACGGGTCGTCCCCGCTGGCGCCCAGGATCGGGCCGCACCGCGCGGAGTCCAGCTGCCCCCACACCCGCTGCCTGCTGGACTGCCAGCCGGTGAACTTGCCCGCCAGCAGCGGAGAGTTTGCAGAGATCGCGACCATCGTGGGGCCCAATGCGTGGGCCAGGCGCACCCGATCGGCCCAGCCCTCCCGAGGACCGGCGTCGAGGTTGATCTGCATGGAGGCCGTCGACGTCATCATCGCCGCGCCCGCCCCGGCAGTGCGCGTGGCGATGAAGAACCGCTCCATCGCCTGATACCGGTCGCCGGGGTTGATCCGCTGGGCCTTGCGCAGTGGGTCGGCGCCGAGGAGCACCAGTCCGAGACCGGCCTGCTCGAACACCGACCGGAGGGCGTCGCGGTCGCGGGCCAGCGCCGCGATCGCCGGCGCCGGACCGTCCAGCGGCGGGCCGGACAACTCGATGGCCCCGCCCGGCTCGACCGTGATCGCACTGCCGCCCGGCAGCGGCGGCACCGTGGCGATGACGTCCCGCAGTTCGGCCCAGCCCGGGCGGCGATGGGGATCATCCAGGTCGAAGCAGTGCGCTTCGAGTTCCAGGCCGACTCGGCCCACCGGGCTGTCGAACAGCGATGCCCCCGCGATGTGCAGAGCCGCCGAGGTCGAGTCCGTCAGCACGTGCTCGCCAGCCTCCGGCCCGCAGCGCGGTCGGCCCGGTTGGGACGTGACGGCGAACGTCATGAGATCCATCTTCCAGCCCGCACCGACAAAACTCCCCGCTGATCGAGCGACACGTTTGTGACGTGTACCCAAAGTGGCGGATCGTTACCGCTACTGACCCAGGGTGTTCTGCATCGCACCGGCCAGCACGTTCACCGCGGGGCCGCCGTTACCGGACTGGCAGACCTTGGCCTGTAGCAGGACGTTCTCCCGGAGTCGGGTCTGGGTGAAGCAGCGCCGGTCATTCTCGGCTTCCTGTTTGACCCACACCGCGTCGGTGGCGCTGGGCGCCGCCCCGTTGAACGTCCACACCTCGGTGGTGCCGTCCTCGAGGTGCATGGCCGTGGTCTGACCCGAGCAGCCCACCGTGCGGTCGACCACTCGGTGGTAGGCGCGGGCGGCCGCGTCGGTGGTGGCGAACACCCCGATCGCCTGCTTGACCAGGTGGCCCTGATCGGTGGCCGACGTCTGCGTCACGGCTCCGTTGAAGGAGGCGAGGTCGGGGTCGTAGAACACCTCGGGCAGGCCGATGTCGGCCCAGTTATTGCAGACCGGCAGATCCACCCAGTACGCCTGGAACGGGTCGGTGAACACCGACTCCCAGGTCATCGGGGCGCCGACGATGTTGCCCACCGAACCCTTGCCGAGGACGGCGTAGGACACCACACCCGGATCCGATGGACGCGCAGCCGCCGGTATCGCCAGGACCAGACCGGCCAGCGCGGCCGCCGCGGCGGCGCAGCCGCTGACCTTCACACGCATGTGATCGATCATGCCAGCCGACGGCGCGCGTTACCCCTCCAGGTTTGCCCGCACACCCTCTTCGACGGCCTTGCCGAGGTCGGGGTCGACGTTGCGCCAGTATTCGAACACCCGCGAGAGCACCGGCTCTTTCACACCCTTGGAGACATGGCCGATGATGTTGTGCGCCAGCCGTTCCCGGGCCTCGTCGTCGAGGACCTCCCGCACCAGCGTGCCGGCCTGGCCCCAGTCGTCGTCATCCTCGCGCAGGGCGTAGGCGGTGCGCACCATGTCGCCGTCGGACACCCAGTGCACTTCGGCGGCGCGCGCCGGATCAGCCTGCGGCCCGCCCATCGAATTCGGCGCATACACCGGGTCGGTGACATTGCGGATGCGCATCGCCCCGTCCTTGGAGTAACTGTGCACCTCCACCTTCGGGGTGTTGACGGGAATCTGCTTGTAGTTCACGCCAAGTCGGTGCCGGTGCGCATCGCTGTAGGAGAACCCGCGGGCCAACAGCATCTTGTCGGGGCTGAGCCCGGTGCCCGGCACGATGTTGTTCGGCTCGAAGGCGGCCTGCTCGATCTCCGCGTGGTAGTCGGTGACGTTGCGGTTCAACGTCATCCGGCCGACCTCGTGGAGCGGGTAGTCGCTGTGCGGCCACACCTTGGTCAGATCGAACGGGTTGAACCGGTAGGTCTTCGCGTCCTCGAACGGCATGATCTGGACGTGCAGGGTCCAGCTCGGGAAGTCCCCGCCGTCGATCGAGTCGAACAGGTCGCGCTGATGGGCGTCACCGTCAGTGCCGGCCATCTCGTCACCTTCCTCCTGGGTGAGGAACGCGATGCCCTGGTCGCTCTTGAAGTGGTACTTCACCCAGAACAGCTCACCGGCAGCATTCAGCCAGCTGTAGGTGTGGCTGGAGTAGCCGTTCATATGCCGCCACGTCTTCGGGATACCGCGGTCCCCCATCAGCCAGGTGACCTGGTGCGCGGACTCCGGTGACAGCGTCCAGAAGTCCCACTGCATGTGGTGGTCGCGAAGGTTGCTCGACTGCAGGCGTTTCTGCGAGCGGATGAAGTTCTGGAACTTCATAGGATCGCGGATGAAGAACACCGGGGTGTTGTTGCCGACCATGTCGAAGTTGCCTTCGGAGGTGTAGAACTTCAGCGCGAATCCGCGCGGGTCACGCCAGGTATCTGGGCTGCCCCGCTCACCGGCGACCGTGGAGAACCGGGCCACCATATCGGTCGTGATGCCGGGCTGCAGGAACGCGGCCCGGGTGAAGGCGCTGACGTCGTGGGTCACCTCGAACGTGCCGAAGGCGCCGCCACCTTTGGCGTGCGGCTGACGCTCCGGGATGCGTTCCCGGTTGAAGTTGGCCATCTGCTCGATCAGATAGTGATCCTGCAGCAGGATCGGTCCGTCCGGGCCGACGGTCAGGGAATGCTCCAAGCTGGGAGCCGGGGCGCCGGCATCGGTGGTCGCATACTTCTCGGTCATCACCGGGGTGTACCCACTTCGGCCGGCCCCCAGACAACGACGAGAGCCCAGCGCGGGGGCACTGGGCTCTCGTCGGTATCAGGTCAGGGGCGAGGTGTCGGCGTCGCGGTAGCACCGGGCCCACCGCTGCCCGGCATCATCGGACCGAATCCCGGTCCCTGGCCGGGGCCACCGGGTCCGAAGCCGCCAGGGCCACCGGGTCCGAAGGCACCAGGGCCACCGGGTCCACCCGGGCCGAAACCGCCAGGACCGCCCGGCATCATCGGCATCATCGGACGGTCACCGCGGTCCCGCATCTCGGAGTAGTGGTGGCGCCAGCCGCCGTCGTTGCCGCTGTGGCGGCCGAGCGCGAAGCCGGTGAAGAACACCGCGCCGACGATGAAGATGACGCCCGCGACAATGGCCACCCAGGCGGCCACCTGATAAAGCCGGTTGGGGCGCTCGGGCACCGGCGCCACGTAGGCGGGCGGCGGAGGCGGGGGGGGCAGGGGGGGGACGGGTCCGGGGGCGGCGGAGGCGGCGGGGGCAGGGTGGCGACGGGTCCGGTAACGGGTTCCTCGACCCGCTCTGGTGTATCGGTCATACCTCGATCATCCGAGCCACCTGCCTAGCGTGCCTTAGGAAGGGGCTTTGAAAAGGATGTGAATGCAGATCACGCTTCGCACTGCCGTTTTCGCACGCAATCGTCGCCGACGCGCTATGAAGCAAAGATGAGCAAGCTGCTGAACTCGTTGACCGAGTCCGAGTTTCTGTTGATCCGCGAAACGGAACCAGCCGCGCTGGCCGACCTCGACGAGGACGCCCTGCTGGAGCTGCACCGGCGGATTCGTCGCGCCCGCAACAAATATGTCGGGCTGTACCGTCGCACCGGCGCAGCCAAGGTGTCGGCAAAGGGTGCCCGCGGCTCGGCGCGCTCGGCGAACGAACGCAACGGCGCCAAGGCCGAGATCTTCGAAGGCGCGCTCGGCCGGGTGAGCAAGCAGCTGGGCATCGCCGCCCAGCGCAGCGCCCGCGAGCTCAAGGCCGAACGACTGGCCCGGGCCCGGCAGGACAGCACCGCCCCGAAGCCGCCGGCCAAGGGCAAGGGCAAGGTCGCGACGCTGGGCCGCGCCCGGGTGGACCAGACGCGAAAGTCGCCGGGCCGCAAGAAGCGCGAGGCGGGTTCGATCGCGACCGGCGCCCGACGGCAGGCCAAGCGCGACAGCCGCTGAACCTCAGCGCACCGGGCTCAGAAGCTCAGGCGCGACCACGCCCAGCACCAGGTGGGCCACCTCGAGGGTGAGCACGAGGACCAGCAGCCGGAACACCCATGTGGCCGCGTGCGGTCCGAGTGCGAGCCGGGCACCGAGGAATGCCCCGACCACGGAGCCCAGAGCAAGGAATCCGGCTACCCGCCAGTCGATTTCACCTTTACCGGAGAACACCGCGAGCGATACTAGTGCCGCCACTCCGAGTGCGGTCACTTTGATGGCGTTGGCTTCGCGGATCGGAAAGCGCCCGACCAGGACCAGCGCCGCCAGGGCGTAGGTGCCCGAGTCGACGGCAATCAGCCCCGCCCACAGCCCGACCAATCCGATCAGCCCCAAGACCAGCGGGCCGCGGTTCGGCGGACGATCCGTGCGGTCGGCTGCCAACCATTTCGCCGGATTGGCGAACAGCAGCAGCAGTGCCACCACCACCGCGACGATGACGAGGTTCGTGGTGCGGACGTCATCGAACACCGACGCCAGCGAGGCGCCGATCAGAGCGCCAAGCGCCGCCGGGATGGCGAATCGCGAAGCGTCCCGCCACGGCAGGTGCCCGGCGCGGTGGAACGCCCAGATCGCCGTGGCGCAGCCGATCACGATCGGAAGCCGGTTGGAGGCGTTGGCGATCACCGGTTCGACACCGATCATGATCATCACGGGGATCGTCACCGCTGACCCGCTGGAGGCGGCCGTATTGAGGAACGCCGCAGCCACACCGGCGAGGATGAGGATCACCGCCTCGATCACCGGAAGCACCATCCGGGCAGCGTCATGCCCTTAATTAACACAGGGGTAAACGCGGCAGGCCGAATTGCCGTGGAAGGTCAGTTTTCCCAGGGCTTGAACGGGTTCACCGCGAACTGCAGGACCCGGTACGGTGCGCGATGGATTTCTCCGTTGAATGGACACCGCTGGAACGAATTCTAGGACGTATGTTCCGGCGGTCTGCCCGGCTCTAACATCAGCCCGCCCCTGCGGCAGGCGCCGTGTGGGAGATTGTCGCAAGTCAGTGGGTTCTGGGTCACCCGCCACGCTCAGAGATCTTCGCCAACAAGAAGTTGGCTAGACCCTCAGCCGACTCTCGGGTAGGCAAAGGATAGTCGAGACGTTGGGCCCCAGCGTCATCGGACAAAAGTTCAACCAGGAGACCACGAAGGTGGTCATACCCGAAACGCACTCGCACGCCCGGGTTATCGGTGGTCCATACGGTGTAGCCAAGTGCACTCGAGGACTGTCCGCTACTCACGTGGCGAGACGTCAGAGCGTCAACCAATTGCTGAGCAGCCTGTTGCTGCAAGTCCATAACTTTGACGATAACAATCGCTTCCGCTGACTTTGGATGCCAACGCTGGGGCGGAAGATGTGAGCCTGGATCTGAGTCCCTAGCGCCTTAAGGACGATCTTCTCACCGGGACGCGACATGCTTTCATCCGCGAACGGCCTTTCGGCGGCAAAAGGTGAGGCGCCTCGCGGTAGACAAATGAAGTGAGTCAGCGCCGCAATACCGCGGTCGATACGCGTCTGAAACTCTGAATCGCATCATCCTCAAGCGCAAAATCGGGACACTAACGACATGGCGATTGATGCGACTGACTGGTACGAGGACTTCTTCATTTTCTGGAAGGACGATCAGATACCGAGAGGTCTAGTGGGATTCGACCGACCCGGCGTCTATCGAATGAAGGTAACTTCCGGAGGCGCATTGATCCTTCAGGAGAAGGTCGGCGGAGGATTCCGGATCATTTCACCGGATGCCTGGACTCACTTGAAGGTCCCCGACGACCCCACGATCTAGCACCGTTCCCGTTACGAACGATCGATACCGGTTGCGAGCGTTCGTCCATCCGACGAACAATTCTCGACCTAGGCAATGGTGGGCAATCGACAAGGGCTGAAGGTGCTGATTAGCCTCGTAGTCTCGTTCCGAACTTATGATCCGGCAAATCACATATCGACATCCGCTCGTTCTTGAACCTCCGAGGATTCCGGCTCGAATCTGAGGTCAGTTTTCCCAGGGCTTGAACGGGTTCACCGCGAACTGCAGGACCCGGTACGGCGCGCGGTCGCGGGGCGCGGTGTTCCACTGACTGACGAACACCCGCACCTCGTCGAGGGTCGACCCCGGCGAGATATAGCCGCCGTAGGGCTGGGCCAGCCGGTTGTCGTCCGGCGCGGGCAGCGCGTCGGCGGGCTGCGGCCACTGCCCAGCCAGCACCACCGTCGTCACCGGGGCGGTTCCCAGCCCGGTGGGGTCGTAGGCCACCCGCACTTCCATATTGCCGGTGGTGGCGTTGAAGTAGGACAGCACGGTCTTGCCGTCGATCTGGCGGATGCTCAGCTCGCCCACCCGGTCGGGCCACAGCGGGGTCGGGGGCTTGTTCCACCCGGCCACCGCCGACCAGCCCTGCCAGCGGCTGCGGTCGGTGAACTGTTGTGGCGCAACGCGATAGAGCACCGCCGGTCCGGATCGGTCGAAGTTGTTGGCGACGATGTAGACCCAGCCGGTCTGGGAGTCCGGCGTGGGAATCGGGTCGTAGTAGCCGCTGATCTGGGTTTGTTTGCCGTCAGCGTGGCCGGCCGGCCGCACCGATCCCGGTACGGTCTGCCAACCGCCTTGTCCGGCTTGGGCTTTGACAATGCGGGAGCTTTGCGGCACCAGGTTCTTGGTGGTGGTCACCAGCAGGTAGTTCTGCCGGTTGATCGAGACCACGCCGGCCGGCAGCTGTGAGGCACCCGGCGGGGTGGGGTCGGCCAGCAGCGGCTTGTCGACTCCGGTGACGCCGGTGTAGCGGATCCCGGCCGGATCGTCGACCGAATCGCCTGCGACGCGCAGCGCGACGGGTGAGAACCAACCGCCGAAACCCACCCCCTGCCCGGCGAAACTGTCACCGCAGATCTGCAGCAGCTCGGTGGGGAACTCCATGAACTCGCACAAATCGGTCGCGCCGATGCCGTAGTCGCGGGTCGGGGTTCCGGTTCCGGCGGTCGGGCCGATCAGCACCACCTGCCCCGGCGCCAGCGGCGCGAGGATGGGATCCGGCGCCGGACTCGGCGGGTCAGCCAGTGCCACTGGCGCGAACGCCAGCACCGAGATCGACGAAATGGCGCATGCCACTCTCAGTTTCACGCCCAAACTCCCGTTTCGGCGTGACGGGGTCAAAGCTGTGCGGCCAGCAGTTCGGCGATCTGAATGGTGTTGAGCGCCGCACCCTTACGCAGGTTGTCCCCGGACAGGAACAGCGCCAGACCGCGCCCGTCGGGCACGCCCGGGTCCCGGCGGATACGGCCCACCAGGGTGTCGTCCACACCGGCGGCAGCCAGCGGGGTCGGCACGTCGACCAGGGTCACGCCCGGCGCATCGGCCAGCAGCTCGGTAGCCCGCTCCGGCGAGATCGGTTGGGCGAACTCGGCATTGATCGACAGCGAGTGCCCGGTGAACACCGGCACCCGCACGCAGGTGCCGCTGACGGCCAGGTCAGGGATGCCGAGGATCTTGCGGCTCTCGTTGCGCAGCTTCTGGTCCTCGTCGGTCTCACCCGAGCCGTCGTCGACCAGGGAGCCGGCCAGCGGCACCACGTTGAACGCGATCGGGGCGACGTACTTGTTGGGCGCCGGGTAGTCCAGGGCGGACCCGTCGTGCACCAGCTCCTCAACACCGTCGATCACCGCGCGCGCCTGGGTGGCCAGCTCCTCGACCCCGGCCAGGCCGCTGCCCGACACCGCCTGATAGGTCGAGGCGATCAGCCGGACCAGCTGGGCCTCGTCGTGCAGCACCTTGAGCACCGGCATCGCGGCCATCGTGGTGCAGTTCGGGTTGGCGATAATGCCTTTAGGCCGATTACCTGCGTCGCGCTCGAAGTTGACCTCCGAGACAACCAGCGGAACCTCGGGATCCTTACGCCACGCCGACGAGTTGTCGATCACGACCACCCCGGCGGCGGCGAACCGCGGCGCCTGCACCCGCGACATCGTCGCACCGGCCGAAAACAGCGCGATATCAAGGCCACTCGGGTCGGCGGTTTCGGAATCCTCGACCTCGATCTCCTGACCGCGGAACGGCAGCTTCTTGCCGGCCGAGCGCGACGAGGCGAAGAACCGCACGCTGGTGACCGGGAAGTCGCGCTCCTCGAGCAGGGTGCGCATGACCTGGCCGACCTGCCCGGTCGCGCCGACCACTCCGATGTTGACCATGACTAGCGCCCCGTCCCGCCGTAGACCACGGCCTCTTCTTCACCGCCGAGGCCGAATGCCTCGTGCAGGGCGGCGACGGCCTTGTCCAGCTCGGAATCCTTGACCAGCACCGAGATTCGGATCTCGGAGGTGGAGATCAGCTCGATGTTCACGCCCACCTCGGCCAGCGCCTCGCAGAAGGTGGCGGTGACGCCGGGATGGCTGCGCATGCCCGCACCGACCAGCGACACCTTGCCGATGTGGTCGTCGTAGAGCACCTGGGTGAAACCGATTTCGCTCTGCAGCGAGGCGAGCTTCTCCACCGCGGCCGGGCCCATGTCCCGCGAGCAGGTGAAGGTGATGTCGGTCTTGCCGTCCTCGACCTTGGAGATGTTCTGCAGCACCATGTCGATGTTGATGTCGGCGTCGGCGACGGCCCGGAACACCTTGGCGGCGTAACCGGGTACGTCGGGCAGACCGACGACGGTGACCTTGGCCTCACTGCGATCGTGAGCAACTCCGGTCAGGATGGCGTCTTCCATGGGGATGTCCTCGATAGATCCGGTGACGATCGTGCCGGGCTTGTCGGAGTACGACGACCGGACGTGAATCGGAACGTTGTAACGGCGGGCGTATTCCACGCAGCGCAGCATGAGCACCTTCGCGCCGCACGCCGCCATCTCCAGCATTTCCTCGAAACTGACGTTGTCGAGCCGGCGGGCGTTGGGCACGATGCGCGGGTCGGCGGTGAAGATGCCGTCGACGTCGGTGTAGATCTCGCAGACGTCGGCGTGCAGCGCTGCGGCCAGTGCCACCGCGGTGGTGTCCGATCCGCCGCGGCCCAGCGTGGTGACGTCCTTGCTGTCCTGGCTGACACCCTGGAATCCGGCGACCAGAACGATCTGCCCCTCGTCGAGCGCGGCGCGCAACCGGCCGGGGGTGACGTCGATGATCTTGGCGTTGCCGTGGGTACCGGTGGTGATGACGCCGGCCTGCGATCCGGTGAAGGAGCGGGCGTGCGCACCGAGGGACTCGATGGCCATCGCGACCAGGGCGTTGGAGATCCGCTCACCGGAGGTCAGCAGCATGTCGAGCTCACGCGGCGGCGGTGCCGGGCAGACCTGGCGGGCCAGGTCGAGCAGTTCGTCGGTGGTGTCGCCCATGGCGGAAACCACCACGACGACGTCGTTACCCTGCTTCTTCGTCTCGACGATGCGCTCGGCCACCCGGCGAATCCGCTCGGCGTCGGCCACCGAGGATCCGCCGTACTTCTGCACGACGAGCGCCACTGTCTGCCCTTCCTGGATGTGTGGGGTTGCCCATAAGGATAAGGGGTATACGCACATGCTTTTTCCGCCGAGATCGGCGGTAACGTCCCAGCCGTGGCCGACCAACCGTCCGACCGGCGCGCTGAGACCCGGGTGCCGCTGCATCCGCCGATCGCCGACCGGTGGAGCCCGCGGGCCTTCGATCCCGCCGCCGAGATCTCCGACGAGCAGCTGATCGCCCTGCTGGAGGCGGCCCGCTGGGCTGCCACCTGGGGTAATCGCCAGCCGGTGCGGTTCGTGGTGGGTCGGCGGGACGATCCCATGTTCGAGACGCTGTCCGGGCTGCTCAGGCGGGGTAACAGCTATGCGAAGGCGGCCGCCGCGCTCATTCTGCTGTGCGCCGACGAGGGCGAGGACGACCGCACCGCCCTGTACGCGGCGGTCGATGCGGGGGCCGCGGCGGCCAACCTGGCGATCGAGGCGGTGGCCCGCGGGCTGATCGCCCATCCGATGGCCGGCTTCGACGTCGAGGCCGCCCCCAGCGTGCTGAACCTGCCTGCCGGGGTGCAGCCGCTGATCATGGTCGCCGTCGGCATCCTCGGCGACTACCGGCAGCTGCCCCCGGAGATCCTGGAGCGCGACGCCCGGCCACGGGAACGGCTGGCCCTAGAGGACGTGGTGCTCAACTGGTCAGGAACAGGCGTCTGACAGCTGCTTGGTCACCGCGGTGATCTGATCGGATAACGCCGCCATCTGGTAGACGATCACCGGCGCCGGCGCACCAGGAGCCCGGTTGTCCTTCTCGGCGCGCACCTTGGGCAGATCGCCGACGAACTCGTTGGCCAGCTGCGCCAGCTGAATGGCCTGAGCAGCCAGCTCGGGGTCGTTGACCTTCTGGGCTCGCTCGGCCAGGCCGTCGGCCCACTGCTGGTACATCAGGTCCTCGGCGGCCGTCGGCGTGCCGGTGCCGCCCTTGGACTCGATGAGCTGGGACTGGCTCTTGTTGTAGCTGAGCATGTCGATCACCGGCTTGCACTTCTCCGGCGGCCGGTCGAAGTACGACCAGATGGCATAACCGGCCGCGATCACGAGCACGATGACGGTGAGGGTCCAGCGGGGCGGACGGCGCATGACCGAAGCGTAGCGACGGCGCGATCCGTAACTCGGCGGCAACACCGCATCACAGTCTACGTAACAGAAACATCGTTCACTGCTAGTGAACGGCCCTTGTCGCGGGCCGCCCACTCAAGAAAGTCCGGCAGGAGATTCAGATGGATACAGGGACCACAGCATTCATGCTGTGTTGCATCATCGGGCTGACGATGATGATCCCGGGCCTCGCGCTGTTCTACGGCGGCATGGTCTCGGTGAAGAGCTCCACCAACATGATGATGATGACGTTCGGCGCCGTGGCCGTCGTCGGAGTGCTGTGGGTGCTGTTCGGCTTCTCGATGACATTCGGCACGTCCTACGGCGACCTCGGTCTGCTGGGGTCGATCACCGAGTTCGCCGGGATGAAGAACCTCACCGAGCCGATGACCACCATCAACGGACTGCCGGTCAGTCTCTTCGCACTGTTCCAGGCCCTGTTCGCCGCCATCACCGTCGCACTGATCTCCGGCGCGGCGGCCGACCGGATGAAGTTCAGCGCCTGGATGACGTTCGCCACGCTGTGGGCGGTGCTGGTGTACTTCCCCGTCGCGCACTGGGTCTTCGCGTTCGACGGTGTGGTCACCGAGGGCTCGGTCGGTGGCTGGATTGCCAACAAGCTCAAGGCTATTGACTTCGCCGGTGGTACCGCGGTGCATATCAACGCCGGTGCGGCAGCGCTGGCCGTGGCCATTGTGCTGGGCAAGTCAAAGGCGTTCGGCACCTTCCGCAAGCCGCACAACGTTCCGCTGACGCTGCTCGGCGCGGGCCTGCTGTGGGCCGGCTGGTATGCCTTCAACGGCGGTTCGGCCCTGAGTGCGGGCACCTCCGCGTCCATCGTCATGGTCACCACGTTCACCGCCACCTGCGCGGCGACGCTGGCCTGGCTGCTGGTGGAAAAGCTGAAGGATGGACACGTCACCGGTGTCGGTGCGGCATCCGGTGCGGTCACCGGCCTGGTGGCCATCACCCCGGCCTGTGGTGCGGTCACCCCGGTGGGCTCGATCATCCTCGGCCTCATCGCCGGTGCCATCTGCCCGTTCGCGGTCGGCCTGAAATCCCGCTTCGGCTATGACGATTCGCTCGACGTGGTCGGCGTGCACCTCGTCGGTGGTGTGATCGGCACCCTGCTCATCGGCTTCCTGGCCAGTGAGTCGATGCCCAACGCCACCAACGGCCTGTTCTACGGCGGCGGTGCCGACCAGCTCTGGAAGCAGGCGATCGCCGCCGGTGCGGTGATGGCGTACTCGTTCGTCGTGGCCTACATCATCGCCTTCGCGATCAAGAAGACGATGGGCATCCGGATCTCCCCCGAAGAAGAGGAGAGCGGTATCGACGTCAAGTTCCACCGCGACGCGGCGTACGAGCTCGAATACGCCTGATGAGGACCCGGGCCGGGCGCGCACCCTTCACCCAGCGCGTCCGGCCCGTCCCTTCGTCCCCTTCCCAGTCGGTACGAAAGAAGCTGTCGGAGAACATGTCCCCCACCACCCTTGCCGAGCTGGCCGAGGCGTCGGCAACCAAGTTCATCCTCGCGCTGTTCGTCGACCTGCGCGGAAAGCCCTGCGCCAAACTGGTGCCGGTCGAAGCGGTCGACCTGCTGGCCACCGACGGTGTCGGCTTCGCCGGATATGCCGTCGGAGCCATGGGCCAGGAGCCCAAGGATCCGGACATGATGGCGATCCCGGACCCGGAGTCGTTCACGCCGATCCCGTTCATCAAAGAGGGACTGGCCATCGTGCACTGCGACCCGCACGTCGAAGGACGGCCGTGGCCGTACGCGCCGCGGGTCATCCTCAAGTCATTGATCCAGCGCGCGGCCGACGCCGGCTTCGAGCCCTGGGTCGGTGCGGAAGTGGAGTACTTCCTGCTGACCCGCGGCGCCGACGGCACGCTGGCCACCGCCGACGTGGCCGACACCGCGGCCCAGCCCTGCTACGACGCGCGTGGGGTCACGCGCATGTACGACCACCTGACCGCGATCTCCACGGCCATGAACACCCTGGGCTGGTCCAACTACGCCAACGATCACGAGGACGGCAACGGCCAGTTCGAGCAGAACTTCGAGTACGCCGACGCGCTGACCACCGCCGACCGCGTCGTGACGCTGCGCTACCTGTTGTCGATGATCGCCGCCGAGCGCGGCATGGTGGCCACCTTCATGCCCAAGCCGTTCGCCGACCGCACCGGAAGCGGCCTGCACCTGCACCTCTCGCTCACCAGCGGCGGCACCCCGGTGTTCCCCGCGGCCGCCGACGAGGACAGCCGCGGACTGGGCCTGTCCCCCACCGCGTACGCGTTCATCGGCGGCATCCTCGACCACGCCTGCGCCCTGCAGGCGGTGGTGGGGCCAACGGTCAACTCCTACAAGCGAACCGGAGCACTGACCACCGCGTCCGGGGCGTCCTGGGCGCCGAAACTGCCGACCTACGGCGGCAATGACCGCACCCACTACATCCGGGTTCCGGACGCCCAGCGCATCGAACTGCGCGGCGGTGACGGATCGGCCAACCCCTACCTGGCCATCGCCGCCGCGCTGGGCGCCGGCATCGACGGCATCAAGCGCAGCCTGGACCCCGGTGACCTCGGCGGGACCACCGGGCGCACCGCGCTGCCGCCCACCCTGTTACATGCGGTCGACGAGCTGCAGAACGACCCGGTGATCACCGGGGTGCTCGACGCCGCCGGTGACGGTGTCGCCCGCTACTTCGCCGACATCAAGCGCGACGAGTTCTTCGCCTACCACAGCGCGGTATCCGCCTGGGAGGTCGATCAGTACCTGACCGCCTTCTGAGCGTCGCCGACGCGAGAAAGGAACCACCATGTGCGGGATCGTGGGTCTTCACCTGCGCAACCCCGAGCTCTACCCCCGGCTCGGTGCTCTGCTCAGCGGCATGCTGTGCGAAATGTCCGGCCGGGGAAGCGATTCGGCCGGTGTGGCCGTATACGGCGACCCCACCTGGTCACCGCCCGGGCTCAGCACGCTCTCGGTCCTCGACATCGAGGCCGGCACCGAGGAGATCACCCGGTCACTGGGCAGCGCGCTCGGTGTCACCGTCTCGGCGCATCATGTCGACGAGACGCTGCTGATCTCGGCCGACGTGGCACCGGAGACCTTGCGGGCCGCAGTGGCCGCCGACTTCCCGGGTGCCCTGATCGCCGGCTTCGGCCGGGACCTGGCCGTGCTCAAGGGCGTTGGTCATCCCCGCGCGCTGACCGAGGCCTGGGGCCTGGCCGCCGCGCAGGGCTGGCAGGGGGTCGGCCACACCCGGATGGCCACCGAATCTGCAGTGGTGCCCGCCGGCGCCCACCCCTACGCCGTGGGACCCGAGCAGTGCCTGGTGCACAACGGATCATTCGCCAACCACGCCACGATCCGTCGCGACCTGATCGCCCGGGGTGTGGTGTTCGACAGCGAGAACGACACCGAGGTCGGCGCGCGCTTCGTCGCCGACCAGCTGGCGGCCGGCCGCGACGTGGAAACCGCGCTCAAGGAGCTGTGCGCCACCTTCGACGGCTTCTACACGCTGCTGGTGTCCAACCACGATTCGTTCGCCGTGGTGCGGGATGCGATCGCGTGCAAGCCGGCCGTGATCGCCGAGACCGATGACTGGGTGGCGATGGGCAGCGAGTACCGCGCCCTGGCCGGTCTGCCCGGTGTGGAGAAGGCCGTCATCTGGGAACCCGAGCCGGAGGTGGTGTACGTATGGACGCGCTGACCTCCTTTGATCTCGCCACGGTGGGACTGCGCGAGGTCAACGCCCATCTGCACACACCCGGCCTCTCCGGAGAGTTCCTCATCACCAATCCCGCAGGGGCACATAACGTCGCAGTCGGACTCGACGCGCCGGTGCGGGTCACCATCGACGGGCATGTCGGCTACTACGCCGCCGGGATGAACCAGCAGGCCGAGGTCATCATCAACGGCAACGCCGGCACCGGCGTCGCCGAGAACATGATGAGCGGCACCGTGTGGGTCAAGGGCAACGCCTCCCAGTCGGCCGGTGCCACCGCGCACGGCGGTCTGCTGGTGATCGAGGGCAACGCCGCGGCACGTTGCGGTATCTCGATGAAGGGGGTGGACATCGTGGTCGGCGGCAGCGTCGGGCACATGAGCGCATTCATGGCCCAGGCCGGGCGGCTGGTGATCCGCGGGGATGCCGGTGAGGCGCTCGGTGACTCCATTTATGAAGCGCGGCTGTACGTTCGGGGCGACGTGGCGTCACTGGGTGCGGACTGCATTGCCAAGGAGATGCGCGACGAGCACCACCAGGAGCTCGGCCGGCTGCTGAAAGCGGCAGGGTTCGACGACGACGACACCGCGGCCTACACCCGCTACGGCTCGGCCCGCGAGCTCTACCACTTTCACGTCGACAACGCGGCGGTGTACTGATGACCTTTTCCTACGACGAGCGGACCCAGCGCGGCCTGCGCGAGTCCGCCACCTTCGATCGGGCCACCATCGCCGCTATCCAGCGGGCGGCCGAGACCGGCATCTACGACATTCGCGGCTGGGGCGCCAAGCGTCCGCTGCCGCACTTCGACGATCTGCTGTTCCTCGGCGCGTCGATGTCGCGGTATCCGCTGGAGGGCTACCGGGAGCGGTGCGACACCGACGTCATCCTGGGCGACCGGCACGCCAAACACCCACTGCACCTGGATATTCCGGTCACCATCGCCGGCATGTCCTTCGGCGCACTGTCCGGTCCGGCGAAGGAGGCGCTGGGCCGCGGGGCCAGCGAGGTAGGGACCTCGACCACCACCGGTGACGGCGGGATGACGCCGGAGGAACGCGGCCAGTCCAAGTACCTGGTGTACCAGTATCTTCCGTCGCGCTACGGGATGAACCCCGACGACCTGCGCAAGGCCGACGCCATCGAGGTGGTGCTCGGGCAGGGCGCCAAGCCCGGTGGCGGCGGAATGCTGTTGGGCCAGAAGATCTCCGAGCGGGTGGCCGCCATGCGCACCCTGCCCGAAGGGATCGACCAGCGCTCAGCGTGTCGGCACCCGGACTGGACCGGACCGGACGATCTGACCATCAAGATCAACGAGTTGCGGGAGCTCACCGACTGGGAGAAGCCGATCTACGTCAAGGTCGGTGCCACCCGCACCTACTACGACGTGAAGCTCGCGGTGGCCGCCGGCGCCGATGTGGTGGTCGTCGACGGGATGCAGGGCGGCACCGCCGCCACCCAGGACGTCTTCATCGAGCACGTCGGCATCCCGACGCTGGCCGCCCTGCCCCAGGCGGTGCAGGCGCTGGCCGAACTGGGCGTCCATCGCAAAGTGCAATTGATCATCTCCGGTGGCATCCGCACCGGGGCCGATGTGGCCAAGGCGATGGCGCTGGGCGCCGACGCGGTGGCGATCGGCACCGCTGCCCTGATCGCGCTGGGTGACAACAGCCCCAAGTACGCCGCCGAGTACGAAAAGCTCGGCAGCGCAGCCGGTTTCTACGACGACTTCCAGGACGGGCGCGACCCGGCCGGGATCAGCACCCAGGATCCCGAACTGGCTGCGCGACTCGATCCGATCGAGGGCGGCCGACGGCTGGCGAACTATCTGCGGGTGCTGACCATGGAGGCCCAGACCATCGCCCGGGCGTGCGGCAAGGCCCACCTGCGCCACCTGGAGCCCGAGGATCTGGTCGCCGTCACCATCGAGGCCGCCGCGATGGCCCGGGTGCCGCTGGCCGGAACGTCATGGATCCCCGGGACGGGCCTGTGAGCGACACGGCAGACATTGTCATCGTCGGCGGCGGTATCGAAGGCTGCGCGGCCGCATGGGCGCTGTCCCAGCGCGGTGTCACCGATGTCGTTGTGCTGGAGCGCAATACCGTCGGATCCGGGATGACCGGCAAGTCCAGCGGCATCGTCCGCTGCCACTACGGGGTCAGCTCGCTGGCCGCCATGGCGGCCTACGGCCTGGAGGTCTTCGAGAAGGCCGAGGAGATCTTCGGCGGCGATATCGGCTTCCGGCAGACCGGCTACGTCGTGGGCGTCGGCGAGCCGAATGTCGACTCCCTGCGCAACAGCCTTGCCGCCCAGCGCGCTGTCGGGGTGCAGACCGAGGAGATCGACGCCGCCGAGGTGGCCCGGCTCTGGCCGTTCGCCGACCTGTCCCCGTTCGCGGCCTTCGGCTGGGAATCCCGCGGCGGATACGGTGACGCCTACCAGACCGCTCAGGCCTTCGCCGTCGCCGCGCGCGCGGCCGGTGTGCGGATCCGGCAGGGCGCACAGGTCACCGGGCTGCTGACCGACGGTGACGCCGTCACCGGTGTGCAGTTGGCTGACGGCAGCCGGATCAGCGCGGGCACAGTGGTGGTCGCGACCGGGGTGTGGACCCAGCCCTTCCTGGCCCCCTACCGCGTCGACGTGCCGATCCGGGTGGTCCGCGAACAGATCGTGATGATCTCCCCCGGTGTGGACATCGGGCCGGTGCCGGTGTTCTCCGACCTGGTGTCCCTGCAGTACGTGCGACCCGAGGTCGGCGGCGATGTGCTGTTCGGCAACAGCGACCTCTCCGACGTCGCCACCGCCGATCCCGACGACTATCTGAACAGGGCCACCGAGGATTTCGTCGACCTCACCGTCGACAAGGTGGGCACCCGGTTCCCCGGCTTCCCCGAGCCGGCGATCACCACCAGCTACGCCGGCTGCTACGACGTCACCCCGGACTGGAACCCCGTCATCTCCGCCACCGGCCGCACAGGCTTGTTCGTAGCGGCGGGTTTCAGCGGACACGGCTTCAAGATCGCCCCGGCGGTCGGGCGGCTGGTCGCCGACCTGGTGGTCGACGGGCACAGTAGCGATCCGCGGATTCCCGAGACCGACTTCCGGCTCTCCCGCTTCGCTGAGGGTGCGCTGCTGACCACTCCGTATCCCTATGTCGGTGCCGGACAGATGCGATAGTGCGGTTGTGACAGATCTGCTGCGCAACCAGTCGGGCACCGCGCGCGACCGCGAGCCCGACGAGCCGGTCGCCGAGTTGGAGTTCGAGGCGGCGATCGCCCGCAACGTGCGCCAGCTGCGCCAGCAGCTCGGCGTCTCGGTCGCCGATATGGCCGCCCGGATCGGCATCTCGAAGGCGATGATGTCGAAGATCGAGAACGCCCAGACCTCCCCGAGCCTGTCGACGCTGGCGCTGCTGGCCAAAGGATTCGACGTTCCGGTGACCACCCTGTTCCGCGGTGCCGACGTCGAACGACCCGCGGCGTTCGTCAAAGCCGGTACCGGAGCGCGGATCGTGCGCAACGGCACCCGCGAGGGCCACGAGTACGAACTGCTCGGCTCGCTGCGCGGTGAGCACAAGCGGCTGGAGTGCCTGCTGGTCACGCTGTCGGAGAAGAGCAAGACCTACCCGATGTTCCAGCATCCCGGCACCGAGTTCATCTACATGCTCTCGGGGGTGATGGAGTACGCGCACAGCCGCTCGGTGTACCGACTGCATCCGGGCGACTCGCTGCAGATCGACGGGGAAGGCGCACACGGGCCCGTCGACCTCATCGAGGTGCCGATCCGGTTCCTGTCGGTGATCGCGTTTCCGGACTCCCAGGTCTGAGCGCTCAGACCTGCTGCCAGCCCGAGCCGTCGGACACCAGGTCGACCACGTCACCGGGTTCGATCACCAGCCCAGCCACCGTCATCGTCCGGGTGCCGACGTTCTTCAGCGTGTAGCGATTCGTATTGTCCTGCGCGGCAGGCATCTTCGGCCGGGCGCCGTCGGCCAGGAAGTAGACGTAGTCGATGCCGGGTGCCGCATCCAAGGTGAGCGGCCCGGAGACGGTGGCGACCACCCGTGACCCGGCGGTCACCGCGCCGCGCACCGGGGATACCGCGAATCCGTGGTCGCCCCATTGGTTTCCGGAGATCGACAGGTCGTCGACGTGTTCGGCGCTGACGGCATACGACCAGCCCGCCCCCTCGTCCTCGCAGGCGAACAGGTTGCCGGTGATGTTGAATCCGCGTACCCGGTGGGTGGCGTCGCGGGCGTAGATGCCGATGGCCGGGTAGGTGTCCGGGGCGCCCTTGCCGCCGTTGGTGATGTTGTTGGCGACGATCTGCACATGCGGGGCGTCGGCGTCCAGCCAGGCCGGCATGGTGTAGATGATCGCCTCGCGGCGCGACCCCTCGCAGATGTTGGCGACGATGGTCAGGTTCTTGTTGCCGCGCAATTCGATGTTGTGCGTGGGGGTTCCGTTGAGGTGGTTGGCGAGGATGCGCAGCGGCCCGCTTTCCACCGACAGGTTCGGCCCGGTGGAGCCCACGTTGTTGTTGACGATCCACGAGTCATAGAAATGGTGGGTGGTGTGGATCCCGTACCCCGGGCCCTGTTCGACGAAGTTGTCGTCGATCCAGTTCAGCAGCCCATCGGTGGTCGGGTTGAGCCGGATCCCGAAGTCGGTCCAGCCGCGGATGCGGCAGTGCCGCAGATAGCTCTTGTCGAGTTCGGCGACCACGCCCGGCGAGCCGTGCCCGCCGGCGTCGATCACCAGGTTCTCGATCCGCGACTCCGACCACACACCGGCGATCGGCGCGATATCGGCGGTGGCCATGATCGTCGAGGCGCGTTCGCCGTCGCCGGTCAGGCAGACTCGGGCCAGTCCGGTGGGTGTTCCCAGCGGGGCCGAGACGCAGTAGACGCCTGCCGGCAGGAACACCGTGCCCCCGCCCCCGTCGTGGGCGGCGCGCAGGGCGGCGTTGAGGGCCGCGCTGTCGTCGGTGCGGCCGTCTCCGGCGGCGCCATGGGACCGGACGTCGATCACGCGCTCACGCTAGCGGTACAGCGCGGCGGCAGTGGCCGTGATGCGGGCGACGGTGTCGCAGTCCGCGCCGCCGCTGTCGACCACGACGGTGGGCACGATGACAGTGTCGGGCGGGTCCTCGTATCCGCCGGTGGCCAGCCGGCGCTGCAACGGCGGGCCGACGATCGCTGCCGCCGAGCAGAACGCCCGGTCCAGGTAGACAAGGGTGCCGTCGATCTCGCGCCGATCGCGGCCGTCGATGACCATGTTGCCGACCTTCGGGGCCAGTCCGATCTGCACCGACACCGGCTGCCGGCCCCGCGCCACGTCGACCACACACTGATAGGCGGTGGCGCGGTCGACGTCCCAGCGGACCACACCGTCGAGCCTGGTCAGGACCTCGCAGGGGTCCCGCTGCGCCAGCGCGACCGGAAACGCGGCGACGGCGTCGCGGATCGGTGGCGGCCGGGTGCCCAGCCACTCGGCCACCGCGGTGACGGCCCGGCGGGCCAGCGGGCAGTCCCCGCCGCCGATCACGCTGACCGCGACGACGGGCTGGTCAGGGCCGCCCAGCGGCGGCGCTCCGGGTAGTTTCGCCAGCCCGAGGGGGAGCAGGTACTCACACGAGCCGGGGCTGCTCTCGTGGACGTCCAGCCCGGCCGCGCTGAACACCGGCGGGCCGCTGGCCCGGTCCATGGCGACGGCCACGCTGAGGTACTGATGCTCCGGCCGGCCGGCGACCTTGACGTCGACATCGCACTCGTCGAAGGCGAACAGTGTTCCGTACCAGCCTATTTCGCCGACCTCGCCGATGGTGTCGCGGTTGACCAGGCCGCAGACGTCGATGCGGCGCAGCGCCCGCAGGTAGGCCAGCCTGGCGGTGTCGGCGGCGCTGAGCTGGCGGCCGTAGCTGGGTACCGGACCGGCGAAGAACGCCGCCGGATCCGGGGTGTCCGGACCGCGCCGGGGGTCCCCGTCGACGGCCGCCCCACACCCGCTGAGCAGCAGAAGTGCTACCAGCAGCAAGGCCCGGGCTTTGGCCTGGTGACGCATCGGGAGTACAGTACGTCCTTGTGCAGCGGGTGCTCCTTCTCGGACGCCGCGACGGGGTCTGATCCAGACTGGCTTCCCGTCGCGGGTGTTTGCGATGCGCCGGTCTGAATTCCCATCCAAGACACCCGGAGCCCTATCGTGACCACCCATTCACCCTCGTTCGATTCGCTGGACGCCTACGTATCCGCGCGGACCATCAACACCCCCGCCGGACCGCGCCAGGACGGCCAGCCGGCCTACAACACCCAGCGCAACACCTCGATGCCGACGTTCCGCTACCGGCCGTTCGCCGACGAGGTGGAATCCGTCGCCCTGCCCGACCGCACCTGGCCCGACAAGGTCATCAACCGTGCGCCGCTGTGGTGCGCCGTCGACCTGCGTGACGGCAACCAGGCCCTGATCGACCCGATGAGCCCGGCCCGCAAACGCCGGATGTTCGAGCTGCTGGTCAAGATGGGCTACAAGGAGATCGAGGTCGGCTTCCCGTCGGCCAGCCAGACCGACTTCGACTTCGTCCGCGAGATCATCGAGCAGGGCGCGATCCCCGAGGACGTCACCATCCAGGTGCTGACCCAGTGCCGTCCCGAGCTGATCGAGCGGACCTTCGAGGCCTGCCACGGCGCCCCGAACGTCATCGTGCACTTCTACAACTCGACGTCGATCCTTCAGCGCCGCGTCGTGTTCCGCGCCGACCGCGACGAGATCAAGAAGATCGCGACCGACGGTGCCCGCAAGTGCCTGGAGGAGGCCGTCAAGCATCCGGGCACCCGGTGGCGCTACGAGTACTCCCCGGAGTCCTACACCGGTACCGAGCTGTCCTACGCCAAGGAGGTCTGCGACGCGGTCTCCGAGATCATCGAGCCCACCCCGGACTGGCCGCTGATCATCAATCTGCCCGCCACCGTCGAGATGGCCACCCCGAACGTCTACGCCGACTCGATCGAGTGGATGAGCCGCAACCTGGCGCGGCGCGACTCGATCATTCTGAGCCTGCACCCGCACAACGACCGCGGAACTGCCGTTGCCGCAGCCGAATTGGGTTACCAGGCCGGCGCCGACCGTATCGAAGGCTGTCTGTTCGGCAACGGTGAGCGCACCGGCAACGTCTGCCTGGTGACGCTGGGGCTGAACCTGTTCTCCCGCGGGGTGGATCCGCAGATCGACTTCTCCAACATCGACGAGATCCGCCGCACCGTGGAGTACTGCAACCAGCTGCCCGTCCACGAGCGCCACCCCTACGGCGGCGACCTGGTGTACACCGCGTTCTCCGGCAGCCACCAGGACGCCATCAACAAGGGTCTGGACGCCATGAAGGTGGCCGCCGACGAGGCCGACTCCGACGTCGACGACATCCTGTGGCAGGTGCCGTACCTGCCGATCGACCCCAAGGACGTCGGCCGCACCTACGAGGCCGTGATCCGGGTGAACTCGCAGTCCGGCAAGGGCGGGGTGGCCTACATCATGAAGGCCGACCACGGCCTGGTGCTGCCGCGCCGCCTGCAGATCGAGTTCAGCCAGGTGATCCAGAAGATCACCGACGGCGAGGGCGGCGAGGTCTCGCCGAAGGAGATGTGGGACGCGTTCGCCGACGAGTATCTGGCGCCGATCCGCCCGCTGGAGCGCATCAAGCAGAAGGTGATCGGCTCGGAGGTCGATGGCGGGATCGACGTCATCGAGGCCACCGTGAAGATCGACGGGGTGGAGACCGACATCCGCGGCGAGGGCAACGGCCCGCTGGCCGCGTTCGTCGACGCCCTGGGCACCGTCGGCTTCGACATCAGCGTCCTGGACTACTCCGAACATGCGATGTCCGCCGGTGAGGAAGCCGCCGCGGCGGCCTACGTCGAGGCATCCATCGGGGGCCGCACGGTGTGGGGCGTCGGCATCGCCACCTCGATCACGACGGCCTCGTTGCGGGCCGTGGTGTCGGCGGTCAACCGGGCGTCGCGGCTCGGGTAACCGGCCCGCCACGCCGGTGGCGGCGACACGCCGTGCCGACAGCGTGACCGTCGGTGCCGTCGCTTATCTTGGACCCTCCGATGACTACTCGCAGAAGCCAGGAGACGGCCTAGGTGGACGACGCCGCACTGTCCATCGCCGAGCTCGAACAATCCAACCGGGACATCCAGGCCTCGCCGACGATTCGCCTGCTCGCGACGCTGAATCTGAGCATGTACGCCACCCTGATGGAACGGCATCTCAGCGGCGGTGTCGCGGTGGAGACCGAACTGGTGGTGGCTCTCGAGCGTGACCTGGATGCGTTCAACCGGCCCGACGGCCTGTCCGGGCTGGCCCTGATCAAACTGTGGGCCAGCCAGGGCTGGCTGCACCGGGTCGCCGATACCCGCAGCGGCTACGAACGCAACCTCTGCTACCTGACCCAGGACGCTCGCCGGGCGCTGGACTTCCTGCGCGGTATCCGCCGGCAGGACACCATCGCCACCGGCGGCTCCATCAATGGCATCGCCTCGCGGCTCAAGCAGGTCGCGATGCGGGTCGGCAACGACCCCGACCGGATCCGCGCCGGGATCCAGGCCCAGATCGCGGAGCTGCAGGCCGAGCTCGACCAACTGGACGCCGGTGTCACCCGCGTCGTCGACGACGTCACGGACTCCTACGACGAGGCGCATGCGATCGCGCTGCAGATGGAACGGCTGATCACCGACATCGGCCAGTACGGCACCATGATCGAGCAGGCTACCGCGGCGCTCGACGAGCCGATCGAGACCAACGTCGAATACCGCGACCGGCAGCGCCAGATGTACGCCGACTACCAGGCCGCCTGGGATTCCCAGGGCCGTGACTCGCACCGTGCGTTTCTGGCGATGGTCAACGATCCGGACCAGCGTGCCGAGTTCGAGGCCGACGTGGCCGCGGTCGCCGACGCGCTGCCGTCGCTGGATCCGGCGCTGCGCAAGGTGATGACCGGGTTCTTCGAGCTCGTCGGCCAGCAGATCGACGAGGTGGAACGCATCCAGCAGCGCTGCGCCCAGCGGGTCAAGCGGTTCACCGCGTTCGGCACCCTCGAGCAGAGCCGTGGCGTGGCCCGGCAGCTGAACTCGGCGATCGGCGCCGCCCGCGCGCTGCTCAAGGAGTCGCTGACCGATTCGCGGCTGGACCTCGAGCTGCCGCTGGCCCGGCACGCCATCAGCTCGGTCGGGGCGCTCAGTTTCCGGATCAGCGACCTGTCCACGCCCAAGCCGGCCCAGGCCGCCGAGAGCACCGTGGACCTGGCCAGCTTCGCCGCGCTGACCACCCAGGTGGACGCCCCCGGCATGTCGGAGATGATCAACTCCGCGGTGGCCCGCGGACCGCTGTCGCTGCCGGAGGCGGTGTCCATGCTGGACTCGGCCTACCTGGGCCACGTCATCGTGCTGTGGTCGTGGGCGCTCAAGCAGCCCCGCACCGGTGCCGGCGAGGAGTCGACGACAGTCCGGTTCCAGTCCCTGGACGGACGCGACCGCGAGATCGAGGTCCCGCTGCTGATGTTCACCGAACCCATCTCGACGCTGCAGGGAGCCGCGCAGTGACCACCGAACCGGCCATCGACTTCTCGTCCCTGCCGCAGGTCAACAAGACCTCCCGGGCGCCGCAGGAACGCCGCCCGCGCTTCGACGGCGATGTCGGCGAGCTGCGCGACCGAGCCTGCTGGGCGTTGCAGCATCTGCTGACCCGCCGCTACATCAGCGCCGAATCCGACCGCGAGCTCTACGGCTGGGTGCTGGAGTACCGCGACCAGATCAGCGTGCGGTTGTGCGAGCTGGACCTGCTGCTGCGGATCGTCGAGGGTGTCGAGGTCGCGTTCATCGAGCAGGCCCGCTACGAATCGGCAAGGGGTGTCAAGCTTTTGCGCCGTGAGCCGCTGGGTACCTACGACTCCATCCTGGCGCTGCACCTGGCGCAGATGATGCGGGCGGCCGGTGACCAGAACGTGCTGATCTCCCGCGACGAGATGCACGGGCTGTTCACCGGGGTGCTCAACGACACCGACCGCGACGCCGTGACGTTCGCGGCCCGCATCGACGGGGCGATCGCCCGGCTGGCGTCGCTAGAGATCCTGCGGCGCAGCCGCGACGACGAGGACAGCTACACCATCAGCCCGGTCATCACCGCGGTGATGACCGCGTCGGTGATCGCCGAATTGCAGCAGCAGTTCGAACTCCTGCTCAGCGGGGGCGCGCCACAGGAGCAGGAAGAGGTCGACATCGATGCCTGAGCAGTTCCACCTCTCCCGGCTGCAGATCATCAACTGGGGTGTGTTCGACGGCTATCACGACATCGGGTTCACCGAGGGTGGCGCGCTCATCGCCGGCGCCTCGGGCAGCGGCAAATCCTCACTGCTGGATGCCATTTCACTGGGTTTCCTACCGTTCAACCGGCGCAACTTCAACGCCTCCGGCGACCATTCGGCGGCCGGCTCCAACGCGGGGCGGCGCACCGTCGACAAGTATGTGCGCGGCGCGTGGGGTGAGCGCACCGACGGCGGCACCAGCCGGGTGATGTACCTGCGCGGTGAGGGCACCGCATGGTCGGCGGTGGCGGTCACCTACACCAGCAGCGACGGCCGCAGCGTCACCGGCCTGGTGCTCAAATGGCTAGTCGGCGAATCCCGCTCGGACTCCTCGAGCCGGTTCGTGCTCTCCGACGGCGACCGCGACATCGAAGAGGTGTGCAACCGTTGGGCGGCAGGCCGTTTCGACAGCAATGTGTTCAAGGATGAGGAGTGGCGGTTCTCCACCAAGGTGGAATCCCAGTACCTCGCCCAGCTATACGCCACCATCGGGATCCGCGCCTCCGACGCCGCCCAGCAGCTGCTCGGCAAAGCGAAGTCGCTGAAAAGCGTTGGCGGCCTTGAGCAGTTCGTCCGCGAGTTCATGCTCGACGAGCCGGAGAGCCTGGCCCGGCTACCCGAGGCGCTCAAGCAGATCGACCCGCTGGTCGAAGCCCGAGAACTGCTGGCCGTCGCGCAGCGCAAGCGCAAGATCCTCGGCGATATCGACAACATCCAGCAGCGCTACGCCTCGGAATCCTCCGACCTGGGCATCATCGATCTGGTCGACGTGGCGATGGTGCGGGCCTACACCGATCACGTGCGGCTGGCCCAGTGCCCGGCCCAGATCGAGGCCCTCGACAGCACCATCGACCAGCTCGGCAACGAGTACGAGGACGTCACCCGCACACTGAATCTGGCCAAGGCGGAATCGGATTCGCTCAACGCCCAGATCAACGGCTCCAGCTCCACCGTCGGACCGCTGCAGTCGCAGGTGGCCGCCGCCGAGGCACAGGCCGACGAGGTCTCCCGGCGCTGGGCAGCCTACGAGGCCATGGTCGAGGCACAGCACCTGGATGTGCCCGACGACGCCGACGAATTCTGGAATCTGCGCGACGAACTGACCAAGCAGGCCACCGAGTTACTGGCCCGCCTGGACCGCGGCCGCGAGGCATCCACCGACGCCGAGTACGCCCAGAAGGTGGCCCGGCTGGCCCGCGACGAAGCCGCCAAGGAACTGCGCCGGGTGGAGCACGTCGGCTCGGCGCTGCCGGAGTCGGCGATCACGATGCGCGAACAGATCTGTGCCGCAGTGGGTATCGAGCCAGGCGAGCTGCCCTACATCGCCGAGCTGATGGACCTGCGTCCCGAACAGAGCCGCTGGCGGATCGCCGTCGAGAAGGTGCTGCGCGGGGTCGGGTTGCGGCTGCTGGTCCCCGATCAGCACTACGCGTCGGTGCTGCGGTTCGTCAACGAGACCAACATGCGCGGCCGGCTGCAGCTGCACCACGTGCGGGCCTCGGCCAGCGGCCGAGAAGCTGAGCCGAACACGTTGGCGGGCAAACTGTTCGTTGTCGATCCGGACCACCCGTGTGCCGCGGAGGCTGCCGACGTGGTCGCCGCTGCCGGTGACCACATCTGCGTCGACACCCCCGATGTGTTCCCGCGGTTCCGGCGGGCCGTCACCGACACCGGCCTCTACAAGGACTCCGACCGGCTGGCCATCAAGGACGACCGCCGCGCGTTGCGGCCCTCGGAGTACATCTACCAGGGTGACGTCGCGGCCAAGATCGACGCTCTGACAGTCGATCTCAGCACCGCCGAGGAGGCCTACCGGCAGGCGCGGCGCGCGGCCGACGATATCGCCGCCGAGCGTCAGCAGTGCCGGGACCGGGCTGCGGCGTACAAGGCGATCTGCGAGCAGTTCCCGCAGTGGAGCCACATCGACACCGAGACCGCCGACAAGCATGCCGACCGGCTGCGTGAGCAGTTCGAGATCCTGCTGGCCGACCACCCCAACATCGAGGCGCTCTCAGCGCGCGCCGAGGAGTGCTGGACGGAGATCCAGACCCTGATGACCCGCCGCGGGGCGATCCAGACCCGCCGCGACGACCTCGACATGCGTCGCACCCGGCTGCTGGAGTTGCAGGAGCGGCTGACCCCGGCGTTCGTCAGTGAACCGCTGACCGAACTGCTGGACCGGTATTCCGCCGAGCTGCCGGTGGCTCTGGAGCTGCTGGACCCAGAACCGCACCGCGACGCGCTGTTCACCGCGATCCGCCGCGAGCGTGAGCAACTGCGGGAGAGCCGTCGTCGCTCCTATGACGAATTGGCCCGCATTCTCAACACCTTCGACACCGCGTTCCCCGACGCGATTCCCAACGACAGCGACGTGTTCGACGAGCGGGTGCACGACTACGTGGCGCTGTGCAAGCACATCGACGAGCGCGAGCTGCCCGAGGCCTACGAGCGGATGATGCGTCTGGTCACCGAGCAGGCACCCGATGCGATCCTGACCCTGCACCGGGTGGCCGAACAGGCCGCGCGCCGGATCAGCGACCAGATCGCCAGGGTGAACACCGGTTTGGGCTCGGTGGAGTTCAACCGCGGCACCCGTCTGACGCTGCGCGCGACCCCGCGTCAGCTGACCGCGGTGTCCGAACTGACCGACATCGTCAAGTCCATCTCAGCGCGCATCGCCGAGGTCGGGCTGGGTGACAACCAGGCCATCCTGGACCAGTACGCCGATATCATCCGGCTGCGAAACCGGTTGGCGTCCAACACCCCTGAGGACAAGGCCTGGACGCGGGACGCACTCGACGTGCGCAACCGGTTCACCTTCGACTGCGCCGAGTGGGATGTCCACACCGACGAGCTGATCCGCACGCACAGCAACGCGGGCGACAACTCCGGCGGCGAGCAGGAGAAGCTGATGGCGTTCTGCCTGGCCGGTGCGCTGAGCTTCAACCTGGCCAGCCCGGACAGCGTCGACAACCGGCCGATCTTCGCCCAGCTGATGCTCGACGAGGCGTTCTCGAAATCCGATCCGCAATTCGCCCAGCAGGCGCTGCAGGCGTTCCGCAAGTTCGGGTTCCAGCTCATCATCGTGGCGACGGTGCAGAACGCCACCACGATCCAGCCCTACATCGACAGCGTGGTCATGGTGTCCAAGACCGACGCCAACGGACGCAATGCCCGGCCGGTGGCCACGGTGGCGACCAAGACGATCTCGGAGTTCTCCACGCTGCGCAAGCAGATGAGTGCGTCGGCTCCCGCCGAACGGGTCCCGGTCGAGGTCTAGGAGTCAGAACAGGGCGAACTGCTGGCCCTGGTCCACCGACTGCTCGAACTCGTCGATGCCGGTGCCGTGGGCCACCTCGGCCACCGAGTCCAGGAACTGCTCGTCGGAGACGGTAGGCACGCCGAGTTCGCGGGCCTGGTAACCCTTGCCCTGCTCGGGTTCGGGTGCGTTGCAGATCACCAGCGACGTCTCGGGGTCCACGGCGTCGCTGTAGGCCAGGCCGGCGTGCAGAATGCGCTCGACGAGCTCCTCGTGGGTGCGGTCCACCTCGCTTGACAGCGCGACCCGCATGCCCTGCACCAGCCGTCTGCCGTCATAGCGGCCGGGGTTGAGGTACGGGCACGGCATCCGCGAGGCCAGCATCTTCAGCGGGCGCAGCTCCTCGTGGGTGACGCGGCCGTTGGGCCAGCGCCGGCGGCTGGCCGGGCGCACCGGCAGCCACACTCCGCGGTCGCGGGCGCGCTGCAGCGCGGGGGTGAGCACCCGGGAGAGCACCAGGGCGTCGTCGAACGCGTCGTGGGCCCGGGTCTGGGCGACCTCCCAGTGCCGGGCCAGGGTCTCCAGGCGCAGGTTCTCCAGGCCCAGGTCGAGCCGGCGGGCCAATTCGACGGTGCACATCACGGTGTCGATGGGCAGCGCGGTGTCGGCCATCTCGGCCTCGGTGGTCAGGAACGCGTAGTCGAAGGCCACGTTGTGGGCCACCAGGGTGCGGCCGTGCAGCAGGTCCACCACGTCGGCGGCGATATCGCCGAAGGTGGGCTGATCCTCGAGCATCTCAGCGGTCAGGCCGTGGATATGGGTGGGGCCGGGGTCGACGCCCGGGTTGAGCAGGCTGACGACGGAGTGTTCGACCCGTCCGTCGGGGTCCAGGGCGAGCGCCGCGAGGCTGATAACTCGGGCGTGACCTGGGCGGAAGCCGGTGGTCTCGACGTCGACGACGACCCAGCCATCCCCCGGCTCGGAGGCTGGTCTGCCCCAGGTGTGGCTCACACAGTCAGGATGGCACGCACCCCCGACAGCGCCCGGTACATCGGATCCGTGTCGGGCCGCCGCGCCGGGCTCCGCATAAACTGCGTCCGATGCCCAGGCCGACGATGACTCTCCGGGGGCGCACCGCGCTTGCCGCCGGTGCCGCCGCGCGCTGGGCCTCCCGGGTCACCGGCCGCGGGGCGGGCGCCATGATCGGCGGTCTGGTGGCGATGACGCTGGACAAGTCGATCCTGGGCCAGCTGGGCACCGGGCGGCGCAGCGTGGTGATCACCGGCACCAACGGCAAGTCCACCACCACCCGGATGACGGCGGCGGCGCTGGGCACGCTGGGACCGGTCGCGACCAATGCCGAGGGCGCCAACATGGACGCCGGGCTGATCGCGGCGCTGGCCGGTGCCCCCGACGCGGCGCTGGCCGCCCTCGAAGTCGACGAGATGCACGTGCCGCACGTCTCCGACGCCGTGCACCCGTCGGTGATCGTGCTGCTGAACCTCTCGCGCGACCAGCTCGACCGCGTGGGTGAGATCAACCACATCGAGCGCACCCTGCGCGCGGGGCTGGCCCGTCACCCCGACGCCGTCGTCATCGCCAACTGTGACGACGTGCTGATGACGTCGGCCGCCTACGACTGCCCGAACGTGGTGTGGGTGGCCGCGGGTGCCGGCTGGGCCAACGACTCGGTGAGCTGTCCGCGCAGCGGCGAGGTGATCGTGCGCGACGGCGCGCACTGGTACTCGACTGGCACGGATTTCAAGCGACCGTCGCCGCAGTGGTGGTTCGACGAGGTGAACATCCACGGGCCCAACGGCCTGGAGCTGCCGATGCGGCTATCGCTGCCGGGGCGGGTGAACCGGGGCAATGCCACGCAGGCGGTCGCCGCGGCGGTAGCACTGGGTGCCGACCCGGCCGCTGCGGTCGCCGCGGTATCGACGGTCGACGAGGTCGCCGGGCGCTACCAGACCGTGCCGATGGGCGAGCACACCGCGCGAATCCTGTTGGCCAAGAACCCCGCCGGCTGGCAGGAAGCGCTGTCGATGGTCGACACCACCGCTGAAGGTGTGGTGATCTCGGTCAACGGGCAGGTGCCTGACGGGGAGGACCTGTCCTGGCTATGGGACGTCAACTTCGAGCATTTCGAGGGAGTGCCGGTGGTGGCCGCCGGCGAACGGGGTACCGACCTAGCGGTGCGGCTGGGGTATGCCGGAGTGCCGCATACGTTGGTGCACAACACCATTGATGCGATCACGTCCTGCCCCAAGGGGCATGTCGAGGTGGTGGCGAACTACACGGCGTTCCTGCAGCTGACGCGGACGTTGGGAAGGATGCGTTCCTGATGAGCGCGGTCCAGATCGGGCTGGTGCTGCCCGACGTCATGGGCACCTACGGTGACGGCGGCAATGCGGTGGTGCTGCGGCAGCGGTTGCGGTTGCGCGGTATTGACGCCGAGATCGTCGAGATCACGCTGGCCGATCCGGTGCCGGACTCGCTGGATTTGTACACCCTCGGTGGTGCGGAGGATTACGCGCAGCGGCTGGCCACCAAACACCTTCTGACGCATCAGGGTTTGCAGCGGGCGGTGTCGCGGGGGGCGCCGGTGCTGGCGATCTGCGCGGCGATCCAGGTGCTGGGGCACTGGTATGAGACGTCGGCCGGTGAGCGGGTCGAGGGGGTGGGACTGCTCGATGTGACGACCTCGCCGCAGCCGGCCCGCACGATCGGCGAAGTGGTGTCCAATCCGGTGATCGAAGGCTTGTCGCAGCCGCTGACCGGTTTCGAGAATCACCGCGGCGGAACGGTTTTGGGGCCCGATGCGCGGCCGCTGGCCGCAGTGGTCAAGGGTGCGGGGAACCGCGACGGCGACGGATATGACGGGGCGGTGCAGGGCAGCGTCGTCGCGACGTATCTGCACGGGCCGTGCCTGGCGCGCAATCCTGAGCTGGCCGACCTGCTGCTGTCGCGGGTGGTCGGGCCGCTGGCGCCGCTGGACCTGCCCGAGGTGGACGAGCTTCGCCGTGAACGACTGGCCGCCCCCCGCCGCATGTGATCTCTTTCGCCGAAACCAACGTTACGCAGCGAAAGTGCGAGTAGATCGCGCCATTTCGTCGATCTCGGCACCGCCGCGACGTACGTAAGCCTCGCGAGCCCGCAACAAGATCTCGGCCGGACGGTCTTCGGCGATCACCCGGATCACCTCCCAGCCGCGTCTCTCGACCATGGGGAGGCGCCGAAGGTCCTTGACGTACTGGCGGCGGTCACTGCGATGCTGGTCTCCGTCGTACTCGAATGCGAGCTTGATGTCGCGGTAACCCATGTCGAGATAGGCCACCGGCACGCCGCCCTCCAACACCGGGATCTGCGTCTCAGGTACCGGTAGTCCACCGTCGATCAACAGCAGCCGGAGCCAACTTTCCTTCGGTGACGCCGCCCCAGGATCAATCAGCGGCAACAGCTCCCTGAGCTGACGGACACCCCGGACCGGTCCGTAGCGGCGCATGATCTGCTCGACATCAGCCGCGGTGAATGGGGCGGCACGCATGAGCGCATCCAACCGCGCCAGGGCCTCCGGTCGCTTTTGGTACCGGCCGAGCTCAAATGCCGTTCGCGACGGCGTGGTCACCGGCACCCCGTTCCGTTCGGTGACTTCGTCGTCGGCCAGCCGATCCATGCGGATGACCATGCCGGCCTGCCGGCGTCGCTCCTCTACCAGAACTTCGATGGGCTCGTCGTCGCGTATCCACAGTGCGCCGTGCAGTGCCGATGCGGCTGCACCGGCGATGACACCAGTGCGGTCGGTGGCCAGCCACGCGCCCAATGCCCGGTCCCCCAGGGTTGGATCCGCGTACTTCGGCACATAGACGCCGCGGAAGAGCTGCCGGTACCAGCGGCGCAGATCGTGGCGAGACAGCCCATCGCCCAGTGCTTCCCTGCCCAGAAATACTTCAGTCATGGCGGCATCGTCGTCCACGGGTCCGACAGTCCGCCGAGATCGACGAAATGGCGCGATCTACTCGCACTTCTGCGCCCGTTTGTCGGTTTCGGCGCAAAGGGGCTAGACCGGCTAGACCATGGCGCGGCGGCCGGCCAGGGCACGGCCCAGCGTCAGCTCGTCGGCGAACTCCAGGTCACCGCCCATCGGCAGACCCGAAGCAATCCGCGTGACGGTCAGCCCCGGGATGTCGCGCAGGATCCGCACCAAATACGTTGCGGTGGCTTCACCTTCGGTGTTCGGGTCGGTCGCGATGATCACCTCGGTGATGTCCACCCCGTCGACTCGCTCACCAATTCTGTTGAGCAGCTGACGAATTCGCAGCTGATCCGGCCCGATCCCAGACAGCGGATCCAGCGCGCCGCCGAGCACGTGATAACGCCCGCGGAACTCCCGCGTGCGCTCGACGGCCTGCACATCCTTGGGCTCCTCGACCACGCACACCTGCGTACCGTCGCGGCGGGCGTCACTGCAGATCCGGCAGCGCTCCGCATCGGACACGTTGCCGCAGACCTCACAGAACTGCACGCCGTCGCGCACCCGCGCCAGCACCGCGGTCAGCCGGTCGATATCCGGCGGCTCCACCGACAGCAGGTGGAATGCGATCCGCTGGGCACTCTTGGGCCCGATACCCGGCAGCTTGCCAAGCTCGTCGATCAGATCCTGGACGGGGCCTTCGAACACGCGTCAGACCTGCGGGATCCCGGGCGTACCCAGGCCACCGGCACCCGGGATACCGGGCGGCGTCTGGTTGGCCAGCGGCCCCAGATGGGTCTGGGCCAGGATCGTGAACTGCCGCGACGCGTCGGCGATCGCGCCGACGACCAGGTCCTGCAGCGTCTCGACATCCTCGGGGTCGACGACCTTCGGGTCGATCCGCACGCCGACCACCTGCCCGCTGCCCTTCATGGTCACCTGCACCAGGCCGCCGCCGGCTTGCCCGTGCACCTCGGAGGCGGCCAGCTTCTCCTGGGCCTCCATCAGCTTCTGCTGCAGCTCCTGAGCCTGCGCCAGCGCGGCCTGCAGGCCCGGCATGAGCTGATCGCGCACCTGCTCGGCCTTCTCACGCAAGCCCTCGAGGTTGGGCACTTCACCGGGCTGCATGACAGTCTCCTTGCGTCTTGGTCTCGACTTGGTTTCGCCTGGGGATTCCGGCGCTCACCGACTTCAAGCCTAGACGCCGAAGAGTTACGGTGACGCGCGTGCTTATGTCCGCTCCAAGGCGTGTCGCCACCGCTGCATGCGCCAGCCTGTTGATCGCGGCATACCCTCTGGCGACCCCGATCACCCATGCCGCGCCCGCCAACATCGCGGGCATGATCGTCTTCCTCGACCCCGGCCATAACGGCGCCAACGACGCGTCGCTGACCAAGCAGGTCCCCACCGGCCGCGGCGGCACCAAGGACTGCCAGACCAGCGGCACCAGCACCGACGACGGCTTCCCCGAACACACCTTCAACTGGGACACGGTGCTGCTCATCCGGCAGGCGCTGACCCAGTTGGGGGTGCGCACCGCCATGTCGCGCGGTAACGACGACCAGGTCGGCCCCTGCGTCGATGAGCGCGCCGCCATGGCCAACTCGTTCGCCCCCAACGCGATCGTGTCCATCCACGCCGACGGCGGCCCGGCCAACGGCCGCGGTTTTCACGTCAACTACTCCAGCCCGCCGCTGAACCAGGCGCAGGCCGGACCCTCGGTGCAGTTCGCCCGCGTCATGCGCGACACCCTGGCCGCCTCGGGTCTGACGCCGGCGACCTACATCGGCTCGAACGGCCTCTACCCGCGCGCCGACCTGGCGGGCCTCAACCTGGCCCAATACCCGTCGATCCTGGTGGAGCTGGGCAACATGAAGAACCCGGCCGACTCGGCGCTGATGGAAAGCCCGGAAGGCCGGCAGAAGTACGCGGCCGCCGTGGTGCAGGGCATCGCGGCCTTCCTGGCCACCCAGCCGGCGCGAACGAGCTAAGCGTTTTCGACGGTCTTCTTGAGGTTGGCCAGCACCTCGTCCTGAATCCGACGCAGGCCCAGCGGCGCGAACGTCTTCTCGAAGAAGCCCTTCACGCCACCCGCACCGGTCCAGGTGGTCTTGACGGTGACACTGCAGCCCGGCCCGGCCGGGGCGACGGTCCAATTGGTCACCAGCGAGGAATTGGCGTCCTTCTCGATGACGGTATGGCCCGCGACGTCGACGTTGGCCTGCACCTCACGCACCCGCGACTTCGTGGCCTGCAGCTTCCACTTGGCCACGGTGCCCTGACCCTGGCCACCCTGCAGCACCTGATAGTCGCTGTACTGCGACGACAGGATCTTCGGGCGAACGCCCTGATAGTCCGCGATCGCGTCGAGAACGGTGGCGGGTTCGGCGTCGATCAGGATCGTGCTGGCGGCGCTGACCTGTCCCATCAGGCAAAACTCCTCTGGTGGCGGGGGTGACCCGGTGTGATGATTGCGCCGAGCGGTCGCATCGGCTGGGGCTGGCGACTAGCGTAGTCGTGTGTCTGTTGACGCGGCACTGACAGCTCACCGGCGGGGAGTGGAGCGACTCCTCGCCAGCTACCGCGCAATCCCCCCGTCGGCCTCGGTGCGGCTGGCCAAACCGACGTCCAACCTGTTCCGGGCCCGCGCCAAGCGCACGGCCCCGGGCCTGGACACCTCCGGACTGACCGGCGTGATCGCAGTCGATGCACAGAACAAGACCGCCGACGTGGCCGGCATGTGCACCTACGAGGACCTCGTCGCGGCGACGCTTCCTTACGGTCTGTCGCCGCTGGTGGTTCCCCAGCTCAAGACCATCACGCTCGGCGGCGCGGTGACCGGGCTCGGTATCGAGTCCGCGTCGTTCCGCAACGGCCTGCCGCACGAGTCGGTGCTGGAGATGGACATCCTCACCGGATCCGGCGATGTGATCACCGCCAGCCGTGACGAACATGCCGACCTCTTTCGCGCGTTCCCGAATTCCTATGGCACCCTTGGCTATTCGGTTCGTCTGCGCATCGAGCTGGAGACCGTCAAACCGTTCGTCACGCTCAAGCACCTGAGGTTCCACACGCTGGCCGAGCTGGTGGCGGCGATGGACCGGATCATCGACACCGGTGGCTACGACGGCCAGCCGGTGGACTATCTCGACGGCGTGGTGTTCAGCGCCGGCGAAAGCTACTTGTGCCTGGGCATGCAGACCACCACACCCGGGCCGGTCAGCGACTACACCGGCCAGGACATCTACTACCGGTCCATCCAACACGCCGATGGGGTTAAGGACGACCGGCTGACCATCCACGACTACCTATGGCGCTGGGACACCGACTGGTTCTGGTGCTCAAGGGCTTTCGGCGCACAGGACCCGAAGCTGCGCCGGCTGTGGCCGCGGCGGTACCGGCGCAGCAGCTTCTACTGGAAGCTGATCGGCTACGACCAGAAGTTCAACATCGCCGACCGGATCGAAGCGCGGCACGGACGCCCGCCGCGCGAACGGGTGGTGCAGGACGTCGAGGTGCCGATCGAAGGCACCGAGGAATTCGTGTCCTGGTTCCTGGACAACGTTCCCATCGAACCGATCTGGTTGTGCCCGCTGCGCCTTCGCGATCCCGACGGCTGGCCGCTGTACCCGCTGCGCGCCGAGCACACCTACGTCAACATCGGGTTCTGGTCCTCGGTGCCGGTCGGGCCGGAAGAGGGCTATACCAATCGACTCATCGAGCAGAAAATCAGTGACCTGAACGGCCACAAGTCGTTGTACTCCGATTCTTTCTACGGCCGCGAGGAGTTTGACGACCTCTACGGCGGAGAAATCTATAAGACCGTCAAGAAGATCTACGACCCCGATTCGCGTCTGCTGGACCTGTACGCAAAGGCGGTGCAACGACAATGACAACGTTTCGCGAGAACCCGGCTGAAGCAGCGGGCAAGCTCAGTCTGGCCGAGATCCTGGAGATGTTCGCCGCCGGCGGTGAGCTGCCGCTGAAGTTCAGCGCATACGACGGCAGCAGCGCCGGACCGAAGGACGCCGAACTGGGCCTGGACCTGCTGACCCCGCGCGGCACCACCTATCTGGCCACCGCCCCGGGCGATCTGGGTCTGGCGCGCGCCTATGTGGCGGGCGATCTGGCGACCCAGGGCGTGCATCCCGGCGACCCCTACGAGCTGCTCAAGGCACTGGCTCAGAAGCTGGACTTCAAGCGGCCGCCAGCCCGCGTGCTGGTCGACATTGTGCGGTCGATCGGTCTCGAGCGCCTCAAGCCGATCGCCCCGCCGCCGCAGGAGGCGCTGCCGCGCTGGCGGCGCATCGCCGAGGGGTTGCGGCACAGCAAGAAGCGCGACGCCGACGCCATCCACCACCACTACGACGTGTCGAACACCTTCTACGAGTGGGTGCTCGGGCCGTC
This sequence comes from Mycobacterium sp. M26, assembly GCF_001494595.1. Lineage (GTDB taxonomy): Bacteria > Actinomycetota > Actinomycetes > Mycobacteriales > Mycobacteriaceae > Mycobacterium. Next base: position 85,642 of record NZ_LN929907.1, read on the forward strand.
GATGACCTACACCTGCGCCTGCTATCCGCACGGCGAGGCGACGCTGGAAGAGGCCCAGGAGAACAAGTACCGCCTGGTCTTCGAGAAGCTCAACCTCAAGCCCGGTGACCGGCTGCTCGACGTGGGCTGCGGCTGGGGCAGCATGGTGCGCCACGCCGCACGCAACGGGGTCAAGGCCATCGGCGTGACGTTGTCCCGCGAGCAGGCGGCATGGGCGCAGAAGGCGATCGCCGACGAGGGCCTGGCCGATCTGGCCGAGGTGCGGCACATGGATTACCGCGACGTGCTGGAGAGCGGGTTCGACGCGGTGTCCTCGATCGGGCTCACCGAGCACATCGGGGTGGCCAACTATCCGGCGTACTTCGGCTTCCTGAAGTCCAAGCTGCGCACCGGCGGCCTGCTGCTCAACCACTGCATCACCCGGCCGGACAACAGAACCGGCCCGAGCGCGGGCGGGTTCATCGACCGCTATGTGTTCCCCGACGGGGAGCTCACCGGGTCCGGGCGCATCATCACCGAAGTGCAGGACGTGGGACTCGAGGTCATCCACGAGGAGAACCTGCGCCACCACTATGCGCTGACGTTGCGGGACTGGTGCCGCAACCTCGTCGAGCACTGGGATGAGGCGGTCGCCGAGGTGGGCCTGCCCACCGCCAAGGTGTGGGGTCTCTACATGGCCGGCTCACGGCTGGGCTTCGAGACCAATGTGGTTCAGCTGCACCAGGTTCTGGCGGTCAAGCTCGACTCCAAGGGCAGTGACGGCGGACTGCCGCTGCGCCCGTGGTGGAACGCCTAGCCCGACAGGGTCCAGCACCCGCATCGGGTCGCTGCCGTCCCAGTCGGCGGCGGCCTGACGCACCATGTCGTGCAGGAATCCGTACTCGTTGTCCCGGCCGAGTTCGGAGATCTCGAAGACGCAGCCATCCGTACCGGCGGCGTTGAAGTACGCGAATCGAGCCGACCCGGCGATCCGCCCGGCGCAATCGGGTTCGGCACCGGCCTGCCGCAGCCGGGCCAACTCGTCGTCGTAATCGGTTGCCCACGCGGATAAGTGGTGCAGCCCAGCGCCCTTGGCCTGCCGGAAGTTGAGGTACGGCGATGCCGCGTCGTTGTGCTGCTGGATCAGTTCGATCTGCAGCTCACCCAGATTCCCCAGCGCGATGCTGATATCCGGTGCGCTCGACTGGCCCAGATAGCTGAACTCGTCGAGCGGCAGATGGCGCAGCACGAAGAACGGTCCGGCACCGGTGACGCTCACCCACCGATGCACCGCCTCGTCGAGATCGTCGACTACATAACCGTTTTGGCGAACCGCACCGAACATGTCAGGCGAGTTCCAGCGCCGGCAGCGGACGCAGCAGTGGCAACAGCTTCTCGCGGGCCTCGGCCAGCGTGATGAACTCCGACTCGTCGACCTCCACAAGCTCGTTGCCCGCGGCATGCTCGTAGACGTGCTCACCGATCATCCGGCCGCTGCTGTCGTAGGGCCAGATCATCGCGATGTGCTGACGCAGGATGTAGAGCTTGTCCGGGTCGGCGCCGAACTCCTCGGGGATCTGATCACCGCGGCGGTAGTGGTTGAAGATGGCCTCGGAGGCGAACCCCCAGTCGGCGACGGCCAGCTTCTCGTCCTCGACGACCATCACGGTGGCGTCCTGGTCTTCGAGCATCGAGTAGAAGCCGAGCACCTGCTCCCTGCCGGTGAGCGTCATGCTGGTCCCGCCGACGTTGATCAGGTACTCCGGCTCGTCGACCGACATCTCCGGGCTGAAGATCTCCAGCTTGTTGCCGGTGATCTCCATGATCGCGTGGCGGCGGTAGTTCTCGATGATGCGCCGGTGCAGCGGGTTGTCCAGGGTCGCCAGGAACGCCTCGATATTGCGGGTCTGGGTGGTGATGTCGAGTTTGGCCATGAGACGCCCTTCGTGTGTCAGATCACATTTTGACTTAGTGTCATGAAAAATCGACGCTATGTCAATTACTGATCGTTTCGGCGCTACAGTGAGCACATGACCCCGCGCACCGCCACGCCCGACTCGCTGGCCGGGGACCGGCGCACCGCGAGCAAGGGCGAGCGCCAGCGCCGGGCCATCCTGGACACCCTGGCCCGCCTGGTCGCCGACCGGCCCATCGGCGAACTCACCGTCGGGGAGATCACCGCCGAGGCCGGGGTGACGCGGTCAGGCTTCTACTTCTATTTCGACTCCAAGTACTCCGCGCTGGCGGTGATCACCACCGAGATCTGGTCGGAGCTCATGGACCGGGCCGAGTCGTTCGTCCGGTTCGACCGCGAGACGCCTGCGGAGTTCCTGGACCGCTGCGCCACCATCGTCGTCGGCGTCTGGCACGCGCACGCGGCGGTGCTGATCGCCTCGATTCAGGCCATCCCACTGGACGATCAGATCGCCTCACTGTGGCGGGAGTGGAACGCGCGGCTGTCGCAGATCCTGGCTCGGCAGGTGCGCAAGGATCAGGACGCCGGTATCGCCAAGCCGGCCAGCGCGGACGTCGAAGGTCTGGTGTTCAGCCTGCACGAGATGACCCAGCACATGTTCTATCTGGACCGCCTCGGCGACTGCGACGCCGAGCAGACCCGCCGCACCACCGATGCTCTCGGTGCGATCTGGCTGCGTTCGGTGTGGGGCATTACGCCGGATGAGGCGCGGTGAGGTCATCGACCGGTCTACGGGTACGCCCCGTCGACGTCTCGATCGACAGACCCTCGCGCACCCAGTACTCGTAGCCGCCGATGAGTTCCCGCACCCGCGAGTAGCCGAGTTCGGTCAGCGTCAGGGCCGCCCGCGTCGAGCCGTTGCAGCCCGGCCCCCAGCAATAGACGACGATGTCCGCGTTGAGGTTTGGCAGTTCCGCACCGGCCCGGGACGGCAATTGCGGGCCCGGGATGTGCAGAGCCCCGGGGATCCGGCCCTGCTCCCAGGCGATCTCCGATCGGGTGTCGACGACCACCGGCGGCGTCTCGGATCGGCGCGCGGCGACCAAATCGGCAGGGTCGATCTCGAATGCGAGCTTGGCGGCGAAGAACTCCCGGGCAGCACTGGTCATACCCACCATCGAACCGGGCTTCGACCCCTGACGGAACGGACGATCAACGCCAAGCCTGCACAAAAGCCGCCGAATCAATGGCACTATGCGCGATATGCCGAACAATCGACGGACCGAACTCGACCGGACCGACGAGCTCATCCTCGACACCTTGCAATCCGATGGCCGGATCAGCACCGCCGATCTGGCTCGCACGGTCGCCCTGTCCCCTAGTTCGGCTGCCGACCGGGTGCGCCGGTTGGTCGACGCCGGCATCATCACCGGATACACCGCCACCGTGGATGCCGAAGCCCTCGGGTATTCGATCACAGCGTTCGTTCGGCTGGCCTTTCCCTCGGGGAACTACAAACCGGTGCACGACCTGCTCGCCGTACTTCCCGAAGTCATTGAGGCTCATCACGTCACCGGCAACGACTGCTTCATCATGAAGGTGCTGGCGCGGTCGATGACCGACCTCGAACGCATCACGGGCAAGCTCGCCACGCTGGGCAGCATCACCACCAGCGTGGTGTACTCCAGCCCGCTGCCGGGCCGTCCGATATCGCCGGCGTGACCGGCTGATCACACCGGATTCGGTGCGCCCTGATCCCCGCAGCGGTTCTTGATGTCCAGCAGCGGCTGCCGAATTCCGGTGATATCGGCCTTCACCGCAGGGTTGGCTGCCATGTAGGTCTTCACCCGGGCCAGCACCTGGGCGCGCGGCAGACCACCCAGGCTGGTGAAGAAGGCATTCACGTCGGGATGGGTGAACAGGTAGGCCGCCGTCGCGGCCTGCACACCGGTCCGCACCCCTTCGAGGTCGGCGGCGGTGCAGTTGGGCGGTGCATCCGGGTTGGGATCGGCTGCCGCAGAGGGACTCTGGATGACAAAGGCGGCCGTCATCGCTGCGCAGGCAGCCAGCATCGCCGCCAGCCGGCGACTGTCGATGATCATGCACCGACGGTAATGGGCGAGATCCGTTGTCGCTGAGCGGCACAGGAAAGACACAGCGCACGACGAGATCGTTCACAGCCCGTCAGCCGTCGATCCGGCGCGCTCCCAGTTCGGTTTGCAGCAGTTCCAGCGCCACTTCTTCGGGATCGCGGCGCGGGGCGGCGGCGTCCTCGTCGCGGTTCACTTCGGCGATCATGCTGTCTTCTTCGGCACGCTGCGCCTCGACCGGGTCGGGGGCGGGCTCCGGTGGCAACGGTTCGGCAGGCGCGACGGGCCCGGCGGCGCCGACCTCACAACGCACCCGCCAGTCCACCCCGAGGGCGTCCTTGAGCGCATCGCGGATCACGTCAGCGTTGCGCTGTTCACTCAATCGCTTTGCCAGCGGGGCGGATTCATGGGCGAGCACCAGAGTGTCGCCGTCGACCGCGCGCACCACGGCACCGGCCAGCATCACCTCCGTGGTGCGGCTGCGCTGGCGGACCTTCTCGCGGACGGTGGACCACATGCTGCGAACCGCGGCTGCGCCCGGCTCACCGGCGTGCGCCGCCGGCGCGGGTGCGGGCGGCGCAGCGGGTGCGGGTGTCGGAGCCGCTGGCTCAGGCGGCGGCGCAACAGGTTCCGGCTTGGCCACGGGTGCAGGCGGCGCAACGGGTTCAGGTTTGGCCACCGGCTCAGGCTTGGCCACCGGTTCGGGCGTGGCGACCGGCTCGGGGCGCGGTGCGGGCTCCGGAGCGGGGCGGCGGGGGCCGGGGCGGCCGGCTGGGCCTGCGTCTTGCGGACATACTGTTTGGCCGGGGCGGACGTCTGCGAGGTCAGCGCGGCCTCACCGGCCGGAATCGAGATATCCATCCGGGTCTCGATACGTTCGATCCGTTGCAGCAGAGCCGATTCGGTGTCACTGGCCGAGGGCAGCAGCAGCCGCGCGCACACCACTTCCAGCAGCAGCCGAGGGGCGGTGGCACCACGCATCTCGCCCAGCCCGGCGTGCACCACCTCGGCGTAACGGGCCAGGGTGGCCGGTCCGAGGCGGGCGGCCTGGTCCCGCATCCGCTCCAGCACATCGTCGGGGGCATCCACCACACCACGAGCCGCGGCGTCCGGAACTGCTTGCAGCACAATAAGATCACGGAAGCGTTCCAGCAGATCGATGGCGAACCGGCGCGGGTCGTGCCCGGCGTCGATCACCGACTCGACCGCGCCGAACAGTGCCGCGGCGTCACCGGCGGCCAACGCATCCACCGCGTCGTCGATCAGCGCCACGTCGGTGGCACCCAGCAGGCCCAGCGCCCGCTGGTAGTGCACCCGGTTGTCCTGGGCACCGGCCAGCAGCTGATCGAGCACCGACAGGGTGTCGCGGGGCGAGCCGCCACCGGCGCGGATCACCAGCGGGAACACCGCGTCGTCGACCTCGACGTCTTCAGAGGACAGGATGCGTTCGATCAGCGAGCGCATGGTGCGCGGTGCCAGCAACCGGAACGGGTAGTGGTGGGTGCGTGACCGGATGGTCGGCAGCACCTTCTCCGGTTCGGTGGTGGCGAACACGAAGATCAGATGCTCCGGCGGCTCCTCGACGATCTTCAGCAGCGCATTGAAGCCCGCGGTGGTGACCATATGCGCTTCGTCGACGATGAAGATGCGGTAGCGCGACTGCGCCGGTGCGTAGAACGCGCGGTCGCGCAGTTCACGAGTGTCGTCCACACCGCCGTGGCTGGCCGCGTCGAGTTCGACCACGTCCACCGAGCCCGGACCGTTGGGCGCCAGCGCGACACACGAGTCGCACACCCCGCACGGCGTGGGTGTGGGTCCCTGCTCGCAGTTCAGCGAGCGGGCCAGGATTCGCGCCGAGGAGGTCTTGCCGCACCCGCGCGGGCCGGAGAACAGATAGGCGTGGTTGATGCGGCCGGCCGACAGCGCCGTCGACAGCGGTTCGGTGACGTGCTCCTGCCCCACCACCTCGGCGAACGTCGCCGGCCGATACTTGCGGTAGAGCGCCACGGAAGAAGGCTACCTAGACCGACCGACTTCGCCGCGACGGAGGCTCCGCCCGCGCACCCTCACCGCACGACCCGCAGCGTCTGCAGCGTCCGGTCGGCGGCGTAGGCCACCCGCACGCCGTCGGCGCGCGCCTTCCCGAGGGCCTCCAGCACCCCGTCGGTGATCTGCTCACCGGGGGCCAGGACCGGTATCCCGGGCGGGTAAGGCGCGACGAGTTCGACGCTGACGCGTCCCACGGCATCCCTGCAGTCGACGGTCTCGGTCGGAGCGAAGAACGCCTCCCGCGGGGGCATCGCCGTGACCGGGGTGATCTGGTAGGCCGCACCGGCGACGACGGGCCGGGGTGTGCCCCGGTGGCGCTGCACCGACCGGACGATCGTCTCGACCAGGCGACCGACGCTGGCGTGGGTGTCGGCCAGGGACACCTGCGCGACGATCATGTCCCGCTCGGCGGCCTCGACCGGCAGCCCCGACGCCAGCAGATCGTTCTCGACCGCGATCCCGTCGGCGCCGGTCCCGGACAGCACCAGTGTCAGCTTCAGCGGATCCACGCCGGCACCGTCGAGGACGACGAGACCCTCCACCTCGGACAGTTCGGCGCGCGCAGCGCGCACGGCGGCAAGCGCCTCGGCCAGCAGTGCGGTCCCGTCACGTTCCAGCAGGGCGCGGGCCGCATCGATGCTGGCCAGGATCGCCCCGGCGGGGCTGGTGGTGTGCGTCGCCTCCACCCCGGCATCCAGGGCCGCCGGGTCGATGCGCGCGCCGCGGGCCAGCAGCATGGCCGCCTGGCTCCACGCCGGCAGGGTCTTGTGCGCGCTGACCACCATGGCGTCGGCGCCCAGCTGAAGCGCGTGGCGCGGCAGGTCGGGGTGGAATCCGAAATGCGCTGCCCACGCCGCGTCGACGATCAGCGGCACATCATGGGCATGCGCCGCTGCAGCGAGCCCGCGGATGTCACCGATGGTGCCGACGTAGGACGGATCGCCGACGAACACCGCCCGGGCTCCCGGATTCCGTCCCAGCGCGTCGGCGACCGACTCGGGCCGGACCCCGAGCGGCAGACCGGTCGCGGTGTCGATCTCGGGAAACACCCACACCGGGGTGAACCCGGCCAGCACCAGACCCAGCAGCATCGACCGGTGCAGGGTCCGGCTGATGACGACCGAACTGCCAGCGGATGTTCCGCCGGCCGCCACGCCCAGCGCCAGCGATTGATTGACGTGGGTGGCCCCGCCGACCGAGAAACGGCAGACCTCGGCACCCCACAACCGCGCGGCGAGCCCTTCGGCCTGCGCCAGCACACCCCGGCTCAGCTTCATCGTGTCCAGGCCCGCGTACAGCGGGACGTCCCCGGCGACGACGTCGCCGACGAGGTCGGTCCGTTGCTTATGCCCCGGGATGGTGAACGGTGTCGGAGGGTCCTCGCTGAAACGCAGCCACGCATCCAAAAGCGGTGCGCTCGAACGCAACCCGCGAGGATCCGTCGGCATGACGGCTCAGTGCAGCAGCGACTCGGTGGCCGCCAGCAACGCGCAGGTGGCCAGGCCGTCGATCGCGTCCCGCAGATCGGACTCCGGGGGGAACGTGGGCGCGATCCGAATGTTCTTGTCGTCCGGGTCTTTTCGGTACGGGAACGATGCGCCCGCCTCGGTGACCGCGATACCGGCGTCCTTGGCCAGCGCGACCGTGCGCTTGGCCGTTCCCGGCAGCACGTCCAGGCTGATGAAGTAGCCGCCCTTGGGCTCGGTCCAGGAGGCGATCTTGGAGTCCGACAGCCGCTGGTCGAGGATCTCCAGCGCCAGCGCGAACTTCGGCGCGATCAGCTGCTGGTGGCGCAGCATGTGCAGCCGCACCCCGTCGGCGTCCTTGAAGAACCGCAAGTGCCGCAGCTGGTTGACCTTGTCCGGACCGATCGACTTCTTGCCGGCATGCTGCAGATACCAGGCGATGTTGCCCAGCGAGCCACCGAAGAAGCTCACCCCGGCGCCGGCGAAGGTGATCTTCGACGTCGAGGCGAACACGAACGGCCGGTTCGGGTGGCCGGACTTCTCGGCCAGGCCGAGGATGTCGACCTGCCGCGGGAAGTCCAGCGTCAGCGTGTGCACGGCGTAGGCGTTATCCCAGAACAACCGGAAATCCGGTGCCGCCGTCTGCATCTGGACCAGCCGGCGGGTGGACTCCCAGGAGTACGTGGTACCGGTCGGGTTGGAGAACACCGGCACGCACCACATGCCCTTGATCGCCGGGTCGGCGGCGACGAGTTCCTCGATGAGGTCGACGTCCGGGCCGTCCTCGAGCATGGGCACGTTGATCATCTCGATGCCGTAGGTCTCGGTGATCGCGAAGTGGCGGTCGTAGCCCGGCGACGGGCACAGGAACTTCACCACCGGTTCGGCGATCCACGGCCGCGGTGAGTCCACGCCGCCGTGCAGCAGCGAGAAGACGACGGCGTCGTGCATCATCTCCAGGCTCGCGTTGTTGCCGGCGATGAGATTGGGCACCGGGATGCCGAGCAGCTCGCCGAAGATGGCGCGCAGTGCGGGCAGGCCGTGTAGACCGCCGTAGTTGCGGGTGTCGGTGCCCTCGTCATCGCGGTAGTCGCTGGCGCCGGGCAGGCTCAGCAGGCCGTTGGACAGGTCCAGCTGGTCGGCCGCCGGCTTGCCCCGGGTGAGGTCCAGGGCCAGCTTCTTGGCCTGCAGATCGGCGTAGTTCTGCCGCTGGATGTCGTGCTGGGCGGAGAGCTCGTCACGGCTCAGGGAGTGGAACGACACCATGCGCCTTTCGACCGTCAACGCCGTGATCACCGGGGTGGGGAGGTACCCGACAAATAGGGGACCCCGCGCACCCGCCAGAGCCCATTGACCCTTGCTGCCTTCCGGCCCTGGGGGAGTTCACAGGATAGACGCCGCGCGGGGTCCACGGCGAGTCTAATACCCTTGCCGACCCGGGCTGTCAGGCAGCCGGATCCGAGCGCCTTGCGAGTCGGCTACCATTGCCGACGGAGGATTCGCCTAGTGGCCTATGGCGCTCGCCTGGAACGCGGGTTGGGTTAACAGCCCTCAGGGGTTCAAATCCCCTATCCTCCGCACCTGATCCGAGGTGCGATCAGGGGGTACTCCACCACCTGGTCGCATCTCGGATTCACAGCATTAGGAGGCGTATGGGTCGCTGGACCGCGACGGCACTGCATCTGGCGGTGTGGCTGGTCGGGGGCGTCCTGTATTTCCTGTTCGTCCTGCCTCGCTGGTGGGAATTGATGGGCCAGACCTCGCACACCCTCGGCACGGTGCTGCGCATCGTGACCGGTCTGCTATTCGCGCTGGCGGCCCTGCCGGTGCTGCTGACCCTGCAGCGCACCCGGAAGCCCGCGCTGGGCACCCCGGCGCTGGCGCTGCGGCTGCGGTTCTGGTCGCTGATTCTGCATCTGAGCGCCGGCGTGCTGATCATCGGCGCGGCGGTGGCCGAGATCTGGCTCAGCCTGGACTCCGCGGGACCGTGGCTGTTCGGGGTGTACGGCGCTGCCGCGGCGGTGGCCATCCTGGCGCTGGGGGCGTTCTATCTGGCGTTTGTCGCCGACCAGGCGCCCAAGCCGCCGAAACCGCCCAAGGAAAAGAAGGCCAAGCGCAAGCGCGGCAAGGCAGCCGACGAGGCCGAGTCCGACGCCGACGAGGCCGAGGCCGAATCTGAGGACGACGCCGAGGTCGAGTCCACCGAGGAGCCGGCCGAATCCGCCGAGGAACCCGCGTCGCCTGCCGAGCCGGAGACGACGGACGACGAGACCCCTGCCGAGGTCACTGCCGCCGCCGAGCCGGAAACCGAAGCCGAGCCCGAAGCCGAGCCGGAGTCCCAGCCCGAGCCTGAACCCGAAGCCGAAGCGGGCGCCCTGCGCAACAAGCGGCCCACCGGCAAGACGCGGCACCGGCTGCGTCGCAGCAGCCGCGGCACCGTCGCACTCGACGAGTAGTCCACCGTCGCCGAGATCGACGAAGTGGCGCGATCTTCTCGACCTTCTGCACCCGTTCGTTGGTTTGGGCGGCAGGCGGAGGACCTATGCTGAGCGAGTGCACAACATCGCCCCGTATCGGGTCGTCCAGTGGACGACCGGCAATGTCGGAAAAAGCTCGGTAGCGGCCATCGCGGCCAACCCCACGCTCGAACTCGTCGGCTGTTACGCCTGGTCACCGGACAAGGCGGGCCGCGATGTGGGCGAACTGGTCGGCATCGAACCGCTCGGCGTCACCGCGACCAACGACATCGACGCCCTGCTGGCGCTCAAGCCCGACTGCGTGGTCTACAACCCGATGTGGAACGACGTCGACGAGCTGGTCCGGATCCTGTCGGCGGGGGTCAACGTGGTCGCCTCGGCGTCCTTCATCACCGGTCACAATCTCGGCGCGGACCGCGCCCGCCTGCTCGAGGCCTGTACGGCCGGCGGGTCGACGCTCTTCGGCTCGGGCGTCAGCCCCGGTTTCGCCGAGCTGCTGGCGATCGTGGCCACCACGGCCTGCGACCGCGTCGACAAGGTCACCATCGCCGAGTCCGCGGACACCACCCTCTACGACTCGCCGGATACCGAACGGCCGTGCGGGTTCGGCATGCCCATCGATGATCCGGCACTACCCGGGATGGCCGCGCAGGGCACGGCGGTCTTCGCCGAGGCCGTCCAGCTGGTGGCCGACTCCCTCGGCGTGGACCTCGACGAGATCGTCTGCGAGGCGCAGTACGCCCAGACCACCGAGGATCTCGTGATGGCGTCCTGGACCATCCCCGCCGGGCATGTGGCCGGGGTGTATGCCAGTTGGCAGGGGCGGATCGGCGGCACCACCGTCATCGATCTGAACGTCCGGTGGCGCAAGGGGCAGACCCTGGATCCGGACTGGCAGCTGGATGGAGACGGCTGGAAGATCACCATCGATGGCCGGCCGACGGTCACCATGAACATCGGTTTCCTGCCGCCCCCGGACCTGATCGAGAACGCCAAGACCATCGAGGATTTCTTCGTCCTCGGCCACATCATGACGGCGATGCCGCCGATCCACGCGATCCCGGCCGTGGTCGCGGCCGCTCCGGGTATCGCGACCTACAACGACCTACCGCTGCCCAATGCGCGCGGTGTCACGCCCGCGGGCCGGCGGGCCTAGAGGCAGAGGCTTCCGCTGACGTACCCGAACGGTCCGGTGGCGTTGACGCATGCCTGCGGCGGTCCGTAGATGACCGGGCCGTAGTACGGCCCACGCCACTGGCCGGGTCCGTCGTTGTCCTCCCAGCCCCAGTCACCGTGCCCATGACCGTGACCCGGGTCGGCGGAGGCGATCGCCGTGCCGAAGCCCAGTCCGGCCAGGCCGAGCGCCATCGAGAACGCCGCTGTGGCGGCAACCTTCGTCAGTGTCATCGTGCTCATCCCTTGCGATATCAACAGTCCCGACCCTGTGCGCACTTGTACAGCACCACCGATGCTAGACGAATTCCCGCCTGCGCCAACGTGTTCGGAACCACACCACCCGCATGAGAGTTTGCCGATTATTCAGCGGCACCGACTAGGTCGGGAGAACCTCCGTGGTGATCGTCGCCGGGGTGGGAACCGTCAGGTTGATGTTGGAGATGTTGATCACGCCGTAGGACGTCAGGCTCCAGTAGGCCGTGGTCGAACTGGTGATCTGCAGCGTCAGGTTGTCGACGTTCGGGTTGTCGACGGTGTAGACGATGTTCTCCATATCGACTGTGGCCGTGTGGGTTTGGCCGTCCATGGTCACCGCGACCGGGGTGATCAGGTTGCCGACGACCAGGCCCGTGGCGTTGTCGACGAGCTGGGCGTAGACGAACCGGTTGGTGCCGATGCCCTGGTAGTCGAAACTCAGCGTGGGCGAACCGACGATCTGCTGCAGCCCGGTGGTGTCCACCTGGACGTTGATCGCGTTGCTGGCCTTGGACGCCAACCCCAGCGAGTACGGCAGCGTGGCCTGGTACGGGCTGCCCGGCACACCCGAACCCGGGCCGGAGCCGCCAATGAACGGCACGATGCCCAGCACCCCGCCGTCGGCGTCGGTGAGCACCTGCTGCGGGGTCCCGAAGAACGGGCTACCGGACACCGGCAGATCATCGGACTTGTACCAGACCCCGTTCTGATCGGTGTACTGGAAGTTCGGGATCGCCGTGCCGGGCTGGATGTTCTTCAACTCCTCGTTGAGGAAGGTGAGGGTGTTGTCGATGTTCGGGTTGGGCGATGTCGGCCCGGTCAGGCAGACGCCGTGCCCGCCGCAGTACCAGACCATCTTCACGTCGGTATTGCCGTTGTTCAGAATGGTTTCGGCGTTGTCGATCGCCTGCTGAATGGTGAACAGCACGTCGACGGTGCCCGACATCAGCAGCACCGGGATCTTCAGGTTGTTCAGCAGCGAGGTCGGTCCGCTGCTGCTCAGCACCGCTTGGGCGGTTTCACTGAGCCGGCCGATCAGGTCACCGGAGAGCACGCCCAGGTAGATCTGGTTGTTGATCCGCGAGCCGGTGGTGATCAGCGAGAGCAGCAGCAGCGAGCCGTAGGCGGTCTTGAACGCCTCGTCGGGGTACAGCGAGTTGTTCAGCGAGTTCCATGCGATGCCGGGCGCGATCGCATCGATCCGCGGATCGGTGGCCGCGCTGGTCAGCTGGATGCCGCCGCCGTAAGAGCCGCCGACCATCCCGACCACCGGGTCGCCCTCCACGTCGAGCTTCGAGGCCGACAGCGAGGCCACCCAGCTCACGATCGCCGAGACGTCACGGCCCTCGAAGAACGGGTTGTCCAGCTGCAGGATGCCGCCGGAGGCGAACTCGCCGCGCGGATCCCAGGTGACCACGTTGTAGCCCTCATCGCGCAGTAGGGACACACCCGGGGTCAGACCGGAGATGCCGTAGAGCTGGTAGGGATCGGTCTGGCCCGCGCTGGCCAGGCCCGGCCCGTCGAGCACCGTCTCCTGCTTGTCCCCGGCGGCCAGACCCGTCGCGGGGAACCAGTTGACGCTGATCAGGGTGCCGTCGAACGACGGCATCTTGTAGGTGTAGGCCACCGGATCGGTCGCCGGCAGCACCGTGTTGGAGTTGAACGTCGCGAAGCTGGCGTAGCCGATGACCGGTGCGAGCAGATCACCGAGGATCGGGGTCTGGTGCAGCAGGTTGATGATCGGGGTGGCCAGTGAGCCGAGGATCGGGATGTTGCCCAGGAACTGGTCGAAGGCGGTGCTCTGGGCCACCATGATGGTGAACTTCTCGTTGGTGGCGCCGGTCAGCACCGACTGATTCGGCAGGTAGCTGAAGTTGCCCTTGATGTAGAGCGGATCGGTGGTGGCCGAGAAGGTCACCTTGCCGCCCTTATCCGGCGCGCTGATCAGCGTGTAGACCAGCGTGCTGCCCGAGGAGTCGGTGGTGTAGCTGTCGCCGACGATGATGCCGTTGCTGATGGTCAGCGTCGGGGTGACGACGATCGGGTTGCTCCCGATCGTCAGCGACGCCGTGGTCTGCGCGGCGGCGTTGGTGGTGCTCAGCGTGCTGGCCGCCTCGCGCCGGGTGAAGGCCGCCAGCGCCAGCGCCAGCGGGTTGTCGACGGGCAGCGTCGGGCCTCCGTTGGCCAGCGGATCGAACAGATCGTGCAGGGCAGTGGTCAGCACTGCGGAGATCGACGTGGTCGGGGCCACGACGACCGGCGCCGCGGGGTTCACCGAACCGACCGTCGAACTCGAACCGGCCACCGACTCGGTGTTGGACACCGTCGAAGAGCCGGTGCTGGCCGCAGCGCCGGTGGCGGTCGACGCGGCCGGTGCGGCGGTGCTGTCCGCGGAGTCCGAGGAGTTCGATACCGACGGGGTACTCAGTGTGATGGTGCTGCGGGTGTGCTTGGAGCTGCTCTGCGCACCGCCGCTGCTGCTGACTTTCCCGGTGTCCGAGGTGGCGGAGCGACGCGAGCCGCCGGTGGCCTTGGCATGCGAGCCCGACGAGCCGCCGTCGCTGGCGCTGCTGTTGTCAGAGCCGGACGTGGCCGCCGATCCGGTCGACTCGTCGGCCCAGGCCACACCGCATCCTGACGACAACAAAGCGGCGCCGACACCGAGCGCGACCGCCAATCCGCCGACCCGACCCACAAACCGCGAAGCACCCATGTTTCTTCTTCCTCCTGAGGACTGGCGACCGCCACCTCAGCGGAGATTAGCCCCACTAGGGGCCGGGTTCCGCGAAATTCCGAAAACGTCAAAAACGTGTTTGCTGTCGTTGGCAACGACGGCACGAGTTACCTTGCAGGGCAAAGCCTCAGGCGTAGTTGAAATCCGTCGAGCCGATACCGTACGGATTGTCGTAGGCGTAGTTGATGTACACCGGCCCCTGCTGGAAGGCGTAGTAGCCGGTGTTGATCAGACCGGTCGAGATCACCGTCGGGCTGCCGAACGACGTGGTGATGAACGAGTAGAGCAACGTGCTGCCGTCGGCGGTGTAGACCGAGATCTTGGTGCCGGCCGGGACCGAACTCGAGCCAACGATGGACTGCAGAATGGTGCCGTAGACGCCACCGGAGTCGATGATGGCGCCGACCGTGGTCTTGGTGCCGTTGTTCACCTGGACCTGGACCCACGCGTCGGGCGTGCCGGGCACCGAGACGCGCACCGGCATCGGGTTCTGACCGAAGATCATCAGACCGCCGAGGCCGAAGAACAGGCCCTGGTAGAGCAGGACGCCATCGCTGAGCTCACCGGGCAGCGACGTGGTCGGGATGCTCGGACCGGGACCCGCCGCGTTCGCTCCGATGCCGAGAATGCCCTCGGCACCCCAGCTCAGGAAACTCTCGAACGCCGCGGAGTCGGCCTGGGTGACGACGTCGACGCTGGTGGGCTCGGAGACGATGCCGTTCCCGAAATCGACAGTGGTCGTATAGATGTTGTAGTCGTAAGCCTCGGTGGGGGCGCCGCTGTAGGTGATGGACCCGCTTCCGGTCGGCGTGCCCAGACCGGTCTGGTTGACCGCGTTGTAGGAGATCACCAGGCCCGAGGAGCCGGTGTCGACCAGCACGGGCACGCTGGGCCCGCCGTTGACCGAGATGTAGACGACCGGCTCGGTGGTGGCCTTCATGGTCACCGGCACGATCCCGTAGACCCGGGTGTTCGACGTGGCCGCGCTCAGCGAGTTGCTCACTGGGGCCATGCTTCCGCCGCCGGTGAACAGGCTGACCAGCGGCAGGAAGAAGGCCGCAGCGTTCATCTCGGCGCCCGCCACCGAGGGCAGCAGGATGTTGACCAGCAGGTTGCCGCCGGCGATCTGGTGCACGATCGGGATGTTGGCGGTGGCGGCGAAGAAGCCCTGCGCACCGGAGTTGGTTGCCGACCACAGATCAAGCGTGGCCGCCGCACTGGACAGGAACAGCTGCGGCACGATCGCGGCGAGTCCGCCCGCGATGTTTCCGCTGCCCCAGGTCGCCGCGTTGAGTTCGGTCTGCGCGTCAACGAGCTGTTGTCTGCCCAGGGTGTAGGCGACACCGGCGACGATCTGCTCGCTCGGCAGGTACGACGTCGAACTCGGGGTCGGGTCGGCGGCTGCGAGCGCGGACGCCGCGCTCGTCGTCTCGGCCGTGGATGAGGTTGCCGCAGTAGAGGTCTCAGCGGTGGCCTTCACCCGGGCCGTATGGGCGACGGCGGTCGGGGTCACCGTGGTGGGCTCGGTCGTCGTTTCCGTCGTCGATGTCGCCGATGCGGTAGTGGCGGTGGTGGTGGACGCGGCGGCGGCAGCGGTTTCAGTCGTGGCCGCCGCGGCGGCGCTCACCGTGTCCGAGGTCTCCGAGGAGTCCTTGGCGCTCGTGTTGCCGCCCGACGACGACACCTTGCTGCTGCGGGCCGAGTGGGCGGTGGTCTTCTTCGCGGTCGTCGACGAGTCGTTGGATGACGAGTCCTGTGAGCTGCTGTCCGAACTGGCCGACGCGCTCTTGGCGCTGCCGCCGGAGGATCCGGTGTCGGCGTAGGCCACTGCGGTTCCACCGGCCAGGGCAGCGCCCACACCGAGGGTCACCGCACCGGCGCCCAGCCAGGCGTACGGCTGAAGGCGGCGCCGCGGGGCGCGGTGCTTTCCGCCGCGGCCGTTCGTGCTGCCGGTCTGCCTCATTGCTTCCCCTCGCTGTGATGGCTCATCCGTTAACGCCGTCGCGAATTTGCTGGTTTGTCTATCACAGCGCCGCGGCGCGGCGATAGCCAACGCGCACAGCTCACAGCTCGCACCTAGCCAGAGGCTGAGGCGTTACTGCCGTATTTGCCAGCTCGTCGCGGGGTCGACCAGGATTCCCGACACGTCGACCACCTCGAATGCGCCGATCGGCACCTTGTTGAGCTCGGCTT
This sequence comes from Mycobacterium sp. M26, assembly GCF_001494595.1. Classification (GTDB taxonomy): domain Bacteria; phylum Actinomycetota; class Actinomycetes; order Mycobacteriales; family Mycobacteriaceae; genus Mycobacterium. Next base: position 101,976 of record NZ_LN929907.1, read on the forward strand.
GCGCCGTCTGATGTTCGGTGCCCGCCCAGCCATTACTCATCGCCAGCAGCTTCGCGCCGTCCTGGCCGGGAGTCGTCGAGTCGTAGATGACGGCGCCGTGCTGCTGCAGGGCTTTGAGGACCACCTGGGTGACAGCCGAGTATCCGGACATGTCGAAGTCGGCGCGCAGTCGCAGCACGCTGCCCATCGGGACGCCGGTGGTCCCGCTACCGTCACCGGACCCCGCCGGCCAGGTGAAGCCCGCCCCGCGGTCCTTGGAGATCACGATACCGAGCATGTGGTCGATGCTGCCGCGGGCGAGGTCGTCGGGCCGCAGGATCATCGGCAGGTAGGGCAGGTGTGCGGCGTTGGCCCATCCGGTGGTCGGGTAGTAGGGCGAACTCATGTCGTAGTGGACACCGGCCTCGGCGATCCAGGACGACCCGTACAGCGCCCGGTAGATGGCATTGCCGATGGCGTCCTGGAAGCTGTTGGCCGGCATCTCGACCCCATTGGCGACGTTGTAGAGCTCCTGGGAGATGCAGGTGCCCTCCTGGAACACCAGCAGATGGCGATCCCACGCGGGCAGTGCCGGCATCCCTTCGATGATCGGCCGGTCCGGGATCGCATACGGGCGGCTGTCGATGCTGGGGCCGCTCGTCGAGTAGCCGCGATTGAAGATCACCGTCTCGGTGCGTGCGCTCGCACCGATGACGTTCACCGGCATACCGCCGGTGTTGTTCTGCCAGTAGACACCCCAGTTGGCGTTGAGCGTGGCGCCGCGGCCGGCCCCCAGGATGTTGAGCCATGCGCTCGACTGGGCCTTGACCGGCAGCGTGCTGACGTCAGCGTGGAAGATCGTGTCGGTCGGCATCAAGGTGCACCCGCAGAAGGTGGTCTGCCCGTTGGCGGCGATGGTGTTGCTCGGGCTGATGGTGATGCTGACCGGGACGGCGACCGTGCCGCCGTGGCCGTCGGCGACGGTGACCGAGAAGGTGTCGACCTTGTCGGCTGCCGGTCCGGTGAAGACGGCCGCTTTGGCGCGGGCGGCGGCGGTGGGCGTGTAGGTGAAGCTGCCGTCGGCGCCCAGCGCGAAGCTGCCCTTGGCGGTGGTAACCGATCCGGTGTAGTTCAGGACGTCGCCGTCGGTGTCGGATCCGACGATAGCTCCGGTGACGACACCGGTATTCACGTCGCGGGGACCGACGGTGGTCTTGCCGGTCGGCGCGGTGTTCTTGGGGCTGATCGACACCGTGACGGTGACGGCTAGGACCGCGCCGTGTCCGTCGTTGACGTTGACGACGAACGAGTCGGTCTTGTCAGCGAGGGTGGCGGTGACGGCGGCGGCGTTGTGCCGGGCGGCCGCGGTGGGTGTGTAGGCGAACGCTCCCCCGCCGTTGACGGTGACACTGCCGCCCTTGGCGGTGGTGGGATTGACGCTGTAGGTCAGCAGATCCTTATCGGCATCGGTTCCGGCGACCTTGCCGCCGACGTAGCCGTTGCTCGCATTGGGCGCATTGACCGTGGTCTTGGCGGTCGGCGCAGTGTTCTTCGGGGAGATTGGCACGACCACCGTCGTGACTGCTTTCGCACCGGCGGGGTCGGTCACGGTGACGGTGACGGCATCGGTGGTGAGGGTGGCGTCGGCGGTAACCAGTGCGGCGTCGTGGCGCGCCTTGGCGGTTGGGGTGTAGGTGAACACCCCGGCGGTCGTGGTGGTCACCGCACCCTTGCCGGATGTCGTTGCGCGATAGGCGAGTTTGTCACCGTTGGGGTCGGTGGCGCTGACCGTTCCGGTGACGGCACCGGTAGTGGCCGAGGGGCTGCCGACGAGAACGCTCTGGATGACCGGTGGGGCGTTGACCACGGTGACGTTGGCCGTCAGCTGTGCACTCGGCGCGATCTGGCCAAGCTGCCGCCGTGTTGCGGCGAGCACGGTCCAGGCCAGCGGCGACTCCGCGGGGCCGGCCGGGCTGCCACCCAGCAGGGTGGTCAACCGGGCGGCCGTCGATGCCGTCGAAACAGGCTTGACGGCAACCACTTTCGCGGGCTCGACAGCACGCGCCTTGGCGGCGGCGGGTTTGGCCGCGCGCTGCGTGGTCGAATGCCGGGCCGAGGACCCGGTGGAGTCACCGGAATCGGCCAGCGCGGGACTCGCGGTCGCGATCGCCGCACCGACTCCGAGCGCGACGGCCAGGCCGCCGACCCGTCCTACACAGGCTGCCGCTGTCATATCGGACCCCTCCCAGCGTGGTCTTCCCAAGTAAGCAGGCCGGGAGGTGTTTTCGTGGGGAATCAGCAAAATTAACGATGACGTCGAGAGCCGACTTGAATTGACTCCGAGGGCAATTCCGCGTTCGGCTCAGTCCTTCTCGCCCTTGCGATCGGTGTCCCGGCTGGGCTGGACCCGCTTGGGTTCGCCCGGCATCTTGGGGTAGTTCGGCGGGTACGGGAGGTCGCCCAGGCCGCGCTCCTCGTCGGCATCGACCATCGCCAGCAAGGGCTCGATGGACTGGGCCACCGAATCCATGTCGGCCATCGGGTCGCCGCGCCGTGCGATCAGGTCCGGGACGGTGGCCATGGTGTAGTCGTCGGGGTCGGCGTCGGCGAGTTCGGTCCAGGTGAGCGGCGTCGACACCGTGGCGATCGGCGTGGCCCGCACCGCGTAGGCGGCGGCGAACGTGCGATCGCGGGCGTTCTGGTTGTAGTCGATGAAGATACGCTCGCCGCGCTCCTCCTTCCACCACGACGTCGTCACCAAATCCTGTGCACGCCTTTCGATCTCGCGCGCCAGCGCAATCCCGGCCCGGCGCACCGCGATGAAGTCCCACTGCGGGGCGATGCGCAGGAACACGTGGATCCCCCGACCGCCGGAGGTCTTGGGGTAGCCGACCAGCCCGAGCTCGTCGAGTAGCGGCTTGAGGATGTCGACGGCCACGGTGCGCGCCTGTGCGAACCCGGTACCCGGTTGCGGGTCGAGGTCCACCCGCAACTCGTCGGGATGGTCGGTGTCGGGACAGCGCACCTGCCACGGGTGAAACGTCACGGTGCCCATTTGCGCGGCCCACACCACCGCCGAGGGATGCGTGACCATCAGTGCATCGGCGGTACGGCCGGACGGGAACGTCACCCGACAGGTCTTCAGATAGTCGGGATGCTTCTCCGGCACCCGCTTCTGGTAGATCTCCTCACCCTCGATGCCGTCGGGGAACCGCTGCAGATGCGTGGGGCGGTCCCGCAGTGCGGTCAGCAGCGGGCCGCGGCACGCCATCGTCCGGTAGTACTCGACGAGAGTGCCCTTGGTTCCGGCTGATCCGAGTTGCGGGAAATAGATCTTGTCCCGGTTGGTGAGCCGCACCGCGACCCCGTCGACGTCGAGTTCCTCGGCTTTGGTGGCCACTCCTCGAAACTACGCCCTCAGATGCGGGGCAACGCCTTCATCCGCTCGTCCAGTGGCCGACCGAGGTAGGCGCGGATATCCCGGGTCATCTGGTCACCGAGTACCTCGGACGCCCCGCTTTCGACCGCGTCGAGCACCTGACGCACCACATCGGCAGGATCGGACTTCGGGGCATCGGTGAACGAGGCCATATCCGTGTCCACCAGACCGACGTACACCCCGACCACCTGGACACCGCGGGGCGCCAGTTCTATCCGCATCGAGTCGGTGGCATTCCACAGAGCGGCTTTCGACGCCCCGTAGCTGCCGCCGCCCGGCATCCAGGCCAGCACCGAGGACACGTTGACCACGGCTCCGGCCCGCTCCGCGATCCCGTCGGCGAGGGCCGCGGCCAGCGCGAGCGGACCCAGCAGGTTGGTCTCCAGTTCGGCCCGCAAGGCGCTGGTGTCCGGGTCCAGCACCGAGGCGCCACGCACGATGCCGGCGTTGTTGATGAGGACGCTGACATCGGGAGCAGCCTTGGCGACCGCGGCCACCGACGCCGCGTCGGTGACGTCCAGGGTCACGGGCACCACCCGCGGATCGTCAACCTCGACGCCGCGCGGGTCGCGCGCCGCGGCATAGACCTTCGTGACTCCCCGATCCAACAGCTGCTGCACGTAGTGTCGGCCCATCCCCCGATTCGCCCCGGTCACCAGCACGCTGCGGCTAGCCAACGACGTCATCGCGATCCTCCTGAAGTAAACCAAACGGTGTACTTTTAACCGTAGCAAGCACAAGGCTCAAGGTAAACCCAGCGGTATACTTGGCGGCATGAGCAGTCAGCGCCAGGACACCGTGCGCGGTGGTCGCGGTGCACGCAAGCGCATCCTGGATGCCGCCGAACGGCTCTTCTATCGGGAAGGCATCAACGCCACCGGCGTAGAGCGTCTCGCCAGCGAGGCATCGGTATCCAAACGCACTCTCTACCAACATTTTCCGAGCAAAGAGGCGGTGGTCGAAGAGTATCTGCGCGGAATTCAGGACCGCGTGGGCGACCCCATCAGCCCCACACCCGCCGATACAGGTCGCACACCACGGGCACGGCTGCTCGCACTCTTCGACCGTTCGCTGCCACCCGGCCGGATACGGGGTTGCCCGTTCCACAATGCCGCCGTCGAAGCCGGGACCATACCCGAGGTCCAGGACATCGTCCGGAATCACAAGCACGACTTCATCGACGGCCTGGCCAACCTGGCCCAGCAGGCGGGGGCAGCCAACCCCCGGTTGCTCGGGTGGCAGCTGGCCGTGCTCTACGAAGGGGCAGCCTCCCTCAGCACGTCCCTCGACGATCCGGCAGGTTGGGACTACGCCCGCAAAGCTGCCCAGGCTCTCATCGACAACGCGCTGAAGTAGGCACAATAGGGGACATGGACCTGCCCGTGTTGCCGCCGGTCTCCCCGATGCTCGCCAAATCAGTGACGTCCTTCCCGCCCGATGCCTCCTACGAACCGAAATGGGACGGCTTCCGGTCGATCTGCTTTCGCGACGGGGACGCCGTCGAGTTGGGCAGCCGCAACGAACGCCCGCTGACCCGATACTTCCCCGAACTCGTCGCCGCCGCACAAGCCGAACTCCCGCCGCGGTGCGTGATCGACGGGGAGATCATCATCGCCACCGGGAACGGCCTGGATTTCGAAGCGCTGCAGCAGCGCATCCATCCGGCTGACTCCCGGGTCCGCCTGCTCGCCGAGCAGACCCCGGCCGCGTTCGTCGCCTTCGACCTGCTGGCACTGGGCGACGACGACTACACCGGCCGGCCGTTCAGCGAGCGGCGCGCCGCCCTGGTCGACGCCCTCGCCGGGGCGGGCCCGTCGTTCCACGTCACGCCGGCCACGACCGATCTGCCGACCGCGCAACGCTGGTTCTCCGAATTCGAGGGCGCCGGACTCGACGGCATCATCGCCAAACCGCTGACCGTCACCTATCAACCGGACAAGCGGGTGATGTTCAAGATCAAGCACGAGCGGACTGCCGACTGTGTGGTGGCCGGCTACCGGCTGCACAAGTCCGGCGACGACGCGATCGGCTCACTGCTGCTCGGGCTGTACAAACCTGATGGCGCGCTGGCCTCGGTCGGCGTCATCGGCGCGTTCCCGATGGCCAAGCGCCGGGCGTTGTTCGCCGAACTGCAGCCACTGGTCACCAGCTTTGAGGACCACCCGTGGAATTGGGCGGCGCACGAATCCGGCGAACGCACCCCGCGCAAGAACGAAGGTTCGCGATGGAACGCCGGTAAGGACCTGTCGTTCACCCCGCTGCGGCCTGAACTGGTGGTCGAGGTCCGCTATGACCACATGGAGGGCGACCGGTTCCGGCACACCGCCCAGTTCAACCGCTGGCGGCCCGACCGTGACCCACGCTCGTGCACCTACGAACAGCTCGACGAGCCGGTCCGGTTCCGCCTCGGCGACATCGTTCCGGGGCTGGGCGGTCACGGGTGAGCGGCGCAGGCCGGTTCGCTCCCAGCCCGTCGGCCGATCTGCACATCGGCAATCTGCGCACCGCGGTGCTGGCGTGGCTGTTCGCCCGCTCGACGGGCAGGCGGTTTCTCATCCGGGTGGAGGACCTCGATGACCGCACCCATGACGACGTGGCGCACCGTCAGCTCGCGGACCTCGCCGCCATCGGGATCACTTGGGACTGCGAGCCGGAATGGCAGTCCGCCCACCGAGACCGCTACGACGCGGTGGTCGACGCTCTCATCGAACGCGGGCTGGTTTACGAATGTTATTGCAGCAGAAAGGATATCCTCAGCGCTCCGCGCGCACCGCATGCCCCGGAGGGGGCCTATCCCGGCACCTGCCGGGAGCTCTCCGAGCAGGATCGGGCCACCCGTCGCGCCGCCCGGCCGCCCGCGCTGCGATTGCGTTCGGACACTGCCGAATACACGGTGACCGACCTGCTTCACGGCAGCTACACCGGCGTGGTCGACGACTTCGTGCTGCGCCGCGGTGACGGGGTGCCGGCCTACAACCTGGCCGTGGTGGTCGACGACGCGCACAGCGGTATCGACCAGGTGGTGCGCGGCGAGGACCTGCTGTCCTCCTCCCCCCGGCAGGCCTACCTCGCCGGGCTGCTGGGCTATCCGGAGCCGACCTACGCCCACGTGCCGTTGGCGCTCAACGCCGACGGCAAGCGACTGGCCAAGCGCGACGGTGCGGTCACGCTGGCCGAACTCGGCGTTGACCAGGCATTGGGGCTGATCAGCGGCTCGCTGGGGTGGCCGTCGGCCGATCTCGGCACACTCCTGGAGCGATTCGACCCGGCTGTGCTGCCGCGCGAGCCGTGGATATACCAACCCGTTTGATCCGAACCCTTGGCGGGCATCCCCCGCGTCATTAACCTCCGCACAATGCGTCACCTCCCACGCAGCCTGCTGCTCGCCGTCCTGCTGGTCGCGACGGTGCTCCTGGGTGCCTGCGGTTCGAGTCAAACCGGAGCCGACCGGCTCTCGTCCTCGGGCGTGCTGCGAGTGGGCACCGAGGGTACCTACGCGCCCTTCAGTTACCAGGATCCCGCGACCGGGCAACTCGCCGGCTACGACGTCGACGTCGCCAACGCGGTGGGCGAGCGGCTGGGTAAGAAGGTCGAGTTCGTCCAGACCCCGTGGGATTCCATCTTCGCCGCGCTCGAGGCCAACCGTTTCGACGTGGTGGCCAACGAGGTCACCATCACCCCCGAACGCAAGAGCAAGTACGACTTGTCCGAGCCGTATTCGGTGGGTGAAGGCGTCGTCATCACCCGGGCGAATGACAACTCGATCACCTCGGTGGCCGATCTCAAGGGCAAGACGGTCGGTGCGACGGTCACCAGCAACTGGGCCCAGGTCTCCCGTGATGCCGGCGCCAAGTTGGAGCCGGTGGAGGGATTCACCCAGGCCATCACCCTGCTCAACCAGGGCCGGGTCGATGCCGTGGTCAACGACAGCATCGCCTTCTACGCCTACCAGTCCGAGACCAACGACCAGTCGGTCAAGATCGGCGCCACCATCGGGGAGAAGAGCGAGCAAGGCTTCGCGGCCCGCAAGAACAGCGGACTGCTGCCCGAGCTGAACCGGGCGCTCGACGAGTTGAAGGCCGACGGCACCCTGGCGGCGATCTCGCAGAAGTACCTGAAGGCCAACGTCACCGGTGCAACAGCAGAAGCCGGGCACCGCTCGGTATGGAAGCTCATCGCCGACAACCTGTGGCCGTTGGCCAAGGCCGCGATCACGGTGACCATTCCGCTGACCATCATCAGCTTCGTCATCGGCTTGGTGATCGCGCTGGTCGTCGCACTCGGCCGGTTGTCGAAGAACGTCATCGTGTCGAATGTCGCCCGGTTCTACATCTCGATCATTCGGGGCACACCCCTACTGGTGCAGTTGTTCATCATCTTCTTCGCACTGCCCCAGGTCGGGATCAAGCTGCAGCCGTTCCTGGCCGCGGTGATCGCGTTCAGCCTCAACGTCGGCGGCTACGCGGCGGAGATCATCCGTTCGGCGATCCAGAGCATTCCGAAGGGCCAATGGGAGGCCGCCGAAACCATCGGATACAACTACGCCGGTGCGCTGCGGCGGATCATCCTCCCCCAGGCCACCCGGGTGGCGGTCCCGCCGCTGTCGAACACACTGATATCGCTGGTGAAGGACACGTCGCTGGCCTCGACGATCCTGGTGACCGAACTGCTGCGCACCGCTCAGGTGGCCGCCGCACCGACCTTCGAGTTCTTCGCGCTGTACGGCACCGCGGCTGTGTACTACTGGATCATCTGCCTGGTGCTTTCATTCGGCCAAAGCCGGCTTGAGCACCGGCTGGAAAGGTATGTGGCGCGATGACGGATAGCGAGAAGACCGACGGCATCGAGTACCGCGTCACCGCCGAGGGTGTGGAGAAGTCGTTCGGCGACAACAAGGTTCTTCGGGGCGTCTCGTTCACGGTGCAGAGGGGCACGGCGACCACGATCATCGGGCCGTCCGGTTCCGGCAAGACCACGTTGTTACGCACTCTCAACGCGCTCGATCGGGCCGACGCCGGGGTGATCCGGGTCGACGATATCGAGCTCGACTTCTCCAAGCCGGTGCCCAAGCCGGAGGTCCGCCGGTTCCAGTCCCGCAGCGGATTCGTGTTCCAGGGGCACAATCTGTTCCCGCACAAGACGGTGCTGGAGAACGTCACCGAGGGGCCGCTGATCGTCCAGAAGCGCCCGAAGGACGAGGTCATCGCCGAGGCGCTGGCCCTCCTCGATCAGGTCGGGCTGGCCGAGAAGCGGGACCAATACCCGTACGAGCTGTCCGGCGGTCAACAGCAGCGGGTCGGCATCGCCCGGGCGCTGGCGCTCAAGCCCAAACTGGTGCTCTTTGACGAGCCGACCTCGGCCCTGGATCCTGAACTCGTCGGTGAAGTGCTCTCGGTGATCAAGGACCTCGCCGTCGAGGGGTGGACGTTGGTCATTGTCACCCACGAAATCCAGTTCGCCAGGCAGGTTTCGGATCAGGTGCTGTTCACCGATCAGGGCATCATCCTCGAGCAGGGCCCCCCGTCCGAGGTGATCGGCAATCCCAAAGAGGCCCGGACTCGGCAATTCCTGGAACGGGTGCTCAACCCGCTCTAGATTGTCTTCTATGTCAACGACCTCCCAGCGCGAGGCCGACGTGATCATCGTCGGTGCCGGCCTGTCCGGAATGATCGCCGCCCGCACGGTATTGGCCGCCGGCCTGCAACCCCTGGTCCTGGAGGCCGACGAGCGGGTCGGCGGCCGGATCCTCACCGAGGAGGTGGTACCGGGCCTTCCTGTCGAGCTGGGTGCCCAATGGATCGGTGACACCCACCACCGGATGTTCGCGCTGGCTGAAGAACTCGGCGTGCAGACCTATCCGCAGTACGACGAGGGTCAGACGTCCTATGAGCTGGTGGGCTCAGGTGTGTTGGGCGAGAACGAGTTCCATAACCGGTTCGCCGGTGAACTGGCCGCGCTCGAGCAGGTGTTCACCACACTGGACGAACTGGCGGCCGAGGTGCCGCCGCAGGCACCGTGGCTGGCGCCGCACGCCGAGGAGTGGGACGCCATCACCGCCGCCGACTGGTACGACGCGCAGGGCCTGGCCCCCGTCGCGCGCACCCTGCTGGAGATCTGTACCGTCGGCATCCTCGCGGTGCCGACCGCGGAGGTGTCGTTCCTGCATCTGCTGTTCACCATCCAGACCTGCGGTGTGACCGCTGAACTGTTCGCCGAGTCCGAGGGCGGGGCGCAGACCACCCGGTTCGTCGGCGGCACCAGCGAGATCCCGAACCGGTTGGCGGCGTTGATCTCCGAGCACATCCTGCTCAAGGCTCCGGTACTGCTGATCGAGCACACCGCCGACCGGGTGACCGTGCACTGCCGCGGTGGGCTGGTGGCCACCGGGCGGCGGGTCATCGTCGCGATTTCGCCGACGCTGGCCAGCCGCATCATGTACGACCCGCCGCTGCCGGGGGTTCGCGATCAGCTCACCCAGCGGATGCCCAACGGTTCGGCGATGAAGGCGTTCTTCATCTACGACGAACCCTTTTGGCGCGCAGAGGGTTTCAATGGGCAGCTGATCTCCGACGTCGGCCCGGCGCGGATGTCCAACGACACCTGCCTGCCCGGCGACAGCCACGGCGTGATCCTGATGTTCCTGGAGGGTGAGCAGGCCCGCGACCACATCACGTGGTCGGAAGCCGACCGGCGCGAAGCCTTGACCGCCGAACTGGTGCGCCACTACGGCAGCCGGGCCGCCAAACCCGAGTACTACGTCGACGGCGAATGGTCGGACCGGCAGTGGACCCGCGGCTGCTACAACGCCAACCTCGGCCCGCACGTCTGGACCACGTACGGCTCGGCGCTGAGCGAACCGATCGGCACCATCCACTGGGCTTCGACCGATACCGCGACGTTCTGGAGCGCCTACATGGAGGGCGCGGTGGAGGCCGGTGAGCGGGCAGCTCAGGAAGTCATTGCGGCGCTGGGTGATTAGCCCAGTGCGACGGGCAGCGACTCCATACCACGCAGTGTGACGTTGGGCTTGTAGACGGGTTCACCGGCCAGCTGTGCGTTCGGGAACCGCTTGGTCACCGCCGACAACGCCACTGCCGTCTCCAATCGGGCCAGCGGGGCCCCCAGGCAGAAGTGCGGACCCTTGCCGAACGCCATGTGGCGCACCGTGTCCCGGGTGGGGTCAAACTCGTCGGGCCGGTCGGTCACCAGCGGGTCGCGGTGCGCGGCAGCGAACAGCAGCATCATGTTGTCGCCCTTGGGAATATCGATTCCGCCGATCGTCATGTCCGCACCGGCGATGCGGCCCGCGAGTTGCACGGGCGGGTCGTAGCGCAGCGTCTCCTCGATGATCGCCGGAGCCAATTCGGCGTCACCGGCCAGCGCCGTCCAGTGCTCACGGTGACGCAGCAGCGCGAGGATGGCGTTGGCGATCAGGTTCACCGTGGTCTCGTGGCCGGCGATCAGCAGCAGGTTGCAGGTTGCGACGATCTCGTCCTCGGTGAGTTGGTCACCGGATTCCTCGACGGCGATCAGGCCGGAAATCAGATCATCGGCCGGGTGGGCGCGGCGCTTCTCGAGCAGTTCGCGCAGGTATCCGCGCAGCCACAGCCCGGCTTCCAGGCGTTCCTCGAAGCCCTGGGACTGCCCGGTGAAGGCGATGAACGGATCCAGGCCCTGGGCCAGCAGGGCCGAGGCCCAGCTGAACTTCGGCTCGTCCTCGATGGGCACACCGAGCAACCGGCAGATCACGGCCACCGGCAGTGGGTAGGCCAGATCCTCGATCACCTCGAATTCGCCTGTGGCAGCGACCTTGTCGAGCAGACCGTCGACCATGGCGGCGATATCGGCTTCCAGCGCCTTGACGACCTTGGGCGAGAACGCCTTGCTGACCAGCCGGCGCAGCCGGGTGTGGTCGGGCGGGTCGAGGAACAGAAAACCCGGTGTACCGAACGGGCGCAGCTGCTGTCCTGCCGCCAGTGCGCGCTGCGCCATCGTGGATTTGGTGCGGTCGCTGCAGGAGTCGGGGTGACGCAGCACCTCGTCGCACTCGGCGAAGGTGGCGAACACGTGGAGGTCGTTGTCGGGCAGCTGCATCGGCCCGCTTTCCCGGATCCGGGCGTACACCGGGTAGGGGTTGGCCCGATTGGCCGGGTCGAGCAGTTCGACGAGCAGCGCCTGCGACTGTGCGGGAGCGGTCATGGCCCTATTGTGCACGCGTCAAGTAAGAGCAACCTGAGCCGAACGTCAGCGGGACGACCCGTAGTAGCGGCCCAGGACGTGATCGCGCAGGTCGTCGAATTCCCCGGCGGTGATGGCCGCGCGGATCTGATCGACGAGCCGGATGATGAAGCGCTCGTTGTGAATCGTGCACAGCGTGGCCGACAGGATCTCCTTGGCCTTGAACAGATGATGCAGGTAGGCCCGGGTGTAGTGCGCGCAGGTGTAGCAATCACACTCGTCGTCGATGGGGGTGAAATCCCGCCGGAACCGGGCGGTGTTGATGTTGAACCGTCCGGCCGGCGAATACACCGCGGCATTGCGCGCCACCCGAGACGGTGACACGCAGTCGAAGGTGTCCGCTCCGGCCTCGATCGCCGCGAACAGGTCATCGGGCTCGCTGATCCCGAGCAGATGCCGGGGCTTGTCGTCGGGCAGTTCGTCGATGCACCAGCCGACGATGGTGGCCAGGTTCTGTTTCTCCAGCGCTCCCCCGATGCCGTAGCCGTCGAAACCGCGGCCCTCGGCGTCGACCAGACCCGCCAGGTCGCGGGAGGCCTGCCTGCGCAGGTCCTCGTACTGCGCGCCCTGCACCACCCCGAACAAGGCCTGCGCGGGCCGCTCCGGCCGTGCAGCGCTCAGCCGCCGGTGTTCGGTCAGGCAGCGCTGCGCCCAGGCGTGGGTGCGGGCCACCGATTCCTCTTGGTAGCCGCGGGTATTCACCAACGTCGTCAGCTCGTCGAACGCGAAGATGATATCGGCGCCGATCTTGTGCTGAATCTGCATCGACACCTCCGGGGTGAACCGGTGCGTCGAGCCGTCGAGGTGCGAGATGAACGTGACGCCGTCGTCGTCGACATGAGCCAGCCGCTGTTTACCCTCGGCAATCACATCGTCGGCCTGCACCCGGTTGGCATCCATGGACAGCACCTTGCGGAACCCCGCACCCAGCGAGAGCACCTGGAACCCGCCGCTGTCGGTGAACGTCGGCCCGGGCCAGTTCATGAACGCACCGAGACCACCGGCCTCGTCGACGATGTCAGGGCCGGGCTGCAGGTACAGGTGATACGCGTTGGCCAGCACGGCCTGGGCACCGAGATCGCGCATCGTCTCGGGCAGTACGGCCTTGACGGTGGCTTTGGTTCCGACGGCGATGAACGCGGGGGTGTGGATGTCGCCGTGCGGGGTGTGGATCACCCCGCTGCGTCCCCGCCGGCCGGGGAGCTCCGCGTCGACGGTGAAAAAGGGCACGCCGACATCTAACCAGCGGCTTACCCGAGGAAGCTCACGATGTGCCGGGCCAGGTCCTCGCCGGCATCCTCCTGCAGGAAGTGGCCGGCGTTGTGGATCGTCGGATGCTCGATGCCCTGGGCGCCGGTCATGTGCTGCTGGAAGATCGGCGCCATGCCGCCGGTGATGGGGTCGCCGTCGCTGAAGGCGACGAGCATGGGCACGGTACTGGCCGCCAGCACCGCCCACGCCCGGCGGTTGGCCTCCGAGGCCGGGTCGTCGGGACTCGTGGGCACCAGGCCGGGCATCGCACGCGCGGCGATGGTGAAGCCGTCGTCGGGGAACGGCGCGTCGTAGCCGGCCCGCACCTCATCGCTCATCGGACGCCGGCAGCCGGATTCGACGAACCGCCCGACGTCGACGGTCGGCGCGGTCTGAATGGCCTCGCGGAACTTCCACCAGATCTCGGGCATGCTGATGTCCCCGGTCGGCAGACCGGTGTTGGCCACCACGATGCGGCTGAAGCGGTCGATGTTCTCGGCGGCCACCCGCAGTCCGATGAGCCCGCCCCAGTCCTGGCCCACCAGGGTCACCCGACGCAGGTCGAGGACGTCGAAGGCCAGCGCCCGCATCCATTCGACGTGGCGGGCGTAGGTGTGGTCCTCGAGCCGGGTCGGCTTGTCGGAGCGGCCGAAGCCGACCAGGTCGGGGCAGATCACCCGGTACCCGGCGGCGGCGATGATCGGAATCATCTTGCGGTACAGGAAGGACCAGGTGGGTTCGCCGTGCAGCATCAGCACGGGGTCGGCGTGGGCGGGGCCGGACTCCACCCAGGCGACGCGCACGGTCGCGCCCTCGCCGTCATCGAGGTCGGCGTAGTTCGGCGAATAGCCGAAGTCGGGAAGTTCAGCGAACCGATCATCGGGTGTACGCAGCGTCTGCACGCTGCCCGACGATACCGATTGCGAGGCGCGAAATTGCCACGTCGGGCGCGGAAAGGCGAATGGCAATTTCGCTCATTCAGGCCATCACTGGCAAACCGCGACCCATAATCGTCCCGATGATCCGTCAATGTCGACGGGTCACTTCAACAAAGGAGAAATCGGTGAATCGTGGTTTTGTGGTGGCCGTAGCCGGCGCTGCAGTTCTGGTCGCCGGCCTGTCCGGCTGTTCCAAGGAAGAGAAGAAAGCTGAGTCGACGTCGAGCGCGTCGAGCTCTGCGGCGGCGAGCGCCTCGTCGAGTGCGGCGGCCCCGAGCGCCAGCTCCGGTGCCAGCACCGCCAAGGTGACCATCGACGGTCAGCCCCAGACCATCAACGGCCAGGTCGTCTGCGCGACGGCAGCCGGCAACTACAACATCGCCATCGGTGAGGCCGCCACCGGCATCGCCGTCGTCCTGAGCGAGGACGCCTCGCAGGTCAAGTCGGTCGGACTGGGCAACGTCAATGGCGTGACCCTGGGCTACACGGAAGGTGTGCCGGGCGGCGCATCGGCCACCGCGACCAAGGACGGCAACAACTTCAAGATCACCGGAACCGCGACGGGTGTGGACATGGCCAACCCGATGCAGCCGGTCAACAAGCCCTTCGAGATCGAGGTCACCTGCCCCTAGCGGCAGACCGAGACGAGGCGGCGGCGACCTGAGGGGTCGTCGCCGCCTTCTCGTTCGGCGCCTAGACGCCGACGGCCTCTTCCAATCCGGCCAGAGAATCCTCGAGGTGCCCGAGCAGCCGTTGCAGATGCGGGACGCTGCGGCGGCAGCCGACGAGCCCGAAGTCCAGATTGTCGGCATTGTTGGACAGCGTGATGTTGAGGGCCTGACCATCCAGTGCGATCGACATCGGATAGTTGCCGTCCAGCCGGGCCCCGCGCCAGTACAGCGGCTCACGGGCGCCGGGCACATTGGAGATCACCAGGTTGAACGGCGGCTGGGCGGCCTGCGCCAGCGGGGGCACCAGCGCCAGGGTCAGCGGCGCCATGTTGAACGCCGACAACGCCAACTGCTGCAGCCGCGGCAGCTGGGTGAACACCTCCTTGTTGCCGCGCATCGAGGCGTGGATGGTGTCCAGCCGCTCGGCCGGGTCGTCGAGGTCGGTGGCCAGGCTGCACAGGATCGCACCGACCTGGTTGCCGCCGCTGGAGGTGTCGTCCTCGGAGCGCAGGCTCACCGGCACCATCGCCACCAGCGGCCGGTCCGGCAGCGCGTCCTGCTCCAGAAGGTAGGCGCGCAGCGCGCCGGCGCACATGGCCAGGATGACGTCGTTGACCGTGACGCCGGAGGCGTCCTTGACCGCGACGACGCGCTTGATCGGCCAGGACTGCGCCGCGCAGCGGCGGGCTCCACCGATCGGGACGTTGAACATCGTCTTCGGCGCACCGAACGGCAAGGTGAGCTGTTGCTCGAGCAGCGCCGCCCGGGCCAGCGTCAGCGCCGAAGGGGCAAGTCCTGCAACCGATCCCGCGGCCCTGGCCAGACCACCCAGCCGGGAGGACCGTGACACGGTCTTCGTCCGCTGACGCGGACCGATGTTCCAGGGCGCCCGCAGGTCGGTGTCCTGCGGGTCGTCGGACAGGGCGCGGCGCATCATCTTCATCGCCGAGACACCGTCGACCAGTGCATGGTGCACCTTGGTGTACACCGCGAACCGTCCGTCGTTGAGACCCTCGACGAGGTGGGCCTCCCACAGCGGGCGGTGCCGGTCCAGCAGGGTGCCGTGCAGCCGCGAGGTCAGCTCGAGCAGTTCGCGCACCCGCCCCGGCGAGGGTAACGCCGACCGGCGCAGGTGATATTCGAGGTCGATGTCATGGTCGAAGGACCACGCCAAATTCGCGATACCGCCGAACAATTCACCGGGATGCTTGCGGAACGTCGGCTGGACATCCTCGAAGGTCAACATCGCCGAATAGATGTCGCGAATGAATTCTGGACCGGCGTCTTCGGGCGGCTCGAACAATTGCAATCCGCCGACATGCATCGGATGCTCCCGCGACTCGGCCAACAGGAACATCGAATCGGTCGGTGAAATCAGTTCCATCGCTTCCCTCCACGCTCAATGCCACCCGTGTGCCCATTACACCGGTTCGCTATTCGCCGCCGATGCCATTCGGGTGGATCGTCAGGTCCAAAGACCCTGTCTGCCCGAACCGACTCGGGCGCACTGTGAAGCCATGGCAGCCAATCGGCGCATGCAGGCGGCGGTAGCCGTTCTCGTCGGGGCCACCCTGGTGGGGTTCGGGCTTCTGGTGGTGGCTTTCATCGGCATGGCCCGCCACCCCGTCGCCGACACCGCCGGGCCTGCGACCACGTCGAGTTCGACGGCGCCGGTGGTCCCGTCCCCTCTCGCGGTGGCGGTGCGAGCGTGGGAATCGCGCGCCGGTGAGCACTTCAAGGAGTCAGCGCAAGCCCTCGAGGAGGTCTCCGGGGCGTCGGACCGCAACGACGAAGCGGGCGTCCGAGCCGGGTGTCAGCGGCTGCACGACACCAACGCCGTCGGTCTGCAGGCCGATCTGCCCACGCCGGATCCCGCCCTGACGGCCGAACTGCAGAGCATGATCGACGATCTCAACACCGCCACCCACGCGTGCCTGCGGTTCGCCAACTCCCGGCAACCCGAGGACTCCTCGAATTACCAGACCTACCTCGCCCGGGCGATCGATCACCTGACGACGGCCAAGCGCATCCTCAATGAGGACCTCGGTCAGTGATGACCGCCGCCACCACCACCGCCGCCGCCGTCATGCGGACCGCCCGGGACGGCGTTGAAACCAGGCTCGGCGACCTCCGCCTCGGTCAGCTGATCGCTGGTGTCCGGAATGACGGTCGGGGCGCAGTTCATCGAGAAGCTGTCCTCGGTATCGGTGTCCTGGCACTGGGCCAGCACCTGCGGACCCGGACCGCTGACACCGGCTGCCACCGCCGGGGTCAGAGCGATCGCCAGGCCGACCGCGCCGTAGATCAGTCGCCGGCCGCGATGTGACATCGTCGCCATGCCCAACCCCCTTCGTCGATGACGCCAGGGTAGGTCAGCTTCCTGGGAATCGACCGTGTTGGCCGCCGATTCACGGCTTCGCACAGCCACCTCCCAGGAATTAGACACAAGCGTCAATATTTTGCCGAAATCCCGGTACATCGAAGCTTGCCGAGTTAAGTTCCGCGCAGACGGCCAACGGAGGCCGTCGATGGAATGGGGGGATTCATGTATTCACGGACAGCGACCAACGATGGCGTGCGCCGGATGGGCGCACTTCTGATCGGCGCAGCGGCCGCCACCACGCTGGCGGTGAGCACGCCCGCGCCGGCGAAGGCCGCCGACGGCTGTGTGGCGTTCGGCTCGGTCAACATGCACACCGGTTCGGCCAGCTGCTCCTCGACGGGTTTGCTGGGATTGGCGGTGGCGTTCGGACCGGGCGCCACGGCCACCGCCGGGGGCCTGTTCGGGTTGGCTTTCGCGGTCGGGACCAACGCCCAGGCGGTAGCCGGGAGCCTGCCCACCGACGTGTTCAGCACGGCGATCGCCCGCGGTGACGGCAGCGTGGCTGTGGCCGACCAGGGTGTCGGAAACATCGCGGTCTCCTCAAGGGGCGGGTCGGCCAACGCGAACAGCGGCAACTTCAACGTCGCCATGGCACGCGACACCGGAAGCAAGTCGACGGCAACCGGGGGTAGCTTCAACATCGCCGGGGCCATGGGTGACAACAACGAGGCCTACGCCGGTTCCCAGACCCAAGGCGTCTACGGCAATTTCAATCTGGCGATGACCGTCGGCGAGGACAACTCCGTGAAGGCCGTCGACGGTGACTTCAACCGCGCCACCGCCTTCGGCCGCGGCAACGGGGCCTTCGCCGGCACCGGTAATCGCAACCGCGTCATGGTGTTCGGCAGGAACAACAACTCGGTCGCCACCTTCGGTGACGGCAACCAGACGATCGTCTTGGGCGAGGGCAACGTCGCCAACGCCGGCGGCGGTAATCGCAACCGGGCCATCGTCTTCGGCGAGAACAACACCGTGCGGGTCGGCGACCCGACCAATCCCACCGGCACGTCGGACCGCAACTCGGCGATGGTGCGCGGCGAGGACAACACGGTGACCGCGGGGCCGGGCAGCCGCAACCGCATCCGGATCTCGGGCAAGGGCATCACCGCGTCCAAGCCGTGAGTGTGCGTCCTCATCCGCTCATCTCGGCGTGTTGCGGATGAAACCGCACAGTCGAAGTGACCTACCGACAAAGCCGGCTCTCCCGCAATGGGAGAGCCGGCTTTGTCTATGGCGGTGGCGGAGGGATTTGAACCCTCGGACGGGGGTTACCCGTCACACGCTTTCGAGGCGTGCTCCTTAGGCCGCTCGGACACGCCACCGTCGGCAAGCTTACGGGTCGCGGCCGGGCTAACCCAAATCGCGCTGACGGGCGAAAAAGGCCTCCAACAGCGCGGCGCACTCGTCGGCCAGCACACCGCCGCGCACCTCCGGCCGATGCGTCAGCCGCCGATCGCGCACCACGTCCCACAGTGAGCCCACCGCACCGGTCTTGGGTTCCCACGCCCCGAACACCACCCGGGCCACCCGCGCCATCACCAGCGCACCGGCGCACATCGTGCACGGTTCGACGGTCACCGCCAGTGTGGTGCCCTCCAGCCGCCACCCGTCGCCGTACACCTGAGCTGCCGCGCGCAACGCCAGGATCTCGGCGTGCGCGGTGGGGTCACCCAACTCCTCGCGGGCATTGGCCGCCCGGGCCAGCTCGGTGCCGTCCGGGGCGAAGACCACCGCACCGATGGGCACATCCTCGGAACCGGCAGCTGCGGCGGCCTCGATCGCCGCACGGATCAGCGAAGAGTCAGAGCTCACCGATCGAGGCGGTCCAAGACGGCAGCCAGCTCATCGGCGAACCCCATCTCCCTGGCGATCCGGCCCAGCTGTTCGTCGGCATACAGATCGGTCTCGTCGAGGATCACGCTCAATACGGCCTCGGGCAGGCCGATATCGGAGAGCACCCCGAGATCACCCTCTTCGAACGGATCGGAATCCTCCAGATCCTCCGGGGCGATGTCGGCGTCGAGCGTCTCCAGCGCCTCGGCGGCGATGTCGTAATCCAGCGCCGCGGTGGCATCCGACAGCAACAGCCGGGTGCCTGACGGCGCGGGGCGCACGATGAGGAAGAACTCGTCGTCGATGTCGAGCAGACCGAACACCGCACCGGCACTGCGCAATTCGCGCAGCTCGGTCTCAGCGGCACTCAGGCTCGTCAGCACCGTGGCACTCAGCGGCGAGCACCGCCACTTGCCCTCTTCGCGGACCACAGCCACGCCGAAGCCGTCCGGGGCGTCCGATGACCCCGTTGCTGACGCCCGCTGTGCCTCCATGGCCGCATACGCTAGTCGCTGAGCAGGCCTTTTGACCAGGTAATCGGTGGCGCCCCGGTGTGATGTGCCAACCTGGAAGACGTGACGAAGACTCCCGTGTGCGTGCTCGGGCTGGGGCTGATCGGCGGATCGGTGATGCGCGCGGCGGTGGCGGCCGGACGCGAAGCGATGGGCTACAACCGGTCGGTGGAGGGGGCGGACGCCGCCAAGATCGACGGGTTCGACGCCGCGACCGACCTCACCGAAGCGCTGTCCTGGGCGGCGCAGCGCCAGGCCCTCATCGTGCTGGCCGTGCCGATGCCCGCGGTCGGGCTGATGCTGCGCCACGTCGCCGACGTGGCCCGTGACTGTCCGCTGACCGACGTCATCAGCGTCAAGGGTGCGGTGCTCGACGAGGTCCGCTCGGCGGGTCTGCTCGACCGCTACGTCGGTGGGCACCCGATGGCCGGCACCGCCCACTCCGGCTGGGCCGCCGGCGACGGCCGGATGTTCGCCGGGGCACCGTGGGTGCTGTCGGTCGACGAGCACGTCGACGCCGGCGTATGGGCGCAGGTGATGCATCTGGCGCTGGACTGCGGTGCCGTCGTGGTCCCGGCCAAGTCCGATGAGCACGACGCCGCGGCGGCCAGCATCTCGCATCTGCCGCATCTGCTGGCCGAGGCCCTGGCCATCACCGCAGGTGAGGTACCGCTGGCCTTCTCGCTGGCGGCCGGATCGTTCCGCGACGGCACCCGGGTGGCGGCCACCTCACCGGATCTGGTGCGGGCGATGTGCGAGGCCAACGCCGAGCAGTTGCTGCCGCTGTTGGATCGCGCCCTGGAACTGCTGACCCACACCCGCGCGACGCTGGCGGACAAGGGCTCGGTGGCCGAACTGGTGGAGGCCGGGCATGCCGCCCGGGCCCGTTACGACAGCTTCTCGCGCCCGCAGATCGTCACGATCGTGCTGGGTGAGGAGAACTGGCGCGAGGAGCTCGCCGCCGCCGGCCGGTCGGGCGCGGTGATCAGATCCGCTCTGCCAGGCCCGGGTAGTCGAGGATGAATCCGTCGGAGTCGACGGTGATGGTGGTCTCGGCCACCGGCGAGTGCAGCTTGATGCCGTCGCCATCGGCTCCCGAACTGCTGTAGCTGATCGAGGCCTGGCTGACCGTCAGGTCGGGCAGGTTGACGTAGACCACCGGCAGGGTCACCGAGTCGGACCGGCGATACAGCCCGGTGCGCCGGATCGGCAGGGCGTTGAAGAACGGGCTGAAGACCACGTCGACGTCCAGCGCACCCTCGTAGGAGCCGCGGGACTGGCCCTGGTGGTCGGTGATCAGCCACATGTTCTCGTCGTCGCGGGCGATCGACAGCTGCCGGTCCCGCTCGGCCAGTGTGATGCTCAGCGAGAGCCGTTTGGTGGCCCCGCTCTCATCGGTGACCAGGTCATAGGAGGCGCTGAAGGCGGGGTGCGTACCAGCGGCGGCCGCCACGATTCGGCCGTAGGCCTTGATCCGGTTTCCGGACAGCTGGACGCGGGTCGATTCCATCCGCGAAGCGTCGTAGGCGCGCCAGGTCAGGGTCTTCGGCCAAGCGCTGTCGGTCGCATCTTTGGCTGCACTCACCCGTCTACCGTAAGCGACGGGTCGCCGCGTTCGTAGCCAGGTCGCCAAGTGCGGCCCATCTGTGACGTGGGTGCTTTCGACTCGACACTGACCTCGTCGTCGAGCAGAGGCTGCGGCAGCCGCCGCCACCGGCCGGATCCGGGCACCGAGGCCCACACCGCCAGCGCCAGCAGTCCGTCGAGCACCAGTGCCAGCACGGTGACCAGCAGCGCACCGACCAACGCGATGTGGAACTGGCGGATCTTGATGCCGTCGATCAGGTAGCGCCCCAGCCCGCCGAGGCTGGCGTAGGCGGCGATCGTCGCGGTGGCCACCACCTGCAGGGTGGCGGTGCGCAGCCCGCCCAGGATCAGTGGCAGCGCGTTGGGCACCTCGACACGGGTGAGCACCTGGGTCTCGGTCATCCCCATCGAGCGGGCTGCGTCGACCACCCTCGGGTCGACGTTGGCCACCCCGGCGTAGGTACCGGCCAGCAGTGGCGGGATGCCGAGCAGCATCAGTGCGATGGTCGGCGGCAGCAGGCCCAGCCCCCACAGCAGCACCCCGAGTAGCAGCACGCCGAGGGTGGGCAGTGCGCGCAGCGCGTTGACCCCGGTGACCACCAGGAAGGTGCCGCGGCCGGTGTGCCCGATCAGCAGACCGACCGGGATGGCGATCAGGGCCGAGACCACCACGGCCACCGCGGTGTACTGCAGGTGCTCAAGGATGCGAGCGCCGAGTCCGGCTTTGCCGCCCCAGTTGGCGGCGGTGAAGATGTAGGCCAGCGCCTGGTTCAGGAAGTTCACGACGCCGCCCCCGCCCGCGCCCACGGGGTGATGGCCCGGCCGGCCAACAGGATCAGGACGTCGATGACGATCGCCAGCAGGAAGATCGCGATGATCCCGGCGATGATCTGATCACTCTTGTCAGCCTGATATCCCTCGGTGAACCAGGTGCCCAGTCCGCCGATACCGATGACCGAGCCGACCGACACCATCGAAATGTTCGTCACCGCAACAACTCTCAGTCCGGCGATCAACACCGGAATCGACAGCGGCAGTTCCACTTTGAGCATCCTGGCCAACCTGGTGTAGCCGACGGCGGTGGCCGCGTCCCGGACCTGCCCGGGTACCGCGTCGAGCGCCTCGGGAACGGCACGGACCAACAGTGCGGTGGTGTACAGGGTGAGCGCGACGATGACGTTGGCCTCGTCGAGGATCCGGGTCGGGATGATCAGCGGCAGCACCACGAACAACGCCAGTGACGGGATCGTGAAGATGATGCTGGCGGTCACGGTGGTCAACCGGCGCAGCGGGGTGCTGCGCCACACGTAGGCACCCAGCGGCACCGCGATCAGCAGGCCGAGAACCACCGGGATCAGCGACAGCCGCAGATGGATGACGGTGAGCGCCCACGCCTTGTCCAGGTGGGTGAGCAGATAGTTCATCCGCTCCTCCGCTGGGCTTCCAGGGCGTCGATGACGTCATCGGCCAGGATGCCGCCGCGCACCGATCCCTCGGCGTCGACGGCCACCCCCACGCCCGAGGGCGAGGACAGCGCGGCGTCCAGCGCGGCGCGCAGGGTGCCACCGGGCCCGAACAGCGAGCCCCCGGCGATGGTGCTGTCGTAGAGCGAGGCGCCGCCGCGGTGCAGATCGACGCCGGCCGCGTCGATCCAGCCATACGGCGCACCGCCGGCCTTGAGCACCAGCCGCCACTGTCCCGGGGCGAGCGTCAGGGCGTCGATCTGGTCCTCGGTGACGGTCTGCACGGGATGCAACGGGACGTCGGCGGCACCGAAGAACTGCAATCCGCGATAGCCGCGGTCGGTTCCGATGAAACCCGAGACGAAGTCGTTGGCCGGGTTGGTCAGCAGTCGCGCCGGGGCGTCGTACTGCTGCAGCACACCGCCGGGCCCGAACACCGCCACCCGGTCACCGAGCTTGACCGCCTCGTCGATGTCGTGGGTGACGAACACGATCGTCTTCTGCAATTCGCTTTGCAGACGGAGGATTTCGACCTGCAACTCGTCGCGCACCACCGGGTCGACGGCCGAGAACGGCTCGTCCATCAACAGAATCGGCGGGTCGGCGGCCAGCGCCCGGGCCACCCCCACCCGCTGCTGCTGACCACCGGACAGTTGCGCCGGGTAACGGTCACCGAGTTTGGGGTCCAGGCCCACCCGTTCCAGCACGCCGTAGGCGGCTTTGCGGGCGGCGCGGCGGGATTCGCCTCGGAGCACCGGCACGGTCGCCACGTTGTCGATGACGCGTTGATGCGGCATCAGCCCGCCGCTCTGGATGACGTATCCGATGCCGAGCCGGAGCTTGACCGGGTCCACACCGGCGATGTCCCGGCCGTCGACGGTGATGGTGCCCGACGTCGGGTCGATCATCCGGTTGATCATCCGCATCGAGGTGGTCTTGCCGCATCCGGAGGGGCCGACGAACACCGCCAGCGTTCCGGTCGGCACCTCCAGGGTGAGGTCGTCGACGGCCACGGTGCCGTCCGGATATGTCTTGGTGACCTTGTCGAAGGTGATCATCACTTCCCGATCGGCTTGTCGAACCCGTTGTCGCTGATCCACTTTCGCGCGGCCTCGTCGGGATCAACACCCGAGTTGCCCGACACCGCGGTGTTGAGCTCGATCAGCCCCTGCGTGGTGAGCTTGGCCGAGACCGCGTCGAGCACCTTCTTGAGTTCGTCGGACTTCTTCTGGGAACTCACCAACGGGACGACGTTGGCGGCCAGGAAGTTGTTCTTCGGGTCTTCAAGCACGACGAGATTGTTCTGCGGGATCGCCGGTGAGGTGCTGAAGATGTCGGCGGCCGTGACGGTTCCGTCCACCAGAGCCCGCACTGTTGCCGGACCGCCGCCGTCGCTGATGGCGATGAAGTTGTCGGGCTTGATGTCCAGGCCGTATTTGGCCTTCAGTCCGGGCAGGCCCTCGGCGCGGTTCTGAAACTCCGACGGCGCCCCGAACTTCACTTCGGCCGAGTGGGCCGCGAGATCACCGATGGTCTTGAGGTTCCATTTCTGCGCGGTCGCCTGGGTGACGGCCACCGTGTCGGTGTCATTCGCGGGTGATGGCGTCAGGATGGACAGGTCACCGGGTAGCGCCCGAACCAGCGCCAACTCTACCTGGTCCGGCGTGGTGACGGTGGTCTTCGGATCGAAGTACTGCAACAGATTTCCGGTGTATTCCGGCACCAGGTCGATGGAGTGGTCGCGCACCGCCGGGATGTAGGTTTCCCGGCTGCCGATGCCGAACTGACGGCCCACCGTGAAGCCGTTGGCCTCCAACGCTTGTGCGTAGATCTCGGCGATGATCTTCGACTCCGGGAAGTCGGCCGACCCGACCACCAACGTCGTGAGATCACCGGACACCGAACCCCCGCCGAGCGGGTTGGAACTGCCGCACCCCGCAGTCGCCGGTGCGAGTACGGCAACCAGCAGCGCCGCCAACCACATTCGCTTCGACCTACCGGTCATTGAGCGTCCTTTCCACCCCTACCCTCAACCGACACTATCGACCCGTCGGCGGACGCGCCCTGGTTTAGATCACGGCAGGCGTCATCGTCTCGTTGCGGGTTTGGTGGTTTCTTTCTGACCGGGAAGGGGCAAAGATGGCGTCATGAGCAGCGAACCGCCGGTATCGCCCAGCGAGCCGACGCCCCCGGCGCCACCGCCACCCGCGGACACCCCGAAGACGCCGGCGCAGCCGGTGTCGGAGGTCGGGTTCACCAGGGCGGCTGCCCTGTGGTCGTCGATCTTCTTCGGGTTCCTGATCCTGATCGTGCTGCTGATCTTCGTGGCACAGAACACCGAGTCGGCCTCATTCGCCTTTCTCGGCTGGCATTGGACCCTGCCGCTGGGCGTGGCGATTCTGGCCGCAGCCGTGGGCGGCGGTCTGGTCGCTGTGCTGGGCGGCGCAGCGCGCATCTTCCAGTTGCGCCGGGCTGCGAAGAAGAACCTCAAGGCGGCCCTGAAGGCCTGACCCCGGTGCCCTAACGGGCCGAGCGCGCGCCGGCCGCGTGTGACTTCGCCTCACTGGCCTTCTTCTCGGGCCGGGCGGTATGACCCACCGCCGGGCTCCGGCCAGGGGTACTGCCGCCACCGGAGGCCAGCTCCTTCCGGATCCGCTCCACCTCGGCAGCGGCCACCGCCGCGGTGTCCTTCGCCTTGGCGGCCGCTTCGGCGCGAGCCTTGGCCTCGGCGGCGCGCTTCTCTGCGGCAGCGACGGCCTCGGTGGCCTGGGCTTTGGCTACCGCCCGTTCGTCGGCGGTCTCCTTGGCGGCCTGCGCCGCCTTCTCAGCGACCGCCGCGGCTTCGTCTGATGCGGCCTTCGTCTGATCGGCAACGTCGGTTGCCGCAGTCACGTCGACGTCGGCTTCCTTGGCGGCCTGCTCGGCGGCGGCCAGGTCCTTCTGTACGCCTGCGAGTTTCGCGGCCGCGTCATCGACTGCCGCCTCCGCCTGTTTCGCCGCCGCGCTCGCATCGTCGGCCTTCTCGGCCGCCGCGCGCGCGGGAGCCTCGACCTCGTCGAGCGCCTGCTGAACCTTGTTTTGGTCGGCGGTCAGCGCGTCGGCCGTCGCCTTGGTTTCGTCGGCCTCCGCGGTGGCCTGCGCCAGGGCGACATCCGTCTCCGCGAGGTTCTTCTTCAACGTTTCGAGCTGGATCTTGGCCGCTGTGACGGCAGCGATCGCCTCATCCAGGCTGCTCTGGGCGGCCTCGTAGGCGAGGTTGGCCCGCTTCGCGGCGTCGGCGGCAGCGCTTTCGTCCAATGCCGCCTGCTCGGCCTTGGCCTGCGCATCCGCGGCAACCCTGGCCAGCTCGTCGGCTTGCTCTTGGAGCTTGGTTGCATAGGCCGAGCCCTCCTGGGCGGCCGCACGGGCTTCCTCGGCGGCCTGCGCCGCCGCGGCATTGGCAGCATCGGCCACCGCCTGCAATTCAACCGCGAGTTCGGCATCTCCGGCTGTTCTGGCGGCCGCCTCGGCGAGCCCCTGAGCCTGGGACTCCGCGCTGTAGGCAGCGAGGCTTGCCTCTTCTGCGGCGTTCGAGTACTTGTCCGGGTCGAGGAGGGCCAGCGTTGCCAGCGAGTTGGCATAGGCCCGGGCGAGTGCCGCCTGCGAGGCAGCAGCGTCTGCCGCCAAGGAGGCCTCTGCCGCCGTCTGTTGCAGGAAGTCCGTTCTGGCCGCCGCATCGAGGGCGGTGGCGAGGGCGGCGTTGGCCGCCTCCGCCGCGGATTCGGCAATCGCCTGCTGTTCGTCCGCCTTCGCCTTCGCTACCTCGGCCTCTTTGGCGTACAACGCCGCCTTCTCGGTGATCGCGTCGGCATCGGCCGCCGTCTGCTCACGCACCGCCGACGCGTCCGCGGCCTTCTGCTTGGCATCATCGAGGCCGGCTTGCGCATCCGATAGCGCTGCAGAGGCAGCGTCGACCGCAGCTGAGCTGGTCTCGTAGTCCTGCACGGCCGCGGCATACGCTTCGAGGAGCGCTTCCTTCTTCCCGGCGATGGCAGCCTGATAGTCGGCGACCTTCTGGGCGTAGGCCCGGGCTTCGTTGGCCTTCGCGGTGACCGCGTCGAGTTCCTCGGTCAGCTTCGCGACGTCCGGGGCCACCGCCGCCTTGGCCTCGTCGGCGGCCTTGGCCGCTTCCTCGGCCGCAACCTGAAGGTCGGCAGCCTGAGCCTTGGCCGCGTCCACGTCCTTCAGAGCCTCTGCGACAGCGTTCTCGGACCCGCTGATGGCACTCTTCGCCTCGTCGAGGCGCTTTTCGGCGGCGGCCTTGGCCTGCGCGGCATCCTCCGACTTGCTCAGTGCCTCGGCCAATGTCTGCTCGGCATCGCGCGCCGCGGCAGCCGCCGCGTCGTCGGCCTCGGCGGCGGCCTGCGCAGCCGCTTGGGCGGCGGTGGCGTCGGCCGCCGCTGCGGCTGCCCGCGCCTGAGCCGCCGCAGCCTCGGTCACCGCCTGCTCGGCCGCACTGGTCGCTGCCGCCAATGTCGCTTCGGCGGCAGCCAGTTCAGCGGCGCTGGCACCGCCGGACCATGCAGCCACGATCTGCTTGCGGAGTTTTTCCGTCGCGGCGATCACCTGGGTGATGGCACCGCCCCGCGGAAAGGGGTTGTCCGTACTCGGTTTATCGGGGGCTTCGGCAACCAGCGCCTCCCTGAGGAGTGTCGCGGCAGCGACGAAGGCCTCGGCCGGGGACTTCCCCGCTCCGATGGCGTCACCGAACTCACCTGCTGCCAGGACGAGTCCCCGCACCAGGGTCGTCGGCACTCCCACGACAATCGTCCCGACCCATTCACCAACCGCGTAGACAGTCGCCTCGACCGGGTTTACCACCGTGTAGGTGGTCGACGCCGTCGGCACGACGGTGGTGCGGCTGCTCACCGGGTCGAAGTAAACCGCAAGGGCCACTTGCTGTATCGCCGTCGAGTCGGTGCTCACCCGCGCGACGGGCGTACCGGCGACCACCTGCGGCACCAGGTTGACCGGGGCGGCGATGAGAGCCCCAGCAGCAAACACAGAAATCCCGGCGACAAGACGCGAACGAACCGACGGCTCCATGCTGACCTTCCCGTCAATTTGGATGATCAGCAGGAAGTTAGCTGGTAGATGCCTGTGAGGTCGTTGATTAATGAGAAAATTTAGAGTGAACGGTTCGCCAACGCGGACAGTCCTCCGCTAATCAAGACCGCAACGGCTTGTGTCAGCAAAGCGCCAGCTGCGGAATTTTCCTCGTCAGCGGCGGACATCCTCCGCCGGTAGTCGATACCAGCAACGATGATGCCCAATTTGAAGTAGCCCAGCGCCATCTGGAAGTTCCAGTGCGCCAAGGGGTTCCCCGAGACCACCGAGTAGCGGTGAGCGAGCTCCTCCGAGGACGGCATCGTCGGTGCCGACCACGCCATCTCCTCGCCGAAGATCAGGTTGAGCGCGGGGTCGCGGTGCACACACATCAGCGCCGCGTCCGACAACGGGTCACCCAGCGTGGAGAGCTCCCAATCCAGCACGGCCCGAACCACTGTCGGGTCCCCGGCGTCGAGCATCGTGTTGTCGATCCGGTAGTCGCCGTGCACGATCGACGTACGGCTCTGTGCGGGAACGGATTCGGCGAGCTGGGTGTGCAGGCTCCGCACATCGTCGTCGCGGGGGTCGTCGGGCAGCCGTACCAGCTCCCACTGCGACCCCCACCGGCGCACCTGGCGCTCGAGGTAGCCGGTGGGCTTGCCGAAGTCCGACAGGCCTACTGCGTCCGGGTCCACCTCATGCAGGTCGACGAGGACCTTGATCAGGCTGTCCACGCTGTCGCTCACCACGTCCGGGCCACCGAGGGCCTCCAGTTCGGCGCGGGTGCGCACCACCTGACCGTCGACGTACTCGACCATCTGGAACGGGGCGCCCAGCACCGAGTCGTCGTCACGCATCGTGACCGCAGGCGCGACCGGGACCGGACTACCGGCCAGCGCGGCCACCACCCGGTACTCGCGGGCCATGTCGTGGGCCGAGGGCGTCAACCCGTGCAGCGGTGGGCGACGCAGCACCCATTTGGAGACGTCGTCGTAGACCAGGAAGGTCAGGTTGGACCGTCCGCCGGAGAGGAACCGCGCCTGCAATTCGCCGGTGCGCGGGATGCCCACCGAGCGCAGATGCCGGTCGAGAGCGGTCAGGTCCAGGCCGTCGAGTCCAGTCACCCGCTATGTATAACCGATGCCGCTCAGCGCTTGTTGCGGGGCAGCAGATCCCAGACGTGCTCGGTGGTGTTCACCGCCGCCACGGTGGCCTGGCCGTTGCGGGCGTACAGCAGCCGGGTCACCGACACGTAGTCGATGGGGAACGACAGCAGCCGTGCGGTGCCGAGCAGCCGGTGCAGCACCACATTGATCACCCCGCCGTGGCTGAAGACCGCCACCGTGTCGTCGTGGTCGGAGACGGCGACGATATCGGACAGTGCGCCCATCACCCGGTCGATGAACGCGTCCTCGTCGACGCTGCTGGGCAGGTGACCGGCGGCCATCCGGGCCCACTCCTCGGGGCGTTCGGCGCGGACCTGTTCGATCGGCACGTAGTGGGACAGGCCGCGGTCGTACTCGGCGAGCCGGTCGTCGATGTCGACGGTCATGCCCCGATCCTGCGCGACGGGTTCGGCGGTCTGCATCGCGCGGCGCTGCGGGCTGCTCACCAGCCGGGTGATCGGATACCGGGCCAGCGCGCCGGGCAGCCGGCGGGCCTGCTCCCAGCCATCGTCGGACAGCTCCGGATCCGAACCTTCGCCCGCCTGCGTGCGATGCGGCAGGGCGTGCCTGACGAGCAACAGCTGCATCTGTTCAGACGTCCTTTCGGTGGTGCGGCCCGTGCAACGATAAAGCCCATGCGCGCGTTCGCCTGTCCGGTGTGCCAGAACTTCGCCTTGTTCGAGCGCGATCACTGCTCGTCCTGCGGCGCCACGTTGGGCCTGCATCTGCCGAGCAAGTCGATGGTCGCACTGACCGACGGGGCCGCGGTGATCGAGGGGGTCGGCTGGGTGCGCTGCACGCAGGCCGAACCGCTGGGCTGCAACTGGCTGGTCCCCGAGAGCGTGCCCGCCGGCCAGCGCGGCCGGTGCCTGGCCGATTCGCTGATGCGCCGTGAACCGGAGCCCGATGACACCATTGCGCTGGAGAAGCTGGTCCCCACCTCGGTGGCCCTGCGCAGGCTGGTCTACCAGCTCGACGATCTCGGCCTGCCCATCGAGCCGTACTGGCAGCGCGAGGGTGGCCTGGCCTTCGATCTGCTGTCCAGCTACAGCACCGGCGAGCGGATCATGATCGGCCACGCCAACGGTGTGATCACCATCGATCTGGTGGAATCCCTTGACTCCTACCGGGAATCACTGAGGGTGCGCCTCGGTGAGCCCTACCGCACGATGCTCGGCCACTTCCGCCACGAGGTGGGCCACTACTACCAGAACATCCTCGTCGAGACCGGGCCCGGGGCGCAGCGCCATCTGGAGCGCTGCCGCGAGCTGTTCGGTGACGAGCGGGCCAGCTACTCCGATGCGATCGCACGGCACTACGAGTTCGGGGCGCCTGCGGACTGGCAGGAGTCGTTCATCTCCGAGTACGCGACCATGCATCCGTGGGAGGACTTCGCCGAATGCTTCGCCCACTACCTGCACATCACCGACACCATCGACACCGCCCGCGAGGGCGGTCTGGTGCTGCACAAGGACCGGGTGCGCTTCGCCTGGCCGCGTGACATCGTGCCGTGCGAGTCCTACGCCGACGCCCCGGTGGAGAAGCTGCTGTTCGACTGGAAGTGGATCTCGATGTTCTTCAACCGGGTGAACACCGCGATGGGCAAGAACCCGTTGTACCCCTTCGAGATCACCGATCCGGTGGCCACCAAGCTGGGTTTCGTGCACACCCTGGTGCGGGAGTCAGCGCTCGCGTAGTTCGGCCAGGATCTCCTCGGTGTGCTCACCGAGTCGGGGAGCCACCGACCGCGGCGCCCAGGGCGTGCCGTGGAAATCCGCCGGGGTGGCGATCATCGGGACCGAGGAGTCGCCGTCGGGCACGTCGACCAGACCGCCGCCGGCGTAGAACTGCTCGTCGCCCAGGATGTCCTCCATCTCGTTCACCGGCGACCAGAACAGCTCAGGTTCGGCCTCGAAGATCTGTGCCCACTCGTCGAGAGTCTTGGTCGCGAAGATCACGTCGAGGGCCGCGATGAGCTCGCGGGCGTTGATGGCGCGGTTGCGCGCCGAGTCGAACCTGCTGTCGGACAACCACTCCGGTCGTTGTACGGCGCGGCACAGTGGTGGCCAGTGCCGGTCGGCCTCCAACCCGACGAGCCAGAACCGCCGCCCGTCGGCCGCCGCGTAGTTGTTCATACAGGGGTTGCCCATCGACTCGCGCTGCCCGATCGAGATCGGTGAGCCGCTGAGCAGGAACGTGTTGAGATCGAAGCTCACCGTGTAGGTGCCCTGGCGATACAGCGAGGTGCTGACCAGCTGGCCGGTCCCGGTCCGGGCGCGCGCCACCAGCGCGGCGTTGACCGCCGCGGCCAGCGTCATCCCGGTGAGGTGATCGCCCATCCCACCGCGCTGGAACGGCGGAACATCGCCGGGTCTGGTCAGCAGCGCTGCGACCCCGGCCCGGGCCCAGAAGGCGGCGATGTCGTAAGCCGGCCGGTTGGCGTCGGGTCCGGTCTCGCCGTAGCCGGTGATCAGTCCGTAGACCAGGCCCGGGTTGCGTTCGGACAGCGCCGGGTAGTCCAGGCTCAGCCGCTGCAACGCATCGGGGCGGACATTGGTGATGAAAACGTCTGCGTCACTGATCAGTTCGTGAGCAACGGCCCGATGCTCCTCGGTCCCCAGATCGAGGACGATGCTGCGCTTGGAGCGGTTGTCCATCTCGAACGGCGGACTGCTGCCGTCATCGATACCGAGCATCCGGCCGAACAGCCGGGCCGGATCACCCGTCGGCGGTTCGATCTTGACGACGTCGGCCCCCCAGTCCGCCAGGATGCCCCCGGCGGCCGGACCGGCCACCCAGACTCCGAGCTCGACAACCTTGATCCCATCCAGCGGTCCTGCCATCCCCGGAACAATACTGGCGCCACGATTGGAGAATGCTATTCTCCGTTTGGAGATTGAGGAGTGCCATGACGAGAACTGATAGTTCCGCCGAGCTGGACATCACTGCCCTGGGCCGCTGGCTCGACACCCAGGACGCACCGGGCAGCGGCGAACTGCCCGTCGTGGAGGTGATCAAGGGCGGCTCGCAGAATCTGCTGTACCGGGTCACCCGGGGCGGGGAAGGCATGGTGCTGCGGATGCCCGGTCCGCGCGCCGACGAGCGACGACTCGGCGAACTACTTCGCGAGATCCGGCTGGAGCGCGCGCTGAAGGGCAGCGACGTCCCGCACGCCGAACTCGTGGCGGCCGACGAGAGCGGCGAGGTGCTGGGCAAGCCGTTCTATCTGATGAAGGAGATCGACGGCTGGAGCCCGATGGAGGGCGGCTGGGAGGCGCCGTTCGACACCGATCTTCAGGCCCGCCGCGGGCTGGCGTTCCAGCTCATCGAAGGTGCCGCCAAACTGGGCCGGCTCGATTGGCAGGCCCGCGGGCTGGAGGGTTTCGGCAAGCCCGACGGCTTCCACGACCGCCAGGTGGACCGCTGGCTGTCGTTCCTCAACTCCTTCAAGGTCCGCGAGTTGCCGGGCCTGGACGTGGCGTCGGACTGGTTGCGGGCCAACCGCCCGGCCCACTTCACGCCGGGCATCATGCACGGCGACTACCAATTCGCCAACGTGATGTTCGCGCACGGGGCACCGGGCCGGCTGGCCGCGATCGTCGACTGGGAGATGACCACCATCGGCGACCCATTGCTCGATGTCGCGTGGGCATTGCTGGGCTATGACGGCGAGAATCCGAAAGATCAGGGCTTCTACCTTCCGATGGACGGGATGCCGACCCGCAGCGAACTGCTTGACCATTACGAGAAGATCAGTGGGCTCTCGACCGAGAACATCCACTACTACCTGGTCCTGGCCAACTGGAAGCTGGGCATCGTTCTGGAGAAGACCTACGCGGCCGCGGTCAGCGGCGGTGCGGCCGATCCGAAGATCACCGAGGCGTTCGGTGCGATGGTGCCCGACCTGATCAGTACCGCAGCGCGGTTGGCCCGGTCCGGTGAGGAGGCCTGACATGGGGTACGCCGACGATCTGTTCGACCTGACCGACCGGGTGGTCCTGATCACCGGCGGCAGCCGGGGCCTGGGCCGGGAGATGGCGTTGGCCGCCGCCCGGTGCGGGGCCGACGTGGTGATCGCCAGCCGCAAGTACGACACCTGCGTGGCCACCGCCGAGGAGATCGAGGCCCAAACCGGCCGTACCGCAATGCCATACGGCGTCCATGTGGGCCGATGGGATCAGCTCGACGGACTGGTCGAGGCGGTATACGACCGGTTCGGCAAGCTCGACGTCCTGGTCAACAACGCCGGCA
Organism: Mycobacterium sp. M26; assembly: GCF_001494595.1. GTDB lineage: Bacteria > Actinomycetota > Actinomycetes > Mycobacteriales > Mycobacteriaceae > Mycobacterium. The sequence goes on from NZ_LN929907.1 coordinate 134,775, forward strand.
TGTCGCCGACCTACGAGAAGCTCACCGACGTCAACGAGAAACTGTTCGACGCGGTGGTGAACCTCAACCTCAAGGGCCCGTTCCGGCTCTCGGCACTCGTCGGGGAACGGATGGTGGCCGACGGCGGTGGGGTCATCATCAACGTCAGCACCCACGGCTCGCTGCGACCGCACCCGTCATTCATCCCGTACGCCGCATCCAAGGCCGGGCTCAACGCCATGACCGAAGGCCTCGCGATGGCGTTCGGGCCGACGGTGCGGGTCAACACCCTGATGCCCGGCCCTTTCCTCACCGACATCAGCAAGGCGTGGGACTTCGGGGTGGAGAACCCGTTCGGCCGGCACGCCCTGCAGCGTGCGGGCCAGCCCGACGAAATCATCGGCGCCGCACTGTTCCTGATGTCGGACGCCTCCAGTTTCACCACCGGTTCGATCCTGCGCGCCGACGGCGGCATTCCGTAAAGGAGCACTGATATGGCCTTCGACTTCTCCGTCGAGCCGGAGTTCGACAAGAAGCTGGAGTGGATCCGGGAGTTCGTCCGCGAGGAGGTCGAGCCGCTGGAGGTGCTGTTTCCCAGCTGCGAATTCCTGCCGTTGAACGACGAGCGCCGCCGGATCGTCGACCCGCTAAAACAGCAGGTGCGCGACCAGGGCCTGTGGGCGCCGCACCTGGGCCCTGACCTGGGCGGCCAGGGCTTCGGCGCGGTCAAGCTGACCCTGATCAACGAAATCCTCGGCCGGGCAACGTGGTCGTCGATCATCTTCGGCACCCAGGCACCCGACACCGGCAACGCCGAGATCATCGCCCGGTTCGGCACCCAGGAACAGAAGGACACCTACCTGGCGGGTCTGCTGTCCGGGGAGATCTTCTCCACCTTCTCGATGACCGAACCGCAGGGCGGCTCGGACCCACGGGTGTTCACCACCAGAGCGGTGCGCGACGGCGACCACTGGGTCCTCAACGGCCGCAAGTACTGGTCCTCGAACGCCTCGGTGGCGTCGTTCTTCATCGTCGTCGCCATCACCGATCCGGACGTCCCGGTACACAAGGGTGCCTCGACGTTCCTGGTGCCCAAGGACACCCCCGGGGTGACCGTCGAGGCGACGCACCACCTCGTCGGCTCACACTCCCACGATCCAGGGCACTCGCTGGTGCACTACGACAACGTCCGGGTGCCGGTATCGGCCATGCTCGGGGAGGAAGGGCACGGCTTCGCGGTCGCCCAGTCCCGGCTGGCCGGCGGCCGTCTGCACCACGCGATGCGGTCCATCGGAGTGGCCCAGCGCGCCATCGACATGATGGGCCGGCGCGCGAAAAGCCGCTTCACCCAAGGCAGTCTGCTCGCCGATAAACAGTTGATCCAGGAATTCGTGGCCGACTCCTACGTGGAACTGACCCAGTTCCGGCTGCTAGTGCTCTACGCCGCCTGGCTGGTGGACACCCAGGGCGAGCACGCGGCACGCGAGGCGATCTCCGCCTGCAAGATCCAGACCGCGGCGGTGCTCAAGTCAATCGGCCTGCGGGCAATCCAGGTGCACGGCGGCCTGGGTCTGACTGACCAGATGCCGCTGACGAACGTGCTGTTCGGTGGTATCGCGCTGGGGCTGGCCGACGGGCCGACCGAGGCCCACAAGGTCAACCTGGCCAGGATGGTGCTCAAGGGGTACGAACCCGAGGACCCGGTCTGGCCCAGCGAATTCCTCAGCAACCGCATCGAGCGGGCCCGGGAGAAGTACGGCCACCTCGTCGATCGCATTCCGGCCCTGCCTGTTTCGCCGTGAGTACCCGTGCGGCGGCCGCCGTCGGCCGGGCTCTCGATGATCGTCAGCGCGAGGCCACCGAGGAGGTGGAGCGCATTCTGGCCGCCACCGTGCGGGTGATGCAGCGGGTGTCACCGGATGCGCCGCGGGTCAGCGACATCGTGTCGGAGGCCGGGGTGTCCAACAAAGCGTTCTACCGCTACTTCGCGGGTAAGGACGATCTGATGCTGGCGGCGATGGAACGCGGTGTGGCGCTGGTGGTTTCCTACCTGCAACACCAGATGGGCAAAGAGACCACACCGGTCGGCAAGATCACCCGCTGGATCAAGGGGGCACTGGCCCAGGTGGCCGATCCCGCAGCGATCGGGATGAGCCGCGCGCTCCTCGGGCAGATGTCGGACTCCGACAAACAACGGCTCGGCGAGGACGAGATCATGGCCTCGATGCGCGCCCTGCTGATCGAACCGCTGCGCGCGCTGGGCCGCCCGGATCCCGAGCGCGACGCGGACGCGGTGTTCGTGTGCACGGTCGGTACGATGCGACGCTACGTGGCTTCCAGCGGCCAGCCTGGGCGCCGGGACATCGACCACCTGGTGCGCTTCTGTCTCGCCGGGCTGGGCGTGACAGAAGGAGAACGCTGATGCGCGCCGTCATCTGCCGGGAGTACGGCACACCGGAGGATCTGGTCGTCGAGGACCTGCCCGACCCCACCCCCGGTCCCGGCCAGGTGGTGGTGAAAGTGCATGCCGCCGCGGTGAACTACCCTGACGTGCTGCTCATCGCGGGCAAGTACCAGATCAAGGTGCCGCCTCCGTTCAGTCCGGGCAGCGAACTGGCCGGTGACGTGCTGGCCGTCGGTGACGGGGTGGACCTGCGCCCCGGCGACCGGGTGTCGGCGACGTCGTTCGTCGGCGCCTTCAGCGAGCAGGCCGTGGTGGATGCCCGCGGCCTGACCCCCATTCCCGACGGGGTGGACTACGCCGACGCCGCGGCGTTCGGGGTGACCAATCGCACCGCCTACTACACCCTGCGCACCGTGGCTCCGGTGAAACCCGGCGACTGGGTGGTGATCCTGGGCGCGGCCGGTGGTGTGGGGCTGGCGGCGGTCGACATCGCGGTGCTCATGGGTGCCAGGGTGATCGCCGCGGCATCCGACCCGGAGAAGCTGGAGATCTGCCGGCAGCGTGGGGCGCAGGCATTGATCGACTACGACCGCGAGGACCTCAAGGCCCGGCTCAAGGAGATCACCGGTGCGGACGGCGCGCAGGTGGTCCTCGATCCGGTGGGCGGCCGGTACTCCGAGCCGGCGCTGCGCGGGCTGGGCCGGGGCGGCCGGTTCGTCACGCTGGGGTATGCCGCCGGTGAGATCCCCGCGATCCCGTTGAACCTGGTGATGCTCAAGGGAATCACTGTGGTGGGCATGGAGATTCGTACCTTCGCCACCGACTACCCCGACCAGATCGGCCGTGATGACGCCGAACTGGCGGCACTGTTCGCCGAGGGCAAGCTGCGCCCCTACATCGGGGCACGCTTCCCGCTGGAGCAGGCCGCCACCGCGTTGCGCTACGTCGCCGACCGCAAGGCCGTCGGGAAGGTCGTCATCGACATCGCCTGACGTGGTCCCGGCCTACGGCGTGATGATGTTGAACGCCGGGTTCGGCCGGTCGAGTGCGCCCAGCAGGGACTGCAACGCCTGCGGATCACCGCTGACATCCAGGCCCGGCGAGGTGAAATCCCCTGCCGCCGCGGCCAGCAACCGCATCTTGCTCGCCAGTGTCACGGTGGCATTCGCGCTCGACTCCTCCGCTGGGCACTTGCGGTACACCAGAACACCGTTGCGCAGCGCCAGCCGGTAGTTCGATCCGAGGTCAGCGAAGGTGATGTCGATGGCCAGGTCCAGGTCCCAGGCGCGCGGCCCGTTCACATTGATGGCCAGGGTGTCGAACATCTGCTCGGGTGTCAGCTGGCCCATGATCGCCGACGAGTTGGCCCCCACCGGTGTGCCGAAGTTGCCGTCGCGCAGTTCGGTCGCCCCGGACAGGAAGAAGTTTCGCCACGTTGCACATTCGGCCCCATAGCCCAATTGCTCCAGGGTGTCGGCATACAGCTCGCGGGCACCGGCATGGTTCTCGTCGGTGAAGATCGCGTGATCCAACAGTGTTGCCGCCCAGCGGAAGTCACCTGCGTCGAAAGCCGATTGGGCCAGCTCGACCACCCGGTCGATACCGCCCATCGCCTCGACGTAGCGCGGGCCGATGGCCTCCGGCGGATGCGCCCACAGCCGTCCAGGGTTGCCGTCGAACCAGCCCATGTAGCGCTGGTAGACCGCCTTGACGTTATGACTGACCGAGCCGTAGTAACCGTGCGCGTGCCAGGCGTCGTGTAGCGCGGGCGGCATCTGGAAGGTCTCGGCGATCTCAATGCCGGTGTAGCCCTGGTTGAGCTGCCGCAACGTCTGGTCATGCAGGTAGGCATACAGATCACGTTGCAGCGAAAGGAATTCCACGATGTTCTCGCGGCCCCAGGTCGGCCAGTGGTGCGAGGCGAACACCACGTCGGTGCGGTCGGCGAAGGTGTCGATGGCCTCGGTGAGATATCCCGACCAGGCGTGCGGGTCGCGGACCAGGGCACCGCGCAGCGTCAGCAGGTTGTGCAGATTGTGGGTGGCGTTCTCGGCCATACACAGCGCGCGGAATTGCGGGAAGTAGAAGTGCATCTCGGCCGGCGCCTCAGTGCCGGGCGCCATCTGGAACTCGATCTCGACGCCGTCGACGGTGTGCGTCTCACCCGTGGTGGTGATGTCGATCGTCGGCACGATGATGGCAACCTCACCGGTGGAGGTCTGCTGCCCCAGGCCGCAGCCGACCTGTCCGCGCGGGCCGCGTTCGAGCAGGGTGCCGTACATGTACGAAGCGCGGCGTGCCATCGCGGTGCCGGCGTAGACGTTCTCCTGCACCGCGTGCTGGACGAAACCTTCCGGTGCGATCACCGCGACCTTGCCGGCGTCGACGTCAGCCTGGGTGGTCACCCCGAGGACACCACCGAAGTGGTCGACGTGGCTGTGGGTATAGATGACGGCGACCACCGGGCGATCCCCGCGGTGCTCCCGGTAGAGCGCCAGCGCGGCCGCCGCGGTCTCGGTGCTGATCAGCGGGTCGATGACGATGACGCCGGTATCGCCTTCGATGAAGGTGATGTTCGACAGGTCCAGACCGCGCACCTGGTAGATGCCCTCCACCACTTCGTAGAGGCCCTGTTTGGCCGCCAGGATGGACTGCCGCCACAGGCTCGGGTGCACGGACGCCGGGGCGTCACCGGTCAGGAAGTTGTAGAGATCGTTGTCCCAGACCACCCGGCCGTCGGCGGCGGTGACGACGCACGGTTCCAGCGCGGCGATGAAGCCCCGGTCGGCGTCGTCGAAGTCGGCGGTGTCCTCGAAGGGAAGCGACGCCAGGTGCTGGGCGTGCGCGGCTTCGATGACGGATGTGGGTGGTTTGTGCTCCATGTGACAAATCCTTCCCCAGACGGCCACGGTTGGCCGCATGATTGCGCCGATGAACGTGCTACCCGGTCTTACCAGAGGCAACATCGGCACCGAGGTGCTGGCCGGTATCACGCTGCTGGCCATCGCATTACCGCTGAACATCGGCTACGCCCAGATCGCCGGGCTGCCCCCGACCGCGGGCCTGTACGCCCTGGTGTTGCCGTCGGTGGTGTTCGCGCTGCTGGCCTCCTCGCGCCACCTGGTCGCCGCACCCGACGCCGCGGCAGCCGCCCTGGTGGGCTCCGCACTCAGCGGGCTGGCACCGGCGGGCAGCGGACAGTACGCCGCGATGGCCGCCGCGCAGGCCATCGTCGGCGGTGTGCTGTTCGTCGCCTGCTCGGTGTTCCGCCTCGGCTTCCTGGCCGACTTCCTGTCCAAGCCGATCCTGATCGGCTTCGTGGGCGGCCTGGCGACCGACATCCTGCTCAGCCAGGTGGCCAAGATCATGGGGATCAAGACACCCAGTGGCGCGGAGTTCTTCGAGCGCCTGGTCCACCTCGTCACCAAGATCGGCACGCTGCACGTGTGGTCGCTGCTGCTCGGGGTGGCGGCAGTCGCGGTGCTGGTGCCCGCGCGACGGCGCTGGCCCGCCGTGCCCTGGGCGTTGGTGGTGCTGGTGCTCGCGACGGTGGCCTCGACGCTGCTGCATCTGCCGGGCAAGGGAGTGGCGGTGCTGGGGTCGGTGCCGTCCGGGCCACCCGTGCTGGCGGTGCCGCACCTGTCCTGGTCGCAGTGGGTGGCGGTGATCCTGCCCGCGATCGCTATCACGACCGTCACCGTCGGCGAGGGCCTGCTGCTGGCCCGCTCGTATGCCGACAAGTACGGGTACAAGACCGAACCGAACCGCGATTTGCTGGCGTTCGGCGCGGCGAACGTCGCCTCCGGGCTGTCCTCCGGGTTCACCCTCGGATCGTCGACCTCGCGGGCCGCCGCGATGGACCAGGCCGGCTCCCGGACCCAGTTGCCGCTGCTGGTGATGGCGGCCGGTGCACTGCTTCTGCTGCTGTTCGGCGCCGACCTGCTGGCCGACATCCCGATGCCCGCGATCGGCGCCATCGTGGGTGTCTCGGTGGCCAAGCTGCTCGGCATCCGCGAGTTCCGCCACCTGTGGTCGCTGTCCCGGTTCGAATTCCTCATCGGTGCAACATGTTTCCTCGGCGTGCTGCTCATTGGCCCGCTGGCCGGCATCGTGCTGGCGTTCGTTCTGTCGCTGATCAACCTGCTGCGCAAGGCGGCCCGGCCGGCCGTCGACGTGCTCGAGGGATCCGACGATCCGCACGTGTCGCTGACCGTCGGCAGCGACGACGTCCACGAGACCGTGCCGGGCGTGATCGCGATGCGCTTTGCGGCGCCGATCTTCTTCGGCAACGCCCAGACGCTGAGTGCCGAGATCCGCCGCGTGGTCAACGAGGCGCCCCATCCGGTCAAGGCATTCATCCTCGACATGGAGGGCGTCACCGACGTCGATGTCACCGGGGCGGAATCACTGGCCAAGGAACTGCAGTGGTTGCAGGGCAAGTCGATCACCTTCGCCTACTCGCGGGTGCGCCCGCAGCTGGCCGCCAACCTGACCCGGATGCACCTGCTGCAGGGCCACCAGGTGTTCGAGACCAATCGCGCCGCGGTGGCCGCCCTGCGGCCCGATCCTCCGCCGCCGGCCGCCGAATTGAATTAGCTGCGCCCGTCGAATTCAGCGCGAAATTAGTCGAATCTTCACGCTGTCCGGAAACCGGACCACCCGAATTTATCCGCACACTGCCGATGGATCACGTGATTCCGCTATGCGAATCGCATCACGTCTTGGAAGTGCTCTATTTATCGAGCCATACTTACTAGCTTCGCTATACGGATCACGTGGACATGCTCAACAGGAATTTTGGAAATACGCCGAAAAAGATCCGTCCCGATTTCTCCCGGAGCTTGCGACAACGCCACGCTATTGCCATTATCGACCGGCGAAACCGGCGTGTGCGGGCTCAGGAGGGAACCGATGATGGGACAGCTACGGGTCGTTGGCTTGTTGTCGGCGGCAGCAGCCGGTGAACTCGTCGCCGCATCGCTCCTCGGACCGGTTGCCGGCATTCCCCAACCGGCGCCTGGGGGTGCGGTGCTCACCTCGCTCGCCATCACCGCTCCGTCGGCATCGATCGCTGCTCAGTCCGCATCCGCGACGTCCGGGCGGGTGAGCGTGCAGTGGCACGTTCCGCCAACCGCGTCGGCCACCATGCTGTCGCAGCTGACCACCGAGGGCGCTTCCCGGGTGGCCGCGGACACCGTCGCACTGCCCGCGGCGGTCTCCGCGGCGATCGCCACGGTCAGCGCGCGGCACACCGGTAACCAGGTGGCCGCCGTGCCCGCGCTACTCACCGTGTCCGATGGCGTCACGGAACTGAAGTCTCTGTTCAGCATCTCTGTCACCGATGCCGGCCTCACCGTGATCGGGCCGCGTGGCGTGCTGCTGATCGGCGACGCCACCGAGCCCGGGCAGAACGGCGGACTGCTGTGGGGCAACGGCGCCGATGGCGCGCCGGGTCAGGACGGGGGCGACGGCGGTTTCTTCGGCGGCAACGGTGGAAAAGGCGGCGACGCAACCGAATCCGGTGGCGACGGCGGTAACGGCGGTCGAGCGGGACTGTTCGGCAACGGTGGCGACGGCGGTAATGGCGCCGACGCGGCGGTGGCCGGAGGCAACGGCGGTAACGGTGGTAACGGCGGCGCAGCAGGCCTTTTCGGTAACGGCGGGATGGGAGGTAACGGCGGCAAGGGTGCGACGGGCGCCGACGGCGCCAACCCCAGTCCGGCCCCATCACCGGCGAGCAACGGCTCCGCAGGGGCGGACGTCACTACGGGTAACGCGGGCAACGGCACTGCCGGAGCGGACGGCACACTGCCCGGCCAGGCGGGTGGCGTCGGCGGCGAAGGCGGCGACGTCACCGGCGGCAGCGGCGAGGCCGGCGCGGGCGGTAAGCCCGGGCCGTCGCTGACGATGAAGTAGCGGATCTGCCCGGCGCTGACGTAGTCCTGGAACTGCTCCAGGGTGGGCGAGTTGTCCCCGCCATTGAACCCGCCGATCGACATCACCGAAGCGCCCGTGTTCAGTTCCAGACTGCCGGCGGTGTGCGATCCGACAGTGGCCGCAGCCCAACGGTTTCCGGTCTCCTTGAGCAGCTTCTGCAGGTCGGTGTTCTCCGACGGCGACACGCCGCCACCTCCGCCGGGACCGCCCGGTCCACCCGGGCCACCGAAGCCGTCGCCGGCCCGGCTGGGACCGGACACGGGGATGGACCCGCCATGGCTGTGCAGCACGGTCTCCACGGTGTAGGCGGCCGTTCCGCCGAGGCCGACGATCAGGCCCGCCGCGGCCAGGACTGCCGTCCACCGGCCCAGGCGGTGGCCACCGGCGGCCAGCATCGCAGCCACCACGACCGCACCCACGACGATGACCCAGCGCAGCCACGGCAGCCAGTCCGGAGTGCGGTCCAACAGGACGAAGTTCCACACCCCGGTGACCGCCACCATGGCGGCCAGCGTCCACCGGGCAGCACCGAACTGCTTGCCGCGCCACAGTTCCCGGACACTGAGGCCGATCACCGCGGCAACGGCCGGAGCCAGCGCCACCGTGTAGTAGGGATGCATGATCCCCTTCATGAAGCTGAACACCAACGCGGTGACCACCAGCCAGCCACCCCACAGCAGCAGCGCCGCCCTGGTGCGGTCGGTGCGCGGAGCGCGGCGGGTGAACCACAGCCCGGCCACCAGACCGATCAGCGCGGCGGGCAGCAGCCAGGAGATCTCGGTACCCATCGACTCACCGAACATCCGCGTGATCCCGGTGGAGCCACCGAACATGGGCGATCCGCCCATCGGCCCCGGGCCTTGCCCGGAGGCGTCGCCGGAGCCACCGGGGTTACCGTCACCGCCGAATACCCGGCCAAGACCGTTGTAGCCCAAGGCCAACTGCAGGAGGCTGTTGTCGGTGGAACCGCCGATGTAGGGCCGGGAGTCCGCCGGCCACAGGCTCACCAGAGCCAGATACCAGCCGGCCGAGACGATCATCGCGGCCGCGGCGGCGGCCAACACCCGCACGCGGTGCCAGAAGCTGCCCGGAAGCGCTACCAGCACCACCAGCGCCAGCGCCGGGGTGACCAGCAGCGCCTGCAGTAGCTTGGCCAGGAACGCGAAGCCCACGGCGACACCGGCCAGTGTGGCCCACCGCATCACGGCACCATCGAGGGCACGGGTCAGGCAGTAGGCGGCCACCACCAGGAGCAGCACCAACAACGCATCGGGGTTGTTGAACCGGAACATCAGCGCCGCAACCGGAGTCAGCGCCAGCACGGCACCGGCGAGCAATCCCGCCCCGTAGCCGCTGACCCGGCGCACCGCGCCATAGACCAGTGCCACCGAGGCCACGCCCATGAGCGCCTGCGGCACCAGCATCGACCAGGTGCCGAACCCGAAGAGCCGGCCCGACAGTGCCATCACCCACAGCGCGGCGGGCGGCTTGTCGACGGTGATGGCGTTGCCGGAATCGATCGACCCGAACAGCAGCGCCTTCCAACTCTGGGTGCCCGCCTGGACAGCAGCCGCGTAGTACTCGTTGGCCCAGCCGGCCGCACCCAGACCCCACAGGTAGAGCACGGCGGTGACGGCCAACAGCGCTGCCAGCGCAGGCCGTACCCAGCGCGGACGATCCGGTGAGGTCACCTCGTCATACTGCGGCACCACCACATCCTCGAGGACGGTCATTCCGCACCGCCTTCGGCGATCCGGGTGCGCCGCGGGTGAAAGACCCAGCCGCGCAACAACACAAAGCGAACCACAGTAGCGCCCAGGTTGGCGCCGACCAGAACCAGAAGTTCCAGCGCGCGCGGCGGTTCCCCGGACAACTGCAGCAGAGCCAACGCCCCGCTGGTCATTCCCAGGCCGATACCGAAGACGATCAACCCCTCGAACTGGTGGCGGCCGACATCGGTGCGGCCGCGTACACCGAAGGTGAAGCGCCGGTTGGCGGCGGTGTTGGCCACCGCGGTCAGCAGCAGCGCCACGAGATTGGCACCCTGAGCGCCCATCGGACGTAGCAGCAGGAACAGCGCCAGATAGGCCAGGGTGGACAGAATCCCGATCGCCGCGAACCGCACACCCTGATTGAGCAGGGAGCGCGGTGCGCCGCCGCAGTTGCCGAACTGGGCACCGATAGCCTGCACCGGAATCTCACCGGTGCTGAATCCCTTGATCAAGCGGGCGATTCCCTTCAGGTCTGCCACCGCGGTGGCGACGATGTCGACGCGGCTGTCGGGGTCGTCGATCCAGTCGACGGGGACCTCGTGAATCCGCAACCCGCTGCGTTCGGCCAGCACCAGCAGCTCGGTGTCGAAGAACCAGCCGGTGTCCTCGATGTGCGGCAGCAGTTCGACGGCGACATCGGAGCGGATCGCCTTGAAACCGCATTGCGCGTCAGTGAACTTCGCGGAGAGCGTGGACCGCAGGATGAGGTTGTAGCACCGCGAGATGATCTCGCGCTTGGTACCGCGCACCACCCGCGACCCGCGGCTGAGCCGGGTGCCGATCGCCAGGTCCGAATGCCCCGACACCAGCGGGGCCACCAGCGGCGCCACCGCCGCCAGGTCAGTCGACAGGTCGACGTCCATGTATGCCAGGACCGGCGCGTCCGATGACGACCACACCGCGTGCAGGGCGCGGCCACGGCCCTTCTGTTCCAGGCGAACGCAGCACACCTCCGGCAGTTCGTCGGCCAGCTCCGTCGCGATCAGCCAGGTGTCGTCGGTACTGGCGTTGTCGGCGATAGTGATTCGGAAGGTGAACGGGAAGTCCTCGCTCAGATAGCGGTGCAACCGGTGGACCGAGCCGGCCAGCACGGCCTGCTCGTTGTACACCGGGACCACGACGTCGAGCACTGGCACGCCGCGATCGGCGGCGTGCAGTGCTGCGTTGCGTCTACGCATCGCGGGAAGGTCGGTGAGGGTCATAACTCGATCATCGGGCACCGGATTGGGCCGGACGTTGGACCGGGCTATGACCCTCCTGTGAGCGGTTGCGACAGGTCGTACACCGTGACGCCGTCGACAATTCGGGGCGCGAAATGCGTGCTCACCCAATCGCTGATGCGATCGGCGGCGTCACTGCCGGAGTGTGCTGCGACGCCGGGACCGGGCATGGCGCCGTCGACGAACCAGTGGATGCGGCCACCCGCGACATAGTCTTGGAACTGCTGCAGCGTCGGTGCGGGATCGGTGCCGTTGAATCCGCCGACCGCCATCACCGGAACACCCGTGCCGAGCTGGTATCCCGCGGCGTTGCTCGACCCGATAACAGCTGCGGCCCAGGTGTAGTGGGAGGCGTCAGCGCGCAGTGCGGCAACGAGTTCCGGTCCGGGCTCGGGAGCTCCGAACAAGCCGGGCATACCGCCGCTGGCGCCATGAGACGGCCCGACTGACGGGATCGCGCCGGAACGCGGGGACGACGCCGTCGCCACGGACACGGCCACCGGCCCGGCCAACACCACCACGACGGCAAGGCCGGCCACCGCCGCCTCAACAGGACGCGGAAAGCGCGCGATGACGACTAGCAGCAACGACGCGGCGATACCGCCGATGAGGACGCTCAGCCGAAGCCAGGGCAGCCACGGCGAATAGTGCTGCAGAAGAACGGTACTGAGCGCAGTGGTCATCGCCGTCATGCCCGCCAGCACGGTCGCGGCGCGCAGATCCGACCGGCGCTGCCACAGCAAGCGGGTACCGATCGCGACGGTGGCTGCCACCGCCGGGGCCAGGGCAACGGTGTAGTACGGGTGCAGGATGCCGTTGGCATAGCTGAAGACCACGGCTGTGACGGCCAGCCAGCCGCCCCACAGCAGCAGGGCGGCGCGCGTCACGTCGGTCCGTGACCGTCGCCGGGTGATCCAGAGCCCTGCCAGCAGCGCGATCACCGCGGCAGGCAGCAGCCAGGCGACGTGCGGGCCCATCTCGGTGCCGAACAGCCGCGCCCAGCCCACGTCGAAGTTCAGATTGCCCAGACCGCCGACCTCGTCGCCGGTCAGCCGTCCCAGACCGTTGTAGCCCAGGGCCAGCTCGATGATCGAATTGTGCTGCGAGCCGCCGATATAGGGGCGCGACTGCGCGGGCCACACACTCACCAGGACCAGATACCAGCCGCCACTGACCACCACCGCCACCGCGGCACCGGCGAGCCGGCGCACGCGGGTGCGCCACGGGAGGTCGGCGGCCACCGCGAACGTCAGCGCCAGGGCCGGCAGCACCAGGAAGGCCTGCATCATCTTGGCCAGGAATCCGACACCGACGGCGAGACCCGCCACGGGCATCCACCACGCCGATGCCTCGCGGTCCAGGGCCCGCTGGGTGGCGTACGCGGCGCACACCAGCGCCAGCACCAACAGCGCATCGGGGTTGTTGAAGCGGAACATCAGGGCCGCGGCCGGGGTCGCCGCCAGGATCGCCCCGGCGAGCAGGCCCGCCCACGGCCCGCTGACCCGGCGCACGCACGCGTAGAGCACGGCAACCGCGGCAACGCCGAACAGCGCCTGCGGCACCAGGATGCTCCACGGATTGACGCCGAAGAGCCGCGCGGAAAGCCCCGACACCCACAGCGCGGCCGGGGTTTTGTCCACGGTGATGGCATTGGCCGGATCGCTCGACCCGAACAGCCAGGCGGTCCAGTTCATCGAACCTGCCTGTGCGGCCGCCGAATAGAACGCATTGGCCCAGCCGCTGGCACCCAGGTTCCACAGATACAGCACCGCGGTGGCGGCGAGCAGGGCCGCCAGCGCGACGCGCTCGGTACGGCGGTGGGCAGCGGTCACTGTGCCATGCTGCCGGAGCACGATGTCCCGGAACTGAGTGGCGGCTAGGCCCCGGCTGTGCAGGGCAGGCGCACCGTGAACTCGGTGCTGCCCGGCACACTGTGCAGCCCGATGCTGCCACCGTGCGCCTTCACTACCGCTGACGCGATGGCCAGGCCCAGCCCGGTGGAGCCGCCCTTGCGTGACCGGGAGGTGTCACCACGGGCGAAGCGCTCGAACACTTCTGACTGCAGTTCGGACGGAATGCCCGGGCCGTTGTCGACCACGCGCAGCACCGCCGCACCCGGTTCGGTGTCCAGCGACAGGGTGACCGACGTTCCTGGCGGCGTGTGGGTGCGGGCGTTGGCCAACAGGTTGGCCACCACCTGGTGCAGGCGGGCGTCATCACCGACGACATAGAGCGGATCCGGTGGGACGTCGAGGTTCCAGCAGTGCTCCGGCCCCGCGGCGTGCGCGTCGCTGACCACGTCGGCCGAAAGCCGGGCCAGGTCAACAGGTTCACGCTCCAGCGGCCGGCCCGAATCGAGGCGGGCCAGCAGTAGCAGATCCTCGACCAGATGTGTCATCCGCACGGCCTCGGATTCCACCCGCCCCATCGCATGCGCGACGTCGTCGGGCATCTGGTCGCGTTTGCGTTGCGCCAGTTCGGTATAGCCGCGAATGGCGGCCAGCGGTGTGCGTAACTCGTGGCTGGCGTCGGCAACGAACTGGCGCACCCGGCTCTCACTGGCCTGCCGCGTCGACAGTGCAGCCGAGATGTGTTCCAGCATCCGGTTGATGGCCAGTCCGAGCCGGCCGACTTCGGTATGCGGGTTGGCATCCGGTGGTGGAATACGCACCGGCAGTTCCACTTCACCGCGGTCCAGCTGCAGGTTGGCGACCGCACCCGCGGCGGCGGCCACCCGATTCAGCGGGGTCAGGGCCCGGCGAATGATCAGGATTCCGGCGGTGCTGGCGATAATCATCGCGCCTGCGGTCACCACGGCGAAGATGAGCGCCACCCGCAGCAGCGTGCCGTCCACGTTGCGCATGCTCAGCCCGATCACCAGGGTGTCGCCGGTCATCCTGCTGCGCGCGGCGACCACCCGGTAGCGGCCCAGTCCGTCGAGGTCCCTGGTCACCGCGTGGCGGGCGCTGACCGCATCGGCAAGCTGCTGCTCGGCCTGTGTCGACAGCGCAACGCGCACACCGCCGGCCGTCAGCACCCCGGCGTTGGTCGTGACACCGTCACGCACCACACCGGCCGCCAGCCCGATCGGCTGGCCCGGGGCGTCGAGGAACTGCGGCCCGGGTCCGGGCCGTGGATAGACCGGCCGGTCGTCCTGCCACTGCAGCGAGCCCGGCGGCGGAGGCGGGAGGGGTTCGCCGTACATCATCGCCGCGCGATGGGCGGTCTCGCGTAACTGCGCGTCGACCTCACCGACCAGGTACTGGTAGAGAGCGACGACGGTGACCGCTCCGATGCCCACGCAGACCGCCGCGAGCAGCATGACTTGGCCTACGAGCAGCCGTGCGCTCAGCGACCAGTTGCTAGCACGCAGGTTTGAGGACATAACCCGCGCCGCGAAGAGTATGGATCATCGGTTCGCGGCCGCTGTCGATCTTCTTGCGCAGATACGAGATGTAGAGCTCGACGATATTGGAGCGCCCGCCGAAGTCGTAGCTCCACACCCGGTCGAGTATCTGGGCCTTGGACAGCACCCGCTTGGGGTTACGCATCAGGAATCGCAGCAGTTCGAACTCGGTGGACGTCAACGCGATCGGTGAGCCCGCGCGGGTCACCTCGTGGCTGTCCTCGTCGAGGACGAGGTCGCCGACGACGATCTGGGCGCCGCTGTCCTCGGTGGTGACACCGGTGCGCCGCAGCAGGGCCCGCAGCCGCAGCACGACCTCCTCGATCGAGAACGGCTTGGTCACGTAGTCGTCGCCGCCCGCGGTCAGACCGGCGATCCGGTCCTCGACGGCGTCCTTGGCGGTCAGCAGCAGAACCGGCAGATTCGGGGTCTGCTCGCGCAGCCGGCGCAGGACGTCGAGCCCGCTCATATCGGGCAGCATGATGTCGAGCACCACCGCATCGGGGCGGGTGCTGCGCGCGGCCGAGATCGCCGATGCCCCGTCGGAGGCGGTCGTGATGTTCCAGCCCTCGTAGCGCAGTGCCATCGAGACCATCTCGGCGAGCACCGCCTCATCGTCGACGACCAACACGTTGATGGGGTTACCGTCGGCGCGCCGCATCACCACACGTTCGGCCGAAGAAGACGTCATAACTCCAGTATGGGACGTGCCATGAGCCGACCCTATGCCATTCCTATGCGCCGGCTGTGAAACCTGGCCTGCACAGAACCCGCCGATCGCGGCCACAGCGGCCTCCCATGTTCACCGCCCACCGTGGAGTCATGACCGTCGATGAGCAGGACGTCTGGGGCGCCCCGGCAACCCGTCCACCCACCTGGTCCACCCGCACGACGCTGACCGCGGTGGCGATCGCGTGCGCCCTGGCCCTGGGTGGCGGGCTCGTCATCCATGCGGCCACGAGCGGCTCCCAGAACGGTGGCCCCGGCCGGATGGGCGGCCCCGGCGGATTCGGACCGGGCGGACCTGGCGGCCCCGGCTTCCCCGGCGAGAACACCCGCACCGTGCACAGCGAGTCCGTGGTCTCCGACGGCAAGGGCGGGTTCACCACCGAGCTGACCCAGACCGGCAACCTGACCGCCGTCACCGACACCTCGATCACGGTGCGCAGCGCCGACGGCTACACCCAGACATTCCGGATCGACCCCGACACCCGGCAGCCGCGCGCAACGCTGCACACCGGTGACGAGGTGACGGTGCGGGCCACCGAGACCAACGGAACCGCGAGCGCCACGGCGGTGTTACCCGCTCGATAGGCCCCCGCGTTCCTACAATTCCTTCGATGAGCTTCTTCGAGGTCATCGAGACAGTCGGTAAGACGATCGACGGGGTCGGCGTCGCCGTCATCGCTGTCGGTGCGCTGATCTCGGCCGCCGGGGCGATCCCCCGGCTCAAGACCGGGACCGCCTACAAGGTGTTCCGCGAACAACTCGGCCGCTCGATCCTGCTCGGCCTGGAGTTCCTGGTCGCCGCCGACATCATCCGCACGGTCGCGGTCACCCCGGATGCCCGCAGTGTCGCGGTGCTCGCCGGCATCGTGCTGATCCGGACGTTCCTCAGCTTCTCGCTGGAGCTTGAGGTCACCGGTTACTGGCCGTGGCAGAAATCCCGCCAGCAGCAGGACGCGGCCGCGGCCGCCGCCGCAGCCAAGGGATGAACAAGGAAACCCGGCGAGCGCGCCGCAAGCGGTGGTTCGACGCTGTTCGCAAGACGCCCCCGAAACCCTTGGGGCCGCCCGATTCTCATGACGACCTAGAAATCGCGGCGATGCTGCGCGAGATCGGCATCGCCCTCATCGAGGTACAGCAGCCCACCCAACTCGTATCCGGACGGCTGCTGGAGATCGCCGCGCAGTACACCACCGATCCCGTCCGGGTGGTGGTGCTGCCAACGATGCTGGTGATCCAGATCGGGACCGTCGCCTACGAGATCGACGTCACCAAGACCTCGTCGCTCCAACTCGACATGGCCGGTCGGATCGACGACATCGCCAGCCTGGCCGCTGTCGGTGCGATCACCCCAGCCGACGCCGTCCACGCGATCGATCAGGCGCGCAATCTGAAGCCACGGTTCGGGCCGGTGGTGACCACGCTCGGCTACGCGGTGACGACGGTCGGGTTCGGGATGACGATCAACCCGACCTGGGCGTCGCTACCGGGCTATCTGTTCCTGGGTCTGGTGGTCGGCGCGATCGTGCAACTCGGCAGGCCGTTCCCCTCGCTGATCCCGGTGCTGCCCACGCTGTCGGCCATGATCGTGACCATCCTGGCCACCTGGTTCGTCGCCGACACCGCCAACGACGGGCTGCTGCGCGTCATCGCCCCCTCGCTGGTAGCGACGCTGCCAGGGATGGCGCTGACAATCGGGGCGATGGAGCTGGCCAGCTCGCAGATCATCGCGGGGGCCAGCCGGCTGGTCTACGGGGCCGCCCAGCTGGCGCTGCTGGTGCTCGGCGTGGCCCTCGGCGTGCATGTCGCCGGCGAGGTCGAACCGCAGGCCCCGTCGCCGGAGATGGGGCCCTGGTCGCTGTACGTGGCGATCGTCGTGGTGGCCGTCGGGCTGTACTTCTATCTGTCCGCGCCACGCGGGTCGCTGCTGTGGCTGATGGCGGCAATTGCGGTGGCCCTGATCGGGCAGGACATCGCCGAACGAACGGTCACCACCTCCTACTCCGGATTCGTCGGGGCCTTCCTGTCGGTGCCGTTCGCGATGCTGGCGGCGCGGCTCAAGACCTCGCCGCCGGCCATCGTGCTGATGCTGGCGTCATTCTGGTCGCTGGTTCCGGGCGCGCTGAGTTTCGAGTCGGTCAGTCAGGCCGCCACGGGTGGCAATGTCGGGGTGGACACCCTGGGTCAGACCGGCGCGGCCATCCTGGCGATCGCGCTCGGGACGGTGGTGGGCTGGAGTGTCTTCCATACCATCGACAGCCGGTTGCCATGGCCGAAGGGACTAGCCCAACCAACCGTACGGTAGGTTCACCGGGGTGGACGACCTGACCGCGGTAGCCGACTGGATGTCGGGACAGGGGCTTGGCGACGGCCCGATCGAGAACGTCGTCGAGATCGTCGGCGGCACCCAGAACGTCATGTTGCGATTCAGCCGATCCGGCCGCGACTACGTATTCCGCCGAGGGCCACGCCATCTGCGGCCGGTCAGCAACAAGGTCATCCTGCGCGAGACCCGGGTGCTGAGTGCACTGGCCGATTCCGATGTGCCGCACCCCCACCTGATCGCCGTCTGCGAAGACACCTCGGTGCTGGGCGACGCGGTCTTCTATCTGATGGAGCCCATCGACGGGTTCAACGCCGGGGCCGCACTCCCCGCGCTGCACGCCGGCGACGCGGCGATCCGCCACGAGATGGGTCTGTCGATGGCCGAGGCGGTGGCCCGTCTCGGCGCGGTCGACCACGTCGCGGTGGGCCTGCAGGATTTCGGTAAGGCCGACGGGTTTCTGGAACGCCAAGTGCCCCGGTGGCTTTCGGAGCTCGAGTCCTACAGCGGGTTCGACAACTACGCCGGCCCCGATATCGGCGATGTCGATGCGGTGGCCACCTGGTTGCAGCAGCATCAGCCGTCATCCTGGAAGCCGGGGATCATGCACGGCGACTACCACGCCGCCAACGTGATGTTCTCCCCCACCGGACCCGAGGTTGTCGCGATCGTCGACTGGGAGATGTGCACCATCGGCGACCCGCTGCTGGACCTGGGCTGGATGCTGGCGACGTGGTACGACCCCGAACATGATTCGGTGCTGACCAATGTGCTGATGGACGCCGGCGATCTGGCCACTCCCGACGAGCTGGTGGCCCGCTACGCGCAGAACACCACCCGCGACCTGTCCAACATCGACTGGTACACGGTGCTGGCCTGCTTCAAACTCGGCATCATCCTGGAAGGGTCGAATGCCCGGGCAGCAGCAGGCTTGGCGCCCAAGGAAATTGGCGATCGCCTGCACATCGCAACGGTGCGACTGTTCCAGCGGGCACTGGCAATCATGGAGGGACAACGATGATCGATTTCGAGATTCCGGCCGAGCTGGCCGCCCTGCGCGACGAGATTCGCACCTTCGTCGTCGACAAGATCGTGCCCTTCGAGCGCGACCCCCGGCTCACCCGGCACGGCCCCAACGAAGAGTTGCGCAGCGAACTCGTCGAATTGGCCCGCGAGGCGGGCCTCCTCACGTTCCAGGCACCGCGGCGATTCGGTGGGCGCGAGCCCTCGCACCGCGAGCAGGCGGTGTTGTTCGAGGCAGCCGGCTGGTCGACGCTGGGACCGGTCGCCCTCAACTGCGCGGCACCCGATGAGGGCAACATGTTCGTGCTGTCCAAGATCGCCAACGACGAGCAGGTGGAGAAGTTCCTGGTCCCGGTGATCGACGGACGTCAGCGGTCGGTGTTCGCCATGACCGAACCCGGCGGCGCCGGGTCGGATCCGGGCCAGCTGGCCACCGAAGCCGTCTTCGACGGCAGCGAGTACATCATCAACGGCCGCAAGTGGCTGATCACCGGCGCCGACGGGGCGCGGACCTGGATCATCATGGCGCGCCTGGCCCCCAACCCGCACGGTCCCGACGGCCCGACGCTGTTTCTGTGTGACGGTCAGACGCCGGGAATCCACCTCGAGCGGGTGATGAACACCATGGACCGCAACTACGTCCAGGGTCACGGCGTGGTGGAGTTCCGCGATCTGCGACTGCCGGCCGACGCGCTCCTCGGCGAGGCGGGTCAGGCGTTGCGCTACGCCCAGCTGCGGCTGACCCCGGCCCGGTTGACGCACTGCATGCGCTGGCTCGGCGCGGCGGAGCGCGCCCACTCCATCGCCGTCGACTATGCCCGCACCCGCACCGCTTTCGGCAAGCCGCTCGGTGAGCACCAGGGCGTGGGATTCATGTTGGCCGACAACGAGATCGCACTGCAGCAGTGCCGGCTGGCCATCTGGTGGGCGTGCTGGGCGCTGGACACCGGCGCCAAGGGCCGCCACGAGAGCTCGATGGTGAAGGCCTACGTGTCCGAGGAACTGTTCAAGGTGGCCGACCGCTGTGTGCAGATCCTCGGCGGCATGGGCATCTCCGACGAGACCCCGGTGGGCATGATCTTCTCCGATATGCGCGCCTTCCGGCTCTACGACGGGCCTACCGAGGTGCACAAGTACGCGATCGCCCGTCAGGTACTGAGGAGCCCGTCATGAGCCTGCTGGATTCGTTCCGCCTCGACGACAAGGTCGTCATCGTCACCGGCGCCTCATCCGGCCTCGGGGTGTCCTTCGCCGAGGCGTTCGCGCAGGCCGGTGCACACCTGGTGCTCGGGGCCCGGCGGGTCGACCAGATGGCTCAGACCGCCGCGCTGGTCGAGGAGGCCGGGCGCAAGGTCTACACCCGCAAGACCGACGTCGCCGACCCCGAGCAGTGCCAGCAACTTGTCTACTCCGCTGTCGAGGAGTTCGGCCGGGTCGACGTACTGATCAACAACGCCGGTATCGGCACGGCCGTCCCCGCCACCCGGGAGGCGCCCGAGGAGTTCCGCAAGGTCGTCGACGTCAACCTCAACGGGTCGTACTGGATGGCGCAGGCCTGCGGCCGGGTGATGCAACCGGGTAGTTCGATCGTCAACATCTCCAGCATCCTGGGCATCACCACCGCCGGGCTGCCGCAAGCCGCCTACGCCGCGTCCAAGGCCGGTGTCATCGGCCTGACCCGCGACCTGGCCCAACAATGGGGGCCGCGCAAGGGAATTCGAGTCAACGCACTGGCCCCCGGGTTCTTCAAGAGTGAGATGACCGACGAATACAAGCCCGGTTACCTGGACAGTCAGATGCCCCGAGTCCTGTTGGGCCGCACGGGTGATCCCGCGGAGCTCGCCGCGACCGCGGTGTGGCTGGCCTCGCCGGCGGGCGGTTACGTCACCGGGCAGACGATCATCGTCGACGGTGGTTTGACGGTTACGTAAGTCACTGTCACGCAACGGTAGAGCTTTCGCCTCGGTTGGCGCGCTCTCAGCAGGTTCACGGGAAACAGCCGTACCCTCCACAGCAGAGTCTGGAACTCTGGGTTGGTTAGGTCATCGAGCCGAGGGGTGTCGTCCCGTGTGGATTGCGCTGTATCTCGTACCGGCGATCGCCGTGGCGATCGCCTCCTGGTACGTGAGCAAGCGCTTCGAGTCCTTCGATCCGCCCAGTGAGGCGGTGCGCGTGCTCGCCGCCGTCGCGGCCGGCGCCCTATGGCCTCTGGTTCTGATCGGCGTGGCCCAGCTGCAGCTCGTCCGCTTTATCGCGCGCCGGATACGCGCTACGAGCAAAGCATCGCAGCCGTCGGCCCAGACCGCCGACGTGCAGCCCTACCCCTGACCGCGTTCAGCCAACGTTCACCTGAAAGCTCCCGTCCCCGCCCGCACGTCGGCGACGATGACGCTATGACGCGCGCAAAGGCGGTAGCGCTGGCACTTCTGGCGGCAGCCGCACTGTCGATCTCCACCGCGGCGACGGCCACGGCGGACGACTCCGGCAGCGGCCTGCTCTGGCCAGACCCCAATGAGCCGTACTACTGGGATGCCAACGAGAACGCGCAGGGCACCGGGCCGGCCCCGCTGCCCACCGACGACCTGTACTGGAAAGAGGGCGAGGACGCCGGCGGCACCGGTAACTCACCCCAGCCTGACGTTCCCGAGTACACCGATCTCGGTGAGAATGCGGGCGCCTACTAGCGCTCGCTCCCCCGTGCACGGCGGTTGACCGCGTTCGCGGTTCCGGGTAAAACATGACTCATGTTCATGTTATTGCCGTCTGTCGAGTTCGCTCCATGACCGCCCGGCCCGATCCGAACCGCATCGGCGGTCTGGAATGGACGCGCCGCACCAACGGCGTGCTGACCCGGCGCGAACGCCTGCAACTCCTGGGCGCGGTGGCGACCGGTCAGCGGGACTTCTTCCTGCACCGACTGCGGCGCGACCGCCCCTCGTCGGCCGCGCGACCCGGCGACCGGGACATCCGCCCACCGGACAGCCGCTTCGCCCGCGAGGTCGAGGCCGCCGCCGCCGAACAGAACCCCGTGCTCCGCACGCACGGCTACCGGTCTTGGATCTTCGGCCGCGCGTTGGCCGATGTCGACGGCATCAGCGTGGACGAGGAACTGCTGTACGCCGGAACGCTGCTGCACGATCACGGCATCGAGCCCGTGGTCGCAGGCGAGGACTTCACCCTGCGCAGTGCCCGGCGGGCCACCGACTGCGCGCGAGCGGCCGAGCTCGACGACACCCGGACCACCACGCTGGCCGACGCCATCACCGTGCACACGACACCCGGCATCACCATCGAACGCGACGGTGCGCTCGGCTACTACATCCAGAACGGTGCGCTAGTCGATATCGCCGGCAATCGGATCTGGGACCTGTCGCAGAGTCTCATCGACGACACCCTGGCCCGGTATGACCGGCGCGGCTTCACCCGAGGGCTCGGTGGCCACTTCACCGCTGAGGCCAAAGCCGTTCGGGGCGGCCGATTCTCGATGCTGCGGCGCTGCGGTTTTGTCGGACTCATGCAGATCGCACCGTTCGACAAGGATGCCAAGTGACATCGCTGTTCGAGTTGGGAATCTTCGCCGGCGTCCCGCAGCACGACAACTTCTGCCGCATTCCGGAGATCCTTCCGACCACGGCTATGCCACCGTCCGCTACTGCCCGTCAGTGGCCGCTCGGCGAACCGGTGCAACCACCTCAGACGTATGTCTTCGCCGGCACCGCCAGGTCCGTGGAGGACTTTTTCGTGCAGACCGATACGGCTGCTCTGCTGGTGATCCAGGACGGCGCGGTCCGCTACGAGCGGTATGCGCTGACCGGGGGACCGGGTGTCACGTGGATCTCGATGTCGGTGGCCAAGAGTTTCATCTCGGCACTGGTCGGAATCGCGGTCGCTGACGGGCACATTACCGGTATCGACGAGCCCATCAGCGCCTACGTGCCGGTCGAGAAGGGCTCGGCATACGACGGTGTGTCGATCAAGGACGTCTTGCAGATGTCCTCGGGTGCGCGCTGGAATGAGGACTACCACGACCCCGCCTCGGACGTGTACCGACTCATGGGGGCGATGAGCCCCGGTGGCAGTCTCGACGATTTCGTCGCGACCATGGCACCCGACAGCGAGCCGGGAACGGTGTGCCGCTACAACTCCGGCGATACCCAGGCACTCGGCGCACTGCTGGTGCACGCCACCGGTCGATCCATCACCGACTACATGCACGACAGGGTGTTCCAGCCGCTGGGCATGACAAGCCCCGGACACTGGCTGGTCGACTCGAAAGGTATGGAGGTCGCCTTCGCCGGCCTGGCGATGACCGCGCGCGACTATGCCCGGCTCGGCGAGCTGTACCGCAACGACGGGGTGTGGGACGGCCGACAGATCGTGCCCGCGTCCTGGGTGCAGCAGTCGGTTCGGCCGGATTCCGAGCACCTCGAGCCCGGCCGGCCCATCGTGGGGACCCATCCGTTCGGCTTCGGCTACGGCTATCAGTGGTGGATCCCGGACGGCACGCGCGGCGAGTTCACCGCGATCGGCGTCTACAACCAGTTCATCTACGTAGATCCCCTGTCACACAGCGTGATCGTGAAGTTGTCGGCCAATCGCGCCTACGGGACGTCCGATCAGGAGAGGACCAACCGGGAGAGCGAGACACTGGCCTTCCTGCGGGCGATCAGAGATTCGCTAATGACAGACTGACGGCGACATCATTCGCGCCGATTGCGCGCACTGCGACCGAAGAGTGACTAGTGAATGCGTCCCAACGGACCCACCTGCGCCGTACGCCGAGTCAGCAGCGCAGCCGGGAGCGGGTCGAGCGCATCCTGGATTCGGCCGCGGCGATCGTCGTCGACCAGGGGCCGGAGAGCCTGAAGGTGAGCGATATCGCTCAGCGCGCCGGTGTGCCGCTGGGCACGCTGTACCAGTTCTTCGCCCGCAAGGACGACATCATCTATGCCCTCGCCGAACGGTTCGCCCAACGCTTCGGTGATGTGCTGGAGGCAGCACTGGCCGAACTCGACGTCGACTGCGAATGGCATGAGCTCCTCACGCTGCTCCTCGACGCATACACCGACTACTACCGCAGCGAGCCCGCGCTGCGGGAACTGTGGGTCGGGGCGCGCATCGACCCTGAATTCCTGCGGGCCGACCACGAGTACAACAACGCGCGCTTCGCGGACACGGTCGCCGATCTGATGGCGCCCAAGGCACAGGTGCCGCGCGCGGAGTTGGCGACGATGATCTACGTCTGCTGGGAGGCCAGCCAGGCGCTGCTGGAAACGGCTTTTCGGAGTGATCCGTCCGGTGACCCGGTGATCATCGAACAGACGAAGGTGATGGCGGCGAGATACCTGTCCCCCGCCTTCGAGGTGTGAGTGCGCCCGAAGGGATTCGAACCCCTAACCTTCTGATCCGTAGTCAGATGCTCTATCCGTTGAGCTACGGGCGCCGTCATCTTCAGTTGTACGTGGCTGACGAGTCAGCCGCGGCGGAGGCGAGAGGATTTGAACCTCCGGTCCCCTGTAAGGGGGACAACTCATTAGCAGTGAGTCCCATTCGGCCGCTCTGGCACGCCTCCCGAACGATCTGAGCGTACCGGAGCCCTGTAAAGGCCCCCGGATCCGCCGATCCGACAGAGTACACAGCTGGGATAACCGATGGCAAAGCGGTTCAACGAGAGCCCCTAGACTTGGCCAGGTGACTGCCCGCCTGCGCCCCGAACTGGCTGATCTGCCGGCCTACACCCCGGGCAAGACTGTGCTGGGTGCGATCAAGCTGGCCAGCAACGAGACGGTGCACGGCCCGCTGCCGAGCGTGCGTGAGGCCATCGCCGCGGCAGCGGAGACCATCAACCGCTACCCGGACAACGGCTACGTCGAGCTCAAGGAACATCTGGCCAAGCATGTCGACTTCGCGCCGGAGAACATCGCTGTGGGCTGCGGTTCGGTGAGCTTGTGTCAGCAGCTGATCCAGATCACCTCCAGCGTCGGCGACGAGGTGATCTTCGGCTGGCGCAGCTTCGAGGTGTACCCGCTGCAGGTGCGGGTGGCCGGGGCCACGCCCGTGCAGATCCCGCTGCGCGATCACACCTTCGACCTCGACGCGATGCTGGCCGCAATCACCGACCGCACCCGGCTGATCTTCGTCTGCAACCCGAACAACCCCACCTCGACGGTCGTCGAGCCCGACGAACTGGCCCGGTTCGTCGCGGCAGTGCCCTCCGACATCCTCGTGGTGATCGACGAGGCCTACGTCGAGTACATCCGCGACGGGATGGTGCCCGACAGCCTGGGCCTGGTCCGCTCCTACCCCAATGTCGTTGTGATACGCACGTTCTCGAAGGCCTACGGTCTGGCCGGCCTGCGGGTGGGCTACGCCGTCGGCGACCCCGACCTGATCACGGCGCTGGGCAAGGTCTACGTGCCGTTCACCGCGACCACCGTGTCGCAGGCCGCCGCGATCGCGTCGCTGCAGGCCGCCGACGAACTGATGGCCCGTACCGACGCGGTGGTCGAGGAACGGCGCCGGGTCACCGCGGCACTGGCCGCGCTGGGCTACACCTTCCCCCCGACCCAGGCGAACTTCGTCTGGCTCCCGCTGGCCGAGCACACCCTGGACTTCGTCGAGAAGGCCGCCGAGGCGCGCGTGCTGGTGCGCCCCTACGGCACTGACGGGGTGCGGGTGACCATCGGCGCACCCGAGGAGAACGACGCATTCCTGGCCTTCGCCACCGACTGGATTGCCACGGTCAGCTGACCGGCACCCGCCCGGTGAACGCGACCAGCCGGTCCAGGGCCGACGCGTCGTCGGCTACGTCGACCGGGTCGTCAAAGCCGGCGCGAACCCGGCCCTCCGGCGTGATGATGCGGTGCACCAGCCCCGAGACATAATCAACGAGCGAATCGGGAGCATCGACGGTCCTGCCGGTGGCGGCCGCGTAATCCCAGGCGTGGACCAGAAATTCGAGCGAGAGAATGCCCGCCATGTACCCGGCCGGCGTCTCGCCCGAGCCGAACGGAACCGTTCCGTCCAAACCGCGCCGATGCCAGGCATCCAGCGCAGGGCGTGCGGCCGCGATGATCTGCCGTTCCACGGAGTCCTCGGCGTTACGCTCGGGAAGTTCGACGCCGGCAGCCTGACCGAGCAGGGTGATGGACTTCAGCAGATGGTCGGTGAGGCCCGCGACGTCGAACTCTCGGCACGGTGTCGGCTTACTCAGGTCGTCGGTGGCGATGGCGTGCACGGCCTGCTGCAGCACGCTGAGCGTCGCCTCGGCGCTGGCCAGTTCGTCGGTGGGTGGAGATTGCGGTCCTGCGGTGAATTCGTCGCCCATCAGCCCACGGTAGCGACGGCCTTAATAGTTGGGGTCCACTCGACGTCGAACTCGACCACTAGCTGCGCCGGGACGGCCAGGGCCAGCGGCGTGTACCCACCGGCCACCTCGTCGCGGGCCACCCCGGTGATCACCCGGCCGCCGAATCCGTCGGCCCGGCCCGGCACCTCGATGGTCAGCGTCGCCGCCGACGATTCGGGCGGCACCTGCAGGAAGAACTCAGCCCCGGGCTCCAAGGGCTCATTGATGGGCGCGCCGTCGGCATCGACAACCTGCCCGTCGGACACCCGGACCGTGGCAGCATCGGTGGCGGCCAACCGGAACGGACCCAGCACCGCACCCTCCACCACGGCCGAGGACGCCAGCAGCGACGGGGTAACCGTCCGCTGGGCGGCCGTACGGGCTCCGGACAACAGGTAGTCGTAGAGGAAGACGACGGGATCGGCG
This sequence comes from Mycobacterium sp. M26, assembly GCF_001494595.1. Taxonomy (GTDB): domain Bacteria; phylum Actinomycetota; class Actinomycetes; order Mycobacteriales; family Mycobacteriaceae; genus Mycobacterium. The sequence goes on from NZ_LN929907.1 coordinate 161,339, forward strand.
TTGCGGTAGATCCGCGAGCCGTGCAGGTCGAAGCTCACCTCGTCGACCACGGCGTCGCCATCGATCAGCAGCCGGTAGTGGCGGAAGCCCCGGCCGCCGCGGCTGGTCTGGTTGTCGGCCATCGTGCTGCCCACGCCCAGTGCCTTACTGACCTGACCGACGCCGGCGTCCACGCGCACCACTGAGGAGGCGACGTCCTCCCAGACCACGGCATCGGTCGACTTCTGCAGCCGCAGGGTCGCGCCGCCGCTCGCGGATACCGTCGCGGTGAAGCCGGCCAGCTGGCGCTCACCATCGAACTCGACATCGACCGAGGCGCTGGTATGCGCCACCCGGATCGGGACGTTGAGGGGGCGGTCGTCGAGCTCCAGCCCGTTGGTCAGCCGCCAGATGGCGGCCTGGGTGCCGGCGATCGCCTCGTGCTCGGCGATGTTGCGGGTGCCCAGCCGGTATCCGGCCGCACGCAGCCGCCGGCTGATCTCGGTGGTGGACAGCGTCGGATAGGAGTTGCGCAGAATCCAGTCGACCTCGGCCTCATGGGCGCGAGCCTGCAGGTGCGGTACTGCCGACCAGGTATCCGCCCGGTAGCGCGACGGCTTGCTCGGCGAGACACCGGCGAAGTCCAGCGAGTAGGCCTCGATGTTCGGGTTCAGCCTGATCAGGTCGGTGCGCGCCGTGGTGCCGTCGACGAACACGATCGTGTCGACGGTGTGCGAGTACGTGCCCGGGCGGTAGCGGGTCATCCGCGACAGGTCCACCGACGGCGTCGGGCTGACCCGGCGCCGGACGGCGACGGACGCGGCAGCAGGGGTTGGGAGAGCAAAGGTAGTCATCGGGTTGATCTCTCTGGATACGTCGACAGCGCAGATCAACACGCCAAAGAAGGGGCGGGCTGAGCGCAGGGAATTACGGCGTCAGAAAAATCAACAACAACAGCAGCGCACAGCGAGGCAGCGCGTGAAGACAGAGCGCAGCGGGGCGTGCTGTTGCATGACCAATACCATACGCGATCCCAGCGGCACACCGCGCCAGGGTTCGCATCACGCTGATATCCAAACCTGTGCAGGTCCCAGGTTCCCGGACCATGATGGGTCCACCCACGAGTCGGAGGAATCAGGATGACGTCGGCACAGAACGAATCCCAGGCACTTGGTGCGCTTGCCGCCCGGCAGCTCGCGAATGCCACTAAGACGGTCCCGCAGCTCGAGACCATCACGCCACGGTTCCTGTTGCACCTGCTGAGCTGGGTGCCGGTGGAAGCCGGCATCTACCGGGTCAACCGGGTGGTCAACCCCGACCGGGTGGCCATCCACGCCGAGGCCGGCGGGGAGAACATCGAAGACCCCCTGCCGCAGACCTACGTCGATTACGAGACCAGCCCGCGCGAGATCACGCTGCGCGCCATCTCCACCCTGCTCGACGTCCACACCCGGGTCTCGGATCTGTACTCCAGCCCACATGACCAGGTCACCCAGCAGTTGCGGCTGACCATCGAGACGATCAAGGAACGTCAGGAATCGGAGCTGATCAACAACCCCGAGTACGGGTTGCTGTCCCAGGTCACCCCCGAGCAGACCATCAAGACCCTCAAGGGTGCCCCCACCCCCGATGACCTCGACGCGCTGATCACCAAGGTGTGGAAGACCCCGGCGTTCTTCCTGACCCATCCGCTCGGGGTGGCGGCATTCGGCCGGGAGGCCACCTGGCGTGGAGTGCCGCCGGTGGTGGTCAACCTCTTCGGTGCGCAGTTCATCACCTGGCGCGGGATTCCGATCATCCCGAGCGACAAGGTGCCCGTGGAAAAGGGCAAGACCAAGTTCATCCTGGTGCGGACCGGTGAGGAGCGCCAGGGTGTGGTGGGCCTATTCCAGCCGGGCCTGGTCGGCGAGCAGGCTCCGGGCCTGTCGGTGCGCTTCACCGGGATCGACCGCTCCGGTATCGCCTCGTATCTGGTGACGCTGTACTCCTCGCTGGCCGTGCTGACCGACGACGCACTAGCGGTGCTCGAAGGCGCTGCAGTGGATCAATACCATGAGTACAAGTGAGTACCGATCGGTAGACGCCGAAGGCGACCTCCCGATCAGCGAGGCCGAACTGGCCGCCCTGGCAACACAAGTGCTGGCGGCCAGTATCCGGCCTGGTAACGACTCACCTCCGCAAACGGTGCCACCGGCACCCCGCGGCTCGGTCCCCGACACCACGTCGGCAGCGTCGTATGCGGCCGCGGCCGCAGGGGCGCAACCGTTGAGCCCGCCCGCGGTGTTCCTCGAAGCGCCCAGCGTGACGCTGCCGCCACCGAGTTCGCCTGGGCCCGAACCGATTCCGCCCGGAACGGTTCCGGTGGCCCCGCGCGGTAGCGCACCGGATCTGACGACCGCACCGGCTCACTTCGACGAGTTCGCCGTTCCCGAAGGGATCGTCCCGACAGTTCCCGGCGTGCTGGCCGGTGCAGCGCCGACGGTGCCGGTGGCGCCGCGTGGTTCAGCGCCGGGGTGGCATGGCGAGGTTCCGGGAATCCCGGATCTGAGTTTCCTGTCCGCGCCCGAATTGACTTCGGCGCCAACCGGAGACGAGGCGAACTACTACTTCACCTCAACCGCCCCGGTGCTGGCCGAACCGGTGCCACAACTGCCGGATCGCCACGAGATCTTCGACGTCCACGCGATCCGCGCGGATTTCCCGATCCTGCGCGAAACCGTCAACGGCAAACCGCTGATCTGGTTCGACAACGCCGCCACCACCCAGAAGCCCCAAGCCGTCATCGACCGGCTGGCCTACTTCTACGCCCACGAGAACTCCAACATCCACCGCGCCGCCCACGAACTAGCCGCCCGCGCCACCGACGCCTACGAAGACGCCCGCGAAACCGTGCGCCGCTTCATCGGGGCGCCGAAATCCGAACAGATCATCTTCGTGCGCGGTACCACCGAAGCCATCAACCTGGTGGCGAAGTCGTGGGGTGCCAAACACCTCAAACCCGGCGACGAGATCGTCATCACCCACCTTGAACACCACGCCAATATCGTTCCCTGGCAGATGATCTCCCAGCAGACCGGTGCGGTCCTCAAGGTCGCCCCCGTCGACGACGCCGGCAATCTGCTGCTCGGCGAATTCGAAGATCTGCTGGGGCCGCGCACCAAACTCGTCTCGGCCACCCAGGTCTCCAACGCCCTGGGCACCGTCACCCCGGTCGAGAAGATCATCGAACTCGGTCACCGCTACGGAGCGCGGGTACTGATCGACGGGGCGCAGTCCATTCCGCACATCCCGATCGACGTGTCCGAAACCAGTGCCGACTTCTTCGTGTTCTCCGGGCACAAGATCTTCGGGCCGACCGGTATCGGTGTGCTCTACGGGACGGAAGAGGCGCTGGCCGAAACTCCGCCGTGGCAGGGCGGCGGCAATATGATCGCCGACGTCACCATCGAACGCTCCCTCTATCAGGGCCTGCCCAACAAGTTCGAAGCCGGCACCGGCAACATCGCCGACGCCGTCGGCCTCGGCGAAGCCCTGCGCTACGTCGAAAAGGTCGGCATCGACCGCATCGCCGCCTACGAACACGCCCTGCTGGAATACGCCACCCCACGACTGGCCGCCATCCCCGGCGTGCGCATCATCGGCACCGCCGAGGAGAAAGCCAGCGTGCTGTCCTTCGTGCTGGCCGGCCACGAGCCCCTCGAAATCGGTAAAGCACTCAACGCCGAAGGCATCGCCGTACGCGCCGGACACCACTGCGCCCAACCCATCCTGCGCCGGATGGGCGTCGAAACCACGGTGCGGCCCTCATTCGCCTTCTACAACACCTACGACGAAATCGATGTCTTCATCGACGCCGTCCGCCGCATCGCCGAAGGCGGAGCCAACGTCGGCTAACTGCCCGGTGCACCAACCGATTCCACGGGACTGACCGCCACGCCGCAGTTCTGGTGACCTCGGTGAACTGACCTGCGATCAGCGGCATGCAATCGCGCTGATCGCAACTATCGGGCACGTCACGCTACGCGTTTACCGTTTCGCCAGCCCGTATATCGATCCCGAGGGGACACCATGGCCAACCAGATTGACACAACGACAACAGCTTCGGCGGGGGACGAACGCCCGCACCGCAAGCTGCGCGGCACGCTCGGTGTCTGGGGCATCGTGTTCGTGGTGGTGGCCGCTGCCTCGCCACTCGGTGTGATCGGCGGCCCGGTGCCGCTGGGCATCGGCATCGGCAACGGCACCGGCTTCCCCGCCATCTTCGTGGTCAGCACGGTGATCATCCTGCTGTTCGCGGTCGGGTTCACCGCCCTGACGCCCCACGTCCCCGATGCGGGCGCCTTCTACTCGTACATCGGCAAGGGCCTGGGCCGGGTACCCGGCTTCGGCTTCGCCTTCGTAGCACTGATCTCCTACCTGACCCTTGAGATCGCCGTCTACGGCCTGATCGGCCAGGGCGCGCAGGCGTTGTTCTCCTCATACGGTCTACCGCAGATCCATTGGGGCATATACGCTTTCATCGCCTTTGCGATCGTCACGCTGCTCGGTCACTTCAACATCGACCTGTCCCGCAACGTGCTCGGCGTCCTGCTGATCGGCGAGGTCGCCATCGTCCTGGCGCTGGACGCCGCCGTGATCTTCACCGGCGGCCACGAGGGCCTGTCCACGGGCATCATCACGCCGTCGGAAATCGTCTCTGGCGCACCAGGTCTGGCGCTGCTCTTCGCGATCCTGAGCTTTATCGGCTTCGAGGCCACCGCCGTCTTCCGGGACGAGGCCCGCGATCCGCTGCGCACCATCCCCCGTGCCACCTACCTGGCTGTGATCCTGATCGGTGTCTTCTACACCGTGTCGACCTGGGCGCTGATCAGCGCCTGGGGTGACAGCCGGGTAGTCGAGGCGGCCACCAACGCGCCGTCGGACCTGCTGCCGACCGCCACCCAGGAGTATCTGGGCACAGCCGGCCTGCACATCGTCCAGGTGCTGTTTGTCACCAGCCTGTTCGCCTGCATCCTGTCGTTCCACAACATCGTCGCCCGCTATGTGTTCACGCTGTCCAACCGGCGGGTGTTCCCCGGCCAGCTCGGCGAGGCACACACCCATCACGGCTCGCCGCACCTGGCCTCCGGGGCCGACGCGGTGATCGTCGCGGTGGCTCTGCTGATCGGCATCCTGTTCAAGCTCGACCCGGTGACGCAGTTCTACACCTGGCTGGCCGGGATTTCGACAGTCGGCGTCACCACCCTGCTGATCGCCACATCGGTTGCCGTGCTGGTCTTCTTCACCAAGCGCAAGCGCGCCGGTGAGCAGGACGTCTCGACGTGGCGGGCCTTCGTCGCACCCGGCCTCGGCCTGGCGGGTCTGTTGGTCGCGTTCGGCTTGATTCTGCAGAACCTGCCCGCCCTGGTCGGCAATTCGACGCCGATCGCCATCGGTGTCGGCACGCTGCTGGTGGCGTTCTTCGCCATCGGCGCCGGCATCGCGGCCCGTCGGCCCCAGGTGACGCTGGAGTAAGGCCGCGTCGTAGCCTCATGGCATGAGTGAGCCGTACGAATCCCTCGCCGTCGAGGTCAAGGACAACGTCGCCCAGGTCACGCTGCTCGGCCCGGGTAAAGGCAACGCCATGGGTCCGGCGTTCTGGGAAGAAATGCCGGTGGTGTTCGCCGATCTGGACGCCGATCCCGAGGTCCGCGCCATCGTGCTGACCGGCTCGGGCCGTAACTTCAGTTACGGACTGGATCTCATGGGCATGGGTGGCACGCTCCCGTCCGCGGGCGGCGATCCGTCGGCTCGGCCGCGCGCCGACTTCCACAAGAAGCTCAAGCGGATGCAGCAGTCCATCACCGCGGTGGCCGACTGTCGCACCCCCACCATCGCCTCGGTGCACGGCTGGTGCATCGGCGGTGGCGTCGACCTGATCTCCGCGGTCGACATCCGCTACGCCAGCGCCGATGCCAAGTTCTCGGTGCGTGAGGTCAAGCTGTCGATCGTCGCCGACGTCGGCAGCCTGGCCCGGCTGCCTTACATCCTCAACGACGGGCACCTGCGCGAACTCGCGCTGACCGGCAAGGACATCGACGCCGCCCGTGCCGAGAAGATCGGTCTGGTCAACGACGTCTACCCGGACGCCGATGCCACCCTGGCCGCGGCCCATGCCACCGCCGCCGAGATCGCCGCCAACTCACCCCTGACGGTGCACGGCATCAAGGACGTCCTCGACGAGCAGCGGACCGACGACGTCGCGGCCAGCCTGCGCTATGTCGCGGCCTGGAACTCCGCCTTCCTGCCGTCGAAGGATCTCGGCGAGGGCATCAAGGCGATGTTCGAGAAGCGCAAGCCGGAGTTCACCGGCGAATAGGGCCGCTAGCCGGCCTTGATGGCGGGCACCGCCTTGGCCGTCGCCAAGGCGGTCGGCTCGTCGGTCGGCTGCGTCGTGGTCGTGGCGCCCATGTCCATCGGGCGTACCGCGGGCGAGGAATAGGGCGGAAACTTGGTCTCCGCGCCGGAGTCGGCGCTGAGGCCACCCCCACTCGGAAGCGAGTGGGCAATGCCGAACAGCGCCATCACCGCCAGTGCGCCGCTGCCGACCGTCGCTGCCAGCAACCTCTTACGGGAATCCGAGCCGTTGTGCAGGTTCGCATGTGAGTTCATGTGGGACAACACCTTTCGAGCGGGCGGAGGGTGGCGTCAACCAGCCCGAGCAGCCCCGATCGACTGTCCGGGCAACGAGTTTGTCGCCGGTAACTCCGTTGTACGCCCGGCCCGGGCACCAAAGCACGCCCCTCAAGCCGACCCACAGAAACTCCGCCGCAGGCGCACAGTGGCCACGCACCGAACCACCAGAAAGGTGCCATCCCCCTGCCAGGAAGCAACTCCTGGCCACCACAAAGCGGTGGCGGAGGGATTTGAACCCCCGGACGGTGTTAGCCGTCTCTCGCTTTCAAGGCGAGTGCATTAGGCCGCTCTGCCACGCCACCGCGCACCAGCGTAGCGGTGTGCGGTGGCGAAGCGACCGTCGGGAGACCTAGACCCGACCGAATTTGGCCGAAGAGCCGCCGGTTTTCAGCGAAGCGCTGATCCTCCGGCAGTTCTCCCCCATCGCCGACATCTGCGGACGCGACAGCGGACCGAGGAAGTTGTCACGCACGCCACGGGCGTACGTCATCATCGCTTCCTCGACCACCTCGCGACCGCGGTCGGTGATGCTCGCCAAGACTCCGCGCCCGTCGTCCGGACTCGCCTCCCGGCGTACCAATCCGGCCGTCTCCAACCGCCGGATCTGACGTGTCACCCTGCTGGGCAACGACATCAGCTGCTCGGCAAGATCCCCCATCCGCGCAGCACCGGTCTCGGAGTTGTCCAAGATCTCCAACAAACGGACATCCACCAGCGTCAGCTTGTGTTTGTCCACCAAGCCGCGATTCAACGTTCCGTAGAGTCGCAGCGCCGCGTCCAGAAAGTTTTGCCAAGATCTTTGCTCAGCAATATCTAGCCCCGGCATTTCAGATGCAGTCCGCCCCGCAATAATCCCTCCCATAGCGCAATCGTAAGCGACGCTACCGAGTTCGAGGGGAAAAGCCTCGGTTCGAGGCGAAACGTACCGGTAGTACGTTTATGGCATGTACGCCATTGTCGCCGAGTCCGCCGACCAACTGCTCTGGCAAGAAGTGCCCGACGTAGCACCGGAGCAGGGCGAAGTGCTGGTCAAGGTCAGCGCTGCGGGCGTCAACCGCGCCGATCTGCTGCAGGCGGCCGGCAAGTACCCGCCGCCACCGGGCGCCAGCGCGACCCTCGGACTCGAGGTCTCCGGAATTGTCGCCGCCGTCGGCGGCGGTGTCACGGAATGGAGCGTGGGACAAGAGGTTTGCGCTTTGCTGGCAGGCGGCGGCTACGCAGAATACGTTGCGGTGCCCGCCGGTCAGGTGATGCCGATCCCGGCGGGGGTGAGCCTGCACGACGCCGCAGCACTGCCGGAGGTGGCGTGCACGGTGTGGTCGAACGTCATCACAGCGGCGGCGCTGCAACCCGGCGAGGTGCTGTTGGTGCACGGCGGTGCCAGCGGCATCGGCACCCATGCCATCCAGGTCGCCCACGCATTGGGCAGCCGGGTGGCGATCACGGCGGGGTCGTCGGCGAAACTCGACTTATGCCGTGAATTGGGTGCGGATATCGGGATTTCTTACCGGGACGACGATTTCGTGAATCGCATTCATGAGGCCACCGATGGCGCAGGCGCCGACGTCATTCTCGACATCATGGGCGCGGCGTATCTGGACCGAAACCTCGACGCCCTCGCACCGGACGGCCGGCTGGTGATCATCGGCATGCAGGGCGGCGTCAAGGCAGACCTGAACATCGGCAAGCTGATGGCCAAGCGCCTGCGCGTCATCGGCACCACCCTGCGAGCCCGGCCGGTCGGTGGCGCACACGGCAAGAGCGCGATCGTGGACGACGTGGTGGCCTCGGTCTGGCCGATGATCGCTGACGGCCGCGTGAAGCCGGTCGTCGGCGGCCGCTACCCGATCACCGACGCCGCGGAGGCACACCGGGCCCTGGCCAGCGGCCAGACGTACGGGAAGGTCCTGCTGACCGTCAGCGAGTGAGGCTCAGCCCAGCGACGCCAGGGCGCGGACCAGCTGGTCTACCTCGCCCATCGTCGAGTAGTGCGCCAGCCCGATGGTGACCGCACCACCGATGTCGTTGACGCCGATGAGGTCGAGGACGCGGGAATTCGCGTTGCAGATGGCCAGGATCCCGTTGTCGGCCAGCCGCTGCACCACCCGCTCGGCGGGCACGCCGTTGACCGCGAAGCTCACCACCGGAATGTGAACCTCGGGGTGGCCGATCACCATCACCAGCGGCAGTGACTTCAGTGAGGTCATCAGGTAGTCGAACAGCTGACTCAGGTATCCGCTCGCGGATTGCATTGAGACAGCTAGTCTTTCGCGCCGTGTGCCGTGAGCCGACTCGTCCAGACCGGCAAGGTATTCGATGCTGGCGACGACTCCGGCCAGCATGCCGTACTGGTGACCGCCGAGTTCGAGACGGGCCGGCCCGCTGGCGTACGGGTTCATCGAGACCGAACCGAAGGAGTCGATCAGCGACGGGTTGCGGAACACCAGCGCGCCGATCGGCGGCCCGCCCCAGGCCGGGGCGTTGAGTGCGACGACGTCGGCCTCGAGTTCGTTGATGTCCAGGAGTTGGTAGGGCGCTGCCGCCGAGTGGTCCACCACGACCAGACCGCCGACGTCGTGCACCAGTTTGGTGACGGCACCGACATCGGTCATCGTGCCCAAGGTCGAGGACGCTGTCGTGAGCGCCACCAGCCGGGTGGGCGGGGTGATCAGGTTTTCCCACTGCCAGCTGGGCAGCTCACCGGTCTCGATGTCGACCTCGGCCCACTTGACCTTGGCGCCGTAGCGGTTGGCCGCCCGCAGCCAGGGGGCGATGTTGGCTTCGTCGTCGAGCCGGCTGACCACCACCTCGTAGCCGATCCCGGCCCGCGAAGACGAGGCGTCGGCCAGCGACGTCAGCAGAATCGAGCGGTCCGCACCCAGCACCACACCGCCGGGATCGCCGTTGACCAAGTCAGCGACGGCCTGGCGGGCCGCCTCCAGCACCGCGACACTGCGCCGGGCCGCCGGATGCGGGCTCGCGAGGTTGGTGGCCGACCCGCGAAACGCCGTCGACACCGTCGTGGACACCGAGTCGGGGATGAGCATTCCGGCCTGGGCATCGAAGCGCATCCAACCGTCGCCCAGCGCGGGGTGCAGACCGCGCACCCGGGCAACGTCGTACGGCATGAAGCCCACCTTAAAGCGTCAGAGATTTCGCTATCCAGACAGCGAGGGCGCCCCCGGCCCCGCCGACGGCGCTGAGGGCGGGATCACCTGGGCAGCCATACTAGTCCAGTGAGCTTCGGGTTCGGAGTCCTGATCGCGGTCTTGTTGCTGACCCTGCCAGGCGCTGTGGTGGCGATGGCCGGACGCCTGAGCTGGCCGGTCGCGATCGCCGTCGGCCCTGCGCTGACGTACGGCGTTGTGAGCCTGGCCATCATCCCGTTCGGGGCGGTCGGGATTCCCTGGAACGCGCTGACCGCGCTGGCAGCCCTGATCGTTGTCAGCGCAATCGTGCTGGGTTTGCGGATTCTGCTCACCCGCTTGCGCGACTCGGGCGCACAGCCCACCGCCGTGTCGCTGGGCCCGGCCCTGACGGCCGGCGCCGGGGTGGTGCTGGGCGCGCTGGTGATCGGCGTCGCGGCCTGGAAAGGCACCCCGCACTGGCAGTCCATCCCGAGTAACTGGGACTCGGTGTGGCATGCCAACACCATCCGCTGGATCCTCGACACCGGCCAGGCGTCGCCGACCCATATGGGTGAGCTGCGCAACGTCGAGACCCACGCGGCCCTGTACTACCCGTCGGCCTTCCACGCGCTCGGCGCGGTGCTGGCCCAACTCACCGGGGCCGCCCCGACCACCGCGTACACGTTGAGTTCGCTGGCCGCGGCGACCTGGCTGTTCCCGCTCAGTGCGGCGCTGCTGACCTGGCAGTTACTTCGGAGCCGCACGACGGAATGGCGGACTGCGGGTGCGGCGGCCACCGCGGCCGCGCTGTCGGCGTCGTTCACCTCGGTGCCTTACGTCGAGTTCGACACCGCCTCGATGCCCAATATGGCCGCCTACGGCATCGCCGTACCGGCGTTCGTCCTGATCACCTCGTCGCTGCGCTACCGGGAGCGAATCCCGCTGGCGGTGCTGGCGCTGATCGGGGTGTTCTCGGTCCACATCACCGGCGGTGTGGTGGTGGTCACGTTCGTGATCGCCTGGTGGCTGCTCGACGCCCTCTGGCATCCGGTGCTGGGGCGGCTGCGCGACTTCGTGACGTTGGTCTGCATCGCGGTACCCACGCTGGCGGTGCTGCTGCCGCAGTTCCTGGGAGTGCTGCAGCAGGCCGAGATCATCACCGGGCACGCGTTCCTCACCCATGAGGGCCGCAAGAAGGCGCTGTTCGACGCCATCGTGCAGCACACCCGGCATCTCAACGACTTCCCGATCCAGAACCTGCTGATCGTGCTCGCCGCCGCGGGGTTCATCCTGCTGCTGGTCCGGCGGATCTGGTGGCCGGCCGCGGTATGGGGTCTGCTGGTGGTGTCGATCGTGCACTCCTCGGCACCGTTCGGCGGACCCATCGGAGTCATCACCGGCAAGTACAGCGACCTGTTCTACAGCGACCCGCGGCGGCTGTCGGCGGTGGTGACGATGCTGCTGGCGCCGATGGCCGGGGTGGCGCTGTGGTCGCTGGCCCTACTCGTCGTGGCCGGAGCGCGCCGCTTGATCCGGCGGCTGGGCGCAGCCGATCCCGGCCGGGGTGTGTGGATCGGGGCGACGGCCACCCTGCTGATCGCGGTGGTGCTCGGCCTGAGCTGGCATTACTTCCCGCGGCACCGCTATCTCATGGGTGAGAAGTACGACCAGGTGATGGTGGACAACAAGGACCTGGAAGCGATGGCCTACCTGGCCACCCTGCCGGGGGCGCGCGACACCTTGATCGGCAACGCCAACACCGACGGCACCGCGTGGATGTACGCGGTGGCCGGCCTGCATCCGCTGTGGACGCACTACGACTATCCGGTGCAGCAGGGGCCCGGCTACCACCGGTTCATCTTCTGGGCCTACGCCGACGATGCCGATCACGATCCGCGGATCGCCGAGGCGGTGAAGGCGCTGAACATCCGCTACGTGCTGACCGGCAGCCGGATAGTCCGCGGGTTCGTCATGCCCGACGGTCTAGTGTCACTAGACAAGTCCACGTCGTGGGCCAAGATCTACGACAACGGCGAGGCCCGCATCTACGAATGGCGCGGGTCGGCGCCGGCGGACACCCGATGAAATCGAGAGCAGAGGGAATGCTCAGCGCATGACAGCCAACACCGACGACGACAACATCGAGATCATCAGCAACCCGGAGGCGGTAGCGGGCGGCGATGACGACGATCAGCGCTCGATCACCGAACTGGTGGAGCAGCCGGCCAAGGTGATGCGGATCGGCACGATGATCAAGCAGCTGCTCGAAGAGGTCCGGGCCGCTCCGCTCGACGACGCGAGCCGGACCCGGCTGCGCGAGATCCATGCCACCTCCATCCGGGAACTCGAAGACGGCCTGGCCCCCGAACTGCGCGACGAGCTCGAACGGCTGGCGCTGCCCTTCTCCGAGGACACCGTGCCGTCGGACGCCGAGTTGCGGATCGCACAGGCACAGCTGGTCGGCTGGCTGGAAGGACTCTTCCACGGCATCCAGACCGCGCTGTTCGCCCAGCAGATGGCGGCCCGCGCTCAGCTGGAGCACATGCGGCAGGGCGCGTTGCCGCCCGGTATGGGTCAGCCGGGTGTGCCGGGTGGACCGGGCCACGGAACCGGGCAGTATCTGTAGCCCAGTGTCCGCAACCGATCCCTTCATCGAGACCCGCGACGCCTGGGTCGAGTTCCCGATTTTCGACGCCAAGACGAGATCGCTGAAGAAAGCCTTCCTCGGTAAGGCCGGCGGCGCCATCGGCCGCAACACCGAGAACGTCGTCGTCATCGAGGCGCTGCGCGACATCACGATGACCCTGAAGATGGGTGACCGGGTCGGCCTCGTCGGCCACAACGGGGCCGGCAAGTCCACGCTGTTGCGTCTGCTATCCGGCATCTACGAACCGACCCGCGGGTCGGCGACCGTACGTGGCCGCGTGGCACCGGTTTTCGACCTCGGCGTCGGCATGGACCCGGAGATCTCCGGTTACGAGAACATCATCATCCGCGGGTTGTTCCTGGGCCAGACGCGCAAGCAGATGGCCGCCAAGGTCGACGAGATCGCCGAGTTCACCGAACTCGGCGAGTACCTGTCGATGCCGCTGCGCACCTACTCCACCGGTATGCGGGTGCGGCTGGCGATGGGGGTGGTCACCAGCATCGACCCCGAGATCCTGTTGCTCGACGAAGGGATCGGCGCGGTCGACGCCGACTTCCTGAAGAAGGCCCAGCACCGGCTGCAGGCTCTGGTCGAGAGATCCGGAATCCTGGTCTTCGCAAGCCATTCCAACGAATTCCTGGCGCGGCTGTGCAAGACGGCGATGTGGATCGACCACGGCACCGTCAAGATGAGCGGCGGGATCGAGGACGTGGTGCGCGCCTACGAGGGCGAGGACGCCGCGCGACATGTGCGCGAGGTGCTCGACGAGCACAGAGGTGATTGGGCTTCGGCATGACCGAGTTGGTGTGCGCGGTCGTCGTCACCCACCGCCGTCCCGACGAACTGGCCAAATCGCTGGATGTGCTGACCACCCAGAGCCGGATGGTCGACCACCTGATCGTGGTGGACAACGACAACGATTCTCGGGTGCAGGATCTGGTGGCCGGCCAGCCGGTGCCGACGACGTATCTCGGTTCGCGCCGAAACCTCGGTGGCGCAGGCGGTTTCGCACTGGGCATGTTGCACGCCCTCGCGCTGGGGGCGGACTGGGTGTGGCTGGCCGACGACGACGGCCGGCCCAAGGACGCCGAAGTGCTGGCCACCCTGCTGGCCTGTGCCACCCGGCACGGGCTGGCCGAAGTGTCGCCGATGGTGTGCGATCTGGACGACCCCGACCGGTTCGCGTTTCCCGTCCGCCAGGGCCTAAAATGGCTTCGCAGTCCACAGCAGCTCGGCGGCGGAGATCTTCTGCGGGGCTATGCCTCACTGTTCAACGGGGCGCTGTTTCGCGCCGAAACGCTGACCGCCGTGGGTGTTCCGGATCTGCGCTTGTTCGTCCGCGGTGACGAGGTCGAGCTGCATCGGCGACTGGTGCGCAGCGGGCTGCCGTTCGGCACCTGCCTGGACGCGGTGTACCTGCATCCCTACGGCACCGATGAGTTCAAGCCGATTCTCGGTGGCCGGATGCATACCCAGTACCCCGACGACGCCACCAAGCGGTTCTTCACCTACCGCAACCGCGGCTACCTGCTGTCGCAGCCCGGTCTGCGCAAACTCCTGCCGCAGGAATGGCTGCGCTTCGGGTGGTACTTCTTGATCACCCGTCGCGATCCGGCCGGACTGCGCGAGTGGATTCGATTGCGGCGCATGGGCCGTAAGGAGAGGTTCGGGAGGCCTTCAGCGTGACCTTCACCGACGCCGCCACCCAGTCCAAGACGTTCAGCCGGGCCTGGGGCGACCTGATCGACGGATTCCACAAGCGTGAGCTGTGGCTACATCTGGGCTGGCAGGACATCAAGCAGAAGTACCGCCGCTCGGTGCTCGGGCCGTTCTGGATCACCATCGCCACCGGCACCACCGCCGTGGCGATGGGCGCGCTGTATTCGCAACTGTTCCATCTGCCGCTGGCCGAGCATCTTCCGTATGTGACGCTGGGCCTGATCATCTGGAACATGATCAACGCGGCGATCCTCGAGGGCGCCGACGTGTTCATCGCGAACGAGGGTCTGATCAAACAGCTGCCCACCCCGCTCAGCGTGCATGTCTACCGGCTGGTGTGGCGGCAGATGATCCTGTTCGGGCACAACATCGTCATCTACGTCGTGATCGCGATCATCTTTCCCAAACCGTGGTCGCTGGCCGACTTGTCGGTGATCCCGGCGCTGATCCTGATCATGCTGAACTGCGTCTGGGTGTCGTTCTGCTTCGGCATCCTGGCCACGCGCTACCGCGACATCGGGCCGCTGCTGTTCTCGGTGGTGCAGTTGCTGTTCTTCATGACGCCGATCATCTGGAACGCCAACACCTTGGAGCAGCAGGGTGCGGGCAAGTGGGCCAAGATCATCGAACTCAACCCGCTGCTGCACTACCTGGACATCCTGCGGGCGCCCCTGCTCGGTGCGCATCAGGAACTGCGGCACTGGATCGTCGTGGTGGTGCTGACCCTCGTGGGCTGGTTGGTGGCGGCGTTCGCGCTGCGGCAGTACCGGGCGCGGGTTCCGTACTGGGTGTAGACCGTCGTCGCGAGGTCCCCGCGAACCACGGATCGGTGGTAAGCAAGGGTGCAGTGACCATTCCTTCGACCTTCATCGGCCGCACCGACGAGCTCGACTCCCTCCGGTCGCTGGTGACTCGTGCCCGCAACGGCGTCAGTGGCTCACTGGTGATTCGCGGCGAGCCGGGCATCGGTAAGACCGCGCTCATCGACGCGGCCACCGCAGATCTGAGCGGCGTACGACTGCTCAGATCAGACGGGTTCGAGGCCGAGTTGGCGCTCCCCTATGCGGCCCTACAGCGGATAGGGCTGTCGCTCGAGGATCACATCGACGCTCTGCCCCAACGGCAGCGGCGGGCCCTGCTCATTGCCTGGGGCGTCGAGGATGGTCCCGCGCCGGACTGTTTCCTGGTCGGTCTGGGAATGCTGGGCCTGTTCGCGGCGGCGAGCAGTCAATGCCCGGTGGTCTGCGCCGTCGATGACGTCCAGTGGCTCGATGCGGAGTCCCGAGATGTGTTGGCGTTCGTGGCCAGGCGCCTGCAAGCCGAGTCGACCGTCCTGCTGTTCGGCGCTCGCGACACCGAGGAGAGCAGGGTCCAGCTGGCCGGAATTCCGGTGCTGGAGTTAGGCGGGCTCGATACCGCCTCGTCGGTTCAGCTGCTATCGACGGCCACCGGCCGCGCCGTCGACCCGTACGCGGCTGCCCGCATCGCCAACATCACCGGCGGCCATCCCTTGGCGCTGCTCGACCTGACCCGCGATCTCAGTGCCGATCAGTTGGGTCGGCTTTCCCTTTCCTTCAAGCCCGCCCCCATCAGCATTCAGCTCCAGGCGCACTACATCGACCAGGTCCGGACATTGCCCGAGAACGTCCAGCTGTGGTTACTGCTCGCGGCTGCCGAACCGTCTGCGCGCAGCGCCATGATCGCGGCGGCTGCCATGATGCTGAACCTCGCCCCGGAATCCGGTCATGACGCGGAGCGGACCCGCTTGGTCACTGTCGGCGACACGGTGGCGTTCCGCCATCCGCTGGTGCGGTCGGCGGTCTACGGCGCCGCGAGCGGCGCCGACCGCAGACGAATGCACTCGGCCCTGAGTCACGCTGCCGCCGGGCTCGGCGAGCAGGATCTCGAGGCCTGGCATGCCGCGGAGGCCGCCGACGGAGCCGATCCGCAGGTCGCCGATCGCCTGGCGGCCGCGGCCGAACGAGCCGCCCGACGCGGGGGTCTGATCTCCCAGGCTCGCCTGCTGATGCGTGCCGCCGACCTCACTCCCCCCGGCCCGAGCCGTTCCGATCGCTTGCTGTCGGCGGCGAGGGCCGCGGCTGATGCCGGCGCCGCGCAGTTGGCCAAAGATCTTGTCGGGCGCCTTGATCCCCAGGACCTCGATCCCGTTCAGCACGGCCGGCTGATCATGATCCGCACGGAGTTAGCCCTCTTTACCGTCGATTCGGCGTTGATAGTGCGCGGCCCGGCCGATCTCGTCGCCGCGGCCAACCTGTTTCACGGTCGCGAGCCGGATCTGGAACAGGCCGCGTTGCTAAGGGCATTCGAACTGCGGTCGGTTACAGAACTCGTGATGGTCGACCTGAGCCTCGACGAACTGGGTCGTCGGATCCGGATAGGCGCCACCGTGCAGACGGGCCCGAGATCGATTGTGCTGCAGGCCCTGGCCGCTCACATCCTGGATCCCTACCCGCAGGCCGTCCCGCTGATGCGCGCCGCCGTGGACACGCTCAACGGACTCGACGATGCCTCGATCACCGAGTTCGGCTTTGTGGGGATCACCCTCATCACAGCGCTTTTCGACAAGCGCGCCGGTTCGGAGTATCTGGAGCGGCTAGCCGGCATCGCACGCGACAACGGGGCGCTGCGGGCGCTGGACACTGTGTTGTGGGTGCGCTCCATCTTCGAACTCGAGCATGGCGACCCGGCAACCTGCGCGGCCTTCGTCCGGCAGGTACGCGAACTTCGTCAGGCGATCGGCTACGACGCGGAGAACGTTGTCAATGCCGGGCTGCTGGCCTGGACGGGCACGGCCCGCGACGAACTGACTGCGCTCGCAGAGGTCGTCCGGGCGATGGGTTTCGGGGGCGTCCACACTTCCGCTCTCAGCGCGCTTGCCATCCGCGACCTGGCTCAGGGCCGCTACGCGGAGGCGTATTCCGCGCTACTCGCGGTCGTCGACGCGCCGCTGTTGCAAGTTGCCTACATCCGATTCGCCGACTTCGTGGAAGCGGCGGTTCGCAGCGGCCACCTCGACGACGCCGAGCGAATCAGTGCTTCGCTCAGCGCAATGGCTGCGGCAAACGGGACTGCGCTCCTCCGCGGTCTGGACCAACGCTGTCAGGCCCTGATGGCCAGCGATCAAGCCGCCGAATTCCACTACCTGCGGGCCATCGACTTCCTCGATGGCGCCCACGTCCCTGCTGAGCTGGCACGCGCGCACCTCGTCTTCGGGGAATGGCTGCGTCGCGAGAAACGCCGACGCGACGCACGCGAACATCTCCGGACCGCAGTCGGCATCTTCGACCGGATCGATGCGACGCCCTTCGGCGACAGGGCCCGCGCAGAGTTGGCCGCGACCGGGGAGCGGAACAGTGATCGTCATGTGATCGGCGGGGTGGAGATGTCACCGCAGGAGGCCGCCGTCGCCCGGATGGCTGCCGACGGCCACACCAACGCCGAGATCGGGGCCGCGCTGTTCATCAGCGCGAATACCGTCGACTACCACCTACGCAAGGTGTTCGCCAAGCTCGGTGTGTCATCGCGCCGTCAGCTGACCGAACGGTTCCGCGCCGAGCGCTGACCCTCACGACTACGCGTCGCGCGTGGTCCGGTCTGGCTGGCATCGCCCAAGAATTCCGGTATGCCGTTCGTGACCGTCGAAGACGGTGCGCAAATCTTCTACCGCGACTGGGGCATCGAGGGGCCGCCGGTCGTCCTCAGTCACGGCTGGCCACTCAACTCCGACTCCTGGGCGGCTGCCGCCATGTTCCTCGCGGAGCACGGTTTTCGGGCCATCGCCCACGATCGGCGCGGCCACGGCCGCTCCACGCAGACCTGGCACGGCAATGAGATGAATACCTACGCCGATGATCTCGCCGCGCTCATCGACACCCTCGGACTGACCGACGTCACGCTCGTGGGCCACTCAACAGGAGGCGGCGAGCTCGTCCGATACATCGGCCGCCACGGCACGGTGAGGGTGGCCAGACTGGTTCTGGTGGCCGCTGTGCCACCACTGATGCTCAGTGGACCCGACAACCCGGAAGGGCTTCCCGCTGCGGCGTTCAACGCGTTACGCGCTGGTGAAAGAGCCGACCGGGCGCAGCTCTACCGCGATCTCGCCGATGGCCCGTTCTTCGGCCACAATCGCAGCGGAGCGGTCTCCCAGGGCATTCGGGATGGATTCTGGGCACAGAGCATGTCCTGCGGCCATCGGGCCGCCTACGAGTGCATTTCTGCGTTCTCCGCCACTGACTTTCGTGCCGACCTGGCTCGGGTTGACGTGCCGACGCTGGTGATCCACGGCAGCGACGACCAGATCGTCCCACTGGAGGTCGGCGGCGCGCGCAGCGCGGAGTTGATCAACCAGGCCCGGCTGATCGTCTATGCCGGCCGGCCGCACGGACTGCCGGACACCGACCGCGACCGGCTGCACACAGACCTGCTCACGTTCATCGCATCGACGGAAAGGTAGACCAACATGACCACCAACCGGCCCGACACCATTGTCCTGGTACACGGACTCTGGATGACTCCCCGCAGTTGGGATCATTGGCGGACCCACTACGAAGACAAAGGCTTTCGCGTTCTCACACCGGCGTACCCCGGCTTCGAGGTCGAGGTCGAGGAGCTCCGCAAGAACCCCGAGGTGATCGCGAGACTCACCGTGCCCGAGACCGTCGACCATCTCGCCGGCGTCGTCGAGTCCGTCGGCGCACCGCCGATCATCATCGGCCATTCGTTCGGCGGGACGCTGACCCAACTCCTGCTGGCACGGGGTTTGGGCGCTGCCGGAGTGGTCATCGACTCCGCACCGACCGAGGGGGTGCGGGTCAGTCCGCTCTCGCAGGTGAAATCGCTCTTCCCAGCGTTGAAGAACCCCACCAATATTCACAAAGCGGTCGGCTTCACCAAGGAAGAGTTCCACTACGCGTTCACCAACACGCTGAGCCGCGAGGAGTCGGACGAGGTGTGGGAGCGCTACGCGATTGCCGCACCGGGGAGTTGGGTGTGGCACTACGGCTTGATCGCGAACTACCAGCCGGGTCATCAGGAAACCTGGGTCGACTACAAGGCCGACCGGGCCCCTCTGCTGTTCATCGGGGGCGAGAAAGACCACATCATGCCGCCGGCGGTGAACAAGTCGAATGCCAAGCACTACCGCAAGTCACCGGCGGTCACCGAGTACTACGAGTTCGAGGGCCGGGACCACTGGACCTGCGCTGCGCCCGGCTGGGAGGCGGTCGCCGACCATGCGCTCGAGTGGGCACTCGAACACGCGAGGATGGGCTGATCACCATGAAGCACTTCACCTTTGGCCGCAACAACGGTATGCGGGTCTCCCAGCTTGCCCTCGGTACGGGCAACTTCGGGACGGGCTGGGGGCACGGCGCGGACATCGAGTCATCCCGAGAGATCTTCGAAGCGTTCGCCGCTGCGGGCGGCACGTTCATCGACACCGCGCAGAGTTATCAGGGCGGTGAGGCCGAGGAAGCACTGGGCACCATCCTGACCGGACGGCGGGACGACTTCAGCATCGCCACCAAGTTCGCCATCGGCGGCCGGGAAGGAAGCGGGCCTCTGCACACGGGTAACGGACGCCGGGCCATGGTCCGCTCGGTCGAAGCCAGCCTCACCCGGCTCGGGACCGACTACGTCGACCTGCTGTGGGTCCATTTCCCCGACCTCGCAACACCACTCGACGAGATCGTGGCGACCTTCGACCACCTGGCGAGGTCCGGCAAGGTGCTCTATGCCGGGTTATCGAACTTTCCGGCCTGGATGGTCAGCAGGGCGGCGACGCTTGCCGACCTGCGAGCCAGCATCCCGATCGCCGCAGCCCAGTTCGAGTACAGCCTGGCCCAGCGCGATGCCGACCGAGAACTGTTCCCGATGGTCGAGACCATCGGGATGGGCGCGGCATTGTGGGGGCCACTCGGGGGCGGACTTCTCACGGGCAAGTACCGGGCCGGCGAGGCCGGGCGGTTGCAGGGGTTGCAGACGTTGATCCAGACCGAAAGTGGTCCGCAGAAGACGGCGATCGTCGACGCAGTGCTACAGGCCGCGACCGACACCGGTCTGAGTCCTGCCGTCGTGGCTGTGGCCTGGTTGATCGAACGGGCCGCCCGATCGACGACGGGGGTGGTCCCGATCATCGGACCACGCACCGTCGAGCATCTCACCGCCTACCTCAGCGCCCTCGACACCGAGCTACCACCGGAGGTGTACAACCGTCTCGAGGCCGTCAGCCAGATCGATCGCGGCGAGCCGCACGCCCAGATCAGCGAGCGCTTGGAACTGGCCCGGGGCGGGGCCGGAAACTG
The DNA here is from genome assembly GCF_001494595.1 of Mycobacterium sp. M26. Classification (GTDB taxonomy): domain Bacteria; phylum Actinomycetota; class Actinomycetes; order Mycobacteriales; family Mycobacteriaceae; genus Mycobacterium. The sequence goes on from NZ_LN929907.1 coordinate 181,813, forward strand.
GCGCTGAGCATCTTAGCGGGGTCGCGGTTATACTCGAACATATGTTCGATAATGGCCTTGTTTCCGCTGATGACGGCGCTGTGGTCGCCGCCATCGAGGAGTGGGCCGTCACGGAGGCGAAGGCCGCCGCGCACCGGGTGGCCGCGATCGGTGAGCTGGTGCGGCGGCGCTGCAGCGAGGACGAGCGGGACCACTGGGCGTGTGATTCCTGGGATGCCGCGGCTGCTGAGGTCTCGGCAGCGCTGGGTATTCCGCACGGCCGCGCCTCCGGGGAGATGCATCTGAGCCAAGCCATGCGCTATCGGCTCCCGCAAGTCGGCGCGCTGTTCATGGCGGGTCGATTGAGCTACGCGGTGTGTCGCGCGATCTCCTGGCGCACCATGCACGTCGAGGACGACGAGGCGCTGGCCCTCATCGATACCGCTCTCGCGCAGGCCGCGGTGATGTGGGGCCCGATGTCGGATTACAAGCTGGCCCAGGCCATCGATGTGTGGATCGATCGGTATGACCCTGCGGCGCTGCGGCGCACGCGCGCGACCGCGCGCAGTCGCGACGTGCGACTCGGTTCCAAGGACGTAGAGGCCGGCACCACCGCGCTGACGGGCCGGTTGTTCTCGACGGATGCTGCCCTGCTGGACCGGCGGCTCACCCAGATGGCGCACACGGTGTGTGACGACGATCCGCGGACCATCGGCCAGCGTCGCGCCGATGCCCTTGGCGCGCTGGCCGCTGGATCCGACCGACTGACCTGCACGTGCGGTTCACCCGAATGCCCGTCAGGTGCCGACGACGGCCGTGCATCCAGCATCGTGATCCATGTCCTCACCGAAGCCGAAGCGCTGGCCGGAGAGCCGGATCCGGCCATGTCCGGTGAACCAGAGCGCCGCCGGGTCACCCGCGACACTCCGCTGGCCGAGGCGCTGGCTCCCCGTCCCGAACCTGAACCCACCAGCACGCCGGCCACCGCGGTGCTGACCGGTCGCGGCGGGATCGTCACCCCGGCGCACCTGGCACAGCTCATCCGGTCCGGCGCCACGGTGCGGAACGTGCGTCGGCCCAGCGATAAGCCGGAGCCGGGCTACCGCCCCTCGGCGGCTCTGGCGGAGTTCGTCCGCCTGCGCGATATGACCTGCCGGTTCCCGAATTGCGATGTGCCAGCGGAGTTCTGCGATATCGACCACACGGTGCCGTGGCCATACGGCCCGACTCATCCGTCGAACCTGTCCTGCAAGTGCCGAAAACATCACCTGCTCAAGACATTCTGGGACGGCTGGTCCGACCGGCAATTGCCGGACGGCACCCTGATCTGGACGTCGCCGGCGGGCCGCACGTACGTGACGCGGCCGGGTAGTCGCCTGCTCATTCCGCAATGGCGGACGACGACTGCTGACCTACCGGCGCCGTCGGGCACCCCGCCACGGGCAACGGGCCTGACCATGCCGACGCGACGACGGACCCGGGCTGCTCAACGCGCCGCACGTATCACGCGCGAACGCGCAATGAATGCCGCCTACGTCACGGACCGCAACGCACCGGCACCCTTCTAACCCGGATACGAACCGTGGTCGGGTTCTGGGCCGAACTGGAAACGGCGACCGGAGATCTCCGACGGCGTGACCCGCACGTAGCGCAGCTTCTCGGTGGCCACCCACGGCAGGAGCTGCGCGCGGTCGGCCTCATGGACGTCCTCGGCCGCGGTGAGCACCTGGGCAGTGCCCCGCACGATGACACTCCAACCGTCGGCCACGGTGTGGTCGTCCACCTCGAAGAGCACCTTGTCGTTCATCACCGTGCTGAACAGCTTGGTGCCCTCGGCGGTGCGGAACAGCAGTGTGCCGTTCTGCGTGACGAAGTTGACGGGGAAGATCTCCAGCTGATCGCCGATGTGGGTGACCAGCCGACCCAGCGCGACGCTGTTCAGCAGATCCCAACTCTCGTCAGCGCTGAGGACCGTGATCGGACCCTGTTCGACTGTCATGACCAGATTTTGCCGCGGCAACCAACGGCGCGAATAGGGTCAAAAGCCCTGCGTCCGACGCCGGCTCAATCGCCGAGCGCGGACAACTCGGCGCGCAGGTTCTCCTGCGCCGGCCCCTCCCAGCGTTGCCGGCCCTCCGCGGTGCGGAACACACCGGGCCCACCGAGCAGATTGGCCAGGACCTGCAGCCGACCTTTGCGGAACACGTCATCAGAGATGTGGCCGTACTCGGCACGGATGGCCGCGGTGTTGGCCACATACCGCTCCCGCGACACCGCCAGCGAAGCCAGGTCTGCATCGGAGAGCACCTCGCCGTTGTGATCGCCGGGTGCCGGATCATGCGTGACCGTCATCCGCACCAACCGCGCGACCTCGTCCACCAGTTGCGGCTCCACACCCAAACCGGACAGCTCGTCCTCGGCCCGGCGGGCGCTGAGTTCCTCGTCATCCGGGCGGCCCGCGTACACCGAGTCGTGGTACCACGCCGCCAGCCGCACCGCGTCGGCATCGTCGGCCAGCACCGCCAGTTCCTCGACGTGACGCAGGATGTCGCGCAGATGTTCCACCGAGTGGTAGCGACGGTGCGGCTCGGACCACGCCGCCAGCAACTCGCGACCGACCGCCTCCGCGGCGGGGTCCGCGGTGTGCCGGGCGAGTAGCGCCGCCCACGTGTCGAGCAGATCCTGCACACCTCCATGGTGCACAGGCCACGGCGCTGGCGCGCAGCGACCCGGGTAGTAACTAAGCTTCACGCGTGTCCGACACCACCCCGACGACGGCGCCGAGCCTCAAAACCCAGGTCGTGCGCTTCCTTGTCACCGGTGTGCTGTCCGCGATCGTCGACTTCGGCCTCTACGTCCTGCTCTACAAGGCCGGCGGCGTCCAAGTGGACCTGGCCAAGGCGCTGAGCTTCATCGTCGGCACCATCACGGCCTACCTGATCAACCGGCGCTGGACGTTCCAGGCTCCACCCAGCCGCGCCCGATTCCTCGCGGTGATGGTGCTCTACGCGCTGACCTTCGCCGTCCAGGTCGGACTGAACCACGTGACCCTGCATCTGCTGGACTACCGCACCTGGGCATTGCCCGTCGCATTCGTGGTCGCGCAGGGCACGGCGACGGTGATCAACTTCATCGTGCAGAGGGTCTGGATATTCCGGCTGCGGTAGCTGAGAGGCCCCGCACGGTACCCTCGTCACGATGTCCACAACCACGACAACCCGACGCCTGAGCGGCTGGGGACGCACTGCGCCCACCGTCGCCGAGGTGTTGTCGACCCCGGATCCCGAGGAAATCATCAAGGCGGTGGCCCGCGCCGCCGATGACAACCAGCGCGGCGTGATCGCCCGCGGACTCGGCCGTTCCTACGGCGACAACGCCCAGAACGGCGGCGGTCTGGTCGTCGACATGAGCGAGCTCGACCGCATCCACTCGATCGACTCCGACAGCCGCCTCGTCGACATCGACGCCGGGGTGAACCTCGACCAGTTGATGAAGGCCGCGCTGCCGTTCGGCCTGTGGGTCCCGGTGCTGCCCGGCACCCGGCAGGTCACCGTCGGCGGCGCCATCGCCTGCGATATCCACGGCAAGAACCACCACAGCGCCGGCAGCTTCGGCAACCACGTGCGCTCGATGGACCTGCTGACCGCCGACGGCCAGGTCCGCACCCTCACCCCGGATGGCGAGAACGCCGACCTGTTCTGGGCCACCGTCGGCGGCAACGGGCTGACCGGCATCATCCTGCGCGTCACCCTCGAGATGACGCCTACCGAGACGGCCTATTTCATTGCCGACGGCGACGTCACCGCCAGCCTCGACGAGACCATCGCCTTCCACAGCGACGGCAGCGAAGCCAACTACACCTACTCCAGCGCCTGGTTCGACGCGATCAGCGCGCCGCCGAAACTGGGCCGCGCCGCGATCTCCCGCGGCTCGCTGGCCCGGTTGGACCAGCTACCCAAGAAGCTGCAGCGCAATCCGTTGAAATTCGATGCGCCCCAGCTACTTACGTTCCCTGACATCTTCCCCAACGGGCTGGCCAACAAATACACCTTCGGGCCGATCGGCGAGCTCTGGTACCGCAAATCAGGTACTTACCGCGGCAAGGTCCAGAACCTGACGCAGTTCTATCACCCGCTGGACATGTTCGGTGAGTGGAACCGCGCCTACGGTCCGGCCGGGTTCCTGCAGTACCAGTTCGTGGTGCCGACGGAAGCGGTCGAGGAGTTCAAGGCCATCATCGTCGACATCCAGCGCTCGGGGCACTACTCGTTCCTCAACGTGTTCAAGCTCTTCGGCCCGGGAAACCAAGCGCCGCTGAGCTTTCCGATCCCCGGCTGGAACGTCTGCGTGGATTTCCCGATCAAGGCCGGCCTCAACGAGTTCGTCAACGAACTGGATCGCCGAGTGCTGCAGTTCGGCGGCCGCCTCTACACCGCCAAGGATTCCCGCACGTCCGCGGAAACCTTCCACGCCATGTATCCGCGCATCGACGAGTGGATTGCGGTGCGCCGCAAGGTCGATCCCGACGGGGTGTTCATGTCCGACATGGCCCGACGCTTGGAGCTGCACTAAATGGTCTTCGACGCCACCGGCAACCCGCAAACCATCCTGCTGCTGGGCGGTACCTCCGAGATCGGCCTGGCCATCTGCGCGCGCTACCTGCGCGACACCAAAGCCCGCGTCATCCTGGCCGACCTGCCGAACGCCCCTAAGCGGGATGCCGCCATCGCGCAGCTCGAGGCCGCGGGTGCCAAGTCCGTCGAGTACCTCGAGTTCGACGCACTGGACACCGCCAGCCACCCGGGAGTCATCGACAAGGCCTGGGCTGCAGGCGATGTCGACGTCGCGATCGTCGCCTTCGGCATCCTCGGCGATGCCGAGGAACTGTGGCAGAACCAGGCCAAGGCCGTGCTGAGCGCCCAGATCAATTACACCGCCGCGGTGTCGGTCGGCGTCCTGATCGGCCAGAAGATGAAGGACCAGGGGTCCGGCCAGATCATCGCCATGAGTTCGGTCGCCGGCGAGCGGGTACGCCGGTCCAACTTCGTCTACGGCTCCACCAAGGCCGGTCTGGACGGTTTCTACCTCGGCCTCGGAGAAGCGTTGCGCGAGTTCGGTGTTCGTGTTCTGGTTATCCGCCCCGGCCAGGTGCGCACCACCACCACGCTGGAACACTGGAAGGCCACCGGTGCCAAAGAGGCACCGTTCACGGTCGACGCCGACGACGTCGCCGAACTGGCGGTGACGTCCGCGGCGGCCGGTAAGACCCTGGTCTGGGCGCCCGGCCAGGTGCGGGTGCTGATGTCGGTGCTGCGGCATATCCCGCGCCCGATCTTCCGCAAGCTGCCGCTCTGAGCATGCGTAAAGCACTGGCCACCGTCGGCCATCTGGCTCTGGCAGCTGCCCTTGCCGTGGTGGTGTCGGTGGTCGCGCTGACCGCGATCTCGACCGTCGAATGGCCGGCCTTCCCGTCGTCCAATCAACTGCACGCCTTGACGACGGTGGGTCAGGTCGGCTGCCTGGTGTTGCTGCTCGGCACCGGCTTCGTGTGGCGCCGCGGCCATCAGTGGCTGGCCCGCATCGCCGCCGCGGTCTTCCTCGCGGCGTTCACCGTCGTCACCCTCGGCATGCCGCTGGGCGCCACCAAGCTCTACCTGTTCGGCATCTCGGTGGACCAGCAGTTCCGCACCGAGTACCTGACCCGGCTCACCGAGAGCCCCGCGCTGCGCGACATGACCTACTCGGGGCTTCCGCCGTTCTATCCGCCGGGCTGGTTCTGGCTGGGCGGGCGGGCCGCCGCGCTGACCGGTACCCCGGCCTGGGAGATGTTCAAGCCGTGGGCTATCACCTCGATCGCCGTGGCGGTGGTGCTGGCCATGGTGCTGTGGTCGACGCTGATCCGCTTCGAGTACGCCCTGGTGGTCACCACCGCGACGACCGCGGTGATGCTCGCCTACAGCTCACCCGAGCCGTATGCGGCGATGATCACCGTGCTGATCCCGCCGGTGTTGGTCCTGGCGTGGTCCGGGCTCAGGGGTAAGACGCGACAGGGCGGGTGGGCGGCCGTCGTCGGCGTCGGCGTCTTCCTCGGCGTAGCCGCCACCTTCTACACCCTGCTGCTGGGCTACACCGCGTTCACCGTCGTCGTGATGGCCCTGATCGTGGCGGTCGCGCGGCGCAGCGCCGAACCCCTGCTCCGGCTGATCGTCGCCGGCGCGATCGCCGCCGCCATCGCGCTGATCACCTGGCTGCCGTTCCTGCTGCGCGCCGCCAAGGGCCCGATGAGCGACACCGGCAGCGCCCAGCACTACCTGCCCGCCGACGGCGCGGTGCTGACCTTCCCGATGCTGCAGTTCTCGCTACTCGGCGCGCTGTGCATGCTGGGCACGCTGTGGCTGGTCTGGCGGGCGCGCACCTCGACCCGCGCTGCCGCACTCGGCATCGGGGTGCTCTCGCTGTACGCGTGGTCGCTGCTATCGATGCTGACCACCCTGGTCGGCACCACGCTGCTGTCCTTCCGGTTGCAGCCCACCCTGACAGTGCTGCTGTCGGCGGCAGGCGCCTTCGGTTTCATCGAGGTGAGCCTGGCGATCGCGGCCCGCTCCAGCCGCAAGGCCATCCCGGTCGCCGCGGCGATCGGGCTGATCGGGGCGATCGGCTTCAGCCAGGACATCCCCGACGTGCTGCGCCCCGACCTGACCGTGGCCTACACCGACACCGACGGCAACGGCCAGCGCGGTGACCGCAGACCGCCCGGCGCCGAGAAGTACTACCCCCAGGTCGACGAAGCCATCCGGCAGGTCACCGGCCGCCCGCGCGAGGACACCGTGGTGCTCACGGCGGACTACAGCTTCCTGTCCTACTACCCCTACTACGGGTTCCAGGGCCTGACGTCGCACTACGCCAACCCGCTTGCCGAGTTCGACAGACGTGCGGCGGCCATCGAGTCGTGGACCGACCTGAAGAAGCCCGAACAGCTGGTCAAGGCACTCGACGCGCTGCCCTGGACACCGCCGACGGTGTTCCTGATGCGCCGCGGCGCCAATGACACCTACACCCTGCGGCTGGCCCAGGACGTCTACCCCAACCAGCCCAACGTGCGCCGCTACACCGTGGAATTCAGCGCCGATCTGTTCACGGGACCGCAGTTCACCGTCAAGGACATCGGCCCGTTCATCCTGGCCATCAGGAATCCGTAGTCATGGGAACGGAGCCGCCGGGCCGGCGACAGACGGTCGGTGCAACCCGGCAATTACCATCTAGCTCCGTGGAGCAGACGCGGGCGAACTATCGAACCGCGCGCCTCGTCGCCGTGATCGCCGGGCTACTGGGCGCCCTGTTGGCGATCCTGACACCGTTGCTGCCGGTCAAGCAGACCACCGCGCAGCTCAACTGGCCGCAGAACGGTGTGCTGGACAGCGTCACCGCACCGCTCATCAGCTACGTCGCCACCGATCTGAACATCGAGGTGCCCTGCCAGGCGGCAGCCGGCCTGCAGCCCACGGGCAAGACCGTGCTGCTGTCCACCGTCCCCAAGCAGGCCCCCAAGGCCGTCGACCGCGGCTTGCTGATCCAGCGCGCCAACGACAGCCTGGTGGTCGTCGTCCGCAACACCCCGGTGGTGGTCGCACCGCTGTCCCAGGTGCTGAGCCCGGCCTGCCAGAAGCTGACTTTCACCGCCCACGCCGACAAGGTGACCGCCGAGTTCGTCGGCCTCACGAAAGGCCCCGACAGCGACGACCCCGGCGCCCCGCTGAAGGGTGAACGCGGCGGCTACGACTTCCGGCCGCAGATCGTCGGAGTTTTCACCGATCTGTCCGGAGCGGCACCCCCCGGCCTGAGCCTGTCGGCCACCATCGACACCCGCTACAGCAGCGCACCGAGCGCGCTGAAGATGGCCGCGATGGTCCTCGGCGTGCTGCTGACCATCGTCGCCCTGGTCGCCCTGCACATCCTGGACACCGCCGACGGCATGCGGCACCGGCGCTTCCTGCCGCCGCGCTGGTGGTCGTTGCGCCCGCTGGACGGGCTGGTGATCGCCGTCCTGGTCTGGTGGCACTTCGTCGGCGCCAACACCTCCGACGACGGCTACATCCTGACCATGGCCCGGGTCTCCGAGCACGCCGGCTACATGGCCAACTACTACCGCTGGTTCGGCACCCCCGAGGCGCCGTTCGGCTGGTACTACGACCTGCTGGCGCTGTGGGCGCATGTGTCGACGGCCAGCGTCTGGATGCGGCTGCCGACCCTGGTGATGGCGCTGGCGTGCTGGTGGATCATCAGCCGCGAGGTCATCCCCCGGCTGGGCCACGCCGTCAAGACCACCCGGGCGGCGTCGTGGACCGCGGCGGGGCTGTTCCTGGCGTTCTGGCTGCCGCTGAACAACGGCCTGCGCCCCGAGCCGATCATCGCGATCGGCATCCTGCTGACCTGGATCTGCGTCGAGCGCGGGGTCGCGACCAGCCGCCTGCTGCCGGTCGCCTTCGCCTGCATCGTCGGCGCGCTGACGCTGTTCTCCGGACCGACCGGCATCGCCTCGATCGGCGCGCTGCTGGTGGCCATCGGGCCGCTGCGCACGATCCTGCACCGGCGCTCCCGGCAGTTCGGTCTGCTGCCGCTGCTGGCCCCGATCCTGGCCGCGGCGACGGTGACGATCATCCTGATCTTCCGCGACCAGACCCTGGTCGGCGAGGTGCAGGCGAACATGCTCAAGTCGGCCGTCGGGCCGAGCCTGAGCTGGTTCGACGAACACATCCGCTACGAGCGGCTGTTCATGGCCAGCCCGGACGGCTCAGTCGCGCGACGGTTCGCGGTGCTCGCGCTGCTCGTCGCGCTGGCGGTGTCGGTGGCGATGATGCTGCGTCGCGGCCACATCCCCGGCACCGCCGCCGGTCCGAGCCGCCGCATCATCGGCATCACGATCATCTCGTTCCTGGCGATGATGTTCACCCCGACCAAGTGGACCCACCACTTCGGGGTGTTCGCCGGTCTGGCCGGCTCGCTGGGCGCACTGGCGGCAGTCGCGGTGACCGCCCACGTGCTGCGGTCCAGACGCAACCGTGCGGTGTTCGCCGCGGCGGTGCTGTTCATCACCGCGCTGTCGTTCGCCAGCGTCAACGGCTGGTGGTACGTCTCCAACTTCGGGGTGCCGTGGTCCAACCAGTTCCCGGAATGGCACTTCGGCTTCACCACCATGCTGCTCGGGCTGACCGTGCTGGCCCTGCTGTTGGCCGCCTGGTTCCACTTCTCCGGACGCGACAGCGGTGACGCCGGCCCGCGCCGCTGGTGGTCGGGCATCGTCGGCTCGCCGCTGGCCATCGTGGCCTGGCTGCTGGTGGTCTTCGAGGTGCTGTCGCTGACGCTCGGAATGACCGAGCAGTGGCCGGCCTGGTCGGTGGGACGGTCCAACCTGCAAGCGCTGACCGGCAAGACCTGCGGGCTGGCCGACGACGTGATGGTCGAGCTCGACCCGAACGCCGGAACCCTGACCCCGATCGGGGTCCCGGTCGGCGACGGGCTCGGCGCCACCACCGAAGGATTCACCCCCGGCGGAGTGCCCGCCGACGTGTCGGCCGACCCGGTCATGGAGCCGCCCGGCGGCGGCAGCCTCGGCGACACCGACGGTGTGGTGACCAGCAGCGAGGCCGGTACCGAAGGCGGCACCACCGCGGCCGCCGGGGTCAACGGCTCCCGGGCCCGGCTGCCCTACGGACTCGACCCGGCCCGCACCCCGGTGCTGGGCAGCTGGCGCTCCGGCATCCAGCAGCCCGCGAAGCTGCGCTCGGCGTGGTACCGGCTACCCGACGACTGGCAGTCGTCTCCGCTGCTGGTGGTTTCCGCCGCCGGCCGCTTCGACCAGGACGAGGTCCAGGTGCAGTGGGCCACCGATGCCGGTGCCGCCGCCAACAAGCCCGGCGGCAGCCTCGGATTCGCCGACATCGGTCCCGCACCCGCCTGGCGCAACCTGCGCGCCCCCCTGGCGGCGATCCCGCGCGACGCCACCCAGATCCGGATCGTCGCCTCCGACGACGACCTGGCACCGCAGCATTGGATCGCTCTGACCCCGCCGCGCATCCCGAAACTGCGCAGCCTGCAGGAGGTCGTCGGCTCCCAGGACCCGGTGCTGCTGGACTGGCTTGTCGGTCTGGCGTTCCCGTGCCAGCGGCCGTTCGGCCACCAGAACGGCGTGATCGAACCACCCAAGTGGCGGATCCTGCCGGACCGCTTCGGTGCCGAGGCCAACTCGCCGGTGATGGACAACATCGGCGGCGGCCCGCTGGGTATCAGCGAGCTGCTGTACCGCGCGGTCACCGTGCCGACCTATCTGAAGGACGACTGGTTCCGGGACTGGGGTGCGCTGCAGCGCCTCGACCCGTTCTATCCGAACGCCCAGCCGGCCCGCCTCGACCTCGGCACCGCCACCCGCAGCGGGTTGTGGAGTCCGGCACCACTGCGCCCGACGTAGCCGATCGGGCTGCAATCCGATCTCAAATCTCCAGCGCGCCCGCAGGCCTTCGGAATCTGCTAAGCCGCGTCGCCTACCATCGAGCCTCGTGCCCAGCGACAGTTCCGACTCCGCCCGGATCGCGAAGCTCGTCGCCGTCGTCGCCGGCGTTCTCGGGATTCTGCTCTGCGGACTGACCCCTCTGCTGCCCGTCACCCAGACCACCGCAGCCATCCAGTGGCCGCAGGCACCGGGACCGGACGGCACCATCACCGACGTCACCGCGCCGCTGGTGTCCGGTGCGCCGCGGTCGATGGACGTGTCGATCCCCTGCGCGGCGATCGCGTCGCTGCCCGCCCAGGGCGGCCTGGTGTTCTCCACCATTCCGCCGGCCGGGATCGACGCCACCCGCAACGGACTGTTCGTGCGTGCCAACGCCGAGACCGTCGTCGTCGCCTTCCGGGACACGGTGGCCGCCGTGGCGCCGCGCACCGCGATCGCCACCCCGGCGTGCAGCACCCTGCACCTGTGGGCCGGCCCGGGCGGCGTGGGCGCCGACTTCGTCGGTATCCCGGGTGCGACGGGCACGTTGTCACCGGAGAAGAAGCCTCAGATCGCCGGCATCTTCACCGATATGAAGGTGCCGCCACAGGCCGGCTTGTCGGCCCGCATCGACATCGACACCCGCTTCATCACCCACCCGACGCCGCTGAAGCTGGCGGTCATGGTGTTGGGCGTCCTGTGCGTGGTGGCCTCGATCATTGCGTTGGGGGTGCTCGACGCCCGGTCGGGCCGGCGGGTGGCCGGCGCCTGGCGGCGGCTGGTGCGGGTGGGCTGGGCGACCTGGCTGGCCGACGTCGCCGTCATCGGCACCCTGCTGCTGTGGCATGTGGTCGGCGCCATCTCCTCGGATGACGGCTACAACCTGACCATTGCGCGGGTGTCCGGCGAGGCTGGCTACACCGCCAACTACTTCCGTTTCTTCGGCGCCACCGAGGCCCCGTTCGACTGGTACCAGTCGGTGCTCGCGCAGCTGGCATCGGTGAGCACCGCCGGGGTGTGGATGCGGCTGCCCGCCACGCTGGCCGGTATCGGCACCTGGCTGATCCTGAGCCGCTGTGTGCTGCCCCGGCTGGGCAGGCGGCTGTCCCTCAACCGGGTCGCGGTGTGGACCGCGGGTGCGGTGTTCCTGGCCGCGTGGCTGCCGTTCAACAACGGCCTGCGTCCCGAACCGCTGATCGCCTTCGGCGCACTGGCCGCCTGGATTCTGGTGGAGAACTCGATCGCCACCCGCCGGCTGGTTCCGGCGGCCATCGCCCTCCTCGTGGCCGTGTTCAGCGTGACGCTGGCCCCGCAGGGTCTGATCGCGCTGGCGCCGATCCTGGTCGGGTCCCGGGCGGTGCTGCGGGTCATCGGCAGCCGCCGCGCCACCGACGGTGTGCTGGCGCCGGCGGCCGCGCTGGCCGCGTCGCTATCGGTCATCTTCGTGGTGGTGTTCCGCGACCAGACACTGGCCACCGTCGCCGAGTCGGCCCGCATCAAGTACGTGGTAGGCCCGACCATCGCCTGGTACCAGGACTTCCTGCGCTACTACTTCCTGACCGTCGAAGACAACGTGGAGAGCTCTCTGACCCGCCGGTTCGCCGTGCTGGTCATGGTGCTGTGCCTGTTCGGCCTGCTGGCGGTGCTGCTGCGGCGCGGCAGCGTGCCCGGGGTGGCCAACGGCCCGGTGTGGCGGCTCGTCGGCAGCACGGCGATCGGGCTGCTGCTGCTGACGTTCACCCCGACCAAGTGGGCGGTCCAGTTCGGTGCGTTCGCCGGGCTGGCCGGAGCACTCGGCGGGGTCGCCGCCTTCGCGTTCGCCCGGGTGGGCCTGCACAGCCGACGCAACCTGGCGCTGTGGGTCACCGCACTGCTGTTCGTTCTGGCGTGGGCCACCTCGGGCATCAACGGCTGGTTCTACGTCGGTAACTACGGGGTGCCGTGGTTCGACCGCCAGCCGGTGATCGCCCACCAGCCGGTGACGAGCATGTTCCTCGGGCTGGCCGTCGTCACCGGCCTGCTCGCCGGTTGGTTGCACTTCCGGATGGACTACGCCGGGCACACCGAGGTCAAGGACACCCGCCGCAACCGGGTGCTGGCCTCCACCCCGCTGCTGGTGGTCGCGATCATCATGGTGCTGCTCGAAGTCGGCTCGATGACCAAGGCCTTCGTCCAGCGCTACCCCGTGTACACCACCGCGAAGGCCAACGTGTCGGCGCTGAGCTCGGGGCTGTCGAAGAACAGCTGCGCGATGGCCGATGACGTGCTGGTCGAGCCGGACACCAATGCCGGGATGCTGCAACCGGTTCCGGGCCAGAAGTGGGGCGAGTACGGCCCGCTGGGCGGGGAGAACCCCATCGGCTTCACCCCCAACGGCATCAGCGACACCCTCGAGCCCGCCGAACCGTTCGTCGCCAACCCCGGCACGGTGAACTCCGACGGCTCTCCGAACAAGCCGAACGTCGGCATCGCCTATGCGGCGGGCACCGGCGGCGGGTACGGCCCGGTCGGGGTGAACGGCTCGCGGGTGTTCCTGCCGTTCGGCCTGGATCCCAAGACCACCCCGGTGATGGGCTCCTACAAGGAGAACACCGTCGCCGCCAAGGCCACCTCGGCCTGGTACCAGTTACCGCCGCGCACCCCGGACCGCCCGCTGGTGACTGTCGCCGCGGCCGGCGCCATTTGGTTCTACGACGAAGAAGGCCAGTTCAATTACGGCCAGTCGCTGAAACTGCAGTGGGGTGTGCGCAAGCCCGACGGCAGCTTCCAGGCCCTGAACTCCGTGCAGCCCATCGACGTGATCGCCCAAAAGGCTTGGCGCAACCTGCGTTTCCCGCTGGCGTGGGCACCGCCGGAGGCCAATGTGGCGCGCATCGTGGCCGATGACCCGAACCTCAGCGATGACCAGTGGTTCGGCTTCACCCCGCCGCGGGTGCCGGTGCTGCAGACCGCGCAGCAGTTCCTGGGCACGCAGACCCCGATCCTGATGGACATCGCCACCGCCGCGAACTTCCCCTGCCAGCGGCCGTTCTCCGAGCACCTCGGGGTGGCCGAGCTGCCCGAGTACCGGATCCTGCCGAACCTGAAACAGGTTGTGGTGTCGTCGAATATGTGGCAGTCGGCCCGGGCCGGTGGTCCGTTCCTGTTCATCCAGGCCCTGCTGACCACCGCGACCATCCCGACCTACCTGCGCGACGACTGGTACCGCGACTGGGGTGCGCTGGAGCGCTACATCCGCCTGGTGCCCGCCGACCAGGCGCCGAACGCCGTGATCGACCAGGGTTCGGTGAAGGTGTTCGGCTGGAGCCGCAACGGACCGATCAGGGCCTTGCCGTGATAGGGGCGCCATGACACAGACTCTCGCTGCCAATGCGCGCGACGCCGCGCACGACGTGAAGGTCACCCGGTGGGTGGCGACGATCTCGGGCCTGCTCGGCTTCGTGCTGTCGGTGCTGACCCCGCTGCTGCCGGTGGTGCAGACCACCGCGACGCTGAACTGGCCCCAGGGTGGGCAGTTCAGCAATGTGACCGCGCCGCTGATCTCGCAGGCGCCGGTGTCGCTCAAGGCGACCATCCCGTGCGACGTCATCCGGGCCATGCCCCCGCAGGGCGGGCTGGTGCTGGGCCTGGCGCCGAAGAAAGGCAAAGAGGCAGCGCTGAATTCGCTGTTCGTCAACGTCAGCACTCAGCGCGTCGACATCACCGACCGCAATGTGGTGATCGCCAGTGTGCCGCGCTCGAAGGTGGCCGGCTGCTCGCGGATCGAGATCACCTCCGACGAGTCGGGGACGTTCGCGACGTTCGTCGGCCTGACCGGCGGGCAGGAGCGAAGCGACACGGGGAATGGCTCAGATCCGACCACCGGTAAGGAGATGCGCAGCGGGTTCCCCGACCCGAACCTGCGTCCGGCGATCGTCGGGGTGTTCACCGACCTGACCGGTCCGGCTCCCCCCGGCCTGAGCTTCTCGGCGACCATCGACACCCGGTTCTCCACCAAGCCGACCGCGCTGAAACTGGCCGCGATGCTGCTGGCGATCGCCGCGACAATCGTTGCGCTGACGGCACTGTGGCGGCTGGACCGGCTCGACGGCCATCGCATGCACTCCTGGATCCCGCAGCGCTGGCGCACCTTCACCGCTGTCGACGCGTCGGTGATCACCGGGTTCCTGGTGTGGCATGTCATCGGCGCCAACTCCTCGGACGACGGCTACATCCTGGGCATGGCGCGGGTGGCCGACCATGCCGGCTACATGTCGAACTACTTCCGCTGGTTCGGCAGCCCCGAAGATCCGTTCGGCTGGTTCTACAACGTGCTGGCCCTGATGACCCACGTCAGCGACGCCAGCATCTGGATGCGGCTGCCGGACCTGTTCTGCGCGCTGTTGTGCTGGCTGCTGCTGTCCCGGGAAGTGTTGCCGCGGTTGGGCCCTGCCGTGGAGGCCAGCAGGCCCGCGCTGTGGGCGGCCGGCCTGGTGCTGATGGCCGCGTGGATGCCGTTCAACAACGGCCTGCGCCCGGAGGGCCAGATCGCCACCGGCGCGCTGATCACCTATGTGCTCATCGAGCGCGCGATCATCTCCGGCCGGCTCACACCGTTCGCGCTGGCGATCATCAGCGCCGCCTTCACTCTCGGTATCCAACCCACCGGCCTGATCGCGGTGGCTGCGCTGATCGCCGGTGGCCGGCCGATCCTGCGCATCCTGGTCCGCCGCCGCGGCATCGTCGGCACCTGGCCGCTGATCGCCCCCCTGCTGGCGGCGGGCACCATCGTTCTCGTCGTGGTGTTCGCCGACCAAACCCTGGCAACGGTGTTGGAAGCCACCAGGATTCGCACCGACATCGGCCCCAGCCAGGCCTGGTACACCGAGAATCTGCGCTACTACTACCTGATCCTGCCGACTGTCGACGGTTCGCTGTCGCGGCGGTTCGGCTTCCTGATCACTGCGCTGTCGCTGTTCGTCTCGATGTTCATCATGTTGCGCCGCAAGCGGGTTCCCGGGGTGGCCCGCGGACCGGCCTGGCGTCTGATGGGCGTCATCTTCGCCACCGTGTTCTTCCTGATGTTCACCCCGACCAAGTGGGTGCATCACTTCGGGCTGTTCGCCGCGGTGGGTGCGGCGATGGCGGCACTGGCCACCGTGCTGGTGTCACCGAAGGTGCTGCGCTGGTCGCGTAACCGGATGACCGTCGTCACCGCCGTGCTGTTCGTGCTGTCGCTGTGCTTCGCCACCACCAACGGCTGGTGGTACGTCTCGAGCTACGGGGTGCCGTTCAACAACGCGATGCCGCGGATCGCCGGCATCACCGTCAGCACCATCTTCTTCTTCCTGTTCGTGGTGTCGGCGCTCTATACGGTGTGGCTGCACTTCAGTTCCCGCGACCGGGGCGAGGGCCGGTTGGCGCGCGCCGTCACCGCCGCCCCCATTCCGCTGGCCGCAGGATTCATGGTGCTGGTCTTCATCGGCTCGATGACGGCCGGGATCGTGCGCCAGTACCCGACGTACTCCAACGCCTGGGCCAACCTTCGGTCGTTCTCCGGCGGCTGCGGGCTGGCCGACGACGTGCTCGTCGAACCCGATCCCAATGCCGGCTTCCTGAGCCCGCTCCCCGGCGATTACGGGCCCCTCGGGCCGCTGGGCGGCACCAAGCCCGTCGGCTTCACCCCGAACGGTGTGCCGGAACGCATTGTCGCCGAAGCGATTCGGATGACGAACCCGCAACCCGGCACCGACTACGACTGGGATCAGCCGATCAAGCTGAGCAGCCCTGGCGTCAACGGGTCGACGGTGCCGCTGCCCTACGGCCTGGACCCGGCGCGGGTGGCACTGGCCGGCAGCTACGTCGAGGGCCCGCAGCAGGAAGCCACCCTGAACTCGGCGTGGTACACCCTGCCGCCCAACGACGGCGGACATCCGTTGGTGGTGGTAACCGCCGCGGGCACCATCGCCGGCCGCAGCGTGCTCAACGGTCTCACCGACGGTCAGACCGTGCAATTGGAGTACGGCCGCCTCGGTCCCGACGGCGCACCGGTGCCCGAAGGCCGCGTCGTTCCCTACGACCTCGGCCCCGCACCGTCGTGGCGCAACCTGCGGTTCGCCCGATCCGAGATCCCCACCGACGCCACCGCGGTGCGCATCGTGGCCCAGGATCGCTCACTGTCACAGGGCGATTGGATCGCCGTCACCCCGCCGCGGGTGCCGGAGCTGCGGTCGGTCCAGGAGTACGTGGGCTCGACGCAGCCGGTGCTGATGGACTGGGCGGTGGGCTTGGCCTTCCCGTGCCAACAGCCGATGCTGCACGCCAACGGTGTCACCGAGGTGCCGAAGTTCCGCATCACCCCGGACTACACCGCCAAGAAGCAGGACACCGATACCTGGGAGGACGGCCGCAACGGCGGCCTGCTGGGGATCAGCGACCTGCTGCTGCGCCAGAACGTGATGGCCACCTACCTGTCCCACGACTGGGGCCGGGACTGGGGCTCGCTGCGCAAGTTCGACACCATCGTCGATGCCGAACCGGCGCAGATCGAGCTGGGCACCGCCACCCACAGCGGGTTGTGGAAGCCGGGCCGTATCCGGATCAAGCCCTAGCCGGATCAAGCCGTAGTGCAGTAGCCGGCTACTGACACCGCGGTGGTCCGCTTCCCACAGCGTGGAACTCGTCAACGAATCCACGCATCGTCAGGGGCCGAAATCATGGTTCACTCCGCCACCCGTTCACCACTGTCCGCCGCGATCGCCGTCATCGCCGCGAGTGCCGTTGTCCTGGCCCCGATGACAATCGAGCCGCCGAAGCCGCCCATGGCCTTGACCGCGCCAACGATCTCCGTCCAGGCCGTTCAGCTCACGACACTCTCCGGACCCCTGCGGGATGCCCGGGACGCCCGGGCCGCCGCGGTGTCGGCGGGCGCGAACAGCGTCGTCGACGTCGTAGGGGCGTTGCTGGCGTCGCCGGTGTCGGGCGCCGCTGCGGGACTCTTCTTCGGCTTCATCGGCGGCGGGATCCTGGCCGGGAATCTACTGGGCTGGGTTCCTGAGCCCTTGTACCCGCTCGTCACGCCGATCATCCAGGCCACAGCCGTCATCGGAGCGGTCATCGGCGCCCCGATCGGCGCGGTGTTGGGCCCGATCGTCTTCGTCGCTAGTGCGGTGTCCGAGATCTTCTCACCGGCCGCGCCGGCAGCAGCCACCCGCGTGTCCGTGACGAAAGGGCGAGCCGGCGCACGCCCCGCGGACGTGACCACAACGTCAGTCGGCCGGCAGCACCGAGCACACCGGGCGACCGCAGCGCCACAGCGCGTCAGCGCGAAGCCGGCCGCCTCGCGGACCAGTGTATTCGCAGCGCCGCAACAGCATTCGACGCCGACCCGACAAACAACCGGCCACGCTCGCAGCACCGGCGGCTCGGCGAAGGGCGCCCGCTCGGGTCGGTGATTATCGGCTAGATCGCACATCCGCGCCACGCCGGTGACAGAATCCGCACATGGCGGACGACGCGGCAACCATCGACCCCTTGATGCACGGCCTTCGCTCCAAGGGCCTCAAGAAGGGATCGGTGTCGCTGATCGGGGCGGTGGCCATCGGCCTGGCCGCCACCGCGCCGGCCTACTCCCTGACCGGCGCGCTGGGCCACGGGGCGGCCGAATCCGGTTATCAGTTGCCGATCGTGTTCATCCTCGCGGTGATCCCGATGTACTTCGTGGCGCTGGCCTACAAGCACCTCACCGACGCCGCCCCGGACGCCGGCACCGTGTTCACCTGGGGCTCCAAGGCCATCTCCCCGCACATCGGCTGGATCGGCGGCTACGCGCTGATCCTGTCGAGCATCCTGGCCGGGGTGGGCGCGGCCGGCATCCTGGTCAACGCGACGGCGGTGGTGCTGGGTCTCGACGATCCGCCGACCTGGTTCAACGTGCTGGTGGCGGCGGCCTTCATCCTGATCACCACCTGGCTGGTGGCCCGCGGCGCCGAGGAATCCTCCCGGACCACCCTGATCCTGACCATCGTCCAGTACGGCGGACTGGCACTGTTCGCGGTGATCATGATCATCGCCGCATTCCGCGGCCAGCAGGATCCCAGCGCCGAACCGTTTTCGCTGAACTGGTTCAACCCGTTCGCCATCGAGAGTCCCGGTGCCCTGCTGGGCGGCTTCCTGGTCGCCATCTTCATCTTCTGGGGTTTCGACGCCTCACTGGCTATGTCCGAGGAGACGACGGGCACTCCGGAGCAGGCCGGCCGCAGCGGCGTGACGGCGATCATCATCACCGTGGTCACCTACGTGATCTTCAGCGTGGCCGCACTGGCTTTCGCGGGTATCGACGAGACCAGCCCGACCAGCCTGACCAACGAGAGCAACATCGACGACGTCTTCACCACGCTGGCCGGTGAGGCGATCGGCACACGGGGCGCCGTCGTCGCGGCCCTGATCGTGGGAATCTCGGCGTTCTCCGCAACCATGTCGACGGTGATGCCGACGGCGCGCGGTGTGCTGTCGATGGCGACGTACAAGGCGCTGCCGAAGCGGTTCGATTCCGTCGACCAGGTGAGCCAGACCCCGAAGTTCGCCACCTGGGTGATCGGACTGACCAGCCTGGTCATCTACGGCGGTCTCACGCTGGTCAGCGAGAGCATCGTCGAGGACTCGGTCTACAGCGTCGGCATCGCGATCATGACCTACTACTCGGTGGTCGCGGTGTCCTCGGTGGTCTACTTCTGGCGGACCGCATTCCGATCGGTGAAAACCGCTCTGGAACAAGTGATCCTGCCTGGAATCGGCGCGCTGATCCTCATCCCGGTCGGCATCACCGAGGCCTACCACATGATCGACCCGGAGTACGGTTCCGGCGGATCGGTGGCCGGGATAGGCACAGTGTTCATTGTCGGAGTGCTCAGCCTGGCCTTCGGCGTGGTGCTGATGATCCTGTGGAACATCAAGTCGCCGAGCTTCTTCCGCGGCGAGACGCTGCCGAAGGAACGCACCTGAGGACAGTCCGAACCTAGCCGTTCGCTGTGTGACAGCGCGCATAGCGCTGTGAAATTGTCAAAGCCGTTGATAAATAGCTGTTTTCGTTCCGTTACCGAACACCTAGCCCAGGCCCATCATCGGCACAGTGGTCGCCCATCGGCCCTCCATAACGTTGCGCAGGCAAGTAGGAGGACACGAAACGGAGATGACCATGAACCTCAAGCGCGTGATGTACACCACGACGGCGGCAGCGGGAATCGGAGCGGCCGCGCTGTTCGGAATCGGCGCGGGCACCGCCAGCGCGAATCCCGGCCAGCCCTGCGGCCCCAATCCCGGCGCGTGCCAGAACAACCCGGGCCCGAACAACGGGCCCAACAACGGCCCCAACAACGGCCCGGCCGACTGGCAGCAGCGCGGTGTCGATCAGGGCCGCCAGGATCATCAGCCGTTCAACTGGAACGGTCAGTGGGTGCAGCCGATGCCGGCCGGCGACGGCCACGGCTGGGGCTTCTGGTTCCTGGGGCAGTGGATTCCGCTGTGATCAACTGCCGGACGACTGCGGGTCGCTGAGCAACTTCTCCGGTTGCAGTGACCACACCGTCGCGGTGGCGCCCGGCGAGGCGTGCGCGCAGTAGGCGGGCGCGCCGACCTCGCTGACGGCGGCCGCCCCCAGCACTGCACAGTTGGCGCCGATCACCACGATCGGCAGGTCCATCCGGCCGGCCACCGCAGGCGGTGGGGGCGGCGTTGACGGCGGTGAGTGCGTTGTGGCAGCGGTGTGCACGCCGCGATCGCCGAACAGCAGGCTGATCCCCGCGGCGGCACCGGCGACGATGATGGCCGCACCCAGGATCGCCGGGACCAACAGCCGGCGCCGGGACCGGCCCGACTCCGGTTTGGCGTGCCGGGCGCGCGGCGCACCCGCCTTCTTCGTCTGGCCTTCCGCCGCCGACAGCGCGGTCGACCCGAGCCCGACACGCAGATCGCGGGCGAAGTCGACGCAGCGGGCATAGCGGGCGTCGGCATCCTTGGCCAGCGCCTTGGCGAACACCGGACCCAACCCGGCCAACTCCGGGCGCTTCGCCCCGATCGACGGCGGATCCGAGCTCAGGTGCGCGCTGATGACGATCGCCGGGTTGGTGTGCTGGAAGGGCGGCATGCCGGTCAGCAGGTGGTAGGCCGTGGCCGCCAGTGCGTACTGGTCGGCGTGGCCGTCGATCTCCTCACCCTTGAGCTGTTCCGGTGCGGCATAGGCGACCGTCCCGACCGTCATGTTGGTCCCGGTCAGATTGCTCGCCTGGCCCATCCAGCGGGCGATGCCGAAGTCGGCCAGCGCCACCCGCGGGTCGCCGGACTCGGGGCGACCGAGCAGGATGTTGGCCGGCTTGATGTCGCGGTGCAGCAAGCCGCGGCTGTGGGCGTAATCGAGAGCCTCGGCCACCGCGGTGACGATCCGCACCACGTCCTCGGGCGGCATCCCATAGGGGTACCTATCGGCGAGCAGATGCGACGCGTCGGTGCCGTCGATGAACTCCATCGCGATCCACAGCTTGTCGTCGAACTCGCCGCGGTCGTAGATGGTGACGATGTGCGGATGGGACAGCGTGGCGACCATATCGGCCTCCAGGTTGAACCGCTGCCGGTACTCGTCGTCGCGGCTGACCGCCGAGCCGAGCACCTTCAGTGCGTCGCGGCGTGGCAGACGGGGGTGCTGGACCAGGTAGACCTCGCCCATGCCTCCTGCGCCCAGCGTCCGCAGGATGGTGTAACCAGCAACAATCTGGCCGTCCGCTAACGGCATTGGGGCATCCTACTGAGTCGGACGGTCGTAGACGACGCGGCTGCCCAGCAGGATGTCCTGAACCGACCGTCGACCGCGGTCGACGGCCACCCACAGCAGGCCGATGGGAAAGAGCACGCAGGCGAACGCCCGCAGCGCGGCGACGGGCAGTGCGAGCCGCTCAGCGCGCCTGCCGACCACCCGCACGCCCAGCAGGACCGCGCCCACTGTCCGCCCGGACAGCGTCCAGCAGACGGTCAGGTAGAGCACAGACACCGCGAACGTCACCGCGCTGGAGAAGATCAGGTTGGGGGCCGGGAACCGGAACGACGTGGGATTGACGATGAGTGTGGTCAGCGTCAGGCCGAGATAGAGCAGCCCCATCGTCACGATGACCACCACCATGTCCACCAGAGCCGCCAGGCCGCGCGAGACGATGCCCGCGTTGGTCACTGGGGCTCTCGCGGTTCGGTGGTGCGGCCGAGCACCCGATCGACGAAACCGGAGACGACGTCGTCGGCACGGGCGGTCTGGGTGCGCACATCGGTCATCACCTCGGCGGTGACCGTTCCGGTGGAATCCCGGATGATCGCAGGCAGATCCACCCCGTCGATGATCTGATCGGCCAGCCCGATCAGATCGATCCGCGCGATGATGGCGTCGATGTCGACATCGGCCACGATCGCATCGATGTCGACGCGCTCACGTACCAGCGCGGTCAGGTCGATCTGGTCAAGCACCAGTTCGGTGATCCTGGTGACCGCCCCAACAGAAAGGCGGGTGGCTTCGACACGCGCGGTGCGAAGCCACCCACCAATCACAGGCAGTTGTTCCCAGGGCACCCCGGCATCGTAGCCAGGAGCCAACCGAGTGGGATCAGTTCATGTTCCAGGGTTCGCCGTAGGTGGTGACGCTGTCACCGGCCTTGGAGATCAGGCGGGCGAACGGACGCAGCAGCACACCGCCGGCCGCACCGGTCACGGTGCCGTGGGCGTTGGCCACGGCCACCGAGCCGTTGGGGCCTTCGACGTCCACCGAGAAGGTGGCGACTTCCTGGATACCGGGGCCGTTGCCCAGGTCAGCGCTGATCGACACACCCGGGAACAGGTTCGGGGTGATGACCGAGCCCAGCGGGTTGAAACCCGTCGGGGAGATGTCGGCGTCATCGAGCAGGATGTTCGGGGTGGTGTAGCTGAAGTTGATACCCACGCCCAGCGACCACGGGAAGCCGACCTGGTAGCCCAGCTCCAAGGTGCCCGCGAACTCGTCGGCACCGGGGCCCACGACGCTGTAGACAGCCTTGCCGGAGTGGAACCACTCACGGGTCAGCCGGTTGCGGTCCAGGGGGAACACGCCGTCCAGGAAGGTGTCCCACTGCTGAATCGTCAGGGTCCGGCCACCGCCGTCCACCAGACTCAGCTGATTGTCCAAACCTGCGTGCGAGGTCCCGGTGCCCACGAACAAACCCGCTACCGCGGCGATCATCGCTACCAGAAGTCGGCCGATTACCTTCATGTTCTCCCTTAAGTTCGAGCGATTCCTGGCAGTTGACTGAGCAATGAGTACCCGGAGGGTGTCACAACAGCAACCGCTTCGCCACTCCATGACCCGCAGGGCGACCTACCGACCGAGGTGACTGGCAACCTTATCGAAGGTGTTTCAACTGGTGTTACACCGCAGAAGCAACCTCTCAGCACGGCGCTGAAAAAAGTATTACGCACATGTAGGCCAAAGAATCCGCACGAGCAGATCTAACCGTTCTCAGGTTTCTTCAAGCTGAGCAGGGCGGCACTGCTGAGCCGGGCCAGCTCCTCGGCTTCGACCGGAGTCAGCGCGGCACCGATGATCTCGGCCATCCGCCGGTTGGTCAGCTCCTCGACCTCGGCGTAGCGATCCTTCGCGGACTCGTCGACGTCGGCATAGGGCGGTTGCCAGCCCATGAACGCGGCGTACTCCGGCCCCTTGTTGAGCAGGTGGGCCTCCACCGGGGTGAGGCCGGAGATGGTCAGCGCGTTGAAGTGCACGGCGGCCCGCAGTTCACGCAGGATGAACATCACCTGGAAGGCCCGCGCGGGGGCGTCATCGGCCAGGGGCATCGAACGCCAGCCCGCGTACAGCGGCAGACCGGGCTCGGGGGCTGAGGCGATCACCTTCTCCCCCAGTTCAGCGATCCGGTCCAGGCCGTCTGCCCCGGTCAGGTGCTCGCGGCCGTACTCGGCGGCCTGCTCCCAATACAGCTGTGCGCTCTCCGGGGCGTCCCGAACGGCGACGCCGGCCTCCCAGCACGCGCGCACGACGTTCGGTTCGAACACGGCGAACACCGCGTTGACGGTGGTGCCGGTGGCGCGGCCCAGCACACCACCGCGTCCGGCGAAGTAGGCGGCAAACGGATCGGGGTAGCCGGCGGCCAGGCTCTTCTGGACGGTTTCCGGGCTGAGCATGAAAATGCTGACCGCTTCGCCGATCGCTGCACCGGCCTCGCGGACCGCGTCCATGTCAACAGTGCTCATCTGCGTCTCCTCGCGTCATGTCGGATCCGACGCTAACCTGCGCCGGCCGGGCCCACCGTCACCGGGATGCCATTGAGCGCGCCGTTGCCCGACGGCTCGTCGAGAAAGGTTGGCGGCGAAAGGATGTTGGTGTTCACCCCCGGCGAATCGTTGGCCACCGACAGCCGGGTGCCGGGCAGGCCGTGCCCCCAGCCGTGCGGCATCGAAACCACGCCGGGCTTGATGGACTCGGTCACCTCCACCGGGACCTCGATGCGGCCCGCCGAGGACCGGACGCTGACGGTGGCGCCGTCAGCCACACCGCGGCGGGCGGCGTCGACCGGGTGCATCAGCAGGGTGCACCGGTCGCGGCCCTTCATCAGAGCCGAAACATTGTGCAGCCACGAGTTGTTCGAGCGCAGGTGCCTGCGGCTGACGAGCACCAGATCATCGGGCTCGCGGTCCAGGCGACGGGTCAGCCGGGGCAGATCGTCGAGCAGGTATTGCGGCGCCAGCCGGATCTTCTTGTCGGTGGTGCTCAGGATCTCGGGAACCTGCGGCACCATCGGGCCGAAACTGATGCCGTTCGGGTTGTCCTTGAGCTTCTGCAGGCTCAGCCCGCCGGGGTTCTTGCCGTACTGGTCGCCGAACGGGCCGGTGCGCAGTGTGAGGTCGAGAATCCTTTCCGGACCGCCACTGTCGTAGTGGCGGCGGATCTCGGCGCCGTCGAGTCCCTGGGTGAAGCACAGGTAGTCGAAGAACCCGTCGTCGATCGCGGCGACGTCGACCTCCTCAGCCGGGGTACCCGCGCACAGGCCGGTGAGCCGGATCAGGATCTCCCACTCCTGCGGCCGCTCGGCGTCCTCGGGGGTGAACACCGGCGCGGAGTAGTTGGCGATGCTGCCGATCGCGAACGCCAGGATCAGGTCGTCGTGATGCGGCTGCTCCAACGGTGACAATCCGGGCAGGATCACGTCGGCGTGCCGGGTGGTCTCGTTGAGCCACAGGTCCACCGCGATCATCGCGTCGAGTTGGGGCAGCACCTCGTCGAGGTGGTGCCCGGCCGGGGTGGACAGCACCGGGTTGCCCGCGACAGTGATCAGTGCCTTGATCTGTCCCTTGCCCGGCGTCTCGATTTCCTCGGCCAGACACGACACCGGCACCTGGCCGAGCACCTCTTTGGCACCGCGCACCCGGGTCTGCCAGCGGCCGAATTCGGCCAGCCCGCCCTCCAGGCCGGGCTGCGGCTGGGAGGTGACGGTCCACACCGCCGGGCGCGGGAACATCGCACCGCCCGGGGTGTCGAAGTGCCCGGTCAGGATGTTGACGACGTCGACCAGCCAGCTGGCCAGGCTGCCGAACTCCTGATTGCACAAGCCGATTCGGCCGTAGACCACGGCGCGGTCCGTCCCGGCGAGCTGGCGGGCCAGTTCGCGCGTCCGTTCGGCGGAAATGCCGGTAACACCTGCCACCCGCTCGGGTGACCAGTCGTGGGCCGCCGCCCGCAGAGCGTCGACGCCGTCGACATGTTCGGCGAGGGCGCCGAGGTTGACCAGGTTCTCCTCGAACAGGGTGTGCACCACCGCCAGCAGCAGCGCGGCGTCGGTGCCCGGGGTGATCGGCAGCCACTCATCGGCCTTGGCCGCAGTGGGGGTGCGCACCGGGTCGATGACGATCACCGTGTCGATACCGCCGATGATGCCCATCACGTCAGGTGCGGCCAGCAGCGAGCCCTGCGAGGCGGCCGGGTTCGCTCCCATGATCACCAACAGGTCGGTGCGCTCGATGTCGGGCACCGGGAAGCCCCACCAGTTGCCGTACATCAGATGCGACGACAGGTTTTTCGGCCACTGGTCCACCGTGCCCGGCGAGTAGCTGACCGGGATGCCGGACATTCCGAGCAGCACCCCGGTGTAGCGGCCCAGCGAGAAAGAATGCGCCAGCGGGTTGCCGGTGTAGCAGGTGACCGCACCGATGCCGTGCTCGGCGATCACCGGGGCCAGCAGTTCGGTGCAGCGCCGGAACGCCTCGTCCCAGCCGACCTCGCGCCACTGCCCATCCACTTTGATCATGGGCCGGCGGATGCGGTCGGGGTCGTGGTGGATGGCTCCCAGGGAGGTGCCCTTGGGGCAGAGGTGGCCCCGGCTCCAGACGTCGTCGGGGTTACCGCGGATACTGGCAACCCGGCCGTCCTCGACCTGAATCTCCAAGCCGCACATGGCTTCACACAGCGGACAGGTGTAGAGGTGGCGGCCGTCCCGGCCGGTGGGGGCAAGCGGCTCGGTAGTCACCTTGTCACGGTAAGTCGGCTCCGGGAACCGGGCTGGGGTTTTGTCAAAATTGACAGCTACCCTAAGTTACTTCGAATTACACAGGTGTGAGTAACTTCTGTGGATAGCCGGAGATCAGCTGTTCGCGCTGATCTCCAGCAGCTCGTCGACCGACCATTGATCGTCGGCATGGCTGCCGTAGTGCACGGCCACCAACGTGCCGTCGGCGTCGATCAGAAAGTCCGCGGGCAGCCCCAGATGGGTGGTGCCATCATTTTCCCCGACACCGGCCCAATCCGGGTTGTCGCGGTGGGCCATCCACTGCCTGCCACCGCGGACGGCGGCGGCCAGCGCCCGCGGGTTGGCCAGCGATCGCAGCCCCTTCTCGACGCCGAACCTGCGGTAGTACACCCGCTCCGGGTCGGCGATGACGGCGAACGGCAGGTCGGCCTGGTAGCCGCGGAGGTTCTCGGCAGCCGAGTGGAAGAACGCCACCTCGGTGATGCCGGCCGCCGCGATCTCGGCGTGCCGGTCGGCGAACCCGCGCAGATGCAGGCTGCAGATCGGGCAGCCTGCGAACCGGCGGAACTGCAGGTGCACCCGCCCGGGTCCGGGCACCGCGATCGCCGAACCGTCCAGCGCCGTGAGCGCCACCGGCTCGATGAGCGCGCCGACCGCCAGCCTGCCCATCGGTTTAGATCGGCGTCAGCCCGTGCTTACGCAGCACCCGGTTGATCTGCTTGTCGCGCAACAGCTTCAACGATTTGCGCAGCAGCAGCCGGGTCTCGTGCGGCTGTATCACGCCGTCGATGTACCCGCGCTCGGCGGCGATCCACGGGGTGGCCATGTTCTCGTTGTAGCCCTTGATGAAATCCTCGCGGATCTTCTGCACCTCCGGTGCCTTCGGATCCGGGAACCGCTTGACCAGAAGCTGGGCCGCACCTTCGGCGCCGATCACCGCAATCCGCGCGGTCGGCCAGGCGAAGTTCAGGTCGGCGGCCAACTGCTTGGAACCCATCACCGCGTAACCGCCGCCGTAGGCCTTACGGATGACGATCGTCACCTTCGGGACGTCGGCCTCCACGAGGGCATTGAAGAACCGGCCGCCGCGCTTGATGATGCCGCTCTTCTCCTGCTCAACGCCGGGCAGGGCGCCCGGGGTATCGACGACGAACACCAACGGGGTGTTGTACGCGTCGCAGAACCGGATAAAGGAGGTTGCCTTGTCGGAAGCTTCGGTATCGATGGAGCCGGACAAGAACATCGGCTGGTTGGCGATGACCCCGACCGGTCTGCCGTCGACGCGGGCGAACGCCGTGATCATCGCCTGACCACGCTGCTGGCCGACCTCGAAGACGTCGCCATCATCGAAGATCCGCACCAGGATCTCCATCATGTCGTAAGCCTGATTGTCGGCGTCCGGAACCAGCGCATCGAGCTCGTAGTCGTGCGGGGTCAGCTCCGGTTCCATCCCGGGGTTGACGATCGGCGGATCGTCGAATCCGTTGGACGGCAAGAAACTCAGGTAGTCGCGGACGTACTGGAACGCCGCCGCCTCGGACTCGACGACCTGATGGATGTTTCCGTACTTCGCCTGATTGTCGGCACCGCCGAGCTCGTCCAAGGTGACGTCTTCACCCGTGACGTCCTTGATGACGTCGGGCCCGGTGATGAACATGTAGCCCTGGTCGCGCACCGCGACAACGAGGTCCGTCTGGATCGGCGAGTAGACCGCCCCGCCGGCGCAGGCGCCGAAGATCAGCGAGATTTCCGGCACCACGCCGCGCAGCATCTCGTGACGTCGCCCAAGTTCGGCGTACCAGGCCAGCGAGGTGACGGCGTCCTGGATTCGGGCCCCCGCCGAGTCGTTGATGCCGATGATCGGGCAGCCGACCATGGCAACCCACTCCATCAGCTTCGCGACCTTGCGGCCGAACATCTCGCCCACCGAGCCCTGAAAAACGGTCTGGTCGTGACTGAATACCGCGACCGGCCGGCCGTCGATCCGGCCATGACCGGTGACCACGCCATCGCCGTACAGGGCGTTCGGATCACCCGGCGTCTTGCACAGGGCGCCGATCTCCAGGAAGCTTCCCGGATCCAGCAGCGAGTGGATGCGCGCCCGGGCACTGGGAATGCCCTTGCGCTCACGCTTGGCGATCGCCTTCTCACCGCCGGGTTCCTTGGCCAGCTCCAGCTTTTCGCGGAGTTCGGCAAGTTTCTCGGCGGTCGTGCTGGCGGTCACTGGTTCTCCTCAGCATCAATGCGGTTGATCGCTTCGCTCATGTGAGCGCCGACCTTCGCAATGTACGGCTCATCGATCACCTGGATGTGCTCGCCCCCGATGGGAACGATCTCGAGGTCGGAGACGAACTCGCCCCAGCCGCCGTCGGGCTGACGGATGGCGTAGCGCGGCTCGAAGAAGATCGCGTCATCGTGGTAGCGGTCGGCCATGTAGAGCGTGACGTGTCCGTCGTAGGGGCGGATCTCCGCGGTTTCCAGCAGACGGTTGTCCAGGTACGACGTGCGCTGGTGCTCGATCACGCCGCCAGGGATGCTGACGCCGCTCTCCTGAATCGCGTCGAGAACGAACTTCACCTGACCCTCGTCATCGAGTTCCTCGAGTTCCTCATACGGGATCGCCGGGATCTCGACGTTGAACGTGCGCTGGGCGAACAGGGCATAGCGATCCCACCGTGCCCGCATCTCTTCCTTGGTCTGCGGGATCTCCTCACCGGGACGCACCATGTCGATCAGACCCACGAATCGCACGTCGGCGCCTGCCTGCTTCAGTCCAATCGCGCAGGCGTACGCCAGGGCACCGCCCAGCGACCAACCGACCAGGATGTAGGGACCATCGCCCTGGATCTCCCTCAGCTTGGGCAGGTACGCAGCAGCCCTCTCCTCGACGGTGCCTTCGACCCGCTCCAGCCCGTACATCGGGGTGTCCGCGGGCAACCGCTTGAGCAGCGGCTCGTAGACCACGGTCGAGCCACCCGCCGGGTGGAACACGAACACAGGAACCCGCGTCGAACCTTCCGGCCTCGCCCGAATCGTGCGCACGAAGCCTTCGAGCTCACCGGCCTCGAGGAACTCACGCACCGTGGTGGCCAATTCCTCGATGGTCCTGGCGGCGCGGACGTCCTCGACGGTGATGGTGCCCTCGGCACGTTCGGAGAGCCGCTGAGCCAGCTTGGCTGCGGTCTCGTCGTCCACGGCGGGCAGCTCGTTGAAGATGCCGCCCGGCGACTTGCCCGTCACGATGGCCCACGTCGCGAACGTCACGCGCTCGGCGGCTTCACGCGGGGGTACGTCGGCGCCCAGCGCCTCGGTCACAGCCTCCTGGGTGAGCACCCTGGCAGCCGCCGCGGCAGCCGTCGACTTGGCCTCCGGCTTGCCCGGACCCGACGGATCGGTCGGGGGCGGCGGGATGTTCGGTCCGGCCGGGTTGGTCGGCGGCGGCGGGATGTTCGGCGCGGCGTCCGTCGCTGCGGCCTCCTCGGTGGCGATCGGATGACCGGCCTCGGCCAGCTTGGCCTCGAGTTCGGCGACCGTGGTGGCCCCGCCCATCAGCTCGGCCTGCTCGGCGGCGATCTCCTCGGCCGTCTTACCCTTCTGCGCCTCGGCCAGATCCTCGACCTCGTCGCGATGCTCGATGGCGTACTCGATGAGCTTCTCGACGGCGTAGAGGTTGGCATCACGCACCGCGGTCAGCTGGATCGGCGGCAGGTCGAAGTCGTACTCGACGCGGTTCTTGATCCGCACCGCCATCAGGGAATCCAGGCCCAGCTCGATCAGCGGCACCTCCCACGGCAGGTCCTCGGGCTCATACCCCATGGCACTGCCGACGATCAGCGACAACCGGTCGTGCACGGTCTCACCGGTGTCCGGCGACCACTTGCCCAGTGTCGCAGCAACTCCCGCGCCGGCAGCCAGGTTGTCATGCAGGATCGAGGCGTCTTCCTCGGGCTCCACGACGGCGGGGGTGGCGACCGGCTCGCTGACGGCCACACCGGTGGCGACTGCGGCGGGCAGCGCCGAAGCAGCACCTGCGCGAGTGACGATGGCGTCGTAGACCAGGGTGAAGGACTCGTCGATACGGGCATGCACCTGAACCGACGCCCCGCCGGGATGACGGGTCAGCGTGGTGACCAGCCGCGAACCCTCGCCGGGCACCGCACGCTGCTCGGATGCGGTCAGCGTGGCATCCGGAAGCACCTGCACCGCAGCGGCTTTCACCAGCGCAGCGAGATCGGTCTGACCCTGCGCCGCGTACTCCCAGACGTGCCTGCCGTCCGGGGTGGCCACATGGGTGCCCGGGATCATCGTCGCGCCGTCGGCGGAGAACTGGGCGTTGAGCCAGTGTTCCTTGCGCTTGAAGCGGGTCGGCGGGACGGGGGCGTACTCGCCTGCGCCGAACAGGGTGCGGAAGTCCAGGTCATGGCCGTGCACGTAGAGCTGGGCCATGGCCGCGACCATCGACTCCACCTCGTCCTGCTTGCGGGCCAGGGTCGCGATCAGCTGCGCGTCGTGCAGCCCGGCTGAGGCGGTGGTCAGCCCAACCTGCATGAGCGCCACCGGATTCGGGGCCAGCTCCAGGAACGTGGTGTGCCCGTTGTCGACCGCGTTGCGGATGCCCTGGGTGAAGTAGACGCTGTGCCGCAGCCCCTTCTTCCAGTACTCCACATCGTGGATCGGCTCGCCGCCGGGGCGGATCAGGCTGCCCTCGTGCACCGTCGAGTAGTAGGGCACCTTCAGCGGGTGCGCTTCGATCCCGGTGATCTCCGCGGACAGCTCGCCCAGCAGCGGGTCCATCTGCTGAGTGTGGCTGGCGCCCTTGGTCTGCAGCTTGCGGGCGAACTTGCCCTCGGCCTCGGCGCGGGCGACGATCGCGTCAATCTGGTCCGGCGGGCCGCCGATCACGGTCTGGGTGGGTGCGGCGTAGACGCACACCTCCAGATCCGGGTAGTCGGAGAACACCGTCTTGATCTCGTCGGAGGAGTACTCCACCAACGCCATCAGCCGGATGTACTCGCCGAACAGCATCGCCTCGCCCTCACCCATCAGATGGGCGCGCGAGCAGATGGTGCGGGTGGCATCGGCCAGCGACAGGCCACCGGAGAAGTAGGCCGCGGCGGCCTCACCGAGCGACTGGCCGATCACCGCGCCCGGGGTGGCGCCGTGATGGCGCAACAGCTCACCGAGCGCGATCTGCAGGGCGAAGATCACCGTCTGCACGACTTCGATGGGGTATTCGCAAGTGTCGTTGGTGTAGTCGATCGCGTCGTCGAGGATCAGCTCGACGATCGAGTAGCCGCGCTCGTCCTGGATCAGGGCGTCGACCTTGTTGATCCACTCCGCGAACACCTCGTCGCGCAGGTAGAGCTCCTTGCCCATCTTGCGGTGCTGGGCGCCGAATCCGGCGAACACCCAGACCGGCCCGTTGGTCACCGGACCGTCGGCGCTGTAGACCAGCGGGCTCTGCTTGCCGTCGGCGATCGCACGCAGACCCTTGACGGCCTCATCGTGGTCATGGGCCATCACCACCGCGCGCGAGCGGCCGTGGTTGCGGCGCGACAGCGAACGGCCGATGGACTCCAGCGACTGCGCCCGGCCCTCCGGACTGTCGATCCAGTCCGCCAGCTCGGCGGCGGCGGTGCGCTTACGCGAGGTCAGGAACCCGGAAATAGCAAGCGGGACAACAGGAACCGGCTTGTCCTCGGCGGCTTCCAGCTCCGCGCGGGCGGCCTCGATCAGCTCGAGAGCCTCCTCGGTGAGGCCGGGCAGCTCGGGCTCGGCGTCGTCGGCGAATGCCGTGGCCGCCGCGCTGTACTCGTCGTCGTCATCGTCGATGAACTCGCCGTACTCGTCCATCCGCACCCCGCCGACATACACGGCGTTGGCATCGGAGGTGTCCGGCTGCTCGTCCGGAGCCGTCTGCGGTTCGGGTTCAACGAGATCGGTGGGCAGCACCTCGCGCAGCACCAGGTGCGCGTTGGCTCCACCGAAGCCGAAGCCCGACACACCGGCCACGGCATGGCCGCTGTAACGCGGCCACTCGGTGACGGCGTCGGCCACCTTCAAGTGGATGCCGTCGAAGTCGATGTAGGGGTTGGGCCCGGCGTAGTTGATGGACGGCGGAACCTTGTTGCGGCTCAACGACAGTGCGACCTTGGCCAGGCTGGCCGCGCCGGCCGCCGACTCCAGGTGGCCCACGTTGGACTTGACCGCACCGAGCAGCGCGGGCTGGTCGGCGGCACGGCCGCGGCCGACCACCCGGCCCAGCGCGTCAGCCTCGATCGGGTCACCGAGGATCGTCCCGGTGCCGTGGGCCTCGATGTAGTCGACCGAACGCGGGTTGATGCCGGCGTCCTTGTAGGCCTTGCGCAGCACCTCGGCCTGCGCATCGGGGTTCGGGGCGAGCATGCCGTTGGACCGGCCGTCGTGGTTGATCGCGCCGCCGGCGATGACCGCCAGGATCTCGTCACCGTCGCGGCGGGCATCGGCCAGCCGCTTGAGCACCAGCATGCCGCCGCCCTCGGAACGGGCGTAACCGTCGGCGTCCGACGAGAACGACTTGATCCGGCCGTCTTCGGCCAGCACACCGCCGACCTCGTCGAAGCCCAGCGTGACCGCCGGGGTCACCAGCGCATTGACGCCGCCGGCGACCACCACGTCGGCCGAGCCGTCGCGCAGCGCCTGCACACCCTGGTGGACGGCGACCAGCGAGCTCGAGCACGCGGTGTCGACCGCCACCGACGGGCCGCGGAAGTCGTAGAAGTAGGACACCCGGTTGGCGATGATCGAGCTCGCCGTGCCGGTGATGGCGTAGGGATGCGCAGTGCGCGGATCCATCATCGCCAGATAGCTGTAGTCATTGGTGGAGCTGCCGACGAAGACGCCGACGCTCTCGCCGCGCAGGCTGGATGCCGGGATGCGGGCGTTCTCCAACGCCTCCCAGGTGAGCTCCAAAGCCATCCGCTGCTGCGGATCCATGTTGTCGGCTTCCATCTTCGACAGGGCGAAGAATTCGGCGTCAAACCCCTTGAGGTCCTTCAGATAACCGCCCCGGGTGCGGGCCTTGGCGATGCGCTCGGCCAGCCGCGGTTCGGTCATGAACTCGGCCCACCGGCCGTCGGGCAGGTCGGTGATCGCGTCGCGACCCTCCAGCAGCGCCTGCCACATCTCGTCGGGGGTGTTCATATCGCCGGGGAACCGGGTGGCCAGGCCGACGATCGCGATGTTGTACACACCCTCGTCGACGGTGCGCGCCCAGTCCTGGCCGTCGTCGCTGTACTCGGCCTCCGGCTCGCCCTCGATGATCACGGTGGCCAGGGACTCGATGGTCGGATGCCGGAACGCGACCGTGGCGGTCAGCGTGACACCGGTGAGGTCCTCGATATCGGAGGCCATCGCGACCGCGTCGCGCGAGGACAGCCCCAGCTCCACCATCGGGGTGGACTCGTCGATCTTGTCCGGCGACTGCGAGGTGGCGTTGGCCACCCAGTTACGCAGCCACTCCCGCATCTCCGCGACGGTCATGTCGGTGCGGGCCGGGGTTGGCACGTCGTGCGGCTGGGCCAATTCCCCGGTCGCTTCGCTCCTGCCCTCCGGGCCGGCGATCGTGAAATCTTCTGGGGTTTCGGGGGTTTCAGGCGTGTTTGGTTCAGACATGATGAGGCCTCACCTCGTGCGAGGGAGCGTTCGACCACGGTCTCGTGCCGTCCGCTCCGTCGTCCACTTAGGAACTTCTTTCGGTCGTCATTCCGTCTCGTCCGGGAAGGCGTTGGCCACCTTCCCGCTGCGCAGGCTGCCGTCCAGGTAGGCCGAGCGGCAGGCGCGCCGGCCGATCTTGCCGCTGGAGGTCCGCGGGATCGCGCCGGCCGGCGTCAACAGCACGTCGCGCACTGTGACACCGTGGCGCACCGCGACCGCAGCGCGGATATCGTCGATGACCGGGCCCAGCTCCAGCTTGTGCGAGCCGGGGGCGCGCTCGGCGACGATCACCAGCTGCTCGGAGGTGTCGTCGGCGTCGCGCTTGAGACCCGAGTGGGCGTTCTCGAACACCTCGTCGGGCAGCCGGTTGGCCGGCACCGAGAAGGCGGCGACGAAGCCGGTGCGGACCGCCTTGGTGGCCTCCTGCGCGGAGTACTCCAGATCCTGCGGATAGTGGTTGCGGCCGTCGATGATCACCAGGTCCTTGGTACGGCCGGTGATGTACAACTCGCCGTCGTGGTAGGCGCCGAGGTCACCGGTGCGCACCCACATCGCGTCGTCGGCCGCACCCTCGGCGTGCGACGGGCTGGTCCGCGACTTGAGGATGTTCTGGAAGGTGGCGATGGTCTCTTCGGGCTTGTTCCAGTACCCGGTGCCCATGTTCTGGCCGCTGATCCAGATCTCGCCGATCTGCCCGTCGGGGAGCTCGGTGGCCGAATCGTTGTCGACGATCACGGCCCACTCGTCGACACCGATCTTGCCGGCGCCGGCCTGGGCCACCGCCTTCGGCGAGTCGTCCGGAACGGCGACGAAGCGGCCCGCATTCAGCTCATCACGGTCGACGGAGATGATCGTCGGCTCATCCGAGGACGGGGTGGTCGAGACGAACAGCGTGGCCTCGGCCAGGCCGTAGGACGGCTTGATGGCCTTGGGCTGGAAACCGAACGGGCCGAACGCCTCGTTGAACCGCCGCACGGTGGCCGCCGAGATCGGCTCGCTGCCGTTGAGGATCGCCTTGACGTTGGACAGGTCCAGCGGCTCCTCGTCGTCCTTGGGCACCCCGCGCGCGGCGGCGTGGTCGAAGGCGAAGTTCGGGGCCACCGAGATGGTGCCGCCGGTGTCTCCGGGCTTGCGCGCGAGCTCGCGGATCCAGCGGCCGGGGCGGCGCACGAAGGCGGCCGGCGTCATGAAGGTGAAGTAGTGGCCGATCATGGGCGAGAGCAGCGCGGTGATCAGACCCA
Source organism: Mycobacterium sp. M26 (assembly GCF_001494595.1). Taxonomy (GTDB): domain Bacteria; phylum Actinomycetota; class Actinomycetes; order Mycobacteriales; family Mycobacteriaceae; genus Mycobacterium. The sequence continues at coordinate 216,738 of NZ_LN929907.1, forward strand.
TGTCGTGGAAGAACGGCAGCCACGAGACACCGCGGTCGCCCTCCTCGCCCTCGAGCGCCTCGATGACCTGGACGATGTTGGTGGCCAGGTTGAGATGGGTGATCTGCACACCGGTCGGGATCCGGGTGGATCCGGAGGTGTACTGCAGGTAGGCGACGGTGCTCTCGTCGATGTCGTCGTAGTGCTCCCAGGTGGCACCGACCTCGTCGGGCACCGCATCGACGGCGATGACGCGCGGACGGTCCTTGGCCGGGCGGGTGCGGAAGAACTTCCGGACACCTTCGGCGGCATCGGTGGTGGTCAGGATCGCCGAGGGCGTGCAGTCGTCGAGCACCGCGTGCAGGCGGCCGACGTGGCCGGGCTCCGACGGGTCGAACAGCGGGACCGCGACGCGGCCGGAGTACATGGTGCCGAACATCGCGATCAGGTACTCGAGGTTCTGCGGGCAGAGGATGGCCACCCGGTCACCGGGCTGGGTCACCTGCTGCAGGCGGGCGGCCACCGCGCGGTTGCGGACGCTGAAGTCCGCCCAGTGCAGTTCGCGGACCACGCCGTCGCGTTCGGTGGAGAAGTCGAGGAAGCGGTAGGCCAGCTTGTCGCCGCGGACCTTGGCCCAGCGCTCGACGTGCTTGACCACGCTGGCGCCCTCAGGGAAGGTGATCCGGCCGTTCTTGATGAACGGGTTATGGAACGGCATACCACTCTCCTGTCAGCACACATCTGTGTCGGGCTCTGCGGCGGCCGCGCGTCGGTCGCGCCACCGGTCACCCTGCGTCGCGGGCCCCAAACCTCACAGATGGTACAGAGAACACCTAAGTCCCGGCTGAACCGAGATCAGGGATGCCCCCGCCAGTCCGGACTCCTGATCTCGTCCTCGCCGACGACCGACGCCATAGCTCTTATTTTCTTCTTAATGTTAGGCGCAGTAGCGGCGGCGGCCAAATCGGATCGCGTGTCGTTACCGCATCATCCGTGTTTCGGTTGGGGCGCGTTCTGGATCAGGTCGCGCGCCCAGTTCAGTGTCCACGACGTCGCGGTTTGGCCGTCGAGGTTCCAGAACTGCGGCGTGTTGTACATCGCGTGCACCGGCTGACCGGCGCCCCCGGCGAGGACGTCGAGAGTCTCCGGCAGGTTGGTGATGTTGAACGCCTGCTCCGGTGCCGCGCAGATCAGGTCACCCGGGGCGCAGATCTGGTTGGTGCGGTTGTTCAGCGCGCCGAACCCGCCGGGGCGCTCGCCACTCATGGTCAGACCCATCGCCGAAAGCACCGGGACCTCGTGCAGCGTGATCTCCGCGCCCTGGCCCGGCGGGTTGGGCCCGATGTCCTGGCCGACGCCGACCTGGCGCCGCCCGTCGGCGATCAACGTCACACCCAGCACCAGGTCTTCGTCGACCGGACCGCGGCCGTTGCCGATATCGCTGGCCAGATCGCCGCCGATCACCGCGCCCTGGGAGAACCCGACGATCACGTACGAGGTCAGCGGGCAGCGGTCGTTCATCTCGGTCATCGCCTTGACCGCCGCCCGGGTGCCTTCGGCGCGGCTGTCGTTGTAGGACATCTGCTTGTCCGCCGACAGCGGATTGTGGAACTGCGCGGTGTAGGGAACGGTGTACACCTCAACGCGGTCCCGGCCGAACTGCTCGGTCAGCGGCCCGGTGACATTGCGCAGCAGCGCGATCGGGAACTGGACCGGGTTCAGCGGATCGTCGGTCGGCGAGGACTCCCAGGTGCCGGGGATGGCGATCATCTGGACATCCGGGCAACTGGCGTCCTGGAACTCCGGGCGTGGCTTCTTGCCGGGGGTGGTTTCGGTCGGCGGGACAGCCGTCGGCGGCACCGCCGTGGGCGGTGACTCCGGCTTGCGCACGACGATCACGATGATGGCGACGATCAGGGCCACGGCGATCGCCATCGCACCCGCGGCGACCAGGCCGAGGATGCGATGCCGACGACGCCGGGCATTCGTCCGGGTTTTCCGAGCCAATCCGGTGGAGTCTTTCTGCTAGCAGAGCCGCTGGGTGGCGATCCGGATGTAATCCGCCGTCACCGTGTCGACCTGCGTATCGGACGCCGTCTGCGCTGACGGCGAAGGGGCATCAGCGACGTCGCTGCGCACCATCGGGGCGATGTAATCCCACACCGCCTGATCGCTCTGGCCGGCCGCGTGGGCCTGGCACACCGAGGAGCCGATGGACAGCGCCTGCAACTCGCTGGACGGGTGCACGCCCGCCGCGGACAGCGCGTCGAGGAACGAGCGCTGGACCGGGGTGACGTCGAGTTTGGCCGACTGCATCTCACTGTCAGGTGACAGCGGGGCGCCCTGGCCGTGCACCGGACCGAGAACCTGCTCCGCGGGGGCCGCGGTGGTCACCAGATCCTCCCCGGTGCTGCAGCCGACCAGCAGCCAGGCCGCCGGGACCAGCATGCCGGCCGCCAGCCAGGCGGCAGCGTTGCCGGGCATGCGGGCATCCGAGGGCTGCACGTCTCCACGGTACCGGGTCAATAGATGCACTCAGGATCGACGACTGGTTGCGGATGGCTAACAGTTCGCGAGCGACTGTGACCTATTTGATGGCCGCCACAACGTCGTTGGACATCGCGGCCAGCTGCGCAGACCAGTTGCCCCAGTCGTGCTCGCCGGCGGTCGGGAAATCGAAGTGCCCGTTGCGTCCGCCCTGCGAGCGGTAGTGCGAGTAGAACATCCGGCTGCTGCCCTGCGCCTGATCGCAGACGCCGATCATGGCCGCCGGGTCAGCGCAGGTCATGGTCTGCGGGCTGAACACCCACAACCGGGTGTTGTTGGCGACCAGCAGGTTGAGGTGCACGTCAGGGTCGTGCCACTTCCACCGGCCCAGCTGGGCGGCGCCCCACATGGCCTGGGTGTTGACGCCGCCGAACTCGTTCATCCCGGCGGTGATCGCGCCGTTCTCGAAGGTCCGCGACGGGGTCAGGATGGCCGACATCGAGCCGGCGTAGCTGTAGCGGTCGGGGTGGAAGGTGGCTTCCATCATGGCGCCGGTGCCGCCCTGGGCCGCGCCGACGATCGCGTGCCCGTTGGGCGCCAGGCCCTTGTTGGCCGCCAGCCAGTTGGGCAGCTCGTCGGACAGGAACGTCTCCCACTGCCGGGTGCCGTCCTGCTCCCAGTTGGTGTAGAGGGTGAAGGCACCGCTGGCCGGGGCCACCACCGAGACGCCCTTACCGGCGAAGGTGTTCATCGCATTGCCCGCGGTCACCCAGTTGCTCACCGGGTCGCCGGCGTTGTAGGCATCGAGCAGGACCACGGCGTGCGGGCCGCCGCCCTGGAAGGCCACCGGGATGTCGCGGCCCATCGCCGGCGAGGGCACCATCAGGTACTCGACGTCGGCGGCGTGGCCGGTCGGGGCCGTGGCACCCCACAGGCCGAATGTCAGGGCCGCCGCACAGACACCGCGGAACAGGCTCGACAACATCTTCATGGTCACCTCACGTCGACTCGTCGCAACAGAAAGCCCCGTCCACCCGCACGTAGTGAATCACACGCCGACGCCGCGGGGGGATCGATCCCTGATACGCCAACGGCGACGACCGTTTTCAGGTCGTCGCCGTTGAGCGGTTGTCGATGCCGACGGATCAGGCGGTCGGGGTGGCCCCGAGGACGCGCTGGATGTCGGGCTTCATCTGCTGCAGCTGCTGGCCCCAGTAGCCCCACTGGTGGGTGCCGTTGGCCGGGAAGTTGAACACACCGTTGGTGCCACCGTCCGCGAGGTAGGTGTCACGGAAGGTCTTGTTCGTCCGCAGGGTGAACCCTTCGAGGAACTTCGCGTTGAACAGGTTGCCGCTGCTGGTGCCGGCGTCGAGGTCCGACGGCTTGCCGTCACCGCAGTAGATCCAGATGCGGGTGTTGTTGTCGATCAGGCGCTGGATGTTGACCATCGGGTCGTTGCGCTTCCAGGCGCTGTTCGGGTCCTCGGTGGGTCCCCACATGTCGTTGGCCTTGAAACCGCCGGCGTCGCCCATCGAGATGTTGACCAGCGCGGGCCACCACCCTTCGGACAGGTTCAGGAAGCCCGACAGCGAGGCCGCGTAGGGGAACTGCTCCGGGTGCCAGATGGCCAGGGTCAGCGCGGCCGAACCGGCCATCGACAGACCGACGGCGGCGCTACCGGTCGGCTTGACCTGACGGTTGGCGGCCAGCCAGGTCGGCAGCTCGCTCGTCAGGAAGGTTTCCCACTTGTAGGTCTGGCAGCCGTTCTTGCCGCAGGCCGGCTTGTACCAGTCGCTGTAGAAGCTGGACTGGCCACCGACGGGCATGATCACCGACAGGCCCGAGCCGTAGTACCACTCGAAGGCGGGGGTGTTGATGTCCCAGCCGTTGAAGTCGTCCTGGGCGCGCAGACCGTCGAGCAGGTAGACCGCCGGCGAGTTGGCGCCACCGCTTTGGAACTGGACCCGGATGTCGCGGCCCATACCGGCCGACGGAACATCGAGGTACTCCACCGGAAGGCCCGGCTTGGAGAACGCCCCGGCCGTTGCGGAGCCGCCGACGACGCCGATCAGGCCGGGCAGCACGGCGGCGGCCGCGGTGGCCACCGTCAGCCGGCGCAGCCATGCGCCACGCAACTTCTCAACGAACTTCATGCAACTATTCCCATCCTTTTTGTGTGTGCCGCACCGCATGCGATCCGCGCAGCAGTGCCTTGGTAGTCAACCACATGTGATGTGATCGTTCCTCTTCAGAGATCTGCCCGTGATCGCCTTTCATCGGTTGATTGTGCTGATCAGATCGGGTTTCAGAGCGGTCAGCTGAGCTCCCCAATACGGCCATGAATGATTGCCCGACGGGGGGAAGTTGAACGTCGCGTTGGCGCCACCGGCCTGGGTGTAGGCGGCCTGGAAATTCTTGTTGCTGTTGATCGCCAGGGACTCGAGACTGTTGGCGCTCAGCGCCAGGCCGGGGTCGGCACCCTGATCGAGGTCGGTCTGCCCGCCGGGCGCGCAGTAGATCCACAGCCGGGTGCCGTTGCGGGCCAGGGTGGCGGCCTGTTTGACCGGGTCATTGCGCTTCCACGCGGGATCCCACGGGGCACCCCACATGTTGTCGACGTTGTAGCCGCCGGCATCGAGCATCGCCACCCGGATGGCCTGCTGCATCAGCACCGAGGACGGGTTGAGGAAGCCGGACAGTGACGCCGCGTAGATGAACTGCTGCGGGTGGTAGGCGGCCAGGATCAGAGCTGCACCGCCGGACATCGACAGCCCCACCACACCGTTGCCGGTGCGCGACACCTGCTTGGTGGCCGCCAGGAACTCGGGCAGCTCACTGGTGAGAAATGTCTCCCACTTATAGGTGTAGGGCTGCTTGTTGAAACTCGACGGCGAATACCAGTCCGAGTAGAAACTGGACTGGCCGCCGACCGGCATCACCACCGAGACCCCGGAGCCGTAGAACCACTCGAAGGCGGGGGTGTTGATATCCCAGCCGCTGTAGTCGTCCTGAGCGCGCAGGCCGTCGAGCAGATAGACCGCCTTGGTGGGCGCCGCCGGCGCCGCAGGCGCATCGGGAGCCGGGGGCGTCATGGCAGCCCCGTTTTGGAACTGCACACGGATGTTGCGGCCCATCGACGGGGAGTACACGTCCAGGTACTCCACCGGCAGGCCGTCCCGGGAGAAGGCGTTGGCGCTGGGTGCGCCCCCTGTCACGACCGCAACGCCCGACATCATCAGGACGGCGGCGACCGCGACAGTCAGTCGGTGGCCGAGGGCGCGCACGCCCGACCTACGCACTGCACGAAGCATCGGTAGCTCTGTCATCCATTCCACGGCATACGTGTGCCGCATTACCCGACTTGGTCTGTGTATCGCCGCGATCTGACCGCAGCGTTACCGGCCGGGGCCCTCCCAGCTAACGTCCTCCGACGGCTAGGGCCCAGTGGCCGGTAAGCCAGTGTACGGGGTGCCGTCCAATTCGGGCTCATCGAGACCGCAGCGCAGCAGCTCGTACTGGGGCACCCGATTGATGCGGTAACCGGTGTAGTCCAGCGAGTGCACCACGTTGGACAGGAAGCGGCGGATGCCCAGCGGAGCCCGGATGGATTCCAGTTTCCGGGCGGTCTCGGGGCACTGCAGGGCCACCCCGGCCTCCTTGATCCAGCCCTCGTCGAGGTAGGGCGGAACGTAGGGGTGTTCCTTGAGCCACGGCCCCTCGGCGACCGCCCAGTCCGGGAAAAGATTCTTGTCGTGCCCGATGCGGCCGTCCTCGAGCCGGGCGGTGTGCGCGGCCAGCGGGTTGGCCAGACCGATCTGGTCGATCACCCTGGTGTTGAGCCCGACGTTCATGCCGACCATGCCGAGGTTGGTGAAAAAGACTGTGTGAGGCGCGATTTCACGACGCCAGGTGTCCATCGACACGCCCGGTGGCGGTGGCGGCGGCGGGAACGCGGGGACGACGTCCCACTGGTCGTAGTTTCCCGACGGCAGCAGCAGCGCGCCGTCGGGGGTGTTGTTGATGGCCACCACGACCGCGCGCATCCGCGGATAGTCCAGGTAGTCCGCAGCGGTCAGCGGGTGGGCATGGCCGGTGGCCTGCGAATAGAAGCGACGCTCGTCGACGATGCCCGAATAGGTCACCCGGGTGGCGTCGGCCCCCATCCCCGGCGAGTTGGCCGCCCACAGCGACCACCCGGCCACCGCGAGCCACAGCACCGCGGCGCCACCGGCAAGCAGGTTGGCCTTGTCGCGGGCGAACCGGGTGGTGTCGGGCATCGTGAGAGGAATCACCGATACCGGGGCCAGCAGGCAGAACACCGGAGTCAGCAAAACCCGGCCGTGCATGAAGTCGCCGCCCTGACGGATCCAGTACAAGCCCTGCAGCACACCGCTGACGACGATGAAGATCACCACCGCGGCCGGGCTCTGAATCCGGCGGGCCCAGCGGCCGTACCCACCCGGCGCCTCGGCCGGGGGAATCCACCACGGCGTGCTGCGAGTGACGACGAGTACCGCGCCCAGCGCGATCAGCAGCAGCGCCGGGATCCACAGCGCGTACGGCTTGTTGAAGTTGGCCAGATAGATCAAGCCCTGGCCCCACTTGTCGCCGGTGGCGTCCTTGGCCAGCGCGGTCTGCGGCACCAGCAGGGCGTAATAGCCCATCCGGAAGATCTGATAGGCGACCGGAAGCAGACCACCGGCGACCACGATCAGCGCGCGGGTGCGCCAGTCGCGGGCGGCCACCACCATCATCACCAGTGCCACACCACCGATCAGCGCCAGTTCGGGGCGCACCAGCACGCTGAGCCCGGCGACGACGGCCAGGGCGGCGGTGAACCAGGCCCGGCCGCGCACCTGCTGGGACCAGCACACGAGCATCCACCACAACAGGCCGATCCAGGCCAGCACCAGACCGTTCTCCAGGCCGGAGGTGGCGAAGTCACGAGCCGGCGGGATCGCGATGTAGACCAGGGCACCGGCGGGCACCAGCAGGGCGCGCCGGCCCTGCAGGCGAGGGGCGTAGAGCCGGGCGGTGCCGAGCATCACCAGCACCACCCCGGCCACCGACAGCGTCAGCGCCAAGGTGAGGGCGACGTACTCCAGGCGGATCGGCCCGCCGATCACCGCGCCCAGGTAGTTCAGGTAGGTCCACAGAGTGGAGGTGTTGGACTCCACCCGCTCGCCGGCGTTGAAGACCGGGCCGTTGCCGGCCAACAGGTTGCGCACCGTGCGCAACACGATCAAGCCGTCGTCGGCGATCCAGCGGCGCTGCCAGGCGCCCCAGCCGAACAATGCCGCGACCACCACGACGCTCACCCACACGCTGATCCGGGTGGTGACGGTGAACGGAAAGGCCGGACGCCACAGCGGTTTCGGCCCGGCGGGCGCTACCCCGGCCGGTTCAGCAGGCGGCAGCAGCTCAACTGAAGACGATCGCTGCAACGACTGTTCCGATCCACAAGAGCCCCAGCATCTGCAGCACCCGGTCGCGCAAGGCGATCTCCTCCGGTTCCCCGGCCAGGCCGCCGTCGACGTCGACGGCGTAGCGCAGAATCGCGATGGTGAACGGGACGATCGAGACCGCCCACCAGGAGCCGGTGGTGCCGTCGCGCTCGAAGGCGAACAGGCCGTAACACAGCACCACGGCGGTGGCCGACAGCGTCCACACGAAACGCAGGTAGGTGCTGGTGTAGCTCTCCAGCGACTTGCGGATCTTGGCTCCGGTGCGCTCGGCGAGCTGCAGTTCGGCGTAACGCTTCCCGGCCGCCATGAACAGCGATCCGAACGCCATCACCAGCAGGAACCACTGGGACAGGGGGATGCCCGCGGCCACACCGCCCGCGATCGCCCGGATGAGGAAGCCCGAGGAGACGATGCAAATGTCCAGCACCGCTTGATGTTTGAGCCCGAAGCAGTAGGCCAGCTGGATGGCGATGTAGATCGCCATCACCAGCGCCAGATGCGGGGTGAGCCACCAGGACAGCGCCAGTGAGGCCACCCCGAGCCCGGCGGCGATTCCGTAGGCCAGCCCGACCGGCAGCACACCGGCGGCGATGGGCCGGAACCTCTTGGTCGGATGGGCACGGTCGGCCTCGACGTCACGCGCGTCGTTGACCAGATAGATCGACGACGCGGCCAGGCAGAAGACGACGAACGCGATCGACACCTTGAACAGCACGTCGCCGTAGTCGTAGTGGACGTCGCGACCCAGGGCTGCCAGCGGAGCGGCCAGCACCAGGAGGTTCTTCACCCACTGGCGCGGACGGATGGCCTTGATGATGCCCGAGGCCAGATTGCTCGGTGGCCCGGCGACCGGCGGTGCTTCCTCACTCACGTGTGCGTCTCCTTCTGCGGTGAGGCCTGTCGTGAGGCGAGGTGTGCGGCCGTACGCGCGACCACCGCGCCGACCGCTGTCCCGGCGAGCACATCGGTCGGGTAGTGCACGCCCAGCACCAGCCGCGACAGGGCCATCGCGGGCACCACAACCAGCGGAAGCGGTGAGCGGGTGGCCCGGCACAGCAGCATAGCCGCGGCGGTGGAGGAGGTGGCGTGTGCAGAGGGGAAACTCAGGGCACTCGGCGTGCCGACGTTGACGGCGATCGCCGGATGATGCGGACGCTTGCGGCGCACCACGAGCTTGATCGCGATCGCGGCGGCGTGGGCGGCGACGGCTCCGACCCCGACGAGAAGCCAGTCCCGGCGGCGTGTGCGCGACAGCAGTGCGCCGAGCGCGGACAGCGCCACCCAGCCCGCGGCATGCTCACCGAAGTGCGACATCCCCCGGGCGACGGTCAGGACCGGCGGGGTGGCCAGCCGCGACTGGACGGCCACCAGCGCCGCGACCTCACCGGTGGGCGGCGGCGCGACGGGCTCGCGACCGTCAGGCATTGATCGAAGCTTGATCGAACAGCACCGTCTCCCACTTCTCCTTGCTGGAGAGCACCGGCAGCGCCTGGCGGTAGACCTTGCGCATCCGGTTGTACTTGCGCGCCAGCGCGATGTGCTGGCGCATCGAGGCGCGCAGCAGCGCGAACATCTTGGCCCGGTCACGCTGACGGAAAACCACACCGCGGCCGTCTGCGGTGGTGACGGTGACGCCGTCGACCTTGCACAGCAGGAACCAGCGGGCGTCCTGGGTGGGCACGTTGAGCTGCGGACGCTCGTGGTGGGCCGGATCCTCCTTGCGCAGCTGGTGGAGCACGCCGCGCGCGAGCCGAAAACCGATGGCGGGCAAGGCGACCGGCGGCCGGTGGACCTTGGTGCGGCCGCTGGGCTTGGGCAGTGAGGTGGCGCCCGGCAGCACGACCGCGTCCGGATACTGCTCGCGCATCTTGCGGACCTCGGGCAGCGCCGACTCCAGGATGGAGAAGATGTGTTCGGGGCCTGCCAGGAAGTCGGCGATCGCCTTGTTCTGGATCGCCACGGTCGAATACTCAAGGCAGAGCAGGTGTTTGAAGGTGGCCTTCAGCGAGCTGGCGAGCAGCCCGCGCACCTGACCGTCCCAGTGCAGAGCCGAGACCACCAGCCGGTTGCGCAGGTGGAAGTAGGCCTGCCAGTCGATGGCGTCGTCCTTGTCGCTCCAGGCCATGTGCCAGATCGCGGTGCCCGGCATGGTGACCGTGCCGTAGCCGTGCTCCCCGGCGCGCAGGCCGTAATCGGCGTCGTCCCACTTGATGAACAGCGGCAGCGGCTGGCCCAGTTCCTCGGCGACCTGGCGCGGGATCATGCACATCCACCAGCCGTTGTAGTCGACGTCGATGCGGCGGTGCAGCGCCAGGCTGCGCTCCTCGTCATCGGCCAGCGGGTACTTGGCGAAGTTGTGGTCGTACTCGGTGTGCGGGGCGTTGGTCCACATAAAGTTGGAGCGGTCCACGACCTCGCCCATCACGTGCAGGTGCGACGGCTCCTGCAGGTTGAGCATCTGCCCGCCGATCAGGGTGGGCGTCTTGGCGAATCGGTTGAGCGCCAACGCCCGCAGCACCGAATCGGGCTCGATCCGGATGTCGTCGTCCATGAACAGGATCTGTTCGCAGTCGGTGTTCTTCAGCGCCTCGTACATCACCCGGCTGTAACCGCCGGACCCGCCGAGGTTGGGCTGGTTGTGAATCGACAGCCGGTCACCGAGAAGTGCTGCGGCAGAAGGGAAATCGGGATGCGCGACGGCCTTGTTGGTGCCCTGGTCGGCGACGATCACCGCGCCGATGACCTCGTCGACCAGCGGGTCGGAGGTCAGGGCCTTCAGGGCGTTGACGCAATCAGCGGGCCGGTTGAACGTCGGGATGCCGACGGTGATGTTGGCCCGGCCGGGTGCCGGCACCGGCGCGTACCAGGCGGCCTTGTGCAGGACCACCTTCGTGTCGGTGGTGATGTCGAACCAGATCCAGCCGCCGTCCTCGAACGGGTCCAGCCCGATCTCGAACTCGGCGGCGGTCGGGGTGTCGGCGTCCGGGCTGGTGACCTGGGTGCCGCCGACGGTGATCCGGGCTCCGGTGGCCTTGGACCGGTAGACGTCCACCCGGGCCGACCCGGTCAACTCCACCCGCAGCACCACCGAATCCAGCGTCGACCACCGGCGCCAGTAGCTGGCCGGGAAGGCGTTGAAGTAGGTGGCGAACGACACCTCCGACTCCGAGCCGATCTCCAGCGTGGTGCGGGTGGGGGCGTGGGCCCGGCGGGAGTTGGTCTCCGACTCCTCGATGTAGAGCTTGCGGACGTCCAGCGGTTCGCCGGGACGTGGCAGGATCACGCGGGCGAGCAGGCTCACCGCTTTGGTCTCGCCGGGCGCAATGGGCCCGGACGGGATGTCGCTCATGCTGTGCTGCTTTCGGTCAGCGGAGTCCCATCGCGCAGGTGGGGCGCCAGGACGTTGTCGTACATGCTCAGCGCGCTGGCGATGGCCATGTGCATGTCCAAGTACTGATACGTGCCCAGCCTGCCACCAAAGAGGACTTTCGCCGAGGCGGTCTCCTCCTTGGCCCTGGCCCGGTAGGCGGCCAGCAGTGCGCGGTCGGATTCGGTGTTGATCGGGTAGTACGGCTCATCGTCATCGTCGGCGAAGCGCGAGTACTCCCGCATGATCACAGTCTTGTCGGTCGGGTAGTCCCGCTCGGGGTGGAAGTGCCGGAACTCGTGGATCCGGGTGAAGGGGACGTCGATGTCGTTGTAGTTCATCACCGGGGTGCCCTGGAAGTCCCCGGTCGGCAGGACTTCGACCTCGAAGTCCAGGGTGCGCCAGCCCAGCCGGCCCTCGGCGTAGTCGAAGTAGCGGTCCAGCGGTCCGGTGTAGATCACCGGGGCGTCCGGGCTCTGGGCCCGCAACTCGTCGCGCACGTCGAACCAGTCGGTGTCGGTGCGGACCTCGATGCGCTCGTCGGCGGCCATGTTCTCCAGCCATGCCGTGTAACCGTCGACCGGCAGACCCTCGTAGGTGTCGTTGAAGTAGCGGTTGTCGAAGGTGTAGCGCACCGGCAGCCGGGTGATGTTGGCGGCGGGCAGTTCCTTGGGGTCGGTCTGCCACTGTTTGGCGGTGTAGTCGCGGACGAACGCCTCGTAGAGCGGCCGGCCGATCAGCGAGATGGCCTTCTCCTCGAGGTTCTGCGCGTCGGCGGTGTCGATCTCGGCCGCCTGCTCGGCGATCAGCGCGCGCGCCTCATCAGGGCTGTAGTACCGGCCGAAGAACTGCGCCACCAGGCCCAGGCCCATCGGGAACTGGTAGGCCTGGCCGTTGTGCATCGCGAACACCCGATGCTGATACCCGGTGAAGTCGGTGAACTGGCGGACGTAGTCCCACACCCTGGTGTTGGAGGTGTGGAACAGGTGCGCGCCGTACTTGTGGATCTCGATCCCGGTTTGCGGCTCCGGTTCGGAGTAGGCGTTGCCACCGATGTGGCTGCGTCGTTCGACGACGAGGACGCGCTTGCCCAACTGGGTGGCCACGCGCTCGGCGATCGTCAGACCGAAGAAGCCGGAGCCGACGACGAAGAGGTCGTAGGGGGCTTGCTGGCCCGGGGAATCAGGAGACGTCATCGGCGCCTAGGGTATCCGACCGCACGGGTGTGATCCGCATCTCAAGCCGGGGTGCCATCGGCAGATGTGTTGGCGTTCCTAGTGAATCAAGGTCGCGATTAGCTCACGATTCCGCATCGTCACTCTAAGCACACCAGTCACAGCCGTACCATCGAACACGTTGGCTTCGGTCTCGGCGCACGGCCGAAATTTCGGGGCTCACGCAGAAGTTCAGATCCAGATTGAGGAGACTTCCGTGCCGAACCGTCGTCGACGCAAGCTCTCGACAGCCATGAGCGCAGTCGCCGCCTTGGCCGTCGCAAGTCCGTTTGCAGCCGTCGGTGTCATGGAGCTGACCGCCAGCACCAAGACACCCGAACACCGTGATTTCGTCCAGGCCGCTGTCGTCACTGACCTGCCCAACGAGTTGCTGTCCGCCCTGCAGCAGGGTCTGTCGCAGTTCGGGATCAACATCCCACCGCTGCCGACCGGCCTGAGCCCGGCAGGTGCGCAGCCCGTGCAGGCCGGACCGGCGCTGACCACCCCGAGCCTGGGCACCCCGGGACTCACCACGCCGAGCCTGACCACCCCCGGTCTGACGACGCCGAGCCTGACCACGCCCGGTCTGACCACGCCGAGCCTGACCACGCCCGGTCTGACCACGCCGAGCCTGACCACCCCGGGCCTCACGACGCCGAGCCTGACCACGCCCGGTCTGACGACTCCCAGCGTCGGGACCCCGGCACTCACCACGCCGAGTCTGACCACCCCCGGTCTGACCACGCCCAGCGCCACACTGCCGGGTGCGGCGGCCGCGACGACGCCGTCGCTGACCGATCCGGGTCTGACCAATCCCGCGCTCACCACGCCGGGGCTGACCACCCCGCAGCTGGGAACCCCGTCGCTCACCAGCCCGTCGGCCACCGGCATCGGCCTGCCCACCGAGCAGCCGATCAGCGCCCCGCTGGGCCCGGTCGCCGGCACCTACCCGATCCTCGGGGACCCGTCGCTGGCGGTGCCGACCACGCCGACGAGTTCGGGCGGGATCATCAGCGATCTGAGCAGTGCAGCCAACCAGCTTGGTGTGGGGCAGGCCGTTGACCTGCTCAAAGGTGTCGTAATGCCGTCGATCACGCAGGCGATTCAAAGCGCCTCGGCGGGAGCGGCAGCGGCACCTGCAGCAGCGGCTCCGGCCGGATAAGAAGCCTGCATCGGAACGGCACCGCAGGGTGGGGCCGACCGGAAGGTCTGTGCACCCGGAGAGGCCCCTGCGGTGCCGTTGCAGGACTCAATCATCACTTTCTTCACACTGGTCCGTGTCGGAACACTGGCATCAGATAGCACATACGTAACATCGCTGTGTGCCGTCCCGACGACCCAGGCCGACGATTCTGTTCACCGCGCTGGCGGCGACCGTCGTCATACTGCCGTGGGCGATCACCGGGGTACCCGGCACCGAACACAAGGACGGGCCCAGCGCGGCTGACACCCTGCTCAACCAGCAGCCGTTGACCGGACTCGGCGGCGGGCAGACGATCCGTGAGATCAGCCAGTCCACCCCCTTCTCGATGGTGGCGCTCACCGGCACCGACCTGACCGGAACGACGGCCGAGATCCGGGCCAAGCGCACCGACGGCAGCTGGGGACCCTGGTACAAGGCCGACACGCTGGAGTCCAACGCCGACGACTCCCAGGGCGGCGGACCGCGCGGTACCGATCCGGTATTCGTCGGCACCACCACCGCGGTCCAGATCGCGGTCAGCAGGCCCAAGGGCGCACCGGTCACCACCGCTCCCCCTGAGCACGGCCTGGATGCCGGCAAGGAACTCGGCTATATCCCGGCCAACGTGGAACAGCCTTTCTCACAGAACATCTCGGCCGTTCTGATCACCCCGCCGAAGGCGCCCGTCGATGCCCAGTGGAACCCGCCGACCGCGGCATTGGGTCCGGGTCAGCCGCCCAACATCATCAGCCGCGCCCAATGGGGTGCCGATGACCACATGCGCTGCGGCGCACCGTCATACGGCGGTGGCATCCGCGCCGCGGTGGTGCACCACACCGCAGGCAGCAACGACTACGCACCGGAGGATTCGGCCGCGATCGTACGATCGATCTACGCCTACCACACCCGCACGCTGGGCTGGTGCGACATCGCCTACAACGCCCTGGTGGACAAGTACGGCCAGGTGTTCGAGGGCCGGGCGGGCGGAATCACCAAGGACGTCCTGGGTTCGCACACCGGCGGTTTCAACCGGGACGTCTGGGGCGTGTCGATGATCGGCGACTTCGAGGACACCCCACCCGACGACATCATGGTTCGCACCGTCGGCCGTCTGCTCGGCTGGCGGATGGGCCTGGACCGGGTAAACCCCTTGGGCACGGTGCAATTGACGTCGGCCGGTGGTGAGTACACCTACTTCCCGGCCGGAGCCACCCCCACCTTGCCGACGATCTTCGCCCACCGCGACGTCGGCAACACCGAATGTCCCGGCAACGCCGGCTATGCCGCGCTGCCAGCGATCCGCGATATCGCCGCCCGGTTCAACCGGCCGCCCGATCTGGTCGACTCGCTACGCGGCGGCGCGATCTTCGCGCGCTGGGAAGCCATGGGCGGCAAGGACGGTCCGCTCGGCGCCCCGACCAGTCCGGAGGCCGCCGGCGACGGCGACGCGCGTTACGCGACCTTCGAGCACGGCGCGATCTACTGGTCACCGGCCAGTGACGCCCAGCCGCTCACCGGGGCGATCTACGAGGCATGGGCTTCCCTGGGCTACGAGCGCGGCGCACTGGGGCTGCCCACCAGCGGCGAGATCCAGGAACCGGAATGGATCGTGCAGAACTTCCAGCACGGCACATTGAACTTCGACCGGCAGACCCATAACGTGCTGCGGGTGATCGACGGGCTGACCCTGGTGATGCCACCGCCGCCGGCCGACGGCCCCCCGGTGCAGCTGGAGCGTTTCAGCCGGCCCGCCGCCCCGATTCTGGAACCGGCTAGCTAGGCGTACCCGGCCCGCGCAATCGCCGGCTCAGCCCGCTGGCGCGCACGGCGCGGCGCTCGATCGCGGCGCGCAGCTGTGCGGCGGTGCCGACCACCCGCACCTTGGTTCGGGCCCGGGTGATCGCCGTGTAGAGCAGCTCACGGGTCAGCAGCCGCGAATCCTCCTCGGGCAGCAGCACGGTCACCTCAGCGGCCTGGCTGCCCTGGCTCTTGTGGATGGTCATCGCATGCATGGTCTCGACGTCGGCGAGGCGGCTGGTGGCGAATTCGAGCGGCACCGGGCCGCCCGGCAGCACCGCGCGCAGCACACCGTCACGTAGCACCGTCACCCCGGTGTCCCCGTTGTAGAGACCGAGGCCGTAGTCGTTGGCGGTGACCAGGAGCGGGCGACCCGCATACCAGGTGGCCCACGGCGGGGTGTCGGTCACCTCAGCCAGCCAGCGTTCGACCTGCCGGTTCCAGTAGGCCACCCCGAACGGGCCGCGCCGGTGTGCGCACAACAGTCGGTGTTCGTCGACGGTGGCCAGCGCCACCTGCCCGTTGCCGAGCACCGCGGCCTCCCGCAGCCGCAGCGCGTGGGGCACCAGCACCGAGCGCAGCGCGGCGGTGGGCTCCTCGGTGTCCACCCACTCGATGTGCTCGCCCCCGGCGCGCAGCACGGCCACCGCCTGGTCGGCGTCGCCCTCGCGGATGGCCTGCGCCAGTGCACCGATCGACGCACCGAAGCGGTGCGAGGTGACGAGGGTGGCCACCGGGGTGTCACCGCGTGCGCTGAGCCCGTCGACCAGATCGGCCAACACCGCACCGGCGTCGACCGACGCCAACTGGTCGGGATCGCCCACGAGCACCAGCCGGGAGTCGGGGCGCACCGCCTCCACGAGCCTGGCCATCATGGTCAGCGACACCATCGATGTCTCGTCGACCACGATGACGTCGTGCGGTAGCCGGTTGTCGCGGTGGTGGCGGAACCGCGACGAGGTGTCCGGCCGCGAGCCCAGCAGCCGGTGCAGCGTGGTCGCCCGCAGGTCCGGCAGCCGGGCCCGGTCCACCTCATCGAGTTTGTCGACCTCGATCTGGACGGCCTCCTGCAGGCGGGCGGCCGCCTTACCGGTGGGCGCGGCCAGCGCGATCCGCAGTCGCCGGCTGCCGTCGTCGGCCTGTTCAGCCAGCAGGGCGAGGAGGCGGGCGACCGTAGTGGTCTTGCCGGTTCCCGGGCCACCGGTCAGCACGGTCAGGCCCCGCGATAGCGCGATCTCGGCCGCCACCCGCTGCTCGGCGAACGGTGCCGGGAAAAGCCTTGTGGTATCTGGCTTGTCGGCGCCGTGTTCGGTGGTGGCCAGCGTCACGATGTCGGCAGCGACCTGGCGTTCCTCGAGCCAATAGCGGTCGAAGTACAGCAGTCCGTCCTCGAGGTGCATTACCGGCGGACTTCCGAGCAGCGGGCTGGCCGCGACGGCGGCCAGCCACTGCGCCGGCTCAGGCCAGTCCAGGTCGGGACGGTCCACCTGAGCCTGTATCGCGTGGAGGTCGACACACACCGAACCGGCCCTTACCGCGCGGACCACAAACGCGACGGCCAGCGCCACGGTCTCGTCGGTCTCACCGGCCAGCGTTGTCAACCGCTGGGCGACAAGCACATCGGCGGCCTCGATCACATCGACGGCGTTGAAGGCCTGCAGCGTCCCGGTGGCGCCGGCGGCGTACCGCCAATTCGCGGTGTCGATATCGTCGATCGTCATGCCGCCACCTGCCCGCCGTCGAGCAGATCGGACAGAGCGACCACCAGCGCCGCGGGCGGTTGCCAGCTGAACACCCCGGCGGGGTGACCGTCGGTCACCGGCGTATCGGCACCGCACATTCCGCGGACGAACAGGTACAGCACGCCACCCAGATGGCGCCGCGGGTCGTAACCGGGCTGGCGCCAGCGCAGAAACCGATGCAGCACAACGCTGTACAGCAGCGCCTGCAAGGGATAGTCGGAATGCATCATGGCTTCGGCCATCCGGGCCCGGCCGTAGTCGGCCGCCGTCAGCGGCAGGTTGCCGTCACCGAGCCAGTTGGTCTTGTAGTCCACCACCAGATAGCGGTGCCCACCGCCGTCCGGGATGCGCAGCACGGCGTCGACCGATCCCGACAGGTAACCCCGCAGCGACTGGTTACCCAGCCCGTCACCGGACAGTCGATCGGCATAGGTCACCAGGGGATCATCGGCCGGCAGATGCCGGCGTAGCAGGTCGCCGACGGCGGACAACCGGATATCGGGTACCGCCTCGCGAAGGTCGCCACCGGCGAGCGGGAACTCAAAGTCCATCTCGCACAACCGGTCCCGCAGGCCGATCTGGCGCAGCGTGAGGTTGTCGGCCAGCGGTCCGAGCGGGGTGTCGTGCATCGGCACCAGCGCCTCGGCCAGGTTGGCAGTGGGGACCTCCACCGGCCACCACACCGCGTGCCGCTCGATCTGGCGCTGCAGTTCGGCGGCGAGGTCGGTGGCCAGCGGGTCGGCGGTCTCCAGGACCGCATGCACCAGGCTGCCGAAGGTGGCGCCGGTCGGGAGGTCAGCCATCGGCGAGGGAACGTCGAGCCCAGCCGCTGGGGTGGTGACGGTGACATCGACCGATTCGTCGTCGAGACCGACCACCTCCGGTTCGCTGCTCACCCCGGGCGTCTCGGCCGCACGGATCAACCCGGAATACGACGTGCGGCGCCAGGTGGTGTCGATGGCGCGGTGAAAGTGCCGGACGCCCAGGTCATCTCGTGGTTGATTCGCGGTCAGCTCCACCACCGGGGCGATCCGGGACTCCTCGATCACCAGCCCGCCGACCTCCTCCCACTGCCGCAGCAGCGCCATCGCGTCGGCGTCGTCGATCTTTTCCGGATCACAGCGGTCCGGAACGGCCGCCTGGCCCGGCCGGCGGCCTCGCAACAGTCGCGACAGTCCGCCGTTGGGCTCATCCCAGGACGGTGCCCACCAGGCCACCACCTGAGACTGGGCGCGCGTCATCGCGACGTAGGTCAGCCGGGTCTCCTCACCGGCCGCCTCGCGACGGCCCTGCGCCTGGGCGGCGGCCAGGTCCGGACTGGTTTCGCCACCGATGTGCAGGCAGCGCCGCTCGGCGTCGTGGAAGCGGACGACATCGTGTTTGCGGACATGGCGATTGAACGTGAAAGGCAGGTAGACCACCGGGAATTGCAGACCCTTGCTGACCCAGACGGTCATGATCTGCACGGCCGCGGAGTCACTGTCCAGCCGCCGGTTGCGCTCCGGTGCGCTGCTGCGTTCGTCGCGCTGGGTGCGTAGCCAGTCCCGCAGGGCGGTCAGGCTCAGGTGTTCGCGGTGGGCGACATCGTGCAGCACCTCGGTCACGTGGGCGAGGTCGGTCATATTGCGTTCACCGCCGGCCCAGGACAGCACGCGCTTGCCCATCCCGGCTCGTTGGGCGGCCTCGAACACCGCCGCCACGCCCGCTTCCCTGGCGTGGTCGGCCCACTGGCGCAGGGTGTCGGAGACCTCGTCGGTGAGCGTATCGCCGCCCGCGGCAAGGTCTTCGGCAGTCTTTCCGAAGAACATGGTGGCTGCGGCCGCCCGCACCAGGCCGGGCCGGTGCAGCTGGTCGAACGCCTCCAGCAGGCACAGCCAGTCGTCGGCGGCCGGCGAGCGCAACACATCGGTGTCACCGGTGTACACCGCGGGCACACCAGCCTCGACCAGCGCATCGAAACATGCGCGGGCATCCAGGTGGCTCTCGGTGATCACTGCGATCTGATGGGCCTGCAGCCGTTCGCCGTCGAACGTGGCTCGGCTGCCCAGCAGGCCGCTGACGTCGGCAGCCAGGTCGCGGGCGATGTGCGAGCGCAGTGCATCCATCTTGATCGTGCGGGTTCCGCTGAGCCTGAAGGTCTCTCGCGACACCACCCGTAGCCGGACCGGATCGTTGAACGGTGCGCCGGCGAGCCGATGACCGTGGTGGTGCGGGGTGACCTCGAGAACCTTGATGTCGGGGTCGCCGAGTTCGGCGCCGCGCAGCACCCGCTGTAGCCGCTCGACCAGTGCGGCGTCGCTGCGGTAGTTCTTCCCGAGGGTGAGCCGGTCACCCGCCGTCTTGGCCGCGTGCAGGTAGGTGAAGATGTCGCCGCCGCGGAAGGCGTAGATGGCCTGCTTCGGGTCGCCGATCAGGATGAGGGTGGAGCGGCCGCTGAAGGCCCGCTCGATGACCTGCCACTGCACGGGGTCGGTGTCCTGGAATTCGTCGACCATGACCACCGACCAGCGTTGGTGCATCCTGGTTGCCGCGGGCGAGTCGGGGGTGTCCAGGGCGTCGGCGAGTCTGCTGAGCAGATCGTCGTAGCTGAGGACGCCGCGTCGGCGTTTGCGCCGCTCCAACTCGGCCAGCACGTCCTTGCCGAAGCCCACCCGGATGGCGGGCTCGGACCCCGGTGGCGGATTGAGCGGGCGCAGTTCGGTTTCCGGGTTGGCGACGACTTCGCGGGCCAAGGTCAGCGCCTCGGCTCTGGTCAGGGGCGGGTCCTCGCGTTCCTGCCCGAAGTGGCGCAGGTAGAGGTCATCGACGATCTCCGAGACCAGCTCGTCCAGGCTCTCGGCCAGCGTTACTCCGCTGTCGCTGTCCCCGGCCACACCCAGTGATTTGAGCACCAGGTTGCAGAACTGGTGGGTGGTGGCGATGGTCGCGGCGTCGAAAGACGCCAGCGCGTCACGCAGCCGATCCCGGCGGGCGGCGAGGTCGGCCGGGTCTCCCGCGATCAGCGCCTCCAGGAGCGGCTTGCCGGTCGCGGTGGCCGGATCGTCGAAGGCGCCCAAGGCGTCGTGCAGGGCGCGGCGGACCCGCTCCCGCAGTTCCTGGGTGGCTGCCCGGCCGAACGTGATGAGCAGCATCTGGTCCAGGGTGGCGTGCCCCTCGGCGATATAGCGGGTAACCAGACCGGCCAGGGTGAAGGTCTTTCCGGTTCCGGCGCTGGCTTCCAGCACCGTGGTGGATCGCTGCTCGGGCAGCGGGCCGAGCAGGTCGAATTCCCGCATCAGGCACCGTCCTCGGCGGCCAGCAGCGGACCCCACAGGCGGGCGGCGAAGGCGCCGAGCCGGGTGGTCTCCCCCTCGGCGTCCTCCCCCGGGCCGGGCGGGCTCAGCAGCACCTCGAGATCGGGCTCGCGGCCCCAGATCCGTTCGACGGCGGGATCCTCGCGCTCGTAGCGCCACTTGCCCATCGCCTCGCCGCGCGGATCCTGCCGGCTGAGGCGGGCGGCTGCCCAGGCGTGAGATGTCTTGATGGGCAGGGGAATCGGCTCGCGTCGCCCGGCGTCGTAGATGGCGACGAGGTCGCGCAGCACGGCGACGGGATCCTGCTGCGGAGCCCCGAGCACCCGTTGTGCGGCACCGATGCGCCGGCGCTGCCTGCCGATGCAGATCGCTGACCACGTGCCGGGCCGTGCCGCCGACAGGGCGAGCAGCGGGATCCACGCCCGCAGCAGGTGCTGGGCGTCGAGCTTGGAATAGGTGACCTCGACCAGCTGGCTGCCGTAGACCGGGGAGACGGTGCCGGTGAGGCGACGGCCGCCGCCGAGGTCGATATCGACGTCGTAGGCCTGCGGCGCCCCGGTGCGCTGCGACAGCGCAGCTCTGGCGAGTTCGGTTGCCTGGTCGCGCAATTCGTTGGCCTTGCGCCAGCCGAGCCGGCCGGGCGGAAGGGACCCCCGGCGCCATTCGGCTTGACCGGCCCGTTCCGGATCCATTCCGCTGAGCATGTCGGTGAGCAGTCGCTGGCCCACCGTCCACTCCTGCAGGTTGTCGATTTCGACCGGCATGGCATCCTCGACGCCCTCGACCTCCCACGGCAGGGTGAAGTCCAGCGCGGTGAAGAAACCCTTGACGGGGTTGGCGAAGAACCTCATCAGCTCGGGCAGAGTCACGTCGTCAGGCGCCGGTGGCGGCAAGGGCTCGGCCAGCAGGTCGGGTTGTTCGGGCCGCGGTTGCGCGGTCACGGTCGCGGCGTTCATCGCGGTGGTGTCGAAGGTAAACGGCTTGTCGGGTACGCCCAGCGCGCCGGGCGTGACGTTGCGGATATCAAAGGGCTGCAACGGATGGTGCACGATGATGTCGTTACCTACCGGCGCCTCGGTAGTGCGATCGAGGGCGTCGAGCAGTTCGGCGAGCGGGACGGCAGGCGGGCGCGGGTGGCCGGAGTATTCGTTGGCCCCGGTGTAGGTGACCACCAGTTTCTCGGTGGCCGAGCAGATCGCATCGAGCAGCAGTTGGCGGTCTTCGGAGCGGACATCGCGCTCACCGGTCATCGGGTTACGGGCCAGGGCGTCGTCCCCGTCGCGCACCCCGATGCGCGGGAACACGGTGTCGTCGAGACCCACCAGGCACACCACGCGATGCGGAACCGAGCGCATCGGGACCATGGTGCACACCGTGAGGGTGCCGGTGCGGAAGTTGGCCCGGGTGGGGCGCCCGGCGAGGTGCCGGCGCAGCAAGGCGGTGATATCCGGCAGCCGCATCGGTGTGGCCGCCCGGGGGCCTGCGGTGGCGATTACGTCACCGAACTCGCGTTGCAGCTGGCTGCTCTGCCAGGCGTCGTCACCGGACGTGCGGGTGAGCCACCCGATTCCCTGGTCCAGTGCGGCGAGCCAGTCCGCCAATGGCCTTGTGCCGCTGAGTGACTCGAGCACTCGCTGCAGTCGGGTGACGAACTCGGCCAGCCGCCCGGCCAGCTCCACGCTGTTGCTGCCGACGTCGTCGAGGGGCAGCGTGACGTCGAGCCAGGCCTGCGAATCCTGCGACATCGCCACCCCGGCCAGCACCCGGTCGATGCCGAACCGCCAGGTGTTCTGGATGAACGGGATGCCGTAGGGGGCACGGTGGTCCTTGTCCAGACCCCAGCGGATATTGGCCTGTTGCACCCAGCGGGTGATGTTCTCCAGGTCATCGTCGGTGAACCCGAATCGGGCCCGCACCGGCGCGGCCTGGGCGATGTTGAGCACCTCGGTGGCGGTGACGCGGCCTGCGGCCAGTGCGAGCAATTGGGCGGCCACCGCCAGCAGCGGATTGGTCTGCACCAGCGAACGATCGGCCAACCGCACCCGCAGCCGGTGGGCCGGATGCGCGCCGGGTACCACCTCACCGAGGCCGAAGTCGGCGATGATGAGCGCCGCGTAGGTCTCGATATCGGGGCACATCACCAGGATGTCGCGCGGCTCCAGGGTCGGGTCGTCGGCCAGCAGTCCGAGCAGCACTTCGCGCAGCACGTCGATCTGCCGGGCCGGGCCGTGGCAGCTGTGCACCTGCACCGACCGGTCCCCCTCGGACAGCGACCTGCCCTGCGGGCGAACCTGATTGGCGGCGATGTCGGACTGCAACCAGCCGAGCAGGGTGTCCGGATATCCGGCGCTGCCGAGGAATTCGTCGGAGGCGACGGTGGTGGGCAGGCTGCGCTGGAGCTCACGAAGATCCCGGCCGAGCGTGGCCAGCAGGGGGTGGTTGACGCGTCGGTGGGTCAGATCCTCGGCGCGCGGGATGGTGCCGTGCACCCCGGCCAGCGCGGTCCACAGGTCCGCGCTCGGGTGCGGAAGCCACAGGTGCACCTCATGGTGGGTGGCCAGCGCTTCGATGAGCTCGATGTCGGTGCTCGCCAGCCGCGTGTAGCCGAACAATGACAACCGCGCAGGCAGTTCGGCGCCTGACTCTTGGAGCTGCACAACAGTTTTCGCATGCCGCACGTGAGGAGGGTCGATGGCCAGTGCGTCGACCAGCGCACGCCACAGGTGGGGCTGCCACTGCAGGTCGGAGTCCAGGTCGACCACCGTGCCGTCGAGCCAGCCGGCGAGCAGGCGGGGGCGCTGGCGGGCATAGGACGCGAACAGGCCGGCCAACCGGCGGGCGACCGCGTAGCGGCGACCCTGCCGCAGTTCCTTCTCTTCGCCGGTGTCGAAGTGGCCGAGGTGGGTGGCCAGGGTGCGGCACCAGGGTTCGTCGAGATGGGTGTCGACGATCTCGAGCAGCGGCCACGCCAGGGCATCCGGGGACCAGGGATCCTCGTCGCGGGTGCCGGTGATCTCGGCGATGAGCGACCCGGGGGTGCGGAACGACACCCCCGCGCAGATGCCGTCGGCGCCCGCGCCGCGACCCAGCACATGCGACAAACGCTGCGACAGCCACCGTTCCACCCCGCGGGCGGGGACCACCACCAGTTCCTCGGCGAACGGGTCGGGTTGCGGGGTGGCCAGCAGCGCGCCGAGGCCGTCGGCGAGCACATCGGTGCGTTCGGCGCGGTGTACGTGCAGGGCCATCGACACCACCGTAAACCGCGGGACCGACAGCGTGGCGCGGCGTTGGCTCAGAAGCCGTCAGCGCGCGGCCGGCAGCGTCAGCGTGAACGTCGCTCCCTGCCCGGGCGTCGACGCCACGGTGACCTCCCCGCCATGGGCGTGGGCGATCTCGCGCACCAGGGCCAGCCCGATCCCGTAGGACTCCCGCCCCTCCCTGGTGGTGTGCTCGGCGCCGTGCGAGAACCGGGTGAACAGGGTCGCCATGGTTTCGGCGTCGATACCCACACCGTCGTCGGCCACCGCGGCCGTCACCGTCTCGCCGTCCCGGCCCACCCGGATCTGCACCGTCCCGCCCCGGTGCTGATACCCACACCGTCGTCGGCCACCGCGGCCGTCACCGTCTCGCCGTCCCGGCCCACCCGGATCTGCACCGTCCCGCCCCGGTGCTGATGCCCCAACGCGTTGTCGACCAGCGCGGTCACCGCCCGGCGCAGCGCGGCCTCCGAGCCGAGCACCTCGAATGTTCCTGCGGTGCCGCCCTTTTCGCAGTTCAGCGTGACGCCCAGTGAATCCGCGTACGGCGCCATGCTGTCGCTGACCGCGGCGGCGACGGCGGCGATGTCCACCCGGTCGCGCAGTGGGGGCCCGGCTGTCATGGTGGCTGACGCGAGCAGGTCCTCGACGATATCGCCGAGCACCCGGGTGTCGGCAACCAGCGCGTCGGCGTCCTTCTGCACGGTCTGCGGGTCGGCGGTGCCCACCCGGTGCGCCAGCAGCTGGGCTCTGGTGTGCAGGACGGTCAGCGGTGCGCGCAGCTCGTGGGAGGCGTCGGCAACGAACCGGCGCTGCAGCGCCAGGGCCTGTGCCAGCGGTTGTACCGAGCGTCGGGTGAACAGGGCGACTACCGCGATCGAGGCCAGGATGCCGACCAGTTCCGCGAACGCCAGGGAGATGAGCAGCCGGCCGCGCCCGGCCTGATACGGCGCCAGGTCGATCATCGCGACCACCCGGCCCTGCGGGCGATCCACTGCCAGGGCCCGGAAGTGCCGGCCTTCGGCATGCAGGTCGCGGAACCCCGCCGGGCCGGTCAGCAGCGCCACACCGGGCTGGCCGCCATCGCTGAACGACTCGGCGCCGTTCACGGGGCGCATGGCCAGTTCCATGTCCGGTGGCGGGTCGTCGGTGTCGTCGGCCGCCATCGCGACGGTCTGCAACCGCTCGTCAATCTCACGCCGCTGGGTTCGGACGTACACCGCGAACACCACGCCGCCGACCAGAAGCAGAACCAGAGCCAGCGCGGCCGAAGCCTGGAAGGCGGCCAGCCGTCCCGCGCGTTTGACCACCGCCAGATCGCTGGGCGGTGCGCTGGTGTCCTTGGCGCGCACGATCACCCCAGCCCGAATCGATAGCCGGTGCCGTGCACGGTGCGGATCACCTGTTTGCCCAGCTTGCGGCGCACATAGTGCACATAGAGGTCGACGGCACCGCCGGACTCGGCGCCGTCGAAGACCGTGTCGAGCAGTTGGGTGCGGCTGAACACCCGCTTGGGGGCGGCCATCAGGGTGGCCAGCAGCGAGGCCTCCCGCTCGGAGAGTTCGACGTCGAAGCCGTCGGGGGTCGCGCCGGTGACCCGGCGGGTGACCCGGTCGAGCAGCAGGCCACCGGCGCTGATCGTGGCGGTGGTGTCGGTTCGCCGCAGCAGCGCCCGCACCCGCGCCAGCAGTTCGGGGATCTCGAACGGCTTGACCAGGTAGTCCTGTGCGCCAGCGTCGAGGCCTTCGACCCGGTCGTCGACCGCTCCGCGTGCGGTGAGGATCAGCGCCGGTGTGGTGATCCCACGAGAGCGCAGCAGGGCGACCAGATCGGCGCCGTCCATGACGGGCAGACCGCGGTCGACGATCAGGGCGTCGAAGTCCCCGGACAAGCCGCGGTGCATACCCTGCTGCCCGTCGTAGGCGGTCTCGACGCGGTAGCCCTCGTCGGTGAACAGGTCGGCGAGCATGGCGCTGAGCACGCGGTCGTCCTCGACGACCAGCAGTCTGGGCCCGTGCTCTGACACGCTGTCGAGAGTGCCACGCCAGCGGGGCATACCGCCCGCAATGGCGATTCTTACAGCGCTCAAAGAACGACCCCGCACGCTGGGACCATGACGGCGTGGACGCTGGCCGGACCCGGCCAGTCGCAGTGGCAGCGGTGGAGCACGGAGATGCATCTGCTGGTCGCCGACGCTGCCGCCTTGCCGCAGGCCCGGGCGCTGGTCGACGCCGAATTGGATGCCGTCGAACTGGCGGCCTCCCGGTTCCGACCGGACTCGGAGATCAGCCTGCTGGCCGCCGCGGGCGGCGCCCCGACCGAGGTGAGCCCGCTGTGTGCGGAGTTGATCAGCGCTGCCCTGGACGCGGCGCGCTGCACTGACGGCGACGTGGACCCGACCGTCGGGTCGGCACTGATCGCGCTGGGCTATGACCGCGACATCGACGACATCGGGGAGCCCCGCGTGACGTCGATCGCGCGGCCGGCGACCTGGTCGATGGTGCAGTTCGACGGCCACACCGTCACGCTGCCGGCCGGAGTGGTGCTGGACCTGGGCGCCACCGCGAAGGCCGTGGCCGCGGACCGCTGCGCGCAGGCGGTGCTCGAGCACACCGGAAGCGGTGTTCTGGTCAACCTCGGGGGTGACATCGCCACCGCCGGGCCAGCGCCCGAAGGGGGCTGGCAGGTGCTGGTGTCCGACACCGACGACGATCCGGTCGCGCAGGTGTCGCTGGGTAGCGACACCGGCCTGGCAACCTCGAGCACCCAGCGCCGGCGGTGGTGGCGCGACGGCGATCTGGTCCACCACATCGTCGATCCGCGCACCGGCCGCTCCGCCGAGCCGGTGTGGCGCACCGTCAGCGTCGTGGCGGGTACATGTCTGGCGGCGAACACGATCAGCACCGCGGCGGTCATCCGCGGACACCGTGCCCCGGAATGGATTGCGAGCCTCAAGGTTCCGGCTCGGCTCGTCGACAGAGACGGCGAGGTACGAACGCTAGGAGGGTGGCCGCAGTGACACAGCGACTGCATATTGACTGGACCCGGTGCGACGGCCGGGGGCTGTGCACCGAACTGCTACCGGACGTGCTGACCCGCGATGACTGGGGATATCCCCTGGCGCGCAAGGCCGCCCGCGAGCCGTCGATACCCGACGAGTCGCTGAAGTACGCCAAGGCCGCGGTGAAACGCTGCCCGCGACTGGCGCTGCGCCTGCTGCCGAACTAGCCGACCAGGCGGGCGATCGAGCGCAGCGGAATGTGCAACCAGCTCGGCCGGTGCCGGGCCTCGTAGGCCGCCTCGTACACCGCTTTGTCGAGTTCGTAGGCCGACAGCACCGCCGACTGATCCCGCGGATCGCTTGCGGATTCCGCGGCGTATCCATCGCAGAACGAGGCGCAGTTGCGGTCGACCCATTCCTTCGCGCGGGCCGCCAGCTGCCTGTCGGCGGTCTGGTCCACCAACTGCTGATACGCCGCGTACTCGAATGATCGCAGCATCCCCGCGACGTCACGCAGCGGCGAGTCCGGCTTGCGCCGCTCGTCAAGCGGTTGCCCGGGCTCGCCTTCGAAGTCGATCAGCAGCCAGCGTTCCGGGGTGCGCAGCACCTGCCCCAGGTGCAGGTCGCCGTGCACCCGCTGGACGGTGATCGGCTCGTCGGCGAGTTTGGCGTAGCGCTCCTCGATTGCCGGAACAAAGTCGGCCAGTTCGGCAACCGCCGCCGCGGCCGTCGAAAGCCGTTCGCGCATCACCTCGATCGGCAACACCGTGGTCGACGTCCCTAGCTCCGCGGCCAGAGTGGCGTGCACGGAGGCCACCGCCTCGCCCAGCCGGTAGGCCTCGCCCGCGAAGTCCCCGCCGACCTCGTAGGCGTACAGGTCGCCCTCGGCGTACAGGTCGCGGGTGCTGGCCGTGGCCATGTCCCAGCCTTCCGCGGAGTTCGCGGCGTAGGCGGCGACCATCCCCAGCGGGCAGGGCTGCCCGTCGTCCTCTGTGTCCATCGTGCCGAGAAGTCTTGCCACATGGGCATTTCCGGCTCGACCCAGCACGCGGTTGAGTTCGATGTCTGGGTTGATCCCGCAGGCCACCCGCCGGAACACCTTGAGGATCGCCTGATCTTCGAACACCACGCTGGTGTTGCTCTGCTCGGCATCGGAGACCCGGGGTGCGGCATCCACCGGCAATTCGACACCGGGCTCGCGGGTGAAGGTGACGGTGCCGATGGTGGCCGAGGAGTCGATCAGCGAAAGCAGGAAGCCGGCCGCCGACGGGTCGTAGAGCGCGTCATAGCCGGTATGGTCACCGGCTGCACCGATGGTCGCGACCGTCCCGTACTCGGACACCGGAGCCGAATCCCATTGCACCAGAACCTGGTAGCGCTCCGAGCTACCGTTGGTATAGGAGACGTCGAGCAGTATCAGGTCGAGTGCGTCGCGCAGGCCCACCACCACCGCGGGCTGCACCGTGGCGATCTCGCGGCCGCGCCCGGCATACCAGCGCTGGGTGGGCAGCCAGTCGGCCCACGGCAGGTCGTGCGGCGAACTCATTGCTTCTCCTCCGGCGGGCACAGGCGGAACCAGTAGAAACCGTGCCCCGGCAGGGTGAGCAGATAGGGCAGCTGACCGATCCGGGGGAAGGGCACATGCCCGGTCAGTTCCACCGGTGTGTACGAATTCCAGTGCTGCAGATTCAATTCGATCGGCTGGGGGAAGCGGGACAGGTTGTTCACGCACAGCACGGTGTCGCCGCCGTCGAGTTCACGAACGTAGGTCAGCACCGACGGATTGGAGCCGCTCAGTTCCCGGAAGGTGCCGATGGCGAAGGCGTCGTAGCGGCGCCGGACCGCCAGCATGGTCCGCGTCCAGTTCAGTAGTGAGGTCGAACTGTCGCGCTGCGCTTCGACATTCACCGACTGATACCCGTAGATCGGGTCCTGGTTCGGCGGCAGGTAGAGCCGGCCCGGGTTGGCGGTGGAGAAGCCGGCATTGCGGTCCGGGGTCCACTGCATCGGGGTGCGCACGCCGTCGCGGTCGCCGAGCCAGATGATGTCACCCATCCCGATCTCGTCGCCGTAGTAGAGCACCGGGGATCCGGGCAGCGAAAGCAGCAGGGCGGTGAACAGTTCGGTCTGGTTGCGGTCGTTCTCCAGCAGCGGAGCCAACCGTCGCCGGATCCCCACGTTGGCCTTCATCCGGGGGTCCTTGGCGTACTCGGCGTACATGTAGTCGCGCTCGTCGTCGGTGACCATCTCCAGGGTCAGCTCGTCGTGGTTGCGCAGGAAGATGCCCCACTGGGCCATATCCGGGATCTCGGGGGTCTGGGCCAGGATCTCCGAGATCGGGAAGCGGGATTCCCGGCGCACCGCCATGAAGATGCGCGGCATCAGCGGGAAGTGGAACGCCATATGGCATTCATCGCCGCCCATGGCGGGGTCGCCGAAGTACTCGACGACGTCGGCGGGCCACTGGTTGGCCTCGGCCAGCAGCACCCGGCCGGGGAACTCGTCGTCGATCACCTTGCGGCAGTGCTTGAGAAAGGCGTGCGTCTCGGGCAGGTTCTCGCAGTTGGTGCCTTCCCGCTCGAACAGGTAGGGCACCGCGTCGAGCCGGAAGCCGTCGATGCCGAGGTCCAGCCAGAACCGCAGGACGTCGATCATCGCCTCTTGTACGGCGGGGTTGTCGTAGTTCAGGTCGGGCTGGTGGGAGAAGAACCGGTGCCAGTAGAACTGCTTGCGAACCGGGTCGAACGTCCAGTTCGATTCCTCGGTGTCGACGAAGATGATGCGGGCGTCGGTGTAGCGCTGGCTGGTGTCGCTCCACACGTAGAAATCGCCGTACGGGCCGTCGGGGTCACGCCGGGACTCCTGGAACCACGGATGGGAGTCGGAGGTGTGGTTCATCACCAGGTCGGTGATGATCCGGATGCCGCGCTTGTGGGCGGCGTCGAGTAGCGCGACGAAATCGTCGACGGTGCCGAACTCGGGCAGCACCTTGTAGAAGTCGCGGATGTCGTAGCCGCCGTCGCGCAGTGGTGAGTCGTAGAACGGCGGCAGCCACAGGCAGTCCACGCCGAGCCACTGCAGATAGTCCAGCTGTTCGATCAGCCCGCGCAGGTCACCGACCCCGTCGGCGTTGGAGTCGTAGAACGCCCGCACCAGCACCTCGTAGAACACCGCGCGCTTGAACCAGGTGCGGTCTTCGGGCAAGGCCTGCGCGTGGCCGAAGTCTTCGGCGCTCGGGTGTTCCACCACGCCGTCCTCGACGTGGCTGCCCCCTGCCGGGTCGCTCGTCAGCTCCATCTACGTTTCACTACCCCACACTGGCCGAACCGAATCACCCAGCCGCCCGAGCGTGCGCGAACCGGTCGTCACAGCGGCGTGTCGGCGTACCGACACGCACGGTCGCGCCTCAATCCCGCACGCGCACTACGACTTTGCCTTTGGCGGTGCGGTTCTCCAGCGACGCCACCGCGGCGGCGGCCTCTTCGAAAGGGTAGACCTCGGGTTGGGGGACGGCCAGTTGACCGGAGGTGAGCAGGGCGGCCAGCCCCTCCCACTGCTCGGCGAGCGCGCCCGGGTGCGTCATGGTCCAGGCGCCCCAGCCGACGCCGACGACGTCGATGTTGTTCAGCAGCAGCCGGTTGACCTTGACGGTCGGGATCTCACCGCCGGTGAAGCCGACGACCAGCAGGCGTCCACCGGGCGCCAGGGAGCGCAGCGAGTCGGTGAAGCGGTCGCCGCCGACCGGGTCCATGACGATGTCGACGCCCTTGCCGCCGGTCAGTTCGGCGACGGCGTCCTTGAACCCGTCGGCCAGCACGACGTCGGTGGCTCCGGCGGCCCGGGCCACCTCAGCCTTGTCCTCGGTGCTCACGACGGCGATGACCCGGCTGGCGCCCAGTGCCGGGGCCAGCCGCAGGGTGGAGGTGCCGATACCGCCGGCCGCACCGTGCACGAGCACCGACTCGCCCTTGGCCAGCCGGCCCCGCTCGGTCAGCGCGAAGTACACCGTCAGGTCGTTGAACAGCAGGCCCGCGCCCGCTTCGAAGCTGACGTTGTCGGGCAACGGGAAGGCCCGCTCGGGGGTGAGCACCGCCGTCTCGGCCATCGCGCCGGTGATCAGTGTCAGGCCGACCACCCGGTCACCGGCCTTCACCGAGGCACCGTCAGGAGCGGAGCGCACCACACCGGCGATCTCGGCGCCCAGGGTGAAGGGCAGTTCGGGCTTGTACTGGTAGAGGCCGCGGGTCAGCAGCGCGTCGGGAAAGGCCACCCCGGCCGCGTGCACGTCGACCACGATCCCGCCGTCAGCAGCCGGTTCGTCGACGTCTGCCACCTGCACCGACTCCGGACCGCCCAGCTCGGTCACTCTGATCGCCCGCATCACACCTCCACTCACGACACTGTTGTGTCGTGAGTGTGTCACGGGCGGCGCAACGGCTGGTGGGCTACTTCGGCAAGTCGATGGCGAGCAGTTCGACCTGCAGCTCGCCACGCGGGGTCGAGTAGGTGATGGTCTCCCCGGCGCTCCGCCCGAACAGGGCCAGACCGAGTGGGCTGTCGGCGGTCAGCGTGCTGTCCTCCTGGCCGGCCGGGGTCTCTTCCAGGTAGTTGATCACCCGCATGCGCAGCGGCTCGTCGCCGGGAAAGCGCAGCGTGACCTCGGTGCCATTGGGCAGCTGACCCGGAACATCGGCATTGCCACCGGCCAGCAGCCAGGCCAGCCTGCTGATCTGCTCATCGATACCGGCGAGATCCTCGGCACGCTGCAGCGCGTCGGCGGCGTCACCGCGGTCACCCACGGTGCCGGCGTCACCTTCGAGTTCGGCTCGCATCTGATCGCGCCGCCGCCGTAGATCGGCCAATTCGGCCTCCAGGCGGCTGCGTTCCTCCCCGGCAAAGTTCGTCTCGCTCATGCCGACAAGCTACCTCCGGGCTGCACCCGGGATACCTCGTTTTGGGCGGGCTACTCGACCACCAGCACCGCCGACTGCTCGACGGTGACCGTGATCGGTGCGCCGGGACTCAGCTCCCGGGTCAGTGCACTGGCCGTCTGCGAGATCAGCCGGGTGCCGTCAGCCAGCGTGCAGTGCACCAGTGAGATCGGGCCCAGGAACGACACCGACGTCACCCGGGCGCTGCCCGTCGGGTCGGCGACCACCGTGACCGACTCCGGGCGCACGAGCGCGACGCCGCGGCCGGCGGTCAGCGAGCCCGGCGCGACGGGCAGCGCGGCGCCCAACACCTGGGCGCGGTCGCCGGAGACCTCGGTGTCGAGTCTGTTGTTGAGGCCGACGAATTCGGCCACGAACGGTGTCGCGGGCTGGGCGTAGACCTCGGCGGGTGCGGCGATCTGCTCCAGGCGGCCGCGGCTCATCACCCCGACCCGGTCGGCCACCGCCAGCGCCTCCTCCTGGTCGTGGGTGACGAACAACGTCGTCGTCCCGACCTCGAGTTGCACGCGGCGGATCTCGTCGCGCAGTTGGGCACGGACCTTGGCGTCCAGCGCCGAGAGCGGCTCGTCGAGCAGCAGCACCCGCGGTTGGATCGCCAGTGCCCGGGCGAGCGCCACGCGCTGCTGCTGGCCGCCGGACAGCTGATTGGCGTACTTCTGCTTGTGCTCACCGAGGCCGACCAGATCCAGCATGTCGGCGGCGCGCTCGGTGCGCTCCCGCTTGTCCCGGCCGCGCAGTTTGAGCCCGAAGGCGACGTTGTCCAGAACCGTGAGATGCGGGAACAGGCTGTAGGCCTGGAACACCATCCCCATATCGCGCTTGTTGGGCGGCACGTCGGTGATGTCGCGGGCGTCGACGGCCACCGATCCGGAGGTGGGCTCGTCCAGGCCTGCCAGGATGCGCAGCGCGGTGGTCTTGCCGCATCCCGACGGCCCGAGCAGCGCCACCATCTCCCCCGGCTCCAGGTGCAGCGTCAGCCCGTCGAGGGCCCGCACCGCGCCGTAAACCCTTGTCACATCGATGAAGTCGACGGCAACGCCGTTGCGGGTCATTCCTGTCCCTTCCGAGTGGTCGCCGGGGTCGGCGCACCGACGGTGGCGTCCTGATGTCGACCGCGGGTCACCAGCGACAGGATCAGCAGCAGCGCGAATCCGAACAGCAGCGTGGCGAGCGAAGCCGCCACCGACGTGGGTCCGTCACTCTTGCCGATCGCGACGATGACGACCTGCAGGTTCTGGTAGCCGCTCAGCGAGGCGATGGTGTACTCGCCGAGAACCACGGCGATCGAGATGAACGCCGCCGACAGCACGCCCGACCAGATGTTGGGCACGATGACCCGCAGGATCGTGGTGGTCCAGCCGGCCCCGAGTGAACGAGCGGCTTCAGCAAGGGTTTTCAGGTCGATCGACGACAGCGCGGCATCGATGGAACGGTAGGCGAACGGCAGCACCAGCACCACATAGACGAACGTCAGCGTCAGCGCCGACTCGCCGAAGATGTACACCACCCACAGGTAGACATTGCGCAACCCGACCACGATCACCAACGCCGGGATGGTCAGCGGCAGCAGGCACAGGAACTCCACCAGCCGCCGTCCCCAGGGTGCGCGCAACCGGACCCAGATCATCGTCGGCACCAGGATCAGCAGCATGAGCACCACGGTGAACACCGCCAGCAGCAGCGAGACGATGATCGCCTGATACAGCATCTCGTTCTGCACCAGGTTCTTCCACGCCGCCAGGGTGCGGCCACCCGCGATGAGATTGCGGGTGCTGAAGTCCGCCATCGCGTACAGCGGGAACAGGAAGAACACGGCGAAGGCGCCCAACAGGATCGCGCGCCCCACCCGGCTCACTGCAGCCACCTCGCGGTGCGGCGCACCAGCAGGTTGTAGGCGGCCATCACCGCCGCGACCACCACCACCATCTCCAGAGCCAGCGCGTAGGCGAACCCGGACTGGCCCAAGACCACCTCCGAAGTCAGCGCGGTGCGAATGAGCAGCGGCACGATCGGGCTGCCCTGGCTCACCAGGGCGGCGGCGGTGGCATAGGCGGCAAAAGCGTTGGCGAACAACAACAGTGCCGAACCGAGGAATGCGGGCGTCAGCAACGGGAAGCCCACCTCACGCCAGTAGTCCCAGCGCGACGCCCCCAAGCTCACCGCGGCTTCGCGCCACTCGGCCCGCAGGCCTTCCAGCGCGGGGGTGAACACGATGACCATGAGCGGGATCTGAAAGTAGGTGTACACCAGGATCAGGCCGCGCAACGAGTACAGCCAGCCGTCACCGGCCAGGTTGAAACCGAACCGGTCGAACACCCAGACCGTCAGAACACCATTGAGTCCGATAGTGGCCAGGAACGCGAAAGCCAATGCCACCCCGCCGAATTGGGCGAGCACGCTGCATAGCGACAGCACCACCCGCCGCAGCAGGGAGGTGGGCGGGCTGCTGACCACCAGCCAGGACAGCAGGGCACCCAGGACCGCACCGAGCGCGGCCGTGCTGGCCGAGAGCAGCACGCTCTTGCCCAGTGCGGACAGCGCCGTGCCGGAGAACAGCAGGGCGATGCGATCCAGCGAGAACTGCCCGTCGAGGTAGAACGCCGAGACGACGACGGTGACCGTCGGAACGATCAGGAAGATCCCGACGAACAACCCGAACGGCAGTAGCGGGATCGCTTCGCGCAGCCGCCGACCCGCGATACCGCCTGCCATCCGGGTCAGCCGATCGCCTTGGCCCAGTTGTCGGCCAGGTACTTCGTGGCCTTGTCGGTCTGCTCCTGGGTCAGGATCACCGGGGTGCCGCTGACGGCGGGCAGCTTCTCGTAGGCGGCGGCGTCGATGGTTCCGGCCTTCACCATCGCATCGGCGCGCACCGGCCGCGCACCGCCACCGAGGAACAGGTTCTGACCCTCGTCGCTGTAGAGGAACTCCTGCCACAACCGCGCGGCGGCCGGATGCGGCGCATCCTTGTTGATCGCCTGGAAGTAGTACCCGCCCAGGACCGCGCCCTGCGGGACGAACACCTTCCAGCTGGGCAGCTTCTTGGTCTCGGCGGCATTGAGGTAGTCCCAGTCGATGACCACCGGGGTCTGGCCGGATTCGATGGTCGCCGGGGTCGGGTCGACGGGCAGGAAGTTGCCGGCCTGCTTGAGCTTGCCGAAGAACCCGACTCCGGGGGCGATGTCATCAGCCGAACCACCCTGCGACAGTGCCACCATCGCCACGCCGGAGAACGCCGCACCGGCCTGGGTGGGGTCGCCGTTGAGCGCGACCTTGCCCTTGTAATCGGCCTTGAGCAGATCGTTGACCGAGCTCATGTCGGGCACCTTCGCCGAGTCGTAGCCGATCGACATGTAGCCGCCGTAGTCGTTGACCCAGGTGCCGTTCGGGTCCTTCATCCCCGCCGGGATGCTGTCGAAGGTGGCCACCTTGTAGGGCGCGAACAGCGCGGTGTTGGCCAGCGCCACCGACTGGCCGAGGTCGAACACGTCCGGGGCGGTGCTGCGGCCCTTCTGCTGGTTGGCGGCGTTGATCTCGTCCTGGCTGGCGGCGTCGGGCTGCGCCGAGTTCACCTTGATGCCGTACTTGTCGCCGAAGGCCTTGATGATGGCGCCGTAGTTGGCCCAGTCCGGCGGAAGCGCGATGACGTTGAGTTCGCCTTCCTTCTTGGCCGCGGCGACCAGACCGTCCATGCCCCCGAAGTCGGCAGCCGAGGTCGCCTGGGCTGCGGCGACACCGGAGTTGGTCTGCTCGCCCCCACTCTTCTTCTCGGGCGGTGCGCAGGCGACGGCGGAGGCGACGACTGCGGTGGAGGCAAGGACGGCGATCAGACGTGCGGTCTTCATGACTGAACCTTCTTGTGAGCAGGTGGCGATCCGGTGGCGCCGGGACGTCCACAGCGGGTCGCGAAGGTGAACGCGATCGTCACGATCGTGCTCCCCCATCGCGCTGCCGGGTGGCGCTTTGGCGCCATTGCCGACGCGGGCCCGGAGTTCGATCCGACAGTCGCGGTATGGTGCCGACGTGGCCTCCCGTGATCATGGCGACCCGGGCGATGCCCCGTCGGTACCGCCGCCGCTCATCCCGGTCGTCGACGAGACGCGGCCGTCGGCCGCCGAAGAAGCCCGCACCATCGCCGCGTCCACCAACACCGGGGTGCTGGCAAGCCTCACCACCTCCGGTGATCCGTGGGCCTCGTTCGTCACCTACGGACTGCTGGAGGGCGCGCCGGTGCTGTGCGTTTCGCACATGGCCGAGCACGGTCGCAACCTCGCCCACGACCACCGCGCGAGCCTGGCGATCGTGGCGCCCACGACGGAGACCGATCCGTTGGCCAGTGGGCGCATCACGCTGGCCGGGGTGGTCGAACACCCGGCGGGCGACGAGTTGGCGGCGGCGCGCGACGCGCACCTCGCCGCCGTGGAGGCGGCGAAGTACTACATCGACTATTCCGACTTCTCGCTGTGGGTGCTGCGTGTGCACCGGGTCCGCTGGGTGGGCGGTTACGGCCGGATGGATTCCGCGACGGCGCAGGACTACACCGCCGCCGCGCCGGACCCGGTTCGACCGCACGCCGCCGGTGCGATCGCCCATCTGAACACCGATCACGCCGATTCGCTGGCGGCGATGGCCCGCACACTGGGCGGCTATCCCGACGCCACCGCGGCGGTGTGCACCAGCATCGACCGCTACGGCATGGACTTGCGGGTCAGCACTCCGCGCGGCCCTGCGGCGGCCTACACCCGGGTCGGGTTCGGCAAACCCCTGAACTCCGCCGACGAATTGCGATCGGCGGCAGTCGAACTCACCGCCCGTGCCCGCCAGGGCTGAGGCGATCACGCACCGCGTCCGGTGCTCTGCTGCAATTCGTCGATGAGTTCAGAGGCCTGCGCCTTGGTCATATGTGCCGGTACCTCGATTCCGGCCTCCTGGGCCAGCGTGCCCAGATAGCTGCGTTGCGGTCCCGTCATGGGTTCGTCGCCGGTGACCCATTCCGACTGGTCCTTGGTGGGATTCTCCCGGGGTGCGCGGTCGAGATCGTCGCTCATGCCCCTAGCTATGCCCATCGCGGCCCGGATCTACGCCTGCTGCGCGGACTTGACCACGCGGCGCAGGAACTCGACCTGGTCGGCCTTGACCTGCGGATCGTGATAGATCGCGAAGTGGCCGTAGGGATAGCGCCTGAGTTCTCCGCGCGGTGCGGCGTGGGCGGCCTTGATGCTGGAGCCCGGAGGTGTGGTGGTGTCCTCGTCGCAGACACAGACCAGCACCGGCATCGACAACCGCGCGGCCGCGCGCACCGGCCGGTAGAACGGCAGGGTCAGCACGAACCGGGCGGCGACCTCGTTGCGCCACAGTGAGCGGGCAGCCACGATCGCCTCGAACCCGGGCAGTGCATCGGGCGCCGTCATCACCGCGAAGCTGCCGGGGGCCGCAACGGCCGGGATCAGGATCGGGTCGCGGCCACGGGCCGCACCGACGCGGTCCCGTATCGCGGCTGCAGTCGCTCTGAGCAGGTTGGACACCGGCATCTCACGCACGGTTGGCAGGCTGTCGGTGAACGGCGCCTGCGACACCACCGCGGCGATACCCGGATCCGTGGCCGCCACAGCCAACACATGTCCACCGCTGAACGACGACCCCCACAGCACGATGCCATTCGAGTCGATGTCATCGCGTTGCCGTGCCCAGTGCACGACGGCCCGATAGTCGTCGTGCTGCCTGCCGATGTCCAGAAGCTGTCGGGGCTGCCCGCTCGACGCGCCGAAGTGCCGATAGTCGAAGAGCACAACCGCAAATCCCGCGTCGCGGAAAGCCTCGGCATAGCCGGGCAAACCGTCATCGCGGGTCGCGGAGAAGCCGTGCGCCATCACCACGCAGGGCACCCGCGGACCCGACGAATCCGGCCGGTACAGGTAGGCCGCCAGCTCCTCGCCGTGCGACGGGATGCGGATGTCCTCCGGTGAAGTTGCCATGGCTCACTCCTTGCTCGCCGCCGGCCCGGCGCCCGGCCGTGTCCCTACTATGGGCCACGTGATCCCCGCAGCGTTGCGTTCTGTGCCAGCCGGTCTGACCGATGTGACCGCGCCGGTCGCCATCGACGGACTCAGCTACGTCGCCCCGGACGATCCGGCGATGCCGATGTACCGGGTGATCGCCAACAACAGGAAGCCGGTCGCATTGCGGGACTTGATGATTGCGCCGGTGCGCAGCGGATACATCGGCGACGGCCACCAGCCGGACCCGTCGCTGGTTCCCCCGACAGGAGCCGAGGCGGTGCCGGGAGTGGACGTCGACCAGGTGTATCTACCGGTGCGCGACGGGGTGGCCCGCTGCCAGCTGTTCCGGCCGGAGGGCTCCTCGCAGCAGGCCCTGCCGATCATCGTCTACCTGCACGGTGGCGGGTTCACGGTGGGATCATCGGAGGACTGCGACTTCCTGACCCGCAAGCTTGCGATCACCAACGGCGCGCTGGTCGTGTCCGTGAATTATCGCTGCGCCCCGGAATTTCCATTCCCGACACCGTTCGACGACGTCTTCGACGTCTACCGATGGGTCTGCGACAACGGCGACCAACTCGGCGGGGACCCCGCACGCATCGCCGTCGCGGGGGACTCGGCGGGCTCCAATCTCGCGGCCGCGATCCCGTTGCGGGCGCGCGACGAGGGCGTCCGACTCCCCGATGCGGTGGTGATGCTGGGTGCCATGCCGGACTTCCAGTTCGAACGCTGGGACTCGTTCCTGCGCCAGGCACCACGCGGCATCGTCTACGACATGGCGTTCGCCGGGTTCATCCGCGGTGCCTACGTGTCCTCAACGCCGTGGAACCACCCCTGGGTCAGCCCTATCGAGGGCGACCTGCGCGGGTATCCGCTGACGTTCGTCACCGCCGGCACCCACGATCCGATTGTGGACTCCGCCAAGGCCTTCGCCACCGCACTGCGCGAGGCAGGCACCGAGGTCGTCGACTACTACCCCGAGGGCATGCCGCACGGGTACTACTTCTTTCCCGGGGTACACCAGCAGGAGAACGTCGCCTACGAACTGGTGGCCAGCGCACTGGCCGGGCCGTTCGGCCGGTAAACGTCGCTACGCCGACGCACGACCGCCAGACCACCGGCAGCCGGGGCGTTGGCGACCCCGCGGTAGTGCAGGGATTCCCCGGGATCGTCCGTGGGCTCGAACGTGAACTCGCGCAACAAGGTTCGCAACGTCACGTTCATCTCCATGTTGGCGAACGCCGCCCCGATGCAGCGGCGGATACCGCCGCCGAACGGGATCCACGCGTAGTTGTCGGGGGGATTGCCCACGAACCGATCCGGATCGAATGCCGAGGGCTCGGGGAACCGGGACCGCGAGGCGTGCGCCAGCGCGATGCTGACCATGACCACGTGGTTCTCCGGGATCACCCACTCGCCCAGTCGCATTCTGGTCACCGTGCGCCGCGAGGTGCCGTCGATGACCGGCCGCACCCGCTGGACTTCCCAGATGGTGGCCTGCTGCAGCTCGGATCCGCCGGCGTCGGCTTCCCAGGTGAGCCGCTCAAGCAATTCCGGATGCCGGCGCACCCGCTCGATGAGCCAGGCCAGGGTGGTGGCGGTCGTCTCGTGACCGGCGGTCAGCAGGGTGAGGAGTTCGTCGGCGATGTGGCTGTTGGAGATCCGGGAGCCGTCGTCATAGCGCGCCCGCAGCATCAGGGACAGCACATCGGTGCGGTCCTCGAAGTTCGGGTCGGCCAGCGCGTCGGCGATCAGCGAGTCGATGATCTCGTCGTAGCGGCGCCGGAACCGGCGCATCGTCCCGCCCGGGCTGCGCGAACCGAAGTCGCGGCGGAAGAATCTCGGCAGCACCACCATTCGCGATCCCACCTCGACGGTGCGCGGCAGCAGGTCACGCAGTTCGTCGAACGCCGCGCCCTCGGCACCGAAGACCGTGCGCAGGATCGCGTTGAGGGTGATCCGCATCATCGACGGCAGGGTCTCGAACTCGACACCTTCGGGCCAGGTAGCGACCTCGCGCATCACCTCTTCTTCGACCACCGCCTCGTAGCTGTGCATCCGCTTGCCGTGGAAGGGCGGCACCAGCAGCTTGCGCCGGGCCCGGTGCTCGTCGCCGTCGAGACTGAACGTCGAGCCGGGGCCCAGCACCTCGCCGAGGTTGGTGGCCCGCTCCACTAGGTCGGTGCTCGCGGTGAACAGCTCCTTGATGAGGTCGGGTTCGCTGATCAGGACCGTCTTGCCGAAGATCGGCAGGTTCAGGGTGAGGCTGGGACCGTAGCGGCGGGCCAGCGCGCCGACCGACGCGCGCCGCGAGGCGAGGAACTGGAAGCCCTGGACCGCCTTGGGCGTGCGTGGCCCGGGCGGGAGCCGGATCGGATCCGTCGTCGCCTGAGCCATCCGGTCACCCCTCACGTCGGTACATCGCTGTACCAGTCACGGTACGCCGCTGTACCGAGGGGCACAACCCATCTGCTCTCAGTCCACCCCCGTACCCTTGGTCACGGCACTAGACCTTCGACGAGGAGATGGACAGATGGCTGTCAGCGGCGAGCGGCAGGCTCTGCGCGAGTTCGGCGAGGGGCACGGCTGGAACACCCGCGAGGCGGACCGTGCCGACGTCTACACCCGTGACAAGCACCGGATCAGGGTGATCTGGCAGGGCGATCAGGCCATCAGCGGGGCGTCGTTCTTCGATGACGAGATGTACGAGATGTACACCCGCGAACTGGACAAGGTTCGCGCCTGGCTCACCCGGTAGGGCCCAGCAGCGCGATCGCCGCGGCGACCGCCTCCTCGGTGACGTCGCGCATCCGGCCGCCGCTCTCGACGGTCATCGCGGTGAGTTCACGCAGGCCGCCGATCAGCATGATGGCCCGCTGACGGGAAACCGTGTTGATGCCGGCGGCACGCAATTCCTCGGTGTCGCTGAGGGTTTGGATGAGCGTGATGAACGCCTCGGTGGCCTGTTGCTGCAACTCGCGGGCCGCCATGCCGAGCGCGGGCAGGTCGCGGATCCAGCTGAGCATCACCGCAGGGTGCGATTCCGCGTTGGCAATCCAGGCCGCCAGCGCCTGGCGGATCTGGGTCTCCCACGGCGCCGCCGGATCGACGGCCGCGGAAATGACCTCGGTCGCGGCCCGGTTGGTGTCACCGAGGAGTGCGACCAGGCAGGCTTCCCGGTCGGAGAAGTGCTCGTAGAAGGTTCGGCGCGAGGTCCGGGCCCGGCGCACGATGTCGGCCACGGTGGTCGCCGAATAGCCGACCTCGGCGATCGACGCCGCCAGCGCATCGATGAGGCGCTGGCGCGGGGTGACCTCGGCCGCAACAGGTGGCGTCGCAGACTTCAACTTCACCGTCTGTACACACCACCTTTCCGCTGCGTGCCGATCGTACGTCCGGCGCGGCCACTAGAGTCCGACATCATGTCGGACATCGGGTTCGCCCGCTATGTCGCGATCGGCGACAGCCAAACCGAGGGTCTGTGGGACGGCGACGACACCACCGGACTGATCGGGTTCGCCGACCGCCTGGCCGCGCTCGTCGACGCCCAGTGGCCCGGACTGCTGTACGCCAACCTCGCCGTTCGCGGGCGACGCATCGGCGACGTTCTGCACGACCAGCTGCCGCGCGCCCTGGCCATGGAGCCCGACCTGATCACCGTCTGCATCGGGATGAACGACGTGACCAGGCCCGGAAAGGCGTTCACTGCCGCGCTGACCGACCTCGACGAGGTTTACTCGCGACTGGCGGCCTCCAGTGCGACGGTGGTCACCACCACGTTCCCCGAGGTCGCCCGGATGCTCCCGGTGGGGCGGCTGATCGACGCCCGAGTCCGCCAGATCAACGACGTCATCGTCGCCGCCTCGCGCCACCACGGTTTCGGGCTGGTCGATCTCTACAGCGCCCCGTCGATGGCGGAGACCCGCATCTGGAGCCACGACCGCATGCACGCCTCAGCGCTAGGCCACAGGTTGTTCGCCGAGGCCGCCGCCGAGGCGCTCAATCTGCCGGGCAGCAACGGCGACTGGGCCCGACCGAGTGCCGACGTGGAGCGCACCGGATTCTGGCTGCGGATGTACGCCCAGGCCCAGTGGACGCGCGGGCTGCTGATCCCGTGGGTGTGGCGCCACGCGCGCGGACGCTCGTCGGGGGACGGCCGGGAACCGAAATACCCTGCGCTGCAACCCGTTTCTGAGCGCGCCCGGCAGGCCGTCCAGACCGCCTGACCCGTCCTGGTGTGACCGGCATCACACTTTAC
The DNA here is from genome assembly GCF_001494595.1 of Mycobacterium sp. M26. GTDB lineage: Bacteria > Actinomycetota > Actinomycetes > Mycobacteriales > Mycobacteriaceae > Mycobacterium. The sequence goes on from NZ_LN929907.1 coordinate 258,735, forward strand.
GCCACCGCCGGGGATCGTCACGTCAATCGTTTTGCTGAAAGTCCGGAACGGTGCTCGTGCCGTGCCATAGTGAGGACAAGGTGCACTGAACGGCTAGGCGGAGGGGATCGCCAGTGCTTGTCCGACCCGTCGCCCCGGTCCACCCGGGCGACCAGAGCCATAGCGGCCGCCGGTGAGTGCCTCGAAGAGCCCGACCACGGGCTGGTGGCAGGAACACACCCGGCATTGGCAGTTCCACCCGCCGATCAAGACGGCGTTCACCGTCGCCGCGATCCTGCTGACCATCCTCCTCGTGCTGGTCTACATGCAGTTCCGGGGCGAGTTCACCCCCAAGACGCGGCTGACCATGATCTCCGACCGGGCCGGCCTGGTCATGGACCCCGGCTCCAAGGTCACCTACAACGGGGTGGAGATCGGCCGGGTCACCGGTGTGGACGCCATCAACCGCGACGGCGCCACCCAGGCCAAGCTGTCGCTGGACGTCAACCCGAAGTACATCCACCTGATCCCGGCCAACGCGATCGCCGAGATCAAGGCCACCACCGTCTTCGGCAACAAGTACGTGTCCTTCCGCAGCCCCGACAACCCCACCCCACAGCGGATCTCGAGCGCCGACGTCATCGACGTCACCCACGTGACCACCGAGTTCAACACCCTGTTCGAGACGCTGACGTCGATCTCGGAGAAGGTCGATCCGGTGAAGCTCAACCTCACGCTGTCCGCGGCCGCCGAGGCGCTCAACGGACTGGGCACCAAGTTCGGGCAGTCGGTCCGCAACGGCAACGCGGTGCTCGACGACATCAATCCGCAGATGCCGCAGATCCGCTCCAACATCCGGCAGTTGGCCAACCTTGCCGATGTCTACACCCAGGCCTCGCCCGACTTCTGGGCGTTCCTCGATCACGCCGTGACCACGGCGGGCACGCTCAATCAGCAGCAGGGCGATCTGGACGCGGCGCTGCTGGCCTCGACCGGCTTCGGCAACACCGGAGCCGACGTCTTCGAGCGCGGTGCACCGTATTTCATTGTGGGCCAACGTGATCTGGTGACCACCACCCGGCTGCTGGACACCTACAGCCCTGAGCTGTTCTGCATGATCCGCAACTACGCGACCTCGAAGGCCAAGGAAAGCGCCGGCGGCAATGGCTACTCCATCGACTTCCACATCGGGCTCACCGGCGCGCCGAACCCGTACGTGTATCCCGACAACCTGCCGCGGGTGAATGCCAGGGGCGGGCCGGGTGGCGCACCGGGTTGCTGGCAGGAGATCACCCACGACTTCTGGCCGGCGCCGTTCCTGGTGGCCGACTACGGTGCCTCACTGGCGCCCTACAACCACTTCGAACTGGGCCAGCCGATCCTCACCGAGTATGTGTGGGGACGTCAGGTGGGCGAGAACACCATCAACCCGTAGACCCACTCAGAGCCCGAAGGCGGCTGCCAGCTCGCGCAGCGACGGGCGCGGATCCCACATCGGGTTGCCGTCACCGAGTACCTGCACCACGACATGGTCGGCGCCGGCATCCAGGTGGGCGGTCACCGAGGCGGCGGCCTGCTCCACCGAACCCATGCCGACGATGCCCCGAGCCAGCCGGTCGGAGCCGCCCTTGACCAAGTCGGACTCGTCGAATCCCTGACGCAGCCACGAGTTCCGGTAGTTCGGCAGGCCCGAATACACCTCGAGGTGCAGGTGTGCCCGGCGAAGCTGTTCGTCGGCGTCACCTTCGACGACGGCGGCCTGTTCGGACACGATCCACTTGTCCGGGCCGAGGATCTCGCGGGTGGTGGCGGTCTGCTCGGGGTTCACCAGATAGGGATGCGCGCCGTCGGCCATCGTGCCGGACAGCTCGATCATCTTGGGGCCCAACGCCGCCAGCAATCGCGGCGGCCGCACACCGCCTTCGATGAAGTCGGGTAGCGCGGCCATCCGCTCGAGGTAGGTCCGCATGGTGGCCAGCGGCTTGTCATAGGTCAGACCGAAGGCGTTCTCCACCAGCGGGCCGTGACTGACGCCGAGGCCGAGCACAAACCGGCCGGGATGAAGCGCCGCCAGAGTGCGCCCACCGCCTTCGGCCACCATCGGCAGCCGGGCGTGAATGTTGGCGATGCCGGTGCCGATCACCAGCTTGTCGGTGGCTTCGAGCAGAGCGGCCGACTCGACCAGGCAGTCCTTGAGTCCGATCTCGGGGATGAACAGCGAACCGTAGCCCAGCGATTCGATCTCGCGCGCCACCTCCTGGGCGGCGGGCATGGGCCAGGCGGTGCCACCCCACCACACTCCGATGCGGGACGGGAAGTCGATGCGCGCACGATCGGTCACGGCTGCTCCTTAGCTCAACTGTCGGCGGGGATCCGCAAGGTGTCACCCGTCAGCATGGCGATCGAGCTTCGGAGCTCTTCAGCCGGGGTCGGTGGCGGCAACGGTCCGTGCGCGCCGACCCGGAAGGAATCCACCATCAGGGCGGCGAAACGGCGCCAGGCGTCCGGCGCATGCTCGCGGGTGGCCTCCAGCACCCCGGCGTTGGCCAGCAGCATCACGACGACGTCACCCACTTCGATGTCGGGCCGCAGCGCCCCCTGCCGCTGAGCGCGGTCGATGAGTTCCTCGACTTTCGCCACGGTCTCCGCGACCCGGACCTCGATGACCGAACTGGCCGGGAACGCGGTGGTCAGCAGCGCCCGCAGACCCGGATCAGAGGCCTGCATGGCGCAGAGGTCGAACACCAGCGCACAGAAGCCATCCCACGGGTCGGGGTTGGCAAGCGCCCTCTCCACCGCCTCCACGTAGGACGACATATTGCATTCGAAGGCGGCAGTAGCGAGATCGGTGCGGGTGGGAAATCGCCGGTAGAGGGTCGCGACGCCGACCCCGGCGCTGCGCGCGATGTCTTCAAGAGGTACCGACAGACCCTGCTCAGCAAACAGTCGGGCAGCCGCGTTGACGATCCGTTCGCGATTGCGTTCGGCGTCGGCCCGAAGTGGCCTGGATCGCTCTTCACTCGGTGATGCGTGAGGAATCACCACGTCAGAGTACGCCTACAAGTGGAGGCGTACCACCACTTGTGCCTATCGTCGTTTCCAAGAAGTGGTGGATAACCTCCACTTACTGAGAGGAAGCTTAACGTGGCTATCACTACACTCCAACGGCCCCAGGGTGGCCGGCACGCGCGGCCCACGCCGGGCCCGCGAGGCAATCCCTGGTGGATTCTGGCGGCGGTATCGGTCGGCGTCATCATGGTCGGCCTGGACGCCTCTGTCGTCGCGATCGCCAATCCCAGGATCGCCGCCGACCTCAACGCCTCCCTGTCGGACCTGCAGTGGATCACCGACGCCTACCTGCTCAGCCTGGCCTCGCTGCTGATCTTCGGCGGCAAGCTCGGCGACCTGTTCGGACGGCGCCTGATGTTCCTGGTCGGCGTGGTCGGCTTCGCGGTGACCTCGGTCGGCATCGGGCTGATCGGTTCCGTCGGCGGAGTCATCACCATGCGCGCGCTGCAAGGCGTGTTCGGCGCGCTGCTCATGCCCAGCACGCTGGCGATCATCCGTAGTGCGTTCCCGCCGCACAAGCTGAACGCCGCCATCGGCATCTGGGGCGCGGCCTCGGGCGTGTCAGTGGCCGCCGGCCCGGTCCTGGGCGGACTGCTCATCGAGCACTTCAACTGGGAGTCGGTGTTCTATATCAATGTGCCCATCGCGATCGTGGCCGTCGTCATCGGCGCCGCGGCGATCGTGGAGAGTCGCGGTGAGAGCGGCGGCAGGTTGGATGTGGCAGGCATCCTGACCCTGTCCGGCAGCTTGTTCCTCGTCGTCTACGGCCTGATCGAGGCGCCCACGTGGGGCTGGCTGGACCCGAAGACGATCGCCTTCATGATCGGTGGCGCGGTGCTGATGGGCGGGTTCATCATCGCCGAACGCAATGCCGCCGATCCGATGCTGCCGCTGCGGCTGTTCGCCAACCGCTCGTTGTCGATCGGCGTCGCCGCGACCATGATCAACTTCTTCGCGCTCTTCGGTGCGCTGTTCTTCATGACGCTCTACCTGCAGAACCTGCAGGGCTGGAGCCCGCTGGAGACCGGCGTACGGACCCTGCCCCTATCGGCGGCGATGATGGTCGCCGCCCCGGCGTCGGGCGCCCTCACCCAGCGGTTCGGCCCGCGTCCGGCGATGGTGGCCGGTCTGCTGGGCGCCGCGGGCGGGCTGGCCCTGCTCAGCCAGCTGCAGGCGGACTCCGCCTACAGTGCGATCTGGCCGGCCTTCGTCCTGCTGGGTCTGGGCATCGGCCTGGTGCTGACGGCCAGCTCGGACGCGATCGTGGGCAACGCCCCGGTCGAGGACGCCGGGGTGGCCGGTGGCCTGCAGAGCACCTCGGTGCAACTTGGTGCGGTGCTGGGCACCACCATCCTGGGCTCGGTGTTGTCGAGCAAGGTCGGCTCGGTCCTCACCGAGAAGCTGACCGCCGCGGGCACCCCCCTGCCCGTGGCCGAAAAGCTCGCTCCCGCAGAAGAACTGGTGACCAAGGGCTTGGCTCCGTCGATCCCGGGCGCACCGCCCCAGCTCACCGCCGCCATCGCCAGCGGCAGCCACGAGGCCTTTATCGCCGGTTTGCAGATCTCGCTGTGGGTCGGTGCGGCCGCCGCGGCCGTAGGTGCGGTGCTGAGTCTGTTCGTCCAGCGCGGCGAGAATTCCGGGACCGGCGTCGCCATGCACTGACCCTGGGACGCCAAGTCGACATGTGGCCTCTGGCACACTAGAACGTGTTCTAGTACCGGCCACACAGCGCAGGAGAGTCCATGGGCAGCAGCGACGCCAGTTTCGACCTGTCAACGGTCTTCCACACCGTCGCCACCACGCTCCCCGACCACCGGGTGCTGGTCTGGCGCGACCTGGATCTGACGTACGCCCAGATGGACGCCCGCATCGACGGCATCGCGCACTACCTGGTCGCCCAGGGCCTGGGCTGCCACACCGAACGGGACAAACTGCAAGGCCACGAGTCCGGCCAGGACCACATCGGCCTGTACCTGCGCAACGGCAACGAATACCTCGAAGCGATGGTGGCCGGGTACCGGGCCCGGGTGGCGCCGTTCAACATCAACTACCGCTACGTCGAGGAAGAGCTGCTCTACCTGCTCACCGACTCGGCGGCCAAGGCGCTGGTCTACGCCGCCGAGTTCGCACCCTGCGTCGCGGCCATCCGCGATCAGCTACCCGAGCTACAGCTGCTGATCCAGGTGGCCGACGACTCCGGCAACGACCTGCTGCCCGGGGCCGTGGACTACGAATCCATCATCGACACCCCCGCACCGGCCAGCGGCATGCCCACCCCCACCGGGGACGACCTGTACATCCTCTACACCGGCGGCACCACCGGAATGCCCAAGGGTGTGCTGTGGCGTCAGCACGACATCTTCATGTCCGCGATGGGCGGGCGGCCCTTCACGGGCGGCGGGGACCTGAATAGCTACGAGGACCTTGCCGAGCAGGCCCGTACCAACGCCGGCATTCGATCGTTGTTGCTGCTCCCCCCGCTCATGCACGGCGCCGCCCAGTGGGGTGTCTACAACACCATCAGCACCGGCGGCTGGGTGGCGTTGCCCGACAACGTCAAACACCTCGACGCCAAGGGCGTGCTGCGGCTGGCCGAGAAGGAACGAGTGCTGAGCATCCCGCTGGTGGGTGACGCGATGGCCCGCCCGTTGCTCGACGAGATCGTCACGGGTTCCTACGACCTGTCCGGGCTGTTCGTGATGACCAACGGCGGCGCACCGCTGTCGCCGACGGTCCGCGACCAACTCCTGGAGGCACTGCCCAACATCATGGTGATGGATGCGGTGGGCTCCTCGGAGTCCGGCGCACAGATGACGACGGTTTCCACCAAAGGCGCGGACGCCAAGGCGGCGACCTTCACCGCACTGGCCGACACCACGGTGGTGTCTGCCGACTTCACCCGGGTCCTGCAGCCCGGTGAGGGCGAGGGTTGGCTGGCCCGCCGCGGCTATGTGCCGCTGGGCTACCTCGGTGACGCCGAGAAGACGGCACGCACCTTCCCGACCATCGACGGGGTGCGCTGGTCGATTCCCGGCGACCGAGCGAACCTCCTGGCCGACGGCCAGATCGAGTTGCTCGGCCGCGATTCGGTAACCATCAACTCCGGTGGCGAGAAGATCTTCGCCGAGGAGGTCGAGCGCGCGGTCGCCAGTCATCCGGCGGTGTACGACGTGGTGGTGGCGGGCCGGCCTTCGGAGCGCTGGGGCAACGAAGTGGTGGCCATCGTGCAGTTCGCCGAAGGCAAGTCGGCCACCGACGAGGAACTCGCACAAGCCTGCTCGGCCCACATCGCGCACTACAAGCTGCCGAAGGCCTTCATCCGCACCGACAAGGTGGTGCGCTCGCCTGCGGGCAAGGCCGACTACCGCTGGGCCAAGTCCATCGCCGTGGAAAGCCTTGGCGCGCAAGCCTAGCGACTACACCTTCATGTAGCCCTTGTCGGCGGGGATCTGCGCCGCGGTCAGCAGTGACGACGCGTCGCTGGCCAGGAACAGCACCACCTCGCTGACGTCCTTGGGCGCGATGAGCGACTCGGTGGGCAGCGCGCCGGGCGAGAAGCTGTACACGAAGTGCGGATGCTTCTGGAACATCTCGTACATCGACAGGTCATTGCCCAGCGCGGTGTCGACGCCATAGGTGTGCACCGAGTTCACCCGGATCCCGTACTCGCCGACTTCCAGCGCCAGCGAATTGGCCATCCCGACAACGCCGAACTTGGCGGCGCAGTAGTGCCCGGCGCCCGGCACGGCCTTGACGCCGGCCGACGAGCTGATCGCGATGATGGACCCGCCGTTGCCGGCCTCGATCATCACCGGCACCGTCGCCTGCACGGTGTTGAAGAAGCCGGTGAGGTTGATGTCGACGATCTCCTGGTACATCTCCGGCGGGATCTCCCAGACCCGGCCCCAGCTCATCACTCCGGCGTTGGCGACGACGATATCCAGGCGGCCGAATTGCTCGACAGCACTGGCGATTACGCGTTTCTGACCGTCGAGGTCACGGACGTCGACCCGCTCAGCGCTGATCTTGACACCCTCGTCCTCGACGAGGCGCACGGTGCCGGCGAGGTCCTCGGGGGTGGCCGGCTCGTAGCCGATGTGCTTGCCCACAGGACCGCAGGCGTCGATGGTGACGATGTTCGCGCCTGCCTGCGCCAGCCGGATGCAGTGCGCGCGGCCCTGGCCGCGTGCCCCGCCGGTGACATAGGCGACTCTGCCTGCCAGGGGTTTGGTGGTGTCGGTCACGGCCACACCATACGTTCGAGTCCGGCCTGGATGGTCGGGAATGTGGGACAAATCGGCGGCGGGGAACAAATCGCCGCGCCGGCGGTTGGGCACCGTATGCGTACTACCCAGGCTGCCCTGCTGCTCCTGACCGTGGGAACCGGACTCGTCGACGCGGTGTCCTATCTGGGACTCGGGCATGTGTTCGTCGCCAACATGACCGGCAACGTCGTCTTCCTGGGCTTCGCCGCCAACCGCAGTTCCGGACTGTCCGCGACGCTGGCCCTGATTGCACTGGGGGCGTTCATGTTCGGCGCGCTGACCGGCGGCGCGGTCGGTCACCGCATCGGCACCACCCGGGCCTGGCCGTCCAGCGTCCTGGGTGTGCAGGCACTGCTGCTCGCAGCAGGTGCGGCTACTCTGGCGGTGCTGGGCACCTCCGCGGTGGGGCGGGCACCGATCGTGGCGGTCCTGGCGTTCGCGTTCGGACTGCAGAACAGCACCGCCCGGCGGATGGCGGTGCCCGACCTGACCACCACGGTGCTGACACTGACCGTGACGGGACTGGCCGCCGACAGCCGTATCGCGGGCGGACCGGGCGCTCATCCGGGGCGCCGGATCGCCTCGATCAGCGCCATGCTCGCCGGCGCCGCAGGCGGGGCTCTCCTGGTCGCGGTGTCGGTACCGGCGACCATCGGTGCCGTCGCGCTCTGCGTGCTGGCCGCCGCGGTCCTGCTTCAGGTCGGGCCGAAGCGCGCGGAGCCGGTTGCGTCGTCGTGATACCACCCGCCGGCGGCCTGGGTACCACCGTCGACGTGCAGCGTCTGGCCGGTGATGTAGCGGGCCATATCGGAAGCGAGAAAGACTGCCGCCGAGGCGATGTCATCGACGTCGCCGAGCCTGCCGAGCGGCACCGCGCGGCTGAGCTCGGGTCGGATGCCATCCGGTGACAGCCGTTGCAGCCCCTCGGTCACGGTGATGTCCGGCGCGATGGCGTTGACCCGGATCCCGTGCGGGGCGAGTTCGAACGCGGCCGTCCTGGTGTAGTTGATCACGCCCGCCTTGGCGGCGGCGTACGCGGCGTAACCCGGTGCTGCCCGCGCTCCTTCGATCGAGGTGAGCGAGATGACGCTACCGCCCCGGCCCTCGGCCACCATCTGCCGAGCGACGCGTTGCGTGCACAGCAGCACATGCCGAAGATTGGCCCGGTACAAAGCGTCCCAACCTTTTTCGCCGGTATCCAGCAGCGGTGAGGCGAACACTCCCCCGGCATTGTTGATCAGGATGTCCACCGGCCCCAACTCGGCACGGGTGCGCTCCAGGGCCTCATCGACGGCGGCCGCCTCGCGCACGTCGGCAACCACACCCAGGATCCCGAGCTCGTCGGCAGTGGCCGCACAGGATTGCGGGTCGCGCTCCCAGATCGCGACCCTGGCACCGAATTGCGCCATCCCCGAAGCGATTCCGCGTCCGATACCGGCCCCGCCACCGGTGACGACGGCCACCCGATCGGTGAGCAGGATGTCGGCCGGACGGATGGTCATCGCACCATCACCGGACCGCGGCCAGCACGTCCTCGGCGAAGCGGGCGATCCCGTCGAGGGCTTCGCGGGTCCGCGTCCAGGGCATGACGATCAACCGGTCGACACCCGCCTCCGCCGCTCGCGCGACGTCGTCGGCCGATCCCGCGGGTGCCGAGGTGGTCACCTCCGGGCGCCCGGCGCGGCCGTGCTCCTCCCACAGCGCGGTGAGACTGGTCAGCGATGCCGGAATCTGCTCGAGCGTGTGGTTCATCGGGATCCAGCCCGCCCCGAACTTCGCCACCCGTCGCAGGGCGGGCGGTCCATCCCCGCCCACGTGGATCGGCGGGCCACCGGCCTGGACAGGCTTGGGCTCGAACGCCACGGCGTCGAAGTCGAAGAAGCGCCCGTGGTGCTCGACGGTCGGTTCGGTCCACAGCGCCCGGCACACCTGCAGCGCCTCGTCGACGCGGGCACCGCGGGTGGCGAAGTCCAGCCCGACGGCGTCCCACTCCTCACGCAACCAGCTGGCCCCGATCCCGAACTCGAACCGGCCGCCCGAGACGATGTCGAGGGTGGCGGCGGCCCGCGCGCTGACGAACGGGTGGCGCAGTCCGATGTTGTAGACGTAGGTGCCGAACCGGATCGTGCTGGTCTGCCCGGCCAGAAACGCCAGATAGGCGATGGCGTCATACATCGGCGTCTGCGGCGGAATGGGCGGATGGCTGTCCCCCTGGTGCGGGCTACCGGACATGGTGGCCGGCAGGACCAGGTGCTCGGGCAGCCACACCGATTCGTAGCCCAGCTCCTCGGCCCGGACCGTCAGTTCCGGCCACAGCCCGGGATGCACCCCGCCGAGCGGGATTCCGAATCTCACGTCGCGGATGTTACGCATCACCGGAGCGGCTGGATAGTTCTGCTCTCATTTTCTGAGAGCGTGATTCTGCCGTCGCCCCGCAGTAGCGTCTACGGCTATGACGGCGAGCAGGCTGAGGGTCCGCTACGCCAGAGCCCTGGCATTCGGTCAGCTGCTGGCCGCTGCCGAACTCACCGTCCTGATCATGCCGCTGCGCAACGAAGTGGTGCCCGAAGCGCAGACCGTCTTCGCCAGGGACACCCTGATCGCCGGGATCATCCTGTCGGTGCTCGGCATCGGCGCCGTTATCGCCTACGCCATCTACGTCGTCGACGTGAAGCTGCAGTGGTTCACCGCCGGCGAGCCACCCCGCCCCGCCGACCGGGCCTTCGTGCGCCGGCTGCTGCGCAACCAGTCAGCCGTGCTGGCCGGTGTGTGGACCGTCAGCGGTGTGGTGTTCATGATCGTCAACCGGGACGGTGGTGCGCCCGCGGCCTGGCTGATCGCGATGGCGATGATGTTCGGCGCCACCACCTCGGCCGGTGCCGCCCTTCTGCTCATCCAGCGCACACTGCGGCCCATCACCGCGGCCGCACACACCACGACACCCGGGCGCGACCGAACCCCCGGCGTGCTGGCCCGGCTGCTGCTGATGTGGCTGATGTCCAGCGCGCTGCCCACGGTCGGTATCGCCGTCGTGGTGGTGATGCACTCGCACGGCTGGATCATCGAGAAGACCGCCTCGATCGAGCTCCCCGTCGTCGTGCTTGCCCTCATCTCGGTTCTGGTGGGGTTCCGCGGTATGTCGATCGCCGCCTTGTCGATCTCCGATCCGGTGCGTGATGTCGTCGACGCCATGGCCAAGGTCGAGCACGGCGAGATCGACGCCCGGGTCGAGGTGTACGAGCGCTCCGAGATCGGCCGGCTGCAGAGCGGGTTCAACCGGATGGTCGCCGGCGTGGCCGAACGGGACCGGTTGCGTGATCTGTTCGGCAGGCACGTCGGTCCCGACGTGGTCAGTCGCGCGGTCAGCGAGACCGGCACGCTGACCGGTGAGGTACGCGAGTCCGCGGTCCTGTTCGTCGACCTCGTGGGATCCACCCAGCTGGCGCAGTCGCGCTCACCATCCGAGGTCGCCGAAGTGCTCAACCACTTCTTCGAGATCGTGGTCGCCGCAGTCGACGAGCACGGCGGACTGATCAACAAATTCCAGGGTGATGCGGTGCTGGCCGTGTTCGGTGCGCCGCTGCCGAGCGCCGCAGCGGCCTCGGATGCGTTGGCGACCGCCCGCGCACTGGCGGTCACGCTGCGCAGGCTTCCGGTGGTGGACTTCGGCATCGGGGTGTCGGCCGGGCCGGTGTTCGCGGGCAATATCGGCGCCGAGCACCGCTACGAGTACACCGTGATCGGGGACGCCGTGAACGAGGCGGCGCGGCTGGCCGACCGGGCCAAGCTCACGCCGGCTCGCGCGTTGTGCTCGGCGGTGGCGCTGATCGGTGCCACCGCGGCCGAACGCGCGCAGTGGAGCGAGTGCGGCTCCGAGGTGCTGCGCGGGCGCCTCGAGCCGACGGTCATGTTGGCTCCCGTCGGCTGACACCTGGCCGGGTCAGGCACCGATCGGATCATGGCTTGAGGACGGAGCGGATCGAATCGAACGATAGAGCTGGGTCAAAGAGATCCAGGCCGTCGAACGTCTGCCAGATGTACGCCGACGTGCCGTCCTCGCGCAGCGGGTGCAGATCCGCCAGAGCGGGGTCCTGACGGAATGCGTTGAACGATTCTTCTGATTCCCACTCCACAACGAGCAAGACCTGGCGTGGCACGAGGTCGCCGGTGACATTCTCACGGAACCGCCCGAAGGCAACCCAGGAACCGCCGTAGGGCTGCGCTGCCGCCGCGAGACGACTGAAGTAAGCGGCATACTTCTCCTCGTCTACGACGTCGAAGAGGTTCAACGCCAAGAAGCGGCCGGGTTTCGTGTTAGCGGTCATTGTCGTGCCTTCCGGTTGATGCGTACAGGTGGAGCGGTGCCGTGACCGGCCCGCGGTAGGTCTTCGTGAGTGGCTTCACGCCAACGACTTCCAGAACGCCACCAGAATCGATGCCGCGCGACGGGGATCCTCTGTCATCCACCAATGGCCCAGCCCCTCGAGAATCTGGCTGCGGGCACCGGCTCGTGCCGCTGTCTGGTCCCGTTGCTCGTCGGTCCCGACGCCGTGGTCCTCTGAGGGCATCAGAGCGAGGCCGGGTCGTGCAGCAGCAGCGTCCAGCCTGCGACCTAGCTCGCTGGTCTTCGGCTGTGCGGCCGAGCGGTACAACTGGAGGATGCAGTCGCCCATCACGGCGTCCAAGCCAGGGGCGACGCGAGCAGCGATACCCGGATTCATTCCACCTGCGACAAAGGTCGCGACCCGCTCATCGGCGGTCTGGGCCAGCATGGCTTCGATGGTCGCTTCGCCCACTATCGGTGTCTGCCACTGTTGGGCGAGCCCAGTCCATTCGTAGTCGGCGGCGAAGACCCCCACGACATCTGAGGCCCAGCTACGCACGAGATCCGGCCTTGTCATCGCCACATTCAGAACGTGGCCGCCACCCCAGTCATGTCCCACAAGATCTACGGGCCCGCCGACCGATTCGAGTTCGGTGATTAGCCACGTCGTGTATTCGTCGACTGTCCCACCCCAATTGTCGGGTGTCGGAGCACCGAAACCGGGCGGCGATAGAAGAAGCGGCTGTTCGACTCCCAAGGCCACGAGTTCTGCGACCAGGAGGTCCCAGACCGCTGCCGTCTCCGGGACTCCGTGGACCAGACACGCCCGGGTCATAGCGTCACAATCTCGACAAACTCGAACTTCATGAGTCCGTGTGAGACGAACGGTAGGCGAGCGAGCTGCGACCGCAAGGTCGCGAGATCGGCCGCATGTGCGATGCCGACGACGCCGCCGCCGTCGCAACGACGATACGCCGCTGAGATGACCCCTTCGGCCCGCAAGTCGGCTACGACGCGATCCTCCTGAGCGCGATAAGCCTCGGCGCCGGCCGCAAGTTTGTCAGCAGTGATCAGGAAATCCATTGTGGTACTCCAGCTTTCAGGCCGAGCGGTTCGGCTAGGTCGGTAAGCGCCGGGATCAGTCCATCGGGCGGCCCGAGAACCTGGATCGGCACATGGTCTGCACCTGCATCCAGATGTTTGGTCACTGCTGCCGCAATGTCAGCGGCGGTACCGTGGGCGACGAACGCGTCGACGAGACGATCGCTGCCCGGGATCGCGATATCGTCCGTAGTGAACCCCAGCCGAGCGAAGTTCGTTGTCGCGTTCTTGAGCTGGAGATACAGCTCCAGCGTTTCGCGCCCAATGGCACGAGCGAGGCCGGTGTCAGCAGTGCGGACGACCTTATGCTCAGGCGCAAGAAGGGCTTCGGCGCCGATGATGGCGCGCGCATCTGCTGTGTGTTGAGGAGTCGTCAAGTAAGGATGCGGGCCGGCGCTGCGGTCTGCTGCCAGCTTGAGCAGACGCGGGCCGATCGCCGCGATCGCACGCCGATATTGAGGTACGCCGTGGCGGTCGAGCGTATCGAGATAGCGGTTGAGCGCGTCGAGTGGCTTGCTGTAGGTCTTGTTCGCCTCGGGGTGACCTACCCCGATTCCCAGTAGGAAGCGGCCGGGATACTTCGCATCAATACGGTGGAATGACTCGGCCACCTCCTCGGCGGCCCCGGTCCAGATGTTGACGATTCCGGATGCCACGTGCAGTGTGGTCGTCGCCTCGAGCATCGGTTCGGCCCAACGTAGATCGGTCGATGGCGAGTTGCCGACCCAGATGGCTCCATAGCCCAGCGATTCGATCTCTTGGGCTTCACCAGGACTCACCACCCGGCCGAAAACACCGAACCGGCCGAGTCCTGGCTTTCCGTCTTCGTCGTTGCGCGTCACACGCTCTCCTCGACTCTGTCATAGGGGATGGCTGCATTGGCTGCGACCCAACTCTTTTCGGCGTCCGATCCCCCGGGGGGAGGCACGAGGCCGTTCACCATCCACAACTGTTCGCTGGTCTCATCGACGTGGAACTCCCAATGAACGCCGTCGTACTTACTCATGAACGGGGCCAGGGTGTTGCTGATCCAGCGCGCGGCGCGACGTCTGCTGGCAGCGTCAGGGTGCTGTCGAGCGATGTGCTCGATGACGACCCGGACTGCAGCACTGGACGGTTCGCCACCTACGAAGAAGTCGCCGGCCGAGGTCTCGCGGAAGATGACAACGACATAGAAGCGCGGGAGACCGATCGCCCGGTAGCGCTCGGTGACAGCCGCAGCCAACTCCTGTTTGTCTGCGCCGGTGAAAGTACCCGGGGCGTGGTAGATAGTCCACAAAGGCATTGAAATCTCCTCAGCCAAGATCAACCGGGCAAGCTGATGCTGAGGTTCTCGACGGGGCCGGATAACGCAGCCTTGGCCGCGACGCTCGCGTCATCGATGAGAACCTCCGCGGCGCCGCTCTCCAAAGCGTCGATGATGCGAGCCGCTGCCACGGCCGGGGGTGTCTTCGGCACGTTGATCGCCGCGACCATGTCGGTGTCGAGGAATCCGGCATGGACGCCGAGAACCTGGGTCTGTTGCGCGGCCAACTCGTCACGAAGCGAGTTCGTGAGAGACCACATGGCTGCCTTCGATGCCCCGTAGGCACCGCTGCCACTGAGCCAGGACAACACCGAGAGAACGTTGACTATGGCCCCGCCGCCACCGCGACCGACAATGGGCGCGAAAGCCGTTGCGACGCGCAGTGGACCCAGGGCATTGACATCGAACGTCTCGGCAACATCCGCGACAGCACCGGTGAGAAGCGGCGCAGGTATCAGGATGCCGGCGTTGTTGATGAGGATGTCGGCATCGCTCGCACGACGAGCGAGCGACGAGACAGATGCCTCTGATCGCACATCGAGCACCTCGGTGACCACCGCAGGGCGCGCATCGGTGTAGGGCTCGCGGGCTGTCGCGTAAACCTTCGCGGCACCGCGATTGAGCACCTCGTCGACCAGCGCCGCGCCGAGACCTCGCCGACCGCCGGTGACGACCACGACTCGACCTTGTACTGCGACCATCGGAACTCCTCCATCTGAGTAACTACACCGTTATCCAGATACAATCACACATTGCTGGATAACGCAATCGTTAGTTACCATCGGGGCATGTCGATGAAACTCGAAGATCGGCTGGCCCGCCGGGAACAGTGGCAGCCGGAGATCTGCTCGGTGGCCAAGGTGCTCGACCTTTTGAGCACCAAGACCGCATTTCTCGCACTACGCGAATGCTTTTGGGGTACTGCACGGTTCGAAGACTTCGTCGACCGCATCGGAGCATCGGCGCCGGCGGTGTCCCGCGCGCTCAAGCAGCTTGAGACTGCGGGCGTCGTTGAGCGTGTGCCATACCGAGAACCAGGCAGCCGCGTTCGCGATGAGTACCGGCTCACCACCGCCGGCGAGGACCTGTTGCCCGTCCTGATGGCGCTCACACAGTGGGGCGACAAGTATCTCCAGAACGGCTCAGCGCCATTGGGATTCGTTGATTCGAGGACAGGTAGGCCGGTGCGGGTCTGCGTCACCAGCCGTGGCGACGTGAACGAACCGACCTCGAGCGATATCGAGATCCGCGCCCGATTCACAGACGGGCAGCAGGGATGACATCGCAGCGGGCTACTACGACCGGCGTGGCTCGGTGTTTCGATGATCAGCTGTGGCCGTCAGCTCGTCACTGATCCCGACGCCGATGGCTCGCAGCATTGTTGCCACCTTGCGGTCGAGCAGGATTCCGGTGGCTGCAATCTCGGAATCGCCCAGTCCGGCGAAGACGGTGGAAGGTTGGTCGATGCCGAAGACTGCGGCCCCCGCTTCGTCGCTGAAGAGCAGGACCCGCAGTGGGGCATAGAGGAGGGCGTTTCGGTCGCGGCGAAACATGGTTTCGGCGATCACGTGGTTGCCCATCAGGTATTCGATCGCCTGGCCGCGGTGGCCGGCCACGTTCATCATCGGAGTGGCATCGATGCTCGCGTACAGCAGCAGATCGTAGGGCGCTGACGCCGCAACCCTGGACTTCACATCGTCCCATGTCCCCCCTGCTCGGATATCAGCCAGATAGGGCTCGGGGTTGAAAGCGGGTACCGCGCTCTCGAAAGCTGCGCGGAAGCGCTCGAATGGTATGCCAGTGGCGATGTTGAGCCGCGTCATCGCATGGTCGATCCTGCTGACCGCGACGTCCGTGTGCGGGGCTCTGCTGTCGTCCCGGAACTCGGTCATCCTCGTATTGCCTCCAGCATGTCCTGTATCGCCGTGAATTTCACCCGGGGTCGGTTCCGCTCGGCGCCGCGCGCCCGTTCGACAGCATCGATTGTCCGCCAACCACTGCTGTCGACGATGTGAGCTCCGCGAGCGCTCAGGATCTGCACCAGGTCGAGGTCGCTCACATCGCGGGCGAGCAGTCCGGCGTCGAAGTCCTCCCAGATCTTCCCGACCGTCTCACGGGCACAGTCTCGGTTTGTGCCGATCACCCCGTTGGCGCCGCGCTTGATCCAGCCGGTCACGTACACCCCGGAGAATCGGCCTGCCGTACCAGTGACCCGTCCGCCGTCGTTGGGCACGATGCCTGCTTCAGAATCAAAGGGAAGGCCCGGGATCGCGTTGCCCAGGTAGCCGATCGCCCTGAGCACCAGGCGGCTCACCAGGACATCGCCACCGGTAACGAGTAGTGCTTCGGCGTGGTGGTCGCCGACGACTGCAACGGGTGCGCTATTGAAGCGGAACACGATCCGTTTGTGGGATGGCGACGTCTTACGTCGAGAAAAGTCCTCGAGCACCCGCAGTTTGGCCTTGGTATCGAGATCGGCGCCCTTGGGCGGTGTCAGGTCTTCAGCGTCCACGATCACGTCCACCCCCGGGAGGTGACCCAGCGCGATCAGCTCGGCGGCGGAGAAGGCGGCATGCGACGCTCCCCGGCGACCGAGGAGTACTACCTCGCGGATATCGCTGTGGGACAGCACATCCACGGCGTGGTCTGGAACATCCGTGTGGTGCAGCTGCTCTCGTGACATGAGCAGGATGCGCGCGACGTCGAGAGCGACATTGCCGTTACCCACGATAACCGCGCGCTCCGTCTTGAGGTCGTAACGATCGCCGGTCCGGTCGGGATGCCCGTTGTACCAGGCAACAAAGCGTGCTGCGGCGTGGCTGCCGGGTAGGTGCTCGCCGGGAATACCGAGATCGCGGCTGCGTGAAGCGCCCACGGCATAGACGACAGCGTGATGGTGCGCGATGAGCTCGTCATGAGTCAGATCGCGTCCAATCTCGACATTGAGGTAGCTGCGGACATGCTGGTCGTTGAACAACACCTCGAAGGTGTCCGTGATCGCCTTCGTGCGTTGGTGGTCAGGCGCTACGCCCGCGCGGATGAGACCGTACGGCGTAGGCAACCGATCGAAAAGGGAGACGTCGACGCCGTCCACGCGGAGCAGCTCGCCGGCGGCATATAGCGCGGCCGGACCCGTGCCGACAATCGCGACCCGGAACGATCCCGCTGCCACCGGGGGATGCACCGGCTCGGGCGTGGGATAGTTGACGACCAGTGGGTGCTGCGCGAAGTACTCGGCGTTGAGGTCGCGGAACGCCAGTTGCGACGGGGGCAGCTCGTTCTCCGGGTAGATGGCGTCGACGGGGCATTCGTCCATGCAGGCGCCGCAGTCGATGCACGCTTGCGGATCGATGTACAGCATCGGCGTCTGGCCGGCATCGCGTGGGTCGGGACGGATGCAATCGACTGGGCACACTGCGACGCAACTGGCGTCCTTGCAACAGTTCTGGGTGATGACGTGGGCCATGTGAGCGGCTACTTCTCTTCGGTCAAGACGGAAAGCACCGGCTGAAGGTGAGAAGCAGTCTGGGCGAGCCACCGCGCAGCCTGATGCGCTGGGTGAGCAGGGACCACACCAACGATGCGTGTCCGTTGAGGAACTTGATCCAGGTGGTGGAGTCGGCGGTGATCCGAAGGTCAGCTGTGCCGAGGTGGCCGTCGGCGACCGTCAGCTCGCGCTCGCGAATAACGACGGTGACCTCGCGTGGTTCAGCGCCCGTGAAAGTGAAATGGTAGGTCGCCGCGACATCCTTGGCCTGCTCGCGTTGAAAGATGATCGGCAGTCCCTCCACAAAACCATCGATGCTGTTGGCCCGCAGACTCTGTCCGACCTGTTTTGTCTGTTTGTGCGGGAACCGCTTGGCAACGTAGCTCTCCGCATCCGAGCCGGGGATCACATAGATCGTTTCCTCCTTCAGCTGGAGGGGGCGAACGACCTCGGCGAGGTGGGTCTTCCGATCGTCGAGCCATGGCCGGATGACGTCTTCGCCGGCTGGGCAGACGGACATGCAGTATGCCGCTTTGTAGTTGGCGCCGAAGGACAGGCTCTGCCATACAGACGCGGTTTCATTGTCAGGCACCTTCAACCGATAGTCGGTGGCATTCTTGCTGTCGGCGACCTGACCGACCCAGTCCCCGAAGCCGCCCATGAACTCGCGGTAGTTGTGCGTGTAGCACGCCGAGAAGTCGAAGTGTCCGTCGGAGGCGATGGCGCCGGTTGGGCATGCCGCCACGCATAGCTTGCAATCCAGACACGGGTTGAAGGTGATGGGCTGCGAGTCATCATCGACCTCGGCATCGATCAGGACTGTGCCAAGAAGAATGAAGTTGCCAAACTTGGGGTGGATCACGTTGCGGTGCAGCCCCATATGGCCAAGGCCCGCGGCTACGGCAACGGGCTTGTGGCTGACGACCCACGTCTTGCGAGGGAACTTGTCCATCTCCATCGGAAACCCCATCGCAGGGTTGATCGCACGGATGCCCACGGCTTCGAGTTGGGACACCACCGTTCGACCAACATCGTCGGAATGGTCTCCGGTGTGGTGAAACTCCAGGTTGGCTACCGAGCGGGCTGGAGTGCGGATGTTCTCGCGGTTCATCTTGCACACGAAGCTGATCAGAGTCTTCACATGTGGCATTGCGGCAGTCAGGTCTGCGCGTTGGTCGGCAATCTCGGCACGATCGATCGCAACGAACCCGACATCGTCGGCGCCGGCAGCCAGGCAGAGATCGCGCAACCATGAAGCGTCGAGGACCGGCGCGCTCCCCCGGCTCTCGGCGGGGGTCTGCTGCAGCACCGCAGCGACGGTAGGGTGCCGGTCAATCCTGTTCATTTTCGCCATGTTCCGGGTCCTCAGCGGTCGCCTCGACGGAGGAGATCCGTCAACACTGTCTCGTTGAGGATCGCTGCCACGACTTCGGGCTTCTCGAGGGAAGCGAAGTGTCCGCTCAAGGGGATGTTCACCCGCTCGACGCGGCGTAGCGCATTTTCGACCTGGTCGCGTTCAGCCGGACGAGACCAGTCGCCGTCGCTGTAGACCAGAGTCACCGGCGCGCCGACTTCGGGATAGCGTGACCGCGCTCTGATGAACCCCGGCAGGCTTCGATAGACCCCCCGCGCGACCTTGTCGTATCCCTTCCGCCGTCCGCTACGGAGCAACTCGTCGAGCAACTCCTCCGGTAGTGCGGCACCGTCGACGAGACCGCCGCGGAGCACTCTGCGCATCACAGGGCGGGGTTCAAGACCCGCGATCAACGGTCCAACCACCGGTAGTCGCACAGCGGGGATGATCAGGCGGCCCAGGAAGCTGCCTCGTATCAGGCCGGAGGGATAGTCGTAGGGATTGAGGGCCACGACACGGCTTACCCGGTCTCCGAGATCTATGGATGCCAACAGGGCGACGGCGCCGCCAAGCGATTCGCCGGCCAGTGTCACCGCTCTGAGATCAAGCCCCTGGACGAAATCGACGATCGCCGAGCGGAAATCGGCCTCTTCAAACGATTGGTTCGCGACGATGTCTGACCACCCCATGCCGGGCAGGTCGACAGCGTAGACGGTGAAGCGATCGAGCAACCGGGGGATCACCCTCTGGAAGTAGTCCAATTGGGTCCGCACGGTGTGAATCAGAACCAGGGGAGGGCCGGTGCCGGTTGTGTAGTAGCGCAGCCGTGATCCATCGGCTCGGACAAAGTGCCTGACTTCTCCCCGATCACCGGCCCACGTTCGGGTGTAGGACGACTCGGGTGACTCGATGGTTGTCATGGCTGTCCTTCCTGGCCATTCCTGGTTGCCTTCCCCACACTATAGACAAGAAAATAAAGTGGCAACTTTATCTGCACGTCTAATACACTGCCTACAGTAACGTTTGCCGAAGTCCAGGTGGTGGTGGTGCAGAAGACCTACAGCCAGAACTGCCCAGTAGCGATGGGCATGGATGTTCTGGGGGAGCGTTGGACCATGTTGATCCTCCGCGAATTGTTCGGTGGACCGCGCCGGTACAGCGATCTGCGCGCCGAGCTGCCGGGAATTGCGACCAACCTGCTCGCGGATCGACTGCGCGCGTTGGAAGAGGGCGGGCTCGTCGAACGCAAGGAGCTACCCCCACCGGCCGCTCGCATCGTCTATGAGCTGACTGACGAGGGCTGGCGCAAGGTCGCCCCGGTCATCAAAGCGATCGCCGTCTTCGGCATGGGTCGGATCGACGGCGGTGATCTTGCCGGCAAACCGTTGACCGGATTCCTGGCTGGCATCATTGCCGGCTTTGACCCCACCAGCGCTGCCGAGGTGGTGGCCTCCTACCAGATCTATATCGACGAACGTCTCTTTGAGTTCTCGGTCGATCGTGGTGAACTTGCACCGCCGGGTAACCCGGTCGCGGTCACAGTCAAGGCAGCCGCCCGAGATCTGCTCGCCCTTCGCGTGGAGCGAACAGCAACGCGCAGGAGAGCCGCGTGGAAGCGCATCGACTTTCGGGGCGAGCCGGCTGCAGTCGCCGACATGCAGCGCATCTTCGCCCTGCGCGACTAGCGGAGGTAAGGCGCGGGCTGGCTCCCTCGCCCAGCGTCACCCCAGAGTGACCGTCGGCGGCCAGCGCCGCGCTGGCGTGACGCTCAGCAATGATCCCCGGCACTGGCGCGAGCGGATTATGTATGGTTGTATACATAGGCATGGCGGGTCCTCGTGAACGCATGGTTGCCTCAGCCGCGATGCTGATCCGGGAACGCGGCGCCCATCCGACGGCGATCGCCGACGTTCTGCAGCACAGCGGTGCACCACGCGGCTCGGCCTACCACTACTTCCCTGGCGGTCGGACCCAACTGCTCTGCGAGGCAGTCGATTACGCCGCCGAGTACGTCGCGGCCAAGATGAAGCGCTCGACCAGCAGCGCCGAGATGCTCGACACGCTGGTCCGCTTCTACCGCAAGAACCTGCAGGACACCGACTTCCGCGCCGGGTGCCCGGTGCTGGCCGTCGCGGTGGAGGCCGGCGACCCCGAGACCTCACCTCCGATGATCGACCGCGCCCATGCAGCGTTCGAGCGCTGGAACGGACTGATCGCCCAGCAGATGATCGCTGACGGCATACCCGCCACACGCGCCGCCGACCTCGCGGTGCTGATGACGTCCGCACTGGAGGGCGCGATCGTGCTGGCCCGCGCGGCGCGCGATGTCGCCCCCATCGACACCGTCCATCGACAGCTATCCGGTCTGCTCGAGGCCAACTGAGAACAGGAGCAACCCATGTCCGGTGACTGGAAGAGCACGGCCTGCGTTCTGTGCGAGTGCAACTGCGGCATCGTGGTGCAAACCAGCGATCAGGACGGAGCCCGGGTGCTGTCCCACATCCGCGGGGACAAGGAACATCCCGGCACACAGGGCTACACCTGCAACAAGGCGCTGCGCCTCGACCACTATCAGAACAACCCGATGCGGCTGACGTCGCCGCTGCGCCGCACGGCCGACGGCGGCTACGAGGAAATCGACTGGGACACCGCCATTACCGAGATCGCGGCGGGCTTCAAGCGGATCGCCGACACCCACGGTGGGGACAAGATCTTCTATTACGGCGGCGGCGGTCAGGGCAACCACCTCGGCGGCGCCTACAGCAGCGCCTTCCTCAAGCCGCTGGGCTCCCGGTACCGATCCAACGCCCTGGCCCAGGAGAAGACCGGCGAGGCCTGGGTCGACGCCCACCTCTACGGCGGACACACCCGCGGTGAGTTCGAGCATGCCGAGGTCTCGGTCTTCGTCGGCAAGAACCCGTGGATGTCGCAGAGCTTTCCGCGGGCCCGCACCGTGCTCAACGAGATCGCCAAGGACCCGGCCCGGTCGATGATCGTGATCGACCCGGTGCTCACCGACACCGCCAAGATGGCCGACTTCCACCTGCGGGTCAAGCCGGGCGCCGACGCGTGGTGCCTGGCCGCGCTGGCGGCCGTTCTGGTACAGGAAAAACTCTGCGACGAAACCTTTTTGACTGATCACGTCGACGGTGTCGACACCGTCCGCGAGGTGCTGGCCGGTATTCCGGTCGGCGACTATGCGCAGCGCAGCGGCGTCGACGAGGAGCTGCTGCGCGCCGCGGCACGCCGCATCGGCACCGCCCAGAGCGTCGCGGTGTTCGAGGACCTGGGCGTCCAGCAGGCACCCAACAGCACGCTGTGCTCCTACCTCAACAAGCTGCTGTGGATCCTCACCGGGAACTTCGCCAAACGCGGTGGGCAACATCTCCATTCGTCGTTCGCCCCGCTGTTCGGCGCCGGTGGTGTCGGTCGCTCCCCGGTAACGGGCTCACCGATCATCGCCGGTCTCGTTCCCTCGAACGTGGTGCCCCGCGAGATCCTCACCGATCACCCCGACCGATTCCGGGCCATGATCGTGGAGAGCAGCAACCCCGCGCATTCGATCGCCGACTCGGCAGCCTGCAAGGCGGCGTTCGAGTCGCTGGAGTTGCTCGTCGTGATCGACGTGGTGATGACCGAGACGGCCCGGCTGGCCGACTACATCCTGCCCGCATCCAGTCAGTTCGAGAAGCCGGAAGCGACGTTCTTCAACTTCGAGTTCCCGCACAACATGTTCCACCTGCGCCACCCGCTGTTCGAACCGCTGCCGGGGACCTTGCCCGAGCCGGAGATCTGGGCCCGCCTGGTGCGCGCGCTCGGGATCGTCAGCGACGACGACCTGCGCCCGCTGCGGGAGGCCGCCCATCAGGGCCGCGATGCCTACACCCAGGCGTTCTTCACCGAGCTCGCGGCCAACCCCGCGCTGGGCAAGGCCCTGCCCTACGTGCTCTACGAGACGCTGGGGCCGACCCTGCCGGAGAACCTCAAAGGTGCTGCCGCACTGTGGGGTTTGGCGCAGAAGGCCGCACTGACCTATCCCGAGGCCGTCCGCCGCGCCGGCCATGCCGACGGCAACGCACTGTTCGACGCCATCCTGTCCGGCACGTCGGGCATCACGTTCACCGTGCACGAGTACGCCGATGACTTCGCGCTGATGGGCCATGCCGACCGCAGGATCAAACTCGAGATGCCCGAGATGCTCGACGAGATCCGGGCCCTGCGCGACGCACGGCCCGGATTGACCACCGACGAGTTCCCGATCGTGCTGTCCGCCGGCGAGCGGCGCGCCTTCACCGCCAACGACATCCTGCGCAACCCGGCGTGGCGCAAACGTGACACCGAGGGCGCGCTACGGGTCAGCGTCGAGGATGCCGAGGAACTGGGGCTTGTCGACGGTGGGCGGGCACGGATCGTCACCGCGGCGGGCAGTGCCGAGGCCAGTGTCGAAGTCAGCCCCGCGATGCTGGCCGGACACGCCTCGCTGCCCAACGGCTACGGCCTCGACTTCGTCGCTGCTGACGGTGCCGTGCAGGTACCGGGCGTTGCTCCCAACGACCTGACCTCGACCGACTGGGCGGACGCCTACGCCGGAACCCCCTGGCACAAGCATGTGCCGGCCCGCATCGAGAGAGTCGGCGCGGACCTCGCGGCGTCGAGCGCCTAGGAGCCTTCTAGGATCGCGTTTTGTGCAGTCGCCATGGGGTGAAGACGTCGAAGTAGGGCACTACGCCGGTCACCCCGGCCTGGTCTATCCGCAGCGGCCCCGCACCTTCGCCGATCTGTTCTTCGGCTGCGACCGCTGGGCTGAGCGGACCTTCCTGGTCCAGGGCGAGCGCCGGATCAGTTTCGGTGAGTTCTTCGCCGCCGTCGACGCCGCACGCGACATGCTGCACGGCCTCGGTGTGACCCCCGGGCGGCGTGTCGTGCTACTGGGATACAACAGCCCCGACTGGGTGCTCGCGCTGTGGGGGATCTGGGCGCTGGGCGCGGTACCTGTGCTCGGCAACCGGTGGTGGAGCCCCCGGGAGGCCGAGCACTCGATCGCCCTCGTCGACCCTGTCGCCGTCATCACCGACGATCCCGCAGTCCCGACCGCACTGCCCGTACTCGATGTCAGCGAATTCGGTTCGTGCTTCCGGGGTTTCACCGCGACACCCCCGTCGCTGCCCGGACCCGCCGACGAGGACGACCCGGCCGCCGTCCTGTTCACCTCCGGCAGCTCTGGCCTGCCCAAGGCGGTCGAACTGTCGTTCCGCGGTATCGCGGGCAACCAGCAGAATGTGCTGGTGCGATCCCGGCAGCTGCCGCAGTTGCTGAATACCCAAGCGCCGCAACACGTCAACCTGGTTTGCACCCCGCTGTTCCACGTCGGCGCGCTGGCGACGTTGCTCAGCCAGATGATCACCGGCGGACGGATCGTGCTCAACTCCGGACGGTTCGACCCGGGCCAGATCCTCGCCCTGATCGAAGCCGAGGGGGTGCAGCGCTGGGGTGGGGTGCCGACGATGGCGGTGCGTCTGCTGGAGCATCCGGACTTCGACTCCTACGACCTGTCCAGCCTGCGCGCGTTTCCGCTGGGCGGGGCGGCGGTGTCACCGGTCCTGCTGGAGCGGTTGGCCCGTAAGCTCCCCCAACTGCAAGCACGGGGCCTGGCCAATACCTGGGGGATGACCGAAGGTGCCGGATTCTTCACCGTCGCGGGCGCACCCGACCTGGCCAAGTACCCCTCCTCCGTCGGGCGCCCTTATCCGACAGTGGAACTCGCGATCGCCGATCCCGACGATGACGGCATCGGCGAAGTCCTGGTCCGCTCCCCCACCGTGATGCTCGGGTACATCGGAATCGACGGCGGCCCCGTGGATTCCGAGGGCTGGCTGCACACCGGCGACCTCGGGCATATCAACGACGAGGGGTATCTGTTCATCGACGGCCGCAGCAAGGACATGGTGATCCGCGGCGGGGAGAACATCGCCTGCCCGCACGTCGAAGAGGCGCTGCTGTCGCACCCCGACGTCGTGGAAGCCGCCGCGATCGGGCTTCCGCACCCCGACCTCGGCGAGGAACTCGCCGCCGTCGTCGTGCACCGCCCCGGCGGGCCGGTGCCGACCGAGCAGGAACTGGCCGAGCATCTGCGCGGCATCGTGGCCTACTTCGCGGTGCCCAGCCGCTGGGTGATCCGTGCTGAGCCGCTGCCCACCGTGGCTGGGGAGAAGGTCGACAAGAAGCAGCTGGCCGGCGAGTTCAGCCAGCGATGAGAGCCATCGTGCTGCTGGCCACCAGCGGCCACCTCGACCAGAACGGGACGGTGCACGCCCTGGGACTGGGTTGGACCACCAGCCCGACGCCCACCGCGCAGCATGTCCTGATCGTGTTCGTCGAGGTGCAGTGGTCCGAACTGGGCCAGTCGTTTCCGATCCGCGCCGAACTCGTCGACAGTGACGGGGCACGGGTGGCGCAGACCGAGGAGAACACCATCAAGGCCCGCCGCCATCCGGTCCACCCGGAGGGCACCCCGGTCACCATTCCGTTCATCGCGACCATCCCGCCGCTGAACCTCAAAGTCGGTGAACGCTACCAGTGGCGGGTGTCCATCGCCGGCGAGATGCACGAGGACTGGCTGGCCGGCTTCACCGTCACTGAGTGACCGGCTCGATCCGCACCGCGACGCCGTTGAGCACCGACATCCCGGCCAGGGTCTCGAGATCCTCCGGCCGGCTGGAGGTCAGTTCGTTGACGTTGGCCCCCGGGATGCTGTTGGCCAGCTGCCAGCCGCCGCGGTGGCCCCACCCGTGGGGGACGGCGATGGTGCCGATGCCGACCTCGTCGGTGACCACCACGTCGGTTTCGATCTGGCCCTGCCGGGACGTGATGCGCACCCGTCCTCCGTCGACGATCCCGGCGGCCACCGCATCGTCCGGATTGATCCGGGTGCGGTGCTTGCGGTCACCCTTCATCAGAGTGGGACTGTTGTGCATCCAGGAGTTCTGCGATCGCACTTCGCGAATGCCGATGGCCAGCAACGGATAGTCGGGGTCGTCGTTACCGCGGGTGCCGAGCCTGCCGACCTCGGCCACGATCTCCGGCGGGTCCAGGCGCACCGTGCCACCGGGATGCCGCACCACCTTCTCGAGCACACCGGTGGGTACATGTTCGGCCAGCACCAGGCCGTGCGGATTCTCCCGCAGCTTCTTCAGGTTCAGTCCGCTGCGACGCAGGCCGAACCGGTCGCCGTACGGCCCGGTGCGCAGCAGCAGGGACATCAAGGCCCGGGGAGTGACGTTCATCAGGCCTTTGCGTTCCAGCAGTGCCAGAACCGGATTGAGCCGCTGCAACGGGCCGGTGGCGAACAACGACAACCCCATTCGCTTGGCGATGTCGGCGTACACCTCCCACTCCGCGCGAGCCTGACCGTAGGGCTTGAGGACGGCCTCGGTGGTCTGCACGAACACCGACGGGCAGCACGCCGCGAACGTGGTCGGCAGATCGTCGCGCTCCAGCATGGTGGTGGCCGGCAGGATGTAGTGCGCGTACTTGTTGGTCTCGGTGACGTAGAAATCAAGGGAGACAAGCAGATCCAGCTGCTGGATCGCCGCTTCCAGCGCATCGCTGTTGGGCACCGTCAGGACCGGGTTGCCGGCCTGGACGAACAGCGCCCGCAGCTGGCCCTCGCCCGGGGTGGTGATCTCATCGGCCATCACCGCGGCAGGGAAGGTGCCGTTGACGTCGGGCAGGTTGCCGATCCGCGAGTGCTCTTTGCCGTAACTGAGGTTGCCGGAGCGTTCGCCCATGTCCTCCAACGGAATCACCGCATGCGACATCAGGGTGCCGCCGGGCCGGTCGAGGTTACCGGTTACCAGTGTCAGCGCATCGAGCAGGAAGCTCACCAGGGTGCCGTGGTTGCCGAGGCAGGCACCGGTGCGGCCGTAAGCGGTCGCTGTCGGTGCGGTGGCGAAGTCGCGGGCCAGCGTGCGAACCGCGTCGGCGGGCAGACCGGTGCGGTCCGCGGTGGCCTCCGGCGGGAACGGTGCGCACAGCGTCCGAAGCGTGTCAGCACCGGTGGACTGCCGGGCGATGGCCGCCGCGTCGTCGAGCCCCTCGGTGAAGATCACGTTGAGCATCGACAACAGCAGCCAGGCATCCGAATCGGGTCGCACGGCCACGTGCTCGTGGGCGCGCGCGGTCTCAGTCCGGCGGGGGTCGATCACCACCACCCGCCCGCCGCGGCGGACGATGGCGCTCAAGTCGTCCTTGATCCGGGGCGCGCGCACCGCACTGCCCCGCGACACCAGCGGATTGGCACCGAGCATCAGCAGGAAGTCGGTGCGCGGCAGGTCCGGGAACGGCAACTGGCTGACGGCGCCATAGAGCAGCTTGCTCGCGACGAAGCGGCTGTTGATGTCCTGGGAGCCAGCGGAATACAGGTGTTTGGTGCCGATCCGCGCCATCAGCAGCCCACCCCACAGGCCGGCCGCGTAGCCGAAGGCGGTCGGGTTGCCGATGTACTGACCGACGGCGGTGCCGCCGTGCCGGGCGATGATGGCGGACAGGCGTGCGGCGATATCGTCGAGGGCGACGTCCCAGCTGACATCCTCGAACGAGCCGTCGGCGCGCCTGCGCAACGGGGTCAGCACCCGGTCCGGGTCGTTCTGCACATCGGTGAATGCGATGCCCTTCGGGCAGGCACGGCCCTGGGATAGCGGGTGGTCCGGATCGGGACGCAGCGAGATCAGCCGCTCATTCTCGACGGTGGCGATCAGCCCGCACATCGGCTCGCAGATGCGGCAGTAGGTAACGCGATTCTCGACCGACATCGAGCGATTATTGCACTTCGACGGGGACTGAGTTCCAGCCCCATTGGAAGCTCGACGGCGGACGCCAGGCCGCCTGCTCGTCGATACGGTAGTCCGGCACCCGCCGCAGCCATTCGGTGACCAGCACCGCGATCTCCAGGCGCGCCAGGTGGTAGCCCAGGCAGAAGTGCTGCCCCCGGCCGAAGGCCAGTGACCGCTCGATCGGCCGGTCCCAGACGAACGCCTCCGGATCGGGATACTCACGCTCGTCGCGGTTGGCCGAAGCCAGCAGGCTGATGATCCGCTGGCCCGGTGCGATCGTGGTGTCGTGAATGGTGAAGGGGCGCCGCACCGTTCGGGCGAACCACTGCGCCGGCGCGCAGTATCGGATCATCTCTTCGCGGGCCACCGGCACGGTGGCGGCGGGGTCGGACCGCACGGCGGCCAGCTGGTCGGGGTGGCGGCTCAGTTCCCACAGCCCGTGCGCGACGATCTTGGGCACTGTCTCAGTGCCGCCGATGAACACCCCCAGCAGCTGGGTGGCCACCTCGGTGTCCGACAGCGCTGAGCCGTCGGGCAACCGGTAGCGCAGCAGGCTCTCGACGATCGCGGAACCGCCATGGTCGCGAGCCCGCGCCACCACAGGGGTCAGATACTCCAGATACCCGGGCCTGGCATTGGCCACCTCCACGCCACTGCCCGGTTGCGCCAGACTGCCCGCATTCACGGTAGCCAGCACATCGTGGGCCAGATCGGTTGGCAGACCGATCAATTCGCACACCATCGATGCTGCCACGATACCGCCGTAGTCCTGGGTGAGGTCGAATCGACCACGCGCCAGCAGGTCGTCGAGCCGTTCGTTGGCGAGTTCGCGGATCCGGTCCTGCAGGCCGGCAGCCGGTTTCGGCCGGAACGGGCCTGCCGTGCAGCGTCGGACGTCGTCATAGATCGGGGCGTCGAAGTTGGCGTGGAACGGCATGGGGTGCAGCGGCGGATCCGGCACCGGCCCGCCGTTGCGATGGGCCAGCACCGCGGCCGAGGGCAGCGTGCCCTCCGAGGCGACGAAGGTGCCGTCGTTGATCTCCAGCACCTGCCAGATGTCCTCGAAACGGGACAGCGCGTAGGTGTCCAGGTCCTCGATGTAGTACACCGGGTGGTGATCGCGCAGGGCCCGGTAGAACGGCCTCGGGTCGGCCATCACATCGGGATCGAATGGATGATACGAAACAACCGGCATCCCAACCCCTATCGCAGCGGGGATGGGGGCAGGGCCTGCAGGATGGAGTCCTCCCAACCGTCGCGCAGGGCAGGCGCCACGCTCATCCAGGTGACGATCTCCGGCGGAGGGCTGTCCTTCCAGGACGGATAGTGGTTCTCGAAGCAGTCCCAGTCACCGTCGAGGGCCCAGTAGTGGATCACCTCGTTGAACCGGAACGTAGTGATGAAGGAACCCAGCCACCGCTTGCCGGTGCGCTCCGACCACGGCACGTACAGCCGCTCCAGTTCGCGGATGTAATCGTCCTGGCGCCCGGGCTTGGTCTGCATGATCTCCTGGATCACCAAGCCGGCGCCGAACTGCGCTTCGGTGAGTTCAGCCAGCGGGCGATTGTGCCGCCCGGCATACATGATCCGGCCCTCACCGCTGGCGCCGACCCCGGCCAGGTAGTCCGACCAGGCCACGAAAGCATCGCGGTGACTACCGCCCGGGGCCTGCGCCCGGCCGATGCGGGCATAGTCGGCGAACGCGTCGATCTCCCAGATGATCGTGACCTGCGGCCAGTGGCCGTTGTAGGGCGTGGTCTCCCAGATGGAGAACAGCCGCGCCCCAAGGGATTCCATCATCGGCTGGTAGACGGCGGTGAATCGCTCGGTGAAGCGGTCACTGTGCTCGCCGCCCAGCGCGATCGTCTCGTGCAGGTAGAGCAGGGTGTGGCTGTAGTACTTCTTCATCGGTCGTCCTCGACAAGGCGAAGGGCCGCAGCCGGGCACTGGATGACGGCCTGCTGCATGCGCACCCGGTCGGATTCGGGGCGCTGCGGATGGTGCAGGTGCACCAGGCCGTCGTCGCCGACCTCGAAGACGTCGTCGGCGATCGTCTCGCAGATCCCGTGGCCGGTGCACTTGCCGAGGTCGACCTCGATGCGCATGTGTGCCTCCGCTGTCGTCACCGCACGAAGGCGGGGAGCCGTTTGATCCCGTGCACGAAGTTGCTCATCAGGAACTCCGGCTCGCCGAACTCGACGTGCACGCGGGTGAGCAACTCGCGGAAGATGTTCCGCAGTTCGGTGCGCGCCAGCTGATTGCCCAGGCAGAAGTGCGGGCCACCGCCGCCGAAGCCCAGGTGCGGGTTGGGCGAGCGCCGCAGATCGAAGTCCTGGGGCTGGTCGAACGCCGCGTCGTCCCGGTTGGCCGAGCAGTAGAACAGACCGACCTTGTCACCGGCAGACAGCTGCTGGCCGGCCAGTTCGGTGTCCTCGGTGACGGTGCGCGCGAACTGCAGCACGGGCGTGGCGAAGCGGATGAACTCCTCGACGGCCTGGCCGATGCGGCCGTCGAAGTCGGCCATCAGCCAGTCCCGCTGATCGGGGTTGGCCGCCAAGGCCAGCATCGCGTGCGATGTGGTCTGTTTGGTGGTGTCGTTGCCCGCCGAGGCGAGCAGGATCAGGAACGCGCCGATCTCCTCGTCGGTGAGCCGGTGCCCGTCGACCTCGGCGTTGACGATGCTGGTCATCAGGTCGTCGGCGGGATGCCTGCGGCGGAATTTGGCCAGCTCGATGCCGGTGTTGGCCAACAGGAACATCTCGTTGATGGTCGCCTCGGCCCGTTCCTCCAGGCTGCTGTACTCGTCGTCGCTCATCGAGAACAGCTTCTCGGCGGCCTTGGCCACCGCTTCGCGCTGATCTGTTGGCACACCGAGCATTTCGGAGATCGTCATCATCGGCAACCGGGCCGAGCAGGCGGCCACGAAGTCCACCTCACCGGCACCGGCCAGGTCGTCGACGACGGTGGCGGCGTTCTTGCGGACCTGCTCGTCGATCTGGGCCACATTGCGCGGGGTGAAGGCCGAGCTGATCAGCCGCCGGTACAGGGTGTGCTGCGGCGGGTCCATCATCAGGAAGAAGGTGGCGATGCGCTGCAGGTCGGCAGGCATCGGATCGAGCGCGATGCCGTTGGCCGAGCTGAACACTTCCGGGTGCAGGCTGGCGTGCACGATGTCGGCTCGGCGGGTCAACGCCCAGAAGCCCGGCTCGGCGTTGTCGAACACCGACGGCACCGGCGGGTGCCAGGTCAACCCTTCGGTCGCCCGGAGCTGCGCGAACGTCTGGTCGCGCACGTCGAAGTGCTGGCTCCAGAATCGGCGCGACGAGATGTCGTGCTGGCTGTACTCACGCGAACCGTTGGGCACGTGCACAGCGTGACACTTGACTCAATATTTGTAAAGACAGTGGGATGTGTCTCGGTTGGGCCAACCCGCGTGACACATTGGCCTCGACCTGTAATCCTGTACAGGTGAGCCATGCGCCCGCCGACGCGAACCCCGAGGACGACACCTCCTCGCGGCATCGCATCCTCAAGGCGACGGCGGAGGTACTGGCCCGAAACGGACAGACCAAACTCAGCTTGTCGGAGGTCGCGCTGCAGGCCGGTGTCTCACGGCCGACGCTGTACCGCTGGTTCGCCTCCAAGGAGGAGCTGCTGGACGCGTTCAGCGTCTACGAGCGGCACATGTTCGATGACGGGATCAGCCGCGCGACGGCGGGCTTGCGGGGCGCCGACAAGCTCGACGCCGCACTGCAGTTCATCGTCTCCTACCAGCAGTCCTACTCCGGGGTGCGGCTCATCGACATCGAGCCCGAGGTGGTGATCGCCCAGCTCGGCAACATCCTGCCGGTCATGCGGTCCCGCCTGGAGCGCCTGCTCACCGGTGCGAACGCCGGAGTCAAGGCAGCCACCGCGATCCGGGTGGCCGTGTCGCACTACGTGGTGCGCAGCGATGACGCCGACGAGTTCCTGGCCCAACTACGGCACGCGGTCGGCATCAAGCAGTGAGCACCCTCGACGTCGGGGTGTACGTCCCGCAGATGGGGTTCTCCTACGCCGACATGCTGCACCGCGCGCAGCGCTGTGACGAGCTCGGCATCGGGTCGCTGTGGCTCTACGACCACATGTACGGGCCCGGTGTTCCCGGGATCGACTCGCTGGAAGCTTGGACGCTGGCCACCGCACTGCTGGCGCGGACCGAGCGGCTGCGAGTCGGACACCTGGTGCTGTGCAACCAGTTTCGTCATCCGGCGGTGCTGGCGAAGATGGCCACCACCCTGGACCAGATCTGCGGTGGGCGCCTCGAACTCGGCATCGGCAGCGGCTCGATCGAGGACGAGCACCACCGGCTGGGGCTGCGCTGGGGATCGTTCGCTGACCGCTCCGAGCGGCTCCGCGAGACGCTGGAGATCCTCACCCAGGCATTCGCCGACGAGCGGATTGACTACCGCGGAGCACATTTCACCGTCGTCGACATGCCGATCAAGCCCGGACCGGCGCGCACTCCCCGACCACCCATCGTGGTCGGCGGCGCCGGCGAGAAGTACACGCTGCCGCTGGTCGCGCACTACGCCGACGTGTGGAATGTGCCGACCTATGCCCTCGGCGAGATGCAGCACAAACTCGATGTGCTGCGCGGGCTGTGCGACCAGATCGGCCGCGACCCCGACTCGATCGTGATGTCCGTGGAAGCGGTGCTGGCGGTGGCTCCCGACGAGGCTGCCCTGCCGGCCGTGCGCGAGGTGGCCGAAAAGCGTTTCGGCAATCCGGCTTTCGGACTGCACGAGGGTGGGCTGATCGGAACCCCGCAGGACATCGTCGACCGATTGGGCGCACTGCGGCAGATGGGCTTCGGGCAGGTGGTGCTGTTCACCCACGATCGCGCCTCCGATGCCACTCTCGAGTTGCTGGCCGGCGAGGTGTTGCCTCACCTCTGACGGTGTCGAATATTCGAACAGCACAACGTAATTCGTGCTGCTGGATTGTTGACACACGTAGCCGGGTTGCTTACCGTGGCCGCTATGCCGACGATCGAGACATCCCGGTGAGCCAGCCGCTGGCGGGCAGGCGGATCGTGGTCACCGGGGCGGCCACCGGCCTCGGCGCCGCCGCGGTGCGAGCGCTCACCGCTGCCGGTGCCGACATCGTCGCGACCTACCACCGCACCGAACCCACTGACGAGGGCACCGCCACCTGGTTGCAGTGCGACGCCCGCGACCAGGACGCGGTCGGCACGATGATCGACGCCGCGGTCTCCTCGTTGGGCGGGCTCGACGTGCTGGTCAACGCCGCCGGGCTCTGGCAGCAGGGCGTGCCCGGTGCCATCACCGCCGCCGACATCGACTTTGTGCTCGACACGAATCTCAAGACCACGGTCTTCACCAACCAGGCCGCCCACGCGGTGATGCGCAAGACCGGCGGCCGGATCATCAACTTCGGCTCCTCGGAAGCGGTGACGGGCAGCCCGATCTCAGCGGTGTATGCCGCAGCCAAAGGCGCGGTCCAGGCGTGGACCCGGTCGGCGGCCAAGGCGTGGGCGGGCGACAAGGTGACGGTCAACGCGCTGGCGCCGGCCATGCAGACCCGCGGCGCCCAGCGGCTGCGGGATTTCCTCGGACCGGAGGCCGCTCCCTTCATCGATCAGCAGATCCAGGCCAGCATCCCGCTGGGTGGTGCGCTCGGAGATCCCGATCGCGACCTCGGGCCGGTGCTGGTGTTCCTGGCCGGCGAGGGGTCACACTTCATCACCGGCCAGCTGATCGCCGTCGACGGCGGTCTGGTGATGCTGGGCGGCTAACGCGGGCGATCAGATTGAGTGTGCGCCCAGGGCGGGATTCCCGGCGATTTTCCACCCTCACCGCACACTCAACCGCGGCTAGCGCGGAGCTTCGAGATAGATTGCGCTCCAGATCATCTCGGTGAGCGCGTCGGCCAGCCGGTCCTCGGCATCGGGGGCGTTGTCGCGCAGCATCTGGTAGCAGCAGCGCTCGACCATCCACGTGATTACCCGGCCGAGGGAATCGCTGTCGACGGCACGGATCCGACCGGCGGCGATCTCCCGATCGAGGAAATCCCGGCTGTAGCGGGCATTGCGGTCGATCAACTGCCGGTAGGCCGTGTCGATCGCGGGCGTGTAGTGCGCGACTTCCATGATCGCGCCGAGTACTTCCTGGTGGCGGCGATACGCGGCGATCATGTCGCTGATCGCTCGCCTCATGTCCGCCGGTGCGGCGTCGCGCTGGCTCCACAGCCCCTGCACCGCTGCGGCGATGTCGTCGAGAACCTGTTCGGCGAATTCCTCGAGCAGCCGTGACTTGTCCTTGAAGTACACGTAGAAGGTCGCCCGGGACGTCCCGGCGGCCACCGCCAGACGTTCCACGCTCAGCTCGGTGAACGACGCCCCGTCACGCATCAGCGCTTCGGTGGCCGCGAGCAGACGCCGGCTCAAATCACGACGACGGTCCGCGCGAGCCTCCGGAGTGGTCCGCACCGGTGCTTGCGGTCCGCGGGTAATCGACGGCACCGAGCCATCCTAACACCGCGGATAGCAAATCAAGACGCTCTGTCTAAGACATACTGTCTTGACTTGCGGGCGCGGTGTGTTTACGGTGCTGGAGTCCGGCCGATGTGGTGTGCCTCACGCCGGATACCGCACCGACCGAGGAGCCCCGATGCCCGACAAGCCCCCGTTCGACGAGATCGACATCTCCTCGCGCGCGTTCTGGTCGACTACCGCAGACGAGCGCGAACGCAGCTTCCGGATCCTCCGCGAGCAGCGTCCGGTGTCCTGGCACCCGCCGGTGGACACCCCGAGCCTGTTACCCGCCGCCCCGGAACCCGGATTCTGGGCCGCGGTCACTCACGAACACATCGTCGAGGTCAGTCGGCACAGTGACGTCTTCATCTCCAGCAAAGGCGTCCACATGGAGCCGGTGCCGGAAGACATCATCGAGGTGACGCTGTCATTCCTCGGAATGGACGGCGCCAAGCACGCCAAGATCCGGGGTTTGGTGCGCCAGGCGTTCACTCCCCGCGCGGTCGCGCGACTGGTGGAGAGCATCGAATACAACGCGAAGCTCATCGTCGGTGAACTGGCCGCGGCCGGCAGCGGCTCGGACTTCGTGCGCAACTGCGCAGTGAAGCTTCCGCTGGTGACCATCGCCGACATGGTCGGTGTGCCCGACGCCCAGCGTGACGCCGTGCGCGACGCCGCCGACGCGATGGTGTCCGTCAGCGACCCGCTGTTCCTCGGGGACCGCAACGCCCTCGAGGTGATGGTGACCAACCAGATGTTCCTGCACCAGGTGGCCGTCGAGATGGCCGAGGAGCGGCGCAGCCGCCCGCAGGACGACATCATGACCAACCTGGTGCAGGCCGAGGTGGACGGCGAGCGGCTGACCAACGCCGAGATCGGCGCCTTCATGGTGCTGATGTCGGTGGCCGGCAATGACACCACCCGCCAGACCACCAGCCACTCGCTCTACGCGCTGACCCGCAATCCCGACCAACGGGCCTGGCTGACAGCCGACTTCGACAACCGGATCGACAGCGCGGTCGAGGAGTTCGTCCGCTGGTCCACCCCCGTCATGACGTTCAGCCGCACCGCGGCCAGCGACTACACCCTGGGCGGTCAGCACATCGCCGCCGGGGACAAGGTCGTGATGTTCTACTCTTCGGGCAACCGGGACGGGTCGGTGATCCCCGATCCGCACCGATTCGACCTGAGCCGCAACCCGAACCATCACGTCGCCTTCGGGGGCGGCGGCGCGCACTACTGCCTGGGCGCACAGCTGGCCAAGGCCCAGCTGCGGGCGCTGTTCCGGGAGTTGCTCACCCAGCTGCCCACGATCGAGGCCGGCGAACCGACCTACCTGTCCGGCAACTTCATCCACGCCGTGCAATCCATGCCCTGCACCTTCTGACACCGGGAAGACCATGACCAACAGCAAGATTCGCTACGAGACGCCCCGGCCCGGTATCGCCCGCATCGTGCTGGCCCGCCCGGAGACCCGCAACTCGCAGGACACCCAACTGCTCTATGACCTCAACGACGCCTTCGATAAGGCGGCCCACGACAACGACATCAAGGTGATCATCCTCGCGGCCGACGGTCCGCACTTCTCCTCAGGCCACGACTTGCGGGAGAACCTGCAGGGCGCGATGGCAGGCCACGACACCGTCGGCACCTGGTGTGGCTTCGAATGCGAAGGGGCACAGGGCCAGATGGCCCGGGAGAAGGAGATCTATCTCGGCTTCTCCGAGCGCTGGCGCAACATCCCCAAGCCCACCATTGCCGAGGTTCAGGGCAAGGTGATCGCCGGCGGCCTGATGCTGGTGTGGCCGTGTGACATCGTGGTCGCCGCAGACAACGCGGTGTTCGCCGACAACACGGTGGCCATGGGGATCGCCGGCGCGGAGTTCTTCAACCATCCGTGGGAGGTCGGGGTCCGCAAGGCCAAAGAGATGCTGTTCACCTCCGACGCGCTCAGCGCTGCCGACGCCCACCGGCTCGGCATGGTCAATCACGTTGTCCCGCTGGACGAATTGGCCACGTTCACCATGCAACTGGCCGAACACATCGCCGAACAACCACTGTTCGCGCTCCGACTGGCCAAAGAAGCGGTCAACACCGCGCAGGACAATCAGGGCCGGGTCAACGCCATGCAGGCGTCGTTCGCGCTGCACCAGCTCTGCCACGCCCACAACATGCTCATCGGCGGCCAGCTGATCGACATGTCCTTCCTGCAGCGCCAGCAGGCCATCGCGGCCCGCTGGTAAGCCCCTCTCGAGCAAGGAGTTCCACCATGTCGTCCCTGCGAATCGTCGTCACCGGAGCGGCCTCCGGGATCGGGCACGCCGTCGCCGAACGTCTGCTGGCCCAGGGTGCGCAGGTGTACTGCCTGGACCGCAACAGCCCCACCGCAGCTGTCACCGAGCACATCGAGGTGGATCTGGCCAACCCCCGCAGCATCGATGCCGCGCTCGAACAGCTCGACGGCAGCTTCGACGCGCTGGTGAACGTCGCCGGGGTGCCCGGTACGGCGCCGGCGGACCTGGTGCTGGCGGTCAACGCACTCGCCGTGCGGCACCTGACCACCGCCTTCGTCGACCGGCTGAACCCCGGCGGTTCGGTGGTGGTGGTGTCTTCGATCGCCGGCTTCGGCTGGCCCGCCCGGCTGCCCGCAATCCAGGATCTGCTGGCCACCAGCACATTCGAAGACGGCGCCGCCTGGTTCAAGGAGAACCCGCAGCACGGCAACGCCTACAACTTCTCCAAAGAGGTGGCCACCGTCTACACGCTGTCGACCGGTCTGGCCATGCGGCAGCGCGGGCTGCGGATCAACGCCGTGCTGCCGGGCCCGGTCGAGACGCCCATCCTGGTGGACTTCGAGGCGACCATGGGCAAGGACACCCTCGACGGGTCCAAGGCGCTGCTGGGCAGGCACGGCCAGCCCGACGATATCGCCGCGGTGATCGGCTTCCTGGTGTCCGACGACGCGAGGTGGGTCAACGGGCAGGCGATCGCGGTCGACGGCGGCGCCGCGGGTGCGATCGCGACGGGCGTCATCCCGGCGCCCGAGATCTAGGACCTCAGCGGCGCGCGAAGGCCGGGGCCCGCTCCGGGCGCACCCCCACGCCGACGATGTAGGCCGGGATAGCCGACAACCACGGCAACCGCTGGATCAAGGTCGTCATCACCGCGGGCGGGTTTGCGCTTTCGCCACGCAGGATCGGCTCCACGAGCTGACGGTGCATCACCCGCTGCACCGCCTGCGTCACCACCGCGGCGGGAAGCCGACGACGGCGTACCGCGGCCAGGTGGGCGTTGGTGACATCGCGGCGACGCAGCGGCTCGGCCAGCAGAGTCGCCGCACCCACCGCGTCCTGCACGGCGACGTTGATGCCCACCCCGCCGACCGGCGACATCGCGTGCGCCGCATCGCCGATGCAGAGCAAGCCGTCGGTGTGCCAGCGCTTGAGCCGGTTCACCCGGACGTCGAGGAACTTCACGTCGTCCAGCGAGGTCAGGCTGTCGACGTTAGCCTCCGGAACCAGCTCGTTGAGCTCGGCCCTGAACGCGTCCAGCCCGGCGGCCCGCAATCCGGCGTCGCTGCCCTTCGGAATCAGGTAGGCGATCTGGAAGTAGCCCTCCCGGGGAATCATGATCAGCACCCGGCCCGGTGCGGTCCGCGGGATCAGCGAGTAGGCCGCCCCGCTGTCCCGTGGTAGCCGGAACCACCACACGTCGAAACCCACCGGGAACTCGCGGGCCACCAGGCCGGCACCCTGCCGCACCACCGACCAGCGGCCGTCGCAGGCCACGGTCAGCTCGGCACTGAGTTCGCCGTCGCCATCAGGTGAGGTATAGCGCACCCCGGTGGTGCGCCCGCCGGTGCACACCAATCCGGTGACCTCGTGCTGCAGCCGCAGCGTGAACGTCGGCTCGGCCTCGGCCGCTTCAGCCAGCAGGTTGAGCAGGTCCCACTGCGGCACCATCGCGACATAGCGATGCGGTTGCCGCAGCCGGCGAAAGTCGACCATCGTCAGCGCTTTACCGTCGACGGTCAGCGTGGCGGCTTCCACCTTGCTCTGCGGCAGCGCCGCGAACTTGTCCCACAGGCCCAATTCGTCGAGCAGGCGCAAGGTGCTGGGATGCACTGTGTCGCCGCGGAAGTCGCGCAGGAAGTCGGCGTGCTTCTCCAGCACCGTGACCTCGATACCGGCCCGGGCCAGCAGCAGTCCGAGCACCATACCGGCGGGCCCCCCGCCGACGATCGCACACGTGGTGGAGTCGGTCATGCCTTCACGTTAGACCTCGATGCGCGCGCCGATGATCACGGTCTGGTCCAGCGGCAGTCCGAAGTAGCCGGCGGCGTCGGCGGTCATGTGGGAGGTGGCGATGAACAGTCGTTTGCGCCACGGCGCCATGGTGGGCTGGTCGCCGGCACACAGGTCGATCCGGGACAGGAAGTACGACGCGTTGGCGATGTCGATGATGCCCTCGGTGTCGGCAGGGTTGACCAGGCGCAGCGCGGCCGGCACATTGGGGCGCTCCATGTAGCCGAATCGTGCTGAGACGAAGAAGATTCCGTCGTAGTGGCTGCCGAGATCATCGACGGTGATCCGCTCCTTGTCCGGTACCCGGGGGACCGGCGGGGTGTCGATCGACATGATGATGATGTGTTGATGCAACACGTGGTTGTGCTCGACGTTGGCGCGGAAGGACAGCGGCGCGGTTTCACTGCCCCGGTTGAGGAAGATCGCCGTCCCCGGGATCCGGGTCAGGGGCGGTTCGCGGTGGGTGATGTCGGCGACGAACTCGCGCAGCGGACCTTCGGCGACGTCGCGGGCCTTGGTCACGATGACCCGGCCGCGCTGCCAGGTGATCAACACGGTGAATGCGATGAGGCCGATGAGCAGCGGCAGCCACGCCCCGTGGACGATCTTGGTCATGTTGGCGGCCAGGAACATCAGGTCCACCAGCAGCAGTGCGCCGCCGCCGGTGGCCACCAGCCACAGCGGCCAGTGCCAGCGTTTGTGAGCGATGTAGAGGAACAACAGGGTGGTGATCGTGATGGTGCCGGTGACGGCCATGCCGTAGGCGTAGCCCAGGGCGGCCGAACTGCGGAACGCGAACACCAGGATCAGCACCGCGACCATGAGCATGCCGTTGATCCAGGGCACGTAGATCTGGCCGATCGACGACTCGGAGGTGTGCGACACCCGCAGCCGCGGAAGGTAGCCGAGTTGGGCAGCCTGCGAGGCCACTGAGTAGGCGCCGGTGATCACTGCCTGCGACGCGATCACCGTCGCGGCGGTGGCCAGCACCATCATCGGCAGTTCCCACCCATCGGGCACCAGCAGGAAGAACGGGGCGTTGACCACGCTTTGATCCCCCAGCAGCAGCGCGCCCTGGCCGAGGTAGTTGAGCACCAGGGCAGGCAGCACCAGCCCCGCCCATGCCCAGGTGATCGAAGCCCGGCCGAAATGCCCCATATCGGCATAGAGCGCCTCGGCGCCGGTGACCGCGAGGACCACCGCGGCCAGCGCGAAGAAGGCGATGTGGAAGTGGCCGAACATGAATTCCAGTGCATAGGTCGGTGACAACGCCCGCAGGATCTGCGGATGCCCGAGGATGCCGCGCACCCCGCAGGCGCCGATAACGACGAACCAGACGATCATCACCGGGCCGAAGAATCGGCCGACCGTGGCGGTGCCGTGCCGCTGCACCAGGAACAGGCCGATGATGATCACGGCGGTGATCGGTACCACCAGCTCCGCCAGGCCCGGGTCGACAACCTTGATGCCCTCGACCGCGGACAGCACCGAGATCGCGGGGGTGATCATGCTGTCACCGAAAAACAGTGCGGCACCGAGGATTCCGAGTCCGGACAGCAGCACGATCACGCGCCTGCTGGACCGGGTGCCGAGCCGGCGTACCAGGGTGATCAGCGCCATCACGCCACCCTCACCGTCGTTGTCGGCCCGCATCACCAGCGTGACGTAGGTGAGGCTGACGATGATCATCACCGACCAGAAGATCAGCGACACCACCCCGTAGACGTTGGCGCGGGTGATCGGCACCGGATGCGGATCCCCGGGATTGAACAGCGTCTGCAGCGTGTAGATCGGGCTGGTCCCGATGTCACCGAACACCACACCGAGCGCGCCGATGATCATCCCGGTTCGGGCTTTGTGGGCGGTCGAATGCACCGGGATCGCGAAGTCAGTGCCCACAGGTCAGTCCCCCATGCTCGGGTCCGCCCGGCGTCGTGTCCCGGCGACGTGCAGTGAATGGTAGCCATCGGCATTCGCCGCCGCCGGTTAAAGACCACACCGCCGCGGTGCTGCCGATCGGGACCGGACATTGGGATTCCACTCGATTTGGGCGCGCGCACAGCATAGATTCGACTGGTTCCGCAGTACGGCCAGACGAAGGGAGTCCGCTCGTGCGGAGGTTCGCGGTCAGCGTAGTGCTTATGTTCGTGGCGGCGTTGGGCTTTGCCCCGGTGGCATCGGCCAACCTGATGCCCGGCAGCTACAACGTCAACATCCCCGACCGGCGTGACTTCCACACCTGGATCTGGAGCATCGCCTCCTGCAATCCGCCGAACTCGATCACCCCGGAGTGCACCCGGGTCTCGGCGGTCGCGCAGCCCATCGCCAAGGCCTACGCCTGGTACGGCAATGCGGTGTTGGCCAACGGCCAGTACACCCTGACCGTCGACGTCCCGGACGGCTTGCGTTGCGGTGACATCTATTACGGCCCGGTGATCCCCACCCACGACGTGTACACCTTCGACGCCATCACGTTGTCCGGGACGTTGCAGTCCTCGTTCGATGCCGGTTGCGATGGCGCTCCGGGCGGGACGTTCACCTACCCGTTCTGGCTGACCCGGCTCTAGCTCAGCGGGCGATGAGCGCGCCGAAGTGATCGAGTAGATCAGCGGTGCGCCACACGATCAGGCCAGCGAGGACCACCAGCGTCGTGATCGTGACGGCCGCCTGCACCAGGGTGCGATTGTCCTTGGGCGCGTAGACATACGCGGCGGCGATCAGTGCGCCGGTGAGCAGCCCGCCCAGGTGGCCCTGCCAGCTGATGCCGGGCACCGTGAACGTGATCACCAGGTTGGCGGCAATCAGGATGATCAGCCACTTGATGTCGAGGTTGAGCCGTCGGGCCACCACGAAGGTGGCTCCGAACAACCCGAACACCGCACCGGAGGCGCCCGCGGTCGCCGATCCGATCGGCGCGACCAGGTACACCAGAGTCGAACCGCCCAGCGCGCTCAAACCGTAGAGCGCGCCGAATCGCAGCCGGCCCAGATGCTGTTCGAGTGGCGGGCCCAGCACGTACAGCGCCCACATGTTGAACAGGATGTGGGCGATACCGAAGTGGATGAACGCCGAGGTGATCAGCCGGTAGTACTCGCCGGCCGCGACCGCGGGAGCCCACAGCACCAGCTGCTGCTTGAGCCCGCGGGAGGCGATGTCGAGCACGAACATCAGCACATTGGCCGCGATCAGCGCGTAGGTGACCACCGGGGCACCGGAGCGCTGCACGCCGCCGAAGGTGGTCCGCACCGGCCGCACGCTCTGCGCACCGGCGGACACGCAGTCGATGCACTGGTGGCCGACGGCGGCGCTGCGCATGCACTCGGGGCAGATCGGCCGTTGGCAGCGGGTGCACCGCACGTAGGTCGGGCGGTCGGGGTGCCGGTAGCAGGTCGGCGCCGCAGCCGGCGTCTCCGGTGTGTAAGGGATGCTCATGGTCCTGACACCGAAGATACTGTGTCGCCGGTGGTGCGGGCTGTCAGCGCACCCCGCGCAGCAGGGCGCCTGGGCGCGCCCCGGTGTCCACGCCGTGCCTGCGGGTGATGACACCGCTGACCACGGTGGCCTCGTAGCCGCGGGCACCCTGCATCAACCGGTTGCCGCCGGCGGGCAGGTCGTAGGCCATCAGCGGCACCTCGAGCGTCAGCGCATCCATATTGATGACATTGACGTCGGCCTTCTTGCCGACCTTGAGCACGCCACGGTCGGTCAGCCCGAACAGCGTCGCGGTGTCCAGCGTCTGCTTGCGCACGACGTACTCGATCGGGAAACGCGGCCCGCGCTTCCGGTCCCGAGCCCAGT
Source organism: Mycobacterium sp. M26 (assembly GCF_001494595.1). Classification (GTDB taxonomy): domain Bacteria; phylum Actinomycetota; class Actinomycetes; order Mycobacteriales; family Mycobacteriaceae; genus Mycobacterium. The sequence goes on from NZ_LN929907.1 coordinate 301,088, forward strand.
GGGTGAGCATGAACGTCGGGTAGGACGCGTCGCAGATCAGGCCGCAGTGGGCGCCGCCGTCGGACAGTCCCGAGATCGCGGCGCGGTGCGACATCATCTCGTGGATGGCATCGTGGTTGCCCTCGACGTAGTTGAAGAACGGCAGCATCAGCATCGCGGTGCCGTTGGACTCCAGCATCAGGTCGTACATGGTGGCCAGCGGATCCTGGCCGCGCGCCTTGGCCAGCGCACCGACGGTCTGGTCCGGGGTGGGCTCGTAGTCCGGCGGATCGCCGATCGCGTAGATGGTGTCGACGCTGTGCTGGATCAGCGCGAAGAGCGAGTCGAACAACGGCAGCGGCTGCGGGGGCAGGTCGGTTTCGGACAGGATCGCCGCCCGCACCGCAGGATCCGCCAGCCGGGCCGCGAGGTCCGCCGGGGACAATTCGGCCTTCAGCTTCCGGAAGGTCGGCCGGTGGGTGAAGGCGTGGTAGCCGGCGAAGCCGAACAACATGCCGAACGGGCGGGCCGCGAACTGCGGGTGCACCCGGATGCCGTCGTCCAGTGCCCGGCCGGCGATCTCGAGCTGCTTGCGCCACAGGTCCGGGGCGGACTGCGTCTGGATCACCGGGAAGGACAGCGGCCGGTCGATCTCGGCGGCCAGCCGGACCATCCAGTCCAGCTCCTTCATCGGGCCGTCCAGACTTTCGCCGGCGGTGCCCGCGGGGGCGACCTCGAAGACGGCCTGGCCGCCGGCAGCCATGGCGCGTCCGAGTGCGAACAACTCGTCTTCGGCGGCATAGGTGCCGGGCACCGGTTCACCGTCGATGGCACGGTGCGCCTCGGTACGCGAGGTCGAGAACCCGAGGGCACCGGCCTCGATCCCCTCCTGCACGATCCGTGCCATCACCTTGATGTCGTCGGCGGTGGCCGGCTCGTTGCGCGCGCCGCGCTCCCCCATGGCGTAGCCGCGAACCGCGCCGTGGGCGATCTGGGTACCGAAATCGACTGCCAGCGCTTGCTTTTCGATGACATCGAGGTACTCCGGGAAGCTCTCCCAGCCCCAGGAGATGCCCTCGGTCAGGGCGGTGCCGGGGATGTCCTCGACACCTTCCATGAGTTCGATGAGCCACTGCTCGCTGCCTGGCTGGACGGGGGCGAACCCGACACCGCAGTTGCCGGAGACCACCGTGGTCACCCCGTGCAACGTCGACGGCTCGAGCAGTCCGTCCCAGCTGACCTGCCCGTCGTAATGGGTGTGGATGTCAACGAATCCCGGAGTGACGATCCGCCCGGTGGCGTCGATGGTCTGCGCCGCCTCGCCCTGCAGACCCGGGTCGTCGCCCTCACGACGACGGATCTCGACGATCTTGCCGTCCTTGATGCCGATATCCGCGCGGAACGGCTTGTCTCCGGTGCCGTCTACGACGGTGCCGCCCGTGATCGTCAGGTCATACATCCAGGCCTCCTCGGTGTCGAGAGCCAGCGTAATCGGGATCACACCGAAGGGGTAGACACAATCTCAAATCTGTCTTCCCTGGTCGGCCGCCGGCGCCCACGCTTGATGAATGCGGAATCAATTGCAGAGGGCGTTAATATTTGCCAGAAATGACGCGCGGGGAATTTTTCTGTGTTGGCAAACACGTCTCTGATCTGCGAATATAGGTATCCGTAATTAGTTGTGGATTCACCACGAAATCCGTAGTAGATTTCGAACAGGTTGAATTCACAGCCGCCGGATGACGCCATCGAGCGAGGGAATCTCGCCCTCGCGGTGGGATCTTGAGTCCAAGGGTCCCGGCCATGACGTGCTGCCGGCACCCCACGGGATTACGACTGACGGAGGCGTCATGTCTGCTGCCATTTCTTCACACCCGGTGGCTGCCCCCCGCCCCGGCAACCGCCGCGCCGAGCGAGGACAGTTCCGGGTCCGCGAGTTGAGCCGCACGACCGTCCTGGTCGCTGCGGTCGGGGAGGTCGACGCGGCCAACTCCGCCGACCTCTTCGGCTTCATCGAAGACCGGGTCGCGGGCTACGACCAGTTGGTACTGGACCTGTCCCAGTTGGATTTCTTCGGCACCGACGGGTTCTCGGCCCTGCACACCGTCAACGTGCGTTGCGCCCGGCGCGGGGTGGAATGGGTGCTGGTCCCGGGACCGGCGGTCGCCCGCGTGCTGCAGGTGTGCGACCCCGAGGGGGAGTTGTCCACGGCGGGCAACATCGTCTCGGCCGTCGCCGCACTCGCCCGGGGTCCGCACCGCCATCTGCGGTTGACGCCACTGCCCTGACGCCCGCAGCGGCGCGTTCCTACACTGGCGGCATGCCTGCACGCGGTCGCAATCTCAACGACGTCGTCACCGGTTTCTGGACGCTGGCCGCTCCGCTGTACGACCTGCCGGTACTGCAGCAGTGGGTGTACCAGCCCGCCCAAGACGAGGTGATCGCGGAGCTGCGTGCCCACGGTGTCCGCACCGTTGCTGATATCGCTTGTGGCACAGGGATTCTCGCCGATCGGATTCAGCGGGAGCTCAGCACCGACACGGTGTACGGGGTAGACATGTCCGACGGCATGCTGCGCGAGGCGCAGGCCCGGTCAGACAAGGTGACCTGGCTCAAGGGCCCGGCCGAAGCACTGCCGTTCGACAACGACGCACTCGACGCCGTCGTCACCACGTCGGCCTTCCACTTCTTCGACCAGCCGGCCGCCCTGCGCGAGTTCCACCGTGTGCTGCGCCCCGGCGGCCTGGTCGCAGTGGCCACCATCAGCCCACCGGCGCCGCCCCTGCTGCGGAAACTGTCGGTGAGCCTGTCGAATCCGTCGCACAACCCCTCCCCCGACGAAATGAAGGCGTTGTTCGCCGACGCCGGATTCACCCTGGCCGATCAGCACCGCGTCCACCGGCCGCTGTGGACCAAGGCGGTCTGGGACCTCATCACGATCGGCACCAAACCCTAGGGTTTGCTGCAACGCACCGGCCGCTATCCTCACCGACGTCCGCCCTTCTCAACGCAGAGGAACACCGATGGCCATCGAGCTGCTCGCCCCCAACGTCGAAATCGGTCTCGTGACCACCAACCTCGGCCCGATGGTCGAGTTCTACGAGAAATTCCTCGGGCTGCCGTTCCAGGGTGATCTCGACTTTCCGGGCGGCACGATGAAGCGCTACGGCCTGGGCAGCAACGTGCTCAAGCTGGTCACCCTCGATGAGCCGCCGGCCGCACCCGCGGTCGCCGGCGGTGGACCGGCCGCGGCCGGCATCCGCTACTACACCGTGGTGGTGGCCAACGTGACCGCAGCTGCCGAGCAGGTCAAGGCCGCCGGTTACGAGGTCGCCCAGGAACTCGCCGAGTTCGCCCCGGTGCCCGGCATGGGCTGGATGTTCGTCGCCGATCCGGACGGCAACTGGGTCGAGCTCGTCGGCCCGATGGGGTAACCCGACGCCGTAGGCTGACGGATGTGGCCGATCTGCATCCCGGTATCGCCGTACTGGCTCCACTGTTGGGCACCTGGGCCGGTACCGGCCACGGGGAGTACCCGACGATCGAGCCGTTCGACTATCGCGAAGAAGTGGTCTTCGGCCACACCGGCAAACCGTTCCTGACCTACTCCCAGCGCACCCGGGCCAGCGACGACGGCCGGCCGCTGCACGCCGAGACGGGGTACGTCCGGGTGCCCTCGCCGGGCCGCATCGAGTTCGTCATCGTGCACCCCACGGGCGTCACCGAGATCGACGAGGGTGTGCTGTCGGTTGACGGGTCCGACCTGGGCATCGAGGTCGACTCCACCTCGGTGGGGTTGACCGGATCGGCGAAAAGGGTTACCGCCCTGAGCCGTTCGATCCGCGTGGCCGGTGACGAACTGTCCTACACCCTGCTGATGGGTGCGGTCGGCGTGCCGCCGGTCAAGCACCTGACCGCCACGCTGCACAGGCAGCGGGGATGACGGACTCCCCCACCGGTGACGGCCGGATCGCGGTTCCCGCCGACCTCGATTCCGTCACCGATATCGGCGCCGAGGAGGACGCCGGCCTCTCCCCTGCCGCGGTCGAGCGGATCTGGCAGGCTGCCCGGCACTGGTATGCCGCCGGGATGCATCCGGCGATCCAGGTCTGTGTGCGCTACGACGGCGCGGTGGTGCTGAACCGGGCGATCGGGCACGGCTGGGGTAACGGCCCCGCCGATCCGCCGTCGGCGCAGAAAGTGCCCGTCACCGTCGCGACCCCGTTCTGCGTGTACTCCGCCGCCAAGGCGATCACCACCACGGTGGTGCACATGCTGGTCGAGCGGGGCGAGTTTTCGCTCGACGACTACGTGGCCGACTACCTGCCCGAGTACGGCCGGCACGGCAAGGACCGCACCACGATCCGGCACGTGATGACGCACAGTGCGGGCATTCCGTTCGCCACCGGGCCTCGGCCCAGCCTCAAGCGGATGAACGACAGCGAGTACACCCGCGCAAAGCTGGCCGAGTTCAAGCCCATCCACAAACCCGGGTTGATGCACATCTATCACGGGCTGACCTGGGGGCCGCTGGTCCGCGAGATCGTCTCAGCGGCAACAGGCCGCGGTATCCGCGAGATCCTGGCCACCGAGATACTTGACCCGCTGGGATTCCGCTGGACCAATTACGGTGTAGCCGAACAGGATGTCCCGCTGGTCGCGCCGAGCCATGTAACCGGCAAGCCACTGCCGGCGCCGATGGCCGCGGCGTTTCGCAAGGCGGTCGGCGGCACCATGGCGCAGATCATCCCGTTTTCCAACACACCGTTGTTCCTCACCGGAGTGATCCCGTCGTCGAGCACCGTGTCCACGGCCGACGAGTTGTCCCGGTTCGCCGAGATCCTGCGGCGCGGCGGGGAGCTCGACGGGGTCCGCGTGATGTCCCCGGAGACCCTGCGCGGCGCGGTCGCCGAGGCCCGCCGGCTGCGACCGGACGTCGCCACCGGATTGACACCGCTGCGCTGGGGCACCGGCTACATGCTGGGATCGGCGCGGTTCGGACCGTTCGGAAGGGACGCACCGGCTGCTTTCGGCCATACCGGCCTGACCAACGTGGCGATCTGGGCCGACCCGCAGCGCCGCATCTCGGTCGGGGTGATCAGCAGCGGAAAGCCCGGCTGGCACCGGGAAGCCAACCGCTACCCCGCCCTGCTGGACCGGATCACCGCCGAGATTCCGCGGCAAAGGTGAATTGTGGCGCTCGGTGCCCAGGACTACCGTTGCGGCCATGGGTGATTCGCTGCTGCAACAGCAACTCGACGAGGTGCGGGCCCTGCTGCAGCGGACGCGGGAACTCTTCGGGGCTCATCCGGTAGCGCCGCCCCAGGCGATCACCCCGGAGCCGGACGAGTAGTGCCCCACCGTGCGCCGAGACTGACGTCCTGCAGACATCCACTCGCACTTTTCCGGCGTGAGTTCAGTTTCGGCGGGGCATGACCCCGCGCTACAGCTCGTCGGGCTGTAACCGGTGCTCGTGCAGCGCCTCGACCGCATCCTGGAGATCACGTTCGGTCGGCACATCCGCCGACGGTGTGTGCCCGGCAGCGACGATCTCGCCGCGCACCTCCATCAACGCCTTGAGGTAGGACACGTCGGCGGTCCGCACAATCGCCTCGGCCAACGACGTGGCGTCCGCATCCATCGCGGCTTCGGCCAGCGCCACGCTGTGCAGGTAGCCGCCCCGGCAGGACCGGAACAGCACGTGCCCGCTGGGGTGGACGGCGTCGAACGCCGGATCGGCTTCGGTCATGGGCTGCCTTCGATGACCTGGTTGAACGCCGCGGCGCCCGCGCTGTCCTGCAACTCCCAGGTATCCGCCGCATAGCGCAACGTGTCGGCCAGCTCGGCGTGCGCCTCGGACTGCTGCTGGTAGCAGGTGCGCCGCTGATCGAGCAGTTCGCGGCCGGCCTCGCGAAGCTCGGCGAAGATCGGTCCGAGGGACTCCAGGCTGGCCAGGATATCGGCGTGACTGGCATGAGCCTGGCTGAGCTGTTCGGCGGTGTCCTGGTGGTGACGGGCCGCCCGGCGCAGCTTGTCGGGCACCACGTGGATGCGCTCTGCCATGTCGATCTCCTATCAGGACGGGCCGGCCGTCACCGCGGGCCGGGTCGGTGTCGGACGGTCCGACGTGGTGGGTGGGGCGGCGATGCCCGGCTCCGGCGGATGCTCCCACCCTAGAAAGCTCGGGCCGGTCACGCTCGCAATGGGTTCGATTCGGTTGTTGAAGACGGCCTTGCCGTTGCCCAGGGCGACGGCGTGCCGGTCGGTGAGCATGCCGATGTCGCCGGGCAGCAGGCGCGTGGAATCGACCGGGTTGGCGACGGCGGTGCCGGCCGGCGGGATGGTGATGCCCTGGGCCTTGAACGCCTCGGGGATCGGGGTACCGGCCACCACGGCGGTGATGGCCGCTGCCAGTTGTGGAGTGGGCGCGGTGATGGTCTGCCCGTCGGGCAGGTGCACGAGCGTGCTGTCCTCGGCGGCGGCCGGTGCGGTGTCGGCCTCGTCGGTAGTCTCGTCGACCGGGTCGATTTCGGGATCCGCCGGCTCCTCGGGCAGGAGCTCATCGGGGGTGACGTCGTCCTGCGGGCCGGGCAGTGGCGCGGCGAGCGGTTCAGGTAGCGCCAGCGGGGCCGCGGGAGATCCTGCCGGCAGGCCCCCACCACCGCCGAAGCCGGGCAGGGTCGGCATCGCTGCGGGCACTGGCGCGGCCGCTGGTGCACTGGCCGGGGCGGGCTGCGGGGCCGGTGGCCCGGGATCCTCGGCGAGCAACGGATCCAGCAAGGGATCGTCGAGTGGATCGGAAGGCACCGGGACGGCCGCAGGTGCGGCGTCGGGTTCGTGCGCCACGACCGTTGGCGCGGTTCGGCTTTCGGTCTCGGTGGCCGGGGTAGCCGGGGTGGCCGCCGAGTACAGCGACGCCAGCGCGGCCGCCAATGCTGCCTTCGACGTGGCGTCGAGTCCGGCGGTTTCGACGACCGTCCGGATGTCGCGGAGCTTGTCGATCAGGTAGCGCTGGAACGCCCGAGCCCCGGCCGGGGTGTCCAGATCGGTGCGGGTGGTGACGGCCGCCTCGATCTCGTCCTGGAGGGCATCGAGGGTCTCGCGGCCGGCGGTGTTGGTCGAGTGGGCATTGAGCACCGCGGTGATGACTTGGAGGTCCACCTGCGCGCTCAGCGAATTCTGCTGCGCCAGTGAGGTTTCCGCCGTGCGGATGGCGTCCGCCGCGCTGCCCTGCTGAGATTGCGGTAGTTCGCCGAATACCGCACCGTGCTGGGCGCGGATCTTGGCCAGTACCGCGTCGACGGGACCCCCGAGCGGGTTGGTGGCCACGGCCAGATCCTCGGCGGACAGGCCGGCCATCCAGGCCTCAGGGTTTCCGGTGGCCGCTCGGACCCGCGCTATCGCGTCGAGCAAGTCTTGGTAACTCGCCACCGGTGACCTCTCATGGCGGCGACTGTATCCAGGGCCGACGGGGGTGACAATTCACCCTTGGTAGCGGTGCAGAAGTCCTTGTAGCGCAGCGGTCTTCGCCTGTGCATCGGCCTTGACGGCACTGACCAGATCAATCAGCTCACGGTTCTTGTCGAGCAGCAGGCGGGCGACTTCACGGCCCTGTGCAGGTGTGTCGGCGTCGTACTGGGCCACCGCCGCATCGATCTCGGACTGGATCGCCTCGATGCGCTGGATGGCCTCGGTGACTGCGGCATAGGCACCCGAGACCACCCCGGCCAGTTCGGCGTCGGCCTCGGCGAGGTCGCGGTCACGGGCGGCAAGCGCCGCGCGGGCAGCCTCGAGGGCCTCCCCCGACTGTCCGCTGTGCGCTGCCATGGCTCGACGGTACTCAGGCGATTTTCGCCGAACAACTCACCTATACCGGCCGGCGGATCGCGACGTACTCCCCCAGCCGGCTGATCCGTACCGTCGCCCCGGCATGCGGCGCCTCGACGACGAGATTGTTGCCGATGGCCATCTGGACATGCCCGGTATGCGGGAACACCAGGTCGCCGGGGCGGACCTGGGACCGGGCCACCGGCAGGCCGTCGTTGATCTGGTCGTAGGTCGTGCGATCCAGGTGCAACCCGGCCTGGGCGTAGGCCCATTGCACCAATCCTGAGCAGTCGAAGCGGTCCGGGCCCGTCGCACCCCACACGTAGGGGCAGCCGAGCCGGGAGAGCGCCGCGCGCACCGCGCGGCTGGCCCGCGAGGTGGGCAGTGTCGGCCGACGGCGCCGTGCCCGGTAACGCAGAACGCGCATCAGGGCGAGCCTGCGCCGGGCCCGCCGCCGCGCGGCAAGCACGTGGGCGTGTTGTGCCCGCAGCCGGGCCGCCCTGCGGCGCAGCAGTTCTCGCTGGGCGACGGGATTGTCTGCGACCGTAGCGTCGGCGCGGGCAGCCTCGACAACGGCGCCGGTTCGGCGCTGGGCCTCGTGGTGGTCGCGCGACGCGTCGGCCAGGATCGCCGCCAATTCGGCGTCCACCCGCCGGGATGTCACCAACTCGGCGTACCGCCCGTCGGCGGCGGTGCGATAGGCCCGCGGCACAGCATCGAACCGGGCGGCGGGAGGTGCGTCGTGCTCCACGGCTACAGGAGCGGGCGCTCCGGCGAACAGGGCGTGGGCCCGGGCCAGAACGTCGACTTCGGTCACGACTGCCCCGCCACGAACGCCCGCACCCTCGGCAGCGCACCGGGCGGGATGACGCCGCGGTTGCGGATGTCCCACAGTTGCTCGGCGGTGACGCCGAGCAGTGCGGCGATGACGGACTCCGGCAGACCCGATCGCGCACAGGCCTGGTCGAAGCGGGTCGCGATAGCGGCCGGCATACGTTCCAGAAGTCCGGTCCGGATGGTCTCGAGGGCTTTGAGGTGGGTCATCAGCCGGTCGGCGGATTCGGCGCCGGCATTGACCGCGACCCGCCACGAGTTGGCGGCCAGCATCTCGGCCTTCACGCATTGGGCGATCACGGACAGAATATACGTCTCGTATTCGTTTGATGTCTCCGGCGGCAATCGGGCTATCAACGAGTTGAGTGAATCGAGGTGCGCTTCGGCGTGGGCTTCGAGAACTTCGGTGTCGCTGTGGCGGCTCACGACAATCTCGGACGCCGCCCGCGGCTGGGCCACCGGGGCCGGCGGAGCCGCGAGAAGTTGGGCCAGTTCAGCCTCGGCGTCCTCGGCCATGACGAGCCGCGAGTAGGTACCCGCCGGCAGGCCGAGGCCATTCTCAACCTTCTGAACTGTGCCTTTGTGGGGTTTGCGGGCGCCGCGCTCCAGGAAGCTCAGCCCCATGATGCTGACCCCGGTTTCACCGGCCAAGTCGGCTAGTGACCATCCGCGGGATTCCCTGAGCGCTCGAATGGCCGCACCCGCCGCCTCTCGGCTCACCGACGGGCTCCAGCCATATACGGATCGTACACAGCCATCGTTGTGTATACGTTTTGTTCTACGTTTTTGTTGCGTTCAGCGCTGGGCTCGTATACGGTTCCGTCATCGAATCTCGACAAGGAGGCCGCGATGAACTTCCGCCCGTGCTCGGCAGACCCCGACCTGTGGTTCGGCTACTCCGACGACGACGCCAGCGACGGCGCCGCCAAGGCGCGCGTCTACGAACAATCCGCGACCCGCGCGCGCACCATCTGCCTACGCCGCTGCCCGCTGGCTCACCAGCGGGCCTGTGCTCGGCGGGCCATCGAGGCCGGCGAGGAGTACGGCGTGTGGGCCGGCATCAAGCTCCCCGGCGGTCAGTACCGCAAGCGCGCGCAGCTCGCCCACGCCCACGAGATGCTGCGCCGGATCGCCGACGGTGAGATCAACCCGCGCGAACTACCGGAGAGCGCCGAATTGCTCGTCCGCAACGAAGCGCTGCCCATGCAGACGGCCACCGTCGTCCACCTGCCGTTGGGGCGGATGCCCCGAACCGCGGCCTAGCCGGAAACGGTTGCTGTGGCGCGCTTTTCGAGGTTGTCCTCAACCTCGCGCTGCCACACCCCGTAGGCGTGCGTGGTGTCCACCTCGAGTTCGAAGCGGTCGGTCATGTCCGTAGTGACATCGGCGGCGTCGACGTAGAACTGCTCGTACCACCGGCGGTACTGGTAGAGCGCACCGTCCTCCTCGCACAGCAGCGGGTTCTCGATGCGGGTCTTGTGCTTCCAGATCTCGACATCCTGCAGGAAGCCGACCTCGTAGACCTTGGAGTAGGACTGCGCGAGCTTGTCGGCCTTCTCCTTGGTCATCCCTTCCGGAACCTCCACCGAGACGCCGAACTGCAGCATGAAGGAGTTCTGCGACACCGGGTAGTGGCAGTTGATGAGAACCGAGTTGATCGTGAACTCCGGCGCCAAGTCGTTGTGCAGCCAGTTGATCATGTAGGCCGGCCCGAAGTAGGTGGCCTCCGAACGCAATTTGGTGCCCTCCCAGAGCCGCTCGGGGTGCTCGGTGAAGTCCTGTCGCCCTTTGGATTCCATGAACTGGCTGGCGGTGTGGCCTTCGAAGACGTTCTTGAAGTACGTCGGGTAGGCGTAGTGGATATAGAAGAAGTGCGCCATGTCGACGTTGTTGTCGACGATCTCGCGGCAGTGCGCGCCCTCGATGAGGATCGAGTTCCACGTCCACTTCGACCAGCGGTCGGTGCCCATGCCCTCGATCTGCGGCGGGGTCAGCTCCGGGCCAGGGGTGGAACCCTCGGGGTCATGCCACACCAGCAGCTGACCGTTGACCTCCAGGGTCTGCCACTTGCGGGTGCGCGCCAGCTTCGGAACCCGGCGCGCGTAGGGGATCTCGGCGCAGCGGCCGGTCGCGCCGTTCCAGCGCCAGTCGTGGAACGGGCAGGCGATGTTGTCACCCTTGACCGAGCCCTTGGCGAGGTCGGCGCCCAGGTGGCGGCAGTAGCCGTCCAGCACGTGGATGTCACCCTTGCTGTCGGCGTAGACCACCAGCTTCCCGCCGAACGCCTGGATGCCATGCGGCTTGCCGTCGCGGAAGTCCTCCGCCAGGCCCAGGCAATGCCACCCGCGGGCGAACCGCGTCATGGGCGTGCCGGGGTCGATCTCCCGGATCTCAGTCATCTGGCGCATCCTTTTCGCTCTGGTGTGAACAGTAAGCACCCGTGCTTAATTTAAGCACATGTGCTTAAACGTGCTCAACGTTTCGTACACTTCCTGACGTGGACCGTGGTGCGCGTGCCCGGGAAGAGTTGCTCGATGCGGCAGAACGCCTGATCGCCGAGCACGGCTTCGAGGTGCCGCTCCGCGATATCGCCAAGGCCGCCGGGCAGCGCAACAACTCCGCGGTGAACTACTACTTCCGCAGCCGGCAGGACCTCATCGACGCCGTCGTGGCCCGCCGCCTGGTGCCGATGGAGGCCCAGCGCCAAGCCATGCTCGACGGCATGTCCGACGACGAGCTGCGCGACGCGCATGCCCTGTTGCGGGTGCTCGTCGAGCCGTTCGGCAACCTGGAGGCCACCCATTACGCCCGCTTCCTGGAAGTGGTGCGGATCCGGTTGAACCGCGAACCCCAGAGCCCGGCCGAATCGGCCTGGCCGCGCGTCACCGGGGCGATGCAAGAACTGGTTCCCGCCGACGATCGCGGCACACGGATTCGGCGGGTGGCCGCGGTCGCGACGACGATGTGGGCGCTGCTGGCCGACCGCGAACGCCGCGCCGAAAGCGGGGGAGCGGGCCCGGACAGCCTGGAGGAGATCGTCTCCATGCTGGCCGCCATGCTGACCGCGCCGCAGCGTCAGCCCGCCACCGCCGGATGACGCGCCGAGCGCAGGTGATTCGCGGTCCGAAAGCGGGTACGCGGTACACACTGTGACGGCAACGTCGACGGAGGGCGGTCAATGAGGCTCGTGGTGGTGCTGGCCCTGGCAGGTCTGGTGGCGCTGCTGATCGCCATTCTCACCGACAGTTCCTGGGTGGCCATCGCCGCGATCGCGCTGGCCGCCATCGGCATCGTGCTCGTCCTGCGAGACTGGCGTGCCGACCGGCGCGGGCACCGAGACGCCGGGGGAGACCCGCCGCCCGTCGACGAGGCCGAGCCCGCGGTATCGGTGTCGTCACGGATGACCGCCGACATGTTCGCCCCGGACATCTCTGCCGACACCGACGGCCCCTCGTCGGATGCGCGAGCGGACTGAACCTGTCATACCCCGCATCTAGCGTGGCGCCATGACGTACTGGATCAACACCGTCAGCGCCGACCATGTGCAGCGCGGAGTCGCCGGCGGTTTCACACAGGCCAACCATGGCAAGCCGCACACGCTGCGAAAGATGACCCGCGACGACTGGATCATCTTCTACTCGCCCAAGACCGCATTCGAGGGCGGTGAACCGCTGCAGGCGTTCACCGCCATCGGGCGCATCGCCGATGACGAACCCTTCCAGGTGCGGGTGTCCGCAACCTTCCAACCGTGGCGGCGGGCCATGGAATTCCTGCCCTGCACGGCCACGCCGATCCGGCCGCTGCTGAAGCAATTGGACTTCATCGTCGACCCGCAGCGGTGGGGCTACAAGTTCCGGTTCGGGGTGTTCCGGATCGAGGAGCACGATTTCGACCTCATCCGCTCAGCGATGACCCAGCCGCTGGCCGCTTGAGGTGGTGCCGCGGCGGGTAAGCTGCGGCAGGTGAGCAACCTCGAGAGCGCTCCGCGTGAAGTTCCTTGCCGTGCAACGGGCTTCGACGGGGCCGAGGTGCTCCAGCCGCGCGATGTGCCGCTCGGAGGTCCGCGGGCGATCGTGGTGCGCCGGACATTGCCGCAGCGAGAGCGTTCCCTGATCGGGGCGTGGTGCTTCGCCGACCACTACGGTCCCCAGGACCTCAGGGACGGGCCCGGCATGGACGTCCCACCACACCCGCATACCGGCCTGCAGACGGTCAGTTGGTTGTTCAGCGGCGAGATCGAGCACCGTGACAGCGCGGGTGTGCACCAGGTGGTGCGGGCGGGGGAGCTGAACCTGATGACCGCAGGCGCGGGCATCTGCCACTCCGAGGTGTCGACGGCAGACACCGCCGTACTGCACGGCGCGCAACTATGGGTCGCGCTGCCTGAGGCTGGCCGCCATGCCGGTCGGGACTTCGAACACTTTGTCCCCGAACCTGTTTCGCAGTCCGGTGTCACCATCCGGGTGTTCCTCGGCGCCCTGGCCGGTCAGCGATCGCCAGTGCACACCTTCACCCCGCTGCTGGGTGCGCAGCTGAACCTGCCGCCCGGTGCTCTCATCGACCTCGCTGTCGACCCGGCTTTCGAACACGGCGTGCTCCTGGATCTCGGCGTCGTCGACGTGGCCGGGCGCCGCCTGGACGCCGGACAGCTCGCGTACCTGCGGCCCGGCGCCACCACGCTGCGGTTGCACAACCCCGCCGGCCAGACCGCCCGAGTGCTGCTTCTCGGCGGCCCACCGTTCGGGGAAGACCTGTTGATGTGGTGGAACTTCGTGGCCCGCAGCCATGACGAGATCGTCGAGTACCGCCAGCTCTGGCAGGACGGTGATGTGCGGTTCGGCTCGGTCAGTGGGTACTCGGGTGCTGTCGACCGATTGCCCGCCCCACCGCTTCCGGCCATCCGCCTGCGGCCGCGCCGCAGCCAACCCTAGGAGCCTGATGACCACCACCGACAAGACCGGCGCCCCCACCACAGTCGGCGCCGAGCACAACCAGTTCACCATCTCCGTCGACGGGCACGAGGTCGGCCTTGCGGCGTTCGTCGACCGCGACAACCAGCGGATCTTCCATCACACCGAAGTCGCCGACGCCTACGAGGGCCGCGGTCTGGCCACCATCCTGATCACCGACGCGCTGGCTCAGACGCGCGCCGCCGGGCTGCGCATCGTTGCGGTCTGCCCGATGGTCGCGGCATTTGTGGACAAGCACCGCGAGTACGACGACGTCGTCGACCCAGTGACCGACGACATCGAGCACTACCTGCGCCAGGCCATCCAGCCCGGCTGAGGCGGGCGGCGCCGCTATCGTGAGACCTCGTGGCGGAACCCGGCAACACCAGCCCACAGCTGGCCTACTTCACGCTCGACGGCGACGTCCTGCTGCCCGACCCGGTCGGGCAGGGACCGTGGGGGCCGACGATCAGCGGTCACGTCGTCGGCGGGGTGCTGGCCCGTGCGCTGGAGAACGCCGGGCACGGTGACGGCTTCCAGCCCGCCCGGATCACCGTCGACCTGCTGAGACCGACCGCGATCGCACCCCTGCAGGTGCGCACCTGCGTCCAGCGCGAAGGCCGCCGCATCCGGCTCGTCGACGCCGAGGTAGTGCAGAACGACGTCGTGGTGTCGCGGGCCAGCGGGGTGTTCGTCCGTCCCGGCGAGCAGCACCTGGGTGACATCTGGTCCTCGGATATCCAGATGCCACCGATGCCCCCGGATCCCGGTCCACTGCCCGACGAGCTGCCGATGTTCGTGTGGGGATACGGGGGAGAGGGTTCCACCGGCGGCGAGTTCGGCTTCGCCGAATGGCACTCCGGCGGACCCAAGTACATCTGGGTACGGCAACGCCGCCCCTTGGTCGCCGGCGAAGCGCTGAGCCCGTTCGTGGAGGCCACCATGGCCGCCGATGCCACCAGCGCGCTCACCCATTGGGGCACAAAGGGTTTGCAGTACATCAATCTCGACTACACGCTCAGCCTGACCCGGCTGCCCAAAGGGCCGAACATCGGCATGGCCGCGGTGGTGCACACCAGCCACGACGGGATCGCCTCCGGCACCGCGGCAGTGTTCGACGAATACGGGCCGATCGGCAATGCGATGGCGGTCGCGCTGGTCAACCCGGTGGAGGCCTTTCGCCCCGGGGCGATGAGATAGGAGAAGTGATGCGCAGATTCGTCGACATCTCGGTACCCCTGCAGGCTGGGATTGCCTCCGACCCACCCGGCCATCTGCCGGAGATCGACTACTACGACCATCAGCAGACCGCTGCCGAAGTGGTGTCCTTCTTCCCCGGCGCGACCATCGAGGACCTGCCCGACCGGGAGGGCTGGGCGATCGAACGGGTCCGCATCACCACCCACAACGGCACCCACCTCGACGCCCCGTACCACTACGCCTCCACGATGGACGGCGGCAAGCGGGCCATCACCATCGACGAGGTACCGCTGGAATGGTGCCTGCAACCGGCCATCAAGCTCGACTTCCGGCACTTCCCGGACGGCTACGTCGTCACCGCCGAGGACGTCGAGCAGGAACTGAACCGCATCGGGCACACGCTGTCACCGCTGGAGATTGTGCTGGTCAACACCAGCGCCGGAACCCGTTACGGCGAACCGGATTACGTCGGCAAGGGCTGCGGGATGGGCCGCGATGCCACCCTGCACCTGCTGGAACGCGGGGTCCGGCTGACCGGCACCGACGCGTGGAGCTGGGACGCCCCGTTCTCCTACACCGCGCAGCGCTACGAGCAGAACCACGATCCGTCGATCATCTGGGAGGGCCACCGGGCCGGGCGGACCATCGGCTACTCCCACATCGAGAAGCTGCACAACCTGGAGTCCCTGCCCGCCAAGGGTTTTGAAGTGTCGTGCTTCCCGGTCAAGGTGCACAAAGCCTCGGCGGGCTGGACCCGCGCCGTGGCGATCTTCGACGACTAGGGCCAGATCCCGCCAACCGGCGGGCCGCCACCGGGCGGTGACTGATTCTGCAGGATGCCCAGGCAGGTACCCAGCGACTTGCCGGGGATGCAGGGGATGCCGCCGACCGTCGGAACACCGCTGTTGGCCACGAAGCACTGGCCGGTGATCGGGTCGGCCATGTGCCCGATCGGGCAGGCGCTGGCCGGGGCGGCGACGACCATCGGGACGCCCACGAAGAACGCCCCGCAGGCAGCCGCCATCAGCGCTCTGCCGACCCGTCGTCGTGTTGCCATGCCTCACAGCCTACGTCCAGGAACCTCAGCCCGATCAGGTAACTGCACTCGGCCGGCCGAACTGGGTGCGCATGGCCGGTGAGTACAGCGCCCGCAGGCGCGGACCGGCCAGCCGAACCCCCGCCGCGCCCACTAGCTCGTCGTCGAGTTCCACCAGCTCAGCAGACCGCAGCGGCCACGGGCCGTGGGTGTTGGGCACCCACCAGGTCCGCCCGGCCTTGCGGGTGTGCGCACCCCACCGTGCGGTCAGCCACAGCTCCAGCGCGGTGGGTTCGACCGGATCGCCGGGAGCCACCACCACCCGACTGCGCAACCCGTGGTTCGGCCAGCGCCGCACACTGTCGTAGCTGACCTCCTCCTTGGACAGCCGCACCCGCATCTTGGCCCAGGTGTAAGGAATGCCCATGGCGATCCGCACCGTCGGCACCACCGCCAGCCGCGCCGTCTCCAGCGAACAGAACAGCACGCCGTGGCGGCCTGCGTCGTCGACCGAGTACAGCCGCACGTTGGTCTCGGCGAAGGTGCCGAAGTACGGCATCCGCAGCCGACGGCCCAGGGCGGTATAGCCCATCCGGAACGGCACCAGCGCGACGTAGGTCATCCCGTCGGCGAACACATCGGGCCGGGTGCCCACCGGGAACAGATGCGCCACATCCGCCGAGCGCACCGGCCAGTGCAGGAACGTCAGATCCAACCAGGTCTGATCGAACAGCACCGGCCGGGGCAGCGGCGGCGGCGTGACCGGGTAACCGGCGAGCGGGTCCGGGCCCGGCAGGCTCACTCGTAGTCCAGGTCCAACACCGGGGTGGGTCGACGGAACCCGCGAGTGACCACCAGCAGCCACACGAAACCGATTGCCAGCCAGATCAATCCGATGGTGAGCGCGGTTCCCGACAGGCTGGTCCACAGCCATGCGGTGAGCAGGAAGCCGATCACCGGCGCGATCAGGTTCAGCAGGATGTTGCGCTCACGCATGTCGACGAAGTAGTGCTTGATCACCGACAGGTTGACCACCGAGAAGGCAACCAGCGCACCGAAACTGACGACGGAGGCCAGGACTGCCAGGTCGATCCAGATCGCGAGCAGCGAGATGGCGCTGACGACGAGGATGGCATACACCGGCGTGCTGTACTTGGCCGACACATGCCCGAACACCTTGCGGGGCAGGATGCCGTCGCGGCCCATCGCGTACAGAATGCGGGCCACCGACGCCTGCGAGGTCAGCGCCGAACCGAGAGCACCGGCCACATAGGCCGCAGTGAAGAACGTGTTCACGAACGAGCCGCCCGCGGCCAGCATCACGTCGGTCGACCCGGTGTCCACACTGGCGAACTGATTGGACGGGAAGACCAGCTGCGACACGTAGGACAGCAGGATGAAGATGATCCCCGAGACGATGGTCGCGATCATGATCGCCTGCGGCACTGTGCGTCTCGCGTCGCGAGCCTCCTCGGACAGCGTGGAGACAGCGTCGAAGCCGAGGAACGACAGACACAGGATGGCCGCGCCGGCCAGGATCGGGCCCACACCGCCGGCGGTGCCGTCACCGGTGAACGGCGCCAGCAGATCGACGGTTCCGTAGCCGGTGGTCTTGGCGATGGCCAGCGCGACGAACACCACGATGAAGATCGTCTGGATCGCGATGATGAGGAAGTTGGCCCGCGCGACGGAGACGATGCCGATGATGTTGAGCACCGTGACGATCGCGATCGACGCCAGGACGATGGCCCACGCCGGGAGAGCGGGCAACGCAGCGTTCAGGTAGAGCCCGATGACCAAGTAGTTCAGCATCGGCAGAAACAGGTAGTCGAGCAGCAGCGACCAGCCCGCCAAGAAGCCGGCGGGAGCCCCGAAGGTGCGTTGGGTGTAGGTGTAGGCCGAACCGGCGACCGGGATGGCTGCTGCCATCCGCGCATACGAAAGTGCGGTGAAGACCATCGTGATGAGCGTGACGACATAGGCCAATGGCAGTCGGCCACCGGAGGTTTCGGTGACGATGCCGTAGGTGGTGAACACGGTCAGCGGGACCATGTACACCAGGCCGAACAGCACCAGCGACGGCAGGCCGAGTGCGCGCTGCAGGTGGCCTTCCTCCTCGAAGAGCGGATTGGCCGCTGAGGAGTTGGTAGGAACGGTCATGGGCGGGCTTTCTCTAGTTGGTGCTGGTGTAGACGAGGGCGCCACGCAGGTACGTGGCGCGCACGGGGAGTGCGGGGAGTTGCAGCGCGGGGGTGCTGCGCGGGTCGGCGCCGAGCCAGACCAGATCGGCACTGGCTCCGGGAACGATGCGTCCCCAATTGCCCTCGGCGAACGCTTGATACGCCACCGCCCCGGTGTACGACGAGAGGGCGAGATCGATCGGGACGATCTC
Source organism: Mycobacterium sp. M26 (assembly GCF_001494595.1). Taxonomy (GTDB): domain Bacteria; phylum Actinomycetota; class Actinomycetes; order Mycobacteriales; family Mycobacteriaceae; genus Mycobacterium. Next base: position 319,305 of record NZ_LN929907.1, read on the forward strand.
GTGCGGGGTCCAGCCGCCTTCGGGCTCGCCTTCGGCGGTGCGCCGCGATACCGCGACGGCGATACCGTCCAGTGGCGCGCCGGAGGACACCGGCCAGTCCGAGCCGAACGCCAGCGCCGCCCCGGTGTCATGCAGGGTGCGCATCTGGTACTGCCGGTCGGCGCGCTCCACCCCGAGGCGCGGGATGGTGAGCACCGTCATCAGCGCGTCCATCTGGGCCCACAGCGGTTGCATGTTGGGGATCACGCCGAGTGCCGAGAAGCGCTTGAGGTCGGCCTCGTCGACCAACTGGACGTGCGCGATGACCGGGCGGCGGTCGCGGGATCCGTTGCGCTCCTGGACATATTCGATGGCGTCGAGGGCTTGGCGGACGGCGGCGTCACCGATGGCGTGGATGTGGATCTGCAACCCGAGTTCGTCGACCCGCTGCGCAGCCTGCGCCAGCGAGTCGCCCTCCCACGTCCGCATGCCCACGTTATCCCCCGAGTCGCTTCGCTCCTGCCCGCCGTGACTGTGCAGACCCGAGCAGTACGGCGCCAGCAAGGCACCGGTCTCGTTCTCCACCACACCGTCGGCGAAGAACTTCACCGTGTTGGCCGTCAGCAGCGGCGAGCCGAGAGCCTCGACCGCACGCCGCGATTCGGCATACTGCTCGACCTGGGAGTCGAAGTGCCGGGGATCGGCATACAGGGCGAGGTTGAACCGCATCCGCAAGGCGCCCTGCTGCGCCGCCGCGACATAGGTGGCGACGTCCTGCGGTTCCACCCAGGCGTCCTGCACCCACGTCACGCCGAACGGCAGGTAGTAGTCAGCCGCAGTGCCGAGTGCGGCGATGCGCTGCGCTTCGTCGCGGGGCGGCATCACGGCCGTCACCAAATCGGTTGCGCCCCACTCCCGCAGCGTGCCCAGCACAGAGCCATCCGGCCGGTGCGGAATCTCGCCGAGAGCCGGGTCCGGGGTATCCGGGGTGATGCCCGCGCGGTTGAGTGCCTCGGTGTTGACCCACATGGTGTGGTAGTCCCAGGCGCGCAGTGCCACCGGGCGGTCGGGCACCACCGAGTCCAGCCAGCGCGCGTCGAAGAGCCCACCCGGAGCCAGGCTCCCGTCGTAGGAGGCGCCGACGATCCATTCGTCGTCGGGATGCTCGTCGGCGTACTTCTTGACCGCGGCGAGGATTTCGTCGACCGACGTGCAGGGCCGCACCGCCGGGCCGGCGGCCTCGAGCCCACCGTAGAGCGGATGGGCGTGCCCGTCGCCGAAGGACGGCATGAGGAACCCGCCGTCGAGATCGACTGTCTGGCAGTCTATTCCGGAGGCTTGCTCGCGGGCCTCGTCGCCCAGCGCGCGGACCACGCCGTCGACCACCAGAAGGGCATCGGACTCCGCACCGGTGCCGGTCCATACCAGTCCGCCGGTGAACAGGGTTGCACTCACTTGACCACCGCCGTCGCGGCATGGCCGACGCCGTAAGGCTCCTCGGCGACCACCGGCCGGGTCAGACCCGCGTAGGTGTCGGGGCGGCGGGTCAACAGGAAGGGGAACAGTTCCAGCCAGTCGCGACGCTGGTCGAGATCGAGATCAGCCACCAGCACAGCTTCCTCGTTTCGGGGCGCTTGCACCAGGATTCGGCCATACGGGTCGGAGATGAACGACGATCCGTAGAAGCTCACCTTGCCCTCGTTACCGGTGCGGTTGGGCACCACCATGAACAGCCCGCTGTTGATGCCGTTGGCGACGATGACCTGCTGCCACAGCGGCCGGGTGTCGAAGTCCGGGAACACCGGTTCGGAGCCGATGGCGGTGGGGTAGACGACGATCTCCGCACCCGCCAGTGAATAGCTGCGGGCGACTTCGGGGAACCACTCGTCCCAACAGGTCGGCATGCCGATGCGGGCGTCGAGACCCTCGGGTGCGTAGACCGGGTAGGGATCGACAGCCGGCCCCGCCCGGAAGTAGGTGTCTTCGTAGTAGCCGGCCGAGATCGGGATGTGCAGCTTGCGGGTGCGGCCGACGAGTTCGCCATCGGGGGAGACCAAGATCGCGGTGTTGAAGCCGAGGCCGTCAGCTTCCGGCGCCTTCTCGTACAGCGAGGCGTGCACGAAAATCCGGTTGGCCGTCGCGGCCGCGGCTGCGAGTTCGAACGTCGGGCCGTTGCGCAGGTCCTCGGCCAGTGCGGTCGGATCCGGCCCCGCCGGGGTATCGGCGGGGTAGCGCAGCAGGGTGATCTCGGGCAGGAACACCACCTGGGCGCCGTGGTCAGCAGCCTGATCGATGCCGGCTCGCAGCGCGGCGACCAGTTCGGTGCGATCGGAACGCCAGTGGTGCTGGACGAGGCCGACCCGCAGCGGGGTCCGATGCGATGGCGCCGACCGGGACAGCGGCTCCAGCGCCGGGGAGGTGAGAGTGATCATCAGACTCCTAAAACGAATGAAGTTCGTTTAGTGTGAACTGACTCATACTTCTGCGCAATAGGAAGGGGGAAATTTCATGGGTCGACCACCTGTACCGCTGTTGTCCACCGACCGGATCGCGGCGGCCGCCATGGATCTGGTCAACGCGACGGGGGGCTTCACCATCCCGGAGCTGGCGCGGAAACTGCAGGTCAGCCCGTCATCGTTGTACAACCACGTGACCGGCCGCGACCAGATCGTCGAGCTGCTGCGCGAGCGGGCGATGTCGGAAGTGCAGCTCCCGGAGGACTCGCCGGATCGGCCGTGGACCGACGTGGTCGCCGATATTGCGCGGTCCTACCGGCGCAGTTTCGCGCGCTATCCGAATCTGATCCCGATGCTGACGGCCTACCAGGTCAACAGCACCGATGCGATCCGGATGTACAACGCGCTCGCGGTGACGCTGAAGCGAGCCGGGTTCGACCCGACCGACACGCTGCGGACGATCACCTTGGTGGATTCCTTCGTCCTCGGGTCCGCATTAGACGTTGCCGCACCGGACGAACCGTGGCACGCCGGCGATGACGTCAGCCCGGAGTTCGCGGCGGCGCTGGCTACCGGTATGGGTAAGGCGGATCGGGCCGATGACGCCTTCGAGTACGGACTTGCCGTGCTCCTGCGCGGGCTCTCGGCGCAGTGAAATATCACAGAGTCCTACGCGTTAAGCTGGCGGCGCACTAGCGCTACGGACAAGGACCCCCGGTGACCGAACGTGATGCGGCCGATCTGCCACTCGGCGAAGCGGTGTTCCGGCGAATCCGGTCCGACATCGTGGCCTGCCGTCTGACTCCAGGACAGCGTCTCACTGAGCGCGGTCTGGCCGCGGAGTTGGGGATGGGAGTCTCGCCGGTCCGCGATGCGCTGACCCGGCTCGACCATGAGGGCCTGGTCCGGACGATCCCCCGCAAGGGCTACCAGGTGTCGCCGCTGACCATCAAGTCCGTCGACGAGTTGTTCGACTTCTGGGCGCTGATCGGCCCCGAACTCGTCCGGCGCGGCGTGGCAGCGATGACCGACGACCACGTCGCGCACACTTTCGAATTCGGCAGGGAGATCACAGAACTCACCACCCAGGACGGAACCGGCCGGGACGCGGCGCTGCGTGGCGTCGAGGCGGCGGGCAAGCTGTTCGACCTGTTGGCCGAAGCCTCGGACAACCGCTACCTGATCGACGCGCACCGCCGCGTCAGCGGTGAGGTGCTGCGCGTCTGGACGTTGGTCATCGACTCTGAATTGGCCGATACCGGACAGCGGGTGGCGGCCCTTGGCGAGATCCGCGACGCGATGGTCCGGCGTGATGCCGACGCCGCGGCGGAGCTGATGCGCCGCCACATCGACCAATCTCACAACCGAGTACTGCGCACCTTGGCGCGGTGGCCCTCGGTGATCACCTCCGAGGTGGTGCCGCTAGCGGTCAGTGCTGGCCGGCCGGCGGCGCCATCATCGCGGCGACCTGCCCGGCCATCGACTCCAGCGCCTGGGTGAGGTCGCGGTAGGGGATCTCGGGATCCCGTTCGTGATACACGGCGCTGACCACGACCGGCAGTGTCACGATCGCCAGCGGGTACTTGTCGACGTTGATGCGGGCCGCCGCCTCGTCGACGGGAACGCCCTGGTCATAGAGCGCTGAGGCGCGCTCGTAGATGTAGGACCAGAACTCGGTCGCGAAGTCGATCGCCGAGGTGATCGCCGTGCCGCGCAGGACCGGGCCGTGGCCCGCGACGACGGTGTCCGCGCCGAACCCCCTGATCCGCTCCAGCGCGGTGATCCAGTGCGAGATCGACCCGGACCAGGTGACCTTGACGATGTCGCGGGTCAGCAGGTCGCCCGCGAACAACACCTTCTGCTCGGGGAGGTAGGCGATCGCATCGCCGACGGTGTGTGCGGGCCCGAGTTCGTGCAACTGCACCTCGATGCCGCCGACGCGGATCTCTTTCTCGCCGCAGAACGTGGTGTCCGCCGGCCGCACCCGGACCGGGTGGAAGTCGAACTCCTGCGCCAGCGGCGCGAGCGGATGCAGCACCGAGTCGGGGCGCTGGCTGTCGGCGAACAGCGAGGCGGTTAGGTCGGCATGTTCCTGAGTCATCAGCGTGCTGGCGGCCTCGGTGACGACGACCTCGGCGTCGGCGGGGAACAGTTGGTTGCCGAAGATGTGGTCGCCGTCGCTGTGAGTGTTGAACACGTAGCGCACCGGCGAGCCCGCGGTGACCGAGCCGATGGCGTCCACCATCTCCTGCGCGTGCGCCACATCGTAGAGGGTGTCGATGACCATGGTCTCGCCCTTGCCGACGACGAGTCCGGCGTTGGCCAGGCCGAAGGCCTCGCTGCCGGAGAGGAACACGTGGGCACCGCCACCGATGTCGTGCAGGCCCTTGTCGAATCCGATCTCAGTTGCCATGGGCTGCAGTGCCTTTCATGGATGTAGGCGCCTCGGGCTCGATGCCCAGGGTCTTGATGAACAGGGCGGTCATCACATAGTGGCCCACCAGAAGGACGATCTCGGCCACCTGCTCATCGGAGTAGTGGCGGCTGATCTCGGTGGTGTCGGGTGCCGGTCCGGATACGCCCCCGACCACGTCGTCGACGAATCGCATCAGGGCATCCAATGACGCCGTGCCCACCGAGGTCGACCCGGCGAGCACCCGGTCGACGGTGTCTTCGGCCGCCCCGACTGCCAGGGCGATCGGCCGGTGGTGGAAGACCTCGTAGCGGGCCGCGGTGAGTGCGCCGACCCGAAGGATGATCAGCTCGCGGACGTCCGGCGGCAGCCAGCCGTCCTGAAAGGACAGGCCGAAGGACAGGTAGGGCGCAGCGCTGGACTTCGTGAGCACCAGGCCACGGCTCAGGTTCAGCGGAAACCCGTCATAGAAGGCCCGCTGCTCCGGAGTCATGTCGGCGGGAGCCGGAAGAACAAAGCCCATGGGCGAGCACCCCTTCGTGACCGCAGAACGTCACGTCAGTAAAACATCACAGACCGCTGTGTGCAATATCAGTTCTCGTCGGCGCTGGGCGTCGGGGTCTTGCGCTCCCGCTTGCGGCGGTAGAGATCCTCGTCGGCGGCGGCCAGCAGCGGAGTCAGATCGTCGGAACCCTCGAACGTCCCGCAGGCGATTCCGGCGGTGACGCGGACTGGGCCGCTGGCCAAGGTCGTGGCGACCTCGGATGCGCTCTCGATGTCGTAGCCGCTGAGAAGGACAACGAATTCATCGCCGCCGAGCCGGCCGATGATGGCATCGCGGGGAATCTGGGCTTGCCACCGGCGGGCGAGGTCGACGAGGACGGTGTCACCGGCGTCGTGGCCGTCGTTGTCGTTGATGATCTTGAAGTCGTCGAGGTCGAGAATGATGACCGCCATCGGCTGACCGCGGGTACGGGTGCGCGAGGCCAGCGCCTGGGCCTGCCAGACCACGCCGGCGCGGTTCCATACCCCGGTGAGCGGGTCACGGTCGGCCGCATCGCGCAGTGCCGACTGGCTGATGCCGAACACCATGACCGCCCCGCCGATCGACAGGATGAACAGCACCGGCCACAGCAGTGGGGCCGGTTCGGGGGCACACAGCAACCCCACCGCCGCAGCGACGCCGATGATCACCACGTAGGCCCTGGTCACCGCCCGCGGATGCCAGGTCTGGACAAAGATCCCGAGGAACATCAGCGGGATCAGCGACCAGACCTGGGCTTCGAGGTGATGGTGAAAAAACAGCGCCACCACCGGCGCCGCACTGACGCACGTCAGGGCCGCGACATAGCGCCACCCCGTCAGCGGCGAGCGGAGACAGAGGAGAACGCCGATGGCGGCCAGGCTCGCGGCGAACAGTTCGCCGCGAAAGTCGGTCTGGTGGGTGTCGCGGAACCAGGTGATCAATCCCAAGCAGTAGACACCGGCGAAGAACAGGCAGTAGGTGATGAGGATCCGGCGGCGTAGCACCAGCGGGCGCTCGCGCCCGGCGACCTGAGCCATCAGGGCTTGCCGGTGCGCTCGCGGTGCTTACATCCTGGCCAGCAGCAGGGCCGGCGCTTGCCTTCCTCGAGTTCTTCCTGGGTGCACCGGATGCGGCGTTCGCGCGTCTTCTGCTGTTTGGCGTCCTCGACCCAGCAGATGAACTCGTTGCGGCCCAACGGTGTGCAGTCTTTCCAGAGTTCCAGCGCGGTGACGTTGGCGAGCAACGCCTCACGAAGGTCTGGCGGCAGTGTGTGGACGACGCCCCCCGGCACCTGAGTGCTCATGGGTTTCAACTCTATCCGGCAGGGTGCCGGGGCCGCGTCGTCCTACTGCAGCGGGATGTCGTGACCGATTCCCCGTTCGTTTTCGGGGCGCGGACCGAAGATACGGCGGTCGCCTTCGGAGATCGCCGTGTCGTTGATGCTGGCCTCGCGGCGCCGCATCAGTCCGCTGTCGTCGAACTCCCACAGCTCGTTGCCATAGCTTCGATACCACTGTCCGCCGGCGTCATGCCATTCGTACTGGAACCGCACCGCCATCCGGTTCTCGCGAAAGCCCCACAGACTCTTGCGCAAGGCGTAGTCCAGTTCGCGCTGCCATTTGGCGGTGAGGAATGCCACGATCTCCTCGCGGCCGGTGACGAACTGATCGCGGTTGCGCCACAACGAGTCTGGTGTGTACGCGAGGCTGACCCGATGCGGATCGCGGGTGTTCCAGGCGTCCTCAGCTGCCTGGACCTTGCGGATCGCGGAGTCCAGATCGAACGGGGGAACCAGGGCGCTGGTGTTGGTCATGGGTCTTCCTAGCACTCAGAGGGTGACAACCGGCCAGTCGTTGTCGACCTTGGCCAGGACATTGAAGTAGTTGGTGAGAATGTTCAACGCCAGATTGGCGACGACTTCGCCGATCTCTTCCTCGGTGACCCCGGCCAGCCGGGCTGCCGCGAGGTCGGTCTCGTCGACGTCGCCGGCGTTGGCCGCGATGGCGTTCGACAGCGTCAGCAGCGCCTCGATATGCGCGTCCTTCGACCGGCCGCGGCGCGCGCTGTCCAACTCGTCGGTCTCGACCTTGGCGATGGTCGACCCGACATAGGTGTGCGCCGAGAGGCAGTACTCACACCCGTTGAGTTGCGCCGTAGCGATGGCGAGCCGTTCGCGCACCGCCGCCGAGAGCGCACCGCGCGCCACCGAACCCGACAGGGCCAGATAGCTCTGCAGCAGGGCAGGGCTGTTCGCCATCACCTTGGTCATGTTCGGAGTGACGCCGAGCGAAGCCTGGACCTGGGCGAGCATCTCAGCGACTTTTCCGGTGGCCTGCTCGGGTTCTAAGGCGATGAAGGGAGACATTGCCGATCCTTTCGAAATTCTAACGGCTAGAAGATCATCTATCCGTTAGAGCAGTGAAGCACAGCCTTCTAATGGATGCAAGTCATTTCACCCGTGATAATCTTGGCGGCGTGGTCCCCGCACTCGTGCTCCCTGACGAACCACTGCCGGTTCGCTTCATGAACACGATCTGGGCCGATACCAGTGGTGTGCATGACGTGCTGGAATCACCGGCCGCGCTCGATTTCTGGCTGGCGGCGGTCGTCGGCGACGATCTGGGCGCAGCCGACCCGCCCGAGTTCGCCGACGCCCTTCTCTTGCGGGATGCCCTGCGGCGCGTGGCGGCGCTGGTCACCGAGGACTCGCGCGCGGCAGCCCAGGCGCCCGTCGATCTCGAAGCCGCCGTGGCGGCCGTCAATGCAGCCGCCGCGGTAGCGCCCCAGCTGCACCTTGTGCTGCGAGACGGCCACTTGGCCGCCGAGGAGGTGGCGAGCGGGTCAGTGATCAGGACTGCCCTGGCGTCCATCGCCCGCGAAGCGGTCGAGCTTGTCACCGGGCCGGCAGCCGGCCGACTACGCGCCTGTTATGCGCCCGGCTGCGTGCTGTACTTCGTCAAAGCACACCCTCGACGTGAGTGGTGTTCGGATGGGTGTGGCAACCGAGTGCGGGCGGCGCGGCACTACCAGCGGACGAAGGCCTCGGGCCGCGATCAGTCGGGGACGATCGCGTAGGCGCGCACAGGAAACGTCCCGAAGCCTTCGATCCGCGGTGGGGCGGCGGTGAACCGAGCGCCCCGATCGGGCAGCTGCGCCAAGTTGGTGAGGTGCTCGACGACGTGAATTCGGTTGTCCAGCAGCACTGTGTGCACGGGTCGGGCACCCTCGGTCGCAGCACAGGTGTCATCGATGTTGACCGAGTCGATACCGACCAGTGCCACTCGGGCGTCGACGAGGCGATGCGCCGCATTCTCGGTGAGAAACGGGGCGCCGACACCGTAGGTCTCGGTGCCGAAATGCCGGTCCCACCCGGTGTCGATCAGAACCGCCGAGCCCGGCGCGATGTCATCGGGCAGGTCATCGGTATCGACCGCCCTGGCCGGACCGCGGTGATGAATCACGACTGCCGGGAGGTCGACGAGGGTGTTCAGGTCCAGGCTCGCCAGATCACCCCCGTCGGAGAACCGGTGGAACGGCGAGTCCAGATAGGTGCCGGTGTTGCCGATCATGGTGATGACGTCCATGGCGAACTCGGTGCCGGGCGCGTAGATCTCGCGGGAGGCCTCACGGGTGAGGTGTGGGGTGATCGACGGGGCCGGCAATCCCGGATAGGTCACCAGCCCGGCACGAATAGTGTGCGACAGATCGACGATCAACCACTTCTCCCTCCGGCGCCGACGGATTCTGCCCGTCGGTGTTTACGACCGTCGGAAGCCTAGAGGCTGGGTTCTCGGTACTGCGGCGGCCCTAGTGCCAGTCCCACAGGGACATGTCATCGGCCGGGTAGTTCATACAGATATCGGTGGTGTGGGCGGCGACGCCCTTGTTGTTGAAGAACAGCTTGGCCCAGTTCGGCCAGCGCCAGGACATCGGTTCGTAGAACGCGTTGGTGGCGGTGTCTTCGGAGTACTGGCGGCGGCCCGCGTAGTCCAGCGAGAAGAACCAGTGGATGCGGTCCTGGGCGCCCTGCTGGTCAGCGGCAGGCTTGTTGTTGTAGTCGATCATGTAGCGCTCGAAGTAGATGGGCTCGACGTCGCGGGCGGCGGCCATGATCTGCTCGGCGGTGCACGGGGTGCGCAGGATGCGGTTGGGGATGGGGTAGTCGTCGGTGGCGTCGGCTGAGGCGATGCCGGCGGTCGCCAGGCTGGCGGCCACCGCGACGGTGGCCAGTCCGGTGCGCAGGGCGGTACGGATCACGGCGGGTCTCCGATCAGTGTCAGGTCGCATGGTCGAGTACCGCACGCTTGTCGGGGCAGTAGTAGTCGACGGCCAAGCCCACGAATTGCCATACCTGTTCGGTGCTGCTGTCGCGGTCGAGCTGGTTGCGGACGAACGTCGCCGTCTGGGCGGCGGTGGTGTCGAGGTTGTTGTACATCCGCTTGCACATGATCTTGCCGATCCACGCGTTGTAATCGCGCGGCCCGTAGATCCCCACGGTGTGCAGCTGCGCGGCGAAGTTGGTGTCCGGATCGCCACCATCGGGAGCTGCATGTGCGGGTGCTGCGAATCCCACAGCGGCACAGGCGATCAGAACCGGTAAGGCCCTCCTCATGCCAACGCCTCCTCAGGTGTCTTCTGAACGGGGGCCGGCCACTTGGCCGGAACCGGGCGCTGACGGACGGGCACCGGCCACCAGAACCACTTGCCCAGCAGCGCGGCGATCGACGGTGTCATGAACGACCGCACGATCAGGGTGTCGAACAACAGGCCCAGACCGATCGTCGTGCCGATCTGCCCGAGGACCACCAGATCACTGAAGATGAACGACGCCATGGTCGCCGAGAACACCAGTCCCGCAGCGGTAACCACCCGCCCAGTGCCGGCCATCGACCGGATGATGCCGGTGTTCAGCCCGGCGTGGATCTCCTCTTTGAACCGGGACACCAGCAGCAGGTTGTAGTCGGCGCCCACCGCCAGCAGCAGGATGATCGCCAGCGGCACCACGATCCAGAACAGATGGATGCCAAGGATGTACTGCCACAACAACACTGACAGTCCGACCGAGGCACCCAGTGATATCGCGACGGTGCCGACGATCACCAGCGCGGCGACGATGCTGCGGGTCACGAACATCATGATCAGCAGGATCAGCGCGAGCGCGGCCAGGGCGGAGATCAGCAGGTCGTACTTCATGCCCTCCTGAATGTCCTTGTTGGTCGAGCCAATACCCGCGACGTAGATCTTGGCGTCGGACATCGGCGTCGCCTTGAGCGCATCGAACACCGCGTCCTTCATGGCATTGATGTGCGGAATCGCCTCGGGGTCAGCCGGGTTTCCCTGGTGGGTCACGATGAACCGTGCCGCCTTACCGTCCGGCGACAGGAACAGCTTCAGACCGCGCTGGAAGTCGGCGTTGTCGAAGGCCTCCGGCGGCAGATAGAACGTGTCGTCGTTCTTGGCGTCGTCGAACGCCTTGCCCATGGCCGTGGCGTTCTGCAGCGCTTCTTCGCTCTGGGCGTTGGTACCGCCGGTCGTCGCGTAATTCGACAGTGTCAGATCGCGATTGCGTTCCTGGATAGCGATCTGCGGCGGGATCAAGGCGACCAGCTGCGGCTGCAGCGCGTCGAGCTTGTCCAGGCTCGCCGTGATGTTGGTGAACTTGTCGGACAGCTCGGAGATACCGTCGAGCGAGTCGAAGACGTCACGTAGCGCCGAGCACATCGGGATGTCGAAGCAGTGCGGCTCCCAGTAGAAGTAGTTGCGCAGCGGGCGGAACTGATCGTCGAAGTTGGCCAGCTTGTCCCGCAGCTGGTTCATCGTCTCCACCGTGTCGTGGAACGCCACCGTCTGCTCATGGGTAACCGCGGCACTCTGCTGCTGCAGCGCCAGCTGCTGCTTGAGAACGTTGATCGTGTTGTCGATCTCGCCGGCCTGCTTGAGCAGATCCTCGGCCCGGTCCTTCTGATAGCCGAGGTTCATGATCTGGCTGGCACTGGACGCGCTGATCTGAAAAGGAATGGAGCTGTGCGTGATCGGCGTTCCGAGGGGTCGGGTGATGGACTGCACCAGCGCCACACCGGGGGTGTGCAGAACCGCCTTGGCCGCGCGCTCCAGGATCAACATGTCGGCCGGGTTGCGCATATCGTGATCGGTCTCGATCATCAGCAACTCGGGGTTGATGCGGGCCTCGGTGAAGTGCCGTTCGGCAGCCTCCATCCCGACGACGCCAGGCGCACTGGTCGGAATATAAGGCCTGTTGTCGTAACTCGTCTGATAGCTCGGCAAGGCGAAGACCCCGATGAGTGCCAGACCGCACGTGACCACCAGGATGGGTCCCGGCCAGCGCACGATGGCGGTGCCGATCCGGCGCCAGCCACGGGCACGCAACTGTCCCTTGGGTTCCATCAACCCGAATCGGGTGGCAATCAGCAGAACGGCGGGTCCCAACGTCAGTGCGGCCGCCAGGGTCACCAACACCCCGAGTGCGGCTGGGATGCCGAGGGTTTGGAAGTACGGCAGCCGGGCGAACGACATACACGCCACCGCGCCGGCGATGGTCAGGCCGGACCCGACGATGACGTGAACGGTGCCGCGGTACATATCGTGATAGGCCGAGATCCGGTCCATTCCGTTGCTGCGGGCCTCCTGATAGCGGCCGACCACGAAGATCGCGTAGTCGGTGCCCGCCGCAATAGCAAGCAGGGTAAGGAGATTCGTCGCGTAGGTGGACAGTCCGATGGCCCCGGTATGGGCGAGGAAGGCGACGATACCGCGGGCTGCCATCAGCTCGATGGCCACCGTCACCAGCACGATGAGCATGGTCAGGAACGAACGGTAGACGAACAGCAGCATGATCGCGATGACGAGGAAGGTGATCGCTGTGACCTCGTGAGTGCCTGCGCTGCCCACCTCGAAGTTGTCCGTCACCAACGGCGAGGCCCCGGTGACATAGACCTTGACACCCGGTGGCGGGGTCGTGCTGTTCACGATTTTTCGCACGGCGTCAACGGATTCGTTGGACAACGCCTCACCCTGGTTGCCGCTCAGGTAGACCTGCGTCAGGGCGGCCTTGCCGTCCTTGCTCTGGGAGCCACCCGCAGTGAGCGGATCACCCCAGAAGTCTTGGACATGCTCGACGTGCTTGGTGTCGGCCTGAAGCTTCTTGACCAGGTCGTCGTAGTACGTGTGGGCGTCCTGGCCCAGCGGCTGCTGACCTTCGAGCACGATCATCGCCGCGCTGTCGGAGTCGAATTCGTGGAAGACCTGTCCGATGTGGCGCATCGCCTGGATGCCCGGCGCATCGGGGGCATTCATGCCGACCGAGCGTTCCCAGCCGACGACTTCGAGCTGGGGTACCGCGGCGTTGCTGATCACCGCGATGGCGACCCAGGCCAGCACGATCGGCAACGCCAGCTTCTGGATCCATCGCGCCACCCGCGGTCCTTCGACCTGGGTTTCGGCGCTGTGCAGGCTCATGCCGTCTTGTCCAAGCAGGCGATGTATCCGTTCACGTTGTCTGACGACCTTTCGTCCTTGACGATCCCGTTGACGGTGATGCGGCAGCCGATGACGTCGCCGTCGCCCTGCGCCCGCAGGTCGGCATACATGGTCGGGTCATCCGTCGTCAGATTCACCGACCATGGCAAGGGCACGTCGGTGACGCGTTGGGGCTGGGCGTTGATGTCGAGGTAGTTGATGGTGGCCACTGAACCGGGGGTGCCATAGACCTCGAACAGCACGTGCTTCGGGTTGTATCCGGTGTTCTCCAGGGCTTCGGACCCGGACCGCGAGATCTCGTTGTTGGAGCCGAAGATGCCGTGCAGTCGGTCGACGGTGAAGGCGACCAGAGCGACCACCAGGACCGCCACGATGGCGATCCACTGTCGGCGCGCGAGCTTGCTTACCGAGAACTTGCTCAAGCCAAAGCCTTTCGACTACCCCCGTCAGGCGATCCGCACTGATCTCCTCGCTGAGATCGTCACGCCAAGGAGAACGGTACGGTACCGTACGGGTGGTTGCAACTGCTTGACGGCTGACAAAAAGCCTGCTCTCGCCGCTGCGGATCGCAACGTCGTAGCGTTACCGGAGTATTCCCGGGGCGCGGAGAGCGGAAAGGGGCGCAGTGATGTCCGACCACTCGGAAGACGCCATGGGCTGTCCGTGGAACGAGCGCGAGGCGCAACTGCTGGCGACGACGCTGGAGCTGCTCCAAGAACACGGATACGACCGCCTGACCGTCGACGCGGTGGCCGCCAAGGCGAAGGCCAGCAAGGCGACCATGTACCGGCGCTGGCCGTCGAAGGCGGACCTGGTGCTGGCGGCCTTCATCGAGGGAACTCGCTCGACCGCGACGCCGCCGCACACCGGATCGCTGCGCGGGGACCTGCTGGAGATCGGTCGAGGCACCTGTCAGCAGACCCAGGAGCACCGGCGCACCCTGCGCGCCGTGCTCAACGAGATGTCGCACAACCCGGCCCTCGAGGAAGTCATGCAGGAACAGTTCGTCCTGCAGCGTCGCCTGGTCTTCGAAAGCGTCCTGGCCGATGCGGTGAAGCGCGGCGAGATTCCGTCAGGGGCGATCCACGAAGAGCTCTTCGACCTGATGGCCGGATACCTGGTGTTCCGATCCGTGATGTCTGACCGGCAGCCGACCGACGAAACTGTCGAGGCTGTGGTGGACCGGGTTTTGTTGCCGCTGTTGCAGGGATCTGGGGCAGAACCGGTCAGCGGGAAGGCCTAGCGGGGACGCACGAAACCTAGCCCGCGATCGGCCGCCAAGCGCCCAGCACCGCGGTGCGGTACCAGCCGGTGCGGTCCCGGACCTGCACGCCGGAAACACCCTGGGCGTTGAGCCGGCTGTCGATCACGTGCTGGTCGTCGAGGAAGACCACCACATGCGAGGCGCGGTTGGTGTTCCCGTTCGGGTGCAGATACACCAGGTCGCCCGGTTCGAACGGTCCCTGCGCCGGAATCCACTGGCCCATCGGGCCGGCTGTGCCCGCATACTGCTTGCCCACATCGCCGCCGAACTTGATGCCCAGGCCGTAGTTGTACACCCAGGCGGTGAAGTTGGAGCAGTCCAGTCCGCGCCCGGGCCAGGCCTCCGGCGCTTGCCCGTCGGCGTCGTCTGCGTTCTCGACCGCAGCCGGCGCGGTGGACGTCGGCGGATCCCAGTCGGGAATGTGGTGATGGCGGTACTGCAAACCCTGCGGGTTGCCCGCCACGTTGAGGTAGTGCATCGCCGTCGCGACGATGCGCTCCCGCTGCCACGTGCCGGCATCGCAGCCGGAATCGACCGGGACTGCGACACCCGGAAAGACTGCCGCTGCTGGTCCCCAGCCCCCGTTCGGGTAGCGGCCGTTGCGCTCGACATACCAGTCCGCCGGAGCGGCGTCGGTCTGCGGCATCTCATCACGCTCGGCGAAGTCCGACGTCAGCGAGGACCGGTTGCAGGTGAAGGCGTAGTCGTAGGCGGCCGGATCAGCCGCGGCGATCGCCGGTGAGGACACCAGGATCAACGCAGCCGCGGCAGCCGACACGGCGAGGCGAGCCATCGGTTCAGTACAACAGAACGATCTCCGTCCGAAGCCCGGGTTCAACTCACGGCCGCCGAGACTTGTCGGTGGTCGAATGTATGTTCGAGTGATGACCCAGGGGTGCGCTGTCGATGCCGGTGCGCCGGGCGTGTTTGTCGACCTGGTGGAGGCGTTGGCCCGGCTGTCCGCCTGTGACGTGGCGGCTCTGACTGCGCGCGAGATTGTGCCGGCCCTGCAGTCCCTACAGCTGGTGCGCAATGTCTTGCCCGCTGTCGAGCATCAGCTGCTGGCGGCGCTGCAGTGCCAGACGACGCCTGCTGAGCTCGGTGATGCACCGACCTGGGCGGTGTGGTTGCGCGACCAGCTGCTGCTGTCCTCGGTGGAGGCGCGCCGTCGGGTCGATCACGCCAAGGCACTGGGACCACGGGCCTCAGTGACGGGCCAACCCCTGGGACCCCACCTGCCGGCCACCGCCGCCGCCCAGGCGGACGGGCTGATCACCGAAGCCCACGCCGCGGTGATGGCTGACTTCGCCGCCCGGATTCCGCACGGTGTCGACCCGAAGGAGGTCGCCGAGGCTGAGGGCAACCTCGCCGAGTTGGCGGCCGCGTTCACACCGGAAGAACTTCGCACGCTGGTCACTAAACAGCTCTACTGCTGGAACCAAGATGGTCAGTTCACCGACGTCGAGCGTGCCAAGAAACGCGGCATTGTCATCGGCAAGCAAGGCCCCGACGGGATGAGCCGCATCACGGGCTGGCTGACCCCGGCGATGCGGGCCACCTGGGAAGCGGCGCTGAAGAAAGAGGCGGCCCCGGGGCACTGCATTCCCGAGGATCCCACCGTCGTGGGTTCAGAACCCACTGAAGCACAGATCAAGGCCGACACCCGCACCCCCGCTCAGCGCAACCACGACGGCCTGCAAGCCCTGCTCACCGCGTTCCTGGCCTCTGGCGTGCTCGGCACCCACCGCGGGTTACCGGTCACGCTCATCATCCGCGCCGACTTGGCTGACCTCGAAGCCCGCACCGGCCACGCCCTGACCTCCAGCGGGTCAATGATGCCCATCTCCGATGTCATCGCACTGCTCGACGACCAGCAGGCGCACCACTATCTGGCCATCTTCCACGGAGCAAAGTCGTTACAGCTCAACGAAGGCCGGTCCAAGCGTCTGGCCACCGCCGCCCAGCGGCTGATGCTCTTCGCCCGTGACGGCGGAAGCACACGGCCGGGATCGACGACCCCGTTCGACCACTGCGAGGTCAACCACAACATCAAATGGGCCGCACCACACAACGGGTGCACGGATATCGACGAACTGTCGCTGATGTCCGGACCCGACAACCGCATCCTCGAAAAGGGCGGATACACGGTCACGCTCGGCAAGAGGGGTATCGAATGGCGGCCCAGCCGCCGATCCACCCGCCGCCGACCACCCCGCAACTACTACTTCAATCCCCATCAGATCCTCAAACGAGGAGAAGGCGCAGACGGCACGGATCCGCCGTGATCGGCCAGGGACAGACCATCAATCCCCGAAGTCGGGGCTGATCCACTCAAAATTTCGAGAGGGACGACGGCAAGGCCTACGTCGAGGACGGCGGGCCGCGGTTCTCGTCGCGACCCCGGCCACCAGCCCGATGTACCTTCGCACCTACGCCGACAGGGTAGAACTGCAACACGGTGTCCATGGTCGGTGCTGGCAGGCAGACTCAGGCCCGTGACCGGCTACATGAAGTTTCGACCACCGCCCGCCCGGATTCTGACCGGCGACGAGCTCTTCACAGGACTCGACCACACCGTGAAGGACTTCTGGTCATACGCGGCCAGAGATCTTCGCTCCAATGTCCTGCGAGGAGTTCTTGCGGAATGGCTCGTGGCGAAGGCCGTCGGCGCGCCGGAACCCCGGCCTGAATGGGATGAATTCGACGTTCTCACTCCCGCAAGCGTTCGCGTTGAGGTCAAGTCTTCGGCCTACCTCCAGGCGTGGCCACAGCACGACCTGTCGACTATCAAGTTCAGCGGCCTCCGCTCCCAGAAGTTGGACCCGGAAACCGGGTATTCGGGCAAGCGAACGTTCAATGCGGATATCTACGTTTTCTGTGTTCAGACGGCGCAGTCACACGATGCCTACGATCCGCTCGACGTTTCGCAATGGGCCTTCTACGTCCTGCCTCGGTCCCGCGTAGAGTCAATCGGTCAACGGAGCATCGGGTTGGCGCGGATCAAAAGTGAGGTGGCGCAACCAGTCGGTTTCGACAGCCTCGCCGCTGCAATCGATCGGACGGCCGCCGAGAACCCGGTCCGGGACCCACGCGAGTAGATCCCCTCGCCGCCATCCCGGTAACCGCCAAGACCAAGCATCACCACAAAGCACAAAGGTCACGACCTCTTTCGAGTTCGTGACCTCTATGCCTGGAGTTCGTAGAACTCCTCTATGTGGGCGAAGGGGGACTTGAACCCCCACGTCCCGAAGGACACTGGCACCTGAAGCCAGCGCGTCTGCCATTCCGCCACTCGCCCAAAACGACCGGGGGAGCGTATCAGGTCCGCTGGATGATCCCCAACTCGCGCCCACGTCGTCCCACCACTCTACGACCCAGGTCACACTTCCCCGCGCGGGGCCCTGACCTGGTGTAATTCGATTCTCAGAGTTCTCATGGTGACGATGCCTCAACCTGGGCCGATACCATGCAGGAGAAAGAAGCGGCGGTGCGACACGCGCCGGACTCGAGGCAGGCGGTGAGATGAGTAACCAGAGAGGTCTGGTTCAACGCATCGAGCGCAAACTCGAGAACACGGTGGGTGACGCCGTTGCGCGGGTATTCGGTGGGTCGATCGTTCCGCAAGAAGTAGAAGCACTACTGCGCCGGGAGGCCTCCGATGGTGTGCAAACACTGCAGGGCGGCCGTCTGTTGGCACCCAACGAGTACGTCATTACCCTCAGTGAGTCCGACTTCGAGAAGGTCAGCGCTGATCGCGATCTCACCTCGGACACTTTTGCCAAACACTTGGGGGGATACCTCCGGGAACAAGGGTGGCAAACGTATGGTGATGTCGTCGTCAGGTTCGAGCAGTCGCCGAACCTGCACACAGGCCAGTACCGTGCCCGTGGCGTCGTCAATCCGGACGCCAGCCCCCACCCGACCGCAGGCGCACGTGACTATGACTACGGTCGCGCTCCTGGCCGCCACGAGGAGCCCGGCTACGGCCGCCCCGAGCCGCGCCCTTCCTACCCCGACCAGGGCGGCTACGAGCAGCAGCAGGGTTACGGCGGCGGCTACGGCCGTCAGGACTACGCCCAGCCCGACTACCCCCGCTACGAGCAAGGCGGTTATGGCGAGCAGGGCCGCGACTACGACTACGGTCAGCCCGCCGGGGGCGGCTACGGCGGCTACGGCCAGGCCCAGGGTGAGTACCCCGGCGCCGGACACAACGTCACCCTGCAGCTCGACGACGGCAGCGGCCGCACCTACCAGCTGCGCGAAGGCGCCAACGTCATCGGCCGCGGCCAGGACGCCCAGTTCCGTCTCCCGGACACCGGGGTTTCGCGGCGGCACCTGGAGATCCGCTGGGACGGCCAGGTGGCGTTGCTCTCCGACCTCAACTCGACCAACGGGACGACGGTCAACAACGCACCCGTGCAGGAGTGGCAGCTGGCCGACGGTGACGTCATCCGGCTCGGCCACTCCGAGATCATCGTCCGCGTTCACTGAGGTCGGCGGGGGGCCGCGCCTTGGGCGAAGCTGTGTGGCTTCACCCTCGGGTCCTGCAGCGTCCAAGTATCGTGGCGGTGCTGCGACAGCGGCGCGAGGACGGAGAGGACGCCGGATGCAGGGACTAGTTCTGCAGCTGACGCGCGCCGGTTTCCTGCTGCTGCTCTGGCTGTTCATCTGGTCGGTGCTGCGCATCCTGCGCAACGACATCTACGCGCCCACCGGCGCGGTCATGGTTCGTCGCGGTCTGGCACTGCGCGGCGCGCTGCTGCCGTCGCGTCAGCAGCGCAGCACCGCCCGCTACCTGGTGGTCACCGAGGGCGCCCTGGCCGGCACTCGCATCACGCTGGGTAGCCAGCCGGTGCTGATCGGCCGGGCCGATGACTCCACCCTGGTGCTGACCGACGACTACGCCTCGACCCGGCACGCCCGGCTGTCCCAGCGGGGTTCGGACTGGTACGTCGAAGACCTAGGATCGACCAACGGCACATACCTCGACAGGGCGAAGGTGACCACGGCAGTTCGCGTTCCGATCGGCACGCCGGTACACATCGGCAAGACGGTAATCGAGCTGCGCCCGTGACCCTTGTCCTGCGCTACGCCGCTCGAAGCGACCGCGGCCTGGTTCGCGCCAACAACGAAGACTCGGTCTACGCCGGTGCCCGCCTGCTGGCCCTGGCCGACGGTATGGGCGGGCACGCCGCCGGCGAGGTGGCCTCCCAGCTCGTGATCGCCGCACTGGCTCATCTCGATGACGACGAGCCCGGCGGCGACCTGCTGAGCAAGCTCGACGACGCCGTGCACGACGGCAACTCGGCGATCGCCGCACACGTCGAGATGGAGCCCGAGCTGGAGGGTATGGGCACCACGCTCACCGCAATCCTGTTCGCCGGCAACCGGCTTGGACTGGTCCACATCGGCGACTCGCGGGGCTATCTGCTGCGCGACGGTGAGCTCACCCAGATCACCAAGGACGACACCTTCGTCCAGACCCTCGTCGATGAGGGCCGGATCACTGCCGAGGAGGCGCACAGCCACCCGCAGCGCTCGCTGATCATGCGTGCCCTGACCGGCCACGAGGTCGAGCCGACGCTGATCATGCGCGAGGCCCGCGAGGGTGACCGCTACCTGCTGTGTTCCGACGGCCTGTCCGACCCGGTGAGCTTCGAGACCATCCAGGAAGCGCTGCAGATCTCCGACGTCGCCGAGAGCGCCGACCGGCTCATCGAGCTGGCGTTGCGCGGCGGGGGACCGGACAACGTGACCGTGGTGGTGGCCGACGTCGTCGACTACGACTACGGCGGCCAGACCCAGCCGATCCTGGCCGGGGCGGTCTCCGGCGACGACGATCACGTCGCACCCCCGAACACCGCCGCCGGGCGCGCCTCGGCGATCAACCCGCGGCCGAACGTGGCCAAGCGGGTGGTGGCCGAACCCGCACCACCGCCAAAACCGCGCTCCCGCAAGCGAATTGTCATCGCCGCCGCATTGGTGGTGCTGCTCGCGATCGCCGGCCTGGTGGTGGGCCGCGAGATCATCCGCAGCAACTACTACGTCAGCGCCTACAACGGCACGGTCGCGATCATGCGGGGTATCCAGGGCTCGATTCTGGGCTACCCGCTGCAGGAGCCCTACCTGCTGGGCTGCCTCAACGACCGCGGCGAGCTGTCCCAGATCAGCTACGGCCAGGCCACCGACAGCCTGGGCTGCTCGCTGATGCGGCTGCAGGATCTGCGGCCGTCTGAGCGCACCCAGGTTTCGGCCGGGCTGCCCGCCGGCAGCCTGGACAATGCGATCGGTCAGCTCCGCGAACTTTCGCGCAGCTCGCTGCTGCCGCCGTGCGCACCGACACCGCCGCCGGGCCCCACGGCAAGTGAAAGTGCTAGCCCGGCCCCGCGCACCACGACCTCGGCACCCACGTCGGCCTCACCGCGCACCACTCCGGCACCGCCGCCGAGCCCCACGGCAAGTGAAAGTGCTACGGCAGCAACCGATTCCGCAACACCTCCGGCTCCGCCCAGCCCGGCGCCGACCGTGACCCAACTGCCCGCCCCGCCGCAGAAGCCGGGTGTCGACTGCCGGGCGGCAGCATGAGCACCCAACCGCAGGCCCCGGTGACGCTGGCGACGGTGACGCCGACCCGGCGTAACACCGAGCTGGCGCTGCTGATCTTCGCGACGCTGATCACCGTCATCGCGTTGATGATCGTGGAGGCCAACCAGGAGCAGGGCATGAGCTGGGATCTGGCCAGTTCCACGCTGGCCTTCCTGACCCTGTTCATCTGCGCGCATCTGGCCATCCGGCGTTTCGCGCCCTACGCCGATCCGGTGCTGCTGCCGATTGTGGCGCTGCTCAACGGTCTTGGGCTGGTGATGATTCACCGGCTCGATCTGGTGCCCGGCGCGCTGGAAGCATCGGCCAAGGGCCCCAGCGACTCTCAGCAGATGTTGTGGACGCTGGTCGGCGTCGTCGGCTTCTCGCTGGTGGTGGTGTTCCTCAAGGATCACCGGATCCTGGCCCGCTACGGTTACGTGTGCGGACTGGCCGGTCTGATCCTGCTCGTCATCCCCGCCCTGCTGCCTGCCCGGTTTTCCGAGACCAACGGCGCCAAGATCTGGATCCGGTTCCCCGGCTTCAGCATTCAGCCCGCCGAGTTCTCCAAGATCCTGCTGCTGATCTTCTTCGCCTCGGTGCTGGTGGCCAAGCGCAGTCTGTTCACCAGCGCGGGCAAGCATGTGCTGGGCATGGACGTGCCGCGCCCGCGCGACCTGGCCCCGCTGCTGGTGGCCTGGATCGCCTCGGTTGGCGTGATGGTGTTCGAGAAGGACCTGGGCACCTCACTGCTGCTGTACGCGTCGTTCCTGGTGATGGTCTATATCGCCACCGAGCGGTTCAGCTGGGTAGCCATCGGCCTGACCCTGTTCGCCGCGGGCAGTGTCGTGGCCTACCACCTGTTCGGCCACGTGCGGGTGCGGGTGCAGACCTGGCTGGATCCGTTCGCCGACCCCGAGGGCGCCGGCTACCAGATGGTGCAGTCGCAGTTCAGCTTTGCCACCGGCGGCATCTTCGGGACCGGTCTGGGCAACGGCCAGCCGGGTACGGTGCCTGCCGCCTCCACCGACTTCATCATCGCGGCCGTCGGTGAGGAGCTGGGCCTGGTGGGCCTGGCCGGCGTGCTGATGCTCTACACGATCCTGATCGTGCGCGGCCTGCGCACCGCGATCGCGGTGCGGGACAGCTTCGGCAAGCTGCTGGCCGCCGGGCTGGCCTCGACGCTGGCCATCCAGTTGTTCATCGTGGTCGGCGGTGTCACCGGGCTGATCCCGCTGACCGGTCTGACGACGCCGTGGATGTCCTACGGCGGGTCGTCGCTGGTGGCCAACTACCTGCTGCTGGCGATCCTGGTGAAGATCTCCCATGCCGCCCGCCGGCCGATCATGACCAGCCCGCACACTCCGATCGCGGCGGCCAGTACCGAGGTGATCGAGCGGGTATGAACACCTCACTGCGCCGTATCTCGATCATGATCATGGCTTTGATCGTGCTGCTGCTGATCAACGCGACGGTCACCCAGGTGTTCCGGGCCGACGGGCTGCGCGCCGACCCGCGCAACCAGCGGGTGCTGCTCGACGAGTACTCGCGCCAGCGCGGGCAGATCACTGCCGGCGGCCAGCTGCTGGCCTACTCGGTGTCGACCAACGGGCACTACCGGTTCCTGCGGGTGTACCCGAATCCCTTTGTCTACGCACCGGTTACCGGCTTCTACTCGCTGCGCTACTCCAGCACCGGCCTGGAGCGCGCGGAGGACAGCATCCTCAACGGTTCCGACCAGCGGCTGTTCGGCCGCCGGCTGGCCGACTTCTTCACCGGCCGCGATCCGCGCGGCGGCAACGTGGACACCACGATCGTCCCGCGGGTGCAGCAGGCCGCGTGGGAGGCGATGCAGCAGGGCTGCAACGGGCCGTGCAAGGGCTCGGTGGTCGCGCTGGAGCCGTCCACCGGCAAGATCCTGGCGATGGTGTCGTCCCCGTCGTACGACCCCAACCTGCTGGCCACCCACGACACCGACGAACAGGGCAAGGCGTGGCAGCAGCTGCGTGACGACCCCGGCTCGCCGCTGACCAACCGTGCGATCTCCGAGACCTTCCCGCCCGGCTCGACGTTCAAGGTGATCACCACCGCCGCCGCCCTGCAGGCCGGAATCAGCGACACCGACCAGCTGACCGCGGCACCGCAGATCCAGCTTCCGAACAGCACCGCGACCTTGGAGAACTACGGCGGCACCGCCTGCGGCAACGCCCCGACGGCCTCGCTGCGCGAAGCGTTCGCCCGGTCCTGCAACACCGCATTCGTGGAACTGGGTATCCGGGTAGGTGCCGATGCGCTGCGCAACACCGCGCAAGCGTTCGGGTTGGACAGTGCACCCGCGCCGATCCCGTTGGAGGTCGCCGAGTCCACGGTCGGCCCGATCGCGGACGCCGCGGCACTGGGAATGTCGAGCATGGGGCAGAAGGACGTGGCTGTGACACCGCTGCAGAACGCGGAGGTGGCGGCGACGATCGCCAACTCAGGGGTGTTGATGCAGCCGTATCTGGTGGACAGCCTGCGCGGACCTGACCTGTCCAACATCGCCACCACCGCGCCCCAGGAGCAGCGGCGTGCGGTTTCTCCACAGGTCGCGGCTAAGCTAACTGATTTGATGATCGGCGCCGAACAGCTCACCCAGCAAAAGGGAGCCATTCCGGGCGTCCAGATCGCTTCCAAGACCGGTACCGCCGAACACGGCACCGACCCGAGGAACACACCCCCACATGCCTGGTACATCGCGTTCGCCCCGGCCCAGAGCCCCAAGGTCGCGGTCGCGGTGCTGATCGAGAACGGCGGCGACCGGCTGTCGGCGACCGGCGGAGCGCTGGCCGCCCCGGTCGGGCGGGCAACCATCGCGGCGGCTTTGCAGGGGGCATCGTGAGCCCCCGCGTAGGTGTCACCTTGTCGGGCCGCTACCGGCTGCAGCGGCTCATCGCCACCGGCGGTATGGGTCAGGTCTGGGAGGCCGT
The DNA here is from genome assembly GCF_001494595.1 of Mycobacterium sp. M26. Classification (GTDB taxonomy): domain Bacteria; phylum Actinomycetota; class Actinomycetes; order Mycobacteriales; family Mycobacteriaceae; genus Mycobacterium. The sequence goes on from NZ_LN929907.1 coordinate 342,988, forward strand.
CGACAGCCGGCTGGGCCGGCGCGTCGCAGTGAAGGTGCTCAAGCAGGAATTCTCGTCGGACCCGGAGTTCGTCGAACGGTTCCGCGCCGAGGCCCGCACCGTCGCGATGCTCAACCATCCGGGGATCGCCGCCGTGCACGACTACGGCGAGACGGATATGGACGGCGAGGGCCGGACCGCCTATCTGGTGATGGAGCTGATCAACGGTGAGCCGCTGAACTCGGTGATCAAGCGCACCGGTCGGCTCTCCCTGCGCCACGCGCTGGACATGCTGGAGCAGACCGGCCGCGCGCTGCAGGTGGCGCACGCCGCCGGGCTGGTGCACCGCGACGTCAAGCCGGGCAACATCCTGATCACCCCGACCGGGCAGGTGAAGCTCACCGACTTCGGTATCGCCAAGGCCGTCGACGCGGCGCCGGTCACCCAGACCGGCATGGTGATGGGCACCGCCCAGTACATCGCGCCCGAGCAGGCCCTGGGTCATGACGCCACCGCCGCCAGCGACGTCTACTCACTGGGAGTTGTTGGCTACGAAGCGGTTTCGGGCAAGCGCCCGTTCGTCGGCGATGGCGCGCTGACCGTGGCGATGAAGCACATCAAGGAGACCCCGGCGCCGTTGCCCGCCGACCTGCCGCCCAATGTGCGTGAGCTCATCGAAATCACCCTGGTGAAGAACCCGGGCATGCGCTACCGCAACGGCGGCCAGTTCGCCGACGCGGTCGGCGCAGTGCGGGCCGGCCGTCGCCCGCCGCGGCCGAACTCCGCACCGACCATCCGGGCCACCCCGGCAGCCATCCCGGGTAGTTCACCGCGGCTACCGGCAGCGGCCCCCGCCACCGCGGCACGCCCGCGTCCGGCCACCGGCGGGCACCGCACCCAGCCGGCCCGGCGCACCTTCTCCTCGGGTCAGCGCGCCCTGCTGTGGGCAGCCGGCGTCCTGGGCGCACTGGCCATCATCAGCGCGATCCTGATCGTACTCGCCGACCGCGACCGCCGGGACAATGCCCCGGTCCAGCGCACCGAAACCGAGACGGTGACGCCGCCGCCGTCGGGCGCCGGCACCGCCCCGTCCGGATGGGACGGCAGGGAGCCGGTCATCCGGTTCGCCCTGGCCGAACCCGCCGACCTCGATGGCGAGGCACCCTCATGACCACGCCACAGCACCTGTCCGACCGCTACGAGCTGGGCGAGATCCTCGGCTTCGGCGGCATGTCCGAGGTGCACCTGGCCCGCGACACCCGCCTGCATCGCGATGTGGCGGTCAAGGTGCTGCGCGCCGACCTGGCCCGCGACCCCAGTTTCTATCTGAGATTCCGCCGCGAAGCCCAGAACGCCGCCGCGCTGAACCACCCGGCGATCGTCGCCGTCTACGACACCGGCGAAGCCGAGACCACCACCGGGCCGCTGCCCTACATCGTCATGGAGTACGTCGACGGGGTGACCCTGCGCGACATCGTCCACACCGACGGGCCGATGCCGCCGCGGCGCGCGATCGAGATCATCGCCGATGCCTGCCAGGCGCTGAACTTCAGCCACCAGCACGGCATCATCCACCGGGACGTCAAGCCGGCCAACATCATGATCTCCAAGACCGGCGCGGTGAAGGTGATGGACTTCGGCATCGCCCGCGCGCTGGCCGACGCCGGCAATAGCGTCACCCAGACCGCCGCGGTCATCGGCACCGCCCAGTACCTCTCACCCGAGCAGGCCCGCGGCGAGTCCGTCGACGCCCGCTCCGACGTCTACTCGCTGGGCTGCGTGCTCTACGAAATCCTCACCGGCGAGCCGCCTTTCATCGGTGATTCGCCGGTGGCCGTGGCCTACCAGCACGTCCGCGAGGACCCGGTGCCGCCATCGCAGAAGCATTCGGGTGTCACCCCGGAACTGGACGCCGTCGTCCTCAAGGCGCTGGCCAAGAACCCCGACAACCGCTACCAGAGCGCGGCCGACATGCGCGCCGATCTGGTTCGGGTGCACAACGGGGAGGCGCCGGAGGCGCCCAAGGTGCTCACCCCCGCCGAGCGCACCTCGATGATGGCCGCCACCCCCGGTGTGCCGTCACATGCCGAGACCACCGACGAGATCCCGCGCCCGGGCCAGTTCGTGGACCGTGACCGGGCCGGCGGCTCGATCGGGCGCTGGCTCATTGCCGTCGCGGTGCTGGCCGTGCTGACCGTCGTGGTGACGATCGCGATCAACATGGTCAGCGGAAGCCCGCGGGACGTCCAGGTGCCCGACGTGCGGGGCCAGGCCTCGGCCGACGCGATCGCCGCGCTGCAGAACAAGGGCTTCAAGATCCGCACCCAGCAGAAGCCGGACAACACCGTCCCGCCCGATCACGTCATCAACACCGACCCGGCGGGCAACTCGCAAGCCGGGGCGGGCGACGAGGTCGTCATCAATGTCTCCACCGGGCCCGAACAGCGCGAGGTGCCCGACGTGTCCTCGCTGAGCTACGCCGAGGCGGTGCAGAAGCTCAAGGCCGCCGGGTTCGGCAAGTTCAAGCAGAGTGATTCGCCGTCGGCGCCCGAGCAGAAGGACAAGGTCCTCTCGACGATCCCGCCGGCCAACCAGACCTCGGCGATCACCAACGAGATCACCATCGTGGTGGGCTCCGGGCCGCAGACCGCGGCGGTGCCGGTGATCGCGAGCCAGACCGTCGACGTCGCCGGACAGATCCTCACCGCCTCGGGCTTCCTGAAGTTCATTCAGGTCCCCGTCGACAGCACCGAGCCCACCGGCCAGGTGGTCGGCTCCGACCCGGCGGCCGGGCAGATCGTCCCGCAGGACACCGTGATCCAGATCCAGGTGTCCAAGGGCAACCAGTTCGTGATGCCCGACCTGCGCGGTCAGTTCTGGACCGACGCCGAACCCAATCTGCGGGCACTCGGGTGGACCGGTGTACTGATCAAGGGCCCCAACGCTGACAACAGCGGGGTCCGCAGCAATGGCGTGGTGACCCAGAGCCCGCCGGCCGGTAGCCCGGTGAGCTTCGGGGCGTCGATCACCCTCAGCTTTGCGTCGTAGACGCTGCTAACGGATCGTTGGCGGTCGCGTGCCGCACGGTGTCGGCCACTTCCTGCTCCAGCCGGCTCACCAGAGTCTCGGCCGGGGCTGTACCGCAGTAGCCGAGCCAGTTGGCCAGCATGCGGTGGCCGCCCTCGGTGAGGATCGACTCGGGGTGGAACTGCACACCGTGGATCGGTAGCTCGACGTGGCGCACCGCCATGATCACCCCGCCCCGAGTCTGGGCGGTGACCTCGAGGGCAGCCGGCACGGTCTCCGGCAGGATGGTCAGCGAGTGATAGCGGGTGGCCGTGAACGGGTTCGGAAGTCCATGCAGCACACCGACATTCGTGTGGTAGACGGTGCTGGTCTTGCCGTGCAGCAGTTCGGGGGCGCGGTCCACGGTGCCGCCGAAGGCCACCCCGATGGCCTGGTGTCCCAGGCACACCCCGAGCAGTGGCGTGGTCGCGGCCGCGCAAGCACGCACCAGCGGGATTGAGGCGCCGGCACGTTCGGGGGTACCCGGTCCGGGGCTCAGCAGCACGCCGTCGAATTCGGCCGCCACGGCGTCGGCGTCAGCCAGGCGTTCGTCGTCGTTACGCCACACCGTCGCGTCCACCCCGAGCTGACCCAGGTACTGGACCAGGTTGAACACGAAGCTGTCGTAGTTGTCGACGACCAAGACCTGCACCGTGCAAGGTTACCTGGGACTATCCAGTCAATATCCGACCGGACCGGCAGGCTGGGCGTAGCGCATTCGCACCGGCTCGGTGTACCCGGCGACCTGGAGATCGCTGCGGACCTGCTCGCTGTAGCCCAGGCCGAAGCGCACCACGTACTGCTTGTAGAGCGTGACGAGCGGCGCGGCGGCCAGCGCGGCCTGCATGGCCCTGGCGTCACCGATCGCGGTGACGACATAGGGCGGGCTGTAGGTGCGCCCATTGAGCAGCAGGGTGTTGCCGACGCACCGCGGCGCAGAGGTGTTGATGATCCGCTGGTCCTGCATCTGAATCGCCTCGGCGCCGGAACTCCACAGGGCATTCAGCACGGCTTGGATGTCCTGCTGATGGACCACCAGGTCGTCGGGGGAGGCGTCGCGCGGGAACCGGCCGTTGGCGTCGCGCTGGGCATCCGACAGCGTGACCACCAGGCCGGGGCCGTGCACGGGGTCGAGCCCGGCGTCGGCAGCGAGCTGATCGGCGCGGGCCAGCATCGCCGAGAGCGCCGTGCCCGCCGAGGCGCCGTGGGTGGTGTCCACCTGGGCAGCCAGGGCGTCGCGCTGGGCGCTGAGCCGGTCGACGGAGTTCTGGGCATCGTGGACCAGGTCAACGAGCCGGGGAGCGTCACTGCGGCGGATTTCGCCGCCCCCGGACACCCCGTGGGTGGCGGCCAGCAGCAGGCCGGCCAGCAGACACACCACCGGGACGCCGTAGCGCCACGCCGAACGTGGGGCCGCGGTCGTCGCCGGTGCCGCGTGTGTCTGGTCGCGGCGTCGCTGCGTTAATCTCATAGTCGATCTGCGACCATCGTCGCACCGATTCGTCCCGAAGGTACCCATGCCCAAGTCCAAGGTTCGCAAGAAGAACGACTTCACCGTCAAGCCGGTCAGCCGTACCCCGGTGAAGGTGAAGGCCGGGCCGTCGAGCGTGTGGTTCGTCGTGCTGTTCATCGGCCTGATGCTGATCGGGCTGATCTGGCTGCTGGTGTTCCAGCTCGCCGCGTCCGGATTCGATACCCCGAGCGCCCTGCAGTGGATGGCTAATCTGGGGCCGTGGAACTACGCGATCGCGTTTGCTTTCATGATCACAGGTTTGTTGCTCACGATGCGGTGGCGCTGACCGGCCCCGGCACCCTTTCCGGACTCACTCTGTGTGCGCGCCGTTACTGTGCTGGCAACCTTCTGGTAAGCCAATCACATCGATGTGATTCATCCCCATTGTTGATAGCACCTGTGGATAACTGCATTCCCCACGGTGACGGCACCCGAGGACCCCATGCAGCAAACTGAGTGGGCGCCACGGCCCGGAGGTGTCATCGGGCTCGGAATTGCCGGGCTTGTGATGGCTATCGCCTGTGTGACCGTGGTCACAGACCCTCCGGGGCGCATTCTGACCGGCGTTGCCGCGGTAGGGCTGATCGTGTTTGCACTCGGATCGTGGCGCGCCCGGCCCCGGCTGGCAATCACGCCCGACGGCCTGGTCTACCGGGGGTGGTTTAGGTCACAGACTTTGCGGAACCCGGACATCTCGCTGATCCGGATCACCGAATTCCGCCGGATCGGGCGCAAAGTACGACTTTTGGAAATCGACACCACGGACAACCGGCTGATCGTGCTCAGCCGGTGGGACCTGGGGACCGAACCGTTGACGGTGCTCGACGCACTCACCGACGCCGGCTATGCCGGGCGGTGAGTACGCCGCTGTCTACCGCAGTCGCAACCGTCAGGAGATGGTGACGGACTCGATGACGACGGGCTCGGTGGGCCGGTCGTTGCGGTCGGTGGCCGTCGTGGCGATGGCGTCGACAACCTTCTGCGACTCAGGGTCGACGACCTCACCAAAGATGGTGTGCCGGCGGTTCAGGTGCGGGGTCTTGCCCACCGTGATGAAGAACTGCGAGCCGTTGGTGCCCGGCCCGGCGTTGGCCATCGCCAGCAGGTAGGGCTTGTCGAACTGCAGTTCACCGTGGAACTCGTCGGCGAACTTGTAGCCCGGGCCGCCACGGCCGGTGCCGGTCGGGTCGCCGCCCTGGATCATGAAGCCCTCGATGACCCGATGGAACACCGCGCCGTCGTAGAACGGTCCGGAGGTGCTGCCCGACGCGTTCTGCGTCGAGTACTCCTTGGTGCCCTGGGCCAGGCCGACGAAGTTGGCGACGGTCTTGGGGGCGTGGTTACCGAACAGGGCGATCTTGATGTCGCCGCGGTTGGTGTGCAGGGTCGCGGTCGCGGTTGCAATAGGGCTCGTCACGGATTCACAGTGTGCCACTAGCGCCCTGTGCCCCATCTCGCGGCTACCCGGTGCGGTGGTGTGGCAGTGTTGAACCATGGCGCGCAAGCACGAACCCAAGCTCACTTCCCAGCAGCGCCTGCGGCGCGGACTGCACTACTCCGCGGTGGGTCCGGTGGACGTCACGCGCGGCGTGGTCGGGGTGACGGTGCACTCCGCGGAGTCGGCCGCCGCCGGCATCCGGCGTCGCTACCGCAACACCCGCGCCGCGCGCGAGCAGTTGGCTCAGGAGGCGGCCGCCGTGAAGCAGGTGGTCGCCGAGTTGCCCGCCGCTCTGCAGGAAGCACGCACCGCGCCGCACCGCCGCCGGCGGCGTCTGCTGGTGTTCGGCGGTCTGGGCCTGGCGACGGTGGTCGGCGGGGCGGTGGCGTTCAGCATTGTGCGGCGCTCGCTGCAGCCCGAGCCGTCCGCGCTGCCGCCCAGCGGCGAGGGCGCCCCCCGCCGCTCTGCAGGAAGCACGCACCGCGCCGCACCGCCGCCGGCGGCGTCTGCTGGTGTTCGGCGGTCTGGGCCTGGCGACGGTGGTCGGCGGGGCGGTGGCGTTCAGCATTGTGCGGCGCTCGATGCAGCCCGAGCCGTCCGCGCTGCCGCCCAGCGTCGAGGTCGCCCCGAAGCCGTAGCGGGCACGCGTGGCCGTCAGCGTCTTCGACCTCTTCTCCATCGGGATCGGCCCGTCGAGTTCCCACACTGTGGGGCCGATGCGTGCCGCCGCCCGCTTCACCCGCCGGCTGGCTGAGCGGAGCCTGCTCGGTGCGGTGGACCGGATCCGGGTGCAGCTGTACGGATCACTCGGGGCCACCGGCACCGGACACGGAACCATCGGCGCGATCGTGCTCGGCCTCGGCGGTGCTGACCCGGAGACCGTCGATCCCACGGAGGTTGCCGACCGGGTGGATGCGGTGCGCAGCACCGGCCGGCTAGCCCTCGGTGGCGGCCGGACGATTGACTTCGATGTGGACTCCGACATCGCACTTCGGTTGGACCGCTTGGACTTTCACTCCAACGGGATGACGTTCGAGGCCTTCGGTGCCGACGGCGCGGTCCTCGAGCGGCGGATCTATTTCTCGATCGGTGGCGGGGCGGTTCTCGACGAGGACGAGGCGGTTGCGCCGGTAGCCGGTGACGCCGACGTGCCCTATCCGTTCACCACCGCCAGGGAATTGGTGGCGCTGGCCGTAGGCCACGGATGCACGATCGCGGAGCTGATGGCCGACAACGAACGCGCCCTGGGCCGGCACAACGATCTGCGTGGCGGTGTCCTGCGGATCTGGACGGCGATGCGCGACTGCGTGAGCGCCGGGCTGGCGCACAGTGGCGTGCTGCCGGGCGGCTTGAAGGTCAAACGCCGGGCCGAGCAGCTGGCGGCTCAGCTCGAGGCCAAGCCCGATGATCCGCTGTACGCGCTGGATTGGACGACGGTGTACGCGCTGGCGGTCAACGAGGAGAACGCTGCGGGCGGACGGGTGGTGACCGCTCCCACCAACGGCGCGGCCGGGGTGATTCCCGCTGTGCTGCACTACTATTCGCGCTTCGTGCCAGGCGCGTCGGACGACGGGGTGGTCGACTTCCTGCTGACCGCGGCCGCGATCGGTGTGCTGTTCAAGGCCAACGCGTCGATCTCGGGGGCCGAGGTGGGCTGCCAGGGCGAGGTCGGCTCGGCGTGCTCGATGGCGGCGGCCGGGCTGACGGCGGTGCTCGGTGGCACCCCGGCTCAGGTGGAGAACGCCGCCGAGATCGGTATCGAGCACAACCTGGGTTTGACGTGCGACCCAGTCGGTGGTCTGGTGCAGATTCCGTGCATCGAACGCAACGCGGTGGCCGCGGTCAAGGCGATCACCGCCGCCCGGATGGCGCTGCACGGCGACGGCACCCACTTCGTCAGCCTCGACACCGCGATCAAGACGATGCGCGACACCGGGGCCGACATGGCCGACAAGTACAAGGAGACCGCGCTCGGAGGGCTGGCCCTCAACGTGGTGGAGTGCTGAGATCAGTTGCCCGGCAGCAATATCGACTCCAGGTCGTGGGGCGCTGAGCCCGCAAGATCGTTTCGGGTGTACTGCCGACCGTCGGGTCCGAGGTAGGTGCCGGTCGCCGGGTCGTATTCGGCCGCGGCGATCGGCGGCTGTGGCACCGGCTGTCCGGACAGCGTCGCGTTAGGGTCGCCTTTCCAGTTGTAGCCGTCGTTGAGCGGCACATAGGTCTCGTCGCTCTCGCACATCGCGACCGTCGGTGCCCGCTTTCCCGGGCGGGTCAGACACGGGATGTTGCGCGCACCCCGCACCTCCAGCGGCGAGTCCTGCGGCACCCGGCAGTACAGGTCTCCCGCCGGGCGGTCTGGGTAGTCCTCGACCGCGGCGGCCCGCTGTTGTTGTGCGGGAAGGAAACCGGTCGTGCACGGCGGTGGCTGGTTGAGACTCAGGTTCAGACTGAGGTAGACCCCGCGATAGGGCTGCTGGGTGTCACGGTTGGCCAGCCCGATGGCTTGGGCGGTCGCCGCGGCCTGCGGGAGCAGCACCAGCAGCTGTTCGAGGGCCGGCTGATAGGTGACCGTCACCTGCGCCACACTGGCGAGGTTCGCGGCGATGACCGGGACGGTGGGGCGCACCCGATCGAGCAGCAGCCGCGCCTGCTGCAGGGCGGGACCACCTTGGATCAGCAGGTCCCGCACGGCACCATCGTTGTCAGCAAGCTGCGTGCTGATGGTGGCCAGGTGGTCGGTCCAGGCCTGGATCGCGGGAGCGGAGTCTATCTGGGCGTTGAGAATCGGTGGGGACTGGTCGATCAGGGTGAGCAAGGGGTCCAGATTCTTGCGCGCCCCAGCAGCGAGTTCGCCGCTGCCGGTGACGATCCGGGAGAGTTCCGGGCCCAGGCCACCGACGGCGATGTAGGACTCGTCGACGACCGTCTTGAGATCGTCGTGCGGAATCGCCTTGAGGCCAGTGTTGACGGCGTCAAGCACTGAGTCGAAATCCGGTGGGACCGTGGTGCGATCGACGGGAACCACATCACCGTTGCTCAGCGGAGCCGAGTCGCGGCGCGGCAGCAACGCGATGTACTGCTCACCCACCGCGGACTGACTGTGCACCTGGGCGTCGAGGTCCGAGGGTATGTCGATGCCTGATCTCAGCGACAACACGGCCGCCACCCCGGTATCGGTCAGACGGACATCGCTGATCCGGCCGACCTCGGCGCCGCGGTAGGTCACGTTGCCACCGGGATAGATGCCTGCCGAGCGCGGCAGCTCGACCGTGACCTGGTAGCGGCCGATGCCGAACATGGCCGGGAGTCTGATGTACCCGAAGACCATCGCCGCGGCGAAGATCGCGGTGACGATGGCGAACAGCACCAGCTGAATTCGGATGCGCAGGCTCAGAGGCGGCATATCAGCGCCCCTGGTCCCAGTGATACGGCGCCACCAGGGGATTGCCTGCGGTGTAGGGGCTCGGCAGCTGACCGATGGTGCGTCCCCACTGCATCTCGAGTTCGGTCAGGTTGCCCTCCCACCTGGTGCCGGTCAGGAATGAGGCATCCAGCCGGCTCAGCGTCAGGTCGATGACCGCGGTCAGGTTCGCGAAGTCGCCGCGCTGCCAGGTGCCGATGGTGTCGGTGGGGAAGGGGTAGGTGGCGAACAGTCCCAGCGCTCGCGTCAAGGCGGGTCCGGCATTGGCCAAAGCTTCCAGAACCGGCCCGAGCTCGCGCAATTCGGCCAGAAGTCCGTCCTTGGTCTGCCGGGTGGAGTCGGCGACCAGGGCACTGAATTTGCCCATCTGGTCGAGCGCGTCAACGAGCACGTCGCGTTGCTCGTCAATCACCCGCAGCGCGTCGGGGATGGTGTGCACTGCTTTGTCCAATACCGGCTTCTGGTCGGCGAACTGGCCGGCCAGTGCATTGAGGCTCTCGGCGGTGGCGATGATGTCGGCGGACTGCTCGTTGGCGATGCGGGTGAACGTGTCGAGCTGTGTGATCAGATTGCGTAGATCCTGTTCGCGGCCTGCAAGGGCCGTGCTCAACGACTGGGTGATGTCCTGGACCTGACCGATCCCACCGCCGTTGAGCAATAACGACACCGCGGCCAGGACCTGCTCGCTGGACGGATAGGTGCTCGCCGACGACAGCGGGATCACCGCCCCGGCCTGCAATCGGCCTTGCGGGGCCACCCCGGTCGGTGGTGCCAGTTCGACGTGCAGCGAGCCGAGCAGACCACTTTGGCCGACGGTGGCCGTCGCGTTGCCGGGCAGCGACACGTCACCGTCGATGCTCATGGTGAGAAGGGCATGCCAGCCCTGCCGCTCGATCCTGGTGACCGTGCCGACGGTGACATCACCCACCTGGACCCGCGAATTCGGTTCGATGGTGCGCACATCCGGCAGTTGCGCCTGAATGGTGAACGCGCCCGGGCCGCGCCCGGCAGTACCTGGCAGCGGCAGCGAGTTCAGGCCACGCCATCCGCAGGCCGGGACGACGGCGATCACCACTGTCAGTGCGCCGGCGAGCACCGGCCGACGGGCCGTCATGGCGTCTGCTCCGCGGGCAGCATCATGCCGGGTAAGCCGGTGGCCGGGTCGGTCGGTTGCGGGGGAACGTAGTCGGGTCGCATCCAGTCCTCGCTGTAGGTCACCTCGTTGGGCCGCGCTGCGGCACCGACGATGAGGTTCTCGCTCAGCGGCGGGAAGTTGTACTGCCGGTTCTTGACGATGGGCGCCAGATACTGGACACACAACTTGGCCGACTGGTCAGCGCCCAGCCGCGACGCGGCTTGAATGGCCCCGCACAGGAACGTGATCGGGTCGGCGAAGTTGTTGAACGCGTAGGCACCGCCCATGGTGGCCTGTGCCGGCTGATAGGTGTTCATGAGGTTCTGCAGCGCGTTGGGTGCGACATGCAGGGCTTGCTTGATGTCATCCAGGCTGGCGGTCAACGTCGTTGACACCGAGGCGAGGCTGTCGGCGGTGGTGCCCAGCGCGTCACGGTTGTCGGACACGAACGTGCGGATATCACCGACGACAGCATCCAGTGCGACGACAGCGTCGCCCACTTCGTCGGGATCGTTGGTGAGCAGGTCGGTAGCGGCAGCGAGGTTGGTGTTGAGTTGGCGCATCGCATCACCGCTGTCCTTCAACGCCGACACCACGAGAGAGAGGTTCGCCACGGTGCCGAACAGGTCGTCACTGTGGTCACCGAGGATCGACATCGCCTGGGAGAGTTTGAGGATGGTTGTCCTGAGCGTCGGTCCCTGCCCGCGCAGCGCCTCGGCGGCGGTATGCACGACAGAACCCAGCGCGCTGGTCCCGTCGGGCTGATCTGGTCGCAGGAGCTCACTGATGCGCTCGAGCTGGGTGCGCAGGTCGTCCCATTCCACCGGGACCGCGGTGCGCTCCCGTGGAATCACCGCTCCGCTGAGCATCTGTGGCCCGCCGGTGTAGGCGGGGGTCAGCTGAATGACGCGGGCGGTGACGATGGCCGGGGAGAGAATCACCGCCTTGGCGTCAGCGGGGACCGGATGCTGTCCGTCGAACCAGAAGGTGATCTTCACCCGGTCCGGTTGGGGTTCAATGCGGTCGATCTTGCCGACCGGGACACCGAGGATGCGCACCTCGTCACCGACGAAAATGCCGTTGCTGTTGGCGAAGTAGCCGACGACCGTTCGCCGATGGGAAGTGTCTGCAGTGTGGACGAGGAGGATGCCGGCGGCCATCACCAGCAGCGCGAGGATGCCGGCCAGGCCGGTGCGAGCCCAGGTGCGCGTGATCATCGGTCACCTTCGTCGATGGCTGGCGGCCCCGGCGGCGGACCACCGAGTGGTGGAACGGGCTCGGGTTCCCGGTAGGGGTAGCGCGGATCACCGGGGTTCCCGGTGATGGCGTCGGGCAGAGTCAGCCGCGGCTCCCCGCCCTGGCCGGTGCGGGGGAACGGTACGGGTAGCGGTGGGGTGCCGGGCTGCCCGGCCTGCGGGTCGGTAAGCCGGTCGGGCGTCAGGACGGTGGGATCCACTCCGAGGTCGGAGAACGCGGCGTCGACGAAGGGTTGGATGAACTGGCCGGGGAGCAGGTTGGCGATGTAGAACTTGAAGAACGGGCCTGCTGCCATCGACTCGCCCAGGGACAGGGCGTACTGGTTGAAACCCTTGATGGCGAGGGCAATCCGGTCCCTGCGTACCTCGAGGATCGACAGGACCTGGTTGAGCTTGTCGAGGGCGGGTCGCAGAGTCTGGCGGTTCTCGGCGATGACGGCTTTGATCTGCCGGCTCAGCGCGGCAATGGTGCCGGCGATGTGGTCGAGGGCATCGCTTTGGGTGCGCAGGTCGGTGAGTAGTGCGTTGCTGTCGGTGAGCATCGTGACGATGGTGTCGCTGCGCTCGGCAAGCACCGTCGTCAGCGAGTGGGCGTCGGTGAGGAGTTGACGCAGTTGGGTGTCGCGGCCGTCCACGGTCGCAACGAAGCGGGACACCCCCTGCAGTGCAGCGTCGAGAGCTGTTGGAGTCTGGGCGAACTCGTCGGCCAGGGTCTTCCAGGAGTCGGCCAGCCGCGTGGTGTCCAACCCGCTGATGGTGGTGGTCAGGTCACCGAGGGCATCGGGGAGTTGATAGGGCGAGGTCGTGCGTTCCAGCGGGATGGGACCGGACAGCGATCCCTGGCCGCGTGGAGTCAGTTCGAGGATCTTGGCGCCGAGAATGCTTTTCGTCTTGATTGCCGCTTCGGTGTCCGCCCCGAGCCGGATGTTCTTGTCGACCTCGAAGGTCACCCGCACCCGCGCGCCGTCCAGGTCGATGCTGTCGACCTTGCCCGACTCGTAGCCCGAGACGCGCACGGCAGCACCGGTGAGCAGTCCACCCGCTTCGGCGAAGTAGGCCGAGTAGTGCCGGTTGGAGTTGACGAACGGCAACTTGCCGTAGTTGAGCGCACCGAGGACAACCGCGACGGTAGCCACGATGCCTACCACCGCGACGGTGATGGGATTGCGTTCGGCGAAGGTCTTCATCGCGGCGTGCACCTCCCGGTGTCCTGGCCCGCGATCTTGACGTAAACCGGCTGTCCGCCTTTTCCATTCATCTTGAGGATGAGGTCGCACAGATAGAAGCTGAAGAAGTCCCCGTAGAGTCCCTGGCGGTTGATCATCCGGTAGGCGTCGGGCAGGGTGTCGAGGAAACGATCGAAGTAGTCCCGGTCGGCGAGGACCGCCGCAGCCGTGCGGTCCGCCTCATTGACGATCGTGGCCAGCGGAGCGCGGCCCTGACCCAGCAGGTCGGCGACGGATGCGGCTGCTTCGTTGGCGTAGGCGAGGCCGTTGCGCAGGGTCTGCCTGCGGTCGGCTAGGGTCGCCAGCGCGGATGCCAGTGAGTCGACGGTGTTAGCGAACTGGTTACTCTGGCTGCCCAGGGTGCCGGCAACGGTCTCGAGGTTGGTGATGACGTTGCCGACGAGCTCATCCCGGTCAGCCAGTGTGTTGGTGAGCGCTGCGGTCTGGGTCAGGAACGTGGTGATCGTCGAGCCTTCGCCCTGAAGAGCCTCGACCAGTTGGCCTGAGAGTGCATTGACCTGTTGGGGATCCAGCGCGTGGAACAGTGGGCGGAAGCCGCCGAGTAGGGCGTCGAGATCGAGTGCCGGTGCGGTGCGCTGCAAGGGGATGGTGGCGCCAGGTTGAAGCGGACGGGTGCCGCCCGCTCCTTCCTCCAGGGCCAGGTAGCGCTCGCCGATCAGGTTGCGGAACCGGATCACCGCCCTGCTGCCCTCGGTCAGGATGACGGTCTCATCGGTGCCGAAGTCGACCAAAGCCACGCCGTCGTCCCGGATTCTGATGTCCTTGACCTTGCCGACCTCGACGCCGGCGATCCTGACGAAGTTGCCACGCTCCAGCCCGGATACGGTGTGGAACTCTGCGGTGTAGACCTTTTCGGCGGCGAAGCGCAGTTGGGCGAAGATCGCCAGCATGGCCATCAGCCCCAGCGCGCAAATCGTGAGAAACACACCAACGCGCCAGATCGCCCCGCCCACATTCTCTTTCACGGTCAGCCTCGCTACGGTGCCGGTGTTGCCGCGTCGGGCAACGGTGGAGTCGGGGTGGGCTGTGATTGTGCGGGCGCCGGCACGACGAAGGGCTCCGAGCCCGGCGGGGGAGGGCCCGGCTCGCGGGCGGCACCGGGTGGCGGTGCCGGCGGAAGACCCGGCCACAGTGGCGTGCCGTCCGGTGCGTAGAGCGCGGCTCCGGGCCCGGCGGGGGAGGGCCCGGCTCGCGGGCGGCACCGGGTGGCGGTGCCGGCGGAAGACCCGGCCACAGTGGCGTGCCGTCCGGTGCGTAGAGCGCGGCGCCGTACGGCGGAGCACCCGGGTAGGGGATCGGCCCGGGCGCGGGCCCGCCCGGATAGCGGACGCTCGGCGGTTCAGGTACGCCGCGGGTGACCGGGAAGTAGTTGGCGTAGCCGGGGAACCCGATGCCCGGATTGGGCCGGATATCGAGGCCGGTTCCCCAGCCGGTGTTCGTGATCAGCTGGCGCACCGGCCAATTCGCGGCGACGTCGGGAAGGGAACCGCAGCCCGGGCTGCCGCCGGGGCCGCCCTTGGCGCCGATCACCGGGAGATTCTGTGGATAGCGGTAGGCGTCCGGGCCGAACAGCAGCGCGCTGTCGAGGATCAGAGACTTACCGTTGGCGCCGCCGGTGGCGTCGAGGTAGCCCTTGTCGAGGGCGATCTTGGCGCCCACCAGGGTGCAGGTGAAGGTCGGGGTGTAGGCGGCCAACAACCGGGCTGTCGACTCGAACAGGCCGACCGCTGCGGTGATGTTCGGCTGGCTCATTGCGAGCAACTCGATGCCACCGTCGGCGAGGCCGACGACGGAGGTCAACAGGTTATCGAGCGTCGCGGCGTTGTCGGCGACGCTGCGACTGGAGGTGGTGGCGGCGGCGAGTGCGGTCAGGATCCGCGGTGCGGCAACGCGATACGCATCGCTGATCGCCCGCACGGCCTGCCCATCGGCGCGCAACGTGTCGGCGCGTTTGTTCACCTCGGCAAGGACGGTGTCGGCGTCGGTGATGGTCTGCCCGATCAGCTCGCCGTGGCCGCCCAGGCCCTGTCCCAGAGCGGCCAGCACCGCCTGCAACTTGGCTGGGTCGACCTGCTTGAGGATGTCGGACAGGTCGCGGAACAAGGTGTTGATCTCGGTGCTGACGTTGTCGGTGTCGATGACATCGCCGGCCGCCAGTCGCTGCGGGCTGGGATCGGCGGGGTAGACGAGTTCGACGAACTTGGCGCTGAACAAGGTTCCGGCTCGAATCTTGGCGCCCACGTTCACCGGAAGGAAGTGCATCTGGTCGGGTTCGATATCCAGGGTCAGCTGTACCCGGGTGCCGTCGGCGCGGACGTCGGCCACCCGGCCGATCTGCACACCACGCAACTTGACCTTCGCTCCGCGGTCCATCACCAGACCGGCCCGATCCGCAGTCAGCGTCACCGGTGCATAAGTCCGCAGGGAGCCGGAGAACAAGGTGGTCGTCGCGGCGATCACCGCCGCGGTGGCGATGACGAACATCAATGTCCACCATCCCGGGTGCAGACCCTCTTCGCGCTCGTCGGTCATCGGGCTATCCGGACAGGTGGAAGTTGCCGGACTGCCCGTAGATGGACAGTGCGATCGCCAACAGCAGCAGGGTCAGCACGATCAGCGAGGTCCGCACCGAATGACCCACGGCCTCACCGACTCCCGCGGGCCCGCCGGTGGCGGTATAGCCGTAGTAGGTGTGCACCAGCATGACCGCGATGCCCATCAGCACCACGGTGAAGAACGACCAGAGCAGGTCGGTCGAGTTCAGGAACGTGTTGAAGTAGTGGTCGTAGACGCCCGTGCTCTGGCCGTAGAAGCCGGTGGTGCCGAACCGCGCAGCCAGAAATGCGCACACCATCGCCACGCAGTACAACGGAATCACCACCGTGACACCGGCAATCACGCGGGTGGACACCAGGTAGGCCACCGAGCGCACGGCCATCACCTCGAGTGCGTCGATCTCGTCGGCGATCCGCATCGCACCCAACTGTGCGGTGGCGCCCGCCCCGATGGTCGCCGCCAGCCCGATCCCCGCGACCGCCGGGGAGATGATGCGGACGTTGACGTAGGCCGAGATGAACCCGGTCATCGCCTCCACGCCGATCCCCGACAGTTCGTTGTAGCCCTGGACAGCGACGACCGCACCCGTCGTCAGGGTCATGAAGCCGACGACCGCGACCGTGCCCCCGATGAGCGCCAAAGCACCTGTACCCAAACTCATTTGGGCGATCAGGCGCATGATCTCCGTGCGGTAGCGGGTGACGGCGATGCCCATCTCTCGGATGGACCGGGCATTGAACTTGAGTTGGCTGCCGATCCGGTTCCAGCCGTGGGCGACGGCGCCGAGCGCGGTGGTCATCGGGCGCTCGTGTAGTAGACGGCCGTGGCGACGACGTTGATGACGAACAGCGCGACAAAGGAGTAGACGACGGTTTCGTTGACGGCGTTGCCGACACCTTGCGGCCCGCGGCGCACCGACATGCCCTTATAGCAGGCGATCAGCGCGGCAGCGGTGCCGAACAGGGCTCCTTTCACCAGGCCGAGGATGATGTCCGGCAGCCCGGTGAACAGCGTGAGCCCGGCAGCGAAAGCACCCGGGGTGACGTGCTGAACGAATACCGCGAAGGCGAACGACCCGCCCAGACCGACAAACGTCACCAGGGATACCAGCGAGACGGCAACCAGGGTGGCGGCCAGCACCCGGGGCACGACGAGGCGATGGATCGGGTCGACACCCATGACCCGTAGGGCGTCGAGTTCGTCGCGGATGGTGCGGGCGCCGAGGTCGGCGCACATGGCGGTGGCACCGGTGCCGGCGACGACGAGGACGGTCACGATGGGCCCGATCTCGGTGACCGATGCGCTGGCCGCACCGGTGCCGGAGAAGTCGGCCGCGCCGAACTCGTGCAGCAGCACATTGAGGGTGAAGACCACAAGCACGGTGAAGGGGATGGCCAGCAGCAGGGTTGGGACGAGGGCGACGCGGGCGATGAACCAGGTCTGCAGAAAGAATTCACGCCAGGCGAACGGGGGCTTGAACACTGCGACCAGCGTGTCGAGGGCCATCGCGTAGAAGCCGCCGACGGAACGGACCGGCTTGAGAACGTTGTCCGCCGACAGCATCGAGCCCCCCGCTCGTATGTGACGACTCCGTCAGTCGCCAGGTTTCAGGCTATGCAGCGCGACACGTCGGGGGAGGGGTACAAGGTCACCTATTTGCCGGGAGAAGGACGCGCGTAGCGGGCGAAATGGCCGCCGCGGCGCCGGCGAGCAGGCATTCTATGGGGCACACAGCGGATGTCGAAGGGTACGGGGAGTGATCGCATGGGTGTGCACTATTGGATTGGCACCGCGGCTGGCGTCGCGGTGCTCGGGCTTTCCGCCATGACCGGCTCCGCTATTGCTTCGGCGGACACCGATACCGGCACGGGGGCCGGGCCGAAGACCACCGCACACTCGGCGCGCACTGCGCCGTCGTCTGCCGGCCCCCGGGCAGCATCGGCGACGCGGTCCACCGCCCGTCCGGCCCGTGCGCTTGTGGCCGCCCCAGCCTCGTCCACCGCGGTCCGGTCGGCCACCGCAAGCGCGTCGGCGTCCCGGGTGACGGTGCGTTCTCTGCTCAACGATCTGGTGACCTGGGTGTCCCAGCAGATTCCGGTCGGTACACGAGTGAACGCCACGAAGTACACCGATGTCGCCTACGGTTCGGATCCGGCGCAGAAGCTGGACGTGTACGCACCGCCGCAGGCCGCAGATGCCCCCGTGATCGTCATGGTGCACGGCGGCGGGTGGGCCATCGGTGACAAGTCGCACCTGGGCGTCGTGCAGAACAAGGTGAACCACTACCTGCCGCAGGGCTACGTCTTCGTCTCGATCAACTATCCGATGCTCCCGGCCAACAAGCCTGACGTGCAGGCGGATTCGGTCGCGGCAGCCATCACCTACGTCCAGGCCCACGCCACCGAGTGGGGTGGGGATCCGACCAACGTGGTGGTGATGGGACATTCGGCAGGCGCTCACCTGGCGGCACTGGTGTCGGCCCAGAGTGACCGCTACCCCGACCTGCAGCCGTGGAAGGGCACCATCTCCCTGGACTCGGGGGCGCTGGACCTGGTGACGCTCATGCAGAACAACCGGCTGCCGCTCTACACCCGCGCCTTCGGCGACGATCCCGCGTATTGGGAGGCCATGTCACCGCTGGCGGCGCTGCATCAGGCGACCGAACCGATCCTGCTGGTGTGTTCGACGCAGCGGCGGCATTCCTGCGATGAGGCCTCGACGTTCGCCGACGCGGCGCGCGCGCTGGGCACCGACGTCACGCTGTTGCCGGAGAACCTGTCACACGGGCAGATCAACAAGAGCCTCGGCACCAAGGGCGCGTACACGGATGCGGTCGATCAGTTCATCCACGCCGTCACCGGCATGGGCACTGTGTGATTTGTGGAGCCTAGGAGATTCGAACTCCTGACATCTGCCTTGCAAAGGCAGCGCTCTACCAACTGAGCTAAGGCCCCGGGTCAGTCACGGTCGTCGAGGGTGTGCCAGATCTCGCCACGGCGCTTGCGGATCAGCACCGCGCCCGTCACCAGCACCGCCAGCAGTACTGCAATCCGCACGGACGCCCTTCCCGTTGACCAGGACATCGTGGGCCTAGGAGGACTCGAACCTCCGACCTCTTCGTTATCAGCGAAGCGCTCTAACCGCCTGAGCTATAGGCCCGTATTCACATACGACCGAGCGACGAGATTACCCCACCACCGGCACTGCACCCAAACCGCGTGGGGCTCGCGACGCAGCAGAGCGCGGCTAGTCCCGATCCGCCAGGGTGACTTCGATACCGCCGACGATGTCGGTGCTCAGGTTGTAGATGAATGCACCGACGGTGGCCATCGCTGTCAGCAGCACGATGTTCACCAAACCGATCAGCGCGGCACCGCCGAAGATTGTGCCGCTGGACACCAGCTCGCCGCCGCCGCCGCTGGTGGCGGTCAGCAGATCGCCGACATTGCTATTGAGCTTGCTCCACACACCCATGCCACCGAGCACCAGGTAGAGGAACGCCACGGCGATCATCCACACGAAGAACAACGCAACCGACAACAGCAGCGATACCTTCAGTGCGCTCCACGGGTCGATGTGCCGGATCTGCATACTGGCGCGCACCGGACCGCGAGAACGGTTGGCCGCCACCTGAATTCGCTGCATCGGGCTCGGCGCCTTCGCAGCCTGGGCCGGCTCGGCGGGCCGCTCGGGCTTACGGACCGGAACCGGCTTGGGCGGCGGGCCGGACAGGTCCGGCAGCTCACTGCCGTAGGCCTCCGGACGGGCCACCTCGGTGCGCTCGGCGCGCGTCTCCGGCCGCGGCGCCGGCGGCTCCGGCCGGACCGCGGGGGCCTCCGCCTCAGGACGCGGCTCGGGCCGCGGCGGCGGCGGGCCGCCCATGGTGGACAGGTCGGGCGCCGCGGTGCCGGTGATGAAGCGCGTCACCCGGTCCTCGATGCTGGGCGCGCCGGCCGGCGGTGCCGGACGCGGCTCGGGGCGCGGACCACCCTCGACGGGACGTTGCGGGGCCGCACCCTGGCGGGCCCTGGTCGCACCGCGCTGCCACGGCGGCACGTCGGCCGTCCCGCCGCCCTGGCCCGGCGCCGACCGGGGCACCGCCCGGTCTGCCGAGCCGTTCCCGTTGCCCGGGTTGTCCCCCGGTCCGGGCTGACCCGGCTCGTTGGGTGCGCTCACCACCAGCTCCTCACGTATTGCCCCCCGCCACGCTACGTCGCGTCGGTCTCGTGCTCGGATTCGGTCTCAGGGGCCACGGCCGTGTCGGCCGTGTCGTCCTGGTCCTCCTGCTCCTCGGCATTGCGGGCAATGGCTAATAGTGTGTCGCCCTCGCCCAGGTTCATCAAGCGAACGCCCTTGGTCTGGCGCCCGGCCTTGCGGACCTGCTTGGCTGCGGTGCGGATGACACCGCCGCCGGAGGTGATGGCGAAGACCTCGCTGTCCTCGTCGACCACCAGTGCGCCGACGAGGCTGCCGCGGCGCCGGTCGTACTGGATCGTCAGGATGCCCTTACCGCCACGGCCCTGCGCCGTGTACTCCTCGATCGCGGTGCGCTTGGCGTAGCCGCCGGCCGTCGCGACGAGCAGGTAGGTGCCTTCCCGGACCACGTTGAGTGACAGCAGCTTGTCGTCTTCGTTGAACCGCATGCCCTGCACACCGGAGGTGGCCCGGCCCATCGGCCGCAGTGCCTCGTCGGTGGCCGAGAACCGGATCGACTGGCCGTTGGCGCTGACCAGCAGCAGGTCCTCTTCGGCCGAGCACAGCACCGCGCCGACCAGTTCATCGCCGTCGCGCAGGTTGATCGCGACGATGCCGCCGGAACGGTTGGAGTCGAAGTCCTCCAGCTTGGACTTCTTCACCAGGCCATTGCGGGTGGCCAGCACCAGGTACGGGGCATCCGCGTAGCTCTTGATCTGGATGACCTGGGCGATGCGCTCCTCGGGCTGGAACGCCAGCAGGTTGGCCACGTGCTGGCCGCGCGCATTGCGCTGTGCCTCGGGCAGGTCGTAGGCCTTGGCCCGGTACACCCGGCCCTGCGTGGTGAAGAACAGGATCCAGTCATGCGTCGAGCACACGAAGAAGTGCCGCACGATGTCGTCCTGCTTGAGCGCCGCGCCCTGCACGCCCTTACCGCCGCGCTTCTGGCTGCGATAGAGGTCGGTCTTGGTGCGCTTGGCATACCCGGTCTCGGTGATCGTGACGACCACGTCCTCGCGGGCGATCAGGTCCTCGTCGGACACCTCGCCGTCGGCGGCGACGATCCGGGTGCGCCGGTCATCGCCGTGCTTGTCGACGATCTCCTTGAGCTCGTCGCGCACGATGGCGCGCTGGCGCTCCGGCTTGGCCAGGATGTCCTCGAGGTCGGCGATCTCGGCTTCGATCTTGGCCAGGTCGTCGATGATCCGCTGACGTTCCAGGGCGGCGAGCCGGCGCAGCTGCATGTCGAGGATGGCCTGGGCCTGGATCTCATCGATGTCGAGCAACTCGATCAGGCCGGCACGGGCGATGTCGACGGTCTGCGAGGCCCGGATCAGGGCGATGACCTCGTCGAGGGCATCCAGCGCCTTGACCAGACCGCGCAGGATGTGGGCCCGCTCATTGGCTTTACGCAACCGGTAGGTGGTGCGCCGGACGATGACGTCCAACTGGTGGTTGACGTAGTAGCGGATCATCTGGTCGATGCGCAGCGTGCGCGGCACCCCGTCGACGATCGAGAGCATGTTGGCGCCGAAGCTGGTCTGCAGCTGGGTGTGCTTGTAGAGGTTGTTCAGCACGACCTTGGCCACGGCGTCGCGCTTGATCTCCACGACGATGCGCAGACCGACCCGGTCACTGGACTGGTCCTCGATGTTGGAGATGCCGGCGAGCTTGCCGTCGCGGACCTGTTCGGCGATCGAGGTGATGAAGTTGTCGTGGTTGACCTGGTAGGGCAGCTCGGTGATGACGATGCCGGTGCGCCCGCGAGCGTCCTCTTCGATCTCGACGACGCCGCGCATCCGGATCGAGCCGCGCCCGGTCCGGTAGGCATCCTGGATGCCCTGGTTGCCGACGATGAGTCCGGAAGTGGGGAAGTCCGGGCCCTTGACCCGCTCCATGACCGCCTCGAGGGTGACTTCCTCGTCGGCGTCGTGGTTCTCCAGGCACCAGTAGACGGCCTCGGCCAGCTCGCGCAGGTTGTGCGGCGGAATGTTGGTGGCCATACCGACGGCGATACCGCCGGAGCCGTTGGCCAGCAGGTTGGGGAACCGGCTCGGCAGAACCGTCGGCTCCTGCACCCGGCCGTCGTAGTTCGGGATGAAATCGACTGTCTCCTCGTCGATTTCACGCAGCATCTCCATCGCGAGCGGGGTCAGCCGCGCTTCGGTGTACCGCATGGCGGCTGGCGGGTCGTTACCCGGCGAGCCGAAGTTGCCCTGGCCGTCGACCAGCGGGTAGCGCAGTGACCACGGCTGGGCCATTCGGACCAGGGTGTCGTAAATCGAGGCGTCACCGTGCGGGTGGTAGTTACCCATCGTTTCGGCAACGGAGCGTGCGGATTTCGCGTGGCTGCGATCCGGGCGGAACCCGGAGTCGTACATCGCGTACAGGACGCGGCGGTGCACCGGCTTGAGACCGTCGCGGACCTCCGGCAGCGCACGCCCGACGATCACGCTCATCGCGTAGTCGATGTAGCTGCGCTGCATCTCCTGCTGGATGTCGACCGGTTCGATGCGGTCTCCGGCGGCGTCGCCCGGCGGCAACGTGGTGTCAGTCATGTGATCCTTCTGTCCCTATACGGGGGTTAAACATCCAGGAAGCGAACGTCTTTGGCGTTGCGGGTGATGAAGCTGCGGCGTGCCTCGACGTCCTCGCCCATCAGGATGGAGAACAGTTCGTCGGCGGCCGCGGCATCATCGAGGGTGACCTGGCGCAGCACCCGGACCGACGGGTCCATCGTGGTCTCCCACAGTTCCTTGGCGTTCATCTCGCCCAGACCCTTGTAGCGCTGGATGCCGTCGTCGGTGTTGATCTTCTTGCCCGCCTTGCGTCCTGCCTCGAGCAGGCCGTCGCGCTCACGGTCGGAATAGGCGAACTCATGCTCGGAGCGCTGCCACTTCAGCTTGTAGAGCGGCGGCTGGGCCAGGAACACGTGGCCGGCCTCGATCAGCGGCTTCATGAAGCGGAACAGCAGGGTCAGCAGCAGCGTCGAAATGTGTTGTCCGTCAACGTCTGCGTCGGCCATGAGCACGATCTTGTGGTAGCGCAGCTTCTCGATGTCGAACTCGTCGTGGATGCCGGTGCCCAGCGCGGTGATGATGGCCTGGACTTCAGTGTTCTTCAGCACCCGGTCGATTCGGGCCTTCTCGACGTTGATGATCTTGCCGCGCAGCGGCAGAATCGCCTGGAACATCGAGTCGCGACCACTCTTGGCGGAGCCACCCGCCGAGTCGCCCTCCACCACATACAGTTCGGATTTGCTCGGATCGGTGGAGCGGCAGTCGGCCAGCTTGCCGGGCAGACCACCGATATCGGTTGCGCTCTTGCGCCGCACCAACTCTCGCGCCTTGCGGGCGGCGATGCGGGCCTGGGCGGAGGACACCGCCTTGTTGACGACCGTCTTGGCTTCGGTCGGGTTGGCCTCGAACCAGTGCGTCAGTTGCTCGTTGCAGATGCGCTGTACGAACGACTTGACCTCGGTGTTGCCGAGCTTGGTCTTGGTCTGACCCTCGAACTGCGGCTGGGACACCTTCACCGAGATCACCGCCGCCAACCCCTCGCGGATATCGTCACCGGTGAGGTTGGCGTCCTTCTCCTTGAGGAGCTTCTTGTCCTTGGCGTACTTGTTCACCACGGTGGTCAGCGCCGCACGGAAGCCCTCTTCGTGGGTGCCGCCCTCATGGGTGTTGATGGTGTTGGCGAAGGTGTGCACCGACTCGGAGTAGCCGGCGTTCCACTGCATCGCGATCTCGACCTCGTGGCCCTCACCCTTGCCGTCGAAGTCGATGACGCTCGGCTGGATCGGCTGCTTGGTGCGGTTGATGTGCTTGACGAAATCGACGAGACCGCCGGGGTAGTGGAACACCCGGTGTTTGACCTTCTGCGGGGCGGCGGCCTGCTCAGCCGCCTTCTCCTCAGCGGATTTCGGTGCCTCGGCGGTGTCGCTGACCACCTCGTCGACCACCTCGTCGGCGGTAACCCGCTCGTCGGTGAGTTCGATGGTCAGGCCCTTGTTCAGGAACGCCATCTCCTGCAGCCGGCGGGCGATGGTCTCGAAGTCGTAGGTGGTGGTTTCGAAGATGTCCGGGTCGGCCCAGAACCGGATGGTGGTGCCGGTCTTCTTGGTCTTCTCGCCCTGGCGCAGCGTGCCCGGCACCGACTTGTCGTAGGTCTGGAACCACTCGTAGCCGTCGGTGCACACGTCGGCCTCGAGCCGGGTGGACAGGGCGTTGACCACCGAGACGCCGACGCCGTGCAGACCGCCGGAGACCTGGTAGGCGCCCTCTTCGAACTTGCCGCCGGCGTGCAGCACGGTCATGACGACGTCGATGGTGGGGGCACCGGTGGAGTGCATGGCGACCGGGATACCGCGGCCGTCATCGCTGACCTGAACGCTTCCGTCGGCGAGGAGGCGGACGTCGACCTTGGTCGCGAAACCGGCCATGGCCTCGTCGACCGAGTTGTCCACGACCTCCCAGACCAGATGGTGCAGGCCTCGTTCGCCGGTCGAGCCGATATACATACCCGGTCGCTTGCGGACCGCCTCGAGCCCTTCGAGGACTTTGATGGATTCGGCACCGTACTGTTCGTTGGCAGCCACTAGCGGAACGCTCTCCTTGGGGTTCGCACGCGCGCGATCGGCACACCGCGCGCAGGTCTTGACTCAGTCTACCGTCAAGGGCTGACCGCACTGATTCTGTAGCGGCGTTTCTGCACACCTAGTTGCGCCGTGCGCGGAATTTCTCGGATCGGCATACGTGATGACGCTTGACACGCCAGTCGGTCATCTCCAAGCGGCTGTCAGCCGACTGTGGTAGGGAACGTCACCCGTACGTGTCGCGGGGGCCCCGCCCGGAGATGTGCAGCGGGCCCTTTCGCCACGACGGGGCGACCGGACCGGTGATTTTCAGGCTGGTCACCACCCCGTCGCCGACGGCCGCGGCGATCTTGGCCAGCAGTTGCGCCTGAACCATCCGCAGCTGGGTGGCCCAGGCCGTGGATTCCGCGGAAACACTGAGGACGCCCTCCCGCAATGCGGTGGGCTGCGCGTGCTCGGCAATCTGTTCGCCGACGACGGTGGCCCACTGGGCGAACACCGCGCCTTCGGCGACCCGCGGCGACCAGCCGCGGCTCTTGGCGAGATCGCGGGTTGCGGCACCCAGCAGTTGCGGATCCCGTTTGTCCGGGCCCGGCCCCGACCAGCTGCGCCGGTTTCCAGTCCGGGGAGTCGCGCGACGGCGCGACGGGGACCGTCCCCCGCGACCCACCTCTTTACCCTGACTGCGCGCAGCGCCGCGCGCCTCTTCCAGAGCGCGCCGCACCAGATCCATCCCGGCCAGCCCACTGAGGTGCTCCGGTGGGCCGACGGCCTCGGACTCGTCGTCGGGATCGCTCACGACACCACCTCCGACATCCGGCCGTTGTCGCCGTCGATCAGGGAGATCCCGATCCGGCGGGCATCCCAGTCCTCGGGGATGTCCTCGCCGACGGCGGCGGTCACCAGCACCTGCTCGGCATTGGCGGCCACCCCGGCCAGCGCGCGACGGCGGGCGTTGTCCAGTTCGGCAAAGACGTCGTCCAGGATCAGTACCGGTTCACTGCCTTCGGTCCGGAGCAGTTCGTAGGCGGCCAACCGCAACGCCAATGCCATCGACCAGGATTCACCGTGGCTGGCGAAACCCTTGGCCGGCTGGTCACCTAGGCGCAACTCCAGATCGTCGCGGTGCGGGCCGACCAAACACATCCCGCGTTCCAGTTCGGCATCACGGCGCCGGGCCAGCCCGGCCAGCAGCGCGGCCTCCAGGAACTCGCGGTCCTCGCCGTCGTCACCGGACAGCTCGACGCTACTGCGGTAGCTGATCGACGCCGGTCGCGACGCCGGTGCCAGCAATTGGTAGGCCTTCTCCACTTCGGGCGCCAGCAGATTGATCAGCTCGATGCGCGCCGCCATCAGCTCCGCGCCGTGCGCAGCCAGGTGACCGTCCCAGACATCGAGGGTGTCCAGCACACTGCGGTCGCCCCGGAACCGTGCTCCCGCAGCGGATTTCAGTAGTGCAGTGCGCTGCTTGAGCACTTTGTCGTAGTCGGCGCGGATCCCGGCGATGCGGGGACGACGCACTGCGGCGAGTTCGTCGAGGTAGCGCCGGCGTTCACCCGGATCGCCACGAACCAGCGCCAGGTCCTCGGGGGCGAACAGCACCGCGCGCACCGCACCCAGCACCTCACGGGTACTGCGCACCGGTGACCGGTTCAGCCGCGCCTTGTTGGCGCGACCCGCCGCGATCTCGATATCGACCGCCAGTTCACGGCCCTCGTTGACGACGATTGTCGAGACCACCGCGCGCTCGGCACCGGCCCGGATCAGCGGTGCGTCGGTGGCCACCCGATGTGATCCGAGGGTTGCGCAATACCACAGTGCCTCAACAAGATTCGTCTTGCCGAAGCCGTTGGACCCGACGAACACCGTGCGGCCCGGAGTCAATTCCAGGTCGACGTGTGCCCACGACCGGAAGTCGCGCAACGTCAGGTGCCGAACGAACATCGTGGTGCTAGCCCGACAGCGGAACCCGTTTGACAGCGTGGCCGCCGAACTGGTTGCGCAGTGCGGACACTGCCTTCATCGTGGGGGAGTCGTCCTGGCGAGACGCGAAGCGGGCGAACAGCGACGCCGCGATCACCGGCATCGGCACCCGGTGATGAATCGCTTCCTCGACGGTCCACCGGCCCTCACCGGAATCCTCGGTGTAGCCGGAGATATCGACGAAATTCGGATCTTCTTTGAGAGCCTTGGCCAGCAGCTGCTGGAGCCAGGACCGAACGACGGTGCCGTTGGTCCAGGCCTGGATGACCGCTTGGGTGTCTTTGATCAGCGGCTCGGCGGCCAGCAGTTCGTACCCCTCGGCGTAGGCCATCATCAAGCCGTACTCGATACCGTTGTGCACCATCTTGGCGTAGTGGCCTGCGCCGACCGGGCCGGCATGTACGAAACCGTCGGCCAGGGGGCCTTCCGGACGCAGCGTGTCGAAGATCGGCATCACCCGGGCCACATCCTCGTCACTGCCACCCACCATCAGGCCATAACCCTCGGTCAACCCCCACACACCACCGGAGACACCCGCGTCGACGAACGAAATTCCTTTTTTCCCAAGGAGTTCCGCATGCGGGCCGTCTTCGGTGTAGCGCGAGTTACCGCCGTCGACCACCAGGTCACCGGGGCTCAATACCTCGGCCAGTGACGTGATGGTCTCATCGGTGATGGGGCCAGAGGGGACCATCACCCACACGACGCGCGGCGCGGTCAGCGCCTCGGCCAGTGCCGCGAGGCTGGGCACATCGCTGACTTCGGGGCGTGGGTCGTATCCGATGACCTCATGCCCACCGTCACGCAGACGCTGGCGCATGTTGAAGCCCATTTTGCCGAGCCCGACCAAACCCAACTGCATGTGTGCCTCTTTCCTCGCCGCGGTCAGCCGGGCAGGCGCACCGGCATCAACAGATATACGTAGTCCGTCTGAATGGCGGGGAACGGTCCGTTGCCATCCAGGTGCTCATCATCGCCCGCCGGCCGCAGCACGGCAGGTCGGCTGGGTGTGGTGAAACCGAATGTCACACGATCGGAATGCAGCGAGCCGAGCCCGTCGGTCAGATAGGTGGGGTTGAAGGCGATCGTCAGCGGCTCACCGGCGAATTCCACCGGCAAATCCTCCTCGGCGCGACCGACATCGTCGGCACCCGCCGACAGATGCAGCACTCCATCGCTGAATTCCATCCGCACCTGAGCGCCGCGGTCGGCCACCAGCGCCACACGCTTGATGGCATCGGTGAGTTCGGCCACACCGATCGACGCGATGGCGGTGTGCTCGCTGGGCAGCAGCTGACGGAACTTGGGGAACTCGGCATCGAGCAGGCGGGTGGTGCTGCGCTTGCCGGCGCTGCGGATGCCGAGCAGACCTTCCTTGCCGACCGACGATCCGGCGCCGAGCGCCAGGTGAACTTCCGAACCGGAGGTTCCCGCTTTGGCCGCTTCGGCCAGCGTCTTGGCCGGGACCAGGACCGCGGCCTCCAGGCTGGGCGAGGATGTCGACCAGGTGAGCTCACGCACCGCGAGCCGGAACCGGTCGGTGGCAGCCAAAACGACTGTCTCACCGGAAATCTCCACCCGGATGCCGGTCAGCATCGGCAGGGTGTCGTCCTTACCGGCCGCGACGGCGACCTGGCCGATGGCTTCACCGAACACGTCGGCGGAGATCACACCGGTTTCCTCGGGCAGCGCGGGTAGGGCCGGGTAGTCCTCGACGGCCATGGTCGGCAGCGAGAATCGTGCGCTGCCGCAGGTCAGTGACACCCGGGTGCCTTCGACGGTGACGTCAACCGGCTTGGCCGGCAACGACTTGGTGATGTCAGACAGCAGCCTGCCGGATACCAAAACGCTTCCGGGAGAAGCGATTTCAGCCGGAACACGCACCTCGGCGGAGACTTCGTAATCGAATCCGGAGATGGTGAGCCCGTCCTCGGTGCCGGTCAGCAGCACACCGGCCAGGACCGGAACCGTCGGCCGCGTCGGCAGGTTACGAGCAACCCAGGCCACCGCCTCGGCGAAGTCTTCCCGCACCAGGCGGAACTTCAAGTCGGAGCCAACCGTCGTCGTCGCCACGTCCATAGTGTCCCTTCATCTGCCCAACAACCCCGACCAGCGCACACCCAGCGCCGACGGCGCCAGGCGAGCGTGATCTGTGAGCGACAGCCGCGGAACGGCAGTCAGAAGAACAACCGTAGAGCGTCGGACGCCATCTTGAAAGCTAATCGATCACGGTGACAAAACCGCTGTGAGTCACCTCGCGGCGGCTGTGCATGCGATCTTCCCCAGCCCCTTCTTTCAAGGAGAAATCTCAGAAGAGATATCGGCAACAGTAATAGGGGCTGTGCATCGTGTGGATCGAGGAGCCCAACGCCTGCTCGGATGTGATTCGGCGGTGTGGATGGATTGTGGATGGCTGGGGGCGCCGGGCCGGCCCGATGTGGAAGTCGCGGGGTTGTTCATCACCATCCCCGGTTCGGCGCGGTTGTTACCCGATGTTGTCCACAGCGGTGTGCACAAGAGCAGATGTGACGACTGTGACGGCTGCGTCCAAAGTTTTTTGGCCGCAACGACGGAATGACAGGGATTTTCAGCGCTTGGAGCGCTGGCGGATCCGAGTGGTGAGTTCCTTCACCGTGTCGAAGACCTCGCGGCGGTACGCCATCTCGTTGAGGATCTTCTTCTGCGCGTACATCACTGTGGTGTGGTCGCGGCCGAACGCCTGCCCGATCTTGGGCAGCGACAGGTCGGTCAGCTCCCGGCATAAGTACATGGCGATCTGACGCGATTGCGCCAGGGCGCGGGTCTTGCCGGGGCCGCGAAGCTCCTCGACCGTGGTGTCGAAGTACTCGGCGGTGGCCGCCATGATGGTCGCGGCGCTGATCTGCATGCTGCCGGCGGCATCGGCGATGAGATCACGCAGAACGATCTCTGCCAGCGCCTTGTCGATCGGGGTGCGGTTGAGTGAGGCGAACGCCGTCACCCGGATCAACGCACCTTCGAGTTCACGGATGTTGCGCTCGATACTGCTGGCGATCAGTTCCAGGACGTCATCGGGAACGTCGAGACGTTCCATCTGCGCTTTCTTGCGCAGGATGGCGATCCGGGTTTCCAACTCCGGCGGCTGCACATCGGTGATCAGGCCCCACTCGAACCGTGTCCGCAGCCGGTCCTCGAGGGTGGCCAGCTGTTTGGGCGGCCGGTCCGAGGAGATGACGATCTGCTTGTTCGCGTTGTGCAGGGTGTTGAAGGTATGGAAGAACTCCTCCTGGATACCTTCCTTGCCCTCGATGAACTGGATGTCGTCGACGAGCAGGACGTCGATGTCGCGATAGCTGCGCTTGAAGGCGACCTTGCGGTCGTCGCGCAGTGAGTTGATGAAGTCGTTAGTGAACTCTTCGGTGGAGACGTACTTCACCCGCATGCCGGGGAACAGCCGTTGGGCGTAGTTACCGGCGGCGTGCAACAGGTGGGTTTTGCCCAGACCTGACTCACCCCAGATGAACAACGGGTTGTAGGCCCGGGCAGGCGCCTCAGCAATCGCCAGAGCGGCAGCGTGAGCGAACCGATTCGATGCGCCGATGACGAAAGTGTCAAAGGTGTACCGGCGGTTGAGACTTGTCCCCGGAGTGTCCGCCGAGGTGTTGCTGCGCGGACGTTCGGTGAAGTAGGTCGGCCACGTCTCGTGGGCACTGGCCAGGGCCTCGCGATCCTCGTCGACCTCGTCCAGATCGGACTCCGCCGCCATCGGATCCGGCGGAATGACGTCGTCGTCCTGGTCTTCGGCCGGGGGAGCGATCCGAACGCCGAGTTCGACCCGCTGGCCCAGCCGGCGGCTCAAGGCCTCGACGATCTGGGTGCGCAGATGACGCTCGATCTCGTTCTGGACAAAGCTGCTCGGCACCGACAACAACGCGAAGCCCTCGACGATGGTCAGCGGCTGAACGAGCTTCAACCAGGCTCTTTGTTGCGGAGTCAGGGGAGAATCCGGGCCCGAACCGTTCGTGCCATGACCGTCACGCTCGCCGTCGCCGTTGAGTTCGGCGACGACGGAACTCCACACGGTGGCGAATGCAGAACCGGGATCATCGGTCAACGACAGATCCCCCTGGTCCGAGGTCGGGCAACAAATAAACGAGACGACGACAAACTGTCCACATAGTTATCCACAGGTGTGGACAGGACAGTCGTCCTCGCCTCGCAGCATATCGGCGGAAGGTATCGGGTCGGCGGGTAATCCGGTCAATCAGTGTTGTCTGGACTCCGACCGACGTCCCCTCCCGGTTGTAACTCCCACTGCCGCTTCGAATCTGAAACGGCTCTGGCAGAAGCTAACAGTTTTCCCGGCGGGTGCCAACCGTTCTGCAACATTACGATCACGCTGATTGTGACCCAGGTCGCTCTCGCGTGACAGTTGTGACGCCAGTAAATCTGTGCGTCGGGAGGCGGTACTGACAAGGCGGTTTGACCAGACGAAATGACGTCAGTACCCTCGAACAGTCGCCCGAACGTTGGCGATACGGCTGCGACCGAGTAATCGGTACCGCGCCGGTTTCGAGCGAGACCAGAGCTTATCAACGGCTGTCGCGTTCGTCCGGGTACACGAAGGGTGTGTTTCCCGGGCAGCGACCGCCATACGTAACGAGGAGAGACAGCCGTGGCCAAGGGCAAGCGGACCTTCCAGCCGAACAACCGGCGCCGGGCGCGCGTTCATGGTTTCCGGCTGCGCATGCGCACTCGCGCCGGGCGCGCCATCGTGTCCGGCCGGCGCCGCAAGGGTCGTCGTTCACTGACTGCCTGATCCACAGGATCACGCGGCGTGCTCCCGGCTCAGTTCCGGATGACACGGTCTGCGGAGTTCAGCGCCACGGTCAAGCACGGGGTGCGAGCGGTGCAGCCGGATCTTGTCGTGCACGCACGTCGGGACGACGACGGCGGACCTCGGATCGGTCTGGTGGTTTCGAAGTCAGTGGGCTCCGCGGTGCAGCGTCATCGAGTGTCCCGTCGCCTCCGTCATGTGGCGCGCACCGTGATCCCGGAACTGCATCCTGGCGATCGGCTCGTCATCCGCGCCCTGCCCAGCAGCCGGACCGCGATTTCGGCTCGTCTCGAGCAGCAGTTGCGCAGCGGACTTCAGCGCACAAACAAACTGATGGAGAAGAACCGGTGAGCACGCAGAGCTCGCTTACCCGCCTCAGGGCGGTCCCGGTGCGCGGCCTGATCTTCCTCATCGAGTTGTACCGGCACACCATCTCGCCGTTGCGGTTACCGACCTGCCGGTTCACCCCGACCTGTAGCCAGTACGCCGTTGATGCCCTTACTGAGTATGGGTTGGTCAAGGGCAGTTGGCTGACCGTCATCCGGCTGGGGAAGTGTGGTCCCTGGCATCGGGGAGGATGGGATCCAATCCCCGAGCGGCAACCGCAGCCGGCCCACACCTGCGTGGAACACGAAGCCAGGAGCACACATGTTTAATTGGTTCAGCCTCGACTTCGTCTACTACCCGGTCTCCGGGATCATGTGGCTCTGGTACAAGCTGTTCGCCTTCATCCTGGGCCCCACCAACTTCTTCGCCTGGGCGCTGTCGGTGATGTTCCTCGTGTTCACCCTGCGCGCGCTGCTCTACAAGCCGTTCGTCCGCCAGATCCGCACCACCCGCCAGATGCAGGAATTGCAGCCCCAGATCAAGGCACTGCAGAAGAAGTACGGCAAGGACCGCCAGCGGATGGCGCTGGAGATGCAGAAGCTGCAGCGCGAGCACGGCTTCAACCCGATCCTCGGCTGCCTGCCGATGCTCGCGCAGATCCCGGTGTTCCTCGGTCTGTATCACGTGCTGATGTCCTTCAACCGCACCCAGACCGGCATCGGCCGGCTGGGTCTGTCGGTGGAAGAGAACCGCAGTCTGCCCAACTACGTCTTCAGTGCGACCGACGTCAGCCACTTCCTGGACGCCAACCTGTTCGGTGCGCCGCTGGGCGCGACCATGATCCAGCAGCACGGTCTGGAAGCCTTCACCGAATTCAACCGCGCGGCGGTGATCGCCGTCGGTATCCCGCTGATGATCGCTGCGGGCATCGCGACCTACTTCAACAGTCGCGCCTCGGTGGCCCGCCAGAGTCCGGAAGCCGCCGCCAACCCGCAGACCGCGATGATGAACAAGCTCGCGCTCTACGTCTTCCCGCTGGGCGTCGTCGTCGGCGGTCCGTTCCTGCCGATCGCCATCATCATCTACTGGGTGTCCAACAACATCTGGACCTTCGGCCAGCAGCACTACGTCTTCGGCCGGATCGAGAAAGAAGAAGAGGCCAAGAAGGAAGAGGCTCTGGCGCGGCGCGCGGCCAACGCTCCGGCGCCCGGCGCCAAGCCCACCAAGCCCAAGAAGGGTGGCGCCGCGACGACCAATGGCACCAGCGGCACCAGCGGCGAGACGGAGGACTCCGTGCCCGCCGAGGCCGAGGTGACTGACGGCGACACGGACACCGACGCCGCGACCAAGCCAGGCTCCACGCCACGGCCCGGTGCGCGGCCCAAGAAGAAGAGACGTTGACCGGATTCAATTCCGGCGAAAGAGGGAGAGAGACATGACGGAAGCAGACACCACTGAGCTGACCGAAGCCCCCGAGGCCGAAGCCCGCGCGACGAAGTCCGAGGATCTGGAAGAGCGCTTGGTCGCCGAAGGCGAGATCGCCGGCGACTATCTCGAGGAGCTGCTGGACCTGCTCGACTTCGACGGTGACATCGATCTGGATGTTGAAGGCAACCGTGCCGTGGTGAGCATCGACGGTGGCGACGACCTGAGCAAGCTCGTCGGCCGCAAGGGCGAGGTCCTCGATGCTTTGCAGGAACTGACCCGGCTCGCGGTGCACCAGAAGACCGGTGAGCGCAGCCGCCTGATGCTCGACATCGCCAACTGGCGCCGGCGTCGCCGCGAAGAGCTGACCGCTCTGGGCGACAAGGTTGCCCGCCGGGTGGCGGAGAACGGCGGCCGCGAGGAGCTTGCGCCGATGACGCCGTTCGAGCGCAAGATCGTCCACGATGCCGTGGCGGCGGTGGATGGCGTGCACAGCGAGAGCGAGGGCGTCGAGCCGTCGCGCCGCGTCGTCGTGCTGAAGGACTGAAGTTACATCGATGTAGTTCATCGCCGGGCCCGGCGAACGGGAGGATGTTTCACGTGAAACATACGGGCGCTCCGCCGCCCCCGGCCGCGGCCGCGGAGGTCTTCGGTCTCCGGCTGAACCTCGCAGAGCGGTACGCGAATCTTCTCACCGGCCCGGGTGTGGAGCGCGGTCTGATCGGTCCTCGGGAGGTCGACCGGATCTGGGACCGCCACATCCTCAATAGCGCTGCTGTCGCTGAACTGATCGAGCCGGATGCCCGCGTCGCCGATATCGGCAGCGGGGCCGGCCTACCGGGTCTTCCCATTGCGATCGCGCGGCCCGACCTTCGGGTCGCGTTGATCGAGCCGATGCTGCGGCGCACCGAGTTCCTCAGCGAAGTGGTCTCCGAGCTCGGTCTCGCCACCGAGGTGGTCCGCGGCCGCGCCGAGGAGCCGGGCGTGCGCGCGACCGTCGGCGGGGCCGATGTCGTGGTGTCCCGTGCGGTGGCATCGCTCGACAAGTTGATCCGTTGGAGCTTCCCGCTACTGCGTCCCGGTGGCCAGATGATGGCGATGAAGGGGGAGCGGGCCGAGGAGGAAGTGCTCGAGGCCGAGCGTGCGATGGCGTCGTTAGGCGCAACTGATGTCAGGGTGGTGAGATGTGGCGTGAGCTATTCGAGTCCGCCCGTCACCGTGGTGATCGCGGTGCGGGGGGAGCGGACACCGGACCGAAAGCGGCCGACGCGAGCGGCGGAGAGAAGAAGGCGATGACAGTGCCCCCGAACGAGCGTCCGGGAAATGTTTCACGTGAAACATGGAAACCGGGCGACGAGTTCGATACCCCGATTGGCGCCGCGGCAGAGCGTGCGATGAAGGTGCTGCACACCGCAGCAGGCCGACTTCCGCGACCCAAGCGCCGCCGCGTCTTCACGGTCGCCAACCAGAAGGGCGGAGTCGGTAAGACGACGACGGCGGTCAATCTTGCCGCCGCGCTCGCTGTCCAGGGGTTGAAGACACTCGTCATCGATCTCGATCCGCAGGGCAATGCGAGCACGGCGCTCGGTATCGCCGAGCGCCGATCCGGGACGCCGTCGTCCTACGAGGTACTCCTCGGGGAGATCCCGTTGCAGGCCGCGATCCGGCAGAGTCCGCACAGCGACCGGCTGTTCTGCGTACCGGCCACCATCGACCTGGCCGGCGCTGAGATCGAACTCGTCAGCATGGTCGCCCGGGAGAACCGCCTGCGCACCGCGCTGGCCGCCCTGGACGACTCCGACTTCGACTACGTCTTCATCGATTGCCCGCCGTCGCTGGGCCTGCTGACGATCAACGCTCTGGTTGCCGCACCCGAGGTGCTGATCCCGATCCAGTGCGAGTACTACGCCCTCGAAGGCGTGTCACAGCTGATGAACAACATCGAGATGGTGCGCGCTCATCTGAACCCGAAACTCCGGGTGTCCACCGTCGTGCTGACCATGTACGACGGCCGCACCAAACTGGCCGACCAGGTGGCCAGTGAGGTCCGTCGATTTTTCGGAGACAAGGTCCTGCGGACCGTCATCCCGCGTAGCGTCAAGGTCTCGGAGGCCCCGGGCTACAGCATGACGATCATTGATTACGATCCCGGTTCACGGGGCGCCATGAGCTATCTCGATGCCAGTCGAGAACTCGCGACCCGGGGCACCGACACATCAGTGGAGGCACAGGCATGACGCAGCCGTCGCGGCGCAAGGGCGGCCTCGGCCGCGGATTGGCATCCCTGATCCCGACCAGCCCTGCTGACGGCGGTCCACGGATGGGAGATGCGGCAGCCGACGCGGTGTTCGGGTCCGCACCCACCGTGGCCGACACCGACAACGTCGGTGCGGTGTACCGCGAGATCGATCCGTCGACCATCGAGCCCAACCCGCGCCAGCCGCGCCAGGTGTTCGACGAGGAGGCTCTGGCCGAACTCGTCCACTCCATTCGTGAGTTCGGTTTGATGCAGCCGATCGTGGTCCGCGAGGTGCCGCGCACGGAGCCCGGGTCAGCACCGCGCTACCAATTGGTGATGGGGGAGCGGCGCTGGCGCGCAGCCCAAGAGGTTGGCCTGACGACTATCCCGGCGATCGTGCGCGAGACTGCCGAGGACAACCTCCTGCGCGACGCTCTGCTGGAGAACATCCACCGGGCACAGCTCAACCCCTTGGAAGAGGCGGCCGCGTATCA
Source organism: Mycobacterium sp. M26 (assembly GCF_001494595.1). Classification (GTDB taxonomy): domain Bacteria; phylum Actinomycetota; class Actinomycetes; order Mycobacteriales; family Mycobacteriaceae; genus Mycobacterium. The sequence continues at coordinate 378,674 of NZ_LN929907.1, forward strand.
GCAACTGCTGGAAGAGTTCGACGTCACCCACGACGAACTTGCGGCTCGCATCGGTCGCTCACGACCCGTCATCAGCAACATGATCCGTCTGCTCCGGCTGCCGATCGCGGTCCAGCGCCGGGTGGCTGCCGGGGTGCTCTCGGCCGGCCATGCCCGGGCACTGCTGGCGCTGGAGGCCGGTCCGGAAGCGCAGGAGGAGCTGGCCGCGCGCATCGTGGCCGAGGGTCTCTCGGTGCGGGCCACCGAGGAGGCTGTCACTTTGGCCAACCGGGCCGACACCAAGACGCCGCCGGCGCCGCGGCGCAAGCCGATTCAGATGCCGGGGTTGCAGGATGTTGCCGAACGGCTGTCGGGCACCTTCGATACCCGGGTCACGGTGAGCCTCGGCAAGCGCAAGGGCAAGATCGTCGTCGAGTTCGGCTCGGTGGAGGACTTGCAGCGCATTGTCGGGATGATGGACCCCTCTGCAGGCTGAAAATCCAGGTACGACGACACCGGGCAGTTACGTCACAGTGACACCAACACTTCCTAGCCTTCGCTAGAGCCACGACCGACAGGGGAAATCAACAGTGCTGCAAAACTTTTCGCTGCCGTATGTGGCCGCCGAAAGTTGCCAGCCCAGCACTGGCCGCGGTCGGCCCGTCTCTCCTATTCTGGAAGGGCCGTCGTGCGTCACGACGCCGCGTGAGAGCCGGGGAGTCCAGTGACCGTTCGCATCAAGCCGCTGCGACTCGACGGTTTCGAGCAGCTTCCCAAGCACGCCCGCCGCTGTGTGTTCTGGGAAGTCGATCCGGCCGCCGTCCAAGGCGGTGACTACCTTCCCGATCCGGAGTTCGAGAAGGAAGCGTGGCTGTCGATGGTCATGCTCGAGTGGGGATCCTGCGGTCAGGTCGCAGCGAAGGCGCCTGCCGAGGGAGCCGAGTCCGAGGACGACGAACCCTGCCTCGGTTACATCCTCTACGCCCCCCCGCGAGCGGTGCCCCGTGCGCAGCGCTTCCCGACCGGGCCGGTGAGCGCCGACGCCGTACTGCTCACCTCCCTGGGTACCGAGCCGGGACAGGCCGAGGAGTTGCCGCACTCGTTGATCAGTCAGGTGGTCAGTGAACTGGTGCGCCGCGGTGTGCGCGCCCTGGAAGCATTCGGCCGCACCACCGATGCCGCCGAGTTGCTTGAGCTCGACCCCGACGTCATTGAGCCCGAACTGCGCGCCGCGGTCGAGGCGTTGGGGGACTGTTCATTCGAGCAGTGCATGATGCCGGCCGACCTCTTGATCGACGCGGGGTTCACCGTCGTCTCGCCGCACCGCTACTTTCCGCGGCTGCGCCTGGAACTCGACAAGGGTCTGGGGTGGAAGGCCGAGGTGGAAGCCGCGCTCAAGCAACTCCTCGAGAGTGCGCAGCTGCAGCAGCCGGTGGGAGCCGGCGCCGAGGTGCGAAGCCAGGTGCCTTAGAGGGCCGGGCGGGCCTGCTCGACGGCGCGCTCGTGGGCGAGTAGTTCGGCGAAGGTGAAGGTACCCGTCGGCCGGTCGTTCTTGCCGAGCAGATACAGCCGCTTCACTGCGGCCAGGATGCCTTCGGCGATGGAATCGCGGGTCTGCGGGGTGACCAGCATGCCCCGGTCGCGCGGATTGGTGATGTAGCCGACGTCGACCTGCACGGTCGGCATCCGGGTCAGCCGCAGCAGATCCCAGGTGCGCCCGTGGGTACGGCAATCACGTAAGCCGGTGCGCGCCACCACTTCTCGCTGAATGAAGTCGGCGAGGTTGCGGCCGATCGTCGATACCGAGCCGTGTGAGCTGCCGAAGTAGAACGACGCCACGCCATTGGGCGACGGGCTGGCCTGGGTCTCACACCGCAGGCTGATCATCAGATCGGCGCCCACCGTGTTGGCGGTCGCGGCGCGCTCACCATCCGACGGGCTATGGTTGGCCGGCCGGGACAGGAAGGTGTCCATCCCGATGGCGGTCATCCGGCCTTCGAGCCGACTTGCCAAGTCCCACAAGATGTCTGCTTCGCTGATCGGCCCATCCGGACCGTTGGTGATCAGCCCGTGGTCACTGCCGCCGCGGCCCGGATCGATGATGATCCGCTTGCCCGACAGGCGCGGCCCGGACCGGCGGACCAGTTCCTCCTCGCGGATCGCGTGCAGCGAACCACCCGTGACGCGGGAACCGAGAAAGTACAAGGAGCGCAACGTTTCTGGGCCGCAGATGCCGTCGGCGGACAGTCCGTACTCGCGCTGATACGACATCAGCGCGTTGTGGGTCTGCAAACCGAAGTAGCCGTCGACCAGCGCGGTGTAGAAGCCGAGGTCCTGCAGCCGGGACTGCAGAGTCGCCACGTCGTCGCCGTACATCGGCGCACCGAACTGGTGCAGCAGGGTGCGGGCGCCGAGGCGGTAGGAGGCCTCTTTGAGCGCCCGGTAGGTGGCCTCGCCGACGATGCCGTCGACGATCAGACCCCGACGCTGCTGAAACGCGCGTACTGCGTCATCGAGATCGGCGTCGAAGAGGTCGGCGGCAACGTGCCGTCCGGTGGTGAGGTTCTCGTCCGGGTTTTCCAGCAGTCCCAGGGCGGCGAGGGCAGCTCTGATCTCGACGACCGCGGTATTGCGGTCTCCGCGGCGCAGCACGTCACCCGGGCCGGCACGGTGCCAGGAGGCATCGTCTCCGGCGCCGTGGTCCAGACTCGACATACCGCGGCCCTTCGGTCACCGTGGTCAGCATCAGCGCGCTGACAATTGCAGATCAGGCTAAGCAGCATTCTCGCAGAAGCCGGGTCCAATTCGGAAAACGGCAGGCGAGGCCGCCCGTAACAGATTCGTCTCGACCTACACGAGGTCGGCGATCTCCCGGAGCAGGGCAGCCTTGCCCTTGGCCCCGACGATCCGCTTCACCGGCTCGCCGTCCTTGAACAGGATCAGGGTCGGAATCGAGACCACCTGGAAGTCGCGCGCGGTCGCCGGGTTGGCGTCGACGTCGAGCTTGGCGACGGTCAGCGACCCCGCCTTCTCGGTGGCGATCTCCTCGAGGACCGGGGCGACCATCCGGCACGGTCCGCACCAGGTGGCCCAAAAGTCAACCAGCACAGGCGTACTGCTGCTCAGCACATCCTCGGCGAACGAGTCGTCGGAGACGGTGACGGTGTTGTGGTCGTCGCTCATCGTTGTGCCCCAATCATCGTGTCGGTGCTACTGGATTCGTGTGCCTCGGCCAGCCAGCGTTCGGCGTCGATCGCGGCCGAACAGCCGCTCCCGGCGGCGGTGATGGCCTGGCGGTAGGTGCGGTCCACCAGGTCGCCGGCGGCGAAGACGCCGTCCAGCGTGGTGGCGGTGGTGCGGCCCTGAACCAGGACGTAGCCCTCCGGGTCGACGTCGACGGCGTCGCGTACCAGTTCCGAACGCGGATCGTGGCCGATGGCGACGAACACGCCGGTCACCGGCAGGGTGGACTCCTCGCCGGTGATGACGTTGCGGACCTTCAGGCCGCTGACGGTGGTGTCACCTTCGACGGCCAGTACGGCGGTGTTGGTCAGGAAGGTGATCTTCTCGTTCTCCCGGGCGCGCTCCAGCATGATCTTGGATGCCCGGAATTCGTCGCGACGATGCACCAGGGTGACGCTGCGCGCGAAACGGGTGAGGAAGGTGGCCTCTTCCATGGCCGAGTCGCCGCCGCCGATCACGGCGATGTCCTGGTCCTTGAAGAAGAAGCCGTCACAGGTGGCGCAGGCGCTCACGCCGCGGCCGAGCAGCTCCTGCTCGCCGGGCACACCCAGGTAGCGGGCGGCGGCGCCCATCGCCAGGATGACGGCGCGGGCGAGGTGCTTCTCACCGTCGGAGGTCACGACCTCCTTGATCGGGCCGTCCAGGGACACCGCCTCGACGTCCTCCATCCGGAGGTCGGCGCCGAAGCGCAGGGCCTGCTCCCGCATCTCGTCCATCAGTTCCGGACCGGTGATCCCGGCCCGGAAGCCGGGGAAGTTCTCCACCTCGGTGGTGGTCATCAGTGCGCCGCCGAAGGAGGTCCCTTCGAAGACCAAGGGCTTGAGCTGGGCGCGCGCGGTGTAGATCGCTGCGGTGTAGCCAGCGGGGCCTGATCCGATGACGATGACGTCATGCACGGTAGGGGTGGCGGTCATTCCAGCCTTTCTGCTCCGGTCCCGGTCGTCGCGGGCGGGGTGGCCTGCGCGTCGGGACGTCCAGGGCACCTGGTCAAACAACAGGGTAGGCCGGGGTGTTCCCGGGCGTGAACTATGGGCGGCGCACGGTCGTGTCGGCGACCAGCCCGGTGGTCACCGAACTGCATGTCGGTGCCACGGCCAGTGCCACCAGCTCCTCGGGGCGGTCGCCGGGCAGCACCAGCAGAATCGTTGGCTTGCCGTCGATCTGCAAGGGTTCAGCCCCCAGAATCTGCTGCGTGCTGGGGTAACCGAGGCCGGTCAGACAGGATGCCCGTTTGCTCTCGTCGGCTAGCGGCCCGAAGTCGGGGCTGCGGCCGACCAAGGCTACCAGGTCGCGTGACGTCAGCGGCACCGTCGGGGTGACGGTGATCATGTTCGCACTCGTCAGGGCACTGGGAGCGGTGTCATCCGAGCGTAGCAGCGCGGTCGTGCCGACCCCGGCGGCGGCCAGCACGGCGGCCGCGCCGATCACTGCGGCCACCAGCCGGCGGTACTGCCCGGTCGGCCGGGCCGCGTGGGCGGCCGGGCGGGCTGAGCCGTCGCCGGGAGCCACGGTGTGCGCGGCGTCGGCGTGATCGGGCTCCACCCGACCAGTGTGCCGTCTCAGGGTTCGAGCAGAACCGCCAGCCGGGCCCGGGCCCGGGCGCATCGGCTCTTGACGGTGCCCTCGGCGACCCCGAGCAGCGCGGCGGCGTCGGCCACCGAGTAGCCCTGCATGTCGACGGCCAGCACCGCCGCACGCTGCTCCGTCGGTAGTCGCATCAGCGCCCGGCGCACAGTGATCGCGGTGTCGACCTGTCCGGTGCGATCCCCGACCGACCCGCACACCTCGTCGCTGGCCACAGCGGTCGGCCGAATCCGGCGCATCCGGTCCAGGCAGGCGTTGACGACGATGCGGTGCAACCAGCTGCCGACGGCAGCGTCGTGCCGGAACGACGCCGCCCCGCGGTGGGCGGCCAGCAGCGCATCCTGCAGGGCGTCGTCGGCGTCTTCGGCACAGCGTGTCGTCGAGCGGGCCAACCGGTACAGCCGAGGGTGGTGGCGGCCGACCAGCTCGGCGAAGGCGTAGCGATCACCGGCGACGTGGGCGGCCAGCAGGTCGGCGTCGGTGCGGGGAAAGCTGGTCACGGCCGGACGGTATGGCCGCCCGGCCGGCGGTGCACTTCACCCCTGTTAGGAAGCGGCCTTCACGCTCAGCTGGGAGATCTCGGTGCGGTTCTCGCCGTTGGTGGTGCCCATCGTGGAAATCCACACCAGCAGGTACGAGGTGGGCGAGGAGGCGTTGACCTCGATGGTGTTGGAACCGGTCTTCAACGTCGTGGCCGGGACGAGCACGGTGGTGTCGTCCAGGCTGGCCGGGTTGGCGGTCGAGGCCGAGCGGATCTGCACCTGGGTCCCGGTGCTGGGCACGGTCAGCGACACGCTGGCGACCTTCGTCGGCTCCGGCAGTTGCAGCAGCAGGCCGACGCCGTTCTTGAAGTTCGGGAACGGCACCGGGTCGGTGTAGGTGTCGGTGGCCCAGCCTGAACCGGGACCACCGGTCAGTGCCAGCCCGGCCTTGTCAGGGTTGTCGGCGCCACCGGCCGGCGAGAACACCGTCGCCTTGATGGACTTCACGGCGTCACCCGAGGCGGTGGCGCTCTCCGACGTCGACGGGTTCAGGCCGAGCTGATCACCCTTGAGGCCGCCGCCGACGTCACCGAAGATGCTGCTGAGCACCGAGGCCAGCACGATCAGGGCGATCACCAGCACACCGGCGCCGATACCCACCCCGATGAGCAGGTTGCGCTTGCGCCGCGCCGCGGCCTCGGCGTCGTCTTCGGTGTCCGGGCGGGCCGCCGTGGTGGGGCCGCCGACCGGTTCGATGAGCTCGGTGCGGTCAGCCACCGCGGTGGCCTGCTGCAGCAGATTCAAAAGCGTTGGTGCACTGCGGATTCCGCCGCCCACCTGGACCGAGCGGGCAGCCGCCGCGGAGATCTGGAACGGGATGTCCCGGTCGATCGCGCGCGGCTCGAGCGCTTCACCGGCGGGGTCGGTCTCGGCCGGAGCCAGACCACTGGGGGTGCCGGATTCCGGCAGCGGCCACCGGTCGACGAGCAGTGCATACAACGCCGCACCGATGCCGCGGATGTCGTCCTCCGGGGTGGCACCGGGCATCGTCGCGGGGAATGCCAGCGCGACGTCGCCCTCGATGCTGACCCGCACCCGGCTGGGGTGGTCGATGGACAGCGCCACCCCGGCTTCGTGGGCGGCACCGGCGGCCGCGGCCAGGGACTGCACGGCCCGCGCTCCGCCGATGGGGGACGGTGAGGTGTCGGCGACCTCTTTGAGGGAGCCGCCGCGGATCCACTCCGCGACGACCAGCCCGCCCGAACCGGTGTTAGCCACGTCGAGCACGCGGGCCACGCCGGCCCGCTCGATGCGGCTGAGCTTGAGGGTGCGCGCCAGGATCTCCTGCACCTGTTCGGGCGGCAGGGTCCGGTCGGGGTCGACGAACGTCAGCGCCACCTGACGGTCCAGCGCGGTGTCCAGGGCCTGCCAGAACTGCAGCCCGGGCGGGCCGCCGTGGGACACCAGCAGGCGGTAGCGTCCGCCGGCGACGCTCGCGCCAGGAATCAGCGGGGTGTCGTCGTCGACGCCGGAGGGCTCCATCGCGGGCTCGCGGGGGGCGTCGAACGCGATCGGTTCGCGGCTGGGATCACCGGCGAAGTCGGCGTTCGGCGGCTTGGGCCCGACCGTCGGCGCGACGGTGCCGACCTGGATGTCCGAGGGGACATCGGGCTGGAAATCGTCGGCGGCCTGACGCGGAATCTTCGTGGTGGCATCACCCGGAGTACCGGTGGGAGGCGTGCCCGAAGGTTCGTCGCTCACCATCGGTCCTTTCCCCGTCCCTGCTCCGGCAACCGGTGCCGGAGTTTCGTACCGGAGGGGGGCGCGGCCCGCTCCTGACGAATTGCTGTGCTCAGGGTACGTGACGTGGGGATTCGCGGGGGCCGGGTCCACGGTTGCCGTTGGAGTCGCGGCTACCGGTGGGGTCCGGGTGATCCGGCGCTTGACCGCCGCCCAGCCGGCGACCGCGTCGGGCACCCGGGCGGCGATCATGACGGCCGCCACGATCGGCAGCATGATCACGCCGAGCACGGCCAGGCGCAGCAGCGAGCCTGCACCGCCGCCGTGCACGGTCAGGGCCTGCAGCCCGAGCAGTCGGTCCACGACATAGCCGACCATCCCGGCCAGCAGCGAGGCGGCGGTGGTGACCAGGATCGTGCGAATGACCTCAAGGTCCAGCAGCCTGCCGCGCGGCGGGTTCAGCGACCGGCGCAGCAGCACGTAACCCAGTGCGGCACCGGCCACAAAACCAAGCCCGTTGGCTGCACCCAGGTAGCCGGCCACCAGTTCGCGGTCGTCGGTCAGGTGTGGTGCCACCAGCGAGGCGGCGATCTTGACCGCGGTGATCACCACGATGATCAGGATCGGTGTCCACGGCTGCTCGCGGGCGTAGAAGACCCGCAGCTGCAGCAGCACCAGCGCGTAGGGGATGAGCGTAAACGACGACAGCGTGATCGCCATGCCGAGGTAGTTCGCGTCGACCTCACCGAACTTGCCGTAGGCGAACAGCGCGCTGCCCATCGCCGGTCCGCCGACGGTCATGAACGCGACGATCGGGATCAGCGTGACCATGGTCAGCCGGGTGGCCAGCGACAGGTCGGCGAGCACGGCGGGAATGTCGTCGGCCGCCGCATTGCGGCTCAACCGGGGCATCACCACGGTCAGCACCGTCACGCCGATCATGCCGAACGGCAGCATCAGCACCAGCCAGGTGTAGTTGTAGATCGCCGGCCCGGATGCCGCTGCGGTACTGGCGATCTGGTTGCCCACCACCAGGCCGACCTGACTGATCAGGACGTAGAGCACCATGGCGGCCGCCATGGTGCCGAACTTCTTGAGCCGATCGTCGATACCCCACAGCGGGCGCAGGCTGATCCGTTCGGCACGGATCGCGACCAGCAGCACCGCGGTCTGTGCGAACACCCCGAGCGTGGTGCCGACACCGAGCACCAGCAGCTTGGCGTTGCCCATCTCGACCGGGTCCACCGACAGCGGCCCCGGCACGATCAGGTACAACCCGAGTGTGGCGATGGCCACCACGTTGTTCACCACCGGCGCCCAGGCAGGTGGCCCAAACACGTTGCGGTTGTTCAGGATTGCCATGAACACCGAGGACAATCCGTAGAAGATCACCTGCGGCAGAAGGAGATAGGCGAACGCGGTGGTCAGCGGCTGGTTGACCTGCGGATCGCGACCGAGCATCAACCGCACCAGCAGCGGGGCGGCGGCCACCGAGATGATCGTGGCCACCAGCAGCAGCGTGGTGGCCAGCGTGACCAGCCGTCGCACAAACGCTTCGCCGCCGTCGGGATCGTCGCGCTCGGCGCGGGCCAGCACCGGCACGAAGATTGCGGTGAAGGTGGCCTCGAGGACCAGCGCCGCAATCAGGTTCGGCAGCTGGTTGGCCACCGTGAACGCACTGGAGAGGGCGGCGCCGAGGATGGCCGCCAGCAGCACGATCCGGATGAACCCGGTGATCCGGCTGATCAGGGTGGCGAAGGCCATCCCCCATGACCGCGACACCACGGCGGCGTCGGACAACTCGGCGCGTACCGCGCGGGTGCCCGGGCCGGGCGAGACGTAGGGGACCGGCTTGCGCGACGGCGGCGTCATGCGTCTGCGCCCGGAGTGCTGGGCCGGCGGGGCCGGTCGAGGTCGGCGGGGTCGGGCTGGCCGCGGAACCGGTGGTAGAGCCGGCGGCCGACGAGCAGGGCCAGCACCGCGCCACCGGCCAGCGTGATGGCGAACAGCACCTTGCCGTAGGCGTTGGAGTGCACCGACAACCGGACCGGCTCACCGAGGGCCAGGCCGTCCGGGGTGCGCAGTGTGACGTCCACGGCAACCCGCTGGGTGAAGTGCACCTCGATCGGGATGCGCAGCGGCAGGTAGCCGGGCGGCACCTCCTGTTCCCCGATATCGGTGACGGTCATCCCCGGCGGGGCGTCGACCTGCAGCCGTACCCGGATCGGCACCGCCAGATCGTTGCGCACCGCCAGTGGTAGCGGGCTGTGCTCGGTGGCCAGGGTGTAGGACCCGCCCGGGTTGACGATGGTGACGGCGCGGAAGAAGTCGTCGATGGTCCGGCCCACCACGGCCAGCCGCTGACGGGCCAGATCGTTGCGGGTCTGCGGCGGCTCGGTCTGGCTCAGCGCGCGCAGCATGTCCTCGCGCAGCGGGGCGGTGTACTGCGGGCCGGTCAGTCCGGTGCGCGGGTCCGTGGTCAAGGACGCCGTCAGGCCCCACAACCGGCCGACCTGACCGGCGATGGTGGAGACCACGTCGTCGTCGAACCGGCCCCGGGTGTCGTCGGAGGCGACCGGGGCGGGGTTCTCGGCGGGCGGTAGCCCGGCGGACTCACTGATCACCGCCGGCAGCGGGCGGGGGATCGCCAGCCCGGACCGGATGGTGGTGGCCAGGGCGGTCAGCATCGCCTGGGCGTCGTCGGGTTGCGGACTCCACTTCAGCGGCGGCAGCAGGATCTGGGTGCGCGGTTCGGCGGACGGCTGCAGCGCCCGCCACAGCATCGAGGCGAGGGCGTCCTGGCGGCGTGCCACTGTCGAATCGTGGTCGAGCGGAACCGACAGCGAGGAGTCGACGTAGGTCGGCAGGTCCGGATCGGTGCCCACCCCGGCCAGTGCGGCGCCGACGGCGGGGTCGAACGGTGCCACCACCACCTGTGGGGAGAGCCGCTGCGCGGCGACGTCGGCGATCATCGGCTCACCGGTGGCGGAATCCTGCGCGGTGATGGTGGCCGCGGCGATCGCCACGGTCGGTCCCTGACCGTTGAGGAGGTCGACCGCCGGGGCGGTCAGCGGGCCGTCCCCGAGGACGGTGGCGCCGCGGGTCGAGGTGACCCCGAGGATCTGGTCGACGATGTCACCGGCGTTCGTGGTGGCTGCTGCCTGCAGACCGGTGTCGCCCACCCGCTTGAGCGCGGCGAGGTCGGCCTGCGCATACGGGGTGGCCGTCACACACATCCGCTTGGCCAGCCCGCGCAGTTTGTCCAGCCACGCCACCGCGGCGGGCTGCCCGGTGCCGGGGTGCGATGCAGTACCCAGCCCGTCGGGGGCGTCGGCCACCACGTAGCCGGCGGTCATCGCGTTGACCGTCACGAGTAGGTCGGGATCGACGGCCAGGCACAGCGCCCGGCCGGTCTGCCCGTCGGGATCGACCGCCGGGCTGGTGGCGAATTCGGCGGCCGTCAGCAGGGTGTCGAGCCGGCCGCCCGCGGCCAGCGACACCGCCAGATCGTCGTTCATCAATCGCACCGGGGTGGTGCCGCCCGGGACGCCGGGCGCCAGCCGCGGCTTGTCGGCCAGCGGCCAGAGCATCGTCACCGCAACGGGTTTGGTGGTGTCGGGTGGGACGACATCGGCCAGCGCGTCACCGCCGGCGGTAGCCGGGTCGGGTGGTACGCCGAGCACCGGCAGCAGGAAGCGGGCGTCGTCGAGGCGGGCCGGCTCACCGAAGTCGGGGGTGCCATTGACGTTGACCAGCAGCGGGTACACCCCGGGTTGGTCGATGCCCAGCGTCGGCACCTGCCCGCCGCGGATCGGGTAGGTGAAGGTGAACCCGACGGCCTGGCCGCGCTGGATCTCCGGGGCGACGGTGGTGAATTCGCCGACGGGCTGGTACTGGTCGGTGCTGCCGTCCAGGCTGGTGCGCAGCGCCGACGACGAGGTGACCGCGGCGGCGTGCTCGAGGCGGGCGACGACATCGCGCACCGGGCGGTCGCCGACATTGGTGATGGTTCCGGTGACGGTGAAACTCGGCTCGCTGGTGGTGGTCACCAGGTCCGGTGTCACGGTGTCGATACGGACCCGCAGAAACGGTGTCGAGCCGGGCTCGCCCGCGGCGGACGGGGCGACGGCGTGGGGCAGGACGACAAGGGCGAGCACCACCAGCGCCGCCAGCAGCCGCAGCACGCCGGCCACCCGGGCGGGCATGCTCACGTCCCCGGACCGCAGCCGTTCGTCCGCGGGCCGGACTGGCGCGGCCCGGCCTCGTCGGAACGACGGTTGCGGGTGTGCGAATGCGTCTGGGGGCGCCGCCGCGGCGCCATCCGGGGCAGCGGCGGCAGTGCGGCCGGCCCGTCGGACTGCAGGAGTTCGATCAGCTCACCGGCGACCTCGGCAAGCCGGCGTTCGTCGGCGTAGGCCAGCCGGCGCGGCAGTTCGTCGAGTGGCACCCAGGCGACCTCGGTCACCTCGACGTCCTCATCGCACAGTTCCCCACCGGAGAACCGCAACAGATAGTGGTGCACGGTCTTGTGCACGCGGCGGCCTTCGGTGACGAACCAGTAGTCGATACTGCCGAGCGCGGCCAGCACGTCGCCCTGGATCCCGGTCTCCTCGGCCACTTCGCGGATCGCGGTCTGCTCGGCGGTCTCACCCTGCTCGATGTGGCCCTTCGGCAGCGACCACAGCATCCGCCCGCGCCGGTCCATCCGCCCGATCAGCGCGGCGACCTGAGCTTCCCGCGGGCCGTCGATCCCGTCGATGACCAGCCCGCCCGCCGATGTCTCGTGCACGGTGCGCAGACGCACCGGGGCCCGTCGGTCGGGGCGTGGGCGGTTGGCTTTGCCGGGCCGGGGTTTTGCGACGTCAGCCTGGGTGGCGGGGGAGGGTTCGGTGCCGGGTTGCGGCGTCGGTCGGGGCGTGGGCGGTTGGCTTTGCCGGGCCGGGGTTTTGCGACGTCAGCCTGGGTGGCGGGGGAGGGTTCGGTGCCGGGTTGCGGCGCGCTGTTGTCGGCCGCGATGTGCTGTGGCGGACCGGCAGCGCGACGGCCGCGACGCCGACCTCGGCGCCGTCGTGGTTTGGCCTGTTCGCCGTCCGACACCCAAGCGATAGTAGCTGGCACGCGATGGCCGCCCCGCCCGCACTCGCCGGACACGATTAGGCTGACCCGACGTGTCCCACCCCTCCCAGGACGTCGAGCTCCTCGCCCGCGCCCTCGTCGCGCTCAACGAGCAGGGCGAGCTGCTGCGTGAGCTGGGTGCGCTGTTCAGCACCGCCGGACACGAGCTCTACCTTGTCGGCGGCAGCGTGCGCGACGCGATCCTGGGCCGGCTGACCAACGACCTGGACTTCACCACCAGCGCGCGGCCCGACGAGGTGCAGCGTCTGGTGCGGTCGTGGGCCGACGCGCTGTGGGACACCGGTATCGAGTTCGGCACCGTCGGTGTCGGCAAGTCCGGTCAGCGGCTGGAGATCACCACCTTCCGCGCCGACAGCTACGACCAGGTGTCCCGCAACCCGCAGGTGCGCTACGGCGACAGCCTGGAAGACGATCTGGTCCGCCGCGATTTCACCGTCAACGCGATGGCGGTCCGGATCACCGCGGACGGCCCCGGTGACTTCATCGACCCGCTCGGCGGATTGGGCGCGCTGAGCCGCCGTATTCTCGACACCCCCGCCGAGCCCGCCGTGTCCTTCGGTGACGACCCGCTGCGCATGCTGCGCGCCGCCCGGTTCGTCTCCCAACTGCAGTTCGACGTCGCCGACCGGGTCCGCGAGGCCATCGTGGACATGGCGCCCCAGCTGGGACGTATCACCGTCGAACGGGTGGCCGTCGAACTGGACAAGATGCTGCTGGGTGCCGACCCGCTGGCCGGGATCGATCTGATGGTGCAGACCGGGATGGGTGATGTGGTGCTGCCCGAGATCGGCGGCATGCAGATGGCCATCGACGAACACCACCAGCACAAGGACGTCTACCAGCATTCGCTGACCGTGCTGCGGCAGGCGATCGCACTCGAAGAGCCCGGCGAACCGGACCTGGTGCTGCGCTGGGCGGCGCTGCTGCACGACATCGGCAAGCCGGCCACCCGCAAGCACGAGTCGGACGGCGGGGTGAGCTTCCACCACCACGAGGTGGTCGGCGCCAAGATGGTCCGCAAGCGAATGCGGGCGCTGAAGTACTCCAAGCAGATGGTTGACGACGTGTCCCAGCTGGTCTACCTGCATCTGCGGTTCCACGGCTACGGCGACGGCAAGTGGACGGACTCGGCAGTGCGCCGCTACGTCGCCGACGCCGGCCCGCTGCTGCCCAAGCTGCACAAGCTGGTTCGCGCCGACTGCACCACCCGCAACAAGCGCCGGGCGGCCAGGCTGCAGGCCAACTACGACGACCTCGAGGAGCGGATCGCCGAGTTGGCGGCCAAGGAGGATCTGGCGAAGGTCCGGCCAGACCTGGATGGCAACGCGATCATGCAGCTGCTGGGCATCCCGGCGGGTCCGCAGGTCGGTGAGGCCTGGAACTTCCTCAAGGAGCTGCGGCTGGATCGCGGCCCGCTCAGCCCCGAGGAAGCCACCGCCGAACTGCTGGCGTGGTGGAACGCGAAGGACACGCCCACCGTCTAACCGGTGTGGAGTATTGCTTGGGTCCCGGAGACGGGACGGCGGCGATGTACAGCGGCGCGCCGGATCTCGACATCGACGGTGATGGTGAATTCGACGCTGTCCGAATAGATTTCGACGGCGACGGCCTCTTCGACGATGCGTTGGCCGATCTCGACGGAGACGATCTGGCCGATCACGCCGTCCTCGACCTCGACGATGACGGCACGCCGGAAAGCCAGTACACCGACGACGGGTCGGGCACCTGGACGGTGACGGCCACCGGCCCGCCCGGCCCGCTGCGGTGGTTCGGTCTCGACGGCGTCGACCACATCGGCGGCCCCGCCGATATCGACGGCGACGGGCAACCCGAGCGGCTACTCGACGTCGACCGGGACGGCCTGGCCGACCGGGCACTCGGCGGCGCCGGCACCGGGTGGGTGGACACCGACGGCGACGGCCGCTGGAACGTGGCGCTCATCGACGCCGACGCGGACGGTGCCGCCGATGACGCCAGCCCGCTCTAGCGGCCGCTTCCGGGCGGCCCGGCGAAGGCCTGCGCGATCGTCAGCCAGGTCTGTGCATCGGCCCCGTGCGCCGTGACGTCGAGCTCGCCGCGCGGCCGCCGCTGGGTCACCAGCAGGCAGAAATCCAGGGCCGAGCCGGTCACCCGCTGGGCGGCGTCCGCGGGTCCCCACTCCCACAGCTGGCCACCGGGGGCGGTCAGCTCCACCCGGAACGGTTCGGTCGGCGGGGTCAATCCGTGCACGGTGAAGGCGAAGTCCCGGGTGCGCACCCCGAGGTGGGCGATCGACTTCAGCCGCGGTGTCGCGACCACCTCGACGCCGAGCGCGTCGGCCACGTCCAGACCATGGGCCCACGTCTCCATGAGCCGTGCCGTGGCCATCGACGGCGCACTCATCGGCGGCCCGAACCACCTCAGCTTGCGGCCGTCGGGCACATCGCGCAGTTCCTCGTGCAGCCGCGGCCTGGTCTCGCGCCAGCGTGCCAGCAGCTCGTCGGGTGCGGTGGCCGCGGTGAGTTCCTCGGTGGCCTTGTCGACGAACCCGAGCGGGTCCTTGTTCGCGGCGGCCAGCATCTCAGCGAAACCCGCCTCGTCGGTGATCGACGTCAGCGCCGCGATGTCGGTCCACCACAGGTGCGCGATCTGGTGGGCGATCGTCCATCCGGCGGCCGGGGTGGGCTGCGCCCATTCGACGGCGGGCAGCGGTGCGACCAGCGCGTCGAGCGCGTCGCTCTCGGCACGGAGATCGTCGATGATCGGACCCGCATCGGCCATGGGCGTCAGCCTAGAGCGTGGCGGTTCCGCGTCGGCCGATGGCCGCGTGCGCAGCGAGGCCGACCAGATAGATCAGCGAGCCGACCAGCGCCAGCAGCGGTGCGTGCCCGTCGGCCGGGATCACCGCCGCCGATACCGTCGTGGCGAGGATGAACGACACCCAGAACAGCGAATCCTGCACGGCGAACACATGCCCGCGCAGGGCGTCGTCGACGTCGATCTGCATCGCGGTGTCGGCGCAGAGCTTGACCACCTGACCGGCCAGGCCGAGGAAGAAACCGCACACCACCATGACCACCAATTCCAGGGTGGCCCCGGCCAGTTGGATGACGGACGCACTGAGCAGGGCGGCGTTGGCCGTCGCGTAGCGGCCCCAGCGTCGCACCGCCGAGGGGGTCAGCACGTTGGCGAGGAAGGAGCCGAGCCCGGTGGCGGCGACGAAGATGACGGCGGTGCCCAGTCCCAGGCCGGTGACGGCGGGGGTGTCGCTGTGCCGGACGATCACCAGCACCAGCAGTGAGTTGATGCCGAACACCATGCGGTGGCTGGCCAGTCCGGACAGGGTGGCCGCCACGGTCGGGGTGCTCAGCACGGTGCGCGCCCCGTAGATCCAGCCGGTGGCCACGGCGTAGAACGCCGAACCGTGCACGGCCCGCTCGGTCTCGTCGGGGCCCAGCTCGTGCGAAGGGAACCGCAGCGACAGCATCAGGGCCACCGCGACGGGGATGGCGACCAGGAAGATGATCGTCGCCGCGCCGGTATCGCCGGCACCGAAGATCCAGCGCGGCACCAGCATGAAGTTGGCGCCGAGGAAAGTCGCTGTGGCGCCGGTGGCGGTGGCCACCGAGTTCATCGTCACCACCTGATCGCGGGGGACGACGTGGGGCAGTGCTGCGGACAGTCCGGAGGTCACGAACCGGCTGAAGCCGTTGACGATCAGCGCCCCGCACAGCACGACCAGGTCGGTGGCACCGGCGGCCAGCACCACACCGACGGCGATCACCAGCAGCAGCCGGCCGGCGTTCGCGCCGACCAGTACCGCGCGGCGATCCCAGCGGTCCAGCAGGGCTCCCGCGAACGGGCCGACGATCGAATACGGCAGGAACAGCACGGCGAACGCCCCCGCCACCGCCCACGGGTCAGCGGCGCGTTCCGGGTTGAACAGCAGTCCGCCGGCCAGCCCGGCCTGAAAGAGACCGTCGGCGAACTGGCTTGCCGTGCGGAGCTCGAGCAGGCGCCAGAACTCGGGCATGCCGCGCACCGCACGCCACAGCGAGCCGGGTGCACGGGCGTCGACCATCCGTCCAACAGTACAAATCTCTGTCAGGGCTCTGCCTGTTCACCACCTCGACAGCATGGTGATGCCATGATGGTGGGGTGGCACAGCCGGAGGATCCCGAGGACTTCGTCGCGCCCGCAGCCAACCGTGTGCGGGCGGGAACTCTGCTGTTGGCCAACACCGATCTGATGGAGCCGACGTTCCGGCGCAGTGTCATCTACGTCGTCGAGCACAACGACGGCGGCACCCTCGGGGTGGTGCTCAACCGGCCCAGCGAGACCGCGGTCTACAACGTCCTGCCGCAGTGGGCCAAGCTGGCCACCAAACCCAAGACGATGTTCATCGGCGGCCCGGTGAAACGCGATGCCGCGCTGTGCCTGGGCACCCTGCGCGTCGGCACCGATCCGCAGGGCATGCCCGGTCTGCGCCATATCGCCGGCCGGATGGTGATGGTGGATCTCGATGCCGACCCCGAGCTGATCGAGCCCGCTGTGGAAGGCGTGCGCATCTTCGCCGGCTACTCCGGCTGGACCATCGGCCAGCTCGAGGGCGAGATCGAACGCGACGACTGGATCGTGTTGTCCGCCTTGCCTTCTGATGTTCTCGTCGAACCGAAGGTCGATCTGTGGGGCCGGGTGCTGCGCCGTCAGCCGCTGCCGCTGTCGCTGCTGGCGACCCACCCCATCGACGTGAGCCGCAACTAGTCCGGCGCACTGCGCGCCAGCCTGCTGGCGATCACCGCGCAGACGAAGAGCTGGATCTGGTGAAACAGCATGAGCGGCAACATGATCAGGCCCACGCTGGACGCCGGGAACAGGACCAGGGCCATCGGCAGGCCGGAGGCCAGGCTCTTCTTGGACCCGCAGAACATCAATACGATCGCGTCGCCGCGGTCCAGTCGGGCCAGCTTTCCGGTGAGCACCGTGATGCCCAGCACCACCGCCAGCAACACGGCGCTGAGCACGGCGACGGCCACCACCCGCCAGGGCTGCACACTGCTCCAGATGTGCTCGGTCATCCCCACCGAGAACGCGGCGTAGACGATCAGCAGGATCGAGCCGCGGTCCACCGCACTGGTCAGCGCGGAGTGCCGGGTCACCCAGGGCGCCAGCCACGGCCGCAGCAGCTGCCCGACGGCGAACGGCAGCAACAGCTGCAGCACGATGTCCCCGATCGCCGAGCCGTCGACGTGCGGCGCCCCGCTCAACGGCATCAGCGCGACCACCAGCAGCGGCGTCAGGACCACCCCGAGGATGTTCGACAGCGACGCACTGACGATCGCGGCCGAGACGTGACCGCGGGCGATCGAGGTGAACGCGATCGAGGACTGCACGGTCGAAGGCACCAGGCACAGGAACAGCAGGCCCGTGTAGAGGTCGGTGGTCAGCACCGTGGGCACCAAGACTTTGGCCGCCAGGCCGAGCAGCGGGAACACCACGAAGGTGGTGGCCAACACCAGCAGGTGCAACTTCCACTGCCGGATGCCGTGCCAGGCCTGCTGGGGTGACAGCCGCGCGCCGTACAGCACGAACAGCAGTGCGATCGCGGCCTTGGTCGCCACGGACAGCACATCGGCTGCCGTTCCGCGGGCGGGCAGTACGGTCGCCAGTGCGACGACGGCGACCAGCAGCACAAGGAACGTGTCGACGGGTATCCGCGACAGCGCGCCCCGCATCAATGGATTACTGGCAGGTCCGCACGCAGCTGGTGCAGCTGCCCGCGCATCCCGTCGCGGTGGCTTCCCGGCGGGCGGCGTAGCGGGCACCCTGCCACGAGCCGGCGCCGACGGTCCCGAGAGCACCCAGGACGCAGACGACCAGGACGACCAGCCCGGTGGTGGTGGGTGCGGCCAGCGCCGTGATGCCACCGGCGGCCAGCATCAGCGCGGCCGCCAGCTGCGTCGGAGCCACCGCTCGCATCACCTCGGAGGTGAGGTCAGTGGCCGGACGGTTCATCGTCCACAGGCCCGAACCACCGACCAGAACGGCCAGGATCAGGCACACCACGCCGGCAATCAGCATGGAGCCACTGTACGAGGCGGGGGTCAGCGCTGCTGCGTCGGATCCGCCGGAACGGTGACAGTGGCAGTCACGGTCGCGGTGGCCGCGGTGTTGGTCAACGGGGCCGCCGCCGGCGCGGTGCTCGGCGCCGCGACCGCCGATGCGGCGGCCGCAGGATCGGCTGCGGCAGGTGCCGCCGGGGTGGCCGGCGTCGCGGTCGGGGAGGTCACCCGGAAGCCGGTGACGATCGCGTCGGGGGCGTCCGCGGGGGCCACGACCTGGCTGGCCGGGGGCGTGCGGTGCTCGGCGCCGCGACCGCCGATGCGGCGGCCGCAGGATCGGCTGCGGCAGGTGCCGCCGGGGTGGCCGGCGTCGCGGTCGGGGAGGTCACCCGGAAGCCGTTGACGATCGCGTCGGTGGCGTCCGCGGTGGCCACGACCTGGCTGGCCGAGGTCGTCACGTACAGCGAGACCAGGTAGCGGTCGGCGCCGGACTGCGCGATCAGGTTGCGCCGGGAGGTGTTCAGCGTCAGGTCGTTCTCGCGGTAGGTGCCCTCGATGATCGAGGACGGGAAACCGCCGAAATCGGCCAGCGACGCGTCGGTCGACTGCCAGGCGAACAGCTGCTGGCTGTCTACGTAGCCGTGGGTGATCGCCTCTTTCGGATCGAACTCGCCGACGAGCTTGTAGACCTTGAGCTGGGCGTTGGAGGTGTAGAGCCCGTCGCCGCCGACGCGGTCGGCCAGGACGGTGAACGCGTCGGGAACGTTCGGGTCGGGCACCACGCTCCAGCCGCGCGGCATCGGCAGCACGATGTTGAGTGCGGTGAAGCCGCTGGCCTTCTGCGGCTCCATCACCACGCCCTTCTCCTTGAAGAAGTCGGCGAGGGTGCCGGAGGTGGCCGGTACGAGGGTCTCCGGCGCGGCGACCGCGGCAGGGGCGGCAACGGTGGTGGGTACTTCGAGCGGTGCCGCCGTGGCGGGCGTAGGTACCACCGATGCGGCCTGCGGGGCGACGGTGACGGTTTGGGTGACGGTGGCGGGTGCCGGCTGGACGGGGAGGACCGGTTCGGCCGAGGCGTTAGCGCCGGCAAACCCGAGCACGGCTGCCGTCCCGGCTGCCACACCACCTACAAGTACCCGCCAATTACGGGCGTTCGTGATCATCGCAGATGTCCTTTTCGACAGTGTTGGGCCTGTTCAAACCCCTTGTCAGAGGGCCGACTGTATCCGCAGGCGAAGACCGGAGGGTAGGGCCGGAACACAGCTGGAACCAACCTCTGACCGCTCTGCAACGCAACCGATATCAAGCTGTTGCGGGGCCGGGGGCAACCGTCACACTCGGGCACGTGTGGGAGCCAGGTCACAGCCGCTTGCCGGGTCGGCAGGGCCGATCAGCGTCCTTATACCCTGTCTGCGTGACCGAATCGCCGACCGCGGAGACCGCTGACGCCGACACCGATGTGCCGCGGCACCGCTACACGGCCGAGCTCGCGGGGCGGATCGAGGCGACCTGGCAGGACAACTGGCAGAACTGGGGCACCTTCAACGTGCCCAACCCGGTCGGCTCGCTGGCCCCTGCGGACGGCTCGTCCGTGCCCGAGGACAAGATGTTCGTGCAGGACATGTTCCCCTACCCCTCGGGTGAGGGTCTGCACGTCGGCCATCCGCTCGGCTACATCGCCACCGACGTCTACGCCCGCTACTTCCGGATGACGGGCCGCAATGTGCTGCATGCATTGGGCTTCGACGCCTTCGGCCTGCCTGCCGAGCAGTACGCGGTGCAGACCGGTACCCATCCCCGGGTCCGGACCGAAGCCAATATCGTCAACTTCCGCCGTCAGCTGGGCCGGCTGGGCCTGGGCCACGATCAGCGGCGCAGCTTCTCGACCACCGACGTCGACTTCTACAAGTGGACGCAGTGGATTTTCCTGCAGATCTACAACGCATGGTTCGACACCGCGCAGAACAAGGCCCGGCCGATCGCCGAGTTGATCGCCGAGTTCGAGAGCGGGACAAGAACTCGCGATGACGGCCGGGCCTGGTCGTCGTTGTCGGCGGGGGAGCGTGCCGACGTCGTCGACGGCTACCGGCTGGTGTACCGGGCTGATTCGCTGGTGAACTGGTGCCCCGGTCTGGGCACCGTGCTGGCCAACGAGGAGGTCACCTCCGAGGGCCGCAGCGAGCGCGGCAACTTCCCGGTGTTCCGTAAGCGGTTGCGGCAGTGGATGATGCGGATCACCGCCTACTCCGATCGGCTGCTCGACGACCTCGACGTGCTGGATTGGCCGGAGAAGGTCAAGACCATGCAGCGCAACTGGATTGGCCGGTCCACTGGCGCCTCGGTGTTGTTCGGTGCCGACGGCACCGATATCGAGGTGTTCACCACCCGCCCCGACACTCTTTTCGGTGCGACGTATCTGGTGCTCGCCCCCGAGCACGAACTGGTCGACGGCCTGCTCGCCGCGCAGTGGCCCGACGGCGTGAATCCGCGGTGGACTGCGGGCGCGGAAACGCCCGCTGAGGCGGTGGCCGCCTACCGGCGCGCGATTGCCGCGAAGTCGGATCTGGAGCGCCAGGAGAACAAGACCAAGACCGGTGTGTTCCTGGGTGCTTATGCGACCAATCCGGTCAATGGACAACAGGTTCCGATCTTCATCGCCGACTACGTCCTGGTGGGCTATGGCACCGGAGCGATCATGGCGGTACCCGGTCACGATCCGCGGGACTGGGATTTCGCCTCCGAGTTCGGGCTGCCCATCCTGGAGGTCATCTCCGGTGGCGACGTGGCCGAGGCCGCCTACGTCGGTGACGGTGCGCTGGTCAATTCGCAGTACCTGGACGGGTTGAACGTCGAGGACGCCAAGAAGGCGGTCACCGAGCGCCTCGAGGCGGACGGTCGCGGCAGGGCCCGCATCGAATACAAGCTGCGCGACTGGCTGTTCGCCCGACAGCGCTACTGGGGTGAGCCGTTCCCGATCGTCTACGACGCCGACGGCCGGGCACATCCGTTACCCGATTCGGCGCTGCCGGTGGAACTTCCGGATATCGCCGACTACTCCCCGGTGCTGTTCGATCCCGACAACGCCGACAGCGAGCCGTCGCCGCCGCTGAACAAGGCCACCGACTGGGTGCACGTCGACCTCGACCTCGGCGACGGCCTGCAGCCCTACACCCGCGACACCAACGTCATGCCGCAGTGGGCTGGCAGTTCCTGGTACGAGCTGCGCTACGCCGACCCGCACAACGCAGAAGAGTTCTGCGCCAAGGAGAACGAAGCGTATTGGATGGGGCCGCGGCCGGCTGAGCACGGACCGTCCGACCCGGGTGGCGTCGATCTGTATGTGGGTGGTGTCGAGCACGCGGTGCTGCACCTGCTCTACTCGCGGTTCTGGCACAAGGTGCTGCACGACCTCGGACATGTCACCTCGCGGGAGCCCTACCGCCGCTTGGTGAACCAGGGCTACATCCAGGCGTTCGCCTACACCGACGCGCGCGGGGCCTACGTTCCGGCCGCCGACGTGGTGGAGCGCGACGGGAAGTTCTTCCTGCCCGGCTCTGACGGCGAAATTGAGGTGTTCCAGGAGTTCGGCAAGATCGGCAAGAGCCTGAAGAACTCGATCTCACCTGACGAGATCTGCGACAGCTACGGCGCCGACACCCTGCGGGTGTACGAGATGTCGATGGGTCCGCTGGAGGCCTCGCGCCCCTGGGCCACCAAGGACGTTGTCGGCGCGCACCGGTTCCTTCAGCGGGTCTGGCGCCTGGTCGTCGACGAAACCACCGGCGCTGAACGGGTTTCCGAGCACGAGTCGCTCGACGAGGGCACCCTGCGTTTGCTGCACCGCACCATTGCGGGGGTCTCCGACGACTATGCGGGCCTGCGGAACAACACCGCCGCCGCCAAGCTGATCGAGTACACCAACCACCTCACCAAGGAGGGCATCACCGCCCGCGCGGCGCTCGAACCGCTGGTGTTGATGGTGGCGCCGCTGGCGCCGCACCTGGCCGAGGAACTGTGGCGTCGACTGGGCCATGACACGTCGCTGGCGCACGGCCCGTTCCCCGTCGCCGACGAGACCTACCTGGTGACCGACACCGTCGAGTACCCGGTTCAGGTCAACGGCAAGGTGCGGGGCCGCATCACGGTGGCCGCCGATGCCGACAAGGCCAGTCTGGAGGCCGCGGCGCTGGCCGACGAGAAGGTGCAGGCGTTCCTGGCCGGTGCCACGCCCAAGAAGGTCATCGTGGTGCCCGGCCGACTGGTCAACCTCGTTCTCTAGGGATTTCGGCGCGCTTATCGTCGCTCAGCGACGCCAAGCGCGCCGAAATCGCGAGGGATGGAACCCGACTGCTGTGCGGCACGTCCTTCTTTGGTGTGTTGAATGAACTGCTTCGGCAACAAGATGGCGTCATCACGCTCCTGCAGGCCAACGGTGTCGGGCTCAGCAACTCAGCGATTCAACGGCGCGTGCGCGCGGGCGACTGGCGCCGCTACGCCCGCGGCGTCTACTTCGTCGATGATCGTGAGTTCAGCGACGCAGCCAGAATCCGGGCTGCAGTGTGGGCGCACGGTGAGCACGCAGCGGCAAGCGGACTGGCCGCCGCCTGGTGGCATCGTCTGACGATGTTTCCTCCCGACATCGTCGAGGTGACCGTCCCGAGGAACAGTCATGGCCGGAGTCACGAAGGGGCCCGAGTACGACGACGAAACCTTGGCACCGCAGACGTCACAGTCGTCCGGGGCCTGAACGTGACGGAACTCGCCCTCACAGTGGTGGAGGCATCGGTGCGGCGCCGCGGCGGCGTCAAGCTCATGGA
The DNA here is from genome assembly GCF_001494595.1 of Mycobacterium sp. M26. Taxonomy (GTDB): domain Bacteria; phylum Actinomycetota; class Actinomycetes; order Mycobacteriales; family Mycobacteriaceae; genus Mycobacterium. The sequence goes on from NZ_LN929907.1 coordinate 401,696, forward strand.
TCGGGCGCTTCAGCAACGCCTGGACCTGAGAGCTCTATGGCGCGCGCATCTTCGCAATGCTGGCCGCTACGGAGCGCCAGCCGCTCGTCGACTTCTTCAAGGTGCCGCCGACGGCGCCCGATCGGAAGCTGAGCGCATACTCGTTGCCCTATTGCGGCAGTCTGGGCTCACCGGATGGCGGACCAACCACCCGGTGGCTGGCTACAAGGTCGATGCCGCGTTTCCCGCACGCAAGATCGCTATCGAGATCGACGGCTTCGCCTTCCACACCGATGAGGAGGTCTTCCAGAGTGATCGGCGGCGGCAGAACGACATTGCGCTCGCCGGCTGGCAGATCTTGAGGTTTACCTGGCTGGACCTGACTGAGTACCCCGAGCGCGTCATCGCAGTCATCCGGGCCGCGATTTCGGCGCGCTAATCGTCGCTGAGCGACGTCAACCGCGCCGAAATCACCGGGGGCGGACGACGACCTGATGGGTGTGGGCGTCCGGCGGAGTGGCGATCACCTCGGCGACGATGCGCGCGACGGTCTCCGGTTTCAGAAAGCGCGCCGGGTCGTACTCGCCACCTTCGTAAGCGACCAGATCCTGCTGCATCTCGGTGTCGACGCGGCCCGGGTGCACGCTGGTGACGCGCAGACTGGGTTCGTCGGCGCGCAACGTATCGGCGAACGCGCGCTGTGCGAACTTGCTTGCCGAGTACGCTGCCAGACCCGGCGAGACGTTCAGACCCGCACCGGAGTTGATGAACACGACCTGACCGCGCGCCGCCCGCAGCGCAGGCAGCAGCGCCAGGGTCAGTGCGACCGGTCCGGTCACGTTGATCTCGAAACACGCCCGCCACTGTTCGGGGATCGACTCGTCGAACCGGCCCGGGTAGGCCACCCCGGCGTTGTGGACCAGCACGTCCAGCTCGGCCAGCGGCTCGGCCGCCGCCTCAATCGATTCCGCATCGGCCAGATCAAGCGGCCAGGTGGTGGCCCCCAGCCGCGCGGCGAGAGCGTCGAGCCGGGCCGAGGGCCGACCGGCCAAAAGGAGGGTGTGGGTGGGGGCCAGCGCCTCGGCGATCGCGGATCCGATACCGCCACCGGCCCCGGTGATCAACGCGGTCCTGATCCCCGGATCACCCTCGCTCGGCATACTCGTCACCCTACCGACCTGCGATTCACAGCGGCACGTCGCAGAATGAACGCGTGGCATTCGACCCGAGCTTCGGTCCGACGCAGCTGGCCGCCCGAGCGGCATACTTGCTGCGCGGTAATGACTTGGGGGTGATGACCTCCGCCGCCCCCCAGCTCTACCCGCACATGTGGAGTTGGGACGCGGCCTTCGTGGCGGTCGGTTTGGCCCCGCTCAGCGTCGAACGCGCCGTCGTGGAACTCGACACCCTATTGTCCGCGCAGTGGACCAACGGGATGATCCCGCACATCGTGTTCGCCCACGGGGTCGACGGGTACTTCCCGGGGCCGGCCCGCTGGGCCTGTTCGGCGCTGGCCGCCCACGCCCCCCGCAGCCGCCACACCTCGGGTATCACGCAGCCGCCCGTGCACGCGATCGCAGTGCAGCGCATCCTCGACCGCGCCCGGATGCGGGGACGCTCCACCCGCGCCGTCGCCGAGGCGTTCCTGGACCGGCGGTGGGCGGATCTGGTCCGCTGGCATCGCTGGCTGGCGGAGGCTCGCGACCACAACGAGCGCGGCCGCATCACGCTCTACCACGGCTGGGAGTCCGGGATGGACAACTCGCCGCGGTGGGATTCGGCCTACGCCAACGTGATTCCGGGAAACGTGCCGGAGTATCAGCGCGAGGACAACCACATCGTCACCGACCCCAGCCAGCGGCCCTCGGACCGAGAGTACGACCGCTACCTGTGGCTGCTCGAGGAGATGAAATCCGCCCGCTACGACGACGAACTATTGCCGAAGGTGATGAGCTTCGCCGTCGAGGACGTGTTCGTCTCGGCGATCTTCGCGCTGGCCTGCGACGTGCTGGCCAACATCGGCGAGGAGTACAAGCGGCCGCTGGCCGACGTCCGCGAGCTGTACTCGTGGGCCGATCGATTCCGCACCGGCGTTGTCGCCACCACCGACGAACGTACCGGTGCGGCAAAGGATTTCGATGTACGCGCCGACAAGTGGATTGCCACCGAAACGGCGGCGCAGTTCGCCCCGCTGCTGTGCGGGGGCTTGCCGCACGACCAGGAGCGGGCATTGCTGCGGATCCTGGAAGGCCCCCGGTTCTGCGGGCATCCCGACCTCAAGTACGCGGTGATCCCGTCAACGTCGCCGGTGTCCAAGGACTTTCGGCCGCGCGAGTACTGGCGTGGCCCGGTGTGGCCGGTCCTGACATGGTTGTTCTCGTGGGCGTTCGCCCGCCGCGGTTGGTCCGAGCGGTCATTGATTCTGCGCCGAGAAGGCTTGCGGCAGGCCAGCGACGGCACCTTCGCCGAGTATTACGAGCCGTTCACCGGTGAACCGCTGGGCAGCATGCAGCAGTCGTGGACCGCGGCCGCCGTCCTGGACTGGCTGGGCTAGGACTCCGACTGGTCGGCGATCCGTTCCAGGGGGGCCAGTGCCCTGGCCAGGGTGTCGCGTTCCTCGTCGCTGAGCTTGGCCAGTAGCGAGGCCAGGTGCGCGCGGCGCAGGGCGAGTGCATCGCGGTGCTGCACCAACCCTTCCGGGGTCACTTCGACCAGAACGGCCCGCAGATCCGAGGGGTCGCGGGACCGCTTGACCAAGCCGAGCTTCTCAAGCCGACGGATCGCCACCGTGGTGGTGGGGGTGCGCACCCGCTCGCGGGCGGCGAGCTCGGTCATCCGGATCGGACCGGTCTCCAGCAGAGTGAGCAGGATCGATAACTGGGCGAGGGTGAGGTCGCCGCCCGTCGGGGTTCGCGGATCGCCCCGGCGCAAGACCGAGAACAACTTGGAGAGAACGCGCTGCAACTCCCCGGACAGGTCGGTGACCTGCGGTTCGGTCTCAATCATAGTTCGCTAGTCTAACCTGTCTGTGCTTGTCAACCGTTCGGTAATCGCGTTTTCTCCGACGGTGGTTACAGAACTTGGGACAGGAACCGTTGCAGCCGGTCGGTGGTGGCGGCGGTGAAGATCTGATCGGGTGGCCCGGACTCGACGACCTTGCCGTGGTCCATGAACACCACCGAGTCGGCGGTGGACCGGGCGAACCCCATCTCATGGGTGACCACGACCATCGTCATCCCGTCGGCGCCGAGTTCGGCGATCAGTGCCAGGATCCCCTTGACGAGTTCCGGATCCAGCGCCGAGGTGGCTTCGTCGAAGAACATCACCTGCGGGGCCATCGCCAGCGCCCGGGCGATCGCCACCCGCTGCTGCTGGCCACCGGACAACGTCGCGGGCCGCACCTCGGCCTTGTGCTTGAGTCCCACCCGATCGAGTTGGGCCAGCGCCAGTTCCCGCGCCTCGTCGGCGGACAGCTTCTTGAGCTTGCGCGGGCCCAGTGCCACGTTGTCCACCACCGAGCGGTGCGGGAACAGATTGAAATGCTGGAACACCATGCCGATCCGCTGCCGCAGCTTGTCCGGATCGTCGCGCAGCACCGAGCGCCCGTCGAGCAGGATGTCGCCCTTGTCCGGTTCGTAGAGCCGGTTCAGCGTGCGCAACAGGGTGGACTTGCCCGACCCGGACGGGCCGATAATGGCCGCCGTCGTCCCGGCGGGTACCTCGACGTCGACACCGCGCAGGACGGCGTTGTTGCCGAACGCGAGGTGAATATCGTTGGCGGTCAACGAGACCGGCTCCGGACGCTGATGTTCGGCCATCACACGACCTCCTGACTCGTGAGTGCGGGATCCAGGGGGTCTTCCTCCGCCGGTGGTCGGCCGCGACGAAGCCGGGCGTCGATGTAGTTCACCAGGTGGGTCAGCGGAATCGTCAGCAGCAGATAGAACAGACCCGCCGCCACCAACGGCGAGAGATTGCCGGTCTGGGCGTTGAGGTCGCGGCCCACCTGGAACAGCTCGCGCTGACTGGCCACCAGGCCGAGGAAGTACACCAGCGAGGAGGCTTTCAGCAGCGAGATGAACTGGTTCACCAGAGCGGGCAGCACTCGGCGTATGCCTTGTGGCACCACGACCAGTCGCATGGATGACGAGTAGCTGAAGCCCAGTGCGCGTGAGGCTTCCAGCTGACCGGGTTCCACGCTCTGAATGCCGGAGCGGAAGATCTCGCCGATGTAGGCCGCCGCCATCAGCCCCAGCGCGGCGATACCCAGCGGATAGGGGTTGTTCCCGGTGAGCCCGCCGACCACTGGGCCGATGCCCAGTCCGATCAGCAGGATGATGACCACCTCGGGCAGTCCGCGGAAGATGTCGGTATAGATCCGGGCGGGTAGCCGCAGCCAGCGGGAGCGCGAAATCCCGGCCACCGCAAGCACCATGCCCAGTACCAGCCCGATGATGCTGGCGCTGATGGTCAGCAGCAGCGTGTTGGGCAGGCCGGTCTTGATGAGATCGGGGATCGCCTTCTTGTACAGCTCCCAGTCCAGGAAGGACTCCCGCAACTGGGTCAGCACCGATTTCGTGGCCACCGGGGTGGCGTCGGCCGGCTTCTGATTGGCTGCGGCGATGGCGGCGAAGTCGGGAAGTTGCGGCAGCGGAGCCGCTTTCGAGCCGGGCTTCCAGCCGGGCGGTAGCTCGCGGGGCACCCACTCGCTGTAGAGCCGCGACCACGTGCCGTCGGCGATCACGGCGTCCAGGCCGGCGTTGAGCGCGTCGATCAGCGGCTGGTTCTCCTTGGCGACGGCATAGGCGACGAAATTGTCCAAGCTGAAGGTGTTTTCGACGATCACGGCCGGATCGCCCAACTTGACCGTGCCCTGCGCCTGTTGTGAGGGCGCCACCCACGCGTCGATCTGGCGCGTCTTGAGGCTGGCGTAGACGGTGTTGTAGTCGGGGAACTTGACCGGCTGCAGCTTGAGCGTGTCGATCACGTAGGACTCCTGCACCGTGCCCTGCACCACGCCGATGCGCTGGCCCGGCCCCAGCTTGTCGAAGCCGGTGATGGGAGAACCCGCGGGGACGACGAGGGAGAAGTAGCCGAAGTCATAGCCGTTGGTGAAGCCGACGGTGCGGCGACGGGCGTCGGTGGTGGTGATCGATGACGAGCCGACGTCGAACCGGCGTGCGGCGACCTGGGCGAGCAGCCCGGAGAACTCGGTGCCGACGAAATTGATCTTCAGGCCGAGCTTGTCGGCGATCGCCCGCAGCAGTTCGTTGTCGAAACCGGTGAACTGGCCCTGGGAGTTGATGCAGATGCTGGGCGGTGCATCCGAGAGCGTGCCGACGGTCAGCGTTCCGGGCGTGATGAGCCGCAGCGCGTCGAGGTTGACCGAGCTCAGGGGTTCGGTGGTGGCCGTCGTGTACTTGTCCTCGCCGGGCCCCTGGGCGGCCGCAGCAAGATTGGTGGGCAGTGCGCTGGCCGACTTCTCACCAGGCGGGGCGCACTGGTCGGCGCTTGCCGGGGCCATCGGCGCCAGGCTGACGATCAGCAGCAGCGCGATCACGACGGCCAGCAGCCTGCGCCAGTAGGTGGTCATCACTAGAACGTAGTGGGGATGCCATGCTGAGCACGGCTTCTGATCACAGCGAATCCAACTGCGTGAACACTCCGCGGCGGTCCAGTTCAGCGATCAGCAGGTCGGCCATCAGGTCGGCGCGGTCCACACACGCGCGCCGGGCGCCCGCCGGATCGCGCCGGCAGATCGACGTGAACTCGACTTCGATGAGGGGTAGCAGGTGCGCGCGGGCGTCCTGGTATTCCGCCCAAAAGTTCCACGGCATGAAGCTGCGCGATGAGCTGATGGTGGCCTTCAGCCGGGGGCCGGCGTAGCCGTCGATCAGCACATCCCGGAAGCGGTCGGCCCCGTCGAGGTAGCTCCGTGGGCCGGTGGCGGCCCGCATGGCACCCATCGCCATCTCCAGGTCGGCGAGGATCTCAGGCCGGGGGTCGGTGGCGGCACGGGCGGATACCGCTCCGGTCAGCAGGCCGTGCACCTCGTGGTGTTCGCGCAGGATGGCCTCGTCGAACTGCTGGACGAACGCCCCGCGGTGGTAGCGCGTGATGAGGATGCCGTCGTGTTCGAGCTGAAGCAAGGCCTCCTGCACGGGAACGCGGCTCAAACCGAGAGCGGCCGCGATCTCGTTGCGGTCAACGCGGTCACCGGACCGAAGCCTGCCCGACAGGAGTAGCTCGAGGATGTGGGCGACGACTTGGTCTTTCTCTTTGACTCCATAGCGTTTGGGCATGGCTCTCTCCGGCGCGGCCGGTGGGGAGGCCGGACCGCTGCCAGAATCCTGCCGCCTTGATCGCCGCAATGCCAGGTTAATCGGCCAAACGTCACAAACAAGACTGACAGTCTCGTTACGCTACGCGCATGACCACGACCGAACTGCCGGACGACTTCTATGTGGGCACGCCGATGGCGCAGGACCGCACGGCCGCGATGGAGTACCTACGCCGTCCCGGACCGGTGTACCGGGTCGGACCGACCTGGATCATCGCCAGCTACGACGGGGTGCGCTTCGCCCAGAAGAATCCGGACATCTTCTCCTCGGAGAAGGCGTTCGACGGTGTGGCCAATGCCATCAAGATGATTCCGCTTGCCATCGACCCGCCCAAGCACGCCGACTATCGGCGGGTACTCGACCCGATGTTCGGGCCCAAACGCATGGACGCGATGGACGCCGATCTTCGCGCGCAGCTGCGCCGCCACATCGACCAGTTCGCCCCATTGGGCCGCTGCGACGTGGTCGAGGACTTGTCCTACAAGTTCCCCACCCAGGCGATCCTCACGCTGTTCGGGCTGCCGCTCGAGCACCTACCGCAGTTCCTCGACTGGACCTACGGGATCATCAAGGAAGCCAATGTCTCCTCACTCGGCGACGAGCCCACACCGCGGGTGATCGAGTGCAGCATGGCGCTATTCGGCTTCCTGGCCGAACAACTCGAGGCCAAGCGGCGCCACCCCGGCGAGGACATGCTCAGTGCGATCCTGGCCATCGACGGCGACGACGCCTGGACCGACGAGGAAATCCTCGGGCTGTGTTTCCTGATCGTGCTGGCCGGACTGGACACCGTCACCGGAGCGATCGGCTACTCGCTGCTCACCCTGGCGAAGGATCCGGCGTTGCGGCGCAAGCTGATCGACGATCCGGCGTTGATCTCGCCTTTCGTCGAGGAAGTGCTGCGCCTCGACGGTCCGGTGCCCGGGGTTCCGCGGCGGACCACCCGGGATGTCGAGGTCGAAGGCGTCACGATCCCCGCAGATTCCCAGGTGATGCTGCTGCTCGGTACCGCCAACCGGGAGGTGCCGTCGGCAGCCGAGCATCCCCACGAGATGGACCTCACGGCCAAACCGACACACCTGGGCTTCGGTGGCGGCATCCACCGCTGCCTCGGCTCCCACCTGGCGCGGCGCGAATTGCGGCTCACCATCGAGGAATTCCACGCCCGCATTCCCGAGTACCGGCTGGCCGGCGAAGCCAAGACGCTCTGGCCCGCCGGCACGCTCGGCCTGGAATCGCTGCCGCTGGAATTCGAACCCTGCTGACTCAGCGGCTGTCGCGCCACCGGATCAGTGCCTGCGCGGCGCTGAGGTCGTAATCCGGTCCGTCGCAGCCGACGGTCATCAGCGTCACGCCCAGCGCGGCGAGCGCCTCGGCGTTAGCGGCCAGAGTCTCGGCGTCCCGGCCTTCCACGCCCGAGGAACGCTCGATGGTGGCCGGGTCACGGCCGACGTCCTGGCAGTGCTTGTCCAGTGCCGCAGCCTTGCCCGGGTAGGTCTCGGCGTTGGTGAAGCTGTGCCATTGATGGGCGTGCTCGGCCACCAACCGCAGCGTCTTGCGCTCACCCTGCCCGCCGATCAGGATCGGGATCTCGCGGGTGGGAGCGGGATTCAGTGTGGCCAGCCGTGAGGTGATCCGGGGCAGGGCCTGGGCCAGGTCGTCGAGGCGGCTGCCGACGGTGCCGAACTCGTAGCCGTACTCGTCGTAGTCCTTCTGCTTCCAACCCGATCCGATGCCGAGAATCAGCCGCCCGCCCGAGATGTGGTCGACGGTGCGGGCCATGTCGGCGAGCAGTTCGGGGTTGCGATACGAGTTGCAGGTGACCAGCGCGCCGATCTGCACGCGCGAGGTCTGCTCGGCCCAGGCGCCGAGCATCGTCCAACACTCGAAGTGCGCACCGTCCGGGTCGCCGTAGAGCGGAAAGAAGTGGTCCCAGTTGAAGACCACGTCGACGCCGATGTCCTCGCAGCGGCGCACCGCGTCGCGGATCTGGGCGTAATCGTCAGAGTGCTGGGGCTGAAGCTGGACACCGATGCGAATGGGATACGAAGACATAGCAGTCACACCTGAACCGTACGTCGGCTCATACCCTGATATTCCCGCCGCCCCGATCACGCCGACGATGCAGGCGGAGCGCCATAGATCGCGAACCAGAATGCGTGCCCCAGTGTCCGCGCCAGTGCGGCGTCCCCCGTCCTGCGGCCCCGGGCCAGGTGATCGTGGATCGCGGACATCGTGGCGGTGATGATGAAGCGAGCGGTGACGTCGGGGATGACGTCGGCGGAGACCAGACCCTCGGATTGTTCGCGGATCAGGCGGGCGGCGATCCGTTCGGCGTATCGGTCGACGATGCCGGCCAGTGGACCGCCGTCCGGCGCGCCACCCACCTCGGTCAAGGCGAGGAAGACCTCGCGATGGTCTCTGGCGACCGCGATGAACTGCTCGTTGAGGGCGGCGAGTGCGTCCCAGGCCGGCGGTGCCGCACCGGCGATCTGATCGCGCTGCCACCACGTGTCGGCGAGCTGGGTGTAGGCCTCGACGACCGGCTCGGCCGCCCGTGTCAGCAGTTCGTTCTTGTCAGCGAAGTAGCTGTAGAAGGTGGATCGCGAGACGCCGGCGGCGGTGAGGATCTCCTCGACCGCCAGATCTCCCGGACGCCGGCCATCGCGGAGCAGGGTGCGGAAAGCCTCGAGTATGCGGCTTTCGCTGGTCGTGCGCCGGACCCGCAGCCGGGTGCTTGACCTCACAGCGACTAACTGTACATAGTGTTCTAGTTCGAACACAGCGTTTGATTAAGGGGTGACGTGGCGGTCGAGAAGAAGACCTTTTGCGGAATCTGCGAGGCGTCCTGCGGTCTGATCGCCACCGTCGACAACGGCGCCGTCACAGAGTTGCGGCCTGATGCGGATCACCCCTCGTCACGGGGCTTCGCCTGTATCAAGGGCCTGTCGTTCAACGCCGTGGTCGGTGACCCCGACCGCGTGACCCGCCCGATGCGCCGATTGGCCAATGGCGAGTTTGCGCCCGCGAGCTGGGACGAGGCGCTCGAGGACATCGGCACTCGGCTGCGCGCGGTACGGAATCTGCACGGCACCGAGGCGATCGGCATCGCCTGGGGGAACCCGGTGGCATGGAACTTCACCGGATCCCTCGCGGTCAGCGGATTGGCGTCGGCGTTGAAGACCAAGCACCACTACGCGTCGGCCTCGGTCGACGTGAACAACTACTGGGCAGCCGCCGACATGACCTACGGCGCCACCACTATCAACATCCTGCCCGACTTTGCCCATACCGACTTCGCGCTGATCGTTGGCGCCAATCCCGTTGTCTCTCATGGCAGTTTGGTGACGACCGGACGCATCCGAGACGTGTTGCGCGAGATTCCGAAGCGCGGGGGACGGGTAGTCGTCGTGGATCCGCGCCGCACCGAGACCGCGCGGATGTTCGAGCACGTCGCGATCAGACCGGGGGCCGACGTGTGGTTGCTCGGCGCGATGCTACGAGTGCTGCTCGACGAGGGATTGGTGGATCCGGCCGCCATCAACCGCACATGCAGCGGCCTGGACGGCTTGCGGCAGCTGGCGGCATACTTCGATATCGACCGGGCTGCAACGGAATCCGGGATCAGCGCAGGGGTGATCGCCGACCTGGCGCGCAGTCTGGCCGCGAGTCCGACCGCATCGGTGTACGGCAGGTGCGGGGCGTCGCTGAGTCGCTACTCGACGCTGACGAAGTTCCTGCTCGATGCACTGGCCATCGTGACCGGAAACCTCGACCGGCTGGGTGGCATGGTCTTCCCCTTTCCGATGATCGACCTGGACGGCATGGCCGCGGCGATGGGTCTCGCCTCCCGCGGAAGCTGGAAGACCCGCGTTGACGGTGTGCCGGAGATCAACGGCACCGCGCCGTTGGCCTGCCTGCCGGATGAGATCACCACACCGGGCCCGGGAAAGCTCCGCGCACTGATCACCATGTCGAGCAATCTCGTGACGTCCGCGCCCGACTCGGCGAAGTCAGCTGCGGCACTGGAGCGGCTGGACGTGATGATCGCCCTTGACCCCTACATCACCGAGACCAGCCGGCATGCTCACTGGCTCTTGCCGCCGGCGCTGTGGTTGGAGCGCGAGCAGATTCCGATTTTCACCCAGGGCCAGACCACCGAGCCCAACGCACAGTGGGTGAGCCCCGTGGTACCTCCGCGGGATGAGGCGCGGGAGGACTGGTGGATCATCGACCAGATCGCGCGCCGCCTCGGTCTGGCGGCGTCGGCAGCGCCCGGCGCACAGTTGCTCGCCAAGCTGGGAGTTCGGTTGTCGCCGATGACGGCCATGGACCTGTTGTTGCGGATGGGCCCGCATGGCGACCGCTTCGGCCTACGCCGAAAGGGTCTGAGCCGCAAGAAGTTGCTGTCGACCGAAGGCGCGGTGACTTTGGCCGAAAGCTGCCCAGTCGGGGTGCTGGCGGAGAAGGTCCGCACATCAGATGGTCGGATACGACTCAACCAGCCCGAGCTGATCGCCGAGGCGCAGCGGATGTGCGCTGAGACCGATGACGCGGCTTACCCGTTACGGCTGTTCACGATTCGTGAGCTCCGTTCGCACAACTCGTGGCTACACAACGTGCCGCGGCTGATGTCGGGTGGCCGCCGCTGCCGGGCGTTCGTTCACCCCGACACGGCGGCTGCCGCCGCGGTGAACGCCGGCGACATAGCGATCAGATCTCCGTGGGGGCGAATCGAGGTACCACTTGAACTCGACGACGCCATCGCCGTCGGAGCGGTCGGGCTCACACAAGGCTGGGGCCACGCGGGCGGGTGGTCGGTGGCGGTGGCTGCCGGCGGGGCCAGCTACAACATGCTGACGCCGTCCGGCGGCGACCAGGTCGACCGCCCGTCGGGAAACGCGTTCTTCAACGGAGTTCCGGTGGCGATCGGGCCGACCACCGTCGGGTAGGAAGGCTGTACGTCGGCTCACACGCCGATGTTCCCGCCGTCCCGCCACACCGCGACCACCGACGGTCGCGCGGTCCCATTTCCGCCCTCCGGCCAGGTCGACAACGGATCGTCGATGCTGTTGTCGTCGTGTTCACCCGGGTGCTGGACCGACACGGTGACCAGGTCGTCGAGGACGACGGGGCCGCAGGTCTCCGCGCCGAGTGGCACGGTGAGGAATTGCTTGGTCTCCCCGCGGTTGGGCCCGTCGAGGGCGACGGCGAACAGGCCGTCGTTGGAATCGAGCGCGTTGCCGTCGGTGGCGATCCACAGGTTGCCGTGCGCGTCGAACGCCAGGTTGTCTGGGCAGGAGATCGGGCTGACCTTGGTCTTGTCGAAGCCGCCGTAGTAGGTGTCGGCCGCCTCGGGATCGCCACACACCAGCAGCAGGTCCCAGGTGAACGACGTTCCGGCGTGATCATCGGTGATCTCGAGGATCTGACCGTTCTTGTTGTCGTTGCGCGGGTTGGCCGCATCGGCGGCGGCCTTGCCCGGGGCGCCCCGCTCGTCGTTGTTGGTCAGCGCGACGTACAGCTTGCCGCTGCGCGGGTTGGCCTCGAAATCCTCGGGGCGGTCCATCTTGGTGGCGCCGGCCTTGTCGGCTGCGAAGCGGGTGAACACCGCAACTTCCTGGGCCGTCATGCCGGGAATCAGTGGCTCGGCAGCCCCGCCGGGCCCGGAGCGCAGCAGCGGAAGCCAGGTGCCTGATCCGCTGAAGGACCCTTGCGCCGGCAGGGTTCCCGAACCGTCGATCTGGGCGGCAGGGATATCGCTGGAGAGCTTGGCGACGTACAGCGTGCCCTCGTCCAGGATGGTCATGTTGTGCGCCATCGCTGCGGCGTCGCGGCCGGGCTGCACCTTCTTGCTCGACACGAACTTGTACATGTAGTCGAAGCGCTCGTCGTCGCCGCTGTAGGCCACCACGGTGCCGTCGCTGGTGAGGTAGATGTTGGCGGCCTCATGCTTGAACCGGCCCATCGCGCTGTGCTTGACCGGAACCGACTGGGGATCCCAGGGATTGAGCTCGACGACGTAGCCGAACCGGTTGACCTCATTCGGTGTCTTGGTCGGGTCGAAGCGGGGATCGAAGGTCTCCCAACGCCGTTCGCTCGGCTTGAGTTTGATGCCGTAGCGCTTCCACTGGTCGGCCAGGACCGGGGTGGGCGCCTGTGCGCCCTCGGCGGTGCCGAAGTAGGAGTTGAAGTTCTCCTCGCCGGACAGCACCGTGCCCCAGGGGGTCACTCCGCCGGAGCAGTTGTTGATCGTGCCGGTGATGGTGCGGCCGGTGGGGTCTGCGGTGGTCTTGACGAAATCGCTGCCGGCCGCCGGACCGGTGAGGGTGAACACCGAGTCGCCGGTGATGCGCCGGTTGTACCGGCCCAGCACTGGTTGCAGACCCTTGTCGGTGCGTTTGACCTCGACCACCGACAGGCCGTGGGCCGCCAGAGCGGTGTCGAATTGTTCTCGGGTGGGCCGCTTCTCGTCGTAGCCGGGGAACATGAACCGCTCGGTGGTGTACTCGTGGTTGACCACGAGCAGGTAGTGGCCGGGGGAGCCCTCGATCGGCAGGAGCCCGGCGAAGTCGTTATTGAAGCCGAACTGCTGGCGCTGGGCCGCGGCGCTTTGATTCTTGACGTCGAAGGCGGGTGCCCCGGCGATCACCGGGTCGCCCCAGCTGATCACCACCGACTGCCGGTAGCCGTCGGGGATGACGACGGCGTCCTCGGTGTTGGGGGCCACGGCGGCGAAGTTCATCCCTGCCGACGGCGCGGGCGGTGCGCCCGACGTGCTGGTCTCGGCCGCCTTGGTGGCCTCGCCTGAGCACGCCGCCAGCGCGGTTCCACTACCGACCGCCAGGACTGCGACCCCTGCCGCCCGGAGCATCGATCGCCGGGACATCGCCTGGCGGACGATGTCGCCGAAATACTCGTTGTCACTGGTGTTCGGCGCCGGCTGCGAGCACGCGTCACCGCACTTGTAACGGCACGTCACGTGCTGTCGCGAGGAGCGACCGCTATGAGTGACAAGCAGATTCAGGGGCACCAGGGACATGCCGCGACGCTATGGCAGCCCGGGAAGCGGCTGGCAATCAGCTGGGAATCAACTGGTGAACAGCAGGGAAAGGGGTCAGCCGAGCACGTCGCGCAGCAGGGCGATCAGCGCCAGCGGCTGGTCGCCCTGAACCGAGTGCCCGGAGTCGGCCACCACATGCACCGCTTGGAATCCCGGTGCAGTGCGGGCGAATTCGTCGGCGTCCTCGTCGTTGACGAAGAACGACTTGGCACCGCGGATCAACGTGGTGGGCACGGTCAGCGCAGGCACGTCATCCCAGAGGCCCTCGAAGCCTTCGCCCTTGCGGAACGAGTCGTAGCGCCACGTCCACGTGCCGTCGTCGTTCTGCTTGGAGTTGTGGAAGACCCCACGCCGCAGCGAGTTTCGATCCCGGTGCGGAGCGGCGGCCACCGTCACCTCCAGCATGGACTGGAAGTCGGGGAAGGTGCGGTCACCCTGGACCAGGGCCACCGTGCCCATCTGTGCCTTGGTCATCTGCTCGTGGCGTTCCGGTGCGGACGGCGTGACGTCGACCATCACGAGCTTGCGTACCAGGTCGGGCGCGGTAACGGCCAGGCGCATCGCGGTCAGCCCACCCAGTGACATCCCGACCACCAGGTCGGCCTGCGAGGCCAGTTCGCGGATCACTGGTTCGACGGCGACGGCGTTGAGCTTGGGGCCGTAGTCACCGTCCTCGCGCCATGCCGAACGGCCGTGGCCGGGAAGGTCGATCGCCAATGCGGGCAGGCCGAGGCCGAGGATCACGGTGTCCCAGGTGTGGGCGTTCTGGCCGCCGCCGTGCAGGAACACGACCCGGACCGGATCAGTACCCCAGCGCACGGCGCTGATGTCACCGCGTTCGATGCGCTGCACCGCGGGCAGCGAACCGCTGACCCCGGCCTGTTCGGCGTTCTCGGGCAGCAAGGCGAACTCGTCGAGCCCGGTCAGTTCCTCGTCGGAGATCACTAGCTCTTTATACGTTGAGACCGCAGGGAGATCGCATCCCGACGGGACTTTCGCGATCTCACTGCGGTCTCAACGACAGAAGCTATCCCTTGCCAATCCCCGGGTCGCTAGCGCTCCTGCCCACCGGCGATGAACTCTTCGAGCTCGGCGCGCGCGACGTCGTCGGCGAGCTGCTTGGGCGGGCTCTTCATCAGGTAGGCCGAGGCCGGGATGATCGGGCCACCGATACCGCGGTCCTTGGCGATCTTGGCTGCGCGGACGGCGTCGATGATGATGCCGGCGGAGTTCGGCGAGTCCCACACCTCGAGCTTGTACTCCAGGTTCAGTGGCACGTCACCGAAGGCGCGGCCCTCGAGGCGCACGTAGGCCCACTTGCGGTCGTCGAGCCACGCGACGTGGTCGGACGGGCCGATGTGGACGTTCTTGTCCTCGATCTTGCCGGCCAGCGAGCCGGTCAGGTTGGAGGTGACGGCCTGGGTCTTGGAGACCTTCTTGGACTCCAGGCGCTCGCGCTCGAGCATGTTCTTGAAGTCCATGTTGCCGCCGACGTTGAGCTGGTAGGTGCGGTCCAGCGTGACGCCGCGGTCCTCGAACAGCTTGGCCATCACGCGGTGGGTGATGGTGGCGCCGACCTGGCTCTTGATGTCGTCGCCGACGATCGGCACACCGGCGTCCTCGAACTTCTTGGCCCACACCGGGTCGGAGGCGATGAACACCGGCAGCGCGTTGACGAACGCCACGCCGGCATCGATGGCGCACTGCGCATAGAACTTGTCAGCCTCTTCCGAGCCCACCGGCAGGTAGGAGACCAGGACGTCGACCTTGTTGTCCTTGAGGATCTTCACGACGTCGACCGGCTGCTCGTCGGACAGCTCGATGGTGTCGGCGTAGTACTTGCCGATGCCGTCGAGTGTCGGGCCGCGCTGCACGACGACGTCGGTCGGCGGCACGTCGGCGATCTTGATGGTGTTGTTCTCGGAGGCGAAGATGGCCTCGGAGAGGTCGAAGCCGACCTTCTTGGCGTCGACGTCGAACGCGGCGACGAACTTGACGTCGCGCACGTGGTAGGGGCCGAGCTTGACGTGCATCAGCCCGGGGACCGTCGAGTTCGGGTCGGCATCCTGGTAGTACTGGACACCCTGGACGAGCGAGGACGCGCAGTTGCCGACGCCGACAATGGCGACCCGCACATCCGTCGACGTTCCTGGCGCGTTGTGCTCAGTCATGGACGGTCTCCTTCTTGTACTTCTTCTGGCTTTTTCAGGTTCTGTGTGGCGTTAAGCCTGGTCCGGGTGCCCCTGTGCGACCCGCTCCGCGGCGATGAGTTCGTTGAGCCACTTGACTTCCCGCTCGCTGGACTCCAAACCCAGCTGATGCAGTTGCCGGGTGTAGCGGTCGAACGAACTGCTGGCCCGCGCGACTGCTTCACGAAGGCCTTCCCGCCGTTCCTCCACCTGGCGACGACGCCCCTCGAGGATGCGCATCCGCGCTTCGGCCGGTGTGCGGTTGAAAAAGGCCAGGTGCACGCCGAAGCCGTCGTCGGTGTAGTTCTGCGGGCCGGTGTCGGCGACCAGTTCGGTGAACCGCTGTCGGCCGGCATCGGTGAGCTGGTAGACCCGTCGGGCACGGCGCAATACCGCAGTTCCGGCGGGCAGGGCGTCCTCAGCGATCAGACCGTCGGCCTGCATCCGGCGCAGTGCCGGATACAGCGAGCCGTAGGAGAAGGCGCGGAACGCCCCCAGCAGGCCCGTGAGTCTCTTGCGCAGCTCGTAGCCGTGCATGGGGGACTCCAGGAGAAGACCCAGGATGGCCAGCTCCAGCATCGGGTCACCTCCTTTGCTCATCCGTTACGGCGCTTCGACACCTCCGGTAATAGTATCGGGCCGATATATTCAGCGCCACTTGATGGTGAACACAGGGGTGCCGGGAAGGTGACGTGCAGCGACGTCGCGGTGAACAAAACCCCTGTTAGGGGTAGTTGATCTGCTTGACCGTGCCGTCCGGGGCGAGCTCGATGTAGCCGCTGCCGAAATCGCTGGACACGTAGACCGAGATCGACAGCGCCCCGGGTGTGGTCTTGTCATCACTGGGGTCGATGGTCAGGTAGGTGCTCTTGACGTCGGAGGCCTTGAGATTGAGCGTCTCCGGGGCGCCGCGCAGGATTCCGACGACGGCCTTGGCGTCGAACTTGCTCAAATCCACGACGGTCGCGCTATCGGGCTTCGACGTGGACGTGGGGTCGTCCCAGCCCCCGCGGTAGGTGTAGCTCAGTTCGCGCCGGTCGTCCTCGGGGTCGGGGCGGTCCAGCGAGGCGTAGTCGGGGTAGATCACCAGCCGGTACCCGGTGGTGTCGCCGAAACGCTTCTTCATCTGCTCGAGCAGACCGTTCAGGCCGCCCAGCGAGTGCAGTTGGCGCGGCGGCGTGAGCACAACGGGCGTCACCCCGTCGGCCTTGGCGCCGGGGTCGGAGGTGAAGTTGAACGGCGAGGGGGTGTTGCCGTACAGACCCCAGCCGATCCCGATGCCCAGCGTCACCAGCACGCCGGCGACCGCGGCGCGCAATCCCCAGCCGCCGCCCGCCGACGGCGACCGAAGGCGCGGCTTCTTCAGCGTCGGCAACTGCACCGGGGCGTTCTCGGTCTGCAGGTCCGACACCAGCGCCCGCAGGTCTCCGAGCGTCATGGCGGTGGTGGCCGCCTTCACCCGCTCGCCGTGCTCGGCCATCGACAGCTGCCCCTCCGACAGTGCGGTGTCGAGGATCTGACAGATGTCGTTGCGGTCACTGTCCTTGGCGCGGGTGCTGGCAGTCTGGGTGGTCGCCACGTCGATGATCGTAGAAGTTGACCGCCCAAGACCGCAGACCAGACGGGCAATCCGGTCGACCCGTGGGTGCGGTTAACCGCCGGTGCTCAGATAGCCCACGTACTCTGGTCCCCGTGCGACTGCAGCGACAGGTGGTGGATTACGCCCTTCGGCGACGCTCCCTGCTGGCCGAGGTCTACTCCGGCCGCACGGGTGTCACCGAGGTGTGCGACGCCAACCCGTACCTGCTGCGCGCTGCGAAATTCCATGGGAAGACCAGCTCGGTCATGTGCCCGATCTGCCGCAAGGAACCGCTGACCCTGGTGTCGTGGGTGTTCGGCGATCACCTGGGTGCGGTGTCCGGCTCCGCGCGCACCGCCGAGGAGTTGGTTCTGCTGGCGACCAAGTACGACGAGTTCTCGGTGCATGTGGTGGAGGTATGCCGAACCTGCGAATGGAATCACTTGGTCAAGTCGTATGTGCTCGGAGCGCCACGTCCTACCAACGGACGTGGTCGCCGCGGCACCCAGACGGCGCGCTCCGGCGCGCGCACGGCCAGTGAATAGCGAAGGGCGTCACGACCGGCCAGCCACTGACATCCGTTCGGGTTCAGGGGGCGATGGTGCGTCCAACGCGCCGCGGCACGGTTCGGAGACCCCGACCACCAAGATCCCGACCACGGACGGCTCGACCGCCGGCGATCCGGTCCCGTCCCGCAGTGCTCCCCGACGGCAGGTGCCGCCCGACGATCGGCTGACCACGCTGATCGAACCGGTGCGCGACGACACCGCACCGCTGCTGCGTGATCCCATCGACGTCGTCAAGGCGGCGCTGGACGGCACACCGCCGCCGAAGCTTCCGCCGCCACCGCCGCCGACCGGCGGTGGGGGAGGTGGCACACCCCCGCCGCGGCCGCCGCGGTTCTCCCAGCAGATCTCCTGGAAGTGGGTGCGCCGGTCCATCTATCTGGCCGCCGTCGTCCTCATCGTCCTGCCACTGCTCACCTTCGGCATGGCCTATCTGATCGTCGACGTTCCCCAGCCCGGTGACCTCCGGACCAACCAGGTGTCCACCATCCTGGCGAGTGACGGTTCGGAGCTGGCGAAAATCATTCCGCCCGAGGGCAACCGGGTCGACGTCAACATCGACCAGGTGCCGGTGCACGTCCGCAACGCGGTGATGGCCGCCGAGGACCGCGACTTCTACAGCAACCCGGGTTTCTCGCTGACCGGTTTCGCCCGCGCGATCAAGAACAACCTGTTCGGCGGTGACCTGCAGGGCGGTTCGACGATCACCCAGCAGTATGTCAAGAACGCTCTGGTGGGCGACGCCCGCTCCGGCGTCGGCGGCCTGGTCCGAAAAGCCAAGGAACTCGTGATCTCGACGAAGATGTCGCGCGAGTGGTCCAAAGACGAAGTGCTGCAGGCTTATCTGAACATCATCTACTTCGGCCGCGGCGCGTACGGCATCTCGGCGGCGTCCAAGGCGTACTTCAACAAGCCGGTCGAACAGTTGACGGTGGCTGAGGGTGCGCTGCTGGCCGCCCTGATCCAGCGACCCTCAACCCTGGACCCCGCCGTCGATCCCGAAGGTGCCGCGGTGCGGTGGAACTGGGTGCTCGACGGCATGGTGCAGATGGGTGCGCTGTCCAAAGACGAACGCGGCCAGCAGGTCTTCCCGGCCACCGTGCCGCCGGACCTGGCCCGCTCGGAGAATGTCACCACCGGGCCCAACGGCCTGATCGAGCGTCAGGTCACCAAGGAACTGCTCGACCTGTTCAATATCGACGAACAGACGCTGAACACCCAGGGCCTGCAGATCACCACGACCATCGACCCGCAAGCCCAGCAGGCCGCCGAGGACGCGGTGTCGAAGTACCTCGACGGCCAGATGCCCGACATGCGTGCGGCGGTGGTGTCGATCGATCCACGCACCGGCGGGGTGAAGGCCTACTACGGCGGATCGGACGCCCAGGGCTTCGACTTCGCCCAAGCCGGGCTGCCTACCGGGTCGTCGTTCAAGGTGTTCGCGTTGGTTGCCGCCCTCGAGCAGGGCATGGGTCTGGGTTATCAGGTCGACAGCTCCCCGGTGACGATGAACGGGGTGACGATCACCAACGTCGAGGGCGGTGGCTGTGGCACCTGCAACATCGCCGAGGCGCTCAAGCAGTCGCTGAACACCAGCTACTACCGGTTGATGCTCAAGCTCAAGAACGGCCCCTCCGACGTCGCCGACGCCGCGCACCGGGCCGGTATCGCCGAGAGCTTCCCCGGCGTGGAGCACACCCTGTCTGAGGATGGCAAGGGTGGACCGCCGTATGACGGAATCGTGCTCGGGCAGTACCAGACCCGAGTGATCGATATGGCGTCGGCGTATGCGACGCTGGCCGCTTCCGGCATCTACCACAAGCCGCACTTCGTGGAGAAGGTCGTCAACTCGCGCGGCGAGGTGCTCTTCGACGCCTCCCAGCAGGACAACAGCGGCGAGCGGCGCATCGAGAAGGCCGTCGCCGACAACGTGACCGCCGCGATGCAGCCGATCGCCGGCTGGTCCAACGGCCACAACCTGGCCGGCGGCCGAGCGTCGGCCGCCAAGACGGGCACCAATCAGCTCGGCGACACCGGCGCCAACCGCGACGCCTGGATGGTGGGCTACACGCCGTCGCTGTCCACCGCGGTGTGGGTCGGAACCACCGACGGCACACAACCTTTGGTGAACAAGTGGGGCGGACCGGTGTACGGCTCGGGTATCCCGTCCGACATCTGGAAGGCCACCATGGACGGCGCCCTGAAGGGCACCGACAACGAGTCGTTCCCGAAGCCGACTGAGATCGGTGGGTACGCCGGTGTGCCTGCCCCGCCACCACCACCTCCGACGACGACCACGCCGCCGCCCCCCACGGAGACGGTGATCCAGCCGAGTATCGAAGTGGCACCGGGCATCACGATCCCGATCGGGCCGCCGACCACCATCACCGTCCCGCCCCCGGGACCGCCGCCGCCGGTGCCTGAGGCTCCGCTGCCGCCGGGAGATCCCAACGCGACTGTTCCGCCGGGACCGCCGCCGCCGTGATCGAGGGGGACGGCCAACCGCGCTCGACGGTGTCGCCGCTGCCGCTCGCCGAGGATCTGCGCAGCGCCGATGACCGCGACTTTCCCAGTCGCACAGACAGTCTTGGGTCAGCGCTGTCGGGGGTCGTCGGCGGACCGGTAGGCCGGCACGCGATGATCGGGCGCACCCGGGTGTTCACCCCGCTGCGGATCATGTTCATCTTCGCGCTGGTGTTCCTGGCGTTGGGGTGGTCGACCAAGGCTCCGTGCCTGCAGACCGTGGGTACCGGACCCCCCGACAAGCGGGTGGCCAACTGGCAGAACCAGCGCGCCTACTACGAACTCTGCTACTCCGACACCGTGCCGCTCTACGGCGCGGAGCTGTTGAGCCAGGGCAAGTTTCCCTACAAGTCCAGCTGGATCGAGACCGACTCCAGCGGGCGGCCGCAAACCCGCTATGACGGCAAGCCGGCGATCCGGTACATGGAGTATCCGGTGCTGACCGGGGTCTACCAGTACGTGTCGATGGCGCTGGCCAAGACCTACACCGCGGTCGCAAAGATGATGTCGCTGCCGGTGATCGCCGAAGTGGTGATGTTCTTCAACTTCGCCGCCCTGGGGCTGGCACTGGCCTGGCTGGCCACGGTGTGGGCGTCGTCCTGGCTGGCCGGCCGGCGGGTCTGGGATGCCGCGCTGGTGGCTGCCTCGCCGGTGCTGGTGTTCCAGATCTTCACCAATTTCGATGCGCTGGCAACGGCTTTGGCGGTGGGTGGACTACTGGCCTGGGCGCGCAAGAAGCCGGTGCTGGCCGGCATCCTGATCGGCTTGGGGGTGTCGGCCAAGCTGTACCCGGCGTTGTTGTTGATCCCGCTGGTGGTGCTGGCGATCCGCACCGACCGGGTGGCCGACGCCGCCCGCACCGTGGTGGCGGCCGTCGGCGCCTGGTTCGTGGTGAATCTTCCCGTCATGCTGCTGTTTCCGCGCGGGTGGTCGGAGTTCTTCCGGCTCAACTCCCGCCGTGGTGATGACATGGACTCGCTGTACAACGTGGTCAAGTCCTTCACCGGCTGGGGTGGCTTCGATGGCGACCTCGGCTTCTGGGAGCCGCCGGTGGTGCTCAACACCGTTGTGGCCGTGCTGTTCCTGCTGTGTTGTGCTGCCATCGCCTACATCGCCCTGACCGCTCCGCAGCGTCCCCGGGTGGCGCAGTTGGCGTTCCTGACCGTGGCGGCGTTCCTTCTGGTGAACAAGGTGTGGAGTCCGCAGTTCTCGCTGTGGCTGGTGCCGCTGGCCGTGCTGGCGCTGCCGCACCGGCGAATCTTGTTGGCGTGGATGACCATTGACATGCTCGTCTGGGTGCCGCGGATGCTGTACCTGTACGGCGAGGCCAACAAGGGCCTGCCCGAGCAGTGGTTCACCGCGACCGTCCTGATCCGTGATATCGCGGTGATCGCCTTGATGGCGCTGGTAATCCGCCAGATCTACCGGCCCGAACTCGACCTGGTGCGCTGGGGCGGGCGGGTCGACGATCCCGCCGGCGGGGTGTTCGACGGCGCACCCGATGCCTACCCGGCGTGGTTCCCGCGCTGGCTGCGTCCCCGGCCGGTGGGCCCGGCGGCCGAGCCGGAAGGAGCACCGGATGCAAGTCGCGATAGCACTGTTCCCGCGTAACACCGCGCTGGACGCCATCGGCCCCTACGAGGTGCTGCAGCGCATCCCGTCCATCGACATCGTCTGGGTGGGCAAGGAGCGCGGCGAGGTCCGCAGCGACAACGGCATGCTCGGGTTGATCTGTGACGCCACCTTCGACGAGGTCACCGAGCCCGATGTCCTGGTGTTCCCCGGCGGGGTCGGTACACGCACCCTGATTCACGACGAGGCGGTTCTGGACTGGGTGCGACGGGTGCATCAGCAGACGAGGTTCACCACCTCGGTGTGCACCGGCAGCCTGGTGCTCGCCGCCGCCGGATTGCTGGACGGGTTGACGGCGGCCACCCACTGGCGGGCCCCCGAACTCCTGGAATCGCTCGGCGCGATTTATACCCCGCAGCGGGTGGTCGAGCACCTGCCGCAGCGCATCATCACCGCCGCGGGGGTGTCGTCCGGGATCGACATGGCGTTGCGGCTGGTGGAGCTGCTGGTGGACCGCGAGGCAGCTCAGGCGGCCCAGTTGATGATCGAGTACGACCCGCAACCGCCGTTCGACTGCGGTGACCTGGCCAAGGCGCCGCAGGCTGTTGCGGACCGCGCCGCCGAGTACTTCCGCCAGCGGAGCTGATTTCGCTGATCAGCCGCGTTCCGGTAGCCTAGCCAGGTTGCCGACGCAGGCGACTCTCCTGCCACGGATCGACCGTGGCCGCTACGACCATAGGAGGTGATGAGGTTCCCATGCGTCCATACGAAATCATGGTCATCCTTGACCCCACTCTTGACGAGCGCACCGTAGCCCCGTCTCTGGAGACGTTCCTGAACGTCATCCGGAAAGACGGCGGCAGTGTCGACAAGGTCGACATCTGGGGCCGTCGTCGGCTGGCGTACGAAATCGCCAAGCACGCCGAAGGCATCTACGCCGTCGTCGATCTCAAGGCCGAACCGGCCACCGTGTCCGAGCTCGACCGTCAGCTCAACCTGAACGAGTCGGTGCTGCGGACCAAGGTGATGCGGACCGACAAGCACTAAGTGGAGAAGTCCGCGAGCGTCGTACCCGTTACGTAGGCTTCGCGGTACATCCACCCGCCTATGCCAGGAGGACCTTGTGGCCGGTGACACGACCATCACCGTCGTCGGAAATCTGACCGCCGACCCCGAACTGCGGTTCACCCCGTCCGGTGCAGCCGTCGCCAACTTCACGGTGGCGTCTACACCGCGGATCTACGACCGCGCCAGCGGGGAGTGGAAGGACGGCGAAGCGCTGTTCCTGCGCTGCAACATCTGGCGTGAGGCGGCCGAGAACGTGGCCGAGAGCCTGACACGGGGCTCCCGGGTGATCGTGACCGGCCGGCTCAAGCAGCGGTCCTTCGAAACCCGTGAGGGTGAGAAGCGCACGGTGGTCGAGGTCGAGGTCGACGAGATCGGCCCGTCACTGCGCTATGCCACCGCCAAGGTCAACAAGGCCTCGCGCGGCGGTGGTGGCGGCGGCTTCGGCGGCGGCGGCGGAGGCGGCTCGCGTCCGGCGGCGGCTGAGTCCAACGACGATCCGTGGGGCAGCGCCCCCGCGTCGGGCTCGTTCGCCGGCGGCGACGACGAACCGCCCTTCTGACACACGAAATACCTTCAGCGCGCCGGTGCGCGCTCATGAATGAACGAAAGAGATTGACTCATGGCCAAATCCTCCACGAAGCGGCGCCCTGCCCCGGAAAAGCCGGTCAAGACCCGCAAGTGCGTGTTCTGCTCCAAGAAGGGGCAGAGCATCGATTACAAGGACACTGCGCTCCTGCGCACCTACATCAGCGAGCGCGGCAAGATCCGTGCCCGCCGGGTGACGGGTAACTGCGTGCAGCACCAGCGTGACATCGCGATCGCCGTCAAGAACGCGCGTGAGGTCGCCCTGCTGCCGTTCACCTCGTCGGCTCGATAGACAAGGAAGTAACGACAATGAAGCTGATCCTGACTGCCGAGGTCGAGCACCTCGGTGTGGCCGGTGACTCCGTCGAGGTCAAGGACGGGTACGGCCGGAACTACCTGCTGCCCCGCGGCTTGGCCATCGTGGCCTCGCGCGGTGCCCAGAAGCAGGCCGACGAGATCCGTCGCGCGCGCGAGACCAAGACCGTCCGCGACCGCGAGCATGCCGTTGAGATCAAGACCGCCATCGACGCCCTGGGCGCCATCACGCTGCCGGTGAAGGCCGCGGGTGACTCGGGCAAGCTGTTCGGCTCGGTGACGGCCAACGACATCGTCGGCGCCATCAAGAAGGCCGGCGGCCCGGCTCTCGACAAGCGCGCCGTGCAGTTGCCGAAGGCCCACATCAAGGCCACCGGCAGCCACGTCGTCGGAGTGCACCTGCACCCCGAGGTCAACGTCGACGTGACCGTGGACGTCGTCGCGGCGAATTAGCCACCAGCGTCAATTTCCCCGGGTGGCGGCCCTACCGGCTGCCCCCGGGGAATTGCTGTCTTTCTGGCGAACTCTTCGGGATGGCTGAGCCACAGCTAACCTAACCGTCCGTTAACCTGCCGCATAAGCTCCGGCAACACAACACGCCCGAGGGCGCAACCTGGCACGACACGCCGCACAACTTGCCATCCACAGAACATAAGTGGCGCTACTGTGCGCTCAGCTGGGCAGATGGCGCCAAACTTCACAGTGATCCACAGGTTCTCCCCAAGGCCTCAACACCACTGTCCCCAGCTATGCACAAACCACTAACAGGTTGGTCAACAGGCCGGGGTTGCGGTGCACTCAGCAACGTCTAGCGTGATGGCTCGGCGGTGCAGATCAATCCAACGACGACCGACTTTGTCGGTGCCCCCGGGTACAAATCTGGACAGCGGATCGAACGTGCGTTCGCACGTGGTGGAGGAGGTGGGGGCAGTCGATGGCGGTCGTTGACGATCTCGGTCAGCCTGGGATGGATGGACCTCCGCCCAGTGAGGACTTCGGCAGGCAGCCACCGCAGGATCTCGCCGCGGAACAGTCGGTGCTGGGCGGCATGCTGCTCAGCAAGGACGCCATCGCCGATGTGCTTGAGAAGCTGCGTCCGGGCGACTTCTACCGGCCCGCACATCAGAACGTCTACGACGCGATCCTGGATCTCTACGGCCGCGGTGAGCCCGCTGATGCGGTCACTGTCGGCGCCGAACTGGATCGCCGCGGGCTGCTGCGCCGGATCGGTGGTCTGCCGTATCTGCACACCCTGATCTCGACGGTGCCGACGGCGGCCAACGCCGGGTATTACGCGGGCATCGTCGCGGAGAAGGCGCTGCTGCGCCGGCTGGTGGAGGCCGGCACCCGGGTGGTGCAGTACGGCTACGCCGGGGCCGAAGGGGCCGACGTCGACGAGATCGTCGACCGCGCCCAGGCCGAGATCTATGACGTCACCGAGCGGCGGACTTCCGAGGACTTCGTCCCGCTCGAGCAGCTGCTGCAGCCGACGATGGACGAGATCGACGCCATCGCATCCCAGGGCGGCATCTCGCGTGGTGTGCCGACCGGCTTCACCGAACTCGACGAGCTGACCAACGGGTTGCACCCCGGGCAGATGATCGTGGTGGCGGCGCGACCCGGTATGGGGAAATCGACTCTCGGCCTGGATTTCATGCGCTCATGCTCCATCAAGAACCGGATGCCGAGCATCGTGTTCTCGCTGGAAATGAGCAAGTCCGAGATCGTCATGCGGCTGCTGTCCGCCGAGGCGAAGATCAAGCTCGCCGATATGCGGTCGGGCCGGATGAGTGACGACGACTGGACCCGGTTGGCGCGGCGCATGAGCGAGATCAGCGAAGCGCCGCTGTACATCGACGATTCGCCGAACCTGACGATGATGGAGATCCGGGCCAAGGCGCGCCGGCTGCACCAGAAGGCCGGTCTGCGACTGATCGTGCTCGACTACCTCCAGCTGATGACCTCGGGCAAGAAGGTCGAGTCGCGCCAGCAGGAAGTCTCCGAATTCTCGCGCCAGATCAAGCTTTTGGCGAAGGAGCTGGAAGTTCCGGTGGTGGCGATGAGCCAGCTGAACCGCGGTCCCGAGCAGCGCACCGACAAGAAGCCGATGCTGGCTGATCTACGCGAAAGCGGGTCGATCGAGCAGGACGCCGACCTGGTGATCTTGCTGCACCGGCCCGACGCCTTCGAAAGTGACGACCCGCGTGGTGGTGAAGCCGACCTGATCATCGCCAAACACCGTGCGGGACCGACGAGGACAGTGACTGTGGCTCATCAGCTGCATCTGTCGCGGTTCACGAACATGGCGCGGTAGCGCCGGGCGAACTTGTAGGTTCCCGATTTTGACTTCATAATCCCAGTTTTGGTTTCATACGCGCTTCAATTATGAAACGAAATCGGGACGACCGGTTGCATTTGCACGGTTTGGGGTGACCGTGATGATATGGCCGGCCTCTTGGTGGATTCCCCCCACGCGGTAGCGGAGATCCGGGACGGGGACACCCTGTCTGAGGTTGCGACCCTATGGGAATGCGTGACAACGGATTTCCTGAGCCGTGCGGTGCCGTGGCGGACGTTCCGTTGGCGTGATGGTCAGCGGCATTATTCCGGTACGTACTGGTCGGCGACCAATCGTGACCACGTGATCTATGAGTCGCGCCTGGAGCTGGCCCGGCTGTTGTTGGCCGACTACGACGCCACGGTGCGCCATGTGATCGCACAGCCGTTTCTGTTGCGCGCCAGAGTGAATCGGCGGATGCGCAGACACGTGCCCGACTTCCTGCTGTTCACCGACACCGTCCCCACCGTGGTCGATGTGAAGCCGCGCCACCGGCTTGAGGTGGACACGGTGCGCTTCACTGTGGACTGGACCCGCGTGCTCGTCGAAGCACTCGGTTGGCGTTATGAGGTGTGCAGCGACTGGCCCGAGGTTGTGCTGCACAATGTGCGCTTTCTGGCAGGCTTCCGCAACCCTGACAGATTCGACCCGGGTCTGCTGAAAGCGATTGAGCAACAGTCGAGTTCGGACACGACCCTGGGCCAGGTTCTCGACCGCGACTTCGGCGAGCCGCCGTGGCGTGTTCGGGCAGCGGTGCTGCACCTGGTGTGGCGCCAGTCCCTGGGAGTGGACATAAGTGCGCCGTTGAGTAAGGCCAGCCCTCTGGTGAAAGGAAACTGTCATGTCCGCTGAAGGAATTCGGATCGGGGTGGGCACCAGGGTGCTCCACGACGGCCAGCTGTGGGAAGTCGCCGAACTGCACCCCGGCCCTGCGGGAACCGAGGTCGTCCTGGGCGCCTACGGCCGGCACAGCGAGGTCGTGCGGATCAGTCTTCGCGAGTTGCTCGACGGCCACCGGGCGCGCGTGTACCCGGACGGTCCGGGTCCGAACTCCGATGATCCGGTGGACCCGGCGGATGTGGTCTTGTCGGCTCTGAGCGCATCGGAGCGTGACGCTGTGCGGCAGCGCGCAGGCGACATCCGGGAGGTATTGACCGGATACCGCAGCGGTACAGCGGAATTCGCCCAGCCCGGCGAACCTCGAACCGGGTATGACCCGGCGTTGCCGCTGACGGTTCGCTACGCCGCGAAGGCCGCTGAACTCGGTGTCTCGATGCGCACGGTGCAGAGCTGGGCGGCGGACTACCTCGCCTACGGCGAGGCAGGCCTGGCGCGGAGCGCGGTGAGCCGGCAGAGCCCGGTAGGACGCGTGGATGAGCGCTGGGTGCAGACCGCGGTGGAAGTCATGGTCGAGCACACCGACCAGTCCCGGCCCTCGCAGGCAATGGTGATCAAACGGACCAACGCCCGCGTAGCTGCCCGGTTCGGCGCGGACGTGGTGGCGCTACCCAGTCGCACCGCCGCGTACCGAATCCTGGCGCAGTTGGAGAACCGCTACCCCCTGTTCCGGCTGTCCACCAAACGCAACCGGGATATCGCATCCCGACCGGACGGTGTGTACGGCAAGCTTCGGCCGACCCGGCCCGGGGAGTACCTGCTGATGGACACCACCCGACTGGATGTCTTCGCGCTGGACCCGTTGACGCTGCGGTGGGTTCAGGCCGAGCTGACCGTGGCGATGGACTGGTACACCCGCTGTATCACCGGGCTGCGGCTGACACCGGTGTCGACGAAGTCCGTGGATGTCGCCGCGGTGCTCTACCAGAGCTTCCGGCCCCGCCCGGCCGGCGCGGACTGGCCGCGTGAGGCGGTGTGGCCCGAACACGGCATTCCGCGCACCGTGATGGTCGACCGCAACGCCATGGAAGGACCGACGGCCGGGGCGTCGGGTCCAGCGATCGTCCCGGAAACCCTGGTCATCGACCACGGCAAGATCTACATCTCCGATCACCTGACCAGCGTGTGCCGACGGATGGGCATCTCCATCCAACCTGCCCGGCTGCGGACCGGCCGCGACAAAGGGCCCGTGGAGCGGTTCTTCCGCACCCTGCGCGAAGACCTGCTGCAAGCCCTGCCGGGCTACAAGGGCCCCGACGTGCACTCCCGCGGCGCCGATCCCGAAGCCGACGCGTTCTTCTACCTCGACGAGCTGGAGGACATGATCCGCCAATGGGTCGCGGCGATCTATCACCATCGCCCGCATGACAGCCTCATCGACCCGCACATCCCGAAGCTTCGGATGTCCCCGGCGCAGATGTTCGAACACGGCCTCGCCCGCGCCGGCTACATCGAGGCTCCCCGCGACCCCGACCTGGGCTATGAGTTCCTCAAGACCGGGTGGCGGCGCATCCAGCACTACGGGGTCGACTTCGACGGCCGCCGCTACAACGGGGCCGCGCTGGATCCCTACCGTGGCGTGCAAAGCCCGTATGCCGGACGCGCCCGCGGCCGGTGGCCGATTCACTACGACCCCGACGACATCACCCGCGCCTACTTCCGTGACCCGCAGACCCGCCGCTGGCACACCCTGATCTGGGAACACGCCCCCGCACTGCACATGGCGCTGAGCGAAGACGCGTTGCGCTTCGCCCGCCGTAAGGCCGCCGAAAAGTACCGCTACCCCGATGACCGGCTGGCCATCGACGACCTGCTGCGGCGCTGGAACCTCGGTCTGGGCGCCACCCTGGCAGAACGGCGCATGGCACTGCGCCTGGCGAGGCAGGAATCCCTCATCACCCCCGACCCCGACGAGCGGCAAGCCGATACCGCTGGGGAGGACCAGGCCGAAGCCGAAGAAGCCGGGGACGCCGCCGACGGGCGAGCACCGCAAGGCGGCGACGACGATGACGATGATGACGGCGATGATGACTTCTACGCCGGCGCCTTCGTGGACGCGTGATGGCCCGCCGTGAGGCCGCCCCGGCGCGCCCACCTGCACAGTTGGACAACCTCACCCTGTCTCGCAAGGAGGGGTGGCGGGAATTCGTCACCGCCGCGCCGCGAGTGCAACCGGAGTTGTTGACCCGTCGGGCGTTGAACACGTTGAGCGAGAAGGCTCGCGAGGACTACGACGCCCGTCGCCGTAAGTGGCACGCCAACATCGGACCCATCAAGACCCCGCAACTGGCCGCACTGCATGACGACCTGTGGGACATCGTCGACAGCAACGACCAAGACGGCGACAAAGCCAAAGGCGCGGTGGCCATCGACGCCTATCCCGGACTGGGCAAAACCACCGCCGTGCTGGACTTCGCCAAGAAGTTCCACCTCCGCGAAATCCGCGCCCACGGCGAATTCACCGCCGGCAGTGATGAACGCTGGCCGGTGTGCCGGGTCGGGCTGACCGGCAATACCGGCATGGTCGCCTTCAACAAGGCCATGCTCGCCTTCTACGCCCACCCCGGCAAGGCCAACGGAAGCACCTCCGACTACGCCTACCGCGCTCTCGATTGCGTGCTGAGCTGCCACACCAAACTGCTCGTCATCGACGACCTGCACTTTCTGCGCTGGCGCAACACCGCCGGCGTGGAGATCAGCAACCACTTCAAATACATCGCCAACGAATTCCCCGTCACCTTGATCTACGTCGGGGTCGACCTGGACAAACGAGGGCTGTTCTTCGACGGTCAACCCCACACCGACCGGGCGATCGCCCAGACCGCGCGGCGCACCACCAAGCTGACCATGGCCCCGTTCGGTGTCGCGACCGATCGTCAACGCCGCCAGTGGCACCAACTCTTGCTGACCCTCGAACAACGCGTCGTGCTCATCGACAAGCGGCCCGGCATGCTGGCTACCGACCTGACGGACTACCTGTTCGCCCGCAGCAGCGGCCACATCGGATCCTTAATGACACTGATCAACCGCGGCTGCCTTCGGGCCGTGCGCACGGGGCGCGAGTACCTCGATCGCGAACTACTCGACGCCGTCACGATCGACACCGGATCAGAGTGCCGCCGAGCCGAGTTCGACGCCGCGTTCACCAGCCGCACCCTGACCACCACAGTCGCGGCCCGCCGACCTGCGCGATCGTCGGCAGGCCGATCCCGGGGTGCTGGCCGCCGTTCACCGGAGGCGACGCGATGAACCCGGGGACGACACCGCGCACCCTGCCGATCCGCGTGCCACCACTTCCCGGAGAGGCACTCGACTCGTGGCTGGAATACCTCAGCCATCGGTTACGCACGACCCACGGCGACATCCTGGCCGCCGTCGGCCTGGACCGCCCCGCCGCCCACGCCGCCCGCGCCACACACACGACGGGATTACCCGCCGGCGCCGCCGAGGCGATCAGCGCCGCAACCGGCATCAGCGTCCCGCAGGTACACGCAATGACCCTGGCCCGCTACGGCGCCGCCGGCGAGGTCGTGTCTTTGGGAGTGAGGTTTCCACGCTCACGCCCCCGCTACTCGCGGTTCTGCCCCCATTGCCTCGACGACGATCACGGCCGCTGGCAGCTGCGCTGGCGACTGGGCTACAGCTTCGCCTGCCAGGCCCATCGGTGCCTGCTGGCCGACGCCTGCCCGGACTGCGGCAAAGCCCAGCGCGACCGGGTGTTCCCCGGCGAACTCACTGCCGCCCCGGGACTGTGCGGGCACAGAGCCCCCGACGGAGCCGGACGGCTCGCCCGGCGCTGCGGCGCCGATCTGCGTGCCGCAACGACCCTCCCACTTCACACCGAGCACCCCACCCTGCGCGCCCAACTACTCATCGACACCGCCATCGACGACGGCGCCGCATCATTCGGTGTTTACCGCGATCACACCGCCCCTACCACCGACTTCCTCACCGACCTGCGCGCGTTGGGTGCTCGAGCGCTGTCACCGGCCGTCGCCGCGGGCCTGGCCGAGCTCATCCCGGCCGACCTGCACACTGCCTACCGGGCCACACTCACGCTGGGCCGACCGGCGGCGCGACCCCTGGCCATTCTCACCGCGGTCGCTCTCACCGCAGCGGTGGCCGTGCTCGGCGAGGACAACCCCGATGACGCCGCAGCCAGACTGACGCGGCTGGAAAACCTCACCCAACAAAACGGCGCTTCCCTGGACTGGCCGAGTGCCGGATGGGCGCGCGGCACCAGCGCAGCGGTGACCGCGCTGCGCCTGAGAGCCCGCGCGCCCCGGCTGACCCCGCTGACCCAGCTGCGCTACCGCATCGGCACCCCGCGCCCGGCTCTGCCGGAACTGGACACCGCGGCGAGCAAGGCACTGGCGTCCCGGCTCCCCGCAACCCTGTGGGCCCCTTGGGCGGTGCGCCTGCGCCCGCCCCAATTGGACCCGGCTCGCCTGGCGGCCTCGCTGTCGGCGGCGCTGCTGATGGTCAACAGCCGCATCAAGGCCCCCGACGCCCACCAGGTACTCGGCTCGGCCGCGCCGTGGCGCACCACCACTCACCATCTGCGAGCCCTCGCGCAGCACGGCTACTGGCCCGACACCCGCGCCGCGCTGATCCGCCTCGCCGAGCACCTGCACCATCACGACGTCCCGATCGACTACCAGCGTCGCCGATCCCTGGACTACACCGCCCTGCTGCCCCAGAACACCTGGACCGCGATCTGCACCAACCTCGACATCCGACCAGGAGGTAGCGAACGGCTGCGGCTCATGCGGTGTCAGCTCTACACCACGATCAGCGGTAACCCACTCGACCAAGCGCCCTGGCTGCGCGACACCAACCAATTCCGCTCGGCCTGCTTCCGCTACCCGGTCCTGCTCACCCCGGCCCTGCGCACCGCCCTCGACGACTACGCCGCAACCTTCCTGTACGCCAACGGCATCGACGAACCACTCACCTGGCAGCCCCCACTGGAGTTGGTCGCCGACCTGAACCTGCCCGGCGCCGACCCCGACCGTCTTTCGTTGGCGGCGATCCATCGCATGATCCGCCACGGACAGTCACTGACCGCCGTCGCCGAACACCTCAACACCACCGCTGATGCCGTCCGCTACGCCCTGACGGTGCATCCCGCCCCGGCCGTCCGCCGTGGCCCGCCCCGGAGTTGCGCAACCTCTACCAACACCAGCGGATGTCGCTGCGGCAGATCGCGAGCCGCTACAGCACCAGCCGGCAAATCGTCGCCGCTTTGGCACGCAGTTGCGGCATCACACTGCGACCCCCGCAACGCAAACCCGTCCTGGCCGCAGTCGACCGCGACTGGCTCTACACCCAATACGTCGACCACCAGCGGACCCTTCCAGAACTCGCCGCCGAAAGAGGAATGAGCACGGCGAACATGGCCCGCTGGGCCCACCACCACCAGATTCCGCTGCGCAGCCGCGGCGGCCCCAGCCACACCGCCACCCTGACAGCCGGCAAGGCAGCCCGCAGTGCGCCACCGCTGCTGCGGCCGGCCCTGGCCGGGATCGGAGGAGCCGAACGCCTCGCTCGCTTCGCCGTGGCCAGCCAGTACCCCACCGTCACGAAAGCCGCCGCCGCCATGAAGCTTCACCAAGGCGTCCTGCAATGCCAAATCAACCGGCTCGCAGCCGATCTCGGCGGCCCGCTCCTCACCCGAGCCCAACGCGACCACCCCATGACCACCACACCGTTGGGCCGGCGCGTCCTGCGCGCCTGGCACAGGTGGACCGAACCAGTGCTGACCTCGACGGGGTAAGGGATTATCGGGGCAGGGCGCCGCAACGCGCCGATATCTCAGGAGCACTGCAATCCCGATCGCAGCTTCGGCGCCGCAGCGCAGAGATGACCACCGGGACCGCATCGGAAACTCACTTCGGATGAATCGACTGTTCGAGGCTGATGAGATTCTGAGGTTGGACTTTGATGAAGCCGTGGCGTGGGGAGTCGATCTCGGCGATGAGCAGAAAGGACAGCGCGGAGATCAGTGGCAGGACAACCAGCAGTCGTCCTGCGCCCTTCCGGCGGTGAACCCCCCAGCCGACCAGGACGTTGGCACAGATCGCGATGGTCCCCAAGAAGACCCAATCCGCTATGGGGATTCGATTGCGGTTGGCGGCTTGGGTGTATCCCTGTGAGTTCAGGACATCGTTGATACCCGACACCGCCAGAGCGATGACGGGGTTGGGGTTTGCGTTCGCAGGAACCTGAACCGTCGACCAGAGGCTGGCCTGCAGCTGTGCCGTCTGTGCATCGATGCGTGGCAACTGTGACTCATCGCTAGTTGTGTAGGAAAGGATCCGTTCGTCGAGATACTCGGCGAGTAGGGAGCGCATTTTGGTTGCGTCGTCGGCTGGAAGAAGGTCAGCCCTCACGAATGCCGTACCGATGGCATTAGCTTCCGCTTCTTCGTCGTTCTTCCGCTGGTCGTAACGGCTGACAGCCATCGAAAAGCTGAATCCGATGATCAGCGCCAGCAGGGTCAAGGTGGCCGCCACGACGACGGAATGGTCCGGCCGGAGATCCTCGTCGAGGGCATGCCATCGGCCCAGCAGCGACATGCCGGCCCACGCGGACGCACCCAACGTGACGGCCGCGAGCCCAAAGACGAGCAAGGGGTAGTGCGTTACGGCCATTGGCCGCCGCCCGAACCCGCACCACGTGAGCACCCGGTGATCTCCATGGGAGGATTGTGCTGCAGTCCCCCTGCGGCAAGCGGCATACTGCCGGGCATGTCTCGCGCGGCGCATCCCGATCGAAGGTGACGAGCTCAATGTGGCGTTCCGCGTTGCGCTGGACCGGCGAAATCGCCATCACTCTCGGAGTGATCTTGGCGCTCTTCGTTGTGTACTTGCTGTGGTGGACGGGCCTTGAGACCGCCGGCGCCCAGCGTGGTCTTCGCGCCGAACTCGACCGCAATGCATCGACAGTGGCCGTACCGGCTGCACACATCGATCCTCCACCCGCCATCCCGGCGGTCGGAAAGCCCTATCTTCGGATCGAGAGTCCCGCCTTGGGCGAGGATTGGAGTTGGGTGGTGGTCGAGGGCGTCGACCTGCCTCAGCTGGCTCTCGGCCCCGGGCACTATCCCGGCACCGCCGGCCCCGGGGAGGTGGGCAACTTTGCAGTGGCTGGCCATCGTGCTGGTCATGCCGCGCCGTTCGAGAATCTGGATCGGCTGAAACCCGGCGACGTGGTGGTGTTCTCTTTCGGTGAGAGTCAATGGACCTACCGGGTCGACCGGTCATTTCTCACCGAGCCCACCGATGTGGGGGTCATCGCCGCGGTCCCCGGGCAACCGCACGGAGCGGCGACAAAGAGGCTGATGACGTTGACGACATGTGATCCCAAGTACGGGGTTCGGTTTAAACGGTTGATCGTGGTCGGCACATTGATCGAGGAGCACTGATGTACGCGGCATTGTGGGCATTGCTGCCCGGACCAACCCCCGTCCGCATCCTGATCGCAATCGTGCTCGTCGCACTGGTGATGGTGTTGTTGTTCACGGTGATCTTTCCGTGGGCGAGCCAGTTCGTTCCCGGCCAAGACGTCTCTGTTGGCTAGCCCGCCGCCGTTTCGGTCGCCCGCGTTGTGGGCACTGACTGCGCTCTGCGCCGTATCAGGTGTCTGGCTCGGGATCAGACTGCTTGGATCGGCCATCGGGTTCGCGTCGGCGAGTGCGGCGCTGCTCAGCTGGATCTGCTACGCCGCGCTGCTGACCGCCATCGTGGTGAAACTGGCGGGGGACGCTCGACCGCGTACCTCGGCCGTCGTATCGGCGGCGCTATGGGGTGCATTGGGGGCGGCGGCGATCGCGCAGCTGATTGCCCCGGCCATTCGCGACGTGGTCGGCAGTATTTTGGGGTCGTCGGGCGAGGCCTGGACATCGGCGTTGGCTGCGCCGCTCCCCGAGGAGACCCTTAAAGCTGCTGGTGTGTTGCTTCTGTGTCTAGCCCGGCCTGAACTGCGGAATCCGTTTTCGGGGATGGTGCTGGGCGCGGTTGTTGGGGTTGGGTTCAATGCGGCCGAAGGGATGGCCTATTCCGTCGCGGAGATCGCCAAGGCCGATGGCTCGCTCGATCCGCTGTGGTCCGACCTGCTGGTCCGGGGTTTCCTCACTGGCTTGATCACCCATGCCGGACTTACGGCGATCGTCGGGGCTGGAATCGGCTATCTGCTCAGCGGGCCGGAAACCGCTCTCGCGCGCCGAATCGGTATCTGTACGGCTTTGCTGATGTTCGCCTTAGGCCTTCACGCATTGATCGATTCGCCCTTGTTGGACGGTTGGGGCATTGGAGGCATTGTGGCCAAGCAGATCCCCGCGGCTGTAATGGCGCTGGTCTGTTGGAACCGCTCGCGATCGGATCTGACCCGGCGTAGACGACTGAATCGGATCGAAGGTAACGTCAGGTTGAAGTAGGCCGCCGGCGGGCCAGCCGGGGGTTCGGCCACAGCTTTGCTGAGGGGAGTAGTCCGATGTCCGTTCCGGATCGCATCAAGGTTGTCCTGCTCGATGAGGGAACGATCTCCGACGGCGGCCTAGGTCGCGTCGCGGAGTACGCCTCCGAGGTGATCGTGGTCGGAGAACGACGCCGCAGCAAGACCGTAGAACGACTGCGCGAACTCGGCGTCCCAGTGGCCGTCGAGGAAGGTCGAGCCGACATCGAGTCGGCGATTCGGACCGCGGCGCAAGCCAGCGCGATCGTCGTGGTCACCGGAAGGCCGGCCAAGGCCGAGAAACTTGTGCGCGAAGCGGCGCGTGCCGCGGCGAGCGCGGTCGACCACGGCCTCCCAGCGGTCGCTCTGGTCGTACTCGGGGAACACGACACGAGAACAGGAAGGGTGTTCACCGTCACCGACAGCGGTGACACATCTGGCTACGAACCGTTGTTCGCTCTGGGCATCGCCAACCACCTGGGCCGCGAGATCGTCCTAGTCACACCACCCGGACGGGTCCGAGGACCCCGCACCAACGTGTTCAACCACGCTCAGCAACTCGCGGCCGAAG
Source organism: Mycobacterium sp. M26 (assembly GCF_001494595.1). Taxonomy (GTDB): domain Bacteria; phylum Actinomycetota; class Actinomycetes; order Mycobacteriales; family Mycobacteriaceae; genus Mycobacterium. Next base: position 437,736 of record NZ_LN929907.1, read on the forward strand.
CCGGCGTCTCGTGGACGGAGGTGACGGATCCAAGCCCGAGCAACCTGGTGATCGCGCAATCCGGTTCCGCGGTCGGCGTCATCATCGGCGTGCTGGAGATCCCTGCGCGGTCTGGCCTGCTCGGCGCACGCCCACGGCTCAATGAGGGCGATCCACGCGCCGCGGTGTCCCTGATTAACGATGCCGCCTGCGATGTCATGGTGATCTTCGACGGGCTGCAGTTGAGGCGCGAGAGCGTGTCCAAGGAGCAGAAGGCGGCCCTTCTCGGGCTCGGCCTGGTCGCGACGAGCAGTGCCGCAGCTGCGGTCACCCCCGCCAGCGCCATGCTGGGCCACCTGACCAAGTCGATCACCCAGCAGGCCCGGACGTACCGCGCCGACATCGGCGGCTCGGACAAGGGCACAAAAACCGGTGACGCCAAGGATGCCGATTCGACTGCGAAGAACACCTCGACTAGTCAGGCGTCCGCGCACAAGACCTCCAAGCCGAAGGCGTCAACCCCTACGGCACAGACATCGGCTCCGTCGAGCACGAAGGGTGCGAAACTCAACGACTCCTCGAAGGCCGATACGAGCACCCACCACAAGAGCTCCGCGACACCCGGCTCGGTTTCGAAATCCAGCGACTCGAAGAAGGGCGCGGCCAGCACCCAAAAAAGCCCGACACCCTTCGTCTCAGCCACTACCACACACGGGACGTCGCATTCAGGTACCGGGGCGGGCGCGGATAACCCCGGTTACGAAGGCACGGATAGCGCTCAGAAGCCAAAGGCGCCTGCCGACACCCCGACACGAACACCGCATCAGGTGCTGGGGGCTGCCGAGGCTGCCAAGGCGTCAACGCCGACCCAACCCGATCCGCAGGTGGTACCTCAGCACAACGCCCCGGCCCCCCCGCCGCCACCATCGTCCGGTTTCCTCCCCGAGGTCCTCGGACCCGATGGAGCGTTGACGGGGGCTGCGTCTCAGCTACCCGGGTGGGGGATTCTCCCCAGCGGCACGGTGGAACCTGACGCCATCCTCCAAGTTTTCCCTCAGGGTTCGCTGCCGGACAGCCTTCACCTCGGCCGGTTTTCGGTCTATCAGGGCCAGTTGGTGTACCGAAAGCTGCCCGACGAAGTCCTCCCGTCCGACTCTGGCTTCGTGCCCATCTCGGCTCCCGGGCATGTGGGGTACTACGGCATCGACCCGAATGGGCGGCTCGCGCCGGCACCGCAGCAGGTGGCGACCCCAAGCCCGGAGGGGTTGACCCCGCAACTGGCGCCCCATCAGGTGCCCGGTGCGATACCGCAGGCGACCCCACAAGCGACCCCAATGGTGGTGCCGCCGAGCTACACCGGGGAGACCCCGACGTTGCCGCCGCCGGGGTTGACCGGTCAGGAGACTCCGCAGGTGGTGCCGCCGACGTTGACGGGTCAGGAGACTCCGCAGGTGGTGCCGCCGACGGTGACGGGTCAGGAGACTCCGCAGGTGGTGCCGCCGAGCTACACCGGGGAGACCCCGACGTTGCCGCCGCCGGGGTTGACCGGTCAGGAGACTCCGCAGGTGGTGCCGCCGA
>NZ_LN929907.1:439467-1960245 GCF_001494595.1 Mycobacterium sp. M26
TGACGGGTCAGGAGACTCCGCAGGTGGTGCCGCCGAGCTACACCGGGGAGACCCCGACGTTGCCGCCGCCGGGGTTGACCGGTCAGGAGACCCCGCAGGTGGTGCCGCCGACGCTGACGGGTCAGGAGACTCCGCAGGTGGTGCCGCCGAGCTACACCGGGGAGACCCCGACGTTGCCGCCGCCGGGGTTGACCGGTCAGGAGACTCCGCAGGTGGTGCCGCCGACGCTGACGGGTCAGGAGACTCCGCAGGTGGTGCCGCCGAGCTACACCGGGGAGACCCCGACGTTGCCGCCGCCGGGGTTGACCGGTCAGGAGACCCCGCAGGTGGTGCCGCCGACGCTGACGGGTCAGGAGACCCCGCAGGTGGTGCCGCCGACGCTGACGGGTCAGGAGACTCCGCAGGTGGTGCCGCCGACGGTGACCGGCCAGCAGACGCCGACGCCGGTGGAGCAGGGGGTGCCGCCGCTGGTGCAGGGGACGCCGTCGGTTCAGGCACCGACGCTTGTTGGGCAGACCTCGGTGCCGGGTTCGGGGGCGGTGCCGGGTGATCTCGCGCCCGGGACGCCGTGGTGGAATTTGTCGGCGCAGCACAACGGCGGCCAACTGACCAACGAGACCGCGCCCGGAACGCCGGCGCGAGGCTTGTCGACGCAGCACAATGTTGGGGAGCTGACCAACGAGACCGCGTCCGGAACGCCGGCGTCGGGCTTGTCGACGCAGCACAACGGTGGCCAGTCAACCATCGAGACTGCGCCGGCTGATTTCGACTCCAACGCTGGCGCTCCACCCGAAGGCGAGCTGGCACATACCGGCGCCGACGGAGTGGGTGTGCTGGCCGGCATCGCGGCCTCGCTGGTCGGCGCGGGAACTGGCTTGGTCATTGCCGGCAGGCGCCGCGAAGAGGATGACGAAGAAGAATCGTCCGACACGGCTGAGTAATGGAGTAGGACTGATACCTACTTGGGGGCAACCGTTTTCGGCTGAAAGGTGCTGATGTCGAACCTGCTTCATCGCATGTTGCGAGTTGGGGAGGGGCGGTCGTTCGCGCGCATCGAGGAGCTCGTCGGCCGGGTGAACGCCATAGAGGGCGACTATCGGGATCTGACCGATGCCGAATTGCGTGCGCTCACCGACGCCTATCGGCGCCGGCTCCACGATGGGGTGTCGATGAACGCGTTGTTGCCCGAAGCGTTCGCCACAGTTCGGGAGGCGTCACGGCGCACACTCGGCCAGCGCCATTTCGATGAGCAGCTGATGGGCGGCGTGGCCTTGCATCTGGGCCATATCGCAGAAATGGCGACGGGATCGGGAAAGACGTTGGTGGCAAGCCTTCCGTCCTACCTGAACGCGTTGAGCGGCGATGGCGTGCACGTTGTGACGGTCAACGATTACCTCGCGGGCCGCGACGCTGAGAAGATCGGACGCATCCACCGGTTTCTCGGGCTCTCTGTGGGCGTGGTGTTGTCCGACATGAGTCCGGAATCCCGTCGGCGTGCCTATCTTGCTGACATCACCTACGCCACAGGCATTGAGTTGGCTTTCGATTATCTCAACGACAACATGGCGCCATCGCTGGATGGTGTCGTGCAGCGCGGGCACAACTACGTGCTGATCGACGAGATCGACTCGGTGCTGATCGACGAGGCCCGAACCCCTCTGATCATCTCGGGGCTGTCTGACCCTGTGCCCGACGAGCACGGGCGGTTCGCGACCATCGCTGAGGAGATGGTGGCTGACCATCACTATGAGGTCGATGACAAGCTCAACACCGCTGCCTTGCTGGAACCCGGTATGGATCACGTCGAAGCCAGGCTGGGGATTGACAACCTCTACATGCCTGAGCATGCGTGGCGAATTCGGATGCTGGAGAACGCACTCAAGGCAAAGGAACTCTTCGTTCGGGATCGCGACTACATCGTCTCGGAGGACGAGGTAGAGATTGTGGATGTGAGCACGGGGCGTGTGCTCGAAGGCCGCCGCTTCAGCGACGGCCTGCACCAGGCGCTTGAAGCCAAGGAGCACGTCACGATTCACCCTGAGAACCAGACGCTACGGACGATTAGTGCCCAGAACTACTTTCGTCGCTACAGCCGGATGTCGGGGATGACTGGGACTGCTCGGTCCGACGCCCCGGAGTTCCATCGGACCTATGGCCTGGACGTTGTGCAAATCCCGGATCACAAGCCGAGCCAGCGAATCGACCGCGAGGACAAGATATTCCGCACCAATCGGGCGAAGTTCGACGCCGTCGCGGACAGTGTTGCCGACCGGCACAACCGTGGGCAGCCGGTGCTGATTGGCACGGTCAGCGTGGAGAAGTCAGAGCAATTGTCTGACGTGCTCCGCGAACGCGGTATCCCGCACGAGGTGCTCAACGCCCGCTATATCGAAAGGGAGGCGGCGATCGTCGCGCGCGCCGGGCGGCGGGGCGCGGTGACTGTGGCAACCAACATGGCCGGACGCGGTACCGACATCATGCTCGGCGGCAACCCCGAATTCGAGGCGGAGGTCGAACTTAGGGAGCGAGGCATCGACCCGGTCACTGACCCGGAAACCTACGAACGCGAGTGGATTCCGGTGCTCGAACGCAAACGAGCTGAGAGCTATGACGAGCACAAGTATGTGCTGAGCATTGGCGGACTGTGTGTGATCGGCACAGAGCGCCACGATTCACGGCGCATCGACGATCAGCTCCGTGGCCGGGCCGGAAGGCAGGGCGATCCCGGCGAGACCCGGTTCTACCTGTCCCTTGAAGATGACTTATTGCAACGCTTCAAGGTTGACTGGATCAAGGCGTTCCTGCGCAGTTTGAACGTCAGCCCCGAGGAAGCAATCAGGAGCCCCCGACTCACCGCAATAGTCGACATGGCCCAGGCCGAAGCCGAGGCGGTCGCCTTCGAGGAACGTCAACATGTCCTGAAGTATGACGACGTCCTCGACGGGCAGCGCCGCGCATTCTATGAGGCACGACGGGAATTGCTGGCCGGCAACGACATCCACGAACAGATCCGGACGATGATCCGCCACGCCTTGCACGATGCCGTCATGCGAGGCCGTCGCCACCTGGGCGAAGACGAAGAGGAAACCGCACCACTCTTCGACCAGTTGGCCGAGCTGTATCCGGTTGGCGTTGATCGTGCCGCAGTAGACCGCGTGGTTGCCTCCCGGCACGGCTGGCACGACCTCGTGGACCTATTGGTCGACGACACCGATCGGATTCTCGCCGCGCGCGAGCGCGATTGGGGTCGCGACCAACTGATCGATTTCGAGCGACGCGCCACCCTCGCGGTAGTCGACCGGCGTTGGCAAGACCATCTGTACGAACTCGAGACGCTGAGAGATGCCGTTCAGTGGCGCGCATCGGCCGGACGGGATCCGCTGGTGGAGTTCACCGCTGGGGCAACTCACCGCTTCGAGCACATGGCGAAGGACATCGAGGCGGAAGTGGCCGAAGCCGTTCTGGCCGCGCCGGCGCGGGGCACGCATAACCTGGATAGCGATGCGGCGGAGCTCGGCGGGTAACTGCCTGAGCCTAAGCTAAGAACTGGCCTCAACGATCAGGATTAGCTGGTCTTAAGGGTCAGGATTAGTTTGAGACTCCCGCCTTCCCAATAGGAATAGGCCCAACCAGCGCCCCGTACTCGGGTTCCGTTTCGGCTAGGGAATGAAACGCTTAGTGAGACGAAACGCCAACGAATCGACGTGAGACAAACTCGGTAGGTGCAGATCAGAGGCAGGCGAAATGAAGCGGAATTCGAGAACCTACAGAACTGTAGCTGCTGCTGCGTGCAGCATCGGAAGCTGCGTGGCGCGGCGAAGCGGGTTCGGGGCGAACTTCATGTCGGAACTGCTCGAACAGTCACTCGCGCTACCCTGCGGTGCCCGGACCAACACGTTGGCGTCCTAGTATCCGAGCCTATGACCACTCCCGAACGAGTCCGCATCACTCACGAGTTCAAGTCCGACCCCCAGACCGTGTTCGAAAAGCTCGCCGAGCACGAGAACCTCGGCCCGGTCTTCGGCGCCAAGATCACTCGCGTCAGTGACGGAGCGACCTCGCGCAATGGCGTCGGTTCCGTCCGCCGCATCAAGATCGGTCCGCTTCCGGCGTTCGAGGAGACCACGACAACGGCCCAGCCGAACACGCTTATCGAGTACAAGATCACGAAGGGCAGTCCGCTGAGGGGCCATTGGGGCCGCCAGGAGCTGACGCCGACGGCAGGCGGCGGTACGAGACTGAACTACACGATCGGTTTCGACTCAGCGGTCCCCGGGCTCGCGGCACTGGTCGGCAAGGTGCTCGCGTCCTCGATCACAAGGGGTCTCCCGAAGCTCACCGACTAACCGCGTGACGTGGAGAAGGGCTGCCCCGCCCTGAGCCGAGCCTCCAAAGGGTGTGGCTTTCCAACATCTGGCAACGAGTCCGGTGGTTCGATTCAAGCGGCTCCGCAGGCGATGTCGGCCACCGTGTCGACAACTTCCGACAGAGGGCGGTCGGTTCGTATTTCATGAGTCGCTGCTTGTCGCAGCAGCGATTCCACCTCAGCAATGTCGGCCAGAATCTTGGAGCGTTCCTCCACTGTCTTTCCGAAGGAGTTGTTCGTACGGTCCGCGATGCGCCGCAGCACAACGTCGACCGGAGCGCTCAGCAAGACAATCGCATCAAAGCGGTCGTAGAAGCGCCCCTGGTTGGCGACCGTGCCCTGAACGATGAGCGGACCCTCGCGCGGTCGGTTCAACAGCCCTTGGATCAGTGGCTCTCGCCAGAGCGGTTCACCGTCGACGACGTCGATCCAGCCACCGTCATCGGTGTCAACGGTCGCGAAGCCGCGGCGGGCAAGCTCGGCCAGCACGGTTGACTTCCCAACGCCAGACATCCCGGTCACCAAAACCGCCCTGGGGCAAGTCATAACGCGCATTCAACCGACCTATCGCAGCAGTGAGCAGGTCCAGGCGGCGTCCCTGCGGCGAGCGCGACTACGCCTCACCCAAACTCGGCCGGTAATCAGCCGCCTCGGCTTCGGCGGCAAGCAATGCACCCAGCTCACCCTCCTGTTGGGCAACAAACACACCGATCACCTGCCGGCATACCTCCGGCACACTCACCCCGCGGAGAGCCGCAATACGGTTCAATCCGAACAGCACTGACGTAGGCACGTGAAACTGCACAGCGAACTGACCGCAGGAACCGTCCTCAGGCGGCAACCCCGGACCCACGACTACCGGTTCATCCGTCCCGTACTCGCTGAGCTCAGCGCGCCGAGCTCGCTCAACAGACCCGCCGCTAGCGCCGCCACCAACGCCGTCGCCCGGGTCCCGGAACTCCTCATGACTGAACAAACCCATGCCGCTCACGCTAGACCTCGCCGGATTCCCGGGCTCGGCGGATCTGGGCCGGACCGGTGAGTTCACGCAGGTCGGCGAAAGTGAGATGAACGCCAGCTTCAGGGGTGGCCCGTGACAGGATTCTTCAGCGTGACACGTCCCAACTTTCTGGTCATCGTGGCCGACGACCTCGGGTTCTCCGATATCGGCGCTTTCGGCGGGGAGATCAACACCCCCAACCTGGACCGGCTGGCCTACTCGGGAATCAGGCTCACCGATTTCCATTCCGCGCCAGCCTGCTCGCCGACGCGGGCGATGCTGCTGACCGGAACCGATCACCACGTCGCCGGAATCGGCACCATGCTCGAGATGGCCGCACCAGATTTCCAGGGCGGCCCCGGGTACGAGGGCTATCTGAACGACCGGGTCGTGGCGCTGCCGGAGCTGCTGCGCGACGCCGGCTACCAGACGCTCATGGCGGGCAAGTGGCATCTCGGCGACACGATCGAAAGGTCGCCGTGGGCAAGGGGATTCGACCGCTCCTTCGCCCTGCTGCCGGCCGGTGCCAGCCACTACGGCACCCGCGGGGGCGGCGGGCTCTCGCCAGTGCCGACGATGTTCACCGAAGACGATCAATTCGTCACGGTCGGCGAGGACTTCTACTCGTCGGATGTGTATACCGACACGCTGCTGCGCTACCTTCGCGAGCGACCCCAGGACGCTGAGGACCAGCCCTTCTTTGCCTACCTGCCTTTCCAGGCGCCGCATTGGCCGCTGCACGCGCCGCAGGACACCATCGCCGAGTACCACGGCCGCTACGACGCCGGACCGGACGCATTGCGCGAGGAGCGGCTGGCGGCGCTCATCCGGCTGGGCCTGTGCCCACCCGACGTCGAGCCGCACCCGGTGGTCGCCGACGGCGCCCCCGAATGGGCGGATATGACCGACGAGGAGCGCGCCGTCTCCGCCCGCAAGATGGAGGTCTACTCCGCCATGGTCGACCGGATGGACTGGAACATCGGCCGGGTGATCGACTATCTCGACAGCACCGGCGAGCTCGACAACACGGTCGTGATCTTTCTGTCGGACAACGGCGCGGAGGGAACGATCGTCGAGGCGATGCCGCTGCGCGGCCCCGAGATCGAAGCGTTCGTCGCCAAGCACTGTGACAACAGCGTGGACAACCTCGGCGCTCCCACCTCCTGGGCCTGGTACGGCCCGCGTTGGGCGCAGGCCGCTACCGCGCCGTCGCGGCTGCACAAGGCCTTCACCACCGAGGGCGGAATCCGGGTGGTGGGCTTCGTGAGCTGGCCGGGCTTTGACCGCCAGGGCGAGATCGGCACGGCGTTCACCACCGTCATGGACATCGCCCCGACGGTGCTGGAGCTGGCCGGCGCCGAGCATCCCGGCACCACGTACCGGGACCGGGAGGTGGAGCCGATGCGCGGCCGGTCGATGGTGCCCTACCTGTCCGGGCAGGCGGACTCGGTACATGACGCCGACACCGGCACCGGGTGGGAGTTGTTCGGCCGCCGCGCAATTCGGCAGGGCGACTGGAAAGCGCTGCACCTGCCCCCGCCGTACGGCCCGGGAACCTGGCAACTCTACGACCTCTCGCGCGACCCTGGTGAGGTTCACGACCTGGCCGCCGCAAGGCCCGACAAGCTGGCAGAACTGCTCGAGCTTTGGGACCGCTACGTCGAGGAGAACGGCGTCATCGTCGGGCCCGTGTCGCTCTTCGATCTGGACCTGGATGCCCTCTGATCAAGCTCACCCGTATCGGTGCCAGCCGGTTCCGCACCAGCGCGTAGATTCTTCGGGAAGCACGTCCACGTACCTGACGCAGGATTGAACGAAAGCCATCATGTCTGAGGACCAGAACACCGACGTTCCGCCCAACCACCTCTCCATCGATCCGCGCAGCCCGTTCTACGACGAAGAGGTGCTCCTGCGTGACGTGGGTATCCGCTTCAACGGCGTCGACACAACCAACGTTCACGAATATGACGTGGCCGAGGGCTGGGTGCGTGTCGAAATCCCTACCGCGAAGGATCGTCGCGGCAATCCCATGGTCGTCAAGCGCAGTGGCACGGTTGAGCCCTATTTCCGCTCGACGGAGTAGCGACGCCGCGCGGGATCCGTCATGACGATCTTTGTCGTTGACGCGCCGGTGGCGATCGATCTCGCCACCAGTCGAGCTCGGATTCCCTCCGAGCACAGTCTGACTGCGCCTACGCTGCTGCGATCGCAGGTGCTCGCCCTGGTGTACGGATCGGTCCAGCGTGGAGAACTCGAGGAGAGGTCGGGGCGCACGATTCTCGACGGCATTCGGGGGTTGCGCATCCGGCTTCTCGGCGATCGCACGCTGCAGGACCATGCCTGGCGCATCGCTGCCGAGCTGAACTGGTCGGACACCTACCGGGCCGAGTACATCGCACTGACCAGGCTCCAGGCAGACGCCCTCGCAACGGCAGACGCCGAACTTTCTTCTGCTGCAAAAGGTTTCGTCACCACCGTGTCTCCGGCCGAGATCCTGCGGGCCTAGACCCGATCACGGCGTCGTTGACAGCTAGGCCAACGTCCCTACATTGGGGTGATGGGCAACTATCACCATCGCCGGTGGTCGTGGACGGGTGTGGCGATTGCCTGCCTGGCGATCCTGATCATGTCGGGTGTGAACCTCGGACCGATCGCCCGTGCTGACGAACCGGCCGTTCTCGTCGACCTCAGCGACCGCAACGCGGTAGCCGCCTGGACCACGGTGAACGATCCCGTCATGGGCGGCCGGTCGACCTCGTCGGTGTCGTTCGGTGACGGTGGGCTGGTCTTCGCGGGCAATATCTCGTTGGAGAACAACGGCGGATTCGCCTCCGCCCGCGGTCCGGTCGACCCTGAGATCGGTACTCGGGCCAGCGGCGCGACCGCGCTGAGTGTGCGAGCACTGGGGGACGGCAAGACCTACGTCCTGAAAGTGGAAACCGGCCAGCCCTGGTCCTACATCCAGCGCTTCTCCACCGATGCCGGCGCCCGGCGAGCCTATGAACTGCCTATCGCCGGCTTCGAATCGGTGGGCATGTTCCTCAACCCTGTACCGGCGCCGCCGCTGGACCCGTCGACCATCAACCGCGTCGGCATCTACATCCTGGACAAGCAAGAGGGCCCGTTCCAGCTCGTCGTCAGTGTCATTGACTCGTCACGCTGAACCATCGCCCTGATCCGCATTCGATCTTGTTAGCCTCACGGCATGCCACGAAAACTCAGTGACGAAGAAGTTGCGGCGTATCTGGATAGCCGGCCGGGCTGGGCAGTACTGAGCACCATCGACTCTGAGGGTTTCCCGCACTCTGTGCCTCTCGGATACTTTCGCCTCGACCGCGACGTGATCCTGGGTGTGCGCGACGGCACCCGCAAGGTGGCCAATATCGAAGCAAACCCGAACGTCAGCATCATGCTCGAAGACGGCTCCACCATGGCCGACATCCGCGGCGTGATGATCCAGGGGCGCGCCCGCATCGTCCGCGGCTCGGATGAAGCTCTCGAACTCGCGCGGGCCGGGGCGCGGGCGCGCGGTGTGCCGGAATCCGAATGGCCCACCGCACCCCGACCGGGCGCCGCCTACATTCGGGTGACGCCGGTACGGACGTTGTCCTGGGATTACGGCAACTCGACGTCCGCTTAGGCCGGCGGCTTGTCTGTCGGAAAGACGTCGATCGCCCACCACTTCGCCATCGGCAGCGTCTGCGCCGTGGCCAGCGCACCGTCGGCATCCTCAGCGACGACTTCGAGAAACACGGTGCCGCGTGCGGAAGAGATATGGACTGAGGCGAGTCGTCCCTCGCTCTCCAGGACCTTCACCTGTGCGACCTCCTCGGCGATGACGGTGCGCATCTGAGGAAGGTCGGTTTCGGGGTTGAACGTCGCGACCACCATGAAGGTTGGCATATCTACTGGCTCCTGGAGTTGTTGCCGATGGTATCAACACCGTAGTGGGTTGGTCCGAATCTCGTTGCTGCGCATCGGCATACCGTCAATCACGGTATAGATTCGCTGAAGATCCGGGATGCCGGTGACGCGAAACTTCTCGCCGCCGTCTTTGCCGATCAGCACCACCGTGAAGGCATCCGCGTCTATCGCGAACTGCGCCCTCAGCCGCTGTGACGCCTCCGCGTCGATCGGTTGACCATCGAGCGTGCTGCCGCCCGCGGCCAGAACCTGCCCGAGCACCATGTCGCGGCTGGTGAAGTCACAGCGCGTGGCGTCGATCCGCCGCACCGTCTCGGCGAGACGCGGATCGTTGTGGGTGGGACCGAACACCAGCAGGGGACGACGCTCCCAGCGATAGTCGCCGAGTTCAGCGGCCACGGCGATAGCCGACCCAAGGGCGGTGCTCACCAGCAGAACAGCAAGGACAATCGTCCAACGAAGGATGCCGCGCGGTACGCCCATGGTGCTTCTCCACTGTAATCAGCGAAAAATGACAACGGTCGTTGCCAGCTGATGGCTGCCGCGCTAACGTCGCCTCATGACCGTGACTGGTGAACGTCCGCAGATCCTTCTCGAGGACGTCGACTTCAATCGCCGCGATCATCCAGATCGGCCGCTGCGGCCCATCCCACCCGGCCGCGACTACTTCGCCGACCAGTGGCGCCGGATGCGCGAGTTCCTGTTCGGCGAGTGGATCGACATCGACAAAGAGGTCCAACCCAGTGACCTCACCCGCCTGCGCGACGACTACTTCTGGCAGCGCGACGAGTACATGATCGGCGCCGTCGAAGCGTTCGAGCGCCTCGGCCCCGAGCAAGGCCGGGCGTTGTTCGAGCAGGCGCTGACCCGTGGCATCGACACGCTCGACAATCCGCCGCCGGAGTTCGTGGAGCTCTTCGAGCACCTCGATCAGCTGCCGGCGCAGTTCGATCTCGTGTCCGCCGAGCGGGGCCGGATGCTGGCGTTGTCGAGCACCTGGGCCGCCACCACGATCATCCGCTCGTGGGCGTTCTACGAGACCGCGATGACGGGTGACATCTCCGCGGCCACCGGTGCGACCGGCCGCTTCGCCGACGACGGTCCGCGACGCTTCATCGAAACCGCCCGGGTGTTCGCCGCCTTCACGCTGCCCGACATCTTCGACCGCAATTCGCAGGCCTTCCAGGACGTGGTGCGGGTGCGCTTGATGCACGCCCTGGCCAGTCGTGGGCTGCGTCGGAAGTGGGGCGACGAGGTCTATCTCAAGTTCGGCGAACCCATCCCGGTCACCTCGCTGCTCGGGTTCGGTAGCGGGCTCCTGCTCGGCCGCCTCGTCGACCACGCCTTCGGCCGCAAGCTCACCCCGCAGCAGCTCGAGGACCTCGCCGAGTACTCGTCGTTCTCCGGGCGGTTGTGGGGAGCTCCGGAGCTGCTGCATTCCGAGAACGGCATCGAGCTGATCAAGTCGCTGAACTACGTGCTCGCCAGGGGCGGCAACCCGTCGCCGTGGCGGGCTCAGCTGGTCGACGCCATCGCCGGTCCGGCGCACCTGACCACGCTGACCGAGGCGCTGCCCGACTGGGTTCGGAATCTGGTGTCCCGGTACGCCAACCAGATCACCGCCAGCATCGCGCTGGCACCAGCCGGTGTCGTGTTCGGCTACCAGCAGATCGAGGCCATGGTGGCCGGCACCCTCTTCGAACCGCTGGGCTACAACTTCGAGCGCCGGGCCCGCTACTTCGCCGAGATCACCAAGTTCAACGTGGGCATCGCGATGGTGGCCGACCGACTGCCGTGGTCCAACCCGATCCGTGAGGACCGGAAGAAGAGCGGCGCGGCTGCCCGCGAGCGAATTGCCATGCTGGACAAGATCGCCCGCGAGAACCACAGCCCGTCCACCTACACCCACCACGACCGGTCGACGTCGGGGGAGGGCTTCACCGGCTAGCCGGCCGGTGTGACGCCACCGCGGGCCTTCACCGGAACATGCCAGAAGCGCCGCCGATCACGACGGCGGCGCCATCGTGCATGAACGCCGATGTCATGCCGGCGAAGCCACCGGGGTCGGGACATTGGCGGCAACAGGACGTAACCGGAACGACCTTTGAGAAGCCACAACAGGAAACACCGAACCCAAATCGCCCTCGGCGGGTCAGGGCTCAGAACGCCCGCAGGTTGTCCCGCAATAGCGCGTGTGAATAGCTCGTCCGGGTCAGACCCCTCGCCTGCAGCGCAGGCACCAGTCCGTCGCAGATCTCGATGATCCTGTGACGCGTCAACGACCCGCCATCCCCTGGGATCAGGAAGCCGTCACCGCCGACCTCTTCCATCGCCGCCGCCATGATGTCGGCGACCTGGTCCGGCGTCCCAATGGCCTCGAAGGAGGTGGCGCCGCCTCCCGATTGGGCCGCCATGCACTGGCGCAGCGTCTTGCCAGTTCCCCACTGGGCGAACCCGGCGAGTGATCCCTGTTCACCGCGCGTGACGAAGTAAGGGACCGGCTCGTCAAGATCCATCTTGGTGAAGTCCGCGTAGAAGTTCGAGCTCAACGCCTTGAGAAGTGCCGGGATCTCCTCCTCGTTCAGCGCCTTGATCTTGGCTCGGGCCTCCGCCTCGGTCTCGCCGAGGATCGGGGAGAACAGGAACATCACCTTCACGTCATCTGGATCGCGCCCAGCGGCGGCGGCCTGCTTGCGGATATCCGCTCGGTAGTCCTTCATCCCCTCGATTCCAGTCGCCCAGGCGATGATCGCGTCGGCGTGCTTGGCGGCGAAGGCTCGCCCCGCCGGGGACCCGCCGGCTTGCAGGTAGACGGGGCGCCCCTGCGGTGAGCGGACGCACGTCAGGGGACCCCGCGACTTGAAGTGCTTGCCGACGAAGTTGACGTCATGGACCTTACTGGGATCGATGTAGATTCCCTTCTCGCGATCGCGCACGATCGCTCCCGGTTCCCAGCTGTCACACAGTGCGTTCACCAGCTCAACAAACTCGTCGGCGATCTCGTAGCGCAAATCGTGCTCCGGCATCTCATCGAGGCCGAAGTTCTGGGCCGCTTCGTCCTTCGCGCTGGTGACCACGTTCCAGCCGAAGCGCCCACTCGTGAGCGAGTCCATAGTCGAGGCCAGGCGCGCCAACGCATACGGGTGGTAGAACGTCGTGGACATCGTCGCGACAATGCCCAGCTGCCGGGTCAGCGCGCCGACCTTCGCGGCCAGCGGCACCGGATCCTGTTTCGGACAGGAGTCTCCGGTCTCCAGAGCGCGAGCCGTGGTGCCTTCCAGACCGCGTGGGATCCCGACGGTGTCTTCCAGCATCAGGAAGTCGAAGCAGGCCCGCTCGAGCGCCTGGGCCAGCTCGACGTAGAAGTCCCCGGTGAACGGAACCCCCTCCGACAGCGTGTACGGAGTCTTCCACTCGTTGGCCTGGAAAGTCTGGAACCATCCGAGGTGGAACGGTTTTGCTGGCATCTGGCCTCACTAACGAGATTGAACTGTCAGCGAGATCCAATCGCGGTGCAGTGTCCACCATGTTTCCCCCGCGTCTCGCTCGAATTAGGCCGGATAGGCCGTGAGGTACGGCGCGGCACGGACAACCGCAAAGAGCGGCCGCTGCGCTGCCCGACGATCAGGTGCCGTTCGTGGTCGAGGACCTCCGGCGGTGCTCTCAGCCTGGTCCGTAAGCGGAACCAGCAGCCGCGAGCGCGAGGCCCAGCCGTACGTGGATTCTCTGTGTTCGGAGATCCGTTGCGGATGAGTCGGTTTAGTCCGCCGGTGTGACGTCGGCTCCGGAGCCCTTGATCGACGCCTTGGCGCGGTTCTCGGCGCGCACCGACTTCGTGCCGCGCACGTAACCGGTCGCCGAGATCGAGGCGGCCAGCAGCGCGTCCTCGCCCTTGACGAACGGGTGGAATCCGACGCCGGCGCCGCCGCGGCCCTTCACCGGGATGTCGGCGACTTCGGTGACCTTCCAGCTCTTTTCGGCCAGCGAGAGGATCGCCTCACCGTTGCCGCACGACACCGGCAGGGCGGCGATCACCTCGTCGTCATCGCCGGCCAGCTTCACGCCCGCGACACCGTTACCCGCAGCGCCCTGCGGATTGACCGAGGCCGGGTCGATCCGCAGCACCTTGCCGCGCCGGGTCACCAATGCCAGGTGGTACCCCTCCGGGAGCACCCCCGAGCGCACCAGGCCGGTTATGTCCGGCGCCACCGGAATGTCGCGGATCTTGTACGGCAAGCCGTTGCCGGTGGTGAACTTCACCCGCCCGTCGGTCCAGACCGCCCAGCCCAGACCGGAGGTCAGCAGCTCGCCGTGGCTGTCGGAGAACACCCCGCGGTCATCCAGGCGCCAGGCCGCGTTGACCTTCCGTTCCCGCGGTCCGTCCTCATCGCTGCTCGACGTCACCGGGGTGGCCTCGGCGTCCAGGACCGTGCGGCGGTCGAATTCGGGACCCTTGAACAGTTTTGCGGTCTCGACGAGCTCCTGGTCGATCACCACGCGGCGGGCGTCCGGGTTGGAGACCAGCTCGGTCAGCTCGGCGAACTCGGCGTCCAGCTTCTCCGCCTCGGCGCGTAGCTCGATGACATCGAGTTTGGTCAGCCGTCGAAGTTGCAGTGCCAGAACATAATCAGCCTGTACCGCGTCGATCCCGAAACGCTCCTGCAAGCCCTGCCGGGCCTCGTCGACGGTGTCGGAGCCGCGAATCACCGCGACGGCCGCGTCGATGTCCAGATGGATGGTCATCAACCCGGCCACCAGGTGCCGGCGCGCGGTCACCTTCTCCAGCCGGTACTCGCTGCGGTGCAGCACCACCGAGTCCCGCAGCGTCAGGAACGCCGCGATCAGTTCACGAACCGACCACCAGCGCGGCACCCGGTTCTCGTCGAGGGCCACCAGGCTGGCGGCGAACGTCGACTCCAACGGCGTGAGGGCCAGCAGTTGCTCGCGGATGTCCTCAGCGCTGTAACCGCGCTTGGCGGTCACCACGATCCGTAGCCCGTTGCGCCGGTCGGTGAGGTCCGACATATCCGCTACACCGGACATCTCGCCGGACTCAACCAGAGCCCGGATCCGTTCCTGCACAGTGTTACTCGCAACCCCGGGCGGCAGTTCGGTGATGACGCAGTTCTTGCCGTCGATCTGAATCGTGCCGCGAACGGTGAACGCGCCCCGGCCGGTGGTGATGTACTCCCGCAGCCCCGCCGTCCCGACGACGGTGGCGCCGCAGCCCCAGTCGGGCCCGGGAATGAGTTTGACCAGCCTGTCGTCGGTCATGTTTGGGGTCTTCAGCAGCGCCCGGCAGGCAGCCATCACCTCGCGGGGATTGTGGGCCGGCACCTTGGTGGCCCACCCCTCGGCAATGCCGACGGCACCGTTGCACAGCAGAACCGGCCACTGGGCCGGCAGCATCGTCGGCTCGGTCCATTCCCCGTCGAACGTCGGCACCATCGGCACGGCGTGGTCGTCGAGCTCGGCGGTCAATGCCGCGCCGGGAGCAGACAGCCGCATCTCGGTGTATCGGTCGGCGGCCGGGATGTCGCCCTGAATGCGGGGGAAAGCGCCTTGGCCGTCAATGACTTTCACGCGCTGGAACTCGGCCGCCATCAGCGCTGCCGCGCCATACATCGACGCGCCGCCGTGCGGGTGCAGGTTGCCGGTGACCGCTGAGCAGACCTTCGAGGATTTCTGCGGCTTGTTGCCGGGCAGCAGCCGGGAGTCGTGCATTTGGTAGAGCAGCCGGCGCTGGCCCGGCTTGAGCCCGTCGAACGCGGACGGGATGGCGCGGTCGCTGACGCTGTAGAGCGCGAAGGTCAGCTGGTAGTGGTTCCAGTAGTCATCGGCGCTCTGGTCGAGCACCAGGTCGGGGTTCTGTTCGGGAATGTCCAGAGTGGCGGTCACGAAGTACTCCTAGTCGAGGTCCAGCGCGGAGGTGTCGACACGGGCGGCGACTTCGGCCATCCACGTGCGACGTCCCTCGGGCGGGCCGCCGAACAATGTGTGGTGCAGTTTCATCTCGCTGATGTCGGGATGGACCCGAATCACCGTGCGCCGCTGCGGATCCAGGACGGTGTTCCAGAAGTCGTCGGCGTCCATCTCGCCCAGGCCCTTGTTGCGTTGGACTTCCACTCGCTTCTTGGACGTCGCCTTCAACTGGGCCACCGCGGCATCCCGCTCGGACTCGTCCTGGCAGTAGATGCGCTCGTCACCGTTCTTCACCACGAACAGCGGCGGCAGGGTGACGTAGACCATGCCGGCCTCGACGAGTGGGCGGTAGAAGTCCAGGAACATCGAGATCAGGCTCGAGTTGATGTTGCCGCCGTCGGGATCGGCGTCGGAGGCGAACAGGATCCGGTCGTAGCGGCACTGTTCGGGGTCGCAGTTGTCCCGCACCCCACAGCCCAGAATGCGCTCGATGGAATCGAATTCATCCTTCGCCCGCGCCTTGCTCAGGGCGAAGCCGTAGACATTGGGCGGCTTTCCTTTGAGCGGGAAGGCCGCCTGGAAGGTGGCGTCGCGGGCGGCCTTGATGGTGCCCAGCGCCGAGTCGCCCTCGCAGAGGAACAGTTCGGCGCCCGAACCGCGCCCGGTTTCCCTGCTGGGCAGCAACTTCGGCGGCAGCGACAGATTGGTGCCGAGCCCCTTGGCTTTCGACGCCGCCCGGGAGCGGGCCTTGGCGCCCTCGGCGCTGCGCCGGGCCCGGGCGAACTCCAGTGCCAGCTTGGTCCACAGTGAGACGGCGTCGCCGTTGGCCGGGTTGGCCGCCCAGATCGTGACGCTGCGCGCCACATCCGGGGCCATCGCCAGGTTCAGCGAGCGGGACGACACCGCTGTCTTTGCCTGGGAATCCCAGGACACGTCGGGGGCGCGGGTATCCACCGCCAGGGCTGTGACCGCCGCGAAATCCTGTGCCTCAGGGCCTTCTTCGCCTTTGGCAAGGCCCAGGTCGCGGATCCGCGACGCCCGGTCGGCCAGCGCTTCGGAGAGCCCCTTCATCGCCGCGGTCAGATGCGAACCACCACCCGGTGTGCGCACGGTGTTGCAGAACGCGGCCACCGTCGCCGGCTCGGCCGGGCCCGCTGTCAGCGACCAGCGGAACGGTGTCGGGCCACGGCCGGTGGTGTACTCGCCGCGACCTTCCACGACGGCGCGCACCGACGGCGTGGGGGTGCCGGCCGCGGTACACATGAGGTCCAGCAGGGTGTCGGTACCCCACGGGCCGTTGAACGGCTCCAGCAGCGCCGGCGGAATCTCGTCGCCCGGCCAGCCTTCATCGACGACGATCAGGTGCACGCCGGGGCACATCCGCGCCGCGGCGTGGGCGCGCAGCAGCACCTCGCCGATGTTCAGCGTGGAATCCGGCACGACGGCCGGATCGAACAGGATCCGCACCGTGGTGCCCTGGGCGTCGGGCTTGCGGTTGCCGATCCCGCGCAGCTTCTGGGTGTCCGACCGGGTGAACGGCGCGTTCGGATCGAAGTCCTTACCGTCGAACACGCCGGGGTAGCCGCTGCCGAAGCTCTGTACGTAGGTCTTTCCGGCGCGGCGGACCGTGACATCGGTGCGCGCCGAGATGAAGACCGCGGCCGCGGCGCCGATACCGTTCAGCCCGGCCCCGGTGCCGGTGGCGTCGGCGTGCGCGGAGAACTTGCCGCCCGCCCGCGCGGTGCCCAGGGTTTTGACGATGCCGTTCTTCCCGGTGGTCGGGTCGGTGTCCACGGGCAGTCCGCGGCCGTCGTCGGCGACACTGACCGACCCGTCGGCGTGCAAAGTGATCGTGACGGTGGATCCGCCGTGGCTGGGGTCGGCGACCTCTTCCACCGCATTGTCGATCAGCTCGCGCAGGGCGGTGTTCAGCACGTCCAGACCGAGGTTCACCGCCGGCCGCAGGCGGGTGTGCTGGACATCATCGAGCTCGGTGATGTCAGCCGCGGTGTAACTCAACTCTCGTCCTCTCCATCGGGTGGCCGGTGGAATGGTAGACGGCCGGTCCGACCATCTGGTGTATCCGCAGCTGAGCGACCATGACCATGCTCCTGATACGGAGTGGCTCTCGAACTCGCGGTCACCCTCAATGGTGCCAGGAAAGGGCCCCGGTGGTGTGGTGCGGCGCACCGGCGGCGTTGCGCGTCGGCCCGGTCAGCTCACCGAAACGATGTCAGCAGTCCCCGGCCGCGTTCCATCACGGCCATCCGCTGGCTCTCCCGCTCCGTCTGCACGTCAGCACGGCCTGGGAGAGACGCCATCAAATCAGCGATCTCCGAACAGGATTCGGTTCCCCGATCAAACGGTTCGACCGAGCCCCGGGTGCGCCGACACCGAACATCGTCGAGATGCAGCGCCCTCGTGGGTCGGCAGGCCGGGCATTCTCCCGGAATATCCGCTCTGCACAGCGATTTTGAGGCGCGGGGCTTCGTCGCCTACCTGACCTGGGTGGCGATCAAGGGACGGGCCGCTAGCAGGGCACCGGCACGGGGATGAACGAGCCCGTCGGCCAGCACAGGCCCGGCGGCAGCGGCGGCGGTGGCTGGTAGCCCGAATCCGGCTTCGGGGGCGGGTTATCGCCGTCCCAGATCATGTTGGATACGTTGCCCATCCCTGGCCACAGGTAGTAGTACGTGTGGCACACCGTCATGTCCCAGCCCCGGAACGGGTCGGTGACGTGGTTGCCGGTCGCGGGGAGCTCATCACCGGGGCACCACTGCTTGGCCGGTCCCCACCCGTTGTCGTCGAGGGGGAGCGGCGCGGGGCGAAGGGGGGCCGGACCGGTATCGGCCTGGGCGCCCGCCGCCAGACCCAGGCCCATCACCGCGATGCCACTGGACAGCAGGGCACCGCCGAGAACGCACGAGACTTTGCGCGTTGTGGTCATGGACGAATCCTTCCGCAGTTAACACGCCGTCTGCTGAACGATTCCGTCGTTGCTGGGCGGCTGTTGGGCATCGTAGAACATCAATCCCGGTTGAGGGCTGAGTCGACAATTTCGACCAACTTCCATCGAGATCCGCCCCCGAACTGCGCGAATAGGGCCATCTCTGGCAGCCCCCTACAATCGGGGGTCATGACGGAGGGGGCATCCGAAGACCTACCGCCGCTGGACATTGCCGGCTCGGGCGTCCTGCCGCCGGTCGCGACGGGGGTACGCCGGACGTTCTGGGCGTTGGAGCGCACGGTTCCCGCCGTGGGATCCCGGTGGGCCGTCGAACTGTGGTGCACCCCGCCAGTTCTCGAGTCGAGCTTGCGCATGCCGCCAGGCGTGTCACCCGGGACACCCACCGAGGCGTTCTGGGACGGGCACCGAGTCGCCGGGGAGATGTGGGGCGAGGGGCCGCCGATCTATCTGGTCCATGGTTGGGGCGGTCAACGCGCGCATCTGGCGGTGTTCGTCAAACCGCTTGTGGCAGCAGGCTATCGGGTCGTCGCGTTCGACTTGCCGAGCCACAACGAGTCCGATCCGGGTGCGCTCGCGCCGGGGCGCACCACCGCCATCGAATGTGCCGACGCGATCGCGGCCATGATCGAGGCACACGGTCCGGCACATGCGGTGGTGGCCCACTCGCTCGGGGCGAACTCGACGGTCCTGGCGGCGTCGCGGGGCGCACCGGTCGGCCGCCTGGTCCTCCTGGCGCCGATGGGCGATTTCCCGCTCTACCTAGACCTTTTCGCCGCTCGGCACAATTTTGGCCGCCGGATTCGTGCGGGCTTGCACCGCCGGCTCGAGGACCGGATCGGCATGCCACTGCATCACACGAACTTGACCTGGACCGGCCCACGGGCCGGCTACCCGGAGTTGCTTCTCATTCACGACCCGGACGATCCGGACAGCCCGTATGCGGCCAGCGAGCGCCTGGCCACGGTATGGCCCGGCGCGCAACTGCACACCACGCGCGGGCTCGGCCGGCTGGCGCACTACCGAATCCTGCGGCACCGCCCAGCGATCAACGCCGGCGTCGACTTCATCGGCCCACCGGCCACCGACAGCTGACTCGAGCCACCCCGATGTCCCCGAGATGTCATCGATCGGTCCGGCATCACCTGACACGATGGAACGCATGGACGTCTTAGTGGTCGGGGCCGGCCCTGCGGGCATGGCACTGGCCGCCGCCTGCGGCCGGCTCGGGCTCGACGTCGGACTCCTCGACCCCAATCCGGATCGGCCATGGGTGGCGACCTACGGGATGTGGAGCACCGAATTGCCCCCGGACCTGCCGCCGTCCGTGGTTGCGGCGACGGCGGCCGGCCGGGCGATCGCCCTGACCGAACACAGCTTGGGTTGGGACTACGCGGTTCTCGACATCGACGCGCTGCGTGCACATCTGGCCGACCGGTTCACCGGGGTCACCGTGCACGCCGGACGCGCGGTCGGATCTCCCGAGCGCGGCGCGGTGGCGCTCGCGGACGGATCGACGCTGACAGCTTCCGTGGTGGTCGATGCCGCGGGCCGATGGCGACCGCTGGATGCCAGGCCCTCGCGCACGGTGCCCGCTGAACAGACCGCGTACGGGGTGATCCTGGACGAAGACGCCGTGACACCACTCGTCAAACCCGGCGAGGCGCTGTTCATGGACTGGCGTGCGGACTATGACGAGGATGGCTGGCCGACGTTCGTCTACGTCGTCCCACTCGGCGAGGGCCAGGTCCTCGTTGAGGAGACGTCGCTGGCCCGTCGCCCCGGGTTGCCACTGGCGACACTGCGGCGCCGCCTCCACGCCCGGCTGGATCACCACGGCATCTCGGCACCGAAAGATGCTCGTACCGAGAAGGTTTCGTTCCGAGTGGACCATCGGCGGCACTCCGGCACCACAGTCCTCGGGTTCGGCGCGGCAGCACCGCTGATCCACCCGGCCACTGGATTCAGTGTGGCCGCTTCGCTTCGCCTCGCGCCTGAGGTGGCTCGTGCGATCGCCGAGAACCTGCCCGATCCCGATCGGGCGCTCAAGGCGGCCCGGGAGACGGTGTGGTCGCCTGCCGCCAAGGCGATCCACCGCGTCCGCCATATCGGACTGGAAGCGCTGCTGCGCATGCCGCCGCAGGAGGTCCCCGGCTTCTTCGAGCAGTTCTTCGTGCTGCCCGAAGAGCATCGCTGGGCCTATCTCACCGGACGCGACGATCTCGCCGGGACCGCCGCAGCGATGGCCACCCTGTTCCGCGAATCGGACTGGCGCATGCGGCGCCACCTCGTTCTACCTGCGCTGATGCGGCCCCTACCGACCAACGACTGACGACTGCGCCCCGTCGTCGGGCGACGCAGCTCACAGCGAACGACTAACAGACGAACTAGTTCGTCTGTTAGTCTGGCTACACACCTTGGGAACGGAGGCACCACCATGACACCGCTGGCCGACATCGACCAGATCACCAACCCATCCCCGCGCGTGCAGCAGCTGCAGGGCGTGGTCGACTCTGTTCTCGACGGAATCGAGCCGGCGATGAACCTTTACCGCCCCTACGTCGACGGCCTGGAAAACCTGCCGGCCGACGGGCGATTCCTGTTGGTGGGCAACCACACTGCCGGTGCGGGCGAAGTGATCCTCATTCCGTACTTCGTGCGCCGCGCGATCGGCAAGCGGGTGCGGTCGCTGGCCGTATGGACCATCAAGTACACCCCCGGTGTCCTGGGCGATGCCCTCGCTGCCTACGGCGCCGTCGTTGGACACCCCGACACCGCGCGCGAGTTGATGCACAACAACGAGCCCATCCTCGTCTTCCCCGGCGGCGGCCGCGAGATGTCGAAGTTCAAGGGCGAGGAATACACCCTGCTGTGGGAGGGCCGGGCCGGTTTTGCCCGCCTGTCCGTGGAGAACGACTATCCGGTCGTGCCGGTGGCATTGGTCGGCGGTGACGACGTCTACAAAAGCCTGTTCACCCGCGACAGCCTCTGGGGCCGGTTCACGACTTCGGTCGCCAAGCGGCTGACCGGCAAGTCCAATATGGGACTGCCGCTGACGCGCGGCCTCGGACCGACGATGGTCCCGCGCCCGCAACGGATGTACCTTCGGTTCTGCCCGCCGATCGACACCACGAAACCCGCACGCCGCAACCATGATTCGTGGGTCGCCGACGTCAAGGCGCGCACCCAGGAGTCCATCGAGCACGCGCTGAAGGATCTGCTCGAGATCCGCGACGGCGATCCCTACCGCGAGCTCAACCCGTTGGAATGGCGCAATGCGACCCAGCCAGTCGTGACCGGCTGAATCGTCAATCGCCCTCTCCCACGTCCAGTCCCGGCGCCGGCGCACCCAGCGCCGCGGCCTGGGCCAGGGTGACCTCAGGCATCAGCCGCGCCAGCAGAGGCACCCGATCACCGTAGGCGCGTCCCCGCAGAACCCGGTCACCACGCAAAGTGATGCAGTAGACCGTGCCCCACTCGAGTACCTCGGCACCGCCGGGCCGGCCGCTGTTGCGGGCTTCGACGAAGACCGTGCCGTCCCGCTCGGCCCACTCGACGATCTCGAACCGGAACTCGGGCACCCCGGCCAGATAGGTGGCCATGTAGGCGCGAACCTGGTTGCGGTGCAGGGGCGTAATCATCCCTGGGTGCAGCACGGTCCCGTCGGCCGGATCAAAGAGATCCTCATACTTGTCGGGATCGGGCGCCCGGCCGAAGCCGGCGAAACGATCCAGGAAGCGGTCCACGTCGGTCATGACAACCTCTCGTCACGGGAGCAGGCCTCCAGCATGCGGGACGAGTCCGGCAGCGTGGATCAGAATCGGCGGTCAGCGGCGCGGCACGTACCGCAGGGCCACCGCACCCGAGTCGTACTCGAGCTGGTCGACGAGCTGAAGGTCGATCGGCGTCGACAATCCGGAGAACAGTGCGGGCCCACTGCCCCAGATCCGGGGATGCACCACGAACTCGTACTCATCGATCAGGCCCAGCTCCGCCAACGCCTGCGGCAGCATCACCCCGCCGACATAGAGGCCGTCGCCCGGCTGTGCCTTGAGCCGAGCCACCGCCTCCCCGAGGTCGCCCTCGATGAGTTCGGCGTTCCAGTCGACGCGGTCCAGAGTCGAGGAGACGACGTACTTCTTGGCCGCATCGATCGTGCGGGCGAACGGCAGCGTCCACTCCGGCATCGGTGACTGCAGCGGCAATCGCCAGGCTGTCTCCATCATCTGATAGGTCACCCGGCCGAACAGGAGGGCGTCGGCTCTGCCCAGAGTTTCCGCGGCGCGACGGTGCACTTCCTCGTCCGGAACTCCGGACCGGTGATCGCAACACCCGTCGAGGGTGAGGTTGATGGAATACCGCAGTGGACGCATGACGAACCCCTCCTGAGAAGTCAACTGTTTCCCTTGACAGACAGACTTCCCCGCGTCGCCGAAGTCATCACCAATCGCTGTAACAGCCGTCAATTAGTCCGCGATAATGGCGGCATGTCTAAGAAAACTGCAGCGATACTGCTGAGCATGGCCGCCCTGTCGGCAGTGCCCGCCGCGATCGCCCCCATTGCCCAGGCCGACGTGTGTGGCGAGGTCGGCGGCCGGCACGTTGCCGTCGGCGGTTGTACCCCGGGTATCGCCGGTGACGCCGTCGGCGCGGCGGTGGCCGTCGGCACGGCCGACGCGGTGGCAGGCGATTGGGCCCGCTACGGCTTCCCGGAGACCTACGCGTACTCGCTGGTGCCGTCGTTCCCCGGCGAGGCGCCGTGCATCTCGCCGACCGGCCTGCCGTACTACACCCCGGGCGCGGAGCCCTGCTACGCGCCCTAGTTGATCGCCCCGTTGATGACGGGCTTGTCGATGGCGCCTTCCTCAAGACCCCAGTTCGACACGATGGTCTTGTAGTCGCCGTTGGCGATCAGGTGCTCCAGCGCCTTCTGCAGTGACTGCGCCAGAGGTGAGCCCTTCTTCACCGGCCAGCCGTAGGGCGCGGAGTCGAACACCGGGCCGGCGGACTCCAGCTTGCCCTTGCTCTGCTTGATCGCCCACGCGGTCACCGGGGAGTCCGCCGACATCGCGTCGGCCTGACCGAGCACGACGGCGTTGGTCACCGCGTCCTGACCGTCGAAGGTCAGGATCTGGATCTCCGGCTTGCCGGCGGCAACGCACGCCTTGCTCTTGGCGGGAAGTTCGTCGGTCACCTGGGTGCTGGCCGCCATCGCCGACACCTTCTTGCCGCAGGCGTTGTTCGGGTCGATCCCCGCGCCGGCCTTCTGGGCCCACTGACTGCCCGCCGAGAAGTAGGTGACGAAGTCCACCTGCTGCTCGCGTTCCTTGGTGTCGGTGAACGAGGACATCCCGACGTCGAAGGTGCCGCCCTCGATGGACGGGATGATCTTGGCGAAGTCGGACTCGCGGTACTCGGCGGTCAGGCCCAGCGTCGCGGCGACCGCATTGATCAGGTCGACGTCGAAGCCGACGATCTTGCCGTCGGAGTCCTTGAACTCGTTCGGGGTGTAGGGGATGGTCACGCCGACCACGAGCTTGCCGGACTTGCGGATGTTCTCCGGCACGGTCGCGGCGATCTCCTCGACCTTCTCCGGGGCGACGGCGACAGTGGAGTTGGTCGGACCCGCCGAGGTACCCGACGACGACTCGGTGCTCTTCGAGCAGCCCGCCAGAGCCAGGCTGCCGGCTACCGCGACCACGGCTGCAGCCCGCCACCAGCGCTGCCCGGAGTTGTGTCCTGTGATCACGTCGACCCTCTTCCTGCGTCTCGGCGGCACTGCTTGCACGCGCCAGAAGAAACTACAGCCCCGCGATCGGGTCCGAGGGCATCCGGATCAGGCTGAGGGAAACTCGCCGATCGCCGCGGCCATCGCCGCGATGTCGTCCGGCCGCACCCGGCAGCATCCGCCGACGATGCGGGCGCCGGCGTCGACCCAGGATGCCGCCTGCCCGGTGTCCAGGCCGGCGCTGCCGATCCAGACCCGGTTCTCGCCGTCCCACACCTCACCGCTGTTGGGGTAGACGATCACCGGCTTACCGGTTACCCGATGGGCCGTCGTGACCGCACCCAGCACGTCGCCCGGTGCGCAGCAGTTGACGCCGACCGCCACGATCTCGGGGACGTCGGCGGCCACGGCGAACGCCTCGTCGAGGGGTTGTCCGGCCCGCGTCGTATCACCGTCGATGGTGTAGCTCAGCCAGGCCGGGACCTGGTACTCGCGCACCAACTCGACCACGGCCTGCGCCTCGTCGCTGTCGGGGATCGTCTCCACCGCCAGAACATCGGGGTTGGCGGCGAGCAGGATCTCCCATCGCGGCCGGTGCCAGGCGATCAGCTCGGCAACCGACAGTCCATAGCGCCCGATGTACTCCTCGCCGTGGGCGAGCATCGCCCCGTACGGCCCGACCGAGGCCGCCACCCACGCCGACGGTGCCGCGGCGTCGCGGGCCTCGGCGGCCAGCTCGATGCTGCGGCGCATCAGACGTTCGGCCTGCGCCCGGTCGATGCCCTGGCGGGCGAAGCCCTCGAACGAGGCCTGATAGCTGGCGGTGGTCGCGAACTGCGCGCCGGCGCGGAAGAACGACTCGTGGACCGCGACGATCTCCTCGGGAGCCTCGGCGAGCAACCGGGCCGACCACAGGTCATCGGACAGGTCGTGGCCGCGGGCCTCGAGCTCGGTGGCCAGGCCGCCATCGCTGATCAGTACGCCGTCCGCGGGCACGGCGAAACCCGAACTAGTCATCGGCACACTGTAGGTGGGTCGGCGGCCCGAATAGTCTCCAGAGATGAGCACCGCAGCGAGCGAACAGCCTGTCGTCGTCGGCGTCGACGGATCGGACGCAGCCCTCGGCGCCGCCCGCTGGGCCGCGGACTTCGCCGCCCGGCATGCGCTGCCGTTGACGTTGCTGCATGCCACCCCGCGACTGGACTGGCACTTCGTCCATGCTGAGGCCTCGGCTGACGCGGCCGACCCCGCATCAGGTGACCACGTGTTGGCAGCCGCCGAAGCCGCCGTCCGCTCGGCGCATCCCGAGCTCGCGATTCATCCGGTGGAGGTGACCGGCGGCGTCGCGACTGCGCTGGCCGATGCTTCACAATCTGCTCGGCTCCTGGTGCTGGGCTCGGGTTCAACAGACCATCGCGCGCTGGGCGGTCATGTGGTGCGAACGACCCACCGCGCACAGTGCCCCGTGGCGGTGTGGAGAGCCCCGGTCGCCACGCGCACCGGCAAGCCGCTGCCCGTCGTCGTCGGCGTTGATGACTCGGATGCCTCAAGCCGTGCGCTGGCCGAAGCATTCGATATCGCTCGCCTGCTGCACGCACCTCTGCAGGTCGTGCACATGTGGGAGCTCGACGCGGCGGTCGGCATGGGCGACCTCGGCGGAGCGGGCAACATGGACTGGCCGCTGCTGGAGGTGTTGGAGACCCAGCAGCGCCAGCGGATGGACGAGTTGGTCGAACCGCTGGCCAAGAAGTACCCGAACGCCCACGTCACCCAGGTTTTCCAGGACACCAGCCCGGCCAAGGGCCTCACCGATCTGTCCCGAGAAGCACAGTTGGTGGTGGTCGGCAGCCACGGCCGCGGACGACTCGCGGACGCAATCCTCGGCTCGGTCAGCCAGAACCTCATCCATCACGCCGACTGTCCGGTACTCGTGGTCCGCTGAAACCTGCGGTTGGACAACACCCACAGCGTTTCGTAACCTTTTCGAGACCTGAGGCACATGAGCCGGCAGTACGACGCCGACGGCGTCGACGGCAGTCAGAGGATGCGCAGTCGTGAAGTTTCACCCGTCTTCCGCGTTGATCGCGATCGTGACGGCGTTGTGCGTGGCGTCGGCAGGCGCCGCCTACGCCGAACCAGAGGTGGACGAGCTCGCCAAGCTTAACGAGCTGACCAAACAGGCCCAGCAGATGATGGAAGCCACGCAGGCCGCGGAGCTGGACCTCGACAAGAAGCTGCAACTGCAGAGTGAAGCCGAGCAGAGGCACGCCGCCGACCTGGCCCGACTCGACGCGAGCCGTGCGCAGTTGGCGGAATACCAGGGCTTCGTCGACCGGGCGGCCGCCGCGTTCTATGTGGGTGGCAGCACCGACAGCGTGAACGCCATGCTGACCGCCCCGTCGCCACAGATCCTGATCGACCAGCTCGCGTTCCAGCGGGCGATCGCCGACGACATCTCCCGCAACGTGCACAACTTCCGGGAGGCCAACCGGCAGGCCGAGACCATGCAGGCAGCCTCGGCCGAATCCGCGGCCGCAGCCAAAGCGGCCGCCGATGCCGCTGCGGCATTGCGCGCCGACCTTCAGAACAAGCAGTCTGAGCTCGACACCCAGGTGAAGTTGGTGCGGGCCACCTACTACGCGCTACCGGAGGCGCAGCAGGCTCTGCTGGGTCCCGGGGGAGCGATCCCGACGGTCGGGATGAACGGCCTGGTGCCCAACGCGCGGACCCTCGCGGCGTACATCATCTCCACCTACCCGGGTGTGCAATCCATCGGCGGGGTGCGCGCCGATCCGCTCCCGGACCATCCGAGCGGTCACGCGATCGACATCATGATCGGCTCGGACATGGCGCTCGGGGATGCCATCAACGCCGACGTGCAAAGCCAGGCCGAACGCTTCGGGGTGTCCTACACGATGTGGCGAGTTGCCAATCACTTCAACCACGTTCACGTCACTGTGCACTGAGGCGCGTTCGGGGCCGTGCTCGGTTCAGTTGCCGTAAAGGCCCAGAGCCCGAGCTGATTCCGTGGCGATCTCACCGCTCAGGGTGACGACCGGTGGTCCGCCGCGCTGGTGGATGACGTTGGACAGCACGATGACGTAGGTGTCGGAGCCGGGGTCGAGCCAGAGCGTGGTGCCGGTGAATCCACCCTGACCGAAGCTCCCGATGGGGAACCGCACACCGCGCGGCTTGGACAGCGCGGTATCGATATCCCAGCCGAGCCCGCGCAGGTTCTGTCCGGGGATCGCCGGATAGCGCGGAGCGAGCAGGGGATCTTGGGTGTTCGGAGCCGCGTCGAGGGCTGCCCGCTCCGCAGCGTTGGCCGCCTCGAGTTGGCCCGCGGTGTGCCCGGGCTGCTGCGGGGTGGTCATCAGCACCGCCATCGGTGCGCTCAGGGGAAACCGGCTCGGCCGGCCGGCCAGACGATCGAGCAGCGCTTGGGCGAACAGGCCGAGATCACGCACCGTCGAGAACACCCCGGCGCTGCCGGCCACGCCGCCCATCCGCCGTGCGGTCGGGTCGTGCACCGTGCCACGCAGCAGACGGTCGAAATCCGGATTGATGCCGGCGGTATCCGCGTCGTGGGCAGTCGGTGCGATACGAGCCAGCAGATCGGTGCTCCAGCTCCCCGACGGGCAGCTGTCAGGCGGTGGCGCACCAGGATCGAAAACGATTGCGGTACCGATGATCCGGTGTCTGCCGCACGCTTTATCGGCGGGCAGATACCGGGTGTCCGTCATCGCGAGCGGCTCGAACACGTGGCGCTGTACATAGACGTCTTCGGGCTCGCCGGTGAGCTTCTCGACTAGCGCGCCCAGGATGATGAAGCCGATGTCGGAGTAGTGGAACACCTCGCCGGGATCGAAAGCCAACGGCGTGGCCAGCGCACGGCGGATGCCCTCGGCCTTGTCGGCGACCGTCAGCCCCCACGGCCCGCCCATGCTGAGATCACCGGCCAGGCCCGAGGTGTGGGTGAGCAACATCCGCAGCGTCACCTGGGCCCGGCGTGGATCGTTCGCCGGGTTGAATTCCGGGAGGTAGGTCTGCACGGTGTCGTCGATGCCGACCCTGCCCTGCTCGCAGAGTTGCAGAACCGCGGTCGCCGTCGCGAGGCTCTTGGTCAACGAGGCGAGGTCGAAGACGGTGTCCTCCGTCATCGCCTCGGCAGGTTGCGTCGAGCCGTCCAGGCCGGGCTCTCCGGGGAGTTTGCGTGAGCCGAACGCCTCCCGGTACACGACGTTGCCGGCATGCCCGACCTGGACCACCGCACCCGGCATCCTGTGGGCGTTGATCGCGTCGGTCACCAGCCGACGCACGGGGGTGAAGTCACCTGCCGGCACCACCGGGATGGGCGGCGGCGCGACCACCGAGCTGGCGGTCGGCCGTGTTGCCTCAGGAGATGGCGGAGACACCCCCCGGCTGCACGCCGACGCAATCGGGACGACCAGCGCGACAGTCACCAGGGCGTAGCCCCGAATGAGGCGCGACCTCAGCGTCATAACACGACGGTAGCCGCGCCGGGTGCGGTCGCTTAGCCCTCGGGGTCGCCCATGTTGACGCTCAGCGGACGGCGGAAGAACCGCGTCAGCCAGAGCAGCACGAGGATCCC
Organism: Mycobacterium sp. M26; assembly: GCF_001494595.1. Classification (GTDB taxonomy): domain Bacteria; phylum Actinomycetota; class Actinomycetes; order Mycobacteriales; family Mycobacteriaceae; genus Mycobacterium. The sequence continues at coordinate 467,985 of NZ_LN929907.1, forward strand.
GATGCCGAACCAGATCAGCCCGTACCGGGTGGACTCGGCCGAAAGGTACAGCCACAGAACGACAGTGAGCGCCACACCGATCGCCGGCAGGACGATGTTGCGCAGAATCTGCTTGCCGCCGTGGACTTCCCGCCGCCGGTAGGCGAAGTAGACAATCACGGTCAGGTTGACGAAGGTGAACGCGATCAGCGCACCGAAGTTGATCAGCGAGGCCACGAAGTCCAGGTTGAACGAGATCGCCAGCAGCGACACCACACCGACGAAGATGATCGCATAGGCCGGGGTCTGGAAACTCGGGTGCAGGTAGCCGAAGAAACGTCCGACCGGCCCGCGACCGTTGCGGCCCATGACATACAGCAGGCGCGACACCGAGGCGTGCGAGGCCAGGCTGGAGGCCACGGTCGCGGCGAACGCCGCTGAGGTCAGCAGAATCTTGAACAGGTGACCGCCGACGTTGAAGGCAATCTCGGGCAGGGCGCTGTTCTCCAGGGATTCCTCGCTGAAGTTGGAGACGTCGGGGAACAGCGACTGGGTGAAGAAGGCGGAGACGAAGAAGATGGCGCCACCGATCAGCAGGGCCAGCAGGATCGCCTTGGGCACGATCGACGCGTCCTTGGCCTCCTCGGTGTACATGGTGATCGCATCGAAGCCGATGAACGAGAAGGCCACGATGGTCGCACCGGTGATGACCAGGTTCAGGTGAACGCCCTCGTGCCACAACGGTTGAGTGGAGAGCAACGTCCCGTTGCCCATCCCATCGATCAGGGCCTTGGCGGCCAGTACCAGGAACACGCCGATGAGGACGACCTCGAACACCACCAGGATCATGTTGACCCGTGAGGTGTTGGTCATGCTGAACAGGCACATGCCGGTGATGACGGCGACGTAGACCACCACCCAGATCCAGGCGGGCGCCTCGGGGAAGAACGAGTAGAGGTAGCTGCGGATGATGAGCGCGTTGACCAATGGCAGCAGCAGGTAGTCCAGCAGGGCCGCCCAGCCGATCAGGAAGCCGAGGTTCGGACTCATCGTCTCGGAGGTGTAGGTGTACGCCGATCCGGCCGACGGGAAGATCTGCGTCATCCGGCCGTAGCTGATGGCCGTGAACATCATGACCACCAGCGCCAGCAGGTAGGCCGTCGGCACCACGTTGCCCGTCTCGGTCGAGACGATGCCGAACGTGTCGAAGACGACCGTCGGTGTCATGTAGCCCAGACCCAACCCGACAATCGCCCATAACCCGAGAGTGCGGGCCAGCGTGGTGGTGCCCTTCGCTCCGTCGGCAACCTGACTCATGTTCGACCCGCCATCGTCTCGTCGGAATCCGTACGTTGTGGCCTATCACAACAGGGGCGACTACGCCGCGCTTTGGCGGCCACCCGTCACAGAGCAAGAACGTTTGTGCAGTCGCCCACCGGGGCCGATCTTGCGTGTTAGCGTCAGCAAGCATGCGGTATGTCGTCGGTTATGGCCCCCGCCAACGCGGTCTGGACGGGGTCAATCTCGCCGCCACCCTGGCCCGGTCCTCAGGCGCGACGCTGGACTTGGTCTCGGTGTTGCCCAGTGACGCCCCCACGTTCCACCGGTACTCGCCAGATCAGGCGTTCAACGCCGAAGTTGAAGAGCAGGGCCGGGAATGGCTCGAGGACGGGCTGGCCCACGTGCCGGCGGGTGTACAGGCCGAAGGCCATCTACGCCGGGCTGACTCGATCGCCGAGGGTCTGCTCGACGCGGCCACTGACCCCGATCAGGGCGAGGCGGCGCTGATTGTCGTCGGCACCTATCACCGGGTGCGGGGCCGGTTCGGGCTGGGCAGCCTGGCCGATGCGCTGCTGCATGCATCCGAAGTCCCGGTGGCTCTGGCTCCAGCGGAATACGAACCGCAGCAGGGGATCACCCGCATCACGTGTGCGATCGGAATGCGGCCGGGCAATGAGAGCCTGTTCGAGAACGCGGTGCGCCTGGCCGCCGAATGGAAGGTGCCGCTGCGCCTGATGTCGCTGATCGCCGTCGGCGAGGGCGGTAGCGAGGAGCGCCGCGAGGAATGGTCGGCGCTGGCCCGTCAGCACGCGGCGGGACTGGTCGAGAAGGCCACCGAAACGTTGCCCGCCGATGCGGTGACAAGTGTTGTCGGCCATGGGGATTCGCTGGAGGACGCCGTACTCGACCTGGACTTCGAGGACAGTGAGGTCGTTCTGGTGGGATCCAGCCGGCTGGCCCAACCCAAGCGGCTGTTCCTCGGTCACTCGGCCAGCAAGATCATGCGGGCGCTACCGGTGCCGATGATCGTGTGGCCGCGCGGCTGACGGCCTTTCGAAGGCCCATGGTCACCGCACGGACCAGTTGAACATCTGGAAGACGACGGTTCCCACGCAGAGCAGGACCCCCAGGTAGGGGACGAAGACCGGCACGTCGATGAAGCCGCCGTGCTCGCGCTGGCGCCGTTTGATGACGATCAGCGAGGCATTCACCAGCGTGAAGATCGTGAGTACCAGCAGACTCGTGAGTTGGGCCAGTGACACCAGTGGTAGCACGACGGTGCCGATGATCATGGCGGCTACGACGAGGAGTGTGGCCGGTACCGGCGTCTTGAATGTTCCATGAACACGGGCGAATCTGCTGTGAATCCAGCCCTCGTTGGCGAGTCCGTAGAGGATCCGTGAACCCATGATGATCTGAACGATGACGCCGTTGATTGCAGCGATCATGCCGATGGCGCTCAGGAGAATGCCGAAACGTGCTCCGCTTCGCTCGAGCACCAGCGTCAGGGGCGCTTCGCTGCCGGCCAGCTCGGCCGGCGATACGAGTGTCGTCGAGACGAGGACGACCAGCAGATACAGCAGGGTTGAGGCCAGTAGTGCGATGAGGATCGCCACCGGCATTGTCCGGCGCGGATTCTTGACCTCTTCAGCGACGTTGACCATGTCTTCGAAGCCGATGAACGCGTAGAACGCGAGGAAGGCACCGGCAGCAAGACCGCCGAGGCCAACCGCCGGATCGATTGCCAGCAGGCTGCCGGTATCGATGTGGGAGAAGGCGTTTCGGCCGAACCAGATGACCAGGACCAAGCCCAGGATCTCGAGGCCGGTGAGAAAGGCAGCCGCGGTGGCGGATTCACCGATTCCCTTGATCGCGACCGCTCCGATGACGACCAAAAGCCCCACACTGGCGACCGCGGTGGGTACCGATATCAGCGACATCAGATACCCCGCAAAGCCTTGCGCCAGAGCCGCAGCTGAGGCCACTCCGCCACCCACCATCGTCAGACCGACGGCCGTGGACAACCAACGCTTGCCGAAGGCGCGGTGCAGGTAGATCGACACACTGGCACTCACCGGGTAGCGCCCCGCGAGTTCCATGTAGGACAGCGCGGTGACCGCCGCAGTGACCATCGCGATGAGGAAGGCAAGCGTGGTGCTCGACCCTGCGAACCCGGCCACCTTCCCGATCAGGACGTAGATGCCGGCGCCGAGGATGTTGCCGAGTCCGTAGAGGGTGACCAGCGGTAGGCCGAGAGTCCGCCTTAACGGGGAGTTATCGGCCGGGGTTTCGGTCATGGTCGAATCCGGGCCGCGAGTCGCGAAGTGCGGTCAGCTGAAGCGGACGTGCAGTGTCGCCAGCCCGAAGATCTTCTTGCCGTCGGACTTGGCCCCGACGAGCAGCACACCACTGCGGGTCTCCGGGTCCAGTGACTTGATCTTGCCGCTGAACTCGATGTCGGCACCCTCTTTGGCGGACACGATGGCCGGCTGGGACAGCCGCACCGCGTAGCGGGTCACCGCACCCGGATCGCCGGTCCACGACGATGCGAAACCGGCGCCCAGGCCCATGGTCAGCATGCCGTGCGCGATAACGTCGGGCAGGCCCGCGAGCTTCGCGATGTCCTCGTCCCAGTGGATGGGGTTGGCGTCACCGGCCACCCCGGCGTAGTTGACCAGGTCGCCGCGCGACAGGCGGGTGTGGTGTACCAGGAGCTCGTCGCCGACATTCAGCGAATCGAAGGACGGCGTACCGGGGGTGCGGGTCAGGCCGCCCTCGGAGATCCGGATCTCGCCCGCGGGCCGCACTTCCTTCTCATAGGCGCCATCCGACCCCGGGATGTCGAGGATGTTCATGTCGTGCATCATCGCCTTCTGCACGGCCGCCTTGACCCCGGCGTCAATGTCCTCTCCGGTCACGCCGACAACGGTGGTGTGCAGGGTGTGCACCCGCTCGCCGGCCGCATCGGTGAAGGTGTTGGTGACGGTGATGAAATCGCGGCCCGCAGTCCGGCGCACGTCGGTGAGCTCGACGTCGATATGCAGTTCGTCGCCGGCCACGATCGGGCGGTGCTGCTCGAAAACCTCTTCGGTCTGCAGGTAGGTGTCATAACCGACGACGATCTCTTCGAACATCCGCCGGTTGCACTGCATACCCGGGGCCGACGTGAACGTCAGCGGGGCAATCACATCGGAATAGCCCAGCTCAGCGGCCGCGGCCACATCCCAGTGTGCGGGGTTGTAGTCCTGCACGGCGCGGGCGTACTCGCGCAGCTTTTCCCGGCCCACCAGATACGTGCCAGCCATCTGGTAGTAGTGGCCGACTCGGGCTGCGAGTGCCGATGTCTCTGCTGGTGCAGTCATGTATGTGCTCAACTTTCCGATCGGCGTCTTCAGTCATGCCGATCAGAGAACCCTAACGTGCGGCCGTATCCAGCGGACCTGATGCCCTACCAGGGCATCAGGACGCGTCCGAAAACCGCTCCCGCAATGTCCCTTTGACCAGCTTGCCGGTCGGCGTTCGGGGCAGATCGTCGACGAACTCGAACCGGCGGGGCACTTTGTACCCCGCAATCCGGGCACGGAGAAAGGTCGTCAACCGGTCGGCCACCTCGGCTTCTGGTTGACGTCTGTCGTGCAGACGTACGACGGCGGTGACGAGTTCGCCGTACTCGGCGTCCGGAACGCCGATGACCGCCACGTCGAACACGTCCGGGTGCAGTGTGAGCGCGTCTTCGATCTCCTGCGGGTAGATGTTCACACCGCCGGAGATGATGGTGAAAGCCTTGCGGTCCCGAAGGAACAGATAGCCGTCGCTGTCCAGATAACCGATGTCACCACACGTCGACCAGGTGGGGTGTTTGGGATGGCATGCCGCGCGGGTCTTGTCAGGGTCTCCGTGATATTCGAACGGCAACTCGTCGCGCTCGAAGTACACCAAGCCGGTCTCATGGGCGGCCACTTCATTGCCGTCGTCGTCACAGATGTGGATGATGCCGAGTTTGGCGCGCCCCACCGACCCCGGGCGCTCCAACCACTCGGTGGGGCCGATCATGGTCACCCCGTTGGCTTCCGTCGACGAGTAGTACTCGTGGAGTACCGGTCCGAACCATCCCATCATCTGTTTCTTGACCTCGACCGGACATGGCGCCGCGGCGTGGATCACGTGCGTCTGGGAGTCCACCGCGCAGTGCGCCCGGACATCACCCGGCAACCGAAGCAGGCGGACGAAATGCGTTGGCACCCATTGGCTATGGGTAACGCGGTAGTCACCGATCGCCTCCAGCGCAGTCATCGCGTCGAACTTCCGCATCGACAGGACCGTGCCGCCCAGCGACTGCACGATCATCCCGAATCGAAGTGGCGCGGCGTGATACAGCGGGGCGGGGGAGAAGTACACCGTTTCGTTCGACATCGCGTAGGCACTTCCGAACACCGACACGTAAGGATCACCCGGATCGCCCACCTGGCGTTGCGGCAGGACCGGCTTGATGCCCTTGGGACGCCCAGTGGTGCCGGAGCTGTAGAGCATGTCCGCGCCCCGTGGTTGGTCGGCGGGGGGTGTCGGTGATGCCGCAGCCAGGAAAGCTTCGTAGGAACCCAAGCCCGGCGTGCCGCCCCCATAGGCCAACCTGAGTCTGAGCGCGGGTGCGTCTGCGGCCGCTTGAAGCGCCAGGGCGCCGAGGTCCGGAGAGACGATCAGGGCCCGCGCTCCGCAGTCGGTGATGATGTAGCCCGCCTCGGCGGGCGTCAAGTGGAAGTTGACCGGGGTGAGGTAGAGCCCGCTTCGCAGGCAGGCCCAGTACACAACGAACATCTCGACGTCGTTGGTGGACAGCAGCGCGACGACATCGCCTCGCTCGAGTCCGGCATCGCGCAACCCGTTGGCCAACCGGACCGAGCGCTCCTCCAGTTCACGGTAGGTGAGGCAGGTTCGGTCATCGACCATGATCACGGCCGGTTTCTCGGGACTCTCGATGGCGTGGATTGCCGGGTACATTCACTCGTCCTTTACCGGGAATGGCTCTACTCTTGTGTGGTGGATCACAGCGATGCTGACGAGCGGCTGCAGTACCTGCTCGCTGCATTGCGGACGATGGCCGATCCGGACGATCCGAACTGGCTCCCGAGTTCCGCCGACGCCCGTGCGGTCATGGAGGACGGCTGGGCGACGCTGGCCGATGCCCTTTCCGAGAGGCCGGCCGCGGCGGCGATCCTGGCGTCGCTGCACGCCGTGGCGCGCAGCGATGCGGCCCTGGCCCGCTCGCGCGACACCTCTCGGCGCATCGGTGCGGTGCTCGATCAGTTGGAGGCGGCGCCGTGCCAGATTCCCGAGCTGATGGACCTGGCCCCGCAGCTGGTCACCGAGCTCGGATTCGACCGGGCGATCTTCTCCCGAATCGTCGACGGCGTATGGATCTCGCAGTCGGTGTGTGTTCCGGATGACCCGGAGTGGGCCGCCGAGATCAACCGAGTGGGTCAGGAACAACCGCAGCCGCTCGTACCTGGCTTGCACGAGACGGAGATCGTCCGTCGGCGCGAGGCCAGGATGGTGAGCGATGTTCAGCACGACGCGCGCGTGCACCGGCCGATCGCCGATGCTTCGCGGTCGACCTCCTACGTCGCTGCACCGGTCTTGGCGGGCGGCCGGGTCGTCGCACTGTTGCACGGTGATCGTTATCGGCAGGGCCGCGACACCGACGGCAGTGACTGCGATCTGCTGACCTGCTATGCCCGAGGCCTGGCCTTCGCCTTCAGTCGCGCCCGCGCCGTCGAGCAGCTTGATTCGCTGGGCGCTCTCCTGCGATCGGCAGCTGACGACTGCAGCGAGACCACCTCGGCACCACAGGATTTCACGCTCGATCCGGACAGTGACCGCTCTGGTAGCGGGGTCTCGGCGCGGGCCACCCGCGCGGCGGTACGCGGTGTACGAGGCACTCTGACCGCGCGTGAAGCCCAGATCCTCGAACACATGGCAGAGGGCCGCACCAACGCGGCCATCGCCGCCAAGCTGTTCATCTCGGAGGGCACCGTCAAACAGCACGTCAAACGGATTCTGCGCAAGCTCGGTGCCGGAAACCGGGTCGAAGCTGTTTCGCTGCTCTACCAATCCGATCGGGCCTGAAGCTCAATCCACCAGTTCGACCGACACCGACTGGGTCGGGCACTGCGCGACAACGTCCTCGAGTTCGGCGAGTTCGTCGGCGCTCACGTCCTCGCGCAGCAGTCGGGCGCGGCCGTCGTCGCCGACCTCGAACAGGTCCGGCTTGCCGGCCTCGCAGAGCCCGATGCCTGAGCAGCGCTCCAGATCGACGGTGACGCGGCAGCGACTCATCGTGCCGGACCCGGATCGAACGGCATGCTGAGAACGCCGCGGATGAAGTTGGTGCGGACCAGTTCCGGCTCCCCGGTCGTGAAATCGGGCATCTGCGAATGGATTTCTCGGAACACCGACCGCAGCATCACCTTGGCAAGCTGACTGCCGAGGCAGAAGTGGATGCCGCCACCACCGAAGGCCATGTGCGGGTTGGGGCGCCGGTCGAGGTTGAAACGGTTCGGCTCGTCGAAGACGGCCTCGTCCCGATTGCCGGACGCATACATCATCACGACCTTGTCGCCGGGCAGAATCTGCTGGCCGCCGAGTTCGTAGGGGCTGACACAGGTGCGTCGGAAGTTCTGCACGACCGAGCCCCAGCGGAGGAACTCCTCGACCGCCACACCGATGCGCCCATCGAAGTCGTCCCACAGCCACTGCCGCTGATCGGGAAAGTCGTTGAGTGCCTTCGCGGCGAGGCTCGTCGTGTGTCGCGTGGTGTCGTTCGCGGCGACCGAGAACAGCACCATGGTGGCACCGATTTCGAACTCCGACAGGCGTTCTCCATCGACCTCGGCATGCACCAGCGCGCTGAGCAGGTCCTCCTCGGGCTTCTCCCGGCGCAACTCGATGAGCCCTTCGGTCATCTCGTGGATGCGCAGCGCCGCCTCGACCTGGACCTCGGCGGGATCACGGCCGGCGAGCAGCACCGGATCAGCCCAGGCCTGGGTTTCGTCGGCTGCGTGCACCACGTCGGCTCGCATCTCCTCGGGGAAGCCGAACATGTCACCGAACATCTCGGTGGGCAGGTGCCGAGCCAGGTCGGCGACGAAGTCGACCGGTTCGCCGTCGCGGGCCTTGGCCACCGCCGCGGCCACGATACGTTCGGAGCGCGAGGCGATATCGCCTTCGATGCGCCGAACCTGCCGCGGCGTGAACACCGAACTGACCAGGCGGCGCACCTTGTGGTGCTGCGGGTTGTCCATGGCCAGGAACGACATGGCCATCTCCAGGAAAACCGGGGGCAACATGTCGAACATGACGCCGTAGCGGGATACGAAGACGTCGTTGTTCTGGCTGATCTCGACGATGTCGGCGTGCCGTACCACCGCCCAGTAGCCCGGATCGTCGGGATCCGGCGATACCGCGGTCTCGATCGGCGGCTGCCAGCTGACGGGCCGGTCTCGGCGTAGTTCGGCGAAGATCGGCTCGCGTTCCGGAAGGTCGATGGACCAGAACGCGTCGCTACTGACGTTGATCGGGTCGTAGGACCGTGTTGCGGCCACCTCGTTGGTGGGCGGGACATCGACGGAATCGTCGTCGTCCCAATCGAGATCGGCGGAGAACAGTTCGCCTTCGGCTGTCGTCATCGGTTATCTCCAGTGCTAATCGGTATGGCTGAGCAAGATGTCGTAGGGCTTGGCGGCGCGGTCGCCGGACAGGTCCACATGCACGGTTTTGACTTCGGTGTACGCGTCGAGGGCGTCGGGTCCGAGTTCGCGGCCCACACCGCTTTGCTTGTAGCCGCCGAACGGAACCTGACAGTTGATCTGATGGGCGTCGTTGATCCAGACGCTGCCGCACTGGATGCGTTCAGCAAGGTCGAGTGCTCTGGCGTTGTCGGAGCTCCAGATACTGGCTGCCAGTCCGTATTCCGAGTCGTTGGCAATCGCCGCCGCCTCGTCGTCACTGTCGTAGGGGATGACCACCAGCACCGGACCGAACACCTCCTCGCGCGCGATCCGCATGGTGTTGTTCACCCCGGTGAGGATCGTCGGCTGTACCCAGAACCCGGGCTGATCGAGTTTTTGACCGCCGAGTGCCACGTGCGCGCCCTCGCTGACTGCCTCTCGGACGTAGCGCAGGATCCGGGCCTGCTGCTTCCCGTCGATCACGGGTCCCATGTCGGTCTCCCAGTCGCGGGTCGGCCCCAGCTGGATCGTGGCGGCCCGGCTGACCAGCCGATCAACGAACTCGTCATGCAGATGTGCGGGAACCAAAGCGCGCGTGCCGGATTCGCACACCTGCCCGGAGTAGACGAAGCACCCGTACAGCACGCCGTCGGCAGCCATGTCCAGATCGGCGTCATCGAGGACGATCGAGGGGCCCTTCCCACCGAGTTCGAGGGTGACCTGTTTGACGGTGTCAGACGCCAGGCGCATGATTTCGCGGCCCACCGCCGTGGAGCCGGTGAAGGCGATCTTGCCGACATCGGGGTGGCTCGCCAGCCGCGCCCCGGCGTCGGGCCCATTGCCGGGCACTACGTTGAGGACGCCGGGTGGCAGGCCGTTCGCCTCGGCGATGCGGCTGAACTCCAGTATCGAAAGTGGAGTGTGCTCATCGGGTTTGACGACGACGCTGTTTCCGGCGGCAAGAGCTGGACCGACCTTCCACAGGGCCAGCAGCAAGGGGAAGTTCCACGGCGCGATCGCCCCCACCACACCGATCGGCTCGCGGTGCACCACCGCCTGACCGAGTGCGGGGAAGGTGGAGATCGGCGCGGGTCGTTGCCAGCGGTATGTCTCGGCAAGGTCGGCGAAATAGTTGAAGTGCGCCAACGCATAACCGATGTGAAAGCCGGTAGCCTGGCGCACGGTGGCCCCGTTGGCGCTGAGTTCCAGCTCCACCAGATCTTCAGCAACGTCGTTGGCGGCAGCGGCGATCCGCCGCATGATGGCCGCTCGCTCCTGGGGAGTCTTCGAACGCCACACGCCCGCCTCGAAGCTGGCCTTGGCCGCGGCGACGGCGGCATCGATGTGGCTCGAATCGCCCCGGGCGACCGTTGCGATCACGTCACCGGTACCGGGGTCGACGATCGGCATCTTGTCGTCGGAGTCGACGTCGTTGCCGCCGATCCGCATCGAATAGTGCTTCACTTCAACGGTTGTCATCTCAGCTCCCCGGGGTCAGCACGATCTTGGTGGCTTCTCGCTCGGAGAACATGCGATAGGCCTCGGCAGCCTCGGAGAGGCCCATGCGATGCGAGATGATCGAGCTCGGTGTCAGTTTGCGCGCCGCGGTCAACGCCAGCACCTCGTCGATGTACTCGGTGATGTGTGCGACGCCCATCTGGACCGTGACGCCCTTGAGGTACAGCTCGCCGAACGGCATGGTGATGGCGTCCTCGGTGTAGACGCCGGGAATGGACAGCGTTCCGCCCGCTCGTACCAGGGTGATCGCCGACAGCAGAGCCGATTCGTGCCCGACTGCGTCGACCACCACGTCGGCCCCCCGCCAGTCGGTCAGATCCAGCACGGCGTCTGCCGGCGCCGCCTCGTCGGCGTTGACGGCGATCGCGCCGAGATTCTCGGCCTCCTTGAGCCGGGCGGCGACCTTGTCGACGACGATCACCTGGCCTGCACCCAAGGCATGGGCAGCCATCGCCGCGCACAGTCCCACCGGCCCCGCACCGACTACGGCGACGGTGTCACCGGGACGCATGGACCGGGCCACCGCTTCATACCCGGTCGTCATGATGTCGCCGGCGAACAGGACGTCCTCGGCGAACCGGGAATCCTCGGCCGATCCGAGCTCGGGAATCCGGCGGGCATTGAGGTCGGCGTTGGGAACGACGACGTACTCGGCCTGGCCGCCCGCCAGATCTCCGAGCGCCAGACCGAGGCCGAAGATCCGCGACCCAGCGCAGTTCCCCGGTTGGTGGCGACGGCATTGGTAGCAGGACCCGCAGCTGACGACACACGAACTGACCACCCGGTCGCCTTCGGAGAACTGACCTACCGCTTCGCCGACATCCACGACGGTGCCCAGGAATTCGTGGCCGAGGACGATATCCGGTTCGACATCCAGCCGGCCTTCGTACGGGTGCAGGTCGGTTCCGCAGATCGCGGTGCGTTCAACTCTGACCAGGATGTCGGTGGGCTCGGTGATCCGGGGCACCGGGACCTCGGCGACCTCGACGGTATGGGGTGCGCGCAGAACGACCGCCCGCATGGTGTCAGCCATTGATCGCGGCATCCTTCTTGGCCACTCGCTCCCGGTACATCGGGAACATCGGCTTGGTCAGGGGGACGAGCTTGAGGATCTTGTTGACCGGGCCCTTGGCCTTCACCTGACCCTTGGCCAGTCCGATCGCCAGGTTGTAGTCACCGCGCCAGAACTGGTCTCCGGTGTCGCCGCGCATCAGCAGAGTCACGTCCGGCTTGATGTCGGTGGGGCCCGCGATCACCTGGTAATCCGGACGCAGAACGATCGTCATCTCACAGTCGGGATCGGTGTAGATCACCCGCATCACGATGTTGGCGGCCTTGAGTTTCGGCCCGGATTCCGGATGGGCACCGGCGTCGCGGAACACCCCGCCGATGTACTCATCTACTTCTGCTTGGTCGGCGAAGAAACCCATGATTCAGCCCGCTCCTGCTGCTCGATGTGATGGTGCTCACCATGCAAACAGGCCAGCTGAGCGAGGGTCAGAGGCCGATTGGGGAGTGTTCGTATCCCTGAAGGGATACCCCCGCGCAATTACACCATTGATCATTGGTGACATTGACAAATGTCACCAATGGTGGTTGCGTCTGATGGGTGCTGAGTCAGGAGATCCCGGCACGGGGATCGATCCGATCCAGAGTCGCGGCCACCACGAGCATGGTGACCCTGCGACAGATCAGCGCGGTGCTTCCGCCGGAGCAGGCATGGGGGCTCTGGACCTCACGGCAGATCGTCGCCGCGGTGATGGATGGCTTCGGGCCGTCCTTGCGAGACACGACAGTCGACACCGTCGATACGACGTTGCCTGACGGGCGCCGCCTGGTGGGGGAGTGGGTCACCGGCCCCGGCATCTGCCGCCCCGCAGACGCCGCCATCTACTTCGTCCACGGCAGTGGCTATGCCCTGTGCTCGCCGCGGACGCACCGCCGCCTGGTCGCCTGGCTGTCACAGCTGACCGGGGCTCCGGTGTTCAGCGTCGACTACCGGTTGGCTCCCCGGCACCGCTTTCCCGCCGCTGCCGACGACGTGCGTACTGGCTGGGACTGGTTGGTGCAGCAGGGCTACGGACAACGGCAGCTGGCTGTTGCCGGGGATTCCGCCGGTGTCCACCTCGCCGTGGACCTGCTGCTGCAACACGATGTGACGCACCCCGCCGCGCTGGTCGGGTTCTCGCCGCTGTTCGATCTCACGCTATCGCTGGCACGGGACCGGGAGCGTCGCCGCCGCGACCCGGCGATCCGGGCCGCTGACGCCCAACGCCTGCTTGGCCTGTACTGCCGGGGTGTCCATGCCGAGCACCCTCGGCTGCGCCTGGATGTGGCCGGCGGGCGGACGCTCCCACCCACCCTGATCCAGGCCGGCAGCGGAGAAATGCTCGTCGACGACGCCCGTCGGCTGGCCGCCGACATCACGACTGCGGGCGGGGACTGCGAGCTGCAGATCTGGCCCGACCAGGTGCACGTCTTCCAGGCGCTGCCGCGCCTGAGTCCGGAGGCGGCACCGGCCATGCGGCAGGCGGCGTCATTCATCCGAACGGCGCTGGGCCTGAGCACTTCTGACGGACAGGACTGAACGCCATGGGAATCTTCGGTACCAAGCGCAGCCACGGTGCCCGCGCCGTGGTCACCGGCGCAGGGAGCGGTATCGGAGCGGCGTTCGCCGCCGAGCTGCACCGCCGCGGCGGGCAGATCCTGTGCAGCGACATCGACGAGGACGCCGCGCACGCCACCGCCCGAGCGATCACCGAGCTGGGTGGGCGGGCCACCGCGGTGCGCTGCGATGTCTCCGACATCAGTGATGTCGAACGGCTGGCCGAGAATGCGCAGACCTGGTTCGACGGTCCACCCACCCTGGTGATCAACAACGCCGGCGTCGGAGCCGGTGGGCAGCCCATCGGGGAAGTGCCACTGGATGATTGGCACTGGGTGCTCGACGTCAACCTGTGGGGACCGATCCACGGCTGCCACGTCTTCACCCCGCTGCTGCGCGACGCCGGGTACGGCGGCGTCATCAACGTGGCCTCGGCTGCCGCGTTCGGCGCCGCACCCGGAATGGCCGCCTACAACGTCAGCAAGGCAGGGGTCCTCTCGCTGTCGGAGACGCTGGCGGCCGAACTGTCCGGCAGCGGCGTCAATGTCACGGTGCTATGCCCGACGTTCGTCAAAACTAACATCGTCGAATCCGGCCGGATATCAACACAATCCACCCACCTCGCGCAGCGGCTGATGAAGTGGACGGGCTTCTCCCCCCAGCGGGTCGCACGGATGTGTCTGGACACCCACGATCGCGGTGGCCTGTACTGCATGCCCCAGCCAGACGCCCGGATCGGCTGGGGCATCAAACGTTTCACACCCACGGTGTACACCCGCGCCGTCGGGCTGACCACTCGCGTCACCAACTAGGAGGATCAGATGGCGATCGATATGGACCAGATGCTGGCCAAGATCAAGGACCGGCAGTGGGCGCTGGCCGACATCGACTGGGAGGCGCCGGGCGCGGAGCGGATCACCGACGAACAGCGGCCGAAGCTCAAGGCTTTCATGGCCGACCTGTGCTGGATCGAGAACATCGGGGCTCGCGGATTCGCCGCGCTGGCCAAGAAGGCGCCGACACCGACGATCGCTGAGATCTACCGCTACTTCCATGCCGAGGAACAACGGCACGCCAACGCCGAACTCGCGCTGATGAAGCGCTGGGGCATGCTCGACGACGGTGAGATGCCCGAACCGAATGTCAACATCCGGCTGGCCATCGAGTGGCTGGACCGCTACTCCGACGAGATGTCGCTGTCCATCCTGGGCACCGTCATCCCCATGCTCGAGGTCGCCCTCGACGGTGCACTGCTGAAGTTCCTGCTTGAAGAGGTCCACGATCCGGTGTGTCACCAGGTCTTCGAGAAGATCAACAACGACGAATCCCGGCATATCGCGGTCGATTTCGGGGTCCTCGACATGATCGGCCACGCCACCGCACGCAGGCTGGCCGTCGAGTTCGTCGGCAACGTCGCCTCACCGGCGCTGATCATCGGGGCCATCATGTACGTGCCGCTGCTCAACCGGATGCGCAACAACATCGTGGCGATGGGCTTGGAGCCCGAGAAGCTCTACAACGCGATGAAGCGCTTCAAGACTCTTGGTGAGCGCAGCGAAAACACCTGGCGGGTACCGACATACCAGATTCTCAAACTCCACTCGCGCATGGTCGTCAAACCCGACAACCCCTACCACTGGGTGGCCAACCCGATGGTGTGGGTATCCGACCGCTACCCCAAGACCCTGCTGCCACCGATCCCGTCGTGGTTCAAGGAACTCACCCACGAGCCGGCGGCCTGACATGGCGACGACGACTGTGGCCACCAAGGTCTACGACACCCTCATCGTCGGCGCCGGGTTCAGCGGTGTCGGCGCGGCCATCAAGCTCCGCGAGGCCGGCATCGACGACATCGTCATCCTCGAGCGCAGCGACCGGGCCGGCGGAACTTGGCGTGACAACACCTATCCCGGTGCGGCATGCGATATCCCGTCGATCCTCTACTCGTTCTCCTTCGTCACCAACCCGAACTGGTCGCGCGCCTACTCGCCGGCCGACGAGATCTGCCGCCACATCGACGACATGATCGACTCCTTCGAGCTGCGCGAGCAGATCCGGTTCGGCGTCGAGGTCACCGGCCTGTCCTTCGACGAAGATGCCGGGACCTGGACGGTGGCGACCAACTCCCGCAGCACCTTCGAGGCGCGGACCGTCATCCTGGCCTCCGGTCCGCTGTCCGACCACAGCTGGCCCGACATCCGGGGCCTCGACACCTATCAGGGCCACAAGATCCACAGCGCCCGCTGGGACCACGACTACGACTTCGCCGGGAAACGGGTGGCCGTCATCGGAACCGGAGCCAGCGCCGTCCAGATCGTGCCCGAGCTGGTCAAGAAGGCCGAGTTCGTCAAGGTCTTCCAGCGCACCCCGGGGTGGGTGATCCCCCGCCTCGATGTGCCCATGCCTGCCGCGGCACAGACAGTGTTCGCGAAAGTGCCTGCCAGCCAACAGCTGGCACGACAGCTGCTGTTCTGGGGTCACGAGGCCAGCGCCACCGCGATGGTCTGGGACACCCCGCTGACCGGGCTGGTCGCCCGGTTGGGCAAGGCGCACTTGCGCCGGCAGGTCAAGGATCCCTGGCTGCGTCGCCAGCTCACGCCCGATTTCACCCCGGGCTGCAAGCGGCTGCTGGTCTCCAGCGACTACTACCCGGCCCTGCAGAGGGACAACTGCAAGCTCATCGACTGGCCGATCGCCACGCTCAGTCCGGCCGGCATCCGCACCAGCGACGGTATCGAGCACCACCTTGACGCCATCGTCTTCGCCACCGGATACGACGTGCATCTCGGCGGTCCGCCGTACCCGGTGACCGGACTGGGCGGACGTGTGCTGGGCGACGAGTGGCGCCGCGGCGCGCAGGCCTATAAGAGCATCCAGTCCAGCGGCTACCCGAACCTGTTCTTCATGACCGGACCCAACTCCGGTCCAGGGCACAACTCGCTGCTGGTCTATGTGGAAGGCCAACTGCACTACGCCGTCAGTGCGATCACCCGCATCCTGCGCGAGGACCTCCGCTATCTCGACGTGCGGGCCGAGGTGCAGTACCGGCACAACAAGCAGTTGCAGCGGCGGCTGCGCAAGACGACCTGGATGACCGGGTGCACCAGCTGGTATCTGACTGCCGACGGGTTCAACGCCACGATGTATCCCGGGTTTGCCACGCAGTATCTTCGACAGATGCGGGAATTCCAGCAGTCCGACTACGTCGCGGTCGCGCGGACACCCGCGCACGCCGTCGCCTCGTCGGCCTGACATGTCCAAGCCCAAGCAGCCCCGCGCTCAGACCGGTGCGATCTCGGCCATCCTGGCCGGGGTCCGTCGCGCCCCCCGGCAGATCCGGCGCGGTTCCCGCGATGTCATCGAGACCGCGGTCTCTCAGCTGTTCGACGCGGCAGTCCAGCCGCACGGCGAGGTGGCCTCGGGCAAGTACCGGATCGACGAGCTGGCGCGGCTGGCCGGCACCACCACCCGCAACATCCGGGTCTACCGGGATCGCGGCCTGCTGCATCCGCCGTTGCGGGTCGGGCGGATCGCTCTGTTCAACGACACCCACCTCACCCGGCTTCGGCTCATCACCTCGCTGCTCAATCGTGGCTACACCATCGCCCACGTGCACGAGATGCTCTCGGCCTGGCAGCAGGGCAAGAACCTCGGCGACGTCCTGGGGGTGGAGTCGGCGATCGCCGGCAGTTGGGCGGCCGAGAAGCCGGAGCGGATGAGCCTGACCCAGGCGCGCCGACTGGTCGACGACGACGCCGGATTCGACCGCATGGTCGAGTTGGGCCTGATCCGGCTCGACGAGGACGGCACCGACGCCACCGTTGTGCGGCCCAAGCTCCTCGAAGCGTTCAACGAGGTCCGCCAATACGGTGTCGCGACCGACACCCTCATCGACCTCCACGAGCAGATCGCTCCGCTGATCGACCAGATCAGCGCCAAGCTGGTCCGCGCCGGTGTTGACCACCTCGCCAACCGGCTGGCTCCCGGCGCACCGCTGCCGTCCGATCCGGAGATGGCGGAGCTGATCACGATGCTGGTGCGCTTCCGCACCCAGGCGGTGGCGGCGGTGACGGCCACGTTGGCGTTCTCCATCGAGTCCGCCGTGGAGGCCGAGATCGCGACGATCCTGGCCGCGGCCATCGAGAACACCGCCGACGAGTCGGGCGACGCCGGCTAGCCCGTGACGTCGCGGCCGATCAGTTGCCGCGCGATGATCCACTGCTGAAGTTCGTTGGCCCCTTCGAAGATCTCCAGGATCTTGGCGTCCCGGTACATCTCCTCGAGGCGAACCGATTCGCCGGTCTCACCGACCTGCTGGGCGAAACCGAGCGCACCGTGAATCTGAATAGCCTCGCGGACAAGGTCATTGGCGAGCCGGGTGCCGTATGCCTTGGCCATGGCTGCTTCGGGCTCGGCGGCGCGATCACCACGGTCGATCAGGGTGGCCGCCTTCTGATAGAGCGTGCGTGCGCATTCGATCTCGGTAGCGCGCTGCGCCATGACGAACTGCCAGTGCTGCATCGCACCGAGTGGGCCGCCGAACACCTGTCGGGTGCGCAGGCGGTGGACCGCGAGATCCAGCGCTGCCTGTGCCACGCCCACCCCCGCCGCACCAGGGCGGACAGCGCCACACCCATCCCGCCGCCCACGGTGCCCAGCAGGTTGATCCTGGGCACGTGCACGTCGGAGAAGACGATGTCGGCGGTGATCTGGCCGCGGTGGCCCATCTTGATGTCGGGTGTGCCGATCCGGACGCCCGGTGAGGACAGATCCACTAGCAGCATCGAGGCCCGGTTGCTGTCGGCGCCTGCCCGCACGAGCACCGAAACCCAGCCCGCGACAACACTATTGGTGATCCATCGCTTGCAGCCGTTGAGGATGAACCCATCGGCGGTCTCTTCGGCCACCGTCCGAAGGCGCTCGGGAGTGAGGTCGGAGCTGGACTCCGGTTCAGTGGTGGCGAATGAGAACGCCACCCGGCCGCTCACCAGTTCCGGGATCAGTCGCGCGCGCAGCTCCTCGCTGGCGAACTGCAGGGTCTGCGGCACCAGGAGGCACTGACCGTCGTAGACACCGGCCATCGATGACGAGTGGTAGGCGATCTCCTCGGCCACCGTGCAGGTGCCCAGCATCGGGTGTTCCAGACCGCGCCCGTAGTCGGCCCCGAACGGCACTGCGAACATGCCCTCGTCGGCCAATCCGCGGAACGCAGCCCACGGAAAGCTGTCGACGGACTCGCGGGCCTGCCCGATCTCCCGGGCGTGCGGCGCGACCGCTTTCTCCACGGCGGCTCTGGCCTCGGATCGCAGCGCCACGATCTCGTCGGGAAGCCACACGTCATGGGTCATTTGATCCTGGGTGCGGGGCACCGCGAATATCGCCTTCATGACCGTAGAATAACAGTCAATACTGACTGTTATTGGTGATCGGAGAGCAAGGCCGCTCTGGCCGCATTGCGCCACAGTCCCAGGTGCGGGTCGGTGCGGGGATCCCGGGCGTCCAGCGCATAGGTCAACGCCACCCCGCGCATGCTGCTGAACAACAGTTCGCGAAGGTCGTCGAAGGCCGGATGGCTGCTGTGGACGGGGCCGAACATCGTCGCGATCACATGTTCGATGGCGCGGCCGAGGCGCCGTTCGCTGTCGGCCAAGACCTCCCGAAGCCCGGCATCGGTGCGCGCGGCCATCCACAGCTCCATGGCGGCCCAGAAGTAGGGCTGTCGAAATGTGCTCCAGAGCAGTTCAACCGCGTAATCGATGCGGGCGGCGCCGCTGGCTGCCTCGGTGGGCACATGATCGAAGGACCGCTCCATCTCTTCGATCCGAACGTGGGCCAGATGTTGCGCGGCGGCGACCAGCAAGGCCTCGCGCGACGGGAAGTAGTGCAACAGCCGGCCGCGGGACACCCCGGCCAGTTCCTGCACCGTCACCGTGGTCGCACCGCCGTAGCCGTGCGCAACCAGGGCCTGGACCGCGGCCTCCAGAATGATGGCTCTGCTGTCCGCGCGCCGCACCCCGTGCGTTCGATGCCCCGCCACCTCGCTCATGACGGGAAGCCTACAGATTCAGTCAGAATTGACTGCCTATCGAGGTTCGTCGCCAGTAGCCGCCGTGGCCCCTGTGGCTGATGTGTCCCATGGTGTTCAGTGTCAGCCCGGCCCGCGCAGGCGAATTGGCGCATATTGACGTACCCCGTTACTTTCCATGGCGTGGTGTCCTCAGCTGCCGGTGCAGTCGCGCGATGGATCGTCCCCCTCATCACGGTCATGGCCGTGGCCCTCACCGCCCTGGTCTCCGGGCCGCCGCACGTCGGCGACCGGCCGTGGGCGCTGCTGGCCGACGAGGCCAATCCGCTGGCCGGCCTGCCGCTGTACGTCAACCCCAACTCGGCGGCCATGCGAGCCTCCGCCGCCGACCCGTCGAGCCCGGAGTTGGCCTACATCGCCAACACCCCGCAGGCCTACTGGATGGACCAGCTGTCCACCCCGTCCGTCGACGCCAAATACATCAGCACCGCGCAGGCCGCCGGCACCATGCCGCTGCTGGCCCTCTACGGCATCCCGCATCGCGACTGCGGCAACTTCGCCGCGGGCGGGTTCGGTTCGGGGGACGCCTACCGGGGCTGGATCAACAGCGTGGCCGCCGCCATCGGCTCCGGCCCCGCCGCGATCATCCTCGAACCCGACGCGCTGGCCATGGCCGACTGCTTGTCCGGCAGCGCGCGTCAGGAGCGTTTCGACCTGATCCGCTATGCGGTCGACACGTTGACCGCCAACCCGGCCACCGCCGTTTACGTCGACGGCGGTCACTCCCGCTGGGTCAGTGCCGACGTGATGGCTGACCGGCTGAACCAGGTCGGGGTCGGCAAGGCCCGCGGCTTCAGCCTCAACACCGCCAACTTCTTCACCACCGACGAGGAGATCGGCTACGGCGAGGCCATCTCGGGCCAGACCGGCGGAGCCCACTACGTCATCGACACCTCGCGCAACGGCGCCGGCCCGGTCGAGAGCGACTCGATGTACTGGTGCAACCCGACCGGCCGTGCGCTCGGCGTCCGACCCACCACCGACACCGGCAACGGCCACATCGACGCGTTCCTGTGGGTCAAGCGCCCCGGCGAGTCCGACGGCTCCTGCGGCCGCGGTGAACCGGGCGCCGGCCGGTTCATCAACCAGTACGCCATCAACCTCGCCCGCAACGCGGGGATCTAGTCTCCCGAGCCGCTGATTCAGCGATCCTGTCGCTGTCGTGCGGGTTACTCGCGATCTCACTCGATAACGACAGCCTGGGCGACGTTCGTCGCAGCGGTCTAGCGCGCCAGAACCGTCGCCAAAAGCGCGGGTTCGATGTTGCCGCCGGACAGCACCACCACGGTGGGCCCGGGCGGCAGGACGGCGTTGCGGTAGGCCGCGAGAGCCACCGCACCGCTGGGCTCGGCCACCAGGTGCACCCGTTGGGCCAGTTCGGCCACCGCGTCGAGGATCTGGTCCTCGGTCACGGTGAGCACATCGTCGAGCACCCGCTGCAGATGCGCGAAGGTCAGCTCGGAGGGCTGCGAGCGCAACCCGTCGGCGATGGTCCGGTTGCGCCTTTCGATGGACCAGTCCACCCGATGTCCGAGTCGCAGACCTTCCGCGGCGTCGGCCGCGAGCTCCGGCTCGACGCCGAACACGGTGGCAGCCGGGCACAGCGCCTTGATCGCCGTCCCGACCCCGGAGGCCAGCCCGCCGCCGCTGACCGGTACCAGCACATTCGCCACATCCGGAAGGTCCTCGGCAATCTCCAATCCGACCGTGCCCTGCCCGGCAATCACATCCGGGTGGTCGAACGGCGGGATCAGCACCCCGCCGGTCGTCGCCACCAGTTCCTCGGCCACCGCCTCGCGTCGGCCCGGGCCGCACAGCACCACCTCGGCGCCCAGCCGGCGGGTCGCCTCCACCTTGATGGCCGGGGTCTCCTCGGGCATCACGATGTGGGCGCTGATCCCCGTGAGCGACGACGCGTACGCCACGGCCTGGGCGTGATTGCCGCTCGAATAGCTCACCACACCCCGGGATTTCGCCTCGTCGTCGAGACGGCCGATGGCGTTGAACGCACCGCGGACCTTGAACGCCCCGATCGCCTGCAGGCTCTCCGGCTTGATCCACAGCGGGCGTTCGGGGTCACCCCACAGCGTGGGCAGTAGCGGTGTGCGCACCACCGACCCACGGATTCGCTCGGCGGCCGCCCGGATGTCGTCGACGTCGACTAGTTGCATCCTTTGAGTCTGGCAGAGGACGAGTGACGCTCTCGGTGAGCGGGAGTGACCTGTTGTCGTGGTCGCGCGCCGACGAGCATGACCCGCATGAGCCCAGCGCTGCGGATCGCCGTCATCGCCACCGGAACAGTCGGTAAGCATGTCGCCGAAACGGTTCTCGAGCGCGACGGGCTGGAACTGGTGTCGGTGTGGGTGCACAGCGCCGACAAGGCCGACCGCGACGTCGCCGAACTGCTCGGCGGAACCGCCACCGGCGTACGCACCACGCGTGAGCTCGACGACGTGATCGCGCAGAAACCGGACTGCGCGGTATATACCGCCTCCGGCCCCGAACTCGACGCGGTCAACATTCCGATGTACTGCCGACTGCTGCGGGCCGGGGTCAACGTCGTCACGGTCAGCACACCCGGCCTGGTGTACCCGCGATCGTTCAATTCCGATCTGACGGCGCAACTGGACGAGGCGGCCGCCCACGGCGGGGCTTCGCTGTACGCCTCCGGTGTGGAACCGGGGTTCGCCGGTGACCAGTTGGCCGCTCTGCTGACCACGATGTCGCGGACCATCACCTCGGTGCGTACTCAGGAGATCTTCTGCTACGACACCTATCCCGACGAATTCATGATGCGGGATGTCTTCGGCTTCGGCCATCCGCTCGACTACACCCCGATGATGCAGTATCCCGGTGTGCAGCAACATGCTTGGGGACCGCCGGTGCAGTACGTGGCCGCAGCCCTCGGTGTCGAACTGGGCGAGATCCGTGAAACCTACGAACGCCAAATCACACCAAGGGATCTCACCGTGGCCTGCGGGGTGATCAAGGCCGGAACGTGCGGTGCGGTGCGTATGGAGTCGATCGGCGTGGTCGACGGCCGCGACGCGATCATCATCGAGCACGTCAATCGGATGGCACTCGACCTCGCCCCCGACTGGCCCACCGCGGTGCGAGACGGCACCTACCGGGTCAGCATCGAGGGATCCCCGAATGTCCAGTGCGAATTGACCATTGGGCGCGACGGCAGCGCGGGTGACGAAGGGATGGTGGCCACCGCGATGCGCTGCCTGAACGCCGTACCCTACGTGGTGGCGGCCCCGCCTGGCCTGGTCTCGTCGCTGGACCTGCCGCTGACCACGCCTCGGGGTGCGCTGCGTCCGGCTACCGGCTAGCCGTCATTTGCCGATCAGAGCTACCGCCCGTTGCAGCGGCTCGACCGACACCTGGAAGTGCCCACCGAGCGGGTCGTCGAGTTCCATGATCAGAAACAGCGCGGTGGTCATCACGATCGCGGCAGCGCCTATCGAGAGGTAGACCGCCGGGGATCGCGGCGAGAGTAGCCCAAAGGTGAAGAACTCCAATAACATCCAGAGCACGACCACGACAAAGAAGACGGTCGGCAGCGTGGCCGGCCGCACCGAGAACAGCCACCGCTTCTGGGCGACGTTTCCCTCACCGAAGGTGGTGTCCCCGCCGAGCATGTCCAGCGCGCGACTCTGCAATTTCTGTTGGAGATCAGTTTTCGGTGCGAGTGCGGCAACCGCGGCGTAGAGCGATTCCACCCCGCCGCCCGGTCCCCGTTCCCCGGCGATTGTCTGGGCATCCGACGCGTCGTACTTCTCCGGTGACTGGATGGTGTCAATCCTGCGCTGCAGACCCTCCTTGACCTGCTGGCGGATCGGATCGGCGTCCGGACCGTAGCTGGCGAGGATGTTGTCGAGGGTCAGGGCGTCGACGGCCAGTCCGGCGACCATCGCGTTGCCGCGTTCGTAGTCGTTCATCGCCGACGCGGCGACCAGGCCGAGGACCACGGCGGTCAACGTCGAGGTGAGCCCGAGCGCAATACGCATCGAGGACCGCGACTCCTCGTCGGACGCGGCGAACGTTCGGACGCGATGCAGCCGGAACCCCAGAGCGGCGGCGAGAACGATGCCGACCAGGACCAGGATGGCGAACAGCGATGGATTCACCGCGCCCCCTTCTGTCCACGCGTTGGCCGGAGACTACCGAATAACCCTCTGGTAACGAAGCTCTTTCGGTCGCCGGAAGCGCTGCGTCGGGCGGATACCATGGGCGCACTGTGAGACTGTCCAGAAGACTTGCGGCGCTCGGTGCGGCGCTGGGACTCGCGGCATCCAGCGTGCCGTTGGCCCCGCTCGCCGCGGCCGACCAGCCCACCCAGTGGATTGTGGTCGGGGTACCCAAGGCCAGCGCCACCACCGGAACCCTCACCGCCTTCCAGCGGGTCGGTTCGGAGTGGAAGGTTGTGCTCGGGCCGACACCGGCCAAGGTCGGCGAACTCGGTGTCGGCGCCCCGGCCGACGGTGTCTACCGCACCCCGGAGGGAACGTTCGGATTCGACCAGGCTTTCGGCCGTCAACCTGATCCAGGGACCAAGATGCCGTATTTCCAAGCCACCGATGACGATTGGTGGGATGAGGACGCCAAGTCGCCGACCTACAACACCCATGTGCGTAGTGCCGCCAAACCCTCGGGGATCGCGGAGAACCTCTACGACTCCGGGCCGGTGTACGACTACGCCGTGAACATCACGTCCAACCCGCAGCGCATCCCGGGCAAGGTGGCCGGCATCTTCCTGCACGTCACCGACGGCAATCCCACCTGGGGTTGCGTGGCGATCGGCCGTGACGAGATGCGCTCGATTCTGACCTGGCTCGACCCTGCCGCGGACCCGCGCATCACCATCGGGGTGGGAGACCCGTCGCTGATCGCGGCCGGTTCCTAGCCGTGGGTCCCTCGATCGCCCGGCGCGACGCCTTCAAACTGGCGCTCGCCGGCGCGGGAACGCTGGCTGCGGGTCTGGCGCTCCCGCGCGCCGGCGCCGACGGACTCCAGCTCATCGACTTCGCCGAACGCCTGGTCTCCCCGGAACAGATCAAAGCTGCCGGGTTCGACGGCGCGCTGGTGTACGTCTCGGAGCTGCGGCCCGGCGCCACGTTCGATTTCAAGCCGGTCACTCGCGAGTTCGCCGATGGGATGCGGGCTTTGGGCCTGCAGGTTGTCAGCTGTTACCAGTTCGGCAAGCCGGGGTGGGTGAACTCGCCGTCGGACTTCACCCGGGGCTACGACGGCGGGGTGGCCGACGCACAGACCGCACTGCGACTGCATGGCGCGGCGGGCGGCCCGGACTCGGCGCCCATCTTCTTCAGTGTGGACGAGCCGATCGATGCTGGTGCGTGGAAGAACCTCGGCGTCAAGTGGTTTCAGGGCATCAACTCGGTACTCGGTGTCCAGCGCACCGGTATCTACGGTGGGCGGGATCAGTGCGGGTGGGCGATCGCCGACGGTGTGGTCGGGTTCTCCAGCAGCCCCGGCTTTCGCTGGGCGTGGCAGACCAAGGCGTGGTCGGGCGGCCAGCGAGAGCCGGCCGCGGTGCTGTTCCAGCGCGAGGTCGTCACCGCGACGGATCCCGGCGCCATGATCGACGGCGTCCACGTCGACGTCGACGACGTGCTGGCACCGGACTTCGGGCAGTGGGACCTGGCCCGCTAGCGGTATGCACGCAGCAGGCCCCTCCGCCGCGAGCGTGCGTGTCGGCGCGGTGACACGCCGATACGGCGGGCAGCCCGCGCACGGTCGCAGGATTCAATTGACAGAGTGACTCTGCTAATCGTAGCGTGACGCCATGCGTGCTGAACTGCTCACCACCTTCGCCTCGACGCTGCCGGCCGACGACGACCATCCGTACCGCACCGGCCCGTGGCGCCCGCAGCGCAACGAGTGGAGCGTCGAGGACGTCGAGGTGGTGCAGGGCGCGATCCCTGACGACCTCGAGGGCGTGTACCTGCGTAACACCGAGAACCCGTTGCACCCGCCGATCAGCCACTACCACCCGTTCGACGGTGACGGCATGATCCACAGCATCGTTTTCGGCAACGGCAAGGCGAGCTATCACAACAAGTTCGTCCGCACCGACGGCTTCCTGGCCGAGAACGAAGCGGGCAAATCGCTGTGGGCGGGATTCATCGAGTCACCGGGCGATGCCATCGCCACCACCGGCTGGGGTGCGCGCACCAGGATGAAGGATGCGTCGAGCACGGATGTCGTGGTGCACCGCGGCGAGGCGCTGACCAGTTTCTTCATGTGCGGCGACCTCTACCGCGTCGACCCGCGCACCGGCGAGACGCTGGGCAAGGAAACCTGGAACGGCCAGATCCCCGAATGGGGGGTGTCCGCACACCCCAAGGCCGACCCCGTCACCGGCGAACTGCTGTTCTTCAGCTACAGCAAGGAAGCGCCCTACCTGCGCTACGGCGCGGTGGACAAAGACGGCAACCTGATGCACCTGACCGATGTGGACCTGCCCGGGCCGCGCATGCCGCACGACATGGCCTACACCGAAAACTACGTGATCCTCAATGACTTCCCGCTGTTCTGGGATCCGGAACTGCTTCCGCACGGGCTGCATCTGCCGCGCTTCTATCGCGACATGCCGTCCCGGTTCGCCGTGGTGCCCCGCCGTGGCGACCTGTCGAAGGTCATGTGGTTCGAGACCGATCCCACCTATGTCCTGCACTTCACCAACGCCTTCGAAGACGGCGACGAGATCGTGCTTGACGGCTTCTTCCAGCACAACCCCTCGCCGTCGACCAAGGGTGCGAAGTCGTTGGAGGACGCGGCCTTCCGTTATCTCGCGCTCGACGGGTTCGAGTCCCGGCTGCATCGCTGGCGGTTCAACCTGACCACCGGCAAGGCCACCGAGGAACAGCTCAGCGACGGCTTCACCGAATTCGGCATGGTCAACCCCGATGTCGCGACCAAGGATTACCGCTACATCTACGCGGCCACCGGCGAACCCGGCTGGTTCCTGTTCGACGGACTGGTCAAGCACGACCTCAAGACCGGAACCGAGGAGCGAATCTCCTTCGGCCCCGGCGTTTTCGGCAGCGAGACCCCGATGGCACCGCGCGTCGGTTCCACCGGCGAGGACGACGGGTACCTGGTGACGTTCACCGTCGACATGAACGACGATGCCTCCTACTGCCTGGTCTTCGACGCCGCCCGGCTCAGTGACGGGCCGGTGTGCAAGCTGCGCCTGCCGGAGCGGATCTGCAGCGGTACCCACTCGACCTGGGTGCCCGCCGCCGACCTCCGCCAGTGACCGAGGCCGCACCGTTCCAGCTCGAACCGGACGGCACCAACGCGATCGGGCGGATGCTCGCCCTGCTCGGTGATGAGTGGACACTGTTGATTGTCCGCGAATCATTGCTGGGGGCAACACGATTCAGCGACTTCGCCAGGTTGCCCATCTCCAACGCGGTGCTCACGGCGCGGCTCCAGGCGCTGGTGGCCGACGGGCTGCTGGAACGCCAGGTCTACCAGCAGCAGCCGCTGCGCGCGGGCTACCTGCCGACGCCGGCCTGCCGCGGTCTCTGGCCGGTACTGGTGTCGATCTGGCATTGGGAACGCACCTGGGTCGACGACCACGTCGGCACCCTGCCAGCCATGCGGCACCGACGCTGCGGCAATGACTTCGCACCCCAGCTGCACTGTGCGGACTGCGATACCGCCGCTGACGTCGGCTCCATCACGGCCACCTGGGGGCCGAGCGGCGGCTGGCAGCGGTCGGTGCCGCGGGCGACCACACGCAGGCGGCTGCGATCCAGCGCCGCCGATCAGGCGGGCTTCTTCCCGCAGACCATGGCGATCTTCGGAAACCGCTACGCCGCAGCCATCATCGGAGCCGCGCTACTGGGCACCCGCAGATTCAGCGATTTTCAGAGCAGGCTGGACGCGCCCGCGGCGGTGATCGCCGACCGGCTCAAGGTGTTCTGCGCGATCGGTGTCCTGCAGGCCGCAGCCCATCCCGTCCGGTCGGACTGGTCGGAATACCACCTCACTCCCAAAGGGCTGGCGTTCTACCCGGTGGTCGCCACGGCAATCGACTGGGCCGAGTCGACGTACCTGTCGCCTGAGGGACCGGCACTGGTACAGGTGCACACCACCTGCGGCGCAGACTTCGTGCCCAGCCTGGTGTGCGACCAGTGCGCACAGCAGTTGACGGCAGGCAGCATTGAGATCGTGCCGCACCGCGACGCTGACGCACTCAACGCGTGAGCGGTCCCGACGCCGAGACTGGAGTTATCGTGCTGACTACTCGTACTTTCGCGCGATAACTACAGTCTCGCTGGGGGATTGGTTGAATCGGGACACGTTAGGACTGCCAGCGATCCACCAGCTCGGCCCAGCGCCGCGAGATCGTCTTCTGCAACTCGTCGCGGCGCCGCCGGGTGTTGACATCGTCAGCCTCGATGGTGCCGACGGCCAGCCGGGTCACCGCGTCGAGTTGGTCGCGTTCCAGACCGAACGCCAGTAGGGCGTCGAGATCGCGGCTGGTGTCGAGTTCGTCGGGCAGTGTGGAGCGGGCCAGCAGTACCGCAGCGTTCTCCTCACCGGCCTCCAGCAGCATCGCTACCAGGCCGGCTTTCTCGACCTTCACACCGGTCGGCGCACGGACAGCTCGAGTCCGTTGTCGCGCATGACCTTCCGGCACTCCTCGGGCGTGTAGTCGAAGTTCTCCAGGTCCTTGATGTAGGAGGCGGGTTCGGCCAGGCCTTCGACGTGCGGGTAGTCCGACCCCATCAGGATGTGCTCGACACCGATGAGCTTGAGCAGGCTGGCCAGTTCGTCCTCGTAGAACGGTGACACCCAGACGTGGCGCTTGAAGGTCTCGCGCGGATCCTCCTTGTAGATGAAGGGGATCTGGCCGTAGGACTTGGTCAGCTTCTCGAACAGGTGGAACACCCACGCCGATCCGCTTTCGATGCAGGCCATCCGCAGATTGGGGAATCGCAGGAACAGACCGTTGTGCAGGTGGTTGGCGAAGGTGTCCTGAATGGCGTCGCCGGAGAACAGGGTTCGGAAGCCGAGCAGAGCCTGGAACGACATCATGTAGTCCGGTTCACCCCAGGCCGGCATGAACTTCGAGTAGTACGTCTCACCGGAGTGGTAGCACACCGTGATGCCCGAATCGTTGGCCAGCTGCCAGAATTCGTCGAACATCGGATCGCCCGGCGGCCGCATGCCGACCTCGGTGGTGATGGGTCCCGGGATCATCACGATGAACCGCGCGTCACGCTCCAGCGCCCACTCGAGCTCACGAACGGCGTTGTCGGGCTTGCACATCGTGATGTAGGGCGCGGTGAAGATCCGCTCCTGGTAGGCCAAGCCCCAGTCGTCGTCGAGCCAACGGTTGAACGCCTTGAACGTGGCCACCGTGGCGTCGAGGTCCGGCAGCAGCGCCTGCTCCATGCCCACGCCCAGGGTGGGCAGCATGATGCAGCCCTGCATCCCCTGCTCGTCCATCGCCTTGAGCCGGGCGTCGCGGTCCCGGTACTCGGGCCGGATCGGTTCCAGTTCGCCGAACAGCGAATTCAGGTCCGCACCGCGCGGGTTGCGGCCGCGGAAGTACTCGTCGAGGGCACCGGGCTTGCCGACCGGATCGAAGGTCGGGTTCGGGATGAAGCGATTGACCCGGCCCCCGACGATCAGCCGCTGCCTGCCCTCGAGCTGCGCCCACTGGATGGCCCGCTTCTTGAATTGCGGCTCGATGTAGCGGGTGAAGGCGTCTTCGGCTTCGTAATAGTGGTTGTCACAGTCGAAGAACTGGAAGGGAACGTGAGTCGTCATCGCGAGGGCTCCTTTCGTGCGACTGACGGTCTACTTGCGGGGCAGCCCGAGAATCATCGAGGAGATGATGGTCAGCTGGATCTCGGCGGTGCCGCCGCCGATCAACTCCGAGGGCATGTCGAAGTACGGCTCGACGACCGGTGGGTCGGACCTTTCGAGCATCGCCAAGCGTCCGGTCAGGCCGAGGATCGCGGTGGAGGCCCGACGCAGCAGCAACACCATGGCGTACTTGGCGATGCTGGACGCCGGCCCGGCATTCTGGCCTTCGACCAGTCGCAACGTCTCGCGCAGCACCATGGCCTTGATCGCCGTGGTGTGGGCCTCGATCTGGCCCAGTGCACGCACCGTCGCGTCGTGGTCGGGGCCCGCGGTCGCGGCAAGGTGCCGCAGCGCAGCCGAACGGTCGATGTTGACGTAGTTGCCGATCGCCGTCCGCTCGACGGCCACCGTCCCCATCGCCAGATCCCAGCCCTCGCCGGGCTCGCCGACCAGCATGTCGTCGGGCACGAACACGTCGCTGAAGAAGCACTCGTTGAAATCTGCGTGGCCGCTGGCCTGCTGGATCGGTGAGACCTGCAGGCCAGGAGAGGCCATATCGATCAGGAAGTAGCTGATGCCACGGTGTTTGGGGGCGTCGGGATCGGTACGCGCCAGCAGGGCGCCGTACTGCGCGACATGCGCCGAGGACGTCCAGATCTTGTGGCCGTTGATCAGCCAGCCGCCGTCGACCTTCTGGGCTCGGGTGCTCAGTGCCGCCAGATCCGACCCGGCGCCGGGCTCACTGAACAGCTGGCACCAGCGCTCGGTTCCGCGCAGCATCGGCCAAGCGAACCGCTCACGCTGCTGGTCGGTGCCCCGCTCCAGGATGGTCGGCAGGATCCACTCGGCGATGTTGAGCGACGGTCGCACGATGTCGGGCCGCTTGTCGAACTCCTCGGTGAGGATCACCTGCTGCACCGGCGAGGCCGCGACACCCCAGGGCGGTGGCAGGTGCGCAGCCACCAGGCCTGCTTCGACCAGCAGATTGCGCTGCGAGCCGTAGGCCAGTCCGGGTGCCCGGCGGTCGTCGGTCGGGGTCTCGTTGCGCAGGGTGGCCGCCTCGTCGAGCACGGCGGCGACGCGGGCGCGAAACTCCGACTCCACATCTCCGAGGTGAATCGCAGTGGAGCGCTTGACCGTTCGGGCCAGCTCGCCGGCTTCACGCTCCCACTGCGTGGTGGGACCCAGTGAGGCTGCCAGGCTGGTGGCGCGTCGCCAGTACAGGTGGACGTCGTGCTCCCAGGTATAGCCGATCGCCCCGAACATCAGCAGCGCATCGAGGGTCAGATCCGGACCGGTGGCCAGGGCCATCACCGCCGCCGACGCGGCGGCCAGCCGATGCTGCTCCAGCGACTCGTCGACGGCGCGCACCGCATCCCACGCCGCAGCCGAGGCCATCTCCGAATTGACCAGCAGTACAGCGGCTTTGTGCTGCAGAGCCTGGAAGGACCCGACGGGCTTGCCGAATTGTTCACGAGTGCGGATGAACTCCACCGCCATCTCGACGCTGCGCCGCACGGTTCCGGCGGCCGCGCTGGCGGCCAGGGCCACCACGACGCACCGGGCTCGCTCGGTCGGAATATCCGGCAGTACCGCTGCCTCGGTGACGCGGTGGTCGGTCAGATGCAGAACGCCCACGTCGGTGGTCAGGTCCGTGCCGCGCTGTGCTTCGACGCTGATTCCGGTGGCTGACCCGGTGTCCAGGACGAACCACCGGTCGGCACCTTCGCCGGAGTGGGCAGCGACCAGAATGCACTGAGCGGAACAGATTCCGAGAATCGTGTCCGTGGAGCCGTTCAGACGCCAACTGTCTCCGTCGCGGATCGCGTGCACCGACGAATGTTCGGGCAGCACCACCGCGGCGGTGGCCCCGCCCGCGAGGTCGGCAAGCAGGGCGTCGGCCTCCGCGCCGGCCAGGCTCGCCACCGCACTGGCGGTCGCGGTACTCAGCAACGGTCCCGGCAGCAGCGCTGCGGCAGCGGCCTCGATGACGCAGGCCATGTCGGCCAGCGTTCCGCCCTGCCCACCGGCTTCCTCGGCGAGGTGTACCGCGTGGAAACCGTTGGCGGCGAACTCCTCCCACCATGGCGGAAGTTCACCGGCCGCGATCGAATCGAAGGCGGCGCGGGTCTTGTCGACGGGAGCGTGCCGGGCGGCGAACTGGGTGACCGCGTCGGCCAGCTGCTCCTGTTCGGTGGTGATTGCCAAAGCCATTGGGGTCAGTTCTCCAAGCCGAGGATGCGGGCAGCGTTGCCGTACAGGAACTTCGGCCAGACCTCGTCTTTGAACGGGACGTTCGGCAGGTCACGGAAGATCCGCTCCAGCGACAACCCCATCGGGAAGTAGCCGGCGTAGAGCACCTTGTCGGCTCCGCGGGAGTTCGCGTAGTCGATGATCGCCTTGGGGTAGTACTTCGGGGCGAACGCCGAGGTGGAGTAGTACAGGTTCGGCCACTTCAGCATGAGTTTGACGGCGAGGTCCTCCCACGGCTCGCAGCCGTGCCGGGTGACGAACACCAGGTCCGGGAAGTCGAACATCACGATGTCGATGCGCGAGACCTCCTGCGGTTTGAACGGAATCCGCGGTCCGGGCACACCGGCACACACGAAGATCGGGATGCCCAGTTCCACGCAGGTGGCGTAGATCGGGTACATCTTCGGATCATCGATGGGGACCTGCGGGAAGGTGCCGGACGGGAACACCGACGTGGCCCGGATTCCGTACTGCTCGTACTCCCGGCGGATCGCGGCCACCGACCCCATGACGTCGTTGGGATCTGACACTGCCCCGGACGGGACGAAACGGTCCGGGAAGAGCTTGAGTGCCTTGTCCGCCGACGGGTCACTGACGCCGACCACCGCCTTCTCGATACCGAAGTGATCCATCTGCTCGAGGAGCAGCGATACCGGGTCGTCGGTCGGCAGGTCCTTGGGCACGTCTTTGAACATGTACTCGACCGGGAATTCGAAGTTCTCCTTGGACTCGCGGTCCTTGGTCTGCCGGCGGATGAAGTCGTACTGATCGAAGCCCTCGTGGGGGAATCCGATCATCGTGTCGATTACCGGGAGACCGACAGGTCCGGCCATGCGCGCTCCGATCAGGGTTGGTCTACTGAAACATGGTTCTACCACAGCCGGCGAATAGCAAGACGTTCAGCAGGCAAAACCGGGACGACTGGACAGATTGCCGTAAGATCGGCGACACCCGC
Organism: Mycobacterium sp. M26; assembly: GCF_001494595.1. GTDB lineage: Bacteria > Actinomycetota > Actinomycetes > Mycobacteriales > Mycobacteriaceae > Mycobacterium. Next base: position 500,237 of record NZ_LN929907.1, read on the forward strand.
GGAGAAGATGGTTCTTGAGGAGGTCGTGCCGTCAACACGCCAGTCAGTGCCGTCCCGTCCGCCGAGGAAGCCCCGCGCGGGCGGGCCCGCGCCGTCCGCGGTCAGGCCGACGTGGTGGCCCTGACGGACATGACCAGCGACCAGTTGGTGCGGCGGGCCAAGGTCATCGAAGAGGTGATCGGGCTGATCGGGGAAGTCGGCGCCGACGCGGTGCAGATGCGCGATGTCGCCCAGCGTTCCGGGGTGGCTCTCGCGACGGTGTACCGCTACTTCAGCTCCAAGGAGAATCTGTTGGCGGCCGCTCTGGAGGACTGGCAGAAGCGGCTGACCCGCCGGGTGCAGTCCGGCGGATCCTCCGGGACCGATCCGCTACCGGGGGTGCTGGACTACCTGCAGCGCGCCCAGCGGGCGTTCGCCCGCAATCCCCAGATGACCGCGCTGATGCTGCAGATGATGACGTCGACCGACCCCGAGGTGCAGCCCACCATCGACCAGATGCAGCTCAACAACGTCGAGCTGTTCAATCGCTTGCTCGAAGGCCTTGCACCGGAGGCCATTTCGAACGTGAGCTTCGGTCTGAACACCGCGCTCAGCGGCGCGCTGGGCGGCCTGCTCGCCGGGCGGTTGACATTGGAGGACTCGTTGGCCCACGTCGAATGGGTGGCCCGGACGCTGCTGGACGAGAAGCACGCCCCACGCAGGTAACCCCCGCCCCTTTCAAGGTATAGCGCAGTGGGGGGCTTGCGGCAAGACCCCCACTCGGGCGCAAAATCGCTGTCCTATTGGGCAATTCAGCGATGGGGGAGACGCATGCGTCAATTGTGTGAGCATGAGGTGGTCGTGGTCGGCGCCGGGCCAACCGGGCTGATGCTGGCGGCCGAGCTGTCGTTGGCCGGTGTTGACGCCGCGGTCATCGAGCGCCGGGGCGGCCAGGAGGTGGTGGGCTCGCGGGCCGGTGGCCTGCATTCCCGGACCATCGAGATTCTCGATCAGCGCGGTGTTGCGGAGCGGTTCCTGGCGGCGGGGTACACCGCGCAGGTGGCCGGCTTCGGGCAGATCCGGCTGGATATCAGTGACTTCCCCACCCGGCACCCGTATGGATTGGCGTTGTGGCAGAGCCATATCGAGCGCATTTTGGCGCAGTGGGTGGATGAACTGGGCGTGCCTGTCCACCGCGGGTGCGACGTGATCGGTGTCGCTCAGGACGAGAACCGGGTCCAGGTGGTGCTGGCGGGTGGTGACGCGATCGGCGGCCGGTACGCGGTCGGGTGTGACGGCGGGCGCAGCGTGGTGCGTAGGTCGGCAGGCATCGCGTTCGACGGGTGGGATGCGACCACGAGCTATCTGATCGCCGAGGTCGAGGTGGGGCAGGAGCCGCCGTGGGGGATCCGCCATGACGCCATCGGTATCCACGGTCTGAGCAGGTTGGACGACGGGCCGGTGCGGGTCATGGTCACCGAACGGGAACTCGGCAGCGGCGTGGCCACTCTCGACGATCTCCGGGCCGGGCTGGTCAGTGTGTACGGCAGCGACTTCGGGGTGCACAGCCCCACCTCGGTGTCCCGGTTCACCGATATGGCCCGGCAGGCCACCGCCTACCGGGCGGGCCGCATCCTGCTGGCCGGCGACGCGGCGCACGTGCATCACCCCGTCGGTGGGCAAGGCCTCAACACCGGCGTGCAGGACGCGGTGAACCTGGGCTGGAAACTGGGCCAGGTGGTCCGGGGCGTGTCACCGGATCGCCTCCTGGACACCTATCACGACGAGCGTCACCCGGTGGGTGCAGCCGTCCTGCGCAACACCTTGGCGCAAAGACTGCTGCTGCGCCCGGACGACCGCAGCCAGGCCTTGCGCGAAACGATGACCGACCTGCTTGCGATGACCGAGCCCCGAACCCGGCTCGCGGCCAGGATGTCGGGCCTGGATATCCGCTATGACCTGGGTGAAGGCCATCCGCTGCTGGGACGTCGGATGCCGGACCTGGACCTGCAGACAGCGGCCGGTCCGGTCCGGATGTTCGCTCTGCTGCATACCGCGCGTTCGGTGTTGCTGAACCTGGGCCCGGCCGGGCGGTTCGCCGCTATCGCCGACGCTCATCGGCTACACATCCTCGACGCCGAATACGTTGGGGCGTGGGAACTTCCGGGTATCGGCGCGGTCCCGGCGGCTGAGGCTGTCCTGGTGCGGCCGGACGGGCACGTGGCCTGGGTGGGTGCGGAGACCGACACCGCGCTGGGTGAGAGCTTGGCCACCTGGTGCGGTGTCGGGTAACGGTCGTCGATCCCATCGCGATCAACCTCCTGACCGTAGGGAAGGGATGTCGCCGTGTTTCGCCGTTTGGGATGGGCCGTGCTGGTGGCGGTGTTCGGGCTGTCCGGCCTGGCCACCGGTACCGCAGCCGCCGCATCGTCATGTGCCGACTACCACTGGATCGGGGCCGCCGGCTCGGGGCAGCGCGACGGCGTCGCGTTGATGACCAACGCCGGCATGGGCGACGTGGTCTACCAGTCCTACCAGCAGCTGCGCAGCGAACTGCTCGCCAGCGGCCGCACCATCGATGCCGAGGCTGTGCAGTACCCGGCGGCTCCCGTCCCGCTCAAGGGCGGCCTGGGCGGCTGGCTGGACTTCCTCGGCAGTGTCGGGGACGGCACCGATGCCGTCGCCAAGCAGTTCACCGCATTCACCGAACGCTGCCCGGACACCAAGGTCGTCCTCGCCGGGTACTCGCAGGGCGCGATGGTGGTGCACCGCAATCTGTACGCCCTGGCCGACAACCCGCAACTGGCCGCTGCCCTGCTGATCGCCGACGGCGACCGGCTGCCGGTGGATACCACCGTCAATCTCGGCTCGACGGCGATCGCACCCAGCCGTGGCAAGGGTGTCGCCCAGGAGCACTCGCTGCTGGCCTCAGCCAACACGGCGATGCTGCCGCCGGCCGTCGGTGCCCGCACCGTCAGCATCTGCGACGTCGGCGACCCGGTCTGCGATTACGACGACACCGCGAAGGTGTCCGATGCCGCGATCGCCATCCACACCGGATACTCGCCTTCCGCGTGGAACGGCGCGCTGTACAACCTCGTGGCCAGTGCTGCTCCCGTCCAGATCGCTCCGTTGACCTAGCCGTTCGGGCGGATCGCGTCGGCAGCCGCTATCAGCCGATGGCCGATCGCGGTGACCCGCTGCATCGGCACTGCGCTGAATGGGTGCACGGACAGGATCAGCGGCACCCGATCCCGATGGTCGAACACCGGCACCGAGATCGAGGCAATGGGTTGCGGTCGAGGTGAATCCTCCTCGGGCGCAAGGCCGATCGTGGCGAACTCGACGAGCAGCTGTTCCATCATCGTGCGAACATGAGTCGGCACATCGTCGCGCAGCGCGCCGACCAACTGGGTCATCTGCCCCAGCGCGGGCGTGGTCCAGTCCACGTCGAATCCACGTTCGCGGGTCCGGATCAGCACCCGCTGCAGACGTTCGACGAGTTCGGGGTTCGTGGACCCGCTGCGCTCGATCCATGCGCGCTGTCCCGCCGGGCTGTCCCACGCGGCGAAGGCCACCCCGAAGGGTGGCGCGTAGGCGATGCGTTCTCCGGGGCGAGTGGTGTGTGAGCCCGCGGCGCCGGCTTCGAACGCGGTGATGATGAGCGCGTCGTCGACCCGCTCGACAACCGATGCCGCGTAGCCGAGGTCGGCGCCCACCTCGATGGCTGCCGCGTGCGCGGCGTGGGCCAGCGGGCGCACGGCGTCGGTGCGCGCTGCCACCACGGCCAGGGCGGGGCCGAGGGCGAACGTCTTGGTGAGCGGGTCGCGGGTGATCCAGCCGCGGTCGGTCAGCGTCTTGAGGATCGCGTGGGCGGTGGCCTGGGTGAGGGCCAGTTCACGAACGATGTCGGAGAACCGCAGGGTTTCGTTGCCGGGACGCGCGAGCAGTTCGACCACATCCAGCACGCGTGCCGTCGGGGCCGAGGTGGCTCCCCGCATCCTTGACTCCACCCGTCGCACTTCCTACTGTCATCTTGAACTATCGAAAGACTATCTCGATTATTCGAGAATGCAAGGGAGTGTGGCATGCGCGCGGTGGTGTTGCGGGACGGTCGGCTGGAGGTACGCGAAACCGCCGATCCCGAGCCGGGTCCGGGTGAACTCCTGCTGCGGACGCTGAGCACCGCGATCTGCGCCTCCGACGTCCATTTCATGGACCATCCCGAGGTCAGCAACGACGACCCGACCGGCCGATCGCTCTACGATCCGTCGCTCGACGTCGTCCTGGGCCACGAATTCGTCGGAGAGGTGATCGGTCACGGGCCGGGATGCGGCGACCAATATCCGATCGGGACCCGCGTCACCTCCATCCCGATCCGTCTCGTCAACGGTGGCGCCGACGGCTCGCGCATCATCGGCCAGCATCCCGAAGCCCAGGGCAGCTTCGCGGAGAAGGTCGTGGTCGCCGAAGTGATCGCCCGGGCGGTCGACGAGCAGGTGTCCGATGATGCCGCCGCACTCGTTGACGCCTTCGCTGTCGGGGAGTTCTATGTTCGCGCCGCCGGTCTGCGGCCGGGGGAGGTGCCGATTGTCATCGGAGCCGGCGCCATCGGGCTCTCCGCGGTAGCCGCACTCGCAGCGCGCGGCATCGAGCCCATCATCGTCTCCGATTACAACGCCGAGCGGCGTGATCTGGCCCGCAATGGTTTTGGTGCACACATCACAGTCGACCCCGCCGAGCAGTCGCCGTTCGACATCTGGCGTACCTTGCGCACCGAACGCAACCTCTGGGGTCCGGCGGTGGTCTTCGAGTGCGTCGGTGCCCCCGGCCTGATCCAGAAAATCGTCGAGGGTTCCGAGATGGGCACCCGAATCTATTGCGCCGGTGGGTGGTACACCGGTGACAGCCTGGACATCACGACCGCGACCCGCCAGGGGGTCACCATTCAATTCGGTGGGGGACCGATGCCGCAGGACTGGTACGGCACCCTCGACGCCATCGCCGCCGGGCGCTTGGACCCGCTGCCCAGCGTGGGTCGCGTCATCACCCTTGAGGAGGTGCCCGACGCGATCGATCTGGCCCGTCGCTCCGAAGGGCCACCGCGCATCATCGTCCACCCGAACGGAGAATCGGAATGAGCGGATATCAAGACCGGCAGGATATTTCGGATCTTCTGATCCGCTATGCCACCGGTATCGACCGGCGCGACTGGGCACTGTTCCGCACTGTGTTCACCCAGGACTGTCACTGCGATTACGGTGAGATCGGGGTGTGGGATGGTGTCGACGCGGTCACCGAATTCATGGACGTGGCGCACGCCGGTGCCGGGCATCTGCTGCACCGGATCACCAACCAGGTCATCGACGTCGACGGTGACCGGGCCACCGCACGCTCCTACGTCGACGTCTGGGTGATGGCTGCCGACAACGCATCCGGTGTCAACGCCTCCGGTTTCTACGACGACGAGATCGTCCGGACTGATGACGGCTGGCGGATCGCCCGGCGCACCTTCACCTCGGTGCGCATCAGTTTCGGCGGTCAGGGGTGAGCGTGGACTTTGCCGACAAGTACGGTCCGTGGGCGTTGGTGGCCGGCGCCTCTGACGGGGTTGGTGCGGCGTTCTCCGACGCGCTGGCCGCCCGCGGCGTGAACGTTGTGCTGCTGGCCCGCCGTCAAGCGGTCCTCGATGAGGTGGCCCAGGGGATCAGGGACCGCCACGGCGTCCAGACCCGCACTCTGGCAATCGATCTCGGACAGCCGGATGCTGCGGCGGTCATCGCTGGGGCCACCGCAGACCTGGCGATCGGATTCCTGGTGTACTGCGCGGGCGCGGATCCCGACTTCCGCCACTTCCTGACCAACTCGCTGGCGGCCGCCGAGGCCATGGTCCAGCGCAACTGCGTGGTGCTCATGCAGCTGTGCCACCATTTCGCGCCGGCGATGGTCGACCGGGGCCGCGGCGGCATCGTGATCTTCGGCTCCGGTGCGGGCTTCGTCGGCGGACCCAACATGGTCGCGTACGGGGCGTCCAAGGCGTTCGACATGGTGTTCGCCGAGGCGCTGTGGAGTGAGCTGCACGGCGAGGGCGTCGACGTCATCGGCCTGATCCTGGGCAAGACCGATACCCCGGCGCTGCGGGCGCTCGAACACGCGCGGGGCAATCTCGCCTCCCTCGACGACGCGCCATCGGACGCCGCTCCCGTCGCCGACGTGATCGACGCCGCGTTCAGCAACCTGACGAATGGGCCGACGGTGCTCGTCGGCGAGCAGATGCGCGGTATCGGGCAGATGCTGGCGGCGATGGACCGCAACGACGCGGTCCGCCTGATGGCCCAGGCCATCGAGAACACCATGGGGGCCGATTAATTCGCGCTGGCGGTCCAGAGCTCCAATGCTGTTGCGGCCTGGTGGTAGTCGGCCGTGCCCGAGGCCAGTTCGATAATCAGGTCGTAGGCCGCGTCGTCGGGTGCGTCGAGGGTGTATCCGTTGATTCCGTAGAACACGAGGGCTGCGAGCCAGCCAAGTCGCTTATTGCCGTCCACCAAGGGCTGGTGTCGGACGATCGACTCCACAAGAACAGCGGCCTTCTCGTGAAGCGTGGTGTAAGCATCGGCGCCGAAGGCTGACGATGCGGGACGATGGGCAGCCGAGTCCAGAAGTCCGATATCCCGGACATCGAGGCACCCGAGATCGTCTGCGAGCGTGAGCAAATCCTCGAGGGAGAGGTAAGCGGGACTCACCGCGACAAACGGTCGAGCAGGTCCGCGTACCGGGTGCGCCCTTCGGCGGACAATTGACGCACCTGCGCGTCGTGAGTACGACGAGCCGCAGCGTCCACAATCGCCCGGCAGGCGGCCTCCTGCTTGCTGATGCCGTCAGCTTCGGCCAGCAACGTCAGGGCGCGGTCCTGGTCTTCGGTCAAGCGCAGCGTCATGGCCATGGCACCGATGGTATCACCGTGATACCAGATTCCTCGGTGTTGTCTCGGCAGCTCACACCAGGGGGTTTAGCGTTCCCGGATCTGGCTATCCCTGCTGCGAAGGCACGTTGGACCGACCCAGATTGGAGTTTCATCCCGATGAGGTTGAAGGAAATCCTGGCCGGCGCCGCGGTCGCAGGCGCACTGACCGCAGGTGCCATGGGAGCCGGACTTGCCACGGCAAACGCGGAAGGACCGATGCCCCCGCCCGCGCCGCCGGCCGGGCCTGACGTCGGCACCCCGCCGGCATGGGCGCCCCCGCAGCCGGTCCCGCCGGCCTGGGCCGCCGGCAACAAGCAGGTGTGGGACGAAGGCTGGAACCACTGGGGCGTGTGGATCAACGGAGTATTCGTTCCCACGTTCTGATCTCACGGCTGAGGTAGGCGGGGTCGTTCCCAGGGAACGGCCCCGCTTATCGTCGTAGCGTGGCGATCATCTACGACGAGGTGCTGCGTGAGCAGATCCGTGGTCACCTGTCCGGCCATCAGCGACGCACCGTGACCGACCCCACCAAGCGGCACGCCGCCGTCGCGGTCGTCCTGGTCGACTCCGAAACCGGCGAGGACCGGGTCGACCCGGCTGACGTCGATGACTGGATTGACGGGCGCCCGATGGAGGACGGACTGGACGGCCGGATGATCGACGTATCCGGCGGCGCGGCTTTCTTCCTGTGCCGCAGAGCATCCCGGTTGCGCGCCCATGCCGCGCAGTGGGCACTGCCCGGTGGCCGCCTCGACGATGGGGAAACCGCGGTGCAGGCCGCGCTGCGGGAACTCGACGAAGAGGTCGGAGTGGCGCTGCCGGATTCCGCGGTGCTGGGATTGCTCGACGACTACCCCACCCGGTCCGGCTATGTCATCACCCCGGTGGTGATCTGGGGTGGCGGTCGGCTGGACCCCAAACCTGCACCCGATGAGGTCGTCGCCGTGTACCGGGTCGGACTGCATCAGCTCCAGCGCGAGGATTCGCCGCGGTTCATCAGCATCGCTGAGAGCCCGCGGCCGGTGGTTCAGATTCCGCTGGGCAACGATCTCATCCACGCCCCCACCGGTGCGGTGCTGCTGCAGCTGCGGTGGCTGTGCCTGGAGGGCCGCCACGATCCGGTCGACGAACTCGAACAGCCGCTCTTCGCCTGGAAGTAGTTGCGCGTCAGAGCCGTTGGATACCCGGCGGCGTCCAGCTGCCGTCCAGCGCCGACTGCTGAGGCACGTAGTTGCGCAGATACACCCCGAACGATCCGGCCGGAATGGGAAGCCAGTTCGCCCCCGCATCACCGGGATCGGTGGTGGAGAAGATGATGTCGATGGAGCCGTCGGGACGGGTGACGAGTTCGTCGGGCCGGCTGCTGCTGACGCTGTAGCGGTTCTCCGGATTCTGCACCAGGTTGCCGTCACCGTCGTAAACCGTCACCGACCAGAATGCATCCGACGGGGGCGCCTGCCCGGGGGCGAAGTGCAGCACATAGGAGCTGCAGCCGTTGAGCGGCAACAGATGAGAGTCCAGCAGCGCCGAGGAGTACATCGCCTCGTCCGGGGTGTTGGCGATCAACCCGACCTGGGCCACCCCGGCCCGCAGCACGTAGTTGGTGCCGAAGTTGCCGATTGACGAGTCGGGGATCGCCCAGCCCTTGTGCTGTACCGCCGACACCAGCTGGGTCAGATTCGCCAGCGTGGGTAGCAGTGCGGCGGTGGCCTTGACGGCCAGGTCGGCAGCCAGCCGCGACAGCGGACCCAGACCTGATCCGGCGACCGTCAGCCCTGGGCCGACGCCGATCCGGGCCAGCGTGGCCAGGGTGGGGTCGTCGCGCGCGGGCGGCGGATTGGCTGCCATCGCGGCGCTGATTGCGTCGAGGTAGTCCAGGCCCGGCTTCGGCTGCGGCCCGGTCGGTGCGGTGCCGCCGGTGGGGGTCAGCGAGTACTGGTTGATGAGCGCGATCGCCTGCTGCTGGTCGGCCGCGTCGCCGGCCAGCGTACGGCCGAGCATCAGGATGCTGCTGTAGGGCACCTCGACCACCTGGGCTCCGGCAGGGATATCGCCCTGCGGTCCGCCAGACCACACCAGTGCGTACGTGCCGGGCCCCGAACCCGTTGTGCGTGAACCGATATAGCCCACCACGTTGGTGTACGGGTCGGTGAGCTGGAAACTGAAGTAGCGATCGCCCATGTCGGGGATCGACAGCACCACCGGGCCGCCTGACAGGTCGAGTTCGGCCAGCGAGTAGAAGGTGTCGGTGTTGGGTCGCTTCCCGCCGCCGATCGCCTTCCAGATCGGGTCGACGTCGGGATTGGCGAAGCTGGTCAGCGAGTAGATCGTGTTGAGGCTCTCGGTGGTCTGGCGCACCCGCTCGTATTCCATGAGCGGGTAGCCGTAGATGTAGGCCTGTGCGGCGATGATCGCGGCCCGCACCGGGCCGACGAAGCCGCCGGTGACCGAAGCCGGCTGCTGTGCTGCCTGAGCGGTAGTGGTCGGTACGACGCGGGCTGGCACCCCCGTGCTACGGAGTGCCCGGGCGCTCTGCGCCGACGTGCGGGTGGGGCTGGCTGCAGCCGGCGACGCCACCCGGCGAGCCGCCGACGACGGCGCGGAGGACCGGGCCGGTTTGGCTGCCGACCGGGCGCTGCTGCCGTGCGAGGCAGATGTCGTTGCGTGCTGGCCGGTGTCGTCACCGGGTGCGGCATGGGCTACCGCTGCGCCGCCGAGGACTGCCAAGCCCATCCCCGCCGCGACTACGCCGGCCTGTGCCCAGCGCCGTCGTCCCGCGCTCACCGGGTGCGGCATGGGCTACCGCTGCGCCGCCGAGGACTGCCAAGCCCATCCCCGCCGCGACTACGCCGGCCTGTGCCCAGCGCCGTCGTCCCGCGCGTCTGTCAGCCATTCGACCCCTCCGGTCCGCACCCCGAACGAACTGTACCGCGCGTCAATATCGGCGCGGGTGACATGACTGAGGCCAGGCCCCGGGTGTGGGGCCTGGCCTCGGCTGACGAATGGTTGCCGTTACTTGGCCGGCGGGTAGACGCCCATCCCCTTGGCCTTCTCGGTCTGCCAGAAGATGTCGGCGATCTCGTCGATGGTCTTCAGCAGCTTCTCGGCGACGGCCACGTCCAGCGACTTCTTGACGTCGCCGGCACCGTGGACGCCGTCCCAGAACAGCTGGTGCAGGTTGGGGAACTGCTCGAAGTGCTCCTTGGTGAAGAAGTCGGCCCACAGGACCATCAGGTGATGCTTGACCTCTTCGGCGCGCTGCTCCTTGATGATGATGGCGCGGGTCTTGAAGTGGTCGTCGTCGGAGTCGTGGTACTTCTGGAGCGTCTTCAGGCAGGAGAGCGCTTCGATCTTGGCCTGGGCGGGGTCATAGACGCCGCAGTACAGATCGCAGTGGGCATGGGCTTCGGTGGCGTTGGCGAAAAGTCGTTGCAGCATGTGCCTAACTTACCCTTTGAGGGTGCGCCACAACCATGGGCTGGGACATCACCGTGTGCGCCCTCCGGTGCGCCGGTTTGTCGTGGTCGAGGACTCGATGCGGCCCACCCTCAACCCCGGCGACGGGCTGTTGGCGATCCGCGGCGGCCGGGTCCGGGTGGGCCAGGTCCGGGTGTTCCCAGACCCCACCAAGCCGTCCCGATGGCTGGTCAAACGCGTCGCCGCAGTGCAAGGAGAGCGCTTCGAGGCGGCCTCGGACAATCCGCACGCGCCCGGCGTCGTCGATTCCCGCCAGTTCGGCCCGGTTCCGGCGGCGGGTTCCTATCGGGTGGTGTGGCAGGTCCGAGGCCGAGGCCGGGGCCGCTGAGCCGCTACTGCGGGTGGCTGGCCAGATAGTCCTGGACCGGAATCCGTTCGGACTGATCAAAACCGATGGGCAGCAACACATCTCCGGCCGTCGAGACGTAGTAGACATTCCAGCGGTGGTAGATCCCGAACGCTGCGGGATCCTCGGCCATCGCGGCGGCGTACTGGTTGACCGCGGCCACGTACTGGTCGGCGTGGTTGTAGCGGAAGATCGCGCCGTCGGGGTTGGTGGCGAAACCGTTGGCGGCCAGGTAGCGCCCGGCGGCCATGATGCTGTCCCGGGGCGCGCGGATGTCGCCGCCGTCGCCGTAGCCGGCGAATGTCGACGGCAGGAACTGCATGGGGCCCTGCGCGCCCGCGGTGCTGACGCCGTCGATGCTGCCGAAGCGGGTTTCGATGAAGTTGATGGCCGCCAGATAGTTCCAGCCGACGCCGGTGGCGGCTTCGGCCTCCCGGTAGTAGCCCATCAGTTCCTCGGGCGGGGGCGGCGGCTGGATGCGCCACGCGGGCAGGGTGTCCTTCGGGATGGCCATCGCCGCGAGTTGACGGCGGGCCTCGATATTGCGGTCGTAGAAACCGAGCAGTTCGGGCGGAATCTGGGGCCGGATGATCGGGTCCCACTCCGGGTTCCTGCCGATCGCCCGGTACGCCACCTGTTCGCGGTGCGCGGCGGCGGCCAGCGCGTCCTGCGGGGTGGCCGGGTCACGCAGGGCCAGCTCGTCGGACACCAGGTCGGCACCGATCTGGGCGGGATCCGACGCCAGTTGTGGCTGGGCGCCCACCAGGATGGCCGGCACCGCCGTCGTCGACGCCAGCGCGGTGGCCGCCGGGGTGGTCAGCGCAGGCGCGGCAGAGTGTGAGGCGACGGGTGACGCCGGCTGGTGGCCGCATCCGGCCAGGCCCAGACCCAGCATTGCCGCAGCCACCGCGACCACCCGAAGAGAAGACATCGCGTCGAGTGTTGCCTATCCGGCCGGGCCGCCGCACCGGAATGTCGTGACCCGGACCGTTGGTAACGTGTTGATCCGTGCACGGTGACGAGGTGACCGGATGGATCAGAGGCGGGGCCGACCCGCGTCGGCTCGCCGAATCGGTTGACGCCCTGCTGACCGAGCTGCCGTCGGCCGGGCTGACGCTGCGCCTGATCGCGCTGCGCGCCGCCGTCCCCCACGAGCAGCTGGCTGACCGATTCCCGTCTGTGGAGGCATTGCTCGCCGAGATCTCGCTGGCCGCTCTCGCCGATGCGCCGCTGGGTTCCGGGCGGCTGAAGTCACCGCGGGAGCGTGTCATCGGTGAACTGCATGTGCTGCTGACGCTCATGGTGGATCAACCGCTGCTGGGTTCGGCCTGCGCCAACGCGGTGATGTCATCGGCCCCCGGCGTGACCCGGGTGCGCCGGGAGATCGAGGCCGAGCTGTCCCGACGCATCGAGGTGGCGCTGGGGTACGGCGCCTGGCCCGACCTGGTCGAGGTGCTGCACTGGACGCTGCTCGGGGCCATCATCACCGCGGCCGGTGGCGCGGAGCCGCTGGAGTACGTCGACGAGCGGCTCGGCGGGTTCGTCGACCTGTTGCTGGCGTAGGACCGACGTGATGCTGATACGCGCAGTCTTCGTGGGATTGGCCAGCCTGGCCGTCACGGCGGCTGCGACCACTGCGCCGGTGCAGCCGCGAATCATGTTGGTGGACAACACCGTTACCGTGGACCCCGCTACCGTGTCACCGGGTGACGGTTCGCTGGGTGACGGCCAGGTGCTCACCGCGTTCGATGTGCAGAACCCGGCGATCGGGCGGCTGGATCCAGCCCTGCTCAGCGCGATCCAGGCGGCCACCACCGCCGCGGCCGCCGACGGGATCACCATGACCATCACCTCGGGCTGGCGGTCACCGGAGTTCCAGGAGCGGCTGCTCGACGACGCCGTGGCCACCTACGGCAGCCTGGATGCGGCCCGCCAGTGGGTGCAGACACCGGCCGGGTCCAAACACGTCATCGGCCAAGCCGTCGACGTCGGGGGTGTCGGCGCCGATCAGTGGCTGATCGCCAACGGTGCCCGGTTCGGGCTGTGCCGCATCTACGCCAACGAACTGTGGCACTTCGAACTGGCCACCGATGCCGCCGGCAACTGCCCGCCGCTACTGCGCAACGCCGCCGGCTGAAACGTTCGGGATCCACGCGCGCACTAACCGGATCGATGGCGAACCGGCGAATCCCCCGGAGTAGCTTCTGCGATGAGGCATGACAACGGCGTTAGGTGAACACATGAGATCTCTGGACGACATCCGCACCGCTCTGCTGAGCTGTTACGCGCAGTTCGAAGCGCTGTGCGCAGACTTCAGCGAGGCCGACTGGCAGGCCCAGTCGCTGTGCCCGGACTGGACTGTCGCCGACGTCGTCAAACATGTCACCAGCATCGAGGCCGTGATGGCCGGGTGGCTGCCCGACGACACCACCACCCCGCCGCCGTTCGAGAAGGCCGCGGAGTTCCTGGCCGGCACCGAGGACACCGCCGTCCTGTCCGACAAGGTCCGGGCCGTCTACGACCTGCGCCGCCGCGACCTGGCTGCCCTGACCGACGCAGATCTGCAGCGCCCGTCGTGGATGCCGGTCGGCCCCGGCACCTACGGGCGGTTCCTGGAGATCCGGGTCTTCGACTTCTGGGTCCACGAGCGCGACATCACCACCCCGCTGGGTCGCAGCACCGACGACGGCACCCTCACCGCGGAGATCTCGCTGGCCGAGGTGGAGGGGTCGATCGGCTACATCGTCGGCAAGAAGGTCGGTCTGCCCGACGGCAAGAGCCTCGCCATCCAGCTCACCGGTCCGCTCACGCGCGACATCAACGTCCGCGTCGACGGCCGGGCCCAGCGCGTCGAGCATCTGGACAACCCGGACACCACGCTGACGACCGACTCGACCACCTTCATCCAGCTGGCCTGCGGCCGTATCGATCCGCAGGCCCAGATCGACTCGGGTGCCGTCACATGGTCCGGTGATGGCGAGATCGGCGACCGTGCCGCCCGCAATCTCAGGTTCACGATGTGACCGGGCCAGTCACGTCGGTGGACTTCCACTTCGACGTCATGTGCCCGTATGCCTATCAGACCTCGAAGTGGATCCGCGAGGTCCGCGATCAGACCGGCCTGGTGATCAACTGGCGCTTCTTCAGCCTCGAGGAGATCAACCGCCAGGAGGGCAAGAAGCACCCGTGGGAACGGGAGTGGTCCTACGGCTGGTCGATGATGCGGATCGGGGCGCTGCTGCGCAGGCAGTCGATGGCGGCGCTGGACGCCTGGTACGAGCGGGCCGCCCGGGCCCTGCACGAGGAGGGGCATAAACCGCACGAGCGTGCCGTCGCACGACACCTGTTGGCGGAGTTGGGTTTCGACGCCGGACTGGTCGACGAGGCCATCGCCGACCCGTCCACCAATGACGAGGTGCTGGCTGACCACCGCCGCGTCGTCGACGCCGATGGCTACGGCGTGCCGACCCTGTTCTTCCCTGACGGGCAGTGCCTGTTCGGGCCTGTGCTGATCGATCCGCCCACCGGCGAAGCCGCGGTCCGGTTGTGGAACGCAGTCGTGGCGTGGACGGAGTTCCCGCACCTGTACGAACTGCAGCGGCCCAAGACCGCCGCCGACGGCGAGCTGATCACCGCGACATTCCGGCCGTATCTCGAGGCCCGCGACTGGGTGTCGATCAACCGCGGCCAGGTGATCAACTTCGACCAGGCCGGCGCGGCCGAGGGCTAGGGGATGTCGTCGGAGTCCGCCGGATCCGACAGCGACAGCAGGAAGATCAGCGCCAGCAGCGCGAAGATGATCAGCGCCGAGACGATGTCGAACCACTCGAACGGATAGAGCGCACCGTCGATCGAGAGCACCAGGGTGATCTCGACCAGACCGAACACGACGAAGAACACGCCCAACCGGAACCGCGACAGCCCGCGATGCCGTTGTGTGCGGCGCAGTTCCACGGCGAACGTCAGCAACAGGATCGGCAACACCTGCGCGAGCGTCATCGCGGTGGCACTGTCCACCACGACAATCCGTCCGGCCATAGTCCCCCGATCGTTGCCGAGGCCGGTATCGTCTCACAGCCAGGTGTCGGCTCGGCTCAACTCAATCTAATTGACGCACTGAATAATTGGGACCACACGCCCCCGGGCTAAGCTGCCACCATGGCGACCTTGTCGAAGATCACCACTTTCTTGATGTTCGAAGGCCGAGCCGACGAGGCGATGAACTTCTATGTCTCGTTGTTCGACGACTCCCGCATTGTCGAGGCGACCCGGTACGGGGCGGGGGCAGCCGGCGCCGAGGGGACGATCGAGCGGGCCTCCTTCACGTTGGCCGGCCAGCCGTTCATGTGTATCGACAGTGCGGTGGCCCACGGCTTCGGCTTCACGCCGTCGATGTCGCTGTACGTGCGATGTGACAGCGACGAGGAGATCGACCGCATGTTTGAGGCGCTGTCGGTCGACGGGCAGGTGCTCATGCCGCTGGCGGCCTACGATTTCAGCCCCCGATTCGGTTGGCTCAACGATCGATTCGGGGTGTCGTGGCAGCTGACCCGCGCCGCTGACTGACGAGCGCGGCATGCGGGTAAGCAGCACCTATGCGAGTCCTGCGAATCACCACCAACCTTCCCGTCGCCGACATCGAGGTGGCCAAGCACTTCTACACCGACTACCTCGGCCTGAGCACCGAGGAGTTCAATCTGGGCTGGGTGGCCCGCTACACCGACACCGACACCGGAGCGCATGTCCAACTAGTGACCGGCGACGCCACCGCACCCGTGGACTCGGTGGCGTCGATCCACACCGATGACCTCGAGGCCGCCTACCGGGAGGCCCTGCGCGCCGGATACGAGATCGTCCATCCCGTCACGGTCGAGCCGTGGGGAGTGCACCGGTTCTTCGTACGGGCTCCAGACGGCAACGTGTTCAACATCGTTGAACATCGGGACTGAGTGGCGAGCGCATACCGACCACCGGCTGTCTGCTCTCCTGATCGCAGAAGTCGGCGGACCACGGCCAGCGGCCCCGGCCGTCGGCCCACACCAGCTGGAAAGCGCGCAGCGGACCGTGGATCGCCACTGCGACCGGCAGATGCACGTCGGGGTGATCGACCTCGACGACCTCGGCCAAGGGGCCACCGGGAAGGCGGACCTGCTGCCCCGGTGCGAGGGTCATGCCGTCGAGTAGCCTTTGCGCCGAACCGTTGAGAACCCGGGCCGCGCGGGCCGGCGACACGTTGGTCATCAACAGCTCAGGCAGGCCGTAGGCCGTCATCCCCGCGGTGTAGGCGAAGGGCATCCGCGGATCTTCCACGTACTGCACGGCCCAGCCCCGCTTGTCGATCTTGGCCCGAACGACGTCGAGATAGTCGGCAACGGTGCTGCCCGGGTGGTCGCACATCCAGCACATGAGGTCCCCTCTCGTCGGTGGTACCGACACCTTGCACGAGGGGTCCGACAAATTGTCGAACATATGTTCTAGGCCAGGTCAGAGCCACGCACCGGCGTGCAGCACCCGGTCCACGCCCAGTTCGCCGTCCAGCACCACCAGATCGGCACGCGCTCCCGGGGCCAGCACCGGGGTCGGAAGGCCCAGCGCCCGAGCGGGATTCACCGACGTCGCCGCCACCGCGTCCGCAAGGGCCTGGTCGTGCGGTAGCCCGCTGTGCTCGACCGCGAACCGGAAGACCCGATCCATCGTCGCGGTACTTCCGGCGATGGTCGAGGTGCCCGCCAGCGTCGCCGCGCCGCCGGTGACCGCCACGTCCAGCCGACCGATCCGGTAGGCCCCGTCGGCCATGCCGGCTGCGGCCATCGCGTCGGTGATCAGCGTGATGCGATCCGGGCCGGCGCTGCGCACCACATGCCGGTACAGCGCGGGATCGACGTGGACTCCGTCGGTGATCACCTCCACGGTGACCCGCGGATCCTCCAGCAGTGCGATCACCGGGCCAGGCTCGCGGTGGTGGATCGGGCGCATCGCGTTGAACAGGTGCGTGCCGACCGTGGCGCCCGCGTCGATGGCCGCCCGGGTCTGCTCGTAAGTGGCGTCGGTATGGCCCACGGCCGCCACGGCACCGGCGGCCACGATCCGGTCGATCGCCGCCAGGGCACCGTCGCGTTCCGGCGCCAGCGTCACCATGGTGACTGTCCCGCCCGCGGCGTCCAGAACGCGGGCGACTTCGTCGTCGGGGTCGCGCAGCAGCGCGGGGTCGTGGGCGCCGCAGCGTCCCACCGCCAGCCACGGTCCCTCCAGATGGATCCCGGCGATCAGCCCGTCACGCACCTGACCGGCCAGCACGCCCACCTGGTGCAGCAGATCGGCCGGGGCCGCGCTGACCAGGGAGGCGACCAGCGTGGTGGTGCCGTGCCGGCGATGCAGGTCCACCGCTGCCCGCGTCGCCGTGACATGGGCGGCCGAGAACTCCGCACCGCCGCCACCGTGCACGTGCGTGTCGACGAACCCCGGCACCACCGTCACCGCGCCCAGATCCTGGTCGGCCGGCCGTGGCGGGCTCCCGGCACCGATCGCCGTCACCGTCGGCCCGGAAACCTCAATCCAGCCGGGCCGCAACAACTCCCGGCCGGTCAGGACGGTCTGGGCAGTCAGCAGCACTCAGATGCCCTGCCAATCCGGCTTGGACAGATACGTCTCGCGGTAATAGTCGGCCAGCTGCAGCCGGCGGGCCGCGCTGCCGTCGAGCAGGACCGTGACGTGGGGATGGTGCTGCAGGATGGTGGCCGGCCACATCGCGCTCACCGGTCCCTCGACGAGCTGATGGACGGCCTCGGCCTTGGTACGGCCGGTGGCCACCAGGATGACGTGGCGGGCGTCCATGATCGTGCCCAGACCCTGGGTCAGGCAGTGGGTGGGCACCAGATCGACGTCACCGCCGAAGAAGCGGGCGTTGTCGATACGGGTCTGGCGGGTCAGCGTCTTGATCCGGGTTCGCGACGCCAGCGACGAGCCGGGTTCGTTGAAGCCGATGTGGCCGTCGGTGCCGATGCCCAGGATCTGAAGATCGATGCCGCCGGCAGCACGGATGGCCGACTCGTACGCCGCGCACGCCGCCGGGATATCGGTGGCCAGGCCGTCGGGACCGTCGACCGCGCCCGGGGCGAAGTCCACCCGTGAGACGAACACCGAATCGATGACGGTGCGGTAGCGCTCGGGATGGTCGGCGGGTAGGCCGACGTACTCATCGAGGGTGAACCCGCGAGCCTGGCGAAACGAGATACGCCCGGCGTCGCAGCGCGCCGCCAGTTCGTCGTAGATGGCCAGCGGCGAGGACCCGGTGGCCAGACCCAGCACCGCGTCAGGCTTGCGGTGCAGCAACGCCGCGATCGCATCGGCGGCCAGCACACCGATCTGGGCGGCGTCCTCGGTGATGATGACCTCCACCACGTCCCCCTATTTGTTGGCGGTGAAAAGGACTGCCGCAGAGGCAATGTCAGAGCCCGCGGTGACGGCCGCCCCGGCCACGACATTGCCGGGCTCGCGTTCGTCCATGACCACCACCGGCACGATCGGGTTGAGGCCGGCCGCCACGATCGACGGGACGTCGTAGGTGATCACCGTCTGACCCGCGGTCACGGTGTCGCCCTCGGCGACGTGGGCGACAAAGCCCTCGCCCTTGAGGGCGACGGTGTCCAGCCCCAGATGCACCAGGACGCCGACGATGTCCGGCGTCATGATCACGTAGGCGTGCGGCATCAGCTTGAGCAGCCGGCCGCCCACGGGGGCGACCGCGTCGACGATCTCGCGGGGCGGGTCGACCGCAGCGCCGTACCCGACCATTCCTTGGGAGAACACCGGATCGGGGATGTCGGAGAGGGCGACGGCGCGTCCACTGACCGGGGCGAGGACGGGCGTGCTGCTCACAGTGACTCCTTCGGCTCTGGTGGTCAAAGAATAGATACTCCACGCCGCCTGCCGTGGCCGAAACACCCTCTCACGTGCGCCCCCGGTGGTCTAAGCTTCGCTGAGCTGCGATAAAGGGAGGTCGTCCGGTCATGAGTGATGCAGCCAAAAAGGCGGGGGCACAACAGAAGTCAGGGCTGAGAATCCCCGGGTTCGCCCAGCTGCAACGGCTCGGCAAGAGCCTGATGCTGCCCATCGCCGTGCTGCCCGCGGCCGGCATCCTGCTGCGCCTGGGCCAGGACGACCTGCTGGGCCGGATCAAGGCGCCGGTCATCGGGCCGTTCTTCCAGGCGATGAGTGCGGCCGGCGGTGCGCTGTTCACCAATCTGCCGTTGCTCTTCGCGATCGGTGTGGCGATCGGATTCGCCCGCAAGGCCGACGGGTCCACCGCGCTGTCGGCCGCCGTCGGCTATCTGGTGATGCAGGCGGTGTTCAAGACGATGTCGCCGTTCGTGCTCGCCGGCCAGCTCGACAAGGCAGGCGATCAGGCCCAGATCAACTACAGCGTGTTCGGCGGCATCGTGATCGGCCTGCTGACCGCCTGGTTGTTCGACCGCTACCACACCATCCAGCTGCCGTCGTATCTCGGCTTCTTCGGTGGCCGGCGGTTCGTGCCCATCATCGTCTCGCTGACCTCGCTGGTGGTGGCGTTCGCGATGAGCTACTTCTATCCGATCTTCGACGCGGGACTGACCGGCCTGGGCAAGTTCATCGGCGGCGCGGGTGCACTCGGTGCCTTCGTCTACGGCTTCGCCAACCGCATGCTGATTCCCCTTGGCCTGCACCACATTCTGAACTCCTACGTATGGTTCATCTACGGCAGCTATCCCACCCCGGACGGCAAGGTGGTCACCGGTGAACTGACCCGGTTCGCCGCCGGTGACCCCAGCGCGGGACTGCTCACCTCGGGCTTCTATCCGATCCTGATGTTCGGCCTGCCGGCCGCCGCGCTGGCGATGATCCACGTCGCCAACAAGAAGCAACGCAAAGTCGCCTTCGGCATCCTGTCCGCCGCGGCGCTGACCGCCTTCCTCACCGGCGTCACCGAACCCCTCGAATTCGCCTTCATGTTCGTGGCGTTCCCGCTCTACATCGTGCACGCGGTGCTCACCGGGCTGTCGCTGGCGATCGCCTACCTGCTCGACATCCACCTCGGGTTCTCGTTCTCGGCGGGCTTGATCGACCTGCTGCTGTACGGCACCGCGCCGGCGGCCAAGAACATCCCGCTGCTGATCGTGATGGGCCTGGTGTTCTTCGCCGTCTACTACGTGCTGTTCCGGTTCGCGATCACGAAGTGGAACATGCGCACCCCGGGCCGCGAACCCGAGGGCGAGTTCGAGGCGGAGGAGCAGGCCAACGTCAGCGAGGGTGCCGAATCCGCGACGGCAGTAGCCGCCGGTGCACCGGTGACCACCGCACCTGCCGCGGTGCAGACCCGCGCCGAACAGTTGATCGCCGCCTTCGGCGGGCGGGAGAACCTGCGCAGTGTGGACGCCTGCATCACCCGGCTGCGTATGGAGGTCGCCGACCCGACCAAGGTCGATCAGGATCGGTTGCGCGCCATGGGCGCGGCCGGCGTCATCGAGGTGGGCAACAGCGTGCAGGCCGTCTTCGGCACCCAGGCCGAGGTGCTCAAGAACGAGATCACCGACGCGCTGTAGCAGGAGGCGACCGCTAACGGAGGTGGCCCCACCGCCGATAACCTGCTTGAGTGGTGGGACTCCTCTAGCTGGAATCGGGTGATCCGTGAAACGACACATCCACGTCGGAACGTGCGTGGCGGCGCTCGTGCTGGGCTCGATCGCCGTTGCGGCGCCTGCCTCGGCAGACTGCCCGAGCGGCACGGTCCCGACCCGCTACCCCGGGGTCTGCACCGCGGGCCAGTCCCGCGGAGGGCCGCCCCAGGTCATCAACCCGGGCGACGTGACGACGAACATCCAGCCCAATCAGATCCCCACGATGAACGGGGTGCCCTGCAATATCAACCACTTCGGCACCTGCTGGGGATTCGCCCAGAACCCCTGAGCACCCCTGACACGTCAGGACACCGGCACCAGGCCCGCGGCCACCTCGAGTTCACGCAGCGCCGGCTCCAGGGCGTCAGAGATCCCGTCGATATCGTTGGCGATCTCCGGCGTGCTGGAGAGTCCGAAATCCAGAGCACCGCGGTAGCTGAAGCAGGTGATGTTCAGCCCGACGTCGAGCATCAGCGGACCGATCGGCACCAGTCGCTCCACCGGCGCCCCGGCCAGATACAGCGGGAAGTCCGGTCCCGGGACGTTGGACACCACCAGGTTGATCGGCACCACCCGGTCACCGAGGTGCGCCGCCGAATACGCCCGCACCGCCAGCCCGAGCAGTCCCGGCGGGGTGGTCTCGGTCAGGCCGACGATCTGGTGGTCCGACAGCGTGCGAGCCATCTCCTTGGCGCCCTGGGAGCTCTCGTAGATCGCCGCGATCCGGTCGGCTGGGTCCTCGACATCGGTGGCCAGGCTCACCGTGGTGGAGGTGATCTGATTGCCGCCGGTGGAGTCTTCGGAATGGGTGGAGACCGGGATCTGGGCCACCAGCGGCCGGTCCGGCAGCTCGCCGCGCTCCAGCAGATAACTGCGCAGTGCGCCTGAAATAGTCGCCAGCACAACATCATTGACCTTGACGCCGAACACCTCCTTGACAGCCTTGACCCGATCGAGAGGCAGGCTGGTGGACGTGACCCGGCGGCGGGCGGTCAGCTGGGTGTTGAAGCGAGTGGCCGGTGCCTCGAAGAAGTTCGGCGGTTTGTTGGCCACCGAGCGGGCGGCCAGTTGCTGGGTGACGGTCTGCTGCACCACACGCAGCACCCGGTAGGGCGTCAGCACCGCCAGGTTGAACAGCGCGCCCATTGCCCGGCGTTCCACCCCCGGCAGATGCGCGCCGGTGTCCTCGGGCGCGGCGGCCGGCGGCCGGGGCTCGGGGGTGATGTCCAGCAGGATCTCGCTGAGTCCCGCGCCGGACACCCCGTCGACGATCGCGTGGTGCATCTTCGTCAGGTAGGCGACCCGGCCGTCTTCCAGGCCTTCGATGAACCACAGCTCCCACAGCGGACGGGTCTTGTCCAGCGGATAGGACATCAACCGGCCGAGCAGCACTTCGAGTTCATGGCGCCCACCCGGTTCGGGCAGCGCGACGCGGCGCATGTGGTAGTCGATGTCGAGCTCGTTGTCCTCGACGAGCCAGGGCCGGTCCAGGCCATGGCGGGCGCCGGCTACCCGGTGCCGCAGCAGCGGCAACTCCGGCAACCGGGCCACGATGAGCTCGCGGACGGCATCGAAACTGAACCCCTCGACACCGGTCGGATCACACACTCCGAGCGCGCCGATGTGCATCGGACAACTCGGGGTATCGGCCCACCAGAACGCTGCGTCGAGGCCGGAAAGGCGCTGCATGGCGTCAGCGTAGAGCGGTGCGCGAACGGATTTCGGCGTTCTGTCGAACCGGCTTTTCAGCGACCACACAGGCTCGCGCAACCGGGGTCGAGAGGTCTGCGCTGATAAACTCACCCCCGTCGCCGGTGACGTGACAGCGGGGAGGCGGACGGCCGGCCGGGTCGCCGGTACGGCGCGAATTGCCAGGCAATCGGCATAAGTCAGCAGGAAAATCGGAATGGGTGTCGTGCGAACCGGAGAGATCAAAGCGCTTACCGGCCTTCGCATCGTCGCTGCCCTGTGGGTGGTGTTGTTCCACTTCCGTCCGCTGATCTGGGAGGCCTCGCCGCGGCTGAAGGACGACCTGGCGCCGCTGCTCAACGCCGGCGCCCAAGGCGTGGACCTGTTCTTCATCCTCAGTGGCTTCGTGCTGACGTGGAATTACCTGGAGCGGATGGGTCCGGCCTGGTCGACGCGCGCAACGCTGCACTTCCTGTGGCTGCGGCTGTCCCGGGTCTGGCCGGTCTATCTGGTGACGATGCACATCGCCGCGGTGTGGATCATCTTCACGCTGCACGTCGGCACGGTGCCGTCGCCGGACGCCGAGAAGCTGACCGCCATCAGCTATGTGCGGCAGCTGTTCATGGTTCAGCTGTGGTTCGAGCCGTTCTTCGACGGCACCAGCTGGGACGGGCCGGCGTGGTCGATCAGCGCCGAATGGCTGGCTTACCTTTTGTTCGGCCTGATGATCCTGGTGATCTTCCGGATGGCGACGGTGACCCGGGCCCGGGCTCTGCTGTTCCTGGCGTTCGTGGCCTCCCTGCCGCCGACCATCCTGCTGCTGGCCAGCGGCCACTTCTACACCCCGTGGAGCTGGCTGCCGCGGATCGTCGCCCAGTTCCTCGCCGGTGCGCTGGCGTGCGCCGCGGTGCGCCGGCTGCGCCTGACCGATCGCAGCCGGCGGGCGGCCGGGTACACCGCGGTGCTGCTGACCGCTGCGATCGTGGCGATCCTCTACTACTACGACGCGCACCCGGTGAACGGGATGATCGACCCCGGTGGTGTGGTCGACGTGTTGTTCATGCCGCTGGTGGTCACGCTGGCGGTCGGGGTGGGCAGTCTGCCCGCCCTGCTGTCGACCCGGCTGCTGGTCTACGGCGGGCAGATCTCGTTCAGCCTCTACATGGTTCACGAGCTGGTGCACACGGCGTGGAACTGGGTGGTGGCCGAATACCAGCTCGACTTCTCCAAGGTGGTCGCCAAGATCGTCGTCGTCGCGCTGATCGCGGCGGCCATCGGCGGTGCCGCCCTGCTGTACCACGGCGTGGAGGAACCCGCCCGGCGCTGGATGCGCCGGATGGTCGACTTCCGCGACGTCAAGACCATCCGCGCCGAACTGCCACCGGACCCCGCCCCCAGGGTGTCCTCGATCGACAACCGGCCAGCCCGCTCAGCCCGCGCCGGGTGACCCAGATCGCTGTCGAGCGTGGCTGTGCGCCAAGGCCTTACGGCTGTCTCCGACGGCGCGTTGCCGGGCCGCACCGGTGGCGCGGCTCTAGACTGTGACGGTCGGGGCGCGAATCAGTGAGGTGTCTTTGTCCCTGAGGGATGCACTTGCCCGAACCGCAGCTGCGGTGGTCTCGGCCGCCGTGGTGGCCGGCGCTGTCCTCGGCTACTCGCCGCAGGTGCGCGACTATCAACTACTCAATCGGGGCACGGCCGACAACCGCGTCGCGGTGATCGGCGACTCCTACACCACCGGCACCGACGAGGGTGGCCGCGGGCCACAATCGTGGACCGCGCAGACCTGGCAGATGCTGGCCGCCCAAGGGTTCAAGGTCGAACCGGACGTGGCCGCCGAAGGCGGAGCCGGATACGGGGTGCGGGGCAACCAGGGCAGCGTTTTCGAGGACCTGACCATCAGGGCCGTCAAACGCGACGACGCGGTGGTGGTGTTCTTCGGATCACGCAACGACCAACCCGTCGACCAGGACAGGTTCCCGGTGCTCGTGGGCGAGACGTTCCAGATCGCCCGCCGCGTCGCGCCGTCGGCGAAGTTCCTGGTGATCGGACCGCCGTGGCCCACCGCCAATCCACCGGAGGTGGTGCTGGCGATCCGGGACAGTCTGCGCATCCAGGCCAGGGGAGTGGGCGCGACGTTCATCGACCCGCTGGCCGAGGGCTGGTTCGTCGGCAGGCCTGATCTCATCGGGGTCGACGGGGTCCATCCCAACGACGCCGGACACGCCTACCTGGCACAGAAGATCGCCCCGCTGATCCGCAATCAGCTGACCATCCCGGTCTAGGTCAGGGCGCGATCCACGGCGCGTTATTGCCCAGGTTGTTCGCGTCGACCTGGTAGCAGGTCGGCGGTGTCGCGAACCCGAATGCGCCGCCGGAATCGCAGCGCTGGAAGAACCCGTTCGCGTCGATCGGGCTGTCGCAGCGCTGGCCGCCACCCCACGGCGTCCACAAGCCCTGGCACCCGGCATTGGCTGCCGGCGTTGTCGTGAGCCCGATACCGATCGCGGTGATCGCACCGATCACCAGTGCGCTGAGTTTCCGCATCGTCCACCTCCTCGACGGAGAACCTCAAGTGACGTTGGGTACCCAGTTCATCGCGAGGTCATGCGCGGTCGTTAGCGCAGATGGGGTTCCAGCAGCGTGCCCCAGCCGCGGGTCAGCTGACCCCATTCCTCCTCGCACCCCTCGGCGCGGTCCTCGGGCAGCGAGCCGTTCTCGACGATGTCGGCGTTGGCCTTGGGATCCGAGCCGTAGATCCAGCATTCGAAGTTGTAGGCGCGGGCCTGATCGAGAGTGTGCACGTCGGCGAACGCCTCCTTCTCCAGCTCGCCGCCCTCGTCGCTGAGCACCGTGTACTCGCGGGCGATGTCGCGGGCAGCCTGCACGTAATCCTCGTCGACCTTGCCGTCATCGTCGGGGGACAGCAGCTCGTAGGCCGAAAGCTGGTCGGCCACATCCTCTTCGCGGCCGGTGACAGGAAGGTCGTAGATGTCGATCGCCATGTGGCCGAGTTCGTGGAAGAACGACGCGATCCCGATTCGCCGGGCGGTGTCGTCTGGATTCGGGTCGCCCGCCTCGGTGAAGACGCGGATGCTCTCGTCGACATCCTCGTAGCACATCACCAGCTTCTTCTCCTCGACGTTCCAGTAGTCGTTGGCCTCGCCGCATTCGGTGCCGACGACCGGGACGTCGAAGGGCAACCGGAAGGATTCGGTCACGCTCGCGGCGAGGTCGTCGAGAAAGTGGGTGCGCTCCATGAGATCTCGGCCCTTGCTCGCTTCGGGGGTGGTGGCGTCCTCATAGGTCACCACCATCGCGCCCGACTCGTCGTCAGTGGCGGTGGGCTTGGCCGCCTTCGACGTCGCGGTACTCGTCGCCTCGGCTGTCGTGGTGGACGGTGCCGGGGCGGTGCCGCCGCAGCCCGCGGTCAACGTCGCCGCCACCACCACTACCAAGGTGTGTTTCACCGCAGCCTCCTTCACCGGTCGCCAGCGCACCAGACTAGGGGACTTACGGTCAGTCGACTTGTTCTCACCGAGCCGACCGGTGATGCTGAGGGAATGAGCGCACGGCGTGGCCGCACGCTGGGGAGGACGCCACTGCTCGCCATGATGGTGATGGCCGTGGTGCTTGTCGCGGCCGACCGGGTGAGCCCGCCGCGACCGTTCAACTACATCGCCGGACCGTACGCCCGGTTGCTCGCCCAGTTCGTCGACCTCGGCCCGGCGCGGTCAGAACGGGTCCGGCTCACCGTTGAACTGCGCGAGCCGACGCGGCCGGTGGCGTTGATGTCGTGGGCGGGCGACCACGGGCTGTCGGTGCAGTGGCGTGACGGCGACCAGTGGGCGTCGGTGGCGGGCGCACCGCGACGCGTCGCCGGTGCCCTCGATGTGGCAGTGCACGACTATCGCGGCAAGGACGGCATGGTGTTCTACGCCTCCCCGCAGCAGCCGGCCGTGCCGGGCGACCTCACCGGTGAGGTCCTGGAACTCGGCCGCATTCTCGGCTACACGCCCTATCACGAGGGCATTCCACCGACACCGCCCCTCGATGTGCCCGATGGCGGCCTGATGCCCACCGAACTGCTGACCGCCTACAACGCCGACACCCTGGCGGCCAGCGGCTACACCGGCAAGGGCCGCACGGTCGCCGTGTTCGCCTTCGATGGGTTTGAACAGAGCGATATGGACAACTTCGCCGACTGGTTCTCCCTGCCCCGGTTCACCCCGGAGGTGGTGGGCGGGATGCCCGCGCAGAAGCGCGGCGAGGCGACCATGGATATCCAGCTGATCCACGCCATCGCTCCGTCGGCCAAGATCGTTCTGGTCAACGCCCGCTCGACCGTCGAGGGCGACAACGCCTACGTCAAGCTCGGCAAGCTGATGGAGTCGATCGATCGGCGCTACCCCGGTGCGGTCTGGAGCTTCTCGATCGGGTGGGGCTGCGACCGGATCATGACCCGCGCGGATCTGGCGCCCGTCCGCTCAGCGCTGTCACGTGCGCACCGCAACGGGACGACGGCGTTCGACGCCAGCGGGGATCTGGCGGGCCTGGAGTGCAAGGGCGGGCGGGACTGGTCGGACACCCCCAGCGAGGACGACATCGGCGTCGACGCCGTGGCCTCGTTGCCGGAGATGACGTCGGTCGGCGGGACCACGCTGTCCACCGACGCCGACGGTCGCTGGCTGGCCGAACAGGGTTGGTACGACGTGCCTCTCACGCAGGGCAGCGGGGGTGGTGTGTCCCGGCTGTTCGGCCGACCGGCCTGGCAGGAGGGCCATGAGGGCGCCGGCCCGCACGACCGGCGGCTCGTTCCGGATGTGGCCGCGGTGGCCGACCCGTTCACCGGGGTGAAGTTCGTGTTCAGGGGCCAGGTGTTGGTCGGTGGCGGCACCTCGCAGTCCGCCCCGATCTGGGCCGGGCTGGCCGCGGTGATGAACCAGTTCCTCGCCGACCGCGGTTTGGAGCAATTGGGCGACCTGAACCCGCTGCTGTACGAGCTGTCCCATGGCTACGGCCTGCCGGCCTTCCGCGATATCGCGCTGGGCGCCAACGCCGTCACTCCGGTGGTGCCGGGCTACGACATGATCACCGGACTGGGCAGCCCGAACATCGACAACCTGATGAAGGACCTGCTCGTCATCAAGTCGATGGGCGGGTGAGCTCGTGACTGTCGACGTCGAAGGACCCGAGGAGTCGTTCTCCGGGTATGCCGTGCCGCGCGGCCGTTACCGGTCCCACCGGCTGCGCGGACCCGCGTACTTCGCGACCGTGGGCACGTGGGTGATCCTGCTGGTGCTGGCGATGATGGGGTTGAGCGTCCTGGCGACGCGAATCAGCACCGGTCCGGCCCGCTACATCTGCCCACCCGACTGCGGTGGCCCGCCGACCGGGTTGCCGGTAGCCACCAACCCGCGGTTCTTCGCCGCCGACGGATCGTTCTCGGTGTCTTATCCCGCACCGGGAACCGCCTACACCGTCACCAAGGAGCCGACCGGGATCACCGCCGACTGGACCGGTGGCGACGGGGGCACGTTACGACTGTTCAGCGAACAGGCGCGGGGCCGTGATGCCAAGCAGGTTGCCGCCGACCTGCTGGCCGACAAGTTCCCGGATGCCGTGAAGGCTTACGAGCTGCCCAACGCGATCCTCGGCTATCACCCGGGCTACGGCGAGGTCGCCGACGATTGGCCGAAGGGCACGGTCAGCGACTCCGACCACCTGCGGATCATCCTCGTCGTCGCGGTGAAGAACGACCTGGCGTTGGTGGCCGGTGCGGTCGGGCCCTTCCATCAGTTCGGGCCGGATTTCGGGCCGGGACCGCCGTCAGCGGCGAACCTGCAGATCGCTCAGGACATGGGCAAGTACGTCAACAGCTTCATGTGGCGCGGCGACCCGCCGCGCTGATGGGGATTTCGGCGCGCTTTGCGTCGCTCAGCGACGGCAAGCGCGCCGAAATCACGACTGCACGGCCTTGGCGAGCGCGATGCAGGTGGTCAGCCAGCCCGGTTCGGCGCGCGGGCCGTCCTGCAGCGCCCACATCGCGTTGTGCACCATCCGCACCAGCACCCACGCCCGCGCCCGGTCTTCGTCGAAACCCGCCGTGTCGATGAGGGTGTAGAACCGGCGCAGCACGCCGTCACGGACGTCGCCGGCCAGCTCGTCCCACCGGTTCCACAGCATGGGGGCGATCTCGTAGTGCGGATCGCCGTTGACCGGCTTCGGATCGATCACCAGCCACGGTTCCCGTTCGCCGGCAAGCACATTGGCGTAGTGCAGGTCGGTGTGCAGCACGCGCATCGGCGCGGGGTCGGTGAGCAGGTCCGCGCAGTGGGCCAACGCCTGCTCGACGAGCCGGTGCGGGATCGGGGCACTGCGGGGCAGCGCGGCCAGCTCGGCGTTCCAGCGTTCGAGGTAGGACGCCAGGCTGCGCAGTTGCGGCATCGCCGGAACGTGGATCCGGCGGTACAGGCGGGCGACGATCTCGCAGGCCTCGACATCGGAGACGGTGCTCAGATCGGTGGGCTCCAGCCGTTCCAGCAGCAGCGCCCGGCGGTGCGGGTCGGCGCTGAGCAGCCGCACCGCGCCGTCGCCGGCCCAGCGTCGTAGCGCCAGATGCTCATGCTCGGACTCGTCGTCGGGGAAGGCGATCTTGAGCATCGCCGCCGCACCGCCCGGCGCGCGGACCGGGAGCACCAGCGAGCAGTAGCCGTGGCTGGCCGTCCCGTCGGCGGTCAACTGCCACTGGGCCATCGCCTCGCGGGTCAGTTTGGGCAGCGCGGCAACCCAGGACGCCCACTGCGGACCGCGGCCGGCCATGGCCGCGACACCGGGGAGCTCGCTCAACTGTCGGTGTCGTCGGTGGGGTGCTCGACAGGCGGAGGTGGTGGCTGCCGGTTGAGCCAGTCCTTGAGCCGAAACAGCTGACTGGCCACGAGCCCGAGGCCCACCACTAAAAGACCCACGACGATGGCAATGGTCATTTGGTTTCGAGCCTACGCATATCCTGGCGCGAGTGTCCGAACGGTCCGGCGACGAGCGTCGCGAGGTGCGCCAGCTGCGTGCCCGCCTGGACGGGCTGACGATCCGGGACGCCGCGCGGCTGGGCCGGCGGCTGAAGTCGCTGCGCGATGTCACCCCGGAGAAGATCAGTCAGCTCGTCGAGCAGATCGCCGCGGCCGAGGCGCTGGTGGCCACCCGGACCGCGGCTGTTCCAGACATCACCTACCCCGACCTTCCGGTCAGCGAGCGCCGCGCCGATCTGGCCAAGGCCATCAGCGAGCACCAGGTGGTGGTGGTCGCCGGTGAGACCGGGTCGGGCAAGACCACCCAGCTGCCCAAAATCTGCCTGGAGCTGGGCCGCGGGGTGCGCGGCACCATCGGCCATACCCAGCCGCGCCGGCTGGCCGCCCGCACCGTCGCGCAGCGGATCGCCGACGAACTCGGCACGCCGTTGGGCGATGCCATCGGCTACACCGTCCGCTTCACCGACCAGGCCAGCGATCGCACGCTGGTGAAGCTGATGACCGACGGCATCCTGCTGGCCGAGATCCAGCGCGACCGCCGGCTGCTGCGCTACGACACCCTGATCCTCGACGAGGCCCACGAGCGCAGCCTCAATATCGACTTCCTGCTGGGTTACCTGCGTGAGCTGCTGCCGCGACGCCCCGACCTGAAGGTGATCGTCACGTCGGCCACCATCGAGCCGGAGCGGTTCGCCGCGCACTTCGGTGGGGCCCCGATCGTCGAAGTGTCCGGGCGCACCTATCCCGTCGAAATCCGTTACCGGCCTTTGGAAGTCGCCGTTGTTTCCGAGGACGTCGACGATCCGGACGATCCCGACCACGAGATCGTGCGCACCGAGATGCGCGATCAGACCGAGGCGATTGTCGACGCCATCGCCGAACTGGAAGCCGAACCGCCCGGCGACGTGCTGGTGTTCCTGTCCGGGGAGCGGGAGATCCGCGACACCGCAGAAGCGTTGCGCGGGTTACGCAATACCGAGGTACTGCCGCTGTATGCCCGGCTGCCGACCGCGGAGCAGCAGAAGGTGTTCGCGCCCCATGTCGGCCGGCGGGTGGTGCTGGCCACCAACGTCGCCGAGACCTCGCTGACCGTGCCCGGTGTCCGCTACGTCGTGGACCCCGGTACGGCGCGGATCTCCCGATACAGCCGACGCACCAAGGTGCAGCGGCTGCCGATCGAGCCGATCTCCCAGGCCTCGGCCGCCCAGCGCTCCGGCCGATCCGGGCGGACCGCCCCCGGTGTGTGCATCCGGCTGTATTCGGAAGCCGATTTCGACGGGCGGCCCCGCTACACCGATCCGGAGATCCTGCGCACCAACCTCGCCGCGGTGATCCTGCAGATGGCCGCCCTGCAACTCGGCGACATCGAGAACTTCCCGTTCCTCGACCCGCCCGATCAGCGCAGCATCCGCGACGGGGTGCAGTTGCTCCAGGAACTCGGGGCGTTCGACTCCTCGGGTGCGATCACCGATATCGGCCGCCGACTGGCCCAGCTACCCGTCGATCCGCGGCTGGGCCGGATGATCCTGCAGGCCGATACCGAAGGCTGCGTCCGGGAAGTGCTGGTGCTCGCCGCCGCCCTGTCGATCCCGGACCCACGCGAGCGCCCGGTCGACCGGGAGGAGGCCGCACGGCAGAAGCACGCCCGCTTCGCCGATGAGCATTCCGACTTCGTGTCCTACCTCAACCTGTGGCGCTATCTCGGCGAGCAACGTAAATCACTGTCCGGCAACGCCTTCCGGCGGATGTGCCGCGAGGAGTTCCTGCACTACCTGCGGATCCGGGAATGGCAGGACCTCACCGGCCAGCTGCGCAGCATCGCCCGCGACATCGGGATCCGGGAGTCCACCGATCCTGAGCCGGCCGACCCGGCGCGGGTGCACGCGGCGCTGGTCGCCGGACTGCTGTCGCATGTTGGCCTGCGGGAGGGTGAATCCCGCGACTACACCGGGGCGCGCAACACGAAGTTCGTGCTGGCGCCGGGCTCAGTGCTGACCAAGCGGCCGCCGCGCTGGATCGTGGTGGCCGACCTGGTGGAGACCAGCCGGCTCTACGGCCGCATCGCGGCGCGCATCGACCCCGATACCGTCGAACAGGTCGCCGGAAACCTGGTGCAGCGCAATTACAGTGAGCCGCACTGGGACGCCAAACGCGGAGCGGTGATGGCCTACGAGCGGGTGACCCTCTACGGCCTGCCGCTGGTGGTGCGCCGCCGCGTCGGCTACGCCGAGGTGGATCCGGTGGTGTCGCGCGAGCTGTTCATCCGGCATGCCCTGGTTCAGGGCGAGTGGCAGACCCGGCACCACTTCTTCCGCGACAACACCGCCCTGCGCGCGGAACTGGCCGAGATCGAGGAACGGGCCCGCCGCCGTGACCTGCTGGTCGACGACGACGAGATCTTCGCCTTGTACGACAAGCGGATTCCCGCCGACATCGTCTCAGCCCGCCACTTCGACGGCTGGTGGAAGAAGCAGCGGCACCGCACTCCAGAGCTTCTGACGTTCACCCGGGACGATCTGCTGCGCGTCGACGACGCCGACACCGACCGCCCGGACGTCTGGCAGGCCGGGGATCTGGCGTTACCACTGTCCTACCGGTTCGAGCCGGGGGCGGCCGACGACGGGGTGACGGTGCATGTACCCGTCGAGGTTCTGGCCCGGATCGGTGGCGACGAATTCGGGTGGCAGGTCCCCGCGCTGCGGGAAGAATTGATCACCGCACTGATCCGGTCGCTACCAAAGGACTTGCGCCGCAACTTCGTTCCCGCCCCGGACACCGCCCGGGCGGTGCTGTCCTCGATCACCCCGGGTCAGGAGCCGCTGCTGGAGGCGCTGCAGCGTGAATTGCACCGGCGCACCGGCGTGCTCGTGCCGATCAGCGCATTCGACCTGGACAAGCTGCCGGCGCATCTGCGGGTGACGTTCGCAGTCCACGGCTCCGACGGCACCGAGGTGGCGCGCGGGAAGGACCTGGACGCTCTGCAGCACACGCTCGCCGGCTCGGCGCGCGCGGCCGTGGCCCAGAGCGTCGGCGCGGAGCTGGAACGCTCGGGATTGCGGGGTTGGCCCGAGGACCTCGATGAGCTGCCCCGCACCGTCGAGCGCACCGTCGGCGGACACCTGGTGAAGGGTTACCCGGGTTTTGCCGACGCCGGCACCGCCGTGGATATCCGGGTGTTCGCCACTGCCGCCGAGCGTGATCCGGCCATGGCCGCCGGGCTGCGACGACTGGTGCGGCTGTCGGTGACCTCGCCGGTCAAGTCGCTGGAGAAGGCGCTGGACCCGCGAACCCGGCTGATGCTCGGCGCCAACCCCGACGGATCACTGGCCGCGCTGCTCGACGACTGCGCCGACGCCGCCGTCGACGTGCTCGCTACCGCACCCGTGTGGACCAAGGCCGAGTTCGGTGCGCTTCGCGAGCGGGTGGCAGCCCAGCTCGTCGCCACCACGCGTCAGGTGCTGGACCGCGTGGAGAAGGTGCTCACGGCGTGGCACGACGTCCAGGTGGCGCTGCCTGATCGGCCGCCCGCTGCCCACGCCGAGGCGATCGCCGACATCCGCGCCCAACTCGAGGGCCTGCTGCCCGAGCGCTTCGTCTCCGCCACCGGGGCGGCGCACCTCGGTGACCTGGCCCGGTATCTGACCGCCATCGTCCGCCGGCTCGAGAAGCTGCCGCAGGGGCTGGCTGCGGATGCCGACCGGATGGCTCGGGTGCATGCCGTCGAGGATGCGTATCTTGAACTGGTGCAGGCACTTTCACCGGCGCGGGCAGCGGGCGCCGATGTCCGCGACATCGCCCGGATGATCGAGGAGTTCCGGGTGAGCCTGTGGGCCCAACAGCTCGGTACCGCCCGGTCGGTCAGCGAGCAGCGGATCTACCGGGCGATCGACGCCATCCTCGCCTAACCGACCCTGTCCACCGATTGGGGGACATGGGTTATCCACCAATCGGTGGACAGCGCTGCCATCGAGAGCATCGTCTGATTGCCCGAAGAGCTATCTGTGCTGGTCAGCGACTTTTGTATCACCAGCGATGAGCTGAAGAACAAGGGAGAGAACAATGACCACCATCTGGATGAAGCGCCTGGCCGCCGGTGCGATGCTGACCGCCGCACCCGCTCTGTTCGCGATCGGCGCCGCCGGTGTGGGTAACGCCGCGCCGAGCAGCACCCAGGACAACGGTCCGCACCTAAGTGAGCCGGCCCAGCACGAGAGCTTCCCGCACGAGGATTTCCTCAAGGGAGTTCCCGGTACCCCGGGCCGTCACAACTGGGGGCACCACCACGCTGGGTGATCGTCACCCCATGAACGTCGGGCGGAGAGGCAAACCACATGCTGCCTCTCCGCCCGATCCTTCTGTCTGCTTCTCTTCGGAGCCGGCGGCAGCACAATATGGGCTACTTTTGCGACATGGAGCAGATCGGAATCCGCGAGTTGCGTCAGCACGCCAGCACGTGGATCCGCAAAGTCAAAGCGGGCGCGTCGATTCAGATTGCCGAGCGTGGACGCCCCGTCGCCCTTCTGGTGCCGATTGACCCAGTCGACCCGGACCGTGAGCAACTCATCGAGTCTGGCGCCTTGGTTCCCGCGCCAGAGCCCCGGCACGCATTCGCCGTCTCCGATCTGATCGAAGGCCCCTCGCTGACGGGCGTTCTCGACGAGCAACGCTCCGATCGGCGATCTACCTAGACACCTCGGCGACCGTGAAGTTGGTTGCCGCCGAGTCCGAATCGGCTGACTTGATCTCAGGGCAGCGCGACGGATCGGAGATTCTGCAGTGCTTGCCGCGCAACGCCTTTCGCAGGGTATCGACACGCTAGTCCTGACCGAGGCGGTGGTGTTGTCCGCCCAGGCGATCGGTGCAGCCGAGCTGAGGACTCTGGACGCGATACACCTGGCGACCGCAGTGGTGCATCGCGCTGCGATCTCCGACTTCTGCGTATACGACCTACGGCTGGCGGCTGCCGCCGCGGCGCAGGGCCTCCCTGTCATCTCCCCCGGGGCGTAGCACCTCACGCCGTCGTGTCCCCCGATCAGGGGACACCGCATGTCCACCAATCGGGGGACAACAGCATCATTGAGAGCATCGTTTGTTTGCCCGAGGAGCCAACGTCCCAGGTCAGCGATTCTTGTATCAACAGCGACGAGCTGAAGAACAAGGGAGAGAACAATGACCACCATCTGGATGAAGCGCCTGGCCGCCGGTGCGATGCTGACCGCCGCACCCGCTCTGTTCGCCATCGGCGCCGCCGGCGCCAGCAATGCCGCCACCGGCAGCATCGACAACGGCGCCAACATGAACCAGCCGGCCCACCACGCGACCTTCCCGCATCAGGACTTCGGGACTGACGCCCCGGGCAGCCGGTCGCACCACCACCACCAGTGGCGGCACGCGGAGTGATCGCCAGCTGAAGACCTCGGACGGAGAGGCAAGAAGCGCCTCTCCGTCCGATCCCTTCTCCAGGGAAGCAAGAGGGGCACCCCATCCGGGGTGCCCCTCTTGTGATGCGTTGTCGATCAGCGGCTTCCGTGCACCGACGTGTCCACCTGAGGCGCGGTCGCGGACGGCCCGATCTGGTTGACCCATGTGTTGTGGCCCAAATCAGCCTGTGCCGGCGCGGCAATGCTCAGGGCGGCGGCGACGAGTCCGCTGGCGATGGCGCTGGTGACTGCAAACTTCTTCACTTTGTTTCCCTCTTCCTCGATGGCCGGGGCGTTCTCGTTCCGACCTGACCCTCACAACGCCGGCCCATCTCCGATTTAGTTCCGCTGGCAGCACTTGATCGCTGCTTGGCAGCAATTGATCGGTGTACTCCGATCGGGGGACCACGGCCTCAACACATACATCGGACAAACCGATGAGGAATCTGACCGTGAGCTGGACCACTGTGGAGTCATGCCGAAAACGGCACCACCACAGAACAACTCAGCAGGAGTAAACATCATGACAAGCACCACAACCTGGTTCAAGCGAGTGGCCGCGGGCGCTGCCCTGACCGTCGCACCGGCGCTGTTCGCACTGGGCGCCGCCGGCGTCAGCCACGCCGACACCAACGTCGACGCCAACACCGGACCCAACCTGAGCCAGCCCGCGATCCACCAGAGCTTCCCCGGCGAGGACTTCGCCGAAGAGATGTACGGCGGCCGTGACTTCCGCCACCACTTCTTCCACCGCGGCTTCCATCGCGGGTGGCACCACAGCTGACCGTAGTCATCACCTCGGGCGAGAAACTTTCTGAGTTTCTCGCCCGAGGTGTTTTGGTGTCAGTGCAGCAGGGGACACTCGGATGCGATCGTGTGGAAGAGGGGAACGTGATGGCCAAAACGGTGACCAAGCCCGTCGACCTCGTTCTGGCCGGCGGCGGCGTCAAGGGCATCGGTCTGGTGGGAGCAGTCGTCAAGCTCATGGAGGCCGGCTATCGCCCGCATCGGGTGGCCGGATCCTCGGCGGGTTCGATCGTCGGCGCCCTGGTGGCTGCCGCGGCCAAGAACAATCAGATGTCTCCCCAGGAGGTCGCCGATCTCGCCCTGAGCCTGGACTACCGCAAGTTCCGCGATCCGGGCCCGGTGCAGCGGCTGCCGCTGGTCGGCCCGTCCTGGGCGATCCTGCAGGGCAGCGGCCTCTATCAGGGCGACTACGCCCGCACGTTCGTCGCCGACCAACTCGACACGCTCGGGGTGCGGACGTTCGGCGATCTCCGACTCGACGACGACGACCTGCCCGAGGAGCAGCGCTACCGCTTGGTCGTCACCGCAGCCGACGTCACCACCGGCCAGCTGGTCCGGCTGCCGTGGGATTACCAGCGGGTCTACGGGCTCGATCCCGACGAGCAGCTGGTGGCCGACGCGGTGCGCGCCTCGATGTCGATCCCGTTCGTGTTCCGCCCCGTCACCTTGACCAGCGCCGCGGGCCGGGAGTCCACGCTCGTCGACGGCGGGCTGCTGTCCAACTATCCGATCGAATCCCTGGACCGCTCCGACGGCAAGAAGCCGCGCTGGCCCACCTTCGGGGTCACCCTGCTGCCGAACCTGCCGGAGAACAACCACATGGTCATCCCCGCCCTGGCGCCGCTGCAGCTCTTCGGCGGGCCGAGCCTGCTCGAAGACGTCATCACCACGGTTCTGGTCGGGCGTGATCAGGCCTACCTGAACCTGCCGTGGGTCAGCGCGCGGACCGTCCGGGTCGACTCCACCGGCGTCGGTGTCCTCGACTTCGACATGTCCCAGCCCGAGATCGACGCCCTCTACGACCGCGGCTACCAGGCCGCGATGACCTTCCTGTCCACCTGGGATGAGCAGACCTATCTCACCCGGTTCCGGTGAGGTGATAGACACAGCCGGTGGACATCTCATCGGTGGACGAACTGCTGTCGACCACGCGCGCGGTACGCAAGCGGCTTGATCTGACGCGGCCGGTGCCGCGCGACGTCATTCTGGAATGCCTGCAACTGGCCTCGCAGGCACCCACCGCCACCAACAATCAGGATTGGCGCTGGGTGGTGGTCACCGACCCGCAGAAGCGGGCCGCGATCGCCGAGATCTACAACAGCGTGGGCGCGGACTACCTGGCGCACAAGGCGCAGTCCACCGACGACCCGCAGACCCGGCGTGTCTACGAGAGCGCCGCGGCGTTGACGTCGATCCTCGCTGACGTTCCGGTGCACGTGATCCCGTGTATCGACAAGCGGTTGGACGGTATGCCGTTGATGGCCGCGGCCGCCGCCTGGGGGTCGATCCTGCCCGCGGCGTGGAGCTTCCTGCTGGCGCTGCGCTCACGTGGGCTCGGATCGGTCTGGACCACACTGCATTTGGCCAAGGAACGTGAGGTCGCCGAACTGCTCGGCATCCCCGACACCGTCACCCAGGTGGCGCTGTTCCCGGTCGCCTACACCATCGGCACGGACTTCAAACCAGCCGCTCGCCCGCCGGTGGAGACCATCACGTCGTGGAACACCTGGGGCGACAACTGATTACCGGTCCAGCTCTGCCTTGAGAAGCTCGAGGGTCTCCAGATCCTCCAGGGCGGCGATCGCGCGGGGCAGGCTGGCCTGCGTGGTGGCCACCTCCTGAAGGCGGCGGCCGAGATTGGCAGTGAACACCGCCCCGATGAACCCGATGAACGTGAACAGCCGGTAGCCGTGCCAGGCCTCGTCGAAGCTCAGCGTTGTATCGCGGCCGGCGTTGAAGGCCTCCAGATAGATCCGGACCAGGTCCTTGTCGACGGCTTGCCGGTCGGCGGTGTCCAAGGAGAGCGACGCGAAGTAGGTGAGGTCCTTGAGGCCGGGCCCCTTCGAGGACACCTGCCAGTCGAAGAAGATCGGGCGGTTGTCGATGAAGCAGAGGTTGCCGGCGTGGGTGTCGCCGTGAATCAGGGTGTCGGAGTAGGTCTCGATGAGTGCGGCGACCTCGGGCCGGCGCTCGTTTATGAAGGCGGCCTTCGCCAGGAACCCGTCCGGCACCAGGTCGGCGTAGACCTCGGGCACCGTGCGGATGGTGCGCCAGGTGTAGGGGCCCAGTACCTGAGCCGGCGGCGTCGGGGTGGTGACGAACGACAGATCGCCGCCGCGTTCGAGCCGTGGTGAGCGGTGAAATCGGCTGTGCAGCGTGCCCAGTGCTTCGGCGACGGCGGCGGCCTGGTCCACCGTGCACCCGGCGGCGACCTCGCTGAACTGTGCTCCCCGGGCCGCCAGGTCCTCCATGATGATCACCGCCCGGCCGCTGCGCGGATCCGAGGCGGCCCCGAAGACGCGGGGCACGATGTCGCCCAGCTCGGGTCCGATCCGGCGGTAGATCTCGGCCTCGTTGGCGGCCAGGTTCATCGCGTTGTTGAACAGCCGCGTGATCGGTTTGACCGGTGCGAGCTTGACGAAAACCGTGTCGGGACAATCGGACCCGCCGGTCAGGCGCAGCCGGACATGCAGTGCGGTGCCGTGGTGCTCGTAGATCTGCTCGACGCCGGTGACGTCGGTGCGGCCGGTGATGCGACGGAAGGCGGCCAGGTCGATATCGCCGGGCCGGACCGGGAACCCGGGCTCACCGCGCCAGGGCAGCAGCGAGCGCACAGCGCCCAGGAAGATTCCGGCGGTCGACCGATCGCTCGTCATGCCTCGGACTGTGGCAGTCATGACTCATTCATGTCAACAGTGACATGAATGAGTCATGCTCAGGCCGGCAGTCCGGTGGCCACCCGCGCGATCTCCGCATCGGCGACCGCAGTGTCGAGGACCAGGTCGGCCACCCGCGACCGGTGCTGCTCGGCGGTGCCCAGCAGCGCGGCGTCGGTGGCGGCCCGCTTGAAGTACAGATGCGCCTGATGCTCCCAGGTGAACCCGATACCGCCGTGCACCTGGATGGTGTCCGCGGCGATCCGGCTGAACGCCGCCGAGGCGATCGCCTGTGCGATGCTGGTCGCCAGCGCGGCGTCGTCGCTGCCGTCACTGAGCGCCCACACGGCGTGATACGCCGCGGACCGCGCGTGCTCGAGGTCGACGAGCATGTCGGCCAGCTTGTGCTTGATGGCTTGGAACGAGCCGATCTGCCTGCCGAACTGCAGACGCGACTTCGCATACTCCACCGACAGGTCCAGCAGATGCTGGGCGGCACCGATCTGTTCGATCGCCAGCAGCGCGGACCCGACGTGCAGCGCGTGCGAGATCACCCGCTGCGCTTCCTCGGGACCGGCCACCCGCCGTGCCGGGGCGCCGTCGAACTCGACGATCGCCTGCGGACGGGTCAGGTCCATCGTGACCAGCGGCGTGCGCGTCACACCCGGCCCGGTGGCGTCCACCGCGTAGAGGCCCAGGCCGTCGGATCCGGTTGCGGCGACCAGGATTTCGTCAGCAGCATCGGCGTCGACCACCCGCTCGACCCGGCCGGTGACGGAATCGCCGGAAGCGGTCACGGTGACCGTCGCCGGATCGAACGCTCCGGCGGTGTCGGCCACGGCGAAGGCCGCCGTCTTGGTGCCCTCGACGAGCTCGCCGAGCAGTGCGTCGCGCACCTCGCCGGCCGGAGCGGCCACCAGGGCCGGGATGGCCAGGAAGACGGTGCCGAACAACGGCCCGCACGCCAGGGTGGCGCCGAACTCCTCGACGGCGACGGCCTGGTCGACCAGAGAGCCGCCGACGCCGCCGTCGGCCTCGGGCACCGACAGTCCCAGCACGCCGAGTTCGGATCCCAGCCGGTTCCACACCTTCGGGTCGAAGCGGACGTCGGCCTCCATCAGCCGTCGCACCGTCGCTTCGTCGAAGCTCTCGGCGCAGAACTTGCGCACCGCAGTGCGCAGCTGCTGCTGCTCATCGGTGAACCTGAATTCCGCGTCAGCCACGGGGGACCTCCTTCCACGGCATGCCGGCATCGGCACGCAGATCGCCGGGCAGGCCGAGGACGCGCTCGCCGAGGATGTTGCGCATCACCTCCGACGTGCCGCCTTCGATGGTGTTGGCGCGGCTGCGCAGGAACCGCTGCTGGATCGGACCGCGCCAGTCACCGTCCCTGTTGGCGCCGTGCATGGCGTAGCTGTGGTACAGAATGCCTTCTGGCCCAAGGAAATCCATGCACCACTGGTAGATCTGCTGGTTGAGCTCGGCGCCTACCATCTTGCCGATCGAGGCTTCCGGGCCCGGTCCGCCCACGGTGGCCGAGGCGCGCGAACGCTCCGAGGTGAGCCGCTGGGCCTCCGACCGCAACCACAGCTGGGTCAGCTTGTCCCGGGACACCGGGGTCTGCAGGTCCGGCCGCGAGGCCCACAGCGAGACCGCCTCGGCGATGGTGCCGTCACCGCGGCGGCTGCCGCTGCCGCCCAGGGCGCTGCGCTCGTTCATCAGGGTGGTCATCGCCACCCGCCAGCCGTCGCCGACCGCACCCAACCGGTGACTGTCGGGGATGCGGGCGTCGGTGATGTAGACCTCGTTGAACTCGGCCTGCCCGGTCAGCTGGCGCAGCGGCCGGGTCTCCACACCGGGGGCGTGCATGTCCAGCACGAAGTAGGTCAGCCCCTTGTGCTTGGGGGCATCGGGGTTGGTGCGGGCCAGCAGCAGACCCCAGCGGGCGCGGTGCGCGAGGCTGGTCCACACCTTCTGGCCGTTGATCACCCACTCGCTGCCGTCGGGTACCGCCGAGGTGGCCAGACCGGCCAGGTCGGAACCGGCGCCCGGCTCGGAGAACAGCTGGCACCAGATGTGTTCGGTGGTGGCCAGCGGGCGCAGCAGGTCCTTCTTGAGCTGATCGCTCTGGGCATGCTCGCGCACCGTCGGCGCGGCCATGCCGTAGCCCATCGGGTTCAGGCCGAGCGGCACCGGTCCGCCGGCGCCCTGCAGGATCCGGTCGGCCACGGCCTGCAGTCCGCGCGACAGGCCCAGGCCGCCGAGGCCTTCGGGGAAGTGGATCCAGGACAGTCCGGCGTCGTAGCAGGCGCCGAGATATTCGGGGATCGGGACCTTCTTGGGGTCGTGGTCGGCCACGACCTGCCGGGCCAGGTCCGCAACCCGGTCCGCATCAGCAACGGTGCTCATGTCGACACGATAGGGAACGCCATTTCGGCGCTAGTTGGCAGGTGTCAACTATTGCAGTTCGTACCCTTGCCGGGACAGCCGGAAGAAGTGCCCGGTGCTGGCATCTGTGCAGGTGATGCCGGATTCTGCGCTGCTACAGGTGAGCGTGGCCAACGAGTGGGAGGCGCCGTAGGCCAGCGACGGCAGGCCGATGCCGCGGGTGGTGTCGGAGTGGCAGGTGAACGCCGGCTTGGCGCCCTGAACGAGGGTGACCCGATCGCCCCAGTCACCCTCGCATCCCGCGGGTTCGGCCGGTGCGGTCCAGGTGCGGTCGACGATCTCGCAGGCCACCTCCGGGGTGGTCCCCGACAGCGCCGCCATGACGCAGGCGATGTTCCCCGACGGCGACTGGAACTGGTAGAGATCGTCGGCGTGCGCGACGCCTGCGGGTGCGGCGCAGGCCAGCAGCACGCCGGTCACCGTCCACCCGATCCGTCTCATGTGCAGGACGCTAGCGCGTGCGGTCGCCGACAGTGACCTGACGGCGAATATCGGGGCCTGCGACCGCCGTGGGGTTACTGTCGCGGACCCGTGATCAGTGGGACTCGACGACTTCGATGCGACAGGTGGGACCGTGAGCGCGCGCAAGTCGGCTGTCGAGCGTGAGCAGCGTTGCGTCGAATGCTTCGGCCAGGGCGACATAGAACGCATCCCAACCGCGTATCGAGTCCCGCAGTTCCCAGGCACGGTCCATCAGCCAGCGATGGGAGAACCTCTCGCCCGGCCAGTCCCGGAGGTCGCCGACGGCCTGGGTGGCAGCAGTCGCGTCCAGACGGCCGCGCAGATGTTGGGCGCGGATCACGCCCATGACCTCGACGTCGATGACATGTGGTGCAGCGTGATCAGTGTCCTGGGCGAGGCGTTCTCCGATCACCCGGGCGCGTGCGGTGTCCGCTACGACCTCGAACAGGCAAGAGGCATCAACGACGAGCATCGGGCCACTCGCCGCGCCACTCGTCCAACGTGGCCAGGACGTCGGCGGTCGACACGTCTGAACGTCGGCGTCCGATCCGCGACAGCCACTCGGTCATGGACGGACGGGACGCCAGTCGCGCGGCCTCCCGGCGCAACAGCTCCGGCACCGTGACACCCGCTTCTGCGGCGTGGCGGACCAAGGCGGCGTAGACCTCATCGTCCAAGTCGCGGATCTGCACCGTCTTAGGCATATTCGCACCTTATCATGCAATATCGCATGAGATCGACCCTCGACCCGGTAAATTAGAACGTGTTACGTTTTTGGCCGCCGGTTTCGAAGGAGGCTGTTGAGTGACGGTCCAACGAAGCAAGACGCATTCACTCCTGTTGGTCACCGCGGCCTATGTGGTGGCCATCGCGGTGGGCGCGGCGTGGCTGATCTGGGGTCCCTCAGCGGGCGGTCTGCTGCTGGATGCGTTCATCGCCGACGTGCTGGCCACGCTGGTGATCTTCGTGTTCAGCCGGATCTACAAGAACTCCAGCTTCTACGACGCCTTCTGGAGCGTGATCCCGCCGCTGCTGCTGATCTACTGGTGGGCCGCCGGGCCGCTGGGCCTGGACTCGGTGCGCTGCTGGCTGGCCACCATTGTCGTCATGTACTGGGCCGTGCGGCTGACCGGCAACTGGGTCTACGGCTTCCCCGGCCTGCACCACGAGGACTGGCGCTACCCGCTGCTGCGTGACGGTGCCGGACGCTGGGAGTTCCTGGCCGACCTGTTCGGTATCCACCTGGTGCCGACCGTCCAGGTGTTCCTCGGCATGCTGCCGGTCTACGTCGCGGTCACCACACCGGGCGACGGGCTGGTGTGGCTGAGCTGGGTGGCCCTGATCGTCGGGCTGGCCGCGGTGACACTGGAACTGGTCGCCGACACCCAGATGCACCGCTTCGTGGCCGCCAAACAACCCGGTGCCGTCATGGATCAGGGGTTGTGGGCG
This sequence comes from Mycobacterium sp. M26, assembly GCF_001494595.1. Taxonomy (GTDB): domain Bacteria; phylum Actinomycetota; class Actinomycetes; order Mycobacteriales; family Mycobacteriaceae; genus Mycobacterium. The sequence goes on from NZ_LN929907.1 coordinate 542,835, forward strand.
TGGTCGCGGCACCCGAATTATCTTGGCGAGCTCGGCTTCTGGGTGTCGATGGCGCTGTTCGGCCTGGCCGCCTCGCCGTCGGACTGGTGGTGGCTGTTCATCGGCGTGGTGGCAATGGTCGCGATGTTCCTCGGGGCCAGCATCCCGCTGATGGAGAAGCGCAGCCTGGAGCGCCGCCCGCACTACCAGACCGTCATCGACACCGTGCCCAAGCTGATTCCCCGCCCACCGCGCAAGGCCGTGGTGTGAGCCGGCCCAGGGTCGTCATCGCCGGTCTCGGTGACAGCGGGCTGCTCACCGCGATCAAGCTGTCCCGGCACGCCGACGTCGTCGGCATCTCGGTCAAACCCGCACTGGTGAGCGGGCAGGAACTCGGGCTGCGGGTCTCGCGGCCGCGGGAGTGGGCCCGGGACAACTGGATTCCGTTCGAGAACTTCCGTGGCCTGGACCGGGTGCGCACCGTGCAGGCCACCCTGACCGGTCTGGACCTCGAACAGCGCGTCGTGCACGCCGAAACCCCCGACGGGGCGGCGATCACCGAACCGTACGACGCGCTGGTGATCTCCACCGGGGTGAGCAACGGGTTCTGGCGCCGGCCCACCGTGCAGAGCGCCGACGACATCGCCGCCGACCTGAGGTCCACCCACACCCGGCTGGGTGCGGCGCACTCGGTGATGGTGGTCGGCGGCGGTGCGGCCGCGGTGAGCACCGCCGCGAACCTGGCGACGGTGTGGCCGGACAAGAAGATCGACCTGTACTACCCTCGCGACACCGCGCTGGCCGAACACCACCCCAAGACCTGGGAACGGGTGCAGCGCAGGCTTATTCAGCTCGGCGTCGGCCTGCATCCGGGGCATCGCGCGGTCCTGCCCGACGGCTTCACCGGCGAGGAGATCACCGACTCGCCCGTGCAATGGAGCACCGGGCAGGAGCCGGCCAGCGCCGACGCGGTGATCTGGGCGATCGGCAAGGTGAAACCCAACACCGGCTGGCTGCCGCCCGAACTGCTCGATGAGGACGGCTTCGTCAAGGTGACCCCGGAACTGCGGGTGTGCGGCCACGAGCGGGTGTTCGCCATCGGTGACGTGGCGGCCTCCGACCCGATGCGGGCCTCGGCTCGCGCCCGGGCCGACGGGCTGCTGGCCCACAACGTGCGGGCCGAACTCGAGGGCGGCACGCTCAAGACCTACACCCCGCCGCGGCGGCGCTGGGGTTCGGTGATCGGCATCCAGCCTGACGGCCTGGAAGTGTTCGCGCCCAACGGTTCTGCGTTCCGGTTCCCAGCCTGGTCGATCGACCGGGTGCTGATGCCCCTGATCGTGCGACGCGGTATCTACGGCGGAGTGCGGCAGAACCGGCCGCCGCTGTAGGTTGCGGCACACTCGACATTTCGGGGAGTTCCTGCGAAAGGACCTCGAAACCGTGATTTGCTTGTCACGTCAATTAAGGTCCGCGTCGGGGGAGCCCAGATGTCCCTGCCTCAACAGCCCACTTGGTCCGCGGATCGCGGCGGGGCTGGGGTCGGGGGCGAGCGCCCCCGACGATTGCTGACAGCGACTGCGCCACGGGTCGGATATGCCCGGTACATAGGCCGCGTCGGGGCCTTGGCGGTCGCTCTCGGGATTGGCTACGTTATCGGGCCTCTGCCAGCCGCATTGGCTGACAGCTCTGGAACTGCAAGCTCTTCCGAGGGTGGGCCGTCGTCAGCGCCGGCCGCCTCGGACTCCGCCACGGCGGGTTCGGCACCGCGTGCACGCCGAGGAGTGTCAGGCACGGGCGGGCAACACGGCGCCTCGCCGAGGCGGCGAAGCTCGCCGATGTTGCCGACGCTGGTGAAGCCCAACGGTGTCGACGCCGAGGCCCCTCGTTCAACGCGAGGTCCTCTACGGCACACCGAAGTTCAAGAGAGCGTTGATGATTCGCTTGCCCTGACCGAACCCTCCGCCCCCACCGACGGCAAAGCGGACGCCCCTTCGGCACCGGCGGCGGCAGCTGCGCCAGTTCCAGATCCTGTGACAGCCGTCGCCGCTATCTCGAGAACTCGACGCGACGCCGCGGTCAGCTCCGATGCCGCAAACGCTGTTCTGCTGTGGTCGGTGGTGGGCCTCGGTCTTCGAGAGGTAGGCGCGTCAGGCAGTTCTGGCCGGACGTCCGCTGTGACGGCTACCGGAGAGCCGCTTGATCCGTCGGCGAAAAGCGCAGCGACAGAACTAATTTCACCGGCAGCCTCAGCGACGACCAACCCGATCGCCGATTTCGTCCGTATCTTCGTCGGCGACGGCACGGCCGACAATCCCAACGCGGGGATCCTGTTCGGCAATGGATACAGCTGGACTGGTTACGGCGGCGTCTGCACCGCAGGGGCGTGCAATGGCGGCAATGCCGGTCTGATCGGCAACGGTGGAGACGGCTACAGCGGGGGTAATGGCGGCGCGGCAGGCTGGTTCGGCGATGGCGGCGCCGGTGGATCAGGAGTCGACGGCGGCGATGGCGGCGCCGGTGGTCTGTTCTTTGGTAACGGTGGCGCAGGCGGATCTGCCACCGCGGGCAGCGGGGGAACCGGTGGAAACGGTGGCGACACCGGATCGCTGTCTCTGTACGGCGAAGCCGGCCAGGGTGGCGACGGCGGCTCGGCGGCCGCCGGCGGTGTCGGCGGAGCCGGCGGCGATGGCGGTAGCACGGGCCTCTTGGCGGTGGGCGGGGGCGGGGGGGCCCCGGAACCGGCCGCGGCGGCGGCGTCGGTGGTGCCGGCGGCAGCGGCGGTCAGGGCGGTGCGGCCGGCAACGGCGCGGGAGCTGCGGGGACCGACGGTGATGGCGGCACCGGCGGGCGCGGCGGTGACGGCGGATCCGGCGGCTCCGCGGAACTGGTGTCGGCGCCGGTCGGCGTTGTCGACGGACCCAATGGTGGCAACGGCGGAGATGGCGGTGCGGCAGGGGCAGGCGGGGCAGCCGGAGGTAGTACTGGCAGCGTCGGGAACGCGGGCATCGGCGGAACCGGAGGCGACGGCGGCGCGGGCGGTGACGCTGCCGACGGAAGCCCGGTTCCGGACCCCGACGGATCTGCCCATAACGGTGGCGCGGGTGGCACAGGCGGTGTCGGTGGTAACGGCGGCGCAGCAGGTGTCGGCGGAACCAACGGCAACGGGGGAACCGGCGGCAAAGGTGGCAACGGTACGGCCGGCACCGCGGCCGGCCCAGCACTGCAGGGCGAGAACGGCCAGGCCGGCGGTACCGGTGGTGCCGGTGGTGCTGGCGGCGCCGGCGGCGCGGCGGGTTCCGGCGCCGGCGCAGCGGGTGTCGATGGCACCGGCGGGCGGGGTGGCCGGGGCGGTGATGGTGGCGACGGTGGCGACGCCATCGATGCGCCCTACGGGCAGAACGGATCCGATGGAGGACAGGGCGGTGCCGGCGGAGCCGCAGGATTGGGTGGTGCTGCCGGCGGCTTGAGCGGATCTGCCGGGAACGCCGGAACCGGCGGTGACGGTGGTGACGGCGGTAACGGTGGTTCCGTCCCCGAGTTCATCGATGCCCCAAGCCGCAACGGCGGCGCCGGAGGCGTCGGCGGCAATGGTGGCGCCGCAGGTCTCGGCGGAACGAATGGCAACGGCGGAACCGGTGGTAACGGCGGCAGCGGGCGGCGACGGCGTCAGCACTGGCGGGGCCGGTGGTGCGGCGGGCCAGGGCGGCACCGGCGGACAAGGCGGCCGAGGAACGATTGGCGGCAACGGCGGCGACGGCGGCTACGGGGGTGAAGTCGGCGGTAACGGCGGCTATGGCTACAACTTCGGCGGAAACGGTGGCTGGGGCGGCAATGGCGGCAACGGCGGTGACGGCGGTTCCTACGGCGGCCTCGGCGGCGCGGGCGGCAGGAGCTCCCTGGAGGGTGGTGGACTCGGTGGCGATTGCGGCGACGACTTCTGTACGCAAGGAAACGACGGAATCCCCGGATTCAACGGACTCAACGGTTCGGATGCGCCCAGCGCACCGCCGACGACGCTAGCGTTTGGATACGAATTGCGTTCTGCGCCAGAGCAATTCTAGTCGCTGACTAGATGACTTTCAGGCCTGGCGGAACCTTACGCGGGTCGCGCCAGAATGCGTCCGACGCGAATCGGCCGAACAGGTCCGGCGGCAGCAGGGTCTTGCGCGGCTGGGCCTCGACGATGCCGCGAACTGTATGTAGACCGGGAGTGCCTGCACGAGAATCGAATTCGGTGACGTCGTACTCGACATGGTCGAAGTCATGGTCAAAGTAGGGTTCACCGACGAACTCGTAGATCGCGCGCATCGTCTTGGCCGGATCGGTGGTCAAGGTTTCGTATTGAACCAAGAGCAACCGGTCCGCCTGCTCTCCGTAACATGCCTGCTTGAGCGCGTCATACGGCGCGCCGACCATGCCGTCGGCAGCCACGACGCCGTTGGCGCGGGTGTAGACGGTGCCGCCGGGGCTGTAGTTGAAAATCGATGACGGACTGAAGACGTTGCGCTGGACGAGGCGCTCGATACTGTCGACGATCCAGGAAACCTCTCGCACACAGGCGATTACTCTCGCCTCTGGAAACAACTGGGCGATCGCCGGCATTCGTGCGCACCATGCCCGGTTGGTGTCGAAAACCACGTCAGCTTCGGCGTCGGCGTAGAAGCTGCTGAACAGTCCGCGCAGGATCCGTTCGCGTTTGGCGTCGTCGAGAAACACCGAATACTCGTTTCGGGCACTCATTCGGGCGAGCAACGCATCGAAAAGTCCGGCGAGGGGCCCCGACATTCCGGCCTGGAACCGGGGATTCTGCCGCAGCAGTGCGGCCAACAGAGTGGAGCCGGATCGCGGTAAGCCGGAGATGAAGTGGATGGCTTCCACGAACCGTCCTAACCCAGGGGCAGTGCGCCCATGATCGCTTGTGTGACCGCCTTTTTGGCATCGTAGCGGGCGGTTGCGCTGATGGCGGGCGGTTCGATGCCCGGCAATTGTCGATGGTCAGCGGGATGTCACCCGAACTGACACAGCGACGATCGACGGTACGCTTTCGCTGTGGCGAAGTTCGGTGCCGACCTTCGCTGTAGTCCGTTCCCGGCACAGACCAGCAGTCGATGTCCTAGCGTCGAATGATGGCAGCGTCTGCGATGTCGGGTCACATCAGGCGGATGATGGTTCCGGTGCTGGCCTCGGCTTTGGTGGCCGCGGGGTGCGGCACCTCCACCGAGACGACGGCCGGGCCGCCCGGCGGCGGGCCCTGTGAGGTCGTCGCTAACGGAACCCCCACCCCGAAGACCTCGACAGCCGCCGACGCGACCCCGCGCGATATCGGGGCCGCCCCGGAGATCGCCACCGGCTACCGCAGCGATATGACCGCGGTACGCACTCGCACCTTCGCCGTCGCCACCGCCAACCCGCTGGCCACCCAGGCGGCCTGCCGGGTGCTGCAGAACGGCGGCACGGCCGTCGACGCGGTGGTGGCCGCCCAGGCGGTGTTGGGTCTGGTCGAACCGCAATCCTCCGGCATCGGCGGCGGCGGATTCCTGGTCTACTACGACGCCTCATCCGGTGCCGTGCAGGCCTACGACGGCCGCGAGACCGCCCCGGCCGCGGCCACCGAGAACTATCTGCGCTGGATCTCCGAGTCTGATCGCACCGAGCCCAAACCCGACGCCAGGGCATCCGGGCGTTCCATAGGGGTGCCCGGAGCAGTACGGCTGCTCGCCGACGCGCACGCCGCGCACGGCCTGACCCCGTGGCGCGACCTGTTCGAACCCGCGATCAGCCTGGCCGACAACGGGTTTGAGATCAGCCCCCGGCTGGCCGCGGCCATCGCCACGGAGGCGGCGAAGCTGGCGCTCGACCCGCCGAGCGCGGAGTACTTCCTCAACCCCGACCGCACCCCCAAGGCGGTCAAGACCATGCTGACCAACCCGGCCTACGCCAAGACCCTGGGGGCGATCGCGTCGGATCCGGCCAACTTCTACCGCGGTGCGATCGCCGAGGCCATCGTCGAGGCGACCGCCGACACCGCGGCGGGGCGAACCCCCGGCGCCATGACCACCGCGGACCTGGCCGGCTACCGCGCGAAAACCCGGGAACCGCTGTGCACCGGCTACCGCGACAAGCAGATCTGCGGCATGCCCCCGCCGTCGGCGGGCGGTATCGCGGTGGCCCAGATCCTCGGGGTGCTGCAGTTCTCCGACTTGGCCGCGCACCGGCCCACCGACATCGACCGCAACGGCGGCCGGCCCTCCGTCGCGGGCGTGCACCTGGTGTCCGAAGCCGAACGGCTGGCCTACGCCGACCGGGACCGCTACGTGGCTGACACCGACTTCGTGGCGCTGCCGGGCGGCTCACCACAGGCGCTGCTGGCCAGCGAGTACCTGGCCGGGCGGGCCGCGCTGATCTCGCCGGAGCGCAGCATGGGCACCGCCAAGCCCGGCGAGTTCGGGCCCCTGGCGCTCCCGGCGACCCCGCAGCCCGAACACGGCACCACCCAGGTCAGCGTGATCGACAAGGAGGGCAACGCGGCGTCGTTCACCTCCAGCGTTGAGGCGGCGTTCGGGTCTTTCCACATGGTCGACGGGTTCCTGCTCAACAACCAGCTGACCGACTTCTCCGCCGACCCGGTGGGCCCGGACGGGGTGCCGGTGGCCAACCGGGTTCAGCCGGGCAAGCGCCCGCGCAGTTCCATGTCACCCACCCTGGTCTTCGACCAGAAACCGGACGGCCAGCGCGGAGCCCTGTATGCGGTGGTGGGTTCGCCCGGCGGGTCGACGATCATCCAGTACGTGACCAAAACGATTGTGGGGATGCTGGATTGGGGCCTGAACCCGCAGCAGGCGGTGTCGATGGTGGACTTCGGTGCGGCCAACACCCCGAAGACCAATGTCGGCGGCGAGCATCCGGTGATCGATACCACCGACAACGGGGTGCACGACCCCCTGGTCGAGGGGCTGCGCCAGCTGGGCCATGACGTTAACCTGGCCGATCAGTCCAGTGGGCTCTCGGCGCTGGCCCGCGATCCCGCCGGCGGCTGGGTCGGCGGTGCCGACCCACGCCGCGAGGGAGCGGTGATGGGTGATGTCGGCTAGCCCAAAAGCGTTCGAGCCCAAGACTTCGCCGAACTGACAGTCCGGGGAATGACGGTACGCTTTCGGCGTGGCTAAGTTCGGCCGGAATTCGGCACGTCAGCGCCTGCGCAGGGCAACGCGCCAGGCGTTGTCGGTGCCGACCTTCGACAACCCGACCGACTGCACCCCCTGGGTGATCGGCGGGCTGTGGCCCGCCGAGCTGGAGACCGTTACCCCGCAGACGGCCATGGTCGCCGAGTACCTGAAGAACGATCTGCAGCGCATCGCCACCTCCGCCAACGAGCGCCTGCGCGCACTGCAGTTCGCCGGATACCCCGAGGATGCCCGCCGCGCCGAAGAGGCCCGGATCATCAACGTGGCGCGGGCCTTTGCCGTGCTGCGGGTGGAATCCACCGTGCGCCAATTGCGCAATGAGTCACTGGGTTTCGCCGCCGAGTACGCCAGCCTGACCGTCGCGCCCGAGCCGGCACCGCCGCGGCCCACCTTCGACGCCACCGAACTGATCGACTTCAGCGACGAGGCCGTCGCGGTCGAAGACGGCGAGCCCGTGGTGATCGAGCCGGAGCGGGTGGAGCCGGAGCCGGTAGTCCACGACGAGCCCCCCGAACCGCCGCCGGTTCCCGAGGTCGAAGACGACGAGAGTCGGCTGGCCCGGCTTCTCGAGTTCGTCGCCCGGCAGGAGCCAGGCCTGCGCTGGGCGGTCGGTGATCGCACCGACGGCACCACCGTCGTGGTGACCGATCTCGCCCACGGCTGGATTCCGTCCGGGGTCGATCTACCCGCGGGTGTCGACCTGCTCGCGCCGGCCAGACGCGGCGGCCGGGTAGCCGAACTTCTCGGGGACGTCGTGAGGTCGGCGATCTATCACCCCGGTGACCCGTTTTCGTACGTGCGCGACCGCTCTACGGCGAGCGCCCCGGACGCCCGTCGGCTCAGCGAGGTGGACGACCTCGGCTGGAAGCTGGGTGAGGCCACACACTGGCGTGATGGTTTGCCACGAATCGTGCATACCCTCGCCAAGGCCGGGGCCGCCCGCACCGGGGTGGTGGACGCCGAGGTGGATGTGCTGAGAGTGCATTCCGACACGGCCCGCTACCAGCTGCTGGCCCAGTATCCCGACATCGACGCGGCGTTGCTGAGCAACTGCTTACTGCTGGCCGCTACCGAGGCAATCGCCGTCGGCGACGAGGTCTCAGCCAACTATCACTTCGCCTGGTTCGAGGCGCTCAACGCGCCGCCGACGAGTCAGTGGAGCGACCAGACGTGACAGATGGGACGCACTGAGGTTGCTGGGACGAAATCCGTAGTCCACATCCAGAGTGCTGTGAAGGTGAATTGACGCAGGTAGTGACACCGGACATACTAGGCACGTGCCCCGGGGTGGTAGTGGTGACGACCTTAGCGAGACGGATCTCGTCGAGGCAGTTCTTCGTGAACTGAGCGAAGCGGCCGACCGATGGGAGGCCCTCGTGGCCCAGGCCGAGGCTGTCACCTTCAGCGTCGACCTCGGCGATGTCCAGGCGGTGGTCAACGCCGACGGCAAACTCCTGGAGCTCACTCTGCACCCCGCGGTCACCACCGATTACACCCATGGCGAGCTGACCGAGCGGCTGAACATGGCGTTCGCTGCGCTGCGTGAAGAGGCCCAAGCAGACAACCAGATCAGGTACGGGGGCGGCCTGCGATGACTGATCGACGCCCGCCCACCGCCGCCGCTCCCGAGTTGCTGGCGAGAGGATCCCGCCCGTGCCGCTGAATTTGTCGAACCGGGATCAGAACTCCGGGCATTTGTTCTACAACCGCAGATTGCGGGCCGCCATCACGCGGTTCTCGGTGCGGATGAAGCACGACGACCGCAAGCAGCAGGCCGCTGTGGTGCTGTCGGTGGTCTTCGTTCTGATCGGCTGCGGCTGGATGGCACTGCTGCACTTCATGAAGCCCGCCGGCTTGGTGGGGCAGTCCTCGATCATCGGCAACCGCGACACCGGCGCGTTGTACGCCAAGCTCGACGGCCGGCTCTACCCGGCACAGAATCTGACCTCGGCCCGGCTGGCGACGGGCAACTCGGCGTCGCCGACCTGGGTCAACGCCAAGGAGATCGCCAAGTACCCGACCGGGCCGATGATCGGAATTCCCGGCATTCCCGATGATCTCAGCATCGCGGCCAACTCGGTGTCGGCGTGGTCCCTCTGCGACACCGCACCCACCCGCGGCAGTGGGCAGCCCCCAGTGGTCACCGCCATCGCCGGAGAACTCTCGCCTGGCGACCGCGCTGATGCGATGAAGACCAACCAGGCGATCCTGGCGACCCACGACGACAACACCTACCTGATCTGGAACGGGCAACGCACCCAGATCGATCCGGCTGACCGGTCGGTGACGTTCAACCTGGGACTCGATCCGGGCACCACTCGCCCCATCCAGGTCTCGAACGCCCTCTTCGACGCGATGCCGGCCACCGAGCCGCTGGTCGTGCCGGCCATCCCGGAGGCGGGCACACCGTCGCGCTGGCTGCCGGATTCGGTTGTCGGGCGGGTTCTGGAGACCAAGGATGCCAACGGTGCGGTCAGCGGTTTCTATGTGTTACTGCCCAACGGTGTCCAGAAGATCACCGGCTTCGTCGCAGACCTGCTGCGCACCGCCGATAGTCAGGGGACGACCACCCCGCAGCTGGTATCGCCGGACAAGCTCGTCGACATTCCGGAAGTCAGCGTCCTCAACGTCGACTTCTATCCCACCGGGAAGCTGAATTTCGTTGACACCGAGGCCAATCCGGTGACCTGCGTCGGTTGGAAGAAGCAGACCACCGACCGGCAGGCGACGGTGACCTTCTTCAGCGGACGCGGGCTGCCCACTCCGCAGTCACTGGATTCGCACATCGTGCGACTGGTCCGTGACGCCAACGACCCCGAGTCCTTCGAGGCCAACCAGACGCTGATGCTGCCGGGGGCGGCGAACTTCGTCGCCTCCACCTCCGGTGTCATCACCTCCGACACCCGCGAGAGCTTGTTCTGGGTGTCCCCGCAGGGCGTTCGCTACGGCATCGAATGGGACCAGGGCACGCTGCAGGCCCTGGGTCTTGATCCCGGCCGCGCCGTGCAGGCACCCTGGCCGATCCTGCGGACCTTCGCGCCCGGGCCGGCGATCAACCGGGCCAACGCGCTGCTGGCCCGCGACACCATCGACGCGGGCGGGGCCGTGGCTCCAATCGCTGCCGAGCAACAGAACGCGGGAGGGTAGCGGTGTCGAAGAGGGGATTCGTCCGCAGTGCACGCGCGGCCGCGCCGAGCGTGCCACCGGCCCGAGTGGTCGTCGCACCGCCGTTGGCTCTGCCTGAGCGGGAACCCCGCAATATCCTGCTGATGATCGCGCTGCCCGCCCTGCTGGTCGGCATCATCGGCACTCTCGTGGTGATGTACACCTCCGGTGTCCGTTCGCTGCAGTCCGGGTTCTTCCCGCTGATCGGACTGGTGGGCTTCGGTGCCCTGATGTTCAGCGGCCGGTTCGGCCGCGGCCGCCGGATCAGCTGGGGCGAGCAGGAAAAGCAGCGCCGGATGTATCTGCGCCAACTCGATGACGACCGCGACGAGGTGCAGCGCGCCGCCCAGGAACAGCGCCGCAGCCAGTTGTTTGTGCACGGCGATCCCCAGGACCTCGACACGATCATCGGTGGGCCGCGGATGTGGGAGCGTCGCCCGTCCGACTCCGACTTCCTCGACGTCCGCCTCGGTATCGGCGTGCAGTCCACCGCCGACTCCGCCGTGTCGCTGCAGTGGCCCGAAGTGCCGGTCGGCGAGGAGCTCGAACCGGTGACCGGCCGTGCACTGCGCGATTTCATCCTGGAGCAGAGCAAGATTCGCGGCATCGGCAAGGTGCTTAGCCTGCGCTCCAAGCCGGGTTTCAGCTTCGTTGGCGAGGATCCCGCTGAACTGCACGCCTTCATGCGCGCCGTGCTGTGCTCCTTGGCGGTCTATCACAGCCCCAGTGACATCAAGCTGATGGTGGTCACCCGCCACCCTGAATTGTGGTCGTGGCTGGTGTGGTTACCGCACAACCAGCATGACGAGATGTTCGACGCATGCGGGATGCGCCGACTGGTGTTCACCTCGCCCACCGAGCTCGAAGACGCGCTCGACTCAGAGTTGCACCGCAAGGGCCGCGGGCCATGGACGCCGCCCAGCGGCTCGAGCCCGACCACCATGCTCTCGCCGATGGAGGCCGCCGCTGCCGGTTCCGCGCTGGGCCCGCACTGGGTGATCGTCGACGACAACGTCGGCACGCCGGAGCAGTGGGAGGGTGTCACTGGCCAGAAGGGGATGGCCGGTATCACGGTGCTGCGCTTGGCAACCCGGCCCGGCATCGGAGTCGGATTCTCCGACGACGATGAGGGGTTCGAACTACGCGAGGGCCGGCTCAACCACCGCAAGGCCTTCTACGCCGTCGCCGACATGCTCGCCGAGAGCACAGCCGACCGTTATGCCCGGGCGTTGGCCCGTTGGTCGCCGATGACCGCCGGTGAACTGTCGGAGACCGACAGTCAGGGCGGAGAGCTGTTGCGCGCGTTGGGTATCACCGACCCGCGCAAGCTCGACGTCGACCGGCTCTGGGCGGAGAGCCGCGGCCGTGGCGACCCACGCTGGGCGATGATCCCGGTCGGTGTCAAGCCCGGCGGCGAGCTGCAGAACGTCATCCTGCGCGCCAAGGACTTTGGCGGCTTCGGCTTCCACTCGGTGGTGATAGGCACCTCGGGGTCCGGAAAGTCCGAGTACTTCCTGTCCCTGTGCAACGGCATCGCGCTGACCCATTCGCCGGAGACCTTCAACGTCATCTTCGTCGACATGAAGTTCGAGTCGGCCGCCCAGGATCTCGAAGGCCTCCCCCACGTTGTGGGTTCACTGTCCAACCTGGGCAAGGATGACCGCCACCTGGCTGAACGGATGCGCAAGGCCATCGACGGGGAAATCGCCCGTCGCTACCGGCTTTTCAAAGACGCCGGCGCCCGTGACGCCAACGAGTACGAGGAGATGCGGCTCGCGGGCCGGGACCTGGAGCCCGTACCGATCCTGCTCGTCATCATCGACGAATACCTGGAGCTGTTCCACAACCACCCGGAGTGGATCGACCTGGTGATCCACATCGGCCAGGAGGGCCGCGGCTGCAACGTCTTCTTCACCCTCGGCGGGCAGCGCCTGGACCTGTCCTCGTTAAGCAAGGCCAAGAGCAACATCGCCTTCCGGGTGGCACTGCGTGCTGAGACCGCTGAGGACTCCCGCGACGTCATCGGCAGCGACGCCGCGTTGCACCTGCCGTCGAAGGAGAACGGCTACGCCCTACTCAAGGTCGGCCCCCGCGACCTCGAACAGTTCCGCTGCTTCTATGTGTCGGCGCCGTTCGTGGTACCCAAGAAACAGGCGGCCACTGACACGACGGTCGACGTCAGCTTCACCCAACCACGGCCACTGACGTGGGAGTACCAGCCGCTGTCGGTCGAGGATAGCGCCGCGCTGGCGTCGGCGGATGAGCCGGACGAGCCCGACGAATTCGTCTATCACGCCGACGGATTCAAGAAGAAGAAGCTGCTCGATGTGATCCGCGAATCGTTGGTGTCACATCCGGCCCGCGCTCCGCACCAGATCTGGCTGCCGCCGCTGGAGGTCAGCGAGACCGCGGACGCGCTGGTGCAGCGGTGGCGGGGTAAGCCGTGGTGGTCGGACTACGGCCAGAACCCCGGACTGGTGTTCCCGGTCGGGATCGAGGATTTCCCAGAGGATCACGCGCAGCGGGTGCACGTGATCGACGCCGAGATGGACAACATCATGGTGGTGGCCACCGCGCAACGCGGTAAGTCCACGACGTTGATGACGTTGATGACGTCGGCCGCCCTGATGTACCGGCCGGATCGGGTGACGTTCTTCTGCATGGGCGCGTCGCTGTACTCAGTCGAGGAGCTGCCCCATGTGGCCGGCGTGGTCAGCCTCACCGACACCGAGGGTGTGTCCCGCACTCTGGCCACGATCGAGGGACTCATCCGCGCTCGCGAAGCCTCCTTCAAGCGCTACCAGATCGACATCTCGGAGTTCCGTGAACGCCGGTTCGGCGCCGGCGGTGGCGGTGGCACCGATCCGGAGGACAAGTTCGGCGACGTGTTCCTGGTCATCGACAACTTCGGTGACCTGTACGACAAGGACAATGCGATGGGCGATCGCGCCATCGCGATCGCCCGGCAGGGCCTGTCGTACGGCGTCCATGTGGCCACCAGTGCTAGCGGCTGGCTGGTCGGGCAGAAGCAGGCTCTGCTCAATGTGGCCAACGCGAGAATCCAACTGCGCCTGAGCAATCCGGACGAGACCCAGATGGGCACCGGGATGGAGCATCGGCGTGCTGCCCGCCAGAACCTCGATCGGCCCGGATTCGGGGTAACCCGCTTGGGCCAGGAATTGTTGGTCGGTGTGCCCGAGATCGTCGGTCCTAACGGCGAGCGGGTGACCACTCGTCAGATCGGCCCGGTGATCGCCGCCCAAACCGGTGTGGGCAAGGTCGAAACGCTGGCTCGCCTGCCCGAGCGCATTGCGCTGCGCGAGATCGTGGCCGCCTACGCCCAGACTGCCGACAGCGACGCCCTGGACATCCCGTTCGCCATGGGGGAGAGCGCACTGCAGTCGGTGGCGCTGCCCAGCAGGCTTGCCCCCAATCTGCTGGTCGTCGGACGGCAGGGCTGCGGAAAGACCAGCACGCTGGCGGCTTTCGGGCAGTCGATCGCCGCACGACTCTCGCCGGAGCAGGCGCAGATCACCATCATCGACCCCAAGACGAGCCTGATCGGCAAGATCCAGGGCCCGCACGTTCGCGCCTACGCCTACACCCCGGACGATATCGACGCGGTGCTGGCCGAGCTTGCGGAGATGATGCGCGACCGGCTGCCACCGTCCGGGTTGAGCCAGGAGGAACTGCTGACCCGGTCCACCTGGACCGGCCCGCAGCACTACGTCCTCATCGACGACGAGCAGGAGCTGCGCACGACCGCGGCCGTCGGCAAGCCTGCGGCCACCGCGCCGCTGTGGCCGTTGATCGAACGTAGCCGGGAGATCGGCCTGCATGTGATCGCCGCCCGGCTGCCCGGCAACTGGGCGGGCGTCTCGGCGATGAGCCCGTTCCTGCAGAAGCTGACCGGCTCGCGGGCACCGACGCTGTTCATGGACAACGACCCGCAGGCGGTCAAGGTCTTCGGCCGCACCAGCGCACAGCAACTTCCACCGGGTCGTGGCCTGCTGGTGACCACGGACGGAGTGATGGAAGGAGTGCTGGTCGGAACACCGGACTGAGTGCCGTTCCGGTGTTAGCTGGCAGTCCGCCGAACATAAGTCGACATAGGTCGCCAGCACACTCTACAATACGACGATATTGCAGGTCTGCCCTGCGATCACCACGAGGAGAGCAACATGGTCATGAACGTCAACTCCGCCGCGGTCGGTACTTCTGCGGCTACTGAGGCCGGTATCAGCGCCGAAATGGGCGCCGCCACCGCAGCCGCCTCGGAAGCGCTGGTCGGTGTGATGCCAATGGGTGCCGACCTTGACTCTGTCCAGTTCGCTGCGGCCCTCAATGCCGCGGGTGCGTCCTACATCGGGACTGCCTCCGAGCACCTGGCCAACCGCGGCTTGTTCTCCGGCGCGCAGAACCTGGCCGCCGCCACCTACACCGCGACCGACGTCCTCAACGACGGCAAGTTCTTCTGAGTCATGCCAGATCCCGCGTGGCCGTGCTCGTCGCCTGAAACCAACTACCTCCGGCTCGTCGGGCCGGGGGCGGCTGGCACGTCGACGACCATGGCCAACGGCGCGGCGTGGCAGGCCCTGATGGGTAGTCATGAACTGGCCTTCTCGCTGTCCCAGCTGAATACCGCGGTGACCGCGCTGAACTTCGAGGGGGTCGGCGGCCTGAGCTCGACGACAGCGGTTACGGGTCTGAATACCGCGTTGCAGCTCTTGGCCGGGTGGGTGCAGGAAAAGCCGCCGATCGCGGCCAGCGCCGTCGCGGCCTACGAGACCGCGGTGTCCTCGATGATCCCGGCCGAGGTGTCGATCGCCAATCGCACCGAGCAGGCCGCCGACGTCGCGATCAACCCCGCGGTACTCGGCGCGCTGACCCCGGCGATCGTGGCTCTGGACACTGAATATTTCGGCGAACACTGGCCGCACAACGCCGGTGCGGGCGCGGCCTATGGCGCGGCGCTGGCTGCACTCGTAGCCGCACTGGCCATCCCGCCGCCGTTCGCGCCGCTGGGGGCATCACCGGCCGCCCCTGCTACCGCTGCAGCGGCGGTGGCCCAGACCGCGGGAACGACCGCGATGAGCCAGGCGGTCGAGGGGTCCGGCCAGGTCACCCAGATGGCCGGCCAGACGGCCGCCGCGCCGGCCACGGCGGCCGGCGAAATGGGCCAGATGAGCTCGATGATGATGCAGCCGATGCAGGCCGCGATGGGTGCCATGCAGCCGTTGATGGGCATGTTTCAAGCCCCGATGCAGGCCTTCCAGGGCCTGTCGAGCCTCCCTCAGTCGATGATGGGGTCCCTGGGCGGCATGTTCAACGGCATGAAGGCCGGTGACGCGGCGATGCCCGCCGCCGAGCTACACCCGGCCCACCAGCAGCTTTGCTCCGGAGAACGCCGGCAGGCCGACATCGCTCAAGACCGGCCTGCTCAGTGCCGCCGAGCTGCGGGGACCGACGTCGGCCGGGATGGGCGGAACGGCGATGCCGATGTCGCCCGCCCACGCCGGCATGCTCGCCAACGGCAAGGGTGAGGACAGCAAAGAGGATGTTGGCCGGGCTCGCATCGTGCTGGATCGCGACGACCACCGTGATCCGAGGATCAGCTAATGAATCTGGTCAAGGGGGTGCGACCGTCATCGTTTGCCAGAGGGTGAAGTGACAGCGGTTTGTCCGCACCCGATACTCGTCCACATCCCCGGCCAGGGGACCGATCATCAGCAAAACGTCACCGAAAGGGAAGTAGAACATGACACTCGTCGTCACACCCGAGGTGCTGCGCAGCACCCAGCAGGCCATCGAGTCCGCGCTCGAGCACGCCACCGCGATCGCCAACGGCTACCTCGCCAGCCATGAGGGCATCGGCTCGGCGGTGTGGGGTGGCCAGGCCCAGCTGGCGTCGGTCAACACCGCCGCCCAGATCAACCACGACCTGCAGCAGACCATCACCGGTGGTACCCGGCTCGCCCACGGCCTGAGCCAGGCCGCCTCGATGATGGAGCAGCACGAGGCCGACGCCGCCCACAGCCTCACCAGCTTCGCCCCCAACGCCTAATCCCCAGACCTCGTACGGAAGGACATCTCTCATGTCGGACAACATCACTTACAACCACGGCGGGGTCGCTGATTTCGCCTCTGAGGTCGGCTCCCGCTCGGCTCAGCTGATGGAGATCCACGACGACATCCAGCAGCGCACCAACGCGATCGCCGATTTCTTCCAGGGCACCGCGGCCACGTCGTTCCACGAGGCGCAGATGCAGATGCTGCAGGGCCTGCAGGGCCTCATCGAGACCATGAACCAGCACGGATCGACCATCAGCAGCGTCAACGACAGCGCCCATCAGACCGACGTCATGATGGGCAACCTCTTCTAACCGGACAACCGTCAGCCGGTGGGGGCGCACGGTCGGTGCGCCCCTGCTGTCTGCGTTGGGAAAGCTATGTTGACGACGACAGTGGACGGCCTGTGGGTGTTGCAGGTGCTGTCCGGTATCGAAGTGCTGGCACCAGAACTCGGCCTGCGGCCGCATCTGCCCAGTGTCGAGACCCATGAGATGGCGCTGGCCCACCCGGTCGCCGACGAACTACGAGCCGCCGGTGTGATCACCGAGGCCGGCGGCGTCGACGACGCGGTTCTCGAATGGCTGACCGTGCTGTCGCGCCGCGATGTCGCACTGCTCGTCTACGCCCAAACACCCGCCCACGAAACGGAGCCGGAGCGAGTCCTGCTGGCCCGCTTCGCCCAGTGGTGGGTCGCGCTGGAGCGCTCCGGCATCATGGTGCGCCTCAGCAGTGCGGGCACTGCGACCACCGAAGAGTCGGCCGGAGTGCTGATCAACTCCCAGATCGACCGGTTGTGCGGCGAGCTCAAGCCCGCATCGCTTCGCCCGGTCACCCTCGACACCGCCGAACTGCTTGCCGCCGTGCATGATCGGGCAAGCTTGCGCGCCTACCTGGTGGACAAGCGCTTGGACAGCGATCAGATCTCGACCCTGACGCTGGCCGCCGACACCGAGCGCTCAGCGCAGGCTTCAGTCGTCGCCATCCAAGCCGGTGCCGCTAACGGTCCGGCTCGCTCCCACATCGAGCAGGGTGCCGTCACCATCATCGACACCCCTCAGGGTCGGCTGGTGTCCGAGCATGTCAGCCGCGGCGGCAGGTCGTGGATGATCGTCAGCCCCGGATCGCCGGGCAACATCGCCTCGGCGGTGCAGAACATGGTCCGCCGGCTGCCGGCCGAGGACGAGTGGTACTCCCACAGAAAGGTTGTCTAGTGACGAATCCCTGGAATGAGCCGGGGCATTCCGCTGACCCCCGCGAACCGCTGCGCCGGGATCCCTTCGGCGCCCACCACCGTCAGCAGGATTCCGTCTCGGGGACATTGCGGATCTCCGACATGGTGGCTCCGCGCAAGATCCCGCCCGGATCGGGCTGGCGCAAGTTCCTCTACACGATCTCGTTCAAGACGATCAACCTCGGGGAGTCACCGGCCGAACGGCACTACCGGGAACTCCGGGAACGTATCCGCAGGCATATCCGCAAGCAGTACGTGATCGGCTTCGTTTCGGGTAAGGGCGGCGTCGGCAAGACCACGATGACCGCCAGCGTCGGCGCGATCTTCCGCGAGTGCCGACCCGAGAACGTGGTCGCCATCGATGCCGCACCCGGCTTCGGCACCCTGGCCGGCCGGATCGACGAGGCGCCCCCCGGTGACTACTCCGCGGTACTCAACGACACCGATGTTCAGGGCTATGCCGACATCCGAGAACACCTGGGGCAGAACCAGATCGGCCTGGATGTCCTGGCCGGCAACCGGGTGTCGGACCAGCCGCGTCCGCTGGTGCCCGCGATGTTCACCGGCGTCCTCTCGCGCCTGCGCAGGACCCACAATGTCATCCTGGTGGACACCTCCGACGACCTTGAACACCCGGTGATGAAGGCGGTCTTCGACGCCTGCGACACCCTGGTATTCGTTTCCGGACTCACCGCCGACACCTCGCTGCCGGTGACCCGCGCGATCGACCTGCTGCGGTCGATGGGCTACCACGAACTGGTCTCGCGCAGCATGGTCATCCTCAACGACAGCCGCAACAACTACGACAAGGATGCCCGGGCGTACCTCACTGAGCGGTTCGGGCAATCCGGGGCCACCGTCGAGTTCATGCCCTATGACCCGCATCTGGCCAAGGGTGGCATCATCGACGCCCAGCACGAACTGCAGAAGAAGACCCGGCTTCGCCTGTTCGAGATCACCGCGGCACTGGCCGACAAGTACATTCCGGACGCCGACAGGCCACGCTGATGGCGAAGGTCTCGTTTCCGGCCCGCTGCGCTATCGCCGTCATTTGCGGGGAAAACCTTGTCTCGCAGGTGTATCCGGCATCGGTTCCTGTTGAGGTGTTCATCGACAACGTCGTCGAGCTGCTCAATGAGGAACTGAAGCGGCGCGGTGTGACGGCGCTGGATCCCGGCGTCGCCTACGAGCTACACCGGGCCAACGGCACCCGACTCGACGTCACCAAGACACTGGACGAACTCGGTGTCGAGGACGGTGCGACGCTGGTGCTGGTGCCGGCTCAGGAGGGCGATTCCTTCGAGCCGCAATACGAGTCGCTGTCCACCGGATTGGCGCGGGTCGGTAAGCGGTTGTTCGCGCCGGTGACCGCGGAGACCGCCGCGCACACGGCGTTGGCTGTGGTGGCGATGATCGCGCTGAGCGTGCTCGGCCTCGCGGTCCATACGAGGCTGCACAGCCAGTCGTTCATCCCCGCTGTTGTCACCGGTGTGATCGGTCTGCTGTTCGCGGTGGGTGCGGTGTCGGTGTGGCGCTGGTGGCCGGGCCGCACCGACCTGCTCGGTGGATTCGGTTGGCTCGCGGTCCCGTTGCTCGCCGTCGGATTCGCCTCGGCCGCTCCCGGCGGCGTCGGGGCGGCCCACGTGTTCATCGCGGGCCTGGCGGTCGCCGTGCTGACGTGCGCCGTCGTCGCGATGACTCAACGCCACGTTACGATCGCGGCCACCGTCGTCACGCTCTGTGCGATCGGCGGGCTGGTGGCCGCCACCCGGATGTGGCGTCCGGTGCCAGCCCAGTGGCTGGGCATGCTGACGCTCATCGGCCTGCTGCTGTTGCTCACGCTGGGACCGACATTCGCCCTCTGGGCAGCCCGAATCCGGCCGCCCCACTTCGGCTCCATCACCGGTCGGGACCTCTTCCGACGCAGTGACGGTCTGCCGGTAGACACGGTGACACCCGTGGACGAGGACGCCGACGACGAACCCAACCCGGACACCACGCCACGCGGCGAGGTCATCACCGCTGCCGCCCTCCGCGCCAACAGTGTGCTGACCGGCATCTGCGTGGCGGCTGCGGCTACGCTGCCCGCCGCGGTGTGGGCCACCGTCATGCCGGGACGTCCGAAGGGTACCGCCGCCGCCGTGCTGGCCGGACTGTTCGTGCTGATCTTCATGAGCCGTGGCCGCGCCTTCGCCGACAAGCGGCAGGCGGTTGCCCTGGTCTGCGGTGCAGCGGCCGCGTTCTGCGCGGGAGTGATCCGCTATGTCCTTGCCGCACCGGCTGATTCGAGTGTAGCTCTGCTGTGGGGCAGCCTCGTTCTGATCGCCTTCGCCGGAGCCGGGCTCGCTGCCGCCCTGTTGGTACCGGTCACCCGGTTCACCCCGCTGGTCCGGATGGTCGCCGAATGGCTGGAGTTGGTCGCGATCGTGGCCGCCTTCCCGTTGGCGGCCTGGATCGGTGGACTGTTCACCTGGGTCCGAATGCGATGAGCGCGCCTCGGGGCCAACGCATCGCTGCCACGGCGATGGTCATCATGCTCACCGGAATGATTGCCAATATTCCGGCTGCGCAAGCTATTCCGCCACCATCGGTGGATCCTTCCCTGGTGCCGCCCGACGGTCCGCCGCGTCCCGATCAGCCGATGCGGCAGAGCAACATCTGCGCCAGGACCATCACCGTCGCCGATCCGAACGTGTCGCTACCGGCGCCCGGCTTCACCATGCTCAACATCAGCAAGGCGTGGAAGTACTCGACCGGCAACGGCGTCACGGTCGCGGTGATCGACACCGGCGTCAACCCCAGCCCACGGCTTCCGGTCGTCCCCGGCGGCGACTACATCATGGGCGGCGATGGCCTGATGGACTGCGATTCGCATGGCACCATCGTCGCGTCACTGATCGCCGCCGCACCGCAGGGCAGCCCGATGCCCGCGCCGATGCCAGCCGCTCCCGCATTCCCAGCGCCGGCCGGGCCGCCCCCCGTCAACGCCACCGCCGCCCGCCGAACCACCGCCGCCGCCGGACCAACCGTCCAACGGACCCGGCGATCCCGACCCCGGCGGCCCGGAGGATCCCGAGGTTCCACCGCCGGCGCCGGGTGCCCCCGACGGCGTGGCCGGGGTGGCACCGCACTCGACGATCATCTCGATCCGGCAGTCCTCGCGCGCCTACGAACCGGAGAACCCGTCACCCGGCGACAACGAAGCGCGCAAGAAGGCCGGCACGGTGGCCACCTTGGCCAGCGCCATCGTGCACGCCGCCAACATGGGCGCGAAGGTCATCAACATCAGCGTCACGGCGTGCGTTTCGGCAGCCGACCCACTCGATCAGCGGGCCATCGGCGCCGCCGTCTGGTACGCCGCAACCGTCAAGGACGCCGTGATCGTCGCCGCCGCGGGCAATGAGGGTGAGGACGGGTGCGCGCAGAATCCCTCGTTCGATCCGCTGAACACCAATGACCCCCGTGACTGGCATCAGGTCAAGACGGTGTCCTCGCCGTCTTGGTTCTCCGACTATGTGCTCTCGGTCGGAGCCGTCGACAACACCGGCGCGCCGATCAGCAAGAGCCTGGCCGGCCCGTGGGTGGCCGCCGCGGCGCCCGGTGTCGGCATCATGGGTCTGTCGCCGCAGACCGGCGGCCCGGTCAACGCATATCCGCCGGTGCGGCCGGGGGAAAAGAACATGCCGTTCTGGGGCACCAGCTTCTCGGCCGCCTACGTCAGTGGCGTCGCCGCGCTGGTGCGGGCGAAGTACCCGAATCTCACTGCCAACCAGGTGATCCACCGGATTCTGCAGACCGCGCACAACCCGCCTCGCGGCGTCGACAATCAGGTGGGCTATGGAGTGGTGGATCCTGTTGCGGCGCTGACCTTCAACGTTCCACCAGGTGACGCTCTGGCGCCGGGATCGAAGACCCGCGTCGTGCCGCCGCCGGCACCGCCGGCCGCTCCGGACCACCGGGCCCGCAATGTCGCGCTCGGCTTTGCCGGTGCGGTCCTGGGCGCGGTGCTGCTGGCCGCCATCATCGGCCGGGCGAGGCGGGCCCGATGAGGCGTCAGACTGTTCAGCTCGCGGTGATCGTCGCAGTGCTTCTGCTCGGCTTCGTCGGCTGGGTTGTCGGTGAGTTCATCGGCGCCGGTATCGGGTTGGCGCTCGGGCTGATCCTGTTCGCCATCCCGTGGCGGCGTCAGCCGCTGTGGTCCTGGGCGTCGCTGTACCTGCGGCGCAACCGGGCGATCGGACTGGCTGAGCCGGTGACCGTGGCCAACGACCGTTCCGGCGGCGGGGTGCGCTTTCAGGACGGGGTGGCCATCGTCGCGGTCCAACTGCTCGGGAAGGCCCACACACCAACGATTTTCACCGGCTCCACCTCGACCGAAACACGCAATACCGTCGACGTGACCGAGCTGCTGCCAGCGATGCACCAGAGCCTCGGGCTGACCATCGAATCGCTGAGCGTGGTCAGTGCCGGGTCGCGGAGGCGCAGCACGGGGGACTATCCGCGGGTGTACGACACCCTCATCGGAACCCCGCCGTATGCGGGCCAGCGGGAGACCTGGCTGGTGATCCGGCTCGGTGCCCTGGCCAACGCCGACGCCCTGCAGTGGCGGACGACCGTCGGCACCGCCGCCCTGGCAGCCGCGCAGCGCATCGCTGCAGGATTGCGCTGCAACGGGATTCGGGCCAAGGTCGCCACCGCCACCGACATGGTGGAATTGGAGCGGCGGCTGGGCCGAAGCGCTCTCGAACCGCACAATCAGCGCTGGCATTCGGTCCGCAGCGATGGCGGCTGGCTGACCACGTACGCCTACCAACCGCGCGACATCAGCGCCGAGGTGCTGGCGCAGGCCTGGGCGTTGCGCGCGGACGGGATCATCCAGAACATCACCCTGTTTCCGGACGGCACGGCCACCGCCACCATCACAGTGCGCAGTGCGCAACCGCCCACCGCACCGCCGAGTGTCACCCTCAAGACGCTGCCCGGCGAACAGGCCGCCGCCGTCGCGGCCAACCTGTGCGGCCCGCGGCCCCGGGTCCGAGGCCTTACGCGCGGCCGACTCCCCGCGACCCTGCTGCTGCCCGTTGGACCCTCGGGCGTGCTGCTGGGCAAGGTCGCCGCCGGCGACCGGATGCTCCTGCCGATGGGCGATCCCGGCGAGTTCAGCCGCATCCACATCGCCGCCGAAGACGCCATCGCCAAACGGATCATCGTGCGCACCGCCGGTGCGGGCGACCGGATCACTGTGCACACCCGGGATCTGACCCGCTGGGACAGCGTGCGGATGCCGCATATCGCAGTCAGCGATCTGCCCCGCCCGGCGTCCGGCACCACGGTCAGCGTGGTGGACGGCACGGTGTCGCCGGCTCCCCGGCCCAACACCGTGATCTCGGTTGGCCGCCCGGGAGAGGCCCCCCGCGGTATGGCCGACGTCGTCATCGCCCAGACGGGCCCGGCCATGGTGGAGGTCAGCGCCGCGGGCCAGGTGTACGACGTCGAGGTCGAACTCTTCCGCGCTGAGAACCGTTACGTGTCAAACGAACCGATGAGTCTGCGGCCCTCGGAACTGGAACTGGCGGACTAGCTGATGACCAGCAGCACCTCGACCGCCGCCGCCCGCCGTCAGTTCGACCAGGCGATGGCGGCCCTGGACACCGACCTCGGCACCGCCCTGAGGTCCTTCCGCGAGGCCACCGCCACCGATCCCTCGATGGCCGACGCCTGGCTGGGCCGGATCGCCGCCGGCGATGACGCCCTGGACACCCTGCAGCAGCTGTACGCCTACGGTGCCCGGCTGCATCGCGAATGCAACCGCCTCGGCGTCCGGTTGGCCGCGCCGATCAAAGCAGGCCCCTACCTGTCGATCACCGTCACCGAGGCCTCCCACGCCGGACTCGCACTGGCCAGCGCGCTCATCGACGACAAGCAGTTCGAGAAGGCCGAGGCCGTGCTCGACGACGCGGCGCTGTTGGACAGCTGGGAGAATCATCAGTGGCAGCAGTACATCCGCGCCTATCTGATGTTCGCCACCCAGCGTTGGCCTGACGTGATCGCCGAGGCCGCCAAAGTCCTTCCTCCGCAGGCGATCATCATGTCCGCAGTCACCGCGGGCACCAACGCGCTGGCCGCCCACGCCGCCGCCCACCTCGGCCAGGCCCGAGTCGCCCTGGACTGGGCTGACCGGGTGGAACTGCGCGCCGGTCGGGCGGGTACGGGCGAAGCCCGCAGGCACAGTCTCCTCGATACCGCAGTCACCGCCATCGATCCGCTCGAATTCCCCTTGATCGCCGCTGATCTCGCCTACGCACGGGGAATGGCGCATCGCCAGCTCGGCGAAGAGGACAAGGCGCAGATCTGGCTGTCCAAGGCCACCATCAACGGCGTGCTGATCGAACCGGCCAAGCAGGCGTTGTCCGATCCGCGGTTGCAGCTGGTGGTCACCGACGAGGACACCATCAATAGCCGGACCAACAAGTGGGACGTCAGCACCGAACAGTCCGAGCAGGAGCGCGCCGAAGAGGAGAACGCCGAACGCCGCGCCGAACTGCTGGCCGAGGGTCGCGCACTGCTCAACAACCAGGTAGGCCTGTCCGAGGTCAAGCGTGCGGTCGCCGAACTGGAGGACCAGATCGAGGTGCGGGCACTCCGGCTTGCCCACGGCCTGCCGGTGACCAACCAGACCAACCACATGCTGCTGGTCGGCCCGCCCGGTACCGGAAAGACCACCACCGCTGAGGCATTGGGCAAGATCTATGCCGGGCTGGGCATCGTGCGGCATCCCGAGATCATCGAGGTCAAGCGCGCCGACTTCTGCGGCGAGCACATCGGATCGTCAGGTCCCAAGACCAACGAGCTGATCAACCGCTCGCTGGGCCGAATCCTGTTCATGGACGAGTTCTACAGCCTTGTCGAGCGTCACCACGACGGTCGGCCCGACATGATCGGTATGGAAGCTGTCAACCAGTTGCTGGTGGCACTCGAAGTGCACCGCTTCGACTTCTGCTTCATCGGTGCGGGCTACGAGAAGGAAGTCGACGAGTTCCTCACCGTGAACCCGGGTTTGGCCGGACGGTTCAACCGCAAGCTGCGGTTCGAGTCCTATAGCCCGGACGAGATCGTCGAAATCGCCGTCCGCTACGGCCAACCCCGCGCCACCGTCATCGACCCGGCCGCCCGTGATGCACTCAACGCCGCGTGCCGGAATCTGCGGGCCTACCTGGCGCCTGACGGCACCCACGGCATCGACGTCATGCAGAACGGCCGGTTCGCCCGCAACGTCGTCGAGCGCGCCGAGCGGCTGCGTGATTCCCGGGTGGCCGCCCAGAACCGGACCAACCGCGGCTCGGTGACGGTGGAAGATCTGGAGACGCTGCGCACCCAGGACGTCGTCGACGCCGTCATCGCGGCCTGCGCCGAAAAGCATGTGCCGGTGGAACTGTGAGAGCAGTCAGCGCAGACTGAGCGCGGCGAAAGCCAGCTCACTGGCGCTGTGGTAGCGCGCGGCGGGGTCCTTGGCCATCGCGGTGGCGATCACCTCGTCGGCCGCCGCCGGCAGCCACGGTGCATACCGCGTCACGGGCGGAACCTCCCGATGTAGATGTGCCTGCACCACAGCGTCTTTGGACCCGGCATCGAAGAACGGCGGCTTGCCGGTCAACAGCCGGAACAGTGCCGCGCCCAGCGAGTACACATCGGACAGGCGGTCGACGGGCAGCCCGCGCAGCATCTCCGGGGATGCGTAGGCGGCGCTGGCCAGGACGGTCCCGTGCCGGCCGGACGGGGTGCGGTCATCGGTGCTGCGCGCCAGCCCGAAGTCGGCGAGCAGCACCCGTTCGCCCTGGGCCAGAAGGAAATTGGGCGGCTTGACGTCACCGTGCACCACGCCGTGGGCGTGGGCGTAGTCCAGCGCAGTGGCCGCCTCGCCGATGATGTGCACCGCCCGCTGCGGTGGCATGCGCCCGGCCCGCAACTCCCGGTCGGCGTCCGTGCCGGGGACGTAGTGCATCGCCATCCACAGGATGCCCTCGGCCGTCTCGCCATGGCCGTACACCGCGACGATGTTGGGGTGGTGCAGTGACTCGGCCCAGCGGGCCTCCTCGGTGAAGCGCCGCCGATACGCCGGATCAGCGGACACCGCGGCGTTGAGCACCTTGAGCGCGACCCGTTGCCGGGAATCCCATTGGCGGGCAACGCACACCGTGCCCATCCCGGCCGAGCCGATGATCCCTTCGATCACGTAGCCGTCGACGCGGGTGCCCGGGCCGACGAGGCTAGCGGCTGTCCGGTCCACGATGCTGGGGGAGGGTGGCGAAGAACTGGGAGAGCACCGCGGCCACCTCGACGAAGGCCTCCCGGGTGGGTGTCGACATCTCGGTGGTGCTGTTGATCACCCCACCCGGGCGCAGACCCGGGTCGAACGGAACCTCCACCACCGCCTGACCGCGGGACCGGAACTGCTGGGCCAGGGTGCCGCGGGTGCGTTTGTCGGAATGCCCGTCGGAGTCGTTGAGCACCACCACCGAGCGCTGCATCAACCCGGTCTTGCCATGGTGGGCAAGCCATTCCATGGTCTGGGCGGCTGCCGACGCACCATCGGGCCACGGCGAGGACACCACGATCAGCGCATCCATGTCGCGCAGCGCCTCCTGGGTGACCGGCGCGTCCATCGTCGACCCGCAGTCCACGATGGAGATGGTGAAGTGCCGATCCAGCCGCATGGTGGCCTCACGGTAGATCGCCGGATCGAGAATGCCTCGGCGACTGCCACTTTCACCGGCCAGCACGAACAGGCCGGCGGAGTTGCTGCCCATCCGGGTCAGCACCTCGGCGAAGGATTGCAGGTTCTTGTTGCGGGCCAGCTCCAGATAGGACCCGTCGGCGCGCGGGTCGATGCGGCTGCCGAGGCGGCCGAACGCGGTGTCGGCGTCGACGGCGACAACCCGGTCACCCCGGCGCAGTTCGGCCAGCACGGACCCGACGCTGGCGGCCACCGTCGTCTTACCGACCCCACCCTTGCCCAGCACCCCGATTTTGTAGTGACCCCTCAGCGGCGCGGCCACCATGGCCTCCATCGCCGCCTGGCGGCGCTCGCTGCGCGACGGACCGGGATTGACCAGACCGAAGGTGGCCGTATTCAGCGCCCACCGCCAGCCCCGGGTCGGCTTCGGCTTGGCGGCCTGACGCACCGGCGGGGCGGGCAGCGGCGGATACGGCGGCTGCGGCGCGGTCGGGCCGGCCCCCGCCCGGCGGGCGGGGGCGCCTGCGGGAAGCGGTCGCGGTCGAAATCGTCGCGGTCGGTCATGGTCTCTCTCGTGTGCGCGGGTTCCGCTTCAGTATCACTACCCGCGCAATTCCCCAGGTCGGCGCCCAGCTGTTCCTAAGAATCCACTCAGACTTTGCGCAAAATCCCGGATCGAGGTCGTCGCACGTCATGACCAGCACCAATGGGTGGCGACGTGTGGCGTTTGGCACCACAGGCACCACGGCGCTGCGCTCACAGCAAACAGCCCGCCGAACCGGTGATGGACGACCTCGACAGGGCGCACCGGCAATCGGGCGACAACCGGTCACCAAAACGCGACGTAGACGACGGAATCCGTAGCTGCGGGCGCCAGATCGCTGAGAGCCGGCCAAGACGGCGGTGAGAGACAAGTTAGCCTGCACTAAGTTGGCATGTCAGGCCGTGTTTGTCATATCGTTTTACGACTTGTTGACACCACAGTAGGGCCGCCGTTCACCGACGCACGGAGGACCCCCTGACGGGGCGCGGCGACGTTGACGTTTTTGTCGCGCAAATAAAGCTTGTGAAGGGTCAGGTGCGAATGCCCAGGAGTGTCGGGCTGTACAACCCCGCATTTGAACATGATGCGTGCGGTGTCGCCATGGTGGTGGACATGCACGGCCGGCGCAGCCGCGACATCGTGGACAAGGCGATCACCGCCCTGCTGAATCTCGAGCACCGCGGCGCCGCCGGCGCCGAACCGCACAGCGGTGACGGTGCGGGCATCCTGCTGCAGGTTCCGGACTCCTTCCTGCGTGCCGTCGTCGACTTCGACCTTCCCGCCGAGGGCTCCTACGCCACGGGCATCGCCTTCCTGCCGCAGTCCGCCCGCGACGCCGCCACCGCTTGCGAGGCCGTCGAGAAGATCGTCGAAGCCGAGGGCCTGGAGGTCCTGGGCTGGCGCGACGTGCCCACCGACGACTCCTCGCTGGGCGCGCTGTCCCGCGACGCCATGCCGACCTTCCGCCAGGTATTCATCGGCGGGGCCTCCGGGATGGACCTGGAGCGCAAGGCCTACGTGGTTCGCAAGCGCGCCGAGCACGAGCTGGGTTCCAAGGGTCCCGGCCAGGACGGCCCGGGACGCGAAACCGTTTACTTCCCAAGCCTTTCCGGTCAGACCTTCGTCTACAAGGGCATGCTGACCACCCCGCAGCTCAAGGCGTTCTACCTGGATCTGCAGGACGAGCGGCTGGAAAGCGCGCTGGGCATCGTGCATTCGCGGTTCTCCACCAACACGTTCCCGTCGTGGCCGCTGGCCCACCCGTTCCGTCGCGTCGCCCACAACGGTGAGATCAACACCGTCACCGGCAACGAGAACTGGATGCGTGCCCGCGAGGCACTGATCAAGACCGAGATCTTCGGCACCGACGTGGAGAAGGTCTTCCCGGTCTGCACCCCCGGCGCCTCGGACACCGCGCGTTTCGACGAGGTGCTCGAACTGCTGCACCTCGGCGGGCGCAGCCTGGCGCACGCGGTGCTGATGATGATCCCGGAGGCCTGGGAGCGCAACGAGTCGATGGACCCGGCGCGCCGAGCCTTCTACCAGTACCACTCCTCGTTGATGGAGCCCTGGGACGGCCCCGCCTCGGTGTGCTTCTCCGACGGCACCGTCGTGGGCGCGGTGCTCGACCGCAACGGCCTTCGCCCGTCGCGCATCTGGATCACCGAGGACGGCCTGGTCGTCATGGCGTCGGAAGCCGGTGTGCTCGACCTGGACCCGGCCACGGTCGTCAAGAAGATGCGCCTGCAGCCTGGCCGGATGTTCCTGGTCGACACCGCCCAGGGCCGCATCGTCGCCGACGAGGAGATCAAGGCCGAACTGGCCGCCGCGCAGCCGTATCAGCAGTGGCTGGACGAGCAGCTGTTCCACCTCGACGACCTGCCCCAAGGCCCGTACGTGCGGATGCCGCACCACCGGGTGGTGTTGCGCCAGCAGGCTTTCGGCTACACCTATGAGGAGCTCAACCTGCTGGTCGCGCCGATGGCGCGCACCGGGGCCGAGCCGATCGGCTCGATGGGTACCGACACCCCCATCGCGGTGCTCTCGGCGCGGCCGCGGATGCTGTTCGACTACTTCCAGCAGCTGTTCGCCCAGGTGACCAACCCGCCGCTGGACGCCATCCGCGAAGAGGTGGTGACCAGCATTCAGGGCACCGTCGGGCCGGAGGGCGACCTGCTCAACCCGACCCCGCAGTCCTGCCACCAGATCGCACTGCGCCAGCCGATCCTGCGGAACCACGAGCTGGCCAAGCTGATCAACCTCAACCCCGACGATGAGGTGCGCGGCCGCAAGCACGGCATGGCTTCCGCCGTCATCCGATGTCTGTACCCCGTCGCCAAGGGCGGTGAGGGCCTGCGCCGCGCGCTCGACGACATCCGCGACGCCGCGTCGAAGGCGATCGCCGAGGGTGCGCGGATCCTGATCATCTCCGACCGGGAGTCCAACGAGAACCTGGCGCCGATCCCGTCGCTGCTCGCGGTCTCGGCCATCCACCACCACTTGGTCCGCACCAAGACCCGCACCCAGGTCGGACTGGTGGTGGAAGCCGGTGACGCTCGCGAGGTGCACCACATGGCCGCGCTGGTCAGCTTCGGTGCCGCCGCGATCAACCCCTACATGGCCTTCGAGTCCATCGCCGACATGATCGATCGCGGCGTGATCCAGGGCATCGACCGCGAGAAGGCGCTGCAGAACTACATCAAGGCCGCTGGCAAGGGTGTGCTGAAGGTGATGTCCAAGATGGGCATCTCCACCCTGGCCTCCTACACCGGCTCCCAGCTGTTCCAGGCCATCGGTATCTCGCAGGCCGTGCTCGACGAGTACTTCGCCGGGCTGAGCTGCCCGGTCGGCGGGATTGACCTCGACGACATCGCCGCCGACGTGGCCACCCGCCACCAGCTGGCCTACCTGGACCGCCCCGACGAGCGCGCGCACCGCGAGCTCGAGGTCGGCGGCGAATACCAGTGGCGCCGTGAGGGTGAGTACCACCTGTTCAACCCGGACACGGTGTTCAAGCTGCAGCACTCCACCCGGACCGGACAGTACTCGGTCTTCAAGGAGTACACCAAGCTGGTCGACGACCAGAGCGAGCGGATGGCCTCGCTGCGGGGCTTGCTGAAGTTCAAAGACGGCGTGCGCCAGCCGATTTCCATCGACGAGGTGGAACCGGCCAGCGAGATCGTCAAGCGCTTCTCCACCGGTGCGATGAGCTACGGCTCGATCTCGGCCGAAGCCCACGAGACGCTGGCGATCGCGATGAACCGCCTGGGCGCCCGCTCGAACTCCGGTGAGGGTGGCGAGGCCACCAGCCGGTTCGAGCGCGACCCGAACGGCGACTGGCGGCGCAGTGCGATCAAGCAGGTGGCCTCCGGCCGCTTCGGTGTCACCTCGCACTACCTGAGCAACTGCTCCGACATCCAGATCAAGATGGCCCAGGGCGCCAAACCCGGTGAGGGCGGCCAGCTTCCGGGGCACAAGGTGTACCCGTGGGTGGCCGAGGTCCGGCACTCCACGCCCGGCGTGGGCCTGATCTCCCCGCCGCCGCACCATGACATCTACTCGATCGAGGATCTGGCGCAGCTGATCCACGACCTGAAGAACGCCAACCCGCAGGCCCGCGTGCACGTGAAGCTGGTCTCCGAGAACGGCGTCGGCACCGTGGCGGCCGGTGTGTCCAAGGCACACGCCGACGTGGTGCTGATCTCCGGTCACGACGGCGGTACCGGTGCCACCCCGCTGACGTCGATGAAGCACGCCGGCGCTCCGTGGGAGCTCGGTCTGGCCGAGACCCAGCAGACGTTGCTGCTCAACGGTCTTCGCGATCGGATCGTGGTGCAGGTCGACGGCCAGCTCAAGACCGGCCGCGACGTGGTGATCGCCGCGCTGCTCGGTGCCGAGGAGTTCGGCTTCGCGACCGCGCCGCTGGTGGTGTCGGGCTGCATCATGATGCGGGTCTGCCACCTCGACACCTGCCCGGTGGGCGTGGCCACCCAGAACCCGCTGCTGCGCGAGCGTTTCAACGGCAAGCCGGAGTTCGTGGAGAACTTCTTCCTGTTCATCGCCGAAGAGGTCCGCGAGCTGATGGCCCAGCTGGGCTTCCGCACCGTCAACGAGATGGTCGGTCAGGTCAGCGCACTGGACACCAGCCAGGCCGTCGAGCACTGGAGGGCTCGCAAGCTGGACCTGACACCGGTTCTGCACGAGCCGGATTCGGCCTTCATGAACCAGGACCTGTACTGCAGCTCGCGTCAGGACCACGGTCTGGACAAGGCGCTGGATCAGCAGCTGATCGTGATGAGCCGCGAGGCACTGGACTCGGGCACACCGGTGGCGTTCTCGACCACGATCGCCAACACCAACCGCACCGTCGGAACCATGCTGGGCCACGAGCTCACCAAAGCCTATGGCGCCAACGGTCTTCCGGACGGCACCATCGACATCACGTTCACCGGTTCGGCCGGTAACAGCTTCGGTGCCTTCGTGCCCAAGGGCATCACGCTGCGGGTCTACGGCGACGCCAACGACTACGTCGGCAAGGGCCTCTCGGGTGGGCGCATCGTGTTGCGGCCGTCCGAGGGTGCGCCCGACGGCTATGTGGCCGAGGACAACATCATCGGCGGCAACGTCATTCTGTTCGGCGCCACCAGCGGTACCGCCTTCATCCGCGGCACCGTGGGCGAGCGGTTCGCGGTGCGTAATTCCGGTGCCCACGCGGTGGTGGAGGGCGTGGGTGACCACGGCTGCGAATACATGACCGGTGGCCGGGTGGTCATCCTCGGCGAGACGGGACGCAACTTCGCCGCGGGTATGTCCGGCGGCGTGGCCTACGTCTACGACCCGGATGGCAAGCTGCCCGCCAACCTCAACACCGAGATGGTGGACCTCGACGACTTCGACGACTCCGACATCGAGTGGCTGCGCGACATCATCGCCGCGCATACCGAGGCCACCGATTCGGCTGTGGGCCAGCGCATCTTGGCGGACTGGTCCGGACAGGTAGGGAACTTCGTGAAAGTGATGCCACGGGATTACAAGGCCGTGCTGCAGGCGATCGCGGCGGCCGAGGCTGCCGGCGAGGATGTCGACAAGGCGATCATGGCGGCGGCTCATGGCTGATCCGAGTGGCTTCCTGAAGTACACCCATCGCGAACTGCCGACCCGGCGGCCGGTGGACCTGCGCCTCAAGGACTGGAAAGAGGTCTACGAGGACTTCTCCCACGACACCCTGGAGCATCAGGCATCCCGTTGCATGGACTGCGGGATCCCGTTCTGCCACAACGGGTGTCCGCTGGGCAACCTGATCCCGGAGTGGAACGACCTGGTGTACCGGGACCGGTGGCGCGACGCGATCGAGCGGCTGCACGCCACCAACAACTTCCCGGAGTTCACCGGCCGGCTCTGCCCCGCACCGTGTGAAGCCTCCTGCGTTCTGGGTATCAATCAGGATCCGGTGACCATCAAGCAGGTCGAGGTCGAGATCATCGACAACGCCTTCGACGAGGGCTGGGTCGTCCCGATGCCCCCGCATGTCATCACCGGCAAGAAGGTCGCCGTCGTCGGCTCCGGACCGGCCGGCCTGGCCGCCGCCCAGCAGCTGACCCGCGCCGGCCACGATGTCACCGTCTTCGAACGGGCCGACCGCATCGGTGGACTGCTGCGTTACGGCATCCCCGAGTTCAAGATGGAGAAGCGCCACATCGACCGCCGGCTGGCGCAGATGGAGGCCGAAGGCACCACCTTCCGGGCCGGCGTCAACGTCGGCGTCGAGATCACCGTCGAGCAGCTGCAGGCCGAGTACGACGCCGTCGTCCTGGCCGGCGGGGCCACCGCCTGGCGGGACCTGCCGATCCCGGGCCGCCAGTTCGAGGGCATCTACCAGGCGATGGAGTACCTGCCCTGGGCCAACAAGGTTCAGCACGGCGACCCGGTGCTCGACGAGGACGGTCAGCCGCCGATCACGGCCAAGGGCAAGAAGGTCATCATCATCGGCGGTGGCGACACCGGTGCGGACTGCCTGGGCACCGCCCACCGGCAGGGTGCAACCAGCATCCACCAGTTCGAGATCATGCCGCGCCCGCCGGAGACCCGCGCGGACTCCACCCCGTGGCCGACCTACCCGCTGATGTTCCGGGTGTCCTCGGCCCACGAGGAGGGTGGCGAGCGGGTGTTCTCGGTCAACACCGAGAAGTTCCTCGGCAACGAAGGCAAGGTCACCGGCCTGCGCGCCCACGAAGTGGTCATGAGGGACGGCAAGTTCGAGAAGGTCGACGGGACCGACTTCGAGCTGGAGGCCGATCTGGTGCTGCTGGCGATGGGCTTCGTCGGACCGGAGCGTCCGGGCCTGCTCACCGACCTCGGGGTCGAGCTCGATCCGCGCGGCAATGTGGCGCGCGGCAAGAACTTCGAGACCTCGGTCAAGGGCGTCTACGTCGCCGGTGACATGGGCCGCGGCCAGTCGCTGATCGTGTGGGCCATCGCTGAGGGACGCGCTGCCGCCGCCGCGGTGGACCGCTACCTGATGGGTCACTCGGCGCTGCCGGCGCCGATCAGGCCGACCGCTGCACCGCAGCGCTAGGCGTCGCTCGTCGAGACTGAACTCCCGCAGAGGATGTGCGAGTAGCGCTGTGCGTGGGTTCAATCTCGGCGCCGGGGTGAGCCACTTGAACCTCACCTGTCACACCAGAATCATCTGACTTTAGTTCGGCGCGCCTGCGGCAGTTTGCAGTGTGATCTATGTCTAATTGCTGGACCGGTCGCTGCGGTAAAGTAGTGCTCCGGTCAACAGAAGTCGACCACAGGAGTGATCCTTGTGTACCTCAACCCGATATCTCGCTCGCGGGTCGCGCGTATAGCCTGGTCGTTGTTCCGGCACCCGGTGAAGAGCCGGGCGTTCTCGGAGAAACACGAGCGCCTGGTCACCGCCGACGAGCTCGTCCGCTTCGGCTTCTAGCAACGGTTTGACACGGCAGTTGACGCTGCCGTTATTTTGCCGGGCGTTATTGAGCCGTTATCTGGCTCGGTCATTGCCCGTCAGCGGGCGTCCATAGCCCGGAATCCCGGATCGCTTCGGCGAGCGGCTCCAGCACCGCGGGATCGTGCGGGGTGGGCAGGTAGATGATCGCCAGGTCCAATCCTTCGGCCCCGAGGGCGATCGCATCTTCGATGACACCGCGGTGGCCGCGGTCCGGATCAAGCCGGACGTGCGCGGACAGCATGATGTCCTTCGGGTTGCGGCCGACGTCGGCGCAGTGCGCCTTGAGTACGTCACGCTTGCGGGCGAACTCCTCCGGTGGGCCGCCGACGAAATTCCAGTGGTCAGCGTACTTGGCGGTGATCCGCAGGGTGCGCTTCTCGCCGCTGCCGCCGATGCAGATCGGCGGGTGCGGGCGCTGCGGTCCCTTTGGCTCATTGCGCGCAGCCGTGAGCTGGTAGTACTGGCCGTCAAAGTCAGTGGTGTCCTGGCTCAACAACCCGATGAGCACCTGGCAGGCCTCCTCGAAGCGGTCGAAACGCTCCTTGATGGTGCCCAGTTCGATGCCGTAGGCGCCGGACTCCTCCTCGTTCCAGCCCGCGCCGATGCCGAGCTCCAGGCGGCCGCCGGAGATGATGTCCAGCGCCGCGGCCATATTGGCCAGCACCGCCGGGTGCCGATAGTGGATGCCGGTGACCAGCGTGCCCACTCGTAGCCGGGTGGTGGCCTGGGCCAGCGCGGTCAGTGTGGTCCAGCCCTCCAGGCACGGGCCGGTGGGATCGGAGAAGATCGGATAGAAGTGGTCGAAGGTCCAGCCCGACTCGTAGACATCGATATCGTCGGCGGCCTGCCAGACCGCGAGCA
Organism: Mycobacterium sp. M26; assembly: GCF_001494595.1. Classification (GTDB taxonomy): domain Bacteria; phylum Actinomycetota; class Actinomycetes; order Mycobacteriales; family Mycobacteriaceae; genus Mycobacterium. Next base: position 577,581 of record NZ_LN929907.1, read on the forward strand.
TGTCGGCCCAGGTGGTGTTCTGCGGTGAGGTTTTGAAGGCGAATCGCACTGAATCAACCCTACTCAGCCCGGTGAGTTTCGGCCGGGCGGCAGGTCAATACCGACATGATCGATATGACCGCGGCCTGCCGCCGCACCGCAGATGTCCTGACCTCGTTGCGCGACGAGGATCTCACCACACCCACTCCGTGTGCCGGGCTGAACACCGCTGAGCTGGTGGTCCACGTCGGCGGCCTCGCGCAGGCGTTCGCCGCATCCGCCCGCAAGGAGTTCGGTGCGCTCACCGACACCCCGCCGTTCGAGGAGCCGGTTCTCGACAGTGATTGGCGCACAGCCTATCCCGCAGCACTGGGTGCGCTGGCGGACGCGTGGGCCCGGCCTGAGGCGTGGCAGGGGATGACGAGGGTGGCCGGGATGGACCTGCCAGGGGAGACGGCGGGCGTGATCGCATTGACCGAGGTGGTCATCCACGGCTGGGATCTGGCCCGCTCGACCGGGCAGGGCTATGACTGCGATCCCGCGACCCTCGACGTGGTCCTGCCGCACGTGTCGGCCATCGCGGCCGAAGGCCCCGTCGAGGGTCTGTTCGCGGCGGCGGTGCCAATCGACGCCGACGCACCGGTCCTGGACCGGATCATCGCGTTGAGCGGCCGTAACCCGTACTGGGCACCGGCTCAGCTGGGCTGAGCGGCCGGCGTCACGTGGGAGCGGGCGTGGGCAATCGCCTCGTCGAGGGTGTCGATGAGATGGTTCTCGTGGCGGAGCGCATCGACGATGCCGATGGTGGACAGCAGCGCCATGTGTTCGGGCTGAACGCCCTTGATGATGACGGTGATACCGCGGGACTCCAGCTCCTCGCAGATCTCGGCCAGTGTGTGCGCGCCGGTGGCATCGAGCATGCCCAGCTGCGACATCCGGATGATGACCACGGACACCTCAGGGTGATCCGCGTCGGTGATAGCACTCGAAATGCGTTCTGCCGCGCCGAAGAACATCGCCCCGTCCAGGCGGAGTAGCGCGATCCGCTCGTCACCGGGCTGACGCGGTCCGGGTAGCTCCTCACGCACCACGCTGCTGCGTCGCGCCACCGTCCGCAGCGCGAAGAAGGCCGCCACCACCAGACCGATCTCGACCGCCTCGATGAGGTCGAAGCAAATCGTCACCACCGCGGTGAGCACGAACGTGGCCGCGTCCGAGCGTGTCGAGCGCAGGATCTTGCCGACGGTACCGGCCGAGATCATCCGGAATGACGTCACCATCAGCACACCGGCCAAGGCGGACAACGGAATTGCCGACACCGGCCCGGTCGCCAGATAGACGACACCCAGCAGCAGCAGAGAGTGCACGATCGCCGACACCCGGGTGCGCGCACCCGAGCGGACATTGACCGCGGTGCGGGCGATCGCCCCGGTGGCCGGCATCCCGCCGAACAGCCCGGAGGCCACCGAGGCCAAGCCCTGACCGACGAGTTCGCGATCGGGATCGTAGGGACCGGTCGGGGACATGGTGGCCGCCACCCGGGCCGACAGCAGCGATTCGATCGCCGCCAACGCGGCGATGGCCAGCGCCGCCCCCAGCAGAGTGCGCAGCGCTCCGAGGTCGGCGTGCGGCATCACCGGGGCGGGCAGGTGCGAGGGCAGGGCGCCGATCCGGGCCACCGGAAGATGCACGGCGACGACGACCAGGGTCGACACCACCACGGCCGTCAGGGATTCCGGAATGCTGCGATGCAGGCGCGGCAGCCCGAGCATGAGCGCCGCGACGAGCCCGACGATCGCCAGCGTGCGCCATGCCGACGACCAGTCGGCATGGGTGATGACCGACCACGCGGCCGGAAGTGTGCGCTGCCCGGCCGGCGCGGCGACGCCGAAGGCGGCCGGAACCTGCTGCAGAAAGATGATGGCCGCGATACCGAGGGTGAAGCCCTCGATCACCGGCCACGGAATGAACGTCACCGCGCGGCCGAGGCCCGAGACGCCGGCTGCCAGCACGAGCACCCCGGCCAGCACCGTCACCAGCGCCACGCTGCCGAGACCGTGCTGGGCGACGATCGGCGCCAGCACCACCGCCATCGCGCCCGTCGGCCCCGACACCTGCACGTGCGATCCGCCGAACACCGCGGCGACCAGACCGGCGATGACCGCGGTGATCAGGCCGGCCGCCGCCCCCACGCCGGAGCTGATACCGAAGGCCAATGCCAGCGGCAATGCCACCACGCCGACGGTGATCCCGGCCAGGATGTCGCGGCGCCACGACCGCGGCAACTCCGCGTAATCGCTGCGGTGGGGCAGCAGCCGGGACACCGCCCCCGCTGCCTTGGCGATCACCGTGGTCCCCCGACCGGGGGCAGGGCGTCGAACGCTTCGAGTTGTTGCTGCTGAGCCTTGAGGGTGTCGGCCAGGAAGGTGCGGGCGATGACGAGAAGGTCCGAGATCGACGGGTGCGCGAGCTCGTAATAGACGGCGTTGCCGACGCGCTGGGCTCCCACCACCTGATGGCGCTTGAGCACGGCGAGGTGCTGGGAGAGCAGGGTCGGCTCGATCTCGGTATCCGCCAGAATCTCGCTGACCGTGGTGGGCCGGGCGTTGGCCGACAGAATCTCCAGGACACGGATCCGGGCGGGGTGGGCCAGCGCCTTGAACAGGTTGGCCTTGATCTCGTAGAGCGGCCGTTCGGTGCCACCGGGGAAGGTGCTGGGCACTGGCCACCTCGCTTCATAATCACTTGATGGATTGAACAAATCCTCAATCCACTGTAGCGCGGTGGCCGGGCGCCGCCCCAGCCGGAGCACACTGGAGACATGGACCCGGTGGCCGCGCTCCGCGAGATCGCCTACTACAAGGACCGTGCGCGGGAAGACACCCGCCGCGTGATGGCCTACCGCAAGGCGGCCGACGTCGTCGAAGCACTCGACGAGACCACGCGCCAACGGCACGCCACGGCGAACACGTGGCAGTCGCTGCCCGGGATCGGGCCGAAGACCGCGACGGTGATTGCCCAGGCCGTCGCGGGCCAGGTGCCCGACGTTCTCGTCGAATTGCGCTCAGCAGCAGAGGATCTCGGCGGCGGCCACATCAGGGAGGCCATTCGGGGTGATCTGCACTGTCATTCGGACTGGTCGGACGGATCCGCCCCGATCCGGGAGATGATGACCACCGCCGCCGCCCTCGGCCACGAGTACTGCGCACTGACCGACCACTCGCCACGGCTGAAGATCGCCAACGGCCTGTCGGCGGACCGGCTGCGCCGCCAGCTCGACATCATCGACGAGCTGCGCGACGAGGTGGCGCCGTTCCGGATCCTGACCGGGATCGAGGTGGACATCCTCGAGGACGGCACCCTGGACCAGGACCCCGAGCTGCTGGACCGCCTGGACGTCGTCGTGGCCAGCGTGCACTCCAAACTGGCCATGGACGCCCCGTCGATGACCCGCCGCATGGTCCGCGCTGTCTCGAACGCGCGGGTCAACGTGCTCGGCCACTGCACGGGACGGCTGGTTGCCGGCGCGCGGGGGCTGCGGCCCGAGTCCAGCTTCGACGCCGAGAAGGTGTTCGAGGCCTGTCGCGAGCACCGCACCGCTGTGGAGATCAACTCCCGTCCGGAGCGCCGCGATCCGCCGACCCGGCTGCTGAACCTGGCACTGCAGATCGGTTGCGACTTCTCCATTGACACCGACGCCCACGCACCCGGCCAGCTCGACTTCCTCGGCTACGGCGCGCAGCGTGCACTGGACGCCGAGGTTCCCGTCGACCGGATCATCAACACCTGGTCGGCGGACAAGCTGGTCGGCTGGGCTCAGTCCGGCAGCTGAGGCATTTCCAGACCCTGGTCACGGCCGATCAGCACGCCGCGGGTCAGGGCGCTGTTGCCGTAGCGGCGGCGAACCTGGTCCACGGCGGCGTCGAGGTCGATGGCATCCGGGGTGTGCCCACCGAGTGGCAGTTCCAGCTGTTGCGCCCCGCCGGGGTCGATGTTGGAGACCGCGAACCCGATCAGGGTGATCCCGCGTTCGGCGATGAGAGGCTCTGCGGCACAGACCAGTTCGCGCGCGGCGGCCAGGATGGCATCGGTGGACGAGGTGGCCCGTGGCATGGTGTGGGACCGGGTCACCCGCGTGAAGTCGTCGAAGCGCAGGCGCAGCACCACCGTGCGGCCGGTGCGTTGGGCCGCGCGCATCCGCCGGGTGATCCGGTCGACCAGGCCGACCACTACCGCGTCCAGTTCGGCGGGTGTCCTGCGCTGGCGGCCCAGCGCCCGCTGGGCGCCGACCGAGCGGCGGTGCCGGGTGGTCTGGACCCGGCGGCGATCGATGTTGCGGGACAGCGCGAACAGTTGCCGGCCCATCGCCCCGCCGACCATCGAGGCGAGCATCGCCTCACTGAGTTCGGCCACCTGGGCCACGGTGTCGATGCCGTGGCTCTGAAGCTTCTCCGCGGTCTTGGCGCCCACCCCCCACAGCCGGCGCACCGGAAGGGGATGCAGGAACTCCAATTCCGCATCCGGTGGCACCAGCAGGAGCCCGTCCGGCTTGGCCTGCTGGCTGGCGACTTTCGCCAGGAACTTGGTGCGCGCGACGCCAACCGTGATCGGCAGTCCCACCCGGTCGCGAACCTCCTGACGCAGCCGGGCCGCGATCTGCACCGGCTCGCCGGACACCCGCCGCAGCCCCGACACATCGATGAACGCCTCGTCCACCGACAGCGGTTCGACGATCGGCGAGATGTCGCGGAACACCTCGAACACCGCCTCGCTGGCGCGGCTGTACGCCGACATCCGCGGCGGCACCACAATGGCGGCCGGGCACAGCCGGCGGGCCTGGTGCCCGCCCATGGCGGTGCGCACGCCATAGGCCTTGGCCTCATAGCTGGCGGCGAGCACCACCCCGCCGCCGACGATCACCGGCCTGCCGCGCAGCGACGGGTCATCACGCTGCTCGACCGAGGCGTAGAACGAGTCGAGGTCAGCGTGCAGGATGGTCGCCGCAGCTGGTGTTGATCGTGATGATCGAGCCCGGGATGGTCTTGCCCTTGGGCGTGGTGCCGACGATGGTGCCCTTCGACAGATAGCTGTTGACCGGTGTGGGTTGGTCGGAGACCTGGAAACCCGCTTCACGCAACCGCTTTCGGGCAGCATCCAGACTCAGTCCGGTGATGCTGGGGACCTGGCTGCCCGGTCCGCCGTCCACATAGCGTGGATCGGTGGGCGGCAGCGCAATCGGACCGAAATCCTCGGCGATGGGCTTCATCGCCGTGAACCACGTCCGGGCCGGTTCATTACCGCCGTAAAGATTGCCGTAGCCGCACTTACGCAGCGGCCACGAACATAGCCCGCCCGGCTTGGGGGAGTCGTCGAAGATGTAGTTGGCCGCTGCGTACTGGTTGGTGAAACCCAGGAACCCCGAGGAGCGGTGCGATTCCGTCGTCCCGGTCTTGCCGGCCATCGGCAGGCTCCATCCCACCGAGCCGGCCGAACTGGCGGCCGTGCCACCGGTGGAGTCCTTGCTCAACGCGTTGGCCAGGGTGTTGGCCAGCCCCGGGGACACCACCTGCTCGCACTTGGCGGTCTCGACCGCCACCGGCTTGCCGCTGCGGTCGAAGATCTCCGCGATCGGACTCGGTGGACACCACATGCCGCCGGAGGCCAGGGTGGCGGCGACATTCGACAGTTCGAGCGCGTTGAGCTGGAACGGCCCCAGTGTGAATGAGCCCAGGTTCTGGCGCTTGATGAAGTCGGCCAGGCTCTCGTTCTTCTCCGGGTCATACGCCCTGGCGGTACCCGGCTCGGCGTAGGACCGCAGGCCGAGCTTGACCGCCATGTCCACCGCACGCGACACCCCGACCTGCTGGATCAGCCGGGCGAACGCGGTGTTGGGGGACTGGGCCAGCGCGTCGGTGACGCTCATCGGGCTGCGGTAGCCGCCGGCGTTCTTCACACACCAGGTGTCCGGTGGGCAGCCGGGGGTTCCGCTGGTGCCCAGGCCCTTGCCCTGGAACGTCGGGGGGACGTCGAGTTGGGCGTTGATACCCATCCCCATCTCGAGTGCCGCGGCCGTCGTGAAGATCTTGAAGATCGAGCCCGCGCCGTCACCCACCAACGAAAAGGGTTGTGGCTGAACCGTTTCACCCGCGTCCAGGCGCAGACCGTAGTTCCGGTTGTCGCCCATCGCGAGCACCTTGTGGGAGTCGCGGCCGGGCCGGATCACGGTCATGACGCTGGCCACGCCGTCGAGCGTCGGGCTGGCGACGGAGTCGATGGCCTTCTTGACGCTGTTCTGCACGTTGGGGTCCAGCGTGGTCTTGATCAGGTAGCCGTTGCGGGCGATGTCGTCCTTGCTGATCCCGGCCCGGGCCAGGTATTGCAGGACGTAGTCGCAGAAGAAGCCGCGGTCGCCGGCCGCGATGCAGCCCTCCGGCAGGGTCGCCGGCTGCGGCAGGATGCCCAGCGGCTGCTCGCGGGCGGCCCGCAGTTCGTCGGCCTTGTCGGGCAGGTTCTCGATCATGGTGTCCAGCACCAGGTTGCGGCGGGCCAGCGCGGCATCGGGGTTGGTGTACGGGTTCAGTGAACTGGTGGATTGCACCATCCCGGCCAGCAGCGCGGCCTGTTGCCAGTTCAGGTCGGCGGCATTGATGCCGAAGTAGGTCTTGGCGGCGTCCTGCACGCCGTACGCGCCGTTGCCGAACGACACCAGGTTCAGGTAGCGGGTCAGGATCTCTGGTTTGGAGAGCACCTTGTCCAGCGCCAGCGCCATCCGGATCTCGCGCAGCTTGCGCGCCGGTGTGGTCTCGACCGCCGCGCGCCGCTCGGCATCGGTTTGGGCGTTGACCAGAAGGTTGTAGTTCTTGACGTACTGCTGCTCGATGGTCGACCCGCCGCGGGTGTCGACGTCGCCCTGGAGGTAGCCGGCCAGACCGGTCAGCGTGCCCTGGATGTCCACCCCGTTGTGATCGGCGAAGCGTTTGTCCTCGATCGAGACGATGGCCAACTTCATCGTGTCGGCGATCCGATCGGTAGGCACCGGCCACCGGCGCTGGGTGTAGATCCAGGCGATCGGATTGCCGGCGGCGTCGACCATGGTCGAGACGGTGGGGACGGTGCCCTCCATCAGCTGAGCCGAGTCCTGCACAGCGACGTCGGAGGCGTGGTTGATCACCAGGCCCGCGCCGCCGGCGACCGGGAACAACAGTGCAGCAACCAATACCCCGGCCAGGACGCAGTACAACGCCAGCCGTGCGATGGTGGCCCCCCTGGTCGGCTGCTGCGGTTGCTCGTCCGACATACCCGCCAGATTAGGGGGTCACGGAGGGTGATCCGACCTATTTACGCCTGGGTAAATAGAACTCCTGGCGGCGTGCCGTGATCAGCCGGCTGCGCAGGTGCCGTAGATGCTCATCACCCAGACGTGGGCGACGGCTTCCAGGGCGGCGTCCTCGGGCAGCTTCGGCTGCTGATCGCCCTGGGCGGCGAAGACCACCCGCTCGTTCATCAGGTTCAGCGCGGTCGCCAGGTCGCGGGCCGGGATGGTGGCCGGCGCCGCGCCGCGAGCCCGTTCGGCTTCGATGAGTTCGGCGGTGCGGTCGACCCAGGCCGTCATGAACTGCGACCACAGGTCGCGTAGTTCGGCATTGGCGCCCATGGCGGTCAACCCGGCCACCGCCACTCCGCGATGCGGGCGCAGGGCCTCGAAGAACGCGAAGATGCCAGTCCGGCAGACCTGGATCGGGTCGGCAGCCGTCGCCGGTTGCGGGCTCTGGACCGCCGCCGGGTTGGTGGCCGCGATCATGCGCGCGAACAAGCGCACCAGGACCGCGTCCTTGGACGGGAAGTAGAAGTAGAAGGTCGGCCGGGACAAGCCCGCGCCTTTCGCGAGGTCATCGACCGAGATCTCGCCGAATGTCCGCTCGTCGAGCATGCGCTCCAGCGTGTTCAGGATCGCCGATTCGCGTTCGTCACCGGACGGACGGGTGGCGCGGCGGCCCCGGGATCGGGTCGGGCTGACGGTCGGCATGCCCAATACTTTACAGCGCGTTGAATAATTCGACACAGTGTTGACCTATTCAACGCGGCGTTGATAGCGTGGCGCCATGACCGAACACGTCGATGTTGTGATCGTTGGTGCAGGCATTTCCGGGATCAGCGCCGCCTGGCATCTGCAGAACCGGTGCCCGTCGAAGTCCTTCGTGGTGCTCGAGCGCCGCGCCAACCTCGGTGGCACTTGGGACCTGTTCAAGTACCCCGGCATCCGGTCGGACTCGGACATGTTCACCCTCGGCTTCCGGTTCAAGCCGTGGACCGACACCAAGTCGATCGCCGATGGTCCCTCGATCATGAGCTACCTGCAGGAGACCGTGCGCGAGTCCGGACTGGACCGGCACATCCGCTATGGCCAGCGGGTGGTCGCCGCCGAGTGGTCGAGTGCGGACAACCAGTGGACCGTTCGGGTGGAATCAGACGGCGAGCAGCGCGACATCACCTGTTCGTTCCTGTTTGCCTGCAGTGGCTACTACAACTACGACGAGGGCTACTCCCCGGAGTTCCCCGGCGCGCAGGACTTCGCCGGCACCATCGTGCACCCGCAGCACTGGCCCGAGGATCTCGACTACACCGGCAAGCGCATCGTCGTGATCGGCAGTGGAGCCACCGCCGTGACTCTCATTCCGGCACTGGCCAATTCGGGTGCCGACCATGTGACCATGCTGCAGCGGTCACCCACCTACATCGGTGCGCTGCCCGACGTCGACCCGTTTGCGACCCGGGTCAACAAGCTTCTGCCCGACAAGCCGGCCTACGTGGTCAACCGGTGGAAGAGCATCCTGTTCCAGTCCGCCCAGTACCGGATTGCCCGGCGCTTCCCGGCCTTCATGCGCAAGCAGCTGATGACGATGGCCAAGCGCCGGCTGCCCGAGGGTTATGACGTCGAGAAGCACTTCGGTCCGCACTACAACGTGTGGGACGAGCGACTCTGCCTGGCGCCCAACGGTGATCTGTTCCGGACCATCAAGAAGGGCCGGGCAGAGGTGGTCACCGACACCATCGAGCGGTTCACCGCGACGGGGATCATGCTCGCCTCAGGCCGCGAGCTGCCGGCCGACATCATCGTCACCGCAACAGGTTTGAACCTGCAACTCTTCGGCGGTGCCGACATCCGCAAAGACGGCGCACCGCTGGATCTGACCACCACCATGGCCTACAAGGGGATGATGCTCTCCGGTGTGCCGAACATGGCCTTCACCATCGGCTACACCAACGCCTCCTGGACGCTGAAAGCCGACCTGGTGTCCGAATTCGTCTGCCGCGTCCTCAATTACATGGATGAGGCGGGTTTCGATCACGTCGAACCCGCCAGCCCGGAGTCCGGTGTCGAAGAGCGCCCACTGCTGGACTTCACCCCCGGCTATGTGTTGCGGGCACTGGACCGGCTGCCTAAGGCGGGCTCGGTGGCGCCATGGAAGCTCAAGCAGAACTATCTGCTGGACCTGCGGCTGATCCGGCACGGCAAGGTCGACGACGACGCGCTGGACTTCTCCAAACGCCGTGTAGCAGTGGGGGTTTAGCTCGGGGTGACGACGATTCCGTCGTCGTCGCTGTAGGCCACCTCGCCGGGGGCGAAGGTGACCCCACCGAAACTGACCGGCACATCGCGTTCGCCGGCACCGGTCTTGGTGCTCTTGCGCGGGTTGGTGCCAAGCGCCTTGATGCCGATGTCGAGGGTGCGCAGCGTCGCGGCGTCGCGCACCGCGCCGTGCACGATCAGGCCGGCCCAGCCGTTGGAACGGGCCAGCTCGGCGATGACGTCACCGACGAGGGCGGCATGAACCGAGGCGTCGCCGTCGATGACCAGCACCCGGCCGTCGCCCGGTTCGGACAGCACCGACTTCAGCAGGGCGTTGTCCTGGAAACAGCGCACGGTGCTGATCGGTCCGGCGAATTCGGTGCGGCCGCCGAACTGGCGGAACTGCACATCGCAGCTGCGGACCTCGGGCCCGATGTCGTCGACGAGGTCGGCGGTCGGGCGGAAGGTGACGCTCACCCGGCTCAGTCCTCCTCGCGGTGGCGACGCCGCCGGATAAGCAGTGCGATCAGGACAGCGACGGCGAAACCCACCGCGAAGGGCAGCGGAGAGCGGCTGTCCTCGACCGGGGCGGGCACGGCCGGTGTGGACAACGGGCTGGCCGCCTGCTCGACGGAGGACTTCGCGTTGGCCGCGGCTTCCCGGGCGGCCTCGGCCAGCGGCGGGGTGCCGTTTCCGGCCACCAGCGCGGCGTGCGGGGCCGGCGGCTCGAGTGCGGGCGGCGCCACTGCGGCCTCGAGCGCGGGCGGTGGCACCTTCTTGGCCGGGGCCTTCTTCACCGGTGCCTTCTTCACGGCATCGGCGGCCTTGGCCGGTGCTTTCTTGGCGGGTGCCTTCTTGGCGGGCGCCTTCTTCACCGGGGCTTTCTTGGCCGGGACCTTCTTCGCAGCGGCCTTCTGGGGCGGTTGCGGCTCCGGCGGCGTGGCACCACCCTGCTCGGGCTGGTCCTGCGCTTCTGCCATCGGGCTGCTCCTTTGCAGTGTCTTCTCACCTACGCCGGCGGTACCCATCATGCCAGCGGGGGTGCCGGTACCGGCGAGCTGACCTCGGTCAGGACCGGCGGCGCAGCGCCAGGGCCGCGCCCGCTGCGATCAGCAGAACCGCCGCCACGACGAAGGGCCATACCGGCAGTGCCTTCTCGGGGGTGCTGGCCGGTGCCGCCGCCGGGGCGGCGGCGGGGGTGGTCGACGGAGCTGGTGCGGTGGTGCCGGCGGTGGCCAGCGTGAAGGCCCATGACCCGGTCACGACGTGGCCGTCGGCTGAGGTCACCCGGTAGTTCACCGTGTAGCGGCCGGCCGGGCCCGAAGAGCGCACCCCGACGCTGACGGCGACTCCCTGCACCTGCGGTGCGCCGTCCGACCACAGGGCGCCTTCGGGGCCTACGACCGTCATGGCCGCGAACTCGGACTGCATCTGTTCGTTGAAGGTGGCGGTCACCCGGGCCGGGATGGCTGCCACCGTCGAGTCCTGGGCGGGATCGGCGGAGACCAGGAACGCATGCGCCCAGGCCACTGCGGTGCTGCCGGTCATCAGGGCGGCGATCGCCAGGATCACCGCAACGAGTCGTTTCATGTCCGCCTCCTGGTCAGTGCGACGCCGACGCCGATGGCGCCGACGAGTAGCGCTCCGCCGGCCAGGGCGCGCGCGGTGTTGTCCGGGGATTCCTCGGGCTGCGCTGCGCTGGTGGGCGCAGCCGCCACCGACGGCGCCGGCGGCGTGGTCGGGCTCGTGTGATGCTCTTCGGCCTCGTGCGGGCCGGCGGTCAGCTTCAGGGTCGGCGCCGGGAACTCCGGCTCCTCGCCATTGGCCAGCAGCGGCTGATCCCAGTGCACGGTGGTGCCGTCGGCGTAGGTCTGGACCACCGGGAACGTCACCGAGTCGGCGTCCGGCAGCGCAATCGAGATGGGAAACAGCTCGAACTGCTGGGCGCCGATCCCGGCGTTGGGTGTCGCGGTGAACGTGACCGCGCGGTACGCACCGTCGGCATTGCGGTCCAGGGTGGCCGTCCAGCCTGCCAGTACATCGGTGCTTGCCGAGGCGACATTCGGCAGCGTGATCATGACTTGCGTTGTCGGCGAACCCTTTTCGGATTCGTTCGGGACCTGGAACGTCACCAGTGCGTCATCGCCGCGCACCGCATGATCCGAGGAGACGTGGATGTGCGCGGCCGCGGTGGCCATACCGACCCAGGATCCCAGCACGAGCGTGGACAGCACCGCGGACAGCGTCAGCAGCCGCGACCGGGAGCGGATCAGCATCTGGTCAGAGCACGCCGAGCCGGGCCATCAGGTCTGCGTCGATCCCGTCGAGCTGTTCGGCGATCGCGGTATGGGCGGCCCGGCGCCGCGGGCCGGGCATGTTCTCGGCGGCTGTCACCGCCGCCGACAGCGAGGACAGCCGCTCGGTCATCGCGGCGACGAACTGCTTGGTTTCGGCGTCCTTCGGCTTCTTCTCGGCGACCGCACGCAGCGAGGTCTCGGCACCGGCGATCCGCGCGGACAGCTGCCCACCCTGGCCGGAGAACTGGCCGAGCTGGCTCAGCGGAACGCCGAGCCGGTCGGCCCGGCGTTCGTCGATCACACCGCGGGCGGCGATTGCGGCACGGTAGGCGATCGGCACGACGACGGGGGCGAGCAGCCGGGAGACCGTCAGCGCCCGGCGGATCCGGGTGGGGGACAGGAGTTTGCCCTCCCGCACCGCCTTCAGCTCGGCCTCGGCAACTTTCACCGCCGCCCGATCGGCATCGCGGGCGGCCCTGAGTTGGGCCTTGATCGCCTTGTTCTCGGCACGCTCGGTGGCCTTGATCCGCTTGGCCTCGTTCTTGGCCGCCAACCGGGCCTCCAGCTTGGCGCGGGCCTTGATCGCGCGGGCCTCCGCCCGACGCGTCGCACGGCTTTTGCGCTTGGTGAACAGGCCCATCCCTGCTGCCTCCCGGGTAGGTCGTCGGCGATCGGCGAGGTGGGCTCGCGACCAGGTGTGCCCACCCTATCGCCCGAGCCAAGGCGGCAGATCACGACCTGCGCATATGCGACAATGCTCGGAGAGCTTCTGACCCGGCGCGCCGTCAGCGCCGCTAACTCGAGGAACCCTGTGAACCGGTCGTCTGTGCGGGCCGCTGCGATTAGCTGGATCGTTGCGTGCGGCTTGTTCTACGGCGGTGCGGGCACGCTCGCGGCGGCGCCGGCGGCTGCGGCGCCCGACACGGTTCATAACGGGCCGGACGGCGCGGACACCGCAGGGGACGCACCCAGCAACACCCCGCGGACCGGTGGTCACCGGCAACGTGGACAGGGCAGCCGCCCCGGTGACGACACCACCGCAGCCCCGGGCACGGGCCGCCCGGGTAGCCACCGGCTGCCCCGGGCCGCGCACTACCCGGGTCCGCCGAGTGCACCCGGCGATGACGAACCGGGTGACGGCGACACCGAACACCCGACCGAACCGGGTGACGAGACGCCGGGCTACCCGGAGAGTCCCGGCGACCCCGAGTTTCCGAGCTGGCCGGGACACTGGCCCCACGATTGGCCGGGTAACTGGCCTGGCCACGAGCCGGGGGACTGGCCCGAGAACTGGCCCTGGCCCTGGCCGCCGTGCGACGAGGACCCGGGCGACGGCGGTGGCAGCGTCGGATCGCCGGCCCCCGGTGTCGGAGGCGTCCGGCCGCCGGAAAGTTCCGGCGGTGGCAGCGGCGGCGGGATCGGTTTCCCGCCCGTCACCGTCCCGTCGGTACCCGGTGTGCCGAGCGAGCCGACTCCGGTCAGCGTCGAGGGCGGCGCCGCGCCGCCGGCAGCCACCGGTGAGCCGGCCACCCTCGAGATGCCGCCGGTGATCGGCCTGCCCCCGGTGTTCGAGGCGCCGCTGCGCCCGGTCGGGACGCCGAGCGGGGCCGGACCTGCCGAATCCGGACTCGGTGCCCGCGGGAATCCGGCCCGGGAACCGAACTCCAAAGCCGAGCGGATACCCGCCAGCGCCGGCACCGGTACAGAACCCCCGCCGTCGTTTAGGGTGGGCTATCCCGAGTACCTCCGGGACGCCAAAGTTGGTGAGATCGCTGCGCTGGCCCTGCCCGGATTCGCCGGTCTCCTCGCTCTCACGGCGCTCGGTGGTGTCGTCGGGTATCGCCAAGCAAGGGCCGGCCACGGAGTGCGGGCTGCAGGGACCGCACGGTTCCTGCGGTGACCGTGGCAAGCCCTACCGGACCACACAGCCAACCGGGGAAGGGGTTGAGATGCCGGCCAGCCGCCAGGTGACCAAAGCGGTCAACGATGTCCTGGACCTGGCTCCCCGGCGGGGTGAAGTGTCGTTGACAAGGCTGGTCGCGGCCGTGAGCGAACACCAGGGCAGACCGATCGAGATCACGATGGCCGACCTGCCGCCAGGGGTCTGCGGTCAGTGGCGTCAGTACGCCGACCACGACGTCTTCCTGATCCAGCACGGTCTGCCGACCTGGGACCGCACCTTGGCGCACGAACTCGGCCACCTGGTTCTCGGTCATTACGGCATCCCGGTCACCGAGGCCGCCCGTGATGTCGCCGAAGTCGCCAGCGACGACCTCATCGGCTACATGCTCAACCAGCGCACGGGGTGCATGGGTCCCAGTGGCGAGGACGCCGAGCAGGAGGCCGAGGACTTCGCCGCGCTGCTGCTCTACCGGCTGGGCAGGCTCCCATCGGACCGCTCCTCGATCGTCCAAGTCCGCCTCGGAGAGGCGTTTGGTTGATCGTCTGGGTGATCGCCGGTCTTCTGGGGCTGGCCACCGGCCTGCGTATCGGCTGGGCCCTGGTGAACAAGCAGTCGGTGGTCAGCACCGCGATGATCGTGGCGCTCGGCAGCCTGGCACTGGTGGCCGCCCTGAACTGGCCGCCGTTGACGCTGCTGATCGACACCACGCTGCGCTGGCCCAACGTCTCCATCGGCCTGAGCCAGGTGGCGCTGATCAGCTGTGCGGCCGGCAGCTGCGTCATGATCACCACCGTCGCCTCGAACCGTAGCCCTGCGGCCACGCGTCGCGTCGCGGTCTTCCAGTACGTCGTCGCCGGGGTGATCGCGGTCATCACCCTCGTACTGTTCTTCGCCGGCGGGCAGCAGCCGGAAATGGCACCGCAGGAGTACCTGCAGCGCAACCTCGGCTCGTCGAACACCTCGCTGCCGTGGCTGCTGCCGCTGCTCTACGTGCTGCTCGCGCTGACGCTGGTGCTGTGGGCGGGCATGCGGCACTCCAATCGGACCCGGCGCGGCCGCGCGCTGTTCGTCTTCACCCTCGGCATCGCACTGATCGTGGCCGCCAGCGCGTTCTTCCTGATCCGCGCCGCGGGCAGCACTCACCTGGTCGGCGTGGGGACCGCGGCCACGCTGCTGGGTGCGGCCATGGCGATCGTCGCGGCGGGCTCACTGCTGCCCGCCATCGAGGACTGGTTCGGGGGGCGGCGCGAGCTCAAGCTGATCGATCCCCTGCTGCAGGAACTGGAACGCCGACAGCCCGACGTCGGGATCGGGGAGCGGCCCCGCGGGCCGCTGGTGTTCCGGGTTGCCGAACGGCTGTCACTGATCTCCGATGCGCTCTATCTGGAGGCCACCGCAGCCCATCACGTTCACGCCGGCCGTACCGAAAGCACGCTGGATCTGTTGACCGACGACCATCGGCCCGCCGTCAGCCCCACCGAACAGGCGGCCGCGATTGCGGCGTGGATCAACGCCGGACGCAACATGCCGCGGGTGGCCACGCCGGCGGCACAGGGCGATTTCCCCGGGCTGGAGTGGCTACGGCAGCCGGAGGCCTACTCCGATCGGGAATGGATTCTGGAGATCGCCCGCCAATACCAGGCACTGGCGACGAAGAAGCCAGCCTGAACAGCGGTTCGATGTTGCCGTGACGCTCGAGAGCCCGGGCGTGGGCTAATCGTCGAGCTGTTCCCGGCGGCGCAGCTCGTCAACCTTGGACACGATGTCCTGCTGGGCCTCGGGGGACAGTCCGACCGTGCGTGCGGCAATCCGCCGCACACCCTCGTCACGCATGTTGGCGAGCCACGTCAGCTCCTTGTCGAGCTTCTCGTAGTACTCATCGTCGGTGAAGTACGCCGGCTTGATCCGGAAGAAGTTGGCAAGTGCCGTCATGGTGGTCGACGACGGGTTGGTCCGGTTGCCTGAGCGCAGCTGAGACAAGTACGGAGCCGACATCGTGACGCCTTCAGCCTTCAGTGCAGCGATCACTTCGGCGGAGGTATGAGGGCCGCGGCCGGGCGGATACACCGTGTCGAACAGGCGATTTAGTCGCGCGGCGAACGTCGTGCTCATTCTATTGACCTCCACATGCTGGAAGAGCGGTCGTTTCCGTAGGCTTATTTGCTGATCATCGTAGCGACACATGCCCCGACAACCAAGTGCAAACTATCGCATAATTGACGCCTGCGGTCATTTTTGCTATCTGGCAAACAAATCTGAGAGTCGGCTGAGACCTCTCCTGACGGCGGCCGGAGTGCTTCTAGGCAAAGAATGCGGTGGTCGCGGGCGGTGCGGCCCAGCATTCCGGGCTGTGCGCCAGCACAAGATACCGCCGGTACCGCCGGGCAACTATCGCCCGAATCTGAGTCTGCCGAGATTCGCTTTGCTGCACAGCTGTCCCCGTCAGCTGTCGAGGCGCGGTGACGGCGCCGGGCGGGCCGATGATCGCCGACCACGCCAGTACCGCAGCACCCCTGCCAGCGTGGCGGCCAGCGCCACGGCGCCGGTCACGACGATCGCCACGGTCCGCCAGCCCAGGCCGGCGTCGAACAAAATCCACAGCCCGAACAGAAGGAACAGCAGGCTGGCCATGACGTGCAGGAAACGCTCGGGCAGCCGGCGGTGCAGCAGCCGGCCCGCCGCGATGGCTACACCGTCGGCCAGCACCATGCCCGCGGTGGCCCCGATCCAGACCCCGGCCCAGTTGTAGTCGCTGGCCAGCGCCACGGTGGCCAGCATCGTCTTGTCACCGAGCTCGGCCAGGACGAACGATGAGACGACCGCGAACACCACGAAACGGGGCTCGGCGGGCGGTTGTGCGACGTCGGGATCCTCGTCGTCGGACTTCTCCCGCCAGGTCCACACCGCGAAGGCCAGGAAGGCGATCGCGGCGGCGAAGGCGATCGGGCGCTCGGGCAGGGTCAGCCCGAGGAAGTGCCCGATCGTCACCGACAACCCATGCACCAGGAACGCGGCGATTCCCACCCCGGTGAGCACCACCCACCAGCGGTGGCGCAGCGCGTAGGTCATGGTGATCAGCTGGGACTTATCGCCGAGTTCGGCGAGGAACACCACGCCGAGGCTGACCAGGATCGCGGTGAGCATCTCTACCGACCTTTCGACACGTCGCCCCGCGCCCGCGTACGCGGGTGCCGGACATCGGTCGAAGGTCTCACCCACCGAACCAGTGGTCCGGTTCGCCGGCCGGGCTTTCGCCAGTATGTCGACACGACGATTGGGGGCTACTCCCCTTCGCTGACGCGACCAACGCTAATGGCCGTGCCACGGGATCGCCAGCCGGAGAGCGAAGTTCGGCTACCCGTAATTCGTCGTCACTGGCCGCCGAACTCAGCGTGGTCGAATCCCGCTATGCCGCAAGCAACATCGCGAGGATTGCGGTATCGGGGTGACTGATCGGATCGACGCCCACCCGGCTGACCATGCTGGTGATCGTCCCGTCCGATTCGGCCTCGACCCAGGCGGCCCGGTGTTCGAGGCCCAGGTGCGGGAGTCCGGGCAGCAACACGCATCCCGAGGCGGCCCCCGAGCATTCCGGCAGCGACGGCATGGTCTCCGACGGCGGGTGCAGCATCAGCAGCGCGGGCGGCTGACGGTCGGCGAAATGTCCAGGCGGGACGGCGGATTCGCCGACCACCGTGCCTTCGGCGAGCACCAGTCCGACCGTTCCCGGTTGCGGCTTGTCGGGCAGTTCCTCGCGGACACCGAAAATGGTTGTCGTGGAGAGCAATCCGGGAAGCGACGCCACCCGGACCGCGACCATCAACAATTGCGCCCATTCCTTGGTGGAGTTGGGCCATCGGCCCGAAACAACGAAGCCCTTCAGGGCGCCACGAGAATGAAAGGGGGCGACTTCAACCGCGCGCCCGGGTCCGTTCTCCATCTCGCCTCCGCGACACTCAGTTCGTCTTCGTGCGACACGACAGCGGGTCGGTTCGGATCAGGATGAGGCACCGTGCGGTTGGCACGCAAGAGGACACGAGTGCTAACGGCCGACGAACGGCCGGTGTCAGAACAGAACGATCAGCGCGAGGATGCCGAGCAGAACCAGTGCGATGACGCCGGCGCGCATCGCGGCCATTAGGTAGGAGCGGTTGCATGTCGACGAGGGCACGTACCACTGCGAGGACTGCGACGCGGACTTGTGTCCGAATGATTGCGACGCCATCAAACCGTCCTGACCTGTGTGTTCAACTACCGCACCCCGTGAAATGTGTCACAGCATCACGTGTGAGCGCGATCATAACCCCTCTTGTAGCGGGAGGAAAATCTTCCGCCTGAACGCAGCGCCGCTGCCGATTCGGTGGCCGAAAACTTCTGTGATTGAGCTGCCGATCAGTGGGGTACCCCCGAACGTGGCCGAGACCCTCGGGGTGCTCGGCGTGTCGCGCGGCGCGTCGTGGCCGGGGCTCCGGCGGTGAGGGCGCCTACGAATTTCGCTCGACCATGATCAACCTGTTGATCGGTCTGCCCAGATGGCCCCCGGTTATCCACAAGTCGATGGCCGTGACACGCGCGCATAGTGCGCTAAGTGGCCCTTTACCCCTGGGAAGGCTTGTGGATAAGGCTGTGGAAACTGTGGATAGCCAGGACATTGCTGGGGCGACGCCACGGTCTAAGAGGCACTGCGTGCCAGAATCCGCCCCCACGCACCTGCGGAATTCGTAGTCACCCAATCCGGCGGTGCTCGCTAGGCTGGTGCGGTGATTCAGGTGTGTTCCCAGTGCGGGACGCGGTGGAACGTGCGCGATCGACAGCGCGCCTGGTGCCCGCGCTGCAACGGCGCGCTGATGGCACCGGTCAATCCGCCCGACCCGCAGTGGAGCCCACGCGCGACGACACACCCCCCGATGCATCCGCCGACGCACCCGCCGGCGCCTCCGGCCAACGCGCCTCGGCTGCCGTCCGGATTCCGCTGGATCGCCGTGCGGCCCGGCCCTCCGCCGCCCCCGCGCCGTCGTCGTCGGCCCCTGGGCCCGACGCCGCGCTACTTCACCATTCCGCGCTGGGGCCTCGTCGATCACCCGGCTCCGCTGCCCGCCGCGGAGCAGACCACCGTCAAGAGGGGTCCCGACCCGACGACGGTGCGGGCGGCGCTGTTGTCGGCGGCCACCATCTTCGGTCTCGCTGCGGTCATCCACATCGTTCGGTACGTGCTGTTGCTCATCAACCGCACCACGCTGCTGCCGCCGCTGGTCGCCGGTGCGGCGCTGTGGCTCGGTGTGCTGGTCAGCCTGGCCGCGATCGTGGCGGTGATCCTGGCGGCGATCGTGATCACGTCATGGCTGATCGCCCGCCGGGCGGCGGTGTACCAGTTCCGCGGACAGGAGGACCCGCGGCCGGCCTGGACCTTGTGGGCCGGTTGCCTGGTGCCGGTGGTCAACCTCGTCTGGGCGCCGGTGTACGTCATCGAACTGGCCCACGCGGAGGACTCGCAAGCCCGGTTGCGGCCTCCGATCACGGCCTGGTGGATCGCCTGGGTGTTCTCCACCGGCATCTCGATCTTCGGCATCGCGACCAGCTTCACCACCGAGCCACAGGGGATCGCCGACAACACCGTCACGGTGATCATCGCCTACCTGGTCGGGCTGGCCACGATCCTGCTGTTATGGCGGGTGTTCGACGGTTTCGTCCGCAAGCCGGTGGAGCGGCCGCTGCACCGCTGGGTGATCGTCGCCGAGGACGAGCCGTTCGACGGTTTCGTCCGCAAGCCGGTGGAGCGGCCGCTGCACCGCTGGGTGATCGTCGCCGAGGACGAGCCGGCGGCCGCTGAGCCCGAATCTCCTCCAGCGGTTGAGGCGGAGCGACAGGAACCGGCAGCATAGGCCTATGACGACGGCCGACGGAGCGTTCGGCGGGCACCCCTTTGTGGTGGCCCACCGTGGCGCGTCGGCCGACCGCCCCGAGCACACCCTGGCCGCCTACGAGCTGGCCCTGCAGGAGGGCGCCGACGGCGTTGAGTGCGATGTCCGGCTGACCCGCGACGGCCATCTGGTGTGTGTGCACGACCGTCGGATCGACCGCACCTCGACCGGCAGTGGTCTGGTCAGCGAGATGACGCTGGCCGAGCTCAAACGGCTGGATTGGGGTGCCTGGCACAGCAGTTGGCGGGCTGACGGCACGCTCGGGGACACCGGCCTGCTGACCCTGGATGACCTGGTGCGGCTGGTGCTCGACTGGAATCGCCCGGTCAAGCTGTTCATCGAGACCAAGCATCCAGTGCGCTACGGCGCGCTGGTCGAGAGCAAGGTGCTGGCCCTGCTGCATCGCTACGGCATCGCCGCCCCGCCGTCGGCCGATCTGTCCCGGGCCGTGGTGATGTCGTTCTCGGCCGCCGCGGTCTGGCGGATCCGCCGGGCCGCTCCGCTGTTGCCGACCGTGCTGCTCGGCGAGACTTCCCGCTATCTCGGCGGCAGTGCCGCGACCACCGTCGGTGCCACCGCAGTCGGCCCGTCGATCGCCACCCTGCGCGAGCACCCCGAACTCGTCGACCGCGCCGCCGCGCAGGGCCGGGCGATGTACTGCTGGACCGTCGACCACTACGAGGATGTCGGCTACTGCCGCGACCTGGGTGTGGGCTGGATCGCGACCAACCATCCCGGCCGCACCAAGGCCTGGCTGCAGAACGGGTTGACCGTCACCGGCCCCGACTAGGGCTGGGCGTCGAGGACTTGCTGCGGGATCGGTGCGTCGGTGCGCAGTGCCTCGAACAACTGCGCGGCGGCATCGGAATCCCACACCACCACCGACCCGGAGTCGTTGCCGGTGAACTCGCCGATCGGCACGGTGATCGCGGTGGTGGACCCGTGCAGGGCCCACCCCAGCCGGGCCAGATCCCACACGTGGTCACCGTCGTCGACGGTCAGTGAGGCCGCCGCCGCGTGCGGCACCGCGTACCACCGCCAGGGGTTGAGCCAGACCGCCGGACTGCTGGCCTTGTGCAGCAGCGCCGACATGAACTCGCGCTGGTGGATCATCCGGTCCAGATCGGCGCGCGGCGTCGCCCGGCTGCGGACGTAACCCAGCGCGTTGCGGCCGTCGAGGGTCTGGCAACCCGCGGGCAGGTCGATACCCGCGAGCGGATCGTTGATCGGGTCGGCGGGGCACACCTCGACGCCGCCGAGTGCGTCGACCAGGCCGGCGAACCCGCCGAAGCCCACCTCGGCGTAGTGGTCAAGGTGCAGCCCGGTGGCCTGCTCGACGGTCTGGGCCAGCAGGGGCGCGCCGCCCTGGGCGAAGGCCGCGTTGATCTTGTCCTGGCCGTAGCCGGGGATCTCCACGTAGGAGTCGCGCGGGATGGACACCATCGTCGTGGGCGCGCTGGAGCCCCATCCTGGGATGTGCACCACCAGGATCGTGTCGGTGCGGCCGTTGCCCAGATCGCCACCGGTGGTCAACTCGGCCTGCTGCTCGGGGGTCAGATCCGAGCGGCTGTCGGAGCCGACGAGTAGCCAGGTGGTGCCGGCTCCCGGGGCCGGCCGGTCGGTGGCAGCAGCGAACACCGGGATGCGTCGCAGGGTCGAGTCGAACCACACCGCCCCACCGACGAGCGCGATGACCGCGATCAGGACGAGCGCGAACAGGGTGGCGAAAATCCTTCGCCCCCAATGCTTTTTCTTCTTCGGCCGGGCGGGTTTCGGTGGTGCCGGCGGCGCGGGTGGTGCCATCGGTGGTGGCGGCCGGCGGGTCACCGGTGGCGGGGTCCCCGGTAGGCCGGATCGCGCCGGATCACCTGCGGGGGCTCGCGACGCGGTTCGAGCGACGGCGGCGGCGGGGGTGCCGGCCGGGCGATCGGAGTGGTGGGCTGATCCGGCACGCGCCGGTTCGGCCAGTCGTCGCTCACCGGTTCAATTTACGTGTCCGGGCCATTTCAACCAGCCAAGATGGCCGGCCAGCAGCGCGTAACCGACGAACGCGACGGTGTCGATCAGGCCGTGTGCGATCACCAGTGGCCACAGCCGGCCGGTGCGGGTCCAGGCGTAGCCGAACACCAGGCCCATCACGAGGTTGCCGACCCCGGCCCCGAAGCCCTGATAGAGGTGGTAGGTCCCGCGCAGCACGCTGGAGGCCAGGATGGCCCGGTTCTGGCTCAGGCCCAGCTGCTTGAGGCGGGTGATCAGATAGCCGACGACCACGACTTCCTCGGCGAACCCGTTGGCGAAAGCGGCCAGGATCAGGACCGGGATGCGCCACCAGCTGTTGTGCAGCGCCGACGGCTCCACCTCGGCGTTCATGCCCAGCCAGCGGGCCGCCAGATAGAACAGCAGCCCCGGAATCCCGATGAGAGCGGCGAGCCCGATCCCGCCCAGGACGTCGGCGCGCCAGCGGACCCGGCCCAGCCCGAGCCGGGCGGGGCTGATCCCCCCGCGCCACAGCAGGTACAGCGCCAGCGCTCCCCAGGCGACGAGTTGGGCGATCGTGGCGAGGTTGAGTCCCAGGTTGATCAGGTCGTAGCGGGACAGGTTCTCGTTGAGGCGCACCCGGCGACCAGCCAGCCCGGACAGGACGGCGTCGATGAGCTGAAGGATGGCGATGGCCGCGCTCACCCCGAAGCTGACCGCCAGCATGACGCCGACCTCGATGCGCAGGCCCCGCCGCGTGTCGTCCGACGGGTCGTGGGGCGCGCTCACCCCGTCACGGTAGCGGCCTCAGATCCGGCGTGCCCTCAGCCCGTTGACGAACGGGCAGCCCATCAGTACGCGGATCGCGCGGCCCAGCGCACCGACGTCGGCGACCGGGGTGCGGAAGGGCAGCCGGACGTCGTGGTCACCGTCCGGGCTCTCCACCCGCAGCCGCACCCCGTAGCGGTCCAGCCCCAGGGGACGGACGTGGCCGTGCCGCAGCGGGGCGGGCAGCTTGCCGGCCAGCCGGGCCACCACTTCGGGATGGTCACTGTCGAGGTGCTGCAACCAGGCCGCCTCGAACTCGCAGAACGGGTCCGGGTGAGCGGCCAGCAGGTCGGACACCGCGACCGGTTCGGCGCCGGTGGCGTCGGCGACCACCACCGAATCCGCCCCGAGCAGCAGCAGGCTCTGCCCGGCCCCGATGTCCAGTAGCGCCGGGTCGGGATGGTCGGCGGCGATCAGATCGACCATCTCCCGGATCGCGTGGGCCGGCACCGGGTGCACCTGACCGCGCACCCACACCAGGGAGCGGACCGGCTCCCGCAGCGGCAGGGGCGCGTAGTCGGTGAGCTCCAGGACGGCGGCCACCCCCTCGGTCCCCGCGTCCGCCGCCGTGCGGGCCATGGCCGAGTCGCTGGGCACGGTGAGGGCGAAGGACCCGTCAGGCATGAGGTGATGGATCGGCGCGGGGGCCGGTGGCACCGAGTCGGCGGCCAGGATCGCTCCGCCGGCGCGCACGCAGGCACTGCGCACCCGTTCGGCGGTGGTCGGCGTCGAGAGCGTCGCTGAGGTCATCACGCACCTTCCGTTAATGAGGTAAGCCTAAGTTAACTTTGACGCGTGGGCGACGCAAGGGTTACCCGTGCGGTGACCGGATAGGGTTGGGGCGTGGCCCGCATCGCCTACCTCGGACCCGAGGGCACGTTCACCGAAGCGGCGCTGCGCACGATGATCGCCACGGGCGCCGTCCCCGGCGGGCCAGACGTGCAACCGCAGCCCACGGAAAGCACACCGGCGGCCTTGGCCGCGGTCCGCTCCGGTGCCGCCGACTTCGCCTGCGTGCCGATCGAGAACTCGATCGAGGGCAGCGTGCTGCCGACGCTCGACAGCCTGGCCACCGGTGCGCCCCTGCAGATCTACGCCGAGCTGACCCTGGACGTCGCGTTCAGCATCGTCACCCGCGACGGCCTGACCGCCGACACCGTGAAGACGGTGGCCGCGTTCCCGGTGGCCGCCGCCCAGGTGCGGCGCTGGCTGGCCGAGCATCTGCCCGCCGCCGAGGTGGTCCCGGCCAACTCCAATGCGGCCGCCGCGCAGGATGTCGCGGCCGGGCGGGCAGACGCCGGGGTGAGTACCGCGCTGGCCGCCACCCGATACGGGTTGGCGACGCTGGCCGAGGGCGTCGTCGACGAACCCAATGCCCGCACCCGCTTCGTCCTGGTCGGTGCACCCGGCCCGCCACCGGCGCGGACCGGGGCGGACCGGACATCGGTGGTGTTGCGGATCGACAACACCCCGGGTGCCCTGGTTTCCGCGATGAGTGAGTTCGGGATCCGCGATATCGACCTGACTCGCATCGAATCCCGCCCCACCCGCACCGAATTGGGGACCTACATCTTCTTCCTGGATTGTGTCGGCCACATCGACGACAACGCGGTGGCCGAAGCCCTCAAGGCGCTGCACCGCCGCTGCGCCGACGTCCGCTTCCTCGGCTCGTGGCCGACAGGCTCGGCCACCGGCGCGGTCCCGCCCCAACTCGACGAGGCCGACCGCTGGCTGGCCCGGCTGCGGGAGGGTGATCCGTCATGAGCGGACGGCTGATCCTGGTCCGCCACGGCCAGTCCCACGGCAATGTCGAGCGGCGCCTCGATACCCGGCCACCCGGTGCGGATCTCACCGATCTGGGCCGCGAGCAGGCCCGCCTGTTCGCCCGGGAACGGCAGCATGCGCCCGGTCTGCTGATCCATTCGATCGCCCGCCGGGCCGCTCAGACCGCCGCCGAGATCGGCTCCGAATTACGGGTCGAGCCGGCCGAGTTCGAAGGCATCCACGAAGTCCAGGCCGGCGATCTGGAGAACCGCAACGACGAGGACGCGATCGCCGAATTCAACGCGATCTACCAGCGCTGGCATGAGGGCGACCTCGAGGTCGCGATGCCCGGCGGGGAAAGCGCCCGCGACGTCTTGGATCGCTACCTGCCGGTGCTCACCGACCTGCGGCTGCGCTACCTCGACGACCATGACTGGCACGAGGACATCGTGGTGGTCAGCCACGGCGCCGCGATCCGGCTCACCGCGGCGACGCTGGCGGGCGTCGAGGGCAGCTTCGTGCTCGACAACCACCTGGCCAACACCGAGTCGGTGGTGCTCGCGCCGATCACCGACGGCCGCTGGAGCTGCGTGCAGTGGGGGACGAAGAAGCCGCCGTTCTACCCCGAACCGGATGTCCATCCCGTCGAGGACGCGCTGGAGTCCGCCGACCCGATGGGTTGAGACCGGCGGTCAGCCCGCGATCCGCACCGGGGTTTGCTGGGCGCAATCGCAGCCGACCGTTTCGCAGTCAATGACCAGGCCGTGCAGAATTAGCTCCGGGCTCTCGCAGCCGTCTTCCGTGCATTCCGCGCGACAACGCGAATGACTTATCAGCGTGCCGTGGCAATGTGCCAGCCCAGCGGCACAATCTCGGCAGTTCATCCCCACTGTTCGTTCATAGCATCCCGGTGTGACAACACCTCGTTGCCGCGCGGGAGTAGTTACGTGTGGTTTAAGCCGGAGGCGAAAGCAGGATGCAATTGCTGACCAGGTACGTTATCTTTAGTGCTCTCGGCCCTTCGGGGGTGGGCTGGTTAACTGCCGGGCCAGCCAGCTGTCGTAATGTACCCGGCTTAGAAAAGTAAGGACTGACCATGATGTCACGTCGTCTGACGCGCCAGATCGCCCTCTTTGCTGGCGGTGTCGCGATCGTCGGTATGGGCTCGCTGACCGCCTGCTCCAAGGACAAGGAGAAGGCCCCGGAGACCACGTCGCCCACCAGCACGTCCGCTCCTGCGCCGTCGCCCACCGAGAAGGCCGTGTCGCCTGGTGGCGCCAACTCCTTCACGCCCACTGTCAAGGCTCCGCCGGCTCCGACCGCGCTGCCCGGCAACGTCATCACCGGCGGCAACTGAGCCGCACCGGCCGGCATCCGTCCGCAGCTCCCGCTGACCGACAGTGACCAGGAGACACCGTTCTCGAACGCTGTCCGTCGTGGGACTGCTGACGGTGCTGGCCGTTGGCGCGGCACTGGTCGCTGATCTGCGCCATCCCACGACCCCGGTCGTGGCCGGTGCGATCAGCGGCCCGTACGCCTCGCTGTTGGCCAGTTCGACGGATCTCGGTCCGGCTCGAACTGACCACGTCCAGATCACCGCGGCCCTGCGTGCTGGCGACCGACCCGATCTTCTGATCGGGTGGGCGCAGCAGCAGGGCCTTTCGGTGCGCTGGCGCCCGGGTGACACCTGGGCCATCGTCGAAGGCGAGCCCGCCGCGGTCGCGGGAGCCTTCGATGTCGATGTTCACGATTACCGCGGCAAGCGCGGGCAGGTCTTCTACGCCTCCCCGCAGCAACCGGCCGTCCCGGCCGCGCTGCGGGTGGAGGTCGCCGAGTTCGGCCGCATCCTGGGCTACACGCCGCACCACGAGTCCACCCCGGTACTGCCGCTCGAGGTGCCCGATCAGGGCCTGACGCCGGGCGGAATCCTCCGTACCTACAACGCAACTCCGTTGCGCGACAAGGGTTTCAGCGGCAAGGGTCAGACCGTGGTGGTGTTCGCCTTCGACGGTTTCGACCAGGCTGACCTGGACATGTTCGCCACCACGTTCAACCTGCCGAAGTTCACCCCGGAGGTGGTCGGTGGGCAGCCCGAATCGCGGCGCGGTGAGGCGACCATGGACCTCGAGGCCATCCACGCGATCGCCCCGGACGCCAAGAAGGTTCTGGTCAACGCGCGCAACACCGTCGAGGGCGACGGCTCCTACGAGAAGATCGCCACGATGATGGAGGACACCGAGCGCCGGTATCCCGGTGCGGTGTGGAGCTTCTCGATCGGCTGGGGTTGCGACAAGCTGATCACCGCGGCCGACCTGGTGCCGGTGCGCGCCGCGCTGGCCAAGGCGCACAAGTCGGGTACGACGGCCTTCAACGCCAGCGGCGACCTGGCCGGGCTGGAATGTAAGGGCGGCCAGGAATGGTCCTCACCGCCCAGTGACAGCGACGTCGGGTTGGACGCCGTGGCCTCGATGCCGGAGATGACCGACGTGGGCGGCACCACCCTGTCGACCGACGACCAGGGCGGCTGGCTGGCCGAGCAGGCCTGGTTCGATGCGCCCCTGTCACAGGGCACCGGCGGCGGGGTGTCGACGTTATTCGAACGGCCCGACTGGCAGGAGAGCCTCGATGTCGGCACCGGCGAGGGCCGGCGCCTGACACCGGATATCGCCGCGGTGGCCGATCCGTTCACCGGCGTCAAGATCGTCTTCAACCAACAGGTGATCGTCGGCGGCGGCACGTCGCTGTCGGCGCCGATCTGGGCCGGGCTGACCGCGCTGATGAACCAATTCCTGATCAGCCGCAACGGCCGGCTCATCGGCGACCTGAACCCGCTGCTCTACCACATCGCCGAAGGCGCGCCGTTCCCCGCGTTCCGGGACATCACCCTCGGCGGCAACGCGGTGGCGATCGCCGGTCCGGGGTATGACCTGGTGACCGGTCTGGGTACACCTGATATCGACAACCTGGCGCAGAACATTCTGGTGGCGCAGAAGGTGATCGATTGACCAAGGGGAGTTGCGCATGAGTAGCGACACCGACACCGGCCCGGACGAGGTGCCCCGGGTCGAATGCGCTGTGTGTGAGGTCGACGTGCCTGCCGGTGCCTTCTGCGGCCTGTGCGGTGGGCACCTGACCCCGAAGCCCCGGCGCGGCCCGAAGTGGTTGCGGCAGGACACCTTCGGGGCGGCTCCCAACGAGAGTGTGTTGCGACCGTCGATCGCCAGCTCGTTGTTCCCGCACCTGCCGAATCGGTCCCGCACTCCGTTCCGGATCGGACTGGTCCTGGTGCTGGTCGGTCTGGTGGGTTTCTCCGTGCTCAAACTGCCTGCCGCCCTGATCACTGTCTCGGCCCTGGGCCTTCCGCTGCTGTTCCTGCTCTACATCAGTGAGTCGCAGGTGTACCGCGAGCTGTCGGTGGCCTCGCTGGCCATCGCCGGTGTGCTCGGTGCCGCCCTGGGGGTCGGCTGGGTGCTGCTGACCGGTGAGATGGTGGCCCGCGCCTATGGCGTGCCGATGGCGGCCGGTCTGGCCATCCACCACCTGGTGCGCGAAGGTGTGCTGATCCCGGCCGGCGGTATGGTTCTGATGCTGGTGCCGACCCTGCTGGTGCGGCTCATCGACCGCCGGTCACGAGAATCGTTGGACGGCTTCGTGATCGGTGCGCTGGCGGCGCTGATGTTCACCGCCGGTGCCACCCTGACCCGGCTGGCCCCGCAGTTCGCCACCGGCCTGTTGGCCCACGCGCGCCCGATCAAGAGCCTTTTGGTCGAGGCCGGCATCTGCGGGGTGACGATCCCGCTGACCGCCGCGGTCGCCGGCGGCATGGTGGGTATCGCGCTATGGTTCCGCGGTCAGACCGAGAACCCGCACGAGCACCCCGCGCGCACCCGCGCGGCGCTGTGGCTGCTGGCGATCCTGGTGGTGCTCATCCACACCGGTGTGGCCATCACCGACATCATCGGAATGCCGCAGTTGCAGATGCTGGTGATCCACATCGTCATGACCATCGCCGTTCTGGTCCTGCTGCGAATCGCGTTGCAGATGGCGCTGTTACGCGAAGCCAAGGATCCGATCCAGGAGGACGAACCGCTGCTGTGCGTGTACTGCGAGCACGTCGTTCCTGATATGGCGTTCTGCCCCGCCTGCGGGGTGGCCACCCGGGCGTCGTCGCGGTCGTCGCGGCACGACCGTCGGGAGGCGCGGCCGGTGCGGCAGGTCGCGGCGGAGGGCGCGTGACAGACAAGGGCGCGACGGCCACCAAAGAGGACAGCTTCCAGGGCTATGCGGTGCCCGCCGGCACCTATGTGGCCCCGGAGATCAAGCGCACCAAGGTCAGTCGCACCGTCGGCGTGTGGACGGCCGGGATCGTGGTGGTGGCCGCGGCGTTGGTCGGGGTGTCGCTGATGGTCACCAAGAAGGCCCCGCGGTTCATGTGCCCACCGGATTGCGGCCGGCCACCCACCGGCACCCCGGTGGCCGCACTGCCCCGCTACACCGCCCCGGACGGCTCGTTCTCGGTGTCGTACCCCGCACCGGAAGCGGCCTACGAGGTGTCGCAGGACCAGCGCGGCATCACCGCCAAGTTCACCGCCGGCGATACCGGTGTGCTGCAACTGTTCTCCGAGCCGGCCCGCGGCCGCGAACCCCGTCAGATCGCCCTGGACCTGTTGAAGCAGAAGTTCCCGGACGCCAAGATCGCCTACGAGATTCCCAACGCGATGGTCGGCTATCAGCCCGGCTACGGCGAGGTCGCCGACAGCTGGCCGCAGGGAACGTCCAACAGCTACATCAGGATTCGCACCGTGCTTCTGGTGGCGGTGAAGAACGATCTGGCGCTGGTGGCCGGTGCGGTCGGCCCGTACCACGCCTTCGGGCCGGACTTCGGGCCCGGTCTGCCGTCAGGGGTCAACCTCCAGATCGCCCAGGACATGGGCAAGTACGTAAACAGCTTCACCTGGAAAGGTGACCCACCCCGCTGATCCGACGGGGAAAATCGTTCAGGCCCAGCCCAGTTCGTGCAGCCGGTCGTCATCGATGCCGAAGTGGTGGGCGATCTCGTGGATCACCGTGATCGCCACCTCCTCCACCACGTCCTCGTCGGTGTCACAGATCTCCAGCAGGCTGTCGCGGTAGATCGTGATGGTGTCGGGCAGTGCGCCGGCGTAGGTCGAGTCACGCTCGGTCAGCGCGATGCCCTCGTAGAGCCCGAGTAGTTCGGGTTCCTCGGGATGGCGGGCCTCGACGAGCACCACCACGTTGTCGATGGCGGCGGCGAGCTCGGGCGGGATCAGATCCAGCGCGTCGGAAACCAGTTCCTCGAACCGCTGCGGGCTCATCTGGACCGGCACTAAGCCGCCGGTGGTACGACGACGGGCTCAGCCTGGCCCGGTGGGGCTCCCGCAGGCGGTGGCGCGGGTGCGTCGCCCTCCATGGGCGGTGCCTCGTTCGGCGGTGCCACCGGCGGTGCCGGTTCGCCGTTGATGACGTTGCCGGCCGGCGGGGGAGCAGCAGGTGAGCTGGGGGCGGCGGTCGACGTCGGCGCCGGCGCCTGGGTGGTCGGCGCGGTCGACTGCTGCGGCAGGTGCTGGGTCGGCTGCTGCTGCTGCTGTTGCTGACTGCTGCTGCTGCTGGACTGCGAGTTGTCGGTGTACGACGGCGAGTAGGTGGTCGACGGCGTCTCGGGCACCAGCGGGATCGGCGGCATGTTGAGCCGCTCCTCCGGGATGTCCGGCGGCGGCACCGGCGGCATTCCGTTGATCAGCAGTGGACCCTTGGCCGGGTTGATCAGGGTGGCCCAGCCGCCGTTACCGAGCGTGGCACCGATGCTGCACGACACCTGATGGCTGCCCGCACTCCAGCTCGGCAGCGAGATGGTGCTGTAGATCAGGGTCAGCGTCGTGGTG
Source organism: Mycobacterium sp. M26 (assembly GCF_001494595.1). Taxonomy (GTDB): domain Bacteria; phylum Actinomycetota; class Actinomycetes; order Mycobacteriales; family Mycobacteriaceae; genus Mycobacterium. The sequence goes on from NZ_LN929907.1 coordinate 607,724, forward strand.
CGCAGCTGCAGCGGGGCCAGGTAGGCGTCCGTCATGCGGGTGCAGGCGTCCTTGATGAACGCGTCCTGGTCGGTGTCGGACGGCAGGCCGCCGGGGAACTTCTCGGCCAGGTTCACCGAGCCGGTCACTTCCATCGCGTGCGGGGCGCCGCAGTCCACCGGGATGTCGGTGGGCTGGTTGGTCGACGGGTCGATGCCCAGGCAGGTGCCCGCGGGCCAGACCTTGGACTGGTCGAGGTCGGCGACCTTGCCCTTGAACGCGATCTGCTGGTTGTCGGCGCCGGGCAGCTGCAGACCGCACAGCATGCGGCGCTCCCCGCTCTGCTTCCAGGCCTTGTCACCGGACCACAGCATGCTGATGGTGAACCGGCTGTTGGGGTCGTACTTGGCGCCCATGTAGCGCTCGACTGCCGGCTGGCACTGTTCCAGGCTGATCTGCTGGATGCGGGCCGGGGACGGTGGTGCGGCATCGGGGCCGTACTCGGAGCCGGGGAAGGTCCGCATGTCGACGGACTCGGCCACCTCGAAGCGGTGGTCGTCCTTGCAGTCGACGATGGTCGCGGCGTCGGGATTCTTGTCCGGCCAGGTCAGGCAGCTGCCGGCCTTGGCGTTGGCGAAAGCGGCGGTGCCCTTGGAGCCGACGAACGGATCGCCGCCGGCGTAGCCGGTCAGGCGGTTGCTCATGCTGACCGGCAACGCGGTGATCACACCGGCGATCAGCAGGCCTCCGAGCGCCGTCAGCAGCAGCGCACGCCGGGTCGACGTCGCCTGCAGGGTGCCGAGGAATGTGCGCCGGGACGGGGCCGGTTCGGCCTCCGCGGGGGGCGTGTCCTCGCGCTCGGATAACTCCAACATCGCGTCCATTGTGTCAGGCGCGCCGAGCGCTGTGACAAGTGATGCAGAAGTAATGTTATGGGGTTGTGCTGTGCGGCCCACACCCTGACAGCCGGAGGGGCTGACGCGGGGTCGGACCGACGAAAGTAGGGTTCAGGTCGTGATCGACCTGAAACTGCTGCGCGAAGACCCCGATGCCGTGCGTCGGTCCCAGCTCAGCCGTGGCGAGGATCCGGGTCTCGTCGACGCTCTGCTGACCGCCGACTCGGCCCGCCGCGCGGCGATCTCCACCGCCGACACCCTGCGGGCCGACCAGAAGGCCGCCAGCAAGAAGGTCGGCGGCGCCGCCCCGGAGGACCGGCCCGCCCTGCTCGAGCAGGCCAAAGAGCTTGCCGCCCAAGTCAAGACCGCCGAAGCCGAGCAAGCCCAGGCGGAGGCGGCGTTCACCGCCGCGCACATGGCGATCGGCAACGTCATCATCGAGGGCGTCCCAGCCGGCGGCGAAGACGACTTCGCGGTGCTTGACGTCGTCGGGGAACCTCCGGTGATCGAGAACCCGAAGGACCACCTGGAACTGGGTGAGCGCCTCGGCCTGATCGACATGGAACGCGGCGCCAAGGTGTCCGGCTCGCGGTTCTACTTCCTGACCGGCCGCGGCGCCCTGCTCCAGCTGGGCCTGCTGCAACTGGCCGTCCGGGTGGCCGTCGACAACGGTTTCACCCTGATGATCCCGCCCGTGCTGGTTCGCCCCGAGGTAATGGCGGGCACCGGCTTCCTGGGCGCCCACGCCGACGAGATCTACCACCTCGAGGCCGACGACATGTACCTGGTCGGTACCTCGGAGGTGCCGCTGGCGGGCTATCACGCCGACGAGATCCTCGACCTGTCCGGTGGTCCGCTGCGGTATGCCGGGTGGTCGTCGTGCTTCCGCCGCGAGGCAGGCAGCTACGGCAAGGACACCCGCGGCATCATCCGGGTGCACCAGTTCGACAAGGTCGAGGGCTTCGTCTACTGCCGTCCCGAGGAGGCCGAGGCCGAACATCAGCGGCTGCTCGGCTGGCAGCGCGAGATGCTCGCGCTCATCGACGTGCCCTACCGGGTGATCGACGTCGCCGCCGGGGATCTGGGTTCGTCGGCGGCCCGCAAGTTCGACTGCGAGGCGTGGGTGCCCACCCAGCAGACCTATCGCGAGCTGACCTCGACGTCGAACTGCACCACATTCCAGGCCCGCCGCCTGGCCACCCGCTACCGCGATGAGAACGGCAAGCCGCAGATCGCGGCGACGCTCAACGGCACTCTGGGCACCACCCGGTGGCTGGTCGCGATCCTGGAAAACCATCAGCAGCCAGACGGCAGCGTGCGCGTGCCCGCCGCCCTGGTGCCTTATGTGGGGACGGAGGTCCTGCAACCGTGATCGAACTCGACCTCGACGAGCTGCGCGGCTGGTTCGGCTTCGGTGTCGCAGGCAACTTCGCCGGTCACCTCGAACAGGCCGGTGAGGCAGTCGATTTCGTCAACGTGGCCAGTGTCGGCGCGGCGCCCAAGGGCATCTTCCCCTGGTACGCCCCGGGCCACGACAGCTTCCTCGGCGAGTTCCCGCTGTCGCACGACGCGCTGATCGTGCCGGAGACCACCGAGGCCGACGGCCCGCTGAACCTGCAGATCGAGCCCGAGGTCGGGCTGGCCTGCGAGGTGGTGTGGGAGGCCGACACCGTAGTCACGTTGCGGCCCTTCGCCCTTGGTGCGTTCAACGACTGCTCGATCCGGCGGCCCAACGCGCCGAAGATCAGCTACAAGAAGAACTGGGGACCGGCGTCCAAGGGCGTCGCGCACGAGTTCTTCGATATCAGCGACCTGACCCCCGACGGCCCGACGGCCACGCTGCGTCTGCTCTGCCATCTGCGTACCGCCGATGGGGTACATCACGAGTACGGCGTCGACAGCCCGCTGCTGGGCTACTCCTACTACGGCGAGGTCCTGTTGGACTGGATCGTCGAGCGGCTGGCCAACCAGAAGGGTTCGCCCGACACCCCGTTGGAGGATGTGGGCGCGCTGATGGTGGCGGCCGGGCGGCCCAAGAACGTGCTCATCGGCATCGGTGCCACCAAGTACACCAAGCTCGGTGAGACGACCTACCTGAAGACCGGCGACGAGGCGATCGTGCGGGTGTACGACACCGCCAGCGACGCCGCATCCGAACTGCGCCAGCTGGTCTGGGAGCCGTAGGGAGCCCTAGCCTTCGAGCAGCTCGTCGAGCACCGCGAGGAACTCCCGCGGCTTGACCGGGGTGAAGGCCGGACTCGGACGGGTCCCGGGGATATCCAACGTCACCAGTGTGGACTTGATGGGCCGGTAGATGTCCAGCGGCAGCCAGCGCCGCAGATCCGAGCTGCCCCACAACCGGAACCGCTGGGTGAGGACGCCCAGTGGTTCGGCCTTGTAGCCCCGGATCGACTGCAGCGGAATGATTTTCGAGGTCCCGGACGGGAAGTGGTAGCGCCGCAACGTCAGGGCGTGCCGGTCCAGCTGCACCAGACCGTCGTCGTAGTACTGCCGCGGCGGACCGCTCACGTTCGTGAACACCGAATCTCGTGGCCCTTGGTGGTCAGGCACTTCCCGTTCTCCAGATTCCATTGCCAGCCGTGCAGATTGCAGGTCAGCGTCGAGCCCTCCACCACGCCGAACTTGGACAGATCCGCCTTGAGGTGCGGGCACCGGCGCTGGATGCTCCAGCCGTCCAGCGTGATATCGCTGGTGTCATCGTGGGTTTCGGCGAACCAGCCGTCGGCGTAAGCGATCCGCTCGTCGGTCAGGCACTTGAAGAAGGTGTACAGGTATTCGTTGTACCCGCCGACCCGCCAGGCCCGGAACCGGGTCGACAGGAAGATCGTATTGACCCAGTCCGGCTCGTGGTCGCGCAGCACGGTGCGGACCAACTCCGGGGCGATCCCAAACCCGTAGCGGAACTTCTCATCCGGGATAGGTTCGCGCACCGCACGTTTCGGGAAGTCCAGTACCACTGTCTCCGGCCCGATACGCAGCTCCACCGGGTAGCCGATGCCGTCGCAGATCTGGTCGCTCTGCAGCATGATCGGCTCGAACAGCGCGCGCAGCGGCTCCAGGAACGGCTCGCCGGTGGCCGGTGCCCAACTGGCCTTCTCGGCGGCCAGCACCGGGGCCATCCGCTCGGCATACGCCTCGATGTACTCGGCCTTGCCGGTGGTGAAGATCGCCTCCACCTCGTCGGTGGGCATCGGGTGCGTCAGCGAATTCAACTGCGAGCCGGTGAAATCGGCGACCGATCCGGGGATCATCAACAGACCGCCGGTGTGGCCGTGCTGGCGCATCTGATCCAGGAACACCATCTCGTCGGGGAAGATGTTGGCCGGGTCGCCGTGATCGTCGTTGAGATCGCGCAACTCGGGATCCAGGAAGCAGGGCGGGCCGGCCGACGGAATCACCCACGTCGCGCCGGTGTCGGCGATGTACTGGCGGCAGCGGTCCATCCCGCGCTGACGCTTCTGGGTGCCGAACGATTCTTTGGCCCGCTCGGGCATGTCGTAGACCATCGGGTACCAGATCGCCCCGGAGTACTGCAGCATGTGCACGTCGATGTGGCCGAACTCCTCGGCCAGGACGTCGACGGCCAGCGGACGTGAGTCGTTCATGTTGAACACCGTGGTGGTGCCGTCGGACACCACCAGTCCGGAGTCACCGATCGGCCCGTCGGCCGGGGCCCGCAGCGCGATGATCATCACGTCCAGGTCGCCCTTGGGCCCGCTGATGCGGTGCTTGACGCCGTCGGTGGTCTCGTAGAACCGGTGGAAGCCGAGCTTCTCGAACTCGCGCTTGAGATCGGGCACCGGGAAATCGGGCAGCAGGACGACGGCGTCCTTATTGACGTGCGCAGCCAGCAGCTTGGGGTCGAAATGGTCCTTGTGCAGGTGCGAGACGTACAGGTAGTCGCAGTCCCCGATCGCCGCCCAGTCCAGGCCGCTGTTGTCCGGGAAGACGAACCACGAGCCGAAGTACGCCGGGTTCAGCCAGGGGTCGCACAGGATGCTTCCTGCCTCGGTGTCGATCCGAAAGCCGGCGTGACCGACGCATGTGACCTGCACGTATACCCTCTCCAATGGTCGTGGCACCCGATACGAGCTTAGCCGCAGCCTCCGCTACGGCTAGGCTTGCCGCTGTGGAGCCGGTCTACGGAACAGTCATTCAGCTCGCCCGCCTGGTCTGGCGTACGCAGGGGCTGAAGTTCACCGTGTCCGGTGTGGAGAACCTGCCCGTCACCGGCGGTGCCGTCGTAGCGATCAACCACACCAGCTATTTCGACTTCACCTTCGCCGGTCTGCCCGCTTACCTGCAAAAGCGCGGTCGCAAGGTGCGCTTCATGGCCAAGCAGGAGGTCTTCGACCACAAGATCACCGGCCCGATCATGCGCAGCCTGCGCCACATTCCGGTGGACCGGGACAGCGGCGCGGCCTCGTTCGACGCGGCGTGCCTGGCGCTGAAGGCCGGCGAGCTCGTCGGTGTCTATCCCGAGGCGACCATCAGCCGCAGCTTCGAGCTCAAGGAGTTCAAGTCCGGCGCCGCGCGGATGGCCATCGCCGCCGACGTGCCGATCATCCCGCACATCGTGTGGGGCGCTCAGCGCATCTGGACCAAGGATCATCCGAAGAAGATGTGGCGGCCGAAGGTGCCGATCGCCATCGCGGTAGGTGAGCCGATCCAGCCGACGCTGCCACCCACCGAGCTGACCGCACTGCTGCGCTCCCGCATGCAGCACCTGCTCGAGCAGGTCCAGGACGCCTACGGTCCTTACCCGCCGGGTGAGTTCTGGGTGCCCCACAGGCTGGGTGGGGGTGCGCCGACGCCGGCGCAGGCCGCCGAACTCGAAGCGGCCGAGGCCGCCGAAAAGGCCGCTCGCCGTGCGCAGCGCGACGGGACAGGACCGCCGGGGTAGGCGGGCATGGAACCCGTCTTCCGCACTCTGGAGATCATCGCCGGCAACGCGGTCAGGGCGGCCGGGACCAAGATCACCTATCAGGGCTTGGAGAACATCCCGCCGCGCGGCGGTGCCGTCGTCGCGATCAACCACACCAGCTACATCGACTTCCTGCCCGCAGCGCTGGGCACCAAGCAGCGCAAGCGGCGTATCCGGTTCATGATCAAGGCCGAGATGCAGAACGTGCGGATCGTCAACTACCTGATCGGCCGCTGCGGTGCCATCCCGGTCAATCGCCAGGCGGGGGGATACGCCTACTCCGAGGCCGTGCGCCAACTACGTGCCGGTGAACTGGTGGGTGTCTACCCGGAGGCGACCATCAGCCGGGCCTTCGAGCTCAAGGATTTCAAGAACGGGGCGGCGCGGATGGCGTTGGAGGCCCACGTCCCGATCATCCCCTGCATCGTCTGGGGCGCGCACCGGGTCTGGACCAAGGATCACCCTAAGCAGTTGGGCCGCAACAAGATTCCCTTTATCGTTCGGTACGGTGCCGCGCTGCTCCCCGTCGGATCGGTGACCGAGCTTGATGCCGCGCTCAAGGACCGGATGAGCGCCTTGCTGCGGGACGTGCAACTGGCCTACCCGCACCCCGAGGGCCAGTGGTGGGTGCCGCAGAGCCTGGGTGGCGGCGCTCCGACGCTGGACGAGGCCAGGCGACTCGACGAGATCGAACTCGCCGAGCGGGCCCGTCGGGCCAAGGAGCGCCACTGATGCTGCCCGCTCTGATCGCCACCGACGTCGACGGCACCCTGCTCGACGACAACGAGCGCGTCACCGACCGGACCCGCAACGTGGTGCAGGCCGCGGTGGCCTCCGGTGCCCAGTTCGTGCTCGCGACCGGCCGGCCGCCGCGCTGGATCCCGCCCATTGTCGAGGCGCTCGGGTTCGCGCCGATGGCGGTGTGCGCCAACGGTGCTGTGATCTATGACCCCGATCAGGATCGGGTGATCTCGGCTCGCACCCTCTCGGTCGACGTCCTCGGTGAACTGGCCGAGATCGCGACGCGGGTCATTCCCGGTGTCGGTTTGGCGGTGGAACGGGTGGGCCGCAGCGCGCACGACTCGGCCACACCGCAGTTCGTCAGTTCACCCGGCTACGAGCACGCCTGGCTCAACCCCGACAACACCGAGGTCTCCATCGAGGACCTGCTGAGCGCTCCCGCGGTCAAACTGCTCATCCGTAAGGCCGGTGCCCGCAGCTCGGATATGGCCGAGATCCTCATCAAACATATTGGCGTCCAAGGTGATATCACCTACTCGACCAACAACGGCCTAATCGAGGTGAACCCGATCGGGACCAGCAAGGCCACCGGCGTCGAAGAACTGGCGCGGCCGCTGGAGATCACGGCCGAGGACGTGGTGGCCTTCGGGGACATGCCCAACGACGTGCCGATGCTGCGCTGGGCCGGTCACGGAGTGGCCATGGGCAACGCCCACCCCGACGCGATCGCGGCGGCCAATGAGGTCACCGCGCCCAACACCGACGATGGTCTGGCGCGGGTTCTCGAACGCTGGTGGCTCTAGCCCGCGGACGCACCGCCGCGCAACACCGTGCGGGTCCGCAGCAGCCCCGCCGCCATCAGCATCACGTAGGCGTAGGGCATCACCATGACCGGGGATCCGGTCGCCAGGAAGAACCGGGTGGCCATGACGGCGTCGTGAATGCCCACCCACACCAGGCAGAACGCGAGGAACCACCAGGCCCACCGCTGACCCTCGCGTAGCGCGAACCGCGAGACGACGATGACCGCCACCGCTGCGGCCGCCACGTTGACGCCGCCGACCGAGGCCAGCAGGCTCAGCCATGCGTCGGCGTCGGTCCCCGCCGAGGTGAGCGACTCGTAGTCAAAGTTCAGGTGGCCCAAGCCTGTCCACACGGGTGACTGCGGGTTGGCCGCGGCTGTCCAGAAGGTCAGGAGCGTCATGACACCGGCGGTGAGCGGCACGAAGCCGGCGACGAAGGTGAGCCACCAACCGGGAACAGCCGAGGATGTGGGAGAAGCCATGTCATCGTGGTGTCAGCACGACGGCTGCGCGTTACAGCTACGCCACCAGCCTGCGCAGCAGCGCCGAGGCCGCGGCGACCCCCACGACCGCGGCCACTACCAGCACCGCGATGTCCAGCCACGGATGCGCCGAGGGAATGCCCACCAGCAGCAGCCGCAGTGAATCCACCTCGTAGCTCAGCGGATTCACCCGACTCAGCCACCGCAGCCACTCCGGCATGACCGACACCGGGTACAACGCGTTGGAGGCGAAGAACAGCGGCATGGTGATCGCCTGACCGATACCCATCAGCCGGTCCCGGTTACGCACCAGTCCGGCCAGTGTCATCGACAGACAGGCGAAGAACGCCGAGCCCAGCATCACCACCCCCATCGCGGCCAAGATCCACAGCGGGTTGTGCGTCATGTGGATACCCATGACATAGGCCAGGGCCAGCACCCCGACCACCTGCGCCACCGACCGCACCCCGGCCGCAAAGGCCTTGCCGGTGACCAATGCCGAGGCCGGCGCGGGGGTGACCATCAGCTTGGCCAGAATCCCCGCGTCCCGGTCCCAGATGATCGCGATGCCGTAGAAGATCGAGATGAACAGCGCCGACTGCGCGATGATGCCCGGAGCCAGGAAGGCCAGGTACGGCACCGACCCGGTGTCGATGACGTGCAACCGGTTGAACGTCGTGCCGAAGATCAGCAGCCACAGGGCCGGCTGCACCAGCCGGGTGAACAGCTCGGTGCGGTCGTGGCGCAGCTTCTGCAACTCCACCCACGCGAACGTCTCCATGCGGACCGCCAGGCTGCGGGCCCGACGCCATCCGTGGGGTGCGCGCAGCATGCCGGGGGAGGTCACCGAATCAACCGGCATGACGTGCCGCCTTCCGTCCCGCCCGGATCTCGCCCAGCCCGGCGCGCGCAGTGTCCTCGGCGAGATCCGAACCGGCGTAATGGCGGAACACATCTTCCAGCGTGGCCGCCGGCCCGACCTTGCCCTTGAGTTCGGCCGGGGTTCCGACCGCCCGCAGCGAACCGTGGTGCATCAAGGCCACCCGATCGCACAGCATGTCGGCTTCCTCCATGTAGTGCGTGGTCAACAGGACCGTCATCCCGAAGTCCCGCTTCATCTGCTGCACCTGCGACCACACCCCGTCGCGCGCAATCGGATCCAGGCCCACGGTGGGCTCGTCGAGAATCAGCAGGGAGGGGCGGGTGACCAACGCCTGAGCCAATTCGAGGCGGCGCACCATACCGCCGGAGTATGTGCCCGCCAGCCGGTCGGCCACCTCGGCGAGCTGCATGGCCTCCAGCGCTTCGCGTACCCGCTCAGCGCGCCTGGACCGTGGCACGTCGTAGAGGCGGGCGAACCATTCGACGTTCTGTTTGCCGGTCAGCGCGGGTTCGATGGAAAGTTGTTGGGGCACATAGCCAAGGTTGTAGCGGATGTCCATGGTGTCCCGGCGGGCGTCGAGGCCGAAGATGTGGACGTCACCCCGCTGGATCGGGGTCAGGGTGGTCAACAGCCGGACGACGGTGGTCTTGCCCGCGCCATTGGGCCCGAGTAGCCCGAGCGTCTCGCCGCTGTGCACCTCCAGCGAGAAGTCGTCTACCGCGGTGAAGTCGCCGTAGCGATGGGTCAGGTGCCGGCAGTCGATGGCGGGTGTGGTCATGATCGCTTCTCCTGCAGGGTGTCGGTGATCTGGGCGAGCACCCGAAGCCCGGCGGTCAGGGCCTGCGCGTCCTCGTGGTCCAACTGCTCGAGCGCCTCGGCCAGCGCGGCACGACGGGCGGCGCGCGACGCGTCGGCGAGGTGCTGGGCCGGCTCGGTCAGCGCCAGTCGGCCCACCCGCCGGTCCGCCGGATCGGGCGTGCGAACCAGCAACCCGTCGGCCGACAACTTCGAGACCAGGGTGGACGCAGTGTTGGGTGCCAGGGCCAGTTCGGTGGCGGCCTCGCTCACCGAGATGCCGGGCTGGCGGCCGATCAGGCGCAGCAGTTCGGCTTGGGACTCGGTGAGACCGGGTGCGGCGAACGGGCTGCCTGCCGACCGGCGCAGCGTGCGCCGAAACCGGCCCACCGTCCGGAACAGGTCGGTGACCAGGTCGGTGCGGGTGTCCACACCCAAGAATACCTCTGTAACAGAGCTAATGCTTCTCGATCTGGTGCAGCCGGACCTCACGCAGGCTGCCCGCACCCGTGACGGCGGTCATGTAGGTGCAGAACGGCTGGCGGCGACGGTCGGTGGGCGAGCCCGGATTCAACAACCGCAGACCGGTACGCGCGGTGGTGTCCCAGGGGATGTGGCTGTGCCCGAACACCAGCACGTCGGTGTCGGGATAGAGCTGGGCCATCCGGGCCTCCCGGCCTGAGGCCGCACCGGTTTCGTGAACCACAGTGAACCGCACCCCGTCGAGGGTCACGTCGGCGCGTTCTGGCAGCCGTTCCCGCAGCACCGGGCCGTCATTGTTGCCCCAGCAGGCGACCAACCGCTGTGAGCGGTCGGAGAGCTCGTCGAAAAGCTCCACATCGATCCAGTCACCGGCGTGTATGACGACGTCGCAGCGTCCCACCTCGTCCCAGACCGGTCCGGGAAGATCCCTGGCCCGTTTGGGGATGTGGGTGTCGGCCAGCAGCAGCAGACGCATGGCCCGATCCTCTCACCGCCCGCCGCGCTCGGCGCGTGCCTCCGCACCCGTCTGGCCGGCGTCGAAGTCGTCGTCGGGTCCGGTCGCACCGACATAGGTACCGCTGTCACCGTGCTTGCCTGCCCGCGAGGAGGCGACGTGCTCGTCGGATGCGACGTCTTCGCTGTTCTCGTCTGTCGGGTGCGTCATGTCAGCCCGACTACCCCGGCGGGCAGGCTGCCAACCCCGTTTATCGCGGCCTAAGCTGGGAACGAGATGACCATGTCCAGTAACGATGTCGAGAAGCGCTGGCACGACCCGGCCATGTTCCGGTCGGCGGTGACCTATGTGGTCAGCGTCGTCGCGGTGGCCGGGGTGGCGTTCGCAGCCGCGGTCGCCTGGCACTCGCTGATCGCCGGCATCCTGGTCCCGGTGAGCCTGTTCGGCGGCGGCGTCGGGGCGCTGGTCCAGACCTACCGGGTGTGGAAGGGCGAGGGAGCCTGGCCCATCTGGCAGGCAGCGGGCTGGTTCCTGCTGATGCTCACGCTGATCTGCCTGGGCGTACCGGTCGCCGTGGCCTAGCCCGGCGCCCGCCATACTCATCGGGTGAGCGCATCACCCGACCTCCCGCTGGCCGGCGTCCGCATCGTCGAGATCTCCAGCTTCGTGGCCGTGCCGCTGGCCGGCATGACGCTGGCCCAACTCGGTGCCGACGTGATCCGGGTCGACCCCGTGGGCGGGGCGGCCGACTATCACCGCTGGCCGCTGACCGACGCCGGGGACAGTATCTACTGGGCCGGGTTGAACAAGGGTAAACGCTCGGTCGCCGTCGATATGCGCTCGCCCGAGGGTCAGTGTCTGGTGGCGTCGCTCATCGTGGACAGCGGCATCCTCATCACGAATGTCGCTGGCCGCCAGTGGCATTCCTACGAGACGCTGAGTGCGCAGCGGCCCGACCTGATCCACCTGGAAGTCGTGGGCCGCGCCGACGGATCCACCGGAGTGGACTACACCGTCAACGCCGCCACCGGCTTCCCGCTGGTCACCGGGCCGGCCGAACACCGCGGTCCGATCAATCATGTGCTGCCCGCCTGGGATGTCAGCTGCGGGCTCTACGCGGCACTGGCGGTCCTGACCGCGCTGCGCCGCCGCGACACCACCGGGCAGGGCAGCGCCATCCGGCTACCGCTGGACGATGTCGCCCTGGCCACCGCCGCCAATCTCGGCTTCCTCACCGAGGTGATGGTCAACGGCACCGAGCGGCCGCGGCTGGGCAACAACCTCTTCGGCCAGTATGGGCAGAACTTCACCAGCAGCGACGGGGTGTCGTTCATGATCGTCGCCTTGACCACCCGGCACTTCCGCGACCTCGCGGAGCTCACCGGAACCACGAAAGCCGTTGCCGCCGTGGGCGAGGCACTGGGTGCCGACCTCACCGACGAGGGCCAGCGCTACGAGCACCGTGACCTGCTGTCGGGATTGTTCGCCGCCTGGTTCCGCAGCCACACCGCCGAGGAGGTCACCGAGGCACTGTCGGCCAGCTCGGTGCTGTGGGACCGGTACCTGAGTTTCGCCGAAGTCGCCGAGCACCCCCGTGTCACGGCCAACCCACTGTTCACCCCGCTGGAGCAACCGCGCATCGGCACCTATCTGGCTCCCGGTCTGCCGATGTCGGTCGACGGCGCCCACGTCGCGGCCCGACCGGCACCGGCGCTGGGTGACGACACCGCCGCCGTCCTGTCCGAGTGCCTGGGGCTGAGCCCGGCGCAGATCGCCGATCTGGTCGAATCCGGCACGGTCACAACATGACCCATGTGCTGCCGGACTTACTCGATGTCACACCCGAGACGTCGGCCGACGACCTGTTCACCGGGGCGGCCGCCGGACCGCCCGACAAACGCGCCTACGGCGGGCATCTGGCCGCGCAGGCCCTGGCCGCCGCCTGTCACACGCTCAACCCCGGACTGGCACCGACCAGCCTGCACGTCCAGTTCCTGCGCGGCGCCGATGCCGGCGCCCCCGTCGACTACCAGGTGGAGCGGGTCTATGACGGCCGCACCTCGGCGTCTCGGCGGGTGCTGGCCCGCCAGGACGGCCGGCTACTGGTCACCGTGACCGCCTCGTTCTCGGCGACCGTCGACGGCCCCGAACATGCGCACCGCATCACCGCCGGGAACCCGGAGGCCCTGGCGGCCAACGGCCCGCTGGGCCCGGCGCCGTCGCTGCCGTTGGACGAGATCGACATCCGGTCCGAAGATGACTGGAGCACAGGGGAATTCGTGCGCCGGCTGTGGTGGCGGATCACCGTGCCGATGCCGGCGGATCCACTGGTCCACGCCTGCGCCGCGGTCTACGTCACCGATATCTACGGGATCGACCCGGTCCTGCAGGTCCACGGCCACTCGATGGTCGACCGCAGCCACCGCACCGCCACCACCGACTCCTCGGTGTGGTTTCACCGGCCGATCCGGGCCGACCGGTGGAATCTGCTGGAATCGCGGTCGCCGGCGGCGGCGCGCGGACGCGGCCTGATGACCGGCGGTCTCTACGACGCCGATGGCGTGCTGACCGCCACCCTGGCCCAAGAGGGACTGGCCCTGCCGCGCACCTGAACCGGCGCGGTACCGTCACCGGATGAAGTACGGAATCTTCGGCGGCGCCGTCAACACCGGAACACTCGACGATGTGGTGGCCGAGGCGGCCTCAGCCGAGCGCGACGGCTTCGACTCCTTCTGGGCGCCCCACATCTTCGGCCACGACGCCCTGACCGCGCTGGCCGTGGTGGGCATCAAGGTGCCCCGCATCGAACTCGGTACCTCGGTGGTGCCCACCTTCCCGCGCCATCCGCACGCCCTGGCCCAGCAGGCCCACACGGTGAACGCCGCGACCGGCAATCGCCTGACCCTGGGCATCGGCCTGAGCCACAAACTCGTCATCGAGGATCTGTTCGGGCTGAGCTACGACAAGCCGGTGCGCCACATGCGCGAGTACCTGAAGGTGCTGATGCCGCTGGCGCACAACGAACCGGCCAACCTCGACGGCGAGGTGTACCGCGTGCACGCCACCGTCAGCGCCAAGGGTTCCGACGGTTTCGGTGTGGTGGTCGCCGCGCTCGGCGAGCAGATGCTGCGCGTCACCGCGGCCCTGGCCGACGGCACCCTGACCTGGTGCACCGGCCCGGCCACCCTGGCCGGGCACACCATCCCGACCATCAACCGGGCAGCCGAAGAGTTCGGCCGGCCGGCTCCGCGCGTCATCGCCGCACTGCCGGTCTGCGTCACCAAGGACATCGATTCAGCCACCGCGCGGGCCGCCGAGGAGTTCTCGGTATACGGCTCGCTGCCGAGCTATCGCGCGATGCTGGACCGGGAAGGTGTGGCGGGTCCGGCCGAGATCGCGATCATCGGCACCGCCTCGGAGGTGCAGGACCGGGTGGCGGCGCTGGCCGATATCGGGGTCACCGACTTCGCGGCGGTGGAAGTCGCAGCGACCCCTGATGAGGCCGCCGACACCCGCGCCGCACTCAAAGGCCTTCTGCCCTAACCGCGAACGGCACGCGCGCGGCGGGCGCGGCGCGCCTGACGCTCCCCGGCCAGCTCCCTGGTCTCGGCTGACGGCGCACCGGCCAGCATCGCGGCCACCGTGTCGATCAGATGGCTGGTGAACAGCCGGTCATCGGTGTGCGGTGCGGACGCGGCGCGCCTGCCCAGTTCGACGGCGGTGTAGATCAGTGCGGCCAGCCGGGTGTGCAGCGCCACTGCCACCGGATCGAGTAGCGGCTCCACCGCATCGCGCCAGCGCTGCATGCTGCTGCCCGGACCACCCGTGAAATCGAACGCCGGCACCGGCCGGTTCAACAGGTCGGCGTGGATGCGCAGGAACGCCGGGCCGCCGTCGGGGTCGTCGAGTTTGGCCGCCAGCGGCCGCACCAGCGCGGCGGCCATCGACCGCATCGAGGCATCCGCGGTGTCGAGCAGCGCATTGCGGCGAGCGTCGACCTCCGGCAGATGCTTGGCGGCGATGGCCGCCAGCACCCCGGCCCGATCGGTGAAGTGGTACTGCACGGCCATCACATTGCGGGTGCCGGCCGCCCTGGCGATCTCACGCAGGCTGACCGCATCCACCCCCCGCTCGGCGAACAGCGTCTCGGCCGCCGCCACAAGATTGGGACGGGTGTCGAGCGCCATCTAGAGTTCGGCGACTTCGTGCTCGATCAGGGCGGCCAGCTTGGCCTGCGCCGCCGCCCGCCGGGTCGGGATGTGCTGGGACGGGAACAGCGAGTGCACCGGTTCGTACTCCTTGAGGGTGCGCCGTGCCACCGTCAGCTTGTGCACCTCGGTGGGGCCGTCGGCGATGGCGAGCGACTGGGCAGCCACCATCATCTTGACGAACGGCATCTCGTCGGACACCCCGAGCGCACCGTGCAGATGCATGGCCCGCTGCACCACGTCGTGAAGCACTTGCGGCATCGTGACTTTCACCGCCGCGATGTCGCGGCGCACCTTCTGGTAGTCGTGGTACTTGTCGATCTTCCACGCGGTGCGCAGCACCAGCAGCCGGAACTGCTCGATCTGAATCCAGCTGTCGGCGATCTTCTCCTGGGTCATCTGGTAGTCGCCGAGCGGGCCGCTGCGGGTCTGCCGCGATACCGCCCGCTCGCACATCATGTCGAAAGCGCGGCGCGCCAACGCAATCGTGCGCATCGCGTGATGAACGCGGCCCCCGCCGAGACGGGTCTGAGCGATCGCGAAGGCCTGGCCCTCACCGCCGAGCACGTGGTCGGCGGGCACCCGCACGTCGTTGTAGCGGATGTAGCCGTGGCCGGCCCGCTCGTCGGACTCCCCACCCACACCGACGTGCCGGATCACCTCGATGCCCGGGGTCTCGGCGGGCACGATGAACAGCGACATCTTCTGGTGCGTGCGGGCCTCCGGGTTGGTCACCGCCATCACGATGAAGAAATCCGCATTGCGGGCATTGGAGGAGAACCACTTCTCGCCGTTGATCACCCAGGAGTCCCCGTCACGCTGCGCGCGGGTGGTGAACAGGCCGGGGTCAGAGCCGCCCTGTGGTTCGGTCATCGAATAGCACGACGAGATCTCACCGTCGAGCAACGGCTGCAGGTAGCGCTGCTTCTGCGCCTCGGTGCCGAACAGGGCCAGGATCTCGGCGTTGCCGGAGTCCGGCGCCTGGGAGCCGAAAACCGATGGGGCCCAACGGGAGCGGCCGACGATCTCGTTCAGCAAGGCCAGTTTGACCTGGCCGTAGCCCTGCCCGCCCAGGTCGGGGCTCAGGTGCGCAGCCCACAAGCCCTGCTCCTTGACCTGCTGCTGCAGCGGCCGCAGCACCTCGAGCACCTGCGGGTTCTTCTTCTCGTACGGGTCCAGTGGGGCGAAGTCCAACGGCTCGAGTTCGTTGCGCATGAACTCCTCGACCCAGTCGAGCTTGTTCTGGTACTCCGGGTCGGTCTCGAAATCCCACATCAGGTCATCCTCTGCTTCGCTGCGTTAAGGCGGCGCGAGCATAACTTGATGCAACTGCATTAATCAACGCTCAATCAGTTGTCACGGAACGATGACCGCCCGTCCGGTGATCCGGCTCTCGTGCAGATCGTGGTAGGCGGTCACGGCGTCGTCCAGCGAATAGGTGGTGGACTCGACGCCGACGTCACCGCGTGCGGCCACCGCCAGCAGTTCGACGAGTTCGGGCCGGGTTCCCCAGTAGGTGGCGGTGATGCTCACCTCGTAGGGCTGGGAGAAGTACGACACCGGAATCTCGCCGCCGCCGATCCCGACGATTGTCACGTCGGCCATGGTCCGTGCCGCACTACGGGCCAGGTTCATCGTCGGGGTCACGCCGACGAAGTCGATCAGCACATCGGCGCCCCGGCCGCCGGTGAGATCCCGAATCGCTGCTGCGGCAGTCTCATCCGACACCAGCGTGTGGTGGGCGCCGACCTTGGCGGCCAACTCGAGAGCTTCCGGTTTGACGTCGACGGCGATCACCTGCGCTGCGGTGGTCGCCCGCGCGATCTGTACCGCAACATGTCCCAGCCCGCCCACACCGATCAGCACCACCGTGGCGTCCGGGGTGAGCTTGGACCAGGACCGCCGGATGGCGTGATAGGAGGTCAGGCCCGCGTCGGTCAACGGCGCTGCGGTGACCGGGTCCAAGCCGTCGGGCAGCGGAACGCAGAACCGTTCGTGGGGCACCAGCAGGAAGTCGGCCATCCCGCCGTCCAGGCCAAGGCCGCCGCCGCCCGCGGCCGCGGCGCGCTCGCAGTAGTTCTCGACACCGACGGCGCAGTGCGCGCAGGTGCCGCACCCCCACGGCCCGTAGACGGCGACGGCATCACCGACGGCAACCCCGCTCACCCCCGCGCCGATCGCATGCACCCATCCGGCGTTCTCATGCCCCAGGGTGAACGGCAGCTGCCACGGCACCAGGCCGGCGTCGAACTCGTAGAGGATGTGCAGGTCGGAGTGGCAGGCCCCGGCCGCACCGACTTTGACCACGACCTCGCCCGGCCCGGGCTGCGGGTCGGCGACCTCGACCAGTTGCGGATCCTGCTGAAACCCCACCATCCGTAGCGCGCGCATCCATCGATTACACCGGGTCTGCCCGGCGGCAGCGGCCGAATGCGGCATGCTGCGACTGTGCTGTTGCTCAGCCGGCTCGCCGGCCAGGACGTGGTCACCGGGGACGGCCGCATCGTCGGCCGGCTCGCCGACCTGACGGCCGATCTGGTCGAGGAGACCGGCCCGCATCTCGTCGACCGGCTGGTGATCAGATCCGGCCGTACGACACAGCTCGTCGTGCCGTGGGATCAGGTGGCCAGCCTCGGCCATCACCAGCTGGTGCTGGCCCTCGATGCCGCCGGCGCCGCGCGCTACGCCGTCGAGGACCTGTCCGCTGCGCTCGGCGAGCGGGAGATCCTGCTGGTGCGCGACGTCCTCGACACCCAGGTCGTCGACGTGGTGGGTCAGCGCCTGGCCCGGGTGGCCGATGTGGTGCTGACCCGTACCACCGACGGTCACCTCGAATTGGTCGGTGTCGAAGTGGGTTTCGGCGCGGTGATGCAGCGGCTGCGCTTCCCGACGTTCGACCGGCACCGCGAAGACATCATCGCCTGGTCGGATCTGCACCTGGCCTCCGAGCGCGGTCACACCGTGCAACTCGCCACCCCCCGCTCGGCGGTGCACCGCCTGGATCCCCGCGCGCTGGCGAACCTGGTCAGCAGGCTGGACACCGAGTCGGCTGCCGAGATTCTCACCACGAAGGGGCCGGGTGTGGCCGCCGATGTGGTGCGTGCCGCGCACCCCGCGGTCGGTGAGCGGGTGCTGCGCGCCATGCCCGACCCGGCGGCGGCCCGGATCGTGGCGGCCATGCCCGCCGAGCACGCCGGCCGATGGCGGGAACTGCTGGCCCGTGCACCCGCGTTGCGCGGGCGTCCCTTCCTGCGGTTTCGGGTGTGGCCGCGGCGTCGTCACCATGTCGGGGGGCCGACCGCGTGAGCGCACCGGGGGGGAACCGCACCCGGCTGGCCGCGCTGCTCGCCGTTGTCGGGCCGGGTCTGCTGGCCGGGTTGTCCGACGACGACCCGGCCGGTATCACCACCTACTCGGTTCTCGGCGCCGACCACGGCTACCAATTGCTGTGGGTGCTGCTGCTGTCCACCGTGGCCCTCGTGGTCTTCCACACCCTGGCCGCGCGCATGGGTGTGGTCACCGGGCAGGGCCTGATCGGGTTGGTGCGCCAGCGCTACGGCGTCGCGATCGGCGGGGCCGTGCTCGCCGCGCTGGTGATCGCCAACATCGGCACCACCTGCGCTGAATTCGCCGGCATCGCAGCAGGTTTCGAGCTGTTCGGTATCAGCCGCTACGTCAGCGTTCCGGCTGCGGGGGTGATCGTCTCGCTGCTCGTGCTGCGGGGCAGCTTCCACCGGGTCGAGCGGTTCCTGCTGCTGCTGTCCACGGTGTTCCTGGCGTATGTCGCCTCCGGATTCCTGGCCAAGCCGGACTGGGGTGCGGCCCTGCACGGCACTCTGGTGCCCACCATGCCGATGACCGGTCAGGCCATCGCCATCGTCACCGCCACGCTGGGCACCACGCTGGCACCGTGGGGCCTGTCGTTCATGCAGTCCTACGCCGTCGACAAGAAGTTGCGAACCGAGGACCTGCCCGCCGAGCGCATCGACGTGGTGACCGGCGCGGTGCTCACCGGAGTCATCGGCTTCTTCGTGGTGGTGGCGTGTGCGGCCACCCTGCACCGCGACGGCCGCAGCATCACCGACGCCGCTGACGCCGCGATCGCCCTGCAACCGCTGGCCGGAGAGGCCGCCTCGACACTGTTCGCCATCGGTCTGATCGGTGCGGCGTTCCTGGCGGCCTCGATCCTGCCGCTGTCCACGGCGTACTCGGTGTGCGAGTACGCCGGTCTCGAAGCCGCCATCGACGACCCGTACCGCGACGCCCGCACCTTCTACATGACCTACGGCATCGTGACCTTCATCGGCGCGGCGATCGTGCTGGCACCGAACGTCCCGCTGATCGCCATCCTGGTCGGCACCCAGGTGCTCAACGCGGTGTTGCTGATACCGCTGCTCATCGCGATGATCGGGCTCGGCCGGGACCACTCCCTGATGGGCCGCTTCGCAATGGGTCGTGCCGCGACCATCGGTTATGGCCTCACGACCGCGGTGGTGGTGCTGTGTGTGGTTGCGTTGGGCATCACCACGCTGGTCGCATGATCGACGCCGAGAAGTAACCAGCAAACCCCACTGCGGGCCGTCCTGTGCAGATAGTGTGAGCTCGCTGTGAACGACGAGGACGAACAAGGGTTGGGGTCTTGGCCGGAAAACATGGTGCTCGGGTAGGCGCGGCCGCCTTCGCGCTGGGACTGTCCCTGGCGGGGCCGCAAGCGCTCGGCGTCGCCTCGGCCGACGACGACACATCGTCGGCGTCCACCGGGGCGAGCAGCGACACCGGGTCGACGGCCCGCGGTTCGGCCGGCCGGCACGCCCCCCGCGGCAGCACATCCGCCCATACCAGCAGTGCGGCCGGCAGCCCACGGGCCGCCGCGGTGACGCGGCCCAAGGCCGCCGCCCCGGCCCGGCGGATCCCCCTGTTCAGCGCTGCCGCCGACGAACCCGCCGAAACAGCGACGGCCGCAACACAATCCGCGGTCACCCGGGCTCCGGCGGCCCGGTCTGCACGTCCGGCGGAGCAGGCCGGCGTGCCCGTACCCGACCAGATGATCGCGCTCAAGACCGAGTTCGCCCGCCTGATCGACATCGCGGCCAACCGCCTGGACGGGCTGCCCGCGAGCCCGGTCACCGAGTTTCTGCAGGGCGCACTGTTGCTGGTGCGTCGCGGTTTGTCGCTACCCGACACCGCCACCTACTTCACCCAGCAGGAGTTGCGGGAGTATCTGCTCGCCCTGGCCAAGCAGCGCTACGAGGGACTGTTCGGCCAGACCGTCCCGGTCTACGACTACGGCTACCCGTGGCTGTTCGATGTCATGTACCTCAAGGCCAACGGTGTCCCCGTTCCCGTCTCCGACACCAACACCCAGGTCGACGGGGTCGACGAGGCCGACTTCGTCGAAACCGACGGGCACTACCTGTATGTGGCCCGCAACGGTGAGCTGAAGATCATCGGCACCGACACCACCGTGGTGTCCACCGTCAGCCTGTCCGGCTCCGTCGTCGGCCAGTACCTGTCCGGCAACCGGTTGACGGTCATCACCCAGTCCGGCTACGGCGGCTGCTGCGTGCTCTACGCCAAGCCGGCCGGTCCGTTCTCGCCGTGGGGCCAGTGGAATCCGCAGACCACCGTGACCGTCTACGACATCACCGACCCGACGGCGCCCACGGCGGTCACCCGGCGAGTTTTCGATGGCGCCTACCGGGATTCGCGGGCCGTCGACGGTGTGGTGCACCTGGTGCTCGACGCCACGATCAAGCTGCCTGAACCGCTCTACACCGACACCCCGGTCAAGGGCATCCCGGTGACCGCCGGGCCCGCCGGGGTCACCGATCTGATGATCCGGTGGGGCAACCCGACCATCGCCGCCAACCGGACCTACGAAACGTGGGACGAGTACTCCGCGCGGGTGGCCGCCACGATCGTCAGCACCTCACTGCCGCACGCCTACAGCGTCGACGCGGCCGGCAACCTCGTCGACCTCGGCGTGCTCACCAAGGCCGGCAAGATCGTTCGGCCGAAGGAGAAGGTCAACCAGTCGCTGGTGACGGTGGTGTCCATCGACTCCGGGCATACGCTCGGCGCGACTGCCGGCGCCGACGGGTCGACCGCGATGGTGGAAGCCAGCGGCGAGACCGTCTACATGACCCGAGACGCGCTCTATATCGCGTCCTCGCACTACACCTACACCGACTCCGGATCCGCCAGTGATACCCGCCTGGACCGTTTCGCCGTTGCGGGTACCTCGGTGACATGGCAGGCCGGCGCCGTGGTGGCCGGCACCCTGATCAATCAGTTCGCGCTCGACGAATACGACGGGCACCTGCGGGTGGCCACCCACACCACGTCGAACTCCTGGGCCGGCGGGGTGTGGAGCTCGCGCAACGACAACGGCGTCTACGTGCTCGACGCCGCCACCCTGGCCGAGGTCGGCAAGGTGACCGGGCTGGCGCCCGGCGAGCAGCTGTACGCGGTGCGCTTCATCGGGGACATGGCCTATCTGGTCACCTTCCTGCGGACCGACCCGCTGTTCGCGATCGACCTCAGCGATCCGACGGCCCCGGTGGTGCGCGGTGAGCTGGTGATCCCCGGCTTCTCCAACTACCTGCAGCCCGTCGGCGACGGACTGCTCCTGGGCATCGGCCAGGAGCAGGAGGCCGGCACCTGGCGCAACCATGTGCACGCCTCGCTGTTCGACGTCACCGACCCGGCCAACCCCATCCAGGTCGACCGGCAGTTCCTCGACGAGGACGGCCAATGGTCCTGGAGCCAGGCGCAATTCGACCATCACGCGGTGCTCTTCTCACCCGAGGACGGCTTGCTGGTCCTGCCGGTTCAGGCCAGTGGATACGACCAGACCGGCACCTGGCATTACGGCCAGACGCTGAAACTGCTGCGGGTCGGGCCCGACGGCATCACCGAACTGGGCTCCATCGCCACCGACGAGCCGGTGATCCGCACCGTGCGCATCGGCGACGTGCTCTACGCCGTATCGGACACCACGGTCACCGCCTACGATCTGGCCGACTTCGGTATCCCGTCGCCGCTGTAGAACCGCAGCAGCGATATGTCAGGATCGCTGAGTGGGCACTGACACGACGGTGAGCGTCGACATCGACGATGCCGGGGTCGCCGTGCTCACTCTGGACGGTCCCGAACGTCTCAACGCGTTTTCCGGTGCGACGGCGCGCGCACTCAGCGAGGCCTACCGCCGCTGCGACAGTGACGACGCCGTGCGCGCGGTGGTTCTCACCGGGGCCGGTCGGGCGTTCTGTTCGGGTGCCGATATGTCCACGGCGGCAGCATCTTTCGACACCCCGGGCGAGAACTTCAGCGCCTCACCGGTGCAGCCGCCTGCCTACCGGGTGCGAAAACTCGTGATCGCCGCCATCAACGGACCGGCCATCGGGATCGGACTGACGCTGGCACTGCAGTGCGACGTGCGCCTGGTGGCCCAGGACGCCAAATTGGCCATCCCACAGGTCCGTCGGGGCATGATCGGCGACTGCGCGGTGCACTACACCCTGCGTCATGCGTCGGGCTTGGCGGTGGCCGCCGACATCCTGCTGACCGGCCGCACGTTCACCGGGACGTAGGCCGCCGCGCTCGGTATCGCGAGCCGAGCGCTGCCTGCCGCCGAGGTGCTGCCCGCCGCGCTGGAGCTGGCCCGCGACGTCGCGGTGAACGCCAACCCCGCCTCGGTGGCCTACAGCAAGCGACTGTTGTGGAGTGGGACGAACATCGACGAGGTGGCCGCCCGGGAGACTACGGTGCATCTGATGTTGATGGGCGGTCCGGACGCCGCCGAGGGGCCGGCCGCCTGGCGGGAACGACGGCCGCCCCGGTGGCGGTCGACGGCCGGGGAGACAGGAGATCCCGCATGACGGCGGCCAGTGCCAAGACCACAGCCGAGGTACTCGACGGAGTCGACCTGAGCGGACGCGTCGTGGTCATCACCGGCGCATCCTCGGGACTCGGTCTGCAGACCGCGCAGGCCATGCAGGGCGCCGGTGCCCAGATCGTCGCCGCGGTACGCGATCTGGAGAAGACTCGTGCAGCGCTGGACTGTGAAGTGGTGCCGCTGGACTTGACCGACCTGCGCACCGCGCAGGCCGCCGCCGACGCGATCGCACACCGGCACGGCCGCATCGATGTGCTCATCAACAATGCCGGCATCATGGCCCCGCCGCTGTCGCGCACCGCGCAGGGCTACGAAATGCAGCTCGGCACAAACCATCTCGGCCATTTCGTATTCACTACGGGTCTGGTGGACAGCTTTGTCGAGGGCACCCGCATCGTCAACCTCAGCAGCCGCGGCCACCTCTACGGCGGTATCCGCTGGGAAGACCCCAACTACGACGACGAGTCGGCCTACGACAAGTGGCAGGCCTACGGTCAGAGCAAGACCGCCAACGTGTTGTTCACCGTTGAGGCCGAGCGGCGCTGGGGACCGCGCGGGGTGCACTCCTTCGCGGTCCATCCCGGCGTGGTGGTCACCGAACTTGCCCGGCACATGACGCGCGATGACTACAGCGGCAGGCTGGCCAACCTGGAGGTCACCGACGTCGCGCATGGCGCCGCGACAACCGTCTGGGCGGCGACGTCGCCGGAACTGGACGGGCGCGGCGGGCTGTATCTGGAGGACTGCCGGATCGCCGAGCCGTTCGTCCCCGGTATGGAGGGCGGCTATGCCGCGTTCGCCGTGGACCCCGAGCAGGCCGCCCGGCTGTGGGACTGGTCGCAGCGACAGGCCGAACTTCATTTGGGTGACTAACCTTGCGGGGTGGCCACCGATGTCCGTCCCGCGCGCCGATCCGATATCCCGGCCATGGCACGGGTGCTGGGCCGGGCATTCCACGACGATCCGGTGATCACCTGGCTGCAACCCGACCCGGAACGCCGCACCGCTGCGCTGCCCGGCCTGTTCGGTGCGCTGGCCCGCCACCATTTCCTGCCCGGCCGCGGTGTCGAGGTCGCCACCAGCGACGACGGCATCGGAGGTGTGGCGCTGTGGGACCCGCCGGGCCGCTGGCAGCAGTCGCCGCGGGAACAGATCGCGATGCTGCCCGCCGTGCTGCGCGCCGTGCGCGGCCGGCTGGCCGTCAGCCGGATCGTCACCGACCTGATGAAAGAGAATCACCCCGAGGAACCGCACTGGTACCTCGCGGTCCTGGGCAGTGACCCGACCGTGCGCGGTACCGGATTCGGCCGGGCACTGATGCAATCCCGGCTGCAGCGGTGCGACGCCGAGTTCGCCCCTGCCTACCTGGAGTCGAGCAACCCCGACAACGTCCCGTACTACGAGCGGTTCGGGTTCGAGGTCACCGGCGAGATCGTGGTCCCCGACGGTGGGCCCACCCTGTGGCCGATGTGGCGCCGGCCCCGCTGAGACCGCTACGGGTCAGCGGTCCGCGGTGGTGTCCTGCAGGGTCACCCGGAACTGCATCACCCGATAGGGCCAGCCGCGGGCGGTATTCCATTGCGACACCATCAGACCCACGCCGCCGCGCACCCCGAGTCGGCTCCCGGGCAGCACGTAGCCGCCGTACAACTGGGCGACCCGGCACGACCCGTGATCCTCGTCGTCCCACGAGCAGCCGGTCACCGGGTATTGCAGCGGAACGCCGGTGAGGTCGGCGGTGGGGTCGGCGATGGTCCGGTAGCCCAGCGCGTACGCCGATGAGACGAAGCCCCCGAGCACCCACTGCCCGGCGGCCAACCGGCGCAGCGACAGTTCACCCCAGGTCTCCCCGGGTGGGGTGATCGGCCCCGGGGTTGAGCCCCAGCTGCGGCGGTACGGATCCCATGCGGCATAGCGGCTGCCGTCGGCGAGGTGATGTGGGCGCGCCCGGTGCAGGACGATGCCCTTGTTGCGCTGAAAACCGGTGGAGACGACGTACACCCAGCCGTCGTCAGGATTGAAGTCCCACGACCAGCATTGGCCGTGGCCGGAGTGCAGCCGGGCCGGGAACTTGGCGCCCAGATTGCGCCACGAACGTCCGTTGTCGGCGGAGCGCCAGATCTCGGTCCACACCACATTGCCGAAGCCGCGGTTGACGATCGCATGCAGGAAGAGGTCGTCGCCCACGCGTAGCAGGTCCGAGGGAATCACGGTGCTGATCCCGCGGCGCAGCAGACCACCGTCGGGGGAGTGCCGGTAGCGCCAGAGCTGATGCGCGTAGGACGGGTCAGGGCCGCCGGCCCGTCGGTAGACGACCTCGTGGGTGGCGTCCCCGGATCCGATCAGGATCACCGGTGAGCGCCAGTCGCCGACGCCGACGCGACCGCCGGAGAAGGTGTCCCCGAAGACCGAGACGAGGCTGCCGTCGGCCGCTGCAACCGAGGCGCCGAGGTCGGTACACGCCATGCCCCAGGCGTCGGTCAGACCGGGGCCTGTCACGTCTTTGACCTTGCCCACAAAACCGTCCGCTGGTCGGTTTACGGCCGCCATGGAGCTAGTCCATCACGCTCATCCGGAATCTGAAAACTACCCGTTTCAAACAGTTTCTGGCTGTTTGCTGGGTACTTGCAAAAAATTGAATTCAAATCGCCGAAATCGCACCGTGGCCGGAGTCGGATTGTGATAATTCCGGCAAGAGCCATGGCGGGTCCCCCGGAGGGGAGGGGATCGGCCATGGCTATCTTTTTGGCCGCCCCACCCGCCCGGACCGGGGCTAGGTCTGGGCTTGGAGAACGACCATCGCCCGCGACTCCACGCGCACCGGCCCGCTGGCCTTGATAACCGGCGCTTCGTCTGTTTCCCCAGGTCCAGCCGCCGTATCGACGACGATGTCCCAGGCTTTCCCGAACTCGGCCGGTGGCAGGGTGAACTCGATGGGCTCGTGATGGGCGTTGAAGCACAGCACAAAAGAGTCGTCGACGACGCGCTGGCCGCGGGTGTCCAGGTCGGGGATGCCCTGGCCGTTGAGGTACACCGCGACGGACTTTCCGAAGCCCGAGTCCCAGTCCTCGTCGCTCATCTCCGAACCGTCCGGACGGAACCAGGAAATGTCGGGCAGGCCTTCGCTACCGCGTCGGCGCACCGGCCGCCCATTGAAGAAACGGCGCCGGCGAAACACCGGATGTTCGCCACGGAGCGCGGACACGGTCGCGGTGAATTCCAGGAGTGCGGCGTCGGCATTGGCCCAGTCGATCCAGGTGATCTCGTTGTCTTGGCAGTACCCGTTGTTATTACCCCCCTGGGTACGGCCCAGTTCGTCACCGTGGGAGAGCATCGGCACCCCCTGGGAGAGCACGGTGGTGGCGATCAGATTGCGTTGCTGACGCGCTCTCAGCGCATTGATCTCCGGGTCGTCGGTCGGCCCCTCGGCGCCGCAGTTCCACGATTTGTTGTTGCTCTCGCCGTCGTTGTTGTCCTCGCCGTTGGCCTCGTTGTGCTTCTCGTTGTAGGAGACCAGGTCGCGCAGCGTGAAGCCGTCATGGGCGGTGACGAAGTTGATCGAGGCGACCGGCCGGCGGGCGGTGTGCTCATAGAGATCGGCCGATCCGGTCAGCCGGTAGGCGAACTCGCCGAGGCTGGCGTCCTCGCCGCGCCAGAAGTCGCGCACAGTGTCGCGGAACTTGCCGTTCCACTCGGTCCACTGCGGCGGGAAGTTCCCCACCTGATACCCGCCCGGCCCGACATCCCAGGGCTCGGCGATCAGCTTCACCTGGCTGACCGTCGGATCCTGCTGCACGAGTTCGAAGAACGCACTCAGCCGGTCCACGTCGTAGAACTCCCGGGCCAGCGTGGCCGCCAGATCGAACCGGAACCCGTCGACGTGCATCTCGGTCACCCAGTAACGCAGCGAGTCCATGATCAGCTGCAGCGAATGCGGATGGCCGACGTTGAGGCTGTTGCCGGTACCGGTGTAGTCCATGTAGTACTGCTTGTCGTCGTCGACCAACCGGTAGTAGGCGGCGTTGTCGATCCCTCGGAAGCTCAGTGTTGGCCCCATGTGGTTGCCTTCGGCGGTGTGGTTGTAGACCACGTCGAGGATCACCTCGATACCCGCCTCATGCAGCGCCCGCACCATCGCCTTGAACTCCTGCACCTGACCGCCCGGGGTGGAACTGGCCGAGTACTTGCTGTCCGGGGCGAAGAAGCCGATGGTGTTGTAGCCCCAGTAGTTGGACAGGCCCTTGTCGATCAGGGTCGAGTCGTTGGCGAAGTGGTGCACCGGCATCAGCTCGATTGCCGTGGCGCCCAACGACTTCAGATGGTCGATGATCACCGGGTGGGCGATCGCGGAATAGGTACCGCGGACCGCCTCGGGAATGTCCGGGTGAGTCTGGGTCAGACCTTTGACGTGGGCCTCGTAGATCACGCTGTCGGCGTACTCCCGCTGCGGCGGCCGGTCCACCCCCCAGTCGAAGTACGGGTTGATGACGACCGACTTGGGCATGTTGGCCGCCGAATCGTCATCGTTGCGGCTGTCCGGATCGCCGAAGGTGTAGCCGAACAACGACTGGTCCCAGTCGAAGTGGCCGTCGATGGCCTTCGCATACGGATCCAGCAGCAGTTTGTTGGGGTTGCAGCGATGGCCCTGGGCCGGATCGTTCGGGCCGTGCACCCGGTAGCCGTACCGCTGGCCCGGTTCGATACCGGGCAGGAAGCAGTGCCAGACGAAGCCGTCCACCTCCGGCAGCACCACCCGCGACTCGGTGCCGGCGTCGTCGAACAGACACAGCTCGACGCGTTCGGCGACCTCGGAGAACAGTGCGAAGTTGGTGCCCGACCCGTCGTAGGTGGCGCCCAGGGGGTACGCCTTACCCGGCCAGACCTCCGAAGCTGCTGAGTTGGTCACGTCATACTCCCTCGGTCGGCGGGTGGACTGTGCCGGGTACCCCGGTTGGGTGGTGCCCCAATCCCGATTGGCGTGTGACGGTGGTGACAAATATCAGGGTGACGCCTCGTGCCCGGCGCGGCCCTTGGTGCGGCGGCGCTCCTTCATCTCGGCCTCGAACACGTGCCGCTGGCCGCCCATCAACTCGTCACGCACGGCGCGTTCGTGCTCCCGCAGCCGGCTCCAGTAGTCGTCGTCGAACTCCTCGACGATCTGGAAGGTCCACCGTCCGTGCAGGACGTTGCGGCCCACCATGTCGGTCTCCAGTGTCTCGGCGACCTCGTGCTGACCGGCGTCGCGCAGCTTGTCGCAGGTTTCACCGAGCAGTAGATCGGCGTGGCCCATCAGTTGATGAAACGAGTAGAGGTGGCCGCGGGCCCGTTCCACGTATTCCAGTGCCTCCGAGAGGGATCCGACCGCTTCGACGGTGTCGTCGTCAACGCCGTCCGGTCGGCGCTCGAGGAGGTTCTCGTTCTCTTTCATGGTCGGATTTCCCTTCTTCGGGTGCCGCGGCGGTACCGGCCGGGCCATGGCCCTGTCTCTACCCGAACCGGATCACGGCAAAACCCCGTGCGCCCGGTTCTGGCGGAGCAGGGCCTCGATCGGGCTGCTGTGCACCGCCGCCAGCAGATCCTCGGCGTTGTCGTACACGGCTGCTGTGCCGGCCGCCTCGAGTTCGGCGCGCGACACCCCGCCGGACAGCACGCCGATGCACTCCACTCCCGCCCGGTTCGCGGCTTTCATGTCCCACACGGTGTCGCCGACGAACACGGCCTGGTGCGCACCCACTCCCGCCTTGTCCAGGGCGACCTGAACGATGTCCGGTCGCGGCTTGGCCTTCTCGACATCCTCCGACGACGTAATGGCCGAAACCAGGTGGTCACAGTCCAGGGTCGAGCGCAGCAGGGCCAGTTCGTTGTCCGGCGCCGACGTCGCGAGCACCACCTGTAGATCCAGCTCGGCGACCCGGGCCAGTAGCGCTCGCGCCCCGGGAAGCACTCTCAGCAGCGCCGCATCCGATTGGTAGTACCGGGTGTGGAAGTCCTTGAGCTGCTTCTGAATTGCTTCCGGTGCGTGCTCGGACAGGGTGTCGACCAGTTGCGATCCGTCCATCCCGATGCTGCGGTGGATGCGCCAGGCCTGTACTGGCAGATCCAGCTCGGCGAAGGCCCGCTGCCAGGCGTGCACATGCAGATAGTTGGAGTCGACGAGGGTGCCGTCGATGTCGAACAGCACTGCTGGACGTGAAATGGCCATATCCCGGGGTTCCCATTCCGCCGAGACTGAAGCCACGCCGCGAGCTACTCGAGATTCGCCTGCTGGGTTTCAGTCTCGGCGAGCCGGGCGGAGTCGCCCTGCGGATCACTGCGCCACCCGGCCACGCCGACGACGATCATCCGCAGCTGTTTGACCGCGGTGCGTTTGATCTCCTCGAGGGCGGCCTGATCGGAGGCGTCCTCGATGGCCTCGGCGATGATGATCATCGAGTTCACGAACAGGCTCGCCAGGATGTTGAGATCCTCGGTGCTCCAGGTATTCAGC
Source organism: Mycobacterium sp. M26 (assembly GCF_001494595.1). GTDB lineage: Bacteria > Actinomycetota > Actinomycetes > Mycobacteriales > Mycobacteriaceae > Mycobacterium. Next base: position 636,777 of record NZ_LN929907.1, read on the forward strand.
CCGGGGAACCGGGCCAGGTCGGTGGCCAGTTCCGAGGTGATCAGCCGGATTTCGGTGCGGATCGCGTAGCGCAGCACCGTGACGCCGCTGGACCGTTCCCGCCCGATGAACCGCCAGTGCTCACGCTGGTCGGTCACTCCGGAGATCAGGATCTCGACGGTGGACTCGATCACGCGGTTGGGGTCGAGCTTTCCGGCACGACCGCTGCGCAGCATCTCGCGCAGGGTGCGGAAGGACTCGTCGATCAGTACCAGGCCGAGGGCGTCCATCGAGTCGAAGTGGCGGTAGAACGCTGCCGGGACGATGCCCGCCTCCCGGGTGACCTCGCGCAGGCTCAATCCGCTGAAGCTGCGCTCGTCGAGCAGTTTCAGCGCGGCGTCGATGATGGCCCGGCGGGTCGCCTCCTTGCGTTCTTCGCGGGAGGTGGATCCCTTCGCCGAACTGCGTGACGACCGCTCATGCCGTGACTTCGGCGTACGACTGTTCACTGCTGTGAACCCTACCACAGACTGGGCGGATCTCTTGACGACGTGGGGTTTCACCAGTCACGGTGTACACATGTTCACTCAAACTCTGACCAAGAAGGTGCTCCGCTCGCCGCTGGTCGATCTGCTCACCGGGCCGCACGGCGTGGACCGGTACACCGAGCTGGTGGACCCCACCTGGACCACCGACGCACGCGCCAAGGTGGTCGACGTGCGCCGGTCGACACCGCGCAGCGTCACCCTCGTCCTCGCACCGAACGAGGCCGTCGCCGGCCACCGGGCCGGCCAGTACCTCAACCTCACCGTCGAGATCGACGGCCGCCGCCACACCCGCTGCTACTCCCCGGCCAGTGCCGAGGGGTCGGCTCTGATCGAACTGACGATCGGCCGCCACGACGGCGGTGTGGTCTCCGAGCATCTGTTCCGCCACGCCCGGCCCGGGATGGTGGTGGAACTCTCCGCACCGGCCGGCGACTTCGTGCTCCCCGAGCAGCGACCGGGCCGGATCCTGCTGGTGTCCGGAGGCAGCGGCATCACCCCGGTGATGTCCATGCTGCGCACTCTGCACGCCGAAGGGTTCGACGGCGAGGTCGCCTTCATCCACTACGCGCCGACCCCGGCGGATGCCGACTACCGCGACGAACTCGCGGCGCTGCCCTACCCGGTGCTGCACGGCTACACCCGCTCGCCGGGCGGCGAGCTGACCGGGCACTTCGGCGCCGGCCATCTCCAGGCCGCCATGCCGGATCCCGACGTGGTGTTCGTCTGCGGGCCGCCAGCCCTCATCGACGCCGTCCGCGAAATCTGCGACGACGTGCGATCGGAAAGCTTCGTCCCCGTCTCGTTCGTCGTCCCCGACAGCCCGTCGGGCGGACGGATCACCTTCCGCGACAGCGGAATCGAAGCCACTGATGACGGCCGTCCGCTGCTCGAGCAGGCCGAGGATGCCGGACTGACACCCAAGAATGGATGCCGGATGGGCATCTGCCACACCTGCACGCTGCGTAAGCACCGCGGTGCGGTGCGCAACCTGACCACCGGTGCGGTGTCGACCGCCGACGAGGAGGACGTGCAGATCTGCGTGTCCGTCCCGGTCGGTGACGTCGAGCTCGCCCTGTAACACCAGAAAGGGGAAAACCATGACCCAGCAACACATCACGCTCACCCCCGAACAGGCCGACGCCTTCGGCCGTGAACTCGACGCGATCCGCGACCGGGTGATCGCCGACCTCGGCCAGGCCGACGTCGACTACATCCGCAAGGTGATCAAGGCCCAGCGCGGTATGGAGATCGCCGGCCGTGCGCTGCTGTTCGCGGGCATCTTCCCGCCGGCCTGGCTGGCCGGCACCGCCCTGCTGGGGCTGTCGAAGATCCTCGACAACATGGAGATCGGCCACAACGTCATGCACGGCCAGTACGAGTGGACCGGTGACCCGGCACTGAACGGCCGCACTTTCGAGTGGGACACCGCATGCCCGGCCAACCAGTGGCGGCACTCGCACAACTTCTCCCACCACACCTACACCAACATCGTCGGGATGGACCGCGACATCGGCTATGGCATCCTTCGGATGAGTCCGGACCAGCCGTGGCGCCCGTACTACCTGGGCAACCCGCTGTATGCGTTCCTGCTGATGGTGCTGTTCCAGTACGGGGTTGCCCTGCACGAGCTGGAGACCGACCGGATCCGCGCCGGTGAGATCTCGCTGGATGACAAACGCGAAGTGCTGCAGGAGATCTGGCGCAAGACCCGTCGCCAGACACTGAAGGACTACGTGGCCTTCCCGCTGCTGGCCGGGCCGTTCGCACCGTTCGTGTTCGCCGGCAACATGACCGCGAACCTGATGCGCAACGTGTGGTCCTACGCCATCATCTTCTGCGGGCACTTCCCGGAGGGCACCCAAGAGTTCTCCATCGAGGAGACCCGCAACGAATCCCGCGGGCAGTGGTACTTCCGCCAGGTGTTGGGCTCGGCGAATCTGACCGGCGGCAAGCTGTTCCACATCCTGTCGGGCAACCTGTCGCACCAGATCGAGCACCATCTGTTCCCCGATCTGCCGGCCCGGCGGTACTCCGAGATCGCGCCGGAGGTCCGGGAGGTCTGCCGCCGCTACGGAGTGCCCTACAACTCCGGTCCGCTGCCCAAGCAGTTCGCGACGGTGGTGCGCAAGATCGTGAAGCTGGCGTTGCCGGACCGGGTGCGCAAGACCGCTCCCGAACTGGCCAGGGCTGCCTGACTATTTGGGTCGGGACAGATCGTAGACATCGGCATTGCCGACCTGAGTCACCGGGAACGTCCTGGTGACCCAGTCGGTGATGCCGGTGTGATCTCCGCCGAACGGCCAGCCGTCGGCCTTGCCGCGCCAGTCCTTCTGCACCACGTAGTAGCGCACCAACCCGGCGGCGACGTCGGACTTGAACGCCTCGGTCGTCGGCACCGGGTCACGGCCGGTGAACCCGCCGATCGCCATCACGGCGGTGCCGCTGGACAATTCGAGGCCGGCGGCCGTCGAGGATCCGATGGTCGCCGCCGACCATCGGGTCGAGGTGTCGCGCAACAGCGCAGCCAGCTTCGGGTTCTCGGGAGTTCCACCGAATACCTTTGCTGCGGCGTCGGTTTCGGGCCTCGCCGGGCCCACCATCGGACCGCCGCCCCGGTGCGCGGTCCCGATGGTCGCCACCGCGTAGGCGGCCGGGCCGGCCATTAGCGCCACCGCCCCCAACCCTGCGGCGACCACGGCCACCCGGCGTCGGGTGGGCCCGGAGAAAGCCAGCGCCGCGGCGGCGATCACCGCGCCGCCGAGGACCGCCCAGCGCAGTGCCGGTAGCCAGGATTCGTTGCGGCCCAACACCCACCAACTCCACACCCCGGTCACCAGGATCAGGCAGGTCACCCCGAGCCGGCCGAACATGTCGTGCCGCCGCCACATCTCGTGAACGCCGATGCCGACCATCCCTGCCACCGCCGGCGCCAGCGATAGGCAGTAGTAAGGGTGGACCATCCCCTTCATGAAGCTGAGCACCAGCCCGTTGACCACCAGCCAGCCACCGAACAACAGGGTCGCGGCGCGCACCGGGTCGGTGCGGGGTGCACGACCGCGGGAGATCAGGACCAGCACGATCGCCAGCAGGGCGGCCGGCACCAGCCACCCGATCTCGAAGCCGAACTCCCCGGACAGCAGGCGGGCCAGCCCCTCGTGCTGGCCGCCGAACCCACCGAAGTGCGCCGGCCGCAGCTGATCTCCTGCCGAGGAGCCCAGCGGATCGGCGGATCCGAACGCCTCGTGGTTGCGACCAGCCACCCGGGCGAATCCGTTGTAGCCCAGCACCAGGTTCATGAAGTTGTTGTCGGTCGACCCCGCGATGTAGGGCCGTGTCGAGGCCGGCCACACCAGCGTCAGCACGACGAACCAGCCCGCGGAGACCAGGAACGCGGCGGTCGTCCCGAGCAGGTGCAGCACCCGGCGCGGCAGATCGATCGGCGCCGCGACCATATAGGCCAGCCCGATCGCGGGCACGATCATCAGGCCCTCGAGCATCTTGGCCAGGAACGCGAAACCCAGTGCCACGCCCGCCCATGCCAGCCAGCGACCGTTGCCCCGGTGTATCGCCCGCACAGTGCAGTAGGCCGCCGCCGTCATCAACAGCACCATGGCGGCGTCGGGATTGTTGAACCGGAACATCAGCGCGGCCACTGGGGTCAGCGCCAGCGCTGCTCCCGCCAGCAGCCCGGCGCGCGGTCCGCAGACCCGGGCCACCGCCGCGTAGACCAACCAGACCGTGGCCACCGCCATCAGGGCTTCGGGGATCAGCATGCTGGCGCTGCTGAACCCGAACAGTTGGCCCGACAGGCCCATGATCCACTGGGACACCGGGGGCTTGTCGACCGTGATGAAGTTCGCCGGGTCCAGCGACCCGAACAGCAACGCCTCCCAGTTCTTCGAGCCGGCCAGTGTGGCCCCCGCATAGAACTGGTTGGCCATCCCGTTGACGGTGATGTGCCACAGGTACAGCACGGCGGTGCCGGCCAGCAGCAGCGCCAGACCGATGCGGTCGGATCGCCGCAGTCGTGGGGTGGGGTCAGCCGGGGCCGGCGGCGCCTCGTCGGAGAGCGTCGTTGTCACCCAGCCATTGACCCACCCGCGCCCGACCGTTTCCTGGCAGGACGGTGTGTGATCGCTGTGAGCGCGGCTATTTGGTGCCGAACAGACGGTCGCCCGCATCGCCGAGACCCGGCACGATGTAACCGTGCTCGTCGAGCGCGCGGTCCACCGCGGCGGTGTAGACCGGCACGTCGGGGTGGGTGTGATGCAGCGCGGCGATGCCCTCCGGGCAGGTGAGCAGACAGACGAACTTGATCGACCGCGGCGCGAACTCCTTGAGGCGGTCCACCGCGGCCACCGCCGAGTTCCCGGTCGCCAGCATGGGATCGACCACCACCACTTCGCGCTCATGCAGATCGCTGGGCATCTTGAAGTAGTACTCGACGGCGACCAGGGTCTTGGGGTCGCGGTAGAGGCCGATGTGCCCGATGCGGGCGCCCGGCACCACGGTCAGCATCCCGTCCAGCACCCCGGTGCCGGCCCGCAGGATCGAGACGAACACCAGCTTCTTGCCGTCGATCACGGTTCCGGTGGTGGCCTCCAGCGGGGTCTGCACCGCGATCTGCTGGGTCGGGGTGTCGCGCAGGACCTCGTAGGCCATCAGGGTCGAGATCTCGTTGGCGAGCCGCCGGAAGGTGTTGGTGGAAGTCTCTTTTCGGCGCATCAGGGTCAGCTTGTGCTGCACCAGCGGATGGTCGACGATATGAACGTCATGCATGATCTGCCCCTAGAACACCGTGCCGTCGCTGATCACCGTCAGCGGCGGCAGTCCGTCACGTAACCGTTGTGCCAGTGCCCGGCCGGTCGCCCAGCTGCCACCTTCGAGCACCCGCGCCAGCGGCAACTGCTCGGCGTCGACGCCGAGCCGGTCGCGCACCAGTGGCGCCAGCTCGTCGAGCAGGGCCACCGTCAATGCCCGCCACTCGACCACCACTTCGTCGGAGGCGCGGTAGCTGTGATCGACGTGGAAACCTTCCCGCAGCCGCAGCACTCCGGTGTCGAGGAACAGTCCGCCGTTGCGGTACTCCGGTAGGCCGGTCAGGTCGTCGAGCCCCGTCACGGTCACCCCCGCCCAGCCGAACGGTTCCAGCAGCGAGTAGGTGAGCCATTGCGACAGCTTGTGGAACGGCACCCAGCCGTTCGTCAGACCGGGGCCATGGACGGCGGGGTGCCGCCAGCAGTCACCCACGGCTACACCGTCGATCATGTTGCCGCTCGGCCAGATTCCGCTCAACGAGGCCAATACCGCACCGAGGATGTCGTGGGCGGCCACCGTGTTGCGCCCCCGCCCGCACACCGCGCCGAGGAGCCCGCCCGGCCTGCCGTCGGTGCCGAACGTGTCGGGTGCGGCGGCCAGCGTGCGGCCCAGCCGGTGCAGCAGCGACACCCGCCCGTCGAGACCCACCAGCGGGTTGGCGCCGTCGACCTGGAAAGCAGCGGCCAACCGCTGTTCGGTGAGTGCGGCCAGGCCGGCCGCGTCGACCCGGAACGGATCGTCAGGGTCGCTGGAGAACATGCCACCGAGGAAGGCGTGAAAGCTGGCCACCCCCAACCCTTCTGAGCGGTGCAGGCGGATCCCGGTGTCCGGCTCGAGGTAGCTCCAGGTGGCGCCAGCCCCGGCATCCAGCAGCACACTGACCACGGTGAGGTCGACCATGGCGCGGGCCCGGTCGGCGATGTCACGATCGGCCAGCAGGCGGTCCAATGCCGCTTTGCGGTCCACACCGGCGGCCTCGAAGTGACGCCATCGGCTGTGGAAGGGAATCTGCAGGTCCGGGTACTGGGTGCGGGTCACATCCGCGACTTCGGTTGCCGCCGTGGCCATCGCGTCGTCGTCGACGAGGAACCACGCCGACTCTCCGGCGCGGGCCCGCTCGGTCAGCTGGCGGGCGCGGTCACGGACCGCCGCGGTGCTCAGCAGTGCAGCGGCCGCTCCCGCCGGCGACTCCACATCGACCCCGGTTGCCGAACTCACCCGTGCAGACCCCGCCCCTTGGGCTTCTTGAGTTCGGCTTCGTCCGGCACCGGGCCGGGGGTGAAGTACCCGGCGGCCATCTTCGCGTCGATCTCCACCCGCGCGTCGGGCGGGATGAGCTCGTCGGGAATGTTCACCCGTTCGCCGACGTCGATTCCCGCGCCGACGATGGCGTCGTACTTCATGTTGCTCATCGACACCAGCCGATGAATGGTGCGGATCCCCAGCCAGTGCAGGACGTCGGGCATCAGCTCCTGGAACCGCATATCCTGAACGCCGGCAACACATTCGGTGCGGGCGAAGTATCCCTCCGCGGTGTCGCCGCCCTCCTGGCGCTTGCGGGCGTTGTAGACCAGGAACTTCGTCACCTCGCCGAGCGCGCGGCCCTCCTTGCGGGAGTAGGCGATCAGCCCGACACCGCCGCGCTGGGCGCCCTGAATGCACTCTTCGATCGCATGCGTCAGATAGGGCCGGCAGGTGCAGATATCGGACCCGAACACATCCGAGCCGTTGCACTCGTCGTGTACCCGGGCGGTGAGCTCCACCTCCGGGTTGGCGAGATCCCTTGGGGCACCGAAGATGTAGATCGTCTGCCCGCCGATCGGCGGGAGGAACACCTCCAGGTCTGAGCGGGTCACCAGTTCCGGGTACATGCCGCCGGTCTCCTCGAACAGCATCCGGCGCAGGTGTGCCTCGCTGCACCCGAAGCGTTCGGCGACCCCGGGCAGATACCAGACCGGCTCGATCGCGGCCTTGGTCACCAGGGCCGCCCCGCCGGGCAGCAACACCCGGCCGTCGGGTTGCAGCCTGCCCTTGTCGATGGCCTCGGTGATCTCCGGGAGGATGACGTGGGCCTTGGTGACGGCGATCGTCGGGCGAATGTCGTGTCCGGCCGCCAACTCTGCGGCGAAGGCGTCGGCGACCATGGCGCCCCACGGGTCCAGGCTGACGATCGCGCCAGGCCGGCTCCACTGCGGGTAGGGACCGATGACGTCGGTCGGTGCGGTGTTGGTCAGGTCGGCGCGGTGCTCCCTCGACAGTGCACCGGCAGCCACCGCCAGTGCGCGGTAGACGCCGTAGGACCCGCTGTGGGTGCCGATCACGTTGCGGTGGCGACGGGTGGTGGTCGTTCCGATCAGCGGCCCCCGCTCAGTGGCCGTCGGGGCGTCCCACCGGATCGCCGGTGCGTCGTCGGCGCCGCTGTGCGAGGTCAGCCGGATATGGCCGGCCGGGCCCTGGGGCGCGGCGGGTGAGGGCGCTTCGGCGGACATGTCGGCTCCTCCTCGCGGAAAGGCGCCAGCTTAATCACTACGCGCCCAGCGCGCTGTCCGGCTGCTCCGCGTCCAGCGGGCTATCGCACTACGGCGCCACCACGATCCGGATCGGATTGCCCTCGGCATGCTCGAGTGCCCGGATGCCCTCGTGGATGTCCTCCAGCGGAATGATCTGGCTGACCGACCGGGACAGGTCCAGCCTGCCCCGGGACACCAGCGCGGCCAGCGTCTCGATATCGGTGTTCTGGTAGCCCAGATGGCCGAGGACCTGCTTCTGCGTCAGGCCGAACATGGAGGTCGGGCCGACGGTCGGCGACTGGTCGCTCATGCCCACCCCGACCAGCCGGCCGCCGACGGTGAGGGCGTCCAGCGCCTGCTCGAAGGTGACCTTCAAGCCGACGGCGTCGAACGCCACGTCGAGTTTGCGTCCGCCGGTGGCCTCCAGCAGCTTGTCGGTCAATTGCGGGTCGAGGGAGTCGAACGCGTAGTCGGCGCCCAGTTCCAGGGCCCGTTCGCGCACCGCTGGGTTGATGTCGACGGCGATCACCGGAACCGCCCCGATGAGTCGCGCCAGTTGCACGATGTGGGTGCCGACCGGTTGATGTCGACGGCGATCCCCGGAACCGCCCCGATGAGTCGCGCCAGTTGCACGATGTGGGTGCCGACCCCGCCGACCCCCCACACCCCGACCGACTCGCCGACCCGCACCTTGCCGGTGTGGACGAGCGCACCGTAGGGCGTCGACACGGCGTCGGCCAGGATCGCGGCCTGATCCAGCGGGACGTTGTCGGGCACGAGGGTGAGCCCGGCCGCCTGCGCGATGGTGTACTCGGCCCAGGCACCGTCATAGGCGAAGGCCATGAGCTGGACCCACTGACAGGTGTTCACACCGCCGCCGCGCAGGCAGTTGCGGCACTGCATGCACGGCCGGCCGGCCGCCAGCACCACCCGGTCACCCGCGTTCCAGCCGGTGACACCCGGACCGAGCTTGGCGATCGTGCCTGAGGCCTCGTGGCCCTGGGTGACCACCGGGCGCTGGGCCGGGAAGGTGCCGTTGATCAGGCTGAGATCCGAGTGGCAGATGCCGCAGAACGCGACCTTGACCAACACCTCGCCCTCGCCGGGTTCGGGAATCGGAACATCCTCCAGAACAACAGATTTCGTGTCGGCATAGAACCGTTCCGCGCGCATTGTCGCAACCATCGGTCATCCTTCCTGGGTCGAGAAGACAAACTACGCCCCCGTGGCGGCTGCGTGGTTAGAGTGGCTGACATGGCGCGCAAGTACGCGACCGCGGATGCCGTGGATCGCGAGCAGTTGCTGGAGTTCGTCCGCCCCCGCCACCGCATGGTGCTGATCACTTTTCGTGCCGACGGGTCGTTGCAGGCCTCGCCGGTGACCGGCGGCGTCGACGACCAGGGCCGGGTGGTGATCGCCAGCTATCCCAGGCGTGCCAAGGCCGTCAACATCCGCCGGTCCGGCCGCGCTAGCGTGGTCGTGCTCTCCGACGAGTTCGACGGGCCCTATGTCCAGCTCGACGGGGCGGCGGAGGTGATCGACCTGCCCGATGCCGTCGAACCGCTGGTCGACTACTTCCGTGCGGTCGCCGGCGAGCACTCGGACTGGGCGGAATACCGCCAGGCCATGGTGGACCAGGGCAAGTGCCTGATCAGGGTGCTGCCGCAGACGTGGGGGCCGGTGGCCACCGGCGGCTTCCCGCCTGCCGACTGACATGTGGCCTCGGCAGCGCGACGGCGTCACCTGCGGACCGAGCGTGGCGGTGATGGCCGGTGTGTTGTTGGACGAGACGTATGCCGCACCGTTGCGGTCGACACACCCGCAGCAGTGGTTCGACGCCGAGCAGGCCCGGGTGCATCGCCTGGTCAACACGGTCTGGCCCCGCGCCCTGGGCACCACGCCCGCGGGGATGGCCCGTGCGCTGACCGCACACAGTGCCGCCCGCGGCATCCGATACCGCTGGCATCTGGCGGGTCCGCACACCCTGCCCGCCGTCTGTGACGCCGTGGCCGCCGGGTGGCCGGTGGCGATGCTGATCGGTTCGGCGGTGCCCCGGCACTGGGTGCTGCTCACCGAGATCGACGGTTCGACGATGCGCTGTTATGAGCCGTCCAGTGGCGCCCTGGTCCAGGTGCCGGTGCAGGACATCCGCGCCGGGCGGTTGGCCGGGCTCGGCTTCGGCCGTCCGTTCGCCTTCGTGCTGCCCCACGTGTGAAAGGGGTTCTCACACCTTAGGTTTGGGACCAAGCATCGCCAGCGACGCGGCGACGGCGGGCTCGATGATGGTGCGCACCGGGTGGCCGTCCTCCATCGTCTGGGCCGTCAGCTCGCGCAGGCCGCCCACCAGGATCACCGCACCCGCCCGGGTCACCGGCTCGATACCGGCGTCGCGGAACCCGTCGTTGGCGGTCAGATCGACGATCATCGCGACCAGCCGCCCGAATCCGCGGCGCAGAGTCGGGCGGGCGCTCTCGCCGAGGGCCGGAAGCTCGCGGATCCAGCTGAGCGTGATGGCGGTACTGGCTTCGATGGTGTCCACGTAGGCCACCACGGCTTGGCGGATCTGGGCGTGCCATGGCGCGCTCGGGTCGACGGCCGCGCGGATGTTGGCCACGATCTGCGCGCTGTTGTCCATCAGCAGTTCTGCGAAGCACTCCTCCTTGGTGGAGAACTGGTCGTAGAACGTGCGCTTGGAGGTGCGGGCATGTCGGACGATGTCGGCGACGGTGCTGTCCCGGTAGCCACGCTCGTCGATCGAGGCGGCCAGCCCGGCCAGCAGGCGCGTGCGGAAATCGCCGTCCCGCGGCGAATCGAGGGAGGTTTCGGCAGCGGGTGCGCTCACCGGGACTCCTCTCGTCACACCGACCCCTTGTCAGGCTTGGTACCAACGAGTACCGTACCGGACAAGCCAGTGGTACAACGCAGTACCACGCAATCCTGGGAGGCCGGACACATATGAGCGAAGCGCCCACCGTCGACGTTCTCATCAATACAGAACCCAAGCTGCCCCCTGCCCCCACCACTCCCAGTCCACTGCTCAAGGTGGGCTTCCTGGCCTCGCGCCGGCGCGTGGTGGAGTGGCTGACCCAGCAGTACGGACGCTGCTTCACCGCCGACGTGCCGGTGTTCGGCCGCACCGTCGTGGTCTCCGACCCGGCCCTGACCAAGCAGATCTTCACCACCAGCCCCGAGGTGCTCTACAACATCCAGCCCAACCTGAGCCGGCTGCTGGGACCCGGCTCGGTGTTTGGGCTCGACGGGCCCGCCCACCGGGTGCGGCGCAAGCTCCTCACCCCGCCGTTCCACGGCAAGAGCATCAAGGCCTACGAGAAGATCGTCGAGGAAGAGACGCTGCGCGAGATGGCGTCCTGGCCCGAGGGCAGGGAGTTCGAGACCCTCGAACCGCTGATGCGGATCAGCCTCAACGTCATCCTGCGGGCGATCTTCGGTGCCGAGGGTGCGGAGTTCGAACAACTCCGAGAGCTGTTGCCCAAGTGGGTCACGCTGGGGTCGCGCCTGGCGGTGCTGCCCGCCCCGGAACGGGAATGGCGGTTCACTCCGTGGGGCAGGCTCGCCGAATACCGGCGCCAGTACGAAAGACTGGTCGACACCCTGATCTCGCGCGCCCGCCAAGACCCGAACTTCGAGAACCGCGACGATGTGCTGTCGTTGTTCCTGCGCAGCACCTACGAGGACGGCTCGGCGATGACCCGCAGCGAGGTCGGCGATGAACTGCTGACCCTGCTGGCCGCCGGCCACGAGACCACCGGTTCGACGCTGTCCTGGGCGTTCGAGCGGATATCCCGGCATCCGGAGGTATTGCGGCAGTTGGTCGCCGAGGTCGATACCGACGACAACACCTACCGGCAGGCCACCCTGTTCGAGGTGCAGCGCAACCGCACGGTGATCGACTTCTCCGGCCGTCACGTCATCGCCCCGATCTACGAGCTCGGTGAATGGCGTATCCCGCAAGGCTTTTCGATCATGGTCAGCCTCAATCAGCTGCACGAAAACCCCGAGATGTTCCCCGACCCGCAGCGGTTCGACCCGCAACGCTTCCTCGACGCCAAGCCCAACACCTTCGCGTGGGTGCCGTTCGGTGGCGGCACGCGACGCTGCATCGGCGCGGCATTCGCCAACATGGAGATGGACATCGTGCTACGAACGGTGTTGCGGCACTTCACCATCCGGACCACCGATGCTCCAGATGAGAAGTGGCACAACCGCGGTGTGGCCTACGTCCCGAAAAAGGGCGGCCGGGTGGTGGTCTACCGCCGCCGCTGAGGTCTGCGCCTCGAGTGTGCGTCCCGATACGCCCGCCGCGGCGTGTCGCGTACGAAACCGCACACTCGAGGCGGCTATCAGACCTCGGCGCGCTTGGGCAGTTTCCAGCCCGGCCGCGGGAAGTGGCAGGTGTACCCGTTGGGGTAGTGCACCAGATAGTCCTGATGCTCGGGCTCGGCCTCCCAGAAGTCGCCGGCGGGCGTCACCTCGGTGACCACCTTGCCCGGCCACAGCCCGGAGGCGTCGACATCGGCGATGGTGTCGAGCGCGACCTGCTTCTGCTCGTCGTCGAGATAGAAGATGGCTGACCGGTAGCTGGTGCCGACATCGTTGCCCTGCCGGTTCTTGGTGCTCGGATCGTGGATCTGGAAGAAGAACTCCAGCAGCGCCCGGAAGTCCGTCGTGGCCGGGTCGTAGACGATCTCGACCGCCTCGGCGTGCCCCGGGTGATTGCGGTAGGTCGGGTGATCGTTCTGCCCGCCGGTATAGCCGACCCGGGTGGACACCACGCCCGGCTGCTTGCGGATCAGGTCCTGCATTCCCCAGAAGCAGCCCCCGGCCAGGATTGCGGTCTTCGTGTCGCTCACGTCGTCTCCCTTCTGTGCGGCGGGCTCGAACAGCCGCCGGTATTCGCCATAGCCCTGTGCCTCGAGGTCGTCGAGACCGATGAATCTCAGCGAAGCCGAGTTGATGCAGTAGCGCAACCCTCCCGCCGCGCGCGGGCCGTCCTTGAACACGTGACCGAGGTGGCTGTCGCCGTGCGCCGAGCGCACCTCGGTACGCGGCACCAGCAGCTTGAAGTCGCGCTTGGTGACCACATTCGATGTCTCGATCGGTTTGGTGAAACTCGGCCAGCCCGAGCCGCTGTCGAACTTGTCCACCGAGGCGAACAGCGGTTCGCCGGAGACGACGTCGACGTAGATACCCGGCTCGTGGTTGTCCCAGTACTCGCCGGTGAAGGGTCGCTCGGTGCCGTTGCGCTGTGTTACCCGGTACTGCTCGGGTGACAGCGCGTTCACGGCATCGGGATTGCGGTGATAGTCGCGTGGCATGACCTGTTCAACGATCGAGGGTGCCTCGAAAATCCCGTGTCATACAAGCGTCAGAAAGGCGTCCTGCCTGCGGCCAACCCCTCGACAAAGCTCGATAGAACGTGTTCTAGTTTGAGCTGTGGCGCGTTTCTCCCGTGAAGAACTGACCGAAGCGTTCGCAACCTTCGAGGACACCGTGGCCCAGGCCGCCCGTACTCGGGACTGGGACGCCTGGGTGGGGCACTACACCCCCGACGTGGACTACATCGAGCACGCGATGGGCACCATGAAGGGCCGCGACGAGGTCCGGACCTGGATCAAGCGGACCATGGGCACCTTCCCCGGCAGCTACATGACGGACTTCCCGTCGCTGTGGTCGGTGATCGACGAGGACACCGGCCGGATCATCTGCGAACTGGACAACCCGATGCGCGACCCGGGCGACGGCACCATCATCACCGCCACCAACATCTCGATCATCACCTACGCCGGTGACGGTCTGTGGTCGCGGCAGGAGGACATCTACAACCCGCTGAAGTTCGTCCAGGCCGGCATCCGGTGGTGCAAGAAGGCCAAGGAACTCGGCACCCTCGACGACGAAGCCGCCGCCTGGTTCGAGCAGTACGGGGGCAAGAAGTGAGCGCCGCACCCAAGCTTGTCATCGGGGCCAACGGATTCCTCGGCTCGCACGTCACCCGTCAGCTCGTGGCCGACGGCCATCAGGTGCGGGTGATGGTGCGCGAGAACGCCAACACCATCGCCATCGACGACCTCGACGTCCAGCGGTTCGTCGGCGACATCTGGGACAACGACACCGTGCGGGCAGCGATGGACGGCTGCGACGACGTCTACTACTGCGTGGTCGACGCCCGGGGCTGGCTGCGCGACCCGGCCCCGCTGTTCCACACCAATGTGGAGGGCACCCGCAATGTCCTCGACATCGCGAAGGACCTTGATTTACACCGCTTCATCTTCACCAGCAGCTACGTCACCGTGGGCCGGCGCCGGGGCCGGGTGGTCAGCGAGGCCGACGCCATCGTCGACCGCGGCCTGACGCCGTACGTCCGGTCCCGCGTGCAAGCCGAGGAACTCGTCCTGCGCTACGCCCGCGAGCGCGGCCTGCCGGCCATCGCCATGTGCGTGTCCACCACCTACGGCGCCGGCGACTGGGGCCGTACCCCGCATGGGGCGATCATCGCCGGCGCTGCGTTCGGGAAGCTGCCGTTCGTCATGGGCGGTATCGACCTCGAAGCCGTCGGAGTCGACGACGCCGCCCGCGCGATGATCCTGGCCGCCGAGCGCGGCCGGGTCGGCGAGCGCTACCTGATCTCCGAAAAGATGATCAGCAACGCCGACGTGGCACGGATCGCTGCGCAGGAAGCCGGCGCTGCGCCGCCGGGCCGGACCATCCCGCTGCCGATGGCCTACGCGCTCGCCGCCGCCGGCACCATCAAGGGCAAGCTGAAGGGCACCGACGAGCGGCTGTCGCTGGGCTCACTACGGCTGATGCGCGCTGAAGGGCCGCTCGACCACAGCAAGGCTGTCCGCGAACTCGGCTGGCAGCCCCGCCCGGTCGAGGAATCCGTGCGGGAGGCCGCCCGGTTCTGGGTCGGACTGCGCGACGCCAAGCGGCAGGCGAAGGCCGCTCGCGCGGACTGAACCGGCACGGGCGTCAGTTCGTGTTGCGCGTATGACACGACTCATCGCTCTCGTCTTCGCTCTGCTGCTGTTCGGCACGGCCTGCTCGTCAGGCAGTTCCACCCCGTCGACACCGGAGGCGTCCTCGGCACCGCCGGCCACCTCGGCCACCGCCGCCCCGGCCGGTCCCACCATCACGATCTCCGGCATGCAGTTCGGCCCGCCGCTGACCGTCGCCCCCGGAACAACGGTGACCGTCGTCAATTCCGACAGCGCCGAGCACAGCGTCACCGCCGACACCGGCAATGCGTTCAACGTGGAGATCGACGGCAAGGCCACCGCCACGTTCACCGCGCCGAGCGCGCCGGGCACCTACGCCTACCACTGCTCCTACCACCCGAGCATGCACGGGCAGTTGGTTGTTCAGTGAGTCAGTTGGCCCACTGATCCCACGGCACACTCCAGTCGCCGTTCTGCCACAGCTGCAGCGGCTGCCCGCCGGTGTTGCGGACCTCGACCACATCGCCGGGCACTGAGAAGTTGTAGAACCATTTGGCGTTGTCGCCGTTGAGGTTCAGGCAGCCGTGGCTGGTGTCGGTGTGGCCCTGGGCCCACACCGTGGCGTCAAGCTCGTGCAGGTAGACCCCGTCGGTGCTGATCCGTACGGCGTAGGCGATCGACTCCTTGTAGCCCAGGTGGTTGTTGATCGGCAGGCCGTAGGTGGAGGAGTCCATGATCACCGGGTTGCTCTTGTCGAGCACGGTGTAGGTGCCGGGCTGAGTCCAGAAGCTCAGCGTCTTGTCGCCCACCTTCTCGGTACCGCCGCGGCCCATCGACGTCGGCATGGTGCGCACCAGCGCTCCGCCGTCGAAGACGCTGACCTGCTTGGTGGTGTCGTCGGCCACCGACACGTGCGAGGCGCCGATGGTGAAGGTCACCAGCGGGGCGTCGAGCGCACCGACCGTGACGCCGGTGCCTGGCGCGTAGTACTGCGGCGGCCGCCAGTGCGCCGTGTGGTCGTCCACCCAGTGCCAGGCGCCGGCCACCTCGGGCGTGGTGGTCACCGCGAGTGCCTGCTCGGCGGCGCCGCGATCCACCGGGCCGGCGAAGTGCGCGACGACGACGATGCCCACGCCGTAGGTGCCGCCGTTCTGGATCGGGGCACCCGAGGTCGTGGTCAGCGAGACCGGCGGCAGCGGCTCATCGGCCCGGGACGGGCCGGCCGGCGCACTCAGCACCCCCAACGTGAGCAGGACGACGGCCGAGATGGCCGCGAGCATGCGGCGCGGGTAGGTCATGGCTGAACACTCCGGTCTCTCGGCTGACGACGTCGCCACACTGTAGTGGTCCTTGCTGGGGGCGGATAACTCATTAGGCGTCCACAGCTCGGGCTGGGAAGATGGGCAGTCATGGCCACCATCAACGGCTCCGTCTCGCACTGGTTCACCGAACTGCCTCAGCCCCGTCCCGCTCTGCCGGGTGACCGCGATGCCGATGTGTGCATCGTCGGCGCCGGCTACACCGGACTGTGGACTGCCTACTACCTGAAGAAGGCTGACCCGTCCCTGCGGATCACCATCCTGGAGGCGCGGTTCGCCGGGTTCGGAGCCTCGGGCCGCAACGGCGGATGGCTGTCCGGGCTGGCGCCGGGCCATCGCGGCCTGCTGGCCAAACAGTACGGCCGGGATTCCGTGGTGGCCTGGCAGAAGACGCTGAACGACGCGGTCGACGAAGTGATCGACGTGGCGCGACTGGAGGGCATCGACGCCGACATCGTCAAGGGCGGCAACCTCGAGGTTGCCCGCAACGCGGCGCAGGCCAAGCGGCTTCGCGCCGAGTTGGACGAGGACCGCGAGTGGGGCACCGAGGATGTCGAACTGCTGACCGCCGCCGAAGCCTCGCAGCGGATCCATGTCGACAACCTGGTGCTGGGCTCGTTCAACCCGCACTGCGCCCGCATCCAGCCGGCCAAGCTCGCCCGCGGGCTGGCCGATGTGGTCGAGCGCCTGGGCGTGACGATCTACGAGCAGACCCCGGTGACCGCTATCAGTGCCGGGCGCGCCGAGACCCCGATGGGTGTGGTGCGCGCGCCGATCGTGCTGCGCGCCACCGAGGGATTCACCGCGCGGATGGCGGGCTTGCGGCGGCGCTGGCTGCCGATGAACAGCGCGATGATCGCCACCGAACAGATGTCCGACGATATCTGGGCGCGGATCGGCTGGGAGGGCCGGGAAACGATGGGCGATCTGGCCCACGGCTTCTTCTACGCCCAGCGCACCGCCGACAACCGCATCGCCATCGGCGGCCGGGCGGTGCCCTATCGGTACGGCTCCCGGATCGACAACGACGGCGCGGTCGGCCAGGGCACCATCACCTACCTGACCGGGGTGCTCAACACCGTGTTGCCGCAGACCCGCGGAGTGCCGATCGCCCACGGCTGGTGCGGAGTGCTGGCGGTGCCGCGGGACTGGTCGGCCGGCGTCAGTCTGGATCCGGCCACCGGACTTGGTGAGGCCGGCGGCTACGTCGGGCACGGCGTCACGGCCACCAACCTGGCCGGGCGCACCTTGACCGACCTCGTGCTCAAGCGGTCCACCCCGCTGACCGCGATGCCGTGGGTCGGGCACCACTCGAAGACCTGGGAGCCCGAACCGTTCCGCTGGATCGGCGTGCGCGGCATGTACACCGCCTACAAGGTGGCCGACCGGCACGAGGAAGGCGGACGGTCCACGACCTCGCCGATCGCGGTCGTCGCCGACGCCATCGCCCGGCGGCCGTAACCGCCTCCCGCACAGCGCCGCGCGGCGCATACTCGAAGGATGAAAGAACCGACGGCCGAACACCCGATCACGATCACCCCGACCGCCGGTCGGGTCCGGGTTCGGGTCAACGGCGAACTCGTCGCCGACACCCGCGCCGCGCTCGGACTCCAGGAGTCCAGCTACCCGGTGGTCCAGTACATCCCCATCGGCGATGTCGATCCAAAGGTGTTGGACCGCAGCGAAAGCCGGACTTACTGCCCCTACAAGGGAGACGCCGGCTACTACAACGTCACCGTGGGCAACCTGACCATCGAGGACGCGGTCTGGGTCTACGAGCAGCCCTACCCGGCGGTCGCGGCGATCGCCGGCCACGTGGCGTTCTACCCGAACAAGGCCGACATCGCCGTCGACCCGGACTGACCGCATTGCCCGTCGAGCGCACGGTCCGGTTCCCGGGCCCGGTCAGTCCGGGCCACACACTGGCGCCACAGCGCCGCGGTCCGGGCGATCCGTGCTACCAGATCGACGGTGAGCGGACGATCTGGCGCACCAGCCTGCAGGCCAGCGGACCGGTGACAGCCCGCATCGCGCGGGCCGCCGCGGACGCGGTGAGCTGCCAGGCCTGGGGGCCGGGCGCCGAGGAGTTCATCGAGGGGCTGCCCGCGCTGCTGGGCGCCGACGACGACGCCCGCGACTTCACCCCCCACCATCCGGTGATCGCCGCCGCCGCGCAGCGGGTGCCGCATCTGCGGCTGGGCCGCACCGGCCGGGTGCTGGAGGCCTTGATTCCGGCGGTCATCGAGCAGCGGGTGCCCGGGGCGGACGCGTTCCGTGCCTGGCGGCTGCTGGTGACGAAGTTCGGTACCCCCGCACCGGGACCGGCTCCCGAGCGGATGCGGGTGCCCCCGTCGGCCGAGGCGTGGCGGCGCATCCCGTCCTGGGAGTTCCACCGCGCCAACGTCGATCCGGGCCGGGCCCGCACGGTCATCGGCTGCGCGCAGCGCGCCGACGCGCTGGAGCGCCTGGCCCACCGGCCCGCCGCTGACGCTCGCGAGGCGTTGACCTCACTTCCCGGTGTCGGGGTGTGGACTGCCGCCGAGACCGCGCAGCGTGCGTTCGGAGACGCTGACGCGCTGTCGGTGGGCGACTACCACGTTCCCAAGATGATCGGCTGGACGTTGATCGGGCGACCCGTCGACGATGCCGGGATGGTCGAACTGCTGGAACCGGTTCGGCCGCATCGCTACCGGGCGGTGCGGCTCCTGGAGGTCAGTGGTCTGGCCTATGAGCCCCGCCGTGGGGCCCGGCTGCCGGTGCAGCACATTAGCAATTTGTGACGCTGCTCCCTGACCTGATTACCGCCCGGGGGACCCGGGTATGCGTCGCTGCGACAAGCGATGACGAAGGAGCGACATATGGGTACGAAGTTCACCGTTCCCGGTATGACCGAAGAGCAGGGCCGTAAGGTCGCCGACCTGCTGCAGAAGCAGCTCAGCACGTACAACGACCTGCACCTGACCCTCAAGCATGTGCACTGGAATGTGGTGGGTCCCAACTTCATCGGCGTGCACGAGATGATCGACCCGCAGGTCGAGCTGGTCCGCGGCTATGCCGACGAGGTGGCCGAGCGGATCGCCACGCTGGGTTCCTCCCCGCAGGGCACCCCCGGCGCGATCCTCAAAGACCGGACCTGGGATGACTACTCGGTGGGCCGCGACACCGTCCAGGCCCACCTGGCCGCGCTGGACCTGGTCTACGACGGGGTGATCGAGGATGTGCGCAAGGCCATCTCGACCACCGAGGAGCTCGATCCGGTCACCCAGGACATCTTGATCGGCCACGCCGCTGAACTGGAGAAGTTCCAGTGGTTCGTGCGCGCGCACCTGGAGAACGCCGGCGGAGCGCTGGCCCACGAGGGCAAGTCCACCGAGAAGGGCGCGGCACGCGCCGCTCGTTGATCCCGCCGCTGATCAGCACTCTCCCATGGCGTGCTCGTCCAACGGGTTGTTGCGGGTGACGATCAACGGGTCGGTATTGGTGAACGGGAAGTTCGGCAGATCGTCGATGTGGACATTGAATGTCGCGGCGAGCACCTCGCGCGAGTAGGCGCTGATCGAGGCCCGGTAACCGATGTCGCCGGGCATCGGCTGGTCGAAGAAGATCAGGAAGTGCCAGCCGGGGCAGTCGACGACCTCGATGTGATGCGGGTAGGCGCGCGGGATGAAGTAGACGTCGCCCTGATTGAGGTACCAGGTGTCGAGTTCGCCACCGGGTCCCATCACCGTCATCCGCGCCGAACCGCTTTTGACGTAACCCATCTCGGCAGTGATGGGGTGCCAGTGCGGTTCGCGCATACCGTCCTCGCGGATCCGCAGCGAGTACATCGACAGATCCTTCAGCGCCGGCCAGTACTGAACCCGCGCCAGATGCGCCGATCCGACGGCGGCGCTGATCGCGGGCGACTGCGCTTCCAGCGAAAACTTGTGCGGATCACCGAAATACGCCGTCGACGGCACCACCGCGTCGCCGGTGCGCTTGGCCAGCAGGCGGTCGGTGGTGCTGCGGCGGATCTTGGTGAAGTCGGAGGCGTCCAGATCGTAGGTGTTGCCCAGCACCGCGTCCGTCATCGCGCCGAAGGCCGAGAACAGCCCGAAGTCCTCGGGCCGCTCGTTGCGGAACGCAATGATGAACTCGGCGACGTCCTCGCCGATGTTCTCGATGTGGTGCAGCGAGCCGGAGTCGATGTGGAACATGTCGCCTTCGGTGACCACGAACGAGGCGAACTTGCTGTAGCTGTCGAGCACTGAGACCAGCGCGGTTCCCGAGACGCAGTAGGTCAGTTCGTTGGCGTTGGCATGCCAGTGCGGGGTGCGCATCGCGCCGGGGTTGATCACCACCCGCTTGATGGACAGGCCGCGCAGGATGGGGAAGTTGTCGGCGGTGACCCGGCGGATCGAACCGAGGTCGTTCTCCTCGACGATCTCGCCCTCGGTGAGCGAAACAGCATGCGAACTGCGGGATCTGGGCACGGTGGGCCTTTCTCTGGTCGAACCGCGGCAGTGCTGCGGCCTACTTGTCGGGGTCGTCGTCGCGTGCGGTCAGGATCTCCGGCGCCGGGACCGTCACCCGTTCGGCGGCGGCGGTTTCGCGGTTGAGGCGCTGGGCCTGGTAGATCGACACCGGGGTGCGGCAGATGATCAGGTAGGCCACCCCCACGGCCACCATCGCACCGGGAATGACCGAGAAAGACCCGGTCATCTCGGCGACCATGATCATCACGGCCAGGGGAGCGTGCGCGACGCTGCCGAAGCACGCCATCATCGCCGCGATCACGAACACCGCGGGCCCGGCCGGCAGGGCCGGGGCGCCGGCCAACTCGGCCAGCCGCCAGATCGCGGCGCCGACGAACGCACCGATGACGATGCCGGGTCCAAAGATGCCGCCGGACCCACCGGTGCCGATCGACAGCGATGTCGCCACGATCTTCGCGACCGGCAGCACCAGGACGATCCACAGCGGAATCGTCATCAGCCCTTCCCGGGTGGTGGCGATCTGCACCCAGCCGTAGCCGCTGGCGAGCACCTGGGGGATCGCGAGCGCGAGCAGGCCCACCAGCAGACCGCCGATGGCGGGCTTGACGATCTTGCCGCCGGGTAGCCGGTGGGTCAGCGAGACGGTGCCGTAGAACACTCGCGCGTAGAGATAACCGATTGCGGCGGAGACGATTCCGATGATGGCGAACCAGATCAGCTGCGCCGGGTCGAACCGGTAGTCGGGGGCGACGTAGCCGAACATCGGATCAAAGCCCATGATCGAGCCGTAGATCGCATAGGCGGTCCCGGAGCAGAGGAATCCCGGCACCAGCGCCTTGTAGTCGAAGTCCTCGCGGTAGACGATCGAGGCCGCCAGCACCGCGCCGCCCAGCGGGGCACCGAAGATCGCCCCGATGCCTGAGCCGATGCCCAGGGAGACCGCTACCCGGCCGTCACTGTCGGACAGGTTCAGCGCCCGCGTCAGCAGCGACCCGAAGCCCGCCGAGATCTGAGCCGTGGGCCCCTCCCGGCCGCCGGAGCCGCCCGAGCCGATGGTCAGTGCACTGGAGAGCAGTTTGACCACGACCGCGCGGCTGCGAATGGACCGCGGATCAGTGTGGACGGCCTCGATGGCGCTGTCGGTGCCGTGACCCTCGGCTTCGGGGGCGAACTTGGCGACCAGGATGGCCGAGACCAGTGCGCCGCCGAACACGATCAGCGGGATCGCCCACGGCCGAACGAAACCGTCCGAGCCTGTTCCGCCGCCGGCTTCCACGGCCTGGGGCATGTCATAACCACCGAGATAGCCGATGAGGAACCGGCCGGTGTAGTCCAGCGCCAGGTAGAACACCACCGCGCCGAGTCCGGCGATGATGCCGATCGATACCCCGAGGATCAGCCACTTGCGCAGGTAGCCCGAGGTGCGGATGAAGGCGCCCAGCTTCCCGAGGGCCGTGCTGTCGCTGGTGAGGTCCGCCGCGGCCATAGCGGCATGTTACTTGGGCAAACAGACTTTCTTCGGGTCTGCGCCACAGTCGGCCGCGATGGGACCTAAGACCCTTTCTCGCCAGTACCCCCATGGGTATGACGGAGAACACTTGCGCATACCCCCATAGGTATCTATCGTGGAACTCGAGAACATACCCCCAGTGGTATGTAGAACACAGGGAGGAGGTGCCCACGATGGTCATTGCGACAGTCGTCCTGGCGGTCTTCGTCGGTATCTCGCTGGGCCTACTGGGCGGTGGGGGATCGATACTGACCGTCCCGCTGCTGGCCTACGTCGCCGGAATGGATGCCAAGCAGGCCATCGCCACGTCGCTGCTGGTGGTCGGGACCACCAGCCTGGTGGGCGCCTTCTCCCATGCTCGCGCCGGCCGGGTCCAGTGGCGCACCGCCCTGCTATTCGGGGCGACCGCGATGCTCGGCGCCTATGGCGGCGGCCACCTCGCCGCCTTCATCCCGGGCACCGTGCTGCTGATCGCGTTCGCGGTCATGATGGTCGCCACCGCGATCGCCATGCTTCGAGGCCGCAAGAACACCACCGCAGGCGCGGCGAAGGCCCTGCCGCTGGCGAAGATCGCCGCCGTCGGCCTGGGCGTCGGATTGGTGACCGGACTCATCGGTGCCGGCGGCGGCTTCCTGCTGGTGCCCGCGCTGGTGCTGCTGGGCGGTCTGCCGATGCCGATCGCCGTAGGCACCTCGCTGGTGATCATCGCGATGAACTCCTTCGCCGGGTTCGCCGGTTACCTGTCCACCGTCGCCATCAACTGGCAGCTGGCCGCCATGGTCATCGCCGCCGCGGTCGCCGGTGCGCTGATCGGCGCCCGGTTCGCCGGACTGGTCGACCCGGAGGTGCTGCGCAAGGGCTTCGGCTGGTTCGTCCTCATCATGGCGTCGGTGATCCTCGGTGAGGAGATCCATCCGGCCGTCGGGTTCGCCGGAGCCGCAATGACTCTCGTCGCCGCAGCCGTGATGTTCGCCTGCACCCGCTTTGCCGCCTGCCCGCTGCGCCGCATCATCGGCCACTCCACCAGGACGGCGGCCGCAGCATGACTAACGCACCCAAGAACGAGGAGAACCCCGTGACCCACGACGAGAACAGCACCGAAGTGCTGCACCGGCTCCGCCGGGCCCAGGGCCAGCTGGCCGGTGTGATCTCGATGATCGAGGACGGCCGTGACTGCAAGGACATCGTCATCCAGCTGGCCGCCGTATCCAAGGCCCTCGATCGGGCCGGTTTCAAGATCGTCGCCACCGGCCTGCGTGAATGCGCCACCGGAATCGACACCGGCGACAAGACCCCGCTGACCGAAGGCGAACTCGAGAAGTTGTTTCTCGCGCTCGCCTGACCCACCACCAAACCTCACGAAAGGAACACCGAAATGAAGTTCAACCAGTACTACCTGGACTGCCTGTCCCACGCGTCCTACCTGATCGGCGACGAGACCACCGGCCGCGCCGTCGTGGTCGACCCGCAGCGCGATGTCTCCGAATACCTCGCTGACGCCAAGGAACTCGGCATGACGATCGAGCTCGTCATCGAGACCCACTTCCACGCCGACTTCCTGTCCGGGCACCTAGAACTGGCCAGGGCGACCGGCGCCAGGATCGTCTACTCCTCGGTCGCCGCGCCTGAGTTCGACTTCATGGGCGTGCAGGACGGACAGCGCTATTCGCTCGGCGATGTCCAGCTGGAGTTCCGGCACACCCCCGGCCACACCCCGGAGTCGCTGAGCATCGTGATCTACGAGCATGCCGACGACGAGCTGCCCTACGGGGTGCTGACCGGCGACACGCTGTTCATCGGCGACGTGGGTCGCCCGGATCTGCTGGCCTCCATCGGCTTCACCCGTGAGGAGTTGGCCGACAAGCTCTACGACTCGCTGCACGACAAGCTGATGACCCTGCCCGACACCACCCGGGTGTACCCGGCCCACGGCGCCGGCTCCGCGTGCGGCAAGAACCTGTCGACCGAACTGTGGTCGACGATGGGCGAACAGCGCCGGACCAACTACGCGCTGCGCGCCTCGGACAAGGCCACCTTCATGGAGATGGTCACCGAAGGACAGCCGCCCGCCCCGGGCTACTTCGTCTACAACGCGATCCTCAACCGCAAGGACCGGGACCTGCTCGACGAGACCGAGATGCCCGAACCGATGACCTACGCACAGGTCAAGGACGCGATCGCCGCGGGCGCCATGCTGATCGACGGGCGTGCGCCCGAAGAGTTCGCCCTCGGCCACCTCACCTCGGCCATCAACATCGGCCTCGGCGGCCGCTATGCCGAATTCGCCGGCTCGGTGGTCAAGCCCGACGTGGACCTGGTGATCATGACCGAGCCGGGTCTGGAGCTGGAAGGCAAGAACCGTTTGGCCCGAATCGGTTTCGACCGCGTGATCGGGTACCTGGCGGACCCCTATCAGGTGATGCTGGACAACCAGGGTGACGTCGACGTGGCGTCGCGCCTGACCTCCAACGCCATGGGCGAGCGGATGGCCGACGTTCCGGAGTTGCAGATCGTCGATGTGCGCAACCCGGGCGAGGCCGCCGCCGGCATGATCCCCGGTGCCGTCAACATTCCGGTGGGTCAATTGCCGGACCGGGTGGGCGAACTCGACCCGCGCAAGCCCACCGTCGTGTACTGCGCCGGTGGCTACCGCTCCTCGGTGGCGGCCAGCCTGCTGCGCCAGCGCGGCTTCGCCGATGTCAGTGATGTCCTGGGCGGTTACAACGCCTGGGAAGAAGCAGTCCAGAACGCCTGAGAGACAACGAGGTACATCATGAGCACGACAGCCAAACACCAGATCCTGATCGTCGGCGGCGGTACCGCCGGCATCACGGTGGCCGCCCGCATGCTGCGGATGGGCTATACCGACGTGGCGATCATCGAACCGTCGGACAAGCACTACTACCAGCCGCTGTGGACCCTCGTCGGCGGCGGTCAGGCCAAGGCCGGTTCCACCGAGCGCTCCGAATCCTCGGTGATGCCCAAGGGCGCCAGGTGGATTCGCCAGGCAGCCGAGAGTTTCGACCCGGCCAACAACACCGTGACCTGTTCGGATGGGTCCACCTACGGCTATGACGTCCTGGTGGTCGCTCCCGGCATCCAGCTCGACTGGCAGGCCACCGACGGCCTGGCGGAGACGCTGGGCGCCGGCGGGGTGTCGTCGAACTACCGGTTCGACCTCGCCCCCAAGACCTGGGAGTTCATCCGCGACACCCGGTCGGGCACCGCGGTGTTCACCATGCCCACCGGCGGGGTGAAATGCGCTGGCGCCGGACAGAAGATCGCCTATCTGGCGTCGGACTACTGGCGCAAGCAGGGTGTGCTCAAGGACATCGACGTCCATCTCGTCGTGCCCGGGCCGCGGATCTTCGGTATCCCCGGTATCGCCGACAGCCTGGACAAGGTGATCGCCGGCTACGGCATCACTCTGCACACCGAGTCGGAGCTGACGGCGGTCGACGCCGATGGGCGCAAGGTGATGGTGTCGGCGGTCGGACCGAGCGGGAGCGACACGATGCTGCCCTACGACATGCTGCACGTCGTACCGCGCCAGTCGGCGCCGGACTGGATCAAGCGCAGCCCGCTGTCCACCGGCGACGCCGCCGGCTACGTCGAGGTGGACAAGTTCACCCTGCAGCATGTGCGCTACCCCAACGTGTTCGCCCTCGGTGACGTCGCGTCCTCACCCAACGCCAAGACCGGTGCAGCGGTGCGCAAGCAGGCGCCGGTGGTGGTGGAGAACATCGACGCCTTTATCGACGGACGCCCGTTGCGGGGCTCCTACGACGGGTACTCGTCGTGTCCGATCGTGACGTCCTCACACGACATGCTGCTGGCCGAGTTCGACTACGACTTGAACCTCACGCCGTCGTTCCCTGGCCTGGACCCGACCAAGCCGCACCGCGCGTATTGGTATCTCAAGAAGTACGGGCTGCCGTTCCTGTACTGGAACCTGATGCTCAAGGGTCTGGCCTGAGCATCGCGGACATGACACGGCCCGGGCTCGCAGATCGCGAGGCCCGGGCCGAGTCAGGTCAGGCGTCGAGGTCCTTCTGAACCAGTTCGGCGATCGCCGCACAGGTGGCTTCGTCCTCGGAGGCCACCGTGACCTGGGCGCCGTTGCCGGCCCCCAGCGTCATGATCATCAGCGCCGACCCGGCGTCCACCGGCTCGCCACCCTCCAGTGACAGCGACACCGGAACACCGGCGTTGACGACGGCCTCGGAGATGATCGCCGCGGGCCGGGCGTGCAGTCCGATCGCCGAGCCGACGATGACGGTCTTGGTGTGCATGAACTCCCCTTCAGTTGGTGTCGAACTCGACGTTATGGAGATGTTTACTCGAACATCGACGCCGAGACGTCGGTTTGGGCGATCGGTTACGCGGCGGCCAGGGCGGCGTTGGCCTCCTGCTCGGCCTTCGGGTTGGCGAACTGCTTGGCGCCCACCACGGCCAGCGCACCAACCACGGTGCCGGCGGCCAGCGCCACCAGGAACCACAACAGGTTACCGATCGCGAAGAACACGAAGATGCCGCCGTGCGGGGCCTTCAAGGTGACGTCGAAGGCCATGATGAGCGCACCGGTGACGGCACCGCCGGCCATCATCGACGGGATCACGCGCAGCGGGTCGGCCGCCGCGAACGGGATGGCCCCCTCGGAGATGAACGAGGCACCCAGCAGCCAGGCCGCGCGACCGTTCTCCCGCTCCGGCTCGCTGAACAGACCCGGGCGGATCGTGGTGGCCAGCGCCATCGCCAGGGGCGGCACCATACCGGCGGCCATCACCGCGGCCATGATGCGCAGCGAGGCGGGATCGGCGACGTTGAGTCCGGCGGTGGCGAACGCGTAGGCCGCCTTGTTGACCGGGCCACCGAGGTCGAAGCACATCATCAGGCCCAGGATCACACCGAGCAGGATCACCGAAGCACCGGTCAGGCTGTTGAGCCAGTTGGTCAGACCCGAGGTGATCGCGGCCAGCGGACGGCCCAGCAGGAAGAACATCGACAGGCCGACGATCAGCGACGCCAGCAGCGGGATGATGACCACCGGCATGAGTCCGCGGAACCATTGCGGCACCTTCCAGCCGCTGATCCACAGCGCGGCGAACCCGGCGATCAGGCCGCCGACGATACCGCCGATGAACCCGCCGCCCACGAACACCGCCACAGCGCCGGCAGTGAATCCCGGTGCGATACCGGGCCGGTCGGCGATGGCGAACGAGATGTAGCCGGCCAGCGCGGGCACCAGGAAGCCGAAGGCCAGCCCGCCGAGGGTGAACAACACCGCGCCCAGGTACTGGGTGAACCCGCCTGCGGGCAGGTTGGTCAGCGAGTTGGTGGTGGCGATGATGTGGGCCAGCGAGTCGGTCTTGCCCTCCGGCTTGTTGGCGATGTCGTAGCCGGCGAACAAGAAGCCCAGTGCGATCAGCAGGCCGCCGGCCGCGACGAACGGGATCATGTAGCTGACACCAGTCAGCAGGATCTGGCGGGTGCGGGTGCCCCAGCCGACATTGCCGGACGGCGCACCGCTGCCGGCGGCCGAGGCGCTGCCCTCGACCTTGGCGGCGTTCGGATTATCCGATGCGGCAACAGCTTCGGAGATCATCACGTCCGGCTCATTGATTGCGCGCTTGACACCGGAGGCGATCACCGGCTTACCGGCGAAGCGCTGGCGGTCCTTGACCCCCACGTCGGTGGCGAAGATGACGGCGTCGGCGCCGGAGATGGTGGCTGCGTCCACCGGCGTGCTGCCCGAGGAACCCTGGGTCTCGACCACCAGGTTCACTCCGGCCCGTTCGGCGGCCAGCTTGAGCGCGTCGGCAGCCATGTAGGTGTGGGCGATACCGGTCGGGCACGCCGTGATCGCGACGATCGACTTCGCCTGTGCCGCAGCCGGTTTCGGGGCGGGTGTGGCTGCGGGAGCGGCGGCGCCGTCCGGGTTGACCACCCGTCGGCAGCCAGGTAGGTGTGGGCGATACCGGTCGGGCACGCCGTGATCGCGACGATCGACTTCGCCTGTGCCGCAGCCGGTTTCGGGGCGGGTGTGGCTGCGGGAGCGGCGGCGCCGTCCGGGTTGACCACCCCGTCGACCAGGGCGACCACCTCGTCGGCCGAGCCGGCGGCGCGCAGCGAGGCGACGAAGTCCGGGCGGACCAGGGCACGGGCCAGGCTGGAGAGCAGCTTCATGTGCTCGGCACCCGCACCGTCCGGCGCGGCGATCAGGAAGACCAGGTCGGCCGGGCCGTCGGGTGCGCCGAAGTCGACCTTCGGCGACAGCCGGGCGAACCCGATCGACGGGCTGCCCACCGCGCCCGAGCGGCAGTGCGGGATGGCGATCCCACCCGGCAGGCCGGTGGCCGACTGGGCTTCGCGCGCCAGGGCCGCGGCTTTAAGGGCCTCGCGGTCGTTGACCCGCCCGCCGTCGGCGAGCAGACCGGCAAGCCGGTCGATGACCGATTCCTTGTCGGCGCCGGCATCGACGTCGAGGAGCACCAGGTCGGTGCTGATGATGGACACGGGGTTCGTCATGGGTTTTCTGCCTTCTCTGGCTAGGGACGGGCGGGATACGGGGCGATCGACGTGACCACGACGTCGTCGAGGTCGATTTGCGCGGGGGAAGGTAGCGCCGACCCGGGCAGGGCGGCCGCGCCGCTGCCGTAGGCGACGGCCATCTGCAGTCGTTGCGGGGCCTGGGCACCGCCGACGTCGGCGCGCACATAGCCCGCGAGGGAGGAATCACCGGCGCCGACGGTGCTCCTGGGCTTGATCGGGGGAGGGGTGGCCAGCCAGCTGCCGGTCTCGTTGACCAGGACCGCACCTGCTGCACCCAGGGTGGCCAGCACGGTCTTGGCGCCGCGCTCGATGAGGCGGTGGGCGGCGTCGACGACAGGATCCGGATTGCCCTGGGCCAGAGCATCTTCCAGCGCCTGGGCATCGACTCCGGCCAATCCGGCCAGCTCCTCGGAGTTCGGCTTGATCAGGTCGGGGGCGGCCCGGTCGAAGCCGGCGGCCAGGGCGGCCAGCGGCGCATCGGAGGTGTCCACCGCGACCTTGCAGTCGAAGGCTTGTAGCTCGGCGACCACGTCGGCATACCAGTACTCGGGCATCCCCGGGGGCAGCGAACCGGACAGCACCACCCAGTGGGCCGAGGCGGCGCGCTCCAGCACGGCCCGGGTCAGCGCGGCCAGTGCCTGCTCGTCGATCACCGCGCCGGGTTCGTTGATTTTCGTTGTGGTTCCGTCGGATTCGGTGATCGTCAGATTGGTGCGCACCGCACCGTCGATGGGCACCGCGTAGAACGGGACGCCGCTGGCGCGCAGCGCCGTGACGATCGGGTCGTGTTCGGCCGCCGGCAGCACGGCGACGGTGTCCAGTCCGGCCAGGGTCAGGGCCCGGGCGACGTTGACGCCCTTACCGCCCGGCTCGTTGGATACCGAACGCACCCGGTGCACCGCGCCGCGGACCAGCTCGGTGAGCAGTGTGACAGTGCGGTCGATACTCGGGTTGGGAGTGACGGTGACGATCATGCTTCCCCTCCTGCCAGCACGACCTCGACGCCGTGCTCGGACAACTGTTGCCGGTCGGCGGCGCTGATCTCGGCGTCGGTCACCAGGGCATCCACACTGTCGATGGGCGCGAAGCTGACGAACTCCTCGCGACCGACTTTCGATGAATCAGCCACCACAACAACGTAATTCGCGCACCGAACCATGGCCCGCTTGACCGCGGCCTCGTCGCTGTCGGGAGTGGACAGGCCGTGCCGGACGCTGATGCCGTTGGTGCCGATGAACGCGATGTCGACCCGCAGGGTGTCCAGCGCGCGCAGCGCTTGTTCGCCGACGGCGGCCTGGGTCAGCCCGCGCACCCGGCCGCCCAGCAGCTGCAGGTTGATCGCCGGCATGGTTGCCAGCCGGGCGGCGATGGGCACCGAGTTGGTCACCACCACCAGTTCACGGTCGGGTGGCAGCATCCCGGCCACCCGCGCGGTGGTCGTGCCGGCATCGAACAGCACACTGGCTCCGGGCAGCGGCAGGAACTCGGTGGCGGCCCGGGCGATGGACTCCTTGTAATCGGCGCGGGTGACCTCGCGCTCGTCGACGCCGGGTTCCACCACGTGCAGGGCGCGAATCGGGACGGCGCCGCCGTGCACGCGGCGCACCAGGCCGGCGCGGTCCAGGGCAGCCAGGTCGCGGCGCACCGTCTCGGTGGTGACGTCGTAGGCCTGGGCCAATTCGGCGACCGACGCCCGACCCTGCGACAGCACCTGCGCCGCGATGGCCTGCTGACGTTCTTCCGCGTACACGATTCTCCGTTTATGTGGGTTCTGAGCCGTGGTTTATGTTGCTTTGTGTTGTTTTACTCCCGTTCGTGTTGACTTGTCAATGGTTTGTTGTAATCTGGTTCACATGTCAGCCTCTTCCCGGTCTGTTTCACTCGACGCCCCCTCCGGCGCTGTTCTGACTGGTGTCCCGGTGGTCCCGGGAGTCCGGTTTGCCCCGGTCATCCGGCCCGGTCGCCTGCCCGCGATCGACGATCTCGATCCCGGTGGTCAGATCGCCGACGATCAGCGTGAAGCCGAGGCGGCCCGGTTCACTACGGCGGCGGCCACGGTCGCCGAACGGCTGCGCGAGCGCGCCGCAGCCGCCACCGGATCGGCGTCGGAGGTGCTCGCGGCCACCGCGACACTGGCCCAGGACCGGGCCTGGCTGGGCGCGGCGGAGAAGCGGATCAAGGAAGGAATGCCCGCGGTGCGGGCCACCGCCGAGGCGGTCACCCAGTTCGTCGATCTGTTCACCCAGCTCGGCGGCCTGATGGCCGAGCGGGTCACCGACCTGCGCGATATCCGCGATCGGGTGGTTGCCGAGTTGAGCGGGCTGCCCGAGCCGGGCGTGCCCACGCCGGCGCAACCGTCGATCCTGTGCGCCGAAGACCTGGCTCCCGCCGACACCGCGGGTTTGGATCCCAGCCTGGTCGTCGGCTTGGCCACCACCCTGGGCGGCCCCACCAGCCACACCGCGATCATCGCCCGCCAGCTGGGCATCCCGTGCGTGGTCGCGGTCGGCGGTCTGGATGACGTGGCTCCGGGCACCCCGGTGCTGATCGACGGAACCCGCGGGACGGTCACCTTGTCCCCGGACCCCGCCGAAGCCGAAGCCGCCGTGGACGCCGCCGACGCGGCGATCGCCGCGATGGCCGGCTGGGCGGGCCCGGGCGCGACCGCCGACGGTCATCCGGTCGCCATCCTGGCCAACGTCCAGGACGGGTCGGCCGCCCGCGCGGCGCGGGAGACCCCGGCCGAGGGCATCGGCCTGTTCCGCACCGAGCTGTGCTTCCTCAACCGCGACACCGAGCCGACCGTGGACGAGCAGGCCTCGATCTACGGTGAGGTGCTCGACGCCTTCGCCGGCTGCAAGGTCGTGATCCGCACGCTGGATGCCGGCTCGGACAAGCCGCTGAAGTTCGTCGGCCACCCCGACGAGGCCAACCCGGCCCTCGGCGTCCGCGGAATCCGCATCGCCGCACTCAATCCCGAGGTGCTCGAGCGCCAGCTCGACGCCATCGCGGCGGCCGCCTCGAACTCCGGCAACGCGCCGTGGGTGATGGCTCCGATGATCGCCACCCCGGATGAGGCCAAACACTTCGCCGAGCGGGCGCGCGAGCGCAACCTGGTCCCGGGCGTGATGATCGAGGTGCCCGCGGCGGCACTGCTGGCCGACCGGATTCTCGAGCATGTCGAGTTTCTCTCGATCGGCACCAACGATCTGGCCCAGTACACGATGGCCGCCGACCGCATGTCGGCCGAGCTGGCCAAGCTGACCGACCCCTGGCAGCCCGGCGTCATCGCGCTGGTGGCGCACACCGCCAAAGCTGGTGCGGCGTCCGGCAAGCCGGTCGGGGTGTGTGGCGAGGCCGCCGCCGACCCGCTGCTGGCATGTGTCCTGACAGGCCTGGGTGTCACCTCGCTGTCGGCGGCCGCCGCTGCCGTCACCGGTGTCGGCGCCAAGCTGGCCTCGGTCACGCTGCAGCAGTGCCAGCAGGCGGCCGACGCCGTCCTGGGCACCGCCAGCGCCGCCGAGGCACGGGCCGTTGCCCTGGAGTTCTTGGGCTGACGGAATTAATCGGACTGCGGTCCGGTTAAGTCTGGCATGCCAGCAGTTACTGCAGACACGTTGTCCCTACCCCGCGTCAGTGCCGCCGATCCGGCCGATACCGAACGGCCGGTCACGTCGGTTACCACCGGCCCACGGGGATTCGAGGGCGAAGGCTTCCCCGTCGTGCGTGCGTTCGCCGGTGTCAGCGCGGCCGCCCTCGACCCGTTCATTCACATGGACCAGATGGGCGAGGTCGAGTACCTCCCGGGGGAGCCCCGGGGTACCGACTGGCATCCGCACCGCGGATTCGAAACCGTCACCTACATGATCGACGGCCGCTTCGCCCACCAGGATTCGCACGGCGGCGGCGGATTGATCGCCGACGGGGCCACACAGTGGATGACGGCGGGCGCCGGCATCCTGCACATCGAGACGCCCCCCGCCGAACTCGTCGACAGCGGTGGCGTGTTCCACGGAATTCAGCTCTGGGTCAACCTGCCGCGCCGCGACAAGTTCGCCGAGCCGCGCTACCAGTCGATCGAGGGTGCCGCGGTCCGGCTGTTGTCGTCGGCCGACGGCGGGGCGCTGGTCCGGCTGATCGCGGGCGATATCGACGGCTGGGCGGGCCCCGGCGTCACCCACACCCCGATCACGTTGGTACACAGCACGATCGAGGCGGGCGCTCAGCTCAACGTCGGCTGGCCCCGCGATTTCAATGCGCTGGTGTACGTGCTCTCCGGGCGTGGCACGGTGGGAACCTCGGGACACCCGATTGCCCAGGGTCAACTCGCCGTGCTCGGCAAAGGTGACCGGATCACCGTGTCCGCCGACGCGGAGCAGGACGCCAACCGCACAGCGATGGACGTTCTTCTCCTGGGCGGCAGGCCGATTCGTGAACCGGTGTTTCACTACGGGCCGTTCGTGATGAACTCCAAGTCCGAGGTCATCCAAGCTCTCGAGGATTACCAAGCGGGCCGGTTCGGCGCGATCCCGCCCGGCGCCCTGATGCCGCACCGGGCCGGCGGAGGCGCGGCCTGATCAGGTGGGGGACGGCTCGGCGGCCAAGGCCGGCGGATAGGTGAGTTCGAGTTCGCCGATATTGGCCGCCGCCGTCACCAGTGGCAGTGCCGCTGACACCGCGAGATCACCCGCACCGGCCTCGGCCCGCAACGCCGGCACCAGCGCGTCGCTGATCGGCGGGAGCGACGCGGTGGGGTCGGTGCCGTCCAGTCGCGCGCACACCGCGGCGGTGTGGCGTTCCAGGACTTCCCGGGCCTGGGGGTAGACCCCGAGCGGCGGCGGGACGATATCGGCGATCAGGTCGGCCGCCGCGCGCAACCGGATCGCCCGGTTGGATGCCCGAACCACCGGAGCGCGTGCGTCGAGCGGGCCGCTGCTTTCTGAAAGATATTGACGCACGGCATCATCCAAGGTTCTTGATGCCGTCAGCGCGTCATGACTCAGGGCATTGACCTGGTTCTCGGCCTGCTCGAACGCACCACGGGTGACGCGGTGCACCGCAGCTTGCAGGTAGCGCGAGCCGACGTCGCAGGCCGCGTCGATGGCCCGCTGTACCGAGGTTCTGGCACCGCGCGGCCACAGCAGCAGCGACACGACCACGCCGACACACGCCCCGACGACGACGTCCTCCACCCGGATCAGGCCGACCTTCCAGCCGGTCGGCACGATCAGGTTGAACACGATCAGCACCATCATGGTGAACGCCGCCTGGCTGGCGGTGAAGGAGCCGATCTCGGGGACGTAGGCCGACCCGAAGGCCACCAGTGGCAGCAACACCCACATCACCACCGGGTCGATGCCGAGCAGCTCGATGACCACCGCACCGATGACGAAGCCGATGACGGTTCCGGTGACCGCGCGCACCATGTTGGTGCCGGTGGTCAGCGCACTGCTGCGCAGTACCGACAGCGCGCCCAGCACCACCCAGAATCCGTGCTGGACGGGAAACACGAAGGTGACCAGCACGGCCGCGGCCAGGCCGAGGCCGGTGCGCACACTGTTGCGGACCGCGACCGCGCGTGTCCTCAGATAGCCGGTGGTCAGCGCGGTCACCGCGGCGGTCTCGGAGTACACCCGCTCGGCCACACCGGTTTCCGGTAGTTGCCTGCCCAGCACCCGCGCCCACACCGGACGGGCGTCGGCGGCCGCCGCGCCGGCGACCAGCCGTCCGGTGACACCGATGGTGGCGCCGATGGTGCGCCGGCTCAGCAGGGTGCGGCCCAGGTCGACGGCGGCCCCGTCATCGGGTTCGCCGAGGATGTCGACGATGTCCTGCCGGTAGCTGCCCACCGCGACAGTGCGTAGATGAGACAGCGCCTCGGCCAGGTCGATGCGGGCGCTGGCGCGATCGGCCGGCCGCGCGATGCCCAGGATGCGGGCGCAGTCCCGCAGCACCTGCACCGCGGGATCGGCCATCGGGCCGAGCAGACCCCCGGTGTCGTCGGTGACCCGGTCGCACAACCACTGCAGATCGTCGACGACGCGGACCAATGTCCGGCTGCCCGCGGTCAGCGCCACCGGCCGATAGGCGGCGCTGAGGAAGTTGGAGCGCAACTCGTCCATCGCCGCCGTCAGGTCGGCCGCCGAGGCCCGGCCCTGCAGCCGGTCGGCCAGGACCTCGCACACCGCGGCAGCGTGCCGGCGCAGATCGTCGTGGTGGCGCGGCGGGAACAGGAACAGCGCGGCGGGCACGCAGATCAGCAAGGCGATGGCCCACCCGGTGAGACGCTCGCCCAGCGGCCCGGCCGGGGTGCAGATCGGCAACACGAACGTCAGCAGGGTGGCGCGCTGGCCGGCGGCGACGATCTCGCTGAGCACCCCGGAAAAACTGACCACGACGCCGATCACGAACATCAGCGACACCGCCAGCCAGGGGATCGGGGCGGCCAGCGTGCCGAGGCTGATCAGCACTGCACCGTTGAAACCCAGGCCGCCATAGGCCAGCGCGCGGGCGTTCATGTTGCCGGGGAAGTCCACCACGATCAGCAGCGCGATCGAGCCGAAGATGGTGAACAGCGGGGTCTGCGAACCGCCGCCCACGGCGAAGCTCACCGCCGCCGCGATCGGAATGACGATGGCGGCCCGCAATGCGCGTCTGGCGCCGTCGTTTTCGGGATCGCGGGTCCGGATTCGCCTGACCGCCCGGCGCCACAGGCCAGCCGGCGTCCACATGGCTGGATCGTAGAACGTCTGGGCGCTCAGTGTGCAAGCATCTTGATGACGAGCACGACCGCCCCGAATGAGGCGAGGATCACTACCGTCAAAAGCTTCTGCCACCAACGTAATTGGGTTTTCCGGACGGCAAACAGTGCGATGATCCCGAGTTCGGCGACGATCGCCCACATCGCCACCCACATCGCCGTGTAGGTCTCGAGCAGGCCGAAGCCGGCTGCCGCAAGGATGCCGGCGGGGATGACTGCGGCCTGCAGGATCTGCCCGGACGCCTGCAACATGGCCCCGATCTCACGTCGGGACGGCCGGTTTCCGTACACGCCCAGGTGGGCGACGAAATCGGCGAACAGACTTGCCGCCCAGAGCCCGCCGGTGGCGACGGCGACATCGAAGACCCGGGCCCACGCACTGGTGTCGCCGGTGGTGTAGCGGGCCAGCACGGCCAGCGTGGCCAGGCAGGAAATGGCGCCGTAGAGCCGTTCGCGCAAGACCGCGAACACATGGTCGTCGGCGGCCGGGCCGGCGGGCTCGGCCGCGGTCACCGCGGTGGGACGGTGCTGAAGCTTCCCGAGTCCAGCGCGTCGAGCATCTGGTTACTGATCCACTCGTAGATGGCCGGGTCCCGCGGCAGGGTGGCCTGCTCGTAGCCGACCAGCATGTAGACGCACCAGTCGGCGAACACCTCGGCCTGCCGGCTGTCTCCGACAATGTCCATGGCGTAGTCGTAGCAGACCCGGAAGCGTTCCTTGTCCACCTCGACCTGCACCTTGTAGACCTCGGGGTCCACCGAACTCCACGACCGGATCGCCGCCTCGGCCCCGTGCGGCAGCGACAGCACCGCACGGATGATGACCTGCATCCGCTCCCGGGGATCGTTGACCACGTTGAAGGCCTTTGCCATTCGCATGGTGCGGTCCTGCACCCAGTAGCCGATCAGCTCCCGGGTGTAGGCCGGCCAACTGGTGAAGTAGTGGTAGAACGAGCCGGTTGTCACGCCCAGCCGGTTGCAGACCTCGGCCAGCTTCAAACCGCCATAGCCACGGTCAGCCAGTACTTCGAGGCCGATCTCGAAGTACGCCTCACGGGTGGCGACGGTGGCCATTCTGGACACGATAGTTCCCACTAGCCAGTGGCATGACCGTGACGAGCATGTTCGACGCCGGAGTCGGCCGTGGGTGTCGCGTTGGCCAGGTGATGGGGCAAGCTTGTCGGTAAGGATCTAGTCGAGGAGATGGCATGACTGTCCAGATCACGAGCGACCACGCCACCGAAGGTGGTTCCGCCGGCGTCCTGGCCGATGTACGCCGGGTGTTCAACAGCGGCCGTACCCGTCCGCTGTCCTGGCGTTCCGGGCAACTCGCGGCGATCGAGCGGATGTGCGACGAGCGCGAGCCCGAGATCGCCGAGGCGCTGGCCCGCGATCTGGGCCGGCCTGCCTTCGACGCGTGGCTCGGCGATGTCGGGTCCACCAAGGCCGAGGCCGCCTTCGCCCGCAAGCACCTCAAGAAGTGGACCAAGCCCAAGCGTCAGGGTCTTCCGCTGGCCCAGATGCCCGGCCGGGCCTGGGTGCAGTACGACCCGCTGGGCGTGATCCTGGTGATCGGCCCGTGGAACTACCCGTTCTATCTGTGCATGGCTCCGCTGGTGGCCGCGATCGCGGCCGGCAACGCCGCGGTGATCAAGCCCTCCGAGCTGGCGCCGGCCACCTCCGAGCTGATCGCCCGGCTGGTGCCGCAGTACCTCGACACCGACGCCATCCGGGTGGTCGAAGGCGACGCCGCGACCACTCAGGATCTGCTGGCGCGGGGCTTCGACCACGCGTTGTTCACCGGCGGCACCGAGATCGGCCGCAAGATCATGGCCGCGGCAGCGCCGACCCTGACCCCGGTCACCCTGGAGTTGGGGGGCAAGAGCCCCGTGGTGGTGCTCGACGACGCCGACCTCGACGTCGCCGCCCGCCGCATCGCCTGGACGAAGATGCTCAACTCCGGGCAGACCTGCATCGCGCCCGACTACGTGCTGGCCGACCGCAAGATCGCTGCCCAGCTCGCCGACAAGATCGTCGCGACCATCGCGAAGTTCCGCGCCGGTGAGCAGGATCCGTCATTGCGGATCGTCAACGAGCGCCAGTTCGACCGGCTGGTGTCCCTGATCAGCGCCACCAGTGGCAAGGTCGTCACCGGTGGCGGATCCGATCGGTCCACCCTGCGCATCGAGCCGACTGTCGTGGTCGACCCGCCGCAGGACGACCCGGTGATGTCCGACGAGATCTTCGGCCCGATCCTGCCGATCCTGACCGTCGACTCCGCGGAGGCGGCCGTCACGTTCGTTAACTCGCGGCCCAAGCCGCTGGCGCTCTACGTCTTCACCGCCAACTCCCGTCGCGCCCGCGACCTGGTGGACCGGATGCCCTCCGGCGGCGCGGTGATCAACCATGTGGCGGTGCACTGCCTGGTTCCGCAGCTGCCGTTCGGCGGTGTCGGAGCCAGTGGTACCGGCGCTTATCACGGCAAGTGGGGCTTCGAAGCGCTCAGCCACCGCCGGGCGGTGCTGGCCAAGCCGGCGAAGCCGGACCCGGGCCTGATGTACCCGCCGTACAGCGAGCGAGCGAAGAAGATCATTCGCAAGGCGTTCTGACCGCTGCCGCCATCCGAAGCGGTTCTGGCAAACTGACGCGCGCGGATGTTCGCGCGAACTATCGGGAATGTACGACCGAATTCGTCAGCGATAGCGAATTCTCGTGCGCCGTTTGCGTACCTGCGAAACCGACATCGGCGTAAGTAATTTAAGAATTCTAGACCGTATGCCTGCTCGGGGTGTCTGAAACAGCAAGCGTTTCAACATCTTTCAAATCTGAGTTCCTTTGTGAGCAGAAATCTCATGTGAAAGTCGCAAGCAAATGAGGCCCGCCATCAATTTGTGCCGTTAGTTGTGGCACAATTTGACTGTGCCGCATACAGCAAGTCGGGGTCCCGGAAGACCGCCCGCAGCTAAGGCGGCAGAAACGCGCGAGCGCATCCTGCGCGCCGCCCGTGAGGTGTTCAGCGAACTGGGGTATGACGCTGCGACCTTCCAGGCAATCGCTATTCGCGCGGATCTGACCCGCCCCGCCATCAACCATTACTTCGCCAGCAAGCGCCTGCTCTATCAAGAGGTCGTCGAGCAGACCAACGCCCTCCTGGTCGAGTCCGCCGTCACGCACTCCCAACGGGAGGGCACCCTGCCCGGCCGCCTGCGGGCGTTCATCCGGGCTGCGGTGGCCGCTCAAGGACAGGACCGCTCGGTGGCGGCCTTCCTGGTGACCTCGGTGCTGGAGTCGCAGCGTCATCCGGATCTCAATCAGGATGACAACGACTCGATGAACTTCACCCGCGGGTTCGTCACCTCGGCGATCAAGGACGCGATCCAGGCCGGCGAGATCCGTGCCGATATCGACGTGCCCTCGGCCGCCGAGATGCTGATGGCGGTGATGTGGGGACTGGGGTTCTACGCCGGCTTCGTGGGCGACCAGGACCGTCTGGTCGCGATCATGGACCAGTTCCTCAACCTGCTCGATGGCCAGATGTGGCGAGTCACTGACCGTGCGTGAGGTCCGCCACAGCTGCGCATAGGCTGGCTAAGTTATTCGGTAGCATTGCTTACAACCCTGATTGAACTGGGATGATGCTGTCCGAAGGGAAAACTTCGCCATGAGCAATCTGCGCACGCACGACGACACCTGGGATATCGCCACCAGCGTGGGCTCGACCGCCGTCATGGTGGCCGCTGCCCGAGCCGGTGAGACCGACCGCCCCGACGCACTGATCAACGATCCCTACGCCCGGCTCCTGGTCAGCGGCGCAGGCACCGGCATGTGGGAATCCATGCTGGACGAATCGATGGCCGACCGGGTGGCCGCCGCCGACCCCGAGGCCGCCACGATCTTCGCCCACATGGGCAACTACCAGGCCGTCCGCACCCACTTCTTCGACCGGTTCTTCACCGAGGCGGTCCAGTCGGGCATCCGCCAGGTCGTCATCCTGGCCTCGGGCCTGGACTCGCGCGCCTACCGGCTGGATTGGCCGGCCGGCACCCACGTCTTCGAGATCGACCAGCCCAAGGTCCTCGAATACAAGGCGCAGACTCTGGCCGCCCACGACGTCCGGCCCGCCGCGGTGCTGCACGAGGTACCGATCGACCTGCGTCAGGACTGGCCTGCCGCGCTGCGCGAGCACGGTTTCGATCCGGCCCAGCCGACGGCCTGGCTGGCCGAAGGTCTGCTGATGTACCTGCCCGCCGACGCCCAGGACCGGCTCTTCGACCAGATCACCGCGCTGAGCGCGCCCGGAAGCCGGGTGTCCGCCGAGGCGGTCAGCCACCAGGACGAGAGCCGCCGCGAGGAATTCCGCGCCCGCTTCGAGAAGTTCGCCGATCAGCTCGGCATCGAGCGCAAGATCGACATCGGCGATCTGACCTACAACGACCCCGATCGCGCCGACCTGACCGAGTGGCTCAACGGGCATGGCTGGACGGCATCCGGGGTGCCCTCCCTCGAGGAGATGAAGCGGTTGGGACGCTGGGTGGAACTGCCCGTCGAGACCACCCCGAATGCCTTCGCGACGTTCGTCGTCGCCGAACGTACGGCCTGACAGCTGCCTGAATCGGCGCCCAGGGACCGCCCCGAGTGCCAACCGCCTGGTTGGTTACGATGGCCGGGCTACCAATCGCCGGAGAAAGGAAGCTCATGCCCGGAGTTGCAGATCGTGTCATCGTCGTCACGGGTGCCGGAGGTGGTCTGGGTCGTGAGTACGCCCTGACTCTGGCCCGCGAAGGCGCCAGCGTCGTGGTCAATGACCTCGGCGGCGCGCGCGACGGCACCGGTGCCGGCCACAACATGGCCGACCAGGTGGTCGCCGAGATCAAGGAAGCCGGTGGCCGTGCGGTCGCCAACTACGACAGCGTCGCCGAGCCCGAGGGCGGCGAGAACATCGTCAAGACCGCGCTCGAAGAGTTCGGCAAGATCGACGGCATCGTCAGCAACGCGGGCATCCTGCGCGACGGCACCTTCCACAAGATGCCGTTCGAGAACTGGGACTCGGTACTCAAGGTCCACCTGTACGGCGGGTACAACGTGATCCGCGCCGCCTGGCCGCACTTCCGCGAGCAGAGCTACGGCCGCATCGTCGTCGCCACCTCCACCAGCGGCCTGTTCGGTAACTTCGGCCAGGCCAACTACAGCGCCGCCAAGCTCGGCCTGGTCGGCCTGATCAACACGCTGGCCCAGGAAGGCGCCAAGTACAACATCAAGGCCAATGCGCTGGCACCGATCGCCGCGACCCGGATGACCGAGGACATCCTGCCGCCCGAGGTGTTCAAAAAGCTGACCCCCGAGTACGTGGCGCCCGTGGTCGGCTACCTGTGCACCGAAGAGGTGCCGGACTCCGGGTCGGTCTTCATCGTCGGTGGCGGCAAGGTTCAGCGGGCCGCACTGTTCCAGAACGACGGCGTGACCTTCGACCACGTGCCCAGCGTCGACGATGTCGCCGCGAACTGGTCGGAGATCGACGATCTGTCGGCGGCCAAGCAGGCCAACTTCAAGTTGGGCTGAGCCGACGACAACATCACGGGCCGGCACGCGGGGCTTCTAATGGTCCGCGTGCTGGCCTTCGATGTCTTCGGCACTGTTGTCGACTGGCGTTCGAGCATCATTGCCGAACTCGAACAGTTCGCCGATCGGCAAGGCGTGCAGCAGGATTGGGCGACGTTCGCCGACAGCTGGCGAGCCGGTTACGTTCCGGCGATGGACCGGGTCCGTCGTGGCGAGCTGCCGTGGACCCGGTTGGACGATCTGCACCGCCAGATTCTCGACCAGCTGCTGCGCGACGCCGGCATCGAAGCGAGCGAGGCCGACGTCGACCACCTCAACCGCGCCTGGCACCGGTTGACGCCCTGGCCCGACTCGGTGGCCGGTCTGCACCGGCTCAAGGAGCGCCACACCATCACCACGCTGTCCAACGGCAATCTGTCGCTGCTGACGAATATGGCCAAGCGGGCCGGCCTGCCGTGGGATTGCGTGCTGTCCGCCGAGATCTTCGGCCACTACAAACCCGATCCCGAGGTCTATCTGGGCTGCGCGCAGATCCTGGACGTCGAGCCTGGCGAAGTCATGCTGGTCGCCGCGCACCCGAGCGATCTGCGTGCCGCGCGCGCGGCGGGGCTGCGCACCGCCTACGTCGACCGCCCGATGGAATGGGGACAACCGGGGCGCTATCGGGTTCCGTTCGAGACCGACGAGTTCGATGTCACCGCAACGGGTCTCGTGGACCTGGCCGACAAGCTCTAGTTTCCGGTCTCCGTAGCGACCGAGTCTTGCGCGCTGATGACCAGTGCCGCCATGACCAAGGCGATGCCTGCGAGCTCGGTGGGTCTCGGCGACTGATGCAGCATCACCGCGCCGATGGCGGCTGCGGTGGCGGGCAGCAGAGCCAGAAGCAAGGCGAAGCGGGCCCTGGGGATGAGCGTCAGGACGAACTGATCGAGCGCGTACGGCACGGCCGTGGACAGCACACCGACACCAAGACCCACCAACCAGATCCGGGGATCGCGCAGCACATGCGCATCGGTGTGTAGCTGGCCAGCCAGCAGTGGCGCCGCGAGCAGTGCTGCCGCGACAGCCATTCCGACGGCCAGGGAATCCAGCCCGGAACCCGCGTCGGCGACCCGTTTGCCGAGCAGGATGTAACCGGCCCACAGCACCGCGGCGATCAGGGCGAAGAACACACCGACCACGTCGGCATCGGCCTGCACCCCGGCTAAGAGCAGCACCCCACCTGCGGCGAGGGTGACGGCAAGGACATCACGGGCACGTCGTGAACCGACCGCCGCCACCGCGACAGGCCCGATGAATTCGATCGCCACCGCGGTACCGAGCGGGATACGTGAAATCGCCTCGAAGAAAGCCACATTCATCCCGACGGTGACGATTCCGAACCCGCCGGCGATGGTAAGGCCGCGGCGTGTCCACCTCCGGCGCCACGGTCTGCGCCAGGCGAGTAGCACGACGGCGGCACCCACGGCACGTAGCCAGGCCACCGCGGCCGGGTTCACGGTGACGAACAGGAAAACCGCCAGCGCGGCACCGAGATACTGCGATACGGCGCCGACGATGAAGAACATCGGCACCGACCACATCGGGACGCGGCAGTTCACCGCGGGGACTTACAGTGCGGCGTTGATGTCGTCGACCCTGTCGCGTGCGTCGCCGAAGAGCATCTGGGTGTTCTCGCGGAAGAACAGCGGGTTCTGTACGCCGGCGTAACCGGAGGCCATGGACCGTTTGAACACAATGACGTGCTCGGCATTCCAGACCGTCAGCACCGGCATGCCGGCGATCGGGCTGCCCGGATCTTCCGACGCCGCCGGGTTCACCGTGTCGTTGGCACCGATCACCAACACCACCGAGGTGTTCTCGAAGTCATCGTTGATCTCGTCCATTTCGAGCACGATGTCGTAGGGCACCTTGGCTTCTGCCAGCAGCACATTCATGTGTCCGGGCAGACGGCCGGCGACGGGGTGGATGCCGAAACGCACCGTGACGCCCCGCTCGCGGAGCTTGCGGGTCAGCTCGGCAACGCCGTACTGGGCCTGGGCCACGGCCATCCCATAGCCCGGGGTGATGATCACCGAACTGGCCGACGCCAAGAGTTCGGCGGCCCCCTCGGCGGTGATCTCCCGGTGTTCGCCGTAGTCCTTGTCCTCGGCCGGTCCTGCCTCGATGCCGAACCCGCCGGCGATGACCGAGATGAACGAGCGGTTCATCGCTTTGCACATGATGTAGGACAGGTAGGCACCCGAGGATCCGACCAGGGCGCCGGTGACGATCAACAGATCGTTGGACAGCAGGAAGCCTGAAGCTGCTGCGGCCCAACCGGAGTAGCTGTTGAGCATCGACACCACGACCGGCATGTCGCCGCCGCCGATCGAGGCGACCAGGTGCCAGCCCAGTAGCAGCGCCAACACCGTGACGACGACGAGCAGCCACAGCTGGGGTTCGATGACGAACCAGACGGTGAACACCACGAACAACACCAGGGCGCCGACATTGAGAATGTTCTTGCCGGGCAACATCAGTGGTGCTGATTTGATCCGCGCTGACAGCTTGAGGTTGGCGACGATCGATC
Organism: Mycobacterium sp. M26; assembly: GCF_001494595.1. Taxonomy (GTDB): domain Bacteria; phylum Actinomycetota; class Actinomycetes; order Mycobacteriales; family Mycobacteriaceae; genus Mycobacterium. Next base: position 680,331 of record NZ_LN929907.1, read on the forward strand.
CGGTGAAGGTGACGGCGCCGATGAACACACCGATGAAGACCTCGGCGGAGTGGATGCCGAGCATGCCCTGGCTGTCGAGGGCCGCAGCCTCGGCGCCGGCCAGATTGTGCTCGACGTGCAGGTAGCCGTTCCAGCCGACCAGCACCGCGGCCAGGCCGACGAAGCTGTGCAGCAGGGCGATCAGCTCCGGCATACCGGTCATCTCGACCACGCGGGCACGCCACAGCCCGATCGCGGCACCGATGGCCATGGCTGCGATCAGCAGGCCCAGGCCCAGCGGCTCGATATGGCGGGCCAGCGCAAGCGCGATGGTGGCGACCAGCGCGACCACCATGCCGGCCATGCCGAATGTGTTTCCAGCCCGGGATGTTTCGTGCTTGGACAGCCCGGCCAGCGCCAGGATGAACAGCAGGGCAGCGATGACGTAGGCCGCGGTGGCGGCCGTTTCTAATGTGAACAACTCAGCTCCTCGAGAACATCGCGAGCATGCGACGCGTCACCGCGAAGCCACCGAAGATGTTGATGCTGGCAAGCAGAATGGCGACGGCGGCCAACGTGGTGACGATGACGTCACCGTGGCCGATCTGGAGCAGCGCGCCGACGACGATGATGCCCGAGATGGCGTTGGTCACCGACATCAACGGGGTGTGCAGGGCGTGATGCACGTGGCCGATGACGTAATAGCCGATCACGATCGCAAGTGCGAAGACGGTCAGGTGCACCTGCAGGGCGGCCGGGGACAACGCGATGAGCAGGAACAGCACGGCGGCGGCACCGAAGGTGATGCCGAGCCGGCGGCCCATCGTCATCGGTTGTTTGGGCTGCTGGATTGCCGGGGCGGCTGTTGCAGCCGCTGCCGGGGCGGCAGATACCTGTACCGGTGGCGGCGGCCACGTCGTTTCGCCGTCGCGGACCACGGTGACCGAGCGCTGCACCACGTCGTCGAAATCGAGGACGAGCGTGCCGTCTTTCTCCGGGGTCAGCAGTTTGAGGAGGTTGACCAGGTTGGTCCCGTAGAGCTGCGAGGCCTGGGCGGGCAACCGGCCGGCGAGGTCGGTATAACCGATGATCGTCACACCGTTGTCGGTCAGCACGGCCTGGTCTTTGACGGTGCCTTCGACGTTGCCGCCGTTAGCCGCCGCCATATCGACGATGACGCTGCCGGATTTCATCGACGCGACCATGTCGGCGGTGATGATGCGCGGCGCGGGCCGGCCCGGGATCAGCGCCGTGGTGATGATGATGTCGACGTCCTGGGCCTGCTCGGCGTAGAGCTGTGCCTCACGGGCTTTGTAGTCGTCGCCCATCTCCTTGGCGTACCCGGTGGCCGATACCTCGGTCTCGGCAGATTCGATGGAAAGATATTCTCCACCAAGGGATTTAACCTGATCAGCGACCTCGGGGCGCGGGTCGGTGGCGCGCACGATGGCGCCGAGGCTGCCCGCGGCGCCGATCGCCGCCAGCCCGGCCACACCGGCGCCGACCACCAGGACCTTGGCCGGCGGGACCTTGCCCGCCGCGGTCACCTGGCCGGTGAAGAAGCGGCCGAACGAATGTGCTGCCTCGACGACCGCGCGGTAGCCGGCGATATTGGCCATCGACGACAGCACGTCCAGGGATTGGGCTCGCGAGATCCGCGGGACCGCATCCATGGCCAGCACCGTGATGGGCCGAGCGGACAGCTCCTCGACGAGCTCGGGCTTCAGGGCGGGGGAGATCAGGCTGATCAGTGTCGCGCCGTCGCGCAGTGCGGCGATCTCGGCAGTGGTGGGGGCATTGACCTTGAGGACGATATCGGTGGCCAGTGCTTCCGCGGCGGTCCCGATACCGGCACCAGCTTCGATGAATGCCGCGTCGGAGAAGCTGGCCGCGACACCCGCACCGGATTCCACCAGTACCTCGTAGCCGAGTTTGATGAGCTGTCCGACCGTCTGCGGTGTGGCGGCGACGCGCGTTTCCCCAGGCAGAGACTCACGTGGAATCCCGATGATCATCAGTGCGATCCGATCTGGTTGGTCATGGGCGAGGCTGGGTGAAAGAAGCCAGTGTATGGAATGGCGGAATTCGGGTGTCGACTCAGTACCCCCTCCCAGTACGGACAGGTGTCCAGTTGAGCGGGGCGATGTGGTCCTAGGCTCGGGCAGGTGAGTACCACTGGCATCGTTCTGGTCGGGCTGGCCATCGCCGTCGGTCTGGTCGGCATCATCGTGCCGCTTCTGCCTGGCACGCTGCTGGTGCTCGCCGCCATCGCGGTATGGGCGTTCGTCGAACGAACCCTGGTGTCGTGGGTGGTGCTGGCGGTGGTCGCCGCGATCATCGGCGCGAGCCTGCTGATCAAGTACATCTGGCCGGTGCGCCGGATGCGGGCCGCCGACGTCGGCGGGTGGACGCTGACCGTGGGGGCCGTCGCGGGCATCATCGGGTTCTTCGTGGTCCCGGTGGCGGGCCTGGTGCTGGGCTTCGTCTTGGGGGTGTACCTGGCCGAACTGGTCCAGCGACGCAACCATGTGCGGGCCTGGGCGGCCACTGTGCACGCGGTGAAGGGTGCGCTGCTGTCGGTCGGCGTCGAACTGGCCGGCGCGTTGCTGGCCACCGCGGTGTGGGTGGCCGGCCTTGTACTAACCCAGTTGTCCTAACCCAGTTGTCTTAACCCAGTCGTACTAACCCAGTAGGGCTGTGCGCAGCCGGGCCAGGTCGTCGGCGCTGACCTCGGCGGCCTCCAGGTAGCCCGGCAGACCGCCGTACTGCTCGTCGATGACGCGCCGGGCCGTCGCCAGGTACTCCTCTTTGACGCCGAGCACGCCGTCGGGCAGCCGCGACTCGGCGAAGGCCACCACTTCCGGTGTCATGCCCTCCCGGCTGCGCACCGACTCCAGGATCCGGTCCCGCAGCCGGCCTACCGCGTCGTTGCTGCGCAGGAAGTCGGCGACGATGGCATCCCGCGGGACGCCGATGGCTTCGAGCACCACCGCGATGGAGAACCCGGTGCGGTCCTTACCGGCGAAGCAGTGCACCAGCACCGGCCGGTTGTCGGCGAGCAGCGTGGCGATCCGGCGGACGGCGCGACGCGCGCCGGCCAGTGTGGCGAACCGCGCGTACTCGTCGTTCATCCACTTCTCCCCGGCCGCGATCACGTCGTCGTCCGGAGTGGCCTCGCTCATGATCTTCTCCCACGCCGTTTCGTGGGGGGCGGTGGTCGGCGCGTGGGACAGATCAGGGAAGGGCAGCAGGTGCACCGTCACGTCCTGCGGGACCGCACCCGGGCCGCGACGCTCCACCTCAACCGGCGAACGCAGGTCGGCGACATCACCGATCCCCAAGGTGCGCAGGACATCTCGACCATCCTCGTCGAGCCGGCTGATCTCGCTGGACCGGAAGAACAACCCCGGCCGCACGCCGGTGTTCTCCGCGACGTCGCGAAAGTTCCATGCGCCGGACAGCTGTTCGGCGCTCACCCTGAGGTCACCGCTGCGGCGGCCAGCGCGCTGGGCTCGGCACCGATCTCGGCGCGGGCGATGCTGCGCATGTGGACCTCGTCGGGTCCGTCGAAGATCCGCATGGCGCGCTGCCAGCCGTACATCCGGGCCAGCGGGAAGTCATCGCTGACACCGCCGCCGCCGTGCACCTGGATGGCGCGGTCGATGACGTTGCACGACATCTGCGGGGCCACCGCCTTGATCTGCGCGACGAGGTTGCGGGCTTCCTTGTTTCCGTGCTGGTCGATGGTCCAGGCGGCCTTCTGACACAACAGGCGCGCCTGGTCGATCTCGTTGCGCGACAAGGCAATCTGCTGCTGAACCACACCCTGCTCGGCCAGCGGCTTGCCGAAGGCGATGCGGGTGCGGGCGCGCTCGGTCATCAAGGCCAGCGCCCGCTCGGCCACGCCGATCGCACGCATGCAGTGGTGGATGCGGCCCGGGCCCAACCGGGCCTGCGCGATCGCGAAGCCCATGCCCTCCTCGGCGAGCAGGTTGGAGGCCGGCACCCGGACGTTGTCGTAGACGACCTCGGCGTGACCGTGCTGGTCCTGCCAGCCGAACACCGACGTCGAGCGCAGGATCTGCACACCGGGGGTGTCGACCGGCACCAGGATCATCGACTGCTGCTGGTGGGAGGCGGCCTCAGGGTTGGTGCGGCCCATGACGATCAGGATCTTGCAGCGCGGATCGTTGGCGCCCGAGGTCCACCACTTGCGACCGTTGATGATGTAGTCGTCACCGTCGCGGGTGATGGCGGTCTGGATGTTGCGGGCGTCGCTGGAGGCCACGGCCGGCTCGGTCATCGAGAAGGCACTGCGGATCTCACCGGCCAGCAGCGGTTCCAGCCACTGCTTGCGCTGCTCCTCGGTGGCGAACAGGTGCAGCGTCTCCATGTTGCCGGTGTCCGGAGCGGCACAGTTGAACACCTCGGGGGCGATCTCGGTGCTCCAGCCGGTCAGTTCGGCCAGCGGGGCGTACTCGAGGTTGGTCAGTCCGGACTCCGCGGGCAGGAAGAGGTTCCACAGACCCTGGGCCTTGGCCAGCTTCTTGAGTTCCTCGACCACCGGCGGGACGGTGAAATCGCCGGGTCCGGCCGCCGCACGGTACTCGTCGTACGACTTCTCGGCCGGAAAGACGTGTTCGACCATGAACTCGGTGACGCGCTTGTGGTAATCAGCCGCCTTGGCGGACATGGCGAAATCCATGCCGTCACGATATGACACGCGTCAACGCAACGACGAGGCCCTCCCTCATGACCAAAGGAAGGGCCTCGCCGTGCATGTGGAGAAACTGGTCGCTACGTCACCACCTCCTATCCGCCGGCCGAGGGGGCCGGGGGCTTAACCGGTGTCAGCCCGGGCCCACCGGGACCGACCTTGGCCGAGGTCGGGGAATTCTCGACCGGCGTATGGACCTCCGTCGGCGGGTTCTCGACGGGAGTGTGGGTGGTGGTCTTCGGCGTCGACGGCGGCGTGGCGGTCGGCACTGCGCCGACCTTGACGCCCCGGTGGGTCGGCGTCGGCGGCTCGGGGGCGGGGTTGGTTTCGTGCGTCGGTGCCGCCGACTTGGGCTTGGGCGGAGCCATCGTCGACGGGACCGTGGGTGCGGATACGCCGCCGCCGCGCGCGGCGGTCTTCGGCGCCGCGGCCGGCGACGTCGCGGAGGGTTTGGTGCCGCCGCTGCCGCCCGGACCCCGACCGGAGCTCGCGCTGGTCGACGTCGAGGTGCCGGTTTCGGCCGAGGCGACGCTCGCCAAGCCCAGGGCGGCACCGCCGAGGATCACCGCACCCACGACGGGTGCTGCCAGGAACCGAATGGCCGGATGGTTGATGGGTAGTGTCATTTCTTCTCTCGTTTCGTGTAATAGGTTGTGTTTTCGAGTCATTCGGTGTTGCGGGTGAGAGCTATCACTCCTCCCCGCCGTTGTGCTGATGGCGGACACCGGCCCCTTGGGCGGCTTCCATGCCGATGTGCGCGGTGCCGGCAGCGCCGTAGTCCGCCAGGTTGGTCGACTGACTCTGGCCGGAGAGGAACGTTCCGGTGAAGATTCCGCACGCCGCGACGGGCGCGGCGATGAGGGTGGCGAGGCGGATTTTTGTGGTCCGGTTCATGGTCGGTCTACCTGTCGAATCAGATGGTGATGGTCACCAGGTTTGTGGGGTTCGAGGGGATGCCGGCCGCGGTGGTGCTCAGGCCCATGGTGTCGGCGGCACCCGGTGTGTTGATGACGAGAGCACCGGCCAGGACGCCCATCGCGAGCGTCGGTCCCGCCAGGACGGTGGCGAAGCTGCGAGTGAATGTGCGGTCCATGTCGGTCTCCCTTGCTGTCGGTGCCGATCGCTCTCGGCTACGTTTCGACTATTGCCCGGCGCGGCCGCCCGGTCTGTCCGCCGACTGGGCCCTTGTAGTGATGAAGTGTTTGTCCCCCGATTGGGGGAACCTGTGCGAAGCTCTCGCCATGTCCCAGAACCGCAAGGTGCGCGTGGTCGTCGGTGACGATCACCCGCTGTTCCGCGATGGCCTGGTCCGGGCGCTCAGTGGCAGCGGTGAGATCGAGGTGATCGCCGAGGCCGACGACGGCCCGTCGGCCCTGGCGTTGATCAAGGAACACGAGCCCGAGGTGGCGCTGCTGGACTACCAGATGCCCGGGATGGACGGAGCCGAAGTGGCCGCCGCCGTGGTCCGCGACGAGCTGGCCACCCGGGTGCTGCTGGTGTCGGCGCACGATGACGCCGAGATCGTCTATCACGCGCTGCAGCAGGGCGCGGCCGGCTACCTGCCCAAGGATTCGACCCGCTCCGAGATCGTCAACGCCGTCCTGGACTGTGCCAAGGGCCGCGACGTCCTGGCCCCGCGTTTGGCGTCGGGTCTGGCCGTCGAGATCCGCCGACGCGCTGAACCGTCCGGCCCGGCGCTGAGCGCGCGGGAACGCGAAGTGCTCGGCATGATCGCGCACGGCCGCAGCATCCCGTCGATCGCCGAGGAACTGTTCCTGGCGCCCTCGACGGTCAAGACCCACGTCCAGCGGCTCTACGAGAAGCTGGGCGTCAGTGACCGGGCCGCCGCCGTCGCCGAGGCGATGCGCAGGGGACTGCTGGAGTAGCGTGCCGCGCGACGTCTCTCACATGCTCGATTACCTGACGAGCGAGCCGGTCCGGGTCGCGGCAGTGCTGCGGCTGCCGCTGATCGTTCTGATGGCGCTGCTGGTCTACATCCAGGACGTCGAACACTGGCTGCCCGACGTTTACGGTGCCGTTCTGCTGCTCTACGCGGCCTTCGCGTTGGTGTGGCTGGTCGTCGTGGTCCGCATCCCGATCCGCTGGTGGTTCGGGGTGGCCTCGACCGCCGTCGACGTGCTCGTCGTGCTGGTGCTGTGTCTGGCCTCCGGCGGGGCGACGGTGTGGCTGCTGCCGGTGTTCTTCTTGGTGCCGATCACGGTCGCCTTTCTGGATCGTCCCGAACTGACCGCCGCGCTCGGGCTCAGCGCGGCCGGCGGCTATCTGATCGCCTGGATCGTGTATGCGGTGCGGGACAAGATGATTGCGGTGCCCGCAGTGGTCTACGTACAGGTCGGCTGCCTGCTGTGGTTGGCCGCGGCGACCACCGCGCTGTGCTACGTGCTGTCCAAACGGCGGGCGCGGGTGCGGGCCCTGCTCGATGTCCGCCGGCGGCTGGTGGCCGAATCGATGCAGGCCGACGAGCGCAACAACCGGCATCTGTCGGAGCAGCTGCACGACGGACCGTTGCAGAACCTGCTGGCCGCGCGGCTGGATCTCGAGGATCTGCGGGACCGCCCCACCGGCGAGGGATTCGATCGGGTGGATGCCGCGCTGCGCGAGACCGTCACTCTGCTGCGTAACACCGTCACGACGCTGCATCCGCAGGTGCTGGCCCAGGTGGGTCTGGGTCCGGCGCTGCGCGAGCTGGTGCGCCAGTACGAGCAGCGCTGGGATGTCACCTTTGACTGTGAGATCGACGAGGTCGGCAAGCCGCGGGCGCAGGCCTTGCTGTACCGGGCCGCCCGCGAACTTCTGTCCAACGCGCACAAGCACTCTCGTGCCACCAGGGTGCAGGTTGATCTGCACAAGGTCGCCGGCGCGGTGGTGCTGCGGGTGGTCGATGACGGGGTGGGCTTCGACCCTGCGGTGCTGGACCGCAAGGTCGCCGACGGCCACATCGGGCTGGCCTCGCTGGTGGTCGGTATCGAGGAGATGGGCGGTTCGGTCCGGTTCGCCCATACCTCCGGTGGCGGGGCGACGACGGTCGTCACGATGCCGGAGCAGGAGAACCCGCTAGCCTCCTAGCGCCGAAACCGACAAACGGGCGCGAAAGTGCAAGTGTGCAGCGCCATTACGTCGATCTCGACGGCGCGCCGAGGCTGACCGACGCCAGCTTGGCGCGGTCGTCGTCGGTGAACGGCACCGGGCCGTCGTCGCCGAGCAACACCAGCACCGTGTCGCACACCCCGACACAGGTGCCGTCGATGAACAGCCCGGTGGACGCCACGAACGATGTCCGGCCGATCCGTCCGACCCCGGCACCGGTGCGCACCATGGCCGGCCAGTGCGCCTCGGCCAGGAAGTGGACGGCGTTCTGTGACGTCACCAGCCGGAACTGGCGGGTGGTGACGTCATAGATATCGGGGAACAGCGAGCGGTTCATCGTCGCCCGCGCGTTCTCGTGCATCGACTCCAGTGCGAGGTTGTTGATGTGGCCGTTGGCGTCCATATCGCCGTAGCGGGCCGCCACCTCGTCGACGACGGGATAGCTGTCCAGCTTGAGCCGGGCCGGGTCGGGCCGGTCGGCGATGGTTGTCCATTCGGTCACAAGGTCGGGAGCCTAGTCGGTGAGCTAGGATGACTTTCACTCGCGCTGAGCCCAGCCATTCCTTTCCTGTGAAGACGCCGTCACAGTGTCCGGGTGTCTGTGTTCGTTGACGTGACCCCTGATGAGGGGGCCCGGCCGGCCGCTGCTGAACAGCAGTCCTCGGCCAGGTGGCGGGGTGTGGCCAAGCGGGCCGGGCTGCCACTGCTCTCGGTGCTGGTGTTCTTCCTGGTCTGGCAACTCGCCGCGGCCAGCGAGATCTGGAACCAGACGTTCGTCCCGTACCCCAGCACGGTGTGGCACGCCTTCATCGACGTCTCCACCACGCACGACGGCGTCCGGGGCTATGCGGGCTACCTGCTGTGGGAACACCTCTATATGACCCTGCGCCGGGTGTTCGTCGGCGTGGTCATCGGTGTCGCGGTCGGTGTCCTGCTCGGTCTGGCCATGGGCTCGATCCCGTGGGTGCGCAGTGTGCTCGAACCGTGGCTGACCTTCCTGCGGGCCCTGCCCCCACTGGCGTACTTCTTCCTGCTCGTCATCTGGCTCGGCATCGACGAGGCACCCAAGATCACTCTGCTGGCTCTGGCCGCGCTGCCGCCGGCCGCCGTCGCCACCACCGCGGCCGTGGTGGCCGTGCCGGTCAGCCTGGTCGAAGCCGCACGCGCGCTCGGTGCGTCACGACGTGATGTGGTGCGCGACATCGTCATTCCATCGGCGCTGCCCGAAACGTTCACCGGCATCCGCCTCGCGGTCGGCATGGCCTACTCGTCGGTGGTCGCCGCCGAGTTGTTCAACGGCATTCCCGGTATCGGCGGCCTGGTCAAGGACGCCAGCAATTACAACAACACTCCCGTGGTGCTCGTCGGCATCTTCGCCATCGGCATCTCGGGTCTGGTGATCGACGGTCTGCTGCGCTCGGTCGAGCGTCGTGCCGTCCCCTGGAGAGGAAAGGTATGAACCTGAAGAGAATTGCCGCTGTCGCACTCGCCGCGATCACCATGATCGGGATGGCGGGCTGCTCGGTGGACCGCGGCAAGAACGATGCGGGCAAGCCGACGCTGCGCATCGGGTATCAGACCTTCCCCAGCGGCGATCTCATCGTCAAGAACAACCGGTGGCTGGAAGATGCGTTGCCGGACTACAACATCAAGTGGATCAAGTTCGACTCCGGCGCCGACGTCAACACCGCGTTCATCGCCAAGGAGCTCGACTTCGGCGCCCTGGGTTCCAGCCCGGTGGCGCGCGGCCTGTCGGCCCCGCTCAACATCCCCTACAGCGTCGCCTTCGTCCTCGACGTCGCCGGCGACAACGAGGCACTGGTCGCACGCAACGGCAGCGGCATCAACTCGATCGCCGACCTCAAGGGCAAGCGGGTGGCCACCCCGTTCGCGTCCACCGCGCACTACAGTCTGCTGGCGGCACTGGCCCAGAACGGCTTGTCGCCCAGTGATGTTCAGCTGATCGACCTGCAGCCGCAGGCCATCCTGGCGGCCTGGGAGCGCGGCGATATCGCAGCGGCCTACACCTGGCTGCCGACCCTGGACCAGCTGCGCAAAACCGGTAAGGATCTGATCACCAGCCGCCAGCTGGCCAAGGACGGCAAACCGACCCTCGACCTGGCCGCGGTGTCGAACTCCTTCGCCAAGGATCACCCCGAGGTGGTCGACGTGTGGCGCAAGCAGCAGGCCCGCGCACTGACCGTCATCAAGGACGATCCGGCCGCGGCGGCCAAGGCCATCGGCGCCGAGATCGGGCTCTCGCCCGCCGATGTCGAGGGACAGCTCAAGCAGGGCGTCTACCTGACCCCACAGGAGGTGGCCTCGCCGCAGTGGCTGGGCACCGAAGGCAACCCCGGCAACGTGGCGGTCAACCTGGAGAGCGCCTCGCAGTTCCTGGCCGAGCAGAAGCAGATTCCGGCCGCCGCACCGCTGAAGACGTTCCAGGACGCCATCTATACCCAGGGGTTACCTGATGTCATCACCAAGTGAGACGGTGGCCGGCGCCCGGGCGCCGGCCTCGTCGGCCTCCCACACCGACGGCGGTATCCACATCAGCGACGTCAAGCACCGCTATGGGACGACGACGGCGCTGGGTCCGATCAACCTCGACGTCGAACCGGGTTCGTTCCTGGTTCTGGTCGGCGCGTCGGGCTGCGGCAAGAGCACGCTGCTGCGGCTGATCGCCGGCTTCGAATCACCCAGCGAGGGCGAGCTGACGGTCTCGGGCCGCCAGCCGGTGCCCGGCAAGACCGCGGGTGTGGTGTTCCAGCAGCCCCGGCTGTTCCCGTGGCGCACCGTCGGCGGCAATATCGAACTCGCGCTGAAGTATTCGGGCACCCCGCGGGAACGCCGCGCCCAGCGGCGCGACGAGCTGCTGCACCGGGTGGGACTGGAAGCCATCGGCGGCCGCAAGATCTGGGAGATCAGCGGCGGTCAGCAGCAGCGGGTGGCGATCGCCCGGGCGCTGGCCTCCGAGCGGCCCGAGACGTCGCTGCTGCTGCTGGATGAGCCGTTCGCGGCGCTGGATGCCCTGACCCGCGAACGTCTTCAGGAGGACGTCCGTCAGGTCAGCGCGGAGTCGGGGCGCACCACGGTGTTCGTCACCCACAGCGCTGACGAGGCGGCCTTCCTGGGATCCCGGATCGTGGTGCTGACCCGCCGCCCGGGCCAGGTGGCGCTGGACCTTCCGGTCGACCTCCCGCGCAGCGGTGTCGATCCCGATGAACTGCGCCGCTCGCCGGAGTACACCAGGTTGCGTTCCGAGGTCGGCCGGGCCGTGAAAGCGGCTGCCGCTTAGGTCTTTTGGGCCGCGTGGCGCCAGCTGACCAGGCCAGCGGCGGCCACCATGACGGTGGCTGCGCCGGCAGGCGGATAGGGCAGCAGAGCCGAAGCGACCATCGCGGCGGCCAGCACCACGGTGCCGACCGCCTGGACAGCATCGCCGCGCACCGCATCGAGCACCAGCCAGGTGGCGACGATGAACACCGCCAGCGGGATCGTCAAGGTCAGCCCGGCGATGCCGTGCGGCAGATGGCTTTCGCCGAGGTGTTCGGCCACGGCGACTTCCACCCCCGCGGAGAACGCGGCCGCCGAGGCGAAGATGAAGTAGTGCAGGTAGCCCCAGAAGAACGCCCTGCGGAACGTCATCAACTGATCGTGCTGGGGACGGTCGAAGTAGATCCACCACATGGCCGCCACGATGATCAGCGAGCAGGTGGCACAGGCGATCAAACCAGTCCGTGCCTCGGTGTCCGAGAGGCTGCCGATGATCGAATTCGCGCTCGCGAGAATGGATTCGCCAAGCACGATCAGGGTGAACAGGCCGTACCGCTCGGCGATGTGGTGATGGTGGAACGCCGTCGGCCGGTGTCGTTCGGCGATCGGGGACACCGACAGGTCCACGACTGCCAGAACCGGGAACAGCCACACCGGGCCACCGACGACCGCCCACGTCACCCACAGCGACTGGACCACGACGATCCCGACGGCGTAGCGCACGCAGGTGCCGCGGTACTCCGGATCGCTGATGGCCGCACGCGTCCACTGGGCCGCCGCCGCCACCCGCATGATGACGTAGCCGACCACGATGGCCCGAAAGTCGTTGTCCAGCATGGCTCGTTGCGCGCCGGCGGCAATCGTCAGCGCCCCGGCCATCTGGACGAAGGTGGCCAGCCGGTACAGCCAGTCATCGGTGTCGAAGGCGCTGGAGAACCAGGTGAAGTTCAGCCAGGCGTTGAAGATCGCGAAGAAGACCATCGCGTAGGCGGCCAGGCCGTGGCCGAAGTGCTGGTCTTCCCACAGATGGTGCAGGGCACCGGAGGCTTGCGACACGGCGACGACGAACACCAGATCGAACAGCAGCTCCAGGCTGCTGGCCGTGCGGTGTGGTTCGTGGGGGTCGCGGGCGAGCATGGCCCGCAAGCCGGCCGTCAACGGAGGCGGCGGGAGATCAGGAAGATGTGGTTAAACCGGGGGGTAAGCCGGCGGTGGGTAGACGCCGCGCAGCGCCCAGGGCAGCCAGCTGAAGAAGTACTCGATCTCATCGCTGGCGTCGTAATCCGGATTCGGATCCATGAGGTAATCCTTCCGCATCATGACCGCTGTCGCACGCGACAGGGTGCCTCGCCCTGTGACCGGCAGTCTAACCCGGCGGCCCGGGCTGCAACACCGATCAGGGTCATTGCCTAAACTATCCAACCAGTTGATAGATAGCCGGCTCCGGTCGGAGTAGGACGAGCGAGGACACCATGCCACCCGAGAACGGGATGACCCGCCGCGAAGAGCTGCTGGCCGTCGCCACCAAGCTGTTCGCCGCCCGCGGCTATCACGGCACCCGGATGGATGACGTCGCCGACGTCGTCGGCCTGAACAAGGCGACGGTCTACCACTATTACGCCAGCAAGTCGCTGATCCTGTTCGACATCTATCAGCGGGCCGCCCAGCGCACGCTGGCCGCCGTCCACGATGATCCGTCCTGGACCGCGCGCGAGGCGCTCTACCAGTACACAGTGCGGCTGCTCACGAATATCGCCAAGGATCCCGAGGGTGCGGCCGTCTACTTCCAGGAGCAGCCCTACATCTCCGAGTGGTTCACCGAGGAGCAGGTGGCCGAAGTCCGCGAGAAGGAGACCCAGGTCTACGAGCACGTCGCCGGGCTGATCGAGCGCGGGATCGCCAGTGGCGAGTTCTACGAGTGCGACTCGCACGTGGTGGCCCTTGGCTATATCGGTATGACCCTGGGTGCCTACCGCTGGCTGCGGCCTGACGGCCGGCGCAGTGCGCAGGAGATTGCCGCCGAATTCAGCACCGCACTGCTGCGGGGCCTGATCAAGGACGACAAGACCCGCGTCGAGTCACCGCTGGGTGCCGCCGAGAACCACGTCACAGCGGGTAAGGCGCACGCCTAGGGCGGCCTGCCGGGCTGGATATGATCGGCCGATGCCGCTCGTCTCCAAAACTCTTGAGGTCAACGCCGACGCCGCCTCGATCCTGGGCATCGTGGCCGACTTCGAGGCCTATCCGCAGTGGAACGACGAGGTCAAGGCCGTCTACATCCTGGCCCGCTATGACGACGGCCGGCCCAGTCAGCTGCGCATCGACACTGTCATCCAGGGCCACGAGAGCACCTTCATCCAGGCCGTCTACTACCCCGGTGAGGGGCAGATCCAGACCGTCCTGCAACAGGGCGATGTCTTCACCAAGCAGGATCAGCTGTTCTCGGTGGTGGCGATGGGACCCTCCAGCCTGCTGACCGTCGACCTCGAGGTCGAGACGTCGATGGCGGTGCCCGCCATGATGGTCAAGAAGCTCACCAACGACGTGCTCGAGCACCTGGCCGCCAACCTGAAGACCCGCGCCGAGCACCTCGCCGCCAGCTGAGCCCTCAGCGCCAGATACCGCTGCTCTCGAGCTGGTCCATCAGCCGGGTGGCGCCGTCGCTGAACTCCTCTTCGACGGTCCGCAGCAGGATCTCGCTGTCGTGGTTGCGCAGTGCCTCGATCATCTGACGGTGGTTGTCCACCGCCGACGTGCCCCACGACATGTCCGTCACATAGATCAGTGGTGGCATGTAGCGCGCGACATGCAGCAGGAACCAGGACAGCTTGAAACGTCCGGTGGCCCGGTTGAACAACCGGTGGAAGCTGAACTCGGCAGCGGTGGTGGCGTCAGGATCGCAGTTGAGTACGGCGCGGGCCAGGGCCTCGTTGGCCGCTTCGAGCTCGTCGATCTGCGCGTCGGTGATGCGGTCGACGGCTGAGGCGGCGAGTTCCTTGGCCATGGTGGCCTGCAGCCAGTAGATGTCGGCGATGTCCTGCCGGGTCAGCGGCAGCACCACGTAGCCGCGGCGGGGTTCCAGCTGCACCATGCCCTCACCGCGCAGGGTCAGCAACGCCTCCCGAACCGGGGTGATGCTGACACCGAGTTGGGCGGCGGTGTCGTCGAGCCGGATGAAGGTTCCGGGCCGCAGATTGCCGGTCATGATGGCGTCGCGCAGGTGCTGGGCGACCTCGTCGGCGAGCTGGGAACGGCGACGTCGCGGGGGGTTCGCCGGCCGTGCCGAGGTCGGTGCGTTCACGTGACCTCCGAGGACTTGTGTGGGCGGCGAGTAAGCAATAGTGTGACGCGGGCGACACCAGATTTGATCAAATATAACGGCGATCGCGCACCTCGGTGCGGCGTTCACGCAACGTTCACGGCAGGCGAAACCGAACAGGGGGACGAGGTGACCACACAGTTGACCAATTCCACCGAACAGGCGACCGAACAGCCGTATCTGGCGCGCCGCCAGAACTGGACCAACCAGCTGGCGCGACACGCCCTCATGCAGCCCGACGCCGCCGCGATCCGCTTCATGGGCAAGACCACCACGTGGGCCCAGTTCGACCAGCGCGTCACCGCGCTGGCCGGTGCGCTCAGCCGGCGCGGAGTCCGGTTCGGTGATCGCGTCATGATCCTGATGCTCAACCGGCCCGAGTTCGTCGAGGCGACCCTGGCCGCAAACCAGCTCGGTGCCATCGCGGTACCGGTCAACTTCCGGCTGACCCCGCCCGAACTGGCGTTCCTGGTGCAGGACTGCGAGGCCGCCGTCGTGGTGACCGAGCCGGTGCTGGCCGATGTCGCCAAGGCCGTGCGTGACCTCGCACCGGCGCTGACCACCGTGATCGTGGCCGGGGCGGGCACCGACGCCGACGTGCTCGGCTACGAGGACCTGGTCACCGAAGCGGGGGATCCACCCGCACCGGTCGACATCCCCAATGACCACGCCGCCCTGATCATGTACACCTCGGGTACCACCGGACGCCCCAAGGGCGCGGTGCTCACCCACACCAACCTCGCCGGCCAGGCGATGACCTCGATGTACACCACCGGGCCCGATATCAACCATGACGTCGGCTTCATCGGCGTTCCGCTGTTCCACATCGCCGGGATCGGCAACATGCTGGGCGGCCTGCTGCTGGGCACCCCGACGGTCATTCACCCGCTGGGCGGATTCGATCCCGGTGAGCTGCTCGACGTCCTGGAAGCCGAGAAGGTCACCGGCATCTTCCTGGTACCGGCCCAGTGGCAGGCGGTGTGCGCCGCGCAGCAGGCCAAGCCACGCGACGTCCGGCTGCGGGCACTGTCGTGGGGCGCCGCCCCCGCCTCCGACACGCTGTTGCGGCAGATGGCCGAAACGTTCCCCGACAGCAAGATCCTGGCCGCGTTCGGCCAGACCGAGATGTCTCCGGTGACCTGCATGCTGCTCGGCGACGACGCGATCCGGAAGCTGGGTTCGGTGGGCAAGGTCATCCCGACCGTCGCCGCCCGGGTGGTCGACGAGGATATGAACGACGTGCCGGTCGGCGAGGTCGGGGAGATCGTCTACCGGGCGCCCACGCTGATGGCCGGTTACTGGAACAACCCGCAGGCGACCGCAGAGGCGTTCGCCGGAGGCTGGTTCCATTCCGGCGATCTGGTCCGGATGGACGACGAGGGCTATGTCTGGGTGGTCGACCGCAAGAAGGACATGATCATCTCCGGCGGTGAGAACATCTACTGCGCCGAAGTGGAGAACGCCCTGGCGGCCCATCCGGCCATCGTGGAAGTGGCCGTCATCGGCCGGCCGCACCCCAAGTGGGGTGAGGTTCCGGTCGCGGTCGCGGCGATCTCCGCAGCCGAGCTTGCCCTGGCCGATCTCGATGACTTCCTGAATGAACGACTCGCGCGCTACAAGCACCCCAAGGCGATTGAAATCGTCGATGCGCTGCCACGGAATCCGGCCGGTAAGGTACTCAAGACCGAGCTGCGAATCCGCTTCGGCGCCACCGCCGATGCCGACGGTGCTGGCGAAACAGGTTCGGATACAGCAAATCCCGGCTGACCCGCGGCACGTTTACCCATGCGAAAGATTCCGAGAAATGACGATGGAGGGCTAATAGTGCAGATGCGGTGCACGGCCCGTATTTCATCGGGTACATTCCTGTGGTCCGCCTTACTACCCATCGGTAAGGAGACGCCGGTCACAGGTTGCGGGTCGGGGCGAGGAGGGTTTGTGCCAGGCATGCTGCCGTTGTGCCGCGACGACGAACCTGTTGTCGCTGAGCGGGTCTCCCGGTGACAGCGACAACGGGGGTGTCCGCCTACGTTGCGGACCGGCTGCGCTCGCCACTAAATGCCGTCGGCGGCTTCTTCCGGATGTGCGTGCTCACCGCGAAGGCCACCACCAAGTGGCCGTTCGAGTTCCGTGAGTTCGTGCTGCAGAGCTGGTTCCTGTTCCGGGTGACGTTCCTGCCCACCGTCGCGGTGGCCGTCCCGAACACGATCCTCATCATCTTCACGATCAACATCCTTCTGGTGGAGTTCGGCGCCGCCGACGCATCCGGTGCGGGTGCTGCCCTGGCCGCCGTGACCCAGCTGGGCCCGATCGTCACCGTGCTCGTGGTCGCCGGCGCCGGCTCGACGGCCATCTGCGCCGACCTCGGTGCCCGCACCATTCGCGAGGAGATCGACGCACTCGAGGTGCTCGGCATTGATCCGATCCACCGGCTCGTGCTGCCGCGCGTGGTGGCCTCCACCTTCGTCGCGGTTCTACTCAACGGCGCGGTCATCACCATCGGCCTGGTCGGCGGATTCATCTTCGGTGTCTACGGCCAGAACGTCTCGGCCGGTGCCTACCTGTCGACCCTGACCCTGATCACCGGCCTGCCCGAGGTCGTCATCTCCATCGTCAAGGCCCTCATCTTCGGCTTGATCGCCGGACTCGTGGGCTGCTACCGCGGCCTGACGGTGTCCGGCGGCGCCAAGGGCCTGGGCACCGCGGTGAACGAAACGCTGGTGCTCTCGGTCGTCGCGCTGTTCGCCGTGAACGTCGTGCTGACCACCATCGGTGTCCGATTCGGAACGGGGCGGTGACATGAGCACCTCAACAGTCCTGCGGGGCCGGTACCCCCGCGCCTACAGCTCCGCCACCAAGTGGGCGTCGGCTCCGGGCCGGTTCGCCGAGAACGTCGGCAAGGTGGCCTGGTTCACCGTCACCGCGGTCGGCCAGATCCCCCACGCGCTGCGGTACTACCGGCGCGCGACGCTGCGACTGATCGCCGAGATCGGTATGGGCACCGGCGCGATGGCGGTGATCGGCGGCACCATCGCCATCGTCGGATTCGTGACGCTGTCCGGCGGCTCGCTCATCGCCATCCAGGGTTATGCCTCGCTGGGCAACATCGGTGTGGAGGCCTTTACCGGCTTCGTGGCCGCACTGGTCAACGTGCGCGTCGTCGCCCCGCTGGTGTCCGGCCACGCGCTGGCGGCCACGGTTGGTGCCGGTGCGACCGCCGAGTTGGGCGCCATGCGGATCGCCGAAGAGATCGACGCCCTCGAGGTGATGGGCATCAAGTCGATCAGCTACCTGGTCTCGACCCGCATCCTGGCCGGCATCGTGGTGATCGTCCCGCTGTACGCGATGGCGCTGCTGCTGTCGTTCCTGGCGGCACAGCTCACCACGACGGTGTTCTATGGCCAGTCCACCGGCACCTACGACCACTACTTCCGCACGTTCCTGCGGCCCGACGATGTGTTCTGGTCCTTCGTGGTGGCGATCATCATCGCCCTCTTCGTGATGATCAACCACTGCTACTTCGGCTACAACGCCAGCGGCGGCCCGGTGGGCGTCGGCGAGGCGGTGGGTGTGTCGATGCGTGCCTCACTGGTCGCGGTGGCGACCGTCGTTCTGTTGGCCTCGTTGGCGCTGTACGGCACCAACCCGAACTTCAACCTCACGGTCTAGCGCCATGGCGTCGCATCCGTTGAACGACTCTCGGCGACCCCCGCTCAAGCTGGCGGGGGTGATCTTCCTGATCGTCGCCGCGCTGATCGGAGCGCTGATCTATGCGCAGTGGCGTGGCAAGCTGACGCCCAAGACGCCGCTGACGATGGTCTCCGACCGCGCCGGCCTGGTGATGGATCCGGGCTCGAAGGTCACCTACAACGGCGTCGAGATCGGCCGGGTCAGCACGATCTCGGCCATCAACCGGGACGGCCAGCAGATGGCCCAGTTGAACCTGGAGATCCAGCCCCGCTTCATCAAGCTGATCCCGGCCAACGTCAACGCCGAGATCAAGGCCAGCACCGTCTTCGGCAACAAGTACGTGTCGTTCACCAGCCCGAAAGACCCGAGCAAGGCCCGGATCTCGAGTTCTGACGTCATCGACGTCAGCCACGTCACCACCGAGTTCAACACCCTCTTCGAGACCCTCACCTCGATCTCGGAGAAGGTCGACCCGGTCAAGCTGAACCTCACCCTGAGTGCGGCCGCCGAATCGCTCAACGGCCTGGGCACCAAGTTCGGTCAGTCGATCGTCAGCGGCAACGCGATCCTCGACGACATCAACCCGCAGATGCCGCAGATCCGTTCCAACATCCGGCAATTGGCGAATCTGGCCGACGTCTACACCAAGGCCAGCCCCGATTTCTGGAACTTCCTGGACAACTCGGTGACCACCGCTCGCAGCCTCAACCAGCAGCAGGGCGATCTCGATGCCGCGCTGCTGGCGGCCACCGGCTTCGGTAACACCGGCGCCGACGTATTCGAGCGTGGCGCACCGTATTTCGTCCGCGGTCAGGCCGACCTGGTGCCGACCACCACGGTGCTGGACAAGTACAGCCCGCAGCTGTACTGCCAGATCCGCAATGAAGCCCTGGCTCTGCCCTTGGCGCTGGATTCCTTTGGCGGTAACGGATATTCGCTGTCCACCGTCACCGAGTTCCTCGGCGCACCGAATCCGTACGTGTACCCGGACAACCTGCCGCGGGTGAATGCTCGCGGCGGCCCGGGTGGCGCGCCCGGCTGCTGGCAAGAGGTCAACCGTAACTTCTGGCCGGCGCCGTACCTGGTTGTCGACGCCGGCGCCTCGCTGGCCCCGTACAACCACTTCGAGTTGGGCCAGCCGATCCTCACCGAGTACGTCTGGGGTCGCCAAGTCGGGGAGAACACGATCAACCCATGAAAATCACCGGCACCGCAGTCAAACTCGCAGCGTTCTCGTTCGTGCTGCTGCTGTTCACGGCGATCATCGTCGTGGTGTTCGGGCAGTTCCGGTTTGACCGGACCACGGCCTACACCGCTGAGTTCACCAACGCCAGTGGGTTGCGCGACGGTGAGTTCGTCCGCGCCGGCGGCGTCGAGGTGGGCAAGGTCTCCAACATCAAGCTGGTCGACAACGGCCGTCGTGTGCTGGTCACCCTGAACGTGGACCGGACGCTGCCGCTCTACCAGTCCACCACCGCCCAGATCCGCTACCAGGACCTGATCGGCAACCGCTACGTCAACCTCGAGCGGGGCACCGGCGAAGGGGCCGACCGCGTGCTGCCGCCCGGCGGGTTCATCCCGGTCGCGCGCACCCAGCCCGCCCTCGATCTCGACGCGCTGATCGGCGGCTTCAAGCCACTGTTCAAGGCGCTGGACCCGGAGAAGGTCAACACCATCGCATCGTCGTTGGTCACCGTCTTCCAGGGTCAGGGCGGCACCATCAACGACATCCTCGACCAGACCGCGCAGCTGACCTCCGCGCTGGCCGACCGGGACCAGGCGATCGGTGACGTCATCACCAACCTGAACACGGTGCTGGCCACCACGGTCAAGCACGAGAAGGAGTTCGACCAGACGGTGAACAACCTGGAGGTGTTGATCACCGGTCTGAAGAACCGCGCTGACCCGCTGGCCAATTCGATCGCCGACATCAGCAACGCCTCGGGCACCCTGGGCGATCTGCTTGCCGACGACCGTCCGCTGCTCAAGGACACCATCGCCAAGATCGAGACGGTGCAGCAGCCGCTGGTCGACGGTCAGGCCAAGCTGGACGACCTGCTGACCAAGCTGCCGGAGGCGATCAAGATCATCGGCCGCGCCGGTGGCATCTACGGTGACTTCTTCAACTTCTACCTGTGCGATATCAACCTCAAGCTCAACGGCCTTCAGCCGGGCGGCCCGGTGCGCACGGTGAAGATCACCCAGCAGCCGACGGGTAGGTGCACCCCGCAATGAGGACGCTAGAGACACCGAACCGGATCCGGAACGGCCTGGCCGGCATCGTGATCGTGGCGCTCGTGGTCGGCGTGGGCCAGAGCTTCGCCAGCATTCCCCAGTTGTTCGCGCAGCCGACGTACTACGGCCAGTTCAGCGATTCGGCGGGCATCAACCCCGGCGACAAGGTTCGGATCGCCGGTATGGAGGTCGGGCAGGTCAAGTCGCTGGACATCGAAGGCGATCACGTGCTGGTCGGATTCTCGTTGGGCGACAAGCAGATCGGCACCGACAGCCGGATGGCCATCCGCACCGAGACCATCCTGGGCCGACGTGCTATCGAGGTCGAACCGCGGGGCGACAAGGTGCTCGAGCCGCGGGGCGTGCTCCCGGTGGGTCAGACCACCACGCCCTACCAGATCTACGACGCCGTCTTCGACGTCACCAAGGCTGCCCAAGGCTGGGATCTGCAGACCGTCAAGCAGTCGCTGAATGTGTTGTCGGAGACCATCGATCAGACCTACCCGCACCTGAGTGCCGCACTCGACGGGGTGGCCCGGTTCTCCGACACCATCGGCAAGCGCGATGAGCAGTTCAAGCAGCTGCTCGCCAACGCCAACAAGGTCGCCGCAGTGCTCGGCAATCGCAGCGAGCAGATCAACCGCCTGGCGGTCAACGCGCAGACCCTGCTGGCCGCCGTCAACGATCGCGGCCGCGCCATCGACTACCTGTTGGCCAATGTCTCGGAGATCTCCCAGCAGTTCGCCGGGTTCATCAACGACAACCCGAACCTGAACCACGTTCTGACACAGCTCAATGTGATCAGCGGCGAGCTGGCCAAGCACAAGAACGACCTGGCCGACGTGTTCATCACCGCGGCCAAATTCATGGGCGCGCTGGCTGAGGCCATCGGTTCCGGGCCCTACTTCAAGACCCTCGTCGTCAACCTGGTGCCCTACCAGATCCTGCAGCCGTGGGTGGACGCCGCGTTCAAGAAGCGCGGTATCGACCCCGAGGAGTTCTGGCGCAACGCGGGTCTGCCGGCGTTCCGGTTCCCCGACCCCAACGGCCAGCGTCAGCCCAACGGCGCACCGCCGGCGGCACCGACACCGTTGGAAGGCACACCGGAACATCCCGGCCCCGCGGTCGGCCCCGGCTCGCCGTGCTCGTACACCCCGCCCCCGGACGGCATCCCGACCAACGCCAACCCGCTGCCGTGTGCCGGGCTGAGTACGGGACCGTTCGGCGGACCGGAGTACCCGACGGCCGACGTGCCGATCTCGGCACCCAACCCCGCCGCGGGCTACAGCCCGGGTGTCCCGAGTGCCGCCTTCCCGGGTGAACTCTCGCCGAGCATCCAGGGCGTGCCTTCAGCGCCGCTGGCGCCCGGCCCGCCGGGAGCGCGCACCGTGCCGGTCGCCCCGACGCCGGGACCGGCCACCGATATCCCCGGATACGCTCCGCCGCCGAACGCTCTCGTCGGCCCGATCCCGCCGCCGGGACCGGGTCCGCAGGTGCCGCCGGTCGGTGACCTGGCGCCCGTCGATCAGGGAGGGGGAGCCTAAGCGATGTCGACAGTGTTCAACGTGCGCAACCTGGGCTTGCCGAAGATGTCCCGGATGTCGGTCATCATCGGCACCCTCGCGGTGATCCTCGGCCTGGTCGGGGCGCTGGTGGGCTGGCAGCTCTACAAGAAGATGACCACCAACACCGTGGTGGCCTACTTCTCCGAGGCGCTCGCGCTGTACCCGGGTGACCGTGTCCAGATCATGGGCGTTCGGGTCGGCAACATCGACAAGATCGAGCCGGCCGGCGACAAGATGAAGGTCACCTTCCACTACGCCAACAAGTACAAGGTGCCTGCGGACGCCACGGCGACCATCCTGAACCCGAGCCTGGTGGCCTCCCGGGTGATCCAGCTGGCCCCGGCTTACACCGGCGGCCCGGTGCTCGGCGACAACGCGGTGATCCCGATCGAGCGCACCCAGGTGCCGGTCGAGTGGGACGACCTGCGCAACCAGATCTCGGAGCTGGTCACCACTCTGGGGCCCACCAAGGAGCAGCCCAAGGGTCCGTTCGGTGACGCGCTGGAGTCCTTCGCCAACGGGCTCGAGGGCAAGGGCGAGCAGATCAACACGACCTTCCGGGCGCTGTCCAACGCGGTGACCGCGTTGAACGAGGGCCGCGGTGACTTCTTCGCCGTCCTCAAGAGCCTGGCGCTGTTCGTCAACGCGCTGCACAAGAGCGACCAGCAGCTGGTGGCGCTGAACTCCGATCTGGCCACCTTCACCAACTCCTTCGCCAATGGCGATCAGGAAGTGGCCAACGCGGTTCGCGACATCAACACCCTGCTGACCACCGCACGCAAGTTCGTCGACGACAACGGCTCGGTGCTCAGCAAGGACATCAACAACCTGGCTGATACCACCAACGCGCTGATGCAGCCCGACGCCCGCAACGGCATCGAGACGGTGCTGCACGTGTACCCGACGCTGGCGGCCAACCTGCAGAACATCTACCACCCGACGCACGGCGCGCTGGTCGCGATCCCGGTGGTGGCCAGTTTCGCCAACCCGATGCAGTTCCTCTGCAGCGCGATCCAGGCGGGCAGCCGGTTGGGCTACCAGGATTCGGCCGAGATGTGCGCGCAGTACCTGGCGCCCATCCTGGACGCGATCAAGTTCAACTTCCCGCCGTTCGGCGTGAACCAGTTCTCGACGGCCGAGACTCTGCCGAAGTACGTCGCGTATTCCGAGCCGCGCCTGCAGCCGCCGTCGGGCTACAAGGACACGACGGTGCCGGGTATCTGGTCGCGCGACACGCTGTTCTCGCACGGCAACCACGAGGCGGGCTGGATCGTGGCCCCGGGTATGCAGGGTGTCGACGTGCAGGCGTTCACCGCCAACATGCTCACCCCGGATTCGTTGGCGGCGTTGATGGGCGGGCCCGACCCGACGTCGATCCCGCCGGCCGGTCCGCCCGGTGGCGCTCCGCCGAACTCGTACAGCGAGTACAACCCGCTGCCGCCGCCGTGGTACCCGGGTGCACCGCCACCACCGGCACCTGCGCCTGGTGTGATCCCGGGACCGCTCCCGGTCTCGCAGCAGATCGGCGCTCCGGCGCCCGCCGCGCCGGGTCCCGCGGCACCCGCTCCGGCAGGCCCGCCGCTGCCCGCTGAAATGGGGAACGGATAGTGAGCGCGATCATGAAGTCGACGCGCCGGTACGGCTGGCGTGGTCTGGTGCTGCTCGTCACGGCGCTGGTGCTGACGTCCTGCGGTTGGCGCGGTATCGCCAACGTCCCGCTGCCGGGTGGTCCCGGCAGCGGCAAGGACAAGATGACGATCTACGTCCAGATGCCGGATACCTTGGCGCTCAACGTCAACAGCCGGGTCCGGGTGGCCGACGTGTTCGTCGGCTCGGTCAAGGCCATCGAGCTGAAGAACTGGATTCCGACGCTGACGCTGGACCTGCAGCCCGGAGTCAAGTTGCCGGCCAACGCAATTGCGCGGATCGGCCAGACCAGTCTGCTGGGTACCCAGCACGTCGAGCTGGATCCGCCGGCTGATCCCTCGCCGGAGCCACTGCGTGACGGTGCGACGATCCCGCTGAAGAACTCGCAGTCGTTCCCGACCACCGAGCGCACGCTGGCCAGTATCGCCACCGTGCTGCGCGGCGGCGGCATCCCGAACCTGGAAGTGATCCAGACCGAGGTCGCCAACATCCTGTCGGGCAACGCCGATCAGATCCGCGACTTCCTGGGCAAGCTGGACACTTTCACCGACCAGCTCAACCAGCAGCGCGATGACCTGACCCGGGCGATCGACTCGACCAACGAACTGCTGCAGATCGTGGCGAAGCGCAACGACACCCTGGACCGGGTGCTCACCGAATTCCCGCCGCTGATCAAGTATTTCGCGGACTCCCGGGACAAGCTCACCGGAGCCGTGGAGGCACTGGGCCGGTTCAGCAACGTCACCGCCAACACGCTGTCGGCGGCGCGGGCTGATATCGATACCAACCTGCAGATGCTGCAGCGCCCGCTCAAGCAGCTCGGCAAGGCCGGCCCGTACATGATCGACGCGCTCAAGTTGGTCATCACGGCGCCGTACCCGGTCGACAACATTCCGAAGGTAATCCGGGGTGACTACATCAACACCTCGGCCACGTTCGACCTGACACTGTCCGCGATCGACAACGCGTTCCTCACCGGTACCGGTGTGTCCGGAATGCTGCGTGCTCTTGAGCAGGCGTGGGGTCGCGACCCGCAGACCATGATCCCGGACGTGCGGTTCACGCCGCACCCGAACATGGCCGAGGGTGGACCGTATGTCGAGCGCGGCGAGTGAGGGGTGACGAGTAAATGTTGACCCGCTTCATCAAGACGCAGCTCGTGATCTTCGGCGTGCTGACCGTGGTCGCGCTGTTGGTGCTGGGCGTGTACTTCCTGCGGCTGCCCACGCTGGCCGGTGTCGGGCAGTACACGCTGAAGGCCGACCTGCCGTCCTCGGGTGGCCTTTACGCCACGGCCAACGTCACCTACCGCGGCGTCACGATCGGCCGGGTGACCGAAGTCGTGCCCACCGAAAACGGTGTGCGCGCCACGATGAGCATCAGCGACAAGTACAAGATCCCGGTCGATGCGTCGGCGAACGTCCACTCGGTATCGGCGGTCGGCGAGCAGTACCTCGACCTGGTGTCCGACACCGGCACCCCGGGCAAGTACTTCGCCGCCGGCCAGACCATCACCAAGAGCACCGTCCCGCAGGAGATCGGACCGGCACTGGACGCGGCGAACAAGGGCCTGGCGGCTCTGCCCGCGGACAAGATTCCGGTGCTGCTCAACGAAACCGCTTTGGCGGTAGGTGGTTTGGGGCCGTCGCTGCAGCGGTTGGTCGACGGCACGCAGGCGATCGTCACTGATTTCAAGACCAACATTCAGGACGTCAACGACATCATCCAGAACTCGGCACCCGTGGTGGACAGCCAGGTGAACTCCGCTGACGCGATCTCGGCGTGGGCAGCGAACCTGAACAGCATCGCCTCGCAGACCGCAGCGCAGGATCAGGCGTTGCGTAGCGGGCTGAGCCAGGCCGCGCCCACTGCTGACGCGGTCACTGCAGTGTTCAGCGATGTTCGGGAAGCTCTGCCGCAGACGCTGGCGAACCTGGAGATCATCCTGGACATGCTCAAGCGCTACAACAAGGGCGTCGAGCAGTCGCTGGTGCTGTTGCCGCAGGGCGCCTCGGTGGCCCAGGCGGTGTCCGCGCCGTATCCGCATCAAGCCGCGCTGGACTTCGCGTTGACGATCAACCAGCCGCCGCCATGTCTGACCGGATTCCTGCCGGCCAGCCAGTGGCGGGCTCCGGCGGACCTGTCGCGCAAGCCGGTGGAGAACGGGCTGTACTGCAAGATCCCCAAGGACACCCCGGCCAACGTCGTGCGCGGCGCGCGTAACTTC
Source organism: Mycobacterium sp. M26 (assembly GCF_001494595.1). Lineage (GTDB taxonomy): Bacteria > Actinomycetota > Actinomycetes > Mycobacteriales > Mycobacteriaceae > Mycobacterium. The sequence continues at coordinate 706,094 of NZ_LN929907.1, forward strand.
CCGTGCGTCGACGTCCCGGGTAAGCGTGCCGCGACACCGGAGGAGTGCCGCAGCAACGAGCCCTACACACCGTTGGGCACCAACCCCTGGTACGGCGACCCGAACCAGGTGCTGACCTGCCCGGCGCCCGCCGCCCGATGCGACCAGCCGGTGAACCCGGGTACGGTGATACCGGCACCGTCCATCAACAACGGGATGAACCCGTTGCCGGCGGACCTGCTGCCGCCTCCGGCGGCCAACCCCGTGACCAGCGACCCGCTGAGTCGGCCGGGGACCGGGTCTGTGCAGTGCAACGGGCAGCAGCCCAATCCGTGCACCTACACTCCGGCGGAAGGCAATACGGCCGTCTACAACCCGCAGAGCGGTGAGTTGGTCGGCCCTGACGGTGTGAAGTACAGCGTCACGAACTCGAGCAGTACAGGAGACGACGGATGGAAGGAGATGCTGGCTCCGGCCGGCTGACCCCACCGCCGGGCGACGAGGCCGAGCGTAGCGAGGCTGAGGAGCTGGCACATCAGACGCCGCCGGGCGACGAGGCCGAGCGTAGCGAGGCTGAGGAGCCGGCACAGCAGACACCGCCGCCCACCACCGACGACGAAGCCGATGTGGCTGAGGAGTCGGTGACATCGGAAACCGCCGAGGCTGATGAGTCTGTCGGCGATCAGGTGGCTGCAGAATCCGCTGAAGTAGCGCAACCGCGGGCGTCCCGGCTGGCCAGCCGCCGCTGGCTGGTCGGTGTCAGTGCCGTTCTTCTGATTGCTGCGGCCGGGCTCGGTACCGGCGGCTATTTCGCCCTGAAATCACACCAGAGCAGTGTGGCCACCACTCGCGCCGAGCAGGCAGCCGTCGCCGCGGCGATGGATTGCGTCACGGCAACCCAGGCCCCGGACGCCAGCGCCATGGAGGCCAGTCAGCGCAAGATCATCGAATGCGCGACCGGTGGGTTCGGCGCCCAGGCCACTCTGTACAGCGGTCTGTTGGTCGACGCCTACCAGGCCGCGAAGGTTCAGGTGCAGGTGTCCAACATGCGTGCCGCCGTGGAGCGCCACAATGACGACGGATCGATGGATGTGCTTGTCGCCCTTCGGGTCAAGGTGTCCAACACCGAGGCCCAGGGACAGGAGCAGGGTTACCGGCTGCGGGTGAAGATGATGCCCGACAACGGGACCTACAAGATCGCCGATCTCGCCCAGGTGAGTAAGTGACGGTGACCGACAGCGACACCACCCTGGACACCGCCGAGGTTCTCGACACCGTCGCCGACGAACCGGCTGCGCCGAAGGCCGGGTGGCGTGCTCGTGCCGGTGCCTTCGCCATCGATGTCCTGGTACCGCTCGGGGTACTCGCCACGTTGATGCTGGTCGCCTGGTCGGCGCCGCTGCGTGGCTGGCTGTGGTGGCTCACGGTGAGCTTGGCCGGCTTGGTGTTCCTGGCGGCCGCCGTCAACCGCTGGCTGCTGCCGTCGTTGCGCGGCGCGACGCTGGGTCGCTCGCTGCTGGGTATCGAGCTCGTCAGCCGCACCGGCGCCCGGGTGGGGCCGTGGCGGCTGCTGGTCCGCGATATCGCCCACCTGCTGGACACCGTCCCTGTCTTCATCGGCTGGCTGTGGCCGCTGTGGGATTCCCGCGGCCGTACGTTCGCCGATTTCCTGACTCGCACCGAGGTGCGCCGCATCGCCGGGGAGCGCCCGGACCGCGGCCGGCTGGCGGGGGCGGTGCTCGCTGGTGCCGCCGTCATCGCCGTGGCCGCGGCGGGACTGAACTATCTGACGGTCTACCGGCACGACCATGCGGTCGACACCGCCCGGACGCAGATCGCTGCGCAGGGACCCAAGATCGTCGAGAACATGCTCAGCTACGACGCCGCCAGCATCGATGCTGACTTCGCCCGCGCCCGCGATCTGGTGACCGACGCCTATCGACCGCAATTGGTCGCGCAGCAGGACGCGGTGCGCAAGGCCGGACCCGTCGACAACGACTACTGGGTGACCAACAGCGCGGTGCTGACCAATACGCCGGACTCCGCGGTGATGCTGCTGCTGATGCAGGGCCAGCGCGGCGCGGCACCCAAGCAACGGCTGATCACCGCGACGGTGCGGGCCAACTTCGAGAAGTCCGCCGACGGCCACTGGCGGGTATCCAACATTTCGGTGCTGGCCAAACCGAACCCGGCCGGACAGCCGGAGGGCCGATGAGCCCGCGGCGCAAGGTCGAACCGGGCACCGAGGGCCTCTTCCGGATGCCCGCCCCGCGGGCACGCCGTTGGGTGCTGGCCCTGGTTGCGGCACTGGCGACGGTAGCGATCATCGGGGCGGTCACCGTGAGTGCCCTGATGCTGGTGGATCGGGAAACACAGCGCCGTGATGCGGTGCGCGACGTGGCCGTACTCAGTTTCGTGCGCGGTTTCGTCACCGACTACACCTCACCGGATCCGTTCCACGCCAACGACTATGCCAACAAGGTCCTGGCCCAGGGCACCGGGCAGTTCGCCAAGCTCTACCAGGAGAAGATGAACGAGATCGTCATCCAGGTGGCGCGGGCCGAGCCGACCAAGGGCAGCGTGCAGGATCTCGGAATCGAGCGGTGGAATTCCGACGGCAGCGCCGATGTCGTCGTCGCCGCGACCACGACCACCTCCCTGCCCGACGGCAAGAAGATTGAGAACGGCAGCCGCTGGGTGGTCACCGCGACCAAGGAAGGACAGCAGTGGAAGATCAGCAACCTGCTGCAGGTGATCTGACCGACGAGGCGGCTGACGACGCCGCCGTCGAGGACACCGTCGCCGACGAGTCGACCGAGGACAGTGCGACCGAGGAGACCACTGAGGAGTCCACTGAGGAGTCCACCGACACCGACGTGCCGCCACCGGCGAAGGAACCCTCGGCAGCCCGAAAGTGGTTGGCGGGCAAGCGCACCGCGCTGGTGGTGGGAACCGCCGCGGCGTTGTTCGTCGGCGCGGGAGCTTTCGCCGGCGCCACCGTGCAGCCGTACCTGGCTGACCGCGCCGCGGTGGCCACCAAGCTCGACATCGCCAAGACCGCAGCCGAGGCCATCACCACACTGTGGACCTACACCCCCGATGACATGGACCAGCTGCCGGACCGTTCGGCCAGGTTCCTGTCCGGCGAATTCCAGGACCAGTACCGCAAATACGTCGACGCGATCGTCCCGACGAACAAGCAGGCCAAGGTCACCAACACCACCCAGGTGGTGGGCACCGCCGTCGAGTCGCTGCGCGGTGACGAGGCCACCGCGCTGGTCTACACCAACACCACCTCGACGAGTCCGTTGAGTCGGAACATCCCCTCGATGCGGTACCTGTCCTACCGGTTGCAGTTGACCCGCGAGCACGGTGACTGGCTGGTCACCAAGATGACCACCGTGACATCCCTGGATCTCACCCCGCAGCTCTGACGGCGATACTTGCCTGATGGCCGTCGCCTCACCCGTCTCCGAACGCGCCACCGTGGCCGCCCTGCTGCTGCTGACGTTCGGCACCGGGCTGGTCGACGCCATCAGTGTGCTGGTGCTCGGGCACGTGTTCGTGGCGAATATGACGGGAAACGTGATCTTCCTGGGGTTCTGGTTCGTCCCGCACTCCGGGGTCGACATGACAGCTGCCGTGGTCTCGTTCGTCTTCTTCGTGATCGGCACGATCATCGGTGGCCGGTTCGCGCGGCATCTCGACTACGAGGTGCGAGTGTGGATCACCGCCGCGCTGGGCACCGAGGTGGTGCTGCTGACCACGCTGGCGATCCTGGCCGGCACCGGCGTACTGGCCTACCACGACAACGGCAAGCTGGTCCTGATCGCCGGCCTGGCGATCACCTTCGGCGCGCAGAACGCCGCCGCCCGTCAGTTCGGCATTCAGGAGCTCAGCACGACGGTGCTGACGTCGACGATCGTCGGCATCGGCAGCGAGAGCCGGCTGGCCGGCGGACGCGGGGAGCGCGAAAAGCTGCGCTACAGCGTCGTGTTGACGATGCTGGCCGGTGCCGCCGTCGGGGCCACGCTGTCACGCTTCATGGTGGCGCCGGTGATCGGGCTGGCGGCGGTGGTGGTGGCGACGAGCCTGGCGATCTTCCGCTACGGACCGCAACCGGTGCCCGCCGCCCAGCCAGACAACTAGAGTCGCGAGCATGCCCACCGTTCTGGTCACCGGCGCCTCCCGGGGTATCGGTAAGTCGATCGTGTCCCACCTGTCAGCCAAGGGATGGGAGGTGATCGCCGGGGTGCGACGCCAGACCGATGCTGACGCCCTGGCCGCGCAGCCGGGGGTCACCCCGGTGCTGCTCGACGTCACCGACGATGACCAGGTGGCGGCGCTACCCGGTCAGCTCGGCGGTCGGCTCGATGCGGTGGTGAACAACGCCGGCATCGCCGTGACCGGGCCGCTGGAGGCGCTGACAGCCAGCGAGATTCGAAGGCAGTTGGACGTCAACGTCGTCGGACAGCTCGCCGTCACCGCGGCGGTACTGCCGCTGTTGCGGGAGTCGCGGGGCCGAATTGTGTTCATCTCCAGTGTGAACGGGCGCATCTCTGTGCCGCTGCTGGGTGCCTACAGCGCGTCGAAGTTTGCCCTCGAGGCGGCGGCGGATGCGTTGCGGGTGGAACTGCGGCCGTGGGGAATCGGCGTCAGCGTCGTCGAGCCGGCGCAGACCGACACCGACCTGTGGCGCAAAGCCGACCAGAGCGTGGACGAGATGGAGGCGGCGATGACGGCGCCTCAGCGGGCGTTGTACGCCAAACACGTTGCCGGGATGCGCAAGTCGATCCCGATGTCGCAGCGCCTGGCCGTCGACGCGGACAAGGTGGCTGCGGTGGTGCAGGAGGCGCTCACCGCCCGCTCGCCGCGCGCCCGCTACCCGGTCGGCGTGGGCCCTGCCCTGCAGATGGCGGTGGTGACGAAACTTCCGGCGCGGGTGCGTGATGTGGTGCTGGGCCGACTGGTCGGCCAGCCCTGAGCGAGTTCGTCAAACGCGACCCAGCCGATGCTGGGCAAGAATCTTCCCGCCTCTTCTGATCGAGGTATAGCGGTAGGATCCCTTGTCCTGCAATTCTTTTGAGCGCCACTCGGTGCTGCCGACAACTGACGCTCACCAGCCTAATTCGCTGGTGGTGGTTGTGGTTGGAAGGGGTCGTACCACCACCAGTCGGCGCGTTCGCCGATGGGTCCGGGGCAGGGTGGGACCTGCGGTGGTGGCTGGTTTGGTGGGTGGGTCAGGGTGGCGTTGGTGAGTGGGTCGCCGTCTTCGTCGGTGACGACGAGGTGTTCGGCGGGGCCGGTGATGGCTGGTTTGGTGGGTGGGCCAGGGTGGCGTTGGTGAGTGGGTCGCCGTCTTCGTCGGTGACGACGAGGTGTTCGGCGGGGCCGGTGATGGTGATGTCGCCGTTGTGGTGCAGCCGGTGGTGATACGGGCACACCAAGACCAGGTTCGAGAGTTCGGTCGCTCCGCCGTCTTCCCAATGGACGATGTGGTGGGCGTGCAGGCCGCGGGTCGCGTCGCAGCCAGGCACCGCGCAGGTGCGGTCGCGGTGTTCCAGGGCCCGGCGTAGCCGGCGGTTGACGGTGCGCGTGGCCCGTCCGGCCCCGATCGGGCGGCCGTGGCGTTGGAACCACACCTCGCAGGTGGCATCACAGGTCAGGTACTGGCGTTCCGCGTCGGTGAGCAGCGGACCCAAGTGCAGGCCGGCGGCGCGCTGGTCGAGGTCGAGGTGGACCACGACGGTGGTGTGCTGGGCGTGCGGGCGGCGGCTGGCTTGGGCATCCCAGCCGTCGGTGACCAGCTGCATGAAGGCGTCCACGGTGGTGGGCATGGCCTCAGCATCGGTGCCGTGGTGGTCGCGTTTCCATTCGGTGACCAGAGCATCCAGATGGGATTTGAGGGCGGCGTCGAGGACGGCGGCTTCGTCGTGGGGCAGGGTGATCCGCCAACTCATCGAGTCATCGGTGGCGGTCTGGGTGATGGAGCGTCTCGGGTGCGGTCGCGGTTCGGGTTCGGGGCGGGGTTCGAGGCGGATCGCGGTCCGCAGTTGGTTCACGGTGGCCACCGACGCCAGCGCCGCGTAGTGCTCATCAGAACCCTCACCCGCACCGGCGGCGATAACGCCGACCTGATCCAGTGAGAGCCGGCCCTGCTGCAGCTGCCCGACACACTGGGGGAATTCCGCACTGCGATGGGCGATCGCGGCGATGGCGTGCGCGTTGGCTGAGGTGGCCCCGAGTTTCCAGGCCACCAACGCCGCCACCGACCGCGCCCCGGTCGCCCCCCATAGCTCGTCGCGGTCGACTTCAGCGACGATCTGCACAATCCGGCCATCGATGGCATTGCGCTGACCCGCCAACTCCGCCAGCTCGTCGAACAGCGTCTCCAGACGCTCCTTGGGTGAGCTCACCACGGCCGACGAGGACATGCCGACATCATGACAGCACCCACCGACACGTTTTCATCGCCGCGAAAACGCCTGATAGATCACATCGTTACGTCGATCTCGGCGACGGGGTGACGAGCTAGTTGAACGCCAGCCAGCTGGGCAGCGCACGCTCCCGAGAATCACACAGCACCTGCACGGTGTCGCAGGAGCCCTTCGGGACTCCCGCGCCGGCCCACATGCCGCCGGTGTCGCGGCGCAGCACGATGGCCGAGGAACCGCCGCCGTCGAGCAGGATCGCGGTGTCACTGCCCAAGCCGCGGAACAGATCCTGGATCTGGTCGGGCGTGTAGCTGCCGCCCTGGAAGATGTACATCTCGTCCTTGTCGCGGGCATAGGCCAGCGCGGTGCGCGCTGCGCTGGGCCCCGGATCGTTCATCTGCCCGGTGTCGCCGGGAGCGAGCAGCTTGAGACCGCTCACGGCAGCGAACCGCGTGCCTTTGTCCATCAACCCCTGAATCACCGGGCCCGCGGCGTCATAGTCGTTGGGGGCCTTCGGTGTTACGACGAACGGTGCGCCGGCGACCGGCAGGATCATGGTGGTCAGCGCCGTCCACACCTCGTCCCCGCCGGACAGCGCCTGCTTGCCTGCGTAGGCGATGGTGCCGGTGACCGCCGCGTTGGCGCGACCCTGCCCGCGGGTGTTGTCCACGTAGGCGCCCAACGGGGAACTGCAGCCCGTTGACTTCCACGACCCCGCCTGCTGGGACCGCACATCAAAGAAGTTGGCGTTGATGGCGATGGTCGGCTGGCCCAGTACTTGCCAGGCCTGCAGCGGGGTGTAAGTCTCGGACGCCTGCACCAAACCCTCCCGGGTGCGGGCACCCGGGGTGCTCTCGCAGCGGGCCTGATATCCGGTGTGGGTGTCGACGAGCAGCCGGGGAGTCAGCCGCTGCGAGGCGTTCTTGATGATCATCAGATGACCGCCGTTGGTCATCTCGTACCAGTTGCCCGCCGCGTTGAGCATCGGCGCCGGGTAACCGCCGCCGAAGTTGTACACCAGATAGCTGCCGCGGGTTGTGGCGATGGCTTGCGCCAGCTGCTCCTTGCCGTCCGCTACCGCCACCGGCGCGCCGGTGGTGGCGGCCAGCGTCAGGCACGCGATCGCCGCCATACAGCTGGCGGCGACTCGCCGAGCGGTGGCGACTGGGGTTGGCACAGTTGCCCTTTCGGTGAAGGTCAGCGACTACAGCACTATTCACTGTAGTCACAGCAACCACACAGTCAACTTTCGTAACAATGCCATGACGGTTCGGATCCGGGGCTGTCACAACACGGCCGACGGTCTTTGCTGATGCGCGATTTCGTGCCGCCGGGAGGTTATCGAGTCCCAGGAATGGGAACACGTGCTTGGCGCGGATCCCGCCCGGGGCCGCCCGAACCCGAGGAGCAGTAATGATCGGAACGATTATCGGAGCGATCGTCGTCGGCTTGATCGTCGGCGCGCTGGCACGGCTGGTCATGCCCGGCAAGCAGAACATCGGCATCCTGATGACGATCCTGCTGGGCGTGGTGGGGTCGTTCCTGGGATCCTGGATCAGCTACCAGGTCGGATACGCCAACTCCAACGGCGGTTTCGCCATCATCCCGTTCATCGTCGGCGTCGTGGTCGCCGTGGTCCTGATCGCGATCTACCTCGCTGTCACGGGACGGCGCGACCAGGTCCACCGCTAGTCGCTCACCGGTCCGGCGGCGCGAGACGGTACACCGCACCGGCGTCATCGTCGGTGATGTACACCGCGCCGTCCGGACCGGCGACGGCGGCCACCGGGCGACCCCATCGGTCGCCCTCCTCGTTCTGGAAACCGCCGACCAAGGTCTGTTGGGGGCCCAAAGTTCCTGCCCGCCAGGGAAAGAACGACACTTCGGGGGCGCGCGGCGGCGTCCTGTTCCACGACCCGTGCACGCCGATCAGCGCGCCGCTGGTGTAGGGCGCCGGTAATGCGCCGTCGACGAAGCTCAGACCCAGTGGGGCGGAATGAGCGCCCAGGGTCTGTTCCACCGGCGCCAGTGCGGCGCAGTCGAGTCGGCTGCCGTCGGCGTTGGTCTGCACGTCGCGGATGAACCGCGGTGCGCCGTCAATATCGGGATTGCAGTAGGGCCAACCGAGTTCACGCCCGGGGGTCAGCTTGGCCACCGACTCGGGCGGATGCTCACCGACGTAATCGGCGCGCACCTGACCGTAGTCGGGTCCCGGCCGGGGATCGGCCACATTGTCGCGATTGTTCACCGCCGTCCACACCGAATCATCCGGCGCCACAGCCAGACCGGTGCCATTACGCACCCCGGTGGCGAAGGCCTCCGGTGTGCCGCCGCCGGGCGGGATGCGCATGATGGTCGCCCGCGGCGGGCTTGCCGTGCGGTCCTCAGCGGAGATGTTGCCGGTGGAGCCGATCGAGAAGTACACCGCACCGTCGGCACCGACCGCCACGCTCTTGAGTGCATGGGCATAGGCGCCGCGCAGTTCGGGGCTGCGCGCATCGGGCAGGCCGCCGGCGATGACGCGGCGATCCGTGGCGGCACCGTCGGCATACCGGAACGTGTCGATCTGATTGCTTTCGGCCACCAGCAGAGTCGCGCCGTCGAACGCCAGGCCGTGCGGCTGGGTCAGGCCGTCCAGCAGGGTCTCCACCCGGGCCTGCTCACCGTCCGGACTGAGGCGCAGCACCGTGCCCCGGCTGGGCACCGACACCAGCAGGGCACCGTCGGGTGCCCACACCGCCAGCCGTGCCTTGGGCACCCGGGCCCACACCGACATCGTCCAGCCCCGGGGAATCAACGCCTGGCGGGGAACGTCGAGCGGAGCCTGCGCCAGCCCGGCCGGCACCGTCACGGTCACCGGCGCCAACCCGGCCGGCGCTGACGCGCTCGGTGCGGGTGGCGCCGGTTGGCCACATCCCACTGCCACCGCGAGCGCGGCGGCGGAGGTGAGGCTAGCCCGCCAAGCCCGCATGCATCTCCCAGACGAGGATCTCCGAGGGTGCCGTCGCGGTGACGCGCTGCCCACCCGAGGAGGTGAACCGCACCGCGTCACCGTCGGTGAGTTCGCCGGCCCCCTCCAGTGTCACGACCCCGCGTGGGACGAACAGGTGCAGATACGGGGCTTCGGGGAGCTGAACCGAGTCACCCGGATGCAGGCGCGCACCGTGCAGGGCGGCGTAGCGGTTGCGGATGCTGATCGCGGTCTCATCGCGATGCTCGGGCATTCCGGACGCGATGGTGACCAGTCCGCCGCGCAGCAGTTCGTCGTCGATCTCGAGCTGCTGGTAGCCGGGAGTGACGCCGGCTTCGTCCGGCACCACCCACATCTGCACGAAATGAACCGGCTCGCTGTGGCTTTCGTCGCCGGTCAGCGTCCAGGAATCATTCTTCTCAGAGTGCAGGATGCCGCGACCTGCCGACATCCGCTGGGCCAGTCCCGGGTAGATGACACCGGAGTGGCCGGTGGAATCCTGATGCACCAGGGAGCCCTGCAGCACCCAGGTGACGATTTCCATGTCCCGGTGCGGATGGGTATCGAATCCAGTACCCGGTGCCACCCGGTCGTCGTTGTTCACCAGGAGCAATCCGTGGTGGGTGTTCGCCGGATCGTAGTGATCGGCGAAGGAGAACGAATGCTTCGAGTCCAGCCACGAGATCTTCGTCGCGGCGCGGTCGGCGGCACGTCTGATGTCGACTGTCGCGGCCATGTCATCACCCCTTGGGTCGTTGCCAGCCTAGGTGGCCGGCGATGACCTCGACAACATGGATGACGTGTCATCTATTCCGCTAGGGTGGGGCTATGACGCAACGCTGGCTCGATGAGGACCAACAGCGGGTGTGGCGGAACTACCTGGCGATGGTGACCCGCCTGCAAGCGGCGATGAATCGCCAGCTCCAAACCGAGTGTGGGCTGTCCCTGGCCGACTACGAGGTGCTGGTGGCGCTCTCTGACCAGGGGCCGCTGCGCATCTTCGAACTGGCCGATGAACTGGGTTGGGAGCAGAGCCGGTTGTCTCATCAGCTGGCCCGGATGCGGAGCCGAGGACTGCTGGATCGCGAGGGCAGTGATCAGGATCGCCGCGGTGCTGTCATCGACATCACCGCGAGTGGGCGCCGGGCGCTGAGCGCGGCCGCGCCCGGGCATGTGGAGTTGGTGCGGTCGGTGGTCTTCGACGGGATGAGCCCGGCGCAGCTGCGGGCCTTCGACGATCTGACCGCGACGGCGCTGGCCCGGCTGGAGGCCTGAGGCCATCCACCGCCACGGTGGATCCGTGGCGGCGGATGGCCATGCGACTGATCAGCCGGCCATGAACTCGTTGTAGGCCGACGACAGGTCCGGCGGCAGCACCGTGATGTTGCAGGCGCGCTGAACCTCACCGATCGGGGCCAGGATGCCCCGCAACTCGTAGTACTCCTGCGGATTGGCCGTGAAGTACCCGCGCACGTTGGCCGCGGCCTGCATGCGGGGCTGGTTGGCCGCCGCGCTCAGCACCTGTCCGGCACCGGGATGGGTAGCCAGGTACTGCTGGGCTGAACCTGTTACGGAGCTGACGGTGTTGGCAACACCGGCGCCACTGCAATCGGGCGCTGCCGAGGCGATCGGCGCGCTCAGCGTCGCCACCGCCAATCCCCCCGCGACAACACCGGTACACACAGCTGCGGTCGTCCTGACCGGCGACATACCGTTGAACTTCATGATCACTTCTTCCTCCGATTCGTGAATCGGCATCGATTCCCCCGTCCTGAAAGCCAAAGTACCCCTGAGGTTTTCCAGCAAAACCCGGTGCGTTTTGCGAATCCGGGCGACGCGGCGGCGTTACGGCTCTCGCCAGTGATGTGCACCGCACTTTCGCTCGCGAGGTTTGAGTACACCGTCGCCGCAACGGAATTCCCCTAAGGACGCTTAACAATCCTTGTTCTCCCTTAGGAAATCGTGACGTATCCCGTGATTCAACTGTGACCCGCTGCAAACGCGAATAGTGACGGGGGCGACGGGGTAGAGGCCTTGTTAGGTGCAGACCCCGCGCCGACTCAATCCGTCAACGCACTAGGGGAGAATCCCGAATGAGCATTCCCGATACCACTCTGCTTGCCCAGCTGCGAGCAGCTCTTGACCTGACCAACACCGAAATCCAGATCGCCGAGACCAGGGTCGCCCAGGCCCGCACCGAGGCTGTCCGCCGCGAGCTGAGCCAGAACGCGGCCAACGGCCGTGAGCGGGCTGAGGCGATCGAGGACGCGATCCGCGACCTCGGCGGATTCCCCGATGTCATCGGTCCGTTCTTCGGCCGGGCCGCCGCGGCGGTCAAGGCCCTCACCGAGCAGGCCCAGCCGTTCGACGAGGCGCTGTTGGGTGACCTCGCCCTGGAGGGCCAGCTGCTCGATCGCGCCCGCTACATCAAGGCCCTGGCCGTGGCGGCCAAACGTTCTGACGTCGAGGCACTGGCCGATCGGCTGATCACCGCCCACTCCGCGACCGTCGACTGGCTGACCACCGTGCTGGCCGAGGACGCCCTCGGCGGCCCCGCCGCGCTGCGCCGCACCCCCATCCAGGTGGTGACCGGGCTGGCACTGCGGGTGGCGAACTGGCCGCTGATCTCGTCGGTTCGCGGTGTCGACCGCGCCCTGCACAGCCTGCGCGGTGCGCGTCCCGCCGTCGATGAGCTGATCAGCCGTGGTGCGCACGCCGGCGAGGTGGCGGTCAAGGCCGCCTCTGCCTCGCGGGATGCCGCGCTGGAGACTGCGGAGAAGGTGATCCGGCGTGAGGGCGCCGACGGGGCCGCTGACGCGCTGCATTCGATGCGCAGCGCAACCGGGGTGTTGGCCGCCGACGAGTTGCCGATCGCGGGCTACGACGAGCTCAACCTCAACGAGGCGATCGCCGCGGTCAAGGACCTCACCGACCCTGCTGACCTGCGAGTGATCATCGCCTACGAGGAGGCGAACAAGGCGCGCCAGCGCGTGGTGTCGGCTGCCCAGACGCGGGTCGCGGCGATCGCGCAGGAGATCGTCGGCATCGACTGACGCCATGCCCCTCGAGTGGCCACCTGTGACACGTTTTCTCCGGAATTCCGTGACGCAGGTGGCCACTCGTCGTGAAGAGACGAAGAATGACGGGGTGGCTGAACATCCCGGGGGCAAGGTTTCGATCGTCGGCATGGGAAGCGTGGGCACCGCGATCGCCTACGCCTGCCTGATCCGCGGTTCGGCGGGCGCCCTGGCGCTCTACGACACCAACCTCAAGAAGGTGCGCGCCGAGGTCCTCGACCTCAATCACGGCAGCCAGTTCGTCCCGCACTGCACGGTCACCGGCGCCGATCAGGTGGACGTCACCGCGGGATCGGCGATCGTGGTGGTGACCGCCGGGGCCAAGCAGCACCCGGGGCAGAGCCGGCTGGAGTTGGCCGCCACGAATGTGGCCATGGCTCAACAGCTGACGCCGCAGCTCCTCGAGCACTCCCCGCGGGCGGTGATCATCTTCGTCACCAACCCGGTCGACATCGTCACCTACGCCGCCGCACAGGCGGTCGACGCACCGCCCGGCCGGATCTTCGGATCCGGAACGGTGTTGGACTCCAGTCGGTTTCGCTTCCTCATCGCCCAGCGGGCCGGAGTCGCGGTGGGCAACGTGCACGGATTCATCGTGGGCGAGCACGGGGACTCGGAGATCTCGCTCTGGTCGAGTGTGTCCATCGGCGGTGTGCCTGCCGAGCAGTTCCGGGTCAACGGTGCGCTGGTATTCGACGAGACCACCCGCGCCCGGATCTCGGCGGAGGTGGTCAATGCCGCCTACGAGATCATCGAAGGCAAGGGTGCGACGAACCTGGCGATCGGCCTGTCCACCGCACGCATCATCGAGGCGGTCCTGGGCAATCAGCACCGGGTTTTGCCGGTGTCGACGGTGCAGCGGGGAACCTACGAGATCACCGATGTCGCGTTGTCGTTGCCGACGCTGATCTCGGCCGCGGGTGCCGGTGAGGTGCTGCAGGTGCCGCTGGCCGTCAACGAGCTCCTGGGACTGCAGGCCTCGGCGGCCACCCTGCGCAAAGCACAGGAGTCGTTGCAGCTGTAGCGCGTTCGCGGCTAAAGCACCTCGGGCAGGCCGAATTTCGGGAACAGGCTGGTGTCGAGGAACGCCACCACGTGGGATACCCCGTCCGGACCCAGATCCAGGACGTGCAGCTGGAACGGCACATGGCGCCCGCCGGTGTCGGGCAGACGCATGTACATCGCGGCCGCCGGCTGGCCATTGGCCGTCAGCGGAAGCAGCCGCATATCGCCGGCCGCGCTGGCCGGGCAGTTGTGGTGGATGAGGTCGCCGATCGCTCGCCCGCCCTGGTACCAGCCGACGAACGGCGGCATCTCCCAGACGGCCTCTTCGGTGAACATGGTGACCAGACGCTCGATGTCGTAATCCTCGAACGCCGCGATGTAGCGGGCCAGCTGCTCGCGGGCTTCCGGCGACTCGGGTGCCGACAGCTGGTCATCCTGGCTCGGCCCGACGGCATCAAGCTGAGCGCGAGCCCGCTGCAGCAGGCTGTTGACCGCCGGCGTCGAGCTGCCGATGGCATCGGCGACCTCGGCCGCCCGCCACTGCAGTACATCGCGCAGTACCAGGACGGCGCGCTGCCGCGGGGACAGGTGCTGCAGCGCCGCGACGAATGCCAGCCGGACGGACTCCCGCGAGCCGACGATCACTGAAGGATCAGAGGGATCGTTCGCTGCGTCCGGCAGTGGCTCCAGCCACGGCACCTCGCCGCGCTCGATGAGCTCGTCGGTCGGATTGGAACTCGGCGCTCCGAGCCCGGTGGGCAGCGGCCGGCGCTGCCGCCCCTCCAACGCGGTCAGGCACGTGTTGGTGGCGATGCGGTGCAGCCAGGTGCGCACCGAGGACTTGCCCTCGAATTTGTCGTAGGCCTTCCAGGCCCGCAGGAACGTCTCCTGCACCAGATCTTCGGCGTCGTGCAACGACCCCGTCATCCGATAGCAGTGCGCCAGCAACTCCCGGCGGTACGGCTCGGCCGCGGCCAGGAAGTCGTCGTCCCCCTCGTCAAGACTTCGTGCGAGCACGCTCACGAACCCGAGCTTACGCACCACCCCCGACAGCCAGCGGGACCGCGGATCGGCGTCCCGCTACGCTGCCCTGATGGTCACAACCCGCACCGAGCGGACATTCGACGGGGTCGGCGGTGTCCGGATCGTCTACGACGTATGGACGCCCGATGTTGAGCCCCGTGGTGTGGTGGTGCTCTCGCACGGCCTCGGCGAACATGCCCGCCGCTACGACCACGTCGCGCAGCGTTTCGGCCAGGCCGGACTGGTCACCTACGCCCTGGATCACCGCGGTCACGGTCGCTCCGGCGGCAAGCGTGTGCAGGTCCGCTCGATCGACGAGTACACCGGTGACTTCGACACCCTGGCCAAGACCGCCAGCGCCGAGGTGCCCGGGGTCAAGCGCATTGCGCTCGGCCACAGCATGGGCGGCGGCATCGTCTTCACCTACGGCGTCGAGCATGCCGGCGAGTACGACCTCATGGTGTTGTCCGGGCCGGCGGTCGCCGCCCAGAAAGACGTTCCGCCGGCGAAGGCGTTCCTCGGCAAGGCGGTTGGTTCGCTGTTGCCGAACCTGCCCGTCGAACAACTCGACGCCAACGCGGTGTCCCGCGACCCCGAGGTGGTGGCGGCCTACAACGCCGACCCGCTGGTGTGGCACGGGAAGATCCCGGCCGGTATCGCCAAGGCGCTGCTGAAGGTCGGCGAGACCATGCCGCAGCGCGCCCGCGGTCTGACTGCGCCGCTGCTGGTGGTGCACGGTGCCGAGGACAAGCTGGTGCCGGCCGACGGCAGCAAGCTGCTGGTGGACTGCGTGGGCTGCACCGACGTGCACCTGAAGGTGTATCCCGAGCTGTACCACGAGGTGTTCAACGAACCCGAGCGTGAGCGCGTGCTCGACGACGTGACCGCGTGGATCGAGGCCAGGCTGTGAGACTGCTGCGCCGGGTCGCCCTGGCCGCAGTGGCGCTGACGTTGGTGGCGGGCTGCTCGTCCACCACCACCCAGCACGCCTGGGTCGAGGACGAGGTGACCTTCGAGGCCGACGGGTTGACCCTGCACGGCACTTACCGCCACCAGCACGGCGCGGGTGCAGCACCGGCAGCACTGCTGATCTCCGAGAGCGGCCGTACCGACCGCAACGGCGACAACAACGTCGCCGGCCCGATCGGCAATATGCGCCAGCTCGCCGAGTACCTCTCCGATCATGGGGTGGCGTCGCTGCGCTACGACAAGGTCGGCACCGGGCAGACCGGACTGGGCCCCTATGCCGGACGGCCCGCTGATGTGGGCAGCGCGATCTACAGCGCGGGCGCCAAAGCCGCGGTGCGGTTCCTGGCCGGACAGTCCGGGACCGACAAGGACCGCATCTCGGTGTACGGCCTCGGCGAGGGCACCGTCCATGCGATGACGCTGGCTGACGACACCTCCGACGGGGCGCCCAAGATCCATGCGCTGGGCCTGCTGCAGCCACTGGGTGGTCGCTATCTGGACCTGATCACCGACCGCGTCCAGGGTGACATGGCGGCCGCGGTCAAGAGCGGCCAGAAGACTCAGCAGCAGGCCGACCAGGTGATCGCCGACTGGAATGCGGCGGTCACCCAGACCCGCACCGCGGGCACCGTGCCCGCCAAACTGCCCGAGGGCCTGTCGGCAATCCTCAACCCGGGCAACGTCAAAGCGGTCGCCGAAGCCGACGCCATCGACCCGCTGGCGCTCGCTTCCACAATCCCGGCCGGCACCCCGGTGCTGCTGACCTGTTCGGACTCCGACGCCCAGGCCAACTGCGCAGACATGAAGCCGCTGGCCGATGCGCTGGCGCACACCGCGCTGCAGTTCGTCCAACTCAAGGGTGTCAACCACGTGCTGCGTGATGACCCCAGCGACAATGTCGGCAACTACGCCAAGGGCGGCCCGTTGTCGGCACAGCTGACCGCCGCGCTCGACCAGTTCGTCACCAAGTAGCCGACTAATGTTGTGCTGTGCACGAATTCCGGTCTGGGGAGTACTGCCCGGGCGGCCCACCCGGTGTGGTCGCTCAGGGCCGAACCCGTCATAGTGCGGACCTAGGTTTGCCGTCATGACCGAAGACAAGATGCTGGCGCGGATCGCCGCGCTGCTCCGCCAGGCCGAGGGCACCGACAACACCCACGAAGCCGAGGCCTTCATGGCTGCCGCCCAGCGGCTGGCCACCGCCACCTCGATCGATCTTGCTGTGGCACGGGCACACTCGGCCTCGCGGACCGCTGCGCAGGTGCCGATCCAGCGGACCATCACCATCGGTGAGCCCGGCACCCGCGGCCTGCGCACCTACGTCCAGTTGTTCGCCGGTATTGCCGCCGCCAATGACGTGCGCTGCGATGTGGCGTCGAACTCGACGTTCGTCTACGCCTACGGTTTCCCGGAGGATATCGACGCCAGCCACGCCCTGTACGCAAGCCTGGTCGTGCAGATGGTGCGTGCCTGCGACCTCTATCTGTCCAGCGGCGCGCACCGGCCCACGCCCACCATCACCGCGCGGCTGAACTTCCAGCTCGCGTTTGGTGCCCGGGTCGGGCAGCGGCTGGCCGAAGCCCGCGAGGACGCCAAGCGCGAGGCCACCAAGGACCGCACGTCCGCACCCGGGACCGCACTTGCCTTGCGCAACAAGGAAGTCGAACTGCGCGACCACTACCGCCAGACCTCACAGGCGCGCGGCACGTGGCAGGCCAGCCGGGCCTCGGCCGGCTATTCGTCGGCCGCGCGGCGCGCCGGTGACAAGGCCGGCCGCAACGCCCGGCTGGGGTCGAGTCCCGAACTGCCGGGGTCCCGCCGCCGGCTGCGCAGGTGAGCGCCCGCGACAGCCAACGCGCCCTCGTCTACGCCGCCGAGGAATTCGTCCGAACGCTCTTCGACCGCGCCGCCGAACACAGTTCACGGGCGATCGATTTCTTCGGGACTCAGTTGACCCTGCCGCCGGAGGCCAGGTTCGGGTCCATCGAGTCCGTGCAACGTTATGTTGACGACGTGCTCACCCTGCCCGCGGTGACCGCTCGCTGGCCGCGGCCCGAACCTCTGCGGGTGCGGTCCCGCCGGGCGGCCACCGCCGCGCACTACGAAAGACGCGACGGCGCAGCCACAATCGCCGTCCCGGACCGCAGCACCGCGGACTGGGCGATGCGCGAACTCGTTCTGTTGCACGAGATCGCCCACCACCTCGACGACAGCGCCGGCCCCGCGCACAGTCCGGGTTTCGTCGCGACGTTCTGCGAACTGGCCACACTGGTGATGGGTCCGGAGGTCGGCCACGTGCTGCGGGTGGTCTACGCCAAAGAGGGCGTGCGCTGAGACCGGGATACGGTGGGGCGGTGACCACACCGATCGGCCCCGACGACTGGCAGCCCGTCGACACCCTGCTGGACCGCGCACTGCTCGACGAGGATCCGGCGCTGGCCGCGGCACTGGCCGACTCCACCGCCGCGGGCCTGCCGCCCATCGAGGTATCCCCGCAGACCGCACACCTGCTGTACCTGCTGGTGCGGATGAGCGGTGCGCGCCGCGTTCTCGAGATCGGCACGCTCGGCGGCTACAGCACGATCTGGCTGGCGCGCGGCGTGGGATCCGAAGGCAGCGTCGTCACCCTCGAATACGAGGCCCGGCACGCCGAGGTGGCCCGCCGCAACCTGGAGCGCGCCGGCGTCGGCGACCGGGTGGAGATCGTCGTCGGCGCCGCGCTGGACACCCTGCCCGGCCTGACCGGCGATTTCGACCTGGTGTTCATCGACGCCGACAAGGAGAACAACAGCGCCTACGTGCAGTGGGCCGTCGACCTCGGCAGGCCGGGCACCGTCATCGTCGTCGACAACGTGGTGCGCAACGGGCGCATCCTCGACCCGGCCGCCGACGACCTACAGGCCCGCGCGGTGCGCGACATGCTCGAGATGATGGGTCGGCACCCGCACCTGGACACCGCCGCGATCCAGACCGTCGGGCTCAAGGGCTGGGACGGTTTCGCGGTGGCGCTGGTGAAATAGCCGCGCGCACACCGCGAGTGTGCGGACCCATCCGCTGCCGGCGGCGTGTCGCGTATGACACCGCACAGTCGGGGCGTGGGGTGGGGTGCTCAGCCCGCCCGCGACACCTCGACCGGAAGCGCGTTGAGCACCGCGGTCCCCGACAGCAGGTCCAGCAGCGTGCCGTCGTTGAGGCTGTTGACGTTGACCCCGGGTGACTGGGCCGCCACCGACAGCCGGGTGCCCGGCTGGGTGTGCCCCCAGCCGTGCGGCAGTGACACCACCCCGGGCCGGATCGCGTCGGTGATCTCCACCGGCACCTCCAGCTTGCCGCCCGGCCCGGTCACCACCGCGGTCTCCTCCAACCCGAGGCGGGCTGCGTCATCCGGGTGGATCTGCAGAGTGCAGCGATTGCTGCCGCCCGACAGCGCGGGCACGTTGTGCATCCAGCTGTTGTTCGAGCGCAGGTGGCGACGGCCGATGAGCAGGAAACCCGGCTCCGAGGTCAGCGAAGCGTGCAGGCGCGGAGCCTCGGCCAGAATCTGTTCCGGCGCCAATTCGATGGTGCCGGAAGCGGTTCGGAGCACCTCAGGAATACGCGGCCGCAACGCGCCCAGGTCCACCCCGTGCGGGGTGTCCTTGAGCTTCTGCAGCGTCAGCCCGTCCGGCGTGGCGCCGAATCCGTCGCCGAACGGTCCCAACCGCAGCATCATGTCCAGGCGCCGCTCGTAGCCCGGTCCGTCGGGCAGCATCGCGGTGAGTTCCTCGACCGAGCGGCCGGCCACCGGTGAGTCCGGGTCGTTGACCTCCTTGCCCAGGGTCGAGCCGATCACCTGATCGTCGACCAGCGACGGGTCGGCCGACGGTCCCATGCCCAGCACGATCAATGCCAGGCGGGCCAGGATCTCGCACTCATCGGGCCTGCCGTCCTCGAGCGGGAAGACCGGCGGGGAGTACCGGGCGTTGTTGCGCACCACCGCACCGCTGAGCGCGACGTCGAAATGTGCTGCGCGCGTTGGCGGGGGCGGGGGCAGGATGACGTCGGCGTGCCGGGTGGTCTCGTTGAGGTACGGGTCCACCGACAGCATGAAGTCGACGGTGTCGAGTGCGTCGCTCAACCGGGGACCGTCCGGTGCGGAGAGCACCGGGTTACCCGCGATGGTGATCACGGCGCGCACCTGACCGTCACCAGGTGTCTCGATCTCCTCGGCCAGCGCCACGGTCGGCATCTCCGAGAGCGCCTCGGGATGGCCGGACACCCTGCTGCGCCAACGACCGGTTACGAACCCACGGCCCGGCCGGGGCGGCCGCGGCGCCGAACCGATCGGCGGACTGGCGAACATGACACCGCCGGCCCGGTCCAGGTTGCCGGTCAGGATGTTGACCACATCGACCAGCCAACTGGTCAGCGTCCCGAACTCGACGGTGGACGTGCCGATACGGCCGTACACCGCAGCGCTGGGGGCGGCGGCGATCTCACGGGCCAGCGTGCGGATGTCCTCGGCGGACACCCCGCAGTGCTCAGCGACTGCCTCTGGAGGGAAATCGACCGCGGCGGCGCGTACCTGATCGACACCGGTGACGTGGTCGGCCAGCCGGCCGAGATCCACCAGGTCCTCGTCGAAGAGCACGTTGACGACGGCGAACAGCAGCGCGGCGTCGGTGCCCGGACGCACCGCGAGGTGACGGTCGGCGAGTTCGGCCGTCCGGGTGCGCGACGGGTCGATCACCACCAGTCGGCCACCGCGTTTGCGCAATGCCTTGAGCTTGCCCGGGAAGTCGGCCGCGGTGGCCAGAGAGCCGTTGGACACCAACGGGTTTCCGCCCATGATCACCAGATAATCGGTGCGGTCGAGGTCGGGGATGGTGAACGCGACCGGATTGCCGTACAGGTACCCGCACGCCACGTGCTTGGGCATCTGGTCCAGGGTGCTGGCCGAGTACACGTGCCGGGTGCCCAGCGATTTCACCACGGCCGGTCCGTACAGCGCTCCGGCGATGGTGTGCGCGTTGGGATTACCGAGGTACACCGCGACCGACGGGCCGCCGGTCGCGCCGATGACGCGCTGCAGGCCTTCGGCCGCCGCGGCGAACGCCTCGTCCCAGGACGTCTCCACCAGTTCGCCGTCGCGACGCACCAGGGGCGCCGTCAGCCGGTCCGGGTCGTTGTCCAGTTCCGGGAAGCTGGCTCCCTTGGGGCAGATGAAGCCGTGGCTGAAGACGTCGTCGCGGTCACCGCGGGCGGACTCGACCCGCCCCGCGTCGTCGTCGACGGTCAGGACCAACCCGCAGGTGGCCTCACAGATCGGGCAGATTCGCAGTGCGGTTCGGCTCACGAACCTCACTTTGCCCCCGGTGCAGACCCGCTGGCAAGCCCGCAGATCAGCCCAGCCAGGCCGGTGACTCCAGGGCACGGCGCAGCGCGCCCACGATGCGCGTCTGGTGGGCCACGAAACGGTCGGTCGGGGCGGGCACCGAGATGGCGACGATGTTGCCGCCGGCGGCCCGGGCGGCCACCCCGGCCGCCGAGATGCCCTCGGTGTGTTCATCGCGGTCGAATGCGATTCGGCTGGTGCGAATCTCGGCGACCTCGGTGCGCACCCGGGCGGCTCGTTCGGCGCCCAGCGGTTCGAGCACCTGGTTGAGCTCGGCCTCGTCGAGCAGGGCCAGCGCGGCCTTGCCGTTGGCGGTGTCGAAGAGCGGGAATCGGGCGCCGACCGCGGACACCGCGCGCAACCGGTGCGGTGACTCGATCTGGTCGATGAACAGCATCTGCCCACCCCGGTAGATCGACAGGTCGACCGTCTCGGCGGTGTCCTCGGCCACCCGTTCCAGTGTCGGCCGGAAGGTGGCGGTGATGTGGGCGGCGTTGGAACTGGCCAGGCCGAGCAGACGCTCGCCGAGGATGATGCGCCCGTCGTCGTCGACGGCGGCGAACCCGACCTCCATCAGCCCCACGAGCAACCGGCGGGTGGTGGATTTGGCCAGGCCGAGCCGGCTGTGCAGGTCGACCAGACGCAGCCGGCCAGGTGCCGTCGCGATCTCGTCGAGGGCCGCCGCCGCGCGCCGCAGCACCTGGATGCCGTCATCGCGGGTGGTGGCCGCCCGGCCGGCATGAAGAGTGGACACCTGGGAGTCAGCCATATGTATCCCCTTCCCTAGTGGTGAGCCTCCACGGTATCGTGCCGCATAACGGATCGTAAAGGTTCGCATTCCGAATCATGAGGAGAGGGTCGGTGGGATCACTTCCGGACGGGCGGCATTTCTTCCGCGGCGACGACGGCTATGAGGCCGCGCGCTGCGCCACGGTGTGGAACGCCCGCACACCACAGCGGTTCCCCGACGTCGTGGTCCAGGCGGTCGACGCCGACGATGTCGTGGCGACGGTGCGTTACGCCAAGGCCAATGGCCACAAGATCGGGGTGCGCTCCGGCGGGCACAGCTGGGCGGGCAACCACGTCCGCGACGGTGGGGTGCTGCTCGACGTCAGCAGGCTGGACAACAGCACCGTCGACGTCGAGAACCGGCGCGCGGTGGTCGGGCCTGGCAAGGGCGGCAGCATCCTGGCCGCCGAACTCGACGAGCTGAATCTGTTCTTCCCGGCCGGGCACTGCAAGGGTGTGCGGATCGGCGGCTACCTGCTGCAGGGTGGCTACGGCTGGAACAGCCGGGTGTGGGGCCCGGCCTGCGAGAGCGTTCTCGGCTTGGATGTCGTGACCGCCGACGGTGAGCAGATCTACATCGACGCCGAGAATCACGCCGACTTGTACTGGGCGGCAAGGGGTTCAGGCCCCGGCTTCTTCGCAGTCGTGACGGCGTTCCACCTCAAGCTGTACCCCAAGCCGGCGATCTGCGGCAACGCCATCTACGTGTACCCGACCGACTACATCGACGAGGTCTACACCTGGGCGCGCTCGATCAGTGCCGACGTCGATCGCCGGGTCGAGTTCCAGATGCTGGCCTCCCGGGAGATTCCGGCACTGGGTGTGACCACCCCCGGGATCACCGTCGCCTCACCGGTGTTCGCCGATACCGAGGCCGAGGCCATCGAGGCGCTGGCGATCCTGCAGACCTGCCCGGTGCTCGACAAGGCGACCATCGCCGTGCCGTATGCCCCGATCGACTTGCCGACCGCCTACGAGGGCGTGATGAGCAACTACCCGACCGGCTACCGGTATGCCACCGACAACATGTGGACATCGGCGTCGGCCGAGGATCTGCTGCCCGGCATCCGGCGCATCTTCGAGACCATGCCGCCGCACCCGGCGCACTTTCTGTGGCTGAACTGGGGTCCCTCGCCGCAGCGCCAGGACATGGCCTACAGCCTGGAGGACGAGATCTATCTGGCGCTCTACACAGTGTGGAAGGACGCCGCCGACGACGAAAAGTATTCGGACTGGGCACGTTCCAACATGGCGAACATGGAGCACCTGCAGACCGGTGTGCAGCTCGCCGACGAGAACCTCGGCGAGCGGCCCGCCAAATTCGTCACCGATGACAACATGGCCAAGCTCGACCGGGTCCGCGCTGAGTACGACCCCGACGGCCGCTTCCATACCTGGATGGGACGCCTCTGATGGGCAGCACCTATCTTGGTTACCGCCCCGGTGACGCGGCTACCGAGTGGGGTGCGTTCTTCAACCCCGAGATGGCGCCGCTGCCCGCCCACATCGTCACGGCCCTGGAGCACGGTCCACAGGCCGAGGAGGTGTTGCTCGGCTTCGACTCCGCCGCAACACTTCTCGACGAGGGCTACCAGCAGACCGAGAACGGCTACGGCCTGCTGCGTGATGGCGGGATCCAGGCCTCCGCGCGCACGGATATGCCGGGTGTCACCCCGCAGATGTGGTCGTGGTGGTTCGGCTGGCACGGCAGCGACTCCCGGCGCTACAAGCTGTGGCACCCGCGGGCGCATGTGTCGGCGCGCTGGGCCGACACCGGACCCGACGGAAGCTATGTCGGCCGGACGTCGGTGATTCAGGAGTATCTGGGCTCAGCACTGACCAAGGCGACGATCAGCTTCGTCGAACCGGCGCGGATGGGTTTCGACGCGGCGTCGCTCGGTGACGGCATTGCGGTGTGCGCGCGACTGGGATCGTCTGAGGTGCCGGTCGACGTGGGCTGGTTCGTCCACCACATCCGGCCGACCGCGGACGGCTCGGAGATGAGGTCCCGGTTCTGGATGGGTGGCCGCCACGTCGCTGTGCGGGGCGGTAACCGGCTGACCGACCGGGCGGTGCGCCCGGTGGCAGCCCGGCAGTTGCCTGACCCGCGCGATCTGATGGTGCACTGCGCCCAGGAGATGAACCACCTCGCTGGGTTCCTGCCAGCGGTTTTCGCCCAGTTCGCGGGCCACTAGTCACCAGTTGCGACCCGCCGTCGCCAAATTGACCCGCCAGTAGTTATCGGGGGCTATGTTCCTGAGCACAGCCTGAGAAAACTGGCGTTAGGGGTCGGGGTATGTCAGCTACAGCGTTCGCGGCAAAGTTTCGGAGCGGCGCATCCCGGCGCGGCAGGGGAGCGGCCACCAAACTGGCGATGATCGGGGTGGCTGCCACCACGGGCGCCGCCGTCGCACTCGGCCCGACGGTCCCGACGGCCCTGGCCGACGAACCCGCGCCCACCGCCGTCGACATCCTGCAGGACGTCTACACCACCGGTCCGCTGGCGGGCATTCTGGCGGCAGTCGGGGTGACGAGCATCGGCCCGATCTCGGTCGCCAACGTCCCGGGCATCGGCGACATCAACCTGACCCTGATCCTCGACGGACCGGTCGACAACGACCCGCTTGCCCTCTACAACACGGTCAACGGACTCGACTTCAGGCGGCGCACCAATGCTCTTGGTTCGGCGCTGAATTCCTACGATCGCATCGTCTGCACCACAGGTGGTACCTGCTCGACACCCAACGAGTTCCCGGCAACTTTGGGAGTCGGCACAGGGGCGCTGAGTCTTATCGAGGCCTACCGCAACGAGATCGCCAGCGTTCAGGGCAACACCCCGGACGGCTATGACCCGTTCCTCCCGGGGCCGATCGAGAAGCAGACCATCGCCGCGGGGTGCTCCAGCATCTTCAATCCGAACAACTGCCCGAACGTGCAAGCCACCAACCAGACCAATCAAGCTCTGCTGTTCGTCCGGAACCTCCTGCGCCCCAACGGCGGAATTATGAGTCGCTTCGGCCCGGTGCTGAACCTGTTCGGCGTCGACACCTCGATTCCGGATGCCGGCGAGTACTCCTCGACACCGAGCACTACGCCGCCCGGGACCGGCATCAGATTGAACACCGCGACACTCGACCTCACCTGGGCCTACGATCCGCTGTCGGATTTCCCGGCCACACTCAACCCGTTCTCGTTGCTCAACACCGCGTTTGCCGCACTGCCGACGAATCTGCTTGGTGGCGTGGAACTTCAGGGTGTTGACCTGACGACGGCGGGCCTCAATATCGCGGGTACCCTGGGCATCGTCAGCAGGCTGAGTGGCAATCTGCTGCCCATCTCCACCGGAGAGGCCTGGTACGGCACGCTGCTGCCTAACGATCTGCCACTGCTCGAGCCGCTGCGCCTGCCGGTGCGGATCATCAACGCGGTCAGCAATGCGCTCGGCGTCCCGCTGAACCTGGGCACGCCGCTGGCCGACGCCTTGCAGCCGGCGCTGACGATCCTGGTCAACACCGGCTACACCGACGTGCAGACGCCCACCGACAACGGCCTGTACACCCGCTCGTTCACGACGTCGGACGTGTACACACCGTTCCTGTCGCAGGCTCCACTGACCGCGCAGGAGTGGGCGCAGGTGCCCGGAGATGTGCTGCGCGCCTTGGTCGTCGGGTTCCAGGACGCCTTCCCGATCCTGCGTTTCGGCAAGCCCGCGCCCACGCTCGTGGTCGACGGCAACCACCTGGCAATCAGCTACGCCGAGCCGGAGGCCACCGCCGCCTCGACCGCGAAGAGCGCACCGGCACCGGCCGTCGAGTCACCGGCTCCGGAGGTCACGGCGACGTCCAAAGAGTCCCCTGACACCAGCACCGAGCCGGCCGATGACAACGAGCCGTCAGCAACGTCGGATGACACCACCCCTGCTCCGTCGACCGGCGGCACGAAGGCCGCCAAGACCGGTAAGAAGTCCGCGCAGAGTTCAGCGGACTCCTCGACCAGCAAGGGATCGGCCCACAAGAGTGTGGGCGGATCCAAGCGGTCGGCCGGCTCCGACGCGGCCTAGCCGCAGACCGCGCCGCCGGCCGCCGAGCCGACCAGCTTGCGGTACTTGGCCAGGACGCCGGTGGTGTAGCGCGGCGGCGGGGGAGTGAATCCGGCCTTCCGCGACTCCAATTCGGCCGGGTCGACGAGCACGTCGAGGGTCTTGTTGGCCACGTCGAGCCGGATCCGGTCCCCATCGGCGACGAACGCGATCGGGCCGGCGTCGACCGCCTCGGGCGCGACGTGCCCGACGCACAGGCCGGTGGTGCCGCCGGAGAACCGGCCGTCGGTGAGCAGCAGGACATCCTTGCCCAGGCCGGCACCCTTGATCGCACCGGTGATCGCGAGCATCTCGCGCATGCCGGGGCCGCCCTTGGGGCCCTCATAGCGGATGACCACCACGTCACCCTTGGTGATGGTGCCGTCCTCCAGGGCGTCCATCGCGGCGCGCTCGCCGTCGAAAACCCGTGCGGTTCCTTCGAAGACGCTCGAGTCGAAGCCGGCGGACTTGACCACCGCACCCTCGGGAGCCAGCGAGCCGTGCAGGATCGTGATGCCGCCGGTCGGGTGGATCGGATTGCTCAGCGCGCGCAGCACCTTGCCGTCGGGATCCGGCGGCTCGATGTGAGCGAGGTTCTCCGCCATGGTCTTTCCGGTGACCGTGAGCGCATCGCCGTGCAGCAGCCCGGCATCCAGCAGGGCCTTCATCACCACCGGCACACCGCCGATGCGGTCGACGTCGAACATCACGTGCTTGCCGAACGGCTTGACGTCGGCCAGGTGCGGCACCTTCTCGCCGATGCGGGTGAAGTCCGCCAGCGACAGTTCCACTCCTGCCTCGTGCGCGATCGCCAGCAGGTGCAGCACCGCGTTGGTGGAACCGCCGAACGCCATCACGACGGCGATCGCGTTCTCGAACGCTTCCTTGGTGAGGATGTCGCGGGCGGTGATTCCGCGGCGCAGCAGTTCGATGACGGCGCGGCCGCTGGCGCGGGCGTAGCCGTCGCGGCGGCGGTCGGTGGCCGGCGGGGCGGCACTACCGGGCAGCGACATGCCCAGTGCCTCGGCCGCACTGGCCATGGTGTTGGCGGTGTACATCCCACCGCAGGCGCCCTCACCCGGACAGATCGCGCGCTCGATAGCGTCGACGTCCTCCCGCGGCATCAGCCCGCGGGCACAGGCGCCGACGGCCTCGAACGCGTCGATGATCGTCACGTCCATCTCGGTGCCATCGGAGAGCTTGGCCTTACCGGGCAGGATCGAGCCGGCGTAGAGGAACACCGCGGCGAGGTCGAGTCGCGCGGCCGCCATCAGCATGCCGGGTAGCGACTTGTCGCACCCGGCCAGCAGCACCGAGCCGTCGAGACGCTCGGCCTGCATCACGGTCTCGACGCTGTCGGCGATAACCTCGCGCGACACCAGGGAGAAGTGCATGCCCTCGTGGCCCATCGAGATGCCGTCCGACACCGAGATGGTGCCGAATTCCAGCGGATAGCCGCCGGCCTCGAACACGCCTTCCTTGACCGCCTTGGCCAGCCGATCCAGCGACAGGTTGCAGGGGGTGATCTCGTTCCAGGACGACGCCACCCCGATCTGCGGCTTGGCGAAGTCCTCGTCGCCCATGCCTACTGCGCGGAGCATGCCGCGTGCCGCGGCCTTCTCCAGTCCGTCGGTGACGTCGCGGCTGCGGGGCTTGAGATCAGGCGTTTGGCTCACCGGTCAAGTATGCCGTGGTGGGGGGTGGTCACAAAATCCTTTCTGATACCCCTGGAGGGTATCGGGTACGGTGGTGGCCATGTCGTCCACCAGCACCCGCATCGTCGCGGGCCTCGCCGCGCTTGCCGCCGCCGTCACGTTGTCCGCCTGTAGTAGCGAGACCGACCACACCGCGCACTCGTCGACCACGACGAGTGCGGCCGATGACCAGGTCGCCGTGCACAACGCCGATGACGTGATGTTCGCGCAGATGATGATCCCGCACCACGAGCAGGCCGTGCAGTTGGCGGCGATGGTGCCCGAGCGGTCCACCAACCAGGCGGTGATCCAGCTGGCCTCGACCATCTCGGGCGAACAACAGCCCGAGATCACCGCGATGAAGGCGCTGCTGCTGCAGTGGGACGTCGACCCGAACGCCGAGTCAGATCACGGCGGTCATGGCATGGACATGCAGGGCATGGTCGACGACGCCACCATGGCCAAGCTCGAGTCGCTGAAGGGCCAGGAGTTTGACACTCTGTGGTTGCAGTCGATGATCAGCCACCATCAGGGCGCCATCGAGATGGCCAAAGCCGAGATCGCCAATGGCAAGAGTCCCGACATGATCACGATGGCCAAGAACATCGTCACCGCGCAGCAGGCCGAGATCGACCAGATGAAGAAGATGCTGGGAGGGTAAATGACTGGCGCACATGGGTATTCGGCGGCCAAGGACAACTACGCCAAGCGGCTGCGCCGAATCGAAGGCCAGGTCCGCGGCATCGCGAAGATGATCGACGAGGACAAGTACTGCATCGACGTGCTCACCCAGATCAGTGCCGTCAACAGTGCGCTGCAGTCGGTGGCACTCGGTCTGCTCGACGAGCATCTGAGCCACTGTGTGAGCCACGCTGTCGCCGAGGGCGGCGAGGAGGCTGACAAGAAGCTGGCCGAGGCCTCGGCCGCCATCGCCCGGCTGGTCAGGTCCTGAGCACTACCGCCTGCTGAGCGCGTCGCCACTTGTCAGCGCAGTCGGCAACGCCGCACACGTTCACCGTGTTTGCCTGCCGCAGCCGATACCGTGATGCCGTGCCCTTGATGCCCGAACGCACTGGCGGGGCCCGGGCAGCAGCGTCGTGACCGGTACGGCCCCCGCACCGCGTAGCGGCCCGTGGACACCGCGGGTCGCTCTTGCCCTGGCCGTCCTGGCCGCCGCGGCGTTCGTCTACGTCACCGCCGAGATCATGCCGGTCGGCGCACTCTCGGCCATTGCCCGAGACCTCGATGTCAGTGAGGCCATGGTCGGCACGCTGCTGGCCAGCTACGCCCTGGTGGCCGCCATCGCCACTGTTCCCCTGGTGCGCTGGACCGCCACCTGGCCCCGGCGGCGCACCCTGCTGTTCACCCTGGCTTCGCTGGCGATCTCCCAGCTGATCTCCGCGCTGGCGCCGACGTTCGCGGTCCTGGCGGCCGGCCGCATCCTGTGTGCGCTCACCCATGGCTTGATGTGGTCGGTGATCGCCCCGATCGGTGTGCGTCTGGTTCCGGCGACCTACGCCGCCCGCGCCACCATGGCCGTCTACGTCGGCACCGGTCTGGCCCTGGTGGTGGGCAGCCCGTTGACCGCGGCGATGAGTGAGATGTGGGGCTGGCGGCGTGCGGTCGGGGTGATTGCGATGGTCGCGGTGGTGGTCGCGGTCGCGGCACGGCTGGCGCTGCCGCTGATGGCGATGACCGATGCGCCGGCCGCCGCCGGCCAGATCCGTCATCGCCGCAACGGCGGTCTGGTGGCGCTGAGCCTGTTGACCCTCGTCGGGGTCACCGGCCACTTCATCTCCTACACCTTCATTGTGGCGATCATCCGGGATGTTGTCGGGGTTCACGGGCCTCATCTGGCCTGGCTGCTCGCCGCCTACGGGATTGCCGGACTGACGGCCATGGCGCTGCTGGCGCGGCCCGGCGACCGGCGGCCCAAGGCCGCCGTCCTGAGCTGCCTGGCTGCGCTGAGCTGCGCGTTCCTCGGGCTGGCAGCGCTGGGGATCGTCGGCGCGCACACGGTGGCGACGGTGCTGGCCGGAAGTGCCGCGATCGTGCTGTGGGGTGCGGCGGCCACCGCGATGCCGCCCATGCTGCAGTCGGCGGCCATGCGGCACAGCCCCGAGGACCCCGACGGCGCCTCCGGGCTCTATGTGGCGTCGTTCCAGGTGGGCATCATGGCCGGATCGCTGGCCGGCGGGGTGATCTACCAGAACGCCGGAATCGTGGCGATGGTGACGACGTCCGCCGCGCTGATCCTGGCCGCGCTGCTGGCCGTTGCCGTCAGCCGGGGGCTGTTCGCGGTTAGCCCGGTCACCAGCGAAAAGTAACGCTTGTCACCCCGCGGGCGACTATCGGCACAGTTCAGCGCGGTGACAGGGTCGGTGGGATTGTTCGCTGGCCGGTGACGCAAGGTTGGCCACCCGGCGTGCTGTGCGACACTGGTTTCGAGTCGTAAATTGAGGAGTTTGGTATGGCGCTGCGGGTGAAGGGGGCCTTTGCGGCCACGCTGTGCGTGGTCGGGGTGGCCGCCGGAATCAGTCTGGGAAGTGGATCGGCACTGGCCGATCCGGACCAGGCACCCGTGGATCCAGCGGTGGTCAACGCCCCGCCGGTGGAGGTTCCCGTTCCGGACCCGGCGATTCCGCCCGCGGATCCGGCGCTGGCCCCGCCGGTGGACCCGGCCCTGGCTCCGCCCCCGCCCGTCGACCCGTTGGCGGTGCCGCCAGGGACCGATCCGGCCGCCGCGGCGCAAGCCGCGCCTCCCGGCAGTGTCAAGGGCCAGAACCCGCTGCCCTACACCGGTGACCCGGTGTTCGCCCCGCCGTCCTTCAACCCGGTCAACGGGGCCCTGGTGGGCGTGGCCAAGCCGATCATCATCAACTTCGCGCGGCCGATCGCCAACCGCGCGCTGGCCGAGTCGGCTATTCACATCTCCTCGGTGCCCGCGGTCCCGGGTGCGTTCTACTGGACCACCGACACCCAGGTCCGTTGGCGGCCCTACGCGTTCTGGCCGGCCAACACCGTCGTCAACATCGACGCCAGCGGTGCCAAATCCAGCTTCCGCGTCGGCGACGCTCTGGTGGCCACCGTCGACGACAAGACCCACCAGATGACCATCACCCGAAATGGCAAGGTGGAGAAGACCTTCCCGGTGTCGATGGGTAAGCCCGACGGCAAGCACGAGACCAAGAACGGCACCTACTACGTGCTGGAGAAGTTCCCGGACATCATCATGGACTCCTCCACCTACGGCGTTCCGGTGAACTCGGCCGAGGGGTACAAGCTCAAGGTCCAGTGGGCGGTGCGCATCGACAACAGCGGTGCCTTCGTGCACAGCGCGCCGTGGTCGGTGGGCGATCAGGGCAAGCGCAACGTCAGCCACGGCTGCATCAACCTCAGCCCGGACAACGCCAAGTGGTTCTACGACAACTTCGGCAGCGGCGACCCGATCGTGGTGAAGAACTCCGTGGGTCTCTACAACAACCCGGACGGCGCTGACGACTGGCAGTGGCAGCTGGCCTAACGGCCCCTGAGACTCGAAGCTGAGCCACAGCAACCGAGTTCACAATGGTGGTGTGCCGCCTTCTCCGTCGCCGCAGCCGCCGCCGGTAGACCCGACATCGCTGCCGCAGCTTCCCGCACCGGACTTCAGTCAGTACACCCACGGGATCTCGCTGCTGGGCGGTTGGCTTCCGCTGGCCATCGACATCGTCGCCGCCGTCGTTCTGGTCGTGGCAATCGGCCGGCGCACCCGGCGCTGGCGGCGGGTGTGGCTGCCGCTGTGTGTAGTACTCGGGGTGCTCGGTGCGCTCGCCGCGCGCCTGTTCGTCAACTCCGAGGGTTTGGCCTCCGATCCCGCTCCGCTCCAATTGTGGATCTGGACAGGACTTTTCACTGCCAGCGTGGCCCTGGTCGTCGTCGGCTGGCGGGGTGCCTCCTGGTGGCGACGCGGGGCGTCGGTGGTCGCGGTGCCGCTGACGCTGCTCTCGACGCTGATCGCGCTGAACCAGTGGGTGGGGTACTACCCGAGCGTGCAGACCGCCTGGGGCGCGTTGACGGCCGGCCCGCTGCCGAACCAGATCGACGCCGCAGCGCTGCCCGGCCTGCGCAACACGGTGCAGCCCAACGGCAAACTGGTCGAGGTCGACATCGATTCGCAGGCAAGCGGATTCGCCCATCGCAGTGAGTACGTCTACCTGCCGCCGGCCTGGTTCGCCGGTGCCACCCCGCCCCGGTTGCCGGTGATCCTGATGGTCGCCGGTGAGTTCAACACCCCGGCGGACTGGATTCGCACCGGCAACGCCATGCCGATCATCGACGGCTACGCCGCCAGTCACGGCGGTCGGGCGCCGATCTTCGTGTTCGTCGACTCCGGCGGCCGATTCAACAACGACACCGAATGCGTCAACGGTCCCCGCGGGAATGCCGCCGACCACCTCACCAAGGATGTCCGGCCCTACGTCGTCAACACGTTCGGAGCCTCGGGCCGGGCGGCGAACTGGGCGGTGGTGGGCTGGTCGATGGGCGGTACCTGCGCGATCGACCTGACCGTCATGCACCCCGAGTTGTTCAGCACCTTCGAGGACATCGCCGGTGACCATGGGCCGACGGCAGGCACCAGGGACCAGACGATCAGCAGGCTCTACGGCGGCGACGCCGCCGCGTGGGACGAATTCGACCCGCGCACCGTGATGCAGAAGCACGGACCGTATGCGGGAGTGGCCGGCTGGTTCGAGGACACCGTCAAGCCGGTCGGGGGTGCCTCGCCCTACGGGGGTGGGCACCGGCCGCAATCGGATGCACCGCTGGGATTCGGTGGCCATGACGAGTTCCGCGACTCCGACGAAGCCGGCGCCGCCGACGACCTGTGCGGGGTGGCGCACACCGTGGGGATCACCTGCCAGGTGCACCGCATCATCAGCTATCACACCTGGCAGTTCGCGCAGCGGGCGTTCTCCGATGCGCTGCCGTGGCTGGTCGGCGAGATCAGTACACCCGGTTAGGTGCGGCGCAGCGACAGCGCGCCGACCGCGGCGGCGGCCAGGCAGGCCAGTGCCACGACGGCCGCGAACCAGGGGAACACCTCGGCCAGCGGCCACCGGGTGGCGGCCCAGCCCGCGGCGATGGTCGGCAGGGCCATCGCGGTGTAGGCCAGCAGATAGAACGCCGACATGGTCTCCCCACGGCGATCGGCGGGCACCACGTCGGACAGGTGGCGCAACGAGCCGCCGAACCCGAGCCCGAATGTCGCGCCGAGCAGGGCGGCCGCCGCGAACACCAACAGCCAGTGATGGCTGAGTAGGACCGGGATCGTCACCAGCAGCGCCACAGCCATTCCGATGTCACCGATCACCGCCGAGCGGCGGGCCGGCAACCGGGTGGCCACCAGCTGGGCCATCGCCGCGGAGAACGCCGTCACGCCGACGACGCCACCCCCGAACACCAGGTTGTGGATGTTGGTCTGCTGCGCGGCCAGCGACGGGTACAGGCTCAGCAGCACCCCCAGCACCGACCAGGACGCCATCGCACCCAGCGCGGCGAACCAGAAATCCTCCCGAATCTCCTGCGGCACAGAGGGTTTGCTGATGCGAATCCGGCCGCCGGTGCGATCGGCGTGGGTTTCCCGCAGGGCGACGACGCCCACGCCCACCATCGCGCAGACGACGGCGACCACAGCGTAGGGGGTGCGCAGCGGGTGCGCGACGTACTGGGCCAGCAGCGAGGAGCCGACGATCGCCACCGTCATGCCGATGTTGAAACTGACGCCGCTGAGCTGACCCGTCCGGACGCCGTGATGCGGGCGCAGGTCCAGCAGGGCGGCCGCACCGGCCACCACGATCGAGCCGACGGCGGCGCCGTGGATGGTGCGCGCGAGCAGGAGCATGCCGATGCTGTCGGCCATCAGGAAGATGCCCAGTCCAACGATCAGCGCGACCAGCGCACCGAGCAGCACGGGCTTGCGTCCCACGACGTCGGACACCCGTCCCGACACCAGCACCGCAGCCAGTGCAGCGAAGGCGTAGACCGCGAACACGATGGTGGTGGCCAGCGGCGACAGATGCCAGTTCGCCTCGTAGATGCCGTACAGCGGGGCCGGCAGCCCGGAGACGCCGAGGGCGACGCCGGACAGTACGAGCAGCAGCGGATAAGCCCAGCGCTGGGTGTCGGCCTGGGTCGCCGGTGCTTCGTCGAGGCACGCCATGTCGACTCCCAGGTATGTTTGACCGCTATCGAACTTGCCCAACAGTACGCTGGGTTTGATGATCATCAAACCGGTGGTGACGGAGGACACAACGTGGACGAATCCGAGGTACTCGTCGCCGAGTGCCACCCCGTTGCGGCCCTACCGCAGGTGCTCGCCGCCCTGCAGGACCCGATCCGCCTGGAGATGATCCGGCGGCTGTCCAACGCCGGTGAACCTCTGCAGTGCAGCGCGCTCTACAACGGCATCAACAAGTCCACGGCCACCCACCATTTCAAGATCCTGCGCGAGGCCGGGCTGATCGAACGTCAGGTCTGCGGTGGGCTGATCCGCCAGCGGCTGCGCACCGAGGAGGTCAGTGCGGCGCTGCCGGGCCTGTTGGAGTCGGTGATCGACGGTGCCAACCGGGAAGCCGCCGTCCGCGCCTGAATCACCAGCGGCCGCGGTGAACCACCTCGTCGAACGGACGGCGGTTGGGGTTGCGGATCGGGGTCAGCGGCCGATCGGCGGGATAACCCAGACCGAGCAGGTAGGCCACCAGATGTCCGTCAGGCACCGCCAGAATCTCCCGGGCCCGGTCCTGGTCGCCGACCGCGGAATGGCCGGTACCGATACCCAGCTCCGTGGCTGCGATCGACATCGCCATGGTGGCCTGGCCCAGGTCGTACTGGTCGAGGAGCTTGGTCCGCTCGTCGGGCGGTTCGGGAATCACCAGGGCGATCGCGGCCTGCGCTCCGGCGATGTGGCCGGCACCCATCCACACCGTCGAAAGCTGCTGCAATACCGAGGGTTCGGTGACGATGACGAAATCCCAGTGCTGATTGTTGCGCGCTGACGGTGAGCGCCAGCCCGCCTCCAGGATCCGGTCGATATCGGCGCCCGGGAGCGGCTCCGTGGTGTAGCTGCGTACGTTGCGGCGGGCGCGGATGGCGTCCCAGGCGTCCATGTCAGTTCCAGATCCGGACGCGACGCTCCGGATCCAGGTACAGCGCATCGTCGGGATCCACCTCGAACGCCTCGTAGAACGCGTCGATATTGCGGACCACGCCATTGCACCGGAACTCCGGCGGCGAGTGCGGATCGATCGCCAGCCGCCGAAGTGCCTCGGCCTCACGGGACTTCGTGCGCCACACCTGAGCCCAGCCGAACAGCACCCGCTGCACACCGGTCAGTCCGTCGATCACCGGTGCCTCCTTGCCGCCCAGCGACAGCTGGTAGGCGAGTAGGGCGATCGACAGCCCACCGAGGTCGCCGATGTTCTCACCGACCGTGAAGGCCCCGTTGACATGGGCGTCGCCGTCCAGTTCGCGGGGCACATAGCCGTCGTACTGCTCGATGAGTTGCTTTGTCCGCGCGCCGAATTCGGCCCGGTCCTCATCGGTCCACCAGTCGACCAGATTGCCGTCGCCGTCGTACTTGGCGCCCTGATCGTCGAAACCGTGCCCGATCTCGTGCCCGATCACCGCGCCGATCCCGCCGTAGTTGGCGGCGTCGTCGGCCTCGGCGTCGAAGAACGGCGGCTGCAGGATTGCGGCCGGGAAGACGATCTCGTTCATCCCCGGGTTGTAGTAGGCGTTGACGGTCTGCGGCGTCATGAACCACTCGTCGCGGTCCACCGGGCCGCCGAGCTTGGCCAGCTCGCGGTCGGTGGCCACCTCAGCGCCGCGAATCACGTTGCCGTACAGGTCCGCCCGATCGATCACCAGAGTGGAGTAGTCACGCCACTTCTTCGGGTAGCCGATCTTGGCGGTGAACTTGTCCAGTTTGGTCAAAGCCCGCTGGCGGGTCTGCGGCGTCATCCACTCCAGGTCGTTGATGCTGACCCGGTAGGCCTCCCGCAGATTGGCCACCAGCTCGTCCATCCGGGACTTGGCGTCCGGTGGGAAATGCCGCTCGACGTAGAGCCGGCCCACGGCATCGCCCATGATGCCCTCCACCAGCGACACCGCTCGCTTCCAGCGGTCCCGGATCTGCTCGGTCCCGCTGAGGGTGCGGCCGTAGAACTGGAAATCCTCCTCCACCAGGGCGGTGGTCAGGACCGAGGCGCGTGCGTGGATCAGCCGCCAGCGCGCCCAGTCCTGCCAGTCGGCGAAGTCCGACTGCGACCACAGTTGCGCGAAAGCCGTCAGGTAGTCGGGCTGGCGAACCACCAACTCGGCCACCGCGTCCGGCGCGGTGCCCAGCGCGCTCACCCAGCCCGCCCAGTCGAAACCGGGCGCGGTCTCAGGGAGGTCGGCAAAGCGGCGCAGGTTGTAGGTCAGGTCGGCGTCGCGGCGCTTGACCACATCCCAGTGCGCGGCGGCGATCGTGGTTTCCAGCGCCACGATCCGGGCCGCGGTCGGGGAGTGGTCGGCAGCCGTGCCGCCGTACACCAAGGCGAACATCGCCGCGATATGCGCGGGGTAGGCACCGAGGATCGCGGCGTGCTGCTCGTCGCGGTAGTAGGACTCGTCGGGCAATCCGAGTCCGGACTGGGTCAGGTGGACCAGGTAGCGCGACGAGTTCTTGGAGTCGGTGTCGACGTAGACGCCGACGCCGCCGCCCACACCGCTGCGCTGCAGGGCGCCGATCACCGCGGCCAGCGCCGCCGGGTCGGCCGCGGCGTCGATGGCACCCAGTTCCTCCAGCAGCGGGGTCACCCCGCGGCTGGCGATGGTGTCCTCGTCGAGGAAGCTCGCGTAGAGGTCGCCGATCCGCTGTTCATCGGTGTTGGGCTGGCTACCCGAGGCCGCCGCCTGGGTGATCAGTTCGCGGACCTGCTCCTCGGCGCGGTCGTACAGCAAGCGGAACGCGCCGTCGGTGGCCCGGTCGGCCGGGATGGCGTAGTCCGCCAGCCAGCGGCCGTTGACGTGGCCGAACAGATCGTCCTGGGGACGCACCGACGACTGGACGTGGGACAGGTCGATGCCCGAGCGCAGAGTTTCTACCGTCACCCAACCATCCTTACCAGACCTCCGCGGCCCTCGTCGGCGCCGTCATGTGGCCGTTCACGGCCCCGCAGGCAGGCCCGGTAGCCTCCCCTGCATGCCCGAGGCGGACCAGACGACGCCGGAACCCGACGCGACCAGCGCCCGGGTGTTCTCCGGCTACGGGATCGCCTCGGCGGTGCTGGGTGTGCTGAGCGTGGTCGCCGTCGTGCTCGGTGCGCTGGTCTGGTCGGGCCATCGTGACGCCACCGACGAACGGGCCTATCAGACCCGGGTGCTGGCCGCGGCCGCGGACTGGACCGGCGTCCTGATCAACATGAATGTCGACAACGTCGACGCCAGCCTGCAGAAACTGCACGACGGCACCGTCGGCGGTCTGAATTCCGACTTCGAAGCGGCGATGGCGCCGTATCGCAAAGTGATGCAGACCCTGCAGGCCAGGACCACCGGCCAGATCGAGTCGGTGTCGATCGAGGCGGTCCATCACAATCTCGATCCGGTCTCCGGACAGCGTCCGCCGGACCCGCCGGCGCTGCCACCTGAACTGGCCCAGCGCACCGACAATGTGGTCGTGGTTGCGACCTCGGTGAGTGAAAATGCCGGTGGCAAGCCGACGACCGTGCGCTGGAACCTGCGCCTGGGGGTCTCCGACGTCGAGGGCACGTTGATGATTTCGCGGCTGGAGTCGCTGCGATGAGGAACCTGGCCCGCGTCCTGGCATTCGACATCCTCGCGCCACTGGCCGCCATCGCCGCACTGCTGGCCATCGGCGTGGTGCTCGGCTGGCCGCTGTGGTGGGTGTCGGTGTGTTCGATGCTGTGCCTGTTGATCGTTCAGGGCGTCATCATCAATGTTGTTCTCTACCGTCGTGATTCGGTGACCGTGGGCACTGACGACGACGGGCCGGGATTGCGGCTGGCCGTGGTGGCACTGGCGGCCGCGACGCTGGTGGCCGCCGTGGCCGTCGGCTACACCCGATGGACGGTGCCCGACCGCGAGTTTCGCAGCGACACTGCCGAGGTGGTACGGATCGCCACCGCCGTGGCCGAGGCCACCGCGACGTTCGCCCCGGGGGCGCCGACGGCGTCGATCGACCGGGCAGCCTCGTTCATGGCGCCCGACCGGGCCGAGGCCTATCGCAACGAATTCGGCAAGGCGACAGCCGATCTGGCCAAGCGCAACGTCACTGCGCAGGCGCAGACCCTCTCGGCAGGCTTGGAAGCGCTGGGGCCGTCAGCGGCCAGCGTTGCGGTGGTGATGCGGGGCACGCAGACCCAGCCCGGGCAGCCGCCGGACAACGCGGTGCTGGCGCTGCGGGTGGGCCTGGCCAAACAGGACGGGAGCTGGCGGGTGCTCGACGTCGCACCCATCAACTCCCGATGAGCTGGGCGTAGTCCACCTTCAGGCAGCGGTCCATCACGACCTGCAGGCCCGCCTCCTGCGCCCTGGCGGCCAGGTCTTCGTCCCACAAACCTTGTTGCAGCCACAGGTATTTCGGCCGCGGGCTCAGGGCCAGGGTGTCGGCCAGCACACCCGGCAGTTCCTCGGTGCGGCGGAAGACGTCGACCATGTCCGGCACCACCGGCAGGTCGGCCAGGCTCGGGTAGGCCGCCGCGTCACCGATCGCGGTGATCGTCGGGTTCACCGGATACAGCTGGTAGTGACTGCGGCGCGCCAGGTAGTCGTATACACCGTAGCTGGGCCGCGCCGGATTGTTCGACGCGCCGACCACGGCAACTGTTCGGGTGTCGCGCAGAATCTGTTGCAGCACAGCTGAATCCGGGTTGGACCACACCGGCGGCGTCAGCTATCGCCGTTGGCTCGCTGAGCCCGCATCTTGGCGAACCGGTCCGAGAGCCTGCGCATCCTGATCATCAGCGACGCCGGTGGGCTGACGCTGGCGTCGAGATAGGTGCTCAGATCGGCCGGGGCCACCCCGATCCGGGAGGCGAACTCCGGCTCGGTGAGCCCGGAGCGGTCCAGCAGCAGCCGCACGTGGCGGGCCGCCTCGGCGCGCTCGTTGGCCTCCAGGTGATTACGGGCCCGCACCAGGACTTCGGCCAGCGCCTTGGAGATGCCGTAGGGCTGGGAGGTCTCCAGTACCTCTTCGACCTGACGCGCGGTGCGCCCGAACGGGTCACGCTTCACCGCGACCACGATGCGCTGCCAGACGGTGATGTCCCCGTTCTCCAGCGCCGCCCGGATGGACGCCGTCGGCCAGAACTCGACGGGGCGGTCGTCGAACGTGGTGGACGCACCCGGTGCGGGAACGGCATCGGGGCGGGAATCCGCTGCCACCGTCACCTCGCCTCCTCCAGGATCGCCACTGCCACCGAAAGGCAACGCTGCCTGACCTTCTCCCACTCGGCTGCACCCTCCTCGCCCGTCCAGCGGTCGTCGTCATCGGACGGGCTGGGGTCGGCGAGCGTGCGCACCAACTGGGTCGCGATCCATTGTTGCTCAGAACGCTGTGAACAGTAATACCGGTCCATCCCGGCGAGTACCACCGCAGCCGCCTGGTAATCCATCGCATCGACGAGACCGGCGAAGTCGGCGAAGTCGGCGTGGGTATTGCGGCACAGGATCAGGAATGCCTGCAGCCGCAGGGTCTCCGCGCAGGTCGGGATCTGTAGCCGGTCACCGGTGGGCAGCTGCACATTGGTCGTTTCGACCGGGCTCAGCCGCTCGACGCGGGGGTGTGCGGTGTCGGCCTCGGTTTCCAGCGCCTCCAGCGCGATCGCCAGTCGGCCGCGCCACATCGTGACCGGGTGAACCGGTCGCGGTGCGGCGGTCCTGGTGCTCAGGTAGGACCGGATCGGTTTGCGCTCGACGGTGGCGGTCCCGCCGGCCGGGATGCGCTGCGGACCGTGGCGGGTGGCGTCGTCGCTGCCCCGGATCCGCCCGGCCAGATCAGCGCCGAGGGTGCCGCAACCGGTGAAGGCCATCGGGTCGGCCACGCAGACGGCGTCCGGTGCCAGGTCCTTGAGCCGCGCGGCGCCCTTGACCACCATCTTCAGGTCGGCCGACGGCGGCACCAGCGTGGAGATGTCGTCCGGAATCACCACCAGATCGCCCAGGTCGACCTTGGGCAGCGGCTTCTCGAAATCCACCGACGGCAGGATGCGTTCCAGCCAGCGCGGCAGCCACCAGTTCCACTGGTCGAACATCGCCATCAATGCCGGCACCAGGATGAGCCGGACGATGGTGGCGTCGACCGCGATCGCCACCGCGCACGCCACGCCCATCTGGGCGACCAGGGGCATACCGGCGAAGGCGAACCCGATGAAGACCGCGATCATGATCAGCGCCGCGCTGGTGATGGTCCGGGCGCTGGTGGCCACGCCGTAGGCGACGGCATCACGGGTGTCACCGGACTGCAGATAGCGTTCCCGGATCCGGGTGAGCAGGAAAATCTCGTAGTCCATCGACAGGCCGAACGTCATCGCCAGGACCAACGGCGGGATGGTGCTGTCGATCGAGGTGATCTGCTCGAAGCCCAGCCCCTCCAGCCAGCCCCACTGGAAGACCATCACCAGGCTGCCGTACGCGGCGGCCACCGACAGCACCGTCATCAGGACGCCCTTGAACGCCAGGAACACCGACCTGATGGAGATCAGCAGCATCACGAACGCGATCAGCGCGACGAACACCAGCACCAGCGGTTGCTTCTGGGACACCTGGTCGTCGAAGTCCTTGATCAACGCGGTCGGCCCGCCGACGTCGATCTGTACCCCCGATGCGGCCGGCACCTTCGGCAGGTTGGCGCGCATCCAGTCCACGGTGGTGCGCGCCGCGAGGTCCTCGGGATCCACCGACAGCACCGCCGAGATCAGCGCGCTGCGATTGTCGTTGGAGAACACCGGCGACGACACCGACACGATGTTGGGCGCCTGGCTCATCTCGCTGCTGATCGCCTCGACGGCGGCGGCGTGCTTCGGCTCCGATGCGCCCCCGTCGGGGAAGGTGGCCAGCACGCGCACCGGCCCGAGCGCACCGGGGCCGAGTGCCTCGGCGGCCGCGGCGACACCGCCGCGGATCTCGTGGGACGACGGGAACTGCCGCTGCATGCTGTTGCCCAGCACCATCGAGAATGCCGGTGCCGCCATCAGCAGCAGTACCGCAGTCGCCGACAGCGCCGACAACCACGGACGCCGCATGACCTCGCCGACCCAGCGGGTCCAGAACCGCGACTGCGTCACGTCGCCGCGCCGTGACCACTGCAGCAGTGGCGACCGCCGGGCCGCCGACCGGCCGAAGGTGGCCAGCACCGCCGGGATCAGCGTGGTCGAGGTGAGTACCGCGACCGCGACCGCGAGGATCGCGCCGGTGGCCATCGAGCGCAGGATCGGGGTGTCGATCAGGTAGATGCCGGTCAGCGAGGCGATGACGGTCAGACCCGACAGCACCACCGCCAGGCCGGAGGTGGCCATCGCGGCGTCGGCTGCCTGTTTGGGATCGCGGCCGGCGCGCAGCTCCTCGCGGAAGCGCATCAGGATGAACAGCGAATAGTCCACCGCCAGGGCGATGCCGAACATCGACACCGTGGAGGTGACGAACACCGACATCGACGTGATCGTGGACAGGGCGTAGACCACGCCCATCGTCACCACCACGGTGATCAGGGCCAGCCCGAGCGGGATCGCGGCGGCGGCCAGCGAGCCGAACACGGCGAGCAAAACAATCAGGACGATCGGAAGGTTCCACCGCTCGGCCTCGGCGATGTCGTGCTTGGTGGTGGTCTGGGCGGCCGCCCCGAGTGCGCCCTGGCCGATGACGTACAGCCGCACCCGGCCGTTCTCGGTCTGGCCGGGCTGGTCACCCTGGACGCCGATCTTCTGGCGCAGCTGACGGGAGACGTCGACGGCGCCGGTGTTGTTGAAGTCCAGCCGCAGCGAGACGACATAGGGCCGGTCCGGGGCGACCGCTTTGTTCATGTCCTCGTAGGAGGCATCGGCCCGGGGTGCGGCGACCAGGGCCAGCGGGGAGGCGCCCTGGTCGGGAAAGTGGTCCTCGAGTTGGTACTGCACGTGCAGGGACTGCGAGTCGGCGACGTCGAAGCCGCCGCCGGTGAGTTGGTGGGACTGGGTCAGCGCCAGATAGACGGCGGGAACCAGGGCCAACAACCAGCCTGCGAAGACCAGCCAGCGGAATCTGCGCAGGTTGCTACTCAGGCGCATCATGAACTGCTGGATGGCGATCTCCCCGCATTCTCCCCGGGTTTCGTGGCTGCGAGCCTACCGCAGGCAGCTGTGCGGCGACCTGTCGTGAAATCCAGAATTAGCTGGATCGAGACCTCTTCGATGGCTGCGGCGCAGCGACGAAGTGGCTGCGCGATGCCCTGGATGGCAGGATGTGCGATGGCCACGTAAGGGTCGGGGACTGCGCTGCTGTGACGCCGTTGTGATGACGTCATGCCGGCGCGGATAGACCAACCCCGAGGAGTCCCGATGCCCAGGCCTTTCCCGTCTTCTTCCGCCGGTTTCCGGCGCGCGCTGGGTGGGCTGCTCACCGTCAGCGCGCTCGGCGGGGGTGCGCTGCTGGCGCTGGCACCCATGTCGGCCACCGCCGCCACCGACCCGTGTGCGGCCAGCCAGATCGCCCGGACCGTCGGCACCGTGGCGAACAACACAGGCACCTACCTGGATGCGCATCCGCAGACCAATCAGGCGCTGACGACGATCTCCCAGCAGCAGGCCGGACCGCAGACGCTGGTCGCGCTCAAGACCTACTTCGACGCCAACCCGCAGGCGGCCAAGGAGTTGCAGGCCATCCAGCAGCCGCTGACCAGCCTGTCGAACCAGTGCAAGCTGCCGGTCAGCCTGCCGCAGCTGCTCGGGCTGATGCAGGCCGCGCAGACCGGCGGTGCCACACCGGCGCAGTCGGTCGCCGTCACGCCAAGCACGTCGTCGTCGGTGTCGGCGGTCCCGGTGGGCAGCGGCCCGCTGCCCGGCCCGTCGGCATCGAGCACCCGCTGATCAGTCCCTGCGCGGCACCCGACGGACATTCTCACGATTGGTTAAGCTCAAGGCAGGAAAGTCGGCGGGGTTTCTGCTTAGCTTTCTGCAGTGGTAGTCCGTACGGATACGGCCTGATCAACCCTCAAAGGAGTACGAGAATGTTGCTTAATGCCCGTCTGGCCCGCCGCACGATGGTCGGAGCGATCGGCATGGGCGCTGTCGCCGGTGCGATTCTGGTTGCTCCCACTGCGCTGGCTGATCCGCCGCCGAACTGCACCGCCGCCGACCTGGCCGGGGTGTCGGCCGGGGTCTCTGCCGCCACGTCGGCCTACCTGTTCACCCACCCCGACGTCAACGCGTTCTTCACCGGTCTCGAGGGCGCCCCGCGCGACACCATCCGCAGCGAGGTCCAGAAGTACCTGGACTACAACCCCTCGGTGAAGGCTGATCTGCAGGGCATCCGCCAGCCGCTGGTGGACCTGAAGAACCGCTGCGGCGGTAGCCCTGATCTGCCCGCCTCCTAAGTCGCGGTGCGGGTAGGGCAGCAGCCCGCGCAGGAAGGCGCCGGCCGCACCGTCCTGATGGTCGATGACGATCCGGACGTACGAACCTCGGTTGCGCGCGGATTGCGGCATTCGGGTTTCGACGTGCGGGTCGCCGCCACCGGCAAGGAGGCGCTGCGCCTGTTGTCGACCGAGAACCACGACGCGCTGGTGCTCGACGTCCAGATGCCGGAACTCGACGGTGTGGCGGTGGTGACGGCGCTGCGCGCGCTGGGCAACGACATCCCGATCTGTGTGCTCTCGGCACGCGACACCGTCAACGATCGCATCGCCGGGCTCGAGGCGGGCGCCGACGACTACCTCACCAAGCCCTTCGATCTCGGTGAGCTGGTGGCCCGGCTGCATGCGCTGCTGCGCCGGGCCGGGGCCTCCGCGGAGGGATCCGACGCCGTCACCATCGGACCGCTGACCATCGACACCGCCCGTCGGCTGGTGTTCGTCCAAGGCGACCGGGTGGAGCTCACCAAGCGCGAGTTCGACCTGCTGGCGGTGCTCGCCGAGAACGCGGGCGTGGTGCTGTCGCGGCAGCGGCTACTGGAATTGGTGTGGGGCTACGACTTCGACGTCGACACGAATGTCGCCGACGTGTTCATCAGTTATCTGCGGCGCAAGCTCGAACGCGACGGGGTGCCGCGGGTGATCCAGACCGTCCGCGGGATCGGGTACGTGCTCCGGGCGGAGCCGTGAGGCCGTGAGGTGGCCCGGCCGTAGCACCTCCCTGCGCACCCGGGTGGCGATCGCGGCAACGCTGGCCGCTGCCATCGTGGTGGCGCTGCTGGCGGTGCTCACCTCCTTCGTGCTCGCGAATAACGATGCGGCACAACTGGATAAGCGGCTCGACTCGATCGTCGACGCCAGCATGTACCCCGAGCAACTTCAGGACCCCAAGCACGGCGTGCTGACGACGGGACGATCCCGGTCCACCGGGCAGGTGATGTTCCAGCGCGGGTTTCAGCTTCCGCAGCTGCCGCCGGGCACCGCCACCGTCGACGTCAACGGGGTCGACTACCGCGTGCGCACGGTCCCCGTCGAGCAGGCCGGCGGCATCCTTGTCTCGATCGGCATCCGCGAGGACAGCAT
The DNA here is from genome assembly GCF_001494595.1 of Mycobacterium sp. M26. Lineage (GTDB taxonomy): Bacteria > Actinomycetota > Actinomycetes > Mycobacteriales > Mycobacteriaceae > Mycobacterium. The sequence goes on from NZ_LN929907.1 coordinate 750,216, forward strand.
CCTGTTGAGCCGCGCGCGAATTCCGGTGTACATCCTGATCGGCTCCACCGCCCTGCTCGTCGCCGCCGGGCTGGGCTGGCTGCTGGCCGGTCCCGCGGTGCGGCCCCTGCGCCGGCTCACCGAACAGACCCGGCAACTGGGCAAGGGCAGCGAGCAGATGGAGCCGGTACACGGCGCCAAGGAGGCCGAGGACCTCTCGGAGGCGATGGCCCAGATGTTGCGCCGACTCGCCGATGCACAAGCGGCGACCACAAATTCGCTTCAGGCGGCCCAGGATTTCGCCGCCAACGCCGCCCACGAACTGCGCACCCCGCTGACCGCCATGCGCGCCGACCTTGACACCCTGCGAATTCACGACCTGCCCGCCGACGAGCGTGCTGAAGTGGTGGCCGACCTGTCCCGGGCTCAGCGCCGGGTGGAGGCGATCATCACCGCGCTGGGGCAACTGGCGTCCGGACAGCTGGCCCGGGTGGAGGACCGAGAACTCATCGACGTCGCCGAGATGCTGGACCGGGTGGCCCGCGAGAACATGCGCACCGACACCGACGCGGACATCACGGTGGAGGCTGATGACGCCGGAACGATCTGGGGCTGGCCGGCGGGTTTGCGCCTGGCCGTGGACAATCTGGTGCGCAACGCCATCACCCACGGTCTGGCGACGCGGATCGTGCTCACCGCACACCGCGTCGAGCCGTATCTGATCATCACGGTCGACGACAACGGACGTGGGCTGCCCGCCGAGGAGCATGACGCGGTGCTGGGCCGGTTCTCCCGGGGCAGCACCGCCGTGGTGGGCGGCTCGGGTCTGGGCCTGGCGCTCGTGGCTCAGCAGGCGGCGTTACACGGCGGCAGGATCGAATTGTCCGACGGACCGTTGGGCGGGTTGCGCGCCACCCTGACTGTGTCGACCGCCGCGGAACCCGTGACCGCCGAGAGAGCGACCTAGCCGCGGCGCTTGGCGATCAGCGCCGCCGCCGCGCGCCAGCCCAGCAGGAACAGTGCGGTGACCAGTGAGGCCACCACGATGAAGCTGACCGCCACACCCTGAGAACTGGCTTTGCGCAACACCATTCCGACGACGACCGTCGAAACCCAGACGATCACACCGGTCGGCGCGACGGCGGTGGGCGCCCGCCACGCCCGTGCCAGCAGCCAGCCGACCAGCGTGCCCGACAGGAACGGCCAGGCCGTCTCGGCGATACCGCTGACCGTCAGCCCTTCGGCGTGGCTGCGCCTGCCGATCGTGCAGAACACCACCACCAGTAGCAGATCGGCGGCCAAAGACACTGCAGCCGAACGGTTTTCGCGTCTAGTTTCCATACGTCATCACATCCAGTACCAGCGGGCTGACATCGGTCTGCTCGGAGGGCTCGAAACCGGGCTGCATCGCCGCGGGTTGGCCGGCCAGCAGCGGATCGATGTCCGCGGCCGAGGCCACCCGGTTGACCAGCCGGAAACCGGTGAGCACGAACGGCAGCCCGTCGGACAGCAGCGGATCCGGGGTGCTCATCACGTGGAAATGCAGATGCGGTGCACTGGAATTGCCGCTGTTGCCCAGCGCGGCGATCGACTGGCCGGCGGTCAAGGCTTCGCCGACCTTGACCCGCACGCTCCCGGGCTTGAGATGGGCGTAGAAGGCGTAATTCCCGCCGCCGATGTCCTGCACGATGTAATTGCCGCCGTACTGCTGCAGAGTGAGGCCGGTGGGGTTCTTGCCGGGCTCCTGGTCGGGAAGGTTGTCGACCACCGAGATCACCGGCCCGTCAGACACCGCGTGGATGGCCGCGCCGTAGTAGGGGTAGCTGGTCAGTTTGGTCGGGTCACCGATGAGCATCCGTGCGTCAGGCTGCAATTGGACGTAGTCGATGGCGAAACGTTCGGCGGCCCACAGTCCGCTGTTGAGCGGGTTGACCGCCATCCGGTGATCGGTCATCGCGCAGCAGCTGTTGCCGTCGAGCCAGTTCGGCCCGGCCAGCGGCGGGGCGATCGCGATGGGCTTGCGGGTCTGAACCGGGGTCGGTGCCAGCGACTCGCTCAGGGTCGGCGGCAGCAGCGGTGGCGCCGGGTTGGCGACCGAGATCGTCACCTTGTGGGTCAGCTGGCTGGGCACCTCGTTGTCGGAGGCCGGGTCGATTGAGACGTCGAGCCACACCAGCGCGCTCTGCCCGGGCCCGATCTTCGTGGTCGGCGCGGCGGGGTTGCCCGCCACCCGCGTCCAGTAGCTCAGCTGGTCGGCGGCCAGCGACAGCAGGGTGCGATCCCCGCCCTCGACGTCCACCGAGTTGACGGTGACCTCCTGGCCGAGCATGTTGGTCAGCCGCACCTCGTAGGCTAGGTGGGTCTTGCCGTCGGTGGCGCGCACCGGCACCGGCGCGGCGACCACGGACCCGATCACCGGCGTGAACGCCGCCGGCTGGTTGGCGGCCGAGGTCGGCGTCGCGGTCACCGTCACCGTCGTCGGTGCGGTGACCGTGGTCTTGGCCGTGTCAGTACATGCCGCGACGGTCAGGATCGCGACTGCGCTGACCGCAGCGCACGCCCCCTGCCCCCATCGCTGCATTGTTGAATCCAATCACAGTCGCGCTCAGCGATGACGGTCGTCTTCGTGGCCGGGATCCGGCGGTGGCAGCGGCCCCTGCAGCGCGGTGTCGGCCGGGTCGGTGAGCCGACCCTGATCCGCGGGGTCATCCTCGCCGGCGAGTTCGTCGACCACCGCGTCGGGATCCAGCGCCCCTTCGGTGCGGAACATGAAGAAGAACACCACCCAGCCGATGGCTGAGATGAAGATCCAGCTGACCAGGCGGTAGATCAGCATCGCGGAGATGGCGTCGGGCAGCGTCATCCCGCTCGAGACCAAACCCGGCACCAGGACGGCTTCCACCACGAGCAGGCCGCCCGGCATCAGCGGGATCGAGCCGACCGCGCGGGCCGCCGCGTAGGCCACCGTCAGACCGGCCAGCGAGGGTGTGCCGCCGGCGGCATAGGCGGCGAACGCCAGGCAGGCGACATCAGCCACCCAGTTGAACAGCGACCAGCTGAACGCCACCCCGAGCTCGCGGCGGTTCAGGCTCACCGATTCCAGCTGCGCCAGCGTCTCGCGCCACTTGCGCAGACCTGTCTCCGGCGGCTTGCCGCGTGCCGAGTTCACCCAGCCCAGGACCCGAACACCGATCCCGTCGATCAGTTCGGGTCGCGTCGCCACCGCCTGGGCGAGCAACAGCAGCGCGACGAACCCGCCGAGGGTGAACAGCAGCGAGAACGGATTGTTCTTGGCGCCCAACAGAAATGCGCCGCCGAGGCCGAGTAGAGCCAGGCCGACCACCTGCAGTGCACCCGACATCACCAGCTGCCAGGAGGCCACCACCGGTGAGGCGCCCCAGGACCGCTGCTGGCGGTAGACGAACGTCGCCGAGAGCACCGGGCCGCCGGGCATGGTGGTGCTCAGCGCGTTGCCCGCGTAGAACGCCGCCTCCGAGCGCCACTGGTGCACGATCACCCCGGCCGAGCGCAGCAGGGTGCGCTGAATCTGGGCGAAACTGTGCATCGACAACACCGCGGCCGCGACCGAGGCCAGCACCCACCACCAGTTGGCCGACAGCAGACTCATCCACGCCTTGGCCAGTTGGTCCCACACCAGGGACGCTTCGACGGCCAGGACGAGCAGAGCGAGGCCGATCACCGCCCAGCGGACCCACCACCACTTCCCGCGTGCCGGGGGTTCGTGTTCCTCGCGGGCGGCGTCGACCGGCGCGTCGTAGGACACGTGCTTCAGGGTAACGGCGGACGATGCCGTCGACGGTCTTCGCCGCGTGTCGGCTTCTGGTTAGGCTGACCCGATGCCGGCAAGCCCAACCTCAGATGACGACGCGGTTGACCCGCTGATCCGCAAGGCCGCCGCCTGGTCGTGGCGCCTGTTGGCGATCGCCGGCGTGGCCGCGGTGCTGCTGTGGCTGGTGGCCAAACTCCAGGTGATCATCGTGCCGGTGGCCCTGGCCACCATGGTGGCCGCGCTGATGCTGCCGGCGGTGGACTGGCTGGACCGCCGTGGCGCGCCGCGCGGAGGTGCGGTGGCGCTGGTGATCCTCGGTGGCTTCGGGGTGTTCGGCGGAATCCTGACTTTCGTTGTCAGCCAATTCGTTTCGGGCCTACCCAGCTTGGTCGAACAGGTCACCCGCAGTATCGACAGCTTGCGCAACTGGCTCATCGAGGGCCCTGCGCATCTGAGCCGGGAACAGATCGACAACGCTGGCAACACCGCGATCAAAGCGTTGCGCGACAACCAGGAGAAGCTGACCACCGGGGCGCTGTCCACCGCGGCCACCCTGACCGAGATTATCACCGGCGCGTTCCTGGTGCTGTTCACCCTGATCTTCCTGCTGCACGGCGGCCGCAACATCTACGAGTTCGTCACCCGGATCGTGCCCCGGGGAACTCGCGGACGGGTCCGCGCCGCAGGTAAGGCCGGGTTCGGCTCGCTGATCGGCTACGTCCGGGCCACCTTCCTGGTCGCGCTGGTCGATGCCGTCGGTATCGGCACCGGCCTTGCCATCATGGGTGTGCCGCTGGCGCTGCCGCTGGCCTCGCTGGTGTTCCTGGGCGCCTTCATTCCGCTGGTCGGTGCGGTGGTCAGCGGTCTGCTGGCCGTGATCGTCGCGCTGCTGGCCAAAGGCTTCGTCTACGCGCTCATCACGCTCGGGCTGATCGTCGCGGTCCAGCAGCTGGAGGCCCACATTCTGCAGCCGTTCGTGATGGGCCGCGCCGTGGCCATCCATCCGCTGGCCATCGTGCTGGCCATCACCGCAGGCGGTGTGCTCGCCGGCATCGTCGGCGCCCTACTCGCGGTGCCGTTGCTGGCCTTCCTCAACAGCGCCATCCGGGTGTTGGTCGCCGACGATCCCGCGCAGGAAGCCGCCGAGCTCGAGGACGTCGACGACGCGGTGGTCATCGCGGCCGAACCCGACGAAGTGCCGCCGAAGCCGACGCACTGACCCCGGCCAGCATTGAGACAGTACTGAGAGCGAAATTCGGCGTGGATCTTCGCTCTCAGTGCGGTCTCAACTAGAGGCGGCCTTCGCGGCGTAGCAGGTCCGCGGCGCTGACGCCACCGCCGCGGCGGGGACGCTCCTCGCTGTCCTTCTTGCCGCGAGCATTGAGCTGCTCGGTGGCCACCTCGGAGTCACCCGAGTCGGGCCGGCTGATCGGGATCGCCCGGGTCTCCTCCGCCGAGATCGACGCGGGAACGTCGTCGGCAGCCTCGGCGTCGCGCGGGATGGCCGTGGTGGCATCCTCGGGCGGCGTCATGGCGCGGGTCGGCTCGGCCGACGGCTGCGGCGCCGCCGGCGCCGGCGGAGTCTTGCCGCGCAGTTCACCCAGCCACGACTCGATCTCGCGATCGGGGGTCGGCGGTGTGGGCCGGCTGGAACGGGCCGCCGCGGAGGCGTTATTCACCGCATTACGCACCGCGTTCTTGGCCACCGCGAACCTGGTGGTCGGCGCCTCGTTGGCCGGCACCTGCGGGTCAGCCAACCGGGCGGTACCGGCGGCCGACGGCGGCTCCTGCGGCACCGGCGGGGCTTGGTACTCGGCACGGCCCACTACGCGCCGCGCGGAGCCGGGCGGGCCTCGGGATGGGTGGGATCGGGGGCCGGGCGTGCGGGCACCGGTGCGCCCGCCCCGACCAGGGCCTCGGCCGGCTCCCGCACGACGGGACGCTTGCGCTCGTCGGGCAGGTGGGTCTCACCCAGGCCGATCTTGTTCTGCAGGCGCTTCATCCAGCGCGGCGCCCACCAGCAGTCGTCGCCGAGCAGCTTCATGATGGCCGGCACCAGGAACATCCGGACGATGGTCGCGTCCAGCAGCAGTGCGATGAGCAGGCCGAACGCCAGGTACTTCATCATCACCAGGTCGGAGAACACGAACGCGCCCGCCACCACGGCCAGCACCAGCGCCGCGGCGGTGATCAGCCGGCCGGTGGTGGCCGTACCGATCCGGATGGCCTCGGTGGTGGACATCCCGCGTTCGCGGGCCTCCACCATGCGGGATACCAGGAACACCTCGTAGTCGGTGGACAGACCGTAGATGACCGCGATGATCAGGCCGATCATCGGCGCCATCAGCGGCTGTGGTGTGTAGTTCATCAGCCCGGAGCCATGCCCGTCGACGAACATCCACGTCAGCACGCCCATGGTCGAGCCGAGCGTGAGCGCACTCATCAACGCGGCCTTGATCGGCAGCACCAGCGATCCGAATGCCAGGAACATCAGGATCGTGGTGGTGGTGATCAGTAACACCACCATCAGTGGCAGTTTGTCGAACAGGCTGTGGATACTGTCCTGCTCGAGTGCCGGGGTGCCGCCGACGTAGAGAGTGACGCCCTTCGGTGGCGTGATCGCGCGTAGCTCACCGATCTTCTTGCTGGCGTCGTTGCGGTTGATTAGGCCGTTCTGTATCACCCGGACCGTCGGGTCTTTGGAGGCGCCGTCGAGGTACGACCGCTCCTTCCACATCGCGTCAGGGTTATTGTCGGGGTCGGTGAACCCGCTGACCGACATGGCCCGGTTGCGGATCTCGGCGACCTGCTGATCGGTGACGGGCTCGCCGTCGGTGCTCTTCATCACGAGCGTGATGGGCTCGGTGCGGAAGCCGGGGAAGATCTTGTCGAACTCTTCCTGGGCTTGGCGGACCTGGTTGTCCGGCGGTAGGTACTTCTCGCTGATGCCGCCGAGCGACAGCTTTCCGAGCGGGATGATCAGCACGATCATGAAGATGACGATCGGGGCGGCGAACAGGATCGGCCGCTTCATCACCCGGTTGACGAGCTTGCCCCAGAATCCGTTCTCGACTTCTTCGCGGGTCTTGGTCTTCTGGGTCTTCTCGGCGAACCAGTCGATGATCCGGCGGGAGAACGTCCAGTTGCGCAGGAACGGCACCCGCAGCAGGGTGCGCACGCCGAGCGCGTCGACGTTGGGGCCGAGGATGGCCAGGATCGCGGCCAGCACGGTGATCGACAGGATGGCCGCCAGCATCACCGAGGCGATGATCGCGTAGGTGATCGACTTCAGGAAGCCCTGCGGGAACAGCAGCAGCGGCAGCGACGAGGCAACGATGATCACCGCCGAGAACACCACCGTGCGTCCCGACGTCATCATCGTGCGGCGGATCGCGGTCTCGGTGTCGTAGCCCTCGGCGATCTCTTCTCGGAACCGGCTGACGATGAACAGGCCGTAGTCGATGGCGATACCGAGGCCGATCAGCGTCACCACGGGTTGGGCGAAGAAGTGCACCGGGGTGAAGTCGGCGATGATCCGCATGATGCCGAGGGCACCGAGGATCGACAGGCCACCGATGATCGCGGGGAGGCTGGCGGCGACCACGCCGCCGAACACGAAGAAGAGCAGAACCGCCACCAGCGGGATGGCGGCCACCTCGGCGCGCTGCTGGTCCTCACCGATGGTTCCGGTCAGTTCGGAGGCCAACGGCTGCAGGCCGGCGAGTTTGACGTCGACGCCGTCGATGAAGAAGTCCTTGTCGACCTTCTTGTAGTTGTTCAGAATCGTGTCGTCGTCGTTGCCCTTGAGCTGGATCGACATGAACGCGTGCTTCTTGTCCGCGTCGGCCATCGTGGTCAGCAGCTCGGGGTTCTTGAAGTAGCCGATCGACCGCAGGATCTCGTCCGGGTGGTCCTTTTCGACCTGAGCGAGGTTGTCGAGGATCTTCTTCTTGAATGCCGGATCGTCGACGGTCTTGCCGTCGGGCGCGGTGTAGATGGCCACGATGTGGCCGGAGGTGTCACGGCCGTAGGCCGCGTCGGCGATCAGCGAGGCCTTCACCGACTGACTGCCCTCGTCGTAGAACCCGCTCTGCGTGACGTGCTTGCCGAGGCTGGCACCGTAGATGCCGCCGCCGACGCACAGCGCGACCATGACTGCGATCACGATGTATCGATAGCGATACACAGTTCGACCCCACCAGGCGAACACGTAATCTCCTAACTAAGTCTTCTGCGACCTGCGCATCGGGTGCTCCTGCTCAGACCCGCGATGTCAATAGCGAGGACAGCGGCCGGAACGGCTGTAGCCACGCCCCTTGCTCTGGTAGCGAATCTAGGCCGATTCGCGGCAGCGGCTCCCGGAAAACACCAGGAATGTCCTCCAGGTCGACGAACTCCAAGGTATCCGACGCTAATGCCCAGCTCGCATGTTCGCGAAATCCGAGCACGGAGACCGGGATGCCGGTGCGGGCGATGTCTTCCAGCGGCGTCCGGAACGCCTGACCGTCGGCGGAGGCCACCAGGACGGCTGCCAGCCCCTCACTGCGCCGCAGGGCGATGTGGGCGAGCATGTCACTGTCGACGTCGCTGTCCTCGTCGATCTTCGGCTTGGCGAAGACCGCGAAGCCCACGTTACGCAGTGCCTCCACCCAGGGGCGAACAACATCAGCGCTGCCAGGGGCGATGTTGGTGAACACTGTGGCCTCGGGTTCCACCGAGATCTCGGGCTGACCGGCGGCCAGCTCGCTGGTGCGGCCCAGTAGCCAGCGGCCCAGCGCGTCGAAGCGCGGCCGGTGCGCTGCCGTCGGCCGCCCGCCCAGGATGGATCCCAGGCCCATGTCGAGATTCGGGGCGTCCCACACCAACAGGACCCGGCGGATGGTCGGGGTGGTCTCGTCGCCGTCTTCGGGTGGCACGTCCGCATCCGGAGCGTGGTCGGTGTCTTCCATCACACTCATGGGCGTCGCACCCAGATCAGTTCGGTGACCGCACTGCCCGCGTCGTGCGCCTTGCCCTCGTACTTGGTGGTCGGCCGCTGCACCGAGATGGGGAGTTCCTCGTCCGCAGTGGCGCGGCGCAGCAAAGGTTCGGCGTCGCCGACTTCGGCGATCTGCTCGGCGTAGCCGGCGTGATCGGTGGCCGCGTGCAGGACACCGCCCGGGCGCAGCCGGTCGGCGATCAGCGCCACGGTCTCGGCTTTGAGCAGCCGGCGTTTGTGGTGGCGTGACTTCGGCCACGGATCGGGAAAGAACACCCGCGCCCCGGTCAGCGACCCGCTCGCCACCATGTTCTCCAGGACGTCGACACCGTCACCGCGGACGAGTCTGATGTTGGTGACCTGGTGCCGGTCGATCGCACTGAGCAGCTGGGCCAGCCCGCGCCGATAGACCTCAACGGCCACGACATCGATATCGGGCTCGTCCTGCGCCATTGCCAGCGTTGAGGTACCCGTTCCGCAGCCGATCTCCAGCACGACCGGCGCCTGACGGCCGAACCAGGCCGCGGTGTCGAGCAGGCCGGCGGGCTCGTCGCCGCTGAGCCGATTCCCCGGGTCGCTGCGCTCCTGCCCGCCGGGCCGGGCCTGCGTGCCGAGGTCTGACCAGCGTCTGTCCCACAGTTCCTGCTGGGGCTCGGTCAGCGTCGAGCGCCGGTTGCGGAAGCTCGTGATTCGCCGATGACCATGCGCCGGCCCGAGGGTTTCGGGCGTGGCGGAGCCACCGTGGGCATGCATCCGTCCATCGTCGCTCATGAACACGGGTGTACCCGCACCGTGGTGCAGATTGATACCCAACAGTTGCCTTCCCCTGGTAGTGGCTCGCGCCATAGCCGCACTGATGCCACCATGACCGGCATGGCGGGCACTGACGGTGGGGCGGCGCGGGTGGCTGTCGTCGGCCGTCCCGGCTGTGGCCGCCGGACCGTCGCGCAGGTACTGGCTGCGGCCGGTCTGGACGTCATCCGCGCCGATCAGAGGCCTGATGTCGACGTCTACGTGCTGACCGAAACGCTCAAACCGGAGGACCGGGCCGCGCTGACGGCACCGGATCGACCGTGCGTGGCGGTGCTCAACAAAGCCGATCTGACCGGCTTCGGTGGCGACGGCCCGATGGCCGCCGCGGCCCGGCACTGTGCGCGGCTGCGGGACTCGATCGGGGTACCGCTGCTGCCGTTGGCCGCGTTGTCGGCGCTGGCTGGTCTCGACGACTCCGTGCTGGACGCCGACATGCTGGCTGCGCTGCGGGTGCTGACCACCGAACCGGCCAACCTGGCCAGCACCGACGGTTTCGTGACGGGCACCCACCGGCTGAGCATGGAGGTTCGTACCCGGCTGCTGGCTGCGCTGGATCTGTTCGGCATCGCGCACGCCGTCCGCGCGGTCCGCTCCGGTGCCGATGCGGCCGGGCTGCGCGTCGCGCTGCGGCGGGCCAGCGCGGTCGACGAGGTGCTGGCGACGGTGGGCCGGTTGGCGGCCGCCGGTCGCTATCGGCGTCTGGTCGACGCGACGACCGTCGACCAGCTGGGCGACGAGGTGGTGGTGACCGCCCGGATGAATGCAGCCATGGCGGTGCTGGCCGCCGAGGGTGTGACGGTGGGCGAGGCAACCACCGCGCCGGACCTGTTGCGGCGGGCGTTGACCTGGCAGCGCTACAGCCGAGGTCCGATGTCCCGGCTGCATCAGGCCTGCGGCGCCGACATCGTCCGTGGCTCGCTGCGGTTGTGGGAGCGGGCCGGCGGGGTACCGGAGCCGCCGGGCCGGCGACATGAAGCCCCGGAGCCGCCGGCGTGAGCGACGACGTCGACTCCCTGGTGTGGGCGATTGATCCGGACCTGCCCGCACCCGCCATCACCCGCCGCGACGCCGTGCTCGTCACCGGGCCGTGGCTGGCCGGCACCACCAGCGTCGCCGAGGCCCTGCGCCGTCGGCTGCCATCGCACACGTTCGTCGAAGCCGCCGACCTCGGTCCAGGCGAAGCCCCGGCCGCGGTGGTGTTCGTCGTCTCGGCCACCGCCCTGCTCTCCGGATCGGATGGCGACCTGCTGGATGCCGCGGCCGCCAATACCGACACGGTGATCGGGGTGGTCACCAAGATCGATGTGCACCGCACCTGGCGCGACGTCCTCGACACCAACCGCGCGCTGCTGGCCGACCATGCCGCCCGCTACCGCGACATCCGGTGGGCCGGTGTGGCCGCCGCCCCCGATCTCGGCGAACCGGTCCTCGACGACCTTGTCGCCGCGGTCTCCGAAGCGCTGGCCGATTCGAGTCTGGATCGGCGAAATCGGTTGCGCGCCTGGATTAGTCGCTTGTCGGCTCTGGGTGATCGCCTCGAGCGGGCAGCCGAGGGTGTCGGCCGGGAATCACGGCTGGCCGCGCTGCGTGACGAGCGCTCCGACGTGGTGCGCCAGCGGCGGGTGGACAAGACCGAACGGGCCGTCGCCCTGCGTACCCAGGTACAGCAGGCCCGGGTGCAGCTGAGCTATTTCGCCCGTAACCGGTGCACCTCGGTGCGCTCGGAGTTGCAGGAGGATGCGGCGTCGCTGACCCGTCGGCAGCGCGCCCCGTTCGTCGACTACGTCCGCACCCGGGTTGCCGAGGTGGTCGACGACGTCGACGACGGCATCACCCGGGACCTCGGCGACGTCGGCCGCGAACTCGACCTTCCGGTCGACGTGCCGGTAGGTCCGCGGCCAGTTGTTGAGGTGTCCGATCCGCCGCTGCGGTCGCGGCGTCTGGAAGCGCGGCTGATGACCGTGCTCGGTGCCGGGTTCGGGCTCGGTGTCGCCCTCACGGTCAGCCGGTTCTTCGCCGGGCTGGCCCCGCAGTGGACCGCCGCGGGCGCGGTGGGCGCGGCGCTGCTCGGCATCGTCCTGACGCTGTGGGTGGTCGGGATTCGCGGCTTGCTGCACGACCGGGCGGTGCTCGACCGATGGGTGAGCGAGGTGATCGCCGGGGTGCGGGCGACGATGGAGGAGTGGGTGGCCACCCGGGTGCTGGCGGCCGAGGCCGCACTGAGCACGGCCGCCGCGCAACGCGACGCCGACGAGGCGGCCGCGGCGGAGAAGGCGGTGGCGGCCATCGACCGGGAGATCCGCGCGCACGCTCTGGCGGGGGCTCAGGCCGTCGCTGAACGGGACTGCCGGATGCCGGTGATCACGCAGGCCGCGGCCGTCGTCGCCGCCGAATTGGCCGCCGAGCGTGGAACTGAATCGATGAAATGACTGATATGGGACTTTCTGAATCGTTCCTGTGAGTGATCGGACATAATCCCGATTAACCGCGGGTATCTCACCCGCGTTAACCTTCTTGCAGGGACGACAGTCTCCGCTATTTGCGGCATAAGGCCTGCATCCTGGCAAGAAACCTACGCAGGAGATACCAATGACCTCAGCGACCATTCCCGGTCTGGACACTGCACCGACCAAGCACGCGGGCCTGTTGGCCTGGGTCCAGGAAGTCGCTGAACTGACACAGCCCGACAGAGTGGTGTTCGCCGACGGCTCCGAGGAGGAGTACCAGCGGCTGGCCCGGCAGCTCGTCGAGGCCGGCACCTTCATCCCGCTGAGCGACTCCGAGGAGCCCAGCTCGTACCTGGCGCGTTCGGAACCGTCCGACGTGGCCCGGGTGGAGTCCCGCACCTTCATCTGCTCCGAGCGTGAGATCGACGCCGGGCCCACCAACAACTGGATGGCGCCCGCCGAGATGCGTGCCCTGATGACCGAGCTGTACCGCGGGTGCATGCGCGGTCGCACCATGTACGTGGTGCCCTTCTGCATGGGCCCGCTCGGTGCCGAGGACCCCAAGCTCGGTGTCGAGATCACCGACTCGGAGTACGTGGTGGTCTCGATGCGCACCATGACCAGGATGGGCAAGGCGGCGCTGGAGAAGATGGGTGACGACGGCTTCTTCGTCAAGGCCCTGCACTCCCTGGGCGCCCCGCTGGAGGCAGGCCAGGCCGATGTGCCATGGCCGTGCAATGACACCAAGTACATCTCGCACTTCCCGGAGACCCGCGAGATCTGGAGCTACGGCTCGGGCTATGGCGGCAACGCGCTGCTGGGCAAGAAGTGCTACTCGCTGCGCATCGCCTCGGTGATGGCGCGCGACGAGGGCTGGCTCGCCGAGCACATGCTGATCCTCAAGCTGATCTCCCCGGAGAACAAGGCCTACTACATCGCCGCGGCCTTCCCGTCGGCGTGCGGTAAGACCAACCTCGCGATGCTGCAGCCGACCATCCCGGGCTGGCGTGCCGAGACCCTGGGCGATGACATCGCCTGGATGCGGTTCGGCAAGGACGGCCAGCTCTACGCCGTCAACCCTGAGTTCGGCTTCTTCGGCGTCGCCCCCGGCACTAACTGGAGCTCCAACCCGAACGCGATGAAGACCATCGCCGCCGGCAACACCGTCTTCACCAACGTCGCGATGACCGACGAGGGCGGCGTCTGGTGGGAGGGCCTCGAGGGCGAGCCCGAGCACCTCATCGACTGGAAGGGCAACGACTGGACGCCGGAATCCGGCACGCCGGCCGCCCATCCGAACTCGCGCTACTGCACCCCGATGTCGCAGTGCCCCACGCTGGCCCCCGAGTGGGACGACCCGCAGGGCGTGCCGATCTCGGCGATCCTGTTCGGCGGCCGCCGCAAGACCACGGTGCCGCTGGTGACGCAGGCTCGCGACTGGCAGCACGGTGTGTTCATCGGCGCCACCCTGGGCAGCGAGCAGACCGCCGCCGCCGAGGGCAAGGTCGGCGCGATCCGTCGCGACCCGATGGCCATGCTGCCGTTCCTCGGCTACAACGCCGGCGACTACTGCCAGCACTGGCTGGACCTGGGCAAGAACGCCGATGAGTCCAAGATGCCGAAGATCTTCTTCGTCAACTGGTTCCGCCGCGGCGATGACGGCCGCTTCCTGTGGCCGGGCTTCGGCGAGAACAGCCGCGTGCTCAAGTGGATCGTCGAGCGGGTCGAGGGCAAGGCCAACGGTTCGTCGACCCCGATCGGCATCGTCCCCCGCGTCGAGGACCTGGACCTGTCCGGTCTGGACGTCGAGGAAGCCGACGTGCTGGATGCGCTGAAGGTCAACGCCGACGAGTGGCGCGCCGAGCTGCCGCAGATCGAAGAGTGGTTCGAGTTCATCGGCGAGAAGCTGCCGACGGGCGTGAAGGACGAGTTCGAAGCGCTCAAGCAGCGCCTCGCCGAAGCGGACTAGATCGCCAGCAGCAAGCCCCGGACGCCACGGCGTGCCGGGGCTTGCTGCTATCCCGGGCAGTTTGCAGAGCGGCACGTTACGGGTTGCCGAACACTTTAGTTCCTGCGCCCTTATCAGGACTTTCGTGCTCTATGCGCCAACTTTTTGATAGCCCTGCTAAGTTGCTCGACCGGGATGGTTGGGCTAGCCTTACGGACAGCGAAGGGGAGTAGTTCCTCTGGCGGCCCTCGGGTCGCAGAGCGGATGGTCGACATACTGGCGGCAGTGCCGCCCGGTCATCCACCGGGTCTTTGGTCCGGCGAGCGAGACCTTCGGCCGACATGTTTGTGTCGACCCGAAGTCTCGCTGCGCGTCACCTCGGGTCGCCTGAGCCGAGGAACCGTGATGACCAGCCTCCTGTCCGCCAATCGGGATACCGAAATCCGCTCCCCTCGCAGCGTGCTGCTGCGGTCCTTCCTCCTCGTAGCCGCCCTGATCCTGCCGGCGATGGTGGTCCGATTCGGCGGTCTGCACCTGAACCCCGTGCTGTCGTTGGCGATCTACGGCGCCGCCGTCGTCGCGGCCAGTTTCGTGCTGGCCTGGGCGGCCGAGGCGGCGCAGATCGACGTCTCCGGTGGCTTCGCGATCGCGGTGCTTGCGCTCATCGCGGTGCTTCCGGAGTACGCCGTCGACCTGTACTACGCCTTCACCGCCGGGCAGAACGCCGAGTACACCCAGTACGCCGCGGCCAATATGACCGGATCCAACCGGCTGTTGATGGGCATCGGCTGGCCCATCGTGGTTCTGGTCAGCCTGTACGTCGCGCGGCGGGTGACCGGCAAGAAAACCACCACCCTCATGCTCGATCCGGGCAACCGCGTCGAACTCGGCTTCCTGCTCATCGCCGGTGTCGCGGCCTTCATCATCCCGGCCACCGGCCGGATCACCCTCACCCTGGGTATCGCCCTGCTGGCCTGGTTCGGCTTCTACCTCTACAAGCTGACCCGCGGGGAGGTCGAGGAGCCCGACCTGATCGGCACCGCCGCCGCGGTCGGTGCGCTGCCCGACCGGACCCGCCGGATCACCGTCGTCTCGCTTTTCGTCATCGCGGCCGGCGTCATCCTGGCGTGTGCAGAACCGTTCGCGGAGAGCATGATCGGCGCGGGCACCCAGCTCGGCGTGGACCGCTTCCTACTGGTGCAGTGGCTGGCGCCGTTGGCCTCCGAGGCCCCGGAGTTCATCATCGCGATCATCTTCGCCGCGCGTGGGAAGGGCACAGCGGCCATCGCGACGCTGATCTCGTCGAAGGTCAACCAATGGACCCTGCTGGTCGGCTCACTGCCGATCGCCTACCTGGCCGGCGGTGGCGGAACCGCGCTGGTGCTCGACGGCCGCCAGATCGAAGAGGTGCTGCTGACCGCGACCCAGACGATGATGGGTATCGCCCTGATCTTGGCCCTGCGCTTCCACCGGCATACCGCGTGGATGTTGTTGGCACTGTTCATGATTCAGTTCCCGATCACCTCGACGCATGGCCGGATGATTCTTTGCGGAGTGTATGGTGTGCTGGCGGTTGTCGGTCTGGTGATCAACCGGAAACACCTGCTGGCAACGGTTCGCGCGCCGTTCGCGGGGTAAATCACCGCTCGGTACCGGCTTTGCCACGCTAACCTCATGGCGGAGCCGGTCGAGAGGGGTGTCGAAGGTGAGCAACGTACTGTCCAGGAGGGCCTGGTTCGGGGTGGCCGGGGCGTCGGCGGCCGCGGCGGCACTGAGCGCCTGCGGGTCGTCGACCCAGACGGCGACCACGACCACCGTGACCGTGCCGGCGAACATCCCGATCACCGCCGAGTCCGAGAAGCCCACCATCTCAGGGCCGGACGAGGCGCTGGACCTTCTGCGCCAGGGCAATCTGCGGTTCACCGGGTCGCATATGGTGCATCCGGATCAAGGAGCCGAGACCCGGTTACGGGTTTCCAAGGCGCAGAAGCCTTTTGCCGTGGTGCTCAGCTGTTCGGACTCCCGGCTGCCTCCGGAAGTCATCTTCGACCAGGGCCTCGGTGACCTCTTTGTCGTCAGGGTCGCGGGCAATATCGTCGAACCGGCCGGCCTGGGAAGTATCGAGTACGCGGTCGGACATTTCGGTACCCCGCTGATCGTGGTGCTCGGTCATCAGAACTGCGGCGCGGTGTCGGCGACGCTGGAAGCGCTGCAACCGCCGTTCAATGCCCCGCACGGCGCGGTGGAATCGCTGGTCACCGCGATCACCCCCGCGGTGGCCGTCGCCGAGACCCGGCCCGGCGATCTGCTGCAGAACGCGATCGTGGCCAATATCGAGCAGTCCCGCGACCAGATCAAGCAGTCCCACGAGCTGGCGAAGCCACTCGCCTCGGGGGCGCTCAAGGTGGTCACCGGCTACTACGGCCTGGAGGACGGCGTCGTCACGCTCACCTGAGTCTGGTTGCGCCTCAGCGTAGTTCGGCGATCACCTTGGCGAACTGATCGGCATGGTGCTGCTGGACGCTGATGTAACTGATGCCATAGCGTTCGCGTTGCTCGCGCAGTTGGTCGGCCATGTCACCGACGGTGCCCTTCAGCACGGTGGGCAGCGCCAATAGCTCGTCCTCGGAGAGGTCCGGAAGGTTGACCCGGGTGAGCCCGAGATCGGGCTTGCCGTGATCATCCGTCGGGCAGGCGGTGATGCAGAGGTTGAATTCCAGGTCATCGGCGCGGTCGCCCGCAGCGGCGCGGACGAACTCGACGCGGTCGAGCAAGGGGTCCTCCGCGGTGCTGCCCGGCTTGCCGCCGGTGAACCCGATGATCGCCGAATGCCGTGCGGCCAAGGTCAACACGCGGTCACCGGAGCCGGCGATCATGATCGGCACATCGGGCAAGCTGCCTTCCAGGTAGTGGGTGGTGTGCTCGAGGTAGTCGACGCGGCGCCCGGCGCTGGGGAAGGGAAGTTCGGCGGCCTCGAACTCGTGCTCGGCGTAACCGGTGCCCAGCCCGAGTTCCAGGCGGCCGTCGGTGAGCCGGGCGACGGCCTCGACGTCGCGGGCCAGGAGTGCGGGCTTGTAGAAGCCGACGTTCATCACGAACGTGCCCAGGGTGATCTCGGTGACGTCGGCGGCGGTCAGCAGCGCGGCGAACGGCGCGGGCGCGCCGAGATGATCGGGGACCTGGAGCACGTCGTACCCGAGGTCCTGAACCCTGCGTGCGGCCGCGCGCCACTCGGTGCGGGTGCCGAACGGGATGACTTCGATCCCGAACTTGAAGGGGCGCTGAGCTTGTGGAATGGCGGTCATCGGGACTCCCAGGTGCCGGACAGGACGATGGTGAGGGCGGACTTGATCTGGTCGGGCAGCGGGGTGTCGGCCGGTGTCGCGCCGGCGATCCACTGCTGGAAGACGTACTCGCTGGCGGCCAGCAGGGTGTGGACCAACAATGCCGAGCGAAGCGCCCTCGGGTCGGTGTCACCCAGGCGCCCGGCGGTGAGCTTGATGAGCTGCTCACGGTCCTGGGCCGGGACGAGGGTGACCCGGCTGATCAGCTGCGGGGCGCTGCGGATGGCCGTCAACCAGGTTCCGGTGTCATCGCTGTTCGGGTTGGTCATCGCGTCGACCATCGCGGCCACCAGGGCCCGGCCGGCCGGTTCGGCTGACGGGCGGGCCTCATAGGCGGCCACCACACCGGAGATGTTCTCCAGCAACGGTTCCACCAGGAGGCTTTCCTTGGTCGGGACGTGCCGGAACAGGGTGCTCGTCGACACCCCGGCGGCGGCGGCGATGTCCTCGGTGGTGACCGCGTCGTAGCCGTGCTCGGCGAACAACTGCAGGGCCGCGCGGCGGATGTCGGCGAGCAGCGCGGCACGTTGTCGGGTGCGCAGGGGGACGCGTTCGGTCATCGGTCCATCCTGCCAAGCAATCTCGGGTGGGCGCGCCCGGCGACCAGTGGCAGGTCCAGTGCGGTCTGGATACCGGGAGCGGCGCCGCACGCGTACGGGATCGAGTTCACGCAGTGCGCGGCGGTGGCCACGATGCCGTCATTGCGCAGCAGGCCGGCGGCCACCGATTCGGGATGCCAGCCGTGGATGGTGACCTGACAGCTCGGATCACCCTGCACCTCCATCTCGAAGCGCTGGCCCTCCGGCTCGAACGACCAGTCCGGATCGAGATGGTCGGGGCCCATCAGCCAGTTCACCCCGATCCGGACCACGACTTCGTCGCCGAGCACTGCCTCCCAGTGGAAGCGTTGTGCGGCAACCAGTCCCGGCTCAATGATCCCGATCGGCGATTCGATCGGCGCGGTGGCCACCGCGGATTCCTGGATGGTGCGGATCTCCGGGCGGGTGGGGGCGTCGGCGAAGCCGAGGCCGTCCAGGATCATGTTGACCGACTGCCGGAACCCGCCGTCGAGCAGGCTGAGCATCGGTCCGCTGGCGGCCTCCTCGGGGGTGGCGCCGAACAGCATGATGTGGCGGACCACGTCGGGTGAGTCATAGCTGCGGATGTCGGAGAACTCCTCGCCGCGTACGAAGGTCACCGATGACGACATCGCGGTCATCATCAGCGGGAAGATCTCGGTGACGCCCCCCGGGTCGATCCCGGTGCCGTGCAGCGTGGTGTGGCCGTCGCGGCAGGCCTGCTCGAGGGCCGCCGTGCCCGACGGCTGGGGATAGAACCAGCCCAGTGGGGTGATCACGTTCTTGCCCGACCGCAGCAGTGCCTCGACCTGTTGCTCGTCGGGGAACAGCGGTGCGTACAACACCGCGTCGGCGTCCAGAGCCAGGATCTCGTCGATGTCGTTGGTGGCGTGCACGCCGATCGGGTCGGTGCCGATCAGGTCACCGACGTCGCGCCCGTTCTTCTCCGCAGAGTGCACCCAGCATCCGACGAGTTCCAGGTCGGGGTGGTTCTGGATGCATTCGATGGCGGCCCGGCCGACTGAACCCGTTGCCCACTGAATCACCTTGAGTGGCACCTTGACCGGCATTGTCGGACCTCCATGTCTCGATAGCTAGATGGGCTCACATTCCTAAATCGGAGTAAATCCCTACTTGAGAGTCACTGTCAAGTGCTGTTAGCGTGGCTCCCGCGAACCCACTGCGCCGGGACGCCTGATCATTGCTTCACCGCCGGGAAGGATCGGTCATGACAGAGCCGAAACCGATTGCTGTGCAGAATTTCTCGCACATCTGCATAGGGGTCAGCGATATCGACACCTCGGTGGCGTTCTACACCTCGGTTCTGGGCATGGACGTCGTCTTCGACGTCGAACTCGAGGGGGAGGCCCTCGACACCGTCACCGATGGCGTCGCGCAGAAGGGCCGCATGGTTGGCGGCCTGATCGGCGGTGTCATGGTCGAGCTGCTGTCGCTCGGTGCCGTGCCGGCCACCCCGTCAGGCCCGCACCTCGGCTACACCAACATGTCTTTCCGGGTCGACGACCTCGGCGCCGCCTACGACCGCATCCGCACCGAACACCCGCACGTTCACCTCGACCAGGCCGTCGACATCGGCGGGGTCCGGATGTTCTTCCTGCAGGACCCTGACGGCACCCCCATCGAAATCCTCGAACTGCCCGGCGGCCTCACCTCCACGCTTCAGCTGTGGCGTCCGGCCACCTGACCCCACCACGAACAGGACTCGCCATGACGTTGAAAGTCATCCAGTGGGCTACCGGCTCCGTCGGCCAGGCGTCGATCGAATGCATCCTGGAGCATCCCGACCTCGAGCTGGTCGGCTGCTGGGCGCACTCAGAATCCAAGAGCGGCAAGGACGTCGGTGAGCTGATCGGTATCGAGCCGATCGGTGTCACCGTCACCAACAACGTGGACGAGATCCTGGCCACCGAGGCCGACGCGGTCATGTACTCACCGCTCGTGCCGCGGGGTAAAGAGGTGGCCGCACTGCTGCGGTCGGGCAAGAACGTCGTCACCCCGGTGGGCTGGTTCTACCCCAACGCCGAGGAGACCGCGCGGATCAACGAGGCCTGCGCCGAGGGCAACGTGAGCCTGCACGGCACCGGGATGGACCCGGGCGCCATCACCGAGGTGCTGCCGCTGATCCTGTCGGCGATGTCCTCGGGTGTGACCTATGTGCGCGGCGAGGAGATCTCTGACATCCGCGGCTACGGATCGGTCGATGTGGTCCGCGACGTGATGATGTTCGGCGGCACCCCGGAGCAGGCCGTCGGCGGCCCGATGCTCGATCTGCTCGACGGCGGCTACCGCCAATCGCTGGCCATGATCACCGACACCCTGGGGTTGCGGCCGGACGAGGTCCGCGTCGAGCGGCTGCTGGAGACCGCGGTGGCCGCCGCCCCGATCGAATCACCCATCGGCACCATCCCACCCGGTCACGTCGCCGGACAACGGTTCTACTGGGACGCCTACGTGGGCGACCACAAGATCGCCCGGGTCGGAGTCACCTGGCTGATGGGGGAGGAGAACCTCGACCCGCCGTGGACCTTCGGTCCGCTCGGTGAGCGCTTCGACGTCGAGGTGCGCGGAACTCCGGACACCGTCATCGCCATCACCAGCTGGCACCCGGACACCCTGGAAGAAGGGCTCGCCCGCAACCCCGGCATCGTGGCCACCGCGGCGCACTGCGTCAACGCCATCCCCTACGTCTGCGCCGCGCCCGCCGGCGTGCGGACCTCGGTGGACCTGCCGATGATCGCCGGGCGCGTCCACTCCAGGATCCGCAGCGCGCAGGTCTGAGCCTGGCCGAACGCACCACTCGACACCCGTCAAATCGGCTGTCGTAAAGTGCACGCATGCAGATCCGTGAGCACGCTGAAGCCACCCCGGACAAGCCCGCCGTCATCCTGTACCCGTCGGGCACCGTCGTCACCTTCGGGGAGATGGAAGCCCGGGCGAATCAGCTGGCCCACTTGTTCCGTCAGGCCGGCCTGCGCGAGGGCGACGCCGTGGCGATCCTGCTGGAGAACAACGAGCACTTCCACACCGTGATGTGGGCAGCCCGTCGCAGCGGCCTGTACTACGTGCCGATCAACACCCACCTGACCGCGGCAGAGGCGGCCTACATCATCGACAACAGCGCGGCCAAGGCCATTGTGGGTTCGGCCGCGCTGCGCCCGGTGCTCGAAGGCCTGGCCGAGCACCTTCCCAAGGGCCTGCCGGAGCTGCTGGTGGTGATCAATGACGACCTGGACGGCTGGTTGCGCTATCCGGAATGTGTTGCCGATCAACCGACTACGCCCATCGACGACGAGATCGAGGGTGACCTGCTGCAGTATTCGTCGGGAACGACGGGCCGGCCCAAGGGGATCAAGCGGGAGCTTCCGCACCTGCCGCCGTCGGAGGCGCCCGGCCTGATGACGATGCTGGTGTCGTTCTGGATGAACCCCAACGGGGTGTACCTCAGCCCGGCGCCGCTGTATCACACCGCGCCGTCGGTGTGGTCGATGACGATGCAGGCCGCGGGCATCCCGGTGGTCGTTATGGAGAAGTTCGACGCCGAGGGCACCCTGGACGCAATCCAGCGGCACCGCGTGACGCACGGCCAGTTCGTGCCGGTGATGTTCACCCGGATGCTGAAACTGCCGGAGGCCGTGCGCAATTCGTACGACATCTCCAGCCTGGAGCGCGTCATGCACGCCGCGGCACCGTGTCCGGTCGAGGTCAAGAAGCAGATGATCGACTGGTGGGGACCGATCGTCGACGAGTACTACGCCTCCTCGGAGGCCATCGGCTCGACCCTGATCAGCGCCGAGGAGTGGCTGGCCCACCCCGGTTCGGTGGGCAAGCCGATGCTCGGCAACCTGCACATCCTCGACGAGGAGGGCAATGAGTTGCCGCCCGGCGAGCCCGGCGAGATCTACTTCGAAAGCGAGAACACCTTCGAGTACCTCAACGACGCCGAGAAGACGGCGTCGTCACGGCATCCGAAGGGCTGGATGACCGTCGGCGACATCGGCTACCTCGATGACGACGGCTACCTGTTCCTGACCGATCGCCGCCACCACATGATCATCTCCGGCGGGGTGAACATCTACCCGCAGGAAGCCGAGAACATGCTCGTCATCCACCCCCAGGTGATGGACGCCGCGGTGTTCGGCATTCCGGACGACGAGATGGGACAGAGCGTCAAGGGTGTGGTCCAACTCGTCGACCACGGCCAGGCCTCCGAGGAACTCGCCGAGGAGCTGCTGACCTGGCTGCGCGAGCGGCTGTCGCACTACAAGTGCCCGCGGTCGATCTCCTTCGAGCCGCAGCTGCCGCGCACCGATACCGGCAAGCTGTACAAGCAGGAGTTGATCACCAAGTACTCGGCCTCGACGGGGTAGGCACCGCCGCCGCATGCTGCTCGTCGACCTCGCCGATCCACCGCCCATCCCGGCGGCGGGTGTGCCCGGGGTGGTGGTCGCCGTCGGTGAGTCGGCCACGCCGGAGTCCGAATACTGGCTCGGCACAGCTACTTTCGCCCTCACCGATACCGAGCACGAGGATCGCCGGTTCGTGGCCGTCGACTCGATCCCGGACACGGTGGCCGAGCTCGAGCAGCGCTGCTCGCGCTGGCCGCACGCCAGCGCCATCTGTGACGACGTGCTGCGGTCGGTCGACGTGGAGGGTTCGGCGTTCCCGGCCATCGTCACTGAGTCGCTGGCCTACTCGACGCTGCAGTCCGGCCCGGAGTTCGCCCGCTGGCTGACCGAACGCGGGCCCGCGCAGGTGCCTGAGATCCCCGACCCGGTGGTGGCCGAGCGGGACGGATCGATCCTGCGGATCTGGTTCAACCGGCCGCAGCGCCACAATGCTTTTTCCACCGACGCCCGCGCACTGCTGCTGGAGGCACTGACGGTAGCCCTGCTGGACGACACGGTGGGCCAAGTGGTGCTGGGCGGTCATGGTCCGTCGTTCTGCAGCGGCGGCGACCTCGGCGAGTTCGGCACGTTCGACGACCCCGCCAGCGCGCACGTGGCGCGCACCCGGCATTCCCCGGCCTTGGCGCTCGACGAACTGACCCGCCGGCTCGGACGGGACTGTCGGGCCGAGATCCACGGCAGGGTCTTGGGTAGCGGACTGGAGATGGCGGCGTTCTGCGGATGGGTGCGCTGCCACCCCGACACGGTGCTGGGCCTGCCGGAACTGGCGTTGGGTCTGATCCCCGGAGCTGGCGGGACGTTGAGCATCACCCGACGGATCGGCCGTTGGCGCACAGCCTATTTGGTGCTGTCCGGCCGGACGATCGACCCGGTGACCGCGCTGCGGTGGGGGCTGGTCGACGAGATCGCCTAGTGTCGGGAGTCGGCGACTCCGAACCCGCCATCCTGTCGTTATCGAGCGAAAGGTCGAGTGCCCAGCGCGACAGCTACAGGCTCGCCGAGCGCCGCAAGGTGACCCGGTAGGTGTACTGCTCGGGCAGGAAGTGGCTCACCGACAGCTCGACCGGGGTGCCGGTGGTGTCGGAGTAGAGCCGGTCCACCCGCAACATCGGGTGCCCCGGTTCGGTTTTCACGGCATCGGCCACCGAGTCATCGGCCGGAGCGACGGTAATCAGTTGTGCTGCTTCGGCAATCGGCTCGGCGAGGTGTGGTTCCAGGACGCCGATGATCGTATTGGTGCCCACCGCGCCGGTAGCCAGTTCGGGGGAGTGCAGCACCAGCCGCGCCACTGCCTCGGGCAGGTGAACGGTAGTGAGGACGAAGGGAATCCCATCGTGGAAACGCCGGAACACCACCGTGTAGACCACGTCATGGTCGAGCCGCAACCGGCTGGCGGCGTTGACGTCGACGCGGCGGGAAAGTCCTTGCAGGACTTCCATGGTGGTGTCCTCGGACAGGCTCATCAGATCCTCGATCGAGCCCAGCTGGCGCAGGTACACCCGATCGTTGGCATAGGTTCCCCGGCCCGGAACGCGGAAGACGAGGCCCTCGGCGACCAGATCCTGGAAGGCGCGGCGCACGGTCTGGCGGGACACCCCGTACTCGGCGACCAATTCGGACTCGGTGGGCAGCCGGACGCCCTCGGGGTAGGCCCCGGCGGCGATGTCGTCGCGCAACCGTTGCCGCAGAACCTGATACGCCGGCTCCGGCTTCATGGCTCCTAGATTCCTCCTCTGGCGACCAGCTGCCCCGCAATGACATTGCGCTGAATCTCGTTGGTGCCTTCACCGACGATCATCAGCGGCGCGTCGCGGAAGTACCGTTCCACATCGTATTCGGTGGAGTAACCGTAGCCGCCGTGGATGCGGACGGCATTGAGTGCGATCTCCATGGCGACCTCAGAGGCGAACAGCTTGGCCATACCAGCCTCCATGTCGCAGCGGTCCCCACTGTCGTAGCGCTCGGCGGCGTAGCGGGTCAGCTGACGGGCTGCGGTCAGTTTGGTGGCCATATCGGCCAGGTAGTGACCGATGGCCTGGTGCTTCCAGATCGGCTGACCGAAGCTTTCCCGGTCCTGGGCATAGGCCAGGGCGTCCTCGAGCGCGGCAGTGGCCACCCCCAACGCGCGCGCGGCGACCTGAATCCGCCCTGTCTCAAGGCCTTTCATCATCTGGGCGAATCCCTTACCCGGCTCGGTCCCCAGGATGGCCGACGCCGGTACCCGGCAGTCCTCGAATACCAACTCGCAGGACTCGACGCCCTTGTAGCCGAGCTTGGGCAGGTCCTTGGACACCGTCAGGCCGGCGGTCGGGTTCTCGATGAGCACCACCGAGATACCCGTATGGCGCGGAGTGGCCTGCGGATCGGTCTTGCACAGCAGGGCGATGAGCCCCGAGCGGCGGGCGTTGCTGATCCAGGTCTTGGCGCCGTTGATCACCAATTCGTCGCCGTCACGCCGGGCCACACAGGCCATGTTCTGTAGATCTGAACCGCCGCCGGGCTCGGTCAGCGCCATGGTGGCCCGCAGCTCACCGGTCGCCATCTTCGGGAGGTAGGCGGCCTTCTGCTCGGCGGTGCCGAAGATCTCCAGCAGCTTGGCCACCACGGTGTGGCCGCCCATCGCGCCGGCCAGGCTCATCCAGCCGCGGGCCAGTTCCTGGGTGACCTCGACGTAGCAGGGCATCGAGACGGGTGAGCCGCCGTACTCCTCGCTGATGGCCAGACCGTAGATCCCGATCCGCTTCATCTGCTCGATCCACGCTTCGGGGTAGGTGTTGGCGTGCTCGATGTCGCGGATGCTGGGTTTGACGTCCCGGTCGATGAACGCCCGGACTGTCTCCACGAGCATGGTCTCTTCGTCGCTGAGTGCACTCACCTTGGCCGCTCCAATGTCTCGAAATGTACGGCCATATTGACACACCACTTCACTAACTGCCAGCATGGGCCACTGTGACTTTGTACGGCCATATTGGCGCGGGTGAGGCGGGCGGACCCTACTTCGACGACCTCGTGGTGGGCCAGGTGTTCGAGTGGGCGCCCTCGATGACGCTGACGCCCGGCGTGGCGGCCGCCCACCAGGCGATCCTCGGTGACCGGATGCGGCTGGCGCTGGACGCCGAACTGGCCCACGCCGTCGTCGGCTCCACCGGGCCGCTGGCTCACCCGGCGCTGGTGTGTGATGTGGCCATCGGTCAGAGCACGTTGGTGACCCAGCGGGTGAAGGCAAACCTGTTCTACCGGGGGCTGACGTTCTATCGCTATCCCGTGGTCGGCGACACCCTGTTCACCCGTACCGAGGTGGTCGGGCTGCGGCAGAACAGCGCCAAACCCGGGCGGACGCCGACGGGCATGGCGGCGCTGCGGATGACGACCATCGATCAGGTGGGCCGGCTGGTGCTCGACTTCTACCGCTGCGCGATGCTGCCGCTGAGCCCCGGGGCTCCCGACACCGGACATGCCGATGACCTCTCGGGCATCGGTGCGGACCTCGCATCGGCGCCGGATCCGACGGCCGACTGGAACGCGGTGGCGTTCCGGGAACGGGTGCCGGGGCCGCACTTCTACGAAGACATCGCCGGGTCGGTGCTGCGCAGCACCGGCGACGTGGTCAGCTCCGCTCCCGAACTTGCCCGCCTGACGCTGAATATTGCCGCCACCCATCATGATTCGCGGGTCGGCGGCCAGCGCCTGGTGTACGGCGGCCACACCATCGGGCTGGCGCTGGCGCAGGCCACCCAGTTGCTGCCGAACCTTGCGACGGTGCTCGGCTGGGAGTCGTGCGACCACACCGGCCCGGTCCACGAAGGCGACACGCTCTACAGCGATCTGCACGTCGAGGCCGTGCAACCGCTGCCCGCCGACCGCGGCGGTGTGCTGCGGCTGCGCTCGCTGGTCTACGCCGTGGCCGACGGTGAGGATCGGCCGGTGCTGGACTGGCGGTTCAGCGCGCTGCACTTCTGAGGGCCGCGCCGAGATCGACGTTCTGCACGTCCGCACTCGCACATCTGCGCCGGTTCGTTGGTTTCGGCGGACAGGGGGCGGGACAATGGGCAGCGGGCTGGCCTGGTTGACCGGGCTTGCCGACGGGCCACCGGATGGTTCCCGGGCAGCGGTCCTGACCCGCGCGCAGGAGGTGGCCGGGGCGATATCCGCCCGGTGGGGGATCCATGTCGATGCGGTGCCGCTGCTCACCGGCCGGGCCGGAGTGCGGGGATTTCGCCGGGCAGGCCAGACCTCGGCGGGCGGGGCCACCCGACTGCTGCTGACCGCCGACGGGTGGTGTGCGCTGACGCTGTCCCGGCCCGATGACATCGCCACGATCCCGGCACTGCTCGAAGCCGACGACGTTCCCTCGGATCCCTGGCCGGCGCTCACCCGCTGGGCCGCCACACGCAATAGCGCCGAAGTGGTGGAGCGGGCCGTCCTGCTTGACCTGCCGGTCGCCCGGCTGGGTGAGACCTCGCCCGCCCCACCGCGCGTCATCGCGTCCGGACCCGCAACCGAACCACGTTCCGCAGCAGGCCTTCTGGTTGCCGACCTGACCTCGATGTGGGCCGGCCCGCTGTGCGGGCAGCTGCTGGCCCAAGCGGGTGCCACCGTGGTGAAGGTGGAGAGTCCGCACCGGCCGGACGGCACCCGGGCCGGCGATCCCGTCTTCTTCGACTGGATGAATCGCGGAAAGCTCTCGTATGCCGTCGATTTCGATCGGGGCGCCCGCCGCCTGAAGGCACTCCTGGCGGCGGCTGATGTGGTGATCGAAGGCTCCCGGCCCGGGTCGCTGGCCCGGCGCGGTCTGAGCCCGGACCTGCTGGCGGGCCCACCCGGACGGGTCTGGGTACGCATCACCGGCCACAGCACCGACAGCGGGAGGGTCGCTTTCGGTGACGACGCCGCGGTCGCCGGTGGACTGGTGGGGACCAGCACCGCCGGCCCCGTGTTCTGTGGTGATGCCATCGCCGATCCCCTCACCGGGCTAGAAGCCGCTCGGGCCGTGGCAGATTCGCTGTCCCGCGGCGGTGGCGAGTTGATCGAGGTGGCGATGTCCCAGGTCGCCGCGACCTACGCCGCACTGCCCATCCAACGATCCGCCGCCGGTGACGTGCTGCCCCCGCAACCGCCCCCCGCGACGCCGCGGGCGGCCGCGCTCGGCGCCGACACCGCACACGTCGATGCCATCGTTGCCCAGAAGCGCACGGTGCCATGCTGATTCAACGCGCCACCCTGCTGGACGGTCGCGCCGTCGACATCCGGGTCACCGACCGGATCGACGCCGTCGAGGCCACCTTGGCACCCCAGCCCCGGGAGAGCGTGTTCGACGCAGCCGGCGGCACCGTCATCCCCGGCCTGCACGACCACCACGTTCACCTGCGCGCCGCCGCGGCCGCACTGGACTCCGTGCCCGTCGACCACGCCCACGTGCCCGACAGAGCCGGGCTGGCCGCAGCGCTCGCCGCCGCCCCCGTCGGCAGCGACGGCTGGATCCGGGCCGTCGGCTACCACGAATCGGTGGCCGGGCCGCTCGACCGCACCGTCCTGGACGAACTGTCCCCCGCGGTGCCGGTGCGCATTCAGCACCGCAGCGGCGTGCTGTGGATGCTGAACTCCGCCGGCCTGGCCGCCGTCGGACTGCCCGACCACCCCGACGGCAGGCTGCGCAGCTACGACGACTGGTCGGATGCCGTCGCCCGCCGCGACACACCGCTCACGGGGTTGAGTGAGCGGCTCACCTCCTACGGCGTCACCGGCGTCACCGAAGCGACGCCCGACCTCGACGCCGACGCCATCGTCACCCTGACCCAGGCGCACCGGCACGGCGAACTGCACCAGCACGTGCACTGGCTGGCCCCCGGCAAGCGCATCCTGCACGATGACGGGCTCGATCTCGACGAGCTGACCGACTGGATCGTCACCCGACACCGGGAGGGACCCGTTGCGCTGCACTGTGTGACGGCAAGCCAACTCGTGGTGACACTGGCCGCGCTGGAGGCGGCGGGAGGCCATCCGGGTGATCGCATCGAGCATGCCGCGGTGGTGCCCGCCGACAGCCTCGCCGACCTGGCGCGCCTGGATCCGGTCATCGTCACTCAGCCCAACTTCGTGGCCGAGCGCGGTGATCAGTACCTGCTGGACGTCGCCGCCGACGACCAGCGGGGGCTGTGGCGGCTGGCTTCCTTGCGGCGCGCCGGGGTGCGGGTCGCGCTCTCGACCGACCTGCCGTTCGGCGGGGCCGACCCGTGGGCGGCGATGCGGGCGGCGGTACACCGCACCACCGGCCGCGGCGCTGTCTTGAACCCGGACGAATGTGTGTCGCCGTCAACAGCTTTGGCGATGTTCTTCGGGCATGCCGAGCAGCCGGGGCGCCCCCGCACGGTCGAGCCGGGGCAGCCCGGTGACCTGTGCGTGCTGGCCGCACCACCCGCCGAGGTCCTCGATGCCCTTGACGCGGACCTGGTCGCCGCCACCGTCGTCGGCGGCCGGCTGTACGAGGTCAGGAACTAGTCGGCAAATCCCGGAACGCCGTATTGCGGTAGGGCTCCGGTTCTTTGGGCAGGCCCAAGACGCGCTCACCGACGATATTGCGCTGAATCTGGTCGGTGCCGCCACCGATCGAGGTGAAGTAGGCGTTGAGCGCCCGGAATGTCACCGCATCACCCACCGGGTTGTCCGGCCCGGTCAGCATCGACTCCGGACCCACGATCTCGGTCTGGACCCGTGCGGTTTCGTGCAGGATGCGCGACATGGCGATCTTGCCCAGGGCCAGCAGGGTCGCGGCCTCGACGCGGTCGGTGGTCGCCTTGGCGCGCTGGGTGTTCCACCGGTTGACCGCCGCATACGCTTCCACTCGGGCGATCTCCTGGCGGATGTGGGCGTCGCCGAGAGTCCCGGACTGACGTGCCATCCCGATCAGGCTGTCGTTATCGGCCTGCGGCTTCTTGGCCGACCGGGAGGTCCTGGCTAGATCGCCCATCAACCGGCGCTCGTAGGCCAGCGCCACCTGCAGCACCGACCACCCGCCGCCCGGCTCACCGACCAGGTTCGCGTCGGGCACCCGGGCACCGGTGATGAAGACCTCGTTGAACTCCGATTCGCCGGTGATCTGGTGGATCGGCCGGATCTCCACGCCGGGCTGACGCATCGGGAACATGAAGAAGCTGATTCCGTTGTGCTTGGGCACATCCCAGTCGGTGCGCGCCACCAGCAGGCCGTAGTCGGCGGACTTCGCGAACGACGTCCACACCTTCTGGCCGTTGACCACCCACTCGTCACCGTCACGGTCGGCCCTGGTCCGCAATCCGGCCAGATCCGAGCCCGCACCCGGTTCGGAGTACAGCAGGCACCACTTGGTCTCGCCGCGGATCGACGGCGGGATCAGCCGGTGCTTCTGCTCGTCGGTGCCCAGATCGTGCAGCGTCGTGGCGAACAGGTTGGCCCGGTCATGACCGGTTCCCGGCGCCCCGGCTGCGGCGAATTCGGCTGCCACGATGCGGGATTGGCGGTCGCTGAGACCACGTCCCCACCACTGCGGCTCCCAGCTGGGCACGGCCAGCCCGGCGTCGAAGACCAGCTGCGCCCACCGGCTGCGGTCCATCTCGGGATCCCAGTTCGCGGCCAGCCAGGCGCGGACGTCGTCGCGAACTTCGTCGTCGGTCATGACTGCGCCTCTCGCAACTGGATGTAGCGTTCCCGGTGCCAGGCCGGGTCGCCGAAGATCTGGGCGTCTGTGCGGGCCCGCCGCAGGTACAGGTGCGCCGGATGCTCCCAGGTGAAGCCGATGCCCCCGTGCACCTGAATGTTGGTGGCGGCGGTGGACACGAACGCCTCCGAGCAATAGGCCTGTGCCAGAGCCAGATCCGCCAGTCGGTCCGGCTCGCCGGCGTCGAAGGCCGCCGCGACGTGGCGGGCTGCCGACAGCGCGGACTGCGCCTCCAGAAGCATGTCGGCACACATGTGCTTGATGGCCTGGAAGCTGCCGATGGCCCGGCCGAACTGGAAGCGCGTCTTGGCGTAGTCGGCCGACATCTGCATCACCCTCATCGCGCCACCGGCCTGCTCACCAATCAGGGCAATCGAGGTGTGGTCCAGTGCGTCCTGCACTGCGGCGCAACCGTTCTCGATCGAGCCGACCAGGCGGGCCGGGGTCTGGTCCAGGCTGAGCCTGCCCTGTTTGCGGGTCTGGTCGACGGTGGTCAGCGGACTGACCACCAGGCCCGGCGCGTCCCGGTCGACGGCGAACACGCCGGTTCCGGCCAGAACGTAGAACCGCTTGGCCGCCGTGGCGTCGAGCACGAACGTCTTGGTGCCGGTCAGCCGCCAGAACTGACCGTCCGCAATCGCCGTAGTGCCCGACTCGGCAGGCGGGCGCGCTGAACCCGGCTCCGCCAACGCCACGGTGGCGATCAACTCGCCGGCGGCGATCCGGGGCAGCACGTCGGCGCTCTCGGCTGAATCACTGAGGGCAAGAAGCAGATTGGTCGTCAGGACGGTGGACAGGAACGGGGCGCACAGCAGGGCGGCACCGATCTGCTCCGACACCACCCCGAGTTCGGCCGCACCCGCACCGGCGCCACCGAATTCGTCCGGAATCGTCAGCCCGAGCAGACCCATCGCGGCCAGCTCGGCCCACACTGCCGGGTCATAACCCAGGTCGTCGGCCATGAGCCGGCGCACCTCGGCCTCCGGCGAGCGTTTGGCCAGCAGGTCGGCCACCGCCTCGGCGAGGTCGCGCTGCTCGGTGCTCAGCGCAGCGGTCGCGGTGCTCATGAGAAGAAGGGGCGCAGGCTGGCGCACTGGCTGTCGAAGAACGCCTGCGAGATCGGCGCCTTGGGGGCGATCCCGTCGAAGCCGTGGAACGCTCCCGGCACGATATGCACCTCGCACGGCACGCCCGCGGCCTGCAGTCGCTCCGCATAGGCGAGGTCCTCGTCGTGGAACAGATCCAGCGTCCCGACCCCCATCCAGGCCGGCGGCAGCCCGGCCAGGTCGGCCCGGCGGGCGGGCACGGCGACCTGCGGGTCGGCGCCGCCGAGGTAGGACTGCCAGCCGTAGCGGTTGCTGGTGGCATTCCACAACCGGTGACCGGAGTCGTGCAGGTGGTCGCCTACGGTCCGGTCGTCGAGCATGGGGTAGACCAGCACCTGGAACACCGGGGTGATCTCGCCGCGGTCGCGGGCCAGCAGGGCCAGTGCGGCCGTGAGGCCGCCGCCGGCGCTCGCGCCGCCGATGGCGATGCGGTCGCGATCGATCCCGGGCAGCCCGGCCAGCCAGGTCAGCGCCGTGTAGCAGTCCTCCAGCGGGGCCGGGTAGGGGTGCTCGGGCGCCA
This sequence comes from Mycobacterium sp. M26, assembly GCF_001494595.1. Taxonomy (GTDB): domain Bacteria; phylum Actinomycetota; class Actinomycetes; order Mycobacteriales; family Mycobacteriaceae; genus Mycobacterium. The sequence goes on from NZ_LN929907.1 coordinate 781,839, forward strand.
GCCGGTAGTCGACCGAGGCCACCGTGATCCCCAGCGCGGCGACGAACCGGCGGCACAGCGCGTCGTCCTGCGCGGCGGTCCCGATGACGTAGCCGCCGCCGTGAATCCACAGCAGCGCGCCGGTCGTGGTCGCCGTCGTCCCGGCCGGCCGGTACAGCCGGACCCCGACACCCGAGGGCAGTGTGAGCACCTCGACACCATCGTTGTTGACCCGCTGCAGACCGGTCAGTCTGCGCAGGACCGGCGTCGTCAGGCCGGAGATCAGCTTGCGGGGGACGTACCGCGCGACACTGCGCAGTTCGGGGTGGATATCAGTGTTGGCCACGAGGCCAGTATCGCGCGGCGGTGCGTCGGCGCCGTGGCGGCCCCGGGTGGGACGGCCCTTGATCCGCACATGGGCCGAGACGTATCGTGAGGTCCGCTATTACGGAACTCCGCGTAGCGTAATTGCGATATCGGTGAGAGGACCCGGTGTGACGCACAATCCCTATGCCGGCCAACCGTTCACGTCGTCCGACGACGAGATCGCCGCTGCGCTGGAGCAGGTCAGTATCCCCACCCTGTTGCTGTCGCTGGTGCACATCACCGGCGACCCGCGCTACATCCGCGAGTTCCATCAGGCCGGGCTGTTCCTCAACGAGGTCCAGGGCTTCATGTCCGAGGAGGACAAGGCCAAGGCTCGTGCGCTGGCCTTGCCGATCATCGCCGACTACCGCGACCGCGGTTGTCCCGGCCCGGTGCCGCTGAGCCCCGAGGTGATCCAGGAGATGCTCGACTGGGCGGCCTGTGAACACGTCGACGCCGAATACCAGCCGATGGTGCTCGAAGAGATGGACCTCGAGGGAACCGATCCGCGGCGCCCCGCCGCCCTCGATCCCGCCGATACCGCCGACTTCCCGGTGGTCGTCATCGGCTGCGGCGAGTCCGGCCTGCTGGCCGCGATCCGGCTCAAGCAGGCCAATATCCCGTTCACGGTGATCGAGAAGAACGCCGGTCCGGGCGGAACCTGGTGGGAGAACAGCTATCCCGGTGCCCGCGTGGACGTGGCCAACCACTTCTACTGCTACAGCTTCGAGCCGTCCAACAACTGGTCGCACTACTTCGCCGAGCAGCCCGAGTTGCGGGCCTACTTCGAGTCGGTGCTCGACCGGCACAGTCTGAACGACAACGTCCGCTGGGAGACCGAGGTGGTCTCGGCGGTCTGGAACGACGACGACGGCAGCTGGCTGGTGACGGTCCGGGACTCCGACGGCGCCGAGTCGCAGATCCGGGCCCGGGCGGTGATCACCGCCGTCGGCCAGCTCAACCGGCCGCAGATTCCCGACATCGAAGGTGCCGACACCTTCGCGGGCCCGGCGTTCCACTCGGCGGCCTGGGATCACTCCGTCGACGTCAGCGGCAAGCGGGTCGCGCTGATCGGCGCCGGCGCCAGCGGATTCCAGATCGCCCCGGCGATCGCCGACTCCGTGGCGCACCTGACAGTGTTCCAGCGCACCGCGCAGTGGATGTTCCCCAACCCGATGTACCACGACAGCGTGCCCGACGGTGTTCGCTGGGCGATGGACCACCTGCCGTTCTACGGACGCTGGTACCGGTTCATCCTGATGTGGCCCGGCGCCGACAAGGGTTTGGACGCAGCGCGTTCCGATCCTGACTACACCCATCCCGACGACCCCAACTACGCGGTCAGCGAGATGAACGCGATGGCCCGGCTGATGTTCAGCGACTGGATCACCACCCAGATCGACGGGGACGACGAGCTGCTGGCCAAGGTCATGCCGGACTACCCGGCCACCGGCAAGCGCACCCTGCAGGACAACGGCACCTGGCTGAAGACCCTGCGCCGCGACAACGTCGAGCTGGTGCGCACCCCGATCGAACGGATCACCCCGAACGCGGTGGTGACCGCCGACGGCGTCACCCACGAGGTCGACATCATCGTGTACGCCACCGGTTTTCGGGCCACCGAGGTGCTGTACCCGCTGACGATCACCGGGCGCGACGGTATCGACCTGCGCACCGCGTGGGGGTCACGTCCGGTCGGCTACCTCGGTGTCACCGTTCCGGGCTTCCCGAACTTCTTCATGCTCTACGGTCCCGGGAATCACCTGGCGCACGGCGGAAGCCTGATCTTCAACTCCGAGCTGCAGATGCGCTACGTCAACCTGCTGCTGGCCGAGATGATCGACAAGCACCTGCATTCCATCGAGCCGACCACCGACGCCACCGACGACTGGCACCGCCGGCACCAGGCCGAGATCAACACCATGGTGTGGGCGCACCCGTCGATCAAACATTCGTACTTCAAGAATGCCGAGGGCGAGATCCACACCGTCAGCCCGTGGAAGTTGCCGGTGTTCTGGAATGCCGTCCGCGAACCCGAGTGGTCGAACTTCGTCGTCAGGAGCCTGTGATGCGTGCGGTGCTGATCGAGACCCCGGGGTCGGTACGGGTCGACACCTGGCCCGACCCGGTGCTGCCGGGTACCGATGGCGCAGTGGTGCAGGTCAGCGCCACCGCGATCTGCGGTTCGGATCTGCACTTCTACGAGGGTGACTACCCGCTGTTCGCACCGGTATCGCTCGGCCATGAGGCGGTCGGCACCGTGGTCGAGGTCGGCCCTGATGTGCGCACCGTCAAGGTCGGCGACGAGGTGCTGGTGTCCTCGGTCGCGGGCTGCGGCGGCTGTATCGGCTGCGCCACCAAGGATCCGACCCGCTGCGTCTCGGGCCCGCAGATCTTCGGCTCCGGTGGTCTGGGCGGAGCCCAGGCCGAGCTGCTGGCCGTCCCGGCCGCCGATTTCCAGCTGCTGAAGATCCCGGAGGGGATCACCACCGAACAGGCGCTGCTGCTCACCGACAACCTGTCGACCGGGTGGGCGGGCGCCAAGCGGGCCGATATCCCGCTCGGCGGCACCGCCGTGGTCGTCGGCCTGGGCGCGGTGGGCCTGTGCGCGGTGCGCAGTGCGCTGTTCGGAGGTGCAGCAAGGGTTTTCGCGGTGGATCCGGTCCAAGAGCGCCGGGATCGGGCCGCGGCGCTGGGTGCGATCCCGCTGCCGCCGCCCGCACTATCCGCCGTCATGGAGGCCACCGGCGGTCTGGGTGCGGACTCGGTGATCGACGCCGTCGCCAGTGACACCTCGTTGGACGATTCCATCGCCACGGTGCGTGCCGGCGGCACGGTCTCGGTGATCGGGGTGCACAACCTCAACCCGTATCCGTTCCCGGCGCTGGCATCACTGGTGCGCGGACTGACGGTGCGCTGGACCACAGCGCCGGTGCAGCAGACCTGGCCAGAACTGATCCCGCTGCTGCAGAACGGTCGTCTGGATGTCGACGGGATCTTCACCACCCGGCTGTCGCTGGATCAGGCCGCCGAGGGATATGCCGCCGTCGCGTCCCGTTCGGGCGAGCATGTCAAGGTGCTGCTGACCCCTTAGGCGTGGTAGACGGTCTGGCCCTCTTTGATGGTCTCCACCACGCTGATGTCCTTGATGGCCATCGGCTCCACGGTCAGCGGATTACCATCCAGCACAACGAGATCGGCAAGCTTGCCGACTTCCAGCGAGCCCTTCTGGTCGGCCTCGCGATACTGGCGGGCGGCGTTGATCGTGATCGCCTTGAGGGCCTCCAGCGGGGTGACCCGCTGATCACCACCGATGAGCTCCCCGCTGCGTGACACCCGGTTGACCGCCGTCCACATCACGAACAGCTGATCCAGCGGTGTCACCACGAAGTCGGTGTGGTTGGTGGGCTGCAGTCCGAGATCGATCGCCGCGCGCATCGGGGACAGGAAATGGGCCTGCTCGGGGCCGCGCAACTGCACGTGCGCATCGCCGAAGTAGAACGCGTGCGCGGTGAAGAACGACGGGATGATCCGGTAGTCGACATAGCGCTGCAGCTGATCGCGGCGCACGAACTGGGAGTGCACCATGACGGTCAGCCGGTCACGGCTGAGATCCTCGGCGGCGGCGAACTCGTGGGCGGCCAGCGCGACGTCGATCGCGGCATCCCCGTTGGCGTGAATGTCCAACGGCAGCCCCAGGTCGTAGACCTGCTTGAACCAGCCGTTCACGGTGTCCTGGGAGAAACCGAGCTCACCGCACCAGTTGTGCTGGCCGTCCGGACCGTCGACCAGGTACGGGGTGCTGAAGTAGGCGGTGCGGCCCTGGGGTGAGCCGTCCAGCGTCACCTTCACCCCGCCCAGCTTGACCCGGTTGCGGTAGCTGCCGAACTCCTGCGGCGGATGGTGGCGCAGCACCTCGTCGAGTTCCAGGATGAAGGGATAGGCGACGACGTCGATGAGACTTGCCCCGCCCTCGGCCGCCCGGTAGATCAGCTCCACATCAGCGGCATGGGTGGCACCCTCGTGCGCGGTGGTGATACCCGCGGCGGCGTAGAGCAGCTGACCGGCCCGGCTCCACGCAATCTCCTGGGCCGGTGTGGGTTTGGGCATGGCGGCGAAGATGGGCAGGAATGCGGTTTCCATCACCAGGCCGTCCGGCTCGGTGGTGCCCTCCTTGCGCACGATCACCCCGCCGGGCGGCGTCGGGGTATCGGCGGTGATGTCGAACATCCGCATCGCCGCCGAGTTGAGCACTGCCCCGTGCATCGAGACATGGCCCACCAGAACCGGATTGTCCGGGAAATCGGCGTCCAGATCCTCCTTGTGCAGGGTGTGGCCGCCCGGCATCAGGGTGTCGTCATAGCCGTAGGCGACGATCATCTCACCAGCTGGAACCCGCTGCGCATCGCGAAACTGCTTGAGCGCCTGAACGATCGCACCCACGTCGGCGCCAGGACCGGCCGGTGGTGCGAACACATTGACCTGGTTGGCCACCGTCAGCGAGTTGATGTAGTGGCTGTGCGGGTCGAGGAAGCCCGGCAGCAATGTCGCACCATCCAGATCCACCACCCGGGTGCCCGGCCCCTGATGACCGGCCAGCACCGCCTCGCGGTCGCCGACGGCGGTGATGCGCCCGGCCTGGACGGCCAGCGCCTGCGCCGAGGGGTTGGTGTCGTCGACGGTGACGATGTCACCACCGACGTAGATGGTGTCGGCAGCAGCAGCCATAGAGACCTCCCGGGGTCAGCAGAAGTCTAAGTCAGCAGCACCGTCCAACGGCCTGGATGAACGCTCACGGCAAACTGTCAGTGTGGTGGGAAGCCCGGGAATGGCGCGGGCCCGGCCGCCGGGAGGCCCGTCACAGCAAAGCGCAGCCGATCCGATGGGATTGCCGTTTCCGCCGGCCTCCGGCGGGGTACGCTCGCGCAATGACGGGACGACCGTGGGACCGACTGCGTTGGATGCTCGACGCCGGCCCCGCCGACTACGCATTGGCGATGAGTGTGGCCACCGCTCAACTGCCCCTTATCGGCAAGCACCTCGAACCACTGGGCGCTGCGACTGCCATGAGCGTCTGGGGCTACCGCCACCTGCCGGACTTCATGAACTCAGCCGCCCGGTCGTGGCTGAGCCCGGGCGCCGGTGAGACACGCAAGTCGGATCGGGAGAGCACCCACCAGGTCTCCGACGCCGGACTGCGCGGCGTGGTGTCTCCCGAGGATCTTCAGATCGACTGGCCGGCTCCGGACCGGGTGCCGCCGCTGTGGAAGGCCTTCGAGCACCGCAAGCTGCTGTACCGGTCGGGAGTGCGGTACGGCAATCACCCGACGCAGCGACTCGACGTCTGGCGCCGTCGGCACCTGCCTGCCCAGCCGGCCCCGGTGCTGCTGTTCATCCCGGGCGGGGCCTGGGTGCTGGGTACCCGCATGTTGCAGGGCTACGCCCTGATGGCGCACCTGGCCGCCAAGGGCTGGGTGTGCCTGTCGATGGACTACCGGGTAGCGCCGCACCACCCGTGGCCCAACCACATCCACGACGTGAAGACGGCGATCGCCTGGGCCCGCGCCAACGTCGACCGCTTCGGCGGCGACCGGGATTTCCTCGCCGTCGCCGGTGCGTCGGCAGGCGGACACCTGGCCGCCCTGGCCGGTCTCACCATCGACGACCCCGAATACCAGGCGCACCTGCCGGAGGGCTCGGACACCTCCGTCGACGCCGTCATCGGCATCTACGGCCGCTACGACTGGGAAGACCGGTCGACCGACGAACGGGTCCGGTTCGTGGAGTTCCTGGAACGGGTGGTGGTCAACAAGCGCCTGGAACAGCACGGCGAGGTGTTCCGCAACGCCTCCCCGATGGCCCGGGTGCACTCCGAGGCGCCGCCGTTCCTGGTCCTGCACGGCTCAGCCGATACCGTCATTCCGGTCGAGCAGGCCCGTGGGTTCGTCGACCGGTTGCGTTCGGTGTCGCGTTCCCCGGTGAGTTACGTCGAATTGCCCGGGGCCGGCCACGGTTTCGACATGATCGACGGAGCCCGCACCGGTTCGGCGGCCACCGCGATCGGCTTGTTCCTCAACCAGATTCACCGCGACCGCGCCCTGGTGTCGGCCAAAGAGGTCATCTGAGCGGTCGCCGATCGTCGGCTGGGAGGTGCAGCGGTGAAGAGACTGAGCGGCTGGGACGCGGTGCTGTTGTACAGCGAAGCGCCCAACGTGCACATGCACACCCTCAAGGTGGCGGTGATCGAGCTACAGGACCTCGGCGGCCGAACCTTCGGCGTCGAGGAGTTCCGGCAGGTGCTGCGGGGGCGGCTCTACAAGCTCGACCCGTTCCGCTACCAGTTGGTGGATATCCCGTTCAAGTTCCATCACCCGATGTGGCGGGAGCACTGCGACGTCGACCTCGACTACCACATCCGGCCCTGGCGGGTAGCCGAGCCGGGCGGGCGTCGTGAGCTCGACGAGGCCATCGGTCAGATCGCCAGCACACCGCTGGACCGCAGCCGGCCGCTGTGGGAGATGTACTTCGTCGAGGGGTTGGCCAATGGCCGCATCGCGGTCGTCGGCAAGATCCACCACGCGCTGGCCGACGGTGTCGCGTCGGGCAATCTGATGGCCCGCGGGATGGATCTGCAGGAGGGTCCCGATCCCGGTCAGGCCTACCGCACCGATCCCAATCCGGAGCGCGGTGAGCTCATCAAGTCGGCGTTCGCCGACCACATGCGCCAGATCGCCCGGGTGCCGGCCACCATCAAGTACACCGCCGACGGCCTGGCCCGGGTTCGGCGCAGTTCACGCAAACTCTCGCCCGAGCTGACCATGCCGTTCACCCCGCCGCCGTCTTTCCTCAACCACGTGCTCACCCCCGAAAGGCGTTTCGCCACAGCAACTTTGGCACTTGCCGATGTGAAGGAAACCAGCAAGCATCTCGGTGTGACGATCAACGACATCGTGCTGGCCACCGCGGCGGGTGCACTGCGCAGTCTGCTGCTGCGCTACGACGGTGTCGCCGACCATCCGCTGCTGGCCTCGGTGCCGGTGAGCTTCAATTTCGACCCGGATCGGGTGTCGGGCAACTACTTCACCGGGATGATGGTGGCGCTGCCCGTCGAGATCGCCGACCCGCTGGAGCGGGTGCGCCAGACTCACGACGCCGCCGTCACGGCGAAGGAAGCCCACCAGCTGGTGGGCCCGGAACTCATCAGCCGCTGGGCGGCCTATCTTCCGCCCGCACCTGCCGAGGCGTTGTTCCGGAAGCTGTCGGCCAAGGACGGCCAGAACAAGGTGATGAATCTGCCGATCTCGAATGTGCCCGGTCCGCGCCAGCGCGGGCGCGTCGGCGGGGCGCAGGTGACCGAGATCTACTCGGTGGGCCCGCTGACCGCGGGCAGCGGCGTGAACATCACGGTGTGGAGCTACGTCGACCAGCTCAACATCTCGGTGCTCACCGACGGGGCCACGGTGGGCGATCCCCACGAGGTCACCGATGCCATGCTCACGGCCTTTACTGAGATCCGCACGGCAGCAGGACTTTCCGGCGATCTCACCGTTGTCGAGACGGCGATGGCCCAGGCCTGACGTCAGGCCTTGTTCTCGGTGGGCTCCGCATTCTCGGCGCGCTCGATGGCCAGCTGATAGCGGAAGCCGAGCAGCACACTGGTGATCAGTGAGATCGAGATGATGGCCTCGGCGAGGAAGAACGACCCGAAGTCGATGATGGAGCCGATCGGTGGGCCGCCGGGCACCGCGTTGCGCAACGGGATCAGTGCGAAGAGGATGGCCGCCATCATCGAGCACGCCGGGAAGATCAGCCCACGCTTCCAGTGCAGGACGTAGTAGGCGGCTACGGCGGCCGCGGCCGACAGGCCCAGCATCAGCACCATGATGAACACCGCGAAGACGAGTGTCGGTGCACTGCGGTGGACGTCGAGCCGGATCAGCGTTCCACCGGATGGTGCGTGCGCCTTGGTGGTATCGACCTCGAAGAAGGAGTCGGTGTTCATCACCGTGATGGCGGTGGGCAGTTCGTTACCGTCGGCGTCGACCATGTGCAGTTCCATCGCGCCCCGGTAGTCATCGAATGGGTAGTCGGTGACGGGGCCGGTCAGGAACATCCGCTGCTCGACGTCCGGTGCGGAGTCACCGGCCTTGATATGGGCCTGCCAGTTGCCGATTCCGTTGGTGAACAGCGTGGCTTCCCGGGCGAAGTTTCCGGCCTCGTCGGCCTGCGTACCGAATGGCCGCACATCGGTGATGGTCATCGAGAAGGACTGGCCGGCGGTGTCGATCTTGGTGATCCACGCGGTGACTTCGATCCGGTTCGGGTTGTCGAAGTCGCCGAAATCCTGCATCTGGTCGACAGTTTCGGTGCTGGCCAGATAACCGCCCACGCTGGCGGCGATACCGAGGACGAGGACGACGACGGCCAGGACGATCCGCCGCAGTCCGATGTGTCGCACGCGCCGAAGGCGCTCACGCATCCGCGGGGTCCTCGGTGGACATCCGGCTGGCGTACACCCACGACAGGAACTGGCCGACCGCCTCGGCGGAGTGGTGCGCCCGCGGTGTGGAGAAGATGTCGAAGGCGTGCTGGGCGCCGGGGAGTTCGGCGTAGAGCACCTCGGATTCGGATACCTTGCGCAGTTCCTCGACGAAATCACGGGCTTCGACCACGGGGATCAGCGAGTCGTGCTCGCCGTGCAGGATGAAAAACGGTGGTGCATCAGGACGCAACCGGCGGATCGGTGAGGCGTCGACATAGATGTCGCGGAACCGGCTGAACTGGCGCTTGACCACCAGGCGTTCCAGGTAGCCGATGAACTCGCGGCGCCCACTCCCGTGCGCCGTGAACCAGTCGTAGCGCCCGTACACCGGCACCGCGGCCACCACCGAGGTGTCGGCGTTCTCGAAACCGGGCTGGTACTCCGGATCGTTCTGGGTCAGGGCGGCCAGCGCGGTCAGGTGTCCGCCCGCCGAACCACCGGTGATGGCAACGAAATTCGGGTCGCCGCCGTACTCGGCGATGTGCTCCTTGATCCACGCCAACGCCCGCTTGACGTCGACGATGTGGTCCGGCCAGGTGTGTACGGGGCTGACCCGGTAGTTCATCGCCACACAGATCCAGCCGCGGTCGGCCAGATGGCTCATCAGGGGATAGGCCTGCGGGCGGCGCCAGCCCAGTGCCCAGGCCCCGCCCGGCACCTCCAGCAGCACCGGGGCCTTGCCGTCGCGCGGCAGGTCACGGCGGCGCCAGACGTCGGCCAGATTGGCCCGCCCGTGCGGACCGTAGGTGACGATATTGGTCTTCTCCACGAACTTTCGCCGTGACCAGGTGGTGCGCCACGCCGTCGGCCGGCCCGACGGTGACGGGGTGGTGGGCAGGGTGTCGAGGACCTCGGCGAAATCCTCGCCGAGGCCGTCGACCAAAGCCTTGCGCAGCACCGGTCGCGGGGTGGTGAGGTTGCGGCGTTGGATCGCGGCCAGGAACACCCAGGACAGCGCGGTCAGTCCGAGTGCCACCAGGCCGCGGCGGCCGCGGAAGTCACCCCGCAGGCCGCGCCGGGCGGCGTCGAGCATCGACCCGGCGGCGTAGAAGGCGGGCAGCTCCGAGGTGGGCCAGCCCACCCAGAACACCGCCAGAGTCGGGTAACCCCGGCGGGCCAGCGGGCGAAACCCGTTGGCGGCATTGGCCAGTTCGACCAGCGAACGCAGCAGCGGGCGGGGCCGGCGCAGCTCAGCTATCAGGCGTGATACGGGCGAGGAGTTCATTACGCAGAATCTTGCCAGTGCTGCCGCGGGGGAGTTCGGTCAGGATGGTGATCTCGCGCGGGACCTTGTAGTTGGCCAGGTTCTCGCGGACGTGCGCCTTCAGGTCATCGGGGGTGGCCGCGGCGCCCTCGGTGAGCACCACGAATGCGACCAGTCGCTGACCGTATTGCTGATCGTCCACGCCGAGGACAGTGGCCTCGGCCACCTCGGGATGGGTGGTCAGGGTCTTCTCGACCTCGATGGGGTAGACGTTCTCGCCGCCGGAGACGATCATCTCGTCGTCGCGCCCGACCACGAACAACCGGCCTGCGTCGTCCACCCGGCCCAGATCGCCCGACGACATGTAGCCGTCGTGGAAGTCCTTGGTATTGCCGGAGGTATAGCCGTCGAACTGGGTGTCGTTCTTGACGAAGATGCGTCCCACCGTGCCGTCGGGTACCTCGTTGAAGTCCGCGTCGTAGATCCGGATCTCGGTACCGACAGCCGGTTTACCCGCGGTGTCGGGGGCGGCCCGCAGGTCCTCGGGCGTGGCAGTGGCGATCATGCCCGCTTCGGTGGCGTTGTAGTTGTTGTAGATGACGTCGCCGAAGCGGTCCATGAACGCGATGACTACGTCGGGCCGCATCCGGGACCCCGAGCAGGCGGCGAACCGCAGGGTACGGCCGCTGTAGCGGTCGAGCACCTCGTCGGTCAGGTCCATGATTCTGTCGAACATCACCGGCACCACACACAACCCGGTGGCGCGGTGGCGGTCGACGAGCGCCATGGTGGCCTCGGGGTCGAACTTGCGCCGGGTGACCACGGTGCAGGCCATCGCGGAGGCGAACACCAGTTGCGAGAACCCCCACGCGTGGAACATCGGCGCCACCACGACGGTCGTCTCACCGAGCCGCCACGGGGTGCGGCGCAGGATGGCGACCAGGTTGCCGGCCCCGCCGCCGGAATGCTTGGCGCCCTTGGGAGTTCCGGTGGTTCCCGAGGTGAGCAGGATGAGCTTGCTCTTGCGGGTGCCCTTCGCCGGGCGCTGCCCGCGGTGGGCGGTGACCAGCGCCTCGACGGTGAGATTGTCGGTGGGAGTGTCAGTCCAGGCCAGGATGCGCCGGGCGGTGGGCTGATCGGCCAGGGCCTGGTCCACCGAGGCGGTGAACTCCTCGTCGTAGATGACGGTGTCGACGCCTTCGCGATTGACCACCTCGGCGAGTGCCGGCCCGGCGAACGCGGTGTTGAGCAGCAGCACGTCGGCGCCGATGCGGGTGGCCGCGATCAATGCTTCGACGAAGCCCCGGTGGTTGCGGCACATCACCCCCACCACCTGCGGGGTGCCGCCCGGGAGGCCTTGCAGTGCGGCGGCCAGTGCATGGGAGTTCTCGTCGAGTTCCCGCCAGGTCAGCGTGCCGAGTTCGTCGATCAGGCCGGGCCGGTCGGGGAAGCGCTGGGCGGCGGTGGCGAAACCCGTTGTGATGGACAGGCCTTCGTCGCGGGCGGCTGCAATCATCCGGACCGTCCGGTCCGGGCGCATCGGCGTCAGGAACCCGGCTTTGGCCAGTGTTGCCACGGCATCGCCGACGGCGGTCAGCCGCGCCAGCGGATTCATCAGCCGATCACCGGCAGCCGGCGCTCTGCGGCAAGGGCGTCGAGCGCCTTCTGCATGACGCGGCGGACGTAGGCATCGACGGCGTCGATATCGGGGTCCTCGCCGAACTGTGCGGTGATGTCGATGGGTTCGAGCACCTGGGTGACGATCTTGGTGGGGAGTGGCACGTTGACCGGCAGGACGGCGCTCAACCCGAACGGGAAGCCGAACGAGATGGGCAGGATCTTGGCGCGCAGGAGTTTGTCGAGCCGAAGCAGCTTGGCCAGTCCGGTGCCGCGGGACAGATACAGCTGGCTCTCCTGGCCGCCGATGGACACCGTCGGGACGATCGGGACGCCGGCGTTCAGGGCGGCCTTCACGTAGCCGGTGCGGCCGTCGAAGTCGATCTTGTTCTCCTGGAAGGTCGGCCGGTACACGTCGTAGTCGCCGCCGGGGAACACCACCACGACGCCACCTGACCGCAACGCCGCGTCCGCGTTCTGATGGTTGGCGCGGATGAACCCGTTGCGCACGAAGAAGTCGGCGGTGGGGCCGGTCATCAGCATGTCGTGGCTCAGGGTGTACACCGGGCGGTCGTAGCCGAAGGTGTCGTAGAAGCCGAGCGCGAACACCGGCACGTCCATCGCGAACAGGCCGCCGGAGTGGTTGCTGACCACCAGGGCGCCGCCGGGCGGGAACGACTGCAGGCCGCGGACCTCGCTGCGGTGATAGAGCTTGAGGAACGGCCGCAGCACCGACATGGTGCGCTCGACGAGCTGAGGATCCCACTTCGCGGTGTCGCCGCGGGTCGCCTGTGCTGCACCCATGCCGGCCTCCTCGACAAATTGGAACGTGTTCTAGTTTTCGATCGTACCGCCCTCGGTGCGGCCCGTACACCACGCTCGTTACGATCAGCGACGTGAGCGATAACGCCATTACCGAAGAGCCCGCCGTCCTCACCGAGCAGCGCGGCCGCATTCTGATCATCACCATCAACCGGCCCAAGGCCAAGAACGCCGTGAACGCCGCGGTCAGCAACGGCCTGGCGGCTGCCATGGACCAGCTCGACGACGATCCCGGCCTGTCGGTGGGCATCATCACCGGCGCCGGCGGCTCGTTCTGTGCGGGCATGGACCTCAAGGCCTTCGCGCGCGGCGAGAACGTCGTGGCCGAAGGCCGCGGCCTGGGCTTCACCGAACGGCCTCCGGTCAAGCCGCTGATCGCCGCGGTGGAGGGCTACGCCCTGGCCGGCGGCACCGAGTTGGCGCTGGCCACCGACCTCATCGTCGCGGCCAACAACTCGGCTTTCGGCATTCCCGAGGTCAAGCGCGGCCTGGTCGCCGGTGGTGGCGGCCTGCTGCGCCTGCCGCAGCGCATCCCGTACCAGATCGCCATGGAGCTGGCGCTGACCGGCGAGAACCTGCCGGCCGAGCGGGCCCACGAGCTTGGTCTGGTCAACGTGCTGGCCGAGCCCGGCCACGCGCTGGAGGCGGCGATCGGGCTGGCCGAGCGGATCACGGTCAACGGCCCGCTGGCGGTGGCCGCCACCAAGCGGATCATCACCGAGTCGCGCGGCTGGTCGCCGGAGGAGCAGTGGAAGAACCAGGCCAAGATCCTGATGCCGGTGTTCGCGTCCAACGATGCCAAGGAAGGTGCGATCGCGTTCGCCGAGAAGCGCGCACCGAACTGGACGGGTAGCTAGCCGCCGCCCGCGGCGTGCGCGTTGACGGGCCCGATAATTGTTTGCGGGTTCACATGTAACGAGGCGTGCTGCGGCGTAGCGTCTCCCCCGGGCCAACCGGTCCCGGGGGGAGCGATTGTTTGCGCCGCTGCCACCGGGTCGCATCGGACGTTCCCTGCGCCAGTCAACGAGGTGCGTCATGGGTCGTCGTCGAGTCACTCGTCATCCGGAATCCCGCGATCCCCGCGCCGTTGACATCGCGGTGTGGCTCGGCGCCGGCGCTTTGACCCTGGGAGTCGGTGGAGCCGTGCTGTCCGGTGGCTGCGCGGTCGCCCACGCTGACGACTCCGGCGGTGCGAAATCGGCGACCGGGAACTCAGCGCGGCACTCGCCGGGACCGAAGTCGGGTTCCGGGCACTCGGCCGGGGCGACCCACAACGCCGGAACGCAGGCAGTGGCCGGCGCGGCACAGCCGGTCATCCCGTCCACTCACGCGGCCGCCGATCGCCATGTCGCCCTTTCGCTCGCTTCCGTGGCGCATCCGCGGGCACATGGCGTCACCGCTGCAGCGGTTGCCGTCACGCCCCCGGATTCGGTGACCGCCCCACAGGCCCGCGCCATCTCCGCGTCCCCGCTGCAATCCTTGGTCGGGGGCGTGGTCAAGGCGCTGGTGGCACTCGGTGGCATGTCCCAGGAGACGCCGGAGCCGACCAACCTGTGGCAACAGGGTCTCTATTCGGTGGCGCGCTGGCTGGCCGATACCGTCAATCCGGCGGGAATACCTGTGGCGCAGACGATTTCGCTCGGTACTCCGGATCCGCTCACCGGAGTGATCACCGGGCGGGCCGTGTTCAGCGGTCCGGCCGGGGTCCAGTTGGCCTACCGCGTCACCGTGGACCCGGCGCTGGGGTCGGCGACCATCGACTCGGACGGTGCGTTCACGTTCACGCCCCTGCAGTCGACGGTGCTGGGTGCCCCCGATGGCGGCATGACCGTCAAGATGCTCGTAACGGGATACAACGGTGTGCAGAGCACGCGCCAGGCCAGCGACCTCCCGATCGCCAATCCGTGGGGGTTGACGAAGGTCAACATCACCGTCGGCGACGGACCGGCAACGCTGGCGATCAATGGCAACCGCCTGGTGGTCACCAACTACAACGACGGAACTGCCTCGGTGATCGATACCACCGACAACCACGTCATCAACACCATTGCCGTCGGCAGTAAGCCCCTCGGAGTCGTATTCGATCCGTCTGGCTTCGGCTTCTACGTCGTGAACAACACCGGAACGGTGTCGACAGTGTCGTTGCTGACCAACTCCGTGATCGCCACGACGACGGTCGGCAGCCAGCCCTCGCTGGTGGTCCTGGCGCCGGCCAACACCCCGGTGGCCGGCCGGCTTTACGTCACGAACCTCGGTGACGGAGCAGGTAACACGGTGTCGGTCGTCGATACTGCGACGAAGCAGGTCATCAACACCATCACGGTCGGTCCGGTGAATTCAGGACCGCAAGGAATCGCGATCAGCCCTGATGGCACCCGGCTGTGGGTGGCCAACAGCACGGGAGACTCGATCGTGGTGATCAACACCGCGACTAACGCCCTTCTCGCCACCATTCCGGTCGGACAGGAGCCGGAGATACTGGCACTCAGCCCGGACGGCAAGACCGTATACGTGGCGAACCACGGTGATAACACCTTCAAGGTGTACAGCACCGCGTCTCTGCTGCCGCTGGCCACCGTCTCGGTCGGTACGAGCCCCGCCTTCGTAGCAGTAAGCCCCGACGGCAGCGTGGTGTACGTGGCCAATCAGGGGGACAACACGATTTCGGTGATCAATGCCGCGACGAAGAAGGTCATCAAGACGGTTTCGCTCAGCGCCACCCCTGCCGGCTTACTGGTCAGCCCGGACGGCAAGCGCCTCTACGTCGCCAACTTTCCGGGTCACACCGTGACGGTCATCCCCGTCTAGCAATCCTCTCGAACACCACTGCGGCGGCATCCCGTGCTTCAGTGGAAGAACCAGTCCAAGATCCTGATGCCGGTGTTCGGTTCCAACGACGCCAAGAAAGGTGCGATCGCGTTCGCCGAGAAGCGCGCACCGAACTGGACGGGTAGCTGATCCGGTAAGGCTAACCTAGCCTCCTAGCTGCGCCGATATGCTTGCACACGGCAATAACTGACGCAGGCAAAAATATTTGTTCGGTTTTGCTCACGCCGGGATGGCCGCCGCGTACCGTCCGTCGCAGATCGTTGTGTCGGGCGTTGTGAAGCAGGTGTGCCATGAGCCGTCGTCGAGTTTCCGCTAGTCCCCAACCTCAGGGCCGATCAGTCGTTGAGCTGGCCGCCTGGCTGGGTGCCGGCGCACTGACCCTGGGGGTCGGTGGAGCCGTGCTGTCGTGCGGGTGCGGGATCGCCCACGCCGACGATTCCGGTGCGTCGGCCAAATCGGCCACCGGAACATCGGCGCGACATTCGGCCGGGCATCACGCCGCTGCTGACCACGCCAAGTCCGCCGCGGTGCCGGCGGCCGCGACCCACGCGGTCGTCACGCATGCCGCCCCGCGCACCGTCGTGGTGTCGGTGGCCGATCCGCGGCCCGCGGCGGTTGTGCGGCCCCATCCGGCGGTGGCCGCCGTCGCTGCACCGGATTCGGCACCCCGCGCCAGTGCGGTGACACCGGTCCAGCCGTTGCAGGCACTCGTCGGTGCTGTCGTCCAGGCACTCGTCGCGATCGGCGGAATGGACCAGGCGGCGCCCACGCCGGCTCCCGGAAACCTCTGGCAGTTGGGGTTCTACTCGGTGGCCCGCTGGCTGGCCGATACCGCCAATCCCGGTGGCATCCCGCATGTCGGGACCGTCACGATCGGCACCGCGGATCCGCTGACCGGTGTCGGCACCGGCAAGGTCGCCTTCACGAATTCGGCGGGGGCGCCGCTGACCTACCGCGTCAGTACCGACGGCGGCTCGGCCACCGTCAACCCCGACGGCAGCTACACCTTTACCGCCAGTACGGCAACGAGATTGGGCGCCCCGACCAACGGTGGTGGGACGGCTCGCGTCGTCGTCACCGCCTACAACGGGGTGCAGAGCAGCAGCCAGACCATCGACATACCGATCACCAACCCGCTCACGCTGGCCTACCAAACCATCTCGGTCGGCAGCAATCCCAACGCGGTGGCGATCAACGGGTTGGGCACCAAACTTGTTGTCGCCAATAACGGAAGTAACACCGTCTCGGTGATCAACCCCGCCAACAACCATGTCGATGCGACGATCGCCGTCGGCACGCTCAACGGCCAGGACGGCGGATCGGGTCGCTCGGCGCTGGCCTTCGACCCGGCCGGAACAGGCGTGTACGTCGCCAACGCCGGCAGCAACTCGGTGTCGGCCGTGTCGTTCCTGACCAACACCGTCGTCAAGACGATCGCGATCGGCAACCTCACCAACCCGTACGGTGTGGTGGTCAGCGGTGATGGCAAGAGCCTTTATGTTGCAACGGTTTACGGGTTGTCGGTCGTCAGCACCACCACCTTCGGGGTGACCGGCACCATCACCGTGGCCGGCAGCGGTCGCGACGGCATGGCCCTGACCAAGGACGGTCGGCTCTATGTGGCCAACGTCAACGGCCAGTCGGTGTCGCTGATCAATCCCACGACCAAGACGGTCACGAACATTCCGCTGGCCTTCGGTTCTCCGCAGGGCCTGGCGCTGAGCCCGGACGGCAAGACGCTCTACGTCGCCAACTACGGCGCCAGCCAGCTGCTGAACGTCAACACCACAACCAATGCGGTGAGCGCCCCGCTGTTCGCCGGGAACCTGCCGCTGGCCGTCGCCGTGAGCCCGGACGGCACCGTCATCTACGTGGCCAGCAAGTACGACAAGAAGGTCGACGTGGTCAACGCGGCGACCAACACCGTGATCACCACCATCCCTGTCGGTACCGACCCGGCCGGACTGGCGGTCAGCCCGGACGGGACCCATCTCTACGTCACCAACAGCGGCGACGGCACCGTGTCGGTGATCCCGGTCTGAGGCAGGAGCCCAGTTTTACTGGGCCGTTAATTTTCTGCTGTTCGGGGAACACGGCCCTGGCCTGGGGCGTAGCGTGCCGTTATCTGGTCACACTGAGCGGAGTCTGACGACCGGCGCGGCTCCGTTGCACGCACGCCGAACTGGAACGAATCGCTTCCGGAGGTTCACCATGAACCGTCACACCGTCAGTAGGCGCACCGCCCCTTCGAGCCCCGGCGCCGATGCCGTCGGCTGGCTGGGGGTGGGTGTGCTCACCCTCGGAATGGGTGCCGCCGTGCTCGCCGGCGGCTCGGGCGTCGCCTACGCCGACGAGGCCAACGATTCCGCAGGGCCGAGTTCGTCGGCCGACGACGGTGACGGTGCCGGGCCCCGGGCCCGCGCGTCGAGTGCCCGCACCAGTGCAGCCCATGCGGCCGGCCACGTGAAGCCCCACGCTGGAGAGCTTTCCGGCACGAGAGCCCCTGCTGCCGCCCGAGTCGCCGGTGGAGCGAAACGCGCCGTCGACCCGTTCGGGGTGACGGCGAGTTCATCGACGGTGACCGTCCGGGTGCCGACCGCAGGCACCGGGCGGCCTCCGGCACCCGACACGATCGCGGCGACCTCGTCAGCCACGGCGGCCGCTGTACGCCAGTCACCCGTCCAGCAGTTGGTCGGTGCGGTGGTCAATGTGCTTGTGGCACTGGGCGGCATGGATCCGGTGGCCCCGGAACCGGGCAAGGGCAACCTGTGGCAACAGGGCCTCTACTCAGTGGCCCGATGGCTGGCGGATACGGCCAATCCCGGTGGCATTCCGACCTTGGTGACGAGCTCGGTCGGCGGCCTCGACCCCGCCACCGCCACGGCGTCGGGCCGGGCGCTGTTCACCACCGCCGCGGGTGACGCGGTGACCTACCGGGTCAGCACCGACCCCACCGAAGGATCCGCGACGGTGAACCCGGACGGGTCGTTCACCTACACCCCGCTTCAGTCCACCCTGCTCGGGGCGCCCGAGGATGGCGCGACCGTCACGATGGTGATGAACGCTTACCACGGCGTTCAGAAATCCAGTCAGATCTTCAAGATCACGCTGCCGAAACCGGGACCGCTCTTCAACTTCACGATCGGTGTCGGTGACTGGCCGATCGGAATCGGTCTCAGCCCCAACGGGCAGCGACTTGTCGTGGCCAACAGTCAAGCCGACACGATCTCAGTGATCGATACGGCGACCAACAGCAAGGTTGGCCTCGATATCGCCGTGGGTGACGGGCCGTACAGCGTGACGTTCGCGCCCGACAGTTCGGCTGCTTACGTGGTCAACAACCAAAGCCACACGGTGTCGCGGGTCTCGTTGGTGACCAACGCCGTTCAAACGATTGCGCTCCCTGACGACAGTTTCGGCTTCTCTGCGATGGGCCCGGCCGGAACACCGGCGGCGAACCGGCTGTACCTGACCAACGGCGTCACGAACGGGGTGACGGTGGTGGACACCACCACCAACTCGGTCGTCGGTGGAACGATCTCAGTCGGCCAGTTCCCCGAGGGGTTGGCGGTCAGCCCGGACGGCCAACGCGTCTACGTGGCCAACACGGACGCGAATACGGTCTCGGTGATCAGCACCGTCACCAACGCAGTCACCGCCACCATCACAATCCCGGTAGCCGATCCCAACACCGGCAGCGTGCTCAACGTCGCCGTCACCCCCGATGGCCAGTCCGTCTACGTGGTGGGCGCCCAGGACTCCGCCGTCTGGGTCATCAACACCGCCACCAATACCGTCAATCCGCAGTCCATCACTGTCGGCGCAGCGCCGGGCTTCCTCGCGATCAGCCCCGATGGCAGCGTTGTCTACGTCGTCAACGCGCTGGGCGGGACCATCTCGGCGATCAGCACCGCGACGAACACGGTGATCAAGACAGTGACCACCGCCGACCTCCGTGCCGGCATTGCGGTCAGCTCGACACGGCTCTATGTCGCCAGCATCACGGGCGACTCGGTGACGTCCTACCTCATCGCCAGCCTCTGAGAGTCAGCCGCTGACCACCAGATCCCAGGGGTCGTTGGCGGCCAGCGCCATCCGGCCCAACCGCCGGGCGTAGGTTGCGGTGTCGCCGAACTCGTCGATCCAGCTGCGGGCCCGCATGGTCGCCAGCCACAGCCGGTGCTCGATGGTCACGCCGATCGCGCCGTGTAATTGGTGGGCTGCGGTGACGACGGTGGGCACCACGCGGCCGAGGACCACCTTGGCGACGGTCACCGCGTAGTCGGCCTGCGGGCTGTCGAAGCCATGTTCGGCGGCGGCCGCGACGGCGAGTTCGGCTGCGGCGCGGGCGCGTTCGACCTCACCGGCCATCGAGGCGAGCGTGTGTTGCACCGACTGGAAGGCGCTGAGCGGACGGCCGAACTGCTCGCGATCGCGGGTGTGGGCCACCGAATACTCCACGGCCGCATCGAGTGCCCCCAGTGACTGCGCGCACCGGGCCCAGGCGCCGCGGCGCTCCAGCTCCGCCACCGCCTCGACGTCACCGAACGTGGCCGCCGGCACCGTGACGGTGTCGCGGGGCTCGCCGCCGACATTGTGTCCGGGTTCGATGGTCAGCTCAGCGGGCGGCACGGCGGCCACCCGTAGCGCTGCGCCGTCGCGCAGGGCGAACACCACCGCGGCGGCATCGCGTGCATAGGGCACACCGGTCACCGTGGGTGTGGCGGCATCGCCGAGCGCCAGGGTCAGCGGGCCGCTGTCCGGTACCTCGATCCCGGCCTTGGCTGCCAGCCAGCCGGCCAGCACGTCGGTCTCGGCCAGTGGCACCGTCACCGCATGTCGGGCGAGGGCGCGCAGCACCAGGGCGAGTTCTCGTGGTCCGCCGCCGGATTCGGGATCGCTGGACAGCCGGGTCAGTCCGGCCTCCTCCAGGTGCCGCCACGCGGTGAAGTCGAACGCATCGGGCAGCGATCGGTGGCCGATGCGTTCGTCGAAACTGCGCGCGCCGATATCCTCGGCGAGCTGGCGCAGCTCAGCGAAATCATCTGTGCTGGAGGCCGTTCCGAATACTCCGCCGGTCAGAGCCCGCATCACCGCAACCCCATCCCTCGGGCCACCACACCGCGTAGCACCTCATTGGTGCCGCCGCGCAGGGTGAACAGTGGCGTGTGTAGCCGCGCGACGTCGAGCAGTGCCGCGACCTGTTCGCGCCCCGGGGCGTCGGCGGCGACGTAAGAGAACAGGTCGGCTGCCAGATCCGCCGACTCCTGCTCGAAGCGGGTGCCCAGGTCCTTGACCAGGGCCGCCTCGTTGACCGGGGACTTGCCGTCAGCTAGTTCGCGGGCCACCGACACCGACAGCTGCCGCAGCGAAATCAGCCGCGCCACAAGATCTCCCACGGCCGCTGCGGTGTGGTCGTCAACCTTGTCCTGGGCGCCGAGGACCCGGATCAACGCGGTCAGCAGGGGAGCGGTGCTCAAGATCCGTTCGGGACCGCTGCGCTCGAACGACAACTCGGCGGTCACCTGATGCCAGCCGTTACCGATCTCGCCGAGCACGTTCTCGTCGTCGATGAACACCTCGTCGAACGTCACCTCGTTGAAATGGTGTTCGCCCGACATCAGCACGATCGGGCTGATCGTGATGCCCGGCAGATCGGTCGGCACGATGAACTGGCTGAAACCGGCATGCCTGCGTCCGGGATCCACCGGGCTGGTACGGGCCAGCACCACGATCTGGTGCGCCAGGTGCGCTCCGCTGGTCCACACTTTGGTGCCCGACAACACCCAGCCGCCGTCGGTGCGGGTGGCCTTGGCCGCTGCGGCGGCGAGGTCCGAGCCGGCCTGCGGTTCGCTCATCCCGATGGCCGAGAACAGCTTTCCCGCAGCGATTTTCGGCAGCAGTCGCGTGCGCTGCTCCTCGGAGCCGTAGGCCAGCAGCCCGGGTGCTACCTGCCGGTCAGCGATCCAGTGGGCGGCCACCGGAGCGCCGGCAGCCAGGAGCTCCTCGGTCACGACGTAGCGATGCAGATGGCTCAGGCCCCGGCCGCCGTACTCGCGGGGAATGGTCAGCCCGAGGAATCCGGCTGCTCCCAGCCGCGCGCTGAACGGCTCGTCCCAGCTGGACAGCCAGGTGTCGACGGCCGGCTGCCAACCGAACTCGGCCCGGTCGGCGGCCAGGAAGGAGCGCACCGAGGCTCGGAGCTCAGCCAGTTCGGGCTCGTTGGCGCACAGCGCCGCGAAATCGTCGGTCATCGTCCTCACCGGTATCCCGTCACACGCGCCATGATGGCCGTCTTGCCGTCGTCGCCGATCGCCACCGCATCACCGATCGCCGAATTGCGACCGACCCGAACCGCTCTGCCCTCGTAGCGCGAGTGCTCGCCGGCGAAGAACGGCCGGAGGAAGTTCACCCGCAACGACGCGGTGCGCAGCGGCTCGTCCTGGCCGGCGTTGATGGCCGCCGAGGCGACCAGCTCGAGCCCCGCACTGCTGACACCGCCGTGGATGATGCCGATCAGATTGTTGATGATCGGGTCGACGCGCTGCGCCAGGATGTACGGCTCGGCATCGGTGGACAGCGGACGTACCGACATGAGATCGGCCAGCGGAATGGCGGTGTCGCGCGGCAGTGGGTCGGCGCCGCGCGGCACCGGGCCGTCCGGGCCACCGTTGATGGCCATGGTGCGGACTGTGCCACCACCGATGGTGGTGTCGCCATGGGTCAGCGTGCAGATCGACAGCAGGGTGGCGCCGGGCGGGCCCAACGGGCGGCTGCTGGCCAGTACTGGTGTATCGGGGTCGGCCAGGATGCTGTCGATACCGTCGGGGCTCAGCTCGAGGGCGAGTTCACTGGACACCGTCCACTGACCGGTGCCCCGTCGGAAGAAGTTGGCCCGGCCCGCGACGTCGTCGACCAGGATCGCCAGCGCGGCGATCGTCGGCTCACCGGTCAAGGGGTTGAGCATGCCACCCAGCGGCATCGAGGCCACCACCGTGGCAGCGGTCTCGTCCTGCTCGAGGGTGGTGATGGCGAACCTGGTCAGGACGCTTTCCGGGGTCTCGGGATCCTGCCCGTCGATATTCGGTGGCGACGTCATCACCCTTGTATTCCAGCACGTCGGCCATAGGCTCGGGACATGGCCACCGTGTACTTCACCGCCTCTAGTCTGGACGGCTTCATCGTCGACGATCACGGCAGCCTGGACTGGCTGACCTCCCGCGACATCGACGTCGACGGGCCGTTCGGCTACCGCGCGTTCGAGGCCGGGATCGGGGCTTTGGTGATGGGTTCGGCCACCTACGAGTGGCTGCTGGCCAACCAGCCGGGCCCGTGGATGTACAGCCAGCCGACCTGGGTGGTCACCCACCGGCCGCACATCATCGCCGACGGGCATCCTGTTCAGGTCTTCAGCGGTGCGCCAGCCGATCTACACCCTCAGCTGGTTGCGGCCGCGGGTGAGAAGGATGTCTGGGTGATGGGTGGCGGTGACGTTGCAGCACAATTCATCTCGGCCGGACTGGTAGACGAGATGATCATCTCGTACGCGCCGTGCAGCCTGGGATCAGGAGCCCCGGTACTCCCGGTGCGATCGGAGTGGACGCTGACCGAAACCGGTGTGAACGGTGACTTCGTTTGTGCGCGTTGGAGCTTCGGAAGCCTACGGTAGTTTCAGCCGGTTCGGCGCGGAATCTGCAAAACGCAAGCAAATCGTCAGAACGACACCGTGCTGACCTGACTGCCACGTAGCGTCAGCTCGCAGTGACGGGGCACTGGGTCCCGGGCCATGCGTCAAAGGGGACCATGACATGACGGTGCGAGATTCGTTGCAGGACTTTGATATCCAGATGCGAACAACATCTTCGCATTCCGGCTATGCCCGCTGGATCGGCCGCGTCGGCGGGCTGGCGGTGGCACTGGGTGTCGGTGTGGCGATCGCGTCCGTTCCGGTGGCTTCCGCAGACACGGGCGGCTCGGCCGATTCGGCGTCGAAGAGTTCGACGGGCACGGGATCGTCGGCGCGCACGGCCCGCAAGGCAACGCCCACCGCGCCGAAGGCGTCCGCCACCCCACGTGCGGCGCGCGCGGGATCGCCGTCGCCGGCGGGTGCTTCGGACTCCGCAGGCAGCGCTGCCACATCCTCACCCCGGGCATCGCTGCGTGTGGGCCTGCCCACCGCTTCGGGATCGAGCGCGCGCACTCGGGTTCAGGCCGATCCGGCTGCCGCCGCCGACATCACGTCGTCGCCGTCCGGGGCACGTCAGGCCTCGGCAACGGCCGCGCTCACCGCGAATCCCATCACCGACTTCATCCGGATCTTCGTCGGCAACGGCACCGCCGACAACCCGAACGCGGGCCTGCTGCTCGGTAACGGCTACAGCTACACCAGTTTTGAGGGCACGTGCACGAGTGCTGCGGCCTGCAACGGCGGAAACTCGGGCCTCTTCGGCAACGGCGGCAACGGCTTCAACGGCGGCAACGGCGGATCGGCCGGCTGGTTCGGCACGGGCGGTGACGGCGGCACGGGTGTGGCCACCATCAACAACGGGGCCGGCGGCAACGGCGGCGACGGGGGTCTGTTCTCCGGCAGCGGCGGTAAGGGCGGTGACGGCGGCAGCGCAACCGGGGGCAGCGGCGGCGACGGGGGCAGCGTCGGTGCCCTGTCCATTTTCGGCGACGGTGGTGACGGTGGTGACGGCGGCAGTGGCACGACGGGCGACGCGGGCATCACCAGCATCATCGCGGGCCTCGACGGCACCACCGGCGATACCGGCGGGGCCGGCGGCACCGGTGGTAGCGGCGGCCAGGGCAGCCTGGTCTTCGGCCGGGGTGGCAGCGGAGGTGCCGGTGGTCAGGGCGGCACCGGAGGTGTCGGCGGTGCCGGTGCCAGCAGTGCGGACGGCGGGGTCGGCGCCGGTGACGGCGGTGCGGGCGGCAGCGGTGGTACCGCCGGCGTCGGTGGTACGGCCGGCAAGGGGGCCATTGCGTTCCTGGTGACCCAGAACGGGGCCGCCGGAGCCGCCGGCAACGGTGGTACCGGTGGCCAGGGCGGCCAGGGTGGCGCCGCAACGGGCCTGACCATCGATGGCGCGGCGCATTCGGGTGGCACCGGTGGCGTCGGCGGGAACGGTGGCCTCGCCGTCGGCGACGGCGTGAACGGCGCCGGCGGTGCCGGTGGAGCAGGCGGGTAATGCCAGCAACGGCGGCATCGGCGGTGGCGGCGGCGGCGCGCTGGTGCTGGCCGCCGGGCCCACCGGCGTCGCAACGGGCGTGACGGCCACCGGCGGCAACGGCGGTGCGGCGAGTGCCAATGGTGCGAACGGCGGCGCCGGCGGCTTCACCAACATCGCCGCACTCAACGGCAGCATCACCGGCAGCACCGCCACCTCCGGTAACGGTGGCGCCGGCAAGGGCGGTGACGGCGGTGCCGGTGGTATGGGATGGATCCAGGCCGCCGACCCGTCCTCGCCGGCCGGCACCACGATCACGGGCGGCACCTCGACCGGTGGTGACGGCGGTGACGGCGGGCTCAACGGCACCGGCGGCGCGAGCGGTGGCATCGGCGGTGCCGGCGGCAACAGCACGTTCTGGAAGTCGGGCGGCCAAACCTCCGCCAACCAGGTCAATTCCGGCGGCAACGGTGGAAACGGCGGCAACGGCGGTGCTTCGGGGGTGGACGGCACGGGCGACGGCGGCCAGGGTGGTGCCGGCGGTATCGGAGGTACGACCGGCGGCGTCGTAGGCCAGGGCACCGACGGCGGTAACGGCGGCGACGGCGGAGCCACCGGCACACCGGGTACGCCCGGCACGCCGGGGACCAACAACCCCTGAGCGTCAGGCGTTGAGGCTGGGCACTCCGAACTTCGTCACGAATTCCTTTGCCTTGATGAGGAATTCGAGCTGAGCGGCGACCTCGTGCAGTGGTTGTAGGCTGCGCACCGAGCGACACAGCACCACCGCACCCTCCATCGCCGAGATGGTGGTGTCGGCCAGGGACGCGGCTTCGGCCTCCTCGAAGCCTTCCCGGATGAAGGCCTGCTTGGAGGCTTCGCGCCAGCGGCTGAAGATGTCGCCGGCCACCGACATCAGCTGCTGCTCGTCCTCACCGGAGCCGACCGCGGCCGCCAGCACCGGGCATCCGGCGGAGTAGTCGCTGGCGGTCAGCGCGTCCTCCCAGAGCTGGACGAAACGGCCCAGGAGTGCCGTCGAGTTCTCGCCGGCGGCCTCGTCGATGCTGGCCGTGATCTCGTCACCGGCGTAATGCAGGGCCTCGCGCAGGATCTGGCTGCGGCCGTCGGGAAAGTGGTGATACACCGAGCCGCGCGGCGCACCGCTGCGCGCCAGGACCTCGTCGACGGTCACTCCGGCGGCGCCCCGTTCACGGAGCACCTCGGCGGCGCTGAGCAGCATCTTGGCCCGCGTCGAACCCCGGGTTCGGCGGGTGGTGTCGTTCGGAGTCTTCTGGACCATTCAGGCGGCGGAGGACGGACGGATCGAAGAACCCCGCCACGTCAGTGCCCGCGCCCCGCGGCCGAACAGCTGGCGGCGCTTATCCGGGACGTGACGCGTGAAGCGGTGACCGGCGATGTTGAGCTCGATCAGCCACATGTTTCTCTCCTCGCGGGGCAGGCCGGAGGCCTGGGCCATAACTATGGTTACGACCATAAGATGAGAGTTTCATAAGCGCAACTAAAAATCTGCGTGCGCGAAAAATCGGGGTATCCGTGCAGCTCTGACCTGCGGCGACAATCCGGGTGTGAGCTATGTCTATGGTGTAGATCATATTTCTGGCCGTTACCTGAACGCCCTGATCAGGCCACCTAAACGGGCTAGGCTCAGCTCAGCCGCAACGGGAGGCGCAAGCGAATGGGCCATTACAAGAGCAACGTCCGCGACCTGGAGTTCAACCTCTTCGAGCTGCTTGAGCTGGAGAAGGTGCTCGACGGCGCTACCTACGGAGATCTCGACGGCGACTCCGTCCGGCAGATGCTGGCCGAGGCCGCCCGGCTGGCCGAAGGTCCGGTGGCCGAGTCGTTCGCCGAAACCGACCGCCACCCGCCCACCTTCGACCCGGACGCGCACACGGTGTCCATCCCCGAGCCGTTCAAGAAGTCGCTCAAGGCGTGGCAGGACGGCGAGTGGTTCCGCGTCGGCCTCGACGAGGAGGTTGGTGGGGTGCCCGCCCCGGCGATGGTGAGCTGGGCCATCAACGAGCTCGTGCTGGGCGCCAACCCGGCGGTGTTCATGTACCTGGCCGGCCCGATCATGGCCGACATCCTGTTCCACATCGGCAACGACGAGCAGAAGCACTGGGCGCAGCTCGCAGTCGACCGCGGCTGGGCGGCCACCATGGTGCTTACCGAACCCGATGCCGGATCCGATGTCGGCGCGGGCCGGACCAAAGCGGTGGACGCCGGCGACGGCACCTGGCATATCGAGGGCGTCAAGCGATTCATCACCAGCGGCGACACCGACGACCTGTTCGAGAACATCATGCATCTGGTGCTGGCCCGGCCTGAGGGGGCAGGCCCGGGCACCAAGGGGCTCAGCCTGTTCTTCGTCCCCAAGTTCCTCTTCGATCCCGAGACCGGTGAGCCGGGCGAGCTCAACGGCGCGTTCGTCACCAACCTCGAGCACAAGATGGGCCTCAAGGCGTCGGCCACCACCGAGATCAGCTTCGGCCTGCACGGCACGCCGGCGGTCGGATGGCTCGTCGGTGACGTGCACAACGGCATCGCGCAGATGTTCAAGGTCATCGAGTACGCGCGCATGTTCGTGGGCACCAAAGCCATCGCCACCCTGTCCACCGGCTACCTGAATGCCTTGGAGTACGCCAAGTTCCGGGTGCAGGGCGCGGATATGACACAGATGACGGACAAGACCGCACCGCGGGTGACGATCGTGCACCACCCCGATGTGCGGCGCGCGCTGATGATGCAGAAGGCCTACGCCGAAGGCTTGCGGGCGTTGTATCTCTACACCGCGGCCCATCAGGATCCGGCCGCCGCGGCGGTGGTCTCCGGTGCCGACCCCGAGCTGGCCGAGCGGATCAACGACCTGTTCCTGCCGATCGTCAAAGGGGTGGGATCGGAGCGGGCCTACCAGACGCTGACCGAGTCGCTGCAGACCTTCGGCGGGTCGGGCTTCCTGCAGGACTACCCGATCGAGCAGTACATCCGCGACGCCAAGATCGACTCGCTCTACGAGGGCACCACCGCGATCCAGGCCCAGGACTTCTTCTTCCGCAAGATCGCCCGCGATCAGGGGGTGGCGCTCACGCATGTCGTCACCCAGATCGAGAAGTTCATCGACAGCCCAGACGCGCGGCCCGAGCTGGCCGGAGCGCGCACGCTGCTGGGCGAGGCGCTGGACAACCTGCGCGCCATGGTCGCCGCGCTGACCGGGTATCTGTTCGGAGCCCAGCAGGACGCCCGCGAGCTGTACCGGGTGGGCCTGGAATCGGTGCCGTTCCTGCTGGCCGTCGGCGATGTGATGATCGGTTGGCTGCTGCTGCGGCAGGCCGAGATCGCACTCGGCGCCCTCGACGGCGATCCGGATCCGCGCGAGAAGTCCTTCTACAGCGGCAAGGTCGCCGTCGCCACCTTCTTCGCCCGTAACGTGCTGCCCCGGCTGGCTGCCGAACGCCGCATCGTCGAGGGTGCCGACCTGACGATCATGGACCTGGACGAAGCGGCGTTCTAGCCGTCGGTCAAGATGACGGGGTAACCGGTGAGAAAGGGTTGACCCCATGCAGGTGATCACGTCCATCGACGCCGCCCAGGCGCTGGTCGGTCAGGAACTCGGCGTCAGCGAGTGGCTTCAGATCGACCAGAAGCGCATCAACGACTTCGCCGACGCCACCGGTGACCACCAGTGGATCCACGTCGACGTCGAGCGGGCCAAGGCCGAAAGTCCTTACGGCGCACCGATTGCCCATGGATTCCTCACCCTGTCGCTGATCCCGGCGCTGAGCAAGGACAACTTCCGGCTCGAGAACGCCAAGATGGCGATCAACTACGGGCTCAACAAGGTGCGCTTCGTGGCCGCCGTTCCCGTCGACAGCCGGGTGCGGGTGCGCTCCGAGTTGGTCGGTGCCGACAAGGTGGACGACTCCACCGTCAACCTCACTGTGAAGCACACCATCGATATCGACGGTGTGGACAAGCCGGCCGCCGTCGCCGAGATGATCGTGCGCGCCCTGTTCTGAGCGCGTCAGTCGGCGAAGTCCACTGCGGGGTAATCGACCTCGACCTCGCTGATGTGGTGTAGGTAGTTCGACAGCGTGGTGGCGATGGCGTGCCCGAGAATCTCCACGATCTCGGCGTCGGTCCATCCGGCGGCGCGGACGGCGGCCAGATCGGTGGTCTCGACGTGCCCACGGGTCCGCACCACGAGTTGGGCGAACCGCAGGGCGGCCGCGGTCTTCGGGTCCGAGGCGTGGGCCGATCGGGCGTCGGCGATGTCATCGGCCGGCACCCGGTAGGCGCCCGCCGCCGCGGTGTGCGCCGCCAGACAGTAGGAGCAGCGGTTCTCCTGGGAGACGGCGATGGCCAGTTGCTCGGCGATGCCACCGCGCAACGCTCCCTTGCCGAGCGCGTCGTCGAAACCGAGGACCGCGCGGGTCATCGGCAGTGACAGCGCGAGTACGGCGCCGAGGTTGGGCACCTGCCCCCATGCCTTCTTGATCGCCTCGCGCGCCTGCTGCTGTGCGGGATCCTCGGTGCCGGAATCGGCGGTCGATAGACGTGCCATCAGATCAGTCCTCCTGTCAGGCAGCCGATTTCGGGGCGTACGCGTCGACGGGTGCCGGCGCCCCACCGCGGGCGAGGTGATGGCCCGCGACGATGAGCGCGGTGGACAGTGCCATCGCCAACTCGGGTTGGGTGGCGGTTCTGGCGATGCTCCTGAGGTGATCTGTGATGCTCATGTTCGGGCAGTGTCGGCGTCCCGCCGAACCGTTACACGCCAGCTCAGATACGACTATGGCCCCCGCGCAGCGGGGGCCATAGTCGTTGTGTCGCCGGGTTATTCGGGGGTGTAGCCGAACGGCAGCAGCACGCTCTTGGCCTGCGTGTACTGCTCGATACCCTCGGGGCCGTTCTCCCGGCCGATACCGGAGTTCTTGTACCCGCCGAACGGTGCACCCGGATCGAACGCGTACATGTTGACCGCGTAGGTGCCGGTGCGGATCTGGGCGGCGATCTTCATCGCCTTGTCGTTGTCGGTGGTGTACACCGAGCCGGCCAGCCCGTAGACCGAGTCGTTGGCGATGCGCACCGCGTCTTCTTCGGTGTCGTACGGAATCACCGCCAGCACCGGTCCGAAGATCTCCTCCTGGGCGATGGTCATCGAGTTGTCCACGTCGGCGAAGACGGTGGGCTGCACGAACCAGCCGTTGTCCAGGCCGTCCGGACGTCCGCCGCCGGTGACCAGCCGCGCGCCCTCCTCGACACCCTTCTTGATGTAGCCCTCGACCCGCTCACGCTGCTTCTCGCTGATCAGCGGGCCGATCATGGCGGCGGGATCGTCGGGCAGGCCGATCGGCATGGCGGCCACCG
Source organism: Mycobacterium sp. M26 (assembly GCF_001494595.1). GTDB lineage: Bacteria > Actinomycetota > Actinomycetes > Mycobacteriales > Mycobacteriaceae > Mycobacterium. Next base: position 811,756 of record NZ_LN929907.1, read on the forward strand.
CGCCGGACAGCTTCTCGACGACCTCGTTGTAGCGGGACCGCGGCGCCAGGATGCGGGTCTGGCCCACACAGGCCTGGCCGCAGTTCATCAGCCCGGAGAACACCAGCATCGGCAGCGTCGAATCCAGGTCGGCGTCCTCGAGGATGATGGCTGCGGACTTGCCGCCCAGTTCCAGCGTGCACGGCTTGAGCTTCTCGGCGGCGATCTTCGCGATCTCCTTGCCGACCGCGCTGGAGCCGGTGAACGTGTACTTGTCGATCTCGGGGTTGGCGGTCAGCGCCCGGCCGGTCTCGGGTCCACCGGGGACCACCGACAGCACACCCTCGGGCAGACCGGCCTCGGCGAAGACGTCGGCCATCGCGAACAGCGACAGCGGGGTCTCCGCGGCGGGCTTCACCACGACCGTACAACCGGCCAGCAGGGCGGGGCCGAGCTTGTTGGCGGCCAGGAAGAACGGCACGTTCCACGCGGTCACCGCGGCCACGACGCCGATCGGCTCACGCACCACCATCGTGGTGCCGTACACACCGTCGCGGAAGTCGCGCCAGGTGAACTTGTCAGCTGCGCCGGCGAAGTACTGGAACGACGACATCGCCGCGCCGTACTGCATCATGTCGACGATCGTCGGCGGCTGGCCGGTCTCGGCGGCCAGCAGGTACTTGAACTCCTCGGCGCGCTCTTCAAGGATCTTGACCGCGCGGCCCAGGATCTCGGCCCGCTCGGTGGGCGACATCTTCGGCCACGGACCCTCGTCGAAGGCCTTGCGGGCCGCGGCGCACGCGGCGTCGACATCAGCTGCCACCGCCAGCGGCACCTTGCCGACGATTTCCCCGGTCGCCGGAGAACGCACTTCGATGACTTCGGCGCTGGACGGTGCGGCCCACTTGCCGCCGATAAACAGCTGGTCCCATTCGGTTCTGAACGCGGTGCTCTGTGTCATACCCGTCACACTACCGACTGAAGACAAAAACTAGAACCTGTTCACTTCGGCGGATTCGGCGGGCGTAGCACCAGCACCAGATTGCTCACCAGGAACTCGCGCACACCAGGCACCGAGGTCAGGTTCCACGCCCATCGTGGGTGGTAGCGGGGGAATGCCGCTACCAGAGCCCCGGTGCTGCGTGCCCAGCGCAGCCCGTCGGCCGCCGAGACCGCGAACAGCGACGATCCGTAGTTGTTCTTCGGCGGGTGACCGTGCTTGCGGGTGTAGCGGGCCGCGGCACGGTGACCGCCGAGATAGTGGGTCAGGCCCATCTCGTGGCCGCCGAACGGGCCCAGCCACACCGTGTAGGACAGGATCGCCAGCCCGCCCGGACGGGTGATGCGCAACATCTCGTCACCGAGCTGCCATGGCCGGGCCACATGCTCAGCCACATTCGACGACAGGCATACCTCCACGCTGGCGTCGGCGAAGGGGAGTGCCATCCCGGAGGCCCGGACGAAGGAGCCCGGGCTGCTGCGACGCACGTGATCGGCGGCATGCATCTCGGAGGGGTCCGGCTCGACGCCGACATAGTTCCAGCCCGCCGCGCTGAACGCGGACGCGAAGTACCCGGGCCCGCCGCCGACGTCGACGACCGTGCACCCGGTGGGGTCGGAGTGCTCGACCCGCCACAGGTCGGTAACCATGGCCGCGGTGTCGGCGGCCAGCGCCCCGTAGAAACGGTCCGGGTCACGTTGTTCGTAGCGGAACTCCGAGAGCAGACGCACCGACCGGCCCAGCGTCGCCCGCGCGGCGAACAGGTCGGTGACGGCCATCGGTTCACCCTATCCAGCGCGAAATTCACGTTTCGCAGGAAAAGTTCGAGTGGAGAGCTGCAAAAGGTGAAACTCGACGGGCGGACTAGGCTGAACTCGATGTCCACCTCCGTCCGTCCGGTCCGCTCAGTGCTGCTGTTGTGCTGGCGCGACACCGGCCACCCGCAGGGCGGCGGCAGTGAGACCTATGTGCAGCGCATCGGCACCCTTCTCGCCCAGTCCGGTGTTGAAGTGACCTTGCGCACGGCGCGCTATCCGGGGGCGCCGCGCAAAGAGGTCGTCGACGGCGTCCGCATCAGCCGCGGCGGGGGCCCCTACTCCGTCTACATCTGGGCAGGCCTGGCCATGGTGCTGGCGCGCGTGGGGCTCGGCCCGCTGCGCCGGGTGCGCCCCGATGTCGTGCTGGACACCCAGAACGGCATCCCTTTCCTGGCCCGGCTGGCGTTCGGCCGGCGGGTGGCTCTCCTGGTCCATCACTGCCACCGCGAGCAGTGGCCGGTCGCCGGCCCGGTGCTGGGCCGGCTGGGCTGGTGGGTCGAATCGCGGCTCTCGCCGCGGATGCACCGGCGCAACCAGTACGTCACGGTGTCGCTGCCGTCGGCGCGGGATCTGGCCGACCTCGGGGTCAACGCCCGCCAGATCGCCGTGGTGCGCAATGGACTGGACGAGGCGCCCGCGCACACTCTGACCGCAGATCGGTCGGCCACTCCGCGGGTGGTGGTGCTGTCACGGCTGGTGCCGCACAAGCAGATCGAGGACGCCCTCGACGCGGTGGCCCGGTTGCGGTCGACGTTCGCCGACCTTCATCTGGACGTCGTCGGCGGCGGATGGTGGCATGACCGGCTCGTCGAGCGCGCTGCCGTGTTGGGCATCGCCGATGCCGTCACGTTCCACGGCCATGTGGACGATGCGGTCAAACATGCGGTGGTGCAACAGTCTTGGGTGCACGTTCTGCCGTCGCGCAAGGAAGGCTGGGGTCTGGCCGTCATCGAGGCCGCCCGGCACGCCGTGCCGACCGTCGGCTACCGATCGTCCGGCGGACTCACCGATTCGGTGATCGACGGGGTGACCGGTGTGCTGGTCGATGATCCCGAGGAACTCGTGAACGAGCTGGAGCGGTTGCTGACCGACCGGGTTCTGCGCGCCGAACTCGGCGCCAAAGCCCACGTGCGCAGCCGAGAGTTCTCGTGGCAGCAGAGTGCGGCTGCCATGCGACATGTGTTGGAGTCCGTGCACTCCGGAACCCGCGTCAGCGGCGTGATCTAGGAACCCATGACTGAGAACGCTCGTCCCAACCCCCTGCAGTACATCGCCTATTGCTACGGCAAGCAGCTGCCCGCGTCGATGAACGACTGGGTGCGCAACGACCTCACCGGCAAGGGCGCCCGGCTGCGAACGCTGCTGCGCGTGGCGATTCCGGGCCTGCTGCTCGTCTCGCCGCTGTGGCTCATCCCGGCCACCACGCCGATGCACCTGGCCATGTCGGCGCTGCTGTTCCTGCCGTTCCTCTACTTCGCCCATGCCCTGGACAAGATTTGGCGCACCTACCGGCTGCGCCAGCACAATCTCGATCCGGCGCTGATCGACCAACTGGCCCGCAAGCGCGACGCCCACATCCACGAGTCCTACCGCGAGCGTTACGGGCCACGCGCCGAAGATTGACAGCCCATTCACGGGATCGTCGTGTGATGATCCGCGAATGCCGAAGATCTATGACTACGTCCGCCACCCGCGTGCGGCCGAGCTACACGCCAGAAAGCCGTTGACCTCAGAGCAGATTCGCGGCGTCGCGCACGAGAACTGGCTGGTGCGGTTCAACGCCCGGTTCGGTCTCAAGATCACCGTGGTGGTTGGAACAATGTGGACCGCCTACCTGTTCACCGTGCTGGCGCTGTTCGCCCTGCCCGATGCGATCAAGCAGGGGACCTACTTCATCGTGGTGTGGCTGTCCAGCAGCTTCCTGCAACTGGTGCTCCTGCCGATCATCATCGTGGGGCAGAACATCCAGGCCAAAGCGGCCGACACCCGCGCAGACGAGACCTATAAGGACGCCGAGGCCGTCCTCAAGGAGGCCTCGATGATCCAGGATCACCTGACCAAACAGGATGAACTGATCACGCACATCCTCGACCAGCTCAAACCGCTCATCGCCAAACAGGCTTAATCTGAACGCGTTTCGTCGCGCTTCAGCAGCTCCACGAACCGGGCCGCGGCGGCGTCGACTCCTGCCTCGTCATCGGTTCCGGCCAGATCGAGCAGCAGTCCGCGCATGACGGCCAGCCCCAGCCTGGCCTGGCTGCGATCGCCGGGCACCTCGGCGAGCCAGCCCTCGACGGCAGCGGGAAGCATGGTGGCGAAGGGACTCTCGCCCTGGGTGCCACGGGCGTAACACTCGAAGAACAACCGTTCCAGATCGCGCAGGCCAGGCTGGCGCAGGTGCCGCCACATCGCGGCGAAACCGGCTGCCCCGTCGGAGTCCAGTTCGTGGAGGAGTTCCTTCTGGCGGCGTTCGACCTCGTTGACAACCGCCAGCAGCAATTCGTCACGGGAACCGAAGTGGTGCAGCAGCATTCGGTGGCTGGTGCCGACGGCCTCGGCCAGCTCCCGCAAGGACCGACCACCCACTCCGTGCGTGGCGCACTCGGTCACCAGCGCGTCGAGCAACTCGGCCCGGCGGGCGGTGTCAGGTGGCCGGCCCACGGTACTTCGCCAGTTCTTCGCTCCGGCGCTTCAGTCCCTGGCCCTCCATCTCCAGGTAGCGCTGCGTCATCGACCGCATCATGCGCCCGACGAGGCCGCCGATGACGCCGCCCTGGTCCAGAACCTGGCGCACCTCCGTCGTCCCGTCCGGATTGGCGACGACGTCGTGGCGTGCGGTGGTGCGGCCACCCGGCGAGGTCTGTACCCACGTCCATGAGGTGTCCGCGACGAGTTCGGTGACCGTCCACCGCAGCCGGGGCATGCGCGGCTGGTCGATCTGGAATCGGCGGCCGACGGCCAGATCGGGTCCGTCCAGGCCGACCAGGCGGTTCACCGATGCCGTCCATTCCGGCCACCGTTGGACGTCGGTGAACACCTGCCACACCAGAGCGGCCGGAGCGTCGATGGTGACAGTGCTCGAGGTGATCATGTACCAGATGGTACATTTATGCGGCGGCGCAGGGAAGCCGCCAGCGCCACACCGCTCACTCCCAGCAGTGCGATCCACACTAGGTGCATTGCGATCAGCAGCTGTCGTTTCCCTTGTGGTGCAACGGGACTCGTTCCCCCAACGCGATAGAGCGTGAGGTCGCCGTCGTGGTAGATCACCGGCAGTTCGCGCAGGGTCTGCTCGGCGTTACCCGTCTCGCCGGCGGTTCCGCCCTCGATCACCACCCAGCGCACGCCTGCGGCGGCCAAGTCCTGCGGTCGTTCACCGGCCAGCAGCATGCGCTGGATCTCGCGGGCGCGTCCGCCCTCCCCGAGCACGGTCTGCCCGGAGATGGTCAGGTCACCGGTGGTCAGCACCTCGGGTCGCAACCAGCGCGGCATCGGGTCGAGCACCGGTGCCGGGCCGGCCCACGCGAACCGGCGCATCGTGTCGGCGGGCAGCACCACCACGGCTCCCGGATCGGCGTTCACGGCCTCGGCCACCGCCGCCCACCCCGGCGGGTAGTGCACCGGCGCCACCCTGCCGCCCACGCCCCACGCCAGATCGGGCAGCACCGCGATCAACGCCGAGATAGCGATCAGCGCACTCACACCCGGGCGTGACCACCTCCGCGCGGTGAGCACCGCTCCCGCGCCGGCGATCGCGTAACCCGGCATCGCCAGCGCCACCCACTTCTGCCCGTCGCGCAGCACCCCGAGTCCCGGCGCGGCGTCGACGACGGCCCGCAGCAGCGCCAACCCGGGACCGGTTGCGGCCAGCGCGGGCGCCACGATGCTGACCGCGCCCAGTACCAGCAGTGGCACCGCGGCAGGCCGCCGAATCGCCGTCGGCAACCCAACTGCCACCACCGTCAACAACACTGCGGTCGCTGCCAGTGCCAATAGTGTTGTGCGCGAGGCAGGTACGGCCTCGGCATTCCAGATTCCGCCGAGACCGGCGAGACTGCCGAGTGTTCCCAGCCCGGGTTCGGCCCGCGCGGCGAACGCCGACAGCCCCGACGGCGGCGACGAGCCCAGGGCACTCCCGAGAGCCGACGCGGTCAGCCATGGCAGGGCTGCGCCGATCGATGCTGCCAGGATCCCCGCGGCACAGCGCAGTCGTGACACCCCGCCGCCGGGCACCGCGACGCAGACTCCGGCCACCACCGCCGCCAGGATCAATCCGGTCGGGGTAAGGCCGGCCACCGCGATCCAGAACACCGCGGCAGCCCACCTCGGCCAGTGTGGCGCCCGGCCGGTGCGTAACCCGATCACCGCCGCGGCGACCCACGGCAAACATCCGTAGCCGACCAGCAGGCTCCAGTGCCCCTGCAGTAGCCGCTCAGCGACGTAGGGGTTCCACACTGCGAGCGTGGTGGCCACCAACTGACCGGGCACCCCCGCCTCGGGCACCACCTGACCGGCCAGTCGTGCGGCGCCCCAGCCGGCCAGGAACAACCCGGCCACCAGCAGCGCCTTGACCACCACCCCGCCGTCGATCACGGCCGACAGCACGGCCACCAGAAAGTCCTGCGGCAGAGCCCGCGGAGCGGCTTCGGACAGGCCCAGCGCCGCGTCGGACAGGTAGGACCGCGGGGTGGACACGGCGTCGCGCAACAGCAGATACCCGGGCGCCAGCAGGGGAGCCGTCACGGCGACGGCCAAGATCAGGGCATATCCCGGCACCACCCACCGGACTGCCCGGCGGTGTGCCCGGGTCATGCGGTGCTCACCGGTCCGGCGGAGGCTCCAGATCGGGTCGCGCCGCGGGCAGCTTCTCGGTGGCGGCCTCAGCGGCCGGCATCGGTCCGGTCTCGTCCTTGCCGAAGAACCCGTGATCGGCGGTATCCAGGCCCGGATCGATCAGAGCGGCCTCGGCCCGCACGCTGAACATGCCGAGCAGGGCACCGCCGATGAGGGCCACCAGACCGGCTGCCGTAAAGCTGATGGGCAGCACCCGCGACCACAGACCCACCCGGTCACGCTCGTCGCGGGCGGCGGCCACCTGATCTTCGATGGTCTGCTCGGTCGAGGTCACCTTGTAGTCGGCCAGCGCCATCTCGGGCTTCAGCGGATCCCGCGCGTAGTAGTGGTTGGCGTGCTCTTCGGCCTTGACGATGGTGCCGGTCACCGGATCCACCCAGAACGTGCGCTGGGCGGCGTAGTAGCGGGTCATGGTGACCGGATCGTCCGGCGGGCCGGGCAGGCCCCACAGCGACGCCCGGGCGGTCACCTGGCCCTCCTCGTCGTTGTCGTACAGCGAGGCGTACTTGATCGGCTCGACCAGCTTGCCGTCGGCGTCGTAGCCGACGTTCTGGGTGAACCGGTAGGTCGTCAGCCCGTTCACATCGTCTTCGCCGTCATAGTTGGCGTCGAACGCCTTCTGCGCGATCGGATCGAAGTACGGGTAGGTCTTCTTCTCCGTGTTGAACGGGAAGCGGTAGGACAGGCCGTCGTGCGGCAGCGCGATATTCGTCGGCGGCTTGTCGTCCTCGATGGTCCGCGGCTTCTGCACCGAACCGCCCGGATGGGTGTCATCGGACACCGCCATCGCGGTGCTGCGGTTGAGCGTCACGGTGTCGACCATGGCCAGCAGCAGGCCGTTGTCCTGCTGCTTGTCGCTGCGCCGCACGCTGGTGCCGACCTGGAAGGTCACCACGTCGGCGTTGGCCGGCGATTCGACGGTGATCTGCTGCTGGGACACCAGCGGAACGTTCTTGTCGATGATGAACCGCTCGCCGGACAGTGAGGCCGGGTCCAGTGCGGTTCCGGTGCCGTTGCTGACCAGGGACTCGTCGATGTTCAACGGAATCTTCTGGATCTTGCCCGAGGTGTAGGTCGACAGCAGCAGGGCGGCGATCAGAAGGGCGGCTCCGAGCCCGATGATGCCGTACGCCGCGATACGCAACATGCCTGCGCGATTCACGCTGCCGTGGCCTCCTTCTCCCGTCGGGTTCTGCACCGCCGAGACGGCGAAGCAAACCGGTCTGACCCTAACAGCAGATGCCAAGGCACCGGCCAATTAGGAGGTCACGCCGCAGCCAGGGTGTACCCACTTTCGCCGGGTTACCCGGCACCGGCAGACTGGCGGACATGAAACCGGTGGCGGAGCAGGTCGGGGGCACCCGGGGCTTCCTGCCCGCCGTCGAGGGGATGCGGGCCTGTGCGGCCATGGGCGTGGTGCTCACCCACGTGGCGTTCCAGACCGGAACCTCCAGCGGGGTGCTGGGCCGCCTGCTGCACCGATTCGACCTCGCCGTCGCCGTGTTCTTCGCGCTCTCCGGCTTCCTGCTGTGGCGCGGTCATGCGGCCGCGGCGCGGGGACTGCGGCAGCGCCCGCCCACCGGCCACTATCTGCGCTCGCGGCTGGTGCGCATCATGCCCGGCTACCTTGTCGCCGTCATCGTCATCCTGACGTTGCTTCCGGAGGCCAATCACGCCAGCCCGACGGTCTGGCTGGCCAACCTGACCCTGACCCAGGTGTACGTACCGCTGACGCTGACCGCCGGGCTCACCCAGATGTGGAGTCTGTCGGTCGAGGTGAGCTTCTACCTCGCGCTGCCGATCCTGGCGTTCCTGGCCCGCCGGCTGCCCGTGCGGGCCCGGGTGCCGGTGATCGCGGCCGTCGCGGTGGCCAGCCTCGGCTGGGGACTGCTGCCGATCCACACGCCCCAGGGGGTGAACTTCCTCAACTGGCCACCGGCGTACGCCTCCTGGTTCGCCGCCGGCATGCTGCTGGCCGAGTGGACGGTCAGCCCGCTGGGCTTGGTGCACAAATTGGCCCGCAACCGGTGGGCGATCACGGCGATCGCGGTGACGGCCTACCTGCTGTCCGCCTCACCGCTGGCGGGCCCCGAGGATCTGGTGCCTGCGACCTTGGGCCAGTTCGTGATTCGCACGTCACTCGGAGCGATCGTGGCCTGGGCACTGCTGGCGCCGCTGGTGCTGGATCGCCCCGACACCCCGCACCCGATACTGGGCAACCGGGTCATGGTGACCCTCGGACGGTGGTCCTATGGACTGTTCGTCTGGCACCTGGCCGCACTGGTCATGGTGTTTCCGATGGTCGGCAAGTTCATGTTCAACGGCAACCTGATCGTCGTGCTGGTGCTCACGTTGGTCTTCGGGTTCGCGATGGCCGCGGTGAGCTATGCGCTCATCGAGTCACCGTGCCGTAATGCGTTGCGCCGGTGGGAATATCGACGCAAATCGCCGATTCCGCCGTTGGACAGTTCGGTCAGCGATACGCCCGAACCGGTGATCGCGCACTAGCGCGTTCAGCCCACCGTCTCGTCCTGGGTGTCCTGCTCGACCGGTTTGGTGTTCGCGGCCGAGGTGGCGAAGTGCTCACTGAGGCCGGTGACGTCCAGGATGCGGTCGAGTTGCCGGGTCTTGCGATCCAGGTGCAGGCGCACCCGCGCCGCGGTACAGCGCCGCTCGATGACAACCAGAGCAGCCAGGCCGGCGGAGTCGCACAGGGTCATGCCCTCGAAGTCGAGGTGGAGGTGGCGCAGGTTGTCATGCTCGCGCATCACCTCCGACACCGCACCCAGAAGTTGAGGCGCGGCAACGAAATCCAGCTCGCCGGCCAGGATCAGGCGTGCCGAGTGGGGGGTGTCGAGTGTGACAGTCAGGTTCATGGCATCGGTGCGGGGTCGGGGGCCGGTCGGGCCAGATCGGTCAGGGCGGCAAGGGCACTATGCAGGATTCGCCGGGCCCGCGGGAAATCCTGCAGGCGAACGGTCAAGATATCCAGGCTCGGCGGGATCGTTGTTTCTCCGGCCCCGCGGGCGGACAGGATGTCGGCGCTCCAGGTGATGAAGCTGGTGAACAACTCATCGTCGTCGACATAGAGCGCGGCGGTCAGGAAGCCGACGATGTGCGCGATGTCCTCAAGGGTGCCCTCCCGCTGTTCAGCGGAGTAGTCCCGCATCTCGGGCAGGCGGTGTTCCAGTTCCTCGATCGTGTGGGCGACCAGCTGGCTGGCCATCTCGGAGACCATGGTGAACTCCTGGTCGGCCAGATGAGCGAGGTCATGCCCGGTCTGCGGGTCGGTGAAACCCTTGGCGGGCGGTAACCCGCGGGCCAGCGTCTCGGCGGCCGAGCGGGCGTCGGGAGCCCAGGCGTTGGCACCCAACTGGTAGGCGTATCGGCCGTCGGGGCCGAATGCCGCACCACCGGCCAGCACCGAGACGCCCGCGGCCTGGCACGCGGTGATCGCGGCGTGCGCCACGGGCAACCGGCTCGGGATCATGCACGACAGCGCGATCGCGTCCGGGCCATGCCGGTGCACATGGGCGATCAGGCTTTGGGTAGGGACATGCGCGCCCAGGAAGTCGACCTGCCAGCCCCGCAATCTGAGCACCTCGGTCAGCAACCGGGCGGGCAGCGCATGCCATTCGCCGTCGACGCATGCCACCGTCACCCGGCCGGCCTGACCGCCGCCGCGGAACGACGGATGCCGGGACAGCGCCGCGATCGCCCGGTCGTTGATGGCCGTCGCGCAGTGCTCCTCGGTCACCGAGATCCGGTTGGCGGCCCACTCGGTGCCGATCCGGTACTGCACCGGGGCGATGACATCCAGCAGCACGCCCTCCAGGCCCATACCGCCATCGACGGCATCGAATACCGTTGCGATGGCGGCATATTCGTCACCCACGAGGACGGCATCCCAGAGTCGGGCCCGCGCCGAGGCCACCGTCATGCGGTGTATCTCCCGGCGGTGTGGCCGTTGACGGCGGACAGATGGTTGCGCCGCGGCGCGGTGATCGCCACGGCGGCGATGTCGTCGTGCGGTTTGCGGTCCACCCACTCGGCGGTGAGCATCATGATGCGCTCCACGACCGCTTCGGCGGGCATCCCCGCGCACCGCGCGAAGGCCGCGGCCAGCCGCTCTTCGCCGAACTGCTCGGTGCCCAGCGGTCCACCCCGTGCCTCGGTCACCCCGTCGGTATAGAGCAGGCAGGTCTCGCCCGGCGCCAGCCAGGTGTCGAACGAGCGGGCCCGGAACATGGGCAGCGCACCGATCAGCATGCCGCGGGTGTCTGCGGTCTCGACCGTCCCGTCGGCGCGGGCGATCAGCGGGGCCGGGTGGCCCGCACACGTCAGCCGCAGCCGCAGCTGGCCCTCGCGGTCGGAGACGGAGGCCAGCACCAGGGTGGCGAAACGGCTGTTGTCCGGGGACAGCAGAGCGTTGTTGAGCAGTTTGAGCACCTCTTCGTGGTGCTCGGCCAGTGGCGCCAGGGCCTGCAGCGTGTTGCGGATCTTGCCGGTCAGGACGGCCGCTTCCAGACCCTTCCCACACACGTCACCCAGGACGACGAGGGTCTCCTCGTCCGGGGTCGGTGCGGGATGCACGTCGTAGAAGTCGCCGCCGATCAGCTGATGGTCGTCGGAGGCGCGGTACCGGCCGGCCAGCTCGAAACCGTGCATCCGGTGCAGCTGCGGGGGCAGCAGCTCGCGCAGCAGGGTGCTGGTGATGGCCGACTGCTCGGCGTATAGGCGTGCAGCGGCCAGTGCGGCGCCGGCGCGGGCGGCGAACAGCCGGGCCAGAATCTCCTCGCCCTCGCTGAACGCCATATGGGTGGTGCGCCGCAGCAGGACCAGGGCGCCGGCCGGAATGCCGTGGCCGGGCAGCGGCGTGATCACCACCGAGCCCACCGATCCCTGGAACCCCTCCGGAAGCAGCCACCCCGGCAGGGTTGACGGATCGATCCAGCGCGACGGCACCGGCGGGAAGCCGCGCAATGCCTCACTGAGACCGGCGATCTGGGCCGGGTCCTCGGCGATATGCCGCTGGGTGACGGTCCCGTCGGCACCGCTGTCGAAGACGGGCAGCACACCGCCGGAGCGAGGTCCCACCACCACGGCGGCGTCGGCCAGATGGCGGGCCGCCATCCGGGCGGTGGCCTCCATGCACCGGTCGACATTGAGTGACACCGTCAGCACCGCGGACGCCTCGTCGAGGAACGCGGCGTGCTTGCGCTCCCGCTGGAGCGCGTCCTGGACGAGTTGCAGCGACCGGTCGGTGTCGGCGATCAACCAGCAGGCAATCTGCCCATCCGGCAGCGTCGTGGGCTGCACGTGGAAGTCCCGCCCGTCGAGTTGGCCGGCCACCACCTCGGTTCGCGTCCGGCAGGCCTCGACCACCCACGCCGGGGCGGTGCCGTCGAGCCGATCACCGACGGTGATCTCGGGCAACACTGCGTGGGCCGCCGCGCTGATCGCGACGACCACCCCGTCGTCGTCGAGAACGACCACGGGGTGGGGGACAGAGCCCCAGTCGCGTGCGACGGACGTACCGACCCCAGGGGGCGTTTCGTTCCTCATCGCTGCCTCCGGAAGACATGGACAACCGGTCGGCTCGCGCGGGCGCGACAGAGCGGAAGTAGTTTGATCCCTCCGACGGTAGCTGTCCGCCAGGCCCGGAAGTTAGTAGGGATAGCAAACGTAATATTTGAATTTTCGCGGATCTCTGGCCCGCGAATTCTGGTGCGCCAGATAGCGAAGCGCCGGTGGTGAGCGCAGGCCGTGGGCCCGTCGCGGGAGTGTGTGGTGAGAGCCTGCGGGTTCGGAATCCGGGGTTCCAGCGACCGCTGCGTGCCATTGCGCGAGGTGCCGGGAGACCGGCTACTGGCAAACACGCGGCGACACCGGCCGTCGCGGAAGGGTGTTGCGTACGTCTCCCCACCCCCGTGCTGATGCGCCCGGGGTGGGCGTTGCGCAATGATCTGTCAGACCTGATCGCATCGAAGGGACCGCCATGGGAGCCACAGGGCCACTCACCGTCATGTTCTGGCCGGAGTCGGCGTACGGGCCGACGAACCAGTGCATCGGGTTGGCCGCCATCCTGCGTGACCGCGGCCACCGCATCGTGTTCGCCGCCGAGAGTTCATGGGCGGGCAAGCTGGCCCCGCTCGGATTCGTCGAGGAACTCGTCGACCTCGCTGAGCCTGCCGAGGGAGCTGCCGACGAGGACCCGGGCAAGTTCTGGACGGATTTCATCGCTGAGACCGCGCCGGAGTTCCGCAAGCCGACCGTCGATCAGCTCGAGACGTTCATCCAGCCGACCTTTCAGGCGCTGATCGACGGTGCGAAGTATTGCGAACCGCGTCTGCGGGCGATCATCGCCGAGCATCGACCCGACGTGATCGTCGAAGACAACGTCGTGTTGTTCCCGGCTCTGGTCACCGCGGCTGTGCCGTTCGTCCGGATCGTCTCGTGTAGCCCGCTGGAGATTCCCGGGCCCAACATCCCGCCGCCGTTCTCGGGTCTGCCCAGCGACGACCGCTCGGCGTGGGACGACTACCGCGCGGAGTTCGACCGCACCCACCGGGCACTGTGGGACGACTTCAACTCCTGGGTGCAGCAGCAGGGCGCCGAGCCGCTGCCCGACCTGGAGTTCATGCCGCGCGAGAACGCGGCCAACCTCTACGTGTATCCGGCCGAAGCCGATTACGTCGAAGCCCGTCCGCTCGACGGCAGCTGGACCCGGATGGATTCCAGCGTCCGGGAAACCGACGCCGAGTACACGGTTCCCGCCCAGGTCGCCGACCGTCCCGAGGGCAGCGCGCTGATCTATCTCTCGCTGGGCTCGCTGGGCGGCGCTGACGTGGAGCTCATGCAGCGGCTCGTCGATGTCCTGAGCACCACCCCGCACCGCTACATCGTCAGCAAAGGCCCGCAGGCGGATCGAATCACGTTGGCCGACAACATGGTCGGTGCGCAGATGGTGCCGCAGACCAAGGTCATCCCGCAGGTGGACCTGGTGATCTCGCATGGCGGCAACAACACGGTGACCGAGACACTGCACTTCGGCAAGCCGCTGATCGTGTTGCCGCTGTTCTGGGACCAGTACGAAAATGCCCAGCGCATCGACGAACTCGGGTTCGGCGTGCGGCTGAACACCTACGCATTCGCCGACACCGAACTCACCAGCGCCGTCGATCGGATCCTGGCCGACACCGCCTTGCGGGACCGCCTCGCCGAGATCGGCGAGAAGATCCGGACCCGCGACGGCCTGCGCGTCGGTGCCGACGTCATCGAGCAGGTGGGCCGGGCGGCGACGGCCTGATCCGGTGGTCCGCGAACTCGACGTTCTGGAACTCGCCGACGGCAAACGCCTGGCGGTAGTCGCCGACGACGAGGGTCTGGCCGCCGTACCTCAAGTGCGAGAGGGCGATCGATGGCGCCGGGCCCGGCCGGGTGACGGTGTGGCTGAAGCGCTGATCGCCCTGCTTTCGGCATCCGGTACCCGGGAGCGGGGCAACTTCGGTGTGCATGCGTGGTCGGCGCGGCCGGCGGCCGGCGAGCGGGCGGTCACGGTGGATCAGACCAACGAGTCGGTGATCGTCGGCGATGCCGCCGTAGTCAAGTGGGCGACACATTTGCAGGAAGGTCCGCACCCGGCACCATCGCGACTACAGCTGTTGCGCAGCAAAGGCTTCCGCCATATGCCCCAACCCTGGGGGCTGGTCACCTGGCGACCGCCCGGTGGCGCCGACACGTTGGTGGTGAACGTCGACGAGTACCTCCCGGCTGCCGTCGACGGCTGGACCTGGGCGGTGGAGTTGATGGCCGAGGCGGCCCGCGACGGCGCCGCGCGCCCCGCACCGGTGGTGGCTGCGGCAGCCGAGGTCGCGACCGTGATCGCCGAACTGCACGCCGCGCTGGCCGCCACCGCGAGCACGGCCACGGTTGCCGACGCCCGGCGATGGCGTGACGCGGCGCTGGCGACCCTCGAGGAGGCCCGGACGCTGTGTGATTCGCCGTCATCGGCGGTGCTGCACGACCGGCAGATCGAGCAGACGCTGGCCGGCCTGGCCGATCTGGCCGGCACTGTGGTGATCGACGGCCATGGTGACCTTCACGTCGGCCAGATCCTGCACTACGACTCCGGACGCGGGGCGGGATACGTGGTCACTGATTTCGACGGCAATCCTGTCCTGCCCCCGCAGCAGCGGGTGTTGCCCATCCCGGCTGCCCTCGACGTCGCCGGGATGGCCCAGTCGCTGGCCCACGTCGCGATCGTCGCCCGACGGCACAACGCCCTCGACGAACAGGCACTGGCGGTGGTTGATCACGCCGCACGCAGCTCGTTCCTGGACACCTATGCCCGCACGATCACCGAACTGGGTTACGCCGACATCTACGACGCCGCGCAGGTACCCGCCTTCCGCCTGCAGCAGGTGCTGCGTGAGATCGTCTACGCGGCCCGGCATCTGCCGCGCTGGATGTACGTCCCTGACGCTGCGCTGCCGGCGCTGCTCGACGAAAGGACTCCCGGTGGACGCTGACGGCTTCGTCGCGGACCTGCACCGCAAGCCCGAGACACTGGGCGGACTGGCCGATGCGCTGGCCGAGGGCAACCCGTGGGCTTCGGTGGTGCCGGCGGGCATCGAGCGGGTGGTCCTGATCGGAATGGGTTCGTCGGCTTACGCCGGTGGTGTCGCGGCTGCCCGGATGCGGGCGCGTGGCCTGGTCGCGGTCTCCGAGCTCGCCGCCTCCGCCCTGATCCCGGACTGGGGTGCCCGAACCCTGGTCGTCGCGACGTCGGCAACCGGTGGATCAGTGGAAACGCTTGACGCCCTGGACCGTCTGCCCGCCGGTGTCAGCACCGTCGCGCTGACCAACACCGCGGGATCGGCGATCACGCAGCGTTGTCAGGCCGTCGTCGGCCTGGGTGCCGAGCCGGAAACCGGCGGCGTGGCCTGCCGCACGTACCAACACACGCTGGCCCTGTTGATGGCACTCGAAGCACACCTGACCGGGGCGGATACCGGCGCGCTGGCAGCCCGCCTCAGCCGGGCGGCTGAGGCCAGCGCGCATCTCCTCGACACCGAATCAGATTGGCGTCCAGCGGTATCCGAACTTCTCCTGGGACCTGACGGCACGCACCTGGCGGCTCCGGCGCACCGATTCTGCTCCGCCCAGCAGGGGGCGCTAATGCTGCGCGAGGGACCGCGTCGCCCCGCGGTCGGCTGTGAGACCGGTGACTGGAGCCACGTCGACGTCTACCTCACCAAGACCACCGACTACCGGCTGCTCGTTTTCGCCGGATCGCCGTGGGAAGAGCAGATGGCGGAGTGGACGACGTTGCGGCAGAGCACCGTCGTCGGTGTCGGGGACACCGTTGCCGGTGCACAGTTCGCGGTTCGCTACCCCGGTGACCACGATGACGATGTCCGCCTGCTCACCGAGGTGCTGGTGCCCGAACTCGTCGCGGCCCGGGCCTGGCAGGGCCGGGACTAAGTGCGCGGTGCGCGATCGGGTGAACGAAACACCCCCGGTGTCCGTGTCGACAATGGGATTTCGTCCCACCTATGGCCGGTGCGGCCCCGCGCCACTTACCGTCATGGGTGAACAGTCGGTAGCGCGGGGGAGGATGGGCAAGGTAGGCGAGGTAGTGGTCCCCGAAGACGGCCTGGGTCCGTCGAAGCAGGAACGGATCGTCGTGGCAGCCCTCGACGTGTTCGGTCAGCACGGTGCCGCCAAGTCGACCCTGCAGATGGTCGCCGAAGCTGCCGGTGTATCAGTCGGTCTGGTGCAGCACCATTTCGGGTCCAAAGACCGCCTGGTCGATGCCGTCAATGCCCATGCGCTCGGTGTCATCAGAGCTGAGATGGCCAGACCGCTCACGGCGTCCTCGGGCGAGTCGGTGCTGGAAATGGGACGCCGGGTGAGTTTCCTGCTGTCACAACAGCTAACGGCGGTGGACTACCTTGCCCGGTTGCTCGTCGAAGGCGCACCCGCGGGGGCCGCGTTCTTCGACTCGACGGCCGAGATCGGACTCGCGCGCTGGCGGCGACTGGCGGACGAGGGCGGCACCGTCGAGAATCTCGATCTGGTGTGGGCCGCGCTCAATCCGCTCGTGCTGGTCATGGGTGCGGTGATCATGCGCCGGCACATCGACCGGCACCTCCCCGAACCCTTCGTCACCCCTGCTCAGCTGCAGCGATGGCGGGATGCCATCAACAGGCTGCTGGAGCGTGGCCAGATCCGCCGGCCGGTCGAGTAACGCCGGACTTTTTCTTAGCTGAGCTTACAATATGTTCATATTGTAAGCTCGGTCAATTATGGCCAGTGTTCCTCCCTCCGACGGTCTCGTCGGCGCCGAGCAATTCGCCGGCGCTCTCGCGACCCTCGGGGAGTCGGCACGGGCTGTAATACGGGAAGCACACGACGAGGCCTACTCCTACGCCAGCAACTTCGTCGGCTCCGCGCACGTGCTTCTCGGCCTGGTCGCCGATGTCTCCCATCGGATCACCGCAGGGCTGGAAGAGCGAGGGGTCAGCCCCGCGGTGATCCGGGGATACATCGAGCAGATCAGCGGCACGCGCAAACGGCCGTCGCCGCGGATCGTGCACCTGCCCTTCAGCCCGCAGGCCCGTGAGCTGCTGGTCACGGCGGCCGACTATGCGCGCTCCGCCGGAGCTGTGGCGACCGAGCCGACGCACCTCTGGTTGGCGATCACCCTGAATCACGGACTGATGGCCCGCCAGGTGCTCACCGACCTCAAACAGATCGACTTCGTCCGGACACTCGCCCTGCGGTCCGCTCCGCTGGCGTCGCCCTAACCGGACAGCCGCGCAATGACCTCGTCGCGAACGGCCGACCGCCGTGCCTTGCCCGCGTCGTCGCGCAATGGGGTGTCGACGAACTCCACGGTGCGCGGGACCTTGTAGTCGGCCAGCCGCTCGGCGACGAACGTCTTCACCGCGTCGGCGTCGAGATCGCCGCCCTCGGTGTGCACCAGGGCGTGCGGCACCTGGCCGAGATCCTCATGCGGCACGCCGACCACCAGACACGACAGCACCGACGGGTGTTCGGCGAGTGCGTTCTCGATCTCGGCCGGGTACACATTGCGCCCACCCACGGTGAACATGTCCACCCGCCGGTCGGCCAGATACAGGTAACCGTCCTCGTCGAACCACCCCAGATCGCCGAGGGAATCCCAGCCGTCCCGGGTTTTTGCCGTGCTGCCGATGTAGCGGTAGGTCGGTGCGCTGCCCGGCGCCGGGCGCATGTAGATCTCGCCGACCACTCCGGGCGGGCATTCGTTGCCGTCGTCGTCGAGCACCTTCATCTCACCGGCCACCACGCGGCCCACCGAACCCCGGTGGGCCAGCCACTCCGTCCCGCTGATGAAGGTCAGGGCTTGAAGTTCGGTGCCGCCGTAGAGTTCCCACACGGTGTCGGGGCCGAGCAGTTCGATCCAGGCTTCCTTGATGTTCGGCGGGCACGGTGCGGCCAGGTGCCAGAACCGTCGTAGTGAGGACAGGTCGTAGGCGTCCGGATCGGCCTGGTAGACCGGCAGCAGGCGTTGCATGATGGTCGGCACGGTGGCCAGGTAGTTGACCTTGTAGTCGGTGATGAGCCGGAGGAACTCCGTAGGTTCGAAGCGGCGCATCAGCACCAGGTGCTGGCCGGTCAGCAGCGCCAGGGTGGCCGAGGTGAAGCCGGTGTTGTGGCTCAGCGGCACCGGGAGCAGGTGGGTGTCGGTGGGCAGGTTGCCCATCCCCATCGCGATGATCTCGGCCGGGATCCGGCCCTCGCCGCCCGCCTCGATGAGTTTGGGACGTCCGGTGCTGCCGCCCGAGGGCATCGACTTCCATGACGGTGAAACCGCTTCGGGCAGTGGGGCATCGGATAACTCGGGAGCGCCGGTGAAGTCGCCGTCGACCGACCGGACCACACCGCGGGGATCGGCCCGGCCGACCAGTAATGCGCGCGGCTTGAGGTCGAGCAGGCCGACGAACTCGGCGTCGGGCAACCGCGGCGACAGCGGCTGGGGAATAGCGCCGAGCTTCCATACCGCGATCGTCGCCAGCACCCACTCGATGGAGTTGGGTAGCGCGATCGTCACGTAGTCGCCGTGGCCGACACCGAGTTCGGCGTAGGCCCGCGCCAGCCGGTTGGTGCGCGACTCGAGTTCACCGCGGGTCAGGGTTCGGCCGTCGCAGCTGACGGCAGGCCGGTCGGGGTCCTCGGCGGCCAGCTGGCTCAGGCGGGTTCCGATCGGGGGGATCGCGTCACTCATACGTACCTTGCCTGCTGAAGATGGCCCGCGGGTTGTCCACGAGCATGGTGGTGATCTGGTCCTCGGTGACACCGCGTTGCCGCAGTGCCGGCAGGACGTCGTTGTGGATGTGCAGGTAATGCCAATTGGGCAGCACCACCGGCAGCGCCGCTTCCGGGAGCCAGTCGATGTGGCAGGACGCGTCGTGGGCCAGCACCATCCGGTCGGCATGGCCGCGTTCGCACAGCCGTACCACGGTGTCCACCCGATCCTCGAAGCTCAGGATGTTGTCCAGGCCGAACCGGTCCATGCCCAGATAGGAGCCGGCGGCGATGAGCTCCTCAAGGTAGCCCAGGTCGGTGGTGTCGCCGCTGTGCCCGATGATCACCCGGCTCAAGTCCACCCCCTCCTCGGCGAAGATGCGCTGCTGATCCAGACCGCGACGGGTGTGGGCGTGGGTGTGGGTGGTGATCGGCACCCCGGTCTGCCGGTGGGCCTGGGCCACGGCGCGCAACACCCGCTCGACACCGGGGGTCACGCCGGGCTCGTCGGTGGCGCACTTGAGAATCGCGGCCTTGACCCCGGTGTCGGCGATGCCCTCGGTGATATCGCGGACGAACAGGTCGGTCATGGTCTCCGGGCCGCCCAGCGCGGTGCCCGGGCCGGCGAAGTGGAAGTACATCGGGACGTCGTTGTAGGTGTAGACGCCGGTCGCCACCACGATCTGCAGGTCGGTCTTGGCGGCCACCCGTTGAATGCGCGGAAGGTAGCGGCCCAGCCCGATGACCGTCGGGTCGACGATGGTGTCCACCCCGATGGCCTTCAGTGCGTTGAGCTTGTCGACGGCGTCGGCCTCCCGGGACGCTTCGTCACCCCAGCCTTCCGGGTAGTTGACCAGAATCTCCGGGGACAGCACGAACACGTGCTCGTGCATCAGCACCACGCCGAGGTCGGAGGTCGCGATCGGGCCTCGAACGGTCTCGACCAGGGACGGCTCTGTCATGTCACGACCCTAACGGGAAGGTGTTGCGCCCTGGTCGTTTTCGTCAGAACCGGACCGTTCGGGCAGTACCGAGGCCGCCAGTGCGCCCAGGGCGATCAGCGCGGGCAACTGCACCCACGGTGAATGGCCGATATAGCCGTCGACGGATCGCCATGGGTATCTCGACAGCAGCGCCCCCGCCAGGATCAGCCCGCAGGAGGCCGCGCCGAGAGTCAGCCGGTCACGTAGCAGTCCGCGGCCGCGCAGCGCGTAGCCGATACCCAGGGCGGCGCCGAAGACCACCAGCCCGCCGATACCGGCGATCAGCCCACCCACGGCGAGCACGCCCGCACCGGCCAGCACTGCAGCGGCCCAGGGCCGGGCGGCGACGGACGCCTGCGGCGGTCGGCGTGCGGGCACCAGTGCGAGCACCAGCAGCAGGGGCAGCAGGCCCAGCCCGGCGGCCAGCCCGGTCCGGTAGGTGGCGTTCGACGGGAAGCTCAGCGTGATCGGGCCCTGCTCACCGGCGGGTACCACCCAGCCCTGCTGCCAGCCGTTGACGATCACCGGGGTCAGCGTCACCCCGTCGGGGGCGTGCGCCACCCAGCCCGGGTTGACACTCTCGGGGACCACCAGCACCCGGGCGATCGGTGCCCGCGCCACGTCGATGACCCGACGATCCGGGCCCCAGCTGGCCGCCTTGGCTGGAGTTGTTGTCGCCGTGGGGATCTCGGCTGCCTGCGGCCCGGTCAGGGCGATCCCGTCGACGATGAAGCCCGAGCCGGGGCTGACCAGAAGTTCCTGCTTGCCCGCGGGCAGGGCGATGGGCGCCGGGTCGCAGGCCTTGGCCGCCAACGGCTCGCCGTCGAGCAGCGCGGCCACCGTGGTGTGCACCGAGGTCTGCACGAACCGGCCGGAGACGGCGACGATCGGGCCCTGCCCGCACGGGATGTCGATGGTGCGGGTGCGGTTGCGGGCTGCATCGGCGGCGGCCACCGGAGCACCATCGGGGCCCAGCACGGAGACCTCGGCCAGACCGGGCGGCTTGAGCTGATCGAAACCCAGCGCGGTGCGATCGATGATGTCGTCCCAGTTGAGCAAGCTGATCCGCACGGTGTCGGTGGTGCGCGGACGCAGTGTCACGGTCTGCGGACCGGCGTCATCGCTGAGCCTGCGGACCTGCGGTCCGTCACCGAGATCGATGGCCACCATCGTCGGATGTGTCGGCAGCGGTGAGGAACTCGGCGTCAACTGCAATCCGGTGACCTCGGTGGCCTTGGGCAGCGTCACCGTCAGGGTCGGTGCGGTCCGGTACTGCACGACACCTTGCGACGCGGTCCACGCGGTGCGGGGGTCACCGTCGGTGGCGGCATACGCCGACCCGTCGACGTCGATCAGATCGGAGTCGGCGCGCGACCGGGTGGTGCCCGGCTGGGCGATCAGGTCGGCCAGATTGGGCCCCTGGCGGGCCCGCACCCAGACGATCGGGCTCACCTGGATCGGAGCGGGAACCGTCAGCGTGCGGCTCAGGGTCACCGGTTCCTCCGGCGCCTGCGACATGGATGCCGCGCAGTGCACGCCGTCGGGGGAGTCGGCACAGCCCGGCCGGCCCAGCAGTTCGGAGCCCAGGTCCCAGGCCGCGACCACCGACCCGGTCGGTGGGGCCGGCACCACAACGGTGTGCCGGATGTCGACCGGGTGGGCATAGCCCGACGCGTCGTACTGGGTGACCGACAGATCGGTGATACCGAACTGCACGCCCGAGGAGCCGTCGTCGGTCCCGATCGCGGTGATCCGCACCCACGGCGTCTCCCCGACCGGCAGCGCGATCGTCAGCGGCTTACCCGGCTCGTCGAAACGTACTGTCGTGGTGCCGTTTACGGTCGAGACCTGAATCCGGCGGACCTGTGCACCCACCGCGGTCGCACTCGGCGTGAGGGTCAGGGTGGCGTTGGTGACCGGCCGGTCGAAGTCGACCTGCAGCCACTGGCCGACCGCCGGCTGCAGCGAGTTCGACACCCACGCCGTCGCCGAGTCCCCGTCGACGGCGGCGGCCGGTCCGCTGGAGGGCGCGACGTTGGGCAGTGCGGTGGCATCCGACGACGAACTCGACACACTCAGCCGTCCGCCGGACCAGGCGCCGTGGACGAGTTTGGCGCCCGGCACCGGGTAGTCGGGGACCCGGTTGAAGGTATTGCGGCGGTCGCCGTCGGCCCGGATTGCCGAGGAGTGGTCGTCGACCCGCCCGTAATCGGTCTCCCGGTCGACGGGGGTGTCGGTGACGGTGACCAACGGCACCGGCAGGTTGGCCTGCTGGGCGTCCGAGGTCAGCAGCACCGGCCCTAAAGCGGCCTTGCCGAGCAGGCGGCGCCGTTCGTCCAGTCGCAGCAGCACTTCGGGTCCGCCGTCGACCCGGGCCATCCGGTTCGCGTCGGTCAGATAGGGCGCGCCCGGATTGCCTTGGTTATCAACGCGATAGATCTCCACTGCCGGGTAGCGGGGTCGCAGTCCGCTGTCGCTGATGAAGCCCGACAGAGTGCCCGCACCCACCGGGTCGCCGAACTCGGCCACCTTCGTCAGGCCCGGTGAGCCGTCGATCGCCCGGTGCACCAGCAGTGGCCGGGCCGAGCGGGAGGTGTCCGGGTCGAGGTCGTTGCGCACCACCACATAGGAGATGCCCTGACGCAGCAGGGTGTCGGCCAGCCCGGCCGACGGCCGGCCCGCGGCGAACAGGCGTTGCACCGAATCCAATGCGCGAATGGTCTGGGGCGGGGTCAGCGGAATGGAATCCCTTACCCCCCAAGGGCCTTGGCTCAAGACCTGCAGGGGCTCATCGTGGCTGTTGCCCCACACCTGGGTGGCGAACGGAGCGCCGGGGGCCACCAGCACGCGGCCGGGCGCCGGGGTGCCGGTGTTGTGCTCGGCCAGCCACTGCGCGGCCTGCTGCCAGTAGTCCGGGATCGCCCGGAACGTGCCGGGCGGAGTGAGCCGGCCCGTCCAGGCCATCGAGGTGGCCACGGCCAGCGCGGCGAGCACGACGATGCCAACGGCCACCCGCTTGTCGTCCTCGGGGCGGGCGAAGGCCCGGATCCACACCGGTCGCGGCGCACTGCCGGGCAGGGGGATGCGGCTGAGCAGATGGGCGATTCCCAGCACCAGGGGGATGCGGACCACCGGCTCCAGCTTGTGCACATTGCGCAGCGGTGCGCCCGCGGCGTCCAGGAACAGCTGCACCTGATGGGCCAGTGGCGACCCGAGCCCGCCGGAGTAGCCGACGGCCAGCAACGCCACCCCGACCAGCAGCATGGTGACCAACCGGCCGCGCGCGGGCATGGACCGCAACGCCAGCCCGGCCAGCCCGCCGGCCGCCACCAGCGTGGTGGCCAGCACCATCACCGGCTGGGTGACCAGCGACGAACCCGCCGTCGCATTCGGTGAGACGAACGGCGTCCAGCTGTCGGTGCCGCGCAGCACCTCGGTAAGCGAGGTCCATTGGGTGGTCACCCCGGAGGATTCGATGAAGTCCAGGAACGGCGGGCTGATCCGGCCGAGCAGCAGCAGGGCGATCACCCACCAGGTGACCGCCAACACCGAGGCGAGCGCCCACCAGGCGGTGAACCGCCACCAGGTGCGGTTCGGCCGGTGGCACAGCCACCAGATGATGGCCGGCAGACAGCCGGTCAGGGTGGCCACCGCGTTGACCGCGCCCATCAATGCCAGCGCGATCCCGGCCCGGGCGGCCAGGACCCGCAGCGGCCTGCCGCTATCGCCCTTGAGCGCCAGGATGACCGGGAGCAGCACCCACGGTGCCAGCATCATCGGCAGCGTCTCCGAGGAGATCGATCCCAGCGTGGTCAGCACCCGCGGCGACAGCGCGAACGCCACCGCCGCGATCACCCGCGACGGCCGGTTGCCGATGCCGAGCGCCTCGGCCACCCGCAGCAGACCCCAGAAGCCGGCCGTGAGCAACAGTGCCCACCACAGCCGCTGGGTCACCCAGCCGGGCAGGCCCAGGGTGTCGCCGAGGAGAAAGAACGCCCCGTGCGGGAACAGGTAGCCATAGGCCTGGTTTTGCGCTTGGCCGAAGGGCAGGTCGCTGTTCCAGAGGTTGGCGGCGCGGGCCAGGAATCGCAGCGGATTGGCGGTCAGATCCAGTTTGGTGTCGGGCGAGATCATGCCCGGGGACTGTGCGAAGCACAGCACCAGGGCGACTACGAACGCACCGCCCAGCCAGCGCCGGGACAGCGGTGTGGTGGTGACGGGTGCCTCCGTGACCGCGGGGGAGGCGGCGGCGAGAGTGCTCAGGCTAGCCGCGGTTGCCGTACTCGACGCGGTTGAGCACCGACGACGCCGGGTCGCCCGGCGACAGCGGCGGCTTGGTGTCCTGCTGGATCATCAGCGTCACCCCGAACACCGCGGCCGCTCCGAGCAGCAGGCCGACCACGATGCTGGCGGCGGCGGGAACCACGAACCGGGTCATGATCGGGTCTCCTCTGCTGTACGGGAACGGGTCGAATCGAGTGGGGGGTACCCGCTGGTCAACCTAACACGCGTCCAACCACGGTTGGACCACGGCGGCGCTCGTGACAGCATGTCCGGATGGCCAGACGCCCGCTCTCCCTCCGCGGAATCGCCGCGGTGTCGACCCTGCCGCTTCTGCTCCTGGGTTGTTCCTCCACCGCCACCACCAGCGCTCCGGCCTCTTCGTCGCCGGTCAGCGCGACCTCGGGCACCGGGGTGGCACCGCTGGTCGGCCCGGTTCCGGCTCCCGCGGCCCCGGCACCACCGGTGTGTGGTGACCCACTGACGATGTCCACCCGCGACAAGCTCGCGCAGCTGCTCATGGTCGGGGTGCGCAATGCCGCCGACGCCCGTGCCGTGGTGACCAACTACCACGTCGGCGGCATCTTCATCGGCAGCTGGACCGACCTGTCGATGCTCACCGACGGCTCGCTGCCCGATATCGCGAATGCCGGGCCGCTGCCGCTGGCGGTCAGCGTCGACGAGGAGGGTGGCCGGGTCTCCCGGCTGACGAGCCTGATCGGGGCGGCACCCTCGGCCCGGGTGCTGGCCCAGACCAAATCCCCCGACGAGGTGTATCAGCTGGCCCTGGACCGCGGTCGCAAGATGAAGGGCCTCGGGTTCACCATCGATTTCGCGCCGGTGGTCGACGTCTCCAGCGACGCCGACGACACCGTCATCGGCGACCGGTCGTTCTCCAATGACCCTGCGGTGGTCACCGCCTACGCCGGCGCCTACGCCCGCGGCCTGCGCGATGCCGGTCTGCTGCCGGTGCTCAAGCACTTCCCGGGTCACGGCCACGGCTCCGGTGACTCGCACACCGCCGGTGCTGTCACCACGCCGCCGCTGTCGGATCTGCTGACCAACGACCTGATCCCGTACCAGACGCTGACCACCGAGGCGCCCGTCGCGGTGATGATCGGTCACCTCGAGGTACCCGGGCTGACCGGCGGGGTTCCGGCCAGCCTCAGCCCGGCCGCGGTCGGCCTGTTGCGCAGCGGCGGCTACGGCGGACCCGGGTTCAACGGCATCGTCTTCACCGACGACCTGTCCAGCATGGCCGCCATCTCGTCGCACTACGGGGTGGCCGAGGCGGTGCTGCGGGCGTTGCAGGCCGGGGCCGACGTCGGGCTGTGGGTGACCACCGACGAGGTGCCCGCGGTCCTCGACCGCCTCGAGGCGGCCGTCAACGGCGGCGAGCTGTCGATGCCGGCTGTTGACGCCTCGGTGCAGCGTCTGGCGGGCTTGAAGGGCCCGAGTCCGCGCTGCGGCGGCTAGCCTCTTCCTAAGACGGCGAAAGGCGAGATCATGGCGGCAGGTGGCACCAAACGGTTGCCGCGTGCCGTGCGTGAGCAGCAGATGCTCGACGCGGCTGTGCAGATGTTCTCGGTCAACGGCTACCACGAGACGTCGATGGACGTCATCGCCGCCGAAGCGCAGATCTCCAAGCCGATGCTGTACCTCTACTACGGCTCCAAAGAGGAGCTGTTCGGGGCGTGCCTGAGCCGGGAACTGAGCCGCTTCATCGAGGCGGTGGGTGAGGACATCGACCTCAAGCAGAGCCCGCACGATCTGTTGCGCAGCGTGATCCTGTCGGTGCTGCGGTACATCGACGCCAATCGGGCGTCGTGGATCGTGCTCTACACCCAGGCCACCAGTTCGCAGGCTTTCGCGCACACCGTGCGCGAAGGCCGCGAGAAGATCATCGACATGGTGGCCCGGCTGCTGGAGACCGGTACCCGACATCCCGAGCCGGACACCGACTTCCACATGATGGCCGTGGCCCTGGTGGGTGCGGGTGAGGCCGTGGCGGCGCGGGTGAGCGCCGGAGACGCCGACGTCGACGAGGCGGCGGCGCTGCTGATCAACCTGTTCTGGCGCGGCCTCAAAGGTGCGCCCTCGGAAAAGGAAGTCACCCCCGCCAGCTCGCACTGACCGTTACAGCGAGCGGATCGTCCCGGTCAGGTGCGGGTAGCCCTTGGCGACGTTGCGCAGTGCGATATCCCAGCCGTCGGCCACTCGATCGACGTAGAGACCGGCGCTGGCCGGCAGTACCACTGGCTTGCCGAACTTGACCGAGTACCGCACCGCGTCCGGAATCTGGCCTTCGATGTTGGCCAGAACTGCTGCCGCACTGAACATTCCGTGGGCGATGACGGTGGGGAACCCGAACAGCTTGGCTCCGATCGTGTTGGTGTGAATCGGGTTGTGGTCTCCGCTGACCGAGGCGTACCGGCGAATCTGGCCCGGGGTGATCCGCAGAATCGCATTGGGCGGTGGCAACTTCGGCTGTTTCGGCGGCTCGGGACGGGCCTCGTCGGACAGGCTGGTGCGTTGCTGGTGCAGGAATGTCGTGACCTGATGCCAGGCCGGCTCATTGCCGACCTTCACCTCGGTGACCAGGTCCACCAGCAGACCCTTGCGGTGCTCACGCAGGTTCTCGGCATGCACGCTGACACCCACGGTGTCGGTGACCGAGATCGGCCGGTACCGGGTGATGTGGTTCTCCACATGCACGGCACCCATTGCGGCGAAAGGGAAGTCGAAGGCGGTCACCAGCGACATCACCGTCGGGAAGGTCAGCGCGAACGGGTAGGTCAACGGAACCGTGTCGCCGAAGCGCAGACCGGTCACCGCCGCGTACTCGGCCACATTGGAGCGGTCGATGGCCAGTCCGTCGAAACTCAGCGTCCGGGTCGGCAGACTGTCGCTGCGCGGGATGAACGGCAGCGACCCCGCCGCCGCCCGCAGCATGTTGCGCAGGCCACTGGGCTGTTCGCTCATCGTCGTCACGCCCCCAGCATGGCCTGGCCGCAGACCCGGATCACGTTGCCCGTCACCGCATTCGATGCCGGGCTGGCGAAGTAGGCGATGGTCTCGGCGACATCGACCGGCTTGCCGCCCTGAGACAACGAGTTGAGCCGGCGGCCCACCTCGCGGGTGGCCAGCGGGATCGCCGCCGTCATCGCGGTCTCGATGAAGCCCGGCGCCACGGCATTGATCGTGATGCCCTTCTCGGCGTACGCCGGTGCCAGGGCCTGCGTGATACCGATCATGCCGGCCTTGGTGGTGGCGTAGTTGGTCTGGCCGCGGTTGCCGGCGATACCGGCCATCGACGACAGCCCGATGATCCGGCCGCCCTCGCCGATGCTGCCGTTATCCACCAATCCTTCGGTCAGGCGTTGCGGGGCAAGGAGATTCACGGCGATCACGGCATCCCAGCGGGCGTCGTCCATATTGGCCAGCAACTTGTCCCGGGTGATCCCGGCGTTGTTCACCAGGATGTCGGCATGGCCGTCATAGTGCTCGCGCAGATGCTCGGTGATCTTCTGCACGGCATCCTCGGCGGTGACATCGAGCGGCAGTGCGGTCCCGCCGACCTTGGCGGCGGTCTCGGTCAGCGCGTCGTGCGCCTGCTCGACGTCGATCGCCACCACCTTGGCGCCGTCCCGGGCGAATACCTCGGCGATGGTGGCGCCGATACCGCGGGCCGCGCCGGTCACGATGGCGACCTTGCCGGCCAGGGGCTTGTCCCAGTCCGCGGGCGGTGTCGAGTCGGCCGCCCCGACGTAGAACACCTGTCCGTCGACGTAGGCGGACTTGCCCGACAGGACGAACCGCATCGTCGACTCCAGGCCGGTGGCAGCGGGTTTGGCGGCGGGGGACAGGTACACGAGAGTCGCGGTGGCGCCGCGGCGGAGCTCCTTGCCCAGCGAGCGGGTGAAGCCTTCCAGCGCGCGCTGGCAGATGCGCTCGTCGACGCTGCCGGTCTCATCGGGGGTGGTGCCGATGACGACCACCCGGCCCGACGGTCCGAGATTGCGCAGCAGCGGGGTGAAGAACTCGTAGAGCCCGCGCAATGCGGATGGGTCGGTGATGCCGGTGGCGTCGTAGACCAGACCGCCGAACGAGTCGGCCCAGCGACCGCCGAGGTTGTCGGCCACCAGGTTGTAGTCCTCGGCCAGTGCGGCCCGCAGCGGTTCCACGACACGACCCTCGCCGCCGATCAGCAGCGAGCCCGCCAGCGGCGGCTCGCCCGGCCGGTAGCGACGCAGGTTCTCGGCCTGCGGGACGCCGAGCTGCTTGGCCAGGAACGATCCGGGGGCGGAGTTGAGGACTTGCGAGAACAGGTCGGTAGCCACGAATCTGCCTTTCGCGTTTGCGGAGCGGGTGGACCGGGAACGAACTTACTCTAGAGTAAGAACGGTGGGTACTATGGGTCCGGATACCCACCTCGAACCCACGACACAGCGGAGATTCCTGTGGCTATGAGTCAGAAACCTCGCCGCGTTGCCGTCCTCGGCGGCAATCGCATTCCGTTCGCCCGGTCCGACGGCGCCTACGCCGAAGCGTCGAACCAGGACATGTTCACCGCCGCGCTCGACGGCCTGGTGGACCGATTCGGTCTTGCCGGTGAACAACTCGGCGCTGTCATCGGTGGCGCGGTCCTCAAGCACAGTCGCGACTTCAATCTGATGCGCGAGAGCGTGCTGGGCAGCGCGCTGTCGCCCTATACCCCGGCCATCGATCTGCAACAGGCGTGTGGCACCGGTCTGCAGGCGGCCATTGCGGCAGCGGACGGCATCGCCGCCGGGCGGTACGAATCGGCTGTCGCCGGCGGGGTCGACACCACGTCGGATGCGCCAATTGGCTTGGGCGACAATTTACGTCGCACCCTGCTCGGGCTGCGCCGGTCGAAGTCCAACGTCGACCGGCTCAAGCTGGTCGGCAAGCTTCCGGCTGCGCTCGGCGTGGAGATCCCCACCAACGGCGAACCGCGCACCGGTTTGTCGATGGGCGACCACGCCGCCATCACCGCCAAGCAGATGGGCATCAAGCGGGTCGACCAGGACGAACTGGCCGCCGCCAGCCACCGCAACATGGCGGCCGCCTATGACCGCGGTTTCTTCGACGATCTCGTCACACCGTTCCTGGGTCTCTACCGCGACAACAACCTTCGCGCCGACTCCAGTGCCGAGAAGCTGGCCACGCTCAAGCCTGTCTTCGGGGTGCGCAACGGCGACGCGACGATGACGGCAGGCAACTCCACCCCGCTGACCGACGGCGCCTCGGTGGCGCTACTCGCCAGTGAGGAGTGGGCAGAATCACATTCGCTGACCCCGCTGGCCTACTTCGTCGATTCCGAGACCGCAGCGGTGGATTACGTCAACGGCGCTGATGGCCTGCTGATGGCGCCCACGTACGCCGTGCCGCGCCTGCTCGCCCGTAATGGACTGGGCCTGGGCGACTTCGACTTCTACGAGATCCACGAGGCGTTCGCCTCGGTGGTGCTGGCTCACCTGCAGGCCTGGGAGTCCGAGGAGTACTGCAAGGAACGGCTGGGCCTGGACGCCGCGCTGGGCACCATCGACCGCTCCAAGCTCAATGTGAACGGATCCTCACTGGCCGCAGGGCATCCGTTCGCGGCCACCGGTGGTCGAATCGTTGCCCAGTTGGCCAAGCAGTTGGCCGAGAAGAAGGCGCAGACCGGTCAGCCGGTGCGCGGTCTGATCTCCATTTGTGCTGCTGGCGGGCAGGGTGTGACCGCGATCCTGGAGGCGTAGAAAAATGTTGAAAAAAAGTTGGCGGAGTTTGTAACGCCCCGTCTCGGGTACCCGATGTACCGGATAGCTCCGTGTTGCCGTCTGACCCCCCGACCCGACGGCAACACGGGGCATCCTCTTTATCCGGGCCTTTATTGACACGGATGAAGGACCGCCGCTGGAGAGAGGGGAGTCCAGCGGCGGTCATTATTTTTTGTCGACGAGACCCGACTGAACCAGTGCGGCATCCACGAATCGCTGCACCGGCCGAGCCTGGAAGAATCCCGTGTGCCCGCCGTGGTACCAACCGATGTCGGGCCGTCCCCAGTGTTCCCACAGCTGCAGCACCTGCTCGCGCGGATGCACGATCCGGTCGGCGACACCCGCGTAGATGAATCGACCTGCCGGAGCCACCTTCGGCTCCAGCGACAGTGGCGAGATCATCCGGCCGATCGGCGCCGCCAGCTCCAGGGTCCTGCGTCGCGGATCGTTCTTGTCCAGGCCGGCATGGCGGCCCAGGATCTCCACCAGGTTGGACGGAGGCACCCCGAGGATGGCGCAGGACAACCCGTCCTCGAGGCTGGCCACGAGGGCGGCGATGTAGCCGCCCAGCGAGATGCTGTTGAGCCCGATCTGGGCATCGGGCTGCTGGGCGCGAATCCAGGCGATGACCCGTCGTACATCCCACACCGCCTGCGCGGTCGCGTGGACGTCATCCATCACATCCTCACCCGGATAGACAGCGTTCTTGGGCAGGCCCTTGGCCCGTGGCCCGTGCATCGGCAGTACCGGCAACACCACGTTGAGGCCGAAGTCCTCGTGCAGGTGCCAGGCCCGGAACAGGGTCAGGTCGAGCCCCACCCGGCCCATCTCGGTGCCGTGTACGCACACCAGCCACGGCCGCGGCTCGGGATGGCGCAGCATCAGCGCGTACTCGCGGTGATTCCCGCGGTAGCTCAGCCAGCGCTCGCGGCCCGGCTCCTTCGGATAGGGCTGGTAGCCGCTCGTGAACGACAGCCGCTCGTGGGTGCGATTGCGGTTGGTGAATGACCGGATCGACACATCGGTGGGGGCCGGCGGCGCGGCGAAAAACTTCGCTGGTTTGGCCAGCCAGCCCTTCTTGTCGTAGAGCGAGACAGCGTCGGCCACCTCGGCGTTGATTCGCTCGTAGACCGTGGCGTCGCTCAGCGGACGACGCAAGCGCAACCCGACGAGCACGATCTCGTCGCGCAGGGCGTGGGTGGCCAAGGACAGGGTCGGACGAGCCACCGGTAACTCGCCGCGCCCACCGTCGAGATAGGCACCCCAGGAACGCGCGTAGTAGCTGCCCGCCTTTGTGAAGGGCCCGACGATCGTCGCCAGGGGACCACTCGAGGACGGTTTATCGGCGTCCGGGCGGGGGGCACTCGGTACAGCATCTTTGCTGTTATCGGGCGTTGCCATACCGTTGAACCTATCTGATGCTTGCCCGCGCACCAGAGGCCAAGGTCCCGATTACAGTCCCTGTGCGTCGCGGTTGCGTAGTTTGCTGAACCAATTAGTCTGCCTACATGGGTCGGGACCCCGTCCCGCTTCGTCGCGCTTCCCCGCGACGGGCGGGGGGCATTGTGTGCATGGTGGTGGCGTTCGCCGTCGCGCTGGGAGCGCCGGTGAATGCGTCCAGTGTGCTGTGGGTTCCCGGGACCAGTGGCTCGCTCGGTGCGGTGCTCTCGCAGATCTTCACGATCGACGCGCCTTTGCTGGGCGGGGCCTACGAGGACGACACGATCACCACCGTCGAGTACCCGTCGGCTATCTGGCCGATCACGGGCGTACTGGATCCGACTCTGGGGATCTCGGTGACCGACGGGGTGGCCAACCTGGAGGCGGCCGTGACCGCGCTCGCCACGGCTTCGGGGTCACTGGTGGTCATCGGGGTGTCCCAGGGCGCAATGGTGGTCCAGCAGGCCGCCGCCGCCATGAATGCCGATCTCAGCGTGTCCTCGGACACCACGTTCGTCCTGATCGCCGATCCCAACTTCGGGTTGTTCGCCAACCTGCACGGTGTCTACATCCCGATCCTGGACTACAGCCCCATCGATATGCCCGAGACCCGGTTCAACATCGTCGTGGTGGTCAACCAGTACGACGGCTTCGCTCAACCCATCACCCAGCCGTGGAACCTGCTGACGGTCATCAACGCCCTGATGGGGATCTACTACGTCCACGCGCTCGCGCATACGACGGATCTGTCGACGGTGCCCGCGGAGAACATCACCACCACCACGAACAGCCAGGGCGGGACCACCACGGTCTACTACGTGCCCACCGAAAAGCTGCCGCTGACAATGCCGTTGCGTGACTTGGGGGTTCCCGACGACATCGTCGACGCGATCGACGCACAGCTGCGCCCGATCATCGACCAGGGCTATGAGCCGGTGCCGGCGACCCGCCCCGCGGCATCGGTGTCGGCGACCGCGTCGCTGGCGTTGCACACCGGTTCGACGGGTCGCAAGCGCTCGACCACCAAGTCGGCCACCAAGGCTGGCGGGTCCGCCGCCTCCACCAAGTCGACCGGCGGTTCGAAACGTCAGCGCTAGCCGCGTGGCGGGACCAAGGTCCCCACTCGGTCCCGGATTACGTCAAGCCACGCGTGGTTCTCCCGTCGGTGCGTAGTGTTCGGCACATGGCGCGCGGAGCCAGATCCCATCGGCGCAGGAGCGCACTCATTCCGCTTCTCGTGACGATCGCGATCCTGCTGGCGGCGCCTGCCGATGCGGCCACCGTGCTGTGGGTCGGCGGAACGGTGTGCCTCGCCTACTGTGACCTGATCCCCAGCGGACCGATGACATCAGACCAGTTGCTGGCCGGCCGCTACGCCGGTGCCCCCCTCATCAACGTCGACTACCCGGCCTCGATCGGCCCATTCAGTGGCCCGCTCGACCCCACCCTGGGAGATTCGATCGAGATCGGAACTGCGAGGCTGAAAGCGTTGGCGCACAACGTCGATGGCCCCATCGTCGTCGCGGGTACCTCGCAGGGAGCGATGGTGGTCCAGCGCGCCGCCGCCGATCTGAACGACGATCCGACGATTCCGTCGGACACCACGTTCATCCTCATCGCCGACCCCAACCTCGGCCTGCTGCGAACCTGGCCCGGCGTATACGTTCCGGTGCTCGACTACACGCCCGCGCCGATGCCGCAGACTCGGTTCCGCACCGTCGTCGTCATCAACCAGTACGACCCCTTCGCCGATCCGATCCAGCGGCCATGGAATCTGCTGACCGATCTGAACGCCGTCATGGCGGTCCTATCGGTACACGTACGCGCCCAGGACTCCGACCTGTCAACGGTTCCGGAGCAGAACATCACCACGACGACGAACAGCATGGGCGGCACGACGTCCACCTACCGCGTTCCGACCGCGCAGTTGCCGCTGACCATGCCGCTACGGCAGCTCGGGGTACCCGACGATGTCGTCGACCGGATCGACGTGTCACTGCGGCCGGTCATCGACGAGGGGTACCTCGCTGTGCGGCCCAAGAGTCCGGTAGTTCGCGCGCACGGCAACGGGATTCGCGGCAAGCCAGCGACTGTGACAGCCGACCGACATGCGTCAGGCGCGTCGAAAGCGGCAGGCTCCTCGGCGCGTCGGCACTGACCCGGTAAGCACACGGCCCCGGGACCGAAAGGTCCTGGGGCCGTGTGGTTTCGCGTGTTCAGACGGCTCAGAAAGCCGCTTCGTCGAGCTCCATGATCTCGTTGTCGATGGTCTCGATGACCTGACGCGTGCTGGTCAGCAGCGGCAGCATGTTCTTGGCGAAGAACGACGCCACCGCGATCTTGCCCTCGTAGAACGAACGCTCGGCACCGGTGGCACCGGCGTCGAGGGCCGCGATCGCCACCGCAGCCTGGCGCGCCAGCAGCCAGCCGGTCAGCAGATCGCCGACGCTCATCAGGAAGCGCACCGAGGCCAGGCCCACCTTGTAGATGGACTGCGGATCCTCCTGCGCGGCCATCAGGTAACCGGTCATGGTCGCCGCCATGCCCTGGACGTCCTCGAGCGCCTTGGCCAGCAGCTCGCGCTCGGTCTTCAGGCGGCCGTTACCGGACTCGTTCTTGATGAACTCGCCGATCTGGCCGGCCACGTGGCCCAGCGCAACGCCCTTGTCGCGGACGATCTTCCGGAAGAAGAAGTCCTGCGCCTGGATGGCGGTGGTGCCTTCGTAGAGCGAGTCGATCTTGGCGTCGCGGATGTACTGCTCAACCGGGTAGTCCTGCAGGAAGCCGGAGCCACCGAAGGTCTGCAGGCTCTCGGTGAGCTTGGCGTAGGCCTGCTCGGAGCCGCAGCCCTTGACGATCGGCAGCAGCAGGTCGTTGACCTTGGCGGCCAGCTCGGCGTCGACGCCGTGCACGGCCTTGGCCAGCGCCGCGTCCTGGTAGCTCGCGGTGTAGAGGTACAGCGCGCGGCCGCCCTCGGCGTAGGCCTTCTGGGTCATCAGGCTGCGGCGGACGTCCGGGTG
Source organism: Mycobacterium sp. M26 (assembly GCF_001494595.1). Taxonomy (GTDB): domain Bacteria; phylum Actinomycetota; class Actinomycetes; order Mycobacteriales; family Mycobacteriaceae; genus Mycobacterium. The sequence goes on from NZ_LN929907.1 coordinate 846,208, forward strand.
ATGGGTGATCGTGACGCGCGGCGCGGTCTTGTCGGTCATCTGGGTCAGATCGGCGCCCTGCACGCGCTCCTTGGCGTACTCCAGGGCGTTGAGGTAACCGGTCGACAGGGTCGAAATGGCCTTGGTGCCCACCATCATTCGAGCCTGCTCGATGACGTCGAACATCTGCGCGATGCCGTCGTGCACCTCGCCGACGAGCCAGCCCTTGGCCGGGACGCCGTGCTGACCCATGGTGAGCTCGCAGGTGGCCGAAACCTTCAGGCCCATCTTGTGTTCGACGTTGGTGACGAAGACGCCGTTACGCTCGCCGGGCTCACCGGTCTCGGGATCGAAGAGGAACTTCGGCACGAAGAACAGCGACAGACCCTTGGTGCCGGGGCCTGCGCCCTCGGGGCGGGCCAGCACCAGGTGGAAGATGTTCTCGAACAGGTCGTCAGAGTCCGCGGACGTGATGAACCGCTTCACACCGTCGATGTGCCACGAGCCGTCGGCCTGCTGGACAGCCTTGGTCCGGCCGGCGCCGACATCGGAACCGGCGTCCGGCTCGGTCAGCACCATGGTGGCGCCCCAGCCGCGCTCGGCGGCCAGCTCGGCCCACTTCTTCTGCTCGTCGGTGCCCAGGTGGTGCAGGATGTTGGCGAATCCGGCGCCGCCGCCGTACATCCAGACCGCGGGGTTGGCGCCCAGCACGTGCTCATGGATGGCCCACACCAGAATCCGGGGCATCGGCATACCGCCGAGCGACTCCGGAATACCGACCTTGTCCCAGCCACCGTCGATGAACGCCTGCACCGACTTCTTGAACGACTCGGGCAGGGTCACGGTATGGGTGTTCGGGTCGAAGACCGGGGGATTGCGGTCACCGTCGACGAAGGACGCCGCGACGGGCCCTTCACAGAGGCGGGCCGACTCGGCCAGCATCTCGCGCACGGTGTCGGGGTCGAGGTCGCTGTACTCGCCCTCGCCGAAGACCTTGTCCAGGCCGAGCACCTCGAAGAGGTTGAACTCCTGGTCGCGTACGTTGCTCTTGTAGTGGCTCACTGTTCCTCCTCGATGAGAATGCCACTTTTCGGGTTGGGTACTTGGCTCTAAGTTACCCACCAGTAACACGGCAACTATACCGCTCGGTAACTTGAACGCAAGACGGTGTGACGAGGATTTGGCCGGCGAGGCAACCCAGTGGTTGATCGGGAGCCCGTTTCGCCGCGTTTTCGCTGCTTGACCTGGGGTGTTCCCACTGTGTGATACCTGTCACGATCAGGCTGCCGATGGCCGGTTACGGTGGCGGAATGCAGCGAGTCGCGGTGTGGGGAACGGGCAATATGGGTGCTACCGCGATCCGCTCCGCGGTCGCCTTTCCGGGGCTGACGCTGACGGGCCTGATCACCTCGTCGCCGGCCAAGATCGGCTCCGATGCTGCCGACTTCGCCGGGTTGCCGGAGCCAACGGGAGTGACGGCCACCGATGACGTCGACGCCGTATTGGACGGCTGCGACGCCGTGGCCTACATGGCTTCCGGCGACGTCCGCCCCGACGACGCGCTGGCCGACATCGAGCGCTGCCTGCAGGCCGGCTGTCACGTCGTGACGCCGTCGCTGTACTCCCTCTACGATCCCGCATCGGCACCCGCCGAACTGGCGGCCAGGTTGTCGGCAGCGGCCGAGGCCGGCGGGGCGGGCATCCTGGTCAGTGGTGTCGACCCGGGCTGGCACCCGCCGAACTGGCGGCCAGGTTGTCGGCAGCGGCCGAGGCCGGCGGGGCGGGCATCCTGGTCAGTGGTGTCGACCCGGGCTGGGCCAACGACGCACTGGCGGTGGTGGCGGCCGGCCTGTGCACGCGCATCCGGACCATTCACTGTCAAGAGATCTTCGACTACTCCACCTACGACCAGGAACATGCCGTCCGCGTGCTGTGCGGATTCGGCCAGCCCATGGACGACGTGCCGATGATGCTGCTGCCGTCGGTACCGACCATGATCTGGGGCGGCAACATCCGGCTCATCGGTCGTGGCCTCGGGCTGGAGATCGACGAGATCACCGAGGAGGTCGAGCGGCGTCCGCTGGACGCGGCCGTCGACACCGCCATGGGCCGGTTCGAGGCAGGCACCCAGGGAGCTTTCTGGCTCAAGATCATCGGGCACTCGGGCGGCCGCGAGCGGATCGTCATCGACCACATCACCCGGGTCGATCCCGCCTGCGCACCGGACTGGCCGCAGCCCGACGAGGGTGTCGGCGACCACCGGGTGATCATCGACGGTGACCCGCAGTTGAGCATCGTCGTGCGCGCCGACGTGCCGGGCGGGACCCGGGCCGACGGCGGCAACACCACGGCCGCCAACCGGCTGCTCGGCGCCATCGGGTGGCTGGCCGAACAGAAGCCGGGTGTCTACGACGGTCTCGAGGTTCCGCTGCATCCCCAACTGCCGGGACACGTGGAGGCCCAACGGTGGTCGACGGATTAACCTCGATTCACCATGATTTGGAGGCTCGGCGTGCCGGCGTGCTGCGTGTGAGGATGAAGTCGTTATGAGTGGTACGGATCTGAGCCCCGCCTCGTTGCGCGAGGCCTTCGGGCATTTCCCCTCCGGCGTCATCGCGATCGCCGCAGAAGTCGACGGCACCCGCATCGGCCTGGCCGCCAGCACCTTCGTGCCGGTGTCGCTGGACCCGCCGCTGGTGTCGTTCTGCGTGCAGAACACCTCCGAGACGTGGCCCAAGCTGGAGAACCTGCCGCTGCTGGGGATCAGCGTCCTCGGTGAGGCCCACGATCAGGCCGCCCGCACGCTGGCCGCCAAGACCGGTGACCGGTTCGCCGGCCTGCAGACCGAGTCACGCAACGGTGCGGTGTTCATCCACGGGACCAGCGTCTGGCTGGAGAGCGCTATCGAGCAGCGCATCCCGGCCGGCGATCACACCATCGTCATCCTGCGGGTCACCGATATCACCGTGCACGACGAGGTCGCGCCGATCGTGTTTCACCGCAGCGCGTTTCGCAGACTGGGCAGCTAGCCCAGTCTGACCGGCAGTGGGCCGTCAGGGCCGCTCGGCGAGTTCGTCGCGATAGCCCGCGATGCGCCGCTCGATCTCGGCGGCATCATCGGGCCTACCCTCTTTCCGGGCCAACTCGGCGCGGGCCGACAGTTCCCGGATCGCGGTGCGAATCTCGTTGATGCTGTGGGTCGTTCCCATAGCGCGAGGCTACCCAGATAGCAACGAGCGTGAACCCAGTGCGAAAAATCAGCAGAGATTTCGCAGTGGATTCACGCTCGTTGCAGAGGACCTAACCCCGCCGGAACAATTTGTTGCCGAGCCAGACCACCGGGTCGTACTTCTTGTCGGCCACGCGCTCCTTCATGGGGATCAGCGCGTTGTCGGTGATCTTGATGTGCTCGGGGCACACCTCGGTGCAGCACTTGGTGATGTTGCAGAAGCCGAGGCCGTTCTCGTCCTGGGCCATATCGCGGCGGTCCAGGGTGTCCAGCGGGTGCATCGACAGCTCGGCCTGGCGCATCAGATAACGCGGACCGGCGAAGGACTTCTTGTTCTCCTCGTGGTCACGGTTGACGTGGCACACGTTCTGGCACAGGAAGCACTCGATGCACTTGCGGAATTCCTGGCTGCGGTTCACATCCTCCTGCTGCATGCGGTACTCACCGGGCTGCAGGTCCTTCGGCGGCGTGAACGACGGGATCTCGCGCGCCTTCTCGTAGTTGAACGACACGTCCGTGACCAGGTCGCGCATCACCGGGAAGGTGCGGAGCGGCGTGATGGTCACGACTTCGTCCTGGCCGAACGTCGACATGCGGGTCATGCACATCAGCCGCGGCCGGCCGTTGATCTCGGCCGAACAGGAACCGCACTTGCCGGCCTTGCAGTTCCACCGCACCGCAAGGTCACCGGCCTGGGTAGCCTGCAGCCGGTGCACGATGTCGAGCACCACCTCGCCGTCGTTGACCTCGACGGTGTAGTCCTGCAGGTCGCCGCCGGTTTCGTCACCGCGCCACACCCGCAGTTTTGCGTCGTAAGCAGCCATTCTCAGCCCTTCCGGTCCGGGTGCTCGGCGAGTTGATCCTCGGTGTAGTACTTCTCCAGCTCGGACAGCTCAAACGTGGCCAGCAGATCAGGTCGCATGACCGGCTGCTGCTCAGGGGTGACCGTGACGTCAGGCACGATCTCGTCGCCGGGTGCCACCCGGCAGACCAGCAGCTTGTTGCGCCAGTGCGAATCCATCTTGGGGAAGTCGTCACGGGTGTGCCCGCCACGGCTCTCGGTACGCGCCAGCGCAGCCTTGGCCACACACTCGCTGACCAGCAGCATGTTGCGCAGGTCGATCGCCAGGTGCCAGCCGGGGTTGAAGACCCGGCCGCCCTCGACGACGACGTTGGCGTAACGCGCCTTGAGTTCGTCGATCTTGGCCAATGCCTCGAGCAGTTCGCCCTCCTTGCGGATGATGCCCGCGAGGTCGTTCATGGACTGCTGCAGCTCGGCATGCAGGGTGTAAGGGTTCTCGGCGTTGGCCTTCGGCTCGAACGGCGCCAGCGCCAGCTTGGTGGCCTCCTCGACCGCCTCGTCGGACACCGCGGGCCGCTGCGACAGGGCCCGCACGTAGTCGGAGGCGCCCAGGCCGGCGCGCCGGCCGAAGACCAGCAGGTCGGAGAGCGAGTTACCGCCGAGGCGGTTGGAACCGTGCATACCGCCGGAGCACTCGCCCGCGGCGAACAGGCCGGGGGTGGCGCCGGCGCCGGTGTCCGGATCGACCTCGATGCCGCCCATGACGTAATGGCAGGTCGGCCCGACCTCCATCATGTCCTTGGTGATGTCGACCTCGGCCAGCTCGATGAACTGGTGGTACATCGACGGCAGCCGCTTCTTGATCTCCTCGGGCGTCATGCGCGACGCGATATCGAGGTAGACGCCGCCGTGTGGGCTGCCGCGGCCGGCCTTCACCTCGTCGTTGATGGCGCGGGCCACCTCGTCGCGGGGCAACAGGTCAGGCGTGCGGCGGGCCGAGTCGTTGTCCTTGAGCCACTGGTCGGCTTCCGCTTCGGTCTCGGCGTACTGCCCCTTGAAGACATCGGGGATGTAGTCGAACATGAAGCGCTTGCCCTCGGAGTTCTTCAGAACCCCGCCGTCACCACGTACACCCTCGGTGACCAGGATGCCCTTCACCGACAGCGGCCAGACCATGCCGGTCGGGTGGAACTGGATGAACTCCATGTTGATCAGGCCGGAACCCGCGCGCAGAGCCAGCGCGTGGCCGTCGCCGGTGTACTCCCAGGAGTTCGACGAGACCTTGAAGGACTTGCCGATACCGCCGGTGGCGAGCACCACGGCCGGCGTCTCGAACAGGATGAACTTGCCCGTCTCGCGCCAGTACCCGAACGCGCCGGCGATCGCGTCGCCGTCCTTGATCAGATCGGTGATCGAGCACTCGTGGAAGACCTTGATCCGGGCCTCGTAGTCGCCGAGTTCCTTCTTGTCCTCCTGCTGCAGCGAGACGATCTTCTGCTGCAGGGTGCGGATGATCTCCAGGCCGGTGCGGTCACCGACGTGCGCCAGCCGCGGGTAGGTGTGGCCGCCGAAGTTGCGCTGGCTGATCTTGCCGTCCTTGGTGCGGTCGAACAGCGCACCGTAGGTCTCCAGCTCCCACACCCGGTCGGGTGCTTCCTGCGCATGCAGCTCGGCCATCCGCCAGTTGTTGAGGAACTTGCCGCCGCGCATGGTGTCACCGAAGTGCACCTGCCAGCTGTCCTTGGTGTTGACGTTGCGCATCGCCGCGGCGCAGCCACCTTCGGCCATGACGGTGTGGGCCTTGCCGAAGAGCGACTTCGTCACCACGGCAACCCGCAGGCCCCGCTCCCGGGCCTCGATGACCGCTCGTAGGCCCGCGCCGCCGGCTCCGATCACGACCACGTCGTAGGAATGCCGTTCGACTTCCACCGTCATGCTGTCCTCACTCAAACTATTTGTAGAAAATTGCTTGTCAGCCAATGAATCTCAGGTCAGAGATGGTCCCACTGGCCACGAGCATGACGTAGAAGTCGGTGAGCATCAGGGTGCCGAGGGTGATCCAGGCGTACAGCTTGTGCCGGGTGTTCAGCCTGCTGACCTGGGTCCAGATCCAGTAGCGGACCGGGTGCTTGGAGAAGTGCTTGAGCCGGCCGCCGGTGACGTGCCGGCAGGAATGGCAGGACAGCGTGTAGACCCACAGCAGGATCACGTTGACCACCAGGATGATGTTGCCCAGGCCGAATCCGAAACCGCTGGCGGTCTTGTCGGAGTGGAAGGCGACGATGGCGTCGTAGGTGTTGATCAGCGAGATGATGCCGGCGATATAGAAGAAGTACCGGTGGGTGTTCTGGATGATCAGCGGGAAGCGGGTCTCGCCAGTGTATTTCGCATGCGGCTCGGCGACGGCGCAGGCGGTCGGGGACTGCCACACCGAGCGGTAGTAGGCGCCGCGGTAGTAGTAGCAGGTCAGCCGGAACAGCAGCAGGAACGGCAGCGACAGCAAGGCGTACGGGAGGAACGACAGCGGCCCGGTGGCGGGCAGGATCTGCGGCCAGAAGTCACTGGCCTCACCACACGCCTTGCTCAGACACGGCGAGTAGAACGGCGTGAGGTAGTGGTACTCCGGGACGAAGAAGTGGTCCCGCTGGAAGGCACGCACCGTCGCGTAGATGATGAACGCCGCGAAGCCCAGGTCCGTCAGGATCGGTGACTTCAGCCAGTTGTCGGTCCGCAGCGTGCGCTGCGCTATCTGGGCGCGACCCGGCGAGAAGACGCCGGTCGCAGGGCGGTTACCCGCAGGTGCGCTCATCTACTGTGATCCCCTTCGCATGAACTGTTCGGAGGGTACCTAGATCACGGCACCCGATGAAAAGTGGGTCTCAACGACGGTTGTGCCCGCCGACACCCTCGTCATCGACGTCGCGCCAGAAGGCGGTGTCGTACGGGGTGTCGGGGATCGGGATCTTCTCGCCGGACACGACAATCGTTTGCTGGCTGAGCTCGAGCTCATTGGCGTCGATATCGAGAAGCTCGACGTCATTGAGGATTCGCTCGGTGTCGTTGACGATTCGGCGCATTGCCGGAGAGTCGCCGTATTTGGCCTTGAGGGACGACACACACCGCCGCAGGCCGCCGATCAGATGGTGCAGTTCGGTCAATTCCGTCGTGGTGGACAACAGACCTCCTCGGGGCTGAAGGTGTTACGAATCACAGTACGACACCCGATGTTAGCCACGTCCCGAAGCAAACGTGAGACAAGTCACGTCCGGTAAGGGTCTGTCCAGGGCCGTGTTGCACCACCCGAAACCATTCGAGAGAAGGACTGCCGCCATGACCGACCCGAAGATCCTCGCCGAACGCGCCCAGACCTTGTTGGCCCTGCATCAGCCCGGCAACCCGGTGGTCCTGCCGACCGTGTGGGATGCCTGGTCGGCCAAGCTCGCCGTCGACGCCGGATTCAGCGCGCTGACCGTCGGCAGTCACCCGGTCGCCGACTCCATTGGCAAGCCGGACAACGAGGGCATGACCTTCGAGGACCTGCTGGCCCGCGTCGCGCAGATCACCGCGGCGGTCGATGCGCCGATCTCGGTCGACATCGAGTCCGGGTACGGGCTGCCTGCCGCGCGTCTGATCGACGGCCTGCTGAGCGTCGGGGCGGTCGGCCTCAACATCGAGGACACCGTGCACTCCGAGGGCGGCCGGCTGCGCTCGGCGGCCGAACACGCCGAACTGGTGGGCGCCCTGCGCGGTGCCGCCGACGCCGCCGGCGTGCACGTTGTGGTCAATGCCCGAACCGATCTGTTCCTGCGCCAGGACGGCGACGCCGCCGATCGGGTGGACCGTGCCATCGCCCGACTCACCGAGGCCGCCGATGCCGGCGCCGACGTTCTCTATCCCGTGGGCCGCCACGACGACGACACCCTGCGCCGGCTGGCCACCGAACTGCCGCTGCCGATCAACGCGATCGCCCTGCCGGAGGCCGACGATCCGGCCCGGTTCGGGCCGCTGGGCGTGGGACGGATCAGCTTCGGACCGTTCTGGCAGGCCGCACTGGCGGTGCGGGCCCGCGAAATCCTCGGCCGCTGGCAGTAACTAGGCCCTGGCGGGTAGCTCCGCGGTATCCACGTCGCTCGGCGGCGGTGTGGACCGACGGGCCCGGAAGTGGTTGTCTCCGCGTGGGTAGACCACCTGCGGCCACCAGAACCACCGGCCCAGCATGGTCGCGATCGACGGCATCAGCAGTGAGCGCACGATGAAGGTGTCGATCAGCAGACCGATGGCGATGGTCGACCCCATCTGGGCCAGCACCGTCAACTGGCTGAACATCATGCCCGCCATGGTCGCGGCGAACACCAGCCCGGCCGAGGTCACCACACCACCGGTGCCCGCCATCGACCGGATGATGCCGGTCTTGAGCCCGGCATGGATTTCGTCCTTGAACCGCGAGACCAGCAGCAGGTTGTAGTCCGAGCCGACGGCCAGCAGGATGATGACCGACATCAGCATGACCAGCCACTGCACCTGGATGCCGAACAGGTCCTGCCAGATCAGCACCGAGATACCGAAGGACGCGGCGATCGAGGAGCCCGCGGTACCCACGATCACCAGTGCGGCCACCACACTGCGGGTCAGGATCAGCATGATCATGAAGATCAGCGTCAGCGATGACACCACGGCGATCAGCAGGTCATACCGGGCACCGTCGGACATGTCCTTGTAGGTCGCCGCGACGCCGCCGAGATACACCTTGGCGTTGGACAGCGACGACATCTTGAGTGCCTCTTGGGCGGCCTTGCGTTCGGAGTCGACCCGGGCGATGCCGTTGACGGTCGCCGGATCACCCTCGTGGGTGATGAACATCCGGGCGGCCTTGCCGTCCGGGGACATGAACATCTTCAGACCACGCTGAAAGTCCGGGTTTTGGAACGCCTCCGGCGGCAGGAAGAACAGGTCGTCGTTCTTGGCCTGGTCGAAGCTGGAGCCCATGGCCAGCGCGGTGTCGTTGCTGGCCTGCATCTGATCCAGCAGCGCCTTCTGGTTGTTGTAGGAGGCCAGTGCCAGATCCCGGCTGACTTTCATCGACGCGATCGTCTGTGGCAGCAGCGCGGTCAGCTGTGGCGCCAGGCTGGCCAGCTGATCGGTGTTGCCCTGCACCGCCTGGGTTTTGTCGGTGACCTCGTCGATTCCGTCCAGCGAGTCGAAGAGGGACTTCGTCGCCGCACACAGCGGGATGTCGAAACAGTGCGGTTCCCAGTAGAAGTAGTTGCGCAACGGCCGGAACTGGTCGTCGAAGTTGGCGATGTTGTCGCGCAGTTCCTTGGTGGTCTCCAGTAGGTCCTCGGACTTGGCCGCCGAGTCCTGGGTGAGCTGAGTTTGCTTGAGTGACAACTGGTATTGCTTCTCCAGGATATCGATCGAGGTGTTCATCGCGTCGACGGTCTTGAGCTGATTGGCCAGCTGATCCTGCTGGAAAGGCAGGTTCATGTTGGTGGTCTGACCGGCCACGCTGGTCTGGAACGGTATCGAGCTGTGCTGGATCGGGATGCCCAGCGGCCGGGTGATGCTCTGCACCATCGCGATCCCGTCGGTGTGCATGACATTGCTGGCCACCTTGTTGAGCACCAGCATGTCGGCGGGATTACGCATATCGTGGTCGGCCTCGATCATCATGATGTCGGGGTTCATCCTGGCCTGGGTGAAATGCCGGTCAGCCGCAGCGAATCCGATGTTGACCGGTGCGTCCTTCGGCAGGTAGTAGCGATCGTTGTAGGCCGGCTTGTAGCCGGGGATCGCGACGAGACCGATCAGCACCACGAACAGGCTGGCCACGAAAATCGGTGCGGGCCAGCGCACCACAGCGGTACCGACCCGGCGCCAGAACCTGCTCTGCGGCGGGCGCTTGGACTCGTAGAGTCCAACGCGGCTGCCCAGATAGAGGACGGCCGGACCCAGGGTGGCGGCGATCGCCACCACGACCAGCATGCCGATCGCCACCGGTGCGCCCATGGTGTAGAAGTAGGGCAGCCGGGCGAAGCTCAGGCAGTAGGTCGCGCCCGCGATGGTCAGACCGGACCCCACGATGACGGGGGCCACGGATTTGAAAGTGGCGTAATAGGACTCGTCGCGGTCCAGTCCCATGCCGCGATCCTCGCGGTACCGGCCGAAGATGAAGATGCCGTAATCGGTTGCCGCCGCGATGGCGAGCATGGTCAGGATGTTCCCGGCGAACGTGGTCAGCCCGAAGGCGCCGTGGGTGGCCAGCAGTGCCACCACCCCGCGCGCGGTGAGCAGTGCCAGGAAGGTCAGGAACAGCTGGATGAGGGTGGTACGGATCGACCGGTAGACCACCAGCAGCATGCCCGCGATCGCCAGGAGGGTGATCAGGGTGATCTCGGCGAGGCTGGCGTTGCCGATGACGTGCAGATCGTCGGTGAGCGCTGCCGGCCCGGCGACGTAGGCCTGAACTCCCGGTGGGGCTTTCGTGTCGGCGATGACCTTGCGCACCGCCTGGACGCCTTCGTTGGCCAGCGTCTGGCCCTGTTCGCCGGCCAGATTCAGCATCACGTAGGCCGCTTTGCCGTCGGCGCTCTGGGCACCCGCGGCTGTCAGCGTGTCACCCCAGAAGTCCTGGATGTGCTGGATGTGCTCGGGGTCCTGGCGCAGCTTGCGGATGATCTCGTCGTAGTAGTCGTGGGCGTCCTGACCCAGCGGCTGCTGACCTTCGATGACGATCATGATCGTGCTGTTGGAGTTGAACTCCTGGAACTCCGAGCCCATCCGCTTCATCGCGACCATCGACGGAGCGTCGTTGGGTGCCATCGGTGCCGAGTGCATTTCCCCGACGACCTCGAGCTGCGGTGCCACCACGTTGACCACGACGGCGACCGCGATCCAGAACAGCACGATCGGCAGCGCGAGGATGCGGATCAGGTGGGGCAGTACCGGACGCTTCTGGTGACTGCCGGACTCCGGGGCGGTGATCGTGTGGGTCATGCGGACTTCACCAGGCAGTAGGTCTGGGCATTCACGCCGTCAGCCGATTGTTCCTCGCGTACAACGCCGTTCACCGTCACCCGGCATCCGATCTGATCACCATCGGCCTGCGCCATCAGGCTGGCGCTGACGGCGGGCAGCGTGGTCGACAGAGTGATCGACCATGGCAGCGGAGCGGTGATCAGATGCACGTTGGCCTCCGGGTCGAAGTAACTGATCTGGGCGGTGCTGCCCGGCGCGCCGTAGACGTCGTAGACCAGAACCTTGGGGTTGAACTGAACGATCTCGATACCCGCGCCCGCGCCGGCGTTGAGATCCTGGGATGCGAACATCTTGTGCAGCCGCGATACCACCAGTCCCGAGACCGCCAGCACCACGATCAACACCAGCGGAATCCACACCTTCTTCAGGACGCGGGCCACCGGAACCGCCTTCATGTCAATGCCTTTCGCCAAAAAGAGTCGGTTGCCGGAGCTATTCGGTGGCCGCTCTGTCGGCCTGTGCGGCCAGTTTGTGGATGAGGGGCAGAACCACCTGGGCCGAATGCCACAGTGCGCACTGCTCTTCGGGGCTGAGGCTGGCGAGCAACGGGGCCAGGCGTTCCCGGCGCTGGCGGCGTCGTTCGTCGAGCAGTGTTGTTCCGGCATCGGTGATGTCGATCAGAGCCGCCCGCCCGTCGTCGGGATCGGGGAGCCGGGTCACCAGCCCCGCGCGCTCCAGCCTCTGGACCAACTGCGTCATCGACGGCTGGCTGATGCCTTCCCGGCTGGCCAGGGTGGTGAGCCTGATCGGGCCCTCGCGGTTGACCCGGTTCAAGGTGAACGCGGCCGTCGTGCTCAAGTCGGCGCGATCGGCGAGGAAGCGGGCCGTGAGATCCACGGCCTGATCGAAGACGTCCCCGACGCACTCGCTGACATCGTTATCGGTCAGCTGTATACCCACCAGGAATCTATATCACGGGCATTATATAGCTGCAATAGAGGCCCGGATCAGCGGTTTCACAGCCACTTTCCAGGAATGCCGAGGTGCTCGGGAGGGCCGGTCATCCACTTCGCGAAGGCGCCATTGCGGGCAGCGCAACGCTGAACTATCGAAATATGCCCTACCGCAACAGTTATGGATCATCCAAGCAGGTCAGCCTCGGACCCGGTCGGAAGCCGCCGACCGAAGGTAGATAAAGCGTGTTATGGAGCTGGTGCTACCAGACGTCCCCGTCGCGCCAGTCACAGGCCAGCTCGGCTGCGGGATCCATGGTCACCTCGACCGGCAGGACGTAGATTGATCCGTCGTCGTCCGGGGTGCGGGTCAGTCCGCCCGGTGCCAGCACCGACGTCGGACCTTGCCAGTGCAGCCAGCCGCGGGGACGGTAGATCTTCTCCCCGGCCGGGCTGGCACTGAGCGCTCCCAGTTGGTAGGCCCCGCGGATCACCTGCTCGATGGCGTCCATCACGGCATGTCCGAGGCCCTGACCGCGCCAGTCCTCCCGGACGGCCACCCCCTCGACGTACCCGCACCGCAGGGCGGCGCCCTGATAGAGGATCCGGCGCTGGACCACGGCCGCGTGCGCGATCAGCGCCCCGCGGTGGACGATCACGGCGTGCATGCCGCCGAGTGCATGCTCCCAGTCGGCGTCGGTGAACTCGGCGAATCCGTCGAACGCTTCGGTCACCATGCGGTGGGCGTCCTGGCGGGTTTCGTTGTCCAAGTCGCTGGTGTGGATCAGCCGGGCGGTGTGAACCTGCGCGTGCACACCGTCAGCTCTACCAGCCCGCGGGCCGTCCCGCTGGAATACGCGGACGGGTCCAGTGCAGCCGCAGCTTCTGGCCCGGGCGGATCTGGGCCACCTTGTCCGTGTCGGCGTCGGTGACCACGCCGATGACGGGGTAGCCGCCGGTCACCGGGTGATCGGGGCCCAGGATCACCGGCTGGCCGTTCGGCGGCACCTGGATGGCGCCGCGGGTGGCGCCCTCGCTGGGCAGTTGCCGGTCCGGCCAGCGGTGGACCAGCGGCGTGCCGACCAACCGGGTGCCGACGCGGTCGCTGCGGTCGCTGGCCACCCAGTCGGTGTGCACCAGGTCGTCGGCATTGGTGAACCAGTCGTCGCGCGGGCCGGGAACGACGTGCAACTCGAGGAGGTCACCGGCGATCGAGGCGACGGGCGCCTGGTCGAGCTCGGGATAGGCGTCGGTGTGTGATCCGACCGGAAGCACGTCGCCGGCGCGCAGCGGCCGGGGTCCGATGGCCGACATCATGTCGTAGCTGCGGGAGCCGAGCACCGGCTGCACGGCGATACCGCCGCGCACCGCCAGATAGGACCGGACGCCCGCGTGTGGTGCGCCCAGGGAGATCACCTCACCGTCGCGAACATGATGAATACTATTGGTGCCGAACGGAACTCCTCCGACAGCAGGATCGGTGTCCGCGCCGGTCACCGCAATGTCGGCGTCACCGCCGTGGATGCGGGCGGCGAATCCCCCGAGCATCACCTCTACGGTGGCGCAGTCGTCGGGGTTGGCCACCAGGCGGTTCGCCAGCCGATGGGAGCGCCGGTCGGCGGCACCTGAGCGGGTGACGCCGATGTGCGCCAGGCCGGGGCGGCCGAGGTCTTCGACGAGCGCCAACGGCCCGGTCCGCAGAATCTCCAGGGTGATCATGTCGCTCCTCAGACCGCCCGGAACCGCACCCACATACCGGGCAGCAACAGGGCAGGCGCCGGACGGTCGATATCCCATAACACCGCGTCGGTGCGCCCGATGAGCTGCCACCCGCCCGGTGATTGGCGGGGGTAGATACCGCTGAATTCTCCTGCCAGGCCTACTGATCCGGCAGGAACCCGGGTGCGCGGATCGCTTCGGCGCGGTACCCGAAGTCGTGGGTCACCGTCGATCAGATAGGCGAAACCCGGTGCGAATCCGCCGAATCCGACCCGCCAGGCGGTGGCAGTGTGGGCCTCGACCACGGCTGCCACATCGAGACCGGTGTGGCGTGCGACATCCGGCAGGTCGGCCCCGTCGTAGACGACGTCGATCACCACCTCGGTACGGTGCCCTGTGGCGTCGGCGGAGTATTCGCCGGCCAGCGCAGTCAGGCGTTGACGAACGGTTGCCTGCACGTGCGACCCGGCCAGCTTGACCAGGACGGTGCGGGCGCCGGGAACGACGTCGAGCACGCCGGGAATCGGATCGCGGTGTAGTGCCGAGGTCAGTGCCAGCACCTCGTCCGCCGACTCGCACTCGAGCAGCAGGGCCTGGTCGCCGTAGTCACGGATTGTGTTGGACACCATGAGATCTGTCACCACACTCATGGGCCGACGGTAGATCCGCCGGCGATCCTGCTTCCCGGATTTTCGAGCACTGCCAGAGCTGCCTTACCAAAGATTCAGACCTGCCAGGCATCTCATATTTATCGCTGCCGTCACACCATCGCGGTGTAAGTGGGCTCATGGCGTTTGATGTAGGCGATGACGCGGTAGGTGACCGGCAGCATGACCACCTCGACGGCGGTCTTGTAGAGCCAACCCAGCGCGGTGTAGGTGGCGAAGTCACCGAACGTGGTGATCCCGATGGCGCCGGCGGCGATGCTGCAGAACACCAGGGTGTCACCGAGTTGGCCGGCGAAGGTCGACCCCACCAGCCGCGCCCACAGGTGCTTCTCCTTGGTCCGCTCCTTGATCTTCACCACCGTCCAGGCATTGATGGTCTGTCCGACGATGAAGCCGGCCAGTCCCGCGACGATCAGCTGGGTGTAGGCGTGGACGATGTTCTCGAAGTGTTCCTGATTGGTGTAGAAGTCGGCCGCGGGCAGGTAGATCGTCACCCAGAAGGCAAGCGCCGCCAAACCATTCATTGCGAAGCCGAGAATGATGGCACGCCGGGCGGCCTTGAACCCGTACACCTCGGACAGGACGTCGCCGATCACATAGGTGAGCGGGAAGACGATGAAGCCGCCGTCGGTGATGATCGGGCCGAACGCGACACCCTTGGTGGCGGTGACGTTCGAGATGATCACCAGGGCGGTGAAGACGGCGACGAGAATCGGATAGTAACGAGAGCCGACCTGGGCGAAGCCCGGGATGGGGGCGTCCTGCTGTGTCGCGTCGGTCTGGCTGCTTGTCACGGGTGCTATCCAAACATGCGGGTCAGCCCAGCGCGCGGGTGATCAGTGCGGGCAGCTGATCGGCGACCAGGGGGTAGGACAGCGGCGAGGAGAAGGCGATCGCGCCCGCGAGGTCCTTGCCGGTGAACACGTTGCGGTTCTGCTTGGTCGCCGTCAGCGCGGCCACAGCCGGATCGGCCAACAGGGCGGCCTGGTCGGCGTCGCTCTCGGTGGACCAGATCAGCACGTCGGCACCGTCCAGCGCATCGCCGAGTTTGTCCAGCGGAATAGCGGCCTGGTGATCGTCGACCGCGAAGCGGGTCACGCTGTCCGCGATCTGCAGACCCATGGCGGTCAGGAACTCGGTACGCCAACCGGGCAGCGTCGCCGTTGCGGTACCGGCCGAGAGGGTGCCCGCCAGCAGCACGGCTTTCTTGTCCTTGAAGCCGGTGTTGTTCTTGGCGATGTCGGCGAACCTGGCGTCCACCGCGGTGATCAGCTGTTGCATCTCGTCGGCCCTGAACACCGCGGTCGCGACTGCAGCGGCCTGGTCCTTCCACGGCTCGAAGAAGGCGGCACCGTCGGACTGGGCGATGGTGGGCGCGATAGCGCTGAGCTTCTGATAGGTGTCGGCGTCGAGTCCGGCGTTGACGGCGACGATGAGGTCGGGCTTGAGCGCGGCGATCTGGTCGACCTGAATTCCGTTGTCCAGGTTCAGGACAACAGGTTGCGCGGGACCCAGTTTGGGTGCGGCCCACGGCCATACGCCGAAGGGTTGATCGCCGAACCAATTGGTGACGGCGATGGGAACCACCCCGACGGCCAGCAGGTCGTCCTGCTCGGTCAGCCCCGCACTGACCACTCGTTTGGGTGGAGCGTTCAGTGTGGTCTCGCCGAAGATGTGCTTGACGGTGACCGATTTCGGCGTGGAGCCCCCGGCGTCCTTCGACGAGCACGCCGTCGCGAACAGCAACCCGGCCGCTCCGGCGGCCCCCAGAAACTCACGCCTGCTCCAGTGCGTGCCCACGGCGCGACATTAGCTCAATCCAGCCGCAGACCCGACTCCAATACGTCCAGTGCCTGGTCGACGTTGTCCAGCGAGAAGGGGCCCCGGTTGCCCAGCGCCATCACCGCGCCGACGACGGCACCGGCGAACGCGCGGATCTCCAGTTCGTGTGCTCCGCGTTCCAGGCGCCGGCCCATCGCCTCGGACACCCCGGTCACCAGGGTGTTGAACTCTTCGCGCAGTGCGGGTTGCAGTTCGGGCAGTGAGTAGATCAGCCGCTGCCGGGTCTTCTCGGTATCCCATTCGTCGGCCGTCATCCGTTCATACGCGTCGTGCACGGCCTGCCGGAACGCCGCGATCGGTGTCATCTCGACGTTCTGGGTGGCCAGCGCTTCCAGCATCACCAGGCTGAGGTCATCCGCCAGCAGAACCGACTCCTTGCTCGGGAAATAGCGGAAGAAGGTGCTGGCCGAGATCTCGGCGGCCTCGGCGATGTGCTCGACGGTGGTCTCGGCGTAGCCGCGCTCCTCGAACAGGCGGAACGCCTCGCGCCGAATACTCTCGCGCGTCTTGGCTTTCTTCCGTTCCCGCAGGCTGGGGAAACGCATAGCCTCCGCCATGTACCGATTGTCACCCACCGGGCTATTGACGCGCCTGTCGGCGCGCGAAGTCCTAGCCGACGAGCAGCGAGATCCCCAGCGCGATCATGGTCGCGGCGATCAGCCCGTCGAGGATCCGCCAGGTGACCGGGGTGGCGAACAACCCGGCCAGTCGGCGCGCCCCGAAACCGAGGCTGACGAACCACACCACGCTGGCGCTGATCGCGCCGATACCGAAGAGCCACCGGCTGTCGGCGTGCTGGTTGGCGATCGTCCCCAGCAGCACGACCGTATCGAGGTAGACGTGCGGGTTGAGGAAGGTCAGCGCCAGGCAGGTGAGCAATACCGAGACCAGTCGGGCCGGGCCGTCCTGGGTGGCGTTCAGGGTCGACGGACGCAGTGCCCGGCGGGCGGCCAGCGCACCGTAGCCGAACAGGAACGCCGCGCCACCGATTTTGGCGATGGTGACGGTCTGCGGATGTGCGGTGATGAGGGCGCCGATCCCGGCGATGCCGGCGACGATCAGCACCAGATCGGATAGCGCGCAGACGCTGACGACCGCCAGCACGTGCTCACCGCGGATGCCCTGGCGCAGCACGAAGGCGTTCTGAGCGCCGATGGCCGCGATCAGCGTCAGGGACGTCAGGAAACCGACGAGCAGGGGTGAGGACATGCCATCGACGCTAAAAGCCCGGCCTGCTGAAGTCCAACTAATGATTCTGAAGCTGGATTAGTATTGCTAATGTGGCCATCGACGGGGACCAGCTCGCGGCGTTCGCCGCCGTGATCGATCTCGGCAGCTTCGATGCTGCCGCTGAACGCCTCCACGTCACGCCGTCAGCGGTGAGTCAGCGGATCAAGGCGCTCGAGCAACGCGTCGGTCAGGTGCTGGTGGTCCGGCAGAAGCCATGTTCGGTCACCGGTGCGGGGGTGCCACTGCTGAGGCTGGCTGCCCAGATCGCGCTGCTGGAGTCGGAGGCTCTGCGTGAAACCGGTGCTGACGGCCCGGCCGCCCGGGTATCGATCGCGGTCAACGCCGACTCGATGGCCACCTGGTTCACCACCGTGTTCACCTCGCTGCCCGACGTCATGTTCGATCTGCGGATCGAGGACCAGGACCACTCGGCGCGGCTGCTGCGGGAGGGCGCGGTGATGGGTGCGGTCACCACCGAGCGCACCCCGATCGGCGGGTGTCGCGTCCATCCGCTGGGTGTCATGCGGTATGTGCCGGTGGCCAGCGCCGCCTACATTCAGCGGTACCTGCCCGACGGATTCACCGCCCGGGCTGCGGCCGTGGCGCCCTCGCTGGCCTGGAATCGTGATGACGCGCTGCAGAACATGTTGATCCGCAAGGTGTTTCGGCATGACGTCACCAGGCCGGTGCACTACGTGCCGACGGCGGAGGGCTTCGGTGCCGCGGTACGGGCCGGGCTGGGCTGGGGCATGTTCCCCGAGCAACTGGCCGCCGTGGGCATCGAGAGCGGGGTGTTCGTCCGGGTCTGTGACGTCAACCTCGACGTTCCGTTGTTCTGGCAGTGCTGGAAGTTGGACAGCGAACTGGTTCGCACGATCACCGGCGCGGTGGTCGCCGCCGCGTCCGACGGGCCGGTATGAGCCGGCGGCCGGGACCTCTTGCGGATCACGCGGGCCGAGCTTAATCTGAACAGGTGTCCGGAAACGTTGCGGCGGAGGCAGCCGTCCCGCCGGTACGGCGGCGCAAGAACCTGCGGTCCGAGCAGAGTATCCGCAAGGTGCTCGATGCGACGGTCGACGAGCTCACGCAGATCCCGTACAGCGATCTGACGGTGCGTGGGGTGGCCGCGCGGGCTGGTGTCTCGCCAACCACGGCCTACACGTATTTCCCCTCGAAGGAAGCCCTGGTCGCCGAGGTCTACCTTCGGCTGCTGCGCGATGCGCCGACCTTCACCGATGTCAACGACACTGCGGCGACCCGGGTCAAGGCGCTGTTGCGCAGCCTGTTGCTCCTGATGGCCGACCGGCCCTACCTGGCGGACGCCTGCACTATCGCGATCATCGCCGACGATGCCGCTGTCGAAGCGGTCCGGCTCAAGATCGCCGGCGAGATCGGCCGGCGGATCAGCGCGTCGCTGGGACCCGGCTACCCACCGGCCATTGCGGCGACCTTGCACATGGTGTTCTCCGGAGCCCTGTTGCACGCCCGGTCGACTCCGGGCGGTTACGGCGCGATGGCCGGTGCGCTGGACGACGCGGTGGATCTTGTTCTCACCCCGGCCGGCGACAAGCACTGAGCGAGTGAGGCGGCCATGACAGCTGGGCATCCTGTCGACCGTTTCGCCGGATCGTGGGCGTTGGTCACCGGCAGCGCTCGCGCCGAAGGTCTCGGCTACGCGCTGGCCCGCCAGCTGGCCGAGCACAGGATCAACGTGGTCCTCGTCGACATCCTGGAAGCCGATCTGCAGACCCGGGCCGACGAACTGCGCAGCGCCTACGGAATCGAGGTGCGCCCGATCGCCGCCGACCTCGGGGATCTGGCCTCCTATCCGCGAATCATGCAGGCGCTCAACGACATCACCGTGGACGTGCTGATCTGCAACCACATGTTCACCCCGAAGGACACCCCGACCATCCTCGACATGGATCTCGACGTGCACAACGCGATGATCGACATCAACGCGCGGGCATACGTGAATCTCATCCACCCCCTGGCCACCCTGATGGTGAACCGGGGCCGGGGCGCGGTCGTGGTGGTGTCCTCGGCGGCGGGGCTGACTCCGACGCCCTATACCGGTGCCTATGCCGGAAACAAGGCGTTTCAGATCGCCTTCGGCGAGGCGCTGTGGTTCGAGTTGCGCCACACCGGAGTCGACGTTCTTGTGGTGTCGGCCGGCCTGATGGACACCCAGGGTGATGCCTTGGACAACTACCCCAAGTGGCAGATCGCCGATCCGAATCAGTGCGCGACCCAGATCCTGTCGTCGATCGGGCGCAAGCACATGATCACTCCGGGGCGGGCCAACCATCTGTTCACGCTCATCAACACCCGGCTGATGAGCCGGCGCCGGGCGGTCGAGACCGTCGGCCGATTCATGGAAAAGGGCCTGGGTAAGTAGGCGTTACAGGTTGCGGGCCGCGCCCAGGGAGGTGGCGGTGATCGTCGCGATCAGCGTGTCCTCGTCGGTGTCGACATCACCCTGAAGCCAGCCGATGATCAATTCCGTTGTGGCCGTGACCAAGGCGCGGGTGGCCAGCGTGCGATCGATCGAGGGTTTCGCCCGGCCGGTGAACGGTAGCCCGCCCCGCGCCATCAACGCCGTGACGTCCCGCACGGCCCGCTGCTGGCGGGCCCGTAGCCGCGGGAATCCCGGAGATTCCCGATACAGCTGGGCATCCGACGGGTTGGCCGCCAGGATGTCCAGGGTCGCGCGGATCGACCCGCTGACCCTGCTGTCCATCGGTGCCGTGCGCACCACCTCGGTCATCGTGTCGTAGAGCCGGGTGTACAGATCGTCGGCGCAGACGTCGAGCAGATCGTCCTTGGTGGCGAACTCGTCGTAGAAGTAGCGCTTGCTGAGATTGGCCCGCTGGCACACCAGGTCGACGGTCAACGGCGCCACCCCGACCTCGGCGATCAGCGCCCGCGCCGCGTCGAGCAGGCGCTGTCTGCGCTCCCGGGACCGCTGCTCGGCGGTCAGCCCGCCGTAGGTGCGGCCGTCGACTGTCATGAGCCCATCCTTGACCATTCTGTGGCGCCGGTCATAATCTAGAACGAGTTCGTTCTAGATTACGCGAGGCCGCTCGTCGGCGAGGGAGTGACAACGATGACCACTCGGATCATGGACCCGGCCGGACGGGTGCTGGCCGACCCGACGGCCTACGCCGACGAGAAGCGGCTGCACGAGGCGCTGGCTCACCTGCGCGCGCACGCCCCGGTGTCCTGGGTCGACGTCGAGGGCTTCGATCCGTTCTGGGCGATCACCAAACACGCCGACATCATGGACATCGAGCGCCAGAATGATCTGTTCACCAACGCGCCGCGGGCAGTGCTGCTCGATGCGGCTCTGGATGCCCAGATGCGGGCTGATCGGGAGGCGGGCGCCGGGCTGGCCACCCTGATCCACATCGACGACCCGCACCACCGTGATCTGCGCAAGATCGGTGCGGACTGGTTCAAGCCGTCGGCGCTGCGGGTGCTCAAGGCGCGCTGCGACGAGTTGGCCAAGCAGTACGTCGACATGATGGTGGAGAAGGGGCCGGAGCTCGACTTCGCCCAGGAGATCGCGGTCAACTACCCGCTGTACGTGATTCTCACCCTGCTGGGTCTGCCCGAATCGGACTTCCCCCGCATGCTCAAGCTCACCCAGGAGTTGTTCGGCAGTGAGGACTCCGAGTTCCAGCGCGATGTCGACCCGGAGGCCTTGCTGGCCACCCTGATGGAATTCTTCGCCTACTTCGCCGCGCTGACCGCCTCCCGTCGCGAGACGCCGACCGAGGACCTGGCCTCCGCGGTGGCCAACGCCAAGATCAACGGCGAACCCCTGTCCGACATGGACACGCTGTCCTACTACGTGATCGTGGCCAGCGCCGGCCATGACACCACCAGTGCGGGCATCGCAGGCGGGTTGCTCGAACTGCTGCGCAACCCCGGTGAACTGGCCAGGCTGCAAGCCGATCCCGGGTTGATGGGCACCGCGGTCGAGGAGATGGTGCGGTTCACCACCCCGGTGCGGGAGTTCATGCGTACCGCCCAGGCCGACACCGAGGTCCGCGGCGTGCCGATCGCCAAGGGGGAATCGGTTCTGCTGTCCTATGTTTCGGCCAACCGCGACGAGGATGTGTTCACCGATCCGATGCGCTTCGACGTCAGCCGAGACCCGAACAAGCATCTGGCGTTCGGCTACGGCGTGCACTTCTGCCTGGGTGCTTCGCTGGCCCGGATGGAGATGAACAGCTTCTTCTCCGAGCTCGTCCCGCGGATCAAGAGCATCGAACTCGCCGGTGACCCGCAGATCGTCGCCAGCACGTTCGTCGGCGGAGTCAAGCACCTGCCGATTCGGTACTCGCTGCGCTGAATTCGGCCGGGCGGCGGTCCTACTCGTGCAGGCCGAGCCGTTGGTGCAGCCGCGCCAACGGCGCCGGTGCCCACCAGTTGAGCCGTCCCAGCACGTGCATAAAGGCTGGCACCAGCACCATCCGCACCAGTGTCGCATCGGCGAGTACGGCCATGGTGAGCCCGAAACCGAACAACCGCATGAACGAGACCTGCGCGGCCATCAGTGCCGCGAACGAGATCGTCATGATGAGCGCGGCCGCGGTGATCACCCGGGCGGTATGCGCGACTCCCAGGGCCACGCTCTCGTCATTGGCCTGCGGTCCGCGGTCAGAGCGCAGCCAGTACTCCCGGATGCGGGCCATCAGGAACACCTCGTAGTCCATCGATAACCCAAAGGCGATGCAGAACAACAACACCGGCAGCTGAACGCCCAGCACGCCGGTGGCCGAGGTACCCAGACCGCCGAGGTGCCCCTCTTGGAACACCCACACCAGCGCGCCGAACGCCGCGGTCAGGGAGAGCAGGTTCATCAGGACCGCCTTGACCGGCAGCACCACACTTCCGGTCAACAGGAACACCAGCACCACTGTGATCAATGCGATCAGCCCGAGGACGACGGGCAGGCGCGAGGCGATGGCGCGGACGCTGTCGCGGTTGCTCTGCGCGACTCCGGTCAGCTGCATCGCTCGCCCACCTGGGACGGGCACGGCGTGCAACCCGTCCAGCTGTACGGCCGAGGCGGTGGTGTACGGCGGTGCGGTGGTCCGCACCGTGAGAAAGGCGCTGCCGTCCCTGATTCCGGTGGGTGCCGACGGTGCTCCCACACGGCGCCCGTTGACGAACGCCCCACCCGGTGCCGACACCGATGCCACGTCGGAGACCATCGACAATGCGGCACCGTAGATGTCGAGGTCCCGGGCCGGCAGACCCGCGACGTCGGGCAGGACGACGGTGACGTCCGGGACAGTACTGCCCGGAAACTGGCTGCGCAGTTGATCTCCCACCTGCCGTGCCGATGCCGATGCCGGAAGGATGCGGTCGTCGGCGAAGCCCCACTGCGCCCGGTGGAACGGTGAGCCCAGCAGCAGGAGCACGGCGGTGACCGCAATGCCGATCGGCACCGCGTGGCGGATGACGAAACGCGTCCACCGATACCAGGACAACCCTTCCCAGGTGCGCGGAACTCCCTGAACCCCCCAGAGCAGCCGGCGCATCGCAGGCCGGACATCCAGTGCATCGAGTCGCCGCCCCAAGAGCGTGATCGCGGCCGGGGTCACGATGAGGGCGGCCCCGGCGGCGAATGCGACTACGGCGGCGCCCGCATACGCGAACGACTTCAGGAAGTACTGCGGGAACACCACCATCGTGGCCATGCACAGCGCCACCGTCACCGCCGAGAAGAGCACGGTTCGCCCGGCGGTGGCCATCGTGGTCGTCAGCGCCTTCTCCCGGCTCTGACCGTCGGCGAGTTCTTCCCGGAAGCGGCTGAGAATCAGCAGGGTGTAGTCCACCGCCAACGCCATTCCCATGGCGACGCAAAGGTTCAGGGCGAACACCGAGACGTCGGTGAACAACGAGATCCCGTGCAGCGCAGCCAGTGCGCCCAGGATCGCCACGATGCCGACCGCCACCGGCAGTGCGGCGGCAACCAGCCCGCCGAACACCCAGACGAGTACCAGGAAGCTCAGCGGCAGCGCCACCGACTCCATCACCAACAGGTCTTTCTGGGTCTGGCTGTTCACCTGCCAGTAGACGGTGGCCTCGCCGCCGGCACGCACGACCACACCATTGCGCTCCTGCACCAGCTCGTCGGCGATCTGCCGGGCGTACTTCTGGGCTTCGGTGTCGTCGCCGGTGACGGTGGCGGTGATCAAGCCGATCCGGCCGTCGGTACTGATGAACGACCGGGCTGCGGCGGGCGGGACGGTCCAGGCGGACTGGATGTTCGCGATGTGTGGTGAGTTCCGCAGCTGGGCAACCACGTCGGTGCCCACGGCTCTGGCCCGTCGCCCGGTGGCGCCGTCGTCGGCCGTCACGGTGATCACCAGCCCCATCCCGCCGCGGTCGAACGTGCGGGACAGCAGATCGGTGGCCTGGGAGGACTCCGAACCCGGATCCAGGCCCCCGCCGCCCGAGAGATTCTTGATCGCGGTGACACCGAACAGCCCGCAGGCGACCATCACGAGCAGTGCGACCGCCAGGACACGGCGCGGTGCGGCGATGGCGAGCCGGGTCACCGCCTGCAGCACGACCATCTCCTCCCGCGTGATGTCACCCGGCGCTAGCGCTGGGTGAATTCCTGTTCGATCAGGTTCCGGTAGACCGGCATGTCCAACAGTTCTTGGTGTGTGCCGCTCGCCTGGATCCGGCCATCGCGCAGGACCAGGATCTGGTCGGCGGTGGTCACCGTCGACAGGCGGTGTGCGACGACGAACACGCTGCGCTCACCCCGCGCCTGCGCAAGATTCGTCATCACGTCGTACTCGTTGGCACGGTCCAGATGTGCGGTCGGCTCGTCCATCAGGATGAGTTGCGAGCGGGACAGCAGTGCCCGCGCCAGGGCCAGTCGTTGGCGCTGTCCGCCGGACAGGCTGCGCCCGTGCTGCAGCACCGGGGCGTCCAGTTGGCCGGGCAGGCCGGCGATCTCGTCGGCGAGATTCGCCTGCCGGAGTACCCGCCACAGGTCGTCGTCGCCGGCCTGTGGGTCGGCGATGAGCAGGTTGTCGCGAATCGTTCCGTGCAGCACCGGGGCGTCCTGCTCCAGCAGGCCCAGCCGGGATCGCAGGGTGCCGATCGGGATGTCGCGGACATCGTGGCCGTCCCAGCGGATCACTCCGCCGGCGGGCTCGTGGAATCGGCACAGCAGGGCCAGGATCGTCGACTTGCCGGCACCCGACGGTCCGATCAGAGCGGTGATGCGGTCGCGGTCGAGGTGGAAGGACACCTCGTTGAGCACCGTGTCCGTCCCGTAGGCGAACGACACGCGATCGAACTCCACCAGCGCGGAGCCTTGCGAAACCTGTTGCAGTTCAGCCGGTGTCACCACCGTCGGCGAAGCAGGGTTGTCCTCCGGGAGGCTGCGCAAGGTGGCTGTCAGGTGCTGGTAGGCGCCTGCCGCGGTCCGCAGTTCGGTCAGCGCACGCACCGCCGCGGTGATCGGGAAGATCGCGTACAGCCCGAAGGTGAACAGTGTGACGAACTGGCCGATGGTCAAGCTGCCGTCGGCGACGCGTCGACCGTCGATCAGCATGATCGCCAGAAACGACGCGGTGACGGCCAGTCGCACGGTGCGGACAGCGATCGCGGTGGACGAGGCGATGCGCACCCCGGCCTCATACGCCGCCTGCGCACTGACCGCGATGGACTGCGCCTCGCGGTCTTCGGCGCCGAACAGTTTGACGGTGCGCGCCGCACCGAGGGCTCGTTCCAGCGCGGCGGTGTACTCGCTCAGTGCGGCCTGACGAGCCAGCGCGGCCCGCTGGATCCGGGACAGAAAGGGAATACTGGCGGCCAGCGCGATCGCGAGCAGGGCCACGACCACGACCACGGTGAGTGCGTCGATGGCGACCATGAAGGCACCGGCGCCGAGCAGTGCCAACGTGCCGAACGCGATATCGCCGATCGCACGGGGGACCTCGCGCAGCACGCCGGCATCATTGGTGCCGCGGGCCAGCAGTTCCCCGGTCCTGGTCCGGTCCAGCACGCCGATCGGCAGGCGCACAACATGATTGGTGAACACCGTGCGTTGCGCCCGCACGATGTTCTCGCCCGTACGATCCAGCTGAAACTGTCCCACCGACTCCAGGGCCAACTGGCTGACCAGCAGCACGGCCAGCACCACGATCAAGGCCAGAATCGGTGCGCCGGCGGCAGCCCGGTCGACGATCAGTCCGGCCATCAGCGGTTGCAGCAGGGTCAGCACCGCAGCGACACCAAGCAGGAGGAGGCTGCCCGCCATCGGCTTCCAGTGGGTGCGCAGCAGACCGAGCATGGTGTTCCCCCGGGCGTTCAGAGCAGTCCCAGCAGCTGCAAGTCGGTGACGTACTGGGCGATCATCGCCGGCGAGACGTGCGGAATGTCTTTGTCCGAGCCGAGTTTGGCGGCCTGCACCGCCGCGCGGAACCGCGGCGCCGCAGCGATGCCGCCGCTGGTCGGCGTGAGCGGTTGTAGACGCCCGGTCTCCCCGAACAACAGCGCCTGCCATACCGAGTGCCGGCGTTGTTCCTCGGGCAGTCCGCGCAGGGCCACCTCGAACTGCTGCAACCAGTCACCGAAGTCGTCGATCCGCCGGATCGGATGCCCCGCCTCGATCAGCCAGTCCACGTACTCGTCGATGCCGATTCCGTCCTCGTGCGGGTTCATCACGTGATAGGTCTCGAATCCGTCGGCTACCTGGGCGCCGAGCGTCGCGATGGCCTCGGCCACGAA
This sequence comes from Mycobacterium sp. M26, assembly GCF_001494595.1. GTDB lineage: Bacteria > Actinomycetota > Actinomycetes > Mycobacteriales > Mycobacteriaceae > Mycobacterium. The sequence continues at coordinate 872,371 of NZ_LN929907.1, forward strand.
TTCGACCGGCAATCCGTCGAAGTGGGCCTGCTGACGTTCACCGTGTTCGTCGAGTCGGTAGAAGGAGCGTGGCGCGATCCCGGTGGCTACCAGGCTCAGCACCATCCGGGTGAACATGTCCGAGGTGTTGACCTGGCCGGCATAACTGGTGTCGGCCATGATCAGATCGCAGCGGAACACCGAGACCGGGAGGTCGCAGAGTTCGTTGGCCTCCCTGAGCAGCACTTCCCCGGCCCACTTGCTGTTGCCGTAGCCGTTGGCGGGCCCGCCGTCGTTGCGGCGGGTAGGGCTGATCACCCGGATGTCGGCATCCTCGACGAACGCCGAGGGGTCGAGCTGGTCGCCCACATTGGCCGTCGAAACGTAGGCGTACGGCGTCTTGCGCGTCGTCAGCGCCAACCGGATCAGCTCAGCGGTGCCAACGACATTGGGCCGGAACACCTCGCTGTAGGGCAGCACGCCGTTGACGTGTGCAGCGGAGTCCACGATCAGGTCGACCTCGTCGGCCAGCCGCTGCCACGTCGGCAGGTCGAGGCCGAGGTTCGGCTCGACCTTGTCGCCGGCCACCACGTCCAGGTGCTCGGCGGCGAGTTCGCGGAAGTGCCGCAGCAGGTTCGGGTCGCCACGGTCGAAGGACTCTTCGAGGCGGCGCCACCCATCGGCGGCCGACTCGGCCCGCACCAGGCAGATGAGCCGGCCGTCCACCGCCTGCATCTGTTCGAGCAGGTGCAGTGTCAGGTAGCGACCCAGGAATCCGGTCGCGCCGGTGAGCAGCACCGTGCGCATCTCGGCGCGCGGCCCGGGAAGGGTCGTGGCGGTGGCCAGTGTCGCCTCGTCGATGAACCTGTCGAGGGTGAGGTCGGCCGCGCGCACGACGTCGGGGTGGTGGCCGTGAACGGCGACGAAAAGTGAATCCTCCGAATCCTTTTCCCGCCGCGTGTCCATGATGTGGCGGGCGAGTTGGGTGATGGTGGGGGTGTGGAAGAGGGTGCGGACGGTGAGGTGGGTGTGCAGGGTGGTGTTGATGGTGGCGATGGCGCGCATGGCGGACAGGGAGTCGCCGCCGAGGTCGAAGAAGGAGTCGGTGGTGCTGATGCGGGGGTGGCCGAGGGTGGTGGTGTAGATGGTGGCGAGGAGGTCTTCGAGGGTGTTGGTGGGGGGTTGGTAGACACCGCCACCAACCGATCCACCAACACCCCCACCCCATCAAACACATCCACCCGAAACTCCACCGAGCCGCTGATGCCGGCCGGTTCGCCGTTCTCGGTGAACTGTTCGGACAGTGAGAAGGTGAGATCCATCCGGGCAGTGTGGGTTTCGATGGGCGTGGCGATGACGTCGAGGTCACCAAGGTGTAATGCGCTGTCGGACTCGCTACGGTGCCCGGGATAGCTCTGCCAGGTCAGCAGGACCTGAACCAGCGGGTGGTGGGTCAGTGACCGGGCCGGTTTGAGCCGCTCCACCAGAACTTCGAACGGAACGTCCTGGTTCTCATAGGCCGCCAGGCTCCGCTCCCGCACCTGGGCCAGCAACTCCGCCACCGTCGGATCGCCGGACAGGTCGACCCGTAGCACCAGGGTGTTGACGAAGAATCCGACCAGGTCGTCCAGTGCGGGATCGCCGCGACCGGCCACCGGGATCCCCACCGCCACATCGGTACTGCCGCCCAGTGCGCCGAGCAGAATGGCCAGGGCGGTCTGGATCACCATGAAGGTGGTGGTGTTGTGGTCGCGGGCGAGCTTGCGGACTCCGGCGTGTAGCTCAGCCGTCCAGTCGATGTCGAGGGTGGCGCCGCGGTAGTCGGCGACCGGGGGATAGGGCCGGTCGGTGGGCAGGTGAAGGCGTTCGGGCATCCCGGCCAGTGCCTGCTCCCAATAGGCCAGCTGTGCCGCAATCGGGCTTGTGCTGTCGTCGAGGTCGCCGAGTGCGCGGCGTTGCCAGAGGGTGTAGTCGACGTACTGCACCGGCAGCGGCGCCCACGGCGGCGGGTGTCCCGCGGAGCGACTCGTGTAGGCGGTGGCCAGATCCCGCACCAGTGGCGTCACCGACCAGCCGTCGGCGGCGATGTGGTGGGCCGTGGCCACCAGCACGTGAGAGTCGTCATCGATCCTGAAAAGAACTGTCCGCAGCGGTGTTTCGCAGTCCAGATCGAAATCGTGGCGCCCCTGCTCCGCGATCGCCGCCTCGAGCCGCTCGGTCGACCAGTCCACGGCGTCGATGACCTGCCATCCGGTGTCGACCTGCTCGGCGGGGACGATGACCTGCTGTGGCACACCGTCGGTCGACGGAAACACCGTCCGCAGGCTCTCGTGCCGCCCCACGACGTCGCGCAGGGCCAGCCGAAGGGCCTCGGTGTCGAGCCGGCCGCGCAGACGTAGCGCCACCGCGAGGTTGTACACGGCGGAGGAGCCGAGCAGATGGTTGAGGAACCACATCCGGGTCTGGGCGAACGACAGCGGCACCACATCGGGACGCTCCACCGGGAGCAGCGGTTCGGTGCCGCCGCTCTGCTGCCGGACCACAGCCGCGAGTTGGGTGATGGTGGGGGTGTGGAAGAGGGTGCGGACGGTGAGGTGGGTGTGCAGGGTGGTGTTGATGGTGGCGATGGCGCGCATGGCGGACAGGGAGTCGCCGCCGAGGTCGAAGAAGGAGTCGGTGGTGCTGATGCGGGGGTGGCCGAGGGTGGTGGTGTAGATGGTGGCGAGGAGGTCTTCGAGGGTGTTGGTGGGGGGTTGGTAGATCCACCCGAAACTCCACCCGCAGCCCCAATTCCGGGCCGGGCGAGACGGTCACCACAAGCGGGTAATGCGCCCGCTCGTGACTGGTGGTGCGGGTAATCGCCGGGGTGCCGTCGAGTGCCGATGTCTCGTCGGTGGGGACTGCGATCGGGTAGTTCTCGTAGACGAACAGCGTGTCGAAAAGCTGCTCGCAACCGGTGATCTGGTGAATCTCGGTCAACGGCAGATAGTCGTGCTCGAGCGTCGCGTGCCGGGCGTCGTGCAGTGCCGTGATCAGGTCGGTGATTGTCGTGGTCGGTGCCGCCGTGGCCCGCACCGGGATGGTGTTGATCAGCAGGCCGACCATCGATTCGGCCCCGGGCAGATCAGCCGGGCGTCCCGATACGGTCGTCCCGAAGATGACGTCGTGGCGGCCGGTCAGTGCCATCAGCAGCTGTGCCCAGCCCGCCTGCAGCACGGTATTGAGTGTGGTGTGGGTGGCGCGGGCGAGTTCGTTTAAGGCGGCGGTCATCGAGGCCGTTATCCGGACCGAGTGCACGTCGCGCTCGGCTGGGCCCGATCGCACTGGTGCGGCCAGCAGGGTGGGAGTGTCGAAGCCGCTCAACATGTTTCGCCACGTTGCCCGTGCGGTGTCGACATCGCGCTCGGCCAGCCAGCTGAGGAACCGCCGGTAGGGCACGGGCGCCGGCAGCGCCGCACCGCGGTAGCAGGCCAGGATCTCCTGCAGCAGGATCGGCACCGACCAGCCGTCGACCACGGCATGATGCATCGTCAGCACGAAACGATAGCTCCCGGGTGCCGTCCGAATCAGAGCGGCACGCACCGGGACGGCACCGTCGAGGTCACCCACCGCGGCGCGCTCCTCGGCGCACAGTTGCCCGGTCTGCTCATCGGTGAGATCGCAATACTGCCAGGGCACCAACGGATGTCGGGTGAGCACCTGAACCGGTGGGTACCCGGTGAGGCAGAACCGGGCAGCCAGGTTGGGGTGGCGCGCCACCACCGTGTCGACGGCATCGTGGAGTGCTTGCGGGTCCAGCATGCCCGCCACATCCACCGACACCTGCACCGCATACAGATCGCTGCCCGAGTCGGCGTGATACAGCAGACCCTGCTGCAGTGCGGTGACGGGCAGGATGTCGGCGACCCGGTACTGCCGCTCCAGAGCGTCGATCTGGTCCTGGGTGAGACGGGCCGGTGCGATATCGGACGGTGTCAATCCGCCACCGCCTCGGTGGGCGACGGCACAGATCCCCTGCAGCGCTTCGGTCCACAGCTGCGCGAGCCGCACGATATCGAGGCGGTCGAGAAGCGACGGTGCCCACATCCAATCGGCCTGCAGCCGGGGTCCGTCGCCGTCGTCGACAGTGACGGCGGTGACCTCCACCGCGTGCATGAGGGGTATCGCCGGCCCTGTGCCCTCGCTCTCGGAGAACAACGCACCCCAGCGTTCGACGCGCCAGCCGTCGGCGCCGGCGGCCGGCGGACGCCCGAGATAGTTGAATCCGATCGAGGGCTCCGGCCCGGTCAGGTCCACCTCGGCGTTGAGATAGCGCAGCATGCCGTAGGTCAACGGGTCCGGCGTGGCCCGCAGCTGTTCCTTGGCCTTCTTGAGCAGGGCAGCCAGCGTGGCATCACCGGATCGCACCTGAGGCCAGGCCGCGCTACCGAGGTCGAGCCGGACCGGGCTCTTGGCGGTGAACCACCCCACGGTTCGCGACAGGTCGACACCGAGGCCCAGATCCTCCTGGCGGCCATGGCTTTCCACGTCGATGAGGAACGGGGCACCCCGGCTGCCGGTGAACTCCGAGAAGGCCAGTGCGAGCGCGATCACCAGCAGTTCCTGCACCCCGGCGTGCAGGCAGGCGGTTGCGGGTCCGAGCAACAGCCGGGTGGTTTCGGCGTCCAAGGCCGCCGAGAAGTGTCCGGCGGTGGCGACCGTGTCCGACACCGGGTTCACTGGCGGCAGTGCCGGGGCGGCATCAGTCACCGCTCGCCAGGCCGGTGCGTGTTCGACGACGGCCGGGTCGTGGGCGGTCTCCTCGAGCAGGCTCGCCCACCGGCGGAAGGAGGTCACCTCGACCGGCAGCGCGATCGAGTGACCGCGGTGATGCTGGGACCAGGCGATAGCCAAGTCCTCCAGCAGGATCCGCCACGACACACCGTCGACGGCCAGGTGATGCACCAACAGCGCCAGGTGACCGGTGCCATTGACCCACAGGCAGCTGAGCATCGATCCGGTAGCCGGGTCCAGGCGTGACCGCGCCGCCAGCAGGGCCTCATCAGACAGCGCCGGAACCGATACGACACATCGATCCGCGTCCACCGACCCCGGCTCGCCAGCCCGAAGGAGCCGAAGACCGTCGTCACCGAGACCGACCGAAACCCGCAGCATCGGATGGGTGTCGAGCACCGCTTGCAGGACGGTCACCACATCGTCGCGGGTCGTACCCTCGGGTGCCTGCAGCAGCACCGTCTGATGGAATTCGCCGACAGCCCCGCCCATCTCGTAGAGCCAGCGCATGATCGGTGTGGCGGGCAGGTCGCCGACACCGTCATCGGGCTCGGCGGTCGCCCTGTCCGCATGACGGGCGATGCGGGCGACGCCGGCCACTGACTGCTCGACGAAGATGTCCTGTGGCCGGATCAGCACGCCGGACTGGCGGGCCCGGGCCACCACCTGCATCGCCATGATGCTGTCGCCGCCGAGCTCGAAGAACGGGTCGTCGATGCCGACCCGGTCCAGCCCGAGGACAGCCGCATAGAGGTCGGCCAGGATCTCCTCGACTGGCGTCGTGGGTGCCCGGTACTGGTCCGGGTCGCGGTAGTGCGGTGCCGGAAGAGCCGCGACGTCCAGCTTTCCGTTGACGGTCAGCGGCACCGTGTCGATGCCCACCACCGCCGCGGGTACCAGATAGGGCGGCAGGAGTTCGGCAAGGCGGCTGCGAGCAGCCGCCGGGTCGGCCGTGCCGGTCACGTACCCGACCAACCGGCGGTCACCCGGGCGGTCCTCGCGCACGACGGCCACGGCCTGGCGCACCCCCTCCAGCTGCGCGAGCGCCGCCTGGACTTCGCCGAGTTCGATCCGGTAGCCGCGCAGCTTGACCTGGTCGTCGGTGCGGCCGACGTAGCGCAACTGGCCGTCGACACCCCAGTAGGCCAGGTCTCCGGTGCGGTACATGCGATCACCGGGGCCACCGAACGGGCAGGCGACGAAACGTGATGCGGTCAATCCGGGCCGACGCCAATAGCCGGTTCCGACACCGTGTCCCGCTACGTACAGCTCGCCGACGACGCCCGGCGGCACCGGCTGCAATCTGGCGTCCACCACGAACAGGGCAGCCCCGGGCATCGGTGAACCGATCGGCGGCGTATGACCGTCGGGGACCAGGGGCGCGCTCATCGCCGCGTACACCGTGGCCTCGGTCGGGCCGTAGGCGTTGATCATCACCCGGCCCGGCGCCCATCGCTGCACCAGCGACGGCGGGCAGGCCTCACCGGCCACCACCAGCGCCACCGAATCCAATCCGTCGGTGTCCAGCATCGCTGCGGCGGAGGGTGTTTCGCTCAGCACGGTGAGCGGCCCGCCGGACAGCGTGCTTCGCAGTGCGTCGGGATCGTGGGCAACCTCGTCGGGCAGCACCACCAGCCGGCCGCCGAACAGCAGCGCGGCCCAGATCTCCCACACCGAGACGTCGAAGGAGTGCGAATGCCACTGGGTGACGGTGAAGTCGACCGGGCCCGGCTGCGACACGGTCTGCAGGAAACTGGGGATACCGAACATCCTGGTGACGTTGCGATGCGCGATGGCAACACCTTTGGGTGTTCCGGTGGTCCCCGAGGTGTAGATGAGGTAGGCGAGATCGTCCGCCGACGGCAGTGGAAGCGGTGTGTCCGGGTGACTCAGGATCCGGGGGTCGTCGATGTCGAGCACCGCTGTACCGGCCCGGGTGAGCCGCTCCGCGAGGTTCGCTGTGGTCAGCGTGGCGACCGGTTCGGCATCGCCGAGCATGAACTCGATCCGTTCGGCAGGCAGGGCCGGGTCGATGGGCAGATACGCCGCACCGGTCTTCAGGACGGCGGTCATCGCCAGGACCGCATCGGCTGAACGCGGAAAGATCAGCGCCACAATCGTTCCCGGTGCAGCGCCGTGGTCTGCCAACCAGCGAGCCAGTCGATTGGTGGCGCGATCGAACTCCCGGTAGGTCCACGTTCGCTCCCCGCACACCAGCGCGGTCGCGTCGGGATCGCGGTGTACCTGCGCAGCCAAGGCCGCTGGAATCGACATCGGTGTGGGTGTGGGCCGGGTCAGAACCGACCGGTGCCCCCAGCGATCCAGCTGTGAACGTTCGCCGTCAGCCAGCACATTCACTGCGGACACCCGTGCCGACGGATCAGCCGCCAGCGCGACGAGGACCCGCCGCAGCCGCTCGGTCAGCACCTGCACGCTCGCCGTGTCGAAGACATCGGTGCGGAACTCGACCGCACCGCGGATACCGGACGCCGCACCGTCGGCTTTCCAGCATTCGGTGAGGGTGACCATCAGGTCCAGCCGAGCGGTGTGCTTGTCCAGGGGCACCGGGGTGATCTCAAGATCACCGACCGTCAGATCCGCCATCGGATCGGCGTTCTGCCACGCCAGCATCACCTGGATCAGCGGGTGATGGGTCAGGGAGCGGGCCGGGTTGAGCTTCTCCACAAGGACTTCGAACGGAACATCCTGATGGTCGTAGGCAGCCAGGCTGCGCTCCCGCACCTGCTCGATCAGTTCCCCGACGGTGGGATCACCTGCGAGGTCCACCCGCAGCACGAGCGTGTTGACGAAGAAGCCGACGAGATCCGCCAGCGCGGGATCCCGGCGCCCGGCGATCGGGAAGCCCACGGCCACATCAGGACTGGCACTCAGTCGCGACAGCAGCACTGCCAGCGCCGCCTGCACCACCATGAAACCGGTGGCGTTGTGGCTGCGGGCCAGCCGGTGAATGGCCTGCTGCACGTCGGCGTCCCACTGGACTGCGACGGTATCCCCGCGGTGATCCGCCACCGGCGGGTACGGCCGGTCCGTGGGCAGCGCGATGCGCTCTGGCATCCCGGCCAGCGTCGAACGCCAGTACCTCAGCTGGGCACCGATCGGGCTGGCATCGTCGGTCAGGTCGCCGAGCCGCTCGCGCTGCCACAGCGTGTAGTCCGCGTAGTGCACCGTCAGCGCCGGCCAGTCTGGATCGCCGCCGGTGCGCCGTGCGGTGTAGGCGGCCGCGAGATCGCGCATTAGGGGCGCTACCGACATCCCGTCGGCGGCGATGTGATGGACGACGACGGCCAGCACATGGTCGTCATCACCCAGGTGGAAAAGCATTGTGCGGATTGGGATCTCCTGCGCGAGATCGAAGCAGTGCGCCGCCAGCTCGGCCAGCGACCGGTCCAGCTGGTCCGGCGGCCAGCCCGATGCGTCGAGCACCTGCCAACCGACATCCGCTGATTCCGCCGACACGATGACCTGCCGGGGGATTCCGTCTGGTGCGGTGATGAGCGTTCGCAGCGCTTCGTGACGACCCACGACATCGCGCAGGGCGTGCGCAAGATCGTCGTGGTCCAGCGGCCCGCGCAGCCGCACCGCCACGGCCATGTTGTACATCGGTGACGGTCCGTAGAGCTGGTCGAGGACCCACATCCGGTTCTGCGCGAACGAAACCGGCAGTACTTCGGGACGGTCGGCGGAGCTGAGGGGTTCCACGGTGCCGATGTGGACACCCTGGGCCAGCTGAGCCACCGTCGGACCGTCGAACAGGACCCGCACCGAAAGCTCGATGTGAAACGCCGTGTTGATGGCCCCGATGACCCGCATCGCCGACAACGAGTCACCACCGAGGTTGAAGAACGAATCATCGCGCCCGACCCGGGGCAGCCCCAGCACGTGAGCGAAGATGCCCGCCACGATCTCCTCGACGGCGTTGGCGGGCGCTCGGTAGTGCTCGGCATCCTGATAGTCGGGGGCGGGAAGGGCTGCGACATCGAGCTTTCCGCTCACCGTCAGCGGAATGGCGTCGAGCTGTACCACCGCAGCCGGAACCAGGTAGGGCGGCAGAATCTGCGCGAGTGCGGCGCGCGCAGCGGCACCGTCGGCGGTCCCGGTGAGGTAGCCCACCAGGCGCCTGTCTCCGGGGTGGTCCTCGCGGACCACGGCTACCGCCTGCTCGACGCCGGCGATTCCGGCCAGGGCACTGCGGATCTCACCCAGTTCGACGCGGTAGCCGCGGATCTTGACCTGGTCGTCGCTGCGCCCGACATAGCGCAACTGACCGTCGGCTCCCCACCGGACGAGGTCGCCGGTGCGGTACATCCGGTCTCCCGGTGCCCCGAAGGGGCAGGCGACGAATCGCGTCGCGGTCAGAACGCTACGACGCCAATAGCCCTCGGCGACACCATGACCCGCAATGTAGAGTTCGCCGACCACCCCCGGGGCAACCGGACGCAGCCGGGCGTCGAGAACGAACACGGCCGCCCCGGGTGCCGGAGAGCCGATCGGCGGCGTTCCGCACCCGGCCGTCAGCGGTGCGCTGAGGGTGGCGTAGATGGTGGTTTCGGTGGGCCCGTACGCGTTGACCAGGACGCGGCCCGGTGCCCAGTGGTCGACGACCTCGGCCGGGCACGCTTCGCCACCCAGGACCAGGGCCACCGATTCCAACTCCTCCGGCGCCAGCATCCCGACCGCCGACGGGGTCTGGGTGAGCACGGTGACGCCCTCGCGGATCAGCAGGTCCTTCAGGTCGGCCGGTGAGGCTGCCACCGAGTCGGCGATGACGACCAATCGGCCGCCGCGCAGCAGTGCTGCCCACATCTCCCAGGCGGAGAAGTCGAAGGAATAGGAGTGCCAGTGCGACCACACCTGTTCGGTCGGTGGGGGCAGTCCACCGTCGAGCGAGCTGATCAACTGGGTCAGGTTGCGATGGCTGACCGCAACACCTTTGGGGACACCCGTGGTGCCCGAGGTGTAGATCAGATAGGCGGTGCTGTCGGGATCGGGTTCAAGGAGAGCGTGCGATGGCGCTGTCGCGATGCGCGGATCGTCGATGTCGATGACCGGAATCCGCCCGCTTATCCGGCCAGCGAGATTCGCATCGGTGATCACGGCCACCGGCTCGGCATCGTCGATGAGGAAGTTCAGCCGGACGTCGGGTAGCTTCGGGTCCAACGGCAGAAAGGTGGCTCCGGTCTTGAGGACCGCGAGGATGGCCGTCACCGAATGGGCCGACCGATCGAGCAGGACTGCGGCACGCGTTCCCGGCCCGACACCGCGGGCGCAGAGATTGTGCGCCAACCGGTTCGACGCGTCGTCGAGTTCGCGGTAGGTCGTCGACCGCCCGTCGAACGCCACCGCGGTGGCCTCGGGTACCCGGCTGGCCTGCGCGGTGAACTGTCCCGGTATGGACACCGCTGCGGGTGCGGGTTGGCCCAAAATGGCACGGTTGGACCAGGTGTCGAGCGTCGACCGTTCGGAGTCGTCGAGCAGGTCGATGGCGGATACCGGGCGGGTCGGGTCGGACAGCATGGCTGCGAGCACCTGCTCCCACCGCCGGGTCAACGTCGCGATCGTCTGCGCGTCGAACACATCGGTACGGAACTGCACCCGGCCGCCGATGCCCGCGGCGGCACCGTCCTCGGTGAGTCGCTCGGCGAGATAGAACGCCAGATCCAGATGGGCAGTCTGGGTTTCGACGGGCGTGATCGTCACGTCGATATCACCGGAGGTGAGGTGCTGTGGCGTGCCGGCCTGCCAGGCCAGCATCACCTGGATCAACGGATGATGGGTCAGCGACCGGGCCGGGTTGAGGCGCTCGACCAGCACCTCGAACGGCACGTCCTGGTGTTCGTAGGCCGCCAGGCTGCGGTCACGAACCTGTGTTAGCAGGTCGGCGACCGTGGGATCACCGCTCAGATCGACCCGCAGGACCAGGGTGTTGACGAAGAACCCGACCAGTCCCTCCAGTGCGGGATCGTTGCGACCGGCAATCGGAAACCCCACGGCGACATCGGGATTGGCGCTCAGCCGGGATAGCAGCACCGCCAGGGCGGCCTGCACCACCATGAAGCTCGTCGCACCGTGCGCTCGGCCGATGTCGAGCACCTGCTGGTGCAGGCGCGCAGGCCAGTCGAGGGTGACGGTGGCGCCGCGATGATCGGCGACCGCCGGATACGGCCGGTCGGTGGGAAGTTCGAGCAGTGGCGGCAGTCCGCGCAGCGCGTGCTCCCAGTAGCGCACCTGGGTGGCCAGGGAACTGGTGCCGTCGTCGAGGTCGCCGAGATTGGCTCGCTGCCACAGGGCGTAGTCCACGTACTGCACCGGCAGCGCCGCCCACTGTGGGGGTTGGCCCGCACGCCTGCCGGTGTACGCCACGGCCAGGTCTGCCGCCAGGACACTGACCGACCAGCCGTCCCCGGCGATGTGGTGCACCACGATCACGAGCGTGTGCTCGTCGGTTGAGGTACTGAAAAGCTCTGCCCGGATCGGGATTTCGGCGGACAGGTCGAAGCGGTAGTCCGCCAGCTCAGTTACGGCATCGTCGAGTCGGGCGTCGGTCCAGCCGGCGGCGTCGGTGACGTGCCAACCGAAGTCAGCTCGGTCGGCCGGTAGCACCACCTGGCTGGGCACACCGTCGGATGCCACGAAGACGGTGCGCAGGCTCTCATGGCGGGCGATCACGTCGGTCAGCGCCAGCTGTAGCGCGTCGACGTCGAGCGGGCCGCGCAGGCGCAGGGTGACTGCCCGGTTGTACACCCCGGACGGACCGTCCAGCTGATCGATGAACCACAACCGGCTCTGGGCGTGGGACAGCGGGATCGTGGTGGGCCGGGCCATGGCGGTCAGCGAGGTCAGCCCGGCAGACATGCCGTCGATGCGGGCGCTCAGCTGGTTCACCGTGGGCGCCTCGAACAACGCGCCGACCGTCAGCGCAACGTTGAGGCGTGCATTGACGGCCGCGACCACCCGCATCGCGGCCAGCGAGTCGCCGCCGAGGTCGAAGAACGAATCGTACGGACCTACCTGCTCCGCGCGCAGGACCTGCCGGTAGATCTCGGTGATGGCCGCCGCGACCGGTTCGCGGTGATCGTCGGCAGCCGACGACGACACGATGTCCTGCGACGTCATCCGGTCCTCAGACCGGATGGATCGCCGGTCAGTGTCGGTCCCGGCGTGCTGGCAGGTGCGCGGCGGACGGCCGGTCGTTGCTCACGTGGCCTCCTCCCTGCGCGCCGGCGACTCTGCGAACGATCCTCCCGGCAAGGGCGTGGCCATTCGTTGCGGGCGCGTCGGCCCTCCGACGCATCCGGAGAGGTCAACATAGCTCAACGGCCCGATTTCGGCGCTGTAATCGGCTTGCTGAATCCCGCCGGGTCGAGTGCTGCATGCGGCAATTTCAGGCGCGCATCGCCGCTACCGATACCAAGCCGAAGGAGTTCGCCCTAGGCGCCCAGGGCAGGACCGACGGTGGTGTTCCAGGATTCCTGCATCTCCGATTCGAACAGACCCCAGGTGTGGGTGCCCTCGGGTCGCACGACGTAGGTGATGGGGATTCCGGCCGCAGCCGCGGCGTCGGCGAATTGACGGGTGTTTTGGGCGACGATGCCCTCGATGAACCCACCGGCGATGTTGTTGCCGAAGCCGTCGGGAAGACGGTCGACGGCACCCTGGCCACCGCCGGATGCGGCCGCGTACACCGCCACCCCCTTCAGCCGGGCGGCGTTCTTCGACGGGTCATGAGCCACCCAGCCGGGGCCGCCCAGCGGACCCCACATGTCGGCCGCGTTGGCGCCGCCGCCCGACAGGGTCAGCGCGACGTTCTGGGCCGAGTCGGAAGGGGCCGGGAACCCGCTGTAGGACGCGACGGCGCGATAGAGCCCGGGGGCCTGGATGGCGTAGTCGATGGCGGTGCCGCCGGTGCTGGACAGTCCCCCGACGGCGTTGCGGCCGTTGGTCTTGTACTGCGCGTTGATCACCGGGGGCAGTTCTTTGGTCATATAGGTCTGGTACTGCTTGCCGGGATCGTTGACCCAGTCGGTGTACCAGCTGAACTGCCCACCCAGTGGGGAGACCACGTTGACGTTCTTGTTGGCGAAGAAGCCCTGGATGTCGGTCATCCCGAACCAGCTCTTGGTGCCCGGTGCGAAGCTGACGCCGGGATCCAGGTTGTCCCCGCCGTCGATACCGGGCAGCAGATAGAAGACCGGTGCCCCCGACCGCGGTGCCTTGTAGACGTCGTTGACGATGATCTTGTTCATCGACGGCGAATACACCGACACCTTGTCCCAGCGATCGGTGACATGCTGGATATCGGTGATGTGCGCGGCTTCACCCGGCTCCGCGTGGGCGGCTGGGACCGACAGCATCGGCAGCAGGGCGGCCAGAACGACGGCCAGCATGCGTACGGGGCTCAGGATCATGCGCTGATTATGTGGTCAGATTTACGCGCGCGGCAATTTTTCGCGATACTGCCTGCCGGGACTGACCTGCGGCTCAACCCGCGGGCAGGACCACCTCGACGGCGTCGCCAACGTGAATGGTGCCGGAGGTCAGCAGCCGGCACACCGAGCCGGCCCGCCGCCGCAAGGCCGCGGCGGCCCCGGGGCCCACGCTGTCGTCGAGCAACCGGCACGGTGCGGCCACCCGGACGACCTCGAGAACGACCTCACCGATCTGTAGCCGACTGCCCGGCTGGGTGGGGATCTCACCGGCGTCCACCGTGATGTTGCGTCGGGTGGCACCGGGGTCGAAGTCGTAGCCGAGGTCGGCGGCGGCGCGGTCCAGGAACTCCTGGGACTGGATCGTCACGTGCCGGTGCTTGGCGCCGTGGTAGCGATCGCCGACCAGTCCGATGCCCGCTTCGGCTGTCACCGAGTCGACGGCGCGCACCGGCAGCCGGGTGCCGGGTGCCAGGTGGATGGCGAGCACTTTCACGACCGGAGTTTATCGGCGGCCGCCGCGTGGCATGGTTGTGCGCATGGCTGAACTCGCTGAACGCACCGGCAATCCTGCGCCTCGCACCGTGTTCGGGCATCCGATCGGTCTGGCCAACCTGTTCGGTGTCGAACTGTGGGAGCGGTTTTCGTTCTACGGGATGCTCACCATCCTCGGGTACTACCTGTACTACTCGCTGACCGACGGGGGACTGGCCCTGCCGAAAGCCACCGCGACCGGCATCGTCGGTGCCTACGGCGGCCTGGTGTACCTGTCGACCGTGCTGGGCGGGTGGATCGCCGACCGGGTGCTCGGCATGGAACGCACGGTGTTCTACGGCGGCGTGGTGGTCATGTGCGGCCACATCGCCCTGGCGATCCTGCCGGGACTGAGCGGTGTCGGTGTGGGCCTGGTGCTCATCGCGCTGGGCTCCGGGGCATTGAAGGCCAACGCGTCGTCGTTGCTGGGCACGCTCTACGACGAGGGCGATCCGCGCCGCGACGGCGGCTTCACCCTGTTCTATCTCGGCATCAACCTGGGCGCCTTCATCGGCCCGCTGATCACCGGACTGCTGCAGACCCACCTCGGTTTCCACTACGGGTTCGGTGCCGCCGCGATCGGGATGGCGCTGGGGCTGGCCCAGTACGTCGCCTTCCGCCGCAACCTCGGCGAGCATGGCCGCACCGTCCCGCACCCGTTGTCGCACAAGGATTTCTGGCGCACCGCGATCGCGGCGGCCGTGCTCGTCGCCGTCGTCGTGGTGGCGTTCCTCGTCGGCGTCATCACGCTGGCCAACCTGTCGCAGGTCACCACCGGCGTCATCATCGTGGCCTCGATCGGCTACTTCGCGGTGATGCTGAGCAGCCCGAAGGTCAATGCCCTGGAGCGGACCCGGGTGCGGGCGTTCATCCCGCTGTTCATCGCCAACGCGGTGTTCTGGTCGCTGTTCCAGCAGATCTTCACCGTGCTGGCGGTGTACTCCGATGAGCGGATGAACTGGTCGATCTTCGGGTGGACGGCGCCGTCGAACTGGATCGGCTCGATCGAACCGGTGTGGATCATCCTGCTGTCCCCGTTGTTCGCGCTGATGTGGACCAAGCTCGGCCGGCGCGCCCCGACCACCCCGCGCAAGTTCGCCTACGGGGTGATCGGGATGGGGGTGGCGTTCCTGCTGTTCCTGCCGATGGCCGCCACCACCGGCCGCAGCGTTCCCGCCCTGGCGGTGGTCGCCATCATGGCAGTGTTCGCCGTGTCCGAACTGATGCTCTCACCCATCGGGCTTTCGGTGACGACACAGTTGGCGCCCAACGCTTTTCGAGCCCAGATGATGGCGCTGTACTTCTTCTCGGTGGGCCTTGGCACCGCGCTGTCAGGTGTGCTGGCGCGCTACTACGACGCCGACCACGAATTCGCGTACTTCGGCACCCTCGGGGTGGCCGCCATCGTGGTCGGCCTGGTCGTCTGGGTGCTGGCGCCCCGGATCAGCCGTCTCATGGAAGGCGTTCACTGACGCAGCACCGAGGGCCCGAGATCCTCGTAGCGACGGGCCTCGGCCGCTGACAGTCCGGTGTCGGTGACGATCGCCTCGAAGTCCGACACCTCGGCGAAGCGGCAGAAGCTGTTGGCGCCGAACTTCGAGTTCGCCGCGACGAGGATCCGACGGCGGGCCACCTTGACCGCGGTGTGCTTGACGGCGGCCACCGCGGGGTCGGGGGTGGTCAGGCCATGTTCGATCGAGATGCCGTTGGTGCCAAGGTAAGCCACGTCGATCACCAGGCTGCCGAGCATGTCGGTGGCCCAGTGGTCGACGGTGGCCAGGGTCCGTCCGCGTAACCGTCCACCGAGCAGCAGCACGGTCACCGTGGTGCTGTGCGCCAGCACCTCGGCCACCAGCAGCGAGGAGGTCACCACCGTCAGGTCGCGTTCGGCGATCCGCTCGGCGATCAGTCTCGGTGTGAAACCCTCGTCCAGGTAGACCGTTTCGGCGCCGTGTAACAGCTCCGCGGCCGCGGCGGCGATCCGGTGCTTCTCGGCCAGGTCGGCCTGGCTGCGGTACTCCACCGTCGACTCGAAGGCGACGGTCTCCAACGGGATGGCCCCGCCGTGCACCCGCTTGAGCAGGCGCCGGCCGGCCAGCACCTTCAGGTCGCGCCGGATCGTCTCCGTGGCCACGTCGAGTTCCTCGGCGAGCGAGGCCACCTCGACGCGCCCCCGGGTGCGGGCGAATTCGACGATGCGACTTTGGCGGGTTTCGGAGTCCACGTCGACATTCTCACTTGCCGGGGCCGGCGAGCACCTCCCGGACCTCCTCGGGAGTCTGGGCTGCCCGCAGCCGGGCCACCTCGTCCTTGTTGAGGAACACCCCGGCGATCTGGGTCAGCAGCGCCATGTGGTCCTTACCGGCGCCGGCGATACCGACCACGAACTCGGCAGGCTTGCCGTTCCAGTCGATGGGTTCGGCGTACCGCACGAACGAGATGCCGGTCCGGTTGATCGCGGTCTTGGCCTCGTTGGTGCCGTGTGGGATGGCCAGGCCGTTGCCCATGTAGGTCGAGACCGAGCCCTCCCGCTCGTACATCGCCTCGACGTAAGCCGGCTCGACGGCCCCGCTGGCCACCAGCAGTCGGCCGGCCTCGCCGATCGCGCCGTCGCGGGTGGTCGCCGTTCCGGTCAGCACGATCGACTCCACCGCCAGTACGTCACCGGCGGGTGCCTCGTCGGCCGGCGCGGCCGCGGCGGGCGTACTACCGGTGGCGCCGTTGGTTCTGCCGAGCAGTTCGACGATCTCGTCGTACTGCGGAGCATTCATGAAGTTGTCCACCGAGACGTGCACGGCCGACGGGGTCTTCTGCCGGGCTCGGGCCGTCAGATCCTGGTGGGTGACCACCAGCCCGTAGGTGTCGGTCAGGTTGGCGATGGACTGGTTGGTCACCTTGACGTTCGAAAAACCTGCCGCCTGAACCTTTTTCCGCAACACCGAGGCACCCATCGCCGACGATCCCATCCCGGCGTCGCAGGCGAACACAATGGAGCTGATCGGGCCCCCGGTGGCGGAGCCGACTAGTGCAGCCGACACGCTGGACTTCTTGCCCTTCAGCGCTTCCATATCGGCCGTCGCGGCCGCCAGGTCACCGTCGTCCTCGGCGCGGTCGGTCTTGAGTAGC
The DNA here is from genome assembly GCF_001494595.1 of Mycobacterium sp. M26. Taxonomy (GTDB): domain Bacteria; phylum Actinomycetota; class Actinomycetes; order Mycobacteriales; family Mycobacteriaceae; genus Mycobacterium. The sequence goes on from NZ_LN929907.1 coordinate 889,227, forward strand.
AGCGCGGCCACCGCGAATGACACTGCGGCAGCGCCGAACACCGACAGGGTGACGCCCAGGAAGCTGCCGGACGCGGTCTGGGCGTAGACCGCGATGATGGAACCGGGCGCGGCCGGAGCGCGCAGGCCGGAGCCGAACAGCACGTTGATGAAGATGCCCGTCATCCCGCCGAGGATGGTGGCGGCGATCAGCTTCGGCTTCATCAGGACATACGGGAAGTAGATCTCGTGGATGCCGCCGAAGAACTGGATGATCGCCGCGCCCGGTGCCGAAGCCCGCGCGGCGCCCTTGCCGAACGCCATATAGGCCAACAGGATTCCCAGGCCGGGGCCGGGGTTGGCCTCGAGCAGGAACAGCACCGACTTGCCGGTCTCCAGCGCCTGGGTGGTGCCCAGCGGAGTGAGGACCCCGTGGTTGATCGCGTTGTTGAGGAACAGCACCTTGGCCGGCTCGATGAAGATCGAGGTCAGCGGAAGCAGGTTGTGTGCCACCAGGAAGTCGACGACATGACCGGCGCCCTTGGAGAATGCGGTCACGATCGGGCCGATGCCGAAGAACCCGAACACCGCCAGGATCAGGCCGACGATGCCGGCCGAGAAGTTGTCCACCAGCATCTCGAAGCCGGGCCGAATCTTGCCGTCCCAGATGGCGTCGATCTTCTTCATCAGCCAGCCGCCGAGCGGGCCCATGATCATCGCGCCGAGGAACATTGGGATGTCCGAGCCCGCGATGACGCCCATGGTCGCGATGGCACCCACCACACCGCCGCGGATGCCGTAGACCATCCGGCCGCCGGTGGCGCCGATCAGGATGGGCAGCAGGTAGGTGATCATCGGCGCGACGATGCCGCCGTCGGCGAAGTCGCCCCAGCCGCCGATCTTGGCCACCCAGCCGTCCGGGCTGCGCAGTCCTTCGAACAGGCCGGTGAGCCAGCCGGCCTTGATGAACAGGGCGGTGATCAGGCCCCACGCGATGAACGCGCCGATATTGGGCATAACCATGTTCGACAGCGAGGTGCCGAGCTTCTGCACGTGCACACGGGCACCGGCGCGGGGCGTGGCTTCAGTGGTGGTCACTGCTGGCCTCCGATCTGGGGTCTGGTGATGCGAGTCACATCGTTGCACCAGTAAATCCCACAAATGGGCACCATTGCAAGCAAACGGGCACAAATGGGCACAAATTGGGGTGGTTTTCTGCCCGGACTGCGCTAGAGTGCTGTGTGACGGCAATCGCACACCGGAAGGACGACGACGATGAAGGCCCTGCGTTTCTACGCGCCGGAGGATGTCCGCCTGGAAGACGTACCCGAGCCGCAGTGCGGTCCCGACGAGGTCAAGATCCGGGTGCGCAACTGCTCGACGTGCGGCACCGACGTCAAGATCTTCCACAACGGCCACCAGAACCTGACGCCGCCGCGCACCATCGGCCATGAGGTCGCCGGCGAGATCGTCGAGGTCGGCGCGCAGGTCAACGCGACCTATGGCAGCGACTGGAAAGAGGGCGATCGCGTCCAGGTCATCGCCGCCGTGCCGTGCGGTGAATGCCATGAGTGCCGTAAGGGGTGGATGGCGGTCTGTCAGAACCAGACCTCGGTGGGCTATCAGTACGACGGCGGGTTCGCCGAGTACATGATCGTGCCCAAGCAGGTGCTCAAGGTCGACGGCCTCAACCGCATCCCCGACAACGTCGGCTACGACGAGGCCTCTGCCGCAGAGCCGTTCGCGTGCGCCATCAACGCCCAAGAGCTACTCGGCATCGAGGAGGGTGACACCGTCGTCGTCTTCGGCGCGGGCCCGATCGGTTGTATGCACATCCGCATCGCCCGCGGCGTGCACAAGTGCGGCCCGGTCTATCTCGTCGACGTCAACGACAGCCGGCTGAAGATGTCGGCCGACGCGGTGCACCCGGACGAGGTCATCAATGCCGCCGACGTCGACGTCGTCGAGAAGGTCATGGAACTCACCGGGGGTCGCGGTGCCGATGTCGTCATCACCGCCACGGCCGCCAACATCACCCAGGAGCAGGCCATCGCGATGGCCGCCCGCAACGGGCGGATCTCGTTCTTCGGCGGCCTGCCCAAGACCAATCCGACGATCACCTGCGATTCCAACGTGGTGCACTACCGCCAGCTGCACATCCACGGCGCCAATGGTTCGGCGCCCGAACACAATAAGCGTGCGCTGGAGTACATCTCCACCGGGCAGGTGCCGGTCAAGGACCTCATCACCAGTCACATCGCCCTCGACGACGTGCTCGATGCGTTCGGCATCGTCAAGAGCGGCGAGGCCATCAAGGTGACCGTCGAGCCGAAGTAAACCCCACGCCGAACGTCACACCAGCGTCGCGTTGGGCACTCGATGTCACTCTGGTGTGACGTTCGGTGCGCGTCAGGCGCGGGGCTGGCCTCCGCGCAGATAGACCGTAGTGGTGTGGGTGAAGAACTCCCGCGCCGCCTGGCCCTGTTCCTTCGGCCCCAGCCCGCTTTTCTTGGCACCACCGAACGGCACATGCGGATCGGCACCCGCTGACTCGGAGTTGACGTGCAGCACGCCGACGTCGATGTGCTCGACCGCCTGCAGCGCCCGGGTCAGGTCCTGGGTGAACACCGCTGCGGACAAACCGAACTCGCTGTCGTTGGCCAGCGCGAACGCCTCCTCGGCGTCGGCTGCCCGGCGGACCGCGACGACCGGGCCGAACAGCTCGTCGGCCCAGATGTCAGCAGGCCCGTTGATCTCCACGATGGTCGGCGCGACGAAGAAGCCGTCGGCCAGCGGCCCGTCGCGATACGGCGTACCGCCGGTCAGCACGCTGCCGCCCTGGGCCACCGCCGAGTCGATGCCGGCCTGGATGCTCTTCTGGGCCGATCCGGTGATCACCGGGCCCATCTGGGTCGCGTCGTCGATCGGATCGCCCACCGCCAGCGCACCGGCCCGCTCGGCCAGAGCGGCCAGGAAACGGTCGGCAATACCGTCGGTGACGATCAATCGTGATGTGGCGGTGCACTTCTGGCCAGTGGACCGGAAGGCGCCCAGCATGACCTGCTCCAGCGCCAGGTCCATGTCGGCGTCGTCGAGCACCACCGCGGCGTTCTTGCCGCCCATCTCGGCCTGCACCGGCACACCCCGCGCCGCCGCGGCCGCGGCGATCCGCCGTCCTACCCCGGTCGACCCGGTGAACGTGATGGCGTCCACCCCGTCGTGGTTCACCAGTCCGTCGCCGATCGCGGCATCCCCGATCACCACATTGAGAACCCCGTCGGGCAGCCCCGCGGTGCGCAGCGCATCGGCGAGCCGAATCGCCAGCAGCGGAACGGTACTGGCCGGTTTCCACACCACCGTGTTGCCGTACACCAGGGCGGGCGCGATCTTCCAGGCCGGGATCGCGATCGGGAAGTTGAACGGGGTGATGACTCCGACGACGCCGATCGGCTTGCGGGTCACCAGAATCTGCTCGCCGGCTCGCGGCGAGGCGAAGATCTCCCCGGCCGACCGGTCACCCTCGTTGCCGTAATAGCGCAGGATCTGCGCGGCGCGCCGGACCTCACCGACACCCTCGGCGCGGGTCTTGCCTTCCTCGACGGCGAGCTCCAGGCCCCAGTCCTCGGCATTGCGGTCCACCACCGCGGCGGCCTCGAGCAGGATCGCCCCGCGCTGGTGGATCGGGGTGGCCGCCCAGGACCGCGCCGCGCTCCCGGCGGCTGCCACCGCGTTCTCCAGATCAGCGGAGGCCGCTGAAACACCTTCGGCGACAATGACACTGGGTCGCGCCGGATTGACGCTGACCAGCTCCGAGCCGCCGCCGCGGTGCCACTCTCCGGCAATGAGATGCCGGAGTTCCACAGCTGCGGTCATCTCAGCGGAACGCAGCCTGCCCGGTGAGCGCCCGGCCGATCGACAGCAGGTGCATCTCGGAGGTGCCCTCGTAGGTCAGCACGGACTCCAGGTTGTTGGCATGTCGCAGCGGCGAGTACTCCAGCGTGATCCCACTGCCGCCCAACAGCGTTCGGCACTCGCGGGCAATCGCCAGCGCTTCGCGCACATTGTTGAGCTTGCCCAGGCTGATCTGCTCGGGGCGCACCCCTTCGGCGTCCTTGATCCGGCCGAGGTGGATCGCCAGCAGCGTGCCCTTGCCCAGCTCCACCGTCATGTTCGCCAGCTTCTCCTGGGTGAGCTGGTAACTCGACAGCGGGCGGTCGAACACGTCGCGGGACTGGGTGTAGGCGATCGCGGTCTCCAAGCTGTCCCGCGCCGCGCCCAGCGAGCCGAACACGATGCCGAAGCGCGCCTCGTTGAGGCACGACAGCGGTGCGCCGAGGCCCTCGGCCAGCGGCAGCTGGGCCGATGCCGGCAGCCGGACATTGTCCAGCACCAGCTCCGAGGTGACCGATGCCCGCAGCGACAGTTTCTTGTGGATGGCGTTGGCCGTGAACCCCGGGGTGTCCGTCGGCACCAGGAACCCGCGGATGCCCTCGTCGGTTTGCGCCCACACGGTGGCCACATCGGCGAGGTTGCCGTTGGTGATCCACATCTTGGTGCCGTTGAGCACCCAGTCGCTGCCGTCGCGCCGTGCGCGGGTACGCATCCCGGCCGGGTTGGACCCGAAGTCCGGCTCGGTCAGCCCGAAGCAGCCGATGGCGTCCCCGGCGGCGAGCCGGGGCAGCCATTCGTTCTTCTGCTCCTCCGAGCCGTACCGGTAGATCGAGAACATCGACAATGAGCCCTGCACCGACACGAAGCTGCGGAAGCCGCTGTCGCCGGCCTCCAGCTCCATACAGGCCAGGCCGTAGCTGACGGCATTGGTGCCCGCGCAGCCGTAGCCCTGCAGGTGCATCCCCAGCACGCCCAGTTCACCGAACTCCTTGGCCAATTCCTTGGGCAGGGTGGCCGATTCGAACCAGTCCTCGACGTTCGGGCGAAGCCGGGTGTCGACGAACTTGCGCACCGTGGCGGCAATGTCGCGTTCGTCTTCGTCGAGGAGCCGGTCGATGGCGAAGAGCTCGAGCGGACTGTAGGTGTCCTTCTTGGGCGGTGCAGTGGTGGTGGCGCTCATGATGATCATCCGATCCGGATCAGCTTCTTGTTGACGAACTCATCGATGCCGAAGCGGCCGAGCTCGCGCCCGTAACCGGAGCGCTTCACCCCGCCGAAGGGCAGCTCGACACCGTCGGCACCCACCAGGTTGACGAAGACCATGCCGGCGTCGATCTTGTCGGCGACCCGCTGGGCTTGCGCCTTATCGGTGGTGAACACATAGGAGCCCAGCCCGAACGGGATGTCGTTGGCCAGCTCGACGGCCTCGTCCTCGGAGTCCACCTTGAAGACCATGGCCACCGGGCCGAACAACTCCTCGCGGTAGGTCGGGGAGTCCGGGGTGACGCCGGTGAGCACACCGGGCGGGAAGTAGGCGCCGTTGCGCTCACCGCCGGATACCAGGTTGGCGCCGTCGGATACCGCCCGGTCGATCTGCTCGGCCAGCCGCTGGGCGGCACCCAGCGAGGACAGCGGGGCCAGCTCGTCGGCGGTGTCGAGCACCTTCTTGGTGAACTTGTCCAGGAACTCGTCGTAGAGGTCGGCGGCGACGATGAACCGCTTGGCGGCGTTGCAGGCCTGCCCGGCGTTCTCGAAGCGTCCGGCGATGGCGGCCTCCACGGTGGCATCGAGGTCGTCGGTGCTCAGCAGGATGAACGGATCCGAGCCACCGAGTTCGAGGACGACCTTCTTCAGGTTGCGGCCGGCGATCTCGGCGACCGCCGCACCCGCACGCTCCGAACCGGTCAGCGAGACACCCTGCACCCGCGGATCGGCGATCGCCGTGGCGATCTGCTCGTTGGTGGCATAGACGTTGACGTAGGCGCCCGCGGGGAAGCCGGCGTCGTCGAAGATCTGCTGAATGGCTTCGGCCGATTCCGGGCACTGCGGGGCGTGCTTGAGCACGATGGTGTTGCCCAGCACCAGGTTCGGGCCGGCGAAGCGGGCCACCTGGTAGTACGGGTAGTTCCACGGCATGATGCCCAGCAGCACGCCGACCGGGCCGCGCTTGATCACCGCACTGCCCTCACCGTCGAGCAGGTCGATCGGCTCGTCGGCCAGGAACTTCTCGGCGTTGTCGGCGTAGTACTCGTAGATCGCGGCGCTGAAGTCCACCTCGCCGAGGGCCTGATCCATCTGCTTGCCCATCTCGCGATGGATGATCTCGGCCAGCTTCTCGCGGCGCTCGGTGTGCAACTCGGCGACGCGCCGCACCAGGGCGGCCCGCTCGGCCACGGTGGTGCTCTTCGACCATTCCCGGTATGCCGTGGTGGCAGAAGCCAGCGCCTGCTCGATCTGCTCGTCGGTGGCGGTCGGATACTCCCGCACGACGTCTCCGGTCTTGGGGTCGACCACTGCGTACAGACTCATGTCCCGTCCTGGTGTTTAGTAGTGTAAAACTACAGAAGTTATATACCGCTAAACTTTGGCTCCGCAAGGCCTGCGGCCGATAAGCGAAGGTGAGGTGCCCGGATGTCCCGCAATGCAGCGGCCGCTGACGACATCACGGACAGCGCCGACGGGTGGATGACCCGGCTTGGCCCCAAGCTGCGCGCGCTGCGCAAGGACCGGGCGCTGACGCTGGAAGCCGTCGCCGACCGAGCGGGTCTGACCAAGGGTTTTCTGAGTCTGGTGGAACGCGGCCAGACCACCATCTCGGTGCCGAACCTGCTCAAGGTGTGCGACATCCTCGGCGTCTCGCTGGGCTCGCTGTTCGACTATCCGGAGTCCGCCGTGGTGCGCGACGGCCGCGGCGCGCCCGTGGAGATGGGTGGCAGCGGTATCCGCGAGTATCTGCTGACCCCGCAGACCGAGCGTCACCTGCAGGTGATGCGCTCGGTGCTACAGCCCGGTGGTGGCACCGGCGGCGCCTACACCCTGGACTCGGAGACCATCTTCGTCTTCGTGGTGCGGGGTTGTCTGCGACTGATGGTCGACGGGCAGGAGTCGGTGCTCGAAACCGGTGACAGCTATACCTTTTCGGCCCGTGCCGTGCACTCGTGGGACAACCCCGGTGACGAGGAGTCCGAGGTGTTGTGGTCGATCGTGCCGCCCCTTCCGCGCGCCGGTGGACCTAGCTGAGTCACAGTCCGGCGACGAAATCCTCTGCGGCCGATAGCTCGTCGAGGTCGGCCGTGGTCGGGGCCAGGATCACCTCGTCGCACCCCAGTTGTTCGAGCTGGGCCAGGATGTCACGCAGTGCCGCGGGTGAGGTCGCCCAGCAGCGTTGACTCATCCTCGCGGCGAAGTCCGGGCCGAAGATCATCAGGTAGTCCGCCGCGAAATCCCGGACCCGTTGTGGCGCATCACCGGTCAGGCCGAACCAGAAGGACGTCTGCACGGTCGGTGTCCCGGATCGCTCGGCGTCCTGCCATGCCCGGCGGAAGGTATCGAAGGTCGCGCCGACGGCGCGCAGGTCGGGCACCATATCGAAGCCGGCCAGGCCGTCGGCCCAGTGCACCGCGCGCCGTATCGATTTCGGGCCCAGTGACGACGAGAAGACCGGTGGGCCGCCGGCCTGGACGGGGGCCGGGCCGATCGGCGGGGCACCAGGGGGCCACACCTGCCGCATCGTCTCGACCCGTTCGTCGAGGACCGCCACCCGGCGCTCGAAGGCCGATGCCTTGCCTGCCAGCTCGTAGTCGTAGGCGCGCATGCCCACTCCGACACCGAGGGTGAAGCGTCCGCCGCTGAGCACGTCCACGGTGGCAGCCTGCTTGGCCAGCAGCACCGGTTCGTGCAGCGGAGCCAGGGCGATCAGCGACTGGATGCGCACCCGATCGGTGATGACGGCAGCGGCGGACAACACCCCCATCAGATCCAGGAAATCCGAGGCCAACCGCTCGCCGGTGGCCAGCGTCGAGAACGGCCCCGCGTCCACTCGGCGGATCCATTCGCACAGCGTGTCGCGGTCGGCCCCGGCGATGGTCGAGGGGATCGAGAGGCCGATATCCATACCGCAGAGTCTCCGTTCGCGTCGTGGGGGCGGGGCCCACTGAATGGTGACATGTCGGGCAATTTCTTCCGAACAGGGCTTTTTCGTGCTGTACTGGCGATACTGAATCCCGCAGGGGGAGGTTGCCAAAGATGGCCAAGTCGGTCAAAGTGTTGCGCCGCAAAGACGGTGAGCAACCCGTGGAAATCGACCAGCGAGTACGGGTCTATGTCGACACCGAGGATGAGACGCGTGGTGTCGTCGTCGAGGATTTCGGTGATCTCGCGGGACAGAGCGTCGACCTCGGTGATACCCACATCGCCGATGCCGCACGCCGGTGGGCTGTGCTGTTGGACAGCGGCACACTGGCTTTCGTCGACAGTCACCAGCTAGCGCCCGAGTAGCACTCCCGTCAGCACCTGACATACCTCGTCGACATTTCGTCCCGCCTTCAACACGGTACGGTCCGGCCGCACCACGGCGGCGTGCGCGTGGCCGGCATGCAGCCATCCGGCGAGCGCTGACTGCGGCTCGGCGATGACGACGTCTGCGCCACAACGCGCAACCGCCGTGCGTTGCGCGGCGGTCAACTCCTGATCGACGATCACCGCGAACGCGCCATCGAGCACATCGTCGACGCGCCGGCCGTCGGCTGTCACGGCGTTCGGGCACAGTGTGCCGCCCAGCTGGCCTGGACCAAAACCGCGGTGTACCAAGGCTGAACGGTGCAGGGCCGGGGTCTGCGAATCAACCACCCGTTCCCGCAGTCCGGGGAGTAGGTGCATCCGCGGCACGACGATGCGCCGCAACAGATCCCCGACATCACCGCCGGCGGTCATGGACCGGCCCACCATAAGAGCCAGCCCGATCATCCTGCGGGCGTGCGGCTTTCGCTCCTGCTCGTAGGTGTCCAGGAGGTCCGGGCTCAGTGAGCCGTCGAGCACGCCGGCCAGCTTCCAGGCCAGGTTCATGGCGTCACGCAGCCCCGCTCCCATGCCCTGTCCCACGAACGGCGGGGTGAGATGGGCGGCATCGCCGAGCAGGAAGACATTGCCGCGTCGCCAGTGGTCGGCGATCTTGGCCCGGAAGGTGTACTCCGCGACGCGAATCAACTCGAGCCGGTCATCACCCACCTCGCCGATCCACGGCGCGATGAGCGGTCGCAGTGCGGCCAGCGACCGGAAGTCGTCGGCGGTCTCGCCGGGCAGAAGGCGAAACTCCCAGCGGTAGCGCACATCACCGATCTGCATGAACGTGCCCGCCCGGTGCGGATCGCACAGCTGATGGACGCCGGACCACTGATCGAGGTTGGCACTGGTGGCGACGTCGACAACCAGCCAGCGCTGGTCGAACTTCAGATCACGCATGTCCACCCCGATACGCGACCGCACCAGGCTGTTGGCCCCGTCGCAGCCGAGCACGAAATCGGCCACCACGGTGTGGGTCTGGCCGTCGGTCCGGTCGGCGTAAGTGACGCGGGTTCGGGCCCCATCCAGATCGACGAGGTCGGTGACTTCGACATTGCCCCGCAGGGTGGCCAGCGGGTAGCGCTCCAGGTTCGTGCGCAGTAGCGCCTCGAACTCGGGCTGGTCGAACATGTTGGCCTCGGGATGGCCGTGTCGGGTCCGGCTGTGGTCGCGCTGGAACTCGGCGAGCACCTTGCGCCGGGGATCGATCAACCGCAGGCCGAGGGCGGGCCGGGAGATCTTCGCGAACTCCTCGGCGACGCCGAGTCGGTGCACGATGCGGTAGACCTCGTCGTCGAGATGGACGGCACGGGGCTGCGGGTACACCTCCGCCCAGCGGTCCAGGATCAACGTCTCGACGCCGTGCTGGGCGAGCAGCGTGGCGGCGGTGACACCGGTCGGTCCGGCGCCGACGATCACAACCCGATAGGTCCCGTCCATCTGGACTCCTTCACTCAACTGACGAAATCGTCACATACGATGACCGCGTCAGTCAAGTCTTTCTGATGAAATCATCAGTAGTGAGTAAAGGCGGTACGATCAGCCCGTGACAGACGAATCCGCACCGTCGATCAACCGCCTTGAGCGGCGTAAACAACGCACCCGCGCGGCACTGATCAAGTCGGCGCAGGCGCTGATCGCCGAAGGCAGGCTCAATGTCCCCGTCCTGGAGATCACCCAGGCCGCCGATGTCGGCATGGGGTCGTTCTACAACCACTTCGAGAGCAAGGAGCAGCTCTTCGAGGCCGCGGTCAGCGATGTGCTGGACCGCCACGGGGCCGTCCTGGATCTGCTGACCGCCGATATCGCGGACCCGGCTGAGGTGTTCGCGTGCAGCTTCCGGCTGACAGGCCGGTTCTTCCGCGCCCGCCCACAGGAGAGCCGGATCCTGATGGCCAACTGGGGAGCGCTGCTGTCGTCGGACCGTGGTCTGGCACCGCGCGCGACGCGGGACATCAAGGCCGCCGTCGCGGCGGGGCGCTTCGAGATCGATGATCCCGAATTGGCGCTGTCGGTGGCCGGCGGCGCGTTGCTCGGACTCGGTTATCTGCTGGAGTCCCACCCTGATCGCGATGCGGCGGCGACGGCCGACTCGGTCACCGAGAGTCTGTTGCGACTGTTCGGGATGTCGGCCAAGGACGCCCGGGCGGTCTGCGCAATGCCGTTGCCGGACATCGACCTTCAGGCGTAGACCACCGTCATCCGCTGGGTGCCGAGGTCGATCGCGCCGTCATCGGTACCCACCGATGCCTCGATCACGTCGCCGTTGTGCAGGTACTTCGGATTCTTGGCCTGGCTCTTGAAGAAAGCATTCCACTTGACCGCAGGCGGCAACAGATTCGCGATCATGCCGACGATCTTCGGCGGTGCGCTCAGCGCGGTGCCCACCGGTGTGCCGGTGAGCACCAGGTCACCGGCGGCGAGGTCCTGGAATCGGCTCAGCGACTGCAATGCTTCCAGAGGCCGGTAGAGCATGTCGCCGTCCACGACGGCGTTCTGCCGTTCCTGACCGTTGACCCGCAGTCGCAGCCGCAGGTCCCCGAAGCGCTTGAGTTCATCGGCGTCCAGCAGCACCAGTGCCGGCCCGGTGGGGGTGAACGTCGGGTAGGACTTGGCCTCGTAAAACTGGGTCTGCGGAAGCTGGATGTCGCGCGCCGAGACGTCATTGGTGACGACCAGACCCGCGATGTAGTCGCTGAGATTGGCCTCGGAAATGATGGTGCCGACCGGGATCTCGCGGCCGATGACCAGGCCGATCTCCACTTCGTAGTCGAGGAACTTCACGTGAGCGGGCTTGGTCACCGGCTCGAACGGTCCGCTGATCGAGGCCGAGGACTTGCGGAAGAACGTCAGCGGAATGGTCTTCGGATCCATGCCGGCATCGATCACGTGGGAGGCGAAGTTCGTCATCTGCGCCACCACCCGGCACGGTGTGGTGACGGGGCTGAGCAGTTCCAGTCCCGCGACGTCGACGGTGTCCGGACTACCCGCCGCGGCATCGATCGCAGCCCGGTCCGCCAGCAGTTCGGCGGTGGTCTGCGCGGCGGTCGCGATCTTGGCGGCACCCGCCGGGGTGGCAACCCACCAGGCGTCTGCGGTGCGGAGGATGGATGTGCTCATGAGGCTGCAACTTTCAGTAGGCCGATCAGGCGGGTGAGGTCGAACTCGTTCTTGTCGCGAAGGGCGGAGATCATCGAACCGACTTCGTGGCGGGCGTTTTTCGGATTGGTGCCCAGGAAGTCCTTGGAGGCCGGCGGGCCCCACTGGGCCAGGCCGGACGCGGTGAAGGGCGCCCAGCCGGGTTCCAGTGTGTTGTCGAACAGATCACCGTCGGCATAGTGCTCCACCAGGAAGCCGTCGGGATCGCGCCAGTAGTCGAACAATTGGCTGCCCTGGATGTGCCGGCCGATGCCCCAGGAGCGCAGGTACCCGCGCTCCAGGAGATACTCGCCCCCGGCGGCCAGGGCGTCGAGGTCGGCGACCTGAAACGCCGAGTGCACATAGCGATTCGCGGGCCCGAGGGCCATCGCGAGCGTGTGGTGATCGGTCGGGGTGGAGCCGAGGTCGCAACGGATGAAGCTCATGGTCGGACCGCGGTCCCGCTGGCCGGAGTAGTAGAGGAAGTCGCTGACGATCAGGCCGAAATGGTCCAGGTACCAGTTCAGCGTCTCGATGTAGGTCGTCGACTGCAGGACGACGTGGCCGAGGCGCTGCACCGACGCGGGCACCCGCGGCGGGCGCTGGGTGGCGTTGATGCGGGCGTCGTCGTGGCCGAAGTTGAAGGTGTGCGGCTGCTGGGCGGTCAGCGCGGGCAGCCGGTCGAGACCGCTGACGACCTTGACCGGCGTCCCGTTGGGGTCGGTGAGCTCGACGGCTAGGCCGCCGAGCGATTCCGGCAGCGCCCGGGTGGGCGCATTGGTGTGCTCGGCCAGGCGCAGCACGTCGATCTCGTCCTGGGCTTCGAACGCCAGGCCGGCGAAGCGGGTGCACGGGCCCTGGCGGATCAGCACACAGGGTGCGTTCGGATCAGTTCCGCGCAACTGCAGCTCGTCGGCCGTTCGCTGCGCGACGGTGAAGCCGAAGGCCCGTGCGAATGCTTCGGCCCTGTTCAGGTCGGGTTTCTCGAATTCGAGCCAGGCCAGCCCGGCCACCTTGATGACCGGATTGCGGGACCGGCCGGGGTGCTCACCCCGCAGGGCACCCTGATCGCTGTGCAGGTCGTTGTGTGCGCCGACGACGTCACTCATCGAACCCTCCTCGTTAGATGACTGACGAAATCGTCACATACGACGGAGTTCTCAGTCAAGTGACAGATTGCACAATCGGATAAATACCCCAGGGGGTATCATCAAGGTATATCGCCGACAAAGTAAGGAGAGTGCGATGGTGAAAGCCACCACCCTGCTCGGGGCTGCGGTCGCCTGCGCGCTGATCGGGGGAGCCCCGATGGCGCAGGCCGCACTGGTGTCGCCCACCCCGAGCCCTGGCAAGCAGCAGTCAAGTTCACAGACGACACTGGTCGACCCGACGCAGGACTTCTCGATGACCGCGAAGCCCACGGTGAAGGCCACCCCGTACTGGGGTGAGCCCAAGGCCGGTTAGCCGAACAGCCGCCTGCGCTTGCGCACCGGTGGCCGCCGCGAGGCGTACGGCCACGGATTGTTGCGCTCCGGCACCGCATCGGTGCGGACCTGTTTGAGCTGAGTGCGCAGATGCTGGCGCAGTTCGTCCAGGAGCGGATCGGTCCACCGGTTGACGGCCTCGATCGGATCGGCGGTCAGGTCGTAGAGCTCCCACTGGTCGTCGAGCGGGCTGGTCCGGTAGGTGTCACCTCCTGCGCCGTTGGCGGCCAGATGGCGAACCCCGGGCTCGGTCCAGGTACCCGGATCGTCGAAGGTGCGCACGAGCTTCCACAGATGCCCGGCGCCACCTGGCGCTGCCGACTCGTCCACCTGCACCACCAGGCCCTCGAAGTTCGCCGCCACGTGTGCGGGTACCCGAATGCGCAGTAGCGCAGGCGGATTCACCGTAGCCTTCAGCCGGCGTCCCAACCCCGAGGCACCGCTGTCACCTTCGAGCATGTTGTCGCGAGTCAGGAGGTAGACGGCGCGATCACTGTCCTCGGCGGCCCCGTCGACGATCGGCGTCAGGTCGCGGCCCGGCAGCGGGTGCACTTCGCTGAACGTTTCGGCGAGCACCGCCGCGGTGGCCTGCACGTCGATACCCGCGGCACCCAGCAGTGTGGGCACCAGATCGACGTGCGAGGTGGGGGCCGACACCGTACGCGCGGCGGTGGCCTGGTCGCCGATCCGCGCGATCACGAACGGAACCCGGGTGGCCTCGTCGTAGAGGTTGAACCACTTCTGGTGCAGGCCGCCGTGCGCGCCGAGCAGGTCGCCGTGATCGGAGGTGCGCACCAGAACCGCGTTGGCCGAACCGCCCTCGGTCACCGCGCGGCGGACCCGGTCGATCGGTGCATCCACTTCGGCGTGCAAGCGGTAATACAGGTCGCGGTAGCGCTGGGCGTTGCCGTCATACATGCGCTGGATCGCCGCGGCGGGCCCGTACCCGGAGTAGTAGGCCTCGCGGAACGCGATCTGCGCCGCAGGTTTGGTCTTGAGATCCTCGTCGGCCGTCGGCGGCGCCGCCACCGGCGGCGGGTCCAGCGGGGAGGGCTCCGCCAAGGGCGTCTTGCGTACCCAGGTGGGGAACAGCACGATGTCGTGCGGGTTGACGAAGCTGGCCACCAGCAGGAACGGGCGCAGCGCATCCGGGTCACCGGCCCGCCGCCGGTCGTAGCGGTCCTGCAACCAGGCCACCACCCGGTCGGCGATCAGCGGGTCGCGCCGGGTGCCGCTGTTGGCCAGCCCGGCTCCGTGCGGCTCCGGACCCACCCATCCGGAAAAGCCATAGTGATCAAGGGGATTCGCCTCGAGATAGCGCTGGACGGCGGCGTGGTCGACAGTTCCGTCGTCGTCGTTCGTCGCCAGCGGGGCGCCCTTGTCATCGGTCAGGTCGGCATGCGAGATATGCCACTTGCCGTCATAGTGGGTGTCGTACCCGGCGGCACGGAACCAGTTGCCCAGGGTCGGTACTTCGCCGGGACGCAACCAGCGCATCCGACTGTCCTCGTAGGTCTTGCCGATACCGTCGGTCTGGGTGACGCCGTGCAGGTCGGGGTACTGCCCGGTGAAGATCGTGGGCCGGCTCGGCACACAGGCCAACGACCCGGTGTAGTGGCGGGTGAAGCTGACTCCGTTGTCCTCGAACCACTTTCGTCCGGTCAGGACGCGGCGGCGCCAGCCGAGAACGGCATCCGACTCGTACGGCGGAATTGCGCGTTCCTCGTCGGTCATCACGATGATGACGTCGGGACGATCAGACATGGGCTCGCTCCATTCTGCGAGACAGCGCCTCCAGAAGCGCGTCGAGTTGCTTGGCGGAGAAGCGGGCGACCGCGTTCTCGGCGAGGTGCTGCAATCGATTCGGTCCGATCTCGACCGTCGTGGTCAACGTGACCTCGGTGCCGCCGCTGACCGGCTGCAGCGTCCAACGGTTGTTGAGCCGGTGCACCTGAGCGGGAAGGCCCTCGATGTCGTAGGCCAGGGTGTGTGGCGGATCGAAATCGGTGATGCGCTCGACGACGACATTGCGGCCGAGCTGGATTCTGCGGGCCGCGCCGACACCGATACCGTCGGCGGCGGGAGTCAGTAGACAGGAGTGGTCGACGATGTCGGCCCAGGAGCTGATGGCACCGAAGTCGGCGAGGACGTCCCAGATGGGTTGTGCCTCGGTCGGTATGGTTCTGCTGCGACGGGAGTCGGCCACCAGCCCATCCAACCTCATCGAGGCGTGGCTGTCAGCGCCCTGTCGCGTTGCGATAGCCCCGGACCGCGAGCGGGCCGAAGACGGCGACCAGGGTCAGCGTCCACCCCAGCGTGTGCACGAGCGGCCACAGAATCGGGCCGCCCTGTGCCAGCCCTCGCATGGCCTCGATCGCCGGAGACATCGGCTGGATCTGCACGATCGGCTGGACCCAGCCGGGGAACACCGCCAGCGGCACCATGCCGGTGTTGAAGAACAGCAGCAGGAAGCACACCGACGACAGCCCGGTCACGATGTTCTTGCCGTTGGCGCGCACGGCCAGGGCCACCACCACAGTGGCGAAGCCGATGACCACGATGACCGGGACCAGCAGGAAGCCCAGCGCCGCCGGCACGCCCTGGGTGAATCGCAGCCCCATCGCGACACCCACGGCGGTGATGACGACCGTCCCGGCGAACGCCCGCGCAGCTTCGGCGAGCAGCCGTCCGCTCAGCGCGCTGGCGCGATGCACGGGCAGCACCCACAGCCTGCTCAGCAATCCCGACTGGCGTTCATCGGGGATCGCGACGCCAGTGCCGATGGCGCCGAACAGGACACCGGCGACGGCGCACATCGGCACCAGGCCGTAGAGGCTGTCGTCACCGGTGAGCGCGAGGATCGACTTGCCGATCACCGTTTTGTACACGACGAGCAGAAAGGTGGGGAACACGATCGCCTGGACCAACACGATCGGTTCACGGCGCCAGCGGGTGAGGAGCCGGCCGGCGTGCAGGCCGCCCTGGGTCACCAGTGTGGTCATGTCGTTCTCCGTTGCATCCGCAAGGCGATCGCGCCGAAGGCGATCAGCAGCCCTGCGCACCAGGCGAGGCTGACACCGAGGTTGACCTGCTCGCCGGATGCGAAGCCCCGCAGGGTCGTTGAGATCTGGGACACCGGCTGGTTGCGCACGAAGGGCTCCAGCCAGCCGGGGAACGCGGTCGCCGGTGCGATGCCGGTGGACAGCATCACCAGCAGTAGCTGCGGAACCAGCAGCGTCTGGCTGGCGGCCTCCGCACTCTGCGACACCGCGCCCATCGCGTCCGCCCCCAAGGACAGGGCGAGCGAAAGTCCGAGTGCGAGAACAACAAATGCCACCACATAGCCGACCGATCCGGCGAACCGGAACCCGAACAGATACCCCGTGGCCAGTGCGGCCGCCAGCGCCGCCGATGCCCGGATGAGCGACGAGAGCATCCGCGCCGAGACCGGGGCGAACCTGCCCAGCGGCAGCGAGCGCAGCCGCACGCCCATGCCGTTGAGATGATCACGCGCCGAGCGGTCCGCCGTCGTCATCGCGGTGAAGATCATGGCCTGGATGACGATGACCGGCAGGATGTACTGGGCGTAGCTCATGCCGCCGGTGTTGATCACGTTGCGCAGCGTGATGTTGAAGCAGACGAAAAAGGCGATCGGCCCGAGGATCGCGAACACCAGATCGCCGTCGCGAACGGTCCCCAGCACCGAGCGTTCGGTCAGCGCGGCCAGTGCCGTCACGTGCCCACCCCGGCGCCGGTCAGGCGGAAGAACACCTCGTCGAGTGAGGGCCGGCGCAGGGCCACATCGGCGACGGCGACGTCAAGTGGTTCGATGCGGCGGAACACCTCGGCCAGTGTCGCCAGCCCGTCGGGTGCCGGAAGCGACACCGAGGTGTCGCCGACTTCGAGGCCGGGCATACCGCTCAGCGCGGCGGCGATCTGGCCGAGATCGCCGGTGGCGACCGGGGTCACCTGGCAGAAGCTCCCGCCCACACGGTGTTTGAGTTCTTCGGGACTTCCGCTGGCGATCACGGTGCCGTGGTCGATGACGACGATGTCGTCGGCCAGCGCGTCGGCCTCTTCGAGATACTGCGTGGTCAGCAGGACGGTGATGCCGTCATCCCGCAGCCTCGACACCAGCGCCCAGACGTCCTGCCTGCTGCGCGGGTCCAATCCCGTCGTCGGCTCGTCGAGGAAGAGCACCCGCGGTGGGACGACGAGTCCGCAGGCGATGTCCACCCGTCGGCGCATGCCGCCGGAGTACTTGCCGACGCGGCGGTCGGCGGCGTCCGACAGCGAGAACTGGTCCAGCAGTTCCTCGGCCCGTCGCCGCGCCTGCGCTCGGCTGAGTCCGCGCAACCGGCCGAAGAGCACCAGATTCTCACGGCCGGTGAGCATTTCGTCGACGGCGGCGTACTGCCCGGTCAAACCGATCGCCTCGCGCACCGCAGCGTCCTGGGTGACGACGTCGAACCCGGACACCCGCGCCTGTCCCGAGCTGGGCAGCGACAGGGTGGACAGGATGTTGATCGTCGTCGTCTTGCCTGCGCCGTTGGGGCCCAGCAGACCCAGTACCGAACCGGTGCGCGCGCTGAACGAGACACCGGCAAGCGCGGGCGGTGAGCTGCGGCTGAAGGTCTTGGCGACGTCGATCACCTCGATGGCCAACTCAGTCATGAGCTGAACTATGGCATGCCTAACCTAATTTGTGTGGGCTACGCTCTGCCACGATGACCGAGGTTGTGCTTGCCCGTGCGCTCACCGATCTGTCCACTGCGGTGGCGGCGGTGCCCGGGCCCCCTGTGCCGGTGGTCGACCCGCCCTTCGATCTGCGGGCCGCGACCCCGTCGGATGCCGAGCTGGTGGCCGAGTGGATGAACCGGCCGCATCTGGCCGCTGCGTGGGAGTACGACTGGCCGGTTGCGCGCTGGCGCAAACACCTTGTGGCCCAGCTCGATAGCGCGTATTCGTTACCGGTCATCGCCAGCGTTCACGGCGTACCCGGTGGCTACCTCGAGATCTATCGGGCGGCCAAGGATTCCATCGCGGCCCGCTATCAGGCCCACCCGCACGACCTGGGGCTGCACGCAGCGATTGCGAATCTGGACCTGGTGAACACCGGTCTGGGGCCCATGCTCCTGCCGGCCATCGTGGCCAGTCTCTTCACGCTCGACCCGTTCTGCGAGCGGATCATGTTCGACCCCGACCACCGCAATGGGGCTGCCCGAAAGGTGTGCGAAGCGGTGGGGTGCCGGTTCCTTGGTGAGCATCAGATGACCAATCGCCGGATGGCGCTGTACGCCTTCGACCGGCCGGTCAGCACCGTCTGAGCGCGGGAATCCGCGCTCGCGCTTCTTGATTCGCGCCGCCTGCTGCACAGTCCGCGGCTGGAACCTTCCTGAGAATTAGGTTAGGCATACCTATTGTTACTTAGGTTAGTCTCAGCTAATCTCCGTCGCGGTGCCACTCGGCAAACCCATGAAGAAGGAGATTCCGTGCAACGAGCGTTACGCCTCAGCCTCGCTGAGGCCGATGTCCTGTCCAGTTCCACCGGTTCGGCGCGGCGCGCCAACAGGTTCCTGGTCACCGGTGCTGCGGTGGTCACGGCGGGTGCTCTGCTCGCGGGCCCGACCGCGCAGAATCTGAATCTGCCCGCCCAGATTCAGCATCACGCCGTCGAACTCACCGGACTGTCGGCTGCTGTCACCGCGTCACCGATCGAGGTGTACTCCGAGATCCTGTCGGACACCTTCGACAACGTGTCGGCCCTGAGCCAGGCCATCCTGGCCAACCCCTTGCCGATCCTGTCCCAGGTGATCCGCAACCAGATCGGCTACGCCCAGGAGATCGGCGGCGCCATCGGCGCGATTCCGGCGGGCTGGCAGACCTACGCCGAGGGTCGCGGCGCGACGTTCCTGGCCAGCCTGCAGACGTCGCTGGATGCCGGTGACGTCGGCGGCGCGGTGAACTACCTGAGCAGTTTCGTGCTCTACGGTCTGCAGGCCACGGTCTTGCCGGTGCTCAACACTCTGCTGACCTACACCCCGCGGGGAAGCACTGTGGCCAATCCTGGTATCCCCCAGACGATTGCCCAGAATGTCGCTAATGCCGTTGGCGTCCTGTTCTCCTCGACCGTCGTGGTGAGCAATCTGTTCCAGTCGGTCTACGGCACGACGCTGAGCGTGCTGGCGTCGGCCGGCGACGGACTGGCCGGTTTCGCCCAGTCGGTCTCCGCCGGTGACATCCAGGGTGCCGTCAACTCGTTGGTCAACCTTCCGGGTCTGATGGTCAACGGCTTGCTCAACGGCTGGCAGCATCCGATCTCGGCGGCGCCGTTCCCGGCACTGCTGACCTTCATTCCGGTGGCCCCGCCGACCGATCCGGAGAACGGCGTCACCCGTACCGGCACGTCGATCGGGCTGCTCGGTCGGCTGTTGGTGAGCATCCCGCAGGCGATCGCCGCCGCCATTACGCCGGCCACGACCACGGCAGCGGCCAGTGCCGCCCCGGCCACCGCGCTGGCTGCCACGGCCGAGGTCACCGAGGCGGCGACATCGGAGACGGCGACCGCCGAAACGGTCAGCACGGAGCCGGCCACCCAGGCCGAATCGACGGAAGCTTCGACTTCGTCTGCTGCCGAATCGGATTCGACGACCACCGTCACCAAGCCGGCCACATCGGCTCGATCGGCGGCATCGAGCACCCGCTCGGATCGCAGCACGGATTCGGACACCACGAGCACCACCAGCAGTGGTGACCAGGTGAAGAAGTCGGTCGGCGGCTCCCGCAAGGCTCAGGCCAAGAAGTCGACGGCGTCGTCGGGGTCGGACTCGTCCTCGAGTTCCAGTTCCTCGGATTCCTCCGACTCGTCGGACTAGAGCCGCACTGCTGCGCGGCCGGGTCTTCCCGGGGGAGGGCCCGGCCAGCGCAGCACGCACCTGCACCACCATCGTGAGGAGCCTGCCCGCATGACCGAAACTTCCGTCACGGCACCAGCCGCCTGCTGGAGCGGGTTGCCGCCGGGGCTGCGGCCGGCGGACGCCGTCGCTCAACTCGTCACCGCAGTGCCGGAAGGCGACGGCACCGACTACCTGGTCTACGAACGGCACGGCTGCTGGACGGTGGCCGTCGGCGTCCGGTCGGCCATCGAGCTCGACCGTGACGAGTGCCGAATCAACAACGGCAGCAGCGTCGTCACGCACCGATGGAGTGGCCGGCCGGCCGATGTGCTGGCGGAGGCTCTCGACATCGCGGTGCCCGATGGCGAGATCGCCCTCGGCTGGATCGCCTTCGAATGGGGGGCGCACCGCTTCGGCCTGACTGGCCGGCTGGCGCAGGACACACCGCTGGCACGGATCTTCACACCACTGCACCGCATCACGATCTCCGACGGCGGTATTCAGCTCTTCGGCGACGACGATCGACTGCGCGCGGCCGTGGCGAACCTGCAGCCGGGCCCGCCCCGGTCGACAGGCCACGTCGACGTCAACCCTGACCACACCCGCTACCGCGACCGGGTGGCGACGGCGATCGGCGAGATCCGCGACGGTCGCTACCAGAAGGTGATCCTGTCCCGCACCGTGGATATCCCGTTCGACATCGACTTCCCCGCCACCTATGCCGAGGCCGGCCGGCACAACACGCCGGCCCGGTCGTTCCTGTTGCGGATGGGCGGTTTTCGCGCTGCCGGATTCAGCCCGGAACTGGTGGCCGCCGTCCACGGCGACGGTGCGGTGGTCACCGAGCCGTTGGCGGGGACCCGCGCGTTGGGCCGCGGCGACGCCGATGACTGGCGGGCCCGCGAGCAACTGACCTCCGACGCCAAGGAGATCGTCGAGCACGCACTGTCGGTGCGCAGTTCGCTGGACGAGATCGCCGAAGTCGCCGTACCGGGCAGCGCCGCGGTCACCGACTTCATGACGGTGCGGGAACGCGGCAGCGTGCAACATCTGGGCTCGACTGTCGGCGCCCGGCTGGATCCGTCCTTCACCCGGTTCGATGCCCTGCAGGCTCTGTTCCCGGCGGTCACCGCATCGGGTATCCCGAAAGCCGAAGGTGTGGAGGCGATTCTGCGGCTCGATGAGTCGCCGCGGGAGCTGTATTCGGGTGCGGTGGTGATGATCACGCCAGATGGCGGCCTGGACGCCGCGCTCGCACTGCGCACGGCCTACCAACGGGGTTCACGTACGTGGCTGCGCGCCGGCGCGGGCATCATCGCGGCGTCGACGCCGGAGCGTGAGTTCGAGGAGACCTGCGAGAAACTCGCCTGTCTGGCGCCCTATCTGGTGCCGCAGCGGGACTGAGCATCGTGAGTCGATCATTTTCAGGCAGTCGCGCATGCCCCTCGTTACTGCGAGACTGTAGTTATCGTGCTGGCTACTCGCACTCTTGCGCGATAACGACAGCCTCGGTGAAGTGGTGAGGATAGCAGTGAATTCCTGACGCGGGTCTGAGTCGCCTCACGACCGAAGCTGCGCGACGATCGCGCGTTTGTCGACCTTGCCGACGGCGGTGGTGGGCAGCGACGCCATCGGCGCGACGGTATCCGGACGGCAGTGCACGGCGACTCCACGACGATCCAGATGGCTGTTGATCTCGGCGAGAGACAGCGAATCACCCTGCACCACAACGGCAGCGCAGATCCTCTCCCCGAGGAAGGGATCAGGCAAACCCACGGCGGCCGCTGCGGAGATCCGCGGATGGGCCAGCAGGTGGCTTTCGAGGTCGAGTGCCGACACCGTCTCACCGGCCCGGGTGATCACGTCCTTGACCCGGCCGGTCACTTCCAGATAGCCGTTGCCGAACCGGCGGACCCGATCGCCGGTGCGATAGAAGCCGTCGGTGGTGAAGGATCGCCGGTTGTCCTCGTCGGCGCGGAAGTAGCCGTTGATCGTGTACGGCCCACGCACCAGCAACTCGCCGGGCTCGCCGGCCGGGACGGGTGTGTCGTCCGCACCGACCACCCGCACCTCGTCATGCGGGGACAGCGGCCGGCCCTGGGTATGGTCCACGAGGTCGGGGCCATCCTCGATTCCGGTGTAGCACAACAGGCCTTCGGCCATCCCGAACACCTGCTGAAGGCCGGGTGTGAGGGTGGCGCGGATATGCCGCGCATCGTCGGCGGCGAGCTTGGCGCCGCCGACCTGAAGCAGGCGCAGTGTGTGGGGGCGGTGCTCCTCCCACTCGCAGGCCTGCGCCCACAGCCGGGCGAGTGCGGGCACCAGTGCGGTGACCGTGACACCGTGGCG
The DNA here is from genome assembly GCF_001494595.1 of Mycobacterium sp. M26. GTDB lineage: Bacteria > Actinomycetota > Actinomycetes > Mycobacteriales > Mycobacteriaceae > Mycobacterium. Next base: position 911,523 of record NZ_LN929907.1, read on the forward strand.
GGCGATCGTGGCGAATGCCGACTCCGGACTCGGATCGGTGGTGAACACCACCGGTGCCCCGACACTCATCGCGCCCAGCAGTCCGGGGCAGGCCAGCGGGAAGTTGTGGCCTGCGGGGAGCGCGGCGAGATAGACGTCGTCCTCGGTCAGCCGGCACACCCGGGCGCTGGCGGTGGCGTTGTACACGTAGTCGTCGTGGGTGCGGGGGATGAGCTTCGGAGCGCCGGTGGTGCCGCCGGACACCAGGAGCAGGGCGGGTGCCGCGGTGTCGGGGCGCAGCGCCGGGCTCGGCCCGACGGATGCGCACAGCTGCGCCCACGGGATGTCCGGGCCCGCCTCACCGTCGATGATGATGTGTCGAAGCTCGTTGTCGCGCCTGGCAAGTCGGCGAGCTATCGCCGGATAGTCCACCGTGCTCCCGCCGCCGACGATGATCGCCGTCGCCCGGCTGACGTCGAGGAAGTGCGCGAGTTCCGCCTCCCGGTGCCCGGGCAGGCACATCACCGGGAGTGCACCGGTTCGCAGCACCGCGAACAGTGCCACTGCGAACTCGCAGCTGTTCGGAAGTTGCACCAGAATCGCGTCGCCGCAACCGATTCCGAGTGCGTGAAGTCCGGCGGCCGCTGAATCGGCGCGGCGGTCGAGTTCGGCGTAGGTCAGATGGGATCGGTCGTCGATCACCGCGGGGCGCTCCGGCCAGGTCGTCGCCGCGCTCCGCAAGATCTCGTCGAGAGCCTGCCCGGTCCAGTAGCCGGCCGCGCGATACGTGGCCGCGCGGGCGGGCGGAAACGGGACGAAACCAGTCATCGGGCGCTCCTGACGTAGGCCTGGCGGGAGGATCTAGATAGGGTAGCCTTCCCAAAGTTAGGGCAGGCTACCTCAAAAGTTGGGCGAGGCTACGTTGGATCGGGAGGCGGCGGTGACGACGGGTGCAGACGGCTCACCGCTGCTGACCAGCGCGGAAATCGCAGGCCGCGTCGCCGAAGTTCTCGGGATCGATCCGGCTGCCATCGACCAGGACGGCGATCTGATCGCGCAGGGCCTGGACTCGGTCCGAATGATGTCGCTGGCCGGTCGGTGGCGGCGCGATGGACATGACGTCGACTTCGCCAGGCTCGTCGCGGCGCCCTCGATCCGGGACTGGGTGCATCTGCTGACCGGTACCGACCGCGTCGCACCGCTCGAGTCGTACCGGGCGGCCACCGAGGGGGAGTCGTTCGCTCTCGCGCCGATGCAGCACGCGATGTGGATCGGCAGGCAACCCCAGCAGCCGTTGGGTGGCGTCGCAGGCCACCTCTACGTCGAATTCGACGGTGGCGCCGTCGATCCGGAGCGGCTGCGGGATGCCGCCACCAGCCTGGCCGTGCGGCACCCGATGCTGCGGGTGGAGTTCCTGCCCGACGGACGGCAGCGCATCGGTGCTCCGCCGCTGGAATTCCCGCTGGCGATCAACGATTCTCAGGCGATGGCTGCCGACGAGGTCGAAGGCCGCCTCGCGGCGATCCGGCGCGGCAAGTCGCATCAACAACTGGACGGCCAGGTCTTCGAGCTCACGCTGAGTCTGCTGCCGGGGCAGCGGACCCGCCTGCACGTCGACCTCGACATGCAGGCTGCGGATGCGATGAGCTACCGCACCCTGATGAATGACCTCGCCCTGCTGTACCGGGGCGCGACACTACCCACACTGGGCTACACGTATCAGCAGTACCGGCAGGAGGTTTCGCAGCCACGTGCCGCCGACGCCGACCGCGCGTGGTGGCGCGACCGGTTGGCCGACCTCCCGGACGCGCCCGCACTGCCGCTCGTTCCGCTCGGACAGCAGACCGATCCGCGCCGCACCGAACGTCGCTGGCGCTGGCTAAACCCGGAGATTCGTGACGGCCTGTTCGAACAGGCCAAGCGCCACGGCGTCACCCCGGCGATGGCGCTGGCGGCCTCCTTCGCCGACACCGTAGCCGGCTGGTCCACCGACCCACGGTTCCTGCTCAACGTGCCGATGTTCGGACGGCACCCCGTGCACCCCGATATCGACAACGTGGTAGGCGATTTCACCTCGTCACTGTTGCTCGACGTCGATCTGGCTGCCGCCGCCACCGCGACCCAGCGCGCCCTCGCCCTGCAGCGGACCCTGCACGAATCTGCCGCGCACGCGTCGTATCCGGGACTGTCGGTGCTGCGGGATCTCACCCGGCACCGCGGTGCACAGGCGCTGGCGCCGGTGGTGTTCACCAGCGCCCTCAGTCTCGGCGAGCTGTTCTCCCCGGATGTCACCGCGCAGTTCGGCTCGGCCGTCTGGATCATCTCGCAGGGACCCCAGGTTCTTCTCGATGCGCAGGTGACGGAATTCGACGGCGGCATCCTGCTGAACTGGGACGTCCGCGAAGAGGCATTCCGGCCCGGCGTGATCGACGCGATGTTCGATCGCCACATCGACGAAGTGCTCGCGCTGGCCGCCAACGCCGATGCGTGGGAGGCCGGACGCACGACGCTGTTGCCCGCTGCCCAGCGCGCGACCCGGGAGTCGGTCAACAGCCGGATCACCGAACCCAGCGGAAAGATGTTGCACGACGGCTTCTTCGAGATCGCCGCACGACAACCCGACGCACCGGCGATGTTCAGCGGCTCGCACACCGTCACCTACGGGCAGCTGCGCAGCCAGGCGCTGGCAGTGTCCGCAGCTCTCGCGGCAGCGGGTGTTCGCGCCGGCGATACGGTCGCGGTCCTGGGACCCAAAGGCGCCGAACAGGTTCCGGCCTTGCTGGGAATCCACGCCGCCGGATGCGCGTACCTCCCGGTCGGTGCCGATCAGCCGGCCGAGCGGGCCCAGCGGATCCTTGCCGGCGGTGACGTGGATCTGGTGCTGGTCTGCGGCGACGGGCCGATACCGGACGTGGCGATCCCGGCACTGCGCGTCGCCCACGCCCTCGAACGCGGCACAGCCGACGCTGTCGCGGTGTGCTGCGGAGATCCCAGCCGGTTGGCCTATGTGCTGTTCACCTCCGGTTCCACCGGCGAACCCAAAGGTGTCGAGGTCACCCACGACGCCGCGATGAACACTGTCGAGTTCATCACCGAGCACTTCGGTCTCGGCCCCGACGACCGTTGTCTGTCGGTATCCACGCTGGAATGCGACATCTCGGTCCTGGACATCTTCGCCACCCTCGGCACCGGTGGTGCCATCGTGATGATCGATGAGGAGGATCGCCGCAACCCGGATCACTGGGTGCGACTCATCGAGAGGCACGGCGTCACGGTGCTGCACTTCCTGCCGGGCTGGCTGGCGATGCTGCTCGAGGTCGCCGGGCCCCTGCCTACCGTGCGGGCGGTACCCACCGGCGGTGACTGGGTCACCCCTGCGATGGCGCGACAACTGCGTGATCGTGCCCCGCGGGCCCGGTTCGCCGGCCTCGGTGGCGCCACCGAAACCGCCATCCACAACACCATCTGCGAAGTCGGTGAGGTCCCGGCGAACTGGACTGCCATCCCGTTCGGAAAGCCGTTGCGCAACAACCGCTGTCGCATCGTCGGCCCGACCGGGCGGGACTGCCCGGACTGGGTGGTCGGTGAACTGTGGATCGGTGGGCGTGGCGTGGCCCGCGGGTATCGCGGCCGGCCGGACCTGACCGCCGAGCGGTTCGTCCGTCACGACGGCCTCACCTGGTACCGGACCGGGGATCTCGCCCGGTTCTGGCCGGATGGGACGTGCGAGTTCGTCGGCAGGGCCGATGAGCGGGTGAAGATCAGCGGGTACCGGGTCGAACTCGGCGAGGTGGAAGCGGCGCTGACCAGAATCCCGGGTGTGCGCGCCGCCGTCGCCGCGATCAGCGGCGGTTCACACACCCGGCTGGGCGCAGCCGTCCAGGCCGACGCCGATCAGTGGCAGCCGGACACGCTACGGGCCGCGCTCGCCAATGAGCTTCCCCAGCATATGGTTCCGCACCACCTCGAACTGGTGGCGTCGATTCCCTTCACTCTCGGCGGGAAGGTCGACCGGCGGGCGGTCGCCCGGCTGTTGGCCGAGTCGGCGGACACCGGGACGGCCTACCGTGCCCCGGTTAATCCACTGCAGTCGGCACTGGTTCACATCGTCGCCGAGGTCCTGGAATGCCGCCGGATCGGAGTCGACGACGACTTCTTCGCTCGTGGCGGCGATTCGGTCCTGGCCACCACCGTGGTGGCCCGGATCCGGCAGTGGCTCGACGTGCCCTCGGCCAGCGTGGCCGACATCTTCGCCGGTCGCACCGTCGCGGCCATCGCCGACCGTCTCGGTGCCCTCGATTCACCGCATCGGCTACACGAGGTCGCCGCGGTGTACCTCGACGTCGCCGCGATGGACACCACCCAGGTGGCGGCGGCGCTCGCCGGCTGACGCCGCGGCACCGCCCACCACAGACCTGAGGAAACCCACCATGACCGACGTTCTCGAATCCGACCATCAGCGCTGGGAACTGCTGCGCCGCAGACTCGCCCAGCGAGGCCTGCTCTCCGGAGCTCCCGCCACGGACCCCGCGACCATGACGGACGCCCAGCGCCGGATGTGGTTCGTCCACTCCGTCGATCCCACCGGAGCCCTGCTCAACGTCTGTGTGTCCTACCGCCTCACCGGAGCGTTGGACACCGCTCGGTTGCGGACCGCGCTGGCTGTCGTCACCGGCCGCCACCCGGTTCTGCGCAGCACCTACCGCAGCGGCACGGACGGCGAGCCGGAGATGACGGTGCACGCCGACCTCACCCCGGGCTGGGCTGAGCACGACCTGTCCGAGCTGAGTCCACAAGCCCGCGATCTGCGGCTGGAAGTCATTGCCCAGCGCGTCTTCGGCACGTCGTTCGATCTGAGTACCGAGGCACCCCTGCGCCTCACCGTGGTCCGAATCAGCGCCACCGAGCATGTCGTGCTGCTGACCGCCCACCACATCGCCTGGGACGACGCGTCCTGGCAGGTGTTCTTCACCGACCTCACCCGCGCCTACCAGGGCGCCGATCTCGCACCCGCGCCTGCCGCTCACCCGGTGGCGGGGGACGACGACGCCGACGTCCAGTACTGGCGGGCGGTGCTGGCCGATCCCCCTGAACCCCTCGAACTGCCCGGTCCCAGCGGGTCGGTGGTGCCGCAGACGTGGCGGGCGCAGCGGTGCGCGACTCGGTTGAGCGCCGAGACGGTGCGTGCCGTCCAAGCGCTGGCTGATGCCACCGGCTCGACACCGTATACCGTTCTGCTATCGTCATTTTCGGCGGTGGTGCAGCGCTACACCCATGCCGGCGACTTCCTGGTCGCCACGCCGGTCCTTAACCGGACCTCCGAGGACGTGATCGGTTACTACGGCAACACCGTCGCGATGCGGATGCGCCTGACACCATGGACGAGCTTCCGTGACCTGCTGCACACCGCACGCGACACCGTCCTCGGCGCGTTCGCCCACCAGCGGGTCAACCTCGACCGGGTGGTCCGCGATCTCAACCCTGATCGGCGGCATGGGGTGGAGCGGATGGCCCGGGTCGGATTCGGCATCCGCGAAGCCGACGGCAGCGGGTTCTGCCCGGCCGGGATTCGTTGTGAACGAGCCGATCTGCGTGCTCTGTATGCGCAACTGCCGCTGGGTGTCATGGTCGAGTTCAGCGGTGACGGAGCCCTCATCGAGGCCGAGTACCTCACCGAGGTGATCGACGGCGACCTCGCGCGCCGACTGATCGACAGCTTCACCGTACTGCTCGCCGATGCCCTGGCCAGGCCCGACTGTGCTGTCGCCGACCTCGACCTCGTGACCGCAGCCGATGCCGAATGGCTGGACCGCGTATCGCGGGGTGCCGACTTCGATTGCACACCAGTGACTCTCGGTGCTCTCGTCGCCGAGCGGGCCGCGCAACAACCCGAGGAGACGGCCGTCGTCCACGACGGACGGCACTACAGCTATCGGGAGATCAATGCCGAGGCCAACCGCATCGCGCACTGGCTGATCGCCCGCGGTATCGGCAGCGAGGACCGGGTGGCGGTGCTCCTGGACAAGTCACCGGAACTAGTGAGCACTGCACTGGGCATCGTGAAGGCCGGCGCGGTTTATCTGCCGGTGGACCCGGAGTATCCAGCCGACCGGATCGCCTACATCCTCGGCGATGCCGACCCGGCCATGGTGATCCGGGAGCCGATCGCCGGCACCGAGGGCTTCTCGTCGCAGGAGCCGGCACCGGCCGACCTGCTCCGCCCGCACAGCGCCGCCAACACCGCCTACCTGATCTACACCTCGGGGTCGACCGGACTGCCTAAAGGTGTTGCGGTGCCGCACACCCCGATCACCGAGTACTTCCGGTGGTTCGCCGACGACTACGCGAGCGGCCCGCAGGACCGGCTGCTGCAGGTCGCCTCACCCAGCTTCGATGTCTCGATCGGCGAGATCTTCGGGGTACTCGCCCAGGGCGCCCGGCTGGTGATCCCCCGGCCCGACGGCCTGCGTGACATCGGGTATCTGACCGACCTGCTGCACCGCGAAGCGATCACGGCCATGCACTTCGTCCCCTCGCTCCTCGCGCTGTTCCTCTCCCTGCCCGGGGTCGAGCAATGGCGGACGCTACGCCGGGTGCCGATCGGCGGCGAGGCCCTGCCCGGTGAGCTCGCTGACAAGTTCCACGCCACCTTCGACGCGCTGCTGCACAACTTCTACGGGCCCACCGAAACCGTGCTGAACGCCACCCGATACAAGGTGGAGGGCCGCCAAGGCGTGGGCACCGTGCCGATCGGCACCCCCAAGATCAACACCCGGATTCACCTGCTCGACAAGGCGCTGCGACCCGTCCCGGTCGGCGTGATCGGTGAAATCTATATCGGTGGAACACATCTGGCGCACGGCTACCATCGCAGGTCTGCGCTGACCGCGGAACGGTTCGTCGCCGACCCGTTCACCCCGGGCGGCCGGCTCTACCGGTCGGGTGATCTGGCCCGCCGCACCAGCGACGGCGACCTCGAGTTCGTCGGACGCGCCGACGAGCAGGTCAAGATCCGGGGATTCCGCATCGAACTCGGTGAGGTGGCCGCCGCGATCACCGTCGACCCCAGCGTCGGCACCGCGGTGGTGGTCGCCCGCGATCTGCCGCACCTCGGCAAGAGCCTGATCGCCTACCTCACCGCAACAGCCGGGGAGGACGTCCAGGTCGACCGGATCAAGGCGCGGGTCGCCGCGGCCCTGCCCGAGTACATGGTGCCCACCGCCTACGTCGTCGTGGACGAGATCCCCATCACCGCCAACGGAAAGCTCGACCGTGCGGCGTTGCCTGACCCCGAGATCGTGCCTGCGGCCGTATACCGCGCTCCGGTCACCGACACCGAGCGTGCCGTCGTCGCACTGTTCGCCCGGGTGCTCGGCGTCGACGAGGTGGGTTGCGACGATATGTTCTTCGACCTCGGCGGGCACTCGCTGCTGGCCACGAAGCTCGCCGCGGCCATCCGTACCGAGTTCGACGTCGAGGTCGGCATCCGGGATGTCTTTGAGCGAGGCACCCCCGCGGAAATCGCAGCACTGGTCGACGCCCGGCGCACCACCCCGACGGCGCTGCCCAAACCCGCTGTGATCACCCGCGGCGACGCCGTGGAACCGTCACCGTTGTCGGCCGCGCAACTGCGCAGCTGGTTCCAGTACCGGCTCGACGGGCCGAGCCCGGTCAACAACATTCCCTTCGCCGCCCGGCTGACCGGGCCGTGTGACCTCGATGCTCTGGTCGCCGCGGTCGGCGACGTCATCGCCCGGCACGAGATCCTGCGCACGATCTACCGGGAGATCGAGGGGGTGCCCCAGCAGATTGTCGAAGCGGTCGCGCCGGTGGTCGTACGCCGACTCAGCGGTGCCGACGGGGACTGGCTCACGACACAACTCGACGTCGAGCGCAGCCACTGCTTCGACCTGGAGCAGCAGTGGCCGATCCGGGTGGCGGTGTTGAGCACCGACACCGAACGGGTGTTGTCGATGGTCGTCCATCACATCGCTGCCGACCACTGGTCGGCAGGTGTCTTGTTCGCCGACCTGCTCACCGCGTACCGGTCGCGCCGCGAGCACGGCAGGCCGCCGGGCTGGCCGGCCCTGCCGCTGCAGTACCGCGACTATGCGCAGTTCCAGGGTCAGCTGCTCGCCGATACCGACCTGGTCGCCACGCAGCGAGAGTTCTGGATCAGCCAACTCGACGGTCTGCCGGAGGACACCGGACTGCGCCCGGACTTCTCACGGCCCCCGGTGGCCGGTGGCGCCGCGGCGTCCGTCCCGATCCGGATCGACGCCGCGACCCGTGAGCGGCTCGTCGCGGTGAGCCGCGACCTCGGCATCACCGAGTTCATGCTCCTGCAGGCCGCCGTCGCCGTCGTCCTGCACAAGGCGGGCGGTGGTGATGACATCCCGCTGGGCACCCCGGTTGCCGGCCGAACCCATGCCGAATTCGACGATCTGGTCGGCTTTTTCGTCAACATCCTCGTCCTGCGCAACGACCTGTCCGGGAACCCCACCCTGCGCGACATCCTGGCGCGGGCCCGGCAGACAGCGTTGGCCGCCTACGCCCACCAGGACCTGCCGTTCGACCGGGTGGTCGACGCGGTCAACCCGGTGCGCTCGCTGTCGAGGAATCCACTGTTCGGTGTCGTCGTCCACGTCCGGGAGGAACTGCCGGACCACCAGGTCATCGAGACCGGCCCCGACGGTGACACCGTCTTCTCCGCACTGGAGCCGACATTCGACGTCGCCCACGCCGATCTGAGCGTGAACTTCTTCGTCGGACCCGACGGCTATCGGGGCCACGTCATCTACCGCAGCGAGCTCTACCACCCCGCCACCGCGCAACGATTCACCGAGTGGTTGAGCCGGGTGGTCGAGGCGTTCGCCGCGCACTCGGACGCGCGCCTGCGCGACATCACGCTGCTCGACGGCACCGAGCAGCAGACCATGCTGGCGCAGAGCCGGGGCCCGCACTCACCGGCCGATCGGCCGCGCACAGTTCCGGAACTACTGGAGGACAACTGGCCGACCGACGCAGCCAGGGTGGCCGTCCGGTGCGGCAAAGATCAGATCGACTACGCCGAACTACACCGGCGCTCAGGGCATCTCGCTCAGCTGCTCTCCCGTCACGGTGTCGGGCCGGGTGCGCTGGTCGGGCTGTCGATGCGCCGCGGGATCGACCTGGTGGTCGCTCTGGTCGGCATCATGAAGGCCGGCGCCGGCTTCTTCCCGGTCGATCCCGGCTACCCCGCGGCGCGCAAGCAGTTCCTGCTCGACGATGTCGAGCCTGCCGTCGTCGTGGTGACATCCGACGCCGCCACCACTATGCCGCACGCCGACGGTGTGGCACTGATCTCGATGGACGATCCGGCAGTCTGTGTCGTGCTGGACACCGATCAACCACCGGCGCCCCTGCCGGCGCCGCACCCGGACGACCCGATGTATCTGATGTTCACCTCCGGGTCCACCGGCAAGCCGAAGGGCGTGGTGGGAACCCACCGCGCGATGAGCACCCGGATCACCTGGCAGCTGCGGCATTATCCTTTGTCCGGCAACGATATTCGGCTGGCACAGGCGCCTATGACGTTCCTGGAAGGATGTATCGAGACGTTGGCCGGGCTGGCCGCCGGCGCCACCCTGATCTTCGCCGACGACGCCGAGCATCGTGACGCCGAAGCACTGGCACGGCTGATCGACCAGCATTCGATCGGCCAGGTCACCGCGGTCGCCAGCCTGGCCGCCGCGCTGGTGGAGTGCGCGCCCTACGCGGTCCGCTCCCTGCAGCGGCTGGTCTGCTGCGGCGAGCCTGTCAGTGCCGCCGTGCTGGACCGGTTGGCGTCCTGCGTCGGACCCGACTACAGCGGCGAACTGCTCAACGCGATCGGCGCCACCGAGACCTCCGGCGCACTGGTGCGCGGCCCCTTGGCGATGCCGACGCCGACAATCGGTGTCCCGATGGAGGGTTCTCAGGTCTACCTGCTCGACGACGCGCTCAAGCCCGTCCCGATCGGAGTGGTCGGCGAGTTGTACTACGCCGGTGAGCAACTGGCGCGTGGGTACTGGAACCAGCCGCGCCTGACCGCCACCCGCTTCGTGGCCAACCCCTACGCCGCCGAACCCGGTGCCCGGTTCTATCGCAGCGGTGACCGCGGTCGCTGGACGCCCGACGGCACCCTGGAGTTCATCGGCCGGACCGATCATCAGGTGAAGGTGCGCGGCTTCCGGGTCGAACTGGCCGAAGTCGAGGCCGCACTGAAGCGGGCCGACGGGGTTGCCCTCGCCGCGGCGCGTACCTGGGAGTCACCTGCCGGGACCACCCTGGCGGGCTACGTCGTCGCCGACCCTCCGGTCGACGACCCCGCCGCGTTCACCGCCGGTGTGCGTGCCTGCGTCGCGGCGATCCTGCCCGGATACATGGTGCCCGCCACGATCTCGGTGCTCGATGCACTACCGAAGACCGAGTCGGGAAAGCTCAACCGTCCCGGGCTTCCCCGGCCCGATGTGCACACCACGGGACGGCGCGCACCCGCTGCCACCGCCACCGAGCGGGCCGTGGCTACGGCGATGGGCGGGCTGTTGAACGTCACCGACATCGGGCGGGACGACGAGTTCTTCGCCCTCGGCGGTGACAGCATCCTGTCGGTACAGCTGGCCGCGCGTCTGCGCGCCGCCGGCCTGGCCGTCGACCCGCGAACGATCTTCGAACACCCGACCGTGGCGGGCTTGGCCGCGGCGATCGACACCGCCCCGACGGTGCAGGATGAGACCGAACGGCCCGACACCCGCTATCAGCCGATGGCGGCATCGGGGCTATCCGCTGATGAACTCACCGCGGTGACCGCGTCCTGGTCGAAGGCCCGCACCTCGTGATCACGCCCGACGTCGACGACATCCTGGCCCTCTCACCCCTGCAACTCGGCCTCTACTCCCACGCCACGCTGCTCGGACCCGACGGGGAAGATCCCTACGTCATCGCGATGTCGGCCGACATCACCGGCCCACTCGACGTCGCACTGCTGCGCGACTGCGCGGCGACGATGCTGGACCGCCATCCCAACCTGCGGGCCAGTTTCTGGCACGAAGGGCTGTCCCGGCCCGTCCAGATCGTGCCCGCCGGTGTCGAGCTGCCGTGGCGGCACATCCGCGCCGCGGCCGACCAGGTGACCGGGATCGAGGAGGCCGAACGCCGCAGCCGGTTCACCCTCACCGACGGCCCGCTGATCCGGTTCCTGCTCGTCGAATTGCCCGATCAGACATGGCGATTGGTGATCACGGCACACCATATCGTTATCGACGGTTGGTCGCTGCCGGTGTTCATCGCTGAGTTGCTCACCCTGTATCGCAGCGGCGGCGATTCCGATGCGCTGCCGGCCCCGCGGCTCTACCGCGACTACATCGGCTGGCTCGCGCACCGTGACACCGCGGCCGACGAGCACGTCTGGCGACGGCATCTGGAGGGGCTGCCGGGCCCGACGCTGCTGTCGGCCGCGCTCGGCGGACGGGCCGGGGGACTGCCCACCCGCACCGAGATCGTGTTGGCCGACACAGACACCGAGCGAGTCACCATGGCTGCGCGCCGTCACGGGGTGACCGTGAACACGGTGCTGCAGATGGCGTGGGCGCTGATCGTCTCCCGACTCACCGGACGCGATGACATCGTCTTCGGCGTCACCGTCTCGGGCCGGCCTCCGGAGTTGACCGGCGTGGAGACCATGGTCGGGCTGTTCATCAACACCATCCCCTTACGGGTGAAGCTGGACCCCAGAACAACGGTCGCCCAGCACTGTTCGAACCTGCAGCGCGACGCGGCCGAGCTGCGCGACCACAGCTATCTGACCCACTCCCAGCTGCGCTCACTGGCCGGGGTCGGCGAGATGTTCGACAGCCTGCTGGTGTACGAGAGCTTCCCGCCCGGCGACGTCGTGGGTGGCCGGGAATTCGTCGCGGGTGCGGTGAGCTTCCGGCCCGACGCCATGGAGAGCCTGACCCACTTCCCGGTCACCATCGCCGCGCACCCTGGCCGGACCGGGATGGCGGTGCTGATCGAGGTCACCGACGAGGCCCTCGGACCGATGACGGCGGAGGTGCTGGGTCGCAGGGTCATCGCCACGATGCACCGCCTCCTCGACAGCTGGGATGCCCCACTGGGACAGGTCAGCATTCTGCTGGCCGACGAGGACACCGCCCATCCCGTCACGGCGGGACGGGTCACCGCCGAGCCCGCCGGTGGGGTGGCTCAGCGGGTCGCCACCACCGCAGCCCGGGTCGCCGAATCCACCGCGCTGTCCTCCCGGCGGGACGGGTCACCGCCGAGCCCGCCGGTGGGGTGGCTCAGCGGTTCGCCACCACCGCAGCCCGGTTCGCCGAATCCACCGCGCTGTCCTGGGCGGGTGGCCAACTGAGTTATCGCGAACTCGATGAACGCTCGGATCGCCTGGCCGGCCTGCTCATTCAGTCTGGCGTCTCCCGGGAGACCCCGGTGGCGATCCGGCTGCCCCGGGGCGCGGATTACGTCGTCGCGATCCTCGGCGTACTCAAGGCGGGCGCGACGTACGTGCCACTCGAACCGGGCATGCCGCCCGCGCGGATGGCATCGATGTTGGCCCAGAGCGGGGCCCACCTGGTGATCGACGATGCCACCATAGTCGCCGCCCGACAGGCACCCCGGCGCCTGGTCGCCGTCGAACCCAACCAGGCCGCCTACGTCGTGTTCACCTCGGGAACCACCGGAGAACCCAAGGGCGTCATCGGAACTCACCGAGCCCTGGAGTCCTACCTCGACGACCACGCCGACCGAATGCTGCGGCCCGCGGCCGAGCGTCTCGGTCGACGGCTGCGCATCGGCCACGCCTGGTCGTTCGCGTTCGACGCAGCCTGGCAACCGCTGGCAGGCCTGCTGTTCGGCCACACCGTCCACCTCGTCGGCGAAGAAGACCGCCGCGACGCCGAAGCCCTGGTGGGCGTCGTCGACGAGTACGGGATCGACCTGCTCGACGTCACCCCGTCGCTGTTCGCACACCTGCGCCAAGCCGGTCTACTCGATGTCGGCAAGCTCCACGTCCTGGCCTTGGGTGGTGAGGCGGTCGGTACCGCCGAGTGGGACGACATCCGCAAGACCTGCGCCACCGGCATTCTGGCGGCGCACAACTGCTACGGGCCGACCGAGACCACCGTCGAAGCCGTCGTCGCCGCGATCAGTGAGCACGACACCCCGGTCATCGGCTACCCCACCCAGGGCACCGGCTGCGCCGTACTCGACGCCTGGTTGCACCCGGTACCCGATGGCGTGGTGGGGGAGCTCTACCTCACCGGAGATCAACTGACCCGCGGATACCTGGGCCGGCCTGCCGAGACTGCCGTCCGGTTCGTCGCCGCCGGCGACGGCCGCCGGATGTACCGGACCGGAGACCTGGTGCGGCGCAACGCCGACGGCGCACTGGTGTTCGTGGGTCGCGCGGACGCTCAGATCCAGGTACGCGGGCACCGCGTCGAGCCGGCCGAGATCGAAACGGTTCTGGCCTCGCTACCCGGAGTGCGACATGTCCGGGTCTGCACTCATCAGGATCAGGCCGGACCCCGGCTGATCGCCTACGTGGTCGGCGAGGCAACGGTGCCCAGCCTGCGCACCGAACTGCGTGGCCGGCTGCCCCGCTATCTGCAACCACACCGCATCATCGCGGTCGACACGATCCCGCTGACCACCAACGGCAAAGTGGACGACGCCGCGCTGGCCGCCATGATTGTGCCCGACGACACCCGCACGCCACCGGCCAGCCCGACCGAAGTGCTGCTGGAGCGGTCCGTCGCGGAACTACTGGGCCGCAGCCACATTGACATCGACGCCGAACTGCTCGAGCTCGGACTCGACAGCATCGTCGCCCTGTCACTGGTTCAGATCGCCCGGCGCAGTGGACTGTCCCTGCCCGCGCGGCTCATCCAGGAGAGTGCAACGCTTCGGGAGCTGGCCGCAGCGGTCGACCAGGAGTCCGCCGACGGCGTCGCTGCTGATGAATCGGAACCGGACGGCCCGATTCCCGCGCTGCCCAACGTGCACTGGCTCTACGAGTACGGCGACCCCCGACGGCTGGCGCAGACCCAGGCGATCCCACTGCCGACCGGTATCACGGCAGCCGACCTGCACTCGACGCTGAGCGCTCTCGGCGCGGCCCACCCCATGATCACCAGCCGAATCGACCTGTTGAGCATGGTCTTTCACCCGGGGGAGACCACGGATATCCCGGTCATGGAGTTGGTGGTCGGGGATCTTGCCGATGCGGTCACCGAGCAGGCCGGCGCCGCGATCGACCGCCTCGATCCCCAGCGTGGCCGACTCGCCGAGGCGGTCTGGCTGCACCCGCCCGGCGAGCCGGGGGTGCTGCTGCTGGTGGCCCATGTGCTGGCCATGGATCCGGCATCGTGGCGGATCGCACTCGGTGAGCTCACCGCGGCCCTGGATGCGCCCGAGGGCCATGAGATCCCGGCGGAGCGCATGACCTATCGGCGGTGGGCGCACCGGGCCGTGCGTCGTGCTGCCGATCTGGACACCGTGGACTTCTGGTTGGCTCAACTCCGGGGTGAGGACCCGACGTTGGGTGCCAGGCGAATTCGGCCCGACCGTGATCGGGCCGGTGACCTCGACATCAGCGTCACCGTCACCGAATCGGAGATCACCGCCCGCCTGATGCGGCAGTCGCCCATGCAGGATGTGTTGGCCGACGCCTACGCCCGGACGGTCACCCGGTGGCGCCACCTCCGGGGTCAGTCCGAGGCCATTCCACTGTTGGCACTGGAAACCCATGGGCGTGCGGGCGGTGCCGACGACACCGTGGGTCTGCTCAGCGCCATCTATCCCCTGCGGGTTCGGCCGGGCCAGGACCTCCCTCAGATCGACGGATTGCCCGGCGACTACGCACTCCTGCGCTACCTGCGGGCCGACACCGGCGAGCGGTTGCGCGCCCACCGCGAACCCCAGGTGCTGCTGAACTACCTCGGCCGCCTCCACAGTGCCGGTTCGGTCCTGCCCGCGCTGTCGGCGATACCCGCGCCCGATGCCGCGGTTCGGCACGAACTGACCCTCATCGCCGCGATCACCGACGGTCGGCTGGTCACTCAGTGGCGCACCGTGGCCGGGATTCTGGACCGGTCGGATGTGGTTGAGCTGCAATCACTCTGGCAGTCCGCACTCGGCGAGATCGCCGAGGAGGACCAATGACGCCGCGGTTGGTGATTGTCGGAGCGGGCGCCAAAGCGGTCGCGGTGGCCGCCAAGGCGGCCGTGCTGCGGGAGATGGGCGTGGCCGCACCGGACATCGTGGCCGTCGAGAGTCGGTCGGTCGGTGCCAACTGGAATGCGGTCGGCGGGTGGACCGACGGCAGGCACCGGCTGGGTACCAGCCCGGAGAAGGACGTCGGATTTCCCTACCGCTCGTCGATGGTGCCGGGCCGCAATGCCGAACTCGATCAGCGCATGGCTCAGGTCAGCTGGCAGTCCTACCTCGTGGACCTGGGGAGCTTCGCCGAGTGGGTCGACCGCGGCAAGCCCGCCCCGACTCACGACCTGTGGTCGGACTACCTGCGGTGGGTAGCGCAGAAGTCGCAGTTGGACGTGGTCCACGGCGAGGCGGTCAGGCTGTCACTCGATGGCACGTCGTGGCTGGTGCACACCCACGACGGGTGTCTGCGCGGTGACGCGGTGATGATCACCGGGCCCGGACGGCCGGATCGTTCAGTCCTACCCGGCCACCACCGGGTGCTCTCCATCGCCCAGTTCTGGCAGCGCGCCCAACAGAACCAGCGCATCGACGCCGACCGGGTCGCGGTGATCGGCGGAGGTGAGACGGCCGCAGCCATCCTCGACGAGCTTCTCGGACATCGTGTTTCGGCGATCACCGTGATCGCCCCCCAGGCGACGCTGTTCACCCGCGGCGAGAGCTACTTCGAGAACCGATTGTTCAGCGACCCCACGGAGTGGCCGGGTCTCACCGTCGCGGAGCGCCGGGAGGTGATGATGCGCACCGACCGCGGGGTGTTCTCCGCCCGGGTGCAGGACTCGCTGCTGGCCGATGGCCGGATCCGGCACCTGCGCGGCCGGGTCGCCCACGCGGTGGCCGCCGACGGCCGGATCCGGATCACGTTGCACACCAACCACTGTGGCGAGCGCCTGGAGACTGTGCACGGTTTCGACCTGGTCATTGACGGGTCCGGGGCCGACACGTCATGGTTCACTTCCCTGCTCGGTCAGGATGCCCGGGACCTGATCGAGGTCGCCCTGACCTCACCGGTGACCGGTGATCGACTTCAACATGCCGTCGGTGCCGACCTGGCACTGACCGGGGTGTGGCCGAAGCTGTTCGTCCCGAATCTGTCCGGACTGGCCCAGGGCCCCGGCTTCCCGAACCTGAGCTGTCTGGGTCTGTTGTCCGACCGCATCCTGGGCGCAGATCTGCGCCCGGCCCCACCGAAGAACAGGAGAACCCATGAGCACCAACCCGTTTGACGATGAGCAGGGCGAGTTCTATGTCCTGATCAACCACGAGGAACAGCACAGCCTGTGGCCGACATTCGCCGAGGTTCCCGCCGGGTGGCAGGTGGTCTTCGGTGCGGCGGGCCGCACCGACTGCCTGGACTTCGTCGAACAGAACTGGCCGGACATCCGGCCGAAGAGCCTGCGCGAGGGAGGCCTCGACAGTGCCGTCGCGCGGTGCTAACTTCCTCAAGTTAGTTTAGGCAACCCTAAGTGAAAGGTTCGGTTGGTGCGGGTGGATGCGGAGCTGGTCAGCCGGTTCGCGCACTGTTGCAGGGCGCTCGGCCTTGCGGTGTACGACCGCCGCCGGCCCGCCGACATCGCGGCGGCACGGCAAGGTTTCACCGAGCTGACCCGCATCGCCCACGACCAGTGTGATGTGTGGACAGGCTTGGCAGCCTCGGGCAGCGTCACGCCTGATGTGCTGGCCGCCATCGTCCGTACCGCCGATACCAGCGGCGTACTGCAGCGCCGTATCGAACTTCCTACCGCGGCGCTCGGGTTCGAGTACGACACCGGGCTCTATCTGCGCTTCCGGGCCACCACCCCGGACGAGTTCACCCTGGCTCGGGCGGCAGCGCTGGCCATCGATGACCAGTTGGCCGCCGCGGACCAGTTGCTCGCCGGGATCAGGTCCAGATGGCCCGAGTGGCATCAGGCGCAATGGGTCGACGCCGCCCTGCACCACCGGGCCCAACGCTGGTCGGACGTCGTCAGGCTGCTGACCCCGATCGTGACCGACCCTGAGCTGGAACCGACGTTCGCGCACGCCGCGAGAGTGACCCTCGGTATCGCGCTGGCGCGGCTGGGCATGTTCGCCCCCGCGCTGTCGCATCTCGACGACCCCGACGGTCCGGTCACGCTGGCGGTCCACGACGGCGCGCTGACCAAGGCACTGTCGCTACGCGCCTACGGCGACGAGGATTCCGCGGCCGACGTCCTGCACGAGCTGTACGCCGCGGACCCGGGTAACGAGCAGGCGCAGACCGCATTGTCGGATCCGAGCTTCGGCATCCTCACCACGACTGCGGCCCGGATCGAGGCCAGGACCGATCCGTGGGATGTCGAAACCGAACCCACCGCAGGCGATTTCATCGACCCGGATGCGGAGGAACGCAAAATCTCGCTGCTGGCGCAGGCCGAGCGGGAACTGGCCGAGTTCATCGGTCTCGACGAGGTCAAGGATCAGGTTGCCCGGTTGAAGTCGTCGGTGGCCATGGCGCTGCGTCGCGAGGAACGGGGGCTTGCCGTCGGCCAGCGCACCCATCACCTGGTGTTCGCCGGTCCGCCGGGAACCGGCAAGACGACGATCGCCCGGGTGGTCGCCAAGATCTATTGCGGGCTGGGACTTCTCAAACGCGAGAACATCCGCGAGGTACACCGGGCCGATCTGATCGGTCAGCACATCGGCGAGACCGAGGCCAAGACCAACGCCGTCATCGACAGTGCGCTCGACGGTGTGCTGTTCCTCGACGAGGCCTACGCCCTGGTGGCCACCGGCGCCAAGAACGATTTCGGACTGGTCGCCATCGACACCCTGCTGGCCCGGATGGAAAACGACCGCGACCGGCTGGTGGTGATCATCGCCGGCTACCGGGCCGACCTCGACCGGTTCCTGGACACCAACGAGGGTCTGCGCTCGCGGTTTACCCGCAGCATCGTCTTCCCGTCCTACACCGCTGCGGAGCTCGTCGAGATCGCCGTGGCGATGGCCGCCGCCCGCGACAGTGTCTTCGACACGTCCGCGCTGGCGGATCTCGAAGCGCTCTTCGCGCAGCTGGCCAGCTCAAGCACGCCGGACTCCACCGGCGTCGCCCGGCGCAGCCTGGATATCGCGGGCAACGGCCGCTTCGTGCGCAACGTCGTCGAACGCTCCGAGGAGGAACGCGAATTCCGGCTCGATCACACCGACCTGGCCGGTACGGACTTCACCGACGAGCAGCTCATGACGATCACGGCGGCCGATGTTCGTAGCTCGGTGGTCCCGCTGTTGCGGGGCCTGGGGCTGTTGGTCCCGGCATGACGCGCACCCCACCCGAGGATGACCGGCGGTCGTTCTCGTCGCGAACGCCCGCGAGCCGCAACCCCGACCAGGTGACCTACCGGCGCGGGTTCATCACCCGCCACCAGGTCACCGGATGGCGTTTCGTGCTGCGGCGCATCGCCGCCGGGCTCGCGCTGCACGACACCCGGATGCTGGTGGACCCGCTGCGCACCCAAACCCGCGCGGTGCTGATGGGGGTGCTGCTGGCGGTGACCGCCGTGCTGGGCTGCCTGGTGTTCTCGTTCCTGCGACCGGGCGGAGCACCCGGTAACGACCCGGTGCTCGCCGACCGGTCCACCGCCGCGCTGTATGTGCGGCTGGATGGCTCGCTGCACCCGGTGCTCAACCTCGCCTCGGCGCGCCTGGCGGTCGGTCGACCGGTGGACCCGGCCCTCGTCGCCGGCGATCAGCTGGACACCTTCCCCCGCGGCAACACCATCGGCATTCCGGGAGCGCCGGAACGGCTGGTGCAGAATGCATCTCGGGACGCCGACTGGGCGGTGTGCGACGGAGTCGGACCCGACCCGGACGCGTCGGGCGTCACGGTGATCGCCGGCGCCGTCGACCGCGGTGGTCCGCGGGCAGACACCCTGGCTGCCACCGACGCCATCCTTGTCGACGGCCCCCAGGGATCCTGGTTGCTGTGGAACGGGCGGCGCAGCGCCGTCGATCCGGCCGACCGGGCGGTGGCCGATGCCCTCGGCCTCCCGACGCCCGGGACAGCCAGCCGACCCATCTCGCCGGGGCTGTTCAATGCCATCCCCGAAGGTCCGCCACTGCGGGCACCGCAGATCCCGGGAGCGGGGCTGGCACCGACATTCGCGCTGCCGGTGCCCGCGCCGGTAGGGGCGGTGGTGCTCTCCTACCGCACGGACGGCACTGCAATGAACTATGCAGTGCTGCCCGACGGGCTGCAGCCCGTCACTCCGGTCCTGGCTGCGATCCTGCGCAACACCGACTCCTACGGGCTGGCGCAGCCACCGGTGCTCGACGCCGATGATGCTGCCCGGCTGCCGACCTCGACACTGCTCGATGTGGAGGCCTACCCCGTCCAACCCGTCGACCTGGTCGCTGCCGACAGCCACCCGGTCACCTGCGCACGGTGGGAGCGGGCCGCCGGCGCGACAACCAGTTCCCTGACGCTGCTGTCGGGCGCGGTGCTGCCCGTCCCGGACGGTGCGCAACCACTGGATCTCGTCGGCGGGGCGGACACGAATACCGCACGCCGGGTAGTGGTTTCGCCGGGCCGCGGCTATCTGGTCCAGACCGTCGGCCAGCAGCCGGCCTCGCCGCCGGCGGGAGCACGGTTCTGGATCTCCGACACCGGAGTGCGCTACGGCATCGGCACAGACGCGGCGAGTACCGACAATGCCCTCGCCGCATTGGGTCTCCATCAACCGGCGCTGCCCATCCCGTGGTCCGTGCTGACCCTGTTCGCTCCCGGTCCCGCGTTATCCCAGGCCGACGCCCTGGTCGCGCATGACGCCGTCGGGCCTGCACTGCCCCAGGAGGCCCGATGACCCGGCTGATCTTCGAGACCACCCGGCGACTGCCCGGACCACCAACAGTGAACGACACCATCGTGATTGAGCCACCTCCCGAGCTGCCCAGGGTGGTGCCGCCCTCGCTGCTGCGCCGCGCGCTGCCCTACCTCATCGTCCTGCTGATCGTCGGCATGATCATCGCGATGGTGGCCACCGGGATGCGATTGATCTCGCCGCAGACCCTGTTCTTCCCATTCGTGTTGCTGCTGGCGGCGACCGCGCTCTACCGCGGCACCGACAACAAGATGCGGACCGAGGAGGTCGACGCAGAGCGGGCCGACTATCTGCGCTACCTGTCGACCATCCGCGACAACGCGCGCAGCGCCGCGGCGGCCCAACGGGCCGCGCTGCTGTGGTCGCACCCTTCCCCCGGCACACTGGCGGCGGTGGCAGGAACCCACCGGCAGTGGGAACGCGACCCGCACGACAGCGACTATCTGATCCTGCGCGCCGGCCTGCACACCGTCGCCCTGAACACCGCGCTTCGAGTCAAGGACGCTGCCGACGAGATCGACCTGGAACCGGTATCGCACAGCGCGTTACGGGCACTGCTGGACGCCCAGCGCACCGTGCGTGATGCGCCGCGCGGGATCGATCTGAAGGCCGTCTCCCGCATCACGGTCATCGGTGAGCGCGCCCAGGTGCGGGCGGCCCTGCGAGCCTGGCTGGCCCAGGCCGTCATCTGGCACGACACCACCTCCCTCGGCGTGGCCTTGGCCAGCCCCGAACTCGAGTCGCCGGACTGGGCCTGGCTGAAGTGGCTGCCCCACACCGACGCCGGGGGACGGCTGGACGGTTGCGGGCCCGCCCGCCACCTCGCGCCGAGTACCGAGGACCTGATTACCGCGCTCGGACCGGAACTGGCCCACCACCCGCATTTCGGCGCTGAGCCGGCCGAGCCGCACCGCCATCTGCTCATCGTGATCGACGATCCCGCGCAACCAGTGCAGGATTCGGTGCTGGCGGACGGTCGCGCCGGAGTCACCGTGATCGAGATCGCCGGAACCGACGCCGTGTCGCGCCCGGGCCGCTATGCCGATCCGGAGCAGCCCGTCCTGCGGATAGCCGACGGGACGATCACCCGGTGGGACGGCGAGGGCTGGCAGCCGTTCGTCACGCACGCCGACCAGATGACCCAGCCCGAGATCACCCACCTCGCGCGTGCGGTAGCGCGGTGGGACGCCACGCCGATCCATCGGGGCCTGCGCACGGCGGCACACCGGGGCGCGACGTTCACCACGCTTCTGGGTATCCCGGATGCCTCCGCGCTCGACGTCGCCGACCTGTGGGCGCCGCGACCCCGCGACGAGGAGTTGCGGGTGCCCATCGGTGTCACCGCCACCGGCGAGCCGCTGTACTTCGACCTCAAGGACGAAGCCGAAGGCGGGATGGGTCCACACGGCCTGATGATCGGTATGACCGGTTCCGGAAAGTCCCAGACACTGATGTCGATCCTATTGTCGCTGTTGACAACTCATAGCGCCGATCGGCTGATCGTGATCTACGTCGACTTCAAGGGCGAGGCCGGTGCCGACATCTTCCGGCACTTCCCGCAGGTCGTCGCCGTCATCTCCAATATGGCGGAGAAGAAGTCACTGGCCGACCGCTTCGCCGACACCCTGCGCGGTGAGGTGGCCCGCCGCGAGACCCTGCTGCGCGACGCCGGCCGGCAGGTGCAGGGCAGCGCGTTCAACTCGGTGGCCGAATACGAGGCCGCGCGCCCCGCGGCCGAGGCCGCCGGCATCGACCTGCCCCCGCTGCCCACGCTGTTCGTCGTCGCCGACGAGTTCACCCTGATGCTGGCCGAACACCCCGAGTACGCCGACCTGTTCGACTACGTGGCGCGCAAAGGCCGGTCGTTTCGCATCCACCTCCTGTTCGCCTCGCAGACCCTGGACATCGGCCGCATCAAGGACATCGACAAGAACACCTCCTACCGGATCGCGCTCAAAGTGGCCAGCGCAGCCACCTCGCGACAGATCATCGGTGTCGAAGACGCCTATCACCTGGAATCCGGTCGAGAACACAAAGGTGTTGGCTTCCTGGTGCCGGCGCCGGGGGCGGCACCGGTCAAGTTCCGCAGCACCTACGTCGACGGCATCTACGATCCGCCGCGGTCGGCCGGCTCCTACCTGGTCCCCGCGGCACCCGAGCCGGTGCTGTTCACCGCGGCGCCGGTGGCGCTGCACGAAGACGTCGTGGTCCTGCCCAGCGCGGAGCGTGAACCGGCCGGAGCCGCCCGCAAGCTGATCGCCACCATCGGCGATCAGTTGGCGCAATACGGTCCCACGGCGCCGGCGCTCTGGTTGCCGCCGCTGGACGATCCGATCCCGCTGAGCGGTCTGCTTCGGGATGCCGCCGTCCCGGCGCGTCAGTGGCGCTGGCCGCTCGGTGAGATCGACCGGCCCTTCCACATGCGGCGTGATCCGCTGGTCTTCGACGCCGCCTCCGCAGCGGGCAATA
The DNA here is from genome assembly GCF_001494595.1 of Mycobacterium sp. M26. Classification (GTDB taxonomy): domain Bacteria; phylum Actinomycetota; class Actinomycetes; order Mycobacteriales; family Mycobacteriaceae; genus Mycobacterium. The sequence continues at coordinate 934,064 of NZ_LN929907.1, forward strand.
TGGTGATCCACGGCGGGGCCAAGTCCGGAAAGTCCACGGCGCTGACGACATTCGTACTGTCCGCCGCTGAACTACACTCGCCGCGCGAGGTCACCTTCTACTGTCTGGACTACGGCGGCGGGCGCCTTCACGCCCTGGCTGGACTGGCCCACGTGGGCAGCGTCGCCACACCACTGGAACCGGAACGGATCCGGCGGACGTTCGGCGAACTGGCGCAGCTGTTGCGCGCCCGCCAACAGCGCACCCGCCCGGACGCCGGCCAACCCGACGGCCATCAGGACGGCTATCAGGACGGCTATGGCGAAGTCTTTCTGGTGATCGACAGCCTGTACGCCTTCGGCCGCGACAACACCGACCAGTTCAACACCCGCAACCCGCTGCTGGCCGAGGTCACCGAACTGGCCAACACCGGACTGGCCTACGGCATCCACGTCGTGGTCACCACCCCGAACTGGCTGGAGGTGCCCCTGGCGATGCGCGACGGGCTGGGACTTCGCCTGGAGTTGCGGCTGCCCGATCCCCGGGACAGCAATGTGCGCGTTTCCGGCAGCCTGCGCCGGCCCTCTGAGACAGTGCCCCATGACCAGCCGGGCCGCGGGCTGACGATGGCCGGCGAGCACTTCCTGCTCGCCGAGCCCGATCTGGGCCGCATTCCCCAGATCAACGCCCGCTACCCGGACCAGCTCGCCCCACCGGTGCGGTTGCTACCCGCCGACCTCGACCCGGCGACCGTCGCACCGGTGTTCCGGGGCGGCGAGCGTGTTGTGCTCGGACAGCGTGAGGCCGATCTGGCCCCCGTCGTCCACGACTTCGCCCAGCACCCGCTGCTGATGGTGTTCGGCGACAGCAGGTCCGGGAAGACGACGCTGCTGCGCCATCTGATCCGGACCATCCGGGACCACACCACCGCCGACGACGTCGCCTTCACGGTGTTCGACCGCCGGGTGCACCTCGTCGACGAGCCGCTCTTCGACGACAACGAATACAGCGCCGACATCGACCGGATCACCCCCGCGGTGATGGGTCTGGCCGCGCTCCTGGGCACCCGTCGCCCCCCGGCCGACGTCACGGCCGCCGACCTGGCGACCTGGCGGACGAGGTCCGAAAGCCATTGCCTGCCAGTGCACTACCTGATCGTCGACGATGTTGACCAGATCCCCGACGGGCCCGCCCTGAGCGGGCCGTATGCCGGGCACCGGCCCTGGACGCCGCTGCTGAGCCTGCTGTCGGCGGCCGGCGACCTGGGCCTGCGGGTCATCGTCACCGGCCGTGCCGCCGGATCCGCGCACGCGTTGATGACCAATCCGCTGCTGCGGCGGATGGGCGATCTGCAAGCGCACGTCCTGATGCTGTCCGGCAACCCCGCCGATGGCGCCAAGATCCGCGGACACCGGTTCTCCCGCCTGCCCGCCGGACGTGCCCTGCTGCTGGGCGGCGGCGCCAGTGGTGATGGTGGGGACCACATCCAATTGGTCAATCCATTCAGACACGTACACAGCACATCTGAGAGCCGAGAGGGGTATCCGTCATGACCCTGCGCGTCGTCCCCGAGGGCCTTGTCGCCGCGAGTGTCGCCATCGAAGCACTGGCCGCCCGGGTGGCGGCCGTGCACGCCGGCGCCGCTCCGGTGGTGACTGCCGTGGTGCCCCCCGGCGCCGACCCCGTCTCGCTGCAGACCGCGGCCGGGTTCAGCGCTCAGGGCGCCGAGCATGCCGCGGTATCCGCTCAGGGCATCACCGAGCTGGTGCGGGCCGCGATCGCGGTCGCCGAGTCCGGTACCGGCTATGCGGCCACCGACGCCGCAGCCACCTCCTCCTACGTGATGGCGCGGGGCGGCTGATGACCGCCCCAATCTGGATGGCGAGCCCACCGGAGATCCACTCGGCACTGCTCAGCGCCGGTCCCGGTCCCGGTCAGCTGCTGGCCGCCGCCACGGCATGGACCGCGCTGAGCGTCGAATATTCCGCAGCCGCAACCGAACTGACCTCGATCCTCGCCGATGTACAGACCGGTTCCTGGCAAGGCCCCAGTGCGCAGCGATATGAGAGCGCACACGTTCCCTACCTCACGTGGCTCGAGCAGGCCAGCGTCGACAGTGCTGCGGTCGCGGCCCAGCACGAGACGGCGGCGGCCGCCTACGCCACCGCTCTGGCCACCATGCCCACCCTCGCCGAGCTGGCCGTCAACCACGCGACTCACGCAGTGTTGTTGGGCACCAACTTCTTTGGCATCAATACCATCCCGCTGGCCCTCAACGAGGCCGATTACGTCCGGATGTGGGTCCAGGCAGCCACGGTGATGGCCGTCTACCAGGCTGTAGCCGGAACCGCACTGGCCGCGGCTCCGCGCATCGCCCCCGCGCCGCCGATCGCCGCACCCGGAGCCGAGGCACTCGCGCTGACCGACCTCGGTACCGGCACTGCCGCGCAGGCCCAGGCAAGCGATTCCGGCTCGGCCCTCACCGAGTCGAACGTCATCGTCGACATGCTGGAGTCCTACATCAAGTCGCTGCCCGGCGGCGACCTCATCTGGGACTTCCTGACCAATCCGGTCTCCACCATCCAGCAGATACTGATCGACTTCGCCACCAACCCCGCACAGGCGCTGGTCACCTGGGGGCCGCTGCTGTCCGCGCTGCTCTATCAGGCCATCTTCCAACCACTCGGCTGGACCACCTGGGGCCTGGCGCTGGCCTCACCCTTCCTGATCCCGCTGGCTCTCGGTGCAGCGCTACCGCTGCTGGGTTTGCTGGCCATTCAGGGACCGGTCGCCACACCTGCGCCCGTCGCCGAAACGGCACCGGCATCCCCTGCACCACAACGGGTCTCGCCGATCGCCATCTCCACCGCATCCCCGGGCGCTCCCGCGACCGCCCCGGCGTCGGCGGCAGGAACGGCTGCCCCCGCGTCCACGCCCGCACCGTCTGCCCCGGCCCCCGTCGCCCAGGGCATGTTCTACGCGGTAGCCGGCCCGGAGCCGGACGACGGACCCGGGCCGACGTTCACCGAAGGCAGCGGAAGCAAGGCCCCGGTGTCCGAGGCAGCGCCCGCCGCCGCGGTCGTGGCCGGCCAGCGCACCGCCGCCCGTGCCCGGCGGCGGGCCCAGCAGGCCAAGGATCGCGGCCACCGCGACGAGTACATGGATCTCGACAGCGGCCCCGCCGAGTCCGAATCGACTGCGCCCCCGTCGGTCACCACCTCCAACCGCGGCGCCGGACCGATCGGATTCAGCGGTACCGAAACCCGCACCCGCCGAGCCGAGGTCGCCGCTGGGCTCACCGAGTTGTCGGCCGGAACCCTCGACGAGCGCCCCACCATGCCGATGCTCCCAGCCACCTGGGACACCGACGACGAACCCAACGCCAAGATGATTGGAGAAACACCGTGAGCATGCTTGATGCCCATATCCCGCAGATTGTCGCCGCCGAGGCGGCCTTCGGCGCCAAGACGGCGCTGATGCGCAGCACGATCGCCCAGGCCGAGCAGGCCGCCATGGCTGCCCAGGCGTTCCACATGGGCGAGTCCGCTGCCGCGTTCCAGGTATCCCACGCCCGGTTCGTCGAGGTCGCCGCGAAGGTGAACTCGCTGCTCGATATCGCCCAGGTGAACCTCGGCGACGCCGGCGCCAGCTACGTCGCCGAAGATGCCGCCGCCGCAACGACATACGGAGGATTCTGATGTCCCAGATCATGTACAACTACCCGGCCATGCTCGGGCACGCCGCCGAGATGGCCGGCTACGCGGGCACACTGCAGGCCGTCGGAGCCGACATCGCCACCGAACAGGCCGCCCTGCAGGGTGCCTGGCAGGGCGATACCGGCATGACCTACCAGGCCTGGCAGGCGCAGTGGAACCTGGCGATGGAGGAACTGGTGCGCGCCTACCGGGCGATGGCCACCACCCACGAGACCAACACGCTGTCGATGAACGCTCGGGATCAGGCCGAGGGTGCCAAGTGGGGATGAGACGTGACCGCACCTGATGCGGTCGAACTCACCGCGGACGCCGCGTGGCTTCTCGCGGAAAGCCTTGGTGCCGGATCCTTTCCGTGGGTCCTGGCGATCACCGGCCCGCACGACCGGTCGCAGAACGCGAGTGTGTGCGAGGAGATGACCGAACTGGGCGTGCTGCTGCCCAACGGAGCGGTACACGCCGCGGTGGCGCGCTGGATCCGCACGGCCTGCGCACCGCAGGCCTGGCTGGAACTGCGGTATGTGCGCGACCGCGGAGCAGCAGTCCTACGCGGATTGGTAGCGCGGCGGGCCGATCACACCGTCGTGGTGCTGCGCAGCGGCCCCCTGGTCACTGTGTCCGAGCTGCCCATCAGCGACGCGGCGTTCCTGGTTCCCGCCGTCACCGCCCCACTGCGGCATCGCACACCGGCGAGGTTCACCGAGTTCATCCTTCCGACGCGGGTGGGTGCCCGCGCCGATGAGCGGTTGCGGGCCGGTGCCGATGTCGATGCCGTGCTCGACGAGTTGGGTGTGCCGCCGTCCGCGGCCGCGGTGGTGCGCTCGGTGTTCACCGGCGGCAGCGACTACCTCGAGATTCGGGCCGGGTGTGCGCGCGACGGCCGCCACCAGCTGTCCGAGGTGGGGATCGGGATCGTCGACACCCCGGCCGGCCGGCTGCTGGTCAGCCCGCAGCAGGCCGAGGACGGGACGTGGCTGTCCAGCTTCGCGCCCGCAACCCCGTTCGCCATCGCCGCCGCGCTGGACCGGTTGACCGACACCCTGCCCGCCGGGCGATGGTTCCCGTCGGCCGTGCTGACCCGCGACTTCGCCGCCCCTTGATCAGGAGACAACGACCATGACCGAAACCCCGGTGCTGCCGATCGTGCGCATCGCCGTCCTGGCGCACGGCCGGATCACCGACGTCGCCGTGCCCACCGAACTCCCGCTGCGCGAGCTCGTGCCGGCACTGACCCGTCTGGTCCCGCAGCCCGACGACGCGGGGGAGCCCGACCTCACCCCGCTGACGCTGGCCCCGATCGGTGGTGCGCCGTTCAGCGTGGATGCCAGCCTCGACACGGTCGGCATCGTCGACGGTGATCTGCTGGCCCTGCAGCCGGTTCCGCAGCAGCCCACCCCGGTCGGCGTGGTCGAGGACATCGCCGACGCGGCGGTGATCTTCTCCGAGGCCCGCCGACGGCCGTGGGGGCCGGCCCGGCTGGCGGTCGGGGCGCGGCTTGCCGTCGCGACGTTGATCGTGGCCGTGTCGGCAGTGGCCGTCGCACACCGCGCCGGATCACCCATCGCGTTCGCCCTGGTATCCGCGGTGGCGGTGGTGGCCGCCGGGGCGGCACTGGCCCTACGGGCCCGGTCGTCGCGCATCGCCGGGGAGATCGCGGCGCTGGCACTGCTGCCGATCGCGGTGGCGTTCGCGCTGGCCGTCCCCGGGACCTGGGGCCCGGCACATCTCATGCTGGCCGCCGCAGCGGTGGCAGCATGGTCGGTCATCGTCCTGGCGCAGAGCGAGGACCGGGTGGCGGTCTTCACCGCGGCCGGGACCGTCGCAGCAGCAACACTTCTCGTGACGGCCGCGGCCACGCTGTGGCAGCTTCCCGCGCTGACGGTGGGCTGTCTGCTCATCGTGCTCGCGCTGCTGGTGACGGTATCGGCGCCGCAACTGGCCGCGGTGTGGGCCCGATTCCCGCTGCCGGTGATCCCGGCCCCCGGCGACCCGATTCCGTCGGCGGCACCGGACCGGGTACTCGCCGACCTGCCGCGCCGGATCCGGCGCGGCGAAGCCCACCAGAGCGGTCTGATCGCCGCAGGCGTGATGTTGTCGGTCGCCGGAGCACTGTTCGTCGCCACCACGCCCGGTGGTCCCGGCACGTGGGGGTGGTACCTGATCGCCGCCAGCACCGCGGCGGCGGTGCTGCGGGCCCGGGTCTGGGACACCACGGCATGCAAGGCCTGGCTGCTGTCCCAGCCGTTCGGGGTCTGCGTCGGCTTGCTGGTGATCGCACTGGTCGAGGGCCGGCTGGTGGCGGCGACGTGGGTGCTGGCGGTGCTCGCCGCCGTGACCGCCATCTGGGTGCTGGTGGCGGTGAGCCCCGATATCGCCTCGGCGCAACGGTATTCGCTGCCTCTGCGGCGGCTGGTCGGGTTCGCCGCCTCGGCGCTGGATGCCTCGCTCATCCCGGTGGCGGTCTACCTGATCGGCATCTTCAGCTGGGTGTTGGATCGATGATGCGCTCCGCCGCGGTGGTCGCGGCGGCAGTGCTGGCCGCCGCGCCGACGGCCGGGGCGCTGAGCCCACCGGTGGCCGACCCGGCCGTGCCGGTGCCGTCCGGCGCCGCCGGACCGGTCGCCGCGATGAGCCAGCGCGCCCAGTGTGTGGTCACCGGCCTGCGCCCGGGCAGCACCCTCGCCGACCCGCCGATGCTGAATCTCGCTGCTGCAGGACAATTCTCCCGTGGCGAGGGGCAGACCGTCGCCGTCATCGACACCGGTGTGCGCCCGGGTCCGCGACTTCCCAACGTGATCGGCGGTGGTGACTTCCTGTCCTCCGGTGACGGGCTGACCGACTGCGACGGGCACGGCACACTGGTTGCCGGGATCATCGGCGGCCAGCCCGGCCCCGACGGTTTCACCGGCGTAGCGCCGGCGGCGCGGCTGCTGTCGATCCGGGCAACCTCACCGCGATTCGCACCAGGCGCAACCGGGTCCGACCCGCAGGAGGTCCAGGCCCGCGTCGACATCGAGACCACGGCGCGTGCGGTGGTGCGCGCCGCCGATCTCGGCGCCACCGTGATCGTCATCTCGACCGCGACCTGTCTGGCACCCGACCGGCTGGACAGCCAACCGGCACTCGGGGCGGCGCTGCGCTACGCGGCCATCGACAAGGACGCCGTGATCATCGCCGCCGCAGGCGATTCCGGCACCGGTGGTTGCGCCTCGAACCCGCTCGGCGGGCTGGATCAACCGGCCGATCCCCGCAACTGGGTCGGTGTCACGTCGGTCTCGGTGCCGTCGTGGTGGCAGCCATACGTGCTGTCGGTCGGTGCGCTGACCTCAGCCGGGCAACCGGCCGTGTTCACCATGGCCGGTCCGTGGGTCGGTATCGCCGCGCCGGGGGAGAACATCGTGTCGCTGAGCAACGGCGACGGCGGCGGCCTGGCCGACGGGATGCCGGACGGTCGTGGCGGTATGGCCGCGCTGAGCGGCTCGGGGTATGCCGCCGCCTACGTCGCGGGCACCGCCGCACTGGTGCGCAGCCGATTCCCGGAGATACCCGCCGACGAGGTGGTGCGTCGGCTCACCGCCACCGCACACAACGCCGCGCAAGCACCGTCCAACCTCGTCGGTGCCGGAACTCTCGACCCGGTGGGGGCGCTCACCTGGACGGTGAGTGCACCGCAGCACGGGGTGCCGGCAACGGTCCGCCTCGCCGCACCGGTGCCGCCGCCCGCCGTCGACCCGACACCGCGCACCGTCGCGTTCGTCGGATCCGGCCTGCTCGCCGTGGCGACCGCCGTCGTGGTCGTGCGCAGCCGCCGAAAGGAGCAGGTATGAATCGGGTTCGCCTGACCGTGGTGATCGCCGCGGCGATTACCGCCGGCTACGCCTACCCCTGGCAGTCGGGGCCCGACCGGTGGGTGCTGGGTGTCGCCGCCGCGGTGGTCGCGGCCGCACTGGTGAGGTGGCGCGGCCGCCACCTCACCACCCTGCTCACCGAGCGACTGCGAATTGCCTTGCGAGGCAAACGGATATCAGTGCCAAATGACCCGGCGGCCACCACCGTCCTGCTGCGGATCGAGGACGGTGAACCACCAACAGACCTCCTGACCGGCTACCTCGAGCGCTACGGTCTGCGGTGCGAATCGATCAGAATCACCACCAGAAGCACGCCGGGCCGGCGCGCGGTCTGGATCGGGCTGCGATTCAGCGCAGCTCAGAACCTGGCTGCACTGCAGGCCAGATCCCCGCAGATCCCGCTGCACCAGACGGCCCGCAACACCGGCCGCCGGCTGATCGAGCAACTGGCCGAACAGGGCGTCACAGCAACGCTTGTCGACTCCGCTGACGTCCCCGATCTGGTGGCCGATGACGCCCGCGAACGCTGGCGATCGGTCACCGACTCCCGTGGCCACCTCACCGCCTACGGCGACTCGGCGATCGACCCGGTGCCGCACTGTTCGGAATCCTGGTCGGTGGTCGAGATCTCGGGTACCCCCACCCATCCGAGGATCAGATCTGCCCTCGCGATCCGCACCGAGAGCACGCCCGTGGCGATCCCCGGTGCGGTGGCGCTCACCGGCCGTCAGGCCGCCGCGCTGGCCGCACTTCACCCGCTGTCGGGTAGCCGACTGCTCAACTGAGAAATGGAGAACCGATGACCGAGACGAAACTGTCCCGCGGCTGGCAGGGCGCCATGCTGAAGCTGCTGCGCGCCGGTGACTATGAACTGACCGTGACCGGACGTGAACAGATCACCGAACACTATCTGCGCCTGAGCTTCTCGGCCGGTGGCATGCTTGCCGACCGGCCCGTGCACCCCACGATGTGGGTCCGGATGTGGTTTCCCGACGGCGCCAAACTGCACCAGCGCGGCTACACCCTGGTCAACCCCGACCCCGACGCCGACCGGGTGGACATCGAGTTCGCGCTGCACGACGGGATCGCCTCACGCTGGGCCGGTGCCGCCGCGCCCGGAGACACCATCGGTGTGACCGTGCTGGGCAGTAACTTCACCCTTCCCGATCCGCAGCCCGCGGGGTATCTGATCGTCGGCGACACCGCCTCGCTGCCGGCGATCAACACCCTGCTCGACGCGATCGGCGATGTCCCGGCCAAGGTGTTCCTGGGCGCCGCTCACGACGACGACCCGACGCTGCCGGTCGCCCGTTCCGCCGATGTGGTGTGGATCGACCGTGGCGAATCCGGTGCCGGTCTGGTCGATGCGGTGAGCGCGGCGGCTTACGACGCCGAGGACCACTTCGGCTGGGTGGCCACCGATAACCGCACCACCCGGGCGGTCGCCAAGGTGCTTCGTGAGGACTACCGCATCCCGCGCGCGTCGATCAAGGCGCAGGCCTACTGGGCTGAGGGCGCCTGACGGCCTGAATAGCCTTGCCAGGGACTGTAATCGGCGATCAGATCCTCCTGGGGCGGCCGCTGCGCGGCGGGCACGTGTTCGAGGTTGATGCGAATGCGGTACCAGATCGAACTGGGGCCGCGCATCCCGTCGACCAGGATGTCGGTGGGCGCCAGCAGCGCCGCCGCCTCCGGGTGACGCGACGTCCACACCTGCAGCGCGGCCATCGCCTCGTCGCGGGTCTTGGTGCGGGCCACCTCGATCAGCGGCTTGCTGCCCTTGGGCGGTTTTTCGGCCGGGCCGAGTTCCTCGGCCAGCCGCAACAACCCGTCCAGCGAGCCCACCGCGTCGTCCATCCCGGCCCACGGGTCGCCTTGTTCGGCGAACCGGGCGGGCACGGTGTCGATGGTGAACGCCTCGGCCCGGCAACCGGGTACCTCGTCCCACCGCAGGGGTGTCGAGACCCGGGCATCGGGCGTCGCGCGCACCGAGTAGGCCGAGGCGACCGTGCGGTCCTTGGCGTTCTGGTTGAAGTCGACGAACACCGTCTGCCCGCGGTCTTCCTTCCACCACCGGCTGGTCGCCAACTCCGGCGCCCGTCGCTCCACCTCGCGGGCCACCGTCTCCGCGGCCAGCCGCACCTGCTTGAACGGCCAGTGCGGGGCGATGCGGGCATAGATGTGAAAGCCGCGCGAACCGGACGTTTTGGGCCAGGCCGTCAGGCCGTGGTCTTCGAGCACCTCGCGCGCCACCTGAGCGACGTCGAGGATCTGCGGCCAGGTCACCCCGGGCATCGGGTCGAGGTCGATCCGCAGCTCGTCGGGATGGTCCAGATCACCGGAGCGCACCGGATGCGGGTTGAAGTCGACGCAGCCCAGATTGACCGCCCACACCAGGCCGGCCGCGTCGTAGAGGACCGCTTCCTTGGCCGAGGTGCCCCGGGCGTAGCGCAGTTCGGCGACCTCGATCCAGTCCGGACGCTTCTCCGGGGCACGCTTCTGGAAGATCGCCTCCTCGGTGATGCCCTTGACGAAGCGTTTGAGGATCATCGGCCGGTCGGCGACCCCGCGCAGCGCGCCGTCGGCCACCGCCAGGTAGTAGTCGACCAGATCCAGCTTGGTCACCGGGCCGCGGTCACCCACGCCCGGGAACACCACTTTGTCCGGATGGCTGATGCTGACCTGGCGGCCGCCTACCTCCATAAGGCCATGCTAAGTGCGTGCGCATTCCGCTCAGCCCACGACGTGCGTCACCTAGGGTGGCGGCATGTCTAGTCTCATCGACTTGCCCTCGAAGGCACTGGCCAAGATCCAGACCCTGGCCGAACGCGGCGCTGCGGAATTGCACTACCTGCAGAAGCTGATCGAGTCCGGGGCGTTCGGCCTGGAACCACCGCAGAACCTCGCCGGCATGGTGGCCGACATCCGCCGCTGGGGTGAGATCGGGATGGTCCCGGCGCTCAATGCCCGGCGCACCCCCAACCGGGTGGCGATCATCGACGACGAGGGGTCGATGACGTGCAAAGAGCTCGACGACGCCGCCAACGCGGTGGCCAATGGGCTGCTGGCAATGGGTGTCAAGGGCGGCGACGGGGTGGCGATCCTGGCCCGTAACCATCGCTGGTTCGTCATCGCCAACTACGGCGCGGCCCGGGTCGGGGCCCGCACGATCATGCTCAACACGGAGTTCTCCGGACCGCAGATCCGCGAGGTCTCCGAGCGCGAAGGCGCGCGGGTCATCATCTACGACGACGAGTACACCGAGGCCGTCAAACTCTCCGAGCCCCCGCTGGGCAAGCTGCGGGCGCTGGGCACCAACCCGGACAAGGTAGAGCCGTCGGGCAGTACCGACGAGACCCTGGCCGAGCTGATCGCGCGCAGCAGCAGCGCACCGGCGCCCAAGGCCACCAAGCGCTCGGCCATCGTCATCCTCACCAGCGGCACCACCGGCACCCCCAAGGGCGCCACCCGGCACACCCCGCCGACGCTGGCCCCGATCGGCGGTGTGCTCTCCAGTGTTCCGTTCCGGGCCGGCGAGGTGACCTCGCTGCCGTCGCCGATGTTCCACGCGCTGGGCTACCTGCACGCGACCATCGCGCTGACGATGGGGACCACGCTGGTTCTGCACCGGCGGTTCAAACCGGCCACGGTGCTCGAGGACATTCCCAAGCACCAGGTCACCGCAATCGTCGTCGTGCCGGTGATGTTGTCCCGGATGCTCGACGCGCTGGAGAAGATGGAGACCAAACCCGACCTGTCGTCACTGCGGATCGTGTTCGTGTCGGGCTCCCAGCTCGGCGCCGAACTGGCCACCCGCGCAATGAAGCACCTGGGCCCGGTGATCTACAACCTGTATGGCTCAACGGAAGTCGCGTTGGCGACCATCGCCGGGCCTGCTGATCTGCAGAAGAACCCCGCCACCGTGGGCCAGGTGGTGCGCGGGACGAAGATCCGGATCCTCGACGACAACGGTCAGGAGCTGCCGCAGGGGGAGGTGGGCCGCATCTTCGTCGGCAACGCCTTCCCGTTCGAGGGTTACACCGGTGGCGGCAACAAGCAGATCATCGACGGCCTGCTGTCCTCCGGCGACGTCGGCTACTTCGACCACAACGGGCTGCTCTACGTCAGCGGTCGCGACGACGAGATGATCGTCTCCGGCGGCGAGAACGTCTTCCCGGCCGAGGTCGAGGACCTCATCAACGGGCATCCCGACGTCGTCGAGGCCACCGCTCTCGGTGTCGATGACCCGGAGTGGGGAGCCCGGCTGCGGGCCTTCGTCGTCCTCAAGGAAGAGGCCGAGACCACCGAGGACGCCATCAAGACCTACGTGCGCGAACACCTTGCGCGCTACAAGGTTCCGCGCGAGGTGGTCTTCCTGGCCGAGCTGCCGCGCAACCCCACCGGCAAGATCCTCAAGCGCGAACTGCGCCAGATCGAGATCCAGTAGCCCCCTACCCCTGGCCGAGCTGCCGCGCAACCCCACCGGCAAGATCCTCAAGCGCGAACTGCGCCAGATCGAGATCCAGTAGCCCCCTACCCGCCCAACCCGACACACGGGCGGGAAAGTGCGAGTAGGGCGCTACCTTTCGTCGATCTCGGTGAGGGCTACGGGTCGCGCGGCAGGCCGAGCAGCCGCTCGGCGATGATGTTGAGCTGCACCTCCGAGGTGCCGCCGTAGATCGTGGTGGCACGGCTGGCCAGCAGGTATTCGGCCCACTTGCCCTGCAGCGACTCGGGATCGCCGATGGCGCCGTCGATTCCGAACGACGACACCGCGAACTCCGCGTAGCCCTGACCGGTGCGCATCGACAGCAGCTTGGAGATCGCCGCCGACGGCATGGCGTCGCCGCCGGCCAGGGTCAGCAGTGTCGAGCGCAGGTTCAGCAGCTTGGCGGCGTGCCCCTCGGCGATCAGCTCACCGGCGCGGTGATGCCCGATCTGGTCGAAGTGGCCCTCGCTGACGAACTCGACGAAGCCGTCGAGGGTGGCCAGGAAGCCGGGCTCGCTGCTGCCGATCGAAACACGTTCTGCGGTCAAGGTATTGCGGCTGACCTCCCAGCCACGGTTCACCTCGCCGAGCACCAGTTCGTCGGGCACGAACACGTCGTCGATGAACACGGTGTTGAACATGGCGTTGCCGGTCAACTCCCGCAGCGGCTTGACCTCCACGCCCTCGCTCTTCATGTCGAGCAGGAAGTAGGTGATGCCGTTATGTTTTGGAGCGTTCGGGTCCGTTCTCGCCAGCAGCGCACCCCACTGGGAGAACTGTGCGGCGGTGGTCCAGATCTTCTGGCCGGTGATGCGCCAGCCGCCGTCGACCTTGGTGGCCTTGGTGGTCAGGCTGGCCAGGTCCGAACCGGCACCCGGCTCGGAGAACAGCTGGCACCAGATCATCTCGCCGCGGAAGGTCGGCGGCAGGAAGCGCTGCTTCTGCTCGTCATTGCCGAAGGCGACGATCGACGGGATCAGCCAGGCGGCGATGCCCATCTGCGGCCGGCGCACCCGGCCGGCGCTGAACTCCTGGGCGATGATGATCTGCTCGATCGGGGTGGCCGCCCGACCCCACGGCTTGGGCAGATGCGGCTGCACCCAGCCGCCCTCGGCGATCGCGGTGGCGCGTTCTTCGCGCGGAATCGCCTTGAGCGCTTCGACTTCCGCGCGGATCTCGTCGCGCAGTTTCTCGGTCTCGGGGTCGAGGTCGATGTTGACCGGTCGCATGCCGGTGCTGGTGGCGGTGTCGAAGACCTTCTGCTGGTACTCCGAGGACCGGCCGAACGCCGCGACCAGACCGAGTGCGCGGCGGTAGTAGACGTTGGTGTCGTGCTCCCAGGTGAAGCCGATACCGCCGTGCACCTGGATGCAGTCCTGCGCGCAGTGCTGGGCGGCCTCGGGGGCCAGGGTGGCGGCCACCGCGGCCGCGAACTCGTAGGCCGTTTCCTCGTTGTCCCAGTTCTTTTCGGCTGCCTCGTCGATCGCGCGGGCGGCATCCCACACCGCGGCGGTGGCCCGCTCCGTGGTGGCGATCATCTGGGCGCACTTGTGCTTGATCGCCTGGAACTGGCCGATCGGGCGGCCGAACTGCTCGCGGATCTTGGCGTAGCCCGCGGCGGTGTCGGTGGCCCAGCGGGCCAGGCCGATCGCCTCGGCGGACAGCAGCGTGGTCACGATGGCCCGCCCGGCATTCTGGGACAGGTTGGACAGCAGCTGATCGGTACCCACCTCGACACCATTGGCGCGCACGTGCGCGACCGGGCGCAGCAGGTCGACGGACTTCACCGGCTCGATCTCGAGCTGGGTGGCATCCAGCACCACCCATTCGACCCCGCTGCCGATGGCCACCGGCAGCACCAGCACGGAAGCCTGGGCGGCCGAGGCCACCGACCGCGCCTCACCGCGGATGACCAGCCCGTCGCCCTGCTCTTCAGCGGTCAGGTCGGACTCCAGAGCGTACGAGGCGATGACGTCGCCGGAGGCGAGCTGGCTGAGGACCTTGGCCTCGGGATCGTTCGCCGAGATCAGTGCGCTGGCGATCGCCGACGGGATGAACGGCCCTGGTACGGCGCCGTAGCCGAATTCGGCCAGAACGATGGCCAGCTCCAGCAGGCCGAAGCCCTGGCCGTCCACCGACTCGGCCAGGTGCACGCCGTGCAGCCCCTGCTCGGCGGCGGCCTTCCAGTAGGGCGGGGGATTGGGGATGGGGTTCTCCAGCGCCTCGTGCAGGACCTCCGATGGCGCTACGCGCGCCACCAGGGACTTCACGGAATCCGCGAGATCGTTGTGTTCGGGGCTGATGGCGATGGGCATGTTCACAGACTCCTGTGTCGGCTGACCATGTCAATTAACTAACCGGTGGGTTGGGACCGAGGGTACCCGCGGATGAGAGCGAGGCTGCGTCCAGATCTCAGTTTCGCGGATCGGCATCCGGTTCGGGGGTGGCGCGCAGGGCGACGACGACGGCGGCGGAGATCACCATGAAGATGCCGACCGCCCACATGCCGGCCTTGTCGCTGCCGGTGAACTGGTTCAGCGCGCCGGTGGCGTAGGGCGCGGCGAAGCCGCCGAGGTTGCCGATCGAGTTGATCAGACCGATCCCGCCCGCGGCGGCCGCCCCGGTGAGGAACTGTGCCGGCAGCGCCCAGAAGCTGGGGATGGCGCTGAAGACGCCCATCGCCGCGATGCTCACCGGGATCATCACCAACAGCGGGCTGTGCAGGTAGAGGGCGATCGGAATCGCCAAGCCGCCCAGCAACATTGGGATGGCGACATGCCAGACGTGCTCGCGGGCGCGGTCGGCGTGGCGAGACCACAAGTACATCGCGATCGCGGCGAATGTATAGGGCACGGCGGTGATGAGACCGACCTGAACGATGGACAGGTGCACGCCGAAGGTCTTCTTGAACCCGGAGATGATGGACGGCAGGAAGAATGCGAGCGCGTACAGCCCGTAGGCGATACCGAAGTACACCACCGATAGCGCCCAGATCCGAGGGCTGGTCAACGCCCGGCGCAGCGGGAAGTCGAAGGTGGTGGCCACCTCACGTTCCTCGGCGGCCAGTACCTCGATCAGCCACTGCCGTTCGTCGGCCGCCAGCCAGTGTGCGTCGGCGGGCCGGTCGGTCAGATAGAACCAGCAGATGATGCCGAGGATGATCGCGGGCAGCCCGACGGAGATCATCATGAACTGCCACCCAGCCAGGCCGAACGTGCCCTCGCCTGCCGAGATCAGCCACGCCGACACCGGGGTGCCGACTGCCGCGGCGATCGGGCTGGCCATCATGAACATGGCCACGATGCGGGCCCGGTAGGCGGTGGGGAACCAGCGCGTCAGGTAGAAGATCACTCCCGGGAACAGTCCCGCCTCGGCCACGCCGAGCAGGAACCGCAACACCAGCAGGGTGGCGGCATTGGGCGCGAAACCGATTGCTACCGCGACGATTCCCCACGACACGGCGATGCGGGCCAGCCACCGCCGGGCGCCGAACCGTTCCAGAGCCAGGTTGGAGGGCACCTCCACCAGCACGTAGCCGATGAAGAAGATGCCCGACGCCAGCCCGAACATGGTCGACGTCAGCTGCAGGTGCTCGCTGATATCGGCCTTGGCGATCCCGAGATTGGTGCGGTCGAGGTAGTTGACGAAGTACAGCGCCATGAGAAACGGCACTGTCCGGATGATCACCTTGCGCAGCGTGCGCGCTTCCAGTGACAGCTCACCGGTGGATGCGACCGACATCCTGCCTCCCGTTGACGACGTTGACCAGATCCTGCCCTTCGTGCAGCCGCCGGCAGTTGTCGACGGCCTCGAGCAGGTAGCGCCGCATGGTGTCGCGGGTGACCCAGGTGACGTGCGGGGTGAGCACCACATTGTCCAGTTGCAGCAGCGAATTGTCGTCGGCCACCGGCTCGACGGCGAATACGTCGAGTCCGGCGGCGGCCAGCCGGCCGGTGCGCAGCGCATCGACCAATGCAGGCTCGTCCACCACACCGCCGCGAGAGGTGTTGACCAGCAGGGCTTCCGGCTTCATCCGCTCCAATGCTGCGCGGTCGATCAGCTTGTCGGTAGCCGGGGTCAGCGGTAGGTGCAGGCTGACGATATCGCTCTGCGCGAGTAGGTCGGGAAGTGGACGCCAGGTATTGGTACCGTCGTCAGAAGTGTTGGTGTGCAACACCGTTGCGTCCATGGCGTGCAGAATGCGCTCGACCCGCTTGGCGATGTTGCCGTAACCCACCAGGCCTACCGTGCAACTGCCGATATCGCGCACGGTCTCGCTGAGGGTGGCATCCGTAGGCCAGCCGCGACCGTCGCGGATCGCCTGATCCAGGGCGGGTAGCCGGCGCAGCGCGGCCAGCATCAGCAGGACGGTGCCCTCGGCGACCGACGGCGCATTGGCGCCGGGCATGTTGGCCACCGCGATGCCGAGATCGGTGGCGGTGGCGACATCGATGGTGTTGACCCCGGCGCCCAGCTTGTGCACCAGGCGCAGATTCGGTGCCCGGCGCAGGTCGTCGCCCGACAGCGGCCGCAGAACGTGCCAGATCGCGTCGGCCTGCGGTAGCTCACGGTGCAGAGTCTCGTCGTCGTCCTCGTGGCACCACACGACGTCAAGCCAATCAGATTCGGGCGCAACGATTCCCAGCACGGTGTCGGTGGGAAGGAAATGCGCGAGGACTCTCAGCGCCACCGCTTGGCGATCCATTTCGCAATGGTATCCGCCTGTTCGCTGCGGGCTCCCGGCGTGGTGAAGTAGTGGTCGGTGTCGACCGAACACAACGTCTTGTCGGTGCTGGCGAGCGCGTCGAAGATCCGTTGGGCATCCGACGGGAAGACCCCGGTGTCCTGCTCGGCGTTGATCACCAGGGCCGGGCAGGTGATGCGCGCCAGGTGCGGTTCGGCGCGCGTCTGGGCGGTCTTCAGGCTCCACATCCCGAGCCAGTTGCGCAGCGTGCAGGCCGCGGCGATGCCGTGGGCGGAACGGTTGGCCTTCACCGGCACGCCGGCATAACAGAGGTTGGGCTGGCGTTTGGTGGGTTCGATCGTCGGGTCCACCATCCGCGGGTCGGCCCACGTGCGCATGACCGTGAACGGACGGTCCGAGAAGCCGGCGGCCTGTACTCGCTTGAGTTCGGTCTCGGCCCAGTCGGTGATGGCGTTGTTGCGGGCCACCTGGGCGTCGCGGTAGCGGGCGACGAACTCGGCCGAGAACGGCGGGCCGTTGCGTTCGTCGAACAGATCGAGGTCGGGATCGCTGGCCACCGGGTCGTTCTCGTCGATCACCGCCCCGTCCATCCACGCGGTCAGCACCTCGGGGCGTCCGGGGTGTGCCGCACTGGCGATATAGCCGTCGGCGGCGGGCAGCTCTCCGAGTCCGGCGGCCGGGCGCATCCCTTCCAGCGGCGTCACATTCGGTTCGACGGCCTGGGACTGGTAGGCCGCCATCAGTGATCCGCCACCTGAATTACCCAGCAGAACAACGGTTTCCACGCCCTGGATCTCGCGCAGCCAGCGGACTCCGACGCCGATGTCCACCAGGGCGTGATCGAGCAGAAAGCTGCTCTCGAAACCCCGGAACCGGGTGTTCCAGCCCAGAAAGCCGATCCCGCGGGTCGCGATGTAGTCGGCGAGGTAGTGCTCGGAGAAGTCGATCTGATAGTGGGTGGCGATGATCGCGACCTTGGGCTTGCGCCCTACGCCGCGGTGGTAGAGCCCCTGGCAGGGGTGGCCACCGGCACCGGCCCGGCGGGCGGTGGGCGACGAGACGCCGACGAACTCACGAACGACTCCAGGGGTTGCCATGGTCCGCGGGCCTCCTCGGGGATAGAGCGCTGAGGAGACGATATTCGCCACCGCCGCCCCGCACGCCTGATCTTTGACATCCGTCGAAAAATGCGTGCCCGGCCGTGATTGTTGCGTTGTGAACGATGCTGAGCTGGGCAATCGAGGTGGTGTCCGGTGCTAGTTTCGAGGTGACCGTGCGGCGCTACCGGGAGCAGTTCATGATCAGGCCCAGCTTCACCAACCCCGAATTCGAACTCGGCGGGATCAACCACGTCGCCCTGGTGTGCTCCGATATGGCGCGCACCGTGGACTTCTACACCAACGTCCTCGGGATGCCGCTGATCAAGTCCCTGGATCTGCCCAACGGGATGGGTCAGCACTTCTTCTTCGACGCCGGCAATGGCGACTGCGTGGCTTTCTTCTGGTTCACCGACGCCCCGGACGGTCACACGGGTGAGACCACGCCGGCCGCACTGCCTGGCGTCGGCGACATCGTCACCGCGGTGGGCTCGATGAACCACATCGCCTTCCACGTTCCCGCCGAGAAGTTCGACGAGTACCGCCAGCGCCTCAAGGACAAGGGGGTGCGGGTGGGGCCGGTACTCAACCACGACAACAGCCCCTCGCAGGCGGCACCCACCGTCCATCCCGGGGTGTACGTGCGCTCGTTCTACTTCACCGACCCCGACGGAATTCTTCTCGAGTTCGCCTGCTGGACCAAGGAATTCGTCGAGGGTGAGGCGACGACGGTGCCCAAGACGGCGGCCGACCGCCGGCCCCGGCTACACGCGGCGCCCTAGTCGCGGAACAGCCGCGGATCCCCGATCTCTTCGATCATCGCGGTGATCTGGTCGACGAGCTCGGCTGCTGACAGCCCGACCGCGCCGGCCAGCCAGGCACTGATGGTCTGACCCACCCCGCCGACCACGAAATAGGCGAAGGCCTTGATCCGGTCATTGGCCCGGCGATTGAGGGTGGACTCCACATGCTGGCCCGACAGCATCGCGAACACCGGGCCGAGTTCCTGGCGCTTGCGCACCACCGTGGAGTTGGACACCTGCGCGCTGAACAACAACCGGCCCAGGCGCGGATCGCGCTCCACGGTCTCGACGAGATTCGCGATGCCCGCGCGGCTCTGCTCGGCGGGCGGGGCCGCTGCCACGGCGGCCTGTGTGGTGGTGGCCAGGCCCGCCACCGCCCAGTCGAAGACCGCGGTGACGAACTCGTCCTTGTCGGCGAAGCTCTCGTAGAAATAGCGGGTGGCGACACCGGCCTGACGGCAGATACCGCGCACCGTCAGCTCGGCCGGGTCGGCGTCGCCGCCGAGCAGTTCCAGCCCCGCCTCCAGCAGGCTGGCGTGCCGCCGGGCCAGCCGGTCGGCGGCGTCCACCCCGCCGTACGGCCGCGCCTGCGTCGTCATCCGGTCATCTTGACACCAGCCGCAGGCAACCGGCAATATCGGGAAACATCGGTTCTCAGATTATGCGACAGGTGAGGCAAGAGTGACCATCAGTGAGCCCCTCGACCACGTCGAACGCGCCGTCAGCGCACCGCCCGCCCCGGCCGCACCCGGACGCCGCGGCAGGCGGACCGCCGGCATCGACGACGGCCTGATGGGGGTCGCCCTGCTCGCGGGTCCAGCCAACGTGATCATGCAGTTGGCCCGGCCCGGAGTCGGCTACGGCGTGATGGAGAGCCGGGTGGAGAGCGGACGGGTGGATCGTCACCCGGTCAAGCGGGCTCGCACCACGTTCACCTACCTGGCGGTGGCCACCCGTGGCAGCGAGGAGCAGAAGAAGGCCTATCGGCGCGCGGTCAACAAGTCGCACGCCCAGGTGTACTCGACCGACGAGAGTCCGGTGAAGTACAACGCCTTCGACAAGGACCTGCAGCTGTGGGTGGCGGCCTGCCTCTACAAGGGTGCGGTCGACATCTACCGGATCTTCGTCGGGGAGATGGACGACGAGACCGCCGACCGGCATTACCGCGACGGCATGTCGCTGGGCACCACCCTGCAGGTACCCGCCGAGATGTGGCCGGCCGACCGGGCCGCCTTCGACCGGTACTGGCAGGAGTCGCTCGACAAGGTGCACATCGATGACGCCATTCGCGAGTACCTCTACCCGATCGCGGTCTCGCGGCTTCGGGGCGTGCGGCTGCCCGGCCCGGTGCAGCGCGCCAACGAACGCCTGGCCCTGCTGATCACCACCGGCTTCCTGCCGCAGAAGTTCCGCGACGAGATGCACTTCGACTGGAACCCGGACAAGCAGCGTCAGTTCGACCGGCTGATGGGCGTCATCCGGTTCGCCAACAACCTGGCCCCGCGGTTCGTGCGTGCTTTCCCGTTCAATGTGCTGCTGCGCGACCTGGATTGGCGCATCCGCACCGGGCGCCCCTTGGTCTGAGGACTGTCAGATTGCGCGCGTACCCTCGCCAAGGTGCGTAGCGACAAGGACTCCTGGGACATCACCACCAGCGTCGGATCGACGGCTTTGTTCGTCGCCGCCGCGCGGGCGCTCGAGGCCCAGAAACCCGACCCGCTGGCGGTCGACGAGTACGCCGAGGTGTTCTGCCGCGCGGTCGGCGGTCCGTGGGCGGACCTGCTGGACGGTAACGCTGCCGACCATCCGCTGAAGACCGCGGAGTTCGGTATCCCGTTCGTCGCCTTCCAGGCCGGGCGGACCCGCTTCTTCGACGCCTACTTCCGGGACGTCGCCGCCGCCGGTGTGCAGCAGGTCGTCCTGCTGGCCGCGGGCCTGGATTCGCGTGCCTACCGCCTCGACTGGGCGCCGGGAACCACGGTGTTCGAACTCGACCAGCCCCGGGTGCTGGAGTTCAAGCGCGAGACACTGGCCGCCAGTGGTGCCGTGCCCAGGGCCGAGCGCCGCGAGGTCGCGGTCGATCTGCGTGACGACTGGCCGCAGGCGTTGCGCGACAGCGGTTTCGACCCGGCCAAGCCGTCGGCCTGGATCGCTGAGGGGCTGCTGATCTACCTGCAGGCCAGTGCGCAGGAGCAGCTGTTCACCGGGATCGACTCGCTGGCCAGCGCCCACAGCCACGTCGCGGTCGAAGAGGGCAGGCCGATGGATTCCGCGGAGTTCGAGGCCAAGCTGGCAGAAGCCAAGACCGTCGACGACAGCCGCGGTCAGTGGTATCAGATGATCTACAACGAGCAGCATGCCCCTGCCGCACAGTGGTTTTCCGAGCGCGGCTGGTCGTCCGAGGAGACCGTGCTGACCGACTACCTGGCCTCGGTGGGGCGCACCGTCGTCAACCGCGATGCCGACGCCGAGTACATGCTGTCCAGCGTCTCGCTGGTTCGCGCCGTCAAGAACTGAGCCGAACGTCGGGCTCGTCCCACATCAGTGGGCGTAGGAATCGGTTGGTGCGCCGCAGATACTCCGGCTGGCTGACGTGCAGGATGTGGTTGCCGGGGAACCAATGCAGCGCGCAGCGGTCCCAGTGCTCCCACAGCGCTTCAGCCTGTTCGGGCGGAGCCAGCCGGTCACCGAGACCGGTGATGATCAGCCGACGATCCTTGGGCACCAGCGGCCGGTAGTTCAGCGGGCAGTGATAGGCCGAGGACGCCACCGAGTCGTCCCGGCTCATGCCACCGAGGTTGCGGCTCAACGAGACCAGCTTGCTGGTCGGCCACCACTGGTCGAACGCCGACTCCGGGGTGACCACCGGGACATTCGGGATCACCGCCTCCAGCCGGTCGTCGACCGAGGCGATCAGCGCAGAGGTGTAGCCGCCCAACGACATCCCGGTCAGCGCGATGCGGTCCACCCCGGTTTCCTGTAACCAGTCCAGCACCGACCGGAAATCGTGGACCGCCTGGGCCATGGTCTCGGCGAATCCGGCCATGCCTTGCGCGAAGATGCCGTAACCACTGAAGGGCGAACCCTTTTCGGCGCGGCGGCCATGGAACGGCATGGTGTAGAGCAGCACATCGTAGCCGGTGCGGTAGAACCAGGGCAGTGAGAAGAACAGCCCGTTGAACAGGTAGGCCGAACCCATGAAGCCGTGGATCACGCACAGTGTGGGCCGGGGCCCGTCACCGTGGCGCCAGTGCTGGGCCCACACAGTGTTGTTGCGCTCCAACTGTTTCCACTGTGGACGCATCTCGGGGTTGACAGGCTGGAAGCTGCTCGGGAACGAGATGGTGTGCACATTTCCGTGCGCGATGTACTCGGCGACCGGATTGGCCGGTCGGCTGCGGACCGTCGGGGTGGTGGTGGGCGCAGGGAACGACAGCGCCGGGTCCTGATGGCTGGCCAGTTCGGCGTAGAACGCCAGGCTGTCGCGTTCGCGGGTGACCTGCGAGCGACGCATCAGGCCGGTGGCCACCGAGGGCAGCAGGGTGGCCCCGATCAGCGACGAGATCGCGGTACGCAGCGCGAGGTCGGCGATGGCCGAGGTGTCGACCACGGTGCGCTGCAGCAGGGTGAGATCAGATCGGGCGGGCAGGCCGGCGCGTCCGGCATCAGCGCCGGGGACGTCCGGCACCGGCACGGGAATGGGCAAGTCGACATTCGACGTCATCGTCGCGGAGCCTTTCCGGCTGACTCTTGACAGGTGTCAGCCCCGGTTCGGATGCTAGCCGCCCGCCGGCGTCAGGACAGGCGGAACACCGTCGTCCCGCCGACTTTCACAGGGCGGTAGTTCTTCACCACCCAGCGCGCGATATCGGTGCCGTTGGGGTCGTGACCGCGCAGCCTCCCGCTGTCGACGTAGTAGCCGATCTTCCCGGCGTGCACCGCGGCGACGAATTCGTCGAGCGTGGGGACGGGGTCGCTGCTCCACCCGCCGATCGCCATCACCGCGGTACCGGTGGCGATCTCCAGCGAGGCAGCGGCCTGTGAGCCGGGCGTCGCGGCCGACCAGATGGTGGTGGTCGAGCGCAGCAGATCGGCCAGCCGGGGATCGACGTGTGCCGAGCCGGCACCGATGGTCGCGGTCTGCTCGAAACGTTGCCCGACGGTGGGCCACACGGTGGCGGTGTGGGCGGCGTTGGGGATCGACCCGCTGTGCGGGGTGGCGGCGGTGGCCACCGAGAACATCGTCGACCCGCCCAGGCCCGCAAGCAGAGCCACCGCCGCGGCCACCGGAGTCAGCCGGGGCCATTTCCACAGCGCGGCAACCAACGTCACCAGGCCGGCCACGGCGGCGAGCCCGATGACCCAATGGCTCCACACCGGACCGAGTTGGGCGCGGTGCAGCAGAACCACACTCCATGCCGCAGCCGACAGGCCCATCACGGCGCCTGCCGGTCTGCTCCAGACGGCGGCCAGCCCGATCAACGAACCGACCGCCGGAGCCAACGCCACGGTGTAATACGGGTGCACCATGCCGGTCATGTAACTGAACACCGCGGCGTTGACGACGAACCAGCTGGTCCACATCGTCAGCGCGGCTTTCTCGACGCCGGTGAGACGCCCCCGGATCGCCAGATAGATCCCGACGGCGATGGCGACGACGACAGCCGGCAGCAGCCAGGAGATCTCGTAGCCCATCTCCGCGGAGAACAGCCGGACCGGACCTGCATGGGTACCCCAGCCGCTGGGATGCCCGTCGGGCGGATGGGGCCGCTCCCCACCGCCGACAATGCGGTCGACCCCGTTGTAGCCCAATGCGAGGTTGAGCACGTTGTCGTCGGTGGACCCGCCGACGTAGGGACGCGACGCCGCCGGCCACAGCTGGACCGCCGCGACCCACCAGCCGCTCGAAACGACAAGAGCACCAAGGCAAATGAGGACATCGAGGACACGACGGCCCCGCGTCGCCGGCGCGAACAACAGGTAGCCGAGCGCAAAGGCAGGCAGCACCATCAGTGCGGCCAGCATCTTGGTCAGGAAGGCAAAGCCCAGTGCGATCCCGACGAGGGCCAGCCAGCGCCAGTCGGCGCTGCGCACGGCGCGGATGAAGAAATAGGCCGCCACGGTGATCAGCAGCACCATGAGTGCGTCGGGGTTGTTGTACCGGAACATCAATGTCGCGGCGGGCGTGACGGCCAGGACGGCTCCCGCGATCAGACCCGAGATCGCGCCACGTGCCGGGTCGTCGACGGTGCGCTGCGCGGTGGCGTACAGCACGGCCACCGCAGCCACCCCCATCAGCGCCTGCGGCACCAGCACGGCCCAACTGTTCATGCCGAACAGCCGCACCGAGAGGCCGGTGATCCACAACGACGCCGGTGGCTTGTCGACGGTGATGAAGTTGTTGGGGTCCAGCGAGCCGAAGAACCAGGCTTTCCAGTTCTTGGCGCCCGACTGTGCTGCGGCAGCGTAGAAGGTATTGCCATAGCCGTTGATCGACAGGTTGCACAGGTACAGCGCGGCGGTGGCGGTCAGCAGGCCGAGCAGCGCAAAGCGGGGCCAGCGCAGGGTCACGGCAATACGGTGCCGTACCGGGCTGGGAAGTTGCTGTGGGCTAGCTGCTCAGGTCGGCAGGCCCAGCTCTTCCGCGTCGTTGCGGTAGCGGTCCACCCATTCATCGGAGCGCTGGTCGGCCTGGCGCTCCAGAACGGGTGCCGGCGCCAACCGGGGGTCCTGGCCGAGTGCTTCGAGGACCTGCGCGACGACCTGAGTCAGGTTGCGCCACAACACCGGATAGGGCACGTCCATCGGGTGCACGTCCTCCTCGGCGAACCACTGCCGCCACCCTTCCTCCTGGGCGCGCAACATCGTGACCACATGGGCGATAGCTCCGGCGTGGTATTCGGCCCTGGCGTCGCGCACGGGATCGGGGCGGCCGCGCCATACCCGGGTCTGAACCGCCCGCCAGAACGACACCGCTTGCGAAATGACATCGGGCCGGTAGACGTGGATCAGCACCGGATCGCTGCCGACGACATCGCGGATCGCCGACAGCAGACCCGACCCGGACCGGTCGGGCAGATCCTTGGCGCGGCTGAGCAGCAGGGGGGTTTGGTTCCACATCAGCTTGCCGCCCCAGATGCCATTGGGGGTGCGGCCGACGGTGCGAACGTAGCTCCGCCAGATTTCTGCGGGCGCGAGGTCCGGCTTGCCCTCGATCAGTGGATCGAGCAGTCGCAGGATCGATTCATCCTCGACGTCGGCGAACCATTCCCGAGGCTGCGGCGACATGCTGGTGGTCGGCAGGTACTGGAAGAACTCGGCGGGTTCACCGGCCACCCCGGTGGCACGCAGTGACTCGACCAACAATGTGCTGCCGCTGCGCTGGGAGGCGAGCACCAAGTACGCGGACGCGGGCTCGGGCATGAGCAGAGCCTAACCGCATTCATGCGACCGCGCGTCGGGGCCAGATTAAACTCGTTATGACGAAAATTATTGTGCGAAGCCAACTTCGTCGTCGATCCCGCGTTCGACCGCGGTGGCTGAGCGGCTGGTCAGGGTGATGCCGTGAATCTGGAAGTAGGTCTCGGTGTAGCGGGCGGCGATGCGGGTTCCGGCGAACTCCGAGGGGATCACGTCAGCGGTCTGGTGCCGCCAGTCGTTGAGCCGGGTCGCCAGCTCGTCGGCGATCTTCTCGGCGTCGTCGCTGACCTCCCCGACCAGCAGGTTGGTGGTTTCGGTCGGGTCGGCGGTCAGGTCGTAGAGTTCGCGGGCCGGCCGCGGTGAGTGGATGAACGGTTCGACCGCCTGGCCCGATGCGCTTTCCTCGATGTCGAGCGGCAGGTCCAGCAGCGGACGCTGGGCATAGTTCTCGATGTAGCTGTATTCCTTGGTGCGGATGGCGCGGATCGGATCGAAGGAGTCGTGGTAGGTCTTCTCGGTAAAGACGTGATCGCGGACTTCCTGCGGATCATCCTCGGCTGCAACCAGTTTCGATGCGTGCGAGAGACCTTCGATGTCGTCACCCGGGGTGATGCCGACGAGTTCGAGCAGTGTCGGCAGCAGGTCCACCCCGCTGAACAGATGGTCGTAGACCTGCGCCGCGCGGCCGAGGCGCAGCGGCGGGCGGACGATCAGCGCGATACCCGTTCCGGCGTCGTACAGGGTGGACTTCGCCCGCGGGAAGGCCGGGCCGTGGTCGGTCATGAACACCACCCAGGTGCTCTGGTCCAGACCCGTTTCGGCCAGGGTGTCGAGCAGGCGCCCGACGGCGGCGTCCGCCACCGCGATCGATCCGTAGAACTCGGCCAGGTCACCGCGCACATCCGGGGTGTCGGGCAGCGAGTCGGGCACGTCGACGTCGGTGGTGTCGGCCGGCTCGTAGCGGTCGCGCGGATAGGGCCGGTGGGTTTCGAAGAAGCCCGCGGTCAGCAGGAACGGGATGCCTTCCTCGATGGGAGCGCTGTCGACCAGCCACTCCTGGGCCCGCTGCACCACGTACTCGCAGTAGGAGTTGGAGACGTCGAATTCGTCGAAGCCCAGCCGGGCCGGAAACGACGTCTCGTGCTGCATCCCGAATAGGGCCGAGTACCAACCGTGTTCGTGCAGGATCTGCGGAAGGGTCCGAACGCCCGGGCGGTACTCGAAGCCATGGTGGGCCAGCCCGACCAGACCGTTGCTGTGCGGGTAGCGGCCGGTGAACAGCGACCCGCGCGACGGTGAGCACAGTGGCGCGGTGGCGTGCGCCCGGGTGAACAGGATGCCCTCGGCGGCCAGCTGGTCCAGCCGTGGGCTCGATACCCCGTCGTAGCCGTAGGCGCCCAGACAGCGGCCCAGGTCATGCCAATGGACGATCAGCACGTTGTCTGGTTGCGCCTGGCTCACGCGTTCTGCCTCCAATCGATCCGGCTCGGGGTTCCCCCCGACCGCCGAGCGTAACGCTCAGGCGATCTCCAGCTGGGTTTTCCACTCTGGCATTACCCTCGCGGGGATGACGTCGAAAGAACGCTGGATCGCCGCGGCGGCGATCGTCGCGGCTACCCTCTACGCCGCGATGTGGATCGGCTACGTCCAGAACTGGGCATGGCTGGACGCCGCCGACACCGCGGCGCTGCGGTTGTTCTACGACTTCGGGGTGACCCGCCCGGGCTGGGTGTCGTTCTGGGATGCCTTCTGTACCGCGTTGGGGCCCAACGCTTTTCGCTTGATCGCGCTGGTGTTGATCGTGATCGCTGTGCTGCGGCGCAATATGCAGACCGCGCTGTTTCTGGTGCTCAGCGTGGGCCTGATGGGCTTGGTCACCGAGGTGGCCAAACGGATCGCCGGCCGCCCGCGGCCGAGCACGGCCCTGGCTGAGGCGGCGTCATCATCGTTCCCATCCGGACATGCGCTCGGCGTGATCGTAGGTGTGCTCGCCATCCTGACCGTGCTGTGGCCGTTGATGTCCCGCCTGCGCATCCCGTTGGCCGTGATCGGGGCGGCGTTGATCATCCTGATCGGGGTCGGACGGGTGGTGCTCAACGTCCACCACCCCTCCGACGTGGTCGCCGGGTGGGCGCTGGGCTTCCTGTACTACCTGCTGTGTATGCGGTTGATGCCGCCGCGGCCGCTCACGTCAGCGGCCGAAACACCGGCAGAGCTCGATACCGTGCGGTGAAGCTGGCCTTGTCGTAGGTGCTGCCCACCTCGCCGTCGCGAGCCACCGGGGTGGGGCCGTCGACGGCCTCGAAGGTGAACTCGGGCACCTGCATCTCGTGGTAGAGCGGGCTGCGTTCCAGCCGGCCCACCGCAAGTGCGCTCAAGATGCGGAGCTTGCTCAACCGGCGGCCGGTTTCCAGGATGCGCACGTCGATGAGCCCGTCGTCCATCCGGGTGCGGCGGGCCGGGGCGAATCCTGACGGCAGGTAGACCGAGTTGCCGAGGAAGAACAGTGAGGTCTCCAGGGTCTTGTTGTCGTAGCGGATGCGCACCGGTGTCTCGCTGCGCAGGGTGTGCAGCATCGCGTACAGCCCGGCCAGCGGTTTGCCGATCTTGTGCTCGAGCTTCTCGCGAGTGCGCACGAACCGCGGGTAGGCCCCGATGCTGGCGGTGTTGATCACCGTCTGGTCCTCGTTGAGGCACACCAGGTCCACGCACGACACGCTGCCGGTGCGGATCGCCGAGACGGTGCGCTCCACGGTGTCGCAGCCGATGTCCTTGGCGAAGTGGTTGAAGGTCCCGGCCGGGAACACCGCGAGCGGGAGTCCCTGATCGACGGCGACCGTCGCCGCACACGACACGGTGCCGTCGCCCCCGCCGACGGCGAGCACCTCGGCGCGCTGGGCGGCCTGGCGCAGCACCTCCTCGGGGGCGTCATCCTTGCCGAGTTCGACGATCTCGGCCTTCGGCAGCTTCTGACGGACCTCGTCGATCACTCGCGCGCCGGTGCCGCTCCCGGAGGCGGGGTTGACCACCAGCACCACCCCGTCGCCCTCGGGACGCTGCGGGGTGTCGACCACCAGCGGTTCGGTGGACGGCAGTTTGGCGGGCACGATGGGCGGCACCAGCCGTCCGCCGAGGACAGCGATGGCCGCCCCGATGCCGAAGCCGGCGAACACGTCGCCGGGATAGTGGGCGCCGGTGGCCACCCGGGACAGGCCGACCAGTCCGGCCAGCAGGGCCAGGCCCAGGCCCACCGGCGGGCTTTCCAGCCCGACGCCGACCGCGAACGCCGCCGCGCTGGCCGAATGCCCGGACGGCAGCGAGTTCGACGTCGGCATGCGCCGGGCCCGGCGCACCAGAGGTACCAGGGTCTTGTTCGGGCGGGCCCGCTTCCACACCCGCTTGGCCACCTGGTTGGTCACCAGGCTGGTGACCGCCAGGGTGGCCACTCCCCGGCTGGCACCGCGGCGTACCGAGGGTGACCCCGTCGCGGCCAGCCCCGCGGCGATACCCAGCCACAGCTTGGAGTGATCGGCTGCCCGGGTCAGGATCGGCATGGCCTTGTCCAGCAGCACGCTGGGTGATTCGGCGACGGCCTCGAACACCTCCCGGTCGAGGGTGCCCAGCCCGCTGGTGATCTGACGGATGCCCTGACCTTCAAGCACGCTTCGCGACCTCATCAATCCAACGTAGCCGGGACGCAGATCGACACGGTTGTCAATTTCGCCTCAGCTCCAAGGTTCGGGGTGTCCAATCGCAGGGGAAGGTCGGGCGGCGAAGGGACGTGCCATGAGTTGTGCCAGGTATATCGGTCGGGTCGGAGGTTTGGCGGTCGCTCTCGGCGTCGGGTTGGCGATCGCCACCGCAACCTCGGCGACGAGTAGTGCCGACACCGGCGCGTCGAGCACGCACGGAAGTTCGGGACGCAGCGGCGGGTCGGCGACGCACAAGTCCGCCAGTGCCTCGTCGCATCAGAGCATCACCAAGGCGTATGTGGCCGGCGGTGCTAGCCCCAGCCCGCAGGATCCTGCGACGCCGGCTCAGGCCCTGGCCGCGGCTGTCGCGGAGGTGGTGCGACGCGATGTCGGGCACAGTGCGCGCACGTCGCTCGCTGCCGTCCCGCAGGCGGCTGTGGTCACGACGCCGGCGCCCGTGCTCAGTAGCGGCAACCTGCTGATCAACTCGGGAGCCGAGGCGGGTGATCCGTCGCTGTCCGGATACAGCTCGGTGACCGTGCCAGGCTGGTCGGTGACGGGGACACCGACGGTGATCCAGTACGGCACGTTGCGGCGGCTGCCGGGCCTTTTCGGGACCGAGGGGCCGACGCTTCCTGCGTTCCTGAGCTTCCCGCAGACCGCCCCGACCGGGGGCGGTAACCAGTTCTTCGGCGGCGGGAACGTGGCCGACTCGTCGCTGACCCAGGTGGTCGACCTCAGCGGGGCCGCCACGGCCATCGACCATGTCGCCGACCCCAACGCCGCCGGGCTGGCGTTCGTGTTGAGTGCCCAACTGGGTGGCTATCTGATCGATCCGTCGCGGGCGTCGGTGAAGGTCAACTTCCTCGACGCCAACAAGGCCTACCTCGGCAGTGCCGACGTCGGACCCGTGACGGCCCTGGATCGCTGGTTCCAGACCGGACTCACCGAACGTGACACGACTGGCTACATCCCGGTGGGTACCCGCAGCGCGCAGGTGGTGGTGACGTTCAAGGACCTCAACCCGATTCTGGGCAACTACAACAACGCCTACGCCGACAACGTGTCGTTCAGCGTCGAGTCCACGGACGTCTCGCCCGGGACGCTGGCGGTACCCACCTCCAACGTCGGGCAGCTCGACCACATCTTCCTGGTGTACATGGAGAACCATTCGGTCAACGACATCATCGGAAGCCCGAACGCGCCCTACATCAACAGCCTGGTCAATGCCTACGGGTATGCGCAGAACTATTACGCGCTGACCCATCCGAGCATGCCGAACTACTGGCCCATCCTGGGCGGTTCGGACTTCGGGCTGAACTACAACTGCGCCGCGAAGTGCTTCCTGGAGCCCAACCTGGTCAGTCAGGACGGACTATCCTGGGCGGCCTACCAGGACGGCGGTGGCGGGTACAGCGATCCCAACGACCGCACCCCGTTCCTGGCGTTCACCGACATCTACAACGACCCGACGACGGCTGCGAAGATCCGCGACATCTCAGCGCTGCAAACCGATCTCAACGGCAACTACTCCGGGGTGGCTGCGTTCAACTGGCTCGCCGGTGATGAGGCCACCAACATGGAAGGTCCGATCAGCTCGCTGCCGGCGATTCTGCAATGGGCGGCAAGCCAACTCACCACGCATCAGTACAACGTCGCGGCGGGTGATCAGTTCATGCAGGAGCAGCTCTCCACGGTGTTCAGCTCGGATTTGTGGAATGACCCGAACACCAAGAGTGCGGTGTTCCTCACCTTCGACGAGGACTACAACAACATCTCGTGGGGGATCGGCAATGACGGCAATCACGTTGTGATGGTGGTGATTCCGTCGCCAGGAGCGCTGGCCAGCCCGTCGAACCCGGACGGGATGAAGGGCGGGGCGTTCATCGCCACCGACTACTACAACCACTACAGCCTGATGCGCACCATCGAGTTGTCTTTGGGGTTGAACCCCTTGAACAACAACGACACCTACGCCCAGCCGATGAACGAGTTCTGGGTGTAACTACTTCGCCGGGTTGTCGCTGGGCGGCTCGTCGGCCGGGGTGCTGTTGGGGACGACGATCCGCTTGGTGGCCACCGGCTTGCCGTCGACCTTCTTGACGACCTGAGGCGGCGCGGGCGGGGGCGTGGTGATGCGACCCTGCACGGGGGCGCCGTTCTTGATGGACGGCGCCGAAACTCGTTTGGTGGCCGCCTTGTCGTCCTTGTCGGCGCCGGCACCACCGTGCATGGCGCCGGGCGGAACCATCGGCATCCCGGACATTCCGCCGACCGGTGTTGATGTGGCGGCAGGTGGGGCCGGCGGTCGGGTTGCCATGACCGGCGCCGAGGACGGCGATGTGCCTGCGGAGGGAACGGGTGGTGGGCCGAGCATGGCGGTAGGCGACGTGCCGCCGATGCCACCGCCTCCGCCGCCAGCGGAACCACCACCGCCGGAGCCGAATTCGCCGGCGTCCGCGCCGTATTCATCAAGCGGAAGCTCGGACAGGCTGGCCTTGTCCAGCTCGGCGGCCGAACCGCCGGCCTGCTGCATCATGCCCATCCCGGCCTGCATGGCCTGTTGAGCGCCCTGTGCGATCTGCTGGGGGATCTGGGCCAGCGGTTGCAGGGCGCCGCCCATGGCCCCGGCGAGCGCGCCGGCGATGCCGGAGGCCATCTGCGGCAGCTGCTGGGCCATCTGCGAGGCATCACCTTGGGCGGCAACGCCTTTCATCTCCGCCGAGGCGGCTTCGTCCTGGGCGGGGAACTTGGCAGCCGCCTCGGCGGTCTTGGCGTCACGCTTGGCGTGCTCTTCGATGCTGTCGGCGTTGTCCTTTGGGTCGCCGAGGTTGGCGGCCAGGCCCAGGACGCGGAGCAGCTGCTCGATCGGGGTGGCGCCGGTGACCAGCGGATCGGAGGCGATCGGCGGCGGTGGCACGTTCATGCCGTTGGCTTGCAGGTAGTGGCCCGCGCTCGCGGCGAGCTGGCCTTCGCTCATCGGCGTTCCTCCCCTCGGACGGCCATGTTCAACGCCTGGAACCAGGCGAAGTGGTAGTTCGCGCTGGTCTTTTCGCCCTTGATGAGGGCGTCGATGGTGGCCAGCAACTGCCAGTTGCCGACCTTAGCGGGGTCGACGTTGTCGGGGTAGTCACCCAGAACCTGCTGGGCGACGGTGGTGAGGTGTTCGTGCAGCAGGTCGACTTCGGAGTCCAGGTAGCCGGTGCCAGTCGAGGCGGCTTTAGCCAGGGTGTGGGCCAGTCGGGGGAGGCCGTCACGCCACTTGGTGGCCTGAGCCAGTTCCCAGCCGAGGTCCTCGACGTCGGGGGTCTGGCGGGCGCGGATAGACATCGAGACTGGTTCGGGATCTTCGGCTTTGGGGATGAACTGGCCGGGGGTGTAGGCGGCGGTGAGCGTGGTCTCGCCGAGTAGGGCGGCGAGGTTGGCGCGCCGGTGCGCGGGTGTGGGCAGGCGCAGGCCGGTGGGGATCTCGATGTGCGGGGGGATCCAGCCGCTGGCGAGGTCGGTGGCCAGGGTGGTGCTGCCGTCGTCGCGGTCGCCGATGGCCCAGCGCAGTTTGGGTTCCTGACGGGCGACGGCGTCGAGGAGTCGGTGCAGGCGCTGCTGGGCTTGGGTCTGGGCGGCGCTGGCCCCGGCCATGGCGCCGGTTGCGGTTGCAGCGACGGCGTTTTCGGTGAGCCCGGCCGGCGAGGGTGCGGCAAGCGGGGCCGGTTGTTGACGGACGACGGCGGGCTGGGCCAGTGAGCTGGCGCTGTTGGGGCTGACGGGAGCGGAGCCGGGCGCGGCCGGTGGGGTGGGGGTTGGGCGATCTGCACACCTGTAGGCGTACTAACCGCGTTGGGAGGTACTAGAGGCAGGCCTGCAGTACCTGCGGTTGAAGCCCCCGGGCTTGTGGCCGGAGGTGCCGCCTGAGGAGGAGACATTGGAACTCGGCTTTGCCCGGCTGCAAAGATGCCTTGCCCGTCGGGTGGACTCGTTGCAGGCGAGGGCGCAATCGTCGCTGCATCTGGTTGTCCCGGGGTAAACAGCGTTTGCGGGCTGCTGTTGGGGGTGGATACGGGCTTCGGTTGTCCGTTACTGAACAGGTCCGTTGCTTTGTCGGGAACTGCGGATCCCTTTGATGAACTGTCCAGCATTGATGTCACCTGTTGGCGAATCGAATCTTCACTCGGTGATCCGAATGCCCGTTGCAGATCAACTCCGTTGAGATCTGCGAATTTGTATGCGGATACTCCAGGTTGTTCCCTGTCGAGGACCTTCTGAATCTCACCGGCTACGTTGCCGCTGTGTGCTGCTGCCTTCGCGTTCGCTTGAGTTTGTGCGTCAACTACAACCTTCACGATTTCGGACACCTTCTCCGGGAAGGTTTCTGAAGATGCCAGGATTCGCTGAATCTCTTTGTTTCCTGACCTTGCGATGTCCTCGAGATCTGAGCGAAGGCATGTGACTGACTTGCATGCCGCTTCATACGAGACCGACTTACTTGCGTTCTTCTCTGCAATCTCTCGTGAAAGATGCACGCCGCGGTCGAATATCTCTTTCGTACGGTCTGCCGTCACACCCTCTTGGTCTGACAGGACACTGTTGCGAACGCTGTCCAACGCTGAACCGTAAGCTTCGTAGCCTTGGCTGATCGACGCCCTGGTGGATGCTGCCAAATTGGTGACAGATACTGCTGCGCCACTCGGCCATTGATGGCCAACAAGAAGCTGTGACCAGCTGCCTTCGGGTATATCAATCAAGTGCAGGCCTCCGAGATCGCCTTCGCATTCGTCTCTGCATCTTGGTAGATCTCGTCGAGCTTCTCTTGACTCGTCTCCCCCAGTTGGTCGACAGCAATCGTCATGTATGTGCTCGACAGTTGTCGGAGCTTCTCAGCGAGATCGCTTGCCAAAGCAGGGTTTTGATTTAGTGCCGCATCGATGTAGCTGCCTGCAGTCAAGACGGCCAGCCGGGTGTTTACTCCGGCAATAAGGACCTCGGTTGGGTTTGTGCCTCCGCGCTTACTGTTGCTAACCAACATGTCGTGCGCATTGGTGAACGCATCACATGCTGCCTTCTTTGCGTCTGCAACTTCCTGCTCGCTGTATGTCTTGGCGGCCGGAGCCTCAGGCTTGGGAGCTGGCTTGAACCAGGCGCCGATTCCCACCGCGATGGCGATAACCGCGAGCACGATTGCGACGATCGTCGGGATCCTGGACGCTGCACCGGGCCCGGGCGGTGGTCCCTGCGGCGGCCAGGGTGCAGGTGCGGCGGGCCCGGGTCCGTACGGTGCTTGCGACATGTTCGCGATCGTATCCCTTGTGTTTGCCAGAGCGCTATTCACTCGTCGGCGCGAACGGGGTACAAGTTAGACGTATTGCCAGTTCAAGCTATCCGCCGCCGCCGATACTCGGAATCTGGCAGCTACGCTTCGCCCCGTCGAGTGCGATAGCCGCTCGCGGCTCAGGGTCGGCCTCACAAAGGTTCTCCAAAACGCGGTATCACCGGTGATACCGCGTTTTTGATCTTCCACCACCCACACAGAGGCGAGCGGACGGCCGACCCCGGCGCCAACCCCAGATAAGCGGCCAGTTCAAGACCGCGAGACCCAACCGTGGCCCAACCTTGACTTGACCCCACAGAAACCGCACAGGGACCATGAAGCGATGCGGCGGGTTCTGCTTTCGATGACGGCTGTCTTCAGCGCGGCGGTCCTCGCCCTCACCTCGGCACCGCCGAGCCACGCCGAAGCGCCGTGGTTCCAGGCCAACGTCGGTAACGCCACCCAGGTGCTCTCCGTCGTCAGCACCGGCGGTGCCACCGCCAAGATCGACGTCTGGCAGCGCGGCGCCGCCGGCTGGGAGCCCGTCGGCACCGGCATCCCCGCGCACGTCGGCGCCAACGGCATGACCCCGCAATCCCACGACGGCGAAATGAAGACGCCGATGGGCATCTTCACCCTCGACTTCGCCTTCGGCACCCAGCCCAACCCGGGCGGCGGCCTGCAGTACGTGCAGGTGACCCCGGACTATTGGTGGGACGGCGACATGAAGAGCCCCACCTACAACACCATGCAGATCTGCAAGAAGGCCGACTGCCCGTTCAACACCAACCCCAGCAGCGGCACCGAGAACCTCTACATCCCGCAGTACGCGCACGCCATCGTCATGGGCGTGAACAAGGCCCGCATCCCCGGCAACGGTGGCGCGTTCTTTGTCCACACCACCGACGGCGGACCGACGGCGGGCTGCGTGTCCCTGGACGACGACACGTTGGTCAAGATCATCCGCTGGCTACAGCCCGGCGCCCTGATCGCCGTCGCTAAGTAGTCGCGACAGCCTTACCCGGCGTCGCTTTGAAGTTCATGTTCTCCGTCGACTGCGTCACCTCGTAGGTGCGGTCGTATCCGGTCTTGCTGATCTTCCAGCCGTCGGCCGTCTTGCGGTAGCGGTCCCGGTAGAACCCGGCCCCCATCAGCATGAAGTTGTACTCCGGCACGATGACCCGGTCCTGCAGGTACCAGATGGCCTCGGCCTCGTCACCGTCGACGGTGATCTCCGGGTGGGTCACCCGGTGCTCGGTCAGCACGCCCGCGGGCATCGACTTACGCATGAACTCCACCAGTTCGGTGCGGTTGGTGAAGTGGTGCTCCTCGCCCAACGACGAGCCATAGTCCCCGATGATGTCCTCGGTCAGGGTGTCGGCGAAATCGTCCCAGTGCTTGGTGTCCAGCGCCCGCATGTAGCGGTACTTAACCTGCTTGATTGCCTCGATCGCTTCCGCAT
Organism: Mycobacterium sp. M26; assembly: GCF_001494595.1. GTDB lineage: Bacteria > Actinomycetota > Actinomycetes > Mycobacteriales > Mycobacteriaceae > Mycobacterium. Next base: position 969,577 of record NZ_LN929907.1, read on the forward strand.
CAGCCATGCCGGTCATTGCAGCACAACGAAGCGCTCGACCGATAGAGATGTCTCAACGGACGAAGCCGGCGACCCCTGGGGGGATTCGCCGGCTTCGGATCACGAATTGGGTCAGCGGTGAGTGTTCTCGTACCGCTGAGCGATGGCAACGAGTTCATCGCGAACCGTTGACGGGGGCATCGCATTGATACGTGCGTGCAGACGCCGACGGTTGATGGCCCGCTTCATGTCACTGCGAAAACGCGCGAGCGACGACATTCTTCTCAACTCCTCTTTGTGCCCCTGGGTCCGCAGGAGCGTTGTTTGCTGCTGGCGTTCGCCTAACCGGGATCGCCAGCTAGGGGAACGGCTCGATGGTCCTTGTTAATTCCGTGTAAATCAACTTTGGCCGTGTGACTTTGGTGACATCACGGCGATGACCAGCGGGACTGTCCAACCCCCTGTGACGGCCGACACCCCGCTCCCCGGAGCCGGTAATGAGATTCGCTGAAGCGGCTCAGCGGTCCTGAAGGTAGCGGGTCACCATCTCCACGAGCAGCCGACGCTCGCGCTCCCACTCCAGATGCGAGTTGACGATCATCTCCACCAGCACCATCCCGCGCAGCGCCGACCAGATCACCTCGGCCACGCCCTGGTCGTCACAGATGAGCCGGCCGAGCTGATTGACCGCATCGTTGATCTCCAGCAGATGCCGCCGTGCGCTCTGGCCGTGGCTGCCCCGCATGGCCCGCAGGATCTCGAACGCTGCCAGCGATGTGGGGCTGCTGTAGCAGCGGAAGGCGGTGTCGACGACGAGCTCGATGCGCTCCCGCAGGTCGAGATCGCCGACCTCGGCGGCCGAGAGTTCCTCGACCAGCCGGGCCACACCCTCGTCGACCACCGCCATCAGCAGGCCGTTGCGGTCGCCGAAGTGGTACTGAATGACACCCCAGGTGACCCCGGCCCGCTCGGCGACGTGCTTGGCGGTGGCAGCCTGAAAGCCCTCTTCGACCACGCAGCGCACGGTTTCGTCGATGATCAGCGCGCGGGTGTCGTCCCCTCGCTTGCGCGGCGCAAGGGTCTGCCGCGTAGGAGGCGTCCCGAGTGCTTTCACATTGTTGACTTTATAACATTGAGCCGATTATGTTTCGCGTGTGAGCGAATCGCACAGCCGCTATGCCCAGCTGACCCGCGCCGAACTGGCCGTTCTGGTCCCCGAACTCCTGCTGATCGGCCAGCTCATCGACCGGTCCGGAATGGCGTGGTGCATCCAGTCCTTCGGCCGCCCCGAGATGCTGCAGATCGCGATCGAGGAATGGGCAGGCTCGAGTCCGCTCTACACCAAGCGCATGCAGAAGGCGCTGAAGTACGAGGGCATCGACATCATCACCATCTTCAAGGGCCTGCAACTCGACATCGGCGCCCCGCCGCAATTCATGGACTTCCGCTACACCGTCCACGACCGTTGGAACGGCGAGTTTCACCTGGACCACTGCGGCGCGCTGCTCGACGTCGAGCCGATGGGGCCCGACTACGTCAAAGGCATGTGCCACGACATCGAAGACCCCACCTTCGACGCCACCGCGGTCGCCACCAACCCCAAGGCTCAGGTCCGCCCGATCCACCGTCCGCCGCGCACCCCGGCCGATCGGCACCCGCACTGCGCATGGACCGTCATCATCGACGAGTCCTATCCGGATGCCGTCAGCATCCCCGCACTCGACATCGTGGCCCAAAGTAAAGCTGCCACATGGGAACTCGGTCCCATCGACCCGAACGACGAAGGTCAGGCCGACTACTCCGGGCCGCTGCTGTCTGACATCGACTTCACCGCGTTCTCCCATTCGGCACTGGTCCGCATCGCCGACGAGGTGGTGCTGCAGATGCACCTGCTGAACCTGTCGTTCGGCATCGCGGTGCGCGCCCGCGCCGGGGACAACGCCGATCTGGCCACCCAGATCTGCACCAAGCAGCTCATCGGTATCGCCGGTGTGGCCTCCGAGCGTATTCAGCGGGCCCTCAAGCTGCCCAACGACTTTGACGGCCTGTCCAAGGTGCTCGAGCTGCACCCGCTGCTCAACCCGGCCGGCTACGTCGTCGCCGAAGTCGAAGGCGGACGGCTGCACGTGCATCCGTCTCCGGCGCACCAGGACGGCGCGTGGATCGCGTTGTGCTCCCCGGCATCCGTTGAGCCGCTGCAAGCCATCGCGACAGCCATCGACCCGCATATCGCAGTGCGCATCACCGGCACCGCCGACGACTGGACTGCCGAGTTCGAAAAGTCCGACACCGCAGCCAAAGTGGCACCGGAGGTCGAGGTCACCAAGTTCAGCGGCGGTGCGACGTTCGAGTTCGAGGAACGCCGTTCGCTTCCTCTGACGGTCGTCTAGCCGATGACGTACCGCGTGGTGCAATGGGGCACCGGAGCGGTGGGGGTGGAGGCGATCCGCGGCATCCTCGATCACCCCGACCTGGAACTGGTCGGCGTGAAGGTCTACACCGACGACAAGGTCGGACGCGATGCCGGTGAGCTGGCGGGCATCAACCCCCTCGGCATCGCTGCCGTCAAGGATGTCGACACCACCGGGGTCGACGCGGTGCTCTACGCGCCGCGCCACCCCACCGTCGACGAGGCCGCCGCGATCCTGGCCTCGGGCGCCAACCTGATCACCACGGCGTTCGCTTTTCACCCTGCCCGGATGGCGCCCGCCGACCGCGACCGCCTGCAGCGGGCGTGCACCGCGGGCAACAGCTCACTGCACGGCACCGGCCTGAACCCCGGCAACCTCGGCGCGATCATCCCCATCGCGCTGTCGGGTATGTCGCGGCGCATCGAGCACATCAAGATCCAGGAGCGCGCTGACTGGTCGGTGTACGACAGCGTGGAGATCACCTTCGATCAGATGCGCTTCGGCAGCCCCCTCGACGAGGTCACCACCGAGACTGCGGGCCCGAAGTTCACCAGTGAGCTTTTCCAGCAACAGGTTTGGCTACTCGGGGACGCACTCGGCCTCGGTGTCGACGAGGTCGTCACCGAACTCGAAGTGATCCCCGCCAGCGTCGACCGCGATATCTGCGGACGCACCCTGCCTGCCGGCACCGTCGCCGGTCAGCACTGGCAGTGGATCGGCCGGCGCGACGGCACCCCCGTCGTCGAGGTCGAAACCCTCTGGACCGTTGGCGAACCCCAACCCAAGCATTGGCCCAGCCCGCAGCACGGCTGGACGGTCACCATCGAGGGCACGCCGTCGATGCAGGCGCACCTGATGACCTTGGCCAGCTTCCGCCGCGACGTGCCACTCGATGAGCATGTCCGTTCGGCCAGCGTGGCCACCGCGATGCAGGCGGTCAACGCAGTGCCCGCGGTCTGCGCTGCCCCGGCTGGTTTCGTCACCATGGCTGACCTGCCGTTACGCCTGTTCGGCTGAGGTTTCGCTGCTCGCGAACGAACGCTTCTCGACGGCGCAGCAAACTGCGCGCACACTGTCAGGTATGGAGAACAACGGACCGTTCGGGTTCGACCCCGACGACATCGATCGCGTGATGCGCGAGGCGGGTGAGGGCCTGCGTGACGTCGTCGAGCGATTCAGCAGGTTCATGAACACCCCGGGCGAAGCCGCCGGCTTCGGCATGATCTTCGACGAGTTCACCCGCCGCTCCCGGCCCCGGACGCAGCCGGAGACCGCGGGCGAGGCCGGCGACGGAGTGTGGGCCATCTACATCTCCGATGCCGACGGCAAGGCGCACGTCGAGCAGGTTTACAAGACCGAACTCGACGCGCTGCGCGCCAACAAGCACAACACCGACCCCACCCGCAGCGTCCGGTTCCTGCCCTACGGCATCGACGTCAGCGTGCTCGACGCCGCCCCGGAGCAGCCCGAGCCGACCGAGGACTAGGTCGTCAGCACCATGCGGTAGCGGGCGCGGCCGGTGTCCATCGCCTCGTAGGCCTCGGCAGCCTGCTCCAACCCGACTTCCTCGATGCGGGCCCGCACCCCGGACAGCAACGCGAAATGCATGGTGTCCTCGATGTCGGCCGCCGTGCCCGACGGGTGGCCGACCACGCTGAGGTTGCCGAAGATCAGATCCCCCGGCGAGATCGGCAGTTCCCCGGGTGAGGCGCCGATGATCACCAGTTCTCCCTGCGGCGCCAACCCGCCCACCGTCGCGGCCATCGCCGCCGAGTTCGCGGCGGTGGCCAGTACCACCTGAGCACCACCGAGCGCCTGCAGCGCCTCGGCGACATCACCGGCGGTCGAATCGATGTAGTGGTGGGCGCCGAGTTCCTGTGCGTCAGCGGACTTCTCGGAGCCGCGAGCGATCGCGATCGTCTCAAAACCCATCGCCCGCGCCCACTGCACCCCGAGGTGCCCGAGCCCGCCGATGCCGAGCACGGCCACCCGGTCTCCGGCCACCGCACGGGTGCGTCGCAGCGCGTTATACGTGGTCACCCCCGCGCAGCCCATCGGGGCCGCTTCGGCGAAGGACAGCCCGTCGGGGATCCGGGCCAGCGCGGTGGCCGGGGTGGTCACCGACTCGGCGTACCCACCCGGGTAGTGCCAGCTGGGGATCTGACCGTTGACGCACTGCATGAACTGTCCCTTGCGACACGGCAGGCAGTGGTTGCAGTTACCGCCGAACCAGCCGACCGCCACCCGGTCGCCCACTGCGAACCCCTCCACGCCCTCACCAAGCTCGGCGATGGTGCCGGCGATCTCATGGCCGGGGGTGACGGGCCAGCTCAGGTTGGGGAAGCCGCCGTTGACGAAGGCGTGGTCGGTGCCGCAGACGCCGCACGCGTTGACCGCGATCCGGACGTGGCCGGGGCCGGGGGAGGTGGTGTCGACGTCGACGAGTTCCAGCGGTTGGCCGGCGGACGTCACGTGCACTGCGCGGTGGGTGGGCATCGATCCTCGCTTCTTCTGGGTCTAGTCAACTGAACTCAGCATATAGAGGTCTTTTATCCCTATCTACCCCGATCGCGGCGAACTTACGATCCCCCCATCTGGGAGGGGCATGTTCATGACCGGAACACTGAACGCAACACAACTTCAGACCGACTCCATCCGCACGGCTGAGATCGACGCGATCGTCGACACCGCCGCGCAGGCCGCCCGCGATTTCCGCGCACTCGACCAGGAGCAGGTCGACGCCATCGTCGAAGCGATGGTGCGTGCCGGTGTTCGCGCCGCGGGCGAGTTGGCCGCCCTGGCTCTCGAGGAGACCGGGTTCGGCGTCTTCGAGGACAAGGTCGTCAAGAACTACGTGGCCACCGAGTTCCTGCATGACTATCTGCGGGACAAGAAGTCGGTGGGCGTCGTCGACGAGGACGTCGAGCACAACATCGTCTACGTGGCCGAACCGATCGGTGTCGTCCTGGCGATCACCCCGGTCACCAACCCGACCTCCACGGTGCTGTTCAAGGCGATCGTGGCGGCCAAGACCCGCAACGCCGTGCTGTTCCGGCCCTCGCCCTATGCGGTGCGCTGTTGTGAACGCGCAGTGGCGATCCTGCGTGAGGCCGCTGAGGCGGCGGGCATGCCACCCGGTGCGCTGCAGGTGATCCCCGACGCCGCCCACGAGGTGACGCACTACCTGTTCAAACATCCGAAAGTCGACTTCATCTGGGTGACGGGCGGGCCGCGCATCGTCGCGCTGGCCAACCAGGCCGGCAAGCCGGCGCTGAGTGTGGGACCGGGCAACGCCCCGATCTACATCCACCGCACCGCCGACGTCCGCGGCGCCGTCGTCGACATCCTGATCTCGAAAACCTTTGATTCCTCGGTCATTTGCCCTGCCGAGCAGACCTGCATCATCGACGACCAGATCTACGACCCGATGATCGCCGAGTTCCAGAAGATGGGCGCCTACCTGCTGAGCCCCGACGAGGCGGCCAAGATCGCCGACTTCGCGTTCGGCTGCGGCGACAAGGTGGCCATGGATGCCGTCGGGCAGAAGGCGCCGGAGTTGGCCAGCCGCGCCGGATTCAGCGTGCCGCCTACGACGAAGATCCTGCTGGCTCCGCTGCCCTCGGATATCGACGAGCTGGCCGCCCACCCGCTGGTGGCCGAAAAGTTGATGCCGGTGCTCGGTGTGGTGCGGGCCCGCTCCGAGCAGCACGCCATCGACGTCGCCGTGCTGGTGACCGAGCACGGGGGACTGGGCCATACCTCGGCCATCTACGCCACCGACCAGTCGGTGATCGACGCCTACAGCATGGCGGTGCGCACCGGCCGGATTCTGGTCAATGCGCCGACGGCCGTTGGTGCACTCGGCGGGGTGTACAACAACCTGACGCCGACGTTCTCGCTGGGCTGCGGAACGTGGGGCGGGTCGAGCACCACCGAGAACGTGAACTACCGCCAGCTGCTCAACATCAAGACCGTGTCGCAGCGGCGCACCCCGCCGCAGTGGTTCCGGGTGCCGTCCAACACCTACTTCAACGCCGGAGCGCTGGACAATCTGCGCGAACTCGACTGTGAGACAGCCGTTATCGTGACCGATGCGCTCTCCGACGAGCGCGGCGTGACCGACATTCTGCGCAGCAAGCTGCGTACCCGCCACGTCCAGGTGTTCGCCGAGGTGACTCCCGAGCCCGACGAGTCGACGATCCGGCGCGGGGTGGCGCTGCTGGAGCGGGTTCAGCCCGACGTCCTGATCGCCGTCGGCGGCGGGTCGGTGCTGGACGCCGGTAAGGCCATGCGGTTGTTCTACGAGCATCCGGAGAAGACGCTCGACGAGCTCACGATGCCGTTCCTGGATCCGCGCAAGCGTGTCGCCGACTATCCGACCGACCGCCATCGGCTCCAATTGGTCGCCGTACCAACCACATCGGGGACCGGATCGGAAGTATCGCCAGCCGCGGTGCTGACCGTGGGCGGCAGGAAGCAGACGCTGGTCGACTACAGCCTGGTCCCGGAGATGGCGATCGTCGACCCGATGCTGACGTCCTCGATGCCGGCCTCGCTCACCGCCGACACCGGTGTGGATGCTCTGACCCACGCGCTGGAGGCGGCAGTGTCGATCTTCGCCTCGCCGTACACCGATGCTTTGTGTGCACAGGCAGCGCGATTGATCTTCGACGCCTTGCCGCGCGCCTACGCCGACCCCGACGACCTCGAGGCCCGCACTGCGATGTCGAATGCGGCGACCCTGGCCGGGCTGGCATTCTCGAATGCGTTTGTGGGCACCAACCATGCGCTGGCGCACGCCACCGGTGCGGCCTTCGACATACCGCACGGCCGGGCCAACGGTATCTTCCTGCCGCACGTGCTGCGCTACAACGCCGGGCTGCCCAGTAAGTTCATGCCGGCCCCGGGATACTCGGCGTACGTCGCGCCGGAAAAGTACGCCCAGATCGGCTCACTGATCTTTGGCGGGCACACCCCTGAGGACAGTCGAGCCCGGTTGTTCGCCGGTGTGGACCAGCTTCTCGATGAGCTGCACATGCCGCGGTCGCTACGCGAATTCGGGGTCGGCGAAGCGGAATTCACCGAGGCGCTGCCCGCGCTGGCGATGACCGCGTTCGAAGACCTGAGCAATCGCACCAACCCGCGCATGCCGCTGGTCAGCGAGATCACCGACCTGCTGCGGCAGGGGTACGACGGCTGAGCGGTGCTCAGTCCAGGATGCGGCGCGCGACGTTGGTGCTCACCAGGTCCAGCAGCTCGTCGCCGCGGCCGGCGAGGATCGTGCGGATCGCGTAGAGCGTGAATCCCTTCGCCTGCTCGGCGGTGATGGCCGGCGGGATGGTCAACTCCTCGCGCGACACCACGACGTCGATCAAGGCCGGCCCCGGGTGCGCCAACGCGTCGGCCACCGCCTGCTCCAGATCGCCCGGCTGCTCGACGCGGCGGCCGAAGATGCCGATCGCCTGCGCGACCGCGCCGAAGTCCGGGTTCTTCAGATCGGTACCGAAATTCACCACACCGGCGGACTTCATCTCCAGCTCGACGAAGTTCAGCGACGAGTTGTTGAACACGACGACCTTCACGGGCAGGTTGTTCTGCACCAGGGTCAGCAGTTCGCCGAACATCATCGCCAGCCCACCGTCACCGGCCAGGGCGATCACCTGACGATCCGGGAACGCGGTCTGGGCGCCGACGGCGTGCGTCAACGCGCAGGCCATGGTGCCGTGGGTGAACGAGCCACTGAGCCGGCGTTTGCCGTTCATCGTCAGGTACCGGGCGGCCCAGATCGTCGGCGAGCCCACGTCGAAGGTGAAGACGGTGTCATCATCGGCCAGCCGGTTCACCACGCCCGCAACGTATTCCGGGCGGATCGGGGTGCGGTCACGGTCGTTGACCGCCAGCGCGTCCAGCGATTTGCGGGTGCGCTGGTAGTGATGCAGCGCGCGGTCCAGGTGGGTGCGGTCGCCCTTGGGTGACAGCAGCGGCAGCAGCGCCGCGATGGTGTCCTTCACGTCGCCGACCAGACCGAGGTCCACCGCCGTGCGCCGGCCCAGGTGACTACCGCGCAGGTCCACCTGGATCACGGTGGCGCCCTCGGGATAGAACTGCGAGTAGGGGAAGTCGGTACCGAGCATCAGAAGCACGTCGGCTTCTTTGATGGCCTTGTATCCCGAGGCGAACCCGAGCAGCCCGGTCATCCCCACATCGAAGGGGTTGTCGTACTCGATGTGCTCCTTGCCGCGGAATGCATGCACGATGGGCGATTTCACCGTGTCGGCCAGCTGGATCAGCTCGTCGTGTGCACCGGCGGTGCCGGCACCGCCCAGGATCGTCACCCGCGACCCGGCATTGATCAGGGCAGCGGCGCGGCGCAGGGATTCGTCATCGGGGCGCAGCACCGACCGGGTGGGCAGCACCGGGCGGATGTTCCACTCCCGTTCCGGCAGCCGGGCGGAGAAGACTTCACCGGGGATCACCAAGACCGCGACGCCATTCTCCTCGACCGCGGTCCGCATCGCGATCTCGACCAGCCGCTGCGCCATCTCCGGGGTGCTCACCAGCTCGCAGTAGACGCTGCACTCGCGGAAGAGTTCCTGCGGGTGGGTTTCCTGGAAGTAGCCGGTGCCGACCTCGTTCAGGGGGATGTGCGCGGCGATGGCCAGCACCGGAACCCGGGTCCGCTGGGCGTCGTAGAGACCGTTGATCAGGTGGGTGTTGCCGGGCCCGCAGCTACCGGCGCAGACGGCCAACTGCCCGGTGAGCGCCGCGTCGGCGGTGGCCGCGAAGGCAGCGGTCTCCTCGTGACGGACGTGTTCCCAGGTGATCTCACCGGAGCGGCGGATGGCATCGGTGAAGCCGTTGAGGCTGTCACCGGGCAAGCCGTAGACGCGGCGGACATCGCTGGCGATCAGGGTCGAAAGGAGGTGTTGCGCAACAGTTGGCACGCCTACACAGTACGGGTGAAAACACCCGTCGCGCTTGGCGGTTCGCTGAGAACATCCTCATCGCGGCCATCGGCGGCGAAACACAGCAGACTCGACACGAAGGCCCCGATGGTGACGGCCGCCGCGGTCCCTGACGGACCGGCGCCAACACCACCCAACGAACTCATGAACACGGCGAATCCAATGATCGCCGTGAGGTTGAGTAGTAGCCCCACCGTCCGCAGGATCTCCCCGGCACCGTCCATGGCAGTACCAATACCCACGACGTCGGCGGGTTAATCGTCGCTCGGTACCGACATCACGAGGTGCGTGGGTGGTGGCAGGCCACCACGTGACTGTCGCCGTGCGCGGTCAGGGCCGGCTCCTCGGTGCGGCAGATGTCGGTGGCAGACACGCAGCGGGTGTGGAACCGGCAGCCCGGCGGCGGGTCGATCGGGCTGGGCACATCACCTTCCAGCGTGATGCGCTCCCGGTCGAGATTCTTGCGCGGGTCGGGGATCGGCACCGCCGACAGCAGGGCGTTGGTGTACGGGTGCAGTGGACTGTCGTAGAGGCCGTCGGAGTCGGAGTTCTCCACGACCTTGCCCAGATACATCACCGCGACGCGGTCCGAGACGTGCCGCACCACCCCCAGGTCGTGGGCAACGAACAGGTAGGACAGCCCGAACTCCTCCTGCAGTTCCTCGAGCAGGTTGATGATCTGGGCCTGCACCGAGACGTCGAGTGCCGATACCGGCTCGTCGGCGATGATCAGCTTGGGCTGTAGCGCCAACGCCCGTGCGATGCCGATGCGCTGGCGCTGCCCGCCGGAGAACTCGTGCGGATAGCGGTTGTAGTGCTCGGCCTGCAGCCCGACCCGGTCGAGCAGGTCCTGGACCCGCCGCTTGAGTTCGGCGCCGCTGGCCAGTCCGTGCAGTTCCAGCGGATCGCCGATGATCTGACCGACCCGCTTGCGTGGGTTCAGCGACGCGAACGGATCCTGGAAGATCATCTGCATCTCGCGGCGCAGCGGCCGCAGCGCGCGCCGCGACAGGCCCACCAGTTCCTGGCCGTCGAACCGGACCGACCCCGATGTGGGTGCCACCAATTGCAGGATGGCCCGGCACAACGTCGACTTGCCGCAGCCGGATTCGCCGACCAGACCTAGGGTTTCGCCTTCGTGCAGGGTGAAGCTGACGCCGTCGACGGCATGCACCCGCGCCACTTCGCGGTCTACCACGATGCCGGACTTGATCGGGAAGTGCACGACGAGGTCGGTGACCTCCAGCAGCGGATCGCCTTTCATCGGCTCGCCACCTTCTCCTCAGCGGGCAGCCAGCAGCGGTCCAGATGGCCGGGGCCACCGCCGCGAACCTCCAGAGTTGGTGGCTGCGTGCAGGCTTCGAAGGCGTACGTGCAGCGGGCAGCGAAGCGGCAGCCGGTCGGCGGGTTCAGCAGCGACGGCGGCTGACCGGGAATCTGCGGCAGCCGTTCGGGTCGCGCTTCGTCGAGACGCGCGATCGATCCGAGCAGTCCCCAGGTGTAGGGATGCTGCGGGTTGTAGAAGATCTCGTGGAGCGGCCCGTCCTCGACGATCTGCCCGCCGTACATCACCACCACCCGGTCGGCCAGTTCGGCAACGACGCCCAGATCGTGGGTGATGAGCACCACCGACAGGTTGCGTTCGGCGTTGAGCTTCTCCAGCAGACGCAGGATCTGCGCTTGGATGGTGACGTCGAGGGCGGTGGTGGGTTCATCGGCGATCAGCACTTCGGGATCCAGCGCCAGTGCCATCGCGATCATCACCCGCTGGCGCATACCGCCGGAGAACTCGTGCGGGTAATCACACACCCGGCGTTCGGGATTGGGGATGCCCACGGAGCGCAGTAGGTCCACGGCCTGGGTCAGCGCCTCAGCCTTGGACACGTCGCGATGGGCCCGGATCATCTCGGCGATCTGGTCACCCACCCGGTAGACCGGGTTGAGCGAGGTCATCGGATCCTGGAACACCATCGCGATGTGTTCGCCACGCACACCGCGGAATTCGTCGTCGGACAGCGTCACCAGATCGCGGCCGTCGAACGTCACCGATCCGGTGATCTTCGAGTTCGGGGCACGGGTCAGACCGATCAGCGTCTGCGCCGTCACACTCTTGCCGCTGCCGGATTCGCCGACGATCGCGACGACTTCGCCCGGGGAGACCTCGAAGGACACCCCGTCGACCGCACGGACCACGCCGTCGTCGGTGCGGAAGCTGACCTGAAGGTCGCGCACAGTCAGGATCGGGCTCATACCGGCGCCGCCTCACCGAGCCGGATCCGCGGATCCAGCACCGCATAGAGGATGTCAACGATCGTGTTGAACAGCACGATGAAGAACGCACCGAACATCGTCACCGCCATCAGCGGCGGCAGGTCCAGCTTGCCGATCGCCTGCCCGGCATACAGGCCCACACCGTTGATGTTGAACACCGTCTCGGTCAGGATCGCTCCGCCGCCCACCACGGCACCGAAGTCCAGGCCGAACAGCGTGACGATCGGGATCATGGAGTTGCGCAGCACGTGCCGGATCCGGACCTGCCGTTCGCTGATGCCCTTGGCGCGGGCGGTCCGCACATAGTCCTCGTTCATCGCGTCGAGCATGTTGGACCGCAACACCCGGCTGTAGAAGCCGACATAGAGCACCGCCAGCGTGACCCACGGCAGGATCAGGTGATACGCCCACTGCAGCGGATCCTCGGTCAGCGGAACGTAACTGCCCGTCGGGAAGATCTGGGTCTTGAAGCTGAAGAAGTACAGCAGGATCGCCGCCAGCCAGAACACCGGCATCGAGATGCCGACCAGCGCCAGGATGGTCAGCGCCCGGTCGGTGAAGCGGCCGGCGTACACAGCGCTCAGGTAGCCGAACCAGATCGCCAGCGCCATCCACAGCACCGCGGCGCCGATGGTCAGCGACAACGTGGCGGGCAGACCGTCCCAGATCTGTTCGGCCACATTCTGACTGCTGGCATACGAGGTGAGTTCGCCGGTGAAGATCTGCTTCATCATCGTGAGGTATTGCACTGGCAGCGGCTTGTCGAGGCCGAGGTCGGCGCTGACCCGGGCGATCAGCGCGGGGTTGGCGTTCTTTCCCGCGATGCGCGCCGCCGGATCGGAATTGGGGATGACGTTGAAGATCAGGAACACGATGACCGAGATCGCGAACAGCACCGCGATCATGCCGATGAGCCTTCGGGCGACGAACCGAAGCATGGCTAGTGCTCCAACCGGATCTTGGCGCGCGGATCGAGCGCGTCACGCAGGCCGTCACCGAACACGTTGAGCGACAACACCGTCAGCACGATCATCAGACCGGGAACGATCGTCAGATGCGGTGCGGTGTAGATCGTCTGATAGCCGTCGGCGATCATCGTGCCCCAGGACGCGTTGGGTGGCCGCACGCCGGCGCCCAGGAACGACAGCGCCGACTCCAGCAGCATGTTGTTGGCGATGTTGAGGGTGAAGAACACGATGATGGTCGAGATGATGTTCGGCAGCAGCTCGGAGATCATGATGCGGACCGGTCCCTTGCCCTGGGCCACGGCGGCTTCCACGAACTCCTTCTCCCGCAGCGCGAGGATCTCGCCGCGGACCGGTCGGGCCATGTACGGCACATACACCAGACCGATGATCAGGATCGGAATCCACAGCGAGTCACCGGCAACCACCAGGCCACCGATCTTGAACCCGCCCAGGGCCAATGTGGTGCCCAGCGCGATACCGAGCAGCAGCACCGGGAACGCCCACACCACGTCGAGGATTCGGGACAGCACGGAGTCGATCCAGCCGCGGTAGTACCCCGACAGCATGCCGATGATCACCGCGAAGACGGTGGTGATCACCGCGGCCATCACGCCGATGTAGATCGAGGTGCGTCCGCCGTACATCAACCGCACCATGACATCCCGGCCGTTCTGGTCGGCGCCGAGCAGGTAGCGACCGCGCAGTCCGGGCCCCAGTGGTGTGCCGTCCGGGGAGACGACGTAGGTCTCCTGGCCGTCGATCAGGATCTTGTCGGTGATGTGGTTCTGGTTGGGTCCGGTGTGCGCGACGTGGTCGGCCCACAGCGGGGCGGCCAATGAGAACAGCACCAGCAGGATGAACAGCACGCCGAAGGCCAAGGCGACCTTGTTGTGCCGCAATCGTTCCCATGCCAGATGCCAGGGACTGCGCCCCTGGACTTCTGTGACCATGGTGTCGGCTACTTCAACGCGAAGGAGGTGTAGTCCTGGTTGAACAGCAGATGTCGATATGACTTGTCGAAGTCCATCCGCTCCGACAGGAACGTCGTGTACTGCTCATTGCCGTACGGCGCCCACACCGCCTGCTCCATGTAGGCCTTGTCCAGCTCGGCGTACTGCTTGCGGACGTCGTCGGTGAGCTGTTTGGTCAGCAGTTCGTTCTGCTTGGCGTCGAGCTCGGGGATGTTGACCCGGGAGAAGTTGTTGCTGTTGGTGGGCAGGATGTTCTCGCCGTTGAGCAGCGGACGGAAGAAGTCATCCGGGTGTGGGAAGTCCTGGAACCAGTCGGAGAACCCGGTGTCCAGATCCGGTGTCGACTCGTTGCCGATGGTCTGGAAGTAGGTGTCGCCGGAGATGACCTTCAGGGTGGCATTGAAGCCGAGCTGGGTCAGCAGGTCGTGGTAGTACTCGCCGATCCGCTTGCGGTCCGGCTCGTCATCGGTCCAGACGGTGATGTCCTTGTCGGCCGGGTTCGCCTCGGCAAGAAGGGCTTTGGCCTTGTTCATGTCCGGTCCCGGGTACAGCTTGTACTCGTCGTAGCCGGGCATGCCGGGCGGCAGGATCTGCTGGGTGGCATGCAGGCGGCCGCCGAACACCCGGTTGAGGGCCTCGGGGTCGATCGCGTAGTTGATGGCCTGGCGCACCTTCAGATCGTTGAACGGTGCCTTCTGGGTGTTCATCCAGAAGTAGTAGGTGTTGATCGAGTCCTCGAGCCGGAATCGGCTGGCGTACTTGGCCTTGATCTCCGGCAGCCGGTCGGCGTCGGGCGGATCGGTCATGTAGTCGATCTGGTTCTGCTGAACGCCGGTGACCTGAGCGGAGTTGTTCTTGTTCTGGGTGACGATGATCTTGTCGACCTGGGCGTCAGCCACCTCGGTGGCGCCGGCATCCTTGACCGTCTTGAACTCCGGATTGCGTTCCAGGGTCAGGGTGTTCGGCGCGTCGACCTTGGTGATCACGAACGGGCCGCTGGACGGCGGCGGGTTGTTGGTGGCGTCCTTGTCCAGCGGGGTGTTCTGCGGGATCGGGGCGGCGAACATCAGGCCGAGGAGGTTGTTGAACGTGCCGTTGGGCTTGTCCAACTGGATCGTGATGTCGCCGGTGGCGTCATCGGTCTTGATACCGGAAATGGTGTCGGCCTTACCGTCGGCGAAATCCTTTGCGCCGACGATGCCTTCGTAGAACACCGAGCCGCCGGAGTCGGCTTTGAAGAGCCGCTTGATCGCGTAGGTGAAGTCCGAGGCCTTGATCGGGGTGCCGTCGGAGTACTTCATGTTCGGCCGCAGGGTCAGCTTGTAGGTCAGGCCGTCGGCCGAGATTTCCGGCATGGCCTTGGCCAGGCCGGGCACCACATCCGTACCGGGATCACCCTTCTGGTGCTTGTAGGTCAGCAGCGGGGTGTAGGTGTTCCACAGCACCTCCCACCCTTCCAGGGTGTACGACAGCTGCGGGTCGACGTAGTCGGGGAAGGACGTCATCGTGACGTTGATATCGCCGCCCTTGGCACCCCCGCCGCCACCCTTGTCGCCCCCACAGGCAGCGACTCCGAAGGTCGCCACCGCGGTGATGCTGACGATGGTGATGGCGTTCCGCAGCTTGCTCATACCGCTCCTCAGTCTGCTCGCGTGACGTGCGAACCCCGTCAAGGCTTAGGACACTCTGCCGCAATCCTTAGATCTTGGGGGCAGAACTGCTGAGCTGCATCCTGAAGCGTCACAGATGCTGCGACGCTGGCCGGTCGGTAGTGCCGGTCGGGCTGCTACACCAGCGCCGATGCCGCCGAGGTCGGGTAGGCCGGAGGTGTGGTGGTGGACAGCGGCAGGCCCGACTCAGCGCGGTTGTGCAGCAACTGGAACGGATCCAGGATGTCCCACGCGGTGGTGATGGCCCACGTCTGCAGATCCAGTGCCTGCTGTTCCAGGTTCACCAGATCGGCGATCTCGTTGTAGCCGTAGTACAGGATGGCCACCGGCTCGATCGTCACGATCAGGTTGTTGATGATGCGCTGGGTGGCCGACTTGTCGCCGGACAGTGCGGCCTGCAGGTTCGCGCCGATATTGGAGAACGGCACCACGATGTTGACCCACGGGATCATCTGCGTCAGCCGGTAGCCGCCCTCGAAGATCTCCCGCGGGACCGGCTTGAAGAAGTCCGGGAAGATGTTGACGACGGCCTGCTCCAGGTCCCAGATGGGCCCGGGCATGTCGTTGGGTGCGGGCTCCGGCGGCATCGGGCGCAGCGGGTTCGGGCTCCACGGCACCGACACGGTGTCCGACGCCGTGGGGGTCGACGAGTCGGTGGTGGCGGCAGCGGCGGCCGCAGCACTGCGGGCGCTGGAGCCGGTCGACAGGGTGGTGAGCCGGTTCACCCGGGCGGCTTGCACGGTCGAGGCCTTGGACGTCGCGACGCTCGCCGCGGCGGGCACCGTGCTCACGTTGTTGGTGGCGTCGGTCGAGGTGCTGCCCAGCGTCGAGCGTGGCCGGGTGTGGGCCGTGGTGCCGGTGGCAGCCTTCTTCGGTCCGGCGTCGGCCTGCGAGGTGCTGGCGGTCGAATCCGACCGGCCGCTGTCCGCGGCGGCGGTGCCCTGACCAGCGGCGGCGATCGCCGCACCGACACCTACCGCGACGGCCACGCCACCGACATAGCCGACGTACCTGCTGCTACCCATTGTTGCTGACCCCTTCGTCGATCAAAGGGCATCGTAAGGGGTGGGCCAGGTCAGAACCACTCCGGGCGCATGTCCAATGTGGTGCGATCAAGGGAACGCAGTAGCTGTAGCTGCGGGCCGGTGCGCGGAAGCTCGTAGCGGAAGAAGTACCGGGCGGCCTGGCGCTTGCCCTCGTAGAAGTCACCCGGGTGCCCGTTGGTGGCCACGAACTGCTCCAGCCACATCCAGGCAATGATGATGTGCCCGAACGCTTCCAGGTAGACGGCGCTGTTGGCCATCGCCGCTTCGACGTCGCCGGAGGCGAACATCGACATCGTCACCTCGACCAGCTGATGCCAGGACGCTTCCAGATCCGCGGCCAGGTCGGCCGCCTCGCCGCCGGCGGCTTTGGCCGCGTCTACCGTCTGCCCGATGGCCGCGCTCAGCGCCGTCAGGCTGGCGCCGCCACGCTGAGTCACCTTGCGGCCCAACAGATCCAGGCTCTGGATACCGTGGGTGCCTTCGTGGATCGGGTTGAGCCGATTGTCGCGGTAGTGCTGCTCGACGTCGTACTCGCGGGTGTAGCCGTAACCACCGAGCACCTGGATCGCCAGGCTGTTGGCCTCCACGCACCACTGCGACGGCCAGCTCTTGGCGATCGGGGTGAGGATATCGAGCAGCAGTGCCGAGGAGTCGCGTTCCTCGTCGGACTCCGCACTGTGCTGCCAGTCCACCAGCCGGGCGCAGTACAGCGCCAGGGCCAGCGATCCTTCCGCATACGACTTCTGCGCCAACAACATTCGCTTGACGTCGGCGTGGTCGACGATCGGCACCTGCGCGGTGGTGGGGTCCTTGGTGGTGATCGGACGGCCCTGCGGCCGCTCCAACGCGTACTGCAGGGACTTCAGGTACCCGGTGTAGCCCAGCGCCACCGCGCCCATGCCCACTCCGAGGCGCGCCTCGTTCATCATGTGGAACATGTAGACGATGCCGCGGTGCGGTTCGCCCACCAGATAGCCCACCGCGCCGTTGAAGTTGAGCACGGTGTTGGTGATGCCGCGCTGGCCCATCTTGTGGTTGAGGCCCGAGATCGCGACGTCGTTGCGCTGCCCGACCGCCCCGTCGTCGCCCACCAGGTACTTGGGCACGATGAACAGCGAGATGCCCTTGGTTCCGGCCGGGCCGCCCGGAATCTTGGCCAGCACCAGGTGGACGATGTTCTCCGACATCTCGTGCTCGGCGCCGGAGATCCACATTTTGGAGCCGAACAGCCGGTAGGTGCCGTCGTCCTGGGGTTCGGCGCGCGTGACGATATCGGCCAGCGACGAGCCGGCCTGCGGCTCAGACAGCGCCATCGTCCCGGTGAACCGGCCGGCGAGCATCGGATTGACGAACCGCTCCACCTGATCGGGGCTGCCGAACTTCACCAGCAGGTTGGCGTTGGCGATGGTCAGCATGAGGTAGCCCGCTGTGCTGATGTTGGCCGCCATGAACCAGGCGAAACCGGCTTGGGCGATGGTCGCCGGAAGCTGGGCCCCACCGAGTTCCTCGTCCATGCTCATGCCGGTCAGGTCGGCGGCGGCGAACGCGTCGATGGCGTCTTTGACCTCGGGGATCACCGTCACCGTCGTGCCGTCGAAGGTCGGCTCGTTCTGGTCGCTCTTCTTGTTGTGGGTGGCGAAGTATCGGGTTGCCAGGTCTTCACAGAGGTCCAGGACATCGGAGAAGGTTTCCCGGGAGTGCTCGGCGAAGCGCGCCCGTTTGGTCAGCTCGTCAGCGGCGAGCCACTCGAACAGCAGGAAATCCAGGTCACGGCGGGACAGAATGGTCGACTTCATCAGTCGCTCACGTTACGCGGGCGCTGCGGACCGCTTAGGTGAATCCGGCCGACACACGGATCGGGTCAGCCGATCGCGGGCGATCCCGTCGCGCATCGGCGTTTGCGCTGTTCACAAGCATTTCGTCAGATGCTCGGCTGCCGTTCATAATTAGCGCCGGCGTCGAACCGGCCCCAGATGCGCGGTGCGCCCCGGATCGCCTTTAAGGTTTGGGGGTGCCTGATATTGATCGCCGCAGTCTGATGGTCATGGCCGGTTTCGGTGCGATTGCCGCCGCGCTGCCCATGCCGGCGGCCGGTGCCAGTCCCGCCCGACCGGACGCGCCTGCGCCCAACGCGGCCGCTCCGGCGTACCTGTTCCACGACGAGTTCGACGGACCCGCGGGTTCGGCTCCGGACCCCTCGAAGTGGAACATCGCGAAGGCGCGCGAGACCATCAAGAACCCGGTGTTCTGGGACCGGCCCGAGAACATGGGCCAGTACCGCGACGACCGTCAGCACGTCTTCCTCGACGGCAATTCCAACCTCGTCATCCGCGCCACCCGCAACGACGGCAAGTACGTCAGCGGCAAGGTTGTCGGGACCTGGTGGGGCGGGATCGGCACCACCTGGGAAGCACGGATCAAGTTCAACTGCCTGACGGCGGGCGCCTGGCCGGCCTGGTGGCTGATGAACGATCACCCCGAAGTGGGCGGCGAAGTCGACCTCGTCGAGTGGTACGGCAACGGTGAGTGGCCGTCGGGAACCACGGTGCACGCCCGCCTGGACGGGACGTCGTTCGCGACCAACCCGGTCGGTGTCGATAGCAACTGGCACACCTGGCGGGTCACCTGGAACGACTCCGGCATGTACTTCTGGCAGGACTACGTCGACGGCAAGGAGCCGTACTTCACGGTCCCGGCCAACTCGCTGGACGACTGGCCGTTCAACTTCCCGGACTACCGGATGTTCCCGGTGCTCAACCTCGCGGTCAGCGGGTCCGGAGGTGGCGATCCGCGGCCGGGCACCTACCCCGCGGACATGCTCGTCGACTACGTCCGGGTCTGGTAGGACCCCTCAGAAGCTGTGCTCGCGCCGCTCGACGGTCTGGCTCATCGTGGTCAGCGTCGTCGCGAAGCGGTGTGCTGACCTGCGGCTGGCCCGCGAATAGGGCTGCCAGCGATCGATCGGCGTCCCGTCGACCTCGATGGTCAGGTGCACCCGCCGGTTGTGATGGCGGCGCACCGGCGAGCCGGTCTCCTCGACGTTGACGCGCAGTCCGTGCAGGGGGAGGCGCCGGGCGTTGGCGTGATAGCCCAGCACCAACTGCTGCGGAGTGATCCGCAAGCCGGCCCACGTGGCCACCACACCGTCGGCCCGGTCGCGCAGTTCCTGGGCGACGTAGCCGGAGATGGCACCGACCATCGCGACGAGGATCGGGACGGCGACGATCGCAACGGCAATGAATCCTGGACTGTGATGAAATTCCATGCCCACCCCCTCGTTCTGCGAACGACTGATGGGCGAACTTTAGAACGCCTGCACAGCCTCTGCCACAGGTACCCCGATTTTGCTTTCCGTAATCCGAATCCGTTGTGGCGCCGTCAATCTCGCACTTTCCCGAGCGTGCGAGTGTAGTTATTCGGGGGGTGGTTTAAAGCAGCTGTTTTTGCTCGGTTTTGTGCAGGAATTTGCGATTTCAGCAATCTTTCATACGGCTGCCAAATGTGACGACCGGAGGCTGGCCCCCACCAGCGGCGCAGTTATAGCTAGTATGACTAACTCATCATGACTGCTCCGACGATCGACCCTGAGCTCCGCGCTGACGAGGCGCGTCGAAGCGGCGTGGCCAAGTGGATCCGTCGGCTGGCTGTCCCGATCATTCTCGGGTGGATCGGCCTGATCGCGGTCCTCAACGTGATGGTGCCGCAGCTCGAGGACGTCGCCAAGATGCGGGCGGTCTCGATGTCGCCCCGGGAAGCCCCGTCGATCGTGGCGATGACCCGGGTCGGCAAGGTCTTCGAGGAGTCCGATTCGGACAGCTCGGCGATGATCGTGCTGGAGGGCGATCAGCCCCTGGGCGACGACGCGCACGCCTTCTACGACGACATGGTGGCCAAGCTGCGCGCCGACACCACCCACGTCCAGCACATCCAGGACTTCTGGGGTGACCCGCTGACCCGGGTCGGCGCCCAGAGCGGCGACGGCAAGGCCGTCTACGTCCAGGTGAACCTCGCCGGCAACATGGGCGAGCCGCTGAGTAACCAGTCGGTTGAAGCCGTCCAGAAGATCGTGGCGAGTCTGACGCCGCCGCCCGGGGTCAAAGTGTTCGTCACCGGTGGGCCGGCGCTGGAGGCCGACCAACAGCATGTCGGCGAGAAGAGTCTGCGGATCATCGAATTCGCGACCGTCGGCGTCATCATCTTCATGCTGCTGTTCTTCTACCGGTCGATCCTCACCGTCCTGCTGGTGCTGGTGATGCTGATTCTCGGGTTGTCGGTGACCCGGGGAGTGGTGGCCTTCCTCGGCTACCACGAGCTGATCGGCTTGTCGCCGTTCGCTACCCAACTCTTGGTGACCTTGGCGATAGCCGCGTCCACCGACTACGCGATCTTCCTTATCGGGCGATATCAAGAGGCGCGCACGGTCGGTGAGGACAAGGAATCGGCCTACTACACGATGTTCCACGGCACCGCGCACGTGGTGCTGGCCTCCGGTATGACGATCGCCGGTGCCACGTTCTGCCTGGTGTTCACCCGGCTGCCGTACTTCCAGACTCTGGGTGTGCCGATGGCCACCGGCATGGTGGTCGCCGTCCTGGTGGCGCTGACCCTGGGGCCGGCGATGATCACCGTCGCCAGCCGGTTCGGCATGCTCGAACCCAAGCGGGCCATGCGTATTCGGTTCTGGCGCAAGCTGGCGGCCGCGGTGGTTCGGTGGCCGGGCTGGGTGCTGTTCCTGACGGTGGCGGTCGCGCTGATCGGCCTGATCATGCTGCCCGGCTATCAGCCCAGCTACAACGACCGCAAGTACCTGCCGGCCGATCTGCCGGCCAACGAAGGCTTCGCCGCCGCCGAACGTCACTTCCCGATCGCGCGGCTGAATCCGGAAATCCTGATGGTGGAGACCAATCAGGACCTACGTAACTCAGCTGACTTCCTGGTGATCGAGCGGATCGCCAAGGCGGTCGCCAAGGTCCCCGGTATCGGGCGGGTGCAGTCGATCACCCGGCCTGACGGAAAACCGTTGAAGTACAGCACGATTCCGTCCCAGCTCAGCATGGGCGGCACCATGCAGACGATGAACCGGTCCTACCTGCAGGACCGGATGGCCGACATGATCGTGCAGGGCAACCTGATGCAGGACTCCATCAACACCACGACCCAGATGATCGGGTTGATGGAACGCATGAGCAGCACTATGCACAACATGGTCACCCAGACCGATCAGATGGCCGCCGACATCTTCGAATTGCGGGACCACATAGCCGATTTCGACGACTTCTTCCGGCCGATCCGCAACTACCTGTACTGGGAACCGCACTGCTACGACATTCCGGTGTGCTGGTCGTTGCGGTCGACGTTCGACAGCATCGACGGTATCGACACCATGGCCGACGACATCCAGTCGTTGCTACCCGACATGCACAAGCTCGACGAACTGATGCCGCAGATGGCCGCGATGATGGTCCCGACCGTCGAGAGCATGAAGCGGATGCGCATCATGATGCTGACCATGCAGGCCACCCAGGCCGGCCAGCAGGATCAGCAGGCCGCGATGGATCAGAACTCCACCGCAATGGGCAAGGCGTTCAACGACTCCCACAACGACGACACGTTCTATCTGCCGCCGGAGATCTTCGACAACACCGAGTTCAAGCGCGGCATGAAGAACTTCATCTCGCCGAACGGGCATGCCGTCCGGTTCATCATCTCGCATGAGGAAGATCCGCTGTCCCCCGAGGGCATCAAGCGGATCGACGCCATCAAGAATGCCGTATTCGAGGCGATGAAGGGCACACCGCTGGAGGGCTCGAAGGTCTACCTGGGTGGCACCGCCTCGGCGTTCAAGGACCTCGAGATCGGCAACGCCTACGACCTGATGATCGCCGGGGTGGCGGCGCTGACCCTGATCTTCATCATCATGCTGCTGATCACCCGAGCCATCGTCGCAGCCGCGGTGATCGTGGGTACGGTCGTGCTCTCACTGGGCGCCTCGTTCGGGATGTCGATCCTGTTGTGGCAGCACATTCTCGGCAAGGACCTGCAGTTCATGGTGATGGCCATGGCGGTGATCATCCTGTTGGCTGTCGGTGCGGACTACAACCTGTTGCTGGTTGCGCGGATGAAGGAAGAGATCGGCGCGGGCATCAACACCGGCATCATCCGTGCCATGGGTGGCAGTGGCTCGGTGGTCACCGCGGCCGGCTTGGTCTTCGCGTTCACGATGATGGCGATGTCGGTCAGTTCGATGGTGGTGGTGGCCCAGATCGGCACGACGATCGGGATGGGTCTGCTGTTCGACACCCTGATCGTGCGAGCCTTCATGACCCCGGCGATCGCGGCTCTGCTCGGCCGCTGGTTCTGGTGGCCGAAACTGGTTCGTCAGCGCCCGGCCCCGATGGGTGAGCTGGTTCGGTAACCCGGCGCAGGCTGGGCCGCTGTGGTTGACTCTTTTGCCATGTCGGCTCGGGTGGTTGTTCTGCCTCTGATGGCGGTCGCGGCGCTGGCCGCGATGGCCGTCAGCGTGGTGACGTCCAGCCCCGCCTCCCCGGCCCCGGGCGAAAAGTGCCCTACCTACGAGACTTTCGACCCGCGCACCGGTATCTGCATGCCGGGCCTTCCGCCCGATATCGTCGCAGAAACCACCGCCCCGGAGGGCGGTCTGCCGGTGGTCGACGGCATCCCGTGCACCGGGCAGAACTCCTACGAGTGCATCGGCCTGGCCGAGCAGGGGCTCGGTGTCGGGCCCACCCCGAGTGCCAGTTCGACGCTGTCGGAGAACCCCGGAACGTCGGTGGCGGTCACGGCCCCTGCCGTCGCACCCCCGAGCCCGTGACTTAGCCCCACCAGAACGAGGTGGCGATCGCGATATACAACGCGATCAGCACCGCACCCTCGAACCAGTGCGACTCCCCGTCGAAGGTCACCAGCACCGCGACGAGCGCGGACATGATCATCGAAGCCAGCAGCAGCGGTGAGAGCACGAGATCGAAGCTGGGCTGGCCGAGGAATCCCGCCGCCAGCACCACGATCGGTGCGACCGTGAGGGCGATCTGGACTGGCGACTGCAGGATCACCTGAATCGCGAAATCCATCTGGTTCTTGGCGGCCAACTGAATACCGACGACGTTCTCCACGGCATTGCCCGCGATCGCGACGATCACCAGACCGGCGAACACTTCGTTGATGCCCGCGGCATCCATCGCCGGCTGCAGGGCCGCCACGAACCACTCCGAGACAAAGGCCGCGCCCGCGCCGGTGGCGGCCAGCATGCCGATCGCCAGGGCCAGTGGCCATTCACCGTGCACCGCTGCCTTGCTCGCGGCCGCGGCGGATTCGGCATTGGCGGCGATCGGGTTGTGCTTTTCGGAGCGCAGCATGGTTGCCGGCAGCGACAGCGCGAACAGCGCCAGCATGATGACCGAGACCACGATCGAGACGGTGCGCTCGTGGGAGGCCGCCGGGGTGTGCAGGGCTGCGGTCAGGGACGGCACCGCCAGGATGAACACCGCCAGGGTGAACATCAGACCCAATGTGCGGGAGTCGTCGGCGGCGAAACGCTGCCTGCCGTGCTTGAGCCCACCGACCATGATGGCGGCGCCCAGAACCAGCAGCGCGTTGGCCAGGATGGAGCCGACCAGCGTGGCCTTGACCACGTCGAACAGGCCCGCTTTCAGGGCAAACAGGATGACGAACAGCTCCGGCAGGTTGCCCAGCGCGGTCTGCAGTAGGCCGGTGGCCTTGGCGCCGAGTCGGTCGCCGAGTGCCTCGACGGAGCGGCCGACCAGCGAGGCCAGGGCGGCCAGCGCGGCCGCGGACAGCAGGAAGGCGGCCACGGCGTTGCCGTTGCCGAAATGCAGCGCTGCTGCGGCGGCCCCGGCGCCCAGCGTGACGGCGATGGTGATGAGGTCGCGGCGGGTCCACATCGGCGCTGCGGTGGTGTGGCTGGTGGTCACACGTTCCCCCTCTGTTGTCGAAACCTTTTGTGGCGCAGAGGCGTTCGCGTCACCTCGATCAGGTGTCGTGGGGTGCCGCGCTCATCAGGCCCACCGCGGCAGCGTACGACAGCCGGTCGCCGCAGGCGCGCCGATCGGGCAAAGAGCGGTGCGTGCTGCCTGGGCGCCGCGGCTCCGAATCGGAGAATGGTGAATTTAAAGATTCGATACGTTGCTGTTATTGGTTCGTGATCACGCTATTGTGTCATTCGTGGGACGCCACCTATTTGCCAAGAAGCGGCGCAGACCAGCAATGGTCCTCGCCGCCGTTGGCGTCCCCGTCGCCCTGGCGCTGGTCGTCGGGGGCGACGTGCAACCGCTGGCCGCCCAGAAGGAGCCGGCGCCGGCCGTCGTCGAGAGCGCACCGTGCTGCCTGCAGCTCGTAGTGGCCGATGCGGCGACAGCCGCTCCCGGTGACCCGGTGGGCGTCGCTTTCGCGGCGCAGGCGTCCCGCGCGTCGCGGTGGGTGGTGGATACCCGGTCGCGCTTCCTGCCCGTCGGGCTGGCCCCGGAGCGGGGTCTGCAGGTCAAGACCATTCTGGTGTCCCGCGCCATCAGTGCCGAGTTCCCCCAGATCCACAGCATGGGCGGGGTCCGCCCGGATGCGCTGCGCTGGCATCCCGAAGGCCTGGCGGTCGACGTGATGATCCCCAACCCGGGAAGTGCTGAGGGCATCGCACTGGGCAACGCCATCGTGGAGTACGTCTTCAAGAACGCCAAGCGGTTCGGGATCCAGGACGCGATCTGGCGCGGTGTCTACTACACCCCGAGTGGACCGTCAGGCTTCGGCTACGGCCATTACGACCATGTGCACGTCACGACGACCGGCGGCGGATACCCGACCGGTGATGAGGTCTACTACCGCTGAGTGCGGCTCATCGAGTGTGCGTGTACGGCGGGATTTCGCGCGATTACCCGCCCGGGACGCACACTCAAACGGCGGTCTTCGACAAGTTCACGCCGTACGGCCAGAACCGGTAGGCCACCAACATCGGCACGATCGCCCAGGGCAGGTTCATCGGCAGGTAGACGGCCAGATGCGGGGGAGCGTCCGGACCCAGGAACGTCTGCATGAAGTAGAAGTACATGTTCATCACGGCGCTGACTGAATAGACCAGGGCCAGGATGCCCAGCCACGGCCACTGCTTGAGCTTCCACAGTCCGATGGTCAGCACGATGAGGAACGGCAGCTGGACGAAGGCGTCGTAGAGCAGTGAGGCCTGCAACGTCGGCGGCATGACCAGATGCTGCGGTTCCTGCTCGACGGCCCAGGTGTGCAGGGCGCGTAGCACCGGCCACGGACTGTCGGTGGCGACGGGGATCCCGATCGCCTCCGGGAGGCTGAGCGCGACGGCGTTGATGATGCCCAGGATGAAGGCCGGGATCAGCAGGTAATCGATCGGCCGCCGCACCAGCCGGCGTGACGTCGTTGTCATCGGGTCAATGTAAGGCGGGAGCGCGAATTCGTGGCGCCGGTAATGGGACTGGGGCCGTGCTCCCAACATCAGAAGCCAAGAACGAGTAGCCGAACAACACGTGGTGAATTCCATTTCGGTCCGTGATGATATCGACTGCAAGCCGGGTGCTGTGGAGAGCTTCCACGTCGACGCCTGCATCAAACCGCGTACGCCTGCGAGTCGCGGGCCATGGATCGGCCGTTACTGCCGGCTCTTGGCGAAGTCTTTCAGTTCGGCTGAGAGGGCTTCGGCAGCCAGCAGCTGCGGAGCAAGGGCCGGCTCGGTCATTCGGGCGCGGAAGGCTAGCTCGATGGTCACGTCGTGCTCCGGACGGTAGTCGATCAGAACCTCGTCGCCACTGCGCACGGTTCCCGGTGATATCACGCGCAGGTAAGCACCGGGCTTGGCCGCCGTGGTGAAGGTCTTGACCCATCGGTTCACGTCAAGGAAGGCCTTGAAGGTATTGCACGGTATGCGCGGGGCGGAGACCTCGAGCACCAGCCCATCGGTGCCGATCCGCCAGCGTTCGCCGATCAGGGCGTGCGAAACCTCGACTCCCAGCGTGGTGAGGTTCTCGCCGAACATTCCGTTCGTCAGTGGCCGACCGAGTTCGCTCTCCCACCCGTCGAGGTCCTCTCGGGCGTAGGCGTAAACCGCTTGATCGTCACCGCCATGGACCTTGTGGTTGCCGATGGTGTCGCCGACGAGGCCGCTGCCGAGACCGTCGTGCATCGGACCTGGCGCCCGCACTAAGACAGCGTCAGGTGTCGGGGCTTTGTCGATACCGGTCGGCCTGCCGCGCGCGGCCGGATCGGGATTCGGCCGAACTTGAGCCAGATTGACCGACAACACTTTTGCCATCAGGTCAGATTAGTGCCGATATCGTGCGGGCTCAGCGCTTGAGTGGGCCGGAATCCGAGGCAGTGAACCGCGGGGCGTGGGGGGATGGTTCCAGGTTGGCATCAGGGAGCGGGAAGTGAGAGCCGATGACGGGAATCGAACCCGCGTATTCAGCTTGGGAAGCTGATGTTCTGCCATTGAACTACATCGGCATGTGGTGCTGTCGAAGGATAGCAACCCGACGCCGGGAGTTCACACGGCTCCGGTGATTCACCCGACCGACTCGTTGACGAACACGCACTCGTCCTCGAGCGTGTCGAGCATGCCGGGGATCGACACGTTCAGCCGCCGCAACGCCCGATAGGTCAGGTTCTGCGTCGAGCGGCTGCCAGAACCGTTGGCAAATACCGAGTTTCGGTAGTCATCCAACCGGGTGTCCAGCGCACCGAACCGCGCACAGTCGAAACCCTTCTTGTTCGCCGTGTAGGCCTTCACCAGGTCGTTGTACGCACCGATGAACATCCGCAAGTCCTTGTCCATCTGCGTACGGTCGAACCGATCCGGCTGCTGCACCGGCGTCTGGATCCAGCGGGCGGCCGAGATCGAGTACTGGCCTTGCCCGGGCTGGGCGCGGTAGCGCTCGGTGCGCTCGGCGTGAAACGTCAGCTCCAACGGCACCCCGTTGAAGGTGATGTGTCCCTCCTGGCGCCGCTCCACGTCGTCGTTGAGCAGCCTGAGCACCCCGTCGAGTTGCCCCGGCGACAGCGACGTCGAATGCACGAACACATGCACCCCGAAATCGGAGGTGTCGTCGTACTCGTAGGACGCGTTGCTGCCGAACAGTTCCACCGAATCCACCGTCAGGCCCGCGATACCGGACGTGGCCACCACCCGGTCGACGACCTTCAGCGTCATCGAGCGCACGTCCTGGCGCATGGCGGTCCCGTCCCAGATCCGTGGGTCCAGCTCGGTGGGGAACGTCGTGATCGCGTCGATCGCCGTGGCCACCGCCCGATCCGATCCGTCGGCCAGCGGCATCGCGGCCGGCGCGGGCGCGCGCTGCGGTGCCGCGCACGCGGTCAGCACCAGCAGGGCAGCAGCCATCCGCGCAACGTTTGACGCCATCCCCATCTCTCCCCCTTGGCAGCTATACGCTCATCGCGTGCTGCTCTCCGATCGTGACATCCGTGCCGCCATCTCCGACGGCAGACTCGGCATTGACCCGTTCGACGACTCCCTGGTGCAGCCGTCGAGCGTGGACGTCCGGTTGGACAACCTCTTCCGGGTGTTCAACAACACCCGCTACACCCACATCGACCCCGCCAAGCAGCAGGACGAGCTGACCACCCTGGTCCAGGCCGTCGACGGCGAGCCGTTCGTGCTGCACCCCGGCGAGTTCGTCCTCGGATCGACGCTGGAGTGCTGCAGCCTGCCCGACGACCTCGCCGGCCGACTGGAGGGCAAGTCCTCGCTGGGCCGGCTGGGACTGCTGACGCACTCCACCGCCGGGTTCATCGACCCCGGTTTCTCCGGGCACATCACCCTGGAGCTGTCCAACGTCGCCAACCTGCCGATCACGCTGTGGCCCGGGATGAAGATCGGCCAGCTCTGCCTGCTGCGGCTCACCAGCCCTGCCGAGCACCCGTACGGCAGCGCCAAGGTCGGCTCGAAATACCAGGGTCAGCGCGGTCCCACACCATCGCGTTCGTATCAGAACTTCATCCAGTCGCCGCGCGGCGAGTAACCTCGAACCTCCAGGGTCAGCTGCGCCCCGCCAGCTAAGCCGATTGGCTGTAACACCGCCCCTACCTGCGGCGATGAAACTTCTAGGTCGACCGGCTTCCGCCGGGGGAGCGCGGTAGCGGGTCGGGACCAGCTAGCAAACAACCTTGGAGGGTTCGTGGACATCGTGCTTGGTGTGTCGATGACACCAACAACGGTCCGCATGGTGCTGGTCGAAGGCGAGAAGGCCGACGGGATCACCGTCGACCACGACGCGTTCGACATCAGCACCGATGAAGGCACGGCAACCACAGCTGCCGACCAGGTGATCGCTGCCATCCTGGGCACCCGGGAGAGCGCGCAAGAGGGTGGCCACCGCCTGATCGCGACCGGCGTCACGTGGACCGACTACGTCGGCGCCGCCGAACTGCGCGAGGCGCTGGCCGCCCGCAAGATCGACGACGTCGTCCTGGTGTCCGAGCTGCACGCCGCCGGTGCGCTGGCCCAGGCGGTCGGACAAGCCGTCGGCTACGACCGCACCGCCCTGATGTTCCTCGAGCGTGACACTGCGACCCTGTCGGTGGTGCAGACCGCGACCGGCGACATCGTCAAGGTCGAAAGCCAGAGCCTGCACGCCCCCGATGCGGTGGCCGAACTGACCCGGATGGTCACCGATCTCGAAGACCTGGCCGAGCCGCCGCAGGGCCTGTTCATGGTCGGCTCCGGCATCGACGTCGCCGCCGTCAAGTCGCAGGTCGCGCAAGGCACGACGCTTCCGGTGCACGCGCCGGATGAAGCTGAGCTGGCCTTGGCCCGCGGTGCCGCCCTGGCATCGGCGACCACGCCTCGCTACGAGGCCTCCACCGTCGGCCTGGCTTACGCCCAGGACCGCGAGGGCACCACCGCCGGCGCCGCGTACTCCGCGGGCGCCGACACCGAGATGGCCGCCGGCGCCACCCAGATGGCCGCCGCCGGATACATGGCCCCGCTGGGCTACAGCGAAGTGCCCGACGAGGACCTGGGCTACGACGCGGTGCCCGCCGACTTCGACGAGGTCGACGACGACGTCGTCGAGGAGCCCGGACGTAAGCCGTTCCTGCTGGTCGGCAGCGCGCTGACCTCGGTCTTCGTGGTCGGGGTGGTGGCGCTGGTGATCTCGCTGGCGGTCAGCATCCGGCCCACCGTCGACCAGCGGCCCAGCCCGGGCGAGAGCGTCATCGTCCCCAGCAGCCAGGCACCGGCCCCGGCGACACCGGAAGCCCAGGTGCCCGCACCGGCGCCGTCGTCGCCCGCCGAGACGATCCAGGAACCGGTCCAGGTGGTGCAACAGGCGCCGCGCACGGTCTTCGTGACTCCGGCGCCGAAGGCACCCGCGCCCGCACCGGCGGCCCCGGCACCGGTGCCCGAGGCACCCGCTCCCGCACCGGCCGCACCGGCGCCCGCACCCGTGGTGCAGGCCCCGGCCCCGGTGATTCAAGCACCGGTCATCGCGCCGCCGATCGTGGTGCTGCCCCCGCTGCTGCCGCCGTTCCTGCGGCCCCGCACCCCGCAATATCCGCAGTACACACCGACTCCGACGTACACCCCGACGCCGACGTACACCCCACCGACGTCGACACCGACTCCGACGTACACCGCGCCGCCGACGTACACGCCGCTGCCGACCTACACCCCGGAGCCCACCTACACTACGGTTCTAGTGGTTCCGGTGGCTCAGGATCGGACTCCGACGGCGGATCGCATGGCAGCAGCGGCCGCGGGTCCGGCGGCGGGGGGTCGCAGAACCCGATCTGGCCGTTGTTCCCCGGTTTCGGTCACTGAGACCCGAGTTCACCCGCCGTTAGCCCGGCGCTTGGTGTCGCGATGCAGTTAGCTCATCGCCGCTGCCTATAGAGGCAGTATGCGATGCACTGTATTCGGTACCGGCTACCTGGGAGCCACGCACGCCGCCGGGATGGCCGCACTGGGCCACGAGGTTGTCGGCGTCGACATCGACCCCGGCAAGATCGCGAAACTGTCCGCCGGCGACATCCCGTTCTACGAACCGGGACTGGCAAAAGTGTTGCGGGACAACTTGTCTGCCGGTCGGCTGCGCTTCACCACCGACTATGAACTGGCCGCCGACTTCGCCGACGTGCATTTCCTGGGCGTCGGCACCCCGCAGAAGAAGGGCGAGTACGGCGCCGACCTGCGCCACGTCAATGCCGTGATCGACGAACTCGTCCCGCGGCTGACCCGGCCAGCCGTGATCGTCGGCAAATCGACTGTGCCGGTGGGCACCGCGGCCGAGCTCGCCCGGCGGGCGCAGTCGCTGACCCGCGACGGCGTCGACGTCGAAGTCGCCTGGAACCCGGAATTCCTCCGGGAAGGATTCGCAGTGCACGACACCCTGCACCCCGACCGCATCGTCGTTGGGGTGCAACCGGATTCGACCCGGGCTGAAGCCGCGTTGCGCGAGATGTATGCACCGCTGCTGGCCGACGACGTGCCGTTCCTGCTCACCGATCTGCAGACCGCTGAACTGGTCAAGGTCTCGGCCAACGCGTTTCTGGCCACCAAGATCTCGTTCATCAATGCGATCTCGGAGGTGTGTGAGGCAGCCGGCGCCGATGTCCGCGTGCTGGCCGACGCGCTGGGCTATGACCCGCGCATCGGCCGCCGCTTCCTCAACGCCGGACTCGGGTTCGGCGGTGGTTGCCTGCCCAAGGACATTCGCGCGTTCATGGCCCGTGCCGGCGAACTCGGCGCCAATCACGCCCTGACATTCCTGCGGGAGGTGGACAGCATCAACATGCGCCGTCGCACCCGCATGGTGGAACTGGCCACCACCGCCTGCGGCGGCTCGCTGCTGGGCGCCAACGTCGCTGTGCTCGGGGCGGCGTTCAAGCCCGAATCCGACGATGTGCGCGACTCCCCGGCCCTCAACGTGGCCGGCATGCTGCAACTCAACGGTGCCACCGTCAACGTCTACGACCCGAAGGCGATGGAGAACTCGCAGCGGCTGTTTCCCACGCTCAACTACTCGACCTCGGCGCTGGAGGCCTGCGACCGCGCCGACGCGGTGCTGGTGCTCACCGAGTGGCAGGAATTCCTCGACCTCGAGCCGCACACCCTGGCAGCCACGGTGCGGGCCCAGGTGATCGTCGACGGCCGCAACTGCCTGGACAACGAACGCTGGTCGGCTGCCGGCTGGACCGTCCACGCGCTGGGACGGCCGCCCGCGCGCTAACGCGTCACTCGGCCACATCCGGCGTCATCGCGCCTTAAGATCGCTTTGCCCGCAAATAGTCGGGCCGATGCCGGGGGAGGTGGCGATGTGTTGAAGACCTCGCACATCGCGACTGCCGCCGCCGCCGTGTTCGTCGTCTTCGTCGGGTGGATCATCGGCGGCCTCTCGCACGGGACATCGCTGCAGGCCGTCGACGACATCGTCTTCGTGGTCCTCACCATCCCGTCGGTCATCCTGGCCGCCATGGCGGCACGTTCCACGAACGGCCGGCTGCGCGCGGCGTGGATCGCCATGGCCATCGGGTTGGTGGGCTGGGCCGTCGGCGACATCCTCTGGGCCTACTACGAACTGTCCGCCGACGAGGTGCCCTTCCCGTCGCTTGCCGACGCGGCCTACCTGATCATGCCCGTCGGCTTCTGCGTCGGCCTGCTGCTGTTCCCCGCCGATCGCAGCCGCCAGTTCCGTGGGCGCATGCTGCTCGACGGTCTGATCGTGGCCGGATCGTTGTTCCTGGCCAGCTGGGTGACGATCCTGCGGCCGCTGTATGAGGCCGGTGCCGACACCACGCTGACTCTCGTGCTCTCACTGGCCTATCCGGTCTCCGATGTGGTGATCCTGACCATCGCCGCGGTCGCAGCCGTCCGGGCCGCTCCCGACCAGCGTCTGGTGCTGAGCCTGCTCACTGTCGCGATGACTTGTATTGCCCTGTCCGACAGTGCCTTTGCCTACCTGTCGCTCAAGAGCGAATACACCAGCGGCAACGTGATCGATATCGGGTGGGTGGCCGGGCTGCTGCTCATCATGGTCGCGGCGACGGCGAGCCGGGAAGGTGCCCATGACACGCGCCGCCAGGTGTCGCTGCCGGGATGGGCGTCCATCTGGTTCCCGTACGCACCGCTGTTACTGGTCGGCATCGTGGCGGCCACCGAACCTCCGTCGACATTCCAGACGCCGTTGGTGGAATTCGTCGGCGCGCTGCTGGTGGTGACGGTGTTGGCCCGTCAGTTCGTCGCGGTCAGTGAGAACAGGCGCCTGCTGAAAGTCGTTGCCGAACAAGCCCTGCGTGATCCGCTGACGGGGCTGGGCAACCGCGCGATGTTCGCCGACCGGCTGGACCTGGCGATGGGCCAGCGGGCCCGGGACAACACCCCGGTGAGCCTGATCGCGCTGGACCTCAACGATTTCAAGCTCGTCAACGACACGTTGGGGCATGCCGCCGGTGACGACCTGCTCAACCGGGCCGGCGAACGGATCCTCGGCTGCGTCCGCAACAGCGACACCGTGGCCCGCCTCGGCGGTGATGAGTTCGTGGTCCTGGTCGAAGGTGATGCCGCCACTGCGGATCGGATCGCGCAGCGGGTGGTGACCTCGTTCGACAAGCCGTTCCTCATCGAGGGCCACGAACTGTTCATCCGCCCCAGCGTGGGACTGGCGGTCGCCGACACCGGTCAGGGCGCGCTGTCGGCTGAGGATCTGCTCAAGCAAGCCGACGTGGCGATGTACTCGGCCAAGAAGGCCAGGAGCCATGGGGTGCAGCGGTTTTCCCCGGAGATGTACCGGATGGCCGATGACGGCTCGCTCAACCGACTGGGTGGCGCAGCAGGACAATCGGATCGAGTCGTCGACGCCCAGCTTGCCGAACTCCGGCAGGCCATCGACCAGTTCGAACTCACCGTCCTGTACCAACCCAAGGTCGACATCCGCACCCAACACATCGGCGGCGTCGAGGCGCTGGTGCGCTGGCGGCATCCCGAGCGCGGACTGCTGGGTCCCGACGAGTTCCTGCCGCTGGTCCGCCGCTACGGCCTGATGGGATCCATCACCGAACTCGTCATCAACATGGCCCTCGACGATGTGCTGCAGTTCCGCACGGTGGCGCCGGATCTCTCTGTCGCGGTGAACATCTCCGCGCCGCTGTTCGCCGACACCCACTTGCCCACCCGGGTGGCGCGCGCGCTGGCCGACCGGAATCTCAGTTCCTCCGCACTCACCCTGGAGATCACCGAGGACCTGCTGCTGGGCAATCTGGAGAAGACCCGGGAAGTGCTCGATGTGTTGCGCGGCAACGGAATCGCGATCGCCATCGACGACTTCGGCAGCGGCTACTCCACCCTGGCCTACCTCTGCGACCTTCCCGTCGACGAAGTGAAACTGGACCGCGAACTCGTCGCCGCCGTCGTCGACGACGCCCGGGTCGCCACGGTGGTGCGTTACAGCGTGGACCTGGCCCACGAACTGGGTCTGACGACGGTCGCCGAGGGTGTCGAAAGTGCCGACCTGGCAGCCCGGGTCGCCGAACTGGGCTGCGACGTGATGCAGGGCTTCTACTACAGCCCGCCGGTACCGCCCCTGGAACTGCTGCAGATTCTCTTGGCGGCCAACAGCCCCGCACAACCGATCCCCGGTCGGCATTCACACCATCTGACGTAGGTTGCGACTATGGATTTCCCCGAAGAGCTGATCACCGAGAACGCGGCCTTCGCCGAACTCTTCTACGACGCCGACCTGTCGACCCCGGTGCCGACCTGCCCGGAGTGGACGCTCGCGCAGCTGATGCGCCATGTCGGCCGGGGTGACCGCTGGTGCACGCAGATCGTGGCCCAGCAGTCGATGGACGCCATCGACCCGCGCACCGTCGCCGGGGGTAAGCCCCCGGAGGGCCGCGACAACGAGCTGGCCTGGCTGCACGAGGGCCCGCAGATGCTGATCGAGGCCGTCGCCCGAACCGGCCCGGACACCCCCGTGTGGACCTTCCTGGGACCCCGGCCGGCGAAGTGGTGGATCCGGCGTCGCCTGCACGAGACCGCCGTGCACCGCGCCGATGCCGCCCTGGCCCTGGGGGCCGGCTTCTACCTCGACCCGGCGGTCGCGGCCGACGGCATCACCGAGTACCTCGAGCGGGTGTTCGTGCGCGCCGACGCCGAAGGACCGGCCGGCGGGGACCGGCCGCTCGGCGACGGCCAGTCGCTGCACCTGCACGCCACCGACCCCGGCCTCGGGACCGCCGGCGAGTGGACCATCCTGGGTCGGCCCGACGGGATCGCCGTGGACCACGAGCACGGCAAGGCCACCACCGCCCTGCGCGGCCCGGCTCGCGACCTGCTGCTGGCGATCGTGCGCCGCGCCCCGGTGGCCGAGCTGGACATCGAGATGTTCGGCGAAGCGCACGTCTGGGACACCTGGTTGGCCCGCACGCCGTTCTGAGCCGGTAACTTGAGCCTTCATGAGCACCTCTGAGATCGCCACCGTTCTCGCCTGGCATGACGCGCTGAACTCCTCGGACCTCGACACCCTGGTGTCGCTGTCCAGCGACGACATCGAGATCGGCGACGCCAACGGCGCCGCGCAGGGTCATGCCGCACTGCGCGACTGGGCGCAGGGCTCCACGGTGGCCATCGAGGTCGGCCAGATCTACTACCACGACGGCGTCGTCGTCGTCGAAGAGCAACTGACGTCGAAGTCCGATCCCGCCGACACCAGCACCGCGGCCTCGGCGTTCCGGGTGGTCCACGACCACGTCACCTCGGTGTTCCGCCACGACAGCCTGGCCGCCGCGCTGGAGGCCACCGAGCTGACCGACGAGGACCTGCAGGTCTGATCACCCTCACCGATGACTTCGGCGAGCCGGGGTAGTCACACCCTCTGAGACAGGAGGTGTGAAACATGGCGATTGATCATGTGCTGGCCGTCGTCCCCGTGCGCGACGTCGACACCAGCGGCCGCTGGTACGCGACCTTGTTCGGCAGGCCCGCCGACAACCATCCCATGCCCACGCTGCTGGAGTGGCAGGTCCGTCCCGGCGCGTGGGTGCAGGTGTTCGACGAGCCCGGGAAGGCCGGCGGCGGGCTGCTCAACTTTGCGGTCGACGATCTCGACGGCCACCTCGAGGAGCTGCGCGGCCGCGGCCTGATGCCCGGCGCGATCGTCGAGGCGAACAAGGGTGTGCGGTTGTCGACGCTGGCCGATCCCGACGGCAACCAGATCACGCTCATCGGGGGATTCCGCGTCGAGTACTGACGGCGGCACCGGGCGGGCTGGACTGTGGCGCTCGTTCTAGGCTTACCGGATGCGGGGAATCATCCTGGCAGGGGGATCGGGCACTCGCATGTACCCGGTGACCACCGGAGTCAGCAAGCAACTGCTGCCGGTGTACGACAAGCCGATGATCTACTACCCGCTGTCCACGCTGCTGCTGGCGGGGATTCGCGACATCCTGGTGATCACCACGGCGTCGGACGCACCGGCCTTCCAGCGCCTCCTCGGCGACGGCTCGGCGTTCGGCGCTGCGATCAGCTACGCGGTGCAGGACCGGCCGGCGGGCCTGGCCCAGGCATTCCTGATCGGCGCCGAACACATCGGCACCGAACCGGTGGCATTGATCCTGGGCGACAACATCTTCTACGGTCCCGGCGTCGGCACCAGCCTGAGCCGGTTCAGCGACGTCGATGGTGGCGCGATCTTCGCCTACTGGGTGGCCAACCCGTCGGCCTATGGCGTCGTCGAATTCGACGCCACCGGAACCGCGGTGTCGCTAGAGGAAAAACCCGCCGCCCCGCGATCCCACTACGCGGTGCCCGGGCTGTACTTCTACGACAACGACGTCATCGACATCGCCCGCAGCCTCACGCCGTCGGCGCGTGGCGAACTGGAGATCACCGAGATCAACCAGATCTATCTCGACCAGGGCAGGCTGACCGTCGAGGTGTTGCCACGCGGAACCGCCTGGCTGGACACCGGGACGTTCGATTCCCTTTTGGACGCAGCCGATTTCGTGCGCACCATCGAAGCACGACAGGGACTGAAGATCTCCTGCCCGGAAGAGATCGCCTGGCGGATGGGTTTCATCGACGACGACCAGCTCACCGAGCGGGCGCACACCCTGCTCAAGTCAGGCTATGGCGGTTACCTGTTGGAGCTGCTGGAGCGGGGGTAGCCAGGATCGCCGCGATCCCCGTGGTCAGCGGGACCGCCAACGCCAGCACGATGCCGCCCACCGCGGAGCGGGCGATCTCGATGGCCACGCTTTCACTGGTCAGCACATCGGCCAGCGACCGGTTAGCGACGCTGAACAGCAACAGCAGCGACAGCGAGCTGCCGGCATACGCCAGCACCAGGGTGTAGACGGTGGAAGCGATGTGATCGCTGCCAATGCGCATGGCGCGCAGGAAGATCTGCCGCCGCGAACCGTGCCCCAGGTGGGCCAGCTCGAAGACAGCCGAGGCCTGGGTGATCGTCACATCGTTGAGCACACCCAGCGAGCCGATGATGAACCCGGCCAGCAGCAGACCCTGGATCGACACGTGGCCCATCGAGGCGGCCACCACATTGTTCTGGTCCTCGGACAACCCGGTGAGATGCGCCATTTCGATTGCGCCCCAGGACAACAGCGCTGAGAGCAGCATCGCGGTCAAGGTTCCGAGCAGCGCCGCGCTGGTCCGCAGACTCACCCCGTGCGCCAGGTAGAGCACCGCGTACAGGATGGCCGACGAGGCCACCAGTGCCACCGGCACCGCCGGTGAGCCGTCCCGCAGGGCGGGGAGCAGGAAGATCACCAGGACCAGGAAGGCCACCACGATCCCGACCAGTGCGCGCAATCCCCGCCAGCGGGCCACCGCGACGATCACGAGCGCGAACGCCGCGGCCAGTGCGATCAACGGCCAGGTGCGCTCGTAGTCGTAGAACCCGTAGCTGGTGGCGCCTTGCTGGTCGACCTGGCGAAAGATGCGAATATTGTCTCCGGCCAACAGGTTTGGCTGGCCCGGTCCCGGGGAGAACTCCAGCAGGGTGGTGGCGCCACGATTGGGTCCGGTGTCGATGGCGACGACGTTCTGGATGCACTGCCCGCTACCAGCCAGTCCGGGCGCCGGCGAGGCGGTGAGCACCTGGCCGGCCGATGGGCTTCCGCAGTCGGCGAGGCTGGTCGAGACCACGTGGCCGCCCTCGGTGGTGACGGCTCCGCCGGCGCTGTTCTGGAACGGCAGCGGGATGTCGACCTTGTGGTTGCTCGGCCACAGCAGGACCGCGCCGATGACCACCGCCAGGCCGATCACCGCCAGGATGATGGCCACGGTTCTGGCCGCCAGTGGGCTCAGCGGCGCGGGGCCGGTGTGTGAGTGCGAGTGCGAGTGCGTCACCCGCACAGGGTAGATGCGTCTGCCTGGACTATTACTGGCGGTAGCTGGCCAGGAAGTTGCCGAGCCGTTCGATTGCCTTGGACAGATCCCGCGCCCAGGGCAGCGTCACGATCCGCAGGTGGTCGGGCGCGGGCCAGTTGAACCCGGTGCCCTGGGTGACCAGGATCTTCTCCTGCAGCAGCAGATCCAGGACCAACTGCTCGTCGTCGTGGATGTCATGGACTTCCGGGTCGAGCCGGGGGAAGGCATACAGCGCGCCTTCGGGCTTCACGCAGGAGACACCGGGGATCTCGTTGAGTTTGGCCCAGGCCACGTCGCGCTGCTCGAGCAGCCGGCCACCGGGTAGCACGAGGTCCTCGATGCTCTGGTGTCCGCCCAGGGCGACCTGGATGGCATGCTGCGCAGGCACATTCGGGCACAGCCGCATGTTGGCGAGCAGGCTGATGCCCTCGATGAAGCTGCTGGCGTGTTCCTTGGGGCCGGTGATGATCAGCCAGCCGGAGCGGTAGCCGGCCACCCGGTAGGCCTTGGACAGGCCGTTGAAGGTCAGCGTCAGCAGATCCGGTGCCAGTGAGGCCAGGCTGATGTGTTTGGCCTCGTCGTAGAGGATCTTGTCGTAGATCTCGTCGGCCAGCAGCAGCAGCTGGTGTTTGCGGGCCAGTTCGACCATCTGCTGCAGGACTTCGCGGCTGTATACCGCGCCGGTGGGGTTGTTCGGGTTGATGACCACCAGCGCCTTGGTGCGGTCGGTGATCTTGGACTCCAGGTCGGCGATATCGGGCATCCAGCCGTTGGTCTCGTCGCACAGGTAGTGCACGGGGGTGCCCCCGGCCAGCGCGGTCGAGGCCGTCCACAGCGGATAGTCCGGGGCCGGGATGAGCACCTGGTCGCCGTTGTCGAGCAGCGCCTGCAGCGTCATGGTGATGAGCTCGGAGACGCCGTTGCCGAGGTAGACGTCGTCGATGTCGAACTTCGGGAAGCCTTCGACCAGCTCATAGCGGGTGAAAACGGCCCGGCGGGCACTGACGATGCCTTTGGAGTCCGAGTAGCCCTGGGCGTCGGGGAGCGCGGCGATGATGTCGCGCATGATGACGTCGGGCGCTTCGAACCCGAACGGGGCGGGGTTACCGATGTTGAGCTTGAGAATCCGATGACCCTCGTTCTCCAGCCGGTTCGCGTGCTCGTGGATCGGCCCGCGGATCTCGTAGAGAACGTCCTGCAGCTTGGTCGACTGCGTGAACGTGCGCTGCCGGGGGTGCTGGCTCGTGCAATGCCACGGCAGCTGATGAGTAGTCACGTCAAGAATTGTCCCATCTCGGCGCAAACCGATTAACCGCCCGTCAGGGCGCAATTTTGCTGCGCTGACGTAACCGTTCGTCATCGGTTGCGCAGCATCCCGGACACAACCGGGCATTTGGCGGCTGCCTACCGAATTCCCTGCGAAAAGGCTGCTAATTTGCTGCATCGAGCATGGAGGCGCAGAGATGAAACAACACAGCACCGTTGCATTGGCGGCGACCCTGGTCTCGGTGGCGGCCGCTGCCGTGATCCCGGTGGCGCTGAGCGCCCCGGCGAACGCCGATCCGGCACCGTTGAGTGGTACCTACGCCGTCGTCGGCGGCGCCGATGGCGCCCAGGTCAACGCGACCACCAACTGCGTCACCCTCACTGACGGCTGCACAGCCAATCTGGTCAGCACCGTCGGGTGGACCAGCGTCGCCACCTTGACCAATGGCCGCTGGAACTTCACCGTCACCAAGCCCGACGGCATCGTCTGCTCCGACGGCAGCTATGCGCCGGTCTCGATCGCCTACTCGATCGACGCCGCGACGCTGACCGGCTTTCTGACCACGGACTCCAACGGCGAGTGCCCCGGCGGGCAGATCACCCAGGCCGCCTTCCAGATGCAGAAGATCGGCTAGCACTTCCCACCCAAACTGTCGTTGTCGACACGTCGCGCGAGTGGCGGTGTCGACAACGACAGGATCGGTGGCGCTAGCGCTTCTTGCCGGGCGGGCGGGCGCCCCGTGCGATCCCCAGTCCCTTGACCTCGACGGCCGGTTCCGGCTCAGCCGCGGCTTCAGGAGCTGCCTCGGCAGCCGGAGCGGGCTCGGCGGCAGGAGCGGCCGGAGCTGCCTCGGCGGGAGCCGGCGCGGCAGGTGCTGCGGCCGGAGCTTTCTTGGCGCCGGGCCGGCGGGCGCCTGCGGCGATCCCGAGTCCCTTGACCTCGACGGCCGGAGCCTCGGCGGCAGGAGCCTCCGCCTTCGGTGCCTCGGCGGCCGGTGCCGCCTCGGCCGCCGGCGCTGCCGCTGCGGTGGCCTGAGCCGCCGGAGCCTTCTTCGCACCGGGACGCTTCGCGCCGCCCGCGATGCCGAGTCCCTTGACGGGCACTGCGGCGGGCGCCTCAGCGGCCGGAGCAGCCTCAGCAGCCGGGGCCGCTGCGCCGTTGGACGGAGCCGCAGCCTTCTTGGCACCCGGGCGCTTGGCGCCGCCCGCGATGCCCAGGCCCTTGACCGGCGCGGCCGCGGGAGCTTCTGCGGCCGGTGCCGCCGGAGCAGCCGGTGCCGCAGCCGCGGCGGGCTCGGCCGGAGCCGGGGTGGGCTCGGCGGGGCCTTGACCGGAGCGGCCGCAGCGGCCGCCTTGGCCGCGGCACCCTTCTCCGGCAGCGTGACACCGCTCAGGTCCAGCGTGCCGAGCAGCAGCTGGGCCACGTCGAGCACCTCGACCTCGTCGGCCTTCTCGCGGTCACCGACGCCGTCGGTGATCATCACGCGGCAGAACGGGCAGCCGGTGGCGATCTTCGACGGGTCCAGCGCCAGCGCCTCGTCGACGCGTTCGTGGTTGACGCGCTTGCCGATGTGCTCTTCCATCCACATCCGGGCGCCACCCGCGCCGCAGCACAGGCCGCGGTCGGCGTGCCGCGGCATCTCGGTGAGCTGCGCGCCGGAGGCACCGATGAGCTCACGCGGTGCGTCGTAGACCTTGTTGTGGCGGCCCAGGTAGCACGGGTCGTGGTAGGTGATGTTGGACCCGCCCTCGACCGGCTTGACCGGCACCAGCTTCTTGTCGCGGATCAGGCGGTTCAGCAGCTGGGTGTGGTGCACCACGGTGTAGGTGCCGCCGACCTGCGGGTATTCGCGGCCCAGCGTGTTGAAGCAGTGCGGGCAGGTGACGACGATCTTGCGGTCCACCCGCTCGACACCCTCGAACAGGTCGTTGAGGGTCTCGACGTTCTGCGCGGCCAGCTGCTGGAACAGGAACTCGTTGCCCGAACGGCGGGCCGAGTCGCCGTTGCAGGTCTCACCGTCGCCGAGCACCAGGAACTTGACCCCGGCCGCCGACAGCAGCTCGGCGACCGCCTTGGTGGTCTTCTTGGCGCGGTCCTCGTAGGCGCCGGCGCAGCCGACCCAGAACAGGTACTCGAAGCCGGCGAACGACTCGACGTCCTTGCCGTACACCGGCACGTCGAAATCGACCTCGTCGATCCAGGTGAGGCGCTCCTTGGCGTTCTGGCCCCACGGGTTGCCCTTGCTCTCCAGGTTCTTGTAGAGCACGCCGAGCTCACCGGGGAACTCGGACTCCATCATCACCTGGTAGCGGCGCATATCGACGATGTGATCGATGTGCTCGATGTCCACCGGGCACTGCTCGACGCAGGCGCCGCAGGTGGTGCAGGACCACAGCACGTCGGGGTCGATCACGCCGAGTTGCTCGGCGGTGCCGACCAGCGGGCGGGTGGCCTGTGCCGGACCGGAGCCCATGACGCGCTCGAAGCCGGACTCCGGCACGTGGTCGTGGGCGTCGTGCTTGGTCTCGACGAAACCGCCCTCGGCTGAGGCGAACTGCTCGGCCTCGTTCTCGCCGTTCGGAATCGGCTTGCCGCCGATGATGTAGGGCGCCTTGGCGAACAGGTGGTCGCGCAGGTTCATGATGACGAGCTTGGGAGACAACGGCTTTCCGGTGTTCCACGCCGGGCACTGCGACTGGCAGCGGCCGCACTCGGTACAGGTGGTGAAGTCGAGGTAACCCTTCCAGGTGAAGTCCTCGATCTTGCCGCGGCCGAGCACGGCGTCCTCGGCGGGATCCTCGAAGTTGACCGGCTCACCCTGGTACTCGACGGGCAGCAGCGGACCCAGCGCGTTGGGCAGCCGCTTGTAGGTGACGTTGATCGGGGCCAGGCCGATGTGCAGGTGCTTGGAGTGCAGCACGATCAGCAGGAAGGCCAGCATGACGCCGATGTGGCCGAGCAGCGCGATGGTCTCGATCCACTCGTTGGCCGTGTGGCCCAGCGGGGCCAGCAGCTTGGCCAGGCCGTGCGAGAAGAAGGCGCCCCAGCCGTAGGGGAAGGCGTCGCCCAGCACGTTGACCGAGGCGGCGCGGAAGATCGCGTAGGTCAGGATGACCAGGAAGATCATCAGCAGGATCAGCCAGGCACCGCCGGTGTGCGAGCCGTAGAACCGCGACGAGCGGCCGAGTTCCTTCGGCTCGGAGCGCAGCCGGATGATCGTGAACGTGATGATGCCGAGCAGCACGGCGACCGCGAAGAAGTCCTGCAGGAAGCCCAGAGCGTCCCACCGGCCGACGATCGGGATGTGGAACTCGGGGTTGAAGAGCACGCCGTAGGCCTCGAGGTACACCGTGGCCAGAATGAAGAAGCCCCACATCGTGAAGAAGTGAGCGAGGCCGGGGATGGACCACTTGAGCAGCTTCTTTTGACCGAAGACCTCGGTGAACTGGGCTTTGATCCGGTCCGGGATGTCGTCTTTGCGGCCGGCCGCGTCACCGACGGGCTGACCCGACCGGATCAGCTTGGTCAGGAACTGCACACGGCGTGCGGCAAAGACCAGCACAATGGCGGTCGCCAGCAGGCCAATTACCAGCCGGCCCCAGTCGAGAGCGGTCACGGACTGCCTCCCTAGTGTAAGTTACTCGTTAGTAACTTAGCGCAAGTTACCGGTCGGTAACTTGGCTCCATTCCAGCTCATAGTTGCATCTTCGCGATCGGCGCCGCCACAAAGGCTGCCCTAACTTCCCCAGATCGTGTCTGGGGTCACGCCTCGGGAGTCAGGATTGCCCGCAGCATCGACAACATCTCCGAACGGGATTCGGCGCCCAGCCGCCTGCGGATGCGTGCGACGTGATGTTCGACGGTTTTGGCGGAGATGAACAGCTGGGCCCCGATGTCCCGATAGGGCATGCCCATCAGAAGAAGTTCGGCGACTTCGCGCTCGCGGTCCGACAGCGGCGACGACGCCGGCCGTACCGCGCCGACGCCGGGCCCCGGTTCGGGGGTCGCGGAGTCCTCGGCGCCGTCGCCCGCCGCGACCTTGAGATCGCGGGCCACCTGCAGCATCAGGCCTGAGACCTTGGGATCGGTGGCTTGCAGAGCAGCCTGCCCGGCCAGCCGGGTGGCATCGGAGGTGAGTCCGAACTGGGCCAGGCTGTGCGCCGCGGCATTCACCTCGTCGGCGTCGACCTGATTGGCGAGCACCCGTAGCCAGGTCCGGCCCGCCCCGGCCAGCGCCTTGGCGAACGGGTTGTGGGCGGCGGCCCCGGCCAGTGCCTGCCCGTGCGGAGTGACCGCCGCCGGGTCGCTGGCCAGGATGCCCGCATGCACACCGGCCCAGTGCAGTGGCACCGACCAGGTGGACGGGTTGCCGAGTGCGGACAGGATCGCGAACGCCTGGTCGAGGGACGGCGTGAGCCGGTCCTGCTGACGCATCCGCGCCGAGGCCACCCACAGCTCACCCAGTGGCAGCAGGGAGAAGAGGTCCACCGAATACTCGGCGAGCACCTCCATGGCCGCATACCAATGCTTCTGGACTCCGCCGGTGTCACCGCCGCGCCGCGCGATCGCGGTCCGCAGGGCTGCCGCCCACAGCGCATCGCGGCGGTGCAGAGCCGAGTCGTCGATGCCGGCCAGTTCGCTGGAGGCGCCGGCGAGGTGGCCGTCCTGCATCTTGGTCCAGGCCAGCAACAGCCGATGCCGGTGCCCGTACAGCGGGTCCGGGCTATCGCGGCCGGCGCGTACCGCCCGGCTGATCACACTGCGCGCCCGCACCGGATCCCCGGCGTGCAGGGCGGCGAGGGTGACCAGGGCAGCCGGGCTGTCGGGCAGCACCTGCCCCGCGGAGTACTCGGCGGCCATCGCCTGGCCGAGCTTGGCGGCCGCCGCAGAGTAGGGCGCCGACAGGGTGGTGAGCAGACCATCTGCCAGGGTGCGGGCACCGCGCGATGCGGCGGTCGGCGGACCGGCCACCTCGGCGGCCAGCGCCGCGTTGGCCCCCTGCGCGTCGCCGACCGAGGTCAGCACGATCGCCGCGGCGGCGCTGACCACCGCGTCAGGGTAGGGGCCCAGCCAGGTGAACAGCTCAGCCGCCTGAGCGCTGTTGCCGCTGTGCGCCGCCATGCTCGCCGCGACGCGCACCGCGGCGGCCCGCTCCCGGGGGTCCGGTGAGCTGAGCAGGTCGTCGGTCTCGCCGCCGGCAGCCGCGACGTCGCCGGATCGGGCCAGTGCGTCGGCGAGCTCGGCACGCAACTCGACGGCGCCCGCGTCGACCGCCGCCCGGTACAGCCGCGCGGCCGATCCCGGATCGCTGCGCCCGGCCGCGGCCTGCCGACGGAGTACTTCGGCCAGCTGCTGATCCTGGACACCGTGTTCGGCCAGCCGCAGCGCCAACGCCGGGGACAGGGTGGACATCTCGATTTGGGTGCGCAGCAGGGCGGTTTCGAGC
The DNA here is from genome assembly GCF_001494595.1 of Mycobacterium sp. M26. Classification (GTDB taxonomy): domain Bacteria; phylum Actinomycetota; class Actinomycetes; order Mycobacteriales; family Mycobacteriaceae; genus Mycobacterium. The sequence continues at coordinate 1,013,965 of NZ_LN929907.1, forward strand.
TCGCGATGCCGGGCGTTGCCCACCACCTGGGACACCGCGCGGTGCACCGAGCGCAGGAAGTGCGGACTGTGCGACGGCTCCACCAGGCCGGTGGCGCGGGCGCGGTCCACCAGCACCTGTGCTCGCTCGGCGGGAAGTTCCAATGCCGCAGCAAGGTCGGTGGCGCCGAGGTCATAGCTCAGTGAGCACACCAGCAAGGCGTCCAGTTCCGGTTCGCCCAGCCGTCGCAGGCGCTCGATCAGCGCGAAAAACGCCGTCTGCGCAGTCGAATTCGGCGAGGGAGGTCGCACCGAGTCGGCGACCGCCGCCACCAGGAACGGGATCCCTGCGGTGGCGACCATGATGTTGGTCACCAGGTCGGTGCGCGGCGGATGCCCGGACGGGTCGGCCAGCAGTCGCGAAACCTCAGCCGCGCCAAGCGGTCCCAGCGCGACACGGGGACGTTCGCGCTCGATGGCCGTCGTCAGCGCGCGCAGCGCATCGTCACTCTCGCGGGGCTCGGAGGCGATGATCACCGTCGAGTCCGGATCGCCGGTCAGGTCGGTGAGCCGGCCGAGTTCCTCGGCGCTGAGCAGGTGTGCGTCATCGATCACCACGACCGCATGGCGGTTCTCGGCGGCCGGGAGCCGGGTGCTGACGGGCAGACCGCCGTCGCGCAGCACCTCTCGGACCGCCGCCAGCACCGTGCTCTTGCCGGCACCGACTCCGCCGGTCACCAGTACTTTGGCCGGACCGGTCGGGGCCGCCGCCAGTGCCTCCACCATCGCCTTCGCGGCTGGTGGAAGGCTTTGCGGCGCAACCGGTTCGGCCACGTCCCGGCTAGCTCTCGGGTGCGATGACGGCGGGGATCAGTGCCTCGGTGGTCACCACCACCTGGGTGGTGGGAACCTGCGCCGTGGTGGGTGCGGCAGCCGCCGTCGTCGTGATCGGAGCGACCGTCGTCGTCGGCGGCGCCACCGTGGTGGTCGGCGGCGGGGCCTCCGTCGTGGTGGTCGTCGGCGGTTTCGTCGTCGTGGTGGTGGGCGGCTGCGTGGTCGTGGTCGTGGTGGTGGTCGTCGGCGGGGGCGGTGGGGGGGGGGGGGGGGGGGTCGTCGGCGGGGTCGTCGTGGTGGTGGTGGTGGTCGTCGTGGTTGTGGTGGTGGTCGTCGTTGTCGTCGTCGTGGTGGTCGACGGCGTCGTCGTGGTCGTGGTGGTGCTGGCCGGCTGGGTGGTGGTCGAGGCCGGGATGGTCGACACCGTGGCACTGCCGTTGTCACCGGTGACCGTAACCGTTTGCGGCGGAATGACACTCGTGGTGACGGCGTCGGCCGGTTGCTCGCCCGGTTTGGTGACGCGGGTGGTCGTGGTGGTCGGTGTGCTGTCCACACTGGTCAGAGTGATCGCCAATCCGCCGACTGCCACCGCCGCCACTGCGGCGGCCAGGCCGAACAGCAACGGCGGTCGCCGGTACCACGGCACCGGCGTGTCGACGAGCATCGTCTCCTGGTCGTCGGAGTCGAACTCGACCATCGGGCGCGCCCCGGTGGCCCCCTGGGCCTGCTGCGCGTAGTCGAAGGTGTAGTCCTCACCGGAGTAGGGCACCGGTTCGTCGCTGGCCTCGTCGTCCTGCGACCAGGCCAGTGCCCGGAACGTCGCAGACGGTGATCCGTCGGTGGCCGACTCGGTGGCGGCGGCACCCGCCGCGCCCGCTGCCCATGCCGCAGGTGCAAGACCGGTCGGGGCGTCCGCGGCCGCGACCGACATCCCGGTCGGCGCATCCGGGGCGGTGCCCCGCGCGGCGATCACCGCGGCCCCGATGGCCGGGTTGAGCCCGGCCAGTGGCGTGGTGACCACCGGCACGCGCAGTTCCTCCGACAAGCGCTGGGTGATGATCGGAATGGCGGCGCCCCCGCCCACCGTGGCCACCGCGGCCAGGTTGACGGCCGGAATCCTGTTGCGCTCCAGGGCATCTCCGAGGGCATCCAGGAAGCCGGCCAGCGGCTCGGCGATCAGGCCCTCGAGTTCGGCCCTGGTCACCCGGATCTCGGTACGCACCCCGGGAAGCTCCACCGGCACCACGGTCGCGGTCTCGGCGGACAGCCGCTCCTTGGCCTGACGGCATTCGTCGCGCAACCGGGTGAGAGCGCCCACCGCCGCGGTACTGGCCGGGTCGGCATTGGCTGCGTCGCGCACCGCGGCCAGCACCTGGGTCAGCAGGGCCTGATCAATCTGCTCACCCGAGAAGTCGGCGAACCGCACGGTCTCGCCGATGGGTGCCATGTTGGCACCCGCGTCGGCCAGGGTGATGTTCGTTCCGCTGCCGCCGAAGTCGCACAGCGCCACCACGCCCTGGCCGGGTAGGCCCGGGTCGGCCTGCAGGGAGGCCAGCGCCGCGGTGGCATCCGAGATCAGCGTCGGGGGCACCCCGCCGGGGGACAGCGCGGGACGGGCCCGCAACGCACCGCGCAGCGCACCAATGGCGCCCGGACCCCAATAGGCCGGCACCGCAATGACGATCGTCGACGGCGGCTGGCCATCGTCGACCGTGCGCGCCATGGCCTCGAGTGCTTCGGCGGCAAGCGCTTCACCGCTGTGCGCCGACCCGTCGGCGGCGACCAGGGGAACGGGATCGCCGACGCGTTCGACGAAGCCCCGCAACACCTGACCGGCCTCGGTCAGGTTGGGGCTCGTCAACTCCGGGTTCTGCGACGGGACACCGACCTCGGCAGGCCGGTTGTCCCACAACGTCAGGACCGATCGGCGGGTCACCGGCCGGCGTCCGGGGCGGGCTGCCGCCAAGTTGACCGTCCCGATCGACAACCCCAGCGAGTCGCTCAATTCGCACTTCCCTTCCGCTGCGCTCGGCGGCGGTTTTCACCATAGCGGCTGACTGCCGCCAACCCCGGCAGGAAACCCCTAATGACATCGAATCCCCTAAGGCTGCATCCCCTAACGCCGACGTCGGCGGGCTGGGTTCGGCACCGATCCCGGCGCCTGCTTTCGCCGATAGCATTCTTGGCAGCAGCTGGAATTCTGCTGTGACTATCGGCGGTAGGGGAGAAGGCGTGACATGGCAAACTCGTTGCTCGACTTTGTGATGTCGTTGGTGCGCGACCCCGATGCCGCCGCACGCTACGCCGCCGACCCGGCCGGTGCCATCGCCGACGCCCATCTGACAGATGTGACCAGCGTCGACGTCAATAACCTGATCCCGATGGTGGCCGATTCACTGTCCATGGCGGCGCCCAGCTTCGGTACCGACCCGGGTGGGGACGGCAACGTGTGGGCCAGCGGGGCTGCCACCGCCGCCTTCGACGCGTTCGACGCCGCATCGGCGCACGCACTGCCCGATGCCCACCCGCTCGACGCCGGGGTGATCCAGGATCCGGCCGCCGCCGGGCACGTCCTCGTCGCGGATACCGCCGTCGACCCGGCTCTGGCGGATCCGACGGGAATCGACCCGTCGACCCAGGTCACCGATCCGTACCTCGACCAGCCGGCCGATCCGGGCCTGACCCCCGACTGGATCACCGACGCCGGCTGGGAGCACTCACACACCGACGACTCCCACCCCGGCTCCGAGCACCAGGGCTTCGACCTCTTCTGACGACCTCTTCTGAGCCTGCGCGCGACAGCCCCACGTCCGATGACGTGGGGCTTTCGCCATTTCTGCCGGAATCCCTAGGGAGCCCCTAATCCCCTAACGAAGAGCCCTCAATGACCCCCGGTAGGGGTCGGTCGACGAGGGGTTTGCGCCCCGTTTTCGGGGCTCCGCGGCGGTCATAGCGTGTTTTTCAGATCGCCGGACAGACCGGCGAGCACGACCGAAAGGCCCGACCATGCTCACTCTGATCGACTGGATCCTCAACCTGTTCCGCGACGAGGACGCCGCCCGCGCGTTCGTCTCCGCGCCGGAACAGTCGCTGCGCGACGCCGGCCTGGCCGGTGTGAGCGCGGCCCAGGTGTCGGCGGTGGCCGCCACCGCAGTCCCGGGGCTCGTGCTCGGCGACGGCGACCCGATCGTCGGCCTGCAGCGCGCGGTGTCCAACCAGTACGGGTTCGCCCCGGCCTACGCGCCGTCGTTCCAGCCGGTGTACGCCCCCGCTCCCACCTTCGCCCCGCAGACCGACCTGGCCAGCCACAACGACACCTCGCTGCTGAGCCCTGATCAGGCCGCCGGCGCGAACGCCCAGCAGGGCGCGTTCAACCTCGGCTTCGGTGACATCACCTTCGGCAACAAGACCACGCAGACCGCCACCGACGGCGGCGTCGTGGTCGGCGGCTCCAGCGGCGGTGACATCGTCAGCGGGGACGGCGCGGTGCTCGGCAACAACAACGACGTCAACAACGGCGATGTGCTGGCCGGGACCGGCTCCAATGTTGCTGTCGGACATGGCCAGATCGACGACAACGGCACCACGGCCACCGGTGGCAGCACCGTCATCAAGGACAACGGCGGCCCGGTCTTCCACGACGTGGACGCCAGTGGCGGCAACGGTGGCGGAGCGGCCGGCGGTGACAGCCTGATCGGCATTGGTGGCGGCCGAACCTCCGGTGGCGACGCCGGTGGCGGTGGCATCACCATCATCGACGGTCACACCTCAACCAACAGCGGCAACTCGGTGATCACCCCGACGCACACCCAGACCGAGACCACCACGACGACCACGGTCAGCGAGCACACCGACAGCTCGGTGCACCCCACCACCGTGACCGAGACCTCGACACAGGACAGCTCGAGCCACGCGCTGTTCGACACCAGCCACGACACCACGCTGGTGAACAGCCAGCTCGACAACAGCAACGACCTGGCGCTGGCGTCGGGTAATCACCTGCTCGGCTTCTGAGCGCACGACGGCGGGGACCGGATGACGGTCCCCGCCGTTTTGTGCGCCTACGGTGTTGATGGCAGGAGTGGGAGGACACGTGACGCAACCAGAGGACCCGCGCAGGGTCAGGGTGATCGTCGAGCTGATCGAGCACACCAGTGCGATCGCCAATCTCAACGATCGCGGTGATCTGGCGGCTCGCCTGGCGGTGGCCAAGGAGCGGATCTGCGATCCGCAGATCCGGGTGGTCATCGCCGGCCAGCTCAAGCAGGGCAAGAGCCAGCTCCTCAACTCGCTGCTCAATGTCCCGGTGGCCCGGGTCGGCGACGACGAGACCACCGCGCTGGTCACCGTCGTCACTTACGCCGACGAGCCCACCGCCCGGCTGATCGTGTCGACCGGTGAGGGCCTGGAGCCGGAGGTCATCGACATCCCGGTCGCCGACATCCGCCATGACCTTCGCCGTGCCCCGCAAGCCGGTGGACGCGAGGTGCTGCGGGTCGAGGTCGGCGCTCCCAGCCCGTTACTCAAAGGCGGCCTGACGCTGATCGACACCCCCGGTGTCGGTGGCCACGGCCAGCCGCACCTGTCGGCCACCCTGGGTCTGCTGCCCGACGCCGACGCCATGCTGATGGTCAGCGACACCAGCCAGGAGTTCACCGAACCGGAGATGCGGTTCATCCGCCAGGCCTACGAGGTCTGCCCGGTCGCGGCCATCGTCGCCACCAAGACCGACCTGTATCCGTTCTGGCGTCAGATCGTCGAGACCAACACCGCCCATCTGCGGCGGGCCGGTCTGGACCTGCCGCTGATCCCGGTGTCCTCGGTGCTGCGCAGCCACGCCATCCAGTACAACGACAAGGAACTCAACGAGGAGTCCAACTTCCCGGCGATCGTGAAGTTCCTGTCCGAGAAGGTGCTCTCCCGGGAGAACGATCGGGTACGCGACCATGTGGTCAACGAAATCCGCTCCGCCGCCGAGCATTTGAGGCTTGCTGTCGATGCGGAGCTGGCGGCCCTGAGTGATCCGGATGAAATCGGCAGGCTGACGGCCGATCTGGAGCGCCGCAAGCAGGAGGCGCAGGACGCCCTGCAGCAGACCGCGCTGTGGCAGCAGGTGCTCAACGACGGGATCGCCGACCTGACTGCCGATGTCGACCACGATCTGCGCGCTCGGTTCCGGGCGATCACCCAGCATGCCGAGGGTGTCATCGACTCCTGCGACCCCACCCAGCAATGGGCCGAGATCGGCGCCCAGGTGGAGGACGACGTCGCCAACGCGGTCGGGGACAACTTCGTCTGGGCCTATCAGCGCGCCGAGGCGCTGGCCGCCGAGGTGGCCCGCACGTTCGTCGAAGCCGGCCTGGACGCCATCAAGATGCCCGAGGTGAGCGCGCGGGAGATGGGCGCCGAAGTCGGCAGGCTCAAGTCCCTGGCGCGGCTGGAGTCCAAACCGATTGGCAAGGGCCACAAGGTGATCACCAGCATGCGGGGCTCCTACGGCGGTGTGCTGATGTTCGGCATGCTGACCTCGGTGGCCGGCCTGGGCATGTTCAACCCGCTGTCACTGGGTGCCGGACTCCTGCTCGGGCGCAAGGCCTACAAGGAGGACATGGAGAACCGGATGATGCGGGTGCGCAATGAGGCCAAGACCAACCTGCGCCGCTTCGTCGACGACGTCCTGTTCGTGGTCACCAAGGAATCCCGCGACCGCCTCAAGAACGTCCAGCGCCAACTGCGGGACCACTATCGCGAGATCGCCAACCAGACCACCCGATCGCTCAACGAGTCACTGCAGTCCACCATCGCGGCCGCGCGCCTGGAGGAGACCGAACGCAACAACCGCATCGGCGAGCTCGAACGGCAGCTCAACATCCTCGGCCAGGTGCTCGACAACGCCGAAAAGCTGGTTCCGGCACGGTAATTACGGCTGCGGGAACAGGGTTCGAGTCTCATTGAGCCGCGGACCCGTCCGGTTGGTGCCCGGTGGATGGGTGACCCGCGTCGGGAAGCTGCCCGGGAAGGTCGGAGCCACAGCGCCCGGCGGCGGCGAGGTGGGCACCGGAAGGTCGGTCGGTGTCGTCGTGCCGGTGGTGGAGGACACCTCGCCCGGCAGCCCGATGTCGGTGGTCGACAGCCGCACCGTGGTGTAGGTGGTCGACGTCGCCGACGTGGTGGTCGCGGCGAAGTGCGGCGGCTCGGGAAGGTGCGTCCCGGGCGGCACGACAGTCTCGCTGTCGTCGCCGCTCCACTGCCCCGACATGGTGATGACGGCGTACACCAAACCGGCGATGATGCCCAGACCGAGCAGTCCCGCAGCGAAGGTGGCCGCCGAGGTGCGGTACCACGGCGTCGTCTCCGGGGCCATGGCGGCTGATACTAGCCGTCCGGCACCGCGCGCGCTGGACCGTAGACTCGACCCTCGATGAGCACCAGCGATCAGGTCCGCGCCATCCTCGCAGGCACCCGTCGCGCCTATGAGTCCGAACCCGCATACCAGCAGCGACCCGACGTGTTCGCCGAACTGGACCGCATCGCCGCCCGGCTCAACCAGCCGATTCGGATCGCGCTGGCCGGCACGTTGAAGGCCGGTAAGTCGACCCTGGTCAATGCACTCGTGGGCGAGACCATCGCGCCGACCGATGCTACCGAGGCCACCCGGATCGTCACCTGGTTCCGGCACGGCCCGGTCCCGAAGGTCACCGCCAATCACGTCGGCGGCCGCCGGACGAACGTCCCGATCGCCCGCGGTGACGGACTGACCTTCGATTTCGGTGATCTGGACCCGGTCGACATCGCCGACCTCGACGTGGAGTGGCCGGCCGCCGAACTGATCAACGCCACGATCATCGACACCCCGGGCACCTCGTCGCTGTCGCGGGACGTCTCCGAACGCACCCTGCGATTGCTGGTTCCCGAGGACGGCGTGCCGCGGGTCGATGCCGTGGTGTTCCTGCTGCGCACGCTCAACGCCGCCGACATCGCGCTGTTGCGTCAGATCGGCGAACTCGTCGGCGGCTCCACCGGCGCCCTCGGGGTGATCGGGGTGGCCTCCCGCGCCGACGAGATCGGCGCCGGCCGTCTCGACGCGATGATGTCGGCCAAGGATGTGGCCAACCGGTTCACCGAGGAACTCGACCGCACCGGCATCTGCCAGGCGGTGGTCCCGGTGTCGGGGTTGCTCGCGCTGACCGCCCGCACGCTGCGGCAGAGCGAGTTCGCCGCACTGGAGAAACTCGCCGCCGTCGAGCCCGCCGAGTTGAACAAGGCGATGCTCAGCGTCGACCGCTTCGTCCGGCCGGACATCGAGCTGCCCGTCGACGTGCCCACCCGCGCCGCACTGCTGGACCGGTTCGGCATGTTCGGCATCCGCATCTCGATCGCGGTACTGCGCTCGGGTGTCACCGATTCGGTGGCGCTGGCCGACGAACTGCTGGAGCGCAGCGGGCTGGTGGCGCTGCGCGACGTCATCGACCAGCAGTTCGCGCAGCGCTCCGAATCGCTCAAGGCGCACACAGCGCTGGTGTCGCTGCGCCGGTTCGTCGAGACCCACCCGATTCAGGCGACGCCCTACGTGATCGCGGATATCGACCCGCTGCTGGCCGACACCCACGCCTTCGAAGAACTGCGGCTGCTGAGCCAGTTACGTTCCCGGTCAACCACATTCACCGAGGACGAGATGGCATCGCTGCGCCGCATCATCGGCGGGTCGGGCACCGACCCGGCCAGCCGGCTCGGGCTGACACCCGAGGTGCCCTACGACGGTCCGCGGGCCGCGTTCGCCGCGGCCCAACGCTGGCGGCGACGGGCCGAACATCCCCTCAACGACCCGTTCACCACCCGGGCGTGCCGAGCCGCGGTGCGCAGCGCCGAGGCGTTGGTCGCCCAGTACGCCTCGCGCGGCTACTGAGCGCTACTAGCCGTTCTGGCCGGGCCGGGGTAACAGCGACGGCAGGGTGGGCAGCACCTGCTGGGTGGTGGTCACCGTCTCGGTGACGGTGGCCGTCGACACCGTGGTGCTGGTGCTCGTCGACGTGCTCGTGCTCGTGGTCGTACTGGTGCTCGTCGACGGCGTCTGGGTGGTGGTCGTGGTGGTCGGCGTCTCGGTGGTGGTCGTCGGGGTTTCCGTGCTCGTGCTCGGCGACTCGGTCACCGTCTGGGTGGTGCCACCGGGACCGGGGGCCACCGAGGCCGACGACGAGGTGTCCACCGACGAGGTCGGCGTGGTGGTCGACGTGACCGCCGGGCTGCTGGAATCACCACTGGTGAACTTCACGACGGCGTACACCAGCAACGCCAGCACCACTGCGGTGAGCACACCAAGACCGATCAGCGCCACCGGCTTTCGATGCCACGGGGTCGGCGGCTCAGGCTCGGGCACCTGCCCGTAGCCGGTCGGCTGGCCATAGCCCGGCTGGTCGTAGCCCGGCTGCTGGTAATCGCTATAGGCCTCACCGCCCGTGCCGCCGTAGTTGGCGTACTGGGTGGGGTCACTATCGGAGTAGTTGTTCGGGTCGTCGGGGTAACCGTCGCGCGCCACGGGTTCCGATAGTAGCCGTCAGCCCCCGCCAGGCTGGTTGGGGAACGCCGGGCGGTGGGTGGGCCGGACGCTGATCTGCGGCGGCCTGGTCTGCGGAGTCGTGACGTTGGGTCTGCCATTGTCGGCCTGCCGCGGGTATTGCGGCACCCAGGTGTTGCGGGGCTCCGCCGAGGACGGCGGGGTTTCCGGCACGGGGCCGTCGTCGAGGTGTCGTCATTGCCGGGGCTGCCGGACTCGTCGGAGTCGCGGACCACCAGCAGTACTGCCGCGACGACCATGGCGACCACGGCCGCGCCGATGGCCCACAAGGCGATCGTCGCGGACTGCTTGCGGTACCAGGGTCGCTCGGGAAACCAGAACGCGTCGGCCGAGAACGGGTCGAACCCGTCGTCCGTGGCCAGCACGGGCAGCGCGGGATCGGTGGGCGGATCGTCGTCGTCAACCGGTGGCGGCGGCTCTCCCGCGCCGTTGGATGTCGGCTGCGGCGGGCTCACGGCCGATCCGCTCGGGTAGGGCTGATCGGGGTATGGGCCGAACGGATCGGGAAAGGGGATGGCGTCCTCGGCCGGATAGCCGGTGGCCCCAGTGGGGTCAGTTTTCGCCACGGCTACCTATGCTAGCCGCCCCGCCAGCACGAATGAGACTTTCCGCAATCAGGTCAGCTGGCGGGCCACCTCGGTGGCGAACAACTCCACATGGTCGAGATCGGACATGTCGAGCACCTGCAGGTACACCCGCTGAACCCCGGCCTCAACGTAGGGCGCCAGCCGGTCGACGATCTCCGACGGGGTGCCGACGAGCGGGGTGTTGGTGCGCAGTTCATCGACATCGCGGGAGATGGCGGCGGCCCGCCGGGCGATCTCGGCGTCATCGCGCCCGGCGCAGACGACGAACGCCGCCGAGTAGACGATGTCGTCGGGGCTGCGGCCGACCTTCTCGAGGGCGGCCCGGACCCGGCCGTACTGCGGTTCGACGAAGTCGAGGGTCGGGAATGCCAGGTTGAACTCCGCGGCGAAGCGGGCCGCCAGCGCCGGGGTCCGCTTGGCGCCACCGCCGCCGATGACGATCGGCGGGTGGGGTTGCTGCACCGGCTTGGGCAGCGCCGGGGACTCCGTGACGGTGTAATGGGTGCCCTCGTAGCCGAAGGTCTGCCCGGGCGGGGTGGTCCACAGCCCGGTGATGATCTCAAGCTGTTCGGTGAGCCGGTCGAAGCGTTCGCCCAGTGGCGGGAACGGGATCGCATACGCCTGGTGCTCGGCCTCGAACCAGCCCGCCCCGATGCCGAAGTCGACCCGGCCCGAGCTCATCGCGTCGACCTGGGCCACCGAGATCGCCAGCGGACCGGGGTAGCGGAACGTCGCGGAAGTGACCAGAGTGCCCAGTCGGATGGTGGTGGTCTCGCGGGCGATGCCGGCCAGGGTCACCCAGGAGTCGGTCGGACCCGGAAGCCCGTCACCGCTCATCGCCACATAGTGATCGGATCTGAAAAAGGCTGAGTAGCCGAGGGATTCAGCTGCCTGCGCGACGGCGAGCTGATCGTTGTAGCTGGCGCCCTGCTGGGGTTCGACGAACACACGGAAGTCCACCTGCGCCAGCTTAGAAGACCTCGACGCCCTCTGTGCTGATGAACATCCCGTGGCCGGTGCCGTCGTTGGTGAAGCGGGTACCGCTGCTGCTGGCGTCGATGGTCCAGCCCACCGCGTGGTAGACGCTGTAGTCGATCGTGGTGGTGGGGATCGCACCGAGATTGCCGCTGATCCAGCGGACGCTGCCCTCGGCGGTCACCTCCACACCGTTGGCCGGCTCGTCGTTGATGATCGGCGGGTTGGTGAAGTCGGACTCACAGCCCACCGACTCGGAGTTGATCTGACAGCGGGTCTGCCCGGACTTGGTCTCGATGTAGACGTATCCGCTGTCGCTGGGCGGCAGCGTGTCGCCGCCCTGTGACGGTCCCGACGGGGTGGTCGTGGTGGTGGGCGCTGCGCCGTCGATGGTGCTGCTGCAGCCGGCGCCCGCCAGAGTGGCGGTGGCCAGCAGGACCGCCGCCAGGCCGGCCTTCACGCCGTGCGTTGAGCGCATTAGTCCAGACTACGCACTCCGTGACGAAAGTTACTGCAGTGACTCGAGTGATCGAGCCCGGATTGGTCAGGCGACGTTGACGGTGACCAGGACGGGTGCCGGGCTGGGTGTTACGGCGGCCCCGGGCGGCGGGGGAAGCGGCGGATCGGTCGGCGCGATGACACCGGATCCGGTGGCCGTGGCCACCACCCGCGCCAGCGCCTGGGTGGTTCCCACCACGATGTCGCCGGTGATCTTCACCAGCGCCTCGGCGATGCCGGCCAGCGCGCTGATCAGGAAGATGTCCTGGTCGACGATGCCCTGCAGCTGCTCGGTGATGGTCGTGACGAAGCCGTCCAGGAAGTACGGGATCGAGGCGAACACGGTCCGGACACCGAGGGCGATGTCGATTCCGATGTTGGGGTAGCCGAACATGTCCACCGCGTCGTTGAGGGACTGCACCAGATCGACCGGGTCGACGATGCTGTTGCCCTTGGTGGCCAGCGACACCCCGTCGAAGTCCGAGCGTGCCGGCAAACCGAACAGGCTGATGATGGTCGGCGTGATGTCGGCGTTGGTGTAGCCCAGGTTCTGCTTGCCGTCGTTGGCGCTGTCGCCCTCGAGGTCGAAGATGACGAACGACGACGTCTCGTTGGGTGACTGGAAGCCGTGGCCGAAGCCCTTCGACTGCTGGTGGCCGTGATCGGTGGTGACGATCACCGTCCACTCCTCGCCCGGATTGGCGAGCTCCCAAGCGTCGATCGCGGCCATGATGTCGCCGATGTTGTCGCTGACATTGGTGACGGCCTGGGCGTACTCCGGTGAGCCGCCGCCATAGGCGTGACCGGCCTCGTCGACCTGCACCTGGTAGGAGAAGATGAACGTCGAGTCGGTGGCCGAGGTGTTCTGGATCATCTGAATGGTCTTCGACACGACCTCGGCGTCGGTGTCGGCCCAGCTGTTGGTGAAGTCGACGAACTCGTTGACGTCGGCGGCATACCCGCCGGCATTGCCGATGTCGTTGATGTACTTCCAGTCGGCGATCACCGCGGTGTCGATCGTGGAGTCGTTGTACTCGATCAGGTTGAACACGGTGGGCCAGGAGTTGTACGGCGCCGGGTTGAACAGGTTGTTGATCACCCCGCTCTTGTTGTCCCACACGCCGGTCAGAATCGTGGTCCAGGACGGCCCGGAGATCGTGGTGTGCCCGACGATGCTCGTTGCGCCCGTGACGCTTTGGTTCATCAGGTTGATGAAGTCCGCGTTGGCCACCGGGTCGGCGAGGATCTTGTCCAGGTTCGTGCCGTCGGTGCCGATCAGCAGGACGTGGGTGGGCTGCGCGGCGAGCAGGGTCGTCACCGCACTGGCGCTGCGCACCCGGCCACTGGTCGCCGAGGCGCTCAGGGTGACCGCGGCGGCCGGTGCCGGCACGGCAGGCGTGGGCAGCAACGGCAGCAGCGGGAATGCGACGGGGGCCGCTGGGGCGGGGGCGCGGAGGCGCTCAGGGTGACCGCGGCGGCCGGTGCCGGCACGGCAGGCGTGGGCAGCAACGGCAGCAGCGGGAATGCGACGGGGGCCGCTGGGGCGGGTGCGCGAACCAGCGCGGGGACGACGGCGGCGGCCAGTGGCGCCGAGGCTTTCGGCGCCGCGGCGGCGGTCGCTGCCGGCTCCTCGGCGGCGACCGTCTCGGTGCTCGATTCCTCAGCCGGGGCCAGATCACGCAACAGGGTCGCGGTCCGGCGCTGCGCCGCGCTCGGCTCCGGTGAGCGGGTCTTCACGGCTGTCGTGGTCTGCTGCGGCGTGCTGTCACCCGAGGCCGACCCGCTCCCGGTGTTCGTGGCGCCGGCCGATCGGGCCGACCGGCCCGCCGAACCGGCCTTCGACGATGCAGCGCCGGGGGAATCCGACTGCGACGTCCCTGGCGAGTCCGACGGCGAATCGTCGGCGTACGCGACGGCGGTGCCCAGCACCGTTCCCGCACCTGCGACCACGCCCGCGACCGCGGCACCCAGGCAAACTTGTTTGATCGTCGTCATATCGCACTCCCGGTGTCCGTCGGCTGGCATGCGGCTGTGGCCGTGACGCTAACGTGCGGCCAGCGGATGCACAGGCTTTTCACAGTCTTTGCTGAGCCGTCCCAGGTCAGTTATTACGGACAGCGGTCAGGACCTTCGAGTTGTCGGCGATCAGGCTTTTGCGTGCCCCGATCGCGCTAGATTCGGACGCCGTACCCAGAAAGGAGCCCGATGGCGACTTCCCCCCTACTGTTCAATCCGAATACGAACGATTTTTCGCAGTTCGATCCGGAGACCCGTCGCCAGCTTCGGGCACTCGTCGACTGGTTCGAGTCGCGCGGCAAGGTCAAATTGCTGCAGGACGACTTGGACGCGACCTGGGTTTCGGATTTCCTGGACTTCATCAAGCAGGAACGGATCTTCGCGACGTTCCTGACCCCGTCCGAGTACGGCATCGGCGATGACAACAAGCGCTGGGACACCTCGCGCAACGCCGCCCTCAGCGAAATCCTCGGTTTCTACGGCCTGGCCTACTGGTACGCCGAACAGGTCACCATCCTCGGTCTCGGCCCGATCTGGCAGAGCGACAACATCAAGGCCAAGGAACGCGCCGCCGCCGAGCTGGACAACGGCGGGGTGATGGCCTTCGCGCTCTCCGAGCGCGAGCACGGCGCCGACATCTACAACACCGACATGGTCCTGACGCCCGCCGCAGACGGCGACGAGGAGGGCGTGGTGTTCCGCGCCTCGGGGGAGAAGTACTACATCGGCAACGGCAACGTCGCCGGCCTGGTCTCGGTGTTCTCCCGCCGCGCCGACATCGATGGGCCGGACGGCTACGTCTGGTTCGCCGCGGAGAGCAGCCACCCGGCCTACAAGCTGATCGGCAATGTCGTGCACGGGCAGATGTATGTGAGCAACTTCCGGCTCGAGGACTACCCGGTGCGCGAAGAGGACATCCTGTGCACCGGGCCGGATGCCTTCTCGGTGGCGTTGAACACCGTCAACGTCGGCAAGTTCAACCTGTGCACCGCCTCGATCGGGATGTGCGAGCACGCCTTCTACGAGGCGATCACCCACTCCAACAACCGGATTCTCTACGGCAACCCGGTGACCGACTTCCCGCACGTGCGGGCGAGTTTCGTCGAGGTCTACGCCCGGCTGGTGGCGATGAAGCTGTTCAGTGATCGGGCCATCGACTACTTCCGCAGCGCCAGCCTCGAGGACCGGCGCTACCTGCTGTTCAATCCGGTGACCAAGGCCAAGGTCACCTCGGAAGGCGAAGTCGTCGTCCGGCTGTTGTGGGATGTGCTGGCGGCCAAGGGTTTTGAGCGCAATACGTACTTCGCCGAAGTGGCTCGGCTGATCGGCGCACTACCCCGTCTCGAGGGCACGGTGCACGTGAACGTGACACAGATCCTCAAGTTCATGCCGAACTATCTGTTCAACCCCGCCGAGTACCCGGAGATCGGCACCCGTGACGACCCAGCCGATGACGTCTTCTTCTGGGCTCAGGGACCGGCCGGGGGAGCCTCGAAGATCCAGTTCGCCGACTGGGCTCCGGTGTACGAGCGGCTCTCCGACATCCCGAACGTCGGCCGGTTCCTCGAGCAGGCCAGGGCACTGCAGCAGTTGCTCGCCACCGCCGCACCGGATGCCGAGCAGATGCGCGACCTCGATTTCATGCTGGTGGTCGGCCACCTGTTCACCCTGGTGGTGTACGGCCAGCTCATCCTGGAACAGGCTGAACTGCGTGATATCGACCGCGACGTCATCGACCAGATCTTCGATGTCCAGGTCCGTGACTTCTCCGCCTATGCCGTTGCCCTGCATGGCAAGTCGGGCTCTACCGAGGCGCAGCAGGACTGGGCGTTGGGGGCGGTGCGTAAGCCGGTAACCGACACCGACCGGTTCGATCGGGTGTGGCAGCAGGTCAGGAACTTCGACGGTGCCTACGAGATGCGGCCCTAGCCGACGGTGACGTCGGCGGTGAAGGTCCAGGCGTTCTTCTGACCGCCGGGCCACGGCTGGCCGTAGGTGGTGGTGATCGTCGCGGTCCCGGGCGCCATCGCCTGGAACGTCCACTCGTCGGATCCTGATGCGCCGGGCCGGCTTTCGGTCGGGGCGATGCTCCGGTGGCCGGACTGGGTCAGCACCGCGTCGTCGCTGATTTGGGCCTGCGCCGACCACTGGTAGCCGGTGGACGGGTTGGCGCCGAGCGAGATCGTCAGCGTGTCCCCGACGCGCAGGTCGGCTTGGCGGGTGATGGTCTTCTGGGTCAGCAGCTCGTCGTAGGACACCTCGACGGTGACGGTCTTGTCCGGCGGGGGGTCGGTGTGGGTGCAGGCGGTGGCGGCGGCCAGCATCAGCCCGATGAGCAGTCGAAGCCTCATCGGGCCGGGACCTCGAGGTGTCCGCGGTAGGCCCGCCACACCAGCGGTCCGAGCACGACGACTTCCACGGCGATGGCGATCACCCAGCCGAGGGTAAGCCCGGTCAGCCCGCCGCGCAGCGCACCCACCGCGGCGCCCGTCAGTTCCACCGCGCTGAGCGCACTGATCAGTGCTGCTTCGCGCCCCACGGTGCCGAGGATGCGCGCCATGGCCACGTGATGGTCCCGGATCACGACGCCGAAACCGCCGAGGCACAGAATGATCAGCGCCAGATGGCCGGACTCCTCGTAGGCACGGCCGAACATCCGCAGGACCAGGCCGCCGAACGGCAGGATCAGGATGTTGGCGGCCAGGCAGGCCAGCATCGAATAGCGCAGCGTCACCCGGAACTCTTTGAGGATGGTGCTTGAATCCCTGGCCCCGGAGGCGAACAAGGCTGTCGATAGCGCGATCGGCAGGACGAAGACGAATCCCGCGACCGACCACACCGAGTAGAGGTAGCCGGCCTGCTGGGAACCCATCGTCACATTGGCCACGATCGGCATCGCGAAGTACGGCACCTGCAGAGACAGGTTGAGCCCGTGGTGCTTGGCGGCTTCGAAATGCAGGCCGTGCAGCACCGACAGGGTCGGCAAGACCCGGCGCAGGCCCACCCGACGCTTGTACATCAACCAGATCGATACCGCCGTGATGGAGACGACGTTGGCCACGAACCAGCTGGCGTAGATGCTGATCGAGCCGAACCATGACAGGCTCAGCGCGAACCCGATCAGGAGCGCCAGCTTCACCACTGCATGAATGGCATTGCGGCCGAATTGGATACCGCCGCCGAGCACGCTCAACAGTGCGGAGTCCAGCATGAGTCCGATGCCCTGGGCGCCGACGCCCGCCGCAAACAGCGCTGTGGTCCAGACTTGGTGGCCCACTTCGGTGATGCCGAGAAAACTCGCCGGCAGTACCAGCGCGCAGATCAGGGCGACGACACCGCCGACCACGCCGCAGACGACGGCGGCGGTGGACACCAGCTGACCGCGGCGCTCCCGCATCGAGGGCAGTTGTGCCATCAGCGCGGTACCGAAGCCCAGGACGGTGAACGGGGCGATCAGGTTCATCGCGGCAATCGCCGTGGCCGCTTCACCGACCGCCGAGGCCGGGAAGAAGCGCGCGGCGACCACCCAGTAGATGAACCCCAGGCCAGAGGTGACCACCGTGGTCGACACCAGCGAGGCGGCGCTGCGGAACAGGAAACCGAGCTTGCCGCGGTGCTCGGCGTCGCTGGTCATCCCGCCGCCTCGCGGTACATCTGCTCGATGCGCTCGACGACGGAACTGATGGTGAATTCGCGGGCGCGGTCCCGCCCCGCTTCACCGAAGGCCGTGGCTCGCTGCGGGTCGGCCAACACCTCGGCCAGTGCGGCGGACAGCGCCGCGACGTCACCGGGGGGTACGAGCCGGCCGGTGTGCCCGTCGACCACCATGTCCACGATGCCGCCGGAGGCCGCCGCCACCACCGGCCGCCCCGCGGCCATCGCTTCGAGGACGACGGTGGGGCAGGGGTCGGCCCACACCGAGGGGACCACCACGGCGCGTGCCGACCGGAACAGTTCGACCACTTCGGCGTGCGGCAGCGGGCCGGTCCACTGGGCTCCCGGCGGGAACTGCCACTGCTCGGTAGACCGTCCGGCCAGCACGAGTCGGGGCGGATCCGGCAGTGCCGCATAGGCATCCAGCAGAACTTGAACACCTTTGTCGGGGCTGAGGTCGCCAACGAAGAGCAGTGGTGCGTCGTCCGCGGTGGGCGGGATTTCGTCCAGGACGATCTCGTCCGGGATGAAGTTGGGGATGACGCGTGCGTTCAGGCGTGCGCGGTGCAGCCAGCCGTCACCGGGCAGTGCGACCGCCTGGGCCACCGCACTGCTGACGGCGGCGACCTTGCTGATGCCCTTGGCCCGCCGCCGTGCGGTCCACGCGTTGGCCAGGACGGTGACGGTGCCGTTCGGTAGTCCGTAATGATCGGCCGCGCACGAGAGGCAACGCCTTGGCGCCGGTCCCGGGCAGCGCTGCTTGCCATGCTCCATCAGCCTTTTGGTGGCGCAGATGTGGCTGTAGTCATGCAGCGTCATCACCAGCGGAAGCCCTGCGCGTGCCACCGGTCCCAAGGCGCTGTTGACGATCCAGTTGTGCGCGTGCACCACATCGAAGCGTCGGCTTTCGAGCTGACGTCGGATCGCGCTGCTGACGACAGGGTCCGGCAGTGGCAGGGCATGCGGGCGTTCGGGATCGCTGTAGAGCATCGGCAGCCGAGCCGCGGCGGTGTGCACCCGGACCACCCGAACGCCCTCCTCGATCGTCTCGCCTGCGCTGGCGGCGTCGGTGGCGAAGCCGAGCAGGGTGACGTCATGTGAGCGGGATACCAAGGCGCGCGCGAGGTTCCACACGTGCCGTTCCTCGCCGCCGGACACCGGTGGCAGGAACTGGGCCAGCAGGAGAATCCTCATCGGCGGACCTCCTGGTACAGCCGGAGCAACTCGTCGGCACAGTCATCCCAGGTCGCGATATGCGGCGGCGGCGTACGCGGGGCCGCCGCCACGGCCAAGGCGGCCGCGGCGACCTGCTCGGGTGGGGCTTCCAGTGCGATCGTGGTGGCCAGGCCGGCGCGGCCGATTTCGGACAGCCCCGAGGTGTCGGCGATGAGTGCCTTGGCGCCCGTTCCGATGGCTTCCATCACCGCCACCGGATGGGCCTCGTAGTCGCTGAGCAGGCAGACGACGTCGGAGTTGGCCACCACGTTGCCCATCTCACCGCGCTCGTCGGGGCCGTAGCCGCGGATCGACACCCGTTCTGCGACACCGAGTTCTGCCGCCATGTCCCGCAGCTCCTGCTCGTAGGGGCCACTGCCGATCAGCGCCAGCCGGGCACCGGGAGCCTGCGCGAGGATCGCGGGCAGTGCCCGCAGGATGCGGTGGTGACCCTTGTAGCGTTCCAGCCGGCCGATGGACACCAGCAGGGGATCGCCGTCGGGGACCGGTGCGGAGGTGTCGACCGGCAGCGGGTCGCAGCCGTTGCGGATCAGCCGGATCTCGGCGGCCGGGATGCCGAGTGCCTTGGCGAAGGTGTCCCGTTCGAACTCGCACACTGCCACCAGGGCCGCCGCTGAACGCAGCCGTGGCGCAATCACTTTCCATTGCAGCGAGCGGGCGGACTCCCGCAACCCTGACGAGTGGCCGCCGGTGTGGAACGTCAGCACCGTCGGGATCCGCGACCGCCTGGTCGCCGCCAGCGCCATCGGCGGTACCAGCGTGTGGACGCCCTGGATGTGGGCGACGTCGAAGTCGTGGGTGTGGCGAAGGTAGCGCGACAGGCCGGGGGCGAAGTAGTAGTCCTTCGAGCGCGGGTAGGCCGGCCAGCGCCGGACCCGGTAGCCCGCCATCATCTCGTCAGTGGGGAGTTCGCCGGAGGTGTCGGTGGTCAGCACGGTGACGTCGACGCCGCGCTCGGCCAGCCGGCGGGAGACCTCATGGATGTGGGTCTCGATTCCGCCCATGAAAGGCAGCGCGCGGGCGGCCACCATGGCGACCCGCATCCGATGTTGGGTGTGTTCGGTCATGAGGCCCTGCTCCGCCATGCGCCGATCCGGCCCGACGCCGTCCCGACCAGATAACCAACTGTGGTGTAGCCCAGCCCGATCACGATCGCCGCGGCGCGCAGCAGGCCGGCGCCCTGCCCGCGGAAGGTGTCGCCGATGCCGCGCAACACCCCGGCCGGCAGGGTGACCCTGGTGTAGGTGCGCTCCGAGGACAACCCGGCACCGACGCCGACGAGCCGGGTCACCTGTGCCTTGGACAAACCCTCGGAGTAACAGCGGGTGCGGAAGTAGGAGAAGCTCTGCCGTCCGGCCGGAACATGATGCGATACCGCTGCGGTGTCGTCGAAGAGGAAAACACCGTCGGGGTTGGCCTTGTTGGCGCGGATGCAGAACTCGGTCTCTTCGCAGCCGACCGGTCGTGAGATCAGCGCTGAGCGGCCGATATCGGAGGCGAACCCGCCGTCGGCGAACAGCTGTCTGCGGAAGGAAGCGTTGGCGCCGATCACATTTCGCACCACGCCGGGCTTCTGGCCGATGTAACTGCAGCCGATCACCCAGTCGAATTCGGGCGGCCACCAGGCGGGACGTTCGGTGGCCCACTCCGGGTCGATCCGTCCGCCGACCCCGAGTACGTCGGGGTCTTCATAGTGCCGGGCCAGACCGGCCAGCCAACCGGGCTGGGCGGCGGCATCGTCGTCGAGGAAGACCACCACATCGCCGGTGGTCAGTTCCACGCCGGTGTTGCGAGCGCCGGACAGGCCCCGCTCGTGACTGTTGGGCACCACCCGCACGTCGGGGAACCGGTCTACCAGCCGGGCCTGGAGCGCGGGATTGTGGTCGACCACAACGATGAGGTCATGTGGCGGCGGGTTCTGCGCCCGAACCGATTCCACCGACTCGAGGATCTCCTCCCAGCGGTCCTCGGTGTACACACAGATCACCACGGCACAGCTGATCATGCGCCACCGCCCGAAGGTCGAACGTGAACGGCCGCCGGATCATCGAGGATCTCGTGGACCCTGATGCTGTCGCGCACGGCGGCGTCGACAATGGCGACGGCAAGCACACCCGAAATGGGAATCGCCAGGAGGACGCCCTGCCCGACGCGGCGCCACTGCACCCGGTCCCAGCCGGCCCGGATCAGCGCTGCGGTTCGGCGCGGGTTGGATACCACCACGATCGCGATCAGCACTCCGACCGTGATCGGTGTCAGCCAGATGTGCAGAAGTAGCAGGATGATCGAGACCAGCACCGCGCCGGCGACCGTGATCGCGAACATCAGGGCCGGTCCGGCCGCGTCGTACCAGCGCCGTACCCCGGATCCGATCCGGGCGCCCAATGGGCTTCGCCCGATGCCGGTGATCGCGAGCCCGCCGAGGACGCCGATGAGCAGTTGCGTCAGCAGACTGACGTGTGGCGTCTGCCCGTACCAACCATTGCGCGCCTCCGGCACCCCAAGCCCTTTCAAGTCGTAGATCGAGACCGGCCCGTGCCGGTACACGAGTTGAATGCCGGGAACGGTATCGAATTTGGTGAGCTCCCAGTCGGTGAGTTGCTGGATTTCCGGAGTCTCGCCGCTGACGAAGTACGAACCCAGATGCGGTAACTCCTCGGCCATCCGGCGATCGACGTAGAGGTAGCGCAACCGCAGTCCGCGGGCGGTGTCGGTCTGGGCCTGGTTCCAGTCATCGGCGAAGTACAGCGAGGGAACGTCGAGTTCGAGGTCTTCGTCCTTCATGACCGGCCACAGGCCCGCTCCGGAGGCGAACAAGGTCGAGCTGACCCGGTCTGCGCCCATGCGGCTACCCGGTTGCAGGTTGTCGCGGGACCAGGCGACCGCGGCCAGCGTCTCGGAATCCATCGAACGACTGTCCGCGGCAACAAGGTAGGGCCCTGGCAGGCGTGACCACGTGGGTCCGCTGCCCAGGATGTATCCGCCGACGAACATCAGCGAGGCCAGCACGATGGCCACGGCTCGTCCGGCCGGTGCCCGCCGGGACTTCGAGTGCCGGGAGTCATGCCACCAGAACCGCACCGCGAAGTGGCCCACCAGAAGGCTGAACGGCAGGAACAGGAAACTGCTGGACCGGTCGAAGATTTCACCGCCCTTGGGCACCACCCGGGCAGCCATCAGAACCGGGAGAAGGCAGACCAGGAACAACAGCAGCAGGGACGGCAGCCAGCGCCGGGGACGGTGTTCACGCGGGCCGATCAGCCGTCGGCCCCACCAGTTGAATGCGTAGATTGCCAATGCCAGAACGGCGAGTGCGAGCGCTATCGCATAGTAGAGCAACAGGATTCGTTCCCACAGCGGCAGCACCGACCCGCCGGAATCATGGAAGGGCTTGCGCCGCAACCCACCTGAGAGCTGCGCGGCGACGTCGTCGACGATGGGCCCGAAGTAGCCCTGTAGCAGCGACCACTGCACCATCGCCCACGCCAGCGTCGACGCCACGGCAACCAGCGCGCCGTAGCAGACCCGAATGCGAGCCTGGCCGTGTTCGACCACGGTCCACAGCACCAGGAACACCGCGGTGAGGAAGCTGGTGATGTGGTGGGTGACCGCCACACCGAACAAACAGACAGTGGCTCCGAGGAACAGCGGGACGGGATTGTCGGCGAACCGAGCCCTGGCAAGCAGACTCACGGCCGCCAGGGCCAGGGGCAGAGCCAGTGTCTGGTAGGCGAACTGGGAATTGAAGAACACGAACTGCGGCGACACCGCGTAGGCCGCCACGGCCAGTCCGCCGGCCCGCGCGTCACCCGTCAGTTGTTCGACGGCATCACAGAGCACGGTGACCAGTAGCAGCCGGCAGATGAACACCACCACGACGGCAGCCGCCATGGCCGGCAGACCGATCTGGTGCAAGAGCACGGTGAGCGCCTCAAGCCCCGGATACTGCGGGCTGACCCCGAGCAGCGGGTTGGCTTCGAAGAGGCGGTGCGAGGAGATGATGTCGCCCAGCGTGCGCATGTGGAGTTGCTCGTCGAACCCGGTGAACAGCAACGGGTTGGTGGCATGCCACATCAGTGCCGGAGTCAGGCCGAGGCAGACGACAGCGGTGTTGCGTGCCGCGCGGGTCAACACCGGCCGGGTCAGGACATAGAGCGCACTGCCGAACGCCAGGGCGAATGCGGCAACGGAGATGACTTCGGCGATTCCGTCCTGGCCCCGTTGCGCCAGCAGGATGGCGCCGACCTGAAGGGCCAGCGCCAGCGTCTGCCAGGCGACAAGAATCACGGTGTCATCATGAGTGTCCTGGGCCGCTGCCGCTGTCACTTTCGCAGGTCGGGCGCGTCGGCGGCCCCGTTCACCCGCCGCGGCCGGTGATGGCGCGATTGCTCATGGATCGATGACGCCCAACCGTTGCAGCGCGCGCCGGGCAGCGGCGATCAGCCCTCGTTCGCCCAACGGCACAGTGGCACTGGCATATCGACCTGGGATGTGCTGGGAAAAGTCCGTTCGGACCTCGCTACCGCAAACGAAGGCTCACCAAACTTAGCGGCCGGTGCGCTCGTCGCGATCGCAATCAGTTTTCGTGGGAACGGGATTCGCTGGCCTAGAGGGTCACTCGGTGAAGCTGGTGAACTGCCTACTGCGCCAAAGGTAGGGCACCAGGCGCCGGACCGGCACGGTTCTTG
Organism: Mycobacterium sp. M26; assembly: GCF_001494595.1. Lineage (GTDB taxonomy): Bacteria > Actinomycetota > Actinomycetes > Mycobacteriales > Mycobacteriaceae > Mycobacterium. The sequence continues at coordinate 1,037,006 of NZ_LN929907.1, forward strand.
GCCAGTCGTCGGCGCGGAAGTAGGCATCCGACCCGCCGTCGACGAACACGATGCTGCCGCACAGGAAGTCCGCGGACGGTGACAGCATGAACACCACCCAGTCGGCCAGCTGCCCAGGGTCGCCGAATCCGCCGATCGGAACCGGGAAGGCCCGGATCATCTTGGCCTCCTTCGGGGTGGCCAGTTGGCCCTCGAGCAGCGGGGTCAGAATCGCCCCCGGCGCCAGGGCATTGAGCCGGATGCCGGCCCCGGCCCACTCGCGGGTCACCGCCTGCCGGCGCAACCACCGGCTGACCGCGATCTTGGAGGCGGCGTAGGCCATTGCAGGGGCGTTGCGGCCGAAGAACCGCACGGCGCGCACCGCCTTCTCAGCGTCCCCGCTGAGCAGGGCGTTGACCGCTCGTTTGGGTACCGCGGGCACGGTCGTCGTCGAGTTACTCGAGAAGACGACAACCTTGGCCCGGTCTGTGGCGGCCAGGGCCGAACGCCAGGCCGTCAGCAATTCGACGACGCCGAAATAGTTGACCTGCACGATCAGCCGGGAGCGGTCGGCGCCGGGCGTCGGACCGAGTCCGGCTGCCAGCACCGCCCCGTCGAGGCGGCCGCCGCTGGCGGCCAGTACCGCGTCGGCGGCCGACCGCCGCCCGGCCGGGGTGGACAGGTCGGCCACCACGTCGGCGCCCTTGATGTCGACGGTGATGACGGTATGCCCGTCGGCCTGAAGCTTCTCGACGACGGCACGGCCCATGCCGGAGGCCGAACCGGTGACTGCGTAGGTACCCACGTTTGAGACCTTAGGCGCTCGGCATTCGCGTACTGTCCGCTGCGTGCACGTCGACGTGATGACCACTGCTCTTCCGCTCGGCCAGATCGGCGCCCTGGCCGCCCGCACACAGGCGGCCGGGTTCTCCGGGATGCTGTTCACCGAGACAGGTCGCACCCCCTATCTGAACGCCGCGGTGGCCTCCCAGGCCGCACCCGGACTCCAGCTATCCACCGGTGTGGCCGTGGCGTTCCCGCGCAGCCCCTTCATCACCGCGGCGACCGCGTGGGAGCTTCAGGAGGCTACGTCCGGGAAGTTCCGGCTCGGGCTGGGCACCCAGGTCCGCACCCATGTGGTGCGCCGGTACAGCACCGAGTTCGAACGTCCGGGCCCCCGCCTGCGTGATTACGTGCTGGCCGTCAAAGCCTGTTTCGCGGCGTTCCGCACCGGCAAACTCGACCACCACGGGGAGTTCTACAACCTGGACTTCATCACCCCGCAGTGGAGCGCAGGACCCATTGACGCCCCCGATCCCAAGGTCGATATCGCCGCGGTCAACCCGTGGATGTTGCGGATGGCCGGTGAGGTGGCCGACGGCGTTCATGTTCATCCGATTGGGGAGCCCGGTTACCTTGCCCGCCATGTCGTCCCGAAAGTCGGTGAGGGCGCGGCGATATCGGGCCGGTCGGCCGCCGATGTCGCGCTGATCGTGCCGGTGATGACGATCGCCGGTGATACCGACGAGGAACGTGACGCCGAGCGTGAATCGGTGCGAGCCAGCCTGAGCTTCTACGGCAGCACCCCCAACTACGCCTTCATCTGGGACGAAGCCGGTTTCGAGGGCACGACGGCCCGGATCCGGGAGAAGCAGAAGGCGGGCGACTTCGCCGGGATGGCCGCTCAGATCACCGACGACCACATCGCCGTCTTCGCCACCGAGTCGACGTGGGACGGCCTCGCCGACGCGCTGGCCGCCAAATACGCCGGGATCGCGAGCCGCATCGTGCTCTACAACGCGGTGGGAGCGAGCCCGCAGCGGTTCGAGCGTTACGGAGAGGTCGCCCGGCGCCTGTCAGCCATCGCGGGGTAGGCCGCATTTTCCGGCTGTCGCGGTAACCTGCCGCCATGCGTACCGTCGAGGTCTTCGCCGATGTCCTGTGCCCGTTCACCCACGCGGGCCTGCACACCCTGATCGACCGTCGTACCGCGCTGGGGCACACCGAGCCGCGGCTGAACATCCGGGCGTGGCCGCTGGAACTGATCAACGGTGCACCGCTGGACGCCCACCACATCGGTGCCGAGATCACCGCGCTGCGTGCCTCGGTCCGTCCCGACCTCTTCGCAGGCTTCTCGACCGCCACGTTCCCGAGGACGTCGATGACCGCGTTCGCGCTGACCTCAGCCGCGGCCAGGACCGGAGATGCGGTGCTTGTCGAGGAGGTCGGCATGGCGTTGCGTGACGCCGTCTTCGAACAGGGCCTGGATGTCGGTGAGCCCGACGTCGTGGCGCCGATCGCTGCGCGCTTCGGTCTTGAGCCTCTTGATGCGGAGGCGACTTCTGCTGCGGTGCAGGCAGATTGGGATGAGGGGCGGGCGCGCGGGGTCATCGGGTCGCCGCACTTCTTCACCGCCGACGGCGAGAGCAGGTTCTGTCCGGTCCTCGACATCAGCCGTGACGATGTGGGCAACTTCGTCATCGCCTGGAAGCAGGGGACGGAAGCCTTCGTCGAGAGCCTGTTGGGGTGAGCCGATGAGCACACACTTCGCTGTTCTGGCGACTCTGGCGCTGGCGATCCTGTTCAGCCCCGAGACGCTGGTGCTGGGGCTGGTGGTCGCCAGTGACAAGAAGGTGCCCCGGCAGGCGGCGATCGCGTTCGCCGCCGGCGGGATCGCGGGCATCGCCTTCGCCACCGGAATCGGGATCCTGCTGGCTCACCTGTCCGGCGCCGGTTCGGCGTCAGCCGCCCATCACGACACCTGGGGCGGTTTCATCCTGCGGGTGGTCATCGCGGCAGCGTTGCTCACCATCGGTGTCTATCGGGCGATCGGCGCCATCCGGCACAAACCGATCGCCGATGTCTCCGAGCCCGATCGCAAAACGAGCCGGTTACGGGCCCGGCTCACCGAACGCTTCCCGGCGGCCATGCACCGCTTGGATCCCTCGGCGGACCTCACGCCGCGACAACGCATCGGCCGAGCCGTCTTCGCCGGTTTCGCGATCTGCGGGCTGCACCCCAAGGTCTTTCCGATCGCCATCGCGGCGGGCCACCAGATCCTGGAGATCAGCGACGGCCCGCACCGCAGCCTCGGGGTGGTGATGTTCGCGGCCATCGCGGTGGTGCCCGCACTGGCGCCCGCCGTCATCGAACTCGTCCGGCCGGGGGCGTCGGGCCGGATCAAGGACGGCTACGAGCGCATCATGAAGGTCCACGGCCGATGGGTTGTCGCGGTTCTCCTGCTGGCAGCGGGAGCGTTCGTGGCGTACAACGCAGTCATCCACCTACCAGCACACTGACGTGCGTCGTGACTGACGACCCGAACTCGGTCCGGCTGACAGGATTGCTCAGCGGGGTCTTCGTCACCCAGGTCGTCAACAGCGCGGTGCATCTGGCGCAGCCACTGCTGGTGGCCGACATGTCCGGGTCGCTCGGCAGTGCCGCGTTCTTCTCGGCCTTCGGTACCGGGGTGCACATGCTGGGCACCTACCTCGGCGGCTGGCCGACTGAACGGTTCGGTGCCCGCACGGTCCTGGTGATGTCGACCCTGCTGCGCGGAATCGTGTTGGCCGGCATCCCGATTGGGATGGCGTTCGGATTCGCCGGCTTGACCTGGGTGATGAGCTGTTACACCGTGGAGGCATTGATCCGCGGCTATGTCGACACCTCGGTGCATACCGTGCCGCTCGAACTGGCCGGGCATCGTGGTGATCTGCTGGACCGGATCAACTCCCGGTACGAGGTCGCCTTCGAAGTCGGGGCGGTGCTCGGGCCGCTGATGCTCGGTTCTCTGATGATCTGGTCAGCCGGGATCGTGCCGCATATCGTCATCCCGGTCGGCTTCGCGGTGTCAGCCGCGCTGTATCTGCTCATCCCAAAGACATTGCGGACCAGGGAAGCTGAGTTGGGAACCGGACATGCGCACGGCGGTACGTGGGCGGGTCTGAAGTACATCGTGGCGCACCGGTACCTGTTGATCGTCGTCGCCGGCTTGATGCTGTTCCACCTCTACGAATTGCGCAAGATTCTCAGCGCGTTCTTCGCCAAAGGCCTTCTGCACCAACCGGCCTACGTCGGCCACGTCGGTTCGGCGTTCGCCCTCGGCGGTGTGGTGGGCGCATTGCTGTACGCGGTGACCCGGCATCGCGGGTCGGGTGCTGGCTGGGTGTTCGCCGGTGCGGTGGGGACGGTGCTGCTCGCGGTGGGCTGGATACCGGCGAACCTGCCGGTGATGATCGTGGCGGTGTTCCTGTTCGGTATCGGCAACGTCTGCGCCCGGCTGGTGCTGACCCGGTGGCGTCAGGAACTCACGCCGCTGGAGCATGCCGGCGGAGTGACCGCGGCCTCGGAGTTCGGCCGCGCGGCGGTATCGGTCGGGGTGAACAGCGCGGTGGGCGGAGCGTTCTCCTCGGGCGCCGGGGTGTACGGGGCGTTCGGGATCGTCGGTGCGTTCCTGGCGTTGTTCGCGGTCGCGCAGATGTGGCTGGCCCGGTTCCTGGGCCGGCGGCGCGACGACGTCATCGGTCAGTAGTCGCAGGTGCAGTGCCGCGCTACTTAATCCCGGGCCCCGAATCCGAGTGACAGTTGCTGGGGCAAAGCGGAATCGCCGCTGTGGGAACGGAGGCAGGGGATGCGTCGCACACGGGAAGTCAGGGCCCTTGGACGAGCCGCGACGATACTGATGTCGATCGGCACCGCCGCTGCGGTGGCGGCAGCCACGGCACACCTGGATTCGACGCCACAGGTGACGCTGGCTGCCGATTCGACCGCGCTCGTTCTGTGCGGTACTACCTGCCCCACTCCTGATGACACCTTTGTCGACATCGTCAAGAATCAGTACATCTCACCGGCCTACCCCGGCCAGGACATCGACTACGTTGCCGTGACAACACCCGAGGAGTCCTGGCCGATCACGGGAGCGCTGCGTCTTCTGGGGCTGGCGTTCGGGGACCCGCGCGTTTTCGGGCCTGGCGGTCCGGCGTGGCCGGATGTGCCGTTGTGGAAGCTATCCGGGCTCTTCGACCTCACCCTCGACCGTTCGATTGAAGTGGGGGCCGCCGATCTGGAGACGGCGATCCAGCACCACGGCGACGATCATCTGGTGATCTACGGCCTCTCTCAGGGAGCAGTCGTCGCAAATGTCACCAAGCGAGATCTTGCCGTGCAATACCCCGAGGGCACCACTGCTCCCGATATCGATTTCGTTCTGCAGGGCGATGAGAATCTTCCCAACGGCGGTCTTCTTGCCCGCTTTCCGGGCTTTCACATCCCGATCCTGGAGTGGACCTTCAACGGCGCCGCCCCCACCGACACCCAGTTTGACACAATCGAAATAGCCCGCCAGTACGACGGATTTACCGATTTCCCGCTGTACCCCCTCAACCTCGTGGCCGACCTCAACGCGGTCCTTGGAATTCTTTACCTACACACGAGATCGTTCGACGTCAGCCTGCCGGCCGACGACCCCACGACATCACCTGCCTACCAGGGGGCTCACGGCGACACCAGCTACTACGTGTTTCCGACCGCCGACCTGCCCTTGTTCGGACCGCTGCGCAGCCTGGGCGTGCCCGAGAAGCTGATCGACATCGTGGAGCCGTTTTTTCGTGTGCTCGTCGAGCTGGGTTACGACCGCAGCATTCCGCCGTGGCAGCCCACCCCGGCGCGATTGATCCCACGTCTGAATCCGGTCAAGGTGCTCACCGATCTGGCGAAGGCCGTCGGTGAAGGCATCAATAATGCCCTGGCCATCCTCGGTGGGCCGCCGAGTCCGGATGCACCGGCCCCGGCCGTCGTCACCTCGGCGGCTGCGCAGCAGGAGGAAGTGCCTCCGCCGGCTGGACCCGAACCAGTGGGTGCCACAACGACATCCACCGCTCGTAGCCTGCCGTCGATGCGGGCCGTGAATGGGGAACTGAGGTCGTCGACGACCAAGCCGGTCAAGCCGGTTGGTCGCTCCGCGCGCTCACAGTCGAAGCGGGAGTCGGCCGAAGGTGCACGCGCTGCCCGGCCGGCGGCAGCGGCATCGACGGGCGGCTCCGCACGCTGAGACTCCGACCAGGAGTAGCGCTACCGCTCAGCGAGTGCCCTCGCCCACGCGATATGTCCTTCGAAACCCAGCGATTCCGCCCTGGCGAGGTAGCGCGCCGCCAGATCCGCGTAGGCGTCGGTCTCGCCGTGGGCGCGCGCCAACAGCGTCCTCAGGCGAAGCAGGGTGATGTCGAGTAGGACCGAACCCTGAGCTACCGGCTCGTTGGACAACCGTCGGACTGCCTCCCCGGCTTCATCGATGTCGGCGACTTCACCGCGTTCCAACAACGTCTCCACCAGAACTCCGGTGGCCCATACGCCGTAGAACGGGTATCCCCGGCGTAGTCGACCGACAGCTTCGCGCAAGGTATCGACAGCAGCCTCGAGGTTCCCGCGCTTAGCCATTTCCCTCGCGGTCCAGACGTCGGCGGCGGGGAGGAGAAAGAGGGCGCGCTTGCGCTGCCATACGTCGCGGGCCTTGGCCATGGATCGCAGACCGCGGTCGCGGTCCGCGACGGAGTCGCTATGCAGCAGTGCGACACCCAATGTGTACGCGGCCAGACCGACCGCGCGATCGCTGCTGGCCTTCTCGGCAATCTCTACTGCCTCCTCGCAGGCGGTCACCAGGGTGTCGTCGACGTGGAAGACGGCGCACTGCATCGCGAATCCGTAGCTCCAGGCGATGGCTGCCGAGAGGGTTTCGGCGTTGGCGCGGCGGGCCAGTGCCACGGCTTGGTGGAGATCGGGCCCCCAGCCTTCCTCCCCCAGACACCAGCGAGCGGTACCGCGCCACGCCAGCGCGATCGCGAGGGGGGAGCCGAAACCGTAGCCCGCTCCCTTGACCGGGTCGCCGGCCGCCACGTCGGCAATGCGCTGTGCCCAGCGCAGAACCTCGCCGAATTCGCAGACTCCGTGCCAGTTACACAAGGCGATTGCTGCCAATCCCATGGCGGGCGCGGGGTCGTCGATCGTGGCGAGCAGTGCCATCTGCCGCGATGACAGCCGCGCTCCCTCGGCCACCCGCTCGGCATACAGGAGCTCAGTGGCGAGCCCGGTCATGGCGATGGCCAGCGAGACGGTATCTCCCGTCGTACCGCACAGCTGTTGCAGTTCTTCGAAACGGCTCCTGCTTTCCTGCACCTCTCGAGCTTGCCAATCCGTCGCGCACAACATGGCGCGCGGCTTGATACGCATGGACATCCGATCGGCGGTGTCGGCAGACAGTGCATCTGCGATGCCGGTAGCTCGCTCCCAGCAACGTCGCGCCGCCACGAGATCCCGATTGGTGGACCACTCGGCTGCACGCATCTGCCAGTCGTAGGCCGCTGGCAGATCGCTGGCGGCTTCCAGGTGTTCGGCGATGAGTGCGGCGTTCTCCTCGACCGAGCTGGGGTCGCGGGTTTGGATTGCCGCCGCCAAGCGGCGGTGCCATTCGGCACGATCGGATTTCAGCTGCGATTCGTAGGCGACCGCGAGGATGAGCGGATGCCGAAACGCATACTCGGCGTTGCTCATCGGCCCGATTCTCTCGATCAGTTCGACATCGAGAAGTTGGTCGACTGCTGCTTCGATACCGACAGCCGTCAACAGTTCGGTGCTGAACCGGGCCCCGATGACCGAGGCGGCGTTCAACGTCCGCTTTGCCTGAGTGCCGAGCCTGTCGATACGCGCTTCGATGGCGGCTTGGACCGTGCCCGGCACTGCCACATCGGCAGCCCTGACGTGACTCACGTAGCTTCCACTGTCCCCGTCGAGCACCGCGCGCTGGGCGAGTTCGTGCACCATCTCCTCGGCGAAGAATGGATTGCCCGCAGCCCGTTGGGTGATGATCGCCGCCAGTTCGCGCACCGAGGGATCTGGCCCGAGAAGCTCCTCGAGCAGATCCGCGATGTCCGAATCACCCAACGGGCCAAGTGCTATTCGCTGTGAGGCGGGCAGCCTAGTCAAGGCCCCCTGGTACTCCGGCCGGTAGGTGATCGCCACCGCCGAGGCGGTGTGCGGGACCACGCTCAGAAAGTCTGCGATCAGCGACTCGCTGACCGTATCGACCCAGTGTGCGTCCTCGATGATGAACATCGCAGGTCGGGTGCGGGCCCGCGACGCACCCTTGATCAGTGCGGTCAGCCTGCGACGGCGCGCATCGGCGGCGATAGCCGGCCGCGGGACGGCAGGATCGGCGATTCCCAGCAGTTCGTCGAGAAGCAGCAGATCCTCCGGATCGGCGTGTGGGAATCGCTCCCGCACCCGGGTCCTGGCGGTATCGCTGCCCAGGCCGGCTACACCGGTTGTCGCCCGAAGCAGGCCCGCCACAGCGTGGAAGGGGATGTCGCTGGCGTGGGATTCGCAGAATGCCCAGAACACGTCGACACCGCGAGCTGCTGCCGACGCCGCAATCTCACGTGCCGTCCGGCTCTTGCCGATTCCCGGTGAACCAACCACTTCCACCACTGAGCCGTGGCCATCTATGGCGCGGTCCACGACAGCGTCGAGTGCCGCCATCTCCCAACTCCGGCCAACCAGTCTGGCCTCGGCGCGCGCCCTGAGGCCGTCTCGGGGTTTGATTCCGACGAGTCGGTACGCCCGCACCGGCTGGTCGGATCCTTTGATGGATACCCATTCCAGTTCGCCCAGGCTCGCGGTGTGTTCGACCAGCCGCGCGGTCGATTCCGACAGCATCACCCCGCCTGCGGGCGCGGCGGATTCGATCCGCTGGGCGACTCCGACGGGCGACCCGGTCGCGGCGTAGCCCAGCATCCCGGAGCCGAGGTCCCCGGCGATGACCCGGCCCGAATTCAGTCCCACCCGCACCTGCAGGGTCACTCCGTCGCGGCGCTGCACCTCGCTGGCTAGCTCGGCCATCGCATCTTGGATCGCTAGAGCGCTCGCGCATGCGCGAAAGGCGTGATCTTCCAGGGCTTTTGGGGCTCCGAAGACGGCCATGACGCCGTCCCCGTTGTAGTCCACCGTGCCGCCGTAGCGCTGCACCACCGCGGCGGAGCGTTCCACGACTGCGGTCATGACGTCGCGTAGCCGTTCGATGTCCACGGTTGCCGCGATGTCCATCGAGCGCACCACGTCCGCGAACAGGACCGTCACCTGCTTGTACTCGGAGGTGTGGGTGGCCGGAGCGAGTCGGGCGCCGCACCGGCTACAGAAGGGGCCCGCCGAGGGTGAATGCGCGCCGCATGAACCGCACTCGTGCTCTGCTGCGGTCAGCTCACCGCCGCCCTCCCGGCTGGCGCCCACGGCCACAATCGTGGCATCACTGGTCGTCACTGTCTGCTCAATTCGCTGGCGCGACCAACTCTGACTCCCGAGCGTGCGCCAACTACACGCCGTAACGGTGTGCTGACGCGCACGCTCGCGGCCGGGGCGCTCGCGTTTTCGGGCGTTCGGGATCGTCGGTGTGTTCCTGGCGTTGTTCGCGGTCGCGCAGATGTGGCTGGCCCGGTTCCTGGGCCGGCGGCGTGACGCGATCAGCGGCCGGTAGTCAGGCCCCGGCCTCCCAGGAACTCACTGCGGCCTGGGCGCAGGCAACGTCGTCGTCGGTGCTGGCGCCGCTGACGCCGACCGCGCCAACGATGTCGCCTCCGGAGTGGAGCGGGATGCCGCCGCCAAAGATGACGAATCGGCCGCCGCCATTGGCCTGCAGCCCGAACAGTTCCCCGCCCGGCGCGGCGAGTACCGCGAGTTCCGCGGTGGCGATGCTGTTGGCGACGGCGGTGTAGGCCTTGTCGACGGCGAGCACCGGCCCGGCGATCTCGGCACCGTCCATCCGGCCGAACGCGACCAGATTGCCGCCCGCGTCCACCACCGCCGCGGAAATCCTGATCGACCGGCGTTGTGCCTCGGTGTGGGCGGCGGCCACCAGCCGCTGTGCGGTGATCAGGTCGATCGTCGGTGAGGTCATGCGCCTCAACCTAGGGGCTGTCCCGAGAGGGTGCAGCCGACCGAACCGGGAACAAATCCGCGACAGCCGCCGTTGACCACTTCGACAACTTGAGTGGACTCGACTCAACTAAGGCTTGACAGCCAGGCTCCGACAGGAGCAGTCTTGAGTCTGGTCCGCTCAGACCTAAGACGTAACTATTCAGGAGGAATACATCATGGCTCGTGCGGTCGGCATCGACCTCGGGACCACCAACTCCGTCGTCGCGGTACTGGAGGGTGGCGACCCGGTCGTCGTCGCCAACTCCGAAGGGTCCCGCACCACGCCGTCGGTGGTTGCCTTTGCACGCAACGGCGAGGTGCTGGTTGGCCAGCCCGCCAAGAACCAGGCAGTGACCAACGTCGACCGGACCATCCGTTCGGTCAAGCGGCATATGGGCACCGACTGGTCCGTCGAGATCGACGGCAAGGACTACACCGCGCAGGAGATCAGCGCCCGTGTGCTGATGAAGCTCAAGCGCGACGCGGAAAGCTACCTCGGTGAGGACATCACCGACGCGGTCATCACCGTGCCCGCCTACTTCAATGACGCCCAGCGTCAGGCCACCAAGGAAGCCGGCCAGATCGCCGGCCTCAACGTGCTGCGCATCGTCAACGAACCGACTGCCGCGGCCCTGGCCTACGGCCTGGACAAGGGCAGCAAGGAACAGACCATCCTGGTCTTCGACCTCGGTGGCGGCACGTTCGACGTCTCGCTGCTGGAGATCGGTGACGGTGTCGTCGAGGTCCGCGCGACCTCCGGTGACAACCACCTCGGTGGCGACGACTGGGACGACCGGGTCGTGACCTGGCTCGTCGACAAGTTCAAGGCCACCAGCGGCATCGACCTGACCAAGGACAAGATGGCCATGCAGCGGCTTCGGGAAGCCGCCGAGAAGGCCAAGATCGAACTCTCGAGCTCGCAGAGCACCTCGATCAACCTGCCCTACATCACCGTCGACGCCGACAAGAACCCGCTGTTCCTCGACGAGCAGCTGACCCGCTCGGAATTCCAGAAGATCACCCAGGATCTGCTCGACCGCACGCGGCAGCCGTTCCAGCAGGTGATCAAGGACGCCGGCATCTCGGTGGCCGACATCGATCACGTGGTGCTGGTGGGTGGTTCCACCCGCATGCCCGCGGTGACCGATCTGGTCAAGGAACTGACCGGTGGCAAGGAGCCCAACAAGGGCGTCAACCCCGACGAGGTCGTCGCGGTCGGCGCCGCCCTGCAGGCCGGTGTGCTCAAGGGTGAGGTCAAGGACGTCCTGCTGCTCGATGTGACCCCGCTGTCGCTGGGTATCGAGACCAAGGGCGGCGTGATGACCAAGCTCATCGAGCGCAACACCACCATCCCGACCAAGCGGTCGGAGACCTTCACCACCGCCGACGACAACCAGCCGTCGGTGCAGATCCAGGTCTATCAGGGTGAGCGCGAGATCGCCGCACACAACAAGCTGCTCGGCAGCTTCGAGCTGACCGGTATCCCGCCGGCTCCGCGTGGCGTGCCCCAGATCGAGGTCACCTTCGACATCGACGCCAACGGCATCGTGCACGTCACGGCCAAGGACAAGGGCACCGGCAAGGAGAACACGATCAAGATCCAGGAAGGCTCAGGCCTGTCCAAGGAAGAGATCGACCGGATGATCAAGGACGCCGAGGCGCACGCCGAGGAGGACCGCAAGCGTCGCGAAGAGGCCGACGTCCGCAACCAGGCCGAGTCGCTGGTCTACCAGACGGAGAAGTTCGTCTCCGAGCAACGTGAGGCCGAGGGCGGCTCCAAGGTTCCCGAGGAGACGCTGACCAAGGTCGACGGCGCCATCGCCGAGGCCAAGACCGCGCTCGAAGGCAGCGACATCGGTGCCATCAAGTCGGCCATGGAGAAGCTGGGCGTCGAGAGCCAGGCTCTCGGCCAGGCGATCTACGAGGCCACCCAGGCCGAGCAGGCCGCGGGCGGCGGAGCCCAGGCTGGCTCCAGTGCCGACGACGTGGTGGACGCCGAGGTTGTCGAGGACGATCAGGAGAACAAGTGACCGACGGGCATGCAGACGAACCGGTGACCGTCACCGACAAGCGTCGCATCGACCCGAACACCGGCCAGGTGCGCGAAGGCGCCGCCTCCGGCCCGGCCCCTGGTGGGCCGGCGCCGGAGGGCGGCTCCGCACCGGCTTCGGGCGACGCTGACAAGATCGCCGAACTGACCGCCGACCTGCAGCGTGTGCAGGCCGACTTCGCCAACTACCGCAAGCGCGCCCTGCGCGACCAGCAGGTGGCCGGCGAACGGGCCAAGGCCGTCGTGGTGAGCCAGTTGCTCACCGTGCTCGACGACCTCGATCGCGCCCGCAGCCACGGTGATCTGGAGGGCGGCCCGCTCAAGTCGGTCGCCGACAAGCTGGTGTCCGCCCTGACCGGGCTGGGACTCAGTGCGTTCGGCGCCGAAGGCGACGAGTTCGACCCGTCCCTGCACGAAGCCGTGCAGCACGAGGGTGAGGGCTCCAAGCCGGTGATCGGCACCGTGATGCGACAGGGCTACAAGCTCGGCGACCAGGTGCTGCGGCACGCGCTGGTCGGGGTCGTCGACACGGTCGACGACGAGGCCGGGCACGCCGACACGCCCGCGAACGCGGCGGAGTCGGGCGCCCAGAACGCAGAATCAGATCAGTAACAACGAGACCAGGTAAGGAGGTGACGCTGCATGGTTCAACGCGAATGGGTTGAAAAGGACTTCTACAAGGTGCTCGGCGTCTCCTCTGATGCCGACGACGCGGAGATCAAGCGGGTCGCCAAGAAGCTGCTCGCCGAGAATCATCCCGACCGCAACCCGGACAACCCGCAGGCCGAAGAGCGCTACAAGGAGGTCGGAGAAGCCCGCGATGTGCTGACCGACCCGGCCAAGCGCAAGGAGTACGACGAGACCCGCCGGCTGTTCGCCGGCGGGGGCGGCTTCGGCCGTCGCTTCAACGGCGGCGGTGGGGGCGGTGCCGGCGGCCGGCGGGGGCGGCTTCGGCCGTCGCTTCAACGGCGGCGGTGGGGGCGGTGCCGGCGGCGGCTTCGGTGGCTTCAGCGGTGACGGCGGAGAGTTCAACCTCAACGACCTGTTCGGCCAGGCCGGGCAGGACGGTGGGGCCAACATCGGTGACCTGTTCGGCGGACTGTTCGGACGGGGCGCCCAGCCCCGGCCGAGCCGGCCCCGTCGCGGAAAGGATCTCGAGACCGAAACCGATCTCGACTTCCTGGAGGCGACCAAGGGTGTCGCCATGCCGCTGCGGCTGACCAGCCCGGCTCCGTGCACCAACTGCCATGGCAGTGGCGCACGGCCGGGCACCAGCCCGAAGGTCTGCGCCACCTGCAACGGCTCCGGGATGATCAACCGCAACCAGGGCGCGTTCGGGTTCTCCGAACCGTGCACCGACTGCCGCGGAAGCGGTTCGATCATCGAGCACCCCTGTGACGAGTGCCGGGGGACCGGCGTCGCGACCCGGACCCGCACCATCAACGTGCGGATCCCTCCGGGTGTGGAGGACGGTCAGCGTATCCGGCTGGCCGGTCAGGGTGAGGCCGGGTTGCGCGGGGCACCCTCGGGTGACCTGTATGTCACCGTGCACGTCCGTCCCGACAAGGTCTTCGGCCGCGACGGCGACGACCTGACCGTGACCGTTCCGGTGAGTTTCACTGAACTGGCCCTGGGCACAACGCTTTCCGTTCCCACGCTGGAGGGCAAGGTCGGGGTGCGGGTGCCGAAGGGCACCGCCGACGGACGCATCCTGCGGGTGCGCGGCCGTGGTGTGCCCAAGCGCAGCGGCGGACACGGCGACCTGCTGGTCACCGTCAAGGTCGCGGTGCCACCGAACGTGGAAGGCCCGGCGCTGGAAGCGCTCGAGGCCTACGCGGCTGCGGAGAAGGCCAGCGGGTTCGACCCGCGCGCTGGATGGGCAGGTAACCGGGCATGAGCGCAGCCGGCGAATCACGAGAGTCGCGCACGTTCCTGATCTCGGTGGCCGCCGAGCTGGCCGGTATGCATGCGCAGACACTGCGCACCTACGACCGGCTCGGCCTGGTCAGCCCGCAGCGCAGTTCCGGTGGCGGGCGCCGGTATTCGGAACGTGACGTGGAGCTGCTGCGCGAGGTGCAGCGGCTCTCCCAGGACGAGGGCGTGAACCTCGCCGGCATCAAGCGGATCATCGAGCTGACCAATCAGGTCGAGGCCCTGCAGTCCCGTCTGCAGGAGATGGCCAAGGAGCTCGACTCGTTGCGCGCCAATCAGCGGCGCGATCTGGCGGTGGTGCCCAAGAGCACCGCGCTGGTGGTCTGGAAGCCCCGGCGCTAGTCCGCCGACCCCTACCCGCGCCGAGATTGAACTCATGCCGAAGATGTTCGAGTAACACCCGGCGTGGGTTCAATCTCGTTGTGCTGTCAGGTGACGCGGATGGTGAAGGCTGAGATCGCCGGCCGGCCCGGCACCGCGGAGCGATAGCCGCCGACCCGCAGCGCATTGGTGGGGGCGGCCATCGGCTCGATGGCCACCACGTCCTCACCACCCGGCGCGAAAATCTGCGCCGCTGGGTAGCCCTGCTCGAACACGATCTCGATGCGGTGGTCCCCGCCCGACAAGGCGAACACCGCACCGGGCTCGACACCGTCGAAGCCGTCATCGAAGGTTTTGTCGCCCAACGGTTCCGAGAACGGGCCCCACTGCTGGGCCGCCCCGGTCGGGATTCCGGTGCCGTCCACCGGCAGGTGGCGTAGCGGCGGTGTCTGCAGCGTCCACTGCGCGCGCGGCACGTCCGGAATCCTGAAGTACGGGTGAAACCCGAAGCACAGCGGCACCGACGCCGCCGTCGTCGGTGTGACCGCCGTACGCACCGTCAGCGCCCGGTCGGCCAGTGTGACGTCCAGGGTGGCGATGTGCGGGAACGGGAAACTGGCCAGCAGCCTCGGCTGCCCGCCGAAGTCGAGATCGGCGGTCAATCGGTTGCCGGTCTGTTCGGTGACGAGCCACCCCGGATAGGCCGAGAGCACACCGTGGATGGGCAGACCGTTCTCGTCGGCGCGTACCCCGCCAACCCCGGGGGTCAGCGTCACCGCGCCGCCGTCGATGTCATAGGTATTGGCGCTCAACCGGTTTGCCCAGGGATAGAGGATGGGAATGCCCATCGTCTTGCCGTTGTCCAGATAGGCCTGTAGGCCGCGGCGCTGCCCGAGCAGCTCGACACCACCGTCGGACAGCGACGTGCAGATCATGCCCGCCGACGGCACGAAGGTGGCGGTGAGTGCGGAGGCGGGATCGCTCAGGATGACGGACGGCAGCTGGGCCATCGTCGAAGTCTAGCGATGGGAGCCGATGTAGCTCGTCAGGTCGTCGATGGTGCGCAGCGACTTGTACTCCGACTCCGGGATGTCGACCTCGAAGCGCTCATGCAGGCGCACCAGGAAGTTCAACCAGTCCATCGAATCCAGGTCCACCTGGTCGCGCAGCAGTTCGCTGTCGGACAGGTCGCCCTCCTCGACCTCGGGGGCGATGGCGAGCAGTTCGGCGACCACTTGATCGCGAATGTCGGCGGTACTCATCATGAGCTCCTTACAACTCTTCGGGCTGTTGCAGCAGCCGATCGATCTCGGCGAGGAATAGGGCGCCACGCGCGCCGTCGCTGGCCCGGTGGTCGGCGGCCAGGCTGGCCTGCACCGTGGTGGCCACCCGGATACCACCGTCGACCACCACCACCCGCTGGGCGGGTTTACCGAACCCGACGATCGCCACCTGCGGGGGATAGATGACCCCGAAGACAGAGTCCACCCCCTTGTCGCCGAGGTTGGTCAGGGTGATCGTCGGATCCGACATCTCCGAGCTGCGCAGCGAACCGGCTCGGGCGCGGGCCACCAGGTCGGTCAGATCGCGCATCAGTTCGTCGAGCTTCTTCTCGTTGACGTCGTGGATCGCGGGGGCGACCAGTCCGCCGCCGCGCAGCGAGATCGCCACGCCCACATGGACTTGCGACGATGCCTCGAATCCGTCGTCATGCCAGAACCCGTTGAACTCGCCGTACCGCTGGGCGGCCAGCGCCACGGCCTTCAGTTGCAGGACGGCAGCCAGCATCCGCTCGGTGATCGGTACCCCGGCGTTCTGCTCGGTGAGCCAGGCCAGCGCGGTGTCGAGGATGATCTCGTGGGACAGGTAGTAGTGCGGGATCTCGCGTTTGGAGCGGCTCATGGCCGCTGCGATGGAGGCCCGCATGGCCGCACCGCGTTCCCGGGCCTTCTGGGCCGCCGACTTGGGCTCGGCCGACTCGACGGGTTTCGGTACCGGCTTGGGCTTTTCGTGATGTGCCGTGGCTGCGGCGTGTTCGACATCGTGCAGAGTGATCGCGCCCTGCGGGCCGGTCCCGGTCAGCGTCTTCAGGTCCACCCCGAGGGACGCGGCGGTGCGCCGGGCCACCGGCGATACCCACAGTCGGTGCCCGACGGGCGCCTCGTGCGCGGTAACGGGTGCGGACGGCGTCGCGGCAGGCGTTTCCGTGCTAACGGCGGTGGGCTCGGCGGCGCGCGGCTGCGGAGTCTCGCCGGCGTCCAGGATCGTGGCCAGCGGTGTGCCGACGGCCACCGTCTGCCCGACCGGGACCAGCAACTCGCCGATCACACCGTCGTGCCAGCATTCGATTTCGACTGCTGCCTTGGTGGTTTCGACGACAGCGACGATCTGGCCGCGGCTGACTGTGTCACCCGGCTTGACCAGCCACTCGTTGAGGGTGCCCTCGTCCATATCGGCGCCCAGCGCCGGCATCGTGAAATCAATCAAGGGGCTTCCCCAAACAGTCCGCGCACTGCGGCCACAATCTTGTCCGGCTGAGGCAGTGCGGCTTCCTCAAGGTGTTTGGCATACGGGATGGGCACCTCGACGGTGCACACCCGGGCGATCGGTGCGTCCAGTTCGTAGAACGCGCCCTCGACGATCCGGGCGCTGATCTCGCCGGCCAGGCTGCCGGTGCGCCACGCCTCGTCGACGATCACCACCCGATGCGTCTTGCGCACCGAGTCCAGGATCGTCTCGTCATCCAGCGGCCGCAGCACCCGCAGATCGATGACCTCGCAGTCGATTCCGGACTGCGCGAGTTGCTCGGCCGCATCGAGCGCCTTGGGCAGGCATCCTCCGTAGGCGATGATCGTGACGTCGGAACCGCTGCGACGCACCGCTGCCCGGGCGATATCGGTCGGCGCCAGCGCCTCGACGTCGGCTGCGAGGTTGTACAGGCCGACGTGCTCGAAGATCACCACCGGATCCGGGTTGTCCAAGGCGGTGCGCAGCATGCCGTAGGCGTCCGCCACCGTCGCCGGTGCCAGCACGGTGATGCCCGGGATGTGGGCATACCAGTTCTCCAGGCTGTGCGAATGCTGCGCGGCCAGTTGCCGTCCGGCGCCGGTGGCCATCCGCACCACCAGCGGAACGGAGAACTGACCGTTGGACATGTGCCGCAGCGCCGAAGCGGTGTTCACGATCTGGTCCAGTGCCAGCAGGCTGAAGTTGACCGTCATCACCTCGACGAGGGGCCGCAACCCGCCGAGCGCGGCGCCGATCCCGATACCGACGAAGCCGAGCTCCGAGATCGGGGTGTCGCGGATGCGGTCGGGACCGAACTCCTCGAGCAGACCTTTGGACACGGCGTAGGTGCCGCCGTAGCGGCCGACGTCCTCACCGAGCAGCACCACCCGCTCGTCGGCGCGCATGGCGTCGGCGATGGCATCGTGGACCGCGCTGCGATAGGTGGCCTTCATGACGCCTGCCCGGTCATCACGTCGCGGGTGAGGGTTTCGACGCTTTCCAGCGTTCCGGCTTCGGCGTAGGCCACGGCGTCGGCGACCTCGGCGGCCACCGCCTCCTCGATGCCCGCGACGTCCTGCTCGGTGAGCAGCTCATGGGACAGGCACGCCTCGGTGAAGGTGCGGATGGGGTCGTGTTCGCGCCATGTCTCGACTTCGGCCTTGTCCCGGTAGAGCTCCGGATCGAACATCGAATGCGGCCGGAAACGGTAGGTGCGGAACTCCAGGAAGAACGGCCCGCCGTTGGTGCGGATGTGCTCGACGGCCTGCTGCATGGCGTCGTGACAGGCCAGCACGTCCATCCCGTCGGTGCTCGCCGACGGAATCCGGTAGGACTCCGCGAGCACCACCAGGTCGACGTCGGAGAGCTCCCGCTCGATGGCGGTACCCATGGCGTAGCGGTTGTTCTCACAGCAGAACAGCACCGGCAACTTCCACAGCTGCGCCATGTTCATGGTCTCGTGGAACGCGCCTTCGGCCATCGCGCCCTCACCGAAGTAGCAGGCGGTCAACTGGTTTCGGTTCAGGTAGGCGTCAGCGAAGGCCAGTCCCGCCGCGGTAGGCAGACCGCCGGCGACGATGGCGTTGCCGCCGTAGAAGCGGCGATCGGCGTCGAACAGGTGCATCGAACCGCCGCGCCCACCCGAGCAGCCCTCCTGCTTGCCGAACATCTCGGCCATGATCTTGGTCATCGGAATTCCGCGGAGCAGGGCGTGCGCGTGCTCACGGTACGTGGCGATTACGGCGTCCTGCGGGCCCAGCACCCGCAACGAGCCTGCAGCCACGGCTTCTTCACCGACATACAGGTGCAGGAAGCCGCGAATCTTGCCGGCGCTATACATCTCGGCGCACTTCTCCTCCATACGCCGCACCCGGATCATGTCGGTCAGCAGCGCGCGGGCCAGTTCGGGGTCGGTCACGCCTTCACCCCCGCCGGGCTTTCGACGGTGGAGATATCGCCCTCGGGCAGACCGAGTTCGCGGGCCTTGAGCAGCCGGCGCATGATCTTGCCGGACCTGGTGTGCGGCAACGAGTCCACGAAGTCGATCTCCTTGGGCGCGACCGCTGCTCCGAGCCGCTTGCGGGCGTGGCCCATCAGATCGCGGCGCAGATCGTCATCGCCGCTGTACCCGGACTTCAACGTGACGAACGCCTTCACGAGTTCGCCATAGGTGGGGTCGGGCTTGCCGATCACCGCGGCCTCGGCCACCGCGGGATGATCGGTCAGCACGTTCTCCACCTCGAACGGCCCGATCAGGTGGCCGGAAGCCTTGATGACGTCATCGGCTCGCCCGACGAACCACAGGTAGCCGTCGGCGTCTCGCTTGACCAGGTCACCGGACAGGTACAGCTCTCCACCGGGATCGGCGTGAAAACACTTGCGATAGCGCTCGTCCTGATTCAGGTAGCCGCGGAACATCGACGGCCAGCCCACCCGCAGGGCCAGTTCGCCCTCCACGTCGGGCGCATCGATGATGCTGACCGTGCCAGTCTCCTGGTCGTGCTCGACCACGCAGACGTCCACCCCAGGCAGTGGCCTGCCCATCGAGCCGGGCTTGATGTCGAAGGCCGGTGTGTTGGCGATCATGATGCCGCCGGTCTCGGTCTGCCACCAGTTGTCGTGAATCGGCAAGCCCAGCACCCGTTTTCCCCACCACACCGCCTCGGCATTGAGCGGCTCCCCGACGCTGGCGATGAACCGCAGCTTCGGGAAGCGATACTGGGCAGGCAATTCCGGGCCCGCCTTGATCAGCATGCGGATGGCGGTCGGGGCGGTGTACCAGACGGTGACAGCCTCGTCCTGCAGGATGCGGTACCAGCGCTCGGCATCGAACTCGGCCTCATCGATGATCGAGGTGACCCCGTGCAGCAACGGCGAGATGATCCCGTACGAGGTGCCGGTGACCCAGCCGGGATCGGCTGTGCACCAATAGATGTCATCGGGATGTAGGTCCAGCGCGTAGCGGCCGGTGATGTAGTGCATCGCGACCGCGCCGTGCACGTGCTGGGCGCCCTTCGGTGTCCCGGTGGTGCCGCTGGTGAAGTGGAGCAACGACGGGTCGGCGGCGGTGGTGTGCTCGATCGGCGCCTCGTCGAGTGCCTCGGCCATCAGGCGGTGGAAGTTCAGGGTGCCGGGGACGTCCTCGTCACCGACGACCAGGATGTGTTTGACCGACGTGAGCTGGTCGCGGATCTTGGCGATCTTGCGCTTGTAGATCGCCGCGGTGGTGACGATGACGTCGGCGGAGCCGATCGTGACCCGGGTGGCGATCGGTTCCGGGCCGAACGCCGAGAACAGCGGTGAGACGACGCTGCCGTTGCGCAGTGCCCCCAGCATCGAGACGTACAGCTCGGGGACCCGGCCCATGATGACGAAGACGCGGTCGCCCTTGCCGACCTGCAGCCCGCGCAGCACATTGGTGAACCTGCGGGTGAGCCGGCCCAGCTCGGCATAGCTGACGTCGTGGGTGACCAGGTCGGTGCGGTCCGGGACATCGGCGACGAACCGCAGCGCGGTCCGGTCGGCGTGCGGGCCCGCGGCATGCCGGTCGACGGCAGCGTAGGCGATGTTGCATCCGCCCTCGCCCATCCCGGCGCACAGGTCGGGGACCGCCGCCCAGGTGAACGACGCCCGGGTCTGTTCGTAATCGACGAGGTTCGGGGTGACGGTGAAGTCACTCGCCCCTTTGTGAATGACGTCCATGTTCCCCTCAGCGCTGTGGCGGTGTGAGCACGCCATCGCGGCGTGCGCGGCCGATGTTCGCCATCACCCGCTCGATGACGACGGCGTACGCGGCGCCGTCCTTGAGAATGTCCTGGCGGCCGTGGTGGCGCAGGTAGGCATCCAGCCTGCGCTCCAGCGAGTAGTCCCAGTACTCCCGCCCGGTGAAGGGCGAACAGAGGAATTGCCAAGCGACGGTGTCGAGTTCGCGGTCACCGGCTTTCCCAGCCGGACCCGTGGTCGTCATCCCAGCCCCTTCACTTCCATCCCCGGATGTGATGCTCGTCGCACCGGGAGCGGTTCGTAAGGGACCTAAGTCACGAAACTCGTGGCCGCGGGTCTCAACCCGAGAGCGGGTCGTGCTGGATCTGATCCGGCGGCGCGCCCTTGGCGATCAGGGCCTCGCGGGTGGCCCGCACCATGTCGGCACCACCGCAGATCAGGATCTGCCGATCACCCCAGCCGCCGTACTTGGTCACCACCTCGGGAAGGCGGCCGGTCTGGCGGACGTGCAGCCCGCGCGGCGGTTGCACGTCGGGGTAGTCCGCCGCCCACGGCGGGTCGGCGGGGTACTCCGAGACCGGTGAGACCGACAGCCACGGGCTGGTGGCGGCGATCTCCCACAGTGTGCGCAGGTCGTACAACTCGCAGGGGTAGCGGGCGCCGAAGAACAGGTGCACCCGCGGGTTGTCGCCGTACCGGCACAGGTCCATGATGATCGCCCGCAGCGGCGCCAAGCCGGTGCTGCCGGCCACCATCAGCACGTCGCCGGCCTCGCGGTTGACTTCCATCGCGCCGTGCGGGCTGGATAGCCGCCACCGGTCGCCGGGCCGGCATTCCGAGACCATCGCATTGCTGACCATTCCGCCCAGCACGGAGCGGACGTGGAATTCGATGTAGCCGTCCGGGTCGGCCGGCATGGCGGGGGAGAGGTAGCGCCAGCGCCGCGGCCACTGCGGAATCTGCACGTTGACGTACTGACCCGGGTGATACGGCATCGGGCGGTCCAGGTGCAGGCGCACGACCGCCAGGTCGCGCGAGACCCGGTGGTGTTCGAGCACGGTGCCGTCCCACCAGGCCGGACCGTCTTCGGCGTCGGCGGCCCCCGCCATGACGCCGGTGATGAGGTTGATCGCCTGGGTGGCGGCGTCGTCGACCGCGGTGGTCCAGTCGTCGATCAGGTGGCTGCGCAGGGTGCTGTACCAGGCGTCGCGCATGGTGACGTAGTGGTGCTCGGTGACCCCGTACTTGCGGTGGTCACGACCGAGTTGGGCCAGGAAGCTCACCGGGGCCTGTGCCCGCTGGGCCACGAATTCCCCGAACACCCAGTGCATGGCCTGGCCGAACGCGGCGCGCTGGTGATCCAGTTCGGGCGGGAACAGGTCGCGGACGTCGGGGTCGATCGCGAACCAGCGGGTGTAGAGCCGACGAATCAGCTCCCCGGATCCGGCCGCGTGCGGGTCCAGGGCAGCCTGCAGCACCCGCAGTGCGTCACGGTCCTCGAGGCCCACGGCCGCGATTTTAGGCGTGGTCGTAACGCCGGAGAAGACGGCGGCCGCCCGCCGCGCGGCCACTGAGCGCTGCGCGCGCTCTACAGGCCGTGAATTCCCTTGTACAGCACCATGACACCGATAACGACGAGGATGACCGCCACCAGGACGGCGTGCTTCTCCTCCATCCAGTTCTTCAGCCGGGTCAGCGGCTCGTCGAGCCGCTCGCCGGCCACCAGGTAGGCCAGTACCGGCAGGGCGACCGACGAGGCGGCCACGGCGGTGAACACCACGTCGGCGGTCCAGGCACCGGTGGCCCCCAGGCCCGCCGAACCGATGGCCAAACCGGCTGCCGCGCACATGAAGAGCACCTTGGGATTGACCACCGCGAGCACGATGGCGGTGACGAACGCGCGCGGCGGCTTGATGGTGGTCATCGACGTCAGCCAGGCCGGCGTGTGGGCGGAGCGGTTACGGGTGAACCGGCGGTACAGGCCGAACACGATGAGCGCGGCGCCGATCACGATCCGGACGTACGGTGCCCACGTCGGCTGTTTGTTGAGTCCGCCCAGGGCGTTGGAGATCCCCACGAACCCGGCCGTCAACCCGCCGATACCGACGATCCAGCCGAGCAGAAAGGCCAGACTGGTCGGCCGCGGGGCAGGCGTGTGCAGCATCAGGATGCCCGGGATGATCGACAGCGGCGACAGCGTGATCACGAGCGCCAGCGGGATGAGTTCGGCCAGCTCTGAGCCCAGACTGCTCGTCACGCGACGAACCTACCAATCCCGCACAGCTGGGCCGAGCAATTGTGCGTTTCCCCACTGGCCGCTGTCCGTACTATCACTGCCCGTGGAACCCGACAGCCGCGAGCACACCCTGGTGTATGCCTCGGGTGTCGCTGCGGTGCTGTTGCTGGCGATCCTGGTGTGGGCGGTGCTGCGCACTGCGGAGAGCTCGCAGAACCACACCCCTGACACGGTCCCCACGATGGTGCGCACCACGACCACCACCACGACCACGTCACGCACGTCGACCACCACGACGACCACGACGACGACCACCACGACGACGGAGTCCAGCTCCGTGACCGAGGAGTCCACCGAGAGCGCGGTCGAGATGGTGCCTCCGGAACCGAGCACGACGACGGAGACGACCACCAGCACCGACCCCAACATCACGACGACGCCGCCGATCGCCGGAGCCTTCTGATCACGCTGATCCCGAGCCAACAGGTGTCCTGCGGGTTAAGGTGTAGCCGGCCAACGTCGGTTCTGTTGTCCGCGGCTTCCTGACAGCGGGAGGGTGGGTGCTGACCGACGACCTGCCCGATGCGCTCTGCCGAGTTTTGCCCGGCCGTGTCCACCTCCCCGGCGCGTCCGGATATCTCGAATCCCTTCGGCGAGTGTTCTTTCCCGACGCGGCCCGGCGCCGACCCTCGTGCGTCGTGCATCCGCTCGATACCGCCGACGTCGCGGAGACGATGAAAATCGTGGCGGCTCACGGTGGGTCGGTCACGGTTCGGGGCGGTGGGCTGAGCTCCAACTGCGTGGCCGGCGGCGCGGTGATGATCGACCTCTCGGTGCATCTGGGATGGGTGCTTCCGCGCGCAGACGGTGAGACGGTGGCCGTCGGAGGCGGGGCTGTCGTCGGGTCCGTGCTGGATGGGTTGGCGCACACCGATCGCGTGATCCCGGTCGGTATCGCCGCGCTGGCCGGATTCGGGCTGGCGACCCGCGGCGGGGTCGGCTACCTGACCCGCAGCGTCGGACTGACCATCGATCATCTGGTCGAGGTCGAACTGGTGTTGCCCACCGGCGAGGTCGTGCGGCTGTCCGACGATAGCCACGGCGAGGAAGCAGAGCTGTGGTGGGCGGTGCGCGGCTGCGCGCCCTGTTTCGGGGTGGTCACCTCGGCGGTGATGCGGACTTGCCGCCAGGGACCGGTATTCGTTGATCGTGCGGTGGTGGGGTTGGCGGCCCTACCCGCCTACTTTGCCACCGCGCCTGGCCTTTCCCGCCACACCACCATGGGCGCAGTGCTCGGCTACGTCCCGGACGGTACGGACCAGTCCGACCCGGTGCTGTTCGTCTACACGGCATGCCGCAGCGGCAGTGACTCCGACATCGCGACGGCGCGGGCCGCGACCACCGCAGTGACATCTGCCGCACCGACGACGTATCGGAATGAGACCGTCGGGCGGTATCTGAGTGGGTTGCCGGAATTTGCGATTCCCGGGTCGAGAGGCGAAGAGCCCCAGCCGATCAGCATTCCGGCCGACGATTCGGACCGCGGCTGGTTCTACGGTAAGTCGGTGTTCTGCGGGCCGACACTGGGGGAGGACGTCGCTGCGGCCCTCGAGGACGCGATCCGCTCGGCACCCACCCGCGCCTGCCGCATCGACTTTCAGCACACCGGTGGTGCGCTGGCCGACATACCCGACTCCGACACCGCGTTCTGGGGTCGCGGCGGCGAATGGAACGTCCCGCTCAATGCCATCTGGCAGAACCGGGAAGACGGCGAGGCGTGTTACGACTGGGCACGCCATACCCTGTCGGCCCTGGCGGCTGACACGATCGGCGTCTACAGCGTTGAACTGCGTCCGGGTTTTTCGGAGACCGAGCGTGAGGTCGAACTTGCCTTCGGTGCAAATCTCGCTCGGCTGCGCGCTTTACGCGATCGGACCGACCCGGGCCGTCTTCTCAGCACCCAACCGTTGTAGGCGCCGATGATGGAGAAAGGTGCTGTGGCCAAAGACAATCCGATCGGTGATATGGCGACCCTGATCACCCGCCAGCGTGTCGTCGACGGTCACGACGAGGACTACCGGCGCTGGCAGGACCAGTTCAACACCGCCGCCGCAGGTTTCCCCGGTTTCGCGGGCTCCGAGGTGACCGCACCGGCCGATGGTCAGTCGGACTGGATCGCGGTCTGCCGGTTCGACACCGTCACACACCTGCAGGACTGGCTCAACAGCGCGACCCGGCTCGAGCTCATCGACAAGGGCAAGCGTTGGTTCGACGGACCGGGAACGGCACAGGTGGTTGCGCCCGGCGGTCAGCAACTCGAATCGGTCGTCACGGTGGTGATCAGCCATCAGGTGGCCCCGGAACGGGTCGCCGAGTTCCTGAGCTGGCGTAAGCGAATCGATGAAGCGCAGGAGGGGTTTCCGGGTTTTCGTGGTTCGGAGCTTTTCCGGCCGCCCGACAGCACGTCGCAGGAGTACACGATCGCCTACCGCTACGACTCGGCCCGTTATCTCGACGCGTGGCTGGAGTCACCGGAGCGCGCGGCGCTGCTCGGTGATGCCGAACAGTTCGGTGATTTCACCATGCGCAAGATCGATCACTCGTACGGCAACTGGTTCTCCTTCGGCGGTGCGAACCAGCCGCCCCCGTCGGACTTCCGGACATCCATCGCGGTGTGGCTCGGCCTGTACCCGACGGTGGTGTTCCTGACGTTGTTGACGGCTCCGCTCGGGATGCCGCTGTGGCTGGGGATGCTCGTCGGAAACCTGTTGTCCAGCTTCGTGATGAGCTATCTGACCATGCCGTACTACGTCAACCCACTGCTGGCGTGGTGGCTCAAACCTGCTGCGGCACAGCGAAATCGCAGCAATGCCGTGCGCGGAATCCTGCTGGTCCTGGGCGTCAACGCGGTCTGGGCGCTCATCTTCTACCTCTGCACCGTTCACTTCTGGACACTGCCGTGAGGCAGTGGAGTTTTTGGCACAAGCGCGAAATGCGAGCAAGGAACAGACAATGACCTCACACGTCCACTACGGCCACATCTTCCACCTGGCCGGCAGCCCCACGATCACCGAGGCTGCCGACGCACTGGTATCCATCCCCGACGGCGCGCTGGTCGTCGGCGATGACGGCAGGATCCTCTTCGTCGGCGAGCGGTCGCAACTACCGCAGCAGTATGAGTCGGCCACGGCACATGACCATCCGGGTGGCTATCTGCTGCCCGGCTTCGTCGACGCCCACGTCCACTTTCCCCAAACCTATGCCGGTGACTCCTACGGCGGTGGTCAGCTTCTGGAATGGCTGACGCTGTGCATCTTCCCTTCCGAGGCCAAGTTCGCCGACCCGGAATTCGCCGCCGAGGCCGCCGTGGAATTCACCAAGCGGCGGATCGCCGCGGGTACCACGGCCGCGATGGTGTTCGGCTCCCCGTTTCCCCACGCTCAGGACGCACTGTTCAGCACGACGCTGAAGGCCGGGCTGCGGATCGTCTCCGGGCGCGGCATCCACACCCGCGGGCCGGACAGCGCCGAGCCGTTGATCACCTCCGAGGAGGATGCCATTCGGCTGACCCGGGCCGAGATCGAGAAATGGCACGGTGCTGATACCGGGGACGTCAGCACCGCGCTGCTGCACGTCGCGATCGTGCCGCGGTTCTCGCTGGCGGTGACAACGGAGACGTTGAAGAATCTCGGTGAGCTCTACGACGAGTTCCGCGACCAAGGTGTCTACTTCCACACCCATCTGAACGAGAACGACCGTCCCGGTACCGGCGAGGTCGCCGTGACAAAGCAGGATTTCCAGGTCAATTCGTACCTGGATACCTACGACGGGAAGTTCTTGCCGGGATCGGCGGTCGGCGGAAAGAGCCTGCTGGGTCGTCGGTCCATCCTGGCGCATTGCGTGCACTGCCAGGACGTCGAACTGGAGCGGATGGCGCAGACCGGTACCTCGATCGCGCACTGCCCGGTGTCGCAGCTGTTCCTGGGCTCGGGCACGATGCCGTGGAAGCGCACCGTCGCCTCCGGCGTGAACATCGCGGCGGGAACGGATTTCGGTGGTGGCGACGAATGGTTGATCCCCCGCGTTCTGGGCGACGCGTTCAAACAGCACATCACCGAGCCTGGCGATGACGGGGTGTCGATGCACCCTGCCGAAATGCTGTTCATCGGAACATTGGGCGGTGCAAGGGCTCTCGATATGGAGGACCGTTTCGGCAACTTCGATCTGGGTAAGGAAGCCGACTTCGTGGTCGTGCAACCGGCCGGCGCGCTGGAGGGCCTGCTGCGTAACGCCGTCCGCTCGGAGGACGCCGAGCTCGCGCGGGATCAGACCTTGTTCGCGCTCCTGATGGGTATCCGTGAGTCATCGGTGGCCGAGGTGTACGTGAAGGGCAACCGCGTCACCCTCTAGATCGGGTCACGCGCCGCTGCGAGGTGAGATCCTGACGGGCATGAGCTCAGCCATGGTCGTCACGATCTTCCACCCGACCAACGACGAACCCGGTTTCGCCGCGTGGGCCGCAGAACTACGGGCCACCGCGCCCGACGCCACCGACTTCCGGATCTCGGTCCTGGGTGAGCCGCATCTGGACTGGGGGATCGCGGTCGGCTTCGCTGCCGAGCAGGCCCTGCACGACTGGCTGGATGGCGAGCCCCGGCGGTCCGTGCTCACCGGTGGCGAGGCGCGCGGAATTCTTCGCGCCACCGCCGATCTGGTGATCACCGAGGGCGACGGTGTGCCATCGGGCGTGGGGCTGTTCCGGCACACCGTGTCAGCCGGTCGGCAAGCCGAATTCATCTCCGCCGAAGCGCAATTGGCGCAAGCCACGGCACACTTCGGCGGCTTCGAAGGCTGCTGCACCTTCGCCCCGGATTCCGGTGGCGAGTCGATGTCGGTGCTGCGGTTCCGGACCGATCATCAGCTCTCGACCTGGCTGGGTTCCGCCGAGCGGATCGAGGCGCTCGGGCCGTTGCGGTCAAGTCTGACCGGGGAGTTCTCCGTCGTGTCGGCGACCACCGCGTTCGGCACCACGGTCCGCACCGTCAACGGGCGCACGGCGATCACCCCGAAGTGGAAGACCGCCATGCTCATCCTGTTCGTGCTCTATCCGACGGTGATGCTGCTGTCGCGGTTCCTGGGCCCCCTGCTCTATGGCACCGGCGCCCCGCCGTGGCTGGTGGTGTGGCTCAGTCAGGTGGTCAGCGTCGCGGCCCTGCAGTGGCTGCTGATGCCGTGGGCGGGCCGGCGGTTCCGGATCTGGCTCGACCCGGTCGACGGCGCGGGGCCACGCATCAGTGTCCTCGGCGCCGCGGTGCTCGTCGGCGGCTATCTGCTGACGCTGGGTGTGTTCGGCACCGTGCAGTGGCTGCAGTACTGGGACTATGCCCGTCACTGACGCCGACCTCGCTCGGTGCGCTTGAGTGTCCACGCCGGCACCCAGTGCGTGACGGTCTTGCGTTGGGAGCCGTAGGCGATCTCGTAGGTGACCAGGCCCCACCAGTCGCCCTGTTCGCACAATCCCCAACAGCTCAGCGTTCCTTCGACGACCTTGTGCATCTGCAGGCCGTGCGGGTGGTAGCGGCCGGTGCGGTGAGGTTCGCGCGGGAACAGCACGGTCAGGTCGACGAGCACCGGCAGGGGAGGGCGCACCTGACGGAACGGCGGCCGCACCGGCTGGCCGTTGTATCCGATCGAGGTGAGCTCACCCACTGATCGATCATATGTTCGAATGATCGACGGGAAAACAGATGTCGGAAGGCCCTACCGCCGGCTGGCTGAAATTTCGTAGACTTGAGCGGAACAGACTCAAGATTGACGGCGTTGTAACTCCCGACAAGCTTTCTAGAAGAAACGGAGGTGTCGTGGACTCTTTCAACCCGACCACCAAAACCCAGGCGGCCCTGACCGCCGCGTTGCAGGCTGCCAGTGCCGCCGGTAACCCGGAAATCAGACCCGCTCATCTGCTGTTGGCGCTGCTCACGCAGGCCGACGGCATTGCAGGACCGTTGCTCGAGGCCGTCGGCGTCGACCCGGCCGTGATCCGTACCGAGGCTCAGCGCCTGGCCGACCGGCTGCCCACCAGCAGCGGGGCGACCTCGCAGCCGCAGCTCTCGCGCGAATCGCTGGCCGCGATCACCGCTGCCCAGCAGCTGGCCACCGAGATGGACGACGAGTACGTCTCCACCGAACACCTGATGGTCGGACTGGCCACCGGTGACTCCGATGTCGCCAAGCTGCTCACCGGGCACGGGGCGTCGCCGCAGGCACTGCGGGAGGCGTTCGTGAAGGTGCGCGGCAGCGCCCGCGTGACGAGTCCCGACCCGGAAGCCAGCTACCAGGCACTGGAGAAGTACTCCACCGACCTGACCGCGCGGGCCCGCGAAGGCAAGCTCGATCCGGTCATCGGCCGCGACAACGAGATCCGTCGCGTCATCCAGGTGCTCAGCCGGCGTACCAAGAACAACCCGGTACTCATCGGCGAGCCCGGCGTCGGCAAGACCGCCATCGTCGAAGGCCTGGCGCAGCGCGTCGTGGCCGGTGACGTGCCGGAGAGCCTGCGCGGCAAGACCGTCATCTCGCTGGACCTCGGGTCCATGGTCGCCGGTGCGAAGTACCGCGGTGAATTCGAGGAGCGTCTCAAGGCGGTGCTCGACGACATCAAGAACTCGGCCGGGCAGATCATCACCTTCATCGACGAGCTGCACACCATAGTCGGCGCCGGTGCCACCGGCGAGGGCGCGATGGATGCCGGCAACATGATCAAGCCGATGCTGGCCCGTGGCGAGCTGCGGCTGGTCGGCGCGACGACTCTCGACGAGTACCGCAAGTACATCGAGAAGGACGCCGCGCTCGAGCGCCGCTTCCAGCAGGTACTGGTCGGTGAGCCCTCGGTGGAGGACACCGTCGGCATCCTGCGCGGCCTGAAGGACCGCTACGAGGTGCACCACGGCGTGCAGATCACCGACTCCGCGCTGGTCGCGGCGGCGACCCTGTCCGACCGCTACATCACCAGCCGGTTCCTGCCGGACAAGGCCATCGATCTGGTCGACGAAGCCGCGTCCCGGCTCCGCATGGAGATCGACTCCCGTCCGGTCGAGGTCGACGAGGTCGAGCGGCTGGTCCGCCGGCTGGAGATCGAGGAGATGGCGCTGGCCAAGGAAGAGGATGCTGCCTCCAAGGAGCGCCTCGAGAAGCTGCGTGCCGAGCTGGCCGACCTTCGGGAGAAGCTGGCTGAGCTGACCACCCGGTGGCAGAACGAGAAGAACGCCATCGACGTGGTGCGTGAGTACAAGGAACAGCTGGAAGTGCTGCGCGGCGAGGCCGACCGGGCCGAGCGCGACGGCGATCTGGCCAAGGCCGCCGAGCTGCGTTACGGCCGCATCCCCGAGGTCGAGAAGAAGCTCGACGCCGCACTGCCGCAGGTCGAGGCCCGCGAGGCCGTCATGCTCAAGGAGCAGGTCGGACCCGACGACATCGCCGACGTGGTGTCGGCGTGGACCGGCATTCCGGCCGGCCGGATGCTCGAGGGTGAGACCGCCAAGCTGCTGCGCATGGAGGAGGAGCTGGGCCGGCGCGTCGTCGGACAGAAGAGCGCCGTGCAGGCGGTCTCCGACGCGGTGCGCCGCAGCCGGGCCGGGGTCGCCGACCCCAACCGGCCGACGGGTTCGTTCCTGTTCCTCGGCCCGACCGGTGTCGGCAAGACCGAGCTGGCCAAGGCGCTGGCCGATTTCCTGTTCGACGACGAACGGGCGATGGTCCGCATCGATATGAGCGAGTACGGCGAGAAGCACTCGGTGGCCCGCCTCGTCGGTGCCCCGCCCGGGTACATCGGCTATGACCAGGGCGGTCAGCTCACCGAGGCGGTGCGGCGACGCCCGTACACCGTGGTGCTGTTCGACGAGGTCGAGAAGGCCCACCCGGACGTGTTCGACGTGCTGCTGCAGGTGCTCGACGAGGGCCGGCTGACCGATGGTCAGGGCCGCACGGTCGACTTCCGCAACACCATCCTGATCCTGACCTCGAACCTGGGTTCGGGTGGATCCGAGGAGCAGGTGATGGCGGCGGTGCGGGCGGCGTTCAAGCCGGAGTTCATCAACCGTCTCGACGACGTGCTGATCTTCGACGCGCTGAACCCGGAGGAACTGGTCCAGATCGTCGACATTCAGTTGGCTCAGCTGCAGAAGCGGCTGGCCCAGCGTCGCCTGGAACTGCAGGTGTCGCTGCCGGCCAAGGAGTGGCTGGCCCAGCGTGGCTTCGATCCGCTCTACGGTGCCCGGCCGCTGCGCAGGCTGGTCCAGCAGGCCATCGGCGACCAGCTCGCCAAGCTGCTGCTGGCCGGTGACGTGCACGACGGCGACGTCGTGCCGGTCAATGTCAGCCCGGACGGCGAATCGCTCATCCTGGGCTGAGCGGTCAGCTGGGGCTGACCTCGGTCAGAAGGCGCTGCTCGGTACGTCGGTGACGTCACCGAGCAGCGCCGCGACGATCCGCTCGGCGACCGCGTCGGGGTCAAGCCCGGCCGGCAGCCGCGGTGGATCGCCGGCGATGGCCCGATCCGCCAGACCGGTCTCGGTATGCGGGGGTCGGACGTCGACGATGCGAATCTTGCGTCGCCTGGCCTCGGTGCGTGCCGCGGTGAACAGCGCCGCCGTCGCCGCCTTGACCGCGGAGTACACCGCCATGTTCGGCATCGGCCTCTCGGCAACTACCGCGCTGATGCCGAGGATCACCCCGCCCGGTTCCAGCACGGGAAGGGCGGCGCGCATCACCCGCAACGGCGCCAGGAAATCGACCAGCACCAGGTCATCGACGGTGTCGTCGTCGATGTCAGTGAGCGGGCCGAACGCCACCACGCCAGCAGCGATCACCACCCCGTCGAGGCGGCCGTGCTGCGCACGGGCCGCCTCGACGACGCTGCGCCCGGCATCGGGGTCGCGGAGGTCGGCGGTCACGGAGTGTGCATCGCCGATCGCGGCCAGTGCGGCGGCGTCGCGTCCCGTCACGGTTAGGTCCGCTCCCCGGTCGGCCAGCAACCGTGCGATCCGCGATCCCAGCGCACCGCTGGCCCCGACGACGAGGTAGGCCTTACCGGACAAGTCGGTCATCCGGCCAGTATGCGTGGCCACCGTCGATGGCAGATCCGGGAAAAGGTGACCGGGTTG
Organism: Mycobacterium sp. M26; assembly: GCF_001494595.1. Lineage (GTDB taxonomy): Bacteria > Actinomycetota > Actinomycetes > Mycobacteriales > Mycobacteriaceae > Mycobacterium. Next base: position 1,068,876 of record NZ_LN929907.1, read on the forward strand.
TGACCCATTCGGATTCGGACCGGACAGCCGCAAGCGGATACTCTTGTCGCAATGGTTCCGTTCTGGTTCACGCTGTCCGCACTCTGCTTTGTGGGTGCGGCGGTGCTGCTGTACATCGATATCGGCCGTCGCCGCGGTCTCGGCCGACGCCGCAAGTCCTGGGCGCGCTCGCACGGGTTCGACTACGAGCCCGAGTCCAACGAGATCGTCAGCCGCTGGACACGCGGCGTGATGTCGACGGTGGGCGAGGTCACCGCGCGCAATGTGGTGCTCGGCCAGATTCGCGGTGAAGCGGTCTACATCTTCGACCTCGAAGACGTCGCCACCGTCATCGCCCTGCACCGCAAGGTCGGCACCAACGTGGTGATGGACCTTCGGCTCAAGGGCATCGCCGAGCCGCGCGAGAACGACATCTGGTTGCTCGGTGCGATCGGTCCGCGGATGGTCTATTCCACCAACCTGGATGCCGCCCGGCGCGCCTGTGACCGCCGGATGGTCACCTTCGCCCACACCGCACCGGATTGTGCGGAAATCATGTGGAACGAGCAGAACTGGACCCTGGTCTCGATGCCGATCACGTCCAGCCGCGCCCAATGGGACGAGGGTCTGCGCACGGTGCGGCAGTTCAACGACCTGCTGCGCGTGCTCCCGCCGCTGCCGGCGCAGGCCGCGCTCACCCAGTCCGCCGGCCGTCGTAACGCCTCGCCCGGACGCCCGCTGGCACCGGCCGGCCGCCGCGAACTGCCCACCGGCCGCACCGACGCCCCGCCGCCGCTGCGCCCGCAACAGCCGCGCGGTTCCAGCCAGGCCGGCACCCAAGCGCCCAATTACCAGCGCTGAACTCCGATAGGGTCACGGCGTGTCCCGTCCTGTCGCCCTTGTCACCGGGCCGACCTCAGGTCTCGGTGCCGGCTATGCCCGCCGGTACGCCCGGGACGGCTATGACGTGGTGCTCGTCGCCCGCAATCGGCAACGGCTGGACGATCTCGCCGCCGAACTGCGGGCTGCCCACGGGGTGGATGTCGAAGTCCTGACCGCCGACCTGGCCGAGGCGGCGGACCGTGCCGCGGTGGCCGACCGGCTGGCCGCAGGCGTTCAGGTCCTGGTGAACAACGCCGGGTTCGGTACCTCCGGCGAGTTCTGGACCGCTGACCCCGCGATGTTGCAGGCCCAGCTCGACGTCAACGTCACCGCGGTGATGCAGCTGACCCGGGCCGCGCTGCCGCCGATGCTGGCCGCCGGATCCGGCAGGGTGATCAACATCGCCAGTGTTGCGGGGCTGCTGTCCGGTCGGGGATCCACCTATTCGGCCTCCAAAGCCTGGGTGGTGTCGTTCACCGAGGGACTGGCCAACGGCCTGGAGGGCACCGGGGTCAGCATCCACGCGGTGTGCCCGGGATTCGTGCACACCGAGTTCCACGAGCGTGCCGGCATCGACATGAAGTCGATCCCGAACATCATGTGGCTCAACGTCGATGACGTTGTCGCCGAAAGCCTCGCCGACGTGGCGAAGGGCAAAGTCATCAGCGTCCCCGGCCTGCAGTACAAGGTGCTGACAACCGGTGGGCGCCTCGTTCCGCGCGGACTGGTCCGCGCGCTCACCAAGGGATTTGGACGTGGCCGAGACCGCACCTGAACTCAACTCCGAACAGCGCGCCGAGCTGGCCCGGTTGGTCCGGGAGCTGTCGGTGGTCTTCGGCCGGGTCACGCTGTCCTCGGGTAAGGAAGCCGACTACTACGTCGACCTGCGCCGGGCCACCCTGCATCACCAGGCCGCCCCGCTGATCGGCCGGCTCATGCGCGAACTCACCAGCGACTGGGATTACGCCGCGGTAGGCGGGCTGACCATGGGTGCCGATCCGGTGGCCGCTGCCGTCATGCATGCACCGGGCCGTCCCATCGACGCCTTCGTCATCCGCAAATCGGCCAAAACCCATGGGCTGCAACGGCAAATCGAGGGTGCCGATGTGGTGGGCAAGCGAGTCCTGGTGGTCGAGGACACCAGCACCACCGGGGGTTCGGCCCTGACCGCGGTGCGTGCGGTACGCGATGCCGGCGCCACGGTGGTCGGTGTCGCGACCGTGGTGGACCGGGCGACGGGTGCCGCCGAGGCGATCGAGGCCGAGGGTGTGCCGTACCGCAGCATCCTCGGATTAACCGATCTCGGCCTGGCCTGAGCCGGGATAATCAGGCCATGGAGCGGCGGGCGCAGGGGCGGGGTGGCCAGTCTCCGCTGGAAACCCTGCAGCAGATGCCCGCGCTCGTGGTGCTCGAACGGCTGCCGGTGCCGGTGCTGGCCGTCGGCGAGGACGGCACGATTCTGTTCGCCAACGCCGCTTTCGGGGCGATGCTCGGCTATGCCGTAGCGGACGTGCTGACGATGAAGTTCGACGACATCTTCGGCGTCGCGCCCGACGAATCGGTGGTGTCGGTGGTGCGTGCCCATGCCGATCTGCTGGTGGAGTTGCAGCACGCCGATGGCTCGACGGTGCGGGCGAAGCTGAGCCGGTCCGCGCTGTTGCGCGGAGACGACCCGGTGGCGCTGGCGACGTTCCAGGACCTCACCGAACAACTCTGGGAAGCCGAGAAGTAGGCCGTTAGCCGCGTTGGGCGTCGCCCGGGCTGAAGCGCACCGACTCCCGCCCCAGGTACTGGCGGAAGTACTCCAGTGACTCGTCGGACGCGATCGAGGGCAGCAGCATCTGCCAGACCCAGGTCAGTCGCAGCAGCATGTCGGCGCCACTGGACAGAGCGGTGGACAGCTGTTCCACACCCAGCAGCACCGCGATGATCGTCTCGGCGACGATGTCGGGGTCGGCCCCGTCTCGCAGGTCACCTTCCTCGGCCGCCTTGTGCGCCTGTCCGGCGACAACCGTCGTCCAGTCCCGATAGGTCTGCGCGCCGGCCCCGGTGAATTGGCCCAGTGCCCTGGCCAATTGGCGTCCGATCCGCGCCAGCCGGTCATTGGCGATCAGTCCGAGGACCACGAACGAGCCGTGGATCATGTTCTCCAATGCCGGCGACGATGAGCTGGCAATCTCGCGGAACGCGCCGATCACCCGGCTGGTCGCTTCCTCGATCAGCGCCGCGGCCAGTGCTTCCTTGGAGTCGAAGTGGTAGTACAGCGCACCCTTGGTGATCTCGGCTCGTTCGATGATGTCACCGAGACCTGTTGCAGCGAAGCCGGATTCATCGAAAAGCTCGACAGCGGCATCGAGGATCCTGGTGCGTGTCACCTCCGCTCTAGCTTGGCGTCCCATCGTCCTCCCGTCCCCAGTTCTTCACCGCATGCGTCGTCCTGCGCTTGATGAACTGGCTGAAGTAGCTGATGCGGTCCGGTGTGGCGAAGCCGGGCAGGATCAGGTTCCAATTTCGTTCCATATTGCGTAGGAACTGGTCGACGTTGTTGAGTTCGGTGGTCAGCCGGGTGCCGGTGTAGACCGAGATGATCAGTCTCGCAATAACTTCGGAATCGACATGCTCGACAATGTCGCCTTCCCGGATGGCGCGATCGACCGCAGCCGTCATCCCCTTGACCCATTCGTCGAGCCGTTGCGACTGCACACCTTCGATCCGGCCGACGGAGTCCATCAGGTTCAGTCCGGCTCGGCCGACGTCGGTGGTGTAGTCCTGGGCCGCAACCAGATAGACGATGTCGATGATCGTCTCCAGACCGGAGAGCCTGCGGCCCATGATCTCGGCGATCGAGGCCCTGGTCATCGCCGTGCGTTCCTCGATGATGGCCTCGGCCAATGCGTGCTTGGAGCGGAAGTGGAAGTACATCGCCCCCTTGGTCACCTCGGCGCTGGCCAGGATGTCGTCCAGGCTCACCGAGCTGTACGCCTTGGCGGCGAACTCGCGGCACGCGGCGCGCAGGATCTGCGCGCGGGTCGTGTCGACCGCCTTGTCGCCCAGCTCCGTCACCAAATGAATCCATTTCATCCGACCCCGCCGCCTGTCGATTATGGCAGCACGGCCGACCCCTGACCCGTTTCTCCGGGTGTTTCCCATCTAGAACATACGAAATCATGATCGGACATGACTGTAGGTCATGTTCATGAGCTAAAATCAGCGGAAAAGTATGCAATACTCTTTCGGTGCGTACTCTCGGTTCGGGGTCCGAAGGTGGCTATTCCAGGTTGGCGGAGATGACGGCGGACGATCAGATCGGACAGTTCTCTGATCTGTACTGGGATGACGTGGTTGACGTCATCTGTGCGGGCAGTGGTCCCGGTGCACTGGCGCAGGCGATCCTCTGCGCTGATCTGGGCCTCAACGTGGTCCTAGCCGATGCGGTGAACGCGGCCGACCTCGCCGACGACGACACCCTGGCCTACCTGCAGGCGATGATCGACGACCTCGGGCTGGCGGGTCGGGCTCCGCAGAATCTGGAGGTTCCGCTGACCCGTGCGGTGCCCGAACCGCCGCCCAGCCCGAAGAAGGGCCGGCATGCCACCGTGGCACCGTTCGTGGGTTCGAGGCTGCGGGACTGGGCCGCGCACTGTGCGGCGTCGCCATTCGGCGTGATCTACAGCGCCGTGCCCGACGGGATGACGCCGATGCGTACTGACGCAGGACAGGCGATCCGTGCGGCGGTGCTCGGCGCCTACCGGCCCGACGCCGACCGGCCCGGACCCGGGTTGGCGGACTGGCTGGCCGGACAGGTCCGGGAGCGCGACATCCTTAGCGAGGGAAGCGGTCTGCAGAGGCTGATCTTCGAAGATGGCCGGGTGGCCGGTGCTGCCCTCGAGGGGCCGTCGGGTACCCGACTGGTGCGGGCGCTCGACGGTGTGGCACTGTCCACCGGGCCGACCCCGGGCGGCGCCGAGTGGCCGTCGCAACCCGACCTGCGTGATATCGAGGTACAGGTCGCGGTCGTCAGCCGTGCGGCCAGCCGGTTCGGCAGAGTCGAACTGCTACACGTCGGCTGAGTCAGTGCCCCTTGGGGACTCCGAAGTCCACGGGCACAACCTTTTTGGCGAACAGGTCGGCCATCTTGTCGGCCGGCAGCGGCCGGGAGAGCAGGAAGCCCTGGGCGCGGTGGCAACCGTGTTGCAGTAGCGTGCGGGCCGCCGTCTCCGACTCGACTCCTTCGGCCACCAACTCCAAGCCGAATGCTTCCGCCAGGGCGATGACCGCCCGGACGATAGCCAGATCGCCGGGGTTGGACCCGAGGTCCAGGACGAAGCTCTTGTCGATCTTGACGGTATCCACGGGGAGCGATTTCAGGTGCGTCAGCACGCTGTAGCCGGTGCCGAAGTCGTCGATGGCCACCTGAACGCCCACCTCTTTGAGGCCGGCCAAGGTGATGCGGGTGGTCTCGATGTCTTGCACCACAACGCTTTCGGTGATCTCCAGGCACACCGACTTACCATCGAGCCCGAATTCCTCGATGGTGTCGCGGACGGATTCGACGAAACCGTCGGTCACCAGCTGAACCGGTGAGACGTTGACTCGCAGCGTCGCGTTCTCGGCGATGCCCTTGGCGTTCCAGCGGCTGAACTGTTCGCACGCCGCGCGCAACACCCAGCGGCCCAGTTCGCCGGCCAGATTGATGGATTCGGCGACGTGGATGAACGAGTCGGGCAGCAGCAAGCCCCGCGTGGGGTGCTGCCAGCGGACCAGCGCCTCGGTGGCCAGCACTTCGCCGGTGCGCATGTCGATCTCGGGCAGGTAATGCAGGAGCAGCGAGCCGGTTCCGATGGCGCCTTGCAGGTGCAACTCGATATCGTTGCGGAACTCGCTGCTGAGTGACATCTCGTCGGTGAAGACGGCGATCTTGTTGCCGCCGGCGTTCTTCGCGTTGAGCACCGCCTGATCGGCCCGGCGCAACAGATCTGACGTCGTATCGCGCCCCGGTGAACCCAGTGCGACGCCGACACTGACTGTGCGGGTGAGCATTTCGCCGCCGATGGCCACCCGCTCGCGCAGCAGGGCCTGCATCCGGTGGGCGAGCGCTTCAGCATCCTCGGCGCCCATGGGGGCGGCGGGCACCACCACGAACTCGTCGCCGCCGAGGCGTGCGATGACGTCGGCGTCGTTGGTTTCCTCGCGCAACCGTTCGGCGAAAGTCCGGATGAACCAGTCACCGGCGTGGTGCCCGAGGTAGTCGTTGATGGCCTTGAGCCGGTCGAGGTCGAGAAACAGCGCCGACACCGGCCCGGGCCGGCCGGCCCGCAGCCGCTCGTCCAGATGGGCCAGCAACGCACGCCGGTTGCTCAGGCCGGTCAGGTCGTCGTGCTCGGCGAGGTACCGCAGCTGATCCTCGGCGACCACACGGGCCTGAACCTGAGCGAACAGCGACGCAATCGCCTTGAGCGCGTTGAGCTCTTCGGGCGACCAGTCCTTGATGCCGAACTTGATGAAGCCCAGCGCCCCGGTGGTGACGTCACCGGACAGCAGCGGCACCGACGCCAGCGAGGGCAGCGCGTACCCGGCCTCCGCGACGCGGCGCTGGTAGTCGTCGGCGTCTTCCTCCACCGGTTCGGGGGAGAAGAACACCGGCTCCTTGGCATGCTCGGCGGCCGCGAAGATCGGGTCGGCGTCGGCGAAGTACACCACCCCGAGCGGGTCGGGATCCGGCACCTCGGGACGCGCCGGCCACTCGGCCACCAGCTTGGTCGCGCGGATCGAATGATCGTTGTAGCGCAGGAAGCTCACGTCCACGCCGAACGTCTCCACCAGCTCGGCGAGCACCTCGCGGCTGACCTCAGCCGAGGTCGCCGAGGTGGCCGCCATCAGCATCGTGGCGACGTCGGTGACCAGGGTGTCGAGGCGGTGCGGCGCGTTCATCGGGACAGCTCACCCTCCAGCGGGCGGCGGCGGCTGCGCACCGATGGTCTGGGTGCATGGAGGAACCGCAGCACCAACGCCTGACCTTCACCGGGATCGGTGCCGGTCAGCTCCCGGAACTGCTGTTGCAGGGCACGCAGTTCCGGGATGTGTTCGGCGGCCAGCTCGGCCAGATCACCATCGTCGTGGGCGTACAGGAACACCGGTGACACCGGCTGGATTCCGATCCCGTGCAGCTGAGCGGCGATCCACACCGCTTCCACCGCCGCCCCGCCGCGGGCGTAATCGGCCAAGGTGTGTCCGGCCATCGTGACCACGCCGAGCGCTGAGCTGCCCAGCACGCGCTTGGTCACATCCTCGCCGAGTGCGTGCCCGGCGTCCCATTGCGCCAGCCGGGCCATCACATCGCCGCGGCGCAGGATGTCCAGCGTCGCGATATCGGCCGGGTCGAGTTCGAGTCCGCGGATGTCGAGTCCGTCCGAGGTGTCTTCGTCGGGCCAGCGCAGTTCGGAGATCATCTCAGCGTGCAGCCGCGATTGCAGATAGCGAATCCGGTCGGTGGCGGCCAGGATATCCGCGGCGCGCTCGACATCAGGACGCTCGGTCAGCAATCGCAGAACACCGCCCTCGGCGAGTGCGGCATCTTTGAGCGCTGCAACGGTGGCTGCACTCAGCGCGGTCGGAGTGCCTCGGTGCCGGTTGGTTTCGCGTTCAAACATCGGTTCGTAGAGGGCGGCCAGGGCGTCGTCGCGGCCGTCGGCGAACGTGATGGTCGCGCGCAACGGCACGTCCCCGCTGTCCTCGGTGAAGCTGACCGGACCCAGCACGCCACGTGACGCCGCAACCACCCTGGCGTTGAACGCCGCCGCCCCGATCGCGACCGCACTGCCCCGGTAGGCAACGTCCATCGTCGAGGTGTACTTGGCTGCCATCTCGACGGTCACCGAATCATTCTGCGCCACAATGTGCCACGGCTGCATGTTGCCCCCCGACGGGGCACGCTGGATCGCCGCGGCGACGGCGATCTGCACCGGCTCTGCATCGTGGGTCTCATCGACCGGGGTATCCGCCGCGGGAACGATCATCGCCGGTGGTGCGGGTTCGGATACCGCGTCAAGCGCACTGGACACGTCGATGCGCACCCGGCCCGATGGCAGCAATTCGCCCAGACCGATGCGGCGCACGGCTTCGGCCACACTGGCCGCACCCACGGCGATGTCGCCGGCGAGCTGGGGCCAGGTCGACAGCGAGCGGCCGACTTCGACCAGGGAGGCTGCTCCGCGGTCGGACAGTCGCGCGGCGTCAACGATCCGCAAAACGTGCGGCACTTTGTCGCTGCTGCTGAGCCCGGCCAGCTGCGCGGTGCTCACGTCGCCCAGAAGTCCATGCAGGATCGGGCGTTCGGGGTCCAGGTCATAGCGCTCGACGTCGATCAGCCCGCGGTCGCTGCTGGCCATCAGCACCGGAATGCGCCGCGCCCGGGCCGCCTCGCGCACCGCGGCCTTGATGTCCAGTGAGTCGCATTCCTCGACGACCACGTCCAGACCGTCCAGGAAGCCGTCGATCGATTCCGCGGTGACGCCCGATGTCGACACGGTGACCGGCAGGTAGGGGTCGAGTTCGGCGATCCGTCGTGCCGCGACGATCGCCTTGTTCACGCCGATGTCGAATACCGTTGCCGGAACCCGATTCAGGTTCGACAGCTCGAGGGTGTCGAAGTCGGCGAGCCGCAGTTCGCCGCACAGTCCCTCGGCGGCCAGCGTATGGGCGATCGCGTGACCCACCGAAAGGCCGACCACTCCGATCCGCAGTCCGGCCAGCCGCTGCTGCTCGGCCAGCGTGATCATGTTGCGGTTGCGATCCAGCCGCAGCCGGCGGAAAGCCCGCGGACCCGGGATGGCCATGACCGCCCGGCGCCACGGGTAGTACGCCCAGCGCATCGGCTCGGCAAGGATCTCCTGATCTGGGGTAGGACGCAGCGCCTGCAGAGCGTCCGCGAACTCAGCTGTGCGGTCGACGAATTCGATGGATGCGTCGGATCGCAGCTGTTCGAGTGCGGCGGTGTCGTCGGGGTTACCGCTGAGCAGAAGGTGTGCGCTGTAGGCGTCCGCGCCGATTCCGGCGGAGACGTCGAAACTCACATGCCACTCCCGTACTGCATGCCGAAGCCGCTGAACTCGTCGGACAGCGTGGCGAGCATGCGCATTTCCTTGACGATCTTTGCCAGCTGCCGCGGCTCGGCGTGATTGGCGAAGGTACGCCGGTCCCAGAACATGAGCTTGGTGCGGTAGCGGTCACTGGGATAGGCGGCGGCGGGAATCTTGCTGGCCACCACGCCACCCGACGAGCTCCACCGGTCGAGCACGTGCGCGGCGGCGGTCGCCATGATGAACTGCGCGCCCAGCAGCGACATCGTCGGGAACGCGGTCCGGGCGAAGGTGTTCGTCAGCGAGCCGGCCCGTTCGGGGTCGTCGGCGACCCACGCCGACTTCATCTCGACCACGCCGAACGGCAGACGGTCGGTGATCATCTTGCGGACCATGTCCTGGCCCGGCTGACCTTCCCACTCGACGATGGCGTGGGACTCGTCGGCGTCGAAGTACGGGCCCTTGGCGCGCAGACCGCCGACCACGGCGCCGCTAGGATCCAGTGCGGTGTAGAACAGCGTGGTGTCCCGGCCGTCGGAGAACGACTCCAGGTCCAGCGCGGCCTCGACACCGTGCTTTCGGTAGCTGCGTTGGGCTCCCTGAAGGTAGTCTTGCCACAGACCAGGTTCGCTGCCCGGTTGCGCAAGCACGATGGTGCACCCCGTGTCCTCGTCCTGCCAGCTAATGGTTTCAGGCAGGTGGTACAGGGTCTCGTCAGGAACGGCCAGCACAGAGGTGTTCATCGTTTCCCATCCATCAGACGGCTTGCGAACAGGGTTGCCGCAGGTCACGCCACGCTTGCGTAGCCACCGAATATGCGATTACGCAAATATCAGTATCTCGCTGAAAGGGGCCAAGACTCCACCCGTCAGCCCGAAAAACATTGCCTACTGGGCAGTAGGTTGACCTGCTCATGGCAAACCCCGACTGGCGAAACACCGAACTGGATGTCCGGAATCGACAATGTCCGAGGTCACAGGTGGTGAGGCCGCTCGGAGGGTGCTGGACCCTACACTTTCGATCGGCGCGTCGCAGAAGGTCGTTACCGCCGGGTTGCGTGGTCTTCGACACGTTCACAGCAGGCTTGACGGGTCGAAACGGGGGTCGGCAGGCCCGCTCTGGAACAGGTTCTCGGAGGCCTGCAGAGGTGTTGCGAGGACCCCGATGACAGCCTCTCGGCAGGGGCGCTCGGACACCCGGAAACGACGCTTTCGGCGGGTCGGATCCGACACCGTTCAGCAAACTATCGTGCGGCTAACCTGGGGTGCCGTGGCAGAGGTCGGAGGCGTCACTGGACGGTCACTGGTGGTAGCCACGCCATCGCTTCACGCGGGGCGGGATCGCCGCACCGCCCGGGGTTCATCGGTGTCGGGGCGCGCCGACGTGCGGGTGTTCAACGCGGTGGGACACCGGTGAGCGACCCGGGTCCCACGGAGTGGAGTACGGGTGCGCCGGGTGTCGGGCCGTGGCCCGGCGACCCGCCGGATGATCCGCGCTACGACCCGCAGCTGCTGCGCGACGGCGACACGCGCAATGTCGTCGACGCCTACCGGTACTGGTCGAGGGAGGCGATCATCGCCGACATCGACCGCCGCCGGCATCCGCTGCACGTGGCGATCGAGAACTTCGGAAACGACGCCAACATCGGCGCCGTCGTGCGCACCGCCAATGCCTTCGCCGTCGACACGGTGCACATCGTCGGACGTCGACGCTGGAATCGCCGGGGCGCCATGGTGACCGATCGTTACCAGCGGCTGATGCACCACGACAGCGCCGAGGCATTACTGGGCTTTGCTGCGGACGCCGGTTTGACGGCGATCGCGGTCGACAACGTTCCCGGCGCGGTTCCGCTGGAAACCACTGCGTTGCCGCGAGATTGCCTGCTGGTGTTCGGTCAGGAGGGGCCGGGGATCTCCGAGGCGACGCAGAACGGCGCCGCATTGACGGTGTCGATCGCGCAGTTCGGTTCCACCCGCAGCATCAACGCGGCGGTCGCAGCCGGGATCGCGATGCACGCCTGGATCCGACGATGGGCTGACCTTTCCCAGGCCTGGTAGGGCAGGATTGGACATCATGGACCAGCTGTGGGCGAACCGGGCGGCCAGCGCCGAAGCCGCCATCGCGAAACGACATCTGCGCCGGCTCTGGCAGCTGCCCGGCACCCAACTCGGCGTGGTCGGCTGGCCGCCCACCCGCCGTGACTCGATGTACGGCACATGGCATTACTGGTGGCAGGCGCACCTGCTGGACTGCCTGATCGACGCCCAGGTACGCGACCCGCAGCCGGCCCGGCTGACCAGTATCTCCCGGCAGATCCGCGGGCACCGGATCCGCAACAACGGCCGGTGGACCAACAGCTACTACGACGACATGGCGTGGCTGGCGCTGGCCCTGGAACGCGCCAGCCGGCTGGTGGATATCGATCGCGAACGCGCCCTGAAGACCCTCAGTGAACAGTTCATCAAGTCCTGGGTTCCCGAGGATGGCGGCGGAATCCCTTGGCGCAAACAGGATCAGTTCTTCAATGCGCCCGCCAACGGTCCGGCCGGTATCTTCCTGGCCCGCTACGGCGACCGGCTGCGCCGCGCCCAGCAGATGGCCGACTGGATCGACGAGACGCTGATCGACCCCGAGACGCATCTGGTGTTCGACGGCATCAAGGCCGGCTCCCTGGTGCGCGCCCAGTACACCTACTGCCAGGGTGTGGTCCTCGGGTTGGAAACCGAACTGGCCGCGCGGACCGCCGACGAACGGCATCCGGCGCGGGTGCGGCGACTGGTCGCCGCGATCGACGCGCACATGGCGCCGGGCGGGGTGATCAAGGGCGCCGGGGGCGGCGATGGCGGCCTGTTCTCCGGCATCACCGCCCGGTATCTGGCGTTGACGGCGACAGCGCTGCCGGGTGATTCGGCACAGGACGTCGCCGCCCGGGACGCGGCGCGCAGAATCGTGCAGGCGTCGGCGCAGGCAGCTTGGGACAACCGCCAAACCGTCGACGGCCTGCCGCTTTTCGGTCCGTTCTGGGACCGGACCGCTGAGATTCCGGCAGTCGGCGGCAAGGAGGCTCAGTTCATCGAGGGTGCGGTGCATTCATCGGCGACACCCGAACGCGACCTGTCCGTACAGCTGTCAGGATGGATGCTGATGGAGGCCGCGCACACGGTGTCGCAGTGAGAGGGCCACGCGCCGGTCGGGACCCGACCGCCAAACGCTTCGGCGAGAACGCCGCCGCGGCATTGCTGCTCATCTTCACCCTCGCCGCGGTGCTATGGGCGAATTCGCCCTGGGCGCATACCTATTCGGAGTTCTGGGAAACCCCGGTCGGGCTCACGTTCGGCACCACCCACGCGGAGTTGACCGTCAAGGAACTGGTCAACGACGGCCTGATGGCGTTCTTCTTCTTCATCGTCGGGCTAGAGGTCAAGGCGCAGTTCACCATCGGCGAGCTCACCGAGCGGTCCCGTGCACTGGTGCCGGTGGTGGCGGCGATCGCCGGGCTGACGCTGCCCGCCCTGATCTTCCTGTTGTTCAACCCTTCCGGTGATGCGGCCAGCGCCTGGGGTGTGGTGATCTCGACCGACACCGCCTTCCTGGTCGGGGCATTGGCGATCATCTCGCCGAAGTATCCGGCCCGGTTGCGGACATTCCTGCTGACGCTGGCCGTGGTCGACGACGTCGGCGCGCTGGCGGCGATCGCGCTGTTCTACTCCGAGAAGATCAGCGCCGCTCCGCTGCTGATCGCAGTGCTGCTGCTGGCCTGCCTCATCGGGGTGCGCTACCTTCCGCCGGCCGTGCGTGGTCTGGCGTATTCCGTTCTGGCCGTGGGGCTATGGCTTGCGCTCTTCGCCGGTGGGGTGCATCCGACCCTGGCCGGTGTGGCGGTCGCGCTGGTGATCCCGGTCTTCACCCCGGAACGCCAGCGGGTGGAAGCGGCCGTCGAGGTGATCCGGGCGTTCCGCCAGTCGCCCAACTCGCAGTACGCGCGGGCCGCCACCCGCAGTCTGCGCGACTCGATCTCCATCAACGAACGGCTGGTCACTGCGTTCAGCCCGTACGTGTCCTTCGCGGTGCTCCCGGTCTTCGCGCTCGCCAACGCCGGTGTGCACCTGGATGGCGACACCATCGCGGCCGCGGCGCGCTCACCCCTGACGTGGGGTGTGGTCGTCGGTCTGGTGGCGGGCAAGCTGATCGGCATCACCGGCGCGACGTGGTTGGTGCAGCGCACCGGCTTGGGGCGGTTGGCCCCCGGGCTGACATTGCGCCGGGTGGCCGGGGGTGCGGCGTTGTCCGGCATCGGATTCACCATCGCGCTATTCATCGTCGACATCGCGATCAAGGACCCGAGGTCCCAGGACCTGGCTCGGGTGGGTGTGCTGGTGGCCTCGATCGTGGCATTCGCCCTGGGCTGGGCGATCTTCCGGCTCACCGACTGGCTGAGCCCACCGGTACCGGTGGGGCTCAAACTCATCCGTGAGGTCGATCCCGAACGTGACCACTACCGCGGCACTGTCGACGCGCCGCTGACCTTGGTCGAGTACGGCGACTTCGAGTGTCCCTTCTGCAGTCGCGCCACCGGGTCGATCGACGAGGTGCGGGCCCATTTCGGCGACGAGTTGCTCTATGTGTGGCGGCACCTGCCGCTGGAACGGGTGCATCCGCGGTCGGTGGACGCCGCCCGGGCCAGTGAGGCCGCCGCCCTGCAGGGCAAGTTCTTCGAGATGGGCAGCAAGATGTTCGAGTTTCAGGACTTCCTGGAATGGCAGCACATCTATCGGTACGCCGACCAAGTCGGTTGTGACATCGCGCAATTCGATGACGACGTCCACTCCGCGAGGGTCCTCCATCGTGTCGAGGACGATTCCCAGGACGCCGAGGTGATGGACCTCAACGGGACTCCGACATTCTTCGTCAACGGGATCCGGCACAAAGGCCCCTACGATTCAGCCAGTCTGATCCGCGCGTTGGAGGCCACCCGTCCGCACTGAGCATCCAGTTGCCGGAGTTGGCCTCCGGCCGGGGGCGCGGCACGTAGGCTGCCCACAACGATCCATGGCCGGCTCGTTCGGCCGATGAGCAGTGGAGCACCCGCATGCGGCCAGCGGAACCGAAGACGTGGATGTCTGCGGCCGTCGTGGCAGCGGGACTCGGCGCTGCGGCGCTCCTCGCCGGCCTGGGCGTCGCCTCGGCGGACACGGACAGTACGCCGAACCAGCCGGCCACCACCGCCCAGCATTCCGCGGGGCCCGCCGGTAAGACCACCGGGAGCGTGGCGCGGGCCCGGCACACCGACCGGCCCCCGGCCGCGGCGTCAGCCGCACGCCGGACGCCGGCCCTCACCGCCGGCCCTCGCCGCGTCGTCCGCCTGGTCCCATCGGTGGATGTCGCGTCCGTCCCGCCGGCGGTGTTCGACCAACCGGATGTCTCGGTCACCGCCGTGGGGCAGCAGAGCCTGCGGGTGCGAGGGGTGGCTACCCCGAAGGCGCCCGAACCCGTCGTCCAGTGGCTCTACCGTTGGCATCCGCCCACCGGCGACGTCGTCACCGTCGACCCCCCGATCCCCGCCGACACCGCCCACACCCCGTATGGCGACATCGGAAAGTGGATGATCCGCCCGGGCAACGCGGTTGCCGACTGGGGCGGGGTGAAGTACGGGGGCAAAACGCTCTACGAACCGAACAACGTGGTCAACGTCGATGCCGCGCCGGGCACGCCCGCCGACACCGCCCACACCCCGTATGGCGACATCGGAAAGTGGATGATCCGCCCGGGCAACGCGGTTGCCGACTGGGGCGGGGTGAAGTACGGGTGCAAAACGCTCTACGAACCGATCAACGTGGTCATCGTCGATGCCGCGTCGGGCACGGTGGAGGAATCGGCGCAACGGCTCAACACCGCCATGGCGGCAGCCGGATTCCCCGCCATGGCACTGCACAGCACCGGCTTCACCGGGGTGATCGGCGGCGTGCCGTACGGTCAACAGCCGGCCATCGCCTGGCAGGCGTACTCGGATGCCAACTTCCTGCTGCCCAATAATCACGGCCGGGTGTTCGGGCCCGCCCCCGGTCCGGACGGCATCGGCTATGTGTGGACCGCGTCGTTCAGCCGCGAGCAGGTAGGGCTGTATCGCTTTGTGCCGAAGCATCTTTACGTGTCGTTCGGCGTTGCTCGCGAGGCGGTGCGTTCGGGCCTGGTGCGTGCGGGTGCGCTCGATCTCGGTCTGGTGGACCTGGACAACAACTATTCGACGCCGACGTGGACCACCGGCGACCATGACGGGTACGCGGCAGTCCTCGTCCTATCCTGACGGAACGCTCCTCGCGGTGTCGAACCGTCAGCTCCAGAGCGTCACGTGAACCTTCGGCCGGAACCGGGTCACCCCGACTCCGGTGCCGCGGATCATCGCCTGGGTGCACCGCGGCGTGGTGATGAAGTTCAGCAGCTCGGTGACGGCGGGCTGGCGGGCCGACGGCGGCAACGTCGAGGCCGACCACTCACCGGACACCTGCAGCCGAGGGCCCTTGATGTGCACCAGGCGGCCCGCTGAAAGGTCTTTGCCCACAGCGAATCCCACGGCCAGCGACACTCCCCCGACCCGCTGCACCTCCTCCAGTGCGGCGGCGTCACTCTGGAAGATCCGCTGGGCTGACTCCGGAATCGCCAACGCCCGCAACAGGCTGCCGATCTCGCCGTCGGCTCCGCCGGCCGACGGGCCCAGCATCCAGTTCTGTTCGCGCAGCAGCGCCGGCGTCGGGGTACCCGATACCAGGGGGCTGTCCGGCGATGCCACGGTGATGATCTGGTATTTCAGGAATGGCCGCACCGTGATCGCCGCATTGGACTCCGGGGCGGCCGGCCCCAGCGCGATGTCGACGGCACGGGACTCGATGAGGTCGCGAAACCGGCCGGTGGGGTGCACGCTCAACTCGACCGACAGATCGTCGGCCCGCGAGGAGAACAGCTCGATCAATCCGGGCGCGGCATGTTCGGCGAACGCACTCGAGGCGGCGATGCGCAGCAGGCGCCTGCCGTGCGCGGCCTCGGTCACCTCGATGGCGGTCTGCTGCTGTAGACCGAGGATCTCGATGGCGCGGCTGGCCAGCCGCAGACCGCCCGGCGTGAACGCCAGCCCGTTGGCGGTTCTGCTGAACAACGGGTCGTCGAGTTCCTTACGCAACTGCGCGACGTGCATGGAGATACCGGCGTCGGAAACGCCCAGCTCCTCGGCGGCGGCGCGCACCGAACCCAACCGCACCACTGCCGAGAAGGCCCGAAGCTGCGCCGGTGTCACGAATTCAGCCTACGTTTGACAGCGTGCAGGATGTCCTCGCGGAACTGGCCGCGGTCTGGCGGGCCGGCGGCACCGCCGGTGTCGGCACCGTCGTGCGGACCTTCCGGTCGGCGCCCCGCCAACCCGGCGCGGCGATGGTCGTCGCCCCCGACGGTTCGGTCAGCGGCTCGGTCTCGGGCGGCTGCGTCGAGGGGGCGGTCTACGAGTCGGCCCAGGAGGCCGTCGCGACGGGTGTGCCCCGGCTGGAGCGCTACGGGTTGAGTGACGACGACGCGTTCGCGGTCGGCCTCACCTGCGGCGGCATCCTCGACATCTTCATCGAACCCGTGTCGCCACAGACGTTTCCGCAACTCGATGACGTCATCGAGGCCATCGCCGCGCACCGGCCGGTCGCCGTCGCCACGGTGATCGCCCACCCGGACCCGGCCTGGTTGGGCCGACGGCTGGTCATCGGGCCCGACACCGCCGACGGCTCGCTGGGATCGGAGCGGGCCGATGACGCCGTCACCGACGATGCCCGCGGTCTGCTCGCCGCCGGGCGCAGCGAGGTGCTGACCTACGGCCCGGACGGCCAGCGCCGAGGCGAGGGCATGGAGGTTTTCGTGGCCAGCCATGCCCCGCGGCCGCGGATGCTGGTCTTCGGCGCCATCGACTTCGCCGCCGCGGTGGCCCAGCAGGGTTCGTTCCTTGGGTATCGGGTCACGGTGTGCGACGCGCGTCCGGTGTTCGCGACCAGGGCGCGGTTCCCCACCGCCGACGAGGTCGTCGTCGACTGGCCGCACCGCTATCTGGCAGCGCAGGCGCAAGCCGGGACGATCGATGCCCGCACGGTCATCTGCGTGCTGACCCACGACGCCAAGTTCGACGTCCCCCTCCTCGAGGTCGCGCTGCGCCTGGACGTCGGGTACATCGGGGCGATGGGGTCGCGCCGAACCCATGACGATCGGATGGCGCGACTGCGCGACGCGGGCCTCACCGACGCCGAACTGGCCCGGCTGGCCAGCCCGATCGGACTCGACCTGGGCGCCCGTACGCCGGAGGAGACGGCGGTGTCGATCGCGGCGGAGATCATCGCCCGCCGGTGGAGTGGCGGCGGCCGGCCGCTGTCGGAGATCGACGGACGGATTCACCACGACGACGACGCTAGCCCCTCGCCGCCAGGGGAGTTAAGCGATCACTTAAGTCGCTATTGACGGTCCGGAGCGGCGGGACCCACACTTGGGGCCCCGCTACCGATGTGAGGTCCGTCACATGCAAGTACCCGGTCCCTTCGAATACGAGCGAGCCACCAGCGTCGACCATGCAGTCGGGCTGCTGGACAGATTGGGGGAGGGTGCCTTCATCGTGGCCGGCGGCCACAGCCTGCTGCCGATGATGAAGCTGCGCATCGCCAACCCCGAGTACCTGATCGACATCAACGACCTGGCCGGCGAACTCGGCTACATCACCGTCGAGCCGACGCTGGCCCGGCTGGGTGCGATGACCCGGCACCGCGAGGTTCTCGAAGACCCGGCTCTGGCCGCGGCCTGTCCGATCTTCGCCGACGCCGAACGGGTGATCGCCGACCCGGTGGTCCGCAACCGCGGGACGGTCGGGGGCTCGTTGTGCCAGGCCGATCCGGCTGAGGACCTGTCGACGGTGTGCGAGGTGCTCGGCGCGGTGATCGTGGCCCGCGGACCCTCCGGCCAGCGTGAGATCGCGATCGACGATTTCCTGGTGGGTCCCTACGAAACGGCGCTGGCCCACAATGAGATGCTGACCGAGGTGCGAATCCCGCTGCGACACAACACCTCCAGTGCGTATGCCAAGGTCGAGCGCCGCGTGGGGGACTGGGCCGTCGCGGCCGCGGGTGCCGCCGTGACGCTCGACGGGGACCAGATCGCGGCGGCCCGGGTCGGCCTGACCGCGGTCAACGGCGACAGCGAGGCACTGGCCGCCGTCACCGAGGCGTTGGTCGGCTCGCCGCCCACTGAGCAGACCTTCGCCGAAGCCGGGCGGCTCGCGGCGCAGGCCTGCGAGCCGGTCACCGATCAGCGCGGCACCGCCGACTACAAACGCCACCTCGCCTCCGAACTGACGATCCGAACCCTGCGTACCGCCGTTGACCGGGTGCGCAACATTCCCGAACTGAAGGGGAACTGATGCACGTCACCATGACCGTCAACGGCGAGCAGGTCAGCGCCGACATCGAGCCGCGGATGCTGCTCGTGCACTTCCTGCGCGACCAGCTACGGCTGACCGGAACACATTGGGGCTGCGATACATCCAACTGCGGCACCTGCGTGGTCTCGGTGGACGGCGATCCGGTCAAGTCCTGCACGATGCTGGCCGCGATGGCCTCCGGGCATGACATCACCACGGTCGAGGGCCTGGCGGTCGACGGCCAGTTGGACCCCGTGCAGGAGGGTTTCATGCAGTGCCACGGCCTGCAGTGCGGCTTCTGCACCCCGGGCATGATGATCACCGCCAGAGCCCTGCTCAACGAGAATCCCGACCCCACCGAGGACGAGATCCGCGAGGCCATCTCCGGGCAGATCTGCCGGTGTACCGGCTACACCACCATCGTCCGGTCCATCCAGTGGGCGGCCGCGCATGCCAATGAGGAGGTGCAGGCGTGACCACGATCGAGCGGCCCGAGGACACCGCGAACAACGACGAAAAGCCCTGCGGCTACGGCCGGATGCTGCGTAAGGAGGACCCGCGGTTCATCCGCGGCAGGGGCACTTACGTCGACGATGTGCAGTTGCCCGGCATGCTGCACCTGGCGATCCTGCGCTCGCCTTACGCGCACGCCATGATCAACAGCATCGACACCACGGCGGCTCAGGCGCACCCGAAGGTGAAGGCCGTCGTCACCGGTGCCGATCTGGCGGCCAAGGGGTTGGCCTGGATGCCGACGTTGTCCAATGACGTCCAGGCAGTACTGGCCACCGACAAGGTGCGGTTCCAGGGCCAGGAGGTGGCCTTCGTCGTCGCCGAGGATCGTTACTCGGCGCGAGATGCATTGGAGCTCATCGACGTCGACTACGAGCCGCTGGATCCGGTGGTCGATGTTCGTACGGCGCTGGACCCGTCGTCCCCGGTCATCCGCACCGATCTGGAGGGTAAGACCGACAACCACTGCTTCGACTGGGAGACCGGCGATGCCGCCGCCACCGAGGCCGTGTTCGCCAAGGCCGACGTGGTGGTCAAGCAGGAGATCGTCTACCCCCGAGTGCATCCCGCGCCGATGGAGACCTGCGGAGCGGTCGCCGATCTCGATCCGGTGAGCGGCAAGCTGACCCTATGGTGCACCACCCAGGCCCCGCACGCGCACCGCACCGTGTACGCGTTGGTCGCCGGGCTGCCGGAACACAAGATCCGCATCATCGCCCCCGATATCGGCGGTGGCTTCGGTAACAAGGTGCCGATCTATCCCGGCTACGTCTGCGCCATCGTCGCCTCGCTGGTGCTGGGTAAGCCGGTCAAGTGGATGGAGGACCGCAGCGAGAACCTGACCTCCACCGGATTCGCGCGGGACTACGTGATGGTCGGCGAGATCGCGGCCACCAAGGAGGGCAAGATCCTCGCGATCCGCTCGACCGTGCTGGCCGATCACGGCGCCTTCAACGGTGTCGCCGCCCCGATCAAGTATCCGGCCGGCTTCTTCGGGGTGTTCACCGGCAGCTACGACATCGAGGCCGCGTACTGCCACATGACCGCCGTGTTCACCAACAAGGCACCTGGTGGGGTGGCCTACGCCTGCTCCTTCCGGATCACCGAGGCGGTGTACTTCGTCGAGCGGCTGGTCGACTGCCTGGCCTATGACCTCAAGATGGACCCGGCCGAGCTGCGGTTGCGAAACCTGTTGCGACCCGAGCAGTTCCCGTACAAGAGCAAGACCGGCTGGGTGTACGACTCCGGCGACTACGAGGCCACCATGCGGCTGGCCATGGACATGATCGGCTACGACCAGTTGCGCGCCGAGCAGGCCGAGAAGCGCAAGCGCGGCGAGCTGATGGGTATCGGCTTGTCGTTCTTCACCGAGGCCGTCGGCGCCGGGCCCCGCAAGGATATGGACATCCTCGGCCTGGGTATGGCCGACGGGTGCGAGCTGCGGATCCACCCCACCGGCAAAGCAGTGCTTCGGCTTTCGGTGCAGACCCAGGGACAGGGTCACGAGACGACGTTCGCCCAGATCGTCGCCGAGGAACTCGGCATCCCGCCCGAGGACATCGACGTCGTGCACGGTGACACCGACCAGACCCCGTTCGGTTTGGGCACCTACGGCAGCCGTTCCACCCCGGTGTCAGGGGCCGCGGCGGCGTTGGTGGCGCGCAAGATTCGGGACAAGGCGCAGATCATCGCCTCCGGGATGCTGGAGGCTTCGGTCGCCGACCTGGAATGGGAGAAGGGCTCATTCCACGTCAAGGGCGATCCGTCGGCATCGGTCACCATTCAGGACATCGCGATGCGTGCGCACGGCGCCGGTGACCTGCCCGAGGGGATCGAGGGCGGCCTGGACGCCGAGGTCTGCTACAACCCGGAGAACCTCACCTACCCGTATGGGGCCTACGTCTGCGTGGTCGACGTGGATCCCGGTACCGCCGTGGTCAAGGTGCGCCGCTTCCTGGCCGTCGACGACTGCGGGACCCGGATCAATCCGATGATCATCGAGGGTCAGGTGCATGGCGGCATCGTCGACGGGATCGGCATGGCGCTGATGGAGATGATCGCGTTCGACGAGGAAGGCAACTGCCTGGGCGGTTCGCTGATGGACTACCTGATCCCCACGGCGGTCGAGGTGCCCCATCTGGAGACCGGTCACACCGTGACCCCGTCCCCACATCATCCGATCGGCGCCAAGGGTGTCGGCGAGTCGGCCACCGTCGGCTCACCGCCGGCGGTGGTCAACGCGGTGGTGGATGCGTTGGCCCCGTTCGGTGTTCGGCATGCCGACATGCCGCTGACCCCATCGCGGGTATGGGAGGCCATGCAGGGCCGGGCCACCCCACCGATCTAGCACAGCGCGGAGACCATGAGCATCAGGGAGCGGGCCAGACAACTGCTGGATGAACGCCAGGCGTTCGTCCACGCCACTGTGGTGCGCGCCCAGCAGCCGACCTCGGCGCGTGCCGGCGACGAGGCCATCCTGCTCGCCGACGGCACCATCGAGGGTTTCGTGGGCGGCCAGTGTGCGCAGAGTTCGGTGCGGCGAGCCGCCCTGGGTGCCCTGCAGGCCGGTGAGAGCGTGCTGCTGCGGGTGCTCCCCGATGGCGAGGTGCACTTCCCGGATGCGCCGGGAGCCTGCGTTGTGGTCAACCCGTGCCTGTCCGGTGGCGCGCTGGAAATCTTTCTGGCGCCGCAGATTCCGGCGCCCTTGGTCCGCATCTGTGGCACCACGCCGATCGCCGACGCGCTGGCCCGGGTGTGCGGGGTGCTGGGTTATGAGGTGAGTAGTGAGGGCACCTTCGACGGCGCCACAGCCGTCGTGATCGCCACCCACGGCGGCGCCGAAGCCGAGACCATCCGTGCTGCCCTAGATGCCGGCGTCGGCTACATCGGGCTGGTGGCCAGCCGAACGCGCGGAGCCTCGGTGGTCGAGGCGATGGGCCTCGACGACGACGAGCGCGCCCGCGTGCACACCCCCGTCGGGTTACCGATCGGCGCGAAAACACCCGCCGAGATCGCGGTCTCGATTGCCGCAGAGGTGATCGCCGGGATCCGTACCGGCGGCCTGCCGGTGTCGTCTCACAACCCTTCAGCCACGGCCGTCACCGCCACCGACCCGGTGTGCGGTATGACCGTCACGGTGAGCGCCGACACCCCGCATCTGCGCACGGCGGATCAGGACTACTGGTTCTGCTGCCCCGGATGCCGAGACCGATTCGCGGCCGTCCCGTGAAGTTCGCCGATCCCGACGACGTCGCCCGCCAATTCGACGACCACGGCTACCTGCTCGATGAGGGCACCGCCTCGGCCTTCTATCTGGCGGCCACCCTGCACCGACCGCTGCTGCTGGAAGGCGAACCCGGGGTGGGCAAGACCACAGCCGCCAAAACGCTTGCGGCCGTGCTTGATACGCCCCTGATCCGGTTGCAGTGCTACGAGGGACTGACGGCGGCTGAGGCTCTGTACGACTGGAACTACCAGCGCCAGCTGCTGTCGATCCGGCTGGCCGAAGCGCAGTCGTCGACCTTGGCGGAGTCCGATCTCTACACCGAGGACTACCTCGTGGACCGACCGATCCTGGCCTGCGTGCGCCACCGCGGACCGACCCCGCCGGTGCTGCTGATCGACGAGATCGACCGCGCCGACGACGAATTCGAGGCACTCCTGCTGGAGTTCCTGGGCGAGTCGACGGTAACCGTGCCCGAGCTGGGCACCTTCGTCGCCGACAGTCCCCCGATCACGGTGCTGACCTCCAATCGCAGCCGCGACCTGCACGATGCGCTGCGGCGCCGCTGCCTCTACCACTGGATCGATTACCCCGAGCCGGCGCGGGCGGCCGCGATCGTGCGCCGCACCGTGCCGGGTGCCACGTCCGCGCTCATCGAGCACGCCACCCAGTTCGTCGGCCGGGTCCGCCAGCTCGACCTGGACAAGCCGCCCGGCGTCGCTGAGACCATCGACTGGGTGGCCGCATTGGTGGCACTGGGCGTGGGTAACCTCATTACCGCGTCCGCATTGACAAGTTTGAGCGCCCTGGCGAAGACCCCCGACGACAGCACGGGTCTGCGTGAGGCGTTCACCGAGTTCCGCACCGAACTGAGCCACGAGGAGAGCGCATGAAGATCGCCAACGAGTTCACCGTCAGCGTCCCCGTCGAGCAGGCGTGGGCCCTGCTCAGCGATATGGAGCAGGTGGTCCCGTTGATGCCGGGCGCACAGCTGGTGGGCCAGGAGGGGGAGGACTTCCTGGGCAAGGTCAAGGTCAAGGTGGGTCCGGTCACCAGCGAGTTCAACGGCAAGGCCCACTTCATCGAACGCGACGACGCCGCCCACCGCGCCCTGATCGACGGGCGCGGCAAGGAGGCCCGCGGAACCGGGAACGCCTCGGCCGTGGTCACCCTCCAGCTGCATGAGGCCGGGCCGAACACTCGGGTCACCGTCGACACGGATCTCAAGATCGTCGGCAAGCTGGCGCAGTTCGGCAGCAGCATGCTCCAGCAGGTCTCCGAGAAGCTGCTCGGCCAGTTCGTCGACGCGCTGGAGGCCAAGCTCGCCGAGGGTAAGGCGCCTGCCGCTCAACCGGCGGCCGAGGCGGCCGCACCGGAAGCCACCCCCGCACCCACCGTCGAGGCTGCGCCGCGGCTGGCGCCCGCTCCGGAACCCGAGCCCATCGACCTGCTCGAACTGGCCGGCGGCACGGCGGCGACCAAGTACGCCGCCGTCGGGGTTGCGGCCCTGGTGCTGCTGATCCTGGTGCTGATCTTCCGCAGGCGGCATCGCGCGTGACCGCACCGGCGCTGCTGCGCGGTGCCGACCTCGCCGCCTTCGCGGTGGCCCTGGTCGCCCGGCTGCGCGCCGCCGGGGTCGCGGTGTCGGCCAGCGGCCCCGCCGCTTTCGTCGCTGCCATGCGGGATCTGGTCCCGGGGTCGCGAACCCGGCTGTACTGGGCGGCGCGGCTGACGCTCATCAATCGGGCCGACGACATCCTGGTGTTCGATCAGGTCTTCGATGCCGTCTTCGCCGATGCGGTGCTTCCTGTTGATCCGGTTGCGCAGAAGGCGCTGCGCGCCGCCAGTGCCGGGTCTGTACCGACGACCGGTCGATCATCGGGCCCGCACGCCGACGCCCTGCCCTGGACGACACGGCCCCCGTCGCTGCGCGCAGCCAGCGCTGTCCCCGATGCCGCGGCGATCCCCGATGTGCTGCCCAGCCGCATCATTGCCCGCGAGGAGGAGCCGTTCGACCGGTTCGACGATGACGACCTGCGGGTGATCGGACAGTGGCTGGAGCACACGGTCACACGGTGGCCGACCCGCCGCACCATGCGGACCGAAGTCCACCCGCACGGGCGTCGGATCGATCTGCGGGCGACGCTACGCGACTCGCGGGCTACCGGATGGGAGCCGATGGTCCTGACCCGCACCCGGTCGCGGCGTCGGCGCAGACGTCTGGTGCTGGTGTGTGACGTCAGCCGATCGATGCAACCCTATGCCGGTGTGTACCTGCATCTGATGCGCGCAACGGCATTGCGCCAGGCGGGTTTTCGTCCTGAGGTGTTCGCCTTCTCGACGACTCTGACGCGTTTGACGGCGGTGCTGGCGCACCGCTCGCCGGAGCTGGCGCTGGCGCGGGCCAACGCCAAGGTCAGCGACCGCTTCGGCGGTACCCATCTGGGCTCCTCTATCGCCGAGTTGCTGCATGCCCCGCACGGCAGCGCGCTGCGGGGCGCGGTGGTGGTCATCGCCTCCGACGGCTGGGATTCCGACCCGCCCGAGGTGCTCGAGCAGGCGCTGGCCCGGTTGCGGCGCCGAGCCGCCCACCTGATCTGGCTCAACCCGCGGGCCGCCGCTCCGGACTTTCAGCCGCTGGCCGGTTCGATGGCCGCTGCCCTGCCGTACTGCGATGTGTTCCTGCCAGCCAATTCGCTTGCAGCACTGCGGGATCTGTTCGACGCGCTTGCTGACCTGTAGTTCTCAGCCCACGATGGGTGGCACGAGTTCGCAAGGCACCGTGCGCGGGCCACGGGCGGGATCATCGCTGCCGTCGAGCGCGTTGAGCACCATGGTGGCTGCCCGCCGCGAGCCGGCGATGGCCAGATGGTCGCTGAAATCGCGGTTGCACGTGTCCTGGACGACGATGTTGATCACGTCGTCACCGGGGCCGCCGGGTACCTGCCCGCTGGTGAACGGCCGGACGAACTCGTCGTACCGGGTGGAGATGTTGACGTAGCGAATGCCCGGAACATACGGGCCGCCAGCGGAATTGAGCTTCTCGATGAACTCCGAGCCCCGGATCATCTGCTGAGCCGACGCGAAGTGCACCCGATGGGTGGCGTCGAGGGCGACGTGGAATTCCACCGGGCCGACGACCTTGTTGGTGAAGACCTCGGTGCCCTGCCACAGCGGTGCCAGGGATACATAGGTGCCGATGTTGGCCGCACCGCCGAGGAACTTGGCGTAGTAGCCCGGCACGATGGTGCCCTGCGAATGGCCCACCACATCAACCTTGTCCGCGCCGGTGGCGGTGAGAACCTTGTCGACGAACTCGCCGAACTGTGCGGCGGAGTCCTCGATGGGCGCCATTCCGCCTAGTGCGGACAACGGCCACGGTGCCGTGCTCACCGCCCCGAACGTCAGGGTGAACGGTGAGAAGCCCTGTTGCACCAGCAGCGGAACATAAGCGCCCCAGTTGGTTTGGGCGCCGCCAGCCGTGCCGTGCATCAGGACGACAGGGCGGGGATGGGCTGCGGACAGCGGCCGGGTCCACTCGTTGGCGCCCGGCAATGTGCCGCCGGGATGCAGAACCTCCGGCGCGACCCCGGCGAAGAAGTCGTAGTCGACCTTGGTGCCGCCCGCGGTCAGCAGTGAGTCTGCCTCGATACCCGCTGCCCGCATTGCAGCCACCGCGGGTCGCTCGATCTCCTCGCCGGCTTTCACACCGGCAGCCAGCACCCGCTCGCCGAGGTGCAATCCGGTCTCCACCCCGGTGTGGGCGGCTCGGGCGCCGATCTGGAGCGGGAACTTCGCGATATCGGTCAGGATGTGCGCGGCGGTGCTCTCGGCGGTCACGGGTGTGCTCGCGGCTGTGAGTGCTGCGCGACCATCGCCGTGACGAACTCGATGGCATGGTCGCGCGCCTCGGGGACAACGATGCCGCGCAGGATCACCGTCCACACCTGTGCAAGCCGGGCGAAGACGTCGTCGCCGGTGGCCTCCGCGAGCAGCAGTGTGCCCGGGCCGAGCGTCCAGATCGCCTGCGTCACGGCATCGGCGTCGACGTCGGCTTGGAGCGCGCCGTCGGCCACCGCCTTCTCCACGCCGCTGAGCAGGATGCCGCGCTCGGCGGGGTAGCTCGCCGGTCCGGCATCGCTGACGTGGGTCAGCGACTGGCGCAGCATGTTGGCGATACGAATTCGGTTGTCGGTTGCGGTAATGGCGACGACGTCGAAGGTGGCACGAATCAGGTTGTCCAGGGCGGGTGCTTGGGAGGAATCGATGATGGTTTGGAAAGCCGTCCGAATCTCGGCGGCGGCTTCCTCGATGATGGCGGCAGCCAGTGCTTCCTTGGTAGGGAAGTGATAGTAGAAGCCACCCTTGGTCACACCGGCCCGGCTCATGATGTCGGCCAAGCCGGCCTTCCCGTAGCCGACCTCGTCGAACAAGCTGACGGCAGCATCGAGAATGCCCTGACGGGTGGCCTCAGCCCTGGCTTGGATCGCCATCTGAAATATCGACCTCCAATGTGACGCCATTCTAGTTGACGAATACGTCAATAAATCCAGGTGGTAGCGGTTTTCCGCATTATGCCGGTCTTTTCACCGGCAACGACCGGTAAGTCCCGACGGCGAAGTCCGGGTCCCAAATGTGAAGTGCGGCCTATTCTCCCGAATCAAGAGGACCGGAGGGGGAGTGCTCGATGAAAAATATTGCGGCCGTGGCGACGGCGGGTCTGGTGTCGGTGGGCCTGGTGCTGGTCGGTTGTTCTTCGGCCACCAAGACCGAGAAGACGGAAGCGGCCACGACGAGTGTGGTCACGTCGTCGAGTACGGCACCCGCCGCCGGGGCGGCCATGACGATCAACGACTACATCACCGAGAACAAGATCGCCGAGACCCCGTTCAAGCCCAACGATCCGGGGACGCCCGACTTCAACTTCCCCTTCCCGCCGGACTGGAGCCTGGCCGGTGACAAGACGCCGGATTGGGCGTACGGGGCCATTGTCTACGACAAGCCGGTGGATCCCAGCGACCCGCCGATCATGTATGCGATCGCCTCGAAGCTGACCGGAAACGTCGATGCGGCAAAGATTCTCGAGTATGCGCCGAATCAGCTGATGGCTCTGCCGGACTTCACGCCGGTCGGCGAAACGAAGAAGACGTCGCTGGGCGGGTTCGATGCCGTGCAGTCGGCGGGCACCTACTCCCGGGACGGCAAGCAGCGCATCGCGGCACAGAAGACGGTGGTGGTTCCGGGCAAGGACGCCCTGTTCGTGCTGCAGCTCAACGCCGACGCCCTCGATGGGCAGCAAGGCGTCATCATCGACGCCGCCAATCTGATCGACGAGAAGACCACGATCACCCCGCCGGCATGACGGCCGCGTGATCCGACACCTACTCAGCCAAGCTCATCGACGGAGAAGCATCGACATGAACATCCGAATCAAGGCTTCCGGAGTGCTGCTGGCCTCGGTCTGCGCGGCAGGGCTGCTGGCCACGCCGCTCGTGACGGCGCCGCTGGCAAGCGCTGCGTGCGGGGGCGGCCAGGTCTTGGACCCGACGACGGGGGTGTGCTGGTCACAGTCGCAGACGCAGATCTCCGGTACGGGTGGCGTCTGCCTGCCCGGCCGGCTCGGCCTGTGTATGGCCGGCCTTCAAAATTCGCAGATGCCTGGCGCCAACCTGCAACCGATGCCACCGGCCGGGCCCGCACCCGCGTCCTGGCCGTGATCAGGAACTTTGTCCTTGGCGATACGCGCTAGCGGTCCTAGCCGACGCTGATCGGCGCCGCCCAGGGCCCTGTTGCACGGTTCCCGGCGGCAGACCGCCGCGCGCCGCTTGCTTAAGATACAGATCTGAAGGTATGTTTTGAGACGCAGATCACCTCGACCGCGGGACGTGGTCGATATCACGTCCCGTGTCCCTCGTTTCTCAGATCGGACCAGCACAATGACCAAGCCTGCCGACTCCTCCGCCTTTTCTCCGCCGGCTGCTGCAGGACAGCAGGCTGCCGGGAACAACCCGGTCTCGCCGGGACGCAAAGCCGCTCACCTCGGCAAGCGTGCGGTCCAGGTGGGTGGATTCGCGGTTGCGGCCTACGTCGCCACAGCTGTGGCAGCCGGGCACGGAATTGCGACCGCGGACGCTGACGGTGGTGATCCTGCCGGCTCCAGTACCTCGTCGGCGCAGTCTGCCGCGAAGGGAACCTCCGCAGCGAGCGCGGGTCCGCGGGCCACCAAACCTCGATCAACCAAGACGCAGGGAATGGGCCGAGACAGTGACAACCCGTCGGCATCTGCGCAATCCCGCCGGGCGCCCACGGTCTCATCGTCGGCACGTACGCGATCGCTGTCCTCATCGGCGGACGCTGTCACACGTTCGGCCGTCGCTGCTGATGGATTACCCTTGGCGACCAGCCCATCGGCAGCCGCCGCGATGTCCGTCGATGTGGCATCCACACCGGTCACTCTTGGACCAGCCCACCCGTTGGCGCCGGCGCCGCACCAGACTTCTGCGGACTGGTCCGTGCTCGGGTGGATTCGGCGCACGGTGCTCAATCGCGAGCCGAGCATCGACTACGACGTCAGCCTCAACGTTCAGAACATGAGCAGTGGTGTGATCACCGGGAATATCGGCGCACTTGACCCTGAAGGTGACGCGCTGACATACAAGGTCGTATCGAATCCGCGGTCTGGCACCGTTGTCATCGATCAACTGACGGGCGACTTCACCTTCACGCCGAATCAGTCCTTCGCTGCCGCTGGTGGAATCGACTCGTTCAATGTTCGGGTCAGCGACGGGCGAGTGCACCTGGTCTCTCATCTGCTGTTGGGGGACCGCAATAGCACGACTGCTCGAATTGCTGTTTCGGTTGTGCCACTGGGTAACTCCGCAACGCCGCGACCGTTGGAGGCATTTCAGGTCGAGAAGGTAGTCGACTTCGATCTACCCGACGGTGTCACCGTCACGGGAGCGGATCTGAGCCCGGACAGCCAGCATCTCATCGTAGACGTCACCGTCAACGGACAGAACCACATCGCCGTGACCAACCTGGACGGCGGTGACTACCAATGCCTTACCTGCGGTCTGGTCGACAATGCGGCGAAAGCGATTGCCCTGTACGACAACCAGAGAATCTGGTTTGCCAACACCTCCGGTCAACAATCCGCTGGCGATGCATTGGGCGGGGCAGGTGCCATCACCTACTCGATCTTGAAATGCGAGGGATCGATCACCGCCTGCCAGAACCCCACGGTCAAGCCGGTGGTGTTCCCCTCTGAACGGCGGCGGTTGCCTGTCCAGAATCGGGAGGCCAAGCCCGACCCGTTCGGGGAATACGTCACCTGGACCGAGAACACGGTTCGTCGAGGGCCCCGGATGAGCATCGCCAGATTGGTGGCTACCGAAGACGGATATGAACTCACCGAGCAGCGGGTGTTCAGTCCGCAGTGGAACGAAAAGACCGACTATGCACAGGACTTCGCCAACGCCACCCGGTTCTACGAAGGGGCCAGCTGGCATGAGGGTGGGCGATATCTCAAGTATCAGACGACGTCGGACGGGCTGAACTATGACATCTATCTGCTCGACACCCGCACCGGTGAACGGCGCCAGCTCACCACAGACCTCGACTACAACGAATCCGGTGACCTCAGCCCGGACGGCAAGACGGTGTACTTCAGTTCAGCTCGTGGTCTGGATCGGATGGACGTCTTCACCGCTCTGCAGCGACCGTCGTTGATCGATGTCGTCGCCTTCCCGCAGATGGGGCGGGTCAGTCTATGGAATAACCGGCGCTCGCTGAACGAGCCGTGGCTGATGGATCTCAGCGTCGGCCAGCAGCTCGGCGGCTACTCGGGCCAACCGATCATCATCGATCCGGACTGGACAATTCGCGGGTGGAGTTGGTTCCCCGATTCGACCCGTGCGGTGATCAACGAACAACAGCGTCCCGATACCGTGACCCCCGGGGCGCCTGACACGCCATGGCGTGTCAGCATCATCAGCTTTCCCACCAGGGAAGCGACTGAGCCACTGGAACCAATCCATCAGGATCCAGAGGCAATCGCCTCATGGTCGGTTCCGGTCAAGGACTTCAACCCGATGGTCGGTCGCCAAGAGCCGCGGCGGGTCCTGAAGGGCACCTACTCCGGGACCGCCACCCTGCAGTACATCGGCATCTTCGGGTTCGGTACGTACTCGGTGACCTACAAGAACTATTCGGACGACGGGAAGACCTTCATCAACGGCACCGAGAGAGTGAACATCTACAACCCGATGGGCAATGCCGTGTGGAGCGCCAACCTCACCAGCGAGGGCGAGCGTTCCGGCTACCTGAAGGGCTCGATCAAGATCGGCGCCAAAAACGCGTTCTCCGGCAATGTGGAATCACAGATCAACGGCGTGACCTACAGCGGTGTCCCAACTCAGGTTGACGCGCCGACCCTGCATCCGCCTCAACTCGCGGTATCCCTGGCCGGGGACAAGATTCGCGTCACGGCCACCGTCGCGGAGGATGGCATGCCCAGACCGGTCTACGGCGCCACGGTGACCATTGGCTCCGTCACCGTGACCACCGATGACCAAGGCTTTGCCCAGATCCCCTTTGTCGCAGGTGACACCGTCACGGCCAGCGCGGGTGGCTTCCAGCCGACGAGCCAGCAGTTGTGATCTATCGACGCCGGCCCTGCATGCGCGCCGGGTTTAGCCGTTGCTCGACGGCGCCTTGTCCTGCGGCGTCGCCACCATGAGCGGCCCGGTCTCCGAGCCGTCCATCGCCGCCTTGTACGAACCCTGGGTGCCGTCGGAGTCGATGGCCGCGCCGTCGTGACCGCTGTCACCGTCCTGAATCGTCAGCGTGGTGGTGGGGCTGCCGGCGAATGCGACTGCGGTGCCACCGAACAGCGTGGCCAGGCCGATCCCGGCTGCTACGGCAGTTGCCTTGACGAGAAGCTTCATGGAACCTGTGTCCTTTCGTACAGATTCCGAAAAGGTAGACGCGGTCCCTGGCAGAACTGCTTGACGTTTCCTGGGAGCTCGCTGGAGGGGGCGGCTACGGCTCGGTGACCGGTCCCGTCGTGTCGGTTGCCGAGCCCGCTGCCTTGCGGCGTCGGTACCACTCCCACACCATCGGCGCGATCGAGACGACCGCGATCAGGATGAAGATCGGCTCGATCAATTTCTGGATGATCTCGAACTGGCCCAGGCCGTACCCGAGCAATGTCAGGCCGACACCCCACAAGAGGGCGCCGATGATGTTGTAGAGCGTGAATACTGCGTACTTCATCTTGGCCGCGCCCGCTGTGATGGGGGCCAGGGTGCGGACGATCGGGACGAAACGGGCGAGGACGATCGCGAACGGCCCGCGCTCCTCGAAGAACAGGTGAGCCTCGTCGAGGTAGCGCTGTTTGAGGACCCGCGCGTTCGGCTTGAACATCGCGGTGCCGAGAAAGCGGCCGATGAAATAGCCGACCTGGCCGCCGAGAATGGCGGCGATCGGGATGAACACCAGCAGCTGCCACAGCTGAAAGTTGGCGTCTATGGCAGCGCCGCGCGCGGCGGTTCCGGCGGCGAGCATGCCCGCCACGAAGAGCAGGGTGTCACCCGGCAGCACCGGGAACAGCACGCCGGACTCGACGAAGACGACGACCAGGATGCCGACCAGGGCCCAGGTGCCGAACTGCTCGATCAGCTTGATCGGGTCGAGAAAGTCGGGCATGAGCGCCAGGGTGGTGATGGTCACGACGCCCAAGGGTACCGGTGGCGGTCGAGCGCCCTGTGCCAGTCGACCGGCTTCTTGTCATACTGACTCCGTTGCGCCGACCATGCCGAGAGGAAGTCCCATGCCCATCGCCACCCCCGAGGTCTACGCGGAGATGCTGGCTCGCGCCAAGGAGCATTCCTTCGCGTTCCCGGCGATCAACTGTGTCGGCTCGGAGAGCATCAACGCCGCCATCAAGGGCTTCGCCGACGCCGGTAGCGACGGCATCATCCAGTTCTCGACCGGAGGCGCGGAGTTCGGCTCCGGCCTCGGCGTGAAGGACATGGTCACCGGCGCGGTGGCGCTCGCGGAGTTCGCCCATGTGATCGCGGCGAAGTACCCGATCACCGTTGCCCTGCACACCGACCACTGCCCCAAGGACAAGCTGGACACCTACGTCCGCCCGCTGCTGGCCATCTCGGCCGAGCGGGTGGCCAAGGGCCAGGATCCGCTGTTCCAGTCGCACATGTGGGACGGCTCGGCGGTGCCGATCGGGGAGAACCTTTCGATCGCCCAGGAACTGCTCAAGCAGGCAGCCGCCGCCAAGATCATCCTCGAGGTCGAGATCGGCGTGGTCGGCGGTGAAGAGGACGGCGTCGAAGCCGAGATCAACGAGAAGCTGTACACCAGCTCCGAGGATTTCGAGGCCACCATCGAGGCGCTCGGCGCCGGCGAGCACGGCAAGTACCTGCTGGCCGCCACGTTCGGCAACGTCCACGGTGTGTACAAGCCGGGCAACGTGGTGCTCAAGCCCGAGGTCCTGGCCGAGGGCCAGCGGGTCGCGTCGGCCAAGCTGGGTCTGCCGGAGGGCTCCAAGCCGTTCGACTTCGTCTTCCACGGCGGTTCGGGCTCGCTGAAGTCTGAGATCGAGGACTCGCTGAAGTACGGCGTGGTGAAGATGAACGTCGACACCGACACCCAGTACGCCTTCACCCGGCCGATCGCCGGGCACATGTTCAGCAACTACGACGGTGTGCTCAAGATCGACGGCGAGGTCGGCAACAAGAAGACCTACGACCCGCGCAGCTACCTCAAGAAGGCTGAGGCCAGCATGTCTGAGCGCGTGGTCGAGGCCTGCAACGACCTGCACAGCGCCGGCCGGAGTGTCTCCGCCGGCTGAACGAAGTGAAGCCGGCAATCGGACACCCGCCGGCTGAACGAAGTGATTCGGCGCGTTGGACGTCGCTGTGCGACGTCCAACGCGCCGAAATCGCTCAGGACGCCTGGCAGATCTTCCATTGGTTGTCGCGGAACTGCAGGTCGAAGCTGCGGGTCGACCTCGTCGCGGGGTCGAAGGCCATGAACGAGGTGACGTTGGCTTCGGCGTGATCGCCGTTGACGACGACCTCGTCGATGCTGGCCACCACCGGGTACTGCCGGGCGGCGGCCACTCGGGCGTGGGTGTCGGCCCAGGCCCGGTCGTCGTAGTTGACGTAGCTGGCCCGGGTGGTGCCGCAGGTGATCGTGCGCAGTGTCGCCAGATCGCCACTCTGCACGGCGGTGTCGAAGTCCTGAATCGTGGTGCGGACCAGTTCTTCCTGCGACACCTTCGGGGTCTTACTGCGGGTCAGCAGGACGACGGCCACGATGATCACCGCCGCCAGCACCGCGATGCCGGCGATCACCGCGACCACCAGACCCCAGCTGCGCCGCCGCGTCTGCGGTACCCGCGGCAGGATCTCCTGGGGACCGGTGCGGACGGTCGGCTCGGTGACTCCGAACACCTCGGTGGGCGTCGAGATGATCTCGGTCTCCGGGTCAGGCGGCGGGCGGTCGATGATCTGCGTCGAGCCGGCATCGAAACCCGGTGCGGTGTAACGACGTTCGGGCTCAGGCTCGGCCGCCTCGATCACCTCGGTGGCGCCGTCGGCGTCGCCGGACGGCTGATCGCCGTTGTCTTCGACGATCGGTTCGTCGGCGTCGTGGTCGGGCCCGGACGGGTTCGACATGGCGTGCTGCGATCCTCCTCGAGAGCTGGTGCTACTGACCCTATCGGTTGGGTTGTGCCACCGGGCCGCGGCGGCACCGGCACAATGGCCACATGACGTCATTTGGGGATCTGCTCGGACCCGCGCCCACCCTGCTGCCCGGTGACATCGAGGCCGAGGCCGAACTGGAGGCCGGGGAAAAGCCGGCCATCGTGGCGGCGGCCCACCCGTCGGCTTCGGTCGCCTGGGCGTGCCTGGCCGAGGATGCGCTGGCCGACGACAAGGCCATCACCGCCTATGCCTACGCCCGAACCGGGTATCACCGCGGACTGGATCAGCTGCGCCGCAACGGATGGAAGGGTTTCGGCCCCGTCCCCTACCAGCACGAACCCAACCAGGGGTTCCTGCGCTGCGTGGCTGCCCTGGCCCGAGCCGCCGACACCATCGGCGAGACCGACGAATACGCCCGCTGCCTGGATCTGCTCGACGACTGCGATCCGTCGGCCCGCGCCGAACTCGGGCTGTCCTGAGCTACCAGTCGGTCTGACCGGGGCAGTCGTCGGCGCAGCCGGGCGGCTCGACCTGGACCGTGGCGTGCTCAAGGCCGCGTGCGGCTAGCACCGCCCTGGCATCGTCGAGCACCCGAGCAGAGTTTCCGTCGCTGGTCAGGTGGGCGGTGACCATGTCCTTGCCGGGCACCAGCGTCCACACATGCAGGTCGTGCACCTCGGTGACCCCGTCGACCGCGGCCAGCGCGGAGCGCAGTTCGTCGACGTCGATGTGGCGCGGTGATGATTCCGACAGGATTCGCAGCGCCGCCCGGGCCAGTGCGATCGCCCGGGGCAGGACCCAGAGGGCGACGAAGACCGCGACCACGACGTCGGCGTAGGGCCAGCTGGTGGTGACCGTGACGATGCCGGCGATGAGCACGCCGATGCTGCCGACTGTGTCGGCGACGACCTCCATGTAGGCGCCTTTGACGGCCAGGCTTTCCTCGGACTGCGACCGCAGTAGCAGGACCACGGCCAGGTTGGCGACCAGTCCCGCGACCGCGACCACGATCATCGGCACGCCGGGGATCTCGGGTGCGTTGCCGAGGCGCTCGAACGCCTCGTAGAGGATGAACACCGCGACGCCGATCAGCAGGACCGCGTTGGCGACCGCGGTGAACACCTCGGCCCGGTGCCAGCCGTAGGTGCGGGCAGCCGAGGCGGGTCCGTGCCGGGCCAGCAGTACGGCGGTCAGACCCATGAACATCGCCACCAGGTCGGTCAGCATGTGCCCGGCGTCGGCGAGCAGGGCGATCGACCCGATCATGAGTGCCGTCGTCAGTTCGACGATGAAGAACACCGTCAGGATCGCGGCCGCGATGAGCATGCGGCTCACCCGGGTGTCTCCACCGTGGCTGTGGTCGTGTCCGGCTCCCATGCCGAGCAATATATGCAGAAGATCGCATATGTCGCAAGTGGCGGCCCGCGGCATCGGGGAGGGCGCGTGGTGTGACGGGGGACAGCCTTGACCGCTGACAGTGACCGGCATTACAGTTAAGAAACAAACATTCAGAACGGTTTGTAACTACGAATGACAGGAAGCAATGTGGCGACGATGCCGATGCTCAGCCGTCCCGCCCACGTGGCCATGACCAACTCTGCGATCCGAGCTGCGGTACTGGGCACCGCCGTGTCGATGGCACTTGTCGGCGCCCCAGCGGCCGCCGCGGCCGGAGAATCGCCCGCCTCTGTCGTCCCGGAGGTGTTGGTGGTCGGGGGGTCGGGTAACAGCCTGCCCTCTGAGGCGATGATGCACGTGCTCTACGAGCAGGGGATCTTCAACGATCCCGATCCGACCGGCGTCCGGTATCCGGCGCAACTGTGGCCGATCCAGGGGAAGCTCACCCTCGACGAATCAGTGGCAGTCGGCGTCGCCAACCTCGATGCGGCTCTGCAGGCATCCGACGGGCCGGTGACCGTCGTTGCCCTCAGCCAGGGTGCGGTCGTGGTGAACTACGAAAAGCGCGCGCTGATGGCGCAGCCGAACCCGCCGTCTGACATCTCGTTCGTCACGATCGGTGACCCGACCAATAGCGACGGCGGGCTGTTGGCCAAGCTGCCGCACGTGCACATCCCGATCCTGGACGCCACCATTCCGCGGGCTCCCATCGAAACACCCTATGACACAACTGAAATCGTGCATGAGTACGACGGCTTCGCAGATTTCCCGGACAACCCGTTCAACCTGCTCGCCGATCTGAACGCGCTCGCGGGAGTGGTTTACGAGCATCCCAACAAAAGTGGAGTCGATCTGAGCGATCCGCGCAATGTGGTGACGGTCAGCACGAACTCTCTGGGCGGGACGACCACCCACATCCTGGTACCTACCGATGAGCTCCCGTTGACGCGGCCGCTGCGTGCGCTCGGTGTCCCCGACAAAGTCGTCGACCGACTAGACCGGCCATTGCGCAAGATCATCAACACCGCGTACGAGGGGGAGCGCCCCGGGCGGAGCGCAACACGCGCGACGTCGGGCACCGCTGAGTCGAGCGCGTCGCGCGCAGATTCCGATGCTGCAGGCTCGAGAAGTGCGGTTGCGAAGCCGAAGGCACGCAGTGCGCGGGCCGGTCGTTGACGACGTAGCCGAACCGACCGGTCGGGGGCGCCGGCGGATTGTGCAGTCACCACCGTTCGTTTCGCAGGCCGGGCCACATAACCGGCAGCTGGATCGTGTGCCTGCATGTCGTGGGACTTCTTCGACGCCGGGCGGTGTGCAGCCGGTACGCTGTCCGGTGAACAAGGGTTGTCGCATGGGTAAAGGTGCTGCCGGGACGGTGACGAGCGTGGACCGCGCGAGTGGGCGGCGTACCCAGGCTGAGCGCACTGCCGCAATGCGGACCCGCCTGCTCAATGCCACGATCGAATGTCTTGTCACCTATGGCTACGCGGGCACGACGACCCCTCGGATCGCCGAGATTGCGGGGGTGACCCGCGGTGCGCAGGTCCATCATTTCCGGTCCAAGGAAGATCTCGTGGTGGCCGCCGTCGAATTCCTGGCACAGCAGCGAATCCACAAGGCGATGCGCCAGGAAGCCGGAATCTGGACGCAGGCTGACCCGGTTGCCGGTGTGCTCGAGTTCCTCTGGGACTCGCACCAGGGCGAGATGTTCGTTGCCACCATCGAGCTATGGGTTGCCGCTCGCACCGACGACGTCCTCGCGCGTGAGGTTGCCCGGGTCGAGCCGATGGTCAACAGCACGTTGATCACGGCGATTGCGCAATTGCTGCCTGACCATGCGGCTCGTAAACACGTGCGCAACGTGCTGTACACGGCGATGGATGCGTTGCGGGGAGTCCTGGTGGTCAGTTTCGTCGACCGGGACGCAAATCAGGCGCGTAAACGATGGGACCGCGCGTGCGTGTATTTGTCCGCGATGCTCGCGGAAGCGTTGGCGGCCAACGACTCTGACTGAGACGGTCCCGTCGATCTCGGCGGGCGGCATCCTGATCTGGTCATTAACATACAGTCCGGAACGCATGTGACGAACGCCTGAGTACCGGGATTGGAGGGCGCGGTGGCAGAGGCCGACATGCCCACTGGGAGACGGACGCAACTTGAACGTACCGCGGCGATGCGCTCTCGCCTGCTCTCCGCGACGGTGGAATGCCTTGTCGCCTATGGCTATGCCGGAACGACGACGCACCGCATCGCGGCAATCGCCGGCGTCACCCGTGGCGCCCAGGTGCACCACTTCAGATCCAAGGAACTGCTGGTGGCGACTGCGGTCGAGCATCTCGCCGAACAGCGGATTCAGGCCGTCATGCGCCAGCATTGCCGCCAACGTGACAATCCGGACATCGCGGACGCCGTGCTGAGCCTGTTGTGGGAATGTCACCAGGGCACGATGTTCGTTGCAACGATGGAACTTTGGGCAGCGTCATGGACAGACGACGTCTTGGCCAAGCACATCGCAAAGGTGGAGCCAAGAGTCAACCGCACGATCCTCAAAGCGGTCTCCCAAATGGTGCCGGGACACCGGGAGACACGCGATGTGCGCAATGCCATCTACACCGCGATGGATGCCCTGCGCGGAATCCTGGTGGCCAGCTTGGTCGACCGGGATGAGGTTCGTGCACGTCAGCGGTGGAACCGAGCAGCTGCGTACCTCGGGCCGCAGTTGGCCCGAGCCCTTCTCCAGGACTGATCGATCCGGGTCGGCGCTAGGGTATTGCAAAGATACGTTCCGGTCGGTATGTTTTGTCTACCGCGTCGCGATGACGGCGATGCTGGACGAAGGAGATATGATGACGAACAGAGTGTTCGTGATCGGCGTGGGCATGACGAAGTTCGAAAAGCCTGGCCGCCGTGAGGGTTGGGACTATCCCGATATGGCCCGCGAGTCCGGCACCAAGGCTCTCGAGGATGCCGGCATCGAGTACAACCAGATCGACCAGGCATTCGTGGGCTATGTCTACGGGGAGTCGACCTCCGGGCAGCGCGCTGTCTACGAGTTGGGTATGACCGGGATCCCCGTGGTCAACGTCAACAACAACTGCTCGACCGGTTCAACGGCTCTCTACCTTGCCGCACAGGCCATTCGGGGTGGGCTTGCCGAATGCACCCTGGCTCTGGGTTTCGAGAAGATGCAACCGGGTTCGCTCGGGTCGACGTTCGACGACCGCGCCCAGCCGATGGAGAAGCACTTCCTGGCACTGGCCGAGATCTCTGAGGTGCTCTTCCCGCCCGCGCCGTGGATGTTCGGTGCGGCGGGCCGTGAGCACATGAAGGAATACGGTTCCACCGCAGAGCATTTCGCCAAGATTGGCTACAAGAACCACCGTCACTCGGTGAACAACCCGTACGCGCAGTTCCAGGATGAGTACAGCCTCGAGGACATCCTCGCGGCGCCGATGATTTACGACCCATTGACGAAACTGCAGTGCTCGCCGACCTCGGACGGGTCAGGGGCGGCGATCCTGGCCTCCGAGGCGTTCGTTGAACTGCACGGCTTGGCCGACCAGGCCGTGGAGATCGTGGGGCAGTCGATGACAACGGATTTCGCCAACAGCTTCGACGGCACGTGCAAGGCGCTGATCGGCTATCACATGAATGTCGAAGCAGCTCGCCGGGTGTATGACGAATCCGGCTTGGGGCCAGAGGACTTCCAGGTCATCGAACTGCACGACTGCTTCAGCGCCAACGAACTGTTGCTCTACGAAGCTCTCGGTCTGTGCGGTGAGGGCGAGGCCCCCAAGCTCATCGACGCCGGTGACACCACGTACGGCGGCCGCTGGGTGGTAAACCCGTCCGGAGGGCTGATCAGTAAAGGACACCCCCTGGGCGCCACCGGACTGGCCCAGTGTGCGGAACTGACCTGGCAACTGCGCGGTACCGCCGACAAGCGCCAGGTCTCCGGCGTGACGGCCGCCCTCCAGCACAACATCGGACTCGGCGGCGCCGCCGTCGTGACCGCCTACCAGCGCGCCGAGCGCTGAATCCCACCGACGAATAGGAGCACACCATGGGACACATCGAAGCCACCCGCGACCTGACCGCCAGCCCGGAAGCGCTGTGGGCCATCATCTCTGACCCACAGACCTGGGACCAGTGGTTCACGGTGCACGACAAGTGGCTCGACGAGCCGCCGGCCACGTTGACCTCTGGCGTCAGGCTCACCGCCAAGATCGTCATGCTCAATATGGCCAACAAGATCGAATGGACGGTCCGCTCCGTCGACGCACCCCGTGCGCTGGCGCTCGGGGGCACTGGGATGGCGGGGGTGAAGGCCGACTTCGCGTTCACGATCGAGCCCACCGACACCGGCTCTCGATTCACGGTGAGCGGCGACTTCGAGGGCGCTCTGGTCAAGGGCGCACTGGCCAAGGCTGTCGAAAAGGACGGAGCCCGCCAGCTCGACAAGACGCTGGCCAAGCTCGACGAGCTTGCGTCGGCCGCGGTCTGAGCCATGACAGACGACCTTGCCTTCGACGACGACGGGCTGGACCGCTGGACCGATGACGACCACTTCGAGGTCACCCGGGAGCGGATAGCCCAATACGCCGAAGCCACCAACGATCCGATCCCGGCGCATCGCGCAGGTGAGATCGCCCCACCGGTCTTCGCGATCGTCCCGGTCTTCGAAGCCATGATGATGCCGACGGTCGATGTCCTGCCGGTCGAACTGGTACCCCGGGTGGTACACGGCGAACAGGACTTCTTCTTCCACCGCCCCATTCGGCCCGGTGACACCCTGGTGTCGCGCGGAAAGATGATCGGCTACGAGGGACTGGAGAACGGCACCAGGGCAGCGATTCTGCTCGAATGCCGCACTGACACTGGCGAACTGGTCAACGAGCAGTACGTGACGTGCTTTGTTCGCGGATTCGACGCGGGAAAGAAGATCGGCCAACTCAGCCCAACGCACAAGTTCGACGAAAGACTGCGTGAGCAGGCGCCGCTGGCCAAGGTGGCTCAGCACATCGACACCGATCAGACGTTCCGGTATGCCCCGGCCTCGGGGGATCCGATGCCGATTCATCTGGATGAAGAAGTCGCCAAGGACGCTGGGTTGCCAGGCATCATCGCGCATGGCCTGTGCACCATGGCCTTCACCTCGTGGGCACTGCTCACCGAGGTCGCCGGATCCGACGTCACGCGACTGAAGAGATTCGCCGTGCGCTTTTCCAAGATGGTGCTCCCCGGAGACGACCTGGAGACCCGGATCTGGCGCAAGGAGTCCAAGGACGGCGTCACCGCCTACGCATTCGAGACCGCCCGTGGCGACGACTTCGTGATCACCGACGGCCTCGCCGAAATAGCTGACTGAAAGCAGGAGAGACATGGGAATTCTGGAAGGACGGGTCGCCGTCATCACCGGTGCCGGCCGGGGCATCGGACGCGAGCACGCGCTGCTGTTCGCCAAAGAGGGAGCGGCGATCGTCGTGAACGATCTCGGCGGCAGCAACACCGGTGACGGCAGCGATTCGGGACCGGCGCACGAGGTCGCCGCCGAGATCGTCGCCGCCGGTGGGCGCGCCGTGGCCAACACCGCCAACATCTCCGAATGGAGCGGGGCGCAGGCGGTGATCGAGCAGGCGGTCGATGAGTTCGGCCAGCTCGACATCCTGGTGAACAATGCCGGCATCCTGCGGGACGCCTTCATCGCCGGCATGGCGGAGTCCCAGTGGGACGCAGTGATCGGCGTGCACCTCAAGGGCCACTTCGCGATGTTGCACCACGCTGCGGAGTACTGGAAGAACCAATCCAAGGCGGGCCAGCAGCCCAACGCGGCTGTCATCAACACCGCCTCCGGATCGGGTCTCACCATTCCCAATGCGGGTCAGGCCAACTATGGCGCGGCCAAGGCCGGGATTGCGGCGCTCACCCTGATCGCCGCCGAGGAACTGGAGCGCTACGGCGTCCGGGTCAATGCAATCGCACCGATCGCACGTACCCGGCTGACGCTGGCCACTCCGGGAATGGGTGAACTGATGGCTGAGCCTGAAGAGGGCGAGCTGGATCTGTTCGCTCCGGCCAACATCTCACCTCTGGTCGCCTACCTGGCCAACGAGAAGTGTCCGGTCACCGGTCGGGTGTATGCGGTCCAGGGCGGGGCGATCTCGCTGCTCGGTGGCTGGCACGACGTGACCACTATCGAGACCGACACGGTCTGGGACATCGACGACATCGCCGCGCGACTGCCGGCCTGACCACCCCCGACGACGAGGAAGTACTACCGATGATCGAATGGTCCGACACCGACATCATCATGCGCGACACCGTTCGCGACTTCATTGCCAAGGAGATTCGACCGCATCTCGACGACTTGGAAAGCGGTGCGATCTCGCCCTACCCGTTCGCGCGGAAGCTGTTCAGTGAGTTCGGACTTGACGCGATGGCCGCTGAGGCAGTCAAGTCGATGTTGGACCGTGAGCGGACCCGGGCCGACTCGGGCGAGGCCAAGGGCGAGTCTCGGGGCGGTGGTGGTCTCGGTGACATCGGTGCGCAGGCGTCGATGGCCGCTGTCCTTGTCACCGAATTGGCCGCAGTCAGTATCGGATTGCTCTCGACCATCGGGGTGAGCCTTGGACTCGGTGCTTCGACGATCATGTCCCGCGGCACGCTGGCGCAGAAAGAACGCTGGCTGCCCGAACTGATGACGATGGAGAAGATCGCGGCCTGGGCCATCACCGAGCCGGACGCTGGCTCTGATGCTTTCGGTGGGATGAAGACCTATGTCCGACGCGATGGTTCGGACTACATCCTGAACGGCCAGAAGACCTTCATCACGAATGGACCCGACGCCGACGTCATCGTGGTGTACGCGAAGCTGGACGAAGGCCCCGATTCCGGGATCGACAAGCGCGATCGGCCGGTGCTCACCTTCGTGCTCGACTCCGGGATGCCGGGCCTGAGTCAAGGTCGGCCCTTCAAGAAGATGGGCATGATGTCCTCGCCCACCGGCGAGCTGTTCTTCGACAATGTCCGGATAACCCCTGACCGGCTACTCGGCGAGACCGAACAGCACGGGGGCGGTGACGGACGGGAAAGCGCCAGGGCGAACTTCGCCGGCGAGCGGATCGGCATTGCGCTGATGTCCTTGGGCATCATCAACGAATGCCATCGGCTCAGCGTCGAGTACGCCAAGACGCGAACGCTGTGGGGCAAGAACATCGGTCAATTCCAGCTGATTCAGCTGAAGCTGGCGCAGATGGAGGTCGCCCGCATCAACGTCCAGAACATGGTGTTCCAGACTCTGGAGTCGGTGAGCCGCGGTCGGAT
Organism: Mycobacterium sp. M26; assembly: GCF_001494595.1. Classification (GTDB taxonomy): domain Bacteria; phylum Actinomycetota; class Actinomycetes; order Mycobacteriales; family Mycobacteriaceae; genus Mycobacterium. The sequence continues at coordinate 1,111,428 of NZ_LN929907.1, forward strand.
GCCGTCGCTGGCCGAAGCCTCTGCGATCAAACTCTATTCGTCACAGGCCGCCACTGAGGTCGCGATGGAGGCGGTGCAGCTCTTCGGTGGCAACGGCTACATGGCCGAGTACCACGTCGAACGCCTTGCCCGCGATGCCAAGTCGTTGATGATCTACGCCGGTAGCAACGAGGTCCAGATCACCCACATTGCCAAGGGACTGCTCTCGGCATGATCCACAGCGGCACGGGGTGCTACGACGGTGTACGAACCCGGGTCCTGTCGGTCGACGGTGGTGGACCACCGATCGTCCTGCTGCACGGCTATGCGGACTGCGCTGACACCTGGCGGGCAGTGTTGTCCAGGCTTGAGGCGGCCGGTCGGTGCGCGAGTGCCGTTGACCTGCCGGGGTTCGGGTGGGCAGACGGCCGGCGGGCAGGACCACTGCTCCCGCAGTTCGACGCCTTTCTCGACGCACTGCTCGAGGAACGCGGACCTGCAGTGCTTGTTGGCAACTCCCTGGGCGCCGCCACCGCCGTCCGGGCGGCTGACCGCAATCCCGATGCGGTGCGCGCCGTTCTGGCACTCAACGACCCGCTCAATGCCCGCCATCTGCCGGCCAAACTGGCCCGCGGCAGGCGGCTTCCGCCCGAGGTCTGGCGGACCGCTGCGATGCTGCCGATCCCGTCTGGTGTCGTGCGGTGGGCGACCAGCAAGGCCGTTCGGCATGTTCTTTACGGTCCGGACGTAGCCGCCGACCCCGCTGTTGTCGCGCGGTGGCGTCGCACGATCGGCGGCCGCGAGGCGCTGGCGACCTTGGGCCGCTACGCATTCGAATACGCCTACGAGACCGCCGACGGTCATCGCGGCCTACGCGTCGGCTGCCCCGCCGTCGTCGCGCACGGTGCCAAGGACCGCATCATCCCGGTCGAGGCGAGCCGGACATTGCACAAGCAGATTCCCGGTAGTTCCCTGGTAGTGCTGCCCCGATCCGGGCACTGCCCCCAATTGGATGACCCCGCGGCGGTCGTCGAGCTCATCATGGATCTGCCGTGACCACGCATCCGGTGAATCTGCTGCGCGCTGTGGGCGTGTTGCAGCGCAGCGGAATGATCGATCTCGCCAATCCCGCACAACTGCTGAGTGCTTCCCGGGCGCTGCGCCGTTACGGCTCGTTCGGTGGGCTCCTGGCCTATACGGCGCAACGCTACGGCGATGCGCCAGCCCTGACCGACGATCACGGGACTTTGACATTCCGGGAACTCGACCAGACGTCGAATGCGGTGGCACGCGCCATGATGTCCTCCGAGTTCGAGAGTGCCACGTCTGTCGGCCTGCTCAACCGCGGGCACCGGGGACTGATGGTCGCGCTGGCTGCCGCCGGTAAGGCCGGACTACGAACGGTCCTGCTGAATGTCGGATTCGCCGGACCCCAACTACACGACGTGTGCGTACGGGAACGGATCGGGCTCGTCCTGGCCGACGACGAGTTCACCCACCTGTTTGTCGACCTGCCCGCCGATGTGCGCGCGATGATCAACTGGGCCGAAGGGCCGTCAGACCATCCCCTGCTCGACGACCTCGCCATCGGTCAGTCCGTCGACCCGCTACCCGCCCCGCAGCGGCCCGGTGGACTGGTACTGCTCACCAGCGGGACTACGGGTACACCCAAAGGAGCGCCTCGCGACCGGATCAACCCGCTGCAATCCGCGCAGCTTCTCGACCGCGTCCCATGGCCGGTGAGAAGTTGCTATGTGATCGCCGCGCCGTTGTTCCACGCCACCGGCTTGGCCACCGCCACAGTCGGATTGGCGTTGGGCAATCATCTGGTGTTGAGCAGGAAGTTCGATCCGCTCAGTGTTGTGACCGCGATGGCCGAACACCGTGCCGGTGCCGTCGTTCTGGTGCCCACCATGCTGAGCCGGATCCTGGACCTCGGACCCGAGATCATCGGCCGGCTCGATCTCTCCTCGCTACGGGTGGTTTTCGTCGCAGGATCGGCGCTCTCACCCCAGTTGTGCCGGCGAGCGATGGACACCCTCGGTGACGTGCTGTACAACCTGTACGGCTCGACCGAGGTCGCCACCGCCGCCGTCGCCACGCCCTCGGAGCTTCGTATCGCGCCCGGAACGGTGGGTCGTCCGCCGGTTGGCTGCCGGATAGCCGCCTACGATTCCGACGACCACATCATCACCCGTCCCGGTGAGACGGGAACGCTGTATGTGTCCAGTGGACTGAGCTTTTCGGGCTACACCGATGGCGGAAGTAAACGGACGCTCGATGGCATGCTCTGCTCCGGTGACACGGGCCATTTCGACGAGTTGGGTCTGTGGTACGTCGACGGACGCGAGGACGACATGATCGTCTCCGGCGGCGAGAATGTGTATCCGATCGAGGTCGAGAATCTGCTCTGCGAGCATCCGGCTATCACGGAGGCCGCCGTTGTGGGTGTTCCTGATCCAGATTTCGGTCAGCGTCTGTGCGCCTTCGTCGTGGTTGGGGCCAAAGTCGCCGATCTGAATGCCGACGACGTCAAGGACTATGTACGAAGTCGACTGGCCCGCCACAAGATTCCGCGCGATGTCGTCTTCCTCGACGCGCTTCCGCGTAACGAGACGGGTAAGGTTCTCAAGAAGGCCCTGCTGATGGGTGCGGCCGAGTGACGACTGCTACCGATCAGGCGTGCGGAGTCGTCACGCGCCTGCGTGCCGAGCAATCCGCATGGGCGGCCCTACCTGTCCGCGATCGGGTGAAGTGGCTACACACGTATCGGGACTGGTTGTGGGACAACCAGTCCCGCATCGAAGAGCTGTTGATGAGGGAGACGGGTAAGCCTGCCACCGAGGCAGGTATGGAACTTCCCTATGTCATCGAGGCGATCAACTATCACGGCAGGCGGGCGCCACGTCTGGTTGGCGATCGTCGGCCGCGTCGCCATGGCTTGCTGGCGATCACGAAGCGCCAGTTGATCGTTCAGCATCCATATCCGGTGGTCGGCGTGATCACACCGTGGAATTTTCCGGTGGGACTGTCCTTGCTGGATACCATTCCGGCTCTGCTTGCCGGGTGCGCAGTCGTGGTCAAGCCTTCGGAGCTGACACCCCTGGCCGTGTCGGAGGCGATTGCGGGATGGACGGAGATCGGCGCCCCTGCGGTCCTGGCAGTGTTGACCGGTGACGGTGCGCTCGGCGCCGCAGTCGTTGACCATGTCGATTTCGTTCAGTTCACCGGCTCGGTAGAGACCGGCCGGGTGATCGGGCAGGCCGCGGCTGCACGGTTGATTCCCTGTGCGCTCGAGTTGGGTGGTAACGACGCCATGATCGTGCTTGCAGACGCCGATATAGAGCGGGCTGCCAACGCTGCCGTGTGGGGGGCGATGGCCAACTGCGGGCAGATGTGTGTCTCGGTGGAGCGCCTCTACGTCGAGTCAGCCGTCTACGGGCAGTTCGTCTCAGCGGTGACGTCCAGGGCTGAAGCCTTGCGTCGCGGAACCGATATCGGCGGCCTCACGAGCGCAACCCAGCGCGAGGTGGTGCGCCGGCACGTCGAGGACGCCCTGGCCCGCGGTGCCACCGCTATGACCGGCGGACGAGACGGCGATGGTCCGACGGTGCTCGTCGATGTCGACCACGACATGCTGTGTATGGCCGAGGAGACGTTCGGGCCTGTGCTCCCGGTGCGGTGCGTCGCCGATGAACACGAAGCGGTCCGACTGGCCAACGAATCCCGCTACGGGCTGTCCGCCGTCGTCTTCAGCGGAGATCGACGGCGGGCCGAGCGGCTTGCCCGCCAGCTCGACGTGGGCGCAGTCAGCATCAACGACGTATTCGGAAACCTGTTCACCCTGGCACTTCCCCAAGGCGGCTGGAAGGAGTCCGGTCTGGGCGTTCGCGGCGGAAGCGATGCGGTGGCGAAGTTCTGCCGCCCGCAAGCGATCGTCTCGGCCCGGGTGACGCCTCGCCGCGAACTCACCTGGTACCCGTACACCCCGGTGCGGCGGGCGCTGCTTCGCCGCATCTCTCGTCTGCTCGGCGCCCGCGGACTGCGGCGTCGGCTCGGATAGCCAAGGAGCGCAGCACAGGTGATGAAGATGAACCTCACGAACCGGGTCGTGGCGATCACCGGCGGCGCGCGCGGGATCGGTGCGGCGACCGCTGCGGCGTTCCGGCGCGCGGGTGCGCGGGTGGCCATCGGCGACGTGGACGTCGATCTGGCATCGCGCACTGCCGATGAACTGGGCTGCTGGTGGGGCGAGCTCGACGTGACCGATCGGGCCAGCTTCGCCGGATTCCTGGATTCGGTGACCGACGCTCTGGGCTCGATCGACGTTCTCGTCAACAACGCCGGCATCATGCCGGTCACCCCGCTGGTCGAGGAGTCGGCAGAGTCGATCGAACGTCAGATCGCGATCAACGTCGCCGGCGTGGTCTACGGAACGCAGCTGGCTGTGGAGCGGATGCGTCGTCGGGGCGGTGGAAGCGTGGTCAACGTCGCCTCGGCAGCCGGGCTGATGGGTTTTGGCGGTGTGGCCACCTATAGCGGCACCAAATTTGCGGTCAGGGGCTTCACCCAAGCTGCGGCTCTGGAACTGAAATCTTCGGGGGTCCGGTTCACCACCGTCTATCCGGGAATGGTGCAGACCGAACTGGCGGCCGGCCTGTCGGATCATGCGTTGATGCGTTCATGTCCCCCTGGCGTAGTGGCTGAAGCGATTGTCGATGGTGTTCGCCGGGGCAGGCGCTCGGTCTACGTACCGCGCCGCTTGGGGGCCGTTTCGCTCGCCAACGGGTTGCTACCTGAGGCGGCACGCACCCGGATGATGACGATCCTGGGCGCGGACCGACAGATGTTGGCCGGTGAGCCCTCGGCGCGCGCAACCTATGAACGGCGAGTCGGTCCGAAAGACTAGGGCTCACAGTCGGCGCCCCTGAAAGGTTCTTCTCAAACAGCGGAATAGTCTGAAAACTCTTCTGCACGCGGCGGATTGGTCCGATCCGCGTTAATGACGACCCCGAAAATAAGGGACTCAAGTCCCTTTCCTTCACCCATACTTAAAGTTATGTTCGTATATGCCTACCGGGGTATGAAGACCGGGGTGGGGCGGCAACGAAAGAGGGGGTCGTTGCGGCCACGACCACCCCGGTCTTCTTTTTTGTTGCGAGGCTGTCTACATCCAGGCCGACCAGAACCGGGTGAGCTGAGCTCCAATCGCAGCAAGGCCACCCGGCACGCCGGACAGGTCGAAGACGCCGTAGACCATCGAGAAGAACCAGCGGTTCGGGCCGGGTGCCAGTAGCACCACCAGCAGGATGAGGAACCCGAACTGCTTGGCCGGCGCCACCGCACGCTGGGTCTCGGGGCTCAGGTGCGGTTCCAGCGCGCCGTACCCGTCTAGGCCCGGGATCGGCAGGATGTTCAGCAACAGCGCGGTGATCTGCAGAAAGCCCAGGAACGCCACGGCCGACCAGAACACCCCGTGATCCGGGTCGTAGAACAGTCGGGTGGCGGCCAGCAGCAGCACGCCGAGCACCAGGTTGGCGAATGGGCCGGCCAGGCTGACGAGCGTGCGTTGCCGAGGCGTCATGAACCCGGTCCGCACGTACACCGCCCCGCCCGGCAGGCCGATCCCACCCAGGGCGATGAACAGCAGGGGCAGACCCAGCGACAGCAGGGGACTGGAGTACTTCAGCGGGTTGAGCGTCAGATAGCCGCGAACGGCCACGTCGTGGTCACCGAATCGCCAGGCGGTGTAGGCGTGCCCGAACTCATGCAGGCACAGCGAGACCACCCAGCCGGCGATAACGAAGATGAACACTCCGACGTAGGCCATCGGCCGCACGGTTGCTGCCGCCAGCCAGGCCAGCACGCCGCCGAGGACCGTGATGGCGAGAATGACCAGGAAAATCGGGCTCGGACGCACCGACTGGTGCAGCGGGCGCACACTCACGACACGAAGCTACTCCGCTGGCGGGGGCCGCGGCGCTTACCGGACCCGCAGCCACCCGGTGATGTGCCGGTAGAACGCCGCCCTCCTGACCTCCCGCGGCGCGCTCACCCCGTCGCGCACCATGCGGGCGCCGGTGGTGCCGAGCTGAACGGCGCGCCCGCTCACCCAGCGGCGCGGCCGCATCCGGCCGGACAGCACCGCCGCCCGCAGGCCGGGCATCGACTCGGTCGGCTCGATCCGGACGCCGGTCACCGGACCGTCGAAAAGAACCTCGTCATCGACCACCGCCTCGCCGTACAGCACGGACTCCGCGCCGGGTGGAAGCCAGAATGCCGACCCGACCAGCACGGTGCCGGACTCGTCGCGGATCAATGGAACCCGTTGCGCCGCAGCGGTAAGTGCCCTGCGAGCACCGTGCCACCCCGAGAGGTGGGCTACCTCCACGTCGAGGCGCTCAATGCGCAGCAGGCGGGTCAGAACCGCCGCCAGATCGGCGTCATCGCCCAGCACGACCACCCGTCGGGCACCGTCGACCGCCGCGTCGATACCGGCCGAGTCGCCCCCTTCATGGCCGCGCAAACCGGCCAGTGCCCGCGGTATCCGGTGGCCCCGAAACCGCAACACGGCGATATCGGTGTTGGTCAACGACACTCCTTGCCCTGCGCTCCGATAGGGTGGGTCACCGGCTGGACAGAATTTATGCAGATCAGCGGGAGAATATGCCATGCCGGCAATCGTCCTCATCGGCGCCCAATGGGGCGACGAGGGCAAAGGTAAAGCCACCGATCTTCTCGGTGGACGTGTGCAGTGGGTCGTGCGGTACCAGGGCGGCAACAACGCCGGTCACACCGTGGTCCTGCCGACGGGGGAGAACTTCGCGCTCCATCTCATCCCGTCCGGAATCCTCACCCCCGGCGTCACCAACGTCATCGGCAACGGCGTCGTCGTCGACCCCGGTGTGCTGCTGACGGAGCTGGCCGGCCTCGACGAGCGCGGAGTGGACACCTCCCGGCTGCTCATCTCGGCCGATGCCCACCTGCTCATGCCCTACCACGTGGCGATCGACAAGGTCACCGAGCGCTACATGGGCAGTAAGAAGATCGGCACCACCGGTCGCGGTATCGGCCCGTGCTACCAGGACAAGATCGCCCGGATGGGCATCCGGGTGGCCGACGTCCTGGACCGCGATCTGCTGGCCGCCAAGATCGGCGCCTCCCTGGAACTGAAGAACCAGATCCTGGTCAAGATCTACAACCGCAAGGCGCTGGATCCCGATGAGGTGGTCGAGAACCTGCTCGAGCAGGCCGAGGGCTTCAAGCACCGGATCGCCGACACCCGCCTGCTGCTCAACAACGCCCTGGAGTCCGGGCAGACAGTCCTGCTGGAGGGCTCCCAGGGCACCCTGCTCGACGTCGACCACGGCACCTACCCGTACGTGACGTCGTCCAACCCCACCGCCGGCGGTGCGGCCGTCGGTTCCGGCATCGGGCCCACCCGCATCACCACCGTGCTGGGCATCCTGAAGGCCTACACCACCCGCGTCGGGTCGGGTCCGTTCCCCACCGAGTTGTTCGACGAGTACGGCGCCTACCTCTCCAAGACCGGCGGCGAGGTCGGCGTCACCACCGGTCGCGCCCGGCGCTGCGGCTGGTTCGACGCCGTCATCGCCCGCTACGCGACCCGGGTCAACGGGATCACCGACTACTTCCTGACCAAGCTCGACGTGCTGTCGAGCCTGGAGACGGTGCCGGTGTGTGTCGGCTACACCGTCGACGGCAAGCGCACCTCCGAGATGCCGATGACCCAGAGCGACATCGCCCGCGCCGAGCCGATCTACGAGGAGTTGCCCGGCTGGTGGGAGGACATCTCCGGCGCCCGTGAATTCGACGATCTGCCGGCTAAAGCCCGCGACTACGTGCTGCGTCTGGAAGAGCTTGCCGGAGCGCATGTTTCGTGCATCGGCGTGGGGCCGGGACGTGACCAGACCATCGTGCGCCGCGATGTGCTGGCGGCCAAGTGACCGCCGACGACATTCAGCGGGATCCGGACTACTACAAGCACGGGGGCTTCCCCAAGTTCCAGCCCGCTGACCCGGGACCGGGATTCGGCCGGTTCGTCGAGGCGATGCGCCGCATCCAGGATCTGGCGGTGTCGGCCGACGCCGACCGCGACACCTGGGTGGCCGCTGCCGATCGCGCCGAGGAGCTGGCCGCCCTGCTAAAACCCTTCGAGGCGGGCGAGGGGGTGGGCCCGGCCAACCGGGTGCCGTCGCTGCCCGGCGCAGGCAGCCTGTTGATGCCGCCCTACCGGGTCTCGAAGTTCAACGACGACGGCGTGGAGTTGACCGTGCAGTTCAGCCGGTTCCACGTCGGCGGGAACTACGCAGTGCACGGCGGGGTGCTGCCCCTGATGTTCGACTCGGCGTTCGGCATGGTCATCCACGCGACCGGTAGGCCGATCAGCCGCACCGCGTTCCTGCACGTGGACTACCGCAACGTCACGCCGATCAATGTCCCGCTCACCATGCGGGGCTGGCTGGACCGGGCCGAGGGACGCAAGGCGTTCGTGAAGGCGGAGCTGACCGATCCGGACGGAACGCTGCTCGCCGAGGCCCACGGCCTGATGGTGCGTCTGCTGCCCGGTCAGCCCTGACATCTGTCACCATGGCGGCGTGGTTGAACATCGATCGAGAACCCTCAAAGCTCTGACCACTCCGCGCGCTGCTGCTGCGGCCGGCGTGCTGTTCGCGCTGCTGTTCGGTACGACGCTGATCCTGATCCGCACCTCGCTGCCGGAGGGGGCCTCGCCGGGCTCGCAGTGGCTCGACACCGGCAGCGCCAAGATGGATCTGGCGGCCAAGCTGATGCCGTTCGCGGGGATCAGCTTCCTGTGGTTCATCGGTGTCATCCGCGACGGTTTCGGGCGCTACGAGGACCGGTTCTTCTCCACCGTGTTCCTCGGCAGCGGCCTGCTGTTCCTGGCGATGATGTTCGCCACCTCGGCGGTGGGCGCGGGTCTGGCGGGCAGCAACACCGCGGTCGGCGGCACCGAGGTCAGCACCGACGTCGCCCTCTTCGGGCAGATGACGGTGCTGGCGCTGTCGAAGACCTACGCCATCAAGATGGCGGCCGTGTTCATGATTTCGCTGGCCACCATCTGGCTGCGCACCGAACTCATGCCACGCTGGCTGGTGGCCCTGACCTATCTGGCTGCGCTCGGCTTGATCACGGCCAGTGGCATCAGCATGTGGATGACGTTGGCATTCCCGGTGTGGGTATTGATCGTCAGCGTCCTGTTGCTCACGCGCGCAGGGGTGTTCGAGCGTCATCGCGACGAATATCAGAATCAGGCGCGCTAGGCTCCTCGATCTCTCCACGACGGAACGCCGGCCACCAGATCCGCGGTCCGATCAACGTGAACAGCGCTGGGATCACGACGGTGCGGACCACGAAGGTGTCCAGCAGGATGCCCAGACCCACGATGATGCCCAACTGGGTCAGCACGATCAGCGGCAGCACGCCCAGGACGCAGAACACCGCGGCCAGAACGATTCCCGCGCTCGTGATCACCGCACCGGTCGCCGAGACGGCCCGCACGATACCGCCGCGGGTGCCGTAGACGGGCGTCTCCTCCCGGGCCCGGGTCACCAGGAAGATCGTGTAGTCCACGCCGAGTGCCACCAGAAACAGGAATGCGAACAGTGGCGTGGTGATGTCCAGCGCCGGGAAGCCCAGCACATGCACGCTGACCCAGCCGCCCAGGCCGAGTGCGGCCATCGTGGACAGAACGGTCGCGGCCACCAGCACCAGTGGCGCGATGGCCGCCCGCAGCAGCACGTAGAGCACGGCCAGCACCACGATGAGGATCGCCGGGATCACCACCCAGCGGTCGTGGACTGCTGCGTTCTTGGCATCCAGGGCCTGGGCGTCCGATCCGCCCACCAGCGCACCCGGGTCGGCCTTCTTGACCGAATCCCGCAGGGCGGCAACCGTATCGAACGCCTTCTGTGACGCGGGTGCCGCGTCGGTGACAACCTGCCACTGGGTCAGCCCGGTCGCGGTCTGGCCGGCCGGGTTGGCCGACACCACACCCGGGGTGGCCTGGATCGCCTGCGTGATCGCATCGGTCTTGTCGGTGCTGCCGATCACCCGGGTGGGGTCGGTGAGGCCGCTGGGGTAGTGCTTTGCGAGCGTCTTGAATCCGGTGACGGAGTCAGCGCTGACCCGGAACTGGTCGATCTGGTTGAGGCCCACCGGCGTGGCGAGCAGTCCGGTGGCCAGCACCGCCAGCACCGCGATCGAGGCGACCGCCACCCGGCTGGCATGCCGGGACACCCAGTCGGCCACCCGGTGCCATGCGCCGGTGGTGGTGATCTCCTCGGCGCCGGCCTTGGGGATGAAGGGCCAGAACAGCTTTCGGCCGAACAGCGCCAGCAGCGGCGGCAACGCCAGCAGCACGAACACCGCGGCGACCAGCAGGCCGGAGGCGGCCTGCACACCGAGGCTGCGGGTACTCGGCGACGAGGCGAACAACAGGGTCAGCAGTGCCAGCACCACGGTGGCGTTGCTGGCCACGATCGCCGGGCCGGCATGCCGCACCGCGGTCTGCAGCGCCAGGCGATGGTTGTCCGTTCGGCGCAGCTCCTCGCGATAGCGCGAAATCAGCAGCAGCGCATAGTTGGTGCCCGCGCCGAACACCAGCACGCTGGTGATTCCCGAGGTCGACCCGTCCGCCGTCATCCCGCTGGCGTCGGCGATGGCCGAGCCCAGCACGGCAGCCACCCGGTCGGCGAACGCGATCACCAGAAGCGGGACCAACCACAACACGGGGGAGCGGTAGGTCACGATCAGCAGCAGCGCCACCACCGCGCCGGTCACCGCGAGCAGCGTGACGTTGGCGCCGGAGAAGGCGTTGGCGATGTCGGCGCCGAACGCCGGCCCGCCGGTGACGTTGACCACCAGATCGCCCGGCAGGCCGTCCTTGGCGGCTTCGCGAAGTTCCTTCACTTTGTCGGACAGCGCGAAGCCCGACAGGGTGGAATCCAGCGGCACCGGCGCCAGCGCGGCCTGGCCGTCGGTGGACGGCACCACCGGGATCGGCGGACCGCCAGGGCCACCGGCGACCGTCAGCATCCGGCCGCGTGCGTCATCGGCGGCGGCCAGATCCGCCGGCGACAAGGTGCCGCCGTCACCGCGGGTGACCACCAGGATCACCGGGGCCTGATCGCCACCCGGAAACTCCTTGAGCAGGGCGGCAACCTTCGCCGACTCCGCACCCGGCGGCAGTGAGACCGGTGACTTGTCGGCCGAGGCGCTCTCCCCGAGAGCGCCCATCAGCCCGACGCCGATCAGGGCCACGAGCACGGCGATCACCCAGGAGAAGCGGACGGCGAGCAGCTCGCCGATGCGATCCCACATCGGCGGGGTGGAGTGAGGCTGTGTGCGCATGCCCGACAGCATAGCTTCATTTTCTTAACAGTTCATCTACTTAAGGGATATGCTGGTCGTATGGATGACTCGCGCCGGGAAGCCCTGGAATCGGCTGTGGTCGCCGATGTGCAGGCGCTCTCGGCCGAATCCGACCAGATCGGCCGGGCCTTCGCCGGTGTGCACGACATGTCGGCCAACGACTTCCGCGCGCTGACCCTCATCATGGTTGCCGAGAACGCCGGCACCCCGCTGACCGCGGGCGAACTGAAAACCCGGATGGGCTTGTCCGGGGCGGCGATCACCTACTTGGTCGAGCGGATGATCGAGTCCGGCCACCTGCGCCGCGAACCCCATCCCGAGGACCGCCGCAAGGTGATCCTGCGCTACGCCGACCACGGCATCGAGGTGGGTAAGGCGTTCTTCACCCCGTTGGCCGACCACACTCATCGCGCGCTGGCGCAGCTGTCGGACTCCGACCTGGAGGCTGCCCACCGGGTGTTCAGCGCGGTGCTGGCGGCCATGGGCGGGTTCCGCGCCGACCTGTCGGCACCGCCTGGTTAGCTGGCGCCGTGCTCGACACCGTCGCTGTGGAGAACTATCGATCGCTGCGCCGGCTCGTCGTCCCGTTGAGCCGCTGCAACGTGGTCACCGGTCCCAACGGCAGCGGCAAGTCGAGCCTCTATCGCGCTCTGCGCCTGCTGGCCGATTCGGCACGCAACGGTGCGGTCAACGCGCTGGCCCGCGAGGGCGGCCTGACGTCGACGATGTGGGCCGGCGCAGGTCGGACCGGGCCTGCCACTCTCAAGCTGGGCTTCGCGGGGGAGGACTTCGGCTATGCCGTCGACTTCGGCATGCCGGTGCCCGGCCGCACCGCGTTCAACCTGGATCCGGAGATCAAGTCGGAGTCGGTGTGGGCCGGACCGGTGCTGCGGCCCGCCACTCTGCTGGCAGAACGCGGCGGACCGTCGGTGCGCATCCGTGATGCCGACGACGGCTGGCGCATGCTGCCGACCACGCTGCGCCCGTTCGACAGCATGCTCAGTGAGCTCGCCGACCCGCAGGCCGCACCGGAGCTGCTCGCGCTGCGGGAGCGGGTGCGGTCCTGGCGGTTCTATGACCACGTCCGAACCGATGCCGACGCACCGGCCCGGCGGCCGCAGATCGGCACCCGCACACCCGTGCTCAGCCACGACGGCGCCGACCTCGCCGCGGCGCTGCAGACCATTGCTGAGATCGGCGACGCCGAGGCGATGGCCGAGGCGGTCGACGAAGGCTTCCCCGGCAGCACGGTCGAGATCGACTGCACCGATACCCGCTTCGAGGTGCGGCTGCGCCAGCCCGGCATGCTGCGGGCGCTCACCGCGGCCGAGCTGTCCGACGGGACGCTGCGCTACCTGCTCTGGGTGGCCGCCCTGCTGACCCCGCGGCCCGCCGAGCTGACCGTGCTCAACGAGCCGGAGGCCAGCCTGCATCCCGATCTGCTGCCCGCGCTGGCCGCCCTGATCTCCCGGGCCGCGCAGGGTTCGCAGATCGTCGTGGTCACCCACGCCGCGCCCCTGGTGTCCGCGCTGGCGCGCCGGCGCGACGTCAGCACCATCGAGCTGACCAAGGCCGAGGGCCGGACGGAGATCGTGGGGCAGGGTCTGCTCGACGAGCCGTCCTGGCATTGGCCTACCCGGGGCTGAGCGCACCTATCCTTGGGCATCATGCGCGTGATGCTGGTGGGGTCCGGTGAACTGAGCCGCGAGCTGGTGCTGGCCTTCCAGCGCCTGGGCGCGGAGGTGACCGCCGTCGACCGCTACGCCGACGCCCCGGCGCACGACGTCGCCGACGAAGCCCTGGTGGTCAAGATGACCGACCCGGAGGAACTCGCCGCCGCGATCACCCGGGTCGAACCCGACTACGTCGTCGTCGATACCAACGCGGTGGCCATCGACGCGTTGCGCACCGTCGAGGAGAGCGGCGCCGCCCAGGTCGTGCCCTCGGTGCACGCCACCCGGCTCAGCCTGGACCGCGAAGGTATCCGCAAACTGGCCGCCGACGAGCTGGGCCTGCCGACGGCGCCATTCTGGTTCGCCGGGTCGGTGGCCGAACTGACCGCGATCGCCGAGCACGCCGGGTTTCCCCTCGTCGTCAAACCGGTGGTCGGGGTGCCGGGTGCGGGCCAGTCGGTGCTGTTGCGCCCCGACGACGTCGAACCGGCCTGGCAGCGGGCCGTCGACGCGGGCGGTCGGGTGCCGCACAACCGGGTGCTGGCCGAGACCGTCGTGGAGATCGACTACGCGGTCACCCTGCTAACCGTGCGTACCGACGGCCCCGCCGGTCCGGCGCTGCACTTCTGCGAGCCCATCGGCTATCGCCAGCTCGACGGCGGCGTACTGGAATCCTGGCAGCCCCAGCACATGACGCTGGCCGCACTGGGCGCGGCCAAGTCGGTGGCCGCGCGGATCGTGCGGGCCCTCGGCGGCCGCGGCGTCTTCGCCGTGGAACTGCTGGTTCGCGGTGACGAGGTGTACTTCTCCGACGTGCGGGTGCGCCCGTCGGACAGCGCCCTGGTGACCCTGCGCACCCAGCGGCTCTCGGAGTTCGAACTGCACGCCCGCGCAGTGCTCGGCCTGCCCGTCGACACCATCATGATCTCGCCGGGAGCGGCCGAGGTCGCCTACGCCGACGAGGCCGACGGCAACCCGGAGCGCCGGCCCGAACCGGCCGCGGTGCTCGCTGAGGCGCTCACCGTGCCCGAGAGCGACGTCCGGCTGTTCGGCCGCCACGAGGGGGCTTCGCGGCGGCGACTGACGCTGGCGCTGGCCACCGCCGGTGACGTGACGATGGCCCGGGACCGGGTGCGCCAGGTTTCGACCACCCTGCGGAGGCTCTGGCAGACATGACCGAGAACGAGAACACCGGCTCGAGCCCGATGCCGATCCTGATCGCCCTCGGGGTGGCTGCGATCGTCCTGATCGGATTTGGCATCTCCTGGCTGGTCCGCGGTGACGGCCTGACCGAGGACAACCGGGTGGGCCGGGCCGCTGTGGGCCAGAACGACGCCCTGCAACGGGAGAACTATCCGGACTTCCGCAAGTACACCTGCGCCCAGCAGCAGGGGACCGAAGCCGAAGTCATTGCCCGCCAACAACAGTCGAAGTCGTCCCATGGCGCGCGGTTCGTCGACGACGTGACCGCGGTCAAGATCGAGGGGGAGCGGGCCACGGCGACCGTCGTCTACCACTTCGAGCGCACCCCGGATAAGCGGCTGGAGACCCCGATGACGTTCGTCCGCGAGAGCGGGGAATGGAAGGTCTGCTCACCGAGTCCGGCCTAGCCACCGCTCGATTCATCTCAGGCGCATGTGCGAGACTCACGGCCGTGAGCTATGCAGGTGACATCACCCCGGAGGAGAGCTGGAAACTGCTCAACGAGAACCCGGACGCGGTGCTGGTGGACTGCCGGACCGACGCCGAATGGCGGTGGGTGGGCGTACCCGATCTGACCGGCCTCGGGCGTGACGTGGTGTTCGTCGAGTGGAACCGCAGCAACGGACGGCACAACGACGACTTCGTTGATGAGTTGATCGCCGCCGGTGTCACCCCCGGCGAACGGCCGGTGGTCTTCCTCTGCCGGTCGGGCAACCGCTCCATCCCCGCTGCCGAGGCCGCCACGGCCGCCGGGATCGCGCCGTCCTACAACATGCTCGACGGCTTCGAAGGACAACTCGACGAACAGGGCCACCGCGGCGTCAACGGCTGGCGCGCCCTTGGCCTGCCCTGGAAGCAGTCGTGAGCGAGCAGGAGTCCGTCCCGTCGGTGCGGATCCCCGCACCGCTGCCCGACGGCGTCAGCCAGGCCACCATCGGGGTGCGCGGCGGACTGCTGCGCTCCGGCTTCGAGGAGACCGCCGAAGCGGTGTACCTGACGTCCGGCTATGTCTACGACTCGGCAGCGGAGGCTGAGAAGGCGTTCACCGGTGAGATCGACCGCTACGTCTACTCCCGCTACGGCAACCCGACGATCTCGATGTTCGAGGAACGGCTGCGGCTGATCGAGGGTGCGCCGGCCGCCTTCGCCACCGCATCGGGCATGTCGGCGGTGTTCACCGCTTTGGGTGCGCTGCTGGGCGCCGGTGATCGGCTGGTGGCCGCGCGCAGCCTGTTCGGCTCCTGTTTCGTGGTGTGTAGCGAGATCCTGCCGCGCTGGGGTGTGGAGACCGTCTTCGTCGACGGCGACGACCTCTCCCAGTGGGAAGAAGCACTCAGCACGCCCACCCAGGCGGTCTTCTTCGAAACCCCGTCCAACCCGATGCAGTCGCTGGTCGATATCGCCGCGGTCTCCGAGCTGGCGCATGCGGCCGGAGCAAAGGTGGTGCTGGACAACGTTTTTGCCACTCCGCTGCTGCAGCAGGGCATCCCGCTGGGCGTCGACGTGGTGGTGTACTCCGGTACCAAGCACATCGACGGTCAGGGCCGGGTGCTCGGCGGCGCCATCCTGGGCGACAAGGAGTACATCGACGGCCCGGTGCAGAAGCTGATGCGCCACACCGGCCCGGCACTCAGCGCGTTCAACGCCTGGGTGCTGCTTAAGGGCCTCGAAACCATGTCGGTCCGGGTCGACCACTCCAACCGTTCGGCGCACCGGATTGC
This sequence comes from Mycobacterium sp. M26, assembly GCF_001494595.1. Taxonomy (GTDB): domain Bacteria; phylum Actinomycetota; class Actinomycetes; order Mycobacteriales; family Mycobacteriaceae; genus Mycobacterium. Next base: position 1,127,419 of record NZ_LN929907.1, read on the forward strand.
CGAGTTCCTGGAGAGCCAGCCGGGCGTGAACTGGGTGAGATACCCGTTCCTGGAGTCTCATCCGCAGTTCGATCTGGCCAAGCGTCAGATGCGCGGCGGTGGCACGGTGGTGACCTTCGAGCTCGACGGGGGCAAGGACCGTGCGTTCGAGGTGCTCGACAAGCTCCAGGTGATCGACATCTCCAACAACCTGGGCGACGCCAAGTCGCTGATCACCCACCCGGCCACCACCACCCATCGGGCGATGGGTCCCGAAGGGCGTGCCGCGATCGGCCTGGGTGACGGCGTGGTCCGGATCTCGGTGGGCCTGGAAGGCACTGAGGACCTGATCGCCGATCTGGATCGGGCGCTGGGCTAGCGGTGTCGCGGCACTCCGACGCCAAGAAGGCCCGCCGCAAGAAGCGGCAGGCCGCCCGCGATGCGAGGTGGATTCCGGAGCCGGTGCTGGACGCTCTGCTCGGAGACCAATTCGACGACGGGCCAAGCGAACTCGAGAAGGCCGTCGAGGCGTTCGACGGCTGGCTGGTCGATCGCGGATGGGCCTTCGATGAGGAGTTCTCCACCGAGACATTGCTCAGCTGGTTCTTCGCGCCGTCGGCGGCCGAGTTCGCTGACGAACAGTTCGAACCGGTGACCAGGATCTGGATCACCTCCGCCGGCAGCGACGACGACTTCCCGGATCGGGCCACCGCGGTGCTGGTCGGCACCGGGGGAGATCAGGGCAGGCTCTACACCGTCGAACCGGAAGCGCTGATGCGCAACATCGAGCCGATCGAGGCCTACCGGCCCGGGGACGCCGTCCCGGTCCTCTAGTCGCCCTTGGGCGGTTCGACGACCCCGGTCGCCTCCTGCGCCCGCTGCTCGTAGGCCGCCCGTGCGGCGGTGTCGAAGTCGAGGAACACCCGATCGGTGCCCGATTTCCTGCTCAGCCACCGGCGCGCCCGCGGCGGCAGGAATGCCGTGCCTATCGCGATGAAGCGCAGCGGATAGGGAACGGAGACAGTCGTTTTCGGCTTATCGAGGGTCTTGACCACCGCGGCCGCGATGTCTTCGGGCTGCACCGGTTTGTTGGCGCCGGTGGCATTGGTACCCGCGATCAGCTCGGTGTTGGTGAAGGTCGGCATGACGCAGCTGACCTGAACACCCTGCGGTGCGAACTCGTCGGAAAGCGCGGTGGACAGCCCGACGACGGCGAACTTCGTGCCGGCATACAGGGCTTGTCCCGGCACCGCCAGCATGCCGGCCATCGAGGCGATGTTGATGATGTGCCCGTTGCGGCGCTTGACCATCTCCGGCAGCACCAGCCGGCAGCCGGTGAGCACGCCGTAGAAGTTGACCTCGATAGCGGTGCGGATCGCCTGCTCGCTGTGGTCCAGGAACGGGCCGACCGGCATCACGCCGGCATTGTTGATCAGGACGTCGATGTGGCCGCCGCCGTCGGCGCGAGCCTTGTCCAGGAAGGTCGCGAACGACTCGGCGTCGGTGACGTCGAGGGGGTAGCCCGACACCGGTCCGATCTTGCTGAGCTGGGCGACTGCGGACTCCTCGAGGGCGACGTCACGATCGCCGATCACCACCCGGGCGCCGCGCTGCAGCAGGGCGCGGGCGGTGGCGAACCCGATGCCGCGGGCGGCGCCGGTGATGGCGATGGTCTTGCCTCGGATGTTGTCCATGCCGACAAACTTTACAGGTGTCAAATCTGGCTGGGAAGGGGCCATGGTCGCCTAGGCTGAGGCGCCGTGAGCAGGGCGTTATTGACGGTGGCGGTGGCGTTCCTGCTCGCATCCTGCGCCTCGGCGCCCCGCCTCACCCCGGCGCAGCAGGCCGCGCTGCCCGGTGACCACATCGTGGTGATCGGCGACTCCTACACCGTGGGGGTAAACAACGACCCCGACGACCCCGATCTGTGGCCGGCCATGGTGTGGAGCCAGCTACGCGAGCGGCACTACGAGATCCAGCCGACCGTCGAGGGTGAGGGCGGCGGCGGCTATGCCCACATCGGCACCCGCGGCGGGGTGTTCGCCGACCGGCTCGACGCGATCCAGCCGTCAACCGATCTCGTCGTCATCTTCGGCAGCCCCAACGATGTCGGGACTCCGCCGGACGACCTGCGCGCCGCGGTGCGGCGCACGCTGGCCGGTGCGCGTGCCGCCGGACCCGCCGCACACCTGCTGGTGATCGGTCCGGCCTGGCCGCAACCGGATCCGCAGCCACCGGTCTGGCAGGTTCGCGACATCGTTCGCGCGGAGGCCGCCGCCGTCGGCGCCACCTTCGTCGACCCCCTGGCGCAGCGCTGGTGGTGGGACGACCCCAACCTCATCGGGTGGGACCGGGTGCACCCGAACCGGGCTGGCAACGAATACCTGGCGCAGCGAATCCTGCCGTTGATCGAAGCCCAGCTGCCTCCGCCATGATGGAAGGCATGCGCTTTGTCCCGGTCACTGTCGACGACGAGTTGGCCCAGCCACTGTTAGCTGAACTCGCCGTCGAGTATTCGACCCGCTACGGCGGCACCGAGGCGGGCGTGATGAAGTGGCTCCGCGGTCATACGGTCAGCGAATTCGCCTCTCCCAGTGGCGGAATGCTCATCGGGGTGCTTGACGGACAGCCGGTCACTGGGGGTGCCTTCCGCCGTTTCGATGACGACACGGCCGAACTCAAGCGGATCTGGACCGACAGCAGACACCGAAGGCGGGGATACGGGGCAATGCTCCTGGCTGAGTTGGAGACCGAGATTGCCCGGCGCGGCTACCGGCGGATCTATCTGACGACAGGCACCCGCCAGCCTGAGGCCGAAGCCTTGTACGAGAGTGCCGGATACACCCGACTGGACGAAGCGCTGGAACCCGAACCTGACTTTCATCCCATCGCGTTCCTGAAAACCCTGGCTCAGCCCGCCGATACCTGACGTACCGCTTCACGGATAGGGCCCTTCCACACCGCGCCGTGGCCGGGGATCAGCGTGTCGGTCTCGAGCATCGCCAGTGCGGCCAGGCTGCGCACACAGCCCTGCTCGTCATGGTTGAACACCCCCGGCAACAGTTGCGGACCGGAGCGCCGGGCCAGTGGGTGGCCGGTCACCAGCGCGTCCCCGGACACCAAGACGCCGTCGACGAGGTAGGAACAGTGCCCGCCGGTGTGACCGGGGGTCGGCACCGCCAGCGGCCTGCCCGGCAGAGTTTCGGCGACATCCTCGGTCAACGCCTGCGTGGTGGGGATGCCGGCCCGCACCAGTGCGCCCTTGCGGGCGATCTCCAGGGACCACTTGATCCAGCGTGGCTGCCAGGCGTGCGCCAGCAGATCCACCGGGGAGGCCTGCTGCAGGTATTCGCGCTTGGAGTGGCCGACCTCGTCGGCGTGGCAGTACACCGGCGTGCCGTGGGTCTTGGCGAACCAGATCGCCGAGCCGAGATGATCCACGTGGGCGTGGGTGAGCAGGATCGCGGTGACGTCCTGCGGCCCGAATCCCAACTGGCGCAGTGATGTCAGAACATCGTCACGACTACCGGGAAATCCCGCGTCGATGAGCATGACACCGGCGTCGTCGGCGACAAGTGTCCAGTTCACCAGTTCGGTGGTGGCGACGTGCACCGAGTCGGTGATGGCGTGCAGGGCCGCAGGCATGTCTCAGTTTAGGCAGCCTGCTCCGACGGGTTGGCGGCCATTGGAGTAGAAACGAAAGCGTGGCTGAACTGAAACTGGGATACAAGGCGTCGGCGGAGCAGTTCGCGCCGCGTGAGCTGGTGGAGTTGGCGGTCCTCGCCGAGGCGCACGGGATGGACAGTGCGACGGTCAGTGACCACTTTCAGCCGTGGCGGCACGAAGGCGGCCACGCACCGTTCTCGCTGGCGTGGATGACGGCAGTCGGTGAGCGCACCGAGCGGCTCATCCTGGGCACCTCGGTGCTGACGCCGACGTTCCGCTACAACCCGGCCGTGATCGCCCAGGCGTTCGCCACGATGGCCTGCCTGTACCCCAACCGGGTGTTCCTCGGTGTCGGCACCGGTGAGGCGCTCAACGAGATCGCCACCGGTTTCATCGGGGAGTGGCCCGAGTTCAAGGAGCGCTTCGCCCGGCTGCGCGAGTCGGTGCGCCTGATGCGTGAGCTGTGGCGGGGTGACCGGGTCGACTTCGACGGCGACTACTACCACCTCAAGGGCGCGTCCATCTACGACGTGCCCGACGACGGCGTCCCGGTCTACATCGCCGCGGGCGGCCCGGCGGTGGCCAAGTACGCCGGCCGCGCCGGCGACGGTTTCATCTGCACCTCCGGCAAGGGCGAGGAGCTCTACACCGAGAAGCTGATCCCGGCGGTCAAGGAAGGTGCCGCAGCCGCCGACCGCGACGTCGACGCGATCGACAAGATGATCGAGATCAAGATCTCCTACGATCCGGATCCCGAACTGGCGCTGAATAATACGAGGTTCTGGGCGCCGCTGTCGCTGACCGCCGAGCAGAAGCACAGCATCCACGACCCGATGGAGATGGAGAAGGCGGCCAACGAGCTGCCCATCGAGCAGGTGGCCAAGCGCTGGATCGTCTCCTCGGATCCCGACGAGGCCGTCGAGAAGGTGGGCGACTACGTCAAGTACGGGCTCAATCACCTCGTCTTCCACGCCCCCGGCCACGACCAGCGCCGGTTCCTGGAACTGTTCGAGAAGGATCTGGCGCCGAGACTGCGAAAACTCGGTTAACAGCGGGCGGCACCGCGGCGGACTAGGGAATGCTGGAGCCGTGACCTCCCCGCGCGCCGCCACCTCGATCTACATCGCCTCACCCGAAGGTGACACCGGCAAGTCCACGGTCGCGCTGGGCATCCTGCACCGGCTGACCGCCACGGTCCCCAAGGCCGGGGTGTTCCGGCCGATCACCCGGCGGGAAGACCGCGACTACATCCTGGAGTTGCTGCTGGCCCACAGTAACGCGGGCCTCAGCTACGACGAGTGCGTTGGCGTCACCTACCAGCGACTGCACGAGGACCCCGAGGGTGCGATCGTCGACATCGTCGACCGCTATCACGCGATGGCCGCGCGCTGCGATGCTGTCGTCATCGTCGGCTCGGACTACACCGACGTCGCCACCCCTACCGAGCTGAGCGTCAACGCCCGCATCGCGGTCAACCTCGGCGCGCCGGTGGTGCTGTCGGTGCGGGCCCGCGACCGCACCCCGCAGGAAGTGGCCCAGGTGGTCGAGCTGTGCCTGGCCGAACTCGCGCTGCAGCACGCCCACACCGCCGCGGTGGTGGCCAACCGGTGCGACCCCGCCCAGATGCAGGCCGTCGCCGACGCGTGCAAAGACCTGGGCCCGCACGTCTACGTGCTGCCGGAGGAGCCGCTGCTGGTGGCGCCGACGGTCGCCGATCTCAGTGCCGCGGTCGACGGTGTCCTCATCCACGGTGATGAATCGCTGCTGGGCCGTGAGGTGATGGACGTCCTGGTCGCCGGGATGACCGCCGAGCACGTGGTCGAGCGGCTGACCGAGGGCGTTGCCGTCATCACCCCGGGTGACCGTTCGGATGTGGTGCTGGCGGTCGCGAGCGCCCATGCGGCGGAGGGCTTTCCGTCGCTGTCGGCGATGATCCTCAACGGCGGCCTGCCCCTGCACCGCAGCATCGCCGAACTCGTGACGGGCCTGGGCCTGCGCCTGCCGATCATCGCCACCGACTTGGGGACCTTCGAGACGGCCAGCGCGGTGGCCGGTGCGCGCGGCCGGGTGACCGCGACGTCACAGCGCAAGATCGACACCGCGATCGACATCATGGAACGCCATGTCGACATCGCCGATCTGCTTGAGCGGCTGGCCATTCCGATCCCGACGGTGACCACCCCGCAGATGTTCACCTACCAGCTGATGGAGCGGGCCCAGTCCAATCTCAAACGCATCGTGCTGCCCGAAGGTGAGGACGACCGCATCCTGCGGGCGGCGGGCAGGCTGTTGCGCCGCGGGGTGGCGGAGCTGACGATCCTGGGCGAGGAGGGTCAAGTCCGTTCCCGCGCAGCCGAACTCGGTGTCGATCTCAGCGCTGCCACCGTGCTCAATCCGCGCACCAGCGACTTGTGCGACCAGTTCGCCGCGCAGTACGCCGAGCTTCGCAAGAAGAAGGGGGTGACGCTGGAGCAGGCCCGCGAGATCATCCACGACGTCTCCTACTTCGGCACGATGCTGGTGCACAACGACATCGTCGACGGCATGGTCTCCGGCGCGGCGCACACCACCGCGCACACGGTGCGCCCGGCGTTCGAGATCATCAAGACCCGCCCGGACGTGTCGACGGTGTCCAGCATCTTCCTGATGTGCCTAAGCGATCGGGTGCTGGCCTACGGTGACTGCGCGATCGTGCCGGACCCGACCGCCGAACAGCTGGCCGATATCGCGATCAGCTCGGCGCGTACCGCCGCCCAGTTCGGTATCGACCCCCGGGTGGCGATGTTGTCCTACTCGACCGGTGACTCGGGCAGCGGCGCGGGTGTGGAGAAGGTGCGCGCGGCAACCGAATTGGTTCGCAGTCGGGCGCCGGAGCTTCTGGTGGAGGGCCCGATCCAGTACGACGCCGCCGTCGACCCCACCGTGGCGGCGGCCAAGATGCCCGGCTCGGACGTAGCCGGACGCGCGACCGTGCTGATCTTCCCGGACCTCAACACCGGCAACAACACCTACAAGGCGGTCCAGCGCAGTGCCGGTGCGATCGCGATCGGGCCCGTCCTTCAGGGGCTGAACAAACCGGTCAACGACCTGTCCCGCGGGGCACTGGTGGAGGACATTGTGAATACGGTCGCGATCACGGCGATCCAGGCTCAGGAGGACTGAGGGGTGGGAACCGGAGCCGGTAGGTCGGCGACATCAGGAACAGTTCTCGTCCTCAATTCCGGTTCGTCGTCGCTGAAGTACCAACTGATCCAACCGGATACAGGCGAATCGCTGGCGCACGGCATCGTCGAGCGGATCGGTGACGACGGCGGTGTTCCCGACCACGAGGCCGCGCTGCGCCTGGCCTTCGAGCGGCTGAGTGCGGACGGCAAGGATCTGGACGGCCTCGGCCTGGTCGCCGTCGGGCACCGGGTGGTGCACGGCGGCCAGCGTCTGTTCCGGCCGACAGTCGTCGACGACGCGGTGCTCGATCAGTTGCGCGAACTGTCCCCGCTGGCACCGCTGCACAACCCGCCGGCACTGCTCGGGATCGAGGTGGCCCGGCGGGTGCTACCGGACCTGCCGCATGTGGCGGTATTCGACACCGCGTTCTTCCATGATCTGCCCGCCGCCGCCGCCACGTATGCGATCGACCGGGAGTTGGCCGCGCGCTGGCAGATTCGCCGCTACGGCTTCCACGGCACCTCACACCAGTACGTCAGCGGCCAGGCCGCGGAGTACCTCGGGGCGGCGCCGGAGACGCTCAACCAGATCGTGCTGCATCTGGGCAATGGCGCCTCGGCCTCGGCGATCGCCGGTGGCCGGCCCGTCGACACGTCGATGGGGCTGACTCCCATGGAGGGATTGGTGATGGGCACCCGGTCCGGGGATATCGACCCGGGGGTGATCAGCTACCTGTCGCGGACGGCCGGCATGGGGGTCGAGGACATCGAGTCCATGCTCAACCGCCGCTCGGGGATGTCGGGTCTGGCCGGTGAGATCGACTTTCGGGTGGTTCATCAGCGCATCGAATCCGGCGACGAGAACGCACAATTGGCCTACGACGTGTACATCCATCGGCTGCGCAAGTACATCGGCGCCTATCTGGCGATCCTCGGCCACACCGATGTGCTGACTTTCACCGCTGGGGTGGGTGAGAACGACGCCCGGGTACGCCGCGACGCGCTGGCCGGGCTGGCCCCGCTGGGCATCGAACTCGACGAGCAGCGAAACTCGAGCCCGGTGCGGAGAGCCCGCACCATCTCGGCGGATACATCCCCGACGACCGTGTTGGTGATCCCCACCAACGAGGAACTGGCGATCGCCCGGGAGTGCCTGACCGTCGTCTAGGCCGGGATTCGCCGGTTGAGCAGGACACCGGCCAGGGCGGAGCCCGCCACCAGGAACGAGGCCAGGATCGCCCACGCCGCACTGGCATCGCCGGGGATCAACTGGAATCCGATCTGCTGCTGCAGGGTGGCGTAGACGGAGGTGAGTTGCGGCAGGGTTCCGGCGTGAAAGACCTCGCCCCCGGAGATGTCGCTGATCTGCTTGAGGGTGGCATCGTCGACCGGCACCGGGATGTGCTGGCCGTCCAGATCGACCGACCCGTCCGGGGTGCCGAACGAGATCGACGAGATCGGAACACCCTGGGCCTTGGCGGTTTCCGCCGCACTGAACGCACCCCGCGCGTCGTCGGGATTGCTCGGCACGGTCTCCTTGCCGTCCGACTCCAGCACGATGCGGGCCGGCGGCGGACCGTCACCTCCGCCGAGGACGTTGTCGGCCGTCGAGATCGCCTGCAGGGCAGTCAGAATGCCCTCACCGGTGGCGGTGCGTTCGGCAGTCTGGAGCTTGTCGATAGCGGCCTTCATCAGCGCCCGGTTGGTGGTCGGTTGCACCAGCACCGACGCGGTGCCCGCGAAGGCGACCAGACCGAGATTGATACCGGGGGTGAGCTCGTCGGCGAACTTTTTGCCGGCCTCCTTGGCGGCGGCCAACCGGCTGGGGGCGACGTCGGTGGCGGCCATGGACTCCGAGACGTCGATGACGAGCATGACGATGGCCCGGTTGCGGGGGACGCGGACGTCGTGCGTCGGGCCGGCCAGCGCGACGGTCAGCGACAGCAGTGCGACGACGAGCAGGATGGCGGGAAGGTGGCGCAGCCGTCGCGGTGGGGTGGGGGCCAGGCGTGCCAGAAGCTCGAAGTTGGCGAACCGTAAGACGTTGCGGCGCTTGGCGAACTGGACCGACAGGTAGCCGCCCAGCGCCGCCGCCGCGATCAGCCCGTACAGGAAGAACCACCCGTGCTGGAAGCCGGACAGGGACAGCACGCCGAGCACCGGGATGGTCATGATGCCAGGCTGACAAAGGACCTGGCTGGAAAGCGAGCAAGCCCAGCAACGTCACGGCGGGTTCCCAGGAAATGCACGTAGCGTCGGCGGCCATGGTCCTGATGTCGTGGACTCTGGATGTGGGCGCACTCGTCGCGATGACGATCGTCGGCGCGGTGTACTTCGGGTCCCGCCGCGCGGCCGGGACTGCGGTGACGCGCGGCCAGGCCTGCTGTTTCGCGGCGGGCCTGGTGGTGTGGGCGCTGGCGACGTTCTCCGCGGTGGGTGTTTACGCACCGGTGCTGTTCTGGGTGCGTGCGCTGCAGGTGCTGTTGTTGCTGTTCGGGGCGCCACTGCTGCTGGCGCTGGGCCGTCCGGTGGCCGTGGTGCAGGCCGGCTCACGGCTGGGCCGGCGGATCGTGGACCGTGGGTTGTGCTCGCCGGTGGTGCGGTTCGCGGCCTCGCCGATGGTCACGTCGATCGCGATGCTGGCCACACCGTGGCTGCTCTACCTGACACCCTGGTACGTCGCATCGATGACCGGGCCCCTGGCCGCGTCGACCCGGTTCGTCCTGCTGATGGTCGGGTTTGGCTACTTCTATGCGCGGCTGCAGGCCGATCCGGTGCCGCGGCGGTACTCGCCGCTGCTGTCGCTGGGCATCAGCGTGATGGAGTCGCTGGCCGATGGCCTGCTGGGCGTGGTGCTGTGGCTCGGCCCGATCATCGCCGTGGACTATTACGTTGCCCTGCAGCGGGATTGGGGTCCAAGCCAGCGGGTCGATCAGTCCATCGGGGCGGGAATCCTCTGGATCGTCGGCGACGTGGTGGGCATTCCGTTCGTCCTGGTGCTGATGCGGGCGCTGGGCCGCGACGAACGCCGCAAGGCCGCCCTGGTGGACGCCGAACTGGCTGCGGCGCCTGCGGATTCAGCGACCTCGACGCTGTGGTGGGAAAGCGATCCGGTGCTGCGGGAACGCTTCGGCCTGCGTTGAGTGTGCGTCCAGGGCGGGAATCTGACCGAATTCCCGCCCTGGACGCACACTCAACGAGTGCTAGAAGGTGCTCGTCGGCCGCACGTTGTTGGCCATGTCCACCAACGCATAGCGGTGCGCCTGGCTGGTGGCCACCCGGGCCAGGTTGCGCAGTGCGGCCTCCACACCCAGGCGCAGGCCGTGGTCGGTGAACGGGAAACCGAGGATGTGGTTCGTGCTGGCCTCATGCTCGGCGATCCAGTCCATCGCCGTACCGAGCACCAGCGCGCGGATCTGCAGCACGCGGGGCTCGGTGTCGGGCAGCGCCTCGACCCGGCGCGCGGCGTCGCGGATCTGCTCCTCGGTGAGCTCGTGGGCCGAGCGGCCGGAGAGCAGGGTCACCGCGCTGGTCAGCCGCGCGGTGGTGAAATGCCGTGAGGAGACGGGTACTTCGTCGAGGGTGCGCACCGCTGCCTCACGCTCACCCTCCACCGACTGCGCCCGCGCCAGCCCGAAGCCTGCCGAGATGATGTTGTTGTCGGTGTGCCAGACGGTCTGGTAGTACGGCCGCTCATCGGAGGTGCCCGCCAGTTCGGCCGTCGCCGCCAGGGCCAGCTTCGGCGCCTGCTCGCCGGGGAAGGTGTCCAGAACCTCGGTGAAATGCTTTGTCGCCGAGTCATAGTCACTGGTCAGCAGTTCCGAAACCGCTTTGAACCAGACCAGCCGCCAGCGCCAGCCCACCCGTTCGGCCAGGTCGTCGAGCTTGCGGTTGGCTTTGGCCACGTCACCCAGATCGAGTAGGGCCCGCACTTCCATCAATGGCAGCTCCACCGACTCGCTGAGGTCGATCCCCTCCGAATCCAGTGAGCCGTGCCGCGCCGCGCGCAGCGAGTCCAGGGTCTGCACCGGCTGCGACAGCACGGTCGCCGACAGCACGGTGGCCGCCACATCGCTCGGGTCCACTAGCGGCACCGGCAGCGCGGTCACGATCTCCGGGGCGGTTAGCTTCTCGGCGTGCGCCAGACCGTCGAGATAGACATCGGTATGGGCGACAAGCAGTTCCACCCCGAACGTGGACCGGGTCCTGGTGAACACCGTCGACAGACCGGGGCGCGGCACCCCGGTGTCCTCGGCCACGACTTCGCGCAGCACACCGATCAACTGTGACGACATCTCCTCGGCCGTGGCGAACCGGCGACGCGGATCGGGGTCGATCGCCCGCCGTAGCAGCCGGCCGAACGAGTCGTACTTGGCCAGTACCGGATCGTCCTCCGGAAGCCCATCGACGTAGCGGCCCTTGCGGGTGCGCAGGTTCAGCGTCAAAGCAGCCAGGGTGCGGCCCACGGTGTAGATGTCGGAGGCGATCGTCGGCCCGGTGCGCACGATCTCGGGAGCCTGGTAACCCGGAGTGCCGTAGAGGTAGCCGAACGAGTTGATCCGGGACACCGCGCCGAGGTCGATCAGCTTGAGCTGCTCCTCGGTGACCATGACGTTCTCCGGCTTGAGGTCGTTGTAGCACAAGCCGATCGAATGCAGATAGCCCAGGGCGGGCAGGATTTCCAGCATGTAGGCAATGGCCTCGGACACCGGGAGGCGTTCGCCCTTGGGCAGTTTCAGCGATTTACCGCCGACGTACTCCATCACGATGTAGCCGACCGGTTCACCGTGGGAGTCCGGATGCTCGACGAAGTTGAAGATTTTCACGATCGACGGATGGACGACCTCGGCCAGGAACTGCCGTTCGGCCATCGCGATCGCCTGGGCCTCGGCGTCACCGGAGTGCACCAGGCCTTTGAGCACCACCGGGCGTTCGTTGACGTTGTGGTCGACCGCCAGATACACCCAGCCCAGTCCGCCGTGCGCCACACAGCCCTTGATCTCGTACTGGTCGGCGACCATGTCGCCGGGTGAGAGTTGCGGCACGAACGAGTAGGCGCTGCCGCAGTGCGGGCACCAGCCCTCCGACTCCGCGGCCACTTCCTTCGAGGACCGGCCGACCGGGCGCCCGCAGTTCCAGCAGAACCGCTTCGACTCGGCGACAACGGGATTGACCATCAGCGCCGCGAGCGGGTCGATCTCGGGCACCCGCGGGATCTCCACCAGGCCGCCGCCCAGCCGGCGGGTCGGGGAGAGTAATCGCGCCACCGTGGTGTGGTGCATCTCCTCGGGTTCGGTCCCCACACTGCCGACCGAGTCGTCATCGTCGTCGAAGTTGGGCCGGAAGATGGCCTGGGTGGCCATCGGCCGCATCGTCGACATCGAATCCATGCCGAGGTCGTCGAAACTGGCCGGCTGGGTGCCGACGTCGACTTCGGGGGTCTCCGGGGTGTCCATCAGTCCAGATACCTCGGAGTCGGGGGAGCCGGAGCCGGGCCTAGCACCGTCAACCACTTGCGGTACAACGTGTTCCACGTGCCGTCGCGGCGGATGCGTTCCAGCGTGCCGTTGACGAAGCGCACCAGCCCGGTGTTCTCCAGGTTGATCCCGATCCCGTACGGCTCCTGGGCCATGTTCGGCCCGATGATGTGCAGATACGGATCCTGGGCCACCAAACCGGCCAGAATCGAGTCATCGGTGCTGACCGCGTCGACTTCCCGTTGCTGCAGTGCCACAAGGCAATCCGCCCACGTCACCACCGTCACGATGATCGGCGGCGGCGCGATCTGCTGTACCCGCTTCAGTGACGTGGTGCCGCGGGCCACGCACACCCGCTTACCGGACAGGTCCGACGCCTGCGCGATCGCCGATTCCCGCGGCGCCAGAATGCGCTGGTAGGCGGTGAAGTACACGGTGGAGAAGTTCACCTGCTTGCGTCGCTCGCAGGTGATGGTCATGGTCTTGACGACGATGTCCACGGTGTTGCTCTGCAAGGCGCTGATCCGGTCGGCCGAGGACAGAATGCGGTATTCGACCTGCGAGGGCGTACCGAAGATGTCACGGGACACCTCACCGGCGATGTCGACGTCGAATCCGGTGATCTCCCCGGTGATCGGGTCGCGGAAGCTGAACAGGTTGCTGCCGATGTCCAGGCCGACGATGAGCCGGCCCCGGGCCCGGATGTTGGCCACCGCGGCGTCGGCGTCGGCCTTGTTGGTGAACGGCCGCAGGCTGGCGGTGCGATCGCAGTTGTTCTCGTCGGGATTCGGCGGCTGCGGCGGTTCCGGCGGCAGTTCGGCCATCCCGGCGGGCGTCGGTGGCGCGAGGGTGGGCACCGGGGGTGCCACGGTGTACTCCGTCTTGCCGCAGCCGGTGGCAAGCGTCGCCGCGATGACCACGATGCCGGCCAGTGCCCGCAGCGTCCGTCGGTTGGCCTTCGCGCGCGCGTTCATTTGCGGTACTCACTGAGCCTGGGCCACAGCCCCAACGCCACCGCGATCGCCGCGCCGACCGACAGCACCGCCCCGCCGACCGTCGTCCCGGACAGCACCCGGCGGGCGGACAGGATGTCGTTGCGCAACTGGTTGCGGCTCTCCCGGATGCCGCTGGACAGCGCGGCGTCGAGTTTGTCGAACGCCGGCGTCGAATCGTCCTCGCCGGTCCCCAGCGCCACCTGGGTGGCGGCCTGGTAGTTGCCGACCGCGATGTAGGCGTTGATCCGCTCGTCGGCCTGCCGCCACTTCATCAGCAGCTGATCGGCGTCGGCCAGATCGCTCTTGTCGATCGCGTCCTCGCGGGCCAGGTATTCGGTGAGCTGCTGGTGCATCGTTTCAACGCGCTGGTAGTAGGACCGTTTGCGAATGTCTTCGTCACCGCGGCGGATCAGGGACAGCGTCTCGTCGGCGCGGGCCTGCTGCGCGGTGATCGCCAGGTTAGTCACCGTTTTCAGAGACTCGGCCGCGGTGTCTTTGGCCGCGCGGCTCCCGGCGGTCGAGATGGCCAGCGCCGAGCCCACCCAGATGATCATGATCAGGATCGCCAGACCGCCCGCGATCAGGCCGACATTGACCCGGCGTTTGGTGTGCGAGGCCAGCCACCGGTGCGCGAACGCGCCGAACACCAGGGTGATGGCGACGACGACGATCACCGGCGCGGGAATCCGGGTCGAGGCGGTGGTCTCGGCGTCCACCCGTGCCGAGGTCTGCTCGTAGAGCTGCTGGGCGTCCGGCAGGATCTGCTGCTGCATCAACGCCGAGGCCTCCGACAGGTAGGACGAACCCACCGGATTGCCCATCCGGTTGTTGGTCCGCGCCGTCTCGATCAACCCGGTGTAGACCGCCAGCCGGGCATTGATACGGCCGAGCAACTGGATCAGTGGCTCGTCGGTCAGTCCGCTGGCCGCCCGGGTCACGGCGACGGCGGCGTCGGTGATGGCCTGCTCGTAGCGCTGGCGCACCGCGCGCGGTTCGGATCCGGCGATGAACGCGGTGGCAGCGGCGGCGTCGGCCACCGACAGCGTGGTGTAGAGCTGGCCGGCGGCGAAGGCCAGCGGCTCGGTGTGGTTGAGCACGGTGGTCAGCTGACGCTGCCGGTCGTTGATCGTCGTCGAAGTCGCGAAAGCACTCAGCAGGCCCAGAGTGGCCAGGATGATGCCGATGGTCAGGATCCGTCCCGGGCTGGTTCGGAAGAACCACCACCGGGGGTGGGCGGGCTCGGTCGGCGACCGCCATGCCAATGGCTCGGTCGACGGGTGCGCCACCTCAACGGTCACCTCGCGCGGACCTCATTTCCTTCGCCCGGATCCCAATCGCGCTTCCTGAGTGAATTCTAAGAGCACCTGTGACGGATGGGGCAGGATCGGCCGACGAGTACCGGCGTGGCGTGCTTATCCTGAACGCGTGCGAGGTGACGGCGACGGCTGGGTGGTGTCCGAGACCGGCACGCCGTACTGGGGGCGGCACGGCGCCGCCGGGCTGTTGTTGCGCGCACCCCAGCCGGATGGCACCCCCGCGGTCCTGCTCCAGCACCGCGCGCCGTGGAGTCATCAGGGTGGCACCTGGGCGCTGCCGGGCGGGGCGCGCGACAGCCACGAGACCGCCGAGCAGGCCGCGATGCGCGAAGCTCACGAGGAAGCCGGTCTGCCCGCCGAGCACCTGCAGGTGCGCGCCACCGTCATCACTGCCGAGGTGACCGGACAGGGCGACACCTCCTGGACGTACACCACCGTCGTCGCCGACGCCCACGAACTGCTCACCACGGTGCCCAACCGGGAGAGCTCGGAGCTGCGCTGGGTGGCCGAGGACGAGGTGGCCGACCTGCCGCTGCATCCGGGATTCGCCGCCAGCTGGCAGCAGTTGCGCATCACCGAGGTACGGCCGCACGAGCACGACGCATGCCGGCTGCCCGGGCCGCACACCGTGGAGATCGAGGCCGGCGTGTTCATCTGGTGCGCACCGGCCCCGGTCACTCAGCAGTTCTGAGCGCCGCGCGCAGCCGGGATGCCGCCGCAGCGGGATCGGCGGCCGCCGTGATCGCACGCACGACCACCACCCGGCGCGCACCCGCCGCGAGCACCTCCGGCAGCCGCTGCTCGTCGATCCCGCCGATGGCGAACCACGGCTTATCGGCGTGCAGCCCGGCCACCTCGCGCACCAGGTCCAGGCCCGGGGCCGGACGCGCGAGCACCTCCGGCAGCCGCTGCTCGTCGATCCCGCCGATGGCGAACCACGGCTTATCGGCGTGCAGCCCGGCCACCTCGCGCACCAGGTCCAGGCCCGGGGCCGGACGGCCAGGTTTGGTCGGGGTGGGCCAGCACGGCCCGACGCAGAAGTAGTCGACGTCCTCCATCAGCGCCCGGCCGGCCTCGCCGCTGGCGTGGGTGGAGCGCCCGATCACGGTGTCGGGCCCGACGATGTCACGGGCGACCTCCAGCGGCAGATCGTCCTGGCCGAGATGCAGGATGTCGGCGCCGGCGGCGCGGGCGATGTCGGCGCGGTCGTTGACGGCCAGTAGCGCGCCGTGGCGTCGCGCCGCGTCGGCCAGGATCTCCAGCGCGGCCAGCTCGGCGCGGGCCTCCAGCGGCCCGAACCGCTGCTCACCGGGCGAGCCCTTGTCCCGCAACTGGATGATGTCCACCCCGCCGGCCAGTGCCGCCTCGGCGAACTCGGCCAGATCACCGCGCTCGCGACGAGCGTCGGTGCACAGGTACAGCCGTGCGGCGGCAAGTGTGGTTCGACGTTCGTGCACACCGCGACGGTAGCGGCTAGCGTGGAGGTTCGGCACGGGAGTCCCTGGAGCGGGACTGAGAGTGGAGGCCAGACCCCTCCAGACCGTCACCACCTGATCCGGGTCATGCCGGCGAAGGGAAGCGAAAGGGACATGTCGGTGGAATCGCTGGCCGTCATCGGGGGCGGCGTCATCGGTCTTGCGGTGGCGCGCCGCGCTGCGCAGGCGGGGCTCTCGGTGCGGGTGCACCGCGACGGGCCCTGGGGGCAGGAGCGAAGCGACCGGGGGGATCGGCTCAGCCCTGGCGCCTCCTGGGTGGCGGGCGGCATGCTCGCCCCCCGCAGCGAGGGCTGGCCCGGCGAAGAGCAGTTACTCACTATCGGGGTGGACTCGCTGCGGCTGTGGTACAGCGGCTTCCTCGACGGCCTGCCCGGCGATGTCGTCACCGCCCGCGAGTCGCTGGTGGTCGCCGTCGACCGGGCCGATGCCGCCGATCTGAAGACGGTCGCGGACTGGCTGGCTGAGCAGGGCCATCCGGTGGCCGTCACCACTGCGGCCCGGGACCTCGAACCGCTTCTGGCCCAAGGGATCCGGCACGGCTTTGTGGCCGAGGGTGAACTGTCGGTGGACAACCGCAAGCTGGTTGAGGCGCTGGCCGGGCACTGCGAGCAGCTCGGGGTGCAGTGGGCCGGGCCGGTCGAGCGGGTCGACGATGCCCGCGCAGGGGTGGACACCGTGGTGATCGCCAACGGCATCGACGCGCCCGCGCTGTGGCCGGGTCTGCCGGTGCGGCCGGTCAAGGGTGAGGTGCTGCGGCTGCGCTGGCGACCGGGCTGTATGCCGGTGCCGCAGCGGGTCATTCGGGCCCGGGTGCACGGCAGGCCGGTCTACCTGGTGCCGCGTGCCGACGGCCTGGTGGTGGGTGCCACCCAGTACGAGCACGGCCGCGACACCGCGCCCTCGGTCACCGGTGTGCGGGATCTGCTCGACGACGCCTGCGAGGTGATGCCCTGCCTTGGCGAGTACGAACTTGCCGAAGCCGCGGCGGGCCTGCGGCCGATGACGCCGGACAACATGCCGATCGTCGGGCGGCTCGACGAGCACACCCTGGTGGCCACCGGCCACGGCCGCTCGGGTTTCCTGCTGGCGCCGTGGACGGCCGAGCAGATCGCCGCCGAACTGCTGGTGGGAGCGCGGGCATGAAGGTCACCGTCAACGACGAAGAGCTCGAGATCGGCTCAGACACCACGGTATCGGCGCTGCTGGCCAGTCTCGACATTCCGGAGAAGGGGATCGCCGTGGCGGTCAACTGGGCGGTTCTGCCGCGCTCGCAATGGGATTCGGTGCTATCGGAGGGGGCACGTGTGGAGGTGGTGACGGCGGTGCAGGGTGGCTGACATCAAGCAATTGACGATCGCGGGCCGCACATTCGGTTCACGGCTGATCCTGGGTACCGGCGGGGCGCCGAACCTGACCGTGCTGGAGGAGGCGCTGATCGCCTCGGGCACCGAGCTGACCACCGTCGCTATGCGGCGAGTCGACGCCGAGGGCGGAACCGGGGTCCTCGATCTGCTCAACCGGCTGGAGATCACCCCGCTGCCCAACACCGCGGGCTGCCGCGGGGCGGCCGAGGCGGTGCTGACCGCACAGTTGGCCCGTGAGGCCCTGGGCACCGACTGGGTGAAACTCGAGGTGATCGCCGACGAACGGACCCTGTTGCCCGATGCCGTCGAATTGGTCCGCGCGGCCGAGCAATTGGTCGACGACGGCTTCGTCGTGCTGCCCTACACCAATGACGATCCGGTATTGGCACGTCGGTTGGAGGACACCGGCTGCGCGGCGGTGATGCCGCTCGGCTCGCCGATCGGCACCGGGCTGGGCATCGCCAACCCGCACAACATCGAGATGATCGTGGCCGCCGCCGGCGTCCCGGTGATCCTCGACGCCGGGATCGGAACCGCCAGTGATGCCGCCCTGGCCATGGAATTGGGTTGTGACGCCGTCCTTCTGGCCAGCGCGGTGACCCGCGCCGCCGACCCGCCCGCCATGGCCGCGGCCATGGCCTCGGCGGTGACCGCCGGACTGCTGGCCCGCCACGCCGGCCGCATCCCCAAGCGCTTCTGGGCGCAAGCCTCCAGCCCCACCCTCGCCTGATGGCGAAACGCTACGTCGCCCTCGGCAGTTCGATGGCCGCCGGGCCCGGCATCACACCCAGGGTTGCGGGGTCACCGGTCGCCGCGGGCCGCTCGGCGCGCAACTACGCCCACCTGACCGCCGCGACGCTCGGTCTGGATCTGGTCGACGTCACCTACTCCGGGGCCACCACCGCCAACATCCTGCGGGAACCTCAGCGCGGGGCGCCACCCCAAATCGATGCCCTGGACGGCACCGAGGAACTGATCACCGTCACCATCGGCGGCAACGACGTCGGCTACGTGCCACTGCTGGTCGCCGCGAGCCTGCCCTCGCTCGTGCGGTCGCTGCCCGTCCTGGGCGGCGCCTTACGCGAGGCGCTGGAGCCGGTGGCGCGTGAGCGGGCCCTCGACACCGTCGGCGACTCACTGCGCGAGGTAGGACAGGCCCTGCGGGCACGCTCACCGAACGCGCGAATCCTGTTCGTGGACTATCTGACTCTGCTGCCGCCGCCGGGTGTGCCCGCCCCGCCGCTGCCTGGCGACATCGCCGACCTCGGCCGCCACATCGCTGACCGGCTCGCCCGGATCACGGCTCAGGCAGCCCACGACACCGAGTGTGTGGTGGTTGAGGCCGCACTGGCCAGCCGTGACCACCACGCGTGGTCAGCCCAGCCGTGGACGGTCGGCGCGGGCCTGCCGCTGCCGTGGCGGCCGGCACCATTTCACCCCAACGCCGACGGAATGCGCGCGGTGGCCGAGCTGATCGCGACGAGCTTCGATCAGCCGTAGGTGTTGGCCGGTGCGTCGATGCGCACCATGCTGGACACCTCGATGCGGGGGATGGAATCGGTGCCCGAATACCGTTGCCCCGCAGGCACGGAGCCTTCCACCCGCAGCCAGGTGTTGTCCGGCAACCCCGCCACCTCCGGCAGCGCCGGGCCGGTCACCTGCAAACGGGCCAGTTGTGCGTCGGCCGCGCAGCAGAAGATGACGATCTTGGCCAGATACACCCGGTCGCCCTCGTGCATGGTGAACCCCGTCGTGGTGATCTGCCGGCCGTCCAGGCCACCCACCTGACCCACCGCGACCCGCATCAACACCTCGGGCAGCGAGATCGTGGGTGCCGGGCCGGGCGGTAGCGGCGGAAACGACCGGGCCTCGCTCACGGTGATGGTGGCCGGGGGAGTTGCCTTGGCGCTCAACGCCGGTGGGACGACGAAGATCAGCAGGATCACCGGGACCACCAGCAACCAGACGATGCCGCTGCGGTGGGTGTGCCCCGCATGGTGATGCTCACCGCCGCCGCGGATATCCCGGGTGATCGCCACCAGTGCCAGCCCGATCAGGATCACCGCTGAGGCTGCCAGCCAGGGCAGCATGCCGGGTTTGACGTAGCGGGTGTAGGCGCCGGTGACGGTGACCATGGCCACCGCGATCCCCACGATCAGCAGCACCACGTTCTCGGTCTCGCGCCTCACAGCAGCACCAGCCCGACTGCGGTCGCCAGCACCGTGGCCACCACCAACGTCACCGGAGCGAACCGCACCGCGAACGCCCGGCCGAACAATCCGGCCTGCATCGCCACGAGTTTCACGTCCACCGCCGGACCGACCACCAGGAACACCAGGCGCGGGATCAACGGCAGCATGGTCAGGCTCGCGGCCACAAACGCGTCAGCCTCTGAGCACAGCGCCAGCACGAACGCCAGCAGCGCCATGGTGACGACACCGATCAGCAGATTCCCGGCGACATGCTCGAACACCCACGGCGGCACCACAACCCGCAAGGTCGCCGCTGCGGCGGCCCCGATCACCAGATAGGCGCCGGCCTGCAGGAAGTCATGTCGCGCCGCCTCGGTGAACACCGTCCAGCGGGAGTCACCCTCATCGTGGGTGCGCGGCAGCGTGCGAGTGACCCAACCGGGCCGGCCCCACCGCGACCACAGCGCGCCCATCACCACCGCGGTGGCCAGCGATGCCACACAGCGGGCCAGCACCATCTGCGGCTGCCCCGGGAACGCCACCGCGGTCGCGACCAGAACCACCGGGTTGATCGCCGGAGCGGACAGCATGAACGTCAGCGCCGCGGCACCCACCGGCCCCTCGCCGTAGAGCCGGCGGGCCACGGGAACCGATCCGCATTCGCAGCCCGGCAGCGCGGCACCCGCGACACCGGCGGCCAGCACCGCCGCCGGTGCCCGACGCGGTAACCAGCGCGCCAGCCGTTCGGTGGAGACGTAGGCAGCGATCAGCCCGCTGATCACCACACCAAGCACCAGGAACGGCACCGCCTGCAGGAACACCCCGCTGAACACCGTGCCCGCGGTGGCCAGCTTGTCGTTGCCCGCCACGCCGTCGCGCATCCAGGTGCCCGCCAGGGCGCACACCACCAGGCCCGCCACCAGCACCTCGGTGGAGGTGACCAGGGGGCGACGGGGTGCGGCGACGGTCACGCGGGCCATCCTGCCACTCGAGTCCGGCAATCCCCTGTCGTCAGAAGATTGCCAGCGGGTTCACGGCTGACCCGGTGCCGCCGCGGAAGCGCCACGGGGCAGCGCTCACGAAGAACGTCCACCGGCCCTCCTCGGCGCACGCGGCAGACAGGCCGTCCAACTCGGCTTGGTCCAGCAGCGTCAGACCCAGATAGGGGATACCGACCATGTGCACCGGCTCGGGCCACATGTCGAAACCTGCGGGCGCCGGGTGCACGTCGCCGTCGGAGTCATTGGCCAGCACTGCCACCCGCCGGTCATGCAGCCACGGCAGGCAGGATCCGTGCAGGCCCGAGCCGTGCCGGTAGGTGTTGGCCGGCCCCGCCCCGTTGCGGATGAACAGGATATCGCCTTCGCCCACAACGACATTGGCGGCGCGTTCGGCGGCCTCGAGGTCGTCGGGGGTGATCGCGCTGCCGACCGGCAGCGGTCCGCCGCGAACCCGGGCCACGTCGAGGAGCACACCGCGCCCGACGATGCCGACCGCGCCGACGTGCTCGATGCCCAGCACCGCGCTACCCGAGTCGGTGGCGTTGTCCACCGAGTAGCCGTTGTACATCCCGTCGCGACCGCCCGGGGTGTAGATGTGACACAGGGCGTCCACGTGGGTGACGGCGAAGCCGTGGCAGTTCAGTTGGACGACGTCGAGGCTGCCCGCCTCTTCCGGCGGTTCGTCGGTGTAACTGCGCATCTCGTAGCTGAAGTCCCGCAGATTGGGTGTGCCGACGCCGAACTCCCAGCCCAGTGGCACCACCCGCCCGGTGCGGATCTGCGCCGCCGCCTCGACACGTTTGGCGGGCGTGAGGTAGTTCAGGGTGCCCAGTTGGTCGTCCGGTCCCCAGCGGCCCCAGTTCGACAGGGCCGGCAGCGCCCGCTCCAACGACGCGTCGTCGACGATCGGGTCGGCCTGGGCGTGGGCGGTTGCCGATGACCCGACCGCCGCTCCCGCTGCCGCGGCGGCGGCCAGCAAGAGCGCATGACGACGCGACAGCGCGGCATCCGAGTGCGCAGGTCGGTCCACGGCGTCGACCGTAACCGCGGGGCCGTTGCGGCGCGAGCGCTACCCTGGGCGCGGTGAAGCGCATCCCCCTGGCTCTGACGGCCGGTCCGGCTGTCATCGCCGTCGTCGTCGCCCTGGCCGGCTGCAGCAAGCCCGCCGACTCCGCCGCCCCGGTGATCGCGCCGAAACCCGCCGCCGAGTTCGCCGACGGACTGCGCAAGCAGGTCACTACCGACGCAATGGTGTCTCACCTGCAGAAGCTGCAGGACATCGCCAACGCCAACAACGGCACCCGGGCGGTGGGCACGCCGGGCTTCGACGCCAGCGTGGACTACGTCGCCGGAGTGCTACGGGAACGCGGCTTCGACGTCACCACCCCGGAGTTCCAGACCAGGATCTTCCAGACCGGCAAACCCGAGGTGACCGTCGGCGGGGCCGGCGTCGAGGCACGTCCGCTGGAGTTCAGCGCGGGTACTCCGCCCGCCGGTGTCAGCGGTCCGCTGGTGGCGGCGCCGGCCGACGAGACGCCCGGTTGCGCGGCCGCCGACTACGCCGGCCTGCCGGTCAAGGGCGCCATCGTCCTGGTGGATCGGGGCAGCTGCCCGTTCGCCGAGAAGCAGGCGATCGCCACCAAAGAGGGCGCGATCGGGATGATCGTGGCCAATAACGTCGACGAGGAGCGCATGGGTGCCACTCTCGGCGAGGACACCACGGTCACGATCCCGGTGGTCAGCGTGAGCAAGGCTGACGGCGCACGGCTGCGGGCCAACCCGGGACCCGCCACGATCAAACTCGAGGCGTCCACCAAGACCATCAACGCCCGCAATGTGATCGCCCAGACCAAGACCGGCTCCACCCAGGATGTCGTGGTGGTCGGCGGACACCTGGACAGCGTTCCGGACGGTCCCGGTATCAACGACAACGGCTCGGGCGTGGCCGCGGTCCTGGAGACGGCTCAACAACTCGGCCCCGATCCGCAGGTGAAGAACGCCGTTCGGTTCGCGTTCTGGGGCGCCGAGGAGATCGGCACCGTCGGATCGAAGAAGTACATCGAATCGCTGAATGTCGATCAGCTCAAGGACATTGCGCTGTATCTGAACTTCGACATGATCGGATCGCCCAACCCCGGCTACTTCACCTACGACGGGGATCAGTCGACGGCGCCGGGCCGCGACCAGAATGTGCCGCGGGTGCCGGAAGGTTCTCCGGGGATCGAACGCACGCTGGTCGCTTACCTCGCGTCGGCCGGAAAGACCGCGCAGGACACGTCGTTCGACGGGCGCTCAGACTACGACGCGTTCACGATGGCCGGTATCCCGGCCGGCGGCCTGTTCTCCGGAGCCGAGGAGAACAAGACCGTCGATCAGCAGAAGCTGTGGGGCGGAACCGCCGATGCGCCGTTCGACCCGAACTATCACAAGGCCACCGACACCCTCGATCGCATCGACCGCGACTGCCTGGGTATCCAGGGCGGCGGTGTGGCGTTCGCGGTCGGGCTCTACGCCCAGGACATCTCGGGTCGCAACGGGGTGCCGGTGCGTGATGACCGCACCCGCCATGTGATCACTGAATCCTGATCAGAGCGTCCAGAGATCCAGGGCTGCTTCGCAGTTGGCTGCCAGCAGACGTTCCCCGACGGCGGGCTGGCGCAGCCACTCCAGCACCGTTGGCATGACGGCAGGTTCAGCCGGCTCGCCGATGGTGAAGACGTACACCACCAGGTCGGCCAGGTGCAGGGCGGCCGGTTCGGTGTCCAGTACCAGCCAGCGATCCAGCTGCGGGCGTAGCGGGCGGTCGCACCAGTAGGTGAAGTCGATCAGGGTCGGGCTGTCGGAGAAGTAGCCGAGGTCGGCGGGAAAGCCTGCCAGCAGGCCGCTCCACAGATCATCGACCAGCGCCGTCACGACCGCGTTCTCTGCTGTCGGCCACGACGGTACCCGGCCTTTCAGCCTGGACAGGTCGAACGCGAACACTGGGGACTGTTCGTCGAGCAGCAACTCGATGAGGCGGGGAAAGAAATGTCGAAAGGCGTTGTCATCCATCGACATCAGATGCACTGCCTCCAGTTGCGGCAGCGACAGCGAGTGCAGTGGTGTGCGCCGGATGTCGGCTTCGGACCACTCCGGTCCGCACTGCGGGCAGACCGCCAGGTCGGACGGTAGCGAGTAGGCGTCGAAGGTCTCGTAGAGCCGATCGACGATGCCCGACGTCACCCCGTTCGGGCTGCGCCGCGCAACGCGCTCAGCGCCCTCATCCCGTGGTAGACCACCAGCGCCGCAATGGAACCCAGCGCGATCCCGGTGAACGTGAGAGTGCCGATCTTCCAGGTGAAGTCGGCGATCCCGATGATCAGCGCGATCGCGGCGGTCATCTGGTTGACCGGTAGGCCGAAGTCCACGTGATTGGTCAGCCAGATCCGCACACCGAGTACCCCGACCAGACCGTAGAGCACGATCGTCGCCCCGCCGAGGACGCCCGCCGGGATGGCTGAGATGGCCGCACCGACCTTGGGGCACAACGCCAGAACGATCGCGGTGACCCCGGCAACCCAGTAGGCGGCGGTGGAGTAGACCCGGGTGGCGGCCATCACGCCGATGTTCTCGGCGTAGGTCGTGGTGGCCGAACCGCCGCCGATGCCGGCCAGCACGGTGGCCACCCCGTCGGCGGCCAGCGCCCGGCCGGTCAGCGGGTCGGTGTCCACTCCGGTCATCTGGCCGACCGACTTCACGTGCCCGATGTTCTCGGCGACGAGCGCGATCACCGCGGGCAGAAACATCGGCAGCACAGCCAGATTGATGGTCGGTGTCTGGAAGGTCGGCAGCCCCACCCAGCCGGCCGCCGCGATCCCGGAGGTGTCGACCTCGCCGAGTGCCAGCGCCAGCACGTAGCCCGCTGCTACGGCCAGGAAGATGGCCAGCCGGCCGATGATCCCGCGGAAGAACGCCAGTGCCCCGACCAGAAGCACCAGCGTGACGATGCCGACCAGCGGCCCCTTCTCGAAGTTCGACTTGGCCGCCGGCGCCAGATTGAACCCGATGAGCGCGACGATGGCGCCGGTGACCACCGGCGGCAGGGTCACCTCGATCCAGTGCGTGCCCACCACGTGAACCGTCACCCCGATCAGGATGAGCAGCAGACCTACGGCCACCAGGCCGCCGAGGGCGCTCCCGGCGCCGTGCGAGGCGACGGCGGCGGTGACTGGGGCGATCACCGAGAAGCTCGACCCCAGATAGCTCGGCAGCCGGTTGCCGGTGATCACCAGGAACAGCAAGGTGCCGATCCCGGAGAACAGCAGGGTGGTGGCCGGCGGGAACCCGGTCAGCACGGGCACCAGGAATGTCGCTCCGAACATCGCGACCACATGCTGGGCCCCGATCCCCAGCGTTCGCGGCCAGCTCAGCCGTTGGTCGGGGGCGACGACGAAGTCCTCGTCGGGGTTAGTGTCGACGCGCGTCCAAGTCAGCGGAATCACGGTCAGCACTCAACCGCATGCGGACCCGCCGCGCACCCCGGTTGGTCAGACCGGCTCGTACTCGCAGATCGCCGCGACCTTGGCCGCTGACGCCGAGGACGGGTCGAACCGGTAGCCGAGCCATTCCCGTACCAGGCGGCGCGCCAGTTCGATGCCGATCACCCGCTCGCCGAAGCACAGCACCTGGGCGTCATTACTCAGAATCGCCCGCTCCACCGAGAAGCTGTCGTGCGCGGTGACGGCGCGCACCCCGGGCACCTTGTTGGCGCTGATGGCCACCCCGAGCCCGGTGCCACAGATCAGCAGGGCCCGATCGGCCGAGCCGTCGGCCACCATGCGGGCAGCGGTGACGGCCACGTGCGGGTACGCGGTGTGCTCGTCGGGTCCGACCCCGACGTCGACGACCGAGGCGACGCGGTCGTCCTGCTCGAGATCGCGGCGCAGCACGTTCTTGTAGGTCAGACCGGCGTCGTCGCAGCCGATCACGATGCGCAGGCTCACGGGAGCTCCTCCAGAAGGTCACAGATGGTGTGGATGCACATGGTCAGTGAGATCGCGCCGGCATCCGGGGTGCCGACACTGCGGTCGGCCAGCGGGCGAGCCCGACCGGTCTTGGGCCGCATGTCGGCGGTCGCTGCCGCTGCTTTGTCGGCCACTTCGGCTGAGGTCAACCAGGCTGTGCGCCAGTCTTTTCCGGCGCTCACGGACGATTCCACCGCCGCCACGAACGGGGCCAGTGCGTCGAGCATGGTCTTGTCCCCGGGCTGGGCGCCACCGAGTTGCACCAGCGCGTCGTGCCCGGCGCGCAGTGCCGCGGTGACGGCGGCGGTGTCGGGCATCCCCCAATTGCCCAACCGATCCGCGGCCGCCGTCAGCGCGGCACCCCACAGCACCCCGGAGGTGCCGCCGGCCTGGGCAGCCCAGGCCTCCCCGGCGCCGCGCAGCACGGCTGCCGCGCCGCCCCCCGCGGCGGCGGTGGTGGCTGCGGCGTGCGCAGCCGCCCCGGTGCCCTTCACCATGCCGCGGCCGTGGTCGCCGTCACCGGCGACGGCATCGATGCGGCCCAGTTCGGCCTCGGCATCGACCATCCGGGCGGCGATCCGCCCCATGGTCGAGGCGATCGCGGCTCCGCAGAGCTGGGATTGGGAATCGGTGTGTGATGTGCGCACCGCGGCGATCGGACGGGTTTCGACGGCGGTGGTGCGACGGGTTGCGCTGTCGCCGTTGACTACTCGACCCTTGCGGTAGGCCGGGGTGTCGGTGGGGGAGGTCCACAGCCTTTCGAGCTCGTCGTCGAGCCACATCACGGTCAGCGAGCAGCCCGCCATGTCGAGGCTGGTGACCAGCTCGCCGACCTCCGGGTGCACCACGGTGTGGCCGGAGTCGGCGAGCAACCGCGACACCGTCGACCACAGCACGAACAGTTCCTCGTACTTGGTGCGGCCCAGCCCGTTGAGGATCACCGCCACGCGGTCACCGGCGTCGGCCGGCTTCTCGGCCAGCACCCCGGCGACCAGCTGGGCAGCGAGGTCGGCGGCGGCCGGCATCGTGCTCGTCGACACTCCGGGCTCGCCGTGGATTCCCAGTCCGAGATCCATGGTTCCGGGGGCCACGCTGAACAGCGGCCGCTGTGCACCAGGCAGCGTGCATCCGTCGAAGGCCACGCCCAGCGTCCGTGTTGCAGCGTTGGCGGACTGGGCGATTCGCTCGACCTCGTCGAGGTCGGCACCTTCCTCGGCGGCCGCGCCGGCGCAGCGGAAGACGGTGAAGTCGCCGGCGATCCCGCGCCGTTTGGTGGTCTCCTCGGTGGGAGCACTGGCGATATCGTCGGTCACCGCTACGTAGCGGGCGTCGATCCCGTCGGCGCGCAACTGCTGGACGGCCAGACCGAAATTCATCACGTCACCGGCGTAGTTGCCGGTGATGAGCAGCACCCCGGAGTCCCCGTGCGCGGCCCGCGCCACCGATGCGGCCTGCTGGGCCGACGGTGAGGTGAAGATGTTGCCGACCACGGCCCCGTCGGCGAAGCCCGGACCCACCACACCGCAGAACGCGGGATAGTGGCCCGACCCGCCGCCGACGACGACAGCCACCTTGCCAGAAGGGGTTTCGGCTGCGCGGACCACACCGCCGGGCACGCCGATCACATAGCGCGAGTAGATGTCGAGGAAGCCGCCCAGCATGTCCTCGGTGAAGGTGGCCGGGTCGTTGAAGAGATGCGTCATGGCCGTCAGTGGATGTGGCTGCCGCCGTTGATGTCGACGGTGGTACCGGTGAGGTAACTCGCGTCGCGGCTGGACAGGAAGGTGATGACGGCGGCGACTTCTTCGGTGGTGGCGGTGCGGCCCACCGGAATGTCCTTGGCCAGCTTGGCTTCCTGCTCGTCGGTCGAGCCCACCCGGATATCGGTGTCGACGGCACCCGGCGTCACGGCGTTGACCGTCACCCCGGTCTCGGCGATCTCGCGGGCCAGTGCCTTGGTGAAGCCCAGGATCGCGGCCTTGGCCGACGAGTAGGGCACCTTGCCGAACACGCCGCCACCGCGTTGTGCCGACACCGAGGACATGTTGACGATGCGGCCCCAGCCGCGCTCGATCATGTCCGGCAGGAATGCCTTGGTGACCAGATAGGTGCCGGTGGCATTGACCGCCATCACGGCGTTCCAGATGTCCAGGGTGGTCTCCAGGAAGGGGACCGGCGAGGTGATGCCGGCGATATTGGCCAGCGCGCCGACCGGCGGCAGGTTACCCGCGGCGACCTCGGCGGCGACGGCCTGCTGGGCCTCCCGTACCGAATCCTCGGAGGTGACGTCGACGGTGTAGCCGAAAGCCGGTACCGCGTACTGGTTTCCGATCTCGGCGGCGATCTTCTCGGAACGCTCACCGTCGAGATCGAGGATCACCACGGCCCAGCCCTCGCTGGCGTAGCGGCGGGCGGTGGCGGCCCCGATGCCCCGCTCGGAGGCGGCGCCGGTGATGACTGCGGTCAGCTGGGACATGGTGGTGCTCCTTCTAGATGAGATCGGAAATCAGCTGCGCCGCTTCTGCTGTGGCGCGAGGTCGTTGGTCGTCGGTGATGTCTCGGGTTTCGAGTTCGAGGGCGAAGTGCCCGGCGTAGCCGACGTCGGCGAGGGCTTTGAGACCGCCGCGGAAGTCCACCTCGCCCCGGCCGATCGAGAGGTTGATGTTGCCGGGCACCGCATCCCGCAGGTGGACGTGGGCGATGCGGGAGGCGAACCGGGCGACGAAATCCGACGGATGCCCGCCTGATGCCACGATGTGGCTGAAGTCCATGACCACGCCGACCGCGCTTGCTTCGAGCCGCTCGGTGAGCAGTGCGGCCCGGTCGATATCGCAGCACAGCCGATGGAAGTGCAGCGACTCGGTCCAGATTTCGACGCCCCATGCGCGGGCTGCGGTCTGGGCGCGGATCAACTCGGCGGCCACCAGGTCGAGGTCGTCCTCCAGGCGTGCCAGGGGAGTGTGGCTGATGGCGCCGCACGGCAGGACGAGTGCGCGGGCGCCGGTGAGCTGGGCCAGGTGCAGCAGAGCATCGAGGTGCTCGTCGCGCCGCTCCCGCGCCTCGCCGTCGACCGGCTGGTTGAGATCGCCGATGTCGCCGTTGATCGACCGCACCTGCAACCCGGAGTCGGTGACCACCCCAGCGACGGCCCGCACCGCGGCGGCGTCCAGGTGATAGGGAACGTGGTCGCACACGCCGGGCAGTGCGCCCAGGTCGATCTCGCCGAAGCCCAGGTCCGCGATGACGTCCAGGGCCGCAGGCAGGGGCAGGTGACGAAAACTGATCGTCGAGCAGCCCAGCCGGGTGTGCGTGGAAGTCATGAACGCGTCCTTGAGTCAGATGTGATCGCCACCACAGGGTATAGCGTTGACTGTTGACAGTCAACTGGCGACGGAACTTTGATGTTGACTGTTGACAATGAATATGATGCGGCTCACACTGAGTGGCCTGGGGCACTGTCAACCGTCGACAGTGACTTTGACCTCACGGTTTGAAAGGATCAGGCTCATGAGCGATGACGCTCTGACGATGCGGGGCCCGGTGCACGGCACCAAGGACGCCCGCCGGGTAGCGATCGGCTCCGGTGTCGGTGCCGTGATCGAGACCTATGACTTCATCGGGTTCGGGACCGCGGCGGCCCTCTACTTCGGCACCGCGTTCTTCCCGCATTCCAGCCCGGTAGCCGGCACACTGGCCGCCTTCGCCACGCTCGGCGTCGGCTTCGCCGCCCGCCCGATCGGCGGCATCATCGGCGGCCACCTCGGCGACAAGGTCGGCCGCAAGCCCGTCCTGGTGGCCTCGCTGATCATCATGGGCCTGGCCACGTTCGCGATCGGCCTACTGCCCACCTACGCCGCAGTGGGTGTGCTGGCGCCCGCGCTGCTCGTGACGGTCCGCATCATTCAGGGCCTGGCGTTCGGTGCCGAATGGGGCGGTGCCATCTTGATGAGCTACGAGCATGCCCCGTGGAAGCAGAAGGGGCGCTACACCGGCATCGTCCAGGCCGGCTTCCCGGTCGGCCTGCTGCTGGCCAACCTGGTCTTCCTGGTCAGCGTTCACCTCGGTGGTGACTGGGCCTGGCGGGTCCCGTTCCTGGCCAGCATCGTGCTCGTCGCTGTCGGCCTGATCATCCGGGCCCGGGTTCCGGAGTCCCCGGTGTTCGAAGACGTCAAGGAGTCGGGCAGCATCGTTCGCGCGCCGATCGTCGAGGTGTTCAAGACCGACTGGCGCAACATCCTGCGCGGTATCGGCCTGCGTATCGCCGAGACCGCCGGCTACGCCGTCTCGATCACCTACATGATCTCCTACCTCAAGAGCGCCCAGCTGGCCACCAAGACGGAAACCCTTGTGGCACTGTGCATTGCCTCGGCCATCGGCATCTTCGCCACCATGGGGTGGGCTCGGCTCACCGACACCATCGGCCGACGCAAGGTGTACCTGTGGGTATGCGCGTTCGGCATCCCGTTCGGCGTGGTGATGTTCCTGCTGGTCAACACCGGGCTGATGATCCTGATCATCGCCACGTTCGTGGTGGCCTACGGCGTGTGCCAGAACGCGCTGGCCGGTGCGCAGGGCGCCTGGTTCCCCGAACTGTTCGCCGCGCACACCCGCACCTCGGGTGCCTCGCTGGCCTACCAGATCTCGGCGATGGTCTCGGGCTTCACCCCGTTCATCACCACGCTGCTCTACGAGGCCTTCGGATGGTTCGGCCCGGCGCTGCTGTTCAGCCTCTACGCCGCCATCGGACTGGTGGCTGCACTGCTGACCCGCGAGACCTGGGGCCCGCGGGAGCGCGAACTGGCCGACCTGGCCGCCGCCAGCACCCTGGACACCAGGAAGGTTGCCGCATGAGCCGGGCCCAGGCGGTGGCGGATGCCGCCTACCGGATGCGCCACCATGTGCTGAACATGGGGGAGGCCCAGGGCCAGGGCTATGTCGGCCAGGCCCTCGGTGCCGCCGATATGCTGGCCTGCGTCTACGCCGATCAACTGCGCTACCGCGCCGAGGATCCGCACTGGCCGGGCCGGGACCGGTTCCTGCTCTCGACCGGTCACTACGCCATCGGGCTCTACGCGGCACTGGCCGAGGCCGGCATCATCGGGGTCGACGAACTCGACACCTACGGCTGCGACGAGTCCCGGCTGCCGATGTCCGGAATGGCAAGCTACACACCGGGAATGGAGATCTCCGGCGGCTCCCTCGGCCACGGGTTGACGGTGGCCGTCGGGATGGCCCTGGGCCTGCGCCACCTCGGCTCGCAAGCCCGGGTGTTCAACTTCCTGTCCGACGGCGAACTCGACGAGGGGTCCACCTGGGAGGCCGCCATGGGCGCGAGCCACCATCAGCTGGGCAACCTGACCGCCATGGTCGACATCAACGCGCTGCAGGCCGACGGTCCGACCGTCGGGGTGCTGCGCACCGAACCGGTCGCTGAGAAGTGGCAGGCATGCGGGTGGTTCACCCAGCGCGTCGACGGGAACGACGTCGATGCCCTGCTGGCGGCCTTCGACGCCGCCGGCGCTGCGGCCCAGAGCACCGGCGCACCGTCAGTCATCCTGTGCGACACCAGAATCGGGCGCGGTGTGCCCATGCTCGAAACCCGCGAGAAGGCCCACTTCATGCGCATCGACGCCGACGAGTGGCAGCTGTGCCGCGACCAATTGACCCTCGGATATGAAGGAGTCCCCGCGTGACTTCCGCAGCGCCCCTGCGCACGTCGGCGATGATCGCCTCGTTCGCCGACCCCGGCCAGCGCACCACACCTGCCCCGTTCGGTCACGCTCTGGTGGCCGCCGCCCAGCAGGATGACCGCATCGTCGGTCTGACCGCCGACCTCGGCAAGTACACCGATATGCACATCTTCGCTCAGGCCTTCCCCGAGCGGTTCTTCCAGATGGGGATGGCCGAGCAGCTGTTGTTCGGTGCGGCGGCCGGGATGGCCGAGGTCGGCCTGGTGCCGTTCGCGTCCACCTATTCGGTGTTCGCCGCGCGCCGCGCCTACGACTTCATCTGCCTCGACATTGCTGAGCCGGGCCTCAACGTCAACATCGTCGGCGGGCTGCCCGGACTGACCACGGGCTACGGTCCGTCGCACCAGGCGACCGAGGACGTGGCGATCTTCCGTGGCATGCCGAACCTGACGATCGTCGACCCGTGCGACTCGGTGGATATCGAGCAGGCCGTCCCGCAGCTCGCCGAGCACCCTGGGCCGACCTATCTGCGCCTGCTGCGCGGCCAGGTACCCACGGTCCTCGACGAATACGACTACCGCTTCGAGCTGGGCAAGGCCGCGCTGCTGCGCGGCGGCGCCGACGTACTGCTGATCTCCAGCGGGCTGATGACGATGCGGGCACTGCAGGCCGCCGAGCAGTTGGCCGCCCACCGGGTGGACGTCGCGGTGCTGCACACCCCGACGCTCAAGCCGTTCGACACCGCGACCGCGCTGGCCGAACTGGCCGCCGACCGGCTGGTGCTGACGCTGGAGAACCACACCGTGGTCGGCGGGTTGTTCGAGACCGTCGCCGGCACCGTGGTGCGGGCCGGACTGAACCGCGCGATCCACCCGGTCGGTCTGCCCGATGAATTCCTGGCCGCCGGTGCGCTGCCGACGCTGCACGAACGCTACGGCTTGTCGACGTCGCGGATCGTCAGCACGGTGCTCGAGCGGCTGTAAGGTGTTGACAGCCAGTTGTCAACAGTCGAAGGAGCGTCGAATGTCGGTGGAATCGACGTCGTTGCTGCGGCTGGAGAAGACCAGCCTGCGTGAGCAGGCGCTGACCGCTCTGCGCCGGGCGATCACCACCGGCCAGCTTCGCCCGGGCACCCACCTGGTGGAGACCGAGCTGTCCGAGGCGTTGCAGATCAGCCGCGGAACACTGCGCGAGGCCATGCGCCAACTGCAGCAGGAGGGCCTGATCTCGGCCGGACCACGCGGCAGGCTCTCGGTGCGCCATCTCGATGCCAAGGAGATCAAGGACATCTTCACGGTCCGGGCCGCGCTGGAATCACTGGCCGCTCGGGAGCTGGCCAACCGTCCGGACCGGGCGGAGGCCGCTGAGACGCTGCGGCAGGCGGTGGCCGAGATGGACCGCTGGGCGGCCGCGAATCTCGAGGACCGGATCGAAGCCGACCTGAAGTTCCATCGGACCATGTGCCAGATGTCGGGTAACGAGACGCTGCTGCACTCGTGGTCGTCGTTGGAGGGCAGCATCCGGATGTCGATCATGTTCGCCGGGGTGGACCGCGCGATCAAGAACATGGACTCCAAACGGCACCTGGTGATTGTCGACGCCATCGAATCCGGCGATGCCGACGAGGCCGCCGCGGCTGTTGCCGAACACATGTCCGGCGCGGCGTCCGTCTTGGTGACCGGAGCGGCTTAGCCTGCAGTCATGAACTGGACGGCCCTGGCACCTGGGCTGGCGCAGTTCCGGGGGTACCGACCGTCCTGGCTGCGCGGTGATATCGCGGCGGGCCTGACCGTGGCCGCCTATCTGGTGCCGCAGGTGATGGCCTACGCCACCATCGCCGGGCTGTCACCGGTGGCAGGACTCTGGGCTGCCGTGCTGCCGCTGGCGATCTACGCCGTGCTGGGCACCTCGCGCCAACTGTCCGCGGGTCCGGAATCCACGACGGCACTCATGACAGCGACGGCTTTGGCCCCGCTGGCCGGTGGCGACCCGGGCCGCTATGCGGCGCTGGCCGCGATGCTCGCCGTCCTGGTCGGGGTGTTCTGCTTGGTCGGCGGGCTGATCCGCCTCGGCTTCCTCGCCGACCTGCTGTCGCGGCCGGTCCTGATCGGCTACATGACCGGGGTCGCCGTCATCATGATCGGCAGCCAGCTCGGCAAGCTCACCGGCGCACCGGTCACCGGCGACGGCATCGTCGATCAGGTGCGCTCGCTGGTGTCCTCGCTCGACCATGTGCACGGACCACCCTCGCCTTCTCGGCGGCGGTGCTGGCGGCGCTGCTCGCGCTGGCCCGCTGGTTGCCCCGGTATCCGGGGCCGTTCATCGCGGTGCTGCTGGCCACTCTGGTGGTGGCCGTGTTCTCGTTGGAGGACAAGGGAATCCGGGTGGTCGGCCAGGTACCGGAAGGGCTACCCGCCTTGGGTCTGACGCTCATCCCGTGGCATGACGTGGGCACGCTGGCCGCCGTCGCGGGTGGCGTCGCGATCGTGGCCTACTCCGACACCGTGCTGACCGCCCGCACCTTCGCCGCCCGGCAACGCGGGTACGTCGACCCCAATGCGGAGCTGCGGGCGCTGGGCGTCTGCAATATCGGATCCGGCCTCAGCCACGGCTTCCCGGTGAGCTCTAGTGCCAGCCGCACGGCGCTGGCTGATCTGGTGGGTGGCCGGACCCAGGTGTATTCCCTTGTGGCACTGGGCCTGCTGCTCGTGGTGATGCTCACCGCGCACGGTCTGCTCGCCGAGTTCCCCACCGCGGCCCTCGGGGCGCTGGTGGTGTACGCCGCGTTGCGGCTCATCGACCTCGGCGAGTTCCGGCGGCTGGCCCGCTTCCGGCGCAGCGAGCTCATCCTGGCGCTGCTGACGACCGTCGCCGTGCTCGGCCTCGGTGTCCTCTACGGGGTGCTGGCCGCGATCGGCTTGTCGATCCTCGACCTGCTGCGCCGGGTGGCCCGCCCCCATGACAGCGTGCTGGGTTTCGTACCGGGTCTGGCCGGGATGCACGACATCACGGACTACCCTGAGGCACACCTCGAGCCGGGACTTCTGGTCTATCGCTACGACGCTCCGCTGTTCTTCGCCAATGCCCAGGATTTCCGGGCCCGGGCCATGGCCGCCGTCGACGAAAACCCGGACCCCGTCGAGTGGTTCGTGCTGAACTCCGAAGCCAACGTCGACGTCGATCTGACCGCCCTGGACGCGCTGGACCAGTTGCGTGCCGATCTGGCCGCTCGTGGCATCGTTTTCGCCATGGCACGCGTCAAGCAGGAATTGAAGGTCCTGCTCGAAGCCGCGGGCCTGCTGGACAAGATCGGCGAGGACCACATCTACCCGACGCTGCCCACCGCGGTGGAGGCCTACCGCAACCGGCGCACCGCATAGACGACGGCACCGATCGCCAGCAGGGCAGCGCCGGCGAGCACCGAAGGTAACGGCAGGGCGAACGCCAGCACCACGCAGCCGAGCAGGCCCGCCGCGGGAATCACACCCGCCCTCAGCGTCCATGCCGAGGCGTTGGCGACGGCGTAGTACACCAGCACCGCGAACGACGAAAAGCCGATCACCCCACGCACATCGGCCACAGCGGCCACCGCAGCGACCACCACACCAACAGCCACCTCGGCCCGGTGCGGCACTCCGAAGCGCGGATGAACCGCGGCCAGACCGGCCGGCAGGTGGTGATCGCGCGCCATCGCAAGGGTGGTTCGAGAGACTCCGAGGATCAGTGACAGCAGCGATCCCAGCGCAGCGACGGCCGCACCAACCCGCACCACCGGCTCGAACCCGGCGGCACCCGCTGCGCGCACCGCGTCGGCCAACGGTGCTGCGGCACTGGCCAACTGGTCCGGACCCAGCGCGCTGAGCACGGTCACCGCGACCACGGCGTAGATCACCAAGGTCAGCGTGAGAGCGATCGGGATGGCCCGCGGGATGGTCCTGGCCGGGTCGCGCACCTCCTCGCCGAGTGTCGCGATGCGGGCGTAGCCGGCGAACGCGAAGAACAACAGCCCGGCCGCCTGCAGCACGCCCAGTGGTCGGGCATCTCCGAGTGCCAGCCGGGCCGGGTCGGTCGCACCCGAGAAGGCCACGGCAGCAACGACTCCGATGAGGACCGCCAGAACCACCGCCACGATGATCCGGGTGAGCAGGGCGGACTTCTGCACCCCGCGATAGTTCACCACCGTCAGCGCGGCCACCGCGGCCACCGCGATCGCGTGGGCGTAGGGAGGCCAGACGTACAGCCCGACGGTCAGCGCCATGGCCGCACACGATGCCGTCTTGCCGACCACGAAACTCCAGCCGGCCAGGTAACCCCAGAATGGCCCGAGGCGTTCGCGTCCGTAGACGTAGGTGCCACCGGACTGCGGATACAACGCGGCCAGCCGCGCCGAGGACGTGGCGTTGCAGTAGGCCACCACCCCGGCCAGCGCCAAGCCGACCAGCAGCCAGGATCCGGCCGCGGCAGCCGCCGGCGCCAATGCCACGAAGATGCCGGCGCCGATCATCGAGCCCAGGCCGATCACGACGGCGTCGCCCGTGCCGAGCCGGCGGTGCAGTGTGCTCACGGCGGGCATGCTAGGCGCTGGACATGAATGCGGACCGGCGTGGGAGCGGAATCCGCCCCCATGCCGGTCCGGCACGGTCCCCCGACCCGGATCAGCGTGGCATCCTCATGAGCCAACGGCTTACGGCATCGCCGTGCCCGATCAGGGTATGTCAGAAATCTGACGAGGTCGTCAAACTTGTTGAAGTTGTGACCTTCGGATTCAGCGGTTGCGAGCGATGTTGGCGCCGAGATAGGCGCCATACGCCAGCAATCCGGCCACCGCGAGCTTACGGGTCTTCGGCACCACCAGGGCCACGCCGATGGCGGTTTCGATACCGCCGTTGATGTAGGTGTGCTGCAGCGTGTTCTCGGGGAAGGCCTGTGCGGACACCGACTCGTAGAGCTCCGGGCGCACGAAGTGCGACAGCCCGGTGGCGGCCACGACCGCTCCGGCCAGCTTGATCAAACCCTCTGCAGCCATCGACGTCCTCTCGTAGTGCTAGTTGATGCGGTAGTCGCTGATCGGATAGGTCGAGGCCTCGCGCACCGCGGCGCGCGTGGACATCGGCCGCAACAACGTCGCCTCACCGCTGGGATTGAAATAGTACGACCGGGCCGAGGTGCAGTTGCCGTTGGTGAACAACGTGTCCCCGAGCAGTTCGGTCATCCGGTCGAGGTAGCGGTTGTTGGCGTCCTCGGTGATCTCGAATGTGCTTGCGCCACGACGCTTGACCTCGCCAAGCAGGCGGTCCATGTGCCGCATCTGGTATTCCATCGAGTTGAAGAAGTTCAACCCGAGGAAGGCATACGGGCTGGCCAGGCTCAGGAAGTTGGGGAAGTAGGGCACCGCCACGCCCTGGTAGGCCTGGAACCGGGTCTCCCGCCACCACTTTCCGAGGTTGCGGCCGTCGCGGCCGATCACCTCGAAGGCCGGGAAGTTGGCCTCCCAGATGTCGAAACCGGTTGCCAGGACCAGGGTGTCGATGACGGCCTTGGTGCCGTCGTTGGCCACGATGCCGTCGGCCTCGACGTGGTCGATCCCGCTGGTCTGCAGGTGCACATTGGGCTTGGTGAATGTGCGGTAGTACTTGTTGGAGAACGTCGGGCGCTTGCAGCCGAAGTCGTAGTCCGGGGTGAGCTTGCGGCGAAGTTCGGGGTCCCGGATGGTGGCGAAGCGCCACATCTTGGCCAGGTCGGCGGCGGCGATGGTGATCCGCCCGAAGTGCTTCTGGTGCAGCACCCCCACGTAGACCATCCACTCGTAGAGTGCATCGGTCACCGCGCGCAGGGCGCGCTGGGTCAGCGGCACCCGCGCGAACAGGCGCTTGGCCCGGGCCGAGAACTTGATGTCCACCTTGGGCACCACATAGATGGCCGTGCGCTGGTAGACCGTGAGGTCGGCGGCGTCCTTGGCCAGCTCCGGGATGACCTGGACCGCGGTGGCGCCGGTGCCGATGACGCCGATCCGGCGGCCGACCGGGTTGTAGGAATTATCCCAGTCGGCGGTGTGCACGACCGTGCCCTCGAAGGTGTGGATACCCGGGATCTCGGGCGTCTTCGGCTGGGAGAGGAACCCGGTCGCGGTGATCAGGTACCGGGCGGCCATCGTCTCGCCGCCGGCCAGGGTGACCCGCCATAAGGTGGCGTCCTCATCCCAGCGCGCGCTCTCCACCGTCGCGTTGAACTTCATGTGCCGGCGGATGTCGTACTTGGCCGACACGTCGTCGGCGTACTGCTTGATCTCGGCACCGGTGGAGAACAGCCGGTTCCAGTTCGGGTTCGGCTCGAAGAAGTACGAGTACGTGGTGGTCGGGACGTCGACGGTCAGGCCGGGGTAGTGGTTGACGTACCAGGTGCCGCCCAGATCGTCCTCGCGGTCGAGGATGACGAAGTTGTCGAAACCCAGCTTCTTGAGCTGGATCGCTGCGCCGATTCCCCCGAAACCGGCGCCGACGATTATCGCGTCGAACTGCTGCTCGGTCATGAAAAGACCGTACCTGACCGGCCGGTAACCTCCGCGGACCAGCGGAGCCTCAACCGGTGGGACCAAGGTCCCCCGCGCTGGTCAACGCCGCCAGCGCAGCCTCGACTGCGAGCGCGGGCACATCGAGCGTCTTGGAGCCCAGGTCGTGGCGGGCGCCGGTGATCTCGACGATCCGCACCGGGGCCGGGATCAGCCGGGCCGCCTCCCGGAGTTCGTCGATGGTGCCGAACGGGTCGGCCGTGCCCTGGGTGAACACCGTCGGCGCGGTGATGGCACCGAAGTGCTCGGTGCGCAGCCGGTCCGGCTTCCCGGGCGGATGCAGGGGATAGGAGAACGGGGTAAGCAACGCCACCAGGCCGGGGTTCTCCGCGACCACCATCGAGGTCTGTCTGCCGCCGTAGGAGTGACCACCGGCGATCACCGGCCCATCGGCCAGCCCGCGCGCCACCGCGATGGCCTCGACGATGCCGTCGCGGTCACCGGCCGCCGATCCCGACGGTGGCCCCTTCGGCCGTCGGCGGCGATACGGCAGGTTGTAGCGCACCGCCAACCACCCCTGCGAGGCCCAGTGGTCGCAGATCCGGATCAGCATTGGTGACTCGCGGCTGCCGCCGGCGCCGTGGGTGAGCACCACCACCCCGGCCGGGGTGCCGTCGGGCTCGTGCGCAACACCAGCGATGTCGTCGAGCCCGGTCATGCCTGCAGCCGCCACAGCGCCGATACCGGTCCGTGCCCGCCGCCGAGCGGGTAGGCCGCCCGCAGGCATTCGGTGACCCAGGCCTTACCGAACGCCACCGCCTCGGGCATCGAATAGCCATGTGCCAGTGCGCACGCCGTCGCCGCACCCAGGGTGTCGCCGGCACCGTGGTCGTGGCCGGTGTCGATCCGCGGCGCGTCGAATTCGTGGAAGTCCGTCCCGTCGTAGAGCAGGTCCGGGCTGTGCGTCGACCCGCGCAGGTGACCGCCCTTCACCAGCGCCCACTGCGGGCCCAGGTCGTGCAGTGCCTTGGCAGCGTCACGCTGGGTGGTGTCGTCGACGACGTCGATACCGACAATGAGCCGGACCTCGTCGAGGTTGGGCGTGACCAGGCTGGCCAGCGGGAACAGCTCGCTGCGCAGGGTCTGCAGCGCTGAGGGATGCAGCAGCGGGTCGCCGTGCATGGAGGCGCACACCGGGTCGACGACGAACGGGGTGGTGCCCGCCAGGCCCAGATCGCGCCAGGTGCCGGCCACCGTCTCGATGATGGCCGAGGACGCCAGCATGCCGGTCTTGGCGGCCTGGATTCCGATGTCGGTGGCCACCGCTTCGATCTGTCCGGCGATCACCTCGGTGGGAATCTCGTGAAAACCCTTGACGCCCAGCGAGTTCTGGACGGTGACGGCGGTGACCGTCACCAGTGAATGCACGCCGAGCAGGGCGAAGGTTCGCATGTCGGCCTGGATGCCGGCACCGCCGCCGGAGTCGGAGCCGGCGATCGTCAGCACCCGCGGCGGAGTCTGGGTCGGCGGGGTCAGCGGCAGGAAGTTCACGGCACTGAGTGTTCCAGAGGGATGTACACCTGGTTGCCGTGTGCGGCGAACTCCTGCGACTTGGCCGCCATGGCGTCACGGATGTCCTGCGTGATCCGCATCGAACAGAACTTCGGCCCGCACATCGAGCAGAAATGCGCGGTCTTGGCCGGCTCGGCCGGCAGGGTTTCGTCGTGGAATTCGCGGGCGGTGTCGGGATCCAGCGACAGTGCGAACTGGTCGTTCCAGCGGAACTCGAAGCGCGCCTTGGACAACGCGTCGTCACGCTGCTGTGCCCGCGGGTGCCCCTTGGCCAGATCGGCGGCGTGGGCGGCGATCTTGTAGGCGATCACCCCGTCCTTGACGTCCTTGCGGTTGGGCAGGCCGAGGTGCTCCTTCGGGGTGACGTAACACAACATGGCGGTACCGGCCTGGGCGATGATCGCCGCGCCGATGGCCGAGGTGATGTGGTCGTAGCCGGGCGCGATATCGGTGGCCAGCGGTCCCAACGTGTAGAACGGCGCCTCGTCGCACAGCTCCTCTTCGAGGCGGACGTTCTCGACGATCTTGTGCATGGGCACGTGGCCGGGCCCCTCGATCATCACCTGCACGCCAGCGCTTTTCGCGATGGTGGTCAGCTCGCCGAGGGTGGCCAGTTCGGCAAACTGGGCTTCGTCGTTGGCATCGGCGATCGAGCCGGGCCGCAGCCCGTCACCGAGGGAGAACGTCACGTCGTAGCGGGCCAGGATCTCGCAGAGTTCGCCGAAGTTGGTGTACAGGAACGACTCCTGATGGTGAGCCAGGCACCAGGCGGCCATGATGGAGCCGCCGCGGCTGACGATGCCGGTGACACGCTTGACGGTCAGCGGGATGTGGCGCAGCAGCACCCCGGCGTGCACGGTCATATAGTCCACACCCTGCTCGCACTGCTCGATCACGGTGTCGCGGTAGACCTCCCAGCTCAGCCGGGTGGGGTCACCCTTGACCTTCTCCAGTGCCTGGTAGATCGGCACGGTGCCGACCGGGACGGGGGAGTTGCGCAGGATCCATTCCCGGGTGGTGTGGATGTCCGCGCCGGTGGACAGGTCCATGATGGTGTCGGCACCCCAGCGGATGGCCCACACCATCTTGTCGACCTCCTCGGCGATCGAGGACGTGACGGCCGAATTGCCGATATTGGCATTGACTTTCACCCCGAAGGCTTTGCCGATGATCATCGGCTCACACTCGGGGTGGTGGTGGTTGGCCGGGATCACCGCGCGGCCGCGGGCGACCTCGTCGCGGACCAGTTCGGCGGGCACGCCTTCGCGGGCAGCGATGAACGCCATCTCGGCGGTGATCTCCCCGGCCCGGGCGCGCTGCAGCTGGGTGCCCCGGTCCCGGATCACCCCCGGTCGGGCCGGCAGCCCGGCGCGCAGGTCGATCGTCGCCTGCGGGTCGGTGTAGGGCCCGGAGGTGTCGTAGAGGTCGACGTGCTCGCCGTCGGTGGTGCTCACCCGGCGAAACGGCACCCGGGCGCCGCCGCCGACGTCGCGGTAGACCTTCGTGCTGCCCGCAATGGGGCCCGTGGTGACGGTGGGGTCGACAAACAGCTCGGTCATCGTTCACTCCCTACGCCGGCATTACCCGGACAGGTTCCTACGGTCGACGGCGCCTGATTCAGCCGTCCTCTCAGCGCACTTGGGTGTGCGCTCCCGTGTGTGTAGTTGTCAGTTCCCCACAGTAGCCCACGCCGCGGCGCGCGGCCGAGCCACGAGTTTCACGTTTTGCAGCGGTCCACTCGATCTTCCGCTGCGAAACGTGAAAGTCGATCTTTGTCGGTGCCCGGTGACACGCTCCCGCCATGCCCAAGCGGGAGGTGTTCCTCGGACGCGAGGCGCTGACGGCTGGCAGGCTCACCAGGAGTGAGCTGGTCCGCTGGTACCAGCCGCTGTTCCGCGGCGTGTACATGCCCAAGGACTCGGCAATCACGCTGTGGGACCGGGCGAAGGCGGCATGGTTGGCGACGGGTCGTCAGGCCGTGGTCACCGGTGTGGCGGCATCCGGGCTGTACGGCGCGAACTGGGTCGACGCGAACACCACCGTCGAACTGATCTCACCGCGGCACGCGCGGTCCCAACCCTGCCTGGTGGTCCGGCAGGAGTCGATCGCACCGGATGAGGTCACCACCGTTGCGGGTATCCCCGTCGTGGTGCGCGCCCGAGCGGCATTCGATCTCGGCAGGCACTTGGCCCGTGGTGACGCGATCGCCCGGCTGGACGCGCTGATGCGCAACCAAGTGTTCTCAACCGAAGATGTTGCGCTCCTCGCCAAGCGGTATCCCGGAGTGCGCGGTCTGAAGCGGCTGGCCGAGGCGCTGCCACTCGTCGACGGCGGCGCGGCCTCGCCGCAGGAGACCCGGCTGCGGCTGTTGTACATCGATGCGGGCCTGCCGCGTCCTGAAACCCAGGTACCGGTGTTCGACGGCCGGCGGTCGGTGCGCCTTCTCGACCTGGGGTGGGAGCGCTTTCGGGTCGGCTCGGAGTACGACGGCGATGTACACCGCACCGACCGCCGCTCCTACGTGAAGGACGCGCGACTACGCCCGGTGATGGACAGTCTCGGGTGGGCGGTCGATCACGTCATCAAGGAAGACCGCGATGACGAGATCGTCGAACGCACCCGGCGCCATCTTCTGTCCCGCGGTTGGAAGCCCTGAGCGGCGCGCGCCGGGATCGAGTTTCACGTTTTGCGCGGATGTACTCGTCTTTTCGCTGCACAAGGTGAAATTCGATGCGGATTGGCCTGAAAAGATTTGTATAGCTAACATATGCGTTATTGCGCCGTCGGCGCC
This sequence comes from Mycobacterium sp. M26, assembly GCF_001494595.1. Taxonomy (GTDB): domain Bacteria; phylum Actinomycetota; class Actinomycetes; order Mycobacteriales; family Mycobacteriaceae; genus Mycobacterium. The sequence continues at coordinate 1,169,633 of NZ_LN929907.1, forward strand.
CGATGCTGCTACTGATTGATTGCTCACGAAACGAGACGTGCCCGTGACCACCGAGATCGACGCTGCCGAGATCGAAACCGACCGCCGCCGGCGGCGGATGGACCACGACCACCCGCACTACAAGTGGGTGGTCCTGTCCAACACCACGCTGGGCATCCTGCTGGCGGCCGTCAACGCCTCGATCGTGCTCATTTCGCTGCCCGCCATCTTCCGCGGGATCGGCCTGAACCCGCTGGCGCCCGGCAACGTCAGTTACCTGCTGTGGATGCTGATGGGCTACCTGGTGGTCACCGCCGTGCTGGTGGTGCCGTTCGGGCGGCTGGGCGATATGTTCGGCCGGGTCCGCATCTACAACATCGGCTTCGTGGTGTTCACCCTGGCCGCCATCGCCTTGTCGTTCGATCCGTTCCACCTCGACGGCGGAGCTATCTGGTTGATCGCCTGGCGGGTGATCCAGGGAATCGGCGGCGCGATGCTGATGTCATCGTCGTCGGCCATCCTCACCGACGCGTTCCCCGCCAACCAGCGCGGTATGGCGCTGGGTGTCAACATGGTCGCCGCCGTGGCCGGCTCGTTCCTGGGCCTGCTGATCGGCGGCGTGCTCTCCGAAATCCATTGGCAGGCCGTGTTCTGGGTGGGCGTACCAATCGGCATCATCGGCACCCTGTGGAGTGTGCGGTCGCTCAAGGAACTGGGGGTGCGCAACCCCGGCCGGATGGACTGGGCCGGCACCGTCACCTTCGGGGTGGGGCTGACCGTGCTGCTGATCGGGATCACCTATGGAATTCAGCCCTATGGCGACTCCACCACCGGGTGGACCAATCCGATGGTCCTCGGTTCGATCGGCGCCGGGCTGCTACTCCTGGTGGTGTTCTGCCTGATCGAATTGCGGGTCCCGGAGCCGATGGTCGACATCCGGCTGTTCCGCTCGGCAGCGTTCGGCATGGGCAACCTCGCCGGCCTGATGTCGTCGGTGGGTCGTGGCGGGCTGCAGTTCATGCTCATCATCTGGCTGCAGGGCATCTGGCTTCCCTTGCACGGCTACAGCTTTGAGTCGACTCCACTGTGGGCGGGTATCTATCTGCTGCCGGCCACGTTCGGGTTCCTGGCTGCCGCGCCGATCGCCGGCTCACTGGCCGACCGCTTCGGGGCCCGGCCGTTCACCGTCGGCGGCATGGTGCTGATGGCAGTTACCTTCGTCGCGCTGCTGCTGATCCCGGTCAACTTCAACTACTGGGTGTTCGCGGTTCTGGTGTTCCTCAACGGCCTCGGCGGCGGCATCTTCACCGCGCCCAACACCGCGGCCATCATGTCCAGCGTCCCGGCCGCCCAGCGCGGTGCGGCATCCGGTGTTCGCGCGACGTTCTTCAACGCCGGATCGTCGCTGTCCATCGGTATCTTCTTCTCGCTCATGATCGTCGGCCTGGCCAACACCCTGCCCGACGCCATGAGCAAAGGCCTTCAGGCCCAAGGAGTCTCAGCCTCAGTGGCCCACGAGGTGGCCAACATGCCACCGGTGGGCAGTCTGTTCGCGGCGTTCCTCGGTTACAACCCGATCGCCGAACTGCTGGCGCCCTACAACGCGCTGAATCAGCCGGGCGTCAACGCTGAGGTGCTGACCGGCAAGACGTTCTTCCCGAACCTCATCATCGAACCGTTCCACGCCGGGCTGGTGGTGGTGTTCGGGGCGGCGGCACTGATGATGGTGGTCGGTGCGATCGCCTCGCTGTTCAACCCCGGTCGTTACGCCGAGGACTAGCTGCGCTGTGTCGAATCACCGTTGATCGTGGTGACTTTCGACTCTGCCTCTCGCTGCAGCGAGCACGCTAGGCTGTCCCGCAGGTCGGCTGCATGAGGGAGGACGGCGCCGTGGGCCGAGAAGTCCGCCGGGTCGTCTGCGACCCGCTGTGACGTGGCAGCAGCTGCAGCCGTTCCTGGTGGCGCTGGCCATCGGGCTGCTGCTCGGATTCGAGCGCGAACGCAGCCATAACCGCACCTTGCCCGCCGGGTCGCGGTCCTTCGCTCTGCTGGCCCTCGCCGGTGCGCTGGCCGCGAGTGTCGATATCTGGCTCGTGGTGGTCGGGCTCCTCGGCGTCGGGGCACTGCTGGCGCTGGCCTATTTCCGCACCAGCGAGGACGATCCGGGCACCACGACGGAGATCGCCGCGATCGTCGCCTACCTGCTCGGCGCGCTCGCCTACACCAGGCCCGCCATCGCCGTCGCGCTCGCCGTGGTGGTGACCGCGCTGTTGGTGTCCAAGTCCCGGATCCACCGGTTCGCCCGGGAGATCGTCAGCGAGGTCGAACTCGAGGACGCCATCAAGTTCTTCGTGGTGGCGTTCGTGGTGCTGCCCTTGTTGCCCGACAAGGGAATCGGGCCGTACGGCGTGCTCAATCCGGCCAAGATCTGGCTGCTCGTCGTCCTTCTCACCGGAATCGGCTGGGTCGGCTACATCGGTGTACGCGCGCTCGGCCCACAGCGGGGTCTGCTGGTGACGGGGCTGGCCGGCGGGTTCGTCTCCGCGTCGGCCACCACGGCCTCGATGGGACGGGTCAGCCGCACCGGAACCGGCCTGCGTGCTCCTCTGGCTGGTGCGCTGCTGGCCAGCCTGGCGACCTTTGTGCAACTGCTGGTGGTGATCGGGCTCGTCGACCTCGACGTGCTACGCCGACTGTGGATACCGGTGGTGGCAGGACTTGTCGTCCTGCTGGGTGTCGCGGTTCTGGTGTACCGGGGCGCGGCCCGCGACCAGCCCGCTCCCGCTCCCGACGCGGCACCGGCGAGCCGGCCGTTCGCCCTGCGCCCCGCGCTCATCCTGGCCGCGTTGCTCACCTTCGCCCTGCTCGTCGGGCGTTGGGGGGCAGACGTTTTCGGACCCCAGGGTGCCGTGCTGGCCGCCTTCGCAGCCGGTCTCGCGGATGCGCACGCCGGATCGGTGGCGGCGGCGAGTCTGGCCGCCAAGGGCGACATCAGCGTCGACACCGCACTGCTGTCGGTGGGTGCGGCCCTGGGGTCCAACCTGATCGTCAAGATGGTGCTGGCGTTCACCGCCGGAGGCCGCCGCTTCGGGGTGGGCTTCGTCGCCGCGATGGCCGTGCCTGCGCTGGTGTTCGCCGGCGCGTTGACCGTCGCGGTGCTGCGCGGCTGAGTCGCTACTTCTTCGGCGGCGCCGGGGTGGCTTCGATGACCCAGCGGTCGAGGCGTCCGGCCATCCGCCACAGCGCGGCCTGCATCTCGTCCGGGCCGATCTCGGCCTGCGCGCAGGCGGCCAGCCGATCGGAAATCCTGACCAGCGTCACCGCCGCGACCCGGGTGGTGCGATCCCGGGATGACCGCACGCTCTGCGACATGACGTCCCGGAATTCGACGAGATCACCGATCGTGCGGGCGGCCGGTTCCGGCGGCTGCCGGCGGTAGAACTCGATGAGCGCCTCGAGACACGTCAGCGTCTGATGTGCGGTGCTCTTCGGAATGAGGATGTCCGAACCCATCAAAGTCCCCACTTCGCACGGCGACTGACCTATGCCGACAGCAGATCATGCGAGAGCGAACACGACATGACGTCAGGGAGACGACGTCAACTCACCAATCCGAACGGCCGGCGAGGATCAGGTCGTGCAGCGCGAACACCGGAACGCCGACCGCCTGCGACAGCTGCGCCGCATACGCTCGCGCGATCCGGGGGCCGTCGCGCTGTTCGTCGAAGTCACCCGTCAGATCGACCGCGACGCGACAGCCGAACGTGTCACCCGCCGACACCACCTCGGCCCGCAGGACACCGTCAGGCAGCTGCAGTTCGGCTGCGGCCGAACTGACCTGCTCGATGGTGGCCGCCCAATCGACATAGACGGAAACAAACGATCCCACCCCACGATCCTTGCGTCCCGGCCCGATGACGGCCACGCGATTAGCCCAATGTTTACCTCGCGGCCATAGTTCGCGGCCGTCTCGATGTGTGGAAACCGCCCACGACGGCCTCGTCGCCTTCGGTAGCTTCACAGCCGTGCCTGCGCTGACCAATCGCCAGATCCTGCTGCGCCGCCGCCCAAACGGTCTCGTGAAGCCTGACGACACCGAGCTCGTGACCACCGCCGCACCGGAACTGGCCGAGGGTGAGGCACTGCTGCGTACGACCTACGTCGGCCTGGATGCCGCCGCGCGCACCTGGCTCAACGACCAGCCGAGCTATCTGCCGCCGGTCCAGATCGGCGAGGTGATCCGCGCCGCCGGTATCGGCGAGGTGGTCGCGACCCGCTGCGACGCGTTCGAGGTCGGGGACGTCGTCACCACCCTGACGGGTTTCCAGGACTACCAGGTCATCCGCGACGACATCTTCAGCACCCCGGTGCAGGCCGGCAGCGACCAGCTGGCGGTGATGAGCATGTACGGCCCGACCGGGGCCACCGCGTACTTCGGCATGACCGATATCGGGCGGCCCCAGGCGGGAGAGACCGTCGTCGTGTCGGCGGCCGCCGGTGCCACCGGGTCGGTGGCCGGGCAGATCGCCAAGATCGCCGGAGCCCGGGTGATCGGGATCGCCGGCGGGCCGGAGAAATGCAAGGCCGTGGTCGAGGATTTCGGCTTCGACGCCTGCATCGACTACAAGAACGACGACATGCGCGCCGCGCTCAAAGAGCACTGCCCCAAGGGTGTGAACGTCTACTTCGACAACGTCGGCGGCCCGATCCTGGATGCGGTGCTGGGCCGGCTCGCGATGAAGGCGCGGGTGGTGCTGTGCGGTGTCATCTCCAGCTACCTCACCGGTGAGCATCCCGGCCCGTCGAACTACGTCAACCTGCTGTCCAAGACCGCCTCGATGCAGGGTTTCAACGCCCTCGATATGTGGGACCGCTTCGAGCAGGCCTACGCCGACCTTCGCCGCTGGGAGGCCGAAGGCAAGCTGGTGCACCGCGAGACCGTCTTCGAGGGACTCGAGAGTTGCGTCGACGCCCTCAACGGTCTGTTCACCGGAGCCAACATCGGCAAGATGCTGGTGAAGGTCAACGACCCGAGCTGACGGCGCGGCCGTCAGGTGCGCAGATCGACCAGCACCGGCGCGTGGTCGCTGGGCGCCGGGTCACCCTTCTTGCCCGGCCGCCGTTCGTCTTTCACGATCTCGCCGTGCACCACCCGATCCGCCAGAGCCGGTGAGCCCAGGATGAAGTCGATGCGCATGCCGCGGCGCTTCTGAAACGCCAACTGCGTGTAATCCCAGTAGGTGTAGACGCCGGGGCCCGGGGTGAACGGGCGCACCACGTCGGTGAACCGGGTGTCGACGATGGCGTTGAACGCCGTGCGTTCCGCCTCCGAGACGTGGGTGGAGTTCTCGAAGACTCCGATGTCCCAGACGTCCTCGTCGGTCGGCGCGATGTTCCAGTCGCCGACCAGGGCGATCTGCGCGGCCGGATCCTGCTGCAGCCACGAATCAGCCGTGTTACGTAGGGCGGCAAGCCATTCCAGCTTGTACTGATAGTGCGGGTCATCCAGGGTGCGGCCGTTGGGCACGTACAGGCTCCACACCTGCACACCGGCGCAGGTGGCCGCCAGTGCCCTGGCCTCGGCCTTGGCGTCCACCCCGTCCTTGCTCCAGGATGGTTGACCGTCGAAACCCACCTGGACGGCGTCGAGGCCGACCCGGGAGGCGATCGCCACCCCGTTCCACTGGTTGAACCCGCAGTGCACCACTTCGTAGCCGGCCTCCAGGAACGGCATGGTGGGGAACTGGTCGTCGGAGCACTTGGTCTCCTGCATCGCCAGCACGTCGACGTCGCCGCGTTGCAGCCAATCCACCACACGGCCCACCCGGGTACGGATGGAGTTGACGTTCCAGGTGGCGATGCGCAGGGCGTCGGCGGGCATGGGCTACAGCGTACGACCGAGTACCGACCGCGCATCGACGTAGCGGTGGTGATGGTGCAGGACGAACCCAAACCCGCTGTACAGCGCGATCGCGGCGGCGTTGTCCTCCAGCACCTGGACGTAGGCGCGGCTCGCACCCTGCTGCGCACCCCAGCCCAGCAGGGCCCGGCACAGCGAGCGGGCATGGCCGCTGCGACGCTGACCGGCGGTGACGTGCACGGCCGAGATGCCCAGCCACCGGGTGCCGTCCGGTGCGGATGTCACCGCCCCGCGACCCACCGCCGTACCGGGTGTCGAGGCGAAGACCAGCTCACCGTCGACGACCGCGGTCAGCACCGGCACCGGCACGTCACGCTCGTAGCGGGTCAGCCAGTCGTCGTCGGGCCGATCCTGAAACGTCACGGCCCCATCAGGATTCGCGTATGCAAGGTCGGCCACCATCACCCGGGTGTGCTTGATCCCGGCGGTGCGCACCGGAACCAGCCGGTCCGGCAGCGCCAGCCAGGGGTCCAGGCCGCGCTCGCGATACCAGTCGATCACGCCGTCCAAGCCGGCGATCGTGGCCGAGACATCCAGTGGCACAGCTGAATTCGCCCGGCTCGTGTAGCCGCCGCCGGCGCGCAGGAACCAGCCGTCATGCCAGTGCTGTTCGGTGCCGGGCCAGGCCAGCGCGGCAGCATGCTCCAGAGCCCGGATCTCCGAGGCCCGTACCGGCCGGTCGCTCAGCTCGCGCACGGCGATCACGTCGGCGGGGCTGATCGAGACCAGCTCGCCGGATTTGGTCCGCAGCACCACCGGGTCCAGGGCTTGCACATGGCCGATCACGTCGGTCATCGGCGGCGAACTGCCCGCCGGCAGCCGGTAGCGGATGCTCACCCGGGCGCCGACCGGCGGGACGCTGGCCATCACTGACCGAAGGGGTCAGGCACCTCGCCGGGCATCCACGACAGGCCCGGGACACCCCAGCCGTTCTTCTTCGCCGCCTTCTTGGCTGCCCGGGCATGCCGGCCGATGAGCTTGTCGACATAGAGGAAACCGTCGAGGTGGCCGGTCTCGTGCTGCAGCATCCGGGCGAACAGCCCGTTGCCCTCCAGCGTGACCGGCTGGCCGTCGGCGTCCAGGCCGGTGACCCGGGCCCAGGTCGCGCGCCCGCAGGGGAAAGACTCACCCGGCACCGAGAGGCACCCCTCGTCGTCGTTGTCCGGATCGGGCATCGTCTCGGGGATCTCTGAGGTCTCCAGCACCGGGTTGATCACCACGCCGCGCCGGCGGGTGGTCTGGCCGCGGTCGTCGGCACAGTCGTAGACGAACAGCCGCTTGCCCACCCCGATCTGGTTGGCCGCCAGGCCGACACCGTTGGCGGCGTCCATCGTGTCGTACATGTCCTTGATCAGATCGGCCAGATCGGCGGGCAGGGATCCGTCGTCGCCGACCGGCACCGGGCTGGTCGGGTTGTGCAGGACGGGATCACCCAAGATCACAATTGGTCTGACTGCCATGATCGGCAAGCTTAAGTCAGCCGACGCGCGGGCTCGGCTGCCGTCCCAACTGACGTGAGCGTGATTGAATGACGCCATCACACGGATGTCTCACGGTCAGAACTTTGCGAAAGGGTCCACAGAGCGAAATGGACGGCGCCATGGCACGGGCTGAGCGCTCCAACGACGACGCTGACCTGCCTGAGGGCTTGACTCGCCGTGAATACGACATCCTGGCCTTCGAACGGCAGTGGTGGAAGTACGCCGGAGCCAAAGAAGAAGCCATCAAGGAACTGTTTTCGATGTCGGCCACTCGCTATTACCAGGTGCTGAATGCGCTGGTCGACCGTCCAGAAGCGCTCGCCGCGGACCCGATGCTGGTCAAGCGGCTGCGCAGGCTTCGGGCCAGCCGCCAGAAGGCGCGTGCGGCCCGTCGACTGGGCTTCGAGGTTCCCTGATTTTTCGGGTTGACCGCCGTCGCTGGTTAAGGTGGGGCCGATGAACGAGCGCGTTCCCGATTCCTCGGGCCTGCCCCTGCGGGCGATGGTGATGGTCCTGTTGTTCCTGGGTGTCATCTTCCTGCTCGTCGGATTCCAGGCGATGGGCTCGGGTAACGACTCCAGCGACGACACGTCGTCGGTGCGCACCGTGACCACCACCACGAGCACCACCAAGACCTCGGCGGCCGCGGCGAAGGCCGACGTCCGGGTGTTCAACGTCGGCGGTGAGGAAGGTGGCGCGGGCCGCATCGGTGACCGGCTGCGTGAGGCCGGCTGGAACGTGACCGAGACCAGTAACCTGGCCGCCCCGTCGGTCACCGCAACCACCGTGTACTTCGGCACCACCGAGGGTGAGCAGGCGGCGGCCGAAGCCGTGGCCAAGGTGCTCGACGCACCTGTCGAGCCACGAATTCCGGAAATCGCCGAGCAACCACCGGGCGTGATCGTTCTGGTGACGGGATAGAGTTCGGGGCATGGTTAAGCCCGTCAGCCAGGCGAAGATCGCCACCGCAGTCCTGTTCGTTGCTCCCGTCGCGTTGCTGACGGCCTGTTCGCCCAATGAGCCCATTGCCACGCAGCCCGGCACCACCCCGCCGGTGTGGACGGGCTCGCCGGACCCGTCGGCCGAGGCCGAGGCCCAGAACGCGGGCGAAGAGCAGGTCACCGAGGAAACCAAGACGCTCAACGCGATCATCACCGGCGTGGACGGCTCCCAGCTGGCCGCGGCCACCGTCGAGTTCACCGAGAAGTTTGCCACCGTCACCGTGCAGACCACCGGTGCAGGCAAGCTCGCCCCCGGTCTGCACAACCTGCAGCTGACCGCCGTCGGCAAGTGCGAGCCCAACTCGGTCGGCCCGGCCGGCGGTAACCCCGGCGACTTCCTGTCCGCCGGTGACCCGATCGCCCCCGCCAGCCCGACCGGCCCGCTGGTGCCGCTGCAGGTGAAAGCCGACGGCACCGGGATGCTCGTCACCACCACCGACGCATTCAAAGAAGAGCAGCTGCTCGACGGCGACAAGTCGGCCATCGTCATCTACGACAAGTCCGACACCATCGCCGCCGACCAGACCGCTGTGGCCGCCGGCAAGCGGGTGGCGTGCGGTGTCCTCAGCTCCGGCTAGCAGTTCAGCGAGCAGACGCGCCGCCGCGCGCATCGACTTCGCCGGGTCCCCCCGGCCGACCCTCGGTGTCGAGTGGGAGTTCGCCCTCATCGACGCGGCGACCCGCGACCTGAGTAACGAGGCCGCCGCGGTGATCGCCGACTTGGGTGAGAACCCGCACGTGCACAAGGAACTGCTGCGCAACACCGTCGAGATCGTCACCGGCGTGTGCGACACCGTCGGAGAGGCAATGGACGATCTGCGCTCGACGCTGCGGGATGTCCGCGGTGCGGTGCAAGACCGCGGGATGGAACTGTTCTGTGCCGGCACGCATCCTTTCGCCGAGTGGTCGGCGCAGAAACTCACCGACGCCCCGCGCTACGCCGAACTGATCAAGCGCACGCAGTGGTGGGGTCGGCAGATGCTGATCTGGGGCGTGCATGTGCACGTGGGGGTCTCGTCGGCGCACAAGGTCATGCCGATCATCTCCTCGCTGCTCAACCACTACCCGCACCTGCTGGCGCTGTCCGCGTCGTCCCCGTTCTGGATGGGGGAGGACACCGGCTACGCCAGCAACCGGTCGATGATGTTCCAGCAGCTGCCCACCGCCGGGCTGCCGTTCCAGTTCGAGACGTGGCGGCAGTTCGAAGAGTTCGTCTATGACCAGAAGAAGACCGGCATCATCGACCACATCAACGAAGTGCGTTGGGATATCAGGCCTTCCCCGCACCTCGGTACCGTCGAGGTCCGCATCTTCGACGGGGTGTCCAATCTGCGCGAGCTCTCGGCGCTGGTGGCGCTGACGCACTGCTTGATCGTCGACCTGGACCGTCGGCTGGACGCCGGTGAGCAGTTGCCCGTGATGCCGCCGTGGCATGTGCAGGAGAACAAGTGGCGCGCGGCGCGGTACGGCCTGGACGCCATCATCATCCTCGATGCCGACAGCAACGAACGGCTGGTCACCGAGGATCTCGATGACCTGCTGACCCGGCTGCAGCCGGTGGCCGAATCTTTGCACTGCGCAGACGAACTGGCGGCGGTGGCCGAGATTCCGCGCCGTGGCGCGTCTTATCAGCGCCAGCACCGGGTAGCCGATGAGAACGGCGGCGACCTGCATGCCGTGGTCGACTCGCTGGTGGCCGAGCTCGACATCTAGCGTGATGAGGAGGCGCGGCATGGCAATCCGGCGGGTGGGACTCACAGTGCTGGCGGCTGTGCTCGTGCTGACCGGCGCGGGCTGTGCCAAGCCGATTCCCGGCACCCCGGTCGCCGTACCGGGCCAGGCCGGTAAGCCGCTGGCGCCTGCCGATCTGTCCACCGCTACCTGCCGCGAGTACCTGGCGATGGACGACGCCACCCGCCGCGAGGTCATCAAAGCCATTGGCGAGAAGGGCAACCAGCTGATCGGCATCAACCCCGACCTGTGGGTCGGGGTGGCCAGCGCGTTGTGCACCTTCGTCGACCCGAGCGCACCGGTGCGCGACATCCTCGTCGGCCAGGGCCTGCGATGACCGCGCAACCGATGTTCCCGCTGCAGTCCGCGTTGCTGCCGGGCGAGGTGCTGCCGCTGCGGATCTTTGAACCGCGGTACTCCCAGTTGGTCCGGGACTGCCTGGCGATGGACGATCCGGCCTTCGGCGTCGTGCTGATCACCCGCGGTCGGGAGGTCGGCGGCGGGGATATCCGCAGCGATGTCGGCGCGCTGGCCCGCATCGCCGAGTACGCCGATCACGGCATGGGCCAGTATCAGCTGAATGCTGTTGTGTGCGAACGTATCCGGGTGACGCAGTGGCTCGACGACGACCCGTATCCGAGGGCCGCCATCGAGCTGTGGCCCGATGAGCCGGGCCCACCGGTCGGTCCCCAGCGCATCGGCGAGGTGGTCGACCGCATTCTGGAGCTGTTCGAGCGGATCGTCAGTTCTCGTGGGGCCCAGCTGCGTCCGGACGCGCTGGCTGTCGAACCCGAGGTGGCCGACGACCCGTCGCGCCACATCTACGCCCTGGCGTCCCGGGTGCCGATGGGCCAGGCTGACCGCTACGCGCTACTGGCCGCGCCGACCCTGGCCGAGCGGGTCGACGTCTTCACTGATGCGCTAGAAACGGTTGCGGCGATGGTGGAGTTTCAGATCGCCGAGGAATAGCGGACTACTTGCGGGCGCTGCCGCCGTGGCTCTTGGCGGCGGACCCGCCCGACTTCTTGCTGGTGCTCTTCGCAGTCGAGCTATTGGCCTTCTTGCCGCTGACTGCCGAGGCACCGCCGACGACAACACCATTGATGTTGAAGCCGGGACCTGACTTGGTGATCGTCCTCCCGTTCTGCAAGATCGCCGCCGCGATGGCGAATGGCCCCGGCCCGGATGCGACAGCGTTGCTTGAACCCCCGATGTTGGCGGCGGAGTTGAGGATTGCGGTAGAACTCCCACCGGCCAGAAGGCTGTTACCGGTGCCGAAAAGGCTTACCGCATTGTTGAACCCACCGATCGCCGAGACGCTGTTCGACCCCGTGACGTTCAGGGCGGAGTTGCCGAAGCCGTAGGCCGCCACGCTGGCATCGCCGAAGAGATTGACGGCAAGGTTCACCGCTCCGTAGGTATTGATCAATCCGCCGCTGGTGTTGCCCAGCGATATGCCAACATTCAGCACATCCGTGGGATTGAGCCCCGACTGAACGTCTGAGTTGTATCCGGCCTGAACCGCGAGCGAGAGAATGCCACCGGCCCGGGACGTGCTGTAGTCGCCGAGGGTGATCGCAGTATTCAAGACGCCGTTGGTGTCGGTTCTCGCTTCGTTGGAGGTGCCGATCGCCAGGGCACTCCCGAACCATCCATCGGCGTGGGCCTGCGCGGCTGGGCCGATAGCGATGGCGAAGCTGGTGATGTTACTGCTGCAGTCGGCGGTGTTGCCGAGGCCGAAGAATGAGGCGCAGGTGGCGTTGGCGGCGGGCGGTGTGCCCACGGCCGTACCTACCAACGCCGCAGCAACGGCCGAGATGGCGACTCGGCTGATACGGACGGCAGTCATGGGCAGCCCTTCCTGTGGGGTTCCTGTAGGACGCATTGAACGCTTCAGGAACCTTGCTGGATGAAAAATTGCCGTATTCGTCAAATTGCGCGCTACTTGCGCGCGCTGCCGCCCGTGGACTTCGCCGAGGTGCTGGACTTCTTGCCGGTGGATGTCGAGCTCTTTGCCTTCTTGCCGCTGACCGCCGATGCCCCGCCGACGACAAGCCCGTTGATGTTGATGCCCGGTCCGTTCTTCGTGATGATCTTGGTGTTCTGGAAGATCGCCCCGGCGATCGCCAGCGGACCGGGTCCCGCCGTGACGACGTTGCCCGATCCGCCGATGTTGAACGCCGTGCTTCCGAAGGCTTCCGGCGGCGCCGCGGGGTTCTGGGCGCGAACAACGGTGGTGGTGCCGAATAGGTTGTACGAGCTGTTGAACGAGCCCTGGGAGAAGAGGAATCCGGTGCCACCGATGTTCACGGCGGTGTTCACATTGCCGACACTCTGAACAGTCGCACTCCCGAACAGATTGACGGCGAGGTTGCCGTTGCCGAAGGTGGCCACGTTGGTGGTCGCCGAATTACCCACCGTCAGTGACACATTCAAAAACTCGCCGGAGGCCCCCGCGTTCGCGGTCGCGTTCGACCCGGCGATGGCGGCAAGGGACAGGATGCCGCCCGCTTGGGCGGTCGCCGAATCGCCCAGCGCGATCGACGTGTTGAGGAATCCACCACTGGGGGTCTCGGCTGAGCTCGAGGTGCCGACGGCCAGCGCGCTACCGAACCAGCCGTTGGCGCGGGCCTGCGCGTTCGTGCCGATCGCGATGGCGAAGCTGGTGATGTTGCTGGTGCAGTCAGGGCCGTTGCCCAGACCGAAGAACGAGGCGCAGGTGGCGCTTGCCGTGGGTGCCGAACCCAGGGCGGTGGCAGCCAGACCGCCGGCCAGCAGAGTGCTGGCGATGACGGCGGCGGTGCTTCGAGGGCGGGTGATGGATGTCGTCATCTGCGGGCTTCCTCCGCTAGAAAGTTGTGTTCGCAAGTATTCAACCCCGCATGCGCTGCTCAGGTGGGCTGAATCGACGCCGGGGTCAATTCAGTGAATATGCGGACCGCGGGTTACTCCGACGACGAAGCACGCCCGCTGCCGCCGGTGGACTTGGCCGGTTTGGCCGCGCCCGCCGCCGCGGCAGCCGTCTTTTTCTTCTTCTGCGGTGTCTGCAGGGGCAGCGTAATCCGGTTATTGATGTTGAATCCTGGCCCGGTCTGGTTGACGGCATTCACCCCTTGACCGCTGTTCTGGCCACTCTGGAACAGCGAGGCTGCGATCGACAGCGGCCCCTTCTCGGCCTCCACGACATTGCCGTCACCGAGGATGCTTGCGCTCAGTGCCCCCAGGCCGTCGGCGGAGATGAAGTTCGAAAACCCCTGTGCTGTGCCGAACAGGTTGAGCGCGGTCGAACCCTGGCCGAACGCCTGTGTCTGGGAGATGTGCCCGTTGGCGGTCGGCCCGCTCACGTTGATCGAGAAGGTGAAGTTTCCAGCGGACTCGGCGCGGACGCCGCCCGCGCCATATCCCGAGGTGACGACCGCGGTGGAAAACAGACCGTAGGACGCGGCCTGGGTACCGGTCCCGAGGGCTACGGCAACGGCGAAGCCGCTCGACTGCGGAGTGGACGCGAGATTGGCTCCCGTCGCCGCGCTCGCACCGTCTCCGATGGAGAACGCGACACCGAAGATGCCGCCTGCTGTCGCCGTGGCACCAGTACCCAGCGCAATGGCGATCGTGGTCGGGGTACTGCTGCACTCCTTGTTGTTGCCGATGCCGAACAGTGCCGCGCAGGTTGCGTTGGCGTGCGGGGCCGACCCCAACCCGGCGCCGGCCAGCGCGCCGGTGGCGAGTGCGCCGGCCAGCACTCCGCCGGTCAGCCTTTTCCCGGACAGTGCACGCTGCGAGCCCATGGCTGCTCCCATCGCCCTCGGATGTGACGCAGCGGAAAATTTCACTGCGGACGGGCCAATGTTTGCAGAAGAGACCAGTCGGCGCGCGCGATTCGTGGTCAGAGTTTGGTGGCGGCGACGAACGTCGTATCCGGCACCACATCGACGTCGAATGGGGGCCGCTGGTAGTGCTCCATCAGGTCGGGTGCATCGATGGTCTCGACCTCCCAGCCATGGTCTGTGAGCCATTCGGCCACATCGGTGCGGGCCTCGACATACCACAGCGCGGCGGTATCGGGGATGTCGTCGATGCCCGCTTCGGCGGCAGCCTGCCGGGCCTGCGCCATCCGCTCGCGACGCCGTTCCATGATCTCGGGCGAGTAGAAGTCGCGGCCGAAGGCCTCCACCGCCAGCCGGCTGCCCTCGGCGCTCAGGGCGTCGATCCGCTCGAACAACAGATCCTGTGCGTCGGCAGACAGGTAGGGCAGCAAGCCTTCCGCGCACCACACCGTCGGTCGAGACTCGTCGAAACCGTGCTGGCGCAATGCCGTTGGCCAATCATGACGCAGATCGATCGGCACCGAGACGTAGGCCGTCGCCGGACGGGCGTTGTGACTGGCCAGCACCCGCTCCTTGAACTCGAGCACCTTCGGCTGGTCGAGTTCATAGATGGTGGTGTCACTGATCCACGGCAGCCGCCAGGCTCGGGTGTCGAGCCCGGCCGCCAGGATCACCACCTGATCCAGGCCGTTGGCGCCGGCGGTGGTGAAGAACTCGTCGAGGTATTTGGTGCGGGAGGCGATATAGGCGGCCATCGTCTTCATCCGGGCGATCACCTGATCGTCGGCCTTGCCGATGTGGGCCAGGGTCTCCTCGGTGAACGACGGCCGCCAACCGGCCTCGGTGGCCGCCTCGATGAAGAAGTGTGCGTACGGGTCGGTGTAGAGCGGACACTCCGCCTCCGACTCCGCGGCCCGGGCCCGCGCGACGGTCAGGGCGGTGGCACCGACTCCCTCGGTGATATCCCAGGTGTCATCGTCGTGTCGGCTCACGAGTTCTTTTCTACCCGGTCAAGCCGTGCGACATGCCTCCCACGCAAGGCGACTACTTGCGACCGCTGCCGCCAGTGCTCTTAGCCGAGCCTGCGGACGCCGTGCTCCGGGTGGCGGTGTTGGTGCCGGTCTTCTTGCCGCTGACGGCGGACGCTCCACCGACCACGAGGCCATTGATGTTGAAACCCGGTCCGGACTTGAGGATCGTCGATCCGTTGACGCCGATGGCTCCGGCGATCGCTAGTGGCCCGGTTCCGGCTTTGACGTTGTTGGCGCTGCCGAGCACGTTGAACGCTGTGTTGAGGGTGCCCTGCGCTTGTACGGCGCTCGACCCGAAGGCGTTCAGCGAAAGGTTGCCGTTGCCCGAACTGAGCGCGGTGCCGTCGCCGAGGAGATTCACCGAAATGTTTCCGTTGCCCATGGCGACAGCTGAACCCATGGCGTTGGTTCCGAGCGACACGGCGACATTACCCACGTCCGAGGGCAGTTGACCCGCTTTCGCGAGTGCGTTTGAGCCAGCAACGACGGCCAGCGACAAGATGCCTGACGCTTGTGCAGAAGAGTTGTCCCCCAGCACAATTGCGGTTTCGAACAGTCCTGTACTCGCAGTTGTGGCGGTACTGGAGTTGCCGACCGCGAACGCACTGCCGAACAACCCGTTGGCGTTGGCTTTGGCGTTGGTTCCGAGCGCAATCGCGAAACTGGTAAGGCTGCTGGTGCAATCGGCGCTATTGCCGATCCCGAAAAACGAAGCGCAGGTGGCGTTCGCGGGAGGGGCGCCGACCACAGTTGTGCTGGCAAGTCCCGCGGCGACGAGAACCCCGGCGGCGATCGATGTGCTGTTGCGCATGTCCATGGTCTGCTCCCATGCTCTGGCTACACAGGTCATTCAACCTGATTGCAGGGGGAAGTTCTCGCCTTTGGACTGAAATCGCGTCAATCGTCGACAGGGTGCGATGGCCGGTTGTCCTTGTCGTCGGCCGCCAGTTCTCGCATCTCGTCGGTGGTCAGCAGATCATCGCGGATGTTCTGCTCACGGTAGGCCAGCTGACCCACCCGGTGTGCCACCACCGGTGCGGTGATGAGGGTGAAGATTCCGGTCAGGATGATCATGCCGATGTCGACATTGCCGCGAAGACGGATCGCGGCCCCGCCGAGCACCAACAGAAGCCCGAGCACCTGGGGTTTGGTGGCGGCGTGCATGCGCGTGAGCGTGTCGGGGAAGCGCACCACACCGATGGCCGCCGTCAGCGCCAGCGCCGACCCGCCGAGCACGAGGATGGCGGTCAGGATGTCCAACGCTGTCGTCATCGGTCCGGCCGTTCGATGTCGGGCACGCGGAAGCGGGCCACGCTAACCGATCCGACGAAGCTGATCAGAGCCAGGGCGGCCAGGCTGTAGGTGACGGTGGTGTCCAGGGTGTAGGCCGCCCAGGTGCCGATCCCGCACATGGTCACCGCCACCATGGTGTCGACGGCGACCAGCCGGTCCAGCGTGCTGGGGCCGGCCAGCAGCCGGATCATCGTCACTGCCGCGGCCGCGATCAGCATCGCGCCGGCGAGCACCCACACGATCGTCATGACTGTGCCCCCGAACGTCGAGTTGTTGCGGAGAATGGGGCCCATCGGCGACAACAAGTCGACGTTGACAGTGTGGACGTCATCGTGCCGCCTCCTCGGATTCGGTTGCCGCCGGGCGCCATTCGGAATCGCGCTCGAACGAGGCCACCAGGAGCCGCTCCAGCTTGGCCGCCTGCCGGTAGAACCGGTCCACCGACCGCTGCGACCCCACGTCGAGCACGTGCACGTACAGCAGGCGCCGGGTCTGGTCGATCTCCAGCACGATCGTGCCCGGGGTGAGGTTCATGATGTTGACGCCCAACGCCAAGACCAGATCCGACTTGAGCGCCAGGCGCACCCGCAGCACCGCCGACAATGGCGGGCGGCCCGGCCGCAGCGCCAGCCACGCCACCTGGGTTGAGGATTCCACCAGCCACCACGCCACATTGAGCGCCAGCCACAGCAGTGACAGCGGATGCAGCTTGCCCTGCACCGGCACCGCGGGCAGCGGCAGCAGCAGTGTGATCAGCAACGCCACCGCAAGCCCGGAGAGCACGTTGGCCACCGAGATCGTGCCCCACAGCAGAAGCCACACCAGGGTCAGCCAGACGATCACCCAGACCTTGAGCAACCATGTCCTCATAGCCGCGTCCCCAATACCGCGCTGATGTACTGGCCGCGGTCAAGCACCTCGTCGGCCGCCCGGTCGCTGTAGCTGAAGATCGGACCGGCGGCCACTGTCAGGGCAAGCCCGACGGCGATCAAACTCATTGTCGGAGCGAGCATTCCGATCGGCATCCGGCCGACGTCGTCACGGTCGACGAACGCGACATCTTGCGAGTAGTCGTCGAGCAGCACCGACGGCGCCGAGTCGGCCATCGCCCCTTCCGGGGCGTCGACCCGGGCCCGCCAGAACGCCTTGGTCCACACCCGGGCCACCACATACAGCGTCAGCAGGCTGGTCAACAGCGACCCGCCGACCAGCAGCCACGCCAGGACCGAACCGCTCTGGGTACCGGCCTCCAGCAGCGCGACCTTGCCGATGAACCCGGAAAACGGCGGTATGCCACCGAGATTGAGGGCAGGCACAATGAAGACGAACGCCAGCAGCGGGCTGGCTGCTGCCAGTCCGCCGAGGCGGCGCAGGGTCGACGCCCCGGCCTGGCGTTCGATGAGTCCGACCACCAGGAACAGGGTGGTCTGCACGATGATGTGGTGGGCCACGTAGTAGATCGCCCCCGACATGCCCAGCCGGCTCGACAGCGCGATCCCGAACACCATGTAGCCGATGTGGCTGACGAGGGTGAATGAGAGCAGCCGTTTGATGTCGCTCTGTGCGATCGCGCCGAGGATGCCCACCACCATGGTCAATAGCGCGGCGACGAGCAGCACGTTGTCCAGGCCTCCGCCGGGGAACAGCAGTGAGTGCGTCCGGATGATCGCGTACACACCGACTTTGGTCAGTAGGCCCGCGAAGACGGCGGTGACCGGAGCGGGCGCGGTGGGGTAGGAGTCGGGCAACCAGGCCGACAGCGGGAACACCGCCGCCTTGATCCCGAAGGCGACCAGCAGGACCGCGAACAGGGCGCCACGGGTGCCGCTGCTGACGTCGTCCAGTCGCAGCGACAGTTCGGCCATGTTCAGCGTCCCGGTGGCGGCGTAGACCAAAGCCAGCCCGATCAGGAAGATCAGCGACGACACCATCGAGACCATCACGTAGGAGATCCCAGCCCGGACGCGTTCCTTGCTCGCGCCGATGGTCAGCAGCACGAAGCTGGCCGACAGCAGCACCTCGAAACCGACGTACAGGTTGAACAGGTCACCGGCCAGGAACGCGGTGCAGACCCCTGCGGACAGAACCAGATAGGTGGGCAGGAAGATCGACACCGGCTGGCGGTCGTCACCGTCGCGAATACCCTGCCCGATGGCGTAGAACACCACGGCCAGCAGCACGACCGCCGAGACCACCAGCATCAGGGCCGACAGCCGGTCGGCCACCAGCGTGATGCCCAGTGGGCCCAGGCCGGCGTCGGTCGGACCCCAGCCGCCGACGTGCAGGGCCTGGGTGCCGTCCCGGTCGGTGAGGTAGACCAGCACCGCGCACACCGCCAGCACCGCGCTCAGCGCGACCACGGTGATCAGCCGCTGCAGCCGCGGCCGCCGACCGGCCACCAGCGTCAGTGCGGCCGCCATGAGCGGAATCAGCACCGGCAGCGGCATCAGCACACCCGAGAGGCTCATCGCGACCCCTCGTGTCCGGGCAGGGCGTCCAATTCGTCGGGCTCGTCGGTGTCGCGGGCCGGCACCGGCACCGGTGCGTCCTCGTCGATGGATGAAGCTTCCTCGTCGGACAGCTTGGACACCCGGGTGTCCTCGGGATCGTTCTCGACGTCCTCCTCGGTGGTCAACCGGAACGACCGGTAGGTCAGGGCGAGGACGAACGCGGCGATACCCATCGCGATGACGATCGCCGTCAGGATCATGCCCTGCGCCAACGGATCCGCCGTCGTGGTTTCCGATCCACTGGTGCGTCCGCGGACCGGGGGATTACCGGAGGGGCCGCCGACGGTGAGGATCAACAGGTTCACGGCGTTGCCGACCAGCAACAGCCCCAACAACATTCGGGTGAGGTTGCGCGACAGCAGCAGATAGACACCGCAACTGGTGAGTCCGCCGATGATGATCAGGGGCACAAGATAGGTGTTCATCGGGCACCCACTTTCGCGGACTCGGTCTCCGCCATCTCGACGTCGATGCGCGCGCCGAGGCTGCGCAGCACGTCGAGCACCAGGCCCACCACGATCAGATACACCCCGAGGTCGAAGAACAGTGCGGTGACGAACTTGACGGTGCCGAGCAGTGGCACATCGAGGGTGATCACCGCCGAGGACAGTGCCGGTGCGCCCAGCAGCATCGAGGCCACCGCGGTTCCTGCCGACAGCACCAGACCCGCACCCAGGATCTTGCCGGCGTCCAGCGGCAGCGTTTCACCGAGTTCATAGCGGCCGCCGGCCAGATAGCGCAGCACCAGGGCCAGCCCGGCCGTCAACCCGCCGGCGAACCCGCCGCCCGGAGTGTTGTGACCGGTGAAGAAGAAGTACACCGACAGCACCATGATCAGCGGGAAGATCAGCCGGGTGGCGACCTCGAGCACCAGTGAGCGGTAGCGCGGGTCACGCAGTTCGCTGCCCCGCAACCAGGTGGTGTCACTGACCGCCGGGCTGTACGGAACCGACGGCAGCACCCCGATATCGGGCTGACCGGCATCGGAAACCCTTGGCGCCGAACCGAACCGGCGGTTGCGGAACACCAGCGAGGCGACACCGGTGGCGGCGACCACCAGCACCGAGATCTCACCGAGGGTGTCCCAGGCCCGGATGTCGACCAGCAGGACGTTCACGGTGTTGGCGCCGTGGCCGCGGAAGTAGGCGGCATCGGGCAGCAGCTCGGCGATCGGGGTGGTGCTGCGGGCGGCCTTGGCGAATACCGCCAGCGTGGTGACCGTCGCCCCCACCGCCAGCGCGATCAGCACCTTGGGCAGCCGGTAGCGCTTGACCGCCGACTCCTCGGCTTCGGCAGGCAGGGTCCGCAGCACCAGCACGAAGATGACCAAGGTGAGCGTCTCCACCAGGAACTGGGTGAGTGCCAGGTCGGGGGCACCGTGCAGCGCGAAGATGACACCGCAGCCGTAGCCGGTGATACCCACCAGCAGCACGGCCGCCAGCCGGTTGCGCATCACGGTCGCCGCCACTGCGGCAGCCAGGATCAGCAGGCCCACCACAGGTTGGACCAGCGAGTCCCACAGCCGGAAATCGGGGTGGTCGCGGGCGCCGAAGATGAGCACGGTGATGGGCAACAGGACCAGGGTGGACAGGATCACCGACTGGGTGACCGGGATCGAGCCGCGCTGGGTGACCGCGGTCAGCCGGACCGAGAGCACATCGGCGCCGCGGATGATCGCGTCGTACACCCGGTCGGCGTTGGCCAGCGGCTGGTAACGGCCCAGCCGGGCGCGCTGCAACCGGTCACGGCCGAAGAACGCCACCGTGCCCACGGCCAGCACCACCGCCGACAGCAGCACCGGCAGTCCGAAGCCGTGCCACAACTCCAGGGTGTAGCCGCCGTCGGCGACGCCGGCGGCGGGCAGGGTGTCGGCGTAGTCGTCGAGGGTGTGGTCGAGCGGGCTGGGAACCAGTCCGAAGAACAGGCCTGCCGCGGCCAGGATCGCGGGGGAGACCAGGAAGGCCGTCGCGGGCCGGTGCAGGTTGGCCACCAGGACACTGGGCGCCTGAGATCCCTTGCGCGCAAACGCTCCCCAGAGGAACCGCAGGCTGTAGATCGTGGTGAAGACCGAGCCGGTCACCACTCCGGCCAGGACGACGGGCGCCCACGCGCCCAGGGACTCGCTGTGCGCGAGAGTCTCGAAGTCGGCTTCCTTGGCGACGAAGCCGAGGAACGGCGGCAGCGCCGCCATGCTGGCGGTGGCTCCGGCGGCGATGACGAACAGCGCCGGCATCCGCCTGCCCAGCCATGCCAGCCGGCGGATGTCGCGGGTGCCGGTGGAGTGGTCGATGACGCCGACGACCATGAACAGCGTCGCCTTGAACAGAGCGTGGGCGCACAACATGGCCAGACCGGCCAGCATCATGTCCTGCCCACCAGCGCCCACCATCACCGAGATGAAGCCGAGTTGGCTGACCGTGCCGAACGCCAGAATGAGCTTGAGGTCGTATTCGCGCACAGCGCGCCACCCGGCCAGCAGCATGGTGATGACACCGAGCGTGATGACGGTTGGCCGCCAGCCCGGGGAATCGGCGAAGCCGGGGGTGAGCCGGGCGATCAGATAGACGCCGGCTTTGACCATGGCCGCGGCGTGCAGGTAGGCGCTGACCGGAGTGGGAGCGGCCATCGCGCCGGGAAGCCAGAAGTGGAACGGCACCAGCGCCGACTTGGATACCGCGCCGACCAGGACCAGAACCACGCCGACGGCGACGGCGGTCCCGTGCGGCGGGGCGGCCACCAGTTCGGAGAGCAGATACGTTCCGGAGTAGTGGCCGAGCACGATGATGCCGCCCAGCATCGCCAGACCGCCCGCGGTGGTGACCAACAGCGCCTGCATGGCCGCGCGCCGGCTGGTGGCCCGCTCCGCGTAGTGCCCGACGAGCAGGAACGACAGCACGGTCGTCAGCTCCCAGAACATGTAGAGCAGGAGCATGTTGTCGGAGACCACCAGGCCAAACATCGCCCCGGAGAAGGCGACCAGTTCGGCGGCGAAGCTGGGTAGCCGGTTCTCGGTGTGCCCGTCGCGGTGGTGGAAGTACTCCGCGCAGTAGATCAGCACCTGCGCGCCGATGGCGAGCACCAGCACGCTCATCACCGCGGAGAGGGTGTCGAAGCGCAGGGTGATGTTCATCGACAGCTCCGGCACCCACGGGATGTCGACGGTGGGGACCGGTCCGCCGGCGGGCGGCCAGTTCAGCACCACCCAGATCAGCGAGGCCGCCGGGACCAGCGCCAGCGGGTAGAAGGCCAGCCGTCCCCAGCGGTGCACAAGGACCGGCGCCACGGCGGCGGCGATCGCATGCGCGAGCAGGATGACGAGCATGGCACTCCGATCTGTGTGGTCGGTCGGGGTGTCAGCCAAGTTTTTCGGCTAGGTCTTGGGGGCCAGTCTACGTTGTTGACCCTGCCGCATAATTGTCGGTTGTTGGGGCGATTCGCCTGTTCTGCTTAAAGCCCTTGTGTAGCAGAGTTTTTCGCTATCTGGAGCGGCAGTAGCTGCGGACGGGGAGGCTGTGGCCGACCAGGCCGATGCCGCCGCCGAGAATCGGCCAGATCGGCCAGAAGTACCAGGCGCCGGCCGTCAGCGCCACCGCGAGCCAGACGGTCAGCACGATCACGACCATGGCGGCGTAGGCGGTCAGGTGGATGCGTACCGAGGCGCGGGCGGCTCTCTTGACGGCTGCGGCACGCTGGGGGTCGGCGCGGCGCAGCTGACCGACTGGCAGGTCGGAGACGACGCGACGCAGGTCATCGGTGGTCTGGGCGGCGTAGGCGGCCTGGACCCGGGTGTCGTATTCGCCGAGGTCGAAGTATCCCTGGGCGAGGGCGAGTGACAGCAGATTCGCGGTGGCGGCGCGGTCGTGGTCTCCGACGCGGGCGATCGTGGTGGTCATACCTTCCAACTTTGACAGGTCACTAGTGGACTGTCAACGGTTGTGTTGAATGATCTGGTGTCCGAACAACGCGTCGTCAGCGCCAGCCGAGAGATCGCCGCCCCCGCGGCCCGGATTTTCGACCTCATCGCCGATCCGGCCCAGCAGCCGGCCTGGGACGGCAACGACAACCTCGGCCACGCCCCGGCCGGTCAGCGCGTCCGTGCCGAGGGTGAGGTCTTCACCATGACGCTCAACCACGGCGCGGTCCGGGAGAACCGGGTGGTCGAGTTCACCGAGGGCCGGCTGATCGCCTGGCAACCGTCCGAAGTGGGCACGCCACCGCCGGGCCATCTCTGGCGCTGGGAGCTCCAGCCGATCGATGACGGCCACACCCTGGTCACCCACACCTACGACTGGACCCGGCTCACCGACACCAAGCGGATGGAGCGGGCAAGGGCCACGACCGCCGACCGGCTGCAGGCCTCGATCGACCGGCTGGCCGCGATCGCCGAAGGCGCCTAACGCCGAGTTGACCGCGAGTGTGCGATGTCGTTCGCAACACGCCGGTTCCGGCGGATGAGGACGCACACTCGCGACGGCGCCTAACGCCCCGCGGCGAACTCCCGCAACGACTCCACCTGCGCCGGATCCAGCGAGGGCCGCACGGTCTGCCTGGCCTTGGCCACATCGTCGGCGGTGACGTCGGCCGCGTCGATCGAGCGGCGCATCGCGGTCAGCGCCGCCTCACGCAGCAGTGCCACACAATCGGCGGCGCTGTAACCGTCCAGTTCGCCTGCCAGTGCCTCGAGGTCCACCTCCGGGGACAACGGCACCGACTTACCGGCGGTGCGCAGAATCTCCTTGCGCGCCTCGGCATCCGGCGGCTCGACGAACACCAGCTTCTCCAGCCGGCCCGGCCGCAGCAGGGCGGGGTCGATCAGGTCCGGACGGTTGGTGGCCCCGAGCACGACGACGTCGCGCAGCGGTTCGATCCCGTCGAGTTCGGTCAGCAGCGCGGCGACCACCCGGTCGGTCACCCCGGAGTCGAAGCTCTGCCCGCGCCGCGGTGCCAGTGCGTCGATCTCGTCGAGGAACACCAGCGAGGGTGCGGAATCCCGTGCCCGCCTGAACAGTTCGCGGACCGCCTTCTCCGACGAGCCCACCCACTTGTCCATCAGCTCGGCGCCCTTGACGGCGTGCACGCTGAGCCGGCCGGAGCTGGCCAGTGCGCGCACCACGAACGTCTTTCCGCACCCCGGCGGGCCATAGAGCAGAACGCCTTTCGGCGGTTCCACACCGAGGCGGGCGAAGGTGTCCGGATGCTGCAGCGGCCACAGCACGGCCTCGGTGAGCGCCTGTTTGGTGGCCACCATGTCGCCGACGTCGTCGAGTGTTACCGACCCGACGGACACCTCCTCGGTGGCTGACCGGGACAGCGGCCGGATGACGCTGAGCGCACCCTTGAGGTCGTCCTGGACCAGCGCCGGTGGCTTGCCGTCCTCGCTGGCCCGCGCCGCCGCCCGCAGCGCGGCCTCGCGCACCAGGGCGGCCAGGTCGGCTCGTACGAAACCCGGTGAGCGGTCAGCGATCTCGTCGAGGTTGAGGTCCTCGGCGGGGACGTCGCGTAGCAGCACCTCCAGCAGTGCCTTGCGGGTGGCCCCGTCGGGCAGGCTCAGGCCGAGTTCGCGGTCGCACAGGTCCGGTGCCCGCAGCCTGGCATCGAGGGCATCGGGCTGTTGGGAGGTGGCGACCAGGGCCACCCCCGGGGCGGCGACGGCCTTGCGCAACTCGGCGAGGATCATCGTGGCGACCGGTTCGGGCGGACTGGGCAGCAGTGCGTCGATGTCGGTGACCAGCAGCACGCCGCCGCCGTCGCAGACCGTGGCCACTGCCTCGGCCACCGCGCGCTGGCGATCGGGGGCGGCCAGCGCACCGGTATCGGGGCCGTCGAGTTCCACCAGTCGGCGGCCCGCGCAGACCGCACGCACCAGCGTCGCCTTGCCGACACCGGCCGGCCCGGTGATCAAGACACCCAGATTCGGCTTGGCGCCAAGCTTTTCCAGCAGGGCGGGCTCGTCGAGGGCGAGCTTGAGCCATTCGGTGAGCCGGCCGGCCTGGACGTGCTGGCCCTTGAGGTCGTCCATCGACACCGGCGGCGCCTCGGGCCACACCATCGGCGGGCTCACTGCGGCGCCGTGGCCCGCGGGCGGCGCTGACGGGGTCACACCGTCACCCCAGGTGACCGACGAATTCGGTTGCACGCTCACCGGTCCGGCCGGATCGGTGCCGGTGACCGTCAGCAGCTCCGAGGTCCAGGTGATGCCCACCGAGGACGCCAGTGCCGAACTGGCCTCCGACGTCGACGTGCCAGGTCCCAGGTCGCGGGGCAGCAGTGAGACGGTGTCACCCACCGTCATCACCTTGCCCAGCAAGGCTTGCCGCAGCGTGGCCGACGACACCGACTGGGTGGCCAGCGTCGACCCGCGCAACGTCACCGAGCGCGCGCCGTACACCGTCACCGCCGATACCAGCACGGTGGTGTTCTCCCGCAGGCCCGCGTTGGACAGCGTGACGTCGTCGAGCAGGGCGGTGCCGGCCGGGGTGTCCGCCGGCGCGATCCCGGCGACCGCCGCCGTGGTGCGAGAACCAGTGAGCGACACCGCATCCCACTCCCGGATGCCCAAGGCCGCAATCGCTTCCGGATGAAGCCGCACGACTCCGCGACGGGAATCGAGCGCCGAGGTGTTCAGCCGTGCGGTCAGGGCCAGGCTGGAGGCCGGCGGCGGCGGGCCCGCCACATCGAGATCGGACATCGCTTAATCACCCGGCCTGCGGAGACGAAGCCGCGCCATGGAGCGGCGGTTGTTGGGTTGGCGACGGCTCGCGCGCCGTGCCGCACGCCGCTGCTTGGGGGCGTCGTTCCACGCCTCCGGCCGAGCGGCGACCCAGCGTTGGCTGTAGACCGTGAACGGGATGATGCACAGATAACCGACGATGATCAGCAGCACCAGGATGTAGGGGAACAGCAACAATGCCGCTGCTGCGGCCGCGATCAGGATCAGCAGGATGGGTGCGGCATTGGGCGGCATCGACACCGCTTTCAGGGCGAGGGTCGGAACCCGGCTGATCAGCAGGGCGGCGTTGGCGGCGAACCAGAAGCAGACAAACCACGTCGAGGTCCACCAGCCCTGCCCGAACTGCAGCATGGCGGCCAACGGCCCGATGACGCCGACCGCGCCGCACGGGGCAGGCATACCGGTGAAGTACTGACGGGTGTAGGCGGGCCGGGTGTCGTCGTCGAGCAACGCGTTGAACCGTGCGAGCCGCAGCACGATGCAGACGGCGTAGAGCAGAGCGAAGATCCAGCCCACCGGCGACGTGGGCACCAACGTCACGTAGACCACCAGAGCCGGCGCGACACCGAAGTTCACCGCGTCGGCCAGCGAGTCGATCTCGGCGCCCATTCGCGACTGGGCGTCCAGGGCGCGCGCAATACCACCGTCGATACCGTCGAGCACCGCCGCAGCACCGATCAGGGCGAGGGCGATGTGCGGGCGGTCGTCCAGCGCGAACTTGATGGAGGTAAGCCCCGCGCAAATCGCCAATACCGTGGTGGCACTGGGCAGAATGCGCATCGCTGACGGACGCCCGGCCCTGGTCACGGCAGCGTAGCCAATACCGTCTCGCCCGCCAGCGTCCGCTGGCCGGGCTCGACCAGAATCTGGGAGCCTGCGGGCAGATAGGTGTCCAGGCGCGACCCGAACCGGATCAGCCCGTAGGTGTCGCCGATAGCGACCTTGTCTCCGGCGTGCACGTCGCAGATGATGCGACGCGCCAACAGCCCGGCGATCTGTACGACCACCACGTTCTGTCCTTCCGGCGTCCGGATCAGCACACTGTTGCGTTCATTGTCCGCACTGGCCGCCGCCAGATCAGCCGAATGGAAGCTGCCCGGCCGGTATTGCACGTCGACGACCTCGCCGCCGACAGGTGTGCGCTGTACGTGGGCGTCCAGCAGCGACAGGAAGATGCTCACTCGGGGTACCGGACCGGCGGGCAGGCCCAGCTCGGCCGGCGGTTCGGCTTCTTCCACCAGGCAGATCAGCCCGTCAGCGGGTGCGACGACCACACCGGCCCGGGTCGGTGGCGTGCGCGGGGGATGCCGGAAGAACCCGGCGTTGGCCGCGGCGGCAGCCAGGCCGGCGCGGCGCACCCATCGCTTCTTGCGGCCCAGAGCGGCAACCGCCAGGCCGGCCGAAATGAACGGCAGACCGGCGGGGTGGACCGGCGGAACCGAGGAGCGCACCAGCGCGACCAGCCGCTGCGGGCCGGACTTCATGTTGTCTTCCGCTGTGCGGGGGCGTCTGGCCATCGGCGTGATTCTACGTGTGGACGGCTACGAAAGGTCCCACAGCTGCACCTGCTCGCCGGCAGCCATCTCGGTGACGTCCTCAGCGATCTCCAGCAGGCAGTTCGCCGAGGCCAGCCAGCGCAGGTGGTGCGAGGCAGGTGGACCGTAGGTGGTCACGGTGCCGGTCGCCGCGTCGTACACGCCGCGGCGGAACTGCCGCTTACCGTTCGGCGAAGTCAGCCCCTCGGTCAGGACGGCGCTGCGCAGCGGCCGGTGCGGATTGGGCAGACCCATGGCCGCCCGCAGTGCGGGGCGGACGAACACCTCGAAGGACACCAGGGCGCTGACCGGATTGCCGGGCAGCGTGATGATCGGCGTGCCGTGTAACCGTCCCGCACCCTGCGGCATGCCGGGCTGCATGGCCACCTTCACGAACTCGACGCCACCTCCCCCGAAGGCATCCTTGACCACCTCGTAGGCACCGGCGCTGACCCCGCCGGAGGTGATGATCAGATCAGCTTGCCCGGCATAACCCTCGAGCACGGTGCTGAACTGGTTGACGTCATCGCTGGAGGTGGGGGTGGCGATCACCTCGCCGCCCGCCTCACGGACCGCGGCGGCCAGCATGATCGCATTGGACTCGTAGATCTGCCCGGGCTTGAGTTCGGTGCCCGCCGAGACCAGTTCGGAGCCGGTGGACATCACCAGCACTCGCTGCCGCGGCAGCACGGTCAGCTGGCCCAGGCCCAGTGCGGCCGCCAATCCCAACGCGGCGGGGGTGACGACGTGACCGGCGCGCAGCACCGTCGTCCCCGCCGCCACGTCCTCACCGGCCAGCCGGATGTGCTGACCGTCCTTGGCGGACGTCCGGATCTCGACGGTCTCGGTACCGCCGTCGGTCAGCTCCACCGCGACCACGGCGGTGGCACCGGTGGGCACCGGCGCCCCGGTCATGATGCGGTGCGCGGTGCCCGGCACCAGCGTCAGCGGATCGGTGCGACCGGCCGGAATATCCTCGGCGACAGGCAGTTTCACGGGGTTCTTGGCGTCGGCGCCGGCGATGTCCTCGGCGCGCACGGCATAGCCGTCCATCGCGGAGTTGTCGAAGACCGGCAAGGACAGCGGGGCGGCGACGTCACCGGAGAGCACCCGGCCCTCGGCCTCGGCCAGCCCGACGGTGACCGGTCGCCCGGCCGCGATGAGCTCGGCGACGACTCGCTGATGTTCTTCGACGGTGCGCATCAGATCGGGAACCTCACTCCGGTGAGCTCTGCGGACACCGCCCACAGCCGGCGCTGCAGATCGACATCGTGGGACTGGGTGCTGGACTGCACGACGACGGGGTAGCCGCGCCGCTCCCCGGAGCCATCCGGGCCGTAGTACTGACCGCCGCTGACGGCCGGGTCGGTAGCGGCGCGCAGCAGCGTCAGCGCACCCATGGCGGCGCTCTGCAGGATCATCGGACCGATCAGCCGGGTGGCCGGTTGCAGCAGCGTCGGCAGGTTGCGGCCCAGCTCGGTGTAGGAGACTCCGGGGTGTGCCGCGACCGCGATCGTGTCGGAGGCCGCCTGCTGGAGCCGGCGCTGCAGTTCGTAGGTGAACAGCAGGTTGGCCAGCTTGGAGCGGGCGTAGGCGGGGATGCGGCTGTAGCGGCGGGTCGACTGCAGATCGTCGAAGTCGATGTCGGCCAGTGTGCCGTGAGCCAGGCTGGACACCGTCACCACCCGCGAGTCCGGGGCGGCCAGCACGCTGTCGAGCAGCAGCCCGGTGAACGCGAAGTGGCCCAGATGGTTGGTGCCGAACTGGAGCTCGAAGCCGTCCCGGGTGGTCTGCTTGGAGGTCCACGCCACGCCGGCGTTGTTGATCAGTACATCGATGCGCGGATAGTCCGACCGCAGCGCGCCGGCGGCGGCGCGTACGGACTCCAGCGAGGTGAGGTCCAGCTGCTGCAGAGCCACGTCGGCACCCGGGCTGGCCGCCAGGATCTGGTCGCGCGCCGCGCGGCCCTTGTCGAGATTGCGCACCGCCATCACGATTTTCGCGCCTCGGCCGGCCAGCACGGTGGCGGTCTCGAAACCGATCCCGCTGTTGGCGCCGGTGATCACCACGACGCGCCCCTGCTGCTCGGGAACGTCGGCCGCGGTCCATCTGCTGCCGGTCATGTGTCAGACGATACGTCGGTCCAACTTGCATCCATGCTGGGGCCGTTTACTGTCGCGGTATGGCGATCGGTGGGGTGTTGTTCGACATCGACGGCGTCCTGGTCACGTCCTGGGAACCCATTCCCGGTGCGGCCGAGGCCCTGGCGGTGCTCGCTGACCATCAGGTCGCGCGGTCGTACCTGACCAACACCACCACCCGCACCCGTCAGCAGATCGCCTCGGCGCTGTGCCAGGCGGGGATGGATGTGCGGCCCGACGAGGTGATCACCGCCGCGGTGCTGACCGCCGACTATGTGCGGGCCAACTATCCCGACGCCCGATGTTTCCTGGTGAACAACGGGCAGATCACCGACGACATGCCGGGCATCGACATCATCGACTCGGTGATCTACGACGACGGGGTGGACCCCGGAACGCCCGATGTCATACTGTTGGGCGGGGCGGGGCCGGAGTACAGCCACCGCACGCTGTCGCGGGTCTACGAGTGGATGGCCCAGGGCGTGCCGGTGGTGGCCATGCATCGCAGCACCGCGTGGAACACCACCGAGGGACTGCGTATCGACACCGGCATGTATCTGATCGGGATGGAGCAGACCTCCGGGCGCAAGGCCACCGCGGTGGGTAAGCCGGCGCCGGCCGGGTTCTTGGCCTCCGCCGCCCGGCTCGGAGTGGACCCCGATGAGATGTACATGGTCGGCGACGACCTCAACAACGACGTGCTGGCCGCCCAGGTGGTCGGCATGACCGGTGTGCTGGTGCGCACCGGGAAGTTCCGGCAGGACACGTTGGACCGTTGGGCGGCAGACGAATTCGCCATGCAACCGACCCACGTCGTCGATTCGGTGGCCGACCTGCCCGGGCTGCTGGGCCTTTAGCCGGGCCGCGCGGTCAGACCGCGCACCGCCTCGATGCGGGCCTTGAGCTGATCACGGGTGGCGGCCGCGACCGGCGGCCCGCCACAGATTTGCCGCAATTCGTTGTGAATCTGCCCGTGCGTCTTGCCGGTGCGGTGGTGGGCCAGCGATACCAGGGTGTTGAGTTCGCGGCGCAGATCGCGCAGCTGGCCGTGCGTCGACGGTCGCGGCACCTCACCGCTGGCCGTCCGCTTGGTCAGCTGTTCTTCTTGCCTGCGCCGCAACAGATCTCGCATCGACTCGGCGTCGAGCAGGCCGGGGATACCGAGGTAGTCGGCCTCCTCGTCACTGCCCGCCGGGGTCGCGGTACCGAACGACGAGCCGTCGAAGATCACCTGATCCAGTTCGGCATCGGCGCCGAGGTATTCGATCTTGTTCTCGGTGTCGTCGGGCTCGTCGCGCTTCTGGGCCGCCAGCTCCGCGTCGAGCGGATCATCCTCGGTCTCGCGGTGCGGCTTGCCCAGCACATGGTTGCGCTGGGCTTCCATCTCACTGGCGAGCAGGAGCAGATTGGGCACCGACGGCAGGAAGATGCAGGCCGTCTCGCCGGGCCGCCGGGATCGCACGAACCGGCCGATCGCCTGGGCGAAGAACAGCGGTGTCGAGGCACTGGTCGCGTAGACGCCGACCGCCAGGCGGGGCACGTCCACCCCCTCGGACACCATGCGCACGGCCACCAGCCAGCGGGAGGTGCCGTCGGAGAACTGGGAAATCCGCTCCGAGGAGCCTGGGTCATCGGAGAGCACCAGCGTCGGGGTCTCGCCGGTGATCTTGAGCAGCAGGTCGGCGTAGGCGCGCGCGGCGGTCTGATCCGAGGCGATGATCATGCCGCCGGCGTCCGGGACGTGCTCGCGAAGACCGCGCAGCCGGGTGTCGGCGGCGGCGATCACCGCGGGCATCCACTCACCGGCCGGGTTCAGCGCCGTCTTCCACGCGCGCGCCGTCTGCTCCTGGGTCAGCGGTTCGCCGAGGCGGGCGGCGTGTTCTTCGCCGGCGCTGTCACGCCATCGGGCCTCTCCGGAGTAGGCCATGAACATCACCGGGCGCACCACGCCGTCGGCCAGCGCCTCGGCGTAGCCGTAGACGTGGTCGGCCTGCGAGCGGGCGAACCCGTCGGGTCCGGTTTCGTAGGTGACGAACGGGATGGCGCTGTCGTCGCTGCGGAACGGCGTGCCCGTCAGCGACAGCCGGCGGGTGGCGTCGTCGAACGCCTCGCGCATGGCGTCGCCCCAACTCTTGGCGTCACCACCGTGGTGGATCTCGTCGAAGACGACGAGGGTCTTGCGGTTCTCGGTGCGCACCCGGTGTCGGGTGGGGTGGCTGGCAACCTGCGCATAGGTGACGACGACACCGTGGTAGTCGCTGGAGGTGCGGGAGTTGGAGTTGGAGAACTTGGGGTCCAGCGCGATGCCGTGCCGGGCGGCGGCTTGAGCCCACTGGATCTTGAGGTGCTCGGTGGGCACCACGATGGTGACCGTCTCGACGGTGCCCTCGGCCAGAAGTTCGGCGACGATTCGCAGGGCGAAGGTGGTCTTTCCGGCCCCGGGGGTGGCCACGGCGAGGAAGTCGCGCGGCTTGGCGGTCAGGTATTTCACCATCGCTCGCCGCTGCCAGCCCCGCAAAGCCTGGGTGCTGGGCGCATCCTCTGCCCGCACCCGTGGGACTCCTTCCTGACCGAGATGGACTCTAGTGCAAGCGGATCCGCCCACGCACCTCGGTGCGGCGTGTCGTCAGACGAAGAAGTTGTCGTTGCGGATGAAGAACTCGCGGCGCTCGTCGTCGGACAGTTCGCTGAGCGTGGCCAGGCCCTCGAAGTAGTACTCGCGCGGCGCGCCCGGAGCAAACACCATCAGAATGGAGGCCGGTGCGTCAGCCTCGTTGCGGAAGCCGTGGATGCCGCCCGGCGGGACGTAGAGGAAGTCGTTGGGGTTGCCGTCGACCCAGTCGGTCCCGTTGTAGAGCGAGATGGTGCCCGACAGTACGAAGAACGCCTCGGACACCGCGCGGTGGAAGTGCGGCCCGGGTCCGCCGCCGCGCGGGGCGATCTCGACGCGGTAGAGACCGTAGTCGCCGCCGGTGGCCTGCTGGCTGGCGAGGTAGTGGTACTTCACCACGCCGAACGCGTCGTAGTCCGGGGGTTCGTCACCGCGTTTGAGCCACGCGCTGACCTCTGGCTCGTCCTCGGTGTAGCGGGGCGGTGGGTAGGGCGGCACGATCAGTGACACCCCACCCAGTCTGCCGCCGTCACACCGGGAAGACCACCCCCGTCAGCTCCTCGGAGATCGACCACAGCCGGCGCTGTGCGGCGGTGTCATGGGAGGCGGCGCTGGAGGACACGACCTTGGGGTTGCCGCGTTGCTCGCCGAGACCGTCGGGGCCGTAATACTGGCCGCCGATGACGCCGGGGTCGGTGGCCGCCCGCAGCGTCGGCAGGGCTCCCATCTCAGTGTCCTGGAACAGCGGGAACAGCCGGAACGCCCGGTCGATCAGCGGCGGCAGGTTGCGGGCCAGCTCGGTCCGCGAGGCGCCGGGGTGGGCGGCCGCGGCGATCGTGGTGGTGCCGACCAGCCGGCGCTGCAGTTCGTAGGTGAACATCAGGTTGGCGAGCTTGGCCTGGCCGTAGGCGCCGGCCCTGCTGTAGCTGCGCTGCCACTGCAGATCGTCGAACCGGATGCCGCGGTGGGCGAACAGCCGGTGGCCCATGCTGCTGACCGTCACGACGCGCGAGCCGGGCGTCGTGAGCAGCCGGTCGAGGAGCAGCCCGGTCAGGGCGAAGTGGCCCAGGTGGTTGGTGCCGAACTGAAGCTCGAAACCGTCCTGGGTGGTCTCGCGCGGCGTCATCATCACGCCGGCGTTGTTGATCAGCAGGTCGATGCGGTCGTAGTCGGCGTGAAGCTGCTCGGCGGCGGAGCGGACCGACGCCAGCGATGTCAGGTCGAGTTCCTGGACGGTGACCTCGGCGCCGGGGGTGCGGCGGCCGATCAGATCGGCGGCAGCCTGGCCCTTGGCGATGTTGCGCACCGCGAGGACGACGCGTGCGCCGTGGGCGGCCAGCGCGCGGGCGGTCTCGTAGCCCAGGCCGGTGTTGGCACCGGTGATCACGGCGGTGCGGCCGTTCTGGTCGGGAATGTCGGCGGCGGTCCACGTACTCATCTGGTCTCCTACGATGGATTATGCGGGGCGGGCGCTCCGGTTGCTTCAGTTATACGGAACGTGCGCCCCGTTTATCTATTCCCCGAGGTGGTGACCATTGTCCAGGCCCATGCGAGCCGACGCGATGCGCAACCGCGCCCGCGTGCTCGAGGTCGCCTACGAGACGTTCGCCGCCGATGGACTGTCGGTGCCCATCGACGAGATCGCCCGTCGCGCCGGGGTCGGGGCCGGCACTGTCTACCGCCACTTCCCGACCAAGGAAGACCTGTACCGGGCGGTGGTCGAACACCGACTCGGCGAGATCGTCGAGGAGGGGCGCGGGCTGCTGGCCGCCGGGGATCCCGGTGCTGCGCTGTTCTCCTTCATCCGCTCGATGGTGCTGACCTGGGGGGCGACGGATCGCGGGTTGAGCGAGGCGCTGGGCGGCATGGGCGTCGACATCAAGGCCGTCATGCCCGAGGCGGAGAGTGACTTCCTGGGCCTGCTGGCCGATCTTCTCGTGGCGGCTCAGAAGGGCGGCGTGGTGCGGGCCGATGTCGGGGTGGCGGACGTCAAAGCGCTCCTGGTCGGCTTGCAGGCCATGCAGGGCTACAACGAAGCCGCGGCCGACCGGCTGATCGAGGTGGTCCTCGACGGTCTACGCGCAGCGTGAACAACCTCCGCGCAACCTTGCACTCGCCATGGTCGAGTGCTAAGAATGACGTTGGCACTCGCGACCGGTGAGTGCTAGGTCGGGACGGTGAGACCGCAGCCAACACAGCAGCGGTCGTCCGTCGCGGGCACTGCGTCCGGCCAGAAACGTGTAACCCCCAACCGGAGGATTACTTCGCAATGTCCAAGATCATTGCTTACGACGAAGAGGCTCGCCGCGGCCTCGAGCGGGGCCTGAACAGCCTCGCCGACGCGGTCAAGGTGACGCTGGGCCCCAAGGGCCGCAACGTCGTCCTGGAGAAGAAGTGGGGCGCCCCCACGATCACCAACGATGGTGTGTCCATCGCCAAGGAGATCGAGCTCGAGGATCCGTACGAGAAGATCGGCGCTGAGCTGGTCAAGGAAGTCGCCAAGAAGACGGACGACGTCGCTGGCGACGGCACCACCACCGCCACCGTTCTGGCCCAGGCTCTGGTTCGTGAAGGTCTGCGCAACGTCGCGGCCGGCGCCAACCCGCTCGGTCTGAAGCGCGGCATCGAGAAGGCCGTCGAGAAGATCACCGAGACGCTGCTGAAGAGCGCCAAGGAGGTCGAGACCAAGGAGCAGATCGCGGCCACGGCCGGCATCTCCGCGGGCGACCAGACCATCGGCGACCTGATCGCCGAGGCCATGGACAAGGTGGGCAACGAGGGTGTCATCACCGTCGAGGAGTCCAACACCTTCGGCCTGCAGCTGGAGCTCACCGAGGGTATGCGCTTCGACAAGGGCTACATCTCGGGTTACTTCGTGACCGACGCCGAGCGTCAGGAAGCCGTCCTGGAGGATCCCTACATCCTGCTGGTCAGCTCGAAGATCTCGACCGTCAAGGACCTGCTGCCGCTGCTGGAGAAGGTCATCCAGTCCGGCAAGCCGCTGCTGATCATCGCCGAGGACGTCGAGGGCGAAGCCCTGTCGACCCTGGTGGTCAACAAGATCCGCGGTACCTTCAAGTCTGTGGCCGTCAAGGCCCCGGGCTTCGGCGACCGCCGCAAGGCGATGCTGCAGGACATGGCGATCCTCACCGGTGGCCAGGTCATCAGCGAAGAGGTCGGCCTGTCCCTGGAGACCGCTGACGTGTCGCTGCTGGGCCAGGCCCGCAAGATCGTCGTCACCAAGGACGAGACCACCATCGTCGAGGGCGCGGGTGACTCCGAGGCCATCGCCGGTCGCGTGGCGCAGATCCGTGCCGAGATCGAGAACAGCGACTCCGACTACGACCGCGAGAAGCTGCAGGAGCGCCTGGCCAAGCTGGCCGGCGGTGTTGCGGTGATCAAGGCCGGCGCTGCCACCGAGGTGGAGCTCAAGGAGCGCAAGCACCGCATCGAAGATGCCGTGCGCAACGCCAAGGCCGCGGTCGAGGAGGGCATCGTCGCCGGTGGCGGCGTGGCTCTGCTGCAGTCGGCTCCGGCTCTCGATGAGCTGTCGCTGACCGGTGACGAGGCCACCGGTGCCAACATCGTGCGCGTCGCGCTGTCGGCCCCGCTGAAGCAGATCGCCTTCAACGCCGGCCTGGAGCCGGGCGTTGTGGCCGAGAAGGTCTCGAACCTGCCCGCCGGCAATGGCCTGAACGCCGCTTCCGGTGAGTACGAGGACCTACTCAAGGCCGGCGTTGCCGACCCGGTGAAGGTCACCCGCTCGGCGCTGCAGAACGCGGCGTCGATCGCGGCGCTGTTCCTCACCACCGAGGCCGTCGTCGCCGACAAGCCGGAGAAGGCCGCCGCACCCGCCGGCGACCCCACCGGTGGCATGGGCGGTATGGACTTCTAAGTCCCTGTACGAGAAAAGCCCCGGCGTGCTCCGCACGCCGGGGCTTTTTCGTTATCCCCACTGTGGGGGTTATGCACAGGATTGACCGGAAAGCCGTGCACGAGGCCCACACTCGTCGGCACTGACCGTGACGGTCGGCCCATGGAACTCATCATCGGTAGTGCTGCAGTGCGCGGCGGCGACATCACTAGGCGCGGGCTTGCCCGGGATTACACACCCATCTATCGCGACGTCTACCTGAGACGGGATGTCACCTTGACCGCCCATCTCCGCGCGCGAGCAGCGTGGCTATCGACCGGTGCCCCATTGTGCGGTCTGTCTGCTGCTGCAGCACATCTGACGAAGTGGCTCGACCCGTCCACGCCGGCGGAAATTCTGCGCGCCGACCGGCATGCACCGCCAGGGATCGTCGTGCGCTCGTGGAGCGTGCTGCCCGAAGAGGTGGGCCTAGTCGCAAGTATGCGAGCCACTACACCTGCGCGCACCGCGTTCGACATCGGCCGATTGCATCCGCAGCCGATTCCGGTTTTGGATGCGCTCTTGAATGCCACGGGAATCAAACCCGCCGATGTGGTCGAACTGGCCAGTCGGCATCCGGGCAGTCGAGGTGTCGCCACCCTCTGCAGGGCTCTTCAACGGGTGGACGGCGGAGCGGAGTCTCCCCAAGAGAGCAGACTGCGCCTCATCCTGGTCGATGGCGGACTACCGGCCCCGGAAACCCAGATTCAGTTCCGCGAATTGCGTATCAGGGTCGACATGGGTTGGCGGGAATGGAAAGTCGCCGTCGAGTACGACGGGGTGCAGCATTGGAGCAATGGCCGGCAGCGGTCGTGGGATATCGACCGCATCGCGCTACTCGAAGCGGCAGGCTGGGTGGTGGTACGGGTCAGCGCGGAGATGATGGCGAGGCCGCACGTCATCGTCGACCGTGTCCGCGCCAAACTGCGCGCGGCGGGCTGCCCCATCTAGCCGACGACCGTGGGCATTGTGCACAGAAACTGGCGAATTCCCGTGCATAGGGCCCACGCTCGCGAGTTACAGGGGTACGCAGTCGTCGCCGCAGCCCGATGCCGTCGGCACGCCGGGTACCGCAGGCCGGTGCAGCACAGCGCGGCCGGGAACGACCATCAGCGGCGCATCGTCGGACGCACACGATCCGCGGCCGTCCACGATCAGCGAGTAGCCGCCGGGTGACGACGGCGGCCACACCAGCGTGACGTTAGCGTGCGCGCTTGCATTGCGCCGAGTGGTCCGTCCCACGCTGTCGATCGTGAATCTGCCATCGCCCAGCAACGGGTCCACCGCCACCGCATGCGCGCGGAAGTCGTCACCCACGGTGATCAGGTACGCGAAGGTGAAGTCCGTCAACGCCTCGGCGAGGCGCTCGATCTCGACGGGAATGCTCATCCCGCCAGGCTAGCGCTGGGCTCGCGCCGATCGGCCGGTGCTGCCGCTGTCTTGGCGCGTGGTGTCTGCCTTCGCGGCGTGCGATTCGCGTGAGCCGGCCCGCGGTTTCGCCGTGGACCGCTCCTGTCCGGCGCCGTCCTGGATCACGGCCTCGTCGGTGGTGGCCTCCTCGGCGGCCGCCGCGCGGACAGTGGCCGCGGTGATTGACGTTGTCGCCGTGCGGCTTTCCGGTGCCACAGCTGCCACCGGCAAGGCGGCGGGGAAGGGGATCTGCACGTCGATCGGCACGACGTTCCCGAAGGTTGTGGATCCGACGGTGAGGGTTCCACCGATCTGCCCGGTGATCGACAGGCGGTCGGGCTTGAGTACCACCGAGATGGAGTCCGGAACACTGATCTGCACCGTGGCGATCACGTCCCCTGGGCGGGACAGATTGAGAGCGCCGAAGAGCTGGACGTTCGCCGTGCTTTGAGCGATCACCCCGCCACAGTCTGCCGACCGCGTGCACAGGGTGGCGTTGCCGAGCGTATATAGGCTGGCGTAGGCCGAAAGTGTCGTGTCTCCCATCGTGACCGTGGAGTTCGTCCCACCCGATACCGGGACAAAGGCGAGGGCCGCTCGGAGCCCGCCGCTCGGCGTCACGACTGCATTAGCGCCGGGAACCCACAGCAGGTATCCGCCGAAAGTGACAGTGGCGGAGGCGATATCGGCGATGTCGACCGTAGTGCTCACCGTTCCATACACCGGGTAACCCGAGAAACCCACTCCGTAGCCATTGCCGCCGCCGAGGTACACGCTCGGGGTGAGTTGGCTTGAGATGCTGCCCGAAGCTGAAACGCTGGAGCCGCCGACGTCGAGGCCGTAGCCTCCGCTGAGCGACGGAGACAACAGCAGTAAGGCCGCGTTGTTCGGGCTCCAGGTTGCCGTGACAGGCAGGTGGGCGGTCCAGTCGAGGTTGGCGGAGAAATCGTCTGGACCGGTCAGCGTGGTCTTGCTGACCGCCTCCAAGGTGGCAACGGCCTGCTCAGAACTTGGCAAGTCGAAACCGGCGGTCAGCTGACGTACCAGGTTCAGCGGACCGAAGGTCTGGTCGATATCGATGATCGGAAACGTGCTGGCGGTCAGTGCAATCTCGCGGTCCATCTGGTGCGGGCCCATGGGCGTGACCCCGGCCGCTGTGGCGGCAACCAGAGCGCCGACAGCCACTCCGGCGCAAACCTGAGCAATCCCCATCTGAGCCAATCCCTCCGCCGCGGTGCGGCAACTGTACATTTTGACAACGCAAAGTGTTTCTCTTCTGGCGGGAATACCACCGTCGAACAGAGAGGTTGTCGACGACATGCCGCTGCCTACGCCGTCGCCCACATCCACCGCCGTCGTCACCGGCGCCTCCTCGGGAATCGGCGCCGATCTCGCCCGTGAGCTGGCCGCCCGCGGCCACGGCGTCACCCTCGTCGCCCGCCGCGAGGACAAGCTGCGCGCACTCGCCGACGAACTCGGCACGCAGGTGCGCGTGGAAGTCATCGCCTGCGACGTCGCCGACCCGGAGGCCCGCGCCGCCCTGCTCGACGAGGTGGCCCGCCGCGGCCTGACCGTTGACATCCTGGTCAACAACGCCGGCATCGGGGTCGTGGGATCAGTGGCCACCGCACCGGTCGAAGACGAGATCGCCCAGGTTCGGGTCAATGTCGAGGCCGTCATCGACCTCACCTCGCGGGCTGTTCAGCAGATGGTCCCGCGCGGGCGCGGCGCGATCCTCAACGTCGGCTCGACGGCCGCCTTCCAGCCCTTCCCCGGCCAGGCCGGCTACGCCGCCACCAAGGCGTTCGTGCGATCCTTCACCGCAGGTCTGCGCGGCGAGCTCGCCGGTACCGGTGTCACCGCGGCGGTGCTGCACCCCGGCCCGGTGCGCACCGAGTTCCTCGAAGCCGCCGGCATCGACGAACGCGAATTCGCCTCAGCATTCCCGAAATTCATGTGGATTCCGTCGCGCACGGTGGCCAAGATCGGCATCGACGCCCTCGCCGGGGATCGCGGGGACGTCATCGCCGGCGTGCAGAACGTGGTCAGTACGCGCATCTTCCAGGCGCTGCCACACCGGGTTCTGCTGCCGCTGCTGGCCAGTCAGCACCCGGCGCTCAAGCGCGATATCTCACGTCGATAACTCGGGCCACGCCCGCATCCAGCCCTCGACCGGCAGGTCGAGACCGTTGCACAGCGTGCACACGGTGCGGTACCAGCCGACGGCGATCAGCAGTTCCATCCGCTGCTCGTCGTCCAGCGTCTCGCCCAGCGCGGCCCACGTGTGCGCCGACCAGGTTCCGGTGTGCTCCAGTTCGTCGACCGCACTGATGAGGGTGCGCTCCTGGGTATTCCACCGCGGATCGTCGGCGGCGCCGACGGCCAGCGCATCAGCCTCCTCGCCACTCACCCCGGTCAGCGGACCCCAGAACGCCGCCTGTCCGCCCCATTCGTAGGCGCAGCGCAGCACACCGCAGATGCGCAGGATCGCCACCGTGCGCACCCGTGGCGGCAGCTTGGTGTCCACATAGAGCGACTCGCCCAGCTTGCGCAACTTGCGCGCCATATCGGGGTGTCGTTGCAGGCAGCGCACCAGCAGCAGCGGCTCATAGCTGCGGTCTGGGTGACCCCAGCTACCGATGTCGGCGGCGTCGGAATCACTCCACGGCTGAGCGAGCGGCGCGACCCGACTCACGAGGTCGGCGAAGGCTGACGGCCGCGGACCAGCTTGCCCGGCCGCGCCGACGTCGGCACCCCGTTCTCGGAGATGACCTCACCGGAGACGATCGTCGCGACGTAGCCGTCGGCCGTCTGGTCCAGCCGCCGGCCGCCCGCAGGCAGGTCGGATTTGACCGTCGGCCGGTGAAGCCGCAGCGCGTCGGGATCGATCACGTTGAGGTCGGCTTTGTAGCCGACCGCGAGCCGGCCGCGGTCGGCCAGCCCGGCGATCCGCGCGGGTACCGACGTCAGTTCCTGGATCACCCGTTGCAGTGACAGCCGGCCCGACGACCGGTCGCGGACCCAGTGCGTCAGCATGTAGGTGGGAAAGCTTGCGTCGCAGATCATTCCGTAATGCGCCCCGCCGTCGCCCAGGCCCAGGACGACATCGTCGCGCTGGATCAGCTCGGCCACCGTATCCAGCGAGTTGTCGCGGAAGTTGGCCAGTGTCACCAGCAACATGGCATGACCGTCATCGTCGAGCAGTCGGTCGTAGGCCTCCTCGAGCGGGCTGACGCCACGTGCAGCGGCTCGTGCGCCGATCGAATCCTCGGGCGAAGGTTCGTAATTCGGCGGATCGCCGAGCGGGAACATGTAGTTCCATGCCTGCGCGGCGAACATCAGGGGATGGCCGTCGCTGGCCGGTTGATCGTTCAGGATGCGTTCGCGCACTTCGGGTTTGCGCATCTCGGCGACACGTTCGGCCAGCGGAAGATCGGCGATCTCCCGGTAGGACGGGTACATGACGAACGGGTTGCCGGACAGGTCCAAACCGAGAACCAGGCCGATCGGCCGCGGGAAGATCTGCCCCGTGACGTCGCCTCCGTTGGCGTTGGCCTTCTCCACCATCCGCAGTGCGTCGAGGTGAATCGGCGGTCCGGCGTTGCCGATCGCGAGCGTGAAGGTCACCGGCAGACCCACCTCCGAGGCGACGTCGAATACCGCGCTGAGCGCTCCTTCGTAGTCACCGGCCATCAGATCCGGGACGAACTGCAGCAACCCGCCGCCGGCGTCGTCGACGCCCCGGGCGATCGCCTCGATCTCCTCGTACTGCGCCTCGTAGCTCGGAATCGGCTGTCCGCCAGAGGTTTTATGCAGCGTGAGCCGGGATGACGCGAAGCCCAGGGCACCCGCGTGGATCGCCTCGGCTGCGAGCTTGCGCATCATCGCCAGGTCCTCGGGTGTGGGCAACTCACGGTCGACACCGCGCTGACCCATGACGTACACCCGCAGCGGCGAGTGTGGCAGGAATGCGGCGACGTCGATATCCCGCTGCCGCGAATCCAGTGCGTCGAGGAACTCGGGGAAGGTCTCCCAGGTCCACGGCAGTCCGTCGACCATCACCACGCCGGGGATGTCCTCGACTCCGGCCATGACATCGACGAGGACGTCGTGGTCCTCCGGTCGGCACGGTGCGAAGCCGACGCCACAGTTGCCCATGACCGCGGTGGTCACCCCGTGCGCGGATGACGGCGTCATCCGATCCGACCAGATCGCCTGGCCGTCGTAGTGGGTGTGCAGGTCGACGAATCCGGGGGTGACGAGCAGGCCGGTGGCGTCGATCTCGCGGGTGCCCTTCTCCGGCACGGTGCCCACCGCGGCGATGACGCCATCGGAGACCGCGACGTCACCGGGGAAGGGTTCGCCGCCCAGACCGTCCACGATGAGGCCGTTGCGGATGACGAGGTCGTAAGTCATGGCATCGAGATTACGTCGTCCCGGCCTGCATGATGGAGGCTGTGATCGATCACTTCGGAATCAATTGCGTGGACTACGCCGCAGCACAGGAGTTCTACGACCGGGTGCTGTCGGTGCTCGGGTATCAGCGGACCATGGACGTCGGCCCCGCCATCGGCTACGGCCGCGACGGTCATCCCAGCTTCTGGATCGCCGACGGAGCGGGAATGGGCCCCAATCGTGAGGTACATATCGCCTTCGCCGCCGCCGACGAAGATGCGGTCAACGCGTTCCACGAGACCGCGGTGAGCCTGGGCGCGGAATCCCTGCACGCGCCGCGGCTGTGGCCTGAATACCACCCCGGCTACTACGGCGCGTTCGTCCGCGACCCCGACGGCAACAATGTCGAGGCGGTCTTTCACGGCGCCCAGCCCGCAGCCCAGGTTGCGACCAACTCCGCGTAGCGTCGAGAGCATGGCCGACTCACCCACCGATGCCGGCGCCGCGCGCGAACTGCTGCGCGACGCATTCACCCGCATCATCGAACATGTCGACGACCTCACTGATGACCTGACCGACGAGGTGTCCTTCTTCCGCCCCACTGCGACGGCCAACAGCATCGCCTGGCTGATCTGGCACAGTGCGCGCATCCAGGACGCTCAGCTTGCCGCGATCACCGGAACCGACCAGGTGTGGTTCAGCGGGGGATGGGTGGACCAGTTCGCCCTCGACCTGCCGCGCGACGCGCACGGGTACGGCCATACGCCCGAGGAGGTCGGGAAGGTGCGCGCCCCGGCGGACCTGCTGGCCGGCTACTACCACGCGGTGCACAAGATGACGCTGGAGTACATCGCCACCGTGAGCGCCGAAGAACTGGCCCGCGTGGTGGACGAGAACTGGGACCCGCCGGTGACGGCGAGCGTGCGGCTGGTCAGCATTTTCGACGACTGCATGCAGCACCTTGGTCAGGCTGCCTACGTCCGGGGGATCTCCCGCTGAGGGCGCTGACGTGGTGGCCGCTGATCGCGGTCCCGTTGATGGTGGCGCTCGGTGTCGCGGTGGGCGACGGGTCGACGCCGGTCGACGACTGGTTCCAACGGGCGCGCGGCAGCGCTCTGGGGCATCTGCTGTTCTTCACCGATCTGCGGACCATGGCGGTGATCCTGCTGATCGCCGTCGGCGCGGCGCTGGTGACCAAACGATGGCTGCTCGCGCTGTTGATGATGGTGAGTCCCGTTGCGGCGGTGATGATTGCACGTGCGTTCAAGCGGCTGTTCGAGCGGGAGAAGGAAGGGGCGCTGGCCTATCCCAGCGGTCACACGACGCTGATGGTGGTGGTGCTCGGCATGGTGATCGTGCTGGTGGGTCCGCGGCTGTGGGCGATGATCGGAGCGTCGGTCTGGGCGCTGCTGGGTGTGGTCGGCCAGGCGGTGTCCTACCACTACTTCACCGACGCGTTGGGTGCGCTGCTGCTGGGATCGTCGGTGGTCTGCGTCGCCGCACTCATCGAGCACCGCTCGTTCACTCCGTCGTCACCCCCGCGTCGGCCGCAGGAGCTAATTTGCGCCGGTGACACTGGAGATGAACGGCTTCAAGGTTTACGACGACGATGATGACGATCCGGTGCTGCTCGACGCTGCCGGGATGGCCGTCGACACCTGGCGGGAGAACTACCCGTACGACGAGCGGATGTCGCGCAGCGTGTACGAGGAACAGAAGCGCCTGCTGCAGA
Source organism: Mycobacterium sp. M26 (assembly GCF_001494595.1). Classification (GTDB taxonomy): domain Bacteria; phylum Actinomycetota; class Actinomycetes; order Mycobacteriales; family Mycobacteriaceae; genus Mycobacterium. Next base: position 1,212,873 of record NZ_LN929907.1, read on the forward strand.
TCGAGCTGCTGAAGCTGCAGAAATGGAGCCAGGCACACGGGCATCGGCACGTGATCGTCTTCGAGGGCCGCGACGCCGCAGGCAAAGGCGGCACCATCAAGCGGTTCATGGAACACCTCAATCCGCGGGGCGCCCGGGTGGTGGCGTTGGAGAAGCCGACGGAGAAGGAACGCACCCAGTGGTACTTCCAGCGCTACGTCAACCACCTGCCGGCGGCAGGTGAGATCGTGCTGTTCGACCGGTCCTGGTACAACCGGGCCGGGGTGGAACGGGTCATGGGGTACTGCACGCCCAAGCAGCATGCGGAGTTCGTCCGGCAGGCGCCGCTGTTCGAGCAGATGCTGGTCAACGACGGCATCAGCCTGACCAAGCTGTGGTTTTCGGTGTCGGTCTCCGAGCAGCGCACCCGGTTTACCATCCGGCAGGTCGACCCGGTGCGGCAGTGGAAACTCTCGCCGACCGACCTGGCGTCGCTGGACAAATGGCACGACTACACGGCGGCCAAGGAAGACATGTTCGCCTGGACGGACACCGAGATCGCGCCGTGGACGGTCATCAAGAGCAATGACAAGAAGCGCGCCCGAATCAACGCCATGCGGCATGTCCTGAGTAAGTTCAACTACGAGAACAAGGATCATGAAGTGGTCGGCAATCCTGATCCCCTGATCGTGGGCCGCGCGACGTCTCATTCCGACTGAGACCGGGCGCGTCCATAAGGAGGACGCGTGCGGTTTGTGGCCACACTGTTGATGTGGCTCGTCACCACTGTCCTGCTGGCCATTGCGGTGCCGGCGGCGTGGGTGCAGCAGCATCTGGTCGACGGCGACGGGTATGCCGCGCTGGCGCAGAAGGCCGCCGCCGATCCCGGCCTCAAGTCGGCCGTGGCCGGTGAGCTGACGACCCAGGTGGCGCGGCTCGGTACGGGCGTCAATACCGGCACCGTGAGCCTGGTGGCGGCCACCTATACCGCGAGTTCGGCATTCCCCGGGCAGTTCGCCGAGGCGAACCGCTTCGCGCACCGATGGCTGTTCACCGATTCGGTGCAATCCAGCGTCGACCCGCAGGGGCGGTGGGTGATCGACTTCGCGCCGATGCTCTCCGATGCGTCGTTCAAGGAGACGTTGAGCGACTACAACATCACGGTGCCGACCTCAGTGCCAATCCCCTTGACGGACAACGCCCCATCGATGTTGCGCCCGGGTGCGCTGCGACAGGTGGCCACCTTCGGACCCTGGGCCAGTGTGGGGTTGGCCGTGCTGACCGCGTTGTCGGCGCTACTGACCCTGTTCATGGCCCGAAGCCGCGGCAAGATGCTGGTCGGTTTGGGTGTCTCGGGCCTGCTGGTGGGCGGACTAGGCTGGGCGGCAATCGAATTCGGGCGGCGGCACCTCAACACGGTGCTGGACAATTCCTCGGGCAATGTTCGGCGGATCGCCGAGGCGATGGTCAGCGCTGCGGTCAACAGCATGCATCAGTGGCTGAACATCTCGCTGATCGTCGGTGGGGGACTGGTGGTGATCGGGGTGATCGTGACGCTGCTGGCGGGGCTGGCGAAGTCGAGCTAAGCGATCACTCCCGGGCGATCGCGCTCCTCTGTACCGGCGCGTGGCTTCTTACCTACTCGGCGTGGTCTGGGTTCTCAAGCACCGGCGGCCGGTCAGGACGGCTAGAGGCGCTATAGATCCGTCCGTTGATTTTAATGAAAGTCGTCCAACGGCCAGCGACGGCGATCAGCGCTAGTGCCAACATGATTGACCCGAAGAATCCCCGCCCCCAGGCAGGCCATTGCGAGAGGAAAAGAGATCCCACCGCGACTAAGCAGCAGGTCCACCATACTCGCCGTTTGATCGAGTCTGGCGACAGTGTCGCGCTCTTCCAGAGCGGGAAGCCGCTGAGTATCGCGGCGCAACCGAGTGCGCCAAGTGTCAGATACCGGAAGATCTCTTGCACCCTCACCGCCCTTATCAGCCGCCGGTACCGGCGGGATCCAATGCTGCCCCGATTCCACCGCCCAGCTGTTCGCCGCCCAGACCGCCGAGCACGCTGGCAGCAACAACAATGGCCGCGGTGGTCCACGGGCCGGTGAACGATCCGGCCAGCGCTGCAGCGCCCCATGCCGCCGCGGAACCGCCGGCGACGCCACCGAGTGCGCTGCCAAACTCTTCTGCGCTGCCGCCGTGGGTAAAATCGTTTGCTGCCGTAGCTAGTTCGATCACGTCGCCGATCTTTCCTACCTTGCCAGCGATATGAGCCCACTTCTCGGCGTCGGCGGGCGATAGCAGGTCCTCGAGTTTGGCGTGGCGTCCACTCGGTATCCGCTCGGCGTAGGCCTCGACGCCCTCGGATATCGGTCCAGTTATGTCAGTGACACCGCCCAGTCGCTTGAGCACATCGCCGATCACCAGCTTGGCGCCGTCCTCCGACATCCCCTGACTTCTCAGCGCGGCCATCGCACGATCGACCGCGACCACCCGCCCAAACTGCTCACCTTCGTCCAGTGCCTGTGTCGCCTGATCTGCTGTCATCGGCGGCAGGCCGTAGGTTCCTTGTTCCAGACGCTGCTGCATCTCGAGCCGCGATCGTGCCCGACTCCGTGCATCACCACCGAGCACAGAGTCCGTCGGCAGCGGACCCACGAAATTGGCCATCCGGAAGTCGTCGAGTCGCTCACCGGCCAGCCGTCGGGCATCGGGGGTTGAAGCGGGATCGGCGGTCGCGGCCAGATCGCGCAATCGTGCTGCGGCCGCTGCCTTTTCCGGCGTCATCGGACCACCGGCATTCGCCAGGGCCTCGTCCTTGGCGCGTTGGTTGGCCTCATACCAGTCGGTGGCCTCCCGGCCTCGCTGCTCCGGCCCCAACTCGCCATCACCGTCGACATCCTCGATGGGCGCGGGGTCGTAACCGTGGTCGGCGCGCAATTCTGTCAGCGACGCATCGAGCTTGCCCGAGTAGTCGTCACGCAACGTCGTCACCTGTTGCAGGACGGCGGCCGTGGCGGCGATCGCACTGTCCTCCAACCCCGAGGTGTCCTGATCATGGGCCAACGCCTGGCCGATCAACGCATCGATGTAGTGCAGTTGCGTATTGAGGTTCTCCACCTCCATACCGGAAAAGCGTTGTGTCTCAGCCAGAGTCGCCGCGATGCCAGCCAGATCCGCGCCGATCGCGGGCAACTGGTCCTGCTGGACCATCAAGCGGGTCGTCGCCCGCTGGACCTCGGCGCTGTCGTTGATCGGGTGCTCGCCGCCCTCGCGGTTCCACGATGCGCGGAACCGCGCTTGCGCCTCGCTGAACTCCTTGTAGGTCTCGGCCGTGCAGGCACCGGCGTCAAAGAATGCGCGGCCCAGTTGCGAAATCGCCCCGGGATCTCCGCTCTGAACCGTCGCGTCGACTTTCCAGGGGTCGCCGCCGGCCTCGCCGATCAGCGCTGCGACGCTGATGTGCGTCAGGCTTGGGTATCCGCTCACAGCACCGAACGCAGCGCTTCGGCGTTGCGTTCCTCCATCGCGACGAACGCCGAGGCGGTGGTGTGCGCCTTGTCGCCGAGCACCCCGAGCCGATTCTCCTGATCGCGCAGGCGTTGCACGTGAGCGGTGTGCGCATCGTCGAGCGCCCCGCAGAGTGTCTCGGCCGCGTCGAAGTCCCCGAAAATCCCCGCCGCCACGTTCCCACGTGCCAGCCGTTTTGCACCCTCCATAGCGAGCCAGGCCGCGTTGTACGACCGGTTTGCACCTGACCGCATCTCACCGACGTCGACCTGCACCGCTGTACCCCTCCGAAGTTAGCTGTTAGCTTGAGGGTACTACGGATCGTTTGCTGGTCAATTCACCCGAGGAGCCAGCATCCGGTGCAGGAACGAGTAGCTCAGCGCCGACTTGAAGGCGGTCTGCGCGTTGTCGGCTGCCCCGGCGTGTCCGCCCTCGATGTTCTCGTAGTACCAGACGTCGTGGCCGGTCTCCTCGAGGAGCGCCGTCATCTTGCGGGCATGGCCGGGATGCACCCTGTCATCGCGCGTCGAGGTCGTGATCAGCACTGGGGGATAACGCTTGTCGACCGTGACGTTCTGATACGGCGAGTACTCGGAGATGAACTCCCAGTCCTCTGGGTCGTCCGGGTCGCCGTACTCGGCCACCCACGACGCCCCGGCCAGCAGCAGATGGAACCGCTTCATATCCAGCAGTGGCACCTGGCACACCAGCGCCCCGAATCGCTCCGGGTACTTCGTCAGCATGATGCCCATCAGCAATCCGCCGTTGCTGCCACCCTGTGCGCCGAGTTGCGCGACGGTGGTAACACCGCGCTCCACTAGGTCGCGGGCCACCGCGGCGAAGTCCTCGGCCACCTTGTGCCGGCCCTCCCGCATCGCCTGGGTGTGCCACGACGGTCCGTACTCGCCGCCACCGCGGATGTTGGCCAGCACGTAGGTACCGCCGCGCGACAACCACAACCGACCCAGCACCCCGTCGTATCCCGGCGTCCGGGACACCTCGAACCCGCCGTAGCCGCCCAGGAGGGTGGGCCCGGGTGACTTCGAGTGGGTGTGGCCGACGACGAAATAGGGGATCGCCGTGCCGTCATCGGAGGTAGCGAAGTGCTGTGCCACCGTGAGATCCGCGGCGTCGAAGAACGACGGTGCCCGCTTGACCTCAGTCAGTGCGCTGCCCGCGGTGCCGTGCAACAGCCGTGACGGCGTCAGGAAACCGCTGGAATCCAAGAAGATTTCGTCGCCGTCGCTGTCGGCGGCCACGATCACCGTGTTGGTGTTCGGTGTCAGATCCGGGACCGGCTCGCGTGTCCAGGTCCCCGGGGTCACCACCTCGACCTGACTGGCCACATCGGCCAGCGTCACCATCACCAGGCGTTCCCTGGTCCACGAGTACTGGTGCAGACAGGTGTGCTCGTCGGGTTCGAAAACGACGGTCAGTTCCGCGGTGCCGTCCAGGAACCGCTCGAAGTCGGCGGCCAGCAGCGAACCGGCCCGATACGACCCGCTGCCGGTGTGCCAGTCGGTGCGCAGTTCGATGAGCAGCCACTCGCGATGTACGGACAAGCTGGCGTCGGTCGGGGCATCGATCCGGACCAGTTCACCCGAACGCAGTTGGTACACATCGTCGTTGAAGAAATCGATGGCGCGGTAGAGCAGGGTGCGTCCGTAGCCGGGCGTGCGATCCACCGAGGCCGACACGATCACGTCGGTGACCGGGCCGCTGAACACCGTGACGGCCTCGCTCAACGGCTGACCCCGCTTCCACCGCTTGACGATTCGCGGATACCCGGACTCCGTCATCGAACCCGGTCCGAAGTCGGTGCCGACCAGGACGGTGTCGTGGTCTTCCCAGGTGACGTTGGACTTCGCCTCCGGCAGCTCGAAGCCGCCGACAACGAATTCCCGCTCCACCATGTCGAATTCGCGCACCACCGCGGCATCCGAACCGCCTCGGGACAGACTGATCAGCGCGAGGCGGTGGTCGGGTTCGATGACGTCGGCCCCGGCCCACACCCAGTTCTCGCCGTCGGTGCGGGCCAGCTCGTCGACGTCGATGATGACGTCCCACTCCGGGTCTTCGGTGAGATAGCTGTCCAGAGTGGTCCGCCGCCACACGCCCTTCGGGTTGGCCGCGTCACGCCAGAAGTTGTACAGGTACTCGCCGCGGCGCCGGACATACGCAATCCGCGCGTCGGTATCGAGAACTTCCAGCGCCTCGGCCTGCAACTGCTCGAACGTCTCGTCATGGAACTCGGCGATCGTCGGCTCGTTATGCCTGCGCACCCAGTCGAGCTGGTCGTCGCCGGCGATCTCTTCGAGCCACAGGTAGGGGTCCGATGTTTCAGGCGAGTTGGTCACGCCCACATTCTGCGCACCTGCTCTGGTTCTTTTCGACTGGGGCTCCGCGACGGGTCGGCTGAGTACTATCGCCTCAGGCGAGCATCGGGGGCGCAGATGGAGCACATCCGCGACTGGTGGCAACAGCCGGACCGCTATCAGTGGTTCTCCGACTATCTCGTGTCACGCCGGCTCGTCCGAATCGCGCGCGGCGCATTGGCGGTGATCCTGGGCGTGCTCGCCGGAGCGGTGGCGTTGATGGCGTTCAGTGCGGTCGGCCCGCGCGGTGTGGCTCGCGGTGTCGCGCTGGTGATCGCTGCGGCATTTGCCGGGATGGCCGTTGTCTACGCCGCGCGATGGCCCACCCGACGGGTGTCGGCGGGATTCTCGGTCTTCGGCACGGTAGGTGTCGCCGTGGTGGCGCTGACTCAGACCGAAGAGCACGCCGGACTCCTGACCTGCTGGGCCTTCTTGGGGCTGGCTGCCTACGTGGCGTGCTGCCACAGCCCACGCCTGCTGGTGTTCACGGTCGGCGTCGCGCTGGCAACAGCCGCCGCGTGCGCGGTGCGCATGGTCGCCGTCGGCGACGTGTCCATGGCGATCGCCACGTTCGTGTTGGCCACCGGCGGACTGCTGACCGTCCCGTTCGGCGGGCAGATCCTGGTCCGACTGCTGTGGAACGACGCCGTATCGACCGATCCGCTGACCGGCCTGGCGAACCGGCGAGGGTTTCGCCGCTCGGCCCGTGCACTGATCGTCGACGGGGCGCGGCGCGGCCCGATCTGCTTCAGCGTGGTGATGATCGACCTCGACGGCTTCAAACGCCTCAATGACACCTTGGGTCACGCGGTCGGCGACCAGGTGCTCGTCGATGTGGCGGCCACGATTCAGGCGGTCGGGGGGCCGGGCGTCCTTGCCGCCCGGGTAGGCGGTGAAGAGTTCCTCATTGCTCAGGCGTCGTCGGCCCGAGAGGTGGAGATGCTCGCCCGTCGATTGTGCGCGGCGATCGCCGCCAACCCGTGGGGCGTCACGGCAAGTCTGGGCGTCGCCGATGTCACGGTGACCAACAACGCTCGGGACGTCCGCACGGTGATCGAGGGCGTGATCGCCGCCGCCGACATGGCGATGTATGGGGCTAAGCGCGCAGGCGGCAACCAGATCCGGCGGTCGTCGGCCGCCGCCTGAGCGCCAGCCACCTCAGCTCAGGTGATGCACCTCCTGCAAGCCGTACACCGGGGTCGGGATCCCCTCGTAGCGCGCCTTGAGCTGCAGCGCCAGATACAGCGAGTAGTGCCGGGATTGATGCAGGTTGCCGCCGTGGAACCACAGGTTGTCCTGCTGGGTCGGCTTCCACATGTTGCGCTGCTCGCCTTCCCAGGGCCCGGGATCCTTCGGGGTGTCTGAACCCAGCCCCCACACCTTGCCCACCTTGTCGGCGACGTCCTGGCCGATCAGGTCGGCCGCCCAGCCGTTCATCGAACCGAAGCCGGTGGCGTACACCACCAGGTCGGCGGGCAACTCGGTGCCGTCGGCCAGCACCACTGCATTCTCGGTCAGCCGCGCCACCTGGCCGTGGGCCAGTTTGATCTTGCCGTCGGCCACCAGATCGCACGCCCCGACGTCGATGTAGTAGCCCGAACCGCGTCGCAGGTACTTCATGAACAGCCCGGAACCGTCTGCGCCCCAGTCCAATTCGAAGCCAGCTGCCTCCAGACGGTCGTAGAACTCGCGGTCCCGTTCGCGCATCTGGTCATAGAGCGGGATCTGGAACTCGTGCATGATCCGGTAGGGCAGCGACGCGAACGTCAGGTCGGCCTTCTCGGTGGTCATGCCCGCGGCCAGTGCGCGCTCGGAGTACAGGTCGCCCAGGCCGATCTCCATCAGGCTGTCCGACTTGACGATGTGCGTCGAGGACCGCTGCACCATCGTCACGTCCACGCCGTTCTCGTACAGCGCCTTGCAGATGTCGTGTGCGGAGTTATTCGACCCGATCACCACGGCGCGCTTGCCGACGTAGGCGTCCGGGCCGGGATGGGCGCTGGAGTGGTGCTGATCGCCGGTGAAGATGTCCTGGCCCGGGATCGTCGGCACGCTCGGCTTGCCGGACATCCCGGTGGCCAGCACCAGCTGCGTCGGGTGCAGCGTCAGCCGCTCCCCGTCGCGGTCCACCTCGACCGTCCAGGTGCCGGCCGCGTCGTCATAGGACGCCGACAGGCACGTCGTCTTCGACCAGTACGGCACCTCCATGACGCGGGTGTAGAACTCCAGCCAGTCGCCGATCTTGTCCTTGGGCGCGAACACCGGCCAGTTCTGCGGGAACGGCAGGTAAGGCAGGTGGTCGTACCAGACCGGGTCGTGCAGGCACAGCGACTTGTACCGCTTGCGCCACTGATCGCCGGGTCGTTCGTGCTTGTCGACGACGATCGCCGGGACCCGCAGTTGGCGCAGCCGCGCCCCGAGCGCGATCCCGCCCTGGCCCCCGCCGATCACCAGAACGTAGGGCTGCACGGTGCGGCCGAGCTCAGCGTCCTCCTGCGCACGCTTCTCAGCCCACGACCGCGGGTCCGGATCATCGCCGTGCACCGCGCCCAGCACCCGGGACGGCCCCTTGGCCTCCTCGAAGCCGGTGAGTTCCTGCAGTGCGGTGAGCAGTGTCCAGGCCTGGTCACCCTTGAGCCGCAGGTGCCCGGTCCCGCGTCCCACCGCGGTCTGGAACTCGATGAACGCCGAGGTCACGTCACCATCGGCGGTGGGCTCCTCGCTGGTGCGAAAACCCGACGGGTCGGTGTCATCGAGCCGGGCGGTCAGCATGCCGGCAATCGCGTCGCGCCCCTCGACGGTCTTGATGTTCCAGGTGAACGACACGAGGTCGCGCCAGAAGCTGTCGGTGGCGAATTTCGCTGCGGCGCGGTCGATATCGCGGGCAGCCAGGGCGGCCTCGAAGTCGGCGAGCCAGGCGTCTACCCGCTGCTGCGGGGTGAGGTCCGTCTGCGGTTCCAGTGTTGATGTCATGTGAGGCAGGACACACCCCGGTCCGGGAGCCCGGCAAGAGTTGCGAAGCGTTGCAACCCCGGCCTGCAACCCTCTGCAACTCTTTCGGGGTGTGGTCGCGGTCACATAGAACTGCCCCATGAAAGCAGCTGTCTACTACGGGCCGAACAAGGTCGAGATCGACGACATCGCCGAGCCGGAGCCCGCGCCGGGCACCGTCAAACTCAAGGTCGGGTTCAACGGGATCTGCGGCACCGATCTGCACGAGTACTACGCCGGGCCGATCTTCGTGCCGACCGAACCCCACCCGCTCACCGGCGCTCAACTGCCACTGACCATCGGCCACGAGTTCTCCGGCACCATCACCGCGGTCGGAGACGGCGTCACCGGCTGGGCGGAGGGCGACCGCGTCGCCGTCGAACCGATCTACAAATGCGATCACTGCGGACCCTGCCGCGCCGGCAACTACAACGTGTGCCAGCAGATCGGCTTCCACGGGCTGATGTCCGACGGCGGCATGGCTGAGTACACCGTGGTGCCCACCAGCATGCTGCACAAACTGCCCGACAGCGTCTCGCTCGAACTCGGCGCTCTGGTCGAACCGATGTCGGTGGCCTACCACGCGGCCACCCTCGGCGACGTACGCGCGGGGGACACCGCCATGGTGTTCGGCGCCGGCCCGATCGGTATCGGACTCTGGTTCGCCCTGCGCGGCAAGGGACTTGATGACGTGCTCGTCGTCGAACCCTCGCCGACCCGGCGCGCCGCCATCGAGGCACTCGGGGCCAGGACGCTCGATCCCACCGCCGTGGATGTTCCGGCGTTCATCGCCGACTACACCGGCGGCGCAGGTGCCGATGCCGTCTTCGACGCGGCAGGGGTGACGCCGGCGGTAACGACGGCGCTGGCCTGCGTGGGCTCACGCAAACCGATGATCAGCGTGGCGATCTACGAAAAGCCCTTGGAGACACCACTTCTGAACCTCGTGATGAACGAGAGTCGCATCCAGGGCTCGCTGTGCTACACCGGCGCCGACTTCGAGGCCGTCATCGCCCTGATGGCCAAAGGTGCCTATGACACCACCGGCTGGGTGACCCGCATCCCGATCGACGACGTCGTCGACGAAGGGTTCGAAGCCCTGCACGCCGGCAAGAAGATGAAAGTCCTCGTCGACCCCACGATCTGAACGGAGCATCACCATGACATTGGAAGGCAAAGTCGCCCTGGTTACCGGGGCGGCCCGCGGAATCGGCCGGGGAATCGCGCTGCGACTGGCCCGTGACGGTGCCGACGTCGCACTAATCGATCTGCGCACCGACGGCATCGATGCCGTGGCCGCCGAGATCGCCGATATCGGCAGCAAGACAACCACATTCGCTGCTGACGTCAGCGATCGTGACAAGGTGTTCGCCGCCGTCGAGCATGCCGCAGGGGCCCTCGGTGGCCTCGACATCATGGTCAACAACGCCGGCATCGCCCTGGTCGGTCCGATCGCCGACGTCACCCCCGATGAGGCGGCCCGGGTGTGGGCGATCAACGTCAACGGGGTGCTGTGGGGCATTCAGGCGGCCGCGGCGAAGTTCAAGGAACTGGGCCGGCCGGGCAAGATCATTAACGCCTCCTCGATCGCCGGGCATGACGGCTTCGCCATGCTCGGTGTCTACAGCGCATCGAAGTTCGCGGTGCGGGCGCTCACCCAGGCCGCGGCCAAGGAGCACGCCGCCGACGGGATCACCGTCAATGCCTATTGCCCCGGCGTCGTCGGCACCGACATGTGGGTCGAGATCGACAAGCGGTTCGCCGAACTCACCGGGGCCGCCGAGGGCGAGACCTACGACAAGTTCGTCGGGGGCATCGCGCTCGGCCGGGCCGAGACGCCGGATGACGTCGCCGGATTTGTCTCCTATCTGGCCGGCCCGGATGCCGACTACATGACGGGGCAGTCTGGTCTAATCGACGGCGGCCTGGTTTACCGCTGAGATGCGGAGCACAATCGGCAGTGATGCAAGGGGCGTACGTGCCTGAGCCCGCGGTCGCGGTCGGCGAAGACCCGCGTAGTTACGCGCGGTTGATGTCGGCTGTCTACGACGCGACGATGTCGGGTCACCGCGCACCGGCGCGACCCCGCGACGTCATCGGCGAGTCGTGGCGCCGGTTGATCTCAGCCGGTGTGGACCCCGACGGCCGCACCCCGCCGGTGGTGGAGTCCAGCGGTGTGGAGACACTGCGCCGGGCCTCGGGCTTGATGGCGGTGCTCGACGAGGTCTCGCGCGGACTGGAATCCATCGTCGCCGACGGCACCAACATCCTCGTCATCGCCGACGCGCAGGGCCGCGTGCTGTGGCGGTCCGGCTCACCGGCGGTGCTGGGCAACGCCGACCGGCTCGGGTTCGTCGAAGGTGCGCGCTGGGCCGAAGGCAAGGTCGGAACCAATGCCATCGGGACCGCGCTGGTGTCCAACCGCGCCGTCCAGGTGTTCTCTGCCGAGCACTTCGTCCGCAGCCACCACTCCTGGACGTGTGCCGGGGCGCCGATCCGGGATCCCCGGACCGGGCATATGCTCGGCGTCGTCGACGTCTCGGGTCCCGCGGCGACCGTGCACCCCACTACGGTCGCTCTGGTCGACGCCGTCGCCCGGCTCGCCGAGTCGCATCTGCGCGAGCAGCACGACCGGACCCTGAACCGGCTGCGGATGGTGGCCGCACCCATCCTGGCCCGCATCGGCAAGCCGGCGCTGGCCGTCGATTCGGAAGGCTGGGTGGCTGCGGTCGATTCGCTGCCGCTGCACAACAGGATCCTGTTGCCCGATCTCGTCGAACCGGGCCGGCTGTGGATCCCCACCTTCGGCATGTGCGACGTCGACGTGCTGCCCGGCGGGTGGCTGGTCCGCCCCACCGAGGACGACGACGCGCCGGCACCGGCTCAGGTGTCGCTGGACCTCAGCGGGGCACCTGTGCTCGACATGTCCGGACAGTTCGGTCGCTGGCGCCACGACATCTCGCTGCGCCATGCCGAGATCCTGCTCATTCTGGCGCGCAACCCGCAGGGCCGCACCGCCCCGGAGTTGGCCGCCGATCTTTACGGTGACCGAACCCGGGTGGTCACCGTTCGCGCTGAATTGTCCCGGCTGCGTAAGCAGTTCGCCGGCATGCTCGCCGCCCAGCCGTATCGATTCGCCGGCGGAATCGACGTGACCGTGCGCTATCCCACGGACCTGTCGATGGTGTTGCCCGCGTCCACCGCACCCGCGGTCCGCGCTGTTCGTTATCAGGAAATTGTCTCGTAGAGGAGGACTTATGACAGTGTTCGCACGGCCGGGTTCGGAGGGATCGTTGATGTCCTTCCAGTCGCGCTACGAGAACTTCATCGGCGGGCAGTGGACGGCGCCGGTGGGTGGGCAGTACTTCGAGAACCCGACGCCGGTGACCGGTGAGGTGTTCTGTGAGGTGGCCCGTTCCACCGACGCCGATATCGAACTCGCGCTGGATGCGGCCCATGCCGCGGCGCCGGCGTGGGGCAAGACCTCGGTGGCCGAACGCGCGGTGATTCTCAACAAGATCGCCGACCGGATCGAGGCGAACCTGGACTCGATCGCGCTGGCCGAGTCGTGGGACAACGGCAAGCCGATCCGCGAGACCCTGGCGGCCGATATTCCGTTGGCGGTGGACCATTTTCGGTATTTTGCGGCCGCGGTGCGCGCCCAGGAGGGGTCGCTGTCACAGATCGACGAGGACACCGTCGCGTACCACTTCCATGAGCCGTTGGGTGTGGTGGGGCAGATCATTCCGTGGAACTTCCCGATTCTGATGGCGGTGTGGAAGCTGGCGCCGGCGCTGGCCGCGGGTAACGCGGTGGTGCTCAAGCCCGCCGAGCAGACCCCGGCCTCGGTGCTGTATCTGATCTCGTTGATCGCTGATCTGCTGCCCGATGGTGTGGTCAACGTGGTCAACGGATTTGGTGTCGAGGCGGGTAAGCCGCTGGCGTCGTCGAACCGGATCGCCAAGATCGCGTTCACCGGGGAGACCACCACCGGGCGGCTGATCATGCAGTACGCCTCCCAGAATCTGATCCCGGTCACGCTGGAGTTGGGCGGCAAGAGCCCGAACATCTTCTTCTCCGATGTGATGGCGGCCAACGACGACTACCAGGACAAGGCGCTGGAGGGCTTCACGATGTTCGCCCTCAACCAGGGTGAAGTCTGCACCTGCCCGTCGCGCAGCCTGATCCAGTCCGATATCTACGACGAGTTCTTGGCGATGGCGGCGATCCGTACCAAGGCGGTGCGTCAGGGTGATCCGTTGGATACCGAGACGATGATCGGCGCGCAGGCCTCCAACGATCAGCTCGAGAAGATCCTGTCCTACATCGAGATCGGCAAGAGCGAAGGCGCCCAGGTCCTTACCGGCGGGGAGCGCGCCGAACTGGGCGGAGACCTCAATGGCGGCTACTACGTGGCGCCGACGATCTTCACGGGCAACAACGCCATGCGGATCTTCCAGGAAGAGATCTTCGGACCCGTCGTCGCCGTCACCTCGTTCACCGACTACGACGATGCGATGCGGATCGCCAACGACACCCTCTACGGACTGGGTGCCGGAGTGTGGAGCCGCGACGGCAACACCGCCTACCGCGCCGGGCGTGACATCAAGGCCGGCCGGGTGTGGACCAACTGCTATCACGCCTACCCGGCGCATGCGGCGTTCGGCGGTTACAAGCAGTCCGGCATCGGCCGGGAGAACCACAAGATGATGCTCGACCACTACCAGCAGACCAAGAACCTCCTCGTCTCCTACAGCAACAAGGCGCAGGGATTCTTCTGACGAACAACGAATCGGCGCCGCCGCGGGCATTGATCACCGCGGCGGCCGCCGACCTGCTGCACCGTCTGCAGGCCCGCCACGGACCGGTGATGTTCCACCAGTCCGGCGGGTGCTGCGACGGGTCCTCGCCAATGTGCTACCCGGACGGGGATTTCATCGTGGGGGATCGTGACGTCCTGCTCGGGACGCTCGAGGGTGCCCCGGTGTGGATCTCCGGACCCCAGTTCGAGGCGTGGAAGCACACCCAACTCGTCATCGACGTCGTGCCGGGCCGGGGCGGCGGCTTCAGCCTCGAAACACCGGAGGGCATGCGCTTTCTCAGCCGCGGGCGAGCCTTCACCGACGCTGAGAACGCGTTGCTGACCGCCTCCCCGCCACTGACGGGAGCGGACTACGAACGAGGTGCCCGCCCGCCGGAACGGACCGATCTCGTCGTGGCCGAGGCCGCTGACGCCTGCCCAATCCCTGGTCGGCGCGCCGGAGCCGTTCAGCCGTAGTCCGCGGCAAGGCACGTATCGTCATAAGGGTGATACCCCTGCCTCGGGCATGGCTGCTCACAAGTGCGTTGCTGGTCGGCTGTGTGACCGGCCTGATCGCCGCCGTCGTGACCACTCTGCTGGTCAAAGCCCCGATTCGTCCCGACCTGGTGGTCGCCCTGGTCATCGGTGTACCGGGTGCGATCGGCATGCTGACCATTCTGTTGTCCGGCCGGCGCTGGCTCACGACGGTGGGCGCGTTCATCCTGGCCATGGCCCCCGGGTGGCTCGCGACCCTCGTCCTCATTCAGGTGGTGTCCGGTGGCTGACAAAGTCTCTCTTCCCTCGACCGAACCGCACCACGCGCCGATCTTCGACACCGGCCCGCACCCCGATCCGCTGCGGGCGCTGGGTGAGTCGGTTCCCGAATCCGCACCGTCGGCCCCGCATGCCTTCAGCGAGCTCGAGAACTTCGACACCGACGCCTTCATGCAGCCGCTCAGTGGTCTGGTGCATGCCGAGCCGGTGGTCGTCCCGCCCGCCCCGGCGGTCATCGACAGCACGCATGTCTACGTCAAGCGCTGGCAGTTCGTTTTCATCGTGGCCGCGGTGTGGGTGCTGGCCGCGGCCGCCGGGCTGGGCTTCTACTTCTGGTGGTACACCTCGCTGGACAAGACGCCCGCGGTGTTCGGGGTGTTGCTGTATCTGATCGCCTGCGCGGTGGCCAGCATGCTGGTGTCGATGGTGCCCAACCGGCCGTCTGTGACGGCGCTGGCCATCGCGTTGATGTCGGCCCCGATGGCATCGGTGGCGGCCGCGGCCGTGCTGCACGGCGCCTACTTCTTCGAATGGGTCACCCGCCCGACGATCGGCTGATCGTCGGCCCTCCGGCCACGCTAGGGTTATCTGCGTGACCCACTATGACGTCGTCGTTCTCGGAGCCGGACCCGGTGGATACGTCGCGGCGATCCGCGCGGCCCAACTCGGGCTGAACACCGCCATCGTCGAGCCCAAGTACTGGGGCGGGGTGTGCCTCAACGTGGGCTGCATCCCCTCGAAGGCACTGCTGCGCAATGCCGAGCTCGCCCACATCTTCACCAAGGACGCCAAGACGTTCGGCATCAGCGGTGAGGCCACCTTCGATTACGGTGCCGCCTTCGACCGCAGCCGTAAGGTCGCCGAAGGCCGAGTGGCTGGCGTGCACTTCCTGATGAAGAAGAACAAGATCACCGAGATCCACGGCTACGGCACCTTCACCGACGCCAACACCATTTCGGTGGCGCTCAACGAGGGTGGCACCGAAACCGTCACGTTCGACAACGCCATCATCGCCACCGGCAGCAGCACCCGGCTGGTCCCCGGCACCTCGCTGTCGAAGAACGTCGTCACCTATGAAGAGCAGATCCTGTCCCGCGATCTGCCCAAGTCGATCGTCATCGCCGGCGCCGGCGCGATCGGCATGGAGTTCGCCTACGTCATGAAGAACTACGGCGTGGACGTCACCATCGTCGAGTTCCTGCCCCGCGCCCTGCCCAACGAGGACGCCGAGGTCTCCAAGGAGATCGAGAAGCAGTACAAGAAGCTGGGCGTGAAGATCCTGACCGGCACCAAGGTCGAGTCCATCACCGATGACGGCGCCACGGTCACCGTCGTGGTCAGCAAGGACGGCAAGTCCGAGGAGATCAAGACCGACAAGGTCTTGCAGGCCATCGGCTTTGCCCCGAATGTCGAGGGTTACGGCCTGGAGGCGACCGGCGTCGCGCTGACCGACCGCAAGGCCATCGCCATCGATGACTACATGCGCACCAACGTGCCGCACATCTACGCCATCGGTGACGTCACCAGCAAGCTGCAACTCGCCCACGTCGCCGAGGCGATGGGTGTGGTGGCCGCCGAGACGATCGCCGGCGCCGAGACGCTGGCCCTCGGTGACTACCGCATGATGCCGCGCGCCACCTTCTGTCAGCCGCAGGTGGCCAGCTTCGGCCTCACCGAGCAGCAGGCGCGGGACGAGGGCTACGACGTGAAGGTCGCCAAGTTCCCCTTCACCGCCAACGGCAAGGCCCACGGGCTGGCCGACCCCACCGGCTTCGTCAAGGTGATCGCCGACGCCAAGTACGGCGAACTGCTCGGTGCCCACCTCATCGGCCCGGACGTCTCCGAGTTGCTGCCGGAGCTCACCCTGGCGCAGAAGTGGGACCTGACGGTCAACGAGTTGACCCGCAACGTGCACACCCACCCGACGCTGTCGGAGGCGCTCCAGGAATGCTTCCACGGCCTCGCCGGCCACATGATCAACTTTTGAGTCCGTCCACCATCGTCGCCGCGATCGGCGGATTCGTGATCGGTCACATCCTGTGGCTGATCGGTATCTCCATCGCGACGTCGGCCTACCGGGTGAACTTCTGGGTGCTGATCCTGGCCGCGCTGATCGCTGTCGCGTCCGCCGTCATCGGATGGCTGGCCTGGCGGTTGTATCAGCGAAAGCGGTTGGTGCAGGCGGCTTTTCTGGCCTGCTTGCCGATCTCGCCGGTGGTGTTCACACTGATCGTCCTCGGCGTCACCTACCTGTGAGCCATGGAGAGACAGCGGAGGACGCAGAAGCAACGAGTCGAGGAGTCGGCGCGCCGCTTGGCTGACGCCGCCATCGCGCTCATCGCGGAGAAGGGCTACGCCGCCACCACCGCCCAACAGATCGGGCTGCGCGCCGGGTACAGCCGCGACATGGTCAGAGTGCGCTATGGAACCAAGGAGGCGCTCGTCGACTCCATCCTGACCACGCTGTACGAGAGCCGGCTGCGCGGCGAGGACGACCCGCACGCCACCGGACTGGACCGGGTGTTGTCCGTCGTCCGGCGGCTTCATGCCTTTGCCGTCGAGGACCCCGTGCTGCTGCGGGCGATGTTCGTGCTGAACTTCGAGGCCGCCCAGGCCGATGATCTTCTGCGCCAACGGGTCAACCACTGGCTGGCTGACTCGGTGACCCAGATTCGCCAGGCGCTCGACGCGGGGCAGCGGGACGGCACCGTGACAGACGGGGTGGATCCGGGCGTACAGAGCCAGGACATGCTCGCCACGGTGATCGGCTACGCCTATCTCTGGACGGTCAACCCCGACGGGTTCGATCTGCCGGCGACGTTGGACACGTGGACCGCCACCCTCGACCGGACGCTGCGTCCGTAACCGGCGGAGCCTCTTCCCCAGCGGGGGTCGGCTCCTTATAGTTGTTCGTATAAGAACAACTAAGTTGGAGGATGTATGTCGAAACGTCGTCGAGTCATCGTCTGGGGACCGGGAGAGGTAGGCGCGGGTGTTGTGGCGGCCGTCCTGGCTGACCCGGAACTCGACCTGGTCGGCGTCAAGGTGTTCAGCGCGGCCAAGGACGGACGTGACGCCGGCGAACTGGTCGGCCTCGACCCATGCGGTGTGCCGGCCACCCGGTCACGTGACGATCTGCTGGCCCTGGACGCGGACGTGGTGGTGGTGACCTGTGCGGCCTCGGCCCTCACCGAGGGCCTCGACGACGACGTCATCGCGATGCTGGAGTCGGGTAAGAACGTCATCTCCACCGTCGGGTACCACGACGTGACCCGACCAAACTGGACCTCCGCACACCGGCCGCCGCCCGAGCGATTGCAGCAGGCCGCGCTCGCCGGTCAGGCGTCGCTGTACGGCGCGGGTGTGCATCCGTCCTATATGACCGAGCGGGTCGCGATGGCTCTGGCTGTCGGACTGGGCACCGTCGACCACGTCAGAACCATTGAGGCACTGGACTTTTCCCTGGCGCCAGTCGAGATGTGGGGCGGCCTGGCCGCGATCGGTTTCGGCTCCGACCCGAATTCGCTCGGATCGGACAACATGCTGGCGAAGTACGGGGACACCTACTACGCGGACATGGTGGCCAATTTGGCGTTCTCGTTGACCGCCAGCGATGACATCCGGGTGGAGAGCCAACTCATCGGCCGTCCGTCGACGTGTCGCCTGGAGCTGCCGCAGATCACCGTCGAGGAGGGTACCGTCGGAGCGCTGCACCTGGTGAGCCGTGCCTTCGTCGGACCGGCGTGCGTGGCCACGAATGAGGAGGTGTGGTTCCTTGGGCCGCCCAACGCATTCCGCGGCGAGGACCTGCCGTTCGAGAACTGGAACCAGGGTCTCATCGCCTACACCATCGAGGTGCGAAACCAGACGACGACGCTGCGCTCCCAACTGGAGTACGAGATCTCCGGGCCGCCGAATCCCGTCACCCAGATGTCGGTGCGTTCGGTCATCGACGCCATCGAGCCGGTATGTCAGGCCGAGCCCGGCGTTCTGATCGACGACGCGACACCGCGGGTGCGCCGCGACCCCCGGCTAGCGGTTTAGTCCGGGAAGTCCATCGGCACCCGAAGCGTGGTCAGTATCGCGGCGATGGTGTCGTAATGGCCTGCCAGCGCGCAGAATTCGATGACCTGCCGACGGTTCAGGTGCCGCGCGAGTTCGGTATACGTGTCATCGGTGAGGTCCCGTTCAAGGATGAACTCGTCCACCCCGCGCAGTAGTGCGCGCTGGCGGTCGGTGAGGCCGTCGGCGTCGGGGCCGGCGAAGATCCTGGCCTGCAACGCCGCGTCGAGACCACGCGAGCGGGCCAGGCGGCGATGCTGCTGCAACTCGTACTCCGAATTGCGCAGATGTCCCACCCTCAGGATCACCAGCTCCTTGTCCTGCTTGGACAGCTTGCCCGCATTCAGCAGCACATGGGAGTACGGCAGGAATGACAGGAACAGCAGCCGATGCTGGCCGAGAACCTCGAACAGATGCATCCGCGGTGCCCGGATGGCCCGCGCGCCCGCCCGGGCGATGCCCCAGTTGACCACGCCGAGTTCACGGCGGCCGCCGGGCGGGATGCGTTCTGCCATCAGGACTCCTTGACCAGGTAGGGCGATACGGTACTGCGGTGCTCGTCGAGGTCCAGCGCCTTACCGAGGGCCGGGAAGGCGCGTTGGGCGCAATTGTCGCGCTCGCAGACCCGACAGCCCGCGCCGATGGGGGTGGCGCTGTCCGACGACAGGTCCAGTCCCTTCGAGTACACCAGTCGGGTGGCGTGGCGCACCTCGCAGCCCAGCCCGATCGCGAAGGTCTTGCCGGGCTGGCCATACCGCGATGCGCGGCGCTCGATGGTGCGCGCCACCCACATGTAGTTGCGCCCGTCCGGCATCTGCGCGATCTGGACCAGGATCTTGCCCGGGTTGGCGAACGTCTCGTACACGTTCCACAGCGGGCAGGTACCGCCGGAGGACGAGAAGTGAAAACCGGTGGCGGACTGGCGTTTCGACATGTTCCCGGCCTTGTCCACCCGGACGAACGAGAACGGTACCCCGCGCATCGACGGTCGCTGCAGGGTGGACAGGCGATGGCAGATCGTCTCGTAGCTCACCTGGTAGAACGCTGAGAGCCGTTCGATGTCGTAGCGAAAGTTCTCGGCGACGTTGTGAAACTGCCCGTACGGCAACACCGTTGCCGCAGCGAAGTAGTTGGCCAGCCCGAGCCGGGCCAGCCGGCGCGACTCGTCACTGGTGAAGGTGCCGGCCTCGACCATCGCGTCGATGAGGTCACCGAACTCCAGGTAGGCCAGCTCGGCAGCCATCTTGAACACCTGTTGGCCACCGGAGAGGTGCGCGCTCATCTCCAGCGTCTTGGTTTCCGGGTTGTAGCGGTGCAGCACCGTGTCGCCGAGGTCCACCCGTCGCACCAGGCGGACCCCGTGCACCTGGGCCAGCCGCTGTCCGATGTCGCCGGCCAGGTCGCCGCGGTGCAGACGCATCCGCACCGTCAGATCCTCGGCGGCGGTGTCCAGTTCGTGCAGATAGTTCTGCCGCTGATAGAAGTAGTCGCGCACTTCCTCGTGCGGCATGGTGATCGCGCCCGCGCCGCTGCCGTCATTGAAGCGGTCCTCGGTGACCGCGGCCAGCTGCGTGGTGGCGATCCGGTAGCGCCGGTGCAGGTTCACCATGGCCTTGGCCAGGTTGGGGTGGGTGTTGACCACCTCGGCGACCTCGGCCGGGTCCACGTCGACGGCCAAATCCTTGTCCAGCACGACTTCTCGCAGTTCGGCGATCAGCCGGGTGTCGTCCTGCGATGCGAAGAACGTGGCGTCCACACCGAACACTTCGGTGATCCGCAGCAGCACCGCCACCGTCAGCGGCCGGACGTCGTGTTCGATCTGGTTGAGGTAGCTGGGTGAGATCTCCAGCATCTGGGCCAGCGCGGCTTGACTGAATCCGCGTTCGCTTCGCAGTTGACGAACGCGGGACCCGACGAACGTCTTGGACACGCTACCCAGCGTACCGGCGCTGTTAAGGCGGGCTTCGCAGGATTGGCAAGCACGCTGGTTGGCATTCATTGGGGCCTTTGGCATGATCGCGCGTGGGGGGAGGACTGGGAGAGGCGAGATGAGTACCACCGAGAACGACACGGCCGGAACCGGTCTGGCCAAGGTGCTGATGCCCGTTCCCGATCCGCATCCTGACGTCTTCGATCGGCAGTGGCCGCTCCGGGTCGGCGACATCGACCGGGCCGGCCGCCTGCGACTGGACGCCGCCTGCCGTCACATCCAGGACATCGGCCAGGACCAGCTGCGCGAGATGGGCCACGAGGAAACTCACCCGCTGTGGATCGTCCGGCGCACCATGGTCGACCTGATCCGTCCGATCGAATTCCAGGACATGCTGCGGATGCGCCGCTGGTGCTCGGGAACCTCCAACCGGTGGTGTGAGATGCGGGTCCGCATCGACGGCCGCAAGGGCGGATTGATCGAATCCGAGGCGTTCTGGATCAACATCAACCGCGAGACGCAGGGCCCGTCACGCATCGCGGATGACTTCATGGAGGCACTGCAGCGCACCACCGACGTCAACCGGCTGCGCTGGAAGTCCTACCTGAGCGCCGGGTCGCGGGAGGACGCCGACGAGATCCGCGACTTCCCGATCCGGGTCAGCGATATCGACCTGTTCGACCACGTCAACAACTCGGTGTACTGGAAGGTCGTCGAGGAGTTCCTGGCGCCCTACCCGGAACTGTTCGAGTCCCCGCTTCGCGTGACCATCGAGCACGACGCCCCCGTCGCGCTGGGCGACAAGCTGGAGATCCTCTCGCACGTGTACCCGCCCGGATCGACCGACAAGTTCGGTCCGGAGCTCACCGACCGGACTGTTAGAACGCTCACATACGTCGTCGGCGACGAAGTCAAAGCCCTCGCCTCGATCTTCCAACTCTGATCCGGGAGTTTTAACAGTACAAGCGTACTGACCTGCGAAAAGGCGTTACCCGCCGGTAACTTCTGAACCGGTTCAGCCCGTGGTGACCTTCGCAAACTTCGCAAGATGAGCGTACTGCTTGGCGAAAATTGGCAGGCGCAACCGCTTGAAGTGCACTAATGCCCCGAGGCATGCTCATGGCAGCAGAACAGCCCAGCTGTACCGGAGTTAGCAAAAGGAGTAGGCGATGTCCAACGTTGGCCAGCCGAAGACCGCAGAAGAAATCCAGAAGGACTGGGACACCAACCCCCGCTGGAAGGGTGTCACCCGTACCTACACCCCGGCCGACGTCGTCGCCCTGCAGGGCAGCGTTGTCGAGGAGGCCACCCTGGCCCGCCGCGGCGCCGAGGTGCTGTGGAAGCAGCTGCACGAGATGGAGTTCGTCAACTCCCTCGGTGCGCTGACCGGCAACATGGCCGTCCAGCAGGTTCGTGCCGGCCTGAAGGCCATCTACCTGTCGGGTTGGCAGGTCGCCGGTGACGCGAACCTGTCCGGCCACACCTACCCCGACCAGAGCCTCTACCCGGCCAACTCGGTGCCGCAGGTGGTGCGTCGCATCAACAACGCGCTGCTGCGCGCCGACGAGATCGCCAAGGTCGAGGGTGACACCTCGGTGGAGAACTGGCTGGCCCCGATCGTGGCCGACGGTGAGGCCGGCTTCGGTGGCGCGCTCAACGTCTACGAACTGCAGAAGGCGATGATCGCCGCCGGTGTCGCCGGTTCGCACTGGGAGGACCAGCTGGCCTCGGAGAAGAAGTGCGGCCACCTCGGTGGCAAGGTGCTGATCCCGACCCAGCAGCACATCCGCACCCTGACCTCGGCCCGACTGGCCGCTGACGTGGCTGACGTTCCCACCGTGGTCATCGCCCGCACCGACGCCGAGGCCGCGACCCTGATCACCTCCGATGTCGACGAGCGCGATCAGCCGTTCATCACCGGTGAGCGGACCAAGGAAGGCTTCTTCCGGGTGAAGAACGGCCTGGAGCCGTGCATCGCCCGCGCCAAGGCCTACGCGCCGTACTCCGATCTGATCTGGATGGAGACCGGCACGCCGGACCTGGAGCTGGCTGCCAAGTTCGCCGAGGGCGTTAAGAGCGAGTTCCCCGACCAGATGCTGGCCTACAACTGCTCGCCGTCGTTCAACTGGCGCAAGCACCTGGACGACGCGACGATCGCGAAGTTCCAGAAGGAGCTGGGCGCGATGGGCTTCAAGTTCCAGTTCATCACCCTGGCCGGCTTCCACGCCCTGAACTACTCGATGTTCGATCTGGCCTACGGCTACGCCCGCAACCAGATGACCGCCTACGTCGAGCTGCAGGAGCGCGAGTTCGCCGCCGAGGACCGTGGCTACACCGCGACCAAGCACCAGCGCGAGGTCGGCGCCGGTTACTTCGACCGGATCGCCACCACCGTGGACCCCACCTCGTCGACCACCGCGCTTGCGGGTTCGACCGAAGAGGGCCAGTTCCACTAGATCTCAGCGCGAGCAGGCGCAAAATCGCACGGTTGCAGCCCGGTTTACGCGACTTTGCGTCTGCTCGCGGGAGGTCCGACGACCCGCAGTTCAGGCCCCGTCCTTATATTGGGCGGGGCCTGATGCGTGAGGAGATCAAGTGAGCATTCAACGAGTAGGCGTGATCGGTGCGGGCCAGATGGGCTCCGGAATCGTCGAGGTGGCCGCCAAGGCCGGCGCGCACGTCGTCGTCTTCGAACCGACCGATGAGCTGCTGAACGCCGGACGGAGCCGGCTCACCAGCTCCCTGGAGCGCGCGACCAGCAAGGGCAAGCTGTCCGAGGCCGACCGCGACGCCACCCTGGCACGGTTGACCTTCACCACCGATCTCAACGAGATGGCCGATCGTCAGCTCGTCATCGAGGCCGTTGTCGAGGACGAGACCGTCAAGGCCAAGATCTTCGCCGAACTCGACCGCATCATCACCGACCCCGACGCGGTGCTGGCATCCAACACTTCCAGCATTCCGATCATGAAAATTGCTGCGGCAACGAAGAATCCGAGCCGCGTGATCGGACTGCACTTCTTCAACCCGGTGCCGGTGCTGCCGCTCGTCGAACTGATCAACACATTGGTCACCTCCGAGGAGGCGATCAACCGCGTCGAGCAGTTCGCCGGCGAGGTACTCGGCAAGAAGGTGGTGCGCTGCGCGGACCGCTCCGGCTTCGTGGTCAACGCCCTGCTGGTGCCCTACCTGCTGTCGGCGATCCGAATGGTCGAGGCGGGCGTGGCGACGGTCGAGGACGTCGACACCGCGATCGTGGCCGGACTGTCGCACCCGATGGGCCCGCTGCGGCTGTCCGACCTCATCGGCCTGGACACCATGAAGCTCATCGCGGACTCGATGTACGAGGAGCTCAAGGACGCCCACTACGCGCCGGACTCGATGTACGAGGAGCTCAAGGACGCCCACTACGCGCCACCGCCACTGCTGCTGCGGATGGTTGAGGCGGGGCTGCTGGGCAAGAAGTCGGGCCGCGGCTTTTACACCTACTGACGACCTGCGGCGTGTGCAATCCACAGATTAATTGACTAGGCTGCACGCCGGTGGGCCTATGGGTCCGGGTCGGGGACCGCTTTTCGCGAGACCTTGTTGACCGCGGCCCGACCGTGCGAGCAGAAACCTGAAGGGCTGTGTTGATGGCGAACGTGGATGCCGACCTGACTCCTTACTACGAGGAGTCACAGTCGATCTACGACGTGTCCGATGACTTCTTTGCCCTCTTCCTGGGCTCGACCATGGGCTACACCTGCGGCTATTACGAGCGCGAGGACATGACCCTCGACGAGTCGCAGACGGCCAAGTTCGACCTGGCCCTGGGCAAGCTCAACCTGGAGCCGGGCATGACCCTGCTCGACGTCGGGTGCGGCTGGGGCGGGGCGCTGGAACTCGCGGTCAAGAAGTATGACGTCAACGTCATCGGCATCACGCTGAGCAAGAACCAGTCGGAGTTCGCCCGCAAACGTCTGGCCAAGCTGGACACCACCCGTTCGATCGAGGTGCGCCTGCAGGGCTGGGAAGAGTTCGACGAGCCGGTCGACCGCATCGTCAGCATCGGCGCCTTCGAAGCGTTCAAGGTCGAGCGCTACCCGGTGTTCTTCGAGAAGGCCTACAACCTGCTGCCCGCTGACGGCCGGATGTTGCTGCATACGATCCTGGCGCACACCCAGAAGTTCTTCCGCGAGAACGGCATCAAGGTCACCATCAGCGACCTGAAGTTCATGCAGTTCATCGAAGCCGAGATCTTCCCGGGTGGCCGGTTGCCCGCTGTCGAGGATATCGAGGAGCTCGCGGCCAACTCTGGCTTCACCCTCGAGCGCATCCACCTGTTGCGCGAGCACTACGCGCGCACCCTGGACATGTGGGCGGCCAATCTGCTGGCCGCGCAGGACGAAGCGATCGCGATCACCTCCCAAGAGGTCTACGACCGCTACATGAAGTACCTGACCGGCTGCGCGGATTTCTTCCGTCGCGGCATCACCAACATCGGCCAGTTCACCCTCGTCAAGGGCTGACCCACCCGCTCAGGCCTGGGCCAGCTTCTTCTTCTCGGCCTCAACGTCGAAATCGGCCGGCGGCCAGGTCAGCTGCATTCCCTTGAGCGCTTCGATGAGCAGCTCGGTGATCGCCAGGCGGCTGTACCACTTCTTGTCGCACGGAATGACGTACCACGGCGCGTGCTCGGTCGAGGTGCGGTCCAGGACTGCCTGATAGGCCTCCTGGTAGGCCGGCCACAGCTTGCGTTCGTCAAGGTCGCCGGGGTTGTACTTCCAGTACCGGTCGGGACGTTCCAGCCGCTCGGAGAGCCGGCGCTTCTGTTCGTCGAGCGAGACGAACATGGCGCACTTGACCACCGTGGTGCCCGAGTCGACGAGTTCTTTCTCGAAGGCGTTGATCTCGTCGTAGCGCGGTTCCCAGACCTCCCGCGGCACCAGTTCGTGAACGCGGACCACCAGCACGTCCTCATAGTGCGAGCGATCGAACACCCCGATATGCCCGGCGGCGGGCAGCGCTTTGCGGATCCGCCACAGGTAGTGGTGGGCGCGCTCCTCTTCGGTGGGCACACCGAAACTCGTGTACTGGATGCCCATCGGATTGCCAGCGCCGACGACGTGCTTGACGATGCTGCCTTTGCCCGCGGTGTCCATGCCCTGCAGCACCAGCAGCAGCGAACGGCTGTCACCGGCCTTGCCGTTGGCGTAAAGCATCTCCTGCAGACCCGCGAAGCGCTCGTTGCGCTCGGCCTGCACCTCCGCCGAGCCGTTCTTGTCACCGGTGTAGCCGGGGCTGGAGTTCGGCTCGATGTCGGCGACCTGCTGGCCGGGACGGAACTGGAGAATTTTGCGCGGTTCGTGAGTCCACTGCGAGGGCAGGTCGGCCATGGGAGAAGAGCCTAGCTAGCGGGCCCGCCGCAATGTCGGTGGCAGCACCGGCGAGGGGTGCGGATCTGCGTTGAACGCCTCCAGCGAGCCGCCGACTTCGACGATTCCGCACAGGGCGTTCCAGCACAGCATGGTCAGGTAGTCGATCAGTTCGTTGCTGGTCATCCGGGGATTCGACATCCACGAGTGGGTGGCCAGCTGCACCCCGCCGACGATCAGATAGGCCCACGGCTCCACACCGCGGGTGTCCATCCCGGCGCGCTGCATCCGGCGGCGCAGCACCACCGCCAGCATCCGGGCGATGATCTGTTCCGAGTCGGCGATCACCTTGTTTTTGCTGGCCGAACTGTTTGCCATGACGAATCGGTAGGGCTCCGGTTCGTTGGCCACGGTCTCGACGTAGACCCGGATGATCTCGCGTGTCAGGTCGAATCCGTCGAGGTTCGACGACAGCGCACCGGCCATATTGGGGATCAGCGTGGTCTGCGCAAAGCGCATCATCACAGCGGTCGTGAGGTCGTTCTTGTCGACGAAGTAGCGGTACAGAACGGTCTTGGAGACGCCGATTTCCGCAGCTATCTCGTCCATACTGACGTCGCGGCCCCGGCTGCGGATCGCCTCGAGCGCGCCGTCCACCAGTTCGGTGCGGCGTTCCACCTTGTGTTGGTGCCAGCGTCGCTTGCGACCATCGGTCTTGGCGACCCCGTCGCTCGTCTGCTGTGCCACTATCGCGGAGTCCATTCCCCTAATCGAAAACAATTCTACGGTCTGTCGTGATGGCAAGGTCACATTAACTGGCTCCGCACATAGCGGATGATGGTGGAGTGGTTACCGAACCTGACCGTCCGGCTTTGCCGACGGCTGTAGTCCGCGCCGGGGCATCGCTGGCCGAGTCATTCGCCGGCGCCGACCCCGAGGCCGACGCCGAACGGGCGCGCTCACTGCGCCGGATGAAGGCGGTGGCGCTGAGCTTCCTGCTCGGTGCGACCGTGCTGTTTTTGGCCTGCCGGTGGGGCCAGGCCCAGGGTGGGCCGGCCTGGATCGGCTATGTGGGCGCCGCCGCCGAGGCCGGCATGGTGGGCGCACTGGCCGACTGGTTCGCCGTCACCGCGCTGTTCCGCCATCCGCTGGGCCTCAAGATCCCGCACACCGCGATCATCAAGCGCAAGAAGGACCAACTCGGTGAGGGCCTGGGCACCTTCGTCCGGGAGAACTTCCTGTCTCCCGCTGTCGTGGAGACCAAACTGCGCGACGCCGAGATCGCCGGACGGATGGGCAAGTGGCTGTCCGAACCGGCGCACGCCGACCGGGTGGCCGGGGAGGCGGCCACCGTGTTGCGGGTGGTGGTGGAACTGCTCAACGACGACGACATCCAGCAGGTGATCGACCGCACCATCGTCAAGCGCCTGGCCGAACCGCAGTGGGGCCCTCCGGTCGGTCGGGTGCTGAGCCAGCTACTCGCCGAGAACCGGCAGGAGGCGCTCATACAGCTGTTGTGCGACAGGGCTTTTGAGTGGGCACTGAACGCGGGGGAGACCATCGAGCGGGTGGTCACCCGGGATTCGCCAAGTTGGTCGCCGCGTTTCGTCGACCAGTTGGTGGGCGATCGCATCCACCGCGAACTGATGGACTTCACCGACAAGGTGCGCCGCAACCCGAATCATGAACTGCGCCTTTCGGCTAACCGGTTCCTCTTCGAATTCGCCGACGACCTGCAGAACGACGAGTCCACGATCGCGCGTGCCGAAGCCGTCAAGGAACAGCTGATGGCGCGTGACGAGGTGACCCGTGCCGCCGAAACCGCATGGAAGACGTTGAAGCGCTTGGTGCTTGACGGTGTGGATGATCCATCGTCGACGTTGCGCAAGCGCATCGCCGACTCGGTGGTGCGCATCGGCGAATCGCTGCGCGACGACGCCGAGCTACGCGACAAGGTGGACAACTGGATCGTTCGGGGGGCTCAGCATCTGGTCGGTCAGTACGGCGCAGAGATCACCACGATCATCACCGACACAATCGAGCGATGGGATGCCGAAGAGGCCAGCCGGCGGATCGAATTGCACGTCGGCCGAGACCTGCAGTTCATCCGGATCAACGGCACCGTAGTGGGTGCTCTGGCCGGTCTTGTCATCTACACAGTGGCGCAAATCATATTCTGACCTGCGCTAACTAGTGCTTGCAAAAGTTAGCACCCCCGCGTAGTGTGGTTTTCGTACGCACCGGATAACCACTGCGCGAGGAGGTAGTCATGGCACAGGATGCAGACATCCAGGCCGTGGTCTCCAATGCCGCGCACGACATCGGTGGCTTCATCAGGGCGCAGCGTGAAGCCGCTCAGGTTTCGGTGCGGCAGTTGGCCGAGAAGGCCGGCGTCAGCAACCCGTACCTCAGTCAGATCGAACGGGGGCTACGCAAACCTTCTGCGGAGGTGCTGAGCCAAATCGCGAAGGCGTTGCGGTTGTCGGCGGAGGTTCTCTATGTCCGCGCCGGAATCCTGGAGCCCAGTGAGGGGAGTCAGGTGCACGACGCGATCATCGGGGACACCGCGATCACCGAACGCCAGAAGCAGGTTCTGCTCGACATCTACACGTCGTTCTGTCAGCAGAACGAAGCTGCCCGTGAGGAGCTGACGTCTGACTAGCCGCACTCCCGACATCCGCTGAAAACCTGTCAACCACAACTGATTTCATGAGTATGAAAGGAGCCATTCACATGGCCGAGAACCCCACCATCGAGGACCTGAAGGCCCCGCTGCTCGCTGCGGTCGGTGCCGCCGACCTGGCCCTGGCCACCGTCAACGAGATCCTGGTCAACCTGCGTGACCGCGCCGAGGACGCCCGCACCGAGGCTGCCGAGCGTGTCGAAGGCCGTCGTGCCGCCCTGACCAAGCTGCAGGAAGACCTGCCGCAGCGCGCCGAGGAGATCCGCGGCAAGCTGAGCTCCGAGGAGCTGCGTAAGGCTGCCGAAGGCTTCGTCGAGGACGCCACCGCGACCTACAACAGCCTGGTCGAGCGCGGCGAGGCCGCCCTCGAGCGGCTGCGCAACCAGCCCGAGTTCAAGGATGCCGCCGCGCAGGTCGAGGGCTACGTCGACCAGGCCGTCGAGCTGACCCAGGAGGCTCTGGGCAACGTGTCCTCGCAGACTCGCGCCGTCGGTGAGCGCGCCGCCAAGCTGGTCGGCGTCGACCTGCCGGCCAAGGCTCCGGCCAAGAAGGCTCCGGCCAAGAAGGCCGCCGCCAAGAAGGCTCCGGCCAAGGCCGCTGCCAAGAAGGCTCCGGCCAAGAAGGCTCCGGCCAAGAAGGTCACCCAGAAGTAACCAGAAGTAGTTCGACGATCGGGACAAGACCCGCCTACCCTGTAGCTGTGATGCTCCAGGGTGTGGCGGGTCTTGTGCTTCAGGTCGTCTTTTGGGCGGTGACCGTTGTCGCGATCTACGCCTTCGTCCACGCGGCCATGCAGCGGACCGACGCCTACACAGCGGCCGACAAGCTCACCAAGCCGGTCTGGCTGGTGATTCTGGGTGCGGCGATCCTGCTGTCGTTCGTCCTGGGTGTCACCGGGGTCGCCATCGCGGCCGTCGCCGCAGGTATCTATCTGGTCGACGTCCGGCCGAAGTTGCTCGATGTTCAGGGGAAGTCCCGCTGATCGCGCGCCCCCGCCTGATCGCCGCCCTCGCCGTCGCGCCGGCGGCTGTGGCCCTGGCCGCCCCCGCGCCCGCCGACACCCCCCCCGAACCGCCCTTCACCGACCCTGCGACGTGGCAGCACCCCGCGCCCGCCGACACCACCCCCGAACCGCCCTTCATCGACCATGTGACGTGGCAGCACTGGGGCGACCTGTCGAGTCTGCGGGTCTACCCGACTCCATCCGGCCGGGAGGCCGGTGGCCAGCTGTTCAAGCCGCCGTGGGAGATCGACGAGGCCTGGGGTGAAGTGCTGGCGTTGGCCCCGGATGCCGACATCCCCGGCATGCGCGACCAGTTCGTCTGCCACTTCCGGTTCGCCGAGATCGCCGAGCCCGGCAAGACCAGCTGGAACCTGGAGCCGTGGCGGCCCGTCGTCGACGACAACACGATGACCGCCACCGGGTGTAACCCCGGTGGCTCCGAGGAGCCGTTCTGATGGCCGAGCGGCGGGCAGGAGCGGAGCGACTCGGGGATATCTGGCGCAGGGCCCGCGTGGCGGCGCTCGTCGACCACACCCTGCTCAAGCCCGAAGCCACCGAGGCGGACGTCGCCGCACTGGTCGACGAGGCCGCTGAACTCGGTGTGCTGGCCGTCTGTGTCTCGCCGTCGATGGTCTCGGCCGCGCACAAGGCCACCTCCGAGCACCCCGAGCGGCTGCTGATCGCCACTGTTGCGGGCTTCCCGTCCGGTAAGCATCTGCCGGTCGTCAAGGCCCAGGAGGCGGCCTTGGCCGTCGACGCGGGTGCCGACGAGGTCGACATGGTGATCGATGTGGGCGCGGCGGTCGCGGGCGATCTGGCGGCGGTGGCCGCCGATATCGCCACGGTGCGCGCCGCGATCCCCGCGGCGGTGCTCAAGGTCATCGTCGAGTCGTCGGCGCTGCTGAGCCTGGCCGGCGACCGCACGCTGGCCGCGGTGTGCCGGGCCGCCGAGGAATCGGGCGCCGACTTCGTCAAGACCTCCACCGGCTTTCACCCCACCGGCGGCGCGTCGGTGGCGGCCGTGGAACTGATGGCGGCGACCGTCGGCGGCCGGCTCGGAGTCAAGGCCAGCGGCGGTATCCGCACCGCGCCCGATGCCCTGGCGATGCTGGCCGCAGGTGCTACCAGGCTGGGGCTGTCCGGGACGCGGGTCGTGCTCGACGGGCTGGAGTAGCAACGCCGCCGAGTCTGCGGTCACGGCAACCATTCTGCGTACAGGGTCATCATTCGGGCCGAAAGCCCGCCCTCAGCGCAGACTCGAAGCGACTAGACGCCGGCGAAGCAGGGATCCTGCTGGCCGTTGGGGATCGTCGCGTCGCGGGTCACGAACTTGGCGGTGACGCCGGTATCGGTGACCGAGACGCTGTCGGCGTGAATTCCCATCGGCAGGTTCTTGGTCAGTGCGGTGGTGAACGCGTCCAGGGCCGGCTGGATGGTTTCGCGGGGCAGGCTGAAGCCCAGCCCGGTCAGGTTGACCACCTGGAGGCTCAGGCCGCCGTTGGACACCTCCGGCTTGGCGGTCACGGTGCCGAGGCCGCCCTTGAGCTCGATCGTCCCGTCCGACGGCGTGGTCTCCACGGAGGTCACCAGCCCGCCCAGGAACGGGATGATGTCCTGAACGGTCTGCCGAATGCCGTCGTTGGACCAGGTGATGGTGGCGTCCAGCGCGCCGAGGGTGCCCGCCGACTCCGCGGTTTTGTTGATCTTGATGTCGTCGAGCAGGAGATCGAGCTTCATGCCCTTGGCTTCGCGGATCTGGTTGCCTGCCGTCTCCACCCGGATATTGCTGTAGCTACCGGTCAGATGCTGCAGCAGGAACGGACGCATGCCGAACGACACGGTTGCGGAGTCCTTGACCACGCACTCCACGGCATTGGCCACCACGGTGTCGGCGCGATGGCGGACATAGAGCTCGGTCCCGATCAGGGCGGCCACCGCCAGCGCGATGACGGTGACGAGCACCAGCACGATCGACAGCGGATCGCGGAGGAAGCCCGATTTGGGCTCGTCAGGGGGTTCGACCGGCGGCGGGGCGCTCGGCGGAGCCTGCTGCGGGATGTACTGGGTAGCAGGATCCACCGGCCCGGGAGGCCGCGGAATGTGCTGGGTGGGCTGTTCGGGACTCGCGGCCGGCCACGCCGGGGCGGTCGGGTCGCCCGGCCCGACCGGCTGGTTCGGGCCCT
Organism: Mycobacterium sp. M26; assembly: GCF_001494595.1. Lineage (GTDB taxonomy): Bacteria > Actinomycetota > Actinomycetes > Mycobacteriales > Mycobacteriaceae > Mycobacterium. The sequence continues at coordinate 1,244,520 of NZ_LN929907.1, forward strand.
GTGGCGGATACGTCACCCGCGCGATTCTGCCTTATCAATCTGAGCGAACTCTGAGCGGTTGCGCAGGACACCGAGCGTCTCGCGGACCGTGGGCACGCTGCTGACGTCGATATCGGCCACCACGAGCTCGGGGTCGGAACCCGCCGCTGCCAGCACCTCGCCGAACGGGGAGGCCACCAGGCTGCCGCCCACCCCGGTCGGCGCTTTGGACGCGGTGGCCATCTCGTCACCCGGGTAGCCCTGATCGGTGGCGAGGACGAAAGACGCCGAATCCAGCGCCCGGGCCCGGGACAGCAGGGTCCACTGCTCGAGCTTGCCCGGCCCGGCACCCCACGACGCACTCACCGTGATCACCTGCGCGCCCCGGTCGGCCAGTTCGATGTACAGGTTCGGGAAACGCACGTCGTAGCACAGCGTCAGGCCGATACCGACGCCGTCGACGGTGATGACCACCGGTTCGCGGCCCGGGGCGACGGCGCTGGACTCGGCGAAACCGAACGCGTCGTAGAGATGGATCTTGTCGTAGTGGGCGTCGACACCGCGCCCGGTGGCTAGCAGCGTGTTGGTGACCCGGCCGTCGTCGGCGGGAGTGAACATGCCGACGACGGCGGTGATCGCGGCGCGCTCGGCGATCCCGCGCACCGCGTCCGCCCACGGCCCGTCGAGTGGCTCGGCGATCGGCGCGAGCGGCACCCCGAAGCGGCTCATGGTGCCTTCGGGGAACACCACTAGTTGAGCACCGGCATCGGCGGCCCGCCGGGCGTACTGGTCCACCAGGGCCAGGTTGGCGGTGGGGTCGGTGCCCGACAGGATCTGGGCGAGGGCGATCCGCATGAGGCCAAGCCTAGAGGGGTGCGACCGATTCCCACGGCACGGTGAGCACCGCATCCCGCACGCTGCGCCGCTGCGGTTCCAGCGCGATCCCCGCGGCGCGCAGTTCGGTGATCATCGCCCGCCACCGTTCCCGCGGCCCGAACACCGAATGTCCGGCCGCGGTGGCCCAGGCACGGTCTGCCGCACTCAGCAGAGCGTGGATGGGTTGTCCCGAAACATTATGGTGGATAAGGACTTTCGGTAGTCGCTCCGCCATGTCGGATGGTCGTTCGATGTGGCGGGGGTCGCAGGCCAGGGTCAGGCTCACCGGGCCCGTCGCGTCCAGCAGCACCCAGCAGCAGCGCCGGCCCAACTCGTCGCAGGTGCCGTCGAGGATCAGCCCGCCAGGGGCAAGGCGTGCGCGCATCACCTCCCAGGCCTGGTTCACCGCTTCCTCGGGGTACTGCCGCAGCACGTTGAACGCGCGCACCAGGACCGGGTGCAACCCGGCCAGCTCGAACCCGCCGACGCCGAACTCCACCCCGTCGACGGGCGGGACCACCCGCTGCGGATCGATCTCCAGTCCGACCACCCGGACGTCAGGACGCAGTGCGCGCAGCCGCGCCGCCATCTCCAGGGTGGTCACCGGCAGCCGTCCGTAACCCAGATCGACCACCAGAGGGTCAGCCGCCGACTCCAGCGCCGAGCGCACCCGGGGCGAGTTCAGCATCCAGCGGTCGGCGCGGCGCAACCGGTTGGCGTTGGTGGTGCCGCGGGTCGGGACACCGACCGGGCGATCAGTTCTGGTAATGGCTGGCGATCCAGTCGCGGGTGAAATCGCGCTCGTTGTCGAACAATCCGTGCAGGCCGCCCAGCACCCACTCCTCGATCTTGCCGCCGATCAACGGCACCTTGACCGTGCAGACACTGTTGAGCCGCAACTCGCTGCCGTCCGCGGTCTCGCACAGCACGTAGGTACCACCGAAATCCATCGGCGCCGAGGGCACCAGCGCCTTGTAGTGCCCGCGCGCAGAGTTGGACGCGGCATCAAACGGATCGAAATGCTGTTCGCGGGTGACCGTCAGGTTCAGCGGCACCACGGCGGCGGCGACCGACGGCAGGTCCTTGCTGGACAGGGTGTGGGTGAACACGATGTCGGTGCCGCCGGAACCGGACGAGAAGCGCGTCAGCGTCGATTCGTAGAGCCGGGCGTGCTCGGCGACCAGGTCTTCCCAGTACTCGCGGCTGGTGAAACTCACGTAGAGGTCGGGTGCGGGCTTGTCGAGTGCGACCACGTAGTCCATACGGCGGGACATGAGGTCACGGTACTCGCGTGATCAGCCGTTCTCCGCGATCCACAGCGTGGTGAACCGCTGCTCGGCGATCAGCAGGTCCACCAGCTGGTTGCCGATGAAGTTCTCCACCTTGCCGCCGACCAACGGGATGCGGACCTCGACGGTGGCCCGAAAAGCCAAGTGCGCCCGGATATCCGACGGAGTCAGCTGGGCGGAGCCGGTCAAGGTGACGGGGGCACCGGGGATCACCCCGTCGACGGATGCCTGTGCTCTGTCCTGGACCAGGCCGGTCCAGGACTCGGTGCGCTGGATGTGCAGATCGCCGCGATGGAACTGGGTGACGATCCCGGGCAGCCGGTCGGCCCGCAGGATCTGGGTGGTGACGACGTCGACGCTGCCGTCGTCGCCGAGCCGGATCGAGTCCAGGCTGGCGTCGTCGGCGCCGGAGTCGGCCAGGCGGGCCAGCCAGTACTGTTCGTCGCGGAACGCCGCGTGCACCTGCTCGACGCTGCCGTCGTAGTCGGTGGCCATGTCGAATGAACGCGGCATAGCTGGTGAGGCTACCGTTACGGGCCGTGGGTTCCGAGCAGGATTACGGCGGCGCGGCGGTTGCCGAGCAGGTGCCGTTGTCCTCGCTGACCACGCTGCGGGTGGGGCCGGTCGCGCGCCGTCTGATCACCTGCAGCACCTCCGATCAGATCGTGTCCACGCTGGGCGCTCTCGACGCTGGCGAAGGGCCAGTCGTGGTGCTGGCCGGCGGCTCCAATGTGGTGATCGCCGACGACCTCGCGGACCTCACCGTCGTCCTGCTGGCCAACCGCGCGGTCACCATCGACGGTCCGGTACTACGAGCGCAGGCCGGTGCGGTGTGGGACGACGTCGTCGCCACCTCGATCGAGCACGGCCTGGGTGGTCTGGAATGTCTGTCCGGAATTCCGGGGTCCGCCGGTGCCACCCCGGTCCAGAACGTCGGCGCCTACGGCGTCGAGGTGGCCGACAGCCTGACCCGGGTGCGACTGCTGGACCGCCGAAGCGGCCAGGTGCGGTGGGCCGAGGCCGCCGAACTGGGCTTCGGCTACCGGCACAGTGTGCTGAAGAACTCCGCGGACGCGGTGGTGCTGGAGGTGGAGTTCGCCCTGGACGAGGCCGGGGTTTCTGCGCCGCTGCGCTACGGCGAGCTCTGCACGGCCCTCGGGGTGGCGGCAGGGGAGCGGGCCCAGCCCGCTGAGGTCCGCCGCACGGTGCTGCAGCTGCGAGCTCGCAAGGGCATGGTGCTCGATGCAGGCGACCACGACACCTGGAGTGTGGGTTCGTTCTTCACCAACCCTGTCGTCCCGCTGGCCCAGTTCGACGAGCTGCAGGCCCGCCACGACGGCCCGGTACCGCACTATCCGGCCCCGGACGGCGTGAAACTGGCTGCGGGCTGGCTGGTGGAGCGGGCCGGTTTCGGCAAGGGCTACCCCGGCCCCGAGGCCCGCTGCCGGCTGTCCACCAAGCACGCCCTGGCGTTGACCAACCGCGGCAGCGCGACCACCGGCGACGTGCTGGCGCTGGCCCGGACCGTCCGCGACGGCGTGCGCGACGTGTTCGGGATCACCCTGATACCTGAACCTGTGCTGGTCGGCTGCGTTTTGTAGCGAAACCCGTTTCGCTACCTGCCGGGGCCTTCCGTATCTTGGATTGACGTGAGCCCTGCCGACAGAATGCCGCCGGTCAACCGTCGGCGTGCGCTGACGGTCCTCGGGCTCGGCGTGGTGGCCCCCGGCACGCTGGCTGCCTGTTTCGGTGGCCCGGGCAAACAGTCGGCGTCCTCGGCGCCGCCGCCCAAGCCGTCGCTGACGTTCAGCCCGGCCGACGCCGCCAAAGATGTCGCCCCGACGAGCCCGGTCAGCCTGCAGGTCAAAGACGGCTGGCTGCAGCGCGTCACGCTGACCAACGCCGATGGGAAACCGGTGGCCGGCACGCTCAACCGCGACCGCACCGCCTTCACCGCCACCGAACCGCTGGGCTACGGCGGCGTCTACACCTGGGCCGGCTCGGTGGTCGGCCGCGACGGCAAGGCCGTCCCGGTGGCGGCCTCGTTCGCCACGCTGAACCCCACCACGCAGGTCAACGGCCAGTTCCAGCTGTCCGACGGCCAGACCGTGGGGGTTGCCGCGCCGATCATCATGCAGTTCGACGCTGCGATCGACGATGCGCACAAACCCGACGTGGAGCGCGCCATGACGGTCACCACCGACCCGCCGACCGAGGGAAGCTGGGCGTGGCTGCCCGACGAGGCGCAGGGCTCGCGGCTGCACTGGCGCACCCGGGAGTACTACCAGCCCGGCACCAAGGTCCACGTCGATGCGCGGCTGTACGGCGTGAAATTCGGCGACGACGCCTACGGCGCGACCGATTCGACGCTGGACTTCGACATCGGCCGTCGCCAGGTGGTCAAGGCCGAGGCGACTTCACACCGCATCCAGGTGATCACCGATGCCGGCGTCATCATGGACTTCCCGTGCAGCTACGGCGAGGGTGACCTGCCGCGCAACGTCACCCGCAGCGGTATCCACGTGGTCACCGAGAAGTACGCCGACTTCTACATGTCCAACCCGGCGGCCGGCTATAGCAACGTCCACGAGCGCTGGGCGGTGCGGATCTCCAACAACGGCGAGTTCATTCACGCCAACCCCAACAGCGCCGGCGCGCAGGGCAACACCAACGTCACCAACGGCTGCATCAACCTGTCCACCGGCGATGCCGAGCAGTACTTCTACACCGCCGTCTACGGCGATCCGGTGGAGGTCACCGGCACCTCGATCCAGCTGTCCTATGCCGACGGCGATATCTGGGACTGGGCAGTGGACTGGAACGAGTGGAAGTCGATGTCGGCGCTCAGTGACACCCAGCCGGTGTCGAGCATGCCCAGCACTGCACCCGCGACGCCGACCGATGCGCCGACCCTGTCCGGCACCCCGACCACCACCACCACACCGTCGCCGAGCCCGACCACCAGTTCGGTTACACCTGGCGGTTGAACCGCATCGCGCTGGCCTGATCGCGCGGCCGGATGACGATCTGGTCGATGTTGACGTGCGACGGGCGGGATGCGACGAAGCCGATCGCATCGGCCACATCCTGGGCGACCAGCGGCGTGATGCCGTTGTAGACGGCCTGCGCGCGGTCCTCGTCACCGCCGAAGCGCACCAGCGAGAACTCCGTCTGCACCGCGCCGGGTGCCACCTCGGTGAGCCGGACCGGCTTGCCCAGCAGCTCACCGCGCAGCGTCCGGTGCAGAGCGCCCTGGGCGTGCTTGGCCGAGGTGTAGCCGCCGCCGTTGTCGTAGACCTCCAGCGCGGCAATCGATGTCACCGTGACGATCAGCCCGTTACCGGAGGCGATGAGTTTGGGCAGCAGGGCGCGGGTGACGCGCAACGTGCCGATGACGTTGGTCTCCCACATCCAGCGCCAGTTCTCCAGGTCGGCTTCGGCGATCGGTTCCAGGCCCTTGGCGCCGCCGGCGTTGTTGACCAGCACGTCGACCCGGTGCAGGCCCGCGGCCAGGGCGTCGACCGCAGCGCCGTCTGTGACGTCGGCCACCACGGCCGTCCCGCCGATCTCCTCGGCGAGCCGCTGGATGCGGTCCGCGCGCCTGGCTACCGCGATCACGTGAAAGCCTTGTGCGGCAAGGGTTCTCGCGGTCGCTTCGCCGATTCCGGCGCTGGCGCCGGTGACCACGGCTACGCGAGAATGGGCATCTGGAGTCGTCATCGGTCCAACTCTAGTAACTGTGCTAAGTTCTTCCCGTGATCCGTATCGGTCTGACCAGCTGTCTGGTCGCGCACACCGCGTGTTGTTGTCGCGCGATTCGCTGCGTCTGACCCGACCGGACATTCCTTTCGTCCCACTCGTAGTCGCCAGGCGTGGCACCCAGGACCCGCCCCCCGACTCGAGAAGGACACCCCCAATGCGCACCACCACTCTCTCCTCCCATAGCCCGGCCCGTACCGCTCCTGCTGCCCGGCCGCACCCGCTGCGCACCCGCCACCACATCGTGGCCCCGTCGCTGCGGATCCCCGAGGCAGCCACCGCCGCGGTGTTCGCCGCCGTCCGCCAGCGCGGCGCCATCGCCCGCGACGTCATCGCCCAGGTCACCAAGCTGTCGATCGCCACGGTGAACCGCCAGGTCACCGCACTCCTCGACGCCGGGATCCTGCGTGAGCGCGCCGACCTCGCGGTGTCCGGCGCGATCGGCCGGCCCCGGGTTCCCGTCGAGGTCAACCACGAGCCGTTCCTGACCCTCGGCATCCACATCGGCGCCCGGACCACCAGCATCGTGGCCACCGATCTGTTCGGTCGCACGCTCGATGCGGTCGAGACCCCCACCCCGCGCGGTGGGCAGGCCCAGGCGCTGGCCTCGCTGGCCGGCAGCGCCCGTCGCTACCTCAGCCGGTGGCACCGCCGTCGTCCGCTCTGGGTCGGCGTCGCCATCGGCGGCGTGGTCGACAGCTTCACCGGACACGTCGACCACCCGCGGCTGGGCTGGACCCAGGCACCCGTCGGCCCCGTGCTGGCCGAGACGCTGGGACTGCCGGTGTCGGTGGCCTCCCACGTCGACGCGATCGCCGGTGCCGAACTGCTGCTCGGGATGCGCCGCGCACCCTCTCCGACGGCCAGCAGCCTGTACGTATATGCCCGTGAGACAGTCGGTTTCGCCCTCGTGATCGGTGGCCGGGTGCACAGCCCGGCCAGCGGCCCCGGCACGATCGCCGCGCTGCCGGTGCAGTCCGACATCCTCGGCGGCACCGGTCAGCTGGAGTCCACCGTGAGCGACGAAGCGGTGTTGGCCGCGGCCCGCAAGCGCGGCCTCATCCCAGCCTCGGGGCCGAGCGCGTCGATGGCGACCCTGCTGCGCAGCGCGCGCGGCGACGGACCCGGTGCGGCCGACGCCCGCGATCTGCTGGCTGAGCGGGGCCGGGTGCTCGGCGGTGTGGTGGCGCTGCTGCGCGACATGCTCAACCCCGACGAGGTGATCGTCGGTGGACAGGCCTTCACCGAGTACCCCGAGGGCATGCAACACGTGGAAGCGGAGTTCGCGGCGCGTTCGGTGCTGGCGGCCCGCGACATCCGGGTCAGCGCGTTCGGTAACCGGGTGCAGGAGGCCGGGGCGGGCATCGTCTCGCTCGGCGGTCTGTACGCCGACCCGATCGGGGCGCTGCGGCGGTCCCAGAACCGCCGCCCCGAGGTCTCCGCCTGACGACGGGTGTAAAGATGGAGGCGTGCGGCACGCCCGGGATCTGAGCGACGGCTCGTCCGATGTGCTGCCCCGCCGCGTCGCGGTGGTCTCGGTCCACACCTCTCCGCTGGCCCAGCCGGGCACCGGCGATGCCGGCGGCATGAACGTCTACGTCTTGCAAACCGCCCTGCATATGGCGCGGCGCGGGGTCGAGGTGGAGATCTTCACCAGGGCCACCTCGTCGGCCGATCCGGCCGTGGTGCGGGTGGCCCCCGGGGTGCTGGTGCGCAACGTCGTCGCGGGCCCTTTCGAAGGTCTGGACAAGTACGACCTGCCGACCCAGCTGTGTGCGTTCACCGCCGGGGTGTTGCGCGCCGAAGCCACCCACGAGCCGGGCTACTACGACATCGTGCACTCGCACTACTGGTTGTCGGGGCAGGTCGGCTGGCTGGCGCGCGACCGCTGGGCGGTGCCGCTGGTGCACACCAGCCACACCCTGGCCGCGGTCAAGAACGCCGCACTGGCCGAGGGAGATTCCCCGGAGCCACCGCTGCGCGCGGTCGGCGAACAGCAGGTGGTCGATGAGGCGGACCGACTCATCGTCAACACCGAAGATGAAGCACACCAACTAGTTTCGCTGCACCACGCCGATCCGGCCCGCATCGACGTGGTTCATCCCGGGGTGGATCTGGAGACGTTCCGCCCGGGGGACAAGCTGGCCGCCCGCGCTGCGCTGGGCGTGGCAGCCGGCGAGAAGGTGGTGGCTTTCGTCGGCCGGATCCAGCCGCTGAAAGCCCCGGATGTGTTGTTGCGAGCCGCCGCTCTGCTACCCGATGTGCGAGTACTGATCGCGGGTGGGCCGTCCGGTAGCGGTCTGGCTGCACCCGATGCGCTGGTGGCCCTGGCCGGTGAACTGGGTATCAGTGACCGGGTGACCTTCCTGCCTCCGCAGTCCCGGGAGAACCTGGTCAATGTGTACCGGGCCGCGGATCTTGTAGCGGTGCCGAGCTATTCGGAGTCCTTCGGACTGGTCGCGGTGGAGGCCCAGTCGTGCGGTACCCCGGTGGTCGCGGCCTCGGTCGGCGGGTTGCCGGTCGCGGTCGACGACGGCGTCAGCGGCAGCCTGGTGCCGGGCCACCAACCCGACCAGTGGGCCGACGCCATCGATGCACTGCTGCGGCGCGACCCCGCCCAGCTGAGCCGGGCCGCCGTCGAGCATGCCCGAAAGTTCTCCTGGGACAACACTGTTGACGGATTGCTGGCCAGCTACGGCCGGGCGATCACCGACTATGCCAGCACACACCGGCACAGCGCGGCGCGCGACCTGCTGGCCCGGCGCAACGGACGGCGCTGGACGATGCGACGAGGAGTGCGCGCGTGAGCCAGGCCGACGTCCAGCAGCTCATCGAGAAGACCCTGATCGACAACGACCTGGCCTACACCCGGTTCGAGGGCGCGCACGGCGGGCTGCCCGGTCTGATCGTCGAGCTGCCGGGGGAGCGCAAGCTCAAGACCAACACCCTGCTGAGCATCGGCGAGCATTCGGTGCGGGTGGAGGCGTTCGTCTGCCGCCAGCCCGACGAGAACCACCAGGCCGTCTACCGGTTCCTGCTCAAGCGCAACCGCCGGCTCTACGGGGTGGCCTACACGCTGGACAACATCGGCGATATCTACCTGATCGGGCGGATCGCGCTGGAAGCGGTCAGCCCTGATGAACTCGACCGGGTGCTCGGCCAGGTCCTCGAGGCCGTCGACACCGACTTCAACACCCTGCTGGAACTGGGCTTCAAGTCCTCCATCCAGAAGGAATGGGCGTGGCGGGTGGCCCGCGGCGAGTCGCTGAAGAATCTGCAGGCCTTCGAGCACCTCATCGACGAGGACGAGGACGACTGATCGTCGCGCCGAGTGGCCACTTGTGCCACGCAGATCGGCCTGATTCGTGACGTAGGTGGCCACTCGGCGGACGGGAATGCGTGAGAGACTTCCCGACATGGCTACGGATTCTGCGGCGACCCTGATCCTGCTCCGCCACGGCGAGAGCGAGTGGAATGCGCTCAACCTGTTCACCGGCTGGGTGGATGTCGACCTGACCGACAAAGGCCGCACCGAGGCGGTGCGCGGCGGCAAGCTGCTGGCCGAGCAGGGCGTCCTTCCGGATGTGCTGTACACCTCGCTGCTGCGCCGTGCCATCACCACCGCCCACCTGGCACTGGACGCCGCGGATCGGCTGTGGATCCCGGTGCAGCGCAGCTGGCGGCTCAACGAACGCCACTACGGCGCGCTGCAGGGCCTGGACAAGGCCGAGACCAAGGAGAAGTACGGCGACGAGCAGTTCATGTTGTGGCGCCGCAGCTACGACACCCCGCCGCCGCCCATCGAGAAGGGCAGCAAGTACAGCCAGGACGCCGACCCGCGCTACGCCGATATCGACGGCGGCCCGCTGACCGAATGCCTGGCCGACGTCGTCGCCCGGTTCGTGCCCTACTTCGAGGAGACCATCGTCCCCGACCTGAAGGCCGGCAAGACCGTGCTGATCGTGGCGCACGGCAACTCGCTGCGGGCGCTGGTGAAATACCTCGACGGCATGTCCAACGACGATGTGGTGGGCCTGAACATCCCGACCGGCATTCCGCTGCGCTACGACCTGGACGCCGACCTCAAGCCGCTGGTCGCCGGGGGTACCTACCTGGATCCCGAAGCCGCCGCGGCCGGTGCGGCAGCGGTCGCCAGCCAGGGCGCCAAGTAACTCCCGCACCGACGTCGTTTGGCGAACACCGGGTGAACGGCGGCGGAACACATCGCCCAGGACGTGTGACGTATCCCGAATTGGCCGCACGCTGCTGGGATGACGTTCACCGAATGCGTACGATTTTCGCGTGAGTGTTGTTTCGGTGGCACTACTGGTCACCGTCGCGGCGCTAGGTGCGCTCGCTCTTGGTCTCGGCATCGGGGCCGGACTCACCCCACGCATCCTCGAGCGCAGGCAGCGCCGCGCGATCACCGAGGCGGGCATCACGGTCTCGCAGATGCTGCAGCACGTGGTCTCGCTGGCTCCGATCGGCATGGTCGTCGTGGACAAGTTGCGCGACGTGGTCTTCATCAACGACCGGGCGGTGGAGTTGGGCCTGGTGCGTGACCGGCTCCTCGACGAGCGGGCCTGGAAGGCGGCTCAGCACACTCTCGCGACCGGCGAGGACGTCGAGGTCGACCTGTCACCCCCGCGGCGGGCGGCCGCCGGCCGCTCCGGGCTGCAGGTCCGCGGACACGTCCGGCTGCTCAGCGACCAGGATCCGCGATTCGCGGTCGTCTACCTCGACGACCAGTCCGAGCAGGCCCGCATGGAGGCCAGCAGGCGCGACTTCGTCGCCAACGTCAGCCACGAACTCAAGACCCCGGTGGCCGCCATGGGCGTGCTCGCCGAGGCCCTGCTGGAATCCACCGATGACCCCGAGACCGTGCACCGGTTCGGCGAGAAGATCCTCACCGAATCCCAGCGGCTGGCCAACATGGTCGGCGAGCTGATCGAGCTGTCCCGTCTGCAAGGTGCCGAACCGCTGCCCGAGCTCGAGGTCGTCGACGTCGATAGTGTTGTCAGCGAAGCGATTTCGCGTCACAAGGTGGCCGCCGACAACGCCGATATCAAGGTCACCACCGATGCGCCCAGCGGTCTGCAGGTGCTCGGTGATCCGGCACTGTTGGCCACGGCGCTGGCCAACCTGATCTCCAACGCGATCGCCTACTCGCCCGATGGATCGAAGGTGTCGATCTCGCGGCGCCGCCGCGGCGACAACGTCGAGATCGCCGTCACCGACCGCGGGATCGGCATCGCCCGGGCCGACCAGGAACGTGTCTTCGAACGGTTCTTCCGGGTCGACAAGGCCCGGTCCCGCGCCACCGGGGGCACCGGCCTGGGGCTGGCCATCGTCAAGCACGTGGCGGCCAACCACAACGGCACCATCCGGCTGTGGAGCCAGCCCGGCACCGGCTCGACCTTCACCCTGTCCATCCCTGCCTATTCCGACAACGACGACGAGTCCACCCATCGCGAAGCTCGCGACGAAGAGAAGGAAATCCCATGACCAATGTGCTGATCGTCGAGGACGAAGAGTCGCTCGCCGACCCGCTGGCCTTCCTGCTGCGTAAGGAGGGTTTCGAGGCGACCGTCGTCGGTGACGGCCCCTCGGCCCTGGCCGAGTTCGACCGCTCCGGTGCCGACATCGTCCTGCTGGACCTGATGCTGCCGGGGATGACCGGCACCGACGTCTGCAAGCAGCTACGGGCCCGCTCCAGCGTGCCGGTCATCATGGTGACGGCCCGCGACAGCGAGATCGACAAGGTGGTCGGTCTGGAACTCGGGGCCGACGACTACGTCACCAAGCCGTACTCCGCACGTGAGCTGATCGCCCGGATCCGGGCCGTGCTGCGGCGCGGTGCGGAGGCCGACGACGCCAACCTCGGTGACGCCATCCTGGAGGCCGGCCCGGTGCGGATGGACGTCGAACGTCACGTCGTCACGGTCAACGCAGAGCCGATTACGTTGCCGCTCAAGGAGTTCGATCTCCTCGAGTACCTGATGCGGAATAGCGGCCGGGTGCTGACCCGTGGTCAGCTGATCGACCGGGTCTGGGGTGCGGACTACGTCGGGGACACCAAGACTCTCGATGTGCACGTCAAGCGACTGCGCTCCAAGATCGAGGCTGACCCGGCCAACCCGGTGCACCTGGTCACGGTGCGCGGCCTGGGCTACAAGCTGGAAGGCTGAGCCCGGGCCGGCTCGGCCGGCTTCAGTAGGCGCCGTCGCTGTAGAGCACGGCGCGCAGGGTCTTGGCGATGATCACCAGGTCCTGCCACAGCGACCAGTTCTCCACGTAGGTCAGGTCCAGCCGCACCGCGTCCTCGATCTCGAGGTTGGAGCGGCCGCTGACCTGCCACAGGCCGGTCAGGCCGGGCTTGACGGCCAGCCGGCGGCGCACCAGGTCATCGTAGGAATCGACCTCGCGGCGTACCTGCGGCCGCGGGCCCACCACGCTCATCTCGCCGCGCAGCACGTTGAGGAACTGCGGCAGCTCGTCGATGCTGAACTTGCGCAGGAACTTGCCCACCGGGGTGACCCGCGGGTCGTCCTTGACCTTCCAGAACAGCGGGCTGCTCTCGGTGGCGGCGATCATCGCCGCCGCGCGGGCATCCGAACCGTCGTACATGCTGCGGAACTTGAACATCCGGAACGTGGTGCCGTTGAGGCCGATGCGCTCGGAGACGTAGAACACCGGACCCGGGCTGGACAGCTTGACAGCCACCGCGGCGGCCAGGAAGACCGGCGACATCAGCAGCAACACCACCGCGGTGAACACGACGTCGAAGGCCCGCTTGGCTTGCGAGTTGGCGCGGTTGTACTGGGGCTTGGTGACCTCGAGCATCGCCATCCCCGCCACCGGCCGGCTGCGCAGCCGCTGCTCGGCGACATCGACCAGGCCGGGCGCCACGATGAGGTCCACGCCCAGGGAGTCCAGCTCCCAGATCAGCCGGCGAATCTCGGTGGGCCGCAGATGCTCGGTGGCGGCCAGTGCGACCGTGCCCACTCCGGTCCGGCGGACGGCGTCGACAACGGCCTCATCCATGCCGACGACCGGGATGGCGGTGCTACCGACGACCACGACATCGGCGCCATCGATCGGCCCGCTCGGGGTGCAGATGCCGACGACCTGGTAACCGGCCTCGGGGTCCTTGGCGAACGTGGTGGCGATCTCGGCGGCCGCCCGGGAGGTGCCAACGACCAGGACCGAGGTCAGGTCCTCGCCGCGCAGGCGCCGACGTGAGGTCTTGCGGCGCCAGTAGCGCCTGCTGAACATCAGCCCGATCACACCCAGCGGCAATGCGATGGCCAGGTAACCGCGGGACACCTCGACGTGCAGAAGCATGGAGATGATGGCGATCAGCCCGAAGAGCTGGAAGGTCGCCAGCGCGATGATCGCGTACTCCTCGCTGCCGTGGCCCACCACACGGGCTGACCGGCTGCCGACCAGGCTGAGGAAGACCATCCAGAGCAGAGCAATCACGGCCGACACCGCGGTGTAGCCCACCTCGGGCGAGCCGGGCCACGGGAACCCCAGGTCCGGCGGCTGTCCGGCGAACCGAAGTTGCCCGGCAGCGACGGCAAGGCAAATGATCAAGCAATCGCTGAGCAACAGCTTGCGCGCGTACGAACTGTGCCAGATTTCGCGATCTGAGCGAATAATGCCCGATGTAAGCGGGAGAGAATCGTCGCCAAAATCGTGCTCAGTTTTGTAGCTACGGCGAACCTTGGCTGGCAGCAAAACCCGCTTGTTATTGGGCGAACTGACGATTTCGGAGGTCAAAGCTAACAACCAAGTCTCTTAGAGGGCCATCGGCATCTTCCCCCCAGTTGATGCGCTAGCTAAGAAGACTAGGGGTGCGCTGGGGAACCGGCAACCAGCCGGATTGTGATGTACATCACAAAGAAAATTTTCGCTAAAGCAAAGACAGCAAATTCACAGCGAAAATGATCCGGAATGCGGATCTGGGTGATCGTGCAGGTGGGGCTACTGCGCGGCGCGGGTCGCGGGGTGCACCGCGATCAGCGGGAAACCACCGCGACGTTTGCACATCGCAGCGAGTTCGGCGTAGGCCTTTTCGCCCAGCAACTCGGTCAGTTCGGGGGCGTAGGACTGCCATACCGGCTTGGTGCCGACATGGGCGGCAGGGTCTCCCGTGCAGTACCAGTGCAGGTCGGCGCCACCTTCGCCCCAGCCACGACGGTCGTACTCGGTGATGGTGCTCTTGAGGATCTCGGTGCCGTCCGGGCGGGTGACCCACTCCTGGACACGGCGGATCGGCAGCTGCCAGCACACCTCGGGCTTCATCGTCAGCGGCTCGACACCCAGTTTGAGCGCCTTGGTGTGCAGCGAGCAGCCGATACCGGCGCCGAAACCCGGCCGGTTGAGGAAGATGCAGGCGCCCTTGTACTTGCGGGTGCGCAGGTTGGGCTTGTCGTCGTACTCGTCCATCTCGAGGTAGCCCTTACGGCCCAATCCCTTGTCGCGGAACTGCCAGTCCTCGTCGGTGAGCTGCTTGACGGCGTCGTCCAGCTTGGCGCGGTCATCGTCGTCGGACAGGAACGCCCCGTGCGAGCAGCAGCCGTCGTCGGGCCGGCCCTCGACGGTGCCCTTGCACGCCGGGGTGCCGAACACGCAGGTCCAGTTGGACAGCAGCCAGGTCAGATCCGCGGCGATGAGGTGCTCGGGATTGTCCGGGTCGTAGAACTCCACCCACTCGCGGGGGAAGTCCAGTTCAACCTCGCCAGGGTGCCCATGCGTCACAGTGGTAACGGTAGACGAAAAGTCTGCGCCTCGAATCTTGGGCGGCCCGCTACAGATAGGTTGTTCTACGTGCGACTCGGCGTGCTCGACGTGGGCAGCAATACGGTTCATCTGTTGGTGGTCGATGCCCATCGGGGCGGGCATCCCACCCCGATGAGTTCGACCAAGGCGGCCCTGCGGCTGGCCGAGGCGATCGACGACTCCGGCAAGCTCACCCGCCGCGGGGCGGACAAGCTGGTCGACACCGTCGACGAGTTCGCCAAGATCGCTGCCAGCTCGGGCTGTGCGGACCTGATGGCCTTCGCCACCTCGGCGGTCCGCGACGCCAAGAACTCCGAGGACGTCCTGGCCCGGGTGCTCGCCGAAACGGGGGTCAACCTCCAGGTGCTGTCCGGTCCCAACGAGTCGCGGCTGACCTTCCTGGCGGTGCGGCGCTGGTACGGCTGGAGTGCGGGCCGGATCATCAACCTCGACATCGGTGGCGGCTCGCTGGAACTGTCCAACGGCGTCGACGAGGCCCCCGAGGTCGCGATGTCGCTGCCGCTGGGGGCCGGCCGGCTGACCCGGGAATGGATCCCGGATGATCCGCCCGGACGCCGGCGGGTGGCGATGCTGCGCGACTGGCTGGACAACGAGCTCGCCGAATCCGCCGCGGCGGTGCTGGCCGCTGGCGAGCCCGACCTGGCGGTGGCCACCTCCAAAACCTTCCGCTCGCTGGCCCGGCTCACCGGTGCCGCCCCCTCGGGAGCCGGCCCGCGGGTCAAGCGCACGCTCACCGCCAACGGTCTGAGGCAACTCATATCTTTCATCTCTAGGATGACCACGGCTGATCGGGCCGAGTTGGAAGGAGTCAGCGCCGAGCGGGCGCCGCAGATCGTGGCGGGTGCTCTGGTGGCGGAGGCAAGTATGCGAGCACTGTCATTGGAGTACGTCGACATCTGCCCGTGGGCGCTGCGCGAGGGCATCATCCTGCGCCGGCTCGACAGCGAAGCCGATGGAACTGCCCTGGTGGAGACATCCGTGGGGGATGCTGGAAGCAAGAACTTTGATCGGCCGAGTCCCGCCCGATCGAGAGGCACACGATGACTGCAGATGAAACGCCGAGCCGGCCCATCTCGGTGGCCGAGCTGCTGGCCAAGAACGGCACGATCGGCTCGCCGCCGGTCGGCGGCCGTCGCCGTCGGCGCCGCGGCAACAGTGATGCGGTGACCGTCGCCGAACTCACCGGCGAGATCCCCATCATCCGCACCGGTGAGTTCCCCGCTGTCCGCGACGAGGACGACGCGCAGGACACTGCCCAGGAACCGGTCGTAGAGGCTCCCGAACCGAAGAGCACCGCCACCAACGGCGCGGCGGTACCGGTCGCCGAGCCCGTCACCGAACCCGCACCGCGCCCCTTCGAGGCACCCCCGCAGCGCTCCGAGGCGCCGACCCCGCGTCGCGAACGTGGTCCCGAACGCAGCCACGATCCGCGTCCGCTGCGCAGGCCCGCCGCCCCGCCGGCCGAGCCGGCTGCCGATTCCGATGCCGAGCAGATGGCGTTCGACCCGGTCGACGAGGCGGCCGTCGTCGAACTCACCCCCGAAGAGCAGGAGGACGGCGCCGCCGAACTGCAGTCCTACCTGCGTTCCTCCGGGGGAACCTTGTTCGGCGGGCAGACGGTGGCCGACGACCTGGCCCGCCGTGGCGTGGCCCAGGACGAGGACGGCGACGGCAGTGCCGTCGCGCTGGCCACCGACGACGGGGTGCGTGAGGAGCATGAGGACAGTGCCCAGCCGCGCGAGGGCAAGCTGGCCGCGCTGGGCCGGGCGCTGCTCGTGGTGGGCCAATCGTTCCTGGCGGTGGCCTTCGGTGCCGGCCTGTTCATCGCCTTCGATCAGCTGTGGCGCTGGAACAACATCGTCGCGCTGGTGCTGTCGGTTCTGGTGATCCTCGGTCTGGTGGTGGCCGTGCGGATCGTGCGCAAGACCGAGGACATCGCCAGCACGCTGATCGCGGTCGCGGTCGGAGCGCTGGTCACCCTCGGGCCGCTGGCACTGCTGCAGTCGACCTGATTCGTCAGTGCGCCCCGCCATCAAGGTCGGTCTCTCGACGGCCTCGGTCTACCCGCTGAGGACCGAGGCCGCTTTCGAGTTGGCCGCGGAGCTGGGCTACGACGGCGTCGAGTTGATGGTCTGGGCCGAGACGGTCAGCCAGGACATCGGGGCGATCGCCAAACTCTCGCGGCGCTACAACATGCCTGTGCTGTCGGTCCACGCGCCGTGTCTGCTGATCTCGCAACGGGTCTGGGGCGCCAACCCGATTCCCAAACTCACCCGCAGCGTGCAGGCCGCCGAGCGGCTGGGCGCCCAGACGGTGGTGGTGCACCCGCCGTTCCGCTGGCAGCGCCGCTACGCCGACGGGTTCAGCGATCAGGTGGCCGAACTCGAGACCCGCAGCGATGTCATGGTGGCCGTGGAGAACATGTTCCCGTTCCGTGCCGACCGGTTCTTCGGCTCCGGTCAGCCCTCCATCGAGCGGATGCGCAAGCGCGGCGGGCACCCCGGCGTCGGGATCTCCGCGTTCGCGCCGTCCTACGACCCGCTGGACGGCAACCACGCGCACTACACACTGGACCTGTCGCACACCGCAACCGCCGGCACCGACGCCCTCGACATGGCCCGCCGGATGGGCTCGGGCCTGGTGCACCTGCATCTGTGTGACGGCAGCGGCGCATCCACCGACGAACACCTGGTCCCGGGGCATGGCACCCAGCCCACCGCGGAGGTGTGTCAGATGCTGGCCGGCAGTGACTTCGCCGGGCATGTGGTGCTGGAAGTCACCACGTCGGGAGCCCGCACCATGGCCGAGCGTGAGGCGCTGCTGAGCGAGTCGTTACAGTTCGCCCGGACCCACCTGCTGCGCTGAGAGAAGAGCATCGATGATTCCCCGGTTCGCTGACGTGATGGCGTTGCGCCCAGTCGACGACGGCTTTGAGGGAAACCTCAATGAGCACTGGACAATTGGTCCGAAGATCCACGGTGGCGTCATGCTGGCACTGTGTGCCAAAGCGGCCCGTGAGGCGTATGGCGATTCCGGCGGGCTGGAGCGAAGCGACTCGGGGATGGGTTCCGGCTTCGAGCCTGTCGCGGTCTCGGCGGATTTCCTGTCCGCACCCGATCCCGGTGTGGTGCATCTGATCACCACCGTGCGCAAGCGGGGCCGTCGGATCGGTCTGGTGGATGTCGAACTGGCACAAGGGGATCGCACGTGTGTACGGACCGTCGTCACGCTCGGCGAGCCCGAGCATCTCGCCGAGCCGCTGCTGTCGGCCAACCCGGTGACACCGGTGATGAGTCCCGAACCGCCGCCCGGCGTCGAGCCGATCGGGCCGGGCCATCCCGCCGCCGACATCAACCACCTCGCCCGTGGCTGTGACATCCGGCCGGACCTGACCGAGATTCTCAGCGAGACGGGCGCGCCCGTCTTCAAGATCTGGGTGCGGCCCAAGGACGGCCCCGTCGACGTGCTGTTCGCGCTGATGTGCGGGGATATCTCGCTGCCGGTCTCCTATGCGGTGGACCGGCGCGGCTGGGCGCCCACCGTGCAGCTGACGGCCTATTTGCGCGGGCTGCCCGCCGATGGGTGGCTGCGGGTGGTCTGTACGGCCACCCAGATCGGCCAGGACTGGTTCGACGAAGACCACACCGTGGTGGACAGCACCGGACGGCTCATCGTGCAGACGCGCCAGCTGGCGTTGGTGCCAGCACAGTAAGGGCACGACAAGGCATTAGGGTCTGCCCATGGCCAGAATCGCGATCATCGGCGGCGGCAGTATGGGTGAGGCGCTCCTTGCGGGGCTGCTTCGGTCTGGGCGGCAGGTCAAAGACCTCGCCGTCGCGGAGCGGATGCCGGAGCGGGCCCGCTACCTGTCCGAGAAGTACTCCGTCCGGCTGGCTTCGCTCGCCGAGGCGGTGGAAACCGCCGCCTTCGTCATCGTCGCGGTCAAACCGGCCGACGCCGAATCGGTGATCGGCGAGATCGCCGACGCGGCCGCACAAGCCGAGAGCAACAGCGTCGAGCAGGTCTTCGTCTCGGTGGTGGCCGGCGTCACGATCGGCTTCTACGAGTCGCGGCTCCCCGCCGGCAGCCCGGTGGTCCGGGTCATGCCCAATGCCCCCGCGCTCGTCGGCGCCGGCGTCAGCGCGCTGGCCAAGGGCCGCTTCGCCACCGCCGAACACCTCGCCGAGGTCTCGGCGCTCTTCGAGTGTGTGGGCGGCGTGCTAACCGTCGGCGAAAGCCAGATGGACGCGGTCACCGCGGTGTCCGGATCGGGCCCCGCATACTTCTTCCTCTTCGTCGAAGCACTGGTCGATGCGGCTGTTGCCAACGGGCTGCATCGGGCCGTTGCGACCGATCTGGCGGTGCAGACGATGGCCGGATCGGCCGCCATGCTGCTGGAGCGCATCGAGGACGAGCGAACTGCCGGTGGCGACCCGGGACTGGACACCACCCCGGCCCGGCTGCGTGCCGTCGTGACGTCGCCGGGTGGCACCACTGCCGCTGGCCTGCGCGAACTTGAACGCGGTGGGGTCCGGGCGGCGGTGCAGGCCGCTATCGACAGCGCAAAAACACGCTCTGAGCAGCTAGGAATTACATCAGAGTAGTTCAAGAAATTTCTGATGGATTGACCCACACCCGTCGCAGTAACCCCATCCGCCACGCTATTCTCCTCGTGTATGCACGGGTGGGTGCCAGCGGTGGGGAAGCCGCTGGAACTGCCCGTGCCTGACGGATTGGGTTGCGATGACGTCTATGAACGGGCCATCGGCGCGGGACGCGGCTGGCGGAAAATCGGCGCGAGATGCCGGTGGCGCTGACGGTTCGCCAGTCGCCCGAGCTCAATTTCTCACCGTCGCCGAAGTGGCTTCGCTCATGCGGGTCAGCAAGATGACGGTCTACCGGCTGGTGCACAACGGTGAGCTGCCCGCTGTCCGGGTCGGCCGGTCGTTCCGAGTGCATGCCAAGGCCGTCCACGATCTGCTGGAGACCTCGTACTTCGACGCCGGCTGATCCCACACCGACGAGGCCGTTTTCCGTTCCCGCCACCTGCTTAGGTAAGGTGACCGGGACGAGAGACAAGCCCGCACACTCGCGGGCACTGCGAGGACTTAGGTAGCGGAATTCATGGGTTCAGTCATCAAGAAGCGGCGCAAGCGCATGTCGAAGAAGAAGCACCGCAAGCTGCTGCGTCGTACCCGGGTTCAGCGCAGAAAACTCGGTAAGTAGTCCTTCGCCGGGGCACAGGCCCGGGCCGCGCAGGCCTGCCTGACCGGGCTCAGCCCGATAGGCTGTGCTGATGGATACCGGCGGTACCGACACGGAGGGGCTGCACTACCCGAAGGTGGTGCTGGTCACCGGCGCCTGCCGCTTTCTGGGCGGGTACCTGACCGCTCGCCTGGTGCAGAACCCGATGATCAACAAGGTCATCGCCGTCGACGCCATCGCCCCCAGCAAGGACATGCTGCGCCGGATGGGCCGCGCCGAGTTCGTGCGCGCCGACATCCGGAACCCCTTCATCGCCAAGGTCATTCGCAACGGCGACGTCGACACCGTGGTGCATGCCGCCGCGGCCTCGTACGCGCCGCGCTCAGGTGGCCGGGCCACGTTGAAGGAAATCAACGTGATGGGCGCGATGCAGCTGTTCGCCGCCTGCCAGAAGGCGCCGTCGGTGCGGCGGGTGATCCTGAAGTCCACCTCGGAGGTCTACGGCTCGCACCCGCACGACCCGGTGGTCTACACCGAGGACAGCAGCAGCCGCCGTCCGCCCGGTGAGGGTTTCGCCCGCGACAGCATCGACATCGAGGGCTACGCCCGCGGCCTGGGGCGGCGTCGGCCCGATATCGCGGTGACGATCCTGCGGCTGGCGAACATGATTGGGCCCGCGATGGACACCGCGCTGTCGCGCTACCTGGCCGGCCCGCTGGTGCCGACGGTTCTCGGCCACGACGCCCGCCTGCAACTGCTGCACGAGCAGGACGCCCTCGGTGCCCTGGAGCGGGCGACGATCGCCGGCAGGCCCGGCACGTTCAACATCGGGGCCGACGGCATCATCATGATGTCGCAGGCGATTCGGCGCTCCGGACGGATTGCGCTTCCGGTGCCGAGTGTGGGGGTGTGGGCACTGGAATCGTTGCGCAAGGCAACCGGCAGTGTTGACATCAATCGCGACCAGATGGAATGGCTGAGTTACGGCCGCGTCATGGACACCACCCGCATGCGCGCCGAGTTGGGTTTTGCCCCCAAGTGGACGACGATGGAGGCATTCGACGACTACGTGCGTGGCCGAGGTTTGACACCGATCGTCGACCCGAAATGGGTACGCTCGGTGGAGAGCCGCGCCGTCGCCGTCGCGCAGCGTTGGGGTGGCTGAGAGCGTGATGGTGGGGAGAGGTAACGGCAGTGGCGGGTGAATCCAAAGCGAAAGTGATTCCGCTGCATTCGAATTCGAGAGCAGCGGCAGCCCGCCGGGCCTCGCTGCGGGCCGAAGCGGCGCGCAGGCATCCCTCCCTGCTGTCCGACCCCGGGACCAGGGCGTCGGCCGACGACATCGCCGCCGTCGTCCGTGAGATCGACGCGCGTCGCGGTGCGGCGGGATTGGGTCGCGCCGAGGGCGAGCCCAACGAACTCGCCCAACGCATTTCCGCGGTCGCCGACTTTGTCCGCAAGAGACTGTCCGGCGATTACACCGTGGACGAATTCGGCTTCGACCCGCAATTCAACAACGCACTCGTCCTGCCTTTGCTGCGGTTCTTTTTCCAGAATTGGTTCCGCGTCGAGGTCAGCGGTATCGAGAACCTGCCGGCCGACGGCGCCGGACTGGTGGTGGCCAACCATGCCGGCACCTTGCCGTTCGACGGCCTGATGTTGTCGGTGGCGGTGCACGACCACCATCCGGGGCATCGCGATCTGCGTCTGCTGGCCGCCGACATGGTCTTCGACATGCCGATGCTCGGCCCGATCGCCCGCAAGGCTGGTCACACCATGGCCTGCAGTATCGACGCCAACCGGCTGCTGGCCGGCGGTGAGCTGACGGCGGTGTTCCCCGAGGGCTACAAGGGGCTGGGCAAGCATTTCCGGGATCGCTACAAGCTGCAGCGGTTCGGCCGTGGCGGATTCGTCTCGGCGGCGCTGCGCACGGGGGCGCCGATCATTCCGTGCTCGATCGTCGGCTCGGAGGAGATCTACCCGATGCTGGCCGACGTCAAATTGCTCGCGCGGGTGCTGGGGTTGCCGTACTTCCCGGTCACCCCGCTGTTCCCGCTGGCCGGTCCGGCCGGGCTGATCCCGCTTCCGTCCAAGTGGCACATCGCCTTTGGCACACCCATCGAGACGGCCGACTACGACGAGTCCGCCGCCGACGACCCGATGGTCACCTTCGAGATCACCGATCAGGTGCGCGAGACCATCCAGCAGACGCTGTATCAGCTGCTGGCGGGCCGCCGGAACATGTTCTTCGGCTGAGTCGGGCTAGCCGCGCAGCGCGGCCGCGGCGATCGCGGCGATCTGGGCGTTGGTCTCCTCATCGCCCTCGGCTTCGCCGATCATGGTGACGATCGTGGTCATCACCGGCTTGCCTTCTTCGTCGGTGACCTCACTGCGCAGTTCGCTGATGACGGTTCCGTGCGATTCGGTCACCGAATCCAGCCACGAGTCGAAGAACAATTTGTCGCCGGCCACGATCGGACGGTGAAATTTGATCTTCTGGTCGCGGTGAATCACCCGGGCAATATTGATGCCGACGTCGAAATTGCGGAAGATCTCCAGCTGCACCTGACGGCCGGCGATAGCGATGAACGTCAGTGGCGCCAGCACGTCGTGGTAGCCGGCGGCCTTGGCGGCCTCTTCGCTGAAGTGCACCGGGTCGTCGGACTGGATCGCCTTGGCGAACTCGCGGATCTTCTCCCGACCGACCAGGTAGTAGTCCGGGTACCGGAAGTGGGTGCCGATGATCTCACTGGCGATGGACATGGCTTTTGAGCCTATCAGCGATTTTTCGGCCGACTGTGGGGCCTACGTACGCGAGATCACGATCTGGCGTGCATAGTGCCCACACTCGCCGCCTAGTGGTGCTCGGATCGCCGGGACACCGCGGCGGCCAGCGCACCGCCGATCGCGCCGAGCGCCAGCGCCGAGGGCACCCCGATCCTGGCGGCCTTGCGGGCGGTGCGGAAATCGCGGATCTCCCAGCCCCGTTCGCGGGCCAACTCACGCAGATCGGCATCCGGGTTGATCGCGACGGCCGTGCCGACCAGCGACAGCATGGGCACGTCGTTGTAGCTGTCCGAGTAGGCGGTACAGCGTTTGAGGTTGAGCCCCTCGCGGATCGCCAGCTGGCGCACGGCGTGAGCCTTACCCAGCCCGTGCAGGATGTCGCCGACCAGTCGGCCGGTGAACACCCCGTCCTGGGACTCCGCGACCGTGCCCAATGCCCCGGTGAACCCCAGCCGGCGGGCGATGGTCGCGGCCAGCTCGTAGGGCGTGGCTGTGACCAACCACACCTGCTGGCCGGCGTCCAGGTGCATCTGGGCCAGCGCGCGGGTTCCCGGCCAGATCTTGTCGGCGATGATCTCGTCGTAGATCTCCTCGCCGACGTCGACTAGCTCGGCCACCGAGCGGCCCTCGATGAAGGCCAGCGCCTTGCGTCGGCCCTCGGCCACGTCGTCGCTGTTCTCCCGGCCGGTCAGCTGGAACTTGGCCTGGGCGTAGACGAACTTGGCCATGTCGGCATAGGTGAAGTACTTGCGGGAGGCCAGGCCGCGACCGAAGTGCACCAGCGACGAGCCCTGGACCAGCGTGTTGTCCACGTCGAAGAACGCCGCCGCGGTCAAATCGGCCGGCGGCGGGCCCGGCTCGAGAGCGGCTTCGGGCGCCGGCTCGCGATGTGCGGCGATGCTCGCATCGCGAGCCACCGCGCTGGCCTGCTCGGCCACCAGCTCGTCGACCGCGCGCTGCGCGCTGGCCCGGCCGGCTTCCTGACCCGCAAGCTCCTGGTCTTGGTCCCCGGAACCCATGTCACCAACCCTAACTGCGACACTCGATCGGGTGAGCCGCCGACATGTCGAACTGCTGACCCGCGCCGGGTGCAGCATCTGCGAAAAGGTCTACGCCCGGTTGGCCGAACTGGCCGACGAACTCGATTTCGAGCTCTCCAGCGTGGACGTGGACGCCGCGGCGGCCGCCGGTGACAGCGCGCTGCGCGCCGAGTTCGGCGACCGGTTGCCGGTGGTCCTGCTCGACGGCCGGGAGCACAGTTACTGGGAGATCGACGAGCCGCGGCTGCGCTCCGATTTGGCCCTCGGGTGAACAGCCGGAGAATTTGGTCAGCTGCCTGCGCACCGATTACCGTGGAAGTAAGTTTCACTAACGGACATTTCCGTCACAGCAAGGGAGCGGGCAAGGTGATCGTGCCGTGAGCGTCCTGCTGTTCGGGGTGTCCCATCGAAGCGCTCCGGTCTCCGTTCTCGAGCAGCTCTCCACCGATGAGTCTGACCAGGTCAAGATCATCGACCAGGTGTTGCAGTCGCCGCTGGTGACCGAGGCCATGGTGCTGTCGACCTGCAACCGGGTCGAGGTCTACGCGGTGGTGGACGCCTTCCACGGCGGCTTGTCGGCTATCGGTCAGGTGCTCGCCGAGCACTCCGGAATGTCGATGGGCGACCTCACCAAGTACGCCTACGTCCGCTACAGCGAGGCCGCCGTCGAGCACCTCTTCGCCGTCGCCAGCGGTCTGGACAGCGCGGTCATCGGCGAGCAGCAGGTGCTCGGCCAGGTCCGCCGCGCCTACGCCACCGCCGAAGCCAACCGCACCGTCGGCCGCGTCCTGCACGATCTGGCCCAGCGGGCGCTGTCGGTGGGCAAGCGGGTGCACACCGAAACCGCGATCGACGCCGCCGGCGCCAGTGTGGTGTCGGTCGCACTCGACATCGCCGGCTCGCGGCTGGACGGTTTGGCCGGCCGCACCGCGGCCGTCGTCGGCGCCGGCTCGATGGGCGGACTGTCGGTCGCACACCTGGTGCGCGCCGGGGTCACCCACATCCACGTCGTCAACCGCTCGCTGCCGCGCGCCCAGCGGCTGGCCGAGAACATCCGCGAGCAGGGTGTCGGCGCCGAGGCCCTGACCCTCGAGCAGCTGCCTGCCGCGCTGGCCGCCGCCGACGTGGTGGTCAGCTGCACCGGAGCCGTCCGTCCGGTGGTCTCTTTGGCCGATGTGCACCACGCGCTGGCCACCGCGCAGCGTGACGAGGCCGCCGCGCCGCTGGTGCTGTGCGACCTGGGCATGCCCCGCGACGTCGACTCGGCCGTTGCCGGACTGCCGGGTGTCTCCGTCATCGATATGGACCGGGTGCAGCGCGAACCGTCGGCGCGGGCCGCGGCCACCGACGCCGAAGCGGCCCGCCAGATCGTCGCTACCGAAGTTGCTGCCTACCTGGCCGGTCAGCGGATGGCCGAGGTCACCCCGACCGTCACCGCCCTGCGCCAGCGCGCCGCCGACGTCGTGGAAGCCGAACTGCTGCGGCTGGACAACCGGCTGCCCGGCCTGGACGACAGCCTGCGCGACGAGGTCGCCCGCACCGTGCGCCGGGTGGTCGACAAGCTGCTGCACGCCCCCACGGTGCGGGTCAAACAGCTGGCCAGCGCGCCGGGCGGCGACAGCTATGCCGAGGCGCTGCGCGAACTCTTCGAGCTCGACCCGCAGGCCGTCGACGCGGTCGCCGCGGGTGAACTGCCCTTGATCACACCGGAATTCGACTCCGGTCGCCCAGAACTCACCGAGTAGGGCGCTTGGCCGGCAGCGACAACGCGGTCATCAGGATCGGCACCCGGGGCAGCCTGCTGGCGACCACCCAGGCCGGGACCATCAGGGATGAACTCATCGGGCGTGGACACCGCGCCGAACTGGTCATCATCAGCACCGAGGGTGACCGCTCACAGAAGCCGGTCGCCGAGATCGGTGTGGGGGTGTTCACCGCCGCGCTGCGCGAGGCGATCGCCGACGGCCGGGTCGATATGGCGGTGCACTCGTACAAGGATTTGCCGACAGCCCACGATGACCGTTTCGTCATCGCCGCGATTCCCCGACGCGAGGACCCGCGTGACGCGCTGGTGGCCCGCGACGGCATGGTGCTGGGGGAGTTGCCAGCCGGTTCGGTGATCGGCACATCGTCCGTGCGGCGGGCCGCGCAGCTTAGAGCACTGGGTCTCGGTTTGGAAATCCGCCCCCTAAGAGGCAACCTAGATACCAGGTTGAACAGGGTAAGCAGCGGTGATCTCGACGCCATCGTGGTTGCCCGGGCGGGCCTGGCCCGTCTCGGACGACTCGGCGATGTCACCGAGACGCTGGAGCCGGTGCAGATGTTGCCAGCGCCGGCTCAAGGTGCGCTCGCGGTCGAGTGCCGCGCAGGCGACACCGGGCTTGCGGCGCTACTGGCGGAGTTGGATGACCCCGACACCCGCGCCGCGGTCACCGCCGAGCGAGTCCTGCTGGCCAAGCTGGAGGCCGGTTGTTCGGCACCGGTGGGCGCGATCGCCGAGGTGGTCGAGTCCATTGATGACGACGGCCGGATCTTCGAGGAGTTGTCGCTGCGCGCCTGCGTGGCGGCGACAGACGGATCCGACGTGATCCGTGCGTCCGGAATCGGAACGCCGGGCCGGTCCGAAGAGCTGGGGCTCTCGGTGGCCGCGGAGTTGTTCGAGCTCGGTGCGCGCGAAGTCATGTCGAACAGTGCTCCGCAATGACTGGCGGAGTAGAGCGGGAGTGAAGCGATGACTGGCCACGGTAGCGGGCGACGCAAGGCGAAGCCGGGACACATCACGTTCGTCGGTTCGGGTCCTGGTGACCCCAACCTGCTGACGACACGCGCCCGCGCTGTGCTCGCCAATGCGGCGCTGGTCTTCACCGACCCGGATGTGCCGCAGGCGGTGCTCAACGTGGTCGGGACGGAACTGCCGCCGGCCGTCGGCCCCGCCCCCGCGCCCGAGAAGGGCGCGGTGCGCGAGCAGATCCCCGGCCAGGATTCCGACGGCCCCATTGCCAACGAGATCGCCCCGCCGGTCGTCTCCGTCGGCCCCGACATCCGCCCCGCGCTCGGCGACCCCGCTGAAGTGGCCAAGATTCTGGTCGCCGAGGCCAAGGCCGGGTTCGACGTGGTGCGCCTGGTCGCCGGTGACCCACTGTCGATCGACGCCGTCATCACCGAGGTCAACGCGGTGGCCAAGGCGCACGCCGAGTTCGAGATCGTGCCCGGGCTGCCCGCCACCAGCGCGGTGCCCACCTACGCCGGTCTGCCGCTGGGTTCGGCGCACACCGTCGCCGATGTCCGCGGCGAGGTGGACTGGGCGGCTCTGGCCGCCGCCCCCGGCCCGCTGATCCTGACCGCCACCGCCTCCCACCTGCCCGAGGCCGCCCGCACCCTGATCGAGTACGGCCTGGCCGATGCGACCCCGTGCGTGGTGACCTGCAACGGCACCACCTGCGGGCAGCGCTCGGTGGAGACCACGCTGGCAGGCCTGACCGACCGTGCGACGCTGGCCGGCGGCAATGACCCGGCCGGCCCGCTGACCGGCACCCTGGTGGTCACGATCGGCAAGACCGTCGCACACCGCGCGAAGCTGAACTGGTGGGAGAGCCGCGCCCTGTACGGCTGGACCGTGCTGGTGCCGCGCACCAAGGATCAGGCCGGCGAGATGAGCGATCGGCTGATCGGTCACGGCGCCCTGCCGATCGAGGTGCCGACCATCGCCGTCGAGCCGCCGCGTAGCCCCGCCCAGATGGAAAGGGCCGTCAAGGGTTTGGTCGACGGCCGCTACCAGTGGGTGGTGTTCACCTCCACCAACGCCGTGCGTGCGGTGTGGGAGAAGTTCGGTGAGTTCGGTCTGGATGCCCGTGCCTTCTCCGGGGTGAAGATCGCCTGTGTCGGCGAGTCCACCGCCGATCGGGTGCGCGCCTTCGGCGTGAGCCCCGAGCTGGTGCCCTCCGGCGAGCAGTCCTCGCTCGGGCTGCTCGACGAATTCCCGGAGTACGACAGCATTTTCGACCCGGTGAACCGGGTCCTGCTGCCGCGCGCCGACATCGCCACCGAGACGCTGGCCGAAGGTCTGCGGGAACGCGGCTGGGAGATCGAGGACGTCACCGCCTACCGCACCGTGCGGGCAGCACCGCCGCCGGCCGAGACCCGCGAGATGATCAAGACCGGCGGGTTCGACGCGGTCTGCTTCACCTCCAGCTCGACGGTGCGCAACCTGGTGGGCATCGCCGGTAAGCCGCACGCCCGCACCATCGTCGCGTGCATCGGGCCCAAGACAGCCGAGACCGCAGCCGAATTCGGGCTGCGGGTCGACGTCCAGCCCGAGACCGCCGCGGTGGGCCCGCTGGTCGACGCCCTGGCCGAGCACGCTGCCCGGCTGCGCGCCGAGGGTGCTCTGCCGCCGCCGCGCAAGAAGAGTCGCCGCCGCTAAGCCGAGCAACCGAAAGCCGGTTCATGACTTTTCCCAGGCACCGCCCGCGCCGGTTGCGTTCGACGCCGGCTCTGCGCCGACTGGTGGCCCAGACCTCGCTGGAGCCACGCCATCTCGTGTTGCCGATGTTCGTCGCCGACGGGATCGGCGAGCCGCGACCCATTGCGTCCATGCCGGGAGTCGTTCAGCACACCCGTGATTCGCTGCGCACGGCGGCCGCTGAGGCGGTCGAGGCCGGTGTCGGCGGGCTGATGCTGTTCGGGGTGCCGCGCGATCAGGACAAGGACGCCCTGGGTTCGTGCGGGCTGGACCCGGACGGAATCCTCAACGTCGCCCTGCGTGACCTGGCCAAGGACCTCGGTGACGACACCGTGCTGATGGCCGACACCTGCCTGGACGAGTTCACCGATCACGGCCACTGCGGTGTGCTCGACGCCCGGGGCCGGGTGGATAACGACGCCACCAACGCGCAGTACGTGAAACTGGCTCTGGCCCAAGCGGAGTCGGGTGCGCATGTAGTGGGCCCCAGCGGCATGATGGACGGTCAGGTGGCCGCCATCCGCGACGGACTCGACGCCGCCGGTTTCACCGACGTGGTGATACTGGCCTACGCCGCCAAGTTCGCCTCGGCCTTCTACGGGCCGTTCCGGGAGGCCGTCGCCTCGAGCCTGCAGGGCGATCGCCGGACCTACCAGCAGGACAGCGGGAACGCGCGGGAAGCGTTGCGTGAGATCGAACTCGACCTCGACGAGGGTGCCGACATCGTGATGGTCAAACCCGCGATGGCCTACCTCGATGTGGTCCGTGCCGCCGCCGAGATGTCCCCGGTCCCGGTGGCCGCCTACCAGGTGTCCGGCGAGTACGCGATGATCAGCGCCGCGGCCGCCAACGGCTGGATCGACCGCCGCGCCGCGGCGCTGGAATCGTTGATCAGTATCCGGCGCGCGGGCGCGGACATCGTGCTGACCTACTGGGCCACCGAGGCCGCGGGCTGGCTCGCGTGACACCTCAACCGCCCGCCGGGGCACCGGCGCGCCCCGCCGACGTCGACACCGGGTTCTGGCTGTGGCTGGTCGCCCTGGTGCTGATGCTGATCGGCTACATCGTCGATGCGCTGGCCGTCAAACACATCTCCAGCGTGGTCATCGCACTCACCCTGCTGTTCGCACTGACGATGGGTGCGGTGGTGCTGACCTTCCTGTTGCTGATGCGCTCGGGCTACCGCTGGACCCGCACCCTGCTCACCGGCGGCGGGGTGGCCACCGTCATCTACACCACCGTGAGCCTGTTCTCGGTGCCCCGCGAGCCGGTCGCGGCGGTGACCTTCGCGGTGACCGGAATCGTCGGCTCGGTGCTCATCGTCGGCGGGATCTATCTGCTGCACCGGCCGGACGCCCACGGGTTCTTCGTCAGGTAGGCGATAGGCTGCCCGACGATGACCGCATCCGAATCCCGGCCCCGCGCCCTCACCATCTCGATCTGGCTCCTCATCGCCGGAGCCGTGCTGCTGATGGCCGGCGGGCTACTCGCGCTGACCTTCGGCTTCGACGCGTTGCGTCAGGTCGTACCCGCGAAGGTGACCGACGAGCAGGTGCGCCAGTTGCTGGCGTTCCGCCGCGGCGCGGGCGCGGTCTGCGTGGCCGCCGGCCTGGGCCTGGCGTTTCTGGCCGGCAAGACCCGCGGCGGGGACGTTCGCTTCCGCCGGGCGACCATCGGCCTGGGGCTGACGCTGATCGTCCTGGTCGGCATCCTTCAGGTCTTCGTCAACATCGGCCTGGTGGCGCTGCTGAGCCTGCCGCCGATCATCATCGGCACCCTGCTGTTGACCCGGCCCGTGGTGGCGAGCTGGTTCGATCCCGGTGACACCGCGAGGTCCGATGTCTGAGGACGCGCTCGTCGGCTCCGAGCCGCTGTTCTACGAGCGCGGCGCCAGCTGGTACTGGCTGCTGGCCGGGCCGGTCTCCGGCCTGACGATGCTGCTCATCCAGCTCAAGGGTGGTGGCGGCTTGCAGTGGTTCGTGCCGTCGGTGTTCCTGGTCCTGGTCAGCGGCTTTCTGTATCTGCAGGTGAAGGCCGCGCGCATCCATACCAGCGTCGAGCTTACCGCGGAGTCGCTGCGGCAGGGCACCGAGGTGGTCCCGCTGCGCACCATCGTCGGGGTGTACCCCGAGGCCACCCACGGCCCGAAATCCCGTGAACCGCTGGAGAAGTGGCAGTCCGCCAGGGCGCTGGGGGAGCTGAGCGGGGTGCCGCGCGGGCGCACCGGTATCGGGCTGCGGCTCAGCGGCGAGCGCACCGCCCAGGCGTGGGCGCGCAACCACCGCGAACTGCGGGCGCAGCTGACCAAGCTGGTCGAAGACCGGACGGCGAGTTCCTCATGAGGCATGCCGTTCAGCTGGTGCTTGCCGTTGCTGCCGCGGCGGGCGCGGTCTGGAGCTGGTTGCAGGTGCGCAGCATCGTCGACGTCGCGCCGATCGCCGACGGGCAGCCGGCGACCACCTCGGTGGTGTACGACCCGCCGATGATGGTCCTGACGATGGTGCTGGCGACCGCCGCCGGGGTCCTGCTGGTGGTGGGTGTCGCCGGTGTGGTGCGGGCCAGACGGCAGCGCACCTAGAACACCCGCGTCTGGCCCTCCAGCACAGGCACGGTCTCGGGCAGCTTGTAGACCTCGATGCCGTTGCGGAACATGACGGCTTCCCTGGCGTGTTCGGGCAGGTGCTTGACCAGCCAGCGCGGGTCGTCGAACGTCCAGTGCGGGTAATCCGAGGAGAACAGCAGGATCTTCTCGCATTCCATCCATTCGAAGGCGCGCAGCAGTTCGGTCTTGTCCTCGGGGTAGTCCAGCGGCTGGGTGGTGAACTTGATGTGGTCCTTGACGTACTCGCTGGGCTTGCGCTTGATGTCCAGCCAGGATTTGCGGGCTTCGTAGATGGCGTCCATCCGCCACATCAGCGGCAGGATCCAGTTGAAGGCGTGCTCTACCAACACAATTCGCAAGGTGGGGTAGCGGTCGAAGACACCGTCGAAGATCAGGCTCATCACCTGGTTGGCCGCCAGCAGCGAGTAGCTGACCATGAAGTCGTGGTTGTAGCTCGGGAAGCCGACCGGCGGGATCGGCAGGGTTTCGAAGGAGCCGCGGGCCAGATGACAGCTCACGGTGATGTCGTGCTTGGTGGCGGCCTGCCAGATCGGGTCGTACCGGGGATCACCCCACGACGGGCGGGGTTCGGCCTTGATCAGAATCTGCGCCATGTAGGGGTGGCCGGCCCACTTCTCGATCTCGCGGGCGGCACCCTCGGGGTCTTCGATGGCCACCGAGATCGACCCGCGCCAGCGCTGATGCCAGTTGGTGGTGCTGCTCAACCAGTGCTCGTCGATCCACAGGTTGGTGGCGATCGCTGAGGCTTGGGCGGCTTCGGGCAGCCGGGCGCCGAAGGCCAGCGGCTCCAGGATGGCGATATCGGCGCCGGCTTCCATGATCAGCTGCCGGAACATGAGGTCCGGGTCGCTGCCGGCGAACTCGCCGTCGTCGGGAAAGGTGTCGACGCGCATCGCGTAGGCGTGCGCGTAGTCCGGCGCGTCGTAGTAGATCTTCTCGCCGATCGGATGCGACAGGAAGTACTTGGTTCGCCACGGCTCGGGGATGTAGTCGACGATCACGCCGCGGCGCGGCACCGGATGGACGTCGGAATCCACACAGCGGACCGCGGTGTGCTCGGCGGTCGGGACCGCGCGATCGTGGGTCAGGGTCATCGTGACCACCTCCGCTCGGATCGCTTCATTGTCGCTCAGCGGCTCGGCGGTGGGAAGCATCCCCGAAATTGAGTAGTGGGCTACTCGTGCATCCGGTGCAGCCGCCGAGCACGGTGAAGCCATGACGAAACCACCGGCGAGCGTGCACGGTCGGTTGTATCTGCTGGCGTTCGATCGGGATCGGCACCGCTTCGGCGGGTGCCCGCCCGCGGTCCTCGCCCTGGCTCTGCGTGCTGCGATGGTGGCCGACCTCCACCTCAGTGGATATCTGGTGGACCGCGGTGGCCGGCCGTACCCGGGCAGAGCGGAGGGGCCCGGGGACCCGGTGCTCAACCGCGAGGTCGCCCAGTTCGGGTTCAGCACCCGGGTCAGCTGGGACGAGGCGATCGCCCGGTCCCATGACCGCACCATCCGCGTCGTCCGCGAACAGCTTCAGGCCGGTGGGTGGCTGCGGCCACGCGCCCATCACACCGGCACGTGTCTGGAGCCCCGCGATGAGGACATGGTCGTGGCACTCGTCGAGCAAGCGGGCGGTGCTCTGCAGCAGGCGCTGGAGGGCGAGGTCGTCAACCGGCGGATGCTGACGCTGGGGTTGATCGCGGCCGTGGCGGACCTGTCGTGTGTGAAGGCAGTGAGTCGGGTGGCTCTCCGTCACCCCCGGTTTCCGGCTGTGCTCGATGACGCCGGACCTCCGATTCAGGCGCTGAACCGGGTACTCGATGCGTACTTCGCCCAACCGCGGCCCGTCGAGGACACCGATACCTGCGGCGGCGACGACGGCGGTTTCGCCATCCTCTGGTAGCCCTTGACAAGATACCCCCCAGGGGTATGGTCGATCGTATGACGACGACCGACCTTCAGTTGAGCGGCATGAGCTGCGCCTCCTGCGCGGCCAAGATCGAACGCAGCCTCAACGACCTGGACGGCGTGCACGCGACGGTGAACTTCGCCGTCGAGCAGGCACATGTCGAGCACGGGCCGCAGGTCAGCGAACACGATCTCCTCCACGCCGTGGAATCCACCGGCTATCACGCCGCGGTGGTCGACCACTCCGGCCACCCGGGCCACGACCATATGAACCACGACATCCCGGCCGACCAGCTGCGGCCGAGGCTGATCGGTTCGGCGGTGCTGGCAGTGCCGGTGGTCGCGATCTCGATGGTGATGCCGTGGCAGTTCCCCGGCTGGCAATGGGTGATGCTGGCATTGGCCACCCCGATCGTCTTCTGGGGCGGCTACCCGTTCCACAAGGCGGCGATCAACAGTGCCCGGCACGGCTCATCGACCATGGACACGCTGGTGTCGATCGGCACCCTGGCCGCCTACCTCTGGTCGGCCTTCACGGTGATCACCGGGGCAGCAGCCCACGGCCACGGTCAAGGCCATGTGTACTTCGAAGTCGCCGCGGCCGTCACCGTGTTCCTGCTGGCTGGCCGCTATGCCGAGGCGAAGGCCAAGCGATCGGCAGGCGCGGCGTTGCGCGCGCTGTTGTCGCTGGGGGCCAAGGAGGCGGTCGTCCTGCGCGACGACGCGGAGGTGCGGATCCCGGCCGAGCAGTTGCAGGTCGGTGACGTGATCGTGGTGCGCCCCGGCGAGCGGGTGGCCACCGACGGCGTCGTCATCGATGGCGCCTCGGCGCTGGACACCTCGGCGATGACCGGCGAGTCGGTACCGGTGGACGTCGGCGCCGGCGACGAGGTGCTCGGCGGGGCCGTCAACACCTACGGGCGAATCCTGTTGCAGGCCAAGCGCGTTGGTGCTGAGACGCAGCTGGCCCGGATGGCCCGGATGGTGGCCGACGCCCAGGGCGGCAAGGCGTCGATCCAGCGACTGGCCGACCGGGTGTCGGCGGTCTTCGTGCCGGTGGTCCTGGGCATCGCTGCGCTGACGCTGGCGGCGTGGTTGATCGCGGGCCAGCCGGTGGCTGCGGCTTTCACCGCTGCGGTGGCGGTGCTGATCATCGCCTGCCCGTGCGCGCTGGGCCTGGCCACGCCGACCGCGATCCTGGTCGGTACCGGCCGCGGCGCTCAGCTCGGTGTGCTGATCAAGGAACCGCAGGTGCTCGAAACCGTCACCGGCATCGACACCGTCGTGCTGGACAAGACCGGCACCGTCACTACCGGAACCATGGCCGTTGACGCTGTCGAGGCCGACGACCCCGACACCGCGCTGGCCCGCGCGGCCGCCGTCGAATCGGCCTCCGAGCATCCGGTCGCCGCTGCCATCGTGGCGGCCGCCCGGGACCGGGGGCTGGTCGTCGCTGCGGTCAGTGACTTCGTCAACGAACCGGGCACCGGAGTGCGCGGTGTGGTCGACGGGGTGTCGGTGCGGGTGGCGCGCGCCTCGGACGATGACGGGCGCACCAGTGTCGCAGTCAGTTGGGATGGCAGGCAGCAGGGTGTGATCCGGTTGGTCGACGCGGTCAAGTCGACGAGTGCCGAGGCGATCGCCGAGTTGAAGGCGATGGGGATCACCCCCGTGCTGCTCACCGGTGACAACGCGGCGGTGGCAGCGCGAGTGGCTGCCGAGGTGGGCATCGCCGAGGGTGACGTGATCGCCGGCGTGCTGCCGTCGGAGAAGGCTGACGCCATCAAGCGACTCC
The DNA here is from genome assembly GCF_001494595.1 of Mycobacterium sp. M26. Taxonomy (GTDB): domain Bacteria; phylum Actinomycetota; class Actinomycetes; order Mycobacteriales; family Mycobacteriaceae; genus Mycobacterium. The sequence continues at coordinate 1,279,041 of NZ_LN929907.1, forward strand.
AGCACCAGGGGCGCCGGGTGGCCATGGTGGGCGACGGCGTCAACGACTCGGTGGCGCTGGCCACCGCCGATGTCGGCATGGCGATGGGTACTGGAACCGATGCGGCCATCGAGGCCGGTGACATCACGCTGGTCCGCGGTGACCTGCGCACGGTACCCACGGCCTTGCGGCTCTCGGCGCGCACGCTGCGGATCATCAAGCAGAACCTGTTCTGGGCGTTCGGCTACAACGTCGCAGCCATCCCGCTGGCGGCGCTGGGGCTGCTGAACCCGATGATTGCCGGCGCGGCGATGGCGTTCTCGTCCGTGCTGGTCGTGACGAACAGCCTGCGGCTCAAGCGCTTTCACTGACGCCACTTCTGTCACCGCGAGCGCAGGCATGGCATGAGTGCCCGCCTCTGAGCGACTTTCTGCCGACATCGACGTGGCGAGTCGCTCGGAGGTGGGCACGGATAGTGCCGCCGGATCGCGGCGGCAGGCGCCGTGACCCGCGTCACGACCTGTTGGTACAAAGTGCGAAATCTGTAACACTGTTGCACATGACGGAGCTCGCTGAACCGACGTCCGCCACCGACGCGCTGCCGCTGGGCCCGCAATCGTTGGTGTGGCGCTACTTCGGGGACAACCGGATGCCCCTGATCGGGCCGCGGCCCGCCGTGCTGCAGAACATGCTGGCCGAACTCGGCCAGGGGGTGTTCGACCACTCGGTGTGGTTCGCCGATACCGCCGCGCGAATCAAGCGATCCCTGCCGCCGATCTACATGACCGTCTACGGCAGCGATGACGACAACGCCGGCCAGCGCGTCCGCGACTTCCACGTCAACATCAAGGGCGATATGCCGGATGGTGGCCGCTACCACGCCCTGGATCCCGAGACGTATTACTGGGCTCATGCCACCTTCTTCGACCAGGCGCTCTACTTCGCCGACACCTTCGTCAAGCGCCTGACTCGCGCCGAGAAGGAGCAGATGTACCTGGAGTCCAAGACCTGGTACCGCCGCTACGGGGTCAGCGACCGCCCGATGCCCGCCGATTACGCCGAGTTCGAGCGGTACTGGGATCACATGATCAACGAGGTGCTCGTCGCGCATCCCACCGCCAAGTACGGCGTCGGCTACGTCACCAAGGGCTTCCCCAAGCCCAAGGCCGTCCACCCGCTGGTGTGGCGGCTGGTGGCCCCGGTCTTCAACCCGATTGCGGCGTTCCTCACCACCGGCGGGATGCCGCCGCGGACCCGGGAGGTTCTCGGCCTGCCGTGGAGTGATCGCAAGGAGCGCAACTATCAGCGGTTCGCGGCGCTGTGGCGCTCCCGGCCGGTGAACTGGCTGTGGGACCATCTGCCGATGACGGTGCGCTACAACGGTTACGCCAGAAAAGGTTTCGCACAGGCGGGGCATGCCTGACCCGTCCACCGAAGCGATCCTCGACGCCGCGCTCGTCGAGTTCGATCGGCATGGCATTCGCCGTGTCGCTCTCGACGACGTCGCCCGCCGCGCCGGGGTGAGCCGCACCACGATCTACCGCCGGTTCGCCAACAAGGACGACCTGGTGGCGGCGGTGATGGATCGGGAGAACATCCGGCTGTTCGCCGATATCGCCGCGGAGCTGAAAAATGCTCGGCCGCAGAGCAATTACTATGTCGAGGCATTTACCCAGGCGATTCTGCGCAGCCGGGAGCACCGGGTGCTGCACCGGATGGTGCTCGACGAGCCCGCGCTGACGTTGGACTTGGCCCGCACGCACTACGCGGCGGCGGTCATGCGGATCGAGCAGGCCCTGCAGGTGATCTTCCCCGCGGGTTTCGCCGAGCGGATCGGGCCGCAGGCCGTCCACGATCTGGCCGACTGCATCTGGCGCTACGCGCTGATGATCCAGCTGCTGCCCAGCGCCGAGCCGGTGGACACCGCCGACGACATCCGGGCCTTCGCCACCAAGCATTTCCTGCCCAGCCTGCCTGAGGCACTGCGGAAGGTGCCCGTCTAGTCACCGCCGCTCGGGGTGGACTTCCACGCCGGCCGGACCGACGATGGGTAACCGTGGCATCGACGACGGAGCAGGGGGACTGGACGCAGGAGCGACCTGCCCTGCTCCGCGCCATCGCGGCGACGATCGAGACCGACTTCGCCGTGCACGCCGCCGATGTCCACGCCCTCGGCGGGGAGTTCGATCAGACCTTCGCCGCGGCGACCGCGAGTGGCAGCCGGTATGTGGTCAAGGTCTACCGCGCTGAGGACCTCGATGGCGTCCGCTGGCAGCATCGACTGCTGGACCGGCTCGCCGGCAGCGTCCCCGTCGCCGCCGTCTGCCGCACCCGTACCGGTGACGATGTGGCCCCGCTGGCTGATGGTCGCCACCTTGGCCTGTACTCCTGGATCGACGGCACCTTGCTCGCTGAACTGCCGTCGCACTCGCCCGACCTTCTTGCCGACTGGGGAGCTACCGCCGCGAGGATCGTGACGGGTCTGGACGGGGCACACACCATCGGTGCGGTGCCGTCCACTCACACCTGGGATCTGCTGGCGGCCCCGCACGCGCTGACTATCGCGCTTCCCAGCATCCAGGACGCTCTGCACCGTGAGATCGTCGAGCAGGCGCGGGCACTGTTTACCGACGTCGTCGCCCCGGTGGCGGATGATCTCCCCAAAGGTGTTGTGCACCAGGATCTCAACGACTTCAACGTGCTTGCCGATCCGGCGGGGGAGCGGATCGCCGGCGTCATCGACTTCGCCGACGCGCTCTACACCGCCCGGGTGTGTGAACCGGCCATCGCCGGCGCGTACGCGATGCTGCGCAAGGATGATCCCGTCGCCGCGCTGGCGGAGGTCGTCGCCGGATTCACCCGGATACTGCCACTGACCGACGCCGAGATGTCGGTGCTCTTTCCGCTCGCCCGCATCCGGTTGGCGGTCAACGCCGCCACCTGGACGGCCCGGCGGGACGGGCCCGCCCGGGCCTATGGGCAGGCGCGCTCCCAACACACCTGGCGGGCACTGCAGCAGCTCAGCGGGGTCCCACTGGACTCGGCACTGGCGCAGATCCGCGCCGCCGTCGGCACCGACACCGCGAAAGGGATCCGCCCATGAGCATCCGGCCACGCCCCGCTGCGCCGACCATGGTCAACGGGTTCGATCCGGCCCGGATCTCGGAGCTGTCCGACAAGACCCGGCATGCGGTCGAACGCCGCAACCAGGTCCTCGGCCCGGTGTACCGCCTGTTCTACGACGACCCGGTCGAGGTGGTCCGCGGCAGCGGCACCTACCTGTACGACTCGGACGGCAACGAGTATCTCGACGCCTACAACAACGTCCCCTGCATCGGCCACTCGCACCCGGCCGTCGCGGCGGCCGTGGCCAGCCAACTGCAGACGGTCAACACCAACACCCGCTATCTGCAGCCGAGCGTCACCGCGTACGCCGAGGACCTGCTGTCCACCTTCCCGGCCGCGCTGTCGAACATCGTCTTCACCTGTTCGGGTTCAGAGGCCAACGATCTGGCTCTGCGGGTCGCCAAGTACGTCACCGGCAACCGCGGCATCATCGTGACCGCCAACGCCTATCACGGCGTCACCGAGACGGTGGCGGCGATCTCACCTTCGCTGGGGGCACATTCGCCATTGGATATCCACGTGCGTGTCGTCGACCCATTGGATTTGAAGGACCAAATACGTTCGGCAACAGCCGATCTCAACCGGCACGGGATCGGCCTGGCCGCCTTCATCGCCGACAGTATCTTCTCCTCGGACGGCGTGATCAGCGATCCGGCAGGCTTTCTGGCGCCGGCGATCGAGGAGGTGCACCGCGCGGGCGGGCTCTACATCGCTGACGAGGTGCAACCGGGGTTCGGCCGGACCGGACAGGCGTGGTGGGGTTTCCAGCGCCACGGGATCGAACCGGACATCGCCACGATCGGCAAGCCGATGGGTAACGGGATGCCGATCGCGGCCGCGATCTTCCGGCCCGAGTTGCTGGTCGAGTTCGGGCGAAACATCCGGTATTTCAACACCTTCGGTGGCAACACCGTCTGTATCGCCGCCGCTCAGGCGGTGATCGACACGATCCGTGCCGAGGGTCTCATCGAGCGGGCCGCACGTGTCGGGGAACGCCTGAAAGCCGAGGTGCTGCGGGTGGCCGCGGATGCCGGCGTCGTGGGGGAGGTGCGGGGGTGCGGCCTGTTCGTGGGCATCGACGTCGTCGATCCGGCCGACGGGGCGCCCGACCCGGCGCGGGCGAGCGTCATCGTCAACGACCTGCGCCGCCGACGAGTTCTCATCTCGGCGTCGGGTCCGCGGGGCAACGTTCTGAAGGTCCGGCCGCCGCTGGCCTTCGGCGACGCGGACGCCGACCGGTTCCTCGCTGAGTTCACCGCCGCTGTGACTAGCGCGGGGCAGTAGACGGGCTCTTGCTCGCGAGGTGGACCGGGGTTAAAGTTCCACACGCGTCGAATTCCTTATGTGTGGAATTCATGGATTTTTCGGGAGACTGCGGTGGCGGCTGGGCGGATGCACTCCGGGCGACGACCCGGAGAAACCACCACCCGTGCCGCGATCGAGGACGTCGCCCGTAAGCAGTTCGCCGAATTCGGCTATGACCGCACCTCGATCCGCTCGGTGGCCCGGCAAGCCGGCGTGGACCCCGCCCTGGTCACCCACTTCTTCGGCAAGAAATGGGAACTGTTCCTGGCCGTCGTCGAACTGCCACTCCACCCGCCCACGCTCATCGAGTCGGTCGTCACCGGCGACCAATCCCAGGTCGGTCACCGCCTCGCCGAAGCGCTGGTCGGCGTGCTCGACGATGAAACCCGCCGACGGCGAATGCTCAGCATGATGCGCGCCGCCACGTCCGAACCCGCAGCAGCGGAGCTGGTGCGCGAGTTTCTGACCCAGAACGTCTTGCACCCCATTGCAGAACGCCTCGGTGTCGCCGACGCCGAGTATCGCGCCGCACTGGTGATGTCCCAGGTCGTCGGGTTCACCATGGCGCGGTATGTGGTCGCCTTGAAGCCGCTGGCCGCCCGCTCACGGGAGCGGGTCGTCGCCGATCTCGGGGCGACGTTTCAGCGGTACCTGCGCGGGGAGCTCGCGTCGTGACGGCGGGCGGCAAGTCCCTGGGCGGCCTGCTCGCGCGCCGGTGGACGATTCTGGTCGCGGTGGTCGTGATTGCGGTGGCCGGCTTCTGTGTCTACCGGCTACACGGGATCTTCGGGTCCCACCACGTCGTCTCGGCCGGTGGCGCGCTGCCCAACGACAACACCGCCTCCACGCCCAAACATCTGGTGATCGAGGTCTTCGGCGACCCGGGCGCGGTGGCCTCGATCAGCTACCTCGACATCAACGCACAGCCCCAGCATGTCGTCGACGCCGCGCTGCCCTGGTCCTACGACGTGACCACCACTCAGCCTGCGGTGTTCACCAACGTTGTGGCCCAAGGCAATAGCAGCTCACTTGGATGCCGCATCACGATCGACGGCCAGGTCAAGGACGAGCGGACCGTCAACACCCTGAATGCCTATACCTACTGCCTGGAGAAGTCCGGATGACCGACCAGCGAGGTGACGACACGGCACTGAGGATCGCCCGACTCATTCGTCGGTTCTCGGTGCCCATCGTATTGCTCTGGCTGCTGATCGCGGCCACCACGAATGTCTTTGTCCCGCTGCTCGAAGACGTCGGCAAGGCCCACAACGTCTCGTTGATCTCCCCGGACTCGCCGTCCCTGCAGGCGATGAAGCGCATGGGCAAGGTCTTCGACGAGTACGACTCGGACAGCGTGGCGATGATCGTGCTCGAAGGTGATCAGCCCCTCGGAGCGGACGCTCACGCCTACTACGACGCCCTGGTCCGTAAGCTGACCGCCGACACCCGGCACGTCCAACACATCCAGGACTTCTGGGGTGACCCGCTGACCGCGGGGGCGGCGCAGAGCAATGACGGCAAGGCCGCCTATGTGCAGGTGAATCTGGCTGGTAATCAGGGTGATTCGCTCTCACTGGAATCGGTGGAGGCAGTCCGAGCCGTCATCGACCACACCCCACGGCCGCCGGGCGTCAAGACCTACCTCACCGGTGCGGCACCGTTGTTCGCCGACCAGCTCTCAGTGGGCAGTGCCGGGATCGGCAAGGTCACCGTCATCACCATCGTCGTGATCATGGCGATGCTGCTGTTCATCTACCGGTCCATCTCCGCCGCCGTGGTGACCCTGCTGACGGTGCTCGTCGAACTGTCGGCGGCACGCGGGATCGTGAGCCTGCTGGCCAGTTCCGGGGTGATCGGGCTGTCGACGTTCGCCACGAACCTGTTGACGCTGTTGGTGATCGCGGCCGGCACCGATTACGCCATCTTCCTCGTCGGGCGCTACCACGAGGCCCGCCAGCACGGCGAGGATCGCGAAACCGCCTTCTACACCATGTATCGCGGGACCGCCCACGTGATCCTGGGGTCAGGCCTGACGGTGGTCGGCGCGGTGCTGTGCCTGACTTTCACCCGCCTTCCGTACTTCAGGAGTATGGGTCCGCCGGCCGCGATCGGGGTGTCCGTCGCGCTGGTGGCCGCGCTGACGCTGGCGCCCGCCGTGCTGTCGGTGGCGTCCCTGTTCGGACTGCTCGAGCCCAGGCGGGTGATGCGCACCCGGACCTGGCGACGCATCGGCACCGCGGTGGTCCGCTGGCCGGGACCCATCCTGGTGGTCAGTATCGGGGTAGCCCTGATCGGTCTGCTCGCGCTACCCGGCTACAAGACCAGCTACGACCAGCGGCGCTATCTGCCGGGCAGTGCTCCGGCCGTGTCCGGATACGCCGCTGCCGAACGGCATTTCTCCCAGGCCCGGCTCAATCCGGAGCTGTTGATGATCGAAACCGACCACGACATGCGCAACCCGGCCGACATGATCCTGCTGGAGCGGGTGGCCAGGGCCGTCTTCCACACCCCGGGTATCGCCGAGGTGCAGTCGATCACCCGGCCGCTGGGCACTCCGCTGGACCACACCTCGCTGGGCTTCCAGCTCAGCGCGCAGAGCGTCGGGCAGATCGAGAACCTGCCGTTCCAGCAGGCCCGCGCCGACGACATCCTCAAGCAGGTCGCCGAGATCGACACGTCCATCGACACGCTCAAACAGCAACTCGCGCTGCAGCAGCAGGCCAACGCCGCCACCGACGAGCAAGCCAAGGCCTTCCACCAGACCGTCGAGATCGCCGAGGACCTGCGCAACAAGATCGCCAACTTCGACGACTTCTTCCGGCCGCTGCGCAACTACTTCTATTGGGAGCCGCACTGTTTCGATATTCCGGCGTGTGCGGCGCTGCGGTCGGTCTTCGATGCCCTCGACGGGCTCGACGCGCTGACCGACCAGCTCGGCGATGTGACCGCCAGCCTGGACAAGCTGACCGCGCTGCAGCCGAAGTTGCTGGCGCTGATTCCCACCCAGATCGCCAGCCAGGAAGCCAACCGCGACCTCGCGATGACCAACTACGCCACCAACTCCGGGATCGCCGCCAACAGCTCGGCGAACCTGGCGAACGCCACCGCGATGGGGCAGGCGTTCGACGCCGCGAAATCCGACGACTCGTTCTACCTCCCGCCTGAGGTGTTCTCCAATCCTGAGTTCCAGCGCGGACTTCGGCTGTTTCTCTCGCCGGACGGCAAGGCCGCCCGGATGATCATCACCCACGACGGTGATCCGGCCACGCCGGAGGGGATCGCCCACATCGACGCGATCCGGTTGGCCGCAAAGGAAGCCGTCAAAGGCACCCCGCTGGGCAACTCCGACATCTACCTGGGCGGCACCGCCTCGACCTACAAGGACATCAGCGAGGGTGCCAAGTACGACCTGATGATCGCCGCCATCTCGGCGCTGAGCCTCATCCTGCTCATCATGGTGTTCGTGACTCGCAGCCTGGTGGCCGCCATCGTCATCGTCGGTACCGTGGCGCTGTCGCTGGGTGCGTCGTTCGGCCTATCGGTGCTGCTGTGGCAGGACATCCTGGGCATCCCGCTGTATTGGATTGTGTTGGCGCTGTCGGTGATTCTGCTGCTGGCGGTCGGTTCGGACTACAACCTGCTGCTCATCTCCCGGTTCCGGGAGGAGATCCACGCGGGGTTGAACACCGGTGTCATCCGGGCGATGGTGGGGTCGGGATCCGTGGTCACGTCGGCCGGACTCGTTTTCGCCGCCACGATGGCCGCGTTCGTGTTCAGCGATCTGCGCGCCATCGGTCAGGTCGGCACCACCATCGCGCTGGGCCTGCTGTTCGACACCCTCATCGTCCGGTCGTTCATGACGCCGTCCATCGCGGCACTGCTCGGCCGCTGGTTCTGGTGGCCGCAACGCGTGCGCCCCCGGCCGGCCAGCCAGATGCTGCGGCCCTACGGTACGCGGTCATCGGTTCGCCAACTGCTGCTCTGGGATGACGACGACGAGCACATCGGCGCCGGGAAAGCCAAGGAGGCCTGATGACGACCAGCCTGTGGGGCCTGCTGACGCTGATCTCCTACGTCGCCATCTTCGTCTTCGCCGCAGGAGCTTTCGTGTTGGTGCAGCGCCTTGTTGAGCGACCGGCCACCCCATTGAGTGAAGAGGTGGGCAGCGCCACCGCGGTGTTGCGCAAGGTCCGGAAGAAAGAGCCGATGACGGCCGACGAGCTGGCCTATGCCGAGCAGATCATCGCCGATCGCCGCTCACCGCTGGCGTTCTGCATTCCGGCCGCGATCATCGCGGTCGGCTGCATCTACGTGTTCGGCAGCCTCGAGCAGTTGCACGGCCGCGAGCCGTCGATCCGGACGTTCATCGGGGTGATCCCGATGCTTGCCGGAACCAACCTCACCATGCAGCTGCTGCGGGTCGCGGCCCTCAAGCGGCGGCTGCCCGCCGGCCCGACCGCCAGTGCGCAGGAACCGGCGACAAGCAGCGCCCCGGGCTGAGTGTGACGACGTAGGGTGCGGGAATGACCTCTCTCGACACCACCGCGCCGGCTTTTGTCGATATGGCCCACCGCATCGTGTGGGCCTCGGTGGCCACGGTGGATTCCACTGGTCGCCCGCGAAGCCGGGTGCTGCACCCGATCTGGGAGTGGGACGGCGAGCAGCTGCAGGGTTGGATCGCCACCATTCCCACGCCGCTGAAAAGGTCTCACGTCCAAGCCAATCCGTACGCGTCGATCAGCTACTGGGCACCCAGCCAGGACACCTGCACGGCGGAGTGCGACGTGCAGTGGGCGTTCGATGACGACACCTGCACGGAGATCTGGGAGAAGTTCACGAACGCACCTGCACCGGTGGGCTACGACCCGGCGATCATCCCGCAGTGGTCCGGCGGTCCGACCTCCCAGGAGTTCGCGGTCTTGCGCCTGCGGCCGTGGCTGCTGCGGGTCATGCCCGGCACCGTGATGACCGCAGGGTCGGGCGAACTGCTCAGCTGGCGCGCCTGAGCAGCACCGCGTTCTCGAACGGCAGGGCAGCGAAGATCGGCCGCCACAGCCCGGAAACATGCTGGGCTGCTTCGGCTTTCGTCGTCACCCGAGGGTCGGCGACGGCGAACGTGCGGCCATAGCGCTTCAGCCGGCCGCCCCCGGCTGTGGTGATGTTCTTCAGCCAGTCGCGGTCCGGGCCATACGTCAGCAGGATCGCGACCCCCTCGTCGGTGGTGAACACGGTTAGCGGTGTCCGGAACTGCCGGCCGGACTTACGGCCGACATGTTCGAGAATGCCCATGGTCGGGACGAACCCTGCCCATAGCCGCTGCACCGGATTGGTCACATATCGGTTGAACCGAGCCAACCATTGCGGTAGTTGCATCACCCCATCAAACTCTCACCCGCGTTGAGACCGCACTCAGATCACCAGTTCGGCCGCGAAGTCGATCTGGTTGCGGTCTCAATGCGTCGGGGCCAGGCTCAGCGTCAGCCGGCCACCGCGGGAATCCAGCTCGACCACCTCGGGACAGCGGCGCTGCAACTCGCCGATCAGCCGGGCCCGCAGGGTGTGGTCGGCGGCCGGGCAGTTCTCACACGCCCCGCCGAGGTGAATGCTCACCACGTCGCCGTCGCGCTCAGCCGATACCGAGCCGCCGTGCGAGCGCACGAAGTCACCCACCGACCCGTCCAGCAGGTCGGCGACCACCCGCTCGAGAACCTCGCCGGGCGCGGGCTCGACCACCCACGCATCCGGCTCAACCAGCGCCTCGCGAAGCGCCGCCGACACCGCTGCGCCCTGCGACCGCCAGGACAGCCCGTCGCGCAGCCACAGCCACACCGCGGTGGGCTCCACCAGGCCCGCGCTCAGCGTGCCCTCCGAGAAGAGCTGCCCCAGGTCGCCCGGCGCCGACAGCACCCGGCCGATAGCCACCCCGTCGGTGTCGACCACCCAACGCACCGCCTGCGGTTCACCGGTCACCCGCTCGGCGTGCAGCGCGATCACCACAGCGCGGCCACCACAGTCCGCGCCGCGAACGCCAGCACCCACGCCAGCACGAACATGTAGGCCCACGCGATCGCCGGCCACTTCCACGAGCCGGTCTCGCGGCGCAGCACACCCACCGTCGACATGCACTGCAGCGCGAACATGAAGAACACCAGCAGCGCGGCGATGGTCGGCGCGTCGAACAGCAGCCGGCCTTCCGACGGCCCGCTCTGCACCCGCATCTGCCGCAGCGACTCCGCCGGGTTCTCGGGATCCTGGGCGGCGGCCACCTGGCCGAGGGTGGCGACGAAGGTCTCCCGCGCCGCCAGCGAGGACAGCACCCCGATGTTGATCCGCCAGTCGAAGCCCAGCGGCGCGAACACCGGCTCCAGCGCCCGGCCCACGGCGGCGCCGTAGGAGTGGTCGAGCACGTAGGCCGACACCGCCGCCGAGTCCGCGGTGTCGACGCCCGCCGCGGCGATCTCGGCGTCATGCCGCAGCGGCAGGTTCAGCAGCACCCACAGCAGGACCGTGGTGGCCAGGATGATCGAGGACACCTTGCGCAGGAACGCCGATGCCGCGGTCCATACCTCGGCGGCCACTGTCTTCAGTCGCGGCACCTGATACGGCGGCATCTCCATGTAGAAGGGCAGCGCCGCGCCGCTGCGCGAGGTGAACCGCTTGAATACCGCGGCCACCGTCATCGCCGACAGGGCGCCCAGCAGATACAGCGCGAACATCACCACACCGCGGGCGCTGAACGGTCCGATCCGGGCGTCGGCGCTCAGCAGCATGCTGATCAGCAGGATGTACACCGGCAACCGGGCCGAGCAGGTCATCAGCGGCGCGCCCATCATCGTCGCCAACCGGTCCTTGGCCGACGGTAGCGAGCGGGTCGCCATGATCCCCGGGATGGCGCACGCCACCGAGGACAGCAGAGCGACGAACGCGCGGCCCTCCAGACCGGCGCGCGCCATCACCCGGTCCATCAGGAAAGCTGCGCGGGCCAGGTAGCCGGTGCCTTCCAGCAGCGCGATGAGGACGAACAGCAGCACGATCTGCGGCACGAACACCAGCACGCTGCCGACGCCGCCGATGATGGCCTGCGACAGGAACGCCGACAGCCATGACACGTGGACGTGGGCGGCCACCAGGTCGCCGAGCCAGCCGAAGAACTGCCCGACGTAGTCCTGCAGCGGTGCGGCGACGGTGAAGATGGTCTGGAAGAACACGAACATCGTCAGCAGGAAGATCACTGTGCCGGCCACCGGGTGCAGCAGCACCGCGTCGATGCGCCGCGTCCGGTGATCCAGGTCGGGCACCTCGTAGCCCGCCGCGGCCAACACCGAGTCCACCCACGCGGTCACTTCGGCGGTGTCGGTGGGTGGCAGCACCACCGGCGTGGTCCACGCCTGGTGGTCGGCCATCGCCGCCCGCAGCGCCTCGACCCCGTCGCGATGCCCGGCGACCACCGGCACCACGGGAACACCGAGCGCCCGGCTCAGTGCGGTGACGTCCAGCGTGCCGCGGCGGCGGGCCAGGTCATCGGTGAAAGTCAGCACCACACACACCGGCAGGCCGGTCTGCAGCAGCTGGGCCAGCAGTCCCAGCGAGCGGCGCAGCGTGGTGGCGTTGAGCAGCACCAGCAGGGCGTCGGGGACGTCGACGCGGGTGTTGTGGTGGTCGGTGTCGAGGACGTCGACGACGATCTGCTCGTCCGGGCTGATCGGGTCCAGGCTGTAGGTGCCGGGCAGGTCCTCGACGACGACGGTCTGCTCGCCGAGCCGCATCCGGCCCTCGAAGCGGGCCACCGTGACGCCCGGATAGTTGCCGGTCTTGGCGTGCAGCCCGGTCATCGCGTTGAACAGGGTGGTCTTGCCCGAGTTGGGGCTACCGACGACGGCGAAGCGGGTCAGCCCGATGTTGGCCTCGGCGGTTCCGCCGCCGTGGTGGTGATGTCCGCTCAACTCACCCGTTCCACGTGGATGCAGCGCGACTGGGTGGTGCGCAGGGCGATCTCGTAGTCCCCGACCCGGAATATCACCGGATCGCGCAGCGGGGCGCGGCGCACCATGGTGACCTCGATACCGGGCACGATGCCGAGGTCGAAGAACCGGCGGGCGGTGGAGGCGGCGACCTCGTCGCCATAGCCCACGACGGTGGCGCGCTGGCCGCGTTCGAGGTCGGCGAGAGTGACGGTGGCAACACTGTCCGCCCCAGCGCCCGACGCCAGTTGACGTCGGCTCATGCGGTCGGACACGGAAGACACGGCTACGAGAATATGCGTACCGCTCTGCGCGGTTTCTGGGAACTACACCCTGTAGTGGACAACCATGTTCGGGCTGGGACACTGGTGGCCATGAGCAGTACGGATCAGGCCGCCTCGACCGCCGTCTCGGCGCGGCTGTTCGCCGACGCCTGCGAGGTCATTCCCGGCGGGGTGAACTCCCCGGTGCGGGCCTTCAACTCCGTGGGCGGCACGCCGCGCTACATCACCTCGGCCAACGGCTACTGGCTGACCGACGCCGACGGCAACCGCTATGTCGACCTGGTGTGCTCCTGGGGTCCGATGATCCTGGGTCATGCGCACCCGGCCGTCGTGGAGGCGGTGCAACGGACGGCGGCCAACGGGCTGTCGTTCGGGGCCCCGACACCGGGGGAGACCGACCTGGCCGCCGAGATCGTGGCACGGGTGGCACCGGTCGAGCGGGTGCGGCTGGTGAACTCCGGCACCGAGGCCACCATGAGTGCGGTGCGGCTGGCCCGCGGGTTCACCGGCCGCTCGAAGGTGATCAAGTTCTCCGGCTGCTATCACGGTCACGTCGATGCGCTGCTGGCCGACGCCGGCTCCGGGGTGGCCACGCTGGGCCTGCCGTCCTCGCCGGGTGTCACCGGCGCCACCGCCGCGGATACGATCGTGTTGCCCTACAACGATATTGCTGCGGTGGAAGAGTCGTTCGCCAAGTTCGGGGACACCATCGCCGCGGTGATCACCGAAGCCAGCCCGGGCAACATGGGTGCGGTCGCACCGCTGCCCGGATACAACGCCGCGCTGCGCCGGATCACCGCTGAGCATGGGTCGCTGCTGATCATCGACGAGGTGATGACCGGCTTCCGGATCAGCCGAAGTGGTTGGTACGGAGTCGATCCCGTGGACGCGGACCTGTTCACCTTCGGCAAGGTGATGAGCGGTGGGCTACCGGCCGCCGCGTTTGGTGGCCGCCGCGACGTGATGGAACGCCTGGCTCCGCTCGGGCCGGTGTACCAGGCCGGCACGCTGTCGGGGAACCCGGTGGCGGTGGCCGCCGGGCTGGCGACGCTGCGCAATGCCGACGACGCGGTGTACGCGAAACTCAACGCCAACGCCGACCGGCTGGCCGCCCTGCTCACCGAGGCGCTCACCGATGCCGGTGTCACCCACCAGGTAGCCCGGGCGGGCAGCTTCCTGTCGGTGTTCTTCGCCGAGGAGCCGGTCACCGACTTCGCCTCGGCACGGGCCAGCGAGACCTGGCGCTTCCCCGCGTTCTTCCACGCCCTGCTGGCCGGCGGGGTGTACGCCCCGCCGAGCGCCTTCGAAACCTGGTTCGTCTCTGCAGTTCTGGATGACGACGCCTTCGATCGGATTGCCGCGGCCCTGCCTGCCGCGGCCCGGGCAGCCGCGGAGGCCAAGCAATGACAGACCGGACCACCGTGCACGTCATGCGTCACGGCGAGGTCTACAACCCGCAGGGCATCCTCTACGGCCGCCTGCCGGACTTCCACCTGTCCGACCGCGGCCGTGCGCAGGCCGAGGCGGTGGCCAGCTGGCTGGCCAGCCGCGACATCGTCTATGTGGTGGCCTCACCGCTGGAGCGCGCCCAGGAGACCGCCGCCCCGATCGCCGCCCACCACGGCCTGGATGTCGACGTCGACGCCGAACTCATCGAGTCGCTCAACGTGTTCCAGGGCGAGAAGGTCTCCCCTGGTGACGGCGCCCTGCGCGACCCGCGCAACTGGTGGCACCTGCGCAATCCACGTCAGCCGTCCTGGGGTGAGCCCTACCACCAGATCGCGGTCCGGATGAAGGCTGCCGTGGACCGGGCCCGGACCAAGGCCACCGGCCATGAAGCGGTCTGCGTCAGCCACCAGCTGCCGGTGGAGACGCTGCGCCGCGCGATGAACGACCAACCGCTGCATCATTTCCCGACCCGCCGGTTGTGCAACCTGGCGTCGCTGACATCGTTCTACTTCGACGGCGACGAGTATGTCGGCTGGGGCTACGCGGAGCTCGGCGGGCGGTGAAGCGGCTGGCGGTCCTCCTGGTGGCGGCGGCGGTACTGGCCGGCTGCTCCACCGGTGACGACGCCGTCGCCCAGGGTGGGACGTTCGAGTTCGTCGCACCGGGCGGTAAGACCGACATCTTCTACGACCCGCCGGCCAGCCGGGGCACCCCCGGTCCGCTGTCGGGTCCGGAGCTGATGGACCCGTCGAAGACGATCTCGCTCAACGATTTCCAGGGCAAGGTCGTCGTCGTCAACGTATGGGGCCAGTGGTGCGGTCCGTGCCGGTCCGAGATCACCCAGTTGGAGAAGGTCTACAACCAGACCCGCGACCTCGGGGTCGCCTTCCTCGGTATCGACGTGCGCGACAATGACATCAGCGCACCGCAGGACTTCGTGGTCGACCGCAAGGTGACGTTCCCGTCCATCTACGACCCCGCGATGCGCACCATGATCGCGTTCGGCGGCAAGTACCCGACCACCGTCATCCCGTCGACGATCGTCCTGGATCGCGAACACCGGGTGGCCGCGGTCTTTCTGCGCGAACTGCTGGCCGAGGATCTGCTGCCCGTCGTGCAGCGGCTCGCGGCCGAACCGGCGCCGAAACCTGCAGCGCCATGACCGGATTCGCCGAGACCGCCGCTGCGGGCCCGCTGCTGCTGGCTCTCGGTGTCTGCGTGCTCGCCGGACTGGTCTCCTTCGCCTCGCCGTGCGTGGTGCCGCTGGTGCCGGGCTACCTGTCGTATCTGGCGGCCGTCGTCGGAGTCGACGACCTCGATGCAGCCACCGGTCAGGTGGCGATCAAAACCCAGCGCTGGCGGGTCGCCGGGTCGGCCCTGCTGTTCGTCGCCGGTTTCACCGCCGTGTTCGTGCTGGGGACCGTCGCCGTGCTCGGCATGACGACCACACTGATCACCAATCAGATTCTGCTGCAACGGGTCGGCGGTGTGCTGACGATTCTGATGGGCCTGGTGTTCATCGGTTTCGTGCCCGCCCTGCAGCGTCAGGCCCGGTTCACCCCGCGCCGGCTGGCCGGCCTGGCCGGCGCCCCACTGCTGGGTGCGGTGTTCGGCCTGGGTTGGACGCCGTGCCTGGGGCCCACGCTGACCGGTGTGATCACCGTCGCCTCGGCCACCGACGGCGCCAATGTGGCCCGCGGGGTGGCGCTGGTGATCGCCTACTGCCTGGGCCTGGGTATCCCGTTCGTCCTGCTGGCGCTCGGATCAGGCTGGGCGGTCAACGGATTCGGGTGGCTGCGCCGCCATACCCGGGCCATCCAGATCTTCGGCGGCCTGCTGCTGATCGCCGTCGGCCTGGCCCTGGTGACCGGATTGTGGAACGACTTCATCTCCTGGGTGCGCGATGCGTTCGTCTCCGACGTGAGGCTGCCGATATGACCCTTACCTCCCCGCGAGCAGACGCAAACTCGCACAAAACGGGCTCTCCGAGTGCGATTTTGCGTCTGCTCGCGCGGTGGGCGCGGGCTGGTTGGCGCGCGCTGACTTCGATGGGCACCGCGCTGGTGCTGCTGTTTCTGCTCGCACTGGCCGCCGTCCCCGGTGCACTGCTGCCGCAGCGCAGCCTCAACGACGCCAAGGTCGAGCAGTACATCGCCGACCACACCGTCATCGGACCCTGGCTGAACCGGCTGCAGTTCTTCGAGGTGTTCTCCAGCTTCTGGTTCACCTCCATCTACGTGCTGCTGTTCATCTCGCTGGTCGGCTGCCTCACGCCGCGAATGATCGAACACGCCCGAACCCTGCGCTCCACCCCGGTTCCCGCCCCGCGCAACCTGTCCCGGCTACCGAAGTTCGCCGAGGCCGATCTCACCGGCACCCCGGAGTCCGTCGCCGAGTCCATCAGCGGGCGGCTCACCGGCTGGCGGCGCGTCACCCGCCAAGACGGCGAGGTCGCAGAGATCTCAGCTGAGAAGGGCTACCTGCGCGAGTTCGGCAACATCGTCTTCCACTTCTCGCTGCTCGGTCTGCTGGTCGCCATCGCGGTGGGCAAGCTCTTCGGTTACGAGGGCAACGTCATCGTCATCGCCAACGGCGGCCCGGGCTTCTGCTCGGCATCGCCGGCCGCGTTCGACTCGTTCCGCGCGGGTAACAACGTCGACGGCACCTCGCTGTACCCGATGTGCATCAAGGTCAACGACTTCCAGGCGCGCTATCTCCCCGGCGGGCAGGCCACCTCGTTCGCGTCGAACATCGAGTACCAGGCCGGCCAGGATCTGGTCACCAACACCTGGCAGCCGTACCGCCTCGAGGTCAACCATCCGTTGCGCATCGGCGGTGACCGGGTCTACCTGCAGGGCCACGGCTACGCACCGACGTTCACCGTCACGTTCCCCAACGGGCAGAAGCGCACCCAGACCCTGCAGTGGCGGCCTGATGATCCGCGCACGCTGCTGTCCTCCGGGGTGATCCGGGTGGACCCGCCCGGCGGGATGTACCCCGATGCCACCGAGCGGCGCAAGCACCAGCTGGCGATCATGGGCCTGTTCGCCCCCACCGCCGAGTTCGACGGCACCCTGCTCTCCTCGAGCTACCCCGCACTCAACGACCCCGCGGTTGCCATCGACATCTACCGGGGTGACACCGGGCTGGACACCGGACGTCCGCAGTCACTGTTCACCCTCGACCACCGGCTGCTCGAGCAGAAGCGGCTCACCAAGGTCAAGCGCGTCAACCTGCGCCAGGGCGAAGAGGTGCGGCTCGACGACGGCACCGTGGTGCGCTTCGACAGCGCCACCCCGTTCGTCAACCTGCAGGTGTCCCACGACCCGGGCCAGGTGTGGGTGCTGGTGTTCGCGATGTCGATGATGGCTGGCCTGCTGGTGTCGCTGATCGTGCGGCGCCGGCGGGTGTGGGCCAGGATTGAACCTCACGCAGGGGCGCCCGGTACGGTAAAGGTCGAGCTAGGCGGTCTGGCCCGCACCGACAACTCCGGCTGGGGCAACGAGTTCGAAAAGCTCACGGAGCGGTTGTTGACGGACCCGGCGCCGTCGAAAGAGAAGGTCTGATCGTGAATACCGAACATATCGACATCGGCCTGGCCCGGTACTCCGACTGGGCGTTCACCTCGTCGATCGTCGTGCTCGTCGGCGCGCTGCTGCTGCTGGCGGTCGAGCTGGCCTACAGCCGCGGCCGCAAGGTGGAGGCCCGTGAGCTGGTTGGGGCGGCGGTGACCGCCGACAGCGACCGGCCCGGCGTCGTCGTCGACACCCCCAAGCTGTCCACCGACGAACGTGTCGGTAAGGCCGGCCTGGCCCTGGTGTACGTCGGTATCGCGCTGCTGTTCGCCTGCATCGTGCTGCGTGGTCTGGCCACCACCCGCGCGCCCTGGGGCAACATGTACGAGTTCATCAACCTGACCAGCTTCTGCGGACTGGTCGCCGCCGCGGTGGTGCTGCGCAAGCCGCAGTACCGCGCGCTGTGGGTGTTCGTGCTCGTCCCGGTGCTGATCCTGCTGACGGTGTCCGGCAAGTGGCTCTACACCAACGCCGCACCCGTCATGCCCGCGCTGCAGTCCTACTGGCTGCCGATCCATGTCTCGGTGGTGAGCCTGGGCTCCGGGGTGTTCCTGGTCGCCGGTGTGGCCAGCATCCTGTTCCTGCTGAGGATGTCGCGCTTCGGCGAACCTGACGCTGACGGTGGCCTCGCTCGGATCGTCGCCAAACTGCCCGACGCCCAGACCCTGGACCGCATCGCCTACCGGACCACGATCTTCGCGTTCCCGATCTTCGGCTTCGGTGTGATCTTCGGCGCAATCTGGGCCGAAGAGGCCTGGGGCCGGTACTGGGGCTGGGACCCCAAGGAGACGGTGTCGTTCATCGCGTGGGTGGTCTACGCCGCCTACCTGCATGCCCGCTCGACGGCTGGTTGGCGCGACAAGAAGGCCGCCTGGATCAACGTGGTCGGCTTCGTCGCGATGGTGTTCAACCTGTTCTTCATCAACCTGGTCACCGTCGGCCTGCACTCGTATGCCGGAGTGAGCTGATCCCGCCCTGCGCTAGGGTTTGGAAGTACTGCACGAGAATCACTCGACCCGAAACGAAAGTCAGGGGGAAGTGCACGTGTCCGATCAACATGGTCCGCGTCCGGACCGCGAATTGACTGATGCGACAACGGTGTTCCGCGTTCAGCGGTTCTCTGATCCCGCCACGTCGGCTGCCCAGCCGGAGCCCGACTGGGTGACGGCGACGCCGCCGATCGGTATTCCGCTCGACCCGATCCCGGCAGCGGCGCCGTACTACAACTCCTACGTCAACGAGGTGCCGCCGGTGCCGTCGTACCGGCCGAGCGTGCCGCCGACGCCGTACCCGGACCTGTCGACCAGCGCACTGCTGCGCCAGGTCAAGCCGCCGCCGTCCTCGGGCTGGCGCCGGCTGCTGTACCTGGCCTCGGGCAAGCTCATCAACGTCGGCGAGAGCCCACGCGACGCGCAGAACAAGAACCTCGTCGCCCAGGTGAACCGTCCGCTGCAGGGCTGCTACAAGATCGCGCTGCTGTCGCTGAAGGGTGGCGTCGGCAAGACCACGATCACCGCGACGCTGGGCGGCACGTTCGCCTCCATCCGCGGTGACCGGGTGATCGCGGTGGACGCCAACCCGGATCGCGGCACGCTGAGCCAGAAGGTGCCGCTGGAAACCCCGGCCACGGTGCGCCACCTGCTGCGCGACGCCGAGGGCATCGAGCGCTACAGCGATGTCCGCAGCTACACCTCGCAGGGGCCGAGCCGGCTGGAGGTGCTGGCCTCGGAGAGCGATCCCGCGGTGTCGCAGGCGTTCAGCGCCGAGGATTACGACCGGGCCGTGGACGTCCTGGAGCGCTTCTACAGCCTGGTGCTCACCGACTGCGGCACCGGGCTGATGCACTCGGCGATGGCGTCGGTGCTGTCCAAGGCCGACACCCTGATCGTGGTGAGTTCAGGTTCGGTGGACGGCGCGCGCAGCGCCTCGGCCACCCTGGACTGGCTGGACGCCCACGGCCATCAGGACCTGGTGCGCCGGTCGGTGTGTGTGATCAATGCGGTGCGACCGCGCTCCGGCAAGGTTGACATGCAGAAGGTCGTCGACCATTTCTCGCGGCGCTGCCGGGCGGTGCGCCTGGTGCCGTTCGACCCGCACCTGGAAGAGGGCGCCGAAATCGATCTGGAGCGGCTGCGGCCCAAGACCCGCACGGCACTGATCGAACTGGCGGCGGTGGTGGCTGACGGTTTTCCCGCCACCAACCATGACGAGCGGTTCGCCTAACGCGGGTTGTTCGGGTTGTTGTTGTCCCCGCGGCTCAGGCGCCACAGGAAGTCCGGGTCGTCGTCGGGACCGATGACACGCGTTGTCGGGCGGTTCGCCTGCGCGCGCACAGCGCGCCAACCGACGTAGACCACCGCGGCGATGATCAGGGCGAGCAGCAGGTACAGCACGACAACCTCCTTGGTCCGAATATACGCGCGTCGGTAGGCTCGGCGCCGTGTCAGACAATTCGGGCGGCTCTACGGGCCGCATGGTCCGCGACGTCGTCGTGTACACGCTGGCGAGGCTCGTCTTGGTGGTCGCCCTGACCGCTGTGATCTATTACTTCGCGCAGCTGATCGGCGTTCATCAGTTCCCGCTCGTGATCGCGATGCTGTTCGCGATCGTCATCGCCCTGCCGTTGGGTATCTGGGTGCTGGCCCCGCTGCGCAAGCGCGCCACCGCGAGCATCGCGCAGGTCGACGAACGGCGCCGCACCGACCGCGAGCAGTTGCGCGCCCGGCTGCGCGGGGACAAGCCCGACAACTAGCGGGGCCGGAATCGATTCTGCGGTGAGGGCGGGCTTGAGGCCCGTTTCGACGCCCTGAGCGCAGAATCGATGCGCGACTGGCGGCTAGCCGAGGGCCAGCGCCACAGCCACCGCGATTGACCACACCAGCATCGTCAGGCCGGTGTCGCGCAGCACCGGGATCAACTCCCGGCCGCCCAGGCCCCGGCGCACCGGGCCGGCGGCCCGCACCGCCAGCGGCGTGGCGACCAGGCCGGCCGCGCACCACGGCGTGGCGGCGATCAATACCAGGGTCAGGACGCCGGCCAGGCCCAGCAGCGACTGGTAGAGCACCCGGGTCCGGGCGTCGCCGAGTCGCACCGCCAGCGTGGTCTTGCCCGACACCGTGTCGGTGGGGATGTCGCGCAGGTTGTTGGCCACCAGCACCGCCGACGACAACGCTCCGGTGGCCACCGCCAGCACGACACCGACCCAGTCGATCCGCAGCGCCTGGGTGTACTGCGTGCCCAGCACGGCGACCAGGCCGAAGAACACGAACACCGCGACCTCGCCGAGCCCCGCATAGCCGTAGGGCCGCGATCCGCCGGTGTACAGCCACGCGCCGGCGATACACACCGCCCCGACCGCGATCAGCCACGGTGCGCTGAGGATCGCCAGGGCCAGCCCGGCGACCGCACCGACGGTGAGGCTCACCACGGCGGCGGTGAGCACCGCGCGCGGGGTGGCAAGCCTGGACCCGACCAACCGCAGCGGCCCCGAGCGCACGTCGTCGGTGCCGCGGATGCCGTCGGAGTAGTCGTTGGCGTAGTTGACGCCGACGATCAGCGCCATCGAAACGGCCAGCGCCAGCAGGGCCTTCCACCAGACAGCCTCGTGCAGCCACGCCGCCGCACCGGTGCCGGCGATCACCGGGGCGATCGCGTTGGGCAGGGTCCGCGGCCTGGCCCCCTCGATCCACTGCGCAACGCTTGCCATGCCCGACATCGTCGCACGCAGCGAATGGCCCACAATGGTCGGATGATCGGAGTCATCGGCGGCAGCGGCTTCTACAGCTTCTTCGGTGCCGACGCCCGCAGCGTCAACCTGGACACCCCCTACGGCGAACCCAGTGCGCCGATCACCGTGGGCCGGGTGGGGGAGCACGAGGTCGCGTTCCTGCCGCGGCACGGTCTGAGCCACGAGTTCTCGCCGCACACGGTGCCCTACCGCGCCAACATGTGGGCGCTGCGTGCCCTCGGGGTGCGACGGGTGTTCGGGCCGTGCGCGGTCGGCAGCCTGACCCGCGATCTGGGGCCCGGTTCGATCGTCGTCCCCGACCAGCTCGTCGACCGCACCCGCGGCCGCGCCGACACCTACTTCGATTCCGGCGGCATCCATGTCGGCTTCGCCGACCCGTACTGCCCGACGCTGCGCGCCGCCGCCACCGACCTGCCCGGCGTGATCGACGGCGGCACCATGGTGGTGGTGCAGGGCCCCCGGTTCTCCACTCGTGCGGAAAGCCAGTGGTTCGCCCGCCAGGGCTTCACCCTGATCAACATGACCGGCTATCCCGAGGCGGTGCTGGCCCGCGAGCTGGAGATGTGCTACGCCGCAATCGCTTTGGTGACCGATCTCGACGCCGGGATCGACGTCGGGGCCGGGGTGCGGGCGGTCGACGTCTTCGCCGAGTTCGAGAAGAACCTGGTGCCGTTCAAGAAGCTGGTGCACGAGGCGATCGATCAGGTGGCCTCCGAACGGGTCTGCACCCACTGCCTGGCCCACGAAGGTGTCGAGCTGCCCTTCGACCTGCCGTGAGGGTTCTGCTCACCGGCGCAGCCGGTTTCATCGGCAGCCGGGTGTGGGCCGCGCTGCTGGCCGACGGGCACGAGGTGGTGGCGACCGACGTCCTGCTCGACGCCGCGCACGGAGCCGGCGCCGAGCTGCCGGACAGCTGTCACCGTATCGATGTGCGCGATGCGGATGCGTTGGCGCCGTTGCTGGTTGGGGTCGACGCCGTCTGTCACCAGGCTGCTGTCGTGGGCGCCGGGGTGAACGCCGCCGATGCCCCGTCGTATGCGACCCACAACGATTACGGCACCGCCGTGCTGCTGGCCGAGATGTACCGGGCGGGGATCAACCGGCTGGTGCTGGCCTCGTCCATGGTGGTGTACGGCCAGGGCGGATACACCTGCCCCAAGCACGGTGCGGTGGATCCGTTGCCGCGCACCAAGGTTGACCTCGACGCCGGGGTGTTCGAGCACCGCTGCCCGCTCGGTGGCGAGGAACTACAGTGGCAGCTGGTCGACGAGGATGCACCGCTGACACCGCGAAGTCTGTACGCCGCCAGCAAGACCGCCCAGGAGCACTACGCGCTGGCGTGGGCGGAGTCGACCGGCGGTTCGGTGGTGGCGCTGCGCTACCACAACGTGTACGGCCCCGGCATGCCGCGCGACACCCCGTATTCCGGTGTGGCAGCGATCTTCCGGTCCTCCCTGGAGAAGGGTGAGCCGCCCAGGGTCTTCGAGGACGGCGGCCAGATGCGCGATTTCGTGCACGTCGACGATGTTGCCGCCGCCAACGCCGCCGCCATCCGATCCGAGGCGGGTGGATTTCTGGCCGCCAATGTGTGCTCCGGACAGCCGATTTCGATCCTCGACGTCGCGACCCGGCTGTGCGAGGCCCGAGGGGGTCCGGCTCCCGTGGTCACCGGGCAGTACCGCAGCGGCGATGTCCGCCACATCGTGGCAGACCCGGCGCGCGCTAGTGAGCGGCTCGGCTTCCGTGCCGCGATCGGTCCGGTTGCCGGGCTGCAGGAGTTTGCTTTCGCGCCACTGCGGGCGTAACGCCGCGCGCCGAGTATGCGCTGACCAACCGGGTGGTTGGTAGATGCCGGAGGGTGTCGCATACTGAGCGGGTGAAGACAGAGATCTGCGACCAGTTCGGCATCGACTTCCCGCTGTTTGCGTTCAGCCACTGCCGCGACGTCGTCGCCGCGGTGACCAACGCCGGCGGCTTCGGCGTGCTCGGCGGTACCGCGTTTCGCCCTGATCAGCTCGACCAGGAGCTGACCTGGATCGACGAGCAGGTCAAGGGCAAGCCGTACGGGGTCGACATCATCGTGCCGGCCAAGTTCGAGGGCAAGGGCGAGAACCTGAGCGTCGGCCAACTCGCCGACCGCATCCCGGAGGACTACCGCAGTTTCATCGACGGCCTGCTGGCTGCCCACGGTATCGAGGCCGACGAGAAGCCACGCATCGCAGCGTCGTCGCTGTCGGGGGACACCGGCGCGAGCCTGCTCGAGGTGGCGCTGAACCACCCGATCAAGTTGATGGCCAACGCCCTCGGTGTGCCACCGGACTACATGATCGACGCTGGCAAGCGGACCGGCATCCCGGTCGCGGCCCTGGTGGGCGCCAAGGAGCATGCCATCAAGCAGGTCAATGCCGGTGTGGACCTGCTCATTGCGCAGGGCACCGAAGCCGGCGGCCACTGCGGCGAGGTCACCACACTGGTGCTCATCCCCGAAGTCATCGAGGCGATCGAGGCCATCGGCAAGCCGGTGCCCGTGCTGGCTGCCGGTGGCATCGTGACCGGACGGCAGATGGCGGCCTCGGTCGCCCTCGGCGCGGCCGGCGCCTGGACCGGGTCGGTGTGGCTGACCACCGAGGAGGCCGAGACCGCCCCGCACACCGTGCAGAAGTTCTTGGCGGCCTCCTCCCGGGACACGATTCGCTCAGCGGGCCGCACCGGCAAGCCGTCGCGCCAGCTGCGCTCGGACTGGACCGATGCGTGGTTGCCGAATCAGGGCGGCCGCCAACCCCTTCCACTGCCGCTGCAGTCGATGATCGCCGAGCCGGTGCTACGCCGTATCGACAAGCTGGCCGAGAACGGACATCCCGGCGCGCAGCAGCTGGCCACCTACTTCGTCGGTCAGGGTGTCGGGCTGATGAACAAGGTCAAGCCGGCCCGCGAGGTAGTGCTGGAGTTCATCGAGGACTACGTCAACGCCGCCGAGCGGCTGTCCCGCTCACTGGAGGACTAACCGATCCGCGACAGTAACCTCACGGCGGTCAGAAGGGCTCTGGACCGCCGTGAGGTTACTGTCGCTGCTGCTTCGGAAGGCCTAGAAGCTCTTCGGGGCGTCGCGCACGGCTTGCACCGCCGCGTCGTCCCCGCCGTACTCCACCCGGGCGACGCGCCCGGAGGCGAACAGCACCAGTTCCTCGACCGGCCCGGTGACCGTCACGGTCGGGCCGCTGCCCGCCGTCAGCACCGTCTCACCGTCCGGGGTGCGCAGTTCCAGCTTGGCCGGGATCTTGGCCAACGTCATCTTGGCCGTCATCGACAGGGTGCGGCGCAGCTTGGCGGCCAGCTCCGGGTCCGGCGGGCGCGGAGTCCAGTCCGGCTGGGCCCGGCGCACATCCTCGGTGTGGATGAACATCTCGGCCGCGTTGGCCACCGCATCGAGTGCCTTCAGCGGCGAATACAGTGGCGGCCCGGCGGCGATCTTGTCCAGCAGCGCGTTCCAGTCGCCACGGGCCACCTCGTCTTGCACCTTGGCGGTGTGGCTGGCGAAGGCCGGGATCAGAATGCCCGGCGCCGCGTCCAGCCGGTACTCCCGAATCACCAAGTGGGCAGCAAGATCTCGGGCCGTCCACCCCTCACACAGCGTGGGCGCATCAGGCCCCACACTGCGCAGGCTTTCGACAAGAGCAGCTCGTTCACGACGGGCAACAGACAACGGTGCCTCCCTTCACCTTCACAGGTTAGTCGGCCAGGGGAAGGCGTACCTCGAAGCGCGCCCCGGTGGGCAGGTTGTGCGCCGACAGGGTGCCGCGGTGGGCCTGCACCAAACCTGCCGCGATCGCCAGCCCGAGCCCGGAACCGCTCGGCAGTGACGGATCGGTGCGCGCCACCCGGCCGTTGGAGCCGCGGTAGGCGATGTCGAACACCCTGGGCAGGTCGGCTTCGTTGATGCCGACCCCGGTGTCGTCGACGCGCGCCCAGGCGCCCTTGGTATCTGAGCCGACCGCCAGCTTCACCGACCCGCCCGTGGGGGTGTGGGCAATGGCGTTCGCCACCAGGTTCGACAGCACGCGGACCAGAGCCCGGTCGCTGCCGACCACCCGGACCGGCTTGGGCGGCACGGACACCTCCAGATGCACCCCGGCCCGCTCGGCGGCCATCCGGTGCGCCGAGAGCACGTCGTCGACGACTTCGTCCAACGCCACCTTCTCGTAGGGCGCATACACCGCCCCGGCGTTGATCTTGGACATCTCGAAGAGGTCGTCGACCATTTCCGAGAGCCGGATCGACTCCTGCTCAATGTGTTTGGCCTGTACCTGGACCTCGTCGTCGCTCACCACGCCATCGGCGATCGCCTCGGCCAGCGCGCGAATCCCGGCCAGTGGCGTGCGCAGATCATGGCTGACGAAGGCGACCAGCCGACGCCGGGACTGCTCGGCAGCCCGCTCGGCATCGCGAATCTCCTGCTCCCACACGGTTCGTCGAGCCTGATAGCGCGCCAGCATGACGGCAGAGGGAACGGTCACCACGGCCACGATGCCGAGCACCACGGCGGTGCGGGCGAACGTATCGGTGATCATGAAGCCGCTGGCGCCCAGCACACCGGTCAGTGTCGCCAGCACCGGGATCAGCACCAGCGCCACCATCGTCACGGTCATCGACCAAGACCTGGCCAGCCGGATGATCAACCAGCCGAGCACCACCACCGGCAGTGAACACGCCAGCGCCAGTAGGATAATTTCCGCGATATCAGGCGGTGGCACGATCACCGCCGCCGGCTTCACCCCGCCACAAGTACCCACGGCCCCAGACCGTTTGTACGCGGTGGTGTTCGCCGAGCTTGGAGCGCAGCCGCTTGACGTGCACCGTGACCGTGGAGAGGTCACCGAAGTCCCAGCGCCACACCTTCTGCAGGAGCTCCTCGCGGGAGAACACCGTGTCGGTGTGGGTCAGGAAGAACAGCAGCAGATCGAACTCACGGTTGGTCAGCCCCACCGGCTTGCCGTTGATGGACACCGAGCGCGACGCCGTCGACACCGTCAGATCGCCCACGGTGATCTCCAGCGGCAGCGCGGCAGCGGGGGACGGGGCCCGGCGCAGGACCGAGCGCACCCGCAGAGCCAGCTCGCGAGGACTGAACGGCTTGGTCAGATAGTCGTCGGCCCCGGCCTCGAGCCCGGCGATCCGATCGTCCTCCTCGCCGAGGGCGGTCAGCAGGATCACCGGGACGCTGTAGTCCCCGCCCTGGCGCAGCGTCCGGCACAGCGACAGGCCATTGGGGCCGGGCATCATCACGTCGAGAACGGCGACGTCGATACGTTGGGTGCCCAGCACCCGAAGCGCCTCGCTTCCGTCGCCCGCAACCGTGACTTCCAGTCCGTCGCGCTCCAGATAACGACGCACCACGTCGCGCACGACGGTGTCATCGTCGGCGATCAGAACCCTGGCCGTCATGTAACCGAGGGTAGCGGCAAAAGGCCCCCACCTGCAGCGACGTCATGGTTTTGTCACTGTCTTGCGACTGCTCACCTAGGTTGGCAGCATGCCCGACTGTTCGGTAACGGTGGTTTTGCCTTGCCTCAACGAGGCCGACTCACTTCCTGGCGTACTGGCCGCCATTCCCGCTGGTTATCGCGCTCTGGTCGTTGACAACAACAGCACCGACGGCACCGCGGACGTCGCCAGGGCGCACGGGGCCGACGTCGTTCACGAAACGCGGCCGGGTTACGGGTCGGCAGTTCATGCTGGAGTCGTGGCCGCCGCGACGCCACTGGTCGCCGTGCTCGACGGCGACGGATCACTCGACCCCGGCGACCTGCCGCGCCTGGTCGCCGAACTGGAGCGCGGCGCCGACATGGTGACCGGCCGGCGCAGGCCGGTTCGCGGCCTGAAATGGCCCTGGCATGCGCGCTTGGGAACGGCTGCGGTGTGCTGGCGGCTGCGCACCCGGCACTCGCTGCCCGTGCACGACATCGCACCGATGCGAGTGGCGAAACGCGACGCGCTCCTGGGTCTGGGAGTGATGGACCGCCGTTCTGGGTACCCGCTCGAACTACTGGTCCGTGCCGCGGCCGCGGGATGGCGGGTGGTCGAGGTCGACGTCGACTACGGCCCCCGCACCGCAGGGAAGTCCAAGGTCAGCGGGTCGGTGCGGGGGAGCTTCACTGCAGCGCTCGACTTTTGGAAGGTCATCTCGTGACGCAGCCCGCGATCCCGGTGACTCTTCTCGTGGTGGCCAAAGCTCCGGTGCCAGGCCTGGCCAAGACACGACTGGCGGCGACGCTGGGTCCGGAGGCTGCCGCCGACATTGCCGCAGCGGCGCTGCTGGACACGCTCGACGCGGTGGCCGCAACACCGGTGGCGCACCGGGTGGTCGCCATGACCGGCGATCTCGACCAGGCCTGCCGCCCGGCAGAGATCCGGGAGCGGCTGCGCTCGTTCACCGTGATCGACCAGCGCGGGGATGACTTCGTCGACCGGCTGGTCAATGCCCATGCCGACGCGGCCGCCGGGCGACCGGTGCTGCAGATCGGCATGGACACCCCTCAGGTCAGTGCCGAGCTGCTCACCGCGTGCGCGCGGACGCTGGAAGCGACACCGGCGCTGCTCGGGATGGCCCGCGACGGCGGCTGGTGGGTGCTCGGAGTGTCCGACCCGGCTACTGCCGAATGCCTGCGCGACGTCCCGATGTCGCAGGACGACACGGGCGCTGTAACGCTTCGCGCGCTCCGGCACACAGGGATCGACGTGACGCTCGTCGAGGAGCTGCACGACGTCGACACCGTCGGCGACATCCCGTCGGTCCGCGCGGCCTGCCGGTCAACAAGCCGGTTCGCGCATGTCACGCGAGAGGTATGACGTGTTAGGACAGCTCTACGACCGTGCGCTCGACGGCGAGCGGTGTTGGCTCCGCCATGACGACGGCAGGCTGCATCGGTTGCCGGTGCACAGCTGGTTCGGGCACAGCTCGGATCAGACGTTCGACACCGCGGTGGTCGACCTCTGCGACGGCCCGACCATCGATTTGGGTTGTGGCCCAGGACGTCTGGTGGCTCACCTGGTTCGGCGCGGCATACCGGCGCTCGGAGTCGACCAGTCCGAGACGGCCGTCCGGCTGGCCCGGCGCAACGGCGCCCCGGCGCTGCTGCGCGACGTGTTCGACCCGCTACCGGCCACCGGCCGTTGGCGCACAGTGCTGTTGGCCGACGGCAACGTCGGGCTGGCCGGCGACCCGCGGCGGGTACTGCGCCGGGCTGCCGAGCTGATGTCGCGCGGGGGGCACTGCGTGGTCGAATTCGATCCCGCGGTCGCCGGGGTTCGTGCCAGTTGGGTGCGGCTGGAATCCTCGCGCAGTATCGGCCCGTGGTTCCGGTGGGCGGCGGTGGGGATCGATTGTGCGGCCGCGCTGGCCGATGAGGTCGGGCTGGCCTTGGCGTCGATTCACCCAATCGGCAACCGCGTCGTGGCTACACTCGCGCTGTCATGACGGCGGAGTCGACCACCGCCACCAAGTACTCCTTGCGTGGCACCGCGGTGACGGCCCGGGTGGGGGTCGCACTCGGTATCGCCGTGACCATCTGCTTCATCACCGGCCTGGTCAGCCATTTCATCCAGCATCCGCAGCCGTGGTTCTTCTGGCCCACCCGCCCGGTGTGGCTTTACCAGTTCACCCAGGGCCTGCACGTGATCGCCGGGATCGCCGCGATCCCGCTTCTGGTGGTCAAGCTGTGGTCGGTGTACCCGAAGCTGTTCGAGCGCCCCATCATCGGTGGGCTGACCCGGCAGCTGGAGCGCGCCTCGATCCTGGTTCTGGTGGGCTCCATGCTGTTTCAGCTGTCCACCGGCGTCATGAACATCGCGCAGTGGTATGCCTTCAAGTTCTTCTTCACCACCAGCCATTACGCGATGGCCTACGTCGCCGCGGGTGCGGTGCTGGTGCACATCGCGGTGAAGCTGCCGGTCATCCGGCGTGCACTGGGCGAACCACTCGATGACATCCCCACCGGTGAACTGATGCCGCACCGCGGTCCGAGTCGCCGGGCCGTGCTGGGCGGAACCTGGCTTGCGGTCGGGGCTGCGACGGTTCTCACTGCGGGGCAGACGGTTTCGTGGCTTCGGCATGTCAGCCTGCTGGCGCCGCGGTCCGGCAACGGGCCGCAGGGCGTTCCGGTGAACCGGACGGCGTGGGCGGCCGGGGTGATCCGACCTGCGCAGTCGCCGGACTATCGGCTGACTGTCGTCAACGGGGCGACCACCAAAGCCTTCTCGCTGGACGAACTGGCCGCCATGCCGCAGACCACGCACCGGCTGCCGATCGCGTGCGTCGAGGGATGGAGCGCCACTGCAGACTGGACCGGTGTGGTTCTTGCCGATCTGGTGAAAGCGGTGGGTGGTCAACCTGATTCGGATGTCCGGATGATCTCGCTGGAGCGGCCGGGTCCCTACTCGCGCACCGTGCTTCCGGCTCGCCATGCCCGTGACTCGATGACGCTGATCGCGCTGAAGCTCAACGGTGAGACCTTGGATCTCGACCACGGGTATCCGTGTCGTCTGATCGCCCCGACGCGACCCGGTGTGCTGCAAACGAAATGGCTGACCCGGATCGAGGTGGTCCAGTGACCGCGATCAGGGGGCTGTTACTGCTGGCAGGCCTGGCTGTCGGTGTCTACGGTGCAGTGCTGTTGTGGGACAACTCCACTGAGGTGATCATCCGCATCGTGGCATGGTCGCTGATCGGTGTGCTCCTACACGACGCGGTGTTCGCGCCGCTCTGCCTGGCGCTCGGCTTTGCCGGCCGGCGACTACTCCCGCACAAGTGGTGGACGCCGGTTCTGGTGGCCGGACTCTTGACGGTGGTGCTGGTCGCCTTGGCCATTCCGGTCTACTCCAAGCCTGGACAGCATCTGGACAACTTGACCGTGCTGGACCGCAACTATCAGGCGGGGTTCTGGATCGCGCTTGCGGTGGTGTGGGGTGCGGCGCTGCTGTACCTCGTCGGTGACCGGCTGCTACCAGTTCGTCAGGATCAGGTGGTTCAGCAGCAGGGCTCCGATGACGTTGAGACTCAACCACCACCGGTGGGTGCGGGCGGGTAACAGCGCGCCCGCGGCCGTCAGCCACACCTCGAACGGCAACCAGATCCGTTCGGTCTCGGCCTTCGACAGCATGGACAGATCGGCGAACACGATCGCCGCCAACGCCGCGAGCACCAGCATGTGCAGGCCCGAACGTCGCTTGATCGCGGCGATGTCGAACACCCGGCCGATACCCGCGACGGTGCCCAGGCCGACGGCGCACACCACCGAGGCGAAGTTGGCCCAGCCCCAGTACTGGAACGGCCGATTCGTGGCGATACCTTGCCAGTAGCGTTGCTGGACAAGGGTGTAGCCGTCGAACCACCAGAACCCGGCGACCGCGAACACCGCGACGATCGCCAGTGCGGCCAGCACAGCCGGAACCAGGGTCCGAACAGCGGTGCGCCAGTCGGCGGCGCAGATCAGCACGGCCACCGCGGGCAGCGCCATCAGTCCCAGGCCGTAGTTCAGGAAGATGCCCCAGCCGAGCAGGAGACCCGCCCCGGCCGCGGCAACCCACGGATAGCGCACACGCTGGCGAACGGCCAACGCCAGCAACGCGATACCCCACGCGGCAACACCGGCGAAGTACCCGTCGGCCGACACGGCGATCCAGATGGCGGTAGGGGCCACCGCCACGAACGGCGCCGCAAGCCGTGCCGTGGCTTCGTCACTGAGCGCACGCACCGCGACGATCACCGCTGCGGCCGCCGACGAGCCGATCAGGACGCACCACAACCCGGCCCACGCCCCACCGCCGAGCCCGATGCGGTCGAGCCAGACGAACGTCAGCAGCGCGCCCGGGGGATGGCCTGAGACGTGGGTGATCCACGAATTCGGCTGGAAATCCAGGATTCTGCTGGAGAAGGTACGCACGGCCTCCGGAATGTCGGTGATCGTCGGCACCTGACGCAGATACTCGTGGCGGGCGGTGAGCCGGCCGGCGAAGCCGCGCTGCCAGCCGTCGATCATGGCCAGCGCGAACGC
Organism: Mycobacterium sp. M26; assembly: GCF_001494595.1. Taxonomy (GTDB): domain Bacteria; phylum Actinomycetota; class Actinomycetes; order Mycobacteriales; family Mycobacteriaceae; genus Mycobacterium. Next base: position 1,310,517 of record NZ_LN929907.1, read on the forward strand.
CCAGGCGAACGAGGTTGCCCAGACCGTGAATGTCAGTGCGCGCCAGGACAGTCGCTGGGCAATCGAGCTGCCCCAGATCACGGCGGCAAGGCCGATCAGGATGGCTGGAACCGTGCCCCAGCCGACATGTGCATTCCACCAACCGAAGATCGGGGCGGTCTGCGCGAAGCTGTTGATCTGCTCGGGCGTGCTGTTGATCAGCGGAGTGACGATGCCGAGGTTCAGGTGGGGGACGACGAAGGCTGCCACCACCAGGAGCATGCCGACGCTGACTGCAATCGCTTCCTTGCGCCCGATGCTCACAAGTATTCAGAGTACGGACCGGGCGGGGCTCAGGTCACGACGGTGTCTGGCCGGATTGGCGTCGTTGTTCGGATTCCAGCGTGCTTTGCAGTGTTCCCGGGCTGGGTTCGGGGATGACCTGAGTCCAGCAGCGCACACTCACCGACGAGAAGGCGCCCAACCGGTTGTAGGGCTCAGAACTGATGAACTCGATTGCGGCATCTTCGCTGGCCGCTTCGATCACCATGACCATGCTCTGCGGCGGGCCGTCGCTCCTCAACCGGGCGGGGCCACCGAAGAGAATGCGGTACTGATTGGCGATCAGGAACTCGTAATGCGCTGCGCGCGCGGCAGCCATGGTCTCGAGGCGGTCAAGGGAGATGACGCATTCCAGGAGGTAGCGGGGCATGGTCAGCGCACTCCGGTCCGGAGAACAGCCAGGAATGCTTCCGCCGTCGCAGACGCCGACGCGGGGTTCTGGCCGGTCACCAACAAGCCATCCGTCTCGACGTGGACGGTACCGGGCGACTGCTCGACGAAGTCGGCTCCTTCGGCAATCATTCTGTCCTGCAAGGAGAACGGCATATGTTCGAAAAGCGCGTCGGCGGCATCTTCGCCATGGGTGAAGCCGGTGACCCGGCGGCGGTGTAGCAGCGTCGAACCGTCACTGAGCGCGACCTCCAGCAGCGCCGCGGGACCGTGACACACCGCCGCAACGGGCTTGCCCTGCTCCCACGCTGCCGCGATCACCTGTTTGGTGCCGGGATCGCTTGCCAGATCGAACATCGGGCCATGCCCGCCGGGGACGAATATGCCGTCGACGTCGTCGATGTGGATCGAGTCCAGGCGCACGGTGGCGTTCAGGGCGGCCAGTGCATCGCGGACGTCGGCGATCTGGTCGCGGCTCGGATACCCGCGAGGGTCGACGGGTGCTGGTCCGCCGTGCGGGCTGGCGACGATCACGTCCGCACCGGCGAGCGTGAGAGCCGCGTACGGTTCGGCGAACTCGGAGAACCAGACACCCGTGGTGGGACGACCGTCGATATCGCCGTGGTTGGTGACGATCATCAGGATTCGATGCCTCTTGTCGGTCACCGGCTCTCCTGGGGTGCGGGGAACCCTAGGTGGCGACCGGTGGTCCCAACGTCGAGGCGGACCAGCTTGGCCTCCTCGACCACGCCGTTCCACGGCATCACGATTCCTCCCGTCGTCGTGACGAACAGGCTGCTGGCCCACTTAGGTGGCCCGAAGGTACACGCCGTGGAGCCGGGCATTCCCTGGTCGGGTCCTGCCACCGCGACCCGATCGCCGGTCGTCGGATTCAATCGGATCACGGTGTTGTGAATGTGGTTGGCGATGAACAGGTTTCCATCTGTGGCCACCGCCAGGTCATCCCCGCGCAGCCGCTCTGCGATGACCTCTACAGTTCCGGTCGGCCATCCGGCACTGTCGACCGGGACCGAGAGCACCATGGTCCGGTCGGTGTTCGTGACGATCAGCGCACCGTCCGCTGCCTTGATTCCGTTGGCCCCGGGCAACATCGGTTCCGGCGAGATCTTCTGCAAACGCTCGTCGGCGATCACTACCTGGGATGCGCCGGTCTCGAATTCGATCGCGATCACCGTGCCGGCAATGGAGTCGACGGCATAGCCGAAGCCGGCCGGGCCGGGGGTGAACCCGTTGAGGAAAAGCGTGTCCGGGATCGCCGCGATCTCGGACACCGCCCCGGAATCGGCGACGTGGTAAAGATGGTGAGGTCCTTGTCCCGGCTCGCCGCCCACCACGAACACGCCGTCGGATCCGGCGATCACACCGGCCGGCGCCGTGGGCATCGGGGCCCAGAGATGGCGCTCGCCGTCGATGCTCACCCGGTGCACCTCGTGCCGATTGTGCACTGTCACAGCGAAATCACCGCTCGGAAGAAGCGCGATGTTCTCCACGAAGGTGCCTACCGGCCAGGTAGTGATCACCTGATGTTCAACCGGGTCAAAGGCTGCCTGGTCATGTTCACCGGGTTGGCCGACCATCGCTCCTGCGTTCATCGGTGCCCAGGATGGTCGGGCGGCGACGGATTGTCTTTCACAATGCGCCCGTTACACGATCCGCCGCTATGAAGCGGGATCGATCGTGGTAGACAACCCAGGTGATGGCCGACTATCCCGACGTGCCGAACGGCGCGCGGTGGTCGGTGTCGAGGGTGTTCTTTCCGGCGGGTGACTATGACCATCCGCCGACCGGCCTGCTCCAGCTTCGGGTCGTCCGGCGCGGCAGCTCCTATGCGTACATCGATTTGGGAGCGGGACTGCGGCGGGTCTACACCCGGCCCGGTGATCTGTTGCTGAGCTTGCCGGACCGGCCTACGGCGTTTCGGATTGACGATGGCCGTGAGTTGACGCTGCTCCAGGTGGACCCGTCGTTGGCCGACCACTTGGTTCGGCAGGCTGGTGGTGGGGATCTCGATGACCTCGCGCCGCTGCTGCGGGGCCCTGCTCGCGACGCGGTAGTCGCCGAACTCGCGCGCCGGCTCGAAGGCGGCCAATCCGACACCGAGGCGGCGCAGATGTGGTCGCTCGGAGTCATCGTCGCCAATGTGCTCAGACTGGCCCAGGGGCAGGAGTCCGACCCGGCCGCGGCACGTCTGACCTCCGCGGCTCTGGCTGCCCTGCTTGCCGACCTCGAGCAGACACTCGCTGAGCCGTGGACCGTCGACCGGATGGCTGAGCATGTCGGTCTGCCGAGGCGGGTCTTCGCCGCTGCCTTCAAAGAGGCGACGAGTCTGCCGGCACACCAGTACCTCATGCGCCTGCGGGCGGATCAGGCCGCCGAATTGCTGGGTCGCACGGATCTGCCCATCGCCGCGATCGCACATATGACGGGTTTCTCCGGGCAACCGCATCTGACCAGGTGCCTCAAGCAGCTCAAAGGGACAACGCCCGGCGAGATCCGGCGTTCCCAGCCAGATAGAGGTAAGTGAAAACTAACGGTTGACTGCTGCTTACCGTTAGTTGTAACTTACGGATATGTCCGCGTCAGCCGTCCTCGACGCCCTCGGCGACAAGACCCGCCGGTCAATCTTCGAGAAGGTGGCCCGAGGTCCCGTTGCGGTCGGCGTGCTCGCCGACCAACTACCGATATCCCGGCCTGCGGTCTCGCAACATCTACGGGTCCTCAAAGACGCCGGGCTCGTGGTGGAGACCGCCGTCGGAACCCGGCGGCTCTATCGCGTCAACCAGGCCGGATTGGCGGCCGTGCGGGCCTATTTCGACAGCTTCTGGGAAACCACCCTCGACAACTTCGCGCTATTGGCCGAGGCCGAAGCGCATCGCAAGGAAGGACGCCACCGATGACCATTCAGTCCGATTCCGACGTACACGTCACCCGCACCATCGGCGTGCCGCTGGCACCTGAGGCCGCTTTTGATCTGTTCACCGCCCGCATGTCGGAGTTCTGGCCGGCCAGTCATTCGATCGGCGCAGCGCCCTTCGAGGCTGTGGTGATCGAACCCTGGATCGGCGGGCGCTGGTACGAGCGCAGTGCCGACGGCAGCGAATGTCAGTGGGGACGGGTGCTGGCGTGGGAGCCGCCGCATCGCCTGGTGCTCGCCTGGCAGCTCGATGCGGACTGGCGCTACGACCCAGAGTTCGAAACCGATGTCGACATCACCTTCGTCGAATCCGAACCGGGGCACACGAAACTTGCCTTGCGGCATGGTCATTTGGAGCGTTTCGGCGATCGGGCGGACGAGCTGAAGGCAGTCTTCTCCTCGCCCAATGGCTGGGGCGGAATCCTCGACGCCTACCGTGCCGTCGGCGCACACTAGGGCCAGCTGGCCCACGAAGTCACGGCGATCCGGATTACCGGTCCATCCAGCGAAACCGTTTCGTACTGAGGGTATTTCGCCCGCAGCAACGCCAGTGCGTGCTCGAACTCCGGTCCCTCGGTGAGCACCGCCGCGATTCCGTCGGCCCGCACCCACCACAGCTGCGACCAGTCCTCGTCGTATTGGTCGACCAGAACGCTCACTGCCGGGTTCGCGGCGATATTGGCCAGGCGGCGTAGACGATTCGTCGACTTCGGCTTACCGTCCACCGCGGTGTACACCACATCTCCGTCGGCGGCGAACACAATCGGCACCGTATGCGGGCGGCCCTCCGGAGTGACCGTGGCCAGCCGCGCGACAGGCGCGGACGCGAAGCGCGAACTCACACCTGGGTGGCGGGCTGATCGACGACGGCACCCGGTGTGCTGGCGATGAAGTCCTCGATCAGGTCGACCACCTCCATCGGCCGCTCCACTTGAGGGAAATGGCCCACCCCGGACAGCACTTCCAGCCGGACGTCGGGCCGGGTCTCCTGCACGGCGTAGGCATGCTGGACCGGAATGATGGCGTCTTCGTCGCCCCAGATCGCCATGGTCGGCAGATCGGCTTTGACGTGCAGGCGGTTCAGCGCGCTGACGGCCTGGCCGCGATAGTCCACCACCGAGCGCAGCGTGCGCAGGAACGCCTGACGGGTTTCGGGATCGGAGAACGAACTGTAGGCATTCCAGATCTCGGCGCCGCGCGGGGATTCCACACCCATCTTGGCGAAGAAGGAGCGGACCTTCTCGCCGACCGACAGCACCGGCGGCGGCGCGATGATCGGCATGATCAGCTCGGCCCCGGGCGCCGACAGCAGGCGCAGGGTCCAGCCGACGTCGGGACCCAGCCCACCGCTGCCGATGAGGATCAGCCGCTCGGCGTAGTCGGGGTGCTGATAGACGAACTGCATCGCCACGCCACCACCGAGCGAGTGCCCGACCACCGTGGCCCGTGCCACGCCGATCTCGTCGAGCAGATCGCGCAGCGAGACCGCGAAGGCGCCCAGTGAATAGTCGCTGCGGGGTTTGGCCGAGTGACCGTGGCCGAGCAGGTCGGGCGCCACCACGCGGTAGCGACGCGACAGCGGACGGATCACCGAACGCCAGGTCTGTGAACTGCCGGCCATCCCGTGTAGGAGCAGGATCACCTCGCCCTGACCCTCGTCGAGGTAGGCCACTTGGTCACCGTGCAGGTCGAGATACTTCAGCTCGCCCATAGAAGACCTCCTTCAGTGAACAATTGTTCACCAACCATAGCCGCCTGGCAAATCTCCACCGTTTTCGAAGCGTTGCCGCAGTGCCCGGCGGTCGAGTTTGCCGATGCCGCGGCGGGGCAGTTCGTCCACGACGTGGAGTTCCCGCGGTGCGGCCGTCGAATCCAGCGAATGCGCCAGATACTCCTTGATCTCGGCCACACTCGGCTCGACCGCGCCGGCCACCAGAACCACGGCGGCTACCACCCGCTGGCCCAGACGGTCGTCGGGCACCCCGAAGACTGCGCAGTCGGCGACAGCCGGATGCCGCGAGAGCACGGCCTCGACCGGCGCGGGCATTACCGTCAGCCCGCCCGTGCTGATCGCCTCGTCGGCCCGGCCCAGCACCACCAGACGTCCGGCGTCGTCGAACCTGCCGAGGTCGTCGGTGTGGAACCAGCCCAACTCGGCGAACGGGTCCGGATTCGGCGGCGTCCGATAGCCCTTGGCCAACGTCGAACCACCGATCACGATGCGGCCCTCACCCGGTTCGGTTCCGTCGTCGAGCCGGATCCGGACCCCGTCCAGTGGCACACCGTCGTACACGCAGCCGCCCGAGGTTTCACTCGAGCCGTAGGTCCGCACCACCGCGATTCCGGCCGCTGTCGCACCCTCGAGCACCGGCCGCGGGGCGGGGCCGCCGCCGAGGAGCACGGCGTCGAGTTCGGCCAGCGCCGCGGTGGCCTCGGGGTTCAGCAGAGCTTTGGCGAGTTGGGTCGCCACCAGCGAGGTGTACTTACGGCCGGAGCCCAATTGAGCTATCGCCGTGGGCAATTCGGTCACGTCGAAACCTGCCGAGACATCGAGTTCGACGGGTACGGTGCCGGCCTGCAGGCTGCGTACCAACACCTGGATGCCGGCGATGTGGTGGGCGGGCAGCGCGAGGAGCCAGGTGCCGAGGCCGCCGAGACGGTCGTGGGTGGCTGACGCGCTGGCGATCAACGCAGCCGGCGTGAGCATCGCGCCCTTGGGTGTTCCGGTGGTGCCCGACGTCGAGACCACCAGGGCCACGTCGTCGTCGATCTCCTCGCCGACCCGCAGCGAGGTGGTCAGCAATTCACTCTCCCGCAGATCACCGGCCGGGATCGGCACCAGCGGGGCATCGCGCCCGTCGAGCACCCCCTCGAGGGCGGCCATCAGCGACAGTGCCGATGGGCCGGGAGGGATGGCCAGTGCTCGTAGCGTGGTTATTCGACGTCCTCGCTGTCTCGCGGATCGTCCAGCGGCCAACCGTAGGCCGCCAGCTTGGCCCGAACCCGTTCGATGTCGTCGGGTGCGGGCAGTTCGTCGGTGATCTGGGTGATGAGGACACCGATGTCGATGTGGTCGAAGTCGCCACCGTCGAGGAGGGTGTGGGCGACGGCCTTGACCTCCTCATCGCTGAGCCGGCGGCGCAGCAGTGCGAACAGTGGAACCTGGTCGGGGCGCGGCACTCCATCGGGGTACCCGGATTTGATCCAGGCCACGATTTTGGTGATGAAGTTGGTCACCGCGGCGTCTCCCTGCCCGGGGCGTGTGAGGCGCCCGATGGATGTCGAAAATCCTAGTTGGCGCACGACTGCACCGCCCTATTGATCTACCTCGACCCCCACCGAACGGGCCAACCCAGCAACTCCGGAAGATGAACAGCAGGTGAACACCTGCGGGCTGTTCGCAAATTCCCTGATCGGGGCCATTCCGGTGACTTTCGGCAACTAGTCAAAGGGTCCCACGACCCAGCAGAATCACAGCCATGAGTGGCGAGATGATCATCCTGGTGCTGCTGATTGCCACCGCGTTGGCTTTCGACTTCACCAACGGCTTCCACGACACCGGAAATGCGATGGCGACCTCGATCGCCACCGGTGCGCTCAAGCCCAAGACCGCCGTGCTGCTGGCCGGCATCCTGAACCTCATCGGCGCCTTCCTCTCGGTCGAGGTGGCGGTCACCGTCACCACCTCGGTGCTCAAGGTCCAGGACTCCAAGACCGGTCAGCTGCTGCCCAACATCGACGCCTCGATGGGCCTGACGATCATCTTCGCCGGACTCATCGGCGGCATCCTCTGGAATCTGCTCACCTGGCTGTTCGGCATCCCGTCGAGTTCCTCGCACGCCCTGTTCGGCGGACTGATCGGTGCCGGTCTGGCCGCGCTCGGCACCAACGGCGTCAACTGGACCGGCGTCACCCAGAAGGTGCTGATTCCCGCGCTCGCGGCCCCGGTGATCGCCGGCCTTGTCGCGGCCTGCGGCACCTGGCTGGTGTACCGGATCACCCGCAAGGTGCTGGCCCGCCGCCGCGAGGAAGGCTTCCGCTGGGGGCAGATCGCCACCGCCTCGCTGGTCGCGCTGTCGCACGGGACCAATGACGCCCAGAAGACGATGGGCGTGATCGCCCTGGCGCTGATCACCACCGGTCACCTGACCGGCGACGTGAAGAAGGACGGCCTGCCGTTCTGGATCATCTTCAGCTGCGCGGTGGCGATCGGCCTGGGCACCTATCTCGGTGGCTGGCGGGTGATCCGCACGCTCGGCAAGGGTCTGGTCGAGATCGAATCGCCCCAGGGCCTGGCCGCCGAAGCCTCATCGGCCGCCATCATCCTGAGCTCCAGCGCCGCCGGTATGGCGTTGTCCACCACCCACGTCGCCACGGGGTCCATCCTGGGCAGCGGCGTCGGCAAGCCGGGCGCTGAGGTCCGCTGGGCGGTGGCCGGCCGGATGGCCGTGGCCTGGCTGATCACCTTGCCTGCCGCGGGTCTCGTCGGCGCGCTGTCCTACGGGGTGTCCTACCTCGTTAAGGACATCACCGGATCCCAGTTGATGGGCGACGGACTGATCTTCGTCCTCCTGGTGGGTCTGTCGTTCTACATGTGGTGGCGGGCCCAGCAGCAGAAGGTCGACCATCGCAACGTCAACGCCGAGTGGGATACGTCCACGAATTCGGTTGTGCCGGCAGAGGTTCGCGAAGCCACCAAGCCCGTCAAGCCAGCCAAGCCGACCAAGCCCACGGCGTCGGTCTGACCGCGGCTTCGAGCAGAAGGACAACGTAGATGCATTACTTCGAGTCCATCTTCAAGGTGCTCATCGTCGGGCTGGTCCTGGGAGCCGGCTTGCCGGCCCTGTTCGCCACCGGGATGCTGGCCTATTCGTTCGGCGCCGGTGGTGAAGAAGCCGACCACGTGATCCACAAGCCCAATCCGGCGCTGAAGTACCTCGGCATCCTGCTGTTCGTGTTCGTGTCGCTGGTGATCCTCACCGCGGTCGCCTGGATCACCAGGGCGACGATCATCCACCACTTCGGGATTGATCTGTTCCCGATGCTGCCCAAGAAGTGAGTGGCTGATGTCGACGCAGACTGAGCAGTCGAGCTTCTTCCAGAACGTCCTGGGCTGGCTTCGCAGTGGTTTCCCCGACGGCGTCCCGCCGAAGGACTACTACCCGCTGCTGGCGCTGCTGAAGCGGACGCTGTCGGAGGACGAGGTGGTGTCCGCCGCGTTCACGATCCTCAAGGACGGTGACGCCGAAAGCCCGGTGACAGCCGATCAGATTCGCGCTGCCATCCGCGAAACCATTGAGAAAGAGCCGACACCCGACGAGATCAACCAGGTCGCCGGGCGGCTGGCGATGGTGGGCTGGCCGCTGGCCGACCACGGCTAGTCGATCAGCCGCGGGTGTCTCTGCGCAGCGGGTGATCGTCGGGAATCTGCACGAAGATCAGCGTCACCCCGTCGGGGTCGGTGACGTGCATTTCGTGCAGACCCCACGGCTCCTGCCGGGCTTCTCGGGCGATTTCCACACTGCGGCTTCGTAATTCGTCTTCGGTGGCGTAGACGTCGCGCACCTGCAGCCACAGCGCGCCGGGGAATGGTCCACCCGGCTTGGTGGGCGCGCCGTGTGCAGCGAGTTCGATCAGGGACTGCCCGGCGTAGAGCACGATGCCGCCGCCGTATTCGCGGGCGATGGCCAGACCGATGTCGTCGCGGTAGAAGCGCACCGAGCGTTCGTAGTCGGCCGGCCGAAACAGCATCCGGCTCGCCAGGATCTCCATGGTTGTGTGTCTACCTCAGTTGGGCTGCATGCGCTGACGCTTCATCATCCGGTTGAGCACGCCCGGGGCGACGACGTCGATGGCGCGGGCGGTGACCGCGATGCGCGGGGCGATGCGCACCGGCCGGTGTCGCGCCGCGTCGATCATCCACTGGCCGGCTTCGCGCGGGCTGAGGGCGGGAAGGCCGTCGTAGGCCCGCGTCGGCGCGATCATCGGGGTCGCCACCAACGGGTAGTACAGCGTGGTCGAGTGCACGCCCTGGTTCGACCACTCGGTTTCGATGACCCGGCTCACCGCGCTCAGCGCGGACTTCGAGGCGTTGTACACCCCGAACAACGGCGAGGCCTCGCTCAGCACACCCCAGGTGGAGACGTTGATGATGTGGCCATCGCCGCGTTCGATCATGCCGGGAGCAAAACCCCGGATCAGGCGCAGCGGGGAGTAGTAGTTGAGCGCCATGGTGCGCTCGACGTCGTGCCACCGATCCAGTGAGTCGGCCAGCGGGCGGCGGATCGAGCGGCCCGCGTTGTTGACCAGGATGTCGACATCGCCGACGGCGTCGACCAGGGCGTCGACGGCATCGAGGTCGGCAAGGTCGCAGGGGATCGCGCGTGCCGAACCCCCGCTGGCCGTGATGCGGTCGGCGACGGCGTCGAGCAGGTCGGCGCGGCGAGCCACCACGATGACGTCGGCGCCCGCTTCGGCGAACATTTCGGCGCCGGCCTCGCCGATCCCCGAGGAGGCGCCGGTGACCAGGACGCGCTTACCGCGCAAGCTGACCGTGGTGCCGGTGGGCACGCTGATCGGGGGACGCATACCGGCCAGCGCGATGGCTTCGGTCAACCTGCGGCGCAACGGATTCACGGATCCCGAGTCTAACGATGACGGCGGTGTCGAAACCGCAGCAAATTGACGACGATGCCGATAGCTTGCGAAGGCAAGGACAGGTCGAGCGCACAGGAGCGGTCATGAGGGGTCATGCGGGTTATGTTGGCCGGGTCGGAGCTTTGGCGATCGCATTGGGGGTGGGGTCCGGCCTCGCCGCTGCTCCGATAGCGCTGGCCGACGCGGGTTCGTCCACCGGCTCGGCTAAACGGGATTCCTCCGCGCGGTCCTCGAGTGCCGCCCCGGCCCGGTCCTCCTCGCGGACTGCGGTGGCGGCGGCGACTCCGACGATGGACATCGCCGTCTCGCTCAATGGCCGACAGCTGGTCCAGATGGGGACTGCGACGTCGACCTCGGACGGCTTCGGTTCGCTCGCGGTGGCGCTCGGTGCCAACAGCTCGGCGGTGTCCAGCGGTCTGTTCAGCGGGGCGATCGTGGTGGGCAATACCAGCAGCGGGACAGCCGCGGGAACGTTGAGTTCGGTGCTGATCTTCGGAGACAACAACACCGGTAATGCCGGCACCCCGGACACCATCGGCAATCGGGTGCGGATCGTGGGCAACGCCAATACCGCGTCGGCCGGCCAGACCACCGGGTCGAACTTCAATTCGGTGGAGATCCGCGGGGACAACAATGCCTCTGTCTACGCGGGTGCTCTTGCCGGATCGAATGGCAACTCGGTGCGGATCGTGGGCGACGGCAATCAGGGGGCCTTCGCGGTGGGACAACGCAATTCGGTCTACATCCGGGGAAACGACAACGTTGGGACGTTCCAGGCCGGTGGCTTCGCCGACGCCCGCGGTAACTCGGTGGTCGTAGTGGGTGACGACAACACTCGGGTTTATGCCGGAGCCGGGCAGGGCGCCAGCTACAACACGGCGATCGTCGTCGGCGACAGCAATGCCGCAATCGAGGTCGGAAGGCGCGACGGCAATGTCGGCAATACCGGGATCGTCTTCGGCGACGGCAACGACCTCGATGTCGGTAATGGCCTCGATGCCCGGTTCAACTTCGCCTGGATCATCGGCGACGGCAACACCGCCGACGCCGGCTTCGGGGACGGAGCGGAAGGCAACATCCTGCAGCTCATCGGCGACGGCAACACGGCACTGGTTGGCGACCTCACCGACTCCAAAGGCAACTTCGCACTTCTCCTCGGTGACGACAATCAGCTCAATATCGGCGCGGCCAGCAACTCGCTGGCGAACCGAGCGTGGGTCGTCGGCGACGAGAACACGGTCAACGTATACGGAGTCTTCGGTTCTGCCAGGGTGTTCGGCGATCAGAACACCGCCAACGTAGGCACGACAGGCGCGCTGGGCAATAGCGCGTCGATCCGCGGCGACCTCAATAGCGTGAACTCCGGCAACACCTCCGGGTCCAATTTCAATTCGATCCGGGTTCGGGGCGACAGCAATCAGGCCATCTACGCCGGTGCGCTGGCCGGGTCCATCGGCAACAGTGTGGACATCGAAGGCGACGAGAACCAGAGCGTCTTCGCTGTGGGGCAACGTAATTCAGTGATGATCCGCGGTAACGACAATGATGCTGGGACAACTGCGGGGTCCGCGGTCGACGCGGAACTGAACGTCGCCTGGGTCATCGGCGACGACAACGGGGTGGTGAAAGCCGGTGCCGGCGCGGGTTCAACGGGTAACCTCGCCGCGGCCATCGGAACCGGCAGCAGCGCCATCGCCGGACCGGGCAGCGGCAACACCGCCATCGCTATCGGCACCAGCGCGATCGCCGACACCGGTGCCGGCGACGATAAGACCGTGATCGTCGCTCAGAAGTAGCGCGGGAACGGCGTCCAGTCGGGATCGCGCTTCTCCAGGAACGCATCTCGACCTTCGACGGCTTCGTCGGTCATGTAGGCCAGCCGGGTGGCCTCCCCGGCGAACAGCTGCTGGCCGACCAGGCCGTCGTCGAGCAGGTTGAACGCGAACTTCAGCATGCGTTGCGCCTGAGGCGATTTGCCGTTGATGGCCTTGGCCCAGGCCACGCCGGCGGTTTCCAACTCGGCGTGGTCGACCACCCGATTGACGGCCCCCATCTGATGCATCTGCTCAGCGGTGTAGGTCTCGCCGAGGAAGAAGATCTCCCGGGCGAACTTCTGGCCGACCTGGCGGGCCAGGTAGGCGCTGCCGTAGCCGCCGTCGAAGCTGCCGACGTCGGCGTCGGTCTGCTTGAAGCGGGCGTGCTCACGGCTGGCCAGGGTCAGGTCACACACCACGTGCAGGCTGTGCCCGCCGCCGGCGGCCCAGCCATTGACCAGACAGATGACGACCTTGGGCATGAACCGGATCAGCCGCTGCACCTCGAGGATGTGCAGCCGACCGGCGCGGGCAGCGTCGACGGTGTCGGCGGTCTCGCCGCTGGCGTACTGATAGCCGGTGCGCCCGCGGATGCGCTGGTCGCCGCCGGAGCAGAACGCCCAGCCGCCGTCCTTCGGGGAGGGCCCGTTGCCCGTCAGCAGCACCACGCCCACGTCGGGCGACATCCGCGCGTGATCGAGTGTGCGGTACAGCTCGTCGACGGTGTGCGGCCGGAAGGCGTTACGCACCTCGGGCCGGTTGAACGCCACCCGTACCGTGCCGTCGGAGACGTGGCGGTGGTAGGTGATGTCGGTCAGGTCCTCGAAACCGTCGACGACCCGCCACACCGACGGGTCGAAGGGGTTGTCCGCACTCAAGGCTGTTGAACTCCGTCCTGGGTCATGGTCCGCTCGCCGCAGCTGATGGTCATCGCCCATGCGACGACCGGGTCCTGCGGTGAGGTGCCCGGGACGGTATCGGAGCGGCCGATGGTCGCGGTCGACCCGTCGAGGTCGATCTCGGTGCGGCGCACTGTGTACCCGGAACCGTCGGGCAGTGCTTGCAGTCCTACCAGATGCGGTCCGTCGCCCAAGTCACTGCACCCGACTCCGGTGCCCTTACCGCGCAGGTTCTGCAGGTCGAACTGGAACGGTTCGCCCTGACCGTCGTAGACCATGTCGATCTTGCACCCGGCGAGTGCGAACAGGTGCGCCACCCGGCCGTTGCTGACGATGAGCTGGCGCTGACCGTTGGCTTGGGCGTCGACGACCATCGCCTGCAACGGCATCGGCGAGGCGCTCAGCACCCGCACCCGGCCGTTACCCGCGTCGGTGGTCACGCCGACCAGCCCGTCCGGGCTGACCCAGAGGGTGCCACCGTCGTAGGGCTTGCTGGCTGAACCCGGTGGGGGACCGTCCTCGGTGCAGAACGGATCTGCTTGGGCGGCAGGGGCATTGACCGTCGCGGCAACCAGTGCTGCCGCTGCGAGCATCCACAGCCGGGTCATGAGGCCGGGTCGAATCGGAACACCGCGCACCGTCCCGCCAATGCCTCGAACTCATCCGGTCTGCCCTCGGTGACCAGTCCTGCGTTCTTCATGAAGTTCACGCCGGTGGGCACCAGGGTGGGGAAGGCCCGCAGGAGCGGTCGCGCCTCCTCGGCAGGCAACTCGACCATGTGAACGCGTTCGGTGTGCTTGCCCTGGGTGAGGGTGGCGACGTCGGCAGCGCGGGCGTTGCGCACCCAATCCGCCCCGGGAAAACCGCCGACCACATAACGCTTGCCGTCGACGGTGAACGGGGTGATCGGGGTGGCCCTCGGCTTACCGGACTTGCGGCCCGGCACGGTCAGGACCACCGGGCCGTCTTTGATGATGCCCAGTCGTAGCGCGCCCATGAAGACTTTGTTCATCGGCTTCAGCCACCACGGCGGTGTGATGCGCTCGGAGTCAGCCATGACGTCCCACGCTACCCTCCGCGTCTTCCGGCGTGGGGGACTCGTGCCCGCCTCTGAGCGACTCGGCGGCCAGTCGCAGTGTCGATACCCGGGTGATGATCCGATGCTCGGTGCTGCGCGGCATCCAGGTCGCGCTGTAGCGGCCGCGGCCACGGCGCAACACCCGGTCGTGCTGCATCTCCCAGCGCAATGCGTCGGACACCGTCTTGGTCGGCCGTCCGGGCACGGTGAAGTTCCAGAGCTCCAGCGCGGCAACAAGTTCCGTAACCGAGCTCTGGCCCGTCAGTTGCAGCAGGCGGGTCAACGTGTACCGCAGTTCGGTACCCCGCAGTACGTATCGGGTCGGCATACCCGGCACCCTCGCACGCCCCTCCGACAGCGCCGGCCTAACCGGGCCCCGGAGTCGCTCAAAGGTGGGCACTGATGGTGTGGTCCGGAAATCCGGTCACCCGCGCCAGGCCCCGGAGTCGCTCAAAGGTGGGCACTAATGGTGTGGTCCGAAAAATCCGGCCATCCACGCCGGGCCCCGGAGTCGCTCAGAGGTGGGCGCGGAGCCCGTCGACCAATCCCGTCGGCCGCTGCTCGATCGGCAGCGGATCGACCAGAACGAAGTCGCATCCGAGGTTGCGCGCCGCGCCGTCGTTTTCCTCGCTGTCGCCGACCATGACCGCCTCCTGCGCGGACACCCCCAGCCGCTCCAGCGCCACCTGGAAGATCGCCGGGTCGGGCTTCACCGACCCCACTTCGAAGGACAGCACGAACTCATCGACGGACGCTCCGGCCGCCTCGAAGGCCGGCCGGATGTCGAACGCGATGTTGGAGACCACCGCGACCTTGAGGCCACGCTCGCGCAGCGATCGCAGCACCTGCACGGTGTCGGGATAGGGCGCCCACGACGCGGGGTCGACGACCTTGGCGTACAGCGATCGTGCGTGGTTCTCCGGTAGGCCCGATGCACGCAGCACGTGCAGGTAGGCCTCGCGGTGCAGGTGCGAGGCCAGGTCGCGACGCACCCAGGTCTGGTAGGCCTCCGGCGACATCTCGACGCCGCGGCCGCCGGTCGGGTGGGTAAGCCGTTCCATCAGCTCGGCCTGCACGTGTTCGTCGACTTCCCTGCGGCCGTCCTCGTCGATCAACTCCATGCCGGCGAACCAGCTGTCGTCCTCCTCGAGACGGAACAGGGTGCCGGAGAAATCGAACAGGACGGCGCGTAAAAGCATGGCTCCATCGTTGCACTTCGCAAATTGACACCCCTGCACATAAGTGACGTGCATCACGTATCTCTGATAAGGTGAGCACCCTCACATATGGAGGTGTTCGATGACGGCTGTGAACGATCCGACCCATGCCGCCCTCGCTGGTGCGTCGTCGACGCCCCGCAGCTTTTCGCGCATCTTCATGGCCTTCGTTCTGACCGTTGTCGTGATCGCGGCCATCGTGGGCATCGTGATCTCGGCGGCAACCGGTCAGGGCCACGCCGTTGTCGGCATCACCCTCATCGCGGGCGGGTTGCTGGGCGCCGCAGCGCTCTGCTGACGCCGCGCTATCTGATTTCCAAGCCGAGTACCTCTGCGGCCTCACTGACGGCCGCCGGTGGTCGGCGTGGATTGTCGACCGGGAACCAGCGCTGATTCCAGTCGCCCAGTAGGGCAATGACCCGCGCCAGATCAACCGCAGCCGACGTGGGCCGGTACTGGGGCCGGCCGCGGTCAGTGCAGCGCTCCAGTAGCCCGGCGCCGACCAGTTCGCGCAGCTTGCGCGAGAGGGTGTTGTCGGACATGTCCAGTCGCGACTTGAAGTCGTCGTAGCGCGTCGCCCCGTCGAGGGCCTCCCGGATCACCACCAAGGACCACCGGTCGCCGAGAAGCCCGATCGCATGAGCCATCGGGCAGTCGGCCTCGGCATGCGGATTCACCCCACCACGCTAACCCCTTGACTTCCATTTTGGAAGTGACTCATACTTCCGAAATGGAAGCTGCTCGCGTTCGATCCCGTAACTGGTTCGCCACCGCCCGCACCCCGCAGGAAGTGGCCGACGGGGTGTGGCTGCTCGGCAGCCGACGGGTGAACTTCTACGCCATCACCGAGGACCGCTCGGTCACGCTGGTCGATACCGGGTTCTACGGCCACCTGCGCTACCTCAACGCCTGGCTGGCAGCCACTGGCCGCAGCCACCGCGATATCGAGGCCATCGTGATCACCCACGGCCATGCCGACCACCTCGGCTTCGCTGGCGAGTTCGACCGCCGCGGTGTTCCGGTCTACGTCCACGAGCGTGACGTCGAAGCCGCCCGAACCACGGCGGTGCGCCGGCCGCCACGCCGGCTGCGTCAGCACCCACTGCGCGGGCGTGGAATGCTCGCCGAGGCGGTGGCCGACTCGGTGTACGCCCAGCCTCCGGTGCCCGGCGCACGAGCCTTCGTTGCTGGCCAGGAACTCGAGGTGCCCGGGCGATTGACACCGATTCTGGTGCCGGGACATTCACCGGGAAACTGCGTCCTACACCATCCCGGGCTGGACTTGATGTTCACCGGCGACACCCTGATGACGCGCGATCCGATGTTCGGCCACGTGGGCCCGCTCGTCTTCAGCGAGGATCCCGATTACGACAACCAGTGCCTCAAGAACCTGTCCCTGATGCGTGCTTACGGTTCGGCCGCGCTGCTGCCCGCTCACGGCGAACCCGATGCCACCCCGGGTGCGCTCGGTCAGGCGATCGAGCAGGCCCGGATCTCGGCGGCTTAGCCCACGGCCCGGTCGGCGCCTTCCCAGAACTGGGCGCGCACGGCCTTCTTGTCTGGCTTGCCCAGCGCGGTCACCGGCACCGAGTCGACCACGATCACCTGCTTGGGTGCCTGCACCGAGCCCTTGCGTTCCTTGACGGCGGCCTGGATCTCCTCGGTGACCCTGGCCACCGACGCGTCGTCGGAGGGGTGATCGGGGCGCAGCACGATCACCGCGGTGACGGCCTCGCCCCACTTCTCATCCGGGGTGCCGATCACGCACACCTGCGCGACGGCGGGATGCTCGGCCACCACGTCTTCGACCTCACGTGGGAACACATTGAAGCCGCCGGTGACGATCATGTCCTTGACCCGGTCGACGATGAACCAGAAACCGTCCTCGTCCTCGCGGGCCATGTCCCCGGTGTGCAGCCAGCCGTCCTTGAACGTCTTGGCGGTCTCCTCGGGCAGGTTGTGGTACCCGCCGCTCAACAGCGGCCCGGACACACAGATCTCGCCGACCTCGCCCTGAGGCACCTCGTTGCCGTCGGCGTCCAGCAGGGCGGTGCGCGCGAACAGGGTGGGCCGCCCGCAGGAGGTCAGCCGCTTCTCGTCGTGGTCGGCCTTGGACAGATACGAGATCACCATCGGTGCTTCGGACTGTCCGTAGTACTGGGCGAAGATCGGCCCGAACCGGCGGATCGCCTCGGCCAGCCGCACCGGGTTCATCGCTGAGGCGCCGTAGTACACCGTCTCCAGCGAGGACAGGTCGCGGGTATGGGAATCCGGATGATCCATCAGCGCGTAGATCATCGACGGCACCAGCATGGTGGCGGTGATCTTCTGCTCCTCGATCACCCGCAACACCTCGGCCGGGTCGAACTTGGTGAGCACCACCAGTTCGCCGCCCTTGATGATCGTCGGCACGAAGAAGGCCGCCCCGGCATGCGACAGCGGGGTGCACATCAGGAAGCGCGGGTTCTCCGGCCACTCCCACTCGGCGAGCTGGACGGTCGTCATCGTGGTGATCGACTGCGCGGTGCCCAGCACACCTTTGGGCTTGCCGGTGGTGCCGCCGGTGTAGGCCATGCCGCCGACGTGATCGGGCGGAAGGTCCGCGGCCACCAGCGGCTTGGGCTCGTACTTGGCGGCCTCGGCGATCAGGTCCACCGCGGAGTCGGCGAGCGCCTCGGGCACCGGACCCAGGGTC
Organism: Mycobacterium sp. M26; assembly: GCF_001494595.1. Lineage (GTDB taxonomy): Bacteria > Actinomycetota > Actinomycetes > Mycobacteriales > Mycobacteriaceae > Mycobacterium. The sequence continues at coordinate 1,328,523 of NZ_LN929907.1, forward strand.
AGCACCTGCTTGAGGCCGGGCACCTTCTCCAGCAGTCCCTGCGCCCGCTCGATGAACATCGGGTTCGGGTCGATGATCAACGACGTCACGCCCGCATCGTTGAGAACGTAGGCGTGGTCATCCAGCGAGCCGAGAGGGTGTAGTGCCACCCGCCGATAGCCCTGGGTCTGCCCGGCGCCGATGATCATCAGCACCTCGGGCCGGTTCAGCGACAGCAACCCCGCCGTGGCCCCGGTCCCCGCACCCAGCGCCTCGAACGCCTGAATGTACTGGCTGATGCGGTCGGCGAGCTGACCACCGGTCAGCGTCGTATCGCCCAGAAACAGCACCGGCTTGTCCTTGTTGCGCTTGAGCGCCTTGACGGTCAGGTGGCCGGAATGCAGGGGATGGCGCAGCAGCTCGTCGGTCATGCGCTCCAGACTAGAACGTGTTCCAGATCAGAAGGAAGGGCTGTCTTACCTTCCCGCCGCCCGCCGGGCGTCGGCCGCCTGCTTCTCGGCGATGTCCGCGCGCCACTGGATCTCGCGGCGGACCCACTCGTTGTCCTGGGGGAATTCGGTGGCCTCGGCGAGCCGGCGGACCTCCAGGGTCACGCCCCTGCCCAGCGGGCACTTGGCCGCCCACGTCTTGGCCTCGTCAGCCGAGGACACCTCGATGATCCAGAACCCGTCGAACGAGTCGCCCGTGTAGGGCTTGTCGGCGACTTCCGGCGGATCGGAACTGAAGTCGACCACGAAGCCCTGATCGGGCGGCGTCAGCCCCTCGCCGGCCCACAGCGCCCCAGCCTCCACCAGTTCCTCGTTGTAGCGACCCATCATCGCGATCATCTGGTCGAAGTCGATGTTCTGCTCGGCCATCGCGGCCTCGGCTTCCGGGGTGGACCGCATGATCATCATGTAGCGCATGGGGTTGGCTCCTTACGTCTCGATTACGGGTGCACTGATATCGACAAGCTCCAACCCCGTTTTTCATCGGCATGGCACCCTGTGCGGTATGCAACAGCCTCCCGAACCGCGCTTCCTCGACGACCGGCCGGCGTATTGGGCCGAGCACACCCCCGACAACGAGGCGGTCTCCTACTTGGGCCGCAGCTGGACCTGGTCGCAGTGGTACGACCGGATCCGCCGATGCGCCGGTGCGCTGGCCGAGCGCGGCATCGGCCGCGGCGACGTCGTCGCGTTCCTGGACAAGAACCACCCCGCCTGCGTCGAGACGACGATCGCCGCCGCCTCGCTGGGCGCAGCCACCGCGATCATCAACTTCCGCCTGGCCGGGGAGGAGATGGACTACGTCCTCAACGACTGCGGCGCCAAGCTGCTGATCGTCGGCACCGAGTTGATCCCGGCGATCGACAAGATCCGCGACAAGCTCACCCACGTCGACAGCGTCATCGAGGTCACCCCCGAGGGCGGGCAGGGCGATCAGTACGAGGCGATGCTGAAGGCGGCCGCCCCGGTGGGGCGCGGGCACGATGTGCAGCCCGATGACGCCTGCCTGATCATGTACTCCTCGGGAACCACCGGTCATCCCAAGGGTGTGACGCTGAGCCAGCGAAACCTGTTGGCGCACACGCTGAATGCCGGGACCTTTGAATTCGGGCCCGACGACAAGAACATGGTGGCGATGCCGCTGTTCCACGTCGGCGGATCGTCCTACGTGCAGTACGGCATCCACGCCGGTATCCCGACGATCATCACCCGGGAGGCCGACGGGGCCTCGCTGGCCGGAGCGATCCTGCAGGGCGCCAACCGCACGTTCCTGGTGCCCGCGGTGCTGGCCAAGGTGCTGGAGTCCGGCGAGGACGCGATCAAACTGTTCAGTGCCCTCAAGACGTTCGTCTACGGCGCCTCACCGATGCCGCCGGCGCTGCTGAAGGCGGCCCTCAAGGCGTGGCCCGACACCGACTTCATCCAGGTGTACGGACTGACCGAGGTGTGCGGTGCGATCACCCAACTCTCCCCGGACGTCCATCGCGACGAGTCGCGCCCCGACCGTCTGGTCAGCGCCGGCCAGCCCGCCCGCGAGGTCGAAGTCCTGGTCGTCGACCCCGACACCCTCGCCGAGGTGCCGACCGGTCAACCCGGCGAATTGTGGTTCCGCACACCGCAGTTGATGCTGCGCTACCACAACAAGCCCGAGGCCACATCGTCGGCGATCACCGAGGACGGCTGGTTCCGCTCCGGTGACATCGGCCGCGTCGACGCCGACGGCTTCGTCTTCGTCGAGGACCGGCTCAAGGACATGATCATCTCCGGCGGCGAGAACATCTACTCCGTCGAGGTCGAGCGAGTGCTCACCGACCATCCGGCGGTGCTCGACGCCGCGGTGTTCGGGGTCCCGGACGACAAGTGGGGCGAGACGGTGAAGGCCGTTGTCGAACTGTCCGGCGGGCAGAGCACCTCCGAGGAGGAGCTGATCGCCTGGTGCCGTGAGCATCTGGCGCACTACAAGTGCCCGCGCAGCGTGGAGATCTCCCCGGAGTTGCCGCGTAACCCCACCGGCAAGCTGCTCAAGCGGGATCTGCGCAAGCCGTACTGGGAGAACCGCGACCGCGCTATCTGATGCTGCCGCCGCTCGAGGACCTACTGGAGCGACTGCACGTCGTCTCGTTGCCGATGCGGGTGCGCTTCCGCGGCATCACCGTTCGCGAGGTGGCGCTCATCGACGGCCCCTCGGGCTGGGGTGAGTTCGGGGCATTCCTGGAGTACGAGCCACCGGAGGCGGCGTTCTGGTTGGCCGCCGGGATCGAATCCGCTTATGGCAGTGGTGTTCCCGCGGTCCGTGACGTCATTCCGATCAATGCGACGGTGCCGGCCGTGCCCGCCGAGCAGGTGCCGTCGGTGCTGGAGCGGTTCCCCGGGGCGCGCACCGCGAAGGTCAAGGTCGCCGAGCCGGGGCAGACTCTCGCTGACGACGTCGCACGGGTGAACGCCGTGCGGGCGACGATCCCGACCGTGCGGGTGGACGCCAACGGCGGCTGGACTGTCGAGCAGGCCGTCGCCGCTGCCCGCGCGCTGAGCGCCGACGGGCCGCTGGAGTATCTCGAGCAGCCGTGTCGCAGCGTGCCGGAACTGGCCGAGGTGCGGCGAAGGGTGGACGTCGCGGTCGCGGCCGACGAGAGCATCCGCAAGGCGTCCGATCCGCTGGCGGTGGTGCGGGCACGGGCCGCCGACATCGCGGTGGTGAAAGTCGCGCCGTTGGGCGGGGTCTCGGCGTTGCTGCGCATTGCCGCCGAGATCGACATTCCGGTGGTGGTCTCCAGTGCACTGGATTCCGCGGTCGGCATCGCGGCCGGACTGGCCGCCGCGGCTGCGCTGCCGCGCCTGGAGCACGCCTGCGGTCTGGGCACCGGCGGGCTCTTCGTCGAGGACGTCGCCGACATCGTCCCGGTGGACGGCGGACTTCCCGTCGTCGACGTCACGCCGGACCCGGCCCGGCTCGCTGCGCTCGCCGCCTCCGCCGAACGCCGCGACTGGTGGATCGCCCGCGTCCGCGCCTGCCACCCCCTGCTCCTCTCCGCCGAAACCGACAAACGGGCGGGGAATTGCGAGTAGATCGCGCCATTTCGTCGATCTCGCGGTCATGGATTCGTCACCCCGCAGCGGCACACCCCGCGCGATACTGATCGCAGGAGGTGCGGCCATGAGGAAACGGGTGCTGTCGGTGTCGATAGCGACACTCATGCGGCCGACCGGACCGGCCGCGGTGATGGTGACCCCCGACGGCGGCGTCGGCATGGTGCCGCGCGAGCAGGTCGCCGCCGCCGTGAGCGGATCGCACTGGGAGTCGCTCACCAGCCGTCACGGCGTGGTGTTCTGGTTCACCGGTCCCGGGTCAGAATCCCTGCCGGTGAATCGTCTTGCCACCCAACTACTTCTGGCCACCTCGGGGTGGTCGGCGTCGGACGTGCCATTGCTGCGCGGGCCGGTTTTGGTGGGGGCGCGCACCGCCATCGGAATGCCGACCGCTTTGTCGATGGCTCAGTTCGAAGTGCTGAACGCCTGGTCGCTGCTGCCGTGGCGTTCTCGGCACACGTTGCGTCGACGGATCGAGCGCGCGGGTTAGGGCATGCCTGACCCACCGGCGCCGCCGGTGCCGCCCGCACCGCCGGATTTCCCTGTGGGTGGGCTGCCCGGGTTTCCCGGGAAGCCGTTGCTGACGGCCTTCCCGCCGGTCCCACCCGCGCCGCCGGTGCCGCCCTGTCCACCGAAGTCTCCGCCGGTGCCGCCCTGGCCGCCGGTGCCACCCTGACCGCCGCTAGGGCCGATAGAACCCAGGCCGCCGTTGCCGCCGCGCCCGCCGGTACCGCCGCTGGCAAAGCCGCCGCCGTTGCCGCCGCTCCCGCCGTTGCCGCCCTTGCCGCCGAACGCTCCGCCCTCACCGCCTGTTCCGCCGGTGCCGCCCGGGCCGCCGAGAATGCCGCTGGATCCGCCCTGGCCGCCGGGACCGCCGGCCAGGGCGGGAAGTCCGTCGCCACCCTTGCCGCCGTCGCCGCCGTTGCCGGGCCTGCCCAGTCCCAGAACGTGTTGCGGCGGTGCCATTACCGCCGTTGCCGGCATTGCCGAACAGATAGGCGTTGCCGCCGCGGCCGCCGTTGGCCCCGTTGCCGCCGTTACCCCAGAGTCGGCCGGCATCGCCGCCGTCGCACTGCTGGCCACAGGTGAGAGGGTCTGGGCTGTACCCGTTGCCGATCAGAATGCCCGCGTCGGGATGGTCGGCGGTGCCATTGCCGATGATCGCGCTGATCGGGTTGGTGGTTGCACTCGCTGTCGCTGTTCTGCTGGCAGTGCCGGAGCCGCAGAGATCTTCCACCCAACAGGACAACTCTTCTGACGCGTGCGCAGGCGCCGCAGTGAGCGCGGCGACGGTGACGGCGATTCCGGCAAGACTGGGAGCAATAACGAATCTCGTCATGGCGACTCCTTCTTCAGTCAAGAACCTAACGCCGCCACACAGGGAGTTCGCAGCAGATTCTCAAGAATTTTCCCAGCCGTAAGACTTGCGATGTCCTGATTTGTGGGCTCCATGGCGTAGACGCCATGGCTGCGAGCGCGAACACTGAGAGCCATGACGCGATCGGTGGTGATTCTCGGCTTCCCCGGCGTGCAGGCGCTGGACCTGGTCGGGCCGCACGACGTGTTCACCGGCGCGGCCGCGCTCACCGAGGGCGGCTACCAGGTCAGGGTGGTCTCACCGGACGGCTCACCGGTCACCACCCCGACCGGTCTGGCCTTCGTCGCCGAGGCCATGGCGGACCCGCGCGATATCGACACCGTGGTGCTCCCCGGCGGTGCGGGTGTCGACGCCGCCCGCACCGACCCGGCCACGATGGCGTGGATCAACCGGGCGGTCGCCAACTCACGGCGGGTGGTCAGCGTCTGCACCGGCGCGTTCCTGGCCGCCCAGGCCGGCCTGCTCGACGGTCATCGCGCTACCACCCACTGGGCGTTCGCCGATCGCATGGCCCGCGAATTCCCAGCCATCACAGTCGATTCCGAGCCGATCTTCATTCGCAGCACGCCGACGGTCTGGACAGCGGCCGGCGTCACCGCCGGCATCGACCTGGCGCTCGCGCTCGTCGAAGAGGACTTCGGCACCGAGGTCGCCCAAACCGTCGCCCGCTGGCTGGTGCTGTACCTGCGCAGGCCCGGCGGGCAGACCCAGTTCGCCGCGCCAGTGTGGATGCCGCGCGCCAGGCGCGAACCGATCCGTGACGTGCAGGAGGCCATCGAGTCCGAACCCGGTGCCGCACACAGCATCACCGACCTGGCCCGCCGTGCGGCCATGAGCCCGCGGCATTTCACCCGGGTCTTCACCGACGAGGTCGGCGAGGCGCCGGGGGCCTACGTCGAACGGGTCCGCACCGAGGCCGCCCGCCGGCAACTCGAGGAGACCGACGACACCGTCGTGACCATCGCCGCCCGCTGCGGCTTCGGCACCGCAGAAACCATGCGCCGCAACTTCATCCGACGTATCGGCGTCTCACCCGACCAGTACCGCAAGACCTTCGCCTAGAGGAGACATCATGACCCAGATCGCCATCGTGCTCTATCCCGGTTTCACTGCTCTGGACTTCATCGGGCCCTACGAGGTGTTGCGCAACCTGCCCGACACCGAGGTCCGTTTCGTCTGGCATGAGCCCGGACCGGTCACTGCCGATTCCGGTGTGCTGATCGTCGGTGCCACCCACTCGTTCGACGAGACGCCGTCGCCCGACGTCATCCTGGTGCCCGGCGGTATGTCCACCTTCGAGCATGCCCAGGATCAAAAGGTGCTCGCGTGGGTGCGGCAGGCGCACGAGACCGCCGCGTGGACGACGTCGGTGTGCTCGGGGTCGCTGATCCTGGCCGCGGCCGGCGTGCTGGAGGGCAAGCGGGCCACCTCGCACTGGATGGTGGTGCCGATGCTGCGTACCTTCGGCGTCACCCCGGTCAGCGACGAACGGATCGTGAGGGAGGGCCAGATCGTCACCGCAGCCGGGGTGTCGGCCGGGATCGATCTCGGGTTGTGGCTGGCCGGTCAGATCAACGGCGAGGCGCGCGCCAAGGCGATCCAGCTCGTCATCGAATACGACCCGCATCCGCCGTTCGACTCCGGCCACATCTCCAAGGCCTCGACGTCCACCAAGGCCACTGCCACCGCGCTGCTGTCCAAGGAGACCATCGCCGGCCATCAGCTCTCTCAGTCGGCGCGGCTGCTGTGGCAGGGCGCACTGCAGACGGCCCGCAATAAGCGCAGGAAGGGTCGCGTAGCCTCTGCCAGGTGATCAACCTGGCTTACGACGACACGGGCTCCGGCGAGCCGGTGTTGTTCATCGCTGGAACCGGCGGCGCTGGCCGCACCTGGCACATCTACCAGGTGCCCGCTTTCCAGGCCGCCGGCTACCGATGCATCACCTTCGACAACCGCGGGATCGGCGCCACCGAGAATGCCGGCGGGTTCTCGACCGAGCAGATGATCGCCGACACCGCGACGATCATCGAGCAGCTGGTCGGCGGCCCCACCCGCATCGTGGCGATGTCAATGGGGGCCTTCATCGCCCAGGAGCTGATGCTGGTCCGCCCCGAACTGGTCAGCCAGGCCGTGCTCATGGGCACCCGGGGCCGGGTCGACACCACCCGGCAGTCGTTCCGCGCCGCGGAGAACGTGCTGGCCGACTCCGGTATCGAACTGCCGCCCGCCTATGCTGCGAAAGTCCGTGTGCTGGAGAACTTTTCACCTAAGACCATCAACAACGACAGTGCGATCACCGAGTGGTACGAGATGTTCACGGCGTTCCCGCTCAAGCGCACACCCGGCTGGCGTGCGCAGCTGACGGTGGTGCCCACCCAGAACCGGCTACCGGCCTACCGGTCGATCACCACGCCGGTGCTGGTGATCGGTTTCGCCGACGACGTCATCACCCCGGCCGCGCTGGGCCGCGAGGTCGCCGATGCCCTGCCCAACGGCCGCTACGTCCAGATCGGGCACACCGGCCACCTCGGCTTCCTGGAGCGCCCGGACACCGTCAACAGCGCGATGCTGGACTTCTTCGCCGGCACCCTCGTCTGAGCTGCGCCGAACTCGACGTTCTGGCGCGATCTACTCGCGCTTTGACGCCCAATTGTTGGTTTGGGCGCTCAAATGGCGATATGACACGCTGTAGTGGTGAACCCATCGACGGCTCAGGCTCGGGTCGTCGTCGACGAACTGATTCGCGGCGGCGTCCGCGACGTCGTGCTGTGCCCCGGCTCCCGTAACGCGCCGCTGGCCTTCGCCCTGCACGACGCCGACCGGGCGGGCAAACTCCGGCTTCACGTCCGCATCGACGAGCGCACCGCGGGCTACCTGGCTATCGGCCTGGCGGTGGCCGAAGGTGCCCCGGTCTGTGTGGCGATGACGTCGGGCACCGCGGTGGCCAATATGGGCCCGGCCGTGGTCGAGGCCAACTACGCCCGGGTGCCACTGATCGTGCTGTCCGCTAACCGGCCCTATGAACTGCTGGGCACGGGCGCCAACCAGACCTTCGAGCAACTCGGCTACTTCGGCACCCAGGTGCGTGCGGCGATCAGTCTGGGTCTGGCCGACGACGCTCCCGAAAAGTTGGACTCGCTGAACGCCCAGTGGCGCTCGGCCACCTGCCGGGTGCTGGCCGCCGCGACAGGGGCCCGCACCGCCAACGCCGGCCCGGTGCAGTTCGACATCCCGCTGCGCGAGCCGCTGGTTCCCGACGAAGCCGTCGCACCGAGTGAGGTGCCGCCGGGCCGTCCCGACGGCAGGCCGTGGACCTACACCCCACCGGTGACGTTCGACCAGCCGCTGGAGATCGACCTGACGCCGGACACCGTCGTCATCGCCGGGCACGGCGCGGGTGTCCATCCCAACCTCGCGCATCTGCCCACCGTTGCCGAGCCGACCGCTCCGCACGCACCCAATGCGCTGCACCCGCTGGCGCTCCCGCTGCTGCGACCCCAGCAGGTCATCATGCTCGGCCGGCCCACCCTGCACCGGCCCGTCTCCACCCTGCTGGCCGACCCGTCGCTACCGGTATTCGCTCTGACCACCGGACCGCGCTGGCCCGACGTCTCCGGTAACAGCCAGGCCACCGGCACCCGCGCCGAGACCATCGGCGCCCCGGACCCGGCCTGGCTGGAACGCTGCGCGGACGCCAACCGGCACGCGGTAGCCGCGGTGCGCGAACAACTGCAGGCTCATCCGCTGACCACCGGCTTGCATGTGGCGGCCGCGGTGGCTGACGCGGTCGGCCCGGGCGACCAGCTGGTGCTGGGTGCGTCCAACCCGGTGCGCGACGCCGCCCTGGTGGGGCTGAACACCGAGGGCTTGAAGGTGCGGTCCAACCGTGGGGTCGCCGGGATCGACGGCACGGTGTCGACGATCATCGGCGCGGCGCTGGCACATACCGGCCGCACCATCGGTCTGATCGGTGACCTGACGTTCGTGCACGACAGCTCGGGGCTGTTGATCGGTCCCACGGAGCCGACGCCGGCCAACCTGACCATCGTGGTGTCCAACGACAACGGCGGCGGCATCTTCGAGCTGCTCGAGCAGGGCGATCCACGATTCTCCGACGTGTCCTCGCGCATCTTCGGCACCCCGCACGACGTCGACGTCGGCGCGCTGTGCCGGGCGTACCACGTCGACTCGCGTCAGATCGAGGTCGCCGAACTGGCCGACGCGCTCGCCGAAAACCACGACGGTATGCGGGTTTTGGAAGTCAAGGCCGACCGGTCCTCGCTGCGCCAATTGCACGCCGCGATCAAGGCGGCGCTGTGATCCGCAGGCTGCGAGCCCTGCTGGAACCCGCGCTACCCCGGCGCACACCCGGTGTCGTCGACACCCCCGCGCGAAAAGCCTTGCGGTGGAGCAAATGCGCGGTGTGGATCGTGCTCGGACTGGTGACCCTGCAGTCGATCCTGCTGGTGGCCGGTGCCTGGCGCAACGACCGTCAGATCGAACAGAACATGGGTGTCGCGCAGGCCGAGGTGCTCTCCGCGGGCCCGCGGCGCTCGACCATCGAGTTCGTCACCCCGGACCGGGTCACCTACCGCCCCGAACTGGGTGTGCTCTACCCGTCGGAACTGGCCGACGGGATGCGCATCTACGTCGAATATGACCGTGACGATCCGGATCTTGTTCGCGTGCAAGACCGTAACGCCTCGCTGGCGATCATTCCGGCCGCTTCGGTCGCCGTTGTGGGTTGGTTGGTTGGCGCGATTCTACTGACCGGGCTGGTGGTGATGGAGCGCCGGCTGGCGCGTCAGGACGAGATCAGCTTGGACAGCCAGTTGTTGTCGTAGATGTCGAGTTTCTCGCCGCTGTTCAGGTCGTACACCGTCGGCGTTCCGGTGCTCACCGGATCCACCTCGTAGAGGTACTCGAAGTTGGTGTCCGCCATATCTTTCAGGTCGACGGCGTCCTTGCCGGCTTTGATGGCGGCGACGGCCTCGGCGCCGATGCCGCTCTCCCGGGCCATGTCGGCGATCTCGTCGTTGCTCGGTCCCTTGCCGCCGGGATCCTGATGGGCCCAGAGGTCCTCGACGAACTTCTGGAAGGCCTTCGCCGACGTCTTGGGGCCGGCCGCGGCGAACAGCGCGTTGGCGACGCGCTCGGAATGGCCGCCGGTACTCGGGGTGTCCAGGAACGTCAGCGGCCGGTAGGTGACGGCCAGCTGGCCGAGGTTCATGTACTTGGCCAGCTCGTCGCCGAAGTCCTTCTGCAGATCGGCGCAGTGGGTGCACTGCGGTTCGGTGAACAGTTCGATCTGCACCGGGGCGTTGGGGTCGCCGGCGATCACGCCGAACCCGTCCTTGGAGATCTCGGTCGCCGGGCCGTTCGGATCCACTTGTGCCACACCGGCGACAGCCCGGCTGCAGCCGGTGATCAGCAGGAGCGTCACGACGAGCGCAGCCAGATAGCGCATGCTCGCACCGTACCGTCCCACCAGCTTTTCGTGTCGTGTATGCCTGGACGAAACCTTGCTGACAGGCGCCGCTGGCACTCTTGGGACGTGCGCGTTGCGATTGTCGCCGAGTCCTTCCTGCCCAACGTCAACGGAGTCACCAACTCCGTGCTGCGGGTGCTCGAGCATCTGCGCCGCACGGGTCATGAAGCACTCGTCATCGCCCCGGACAACCCGCGCGGTGAACGTCCCGCCGACCGCATCCACGACGGTATCCGGGTGCACCGAGTTCCGGCCCGGATGTTCCCGAAGGTGACGTCGCTTCCGCTGGGGGTGCCGCGACCGCGGATGGTCGGCGTGCTGCGCGGCTTCGACCCGCACGTCGTACACCTGGCGTCGCCGGCCCTGCTCGGCTACGGCGGACTGCACGCCGCACGCCATCTCGGGGTGCCGACGGTCGCCGTGTTCCAGACCGACGTCGCCGGGTTCGCCGAGAGCTACGGCATCGGCGTTGCCTCCCGCGCGGCCTGGGCGTGGACCAAGCACCTGCACTCGCGGGCCGACCGGACCCTGGCGCCGTCGACGGCGGCGATGGAAGACCTTGCCGCCCATAATATTCCGCGAGTGCATCACTGGGGTCGCGGCGTCGACGTGACCGGGTTCGCGCCATCCAACCGCAACGCGGCGCTGCGGGCGGCGTGGTCACCGCAGGGCAGGCCGATCGTCGGGTTCGTCGGACGGCTGGCGCCCGAGAAGCACGTCGAACGCTTGGCCGTCCTGGCGCACCGCGACGACCTGCAGCTGGTGATCGTCGGCGACGGGGTGGACCGGGCCAAATTGCAGGCCCTGTTGCCGGGTGCGGTGTTCACCGGCGCGCTCTACGGCCCCGAGCTCGCCGCCGCCTACGCCAGCATGGACGTGTTCGTCCACCCCGGTGAGCACGAGACGTTCTGCCAGGCCGTCCAGGAGGCGATGGCCTCCGGGCTACCGGTGATCGCCCCGAACGCCGGCGGGCCGCGCGATCTGGTCGCCCCGTATCGCACCGGGCTGCTGTTGTCGGTCGACGAGTTCGAGCAGCGGCTGCCCCAGTCGGTGCTGCACCTGCTCGACGAGCGGCCCCGCTACGCGCAGGCAGCGCGGCGCAGTGTGCTCGGCCGGACCTGGCCGGCGGTCTGCGACCAACTGCTCGGGCACTACGAGGCGGTGCAGGCCGACGGTCGTCGGCGCATCCGGGCCGCATGATCACTGCCCACCTTTGAGCGACTCACCGGGCACGCTCCGTTGCGTGGCGCTCTGCACGAGTCGCTGAGAGGTGGGCACCGGTTATACCGACAACTTCGTGGCGCTCAGCTGAATTGTTGCTGAGATAGGTTTTGTTCCAGTGTGATTGGGGGCACACTGGCCAGTATCCGAAGTCCCAAGGTCTGGGGAGACCTCATGAGTGACCCGACGTTTCGTCAAGAACTGCAAGCCTTTGCCGTCGAGCTCCGTAAGTTGGCCTACACCATGCCGGCCGGGCACGAGGATCGGCTGATCCACCTCAGCGAACGCATGGCTAGGCGGGCGCGCCAACTTCTGCAAGTCGACGCGCACGTCATATAGCTAGCCCTGCGCCTCGACGGCTCTAACCCTGCGCCTCGACGGCTCTAACCCTGCGCCTCGACGGCGACGGGCTGCCACTGCTCCCAGTTGGCCAGCCGGCTCTCGTAGTCGGCACGCGCCACCTGCAATGGCGACTCGCCGAAGAACACCCGCAGCGGCGGGGTCGGTGCGTCGACCACCTTGAGGATCGCCGCGGCCGACGCCTTCGGGTCGCCGGGCTTGGCCCAGCGCGCGGCGCGGGCCTCGGCCACCTGCTGGTGCAACTCGGCGTAGTCGGGCAGCGGTTCGGAACGCCGCGAGGACGGGCCGGACCAGTCGGTGTCGAAGCCGCCCGGCTCGATCAGCGTGACGTGGATGCCGAAGGGTGCGACCTCCTGCGCCAGCGACTGGGAGAAGCCTTCCAACGCCCACTTGGAGGCGTGGTAGATCCCGACGAGCGGGAAGGCGGTGATCCCGCCGATCGAGGACACCTGGATGATGTGCCCGCTGCCCTGGGCGCGCAGAAACGGCAGCGCGGCCTGGGTCACCCACAGGGCACCGAAGACGTTGGTTTCGATCTGGTCGCGGGCGTCGGCCTCGCTGAGTTCTTCGACGAAGCCGAAGTGGCCGTAGCCGGCGTTGTTGACCACCACATCGAGGCGGCCGAAGTAGTCGTGGGCTTTCTTCACCGCGGCGAAGTCCGCGGCCCGGTCGGTGACGTCCAGGGCGATCGGCAGGATCGCGTCGCCATACTTCTCGACCAGGTCGGCCAGGGTGTCGGTGTTGCGCGCGGTCGCGGCGACCTTGTCACCACGCTCCAAGGCGGCGATCGTCCACTCCCGTCCGAAGCCGCGGGATGTTCCGGTGATGAACCACACTTTTTCGCTCATGGTCCTAGCCAACGCCTCAGCCCGCCGATGATTCCCACTCGGGTAGCGTCGGGTCCGTGAGCCGCGCGACGCTGGACAAGGATCCCCGTGACGTGGCGTCGATGTTCGACGCCGTGGCGCGCCGCTATGACATCACCAACACCGTGCTCTCGCTCGGGCAGGACCGCGCCTGGCGGCGCGCCACCCGCTCGGCACTGGGCATCGGACCCGGCGACTCGGTGCTGGACCTGGCCGCCGGGACGGCGGTCTCCACGGTGGAGCTGGCCAAGTCCGGGGCGTGGTGTGTGGCCGCCGACTTCTCGGTGGGCATGCTGCACGCCGGGGCCACCCGCCCGGTCCCCAAGGTCGGCGCCGACGCCACCAAGCTGCCGTTCGCCGACGAGGTGTTCGACGCAGTGACCATCAGCTTCGGTCTGCGCAATGTCGTCGACCACTCCGCCGGGCTGCGCGAGATGGCCCGCGTCACCAAGCCCGGCGGACGGCTGGTGGTGTGCGAGTTCTCCACGCCGGTCGTGCCGGTGTTCTCGACGGTCTACAAGGAGTACCTGATGCGCGCGCTGCCGCGGGTGGCGACGGCGGTGTCGAGCAACCCCGAGGCCTACGTGTACCTGGCGGAGTCCATCCGGGCGTGGCCGGATCAGGCTGAGCTGGCCCGCCGCATCGAGGCGGCCGGCTGGTCGCAGGTGCGCTGGCGCAACCTGACCGGCGGCATCGTCGCCCTGCACGCCGCCGTCAAGCCCTAGCGTCGCGCCGCCGAGCGTCACACCAGAGCAACGCTCGGCATCGAGCGTCACGCCAGAGTGACGCCCGCCCGCGCACCTACCGTCCGGCGTCGGCGAGCACCTGATAGCCGGCGTTGTAGCCCGGGATGAACGTGATGCCCGGCCCGCCGTGGCAGCCCGCACCGCCGAGGTAGAGACCCTCGATCGGGATGGGCTCGTCGAGGAAACCCTTGGGGCCGGGCCGGTTCGGGCCCATCAGCTCCGGCTGCAGCAGGCCCTGGCAGAAGTCACCGTTGGGTGCGCCGAACATGGTGTTCATGTGGTACGGCGCGAACGTGATGTTGCGGATCGCGATGTCCTTGAAGTTCGGCGCGTACTTGGTGATCTTGTCGATGACGACCTTGGCCATCTCGTTCTTGAGGTGACCGTGCTGCTCGCGGGGTGCTTCGGTGGGGAAGGCGTAGACGTACACGCTGGCGGCGTGCTTGCCCTCCGGCGCCATTTCCGGATCACCCACGGTCGGGATCTGGATCGACAGCGCCGGGTTGTCGGGGATGACGCCGAACCGGCAGTTATCCCACTGCCGCTGCTGGCTTTCCGGCGAACCGAACATGCCGACCGACATCTGCATTCCGGGCTCGTTGAGGAAGTCGTAGGGCGCGGAGTATTCGGGCAGGCCGTCGAGCGCGAAGTGGATCTGCAGATAGGAGCCGCGGTGGTCGCGGCCGCCGAGGCGGGTGACGAGCGAGGACGGAAGGTGCTCGGCGCCAACGAGATCGAGCAGGGTGGTGTCGGGCGCGAGGTTGGACACAACGACGGGTGCGGTGACGGTGGTGCCGTCCTTGAGTCGCACACCGGTGACTTTGGCGTTTTCGACGAGGATCTTGTCGACCTTGGCGCGATAGCGGATCTCGCCGGAGGCCTCGAGGTAGAGCTTCTTGAGGTGATCGGACAGCGCGCCGATGCCGCCCTTGATCTTGGTGGTCATCTGGCCTCCCTCCTCGGGCATGGCCAGCGCGAACGCCAAACATGTTGCGCTGCCCGGGGTGTACGGCCCGCGGTAGGTGGAGTTGACGGCCAGGAACGCGAGCATGCCGCGGATCACCGCATGCTTCTCCTTATCCGGCACGTAGCGATCGATGACGTCCATCGCCGAGCCGAACAGCATGTCGTGGATGGCCTGGCGCTCGTTCTCGTCGGCGGCGCAGGCGTACATCTCATCGATGGTCTTCGGAGGTTCCAGTGCGTCGAAGCGGCCCAACGCCTTTCGTGGACCGGTGGCCCAGGCGTAGAGCTGGGCCATCCCCATCACGGCTTCCAGGCCGTGCTTTTCGGTCATCTCGGTCATCATCTTCATCGGGTCGTGGTGGAAGACCATCGGCTCTTCGCCGTTCTCACCGATGTTGACCGACATGATCTCGTTCTCGATGACCGGCAGGGTGTCCAGTCCGAGCTCGCTGTTGATCTTGGCCGCGGTGGGGAAACGGATTGACCCGGCGATTTCGAAGTGGAATCCGTCGATGAGTTCGACCGTGGCCGCCATGCCGCCGCTATAGGTGTTCTGTTCCAGGATGAGCGTGCGCAGACCCGCCTGCTGCAGGACCGCGGCCGCGGTCAATCCGTTGTGTCCAGCCCCCACGATGATGGCGTCGTAATCAGTCATGCGGCGGAGTTTATGTCAGTACTGACGCAATTGCGACTGTTCTGACAAATTGATCGGCTACGATCATCACGATGTCGAGCAACCTGCACGAACAACGCCGTCGCTCCACCCGCGACGCGTTGCGCCGTGTTGCCCTGGAACGGTTCGCCCGTGACGGCTTCGCCAACGTCACCGTTGCCGAACTGGCCGAGGAGGCCGGCGTCACCCAGCGCACCTTTTTCCGGCATTTCCCCACCAAGGAAGCGGTGCTGTTCGCCGACTACGAAACCCATTTCGAGTGGTTTGCCGAGGCGCTCGAACGCCGGCCCAAGGACGAACCGCTCATCGATGCCGTGCTCAAGGCGATGGACAGCTTCCCGCACGACGTCGAGGTGGTGCGCCAGGCGGCTCTGGCCCGGGCCAGCCTGATCGACGGCGAGCGGGCCGCCGGGCACGTGCGCCTGGTGCAGTCCTCGTTCGCGGCGGTGGTCAGCGAGTTCGTTCGGGACCGCTACCGGCAGGTGGCCGACGTCGAATTGATCGCCCAAGTGGCGGGGGCGACGGTGGCCGCCGCGCTGATCGTCGCGCTCGAACAGTGGGGTCGCGACAAGTGCGAGACCGACCTCACCGAACTCTCGGCGACCTGTCTGGAACTCCTGCGCTCGGGGCTGGCCCCGCTCAGCTGAAAGGCTTGCGGCGGTCCAGGATTCGCGAGCCGTACCCGGCCGAGCGCCACACCCGCGCCACCCAGTCGGCGTCCTCGTCGGTGACCAGGTTGCCCATTACCCGCACCGCCAAGCCCATCAAACGCGTCGAGCGCATCCCCACCGGGCCGGTCAACGGTAGGAACCGCGGCAGCGTCAGCAACAGACCGAGCCGGCGCGCCACCGAGAATCCTCGCCCGTAGTGCGCCTGCAGCAGTGCCGGCCACGCCGAGGCGACATCGGGGGAGCCCAGCATCTGCGCGGCTAGCCGACCCGTCTCCAGCCCGTAGTCGATGCCCTCGCCGTTGAGCGGGTTCACACACGCCGCGGCGTCGCCGATCAGCATCCAGTTGGGTCCGGCCACCCCCGAGACCGCGCCGCCCATCGGCAGCAGCGCCGACGCCACCGCCCGAGGCGAGCCCTCGAAGCCCCAATCCTGTCGTTTCAGTGACGTGTAGTGCTTGATCAGCGGTCGCAGCGCGACGTCAGCGGGCCGCTTGGCCGTGGCCAGCGCGCCCACGCCGATGTTCACCTCGCCGTTGCCCAGCGGGAAGATCCAGCCGTAGCCGGGCAGCACCTGCCCGTCGACCGAGCGCAGCTCGAGGTCGGAGGAAATCCACGGCTCGGCCGCCCGCGGTGAGGCCAGATAGCCACGCGCGGCCACCCCGTACACCGTCTCCTGATGCCATTGCCTGCCCAGCACCCGGCCGAACGGGGAGCGGGCACCGTCGGCGACGATCACCCACCGGCACCGCACCGACGACCCGTCGGCCAGCACCACGGTGTCCACCGCGCCACGGGAATCCCGTGATACGTCAACAGCTTTGACGCCCAGCAGCATCGCCGCCCCGGAGTCTTCGGCGACCTTGCGGATCCGGTCGTCGAGTTCCATCCGCGGCACCGCCGACCCCCAGCCGGGAAACGACGGACCGGGCCACGGCACCTCGACGGCGGCGCCGAAGCCGGCCAGCCGCAGCCCGTGGTGGCGGATGTGGCCGTCGAGCCACTCGCCCAGGCCCAGGCTCTGCAGTTCCAGGATCGCGCGCGGGGTCAGGCCGTCGCCGCAGGCCTTGTCACGGGGGAACTCGGCGGCATCGATGACCAGCACGTCGTGACCGGCGCGAGCCGCCCAGGCCGCAGCGGCCGAGCCAGCCGGCCCGGCCCCGACGATGACCACATCCGCGTGCCTGTCCACCCTCCCAGTATGTTGGCAGGGTGAGGACACCGGCGACCGTGGTAGCGGGGGTGGACTTCGGCGACCCTGTGTTCGCCCAGAATGTCCGCGACGGGGTGGGCCGCGTCGAAGAGCTCATGGGCACCGAACTGCGTGGTGGCGACGAGCTGATGACCGAGGCCGTGCTGCACCTGTTCGAGGCCGGCGGCAAGCGGTTCCGCCCGCTGTTCACCGTGCTCTCGGCCCAGATCGGGCCCGAACCCGACGCCTGGCAGGTCACCGTGGCCGGCGCGGTCATCGAGATGGTCCACCTGGCCACGCTGTACCACGACGACGTCATGGACGAGGCCCAGATCCGGCGCGGTGCGCCGTCGGCCAACGCCCGCTGGGGCAACAACATCGCGATCCTGGCCGGCGACTACCTGTTCGCGACGGCCTCCCGGCTGGTCAGCCAGCTCGGCCCGGACGCGGTGCGGATCATCGCCGAGACGTTCGCCCAGCTGGTCACCGGCCAGATGCGCGAAACCAAGGGCACGGCCGCGGGCGTCGACCCGGTCGACCACTACCTCAAGGTCGTCTACGAGAAGACGGCGTGCCTGATCGCGGCGTCCGGCCAGTTCGGCGGCACCTTTTCCGGGGCAACCCCGGACCAGATCGAGCGGCTGAGCCGGCTCGGCGGCATCGTCGGCACGGCCTTCCAGATCTCCGACGACATCATCGACATCGACTCCGACCCTGACGAGTCGGGCAAGCTGCCCGGTACCGACCTGCGCGAGGGAGTGCACACCCTGCCGGTGCTGTACGCGCTGAACGAGACCGGTCCGGACGCCGACCGGCTGCGTGAGCTGCTGCGCGGCCCGATCGAGGACGACGACACCCTGGCCGAGGCGCTCGGGCTGCTGCGTGCCGGCACCGGCCTGGCCAAGGCCAAGGCCACTGTCGAGCGGTACGCGGAGCAGGCCGGCGAGGAGCTGGCCGGGCTGCCCGACGTGCCGGGCCGCCGCGCGCTGGCGTCTCTGGTCGACTACACGATCAACCGGCACGGCTGACGGCGGTTCCGGAACCTTGCGACGGGTCCGGGGCGTTAGTCTCCCGGAGAGTGCGTTCGTAGGAGGAACCTGATGACCTGGCATCCGACCACCAATCGGCTCAAGACATTCGTTCTGCTCGTCGGCATGTCGGCGTTCATCGTCTTCTTGGGCTCGCTGTTCGGGCGCAACATCATGTTCCTGGCGCTGATCTTCGCGATCGGCATGAACGTCTACGTGTACTTCAACTCCGACAAGCTGGCGCTGCGCGCCATGCACGCCCAGCCCATCACCGAGGTGCAGGCCCCGCAGATCTACGCGATGGTGCGCGAACTGGCCACCACCGCGCACCAGCCGATGCCGCGGCTCTACATCAGCGACACCGCCAACCCGAACGCCTTCGCCACCGGACGCAACCCGCGCAACGCCGCGGTGTGCGTCACCACCGGCATTCTCAACCTGCTCAGCGAACGTGAACTGCGCGCCGTCCTCGGGCACGAACTGTCGCATGTCTACAACCGCGACATCCTGATCTCGTGTGTGGCCGGAGCGCTGGCCTCGGTGGTGACCGCGCTGGCCAACATGGCAATGTTCGCCGGGGCCTTCGGTGGTAACCGCGAAGGCGGCGCGAATCCCTTTGCCCTGCTGCTTGTTTCGCTGCTCGGCCCGATCGCGGCCACGCTGATCCGGCTGGCGGTGTCACGCTCGCGGGAGTACCAGGCCGATGAGTCCGGTGCCGAGCTGTCCGGTGACCCGCTGGCACTGGCCTCGGCCCTGCGCAAGATCAGTGGCGGTGTGGAGGCCGCGCCGCTGCCGCCCAACCCGCAGCTGGCCGATCAGGCGCACCTGATGATCGCCAGCCCGTTCCGCTCCGGTGAGCGCATCGGCAAGATGTTCTCCACCCACCCGCCGATCCCGGACCGCATCGCGCGGCTGGAGAAGATGGCGGGCCGTTAGCGCTCGGCGGGCAGGAGCGAAGCGACCCGGGGATTAACTCTGAGTAGCGCTGACATGCGGCTTGGGGCTGACGATTCCTTCCTGACGTAGCGACTCCAGCACCATTGCCCGCAGCTGCCGGCCTACGTCGAACTGCTTGCCCGGCAGCGTGCGCGCCACCATCCGCAGGTTCACCGTGTTGAGCTGCATGCTCTCCACGCCCATCAGCGCGGGCTCGTCGAGCAGCAACTGGCACATCGTGTCGTCGCGCAGGGCGGCGGTGGCGACGTCGTGCAGCAGGTCGTTGACAGTGTTGAGGTCGGCGCTGGTGGGAACCGGAATATCGACGACGGCGCGGGCCCAGTCCTTGGACAGGTTCAGTGACTTCACGATCTGGCCGTTGGGGATGGTGAACACCTCACCGTCGCCCGAGCGCAGCTTCGTCACCCGCAATGTGACGTCCTCGACGGTCCCGCGGGCGTCGGATCCGGTGACCGTGAGTTGAACCAGGTCGCCGAACCCGTATTGCTTCTCGGTGATGATGAAAAAGCCGCTGAGCAGGTCCTGCACCACTCGTTGAGCGCCGAAGCCCAGTGCAGCGCCGATCACTGCGGCGGGCGCGATCAACGATCCGACGGGCAGCCCGAGGGTGTCGACGATGTCGACAGCGACCAGGGCATAGAGCAGCGCGATGGCAACCGAGGAGATCACCGAGGCGACTGCCCGACGGTGTTTGGTCGCCTCGGAACGCACCAGCGCCTGACCGCGATCAAGACGGCGGGCGATCTTTCTGGCCACCCAGTTGATGAGTCGGGTGGCCAGCACAGCGGCCGCGATCACGAGCAGGATGTGCAGCCCTTTGGTCTGAAGCCACCGACCGAGGTTACCGGCCCAGAAGTCGTGCAGGTCAGACGATGAAACGGCAAGGTACAGCGAGGTTTTGGCGGAAGTCATCGGGAGGTTGCATTGCCCACCGAACGGGCTTCTACACATCTGTGGATCCGCCCACCCACGGTCCGCGAGCAGACGCAAAATCGCACATTTCGGCCCGTTTTCGTGCGATTTTGCGTCTGCTCGGCACGTCATCGATGTCACAGGCGTAACACCAGGTCGCTGCGCACCGACAGTGCAACAAACAACGCGACTGAATAGGGTGTGGTGATGCTGAGCAGAATCCTGATCGGCGTGCTGGGGGCTTCCGCGGCGATCGGTCTGGCGGGTAGCGCCGGAGCCGATCCGACGCCTGCCCCGGCACCCGTACTTCCCAACATCAACGGCTACACCGCGATCAGCCCGGTGGACTACACCGTGATGGGCGGCAACTGGTACGCCTTCGCCGGTCCGCCCGGCGTGACCTGCGTGATCAACAAGCAGAACACCAGCTACGGCTGCAGTGGCCCGCTGCCCGGAGCGCCGGACGGCGCGAACCTGGTCAGTGCGGGGGCCTCCGGCGAGCCAGGCTTCTCAACGACTGGCCAGCCCATCTTCAACTCGGCCGGCCCGGTCAAGCCGCTGCCCCCCAACACCCGCATCGGCTTCCGCGACATCAGTTGCGGCGTCGACGGCGGCGGTGTGGTGGCCTGTGTGAACCAGCACGACCAGGTCGGCTTTGTCGTCGGCCCGGCGGCGACGTTTACCTCCGGCCCCAGCCCGATGTTGGACCGGCCGCAGGGCACCAACCCGTACTTCCCGTCGCTGCCGCCGGGCTAACTCAGAGGTAGGTGCCCACCGGCACGACCGGCTTGAACCGGCCGGAGCGCACGGTGGCGACCAGATCCTCGGTGCACACCGTGCCGCGGCCCGACAGCACCGAGCGCCGCACGACTTCCCGAATGTCGGCGCCGCTCATGTCGGCGGGGAACTGCGCGGCCACGGCCCGGGCGTCGACGTCCTCGGCACCGGGAACTCCGCGCAGGTAGCGCGACAGGATCTGGCTTGCCGCCGCTGTGCTCGGATGGCCCACCTCGATGATCGAGTCGAACCGCGCCGCGCGGACCGCGGCGACGTCCAGCGTGCTGACGTCGTTGGTGGACGCCATCGTCAGGATCGGAGCCATAGGGTCGGCGTCCATGGCCGCCAGAAACTCCGAGAGCGTCGCCGAGGCGCCGCCGGCGTGGCGGTTCTCCACGATGAGGTCGATGTCCTCCAGGATGACGACCGTCGGGCCGAACCCGCGGGCTTCCTTGAACACCTCCGACAGCACGTACTGGCCGGCGCGGGCGTCGACGATGATCACGGTGAACTCACCGAGCAGCTCGCGGGCGATCACCTGCGACACCACGGTCTTGCCGACACCGGGCGGTCCGGCGAGCAGCACCCCGCGGCGCACCCCGAGGCCGAGCTGTTCCATCAGCTCGCGGTGCACGGTGACGGCGGCGACGCTGAGGTCGATTTCGTCCCACACGGCGTCGGGCACGATCACGCTGTCGCGGGTGACGTCGGGCAGCTCGGTCAGTTCCAGACGCAGTCCGTTGTTGGCGGTGGCTATCAGCGCGCGTCCGCGGTAGAGGTTTTTCGCGCCGCGGGCGTCGGCCATAAGTGCGGCCAGCACCTCGGTGGCATGCTCGCGTTCACCCGGCCGCGCATAGACCTGAATGCGCGAGCTGGCGAAAGTCTCGTCGGTGATCTGCACGACGACGGGCACCGGCGCAAGCTGGTCCGCCTCGAAGTAGGCGGACAGGTTCTGCGGCGGGGCCAGGCGGGTGCCGCCGATCTCCACCGATCCCCACGTCGGGGGCTCGTCGTCTTCGCCGGGGCCGATCGCCGGGTGATGCTGGTCCATCACCGCCGCCAGTGCGAGGCCCGCGGTCACCAGCCCCAGAGGCGAGAGCTTCTGCGACTCGCACACCAGATCGGTGCCGTAGCTGCCGAGGTGGGCGTAGAGGAAACCGTCAACGGTGGTGCGCGAATTCACCGACCCGGTCAGGATCTGACCGAGCACTTCGACGGCACGCTGAACAGTGCGGGATTCGCCCGCAAGCAGCGCCGGCGGCGAAGTTTCTGAGGTAAACACCCGAGAATTGTGCCGGTTCGACTGTTTGCTGGCTACTGATTTCTCGGTGGGCTAAAAGCGCGAGCCGTGCACTTCGTGGCCGGGCTTCTCGGCCATCAGTCCGCGGTAGGCGTCGTCGACCTTCGCTCCGTGGTTGACCACGGCGTCGACTTCACGGGCAATCGGCATGTTGATGCCGTACTTTTCGGCGAACTCCATGATGACGCTGGCGGCCTTGACGCCCTCGGCGACCTGGTTCATCGACTCGATGATCTCCTGGACCGTCTTGCCCGAGCCCAGCTGTTCGCCGACGTGGCGGTTGCGGGAGCGCTTGGAGGTGCAGGTGACGATGAGGTCGCCCATACCGGCCAGGCCGGAGAAGGTGTCGCGCTGACCGCCGACGGCTTCGCCGAGTTTGGACATCTCGCGCACGGCGCGGGCCATCACCATGGCTCGGGTGTTCTCCCCGATGCCCAGCGAGTAGCCCATGCCGACGGCGATGGCGTAGACGTTCTTCAGCGCGCCGGCCATCTCGACGCCGATGACGTCGTCGGTGGTATAGGTGCGGAAACGCTTGGTGCGGAACATCTTTGCCAGGTTGGAGGCCAGGTTCTGGTCTGGCATCGCCAGCACGGCGGCCGCGGCGTAGCCCTCGGCGACCTCTTTGGCGATGTTGGGCCCGGCCAGGATGCCGGCCGGGTGGCCGGGCAGCACCTCGTCGACGATCTGGCTCATCCGCATGTTGGTGCCCTGCTCGAGGCCTTTGACCAGGCTGACGACGGGAACCCAGGGGCGCAGCTCCTTGCCCAGTTCAGTGAGTACACCGCGGAAGCCGTGGCTGGGAACGCCCATAACCACCACGTCGGCGCAGTTGGCGGCCTCGGCGAAATCGGTGGTCGCCCGCAGTGTTTCGGACAGCTCCACCTCGTCACCGAGGTACTTGGAGTTGCGGTGGTTCTTGTTGATGTCCTCAGCAGTCTCCTCCGAGCGCACCCACTGCAGGGTCGGGCCGCGGCGGGAACAGATGGAGGCCACGGTGGTTCCCCAGGAGCCTCCGCCGAGGACGACGACATTGGGTTCGCGGCGGTCAGGTGTCATGGCGATTAGGTTATTGCCGGGGTCGGCCGTTTACAGCGAGTTCGGCAACTGCGATGCGACGTGGCGCAGTTCGTCGCTGCTGCGCTCCTCGTGGGCGGTGAACTCGGTGGCGCTGGTATGCATGCCTTGCCCGTGGTCGCCGATGCGGGTGACCAGTTCAGCGGTGCGGGTGTTCCACGCGGCGACCCGGTTGGCCAGCGCTTGGGCGGAGCGGCCGGCCCAGCCGCCCTCGGCCGCCGAGATGCGGGTGCTGGCGGTTGCGTGGCTGGTGTGGACGTCGTCGCCCTGACCGGTGACCTTGGTGGCGGCGTGGGTGAGAGCGTCGACATCGACGGACAGCTTCTTGGCCATGTATGTCTCCTTCAAAATGCGGTATCGCCGGCGGTGCGGTCAGGCCGGGCCGGCTTCGGGCCAGCCGGGGTAGGGCGGCAGGGTGGGGTAGTCGGAACGGGGATGTGTGCCGTTGCGTAATGCCTTGCGGCGCTCGATGGGGTCTGGGGCTAAAGCGCGGCAGGCTTGAGAATCGGCGGTCGACGTCGGCCAGTTCGGATAGGTCGCCAGCGACGACTCCCACGACTCAATCCGCCAGTCGCCGAATACATCGGTGACGGGGGCTGCTGCGGGTCCTCGTTGTGGTGGCAGCGATCCTGTTGCATTCGAAGCCGCTGACATCGCCATTCGCCAAGTCCCGACACCGTCGTCCATGACCCCGGTCGGATATCCGAACGTGCCATTGCCTTGGTCGAATGCGCTCGTGTATGTGCTGTAGTCGCAGACGATGGCTACGGTTGAGGAGCCCGACTTATCGATCCTGAGAATGTGCCGCTTGTCGGTTCCGACAATCGGGTGGGGGGCTGGGTGACTCGTCTGAGGCCGCGGATCTGCCAGCGGATCCGAGTCCGAGGTCGTAGGCGGTACGGCGCGCGTGAAGCCTGGATAGGTAGCGTCGATGGTGCCCATTTCCCTCGCAAGGAAATAGGACTCGATGTAAGCGCGGACGACGACAGCCGGTCCCCGTACAAGATCAATGCCCGGCTCAGCACTCCATACGGCGCGGACATCCTGAGTAAGGCCAGTCCATGGTTTGGATGGTTGTGGCGCAACGACGTTCGTCTCATGTGGCTTGGTGCACGAGGCAACAGCCATCGCAACCAGAATCAACAGTGTAGAAGTAAAGAACCGGCTGCCGAGCATCACTTCCCTGGCCTCCATGGGTGCGGGTTCTCTACAAGATTGTTGTAAGTGTCCTTCTCCATTCCGATCGTCGACACATTCTCGGCCCCGACAGACGCGGCGAGCGCGTTCCGAATTGATTCGTTGTAGAACGGTTCGGACAGGGCTCCCTTGTTTCCGAGGTACTCGCTGTAACTCGCGACATGACCCTCGAAGAAGAACTCCCGCGGCAGATCGATTCGCACGCCATTGGCATGTAAACCGTTGAGAACAGCGCGGTCTGCGTCGTACTCCGTCATGTTCGAGTACATCGCGGCCTCCGCCGTCGAAACCGGTGGTGCGCCGATGATGTCTCCCTTCAAGGCCGACCCCAGCGTCTCTGTGGCCAGCGCGGCACCGGGTCCACCGGGTGACGCATCGGCACCAGCACTCAGCACGTCGACCGCCATGTCGTAGGCCGCCGACTTCGACGCGTAGGCCGCCGCGGCACTGGCATCGGTGTTGATTCCCTTGGCGTCCAGCGCATTGTTCGTGCCGATGTCGACCAGAGACCGCATGGTGTCGGCCTCCTGCATGTGCGCATTGTTGAGCACTGCACCCGGAACGTGGTTGGCGATGTCGCGGGCATAGCTGTTCTGATCCCGCAGGATCTCCTCGTAGGCCTTGCTGTCGAAGAATTCCGCAGCCTTCGAGTCGGTGCTCAGCACCGAGAAGATGCCCTTGGCCGTCGACATGAAGTCCTTCTCCTGCGCCGTCGGATCGTCCGGTGTGGGGAAGAACGGCGTCAGCGCATTGTGTTCACCGGCGATGTTGGACACATACGGCGCCAGGCCATGAGCCATGCCGCGCACCAACTCTGGATTCACCTCGCCCAGAGTGTGATTGCCCGGCATGTGCAGCAGGTCCGCCGGATG
Organism: Mycobacterium sp. M26; assembly: GCF_001494595.1. Lineage (GTDB taxonomy): Bacteria > Actinomycetota > Actinomycetes > Mycobacteriales > Mycobacteriaceae > Mycobacterium. The sequence goes on from NZ_LN929907.1 coordinate 1,353,776, forward strand.
CTGGCCCAGATACGTCGCGTAGGCGTGTGCCGTCTCACCCGCGATCTGCGCCTCCGGGCCATGCGCTGTCGGCCCGGTCCAGTCGAACAACGCCGACACCGCCTTGCCGTTGTCTCCCCAGAAATGCCCGGTGACGTTGTGCAGGAACCGGTCCCCGGCGCCACCGGGCGCGGTGACGACGTCGTGGACCACCTGGTGGTCCGGCGCCGCCGCGGACAACACGTTGGCCACCACCGGGTCCAGCGCCGGGTCGCGCCCGAATCCGTCGCGTCCGTTGCTGGCCGGATCCTGTTGCCACAGCGGCGTATCCATCATCGCCGAACCCTTGTGCAGTAACGCCTGATCCACCCCGGTGTTGTCCTGGAAGGAATCGTCGCCGTCCTTGATGATGTCGGCGATGGTGTTCATCTGATCGGTGTAGAGCAGGCCGGGGGACTCCAGCGCCTGGCGCACACTGGTCGGCAGCTGGTCGGTGCCACCGCGCATCAACGTGCCCAGATCATCTTTGGCGCCCGGCCGCAGTTCGGTTTTCGGGTACTGCAGCTTGCCGTTGCTCATCAGCTGCCAGGAATTGCCGATCATGTCCTTCTGGTCGCCGAGCCGCTGTTCGGCCGTCTTGAGCGCGTCGACCGACATCCCGTTCTGCTGGGCCTGCAGCTGGCTGAGCACCGAACCCTGTTCGGCTGTCAGCGGTCTCGTGCCAGCTTGTTGCTCAGCGGTGATGCTGTCCAGCACGTTGTTGACGCGTGCCGCGGCATCCTTGTCGCCGGCCAGTGCGTCGTGCACGTCGGCCTCGGCCTGCGCCGGGTCGTCGATCCAATGGCCGGACAGTTGCCTGTTCACCTCATCGGCCGACTTGCGCCCGTCAGCCCCGTCGATCGCGGCGGCGAGGTCGGCGTCGGCCTGGTCGGCGCGCTGCAGCAGCCGGTGCACTTCGGCGCAGATCACCTCGTAGTTGTGCTGCTGGATCGCCGCTTCCTCGGGATCGGGGGAGGGGACGTAGGTGACGGTGCCCTCTTGGGCGTTGATCGTCATCCCGGCCGCGGCGGCTTCCTGCTGCAGGTGCAGCCAGTCGGACTTGATCGAGCGGATCTCGGTCTCGGCGGCCTTGGCCGCGGCTGCGACGGCCTCCAGTTCCTCGGCATGCAGGTTCAGGTCGCGGCGGATGTCGGTGTTGGCGGCCTTCGCGGCGTCGTGGGCCTGTCCCTCCCACGGCACGGCGTTGATGAGTTGCCCGAGGCCGTCGGAGGTCAGCCGGGTCGAGGCCGAGTGATCGGTGACTGCGGAGAAGACCGCCTGAACAGCGTTGGGATCCCAGGCATCCAGCTCGGCCAGCGACATGCCCATTGATGCCCTCCTCCCGTTTGCTGGACGCCTCGGGAGAATCTACCGTGGACCGGCGCGGGAGTCACTTCACCGCCGTGACCCCGCAGCTAGGCGGGCTGAGGGGGCACCAGAGGTGCCCACCTCTGAGCGACTGTGCAGGGTTGCCCGAGACCTAAGCCGCGCGGGACCGCCGGGCCCGGGCCACCGCGAACACCGCAGCCGCCGCGACACCGCCGGCCAACAGAGCCTTCGTGCCGGTGCCGGTACCGACCGGGCGCACCGCGACGTCGGCGCCCAGCGGCGAGCCCACCCGGCCGAAGGTCATGTCCTCACCGATCTTGTCGATGAAGTGGTGATCGATCGTGTCGGCCCAGTAGTTCTGCCGCGTGATCCACGGCCGCTTGGTGCCCGACTTCGGCAGGGCGTGCAGGTTTCGCAGCACGTAGCCGGCCTGCAGATCCCACAGCGGCTTCTCGGCGATCGGCTGGCCACCCAGATGCGGTGAGGCGTGGGTGAATCCGTTGACCTTCATGTACTCCAACAGCTTGGCCGTCGAGCGGGCCGTCATGTCGGCGCGCAGCGTCCACGAGGCGTTGGTGTAGCCGATGCACCAGATCAGGTTCGGCACATCCTCGAGCATGTACGCCTTGTAGGAGAACCGGTCCTGCGGCTTGATCTCGTTGCCGTCCATGCTGATTCGCACCCCGCCGAGCGCCTGAAGCTGCAGGCCGGTGGCTGTCACGATGATGTCGGCATCCAGGTGCTGGCCCGACTTCAAGACGATGCCGGTCTGGTCGAAGTGGTCGATGTGGTCGGTCACCACCTCGGCACGGCCCTGCGAGATGGCTTCGAACATGTCGCCGTCGGCCACCAGGCACATCCGCTGATCCCAGGGGTTGTAGCGCGGCTTGAAGTGCACGTCCACCGGATAGCCCGGGGGCAGCAGGCTCTTGTTCTGCGCCCGGATGATGCGCTTCATCACCTCCGGGGCCCGCCGCGACAGCAGCCACGTCGACCCCTCGAACAAGGTGGCGATGAACCGCACGATCAGGTGAGAAACCCTGCGCGGCAACGTCATCCGAATGGCCTCATTGACCGGGTTGACCCGCGATCCGGAGAACAGATAGCTCGGCGAGCGCTGCAGCATGGTCACCTTGGCAGCCTTGCGGGCCAGCGCCGGCATCAACGACACCGCGGTGGCGCCGCTGCCGATCACCACCATCTTCTTGCCGGTGTAGTCCAGATCCTCGGGCCAGAACTGCGGGTGGATGACGGTGCCGCCGAACTTCTCGATGCCGGGGAACTCCGGGGTGTAGCCCTCGTCGTAGTTGTAGTAGCCCGAGCCGAAGAACACGAACCGGCCGCGGTAGGTCTTCGGTGTCCCGTCCTCCTCGACGTGCACCGTCCAGGTATCCGAGGACGAATCCCAGTCCGCCGAGATGACGTGGGTGCCGAATCGGATATGCGGGGTGATGCCGTGCTTGCGGGCGGTGTCGGTCATGTACTCGCGGATGTGGTCGCCGTCGGCCACCCCCTCCTTGCGGGTCCACGGCTCCCACGGCCAGGACAGGCTGAAGATGGAGGAGTCCGACCGCACCCCGGGGTAGCGGAAGATGTCCCAGGTGCCGCCGATGCGGTCGCGGCGTTCGAGGATGACGTAGCGGGTGCCCGGGTTGCGTTCGGTGATGCGGTAGGCGGCGCCGATCCCGGAGAAGCCGGCGCCGATGATGACGACGTCGTAGGTGCCGGCGTCCTGCTCGGCCAGCGTCAGGGCGGTCTCCGGGGTCGCGGTCATCGCAGTCCTCGCTCCGTGCGGTGTGTGGTGTCGGTCACCACATTAGGCACTAACCGGTGGGTTGGGCCACAGGGGTGACGGTCGGTACCCCCTGCGTCGGCGGGTGTGCGGCCGGCGCAGGGGGCGGGGTGCGGGTGGAGGCTATTTGTCGCCGGGATTCAGGGCGCGGAAGGCCAGGCCCGCGGCGACGCCGGCGATCAGTTGGACGACGACGTAGATACCCGCGACGGTGCCGGTGACCATCGAGATCGTCGCCCCGGCGATACCGACGGCCGGGTTGAAGACGGCTCCGGAGATGCCACCGACGGCGATCGCGCCGGCGGCCACGGTGAAACCGATGGCCAGTCCGTAGAACGAGTTGTCGCGGTGGTCCTTGCTGGTGGCGACATTGAGGACGACAAAGCACAGCACGAACGTGAACACCATCTCGGCGATGACGGCGGCCACCATCGCATGCCCGGACGGGGTCACCGGCGGCGTCGGCGGGTGCGCGAGGCACAGGTTGGCGACGACGGCAGCGACAAGGCCACCGGCGATCTGCGCGCCGATGTAGCCTGCCGCCTCCGCGATGGTGATGCGTCCGCGGACCAGGACGGCAACGGTGACGGCTGGGTTGTAGTGACCGCCGGAGATGTGGCCGCCGGCATAGACGACGGCCATCAGCACCGCGCCGATTGCGATGGGTGCCAGCGGTGAGCCGCCGAGGACGGCTGCCGCGACGGTGAACATGAGAACGAAGGTGCCGAGGGCTTCGGTGGCGTACTTGATGCGGGTACCGGACCGGACAGGGGCAATGGGGCGGGTGAGAGTTGTCATGTCGATGAGCCTGCGCGAACGCCGGTGGGCGGGGTATCGACCGAAGGAGTGTCGGTGCGGATGAATCGGCGTCGTCCGAACGGATGAATCCGCTACTCCAGCAGGTTGTTGCGCATCGCGTAGGCGACGGCCGCCCCGCGGTCGGAAACGCCCAGCTTCTCGTAGAGCCGTCGGATGTGGGTCTTGATGGTCGTTTCGGCGAGGAAGAGTTCGGTGGCCATGTCGCGCACGGTCTTACCGTCGGCGATCATGCGCAGGATCTGCCGTTCCCGCTCGCTGAGCAGCGGACCCTGCGGGTTGGCGTTGCGGTGTACTTCAGTCGCCAGGCTGGTCACCAGCTCTGGCGGCAGGACGTTCTCCCCGCGGGCGCAGGCCACCACGGCGGTGACGATCTCGTCGCGGTCGGAGTCCTTGGACAGATAGCCCGCGGCGCCGTCCTGGATCGCCCGGTACACGACCGCTCCCTCGGTGGTGGCCGACAGCAGCAGCACCCGGGTCGGGATCTGTTCGCGGGTGACGGCGCGCGCCACGGCGATACCGTCCAGGCCGGGCATCTTGTAGTCCAGCAGGGCGACCTCGGGCCGGTGTTCGAGGATCGCCTCGAGTGCGGAGTGCCCGTCACCGACGGCGGTGACGACTTCGGTCTGCTCGCTCTTGGTGAGGGCCTGCACGATCCCGTCACGGTAGATCGGATGGTCGTCCCCGACGACGACGCGCACCCGACGGTTCGAAATGCTCACCGCACCTCCTTGCCGTTGTGGACGGGCAATGTCACCCGAACCCATGTGCCTTGCTCGACCGGCTCGAATTCCCAACTTCCCCTGAGGGTTTCGATGCGGGAGCGGTGCGACGCCAGCCCGATATGTCCTTCGGCGACGCGGCGGGAGACGATCCCCGGATCGATGCCCACACCGTTGTCCCGCACGTCGAGGGTGACGATGTCGCCGCCGTCCTTCAAGCTCAGCCAGACCGTGTCGGCGTTGGCGTGCCGGGCAATATTGCTCAGAAGTTCTCGCGCCACCCCGTAGAGCGTGGCGTCCTCAGGGTGGCGGCGGGGGTAGTCGATTTCGCAGTCGACGGTGGCGCCGGTGCGCTCAACCAGCGAGTCGAGCAGTCCGCGAACCGCGGGTTCCAGGCCGCCCTCCTCGAGCACCGAGGGGTGCAACTCCTTGGTGAGCTGGCGAAGCTCGCGGGACACGTCGCCGAGCAGCTCGCTGGCTCGCGTCACCGACGGCAGGTCGGTGTGCTCGCGGACCACCTCGCGCAGGTCCTGGCGCGCCGCCAGAACCGTTTGCAGCGGACCGTCATGCAGGTCTTCGGCGACCTGTCGGCGTTGTCGTTCCTCAGCGGTCATCACGTCGGCCAGCAGCATCGAGCGGCTGGCAATGAGCTCGGCGAAACGGGTCATCCGGTGCTGCTGCACGGCCGATACCGCATACGAGCACACGCACAGCAACGCGAGCATCAGCAGCACTGTCGCTATCTGCAGCGCCGACATCTCCCGCCGCAAGGTGGAGTCGGTGACAATCGTCAGGCCGCCCAAGGCGATGGCGGTCATCGCCATCACCGCGCCCAGCCGGCCCGATTGGCTGGCGAGGAAGAACGGGAGAAACGCGAGCAGCCCCAGCATCAGCACGCTCCCCAAGGAGGGCAGCTGTAGCAGGCAGATCGCGGCGATGTCAACGAACATCATCGGGGCGGCGCCTCGCAGCGCGCCCCCTCCCGGCTGGCGCCGCACATTAAGGATTACGGAGATGATTGCCAACGCGGCGTAGACCCCGACGATGGTGAACTGCGCAGGCCACGTGGAACGTTCGGTTCCGGCCAGAATCGCCAGGACCATCACGGCGATGAGCAGCAGTCGCAGGACTGAACGGCGCCGCTGGGCTTGCCGTTCGAAGCGCAGAAAGACGGCTTGGACCGCGTCGTGAGCTTCACCGCCGGAGGGTGTGGGCGGGATTGCGAGGCGCGCCAAGAAACGGGCGGACCGCGTCGGTCTGCTGCCGTTCTGGCGCACAGGGGCAGTTTAACCAGGTGGCAGCCGGAATCGGCGCGGAACAGCCGCACGGCGGGCCTCTGCTGAGACCCGCTCTACTGAGTGTCGGCAGTTACTCGTCGTTCGAGCAACTCATGTCGACGTAGCCCTGGTCGGTGAGTCGGGTGATGGTGTCCGTTGGCGCCCCCGCTGCCCATCTGAATTCTCCTGGGTGGATTGAGGTTTGCCGTGATGGACCGCTTCCGTGGCGGAGATGAACAGGGTGTCGTCCGAACGGATGAACGCGATTCATCCCTCGATCCATGTTTTCGCATGACAGCTCGCGGCGCCGGCCGCGGCGAAGGTTGAGTCATGACCGAAAACGGTCTAGCTCCAAACCGAAAGCTCAACTCACCCAGGAGAATTCAGATGAACAGCACCATCGCCCGTTACCTGGCCCTGCCGATCCTGTCGGCCGGCATCATTGGTGGGGCCGCCCTCGGCCTGGCCGGTGTGGCCAGCGCCGCGCAGGGTTCGGCAACAGGCTCGGCGGGGGTCGCCGCGCCCCAGGTCCACGCCGCCCCGGCCCCCGAGGCGGTTCCGGGCTACCAGTGGCATCGCCACCACTACACCCTGATCGACCCGAGCAATGCCGCCGTCATGCCGCCCCTGGCCCACTGAGCGCAGCAGACCCGTCGACTCCGCCCCCTCCGGCTCCGGCCGCAGGGGGCGGCGTCGTGTGGTCTACCGGTAGTTGACGAACTGCAGGGCGACGTCGAGGTCGGCACCCTTGAGCAGGGCGATGACGGCCTGCAGGTCGTCGCGCTTCTTGGAGGACACCCGGATCTCGTCGCCCTGGACCTGGGTCTTGACGCCCTTGGGGCCGTCGTCGCGGATCAGCTTGTTGATCTTCTTGGCATTTTCCTGGTCGATGCCCTGCTTGAGGGTGCCGCTGACCTTGTAGGTCTTGCCGCTGGCCTGGGGCTCGCCGGCGTCGAAAGCCTTCATGGAGATGTCGCGGCGGATCAGCTTCTCCTTGAAGACGTCGATGGCCGCCTTCACCCGCTCTTCGGTGGAGCTGACGATCTCGATGACCTCTTCGCCCTTCCAGGCGATGGTGGTGTCGGTGCCGCGGAAGTCGAACCGGGTGGACAGCTCCTTGGCCGCCTGGTTCAGCGCGTTGTCGACCTCCTGGCGGTCGACCTTGCTGACGATGTCGAACGATGAATCCGCCATTGGACCCCTCCTCGGTGTGATCGGCCGGTTTGTGTTTGGGGTACATCCTCGTTGTACCCTGCTAGTCGCACCAAACCGGTCCCCGGTCTGGAGTACCCGGCAGGTTGCCCGAGCGGCCAATGGGAGCGGACTGTAAATCCGTCGGCGGAAGCCTACACAGGTTCGAATCCTGTACCTGCCACTCTTTCAAGCCCGTCTTTTGACGGGCTTGATTGTGTTGTGGGGGCCAATACCGTTTCGCTGCTCTAGCATCTTGCCCTGACGTCAATTCACCTACAGGGGGGACCGGCTTCATGGCCACCACCGCAAAGTCTCGTGCCGCAGTCACCAGCTTCCTGGCTGCCGGCGCTGCCACCACCGGCCTGCTCGCCGGCGCCGCCCTCGGATCAGCCCCCACCGCGAACGCCACCTGCGCCTCGTTCTTCGGGCTCGGGAACAGCGCCAGCTGCAGCAGCACGCCGTTGAGCATCGCCATCGCGATCGGCCCGAACGCCACCGCGAATGCCAACGGTCTGTTCGGCGCGGCCTTCGCCCTAGGCGCCAACTCGGCGGCAACCACCGGTGATGCCTTCACCTTCGCCACCGCCGTCGGTGACGGGTCGACGGCCGATGCTCAGGGGTTGTTCGGCATCGCCACCCAGCTCGGCCCGAACGGCACGGCCATCACCAAGGGCTCGGGCCTGCTCGGCAACATCGGCGTCAACATCGCCCTGAACGTCACCGCACCGTGGGCCCCGGCCAACAGCAGCACCGTCTCGGCGGGCGGCACCGGCGCGGGCGGCAACCTGGCCACCAACCTGTTCGGCACCGGGTCCGCCGGGGACCCGAACAGCATGCGCGTGATCTCGGCCGGCCAGTTCGGCATCGCCACCAACATCGGCGGCAGCAACAACGTCGTGGAGTCCGGCCTGGCGGGTGCCGGATCGGTAATCAACCTGGCCACCAACCTCTTTGGTAGCAACAACACCGTCTCGGCCCAGGGCGGCATCTTCAACTGGGCCACCAGCCTTCTCGGTGACGGCAACACGGTGCAGACCAACGGCAGCCTGGTGAACACCGCGAGCAGCTTGTTCGGCAGCAACAACACCGTGCAGACCATTGGCGGCTACCTCAACTGGGGCCGCAGCATCTTCGGCGACGGCAACTCCGTCACCATCACCGGTGGCTACCAGAACGCGGCCAGGACCCTGTTCGGCAATCTCAACGACGTGAGCATCCTCGGCGGCAACGGCAACACGGCGCAGAACATCTTCGGCGCCGGCAACACGGTCGGCGTCTCCGGCAGCTTGTACACCACGGCCAGTAACCTGCTGGGCGGCAACAACAACAACGTGATCGCCACGGGCGGCAACGTGAACTCGGTGCGCAACATCATCGGCAGCAACAACAACCTGACCGTCGGTGGGGTCGGCAGCAACTGGAACTTCGTGATCAACACGCTGAGCAACGGCAACACCATCACCGGTGGCGGGGCTGGCGGCAACTTCACCTTCGGGTTCAACGTCCTCGGCGGCGGCAACAACGTCACCGCGGGCCCGGGTCCGCTGGTCCTGGCCGGAACGGTCTTCAGCACCGGCAGGACCGTCACCAAGACGACCCCCGGTATCGCGATCAACGATGTGGTCATCGGCGGCGCCTCGGCGGTCAACCCGCAGAGCAACAAGTCCTCGAAGAAGAGCGGGGCCGCCAGCAAGAGCAGCTCCGGCTCCAAGGGCTCCTCGACCGGCGGGAGCAAGCGGGGCAATTCGTAGCGGAGGCCCGCGTAAGGCCGAGGTAACCGGCTGTACTTTTAATTGCCATCAGCAAATGGCGCCATAGGGCCCGCTGCTGTGATATCCCTAACTGACCTTATCTTTCTTGAGCGTCAAATCGGGGGTAGCAGCCATGGGAGCTGGGCACAAGGGAATCTATGTCGGCCGCGTCGGTGCGCTGGCGGTAGCGCTGGGTGTCGGCGGTGTGATCGTCGGCCTGCCGGTGGCAACAGCCGACACCGGCGCCGGGGACTCGGGGACCTCGTCGGTGGCGCACAGTGCGCGCAAGGCCGCGGCGAACCGTACGCCCGGCAGTGCGTCGTCGACGTCGGGCAACGGCAAGGGCCGCACCACGGCCAAGCCGGCCGGTGCGGCCACCGCCGAATCCGGTGCTGCGAGCTCCGCCCGCAAGATTCACCTCGGCGCGACCGGTAGTGACGACTCCGAGTCCAATGCCATTGCGGTGGGCGAGAACTCGCCGGCCAGCGATGTGCCGGATGCCGAGCCCGCCGCTCCGGTGCTCACCGCCGCCGTCCCGCGCGGATCGCTGACGGCCACCGCACATGGCCCGCTGGACTGGCTCACCGGTGGCGGTGGTGATCCCCTGACCGCACTCACCGGACCGCTGGCCTGGGCCGCTCTGGCCGTCAGCCGTCGCGAGACCACCGGATCGGCCACGGTCACTCCGGCCGCGGCGACCGTGACCAGCAGCCAGCCCGTCGCCTCCCTGACGGTGGTGGATCCGATGGATGCGTTCATGCGGTTCTTCGTCGGTGACGGCACCGCCGATCATCCCGACGCCGGCATCTTCTTCGGCAACGGTTATTCCTACACCGGGTACGAGGGCGCGTGCCAAAGCGGCCCGTGCAACGGCGGCAAGGGCGGGTTCATCGGCAACGGCGGTGACGGCTTCGCCGGAGGCGACGGCGGGTCGGCCGGCTTCCTGGGCAATGGCGGTAAGGGCGGCGAGGGCGTCGTCGGGATCAACGGCGGTGCCGGCGGCAATGGCGGTGACGGTGGCCTGATCGCCGGCAATGGCGGCGACGGTGGTAACGGCGCGAGCGTCACCGCCCAGGGCGGCAAGGGTGGCGCCGCCGGCTTCATCGGGGTGAAGGGTAAGGATGGCACCCCGGCCTCGGCCGCGGCTACCGGAGGGTCGAAGCCGGCCGGCGCGGCGACAGCACTGGTGGTGGGGGAGAGCCTGCTCGACGATGCCATTCAGGCGTTCCTCAATGACCATCTGCCCGCGCTGGCCCCGATCTCCGGCCAACTCGCGCCGCTGATCAGCAGCGGGGTGGCCGACTGGTTGGAGAACGGCAGCATCTCCGCCGAGGTCTACTCGGCGTTCGCCAATCAGGCCATCCTGGAGTTCATTTCGAGTTCGGTGGCATCAGCGCTGCCGGTGCCGAGCGCGATCGGTACCGTCGTCGGGAACGCGGTTGCCGACCTGGTGAGCAAGACGTTCGCCGGATCCAACAGCGCCGCGGTCGGGTCGGCCATCGACGGAATCGTCAGCGGCGTCCTGCCCGACGATCTCACCACCGCCGAAATCGTCGCGGGGCTGGCGGTTTTCGACATCCAGCCCCTGCTCAACTACATCAACTCCATCGCCCCCGACACCCAGAGCGGGATTGCGACGTTCCTGGCCAATACGGACGTGCAGACCGCGATCGGGTCGGCGATCACCGACGCCATCGACGTGCTGGCCGGTCAGATCATTCCGTCGTGGGCGCCAACCTATGCGCCGCAAGCGATTCCGCAGGCGATCGGTGCGGCGGTGGGCAATGCGATCGCCGACGCGGTGTTCGGAGGCAATCCGGCCTATGCGGCCGCCTTGGATGCGCTGAGCGCGGACATCGCCGCCGACGTGGAGGATCTGATCAGCGGCCTGGCGCATCCGCTCGCTACGGCGGTGGGTTCGGCGGTGACGACGTTCCTCGGCAGTTCGGGAGTGCCGGCGGCGCTGGCCGCCGACATCATGGACCTGGTGAACGGGTCGGCGCTCACACCGCTGCCGTCGGGTGTGCAGGCCGCGCTGGCGTCGGCCGTCGCCGGCATCGTCTCCTCCTTCGCCGGTGACGCCGATGTGGTGAGTTCGCTCAGCGACGCCTTCTCGTCGGTGTTCTACGACTTCGCCAGCCCCACTGTCGCCGGCTCGCTGGCCGATCAGATCGGTGGCTGGCTGACCTCGGTTCTCGGCGGCAGCTCTGCGGCCGGGGCGGTCGGTGACGCGGTGAGTACCGCGGTGCAGAACCTGCTGGCGGACTCCGCCGCGGTGGAAGGCCTGGCCAACATCGCCGGCGGGTTGGTCGACGATCTGCTCGGCGCAGGTGTCGCGACTGCACTGGGCACTGCGGTCAATACCTTCTTCACTGCCGTCAGCGGCGGCGCCGAGGTCGAAGACGCCCTGGGTACGGCTCTTCATTCCTTGGCCGCCAACACCGCTGTCGACAACGCGATCGCCACGGCGCTGAGCAACGCGATTGGCTCGTTGTTCGGCAATTCCGATGTGCTGCAGGCGATTAGCACCGCAGTCCACGATGTGGTGGCCGGAATCGTCGACAGCTCGGCGATCCAGGACCTGGTCGGGGAGGAGGTCAGCGACTTCCTGTCGTCGGCGTTGGGCAGCTACCCCGGCGGAGCGCAGATCGCCGACGCGGTCGGTACCGCGATCACGAACCTGCTGGCCAACTCGGCGGTCAGCGACGAGCTCGGCACGCTGGTGGGCTCGGTGCTCAGCGGGTTCTTCGGCCAGCCCGGTGTCGTCTCCGCGCTGTCCTCGGCGGTGCAGCTGGCCACCCTGACGATCCTCAATGGCGGCGATCCCTCCGAAGTCATCGGGGTGATGCTGCAACTGCTGCAGGCGAATACGGCGATCCAGACGGCGTTGTCCGGGCTGGCGGGCAGCGTGGTGAACTCGGTGGTGACCGACACCGCACTGATCTCAGCGCTGGCGTCGACGGCGACCTCGTTGATCACCGAGCTGGCCGGCAATCCCGCGGTGCAGTCGCTCATCAGTGGACTGCTCGGCCCGACGTACGGGCCGGTTGTGGTGAGCATCCTCGCCGACCCGTCAGCCGCGGCTGATCTGGCGGCCGCCGTGGGCGGCGCGATCAGTGGGTTCCTGGCTCAGACCGGAGTGGCGGCGGCGCTGTCGAGTGCGGCAAACCAGATCGTGGCCGCGGTGCTGGCCGGTGCGACGGTGCCGGCGGCGGTGCAAGCCGCGCTGCAGACGCTGGCGGCCAACGCCGACGTGAAGGCGGCGATCGACGCCGTTGTGGCGCAGGTGCTCCAGGCGACGCTGGATGTGCCCGCCGTCCAGGAGGCGGTCTCCGGAGCGGCGAAGGACCTCATCACCGAGGTGCTCGGATCCGGGCTGGGCCCGGTGGCCGGGACGGTGGTTCAGGGGGCGATCGACTCGCTGCTGGCCAACTCGGCGGCGCAGGCGCTGCTGAGCAATCTGGCCATCGACCTCTCCAACGGGTTGCCGCCGACTGAGGTGATCAACACCCTGATCGACTCCGTGATCGGGAGCCCGCAGCTGCAGATCGCGGTCGGTATGGCGATCGGCCAGGGTATCGGGGCGCTGCTGGGTGACAACCCGGTCGGGTTCATCGTGGGCGGCGTGATCGGGGCTGCGGCGACGCTGCTGATCGGGGCGGCTTCGGGGCTGACGTTGCTGGTCGACGGGCTGCGGGGGCTGTTCGGCGGGGCCGGCTCGGCCAGTGCGTACCTGGTGCAGCCCGTGCCGGCGGCGGTGCTGGTGTCCGGGGTTGTCGACGTGCCGCGGGCGGAGTCGGTGGACGTCGGCGGCTTCGTCGGCGGGCACCGGCTGGTGACGCTGTAGCTGGCGCTCGCCGCGGGATAACGCCTGGTTAGAAAACCTCTAACTGCCGGTTTGCGCCGGTTGTGGGATACGGTTCGGGAGATCTTGATCGGACTCGTATCTGGAGGAAGCTCGTATGAGGACCGGCGGCCGGGTGGCTTCGGTGGGGGCAGTGCTGTGCTTCGCACTCCTGGGTGCTGCTCCGGCGGCGCACGCGGAAGGCGACGTGCTGTCCGGTACTTATGACGTGCTCGGGCCCAACAGCAAGCTGGACACCTGGACCATCAGCCCGCAGTGCAGCGATGCCTCAATCGGCTGCCAGTCCTCCATACAGTCGGCCACGATCGATGGGCAGGCCTATTACCGCGGCGGGCATACCTGGGTGATGACGCTGCGCGGTCAGGTGCCGGTGTGCCCGGACAAGACCACCACCAAGGGCATCATGATGTTCATCTGGAATGCCCAAACATTGGATGGTCAGCTGACGGCGGTGCAGCAGGGGGTTTGTCAGATGACCCGGCCTGGGCAGGAACAGATTCCGATTCGGTTGGTGCGGGCTGGGGGCTAGTCCCCTCCCTGAGCCTTCCTATTCCTCAGATCGATAGCCACGAATAGCCTGGCAATCTGCTTTACCGATTCCGGAGGTCAAGCCAAGGCCTCGCTGGCATGGTTACATGCTTGATAGCGGAAATTGTCGGCGGCAACATTTATGGTCGCTGAGGTGCTCGCCATTGGGGTGGCCGATGTAGATGTGAGCACCTCGAGGGGAGGGGTGGGCGAAGGGCGTCTACGTGGGTTGCGGGGGGGTGGCCGATGTAGATGTGAGCACCTCGAGGGGAGGGGTGGGCGAAGGGCGTCTACGTGGGTTGCGGGTGGCCATTCCGTCGGAGCGACGTCGCCATGCTGCAGCCCGGCTGCGGTCCAAATGCCAGCAGAAAAGTACGGTACGTCCGTATTGTCGATCGGTGCGCAGAGCTCAGAGGTGAGTTGTAGATGCGCTTAGTTGTGGAAAGCGGAAGGGGGAGTAAGTGGATATCTTCAACGTCCACAAGCAGCTCATCGACGACTACAAGTCCTTCACCACCAGCTCAGTCACCCCGCTTGACCCTAGGGTCGCGCAATACGTCCACGACGAACTCGCTGAGGGCAAGCAGTGGCCTGAACCCTGGATTTCACTTAACCCGACGTTCGCCTCAGGTGGTTCGATCGATGACCTCGTCGCTGAAGGCCTGCTGCACGCCGAGTGCGCGCGCATCTTCCGCCCCAAGCTAAGCATCGCCGACCCGGGTGACCGCTCGATCACCCTGCACCGTCACCAGCGCGAGGCCATCGAGACAGCCCAGTCCGGAAAGAGCTACGTCCTCACCACCGGGACCGGATCCGGCAAGTCCCTCGCCTACATCATCCCGATCGTCGATCGCGTGCTGCGGCAGCAACCGCGCCGGCCGGGGGTGAAGGCGATCATCGTCTACCCGATGAACGCCCTGGCCAATAGCCAGGTTGGCGAGCTGGAAAAGTTCCTGCGCTTCGGCTTCGGCGAGGGCAAAGAGCCCGTCACCTTCGCTCGATACACCGGGCAGGAACGGGGCGAGCAGCGGGAGGCGATCCTCCGCAATCCGCCAGACATCCTGCTCACGAACTACGTGATGCTCGAACTCATGCTCACCCGCCCCGAGGAGCGCCGGAAACTGGTCGAGGCGGCCAAGGGCCTGGAGTTCCTGGTCCTCGACGAACTCCACACCTACCGCGGCCGGCAGGGTGCAGACGTAGCGATGCTTGTACGGCGGGTACGCGACGCTTGCTCCTCACCAGACATGCAATGCGTGGGTACGTCCGCGACGATGGCCAGCGTCGGCACCGAGGCCGACCAACGTCGGGTCGTTGCCGACGTCGCCTCAGGCCTGTTCGGTACCGAAGTCACTCCTGAACGGGTTATCGGGGAAACACTGGACCACGCGACGTCCGGGAACGCCGGCGACGTCGATGAGCTGTCCCGGGAGATCCGCCTCGGTGGTGCGGGCGGAAGCTACGACGACTTGGCCGTGTCTTCGCTGGCGTCGTGGATCGAGACGACATTCGGTCTCGCAGTAGAAAAGGAATCGGGCAGGGTCATCCGTCAAAAGCCAGCGAGGGTGCGCGAGTCTGCCGCCCGGTTAGCGGATCTGACCGGACGGACCGTCGATGAGAGTGCGGAAGCCATCCGTGCCACCCTCCTCGCCGGCTCCTCGGCCCGCCACCCCGAAACCGGACGTCCGCTCTTCGCCTTCCGTCTCCACCAGTTCCTCTCCAAGGGCGACACCGTGTACGTGTCGGTTGAGCAAGAAGCCCGACGCCACGTGACCTCCCAATACCAGGTTGCGGTACCCGACCAACCCGACCACGTGCTCATGCCGCTGGCCTTCTGCCGGGAGTGCGGCCAAGAGTATTTGGTCGTCGCACGGACCACCGAAGGCTCCGAGGTCATCTACCGCCCGCGCCGGGACCGAGACGCGAGCGGTGGCGACCAAGCCAACGGCTACCTCTACATCTCGACGCCACAACCCTGGCCACTGGACCCACTCCTGGAAGGTCGGCTACCCGACTCCTGGCTATCCGACGGCGAGGTCATCGAACGCCGTCGCCCCTACCTACCGCGCCGCGTGAAAGTCGGGGTCGGCGGGGAAGAGGTAACCAGCGGCGGTATCGAAGCGGCATTTGTACCCGCGCCCTTCCGGTTCTGCCTGCGCTGCAAGGTTTCTTACGAACAGGCACGCGGCAGTGACTTCGCCAAGCTCGCAACACTGGATGCCGAGGGCAGAAGCTCAGCAGTCACAGTGTTGAGTACCTCCATCGTGCGGTCGCTCGACAAAATCCCACCCGACGAACTCAGCGCAGAATCACGAAAACTGCTGACCTTCGTCGACAACCGCCAGGACGCCAGCCTCCAAGCCGGACACTTCAACGACTTCGTGCAGATGGTTCAACTCCGTGGCGCCATCCAGCGCGCGCTGCAGGCAGGAAGCCTCCGTCACGATGATGTCGCCGAGAGAGTCGTTGAAGGCCTAGGGCTGCGATTCGAGGACTACGCCGCAAATCCCGAAGCGGTTTACGGTGCCCGCACCGCAGCAGAACGTGCCTTCAAAGAGTTCATCGAATACCGCCTGTATTCCGACCTGCAGCGAGGCTGGCGCATCACCATGCCCAACCTCGAGCAGACCGGGCTGATGCGAATCGAATACGAATCACTACCGGAAATCGCGGCCGACTCCGCCCTGTGGGAACGCACCTATCAGCCATTGCGCGATGCCGAAGCCATTCAGCGAGAAGAACTCTGCCGCATCGTCCTTGACGAATTCCGGCGCGATCTTGCAGTCGCCGTCGACTGCCTTACCGATGACGGATTCGACCGCGTCAAACGCCAATCCGACCAACACCTCGAAGGCTTATGGTCGATCCCGCCCCACGAACCCCGCCCTCAACCGGCGGTCGTCACGACGGAAACCGGTAAGCCGGGCGCGATACGAGCCATCGCCCGTTTCACGGGCCGAACAGCACTCGGGCGATACATCCGTGAAGCCAGCGGGCTGGAACTCACCAGCGGCAAGATGGACAGTGCGGATGCCCAGAAAGTCATCGAAGACCTTCTCGCCGTCCTCGATCGCGCCGGACTCTTGACGACCGTTGACCTACAAGGCTCAAACGGGCCGAACTTCCGACTCAAAGCATCCGCAGTCATTTGGACCCCTGGCGATGGCCGGATCGGAGCCCCGGATCCCCTGCGGAAGGGCTTCAACCCCGACCAAGGCACGCGGGTCAATCCGTTCTTCCTGGATCTCTATCGAACGACCGCGCCTGAACTGGCTGGCATGTATGCGCGCGAACATACCGCTCAGGTCACGGCCGCTATCCGAGAGGAGCGTGAAAAAGCTTTCCGCAGTGGGGAATTGAAGGTTCTCTACTGCTCGCCAACGATGGAACTCGGCGTCGATATCGCAAGCCTCAACGCGGTCGCGCTGCGCAACGTTCCGCCCACACCGGCCAACTACGCCCAGCGCAGTGGCCGCGCTGGCCGATCTGGGCAGCCAGCCCTCGTCACCACTTACTGTGCGACCGGCAACGCCCATGATCAGTACTACTTCCGCCGCTCAGTAGACATGGTCGCGGGATCGGTCGCACCACCCCGACTGGACCTGACCAACGAAGCGCTCCTGGCCTCGCACCTGCACGCACTCTGGCTATCGGAGACAGGCGCAGATCTGTGCTCGCGCATGCCTCAATTGCTCGAACTCGAAACGCCCGGGATGCCTTTGACGGACGGTCTCGCCAAAGCACTGAAGGAGCCAGCGGCGCTCAACCGGGCAACGGAGCGAGCATTCGCACTCGTAGAACCGCTCATCGAGCATTTGCGGCAGACGTCGTGGTGGCATGAGGACTGGCCGAAGGCGATCATCGCTGGCGCGCCGGAAGAGTTCGATAAGGCATGCGCCCGTTGGCGAGAGCTCTACAAGGCAGCCCTCGACGATCAGGCTGAGCAGAATCGAATCGTCCTCGACGGTTCGGTGCGCCCCGGCGACCGGAAAGCCGCTGAAGCTCGGCGACGCGAAGCCGAGGGCCAGCTGCGCCTGCTGCGCAATGAGGACACCGAACTCACCCACTCCGACTTCTACACCTATCGCTACTTCGCCAGCGAGGGATTCTTACCCGGGTATAGCTTTCCGAGACTGCCGCTTGCCGCCTACATTCCCGGCGTGCGGGCCGCGGTTGCCAATCAGGCAACAGGGGAGTATCTGCAGCGTCCCCGATTCCTCGCCATCAGCGAATTCGGTCCCGGCGCGATCATTTACCACGAGGGTGCCCGCTACGAGATCAAACGCATCCAGGTTCCCATGAGCGCTGGCGGCATCGGAACAGTCGATACCCAGGACGCGTATCGTTGTGAGTCCTGCGGCTACCACCACGTTCGACGGCCAGGGTTGGACGTATGCGAAAACTGTGAAGCGCCGCTCAGCGCGCCGCAATACGGGCTCATGCGAATGCAAACCGTCTACGCGCGCCGTCGCGAACGCATCTCCAGCGACGAGGAAGAACGCCGCAGAGCCGGTTTCGAGTTGCAGATCTCCTACCGATTCAGCCAACACGGCCCGCGACTCGGCCGCACCGATGCCACGGTCGCCGACGCAACAGGCGGACTCCTAGTGCTGAGCTACGGAGACACCGCCACGGTGCGCGTCACGAATGTCGGCCGGCGACGCCGTAAGTACCCCGCCGACCTTGGGTACTGGCTAGACACGGTGAAAGGCAACTGGCTCTCTGAACGCGATGCCGTCGATGCAACACCGCAGGACGAGTCCCTTGACGACGCCGCGGACGTCCCCACCAAACACAAGGTCATTCCCTACGTCGAGGACACCCGCAACATCCTCGTCTTGCGCCTCGACAAGCTGGTCTCGCCCGAATACTCGGCCACGTTGCGCTACGCACTGGAACGCGGCATCGAAGCCGAATTCCAGCTCGAGGATTCCGAACTTTCCAGTGAAGCCCTTCCCGACACGGACGCACGCGGCCGGATGCTGTTCACCGAGTCCGCCGAGGGCGGCGCCGGTGTCCTGCGGCGGCTCCAGGCCGAGCCCGATGCGCTGGCGAAAGTCGCACGCGCAGCGCTGGACATCATGCACTTCACCCCAGACGGCCACGATCGCGGCAAAGCAGACGGCGCAAAAGAGCGTTGCGAAAAAGCCTGCTACGACTGCCTGTTGTCCTACGGAAACCAAAGTGACCACGCCGCCATCGACCGGCATCTGATTAAAGACCTGATGCTGCAACTCGCTGCGGCGCAAACCGCACCAGCGCAGACCGTAGAAGCCCGCGACGACAAAGCACAAGAACTCAAGGTGCAGTGTGAATCTGAACTCCAGCGCGCCTTCATCGACCTGCTAGTCCAGCACGAGTTTGCGCTACCGAATGCCATACGACAGCCAGTTGCCAACGGCGCAATCCGCCCCGACTTCGCTTTCCACGCCGACGGCTCGGCGCTGGCCGTCTTCGTCGAGGACACGGTGCCCGAAGACGCCGACGAGGTTGAGGATGCGCTCAACGACGCCGGTTGGAGTGTCTTGCGACTCCACCCCGATCAGGACTGGCTGGCCAAGGTTCGCGAACACACCTACGTATTCGGCGAAGGAAGGATCTAAGACAGTGGGATTCGCCCCGGGAAATCTGGTGACAGCTCGTGGCCGCGAATGGGTCGTGCTGCCGGAAAGCACCGACGACTTCCTCGTCCTGCGCCCGATCGGCGGTATCGACGACGACATCGCCGGCGTCTTGGCCAGCGAGGGGGTTAGCCCCGCATCTTTCCCCCCACCCCAGCCGGAGGATCTTGGCGATCACCTGAGCGCGTCAATGCTGCGCAGCGCACTGCGAATCGGATTCCGCTCCACTGCTGGACCATTCCGCAGCTTGGCCTCCATCGCCGTCGAGCCCCGCGCGTACCAAATGGTCCCGCTGATGATGGCGCTGCGCCAAGACGTTGTCCGACTGTTGATCGCCGACGATGTCGGAATTGGCAAGACCATCGAAGCCGCCCTGGTAGCCACCGAACTCCTCAAAGTTGGCGATGCGCGAGGACTTACAGTTCTCTGCAGTCCGGCCCTGGCCGAGCAGTGGCAGAGCGAACTGAGGGGAAAGTTCGGCCTGGAAGCTGAATTGGTGCTGCCCAGCACCGTAAGACGTTTGGAGCGCGGCCGCATCGGCGCCGAATCCATCTTCGAGCGATACCCCATCACCGTGGTGTCCACCGACTTCATCAAGAGTTCCCGCCGGCGCCACGAATTCCTCCGCACCTGCCCAGACTTGGTGATCGTCGACGAGGTACACACCTGCGTTGCGGACACCACCAGCAGCAGCTCTGGCCGGACCCAGCGCTACGAACTCATCCGTGACCTGGCGTCCGACCCGAGTCGGCACCTGATCCTGGCAAGTGCCACCCCACACAGTGGCAATGATGAAGCATTCCGCAACCTTCTCGGTCTGTTGAAGCCCGAGCTCGCCAGCATTGACCTCGAGAAAATAGAAGACCGCGAACACCTGGCCAAGCACTTCGTCCAGCGACGCCGTGCAGACATCCGCCGATACCTCGACGAAGACACCCCATTCCCGAAGGACCGGCTATCAGCCGAAGTGCCCTACTCACTGAGCCCCGAGTACCACGCCCTGTTCGCCAAGGTGCTCGACTACGCCCGCGAGACAGTCCGAACCGACGAAGGAGGCCTAGCGCGGCGCGTCAACTGGTGGTCGGCCCTGGCGCTCCTGCGGGCGCTCGCGTCGTCACCGCGGGCCGCCGCTCAAACTCTGCAGACCCGCGCTGCCACCGTTGCCGCCGACTCACCCGAGGAGGCCGACGCCATCGGACGTGCCATCGTGCTCGACCAAGCAGACGATGAAGCACTCGAAGCTGCTGACACCACACCCGGTGCCGACACCGACAGCACCGCAGGCAACGCCAAGTCCCGGCGACTTCAGGCCTTCCGTGCCGAAGCTCTCAAACTCGAGGGCAAGGCCGATCGCAAGGTCACCGCCCTCACCAAGAGCGTCAAGGAACTCCTGAACGACGGATTCAGCCCCATCGTGTTTTGCCGATTTATCGACACCGCCGACTACGTCGCCGAACAACTCAGCGCAGCCCTCGGCAAGAACGTCACCGTCCGCGCCGTCACGGGAACCCTGCCCCCCACAGAACGCGTCGCACGCATCGAAGAACTCACCGCCAACCCAGGACAGCATGTCCTCGTAGCCACCGACTGCCTCTCCGAAGGTGTGAACCTTCAGGAAAATTTCCAGGCCGTCATTCACTACGACCTTGCTTGGAATCCCACCCGCCATGAACAACGCGAAGGACGTGTTGACCGGTTCGGCCAACGCTCCAACACCGTCAGAGCCGTAACGCTCTACGGCAAGGACAACCAAATCGACGGAATCGTCCTTGATGTCCTTCTGCGGAAACACGAAGCCATCCGCAAGGCAACAGGCGTAGCAGTGCCGGTTCCCGACAACAGCGAGGCCGTTGTCGAGGCCCTGATGGAAGGTCTACTCCTGCGCGGCCGCGACGCCGAGCAACTTGGCCTCGAACTTGACCTCGAGGAAAAACGCGGCACCCTGCACAACCAATGGGAGTCCGCCGCCGCCCGGGAACGCAACGCTCAAACCAAGTACGCCCAACACGGGATCAAGCCCGAAGAGGTCGCAGCCGAGCTGAAAGAGACCCGCGCAACCCTTGGATCCAACACCGACGTTGCCGAGTTCGTCGACCACGCACTTCGGGCACTGCGGTCCACGGTCACAACGGCGGACTCCGGCTTCACCGCGACACTGGGGCCACTACCGCTCGGCCTGCGTGACGCCTTACCCCCCGGCCGAAAGGATCCGCTCCATTTCGCCGCTGAACTGCCAGTTGCGCGTGGCGAGGCAGTGCTCAACCGGACCGATTCCTCGGTAGAAGCTGTCGCGAATTACGTACTGGAATCCGCACTGGACTCGCAGCTTGCAGAGGAGCAGCGGCCGGCGCGGCGCTGCGCGGTGATCCGAACCAAGGCGGTAGCCACCCGCACCACGCTTCTTGTCGTGCGTTACCGGTTCCATCTTCAGCTGCCGTCCCGCTCTGGCGCGCGCGAACTAGTCGCTGAGGACGTCGCAACACTGGCATTCGAAGGATCTCCCACGAAGCCACACTGGCTCCCTCCCGAGACGGTCACGCCGCTGCTTGGCGCAAAACCTTCAGGCAATGTTCCCGCCCCCCAGGCATCCCAGTTCATCAGCCGGGCCATTGATGGCCTGCCGGATATCGCTTCGCACCTGGCCGAGCATGGAGAGCACCTCGCCGTCCGGTTGCTCGAGTCGCACCGTCGGGTTCGACAGGCCGCCGCCGAGGTGGTCCGTGGCCTGAAGGTCACGGTGGAGCCGGGTGCCGACGTACTCGGTGTCTTCGTCTACGTGCCCCCAGCTGGAGATTCTCAATGAGCGCCGACACTTCGTCCCTAAACTTCGTCGGAGTTCGCGTCGTCGGCGGCTTGCTGCCCGCCGATCTGCTCGCCAAACTCGTCGCGGGGCAAGTCCAGGATGGCCTGTCTTCCAAAGACTTCCATCTTGCAGCCGGCGAATCCGTGCGTGACGCAGCCAACCGGGTCTGGGCGTACTTGCGTGGCGCCTGGACCACCTACCGCCAGGCTCTGGCGGCACTTCCAGATGCTGACGCGGCGACCGGTCTGACCCGGGAGCGCTTCACCCTTGTCCTGCTCGACCAACTCGGTTACGGCCGTGTCCACCCCACAGGCAAAGGCGGACTCCAAATCGGAGACCGAAGCTTCCCCGTCTCCCACCTGTGGGGCAATGTCCCGATTCACCTCCTTGGACGGGTACCACTGGATACCCGAACAAAGGGTGTTCCCGGCGCGGCCGGAGCCTCCCCACAGTCGATGGTGCAAGAACTCCTCAACCGCTCTGATGACTACCTTTGGGCAATCTTGGCCAACGCGAACACGCTGCGACTGGTTCGGGACTCGACATCACTGGTGGGCTCCGCCTACATCGAATTCGACCTGGAAGCCATCTTCGACGGAGATCTCTTCGCCGACTTCCTCCTCTTGTACTCGTTATGCCACGTCTCTCGGCTGGAAACCCGCGACACCGACATCGGCCCAGCCTCATGCTGGCTCGAGCGTTGGCGCCAAGAAGCCATCGAAACGGGCTCCCGAGCCCTGAACCTGCTGCGGGACGGCGTCGTCCAGGCGTTGCAAACGCTGGGGTCTGGGTTCCTCACCCACCCCGACAACGCGAAGCTCCGCGAAGACCTCGCGAATGGCTCCATTACCGTCGAGGAGGTCAACCATGCGCTGCTGCGCGTGACTTACCGCCTTCTCTTCACCTTCGTTGCCGAAGACCGCAACGCGCTACTCGATCCCGAAGCGGACCCGCACGTCCGACGCAGGTATCTCGACTACTTTTCCACCGAGCGGCTCCGCCGCGTATCCCGGCGCCGTCGCGGCGGCCGTTACGGCGACCGCTGGGAAGCGCTGAAAGTCGTATGGCGCGGGCTAGGAAGCGTCGACGGTCTACCGGAACTGGGCCTACCGGGAATCGGCGGCATCTTTGAGGCCGGCGCGCTGGACTTCCTCATGGACTGCTCGCTCAGCAATCAGGCATTGCAATCCGCGGTGTACTCGCTGTCGCTTGTTCGCGAACCGCGGTCCCAGGCCCTGAGAATCGTCGACTACCGAAACCTCGGGGCAGAAGAACTAGGCAGCATCTACGAATCACTGCTCGAACTCGTACCGAGCTGGGACCCGGCTACCAAAACCTACGCGCTGGTTGTGTCATCGGGTAACCAGCGCAAGGACACCGGCTCGTACTACACCCCCACCTCATTGGTGGAATCTCTCCTGGACACTGCCCTCGACCCGGTCCTGGACGACGCCGAAAAATCCGAGGCGCCCGAGCAAGCCCTCCTGCGAGTCACCGTCTGCGACCCGGCCTGCGGGAGCGGGCATTTCCTCGTCGGCGCGGCCCGCCGCATCGCCAAGCGGGTTGCAGCCCTGCGGACCGGAGACCCTGAGCCGGCACCCGAAGCAGTGCGTTCGGCGATGCGCGACGTTGTTGGACGCTGCATCTACGGCGTGGACCTCAACCCGCTCGCCGCCGAATTGGCCAAGGTGTCGCTGTGGCTGGAAGCCCTCGACCCGGGCCGGCCGCTGACATTCTTGGACGCGCAGATCAAAGTCGGCAACGCACTCGTCGGTGCAACGCCGCGACTCTTGGCCGACGGCGTTCCCAACGAGGCCTTCAAGCCGATCGAAGGTGACGACAAGAAGATCACCGCCACCCTGGCTAAGCAGAACAAAGCGGAACGCAGCGCCCAAGGCAGTCTCTTCGATGTCGACATGGTCGCCGCGAACACGCAACTCGCCGAGCAGGTTCAGAAGGTGGTCGCCGCGCCCGCGCTGTCACTAGCGGACGTACACGTGCAAGAGCAACGGCTACGCGCCTACACCGAATCGAGCGCCTACCGCCAGCAGCTTCTGGCAGCCAACGCGTGGTGCGCAGCGTTCGTATGGCCGAAGAGCCTCGGCGCCCCTCCGGCGGTCACCCAGCGGACGCTCACCGCGCTGCTCGACGGCGACGACAAGCTCACCGACAAGCAGCGCGTTGAAATCGACCGTCTAGCAGCCGAATACCGCTTCTTTCACTGGCACCTGGAGTTTCCACACATCTTCCCGACCGAACCAGACGACGACACAGTCAACGAGACGACCGGCTGGTACGGCGGGTTCTCCGTCGTGATCGGAAACCCGCCCTGGGAGCGAGTGAAGCTGCAGGAACAGGAGTTCTTTGCTGCCCGCGATCCAGAGATCGCGAAGGCGCTCAACGCCGCAGTTCGTAAGAAACTCATTGCTGCACTTCCGTCTACGAGTCCGGCCCTTTTCGACGCGTTCATTGCTGAGAAACGGAACGCTGAGGGCTTCTCGCACTTCATGCGCAACTCTGACCGCTACCCACTGACCGGCCGCGGTGACATCAATACCTATGCAGTATTTGCCGAAACCGACCGCGAACTCCTCGGCGGTAAGGGGCGGCTCGGAGTGGTCTTGCCGACCGGAATCGCAACTGATGCCACTACCCAGTACTTCTTTAAGAACCTCGTCGACAATGCTGCTATCGCCAGTCTTTACGACTTCGAAAACCGAAAGCCCCTTTTCGATGCGGTCGATAGCCGATTCAAGTTCTGCCTGCTCACCCTCAGTGGAAGGGACTTGCGCGAACCGCAAGCGGACTTCGCCTTCTTCGCGCACGATCCCACCGATCTGCAGCGTCCCGGGAATCGGTTCACGCTATCTCCTGCCGAAATTACCTTGCTAAATCCGAACACAGGTACCTGCCCCGTGTTCCGTTCCAGACGCGATGCAGAGATCACCCTAGGGATTTATAAGCGCCTTCCCGTCCTTATTAGAGAGGGTATCGCCGATGGGAATCCCTGGAATGTGCAGTTCATGGCGATGTTCCATATGTCCAACGATTCGAACTTGTTCCAGACTAGGGAAAAGCTGGAAGCGGAAGGCTGGCAGCTGAAGGGAAACGTCTTCGTTCAAGGACCGAGCAAGCTATTGCCGCTCTATGAGGCAAAAATGATTCACCAATACGACCACCGATGGGCGACTTACGGAAGCGGAGAGGGGGTTCGCGATACAACTCTGAGAGAAAAGCAGGACCAAGACTTCTTTGCCATGCCTCGTTACTGGATTGATGCGCGTCAGGTTGATTCAAGGCTTGAGGGAAGGTGGAACCGTCGTTGGTTGCTTGGCTGGCGTGATATCTGTCGAAGCACTGACGAACGGACAACAATCGCCACGATCAACGGCTCTAATGCTGCACCCGAAGGCGGTACCCTGCTTGCCTTTTGTGACCCCCCTGAGGCTGCGCCAGTATTGTTGGCCAATTGGAACAGTTTCGCTTTCGACTTCGTCGCGCGACAGAAGGTCGGCGGAACTCATCTCAAGTATTTCATGATGCGACAGCTTCCAACGCTTCCTTGCGAATCAGTCTCCATCAAGGCCCCTTGGTCAGAACAGACCGTCCAAGACTGGTTAACAGAGCGGGTTCTTGACTTGATACTGGATAATGCTGAGATGCAGTCGCTCGCAGCAGATTTCGGCCGTAATGTGCCTTCTGCACCATGGGAAATGGAAGCGCGTCGACAGAGGCGTGCTGAATTAGAGGCGGCGCTGTTCCGCCTTTACGGATTGGAGCGTGAAGATGTCGACTACATTATGGAAACCTTCCCGATTACCAAGCGTAAAGATCTAGCCGAGTGCGGCGAATACCGCACTAAGAGGGTGATCCTGGAAATCTTCGATGCAATGGCAGAAGCGGAGAGTACCGGCAAGCCATATTTGTCTCCTCAACGGAATCAGACTCGACGGGATGGGGAGAAGGCCGAGTGACTCCAACGGATACTGGTACCTGGGCCCGACCCGAGTCGGCCGGAGTCGAAAAGCTCGGCCGCCGGCTGGTCGACGTTGGCTTTGGACAGGATGATTCGCTCCTGACTCCAGGCGAGGCAATCTGGACTGCCGAGCACCTAGCCGAACTCAAACGAGATTATTCGGACCGTCCCGACGCTGGTTCAGGCGGATTCTTCGAGAAGTTGGACCAGCAGCTCGCAACGACGTCGTCCGGTGCGGTCCAGCTGTTCGCAGAACTGCTGATCGCAAACGTCCTTCCCATCATCAACCTCAGTGGCGCACTGAAACTCAAGCAGGTAGAGACAGTTCTCGAACGGTGTGATCCCCCCGTAGTGATTCCCGAGGATGTCAAGGAAGCGCTGCTCGGTGGCGGTGTTTACCACGGTGGCCAGGCGTTCGGGAATTACAAGTGGAAGCAACTCGTCTACCTCATTGAGGTAGCCCAGCACTTCAAGAGCCTCCCCGAGCAGCGGCGGATCGACGCTCTCGCTGATCCGATCATCTTCCGAGATGAAGTCGACTCCATCCAGACCGGCCAAGCAGCACAACGACAATCGCTGCTCTATCTAGCTTTCCCAGACTTCTTCCTGCCCATCGTCAGCATCGAACACCGGCGCCTCATCCGAGATGCCTTCGCCCCCGAGTATCTAGGCAGACAGATCGGCGATGTCGATACAGATTTGCACGACATCTACGAGGCGATCCGCGAAAAGCACGGCGCAGTCGACCTTTACACCTCGCCGTGGCTCGAGAAGTGGCAGAAGCCGAAACCGACTGAGCCCCGGCCAACCAGCGAGGTGAAACACGCCTGGCGAGTGCATGGATCCAATGTCAAGGGCCAAGACATGGTTCCGACCTGGCGTCGAAAGGGAACAGTCTCGCTTGCAGCCAGTCTGCTGCGCACCGTGCAGCCAGATATCAGCCGCGACGAATTGAAGGCCTTCGTCGAAGAGGACTACAAGTCATCGGGATACGCACAGCGCCAGGAGAAGGTCGATGAGTTCTACGCATTTTTGGCTCGCATGCACCCCGGCGACTTGGTCGTCACCGTCAGCCAGGGAAATGTGTACTTCGGCATCATCACCGGCGACCCAGAGTCGCTAAAGAGTAGTGACGGTCGTTCGAACCTGCGACGTACCGTGAAGTGGTACGGCAGCTCGATGCCTTTGTCGAGACTCCCCGGGGACATCGTCGCCCGGCTGAGCGGTCAAGGCGAGGTTCTCGACCTCACCGGGCACCTCGCTGCGCTTCTGGCGCTCGCGGAACACAAGCAACCCCCTCAAGGCACCGGCATCCTTCACCTGCCCGACGCCACGCCGGAATTAGCCGAGCGGCTCAACGTGCCAATCGAGTGGCTCCAGGAATGCATCGACCTTCTCAGGGACCGCCCACAACTCATCTTCTACGGTCCACCCGGCACGGGAAAGACCTATATCGCACAGGAACTCGCCCGCCACCTCACCACCGAGGCCAACGTCAAGATCGTCCAGTTCCACCCGGCCTACACCTATGAGGATTTCTTCGAGGGCTACCGACCAAGAGAGCAGAGCGGCGGCCAAGTGGGCTTTACATTGACCCCGGGACCACTCAGGTCGCTGGTGGACAAGGCAAAGGACAACCCGGAAGCCGTCTACGTACTGATCATTGACGAGATCAACCGCGGCAACCTCGCCAAGATCTTCGGGGAGCTGTACTTCCTGCTGGAATACCGCGACAACGCAATCGACCTCCTCTATTCAGCCGACAACACAGAGCCGTTCTCACTGCCGAAGAACATCCTGATCCTGGGAACGATGAACACAGCGGATCGGTCAATCGCACTTGTCGATGCCGCCATGCGGCGACGGTTCGCATTCCTTCCGTTGCACCCCTCGGAGAGCCCGACCAACGGCGTCCTCCGCAAGTGGTTGAAAAAGAAGAATCACAGCTCTGAAGCCGCCGACTTGCTCGACGAACTCAATGCACGAGTCGACGATTCCGACTTCAAGATTGGCCCGTCCTACTTTATGCGGGCGGCTGTTCATGAGTCGGGAGACAAAGGGCTGGAACGAGTTTGGCGCACGGCGATCCTACCGCTGCTCGAAGAGCACCACTACGGCGACGGAACTGACGTGCGTGCCCGATATGGACTAGACGCAATCCGCAAGGCATTGCAGGCCAAGAACGTGCAGCCCACCCTCGAACCAGCAGAGCCCGCTGATGACATCGCCGCCGCTGATCCTGACTGAGGGCGAAGTTGCGCAAACCGTCGCACTCACCGACGCGGAATACCTGGCCCTACAACAGCTGGCCCTGGCCAGCGTCACGCCGACGCTGGACCGCGGGCTCTATGACGTCGTCGCAGCACGAAAGATCGGGGCGGTCGCCATGGGCGACCGCCAAGTCGTGGTGCGCCCGAAGATCGCCGACCTCAACCGCCTGGTATTCATGCTCGGATACGCCAAGGATCCCGGAATCTGGCGCGACGATCTCGTGGACCTGACGCGCGATGACGAGTTGCTCCCTGCGCTGGCGGAGGCCTTCAGCCGACTTGCGCTCGCAGCTGTCGAGCAGGGCTTGTTGCAGGGCTACAAGACAGTGCAGGAGACGCTACCGGTCCTGCGTGGCCGGATGCTTGCCGGTGAACAGATGACGCGACTCTACGGACTGCCGGTGCCAGTGGCCGTTGAGTACGACGACTTCACCGTCGACATCGCCGAAAACCAGATCCTCCTGATGGCGCTGCGGCGATTGCTTGTCGTCCCGAAGATCAGCATCCAGGCGCGACGCCGGCTACAACGCCTGCGGCTGATCCTGGCAGACGTGAATGCTCCGCCGAGGGGCGCAGGTCCGCCGACGTGGAGACGAAGCCGACTCAATGTGCGGTACCAGCCCGCACTGGCGTTGGCCCAGATCGTTCTCGCCGCAGACTCATTCGAGCACCACGTCGGCGATCTGCGAGTCACCGGATACATGTTTGACATGTGGCGGGTTTTCGAGGATTTCGTCACGGTGGCCCTTTCGGAGTCGCTTCGGAGTTATGGCGGGCGCAGCGTCTGCCAGAAGCCTTTGAGTCTCGATGTTCGGCGGCGGGTAACCATGAAGCCCGATCTGATGTGGGAGAACAGCGGGGCAGTGCGCGCTGTGGTTGACGCAAAGTACAAAGCCGAGAGGCCTGAAGGTTTCCACAACGCGGATCTGTACCAGATGCTCGCCTATTGCACGGTGCTCGGACTGGATGAGGGCCATCTCATCTATGCGAAGGGAAACGAGCCTGTCGACCGGCACACGGTCGAGGGGAGTGGCGTGGTCATTCATTGTCACGCGCTCGATTTGAGCGCGCCGCCCGCGGAGTTATTGCGCCAAGTGGACTACCTTGCCCGGCTCGTTTCACTACCGATGGCGGCGTGATGATGGGAGGTGCGAAGAAGTGGCCGCGCGAACAGCATTTCGCCTAGACACCGTAGAAATGGCGATGGAGGCGCAGTGGCAGGTCGACTCCGTCGACCACATCGACAAGTTCCAACGCGGCGCTTACGCCATCACTGTGCATTACACACCGGACGACGACATAACCCGCGCTGAAAAGCTCGGACCCAACGGCGAATGCGAAACGCTAGAAGACACCTCGGCTGGGAAGTTGGAAGTGCTCCGCTACTGGTTGACGGGACGGTTGGCTGGCGGTGTCGAACCGGCGCCCTCAACTGGCGAACTAAGGGTGACATGGGGCGACTCAGACCGGAAGGCCGGGACTACCAGCGTCCACAACAGCGTCGATCGCCCAGGTCCAGTGTGGGTCGTCATTACGAGACGGGAGCGCGTTCCGGAGTGGCGGGCAATGTGGTTCTTTGGCACGCGGGAACTTGCCGAAGAGGGCGCGCGGCGAGCGCTGGCCACAGATGCCGGCACCGGGAATGGCGGCAAGATCCTTGAGACAGCAGTTGCCGAGGGGCGTGCGTATTTCAAGTAATGCAAGGTGCGTAAGAGCCTTTCCAGCGCGAGTTAATTACCTACTACCGCGACCAGACTTCGACGGAGGGGCCAGGGGATGGCACCAGGAACGACGCTTCGCCTCGATACGGCTGAACTTGCAATGGAATTCGGCTGGTATGTGGAGTCGAGCGACCACACCGATGAGTTCAGTCGGGCCGATGTGACAATTACGGCCCATTACTCAGCGGCCGACGAAATCGACAGCGCTGTCAAGAAGGGACCCGGCGTTCAGTTCGAAGACATGGAGCATCGGACATTTGGAAGGGTCGAGCTTCTTCGCTACTGGCTGACCGGCCGGCCTGCCGAATCTACTGTTGCGCCTGCGGGGTCAGCTTCAAAGATTCCGCCCCATCTTTCCCCGAAGCCGGGTGACTGGACGCGAGATGAGTTCGTTGCGGCAGTCGAGGACCCAAGCGACCGCGCCTTCCTGCTGAGGCTCATGGATCTGGTGGATGAGAACAGTCGGCTTCCCTCTCTGGGGATGCACATCCGGCTCTACTTTGGGAAACGGCCTGGCGGAGCGATGTTCGTGTACCCATTCGGACGTAGATTCCCTCCCTTCAAGTTCTCAATCAGCGGTGGCCGCCTCATGGTGTCCGGTTGCTGGACGGGTTTCTCTGGCATCAAGGGCCACCCTGGATTCGCGGATCTGGCGGCAATGCTGAATCTCGACGAGAAGGGTCCCGCTAAGGCTGTCGCGGTCGCCGGGCTTGATCCCGATGAGGTGTGGCAAGTCGGCGAAACGGTCTCGCGCGCGATTAATGGGTGAATTCCGGCCCTTGGTGCCTTCGCGTTGAGGGTGTCTCGGTGCGTGTGCCCCGGCCGGGCAACAGTCAACCGCGCCCCGCGGCGGCTACGGCTGTTCGGTCTCCAGGAATGGCCCGGATGCCGTCAATTCAGCGGTCGCCCGGGAATCGATCACGACGGAGAGGAAGTGCCCGCGTTAAGCGGTCTCGATCGACGTTGGGACAACGTCATAGCGTTCTGGTAGGACTACCGATGCCGGCGGTGCTGAGCGACGGGGGATGAATGCCGAGGAATCCGCGACAGAGGCCCAGGAGGCCGACGAAGCCGCCACGGGAGTGTGGGTGCCCGACCGAGTTGTTGCGTTGCCATCACGAACTCACCGCATCGCTTCGGGAATCGGTTTCAAAGCGCACTGATGCCGAGCGACGGGCCGTCAGTGAATACCGCAAGCGCGCTGAGGCCGAGGATGAGGCGCGAGAGGAAGTCGCCTTTTCCGTGCGATTCGTCCAGGGCGGCTCCCCGGGAAGCGGAAAGCGCAGTTAATGGGCCGGAGTTACTCACGGACGATGATGTACTTCTCGAACGCGGTCGCCTCGGCGGGATCAAAGCTAGCCAGGAACTCGCGTTTATGCACGCTCGTGAGATACGTTTATGCACGCTCGTGAGATAGATGTGACCGCTGCCTGCGCTGGTCGGCGGCAGGGCACCAGCGGGGTCGGAGGGCTCTAGATCCCATATGGCTGAATCCGTTGGCCAACACCAGATGCGTCGGCCACCCTCGGTGAGGGTGGTGTTTTCGTTGACCAGGATCAGCAAGTCGAGGTCTTCAGGCGCCCTTTGCCGGAGGGCGAATCCTCCGTGTGGACTGACACCGCGCAAGGGCGGTAGTGCCGGATCGAACTCGACCACCAGGTTATGGTCATCGTTGCGCAACTTCCGCCACCAGGACCGGAGTCGGGTGAGCTTGTCCTCGCTCATTCCCGACCCCTGGGTCAGCATATATTTGCCGTGATCACGAAGACGCTGATAGACCTTGGACTTGCCGTGGAGATTGGTGGTCTTCCACGGCCAGGCCTTGTTGACGACCTGCCGGTAGGTCAGATATCCGCCGTAGGTCTGCTTGTGCCATGACACGGCCTGGCGCGAAACCCCGTGCATCTCGGCGATTTCGCTCTGGTTGTCGCCCTGTTTTCTCAGTGCCTCGATTTCACTGAAGATCAGCGGTATGCGACTGGCTGCTTTATTCTTCTCGTCGGCCATAATTTGCCTTCCCCATCTCCTGCTTCTGGATTGACGACACTCGGGCAACCCGCTGTCGGCTGTTTCCGCCGTGAACCCGACAATCGCCCATCCCGCCGGCCTTGTCGGTGCCCGTTGCTAGAGATATTGCCAACACAACAGAGGGGGAGTGATGGCAGGCAAGTCGCCAGTCAAACTTGTGAGGGATCAGCTGGTGCTGGGTCCGGTGACGGTCGAGTTTCAGCGGACGCTTCGGATCCCTGAAACCGGTCTGCACTACCTGCCGCCTGGTCTGGGCCGGTTTCCGTTGCGGCGGGTGGAGGATTATCCCGATACTGTGCCGACGGAGTGGCTGGCCCGGGGTGGGGTGATGCTGCCGATCTATCAGCGTGAGGCTATGTGGTTGTCGTTCGATTCTTCGGAGCCCGCTGCGTTGCAGGTCGGTATGGGCAAGGTGTGTGCGGTGAGTGGGCTGCCGTGGATCGAGCACTTGGTGAAAAATCCGCAAGATTATGTTGTCCTGCCGGATCAGCCGTGGCTCGATGGGATCAACGTCGGCGATGGTTTCATCCGACAATTCGTCGCTGTTCCCTTCGGGTCGGGAGCCACCGTCGAAGGACAGCTGACCGGACGGGAGACCCACGGGGGTGTGCAACTTCGGGCCGTGGGGCTTACCGAACAGGCGCTCGAGGCGTGGCGCGAAACACAGCGGGTGGTCGAATCGGAGATTTGCTTCGACATGGCGCCGATGGCCTGTTCGGAAGCTATCGGCTCGGCGGACATGGGGCTCGGCGCCGGTGGGCGGATGCGTCAGGAGGTGTACACCGATGACCGCCCTGTCGATGACTACGACGAGGGCGGCGCTCAGCGGGTGTTCGTCCACTTGTGCTCGGCTGCGCAGTGGGCGGGAATCACCGGAGAGGTGCCTCCCCCGACACCGGTCGACCGCAACGCTTACGTGAGTGCGGGCCTGCCCTGGTTCGACTACTACGACGCCGATGCCCAGGACCTCGAGCCCTCGCAGATCCTGGCGAAGGTCAAGACCGTCGGCGAGAAGCTTGGCGGCGAGGGCACATCGTTCGTGCCGTTCGACCCGAAGGCGGTGATCACTTTGGGCGACGTTAGCTCGAGTGAGGTCGTGGACGGAAACTGGTAGGCGATGGCGATGCTTACAACAAACGGTTCAAGCCGTTGGGTCTGCCCCGAGTTCAGTTGACTCGTCGGGTGTGAATTTCAGGCCGCGGTTGCGACTGGCGTGTGGAGCAGTTCGAACTGTATCGGGGTGAGTCTGCCGAGGGCGCGTTGGCGGCGGCGTCGGTGGTAGGTCCGCTCGATCCACGACACGATCGCCAGCCGCAGTTCGGCCCGGGTGGACCAGCGTCGCCGATCCAGGACGTTGCGTTGCAGAAGGGCGAAGAACGACTCCATCGCGGCATTGTCTCCGCAGGCGCCGACGCGGCCCATAGATCCCTGTAATCCGTTGTGCAACAGTGCGTGGACGAAGTTTCGTGCTCGGAATTGGCTGCCTCTGTCGGTGTGAACGACCGTCGACACCGGTGAGCGCAGGGCCACGGCGTTCTCTAGAGCGGCTACGGCCAGCGTGGACTTCATCCGGGAGTCGATGGAGTATCCGACGATCCGGTTGGAGTACACGTCCTTGATGGCGCAGAGGTAGAGCTTGCCTTCGTCGGTGCGGTGCTCGGTGATGTCGGCCAACCAGACCTGATTGGGGGCCTGGGCGCTGAACTGACGCTGCACGAGATCGTCATGCACCGGTGGTCCAGATCGCCGGTTCAGTCCACGCTTCTTGGCGAAGATCGACCAGATCCGCTCCTGGGCACACAGCCGCGCGACACGGTTCTCGCCGGCAGTGATGCCTCTTGCGGGCAGTTCATCAGCGATGAATCGGTAGCCGAAGGCGGGGTCATCGGCGTGGATGTCGCCGGCAGCGTTGATCAGGTGGGCATCATCCCAATCCCGCTGAGAGATGGGCGCTTTGCGCCACTTGTAGAACGCCTGGGTGGAGAACCCCAGGACCCGGCAGGTCACCGTGACGGGAATCCCGTCGGCGGCAATGTCGAGGACCAGCGGGTACATCATTGTGGGTTGGCGTCCCGCGATAGGTACCCGACGGCGCGGCGCATCACCTCGGCTTCCTGCTCGAGGAGTTTGATCCGCTTGTGCGCCTCGCGCAGCTGCGCGGCCATGTCATCAGCATTGGCCGGTGAGGCGGGCTGTCCGCGGCCCTCCTCGCGGTCGGCGATCTTTAGCCAGCGGTGCAGGCAGGCTTCCGAGATGCTGAAGTCTTTCGCGATCTGGCGCAGCGGCGCCTCGCCTTTGCGGGCCAGGGCGATGACGTCGGCGCGGAACTCGGCAGGAAACGGTGTCGGCACGAGATTAATCCTTCCAGCAAGGACGAATGCTCACAGGTCAGGAGTCAACCAAACCGGGGGCAGACCCAGCTCACTTTTCGACCGGAGCCGACAACAATGCCGTTCAACCCGACATCAAGGCAGCTATGCCCAGTCTTGTCGGAGGACTTGGTTATGTTGATCGTAGTTCGTCTTCACGCGCTGGCGAGATGCTAAAACTGGGAGCGTTCATGGGGTTCTGGCACACCGGCTATTTTGAGTTTCACGAACCGCAGCAACCCGACGATCTCGGATCGTGGACCCCGGTACCGCCGAAGTACCCCTGCCAGGTCTGCGGTGCCGAATTCTCCAGTGAAGTCGATCTCCGCGTCCACGCTTTCGCGGGCCACCCCACCGAACAACCTGTGCTGGTTCTGAACG
Source organism: Mycobacterium sp. M26 (assembly GCF_001494595.1). Taxonomy (GTDB): domain Bacteria; phylum Actinomycetota; class Actinomycetes; order Mycobacteriales; family Mycobacteriaceae; genus Mycobacterium. Next base: position 1,388,237 of record NZ_LN929907.1, read on the forward strand.
GCCGAGAATGTGGACGGCGAAGATTGACGATCACCTACGAGACGCCTAAACGAGCCTGGATTGCGAAGAATGCGACTGCGGCATGGATCAATCGGCGAGAGGTCGCTGTGTCGGAGGCGTTCAAGTACCTGGCTCGCCAGAGGAGCGGAGTCGTCGACGTTCGGCTAGGCAACGGACGAGTGACCCGTGATTTCCAGTTCGAGTTCGCGCTCGCAGGGAGGGAAGACCTCGAGGGCGTCGATTCGGCGCTAAACCACCTCATTGGGAGCGAGGACCTAAGCCCTTACACCATCGAAGCTTTCATTATGCGTTCGAAACGGTATCCAACCGCCGGGCGTTATTATGCGGCGCTAGCAGAATACCTCTACGGCCTTCTCGAACGCGAGGCCGACGGAGAGGGGCGGCTTCAAGACTCTGAGCAACGCGGTGCCTACGAGGATCGATTCGACGCTGCGGTCAACGTCCTGGGGACGTTCGATAGACCGGCCGCGGAAGCCATCTGTGGGATTGTCGCGTTCCACTACAACCAGTTCCGCCACGCGATGACCAAGACTCGTAGCGATCGTGTCGCCAAGGTGTCGATGCGATTCGAAGCGATGTTGGAAGGTCGATCCTTTGATCGGGGAGATCTCGCACCTTCTGCGCATGGAAGCCTCGACTACGCCCTCAGCGACGCCGTGGTAGCGGACGTGCTGAGATTTAGTGCCATGGCGATTGATGGCAGCGCATCGCCGCTTGCAGTCGACGAGCTGGTCGAGCTAATTGACGGGCAGCGGCCGGCGGACCAGTTCAAACTGCGGTTGATCGCTGCTGAACACTTCCTCGCGGTGGGAGATGGCTCGTCCGCCCTGAGGCATGCGAACGTTGTTCGGTATGGCGATGCCGAGCGCTGGTACGACGATTTTCGTCGCCGTCTTGAGAGAGGTGCGCAGCAATGACTAGCAATGGTGAATTCGACGCTGAGGCCAATGGGGAGCCCGAACCTGTTTCTCCGCGACCCACTGAAGAGTCAGCTGACGGTGACGTGTCGGATTCGGCGGTGGAGTCGGGGGCAACCAGCGGGGCGGATGCTGTCGAAAGCGTTGGGCGCTATCGCAGTTCGGGTGCTCCGCAATTGAAGACGGTTACCAAGCGGAAATGGGAAAAGAAGCCTGTCGCGAAGCCACAGACGGTGATCGACCTATTTCAGTACGTCTACCGCGAAACGGGAGCTGGGCGCAAGCTAAACCTCTCTCGGAACCTCTGGGATGTGCGAACAACACCACTCGAGAATGCTCAAGAGGAGATAGCAGAGGTACGGAAACTGGCGGGTGAAGACCCCTTGCTCGACGCCTTGGCGAATCTCATGGTTGAGGTAGCTGATATCGAGCTGAAGGACTCCGTTCGTCGTCAGATCCTCAAGTTGGCGCAAGTTGCCTTCGCTAGTCACGAGTTGTTCGCGGGTCGACTAGAGCGACTGGTCGAGCCGAAGGTGGAACCAGGGCTTACTGCCACTGAGATCAGCCACGCGGCAGGGGTTCTCCGCCTTGCTGAGTTAGAGAACGAGAAGTCGCTCGCAGTCACTGCCCTCAAGCGTGAGCGACTCAGAGTCAACGCGGTGACGTCGTTCGAACTATTCCGTGCCATGCGCGACAACTGGAGCAAAGACCAGCTCATTGATGACTTCTGTCAACTTGTGTGGCGGGTTCCCAGCAGATTCCAGGTGCCCGAGCGGTCGGATGATTCTCCGGCCAAACGCACCGACGATCTCCGTCGAGACGAAGCGTCAGTCAGGCAACGCGCGGACTGGCGGACCATGGCGATGCTCGTCAACGCGAAATCGGCAGTCGAACCCCTCAGTGAACTGAAGCGGCACTTCGAGGCAAAGCTTCGCGACCGTGACAAGAAGGTCGCTGACCTCGTAGACGATGTCGCGGCCCAGTCGCGTCGTGCCGAGAGGGAGCGAGAAACGGCAAGTTCTCTTTTGGCTGAACTCCAACAGAAGAACTCGCGCATCAGCGGGCTTGAGGCGCGAGTCGCCGAATTGGAGCGCCAACTTGAGAAGGAACAGAGGGGCCGGTTCGCTGATGAGGTCAACGCTGCCGACGATTACGAGAGTCTGCGCACGCAGGTCATTCGACAGCTTTCTGGGCAGGTAAACCTGCTCAACGATGGCCTACACGCTCTGCGCAACGGAAGTATCGCCGTAGCTGATGAGTTCGTTGACCGCGCGTTGGCCAAGATCGATGCCGAGGTCAAACGACTGAAGGAGTTGGCGCAGTGATCGTTGGGTTCGACTTCGGCACCACCAACAGTCTCATTTCGTTAGTCGCGGAAGGTTTTGTCCTCGACGTTCTCGACGAGGAAGGCCGTCCACACCCGTCCGTCGTTCGGTACGAAGGCGAAGACGTCGTCGTCGGCCGAGAGGCGCGAGAGGCGTTGGAAGCGTCCGGCCTCGGAGTCCACGGAAATACAGTGAGATCGCCGAAGATGTACCTCGGCCAAACGGAAATCACCGTGGGTGGCGTCAACCGCAGCCCAGAGGACATCGTCGCCGACGTCATCAGACACGTACGAGCCCAGTCTCAGCAAAGCCCCCTCCTTAGGCGATTGAGGGGTCGGAGGGTGCTCGGAGACTTTGACCGTGCAGTCGTGACCATCCCGGTGAACATGACCGGTCTGCGCCGCGCAGCGCTGCGTCGCGCGTTCCAGCAGGCAGGCATCACTGTCGTGCACATGGTCCATGAGCCTCTCGCGGCCTTGTACGGCTACATGAGAGGCGCGCAGGATTCCGATAGCACCGTTCGGAAACTGATGGGCCGCAACGTCCTTGTCGTTGACTGGGGCGGTGGAACGCTCGACCTCACGTTGTGTCGGATTGAACCCGGCCGCATCGTCCAGGTTCGCAACGGAGGCAACGATCTCGTTGGCGGCGACAAGTTCGATGAAGTGATTCGCGACGAGGTGATTGCGCGGTTTTCGAACTTGAAGGGCATTTCAGATACTGACCGGCCGATCCGCGATCAGCGGCTTCGTCTTCTCCAGGAAGCCGAGAAAAACAAAATCGCCTCGTCGGAGCGGGCAAGCGTCAGCTTCTATCGGCCCAACTTCTTCCCCCAGTCAGGGGCCACCCTAGAGTACTCGGCGAGGCGTCAGGAGCTTGACGAGATGACTCGGCCCCTAGTCGCCGCCGGAATCCACGAGGTCGAATCACTTTTCAATACGGTGGACATGGCGCCGGCGGAGGTCTCGCTCTGCCTCTTGGTCGGAGGAATGGCAGCGATGCCGAGCATCCGGACTGAACTTCACCAAATCTTCGGCCCGCAGAAGGTCGAGGTACCGCAGAACAGTCGGACGCTGATCGCGCAAGGTGCGGCGTGGATAGCGCACGACGCCCAGCGTCTGGTGCTCGCAAAGCCTATTGAGCTCGAGATGGCGCGAGGGTACCGGCTGCCGATCCTACGTGCGGGTACTCCTATGCCAACGGATGGGAGCGTGTATTCAGACCGCTTCCACCTTTACTGCACGGATCCAAGCGACGGATCTGCAAAGTTCTCGATCGTCGCTCCCACTGAACTCCATGAGCAGCCGCAGGCGAGTGACCCGCGGACGTCCATAGGCATGTTCACCATTGATGTTGACAAGGCGGCTCCACCGCTTGTCGAGCGAATAGAACTCGATGTCGAAATCGACGATGACCTAATACTCACTGTCGGGGCACAGTCCAGCCAGCGCAAGGACAGCGCGCGAGCCAATTACCATGACCTCGAGTTTGGCATTGGTCTACCTGGGAGCGACGTCTCGATCGAAGTCGGCAACGATTCTGTTCGTGCCACCGCTGCAGGAGGACTGACTATTCGAGCGAACGTGGCCGATCAAAAGAATCAAGCACTAGTTCCGGGCGAGGTCCTTTACCAGTACAAGCCTGGCGCCTTCCGAAAGCTGCCCGGCCCCAACTATGCCACCCCCGAGCAGACCGACGAACGCCTCTATTACGAACCCTGTTCAGTGTGCAAAAGGCCATGGGGAGACCCCTCCTGCACCTGCGGCTCATAGGTCCGCGCCGTGGCATCCCAGCAGGTGATCGTTCGAGTCGTCAACGGTGACGCGACTGTAGAGGACGCGATCCGTCGTCCCGTCCGGCTAACGCCCGACGGATACGCTGGTATCGCCTATGCCGGAGCGGTCTACCCGCTGTTCGCTGACTGTGCCGTCGATATCGCAGGACCTTCCTGGGAGATTGCTGACTGCAAGCGATTTCTGTTTTCCGGAGCTGAGATCCCCTATGCACCAAGGGCAGCCCGGGCAGCAACTCGGTTTGGTGGTTTCGACGGGGATTGGGCCATCGAGACCAGTAACTTCGGGCACTACGTCGTGTTTAACGCTTCCGAACGTGTTGCAACCCAGCTCGTCGATGCGATGGAGTCCGCAGGCGTTTCGGTTCAGCGCTGGGACGTGAGTCACCGACCCTCTAGCGATGGCAAGTTCTACGACTGGTTTGCCCGACTTCGATTCAAAGGCGGCCGTGCTGAGGCGATTTCGCTGGTTTCTGATGTCTTTTCGCCAGCACATGAGACGGGGCCCGATCGACGGGTAGATGCCGTGGCGTCCTTGCCTCCGGCGCCTACCCGTCTGGAGGATCTGGAGCCCCAAGTCGAGCAGCTTCTCTCCCAGATTGCTGATCTACGCGAGCGGGTAGCTGCGGCCGAGGGTGAGTCGGCCATGCTGCGTGAACGTTTGGCGGCAGCAGATTCCCGTGAGTCGAAGCTATCGAGGGACCTCGATCGTGCACTCGAGTACCAGCGGTCGTTGCATAGCCAGATCGCAGAGCTGACCCAGTCCACCGATCAATCGGCCACAAACAACGTCCTACTGGCCCAGCAGCTGGAAACCGAAGAGTTTCTCGAGACCGCTCTCGCCGAGAATGCGTTGCTGCGTGAGCAGCTTACTGCTGCACGGACGCAGGCGGAAGAAGCTGGGTCGCGCATCATTACGCTGGAAGCCAATGTTTCTGCGATGCAGGAACATCTCGACGAGATCGTTGAGCTTGAGCGTGAGCGCCGGCGCGCCTCTCAAACGCGGCGAGCACCGCGGCGTGGTGTCGTCGGGTTCCTGGACAGTGCCTTTTCGAGGCTATCCTTCGTCCTCGACAGCGTCGAGGTTATTGCGGATCTCGAGGCCCCGGCCTCCGTCCTTCGAACCCTTATTCAGATCGATATGGGTAGCAACATCGGGAGGGATCTCGAAGGCCTGCGAGGCTGGCGGGAAGTTTCCAAACTCGCCACTGGCGCTCCCGACGGCGGAAGCATGGGCCGGATCTATTACAAGCCCGATGGGCATCGGGTTCTTGTCAGCGTCCATCTAAAGCGAGACGACAAAGAGCAGCGGCGCCTTATCGAGAAGCTTCGTGCATTGTGATCCTTACTGATATCACTGCAAGAGCCTCGCGCCGGGCGGCCTTTTGTAGAGTGTCTTGTGCTGACGGATGGATTCCATGAGCGAGGTGACTGGTTGGCGCAGGCCGAAAGATTCAACGAAGATGTTTTCGAGAAGCTATGTGAAGCCGTAGATGTGGGTGACGTTATCTCAACCCTGGGCATCTCGCGTCCCAACTGGATTGCCGGCATCAATGAGTACGGAGTGCTTGTGGAAACGCTGCGCTCGCGCGACGCCGGTCGCGGTGCCCAGCTTGTTCCGGCGTGGATGATCAATATTGCGTGGGGGCATCTTCGGATGCGCGGGCGACTGAGCCAGGAGCAACTGCTGAACGACTTGAACGTCAAGCGTTCAGCGTTTGTGTGCGCACTGCTCGCGCACTTTCCTGGCGTTGACGTCGAGTCGGAGAAGCCGATCGTCCTGCGACTGGAGCAATAGTCGACTTCACTACGGGCCTTACGAGGCCACCGCGGTGGAAGCCGACTGCAGCAGAACTAGATTCGTATCAGGTTGGTTGTTTCGACAACTGTTGTTCTGCCGTCTCCACAAACGCGTTCAGAGTCGAGATGAGACGCATGTCCGCAACCGTGCGCGCGCGAGTATTCAGCAGTTCGTCGGTGCACACGAGGTAGGCGAGGCAACGGGCTCGGCTGATGGCGACGTTGAGCCGATTGCGGGAGAACAAGAAATCGACTCCGCGCGTCATGTCCTCGCCGGTCGAGGTCGCCATGCTGAAGAACACGACCGCAGCCTCACGGCCCTGGAACTTATCAACCGTTCCGACAGGTACTTCGGCAAGCCGCGGATCGCGTTCGAGCCGCGCCCGGATGGTGTTGACCTGATTGTTGTACGGCGCAACAACCATGAAATCGTTTGCCCGCAATGGCTTCTGCTCGCCATCGTGATCTGTCCAGTCGGTTTCAATCAAGCGCGACAATTCTTCGGCAATCAAGTCCGCCTCTTGTGTCGACGACGTCTTGTTGTCGCGGTGTTCGGCGCGCAGCCACCTGAGGCCGGTCCCGACGATGGTGGACTGCTGCGCACAATCAGGATGGCTCTCGAGGCGACCTTCGTAGATCTGATCGGAAATGAACTGGCAGACATCGGGGTGCATGCGCCGGGTCTCCGCAATGAACACGCCGCGGTCAGGCGGCAGAATGACATCCTGCTCCACGATGTGTTCAAGCACGCTGCGTCCCGCGATCCCGGGGTGATTGGCGTGAGCAACCTGCGGCAGCTGAAGCGGATCGCCGAGCATCAAGAGGCTGCGGGCAGCTCCTGACGCGGCGAGCGCGTCGGCGAGTGCAAGTTGGCCGGCTTCATCGATGAGCAGTACATCTACTGGTGCCGAGTGCATTTGAGGCGAGGAGAAGAGCCACGCGGTGCCCGCCACCAGATTGAACTCATGCCGCGCGCACACATCGTTGTTCCCGTATCTGACCTCGGGGAGTCTCCGCGTCGAACTTGTGCCCGCGTTGCAGACCGCGCGCAGCAAGTCGAGATCGCCCTGGTCTTTAAAGAGGGCGACGACACGCTCGATCACGTTCGCGATCGCATGATGACTCACCGCGGTCACGCCAACTCGGCAGCCGTCCAGCACCAACGCCCGAATCAGCCGCGCTGCCCGGTAGGTCTTGCCCGTCCCGGGCGGTCCTTGAATCGCGACATAGCTGTTGTCGAGTTGCGTAACCCAGGCTGTCATGTCAGCCAGGTCGTCGATAAACACGCCTTCTCGAGGACCACCGCCAGTGAATCGTGGAAGATCCCTGCGCAAGAGCGAAAGGGTCACCGGGTTGGGGTTACGGCCTTCAAGAACATCATCGGCAAACCGCTGCAAGGCATCGGATTTGGATTTCGAAGAAACCCAATCATGCAGTACCGCTGCGCGAGGAAGGAAACCTCCTTGCTGCAGCTTCTCGGTCCACAGGAGTTCGACTAGGCCACTGTCCCGATCCAGAGAAACGATGGTGGCGTAGTACCTGTCGCCCAAGGGGTCTGCCACCATGACCGAGCCCCCCTTCTGTGAGAAGCGGTCCAGGTCTTGTGCCGGAAAGCTGAACTGCATTGCCGGCGTAAGCAGATTGTCCTTTTTGCCGGGGCGTTCGATTAGTCCGACGGGGCGGAGATCGGCAATTGCCTCGGGATCATCGATAAGGTCGCTTGGGTCGGCTTCGAGCTTCGCCTTTTTCGGTGCTAGATAGGCGAACCACTCCGCACGCCAGTAGCAAAGGAGATCTCCAAGATCGTGTTCAAGGGTACCAACCTCCCATTCATGTAGCCGAGCGATCGTCGCGTCGAGCTCGGGCAGCTCCGGGTCTGGTTCAACATAGGCTGACCGCCAAGCCATGTCGGGCGGGCGGTGCTCGATCAGCCAGTCGCGCAGGGCCATAGTCGCGCGAACGTCGTCTTGGTTGTAGAGGGCGATGGCATCGAGGTCGGCCTGGTTGGGGCTGCTCATATAGTGCCCGTATCGCACAACAGCACCGGCGCCCTTGTCGATGTCGTGTTGCCGCTCGAAGTCTGTCAAACGTTCCAAGTGCTTCAGTCCATACGATTCGGTTCCGGCCTGAATACTGTTGCGGGCAACTGATAACAGATCGACGAAGGCTCCCGTGTCGATCAGTTCCGCAAGTGTGAGTTCACCGACTCCGTGACTCTCCGCCATCTTCTGCAGCGAAGAGCGCTCAGTGTGGTTGTAGTGGTAGATGTGCATACCGGGAAAGCTGTCTCTACGCTTGCTCAGGTAGTCGATCAAGTTGCGGACCGCCTCAGCTTCCTGCCCGAGGTCGTGAGCCCACCACTGCCGGTACTCCCAGTTGCCCTCGGAGTCCTTTTCCAGCAGACCGAACAGGAAGAACAACCCCGCGTCAGCGCGCCAGAAGGGGTGGCCTTCAAAGTCGAGGAATACATCTCCGGCGTCGGGTTGCGGGAGCGTTTCGAGGCCGTGTCCCCAGTCGTCGTCATCGCCAGGTTCGATCATCGCGTAGGGCGGCGGGGCATCGGGTAGATCTCGGGCTGCCACCTGGAGTGCTGCTTGGCCCCGTAGACGGACTACCCGCTCCGGCTGTAGACCCTCAACGGGACCGTGGGTCTCGGCTAGGCCCGTCAAGGTGACGATTCCCACACCGCGGAGGGCCGAGATGTCCTTCTGTCGGATGCCTGCGATGTAGATGAGGGAGTCTTCATTCCGCCATTGCTCTTCGCAGACGTCTCGGAACTCGCAAAAGTCGCAGTGAGTGCACGGTTCAGGAGCAGTTTCAGCAGCCGGTCCTCGTTCGAGCGCGTCGGTGAGGCGACTGCGCAGACGGCGCCAGAATGGCTGAAAAGCGTTAACTCGCAGAGACTCCAGCTTGCCCGAGCCCAACCAGATATGCATGTTCGTGGGCTGCGCACCTCTAAGGGCGGCGATAGCCTCGGCGTAGAAGCACAGCTGCAACACATGCCCAGGCTTGGCTTCGGCTCGGGTGAGTTTCGCGTCGACTGGCTCGTACGACACGACTCCTGTCTGGGGGTCCTCGACCCGGACCACGAAGTCCGCGACTCCACGAATCCCGTTGTGGGATAGAGGCATTTGGTAGATGACATCCCAGGCATCGTGAAGGGGGTCGCCGACACTCGCTACCCACGATGAAAAACACTGACCGCGCTCCTTTTCCGGGACACGCAAGATCGATTTGCCGGCGCGCTGATACTCGTCCAAACAGGCCTGCTCATGCGCAAGGCCTTTGTTCAACAGAAGTTGAGCAAATGACCCGAAAGCAAAATCTGGCTCGCTCCGGATCCCGTCGTCTACCTGGCTGCGTAGGGTCAGGTAATGCGGGCAGTCCAGCCATGCTGTCACTTTGGACGGGGTGAGCAGCCGTTCTGTCATATCAGTCTTTCAGGCCGGTGAAATTGGTGCATGTGATGCGCTGGCGGAACGCGCTCGAACTGATAACGCATTGCTTGGGCGTCGTCGGGAGCGCCCCAACCGTCCAGCTCGGGGTCGTCCTCGGAGCCGCCGGCGCGGAGGCCGAAGGCCAGCACGACCACCCTGTCGTGATCCCACGCCGCGACCCGTCGGCTATCCCCGTCCGCGTCGAGCTCGTCGGCCGGGATCGCCCCCGCCTGCTCGAACGCTACGTCCATTGCAGCCGTTTCGCGTCGTTGCCGCGAACTACTGGATGAGCTCGTCGCAGAATCCGGCGATTTGCACTGCGAGATCGACCCACGTCTGCGGCTTGTCGAGCGCTCTGCTATTCGGAGCGGCGTTTGCCAAAGTCTCATGGCCCTCCTGGCCGAAATCCGGAGCGGAGTAGGTGATATCCACGTCATTTGAGCCGTCTGTCCACGTCGCCGTTCCTAGAACGGGGCACTGGACATTACCGACATTCCCGGGTTGGAGGAGCTAATGTCCCACAGCCATTCCGCCTCCAGCTCACCGTCCCAGGTGAAGGTGAAATCGTGGACTACGTGCTCGTCCTGGAAACCGATACTCCAAAATTCGATGTGGATTTGTCCTGGCGTGATGGTCTCCGGCATCCTCTCCGCCGGGTTGCGGTTCCATGGTGCGTCAGGGTCATCGTCGTCCATCTCCCAAGGGTCGACGTCAGTCATTCGCGATTCCCTTCTATCGGTCAGTTTGCGTCGATAATTCGGCATTCCATCACAATGCCGTTTGGGTCTCCGTCCTCGTATCCCTCGGCGATGTATTGGAGGAAGTCGACGGTTCTTAATTCTCCTGCCCGAAGCGCCGATGACAGCCAGTCATCGAAGCCGCCATCGGCGAGGGCGAACTCGGGGAAGACTTTCTGGCGCAGCCGGTCTTTCGTCCAACGATTCATCCCGTCGGTGTACTGGGTGACGATCGTGGGAGCGACATCTACGGACTCGTAGAGACCCACTTGGCAGGCTTCGATAATGTAGTCGTTGGCGTCGAATTCGCCGTTTCGCCAACCGGCTTCCTCCGGAGAAATGGCCGCTGCCTCCGCCGAGACCGAGGCGAAGAGTTCCTCGTATGTCATCCAGTCCCCTCGGCCCCGATACAAGGTCAGGGGGAATGCGGCGATCGCCGACTGGGCCTCCTCGTAAGTGACCGCTTTCCGGTTCCAGAAGGCTCTCGGGCTCTCTAGATTCGGGGTGCGGGCGAATAGATCATCCGGAAGAGTGGGCGGGTGAATCGGGTTGCCCACCGGGATGCCGCGGGCAACGAGTCCGTCGGGAGATACGATCCAGACGCAGTCGTCGATCGGCATCTGGTCCCCGTCCCGCTCGGAGACGTACCACAGTCCATCGTGCACCGACCCGTGTGGTGCGGGAGAAGCCCTGTAGCTTTGCGGGGGCAGGCCACGGATAGCGGCTACCGCAGCGATTGCTTCTGCCGGCTTCATGGGTGGGTTTTTCCTCCGTCTGCGGTGATGTCAATCTCTGTAGGTGTGGTGGGGTTATGTGCCGAGCGGGCACTCCCGATCGACCGAGTCGTTGCGCATTCGTCCAGAACCATTGCTGCAGTTGATCTCAGCAGCCTCGATGAGGTCACTGATCAGCCCTCGTGAACTGGATTCCAAAGGTGACAGTCGAACTGTGGCGCATCGAGCCCGCGATGCCCCATGCGGTATCGCTTGATAGCGCCATTCAGGCTGTCTCCCTTGACCTTTTCGATGTGACCACGGCGGGATCGTTAGTTGTCGGGCTGGCCGTTCTTAGGGTCAGGCAGGCCGATGTTGGAGTAGGTCACGAGTAGCGGATCGACGTCGAAGTGTCCAAGGCGGCCAAGGGTTCTCTGGGTATTCAGGGCGCCGTCCCACGCGTCCGGTAGGAACCTGAAGTTGGAGACAACGTTGTCGAAGCTGGACACCGTCTCCCACCACGCCGCAAAGCCACCGTCAGAGGCGGGGTGCGCGGCCGCGGCCATCTTTACCTGCTCGGCCTCGGTTTGATCAACGGCCGCGAACTCCCAGGGATTGCCCATGGTTTTCTTAATCCAGGCAACGTCGGCGGCCAAGGCTCTGCCGCCCTTGGCGGCTACCTCAAGGATTCGATCGCGCAGCACGTCTGGGACGTCCGAGGCGGTGGCCTCTGGGTTGTTCCACAGTGCAAGAACGTTCGGTAGTGACCCTCTGACCAGCAGATCGGTTGCATCGCTGAATAATTGAGAGTCGGCGCCGGCTTCCGCGAGCAGGCCGAGCACGCAGTGGTAGGGCGCGAAGGGGTGCCGGCGGAAATGTACGAGGTATTCGGTGCCGTCGGGCAGTGCACAAATTTCAGTACTACTTACGGTCGGTCCCATCGGGTTAAACCACACCGCCACCGCCAGGGTCTGGCGGTGTTCGAGCCACAGCAGCCTCCGATCGGCAGGCTCCTCACCGTCCGTGCGATGCTCGGCTATCGCGGGTCGAGCTTGTTCAGCGATCGCGGCTACGATGTGGTTCGAACGGTCAATGCTCTCGCTGCTGCTGTCGGAGTCGCTCTCGGGCGGAAGTCCCGACTGGGACAGCCCACCAAGGACGTCACTGAGGGTAGAGGCATACCCCCAAAGCTCGGCGGCTGAGTGGCCCGTGTAGGAACCGAGCTGCTCTTGGTTGCGAACCTCTGACATCGTGTTCCACTGCGCGAAAGTCAGCCCGTCGGCCTCGAGAGTCCATGCGCCCAAGAGATTTGTTTCTGGGTCGTTGAACAGAGCCCGCGTGATGTCCGCCAGGCGCGCAGTAAGCGCGTTAGAACTTTTTCGGGGAGGCAGGACCAAGGAACTCTTCCAACCGTCGCCGACAATCGGGTGTCTGTCGAATCCCGCACTCAGCGTTGTATTGGCATCGAGCATGATGCGCAGCTGGTTGTTATCGGCCCAGACCGCGTCCGGCGCACCGACCATCTCTGCGATGGTCGCCGCGGTGTCGTCCACGGACGGGAATTTGTAGCGGGTCAGATCCAGAACCCACTCGGGACGGCCGCGCAGAGCCTGCAGGTAGTAGTACGTTGCATCGAAGGATTCCCGACACCCGCTCTGAGCCTCTGGGTGGCTATAGGCGGCAACACCACCTACCGCCGCGGCGAGTCGCTCAGCTAGTGCGTCGGACATCCAGGCGCTCAGCTTCGCCTTCTCTGACAGGCGAAGGAAAAAGGTGTCCCATTGAGGCAGTGCGCAAATCGCGGCGATCGCGTCAATGGTCTGTTCCGCAGGGTCGTATGCGAAGCTCCACCCCGCGGCGTACCGGTTGAGCGCCACGCAGACCTGCTGGGCACCCTTGCCGTCGGGGACCTGCTCAACGATCCGGGTCCTGATCCGCCACTTGGTTCGGCCATCTGGCAAGACATCGACGGTTGTGGTCTGGGCTAGTCGAGCCTGCCAGTAGGTCGCGCTCGCACCATCGATCTCAAGCCAGTCCTCGTCGGCCCACAAGAAACGCTGCAGATAATTCGCCAGCAATATGTCAGCAGCTACACCGATGCTCATGACCTAACCCGTCCCCATTTCTCGTTCCCGAACATCCCCTGAGCCTGGCGATGCCTCCGATGGAGGACGCTAGACCAAGGGTGCGACATCTTGCCCCGCTAAACTCCGAAATTCCTCAACCCCGCTAGCAGTAGGCCGCTGATGTCCTAGCATTCCGGGCTGCGACACCAGCCGGAACGAGCTCGCTTCGCGCCGGCTTGCCGGGCACCGGCCAACGTGGCCGTCGACGGACACGTCATCGTGACGAGTCGACACTTGAACAGGTGATTCTGAAACACGGCTACGCCGACACCTCGTGAATCCTTGATTGAATGTGGACTTTTCATCACGTACTCGGACTTCGATGAGGACAACGCAGATATGCCCTCATATAGGTGCGCCGCCACCTTGCGTCCACCGCATGGTCACCCCGACTAACGCCGCCTCCAAGACCGCAGTGCTGCCTCACGCGGCGCTACTCGTACCCCCGGAAGATTCGACGACTGGCCGGTCCTTCTTCTCAGGCCTGACCAAGGTGGCCACCGTCGACCGCGACCACGGTCGCCCAGTCTTCGTCCGGTGCCCCCAAGAATTGAGGAAGGTCGCAGCCTCGACCCGCGTCATGCCGCACTGGTGAACGAGCCAACGCGCGAACCGCGTCAACCCAGGCTTGCGCTCACTCCACGTCATTCGGGTCGCGGGCATTCCCGGATGCGGTCCGTACTGAACCTCCAACTGCCGCAGTGCTTCCGACAACTGGCAATCCCGCCCGTGCTCGTTGCGCGACGTTCGATTGAATTGCTCGCCCAGTGCTGCCTGAATCTCGTCGCACAACGTCACCGCACCGGCCGCCGCCATCGCCGCGTTGTCGAGCTCGTCCACGGCGTGAACTTCTCGGCGCAGTGCCACGTCGATCGCATTGATCCCACCATCCGGTGGGCAGTTCCACAGGTTCTTCCCTACAAGGAGGTCGAGACCGTGCCGTTGCAGCACCAGACTGAGCCGACGCAGATGCTCTTCGCGGACGAAGTCGATGGGAAATGGGACCCAAACATTCAGATGGGTGCAGATCGCCCGCGACAGAGCGGTCACCACCGCGTCGAGATCAGACAGATCATCTCTGGCGATGGCCTCGCCAGCTGGGAAGGTGTAGGTCTCGGCGATGAGGACACCGCACTCTGCTGCCCGTTCATCCAGCATCTCGCTGCGGGTGCCTGTGTCCGTGTCGCCGAGAACGATCACCACCGTGGATTTCGTCGAGCTCGTCATCAGGTCACCTCTCGTTCAGGCGTTGAGTCGTGTCGATCTGCCTTCGGATCGAGCCGCGTGAGCGCAGCGCGGAACGCCGGGTTTGGGTACGCGCGGGGCAGCACTTCCTGCACATCGCGCAATGCATGCTCAGTACTGATGTCGCGCAGGCGCGCGCCGTAGAGCGCACCGACCGTTGGCGTTCGGCTGTAGGCACCCACACAATGCACCAGCACTGTTCGCCCATCGGCGCGCAGCCGCTCGACGGCCTGGACCGCCTCGTTCAGCACGAAATCCAGATGCGGATTCTCATCAGGCTCGGAGCGGTCGATCAACCGGACCTCGACATGGGGGATGTCGTGACGGATGTCCTCGTCGGCCAGTCGGCACAACGACACAACGGCGTTGACCTGATCGGGCAGTTGGCGAAGGACTCCGATCCCGCCGAGGATGACCCTGTCGTCGTGCGGATGCACAGCCACCGTGTTGATCGGGGAGTCGTAGTAGCTGAAGTCAAAGGGATCGGGCCGGCCGCCTCGGGCGATCGCCGACCCGAGACCGACGAGGTCGTGCGCCCGTAGGCCTGGCCAACCGTGCAGCAGGACGCGCCACTCGAGTGGCACAGCCGATGCACCATAGACCGCACCCAGCAAGCCTCCCGCGATCGCTGCCACCGTGTCGGTATCGGAACCGGCACGAACGGCGGCGTCGATGCCGTCGCGCAGATGACCGGCACGGGACCCGCCCGGGCGGGGAAGCGTGTGAGAGATCGCCGACCATGCCGCTTGCAGTGCCGCGACAGTCCATCCGTTGTTGGCGATCCCTGCCGGCCGAGAGGACTCCGCCTCGTCCAGGCGCTGCGCCCACAACCGGCGGCGCTCCGGATCGAGGTGACGCAACCCCACTCGGACGTCGAGCTCGGCATGCAAGACCGCATGCCGGATCGCCGTCGACCACAACACGCAGGCGTCCCCGGCATCGGGATCGAAGTGGGTTAGTTCGCTGATTGCCCGAGCAGCCTCGACCAGTGAGACTTCGTCGTCGAGGTAGGCGAGTGCGAGCGGGGCCGTCCGCATCAGCGATCCGTTGCCACCCGTGCGACGGCCACTGCGATGCAGATCAGCCGAAGCCGCCCGGGCCCGCGCCGCCGAAATGCCCGAGCGGTCCGCCGATGACAGAACCGATCGGGTCTGGATGCCGACGTCCTTGGCATTGACGCTCCACTGCAGCCAGCGTGCCACGATCGCATCCTGCGATGCTTCGTCTCGCAGATCGGCTCCAGTCGCGGCAACCTCGGCAATCGCGATGGCCATCGACGTGTCGTCGGTCCACTCGCCGGCAGCCCACGGTCCGCCGCCCACCATCGCGACTTCCAGTTCGGGTCCGCGGGTCGGTCCGAACTCGTACGGGGCTGCCAGTGCGTCCCCAGCTGCAGTGCCCAGCAGTACGCCCTCGATGCGGTCATGAATCGACGCCATGCCGTCCCCCTCCCAATGCTTGATTTTGAGCGAAATCATTGCTAATTATTTAGCGATAGGATCGCTCTAATTCAGGTGCTCGCCGCTATGGTAACGGGCATGACCGACAATAAATTCCGAGATTCCTCCGGGCGGGTGTTCGCCGACTACCCCCGGCCGTCGGTCGCTGTCGATATCGCTCCGTTGACGCCACACCCGGATGAAGGGCTACTCGTGCTTGAGGTCAGGCGCGATGTGACGGCGGGGTGGGCGTTGCCCGGAACGTTCCTCTGGGAGGGGAGCGCCTGGCCGACGCTGTCGAGCGTTGGCTTCGTGTCAAGGCAGGCGTTGAAGGTGTAGTGCCGCATCAACTGCAGGTCTTCGACGATCCTGAGCGCGACGACCGCGGATGGGTTCTGTCGGTCGCCCACTGGGCGGCGGTTTCCCCAGAGCGCCTAGCGTCACGGTTACCGGCCGAAACCCGCCTGGTAGCGGTAAGCAGCCTGGGACGGCTGATCTACGACCATCGGCTGATCATCGCGGCCGCCGTCGAACATCTCCGCTCGCGCTATCGGGACCAACCCGATCCGGAGGGTCTCCTGGGTGCCACGTTCACCATGCTTCAGCTTCGCCTGCTCCATGAGGCCGTTGCGGGCGAGCGCTTGGACCGCGACGTATTCCGGAGGGAGATGAAGGACAACCTGACTGCCACCGGGCAAGTGTCGGCGGGAGCCCGTGGGCGTCCTGCTGAGCTCTTCAAGAGAGTCAGGACGACGCGGGCGCGTAAGGGGTGAGGACTTCTCAGGCGACGGGGTGATGCTGTCGGTGTCCTGAGCTATCCTTAACTCAGCTCAAGAGCGGACGGCTGTTCGGGTACCTGGCCCGCCGTCCCGGCAACCGCGCGACCACCGCACGGTGCCCCAGGGGAAGAGCTGGCACGCCAAGCGTGCAAGTGGTGGGTGTCCCGAGGGCGGCGCCGCCAGAACGGCGAACGATTTACGAACAACATGTCAGCGCGACCGATGCGGCCTTACGTCAGCGTATTCACCACCTTGGCGTCCACATTCCGTGCGGTCGAATCCGTGGCCCAGTAGGAGGTTTCGGCCCGCGACTGTGGCAATCATGCTCCTGCGAAGACTATCCTTTGAGGTGGCCAACTGGAGATATTTCTGAAGACCGTGCGCTATGCATCATCTGCTTTCGGGGCACGGCCGGCGGTCCATCTCGGTGGGCATGGCTAGCGTGCAACGAATGCCGCATCAGCAATGAGCGGATCCGAGCTCGCACAGGAGTACGCCCTTTTGCTCTTGGCCGGCACAGCCTCATGAACGGAATCGGAGTTCCAGGTGGAGCCCCGCCGGAGATTGTGTCCGAAGAGACCGCGAGGCTCATCGAGTTCGCCCGCGGTGATGGGCGTTTGAAGGCTTGGAAGGTACGGGAGTACGGACGGTTGTCGGCGGCCTTCGATCCACTTGCCGACGTCCCGCTCCGCGAGTGGCAACAACAGTGGCCACCCAGTCATTCAGCGTCGGCTGACGCCTTCTCGCGGGTTCTTGAGACGCATCCTGATGCGTGATCATCTGCACGACTGCCGGATTCGATCATCCGGCAAGTGGAGGCTACGACCCCGAAGCGTTTCGGGAGTGTCCACACAGGTTCCTGTTCTCTGGCTCCGCGTCAGTCCTTGCCGCTACCGTTGGAGACGGTAGGAGGTAGAGGCATGAATGTCGAGAATCCAGGGAGATCATCGGCTGCGGATCGTAGTGATTGGCACCAGATCGGCATTGGCGATGATGTTGTTCCATTCGCCGTATCGGCATTTGGGAACCCTGAACAGGCGAGGAGTTGGATAGCGATTCTGGACAAGGCGCCGCTGCGTCCAGTGCGCGGAGGCCTGGAGCCCCTCTGGCGCAATGTCTCGTTTCTGCGCGAGTTGGCTGATTCCGGCCTAGACTGCCTTGCCTTTCAGCGATGGAGGGACGCCGGATCCGATGCCTCTGCGGTACCGCGGTGGGCGAAGATGTTCGGCTCCCGTGGTCTGGGTCCTGAACACTTCTCGCGATGGAACACTCTGGGCCTCAACGTCGGGGATCTACCGGCGGTGCTGTCGGATCTCGATTTCAGCAGTGCCACTGATCTCTTGACCAACTGGGGCTCCGTGTCGCCACTGTCGAGTACCGGAGAGTTGTTGGAGGTCTTACGACGTGGATTGAACGTTGAGCAGCTGCGAGGGCTGCTGGCGGTCGGGTTTACCGGTCATCAGGTCTTCCTTTGGCATTCCCGGACCATCCCAGTACAGGAGTGGCTCCCGTGGATCGCGATCGGCGTAACGCCTGAGGCTGCGAATGACTATTTCTCGGCGGGGTTCTCGCCAGACTTGGCTGCCCCGTGGATTTCTGCACGTGTCCCTGCCGAAGACGCCAAGGAGTTCATCGAGCTTCGCGTGGATCCAGCGCAAGCTGAGGACTATGCCCGGCGTGGGATCGCACCGGTGCTACTGACCCGGACGGAGGATCGGATCGAGGAGATCGACTATGAAGAACTTATGATCCTCGAAGACCTCGAGGGTCTGCCATCGATCGTCGGGCACGGCGACATCAACTTCGTCCGGCACTCAGCGCTAGCAGCGAGCGACTATGTTCCCTATGACTTCTCGTTCACCTGGAATGGCGGCCGAAGTGCTTCATGGCAGATGGACATCAGCATCACCGCAGAGCTCTCGCCAGCGTCAAGCTCTCCTTCGACCGGGACACTGTCCTGGCCGAATGGACGTGACCTTGTCATCACTCACGAATGGATCGAGATGGATCGCTATGAGGAGGCCGTCCTAGAGGGGCAAGCGCCCGACAATCTTGCCGATCCTCGCCAATGGATTCATCTCGCCGACGTAATCCTGGGTTTCGTCCTTGTTTAGGCAATCCAGTTCAGCGCCGCAGGTCTGGTCCTGCTCCGGATCAGTGTTGGGTTTTGACATCATCGGTGATGTTCACGGAGACGCTGCGAAGTTGACGGCACTGCTTCGACGACTGGGTTACGTGATCGATCCCGTTACCGGCGCGTACGCGCACTCCGAACGTCGAGCCGTGTTCGTCGGTGATCTGATCGATAAGGGGGGCGCGCAATTGGACACGCTTCTGATCGTCAAGGCGATGGTCGACCACGGAGCCGCTCGGGTAGTGATGGGTAACCACGAGTTCGACGCCATCGCCTACGCGGCTGGCGGTGGTAGGCGGAACGATACGTTCCTGGACCTGAGCGCTGATGATCAACGCCACTACACGGAGTGGTTCAAGATGCTGCCACTGGGATTGCAACTTCGACTCGAGCGGCATCCGATCACGGCGAGGGTGGTGCATGCCTGCTGGCATGCCGAGTCGATGCATGAACTCGAATCCGCCTCTGCGTTGACAGGCGGTGTCCTCGACTTCGCGAAAGTCCTTGATCGGAGAGCGAATCCGACCCTGTGCGGGACCGTTGGCGTCTTGATCAACGGTCCGGATGTCAGCGTTGCAGACTACGGGGCGCTGCGCGACGGCGGCGGAAGCGTGCGAACCAGGACATGGGTTAGATGGTGGGACGCCGGCGCGACCACACTGCGTGACCTCGCCTATACACGTGGCGCAACTGCTGAGGGCGGCGGTCACTATCCTGCATTGCCAGCCGTCGAGTCCGATGCGAACAAGTATGTATACCGAGAGGCTGTTCCGGTCATCTATGGTCACTACCTACGGGAATGGCGCAGTCGTGATGAGGATTTCACACCGTACGCGGCGTGCGTTGATTTCAGCGGCGGAGCCGACGGCCCGCTTGTCGCGTACCGCTGGAGCGGTGAGCCGACCCTCAACCTGTCGAACTATGTACGCCACGATCTGGGCTAGCGTGACTATGCGTGTTGACGGTCCCTAGTTCTGGCTGAACGGTATTTGACCTTCCACGGCAGGGGGTCATGAATCCGGATCGAGAAAGGCCCGTTCCTCGTCGGCCAAGTCATAGATTGACCACAGCACGGCCTCTGCCTCGATCTCATCGTCACATGCCTCGAATTCGCTTATCTTCCGTGCTAACTCGGATTCGTCACCCTGTTCTTGGGAGGCATACCACTCAGAAGCGCGGAGTAACGCGGCGATCTGGTCGCGTCTTTCCAGTCCGTCCCCATCGCCTTTGAGTATCGACCCCCAGCCATTCACGACGAACTTCCAGTTGGCCATCGGTGCCTTACCGCTCTCGCCCTTGCTTCTTGGTCTGCGCGCGGTCTGTAGAAGACGAATGAGCCACCGATACATAATTTTCCGTCTGTATGCGCTTCTCACCGGACCACCGATACGCAGTGAGTTGGCCCCCCTTGACCGCACTGAAGTCGACGCATGCGGTGTAGTCGGTCCAGTCGTGGCGGTGGGTCGGGGCTCCGCTTCGCCAATAGTGGCCGTAGAACACCGGAACCTGATCCTGGTAGATGTGCCCCTGGTGATCGGTCGCGACTTCAGTTTCCGGCAGTGTCGGGTACGGGTCGCCTTCGGAGGTGAAGAACTTGCCGCCCATCTCGGCGAGGTGGTGCAACGTCGCGACGCCGTCGTGCCACCAGCGCAGCCGAGCGCGGTCGCGGGAGTGGCCGTCCTTGTCGACGTATGGCTGATGGCCATGATCGACCAGGCTGATCTCGGGCCCTTTGAGAAGCGTCTCGACCGCCGTGTACAGCGGGTCGCCCTTGGTTGAGGCTCGCACGAGTTGGTCGAGCTCGATGAAGCGGCTGCCGCCGAGCTCACGTTCCACAACGGCGATCGACTCGCCGTGCCAGCACGCGTGCACCACCCGCAGCCCGCCGAGGTCTAGCCACAGCGGTTGGGTCCAGAACCACGCCAGGTAGTGCTCGCGATCGGCTCCCGTGACCTGCGCGAGAAAATCCCTGTGCTGACTCTCGTTCTTCGCCGACCACGGATCTGTTGGGTCGTCGTGCGGACGCAGGTACTTACCGGATCCCGCGGGCCACTCCGTGGCGTACGCCATCGCGTTGAACTCGTGGTTACCGAGGACCATCTGGGCGCTGCCGGAATCGACCATCGCCTTGACGATCTGCAGCACACGTAGCTGTTCGGGGCCGCGGTCGATGAGATCACCGACGAAGACTGCGGTGCGCTGCGGGTGGCGGTACGCGCCGCCAGCGCCGTTCTGGGTGTACCCAAGTGCGTTCAGCAAGGCTTCTAATTCGGTTGCGCATCCATGGATGTCGCCGATGATGTCGTAGCCAGGCAGACTCGATGCGCTCATGCTTTTCTCCCTCTGACAGCCACTCCCCGCGGAGTCGGCGCTCTTGCCCGCACCGGTCGGTGCGGGCCGCTTCGTCATCCGAGCCACCCGCGAACGTGGGGTTGGCGCACCACCTAGTCGGAGCTGGGCGATGGTGTCTCTTGAAGCGCCTTCAGGATATCGGGGGCCACCGACAAGATTGGTTGAAAGGCGCAGGATTTTTCCCCGCCGCTGTCGTACTGCTGTGGTACACCACAATCGATGCCTATCACCCTCCCGGCTGAACCACGCCTCGCCAACGAGACCGAGCGCAAGGTCTGGCGGCTGCTCGTCGAGCAGCTCGGCGAGCACGACCTCGTCGTCGCCGGCCAGCGCGTCACCGATCACCTGAAGGACCACGAAGTCGACTTTGTCGTAGCGATCGAGGGCGCTGGGGTCGTCTGCGTGGAGGTCAAGGGCGGTGAGGTGTGGCATGACGGAGCCCGCTGGTGGCAGAAGAGCCGGGGCGGTCACGTCAAGGAGATCGAGCCGGTTCGTCAGGCCCGCGAGGCTTGCTACGCGCTGCGGGAGTTCATCGAGGCCGACCCGCGGTGGACCCAAGGCCGCCTCCGCTGGGACCACGTCGTGGTCTTCCCGAATTCACATGTAGCACAGGACTTCGCGATCGGGGATTGCCCACGCTGGAAGGTCATCGACCGCGACGACCTACCGACCCTCGTCGGGCGCCTCCGCAACGTCGTCGTCCGGCAGGAGATCGACCGCCCAATCCTCTCCCAAACCGGCATCGAGCAACTCCACACAGCGCTGAGCGGCCGGGGCCTACCGCAGCGCGACGTCGTCGCCCGTGCCCTGGAGAACGAAGACGCCGCCGACATCTTGACCGAACGGCAAGCCGTCATCCTCGACGCGATCAAGCTCCTCAACCGCGTCGAGGTTCGTGGGGGAGCGGGCAGCGGCAAGACGTTCATGGCCGTCGAACAGGCCCGCCGGCTGGCCAAGGACGGTCAGCGCGTCGCCTTGCTGTGCTACTCCCACGGCCTCGCGTCCTACCTGAAGCGCATCACCAAGAACTGGTCGCATCGCCAACAGCCCGGCTACGTCGGCGAGTTCCACGCTCTCGGTATCCGGTGGGGAGCGCCGACCGGCCCAGCCGAATCCGAACGCACCCAGCAGGCCTCCCAGTTCTTCGAGCATGACCTGCCTGAGCTGATGCTCGATCTGGCCACCAATCTCGAGATGGGCCATCGCTTCGACTCCATCGTCATCGACGAGGCTCAGGACTTCGCCGACAGCTGGTGGGACCCCCTGCTGGCTGCGCTTAAGGATCCCGACACAGGTGGCATCTACGTCTTCAGCGACGAGGGTCAGCGCGTCTTCGACCGGCAAGGCACCCCGCCTGTGCCGCTGGTGCCGCTCATTCTCGACCACAACATCCGCAACACCCGACAGATCGCCACCGCCTTTCAACCCCTGGTCGACCACCCGATGCGCTACCTGGGCGGCGACGGCCCTGAGGTCACGTTCGTGCCCTGCAGCCGCGACGACGCGATGGACGTCGGCGACGATCAGATCGACCGCCTGCTCGACGACGGCTGGCGTCCCGAGGACGTCGCACTGCTGACTACTGGAAGCCGGCACCCGGAGCAGGTCGCCCGCCAGGAAGAGGGGACCGAGTCCTATTGGGACAGCTTTTGGGATGCGGAGCAGGTGTTCTACGGCCACGTCCTGGGGTTCAAGGGGCTCGAACGCCGAGCGATCGTCCTGGTCGTCAACGACAAGGGTGCATTTGAGCGATCCCGGGAACGCCTCTATGTCGGATTGTCCAGGGCCCGTGACCAACTCGTTGTCTGCGGGGATCCGGGCTTCATTGCCGAAGTGGGCGGTTCGGATTTCGCTCGCCGCCTCGGAATCGCCATCTAGCTGCCTTGTCGGCGCTTTCGCTACCCTTGACCTACGGCCAAGAGATTCGCTCCCACGCCTCCGAACGTGAGCGAACGGCAACCGCGCGACCGGCACGGTGCCCTTCGGAGAAGGCCTGGATCGGTGGCGAACGCTGCCGGTCAAGACGGACGAGCCTGGAGTGTGACATGCCCCATTACGGTGATGAGCCCTGGAAGATCTATTGGCGTGTTCTCTGCCCTGAGTGGACAGCGGAACAACGACATTGGTACGGCAAGTGGAAGTCCCAGGAGATGTGCATGGGTCTCTTCAACAAGAGGCAGTCTGCTAGGCAGGAATGGTTCCGTAACCGGCAGGGGCGCGCGTTCGTCCATCCCACGACCGTGGTCACCTACCACGCAACACCGGCGCGTTCGTTGACGGCGAAGGTCTGCCTTCAGTGCCTGTGGGTTTCGCGCGACCTGGAGGCGAACCATGAGTCACCTGAAGCGCAACCGATAGCCTGACCCCCATGCGCCTGCTTATCACCGGCACCGACCCCGACGGCGAGTCCTGCGTGGTCAGCGACCAGGACGTCGAGATGAACTCGCTCGCGCCCGGCTTCGCCATGGGCATCCCGTACGCCACCGAGTCCAGCCCGCCGCCACCGCGACCGCACGGCCATGCTGACCTGATCGACCAGTTCATCCCGCCCGGCCACGTCCGCTGGATGGTCGTCGACTACGGCCCGAACTCCCAGACCCCGGTCCACCACACCGACACCCTCGACCTCGAGACCGTCCTCACCGGAACCATCGATCTCATCCTCGACGACGGCGTCCACTCCCTGACAGCCGGCGACATGGTCGTCATGACCGGTGTCGACCACGCCTGGAAGGCCGGCCCCGACGGCTGCCGCATTAACGCCGTCCTCATCGGCACACCCCCGCCGGAGTAGCTCACTCAAACCCCGGGCCATGCAACGGTTCCCCGAACCGTGCCCGCAGCTCCAGCAGTGGATCGACGGCCCGCACAGCCATCGCAACACGCTCAGACAGACTGCCTGTCAACAACACCCACGACTGCCCCGCCGTCGTCAGCGCATCGATGAACCATCCCGTCATCGCCGCGCGCACTTCCAGATCACCCTCCCGCATCCCATCGTCATCCCACGGCACGCCCTCGTGGTCGGTCACCAGATACACCGCCCGCGCCGGCACCCGTGTCCACGGCTGACCCGACCGCGCCGCAGCCCCGAGGTACCGCCGCTCCCAGATCGCCGTCGCGAACGCATCGGTATCGCAGATCAGCACCGGCGATCCAGCAGATGCCGCCGCCTCCTCGCGCCGTGTCTGCTCCACCCCGATCGCATCGAAATCGTCAGCGGTCCAGACCAACTCGTCCAGCGCCATCCCTGGCGAACGCTCCCACTTCAGCTGCGTGTACTCCCGCCCGTACTCCCCGACGCAGCACGTCAACGCCCACGACCCACCGCGTGACCGGTAATGCGAGGCCAGCAGCCCGGCAATCGTTGTCGTACCGGTGGATTCGGCCCCGACCACCACCACCCGCGTCGTCAACCCCGCCCGCGTCGCTGGCGCCAGATCACTCCACCGGCCCGCCAGATCCCGTCGCACCGCCGTCGCACTTGTCACCCGCGGGCCCAGCCGAACATCAGCAGCCCCCAACCGCCGCGCCAACTCCGCCCCGTACGACTCACCGGAGAACACCGCATCAACCGCCACCGGTTCACCCAAAACCCGCAGCGCCGCCTCGATCACCGCGACCTGCGCCGCCCACACCCGCTCATCCGTCACGTCCACCGGCGCATCGCAGCGCACCCCGATCACCCGCAACCCCGGCTCGCCCGCGTGCTCGGCCTGCAGCCACGCCACCCGATCCGCCAACGGCACCGTCTCCACCGCTGACGCCATCACCAGCACCGTGAACTGCTCGCACAAAGATGCGCCCTCGCGGATGGCCGCGTGATGCCCGAGATGCGGCGGGTAGAGCTTGCCGAGCAGTAAACCATGCCGATAGCGAGTCATACTGCTCGCGGATGGCCGCGTGATGCCCGAGATGCGGCGGGTAGAGCTTGCCGAGCAGTAAACCATGCCGATAGCGAGTCATACTGCCAGCCTGATCTTTTCAGGCGCCAACGCCCGCGCCCACGCGCGTAGCCCCGCCACACAGAGTGCCAGGAACAACATGTAGACCACCGCCGTGAGGTTCAGCCCGCGACTGAAGTACAGCGGCACATAGATCACGTCCGCCGCAATCCAGAAGTACCACGTCTGAATCCACTTCCCGTTGAGCAGCCACTGCGCCACCAACGACAGGCTCGTCGTCAGCGCATCCAGGAACGGCGCCGAATCATGCACCGACACCAGGATCGGATACAGCACCGCCGTCCCGGCCGCCACCGCCAGCACACACCGCACCAGGTGACCAGAGCCGGCCACCCGCACCTGAAGAGGCAGACGACCGCGATCGCCATACAGCCACTGCCACCACCCGATGAACCCCAGCACGATGTAGAGCACCTGCAGCGTCGAATCGGCCCACAACTGCGCCGAGGCGAACAGCACCAGGAAGAACGCCGAGTTGGCTATCCCCACAGGGAAGTTCGCCACACTGCGCCGCACCGTCAACGCCACACACGCCCCACCGGTGATGAACCCGAACAGCTCGGCCCAACTCACCGGATCACCCCACAACGTGAACGCCACCACATTCAGCGGCGCCACCACGCTCGCCAGCCAGTCCATCACCGACTCCATCTCCGGATGATGCCGTGCACGCCGGGGGAGACCTCCCGATGCCCGACGATCCGCACATCCAGACCAGCATCCTCGACCACACCCAGCGCCCGCTCGATCGCCTCGTCGATCCACGCATCGTCGTTGCTGAACACCCCGCCACCGACCCGCGTCAGCAGCACAACATTCGAACCACCACGGCCGGCCTGCTCGGCCCCGGCCAGCAGGGTCGCCTCGTAGGTGGCCTCAAGCACCAGCCGCGCGAACGGCTCCCACTCCCGGCGCGGCAGGTGCGAATACCCGATCGGCAACGCCGAGCAAAACGCCTGCGACACCAGCCGCCGCTCGTCGCGCACATCGATCACCTGGACATCGCGGTGCAGACCGATCGCCAACCGCCCGCGCAGCTCATCGAGCAGCTCCGCACTCGCCCCACGCAACAGCCCGCCGATCGCCGTCAACCCCTGCGCCGTGCACAGCGCGTAGCCGTTCTGCATCGACCACAACTCCGATTCCGGAACGCCCGTCCGCTCCGCGAACGCCGCACCCAGCCCCGCCAGCGCGTCGAGCTGCCGCACATCGGTCTGCCCCACACCACCGTCGCACGGCACCAGATAGTTGCGGTAGATCGTCGCCGCGCCAGCGGCCAGCGCGCACGCCGGCCCCTGCGTGTGGTCATGCTCGTAGCCGGTCACCCCCTGCAGCGGAGTGACGCGCTGCGACGGCATCTCCAGCAAGTTGAACTGCGAGGCCACCTGGAACAACGCTCCCTCGAACTGCTTGTCCGCGTGCAACGCCCGCGCATCGCCCACCAGGGCGCTCACCGTCGTGCGCTGCCCGCGGGCCGCATCGACCCGATCCCGTAGCTCCGCCAGGCTGGGCACCGTCAGCTCCCCGATGCCATACCGCCTGCCGTTGACCGCAGACACCAGCTCGTCACCGTCGGCCCGAAGCAGCTCCTGCACCGAGGCATACCGGTCTTCGGCGAATCCCGTCAGCCGCTCGAACCAGGTCCGCGGCCGCGCCCGCCGCTGCAGCACCGCATGCTGGGTGTCGTTCTCCGGAACGCGGAACGATGCCTTGCGGGTACCGGCCCGCAACTCCTGCAGGCGCGCCACCACCTCCGGGTAATCCAAACCCTCGTCGGCGATCAGCCAGGAACCCACCACCGTGCCGGTGCGGCCCTTGCCGCCCCAGCAGTGCACATACACCGTCTTGCCAGCGTCCAGCTCGGCACGGATGTGCGCCAGGATCCGGTGATACCCGGCATCGTCGATCACCGATGTGTCGGGGATGGGGAAGCGGACGTGCGTCGCATCCAGATCGTCGTGATAGGGCAGCAATTCGCCGGCCTCGGTGAGGTCGACAAACGAGTCGACGCCCGCATCCAGCAGGGCCTGCAGCTTCAGCGCCGCCTTCTGCGGGTCAACCGAACTCGGGTACTCCCCGGCCAGCAGCCGGCCCGGGATCACCCACCACGCGTGAATGAGATCGTCATGAGGCCAGCTCGCCATAGTGGAGGTCATCTCCGCTCCCGTCTTTGATTTAGATCAGTATCGCGCTAAATCAGAATTAGTGCAAATAGTGCGCTTAATGTAGGCTGACCGGCATGGGTGTCGAGAAGAAGCTTCACGACTATCCCCGGCCGACGGTGGCCGTCGACACCGCACTGCTCACCTGGGGCCCCGACCGGGGCCTGCTGGTCGTCGAGATGGCCCGCGATGACGTCGGGAAGTGGGCACTGCCCGGTGCTTTCCTGCGCCGGGGTGAGACGCTGGCGCAGGCGGTCGAACGCTGCCTGCGGGACAAGCTCGGAGTCGAGGGCATCCGCCCCCGCCAGTTGCACGTCTTCGACGACCCGGAGCGCGACAACCGGGACTGGGTGCTGTCGGTGGCCCACGTGGCGGTGGTGCGCCCCGAGCAGCTCGACGCCCTCGGATCCGGGTCGGCGCCGCAGACCCGGCTGGCCCCGGTGGACCGGCCCGGTGAGCTGGCGTGGGATCACCCGGAGATCGTCCGGCTGGCCAAGACCGACATCCGGGAGCGCTACGACGCCGAGCCCGACCCCGAAAAGCTGCTGGGCAACCGGTTCACCATGCGCGAACTACGCCAGGTCCACGAGGCGGTCGCCGGTACCGCGCTGCAGCGCGACAAGTTCCGCCGCACCATGGAGCCGCGGCTGGTCGGCACCGGGGTGATGGCCGACAACACCGGCAGCCGCGGCCGCCCGGCCGAGCTGTTCCGGCGGCGCCGCTCCTAGGCCGCGGTGAACCGGATGGCGACGGCCTTGTTGACCTCCGCCGCGGTCCGGAACTCCTCGAGCGTGGGAATGCCCGGGTCCCGGAACTTCAGGCCCATCATCATCTCGGCCTTCTTCGGCCCGTACGCGACAGCGCAGCGGTGGAACAGCTCCGCCACCGTCGCGGGATCCTCGATGAGCTCGCCGCGCATCGCCGTCGTCTTGCCGCCGTAGGACACCTGCGCCGGGCCGCCACCGCGGAAGTTCAGCTTCCACGTCGCGTTCGCCAACGCATACAGCTGCCCGTCCAGGAGATGCGCGCTCACCGGCACCGTGTACTGCCGCCCGGACTTGCGGCCGGTGAACCGCAGCACCATGAACTGCTTAACGGCCGCGCCCACCGGGGTGCGCAGCACGAACTTCAACACCGGGTTCATCACCCGCATCACTGCCTCGGGCGGTTCGGAGAGAATGACCGCCGCGCTCTGCTCTGCCATCACTCCAACCTAGCGACGGTGGGCGGGCCTGCCCAGCAGCGTGACCTCCATCAGCCGCCGGACCGTCGCGATCGACACCGACGCCCCCTCGAAGAGCCGGCCGAAGTCCACCGTCAGCGCGAACGCCGCGCACACCGCATACCGCGCCCAGCCGATCTTCACCTCCGGGCGCACCGCGACCACCAGCCGCGCCCAGGACTCCATCGCCGAATGCTCGAGGGCCTCCAGCACCCGCAGATCCGACTCCGGCACGTTGTGCCGCTCGGTGTAATAGACGTAGGCCAGCCCGGGCGACTCCACCAGCCGGGCCAGGAACGCGTCGATCAGACCGACCAGCGCTTCCTCAGGATCGTCGACGCGGGACAGCACCTCGGCCACATCACCGGAATGCCGGTCGGCAGCACGCCGGTAGGCCAGGCCCAGGATGTCGGCCTTGCCGGGAAACGACCGGTACAGCCCGGAGGCCTGAATACCCACCGCCGAGGCGATGTCCTCCATGCTCGTATTGCGGTACCCGTGCTCGTAGAACAGCCGCACCGCCTCGTAGAGCACATGTTCGTACATCCCGGCCGACGCCCCGACCACCACGGCCCCAGACTCCGAACGCCGCCGCGTCGCCGGGATATCGGCGGCCAGCACCCCGGACACCAGCATCGCCATACAGGACCGAATATCGTTCGCGGCCAGCGGATTCACGTGATCGGTGATGCTGCCGATGACGCTGAGTGCTGCGACCGTCAACGCCGAGCGCTGCCGGTGATTCAGCCGGGGCCGAAGCCGGGATAGCGGCTGCTCCAGGCGGTGGTTCACCACCCGCACCTGCTCGACGAGCGCGGCCCGGTCGGCGCCCTGCAGGTAGCGCGCCTCCCAGCGGTACAACCCGCCGGCCGTGCGGTTGGCGAGCGTCGCCTCGATCAGTGCGGCCGCCAACGCCTCCAGCGTGGCCGCCGGATCGCTCGGATCGTCGGGCACGGTCTCGGTCGCGTCGACCAGGGTCTGGCCCAGCGCGAGGACTGCATCGCGAAACAGGTCGTACTTGCTCGGGGAGTGCCGGTACAGCGCAGCCGGGGTGATACCGACCCGGGCGGCGATGTCCTCCATGCTGACGGCGTGATAGCCCAGCGACCCGAACGCGTCGGCCGATGCCCGCGCGATCTGGTCCTTGCGGTCCTTCGGCCGGCGCCGCACCGAATCCGATGCCGACGTCATACTCCACCGTACTGCGGTCGTAGCACCGAGCTCAGCGCCGACAGCGGGATGTGCGCCTGCACGGTGCCGCCGTCCATCGACCACTGCATGATCCCCGGCGTGTAGTCGATGGGGGAGTCGCGCGCCACCGGGTAGTCCGGCATGTACAGGATCAGTTCGTCGGGCCCCAGCGCCCACGCCTTGTACGCACCCGAGTACACCTTGTCCGGGCCCCACCGGTCGATGACGAACGGGTAGGTGCCCGGATCATGCTGGGGCGCAGCCGCATTGAGGGCGTCCTCGATGAACGGCTGCCCCAGCGAGGCGATCGCGCCCAGCGGCTCCACACCCGGCTTCATCAGATCGGCCAGCGTGAGCCGCGTCCCGCGGGCCATGTCGAAGGTGAACGTGCGGTACGCATTGTTCGGTTTGGGGCCGTCGGCGTGGTAGTCCTCGTGGAAGACCACGCTGAGCACGTCACCGCGGCGCAGGACCTCGAAGTTCTCCTCACCGAAACTGTCGGCCACCATATGCACGCCGACACTGCGCCAGTTGTTCACCAAGGTGGTCAGGTAGTCCCGCACCGTCGGCCCGGTCACCGGGTTGTCGACGAGGTCGCCGGGCACCGCCACCTTGATGTCGCGCACCGCTTTACGCTCCGAGAGCACCGACAGGTGGCAGTACGGTCCATCCCAGGCGCCACCCAGCCCGGCGCAGAAATCCGACGCCCGCGCCGCCGGGGCAGCGCTCAGCGCCAGCGCCACCGCAGCGGCCAGAACGGGAATCCTCATGTGCGTCAGGGCAGTTCGACCTTGCTGGCCCGCCACTGGCCGTCGACCTTCTCCATCGTCATCTTCACCCGGCTGCGGTCGATGCGCGGATCCGGTGCCGCCGAGTTGGACACCGTCTGGTCGACGAACATCAGCACCACCACCGTGCTCGGGGTCGCCGACTGCACCGCCGAGTCCACCACCGTGCCGTGCGCGGTGGCCTTGTTGTCCACCAGCAGCTGGCGCAGCTGCGCGCTGGACTGCGAGTACATGTCCTTGAACTGGCCGGTCGCCCCGTCGAGCACCTCGGCGAAGTTCTGGTCCACCTTGGCCGAGTCGATGCTCGTCAGCACCTGGGCATAGGCCACCGCTGCCTGCTGCGCGTCGTGCGACGCCTGCTGCACCCGATGCTGCTGCCACACCTGCCAGCCGAGCCACCCCGAAACACCCAGCAATACAGCGACGAACGCCGCAACCAGTGCCCGGCGGATCCACGGCGTACGGCGACCCTCCTCGACGACGACCTCGGGGGCGTCGGCTTCGACGTCGGTCTCGACGACGTCCTCGGCGACAGCAGTCATGGTCAATCTCCTTCTAACTCGGCGGTTCGATCGGCAGCACCGGGCCGCCATAGGGAGTCGGGACGGTGAAGCGGCCCTGCGGTGTCGGGTCGGTGGTCTGACCGAGATCCGCACCGGGCGGCGGCCCCGCGGTGTCGTCACCGGCGGGCCGCGGGGCGTTCTTGGCGCCGCGGATCAGCACGGCCGGGTCATCGTCGCGGCAATAGGTGTACAGGTAGGGCTCGGGGTAGTCGGCTGACGACGGCGGGCGCCGAGGGGTGCCGTAATCGCAGGCGTAGCGCGGGTACACGTCGGCGGTGACCCACAGCCCGTGGTCGTGCATGGTGCTGGCCAGCGCGTCGAGCACCGACCCGCGGTAGTCGGGGAACAGTGCGGTCAGCGCGGGCACCCGCACGTACAGCAGCTGCGAGGCCGTGGCCATACTGGCCAGCAGACCGACCATGGTGTCGGAGTTGTCGGCGAACAGCGTGTCGGTGGCCGTCAGCGTCGCCGGGGTCTGATCCACCAATCGTCGGTACCCGTCGAGCATCCGGTTCACCCCGGTGAAGGTGCGGCTGAGGTTGTCGGTGGTCACCTGCAGGCCGGCGTTCTTGTCGGCGGCGGTGGTCAGCACGATCCGGCTGTTGCGCAGCAGGCTGGTGGTCTGCGGCAGCACCGAATCCAGCGTGGACAGCAGGAAGGTGCCGCCGTCGATGATGTCGGCGAGCTTGCCCGGCCCCTGTTTGCTCAGGCTGAGTTCCCGCTTGATGAGTTCCAGCTTGGCCGGATCGACCTGGGCCAGAACGCCATCGGAGTCGGCCAGCAGCTGGGCCAGGCTGACCGGCACCGACGTCTTGGACTGTGCCACCACACTGCCGTCACCCAGGTACGGACCGGCGTCCGAGGTCGGCACGAACTCGATATACTGCTCACCGGCCGCCGACAACCCGGACACCCGCACCGGACTGGATGCCGGGATCCGCACATCGGAGCGCACCGTCGCCACCGCGGCCACCCCGTTCGGGGTGACCGCCAGCGACTGCACCCGCCCGATCGGGACCCCGCGCAGCGTGACGTCCTGGTTGGGCAGCAGCCCGCCGGACTCCGGCAACTCGATGGTCACCCGGTACGCCGAGTCGAACGGCGACACCCGCAACGCCCCCAGCATCACGTAGGAGCTGGCCACCACCAGCGTGCCCACCAGACCGGCCGCCGACAACCACAACCGGCGCGCGTAGCCGAACCGGACCGCCCGCACCAGAACATCTGCCGCCCAGGTGATCACGGTGGCGGCTCCGTCGACGGCGGGGCGACGATCTGCACACCCGGCTCGCTCGGGCTCGGCAGCACCGGAACCTGCGGCACATCCGGACCCATCCCGACCACCCGCTGCTGCAGCCGCCACAGCGTGTACTTGAACGAGCCGACGAGCTGCGCCCAGTTGTAGCGCTTGGGCCCGTGGAAGCCGGGATCACCGGGGAAACCGATATCCGGAATCGACCCCAGCACCAGCCGGTCGATACTGGCCCGCACCGAAATCGCATTGCTGGACGTCGATTTGATGAACGGCGGCATGATCCGGTTCAGCGCGGCCAGGTTGGCATCCGGCGCCAGCACCAGATCGTTCCACGCCGCCGCGATGGTGTTGGCGTCCCCGATCACGCTGCGTCCACTGGTGTCGGTGCCCGCGATCGACGGGAACTTCTCCAGCTGACGGCTGGTGGCGCCGAGCTGCTCGACGACATCGGCCACGGTGTCGGCGTTGGCGGCCAGCGTGTCGGTGGCCGGGCCCGCAGCCACCAAAACCTCACTGAGCTTGTCGTTCTTGGCATCCAACTGCCGCGCCAGCGAGGAGGTTTCGGTCAGTGCCTGCGAGATCTGGTCGGAGCGCGCCGTCAGCTTGGCCAGCGTCCCGTTCGTCTTGGCGATCAGATCCCCGAACGCCTGCCCCTGATCACCGGTGGCCTTACCCAGACCGTTGATGATGTTGGTGAAGTTGCGGACCGCCCCGCCGTTGACCATGATCGCCGCCGAACTGAGCACCGACTCCACCGTGGCCGCCGCCGTGGTGGAGTCCAGTCCGATGGTGTCGCCGTCCTTGAGCAACGGTGTGGCCACACTCGCGGTCGGTGGAGGCTTTATCGCCACGAACACGTCACCCAACGGGGTTGCCGACCGCAATTCGGCGGTGCTGCCCTGCGGCAGCCGCACCCCGTTCATGATCCGCAGCGTGGTGACCGCCGTGTAGTTGCGGGCCACCATCGACTCGAGCTCCCCGACATCGGCACCGGCCAGCTTCACCTTCGCCTTGGCCGGCAGGTTCAGCGCATTGGAGAACACCGCGGTCAGCCGGTAGCCACCGCTGCCGATGGTCGGCGCCGGCAGCGGCAGGCTGGCCAACCCGTTCGACGAGCACGCCGTCGCGGTGACCGCCACGACCAGAACCGCCGCGACCCGTTTCATTTCTGCCCCATCGCGGCCATACCGTCCAGGATGTAGGTCAGACCGAAGTCCGGGCCGAAATCCTGCAGAGTGCCGGTGCTGCAGCCTAATTGGCGCAACCCCATCAGGTTGCACACTTCCTTGATGCCCTGGTTGTCGAACAGCGCCCGGTCGGTGAGCACACGGGCCCGGGCGCTACCGGTGTCCTGGTTGATGATGTTGTAGAGGTTGTCCAATGTCAGCGGCGCGACGTCGAGGAACTCCGCCACATCACGCTGACGTTCGACCAGCGTGGTGGCCGAGGTGTTGCCGTTGGTGACGATGGCCTTGATGTGATCGCGGTTCTTCTCCAGGAAGTCGCCGATCTGCTGCAGCAGGGTGTTCATCTTCTTGCCGGTGGTGCCGCTGCCGAAGTCCTCGTCGTTGACGATCTGGCTGAGTTGACGCACGGTGGCGCCGAAGTCGCGCAGCGTCGCGTCATTGTCGGCGGCAGCCTGGGCCAGCGAGCTGAGGTTACGCACGATGGTGGTCAACTGGTCGCGGGTCTGCGCGCCACCGTCAGCACTGAGCCGCAACGCATTCGACAGCTCGTCAAGAGCGCCCTTGATCTTCTCGCCGTTGCCGTCGGCGATGGCCGCCCCGGAGTTGACGACATCGGCCACCGGACCGTTCCCGTTGCCGTCACCCTTGAGTGAGCTGGAGATCTTGTCGAGCGTGCCGAGCACCCGGGCGAACTCCACCGGTGTCTTGGTGCGCGGCAGGCCGATGGTGTCGTGGTCGGCCAGCGTCGGGCCGCTCTGATACGGCGGGGTCAGTTCGATCTGGCGGTCGGTCAGGATCGACGTCGACACTGTGACGGCCTGGGCGTCGGCCGGGATCTTCACGCTGCGGTCCACGGTGAACTCGACCTCGACGTACCCACTCTTCGGGGTGATCTTGGTGACCTTGCCGACCGGCATCCCCAACACCGCCACCGTGTTGTCCACGTACAGCCCTGCCGCGCTGTCGAATTGGGCGGTCAGCGTGATGTGATCGGTGGCCGACCGGAAGAACACCCACGCCGCCGTGGCCGCCGAGAGCATCAGCACCACCGCGGCCGCGATGGCCGCCATCCTCATCCGCGCGCGCGTCACTGGCAGTCCTTGAAGTACTGGATCATCCCGAACTGCTTGGCGCGGCCGCTGATCGCGCACATCCACGAGTCGATCACCAGGCCACCGGGCACATTGAAGTCCATCGCGTTACCGGTTCCGGTGGCATTGGCGAAGCCGCGCAACGCCAGCGGTCCGGACTGCAGGATGCTGCGCAACAGGTCATCGTGCTGGGCCAGCAGGTCAGACAGCTCGCGCAGGTTGGCGATCGTGGTGTCGAACTCGGCGCGGTTGTCCACCACCGTCGTGCTCATGGTGTTGACCAGGTTGGTCAGCGCGGCCAGCATCGCGTGGAATGTGGCACTGCGCGAGACGAATTGGCCGATCAGGTCCTGGCCCTGGTTGATCATGGCCGCGATGTTGGCGTGCTGGCGTTCCAGCGTGCTGCTCACCAGCTCGGTGCTCTTGAGCAGCGTGCCCAGCTGATCGCGGCGGTCGGCGATCACCGTGGACAGGGTGTGAATGTTCTGCATGGCCTGCGGCACTACCGCGGGCAGGCCCTGCATCTGCTGGCCCAGGATTCCCAGGGACTGGGCGAAGGCGTCGGTGTCGACCTGTTCGTAAGTGGTGGTCACATCCGCCAGTGCGGCCTGCAGGTCGTAGGGAACCTCGGTGTGCGCCAGGTCGAAGGTGTTGTCCGGCAGCGAACCGCCGACTTCAGGCTCTAGCGCCAAATAGCGGGAGCCGAGGATGGTCGCGACCTTGATGACGGCCTTCGAGTTGGCGCCCAGCACCACGTCGTCACGGACTTCCAGCCCCGCTTCGACGTGATCGCTGGCCAGCCTCATGCTGGTGACCTTGCCGACCTGGATGCCGCCGATGGTGATCGGATTGCCCGGCTGCAGCGCGGCGGCCTGCAGGAACTTCGCCGTGTAGTGCCGGTGCCCCACGTTGGCCGCGTTGGCCAGCAGCATCGCCCCGACCACCACGCTGACCACGGTGACGGCGATCAGCCCGAGCCAAGTGGTGTTGTAGCTCTCCAGCCGCCGGTTGCGCAGCCGTGCCAGCACGGTGTCACCCATGGGCCATGTTCCTGCATCGGGGCGTGTACTGCGCCTTGTTACCCGGTGTCGCCGCGTTGACGATGATCGGCACCACGTCGTTGAGGCCGGGGAAGAATCCGGTGGCGTTGAGGTCGCACGCGTAGGCGTTGGCGTAGGCGCCCTCACCGGTGATCCGGGCCAGCCCCTTGAGCAGCAGCGGCAGGTTGTTGCCGGTGAACGCCAGCTGCGGCTCGATATCGAGCAGGTGACCGGTGAAACCCGGCTGGCGGGTGATCATTTCGTTGAGCGTCGGGGAGGCGGTGTCGGAGATGGCCGACAGCTGACGCAGCACCCGTGCCATC
Organism: Mycobacterium sp. M26; assembly: GCF_001494595.1. Classification (GTDB taxonomy): domain Bacteria; phylum Actinomycetota; class Actinomycetes; order Mycobacteriales; family Mycobacteriaceae; genus Mycobacterium. The sequence goes on from NZ_LN929907.1 coordinate 1,423,841, forward strand.
GATCCCGTCGACTCCATCAGTTCCGGGCGGCGGGCATCGAAGTTCGAGACCACCCGGCTGGTCTGCGACAGCACCTGGTCCAGGCTGTCGTTCTGCGTGGCCAGATTGCCCATCACCGTGTTGAGCTGGGTGATCACATCACCGAGCACCTGGTCACGCCCCGCGAATGTGTCGGTGAGCGTGGAGGTTTGCGACACCAGCCGCATGATCGACGCGTCATCGCCCTGCAGGGAGGCGATCACACCCTTGGTCAGATTGTCGGCGTCCTGCGGGTTGAGCACGCTGAACAGCGGCTCGTACCCGTTGAGCAGGGTGCCGACGTCGAAGGACGGGTCAGTGCGGTCGACGGGGATGGTGCTGTTCGGCGGCAGCGGTGCGGTGTCCCCGGTCTTGCCCAGTGACAGGCCGACATAGCGTTGCCCGACGATGTTCTGGTAGGTCACCGACGCCACCGTGTTCCCGAAGAGCTTCTGGTCGTTCTGCACCACGAAGGAGACCTTCGCCAGCTTGCCCTGCAGTTCGATCTTCTCGACCCGGCCGACCCGCACCCCGGCCATCCGGACGTCGTCGCCTTCACGCAGGCCGTACACGTCGGTGAACATCGCCGCATACGGCGTGGTGGGGCCGGCGACGTCGCGGCGCAGCGTGACGTACACCAGCCAGGTCAGGGTCACCGCCACCACCATGAACAGCGACAGCCCGATGAGCGGGCCGCGGAATCTCATCAGGACCCTCCCGGTGCGGCTTCGGCGGGCAGTGGCGGTGGGGGAGCGGGCGGCGTCTGCCCGGGTCGGCGGTGCCCGGCACCCGAAGCGCCGGAGAAAGCCACGGCGGCACAGGCGGATTGGGGTCGGCCAGATTCGGGTTCGGGTTGATCAGCGGCGGACCGACGGCCACCAGATTGCCATCAGCGCCGACGATGGTGCCCGGCGGCGGAGCAAGATCCTTGGGCGGCTGATAGTTCTGCGGCATCAGGATCTCCGGCAGATCGGGGCGCACCACGATCTCCGGCGCGGTGTAGCAGCTGGGGCCTAGCAGCTGGCCGTAGCGGGGGCAGTCGGCGCGGGTGTAGGTGGAGCTCGGGGTCAGCGACAGGTTGACCCGCATATTGCCGGTATCCAGTTCGGGAATCCACACCTCGTCGAAGAACTTGCGGGACAACCCATTCAGCTTGGTGAAGGCGGGGACGAACTTGCCGGCGTTCATCGCCAGGCTGCCCAGCACCGGCGTCAGCTGGGTGGTGATCCCCGTCATCTGGTCGATGTGGTTGTCGATGGCGGTGCGGGCGGTTCCGACGGTGTTGGTGCCGCCGGTGATCAACGTGGCCAGCTGCGAACGCTTTTCGGCCAGCACCTGCATCGGTTCGACGGCCTGGTGCAGCGCGTCGAGCAGATCCGGTGCGGTGGCCGCCAGACCGTGGGTGGCCTCGATCAAGGCCGACACGGTCGACGGGCCGGGGTCGGTGCTGATCACCGAGTTGAGCTCGTCGAGCACCCGGCTCAGCTGCGCTCCGCTGGTGAGCAGCTTGCCGCGCCGGTTCTCGGTGGCGGCATTGACGGCGGCCAGGATGCCGACGCTGCGGTCTTCGCGGCCGCGGCCGGTGGCGGCCAGGACATCGCGCAGCTTGCTGATGGTGGTCTGGAACAGCACCGTCGGCAACGCCGTGTCCTCGGGGATGTGCGCACCGGGCTTGATCGCCGGCCCGGCACCCTCGGAGACCAGCTGGACCGAGGACACCGCGAACACATTGCTGGGCACCACCCGTGCGGTGACCGAGGCCGGAATCGATTCGGCGTACTCGGGTTTGAGGTCGATGTGCACGAAGTTGGGGTTGCCGTTAGCGGCCGGGACGACGGCGTCGACCGAGCCGACCAGCACCCCGTGGTACTTCACGTCGGACTTCTGCGGCAGGCCGTCGCCCACGTTGACCAGATCGGCCACCACCCGCACGTACGGGTCGAGCCGCCCGGTCGACTTGACCACCAACAGGCCGGTGACCACCGCGGCCACCGAGACGACGGCCAGCCCGCAGGCCAGCAGTTGCCGTTCCGAGGGGCCGCGCCCGTCCAGGTCGTAGGAGTTACCCATCTAGCCGCCGAACCTCGCGCCGGCGTCCACGCTCCACAGCGCCATCGTCATCAGCATGTTGACCACGATCACCACGGTGATGGCGGCCCGCATCGCGTGGCCGGCGGCGATGCCGACACCCTCGGGTCCGCCGCTGGCGTAGAAGCCGTAGTAGCACTGGACAGTTGAGGCGATCCACACGAACACAACGGCTTTGAGCAGCGAATACAGCACGTCCGTGCCGGACAGCATCAGGGTGAAGTAGTGCAGGTAGGCCCCGCTGGAACCGCCGCTGATCAGCGCGACCACCACCTGGGTGGTCAGGTAACTCACCGCCAGGCACAGGACGTACAGCGGGACGACGGCCACCACCGAGGCCATCAGCCGGGTGGTGACCAGATAGGGGATCGGCCGGATCGCGAGTGAGTCCAGCGCGTCGATCTCCTCCGCAATCCGCATCGACCCGAGTTGGGCGGTGAACCGGCAGCCGCCCTGGGTGGCGAAGGCCAGCGAGGCGGCGATCGGGGCCAGCTCGCGGGTGTTGACCAACGACGAGATGATCCCGGTGGCCGGACCCAACCCGAGGAGGTTGAGGAAGTTGTAGCCCTCGATGCCGACGATCGCGCCGACGGTGATGCCGAGCACCACCGCCACCCCAGCGGTGCCGCCACCGACCACGAGTGAGCCGTTGCCCCAGGCGATGTCGGAGAGCAGCCGGCCGAACTCGCCGCGGTAGTGCCGCAGAACCAGCGGCACTCCCGCGACCGCGCGGACAAAGAACACCAGCATGTGGCCCAGCCGCACGATCGGTGCGGTCGCCTTCTTGGCGACGCCGGTCAGCCGCACTCCGAACGGGGTGTAGGTCGCTACCGCCACCTCACAGCCCCATCCTCGGGAACAGCATGTTGTACAGCTGGCTGATGACGACGTTGACGATCATCAGGATCAGGATCGACTCGACCACCGCGGCGTTCACCGAGTTGGCGACCCCGGTCGGACCGCCTTGGGTGGCAAGGCCTTTCTGGCTGGACACCACGGCCACGATGGCCCCGAACACGACGGCCTTGAGCAGCGCCAGCACCATGTCACCGGGGGTAGTGAAGGACGCGAAGGTGGCCACGAAGCTGCCGGGTGCGCCGTTTTGGAAGTAGACGTTGAACAGGTAGCTGGCCAGGAAGCCGACGAAACACACCACGCCGGTGAGCGCGACACCGATCATGATCGCCGCCGCGAATCGCGGCACCACCAGGCGGCGGATCACCGAAACCCCCATGACCTCCATGGCGTCGATTTCTTCGCGCATCGTGCGCGAGCCCAGGTCGGCGGTGATCGCCGAGCCCACCGCGGCGGCCATCAGGATGGCGGCGACCAGCGAGGCGGCCTGCCGGATGACGGCCAGTCCGCTGGCTGCACCGGCCAGTGAGGTGGCGCCGACCTGGCCGGCCAAAAGGGCGAACTGGATCGACAGCGTGACGCCGACCGGCAGTGCCACCAGCACGGTGGGCACCACCGCCGTGCCGGCCATGAAAGCCCCCTGCCGGACGAACTCCTGCCAGGGGAACCGGCCGGTGACCACATCGAGGACCAGATACTGCAGGGTGCGCACCCCGAGCACGAACTGCTGGCCCACCGTCGACAGTGAGGCCAGAGGATGGCGGTTGACATAGCCGCCCACCCAGTTCTCAATGGCCTCGACGCCGTCGCGGGTGGCGGGCTGCTGACTAACCACCGTGACGGCTTCGCGCTGAAGCGGGCATTCCCAAAGCTGTTGTCCCTGATGGTTGTTAGTGATCACACCGCGCGGTTGAGGACGTGGCGGTGCTGATCATCCCCTCGGTGCGATGTGCGTCACGTTAAGGCCAGCGCCGCCGCGGCGTCAAGGAAATGAAGAATATTCATTCACTTAATGAGACGACAGAACCCCGTCATGGCCGACTGTGCATCGCCATACGCAACACGCCGTGGACGCCGTATGAGGATTCACACTCGAGGCGCTGGACGGGATCAGTAGCCGCCGGCCAGCTCCACCGCGGTGGCCAGCGATCCCGTGGCCTTCTCGCGGTCGTCGCCCATTCCGACCAGGATGTCGATGGCCATCGGGCCGAGGATCTCGGTGAGCCCGTGCCCCTCGTGGCCGAAGTAGCCGGCCATCTCCAACATGACTGCGCCGTGGCACATCGTCCACAGCCGCGCCGCCATCGGCAGACTGCCGTCGTCGCGGATGCGGCCGGCGTCGATCATGCGCCGCACCGAGGCATGCAGCCCCTCGAAGGACACCGCCCACTCGGCCCGGGTCGTAGGCCGGCCGGTCACGGTCACATCGCTGCGGACGGCCAGCAGTGAAGCCGGGGTCGCGGTGCCGAAGATCAATTGGTAGCGCTGCGGATTGGCCATCGCGAACCGGTGATACGCCAGCCCGAGCAGAAAGAAGCCCGCGACCGCGTCATCGGTCGGCGGAACATCGGACAGTGCATCGGAAAACCGGGTCAGCGCTTCGGCGCCCACCGCATCGAGCAGTCCGGCCATATTGCCGAAGTGCGTGTAGACCGCCATCGTCGACGTACCCAGTTCGGCGGCCAGGTTGCGCACGCTCAGGGCCTGCACGCCGTCGCGTTCCAGCAGGTCGACCGCGGCGGCCACCAACTTCTCGCGCTGCGTGCTCACCCTTGTGATCCTGCCATAACAGTGTTATACAGATCACACATAACACCGTTATGGGGAGGTTCCAGTCATGGTGAACCAGTACCTCGAGGGCGTCAACGCACCCTTGACCGAGGAGTACACCCTCACCGAGCTCGACGTCGTCGGCCACATCCCGGACTATCTGGACGGCCGGTACCTGCGCAACGGCCCGAACCCGATCGGCGAGGTCGACCCGGAGCGGTATCACTGGTTCCTCGGCGACGGCATGGTGCACGGTCTGCGGCTGCGCGACGGCACCGCACAGTGGTACCGCAACCGGTACGTGCGCGCCCCGCAGGCCTGCCGGGCGCTCGGCGAACCCGAGCCGAAAGGGCACTACAAGGTGTCCACGATGGGCGCCAACACCAATGTCATCGGGCATGCCGGCAAGACCCTCGCACTCATCGAATCCGGTGTGGCGCAATACGAATTGACCGACGAACTCGACACCGTCGGGGTGTGTGATTTCGAGGGGACGCTCCCGGGCGGCTTCAGTGCCCACCCCAAGCGCGACCCGGACACCGGCGAATTGCACGCGGTCACCTACGGCATGGAACGCGGCAACACCGTGCAGTACTCGGTGATCGGGGTCGACGGCCGCGCCCGCCGCACTGTGGACATCACGGTGGCCGGCAGCCCGATGATGCATGATTTCTCGCTGACCGAGAAACACGTGATCCTCTACGACCTGCCGGTCACCTTCGATCCGGTGCTGGCCGCCGAGATGACGATGCCGAAGGCCCTGCGCCTGCCGGCCCGACTGATGCTGTCGGCGTTGATCGGCCGGGTCCGCATCCCTGACCCGATCATGGCGCGCCAGTCCAAACCCAAGGACAGTGACCGCCGGTTCCCGTACCGGTGGAATCCGCGTTACCCGGCCCGGGTCGGGGTGATGCCGCGCGAGGGCGGCGACGCCGACGTCCGCTGGTTCGACGTCGAGCCCTGCTACGTCTTTCATCCGATGAACGCCTACGACGACGGCGACACCATCGTTCTCGACGTGGTGCGGCACCCGAAGATGTTCGACACTCAACTACTGGGCCCCGACGAGGGTCCGCCCACCCTGGACCGTTGGGTGGTCGACCTCGCCGACGGCAAGGTTCGCGAGTCCCGGATCGATGACCGCGGACAGGAGTTCCCGCGGGTCGACGAGCGACTGGTGGGCCGGCGCCATCGCTACGGGTATGCGCCCGCTTTCGCCGACACCGGCGGCGGCGACATCCTGATCAAGCACGACTTCGTCGGCTCGGGATCGCTGCACCGGGCCTTCGGCGACGGGAAGATCGTCGGCGAGTTCGTCTTTCACCCGCGCTCGGCGGATGCGGCCGAGGATGACGGCGTGCTGATGGGCTACGTCTACGACCAGGCCACTGACCGCAGCGAACTGGCGATCATCGATGCCCAGACCCTCGACGACGTCGCCTCCATCAAGCTCCCGCACCGGGTACCGGCCGGATTCCACGGCAACTGGGTGCCGTCGTCCGGGTAACAGCTCGACGGACCCACCAGCAGCCTCGGCAGACGTGCGGTAGCTTCAATCGACCGAACGCTGCCGAGGAGTAGATGGTGGAAGGCACGCCATTTGGGCACTATCAGCTGCGGGAGCTGATAGGCCGCGGCGGTATGGGCGAGGTCTACCGCGCCTACGACACCAAGACCGACCGCATCGTGGCCCTCAAGGTGCTGCCGCACCACCTCGCCGAGGATGAGACGTTCCAGCAACGCTTCCGCCGCGAAGCGCAGGCCGCAGCCGCTCTCAACGAACCGCACGTGGTGCCCATCCACGGCTACGGCGAGATCGACGGCCGGCTCTATCTCGACATGCGGCTCATCGAAGGCCGTCCTCTGGGCTCCACTCTCACCGACTCCAAGACGTTCGACCCCGGCTACGCGGTCACCATCGTCGAGCAGGTGGCCCACGCATTGGATGCCGCGCACGCCGCCGGCCTGATCCACCGCGACGTCAAGCCGTCCAACATCCTGGTGACCGATCGGCAGTTCGCCTACCTCATCGACTTCGGGCTGGCTCGCACCGCCGGCGAGAACGGATTGACCACCGCTGGAAGCACACTGGGCACACTGGCCTACATGGCCCCCGAACGGTTCGACGGCGGCCAGGCCGATCCGCGCTCCGACATCTACGCCCTGGCGTGTGTGCTCTACGAATGCCTCACCGGCTCACGGCCTTACCCGGCAGACAGCATGGAACAGCAGATCGCCGGGCACATCCGCAAACCCGCCCCCAAGCCGTCGGACAAGGATCCGCGGCTGGCCGCCTTCGACGAGGTGGTCGCCAAAGGGATGGCCAAGAAGCCCGACCAGCGTTACCGCAGCGCCGGTGAGCTGGCCGCCGCGGCCCGCCGGGCATTGACCACCCCCGTCCGCAGGAGCGGGACCTCCGGTCGGCATGCCGTTGCGGCCAAGCGAATCCGGTTTCCCCGCAAGGCGTTACTGGCCATCGGTGCGTCAGTCCTTCTGGTCGCGGCGTTCGGCGTGGGGGCCTGGCAGTGGCGTAGCGGCAGCGATCGGGGATCCAGTACACCCACCAGTCTGGCCGGTGCGCTGTCGTCCTCCGAGGCGCCCCCGCCGCCACCCGGCGCGGTCCCCGAGATCGCGGCCACCGTGCCCGACACGATTCGCAAGACCGGCCGACTGGTCGTCGGGGTCAACACCCCGTATGCACCCAACGAATTCATCGACGCCTACGGCAAACTCGTCGGTTTCGACATCGACCTGATGAACGCCATCGCCCGAACACTGGGCCTGACACCGGAATACAAGGAGACCGCGTTCGAGGCGATCATCCCGTCGGTGCGCGCCGGTGACTTCAACCTCGGCATGTCCTCGTTCACCGACACCCTGGAACGCCAGGACGCCGCCGACTTCGTCACCTACTTCCAGGCCGGCACGCTGTGGGCGCAGCGGCCCGGTGCGCCGGTGAATCCGGACGACGCGTGCGGGCTGAAAGTCGGTGTGGCCTATGCCGCGATCCAGGAGACCACCGAGGTCCCGGCCAAGAGTCAGGCCTGCGTGGCGGCCGGGAAGCCGCCGATCGACAAGGTCGTCTACACCCGCCAGGACGACCTGAACGCTGCGCTGATGGCCGGTGAGGTCGACGCGATGTCGGCCGACTCGCCGGTGACCGGATTCGCCATCAAGACCAGCGGTGGTCAGCTCGAGGCCGCCGGTGAGGTGTTCGACTCGGCGCCCTACGGCTGGCCGGTGGCCAAGAACTCCGGGTTGGCCGAGCCACTGCGGCGGGCGCTGGAGCATCTGATCGAGACCGGTGAGTACCGCACCATCGCCACCATGTGGGGCGTCGAGATGGGGATGATCGATAAGCCGGTGATCAACGGGGCGGTGCGTTAGTCCTCGGTCAAGCCCCGGAGGTATGCATCATCCCTGCGATGTCCGGATCGAGTTGCTGCAGCGCCACGATGACGGAGATGGGGGCATCGCGGCCGATCTTCGATCGCACGGTGGTGGTGCGGCCCTGACGTTCGGGCGGCCGTAACTCCTCGATCCGTGCCTCCAAAGCCGTTGCCAGATCATCGAACTCGACGATCATCCCGGCGATGATCAGCAGCTCGGGGTCCAGAAGCGACTCCACCAGCAGTGCGGTGTGAGCGACGCGATCGACCACGTCAGCGATGATTTGCTGACGCGTCGTGCTGTTCGCCGCCTTCTGGCGCAGCTCGTCGACGTCGACATCCTCATAGGTCAGGCCCGTCGTTTCGGGGGCGGCGGCCTGCATCGCATACAGGGACATATCCGCTTCGACGCACCCGACCCGGCCGCATCGGCACTGCGCGGTGCTGCCGTAGACCGGGACATGCCCGATCACACCCGCCACTCCGGTCGAGCCGCTGTACGGCCGGCCGTCGATGATCAGTCCGATACCGAACCGGCCGCCGTGATCGAGGACGACTGCAGAGCGCGCCTCTCGTGCCTCGCCGGCGATGGTCTCGGCCAGAGTGATGGCCTTGGTGGAGTCCTGGACTGCCGTCGGGATGCCGAGCTCGCGCGAAATGAGCTTGCCGAGTTCGATATTGGTCCAGCCGAGATCGTGAGAGACGACGACCAGCCCGGTGTCGTCGTCGACGAGGCCGGGGATGCAGACGCCGGCAGCAGAGACCCGGCCCCCGTCAGAGTCTTCGATCAGCTTCTTGGCAATCCGGATGATCGAGCGGATGACGGCGGAGGGCTCCCGGTCTCCCGTTGGCGTCTGGTTCTGCTGTGAGATGTTGCCGGTCGCATCCGCGAGCATGACCCGAGCCCTGATGGCGTCGATCTGAATTCCCAGGACCCGCCGAGCCTGCGGGTTGCAGTCGAGCAGGATGCGTGGGCGGCCCCGCATACCCGAACCCTCGATGCGCGACTCCAGCTCGACGAGGGTGCCGTCATCGATGAGTTCGGCCACGATCGCGGTGATCGACGGCCGGGGGAGTCCCAGCCGTTCAGCCAGGTCAGCCCTGGCCAGCGGGCCCGAGGTCCGCAACAGATGCACGACGCGTTGCCGCTGCAGCAGGCGCGCAACCTGTCTGCTTTGACGCACCGAATCCACCGGTTTCAGCACAACCTCCTTGACTCCGCCATCAGCGGGCTGCTATTAAGTTCGTCACACCAACTAAATCGTATTAAGTACGTCACACCAATTAAACCGGGAGCCGAGCCATGACCGCTGTCCGCCCACCTGCCAATCTGCTGCCAGTCGCCGCTCCAGGGAATCGGAAGTCGCGTCGCAAGGCGGCGCGTAACGCGGCGAAGGTCGGGGCGTACGGCGGTATCGCGGTCGCTGCATGGCTGACCGGCGCGGTTGCCACCGGGCACGGGGTCGCTGCAGCCGATGCGACGGGCTCCTCGGATTCGTCGTCGTCGGCCTCCTCATCTGCTGGATCCAGCTCCGGTGACGGATCCGCGCACGCGGGCACCCGCACCACCGGCACTGCCAAGAGTAGAGCGTCGCGCACGTCGAAAGCCTCCGCCACGACGTCGACCGAGAGCACCGGATCCGGTGTCGTGACCAGCAGCGGGGGCGCCCAGACGAGTGCCGCCGAAGCGGCTTCTTCCACAACGTCCACGGTCAAGGCAGCGACGGTGGTGTCGAAGTCGACGACGGCGTCGGCTGCTGCCACGACGACGGCATCCGCCGCTACGACGACGACAGAAGCACACGGCACGAGCCTGCGCAGCGCACTCCTTGCCGCGACGCCGTCGGCGTCGAGTGTTCCCGCCGCGCTCACCGCTCAGGCAACCACTCCGGACCCGATCGTGGTGATCAACAACGCCATCACGCAGCTGCTCAACCCGTTCCTCAACCCGCCGCCCACCACGCCCGGCCCGATCGTTCCGATGGTGTGGGCCTTCATGGGTTGGGTTCGCCGGGACCTGTTCAACCAGGCGCCGACGATGACCTACGACTCGAATACGACCGTGCAGACCGGCCAAACATTGTCGGGCAAGCTCGGTGCGACCGATGCCGAAGGCGATGCGCTGACCTACACGGTGACCCAGGGGCCGCAGTACGGCACGCTGACCATCGACCAATCCACCGGCGACTTCACCTACACGCCCAACAACATTGACTACACCGCGGTGCAGACAGATTCGTTCTCTGTGTCGGTCACCGACGGCAAGTTCAACATCCTGATGCCCTTCAGCTCGCACAGCGCGACGACCACCGATGATCTATCGGTACTGAACCCGACGATCCAACGGGTGATCCTGGACATGCCGGCCGGCGTCGTCAACCCGAAGACACCGCGGTTCTCCGCGGACGGATCGACCATCCTGTTCGCCGCCACCCCGAGTGCAGGCGGCCGCCAGGAGATCTACCAGATCAACACCGACGGCACCGACGTCATCTGCCTGACATGCGGTGTCGCCACCACCATCACCAACAACTTCTTGAAGCCCGTGCCCTTCGCCGACGGATCCGGCCGCATCCTGTTCCAGTCGGTTCCCACCGTGGGCAACTACACGCACGTCATCTACGAAAACGGCATCAACGGAGCGCAGATCGTCCCGGTCGTCACGCCGGCATCGGGCACTCTTGCCATCGACAAGCAACGCGAAATGCGGCCGAGCCCGGACGGTACTCACGTGGTCTTCACCCAGATCCAGGCCGTCGGCAACCCAAGTAACCCGTACAACGCCGGCATCTATGCCGTCCCGATCGTGGGCACCTTGACCCGCACGACCAACGCGACCACCGGTGCAGCCGAGTACCAGATCACCGACGCGCGGGTGATCTATCCGACCGGCGAGGCCAAACAGTGGACACCGGACGGCAAGGGCGTTGTCATCCTGGGCGGCACCTACGAGCAGGGCAATGTCGACGACATCGTCGTCGACCTGGCGACCGGAAAAGTCAGCCGCGTCACCGCCAACCTCGAATACGACGAGGACATGGACTACTCCCCGAACCAACAGTGGATTGCTATCGGCAGTACCCGAGGCGGCACATACAACGCGCTGTCGCCGATCGACAGAATTGTGCGACCGGCGTTCCTACCCGCCTACATCCAGGGCACCGTGTATCAGGCGTACGCGACTCCTATCAATGTCTCCAACCAGGAGTGGATCGTCTCGCAGGCCGACGAGCTCAAGGGCATCGACGGAATTCCGCTGTTCGTCAACGGCGACGGCTGGAATGCCCGCAGCATGCCCAGCTGGAGCACTGACGGCTCAGCCGTGACGTTCTGGGAGACCGCTCTGGCGGACCAGACACAGTCCCGGCTTGTGGTCGCCAACCTGAAGTACACCACCAGCGTCGGCGGTGTGGTGGGTGACAATCTGACGCCGGACCAGGCCAACTGGAACTGGAGCGAATCGCCGTGGTCACCCAGCGGTGCCCCGCTGCTGTCCAGCTATGTCCCCAGCGCGCCGCCGCTCCCAGCAACCGGCACCTACACCAGCACAGCCGGCGGTACCGCCGTCGTCACCGAGGACTCGACGACGACACCGGGTCACACCGTTCGCACCGTGGTGTACACCGATTACGTCAACGAGGACGGGATGGTCATCAACGGCACCGAGTCCACGGATACGTATTCCAAGGGCAACTTGATCAACTACAACGTCAACCTCACCGTGACCGGCTCGCATACCGGCTCGCTGACCGGAACCAATGTCGTGATCGACAAGATCCAGCGGAAGATCACCGGCGGCTCGGTGACGTCCATCCTCGATGGCGATACCCAGCACCTGCTCGATCCGGCCGTCATCACAGCTGCGCAGCAAGGCGTGTAGCTCCATGAACAAGCGAGGGTGCGCCAATGGCGCACCCTCGCTTCGTGTTTGGCGGCTTAGTCCTCGTCGCTGATGATGTGCATCGCGGCTTCCTCGGCGGAGGCCGCGCCCCCGTCGATGCCGACGTCGGAGGCGAACAGTTCGGCATCGTCGTCCTCACCGAAGCCCAGATTCGAGGCCACCAGTCGGCCCGAGCGGGCCCGGCCCACCTCGTCGTCCGCCGGGAACTCCGTCTCGCGCTCGGCGTCGTCGGAGCGCTCGCGCTCCATCTCATCGAGCACATTGTTGATCCGGGAGAGCGGGTCGGGCTCCTCCTCGGCCAGCAGCTCGTCGAGCGTCTCCTTGCCCGGATGGTCCAGCACGGTCTTGCCGTACGGCCGCTCCGGTGGCGAGATGCCCTCATCGAGGATGTCGTCCACGCCGCGGTCGATCAGGGTGTCCTCCGGCTGCAGCTGGTTGTCGTCGTCGATGCTGTACTCGCCGGACTCTGCTGTGGTGTCGTCCCAGGTGCTCACTCTTTCCACAATGGCACGGATCGGGACAAAAGCCACGGTCAGAGCAGTCATTAAGGCCTTTCGTCACCACCTAGCGGGCACATAGCGAGTTCTTTGAGCGCCCTAAAAATCGGCTGCCACTCTCAAGGGCATGAGCACACCTCGTTCCGGGTTCCGCCGGGCCGCCGTCGCCTCCTGGACACTGGCCGGAATCGGCGTCGCCGGCGTCGCCGGCGCCTCGGCCCTCGCCTACGCCGACACTTACAAGCCGCCGCCGGTGGCTGAGGTGCCCGCCCCCGAGGTCCTCGACCGCCACCGGCTCCCGAGCCCGTGGCCGCCCCGGCTCCGGTCCAGCAGGCGCCGGTGCAGACCTACACCCCCGCCTACACACCGACCTACACCCCGAAGGCACCGGTTCAGCAGCAGGCGCCGGTGGTCACCCAGCCGCCCTCGTCTTCGTCTTCGTCTTCGGGTCAGTCATCGTTCCCGATCCGCAAGAGCCACGTCCCCAGCGGGGGCGGGACGGTGTCGGGCGGCAACAACTTCTCCCCGCACGTCACGGTCTCGCGCGGCTCATGACCAGTGAGGCGCTGTGGGCGCTGGGCCGTGGCAACGGCATCGTCGCGCTGGCATTCATGACCATCTCGGTGGCATTGGGTATCGCCACCCGGTCGGGACGCCCGCTGGTGGCGCTGCCGCGCTTCGCCGTCGCCGACGTGCACCGCTTCGTTGCCCTGGCTGCAACGCTGTTGGTGTTGCTGCACATGGGTCTGCTGTTCATGGACCCCTACGCCAAACTGCGTCTGATCGATTTCGTGGTGCCATTCCTGGGCGCCTATCGCCCGCTGTGGCAAGGGCTGGGCACTGTCGCCTTCGACGTGCTCCTTGTCGTGATCATCACCAGCCTCTTGCGCCAACGGTTGGGGTTGAGGGTTTTTCGCGTCATCCACTGGGTGACCTATCTGCTGTGGCCGATCGCGATGGCCCACGCCCTGGGCAACGGCACCGACACCGACCGCATCTGGTTTCTGGCCTTCGCCGGCTGCTGTGCGCTGATCGTGGCCGCCAGCCTGGTGTGGCGCTTGCGGTCCAACTTCACCGAGTACGCCGATGCGTGACGCTCGACTGCTCGGCGCCCACGGCCCCGGGTTCACCGACCACCAGCAGCATTTCGGCCCGCTGCCCGAGATCGGCGCGGACCTGATCACCGCCGTCGAGGCGGCCGGCCTGTCCGGTCGCGGTGGAGCCGGGTTCCCCACCGCACGCAAGATGGCCACGATCACCGGACGTAAACCGGTTCTCGTCGGCAACGGTGCCGAAGGTGAACCGCTCAGCCGCAAGGACGCCCTGCTGCTCACCCGGGCACCGCACCTCGTGATCGACGGACTCGAAGCGGCCGCCGCGGCCATCGACGCCGACAAGGTATACCTGTACGTGCACGCCGACGCTGTGCCGGCGGTCACCAAAGCCCTTGCCGAACGGCCGAATCGGATCACGGTGATCGAGGCGCCGGACACCTTCGTTGCCGGCGAGGAGTCGGCCGTTGTCCGGCGTATCGAGGGCGGCCCGGCGCTGCCGAGGGGTCGCATTGTCGTGGCGGCCGTCTCCGGGGTGCGGGGAAACCCGACCCTGGTCAACAATGTGGAGACGCTGGCGCATATCGCCCTCATCGCCCGCTACGGTGCGGACTGGTTCCGGTCGGTGGGCGACCGCGACGAGCCCGGCACCATGTTGGTCACCCTGTCGGGAGCACTCGACAACCAGGGTGTCCTTGAAGTTCCGACGGGCACACCGCTGTCCGATCTCATCGATCCGCGCGGGGTGTCCGCGGTGCTCGTCGGCGGATATCACGGAAGTTGGCTTCCCGCAGAAGCGTTCGCTGGGGCGCGGTTGTCGAGGGCCGGATTGAAGGAGCTCGGGGCGAGTCCCGGCGCGGGCATCATCCACGCCCTGGGTCGCACCGAATGTGGTCTGGCGCGTACCGCTGAGATCGTCGGCTACCTGGCTGACGAGAGCGCGCGTCAGTGCGGTCCGTGCCGCAACGGCCTACCGCGACTGGCGCAGCTGGTCGACGAGCTGGCCTACGGTCGCGCCAATGATGCTGTGGTGAAGGAAATCCGGCGCATCACCCGGCTGGTCGACGGCCGCGGATCGTGCCGGCATCCGGACGGTTCGGCGCGCTTCGTGCGCAGCGCACTGCGCGCGTTCGCCACCGATATCGAACTGCACCACCACGATCGGTGCACCGCAGCCGACGCCGTGGTGCGCGACTAACGCCCGACGAGTCCGGACTGGCGCAGCGCGTCGTCGACGAAGTCCTGCACCGGCCGTGACCGGAAGAACCCGGTATGCGCGCCGGGATACCAGATCACTTCCGGGCGACCCCAGTGTTCCCACAACTTGAGTACCTGTTCGCGGGGATTCACCAGCCGGTCGGCCAGACCCCCGTAGATGAAGCGGGCCGTCGGCGGCACTTTCGGGGTCAGCGACAGCGGGGAGACCATGCGGCCCAGCGGCATCGCCTTCTCCAGGGTCTGACGTCGCGGATCCTCAGCACTCAAGCCGCCGTTGCCGCCGAGTACCTCGAGCAGGTTGGCCACCGGCACGCCCAGCACCGCACACGCCAGACCCTCTTCCACACTGGCGACCAAGCCGCTGACATAGCCGCCCAGTGACATGCCGTTGATGCCGACCTTCGCGTCGGGATCCTGGCTGCGAATCCAGGAGATGACCCGGCGGATGTCCCACACCGCCTGCGCGGCGGCGTGCACGTCATCGAGGACGTCCTGCCCTGGCCACGCCGCACCCTTGGCCTTCCGCGGGCCGTGCAGCGGCATTACCGGCAGCACGACGTTGAGGCCGAGGTGCTGATGCAGATGCTGAGCGCGGAACAGTCGCAGATCCACCGATCCGCGACCCATCAGCGCACCGTGCACGCACACCACCCACGGGCGGGGGTCGGGGTGGCGCAGCAGCAGGGCGTGTTCGCGGCGGTTGGCGGTGTAGTCCAGCCACCGCTGCCTGCCCGGCTCACCCTCGCGCGGCTCGTAGCTGCTGTCGAACAAGATCTTCTGCATCGGGGTGCGGCGCACGGTGACGGGCTGGATCGCCACGTCGGTCAGCGGCGGGGGAGTCTCGAAGAAGCCCTCGGGGTTGTCCAGCCAGCCTTTGTCGCCGTAGAACTGCAGCGCTTCGTCGACCTCCCGGTCGATGCGTTGCGGGGTCTGCGCATCGCCGACCGGGGTGAACAGCCGCATGCCCAGGATCACGAGTTCGTCGTTGAAGACCTGCCGGGCCACCGCCAGGGTGGGCCGCGCCAGCGGAAGTTCGTCGTGGTGTTCGGCCGGCTGGCGCAGGAACTCGCGGGCTTGCCGGAACGGGGTGGTCACATCCCGGGGCCCGGCCAGCCGGGGTGCGCGACCACTGCTCTTCTGCGGTGCGGGCATCCCGAGACGATAGCGCGCGCCGACTCGCCGAGACTGTACTCACGCCGACAACGTGCGAGTGGCGGTCTGCGTGGGCTCAATCTGGCGTGAACAGAGCCGACTACAGCCGGTGCATCTCCCGCGACATCGAGGCCTGCTCCATGAAGCTCGAGCGCAGCGGCGGAACATGGTCCTTCGCCGGACGAGGTGCTTGTTGCACCCGCTGCGCCGGGCGAACCAGCGTGAAGACCCAGCCGATGAACCGTGCCGGCGAGAACCCGGCTCCCGAAATGGCGACCATGATCGCCTCCCTTACCTGGTCAATTCCCACGAACCCGCGGTGCCGGGCCGTCCTCGCTAGACTAAACGGTCTAGACCGATCAGTCTAGACTGTGTGGTCTAGCCCACTTGGTCCACAGGACCGCGATCAGGCCCTATGCTGGGGTCATGGCCACCGACCAGGCAGTCCTCTCCCACAAGGAGCGGCTGCTACGTGCCGGGATGCAGCTGTTCTTCGAGAAGGGCTTCCACGGCACCAGCATCGATGCGGTGCTGGCCACCGCCGGTGTGCCGAAGGGCTCCTTCTATCACCACTTCGGCTCCAAAGACGCCTTCGCCCACGCCGTCCTGGACCGCTACACCCTGTTTCAGGCGGAACTCTTCGAGAAGTGGTACGCCAAGAAGAACCTGTCCACGGCGGATCAGCTCACCGGCTACTTCAAAGACGTCGCCCAGGGCTATGTGAAGTCCGGATTCCAAACCGCTTGTCTCACTGGGAAATTCTCCACCGAGGTCGCCGCGACGTCTGACGCTTTCCGCGACCACCTGGCCACCCAGATCGGCACCTGGAAGGGTCAGATCGCGACCTTGCTGATCGCCGGCCAGGAACGCGGCGACATTCGGACCGACCGCTCGACGGAGGACCTGGCGGAGTCGGTACTGGCCCTGATCCAGGGCGGGTTCGTGCTCACGTTGTCCACTCGGGACAAGAACACGCTGTCGACGATTGCCGCCACCATCAAGGAACTCGTCGAAGCACCGCGGCGCTGACGTCTGAGCCCCGGGTGTACTGTCAGGAATGGCCCGTCCCGCAGTAGCGGTGATGGCCTTTCAATGGCGTGAGGATCCTCGAATGGAACGCTCCGAACTCTTCTCCCAGCCTGCCGAGTCCACCGAGGTCGTCTACGACACCGACAGCGGGCCCGTCCACTACCCCGTGTTCTCCGACCGCCCCGCCCCGAATACGACCTTGTGAACGGCATGCGAGGGTCGCGGCGGACCGCTAGTCCGGTCCGGCTGACCCTCAATCCCACGCTCGGCGGTGACATCGACGGCGCCTGGTGGCCACACACCGGCTCGCTGGCCAAAGAGCTACCCGAGTTGATCCACGCCCTGCACCCTGCCCTCGGCGAGATCCTCGATATCAGCATCAACTGGTCGGCCACCGCGGGTGCACCCATGATGAACACCCACAGCTCCAGTGCGCTGGCCAAGATGCGCTGGAATGACAGCCGTCAGCGCATCATGGCCGTGGTCGGCCAGAAGGGCACCGCGCGTATCCTCGTCATCCCGCACACCACCATGGCTCCGCTGAGTGTGATGGTGCTGCGCCGCGCCGCAGGGATGCCGGTGCCACTGTCCGAACTGGACAGTGCCGAGTATCAGGCCGCCGACCGGGTGGTACGCGCAGCGTGTGAACAGAACGCCGCGCCGGAGACCACCAGCTGACCAAATGCCAAGGGCTGGCACGGCATCGCCGTACCAGCCCTTGGTGTGGTCTGTGGTCCGATCAGACCGCGGACACCCGAGTCGCCTGCGGACCCTTGGGGCCCTGGCCGACCTCGAACTGCACACGCTGATTCTCCTCGAGCGAACGGTAGCCGTTGCCCTGGATCTCGGAGTAGTGCACGAACAGATCCTGCTCGCCACTGTCAGGAGCGATGAAGCCGAAGCCCTTTTCGCCGTTGAACCATTTCACAGTTCCCTGTGCCATCTATCTTTCTTCTCTCATTCAGATGGATGCCTGCTTGCGACACCCAGTGTTCGCCCGGCGGGTCCGCCGGCGCGAAATCTAGTTCGTCCCAACCCTGGAACGAGGCCGACGGGCACGCCGACGGCCGGGCTGTCCGCCATTGCGCGGACGGTTTTGTGCTGACGAAGCGGAGCGCCGCTGCTGCTGCGCAGCCGGGGCGGCGACCGCAGGCGGTGCCTGGTACGGAGCGACCTCACCGACCAGTGCCTGAACCGATTCGGAATCAGCCGAAACCTGTTGCGGCTCAACCTTGATACCGGCGCGGCGCAGCAGCGCCTGGGTGTCGCGGCGCTGCTCGGGCAGGACCACGGTCACCACGTCACCGCTGTTACCGGCGCGTGCGGTACGGCCGGAACGGTGCAGGTAAGCCTTGTGCTCGGCGGGCGGGTCGATGTGCACCACCAGTTCGACGTCGTCGACGTGCACGCCGCGCGCGGCGATATCGGTGGCCACCAGCACTCGTGCCGTCCCGGCGGTGAATGCCGCGAGGTTGCGGTCACGCGCAGGCTGAGACAGGTTGCCGTGCAGGTCAACTGACGGGATACCCGCCTCGGTGAGCTGCTTGGCCAGCTTGCGTGCGTGATGCTTGGTGCGCAGGAACAGGATTCGGCGACCGCTGCCCGAGGCCAGCGTGTGCACCAATTGCTTCTTGGCCTCAACACCGGAGACGTGGAACACGTGATGGGTCATGGCGTCGACCGGCGAGGTGTCCGAGTCCACCGCGTGGGTGACCTCATTGCGCAGGAATCGCTTGACCAGCTTGTCGACACCGTTGTCCAGGGTCGCCGAGAACAGCAGGCGCTGTCCGCCGCCGGGAGTGGCGGCCAGGATGCGGGTGACTCCGGGCAGGAAGCCGAGGTCGGCCATGTGGTCGGCCTCGTCGATCACGGTGATCTCGACGGCGTCGAGGCTGATCAGCTTCTGGCGCATCAGGTCTTCGAGCCGGCCCGGGCAGGCGACGACGATGTCGGCGCCGTCCCGGAGGGCCTTGACCTGCTTGCCCTGCGGAACGCCACCGAAGATGGTGGTGACCTGCAGCCCGTAGGCCTGGGCCAGCGGGGTCAGCGTCGCGGTGATCTGGGTAGCCAGCTCACGGGTGGGGGCCAGCACCAGTCCGGCGGGGCGCGACGAACGCCGCGTGACCTCGGACAGCCTGCTGACCAGGGGGATGGAGAACGCCAGCGTCTTGCCGCTGCCGGTCTTGCCGCGGCCCAGCACGTCACGCCCGGCCAGGGTGTCCGGCAGGGTCGAGACTTGGATCGGAAAGGGGGAGGTGATGCCGTTGTCGGCCAGCGCGCGCACCAGAGGTGCGGGCACGCCGAGACCGGCAAAGGTTGCTTCGGTTGTCATGCTGCCTTTCAGGCAATAAAAAGTGGCGAGATTGCCGGTGGGCAAAATCGATCGCCGCGAGACTGTGTGCTTGAGAGGCACAATCAGCTGAACTCGGCCTTGCGGCCGGTGAAGTGAAGGTGTTTCACGACGTACTGGCGAGCGCGTTGCGACGCCAGCGTTGTGCCCAGCATAGCAGCCCGGGGGCCAATCACCACTGTGACGTCAGCGATTGACGTCGACCACGATCCGTCCCCGCACCGTGCCGTCCATCAGCTCACCTGCGGCGGCGATGGCCTCAGCCAGCGAAATCTCGCGCACGATCGACTCCAGGGCGGCCGGATCCAGGTCGCGCGCCAGCCGCTCCCAGGCTGCCAGCCGCGGCGCCTTCGGCGCCATCACGCTGTCGATACCCAGCAGGGACACCCCGCGCAGGATGAACGGGGCGACCGAGGCCGGGAAGTCCATGCCCTGGGCCAGCCCGCACGCCGCGACCGCTCCGCCGTATCGGGTCTGGGCGCACACATTGGCGAGTGTGTGAC
Source organism: Mycobacterium sp. M26 (assembly GCF_001494595.1). GTDB lineage: Bacteria > Actinomycetota > Actinomycetes > Mycobacteriales > Mycobacteriaceae > Mycobacterium. The sequence continues at coordinate 1,443,663 of NZ_LN929907.1, forward strand.
TGCCGACGGTGTCCACCGCGCCGGCCCAGCGTTCCTTCTGCAGCGGCTTGCCCGGTGCCCCCAGCTCGGCACGGTCGATCACCGTCGTCGCGCCCAGTGACTCCAAATAGTCTGTCTCCGAGGCCTTTCCGGTCGCGGCAGCCACACTGAACCCAGCCTTCTTCAACAGGGCGATCGCGATGCTGCCCACCCCGCCGGTCGCGCCGGTCACCAGGATCTCACCCTGCTGCGGGGTGACGCCGTGCTTGAGCAGCGCATCGACGCACAGGCTGGCGGTGTAGCCGGCGGTGCCGATCGCCATGGCCTGCCGGGAGTCGAATGCCGACGGAAGCGGGATCAGCCAATCGCCGGACAGCCGCGCCTTCTGGGCCAGGCCGCCCCAGTGCGTCTCGCCAACACCCCAACCGTTGAGCACCACCCGGTCACCGGCCGAGAACGCCGCGTGGGAGCTGTCAGTGACCACCCCGGCCAGGTCGATACCGGGCACCATCGGGAACTTGCGCACCACCGGCGACTTCCCGGTGATGGCCAGGCCGTCCTTGTAGTTCAGGGTGGAAAACTCCACGTCGACGGTGACGTCACCCTCGGGCAGCTGCGCCTCGTCGAGGTCGGCGACGGCGACCGTCTGCCCTGATTCGCCCTTGTCGATCAAGATTCCCGAGAACACCGTCGTCCCTTCGTCGTGGTCCGGCCCTCATTCTCGCAACAGAGCCTGATCGGCCCGCCAGCAGGCGTACTTTCCCACCGAACGGGGAACCCCACGCGTCAAAGACGCGACTGGAGGGGATGAGCCGGGATGGCTGCGTTGCGCACCGGTGAAGGACTGGTCGACGTCGTCGTGACCGCGATGACCTCGACGACGGCCCTGGCCAGCGATGCCGAGGAGACCTGGCAGCAGCTGCTGGAGGGCAGTAGCGGCATCCGCCCGCTGGACAAGTGGTTCACCCGCGAGTACGAGTCCCCGGTGCGCATCGGCGGACCGCTGCGCGAGGACTTCGACGAGCACCTCAACCGGGTGGAACTGCGCCGACTGTCCTACCTGGGCAAGATGGCCACCGTCCTGGGCCGACGGCTGTGGGATCAGGCCGGGTCACCCGAGGTCGACACCGCCCGGCTGACGGTCTCGATCGGCCTGGCGCTGGGCACCACCGAGGAGATCGCCCTGCAATACGGCGATTGGGAGAAACGCGGTCTGCGCGCGATGTCCCCGCTGGCCGTGCAGATGTTCATGCCCAATGCGCCTGCGGCCGCAGTGGGTCTGGAACGGCAGGCGAAAGCCGGGGTGATCACCCCGGTGATGGGCGATGCCTCCGGCGCCGGTGCGATCGCCGAAGCCTGGCGGCGCCTGATCCTCGGTGAGGCTGACGTCGCGATCTGCGGCGCAGTCGAGACCTGGGTCGAGGCCGTCCCGGTTGCCGCGTTCAGTGGCCTGGGCCTGCTGTCGACGAACAACGACGACCCGCCGGGCGCGTGCCGCCCGTTCGACCGGCACCGCGACGGCATGGTGCTGGCCGAGGGCGGTGCGCTGATGCTGATCGAAACCGAGGAACACGCCCGGGCGCGCGGGGCGCCGATCATCGGCCGGCTGATGGGGGTGGCGACGAACTGCGACGGCTACGACGAGCTGCGGCCCGACCCGGCCGGCCATCGCGCCGCCGACGCGATCATCCGCGCTGTCGATCTGGCCGGGCTGCAGCCGGGCGACATCGACCACATCAACGCCCACGCGACCGGCACGTCCTTCGGGGATCTGGCTGAGGCGCAAGCGATTCGGCGTGCTCTGGCCGGGCGCGACCCCGCCGTCTACGCACCCAAGGCGGCGTTGGGCCATTCGTTGGGTGCTGCCGGCGCGGTTGAAGCCGTGCTGACCGTGCAAGCCCTGCGTGACGGCGTCATCCCGGCCACCCGCAACGTCAAGGACCTCGACCCCGACGTTGGCCTCGACGTCGTTGTCGACCGGCCGCGCCGCGGGAACTACCGGTATGCCCTGACCAACTCGTTCGGCCTCGGCGGCCACAACGCGGCGCTGGTCTTCGGTGCGGCCTGACTACTGCTTGACCAGGGTGAACTGGCCGACCTCGGACACCCCGCGGTTGAAGAAGTCCGAGCAGCCGATCAGATAGCGCATATAGCGGTCGTAGATCTCCTCCGACGTCGCAGCGATCGCCTGATCACGTGAGGCCTGCAGCTTCTGCGACCAGATGTCCAGTGTGCGAACGTAATGCGGCGTCAAATAGTTCAGGCTCTCGATGGAAAAACCTGCCCGGCCGGCGAATTCGGCAACATCGTCGTCACACGGCACGGCACCGCCGGGGAAGATCTCTTTGGCGATGAAGCGCATGAACTTCAGATCGGTCATCGTGATCGGAATGCCCATCTCGGGCCAGCGCTTGAGCGGATGGCCCATGATCGTCTGCAGCACCATCCGGCCATCCTCGGGCAGGATCCGGTGACACATCTCGAAGAACGCCGCGTACCGGTCCTTCGGGAACGCCTCGAACGCCTCGATGCTGACGATCCGGTCCACCGGCTGGTCGAATTCCTCCCAGCCGCGCAACAGGATCTGCTGCGAGCGTGACGTGTCCACCTCGTCGAGGATCTGCTGGCCCAGGGCGCACTGGTTGCGGCTCAGCGTCAATCCCAGCGAGTTGACGTCGTGGCGCTCGGTGGCGCGCTTCATCGCCGAACCCCAGCCGCACCCGATGTCCAGCAGCGTCATGCCCGGCTGCAGGTACAACTCATCGAGCGCCAGGTCGATCTTGGCCATCTGGGCTTCTTCAAGCGTCATGTCGTCACGCTCGAAGTAGGCGCAGCTGTAGGTGCGCGACGGATCCTGGAACAGTCCGAAGAATTCGTTCGAGATGTCGTAGTGGGCCTGGACGTCTTCGTACGCCGGCCGCAATTGGGTGGCCCCCGCCCTGCTTTCCGCCATGAGTGACGGACCTCCTTAACTGGCAGCCTTCTCGCAGGTGAACTGGCATACATCGGTGTAGCCGCTACGGAACAGGTCCGCGCACCCGGTCAGGTACTTGTGGAAACGCTCGTAAATCTGCTCGGAGGTGATGGCGATGGCCTCATCCCTCCTGGCCTCCAGGTTCGACGCCCAGGTATCCAGCGTCCGGGCGTAATGCGGCTGCAGATGCTGCTCGCGGGTCACCGCATAACCGGCGCTGACCGCGTGCTTGCGCACCATGGACGCCAGCGGCAGGCGGCCGCCCGGATAGATCTCGTCCATGATGAATTTGATGAACCGCACCCGCGACATCGTCAGCGGTAGGCCCTTGGCTTTGATCTCCTCGTCCTCGGGAATGATGATCGTGTGTAGCAGCATCACTCCGTCGTCGGGCAGCCAGCTGAACGTCTTCTTGAAGTAGTCGTCGTACTTGTTGAAGCCGAAGTGCTCGAAGGCGCCGATGGACACGATCCGGTCCACTCTGCCGTCGAACTCCTCCCATGGCTGTAGGCGAACTTCCTTGTGGCGCGGGCTCTTCGAATTGGCAAACCAGTGCTCCTCGATGTGGCGGCGCTGGTTCTCCGAGAGCGTCAAGCCGATGACGTTCACGTCGTAGCGCTCCACCGCCCGCATGATCGTCGACCCCCAGCCGCAGCCGATGTCGAGCAGGGTCATGCCGGGTTGCAGGCCCAGCTTGCCCAGCGCCAGGTCCACCTTGGCCATCTGGGCTTCTTCCAGCGTCATGTCGTCGCGCTCGAAGTAGGCGCAACTGTAGGTCTGGGTGGGGTCCTGCCAGAGTTTGAAGAACTCGTTGGAGATGTCGTAGTGGAACTGGACTTCGTCCTTGTCCGATCCGCGGGTCTGGGCGGCGGATTTCGACAGCCACTGAGATTGGGCCTGGGGGATGGAATGCGACACGGTTGTCCTCGGGGCAGGGGTCATCGGTCGCAGAGTGCGTACCCACATCGGTGCGCCGTCAATCACCCGCTACCGTCTTCTGATGGCCGATGAGGATCGTGTTCGCTGGGATGAGCGGTATGCGGACCGCGAGCCGGGCCCGGTGGGGCCGCCGGGCCCGTTCGCCGCCCACGAGAGTGCCTTCCCTGTCACGGGATTCGCGCTTGACCTGGCCTGTGGGCAGGGTGCGGCTTCGGTGTGGCTGGCCCGGCGCGGTCTTCAGGTGCTGGGTGTCGACGTGTCACCGATCGCGGTCGCACGCGCACGGGAATTGGCTGCGCGCAATGGTGTTGATGATCGATGCCGCTTCGAGGTCGTTGACCTGGACCGCGGTCTGCCTGCCGGGCCGCCGGCGGCGGTGATCATCTGCCATAAGTTCCGGGACCGTCGGCTGGACAACGCGATCGTCAACCGGCTGGCGCCAGGAGGTCTGCTGGCGATCAGCGCGCTCAGCGAGGTCGGTGCCCGGCCCGGGCCCTTCCGGGTGGCCGAGGGCGAGTTGACACGAGTCTTTGCTGACATCGACGTCATCGCGGCGTCGGAGGCCGACGGCGAGGCGTGGTTACTCGGCCGTCGTTAGCCGCGAATTGCCCTGCGTGTCCGTCAATTTGGCGTCCAGGGATCTCGGAACACCGTCGTGCATAATCATCGTCGGATCGGGGACCGTCACTAGGGGAGGAACGCAATGAAGCGAGCCCTGATCGTCGCTGTACTAGCCGTGGGGTTCGCCGCGCCGGCGCACGCCGCTGATCCCAATGCCCTCGGCACCTACGAGTTCAAGGCCGGCAGCGTCAGCTCCACCTGGTTAGTCACCCCCTGCACCGACGACACCGACCATTGCGTCCACGTCGCCTCCACCGGGATGGCCGGTCAGCAGCCGTGGAACGGCGACGCCTACTGGTCGGTGGGCTCGTGGATCCTGAAGGTCGAGCAGCCCGATGCGATCACCTGCAACGACGGCGTCGCGCATCCCGGTCTGATGACGTATTCGTGGGATGCGGCCACCTTCTCGGGGTGGGCCGGTCTCTACAACCCGGGTGTGTGTGACGGGAAGCCGGGCAGCATCGCCGCGCCGTTCACCCTGACCCGAACGGCCTAGCGCAGCTTGACCATCCGCGTCGTCGAGCTTTCGTCGAGTTCGACGATGTCGGACCGCGAGCGCAGGAAATCGCTGAACGACTTGAAACCCAGCGACTTCTCGGAGAACGACGGGTCCATCCGCTTCATCTGGGCCTTGACGGTCGAATTGTGCAGCCACTCGACGTCGTCCTTCTCCAACCCGATCTGCAGTGCCCGCTTGAGCAACGCGGTGGCCGCGCCCTGTGGGTCGGGGGCTTCGGGCTCAGTGGACTTGGCCCGCTTGGCGCGCGGCTTCTCCTCGACCGACGGCGGCTCGTAGACGGGCACCCCGGGCAGCGCGTCATAGATGACGAACTCGTCGCATGCCGCGGCCAGTGACCGGCTCGACGCGCCGGCCACCCCGATGCCCACGACATAGCGGCCCAGCCGCTTGCAGCGCTGCGCCAGCGGGATGTAGTCGGAGTCGCCGGCGACGATCACCACATGGGTCAGGTCGGGCAACCGGAACATGTCCTCGACGGCGTCGACCGCCAGCCGGATGTCGGCGGCGTTCTTGCCGTAGGCCGCGGCCGGGAACAGCTGCACCAGGTCGACGGCTCGGCCCACCAGCTGCTCGCGGTACTCGGCGTTGACGTCCGCCGACCAGTCGGCGTAAGCGCGGGTGAGCACCACCGTCCCGAACGACGAGGCGAAGTCGAGCACCGCGCCGACGTCCACCCGGGCCAGGGCCAGTTTCGCCGGGTCCAGGCCCTTGGCCTTGTCACGCTGAAAAGAGTTGCGCCCGTTGACCTGGTCGTACCGCGAGATGACGATGTTGTCGAAGTCGAGATACACCGCGACACGGGCCGCACCGGGTTCGGTCATGTGCTGAAGTCTTGTCCATGTTGTGACGAACCACGCGCTATTGCACAGAACGCTTCTGTCGGCTGTCCCGTCTATGCTTTAGGGGCCCGCTGATCGGGGGGCTCTCCGGCGAGAATGGCCGACCTTTTATGGAGTGATGGGTGTCTTTGAGTCGTCGTGCGCGCGGTGCCTGCCTGGCCGCGGTCCTTGCCGTGCTGGCCGTTCTGGGCGGTGTGGTGATCTCGACGACGCCGCACTGCCCTGAGCACTGCCGCACCGAGGCCGCCGCGCAGGTCCCGCTGCCGCCGCCGTCCAAGGACCCGGCCACCGTCACCCTGACCCCGGTCGACGGCGCCACCGACGTCGACCCGCTGGCCTCGGTCAAGGCGGTCGCCCAGACCGGCCTGCTCACCCACGTCAGCCTGGTCAACGACGCGGGCAAGTCGGTACCCGGTGTGGTTACCCCGGACTTCAAGACCTGGAAGCCGACCGTTCCGCTGGGCTACGGCCGCAGCTACACCCTGACCGTCGATGCCCGCGGCCCGGGCGGCGTCCCGTCCTCGGTCACGTCGACGTTCCAGACGCTGGTGCCGAGCAATCAGACCGAGGTCTACCTGAACGCCCCGGGCGGTCAGCCGCTGGACGGCGCGACGCTCGGGATCGGTGCCATCGTCGTCGCCCACTTCGACGAGCCGATCGGTGATCGCGCCGCCGCCGAGCGCCGGCTTACCGTCACCACCTCCCCGCCGGTCACCGGATCGTGGTACTGGGTGGACGATCAGAACGCCCGCTGGCGGCCGGAAAAGTACTATGCGCCAGGAACTTCGGTGACCGTCAAGGCCGGCATCTACGGTGTTCCGCTGGGTGACGGCCTCTACGGCGAGCAGGACGCCACCGCGACCTTCACCATCGGCCGGGCGCACGTCTCCGTCGCCGACGACACCACCAAGCAGGTCAGTGTCTACGACAACGGCACGCTGGTGCGCACCATGCCCACCTCGATGGGCATGGGCGGTACCGAGACCGTCGGCGGCCAGACCCTGTCGTTCTGGACGCCGCCGGGGGTCTACACCGTGATGGACAAGGCCAACCCGGTGATCATGGACTCCTCCACCTACGGCCTGCCGATCAACTCGCGGCTGGGCTACCGGGAGACCATCCCGTATGCCACCCGGATCAGCACCGACGGCATCTACCTGCACCAGCTCAACGCCACGGTGTGGGCCCAGGGCAACACCAACGTCTCGCACGGCTGCCTGAACCTCAGCGGCGAGAACGCCGAGTGGTTCTACGACTTCTCCCAGCCGGGGGATGTGGTGGAGGTCCGTAACACCGGCGGTCCGGCACTACAGGTCTGGCAGAACGGGGACTGGACGCTGCCGTGGTCGGAGTGGCGTAAGGGCAGCGCCCTGGGCTGACACCGCTACAGCACCGGCCCGTGGTGGTGCTTGGGATCGGTGTGCAGCACCGTGCGGATCGCGACCGCGTCGCCGAGCATCGTGCCCGCGGAGCGCATCGCGTCATCAGCGGCGGCTACGCCGTAGCTCAAACCCTGGCGGGCCGGCACCGTCGCCGTCAACGTCACGGTCGGGACTCCCCGCTGCATCGTGGCGCTGCCACGGGCCTTGAGTACTGAGGTATTCGCCTCGAGTGCGGCGGCACACGCGTCGGCCACCGAGGTGGCGTCGACGGTGATCGCCTCGGACGACTGCTCCAGGACCACCCGGCTCGCGCGCCGCGCCGGCCGGTGGGCGATCAGCCAGCGGATGGCGATCCCGAGGGCCAGCACTCCGAAAACGCCTGTGGCCCAGGGCCACCACCAGGTGTGGGTGGCCTCGGTGGCAGGGGATGTCTGCAGGGCCCGCACCGTTCCCAGCTTGCCCAGATGCCAAGCCCAGCCGAGCACGGCTACCGCGATGAGGGCCAGGCCCAGCAGCAGTGCCACCGCTCGGTCGATACCAACGGCTGTGCGGCTCATGGACGGGCCTCCTGTCGGATGCGAACCGCGATGCGCGGTTGATGAACCAAGGGCTGCAGCTCGTCGCGCACGGCATCGGTGACCAGGCGGCTGAGTTCGCCACGGTCGGCCCGGGAGGTGGTGCAGCGCACCGACACCGTGCGCCGGCTTGCCGAGCTGGTGGCTTGCGCGACACCGGACACGGTCTGCGCGGCGGCGCTGGCGATCCGGGCGACGTCGCGCAGCGGTACGTACACCGCCCCGCCGGCGACGTTGTGCGCCGGGACCGCGGTCGCGCGGCGGGGGAGAAGGGCGAGCACGCAGAGCGCCAGGCCCATGATGCCGATCACGACGCCGATGACGAGGATGACCGGTGTCGGGCGCAGGCCATCGAAAGCCTTGATCGCCAACGGGATCCACGGGGTGCCGTCGAGCAGGGTCGCCTTGATCGCGACGTCGCGCAGGCAGACGACGCCGAGGGCGCCGAGTAGAACGGCTAGGACGACGCCGACGTAGCTCGCGGCCGCGGCGGCCAGCGGTGCCGCAGCGGGACGGCAGACGTCCTCGGCGGCACTGTTCGCGGGCTCGATGTCGGGCTGTGCGGGTAGGACCTGGGTCATGACACCCTCCTGGTCAGGCGATCACTCGGGGCCGTGGTGATCGTTGCGATGTGGACGGTCAGTGCATCGACCATCAGACCGCCGTGGTCGCGCAGCGCCTGGGCCACGTGATCGCGTACGGCGCGTGCCGTTGCCGCCAGCGGGCGACCCCATTCCACCGCGATGTCCAGCCGGGCGCTGACCCGGTCACCGGCGATCTGGACGTCGGCGCCGGGCAGTTCGTTGCCGGTGAGCCGTCGGAACCCGGTGCGTTCGTGATGCACGCCCGGCACATCCAGCATGGCGGCGACAGCGATGTGCTCAATTGCCTTGTCGCGGATGGTCAGTCGGCCCCGGTCGCCCGGATCGGCGCTGTCCTCAGCCACGGCCGCGGCCCCGAATCCAGGTGGTGGCGTCGAACTCGCCGTCGCGGTGTCCGCCGATCACATAACCGATCAGTCCGAGCACCAGCGCGAGCAGAAAGCCGGTGAAGCCTCCGGCGGCAGCAGCGACGCCGAGCAGAACTCCGGCGAGCATGCCTGCGGTAGCGGTTGTCATAGTCGATCCTCCTGAAGTTCGGCGTCGCCGCCGGTGGCGGGTGGTGGTGTGGTGACCTCTTCGACGGTCACGTCGACCGGCAGGCCGGGCAGAGCGGCGCCCACCGCGGAACGCACCTGTGCGGCGGTCTGCCGGATCGGTGCGCCCGCGGTGACGGTGATGTGGACCTCGATCCGGTCCTCGCCGACACGGACGCCGGTGACGCGCCGGCCGGGAAGGTAGGTGCCGACCTCACCGAACATGCCGGGGTGGAGCGCCGCCACCCCGGGCACGGCCAGGGCGATGCCCGCAACCGTGTCCGCGGCGGTGTCCTCGGCGTGGGTCATTATTCGACCCGGGTCAGCTGCTGGCCGGCGGGCTCGTCATCGTCGTCGTCGACGTGGATGTCGTGCACGGTGATGTTGACCTCGACGACCTCCAGGCCCGTCATCCGCTCGAGTGCGGCGATCACGTTGCGGCGGATGCCGGACGCCAGGTCGGCGATCGACACTCCGTATTCGGCCACGATGTCGACGTCGACGGCGGCCTGCTTCTCGCCGACCTCGACCGAGACACCCTGCGAGTAGTTGGTCGACGCGCCCGGGATGCGCTCCCGCAGGGCGCCGACGGCGCGGCTGGTGTTGCCGCCCAGGTCGTGGACACCGTTGACCTCGCGAGCGGCCAGGCCGGCGATCTTGGAGACCACGGTGTCGGCGATGGTGGTGCGGCCGTGGCTGGTGGCCAGCGGGCCGTTGGCCGCGGCGGCGACCGGTGCGGCAGTGGCGGTTTGCGTCGTGCTCATCGTTGATCCTTTCCTTCACTCATGTCGTACGCATAGTGAGTCGGAGCCGATGGCCCGAACCGAATGTGCGAAATCTGTGTCATGTGACACACATCCGGAATCGGGCCGGCTCCGAATACTTCAGGTGCGCAGCGATGACACCGCGGAGGCTTCGGCAGCTGTCGAGGACCGCGAACTGGCTGCGGCCGCCAGAGCAGGCTCGATCGAAGCGTTCGAGGAGATCGTGCGGCGCCACGGCCCGGCGATGTACCGCTACGCGCGGCGGATGACCCAGGACACCGACGCCGTCAATGACATCGTTCAGGAGACCTTCGTGGCGGCCTGGCGCCAGATCGGAAATTTCCGCGGGGACAGCGCGATTCTCACGTGGCTCTTCGCGATTTGCGCGCGCAAGGTCACCGACTCGCGACGGGTCAAGCGGGCGATCCCGATCGACGACCGGCTGATCGAACCGGTGAGCCGCGACGCCGGAACGCATCCGTTCACCGCCGCATCCAACAGCGCCTTCCTGGAGGCGATGGAAGTGGCCCTGGCCGAACTGCCGCCGCGGCAGCGCGCAGTATGGACATTGCGGGAGATCGAATTATTGACGTTCCCGGAGATTGGCTCCATCCTGAATCTCAGCCCTGACGCGGCCAGGGGCCATCACCACCGGGCCCGTGTCACACTTCAGCAGAGGCTTCAACAATGGCGATAGGTGATTTCGAGTTCCACGAGCGCGCAGGCCGACTGCTGCGCGCCGTACCCGAACCCGGCTGGCAGGCCATCGAACCTGCTGTGCTCTCTGCTGTTCGCGCCACCCCCCGCGGCGGCTGGCCGCTGAAAGTCGAGGATCCCCAACCGGGTAGCACGGCGGGAGTGATCTATGTCAGCGACCTGGTATTGACGGCTGAGATCAGCCGCGCCTTGACCGGAGGCGGCGACTACATCGTCGACCGGATCGATGTCATCTCTGACGGCGATGTCCTGCAAGGGATTTCGGTGCAGCTCAGTGGTCGCTACCAGGCCGATCTGAATGTGATTGCGGCACACGTGCGTAACAGCACCGAAGCGGTGGTGGCCGACGTGATCGGTAACCACGCCGATGTCGACATCACCGTCACGGTGACCGACGTCCACCGCTGATGTGATCGAGCACACCTGAATCCGGCGTTCGGTTCGGCGCTGTGTCTGCGTCCAACTCCATGTAGTCGGCGCGACCGAATGCGCCGGCGTATGTGAGCGCCGCGGATTCCCCCGCGGCTCGTGAGGAGGAGATTGTCATGTCGGATGCCAAGGACATCGCCAAGGATGCTGCCGGCGGTCTGATCGAGGACCTCAAGGGCAAGGCCAAGGAGGTCGTCGGCACGGTCACCGGTCGTGACGACCTGGTGCGTGAGGGCCAGGCCCAGCAGGACAAGGCAGCCGCCCAGCGCGAAGCGGCGGCCAAGGAAGCCGAGGCCGAGAAGGCCCGGGCTCAGGCCAAGGTGCACGAGGCCCGTCAGCAGGCTGAGCAGAAGTGATGATCGCGGCGCGGGGCGTATCGCCCCGCGCCGCGCTCTGCGCCACCGCGGGCCGCAGACACCGTTCGGGCCTGTCGGGCTGGACCCTGGTGAGGTGCGATAACGGGGCTGCGTGCAGGTCGCGGAAATTAAGCTCCGCTAAGAGACGGGTGTTTGCTGTCTGTCGGCGACCGTTCGGGCCTCATCGCGTCGAAACTCGGGCCGGTTTCCGTCTATGATCGCAGTCGTCAATGGTGACGCCGGCAACATTTCGTCGTCCAGCTCTGGAGTGAATTTCGGTGAGTCGTCCCGGTCGTGCTAGCACGGCGATCCTGGTGGTGGGCGCATTGCTCCTGGGTGTTCTCGGCAGCGACGTGGCCGGCCTGCCTGGATGCCAGGACGGCTGCAAGACTCCTGCGGCCGCAGCGGCAGCTGTCGCGCCTCCAGAGACTCCCCGGCCGCCGCTGCTGGGCGTTGCTCCGGCGAACGGGTCATCTGACCTCAGCCCGCTGAGCCGAGTCTCGGCGCGGGCCGTTGCCGGCAGCCTCACCAACGTCTCCCTGGTCGACGACTACGGCAACACCGTGCCCGGGACGCTCTCGGCTGACGCAACGTCCTGGCAGCCCAGCGAGCCGCTGAAGTACGGTCGCGACTACACCATGCAGGTGGCAAGCCGCGGCACCAGTGGTGTGCCGCTGGCCCGCACGACGACCTTCGCGACCGCCACCCCCAACAACCTGACCTCGGTGTACCTCGAGACGCCCGGCGGGCTGCCCATCCACGAAGACCAGCGCTACGGCATCGGCACCATCATCTCGGCGCGCTTCGACGAGCCGATCACCGACAAGGCGGCCGCCGAACGTCAGCTGGTCGTCACCACCAACCCGCCGGTGAAGGGGTCGTGGTACTGGGTGGACGACGCGACGGCGCACTGGCGTCCGGAGAAGTACTACAGCCCCGGTACCACCGTCACGGTGACGGCCAACGTCTTCGGAGTGGCGCTCGGCGACGGGTTGTACGGCCAGAACAACGAGAAGGCCACGCTGACGATCGGCGACGCCCACGTGTCGATCGCCGACGACACCACCAAGACGGTCAACGTCTTCGACAACGGCAAGCTGGTGCGTAGCATGCCGACGTCGATGGGCCGCGGCGGCTACGAAACCATTGCGGGACGGACGTTTTCGTGGTGGACCCCGCCCGGGGTGTATACCGTGATCGACAAGGCCGACGTGGTGACCATGGACTCCTCGACCTACGGCCTGCCGGTCGCGTCGTCGATGGGCTACAAGCTGAAGATTCCGTACGCGACCCGCATCAGCACCGACGGCATCTACTTGCACCAGCTCAATGACACGGTGTGGGCACAGGGCAACACCAACACCTCGCACGGCTGCCTGAACCTCAACAGCGAGAACGCCGCCTGGTTCTATAACTTCTCCCAGCCCGGTGACGTCGTGGAGGTGCGCAATACCGGCGGCCCGCGGCTGGAGATCTGGCAGAACGGTGACTGGTCGCTGCCGTGGGCCGAGTGGCTCAAGGGCAGCGCTCTGACACCCAAGCCGTAACCCGGGATTTGGATACCCCCCACAGGTATACAATGGGGGCTATGAGTGAACAGACAACGACGTCGGCCTGCAGCAACCCGAACTGTACGTGCCAAAACTGCACGTGCGGAGATAGCTGCAGCTGCGGCAAGTCGGACTAGAAACGGGACTGCCGGTGGCCGGTGACGATCTGATCGACGTCGCCGACCGGCTGTGCGTGCGCTGGCACGACGGGCACACCGATAAGGCCGGCAAGCCCTACATCGAGCACCCGCGCCGGGTGTCCTCCTATGTGGCTGGCGACAACGCGGTGGCCCGCGCCGCGGCACTGCTGCATGACCTGCTCGAGGACAGTGGCGTTGGCGCCGAGGAGTTGGCCGCTGAGGGCATCCCGGTCGACGTGATCGAGACCGTCGAACTGCTGACCCGCCGCGATTGTGTGTCGGCTGAGGAGTACTACCAGCGGATCAAGTCCCATCCGAATGCGCTCGAGGTCAAGCTGGCCGATCTGGCCGACAACACCGACCCGTCGAGACTGGCGCTGCTGGATACCGCGACTCAGGACAAGCTGAGACAAAAGTACCTGGGCGCGTACGCCGCTTTGGGTGTTGATCCGTCCGACGGCGACCGGCGGCGCGGCTAGTCGGCCTGGCTCTTCTTGACGCCGCGGCCGGAGCTTCCGGTGGCGGTCTGCTTGGCCGGGGTGTTCGCCGTGTCGGTGTCCGACGCGTCCGCGGTGCGGTGCGTGGATGCTGACACGGGGGCAGTGAGGTCAGCTGCTGGGGCGGGCTGGGCGCGGACGGCCGCCAGTGCTGCGCGACGTGAGCTGGCGACGCTGCGTTGTGCAGGTGTGGCCGACTGACGTGCTTTCGGCTCGGCGACGGATCCCGACTGCGCTTGTGCTGCAACGGGAGTGGCGGGCTGGAACAGATTCGTCACGCTCTGCTTGATCAGATCGAGCGGAACGGTGATGAACAACCGGAGTCCTTCGACAAGGGCGGCTCCGATATCGAGACCATGTTGAAAGCCGCTGAAGTACGCCGTGAAGACCGCACCGGCTGCGCTGAGTGCGAGCAGGTAGGGCAACGTGACGGGAAACGAGACGTACCACGCCGCAGCCGTCACCACGGATTTGACGACGTCAACGACGCCCTGCAGCGACGGCAGTTGCACATTTGGCTGTGCGTCCGCAGTTGGCTGAATTTTGCCGGCAGCTTGCGGGGTCGCGGCAGTAGCCGCTTCAAGCTGGATATCGGCGATGTTTACGGCCGCGAGGGTGGCCGCCCCGGGAGCTTCCGGGGGAGCGGTGACCAGGCCGAGGACGACGGTTGCCGCGATGAGCGCCGCGTATAGGCGCGTGATGAGTGCGGTCACGTTAACTGACACAACCTAGTCGGTTTGGCTCTTCTTGACGCCGCGGCCGGAGCTTCCGGTGGCGGTCTGCTTGGTCGGGGTGTTCGCCGTGTCGGCATCCGACGTATCTGCGGTGCGGTGCGTGGATGCCGACGCGGGGGCGTTGAGGTCAGCTGCCGGGGCGGGCTGGGCGCGGGTGGCGGCCAGCGCTGCGCGACGTGAGCTGGCGACGCTGCGTTGTGCAGGTGTGGTCGACTGACGTGGAGGTCAGCTGCCGGGGCGGGCTGGGCGCGGGTGGCGGCCAGCGCTGCGCGACGTGAGCTGGCGACGCTGCGTTGTGCAGGTGTGGTCGACTGACGTGCTGTCGGCTCAGCGACGGATCGCGACTGCGCCTGTGCTGCAACGGGAGTGGTGGGCTGGAACAGATTCGTGAGGCTCTGCTTGATCGCGTCGAGCGGAGTGGTGAGGTAGGTGATCACGGCTCGCAGGACCGCGCCCCCGATGTCGAATTGCGGATGACCACTCACCAAATTCCAGTACAGCTCCTTCCACGCGGCGCCGACGATGACCGACGGCAGCGTGATGGGCAGCGTGGCATACCAGAAAGCCGCCGAACCAACAGCTTGGACGACGTCAATCAATGCCTCTAGCGATGGCCCGGCGGCCGTCTGCCGCGTCTGCGCTGTGCCAGGTGCTGCCGACGACGGCAGGAATGGTGACAGTTTCGACGAGATCAATACCAGCGGCCCCGCGAAGTAAGTCGCCACTCCGTAGGCCAGGCTTTCGGCAAGGTTGATGTTGTAGCTGCCGTGAATGATGTTGAGCGCGAGGCTGAACCAGATGCCGAAAGCAAGACTTACCGGCAGGGTGATGGGGACGGCCGCGTACCACAGTGGAGTTGCGGCAATGAGCGCTGCAATCTCGACGACGTCGTTGATCGTCGGCGTGGTGGCATTGGCTTGTGGCGTGGCGGAAGCGGCTGCTTGAAGCTGGATATCGGCAATGCTGGCGGCCGCAAGGGCGGCCGGTTCGGGTGCGGTGTTCGGGGGAGCGATGACCAGGCCCAGGGCGACGATTACCGCGACCACCACCGCGGATAGCCGCGCAACGAGTGCGGTCATAGAACACCCCCGATCAGCCGGCGAACGGCACTGGCTACCAGCATTGTGCGGGCTCGACGACGAAATTGACGCACAAAACGTCGCGAACGGTCGTGAAGGTTTTCGCCGAGCCGGCACCCTGGTGTGATCTAGCTCACATGAGCGTACGATGGGGGTGTCTCTTCGCGGAAGGGAGACGCCATGAAGGGTGCGTATCGCGATCCGGTCGATCACGCGCGAACAACTCAGCCGCACGCCGGGGAATCGTTCGTCGACACCCTGTGGCTACCGGGGTTACTGCTCATCGCTCTGGGTGTGGTCGGGCTGGCCGGCGTTGTCGCCGCGCTCGCCTACAACCACCACGAGATTCTGATGGCGCTGATCTCGGCGGCCGCAGCTCTGTTGATCGCGGGCGGCCTGGCGATCACCGTCGAACACCACCGTGTGCAGCGCGTGGAACGTCAGTGGCTGGCTGAACATCCAGATCACTGGCAGAACCACTCGAGGGTCTGATCAGGCGGTGTCCAAACACCCATCGCGAGACGGGTGGCGATGATCTTCGCTTTGCTGAAAATGTCCTGACAGTCAATTTCGGGATAACGGTTGGGCATCGCTTGGTGCCCCAATGTTGCGTGTTCTCCGAGCTTTGATCAGCATCGATGCTGTTCACGTGGAGAATTTCCTGCTCATCCATGGTCGCGGAGAACCGATCCCCTAATCCCCTAAAGGGGATTGCTGGGATATCCCGGTAGGGGCCCTATTCAGTAGGGGACTGCGCCCCATGTTGGGGGCTGGAACTTGTCCATAGCGTGGCTATCAGTCACCGGGCGGGGCCGGCGATACAGGTTTTTCCGTAGACGAAAGGCACTCCTTCATGGACACCCTGCTTCAGTTCATTCTCGATCTGTTCGCCGACGAGAACGCCGCGCAGACCTTTGTTGCCGACCCGAGCGCCGCCTTGGCGAGCGCGGGGTTGGCCGACGTCAGCCCACAGCAGCTGCAATCGGTGGCTGCATCGGCGGTTCCCGGCCTGCAGCTGCCCGGAGCCGACCCCGTGGCGGGTCTGGCTCAGGCAGTGTCCAGCCAATACGGATTCGCACCGGTGGGCGACGCCGCGGTGGTCAGCGATCAGGCTCTGCAGATCGGTGCCGACGCCGGCAGCGGTCTTGCCGCCGGGATCGGCGAAGGAATCGGCGCCGGCCTGGGCACCGCACTCAGTGGTGGTCTGCAAACGGGCCTGGAGACCGGACTTGGCTTGGGCACTGGGCTTGGAATTGGTGGGGGCGCCGAGGTTGGCGGTGGCTTCAATGCCGGTCTGGGTACCGAGGTTGGTCTCGGTACTGGCCTGGGCACCGGTTTCGGCATCGGCGGCGGGGCCGAGGTCGGTGGCGGTTTCAACGCGGGCTTGGGTACTGAGGTTGGTCTCGGTACTGGCCTGGGCACCGGTTTCGGCATCGGCGGCGGGGCCGAGGTCGGCGGTGAGTTCAATGCCGGTCTGGGTACTGAGGTTGGGCTCGGCACTGGCTTTGGCAGTGGTATCGGTTTTGGTGGCGGTGCTGAGGTCGGTGGCGGTTTCAACGCCGGCTTGGGTACTGAGGTTGGGCTCGGCACTGGCTTGGGCACCGGTTTCGGCATCGGCGGCGGGGCCGAGGTCGCCGGTGAGTTCAACGCCGGTCTGGGTACTGAGGTTGGGCTCGGCACTGGCTTTGGCAGTGGTATCGGTGTTGGTGGCGGTGCGGAGGTCGGTGGCGGTTTCAACGCCGGCGTGGGCACCGAAATCGGTGCCGGTGGTGGCTTGGGCACCGGATTCGGCATCGGCGGCGGCGCCGAAGTGGGCGGCGGATTCCAGGGCGGAATCGGTTCTGAAATCGGCCTGGGTTCGGGCCTCGGTGTCGGCGGTGGCGCTGAAGTCGGAGGCGGATTCAATGCTGACCTGGGCGCAGGCGCTCACAGCGGCATCGGCACCGGTCTCGGTGTCGGCGGAAACATCGGTGGCGGCATCAACGCCGGACTCGGTGGCGCAACACAATTCGGCGGCAACGTCGGCGGCGGCGCCAACATCGGTGGCGGGGCCAACGCCGGAGCCAACATCGGCTCGACCTTCGCGGCGGGTGCCGGTGCGGAAGCCGTTGACCGCGGCCGGTTCTCGGCCAACAGCGGTATCGACGCGGAACGCCGCGTGAACCTGAATGCCAACTCCGGCGCACCCACGGTGAACACCGGGATCGGCGCCCAGGACACCTTCACCAGCTCTTCGAGTGCTGGATTCAGCACCCCGCTCGGCGGTGCAGGCTTCGCCAATCAGACCGCGGCAGCGGGCGGCGGCGCCATTGGACTCGGCGGCGCAGGCCTTGGCGCGGCGGGCAACACCGCCATCAGCAGCGCCACCACCGCAGGCGTCGTCAGCCCGCTCGGCGGCGCCGCACTGAGCACGCAGGCAGCAGCCACCAACACCGCGGCAGCCAGTTTCCTGCACAACGAAGGCGTAGCCCTCGGCGGTCAGTCGAGCGTCGCGGGCCAGACCAACTTCGGTGCAGGCTTCGGTTCACAGGCCAACGCTGGCGCCGGATTCGGTGGGCAAGCCAACGCCGGCGGTGGTTTCGGCACGCAGGCCAATACCGGTGGCGGATTCGGTGGGCAGACCAACATCGGTGCGGCCCTTGGCGGCCACACCAATGCCGAGGTCTCCACCCCGGTGGCCGGCGCCACTCTCGGTGGGCACACCAACGTTGCCGCGGGTGCGACGGCCGGCGGCAATGCCGACTTCCTCACCCACGAGGCAACAAGCCTCGGCGCGCACAGCACCGTGCACACCGGTGGGACAGCTGCTGCCGCTACGTCATCCGGCCAGACGACGGTCGGTGGAAATGTCGACGCCCACAACAGCGTCAGCGGGAGTGCTGACATCCTCGGGCAGGACAGCGCCGCCCTCGGCGGGCACAGCACCGTCAGCGGCGGCGCCAGCGCGGGAACGCACACACAGACCGGGTCGGCCGGCCAGGGCGCTGTCATCAACACCGGTGGATCGGCCTCTGGCGGCGGTGAGGTCGCGGCCGGCTCGCAGGGCGCATCCGTGATCACCGGCGCGCAGGGTGGCGGCGCGGCCACCGGGACGGCGTCGGCTGGCAGCAGCCATGCGTCGAGCACCGTCGACCAGCACGCGGCTGTCGACTCCTCCACCCACGTGGCGGCTCCGACTACGGATCACTCCGCGGTCGACCAGTCGTCGCACACTGCGGCCGATTACTCCAGCCACTCGCTGTTCGACGCCGGCCACGACTCGTCGGCCTCGCACGCCCAGGCGGCCACCGACCTGTCCTCGCACAACCAGTTCGACCAGCATCTGGGTTTCTGAGCCAGACCAGCACACTGTCGGTGGGGACCGCATGGTCCCCACCGACTTATGTCCAGGTTTCGGGCAGGTTGTGGCCACCATCGGCAACCAACACGGCGCCGGTCACGAACGAGGCCGTCTCGTGCGCCAAAAACAGTACACACGAGGCGATTTCGTCGGCTGTGCCACTGCGCCCGAACGGGCCTGTCTCGGCAGCGGACGCCTCGAACTCCAGTTGGGAGCCGGTCGCGACATAGCCCGGTGCGACGACATTGACCGTCACGCCGCGGCGCACCACCTCCAGCGCGAGAGCACGGCTCAAGCCCACCAGCCCCGCCTTGGCTGCGGTGTAGGTGGCCTGACCGGGCATCGCGTTCACCGTGCCCGTCGTCGAGCCCACCGTCACGATCCGCCCATAACCGGCTGACGTCATCACCGGCACCACGGCCCGGCACATCAGGAACGCGGTCGTCATGTTGCGGGCGATCGCTGCGTCCCAGTCCTGCAGCGATAGCTGCGCCACCTCGTCATCGGCGTCCCAGCCGCTCGTCACCGAGGTCATCCCGGCGTTGTTGACCAGAATGTCGAGCCGGCCCCAGGCATCGGTCGCGGTCTTCACCACCTCGTCGGCGGCACCGTCGACCGTCAGGTCTGCGACCACACCGATTGCAGCAGAGCCCAATTCAGCAGCACGGTCGTGAATCCGGTCGCTGGTCGCGCCGATCACCACTCGGGCGCCCTCGGCCACAAGCTGGCGTGCTACCGCGAACCCGATCCCGTCGGCTGCGCCGGCACCGGTGATGATGGCGACTCGATTCTCGAAGCGTCCCATGGTCACATCCTGTGCGGTACATCGGTGATCAAGCCACCGTCCATCACGAATTCCGCGCCGGTGGCGAATGATGACTCGTCACTGGCCAGGAACAGGACGAACGTCGACACCTCTTCGGGGTCGGCGATGCGACCCATCGGGGCGGCGACCAGATCTTCGGGCATGTGCGCGGTCATCGGGGTCCGGATCATGCCCGGGTGCAGTGAGTTGACCCGAATATTGTTGGCCGCCAGCTCCAATGCCGCTGACTTGGTGAGACCCCGGATCGCCCATTTGGACGCCACGTAGCCGTGGTTGCCCGGTGTGCCCCGCATGCCCTGGATGGACGACATGTTGATGATCGACCCGCCGCCGGCCGCGGTCATCGGCCCGATCACCGATTTGATCCCCAGCAATGTGCCGGTGAGGTTGACGTCGAGAACCCGTTGCCAACGCTCGGGCTCCAGATTGCGCAGGGTCCGGCGATAGACGATGCCGGCGTTGTTCACCAGAACGTCGAGGCTGCCGAACTCGGCGAGCGCCACGTCGACCGCAGCGGCCCAGTCGGCGGCGTCGGTGACGTCGAGGTGGACGTAGCGGGCGGCGTCGCCGAGCTCTTCGGCGACCGCGGTGCCGTCGTCATCGAGGACGTCACCGAGGACGACCTTGGCGCCCTCGCGGACCAGGAGACGGGCGTGCGAGGCGCCCATTCCGC
Source organism: Mycobacterium sp. M26 (assembly GCF_001494595.1). Lineage (GTDB taxonomy): Bacteria > Actinomycetota > Actinomycetes > Mycobacteriales > Mycobacteriaceae > Mycobacterium. The sequence goes on from NZ_LN929907.1 coordinate 1,463,732, forward strand.
GGGCCGCACCGCTGATGAGTGCGACCTTGCCCTCGACGCGTCCCATGCGCGGCACGCTACCGGCTGAACCCGGCCAGCACGGCCTGCACCCCCACGTCCCAGCGCCGGTTCACCGATGCGGCTGAGGTGCCCAACCACCGACCGGCCTCCTGAACCGCCAAACCCTGTGCCAGAGCGAGCAATACATGTGCGATATCCACCGGATCACCGACCAGCGCGCCAGCCTCACGGCAGCGCTGCACCTTGCCGACGAGAACCTCGCGGACCGTCGGCGCGGCGCCGACCTCCTCGGGACCAGGATCGAGATCCTGAAACGGCCGGCTGAACATCACCCGGGCCAGCGGCGGATAGTCCAGGCAGAACCGGCGGAACACCGGGATCACCGCCTTCAGGTCGGCCAGCGGATCGTCGGTGTCCGGCAGCTCGCCGAGCTGGCGGCCGAGCCGTCGGAACCCCTCGAAGAACACCGCCCGCAGCAGGCCTGCTTTGTCGTCGAACAACTCGTAGACCGCGGGCACCGAGGTTCCGGCGCGCTCGGCGACCCGGCGCGTGGTGAACCCGGACAGGCCGTCGTCGCACAGCGTGGTGACGGCGACATCGAGCACCCGGTCGCGCAGCTCAGGGGTGCGCTGCTTGACCCTCGGCACGGACTGCTACATCCCGAACTCGGAGTGGATGTTGTCGATGCCGTGCCGCATGGCGTCCAGGGTGTCCTGCCGGGCCCGCAGCTTGCTCGCCAGATGCGCACCCGCATTGAGGGTGGTGAACTCCGCGGCAGCCTCCAGCGCGCGGGGCAGCACCTGCTCGGGCAGCACGATCTCGTCCACCCAGCCGCCGGCCTGTGCGGTCTCGCCGAAGAACACCTTGGCCAGCCCGACCGCCTGCTGATAGGCCGATCGTGTGAGCCGAAGCTTCATCACCTCCAGGGCCGGGTAGGGCAGGACCATCCCGATCGCGACCTCGTTGGCCTGAAAGTTGTAGCTGTGGGCGGCGATCCGGTGGTCGAAGCTGCAGGCCAGGAAGGCGCCCATGGCGATGGCATGCCCGGTGATGGCAGCGACGACCGGCTTGGGGAACGACAGCAGGCGATGAGAGAGGTTGAAGCCAGCCTGCAGCATCGCGATCGAGGCATTGATATCGCCGGAGCGGAACACCTTGAGGTCGAAGCCGCCGCTGAACACCCGCTCACTGCCGGCCAGCACCACCGCGCCGGCGTCATCGGCCTCGGCGCGGTCAAGGGCGGTGTTGATCTCCTGCAGCGTGCTCGGGCTGAGCACGTTGACCTTGCCGTCGTCGAGTGTGATCACGGCGATCGCGTCGTCCTTGCGATAACTCACCGGCCCGCTCATGGAAGCTCCTTCGTCGCAGCGTCAATGCGGATCGACGTTACGTAACAAAGTTCCGATTGCCAAGAGGCAATCCGGATCAGCCATGGCGGGGGAGTCGAACCACCTCGGTCGGGGGCTCGAATTGGTTTCGACGCCAACGGCTCTGGGTCTCCTCGGCGGCCCGCCGCATCCGCTGGATCTCCGCGCGCAGCACATCGGCCCGGGTTTCCTTGCAGGCGAACTGGAAGTAGTCCAGCAACGTGCGCAGCAGTTCGAGCTTCTCGCGTTCCCGTTTGGCCAGATCGTGGCTGGTGAGCAGGTCCACGCGGCGGACCGGCGGCAGAGTTGCCCAGTCCAGCGAGATCTTGCTGCGGTAGACGCGGCGTCTGCGGCCAAACGTCCGGCTCCACCAGCCCGGTGCGGCGGTCCGGTCGTAGTAGGTCACCGCGCCGTCGAACCGGGACCCGATCGACGACCCGATCTGCTCGCGGTCGATCGCTGAATCCCAGACCGTGCGCCACTCCTGGGTCGGTGCGAGCTCTGGAATGCTCTGCGGGAGAGCAAGTTCCACGATATCGGCGAAGCCGTCCTCGGCCTGTTCGTAGCGGGCCACCGTGGGCGGAGTCTTGAAGGCCAGTTCGACGTCGTAGGCCGCCGATGTGCCGTAGTTGCGCACGACCAACTCGATCACGTGCCAGTCGGCCGCATGCGACTCCATGAACACCGCGACGTGCGGGCGTAGCTGTTTGTCAGTGTTGTCCTGTTGCCGACGGATCTGCCGATGCGTGTACAGCAGCGCCAGCAACCCCAGCAGCACAGCTGCCCAGGCGGCTACCACCAGCCACGTTCCGGCCCCGACCCCGGTTACATCTCCCCACAGATCCGCGAGCGTGCTCGCGTTTTCCACCCACCGCTTATATCACGGTCAGCCGAACGTTTCAGTATTGACGATAGTGAAAGATATTGGGGCTCAGGCGAGTCGGCGCTGCGCAGCGTACGGGCTGGCCTGTAGTAAAGCCCGGCGGCGCCGTGCGGCGAGTTGGACCGGAAGCACCGGAGAAATCCCGCACGCGGACGCGAACTGCTCTGCGGTCAGGCCGTCGGCGGAGTTCATGTCGCACCGGCCGAACGGCGACGCCCCTTCGGGCAGCCCGCCGCCGTACCCCTGGCCGTCGGTGTACTGGTGGGCGACCTTGCCCGGATGCGGCGGGTTGGAACCGTAGGCGGCGACCACCAAGCGGATGCCTGGCGGCTTGTCCGGCCACAGTCGGTTCAGATCGTCCACGTTGCCGTACCCGATCACCTTGGCCGTCGAACCAACGTAGGCGCCCACCTCCCGGTAGGCCGCGTTGATTCCCGCGGATTGGTCACCGGTGATCTGCCCGCCCCACGACTCGACGTCGATCATCACCGCCATCCGCGGATGTGGTGCTCGCACTTGGGATCTGAACGTCGCCACCGTCTGCTGCCAGTTGGTCCGCCAGACGAAGTAGGCGATGAAGAACACCAGGCGCCCGTTGTCGACATTGCGCAGACACCAGCCGTAGTTATTGACCCACCGGCGGTCGCGGTAGGTGCCGTCATTGGACCGGATGCACAACACCGGGTAGGGGTAGGTGTCGTTGACCCCGACCTGCCACTCGGAAACGTCGGCGTAGAGGGTGTCGGCCACGAATTCCAGCGTGCCACGCCGATCGGGTGTTCCCGCGCGCGAGTTGGCGCTGGCATGGTCAAATTTGTCGCATGCGCAACTTCCGGCGTTTGGCCGCAGTCCTGCTCGCACTGTTCAGCGCCGTGGTTCTCGGCGTTGCCTCGATATTCACGTCGGCGGTGACGCTGGCCGCGACGACCGCGCTGATCGTGCCCGGGACCGGAACCCCCGACGCCGATGCCGTCACCAATTTCAAGACGAACGTCCAGACCTACTACCTGGGCGACACCTCCTGCACGGCGCCGAGCTGTGTGCTGACCGGCATCCCGTACCCGGCGTCGTTGTGGCCGCTGGTGGGCGGCCTGACCGCACCCAAATGGGACCAGTCGGTAGCCACCGGCGTCGGGCACCTCAACAGCGCGCTGATCAACACGCTCGACTCGACCACCGACCCGATCGTCATCTTCGGGTTCTCGCAGGGCGCAGCGGTGGTATCCAACGAGATCACCAACCTGCTGACTTTGGACAGCTCGATCAAGAACCGTCTGCAGGTTGTCGTCGCCGGCAACCCGGATCGGCCCAACGGCGGCATCTGGACCCGTCTCGGACCGCTCAGCTACATTCCGATCCTCGACGTCGAGACCGGTGATGCGACACCGACCGACACCGGTTTTCCGGTCACCGACATCGCCTTCGAGTACGACCCGGTCGGTGATGCGCCCGCTTATCCGCTCAACCTGCTGGCCACGGTGAACGCGGTGATGGGTTTGATCTTCATCCACACCACCTACATCGCGCCCAACAGCAAGACCAGCCCGACGGCACTGCCTGACGGATACACCGCCGCCGAACTAGCAGCGCAATTGGATCCGGCGCAGCATCCGGAGAACTTCAAGTACTACAACGACACGACCTACGTCACCATCCCGACGAAGATCCTGCCGATCATGCAGCCACTGGTGCTGCTGGGGGCGGCCACCGGTCTCGGCAGAATCACCACGCCCATCGTGGACCTGCTCTCGCCCGCGCTGCGGGTTCTCATCGACACCGGCTATGACAGGACCACCAATCCCGGTGTCTACACGCCTTTCCGGTTGATCCCGCGGGTCAACCCACTGGAGGTTGCTGTCGACTTCGTCAACGCCGTCGGCCAGGGCATCAACCAGGCCATCGAGGACATCAAAACGGGCGCCACTGTTCCGGCAGGTGCGGCCGCGCCGGCGGCTGCCACGCCGCTGCGCAGTGTCGCCTCATCGGTCAGAGCCAGTGCGGCGGCAGCGACCCCGCGGTCGGCCTCGGCCGTACGCAAACCGCTGAGCGCGTCGTCGACGAAGAGTGGTGGTGCGGCGGGTGCGGCCGACACCACGACGTCGTCGCCGTCCGGGCGTCACGAGTCGGTGGGCCACAGCGCGCGCAACGCGGCCTAGCGTTGGCGGCGGGTCAGCCGCCCATGAACGAACGCCACTGATCCAGGTTCGACACCCGGTAGACGTAGTTGGACCGCTTGACGTCGGACAGCGCCGCGCTGGGCTCCGCCGAATACCAGTGCCCGGGGAACACCGTCGGGTCGCCGGGCAGATCAGCCAGCTGCTGCAGGCTGCGGAACATCTCGTCGACGTCGCCGCCGGGGAAGTCGGTACGTCCGCAGCCGTCGAGGAACAAGGTGTCACCGGCCACCAGCCGGCCATCGAGCAGGAAGCACTGACTGCCCGGTGTGTGGCCAGGGGTGTGCAGCAGTTCGATCTCGATATCGCCCACGGCGACCTTGTCGCGGTGCTCGTGGGTGGTCAGCTCACTCATCGGGATGCCGGTGGTCCGCGACACCCACAGCGCCTCGTGGGTATTGACGTGCACCGGGACACTGACCCGCTCGAGCAGCTCAGCCAGGCCCTTGAGGGTGAAGCCCATCATGGTTCCGCCGACATGGTCGGGGTGATGGTGGGTGACCAGGACCCCCGACAGGTGCATGCCATCGGCTTCCAGGGCGTCCAGCAGGTCACCGGCGGCGTAGGCGGGGTCGACGACCACCGTGTCACCGGTCTCCCGGTCACCGATCAGATAGGCGAAGTTGCGCATCTGCTGCGCGATCATGTCGCCGGGCGCGAAGTCTCGGCCGGAGAGAAGTTGGCGGAAGTACAGCCGGTCCGTCGATGACATGACCTCAGCCTATGGCGTCGGAACAGGGCGCTGAATTTCGCCCCTCGACGAGCGGTTTGGCTGAGCCGAGCCGCAGGCTGTACCCTTTTCAAGGCCCACGGCGCGGTTCGTCCGAGTCCGCGGGTCAGGCCCCCTTAGCTCAGTCGGCAGAGCGTTTCCATGGTAAGGAAAAGGTCAACGGTTCGATTCCGTTAGGGGGCTCGGTGGACGCGAGCGGAGCGCCGCCCGCGCCTATCGGGGCGGTGTAGCTCAGCTGGTTAGAGCGCACGACTCATAATCGTGAGGTCGGGAGATCGAGCCTCCCCACCGCTACAGGAACGAACTACGAGAGCGTGAAAGAGGGCAACAACCGTGGCCTCCAGTACTGACGTCCGGCCGAAGATCACTTTGGCCTGCGAGGTGTGCAAGCACCGCAATTACATCACCAAGAAGAACCGCCGCAACGACCCTGATCGGCTGGAGCTGAAGAAGTTCTGCCCGAACTGTGGCACGCATCAGCCGCACAAAGAGTCGCGCTGATTGCGCCCGGCCGCCGCGGCGGCCGGAGAAATGTAAGTAGGTAGGTTCTAGCCCGTGGCGTTGTCCCAGACTCTCGTCGGAACGCACTACCGCTATCCCGATCACTATGCGGTGGAGCGCGAGAAGATTCGCGAGTACGCGCGGGCCGTCAAGAACGACGACGCGGTGTTCTTGTCCGAGGAATCCGCCGCTGAACTCGGCTATGACGCTCTTCCAGCTCCGCTGACCTTCATCAGCGTGTTCAGCTACGTCGCGCAGACGGCCTTCTTCGAGCACGCCAATATCGGTATCTCCGACCGCCAGATCGTCCAGATCGACCAGAAGCTGGAGTTCTTCGCCCCGGTTACGGCCGGCGACAAGCTCTACTGCGACGTCTACCTGGATTCGATCCGGCAGGCGCACGGAACCGACATCATCGTCACCAAGAACATCGTCACCAACCAGGACGGCACCGTAGTCCAAGCGGCCTACACCACCCTGGCTGGGCGAACCGAGGAAAACGGAGAGAGTGGCTTCAACGATGGCACTGCGTGAGTTCAGTTCAGTCAAGGTCGGCGAGGAGCTGCCGGAGCGGGTCATCACCCTGACCCGGGCGGACCTGGTCAACTATGCCGGCGTGTCCGGCGACCTCAACCCGATCCACTGGGACGACGAGATCGCCAAGCAGGTCGGCCTGGACACCGCGATCGCCCACGGCATGCTGACCATGGGCCTCGGCGGCGGCTACGTCAGCTCCTGGGTCGGCGATCCGGGCGCCGTCAGCGAGTACAACGTGCGCTTCACCGCGATCGTGCCGGTCCCCAACGACGGCGTGGGCGCTGAACTCGTGTTCAACGGACGCATCAAGTCGGTCGACGAGGACAACAAGACCGTGACTATCGCGTTGACCGGAACCCACAACGGCAAGAAGATCTTCGGCCGCGCCATCGCGATCGCGAAGCTGGCGTAGTCATGGCGCTGAAGACAGATATCCGCGGCATGGTCTGGGCCTACCCCGACCCCTTCGTGGTGGGTCGTGAGCAGATCCGCCAGTACGCCAAGTCGGTCAAAGCCAACGATCCGGTGAGCGTCGACCCGGAGGCGGCGGCCGCCATGGGATACGACGGCCTGGTCGCGCCGTTGACGTTTGTCTCGATCATCGCGGTGATGACTCAGCGACACTTCTTCCAGCATGTCGACGTGGGCTTCGAGACGATGCAGATCGTCCAGGTGGATCAGAAGTTCCAGTTCCTCCGGCCCATCGTGGAGGGCGACGTGTTGCGCGCCACGATGTACATCGACTCCGTCGACGAGCGGTTCGGAGCGGACATCGTTACCTCCCGAAACGTGCTCACCGATGACAAGACCGGCGAGCCGGTGTTGGTGGCCTTCACCACGCTGATGGGCCACGAGGGTGACAACTCGATCTCGGCGGGCTGGGACCCGGAGACCGGGCAGGTCTTGCGCAAGCCTGTCCGCCACGATGACGACGCGGATTAACACCTGCTCGGTGTGCCGTTGTACACTCGGACCTCGGGGTTTTCCCACGTAAGCGCGCTGTCCGTCGGTTCGGGTTGACCGAACGGGGAGCGCGCGAGTTATGTGGGGGCCCAAGCAGAGGGGCGTAGCTCAACTGGCAGAGCAGCGGTCTCCAAAACCGCAGGTTGCAGGTTCAAGTCCTGTCGCCCCTGCTCAACTGAATAGGTAATGGTGGACACTGGAGGGTGCACACCGGGCTGGGGATACTCAGCCCATCCGGACTCGACATAAAGGAGCATGCGGTGAGCGACGAGCGCGACAGTGCTGACGCCGCAGGCGACCCCACATCGGACGTCGTGAGCCGTCCGGCGCGTCCGACGGGCAAGCGGACCCGGCAGCGTGCCGGTGCCACCGCGCTGGCCGAGCCGGAGGAAGCCGAGTCGAGCGCCGAGGAACTCGGCGTCGACGAGAAGAAGCCGGGCAAGAAGGCCACGAAGCCGAAGAAGGCCAAGACCGGACCGTCGCGCAATCCCTTCGTGTTCGTGTGGAACTACCTCAAGCAGGTGGTTGCCGAACTGCGCAAGGTGATCTGGCCCAACCGCAAGCAGATGGTCAGCTACACCACGGTGGTGCTGCTGTTCCTGGCTTTCATGGTGGCCCTGATCGGCGGCGTGGACCTGGGTCTGGCCAAGCTAGTGCTGCTGGTATTCGGCTGACCCGGAAGTTGTGAGAGAGGACTGACTACCGTGACAACCCCCGAAGGCGATACGCCCACGGGTGACGCCCTTGTTGACGTGATCGATGGAGCCGCTCCGGCGGAGACATCGGACAACGAGACGGCACCTGAGCTGGAGGCGGCGCCTGATGCTGAGGCGACGCAAGCCGCCGGCGAGGCCGACGAGGAGCTCGACCCGGCCGACGCGCTGAAGGCTGAGCTGCGCAGCAAGCCGGGCGATTGGTACGTCATCCACTCGTACGCCGGTTACGAGAACAAGGTGAAGGCCAACCTCGAGACTCGCGTGCAGAACCTCGACGTCGGCGACTACATCTTCCAGGTGGAGGTTCCCACCGAAGAGGTCACCGAGATCAAGAACGGCCAGCGCAAGCAGGTCAACCGCAAGGTGCTGCCCGGCTACATCCTGGTCCGCATGGACCTGACCGACGATTCGTGGGCCGCGGTGCGCAACACCCCGGGTGTCACCGGTTTCGTCGGTGCCACCTCGCGGCCGACGGCGCTGTCGCTCAACGACGTGGTGAAGTTCCTGCTGCCGCAGGGCGCGGCGAAGAAGCCGGGCAAGGCGGCGTCGACCGCGGCGGCTGCTTCCTCGGAGGCGACGCTGGAGCGTCCGGAGATCCTGGTCGACTTCGAGGTCGGCGAGTCGGTCACCGTCATGGACGGTCCGTTCGCGACGCTGCCGGCCTCGATCAGCGAGGTCAACGCCGAGCAGCAGAAGCTCAAGGTGCTGGTGTCCATCTTCGGCCGCGAGACGCCCGTTGAACTGACCTTCAACCAGGTCGCCAAGATCTAGTAATCGGGCGCTTGCGCCCACTAAGAAAAAGCACAGTAAGGAAATCGAACACCCATGGCCCCCAAGAAGAAGGTCGCCGGGCTGATCAAGCTGCAGATCCAGGCCGGGCAGGCCAACCCCGCCCCGCCGGTCGGCCCTGCGCTCGGCCAGCATGGCGTCAACATCATGGAGTTCTGCAAGGCGTACAACGCTGCGACGGAGAACCAGCGCGGGAACATCATCCCCGTCGAGATCACCGTCTACGAGGATCGCAGCTTCACCTTCGAACTCAAGACCCCGCCCGCCGCTCGGCTGCTGCTGAAGGCTGCCGGTGTGCAGAAGGGTTCGGCCGAGCCGCACAAGACCAAGGTCGCCAAGGTGACCTGGGATCAGGTGCGCGAGATCGCCGAGACCAAGAAGGCCGACCTCAACGCCAACGACATCGACCAGGCCGCCAAGATCATCGCCGGCACCGCCCGGTCGATGGGCATCACGGTCGAATAGATTTCGTCGAGTCAGAACTGACGCAGGAGAAGTTCGAGTAACCCTCTGCGTAGGTTCTATCTCAACGAGAAGTAGGACGTGGGAGAGCCCGCTTCGGCTCGCCAACCACAACTCTCAACTAGGAGAAGAACAATGAGCAAGACCAGCAAGGCATACCGGGAAGCTGCCGAGAAGGTCGACAAGACCCGGCTCTACACCCCGCTCGAGGCGGCCAAGCTCGCCAAGGAAACCTCGTCAAAGAAGCAGGACGCGACCGTTGAGGTGGCGATCCGCCTCGGCGTCGACCCCCGCAAGGCCGACCAGATGGTGCGCGGCACCGTCAACCTGCCCAACGGCACCGGTAAGACGGCGCGCGTCGCGGTGTTCGCGGTGGGCGAGAAGGCTGAGGCGGCCCTGGCTGCCGGCGCCGACGTCGTCGGTAGCGACGACCTGATCGAGAAGATCCAGGGCGGCTTCCTGGACTTCGATGCCGCGATCGCCACGCCCGACCAGATGGCCAAGGTGGGTCGCATCGCCCGCGTGCTGGGCCCGCGCGGTCTGATGCCGAACCCCAAGACCGGCACCGTCACCCCCGATGTGGCCAAGGCCGTAACCGACATCAAGGGCGGCAAGATCAACTTCCGCGTCGACAAGCAGGCCAACCTGCACTTCGTGATCGGCAAGGCGTCGTTCGACGAGAAGAAGCTCGTCGAGAACTACGGTGCCGCGCTCGACGAGGTGCTGCGGGCCAAGCCGTCCTCGTCGAAGGGCCGCTACCTCAAGAAGATCACCGTGTCGACGACCACCGGCCCGGGCATCCCGGTCGATCCCGCCGTCACGCGCAACTTCACCGAAGAGTCCTAAAAGCTTTTCGTTCGAATGGCCACCTACTGCGGTAGGTGGCCATTCGTCGTTCACGGGGTTGTCTGAAGGCGGATTGTCGCCTGTAGCCCGAGGTGATCGGAACCTGGAATGCGCACTGTCTCAACGTGTGTGGCGGTGCCGCGGTAGGTCAGGATGTGGTCGATGCCGATCAGGGGTTTGTCGGCGGGGAAGGTTCTGAGCAGTCCTGCGCCGGCCTGGTCGGCTCCGTCTTGGTATCCGTTGGTGAGCACGTTGCGGAACGGCGCCATGTCGTAGGTGGCGTTGAAGTCGCCGGCTGCGATGACGACGCCGCCGGCCTCGCGGGCGATCTCGGCGAGAGTCATGGGAAGCTCGCGGATTTCATCGCGCCAGCCGTCGATGGGCTGTGGCCACGGACCGGGTAGGTGGATGGCGACGATGGTGGTGTCGCTTGTGGCTCCGGGTGTGTCGATGTCGGCGGTGAGCATGTGCAGGCGGTAGCCGTCGATTCCGGTGCTGCTGGTGATGGGGTAGCGGCTCCAGATGCCGACGCCGTAGCCGTGATCCCCGGGTTCGGTTGCCTGGTAGGGGAGTTCCTTGTCGATACCGATTGCGGTGAGGTTGGCGGCTAGTTCGGCCGTGAGCTCTTGGACAACGAGGATGTCGGCACGTTCTGCGGCCCGCCTCAGTTCGCGCGGGTTAGCCCGGCCTTCAAGGACATTGGCGGTGAGGACTCTGATGTCGTTGGTGGTGGCGGGCGGTGGGTTGGCGACGAAGAGTGGAAGTTGCGTTGCGATGGCTGCGATGGTGAGGGCTGCAGCCAGTGCGGCGGTGAGCCAACGACGCGTGACGACAAGGAGTAGCGCGGCGATGGGTGCGACTGCCATCAGGTAGGGCGACAGCGCGGCCAGGGCGAGTGTTACTTGGTTCGTGATCGGCAGGTAACGCGTCGTGAGACCAACGGCGGCAAGGACTATGCCGGTGAGGCCGATGATCAAGGTGGCGGTGCGCACGTCACTCAGTGGGCACGTGGATGGTCGCGAGTAATGCGCGGTGGTCGGAGCCCGGCACTTCGATGGTGCGGATCGATGCGGCGGCGGCATTACGGGTCAGAATGTGGTCGATCGTGATCAGCGGCGGATACCACCGGTTGGACGGGAAGGTGGGGGAGAATCCCGCGCCGAGCTGGTCGACAGCGTCGCGATAGCCATCGGTGAGAAGATCGCGGAACTGACGCATATCCGGGGTGCTGTTGTAGTCGCCGCCGATGATGACGGCGGCGGGGCCAGCAGACTGGGCGAAGTTGTCCAATTGTGCTTTGGCGCCAGCCATTCCGCTTCGCCACTCGGCGACGGTGTTGGTATCCCGGGCGACGGGGGAGGTGACGTGGACGCTGGCGAGTAGGGGCTCGAATCGGAGGCCTGGGACATCTAGGCGTGCGGCCGGGATCGAAATACCACGGTGTCGGGTGGCCGACAGGACTGTCAGCGGGTACCGACTCCACATGCCGATCCCGCCGGCGCCCGGTGCGGGGATCAGATGCGAGTAGGGGAATGCTGAGGTGATCCCGGCCTGCTCGAGGCGTCGAACTTCCTCAGATGTCAGCTCCGAAACTGTGATGACGTCCGCGCTGCTGGTGGCGAGGTCGACGATGAAGGCGGGGTCGGCCTGCCCGTAGCGGAGATTGGACGAGAGGACTCGAATAGTCTGGTGCGCAGCAATGTTCGTGGGATTGCCAAGGAAGTACCACGACACCTGGACGGCCAGATTGGCGGCGAGCACCACCACCGCCAGAACAACGGCGGCCACTCTGCGGCATGACACAGCAACGGCGAGAGCGACCAAGGCGGCAACGGCAGCATAGGGCGAGCCCACCGCGAGAATCAGAGTGGGAATGTTCGCAATCGGTTGGGTACGCGCGACTAGGGCCAGGGCTGCCAGTAGCGAGGCGAGGACAGCGAACGTTGTGAGTAGAGCACGGCGGATCGTGCGTGACAACGGGCCGGCCTTCCCCTAGTGCCTCCGTGTTGAGGGCACGTTACCAGCCGGGTGAACTGCAGCAGCGGTTCAGTACGCGCCACTGTGGCTCAAGATGGCTCTCACCGTCTTGATGGCGATCAAGAGGTCGGCAACCATGGACCAGTTCTCGACGTAGAACAGATCGAGGCGGACCGAGTCCTCCCACGACAGGTCCGAGCGCCCGCTTACCTGCCACAGGCCGGTGATGCCGGGGCGGACGAGCAGGCGCCGCCGGGCGTAGTCGTCGTAGGACTTGACCTCGTTGGCCAGCGGTGGACGGGGGCCGACGACGCTCATGTCTCGTTTGAAGACATTGATGAACTGTGGCAGTTCGTCGAGGCTGTACTTGCGCAGGAAGCGGCCGACGGGCGTCACCCGCGGATCGCTGCGAATCTTGAAGAGAACCCCACCGTCGCTTTCGTTGAGTGCGGCGAGGTCACCGAGCATCTTGTCGGCGCCGTCAACCATGGTCCGGAACTTGATCATCCGAAATGCCTGGCCGTCGAGACCGATTCGCTCCTGCCGATAGAACACCGGCCCCTTGCTGGTCAGCTTGATCGCAAGTGCAATCACGGTCAGGATGGGCAACCCCAGGAAGAGAACAAGCCCAGAGAAGGCGACGTCGAACAGCCGCTTCTGAAACCTCTTGGCGCCGTGGTATTGCGGCTTCTCAACATGGATCAGCGGGAGGCCGGCGACCGGGCGCATCTGCAGCCGGGGCCCCGCGACGTCGACGACCCCCGGGGCCACCAGCAGATCGATGTTGAGCTTCTCCAGTTCCCACGACAGGTCGCGGAATCCACGTCCATCAAGGCGCTCAGTGGCCGTGACGGCAACGGCTTGGCTGTTTGTCAGCGTCACCGCGCCGACCACATTGGACTCGTCGCCGAAAACCGGAATCGTACCGGCGCCAGGTACTACCAATTCCGTTCGAGTTGTCGGCCCGGGAATGCAAGCCCCCACAACCTCGTATTCGGACCACCTCTCGCGTGCCAGGGATTGCGTGAGGTCCCGAACCGCTGGTGCGCAGCCCACGACAAGAACTCGCGTGATGCAACGACCGTGCTTCTGCCGGGTGCGGACGACCAGTTGGCGGGCACCCCAGCGTGCGAGGACTAGAAGAACTATTCCGGCGGGCAGTGCGATCATGAGGTATCCCCGCGCGATATCCAGCTTGAAGAGCATAGAGACGATCGCGACGGCACCGAACACTGTCGCGGTGCCCAGCCATACCCTTCGATACTCCTCGGCACCTGAGCCGATAACTCGAGGTGAGCGCGAGTGATTAATCGCCAATGCAAGCATCCAGGCAATTGCAATGACAACTGAGACAAGGAAGTAATTCGTGGAGCGGTAAACAGTTCCCGTACCGGGGAGGCCACCGAATCGCAACCATTGGGCCAACCCAATGGCGAAGCAGATGCCAATGAAGTCCACCACCACGAGTCGGCGCGAGTAACTGTGCTGCCATATGGGCGCAACGCCCGGCAACGCCAATTCGCTCGTAGAAGCGAGTCTGTCATTGACAGTAGTCATGTATCCCCCCGGCACGTTCTATCCCCCAAAGAAACGCGACGGTGCATAGCCTGTCATATCGAACCTGTGTGTGCGCTGCGAACGAAGAGCCCGACGACAGCTATCGCCGAGATGCTTTCCCGGTAAAGCACTCCGGGCGCGACAGCTGCGGATTCGCTCTCTCTACGCCGTATTTTGAGGTCCGCAGGGCTCCGGACATTTCGCCTATGCGGAGTGGTCCACGCACAGTTGGACCAGTGGATCGACCAGATCGGCGATCTGAGTGCCCACAGAGTCGAAGAACTCCTGGCTCCGTCCGATGGGGTCTGCGACGTCGAACCTGTCTTGCGTAGGTAGTTGTGGTCGTAGAACTGCTAGCTCACTGAGGTCCTTCGGGTGATAGCGCGAGGCGATCCGGGAAATCTCACTGAGCATGAACGTCTTGTGGAGCTGTTGCGGGGCTGATTCGACGACGTCGTCGCGCTGTGCCTTGGTCATCGTGATGACTAGGTCGGCATCGCTCGCGATCGCCGCACTGAGCTGTCGGGCGGCGAAATTCGTCGGGTCAGCTCCGAGTTGCTCGAGAGTGCGCGCCGCGTATGGATGGATCGGATGCCCAATCATGGCCCTGGTGCCGGCGCTGTGTACCTCGAGGCCGGACAATCCAGCTCGAGTGGCATACCACGCAGTTAATCTTTCGGCTGAGGGTGATCGACAGATGTTGCCGGTGCAAACAAATAACAGCTTCAGAGCTGGACCTCACTCTCCGCCAGAAGAACAGCTTTTCAAATGCTATCGAGCCCAACTGTCTCGCGACTAGTCGAGATTGGATTCCGTCGGCATTCGGGAGGATGACTAATCCTGGTCGTATCCCGATCAATCGACGAGATCTGGGGTTAGACTTCGGCACCGAAGCACCTGAGCTCGTGAACATGGGGGCGGGATCAGGTGCCGTCGATATGGGTTATTGGGGGGTAACCGTTGAAGATTGCCATTTTGGGCCTCGGCTACGTCGGAATGACTGCTGCCGCTTGCCTCGCCAGCGAGGGCCATGAAGTCATCGGGATCGATCCGAACCAGACAAAGGTTGACGCTGTACTTGCCGGCCGGTCACCAATCACCGAGCCCGGGGTTCAGGACCTGGTGGCGACTGCCCGGCACGAGGGGTTGCTGACCGCGTACACGACGCTCGTGCCCGAAGTTGCACAATGCGAGCTCGCCATTGTCTGCGTTGGGACGCCAAGCGCTGCCGACGGATCGCACAACATGACCTACGTGGCGGAGGTGTCCCGTCAACTGGCTGAGCTCGTCAAGCTTCATCCAGATGGAAACCTCACTGTTGCTTACCGATCAACGGTCCGCCCGGGAACCATGGAAGAGCTGATCTCCCCCATCTTCGACGCAATCCTCGGCGAGGAGGCATCGCGGATAGAGCTGGTCTACTACCCTGAATTTCTTCGTGAGTCCTCGGCTGTCCAGGACTACTTCTCGCCGCCCAAGATCGTCGTCGGTACCAGAAATGGGGATCGATGCACGGTGGTGGACAAGATCACAGAGAAGTTTGAGGCTCCGGTGTTCTATGTCAGGTACCGCGAGAGCGAGATCACCAAGTTCGTGGACAACTCATTTCATGCGGTGAAGATTGTCTTTGCCAACGAGATCGGAAGAATCTGTTCCCAGCTAGGCGTCAGCGCTGCTGAAGTCCACAAGATCTTCGTGTCCGATACCAAGCTCAATATCTCGCCATACTACCTCCGACCAGGAGGGCCCTTCGGGGGATCGTGCCTCCCCAAAGATGTTCGCGCGCTTCAGTACATCTCGCGCACATCCGGTGCCTTCACTCATCTCCTGGACTCGTTGATCAGTTCAAATGACGCACACAAGTCGTTCCTGTACGAGCACGTGACGCGCGATCTGAAGTTCGGTGCGAAGGTCTTGCTGCTCGGAATCGCCTTTAAGAACGCGAGCGACGACTTGCGGGAAAGTCCGAACATCGACCTGGCCAGGATGCTCATCACTGCGGGATACCAACTTTCAATCCATGATCCTTTCGTCGCTCCCCAAAACCTGATCGGCCAGAACCTCGGAGTCCTGTCTAACTCGCCGTTCATTCGTGATCTCCTCGTGGACAAGTCCATTGTCGAGAGCACTGAGTGGGACCTTGTCGTGGATTCAAGGGGCTCTGCGGATGGGTACTCGCTCGCGGCGGAACGAATCATCGATGTCAATCAGCTGCCGTGACCATCGCGCGGCTGGAGGCCATTCATTAAGGAGCACGATGTGATCGAGGATCGACCGTTTATCGGGGATGTCGAGCACACGGAGCATCCGATGAGGATCGCAGTCGTGTATTGCCGCAATCCGCTCCCGATGCGCAATGCAGATCAGATCACCGTCGCCCATCTGATCGAATTCCTTTGGGCACGTGGACATATCGTCGATCTCTACTGCTTCGAAAACGATGGCCGCAGCAACGAGAATACTCTGTCTGCCGCGGATCTCGCCTGGCTCGAGTCTCGATGCTCAAGGATCGTGCATGTCCGGCGAGGTCGAAGCCGCGCCCTAGCTGGGGCCGCCGTGGCGCTCCTGGGCGGGAAGCCGCTGCAGGTTGGCTGGTTCAGCAGCCGTCATCTGGCAAGGGAGTTGTCGCACGCACTCGACACGACCCGGTATGACGTGCTCTACGCCTATTACTTCCGGAGTGCCGAGACGGTCATCAATGCGGTGAAGCGGTCAGGACCACACGGCCAACTGGTGCCCAAGGTGCTCGCGATGCAGTTGTCGCAGACCCTCAACACGCGCCGGATCCGTGACAACGCAACCAACTTCGCCACCCGACTGGTCTTCGGACTGGAATCGTGGCTCGTCTCTCGCTACGAGGCCCGGATCTGGCAGAAGTTCGAGCGAACTGCGCTGATCGGGCCAGCTGACGTGGAAGCGATCGCTGCTCAATGCCGATCGCAAGGTCTGCCGACGATCGACAACTGGTTCTACAGCCCGCACGGTACGGACATCGAGCGCTTCCGACCCAGGACCGGAGTTACACCCGTACCCGGGACCGTGCTGTTCGCGGGGACGTTGTTCTACCCGCCGAATATTCAGGCGGCGGTGTGGCTAGTTAAGGCAATTTGGCCTCTTGTCCGCCAGCAGATCCCCGATGCGCAATTGAACATCGTTGGGCGCGAGCCTACCCAGGAAGTCATGTCGCTGGCCTCGGCGACCGAAGGAGTCGATGTCATTGGCAGTGTTCCGGACCTGTCCGAATACATGCTTCGTTCCGCGGTGTGTGTCAACCCCGTACGGGCAGCTGGGGGAATGCAGAACAAGCTGATTGAGTACCTGGCCTCCGGTCGGCCGGTCGTCGCAACGGGCATAGCCAATGAGGGCATTCAGGCTCCGGACACCTTGCTCGAACTGGCCGACGATGCGCAGCAGTTCGCAAACAAGATTGTCTACCTTCTTCAGAATCCTACGGCCGCAGAAGAAATGGGAATGCGCGCACGAGAGTACGCTCAGCTGCAATGGAGTTGGGAGGCGCACTATCTCGTCCTCGACGCAAAGCTTGCCGACCTCGCGGCGCGGCGTGTCGTTGAGCCTGCCGGCGACTGATCCCTGGTCTGGATCAGTCGCGCCCGCGCCGGAACAAGAAGTTGTTTGCGTAAGCTGGAGTGCGAGGGCTCTGATGCAGCTGATCGCGCTCGAGATGGAAGTCTCTGTACGGGTGCATCTTCGCATTCTGGCGGAATTGCACATCGGTGTAGCCGAGCTCGCCGAACCAGGAGACGATCCGCTCGAGGCCACCGGGATTGTGGCGTTCCTCGATTTCGATGTACACCGTGGCGTCACTACGGCGCAGCGTCTCGACAGCGCCGTGCAGTAGCGGCTCTTCGTGCCCCTCGACGTCGATCTTGAAGAAGCCAACGTCCGACATCTCGAACGAGTCGAGCGTTCGCAGTGGCACTTTCACGGCGTCTACGGGTACGTCGAGGACTCTCAGGCTGGCTTCTCCGTGAGCACGCGGAACGTGCAGTTCGCCCACCCCGGGCGTGTCGGAGAGCGCGACGTTGTGCACTGTGAGCCGCGGAATGCCGCTGGCTTCCAATCGCCTCGCGAGCGTCGGTTGTGGCTCAAAAGCCACGACTCGGGTCGCAGATCGCGCGATCCAGTACGAGTAGGTGCCAACGTTTGCACCGGCGTCGATTGCGAGCTTTCCTGCCGGTACCAGCGCCGAAAGTGCTGATCCCGGTTCGTAGAAGCCGCCGAGCATGTGCCTGCTTCTTGTCACTCGCAGCAGCCGCTCGGCACGAGGTGGCAGCTGGCGAAGCCCTCGGCGCAAAACATCACGTAGCACTAGATCCCCCCTGATCTGACCGACTCATGATAACCGTGCTAGACGGGGCGAGGGAGCTGGTCTGGCCGATTCTGCGCGAACCAGTTCTGCGTCGACTCGACAGTCGCTAGAGTTATCTATGGGAGGGGGAACACTCCAATCGATGTCGTCGGCCATGTCTGTGTGCAGAGGCGAGAACTCGACATCAATTGGTGTGGAGTCAACATGGCAACACGCGGCGCTCAGAATTCTTTCGGCGGACGAGCATCGGCGGACATGAGCGTGTCGGGGATGACGTAATGACGGTTCGAGCTGACACGCCCACAACGAGTGGGACAGTGCCGAACCAGCCGGGCAGGTCGTTTGTCCGACCGTCGCGGCCCGGCGCTGCGCTGGCCGTGGCGCCCCTCGCGATCGTTCTGCTGGCGTTCCCGGCGATCGCGAGTTTCTCGCCCGAGAGAAGCAACACGATTCTTGTCGCTGTGTGCGCGCTGTTGTTGCCGCTTATTGTCGGGCGCCTTGAACCGATGGCGTGGCCATCGTTGTGGCTACTGGCCTTCGTCGTGCTCTACGCGCTCAGTAGCGCCTCCGAGGAGGACGCTGCCCAGGGGATTCGTCACACCATCACCCTGGGCTGTACGGGAGTTGTCTTTCTCACGTTTGCCGCATGGGGATCAGAGCTTTTCGACATTGCATGGTTTGTCCCCGCGGCCGCTGTCGCGATCGCCGTCGATGTCGTCGGCGTCTATCAGGCTGGACTTCCGAAGAATACGACCGCTGGTGCGCTTGTATACCTGTGCGCGTTGGCACTCGTCATTCTCATCCGCAACTCGCAGACCAACGGGTGGTGGGCCGCCGCCGCCTTCTCTGTCGCGGGGTTGATCCTGTCGGTGGCGTTGAGTATGAGGTTCCTCGTCGCTTGCGCAGTGCTGTTCCTGGTGATGTTCTTTCTAGCCAACCGCCTCAGCGCAAAATGGTACTTCCGTTCTGGCGTAATCGTTTCGGCGATCACGATACCGCTGGTGGTGTGGTTCTTCCTGAACATCAGCCGCGGCGGAATCGCCCAACAAATCGGGTACAAGATTGCGGAGATAACTGGCCGTCACGCCACGACGGGACGTGACGTGCTGTACCCATACCTGCTCTATGTGGCGCAGAAGAGCCCGGTCTTTGGCCTCGGAGCAGGCACACGTCCGCGCGACGTGGTCAGCACCAGCCTCTCCGCGCACGACTATTACATCCAGGTGTTCATGCAAGTCGGCGTCGTAGGGCTTGTGCTGCTGGTCTGCTTTCTGTTGGCCACGTGGAGGGTTCTTGTGCAAGCGCGGTCGGCTGTTGGACGCTTCGGCTCAGCGCTCTTCATCATGCTCATCCTGCACAACTCGACAGAAGTCTTTATGTTCCAGAACTCATCTCTCGTTGTGGTGCCTGCCTGGTGCGCGATTGGTCTCGCGTTCTCCTTCGACCGCCGCCGGAGTCTGGATGGTTGACGGCGCTACCGGACAAGTGGCACGCCTCGTCAGTCCGGCATTGCTGCGCTATCTCCGCTACCTGCCCCCCCGAATGCTGATCGGGAAGGCGCGCCATTCTCTCGACGCGCGATTGCGAGTCCCGCGTGCGGTTACGGCGGCGCCGCCGCCTCACTACGATTGGTGCGCCGCGTTCGCACATCCGGAACTCGCCGACTTCGCAGCGGTATTCCGCGTTTACGGTGAACGATTCGCCGATACCTGCGACCAACTCCACCAAGGACGTTTCGTGTCGAACCGGGTCTCTTATCCACTGGACCGTGGGGCCATTTGGGACAGTGACACCATTCCAGCAAAGCACCTACGTTGGCGCTTCGACCTCGCATACTTCTTCGCTGCAATTCCCTTGATTGATGCTGACGAGGACAGAGGTCTGCAGACCGTTGCTTCGATGCTGCGCGATCTGGATACCCGATTGCTGGAGGACAGCGCCGGGATCCGGAAGCTTCAGTGGTCGCCAATTGCTGTCGCAGTGCGGATCATGTCCCTGACGACGGCCCTGTCTTTGTGCTCGACGGCAGCGCTGACCCGGCAGTCACGTGCGGTGCACACCATCGGCCAGCACCTCTGGAGGTGCACCGAGATGCTCAGGTTCATGGTTGAGCGTCACTTGGGATTCAACCACGCTGCATTCACCGAATCCGGCTTGGCAGTAGGACTTTACCTGCAGGGTCGTAGGGACGAGGCAGCTCGTCGGCTCGAGGACGCAGTCTTGGTTCTGGAGGACAGTACTCTGCCGGACGGCATGTGGGCTGAGCGGTCACCCACGTATCACATCCACATGCTCGTTCTGGGTGATGCGCTTCAAGCCATGCTGGACGGCAAGTCCGAGCTCTATCGACGCCTAGGTCGCCTCACGAGCCGAATGCGCGAAGCTCTGGCCGCAGTTGTCCATCCCGACGGCGAGATTGCGATGTTCAACGATGCCGCGATCGCCGATGCACCGGCCCCGGCGGCGGTCGGCTGGAAGGAGCCGCCATCTCCGAGCAGCATTGCACTTCTTGATGCCGGATACGGACGGTTGTCTGCGGCAGGCACTGTCGTGATCATGGATGCCGGGGCAATGGGGGCGGATGCAGGAATTGCTCACGGCCACGCCGACTTCCTCTCCATCGAGGTGAGTGTGGCAAAGCATCGTTTCATTGTCGACCCAGGTGTCGCATCGCTAACAAATGACGGGGACCGATACTGGACCCGCTCGGCCGCCTCGCACAACGGGCCTACGCTGCGGGGGTGCGAACCTGCGGAGTTTATCGGTGCATGGAAGGTCGGCCGGCGCGCGAGGGCGTGGTTCGATCCTGTCGATCGCGATCGATCTGACGTGATGGGGCTGCGCGGAGTCTGTGACGGCTATCGGGCTTGGGGGATAGGTGTGAGTCGCAGCGTCCTCCTGGATGTCAACGGGCTCCTCCGAATTGAGGACCGATGGTCTGGCGCGCCAACGCAGGCGCGGATTCTGCACTTCCTCATCTCTGGCGATTGGCAAACCCAGAACACCTGCGATGAGCGGGTGGAGTTCGTCCACAACGACGGTTCTACGGTGATCCTGTCGGTGCGGTCAGGAAGGATCACGGATCTTCGTCCGTCTCGGCATTTTCTTGATGGGTCTATGAGCGCAATGCCTGCGACAAGCCTCAGCATCGAACCCCACGATGATTATGTGATGACGGTGCTCGAAGCGCAGATGTCCGAACAGCGAATCAGCTAGAGTCGCATTACTCGTCGAGCAACAGGGGGTACGACGTGTGGATGATTGTTGATTGTGTAGGCGTGGCTCTGCCTCAGGTAAATGGTGGATCCTACTTCGGGTAGCGACGCGACGCGGTCGCTAGAGCTATCCCATCAGGGCGGTCAGCGGGAATCGCTCGCAATACCGACGGAGTTCACCGCACGACGTCTGGTCACGATACAGATCCTGCGCGGGATGGCAGCTCTGATGGTCGTGTTCCACCACGTACTGGATCAGTCCGATGGTTTCAGGGCGATTCTCCCGACGCAGGCCGGCCAGGCCGGTGTCGATCTGTTCTTCGTGATCAGTGGCTTTGTCATGGTCTATGTCACTGTGGACCGGGAGCGTTCAGCTTCGCAGTTCTTGGCTATGCGGGCCGCTCGCATCATCCCTGTCTACTGGTTCTATACGCTGGCCGCGGCGCTGCTGATGTTACTGATACCGAGCATTTTTCGGGCGAACGAGCTCAGCGTGAGGCATGTCGTCCTGTCGCTACTCTTCGTGCCCCATGAGACCGCATCTGCTGGTGTTTCACCCATCATCAAGCAAGGTTGGACGCTGAACTACGAGGTGTTCTTTTACGTCCTCTTCGCGATCGCGATGGCCTTCTCCGCACGCCGACGCGTGTCGTATGCGGTTGGGGTTCTGGTTGTATTCGCCGTCGTCGGATACTGGATGCTGTTTGCGGGTATTTCGCTCGGAACCGCAGACTTCTACTTCCAGAACATTGTTTTGGAGTTTGCGTTCGGCATGCTTATCGCTCAGGCCTTCCTGAATGGTCTGCTGGAACGACTGAGGTCGAGCTTCGGCGCGGTCGTCGCTGTTGCTGGCTTCGTCGCGATGTTTGCTCTCGATCCGATCTACACCGCTGCAAATCGGTCTCTCGTCTATGGTCTCCCCGCGGCGGCTATCGTGGTAGGCGCTTTGGCTTTTGAAGGTGGAGTCCGATCGATCCGAGTCCCGCTGCTACAGTTCGCCGGCGACGCCTCTTACTCCATATATCTGGTACATGGGTTTCCGGTGGCTCTACTCAGGACGCTGTGGCGTCATGGACCACTACCGATGGCTGGCGCGCCGAGCCTGCTTCTCTTCTTGTTCATCGCTCTTCTGATGGTGATGCTCTTGGGCGCCATGTCCTACTACGCCATTGAGCGCACCTCGTTGAAGTACCTACGCAGACTGATTCAACGCTACGTGCGCTGACTCTTGTCGTCAGGTTGCTCAGTCGTCGGATCGAGCGAAGATGTAGAAGTCTGCAAAACTGGTGTTGTCCGGGTCTCGCTCGGAGTACGGATAAGCATTGGGAACCCGCTTCAGGAGTCGAAAATCCCTGCGGTTGTTCGCAACCCAAGATAGCCACTCCCGGTGCCGAACATGTGGGCTTGGGCTCGGCCTTTCGTCATTGCTCGAGTAGACGATGACGAAGCGGGTCGCGGCATTGAACAGCTGGTCCATGTAGTCGTCGAAGACCTTATCCTCAACCAAGTGATAGATCACATCGAGGGACAGCGCCAGCTCGGCCCTGTCATCGGCGCCTAGCTCACTGGTGTGGATGAACCGGATCGTCGGATCGTTCGCGAATTTCGGGCGAGTGGCGTCAAGAACGGTGCGTGAGACATCGACACCGACGTAGTGAGGATACCGGGCCAGCTTCAGCTGGGCTCCGTCGCCGGATCCGAACTCGATGACGGTCTGGATGCCGTGCTCGGCGACGAAATCATTGATAAGACCCGCCTTGAAGACCGCCAGCCTATTGTAAGAGCCCGCCCCCGAAGTCCCGCCTCCCCGATAGCGGTCCTCCCAGTAGGTGGCCGAAGACTGGAAGTCCGGACGGCCGAACACCGCGTACTTGACTGAGCCCAAGAGCTTTCTGAGCTTCGGCGGCACCCGCCTAGCGATATCCTCTTGCTTCATTCGCCCCCCTTACCTCAATGAACATGCTGATTATCGAGCGTCTAACCGTGACCATATGATGAATCGGCGGAATCGGCCTGTCGCTGAACGAGAATGGACGCTCGAGCATCGTCTCCACCACCCAGCCATACCCGGGACGCGATTCCGACGACGGCATCGTTTCCGCCTTGCGCCAGGTTCTCATGCCATAAACCACGCTCCTTGGGTCGCACGGGCCACCACTTCGCTGGATTCGGCGATACCTGACGGGTTGGTATTCCCGATGCCACAGCCGCATAGTGCAGCCAAATGTCATCTGCTCTGGGGCAGACGGCCATGAATTCATCGCCTCTTTCCCGCAGGGCAAGAAGTACTTTCGGCGGATAGATGACACCAGAAACCCCCATCGACATCAGGTCGAAGGAGGGCGCCGTGTCTGAGCAGAGCGGCCACGACGCATAGGGCCCGGGATTCATGGCGCGCGCCCTGTAGGCTGCGACCTGGTCGGATCGATACACCGCCAGGAGTCCTGTCAGCCAGTTGGATGGGTAGAGGACATCGTCGTCTGCCGTCACCAGAGGACGCTCGACGACCTCGTCCACCACGTACGGAAAGTACTTCTTGTGGGGACCGTAGTCAGTGCAATGCTTGATCGTCAGACCGCGTCGTTGAAGACGGCGGAGGGGGCGGGGTGGATTCCTCACGACGGACTCGTCTTCGTGCCAGAGGATCAGCCTCCGGGGCAGCACGTCACCATGGCCGATTGTCTCCAGAGTCCGCCAGACGCGACGGGTACGTTGTCCGTAGGTAGTCAACGACACATCTACATCGCCATGGCCGATGACTGGACGGCGTGAGCAGGTATTGACCGCCCTCAGCCACACGGTATAGGCAACGATCTGTACGAGGAGAAACACCTTGCCGCTCAACCGTGTTGGCTCAACACCGTGATTGTGAAGAGCTGCCGCACATCGTCGTAGTACCGTCTGCCAGGAGTCATTGACGGGTGTCATCCGGGCATTTCCTCCCTGGTCGGCGTTCGCTGTCACCTGGGAATCGCTAAGAGCCGAGGTGCGATGAGTATTCCGTGGAGGCGGTGAAGGCGACCAATGAAGATGGCGAACAGCGCCACATACATCAGTCCGTATGTGGCGACCGCGGCATGCAGGCCGGCGTGCAATGCTACGAACGCTTGGGCAGCGAACGCGACAACGAGAACGACGAGCTGGGCGAGGATGACTTCCCTGGCATGGCCGGACATCCTGAGAACCTCGTCGACTGGACCGCCCAGGCTCTCGCCGATAGTGCTAATCAGCATGATTGCCGTGATTATCCCGACCCCGCGGTAGGCGGGACCGAAGAGAAACGCGATCAACGGTTCGCCAATCGTCGCCATGGCGAGCGCCGCTGTGACCGAGAGTGTCGTCGCAAATGCGGCGATCCGTGACGACTGGGTCTCGATCGTGCGCCAGTTCCCCTGTGCAGCATCCTGAGCCAGCGATGGTCGAATAGAGAAGCGGACAGCTGCCAGGACTGCAGCGACAGCATTGACAAGTCTGGAGGCCAGACCTACCAATGCCGCGTCTGAAGCGCCGAGCGTCATGCTGACGACCCACACCGGTGACCAGATCAGGCAGGACTGAGCGACCCTTCCGACAGCAATCAGCATTCCCTGTTGCCAAACGCCTCGCAGTGTCTCAGGGCCTATTGCGGCCCCCGATGCGTGGGCTCGGAGGCGCAATGCGATCGCCACGCTCACACAAGCCGCTGCGGCAGTTCCCAGGACCATGGCCATCAACACACTGTCGAGTCGGTCAAGGTGACCCAGAACGATCATCGGGACACTGATCAGCAGCTGTCCGGCGCTTGCAGCTGAGTAGAACACCGCAGTTCCGAGTTCGCTCCGCGAGCTGGCGACAAGTGATTGCGCACAAACGAAGATCACGCCGTAGCAGCCCCACCACACACCGCTGAGAATTCCGACATCGGTAGCACCGAGATAGATTCCGATCGCGCAACCTGTGATCCCAGCGCCGATGGGGATGGTGAGAAGGGAGTACCTCAAACCACCTCGGAGCAGAGCTCGCCCCTCCGACTCTCTGCCCGTTGCCATTAGCGCTGGCGCGTACCTTACGACGCCATCTGGAAGCCCGAGGCCTGCGATGAAATACGTCGCCGTGACAAATCCCATGGTGACGAAATAGTTGCCGGCATCATGCTGATCAAGTGCGCGCGTGATCACAGCAACGACGCCGAATTGAACGGCTATCGATGCGTACCGCGCCGCCACGGGGCCCAGGAACCTGTTCATGGGCATCGTGTGTGCTCGGCGACTGGACCTGTGACTTTGGGGTACGGAGCCGCAGATACGTTGGGGGACAGTGGCCGAACGTACGCGGCAGAGATACTGCTGGGATTGCTACTCGGACGTTTCGTGGACACGGTCGGCCGCCATGGGCGCATCGAGGTCAACACTTTGATCAGCGGTCGATGCCTGTCGTTTCTTTTCTTCTACGCCGTAATAGCCATAGTTGTAGCTGTATGAACCAGTCCCACGACCCGGTGCCATGGTGAAGACCGCCCCGAGCACGTTGGCGCCCACATCGTGAAGACTCTTGACCGCATGCGTTAGCTGGTCCCGACGAGTGTGACCATGTCTCGCGATAGTGAGGACGCCGTCGGAGTTGGTAGCGAGGATGGCGCCATCGGTGACAGCGAGTAGCGGTGAAGAGTCGACGATGACGTAATCGAACTGTGTTCTCAGCTCGCCCAGGATCTTTTGTGCTGCCAAGGAGCCCAGCAGCTCACTCGGATTGGGCGGAATGGTCCCGGAGGTCATGACCGTCAATCGTGGGAATCGGGTCTTCTGAAGGACATCGGACAGCGAGGCTCTCCCGCTCAGTACCGTGCTGAACCCCGCCGACCCGATGAGGTCCAGGTAATGGGCGAGCGATGGCCTTCGCATATCACCGTCGACGAGTACCACTTCATGATTGGCCTCCGCCAGAGCGAGTGCGATGTTGATGGCCGTCGTTGACTTGCCTTCGCTGGGCGCCGAGCTTGCCACCACAATGACCCGTGGAGGATTGTCCACACCGAGGAACTGCAGATTCGTTCTGAGCTTGCGAAAGGCCTCAGCTATCGGTGAGTTGGCGTTGTCGAAGGAGATTGCCGCATCTTTGCGGCGGTCCTTGTCGAGAGGGATTGTGCCGACCAAGCCGACCCCGGTGATCTCCTCGAGAGTCTCGCGGTCTTTGACGGTGTTGTCGAACTGATCCCGAACGATTGCCAGTCCGGTACCCAATGCCAACCCCAGGACGAAGCCGATGGCGACATTGAGAGAAGTTCGTGGGATGACGGGAGTATCGGGTATTGAAGCGCGCTCTTCCACGACAACTCGTGCATCGGGTGTTGCTCCTGGTTTGGGCGTCTCCAATTCCCGCACCATGGTGACGAACTCGTCGGAGAGGGCGTTCGCAATATCGCGGGCCCGGACTGGTGATTCGTCGAGAACCTTGACATCGATCAGAACGGTGTCTGGCTTGGCACTTGCCTTGATGCGAGTACGCAGCTCCGCCGGATCGATTTCGAGGCCTAACTTGTCGACTGTACGGCGGGCGAGGGTCTGGCCCATGAGCAACTCCGTGTAGGAGAGCACCCTCTCTTGCGAAAGACGGTTTCCCTGATACAGGTCCGCCGCAGAAGCGCCAGCAGTGGTTGACACGAAAAGCCTTGTCGATGCTTGGTACAGCGGCGTAGTCAGCCATGAGTACGCCAATGCGGCGATGACAGCGAGCAGTGTCGTAACAGCGACGATGCTCCATCGAGACCGCAATAACCTTGCCAGGTCTTGAATTTTCAACGGACCCCCCTTGCCGCTGATAGTGCTTCTTCAGCACGTCGCCAGCACTGCTGGTGATCTGCGGAAGCATACCTTTGTTGTTGTTTAGAGCTGGCGAAATCGAGTGACGAACCGGCGGCGATCCAACCGGTCCTGCAATCGATCACGCGCGGCGAAGGCATTTCAGCCCACGCATTGTGGTACGGACAGTTGCGGTGTAACTGCGTCAACGAGTGGTTGTACCGGTACGCGGGGAACCCCAGGCGAGGTCGGTTCGGACAGCCGGAATGTCAGTTCGGCGGTCTTTCCAGGCGCTATCGCCACTTGGGCTTCGAAACTCGGATGACCCCGTTCCTTTGCCCCGAACACGCGAATCCGTTTGCCATTTACCAGAACACTGATGATCTGGGCATCCTTTGTCGCGAGAAGACGTACCGATGTCAGCATTGCTCCCCGTGGGATGTTCTCCGCGAGAGCAGGAAAGAAGCCCAATCGCCCCGCAACGTAGTCAGGTAGCGGACCGGGATCGGCAAGTCTGTTAGTCAGTCGGACAGTGACGGTTGACATCCGCGTATCACCATCGCAACCATCGGCGACATACTCGATCTGGCGGTCCAAGTAGTAGTCCATCTTGTTGCCGCCGAGATTGTTTATGACAACCTCGGCGTAGGGCGCAGGATCATCTGGAATCGCATGGGCCAGTGGAGTTTCCTCGAGCAGCTTCTGATCAGTGGGCGAAGCACTCCAGACTGATATACGTCGTTCGCTGACCGCCCGTCCTAGGGCTTCGAGCAACTTGCGAGGTGACTCCACCGGTTGGGTAACCTTCTTCACCACCTCGGTGGCGATGTCCTGGAGGTACTGCTTTCTCGCAGACTGGTTCGAGGGAAAGCGTGTGTATACCGTCGACTCAGTCAACTCGACGACGTTGTCCTTGGTGACCGTCTCGCCGTCTGGCATCTTGACGGGTCCGGTAACTCCGAGGATGTAGCTCAACGCGATCGGATCGATGGCTAGAACGCCGTCGACATTCTCCCCGGACTGCTGCTCCCACATCGACTTCCAGATCTGGGCGGCGTACGGGAAGTGTGAACTCTGGTTGCTATTGCGAAAATCCGTTGTCGGATTGGTAAAGCCGTACTGCTGATCGAAATCCGGATTGATGGGCATTGGAGCGAACTTCTTGTCGAGCTCGTTGTTACGGCCCAGTGAGTCGACTGTCGGCTTGCCGTTGTCGAATCGCAGGACTCCGAACCCGCCGAGTAGGCCCCCGGTGCCACGAGCTTCGGCGTTCGTCTGGAAGCCCATGAAATAGCTGCGCGGTCCATCGGCGCCCATCATGGACGGGGCCAGCCGGGCAGCCAAGGCGGTGTAATCCAGCATCCGGGCGACGTCGGAAGTCTGCGCTTGCAGCGTTGTTCGAGCGTCGCCGAGCATCGAGATGTATCCCGGCTCGGAAATCGCCTTGGCCTCGGCGTTGATTCGGCTCGCGTCGGCGGCGATCTTGGTGAGCGCGGGCTCCTCTTTCCGCAGAGCCGATACATCCAGTCGGCCGTTCGCGAGCAGTTGGTCGGGTGCGAGCGTCACCCCAGCATCGGCAGTGGGCTTCAGTACGTCGGACGTTAGCCCCAGTACCACGTTCGAGATCTGCTGACCGGTGCGAAATGGACTTCCCAACCAGGGAACCGCGGAGGCCACGCTCCACGGCAGCGAGTGTGTTGCATCATTGGCGGCCCGGGCGTGGGACTGTGCTTCCGTGGCAAGCCGCGAAGCATCAGCTGTATCACCCTTTAGGAGTGCATCTTTGGCCTGCTGGGCAGCGTTCCGTGCTTGCTCCAGCCCGGTCTTCGCCTGGTGTGCTTGAAAGCCGAGCCAAGATGCGAACGCGATCAGTACTGCGAGCGCCCCAAGCGCTATCCACGACGCGTTGCGCCGCCGTTGCCGGCGCCGTTCATCGTCGTCGTCATCATCAGTCAGACCGGTCTCGTCGTCATTCGACGCACGCCGTGAAAAAACCCCCACGAAGAACATCCCCCCGTACTCCGATGCGGGTGGCCCCTCCCCGGGACATCACCGCACATGGTGAATGTACAACAACTCGCCAGCTGCCGGATCGGCATTGACTGGCGAGTTGTTGTCGTGATTCAGCTACTGGCCGGTGAGGTAGGGGCCGACGTGGAACGTCTGGGCGATGGTGGTGGCGAAGGCACTCACGCCGTCGCCCACGTTGGTGAAGAAGTCTCCCACCGGTCCAGGCAGGATGTTGCCGACCAACTTGAGAAGCTCTCCCGTTGCCTCGACGAAGACATAGGCGACGGTGCCGACATACACCACAACGCCCCGGACGATGGCCTGAGTGCCGGCGATCGCCCCTTCGACGGTGTAGCAGCCCAGCTTGAAGTTGGCCGTGGCGCACGGATCGGTGACCGCGGACGCGGAGGCGTTAGCGGAAGGAACGATGACCGGATCGACCACCAGCGAGGCCGCACTGCCAATGTTCTCTGCGAATGGAGCAAGACTTGGTCCCGCATGTGCGACGACCGGAGTGAGTGTGGCAGCTGCAGCGACCGCCAATGCTGCGGTCGAAATCTGCAACTTCTTGGCGCCGAATTGAAGCGTCGCAGCTGTGGACATGTCCCCGAACCCCCTGTGAATAGCCTGATAGCTGGCGTAAGCGTCTCACCGTCAATAGGGGCTGTCAACCGGAACGCGCAGACCCGCAAATCAGTTATTGACGATGAAAGAAATTGATCTTCACTCGCGACAATAACGGGCCGCTGAAGTGAAAGTCGTTACGAAATCAACGAATACGCGAACCCGCTGATATCGCGCACCGTTGAACCGAACACGTCCGGCATCACGGCGGGAAACAGCAGGTCACCGCCGTGGCAGGTGCCCACGACTACTCGTCCGGCCGCGGGTACGCCCGCCGCCAGCAGTCGGCGGTAGTAGTGAAGTCCTTCATCGCGCAGCGGATCAAGCTCGTTGACCGATATGACGTGCGGTGGCAATCCGATCAAATCTTCGTCGGAAGCCGTTCCGGCCCAGCATGTCACATCATTCACATACGTCTCAGATGGGTCATACACCGATCCCAACAGCGCAGCCTGCTGGCAGCTGATGAAGTAACCGTCGTTTTCCCGCAACGACGGGAATTCCTCGGGATAGTCCAGCCACCTATTAGAGATGTAAGGGCATTGCGCGTAGGCGCCGGCGATCTCGCCGAGCCAGCCCTCGCGCTTGGCCTTGTGGGTGACGGTCAGTGTCAGGTTCCCGCCACCGGACTCGCCCGCCACGATCAGGTGGGTCACTCCGAGTTCGGCGGCATTGGCATACACCCACCGCGTAGCTGCGGCGCAGTCGTTCAATCCTGCCGGGTAGGGGTGCACTCCCAGACGTCCGGCTGAGTTCCTGAATTCGACGCCGACCGCCACGAGCCCGGTGGCTGCCAACGACTCACGCAGATGCCGGTAGGCGGCGTCGGCCGCACTACCGATTGCCATGCCGCCCCCGTGGAAATGCACGACGGCCGGCAGTGGGCCGGCCGCCGCGTCGGGGCGACTGATGAACAGTGTCAGTTCGTTGCCGTCCCCACCGCTGATCGTCACCGTGGTCGTCGTGACTCCGGCTGGTGCCGGAGCGGCGAGGGCCAGCGTGTCGAACACCGCCCCGATGGCCTCCTCGGCGGCCGCCGCGTAAGCCAGCCGGTGCTCGATCGGGGAGTCGACCGACAGCGGCGCCTCCGGCAGGGCGTCGGCCAATCCGAGCGGTGCGAACGCCGCCACCATTCGGGGATCGGACCGGGGATCGGTCCCGAGAGTGCAGTTGGGGTCAGCGAGTCGGCCAGCAAGCATCAGCTGACTCTAGTCGCCGTCAGCCCTTGCATTCGGAAATTCGCCGTCGGAGAAATGCCCTCCCGGGTTCAGAGCCATTGATTTCCAGCGCGTTCCGGTACCACTGCGCAGCCTCGCGATGACGTCCGGCCCGACGCAGGAGGTCGGCGCGCACCGTGGCGGCAAGGTTCGACCGGGCCAACCGTGGATCGTGGGCGACCTTCTCCAGGGCCTCCAGCCCGTCGGAGGGACGGTCCCGAAGCCCTATCGCCAGTGCCCGATTTACCCGCACCACCGGTGAATCGGTGAGTTCGACCAGGCGGTCATAGGCCAGGCAGATCGTCACCCAGTTGGTGTGGTCCCAGTCCGGTGCGGTCGCATGCACCGCGGCGATCACCGCCTGGGGGAGATACGGTCCGGTCGACCCCTCTGCATGTCGCAATGCGGCGAGCCCACGGCTGATTTTGCCGCGATCCCACCGACGACGGTCCTGCTCCTCCAGCGGTATCAGAGCGCCGGAGGGGTCGACACGGGTAGCACGCCGCGAATCATGCAGCAGAACAAGGGCATGCAACGCATGAGCCTCCAACTCACCGTCCATCAGCGTGCACAGTTCACCGGCAAGTCGCGCCCCCTCGTCACATAGTTCATCGCGGATCGCCGACGGCCCGCCAGTCGACCAGTAGCCTTCGGTGAACACCGAGTAGATACAAGACAGGACGTGCGGTGTCCGCTGCGGCAGCAGCTCGGCGTCGGGAATACGCAAGGGGATATTGGCATGCCGAATCTTGTTCTTGGCGCGAGTGATTCGTTGACCGACTGCTGACTCGCTCTGCAGCAGCGCCCGCGCGATCTCGGGAACGGTCAGGCCCGACACCAAGCGCAGTGTCAGCGCCAGCTGCGAGGTGCGCTCGAGGGCCGGATGGGCACAGGTGAACATCATCCGCAGCTCGTCGTCCCGCACCGGATGCACGTCAGCCCTGTCCGTGCGGGCCACAATGTCATCGACCACGGCGGCCAATTCCTTTCCCGGACGCAGCGATTCGCGCCGTAGCCGGTCGCGGGCGCGGTTGCGCGCGGCCGTGATCAGCCACGCTCCGGGATTGTCGGGCAATCCATCGCGAGACCATGCACGCAGAGCATCCGAGCATGCCTCCTGGACGGCGTCCTCGGCGACAGTCAGATCACCGGACCACCGCGCCAACGCGGCCACCGTCGGACCCCATTCGCGCCGGAAGACGCCGTCCAGAGGCTGCATCGCTAGAGGAGGGACACGCCGACCAGACGGCGTACCTGAACAGCAGTCGCCGGGATCATCGAGGCGATCTTGGTCGCCTCGTCCCGGTCGGCTGCCCGCAGTAGGTAGAACCCGCTGGCCACTTCGGCGCCCTCGGCGAAGGGCCCGTCGGTGAGGACCACCTCGCCGTCGCGCACCCGCACCGTGGTTGCGGTGCTCGGCGGATGCAGGGGAGCGCCGCCGAGAACGTGGGCACCCACCGCAGCGCCGAACTCTGCGTGCCGGCTGGCTACGGCATTCCATTCGTCGCTGCCCGGCACGGTGACCGCGTCCGCCGGTTCCAGCAACAGAGCCAGCCAATCCGATCCGGTGGTCGGCTCTTCGGGGGCGTTCCAGTGCACGATCGGCCAGACCTCGACCCCGCCATACTGCGCCGCCGGCACCTGTTCGGCCAGCTTGAGGGCTTCATCGAGGTTCTCGGCCTCGAAGACGTAGAAGCCCCCCGCGACCTCGGCCCCCTCGGCGAAGGGACCGTCGGTGACGATCGGCCGGTCGGGGCCGCCCTGCACGCGGATGCCTTCAGCCTCCGAGGTCAGGGCATCGCCGCCCTTGATGGCCGCGTGTGCGCGCGCATGGAAGTCGTTGTAGGCCTGCATCTCGGCCTGGGACTGCTCAGGCGTCAGGTCACGCTGTGGTACCTGGTTAAGCGCGAAGTAGTACATCGTCTCGTCCTCCAGTCAGGAGCAGAACCTGTCGTCCCACTCTCTACCTGTTTGACGAACGGCGAAACCCCGATCCGACACCCGGGGGAAAACTACGCGGCAGCCCCCGGCTTGAGGTAGGTCACCAGGCTCACGTCGAGCGCCTCATCGACGTAGTAGTACTGGCATCCCGTCAGATACCGCATGTAGTTGTCGTAGCTTTCGACGCCGGCGGCCGCAATCGCTTCATCTTTGTGCTGCTCCAGTCGAGCCGCCCAGATCCCCAGCGTCTTGATGTAGTGGTTGCGTAGCGACAGCGGCTCAGGCACCACGAACCCGGCCTTCTCACCGTGCTCGACCAGCATCTTGGTGCTCGGGATCCGGCCACCGGGGAAGATCACCTCGGCCATGAACTTGGCGAAGCGCGCCAGCTCGAACGTCAGCTTCTTGCCGCGGGCCTGCAGGTCGTACGGGTGGTAGCCGCAGCTGCTCTGGATGGTCATCCGGCCGTCCTCGGGCAGGATGTCGAAGCACGTCTTGTAGAAGTCGTCGAAGCGTTCGAAACCGAAGTGCTCGATCGCTTCGATCGAGACGATCCGGTCCACCGGCGAGTGGAACTGCTCCCAGCCCTCGAGCCGCACGTCGAAGGTGCGCTCGCTGTCCACCTTGGACAACAGCTGTTCGCAGTAGGCCTTCTGGTTCTTCGACAGGGTCAGGCCGATGACGTTGACGTCGTACTTCTCCATTGCGCGCTGCAACGTGAGGCCCCAGCCGCAGCCCACTTCGAGCAGGGTCATGCCGGGTTTGAGATCGAGCCGGTCCAGGTGCTGGTCGACATTGGCGATCTGGGCCTCAGAAAGCGTGACGTTCGGTCCGGTGAAGTAGGCGCAGCTGTACTTGCGCGTCGGATCCTGGAACACCCCGAAGAAGTCATCCGAGAGGTCGTAGTGCGCCTGGATTTCCTCGAAATGGGGCCGCATGTCCTTGGTGTCGGTTGCCTCGGGCATGGATGTCAAAACCTTCCTCATTCTCCTTGCACCACGGCCCCCGCGTGTGGTGGTGTGTGTGCGTCAGTATGCCTCATGTGACGCGCACCATACCCTCTCGCCCCACCGGCGATCCGAAGAAATGGCGCGCTAGCTGTGTGTTTGTCGCGGCTCTTTCTCCAGCGTGAACTGGTTGACATCGATGTACCCAACCCGGAAGGCATGTGAACATCCGGTCAGGTAGTGCATGTACCGGTCATAGACCTCTTCGGACTGCACCCTGATGGCCTCGTCCCGGTTGCTCTCCAGCGCTGCGGCCCAATGGTCCAGCGTGCGCGCGTAGTGCGGCTGCAGCGACTGCATGCGGGTCAGGGTGAAGCCGGCCGCCGCTGAATGCTGCTCCACTTTCTCGATCGTCGGCAGCCGTCCACCGGGGAAGATCTCGGTGATGATGAATTTGACGAACTTGGCCACGTCGATGGTCAGCGGCATGCCCCGCTCGGTCATCTGCGGCAACGTCAGCGCCGTGATGGTGTGCAGCAGCATCACCCCATCGTCGGGCAGCGCCTTGACGGCCATCGTGAAGAAGTCGTCGTAACGGTCGAAGCCGAAGTGCTCGAACGCGCCGATGGACACGATGCGGTCGACCGGCTCGTCGAACTCTTCCCAGCCCATCAGCTCGATCCGCTTGGCGCGGGGGCTGTCGGACTCGGCGAACAGCCGGGCGACGTGGTCGCGCTGGTTCTTCGACAACGTCAGCCCGATGACGTTGACGTCGTAGCGCTCCAGTGCGCGCAGCATGGTGGCGCCCCAGCCGCAGCCGACGTCGAGCAGGGTCATCCCCGGCTGCAAACCGAGCTTGCCCAGGGCCAGGTCGAT
This sequence comes from Mycobacterium sp. M26, assembly GCF_001494595.1. GTDB lineage: Bacteria > Actinomycetota > Actinomycetes > Mycobacteriales > Mycobacteriaceae > Mycobacterium. Next base: position 1,498,171 of record NZ_LN929907.1, read on the forward strand.
CTTGGCCAGCTGGGCTTCCTCAAGCGTCATGTCATCGCGCTCGAAGTAAGCGCAGCTGTAGGTCTGGGAGGGGTCGAGAAAAAGCCGGAAGAACTCGTCGGACAGGTCGTAGTGGGCCTGGACGTCGTCGAAATGAGGTGTGAGCCGTTTGGGCATTGTTCGGTGCGCCTTTCGCAGAATGCTTAAGGCAGCAACCACGTATCCCCCCCGACGGGATCAGCGATCACCGCTGTGTTGCAGGGCCGAGCATAGCCCAGCAAGCTGTGCCTAGCCCGCTTGGGAGAACGTGGTCTTCAGCTCACCCACGATGTCGTCCCACAATGCCTCCGGCAGATCGTGGGCCATCCCGTCGAACATCACCAGCCGCGCATTCGGAATCGCCGATGCGATGGCCCGTCCGCCTGACGGTCGCATCAATTTGTCTGCGCGGCCGTGAATTACGACGGTCGGAGCGCTGATCTGCTTGTCGTAGCGCTTGAGGCTGCCGCTGCCGAGCACCGCCCCGAAATGTCGCGCGATGCCCTGCGGGTAGTAGGCCCGCTCATAGGCCTCGATCGCCTCGGCGCGCAACTTCTCTTCCGGTGCCGGGTACCCCGGGGAACCGATGATCCGGCTGACCCGGATCGAGTTCTCGACGATGACCTCACGCGGCGAGTCCGGTGACGGCCCCTTGATCAACGACAGCAGTGCCTTGGGCGCCGGCGGCGGCAGCAATGCAGAGTTGTTGGAGGAGAAGATGATTCCCAGGGCATTAGTGCGCTGCGCGTAGCGGGCGGCGAAGATCTGCGCGATCATGCCACCCATCGACGCGCCGACGACGTGAGCCCGGTCGATCTCGAGATGATCCAGCAGGCCGGCCGCGTCGTCGGCCAGATCCTCAAGCGTATAGACCGATTGGCTGGGCTTACCGACGAAGGACCGCAACAGATTTGGTACCAGCGCACCGCCGGCCCGCTGTCCGTGCAGTTTCGACGACAGCCCCACATCGCGATTGTCGTAGCGGATGACACGGTGGCCCTGGTCGACCAGCCGCTCGCAGAAGCCATTGCGCCACAACAGAAGTTGTGCGCCGAGACCCATCACCAGCAGTACCGGCGGATCGCCGGGGTTTCCCATGTCCTCGTAGTAGATCTCAAGGTCTTTGCCCCGGTCGTCCCCCGAGTCGCTGCGCTCCTGCCCCCAGGGAACCCTGGCCGTGCCTGTGCGGATCTCCAAGGCCTCAGACCTCGACGTCGCTCTGGTGTTCCCGGCTGACCTCGACCATGAAGTTGGCGAAGTACCCGGAGAACTGCGGGTCGTTCATCATCTGCCACTTGGGTGCCAGCAGCTTCATGTAGCGCTCGACGTAGAGGAACTGCTTGCCGATCAGTACCAGCTCGCGCGGAAGCTTGACGTCATAGGCGTCGGCCAGCGTGGAGAGCTGCTTGCCGATCTCGGCGTAGGACATGTCACCCAGCGTCTTCAGCGTCAGCGGCTGGGCGAAGGCCTCCAGATCCTTGGCGGCCTGCGCCTCGGGCTTGGTGGTGCCGACCGCGCCGAGCAGCACCACGATCTTGCCGGCCGCGGCATGGTCCTTCTTGACCAGAAGCGCGTAGACCAGCTCACGCAGCAGCCAGCGGGTTCGCGGATCGATGCGGCCCATGATGCCGAAATCCAGGAAGACGATCTTGCCGTCGTCGTCGACGAGCAGATTGCCGGCGTGCAGGTCGCCGTGGAACAGGCCGTGCCGCAGTCCACCTTCGAACGTGGAGAACAGCAGCGCCTTGACCAGTTCGGTGCCGTCGAAGCCCTTCTTGCGGATCTCCCTGACGTCGTCGATCCGGACGCCGTGTACCCGCTCCATCGTCAGCACCCGCTCGCTGGTGAACTCCCAGTGCACCTGCGGGACCCGGATGTTGCGGCCCAGCGGGGACCCGTGCAGCCCTGACACCCAGGCCTCCATCGACTGGGCCTCGATGCGGAAGTCCAGCTCCTCGGCGAGGTTGTCGGAGAAGTCGGCTACCACGTCCTGCGCCGACAGTCGCCGGCCCAGCTTGGCGAACTCGACGATCTGGGCGAAGCGCTTGAGGATCTGCAGATCCGCGGCCACCCGGCGGCGAATCCCCGGGCGTTGGATCTTGACGACGACATCCTCGCCGCTGTGCAGGGTGGCGAAGTGCACCTGCGCGATCGAGGCGGACGCGAACGGCTCCTCCTCGAAGTGCGCGAACAGCTCGGCGGGATCACCGCCCAGCTCCTGTTTGACCAGCTTGTGCACCTCGGCGGTGTCGGCCGGGGGCACCGAATCCAGCAGGCCGCGGAACTCACGGCTCAGCGATTCGCCGAAGGCGCCGGGGCTCGACGCGATAATCTGGCCGAACTTCACGTAGGTCGGGCCGAGCTCGGCGAAGGTCTTCGGAATCTCCTTGATGACCTTGTCCTGCCAGGGGCCGCGGCTGGGCAGTTTGGTGAGAACGCGGGCACCGGTACGAGTGAGCTGCCAACCCGTGGCACCGATGCGCGCCGCCTCGATCGGCAGCGGAACCCGATCGAGCTTGGCTACTTCGCGGTGTTTGGTCGAACTCATTCTTGCCAGTGTGCCAAAAAGGTCCCCACTACCACCAATTTCACGGCAGCGCAGCGACGCCGGTCACACAGCCGAGTTTGCTGGCAGTGGCCTATTTCGGAGTCCAGGGCGTCAGCCACGGCTGGGGCTCCCAGTCCTCGACGGCCGCGACGAGTTCGTACATGGTGGCGCCGTCGATGCTCTCGCGAATGATGTCGGCGTGCCCGGCATGCCGGGCCAACTCGCTGATGACGTGCAGGAACACCCAGCGCACCGACCACGCGTCGACATCCTGCGGGAACCACGGCGCGTCGCGTGGCACCGGCACCGCGGCGTCGAGGTCGGCCGCGTCGATGAGCTCCAACGTGGACTCGCTCTGGCGGGCATAGACCTCGAGAACCTGCGTCAACGTCTCGTCGGGACGCATCACGTATTCGTCCTCGTACTCCTTCTGTCGCTCCTCGAAGGACCGCGTGTCGGCGGCCGGCTCGTTCGGGGCGGCCGCAACACGCTGCATCCAGCTGCGCTGCATCCCGGTGGCGTGTTTGATCAGGCCACCGACGGACAGCGCGCTGACGGTCGGGGTGGCCCGAGCCTGTTCGTCGGTCAGACCGTAGGCCACGGCGACGAACGCGCTCTGCTGGTAGGAGAGGAACTCGCGAAGGGCGTGGCGCTCGTCGCGGACGGGTCGGGCGAGGGTGGGCATGAGGAGCCTTCCTGTTCAGTGCGAGTGGGTGTACAGGTCTCGTAGACAAGCGATTTCGGCACCGTGATGGATCACCTCACGGTCGCCCGACCCGTCCGCGACGAGCGCGCTCTGCTGGTAGGAGAGGAACTCGCGCCGGGCGTGGCGCTCGTCGCGGACGGGTCGGGCGAGGGTGGGCATGAGGAGCCTTCCTGTTCAGTGCGAGTGGGTGTACAGGTCTCGTAGACAAGCGATTTCGGCACCGTGATGGATCACCTCACGGTTGATGTGCAGGATCAGTGCGGACATTGGGTGCTCGGAGTAGCCGCCTTCGGCGGGGCCGCACGGCCGGCCCAGATCATCCTCACTCAGCGAGCGGACACCGGCGATCCAATTCCGGTAGGCGTCATCGAGCTGGGCCAGCGCCGTAGGCGCGTTGGCGGCGTAGTGCCAACTCTGATAGTCGGCGGGGGGACCGCCGAAATGGGCGTGGTTGCGCATGGCGAGCACGCCGACGATGACGTGGGCCAGCCGCCACGCGATGGTGGTGAACGGTTCGGGCTGTGGTGGCGGGTACTGGAAGTCCACGGTGACCTGCCCCGGCCCGGGCCGGACCGTCCAGCAGTTCGCCACCGGCTCCCAGAAGTATTCGTCGTCGGTCAGGCCGTCCAGCCGCGGGCGCAGCTGCTGCTGCCAGTGCCAGTCGAGTTGGTCGGCGAGGTCGGTCGTCCAGATCATGTCACCACGCTGTCATCACTAGCGGACAATTTCTGTCCGCAGAGTGCGCGACACTGGGGGCATGGCGCAGACGACGAGCCGGGTGCTGCAGCTGCTGGGACTGCTGCAGTCGCGGCGGGTGTGGACGGGCCCGGAGCTGGCCGAGCGTCTCGGAGTGACGACGCGCAGCGTGCGCCGGGATGTGGAGCGTTTGCGTGACCTCGGTTATCCGGTGCACGCCAGCACCGGTCATGGCGGCGGCTATCAGCTGGGGGCCGGTGCCGCCCTGCCGCCGCTGCTGCTGGACTCCGACGAGGCGGTCGCCATGGCGGTGTGCTTGCGGCTGGCTGCCGGGGGCAGTGTCGCGGGCGTGGGGGAGGCCGCACTGCGCGCGCTGAGCAAGCTCGACCAGGTCATGCCGGCGCGGCTGCGCGCTCAGGTCGGGGCCCTGCGTGGCGCCACCGTCACCCTGACCCCGACCAGCGAGACCCCGGTGGACCCGGACGCCCTGATGACGCTGGCGCGGGCCTGCCGCGACCGTGAACACGTGGACGCCGAGTACGTCGACCGAGGCGGGGTGGGCAGCAGCCGCCGCCTGGAGCCCTACCAGTTGGTGACTACCGGGCGCCGCTGGTACCTGCTGGCGTACGACCGTGACCGCGAGGACTGGCGCAGTCTGCGCCTGGACCGGATGTCTGCCGTCCGCGCCCGGGGCACCACCTTCACCGCCCGCGACGCCCCCGACGCCGCGGACTACGTCAGCCGGGCGATCAGCGTCGCGCCCTATCGGTTCACTGCCACCGTGCGCTATCGCGCGCCCAAAGAGATTGTCGCCCAGCACTTCTCTCCGGCGTCAGTGACCATCACCGAGGACGGACCGGACGCCTGCGTCGTGCACACCGGCGCCGACGACCCGCAGCGGATAGCCCTGTACTTGGCGATGCCGGGAATCGCATTCGAGGTGCTCGGTGATCCCGAGGTTGCCGAGGCGGCGGCAGCGTCGGCGGCGTTGTTGGCAGCAGCGGTCAGACGCTGAGCTCACTGATCCTCGGCGTCTGGCCGCGCCGAGGGCCGTTGGCACCGTAGATTGGCCGCGTGCGTGTGACCTCCGCGGAATCGACGGAGCTGTTCGTCGGGCCTCCCGATGCGCCGCTACAGGTGGTACGGGTCGGCTATGAGGGTGCCACGGGTGCCGAGCTGGTCGAGGTCGACGGGGCCGGCCTGACCGGGCAGGCCACCGCGGTGGCCGGTGACGGGTTCATCGAGGTGCACGTCACCGTCGAGAACCCGGTGGTGGGGGAGCGGCGAGCGGCGCGGGCCGGTGAGGTCGCCTTCGAGTTCGTGGTGGCCGAGCCGGGCTGGACGATGTACATGATCAGCCACTTCCACTACGACCCGGTGTGGTGGAACACCCAGGCCGCCTACACCAGCGTGTGGCACGAGGACCCGCCCGGCCGCGCCAAGCAGAACAACGGATTCGCCTTGGTCGCCGCACATCTGGAGATGGCACGGCGCGATCCCGACTACAAGTTCGTGCTCGCCGAGGTCGACTACCTCAAACCTTATTTCGACACCCACCCCGAAGACCGGGCTGATCTGCGCCGGTTCGTCGCCGAGGGCCGCGTCGAGGTGATGGGCGGCACCTACAACGAACCGAACACGAACCTGACCGGCGCCGAGACATCGATCCGGAACTTTGTGCACGGCATCGGTTTTCAGCGCGACGTGCTGGGGGCTCACCCCGCGACCGCGTGGCAGCTCGACGTGTTCGGGCACGACCCGCAGTTTCCAGGGATGGCAGCCGACGCCGGCCTGACGTCGAGTTCGTGGGCCCGCGGCCCGCACCACCAGTGGGGCCCGATGGCCGGGGACGGCGATCCGCGGCGCATGCAGTTCAGCAGCGAATTCGAGTGGATCGCACCGTCCGGGCTGGGCCTGCTGACCCACTACATGCCCGCCCACTACTCCGCCGGGTGGTGGATGGATTCTTCGGCGACGCTGGAGGAAGCCGAACGAGCCACCTACGAACTGTTCGCCGGATTGAAGTCAGTGGCATTGACGCGCAACGTGTTACTTCCGGTCGGCACCGACTACACCCCGCCCAATGCCTGGGTCACCGAGATCCACCGCGACTGGAATGCCCGCTACACCTGGCCGCGATTCATCTGTGCGGTACCCAGCGAGTTCTTCGCGGCCGTGCGGGCCGAAACCGCGGCGCGCGGGATCGCGCCCTCGCCGCAGACCCGGGACATGAACCCGATCTATACGGGCAAGGACGTCTCCTACATCGACACCAAGCAGGCCAACCGCGCCGCGGAGGACGCGGTGCTGGGGGCGGAACGGTTCGCGGTGTTCGCCGCGTTGCTGACCGGGGCCCGCTACCCGGAGGCTGCGCTGGCCAAGGCGTGGGTGCAGTTGGCCTACGGTGCGCACCATGACGCGATCACCGGGTCGGAATCCGATCAGGTGTACCTCGACCTGTTGACGGGCTGGCGTGATGCCTGGGAGATCGGACGGGCAGCTCGTTCCGGTGCGCTGGCACTGTTGTCGCGTGCGGCGGCACCGTCGGACGGTTCACTGGTGGTGTGGAACCCGTTGGCGCACAACCGTACCGACATCGTCTCGGTGCGGCTGGACCAGCCGGTGAGCGGTGGTGTGACGGTGACGGACTCCGACGGTGTGCCCTCGCCCGCCGTGGTCTCCGACGACGGGCACGAGGTGAGCTGGCGGGCCACCGGCGTCGGGTCGGTGGGCTGGCGCACCTATCACCTGCGGGAAAGCGCGGTGTCCTCGTCGTGGGAGCCGGTGGCCGGCCATGAGATCGCCAACGAGCACCATCGCCTAGCGGTGGACCCCACCCGGGGCGGTGGGGTGTCCTCGCTGTACGACGTGGGCTCGGGGACCGAACTCATCGCACCCGGGCGAGTGGGTAATGAGCTGGCCGTCTACGACGAGTATCCGGCGCATCCGCAGGCTGGTGAGGGGCCCTGGCATCTGCTGCCCAAAGGTCCGGTCGTCTGCTCGTCGGCATTTACAGCCGATTCGGTGCAGGCCTATCGCAGCTCGCTTGGTGAGCGAATTGTGCTGCGCGGCAGCGTCGGAGACGAACTGCGCTACCGCCAGGTGCTGACCCTGTGGTACGGCATCGACCGGGTGGACTGCCGCACCACGATCGAGGAGTTCACCGGAGCCGACAAGCTGGTACGGCTGAGATGGCCCTGCCCGGTACCCGGTGCGCTGCCGGTCAGTGAAGTCGGTGACGCGGTGATCGGCCGCGGCTTCGGGCTGCTGCATGACCACGCCTCCGGTGAGGACCGCGCCGCGGACACCGCGGAGCACCCGTGGACGCTGGACAACCCGGCCCACGGCTGGTTCGGCTTGTCCTCGGCAGTGCGCGTGCGGGTGGGTGCCCACACCCAGGCGGTATCGGTCGCCGAAGTGGTCGCCCCCTCGGAAACCTCTGCGGCCGACGTGGCACGTGACCTCATGGTCGCCCTGGTGCGGGCCGGGGTGACCGCCACCTGCAGCAGCGCGCCACGTCCCCGCTACGGACACCTCGAGGTCGATTCCAACCTGCCCGATACCCGGATCGCGCTCGGCGGACCCGACGAGAACGCATTCACCGCAGCAGTTCTCGCGGCCGCCGACCACGCCTACACCGCCGAGATGCATCGGCAACTGGCCGCGGGCGGGCAGGCCAGGGTGTTCGTTCCCGCGTCCGTTCCGCTGGATCAGGTCTGGCAACCTGACGCCGACCTGCGCGATGTGCTGGCGCTTCCGGTGCTGATCGTGGCCGGGCATTGGGCAGGCGGGCTCGCCGACGCCGTCGCGGCCCTGGTCGACGATCTCGATGATGCGGAGATCACTGTCAGCCAGGATGTTCCCGGCGGGATGGGCGACTTCGCGGCGCGCACCGTCGCGTTGATCAATCGCGGGGTGCCGGGGTTCGCGGTCGAACCTGACCACACCTTGCACACCTCGCTGATGCGGTCCTGCACGGGATGGCCCTCGGGCGTGTGGATCGATCCGCCTCGGCGCACAGCACCGGACGGCTCGAACTTCCAGCTGCAGCACTGGACCCATGACTTCGACTTCGCGTTGGTGTCCGGAGGTGGTGACTGGCGGTCCAGCGACGTGCCTTCGCGCAGCGCCGAGTTCAACCACCCGCTGGTGGTGGTGTCGGCCGAGCACGCCACCGGTGTGCTGCCCCCGGACGGCTCGCTGCTGCGCGTGAAACCTGCCGGAGCGGCACACCTCGCCGCGCTCAAACCGGCGGGCAACCCGACCGCCGTCGGCAGTGCGGCCACCGTCGACCCCGCTGACGTGACGGTTCGGCTGGTCGAAACGCGAGGCAGGACCGCCGATGTCGAGATGACATCCGACGTCGGCTCCGTCTCGGGGATAGCGGCCGCCGATTTGCTCGAGGAGCGTCGCGACGGGGCGGATCTGAACTTGCACGGCTACCAGATCGCCACTCTGCGTGCGCGTCTGGACGTCCGGCCCGTCTTGGACGACGATGGCGCGACTCTGGCAACAGAAGCCGAAGAAGCCCAGCCGCTCTACGCCCGCTACTGGCTGCACAACCGGGGCCCGGCGCCGTTGGGCGGCCTGCCGGCCGTCGCGCATCTGCACCCCGAGACGGTGGTCGCGGAGGCCGGCGAGACGATCCGCCTGCGTCTCACCGTGGCCAGCGACTGCAGCGACAAGACGGTGAAAGGGTCTGTGCGGCTTCGGCTTCCGCGAGGATGGAAGGCCGAATCTGCGGAGTTCACATTCGAGCTGCCGCCGCGCGGACATGACGCCTTCGACGTGGTTGTGGTCGTACCCGCCGGCGCCAAGCCGGGCGACTACCCGGTGCGCGCCCAATTGACGGTGCGCGGCAGGGTGCCGTCCGCGTGGCGGCAAACCGTCGAGGACGTCTGCGTGGTGACGGTCGGGGGACAACCCGGTGGGGAACTCCTGCGACTGGCCGCCGAACCCGCGGACGTGATCGTCGCTCCCGGGCAGCGCGCCAGGTTGGCCGTCGCAGTCGAGTCCCTCGCACGCGGCGACCTTGCTCTGGAGGCCCATCTGATCAGTCCGTGGGGAACCTGGGAGTGGATCGGTCCCGCGGTGCGCGGGGCCGTGCTGCGTGCCGGATCGACTCTCGAGATCGAGTTCGACGTGGCGCCGCCGCCGGGCCAGCAGCCCGGCCACTGGTGGGCGTTGGTCCGGATCGGCTGCGCCGGACGGCTGCTCTACACACCGGCGGTGGGGGTGACGGTCCGATGACCGTGGCAGCCACCGTCGCGGGCGAGCCAGTCGACGTCAGGGATATCGATGCCCGCGAAGCGACCCTGCGCGGCGCGCCCCAGGTCGCCGCGCTACCGCGCCCCGGCACCAGCGAGGGCCGGCAGTTGCGCCGCTGGCTCACCCAGTTGCTGGTGACCGAGCGCGTCATCGCGCGCGAGGCCCAGAGGCTGGGCGTGGCTGTCGACCGCGTCACCCCGACCGAGGACAGCCTGCTGCCGGATCTCACGGCGCGACTGGAGATCGGCAGCATCACCGCCGCCGCACTGGCCGAGCCCCTGGGGCGGGCGGTGTTCGTTCATGTCACCGCGCACGTCGACGTCACCGACACCGATGTCACCGACTACGAACGCCGAAACCCTGGCCGGTTCCCGAGCCGCGACGACCTCGCCGCGCACCTGCGTGCAGCAGCCCGCCGCCGCGCCTTCCGGCTGTGGCTGGCCTCGCGCACCGCCGAACTGGTCTGGCTGGCACCCGGCTACGAACATCCTGGCGACCCTCGTCAACCCGACAACACCCACAAACACTGATGGCCGACACTCTGGTTCTCGACATCGGCGGCACCAAGATCGCCGCGGGCCTGGTCGACTCCGACGGGCAGCTGACTTTCCAGACCCGCGAACCCACGCCGCACTCCACGGACGCCGACGTGGTGTGGCGGGCCGCGCAGCGCACGATCACCGCGACGCTGCACCAGGCGGGCGGATCGGTGGCCGGGGTCGGGATCTCGTCGGCCGGCCCGATTCACCTCCCGGACGGAACCATCAGCCCGATCAACATCCCGGCCTGGCGCGGCTTCCCGGTCCGCGACCGGGTTTCCGCCGCGGTCCCAGGGGTTCCGGTACGCCTGGCCGGTGACGGGGTGTGCATGGCGCTCGGCGAGCATTGGCGCGGCGCCGGGCAGGACGCAGAATTCATGCTCGGCATGGTCGTCTCCACCGGCATCGGCGGCGGACTGGTCCTCGACGGGGCTCCGTATGACGGCCGGACAGGCAACGCGGGCCACGTCGGGCACGTCATCGTCGACCCCCAGGGCCCGCCCTGCAGCTGCGGCGCGCGGGGCTGTGTCGAGGCGATCGCCAGCGGGCCGCATCTGGCGGCCTGGGCGCAGGACCAGGGCTGGGCCGGTGCCGACGCCAAGGAGCTTGCCGAGGCCGCCGCCGGCGGGGACGCGATTGCGCTGCGGGCGTTCCGGCGGGGTGCGACGGCGATCGCGGCGATGATCGCGTCCGTCGGGGCGACCTGCGATCTGGACCTGGTGGTGATCGGCGGGGGAGTGGCCAAGGCCGGGCCGGTGCTCTTCGAACCGCTGACCGCCGCACTGCACACCTATGCCCGGCTGGACTTCATCGCCGGGCTGCAGGTGGTGCCGGCCGCGCTCGGTGGTGACGCGGGTTTGGTCGGCGCGGCCGCGCTGCTGCGGGAGGGGTAACCCCGCGAGCCCTCCTGGGGCGTTTTGGCTGATCGTGGGGGATCAGGCTATTCTTGACCCGTTCCACCGAAGACCGTCGGTCACCGAGCAATCGGTTGAAGGTCCTGGACATCCAGGCGGCCCACGCAGGAGGACGAGGCTTGACCGTTGTTTACCTGCGGTTTTTCTGCGCCCCGGCCCATCTGCGCCGGGGCGTTCGTCTGTTCAAGGCCCTCCGGCGGTGTAACCACCACAAGGAGGCATGTATGGCCAAGGCTGACAAAGCCACCGCGGTTGCCGACATTGCCGAACAGTTCAAGGCCTCAACGGCCACCGTTGTCACCGAGTATCGCGGTCTGAGCGTGGCCAGCCTGGCCGAGCTCCGTCGCTCGCTGGCCGGTAACGCCACCTATACGGTCGCCAAGAACACGCTGGTCAAGCGTGCCGCGGCTGAAGCCGGCATCGAGGGCATCGACGAACTGTTCGCCGGTCCGACCGCTATCGCGTTCGTCAACGGCGAGCCCGTGGACGCTGCCAAGGCGATCAAGAAGTTCGCCAAGGACAACAAGGCCCTCGTCATCAAGGGCGGCTACATGGACGGCCGCCCGCTGACTCTGGCCGAGGTCGAGAAGATCGCCGACCTCGAGTCCCGCGAGGTCCTGCTGGCGCGCGTCGCCGGCGCTCTGAAGGCAAAGCAGGCCCAGGCCGCAGCGCTGTTCGCAGCGCCCGCGTCCCAGGTCGCGCGCCTTGCTGCGGCTCTTCAGGAGAAGAAGGCCGCAGAGGGTTCGGCAGAACCCGCCGCCTGATCAACCACCACCAACCCATAAAGAAAAGGAACCACCATGGCAAAGCTGTCCACCGAAGAACTGCTCGACGCGTTCAAGGAACTGACCCTGCTCGAGCTCTCTGAGTTCGTGAAGGCCTTCGAGGAGACCTTCGACGTCACCGCCGCTGCTCCGGTCGCCGTTGCCGCCGCCCCGGGTGCCGCTGCCGGCGCTCCGGCCGAGGCCGCCGAGGAGCAGTCGGAATTCGACGTCATCCTCGAGGGTGCCGGCGACAAGAAGATCGGCGTCATCAAGGTCGTCCGCGAGATCGTCTCCGGCCTGGGCCTGAAGGAAGCCAAGGATCTGGTCGACGGCGCTCCCAAGCCGCTGCTGGAGAAGGTCGCCAAGGAGGCCGCCGAGGACGCCAAGGCCAAGCTCGAGGCCGCCGGCGCCACGGTCACCGTCAAGTAGTTTCTGCCTTCACGAATCCCCCGCGGGCCACTGTGCCCGCGGGGGATTTAGTTGCATCGGGCGCAATGTGCACAGCTCGATCACGGGTAGGTACACAAACTGAGTGGGCGCTAACCTGGTGCGCTACAGTGACTCAAACCACAGGCCGTCGAGCCAGTGGTACACCGGTGTGGGCGGAAGGATCTCGCGTGGGCATTGCTATTCAGGTCGAGGGATTGACCAAGTCGTTCGGATCTCAGCGAATCTGGGAGGACGTAACGCTTGATATCCCCGCGGGTGAGGTCAGCGTGCTGCTCGGTCCGTCCGGTACCGGTAAGTCGGTGTTCCTGAAGTCGCTGATCGGTCTGCTGCGCCCCGAGCGCGGCAAGATCATCGTCGACGGCACGGACATCATCCAGTGCTCGGCCAAGGAGCTCTACGAGATCCGCACGCTGTTCGGCGTCATGTTCCAGGACGGCGCGCTGTTCGGCTCGATGAACATTTTCGACAACACCGCCTTCCCCCTTCGTGAGCACACGAAGAAGAAGGAAAGCGAGATCCGCCAGATCGTCATGGAGAAGCTCGACATGGTCGGCCTCGGCGGTGACGAGAACAAGTTCCCCGGCGAGATCTCCGGCGGTATGAAGAAGCGTGCCGGTCTGGCCCGCTCGCTGGTGCTCGACCCGCAGATCATCCTCTGCGACGAGCCGGACTCCGGTCTGGACCCGGTGCGTACCGCCTACCTGAGCCAGCTGCTCATCGACATCAATGCCCAGATCGACGCCACGATCCTGATCGTGACCCACAACATCAACATCGCCCGCACGGTGCCCGACAACATGGGCATGCTTTTCCGCAAGCACCTGGTCATGTTCGGTCCCCGCGAGGTGCTGCTGACCAGTGACGAGCCCGTCGTCAAGCAGTTCCTCAACGGCCGCCGTATCGGCCCGATCGGTATGTCGGAAGAGAAGGACGAGTCGACGATGGCCGAGGAGCAGGCGTTGGCCGACGCCGGCCACCACGACGGCGGCGTCGAAGAGATCGAAGGCGTGCCGCCGCAGATCCAGGCCACCCCTGGTCTGCCCGAGCGCCAGGCTGTGATCCGTCGTCAGGCCCGGGTGCGTCAGATCCTGCACACGCTGCCGCCGGCCGCTCAGCAGGCGATCCTCGACGACCTGGAAGGCACCCACAAGCTGCCGACCCACACCTTCGCGGGCGAGCCGGCCCACGCCTCGCACGCCGAGGACAGCACCAGCTGAACCCCAGCGCGTAGAACAGCGGGAGGATGACCGGCACCCAGCACACGCTGACGTTCTGCCGCATCTGCGAGCCGCTGTGCGGCATGGTCGCGACCGTCGAAGACGGCAAGCTGGTTGCGCTGCGCCCTGACAAAGACCACCCGGTCTCGCAGGGTTTCGCCTGCCCGAAGGGCATCGCGTTCGCCGAGCTGCACAACGACCCGGACCGGGTGACCACCCCACTGCGCAAACGTCGGGACGGCGCGTTCGAACCGGTCAGCTGGGATGCGGCGATGTCCGATATCGCCGCCCGGCTTGCCGACATCCACCGCCGGCACGGCGCCGGTGCGCTCGGCTGGTACTTCGGCAACCCCGGTGCGTTCAGCTACTCCCACCAGCTGTGGCTCAACGTCCTGCTGCTCGGCTTGGGGTTGAAGTCGCACTTGTTCACCGCCGGCTCCCAGGACATCAACAACCGGTTCGTCGCCAGCCAGCTGCTCTACGGCTCCCCGCTGGCAATCCCGGTGCCCGACGTGCTGCGCACCGACTTCCTCGTCGTTATCGGCGCCAACCCGATCGTGTCGCATGGCAGCGCCGTCACCGCGCCGCGGATCCGCGACAAGATGCACGACATCGTCAAACGCGGTGGCCGCGTCCTGGTCATCGACCCCCGCAAGACCGAGACCGCGTCCCAGTTCGAGTGGCTGGGGATCGTGCCGGACGGGGACGCCTACCTGCTGCTGTCGCTGCTGCAGGTGATGCTTGCCGAGAACCTCTCTGACCGCGCCGCGATCGACGCACAGGCCGACGGGCTGGACTGGCTCGAGCGGCTGGCTGCCCCGTTCACCCCCGAGGCCACCGAGCCGTACACCGGCATCGCCCCGGACACCGTCCGGGCGCTGGCCCGCGATCTCGTCGCCACCCCGCGCGCAGCGGTGTACGGCCGCCTGGGCACCAGCGTCGGCCGGCACGGCACCTTGACCACCTACCTTCTCGACGCCGTCAACCTGGTCGCGGGCAACCTCGACCGGCCGGGCGGGTCGATGTTCGGCACGTTCGGCATGCCCGGAGAACGCTGGCTGATGAAGGGCGCGGCCGGCGCGCTGCGACTGTTGTATCGCCGTAAGCGCTCCCGGATCGGCGGATTCCCGTCGGTGCTGCTCTCCGAGCCGGCCGGCATCATGGCCAAGGAGATCGCCACACCCGGGCCCGGTCAGGTGCGGGCACTGTTCGTCAGCGCCGGCAATCCGGTGCTGTCCGTGCCCAACGGTGAGGAGCTCGTCGCCGCGATGCGCGGCCTCGAACTGTCCGTCGCGATCGACCTGTACGTCAGCGAAACCGCCGCACAGTGTGACTACGTGCTCCCGGCCACCACGATGTACGAACGCGACGATTTCCCGCTGCCGTTCCAGATCCTGCAGCCCACGCCGTTCCGCCAAGCCACCGAGGCCGTCGTGGCACCCGCCGGCGACGCTCGCCCGGAGTGGGCGATCATCGACGAACTGAGCCGCCGGCTGGCCGACCGCACCGTCGCGCTGCGCGCCCTCGAGGTCACTCGAAAAGCTCTGGGCCTCTTCGGTTTACGCCTGACTCCGCGGCTGGTGGCCGACGCCGTGATCCGGCTCGGGGCCGGTGGGGACCGGTTCGGCCTGAACCGCGGTGGTCTGACCTTCCGCAGGCTGGCCCGGGACAACCCGCACGGCGTCGTGCTCGCGCCGAACCTCACGGCCGGAGTCCTTTCGCGGGTGGTGGTCTACCGCGGCGCCAGGATGCGGCTGGTGCACGACGGCATCGCCGCCGAGATCCGGGCGCTGCGGCACCGCAGCGACCCGGACGGCTACCCGCTGCGGCTGATTGGCATGCGCGAACTGCGCTCGGAGAACTCGTGGATGCACAACGTTCCGTTGCTGATGCGCGGCGAGCGGGTGCAGAGCGCCCTGATGCACGTCGACGATGCCGCTGACCTGAAGCTCAGCGACGGCGACCGGATCCGGGTGCGGTCCCCGTACGGCGAGATCGAACTGCCCGTCATCGTCACCAAAGATCTCGTCGCCGGTGTCATCGCCATCCCGCACGGCTGGGGGCACAGTGGCACCGGCGGCTGGAGCACCGCCAACAACGCCGGCGGTGCCAACGTCAATCACTTGATGTCGAGCGCGCCGGAGGACCTCGAGCCGCTGGCCGGGATGGCGCGGCTGACCGGAGTGCCGGTCGCGGTGGCCCGCGCCTGAATCCGCGCCGCAGACACAATTCAGCTAAATCGGCGTCGGCCACCCGCCCCCTTCGATACGGTGTGCCGGACCGAGGGAGGGGCGGCCGGGTGCGCGTAAACCGACGGGTCTGGTGGGGGACTGCAACAGTCTTCCTCGGGCTCGGTGCGGCACTGCTGGCCGGCGCGGGCGCCGCTTCGGCGGACAGCGACGGCACCGGCGGCAGCGGCCGTCACGCCGATAGCTCGTCGTCGCAGCCGGCGGCGTCACCCTCGTCGAACGCCACCTCGACGGCGACCGCGGGTAAGCGCCGTGCGGCACCGGCTGCGGTGGTCTCGGGCGCGCGCGTCGACGCCACCGAGGCAGCCGTACCCACCGCCACCACTGCTTCCGCCGCCACGTCCACCGGCCGAAGCGCCCGCGCCGCCCTGCTCGGCGCACCCGCCCGGACAACCTCGACCGCCAGCCCGGCCACCGCACAGACCGTCGATAACAGCAACCGCAGCCTCGCCGCCGTCACCGCCCCGCCCGCCACCAACGGGGTCACCGGCGTCAAAGTGGGTCACTCGACGCTGAGCATCCCGGCCGGGTCGACGTCCTATGACGCCCCGGCGGACTGGTATCTGCCGACCCAGGCCGACGGCAGCGTGCAGGCCAACGGCGTCATCTGGCTCCAGCACGGCTTCCTGGCCGACAAGATGTTCTACTCGGCGCTGGCCACCACCTTGGCGCAGCAGACCAACAGCATCGTCGTCGCGCCGACGCTGCCGTCGTTCCCGTCGCTGCGCTGCCCGGGCTGCACGCTCTACGGCGTCCCGCTGCAACAGGGGGCGGCCAGCATGTTCACCGGTGACCGGGCGGCACTCACCATCTCGGCCAACGCCGCCGGGTACAACGGCGCCCTGCCCGAGGACTTCGTGCTGGCCGGGCATTCCGCGGGCGGCGGCTGGTCGGTGTCGGTGGGCGGCTACTACATCGACAGCCTGCAACCGAACGAGACCAACCATCTTCTCGGCGTGGTCATGTACGACGGCGTGAACATGAACGGCACGCTGCCGCAGGCGATCACCAGCCTCGATACCCGCGACATACCCGTCTATCAGATCGCCGCACCGGCCCAGACCTGGAATGCCTTCGGCGTGACCACCGACGAACTGGTGGCATTGCGCCCCGACCAGTTCGTCGGCGCCGTGCTCGTCAACGGCTCGCATGTCGACTCGATGCTCGGGTCCAACCCGCTGATCGACGTCTCCGCCCAGCTCGTGACACAGTGGTCGGCCCCGGGCAACACCCAGGCGACCTACACCCTGAGCACCGGCTGGATCAACGACTTCTACGCCGGGGCCGGCCCCGACGCCCCGATCTACGGCCTGTACGGGGACGCGGGCCAGCCGATCATCATGGGTGACACCGCCGCGGTGGTGCTGCCCACCCCGATCGCCAATTCGCTGGGTCCCCTGGAACAGCTGATGCGAGCCTGGACCGCCGTCGTCCTGCCCCTGATCTTCGGTGGATCGGTCCCCACGGCGACGCCGGTGGCCAGCACCGACACGGTGACGGCGCTGGCGTCCACCCCGCTGCCCAACGGGGTCACCGGGGTGAAGACCGGCCACTCGACCTTGACCATCCCGGTCGGCACGAGTTCCTGCACCGCCCCGGTGGACTGGTACTTCCCCACGTCGGCCGACGGCAGCATCAACGCCAGCGGGCTCATCTATTTCCAGCACGGTGGTCCGCTTTTCGGTGGTCTGTACTCGTCGCTGGCGATGTCACTGGCCCAGCAGACCAACAGCATCGTGGTGGTTCCCACGCTCGTGGCGTTCCGGCTTCCGTTCTGCACGTCCTGCCTGTTCGGGGACACCCCCACCCAGGAAGGCGTGGCACAGCTGTTCCTCGGTGACCGGGCCGCGCTGAACATCAGCGCCAACCAGGCGGGCTACACCGGGACCCTGCCCGAACCGTTCGTCCTGAGCGGGCACTCGCACGGCGGCGAAGTGGCGGTTCTGTCCGCCCAGGATTACGAGGAGCATCTGGCGCCGGGCGCCACCGACGAACTGCTGGGTGTGGTGATGTTCGACGGTGTGGCTCCCAACCCGGACGGGTTCCGCAACGCCTTGGAATCGCTGCACGGCAAGCCGGTGTACGAGATCTCCTCGCCGCCGTCGATGTGGAACAACAACAACCAGGCCGCCAACGAGCTGATCGCCGACCGTCCCGGCGAATTCGTCGGCTTTCAGATCGTCAACGGGGTCCACTTCGACTCGATGGTGGGCTCCCACCCGTTGTACGACGCCCTCGTGCAACTGGTCAGCGGATGGTCGCAGCCGGGCAACACCGCGGCCGTCTACACCCTGGCCAACGGATGGATCAACGACTTCTACGCCGGCGCCGGACCGAGTGATCCGCAGTACGGCTACTACGGTGCGGCGGGCCAGGCGGTCATCTTCGGTCAGGCCGCCGGGATCGTGCTGCCGACGCAGCCGGCCTACGCCGCGGTCTGACGAACTTATGACGTGTCCGTAGCGGACAACGCGTTTTGTGTACCGAATGCCCTTGACATGAGTACGTTTTCGAAAACGTCAATAGAGAGGCTGGGGCGGATGGCTGAACGGCGCGTCTTGTTGGGCACGAGTGCAGTGGTCGTCGGATTGGGTGCGGCGCTGCTGGCCGGTTCCGGAGCGGCGCACGCCGACGGCACCGACGACGGCTCGGGTAACCAGCAGGCGTCCAGCGGTTCCTCGTCCTCGAGTGGCAAGTCCACCGGCGGCAGCAAGCGCGCATCGAAGGCGGCGACGGGGTCCAAGACATCGTCGACCGCGGACCGCAAATCGTCGAAGTCGTCCGTCGACGCCCAGACCACGAAGGTGACGACGCCGTCGACCACCAAGACCGCCACCGAGGCGGACGCCGACCAGACCGCCGCCCCCGCCGCGAGCGTCGGCAGCGCAGAGTCGACGGCCGATGCGGTGGACACCGTCGCCGCCACCGCACCCCAGAGCGTCCCGGTGTCGGTGGCGGTCGGGACGTCGCGGCGGGCCGCGCTCGCCGCCGCGCGCCAGGCGCAGATCGATCAGATCATCGCCTCGGCCGGCACCGTGACCGCCAGCGCCGCCAACACCGCCGCTCCCGCCTCGGGCCTGCTGGCCACCGCGATGCTCAACCTGCTCTCCGGGCTCGGCGTGGCACCCAAGACCGCGGCGTCCACCACCGAGACCACAGCACTCGTGGCGAACTCCTCGGTGCTGCTGCCCAACGGCTCCAACGGCGTCACCGGCGTCCAGATCGGGCACTCCAGACTTGAGCTCCCCGGCGCCTTCATCGGCCAGACCGTCGCCGCTGACTGGTACTTCCCGACCCAGGCTGACGGCACGGTCGACGCCCAGGGCGTGATCTGGCTGCAGCACGGATTCGGCGCAACCAACACGTTCTACTCGGCGCTGGCCCAGAACCTCGCGAAGCAGACCAACAGCATCGTGGTCTCGCCGACCCTGTCGTCCATTCCGATCACCTTCTCCGGCGGCTGCCTCACCTGCGAGCTGACTCAGTTGGACGCCGCAGCGCTGCTCGGCCCCAACCGGGCCACCCTGCTGGCCAGCGCCACAGCTGCCGGGTTCACCGGCACCGCGCTGCCGGAGAAGTTCGTGCTCACCGGGCACTCCGCGGGCGGCGGTTTCGCCACCGCGGTCGCCGATGACTACCTCAACGGCAACGACGCCCAGTACGACCCCAACGACTTGATCGGCGTGATCATGTTCGACGGCGTCTCCAACGGCTCACTTGACGGGTCGTTCGCCAACCAGGTGGCCGCGCTGGCAGCGGCGAACAAGCCGGTCTACCAGATCGCCGCCCCGGCGCAGAGCTGGAACCTGTTCGGCGCAACGACAAACGTGCTGGCGGCCACGGTCACCGACCAGTTCATCGGCGTCGTCCTGCAGGGCGGCTCGCATGTCGACTCCATGCTCGGCGTCAACCCGCTGTTCGACTTCGTCCTGCAACTGGTGACCAAGGCGGTGCCGGCCGGTAACACCGAGGCCGTCTACACGCTCACCGACGGCTGGATCAACGACATGTATGTCGGCGCCACCCCGGAGGCCCCGCAGTACGGCCTGTACGCCGCGTCGAACCAGCAGATCATCATGGGCCCGACCGCAGCCATCGGTCTGCCCGCCGCCGAGGCCAACCAGCTGTCGTTCGGCGACTACATCGTCAAGGCGCTCATCGACACTGTCGGCGGAATCTTCGGGTTCCAGCTGCCGACGCCGGTCAACAGCGGCGACAACGGGCTGGACCCCAACACGCCTGTCGCCACCGTCGGCAACGGTGTCACCGGCGTGCGCACCGGGTCGTCCGTGCTCGACATCCCCGCGGGGGAGAACGGGTACGCCGCACCGGCCGACTGGTATTTCCCGACCCAGGCCGACGGCACCGTGCAGGCCAACGGTGTCATCTGGCTCCAGCACGGCTTCCTGGGCTTCAAGGACTGGTACGCCGACATGGCCCAGGACCTGGCGCAGCAGACCAACAGCATCGTGGTGGTGCCGAACATCTTCTGGTTCGACACCCCGCTGTGCCCCGGTTGCTACCTCGGCGGCGCCGTGATGCGCGAAGCCGTCGCCTCGATGTTCCAGGACAGCCGCTCGGCGCTGAACGTCAGCGCCAACGCCGCCGGCTTCCAGGGCGTGCTGCCGGAGAAGTTCCTGCTCACCGGGCATTCGGCAGGCGGTAACTTCGCCACCGCCGTCGGCGCCCTGATCACCGAGACCGACCAGGTCGACAACCTCCTCGGCGTGGTGATGTTCGACGGCGTCTCGCGCAACCCGCTGTTCACCGACTCGCTGACCGCGCTGGAGGCCGCCGGCATCCCGGACTACCAGATCGCCGCACCGCCGCAGCGCTGGAACGCCTTCGGCGTGGCCACCGAACTGATGCAGCTGTTCTACGGCGACCAGTTCTACGGCGTCCAGATCGACAACGGCTCGCACACCGACGTCATCCAGGGCAACAACCTGTTCGCCTGGCTCGGGGAGATCGCCAGCGCGATCATCGTCCGGCCGTCGCCGCCGGGAGCCAAGGACGCGGTGCGCACCTTCGCCTCCGGCTGGATCAACGACATCTACGCCGGCAAGGGCCCGACCGATCCGCTGTACGGCACCTATGGACCCTCGGGTGCCTACACCGGCGTGAACCAGCCCATCGTGCTGGGCCCGGCCGGGGCCACCACGCTGCCCGCCCCGCCGCCGGTGGACGTCACCGAGTACGCCAACGGCCAGCCCTGGTACGAGCAGGGCAGTGTGAAGCTGCCGTTCGCGTGGGGTCTGGTCAACACCACCGCCGTCTATACCCTCAACCCGGACGGCACGGTGAAGGTGCAGAACTCGGGCAACTACTTCGGCCCGAACGGTCCGGCGACCCAGATCACCGGCACCGCGGTGTCGGTGAACCCGGCCTTCAACACCCGGCTTGATGTGGGCTTCTTCGGCAGCACACCGAGCGGCGCCGAACCCGGCAACTACTGGATCCTGGACTACGAACCCAACTACCAGTGGGTGATCGTCAGCGATCCCACCAGCTTCTCCGGCTACATCCTGACCCGGAGCAAGACGATCACCGAGGCGCAGTACGACAGCCTCGTCACGCGGGCCCGCCAGCTCGGTGTGTGGGGGCCGATCACCCGGACTCAGCAATACCCGGACCCGGTCTGGCCCTGAGCGCGGCAGGGGAAGTTTTCCACACCAAACACGGCGTTATCCCTTGACGGAAAGGCACAAACGGTCCAGTCTGTTGACCAGCATGTGTGCGTGGGTAGCTAGTTCGCCAGCCAGCGCCAGCCAACCCGGCATGCGATTGTTGAGGAATGCGCCGTTCTGCGCTATTGTTGGACGTTGCGCTGGCTGCCTCCTGCCCACCTCAACCCGCACCTGACACCGTGGTCCACGTCTGAGCCAAGACATTCCAGCTCAGAGACCTATTTGCGTGCCGCGTGCGTCGGGGACAGGCCCGGTCCTTGAGGACGCCAGCCTGAACCGACGCAGATCTCGCGGCGTACCGGAGGTTCTCCGGGTAGTCGCTTTAGGTGCTGGAAGGATGCATCTTGGCAGTCTCTAGCCAGAGCAAATCAACTACTACTTCTAACTCCGTTCCCGGAGCACCGACCCGAATTTCCTTCGCCAAGCTGCGTGAGCCTCTAGAGGTTCCCGGCCTGCTTGACGTCCAAACCGATTCCTTCAAATGGCTGATCGGTGCCGACGAGTGGCGTCAGAAGGCGATTGCCGAGGGTGACCCGAGCCCGGTTGGCGGCCTCGAAGAGGTGCTTGCCGAGCTGTCGCCCATCGAGGACTTCTCCGGCTCGATGTCCCTGAGCTTCTCCGACCCGCGCTTCGACGAGGTCAAGGCTCCGGTCGACGAGTGCAAAGACAAGGACATGACGTACGCGGCCCCGCTGTTCGTCACGGCCGAGTTCATCAACAACAACACCGGCGAGATCAAGAGCCAGACGGTCTTCATGGGTGACTTCCCGATGATGACCGAGAAGGGCACCTTCATCATCAACGGCACCGAGCGTGTCGTGGTGAGCCAGCTGGTCCGCTCGCCGGGTGTGTACTTCGACGAGACCATCGACAAGTCCACCGAGAAGACGCTGCACAGCGTCAAGGTGATCCCGGGCCGCGGCGCGTGGCTCGAGTTCGACGTCGACAAGCGCGACACCGTCGGTGTGCGTATCGACCGCAAGCGCCGTCAGCCGGTCACCGTGCTGCTCAAGGCGCTGGGCTGGACCAGCGAGCAGATCCGCGAGCGCTTCGGCTTCTCCGAGATCATGATGTCGACGCTGGAGAAGGACAACACCGCCGGCACCGACGAGGCGCTGCTGGACATCTACCGCAAGCTGCGCCCGGGCGAACCGCCGACCAAGGAGTCCGCGCAGACCCTGCTGGAGAACCTGTTCTTCAAGGACAAGCGCTACGACCTGGCCCGGGTGGGCCGCTACAAGGTGAACAAGAAGCTGGGCCTGAACGCCGGCCAGCCGATCACCAGCTCGACGCTGACCGAAGAGGACATCGTCGCCACCATCGAGTACCTGGTGCGCCTGCACGAGGGTCAGCCGTCGATGACCGCCCCGGGCGGCGTCGAGGTGCCGGTCGAAGTTGATGACATCGACCACTTCGGCAACCGTCGTCTGCGCACCGTCGGTGAGCTGATCCAGAACCAGATCCGGGTCGGCCTGTCCCGCATGGAGCGCGTCGTCCGCGAGCGGATGACCACCCAGGACGTCGAGGCGATCACGCCGCAGACCCTGATCAACATCCGTCCCGTCGTGGCGGCGATCAAGGAGTTCTTCGGCACCAGCCAGCTGTCGCAGTTCATGGACCAGAACAACCCGCTGTCGGGCCTGACCCACAAGCGCCGCCTGTCGGCGCTGGGCCCCGGTGGTCTGTCCCGTGAGCGTGCCGGCCTGGAGGTCCGCGACGTGCACTCCAGCCACTACGGCCGGATGTGCCCGATCGAGACCCCTGAGGGTCCGAACATCGGTCTGATCGGCTCGCTGTCGGTGTACGCGCGGGTGAACCCGTTCGGCTTCATCGAGACGCCCTATCGCAAGGTCGTCGACGGTGTGGTCACCGACGAGATCCACTACCTGACCGCCGACGAGGAGGACCGCCACGTCGTGGCGCAGGCCAACTCGCCGACCGACGCCAATGGCAAGTTCCTCGAGGACCGCGTCCTGGTGCGTCGTAAGGGTGGCGAGGTCGAGTACGTCAGCGCCACCGAGGTGGACTTCATGGACGTCTCGCCGCGCCAGATGGTGTCGGTCGCGACGGCGATGATCCCGTTCCTCGAGCACGACGACGCCAACCGTGCCCTGATGGGTGCCAACATGCAGCGCCAGGCGGTTCCGCTGGTGCGCAGCGAGGCACCGCTGGTGGGTACCGGCATGGAGCTGCGTGCGGCTATCGACGCCGGCGACGTGGTGGTGACCGAGAAGTCCGGTGTGGTGGAAGAGGTTTCGGCCGACTACATCACCGTGATGGCTGACGACGGCACCCGGCACACCTACCGGATGCGCAAGTTCGCCCGCTCCAACCACGGCACCTGCGCCAACCAGCGTCCGATCGTGGACGCCGGTCAGCGGGTCGAGTCCGGCCAGGTGCTGGCCGACGGGCCGTGCACCGAGAACGGTGAGATGGCGCTGGGCAAGAACCTGCTCGTCGCGATCATGCCGTGGGAGGGTCACAACTACGAGGACGCGATCATCCTCTCCAACCGCCTGGTGGAGGAGGACGTGCTCACCTCGATTCACATCGAAGAGCACGAGATCGATGCCCGCGACACCAAGCTGGGCGCCGAGGAGATCACCCGGGACATCCCGAACGTCTCTGATGAGGTGCTGGCCGATCTCGACGAGCGCGGCATCATCCGCATCGGTGCCGAGGTCCGCGACGGCGACATCCTGGTCGGCAAGGTCACCCCGAAGGGTGAGACCGAGCTGACCCCGGAAGAGCGCCTGCTGCGTGCCATCTTCGGTGAGAAGGCCCGCGAGGTTCGCGACACCTCCCTGAAGGTGCCGCACGGCGAGTCCGGCAAGGTCATCGGCATCCGGGTGTTCTCCCGCGAGGACGACGACGAGCTGCCCGCCGGTGTCAACGAGCTGGTCCGCGTCTACGTGGCCCAGAAGCGCAAGATCTCCGACGGTGACAAGCTCGCCGGCCGCCACGGCAACAAGGGCGTCATCGGAAAGATCCTGCCGGTCGAGGACATGCCGTTCCTTCCGGACGGCACCCCGGTGGACATCATCCTGAACACCCACGGTGTGCCGCGACGGATGAACATCGGCCAGATCCTGGAAACCCACCTCGGGTGGGTGGCCAAGACGGGCTGGCAGATCGACGGCGCACCGGAGTGGGCGGCGAACCTGCCCGAGCAGATGCTGAGCGCTCCGGCCGACACCAAGACCGCCACCCCGGTGTTCGACGGTGCCCGCGAGGAGGAGCTGCAGGGTCTGCTGAGCTCGACGCTGCCCAACCGCGACGGCGAGGTTCTCGTCGACGGTGACGGCAAGGCCGTGCTCTACGACGGCCGCAGCGGCGAACCGTTCCCGTACCCGGTCACGGTCGGCTACATGTACATCCTGAAGCTGCACCACCTGGTCGACGACAAGATCCACGCCCGCTCGACCGGTCCGTACTCGATGATCACCCAGCAGCCGCTGGGCGGTAAGGCGCAGTTCGGTGGTCAGCGGTTCGGTGAGATGGAGTGCTGGGCCATGCAGGCCTACGGCGCGGCGTACACGCTGCAGGAGCTCTTGACCATCAAGTCCGACGACACCGTCGGCCGGGTCAAGGTCTACGAGGCGATCGTCAAGGGCGAGAACATCCCCGAGCCGGGCATTCCGGAGTCGTTCAAGGTGCTGCTCAAGGAGCTGCAGTCGCTGTGCCTGAACGTTGAGGTGCTGTCTTCGGACGGCGCGGCAATCGAAATGCGTGACGGCGATGACGAGGACTTGGAGCGCGCTGCTGCCAACCTCGGAATCAACCTGTCCCGCAACGAATCTGCCTCTGTCGAAGATCTGGCCTGATCGCGGCGGAGCCGCGGCGCTAATTAGTGTTTCTAGTCCCGAAAGGGGAAAGGGAGTTACGTGCTAGACGTCAACTTCTTCGATGAACTCCGCATCGGTCTGGCGACCGCGGACGACATCCGCAACTGGTCGTACGGCGAGGTCAAGAAGCCGGAGACCATCAACTACCGCACGCTCAAGCCGGAGAAGGATGGCCTGTTCTGCGAGAAGATCTTCGGACCGACTCGCGACTGGGAGTGCTACTGCGGCAAGTACAAGCGCGTCCGCTTCAAGGGCATCATCTGCGAGCGCTGCGGCGTCGAGGTCACTCGCGCCAAGGTGCGTCGCGAGCGGATGGGCCACATCGAGCTGGCCGCTCCCGTCACGCACATCTGGTACTTCAAGGGCGTCCCGTCGCGCCTCGGCTACCTGCTCGACCTGGCCCCGAAGGATCTCGAGAAGATCATCTACTTCGCGGCCTACGTGATCACCGCGGTCGACGACGAGATGCGCCACAACGAGCTCTCCACCCTCGAAGCCGAGATGGAGGTCGAGAAGAAGGCCGTCGCCGACCAGCGTGATTCCGACCTGGAGGCCCGCGCCCAGAAGCTCGAGGCCGACCTGGCCGAGCTCGAGGCCGAGGGTGCCAAGTCCGACGTGCGCCGCAAGGTGCGCGACGGCGGCGAGCGCGAGATGCGTCAGCTGCGTGACCGTGCCCAGCGCGAGCTGGACCGGCTCGACGAGATCTGGAGCACCTTCACCAAGCTGGCTCCCAAGCAGCTGATCGTCGACGAGAACCTCTACCGCGAGCTCGTCGACCGCTACGGCGAGTACTTCGAAGGCTCGATGGGCGCAGAGTCGATCCAGAAGCTCATCCAGAACTTCGACATCGACGCCGAGGCCGAGTCGCTGCGCGAGGTCATCCGCAGCGGCAAGGGGCAGAAGAAGCTGCGCGCCCTCAAGCGACTGAAGGTCGTCGCGGCCTTCCAGCAGTCCGGCAACTCGCCGATGGGCATGGTGCTCGACGCGGTTCCGGTGATCCCGCCGGAGCTGCGGCCGATGGTCCAGCTCGACGGTGGCCGCTTCGCCACCTCGGACCTCAACGACCTGTACCGCCGTGTGATCAACCGCAACAACCGGCTCAAGCGACTGATCGACCTCGGTGCGCCCGAGATCATCGTCAACAACGAGAAGCGCATGCTTCAGGAGTCGGTGGACGCGCTGTTCGACAACGGCCGGCGCGGCCGGCCGGTCACCGGGCCGGGCAACCGTCCGCTCAAGTCGCTGTCCGATCTGCTCAAGGGCAAGCAGGGCCGGTTCCGCCAGAACCTGCTCGGCAAGCGCGTCGATTACTCGGGCCGTTCGGTCATCGTGGTCGGCCCGCAGCTCAAGCTGCACCAGTGCGGTCTGCCCAAGCTGATGGCGCTGGAGCTGTTCAAGCCGTTCGTGATGAAGCGACTGGTCGACCTGAACCACGCGCAGAACATCAAGAGCGCCAAGCGCATGGTCGAGCGTCAGCGTCCGCAGGTGTGGGATGTCCTCGAAGAGGTCATCGCCGAGCACCCGGTTCTGCTGAACCGTGCACCCACGCTGCACCGCCTCGGTATCCAGGCCTTCGAGCCGCAGCTGGTGGAAGGTAAGGCCATCCAGCTGCACCCGCTGGTCTGTGAGGCGTTCAACGCCGACTTCGACGGCGACCAGATGGCAGTCCACCTGCCGCTGAGCGCCGAGGCGCAGGCCGAGGCCCGCGTGCTGATGCTGTCGTCGAACAACATCCTGTCGCCGGCCTCGGGTAAGCCGCTGGCCATGCCGCGTCTGGACATGGTCACCGGTCTGTACTTCCTGACCACCCATGTCGCCGGCAGCGAAGGCGAGTACACCCCGGCAGGCAAGGACACCCCGGAAACCGGTGTGTACAGCAGCCCGGCCGAGGCCATCATGGCGATGGACCGCGGTGTGCTCAGTGTTCGTGCGCAGATCAAGGTGCGCCTGACGCAGCTGCGTCCGCCGCACGAGGTCGAGACCGAGCTGTTCGGCGAGAACGGCTGGCGCCCGGGCAATGCCTGGACCGCCGAGACCACGCTGGGCCGGGTGCTCTTCAATGAGCTCCTGCCGCAGGGGTATCCGTTCGTCAACGAGCAGATGCACAAGAAGGTCCAGGCCCGGATCATCAACGATCTGGCCGAGCGCTACCCGATGATCGTGGTGGCGCAGACCGTCGACAAGCTCAAGGACGCCGGTTTCTACTGGGCCACCCGGTCGGGTGTCACCGTGTCGATGGCCGACGTCATCGTGCCGCCGGAGAAGCAGGAGATCCTCGAGCGCTACGAGTCCGAAGCCGACGGGATCGAGAAGAAGTACCAGCGCGGTGCCCTGAACCACCAGGAGCGCAACGACGCTCTGGTGGAGCTGTGGAAGGAAGCCACCGAAGAGGTCGGTAAGGCTCTCGAGGCGCACTATCCGGATGACAACCCGATCATCACGATCGTGAAGTCCGGTGCGACGGGTAACTTCACCCAGACGCGCACCCTGGCCGGCATGAAGGGTCTGGTGACCAACCCGAAGGGTGAGTTCATCCCGCGTCCGATCAAGTCCTCGTTCCGCGAGGGCCTGACGGTGCTGGAGTACTTCATCAACACCCACGGCGCCCGAAAGGGTCTGGCGGACACCGCTCTGCGTACCGCTGACTCGGGTTACCTGACCCGTCGTCTGGTCGACGTGTCGCAGGACGTCATCGTCCGCGAGCACGACTGCGGCACCGAACGGGGCATCCTGGTGGACCTGGCCGAGCGCCAGGCCGACGGCAGCCTCATCCGCGACCCGCACGTCGAGACCTCGGCGTACGCCCGCACGCTGGCCGCTGACGCGGTCGACGAGAAGGGCAACGTCATCGTCGAGGCCGGCCACGACCTGGGCGACCCGGCGATCGACGCGCTGCTCGAGGCCGGTATCTCGCAGGTCAAGGTGCGCTCCGTGCTCACCTGCGGCAGTGCCTCGGGTGTGTGTGCGATGTGCTACGGCCGTTCGATGGCCACCGGCAAGCTGGTCGACATCGGCGAGGCCGTCGGCATCGTGGCCGCGCAGTCCATCGGTGAGCCCGGCACGCAGCTGACCATGCGTACCTTCCACCAGGGTGGTGTTACCGGTGGCGCCGACATCGTCGGTGGTCTGCCGCGTGTGCAGGAGCTGTTCGAGGCGCGCGTTCCGCGTAACCGTGCCCCGATCGCCGACGTCGCCGGGCGGGTTCGCCTGGAGGAGAGCGACAAGTTCTACAAGATCACCATCGTTCCCGACGACGGGGGCGAGGAGGTCGTGTACGACAAGCTGTCCAAGCGTCAGCGTCTGCGCGTGTTCAAGCACGACGACGGGACCGAGCGGCTGCTGGCCGACGGTGACCACGTCGAGGTGGGCCAGCAGCTCATGGAGGGCTCGGCCGACCCGCACGAGGTGCTCCGTGTCGAAGGCCCGCGCAAGGTCCAGATCCACCTGGTCAAGGAGGTCCAGGAGGTCTACCGGGCGCAGGGTGTGTCGATCCACGACAAGCACATCGAGGTCATCGTCCGGCAGATGCTGCGGCGCGTCACGATCATCGATTCGGGTGCCACGGAGTTCCTGCCCGGCTCGCTGACCGAGCGCGGCGAGTTCGAGGCCGAGAACCGTCGGGTGGTTGCCGAGGGCGCCGAGCCCGCGGCCGGCCGTCCGGTGCTGATGGGTATCACCAAGGCGTCGCTGGCCACCGATTCGTGGCTGTCGGCGGCGTCGTTCCAGGAGACCACTCGCGTGCTGACCGATGCGGCGATCAACTGCCGCAGCGACAAGCTGCAGGGTCTGAAGGAGAACGTGATCATCGGCAAGCTGATCCCGGCCGGTACCGGTATCAACCGCTACCGCAACATCCAGGTGCAGCCGACCGAGGAAGCCCGCGCTGCGGCGTACACGATCCCGTCCTACGAGGATCAGTACTACAGCCCGGACTTCGGCCAGGCGACCGGTGCTGCGGTGCCGCTGGACGACTACGGCTACAGCGACTACCGCTAGTCGAGTACGAAAAGGCCCCCGGGTTCGCCCGGGGGCTTTTTCGTTGCGATGAATTGGGCTGATTGCCGCGGTCTACCCTGGTATGACCCAACTGCTCAGAGTCCAGAACTTCATTCTCTCGCGCGACGGCTTCGGCGCCGGGCTCAACCAATGCTTCGAGCGTCCGTTCGGCGACGCCGACCAGCAGGCCCTGTTCGCCTGGGTCGGCGCGACGGCCAGTTGGGTGAATCGCACCGACCCCGGCGGCAGCCGCGGCCTCGACGACTACTTCACCCGCGACTTCACCAACAACATCGGTGCGGAGATCATGGGCCGCAACAAGTTCAGCCCCTATCGCGGTCCGTGGCAGGACCATGCCGACTGGCAGGGCTGGTGGGGCGACGAGCCACCGTTCCGGACCCCGGTGTTCGTGATGACGCACCATCACCGGCCGTCGTTGACGCTGTCGGATACCACGTTCCACTTCGTCAACGGTGATCCCGCGAGCGTCCTGGACCAGGCCAAGGGGGCGGCCGGTGGCAAGGATGTCCGGCTCGGCGGTGGCGCGAGCACCGTCCGTCAGTTCCTTGACGCGGGTCTGGTCGACACCCTGCATGTGGCCGTCGCCGACGTCGAGATCGGCGCCGGTTCCCGGCTCTGGGAGTCACCCGACGACTTGGACGATCGCTTCCACCACGAAGTGGTGCCCAGCCCCAGCGGTGTGATCCACCACCTGTTCTGGCGCTGACCTTTCGAGCACACGCAAAATCGCACTGGCAGAGCGATTTTCGTGCGATTGTGGGCCTGCTCGCGGGAGCTGACGGTCGGGCTGGGAAGCGCGCGGTCGCCGCCGCGCCTAAACTGGCCGACGTGCTGATCGGTTCCCATGTCCGCTCCGACAATCCGCTGGCCGGGGCGTTGGATGACGAGGCCGACGCGGTGCAGTTCTTCCTCGGTGATCCGCAGAGCTGGAAGAAACCCAAGCCGCGTGAGGATGCCGACCTGCTGCGCAAATCCCCGATCCCGCTCTACGTGCACGCGCCCTACCTGATCAACGTGGCCTCGGCGAACAACCGGGTGCGCATCCCGTCGCGCAAGATCCTGCAGGACACCTGCGATGCCGCAACCGAGATCGGCGCGACGGCGGTGATCGTGCACGGCGGCCACGCCGATGACAATGACATGGAGGCCGGCTTCGAGCGCTGGGTCAAAGCCCTGGCCCAGCTGGAGACCGAGGTGCCGGTCTACCTGGAGAACACCGCCGGCGGTGACCACGCCATGGCGCGGCACTTCGACACCATCGGCCGGCTGTGGGAGCGGATCGGCGACACCGGCATCGGGTTCTGCCTGGACACCTGCCACGCCTGGGCGGCTGGCGAGGAGTTGATCGACGCGGTCGAGCGGATCAAGGGCATCACCGGCCGGATCGACCTGGTGCACTGTAACGACTCCCGCGACGCCAAGGGCTCCGGTGCTGACCGGCATGCCAATTTCGGCGCCGGACAGATCGATCCGCAGCTGCTGGTCGCGGTGGTCACGGCAGCGGGTGCGCCGGTGATCTGTGAGACGGCCGACGAGGGCCGCAAGAACGACATCGCCTTCCTCCGCGACAACGTATCGGGGTGAGCATGCGGACCCGGGTCGTCGCGCTACTAGGGGTCCTCCTACTCGTCTCGGCCTGTGCACCGTCGGGCTCGGCCGCACCGGCCCCCTTCACCCCGGGTGCCACCGCACACACGATCGCCGTCGGCGGCGTCGACCGCATCTACCGGCTGTATCTGCCCGCCGGTCTGCCCCCGGCTGCGCCGCTGGTGGTCATGTTGCACGGTGGGTTCGGCAGCGCCGCGCAGGCCGAGCGGGCCTACGGCTGGAATCAGCTCGCCGAGTCGGCCAAGTTCGTCGTCGCCTACCCCGACGGGCTGGGCCGGGCCTGGAATTCCGGTGGCGGCTGCTGCGGTCGCTCCGGGCGCGACAATGTCGACGACGTCGCGTTCATCACCGCCGCGGTACGCGATATCGCCGGCAATATCGGCATCGATCCCACCCGGATCTACGCCACCGGTATCAGCAACGGCGGCATGATGGCCTACAAACTGGCCTGCAACACAGCGGTTTTCGCGGCCGTCGGGCCGGATTCGGCGACCCAGCTCGACAGCTGCCCGGCGCCGTCACCCACTTCGGTGGTACACATCCACGGCACCGCTGACCGGATGATCCGCTACGACGGGCAGCCCGGTGAGGGTGTCGCGAACATCGACGGCCCACCGGTGCCTGACGTGAATGGATTCTGGCGCGACGTCGATCAGTGCGCGCCACCGGCCACGACGGTCAATGGAGCGCTCACGACATCGATCGCCGACTGCCCGGCCGGGCGAAGCGTCGAGCTGATCACCGTGGCCGGTGGCGGTCATGAGTGGCCGTCATTCGCCACCGAGGCGATCTGGGATTTCTTCGCCGCGCATCCGCGCTAGCTCAGATACACCTTGCGTAGCGTCTCGGTGACCGTCCACACCGTGCGCGCTCCCTCGGCCAGCCGGACCACATCGCCCGGGCCCAGCGTCAGCGGGGGAGTGCCGTCGTCGAACTCCACCGTGGCGGCCCCGGACAGCACGACGAACACCTCGTCGGCTTCCACGTCGCTCATCACACCCGGGGTCATCTCCCACACCCCGACGTCGAGTCCGCCGAACTGGCCGAGTTCGGCGATGCCGGTGTGCGGGCTGCCACCCAGCGACTGGTCGCCGGGCACCGGCTCGTGTTCGAGCCACTGGCTGGATGCGTGGACCACGGAGTTCGGCTTCACGCCCAGCAGCATGCCATATTACGGTTCTTGTGCGGCTATCAGAAAAATGTAACAGTGGAGGGATGTCGGACACGCACGTCGTCACCAACCAGGTCCCGCCGCTGGTGGACCACAATCCGGCCACGTCGCCGGTGCTCATCGAGGCCCTGATCCGCGAGGGCGGACAGTGGGGGCTGGACGAGGTCACCGAACTCGGTGCGCTTTCGGGCAGCGCCCAGGCCCAGCGCTGGGGCGATCTTGCCGACCGCAACCAGCCGATCCTGCACACCCATGACCGTTACGGCTACCGGGTCGACGAGATCGAGTACGACCCCGCCTATCACGAGCTGATGCGCACGGCGATTGCCCACGGTGTGCACGCCGCGCCGTGGGCCGACGAGCGCCCGGGTGCCCACGTGGTCCGCGCGGCGAAGATGTCGGTCTGGACGCCCGAGCCCGGCCACGTCTGCCCGATCTCGATGACCTACGCCGTCGTCCCCGCGCTGCGCCACAACCCGGAGCTGGCCGCCGTGTACGAGCCGCTGCTCACCAGCCGCGACTACGATCCCGAGCTGACGGTGCCCGCCACCAAGGCCGGGATCACCGCCGGCATGTCGATGACCGAGAAGCAGGGCGGCTCCGACGTCCGCGCCGGCACGACCCAGGCCGTCCCCAACGGCGACGGCAGCTACTCGCTGACCGGGCACAAGTGGTTCACCTCGGCGGCGATGAGCGACATCTTCCTGGTGCTCGCCCAGGCGCCGGGCGGGCTGAGCTGCTTCATGCTGCCCCGGGTGCTGCCCGACGGCAGCCGCAACCGGATGTTCATCCAGCGCCTCAAGAACAAGCTGGGTAACCACGCCAACGCCTCCAGTGAGGTGGAGTACGACGGCGCCATCGCGTGGCTGGTCGGCGAGGAGGGCCGCGGAGTGCCGACCATCATCGAGATGGTCAACCTCACCCGGCTGGACTGCACGCTGGGCAGCGCCACCAGCATGCGCAATGGCCTGACCCGGGCGGTGCACCATGCCCAGCATCGAAAAGCGTTCGGCGCCTATCTGATCGACCAGCCGCTGATGCGTAATGTGCTCGCCGATCTCGCCGTCGAGGCCGAGGCGGCCACCATTGTCGCGATGCGGATGGCCGGCGCCACCGACAGCGCGGTGCGCGGTGACGAGCGCGAGACGCTGTTGCGCCGGATCGGACTGGCGGCATCCAAGTACTGGGTGTGCAAGCGGGCCACCCCGCATGCCGGCGAGGCGATGGAATGCCTGGGCGGTAACGGCTACGCCGAGGAGTCAGGTATGCCCCGGCTCTACCGCGAGGCGCCGCTGATGGGTATCTGGGAGGGCTCGGGGAACGTCAGCGCGCTGGATACCTTGCGCGCCATGGCAACCCGGCCGGAATGCGTCGACGTCCTGTTCGACGAACTGGGCACCACCGCGGGGCAGGACGCCCGGCTGGATGTCCACGTGGCCACGCTGCGGGCCGAACTCGCAGACACCGAGGCCGTCGAGTACCGGGCCCGCAAGGTCGCCGAGGACATCTGCCTGGCGTTGCAGGGTTCGCTGCTGGTGCGACACGGCCACCCCGCGGTCGCGGAGGCATTCCTGGCCACCCGGATGGGCGGCAACTGGGGCGGCGCGTTCGGCACCCTGCCCGCTGGGCTGGATCTCGGGCCGATCATCGAGCGCTGCCTGGTGAAGGGATGACCGCGGTCGCGCCTCGAGTGTGCGATCTGATCCGCTTCGCACGGCGTGTCGCGGATGAAACCGCACTGTCGCGGAAGGGTGTGGCGTGGAGACGTTGAAGACGATGACCTACGAGGTCACCGATCGCATCGCCCGAATCACGTTCAACCGTCCGGAGAAAGGCAATGCCATTGTCGCCGACACCCCGCTGGAATTGGCGGCGTTGGTGGAGCGGGCGGACATGGACCCCGACGTTCACGTGATCCTGGTGTCCGGTCGCGGCGACGGATTCTGTGCGGGCTTCGATCTGAGCGCGTACGCCGACGGCACCGGTTCGGCGGGCGGGTCCGAGCGCGCAGGTACCGTGCTCGACGGCAAAACCCAGGCCGTCAACCACCTGCCGAATCAGCCGTGGGATCCGATGATCGACTACCAGATGATGAGCAGGTTCGTGCGGGGCTTCGCCAGCCTCATGCACGCCGACAAGCCCACGGTGGTCAAGGTCCACGGCTATTGCGTGGCGGGCGGCACCGACATCGCGCTGCACGCCGACCAGGTGATCGCGGCCGCCGACGCCAAGATCGGCTACCCGCCGACCAGGGTGTGGGGCGTGCCCGCCGCCGGCCTGTGGGCGCATCGGCTCGGCGACCAGCGCGCCAAACGTCTTCTGCTGACCGGTGATTGCCTCACCGGCGCGCAGGCCGCCGAATGGGGACTTGCCGTCGAGGCGCCCGACGCCAAGGACCTCGACGAGCGCACCGAACGGCTGGTCGAACGGATCGCCGCGGTTCCGGTCAACCAGCTCATCATGGTCAAGCTCGCCATGAACGCCGCGCTCTACCAGCAGGGCGTGGCCACCAGTCGCATGGTCAGCACCGTGTTCGACGGCATCGCCCGGCACACTCCCGAGGGCCACGCCTTTGTGGCCGACGCCCGCGAGCACGGGTTCCGTGAAGCGGTCCGTCACCGTGACGAGCCGTTCGGTGACCACGGCCGCCGCGCCTCCGGGGTGTGACGGTGTCTGAGTCGCTGACCCGGATGACCGCCAGGTCGGTGGTGCTGTCGGTGCTGCTGGGCGCCCACCCAGCCTGGGCCACGCCGGCTGAATTGATCCGTCTGACAGCGGATTTCGGTATCCGCGAGCAAACGTTGCGGGTGGCTCTGACGCGGATGGTCAGCGCCGGTGACCTGGTTCGTTCGGAGGACGGGTACCGGCTCTCTGATCGGCTGCTGGCCCGTCAGCGCCGGCAGGACGATGCGCTGGACCCGCGCACCCGCGACTGGGACGGAACCTGGACCACCGTTGTGATCACCTCTGTCGGGATGGATCCGAGGGTGCGGGCGGCTATGCGGAATGCGTTGCAGAACAGCAGATTCGGTGAGCTGCGCGAAGCGGTGTGGTTGCGGCCGGACAATCTCGACGACGCGCTGCCCGCCGAAGTCGAGGGACGGGTACGGGTACTGCACGCCCGCGACGACAATCCCGGCCAGCTCGCCGCCCAGCTCTGGGACCTCGACGGGTGGTCGGCCACCGGCCACCGCCTGCTGGCCGAGATGGCCTCGGCGTCCGATATCCCCGGTCGGTTCGCGGTCGCCGCGGGCATGGTGCGCCACCTGCTCGCCGACCCGGTGCTGCCCGACGAACTGCTGCCGTGGGGCTGGCCCGGCGCACAGGTGCGGCGGGCCTATGTGGACTTTGCCGCCGAGCTGGTGGCACGGCGAGACGACGAACGACTGATGGAGGCGACGAGATGAGCGGAATACGAATCGAGCGTGATGGCGCGGTCACCACCGTGATCCTGGACCGGCCGCACGCGCGCAATGCGGTCGACGGGCCGACGGCGATGGCGCTCTACGCGGCATTCGACGAGTTCGACAAGGACGATTCGGCATCGGTCGCGGTGTTGTGGGGTGATCACGGAACCTTCTGCGCCGGAGCCGATCTCAAGGCGATGGGTACGGCGAACTCGAACCCGCTGCATAGGCCAGGGACTGGATCCGATGTCGCCGGCCCAGCGGCTCCGGGGCCGATGGGCCCGAGCCGGATGGTTCTCTCCAAACCCGTGATCGCCGCGGTCAGCGGCTACGCGGTGGCCGGCGGTCTGGAACTGGCTCTGTGGTGTGACATGCGGGTCGCCGAGGAGGACGCGGTGTTCGGGGTGTTCTGCCGACGGTGGGGGGTGCCGCTGATCGACGGCGGCACGGTTCGGCTGCCCCGGCTGATCGGGCACGGCCGGGCGATGGACCTGATCCTCACCGGCCGTGAGGTACATGCCGAGGAGGCGCTGGCGATCGGCCTGGCCAACCGGGTGGTGCCGAAGGGGCATGCCCGGCATGCCGCCGAGGAGTTGGCCGCCGAACTCGCAGCGCTGCCGCAGGGCTGCCTGCGCTCGGATCGGCTGTCGGCGATCCATCAGTGGGGCCAGTCCGAAGCCGAGGCGATGGACGTCGAGTTCGGCAGTCTCTCGCGGGTGGCCGAGGAGTCGCTGGCCGGCGCTGCGCGCTTCGCGTCGGGCGCGGGACGGCACGGCGCCAAGGCCTGACGCCCGGCGGGCTCAGCCCTTGTTGATCGTGTTCCCGGTGCCGAGGTTGTTCACCTTCGGCTCGCCACCCTTGTAGGTGACGGTGTTGTTCAGGCCGACCACCGACAGCTCGTTGGCGATCTTCTCGAACACGATCTTGTTGTCCGCGCCGCCGATGTTCACCGACGCACACGAGCCTTTCACCGTCAGGGTGTTGTTCGAGCCGCCGACGTTGAGGGACTTGCCGTCGGCGCAGTCGATCTCGGTGGTGGTGCCGAACGATCCGTAGTTGATGGTGTTGCCCACCTCGACCTGCGCGCCTGATTTGCCCGCCGTCGCCGTCGGCGAGTTGGTGTCCGTGCTGTTGGAGCCGCAACCGGCCACGGTGATGGCCACGAGTGCAGCGCCGAGGGCTCCGATTCCAGCGGCCAAAGTGGGGGTCTGCATCGGCGCTACTTCCTTACTGACTCAGTGATTCGCGGTGACGGCTCGACGGTTGGAGCCTACGTGTGAGTGCCGACGTCAACTAGAGTTCTTCGCTGATCGCAGAACTGAAGGGCGAGCGGATGAGTTCACAACCGGAATCGGCGGGCGGTCGGTCGCGCGCCGGGGCCCGGTCGTCGGCGCGTTCGGCCAAACTCAGCCGCGAGGTCATCGTCAATGCCGCGCTGACCTTCCTGGACCGGGAGGGCTGGGACGCGTTGACCATCAACGCGCTGGCCACCCAGCTCGGCACCAAGGGGCCGTCGCTGTACAACCACGTCCACAGCCTCGAGGATCTGCGCCGCACGGTGCGCATGCACGTCATCGACGACATCCTGCAGATGCTCAGCACGGTCGGGCAGGGCCGCACCCGCGACGATGCGGTGATGGCGATGGCCAGCGCCTACCGCAGCTACGCCCACCACCACCCGGGTCGCTACTCGGCGTTCACCCGGATGCCGCTGGAGGGCGACGACCCGGAATTCACCGCCGCCTCCCACGCGGCGGCCGCCCCGGTGATCGAGGTGCTGGCCTCCTACGGCCTGGACGGTGAGGACGCCTATTACGCGTCGCTGGAGTTCTGGGCAGCGCTGCACGGCTTCGTCCTGCTGGAAATGACCGGGGTGATGAACGAGGTGGACACCGACGCCGTGTTCACCGATATGGTCCTGAGGCTGGCCGTCGGGATGGCCCACCGCAACGGCTCCGGCGGCTGACGCAGTTCAGGGGTCGCGGGAACCAATGCCGCCATTCACCCGTTGACCTGCGGTAAGGCCCCGTACACCGAGTTTGGAGGGGCGTGCGGAGCCTGGTATTGTGGAGGCTCGTGCCTGGCCGATAGGGGCGCTCGCGGAGACGCGTGCGCGCACGCCGGGCAAATTCGCATGTCCAGTATGCATCGGATTCGACCGGTGCACAGTGCGTGCGACACGCCCGGTCGCGGGGTACGCGGCGGGGCGAAAACTGCAGTACAGAGACTTGAAGAACGCCGAAAGACGACGAGAGACAGAAAGCCGGTAGATGCCAACCATTCAGCAGCTGGTCCGCAAGGGTCGCCGCGACAAGATCGCCAAGGTGAAGACCGCGGCCCTCAAGGGCAGCCCGCAGCGCCGTGGTGTGTGCACCCGCGTGTACACCACCACCCCGAAGAAGCCGAACTCGGCGCTTCGCAAGGTCGCTCGCGTGAAGCTGACCAGCCAGGTCGAGGTCACCGCTTACATCCCCGGTGAGGGCCACAACCTGCAGGAGCACTCGATGGTGCTGGTGCGTGGTGGTCGTGTGAAGGACCTCCCCGGTGTCCGCTACAAGATCATCCGCGGCTCGCTGGACACCCAGGGTGTCAAGAACCGCAAGCAGGCCCGCAGCCGTTATGGCGCCAAGAAGGAGAAGAGCTAATGCCGCGCAAGGGCCCCGCTCCCAAGCGTCCCCTCGTCAATGACCCGGTGTACGGGTCGCAGCTGGTGACCCAGCTGGTCAACAAGGTGCTGCTGGACGGCAAGAAGTCGCTGGCCGAGCGCATCGTCTACGGTGCGCTCGAGCAGGCCCGCGAGAAGACCGGCACCGATCCGGTCGTCACCCTCAAGCGCGCCATGGACAACGTCAAGCCGGCCCTCGAGGTTCGCAGCCGCCGCGTCGGTGGTGCCACCTACCAGGTGCCCGTCGAGGTCCGTCCGGACCGGTCGACCACGCTGGCCCTGCGCTGGCTGGTGAGCTTCTCCAAGCAGCGCCGCGAGAAGACCATGATCGAGCGGCTGGCCAACGAGATCCTGGACGCCAGCAATGGCCTGGGTGCCGCCGTCAAGCGACGCGAGGATACCCACAAGATGGCCGAGGCGAACCGGGCCTTCGCGCACTACCGCTGGTGACACCGGGCGCCCGGCCCTAGGGCTGGACGCCTCGGCGCACGGGCGCAACTGACAGCAATCACGCAAGCGAAAGAGTGGGAAGACTTCTGTGGCACAGGACGTGCTGACTGACCTGAACAAGGTCCGCAACATCGGGATCATGGCGCACATCGACGCCGGCAAGACCACGACGACTGAGCGCATCCTCTACTACACCGGGATCAGCTACAAGATCGGCGAGGTCCACGACGGCGCCGCCACGATGGACTGGATGGAGCAGGAGCAGGAGCGGGGTATCACCATCACCTCGGCTGCCACCACGTGCTTCTGGAACGAAAACCAGATCAACATCATCGACACCCCCGGCCACGTCGACTTCACCGTGGAGGTGGAGCGCAGCCTTCGTGTCCTCGATGGCGCGGTCGCCGTCTTCGACGGCAAGGAGGGCGTCGAGCCCCAGTCCGAGCAGGTCTGGCGGCAGGCCGACAAGTACGACGTCCCGCGCATCTGCTTCGTCAACAAGATGGACAAGATCGGCGCGGACTTCTACTTCTCCGTGAAGACCATGGAGGACCGCCTCGGCGCCAACGTCATCCCGATCCAGATCCCGATCGGTTCGGAGGGTGACTTCGCCGGCGTCGTCGACCTGGTCGAGATGAAGGCCAAGGTCTGGAGCGCCGAGACCAAGCTGGGCGAGAAGTACGACGTCGTCGACATCCCGGCCGATCTGCAGGAGAAGGCCGACGAGTACCGCACCAAGCTGCTCGAGGCCGTCGCCGAGAC
Organism: Mycobacterium sp. M26; assembly: GCF_001494595.1. Classification (GTDB taxonomy): domain Bacteria; phylum Actinomycetota; class Actinomycetes; order Mycobacteriales; family Mycobacteriaceae; genus Mycobacterium. The sequence goes on from NZ_LN929907.1 coordinate 1,537,152, forward strand.
CGACGAGGCGCTGCTCGAGAAGTACTTCGGTGGCGAGGAGCTCTCCGTCGAGGAGATCAAGGGTGCCCTGCGCAAGCTGACCATCAGCAGCTCGGCCTACCTCGTGCTGTGCGGCAGTGCGTTCAAGAACAAGGGCGTGCAGCCCATGCTGGACGCGGTCATCGACTACCTGCCGTCGCCGCTGGACGTGCCGCCGGCCGTCGGGCACAAGCCCGGCAACGAGGACGTCGAGATCAGCCGTAAGCCGGCCGTCGACGAGCCCTTCAGCGCGCTGGCCTTCAAGGTGGCCACCCACCCGTTCTTCGGCAAGCTCACCTACGTCCGGGTGTACTCGGGCAAGGTCGACTCCGGCGCTCAGGTGATCAACTCGACCAAGGGCAAGAAGGAGCGGCTAGGCAAGCTGTTCCAGATGCACTCCAACAAGGAGAACCCGGTCGAAAGCGCCAGTGCCGGCCACATCTACGCCGTCATCGGTCTGAAGGACACCACCACCGGCGACACCCTGTGTGACCCGAACGATCAGGTCGTCCTGGAGTCCATGACGTTCCCGGATCCGGTCATCGAGGTCGCCATCGAGCCCAAGACCAAGAGCGACCAGGAGAAGCTGAGCCTCTCGATCCAGAAGCTCGCCGAAGAGGATCCGACCTTCAAGGTGCACCTGGATCAGGAGACCGGCCAGACCGTCATCGGCGGTATGGGCGAGCTTCACCTGGACATCCTGGTGGACCGGATGCGCCGCGAGTTCAAGGTCGAGGCCAACGTCGGCAAGCCGCAGGTGGCCTACAAGGAGACCATCCGCAAGGCCGTCGAGAACGTCGAGTTCACCCACAAGAAGCAGACCGGTGGTTCCGGCCAGTTCGCGAAGGTCATCATCAGCCTCGAGCCGTTCGTCGGCGAGGACGGTGCGACCTACGAGTTCGAGAACAAGGTCACCGGTGGTCGCATCCCGCGTGAGTACATCCCGTCGGTGGACGCCGGCGCCCAGGACGCCATGCAGTACGGCGTGCTGGCCGGCTACCCGCTGGTGAACATGAAGGTCACCCTGCTCGACGGCGCGTACCACGACGTCGACTCCTCGGAGATGGCGTTCAAGATCGCAGGTTCGCAGGCGCTGAAGAAGGCCGCCAGCGCGGCCCAGCCGGTGATCCTGGAGCCCATCATGGCCGTCGAGGTCACCACGCCCGAGGACTACATGGGTGATGTGATCGGCGACCTGAACTCCCGCCGTGGTCAGATCCAGGCCATGGAGGAGCGCAGCGGTGCGCGCGTCGTCAAGGCGCAGGTGCCGCTGTCGGAGATGTTCGGCTATGTCGGCGACCTTCGGTCGAAGACCCAGGGCCGGGCGAACTACTCCATGGTGTTCGACTCGTACGCCGAAGTTCCGGCGAACGTGTCGAAGGAGATCATCGCCAAGGCGACCGGGCAGTAGCCCGGCCGCGTTGGCAGACCACACAACTGAAAAACAACAACCTGCTTTAAAAGCACCAACACAGTCCAGGAGGACACAGAAGTGGCGAAGGCGAAGTTCGAGCGGACGAAGCCGCACGTCAACATCGGGACCATCGGTCACGTTGACCACGGCAAGACCACGCTGACTGCAGCAATCACCAAGGTTCTGCATGACAAGTACCCCGATTTGAACGAGTCGCGCGCATTCGACCAGATCGACAATGCGCCCGAAGAGCGTCAGCGTGGTATCACCATCAACATCTCGCACGTCGAGTACCAGACCGACAAGCGGCACTACGCCCACGTGGACGCCCCCGGTCACGCTGACTACATCAAGAACATGATCACCGGTGCCGCCCAGATGGACGGCGCGATCCTGGTGGTCGCCGCCACTGACGGCCCGATGCCGCAGACCCGTGAGCACGTGCTGCTGGCCCGTCAGGTCGGTGTGCCCTACATCCTGGTGGCGCTGAACAAGTCCGACATGGTCGACGACGAAGAGCTCCTCGAGCTCGTCGAGATGGAGGTCCGCGAACTGCTGGCCGCCCAGGAGTTCGACGAGGACGCCCCGGTCATCCGGGTGTCGGCGCTGAAGGCGCTCGAAGGCGACCCGAAGTGGGTCAAGAGCGTCGAAGAGCTGATGGACGCCGTTGACGAGTCGATCCCGGACCCGGTCCGCGAGACCGACAAGCCGTTCCTGATGCCCGTCGAGGACGTCTTCACCATCACCGGCCGCGGCACCGTGGTCACCGGTCGCGTCGAGCGTGGCGTGATCAACGTGAACGAAGAGGTCGAGATCGTCGGCATCCGCCCAGGCGTCACCAAGACCACCGTCACCGGTGTCGAGATGTTCCGCAAGCTGCTCGACCAGGGCCAGGCCGGCGACAACGTCGGTCTGCTGGTTCGTGGTGTCAAGCGCGAGGACGTCGAGCGCGGCCAGGTCATCGTGAAGCCCGGCACCACCACCCCGCACACCGAGTTCGAGGGCAGCGTCTACATCCTGTCCAAGGATGAGGGCGGCCGGCACACGCCGTTCTTCAACAACTACCGTCCGCAGTTCTACTTCCGGACCACGGACGTGACCGGCGTGGTGACCCTCCCCGAGGGCACCGAGATGGTGATGCCCGGTGACAACACCGACATCTCCGTCAAGCTGATCCAGCCCGTCGCCATGGACGAGGGCCTGCGCTTCGCGATCCGCGAGGGCGGCCGTACCGTCGGCGCCGGCCGGGTTACCAAGATCATCAAGTGATCTGAGTACCTAGTACCAACACGAGAACGGCGCTCACCTTCGGGTGGGCGCCGTTTTCGTTGTCGGGCATGGCAGGTCTACCGGCTATCGTCCGTCAGCATCGGTAACCTTGGTAACCCTGGTTCTCCCAGGGATAGATGGAAACCGAGAACTTCGAGCACCACCCGCGATTGGCGTACTGAGACGCAATCAATTGGTGTCCGAATATCATCGTCGTGATTGCCGCGATCAGCACGGGGTTTCCTTTTGCCGCCATTGCGATGTCCATGAACTGCATCCCGTTCGCCATCTGCCTCGTCTCGGCTTTCGATAGGTAGATGTTGCAGCGGCCGTCTTTACATCCCCCCGTGGTGGCTTCAGCGGGAGTTGCCAGCGCCAAGCTTCCTGCGAGTACTGCCGGCACGATGGCGGCGGTGATCATCTTCTTCTTCATGCGATCTCCTTGGTTGAGTTCCGGAGCCGTCGAGACTCCTGCGATGTGGACTACTAGACCATCGAGAACCGGTGGCTCATTGCCTTGCGGCAACCGCGCTGGTCGATCGATACCTCGTACTGACTTGGTGTTGATAGGGGGTAACGACACCGGTGCCTCCTGGAGTTGAGAGGGCGCTTGCTGGCGGATCGATGGTCTTGTTCGTAGGAATCCGCCTGGGGGACTTGGAATTGAAGACCTTCAACTCGGATCGCGATTACGCTGATGTGGGGGCAGGATTGTTGAGCACGGGTGCAACTCAGTCGGTTGGAGGCGGAAAATTGTGGCACGACGTGGTCACCACTGTGTTGGGCGTCGTCTTTGGATTGCTGTCCGGCTTCTATTTTGAACGCCGTAATACGAAATCTGCTCAAGCCCACAATGCGGAACTCGAACGCGAGCTCGCTTCCCTGAGAAGCTCGATCTACAATATTGGCGGGGAAGAGCGATTGCCAGATTCGAAGACGTCATTCGACGAGGCTTTGGTGGGTCTAGTCCATCGGCGTGCTCGCAACATCCAAGGGGTCGACGGCCAAACAAGCCGACTTCAACTCAGGTCACACTTCTGCGCGCAGGGCTACTCGGCGAAGGATGTGGATGACGCTATTGGTGAACTCTGTGATCGGGGCGATCTCATAGCCAACGGCAAGTGGCTGGTGATCAAGTGATTCCTGGTGTTTTCGTAGGTGTAGATTCCGGCGGTACTCGAACCAATGTCGAGGTTTTAGTAAGGGGCGAGAACGGCCATGAACGTCGTTCGAGCTATGAGGCGGGCGAGAGCCTATCGGGAGCCCTTGATCCCGGCTTGATTCCAAAGGTAGTAGGCAGAGTGCTGGCTCCTCTTGCCATTAAGCTTGACGAGATCGGCGCTGAAGAACTGCCGACCTATGTGTGGATTAGCGCGGCAGGTTATACACCGTGGACCCGCGATGAATTCAACACTGCGATTCTAGAAGTGGGTCCCACACTCGCGAATTGTGTTGTCGCTGTGGGTGCAGGAAATGACGCGGTCTCGCTACTGCTTGGTAGTGAAGCTAACGGCATTATCATCGCTGGGACCGGATCAAGCGTCATCGTGCGTTCATCGGACGGCGTGATGCATCAGGCTGGCGGGCACGAGTGGGTCGCGTGTGACTACGGTAGTGGCTTTTGGATCGGTCTAGATGCGATCCGCTGCGCTTTCCGTGACTATGAGGCCGGAACCGACTCGGTGCTGCTGCAACGGCTTCGTGAGGCCTATGGTGTGCGCCCAAGCGACCATCGCGGTCTCATTGCGAAGATGCGGGACCTGGCTATCGCGGACCCCGAGATGAAGGCTGAGATTGCCCGCTTCACCGTAAGTGTCTGTGGCGCTGCCGAGAGGGGCGATCTCGCGGCCCAGAACTTAGTTAAAGGTGCCGCAGAGGACCTTGCCGACGTGGCTGCCGTTGCGGTTCGTCGGCGCCTGAGTTCTGACGAGTTGGCGAGCGGTGTGCGGCTTGTCGAATGTGGCAGCTTGCTCAACAATCTCTTCTACCGTTCAGCTTTTGAAGCACAGATTGAGATGCGACTCCGCTCTGGCCAAGAAAAGCCGGTATCAATCACATGGGATAGAGCACTAACAGGCAGTGGGGCATGCGTCGCCTTAGCCCAACGTCTAACGAAACCCCATCTGGACATGCTGCGGTTGCCAGTGGAGTTTCGGCCTTCTGTGATTCAGCTGTAGAAGGGCCGAGGTTGCTTGCAGCAGAGTGGATTTCAAGCCAGACCCGACGGATTGTTTTCGGCGTGATTGACACCGGGTATCGATATAGCCAGATGCGCCAGTCAGCGGCCGACAGACTATCTGTGCTGGCGTCGAGCTATTCCCGTGTATCGATCGTCAACTTGTCGCCTAGGAGTTCCTTCCAGAATGCGATGGTTCTATCTCGGTCTTCGGCGCTCAACGGCGGATTCGGCTCGCCGAGGTTGTACCAGATAACGGGGATGGACCAGTTGGCAAAGTCGGGTACCTGAGCCTTCACCGAGGTCGCGGCAGTTGACGGGTCAGTAGGCGGCGTCCGGAGGTCGATAACCGGGGAGCTGTTTAGGCCGCTCGAGATAACGAGGATTTCTGCGGGCTTCTGTTGCTGTGCTGCAAGCAATGCCCCGATCAGATCGGTGTTGCTGCCCTTCGGTGACTCTCCATCAGACGCCAACAGGCCCGGAACGCAGTCATTTAGGATTTTTGCCCTAACGCTGTCGGCGTTCTGGCTTGTGTCCGTCGGCCGTGGATCCAGGTTGAGTGGTGGGCTGATCGGCGGAAATTCGGAACTTCCGCTGACCGCGACGGTCTGAATTTGCGAACCCTTGTGTTCGGTGAGTCCCTTCTCCTGAACTTTGGCGACGGTCGCGGCCAGGTCGGGTGGCTGCTTCAGGTCGGTTCTGGCAGAAGCGGTCCGATCTACGACGAGCGACACGAGCAACGCGTCCGGTTTTGCAGCTTCCTTCTTGGCGGCAGCGCATATTGCGTCATCTGGATTTGCTTCCCCTGAGTGAGTAGCCCCCTGGCCGCCGCCACTGCTGCTGCCACATCCGGATACGGCAAGCGCAACAAAACACATTACGAATGCGATGACGGTGCGCCAATTCGATCGGTCATCAAACCCACTAGTTCTGGCGACACGACCCATAGGATTGGCGTCCTTCCCACTAAGCTAGAGGATCGAGCCAGCTTAGTTGCTGGTCTGGCTGTTTAGCACGCTGTATCGAACATTCGGCTGAATTACACGCCAAACGGTTGCGTAATCAGGACCAGCACCACATGATAGCGGTGGACTCGTGTCCAGGCTGGTGGTGGAGACGCGATCCGGGTCTTTGGTTTGCGAGGCTGCTTGTGGTTAAGGAGGGGCGAGACTATTGACTCGGTGGGTACCACGGTGGCTGGAAAGTCGGCGGGAGATTCTCGGTGATGACGCAACCACCAAGGCGATGGTGGTTAAGCTCAACACGATTGACCGGTCGGTCGCAGAGACGCACGACTTCGAGAGAGCGGCGCTAGCGCTTCAACTCGGTGCGTCGCAGCGTGTCGATTCACAGAGCCGAAGGAAGCTCATCCGCGCTGTCAATCGCGTAGAGAATGCGGAACGCCGCTACCGGATCGCCAATGCTCGGGTCGACAGATTCAAGACGGGCGCTTCGGTGCGGGCGCTGCTGGCCTACGAGGAGCAGGAGGCTGCTCGCGCTCAGTCGAAGGCAGCTCACGAGATTGACCGGAGCACTCCACGCGTGCGTCCCGTAACGGTCTTACTTGCCGAATTCATCCTCCTGGTTGCGGAGTTCGCCTTCTACTTCGATATCTTCGGACGTTCCCAACAGGACGACGCGCCGTTCGTCACACGAATACTCACGGCGGTGATGGCATTGCTGGTGCCGGTTGTCGGCATCATGACCGCTCGATTCTTCGCGGGCTCGATCCACTATCTGCGGTCGCCGGCCGATGGAAATGAGTCGCCGCGTTGGGCGTGGCTGTTTGTGGTCGTCTCCACTGCTCTGTTGCTCGCCGCTTGTTTCGCGACGGTTCGCCTCGTGGAGTGGCGATATCGGGCCGAAGATGCAGCATCGTTTGGAGCCGCGGATCACCCGCCGGGCACCATCATGGCAGTCGTATTTGCTGTATTCCTTCTCGTGGACGCTTTGACACGAGCGTTCATGTTTGATCCGGCCGAGAGCACGAGCATCGGTCGTCGCTGGAAGGCCCGCTATACCCGAACGATTGACTGGTGGTTGTTGCTGCGGGAGTCCCATGCGCTGGCACGGTGGCAGAAGAAGTGGTTCGCAGCCAAGGCTTTGGTCGAGAGGTTGAAGAACGACGCGGATCAGGAGTTGCTGAGCGCGACCGTCGCCATTCTCATCGGCCGCGGTGATGCGGGTAGACCCGGCAGCAAGCTGCGCGCTTCCCGACTAACCCAGCCATACGCCGGCGAGCGGCCAGAAGCAGAGGGCCAGTGGGCAGGCGACGTGCTTCGCAACGCTGGCGCGCCGGACGAACAGCTTGACGAGGAGAACTCCCACGTTTTCCTGCCACACCGACTGCTGCGTCTCGCGATTGCGCGATTGGAAGTCATTCGTCCCCCGGAGGACCCGAAGCAAGAGCGCCGTGACCACAGTGCCGACCTCGTCAGAACTGTTCATCGCGGGCTCGCGACTGCAGAAGCACTTGGCGGAGCGAGTGCCCCGCAACCGCACGACATGTCTCGGCTGGATAAGGTGTCGCCTCAAGCAAATGGTAAGGCTGCCGCAACTGACGTACGCCCGAATGTCCTCTCGGGTTGAATGTCAGCCCAGTAGATCCGGATAGAGAGTCGGTCGGTGGTTCACAGCCTTAAGCCTGCACGCGATTTGCGTCCGCTGGGCGGATCTCAAAAGCTCTCCTGGTGGCGTCTTTCCGCGCTATTGGCCTGTCTGCTGCTGGTTGGTGGCCTGGCATGGTGGATTGTCGGACGTGACGCTCCAAAGTCGTTGAACGACACTGTCCTCGTTGGTGAACGGGGGCCTGGATGCGTGCGTGTAATCATCGCGAGCGACGAATCCGGCTCCATGCGAAAGTTCGTCCGACCGAGAGATCAGGCTCTGGTCCAGTTGTTGACGTGGGCTCCGCGGAATCTGCGCGGAGACGACGAGCTAGCGGTTTTAGTTTTCAGCGGGGATGCTTTCGCGGCGATGCCACCTACTGCGGTCTCTGGCCGGCCGACAATGGGTGTCACGCCAGGGCCGACGGACGGTACCTCTTTAGCTGCATTGATCGGAGCGGTGCGTGCCATGGTTCCCACAAATTGCACCGTCTCGTTGGTGCTGCTGTCAGACGGGGTATTCGGGGACCTTCCATCCAGTGAGGCGGTTGGTCGAGCCGAGTTCAAGGAGGCGGGAATTAGCGAGGTTTTCCTCTTGGTTCCAGGCAAGGGAATCACGACCGCTCCTCGGTGGCAGACGCTGTTCCCTTACGCACCTCCGATCGTCTTCGATGGAGACGACCCCGACAAAACCGGCTTGGCGCTAGGTCAAACTATGGCAAGCATTACTGGGCAGAGACTCCAGAAGATTTAGGCAGGTGTCGTTCGAGATGGTTGTCGGCGGCAACTGAATACTGACCAGTGCGCGGCAACTGAAAATTGACCAGCTTCCTAGAGAGCCTTGGCCTATGGGCCAAGGAGGAAGCGGGTGTTGAGCGTGGAGGATTGGGCAGAGATCCGGCGGTTGCGGCGGTCGGAGAAGTTACCGATTTCGGAGATCGCGCGAGTAATGGGGATTTCCCGGAACACTGTGAAGTCGGCGCTGGCGTGCGATGGGCCACCTAAATACCAGCGGGCGGTCAAGGGGTCGGTGGCCGATGTCGTTGAGCCTCGGATTCGGGAGTTGCTCCAGGTGTATCCGCGGATGCAGGCGACGGTGATCGCCGAGCGGATCGGGTAGTCGTATTCGATCCGCACACTGAGTGCGAAGGTGGCGGAGTTACGGCCGCTGTATATCCCGCCGGATCCGGCCTCACGCACCACCTATACGGCTGGGGAGATCGCCCAGTGCGACTTCTGGTTCCCAAACGTGGTGGTGCCTGTGGGCTACGGCCAGGTTCGCACTGCCACCGCACTGCCGGTGTTGACCACGGTGTGCGGGTATTCGCGGTGGGCCTCGGCGGTGCTGATTCCCACCCGAGGTGCGGAGGATCTGTATGCCGGCTGGTGGCAACTGCTTTCGGCGTTGGGTGCGGTGCCCCGGGTGCTGGTGTGGGACGGCGAAGGTGCGATCGGCCGGTGGCGGGCCCGCCAACCGGAGCTGACCGCGGCCTGTCACAGCTTCCGGAGAACCCTGGCGGCCAAGGTGCTGATCTGCAAGCCCGCTGACCCCGAGGCCAAGGGTTTGGTGGAGCGTTTTCATGATTACCTGGAGCGGGCGTTCCTATTAAGCCGGGTCTTCGCCTCGCCAGAGGACTTCAACGCCCAACTGCAGGACTGGCTGGTGCGGGCCAACCACCGCCAGCATCGGGTTCTGGGGTGCCGGCCGGCCGATCGGGTAGGGGCCGATACCGCGGCGATGCTGGCACTGCCGCCGGTGGCGCCGAGCACCGGGTGGCGAAGCTCCTCGCGGCTGCCGCGGGATCACTACATCCGCCTGGATGCCAACGACTACTCGGTGCACCCGGCCGCGGTTGGGCGGCGTATCGAGATCGTCGCTGATCTAGATGTACTGACCACGGACGTTGGTGACGGCGTGGCGTGGTGACATGACGAAGACCTCCGAGTGAAGTGCGAGCTGTCTAGGAACGCACCAACTCACCTCGGAGGTCTTCGTGTCCCACCGTAATGCCCCTTTGTCGGAAACTGGGCGTCTGCGTCTGGCCCGCTGCGTCGTCGAGGACGGCTGGCCGCTTCGGCGAGCGGCTGAACGATTCCAGGTGGCGGTGACCACCGCGTCGCGGTGGGCTGGCCGCTACCGCGCACTGGGTGAAGCTGGCATGGCTGATCGCAGTTCACGTCCGCATCACAGCCCCCACCAGACTCCTACTCGTACCGAGCGCCGCATCATCAAGGTGCGGGTTATCCGCCGGTGGGGGCCGGCGCGGATCGGCTATCTGCTCGGAATCCATCCGTCTACCGTGCACCGAGTACTGACCCGCTACGGCCTGGCCAAGCTGAGCTGGCTGGATCGGCCCACCGGCCGGGTGATCCGGCGCATGGAACCGGCCCGCTGCGGGGACCTGGTGCACATCGACGTCAAGAAGCTTGGCAAGATCCCCGCCGGCGGAGGATGGCGCATGGTCGGCCGATCAATGGGCCACCGCAACTCCCAAGCCGACAAGACCGGTCTGACCAACAACCACCGCAACCCAGTGCGCGGATACCACTTTCTGCACACCGCTTTGGATGGACATTCCCGATTGGCCTACAGCGAGATCCTGGCTGACGAACGCAAAGAGACCGCCGCCGGGTTTTGGCGGCGCGCCAACAGCTGGTTCTCCCACCACGGGATCACCGTGCGAAAAGTCCTCACCGACAACGGTTCCTGCTACCGTTCCCACGCTTTCCATGACGCACTCGGTGACATCGAGCACCGTCGCACACGCCCCTATCGACCGCAGACCAACGGCAAAGTCGAAAGATTTCACCGCACTCTGGCCGACGAATGGGCTTACGTCAGGCTCTATCGCACAGACGCCGAACGCTGCTCGGAGTTCGCCATCTGGCTGCACACCTACAATCACCACCGCGGCCACACCGCACTCGGAGGACAACCCCCCGCCAGCCGCGTACCTAACCTCTCGGGTCAGTACATCTAGACCGCGTTCGTGTGCGGCGGTGCGGTGGTGGCCGACCACGACCGCATCTGGGCCAAACACCAGACCATCAGTGACCCCGAGCATGTGGCCGCTGCGGCGGTGTTGCGGCGCAGCCGCTTCGACGTGATCGGCGCCCCAGCCCATGTCGAGGTCGAGCAACGGGCCCTCAGCGACTATGACACCCTGCTCGGCCTCGATGGGCCGGTGGCGTGATGGCCGCCCGAGCCACCGCCGCCCGCCGCGACGTGACCGCCGAGTTGGCTTACCTGACCCGGGCACTGAAGGCGCCGACGATGCGCGAGGCCGTCGAGCGTCTCGCGGAGCGGGCCCGCACCGAGACTTGGAGCTATGAGGAGTTCCTGGCGGCCTGTCTGCAACGTGAGGTCTCTGCCCGCGAATCCCCCGGTGGGGAAGGGCGCATCCGTGCCTCCAAGTTCCCGTCACGGAAGTCGTTGGAGGAGTTCGACTTCGAACACGCCCGCGGCCTCAAACGTGACACCATCGCTCACCTGGGCACCCTGGACTTCGTTACCGCCAAAGACAACGTGGTTTTCCTGGGCCCGCCCGGAACCGGCAAGACCCACTTGGCCATCGGCATCGCGATCCGCGCCTGCCAAGCTGGCCACCGCGTCCTGTTCGCCACCGCCTCCCAATGGGTCGACCGGCTCGCTGCAGCCCACCACGGCGGCACCCTGCAAGCCTAACTGGCTCGGCTGGCCCGCTACCCGCTGCTCGTCATTGACGAAGTCCGCTACATCCCCTTCGAGCCCGAAGCTGCCAACCCTGTTCTTCCAGCTGGTGTCCTCATTCTACGAACGTGCCAGTCTCATCGTGACCTCCAACAAACCGTTCGGCCGCTGGGGCGAGGTCTTCGGTGACGACGTGGTCGCCGCCGCCATGATCGACCGTCTCGTGCACCACGCCGAAGTCATCGCACTCAAAGGAGACAGCTACCGAATCAAAGACCGGGACCTCGGCCGCGTCCCCACAGCCGCCGCCGAGGACCAATGACGAGCCAAGCTGGTCAATTTTCACTTGCCGACAGCTGATCAGTTTTCAGTTGCCGTTGACAGTGGCAAGGATGCGTGCCGCCGATACGCGACCAACCGGCAGCAGACATCACTTGTCCCATGGCGGCATTCCGGATTTCATCTGTTCGGAATACGGTTTGCGAGTCTCGGCTGGAGGAGTGCGGTACCACATCGGCGGCCGAGCCGTCTGGTCATCGAGAGGGTATGAGGCCCTCGAAACCATACGCACGCCCAAATTGAAACTCAGACTGATTCGGCTTCCCGCAGGCTTGCTGATCTGCAAGTGTGGTCTTGCCTGGTGGGTGGTGGCAGTCCGGCTAGGCGGTTCCCATCGGCGGACACGTCTTCCAGCTTGGCTTTTCGGCGAGCGCTGAGAAGTGGCGGCCGCGGTGACCGCAGGTTAGGTCGGCAGTGCCGGGCTCTCTGAGCGAGCCAGGTGACACTGCCGCTGAACGGCCCGCTACCCGGTCCAGTGTCGGGCGGGTCCGGTGCCGTCGAGCACCAGGGTCAGGTCGACGATGACGGCGACGTAGCCATTATCCACGCGGCGGCGGGTGTGTGTGCAGCGGTGCTCATCAACATCGAGGATGCGGCCTGCATCCAGCCGGGTGGTGTCGGTGGGCACGATCATCAGTCGCCGGCAGATGCCGCGGGCACACCGGCGGGTGGTTGAGGCGCCGCGGCGCGCGAGGCGATCAGTGTTGTGGGCGAACACCTCTCGATCACACTCGATGCTGACACACCGGCAGTCCGTGACCTTAATATTCAGCCGCAACGGGTGCCCGACCACCGGCACATCAGTGACCCGGCGGATCACGCCGTCGCGGTAGCGGCCGCTCGGGACCGGCACCCGGAACAGTCCTTGTTCCCGTCGTCGAGCAGATCGCAGAACGCCGCCGTGACATCGTCGTCGACGGCGGCGTCGGTGATGGTCACCCCAATCCGACAATCGGCACGACCGTATCGGCGACAACAGCAGTTTGCTAGGACGTAGAGTGACGTAGAGTTAGGCGCAGGGCTCCCCGGCAGGTATATCGATGTGGGGCCGCGCACCTGCATCCTCTGCCGACCGGGGGCCCGTTTCAGCTCATCGACACGACCTGTATTCGTGGCAATCTACTAGCACTTCCGGACTGGGCTTGGCATGACAGTCAGCGTTTCTTACAGGCCGTCTTTTTAGTCCCCGAATCTTGGAACCAAACGGTAGGGCAAGGCAAAACTGTCGCCTGATGGTCCAGCAGAACCCAATGTCAAAAGAATCTGCGGCTCAGAGTCGCACTCACACCGTGGCAAAGTTGTCTTGCAGATGGAGCTTTTGACCACCGTGCTTCTGGATTGGTTGGACATGATGCGACTGTTTTTCGCTGGATTGGCAGGTTTCGCGGTCGGATTCTTGCCGTGGAGGTGGTATTGCATCATTCCGATGGGCTTCGCCGCGGGGATGCTGGTCAAACCAGCCAGCCGCCTCCTATTGCGATCTGCGAGGTGGCGAAAATGTCGTCGGTCTATTGGGGCGTTGATGGGTCGCGTTCCGGCCGGCGTCGTTGGCATCGTGTTGGGATCCGTGCTCGCAACGTTGGGCGCGGCTGTTATCGGGTTGTACTTGCCATTCCTAGAGCTAAGCGGCGCTAGTCTTTGGCCGTTCCTGTTGCCAGCTATACAAACAGTGTTGGGAGTTGTCATCCTCGTGGTGGGCATTCGCGAGCGGATGCGGTCCAAGAGATTGCACGCGCACCAAGCCCCAAAACGTCGATAGCCCGAGTTCCGTTCACCTCTCAGGCGACGCCGACATGCGGCTGTGGGGCTGGCCTCGAAAGGCCTAGCGCGGTCGGACAGGAACGGAGAAGTGTTCACCCAGTCCCGATCGGGCACGCTCGCGCTTGTCGGTGGCCTCGAAGAAAGTGGGCCTGCCGAGTCCCCGCCATGATAATGATGTCCGGTGTTAACAGCGATCTCCTTCCCGGGCGGCTTTACCGTTGGTGCCGGCCGAGTTCCCCAGAAGACATAGTCTTCTGATTAGCAACCAATTGGGAAGGGCAGAACCTTTGCAGTCGGCGCAGCGCACGCAAGGGAGCCCTATCCTCAGCATTTGCTACAAGTCGGGCCGGGCTGGCAGGGTCGGGCCTGAGCACGGGCGTTTGGCCGCCATGTTTTGCCGGGATCGCTCAGCTACCGCATTAGCGCTATAGTCTGCGGCTGAGCATCGCGTATTTGGGCACGAGTGTTGCTGCGGTTTAGTGGAGGTTAGGCCGATGGGCATTGGCGATCTATTTGCGCCCAAACTGGCGACAGTCAGCGCGCAGGACGTTTTCACCGATCGGATGGACGAACAGGAAGCTTTCGACGCTGCAGTAGCTAACCACCTGGCGGATGTTGCGCTTCTAGGATCTGGTGGGTGGAGCTCGCAAGATCTAGATCGTCCACGACGTAACGTCCTTAGCTACTACGGAGTCGGGGGAATCGGCAAATCCACGCTCCTAGACCGTTTGGCTGATCGACTGGAGAAAGCGATTCGCCAGCCGGCACACTGGGGGCCGCCGCCTCAACTAAGTGTTGCCCCTATCGTTGTCCGCTTTGACATGCGGCATGGAGATACCCGCGGTATCGAACAGTTACTCATCACTATTCGTGCTGAGCTTTCCTTTCATGGATTCCGGACAACCGCCTTCGATCTCTATTTGGCTCTTTATTGGGTTGACAATCATCCTAATGAACCACTGAACGAATTTGCTCAAAGAAGTGGTGCACTGAGGCGGGCCGTGAGAAGATTGGGTTTGCAGGAGCACGTCGAATCAGCGGTAGGCGATGTAGTTGGCGTTCTCACGGGGGCTTCAACAGCAGGGATGTCTGCAGTTCGCTTGGCAACCGAACTTGGTCGGCAAGTCGCAGAGCGGAGGTTGCGAAAGACAGCGCTGAGCGAGTGTGCCTTGCTTGAGAGTTTGCTAGATGCCCCGAAGGACGAGGAATCACTCTCCTACAGCCCCTACCTGCTCGCGTGGGACTTGGAGCGCATTCAATCTGCTGCACCACGACTGATTATTGTCTTCATTGATACGTTTGAGGAGGCCTCGCCGGCGACATCTGCACTGCTTGAACGCGTGGTTTGGCTACTACCCAACGTTTTATTTGTCGTTGCGGGGCGAAATCGACTGGCATGGGATGGCGACGCTGGTGGCGTGCCGGTAATCACAGGCAGGACGCTAAATTGGTCCTCTCTTGACCACCTTGCGACGGAGGAACCCCGTCAGCATCTCGTAGGCAATTTGTCCGACGTCGATGCGCGGTCCTATCTTCTTGCGTCGCTTGGCACGGCAATAGATTTGCAGTCGGTTGACTCGATCGTCGTCTCTTCAGGTGGGTATCCGCTTCACTTAGACCTGTCCGTTCAACGATTCCGCCAGATTGCGGTTTCTCGGCCGCCCAAAGCTGCAGATTTTGTAGCGACTTTCTCTCAATTGGCCAGCCGTGTCTTGCGGGATCTCTCTCCGGATGAACGACATGCCCTACTCGCTTGCTGCCTTTTCGACGCATTCGACGTTGATCTAATTCGCGACACGCTTGGACTGCGCCACAGCGGCCCTATCGAAATGCTTTTCGAGAAGCCACTCGTACAGGCGAACCCATGCCAACTCTATCGGTGGAGTATTCACAGAACACTGCGTCAGACTCTTCTAACATCGGAAGACTTGGGGGTCGATCAATGGACAAGGGCCGATTGGCGTCGCATAGCGCGACAGGCGATGGACGTTTTGAACAGTCATATCGCCACCGCCGACACTCAACGGCGAGAATTCCTGGCACTTCAGCTATTCCAGATCGCCTGGACTTTCGGTATCGC
The DNA here is from genome assembly GCF_001494595.1 of Mycobacterium sp. M26. Taxonomy (GTDB): domain Bacteria; phylum Actinomycetota; class Actinomycetes; order Mycobacteriales; family Mycobacteriaceae; genus Mycobacterium. Next base: position 1,552,485 of record NZ_LN929907.1, read on the forward strand.
GGACAACCAACTTCCCCGCGTTGCTATCTCGCTAACCGGTGGTGGCAGCGTCAAACTCGATTGGGACCCCAAGCTCCTGCCAGGTCTGCGGGAGCCGGAAGCGCCCGAGTCGCCGTGGCTGTCACCGCTATGCCGTGGAACCGGTGTCGTCATGCAACGGCAGCGGATTCCGCGCGAAGAGGTCAATCGACGACTTAGTGCCCTGGCGGAATGCGCCCCCAGCTTCAGCGAGCTCGACATCCTCCGCTACTACCAAGCCGAAGCTGCAAGAGATATGGGGGACATCGAGCAATCGATGCAGTTGCTCGCCCGGATTCGCGCAACGGACGGACCGTTACGATTACAGGCAATTCATGGCACGGCCCATTTGTTACGGAGGCTCGGGAGGTTTCGTGATGTCGCAGAGCTTTTGAACACCAATTCTGAACAGCTCGTGCACGTCCATCGCCTCCGAGGTGACCTGGCCTGGACTCAGGGACAGTTGGTAAAGGCCGAAGAGCACTATGAAATGGCGGTGAACGCGGGCACATCGAGCGGTTCCGTTTCGGAGCAGGTGACGAGCCTGGCATCGATAGCCTTCGTTAGGGCCTGGCTTAATCCGGGGTCCGTACCCGAGGTCGTGGAAGGTGTCCGAGCAACGCTGGGCTCGCGCTTTCATAGTTTCTCTCATAGCCTCTGTGATGTTGCTCAGTTGTTGGCATCAGTAGAAAATCATGATCTATCTGAGCAGATTTACGCACATATCCGTTTTGAAACCGCTAGACTGCAACAACTTTCGCTTCTCGCCTACGCGGGCCTAGCTCGTGCCTTTAGTGGCGCGGTGCGAGGTGACAAGGATTTGATACTTTCGGCGCGGCGGGATCTTATTGATAAATGCGGCCAGAATGGTCAGTTCGATTACCTAGTTGAGGTGATCGACACGTGGACGGGAGGGGAAGTGGATACTCCTCGGGCGCAATGGATCGACCCTGAAGCGCTGTCGCGATGGAAAGAGTTGCCGGCTCAGAGGAGGAACTTGGATTGGCCCGTTACAGCGAGCTCACATTAGTGGAAGCGAAGGAATTGCTGGAACCCTTCGCGGTAGCTCCCGACTCAATCACGCCGCTTTCGGGTGGTGCGGCAAATTCCTCATTTGTAGTCCATGATGCCGAAAGGGACTACGTACTCACGCTTCTCGACAACCATGACTTCGAGTCTGCAATCGCGTTGGCTTCGACTATTGAGTACGCGGCTCGAAACGGTCTCGCGGTGGACCGACTCATCTCTACTCGTGAGGGCGCTCGCGTAAGTATGACGAAAAGCGGCGTGCCTGTGCTCGTCAAAGAATTTTTCCGCGGTCATGATCTCTGCAACCCGACGGCGAGTCAGATCCACAGTATCGGAGCAACTCTGGCCAAAGTCCATCAAGTCTCTCCGCCAAGCTTTCTTCACATCGGGACTAGGCGGCTGCCGGACGATCGGTGGAGCCTGATTGGACGGGCGCCGGAAGTCGTCGGTCTCCGTCGTTTGATGACTCGTGCAGACGCGATTGTCAACAACGACACTTGGAGGTCTTTGCCGACCGGCTTCTGTCATGGAGATCTCTTCGGGGACAACCTACTTGAGACTAATGAAGGCCTGATCCTTCTTGACTGGGAAACGGCTTCCGTCGAACCGTTCATTCTTGATGTCGGAATAGCATGTGTGGCTTACATCGAGGGTTATCCGGATAGGATGTCCTTAACTGTGAGGGAACTAGTCAACGGTTACCAGTCGGTCCGATCATTGCAGCGCTCCGAAATGGCGATGCTTCAGGATGCCACACTCTATGGGCTCGCAATGCTGGCGTTTCACCGCTTTGTCCGGCACAACGTGCGACATCCTGATCCCGCCAAGAAGGACTCCTACCGTAGTCTGGTCGATCTCGCTCAGCGCCTTGACTCCGCTGATTGCTTTCGTGAACTTGAATGAACGCGCGCAGGCTTCTACCGCGCAAGCAGACAGGTGTAGCCGCACTTCACGTGTCTGCAAATCAATTGGGTCCGGATGAAGCAATCCGAACCCAACTGCGGGTGGACTTAGTTCGTCGGTTGCCGGAGAGGGTCGGCGGTCGCGTTTATGCAGGGATCGCGCGGAAGATTGAACCGTCACCGGTTTGATCTGAGTTGGGTCACTTTGGTCAGTTTCCGGCGAGCGCAGTGCATTGACCTGGGGTGATGCTTGGGCTTAGTCCATAAGCTACTGAGGGTTTCTCGCGGAATGTTGTGAGTTTCGGGGTGTAGATACGCGAAAGTTCCTGTCCTGCAACTGAATCAGCCGAACCTGCAGCCGGATTGGTATCTTCCCTCAGTCGGGCTTCACTGAAGATCGAATCGGCCGGCTCCGGCGCCATCCAAGGAAAAGTTCAGCCTCCGCCCGTTTGTCGTCGATAGGTCGATGTTGGTTGCTACAGGATTCATCGGATACCTCATGCCCGTCTTGCTGTTCTGGGCCCAGATCTCTGCCGAGCCCTTGGTTTCGAACGGCTCAGTCCAGTCGACGTGATTAATCACGACGTCACCGGTGAATGTGTCACTGTCAGGCAGATCGTATCTGCCCACGAAGTCCCAGCCTCTATACACCAGGACTCGGTTGCACCCGTCGACGTTACTGCCCTTGCGTTGGCCCAGGTGCACCTGCCAGAGTTCCGGTTCATGTATCCCGTTCTCTGCGTGTAAGTCCCAGCTTGCGCAGTTATAGAACCTGTCGCTGAAGGGGAAAGGCGTCTCGCGCAGCTTGGCGATCGTCTTCAGTTCAGCGTCGCGCCACTTTGACTGCGTGCTAGGTATGAGGACGATCAGGCATCCTACGATGCTGATCCACCCCAAAGTGACGGTGAAGACTCTTCCTCGCCAGGGCCGTCTAACCACTAGAAACAGGCCAACACCGAACATGATCGGAACAAGCCCTGCCAAGTATGTCGGTAGAAAGTGGTCGAGAACACCGCGAACTTCCGGGTAGTAGACACCCGGGTCGGGCTTAAGAAGGAAGGTCTTCGTCAGGAGGAAATGACCGATCAAGAATGGCGCCAATACCGTGACGGCGAGGAAACCAGCCAGCATCAGTGCACGAATATCCCCGGCGCGGAGAAGGCTAGCGGCGGCCTGGGTTTGGCGTTCAGCCTCCTCGGCTTTCCTGTCGCGTTCGCCTTGGCCCAGCGCACAAGCTGACTCCACGGTAGCGTCGACGAGCAATGTGAGCGCCAAAGTCTGCTGTGTTGAAGACATTACAGTCGATCACCGATGTCGATTGTTATGCAGAGACGAGATTAGGTACCCGATGAGACCAGACAAGCACGGAAGCCAGACGAAGGAAAGATCGATTAGTTGTCCGCGCGGCGGCGTGCTTCCCCACATTGAGGAGACAAGTGGCATTGCGAACCATCCGCACGCCGCGCCGGCCAAGAGCGCTCCGTTCCTGCCAGGCCCAATACGTACGTCGACCGCTAGTGCTCCTATCACGAGGGCAGCACATATCAACGTCGTTGCCTGCCAACTACCACCGGCAACCCCGAGTCCGAGCGACACGGAGAGGATGAACCAGAGCGGTGTCAGCAAGAAAGCCCGAGTACGCGCGCTTCTGAACGCATCTCGAACCTCCTGCTGCCGGGCCTGCGCCGCGCGCTGAACTGCTTGGCGCTGTTCACCCTCCCTCCGCAGCAAAGTGCTCTTACCCAAGTCGGCCGCGGGCTGAACGGTGGCGTCTGCCAGCAACACCAACGCAATCTCTTCGTTCGAAGCTGGCATTCAAAGCCCCGCGTCGCGCCGTAGTCTCACGAACCACTCCACTTCGTTCGCAGCCGACATGGCCGAGGATGCCACGCGGCTTCGAACATCGGTGATGTATCTGTCCGCCACCGTGCTGTCCGAGGCCGCGAGCAGCAGTGCCCACGTCCGGAGGTGCAGTAAGGCATCCGTCGACAGCGGTATACCCCGTTGTTGTGCAGCTTCGGTGGCCCGGTCGACCAGGTCTCGCCAATTCGCCTCGATCATTCGATATCCCGACCGGGTGCCATTGTTCGCCACTGCGCCGATTACTTCGGCGCCAAAGAGGGCATCTATAACGTCCGTGTCGCCGTCCTGGACGAGGCGGCGAAGATCAGCTGGTGAACCGATCGGCTTCGAGCGGAAGGTCAGATTCGCCGTCGGTGACAGGCGGTTGACGAAGTAGGCGACCTTCGCGTCGGGATCCCAGTTGTGCTGCCGTATTTCGGAATAGTCGTCGCCCGTGCGTGCTTCGTCACGTAGCCAAGAGATAAGGCGGTCGGTACCTCGTCCGCTGAGCAGACGCGCCGCGTCGGTTGGCCGATCCGCCATGGCCTGACCCAACGCCGCTGGCGAGTCGAACTCTGCGACACCGGCGAACGCAAACGGCTCGACAGGCGGCGAAGGTGCCGCTGTTGTCGAGAGGTCGGTCTCACTGTCGATCGCGCGGCGTACCTCGGGGTTCCCTCCTGCAAGCCAAGACTCGACCTGCCCTGAACCCCAGCGGTGGTCGGGGTCGCGGGTGAGCAGCCCGGCCAGCAGCATTTTCCAGCGGCGGCGCCGAACTGGGGGCACGTCGAGTTGGTCGACAGCGGAAAGTGAGATGTCCCTGGAGATCAGATCAACTTCGATCGTGCGTTGGTTGGCCCAACCTTGTTCGCTGACCTGGTAGTACCCTCGGCCAACGAGCACGGTGTACATCACCATTCCCAGGCTCCACCAGTCGGCCGGCGCTCCCTTGACCCGCATGATCTCCGGCGCGTTGTATGCCGTGGTGCCATGGCCGAAGTTACTCAGATTAGATCGCTCGCCCAAGTCGAGCGTAAGCCCGAAATCGCTTAGCACAAGCTCTGTTTCATCCGCGTTGCGGACAAGCACGTTACGAGGCTTGATGTCTCCGTGGACAACTTTTCCGCGCTCTCCCTGTAGCGACTTGATGCACCACGACAGTCGCCCAAGAATGGTGGTCGCAAGCTCATCGGAGCGGCCACGCGAAGCGATGAATTCTTCGAGGGTCCCGTGTGCGCAGTACTCCATTACTTCGTAATGCAGTGGGGAGCCGGCCACATAATCACAGCCGCGTCGGACAACTTCGACCGCCCACTTGGGGGAGAAGTGCCTTCGGTACTCGGGAGAACCAAGTTCGAAGGTGTACTTGGGCGGCCGAAAGTAGACCTTCACAGCGTAACCTTGCCCGCTACTGGACGTGCATAGCCACACGCGAGCCTCCGCCCCGGCGCCCAGCTCTTTGATGGCGCGGTAACCCTCGGCGATCAAAGTCGGGGGAAGGGGTTGGTAGCCGGCGCCCTGAGCCGGGCCAGCGTTCGAGTCCTCAATGAAGGTCTCGCCCGCTCGGGGGATTCCGCTGGCGTCCTCCAAAAATGTCTCATCGGCCATAGGGTTCTCCATCGTCGGTCAAAGAAACTTGGACGACCGAAACGTTGTCTCCGCCCCCGCCGGCGAGCGCCAAATCCCGTAAGTCGGCCACAAGGCCGGGCCCTCCGATGAGGACCCGTTCCTCGATCTTGTCTGAGTTCGCGTAGTCGTCGAGTCCGTCGGTGCTCAGTATCAACCCGGGGTCCGGAGGGAGGGGGCAGGTGAAGAAGTCGGGCACAAGGATCAATCTTCTTCCCCCGCCGAGCGCTTGCGTTAGCGAACCCGAATCCGGATGCCGATGGTCGGTGGATAGTTAGGCCAGATAGCGGCCCTCTACGCGATAACAGCGCGAGTCCCCGACGTTGAATACCAGAACGTGCCCATCCGGATAGATCACCAGACCAACCACAGTGGAGCCCATTCCGGCCAAGTCCGGTTGCTTATCAGCCGCGTCATTAATCGCATCGGAGGTCCGCTGGAGTAGGACTCGCAGCGAGTCCTCGGATGGCGCCGGCTCCGCTGGGAGACCACCGACCAAAGTCGCCGCGAGGCGACTCGCAGTTTCCCCGCCGGCGTGCCCACCCATACCGTCACAGACCGCCACGACCACCGGGGCGACGACGTCGACGACAACGGAGATCGGCCTGGTGATTTCGCCGGTAAAGGCCCAGCCACCCCACCCGACGCAGTCCTCGTTGTGGTCGCGCACCGAGCCGCGATGAGTGATAGCGGTGATTCGAGCCTTCATCCTCTCTCCCAAAGAATCTCGATATCCACGTTGGAGGCCAGCCGGAGTGCCTGGCCTTGCCGAATCTCGTATTCACAGTCAGCAGGGAGCCGTTGTCCATCGACGAATGTGCCGTTGCTCGAGCACATATCGGTGATGCTCAAGCGCCCGTTCTCAAATCGCAGTAAAGCATGACTCCGCGACACGTTCGGCGCCTCGCGAAACACACTGGCCGTCTCAAGCGCGTCGTCTCTCCCGAGGCGTAAGGTGTCGCCCTCAGTCAGAGTGAGGCGCCTCCCACAGACCAGTAGATCCACACTCCGCCGAAGCGCTGGGTCGTCGTCCAATTTGGTGTGGTCTGATCCAGGAGTCGCGGGCGGGCCTGGCGCCGCCGTGGTCCGATTGAGCTCCCACAGGTTGGTGAGGCATGTGTTGCATTGCGAGTAGATGTTCCGGTCCCAATTCGCACCGCACACGCACGTAACGACATCGGTTCCGATCGGGCTATCCCCAGTCATGTCAACCATGATGTTCGTCCTATCGAGATGCCGCGCTCTTCGAGGGCCTGATCCAAACGTCGAAGATCACCCGGCTTGGGGATACCGACCATCCACACCGAGCGTTGGTCAACATGAATGGCGATCCTCTGTCGCTGCGCGGCGTAGCTCTCCTCAAATGTTGTCTGCGCGTAACGCTCTTCGGCCAGCGGAGTGATCCGGTGAACGCCTTGATTAGCGGACCCGCGTAGCGAATAGTCCCCGGCAAGGTCGGAGTTGAAAGGGTCGCTGATCAACAAATCAACCTGATCCCACAACCACGGCAGGTCGCGCCGGAGCTCCTGGGAAGGCCTGCCTGAGTACACAAGCACGTCCACGTGGGCCCGTATTGGCGCCAAAGCATGCAGCAGTGCGCGCAGGGCATCAGGCTGATCGGTCGGTTCCCCACCGGAGATCGTTATCCCGTCGAGCCTTCCGTCTAGCTGATTCAGCCAGTCGACGATCATCGAGATATCGGTTCGCTTCTTTTCGTCGAATGGCCAGGTATCTCGCGAGATGCAGCCCCGACAGTGAATGCTGCAGCCTTGGAACCATATGCCGGCGCGCACTCCGTAGCCGAGATTTTGCACCGGATAGTGCAATCGCGACAACAGCACGGACGTCACTGCAGCACCACCGTCCAGCCGTCAACCGACCTCCTAATGCTAGTGACCGTCAGCGAGGCGGACCCGAGATCCTGTGTGAACAATGCACGAGCTAGGGGATTGGTGAACATCGACTCGACGGCGTTGCGTACGCCGCGCCCACCGAATTCGATCTCTGAGAGCGCACCGTCCACCAGGCTGCGACTTGCTTCGGCCGCGATTGTGATATCAAAACCCAACTGCTCGCGGACTCGGTCGACGACATTGCCGACGAACATCGGGATCAGCTGCTCGACGATCTCCGGAGTGATGAAATCGAAAACCACGATGTTGTCGCCGATTCGGTTGAGGATCTCCGGCCGACCGATCTCGGTCTTGAAGTGTTCCTCGACAGCTGTTCGAATCTCCCGCTCGACGATCTCGTACGGTGCGCCGGGCATTACAACGGGTGTCCGCTTCCCTGAGTCGCTGTACTCGTAGACACCTAGGTTCGAGGTGAAGACGATCAACGTCTCGTTGAAGAACACGGTGGCGCCGGTTCCGTCGGTAAGTCGTCCGTCATCGAGGATCTGCAGGAACTTATCGAGTATCCGGGGATGGGCTTTCTCGATTTCATCGAACAGAATGAGCCTGAATGGTTGTTGGCGAATGGCGTTGGTGAGTTCACCTCCTCCCGAAAAGCCTTCATAGCCGGGAGGGGCGCCAATCAGTCTTGCTTCGGTGTGGTCGAAGCGAAACTCGCTCATGTCGAAGCGCAGAAACGAATCCTTCTGGCCGAAGACGAGTTCGGCGATCGACTTGGCGAGTTCGGTCTTGCCCACGCCGGTTGGGCCGGCGAAGAACAGGACGCCTTGCGGTCGTGCGCTCGAGCTGCGTGACTCCGCGCCGGTGAGCCCCATACAGGAACGAATCAGAATGTCGACGGCCTTTCGGATTGCTGCGGGCTGGCCAAGGACCTTTCTGCTCAGAATCCCCACGCCATCCCCGACCCTCTGCCTGAGTCCCATTGACTGCCAGGGATTATCGGGTATGCCGTGTCGGAAAGTCCGTATCGCGTCATCGATTCGGTTCGCACCGATCTGGCGGTCCTGGGCGAGCCGACATATCTCTGACATCGATCGCAACGTCAGCCCGTCCGTGTGCGCTGCGAACCGGTGCACGATATCTGTGAACTCAGGGGAGTCGAGTTCCGGCGGCTCGGGCAAGGACAACACTAGGCTGCTAGCGAGGGCGGACCGATGTTCCATCGTAGGGTCGGGCACCGATATCACTCGTGCCAACTCAGACGAGGCAAGCCACGACGGTAAGTCGTTTTCTCGATCAACAAGCCAGATCACCGTGTTGTAGACCGCGGCTTTGTGGCGTCCCTGCACGTGCCGCGTCGGTGCCGTGAGCATCAATTTCTCTGCGGTGGCCAGCAGGCGGTGCATGTGCTCAGCCGACAAGTTGCCGCTGGGCGCCAGCCGAGATGCGTTGTTGAGCAACAGGACACACGGGGCCGCAGAGGTCACCACTGACCGAAGTAGCGCCGTCAGCTCGTCAACAGACGATGTGCCCCCAGCACTAGCTCGTGTTTCGATAAGAGCGGCCGCTGTCCCGTTCTGATTGCGCGCGGCGCTTGCGCCGTCGACCGGGTCGTAGACGATCACGTCGTGATGTCCGGCGCCTTCGAGTTCGAGCAGTATTGCGTCGACCACGGAGGCCTGCCGAGGCGCGACCCCCGTGCGCGGAATCAGCACAGTGTCGCGCAGATTCCCTGTGATCAGGACTTGCGGATTGGCGGGAAGGGCGATGTCAAGCTCGCGGAGCCAGCCCGGGTATTCGAGGTTCATCGCGCCGTTCGACTACGCTTATTGGGCCGCTCACCTGCAGACGACGACCGGTCTGGATCGCTGCGCAACGACAAGGTCTCTGGGGTAGACAGCCCGGGCAACCTACGTTCCGCAACGTCCGCGGAAACGCCTCTGTCCCGAAGTGCGCTGAGCAGGATCGGAATTCGATTACAGAACTCGTCTTCGGCATCGCGGTCCGCGGATCCGGCATCACCGCGTGCTATCGGGCCGAGTCGGACGGCGCGGATGTCGATTCGTCCATTGCGCACATCGGCGCGTACACCGTGGCTGTTGCTTTGTCGAAAGACCAACGTCTCTGGTGTCTCGAGATCGACGTCGGCCGTCTCATACCCCAACTCAAGCAAGGATTCGGCGACCGCGTTGCGCACATAGTCGCGATCTGCAGCCGCTGCGGCCGCATCGAGTTGTTCGGTGATGGCTGCTTTGGCTTGCCGTAGGTCGATGTCGGCCGAACCGCCACTCGTTGCAATGAGTTCGGCGTGATCAAGCAGAGCTCGCAGTGGGGCAGGGTCGGACACTGACTCAGCTTGTGCTCGCAACTCAGCGATCTCGGTCAGGTACCGAGCACGTTCGGCATCGCGTGCATTAGCCAATGCAATTCGTTCGCTCAAGTCCTGGTAAAGCAACCGTGAACGGTCAGGATCGGTCTCGGTGAGCACAGCGTGAGCAGCTTGCTCCAACTCGGCCGACGGAGACTGCAACGATGTGAGTAGCCTGGCAACCTTGGCGGCCAGTTCAGCACTTCTTCTCTTTGTTTCGCTTGAGGTCCGGCTTCGATGCGTCGCCGACTCGCTCCGTTGGCTTGCCTGGTCCGGGGGCCGTTGTTCTCTTCTCTCGAGTTCTGCCAGAACATCTTTCAGGTTTGCGGCTACCTGACGGGTCCTATCCGCGAACTTGCGTCGGGCTAGATTTTCGGTGGCGCTGGTCAACTCTGCCTCGAGTTCGTCGCAAAGCCGTTCGAGTTCGGCCGAGGATGTGTCGGAAAGCGTTCCGATTACGACGGCGCACTCGGGGTATCCGCTAGAGACGCACTGCTCGTTCAACGCCTCGACACGGCCGCCAATGGCAAGCCACCGGCGCCGAGCTGACTCAGCACGGTGCCTCTCGACAGCCCGGTAGTCGAGAGCCTTTGGGCCGCTCATGTTTACTGTTTGACCCCGCCGTCAATGCGCTAATGAGTTGTTTCTTGCCGAGCGTCGGCAACGGCTGTTTCCCAAAGGAGTGTGTGAAGCGCGATGACCTATCGATGCTGCGCGCACGGATTGCCACCTTGGCCATGACACTTTGTACAGTTACCGAACATGCCGTGCACCTTGCCGGCGCCCTTGCAGGTTGAACAGCGGCCATGTCGGCAGTCTTTGCACCGATCGTTGTAGCCCATTGGAGCGCCCCTTACTAGCCCAGCGAGATCGTGGTGTTCCTGCCGAGAAGATACACCTGCAATTCGCCGGCCGCTGTCGATCGCGTGACGGACGGGAATTGCCGATGCAATGGCGCCGATGCAAGCCATGAACCGGCGCTCGTTTTCGTCGCTGCATGTCGGTTGGGCGCCCGTAGCAAATTGAACTCGACGTTGACAACGCACAGGCGCGAAGTCCGCGTTGATGTGCTGAACACGGCCGATTTCGGCCGAGATGGTTCTGTTTACAAAGTGCTCCGAGCACGGGGCTCAGCTGGGCATTGCAGCGGCTGGCGCGCGGAGACACAGAGACAGACAATCAGGGGGTCTCTCCGCAGCGGTTTGCCAGCCGATTGTTCAGAGGCAATTTGCCCGTTCTACTTCGGTGTCGAATAGATCCTTCGAACAGTGGCCAAGACCCGGCAGGAGGGATAGACAGCATTGGTCTCGATGGAACGATGCGAGATGGAGTCCAAGCGGCGAAGCGTCATTGAGTTGACGGCACTTCGGCCCCAATCAGCCGAGTCGGCTGCCCGGCTACGCAAGTCGGTGGCGTTGCGGTTGGCTGCGATTGCCGCCGAAGCCACCGGAACAGAACTCGAGCTCGGCATGTTCACCAACATGGACGGCATGGTCGACGTCGACATTGTCGTCTCAGGTGGTCAACAAACCGATGCGATCGCCTCCGAGATCGCCGAGTTAATGCATCCGATTGCCGAGCTGTCGGTTCACGAGTACGAGCATCCGGTGCTATCAGAGTGGCCATTGGTCGCCGACGCCCGACCGAGGGCACTCGGATTCGCTCCCGATCCGGAGCCGGCACCGCCGACAGTGGCATGGCACGGCGCCGAGGTCCCCACTCCGCAACTGCTGGAGGAGCTCTCGACGCTCCCGGGACATGGTCTGCGTATCCGGTTGCTGCCAACATGTCGGCAGCAGGCGCGATGGTCTGCGGAACTAGGCATCGTCACCGCTGGCCAGGCACCATCACTGCGGTCACGGTCAATGATCCGGAACCGGTTCCCCGGACTCCAGATCTCGCTGATGAAGGAAGATCGGGCGGCGCGGTTGGTGCTAGATGAGAGAGGGCTGGCCGATGTGTTTGCCGTGCCAGTGGGCGATGTCGAACCGCTTGCCGGAACCTATGTCGCGCCATCCGCACCGATCCCAGTGACTCCATCGCGCCGCCCCGCCGCGGGCGGCGTCCGCATCGGACATGCGGTCACCGGCGGCGGTCGGCCGATCTCAGTGGAACTCGAGGCGGAAGAGCGACTCAGGCATATCCATGTTCTCGGTCGAACAGGAACAGGGAAATCAACCGTGTTGGCTGGTATGGCTCACGCGATAGCTCAGCGCGGGGAAGGGATGCTCATCATGGATCCCCATGGTTCGCTGTGCGACCGGATCCTGGCCGAGTTGCCGGATCATGCAATCGACCGGGTATGGCTGATCAGATGTGGCGACGTCGAGAACCCGGTACCCATCAACCCGCTGGCCGAGGATGACCCGGTTCGCCGCGATATCGCTATCGCCGACCTGTGCGCGACGTTTCAGTACATCTTCGACCCCAAGGAGACCGGCATTGTTGGTCCGCGTTTTCACGAACGTGTAGGTATGACGTTGCGTGCGTTGGCCGCCGTGCATGGTGTGCGGGCATCACTGCTCGATGTCCCCATTGCCTCAGAGAATGAGTTGTTCATGGCTGCAGCGGTTCGGTATTCATCTGACGACAGGCTCAAATCATGGTGGAAGGTCAACGGTTTGGCCAAGAGGTCCAACGAGTTCGGTGAAGTGCTGGCCTGGGTGAACTCAAAGTTCGAACGCTTCTCCAACACTGCCGCGCTTCGTGCAGTTCTCGGATCCGGTTGTAACGCTATGGATTTCACTCAAGCCATGGATGATGATCGCATTATTCTCGTAGACCTGTCTAAGGCCGAACTCGGTGAGCAAGCAAGTTGTCTGCTCGGCTACCTATACCTTGGGAGGGTGTGGGCCGCCGCCCTCCGCCGCCGGCGCGATCGCCCGTTCACCGTGATGGTAGACGAGGCGCACACAGTGATCTCCGGGTCCCTGGCGAACATGCTGTCAGAGGGTAGGAAGTTCGGTCTCTCGGTTGTTCTGGCCCATCAGTTCCTCGACCAGCTCGACAGCAATCTGCGGCCCGCCGTGGATGGAAATGTCGCCACGACAATCGCTTTCCGTAGTGCAGTGTCGGACGCGGTCGAGCTGCAGCGTCGGTTCGCTGGCCTCATTGACGCGTCGGTGCTTGTGACACAGCCAGATCTGTCGGCGACCATCATGCGTACCGCCAGTTGTGACATTAGCCGACCGCATACGCTCGTTGTCGACCATAACGACTTTGCAGATGCCCTCGACGGTGCCGCACTTGCCACTCGCCTAGACGAGATCATGGGCCGCACGATGGAGGCATTGGTTAACCCATATCGCGATCTGACCCAAGCCGCCACGGCGGGCGTTTCCAACGTCACTGCGCTACCGCTGCCCTTAGAAGCCGTGGCAAGCGACGTGAATTCTCCGGCGAAGGCGCCTAAGGCAAAGAAGACGCCGGCTGCCGGCCGATCAGCCTCTTTTCTTGACCAGTGGTTGGCCGAGCGAGCGGCCAGCGGGTCCAGCCGGCCGACTGGGCACCACGGTGGCAGTACGGATGGCGAAACCGCGTTGGGCGGCGACAACTAATCGTTCTGCCTCACACAATCATGGTGGCCGCCGTCAAAGACCTCCCCCAAGTTGATGGCTCTGGACGTTAACCTGGGAGCATCTGGCAAAGCGAAGGACGGCGAATTGGTTGACGCGGCATTCGGAATGGATCTGCGTGATATGGCTCGTTCATTGTCGCAGTACAAGCGCGGCGTTTTGACGACCGACGAACTCTGCGATCAAGCCGTCGTCTGTGAGCTCTACCCGTTCGACACCAGATTGGATGACGGCGAGAGGGTTACGACCACCGCTGAACTGTACCGGTGGCTGCTGGACAGCGAAGCGTTCGACCATTGGGGTGACGGCCCGTGGAGCCGAGAGCAAGCCGCCGCAGAAGTGCTCGTGGCGATGGTACTCAACACACAGATCTACAGGATCGGCGATCTACAACTTCCGCGCCACCCCGGCGCCGATCCGGGATTGGCGCGGGCCTTCTGTGGCCATTGGGCAGAGCAGTTGGTCGATTTCATCCAGGCCTCGCCCGGCGATCTTCGGACGGACCGGGTCGGGATGGCTGCCGCACGTGGCATCGATCATCTATTGCCCACGCCGCTGCTCTACGAAACTCTGTCGATCTCCGCCGAAGGGCCTGGCGATGAGTTCCCCCATAAACTGCGCATCGCCACGACATTGGTGCACCGGTTTGTCGACAAGGGTGATCATGCCCGGGCGCTGACATTCGCATCTGGCTTCGGTACTGATGCTCGCCGGCTTCTGCTGGAGATGGCGCGAGGGCTGCACGCCGACTCAGGGCGCTGGCCGGAATTGATGGCAGCCCTCGAGGCGCACCGCGACCAGATTCTGGCTGACGGTGATGACACTGCCGTGATGTATGCGGCGGCCAACGCCGCGGCCGGCGGGCATGCTGCCATCGCTCGGTCATTGCTCGGTATGGCCCAACTCGACACCGCGGTCCCTCCCCGCGATACCGACGACAACTACGTCCGGGCATGGAATCTCAGGGGCAGGTTGCACGTCGAGCTGCATGCTCTCGCATCGGTCATCCATTATGCGCTCGGGGATCGCGACGAAGCGGTGCGCAGTGCGCAGGTCTGTGCGCATCTTTCTTCCCGGTGGGCGGCCGGAGCGGACCGGTATGAGGTCGACTCGTGGTACCTACCGAAGGCGGCGGCGTGGATTCTGGCTACCGCGGAGCCAGATCCCGCTTCACGCGTGCTGATGCTCAAGCGTGGCTACGACAAGTACGAGTTCCGCGGACCACTCGAAGCCCGCTGTGCTTTGATGGCGGCCGATGCGTACATTGCTCTTGATCAGCCCGAGCTGGCGGCTTACTTCCTGGCCCAGGCCATCGATCACGTTGGCTTCCGATTAATCAGTGATCACTTCCCCTGTCCAATGGAATGGGATCGAGTTCGCGGTCTTCTCGAGGTATCGCGAGTGTCGGCGGATGAACTGACTGCAGCCGCAGCGGGACTTCGTCGTCTCGGTTATCTTCCAGAGCCCGAAACCGGCCAGTGCTTTTGGTGGATCGACGAGAAGTGGTACCGGCAGCTGTGGTCGGATGATCCTGGCCTGGTCACGCCGAAGCCGAAACGAGTGTGACGACAATGGATCCCGTCTTCGCGTCCGTGGACCAGTTCGTTCGGCGCCGCAAGGAACTCGCGAACGGGGACACCGATCCCCTCCTGATCGTGATTCGCGGGGATCGGCTCACTGCGTTGGTTGAATCCACCGATGTCTCAGGGTTGCTCGCACAGTCGGAGTTGGCCGCCCGTGGCTATGACGCTGACTTCCTGGCTCTGACGTTCGAGGGAGTTGTTCCCGTCGCGGACGTGAATCCGCTGACCGGGCAGCCCTGGGAGCGCGGCGAGGCTGACGCGGTACGCCTGCAGCATGATGGGATATCCAGAGGATGGGTGGAGGAGATCGTGGTTGTGGCGATAGTTGGCCGCGCTGGCGAGTCATGCACGACCACCTACTCGATCACGGCAGTCGAAGACGGGTTGTCGTGGGATTCGGAACGCTTCGGAAGCCGGCCCGTTGGCGTCGAATCATACCTTCAACAGGCACTTGCTGCGCCGCCGCTCGATTCGGCCGAGGTACGGGATCCGGGCGCTGATTTCGTGGCGTCCGACGATGCGCCGTTCCTAACACCTGAGGCTGGCCGATTGTCCTTGGATATCGGATGCACTCGAATTATCGATCGCCGGCTCGAGTACGGGGTAGCAGCATTGATCGCTCATGATGACCGCGAAGCTGCCACATTCGCCTCCGAAGGCCTGATGGACTGGCAGGTGTTGCGCTACAGGTGATTCCGTTTGTCGGGTTTTCGGCGGGCTCACATGCGTGCCCACTTGTCGTCGACTACGCACTCCACACGGGTGACCCACTTCGGCGTGGGAGGCAAGTCGAAGCCACGGCGCCCAAGGATGGCGGCGATGACGGCGGCTCCCGGTGGCGGGCCACTTGGCCAGGGCGTGTCGCCGTCAGTGAAGCAGATCACGACATCCGGGCGAGGGCGTTCGTCTTGAACACCGCCGAATCCAAGGCGCATGTCAGTACCGCCGGCACCGACGAGCTTGGCGTCCTTGGCATTCCGTATCCTCTGGGCGGTGTGTATGGCGGCGTCGACGGAGTAGATGGTCATCTGAGCTCCCGGTACTCCGAGCGCCATCAAGGCGCCATCGACCTCACCAAGTGCGCGAGCCAGCAGGGTGTCGTCGACGCTGCCGGACGTGTCGACGATGATCGAGACCCGAGGTACCGGCCTGTGCTGACCCGGCAGCACGACGCCGGGAAGCGCGTTGGAGCGGCGTGAGGGTTTGGTATAGGTGTACTCCCCGCGCCCGGCCGCCCAGCCGAAGGCTCGACGGACTGCTGCGGATAGCAATGGTTCCCAGGGGATTTCAGGCTCCAATGTCCTTTTGACCCAACGCAGGGCGTCGCCGGGCGTGGCGCCTCGACTAGCGGTATGCCCTTCGTATTCGATTGCAACCCGTCGGCGGATTTCGGTGGCGTCGTGTTTGGAGACTGTGCCGATGTCGGCGTCTGGACCGAATTCATTGGGACGGCGCAGCCCGTCAGCGCCGCTCCCGCAACCGTCCCTCGGCCCCCATGTGCCATCGCCATCGGCGCATGGGGGAGGCAATCGTGAGATGAGTGCGAAGTATTCTTCCGCAGAGCACGCATCTGGCAGTTTCAAGCTCCTAGCAGTCGGCAACTGCGGGGGCTTCAACTTGTCGAGGAGAAGAGTGTGGGAGATGGCGATGTCGGCTGCCCTTTCCCATGCGGAGGCAGTGGTGCGGTCGACGTGTTGGATTCTTGCGCGTTCCGCGTGTTCCGATAGCAGATGCCATGTCACGTGCGTGAGTTCCGCGCCGATCTCGGCAACGCTGGCGGAGTCAAACCATTCCTCGTTGATGTAAATGCGCCACCACTCGTCGCAGGTCAGCCGTTCGACCTCATCGTCGACAATCGGGATCAATGCGTAGATCGCCTGGGAGAGGTACACAAGGTCGCGAGGCGCGTCGGGTCGCCCGGCCGCGGTTGGCGGCGGCGAGCTGATCAGCCACAGCTTCGCAGCAGCGAGCTTGTGGTGGTCCATCTCAACGAGCCTTCGGGAGTAGACCGGCCAGCGCCAGCGCTGGTGCGAAGACCTTGATTGACGAGGGAACAGCTGTGCCGTTGGGCCGAGTATCGGGCCGCATCAGAGCGCGTACGACCGGGACGGCTGGGTCAAGGCTCACATTGGCGGCGGCCCGCGCGCAGATGTCGATCGCTGTCTCCCAGCGAAGAGCTGAAGGCTGCCGCGAATACGCACCGAGGACCGCCTGCAGTGTGACGAACACGCGGTCGGCGCGCATGCCTTTGAAGTCGACTGACGAGGGGTCTGCGAACAGGGCCTCGGGGTCGGGCAGGTCCTGGATGTTTGCCCACGTGAGGTATTCGTGGGCGGCCGGCGCGCCGACACAACCGGACACCAGAAGGCGGCGCACGTCGGCATTGGCTCCCACAGCTCGCGCGAACGCGGAGAGCCTGGCGGCGTAGTCCCAAGTGCGTGGAGTTGGGAACGCGCGCCCACGGTCTTCGGCGTTCTTTGGTGTCACGCTGAGCTGAGACTCGCGCGCCCGCAAGAACCCCGAGATCAGCACGAGCTCTTCCTGAAGCTTGCTCGGGTATGTGGGGGGATCTTGGTAAACCGGCATGGCGGGCCACTTTCCGGTGACGAGCCCCTCCGAGTAAACCTCGAATGGCATAGCCCAATCTAGGTGCACGAAGCGACTAGCCGTCGGCGCTGCGAGTTCCCACCCCGCGGCAGCCACATCGGAAGGGTTGGCGGCGGCGACGAACGATACGGTCTTCGGCAGTTGGACGGAGCCCACTTCATAGTGGGTGAGAGGTCTCAACGCGGCCGCCTGCAGCGACGGTGGCGCGGTGCTGAACTCGTCGAAGAAGGCGATGGAGGGGCCAGCGTACTCGGCCAGTCGCTTCGCCCAGGCGGGCGGTGCCAGACTCACCGAGCCGGCACTAATGATCGGCAGGCCGGCGAAATCGGAGGGCTCGCTGTGGGTGATGATCACCGTTTCGACGTGCCAGCCCATCTGGGCAGCGGATTCGACTACAGCGGTTTTACCCTCCCCTGGGTTACCCCACAACAGCACGGGGATACGTGCCGACACGCAGATTCCCAACGCTTGCAAGGCATTCTCGTACTCGCTCCTGGTGCGGATGGTCATGCCCCGTCCCTTTCTGTGATCACGCCGTCTGCTCGTAGCTTGTGGTGTAGGTGTCGAGGTCGTCGATAGTGCGCACCCCGTGTTTGAGTGCCCTGAGGACCTCTGGACGGTTTCCCAGGATCTCCAACATCAGCGCCAGTTCGGTCCGGCCTGGGCGGTCGTCCAGCGTCCGTGATTCGTGGTTCACCTGCTCGCACAACTCGTCGATCGCCCTGACCGATGGCGTAGGTGCGTCAATGCGGTGCCGTGCGAGCGCGCGAAAATGCTCACCGGTGAGCTTGCAACCCGCGTTGCCCCACCTCACTAATTGGAGCGCCACTGAGTTGATCGGCCAGCCAGTCAAAGCCGCGACCTCGTGCACGTACTCCGCAGCGATCCCGCCGCTGATCGCTTTCAGGACGTCGGCTCTGCTTATTCCGAACTGTAGCCACGCACCGCACTGTTGCGGACTTGCCAGCTTCTGCGGCTCATCAAGCCACGCCAGCCACGCTGCGGCGTCGGGGTCGGGTTGGTGAGCCAGGGTATCGGTCACCCATTGACGATTCGTGTTGCCGTAGACCAAGCCCAAGTAGAAGCGGATCGGTAGTGGATCGTCGACAACTGACGCTACGGCTGCCAGGTTCGGGATCTCGTCGATGTGTATCCCGGCCTGCCAGAGCTCGTCGACGCCGCCGGGCTCCCGGACGAGCCGTTCGGTGCGTTGACAGACCTTCGGAGTGCTTTCCCAACGCCCCCAGGTGGCCGCGGCCGCGTCGAGGAACATCTCGATGTCGTT
Organism: Mycobacterium sp. M26; assembly: GCF_001494595.1. Taxonomy (GTDB): domain Bacteria; phylum Actinomycetota; class Actinomycetes; order Mycobacteriales; family Mycobacteriaceae; genus Mycobacterium. The sequence goes on from NZ_LN929907.1 coordinate 1,571,173, forward strand.
GACGGGCACCCGGTGCTTTCTGGCCAGGTGACCGGGTGACCGCGTATGCCGGGCTGCGATGGCGGCACTCCTGAACTGCTTGCCACGGCAACATCCAGCGATGGAATAGCCTTTGGCCAACAGCCAGCTAGAGCCCCGCCCGATGCTCAGCGGGACACGCTCTGAACGGACGAGGATGCTGAGCGAAGCCTGGAACGCCTTGACGGTGCGTTCGATGTGCGTCACGCACGATTCGTAGCTGCCGAACGCCTCAGCGATACGCTCCGCTTCCTCATCGTGCGGTGTTGTGACGGTCCAGTCGGGATCGACGGTCACCTCATGTTTCGCACCTCTCGGGCCTGTCGTGCCGTTGAGGCACTCCATCCGTAGTACGAGGGGTTGGCCACCGGGACCCGGTCCAATACGTGTAATCAGTGGCCTCCAGTGTTTAGCGACGGAATACCGCGGTTGAAGGCTTGTCCAAATCCAACTGGGTGTCGGGAGCACTGACATCGAGTCGCTCGCAGGCTGCGCGGAGGTCGATCGCCAGCCACCGGAGTTCGCATCCCCGATGTCCTCCCTTCCGGCGGGATTGATGTGATGCAAAGACGCCTTTAATCGTACATTTGTTCGATGCCGGGGGGTGTCGGTCGAACGGATTACTTCGACGTCATGGTCTGGGTCCCGCGGTCGGCGGGTGGCGGAAACTCTGGCGCCACCCGCCGCAGCAGGAACGCTCAGTTCGCCTGGTGGAGGCGGCTGAGCAGGACGGCTAAGCCGACCTCCTCGCGACTCCCGCCTCGGGTTCGTACCGTGCTGGAGTCGGAGATGCGAACCCTCATCGGCGAGGGCCGGCGTGAAGGCTTGAGGTCGGCCTTAGCCGGTGGCGGAAGGTGGCTCACTAACCTGCGCCGCGAAACCCCGGCGGCTCGAGCGGCCAAGGCGACCCAGTGGGCGCAAGGCCCGCACCCGCAGCGCTTGCCGCCCGTCGCCGAGTGCAACCTGCCCTCGAGTTGCCCGAGGGCGAAGGCTATCCGGTTGTCTTCCAACATATTTGCTCCTGCCTGTAGATACACGTCACCTGTTTGACGTGTCATCAGGGCAGAAACCGGTCGAAGGTGAAAGTGGCCGGTGCAGCGTACTCGGATGGCTACCGATTCCGCGCTTATGAGGCTAATTGGATGTCCAAGGGTTCTATTGTCTTGAGGCAATGCCGATTAACGACCAGTATTCGCCCATGGTGCTGGAAGACAATTGCTCGTCCCGCCGGGAGCCACGTGCGCCCTCTCCGCAGACATCACTGATCTGGATTTCCTATGATCGTCCGGTCCGAGTTTCCAGCTGAGGGGTGAAGCTGTGGGTTCAGCCGTCGGAATCTTGGTGGCGCTCTTCCTGATCTTGGGGATCTACTCCCTTTTCTTCGGTCGTCGTGTCTTCTCTGCCGACGACCGCGATCCGACTAGGTTCGGAACCAAATTCACTAGGAGGGGCGACCTTTGGCGTGGTGCTGTCGAGGGGCTGCTTCTTGTGTTCGCGGTCGCGGCGATCGCCGGCCGTGGATTCGACCTATTGTCCGCGGTTTTCCTTGGTCTAGTCATAGCTGTGCTGGCGGCTGTCGCCGGCCTGGTTTCGGGGGCAGGTCGGTTCTTCATTCAGACCGCGTACAGCGTTGTGGGGCTCATCGCCTCCGGAATAGTGCTAGGAGGCTTGTTCCAAGAGGACGGTCTGTGTTCAAGCGTCGATCCTGCCCTGCGTACTGGAGTCGTCGTGGCGCTAGTCGTCGTCTGGGCGTTGGGCTTGGTGCTTGGAATTCTCAGCCTCAGGTTGGTGTCGGTTGCCCTCAGCCGGGTGTTCTCCCGTTGGCACGCTGCTTCTGGCCTAGCCCTCTTCGGCGCGTTGGACGTGATCGTCATCGCTGCGGGACCCGTCGGTCTGGGAGTGGGGGACACAGGGGTCGCCATCATCTTCTGGGGGGTGGCCGGCATCGGCCTGCTAACCGGGGTTATGCCTGAACTGGTCATGCTGACCTGCGCGCTGGCGCTCGCACTGCTTACGGTCGTCTCGACCTATACCCCGCTGCCGCTCGATTGCAATGGTCCCGGCTCGAGCGTCCCAGTCGCGATGGTTCTCGGCTACTTTGTTACCGCCGCAATGGTCAGCAGGCTGACTCTTGCCAGACTGCGTCGCGGCTCTTGATTTATCTGTGCTTGCTCAGTGTCTGTGACTTGGCGTTCGGAGTCGTGTCGGGAGTCGTGCGGCCTAAACGCTTCCAGCTATATCCGGGCCCAGTCCGCTGATCAAGTCCGCAAGAGTCTCGCGAGTCGAGATTGATTTCGATGTGAACATCATGTGCCGACGCTAAAGTTGCGATCGCCTACCGCATTGGTTGTCTACGCGAATGCCCTCGAACGACATTAGGAGATGAACGATGAGTGCAGAATTGGCGGCTGCGACGCGCAACAAGGTGCAGCAGTACCTCACGCGCAACTTCAGCAACGTCAATATCGACGAACACGGTGACTTCTCGCTTCGTCAGGGGTCGGCGCGAATCTTCGTGAGGGTGGTCGCAAGGGAGGGTGTCGACTGGACCCACGTGTCGCTGTGGGCGCCGATCCTTCTCCAGGTAAAAGAGACGCCTGAGGTCTTCGAATACATTGCGCTCCATGCCGATGACTACATCTTCGGACACCTCCACGCCCTGCGGGTTGACGGTGGGCTCGCGATCGGGCTCACCCACAATTTGCTTGGTGACTACCTTGACGAAGACGAATTGGGCCGTGCAGTTGGAGGGATTCTCGGGGTCGCCGATGAGATCGACGACGAATTAAAAACGCAGTTCGGCGGTTCCCGCTTCCACGAGGATTAGTCGATGCTGGCGGCGAGTGAAGTCGACTACCTGATCGAAGCCACCCGATCGTGTGTTAAGCGCTTCGGCGGCCCCGGTCCGACTTTCGCACATCTCGCTTATGTGCTCAGCGATAAATGGAAGAAGCAGTTCGCAGAGGTGTTCGGCGATGATGGGTCGGGAAGCGTCCTGTTGCTCTTGAATCGCAGCCAGTTCGTCGGCAACGAATCTGATGTCCGAGAGTTACTGGCCGGCAGCCCTGACGAGAAGGCTGTACTTGCCGAGTTGCATCGCCGACTGCTTGATCAGATTCAGTCGGTGGCGATGGCTGCGACGGCTGAGCAACAAGGTGTTGAATTGACGCGGCCAAAGGCTTCCGTCGATCCCACCCCGTCAGCCGATCCTGGAAACGAATGGCCCCAGCGAACAAGGCGCTTTGTCGAATTGGTGCCATCTCGCATCGATCTGATCGAGCGGGACGCGTCCATCGCGCAACTGGCAAGCATCCTGGGCCGCACTCGCCGCCGCATTCCAGTGATCACCGGCCTACCAGGCAGTGGCCGAACAGCTCTGCTTGGTGGTCTCGCCACTGCGATGACGTCGAATGTTAACCCGGTGCCCGTCTACCGAGTCGACCCAGACACACTGGTCGCAGATACTGGATCGCTTGTGCGCATCTTCGAAGACTGCGAATCTCCAGCAGTTCTCGTCATCGACGACATCGACCGCATTGCTGCATTGGACAGTGCACATCCAGAGTTTGGAGTGTTGCGTGCGTTGAGCAGCGTTCTGTCGCACCCCCATGCTAGATCGGTGCTGGTCTGCAACAGTCGCTACTATCGTCGTTTCGAGATGCATGCGGAGAGCCTTGTCGACAAGCTTGTGCAGGTCCGCGTAGATGCCCTCACACCACAGGCCTTGGAAGTCGTCCTTGACCGTGCAGTGAAGACGATCGAGGACCACCATGGTGTCAGCATCTCTGTTGGATTGAGACGACTTGCACTCCAGCCGGCTCGACCCAACGAGCGAACTGCCCACCCTGGGCTCGCGATTGACCGAGTGGACGCGGCGGCGAGCCGGTGTCGCGTCCTTGGGGACACCAGAGCTGACGTCGAACACCTTGCTGGATTTGCGACCGACGATGTAACAAGCAGTGACACAAAGGATTTGTGCTCACGTTTGGGCGCTCGCGTACTTGGCCAACCGACTGCGATTCAAGCGGTAGCGGCGCGTCTTGCGCTCACTCTCGCTCGCCTAGATCTGCGGCCTGAGCGCCCCGACGGGGTGTTTCTCTTTGTCGGACCAACCGGCGTTGGCAAGACGGAGCTGGCGCGGGGGATCGCTGCAGCCCTGTTCGGCAGCGAGGATCGGCTGATCCGTTTGGACATGAGCGAGTATGCACACGACTGGGCGGTAAGCCGCCTTGTTGGGCCGATGCCGGGCTTCGTTGGATCCACCGAGCCCGAGACGTGGCTCACCACCCGTGTTGCGCAGATGCCCGAATGTGTTGTCCTCCTTGATGAGATAGAGAAGGCGCACCCGACTGTATGGAACACCTTTCTCCAGGTGTTCGACGCAGGTCGCCTGACAGACTCACGCGGCACGACGGCGGACTTCTCGTCGACCGTGATCGTCATGACGTCGAATCTCGGCGCCAGTGCGGCCGGTGCTCCAGCGCTAGGTTTCGGCAGCCAGTCCGGTGATCGTGATCGCGCGCGTGAGCGAATCACTCGGACTGTCAGGGAGGCGATGGCGCCAGAACTGTTGAATCGGGTCGACGAGTTGATCGTGTTCGATGCGTTGAGCATGGCTGCGATTACCGATATCGCGGCTGTCGAACTAGCGCGTGTTCAGGAGAGGCTCGCCGAGCTTGGCTGGATCGTCCGCTACAACCGCGATGTCGTCGAACACTTGGCGTCCAGCGGTTACGACCCCGCTTATGGTGCCCGTCACCTGCACCGCAACATCGAGCGGGTCTTCCTCAGTCTGCTTGCGCGGTCGGACAGCCGTAGTGTCGTGGTCACGGCTTCTGATGGTGAACTGGAGGTCTCGCCAGCGTGTGAGTGATCGATGAGGCGATGGCTTCGGACCTACATCAGGTCAGCCCAGACCAGGCGCAATCAGGACCTCGTTCATTGGTGGACGCTGCCCGATGACGAGAACCGGACGAGGTCGCGTTGGCTGCAGCCGTTGGCAGACATGCTTGCACCTGCTCCCTTCAGTGAGTGGCACCGCCGCATTGCCAACTACCGAGTCGTGCATTACGACGGTGTGCGGCCGCCGCTATCGAGAGCTATCTGCCTTATTGCGATCGCACTCGCGTTGGTGATGGCCGACATCCCTTGGTGGGGGTGGTTTTTGCTGGTTCCCGCCGTAGTTCAGTTCATTCTTGACGTGTCCCTGCACAACTACGCTCTGCCGGATGCCGGGGATCCACGCTCTGTCCTGTCGCGGTGGATCGTGGAAGCTGCTCGCGAGAATCGTCACACCATGGCACTGAATGCCGGCGGCCTTGCCGCCGTCCTGGCCTGTCCGTTGAATCTCGTCGCAGTGTGCTTTGTTGCTTCGGCCGAGACGGCGGGGTGGGTGAAGATCGCCGGCCTCGCGGCCGGGGTTCTGTACCTGAATTCATGTTTGTCGCAGGGATTTCTAGATCCACCGTATTACTCCGAGACAAGCACAATGCCACCCGCGATGCACTGGCTGCGGCCCCTTGCGTCGCTTATTGCTTTGGTTGGTGTTCTTGCTGTCGTGGCGGTGAGTATCTGTGTGAATCGGTGGGAAAGCGACATTGCGCCTGTAGCGATGTTGACCGCAGGATTGACGCTCCTTGCGGGAGCTACCGTTCGTGACCACGACCGTGTCGTGGCGGCAGCTGCTCACGTCGGTCGCGAAGCTGTGCTCGCAGGAAGACGGGAGCTCGGACGCGTTGTGCACGACGACCTTAACGATGCGAAGGTTGCTGCCGAACGGGCGAGCGTGTTGCCGGGAGTCGACGTGCGCGATCGAACCGAACTACAGGCGTTGTCAGCCTTCTTAACTCACTTCAGCACTCGGGTCGAGCTCACCGCCGGACTTCGTATCGATCTTCGCAACCTCGTCGAACAGATCGCGTCACCCTACGGGCTGGGACCGTCGAGTATCCGCTGTGACATCCGTTGGGACACGGCTGCGATGCGCAGCGAGGACCATCAAATCGCGGTTCGGATGGCGACCGCACTCGTCCTCAATGCAGTGCAACAGCTGGCTGAGGAGCGGCATTCGGATATCCCGAAAGCGATTGTGCTGGAATGTTTCACCTCTGGATCGGGTCATCGGTTGCGCTATCACGTCGCAGTCTCGGAACAGCTACCGCTGATACCTGTGGATGAGTGGTGTCTGCGGGGTGACACGCTGGCCGCACTGCGGGATTGGTTGCACGACGACTACAACGGGGATCTTGTTCAGGAGAGTCACGGCGCCGACGGCAAGCGGATTGTCGCATCCTGGCACGATCGGTACCAAGGTGAGCGCGCCTAAGTGAGTGCAGCTACGCGGTTGCCGTGCCGACCGATGTGATGTCACAAGCTGTCGAGTAGCGCCTCCCGCCGGGCGGATGTTCCATCGAGTGGATGCTGTGTTGTCCATTTGTGAAGTCCAGCCTGAACCACATTGAGGCGGTTGATGACATCGGCAGGTCCAGTTGGGTAGCCAGTGTCTTCCGTGGATTGTCCTCTGGCCGGGGTTGTTTCGGAATCCTGGGTTGATTGACTTTCCGATTGCCCCGAAGCAATCGGAGAGACTCTCCACGCGATTATGTTTTGGATCCGAGAAGCGAGCGAACGCGGGCGCAGGGTCCCGCCACAAGTGGTCGGATCCTAAACGATCGTTGGCGGGTGTTCGGCGACCGCAAGTCAGTGTGGATTCCGAAGGAGCCAGATGGATCAATTTGATGACAGTCTACTTGTCGATGCTGGTCTTTCGGGCTTGTCCGAGCCTGACAAGGCTAGTCTGCTCCATCATCTGTGGGAGGAACTCTCCCTTCGGGTGGGCGCGAAGCTCAGCGAAGGGTTGACGACGAGTCAGCTTGATGAGTTCAGCGCGATCGTTGACCGCGACTACGAACGCATCGTTTGCTGGCTTGAGTTGCATGCTGCCGACTTCATCAACGATCCCGTCTACGAGCGACTCGCGAGGGAATCGGCGGGCAAGGAGCACGCCGAGATCGTGTGTCAGTACGTCGCTACTAAGTGGCTGGAGATCAATGCGCCCGATTACCGAACAACTGTGGCCGACGTCCTTGCTGAGTTGAAGGCTGAGCTACAGATGGTAGCCGGTCGGCTACTCGGGAACTAGCAGAAGGGGGTATGGCGCGACGCTTGCCTGGCTCATCGAAGCAACCGGCATGACTACCCTACGGTGGTCAATCTCCCCAATCCGTACGCGTGGTAGTGAGACGATCTGTCGTCAGGACTGTCGCCGAACTGATGCATTCGCGAGGATTTCTGTGTGCAGCCGGGAGAGGAGGGCGTGAGTAGTGACTCAGAGCGCGGGTTATGGCAGTGGACGCAGGAAGCGAAAAAAGCCGCTGGCGCTGTCACAATTCTTCACCGACCGCCAGAGTGAGAGCGAAGCCTTCGCTCAGAGTCTACAGGCACGAGACCTCGACCTGATGCATGACTCGATACGCGACGATGTTTTCGACAATGTGTTGCTGTACTACGGTTTCGGTGGTCTAGGAAAGACTCAACTGTCGCTTGGACTCGAGAACTGGATTCGCGCGGACTCCGAGGATAGTGAAGGCCCAGCACCAGCTCACTGGGGGAACGTCCCGCCCTTAGATCGGCCGATCGTGACTGCGCGGTGGGATCTCAATGACTCCGGCGGTAACCTCGATCCGCTCACCTTGCTGCTCTCTGTCCGCGCCAGTTTGCACCGCGAGGCTGGTAAAGAACTACCTCGGAAGATGTGGCGTGCGTTTGACATCGCTTTCGCTGCTTATGCTGCACAGGTCCGGCCGGGCCAAGATTTGCCCACTGACGTGTCGGGTTCTGGCTATGCTAATGACTTGCCAAAGATGATGGCCGAGTTGGCGATCGAGGCGAGTGTAGGATTCGGCGCCGGGGTAGGTGCACAAGGAATTCGCGATCTGGCGGTCGGGATCGCGCGCCGTGTTCGGGCCAAGAAGACACTCACCTCCTATCCAGATCTTGCCGAGACGTTGGAAGCGTGCTTGGCGGCTGAGCCTGGAAGCGTGCAACCGGACCTTGCGGGTGACCTTCTTTTCTTGATCGACCTTGCGATCAAGGAGACTGAGCCGGCCCGGCGCCCATTGCTCGTCATCTTTGTCGACCACGTCGAACGTGTTCAGACTATCGGCAATACAAGGGCGGGGGAGCGACTCCTCAATCAATTGATCGCCGCACTGCCACATGCGCTCTTCGTAATGACAGGGCGCAATGAACTTGACTGGTATCGGCCAGAGAGGACAAGCCTTGCTTTCACGGGTGCTTCTACCTGGCCATGTCTGGTGCCGGACCGCGAGACGAATCCGCGACCTCATCTGCTGGAGACCCTCTCGAGAGACGATGCCAGACAGTGGATTCAACGACAGGCAGAAGCCTCTTCTTTGCCGTTCGCAGCCGGTCTGGTCGAGAACCTTGTCGAGCTGACCGGCTGCTGGCCGGTACACATCGACGCCGTTTTTGAGTTGGCCCGAGTCAAATCCGCGGGCAGCGCGTCTGTGCTTACTCGCGAAGATCTTTCAGGTTCTTTCGAAGATGTCGTTCAGCGTCTACTCGAGGATCTGCCGGCAGACGAAAGGTCTGCGCTGCAGGCGGCCAGCTTGCTTCCATACTTTGATGTCGAGTTTGTGCACAGCGTCACTGGTGAGGATGTCACCCGTGGCGCCATCCAACGGCTGATACGCCGAGCGGTAGTACTCGATAATCATGGCAATGACTACCCATACCGTGTCCACGACGAGATTCGCAGAGCAGTCCGTGCTGCTGGACCGTTCATCGACGGGGGATGGACCGCGGAGGATTGGAAGCAGCGGGCCGAATTGGCGCTCGCTCACGCGTTGGGTGTTGCCCGGCAGGCGCGGAGCGACTCAGATGACCAGGTGAACCTCTCGGCGGTAGGTTTGGCCATCACACTCGCAGCCGAGTTTGGTGTGAGCGTCCCCGATGCGGTCGACCCGACCATCGACGGGCTGATAGCGGCCCGCCGAAACGCCCCTTCAAATGCCCGCTTGCTGCCGTTGATTCCATCAAGCGATAGCGTCAGATTCGAGGACGTAAAGGCGTTGGTTCAGCTCATCGAAGTTGTTTCGATGCCGGGCGCAGCGTCGGCTGCCGTCGATGAGTTGGCGGGTATCGCGACCAAATCCGTCCTTGTCGAGAACGACGCGTTGGTGTGGCGGGCTTACCGGCTGCGCGACTGTGAGCGCTACACAGAAGCCGCGGACCAGCTTGCCGCGCTGCGAGACCATGCCTCCGATCGGGAGATTCCTTATCGGCGTCGACTGTATTCGCGCCAGGTCGGCGTGACCTACTCGATCGCTCGGCGATTCCGCGATGCCGAAGCCGTCATGTCAAGTATGGACGCCGACCAGATGAGAACCAACCGGTTGACGGATCGAATGGTACACGGCTACCTCGACGACGAGTACTTCGACAACCTTCGGTCGCGAATACCCAAGGTGAACCCTCGGTATGGGCTGGAACTCGCCGGAGCATTGCATAGGAACCTCGCTCGGAGTGGGCGTCTCGACAGGGACGCCGCCGGAGAGTTCCTCGGTCGGGCTGCACTGATGGGCCATTCGGCGGCACAACGGACAACCCTTGTCGCGTGCGCACTCCATGACTTGGCCGCCGGAAGGTATTTCAGTCCCCGCGATTGGCCGATCTTTGATTCTGCGCTGAACAAGGCCAGTATTGGCGAGATTCTGGCCTTCAGAGCGCTTCGAGATGGTATCGACGATGAGTTCACCAATTGGTGGGAGAGCGCCCGCGAGAGAGAGTTTCGCGGACGATCGTGGATTCCAGTAGAGATGTTGCTCGACTACCTTGGCTACTCCTTTCCGCCCGTCGACACCCAGTGGCTGGAGCCAGTTGAAGCTGTACGCGAGAGATGGGTCGGCCACTACCTCAGACTGCTTGGGCGCGAATCGTATCGTCAGTGAACTTCCGCCAAGATGGACCGTTGCTAGAGCTCGTCTACTTCCACTAGACCGTCTTGGATTGCTCGGATCACCAAGGCGGCCTTGGTGGGTGCCGGGCGGCCGACTTCAGCGTACTTCCGACGGATCCGCTGTAAGTGAGTCCGGACGGTGCTAGCCGTGATGTAGAGCGTCTGGCCAGTTGCCGACTTGCTCTCATGTTTGAGCCAATGCTTCAGCACTTCGATTTCCCTGGGGCTTAGAGCTGGTCGGCGTAAAGGATCTTGTTTGGCTCGTGATGAGCAAGTGCATGCAACCGGCGGACGCTTGCAGTTGATCGTCCGCTTGAGGGGTTCGGGGTGAGCGTGCTGCATGGAGTAAGAGATACCGGTGTCGTACGGTCAGTCATTGCGTGTAGGCAATGGCATACCGGGCTCGCAGCCGATAGTTGCTGCATCCGATGTGATTGTGCTGGGACGGGGTGATCGGACTGAGCGAGTTGGTTCTGATGCGTTGGTTTAGGGCGCAGTTTGTCGACAGGCATACCTGGCGCGATGTTGATGTCGCCCACTGGTGGCAGATGCCCGATGACGATTCCCGGACAGAATCGCCCTGGTTGCAGCTTGTTGTCGACTCGGTGACCCGGGCACCGTTCAGCGAGTGGCACGAAAAGGTCGCCGTCGCGCGAGTGCGGCATTATGACCGAGTCCGCCCGTACGCCACTCGGGCCGTCTTGCTGCTGATGATTTCGGCAGGTGTGGCGCTGTTGCAGGCTCGATGGTGGTGTTGGGTGATGCTGTCTCCGGCGCTTCTCCAGATTGTGCTGGAGATCTACCTTCATCGTTTCGTCCACGAGACGGCGGATGAACCGAAGTGGAAGACTGTGCGGTGGATGCGTGACGTAGCGGACAGACACCACCGCACCAAGCTGCTCAACGTAACCGGAGTGCTCGGTGTTCTGGCCTGTCCCCTGAACGTGGCCGCCGTGTCGATCGCCCCACCAGGTGGTGATGTCAGCTGGGTAAAGGTGGTCGCATTCGCTGCTGCTGTTCTCTACGTGAATTCCGGATTGGCCAGCACGTTCCTTGACCCGGCGAACTATACCGAAACGAGCAAGATGCCGCCTGCCATGCACCGGGTGCGAGCATTCGCACCGCTGTTGTCCATGTGCGCAGTCGCAGCGATCGCTGCGATCGGAGTTCACTTCGGTCGCTGGGCTCCTGTGATGATTCCGCTTGCCTACGCGACTTCGGCGCTGACTCTTCTGTTAGGGAGCAAGATTCGAGATCACGATCGGGTCGTGGCGGCCGCCGCGTTCGTGGGCCGTGAGGCTGTGGTTGCCGCTCGTCGCGAACTGGGCAACGTGGTACATGACGATCTGAACGGCGCCAAAATCGCTGCCGAGCGGGTTCGCAAGTTCCCCGGGGTGCCGTATCGCGACAAGGTAGAACTCGCTGCGCTGGAAGCCTTCCTCACTCACTTCAGTACGGATATAGGCATCTATGCCGCACCAATGCTCGATTTAGCCGATCTAGCCGAAAAGATCGCCTCCCCCTATGGGCTGGGTCCAAGGGATATCGATTGTGACTTCAGTTGGCCACCCGACATGAGAAAGGAGAACCATGCCATTGCTGTCCGGATGATCACTGCATTGGTTCACAATGCCGGACAGGCGTTGAATAAGACAGACAATCTCGACCTCCCCAGATCGATCTCGGTTCTCGGATTCACTACCGGATCGGGCCAAAGCTTGGGGTACCACGTTGCACTCGCCGACAGTCTGCCTCCGATTCCCTCTGATCGATGGTGCGCAGAGGGCACGACATTGGCCGCGCTTCGAGAGTGGCTCATCGATACGTTCAATGGCGACCTCCGTCAGGAGCCGCACGACTGCGGCAGGAAACGGATAGTGGCGTCCTGGTATGACTTACCGCCCGTGCGTGGGTACCAGGGGCGTGGGGTTGAAAAGGAGATGACATGAGGGTGTACATGATCGTCGAGGACGATCAGCGCAAAGCCCGGGCCTATCGTGAGTTCGCCCGCCATTACCGCTCGAGTGACCTCGAGTTTCGCATCATGGCATCCGCCAGGCCGGCAATCGAGACACTCATGGATCCCGACGAGAGGGCTGAGTTCGACGGGGTTATTGCAGATTTTGCCTTGGGCGGAATTCGGTGGGATCTCGACCACACCCGGACGGAGGTTCTTGGACCCGACGGCAAGCCATACATCGTAAGTACGGGCCTAGGCGTCCTCGACTGGATTCACTCGGTCGATCCAGACCTGCCTTTGTGGGCTCTGACCAGTGATAATGCGGCTCACGCTCCGTTATACATGGCCGCCGCGGCGCTCTGGCTGGATGCCAAGCCGCTGAGTTTGAGTCGATTGACCGGACCCGGCACCGCGCTTTCCGACCGCATGTGTGAAGAGTTGTTGAATCCCCGCCGGTACCAGCAGGTTAACCCGAGTTGGGAGCGCGTTTTTGAGGCCAGTGCAGCATTTGCGGCGTTGCTCAACTCCGCGCTCACCTCGGTGGAAGCCTTCGACTGGATCCGAGCGTTGGTGAGCCTAGGAGGGTTGCATCGGGGATTGGGACCGGCACTGGAGGACAGCATCCGAAGGGTTACCGGCAAAAACAGCCTCAACGTGTACTCGAATACGTTATCGCCTGCAATGGCGACCTGGCAGATCCATCTGGAAGAGGTGTATCAGGACTTCCCGGACACAAGGGAAAGGCAACGCTGGCAACACTTCGATCTGGATCGATTACCCCGGGCATTGAGTGCTTGGGAAGACTTCAATCCCTTCATTGATTTCCTCGCGGCCCATTCGGAAACCAGAGAGTTCTTCGTTGCCGAGGACGTCCGGATGGCATTGGTCAAGTGGCGTTCTCGTGGCGAGAAGCCATGATCGAGATCCGTCAGATCGGTGATCTGAAGGTTGCGACGCTCGGTCCGTCCTGTGCTTCGCGAAACGCGCTGGTGTTTCTAGGGCTTGCCGCTTGTATCGACCCTTTCGAGTTGCACCGGTTAGCGTTGATGGCCGAAGAATGGAGGGCTCGTTTAACGGTTGTTGATACGCCTGGTCATGGGGGTTCTCGCCTGGACCGCGGCGATCGATTGGGTCTGCTCAGGGGTGATTTCACGACGGTCGCGCGACGGATTGTTCGTGCTGCCAGCGAATTCGATCCGACGCTGCACCATCAGAATCTGACCCTTGTTGGGTACTCGTTGGGCACGAGCATTGCCGCTGCCGCGGCGGCCGACCCTGGTCTCGTTCGGGTTGGCCACATGGTTGCAGTTGAGCCGGTGGCGATGCGGAGCCGCAATCCACTGCGGTTGCTGTCCTTGGCAAAGTCGGAGGACACCTACGTTGAGGAATACGCGCTGCGCGGCCGGAGCGGCTTCAACAACCGTCAGTCTGCAGTGTCGGCTGCTCGAACCGACCTAGCGTTGCTTGGATATGGGCTGAGCCGGGGCAGGCTCCAGCGGGACCTTCTGAAGGCGGGGCGCCTTCACGATTTCTGTCTCCAAGTGGTGCACGGCCACCAGAGTCAGTTGAGTCAGCCAGCGGACGTCACGAAGCTGGTCGAGGCTTGCCGGAAATCGGGAATCACTGTCCGCGACGTCGCCCTCGACGGTCGCCACGCTTTGTGGCAGTCGTACCCTGATGTCGCTGACCTTGCGCGTCAGACGGCAAACCTACTGCACTAGCTCCTCGGGTGGCTACCCTGAACTACGCGTCGGGAGCTGGCTACCAGCCTGTAAATCGCAACATAAGCGACGAAGGAGCGGCTCATGGCGAACCTGGCCGCCGTCGCTACATCGTTGGCGACATCAATGCGGTCGGCGCCGAAGGCAATGCGGAGATGAATGGCGACGGCGCTTGGCCGCACGATCAGACGTTGCATGCATGGTGGGTGGAGCCCGGCCGACTGCTTGCCGGTGAGTACCCAGGTTCGCGGACCGTCGGTACGGCGACAGCCAAATTGGAGCTTCTGTTGCGGGCTGGCGTTGACACAATTGTTGATCTGACGTCTGCGGATGATGGCCTCAGTCCCTATGTGGCTCAACTGCAAGCCATAGAGGTGATGGCGGGCCGCGCCGTGAACTATCTGTCACGGCCGATCCCTGACATGAGCACATTGAGTTCGTCGCGCTGTGACCGCATTTTGGACGATATCCAGAATGAGCTCGAGGCGGGACGGATCGTCTACGTCCACTGCAGGAAAGGCATCGGCCGTACCGGCACCGTTGTCGGATGTCGGCTCATCGACAGCGGCTTGGACTACAAGACGACCATTGCCCGCCTACGAGAACTGCGTGCCGGTACCCGCAAGATCGGTGTGGCGTCTCCTCAATCGTCAGCCCAGCACCACCTTCTTCTCGAACGTAGCCGCCGCTCCTGACCAACACGGAAGCGGCGCTCACCTTCGGGTGGGCGCCGTTTTCGCATGTCGGGCCGATTCCCGGGTGCTAGGCTCTGGCCACTCTCGAGTCGGGGGACCCAGGACGTGGACGACGACGACGTCGGGCAGCGGACGTATTCGATGCCGGTGATGATCGGTGGTGCCGGTCTGATCGCGGTGCTCAGCGCGATCGTGACCGCAGTGGTGATGGTCAGCGAATCCAGTGCGGACGCCGTTCCCCGCCGCGTGCCAGTCGTCGCGCCCACGCCCACAACGGCATTCGCGCATCCCGCGACGCCCACCGCGCCCCCGCCCGCCGACGGCATGGAATTCTTCGGCGACCTCCCGCAGCTACCGACCGTCGGGCAGCTCCTGGCCCCGTAACGGCCGATGGCAGCAAACCCGTCCTGGCGGATGAGATGGCGTTAATCTGTCTGCGACATTGGAGGCGACATGTTGGCGCGGTATCTCAAGGCACAGTTCATGGTTCTGCTGTGCGGCGGGCTGGTGGGCCCGATCTTCCTGATCGTCTACTTCGCGCTGGGTCCGATGGCCCAGCCCTATATCAACTGGATGTTCTGGGTCGGTTTGCTCATCACCGCCGCCGACGTCCTGGTGGCGCTCTGGCTGACCAATGCCGGCACCAAGTCCGCGGCCAACCATCAGCACCTCACCCAGACCGGTGTGCTGACCCTGGCCCAGATCAACGGCATCTCCGATACGTCCTGGTTCGTCAACGACCAGCAGATGATCAAGGTCAACCTGCACTTCGAGGTCCCCGGCTACCCCGGGTTCGACGCGCAGGAAACCATGGCGTCCAGCCCGACCCGGATGCAGATCCTCAACGCGCATCACCTGGTCGCTCTGGTGGATCCGACCACCCAGAAGTACGAGATCGACTGGAATGCGAGTGCCCTGATCGCGGGTGTGGTGCCGGCGCAGTTCACCTCCTCGACCGACAACCGGACCTACGACCTTCGCGGGCAGGTCGGCCCGCTGATGCAAATCCTGCAGATCTTGCGCGCCAACGGAATTCCGATGGACGGCACCATCGACATCCGCTCCAACCCGGTGGTTCGACAGCAGGTGATGGACATCGTGCGGCACGCAGCCGGTCCGCAGCCGGCCGCCCCAACCGCCGCCCCCGGTGCCACGGTGCCGCCGCCGATGCCGGCACCGTTCATGGCCCCGCAGCCCGAGCCGACGACGGCCATGCGGTTACAGGAACTCGAAACCCTGCGCGCCACCGGAACGATCACCGAATCGGAGTACGCCGCCAAACGTCAGCAGATCCTGTCTGAACTCTGAGCCCGTTGATCGTGATGCTTGTGTTCTGCAGATGAGCGTCGTGCATGTTGGAATACGCTCCATTGCGTTGCGTGGCTGAAGCCTGACTGCGTTTCTCGCGTGTGGACGGCCGACGATTGGTGAGGATGGCCCCAGTGAATATCGACTCTGTTTCGGTTTACGTCGGCCCGAACGTCCATGCGCTGGAGCCGCTGATCCGGCTCAAGGTGGACATCAAGCCGAGCTATGCCGACACCCTCAAGGATGTGGGGGCTGGCGTGATCGACAGATTGGCAACGGTCTTGCCGGGTTTCGCGCTGGAGCAGTCCGACTGGCGTGCCGCCGTGGACGCCGGCGAGGCGCTGTCGATCGGTGATCTGGTCGCCCGGCTGGCGCTGGCGCTCCAGCATGCCGCCGGTGTCGACGGGACCCTCGCGTGGTCGGAGTCGACGGCCGAGCCCGATGTGGTCGAGGTGCTCTACAGCTATGGCAACGAGGACATCGGCATCGAGGCCGGCGAGGTTGCCTGCGACATGCTCGCCGCGATCGCCCGCTCCGATGACGAAACTCCCGACCTGGACCGGATTGTCGAGGATTTTTTGGTCTATGCCGACCGGCACTCGCTGGGACCCTCCGCCATGGAGTTGGTGCGGGCGGCGCATGCCCGCGACATCCCCGTCTACCGACTCAACGACGCCAGCCTGATCCAGGTCGGGGAGGGCAAGTATCAGCAGCGGATCGAAGCGGCGCTGACGTCGAGAACGTCGCATATCGCTGTCGAGATCGCCTCGGACAAGAACCTCTGCAACACGATCCTTGCCGATCTCGGTCTGCCCGTACCGCGACAGAAGGTGGTCTACACCGCGGACGAAGCGATCAGGGCCGCCGACCGCATCGGCTACCCCGTGGTCATCAAGCCGCTCGACGGCAA
Organism: Mycobacterium sp. M26; assembly: GCF_001494595.1. Taxonomy (GTDB): domain Bacteria; phylum Actinomycetota; class Actinomycetes; order Mycobacteriales; family Mycobacteriaceae; genus Mycobacterium. Next base: position 1,587,764 of record NZ_LN929907.1, read on the forward strand.
TCACGGCCGCGGCGTCACCACCAACATCACCGCCGAGAGCGAGATCGCGGCCGCGTTCGAGACCGCCGACGCCGAAGGATCTGCGGTGTTGGTGGAGACCATGCTGTCCGGCGATGATCACCGGCTTCTGGTGGTCAACGGCCAGCTCGCCGCGGCCGCACGCCGAGTGCCGGGCCATGTGAAGGGCGACGGTCGCCACACCATCGCCGAGCTGGTGGACATCGTCAACCAGGATCCGCGACGCGGTGTCGGGCACGAAAACGTGCTGACACGACTCGAACTCGATGACCAAGCCAAGCGCCTGCTCGAAGAGAAGGGCTACACCGAGGCGACCGTCCCTGTCGAGGGCGAGGAGGTGTATCTCCGCAAGACCGCGAACATTTCGACCGGCGGCACCGCGGTGGATGTCACCGACACGATCCACCCCGACAACAAGCTGATGGCCGAGCGGGCGATCCAGGCGATCGGGCTCGACGTCGGCGCCGTCGATTTCCTGACCACCGATATCACCAAGAGCTATCGCGAGGCCGGCGGCGGCATTTGCGAGATCAACGCTGGGCCCGGGTTGCGCATGCATATCGCGCCGTCCGAGGGCACGCCGCGCGATGTCGGCGGGGCGATCATGGACATGCTCTTCCCACCGGGCACCCAGGCGCGTGTTCCTATCGCGGCCCTGACCGGGACCAACGGCAAGACCACCTGCTCGCGCATGCTGGCGCACATCCTGAAGATGGCCGGCCATGTCGTCGGGCAGACGTCCACCGACGCGGTCGTGATCGACGGAAACGTCACCGTCAAGGGCGATATGACCGGGCCGGTGTCGGCCAAAATGGTGCTGCGCGATCCTTCGGTCGACATCGCGGTTCTGGAGACGGCGCGCGGCGGCATCGTCCGGTCTGGCCTGGGATTCGACTTCTGCGATGTGGGCGCGGTGCTGAACGTGACGTCGGATCATCTCGGGCTCGGCGGCGTCGACACGCTCGAGGGTCTGGCCCGAGTCAAACGCGTCATCCCGGAAGTCACCCGCGGCACGGTGGTGCTGAACGCCGACGACGAGCAGACGCTGAAAATGGCGGCCTTCTCGCCGGCCACTCACATCATGTACGTCACCCGCAATCCCGAGCATGAACTGGTGCGTGAACACATCGGGCTCGGTAAGCAGGCGGTCGTGCTCGAGAAGGGCGTGAACGGCGACCAGATCGTCATCTACGACAACGGCACCCAGATGCCGCTGATCTGGACCCACCTGGTCCGGGCGACGCTGGAGGGCAAGGCGCTGCACAACGTCGAGAACGCGATGTTCGCCGCCGGCATGGCCTATGCGCTGGGCAAGACACTGGATCAGATCCGCACCGGACTACGCACCTTCGAGAACAGCTTCTTCCAGAGCCCCGGCCGGATGAACGTGTTCGACGAACACGGTTTCCGGGTAATCCTTGACTATGGTCATAACGAGGCGGCAGTGGGCGCCATGGTCGACCTGGTCGACAGGCTCACACCGCGCGGCCGCAAGATTGTCGGCGTGACCTGCCCGGGTGACCGGCGCGATGAGGACGTGAGGGCGATCGCCGCGAAGGTCGCCGGCCACTTCGACTCCTACATCTGTCACCGTGACGACGATCTGCGCGGCCGCGCGCCCGACGAAATGCCGAATCTGATGCGGGCCGCCCTGCTGGAAGAGGGCGTTGCGCCCGACGCGATCACCATCATCGAAGAGGAGGGAGACGCGCTCGAGGCCGCGCTGACGCAGGCCCGACCCGACGATCTGGTGCTGTTCTTCTGTGAGGGGATCACGCGCAGCTGGAAGCGCATCGTCCACTTCACCCCGACGTTCACCGCCGACGGGCCGGAACCCGTCGCAGCGCGGCTGGCAGCGTCCACCTTCGGGGTTCCCGATGGTTTTGTTCTCACGTCGGATGATCGCGGTGTGCTGATCGTTCCGGCGACAACATAGGGAGACATGGCAGAGGCTCAATCGCTCATCGGTGGGATCGCCACACCGAGACTTGCAGTCATCGGCGGCCGTCTGGAGGACGACAACGCCGCTGTCTACGACGAGATGCGACGTCTCGCCGGCGGGCGCATCGTCGTTTTCGCGACGGCGTCGTCGGTGCCCGAGGAGGTCGGACCGGAGACCGTCGAGGTGTTTCGCGCCCACGGGTTCGATGCCGTTCTCGCCGGGGTGCACGGCGCCGGGGCGGTCGCGGCCGCGCAGGACCAGGCGATCGCCGATCTCATCGAGGAGTACGGCAGCGTCTACTTCACCGGCGGCGACCAGGCGCTGATCACCGGAGCGCTGGCGCCCGGCGGCCAGGAGAGCCGGGCGCTGACAGCGATCCGCGCAGTGCAACATCGCGGTGGGTTGACCGCGGGTTCGAGCGCCGGTGCCGCCGTCATGTCCGACGTGATGATTTCCGGCGGCACCTCGCTGGAAGCCGCCACCTACGGGGTGGTCGACGATCCGGACCGCGCCGGAATGCTGCTGGCGCCCGGCCTCGGCTTCTTTCCGTGGGGCATGGTCGATCAGCACTTCATCAAGCGGGGCCGGTTCGGCCGGCTGGCTGTCGGCATGCTGGCTTCGGGTGCCAAACGCGGCTTCGGGATCGATGAGAACACGGCGTTGTTCGTCGAGGGCACCATCGGCCGAGTCGTCGGCGAGTACGGCGTCTTCGTGCTCGATCTGGACGACGTGAAGGCCGGTCGCCGCCGCGGGCTGATCGAGAACATCGGCTTCAGCTATGCCGACAACGGCGACACCATCCATCTGGAAACGGGCGAGGTCATCCCCGGTCCGGGCAAACGGCCGGTGAAGCGGCGCGACATCACCTACCGGGCGCCGGCGCGCTCGCTGCGCAATGTCTTCGGCGCCTACACGCTCTACGACCTCATGGCACGGTTGGTGCTGGGGGACCCCGACTCCTACCCGTCGGATCGCGCCCGGGCGATCGAGCCCAAGGCGGGGTGCGCCACCAGCGTCGAAATCTCCCGGGCAGGCGGTCAGGCGGCCGCCTACATTCCCGGGGCCGGGCGTGACTTCCGCATGACCGCCGTCGATTTTCGGGCCAGCATGCAGACCCGCCAGCTCAACGCCGCGCAGCTGGCCGAGAACCGGCGGGCGGCGCTGTCCCGCGACTACGGGATGAAGCCGGGAAAGAAGGCGCGCGTGATGATGCTGGGTTCGGCGCCGCTCGAACCCGGCAGCCCGCTCCTGGCGGAACTGGCGTCCCGGTGCGCAGGGCCGGTGGGTGTGCTTGCCGCCGCTTCCGCCGAGCCCCGTGCAGCGGTGCAGGATTATGTCTCCGCGCTGCGCGGCCAGGGCATCGAGGCCACCGATCTGCGGATCACCATCGACAACGTCGATCGCCTGATGCGGGACGAGGCGCTGGTCGAACAGATCGCCGCCCTGCGCACCATCGTGATGACCGGCGGCAACCAGATCAGGCTGGTTGAATCCTTGCTCTACCGAGGCGAGGTCACCCCGCTGCTGACGGCCATCGCGCGGGCGCAAGCGGCCGGCGCGATGATCGTCGGGGTCAGCGGCGCGGCGTCGGCGCTGTCCGGCTACATGATCGGCGGCGGCACGTCCTACGAAGCGCTGCGCTTCGGCGTTGCGGCCGATATGGGACGGCGAGGATTGGTGATCCAGGAGGGGTTGGGCTTTTTCGGCGGCGCCATCGTCGACCAGAAGCTGGCGTCCGCGCGTCGTCTGGGCCGGCTTGCCGTTGCCTGCGCCGAGGAAGGCGCCCGCTTCGGACTCGGTCTTCTGGAAGACAGTGGCGTCATCGCCAACTGCAGCAGCGGCAAACTCACTGCGATCGGTGCGCGCGGTGCGGTTCTGGTCGAGATCGATCCGCTCAAGACCGAGCTTGCCGGGGACGATTTCGTCGCGACCGGCATCAAGCTGTGCTTTGCCGGCCCGGGGGATGTCATCGATATGGCGGCCGGCACCGTCACCCGAGTGGCGCCTGCCCCGGTTTCGGCCCTCGCACTCGACACGCTGGTGGCCGAACTGATCGAGGACTGCATCGGCAATGCCGGCCCGGCGACCGAACCTGGTGCTACACAGGAAGCGTATGTTTCCTTGCGCTATCAATCGCATGAGGATGGCACCGGGGATCTCGACATTGAAAGCATTCGTGATCGCAACGGATGAGACCGATAGGACGAATGGCCATGTATTTCGACGGAAACACCTTGATCACGCTGCTCTCTGATGCGGACGCAGCAGCGACGTATGCTCCTGCCATCGCCGCTGCCGGGCCGCGCTACACCTCGCCGCTCGCTGTCATCGAGGCGGCCGCGGAGCTTCCGGAACTGGGCGAGGCCGGTGTGACGGCATTCCTCGACGCGCAGGGGATCGAACTGCGCGACCTTCCCCCCAGCAGTCGCTTGATCACCGGGGCGCTGGCGGCCGAAGGCAAGCTCAAAGCGCGCCTGCATAGCGCCTGCGCGGCGTATTACGAGACGGAGATCTTCGAACTGCCGGCCGGCGACGCTCCGCAGACGGAGTGAGAACAGGCGAGGTGCAATGGTGATACGTCAGAACTACGATCTGCCGGGCTCGCCTCATCGCCTGACCGTGCTGCGTTTCGGTGCGGCCGGCACGGGCCGCACGGCGTATCTGCAGGCCGGACTCCACGCCGACGAGTTTCCCGGCATGTTGGTCTTGCGCACTCTGGCCGGGTATCTGGAAGAGGCGGAGGCGCGCGGTGGGGTCCATGGTGAAATCCTGCTGGTACCGCAGGCAAACCCGATCGGCTTGGCGCAGACCGAAACCAGCTTTCTGTCCGGCCGGCTCGAGAGCGGCACGGGGGAGAACTTCAATCGGAACTATGCCGATCTCTCCGACCTCGGAAGCCTGTCGCTGGGACCGGATGCGGAGTCGAATGTCCGCACCATCCGGGCCGCAATGTCCGCGCGGCTCGCGGAGATTCAGCCGGACGGGGCGCTGGCGCATCTGCGCCACACATTGCTGACACTCGCCCACGCCGCCGACCTCGTGCTCGATCTGCACGCCGACAACGAGGCCGAGCCGCACATGTATGTCGGCCCTGCGCTGTGGCCTGCGGCCGAAGACATCGCCGCAGCGATCGACGCGCGAGCGGTGCTGCTCGCCGAGGAGTCGGGCGGTCGCCCGTTCGACGAGTCCTGCTCCAGCCCCTGGTGGGCGCTGGCCGCGCAGTATCCCGATGTGCCTATTCCGCCGGCCTGCCTGGGTGCCACGCTCGAGCTGGGCTCCAATGACGACGTCGATCCGCAACGCGCTGCCGACCAAGCCTCGGCTCTGTTACGGATGCTGGCCGGACGTGGCTTCGTCGACGGGCCGGGCGAACAACCGGCGCTGTCCTGCCGGGCAACACCGTTGACGGCGATGGCGCAAGTCCGCTCGCCGGTCACGGGGCTGGTCGCCTATCACCGACGGCTGGGCGATCAGGTCCGCACGGGTGAACTTGTCGCCACCGTGATCGATCCGCTGGGCGAGGAGACGGAGCTGCTGGCCGAGACCGATGGCCGGCTCTTCGCCCGACATAGCCAGCCTTATGCCTGGCCCGGACGGGTGATCGGCAAGATCGCCGGCGAGACTCCGCTGGAGAGCAGAACGGGCAATCTGCTGTCGGATTGATACCTCACGCGGCCAACTCTGACGGCCTCTGCCGAAATCCCATGCGCCCGTTGCGGCACCGTTAGCATTGCGGCCTGCGGCGCGGGTTTCCCCCGCGCGGCGGTGCGGCAAAGGAGTGGCCATGGCGACGACGGAGTCACAGACGGCGCAGGACGACAAGGTCAGCCTCCCCACCCTGACCGCCATGGTGGTCGGGTCGATGATCGGCTCGGGAGTCTTTCTGCTTCCCCGCCGCTTCGGCGCCGAGACCGGGGTGCTCGGAGCCCTGATCGCCTGGGCGATCGCCGGTACCGGAATGCTGATGCTGGCCTTCGTCTTCCAACGACTGGCCACCCGCAAACCGGATCTCGACGCCGGTATCTTCGCCTACGCCAAAGCGGGCTTCGGTGACTACGTCGGCTTCAACTCCGCGTTCGGGTTCTGGGCGTCGGCGTGCGCGGGCAACACGTCGTACTGGGTGCTCATCATGGCGACCACCAGTGCGCTGTTCCCGGCGTTGGGCGCCGGTGACACCCTGCCCGCCGTCATCTGCGCGTCGGCCGGGGTGTGGCTGTTCTGCTTCCTGATCCTGCGCGGGGTGAAGGAAGCGGCGGTGATCAACCGGATCGCCACGGTGGCCAAGATCGTTCCGATCGTCGTCTTCATCCTCGTCGCGCTGGTCGCCTTCAAGGGTGGGGTGTTCGCCGACAATTTCTGGGGCGGTGACGGAACCTATTCGTGGAGTTCGGTGTTCGAGCAGGCCAAGGGCACCATGCTGATCACCGTCTTCGTCTTCCTCGGTATCGAGGGTGCCAGTGTGTACTCCCGGTTCGCACGCAAGCGGGAGGACGTCGGGCGCGCCACGGTGATCGGATTCGTCAGTGTCCTGTCCGTTTTCATGCTGGTGACGCTGGTGTCCTACGGTGTGCTTCCTCAGGACGAGCTGGCCAGAGTGGATCAGCCTTCGATGGCCTCGGTTCTGGAATCCATTGTCGGGCATTGGGGTTCGGTGTTCATCCGGGTCGGGGTGATCGTCTCGGTGCTGGGCGCCTATCTGGCCTGGACCCTGATGGCTGCCGAGGTCCTCTACATCCCGGCCAAGACCGACGACATGCCGAAGTTCCTGGCGCGCACCAATTCCCACGGCGCGCCGATCTCGGCCCTGGTGATGGCCGGCTGCCTGGTACAGCTGCTACTGATCCTGCTGCTGTTCACCAACGATGCGCTGAACTTCATGCTCGATCTCACCGCAGCGCTGTCGCTCATCCCGTATCTGCTGGCCGCCGGGTACGCGCTGAAGCTGACGATCACACGGGAGACCTACGAGAACGGCGGGTCGCGCACCGGCGACATGGTGGTCGCCGGCCTGGCCACCGTCTACACCGTTTTCCTGGTCTATGCCGCCGGGCTCAGCCATCTGCTCCTGTCGTGCATCCTGTACGCACCGGGGGCGATCCTCTACGTCATCGCCCGGCGGGAACGGGGACTTCGGGTCTTCCGCCCCGCCGAGGCGGTGCTGTTCGCCATCATCGTGGTAGGTGCCATCGCGGGAATCACCTCGCTGGCCACCGGTGCGATGCAGCTCTAGACGAAGGGAACTGTCGCGATGACCACTCCGTCCGCCGCCTACGGTGTGCACTCCGAGGTGGGCCAGCTGCACAAGGTCCTGGTGTGCTCACCGGGCTTGGCTCACGAGCGCCTCACCCCGTCCAACTGTGACGACCTGCTATTCGACGACGTGCTGTGGGTGCAGAACGCGCGTCGCGATCACTACGACTTCGTCTCCAAGATGCGCGACCGCGGTGTCGAGGTCATCGAACTGCACGATGTCCTCGCCGAGACGATGAGCAATCTGGCCGCAAGGGGGTGGCTGCTTGACCGGGTCATCGTGCCGAACGAGGTCGGGCTCGGGCTGGTCGCCGAAACCCGCTCGCATCTGGAGTCTTTGGAGCCTCGGCAGCTCGCGGCGTTTCTGATCGGCGGGATGTCCACCCGGGATCTGCCTACCGATCTCGGCGCGGGCTTTCGCGCACTGGCCGGTGAGGCCACCGGTGTCACCGAATACCTGTTGCCGCCGTTGCCGAACACGCTCTACACCCGCGACACCACCTGCTGGATCTACGGCGGCGTGACGCTCAATCCGTTGTTCTGGCCGGCCCGGCACGACGAGACGCTGCTGATGAAAGCGATCTACGAGTTCCATCCCGACTTCGTCGGCTCCAAGGTGTGGTGGGGTGATCCTGAAAAGACCTGGAAAATGGCCACTATCGAGGGTGGCGACGTGCTGGTCCCAGGCAACGGCGTGGTGCTGATCGGGATGAGCGAGCGCACGTCACGGCAGGCCATCACCCAGGTGGCGGCGACCTTGTTCGCCGAGGGCGGGGCAGACAAGGTCATCGTCGCGGGAATGCCGAAGCTGCGCGCCGCGATGCACCTGGACACGGTGTTCACCTTCGCCGACCGCGATGTGGTGACGATCTACCCTGACATCGTCGACAGCATTCAGACCTTCATCTTGGAACCCAGCGATACCGCACCGGGCCTGGAGGTCATCCAGGCGACCAAGCCGTTCGTCGAAGTGGTGGCGGACTCGCTCGGGCTGCCCGAACTGCGGGTGGTCGAGACCGGCGGCTCGGCCTACGACTCCGAGCGTCAGCAGTGGGACAGTGGCAACAACCTGGTGGCTGTCTCACCGGGTGTGGTGTTCGCCTACGACCGCAATACCCATACGAATTCGCTGCTGCGCAAAGCCGGTATCGAGGTCATCACGATCGTGGGCGCCGAACTGGGGCGCGGCCGCGGCGGCGGCCACTGTATGACCTGCCCCATCATCCGGGATCCCATCGACTACTGAATCAGCGGTCCCGGCCCGGTTCAGGTCGTCGAGATCGCGACCACCTGAACGACAGCCAGCACTGCAAAGGCGCCCAACAGGATCAGGTCGAGGCGCTTCGGGCCGGACTGGTCGGCGCCGGCAAGGGCGCGTTCCCGGGCGATCAGGAACAGCGGGAAGGTCACGCTGATCGCGATGAGCATGCCGCCCACGATGTAGGCCCAGACGTAGGGCACCCCGACCCGGCGTGCCTCGTACACCATGAAAAACACCGCGGCCAGGAAGAACAGCACGATATCGGCGGTGATCGAACGGGCTGCGGCGGTGACCGTCAGGTCCGCCAGGAAGTTCTTCAAGAACCCGGCGCCTTCGCCGAAGTAGGCCGCGTTCTGAATCCAGGTCGCGATCAGGGCCACCAGCGCGATCAGCGCGTACACCCCGCACAGGATCTTTCGGTTCGTCGTCATGGTGGCAACCGTAGCCAGGAGCAGGACCATCTAGAACACGTTTCAGTTGTCTTGCTAGCCTGACGTGGGCGTAGGGAAAGGACCTCTGATGGCAGCAGCGACGGGCACCCTCGAAGGACGAGTGGCATTCGTGACGGGTGCCGCGCGCGGCCAGGGCCGCGCGCATGCGGTGCGGCTGGCCCGCGAAGGCGCCGACGTCATCGTCTCCGACATCTGCGGGCCGGTTTCCGACACCGTTCCCTACCCGGGGACCACCTCGGAGGACCTCGCCGAGACGGTCCGGCTGGTGGAAGCCGAGGGCCGCAAGGTGCTGGCCCGAGAGGTCGACGTCCGCGACGACGCAGCCCTGCGTCAACTGGTGGCCGACGGCGTCGAGCAGTTCGGCCGGCTCGACATCCTGGTCGCCAACGCCGGCATCCTGTCGTGGGGCCGGCTGTGGGAACTCACCGACGAGCAGTGGAACTCGGTGATCGACACCAACCTCACCGGCACCTGGCGCACGTTGCGCGCCGTGGTCCCGGCGATGATCGAGGCGGGCAACGGCGGATCGATCATCGTGGTCAGTTCCTCGGCCGGCGTGAAGGCCACCCCGGGCAACAGCCACTACGCCGCGTCCAAGCATGGTCTGACGGCCCTGACGAACTCCCTTGCCCTGGAAGCCGGCGAGTACGGGATCCGGGTGAACTCCATCCACCCGTACTCGGTGGCCACGCCGATGACCGAAAACGACGCCATGCTCAAGGTTTTCGGGGCACATCCGAGCTATCTGAACGCGTTCGCGCCGATGCCGTATCTGCCGGTCGGACAGGGTGCCACCGGCAAGCGGTCCGATTTCATGTCGGTCGACGAGGTGGCCGACGTGGTGGTGTGGCTGGCCGGTGATGGCTCCTCGACGCTGTCGGGGTCGCAGATCCGCGTCGACCGCGGCGTGATGAAGTACTAGCCCGGAAGTACCAGTACCGGAACGGGGCTGTGCCGCATGATCTTTGTGCCGCGCGAGCCGAGGAACACCCGGGCGATATCGCCGCGCGGCGAGGTGCCCAGCGCGAGGATGTCGCCGTCCTGCCACTCGGCGGCGTCCAGCGCCTGATCCCAGCCGTTGCCGCTGACCACCTGAAGCACCGCGTCCGAACCGACCACGCCGTCGGTACGCAGCTTGGCGAGCATCTCACGGGCGCTGTCCTCCCACGCCGCGAGGATTGAATCCTCGGCGTGCAGGCCGACTTCCGGCGGATACATGGTGCGCCCGCGCACGGCGAAGGTGATCACCCGCAACGGAACCTCCAGGCGGGCGGCCAGATCGGCGATGCGCTTGACTACCTGAACGGACTCGGGAGTGCCGGGGTAGCCGCAGGTGATGCGGGTCAGCACCCCGCCGCGGGCGGCACGGTAGCCGCGCGGTGCGATTGCCAGCGGAACCGGTGAGGAGTGCAGCAACCGGTCGGCGGTCGAACCGACGACCACCTGCCCGAACTGGCCGTTGGATGATGACCCCAGCACCAGCGCCTCAGCACTGAGTTCTTCGACCACCTCGATCAGCCCGCCGGACACCGAGCGGTGGGCATGACTGTGGTAGGTCACGTCCATCCCGTCCGCGACCGTCTCGAGATAGCGCTGGGCCTCCTTGGCGGAGTCGGCGCCGAGTTGTCCTGCCCACGAGGCATATTCGGCGTCGATCCGGGCCGGCGACGGCGTCGTCCACGGTTTGGGGACGATGGTCGCCACCGTCAGCGACGTGCGCAGGGTCCGCGCCGCACCCACCGCCAGGTTCAGTGGGGCGGTGCCACTCTTCCCGGCCAGGTAGCCGACGACGACCGTCACGACTCGTCCCGGGGCGGGTTGACCACCTCGACGTCGTCCACGCCGGGTGCTGCACTGGCGATCACGCCGTCACCGCCGTCGTTCAGCGCGCTGTGATGCCGGCTCCACAGCAGGTAGTAGACCAGGGCGACAGCCACCCAGGCGCTGAAGGCGATCCAGGTGTACCAGTGCAGGCTGTAGAGGATGTACCCGCAGGCCAGGATCGACAGTACCGGTGTCACCGGATAGCCGGGCACCTTGAATCCGCGGGGCAGGTCGGGCTCGCGGACCCGCAGGATGATGACGCCGAGCGAGACGATCATGAACGCCACCAGGGTGCCGATCGACACCATGTCGGCCAGTTTGTCCAGCGGCACGAAGCCGGCCAGGATCGACACCACCACGGCGACGATGACTGTATTGCCCACCGGTGTCATGGTTTTCGGGTTCACTCTGGCGAACCGGGCGGGCAGCAGACCGTCGCGGCCCATCGCGAACAGGATGCGGGTCTGGCCGTACATCACCACCAGGGTCACCGAGAAGATCGAGATGACCGCCCCGGCGGCCAGAACCGTACTGGCCCAGGTGCTTCCGGTGACGTTGTCCAGAATCGTGGCGAGACCGGCCTCCTCCTGGTTCTCGAACTCCTGCCAGGGCTGGGTGCCCAGGGCGGCGATCGTGACCAGGACGTAGACGCTGGTGACCACCACCAGGGCTGCGATGATCGCCTTGGGCATCGTGCGCTGCGGATCCTTGACCTCGTCGCCGGCCGTGGAGACCGCGTCCAGGCCGATGTAGGAGAAGAAGATCGTGCCCGCTGCCGAGCCGATGCCCGCGACGCCGAAGGGCGCGAAGTCGGCGAACCGGTCGGCCTGGAAGGCGGTGAAGGCGATGATCGCGAACAGGGCCAGCACACCCAGTTTGATGACGACCATGATGGTGTTCACCGTCGCGGACTCGCTGGCGCCCCGGATGAGCAGCAGTGCGCACATGACGATCAGCACGATGGCGGGCAGGTTGATCCAACCCGGATCGGAATCCCATGGCGCAGCGGTCAGAACGTGGGGAATCTGAACCCCGAACAGGTTGTCCATCAGCTTGTTCAGGTAGCCGCTCCATCCGACGGCGACTGCTGCGATCGACACCCCGTACTCCAGCAACAGGCATGCGGCCACACCCATGGCGACGAATTCGCCCAGGGTGGTGTAGGCGTAGGAGTAGGTGGAGCCGGAAACCGGTACCGCCGAAGCAAGTTCGGCGTAACAGATCGCCGCCAGGCCAGCGGCGATACCGGCGACGATGAACGAGACCACCACCGCGGGCCCGGCGCTGGGCACCGCGACCGAGAGCACGAAGAAGATGCCCGTGCCCACGGTGGCGCCGACGCCGAACATCGTCAGCTGGAACGTACCGATGGTCCGCTTCAGGTGGTCGGAGGCGCCGTGGGCGACAGGCGCCCCGATGACGGGCCGCCGGCGCAGCATCTGCTCGGTGAGGGAGATCGACGGGGCCGTCATGGGCGCCTCCTGAGTCGCGGCCGATTTAGCCGATTATGAGCCCGCCTCGCTCAAAGCGCTCGCGAACTGATCAACAGCCCAATCGATCTCCTCGGCGGTGATCACCAAGGGTGGGGCGAACCGCAGGGTCGAGCCGTGGGTGTCCTTGACCAGCACGCCCCGCTTGGCCAGAGCGATGCTGAGCTGCTTTCCGGTACCCAGGCGAGCGTCGATGTCCACACCGGCCCACAGGCCCATGCCGCGCACCGCCAGCACTCCCTGTCCGATCAGTGAGCGCAGCCGCGCATGCAGATGCAGGCCCAGTTCGGCCGAACGCGACTGGAATTCGCCGCGCTGCAGAATCCCCACCACGGTCGTGCCGATAGCGGCGGCCAACGGGTTGCCGCCAAAGGTGGAACCGTGTTCGCCGGGGTTGAGGACACCGAGTACGTCGCGGTCGGCGACGACCGCCGACAGCGGGACCACCCCGCCGCCGAGTGCCTTGCCGAGCAGGTAGATGTCGGGCACCACACCCCAGTGGTCGCAGGCGAAGGTGTGACCGGTGCGGGCCAGCCCGGACTGGATCTCGTCGGCGATCAACAACACATTGGTGTCGGTGCACAGCGCACGAAGCCGGGGCAGGTAGTCATCGGGCGGGACGATGATGCCGGCTTCACCCTGGATCGGCTCGACCAGGACCGCGACGGTGTGCTCGTCGATGGCCGCGGCCACCGCGTCGGCGTCGCCGAACGGTGCTGAGCGGAATCCCGGTGTGAACGGCCCGAATCCGCCGCGCGCGCTCTCGTCGGAGGAGAAGCTGACGATGCTGATGGTGCGACCGTGAAAGTTGTTGTCGGCCACCACGATATTGGCCATACCTTCGGGAACGCCCTTCACGTCGGCGCCCCACTTGCGGGCCACCTTGATGCCGCTCTCGACGGCTTCAGCGCCGCTGTTCATCGGCAGGACCATGTCCTTGCCGCACAGTTCGGCCAGTGCGGCGCAGAACGGGCCGAGCCGGTCGGAGTGGAACGCCCGGCTGACCAGGGTCACCGCGTCGAGCTGGCGGTGCGCGGTGGCGATGATCTCCTCGTTGTGGTGGCCGAAGTTGACCGCGGAGTACGCGGCCAGGCAGTCCAGATACTGGCGGCCCTCGACGTCGGTGATCCAGGCGCCGCGGGCACTGGCCGCCACCACCGGCAGCGGGGAGTAGTTGTGCGCGGCGTAGGCGTCGTCGATGGCGATAGCGGCTGCGGTCGCCGACGGCAGTGCGACGGTATCGGCCATGGTCACGAAAACACCTCCAGTGTGCAGCATTTGACCGAACCGCCGCCCTTGAGCAGCTCGGAGAGGTCGATGCCGATGGGATGGAACCCGGCCTTGTACAGCTGCTCGGCGAAACCGGTGGCCTGCGCGGGATGGACCACGTGCTTGCCATCTGACACCGCATTGAGGCCCAGCACGTAGGCGTCGGTGCTGGAGACCTCGATGGCGTGCGGGAACAGCTGCTGCAGCTGAGCTCGGGCGGCGTCGCTGAACGCCGGCGGGTAGTAGGCGATGGTGGTGTCGTCGAGGACCGTCAGTGCGGTGTCGAGGTGGTAGAAGCGCGGGTCGACGAGTTCCAGGGTGATCACCGGCATGCCGGTGAGCTCGGCCACCTCGGCATGTGCCTGCGGATCGGTGCGGAAACCGGTGCCGGCCAGGATCATCGAGCCGACGACGAGCAGATCGCCCTGGCCTTCGTTGGTGTGCCGGGCATGGACGGGGGAGTGTCCCCGCTGATCCATCCAGTGGGCGTAGGCGGCGGATTCGCCGTCGCGTTCGGCGTGCTTGAACCGCGCGACGATAGCGGCGCCGTTGACGATCAGTCCGGCGTTGGCGGCATAGACCATGTCCGGCAGGCCGGGCACGGGATCGACCAGATCCACCGAGTGACCCAGGTCGAGGTAGGTGCTGCGCAGGGTCTCCCACTGGTCGACGGCGCGCTGCACGTCGACGGGGATGGTGGTGTCCATCCACGGATTGATGGCGTACTCGACGGTGAAGTACGTCGGCCTGGTCATGACGTAGTGGCAGAGGCGTTGAGTGCGCGGCGCCAGGGTGGCGGCGGCGACATCGGGGGATATCGTCATGAATCAACGATATGGGCGGCATTTGGCGCAATCAATCGATTCTCATTGCGCGTACACCGCGACTTTCTTGCGTCAGAGCTAGGATAGCGGTGATTTGTTGCGCAAACTACGGGGAGTGGCCGAATGGACCGTCTGGACGACACCGACGAACGCATCCTGGCCGAACTCGGTGAGCATGCCCGGGCGACGTTCGCCGAGATCGGTGCGCGGGTGAATCTGTCCGCACCGGCCGTCAAGCGGCGGGTGGACCGGATGCTCGACAACGGAGTCATTCGGGGCTTCACCACCGTGATCGACCGCAGTGCGCTCGGGTGGAACACCGAGGCCTACGTCCAGGTGTTCTGCCACGGCACCATCGCGCCAGATCAGTTGCGGCAGGCCTGGATTGATATTCCTGAAGTGATCAGCGCAGCCACCGTCACCGGCACCTCGGATGCGATTCTGCACGTGCTCGCCCGGGACATGCGGCACCTGGAGGCGGCGCTGGAACGGATCCGCTCGAGTGCGGACATCGAGCGCAGCGAGAGCATCGTGGTGTTGTCGAACCTGATCGACCGTTCCCCGTCATGACCGGCTAACCGGTCGGTCGGCAAGGGCGGGCTGGCTGACACTTTCGGGCGCTGATCATGTAAGAACAGCACGTGAGCAGTAGCGAGAATGGCATTGTCATCGTCGGCGGCGGACTGGCCGCCGCCCGGACCGCCGAACAGTTGCGCAAGTCCGAGTACACCGGCCCGATCACCATCGTCAGTGACGAGGTGCACCTGCCCTACGACCGGCCGCCGCTGTCCAAGGACGTGCTGCATGCCGACCTCGACGATGTGGCGCTCAAGCCCGCCTCGTTCTACCAGGACAACAACATCACGCTGCGGCTCGGCAGCGCCGCCCGGTCGCTCGACACCGCGGCCAAGACCCTCACCCTGGCTGACGGCTCGGTGCTGGATTACGACGAGCTGGTGATTGCGACGGGCCTGGTGCCCAAGCGCATCCCGTCCTTCCCCGACCTGGAGGGCATCCGGGTGCTGCGCTCGATCGACGAGGCGCTGGCGCTGCGCGCGCATGCGGCCTCGGCGCGCAAGGCGGTCATCATCGGCGCGGGCTTCATCGGCTGCGAGGTCGCGGCGAGCCTCCGCAAGCTGGGTGTGGACGTGGTTCTCGTGGAGCCGCAGCCGGCACCGCTGGCCTCGGTGCTCGGCGAGCAGGTGGGCAACCTGGTCACCCGGCTGCATCGCGCCGAGGGTGTCGACGTGCGTACCGGACTGGGAGTCGCCGAGGTGCGTGGCGAGGGCGGGCATGTCAGCACCGTCGTGCTCAGTGACGGCAGTGAGCTGCCCGCCGACCTGGTGGTCGTCGGTATCGGGTCACGGCCCGCCACCGACTGGCTCGACGGCAGCGGCATCGAGGTGGACAACGGCGTGGTGTGCGACGAGGCGGGCCGCACCAGTGCCGCAGGCGTGTGGGCACTGGGTGACGTTGCGTCGTGGCGCGACGCCACCGGACACCAAGCGCGGGTGGAACATTGGAGCAACGTCGCCGAGCAGGCCCGTGCGGTGGTGCCTGCCATCCTGGGCAAGGAGGCACCAGAGGTCATCGTCGTGCCCTACTTCTGGAGCGACCAGTACGACGTGAAGATCCAGTGCCTGGGCGAGCCGGAGGCCACCGACACCGTGCACATTGTCGAGGACGACGGCCGCAAGTTCCTGGCCTACTACGAGCGCGACGGCGTGGTGGCTGGAGTGGTCGGCGGCGGAATGCCGGGCAAGGTCATGAAGAGCCGCGCCAAGATCGCCTCGGGGGCACCGATTGCCGACGTGCTGGGCTGACCACGACGTCGAGTGTGCAGCCAGGGCGGGATTCTCGCTGAAATCCCGCACCTGACGCACACTCGACGCCGACGATTCACCCTCGCTAGAACTGCCCGAGGTAGAACCGGCCACCCTGGTCGTCGATGCACTCGGCCATCACCCCGTAGGACTGCTGCGCCGGGTCGGTGAGCACGGTGCCGCCGGCCTGGCGGACTCGTGCCGCAGCCGCCTCGATGTCGGCCACCGTCCACATCGGCACCACCGACTGCCGCGCGGCCCCGCCCGCCACACCGGCCATCGGCCGGGTCTGGTCGATCTGCCAGCCGTCGGCGACCCGGCCGGGCTCGAACGTCCACCCGAACACCCCGGCGAAGAAATCACGGAACACCGCCGAGTCGCCGACTTCGTAGGTGACGTAGGACAGTTCCCCGGGGCCCGCGCCGTTGAGCGCCGGCCGGCGCTGGGCAGCGTCGGGGACGTACACCGCGAATGGCATGCCCGCCGGGTCGGTGGCGTCGATGCCGTCGCCGGTATCGAAGCGGCGCGCCCCCTCCACCCGGCCCCCGGTACCGGTGATCGCGCTCTGGGCTGCCGCCAGGTCGGTGACTGCGTAGCAGCACACCAGGGTGCTCGTACCGCGTGAAAGGCCAATGCGCTCAACGGTATTGGTGACAGTGTCGTCCGCATCGAACGTCCATCCCAGCACCTGGCCGTAGAACGCCCGCGCCCGCTGCACGTCCGGGGTCTGCACACTGAGATATCCGATGTCACCGGGACCGATCAGCTCGGCCAGCGGCCCGCTGATCATCCACCGGTGACCGAACGGATCCCGGATGGTCGCAGCACGTGACCCGTGCGCCTGATACGGCTCACGTTCGACGGTGGCGCCCTGGCGGCGGGCACGGTTCAGTGCCACATCGGTATCGGGAACGTGCACCATCAGGCTGACCGACGTCCAGCCCGGCGCCGGGGCGCGCAGGCCCATGTCAGCGAATTCGTCGGCCAGGTAGAGCACGCCGTCGCCGAGTGCCAGCTCGGCGTGGCCGATGCGGCCGTCGTCCATGAGGATCGGATCGCCGAGCAGTTCGGCGCCCAGGGCGTCGCGGTACCAGGCGATGGCGGCACGGGCATCGCCGACCGTCAGGTACGGCAACGCCGCGGGGCGGGGCCGCTCGACGGTGGCGGGCGCGTCATCGGTCAGCTCCGCCAGTGCGGTCGTGGTTCCGCTCATCTCGACTCCTTGTGTTCCGGGGGGCAGGGACAGTGCCGACTCCAGCCGCTGCCGCAGCCGGGCGGCGAACTCCGGATTCGGCTGCACCGGAGGATCTTCGGCGTTCAAGACGGATAAGGGATCGGTCATCGGACGCCTCCTTCCGGGTAGAGGTTTCTGAAGGCCCGGCGGGCCCGCACGAGTAGCGCTTCGGTGGCATGGACGGTGCGGCCGATCAACTGGGCGCACTCCGGTACCGAACAGTCGTCCATGTAGCGCAGCGCCAACACGGTCCGGTGGGTGTCGGGCAGCCGGGCCAGCACGCTCTCGGCCACGATCCGGTCCAGTTCGGCATCCCAGCTGTCGGTGGCTTCGGCGTCGGGGACGTCGGCAACGGTGACCGTCTCGCGGGTGGCGCGGCGCCGGTAGTGGTCGGCGAGCTTGTGCCGGGCCACACCCAACAGCCACGGCACGGCGATGGGCGGTGGTTCGGGTCGGCGCGCGGCGTCCATGGCGGCCAGGAACGTTTCGGAGGTCAGATCCTCCGCGGTGGCCCGGTCCGGGCAGCGGCGCACGAAGTAGCCGTACACCACGGGCAGCGCGTGGTCGTACAACGCCAGCAGCCGATGCGGGGCATCGGTGGGGTCGGATTCGGCGCTCACACCCCTATCGTCGTCGCGCGGGGCCGAACTCCGACGGGTCCGGCGGAACTATTTTCCGGCGTCCAGTCCGTCCAGGCCGTGGGCGACGGCGTCGAACGCGTCACCGAGCGCCTGCGGCAGCGCCACCGAGGAGTCGGCCAGCCAGTACTCGTAGGCCGACAGCGCCACCCCGAGCATCAGCCACGCGATCGACTGCGGCACCAGATCGCCGGGAGAGGTTCCGGTCCGGCCGGCAACGAACGCCGCGACCACGCCGCGCCAGCCTGCGTACATGGTCATCGAGTAGGCCTGCAGCTCCGGGGTCTGCAGGATCACCCGCATCCGCTGCCGGTGCCGCTGCGTCTCGGACGGGTCAAACGTGTTGAACGCCAGCAGCGCTGAGCGCAGCGCGCCGGCGATCGGCAGTTCGGCGGCAGCCCCGTCGAGTAGATCGCGGAAGTGCTGCAGGTGGGAGTCGAAGTCACCCCAGGGGATGGCGTTCTTCGACGAGTAGTAGCGGAACAATGTGCGCCGTGCGATTCCGGAGGCCTGGGCGACGTCGTCGACGCTGACCTCGCCGAAGCCGTAGGTGGCGAACAGGTCCAGCGCGACATCGGTGATGTGGTCCTGGGTGGTCGAGCGCCGCCGGCCGACCCGGGCCCCCGGCGCACCCGCCGAATCACCCGCCATCGACCCACCCCTTTCTTTTCGGCACTCGATGCCATATTCTTGCGATCTCGATCACAATTGTCGAGAACCCAGGGCAGAGAAAGGGTGGTTTTCATGGAGCCGAGCCAGAACACCGAGGTTGACACCGAGCTGGTGACCGAGACGCTCGTCGAAGAGGTCTCGATCGACGGGATGTGCGGGGTCTACTGACCGTGCCCGCCCACGCCGTGGGCGATCCGGCTGTGGCCGGGTCGAGCTTCGACCCGGCCCGCAGCTGGCGTCTGCACCCGCAGGTGGCGGTGCGACCCGAACCGTTCGGCGCACTGCTCTACCACTTCGGCACCCGGAAGCTGTCGTTCCTCAAGAACCGCACCATCCTGGCTGTCATCGAGTCGCTGCCCGACCACCCGGACGTCCGCAGCGCACTGCGTGCCGCCGGTGTCGAAGCCGCCGACGAAGCGCCCTACCTCCACGCCCTCGGCGTCCTCGTGTC
Source organism: Mycobacterium sp. M26 (assembly GCF_001494595.1). Classification (GTDB taxonomy): domain Bacteria; phylum Actinomycetota; class Actinomycetes; order Mycobacteriales; family Mycobacteriaceae; genus Mycobacterium. The sequence goes on from NZ_LN929907.1 coordinate 1,606,912, forward strand.
CTCGAACATGTTGATCTGCAAGGAATCCCAATGACCTCGGTGGCACCTGTACCCCGGCTGATCGAGCAGTTCGAGCGCGGTCTGGACGCGCCGATCTGCCTCACCTGGGAACTGACTTACGCCTGCAACCTGGCCTGCGTGCACTGCCTGTCCTCCTCGGGTAAGCGTGATCCCCGCGAGCTGTCGACTGAACAGTGCAAAGCCATCATCGATGAGCTCGAACGCATGCAGGTGTTCTACGTCAACATCGGCGGCGGCGAACCTACTGTGCGACCGGACTTCTGGGAGCTCGTCGACTACGCCACCGCGCATCACGTCGGGGTGAAGTTCTCCACCAACGGCGTGCGGATCACCCCCGAGGTGGCCGCCCAGCTCGCCGCCAGCGATTACGTCGACGTCCAGATCTCCCTGGATGGCGCGACCGCTGAGGTCAACGACGCCGTGCGCGGCGACGGCTCGTTCGACATGGCGGTGCGCGCCCTGGAGAACCTCGCCGCGGCGGGCTTCAAGGACGCCAAGATCTCGGTGGTGGTCACCCGCCACAACGTCGACCAGCTCGACGACTTCAAGGCACTGGCCGACCGCTACGGCGCCACCTTGCGGATCACCCGGCTGCGTCCCTCGGGTCGCGGCGCCGACGTGTGGGACGAGCTGCACCCCACCGCCGACCAACAGGTCCAGCTCTACAACTGGCTGGTCGCCAAGGGCGACGGGGTGCTCACCGGCGACTCGTTCTTCCACCTGTCGGGCCTCGGTGCGCCCGGCGCGCTGGCCGGCCTGAACATGTGCGGCGCGGGGCGGGTGGTGTGCCTGATCGATCCGGTCGGCGACGTCTATGCCTGCCCGTTCGCGATCCACGATCGATTCCTGGCCGGAAACATCGTCCGTGACAGTGGATTCGACAACGTCTGGAAGAACGCGCCGCTGTTCCGCGAGCTGCGTGAGCCGCAGTCGGCCGGCGCCTGCGGCAGCTGTGGTCACTACGACAGCTGCCGTGGTGGCTGCATGGCGGCCAAGTTCTTCACCGGCCTGCCGCTGGACGGTCCGGATCCCGAATGCGTCGAGGGCTATGGCGCCCCGGCGCTGGCCGGTGAGCGCGACAAGCCGCGGCCCAGCGCCGACCACTCCCGCGGCAAGCCGATCATGTTGACCCTTTCCACCCGGCCCCCGGCCAAACCCTGCAACGAAAGTCCGATCTAGACATGGCACGTGACACCTGGTTCGAAACGGTCGCGATTGCGCAGCAGCGCGCCAAGAAGCGCCTGCCGAAGTCGGCATACTCCGCGCTGCTGGCCGGCAGCGAGAAGGGCCTGACCGTCTCCGACAATGTGGAGGCGTTCGGTGAGCTCGGCTTCGCCCCGCACGTCATCGGCGCGCTGGAGAAGCGCGATATGGCGACAACGGTGATGGGACAGGACATTTCACTCCCCGTGCTGATCTCGCCGACCGGCGTGCAGGCGGTGCACCCCGACGGTGAGGTGGCCGTGGCCCGTGCGGCGGCGGCCCGCGGAACCGCGATGGGGCTGTCCTCGTTCGCCAGCAAGCCCATCGAGGAAGTGGTCGCGGCCAACCCGAAGACGTTCTTCCAGATCTACTGGCTCGGCGACCGCGACGCCATCGCGGCGCGCGCGGACCGGGCCAGGGCGGCCGGGGCGGTCGGTCTGATCGTCACCACCGACTGGAGCTTCTCGCACGGCCGGGACTGGGGCAGCCCGAAGATCCCCGAGAAGATGGATCTGAAGACGATGATCAAGATGTCCCCGGAGGCGCTGACACGTCCCCGGTGGTTCCTGGAGTGGGCCAAGACCCTGCGCCCGCCGGCACTGAGCGTGCCGAACCAGTCCGCCCGTGGCGAGGCCGGCCCGCCGTTCTTCGAGGCCTACGGGCAGTGGATGGGCACCCCTCCTCCCACCTGGGAGGACATCGCCTGGCTGCGCGAGTACTGGGGCGGGCCGTTCATGCTCAAGGGTGTGATTCGCGTCGATGACGCCAAACGTGCTGTGGACGCCGGTGTTTCGGCGATCTCGGTCTCCAACCACGGCGGCAACAACATCGACGGCACCCCGGCGGCCATCCGGGCGCTGCCCGCGGTCGCCGAGGCGGTGGGCGATCAGATCGAGGTCCTGCTCGACGGCGGCATCCGCCGGGGCAGTGACGTGGTCAAGGCGCTGGCCCTGGGTGCACGCGCGGTGATGATCGGCCGGGCCTACCTGTGGGGTCTGGGAGCCAACGGCCAGGCCGGCGTCGAGAACGTTCTGGACATCCTGTCCGGTGGCATCGACTCGGTTCTGCGCGGCCTGGGCAAGGCCTCGGTGCACGATCTGACCGCCGAGGACGTCCTGATGCCCCCCGGGTTCACCCGTGCGCTGGGTGTCCCGCCGTCGTCGGACTGACTCGGCGGGCATCGGGCCCGGTGGTGCTGGCGTGACGCACGGGACGGCGGTGAACCCTGCGGGGGCATTGACGGGTCCGAAAGCGAAAGAAATCCCTATCTCTGGCGAACAATTGGCGCATACCAGGTGAATTCGGCCTACCATCGGCGCGTGGCGTTGCGGAGCGAGTTGGGGAGCTCGACATCGGGGCAACTCCGCGGCACGTCGCCAACGATCTTGATTCCGGTCGGGTCGACCGAACAGCACGGCCCGCACCTTCCGCTGGATACCGACACCCGGATCGCGACCGCTGTGGCCCGTGCGGTCACCGACGAGCTCGGCCAGGCGTCCGAGTCCGGCCGGTATCTGCTGGCCCCCGCGATCGCCTACGGAGCCTCCGGCGAGCACGAAGGGTTTCCCGGCACGGTGTCGATCGGCACCGAGGTGCTGACCGCCGTCCTGGTCGAGTACGGCCGGTCGGCCTGCCACTGGGCTGACCGGATCGTCTTCGTCAACGGCCACGGCGGCAATGTGGAGGCAATGCGCACCGCAGTCGCACTGCTGCGCCGGGAGGGCCGCGATGCCGCCTGGAGTCCGTGTGTAGCCGAGGGTGGCGACGCCCACGCCGGGCACACGGAAACCTCTGTGATGCTCAATCTTTCACCCGCCGACGTCCGGACCGAGGCGTGGTGTCGCGGCAACGGGGAGCCGCTGGCTACCCTGTTGCCCCAGATGCGGAACGGGGGAGTGGCCGCGGTGAGCGAGGTGGGCGTGTTGGGTGACCCGACGACGGCGACGGCAATCGACGGCGCGCGGATCTTCGCGCAGATGGCCGCCGACTGTCGCCGGCGCGTTGAGCGCTGGGCCCCGGCCGCCGACGGGATGCTCTCATGAGTCAGCCCCGGCTACCCGACGGGTTTGCCGTCCAGGTCGATCGACGGGTCCGTACGCTCGCCTCGGGCTCGGCACTGCTGGGCGGATCGCCCACCCGGCTGCTCCGGCTGGCCCCGGCCGCGCAGACGCTGCTCGACGGCGGCCGCCTCGAGGTTCGCGATGCAGTCAGTGCGCAATTGGCCCGGACGCTGCTGGACGCCACCGTGGCACATCCACGGCCCGCAGGTGGGCCCTCGCATCGTGATGTGACCGTGGTGATTCCGGTGCGTGACAACGCTTTCGGCTTGTATCGGCTGGTGATGTCGCTGCGGGCGATGCGCGTCATCGTCGTCGACGACGGCTCGCAAACCCCGGTGAACGCCGCCGATCTCGAGGCCGCCCGCTGTGAGGTCGAGGTGGTGCGGCATGACCGCAGCAAGGGCCCTGCCGCGGCACGCAATACCGGACTATCCTTGTGCTCAACGGATTTTGTGGCCTTCCTGGACTCTGACGTGGTGCCGCACCGGGGTTGGCTGGAGGCACTGCTGGGTCACTTCTGCGACCCCGCTGTCGCACTGGTGGCGCCGCGGATCGTCGGACTGGGACACAGTGATGAACTGGTCGCCCGCTACGAGGCGGTCCGGTCGTCGCTCGATCTGGGGGAGCGCGAAGCGCCGGTGGTGCCCTACGGCCCGGTGTCCTATGTCCCCAGTGCCGCGATCATCTGCCGCCGTCTTGCCTTGCTCGAACTCGGCGGCTTCGATGAGACGTTGCCCTCCGGGGAGGATGTCGACCTGTGCTGGCGGCTGGTCGAGTCGGGCTCCAGACTGCGCTATGAGCCCATCGCCCTGGTGGCCCATGAGCACCGCACCCACATCCGAGATTGGCTGGCCCGCAAGGCCTTCTATGGAAGTTCCGCAGCGCCGCTGTCCATCCGCCACCCGGACAAGACCGCCCCCGTCGTGGTGTCCGCGTGGAGTCTGCTGGTGTGGTTGTTGATGGCGCTGGGCTCGGCGTCGGGTTATCTGGCCTCACTGGTGTTCGCCGGTGTCACTACCCGGCGGATGGCCAGGACGATGCAGAACACCGACGCCGGGATCCGGGATGTGGTCGTCCTGACCCTGCGCGGGATCGGCGCCGCGGCCCGACAGCTGGCCGCGGCAACCTGTCGGCACTACTGGCCGCTGGCGCTGGCGGCGGCACTGATCTCACGGCGCTGCCGGCAGGCGGTGCTGGTGGCTGCCGTCCTCGACGGGGTGCTCGACTGGTTTGCCCGCAACCGCGGTGGTGATGGTGAGGGAAAGCCGGTCGGCCTGGTCGCCTACCTGTTGCTCAAGCGGCTCGATGACCTCGCCTACGGTGCCGGTCTGTGGACGGGCGTGGTTCGGGAGCGGACTCTGCGGCCGCTGAAGCCACAGATCAAGACCTAACCGACGGGCCGGGTTGCCGACATCACGCACAGCGACGTCCTCATCGTCGGCGCGGGTAGCGCCGGATCCGTCCTCGCCGAACGGCTCTCGGCCGATTCGGCCTGTCACGTCACGGTGCTGGAGGCCGGCTACGGCCCGGCTGAGCGCGGTGTCCGGGATCTGACCGCCAACGGGTTGCAGCTGCCGATCGGTGCGGCCAGCCCGCTGGCCCGCCGGTATCGGACCACCCTGACCGAGGACCCGGTCCGCACCGCCGATATCGTCCGGGGCAGTACCGTCGGCGGCTCAGGGGCGGTGAACGGCGGGTACTTCTGCCGCGCACTGCCCGCTGACTTCGACCGCCGAGGACCCGGTCCGCACCGCCGATATCGTCCGGGGCAGTACCGTCGGCGGCTCAGGGGCGGTGAACGGCGGGTACTTCTGCCGCGCACTGCCCGCTGACTTCGACGGCCCCGCGCTACCCGGCTGGTCCTGGGCACAGGTCAGCGAACACTATCGGGCCATCGAGACTGACCTCGATTTTCCCGAACGGCACGACGGGGGTCCTATCCGGATCGCGCGCACCGGTGAATTCGTCGGTAGTACAGCAATGTTCGTGCACGCGGCCCAGGATGCCGGGTATCGCTGGCTGCCCGATCTCAATGCCGAACCTGTCGGTGAGAACACGCCGCCCGGAATCGGTGCCGTCCCGCTGAACATCGTCGGCGGTGTCCGGACCGGGCCCGGTGCGGCGTTCCTGGAGCCGGCTCTGGACCGGCCCAACCTCGATGTCCTGACCCGCCACACCGTGTTGCGTCTGCGGATGTCCGGGACCAGGGTGACCGGGGTGGATGCCCTCAGCCCCGACGGTCGGGTCAGCCTGTCGGCCGACCGGGTGGTCCTGTCGGCCGGTGCCATCGAATCAGCGCACCTGCTGATGCTCTCCGGGATCGGTCCCGCTGCGTCGCTGCGTACCGCGGGTATCCCCGTGCTCGCCGATCTTCCGGTGGGCCTGCGCACCTGGGATCACCCGGAATGGGTGATCCCCACGACATGGACAGTGGCCGCCGGACGTCCGGTGCTGGAAGTGCTGCTGATCGACGGCGACGTCGAAATCAGGCCCTACACCGGTGGTTTCATCTCCATGGTCGGCGACGGGACAGCCGGGAAGCCGGACTGGCCGCATCTGGGCGTCGCACTGATGCGACCGCGGTCGCACGGCACGGTCAGCCTGGTGTCAGCCGACCCCGTCCAGCCCCTGCTGATCGAGCATCGTTACGACAGCGACCCCGCTGATGTCGCCAAACTACGGCGCGGTCACCAGGTCGCTGCCGAGATCGCCAGTACGGCAACCGAACTCGGTGAGCCGATGTGGTCGACGTCGCAGCATCTCTGCGGTACCGCCCCGATGGGAGTCGACGGTGACGAGTATGCCGTCGTGGATCCGCGCTGCCGGGTGCGTGGTGTCGACGGACTGTGGGTGGTGGACGGGTCGATCCTGCCGCGCGTCCCCAGTCGCGGCCCGCACGCGACCATCGCGATGATCGGGCACCGCGCGGCGGAGTTCGTCCGCTGACTCAGGCCGACAGCGGGACCAGTGCCTCGGCCAGTCGTGTCGCCGCTTCGACGCCATCGATCACCGGCACGCCGAGGCGCTCCCGCAGCGGATGGGCGAAACGGGCCATCGCCGCGCAGCCCAGGACCACCGCCGTGCTGCCGTCGGCGCGCAGCGCTTGCTCACAGAGCTCGGCGATCGGGACGAAACTGCCGGGATCCGAATCGATCTGAAGCACCGGGATGTCGCAGGCGTGGACACCCAGGCAGGACCCCGCCGTATAGCTTTGCGCCAGTTCCCACGCTCGTGGCACCGTCGCCGACATGGACGTCACCACCGAGAACCCGCCGGACAGCAGGGCGGCCGCGTGCATCGCGGCTTGCGCGATCCCCAGCACCGGGGCGCGCACCGCGGCGCGTGCCGCCACCAGACCCGGATCGCCGAAGCAGGCGATCACATAGGCATCCGGGCGGGCGTCGTCAGGACCGGCAGCGGCAGCGGCGATTTCGGCGAGAAGACCTGGTACACAACGGCGCTCGTCATCGTCGTTCTCGATGCTGGCCGGCCCGTCGGGTGGGTTGACGGCCCGGATGTCGGTACCCGGGTGTGCTGCCGCGCGGGCGGCCTCGGCGATCGCGGCAGTCATCGTGGCCGTGGTGTTGGGATTGACGAACAGCAGCCGCACCAGCAGAAGTGTAGTGGCGGGTGCCGGCGGCGTGCTGGCCGAGACGACGGCCACGGGTCATACCGCGCCGCACGGCACTCGGTACCCTTGTCGGGCTGGATCAGGGTGGGGATTGCCCGGGAAGGAATGCATCATGGCGGGCCAACGCAGCGACCCGCGACCGGCACGCTCCCGTGCCCGGTTGCTCGACGCGGCGACCGCACTGCTGCGCACCGGGGGTCCCAACGCTGTCACCGTCGATGCCGTCACGCGCGGTGCCAACGTCGCCCGCGCCACGCTCTACCGGCACTTTCCCAGCGGCAATGACCTGCTGGCAGCCGCTTTCAACAGCCTCATCCCGCCCGCACCGATGCCCCAGGACGGCGGCACACTGCGCGACCGGCTGGTGGCCCTGGTGCAGGCGCAGGCCGAGCTCATCGCCAACACCCCGGTGCTGTTGACCGCCAGCTACTGGTTGGCGCTGGGACCGGATATGGAGCGGATGCCCGGCAGCGCCGATGGCGACAGCCCGGAGATCCGGACCCTGCGGGAGCGCATCGCCCAGCAGTACGGTGCGCCGTTCGAAGCGATCTTCGACAGCCCCGAGGCCGTCGCCGAACTCGGTGACGTCGACCGCGCGCAAGCAATCATGCTGCTGATCGGTCCGCTGGTGGCCGGCCGGATCAGCACCCTGACCGACTTCGACTATCGCGAGTGCGCCCGCAAGGCGGTGGACGGTTTTCTGGCCGTCCACCGCAAACCCGCGGCCGAGGTCAGCTCAGTTCCACCCGAATCGGAAGGTGCTTGAGGCCGCCGACGAAGGTGGTGGCCATCAGCTCCGGCTCACCGGCCAGCTCAATGGATTTGATCCGCGGGATCAGCTCGGTGAAGAAGCTGTTCATCTCCATCCGGGCCAGCGACGCTCCCAGGCAGAAGTGCACGCCGTAGCCGAACGACAGATGCTTGTTCGGATCTCGCCCGACGTCGAAGGTCTCGGGGTTGTCGAAGACTTCTTCGTCGCGGTTGGCCGAGGTGTAGGCCAGATAGACCGCTTCGCCCTTGGCGATCTTCACCCCGCGAACCTCGGTGTCCTCCTGGGCGGTCCGCATGAACTCCTTCACGGGAACGACCCAGCGGATCATCTCCTCGACCGCGGTGCCCATCAGCGACATGTCGTTCTGCAGCCGGGCCAACTGGTCCGGATGTTCCAGCAGTGCACGCATCCCGCCGGCGATACCGGCGCTGGTGGTGTCGTGCCCGGCGCTGGCCACGATCACGTAGTAGGACAGCGTGTCCATATCCGACAGTGGCTCGCCGTTGATCTTCGCGTTGGCGATCGCCGAGGCCAGGTCGTCGGTCGGGTTCTCCCGCCGCGAGGCGGTCAGCGCCGAGAAATAGTTGAAGAAGTCCATCAGCACCGCGAGCATGTCCTCGACATCGCCACCGCGCTGGAACTCTTCGTCGTTGCCGCCGAACATCTCCTGGGTGAGCTTGAGCATCCGGGGGAAGTCCGAGTCCGGCAGGCCCAGCATGGTCAGGATGATGTAGAGCGGGTAGTTCACCGCGATCTCGGTCATGAAGTCGAGTTCCGGCCCCTTCTCGGCCATCTTGTCGACCCAGATCTTGGCCAGCTCGTCGCAGCGCGCCTTGAGCGCCTTGAGGACCTTCGGCCGGAACCAGTCGGCGCCGACCTTGCGCACGTCACGGTGGTGCGGATCGTCCATGTGGATCAGCGTGCGCAGCCCGGTGCCCGCCTGCAGGTCGGCCAGCAGCTTGTCGTCGGCCTCGGTGATGGCCAGCAGCGGGCGGGGGAAGTTGGTGAACAGGTCGTTCTGCCGCTCGATGTCCATGATGTCGGAGTGCTTGGTGACCGCCCAGAACGGCCGATAGCCCTCGACATCGACCCAGGACACCGGGGCGTGCGCCCGCAGGTGAGCCATGGCCTCATAGAACCGCCTGTCGTCGGTGTAGGCCTGCGGATCGGCCAGGACGCGGGCTGCGGGATCCATGATCCGGGTGGTCATACGGGGTCTCCTCGATCACTGTGCACAAAACTTGACGGGTGTCAGGTTAGTAGTGTGGGCGATCACAGCCGATAGGGGAAGAGGGTTCGGGCGATTAGGGTCCGAAGGCCCTCCCGGCGGGCAGGAGCGAAGCGACCGGGGGGTAGGGCCCGGCGGGCAGGAGCGAAGCGACCGGGGGATAGGGCCCGGCGGGCAGGGGGGATAGGGTCCGGCTCCGCGTAGGCTCGGTTTCCGTGCCGTACCGATCGCGTCCTCGATTCCGGGCGGCCCTCGCGATTCTGATGAGCCTGGCCCTTGTCGCCGGGTGTGCCCGGGGTGACGGGGAATCCACGCCGGTGACGACGCCGGCCGTAGCTCCCCGACCGGCGGTGGTGCAGACCGCCGGGGGAGCGGTCCGTGGCGTCGTGGCCCCCGGTTACCGGGTGTTCGACGGCATCCCCTACGCGGCACCACCGGTCGGGCCGCTGCGCTGGCATCCGCCGGCGCCTGCGCTGCCGTGGCAGGGCGTGCGCGATGCCACCAAGCCCGGGCTGCGCTGCCCCCAGGACACCAAGAGTGACCCGGACTACGGGCGCGCCACCGGTGAGGACTGCCTGAACCTCAACGTCTGGACCCCGGACGGGGCAACCCCGACAACGCCGCGGCCGGTGATGGTCTGGATTCACGGCGGCGGGTTCCTCAACGGCAGCGCCGACATCTACGACGCCCGGTGGATGGCCACTCAGGGCGACATCGTCGTCGTCACGATCAACTATCGGCTGGGCACCCTGGGCTTTCTCGCGCATCCGGCGTTGAGCCGCAACGGGAATGCGGGCAACTACGGGCTGGCCGATCAACAGGCCGCGCTGCACTGGGTGCACGACAACATCGCCGCGTTCGGCGGAGATCCGGCGAAGGTGACTATCGCCGGCGAGTCAGCGGGTGCGATGTCGGTGTGCGACCACCTTGTCGCACCGGGTTCGCAAGGCTTGTTCCGGGCGGCGATCCTGCAGAGCGGTCCCTGCCAGGCGCAGGCGGATCGTCCCACCGCGCAGCGGGTCAGCCTGGAGTACGCCGCCGGGGTGGGGTGCGCCGACGAGGCCGCTGCCGCCGACTGCCTGCGCGCCCTGCCCGCCGACCGATTGCAGCGGCCACCGTTGTACGTCGGCTTCGGTGCCGACCGGCTCACCGGCCCGGTGACCGGAACCGACCGGGTGCCGGTGGATCCGATGACGGCGTTCGCGCTCGACCGGGTGCCGCGGGTACCGGTGCTGATCGGCACCAACACCGACGAGTTCACATTGTTCGTCGCCGTGCAGTATCTGCAGGAGCGCGGGTTGCCGCCCTATCCGAAGCTGCTGGCCGACACCTTCGGCCCGGATGCATCCGCGGTGGCCGCACGCTATCCGCTGGAGCGCTACGACGGTAGCACCGGCCGAGCCTATTCCGCGGCCGTCACTGATGGCGTATTCGCCTGTCCCGCAAACACAATGGCGGCCGGGCTGGCGCACAGTGCACCGGTGTACGCCTACGAGTTCAACGACCGCACCGCGCCCTCGCCCGACCCGTTCCGTGCGGTGCCGTTCCCGGTCGGCGCCAGCCACGGCCTCGAGCTGCGCTACCTGTTCGATATCGGTGGCGCCCCACCGCTCGATCCGGCGCAGCGTCAGCTGTCCGACCAGATGATCGGGTACTGGAGCCAGTTCGTGAAGACCGGCGTGCCCGGCGTCACCGGTGCGCCGCAGTGGCCCCCGCTCGGCGCCGACGCGGCAACCGGCGCGCGACTGTCGTTGCAGACCGGGAAGCTCTCGATCGTCACCGACTTCGCCGCCCGTCACCAGTGCCCGTTCTGGGCCACTGTGAAGGGATCGCGCTAACTGCGCCAGCGCGGATGTTCGACCACGGCCAGTGCCTCACTGACGTCCCGGGACAGTGACCGTCGCCGGGTGTGGCCGTCACGCACCCACCGTTGAAATGCGAAATCTGCTGCCGCCAAGGACAACTGGACCAGCAATCCAGGCCGGTTGTCATCGGCGGGGTCGGCCCCCATGCGCTCGGCGATGAGTTCGGCCAGCCGGATGCGGTCGGCGGCGGGCAGCAGGGTCACCCGGTCGAGCAGGTCGGGTGCGGTCAGGATCGCTGCGAGCCAGTTCTGCAGGTCCGCATCGTCGAAGGAGCCCACCCGGGTCACGATCGCGGCCGCCAATGCCACGTCGGCCGGCTCGTCGGCGGGCCGCCGCTCCAGCAGGGCGATGATCGCGGGGCCGCCGCGCTGGACCGGGCCGAGCAGCAGTTCCTCCTTGGTGGCGACATGACGGAAGAACGTCCGGGGTGACACCGCGGCCTCGGCGGCGATGTCCTCGGTGGTGACGTTGCTGAATCCCCGTGCGGCGAACAGGCGGTAGGCCGCAGCCCGGATGTCGGACAACACCTGGGCCCGCTGCCTGTCGCGCAACGAGGGGGTGTCGGTCACCGGAACGATCCCATCCCGCCGTCGACGTGGATGGTCTGCGCCGTGACATAGGCCGCGTCATCGCTGACCAGGAAGGCGACGGTCGCGCCGATATCGTGGTGGGTGTCACCGACCCGTTGCAGCGGAATGCCTTTCACGACTTTGGCGTAGACGTCCGGGAACGACTCGCGCCACCCGCGGACCCCGTCGGAGTTGGCGAACGGGCAGATCACGTTCACCCGGATGTTGTCCGGACCCCATTCCAGCGCAGCGACTTTCGACATCCCGCGGATGGCTTCCTTGGCTCCGGCGTAGGCGCCGAACCAGGTCTGCCCGCCGGTGCCGCTGCCGGAACCGAGGTTGACCACCGAACCCCGGGCGGAGGCCTTCAGTAACGGGTAGGCGGCCTGCATCAGAAAGAAGGTGGCCCGCGGCCCGATGTCGAACACCAGGTCGTAGTCCTCCATCGTGATGTCGCTGAACGGCTTTGGCTCATTGCTCACGATGGCGTTGTTGATCAGCGCGTCCAGCCCCCCGAGGTAGTCGACCGCGGTGTCGACGATCAGGCGGTAGCTGGCGCGGTCGCACAGATCGGCGACCAGTGCCGTGGCGTGCTGTCCTTCTGCGACGAACTGGTCGGCCACCTTGGTGACCTTGGGATCGCGGTCGACCAGCAGGACCGCGGCGCCGCGTTCCAGCAGGGCCGCGGTGATCCCGCGGCCGACGCCCTTGGCCGCGCCGGTGACGATCGCCCGCAGGCCGGTCAGCGACGTGGAATGCCAGTACGGCGGGCGATCCTCAGGTACCACGGTGCAACTCCAGGGATGTGCGGGCCGGTGCGGGGAACTCGATGAACTCGACGGCGGTGCCGTCAGGATCCTTGACGAAGAACATCCGCACTCCGGCGATGTCGAACGGCGCCTGATCGGGTTCGAACCCCGCGGCGCACACCCGGCGGTAGGTTTGGTCCAGGTCAGTAACCGACAGGGAGATGTTCTGGTTGCCGACGATGGACCGCCGCGGCGGGCGGGGCTGATCGCCCAGCGACAACAGTTCCAGCATCACGCCACCGACGAGTCCGCCGACCACGTGGCCCTGATTGCCCGAGGCGCCACCGATCGCCGCGTCGAAGGGCTCGCCGGACATGGTCTGGTCGAACACCACCTCCATGCCCAGCAGTTCCCGATAGAACGTCAGTGCCCGGTCCATATCGGTCACGCCCACCACAAGGTGTGAGAACCGAAGGTCGGCAAGGGGTTCCATCAGCGGGCGAGGTCCGGGGCGGCCCGGCCGGCGATGAGCGGCAGGTCCAGGTAGGTCTTGATGCCGGGCCCGGCCTGGCAGACGTAGGGGATGGCGCTGATGCAGTGGTTGGCGGTGGCCACCACACCGGGATTGCGCTTGAGCCCTTCCTCGACCGTTTCCGGTTGCAGCCCTTTGAAGGTCAGCGACACATCGGGATCACCTGTGATCTCGACCTCGAAGCGCTCACCCTGCTCGCCCAGCGTCCACGGGGGATCGAGCTCGACCTCACACATCAGCCAGTTGACCGCCGCGGTGACCACCGGCTTGTCGTCAACGATTGCCTGCCAGCGGAACCGGCGGGCGGCCACGGTGCCGGCTTCCATGGGGACGACGAGTTCGTCGGTGCCGTGCACCGCCACCGCCACCTCCTGAGTGGAGCGGATCGTGGGCTCGGACCGGAAGCCCAGTTCGTCGGCGACCATCCACACCGACGCCTTGAACCCGGCTTCCAGTAGTGACGCGATCGGCCCGCTCATCGCCTGCTCGGGAGTGAGGCCGAAACCCATCACCTCACGCACCACCAGGGGAGCGTTGTAGGTGCGGATGTCGGAGAACTCCTCGGCACGCACGTGGGTGATGGCCGACGACAGCGACGACACCATCAACGGGAATCGTTCGGTGATGCCACCGGGGTGGATGCCCGACCCGTGCAGGGTGACGCCACCGGCCTGGCAGGCCTCCTCGATGGCCTGGACGGCGGGGCTCTGACGGTCCGGGTAGACCCACCCGACGGGCGTCACGACGTTCTTGCCGGACCGCAGGATGCGGGCGACGACCTGGTCGTCGGGCAGCAGCGGGGAGTACATGACGCAGTCCGCGTCCAGAGCGAGCAGGGCGTCGACGTCGGTGGTCGCGGCGACCCCGACCGGACCCTCGCCGATCAGCTCGCCGACATCGCGGCCGTTCTTGTCGTCGCTGTGAACCCAGCAGCCGACGAGTTCGAGTTCGGGGTGGCGCAGGACGCCCTGGATTGCGGCCTTGCCGACACCGCCGGTGGCCCACTGGATGACTCGGTACATGTCGGCATGCTATGCCGACATGGCAGTGACTGTCAGTAGGACCGGGACGGCGTCACCCAGGTGGTGATCTCGGCGTGGAACACCTCGGTCCCGAACCGGTCGTAGGCGCTGATCGGCACCACCACCTCGGTGCCCTGGGTGATCGCGGCGAAGTCCGGCGGATCGATGCGGGCGCAGACGCGCAGCGCGGTCGTGGCCTTGTGCAGGTACTGGACGTCCATGGCCTTGGGAATCCAGCGGTGGGTGGTGGGGACCGTGGCCTCCATCAGCATGCCCATCGCCAGCTCGGCGGCATTGCACATCGCGATCGCGTGCACGGTGCGCAGGTGGTTATAGGTGAGGAGCCATTTGCGGATGCTGACTTCGGCGTAGCCCGGTTCCATCCGCACGATGTGAGGCAGCAGCGTGGCGAAGAACGGCACTCGCACGGCCGCGGCCGCCGAGAACGCCACCCGTCCGCCGGGGTATCGGGACAGTCGCTGCCAGATCCGGTAGGTACCGGTCGTCGCCACCATGCCGGCCGACCTTACTCCGCAGTAAGATCAGTCGTCCGGCCGCATCGCCGCAGCCCGGGCGCACCCGCGCTGAGCAGGCAGTGCAGGAATTCCGATCGCGCTCCGGCGAGATTTGGCTGGTGCTCGAGCGAATTTGGCTGGTGCCGCGATCTAGGGCATACTGTTCGGGTTGCCTTGAGCCGGATTCGCCCCCATCGGGAGCGTCCCGCACAAGGTATACGACCGGCGCCCGAACGGGCGCGTCCGGTCCCAACCTCGGAGCGCGATGGTTTTTCCACGCGCCTCGCAGGCTGCGTGAGGGCGACACGCCCGACCGCGGGGGCCGGTGTACCAGGACAGGTAAAGAGCGGCGGCGACAGCCAGCGCTGAGTCTCGGCCCCAGGCCGGAACGGCAGCGCACGACCACCGTGTCCCCTTGCGGGGACCAAGCAGGAGTGAAGGTAGGAGAAGCGTGGCGGGACAAAAGATCCGCATCAGGCTCAAGGCCTACGACCATGAGGCCATTGATGCCTCGGCGCGCAAGATCGTGGAGACGGTCACCCGAACCGGCGCCAGTGTGGTCGGCCCGGTGCCGCTGCCGACGGAGAAGAACGTGTACTGCGTCATCCGCTCCCCGCATAAGTACAAGGACTCGCGGGAGCACTTCGAGATGCGTACTCACAAGCGGCTCATCGACATCCTCGACCCGACGCCGAAGACGGTCGACGCGCTCATGCGCATCGATCTGCCGGCCAGCGTCGACGTGAACATCCAGTAGGGGTCGGCGAAGACATGGCACGTAAAGGAATCTTGGGTACGAAGCTGGGCATGACCCAGGTCTTCGACGAGAACAACCGCGTCGTTCCCGTGACGGTCGTCAAGGCCGGTCCGAACGTCGTGACCCGCATCCGCACGCCCGAGCGTGACGGCTACAGCGCGGTGCAGCTCGCCTACGGCGAGATCAGCCCGCGCAAGGTGACCAAGCCGGTCACCGGCCAGTTCAGCGCCGCCGGCATCAACCCGCGCCGCCACCTCGCCGAGCTTCGGCTCGACGACGAGGCCGCGGCAGCCGAGTACGAGGTCGGCCAGGAGCTGACGGCGGAGATCTTCGCCGACGGCACCTACGTCGACGTCACCGGCACGTCCAAGGGCAAGGGCTACGCGGGCACCATGAAGCGCCACGGTTTCCGTGGCCAGGGCGCCAGCCACGGTGCCCAGGCGGTGCACCGCCGGCCCGGTTCGATCGGTGGCTGCGCCACCCCGGGCCGCGTCTTCAAGGGCACCCGGATGTCGGGCCGGATGGGCAGCGACCGCATCACCACGCAGAACCTGCTGGTGCACAAGGTCGATGCCGAGAACGGCGTGCTGTTGATCAAGGGTGCGGTCCCCGGCCGCACCGGCGGCCTGGTGATGGTTCGCACCGCGGTCAAACGAGGTGAGAAGTAATGACTCTCAAGATTGACGTCCATACCCCGGGCGGCAAGAAGGACGGCAGCGTCGAGTTGCCGGCCGAGCTGTTCGACGTGGAAGCCAACGTGGCGCTCATGCACCAGGTGGTGACCGCGCAGCTGGCGGCCAAGCGACAGGGCACGCACGCGACCAAGACTCGCGCCCAGGTGTCCGGCGGTGGCAAGAAGCCGTACCGGCAGAAGGGCACCGGCCGCGCCCGTCAGGGCTCGACCCGCGCGCCGCAGTTCACCGGTGGTGGCACCGTCCACGGCCCGCAGCCGCGCGACTACAGCCAGCGCACCCCGAAGAAGATGATCGCCGCCGCACTGCGTGGCGCCTTGTCCGACCGGGCCCGCAATGAGCGTATCCACGCGGTCACCGAGCTGGTCGAGGGCCAGACCCCGTCGACCAAGAGCGCCAAGGCGTTCCTGGGCTCGCTGACCGAGAACAAGAAGGTGCTGATCGTGATCGGCCGCAGCGACGAGGTCGGTGCGAAGAGCGTGCGCAACCTGCCTGGTGTGCATGTGATCTCGCCGGACCAGCTCAACACCTACGACGTCCTCAATGCCGACGACGTGGTGTTCAGCGTGGAGGCCCTCAACGCTTACATCGAGCACGCGAAGGCGAAGCAGGAGGTGTCCGCCTGATGGCTACCGTGACCGACCCCCGCGACATCATCCTGGCTCCGGTGATCTCGGAGAAGTCGTACGGGCTGATCGAGGACAACGTCTACACGTTCGTCGTCCACCCGGACTCGAACAAGACGCAGATCAAGATCGCCATCGAGAAGATCTTCAAGGTGAAGGTCGACTCGGTGAACACCGCCAACCGGCAGGGCAAGCGCAAGCGCACCCGTACCGGCTTCGGCAAGCGCAAGAGCACCAAGCGCGCGATCGTGACCCTGGCCCCCGGCAGCAAGCCGATCGACCTCTTCGGAGCACCGGCCTAGCCCGGGAACGAACAAGGACTCAGGAACCAGAACATGGGAATTCGCAAGTACAAGCCGACGACCCCCGGTCGCCGCGGTGCCAGCGTCTCCGATTTCGCCGAGATCACTCGCTCGACTCCGGAGAAGTCGCTGATCCGTCCGCTGCACAGCACCGGTGGTCGCAACGCACATGGCCGAATCACCACTCGGCACAAGGGCGGTGGCCACAAGCGCGCCTACCGGGTGATCGACTTCCGTCGTAACGACAAGGACGGCGTCAACGCCAAGGTCGCACACATCGAGTACGACCCCAACCGCACTGCGAACATCGCACTGCTGCACTTCCTGGACGGCGAGAAGCGCTACATCATTGCGCCGCAGGGTCTCAAGCAGGGCGACATTGTGGAGTCGGGTCCCAACGCCGACATCAAGCCCGGCAACAACCTGCCCATGCGCAACATCCCCGCCGGCACCGTGATCCACGCCGTGGAGCTGCGCCCGGGTGGCGGAGCCAAGCTGGCCCGTTCGGCCGGCTCGAGCATCCAGCTGCTGGGCAAGGAAGGCAGCTACGCCTCCCTGCGTATGCCCTCGGGTGAGATCCGCCGTGTCGACGTGCGCTGCCGCGCCACCGTCGGTGAGGTGGGCAACGCCGAGCAGGCCAACATCAACTGGGGCAAGGCCGGCCGTATGCGGTGGAAGGGCAAGCGCCCGACCGTCCGTGGTGTCGTGATGAACCCGGTCGACCACCCGCACGGCGGTGGTGAGGGCAAGACCTCCGGTGGTCGCCACCCGGTCAGCCCGTGGGGCAAGCCCGAGGGCCGCACCCGCAAGCCCAACAAGCCGAGCGACAAGCTCATCGTCCGACGCCGGCGCACCGGCAAGAAGCGCTAGGCAGGAGAGTAAGCAATGCCACGCAGCCTGAAGAAGGGTCCGTTCGTCGACGACCATCTGCTCAAGAAGGTCGACGTCCAGAACGAGAAGAACACCAAGCAGGTCATCAAGACCTGGTCGCGTCGTTCGACCATCATCCCGGACTTCATCGGTCATACCTTCGCCGTCCATGACGGTCGCAAGCACGTGCCGGTGTTCGTCACCGAGGCCATGGTCGGCCACAAGCTGGGCGAGTTCGCCCCGACGCGGACGTTCAAGGGTCACATCAAGGACGACCGGAAGAGCAAGCGCCGATGAGCACCGTTACCGAATATCCGTCTGCTACCGCCAAGGCCCGCTTCGTGCGCGTCTCGGCCAGCAAGGCGCGCCGGGTGATCGACCTGGTTCGCGGGAAGTCCGTCGAAGAGGCGCTCGACATCTTGCGCTGGGCCCCGCAGGCCGCCAGCGAGCCGGTCGCCAAGGTGATCGCCAGCGCTGCCGCCAACGCGCAGAACAACAACGGCTTGGATCCGGCCTCCCTCGTGGTCGCCACCGTCTATGCCGATGAGGGCCCGACGGCCAAGCGCATCCGGCCGCGCGCGCAGGGTCGCGCCTACCGGATCCGCAAGCGCACCAGCCACATCACCGTGATCGTGGAGAGCCGTCCCAGCAAGAAGGACGCCGGCACGTCGGCCAGCGCCGCCCGCGCTCGTCGTGCGCAGGCCAGCAAGGCTGCCAAGAAGACGGCTGATCAGACGAAGGAGGGCTCGGAGTAGTGGGCCAGAAAATCAATCCCCACGGCTTCCGGCTCGGTATCACCACCGATTGGAAGTCCCGGTGGTACGCCGACAAGCAGTACGCCGACTACGTCAAGGAAGACGTGGCCATCCGGCGCCTGCTGGCCACCGGTCTGGAGCGCGCCGGCATCGCCGACGTGGAGATCGAGCGCACCCGTGACCGGGTTCGGGTCGACATCCACACCGCGCGTCCGGGCATCGTGATCGGCCGCCGCGGCACCGAGGCCGACCGCATCCGCGCCGACCTGGAGAAGCTGACCGGCAAGCAGGTTCAGCTCAACATCCTCGAGGTCAAGAACCCCGAGTCGCAGGCGCAGCTGGTCGCCCAGGGCGTGGCCGAGCAGCTGAGCAACCGTGTGGCGTTCCGCCGCGCGATGCGCAAGGCCATTCAGTCGGCCATGCGGCAGCCCAACGTCAAGGGCATCCGCGTGCAGTGCTCGGGCCGCCTCGGCGGCGCCGAGATGAGCCGCTCGGAGTTCTACCGCGAAGGCCGCGTGCCGCTGCACACCCTGCGCGCCGACATCGATTACGGCCTCTACGAGGCCAAGACCACCTTCGGTCGGATCGGCGTCAAGGTGTGGATCTACAAGGGCGACATCGTCGGTGGCAAGCGTGAGCTGGCCGCCGCCGCACCCGCCGCCGACCGGCCGCGCCGTGAGCGTCCGTCGGGCACCCGCCCGCGCCGCAGCGGTGCGTCGGGTACCACCGCGACGAGCACCGAAGCTGGCCGCGCCGCCAGCGAAGGCCCGGCGGAGACGGTCGAGGCTTCGGCCGTCGAGCCCGCCGCTGAGAGCACGGAGAACTAAGTCATGTTGATTCCCCGTAAAGTCAAGCACCGCAAGCAACACCACCCTAAGCAGCGTGGTATTGCCAGCGGTGGCACGTCGGTGACGTTCGGTGATTACGGCATCCAGGCCCTGGAGCACGCTTACATCACCAACCGGCAGATCGAGTCCGCTCGTATCGCCATCAACCGGCACATCAAGCGTGGCGGCAAGGTGTGGATCAACATCTTCCCGGACCGTCCGCTGACCAAGAAGCCCGCCGAAACCCGCATGGGTTCCGGTAAGGGTTCCCCGGAGTGGTGGGTGGCCAACGTCAAGCCCGGCCGCGTGCTCTTCGAGCTGAGCTACCCCAATGAGCAGATCGCGCGCGAAGCACTGACCCGCGCGATCCACAAGTTGCCGATCAAGGCACGCATCGTGACCCGAGAGGAGCAGTTCTGATGGCAGTGGGCGTCAGCGCCGGCGAACTGCGCGAACTGACCGACGACGAGTTGGTCGACAAGCTGCGCGAGTCGAAGGAAGAGCTGTTCAATCTGCGTTTCCAGATGGCCACCGGGCAGCTGGACAACAACCGCCGGCTTCGCACGGTCCGGCAGGAAATCGCACGCATCTACACGGTGCTGCGGGAACGTGAACTGGGTCTGGCCTCCGGACCCGCTGGTGAGGAATCGTGATGGCAGAAACCAAGGGACCCAAGCACACCCCGGCGGCTGAGAAGCCCCGTGGTCGACGCAAGACCGCGATCGGCTACGTGGTCAGCGACAAGATGGAGAAGACCATCGTCGTCGAACTCGAGTCGCGCGTGCAGCACCCCAAGTACGGCAAGATCATTCGCACGACCAAGAAGGTCAAGGCCCACGACGAGGACGGCGTCGCCGGCATCGGCGACCGGGTCTCGCTGATGGAGACCCGTCCGCTCTCGGCGACCAAGCGCTGGCGCCTGGTGGACGTGCTCGAGAAGGCCAAGTAGCCACTCGCTTTCACCACGATCGTGGAGATGCCCATCGCCGATTGCGGCGGTGGGCATTTTCGTCGGTAACTAACGAAGGCGATAATTCGGCGGTTCGGCGCGGTCACCAGCAGGTGAGTGCCTACGATTCATCCGATGAAGAGCAGTTTCGCTAAACGGATGGCGGCGATTGCCGGCGTCACCGCGATGCTCCTCGCGGGGGGTACGTCGGGGGTGCACGCTGAGCCGACCACCGATCCGACGCCGGGTGGCGCGGTGGCCGACTCGCCGACGCTGTCGTTGGCCGATCTCGGCGAGAGCCCGACGCTGACGTTCTACGGCGCGGACAACACGACGAGTACGACGCTGTCGTTCCCGGTGCCCCAGGGCCTGACGCCGGTGTCGCTCAACGCGACTCTTCAGCTTCCGATCAATCTGCGGCTGGGCAATCTCACCGTCACCCAGAACGACCGGCCGATCAGCCGGATCGACCTGCCGTTGACCGATCAGGTGCCCGTGGTCATCCCGCTGGCCGGTGCCGAGGTGTCGGGCAACTACCTGTCGGTGACACTGACGGTGACCGCTATCCCGCTCGACGAATACTGCTGGGACCCGCTGTATCCGCTGCGGCTCATCAACAGCTCCATCACGTTCGGCGGCGCCGAGCCGATCCCGACCACCGTGGCCGCGTTCATGCCTCCGGTGCTGCGCAAGCTGACCATCGCGATTCCGCCACGGCCGTCGCAGGCCGAATCCAATGCCGCCGTGCAACTGGCGGCCGCCGTGACCGCCAAGTACGGCGGCCAGAGCCCGGACGTGTTCGTCACCGCGCTGCCCGACGGCGCGACCACACTGCCCGCCCCGTCGCTGCCCCTGGAACGGCAGGTCGTCCTCAAAGAGTCGCCCGACAAAGGGCTTTCACTGCAGGGCGGTGGGATTCCGTCGCTGTTGGTCAGCGGCCAGGGTGATGAGCTGACCAACCAGGCCCGGTTACTCGCCGACGACTCGCTGCGGTTCGCGCTGAGCCCCAAGGCCGTTGCCGGCCCACTGCAGTACCGGCTCAAACTGGCCGGCAACACCACCACACTCGTCCAGCTCGACCAGGCCGAGCTCACCTCGGTGGCGATGTGGCCGGAGGTCGGCATCACCTTGGATCAGGCCCGATTCGGGCACCCCTTGCAGGGTGTGCGGATTCATCTGCTCGGTTCCTACACCCCGGTTCCCGACTCTCTGGGCGCCGAGGTCAAGGTGTCGGTCGGCGGGCAGACCCTGGACCGCTGGGCCGCCGAGCGGGAAGGGGTGATCGATCGCTGGATCGACATCCCCGACAAGCTGCTGGGGCGCAGCACCACCGTCGTGGTCACCATCAACACCACGGGCTACCACGGCGGCTGCGGTGACTACCTGCCCATCCATCTGAGGATCAACGGCGGCACCGTCGTGACGGTGAACCCCGCGAATCCGCCTCTGCCGCCGGGATTCCGGTCGATTCCCCAGACCTTGATGCCGCGCACGCAGATCGGCATCGGCGATCCCGATCCATTCCTGGACACCGTTCGGGCCATTCAGATCGTGGTGGGAATCCAGCGGTTCAGCCCGATTCCGTTGATGACGACCGTCACCAGTCTCAAGCAGGCGATCGCCGGTACCGATCCGGCGATCCTGATCTCGGCCGACGGGTGGTCAGATAAATCCATCTCACTTCCGGTCACCACCGACAAGGGCCGCATCGACATCGAGGCGCGCGACACCGACAACAAGCCGCTGACCCTGACGCTGGATCCGGCGATCCAGTTCGGTTCGCTGCAGACGGTGTTCGACGGCAAGCGCACTCTGCTGATCGCGACGTCGAACGGGTTGCCCGCACAGGTCGACGACCTGCTCGGCTGGCTCACCGAAAGGCCGGGCCGCTGGGCGGGTTTGGATGGCAGAGCGGTCATTTCGGTTCCAGGACAGCTTCCCGTGACAGTGGCCAATGAGCCCGCCAGCATGGCCGCACCGCAAGCCCCGCCGGACAGCGGGGGCGACAAGTACTCGTGGGCCTGGTGGGTGGCCGGCGGGGTTGTCGCCGTGGCAGCCCTCGGGGCGTTGGCGATTCTGCTGAGTGCGCGCAAGACGGGTTAAGCGGATCGCTGATGGGATCGCGCGCACGGGGCCGAAGTTGTGTGTGAGACTGATGTGAAATTGACGCCCACCGAGCAAGGTCGCAGACATGCCCATGGTGCAGAACAGATCGCCGCGCAGGTCGGCGTGGATCGTCGCCATCCTCGCCCTGGCGCTGTGGACCGCGCCGCTGACCCGGGCTGAGCCGGATCCTCCTCCCGCGCCGCTATCGACCGCACCGACCCTGGCTCTCGTCGATATGGGCACCAGTGCCCCGCTGGCCTTCTACGGCGACCAGGGCACCGCCACGCTGACCTTCCCGGTACCGCAGGGCCTGGTTCCCATCGCGCTCAATGCGACCGTCGAGGTGCCGATCAACGTCGCGTCCGGAACGTTGAGCGTCACCCAGGACGAGCGCACCATCGCTCGCATCCCGCTTCCGCCGACCGACCAGGCGCCCATCGTGATTCCGCTCGCCGGGGCGGAGATCATCGACAACTCGGTGACGGTCACGCTGCGCACCTATCTGGTTCCGGTGCAGGGGTACTGCCTGGATCCGACGAATCCGCTGCGGCTGGTCAACGGATCGGTGACGTTCGACGGGGTCGAACTGCCGCCCACCACGGTCGCCGATTTCCTGCCGCCGGTGCTGCGCAAGCTGACCATCTCCATCCCGGCCAACCCGAGCAAGGTCGAGTCCGAGGCCGCGGTGCGTCTGGCTGCGGCCACCGTCGCGCATTACGGCACCCAGACGACCGCCGTCGCGGTGACCACGATCGGTTCGGGACCGGCGGCGCCGCAGTTCCCGTTCGAGCGCGGCATCGTCATCCAGGAAGGGCCGGACACCGGCCTGTCACTGCAGGGCGGTGATGGTGTCATCCCGGCCCTGCGGATCTCGGGACCGGCCAACGAACTGACCAACCAGACCCGGTTGCTGTCCTCGGACATCTCCCGGCTGGCGCTGAGCTCGAAGGCCGTTGCCGGACCACTGCGCATCACCGCGCAGCTTCCCGGCAACGTCACCACGTTGCGCGAACTGGGCCAGAACGCGGTCACCGCGGTGGCGCTGGCGCCTCAGGTCACCGTGGGACTCGACCAGACCCGGCTGGGCCGCTCGGCACATAACGTCCGCGTCCACCTGATGGGCTCCTATACCCCGGTGCCGGACGCCATCAGCGCCCGGCTGGTCGCCGTCGTCGGCGGTGAGACCATCGACCGCTGGCCCACCGACAACAACGGGGTGATCGATCGCTGGGTGTCGGTGCCCGACCGTCTGCTGCAGCGCTACACCAATCTCGGGGTGGCACTGAACATCGCGGGCAACACCGGGCGGTGCGGGGAGTTCCAGCCGCTCACCCTGACCATCGACGGCGACAGCGTGGTGCAGAGCGAACCGGCGATCCCGCCCGTGCCCAGCGGCTTCCAGTCGCTGCCGCAGGCGCTGATGCCGAGGGTTCAGGTGGGTATCGGCACCGACGCCTTCGCCGATACGGTGCGGGCCACCACGATCATCGTGGGTCTGCAACGCCTCAGCGCGCTGCCGATCGACGTCGCGGTCACCGACGCCCAAGCCGCGGTGAACAGCCGGCTGCCTGCGATCGTCGTGGCCGCCGACGGGTGGAAGTTCCCCCGCATCCCCCTTCCCGTCAGCCCGACCACGGGACGGCTGTCGCTGGAAGGGGTCGACGATGCCGGTGAACCCACCACGCTGACGCTGGATCCGGCGATCCAGTTCGGCTCGTTGCAGACGGTCTTCGACGGACAGCGCACACTGCTGGTGGCCACCTCCAACGGTGCCCCCGACCAGCTCGACGAGTTGCTGCGCTGGCTCAGCAGCGACCCGCGCCGGTGGTCGCGGCTCAACGGAGCGGCGATCGTCGCTACGCCGGGGCACAGCCCGGTCACCTTGGGCACGCAGCCCGGGGTGGCGCAGCCCCCGGCCGCGACCGTAGCGGATCGCAGGACCTGGGCCTGGGCGTTGGGCGGCGGCATCGTCGCCCTGGCCGCGATCGGCACCGGGTTGATCCTGCTGCGTTCCGGCAGAGGCGAATCCGGCGGCTGACGATGACGGCGACGGCAGCGACACCGCCGCACCTGGCGGAGCCACCCACCCCGTGGCTGCACGGGCTGCGGCCCGTCTACCGGCTGGTGTTGCGGTGGGCCTACATCGCCGTGCTGACCGTCTTCGCCTTTCACCGTTCCCTGGAGGCGGGGCTCGAATCGACCAGAGCGGGCAGCCTCAACGGCTACGTCTGGGTGGTGCCGGTCGCCGGCATCATGGCGGCCATCGGCGTCGCCCGCCGCGAGCGCACCGAACTGCCGATCCACGATCGCCAGACCGACGTCATCGTCGGCATCATCGGGATGGGTGTGGCCCTGATGGTGCACGGCGTGCTGCTGCAGCGCTACGCCAACTACTTCTACCTGCTGCGCCTGGACCTGCTGGCGATGTGGTTCTTCGTCGTCAGCGCCAGCGTGGTGTTGTTCGGGCTGCGGCCGGTGATCCGGTTCGCCTGGGTATGGGCACTGCTGCTGGCCGTCTTCCCGCTGCCGTACCAGATCACCGTGATCCTTCTGGGCGGCAGCCGGGTGGCCGCCGGCGCCGGGGTGCTGATCATCGCCGCCGCCGCCACCGCGATCGCGGTGGGGCGCACCCGAAGTAGGGGACTGGTCGGGGCTATCGGCTCCTGGGCGGTCGGCCTGATCGTCTTGATGGGGATCGCGGTGTTGCGGCCCACCGCACCGTTGTTCGCCTACCAGATGATTCCGGCGGTCACCGCGATCGCCGCGGTCGGGCTGACCCTGTTCTTCCTGGCCCGCCGGGGCGCCCGCAAACGCGTGCTCGATCGGCGGCTGGAACCCCTTGCCGCCAAGGATGTCTGGGCCGGCCTACCGCTGGTGCTGGCGGTCGCCGTCGCGCTGTCCCTGGTGAAACTCCCCGGCCCGACCAATCCGCCGACCACCTGGGTGTCGTGGATGACGTTCGGCCGGCCACTGTCGGCGCCGGTCGGCTGGCACATCACCGAACAGACCGAATACGACTGGGTCCGCAGGCTCTACGGGCGGGACTCGACCCTGCTGCGCCAGACGATGGTCGCCGACACCGGAAACCCCAAGTGGGACAAGTTCGCCCGGCCCCGGACGGTGATCGTCGACTCAACCAACACCTGGCGGCCGTTCTCGTTCAATGTTTATCCCTCCAACGTCCTGTACGACGTGGCCTCCAGTCGGTTGAGCGAGCCCTATCCGGTCGAGCTCGGGCACGGGGTCACCGGCTTCATGTTCAGCGTCGTCGACGACCAGCTGCTGGTCACCTGGAACATTCTGGTCTTCCATTGGCGCAACAAGGATTCCGCCCAGCGCATCCTGATCGGGGCGGTCGACAACCACGAGGCCGAGGCCCCCTTCCCCGAGCCCAACGGGGCGCTGCTGCCCACGCTGGGCACCCTGTTCACCGTGCTGCTGCGTGGCAACGCCGTCACCAGCAACAAGGATCCGGAGTTCAAGGACGCCGACATGCTCACCCAGTTCGGCAAGGGCCTGGTCGATGCCCAGCTCAAGGGTTCGGAGACACTGGGATGAACTGGCGCAACGTGCGCAGCCACGACGAGGCCACCGAGGAGGAGAAGCAGCGGGCACTGCATCGTGCCGTCGAGGGTCTGCGCGAAGACGATCCGATGCGGTCGGCGGCCAATCCGGTGATGGGCTGGCAGCGCGCCGTGCTGTGGGCCATGCTGATCGTCACCATCGGCTTCGCGATATGGCTGCCCATGCAGACCGCGGTCGCGCTGATCGGGTTGTGCACCTTCGGCTACGTCTTCACGATGCTCGACCGGGTGCTGATCTTCAAACAGGGGTTGGCCTCGGCGGCGCTGGTGATCTCCGACGAGAAGGCCCGCGCCATCCCCGACGACCAGCTGCCCGCGTACACGATCCTGGTCCCGGCTTACAACGAGCCGGAGGTGGTGGCCGACCTGCTCGGTGCGATGGCGGCGTTGGAGTATCCGGCGGACAAGCTCCAGGTGCTCCTGCTGCTCGAAGCCGACGACGACGTGACGATCACGGCCGCCGAGAGTTGCGCCGACTCCGAGACCATCACCATCGTGCTCGTCCCGCCCGCCGAACCACGGACAAAACCCAAGGCGTGCAACTACGGGCTGGAGTTCGCCACCGGTGAGATCGTCACCATCTACGACGCCGAGGATCTGCCCGAACCGCTGCAGTTGCGCCGCGTGGTGGCCGCCTTCCGCGAACTGCCCGACAACATCGCCTGTGTGCAGGCCAAACTGGCCTATCACAACGGCCACCAGAACCTGCTCACCGGATGGTTCACCGCCGAGTACGGGCTGTGGTTCGGCTATCTGCTGCCCGGGATGATGCGCAGCAACTCGCCGATTCCGTTGGGCGGCACCTCCAATCATCTGCGCCGCGACGTGCTGGACCGGATCGGGGCGTGGGATCCGTTCAACGTCACCGAGGATGCCGACCTGGGCCTGCGGATCGCGGCATCGGGGTATCAGACCGCGGTGCTGGACTCCTCGACGCTGGAGGAAGCCAACAGTGACCCGATCAACTGGGTCCGGCAGCGCTCGCGATGGTACAAGGGCTATCTGCAGACCTGGCTGGTCCACATCAGACGACCGCGACAGCTGTTGCGCACCATCGGTTTACGCAGCTTCATCCGGTTCAACCTGGTGATGGCGGGAACCCCGATCATCGCCGTGCTGAACCTGCTGTTCTGGTTCATCACCGCGCTCTGGTTCCTGGGACAGCCGGCCGTGGTGGAGGCCGTCTTCCCCTGGTACATCTATTTCCCCGCATTGGCTGCGCTGATCCTGGGCAACGGCGCCACCCTGTACATGAATCTGATCGCACTGCGCGAAGACGATCGCTCGGACCTGCTGGTGGCCGCGCTCACCGTGCCGGCCTTCTTCGTGATGATGAGCATCGCCGCGGCCAAGGGCACCTACCAGCTGATCCGTAATCCGTCCTACTGGGAGAAGACGTTTCACGGTCTGTCCCAGAAACCGGATCCCGGGCCGGCGACCTCATGACCGTCCTGGCCGACCGCCGCCTCAAGACGGTGGCCTTCGCCGCGGCCTTCGTGGTGTACCTGGCGGTGGGCTACTGGCTGCAGGTCGCCAACGGGTTCATCCTGGGCGACGCGCTGTCGCGGGTGTCGGCGGCGCAGAGCGTGTTGTTCAGCCGTTCGCCGCATCTGGCGGCCATTGGCTTCATCTTCACCCCGCTGACCGCGATGGTGCAGATTCCGGTGATCGCGGCCAGTCCGATCTTCCCGGATCTGGCCGCGCGCGCGTTCGCGGGCTCGATCATGTCAGCGGCGTTCATGGCCGGCGCCGTGGTGCAGATCCTGTCGATGGGTACCGACCGTGGTCTGCCGCGGTGGTATTCGCTGACCATCACCACACTGTTTGCCCTGAATCCGATGATCATCTTCTACGGGTCCAACGGCATGAGCGAGGCGCCGTTCATCTTCTTCATCTCCTGGGCGGTGCGCCGGCTCATCCTGTGGATGGTCGACGACGACGTCCACCACCTCGTTGCCGCCGGCGGTATCGCGATGGGGCTGGCCTACCTGACCCGCTACGACGCGGTGGCCTGCGTGGCCGCCGCCGGCTTCGTGGTGGGCACCACCACCTATCTGCGGGCCCGTCGGCCACCGCGGTTCCGTCGTGCCCTGCTGGACCTGATCCTGGTCAGCGCGCCCGGCTTCGTCGCGTTCATCGGGTGGGCGGCGGCCAGCTGGCTGATCACCGGTGAGGCCTTCGCCCAATTCACCTCGCAATACGGCAATTCCGCGATCCTCAAACAATCCGGCACGGTGGCGGCCGGACCGGTCGACGGCCTGGTGTTCGCCGGCACGTGCACCCTGCTGCTGGCGCCGACCCTGATCCCGATCGGCGTGTGGGCCGGGTTCATCCGCTGGGGTAGGCCGAAATGGACCATGCTCATCCCGCCGCTGGCGATCTACGGAGCGGCACTGACGTTTCAGGCGCTGACCTTCGCCGCGGGCTCCACATTCCCGTTTCTGCGCTTTTACATCATCGCTATTCCATTCTCGGCGTGCCTGGCGATGCTGGCCGTTCCCGACGGCGCGTTCGTCACACCCAAGCGGCGCGGCCGCAACGCGCTACCGCCCACGCACGCCCTGTCGACCCGCACCCGCGCCGGCTATGCCGGGGTGGCGCTGGCGCTCGCGATCAGTGTGCCGGTTACCGGGTGGGGGATGAGCCTGCCGCGGTATGCGCCGCAGGAGTATGCGCTGGGGGCGGTGATCAATCCGGCTCCCGACAGCACCAGTCCGCAGAAGGCCGTCGAGCATCGCATCGCGCGGACCTTCTCCACTGAGCGCGCCATCGCCGGCTACCTGGATGACCTCGATTTACCGCACAGTTCGGTCATCACCGACACGGTGTACGGCTTCGCCGTCGTCGCCGCCTCCCGCAACCCCCGGATGTTCGTGGTGCCCTCGGATCCGGACTTCGTCCGGCTGCTCAACAACCCGTCGGGCAACGGCATCAAGTATCTGCTCGCCGTGCCGCCCACCGGCCGCGGCGTGTCCGACGCGCTCAATCAGCGCTACCCGACGCTCTACGACACCGGTGCCGACGTGGCCACCCTGGAGCTGGAGATCCCCAATGACGGCGTCGGCCAACCGAACTGGCGCCTGTACCGGGTCAATGAACCGGTGCCGGAAGCCTGAGTCGGCGGACCGGATCACTCAGCAGATTCCTACCCGGCGCAGGTAGGGTCGCCTCGACGATAGGGGTAATGAATGGCAACGGAGTTCGCCGGCAAGATCGCGCTCGACATTCGGGATTCCGAACCCGACTGGGGTCCGTACGCCGCTCCGAAGGCGCCACCGGAGGCGCCCAACGTCCTCTACGTGGTCTGGGACGACGTCGGCATCGCCACTTGGGACTGCTTCGGCGGGCTGGTCGACATGCCGGCGATGTCGAGGATCGCCGAACGCGGTGTGCGGCTCTCGCAGTTCCACACCACCGCGCTGTGTTCGCCGACCAGGGCCTCGCTGCTCACCGGTCGTAACGCCACGACCGTCGGCATGGCGATGGTGGAGGAGTTCACCGAAGGGTTCCCCGGCAACAGCGGCCGCATTCCCGACGACACGGCCCTGATCTCCGAGGTGCTCGCCGAGCACGGCTACAACACCTACTGCGTCGGCAAATGGCACCTGACCCCGATCGAGGAATCCAATCTTGCTGCCACCCGGCGGCATTGGCCGCTGTCGCGCGGATTCGAGCGGTTCTACGGATTCATGGGCGGGGAGACCGACCAGTGGTATCCCGAACTGGTCTACGACAACCATCCGGTGGAGGCGCCCGCCACCCCGGAAGAGGGCTATCACCTCTCCAAGGATCTCGCCGACAAGGCCATCGAGTTCATCCGCGACTCCACGATGGTCGCCCCGGACAAACCCTGGTTCACCTACCTGTGCCCCGGTGCCGGCCACGCCCCGCATCATGTGTTCACCGAGTGGGCCGACCGCTATGCCGGCCGCTTCGACATGGGCTACGAGCGGTACCGGGAGATCGTGCTGGAGAACCAGAAGAAGCTGGGCATCGTGCCACCCGACACCGAGCTGTCCGGGGTCAATCCGTACAGCGACGTCACCGGACCGAATGGGGAACCGTGGCCGCTGCAGGACACGGTGCGGCCGTGGGATTCGTTGTCCGACGACGAGAAACGGCTCTTCACCCGGATGGCCGAGGTGTTCGCCGGCTTCCTGTCCTACACCGACGCCCAGATCGGCCGGGTGCTGGACTATCTCGAAGAGTCCGGCCAGCTGGACAACACCATCATTGTGGTGATCTCCGACAACGGGGCCAGTGGCGAGGGCGGCCCGAACGGATCGGTCAACGAGGCCAAGTTCTTCAACGGCTACATCGACACGGTCGAGGACAGCTTGCGTGTCATCGACGAATTGGGGTTGCCGACCACCTACAACCATTACCCGATCGGGTGGGCGATGGCGTTCAACACTCCGTACAAGCTGTACAAGCGCTACGCCTCCCATGAGGGGGGAATCGCCGACACCGCAATTGTGTCCTGGCCCAACGGAATCGCCGCACACGGTGCGGTACGGGACAACTACGTCAACGTCGCCGACATCACCCCCACGGTGTATGAGCTACTCGGGATCGAACCGCCGCAGACGGTCAAGGGCATCGCGCAGAAGCCGCTCGACGGGGTGAGTTTCAAAGGCGCACTGGATGATCCGGAGTTCGTCACCGGAAAGCACACCCAGTTCTACACCATGCTGGGCACCCGGGGAATCTGGCACGACGGCTGGTTCGCCAACACCGTTCACCCGGCGGCACCGTCGGGCTGGTCGCACTTCGACGACGACCGCTGGGAGCTCTACCACATCGCCGAGGACCGCAGCCAGACCCGCGATCTGGCGGCGCAGCATCCGGAGAAACTCGAGGAGCTCAAGGCGCTCTGGTTCGCCGAAGCGCAGAAATACAACGGGCTTCCGCTCTCGGACCTCAACGTCTTCGAGATGGTCGGTCGCTGGCGGCCCGGCCTGGCCGGTGACCGGTCGAGCTACGTGTACTACCCGCACACCGCACCGGTGTCGATGGGTGCCTGCGTGATGATCGGCGGTCGCTCCTTCTCGGTGCTCGCCGACGTCGTGGTCGACGGCCCCGATGTCAGCGGGGTGTTGCTCAAGCAGGGCGCCGGCCACGGCGGGTACGTGCTGTTCGTCGCCGACGGCCGGCTGCAATTCGTCTACAACTTCTTCGGCGAACTCGAGCAGCGGGTCATCGCACCCGACCCGGTGCCGACCGGACACCACATCCTCGGGGTGGGTTACGCCCGCACCGGGGTGGAGGGCACCCACACACCCGTCGGCGACGTCACTCTCTATGTCGACGGTGCGGCGGTGGCGACACTGCCCGGGGTCAAAGCCCACCCGTTCACGTTCGGGTTGGCCGGCGGCGGGGTCAGTGTGGGCCGCAATCTGGGCCAGCCGGTGTCGACGGCCTACCGGGCACCCTTCGAGTTCCGCGGCGGAACGATCCAGCGTGTGGTGGTCGATGTCTCGGGCAGCCCGTACGTCGACGCCGAGCGTCAACTCGCGGCGGCTTTCGCCAGGGACTGACGGCCGCGTCATACTGGGTAGGTGACTCGGCTGGTGTGGGCCGCCTCGGCGGTGGTGGTACTGGCCGCATCCGTTGTTGCCGGCTGCGCCCGCGACAGTGGGGGCACCGCCGTGCGGGCGGAATCGTCGGTGGCCAGTGCAACTACCACGACCAGCACATCGGCGCTGGCCACGGCCACCGATACCCCGGAGTCCTCCGAACCGGGCGTGCTCGAGACCGCCCGCCAACCCGTCCCGGCGAACGCGACGGTGTGTCCGCAGGAGTTCTCCGGCCCGACCGCGGTGGCCACTGTCGCCGATCCGGCGGCCCCCAGGATCACCATCGCCCTGCCCGACGGCTGGGCCGCCACGCCCGGCTCCGGTGACGTCGGTGCCCGGCTGACCGGTCCGGACGACATGCTCGCCGAGATCACCATCGCCGCCACCCCGCTGGACCCGGCCGCCGCGTTCACCCGGTACTCCGACGACCTGATGGCCAAGTACCCGATCAGCACGCTGAGCCTGCTGCCCGCCGACCTGTGCGGCTTCAGCGGGCAGAAGCTGATGGGCACCTGGGCCGATGACCCCGACGAGTCGATCCAGTACCAGGACCGTATCGCCCACATCTGGACCAACTCGAAGAACTATCTGGTGGCGATCCACGTCGAAGCCCCCTCGGGCACAACCGGTTTCGATGCTGCCGCTGATGTGCTGACCGGCGACTTCAGCGTCGTCATACCCTGACATGGTGCTCGGCGAGCTAGTCGAACTGCCCGGCGGATCGTTCCGCATGGGTTCGGTCAGCTTCTATCCCGAAGAGGCACCGATCCACACCGTGACGGTGGCCCCGTTCGCGATCGAGCGCCATCCGGTGACCAACGCCGCGTTCGCAGAATTCGTCGCCGACACCGGCTACGTCACCGTCGCCGAGCGCCCCCTGGACCCCGCGCTGTACCCCGGTGTCGCCGAAGCCGACCTGCTGCCCGGGTCGCTGATCTTCCGGCCCACGCCGGGTCCGGTGAACCTGAGCGACTGGCGGCAGTGGTGGGACTGGGCCCCCGGCGCCCACTGGCGTCAGCCGTTCGGCGCGGGCAGCGACATCGTCGGCAAGGACGACCACCCGGTGGTGCAGGTGGCGTATCCGGATGCGGCAGCCTATGCGGCGTGGGCCGGTCGGCGGCTGCCCAGCGAGGCCGAATGGGAGTACGCCGCGCGCGCCGGCAGCGACACCACCTATGCCTGGGGTGAGGAGCCGACCCTCGACGGTGCCCTGATGGCCAACACCTGGCAGGGCCGCTTTCCGTACCGCAATGACGGTGCCCTGGGCTGGGTCGGAACGTCGCCGGTGGGCACCTTCCCGGCCAACGGCTTCGGCCTGGTCGACATGATCGGCAACGTGTGGGAGTGGACCACGACACGGTTCGCTGCGCATCACCTCGGGGCAGGAGCGCAGCGACTCGGGGGACAGGCCGCGCCGGAACAGAAAAGCGCCTGCTGCCCGCCACCGGTGGACCCGGATCCGTCCGTGAACCAGGCGCTCAAGGGCGGTTCGCACCTGTGCGCACCGGAGTACTGCCACCGCTACCGGCCGGCCGCACGCTCGCCGCAGTCCCAGGACAGTTCAACCACACATATCGGGTTTCGCTGCGTGGTCAGCCGGACCTGACGCCGAGCCTGGAGTTATCGACACTTCCACTCGCGTTTCTGCACGACAGCGACAGCTTCGGCGAGAACTGTCGGCCCTGATTGCGACTATCCCCGCCATGAGAAGGCTGATCGTCGGCAGTCAGGCACGGCGCGCGCATACCGTGACTGAATACGAGTTGCGCCGTGGCTACGTGCGCATGCATCGCGATGTCTATCTACCCAAGGGCTATTCACCGGACCTGGTCGACGTCATCGACGGAGCATGGTTGCGGTCCGGGCGTCAGGGCGTCGTCGCCGGGATTGCCGCCTCGGCACTGCATGGCGCTTCCTGGGTGGACGCCGACACTCCTGTCGAGCTGATCTGGAACAACACCAGGCCACCTCAGGGGATGATCGCCCGGGCCGAACGGTTGCAGCCCGACGAGATCACCACGCACGAGTGCATCCCGGTCACCACGGCGGCCCGCACCGCGTTTGACCTGGGCCGGCACCTCCCGCGGCAGGAGGCATTGATCCGCCTCGACGCTCTCAAGCGGGCGACGGCCTTCCTCGACGAGGAAGTCATCGCGCTGACGAAGCGATACAAGGGGGCTCGCGGCGTGCGGCAGTTGCTCGAACTGCTGCCACTTGTCGACGGCGGTGCGGCGTCCCCGCAAGAGACCCGGTTGCGGTTGTTGTACCTGGACGCCGGGTTTCCGCGGCCGACCACGCAGATTGCCGTCTTCGACGGACGTTGGCGGGTGCTGCGCACGCTCGACATGGGCTGGGAGGACGTCAAGGTTGCTTCCGAGTACGACGGCGATCAGCATCGCACCGACCGCAGGCAGTACGTCCGGGACCAGCGGTTGCTGCCCGAGGTTGCCCGGCTCGGCTGGGACGTGATCCGGGTGATCAAAGAGGATAGTGACCAGGGGATCCTCGACCGTACGTATCTGAGCCTCGTGCGGCGCGGATGGGACGGACGGCTGCGTCCGTCCCGGCGGAACGGCTGGTGGCAGCCTCCGGCGAAATTCGGCGATGCGGCCAGCCTGTAGCTGTCGACACGTCCACTCGCAGTTCTTGTCAGTAAGTAAAGTTTCGACGGGGGCGAGCCTGGTCGCTGGCGTGATCAGCGCTGATTTGGAGCTTTCCCGCTCGTCACCTAGTATTTAGGGGTTGCCTAGGGCAGACCTCGGCTGGCCGGAACCGTTTTTCGACGGATCAGGTTGGCCCTGCGTGCCCCTTCGGAAACAAAGACCGCGCACGTCAAGTTCCTTTGGCCTGTCCAACCGGGTTTTGGCGTGCACACAGTTACCAGATCCGAGGAGATCTAGTGATTCAGCAGGAATCGCGACTCAAAGTCGCCGACAACACGGGCGCCAAGGAGATCTTGTGCATCCGCGTGTTGGGTGGCTCGTCGCGGCGCTACGCCGGTATCGGCGACGTCATCGTGGCGACCGTCAAGGACGCCATCCCCGGTGGCAACGTCAAGCGTGGCGACGTGGTCAAGGCCGTCGTGGTGCGCACCGTCAAGGAGCGTCGCCGGGCCGACGGCAGCTACATCAAGTTCGACGAGAACGCTGCGGTCATCATCAAGAACGACAATGACCCGCGTGGCACTCGCATCTTCGGCCCGGTCGGCCGCGAGCTGCGCGAGAAGAAGTTCATGAAGATCGTCTCGCTGGCCCCGGAGGTGTTGTAAATGAAGGTCAAAAAGGGCGACACCGTGCTGGTCATCGCCGGCAAGGACAAGGGCGCCAAGGGCAAGGTCCTGCAGGCATTCCCGACCCGTAACCGGGTTCTGGTCGAGGGCGTCAACCGGATCAAGAAGCACACCGCGCAGTCGGCTAACGAGCGTGGCGCGTCCTCGGGCGGCATCGTCACCCAGGAGGCGTCCATCCATGTCTCCAACGTGATGGTCATCGACTCCGACGGCAAGCCCACCCGCGTCGGCTACCGCGCCGACGAAGAGTCGGGCAAGCGCGTTCGAATTTCCAAGCGCAACGGTAAGGACATCTGACGATGACCACTGCAGAGAAGGTTCAGCCGCGGCTGAAGGCGCGCTACCGCGCCGAGATCAAGGACGCGCTGAACAACGAGTTCAACTACGCCAACGTCATGCAGATCCCCGGCGTGGTCAAGGTTGTCGTCAACATGGGTGTCGGTGACGCCGCCCGCGACGCCAAGCTGATCAACGGCGCGGTCAACGACCTGGCGCTGATCACCGGCCAGAAGCCGGAGATCCGCAAGGCGCGTAAGTCCATCGCCCAGTTCAAGCTGCGCGAGGGCATGCCGATCGGTGCGCGGGTGACCCTGCGCGGCGACCGGATGTGGGAGTTCCTCGACCGCCTCGTGTCGATCGCTCTGCCGCGTATCCGCGACTTCCGCGGCCTGTCGCCCAAGCAGTTCGACGGCCACGGCAACTACACCTTCGGGCTCGCCGAGCAGTCGGTGTTCCACGAGATCGACGTGGACTCCATCGACCGGCCCCGGGGCATGGACATCACCGTCGTCACGTCGGCGACGAACGACGAAGAAGGCCGCGCGCTGCTGCGGGCCCTCGGCTTCCCGTTCAAGGAGAACTGAGCAGATGGCAAAGAAGGCACTGGTCAACAAGGCCAACAAGAAGCCTAAGTTCGCCGTGCGGGCCTACACCCGCTGCAACAAGTGCGGTCGTCCGCACGCCGTGTACCGCAAGTTCGGCCTGTGCCGTATCTGCTTGCGCGAGATGGCCCACGCCGGCGAACTGCCCGGTGTGCAGAAGTCCAGCTGGTAAAGACCCCCAGACCCTTTTTGATGAACAGCGCAGCAGGCCCGTTCGGGAACCGTTGCGAGGAAGGTAGACAGGCCCAGTCATGACTATGACGGACCCGATCGCAGACTTCTTGACACGTCTGCGCAACGCCAATTCGGCGTATCACGACGAGGTGACCCTGCCGCACTCGAAGATCAAGGCGAACATCGCCGAGATCCTCAAGAGCGAGGGTTACATCAGCGACTTCCGCACCGAGGATGCCCGGGTCGGCAAGTCGCTGGTCGTCTCGCTCAAGTACGGCCCCAACCGCGAGCGCAGTCTCGCCGGTCTGCGCCGGGTGTCCAAGCCCGGTCTGCGGGTCTACGCGAAATCCACCAATCTGCCGCGCGTGCTCGGCGGCCTGGGTGTGGCGATCATCTCCACGTCCTCGGGCCTGCTCACCGACCGCCAGGCAGCCCGACAGGGCGTGGGCGGCGAAGTCCTCGCGTACGTCTGGTAGCGGGATAGGAGACGTAGAACCATGTCGCGTATTGGAAAGCAGCCGGTGCCGGTTCCTGCCGGTGTCGATGTGACGATCGACGGGCAGAACCTGTCGGTCAAGGGCCCCAAGGGCACGCTGGCCCTGGAGGTCGCCGAGCCGATCACGGTGTCGCGCAACGACGACGGTGCCATCGTGGTGGCCCGGCCGGACGACGAGCGTCGTAGCCGCTCGCTGCACGGCCTGTCCCGCACGCTGGTCGCCAACCTGGTCACCGGTGTGACCGAGGGGTACGTCACGAAGATGGAGATCTTCGGCGTCGGCTACCGCGTCCAGCTCAAGGGCAGCAATCTGGAGTTCGCGCTCGGATACAGCCACCCGGTGGTCATCGAGGCTCCTGAGGGCATCACCTTCGCGGTGGAGACCCCCACGAAGTTCTCGGTCTCGGGTATCGACAAGCAGAAGGTCGGCCAGATCTCGGCGAACATCCGTCGGCTGCGTCGCCCGGACCCGTACAAGGGCAAGGGTGTGCGCTACGAGGGTGAGCAGATCCGCCGCAAGGTCGGAAAGACAGGTAAGTAAGTCATGGCTCAAGCACAGACCGCTACCGATCGCACGCCGGTCGGCACCACCGCTTCGGCGGCCCGCCGGGCGTCCCGGCTGCGCCGGCACGCCCGGCTGCGCAAGAAGGTCGTCGGGACCGCCGCGCGTCCGCGGCTCGTGGTCAACCGCTCCTCGCGGCACATCCACGTGCAGCTCGTCGACGACGGCACCGGTACCACCCTGGCCGCTGCGTCGTCCATCGAGGCCGATGTCCGTGCCGTCGAAGGCGACAAGAAGGCCCACAGCGTCCGCGTCGGCCAGCTGATCGCCGAGCGCGCCAAGGCCGCCGGCATCGAGGCCGTCGTGTTCGACCGCGGTGGTAACACCTACGGCGGCCGTATCGCGGCGCTGGCCGATGCCGCCCGCGAGAACGGACTGAAATTCTGATGATGACTGCACACAACGGAGGGACCGCATAATGGCGGACCAGACTTCAGACGCCCCGGTGACCAACACCGGTGGCCCGAGTGCCGGCACCCGCACCGACGAGCAGCGCGGCGGACGTGACGATCGCGGTGGCCGCGGCCGTCGTGACGACCGTGGTGACCGCGGCGGCCGTGGCGGACGCGACGGCGGCGAGAAGAGCAACTACCTGGAGCGCGTCGTCACGATCAACCGCGTGTCGAAGGTCGTCAAGGGTGGTCGCCGGTTCAGCTTCACCGCCCTGGTGATCGTCGGCGACGGCAACGGCCTGGTCGGTGTCGGCTACGGCAAGGCCAAGGAAGTTCCGGCCGCCATCGCCAAGGGTGTCGAAGAGGCTCGCAAGAACTTCTTCCGCGTCCCGCTGATCGGTGGCACCGTCACCCATCCCGTCCAGGGCGAGGCTGCGGCCGGTGTCGTGATGCTGCGTCCGGCCAGCCCGGGTACCGGCGTCATCGCCGGCGGTGCCTGCCGCGCGGTGCTGGAATGCGCCGGCGTGCACGACGTGCTGGCCAAGTCGCTGGGCAGTGACAACGCGATCAACGTGGTGCACGCCACCGTTGCCGCGCTCAAGCTGCTGCAGCGTCCCGAAGAGGTGGCCGCCCGTCGCGGGCTGCCCATCGAAGACGTCGCGCCGGCCGGCATGCTGCGCGCGCGTCGGGAAAGCGAAGCGCTGGCCGCTGCGGCAGCGCGTGAGGGAAGCGCATAACCATGGCAGAACTGAAGATCACCCAGGTGCGCGGCACCGTCGGTGCGCGCTGGAAGCAGCGTGAGAGCCTGCGGACGCTGGGCCTGAAGAAGATTCGCCAGTCGGTGGTCCGGGAGGACAACCCGCAGACCCGCGGACTGATCCGGGTCGTCCACCACCTCGTCGAGGTTGAGGAAGTCAAATGAGTGTCATCAAGCTGCACGACTTGAAGCCGGCTCCCGGCTCCAAGACGCCGAAGACCCGCGTCGGTCGCGGCGAGGGCTCCAAGGGTAAGACCGCCGGCCGCGGTACCAAGGGCACCAAGGCGCGCAAGAACGTGCCGGTGACCTTCGAAGGCGGGCAGATGCCGATCCACATGCGGCTGCCCAAGCTCAAGGGCTTCCGCAACCGGTTCCGCACCGAGTACGCCGTGGTGAACGTCGGTGACATCAACCGGGTGTTCCCCGAGGGCGGCACCGTCGGCGTCGACGAGCTGGTGGCCAAGGGCCTGGTTCGCAAGAACGTGCTCGTCAAGGTTCTCGGTGACGGCAAGCTCACCGCCAAGATCGACGTGACCGCACACAAGTTCAGCGGCAGCGCCCGTGAGGCCATCACCGCCGCGGGTGGCACGGCCACCGAGCTGTAGATCCGGTCCTACACAAAATCCCGCACGCCTGGCGCGTGCGGGATTTTTGTGTGTCAGGACGCCAGTGCCGGATAGCCGGGCAGGTCGTCGGCTTGCCCCTGCGGTGAGCTGAGCTTGCCGGCCAGTCCCCGGGCGGGACGTGATCCGGCGACTCGCAGCACCCCGCGGGTGACAGCCAGTGCCGCACGGCTGCGTGGATGCGCGAGGCGGGGAGTGCCGGGGGGCAGTTTCTGCGCCCGGTCGACGAGGGGGCGCATCCGGTCTTCGTATCCAGTTGCTGCAGCCACAAGGGAAGGGGCCGAACTGATTTCACCGGCCAGGATGTAGCCACCGGTCAGCGCCAGCGTGGTACCGATACCGCTGACCGGGGTCGCGCACCATGCGGCGTCACCACAGAGGAACACCCGGCCGCGGGCCCACCGCGGTGCCTTCACCTGGGTCAGGTAATCGAGGTAGAACTCATCGGAGGTGGCCAGGGCGCCGAGGATGCGGGGTGCTTTCCACCCGACGTCGCCGAACACCTCGTGCACCGCGCTGCGCTGCCCGTCAGAGTTCAGTTCAACCAAACCCGGGTCGTCGGACAGAAAGGACAGCGCGACGCGAGTGGTGCCGACGTTGTCCGGCCGGATGGTGATCGTCCGGCCGCCGACGGCGTTGTACCAGGACCACCAGTCGTCATCGGAGCTGTCGCGGGCAATGGTGCCGAACGCCGTGTACAGCCCCAGTTCCCGCAGGCTGACATCGTCGAACACCAGGCCCCTGGTCCGTGATCGGGCACCCTCGGCGAGGATCACCACGTCGCAGTCGTGAACAGAACCGCCGGCAAGGATGGCGGTCACGCCGTCGGGGCGCTGCTCCAGGCGCTCGATGCGCTCGCCGAACCGATAGGACACCATGCCATCGCCGGAGTCCACCAGGGTGCGGGCCAGTGCCCCGCGTAGCACCTCCATCTCGGCGGTGGCACCGGAGCTGTCGTCACGCCCGGCCGGGAATTCGGCAAGTACCCGGTTCTCATCGACGAACCGCAGACCAACCTCACCGGTTGTCTGTGCCGCCACCGCGGCCTCCAAACCCATGCGGCGCAACACTTCTCGACCCGGCCCACGGACATCGATGTTCTGGCCGGCGGTGCGCAGCACATCAGCGCGCTCGATCACGGTTACCCGGTGCCCGGCCTTGGCCAACCAGTACGCCGCTGTCGGTCCGGCAATGCTGGCACCGGAGATCAGGATGTCCACTGCACCCACCCTAACCAACCTGTGAACGTTGCCGCGGTGACCGAAGCGGCGCACGGGCCGTCGGTAGGCTCAAAGAATGTTCTCTCTTCTGACGGGCTTGCCGGGTGTGGACGACGTCCGGGCGCTGGCCCGCAAGGTTGACACTGCACGCCATCACGGCGTGCCCGACGGCGTCATCCTCGAACTCGATCTGCAGACCGTACCTGCCGAGACCGCCGGCTTCGACCCACTGACCTTCATCACCGGCGGTGGGCGCCCACTGCTGCTCGCCGACGCCGTCGCCGCAATCCATCGCGCCGCTGAGGACGACCGGGTCGCGGGTCTGATTGCCCGCGTGCAGCTTTCGGCCGCCCCTGCCGGTCCCGTCCAGGAGCTTCGGGACGCGATTGCCGCCTTCACCGCGCGGAAGCCGTCGGTGGCATGGGCCGAGACCTATCCGGGCACCCTGGCGTACTACCTAGCCTCGGCGTTCACCGAGGTGTGGTTGCAGCCGTCGGGCACGGTCGGCCTGGTCGGGTTCGCCACCAACGCGCTGTTCCTGCGCGACGCCCTCGACAAGGCCGGAATCGAGGCCCAGTTCATCACCCGCGGTGAGTACAAGTCGGCGGTGAACGTCTTCACCGAGGATCACTACACCGACGCCCACCGGGAAGCCGACTCCCGCCTGATCGAAAGCCTGCACAGCCAGGTCTGGCAGGCCATCGCGGAGTCCCGGGGAATCGACGTCGCAGCAGTCGACGCCCTGGCCAACCGGGCACCGCTGCTGCGGGATGACGCGGTCGACGGGCACCTGGTGGACCGCATCGGATTCCGCGACGAGGCCTACAGCCGGATCGCCGAACTGGCAAACGTAGAGGGCATCTCGCCGGAGACCGGTGACGCCGACTCCGACGACGGGCCGCCCCGGCTGTTCCTGTCTCGCTATGCCCAGGCCGGCCGGGGTGGGCCGGGCATGCCGTCGTTGCCGGGCCGCAAGAAGCCCAAGATCGCCGTCGTCACGGTGGCCGGGGCGATCGTGAACGGTCGGGGCGGCCCGAACCTCTCCCCGCTGGGCCGGCCCAGCGCCGGTGCGGACACCATCGCCGCTGCGCTGCGCCAGGCCGGTAGCGACGCCGATATCGCAGCGGTGGTGTTACGCGTCGACAGCCCCGGTGGATCGGTGACCGGTTCGGAGACCATCTGGCGCGAGGTGGCCCGCGTACGTGCCAAGGGCAAGCCGGTGGTGGCCTCGATGGGTGCGGTGGCCGCGTCCGGGGGCTACTACATCTCCATGGATGCCGACACCATCGTCGCCAACCCCGGAACTATCACCGGGTCGATCGGGGTGCTGACCGGCAAGCTGATCGCGCGCGGCCTCAAGGAGCGTCTCGGTGTCGGCTCGGATTCGGTGCGCACCAACGACAATGCCGATGCGTGGTCGCCGAACGCACCCTTCACCGAGGAGCAGCACGCGATGGTCGAGGCAGAGGCCGATCTGTTCTACACCGACTTCATCCAACGGGTGGCACACGCGCGGGGTCTGTCGGTCGAGGCGGTCGATACGGTGGCGCGTGGCCGGGTCTGGACCGGCGCCGATGCGATCGACCGCGGCCTGGTCGACGAACTCGGTGGGCTGCGCACCGCGGTGCGCCGAGCCAAGGAGCACGTCGGCCTGGATGCTGACGCCGATGTCGAGCTGGTGGCGCTCCCGGGATCCTCGTTGCGGGATCTCCTGCGGCCCAAAGCATCTTCTCAGCCCGCGGCGGCATCGCTACCCGATGCCATTGCGGCGCTGCTCGGCCAGACGGTCCGCGGTGTCGTGGAGCGCGGCGAACGGGCGCTGACCGGGACCAGTGCGTTGTGGATCGGGGACAGTCGCTTCTGAAACGTCCGGCGCGGCGAGGCCGAAGTGGAATGCCGGCCGCGCCGCGCCGCACGCTTCACGCTAGACCAGCGCTGGTGCGACCTGCGGGATGGTGATCACCTGATCGGCGTCGACGACCCACAGCTTGCTGGTACCGAGAAGGCCGGTGTCACTGGCGAGCGTGACGCTGTCGATGATCCGGTCGACCTCGGTGTCGGCGACCAGCAGTTCGACTCGGAACTGTCGCGAGAAGTACTTGGGCAGCTTCACGCCGCGGTACACCTCGACGGCGATTTCCTCGCCTTGGTACTGCTGGACCTCGCTGATCGTCAGCGACTCCACACCGGCCGTGGGAAGCGCGTTGGCGAGACCCTCGACCGATACCTGTTCGATGATTGCCGTGATGAGCTTCATCGTGCTGTCTCCATCTGTCGGAACGGCGCAGGAGCCTGGTTGCCCCTGCGGATCGGCTCTCGTGCCTCACGTTGACAACTGTGCTGCGCTGGGGCCGCCGAGAACTCGTCAAGACAGACGGGAGTATTGATGGTGTGCGTGTCCGCCAACCGGGGGACAGGCTGACGGGCCGGGTGGCCGATCAGGCCAAACTGGCGCTGACGTAGACGATCTCGCCCAAGGGATCGTATCCCTCCCGGTCGGGAGGTTGTAATCCGTTGCGCCGGAACAACTCATCGCCCGGGACGCCGGTGACCTGCCACCCCTTGGCGCCGAGATACTCCATGACATGGCTGCGGGGTCCGGGGTAGATCAGCGACGGCATATCGAGGGAGAAACCCTGCTGGCGCATGTTCGCCGCCATCTCCCGGGCTTTGTCGACATCGAAATCCATGATGCCGGGCACATATTCGGTCGCCACTGTGCTGCCGGGTGCGCTCAGTTCGGTGATGGTGTCGAACAGTGCGTCCTGGGCTTGTGGTGGCAGGTAGATCAACAGGCCCTCGGCCAGCCAGGCGGTAGGGGCCGACGGATCGAAGCCGGCCGCACGCAGTGCGGTGGGCCAGTCCTCGCGCAGGTCGATGCCGACGGTGCGCAGCTCGGCGATCGGCTGTGCGCCGAGATCCTCGAAGACGCCGGCCTTGAACTCGATGACCTGGGGCTGGTCGATCTCGTACACCACCGAACCGGTAGGCCAGGGCAGCCGGTAGGCGCGCGAATCCAGGCCAGCAGCCAGGATGACCGCCTGCCGGATCCCGGTGCCGGCCGAGGCGACGAAGTATTCGTCGAAGAACTTGGTGCGCATGGCCATTCCGGCGATCATGGCCTGTACGCGGTCGGGGCCGTCATCGCCGAACGGTGAGATGTCCAGGTCGCCGTCGATCATCCTGGTGAAGAAGTCGATCCCCACCGCGCGGACCAGGGGCTCGGCGAACGGGTCGTCGATGAGGTGCCGTTCGTCCCTGGTGGCCATGGCCCGGCCGGCGGCCACCATGGTCGCGGTGGCGCCGACGCTGGAGGTCAGGTCCCAGGTGTCGTCATCGGTGCGAGTCATCCTGACCTACTTTCGAATTGCCGTGACGGACAAGGAGTTACTCAACGAGACGCTGAGATCGCCGGTCGGGAAGTCGCGGCCGTGGCTCGCGAACAGATCCGGGCGGCTGCGGGTGCTGACCTGCCAGCCGCGCGCCTCCAGGTAGTCCACCACCGCATTGCGCTCACCGGTGTAGAACAGGTCGGCCATGTTGAGATCGAGCCCGAGGTCTCGCCACCGGCTGCTGATCGCCTGGGACCGGTCGGCCAGCCCGCGCCCACCGTCCGGGTGGTATTCGGTGGCCAGCCGACTGCCCGGCGCAGATAAGGCGGTGATGTTGTCGAACAGCCTGTCCTGGGCGTCCGGCGGCAGGTAGGCGAGCAGCCCCTCGGCACTCCACGCCGTCGGCTTCGTGTCGTCAAAACCCTTGGCCCGCAGGGCTGCCGGCCAGTCCTCCCGCAGATCGACGCTCACCGCACGGAGGTCGGCGGTGGGGGAGGCGCCGAGAGCGGCCAGCGTCTCGATCTTGAAGTCGATGACCTTGGCCTGGTCGATCTCGTAGACCACCGTGCCCGCAGGCCACTCCAGCCGGAACGACCGCGAGTCCAGA
The DNA here is from genome assembly GCF_001494595.1 of Mycobacterium sp. M26. Classification (GTDB taxonomy): domain Bacteria; phylum Actinomycetota; class Actinomycetes; order Mycobacteriales; family Mycobacteriaceae; genus Mycobacterium. Next base: position 1,650,456 of record NZ_LN929907.1, read on the forward strand.
CCGGACGCCAGGATGACCACCTGCCGGATCCCGGCGTCGCCGGTCGCCTCCAGGAAGAAGTCGTCGAAGAAGCGGGTCCGCACCGCCATCACGTCGGTCATCACCCGGGCGGTGCCCTCGGTGTCCACGGCCGCCATATCGATGTCCCCGTCGACCATCTTGGTGAACAGGTCGATGCCGACCGCGCGCACCAGGGGCGCGGCGAACGGGTCGTCGATGAGGGCATTCTCTTCGCGGCTGGCCACGGCGCGGGCCGCGGCGACCATGGTGGCCGTGGTCCCGACGCTGGTGGCCAGGTCCCAGGAGTCGCCGTCGCTGCGGCTCATCGGCGACCGCCCAGGGTGGCGCTGATGTAGTACAGCCGGCTCATCGGATCGTCGCCGCCGAGGGTGGTCCGGCCGGCGGCCGTCAGCAGCTCGTTCACCGTGGCAATGGCGGTCTGCCAGCCATGTTCGCGGAGGTAGTCACTCGGCTCGTTGCGCTCACCCAGGTAGACGAGGGTGCCGAAGTCGAGATCCATCCCCTGCTCGCGCCAGGCGGCGGCGTGGGTCTGCATCTCCTCGCGGGTCTTCTGTTGGTCCTCGGCAGGAGTGGGCGGCGCGCAATCGATGGCTATCCGGCTGCCCGGAGCCGACAGGGCCGTGACAGTGTCCAGCAAGCGATCCTGCGCCTCCGGCGGCAGGTATGCCAGCAGTCCCTCGGCGCTCCAGACGGTGGGTGCCTGCGGGTCGAAACCCGCTTCCCGCAAGGCACCCGCCCAGTCGTCGCGCAGATCCATCGCGACCGGGCGCCGCTCGCAGCGGGGTACCGCCCCCTGCTCGGCCAGCGTCTCAGTCTTGAACGCGATCACGTCGGGCTGGTCGATCTCGAAGACCAGCATCCCCGCCGGCCAGTCCAGGCGGTAAGCGCGCGAGTCGAGTCCGGAGGCCAGGATCACGGCCTGCCGGATCCGGGCAGGGCCGGCCGCTTCGGTGAAGAACCCGTCGAAGAAGCGGGTCCGGACGGCCATGTTGTCGGTCATCCGGGCGATGCCCACGGCCATCTGGCTTTCCGCGTTGGGGAGGTCACCGCCGGCCATCTTGGTGAAGAAGTCGATGCCTACCGCGCGAACCAGCGGTTCGGCGTAGGGATCGTTGATCAGTGGCCGGTCCTCTTTGGATGCAGCGGCGCGGGCGGCGGCCACCAGGGTGGCGGTCGCACCCACGCTGGATGCCAGGTCCCACGTGTCGTTGTCGGTGCGCGTCATCGTCTCAACCTCACTGGTACGACTTATACTTAGCCAAGGTAACCACTAGCGACTGTACGCCGCGGTGGCTGCGCGTTGGCTGTGCGCGCGGTCCGTCCCGCTGCAGACCCGCGGCGCGGCTGTGTGGATTGCCGTCCTGCCTGGGCCAACTGTTACTCTCGTAGACTGTTTGAGCGCGCGGTGTTGCAGGCTTTTAAGCTGGCGGCGATCGCCGCAAGGCAGGACTACCCAACCGCTGGCCAGGCCAGCCCCAATGGCACGCCGTGACATGCCGTCCGGCTGCCCAGGAGGAAGAGTGCTCTCGGCTTTCATCTCATCGCTGCGGACAGTCGACCTGAGGCGAAAGATCCTGTTCACCCTGGGCATCGTGATCCTGTACCGGGTCGGTGCCTCACTGCCGTCCCCGGGCGTCAACTACAAGAACGTCCACCAGTGCATCGAGCAGGTCAGTGGCGGCAGCGGCGCGCAGATCTACTCGCTGATCAACCTGTTCTCCGGCGGCGCGCTGCTGCAGCTGACGGTGTTCGCGGTGGGCGTCATGCCCTACATCACCGCCAGCATCATCGTGCAGCTGCTGACGGTGGTCATTCCGCGCTTCGAACAGTTGCGGAAAGAAGGCCAGGCCGGTCAGGCCAAGATGACGCAGTACACGCGTTATCTGGCGATCGCGCTGGCCATCCTGCAGGCCACCAGCATCGTGGCGCTGGCCGCCAATGGTGGCCTGCTGCAGGGCTGCACCCTGGACATCATCTCCGACCAGAGCATCTTCGCCCTGGTGATCATCGTCCTGGTCATGACCGCCGGCGCCGCCCTGGTCATGTGGATGGGCGAGCTTGTCACCGAGCGCGGTGTCGGCAACGGTATGTCGCTGCTGATCTTCGCCGGTATCGCCGCCCGTATCCCGGCTGAAGGCAAGAGCATCCTGGACAGCCGCGGCGGCCTGGTGTTCACCGCGGTCTGCGCGGCCGCACTGCTGATCATCATCGGCGTGGTGTTCGTCGAGCAGGGTCAGCGCCGTATCCCCGTCCAGTACGCCAAGCGCATGGTCGGCCGCAAAATGTACGGCGGCACCTCGACCTACCTGCCGCTGAAGGTGAACCAGGCCGGCGTCATCCCGGTCATCTTCGCCTCGTCGCTGATCTATATCCCGCACCTGATCACTCAGCTGATCCAGAGTGGCCGGACCACCCCGAGCAACAACTGGTGGGACCGCTTCGTCGCGAACTACCTGACCAACCCGGCCGACCCGGTCTACATCGGCATCTACTTCGGCCTGATCATCTTCTTCACCTACTTCTACGTCTCGATCACGTTCAACCCCGATGAGCGGGCTGACGAGATGAAGAAGTTCGGCGGCTTCATCCCCGGCATCCGCCCGGGTAAGCCCACCGCCGACTACCTGCGCTACGTGCTCAACCGGATCACCCTTCCGGGCTCGATCTACCTGGGTGTGATCGCCGTTCTGCCTAACGTGTTCCTGCAGATGGGGAACAGTGGCGGCGTCCAGAACTTGCCGTTCGGCGGCACAGCGGTTCTGATCATGATCGGCGTCGGTTTGGATACCGTCAAACAGATCGAGAGCCAGCTCATGCAGCGCAACTACGAAGGGTTCCTGAAGTGAGAATCGTTTTGCTTGGACCGCCCGGCGCGGGCAAAGGAACGCAGGCGGTCAAGCTGGCGGACAAGTTGGGAATCCCGCAGATCTCGACCGGCGACCTGTTCCGGCACAACATCAGCACCGGCACCGAGCTGGGGCTGGAGGCCAAGAAGTACCTCGACGCCGGTGACCTGGTGCCCGCCACGCTCACCAACGCCCTGGTCGACGACCGGCTCAACGACGCCGACGTCGCCGGCGGATTCATCCTCGACGGCTTCCCGCGCTCGGTCGAGCAGGCCGAGGCCCTCAAGCAGATGCTGGCCCGCCGCGACCTCAAGCTCGATGCGGTGGTCGAGTTCCGGGTGCCCGAGGCCGAGCTGGTCGAACGGCTCAAGGGCCGCGGCCGCGCCGACGACACCGAAGAGGTCATCCTCAACCGGATGAAGGTCTACCGCGACGAGACCGCCCCGCTGCTGGACTACTACTCCGGCGAGCTCAAGACCGTGGATGCCGTCGGCTCCCTCGACGAGGTCTTCGCCCGGGCGCTGCACGCACTGGGCCGCTGAGTCCTGGGCCGCTGAACCACGATGGTCTCCCTGCCTGGACTGCCTCACCGCAAGACCGTGCCGGCCCGCACGGCCGGTGAACTGGACGCGATGGCGGCCGCTGGCGCGGTGGTGGCCGCGGCACTGCGGACGGTCCGGGAAGTCGCCGCCGCGGGCATGTCCACCAAGGATCTCGACGACGCCGCCGAGACGGTGATCCGGGAGGCCGGTGCCATCCCGTCCTTCCTGGGCTACCACGGCTATCCAGCGAGCATCTGTTCGTCGGTCAACGACCGCGTGGTCCACGGCATCCCGAGGGCCGACGAGAAGCTGGCCTCCGGTGACCTGGTGTCCATCGACTGCGGTGCGATCCTCGACGGCTGGCACGGCGACGCCGCGATCACCTTCGGCATCGGCCCGCTGATCCCGATGGACGAGGCACTGTCGGCGGCCACCAAGGCGTCGATGGAAGCCGGTATCGCCGCGATGATCCCCGGCAACCGCCTGACCGACGTCTCGCACGCCATCGAACAGGGCACCCGCGCCGCCGAACGGACCTACGGCCGCCGCTTCGGCATCGTCGAAGGCTACGGCGGACACGGCATCGGCAGACAGATGCACATGGACCCGTTCCTGCCCAATGAAGGCAAGCCCGGCCGCGGCCCGCACCTGGTGGTCGGATCCGTGCTGGCGATCGAACCCATGCTGACCCTGGGCACGGTCAAGGTCAGGAAGCTGGCCGACGAGTGGACCGTCGTCACCGCAGACGGTACCCGGGCCGCGCATTGGGAGCACACCGTGGCCGTCACTGAAGACGGTCCGCGCATCCTCACCGCCTGACGCACATTCCGGGCGCACACTTGAACCGGGCGCACGCCGGTTTCGTGTCTCTTCCGGAGGTTGGTGATGGACGATCCGGAGGCTGCGCTGATGCGGGTGCTCTACCGCGACCATGCCGCGGCGCTGTGGCGCTACGCGGTGCGGCTCACGGGTGACCCTGCTCGGGCCGAGGACGTGGTCCAGGAGACCCTGTTGCGCGCCTGGCAGCATCCCGAGGTGGCCGAGGACGCCGACCGCTCCGCGCGGGCCTGGCTGTTCACCGTCGCCCGCAACATGATCATCGACGAGCGGCGCAGTGCGCGCTTCCGCAAGGAGACCGACTCGCTGGACACCCCCGGCGCCCCGGACCGGGCCGGCCCCGACGAGGTCAACTCCGCACTGGACCGGTTGCTGCTCGGCGACGCCCTGGCTCAGCTGTCCGCCGATCACCGCGCCGTGATCCGGCGGTCCTACTATCTGGGCTGGAGCACCGCGCAGATCGCCGCGGATCTGCAGATCGCCGAGGGGACCGTGAAGTCGCGGCTGCACTATGCGGTGCGCGCGCTGCGGCTCACACTGCAGGAGATGGGGGTGACGAGGTGACCGACGTCGACCCCTACGAACTCTGGGACGCCGCCTACGTGCTGGGCTCGCTGTCGAGCAGTGAACGCCGCGAGTACGAGGCCCATCTGAGTGGGTGCCGGCCGTGCCGTGCCGCGGTGGCCGAGCTCAGCGGGATGCCCGCACTGCTGGCGATGATCGGGCCGGACGACGTCGCCGCGATCGACGAGGGCGGCCTGGAACCGCCCCCGATCCGGGCCGAGTTGCTCGACGACGTGCTGGCCAAGGTTCACCGGCGCCGTCGCCGGACCCGCTGGATCACCTGGACGGTGAGTGCGGCCGCCGCGGCGGTGCTGGCGGTCGGAGTGGTGCTGGCGATCAAACCCGCCCAGATCGGGGTGGCACCCACTGACACGAACACCGTGGCGCTGAACATGACGCCGACCGCGGTGCCCTCGGAGTTCGACGCGACCGTGGTGCTGCGCAGCGAGGGATGGGGCACCCATGTGGAGATGACGTGCACCTACCGGGAGGAATCGGCGGCTGCCCACGACGACTCCGGGGGCGACAAGCTGGCCATGTATGCAATCGGGCGGGACGGTTCGCGGGTCCAGCTGGCCACCTGGATGGCGCTGGAAGGCGCCACCGCCTCGCCGTCCGGGAGCACCTCGATGCCCATCGGCGACATCGCCGCCGTGCAGGTGGTCTCGGCGGACACCGGAGACGTCCTGCTGCAGCGCAGCCTGTGAGCCGCTGGCGTAGGGCACTATGGGCCCATGCCGGCACCGGAGAAGCGAGACCCCATTGCTGCGGCGCGCGCCAACTGGGAGCGTGCGGGCTGGGGTGATGTCGCTGAGGGGATGGTCGCGGTCACGTCGGTGATGCGCGCCCACCAGATCCTGCTGGCCCGCGTCGAGAACGCGTTGCGTCCCTACGACCTGAGCTTCTCCCGGTTCGAGCTGTTGCGGCTGCTCGCGTTCAGCCGGACCGGGGCGCTGCCCATCACCAAGGCCTCCGACCGGCTGCAGGTCCACGTCACCAGCGTCACCCATGCCATCCGGCGGCTGGAGGCCGACGGTCTGGTCATGCGGGTGCCGCATCCGACCGACGGCCGCACCACCCTGGTGCAGATCACCGACCTGGGCCGCTCGACGGTCGAGGACGCCACCGCGACGCTCAACGAGCAGGTGTTCGCCGAAATCGGGATGTCACCGAAAGAGGCCCAGGCGCTGGTGTCCTCGATCGAGACGCTGCGCCATCACGCCGGCGACTTCTGAGCCCGCGCCCAGATCGACGAAATGGCGCGATCCACGTGAACTTTCGCGCCCGTTTGTCGGGTTCGGCGGGGGTTAGCGCAGGCTTTGGATGACCGCGCTGAAGTCCAGGTCGGAGTGTTCCACGGCGAACGCCGCATAGATCTCGGCGGCGTGGGTGCCCAGCGGAGCCGACGACCCGGTCGACGACACCGCGGCCATCGCCAGGCCGAGGTCCTTGTTCATCAGCGCGGTCGCGAAACCGGGCTTGAAATCGTTGTTGGCCGGTGACGTCGGAACCGGGCCGGGCACAGGGCAATTGGTGTGCACCGCCCAGCAGTTGCCGGTCGCGCCGGTGATGACGTCGAACAGCGACTGCGCCGAGAGTCCCAGCTTCTCGGCCAGCACGAAGGCCTCGCCCACGGCGATCTGCTGCACCGCCAGCACCATGTTGTTGCACAACTTGGCCGCCTGGCCGGCGCCGGAGGAGCCGCAGTGAATCACCTTGGCGGCCATCGGTTCCAGCACAGCCCGGGCACGCTCCAGGGCGTCGGGCTCACCGCCGACCATGAACGCCAGCGTGCCGGCCACCGCACCCTTGACGCCACCGGAGACCGGGGCGTCGAGCTGGGCGAAACCGCTGTCGAGGGCCTGCTGGTGCACCGCGCGTGCGTCGTCCACCGAGATGGTGGAGCTGTCGATGAACAGTGCACCCGCAGCCGCGGCGGGCAGCACCTCCTCATAGCAGCTCTTCACCAGCGTGCCGTTGGGCAGCATGGTGATCACCACATCGGCGTCGGCCACCGCGGCCGCGCCGGTGTCGAACAGCTGCACACCCTTGTCCTGCGCGGCCTGCCGGGCCGCAGGGACCGGGTCGAACCCGTGGACGGTGTATCCGGCGTTGATCAGGTTCGCCGCCATCGGGCCACCCATGTTGCCCAGTCCCAGGAACGCGACGGTCGTCATATGCAGGCTCCTTTGCCTATGCGGTCGCGCGTGCCCGGGCTGCTTCGGCCGGATTGCGAGCACCGCTCGCGACCGCCCGCCCGATGACCACGCGCATGATCTCGTTGGTGCCCTCCAGGATTCGGTGCACGCGCAGATCGCGGACGATCTTCTCGATCCCGTACTCCCGGAGATAGCCGTAGCCGCCGTGCAGCTGCAACGCCTGATCGGCGACGGTGAAACAGGCGTCGGTGACGTGCAGCTTGGCCATCGCGCACAACGACACCTTGTCCGGATCATCGTCATCGAGGGCACTGGCCGCGCGCCACAGCAGCAGCCGCGAGGTTTCCAGCGCGGTGGCCATGTCGGCCAGGGCGAACCGGATAGTCGGTTCGTCCAACAATGCCCCGCCGAAGGCCTGCCGGTCGGCCAGATAGCTTGCGGCCTTGTCGAATGCGGCTTGCGCACCGCCCAGCGAGCAGGCCGCGATGTTCAGCCGCCCGCCGTTGAGTCCGTTCATGGCGATGCCGAAGCCGCTGCCCTCACCCTCGGGCCCACCGAGCATGGCATCGGCGGGAACCCGGACACCCTCCATGATGACCTGGGCGGTGGGTTGGGCACTCCAGCCCATCTTCTCCTCGTTGGCCCCGAAACTCAGTCCCGGAGTGCCGTTTTCGACGAGGAAGGCGGAGATTCCGCGCGGACCGTCACCACCGGTGCGGGCCATCACCACATAGAGGTCGGAGCGGCCCGCCCCGGAGATGAACTGCTTGACGCCATCGAGCACGTAATGCTCGCCGTCCCGAACAGCCTTGGTGCGCAACGCCGCCGCATCCGAGCCGGCGCCCGGTTCGGTGAGGCAGTAGCTGGCGATGGCCTCCATCGACGCCAGCTTCGGAATCCAGGACTTGCGCTGATCGGCGGTGCCGTAGGTGTCGACCATCCAGGCGCACATGTTGTGGATCGAGATGAACGCGGCAATGGCCGGATCGGCGGTGGCGAGCTGTTCGAAGATGCGCACGGCATCAATCCGCCGCAGTCCGCTGCCGCCCACGTCCTCACCGCAATAGATCGCCGCCATCCCGAGTTCGGCCGCCTCCCGCAGCACGTCAACGGGAAAGTGCTTGTCGTGATCCCATTGCAGTGCTTGCGGGGCAAGACGTTTGGCGGCGAATGCGGCCGCCGTTTCGGCGATGACGCGTTCGTCCTCGTCGAGGGCAAATGGACTCATTGCCCCTCTATTTCATTGTGGGGATGACGAACTCGGCGCCGTCCTTGATACCCGAGGGCCACCGCTCCGTGACGGTCTTGGTCTTGGTGTAGAACAGGATCGAGTGCGGCCCATGCTGATTGAGGTCGCCGAAGCCGGAACGCTTCCAGCCGCCGAAGGTGTGGTAGGACACCGGCACCGGGATCGGCACGTTCACGCCGACCATGCCGACCTGCACCCGGGAGACGAAGTCACGCGCGGTGTCGCCGTCACGGGTGAACACCGCGACCCCGTTGCCGTACTCATGCTCGGAGGGAAGGCGCAAAGCCTCCTCGTAGTCGTGGGCCCGCACGATGCACAGCACCGGTCCGAAGATCTCGTCGGTGTAGATCGACATGTCGGTGGTGACATGGTCGAACAGGGTGGGGCCGATGAAGAAGCCGCCCTCCAGGCTTGCGTCGTCAAAGGTCAGCTCGTCGCTGCCCTTCTCGCGGCCGTCGACCACGATCTCGGCACCGGCGGCGACACCGGCGTCGATGTAGTCCCGCACCCGCTTGAGGGCGGCGGCGGTGACCAGCGGGCCGTAATCGGCCTTGGGGTCCAGGCTGTGGCCGACGCGCAACTCGTTGATCCGCTCGACAAGCCTGCCGCGCAACCGGTTTGCGGTCTCTTCGCCGACCGGCACCGCGACACTGATGGCCATGCACCGCTCACCGGCGCTGCCGTAGCCGGCGCCGATGAGAGCGTCGACGGCCTGGTCCAGGTCAGCGTCGGGCATCACGATCATGTGGTTCTTGGCGCCCCCGAAGCACTGCGAACGCTTACCGTGCGCCGCGGCGGTGGAGTAGATGTACTGCGCGATATCGGAGCTGCCGACGAAGCCGACGGCCTTGATGTCGGGATGGGTCAGGATCGCGTCGACGGCCTCCTTGTCGCCCTGCACCACCTGGAACACCCCGGCGGGCAGGCCGGCTTCGAGGAACAGCTCGGCCAGCCGCACCGGCACCGAGGGGTCGCGCTCGGACGGCTTGAGGATGAAGGCGTTACCGCATGCCAGGGCGGGGCCGGCCTTCCACAGCGGGATCATCGCCGGGAAGTTGAACGGGGTGATGCCGGCGACCACGCCCAGCGGCTGGCGGATCGAGTACACGTCGATGCCGCCGCCGGCGCCCTCGGTGAACTCGCCCTTGAGCAGATGCGGGATACCGATGGCGAACTCGATGACCTCGATGCCGCGCTGGATGTCGCCCTTGGAGTCGGCGACGGTCTTGCCGTGCTCGATCGACAGCAGCTCGGCCAGCTCCTCGACGTTGGCGTTGACCAACTCGATGAACTTCATCAGGACACGGGCCCGGCGCTGCGGGTTCCAGGCCGCCCATTCCTTCTGCGCTTCAACCGCCGAGGCCACCGCGGTGTCCACGTCAGCGGCCGATGCGAGCAGAACCTGGGCCTGCACCTCGCCGGTGCTGGGATTGAAAACGTCCGCGGTGCGCGTGCTGGTGAGGCTGCTGCGCTTGCCGTCGATGAAGTGCTGGATCGCTGTGCTCATGGCTGTCCCTCGGCTGTCCGGGTGAATACTAGGACATCCTAGTAACGGGGCTCGGCGAACCGCAAGAGTGGAAAAGCAGCAGGATGACCGGCCGGGTCTCAGTGGCCGCGTTCGGCGTAGGTCGCCTCGACCTGTTCCTTCAGCGGACCCCACCACCATGGGTTGTCGCGGTACCACGCGATGGTGGTCGACAGCCCGTCGGCGAAGTCGGTGTGTTTGGGAGCCCACCCGAGTTCGGCGCGCAGCGCACTGGAGTCGATCGCATAGCGCAGATCGTGGCCGGCCCGGTCGGCGACATGGTCGAAATCGTCGGGATCGCGGTCCATCAGCTGCAGGATCAACCGCAGCACCGACAGGTTGTCGCGCTCACCATCGGCGCCGATCAGGTAGGTCCGACCGATCTCGCCGTCCTCCAGGATCCGCCACACCCCGGTGTTGTGGTCCTCGACATGGATCCAGTCCCGGATGTTGGCGCCCGCGCCGTAGAGCTTGGGCCGGCGCCCGGTAAGGATATTGGTGATCTGGCGCGGGATGAACTTCTCGATGTGCTGATAGGGCCCGTAGTTATTGGAGCAGTTCGAGATCGTCGCGCGTACGCCGTAGGAGCGCACCCAGGCCCGCACCAGCAGGTCGGCCGAGGCCTTGGTCGCCGAGTACGGGCTCGACGGGTTGTAGGGCGTCGACGCGGTGAACCGGCTGTCGCCATCCAGGGGCAGGTCGCCGTAGACCTCGTCGGTGGACACGTGATGCAGCCGCACCCCGTGCCTGCGAACCGCCTCCAGAACCGAGAAGGTGCCGATCACATTGCTGCGCAGGAAGGTCGACGGATCGGCCAGTGAGTTGTCGACGTGGGTCTCGGCGGCGAAATGGACCACCGCGTCGGATTCGGCGACCAGCCGGTCGACCAGGGCCTCGTCGGTCAGATCGCCTTCGACGAGCCGGATCTGGTCCTGTACGCCGGCCAGGGACTCCCGGCTACCGGCATAGGTCAGCGCGTCGATCACGGTCACCGTCGCGCCGGGGCGCTCCCGCACGGTGCTGTGCACGAAATTGGCGCCGATGAACCCGGCACCGCCCGTGACCAACAACCGCATGGTGTCACCCTAACGGGCGCGCACCGGCGATCAGTGAGCTGCGGTCAAACCCAGCGGACCGGCCAGTTCGGTCAGCGTCGGGATGAGCTTGTCCCAGCCGCCCAACACCTGGATTGTCACGTGGTCGGCCCCGGAATCGAGGTGTTCGGTCAGGCGCGCGGCCACCGCGTCGGCGGTGCCGTGGGCCACCACCGCGTCGATCAGCTTGTCGCTGCCCGGCTTGGCTACGTCGGCGTCGGTGAAGCCCAGCCGCTTCCAGTTGTTGACGTAGTTGCTCAGGTCCAGATAGAAGCCGACGCTGTCCCGGCCGAGGGCGCGCGCAGCCTCCGCGTCGGTCGACAACACCACCTTGTGCTCGGGAGCCAGGAATACCGACCCGCCCACCAGATCGCGCGCCTGGGCGGTGTGTTCGGGGGTGGTCAGGTAGGGATGGGCACCGGCGCTGCGCTCGGCCGCCAGCTGCAACACCTTGGGTCCCAACGCGGCGATCACGCGCCGGCTCGTCGGCACCTGCCGGGCGTCCAGCTCATCGAGATAGTCCACCAGCGCCGTGAAGGGCTTGCGGTACTCCTGGGTGTGCTCCGGGTGGCCGACGCCGACCCCGAGCAGGAACCGGCCCGGGTAGGCCTCCTCGATCCGGTGGTACGAGGCGGCGACCTCGTCGGCCGGTGCGCTCCAGATGTTGACGATCCCGGTTGCCACCGACAGGTTCTCGGTGGCCGCCAGAATCGGTTCGACGAAGTCCAGTCCGGCGGCCGGTGAGCCACCGACCCAGACCGCGCCGTACCCCAGCTTCTCGATCTCGGCGGCCTGCTCGGGCTTCGGTGCGCCACCGGTCCACACCCCGAATCGGCCGAGGTTGGGCTTGAGCAGAGCGGGGTCGGTCACGACATTCTCCTTCGGGGTTAGAGGCCGAGCGGTCCGGCCAGTTCGGCCAGTGCGGGGACGAGCTTGTCGGGGGAGGTGAGCACCTGGACCGGGACGTGGTCGGCGCCGGCGTCGAGATGTTCGGTCAGGCGCGCGGCGATGGCCTCCGGGGTGCCGTAGGCGACGACGGCATCGACCAGCCGGTCGCTGCCCGGACGGGCGACGTCGGCGTCGGTGAAGCCCAACCGCTTCCAGCTGTTCAGGTAGTTCTGCAGGTTCAGGTAGATGTCGAGGGCCTTGCGGCCGACGGCCCGCGCCTTGTCAGCGTCGGTGGTCAGGATCGCCTTGTGCTCGGGGGCCAGGAAGGCCTCCGAGCCGATCAGGGCGCGGGCTTCCGCGGTGTGCTCGGGGGTGGTCAGGTACGGGTGTGCCCCGGCGCTGCGCTGAGCGGAGAGCGTCAGGACCTTCGGGCCCAGGGCGGCCACGACGCGGGCATTCTTGGGCACCCCGTACTCATCGAGCTTGTCCAGGTAGTTGGTGAGCGCGTCGATCGGCTTCTGATACTCCTGATGTGCCTCGGGGTGCCCGACACCGATGCCCAGCAGGAACCGGCCGGGGTAGGCGGACTCGATGCGGTGGAAGGACTCGGCGACCGGTCCGGGCGCCGCGGTCCAGATGTTGACGATTCCCGTGGCCACCTTCAACGTCGTGGTCTTCTCCAGAATCGGCTCCACCCAATCCAATTCGGCCGGCGGTGAGCCGCCCACCCACACCGCTCCGTAGCCCAGGGCTTCGATCTCCTTGGCTTGCTCCGGCGCGACGCCACGGCCGAATACCCCGAAGCGGCCGAGATCGGGTTTGGTGTCGGTCATCGATTGTCCTTTCGGATCAGCTCAGCCCGAGCGGGCCGGCAAGGTCGGCGAGAACCGGCACCACCCGGTCCGGTGGTGCGATCACCTGGACCGGCACGTGGTCGGCGCCGGCATCGAGGTGCTGGGCCAGCCGGGCGGCGATGGCCCCTGGGGTGCCGTGGACCAGCAGGGCATCCACCAGGCGGTCGCTGCCGGGCCGCGCGATGTCGTCGTCGGTGAAGCCCAGCCGCTTCCAGTTGTTGAGGTAGTTCTTCAGGCCCAGGTAGAGCTCGAGCATCGAGCGGCCGACGGCGCGTGCCGCGTCGGTGTCGGTGGTCGGTACCACTGGCACCGCCGGGGCGAGGAAGGCATCGGGGCCGATCACCTCGCGGGCGCGGGCCGTGTGCTCGGGGGTCACCAGGACAGGGTGGGCGCCGGCACTGCGTTCGGCCGCCAGCTCCAGCACCTTCGGTCCCAGCGCGGCGACGATGCGGCGCTGCTTGGGCACGCCGTGCGCGTCGAGGACGTCGAGGTAGTCGTTGAGCGCATCGAGTGGGGCGCGGTAGGTCTGGTCGGCCTCCGGGTGGCCGACCCCGATACCGAGCAGGAACCGCCCGGGGTAGGCGGATTCGATGCGGTGGAAGGACGCGGCGACGGCGTGGGCCGGTGCGCTCCAGATGTTGACGATGCCGGTGGCGACTTTCAGCGTGGTCGTCGCGGCCAGGATGGGTTCGACCCAGTCGAGTTCGGCCGGGGGAGAACCTGCCACCCACACCGCTCCGTAACCGAGTGCTTCGATCTGTGCGGCCTGCTCAGGGCTGAAGCCCATTCCGAAGGCGGCATACCGCCCGAGGGAAGGTGTGGCGTCGTCGCTCATTGGTCGTGCAACCTCACACCGGTCGCCAACTATTCCGGGGCGGGTAATTCCGCCGGCGTCGCGGCCACCGGGGCCGGAGCCACCAGTGGCAACAGGATCGTGAAGCAGGTGTTGCCGGGTTCGGACGTCACCCGGATATCGCCCTGGTGTTTCTCGACGACGATCCGGCGGGCCAGGTCCAACCCGAGGCCGTCGCCCTCGCCGAACGGCTTGGTGGTGAAGAACGCGGTGAAGATCCGGTCGATGATCTCTTCGGGGATCCCGGGGCCGTCGTCGCTGATCTCGACCCGGATCATGTCGTCGGCTTGGCGGGCCGTGCGGATCGTCAGTGTGCCCCGGCCACCCATCGCCTGGATGGCGTTGTTGATCACGACATCCCATACTTCGTTCAAACCGCCTGGGTAACAACCGATTTCAGGCAGTGACTTGTCCCAGTCCTTGACCAGCTTGATGGGCTTGTCGGGGCCGATCTTGTCGCCGAAGAGCGTCTTCAACGTGCTGTGCAGCAACTCGTGCACATTGGCCACCTGGTATTCGGCGCGGTCCATCTGGGAGTACTTCTTCGCCCCGGCCAGCAGACCCGAGATGCGTTCGCTGGCGTCGGCGATCTCGTTCATCCGCAGCTCGGTGTCGATGGTGTACTTCAGCCAGCCGATGGCGCTCTGCAGCGTCGCCGAGCAGTCCACCGAATCGATGGACGCCTCGATGCGTTCCAGCCAGCCCACGTCGAGTCCGGCCTCGACGAAGGTGGGCGCGTAGTCCCAGGCGCTGGCGATGCCGTGGTCTTCCAGCCAGTCGCCGACCTGATCTTCGCGGTCGGTGGTCTCCAGGGCGGTCAGCTGCTGGACCTTGGATTTGGCCACCTGCTCGGCTACCTCGTCCTGGATGCTGACCAGCACGCGCAGGGCTTCCGGGGTGAACTTGCCGTCGGCGAGCATGGCCAGCTTGTAGCGCATCTTGCCGACGCCTTCGCGCAGGTCGGCAACGGCGCGGGCGGTGGCGGCAGCGGGATTGTTGAGCTGGTGGGTCAGCCCGGCGGTGATGGTGCCCAGGGCCAGCAGTTTCTGGCGCTGGCCGATGATCTGGCTCTGCCGCCGGCCGCCGACCATGTGCCCTTCGAGCAGATGGACTGCCATCGGGAACTCGTCGCGCATGAACCGGGCGAAGGCCTCGGCGTCGAGCACGAAGAACCGGGACGGCTTGGTGACGCGCACCGACGCCTGATACAGCTGCTCCTCATCGGGGATATAGGCCGACCAGGCACCGCAGTACACCCCGCGCTGCGAGGTGCGGTTGGTTTCGATGTCGACGCCCCCGGACCGCTTGGACATCACCAGTTCGCCGTCGAGCAGGACGTAGAAACAGGTGGCCGGGTCGCCCTCGACGACCACGGGACCCGGTTCGAAGGTGGCGATGTGGCCGTTGTCGCACAGCGTCTGTAGCTGTTCGTCGGACAGCTTCTCGAACAGGAACAACGTCCGAAGTTCGTCGGGCATGCAGTTCTGGCCCATGTCGCTGTGCCTTTCTAGGCCCTGTCTAGGCCTCTGCCAGATACCGGTGCACGAGCATCACCGCCATCGATCCTTCGCCCACCGCGGCGGCCACGCGTTTGGCCGACTCGGAGCGCACGTCTCCTGCAACAAACACACCCGGCACACTTGTTTCCAGGTGATGCGGTGGGCGGTCCAGAGTCCAGCCCGCGACGTCGCGCAGATCCGGTCCGGCCAGGATGAATCCGTGGTCGTCGACGGCGACGACCTCCTTGAGCCAGTCGGTGCGGGGCTCGGCACCGATGAAGCAGCACATCCGGGTAGAGGCCACGGTGTCGCGCTCGCCGGTCTGCTTGTTCTCCAGCACCAGGCCCGTCAGGTGGTCGTCCTCACCGAGGGTGTCGACCACCTCGGTGCAGGTGCGCACGGTGATCTTCGGGTGCTTCTCGATCCGGTCGATCAGGTAGTGCGACATCGACGCCTCCAGCGAGGGGCCGCGCACCAGCATGGTCACCGACTTGGCCCGCTCGGCCATGAAGAGGGCGGCCTGGCCTGCCGAGTTCGCGCCACCGACGAGGTAGACGTCCTCGCCTTCACATTCCGAGGAGTCCGAGACCGATGCCCCGTAGTAGACGCCCCGGCCGACGTAGTTGCAGGACGCGTCGTCGGGGTTGTCCCAGCACCCGGTGACCCGCAGCTGCCGGTAGTCCACACCGGTGGCGAGAATGACTGAGCGAGCGGCGATTTCGCCGCCGTCGGAGAAGGTGATGGTGCGTGCGGTACCGGCGTCGCCGGCGATCAGCTTGACCGCTTTGCGGGTGGTGATCACTTCGGCGCCGAACCGCTCGGCCTGCCGGCGGGCCGACGTGGTGAGCTCGGCACCGGAGATCCCGGTCGGGAATCCGAGGTAGTTCTCGATACGTGAGCTGCGTCCGGCCTGCCCGCCGGTAGTGGTCTCCTCGATCAGCACCGTCTTGAGGCCTTCGGAGGCGCCGTACACCGCGGCCGCCAACCCGGCCGGGCCGCCGCCGATGACGGCCAGGTCATACATCTCCAGCGAGGGAACGGTCGCCAGGCCGAGCATGCCCGCCAGTTCGGCGTCGGTGGGGTCGACGAGCGTCTCACCCTGTTCGGTGATGACCACCGGCAACTGGAAGCCGTCCAGGCCGGCGGCATCGAGCAACTGGCGGCCCTTGGGTTCGTCGGCCATGAACGAGCGGAACGAGTGCTGGTTGCGGGCCAGGAACTGGCGCACCTCCCAGGACCGCTCGCTCCAGCGGTGACCGATCACCTTGGTGTGCGGGATCGCGCGGTCGCCGGTGGCGTGCCAGGCCTCGAGCAGTGCGTCGAGCACCGGGTAGAGCTTCTCCTCGGGCGGGTCCCACGGCTTGAGCAGGTAGTGGTCCAGGTCGACGACGTTGATGGCGTCGATCGCGGCGTGGGTGTCGGCGTAGGCGGTCAGCAGCACTCGGCGGGCCATCGGGTAGACGTCCATCGCCTCTTCGAGGAACTGGATGCCGCTCATCTGCGGCATCCGGTAGTCGGCGACGAAAACGGCCACGGTTTCGCCGCGCAGTTTCAGTTCGTTCAGCGTTTCCAGCGCATCGGGCCCGGATTCGGCCCGCACGATCCGGTATCTCTCGCCGTAATGGCGTCGCAGATCCCGGGCCACGGCACGGGATACGGCCGGGTCGTCGTCGACGGAGAGAATGACGGGTTTTTTGGGCTGGGGGTGAGGTCCAGTCATCACTGTCCAGTATGCGCTGCCCGTCCAGTGCTATTCAGGTTGGGCTTTGCCGCGCGGATTCCGGTCGCGCGTCGTTCACCTGCGCATTAGGGTGTGGTCACCGGCTCAGCACGCGTTTTGGAGTAGCGCCGGGAAACGGGTATCGTAGACCAACGGTGCGGTGCCCGCGCCGACTCTTGCGTGCCCAGTCCTGGAATTTCCTGTCACCGGCTCACGTTTTGCAGTCGGGGCGAATGCTGCCCCGACTGCAACGGACCTGTCGCACACGCGGCGGGTGCAAGCAGAACCGACAATGCAGGATCTGAGAGGTTATGGCCAAGAAAGACGGTGCCATCGAGGTCGAGGGCCGCGTGGTTGAGCCCCTGCCCAATGCGATGTTTCGCATTGAGCTGGAGAACGGTCACAAGGTGCTCGCTCACATCAGCGGCAAGATGCGGCAGCACTACATCCGCATCCTTCCCGAGGACCGGGTGGTGGTGGAGTTGTCTCCCTACGACCTGACCCGGGGTCGCATTGTGTACCGGTACAAGTAGCGACGAGCGCAGCGAGTCGCTACCGAATATCTAGCGCCCCCACTTCGATCAGCCACGACAACGACGAGAACCAGAAGGATCGAACAGCCGTGAAGGTGAACCCGAGCGTCAAGCCGATCTGCGACAAGTGCAGGGTGATCCGCCGGCATGGGCGGGTCATGGTGATCTGCTCTGATCCGCGCCACAAGCAGCGGCAGGGCTAAGCCCAGCCAGCCTGCTGATCGGCCAACACAACTGAATGCAGACCTCCCAGTACCACCAGGCGGATTGGCCGCCTGGACACGTCCGGTCGGAGGCCGGACCCCGACGCCGTCGGGAACGGACTGGGAACAGACCTCCGCATTAGAAGAAGGAATCACTGCCTGATGGCACGTCTCATGGGCGTTGATCTCCCGCGCGACAAGCGCATGGAGATCGCGCTGACCTACATTTACGGCATCGGCCGTACGCGTTCGCAGGAAATCCTTGCGGCGACCGGTATCGACCGGGATCTGCGCAGCAAGGACCTCACCGACGATCAGGTGACCCAGCTGCGCGACTACATCGAGGGCAACGATCTCAAGGTGGAGGGTGACCTTCGCCGCGAGGTGCAGGCCGACATTCGCCGCAAGATCGAGATCGGCTGCTACCAGGGCCTGCGGCACCGCCGCGGTCTGCCGGTGCGCGGCCAGCGGACCAAGACCAATGCGCGTACCCGCAAGGGCCCCAAGCGCACCATCGCCGGCAAGAAGAAGGCCAGGTAATCCCTGATGGCACAAGCAAAGAAGGGCTCTGCTCCCAAGAAGGGGCAGAAGACCCGGCGTCGGGAAAAGAAGAACGTCCCGCACGGCGCCGCGCACATCAAGAGCACGTTCAACAACACGATCGTGTCGATCACCGACCCGCAGGGCAACGTCATCGCCTGGGCGTCGTCCGGCCACGTCGGCTTCAAGGGCTCGCGTAAGTCGACTCCGTTCGCCGCGCAGCTGGCCGCCGAGAACGCGGCCCGCAAGGCTCAGGAGCACGGCGTCAAGAAGGTCGACGTGTTCGTGAAGGGCCCGGGTTCGGGTCGCGAGACGGCGATCCGCTCGCTGCAGGCTGCCGGCCTCGAGGTTGGCGCCATTTCCGATGTCACCCCGCAGCCGCACAACGGTTGCCGTCCGCCCAAGCGGCGCCGGGTCTAGGGAGGATCTAGAAAATGGCTCGTTATACCGGACCCGTCACCCGCAAGTCGCGCCGCCTCGGTGTCGACCTCGTCGGCGGCGATCAGTCGTTCGAAAAGCGCCCCTACCCGCCCGGCCAGCACGGCCGCGCGCGGATCAAGGAGAGCGAATACCGCCAGCAGCTGCAGGAGAAGCAGAAGGCTCGCTTCACCTACGGCGTCATGGAGAAGCAGTTCCGCAAGTACTACGAAGAGGCCGTGCGGCACTCGGGTAAGACCGGCGAGAACCTGCTGCAGATCCTGGAAAGCCGGCTGGACAACGTCGTGTACCGCGCCGGCCTGGCGCGTACCCGCCGGATGGCCCGTCAGCTGGTCAGCCACGGCCACTTCACCGTCAACGGTGTCAAGGTGAACATCCCGAGCTACCGGGTGTCGCAGTACGACATCATCGACGTCAAGGAGAAGTCGCTGAACACGCTGCCGTTCCAGGTGGCGCGTGAGACCGCAGGCGATCGCCCGATCCCGGGCTGGCTGCAGGTGGTCGGGGAGCGTCAGCGCATCCTCGTGCACCAGCTGCCCACCCGCGAGCAGATCCAGGTGCCTCTCGCTGAGCAGCTGATCGTCGAGTACTACTCGAAGTAATGAAGACGTCCGCGGGACATCCGTTCCGCGGATCACCTAACGGCATCAAATAGCGGGTGCCGAGAAGGAGATAGAAACACCATGCTGATTTCTCAGCGACCCACACTGAGCGAAGAGGTCATCGCCGAAAACCGCTCCCAGTTCGTCATCGAACCGCTGGAGCCGGGTTTCGGTTACACCCTTGGCAATTCGCTGCGGCGCACGCTGCTGTCGTCGATTCCCGGCGCGGCAGTGACCAGCATCCGCATCGATGGTGTGCTGCACGAGTTCACCACCGTTCCCGGGGTGAAGGAAGACGTCACCGACATCATCCTGAACCTCAAGGGCCTGGTCGTCTCGTCCGAGGAGGACGAGCCGGTCACCATGTACCTGCGCAAGCAGGGCCCGGGTGAGGTCACCGCCGGTGACATCGTCCCGCCGGCCGGTGTGACCGTGCACAACCCCGACATGCACATCGCGACCCTGAACGACAAGGGCAAGCTCGAGGTCGAGCTCGTCGTCGAGCGTGGCCGCGGCTACGTGCCTGCCGTCCAGAACAAGGCTTCCGGTGCTGAAATCGGCCGTATCCCGGTCGATTCCATCTACTCGCCGGTGCTGAAGGTCACCTACAAGGTGGAGGCCACCCGCGTCGAGCAGCGCACCGACTTCGACAAGCTGATCCTGGACGTCGAGACCAAGAACTCGATCAGCCCGCGTGACGCCCTGGCGTCGGCCGGTAAGACCCTGGTCGAATTGTTCGGTCTGGCACGGGAACTCAACGTCGAGGCCGAGGGCATCGAGATCGGCCCGTCGCCTGCCGAGGCCGATCACATCGCGGCGTTCGCGCTGCCGATCGACGATCTGGACCTGACCGTCCGGTCGTACAACTGCCTCAAGCGCGAAGGTGTGCACACCGTCGGCGAGCTGGTCGCCCGCACGGAGTCCGATCTGCTGGACATCCGTAACTTCGGCCAGAAGTCGATCGACGAGGTCAAGATCAAGCTGCACCAGCTGGGCCTGTCGCTCAAGGACAGCCCGGCCAGCTTCGATCCGTCCGAGGTCGCCGGCTACGACGTGGCCACCGGCACCTGGAACAGCGATGCGGGCTATGACCTGGACGCCGACCAGGACTACGCCGAAACCGAACAACTCTAACCGGGCACATTCCCGCCCAACGTCCGTCCCGGCCCTACCTGATACGGGGGTCGGCCCCACATAGGAGATAGTCGCAATGCCCAAGCCCACTAAGGGTCCCCGTCTCGGCGGGTCGTCCTCGCACCAGAAGGCGCTGCTGGCCAACCTGGCCACCTCGCTCTTCGAGCACGGCCGGATCAAGACGACCGAGCCCAAGGCACGGGCGTTGCGGCCCTACGCCGAGAAGCTCATCACCCATGCCAAGAAGGGCACGTTGCACAACCGGCGTGAGGTGATGAAGAAGATCCGCGACAAGGACGTGGTGCACACCCTGTTCGCCGAGATCGGTCCGTTCTTCGCCGACCGTGAGGGCGGCTACACCCGGATCATCAAGGTCGAGGCGCGTAAGGGTGACAACGCTCCGATGGCCGTCATCGAGCTGGTGCGCGAGAAGACGGTGACCTCGGAAGCCAACCGGGCACGCAAGGCGGCCGCTCCGAAGGCCGCTGCTGCTCCGGTCGAAGAGGCTCCGGTCGAGGAGGCTCCGGCGGAGGAGAGCGTCGAGGAGATCCAGGCTGAAGACGCCGCGATCGCTGACGCGCAGACCGCCGAGGCTGCCGACGAGGTCGCCGAGGAGCAGGCCGAAGAAGCTGCCGAGGATTCGGACGCTGACAAGTCCTGACACTGTGAGTACGGATGTGCCCGCCACCGATTCCGGTGGCGGGCACTCCGTTTTATCCCCTCACTCCGTTCACCCAGTCCGTCTTCGGCTCGATATCGCCTATGACGGAACCGATTTCACCGGCTGGGCGACTCAGGACGGGCACCGCACGGTCGCCGGTGTGCTCGACGATGCATTGTCGACGGTGTTTCGGGTGCCGGTGCGCCTATTCGCTGCCGGCCGTACCGACAGCGGGGTACACGCCACCGGGCAGGTAGCCCATGTCGACGTCCCCGCCGATGCGTTGGGGTATGCCTACCCGCGTCATCCGCGCCCCGGTGACCCGGAGTTTCTGCCCCTGATCCGCCGACTGGCCAGGTTCCTGCCCGAGGACGTTCGGGTTCGCGAGATCACGCGTGCACCAGCAGGTTTCGATGCGCGCTTCTCCGCGCTGCGCCGCCACTACGTCTACCGGCTGTCGCTGGCGCCGTACGGCGTCGAGCCGCACCTGGCGCGCTACGTCACGCCGTGGCCCCGCCACCTCGATGTGCCGGCGATGGTCGCTGCCTCGCGGGAGTTGGTGGGACTGCACGATTTCGCTGCGTTCTGCCGGCACCGTCCCGGTGCCACCACCATCCGCGACCTGCAGCGGCTGGACTGGCAGAGCGACGGCGACATCATCACCGCCCACGTCACCGCTGACGCGTTCTGCTGGTCGATGGTTCGCTCGCTGGTCGGTGCACTGCTGGCAGTCGGTGAGGGCCGCCGCGAACCTGCTTGGTGTGCAACCTTATTGAGCGAACCGCAGCGGTCCAGTGCCTTTGCGGCCGCGCCGGCGCGGGGCCTCACCCTGGCCGGGGTGGACTATCCGCCCGACGATGAGCTGGCAGCGCGCATCGCGATCACCCGCGATCTGCGCACGCTCTGATCAGAGCCGGCCGGCCACGAAATCGGCGGCCTGATCGACCAGCCCGGAGTCGATGTAGGCGGCCTGCAGGTGGGAATTCCAGTTGCCGGCCCAGCTTTCCGGATCCATGTTGTCGTTGCAGATCGGGTCATCGGGTGTGCACACGTCGATGGTCTTGTCACCCCACAGCGGGCTGACATCAGAGACCGGGCCGAACACCTTGCGGGTGCCGTTGCCGAACAGCGCCACCGCCGCCACGTGGCCGTCCATGCCCAACGGCAGCGGGTTCTTGTACCCGAACACCGGAGATGGTGCGGCCAACACGAGGTCGGTGACCGCGGCGCCCAGCGAGTACCCACCGAGTACCAGTCGCGTGTCCGGGCAGTTGTTGGCCATGTACTGGATGTGCTTGCTCATATCGTTGGCGCCAACATCGACCTGATAGTCGGCCGGGTAGTTCACCGCGTAGAAGCCGACGTTCTTGGATGTCTTGCCGCGCAGCGAATCGACGAAAGCCTGACCGATGCGGCCGGTACCCGGCGGTTCGAAACGCCCTCGGGCGAAGACCACTTCGACGTCAGGACACGGCGCTGCACTGGCCTTGGCGAGCGTGGCCGGCGAATCCGACGGTGACATCGCTGGAGCGAGCAACATCACAGCCGCGGCGGACAATACCGCCGTAGCGCTGCTGAGGAGCCGCTTCATCTGCATAGAGCCATGGTACGTGAGGCCTGAGGGGCCTTGTCAGCAAATAAATTACAGATCTACAACAGGCCGGCAATGAAGCCCGCTGCCTGGTTGGGCAGATCGGTGCTCTCATAGTCGGTGTGCGCGAACGGATTGCGACCCTGCGAGCAGATCGGATCACCGTCGTTGCACAGGTCAATGCCCTTGCCGGCGAACGGTGCACCCGCCGCTGACACCGGATTGCCGAACTTCGTCGCGGGGTTTCCGAACACGGCGACGGCGGCCACCCTGTTGGCCACGCTCGACGGCAGCGGGGGCGCGGAGCCGATCTCGCCGACCTTGTTGCCCAGCGGCGGAATGCCCAGCAGCATGTCCACCACCGCGGCGCCCTGGGAATATCCGCCCAGGACAAAGCGGGTCGACGGACAGGCTGCCGCGGTGGCCAGGATGTGGTTGGTCGCGTCAGTAGCGCCGTCGGCGGCGGCCAGGAAGTCGTAGGTGGCGGGGTAGTTCACCGCGTAGGTGCCGACGGTACGGCCGCCGAGCTGGGCCTGCAGCCCGTCGGTCAGGGCCTGGCCCACCCGGCCGATACCGGCGGGCTCGCTGGTACCGCGGGCGAACACCACCTGCACGTCCGGGCAGGGGTCAGCAGCGGCGGTCGGCGCAGTGGCAGACAGTGCCGCGGCGGCGGCAACCATCGTCACGCCGGCAACGGCGAGCCGGCGGGCAGGCGTCATGAACGGCTCAAACACGCGCAAACATCCCCTTGGTCGAGAGCAACTGGCTCATCCTCACACATCCGAACACGGTGCCCAAAACCCTTGCCGCGGTCTCAGAGCAGGCCCGCGACGAAGGAGGCCGCCTGGTTGGTCATCCCGACCTGGCTGTAGTTGCGGTGTGCGGGGACGTCATTGCCATCCGAGCAGACCGGGTCGCCGGCGTTGCACAGATCGATGGCCTTGGCGCCGTAGACCGGGCTGGACGTCAGCGGCAGCCCCACTTTGGTGGTCGGATTGCCGAACACGGCCAGCGCCGCCACCCGGTCGGGCACGTTGGGGGGCAGCGGGTTGTTGAACCCGACGGCGGGGAACGGCACCGAGGTGATGACGTCGATGATGGCCGCGCCCTGCGAGTAGCCGCCCAGCACCAGCCTGGTGTCCGGGCAGGTGTTGACCACGTTCTGGATGAACGCGCTGGCGTCGTTGGCGCCGTCGGCTGCGGCCAGGAAGTCGTAGCTGGCCGGGTAGTTGACGGCGTAGACGCCGATCGAGCGGTTGCCGACCTTGCCGCGCAGCGAATCGACGAAGGCCTGTCCCACGCGGCCGATCCCTGGCGGTTCGCTGGTGCCGCGGGCGAAGACCACCTGGATGTCGCTGCAGCCGTCGGCGTGGGCGGCGGGCAGGACAGCGGGGCTGACGAGGGCACTTCCGGAGACCAGGGCGGTCACGGCGGCGCCGCGCAGAATACGGGAGATCGTCACGCCGTAATGTTACGCAAGCTAAGTGAGTTTCATTCCCGACCTTTGCTGGCGAGCCGCTCGGGTCAGCGTCGGGCGCCTGCCGCGATCTCCTCGATCGGACCCGCATCGGGCCAGGTTGCGGCCGTGACCTCGGCACTTCGATCGCCTTGGCGGGCCAGCGCCAGGCCGAGCAGCACCACGATGCCGCCCACGCCCTGGGTCACGCTGACCGACTCCCCGAGCAGCACCCAGGCGCACAGCACCGCGAAGAGCACCTCGCCCAGGCCCACCAGCGACGCGAAGCTGGGCCGCAGCCTGGCCACCCCGCTGATGCCCAGGGTGTAGGCAATGGCTGTGGCGACCACGGAAAGCATGATGACCGGCACCCACCAGGGCACTGTCAATCCGGCCACGACAGCGTCGTTGGCGGTGAAGGTGAGCGGCATGATGCCGGACAGGCCCAGACCCGCGACGGCGACGGTGCCGACCACCAGGCCGGCGGCCGACAGGGTGATCGAGCTGAGCCCGTTGCCGTCGGCACTGACCTCGTCGGACATCATGAAGTAGCAGGCCGCGCAGATGGCCGCGGCCAGTCCCCACGCCACGCCGACGGCGTTGATGTGCGCGTTCCCGCTAAAGACGTTCAGGACCAGCATGATGCCCGCGATGGCGAGCCCGACCCCGGCCAGGGTCAGCCCGCGGGGACGGCGGCGGGTGGTGCCCCAGATCCAGCCGACGACCAGGATCGGTGCGGTGTATTCCAGCAGGAGGGCCACACCGACCGACAGGTGTGAGACGGCGTTGTAGTAGCAGAGCTGGGCGCCGGCGATCGGCACCAGGCCGTAGGCCACGACGACGCGGGCGTGCTCACGGGCCTCGCGGATCCAGTCCGGTTTGACGATCGTCGCGAAGATGGCCATCACGAGCGCGCCGCCGGCCAGCCGGGCCGTCACCGCGGCAGTCGGCGACCAGCCTGCTCCCATGAGGGCCTTGGCGAAGGGGCCGGACATGCCGAAGGTGAACGCCGACCCGACTGCGAACAGCAAACCGAGCCGGAAGTGGTCTTGACCGCGCACCATGGTCGACATGAGGCACCTCCCCGCGTGTAATGAGTAAAATGATGATTGGTCATGACACTACGTCCAGAAGGAGTCATGAGTCAAATGCTTTTCAGTCATGACACCGAATTCACGTTGCGGGCTGCCTGTGCTCTGATCAACAGCGACCGCAGCGACGGTGAACAGTTGGGTGACCAGCAGGCGCTGGACGAGTTTCTGGGTGCCTGGGGATGGACCGGTCGGCGCGATCACGACGACGCCGAGCTGGTCTCGGTGCACACCCTGCGCACG
This sequence comes from Mycobacterium sp. M26, assembly GCF_001494595.1. Lineage (GTDB taxonomy): Bacteria > Actinomycetota > Actinomycetes > Mycobacteriales > Mycobacteriaceae > Mycobacterium. The sequence goes on from NZ_LN929907.1 coordinate 1,675,599, forward strand.
CGGCTGGGCCGGATCTGGGCTGCCGCTGACGACGAGGTGCGCGCGGTGGGTCAGATCAACGCCCTGCTGTCGGACACCCAGGCCTCACCCTGGCTGACCCGCCACCCCGAGATGCCGGAGTGGCATCTGCACCTGGCGTCGATCCACGACCCCCTGGCGCAGCGGATGGGAGCCGAGATGGCCATGTCGCTGGCCGACCTGGTGCGCGCCGGCGAGCTGCGGAGGCTGAAGATCTGCGCGGCCTCGGATTGTGACGCGGTGCTACTCGACCTCTCGCGCAACCGGTCGCGAATGTTCTGCGACACCGGCAACTGCGGAAACCGCCAGCACGTCGCGGCCTACCGGGAGCGGCGGTCCAAGGAGGGCTAGGGCAGATGCCAGCCGCGGATACGGTGAAATCGTCCCCGGCCCAGCAGGGCATTGGCTGCCTCGAGCCCCGAGATCACCGCCGCTTCGATGCATCCGGCGTTCCACCCGCAGTCGGTCCAGTCACCGCACACGACCAGGTTGTCGTAACCGCTCTCATCGGGCCGCAGCCGATACCGGTCGCTGCCGGGGACCGCCTGAACGTAGCGGTCGGATGGGTCCACGTTGACACTGATGTGCTGGGTGGCCAGGGCCTGCGCGCCGTTGTCCGGGTCGGCGCCGTCGAGTCCGCACAACAACTCCCAGCAGAACCGACCGTTATCGACGGCGCCGGGAAGGAAGATCGCCACATTGCGGTCCAGGTGTGCGACGGCATCGGCGATGACGCGGCGTCGGTGGCGAGGCAGGTAGTCGGGATCGTAGGCGCGGGGCGGATCCTCGGCCTGCAACGTCCCGCAGAAGTACGCGATCGTCTGGGGGCGCTCCGAGTCCGGCCACTGCTCGGCCCATAACGTTTGGCCCATGGATGCCCATGTCTCGAAGGGCGGGATGTAACCGCTTGTCGTCACGCCGTGTTCGGTCCACCCGAGGGCCTTCTCGTCCGGGCGCAGCCACAGTTGGAACGATTGCGTTGCCGCGGTGCGGATATGGGCGACCATCTCCCGCCAGTCGGGGTTGTGCTCGATCAGCTCCTCGGCCACGAACGGCAGCATTCCGACCGACATCGCCACCACCACCCGATCGAAGTGCACACCTCGGTGCAGTTCGACTGTCTCGACGTCATCGGCTGCGCTCCAGGGTGTTTCGAGCAGGTGCCAGTCCACGACCCGGTAGCGGTCGGCCTCGTCGAGTTGGCCGATCAGTGGTGCCGACGGGAAGACGGGTAGGCCCGCCACCCGGGTCAGCGGCTCGTACTGGTCGAGATCGGCCCGCAGTCGGGCCTGTCGGCCCAAGGTGATGCGCCCGACGTTCCGGCGGTCGTCATCGAGGTGCAGGCCGTCGACCCGGTGGAAGAACTCGAACCGCACACCGCGCTGACGCAGTGCTTGGTAGACCGGCGCGATGACCACATCGCCCATCCCTGCCGTCATCTTCCAGAAGATCGATCCGCGGTACTGGAACAGCGCCAGTCCGATGAGGAAAACCGCTGTCCCGGCGCCCATCTGCGGACGGTCATGGTCGCCGTCGACGTGACCGAACACGAAGTCGTAAAGTCCGCGCAGCAGTGGAAAGTCAACGATGTCGGGATGCGCCCCGTGGCGCATGATCCAGTCGGTGAAGTCCTCGTCGTTGAGCGCCTTGAAGCCACGGGGGTCGGTGGCCACCTTGTCGACGAACATTCCCCTGATGGTCGCTGTCACCATCGAGATCAAGAGCCACGATCGCCTGTGGTCGGCGCGGCCGTCGTAATCCAAACCCGAACGCAGCTTGTCGAGTACGTCGTCCAGCACATCAGTGGGTGCGCGATCGGTGGTCTGCGGCTCGAAGAGCGCCAGGAATGCGGCCAGCAGCCCGGTTCGCAATACCTCGTACCACCGTGTGGGCGGTTTCGCGTCAGAAGACGTCGTCAACGACAGGCCGACCGGTCCGACGTCGCGTATCGAGTCGGCGAAATCCAGCACCATGCGGGCAGCCCGGTGCAGGAAATCGGGGACCGTCATCTCCCGCCCGGAAAGCCCTGGCTCGCCGGGAAATTCACCATTCTGAGTGAACTTGCCCAGCCAGATCAGCCAGTCATCGCCCCACTGTTCGCCGAGTCCGATGGTATCGGCGGGGATCAATGCGTCGTCCCAGTCCAGAATGGGACAGTTCGGATCGCTGGTGGCCCTGTCGATCTCGCGGTAGCACTCGCGCAGAACGGCGAAGGCGTTGTCGTAGCAGCCGAGCCAGACATGCAGGCCGTGCTCCTCGATACGGCCATGCGGGCCCCGGCTCGATGCGCCCTTGCCACCGAGGCGCCAGCCACGCTGATAGACGGTGATCGATTCGTAGCGCTGCTGCCAGCCCGGCTCGCTGAGGCGCCACGCCGCGCTGAGACCGGCCATGCCACCGCCGAGTATCGCGACGCGCTCCCTGCCGCGGCTCACCCGAGCAGTGCCTCGGCGCGTGACACGTCAGGCCACGAGTTCCCCGCCGGGATCGCCGCCAGCGCGTCGACGAGCTGTCCGCGAAAAGCCGTGCCGCCGAGCTCGAACAGGTCGGTGGCTGCCCGTAGCCGAAAGACCGCGGCGCCCCGTCGCTGTGCGAGTTCGACGGTATCTTGGAGTTCGGCCAGCCGCTGGTCTCCCTCGACGGTCAGTGCGCGCAGCCGCATCAGTTCGGGGTCGTGGTGTCCGACACCGAGCTCGGCGCTCAGGGCCAGTCCGGCGTCGAGTTGTTCGCGCGCCTGCTGTGGCTGGTCGATCACCGTCAGCAGTTTGGCCAACGCCGCGTAGTAGACCGAGACGAACGTCGGAATGTCGGCATCCAGCATGGCTTGGACGACGGCGGAGACGGCAACGATGTGGGCCTCGACGGACTCGCGGGCGCTGGCACCGGTGGCGAGGAAGGTCGTCGCATTCACCAGGACGTGTTCGGCGCCGGCCAACAGCCGCCAGGAATCGAACCCATGCCGGCGCGCGATGTCGGACAGGTCCGACACCCGTTGGGCTGCGGCCCGGTACTGGCCGCACTCATACCGCATCCACACTTCCATCGAATGGGCATACGCCAGGCTGAACGGACCATGCGGGAAACCGACTGCAGCACAACGGGCATGGGCCCGATCCAGCGCCTCTTCCATGCCGGCCAGATCACCCTGGACGAAGCGGGCCATCGAGAGCAGGGTCCACAACGACGCACCCGGTTCGTGGGGGATGAACCACAGGGTCTCGATCTCGGCGCTGTCGGCGGCGTTGGTGGTGCTGGCCAGCTGTTCGAGCTGTGCTCGCGCCGTGCTGAAATCCCCCTCGTACCAGGATGCGGTGGCAAAGCCCGCCTCGGTCGCGTGTTGCATCCAGTCCGGGCCGGCCGAGGACAGTAGGCGACCGGTGCTCAGCAGCTGACTCACCCGGTTCATGTGCCCGCGGGACAGGTAATAGCCCACCAGGGCCTGCATGGTGGCGCGCAGGTCGTCGGTCAACTGTGAGTCGCTCAACTCCAGGCACTGCTCGAAGTCGGCAGCGGCCTCCGCACTCGTGGTGCCGGCGATCGACGAGATGAGGAATCCTCGCCGCACCAGAAGGGTGGCCAGTCGCCGATCCCGCTCATGGCCTGCCGGAAGCTTCTCGGCATTCGTGATCGCCCGGGTGAGTTGATGGCGCGCCTCCAGGAGTGCGCCGCGCCGCCGGGCCTCACCGGAGATCTGCCGGTAGGCGTGCGCGGCTTCGGCGAAACGACCCGCCTCCTCGCAGTGGATCGCGACCAGATTCCAATCCGGCTGTTCGTAGGTGATGTCGGTGAGCGCGTCGGCGACTCGTCCGTGCAGACGCTGGCGCTGGCTCGGCGGTGAGAACTCGACGGCCACCTCGCGCAGCAGTTCGTGCCGGAACCGGTAGGTGTCGTCGGCGATCGGGACCAGGACGCGGGTGGCCACCAATTCCGACAGGGCAGCATCGACCGCGTCCGGCGGCATATCCAGCACAGCCAGCAATAGTCCGCGATCCACCTCGCGCCCGACGATAGCCGCCGCGGCCACCACCTGGACCGCGTTCTTACTGGCCCGCAGCCGGGCGAACAGGGGTTCGTAGAGGGCGTCGGGAACCCTGTGCCAGGTCGCCGAATCATCTTGTTGCTGATCGAGTTTCGTGACGATCTCTTCGATGTACAGAGGCACGCCATCGCAGCGGCGATGCACTTCGGCCCGAGATTGCTTCGACATCCCGGCGTGGAGTGCGTCGATCAGTTCGTCGGTCTGCGCTGCACTCAGCGGTGCCAGTTCGAACGTTGTCAGGCCGGTCGACTCCGCCAGGGTGCGCAGCTGGTCGACATCACGTGTCGTCACCATCAGCATCACGCCTGACTTCTCGCGACGGAGCAGATGCTCGACCACATCGAGGGTCGACGAATCGAACCAGTGCAGGTCCTCGACCAGGACAAGTCCCGGGCCATCACCCACGCAGCTCATGAGGTAGTCACAGACCGCAGTCCGGATTCTGGCGTACAGCTTTCCCGCATCGGCAGGTGCGGGCTGATATCCGGTCTGCTCGGAGATGCCGAGAACGGGTGCCAGCAGGGGCACCACGCTTTCCGGATCCAACCTTCGCGCCGCGATCTCGGATGCCAGGAGTCGCAGCTTCTCGGCTTGCGATGTCGATCGTGTTATCCCGCAACGGGTTTCCAGCAGCACGCGAATCGGGTGCAGACCGACCTCGCGGTGGAACGGCGAGCCGTGGATCTCCAGGGTGATTCCGCCTGACCGGTCCACCAAACCTGCGGCTGCGGCGGCCAGTCGGCTCTTGCCCATCCCGGCCTCACCGACGAATCCGATGCCCGGCGGCGTCGGCTCGGACGCCACAGCCTGTGTCCAGAGTTGTCTGAGGCTGGCCAGTTCTTCGTCCCGACCGACAATCGGGCCGTTACCGATCGGCGTCGATTGCGGTCGCTCGGCCGTGACGAGATGGAATTCGACCGGACCGCTGATGCCCTTGACGTGCTGAGCAGGCTGAGCCTCGAGATCGAACTCGGCTCCGACCAGCCGCTGGATCGCGTTGGACACCACAACGGCGTCCGGCGGTGCCAGACCGCACATCCGCGCGGCGAGGTTGGCACCGAGGCCGTAGACGTCGTCCTGGACGGTATCCAGATAGACCAACCCGCGGTGGATGCCGACCCGGACGTGGATGTCGAAACCGAACTTCTTGCGGACACTCGACGAGAGCCGCACGACGTTGCGCACGATATCCAGGCCGGCCTGAACTGAACGGCGGACATCGTTCTCGTGGGCGTTGGGATGGCCGAAGACGGCGAGCAGGCCGTCCCCCTTGGTCGATGCGATATGGCCCTCATAGCGCTCGACACCCTGACGAACCACGTCGCGGTATCGTCCGACCACCAACCGGTAGGTCTCGGGCTCGATCTGGGTGGACAGCACCGTCGAGTCCACCAGATCGGCGAACATGATTGTCAGGCGCCGTATTTCGCCACCGTCGATGGGAGCGCTGAGCAGGTCTTCGGCGTCCTGACTGTCCCGGTCGGCGGCGAGGACCTGCTCGGCAAGCCTGCTCGCGGCGGCGTGATCACCCTGGTTGACTGCTTCGACGGCACGGTCCAGCAGCTCTTCGATCCTGGCCCGGTCGTTCGAGTCCGGTGCTGTCGGGTCCGAACTGTTCACACGTCGACTTCGACGTCCAGCACCGTTGGAGCCGCGGCCGCAGCACCCGATGTGTCCGGCACCGCCGCGATTTCAGCCTTCCCCGCATAACATCCGCTATGAATGCCGGCCTGGTTGAGCACCAGCCGGAACGCGGTGGTGCCCGCAGGCAGCACCCAGGCGGCGCACAGCTCGGCCGAGCCGTCGGCTTTGCGTGCTTCCAGCCCCAATCGGGTCTTGGAAATGGGATCGTCGGACACCGAGCGGGACAGCGGGCTGACGGTGAGGCGGTGAGCGCGGCTCTGATCACCGGGCACCGGGTACCAGGGCGACCAGGTTGTCACCGGCGTGGTACGAAAGCCGCCGACGGTCAGGGTGGAGGCGAACAACTCACTCCACCCCAGCAGTGCGATGTTCGCCAACGAACTCACGGTCTTGTAGTAGTCGTCGAGCGTGTAGGTGCCGGTGCCGAGTTCCTCACCGGCGTCGGTGATGACCTTGGCGGTCTGGTTGGCCATCCGGGCGTAGATGTCGGCGCAGTACTGCGCGACGACGCCGTAACTCTTGATCAGATCCGAGGCGGTCAGCTGCTCGGTCTTCGGGTTCGTCACGGTGTCTTCCCTCCGGGGTTATCGTCAGATTGCCCGGTGGTCGGCGGCACTGAAAGTCGTTGCTGGGCTTCGGCGAGGTAGCGCCACGGCTGGCTGGCGAGGAAGCCGCCGAGTTGGGAACTCTCGGTGATGAGGTCGGCAACGGTCAGTTCGTTCTTGGACCATTTGACGGCAAGCTTCGAGGCCGAGTTAGCGCTCTGGGTAATGGCTTCGGCCCACATCCCGGCAAGCTCACCGATCAGGCCGCCCAGTGCGCCTGCGGGTAGCTGGGGTGCCTGCTTGGCAGGGTCGGGCGCGTTGGCATTTCCGGCTGCCGGGGCAGCATTCGCCACGCCCTCGGGTGAGGTGCTCCAGCCGACAAGGGGTCGTTGGTAGTTCTTCGGCGCCCGTTTGGCCGAGTCGAACAACATGGCGTTGCCCATCGTCGACCAGCCGAGCACGTTGATGAGCATGGCGGTGGCGGTGACGCTGCAGCCTTGAATGGCAACCATCTTGCTGGTGCGCACCCGAACCGCCGGCGTACCGTCCGCGCTCTGGGCCGGTTCGATGTGGAGGTACCCGTTGTCGACCAGGACCAGACCGCTGTCACCGGTGCCCGCACGCTGGTCGGACAGTTCGTAGTTGATGATTCCGGCGACGTCCGCGGGCTGTGCTGCCGTGCCGAAATCCTCTTTCCAGTACTTCAGTGCCGTCTTCAGCACGAACTTGTCCGGCAGCGTGCTGACATGCTCGAGGACCTGACTCGCGCCCCGCGCATCAGGGTCGCGCGGGGGCATCTTGACGAAGAACCGGCTCAGCTGATCCCAGTTGCGCGGATCGACGATGGCTTTGATGGCGCCTACGGTCACACCCGCGCGGGTCGTGTCGGTGCGCAGCACCGCGCAGAAGTTCCCGTCGATCTCGGTCACTGCCGCACTGGCCGTCGAAGCGGCCTGGCCATCGACGGTCACCGACATCGAGTCGGCGGCGAACACCAGCGGAACCGCCATCACATCAGCCCGGATCGCGTCGGACCCGTCGAGGAGGAGGGTGGGCCAGGACGCGTTGCCGGAGAACACATTTGTCGACAGCAGTGAGTTGAGTTGCTGGGTGCGGTCGATCCGGCGGGTGACCTCGGTGGTCATCGCGGACTTGTCGAATCCCGCCAGTTCCTCTGCGGTGGGATCACCGGCGAAGCCGAGGAAGGTATCGAGCGCATCGGGGAGTGCCCCGTTGAGCGCGATGGCTGCCGCCGGTGGGGCAATGGGTAGAAGCGCCTTCAACACCGCCCCGGCATAGAACAGCTGCGCCCGGTTCGCGGGGGTGAACACCGGCGCTTCATCTCCGCCCAGCGTCCAGTCCCCGGCGAACTCGGCCGCCGTCGGTTCCGGTTGGTCGTCAGATGATGAGCTTCCGCCGAGATCGAGCGCAGCGACCGGGCTGACCTTGCGCACGGTATCGGCGAGACTGGTCACGGCATCGGTGAACGCCGGGAAGTCAACCTCGGCACCGTCGGGCGAGAGGCGGCGAATCAGCCCCTGAATCTCGGCATACCAACCCTGGCGGCCGGGCCCGGTGGTACCGGGCAAGTACTTCTCGACAAGGGCCGACCACTGCGGGTCATCTGCGGCCACGACGGACTGGTCGATCGCCCCGTAGACGGCGAGCAAATCCTGCAGCGGCGCCATCGCCCCCTCCTAGCCCGGATCGAGGCATAGCATACCTGGAAACACGCCCGGTCAGCGGGTGAATACCGGGGAAGGAACCCAGGTGGAGGGTGGTTTCGGCGACGACGGTGCCATTGCGGATCTGCCGTGGGCCTCGGTATTCAGTCCCACCGCGAACGCCAGGGCGTTGAGTGCTATTCAGGCCGAGGGTTTCCGGGCTGCCAGTCAACTGGTCGATCGATTTGTCCGGGCAGTCGAGGCGGGTGCGCGGCCCACCACCAATGGCCACGCCGAGACTGCATCGCCCGGCCGCGAACAGAGCGCAGGACCCGACCTGGAACGCCTGACTCGGGCGTGGTGGTCGATGTTCGGCCAATTCCTTCTCGGTGCTGCACCGTCGGCGGGTCGGGCAGGCGCGGGGATTGCTCTGGGCGTCGACGGTCGTGGGGCGGCGGGCAGCGTCGATATGGACATCACCGGTGACGGCTGGGCGTCTGGGGAAGTCTGGTTGCACAACAACTCCGGTGAGGATTTCGGTGTGGTGCAGCTGCGCTGCGGTGAGTTGATCTCTCACAGTGGTGGCGTGATTGCCGCGGCCGCTACGCAGTGCGATCCCACGGATGTCCCCGTACCGGCGCGGTCCAGCCGAGGTGTCGCACTGAAGATTCACGTGGCACCGTTTGATCCGCCAGGGATCTATCGGGGCACCCTTGTTGTGACGGGACACCCGGACCTGTGGTTGCCGGTGGCGCTCACCGTGCGTCCCTCCTCATGACCGCCACCGAAGACCGCTCGGACCTGGTCGATTCGGTTGACGACCGGCTTCGTGATGTCGCGCGGCACATCAGGCGCTCCATGCTGGACGCGCTGCCCGACGGCGAGCCGTCCCGCTGGCTCTACGAACCGCTACGCGAGTATCCCTCAAGGATCGGCAAGGCGCTGCGTCCTGCTCTGTGTCTCTCGGCGGGAAGAGCATTCGGGGCGCAGCTCGAGGACGTATGGGGATTCGCCGTGGCCATCGAGCTACTTCACAACGCCTTCCTGGTGCACGACGACATCGTCGATGGCAGCGAAATACGCCGAGGCAGGCCGACATTGGCTGCTCATTATGGCGTCGCGTCGGCACTCAACGCAGGTGATGCGCTCGCCGTCGTTGCGGGCCAGGTATTGCGCCGTGCCACCCGCCGGTTGGACCGCGACCTTGCCGACCTGGTGTGGGCCGAGTTCGACACGATGGCCATGCGGACGCTGGAAGGCCAGGCCATCGAGGCGGGCTGGCAGTACGACAACATCGCCGATCTGCAACCGGCCGACTACCTCAATCTGATCATGCACAAGACCTGCTGGTACACCACCATCCACCCGCTGCGGGTCGGAGCCATGGTCGGTTCCGGCGGCCTTGCCGACCTCGGCCCGATAGTCCGGTTCGGCTTCCACTTCGGTGCCGCGTTCCAGATTCGGGATGATCTGCTCAACCTCATCGGTGACGAACAGACCTACGGCAAGGAGATTCTCGGCGACATCTACGAAGGCAAGCGGACGCTGACCCTGGTGCACCTGACCGCGACCGCCACCGGCGCCGACCGCGACCTGGTGCGCGACTACCTGGGCCTGGCCCGCGCGGAGCGCTCCGACGAGATGGTGCGCACCATCCGGGCCCTGATGGACGATTACGGCAGTATCGAGTTCACCCGGCAATACGCCGAGGGCATTCTGCTGGTCGCCGAGGAGTACTTCGAGGAAGCCTTCGCCGCGGCTCGACAGGGGCCCGATCTCGACTTCCTCCGGGCATTGGTGCCCTACGTGTGGGCCCGCTGGCGTTAGGTCACCGGCCTGTTGAGAGCCGACATCGTGCGAACCGCATCTGTCCTACCGTAGGTGCGTGCGGCGCCACGGTTCCCTTCGCCTGCAATCCAGTGGTGATCGATTCCTCTGGCGCCGAATGGAATACGCGCTCCTGGGGCGGCCTATGCCGGCGGGTGAGGATCCGCTGCGCAGCCATCGCCGTGCCTTGGCCGGCGGATGCATGCTGGCGCTCGGCATCGGGATCGTGGTCACCGCCTTCCCCGTCCTGCCCGGGATTCCCGGCGACAGCCAACTGGTCATGTCGCGCCAATCCGGGGCGATGTTCGTGCGCCTGGACGGCTCACTGCGACCGGTGAGCAACCGGGTGTCCGCCGAGCTCATCCTCGGCGCTCCGGTGGCCCCGCGGCTCGTCAGCGACGCTGCACTGGAGGACATTTCGCGAGGTCCGGTGTTGGGCATCCCGGGGGCGCCCGACGCGGTGGGCGAGCCGATCGCGCCACAGGATCAGAGCTGGACCGTGTGCGATCACGCCGACGGACGGACCGCCATCACCGTCACCGCGGCCGATGGCCCACCCGACCTGCAGCCCGGCACCGCGGTGGTGGCGTCGGCGGCACACGGCGACCGCGCGATGTATCTGCTGTACGGCGGTCGGCGTGCCCGGATCGACCCGGACAACCCGGCGACAGCACGCGCATTACATCTCGACGGGGTGCGCCCGCGACCGGTATCGCCCACGCTGCTGGCCCTCATTCCCGAAGCCCCGGCGATCAGACCGCCGACGATCACCGGATCGTCCGCCGACGTCGCTGGCGTGCGTCTCGGGGGAGTGCTGCGGACGATTCGGGCCGGCAATGATGAGTTCTATGTCGTTGTGCCGAACGGCATTCAACGGATTGGACGGCTTGCCGCCGACCTGATCCGGTTCGCCGACCCGGCAGCCGGGGCGGATATCCCGTCCGTGTCGCCGGAGGTGATCGCCGGCACCGAGCTGGTCGATGCGCTGCCGGTAGCCGGCTATCCCGACGCCGCCCCCGCACTCCTTGAGCAGCCGACTGAGGTATGTGCGACCTGGCGGCAGGGCCAGGTCAGGATCGCCGCCGGCACGGCAGCGCCGCAGGCCGGCACTGCCGTGCCAGTGACCACCGCTGACGGGGACGGCCCCAACGTCGACGTGGTGGCCGTCCCGCCAGGCCGCGGCGTGGACGTGTCGGCGAACACCGCCACCGCGGGTCGCTACCTCATCTCGGATACGGGAGTTGTTTTCCCCGTGCGGGATTCGGCTGCGGCAGCTGCGATCGGACTTCAGGATCCGCCGGCGCCCATCCCGTGGGCGATCATCGCCGCCCTGCCCGCCGGACCTGAACTCAGCAGGCAGGCCGCACTAGCAGCGCGGGATGTCGTCGGGACTGCCACGCCGTAGCCGCGTCGAGGCCGCCGCCGCGAGACCGATCAGACACAACGCCGCACCCATGCCGAGAACTCCCCGTGCCGAGCTGTCCTTCGCGGGGCTCTCGGCAGGCACGTCAAACGAGGCAGGAGCCGGCGCCGGTGACGGTGCCGGTTGATCGTTGAGCGCGGCCAGAGCATCTACGACGCCCGTGCCCACCGCCGAATCCCAGCCCCGGGAGGGCTTGTGGGCACTGGACTCGATCCTGGCCATCACCTGCCGTGCCGTGAGCTGCGGGAAGCGCGCCCGCACCAGTGCCGCCAGGCCGCTGACCATCGGGGCGGCATAGCTGGTGCCCGAGATCGGCTGCGGACCGTATGACCCGGGCATGGTGTCGGCGATCCCGGAACCGCTCCGGTCCAGGGAGACAATCGCTTCCCCGGGCGCAGCGACGTCCACCCACGGTCCGTGCAGGCTGAACGACGACGGATTGCCGTCACTATCGACGGAGGCCACCGTCAGCACGTAGTCGTCGTACCAGGCGGGACTGGAGATGACCGTGGTCTGGCCGCCGGTGTTCTGCCCCGAGCATTGACCCGGTCCGCCGACATTGCCCGCCGCGGCCACCACCACCGCGTCCTTCACGTCCACCGCATAGGACAGCGCCGCGCCCAGCACGCGGTCGTCGAGCATCCCGTCGGCGCAGGCCACCGAAGAGATGTTGATGACCGAGGCGCCCATGTCAGCCGCGGTGCGCACCGCCTTCGCCAGGGTCTCGACATCACCGGATCCGCGGACCGACGGGTCGGATACCGGCCCGAACATGGTGCTCGACTGGCGGATTGCGATCACGGTGGCATCCGGAGCAATCCCGGCGAACCCGCTGCGGTCCGTGTCGTCGGGCTGTGCGGCGATGATTCCGGCGACCAGGGTGCCGTGCCCGTCACAGTCCTGCCGCCCGTCACCGATCGACACATAGTCGCCGCCATTCACTACCGCGGCGAGCCGCGAATGTGGTTGTACACCAGTGTCGATCACGGCTACGCGCTGACCGGCGCCCCGCGTCAGTTGCCACAATGACGGTAGGTCGACACCATCGAGTTGGTGTGCGCGGACATCCCGCGCTGTCTGCGAGAGCACCGCGCACGGTGTGCGTTGTTCGGTCGGCTCCGTCGGAGCGGCGACCGCAGGCGGTGGCAGGAGCGAACTGTCGATCGGCGGTGGTGCGACGGCGGACGCCGGGGGAGCGCAGGGCAGCGCGACGAGCGCGACGATCACCGACACCGCTGGGACTTTCACAGCAGTCCGCCGAGCGCCGGGAACACACCCGCTGCCGCGCATGCGGCAGGCACCATTGCCGCACCAGCGGCAACGTCGAGAGCCGCCAAGGCGCGGGACGCAGTAGCAGAGAGGAGCGACGTCGACGGCCCCAGCACGACCGCGGCGAGCGCCGCGGCGGCGATCACCGCACACAGCCAGTCGGCGGTCCCGGGCACGCTGATCGCCAGCTGTGCTGCGCACACCGTTGCGGCACCGGCCGCGGCGCCCCGCACGGTCCAGGACTCCGTGATGGAACGCTGAATACGGCTGCGCAGCAACAGAACCAGAGACAGCACGCCGGTGGAGATCGCCGCTGCGCCGGCTTCATCCGCCCACACGGCGGTGAGTGAGGACCCGAGCAGGGCGGTACCGGCCGAAGTCACGACCAGGCCGGTCAGCCTGGGGTGCGCCCTCGCGGTGGCGGCCCTGAGATCGGGCGCCGGCGCCGACGGAGTGAGTCCGCCTGCGCGAGCCGCCCACTGCGGCGACAGTGCCAGCACTGTTACTGCGCTGGTCGCCAACAACGGTCCGGCCGCCGGCGCCGGCAGCCACCCCGACACCACAGCCGCGGACATCGTCGCCGAGGCCAGCCCGACACCCGATAGCGACAGGAGGACAGTTCCGCTGTGGTCCAGAGCCCGCCAGCCGATGAGGGCCACGCCCGCCAGTGCCGACGACGCCAGAAGGAACCCGGACACTCCCGGAACGGTGAACCACGCCGCCGCGGCGGCCACCGCCGCTGCGATCACCCCGAATGCGGATGACACGATCTGCCGGTCACGCAATCTGATGGCTGCTGCCAGAGCGAGAAGCGCTGTTAGGCAAAGGAAGACGATGCAGTACCCGCTATCACCCGAGCCCATGCCGATCACTACCGACATGGTGATCGCCGACCACAACACGACCAGCGCCGTTGACATCGATCCTGGTGAGGGACGGCCACGGTCCTGCGACGCGCGCGCAACCGTCGCGCACACGTCCAGGACCGGCGGCGGAGCCGCGAGATCGGGGCGGATGATGAACAGCACAGACCCGTCATGAACTCCGCATTCCCTGAGTGCGGCCGCGACGTCCAGAACCGTCCCGTCCGGCCGGGCGAGCCGCAGGCTCCCGGCATCCGAGTCCCCGCCGAGGAGATCGGCGATGCCCGGCAGCAGTTCGCCGACGGGCAGATCCGCCGGCAGCTCGACGTCTGTTTCGCTTGTCTCGGACCTGATCGACACCCGGCACATTGCGGTCATGGCAGCCATTTAGCGGACGCTAGTCACACCGTGGGGAGCGTGAACTCCGCTGTCCACAGGTGAATTGCCGGGACGCGACCGGGTGCCTACCGTCCGTTCATGCTCGCGACGACGATCGAGTTCACCGGGGATGCGCGACTGACACCACCGGCCATCCCCACCGGCGAGGTCGTCGTCGCGGCGCCGCCCGTCCCGGAGCACGTCGCCGGATCAGCCCGGACTACGGCACTGATCGCCGTCGGGGTGCTCGCGGCGGTCGGTGTAGTCGTCTGGAGCGTCAGATCCGGGGCCACCGTCAGTCCGGTGACCCTGCTGTTGCCGGTGTTGGCCCTGATCTCAACACTCACGATGGCCCTGCGCGGCGGGCGTGACCGGGACAGCGCCCGACTGGACGACCAACGGCGGCGATATCTTGAGCATCTCGACGATCTCGGTGCCCAGCTGGACGCGGCCGCACAACGCCAGCGGGACGTCCTCACCTGGATGCATCCGGCGCCGACCGCGCTGTGGTCACTCGTCGGTGGACCGCGGATGTGGGAGCGTCGAGCCGCTGACCGCGATGTCGGGCACGTGCGCATCGGTGTTGGCGCACAACGCCAGTGCCGTCCCATCGTTCTTCCGCCGACCGCGCCGGCCGCGGACCTCGATCCCGTCACGGCCGAGGCATTCCGGCGTTGGGTGCACCATCACTGCATCGTCGGCGAGGTTCCCATCGCCCTTGCCATCACGGGTGTCCCGGTGATCGCGGTCGCCGGCCCGCCGCAGGACTCACGGGCGTTGATGCGCGCCATGGTCTGCCAACTCGCTGTGTTGCACGCGCCCAACGTGATTCTGATTGCGGCGTTGGTCGACCCGGCACGGCGTGCCGAGTGGGACTGGCTCAAGTGGCTGCCGCACACCCGCCATCCCCGATCCGGTACACCCATGGTCTACGAGCGTGCCGAAGACCTCGAGGCGGTTGCCGCTGACACGCACCGTCCTCACCTGTTCGTGGTCACCGACCGATCGGACGGGCGGGCACCTCGGCACCGCGCCGCCATGACCACTGTGAGCATGGGTTCGACGGCTGACGTCGAGGCGCTGTCAATCCTCATCGAGACCGGCCGGCTCATCGTGGCCGGCGAGGAGTGCGCCCGTCCCGACGCGCTGACAGTCGAGCAGGCGCGGGACTGTGCCCGCTGGCTCGCTCGCTATCGAGCCACCCGTCCCGATGCCGACGACGCCCACCGCTGGGGTGCCCGGTTCGGGAGCGGCTCGGCACCGCCGTGGCCGGCACACGAAAACCACACCGCCCTACGGATACCGCTCGGGCGCACGCCCGACGGAGAGATCGTCGAACTCGACATCAAAGAGCCTGCCGCAGGCGGCCACGGACCCCACGGTCTGTGTGTCGGGGCCACCGGATCGGGTAAGTCCGAACTCCTCCGCACGGTGGTCACCGGGATGGCCTGCCTGCATCCGCCGGACGAGCTCAACCTCGTCCTCATCGACTTCAAGGGCGGTGCCACGTTTCGAGGGCTCAGTGGCCTGTCCCATGTGGCGGCGATCATCACCAATCTTTCCGAGGACGACCACCTGGTGGGTAGCGCCCAGGACGCCCTCGCCGGTGAGATCCACCGCCGACAGCAGCTGTTCGCTCGTGCCGGCGATGCGGTCAATCTGGACGCCTATCGGCAAGCGCGCCAGGATGATCCGCGGCTACCGGTGTTGCCGGCCCTGTTCGTGGTGGTCGACGAGTTCACCGAACTGCTGGCCCGGCAGCCCGATTTCGCCGATCTGTTCGCCACGATCGGACGGGTGGGCCGATCACTGGGCGTCCACCTGCTGCTCGCCAGCCAGCGACTCGACGAGGGCCGGTTGCGTGGGCTGGAATCCCATCTGTCGTACCGGATCTGTTTGAAGACATCCAGCGCCGCGGAGTCCCGGGCGGTGCTCGGCGTGCCCGACGCGGTCGACCTTCCCGCCGCGCCGGGCGCGGCGTTCCTGCGCGATGGCGACGGACGCGTGAGCAGGTTCCAAACGACCTATCTCGGAGTGCCGGTGGTCGACACCCTGCCCGTGACGTCCGAAGCCGTTGTCCGGCAGTTCACCTCGGTTCCGGCAGCCGATCCTGCGCCCTCCCTCGGAGGCACTCGCACGGTGCTGGATACGATCCTCGACCAGCTGAGCGGCCAGGGAACTCCAGCCCGGCAGATCTGGCTGGCGCCGCTGTCCAGCTCGCCACGACTGTCCGATCTGACCCAGGCCGGTCACCCGGAGCTCAGCGCGACCATCGGCCTCATCGACCGTCCCTTCGACCAGTGCCGCGTGCCGCTAACCGTCCATACCCGCGGCGCAGGCGGGCACGTGGCGATCGTCGGTACGCCGCAAAGCGGCAAGTCGCAGGCAGTCTGCACCGTGATCCGAGCGTTGGCGGCGCGACACAATCCACAGCGAATTCAGTTCTACTGCCTCGACTTCGGCGGCGGTGGGCTCGAAGCGCTTCGTGTCCTGCCGCACGTCGGGACGGTCGCTCCCCGACACCACCCTGAGCTGGTGCACGCAACACTGCGGCATGTCGAGACGATCGTACGGTCGCGGGAAGCGGGCGGGGTTGACGAGTTCGGTGACGTCTACCTCGTCATCGACGGATGGCAGTCCCTCCGTGAGGAGTTCGGCGAGCTCGAACCCAGGGTTACCGCACTGGCCGCGCACAGCCTGTCCTTCGGCGTGCACCTCATCCTCACCGCCGGGCGCTGGGCCGACATCCGCCCGGGACTCAAGGATCAGATCGGTACGCGCCTGGAGCTGCGTCTCGGCGATCCGCTGGACTCCGAGATGAACCGCAAGCAGGCAGCTCTCGTCCCGCTCGGGATGCCGGGCCGCGGCCTCACCCGCGACGGTCACCACTTCGCCATCGCCACCTCCGCGGACTGCGACGTCACCGCACCGGCCAGCTGGCAGTCTCCGCCGGTGCGGCTCCTTCCCGCCCGCGTCGACTACGCCGAGGTCGTCGACCACGGCGCCGCCGGGTCAGGAGTGCTGATCGGTATCGGCGAACCGGAGCTGACTCCGACCGTCCTGGAGTTCTCACACGATGGGCACCTAGTGATCGTCGGCGATCGCGACTGCGGCAAGTCGGCCACGCTGCGGACCCTGTGCCTCGATATCGTGCGCGGTGCCACACCACGACAGGCTCAGCTCTACCTCGTCGACTTCCGCCGCGGACTGCTCGGCCTGGTCGACCCGGCCTACCTGCACGGGTATGCGTTCTCGCCCGCGGCACTGGCCGACTCCCTACCGGCTCTGCTCACAATGCTGCGCAACCGACTTCCGGCCGCCGACCTCACCGTCGATCAACTGCGCACCAGGTCCTGGTGGGACGGTCCGGACGTCTTCATCGTCGTCGACGACCACGACCTGGTCGCCGGTCCCGGTGCCGACGGTCTGGCCGCCGTCAGCGACCTGCTGCCGCACGCCTCGGATATCGGGCTGCATCTAATCATCGCCCGTCCTTGGGCCGGTCTTGCCCGCGCGCTGTACGACCCGCTGCTGACCCATCTGCGCGACAATCGCTGCCCCACGCTGTTGATGAGCGGCTCGCCCGACGAGGGACTGGTGATCGGTGGGCACCGGCCCACCCCACAGCCACCGGGCCGCGGTCTGCTGATCAGAGCGGATGCTGCCCAACGCATTCAGGTGTACTGGAGCCCGCCGTGACCGTCCTCGAGGTCGGACCGGCGGCGGTACGCCGCCTCCCGCATGGCGACGATCTTGCCGAGCCCCCGCTGGTCTGCGCCGCCCTCGCCGGTATCGACGACACCACGGTGCTGCTAGACGAGTGCCCGGTATCAGTCGAGCACTTGTGGCGGCACATTCTGTCGGCATCGAGTGACATGCCCTGCGAGGCCATCACACTCGTCCACCCCTCCTGGTGGCCGGCCCGCCGCGTCACCCGGCTCGCCGAGTGGGCGAGCGGGGCGGCGGCGACCGTCGCGACGCAGCCGCGATCGACACCTGCCCGGCTCGGGACTACCGCAGTGCTGATCGAACTCGGCACCGACGTGGTGGCAATCTGCCGCGGGTTCGCCACACCCGACGTGCTCGCCGGGCCCGCCGATCCGGCCTCGATCGTCGCCCGGATCATGGCCACCAGCAGCCCCTCCCGGGTCCTCATCGATGCCCCGCACGGGGTGCCTGGCGCAGGTGATCTGGCGCAGATCCTACGAACCATGCTGTCTGACAACGGTATCCCCACCGAGCTGCACCGGATCGAAGATTCGGTGCCGGCCGCCCTGCCGCCCGATACCCGGAGCGCGGCTCCGCGCCGGCACCCACAGCGACCGGCCGCGATTGCCGCTTTCGCGGTCGCGGTGACGATCCTCCTGGCTGTCGTCTTCGTTACCGCCCGCCCTGACGAGGCCCCTATCGGGCGGACGGTGAACCTGGTGGAGGGCCGTATCGTCGTGCAGATTCCCGCGGACTGGCGGCTACGCCGCGTCACCGCAGGGCCAGGTTCGCACCGGGTGGAACTCACCTCCGTCACCGATCCGTCCGACGCCCTGCACATCACTCAGTCCTATGCCCCGGGCCAGACCCACGACACGGTCGCGCATGTGCTCGACGAGGCGATCAGGCACGAAGCGCCCGGCGTGTTCACCGACTTCGATCCGGATGGCCGGCGAGCCGGTCGGCAGGTGCTGACCTACCAGGAAACGCGATCGGGGCGTGAGATCCGCTGGTTCGTGCTTCTCGACGGCCCCACCCGCATCAGCATCGGCTGCCAACGTGGGCACGGCAGCCCCGAGGCCATCGGTCCGGTCTGCGATCGCGCCATCGCCTCCGCACGACAAATCAATGGAACCGAACGACGTCCATAGCCGTCAAAACCATTGTGAAGATCAAGAATTGGACAGGATGCCACGGTGACCGCACTCAACACTGACTTCGACATGATGCGCACGATCGCGGCCACCACCCAGGCCCGCAACGACGAGATCCGGTCTCTGCTGACCGGCTTCATCGCCCGCATGCAGTCCGTGCCGCCATCCGTGTGGGGCGGTTTGGCGGCAGCCCGATTCAGAGATGTTGTTGCGCAGTGGAACACCGAGTCCACTCGGCTGTCAGAAGCCTTGACGGCCATCGCCGAGACCGTCCGGCACAGTGAACAGACTTTGCGGCAGGCCGCATACCAGCACGCCGCGCGCATCGGCGATGTGACGGCAGAACTGTAGAAGGGGCAATCGTGGAACCCATCCTGTCCTACAATTTCGCCGAGATCGATGCCACTGTCCTCGCCGACATCCAACAGACCTCGGCCCGCCTCGGTGCCGCACTGGAGGACCTTCGGCACCAGATTGCGCCGCTGCAGCAGGTGTGGACCCGCGAGGCCGCCACCGCCTACCAGGCCGAGCAGGCCCGCTGGCAGCAGTCCGCTGCCGCCTTGAACGACATCCTCATTCGGCTGGGCGCTGCGGTCCGTGACGGTGCCTGCGATGTCGCCGAGGCCGACCGGCGCGCCGCCCGGCTGTGGGGTTGAGAGGCGCCGGGTACTGAACTTCGTGCGGTTCCGGTGGAGGAGAGGCCCCGGAACCGCACGGCCCCGCAGCACAGAAATATGGCGTATGGTGGCCGCACGCGCGACGGCCGGGGCGGCCGCGCGAGGAGTGTGATCGCCGATGGGCACATCCAGAATATCCAGCGGGGGGTCGAGCCCTCGGCCTTCAGCGGCGCTGCGTGCGGTCCATGAACTGTTCGTCACCGGCGAGGTCGACGGCTCCTATCTGGAATCCAGCCTCCGGCCCATCGTTGCCAAAAGTTGGCAGCGCAGCCTGGCCAAAGGTGTCGACCCGGACCGGGCGGCGCGGCCGTCACCCGTCGGCGACGAGTTGGCCCGGCTGCGAGACTCCCACCCGCTGGCGCCGACCCTGCCGGTGATCCGGCGACTGCTCGTCGAGGACGCGGCCGGTTCCGGAGTGGTGGTCGCGGTGACTGCGGCTGACGGAACCCTGCTGTGGGTGGAAGGTGACCGCACTGCCTGCCGGCGCGCCGAGGGGATGAACTTCGTTCCTGGTGCTGATTGGAGCGAGCGTGGCGCCGGCACCAACGCCCCCGGCACTGCGCTGGCTCTCGACTCCGAACTGCAGATCCTGGGCTCCGAGCACTTCTCCCGGATGGTGCAGCCGTGGAATTGCACCGCGGTCCCGGTGCACGACCCCGACACCGGAGCCCAGATCGGTGCGATCGACCTCACCGGTGGTCCGCGGGTCGCCACGCCGCAGGCATTGGCCCTGGTCCGCGCCACCGTCGTTGCCGTCGAGAACCACCTGGCCCTGCTGCGGCTCACCGGCTCGCCCCAGCCGGCTGCCCCGAGGCCGCCGCGGTTGACGGTGCTGGGATCCGAGCGCCCGCGGTGGGTGGTCACCGACGAGGTGGGCCACCCGCGCTCGACGGCTCTGACCGGCCGGCATGCCGACATCCTCGTGCTGCTCAGCCGCCACCCCGAAGGGCTGTCCGCCGACCACCTGGCGATGCTGCTCGACGACAAGGACCTCGACGTGGTGACCGTGCGCGCCGAGATGTCCCGGCTGCGCAAAGTCGTCGGCGGCGACGTCATCGACTCCCGGCCCTACCGACTCCTGGTGCCGATCGACACCGATATCGACGAGGTGTATCAGGCCATCGACGCCGGCGATATCCGCGCAGCGCTGGATCGCTATGCGGGACCGCTTCTCCCGCAATCGATGTCGCCTGCTGTGGCGCGGATCCGCACCGAGCTCACGATGACTCTGCGATCCGCGGTGCTGGCCTGCGGCCAGCCGGATGCGCTGCGCCGGTGGCTGGACAGCCCGGATGGCCGCGACGATCGGGACGGCTGGCGCGCCCTGCACGACGGCGCTGCACCCGGCTCCGTGCAGCAGGCACAGGCCCGCGGTCGCCTGGCCGGCCTCGACCTCGACTTGGGCTGATCCGCACCGGAGGTTGCACGGTTTCGTGCAACCGTGCTGCAACCCCGTACTCCCTACCTTGAGTGACGACCGACACATTTCGTCGTCTGAACAGGCAGGAGAATGCCATGACCGTGTACGCCAGGCCCGGTACCGAAGGCTCCGTGATGTCCTTCGAGTCGCGCTACGACAACTTCATCGGCGGGCAGTGGACGCCGCCCGTGGGTGGGCAGTACTTCGAAAACCGCACCCCGGTGACCGGTAAGGTGTTCTGCGAGGTAGCCCGCTCCACCGACGCCGATATCGAACTCGCCCTGGACGCTGCCCATGCCGCGGCGCCGGCGTGGGGCAAGACCTCGGTGGCCGAGCGCGCGCTGATTCTCAACAAGGTCGCCGACCGCATCGAGGCCAACCTCGAGAAGATCGCCGTCGCCGAATCGTGGGACAACGGCAAGCCGATCCGCGAAACCCTCAATGCCGACATCCCGCTGGCCGTCGACCACTTCCGCTACTACGCCGCGGCCATCCGCGCTCAGGAAGGCTCGCTCTCCGAAATCGACAGCGACACCGTGGCTTACCACTTCCATGAGCCGTTGGGTGTGGTCGGGCAGATCATTCCGTGGAACTTCCCGATTCTGATGGCGGTGTGGAAGCTGGCGCCGGCGCTGGCCGCAGGTAACGCCGTGGTGCTCAAGCCCGCCGAGCAGACCCCGGCCTCGGTGCTGTATCTGATCTCGTTGATCGCTGATCTGCTGCCCGATGGTGTGGTCAACGTGGTCAACGGATTTGGCGTCGAGGCGGGTAAGCCGCTGGCCTCGTCGAACCGGATCGCCAAGATCGCCTTCACCGGGGAAACCACCACCGGGCGGCTGATCATGCAGTACGCCTCCCAGAATCTGATCCCGGTCACCCTCGAACTGGGCGGCAAGAGCCCGAACATCTTCTTCTCCGACGTCCTCGCCGCCAACGACGACTACCAGGACAAAGCGCTGGAAGGCTTCACAATGTTCGCCCTCAACCAGGGCGAAGTCTGCACCTGCCCGTCGCGCAGCCTGATCCAGTCCGACATCTACGACGAATTCGTCGCGATGGCCGCCATCCGCACCAAGGCGGTCCGCCAAGGCGATCCCCTCGACACCGAGACGATGATCGGCGCGCAGGCCTCCAACGACCAGCTCGAGAAGATCCTGTCCTACATCGAGATCGGCAAGAGTGAAGGCGCCCAGGTCCTGACCGGTGGGGAGCGCGCCGAACTGGGCGGCGACCTCAACGGCGGCTACTACGTGGCGCCGACGATCTTCACGGGCAACAACGCGATGCGGATCTTCCAGGAAGAGATCTTCGGACCCGTCGTCGCCGTCACCTCGTTCACCGACTACGACGACGCCATCCGGATCGCCAACGACACCCTCTACGGCCTCGGTGCCGGAGTGTGGAGCCGCGACGGCAACACCGCCTACCGCGCCGGGCGTGACATCAAAGCCGGCCGGGTCTGGACCAACTGCTACCACCAGTACCCCGCCCACGCCGCGTTCGGCGGTTACAAGCAGTCCGGCATCGGCCGCGAAAACCACCTCATGATGCTCGACCACTACCAGCAGACCAAGAACCTCCTCGTCTCCTACGCCACCACGGCGCAGGGCTTCTTCTGACATCACCCGCACGATAAGGACACCACCATGACTCAGACACTGGACAACGACATCTCCACCACCGACACCGACACCATGCACGCCGCCGTCGTCACCGAGTTCGGTGCGCCGCTGGCGGTCGGCGAAGTTCCCCTGCCCACACCAGGTCCCGGCGAGGTGCTGGTCAAGCTGGAGACCTCCGGCGTGTGCCACACCGATCTGCATGCCGCCCATGGTGATTGGCCGGTCAAGCCGGCCCCACCGTTCATCCCCGGTCACGAGGGGTACGGCACCGTCGTCGCCCTGGGCCCGGGTGTCACCGACCTCGCGCTCGGTCACAAGGTCGGCAACGCCTGGCTGTGGTCGGCGTGCGGCAGCTGCGAGTACTGCCGCACCGGCTGGGAAACCCTCTGCGAGAGCCAGCAGAACGGCGGCTACAGCGTCAACGGCAGCTTCGGCAGCTACATGCTGGTCAACTCCGCCTATGCCGCCCGCATCCCCGACAATGTCGACCCGCTGGAGGTCGCGCCGATCCTGTGCGCCGGCGTCACGGTGTACAAGGGCCTCAAGGTCACCGACACCCGGCCCGGCCAGTGGGTGGCCATCTCCGGTATCGGCGGGCTGGGCCACATCGCCGTGCA
Organism: Mycobacterium sp. M26; assembly: GCF_001494595.1. Classification (GTDB taxonomy): domain Bacteria; phylum Actinomycetota; class Actinomycetes; order Mycobacteriales; family Mycobacteriaceae; genus Mycobacterium. The sequence continues at coordinate 1,698,467 of NZ_LN929907.1, forward strand.
GTATGCCCGGGCGATGGGTCTGCGGGTGGTGGCTGTCGACATCGACGACGCCAAACTCGCTCTGGCCGAACGCCTTGGCGCAGAGGTGGCCGTCAACGCCAAGACCTCCGACGTCGTGGCCGAGGTGCAGAAGGCCACCGGCGGGGTGCACGGCGTGCTCGTCACCGCGGTGCATCCCCAGGCCTTCGGACAGGCCATCGGGCTGGCCCGCCGCGGCGGCACGATCGTATTCAACGGCCTGCCGCCCGGCGACTTCCCGGCTCCGATCTTCGATATCGTGTTGAAGGGCTTGACGATTCGCGGCTCTATCGTCGGAACCCGCCAGGACATGGCCGAGGCACTGGACTTCTACGCTCGCGGCCTGATCCACCCGACGGTGGAGTCCGCTCGCCTCGAGGACATCAACGAGGTGTTCGGCCGGATGGAGCGCGGCCAGATCGACGGCCGGATCGTCATCGACTACCGCTGAGTCCCGAGCTGCTCTCGCGCGGCCTCGACACCGATCAACCGGATGTCGTTGCGGCGTGCGGCGGCCCACTGCCCCGGCACCATCGCGAACTCCAGCATGGTGTCGGGGCAGCCGCGTCGTAGCTCCTCGCGGGTACCCGTCTGGGTGTAGGGCAATGACCGGGTCACCGCCAGCGAGGCGGCGTTGTCATGCCAAGCCCGGGTGACCGCGACATCGGCGTCGAAGCCGGCGAAGATCAGGTGCAGCACTGCCTGCCGCATCTCCTTGCCCAGGCCCGCGCCCTGATAGGCCCGGCCCAGCCACGACCCGGTCGTCAGGCTGCGCCGCCGGGGAAAGTCCGCACCGTGGACCACGCAGTTGCCGGCCACCGCCCCGTCAGCCACGACGACCAGGTCGAGATTCCAGTTATCCACCGAGGCCTCGGCGCGATTGCGCCAGTAATAGCGCAGGCAGTTGCGCTCCAGCTCCGGCGACGGAACATCCGTCCACGGTTCACTGAACGGCATGGTGGCCGGGTCATGAATACCGTTGGCCGCCAACATCGCCAGCTCGACAGCGAACTCGTCGGTGACGTAGCGCAGCGTCAGTCGCGGTGTCACCACCTGCACGCCGGCCAGCGGCCACACGACGCTATTCATGCCCTCCATCGGACCACATCGGTTCCCGTGGGAGAAAGCGAATTACCGCTTCGGGTAGCGCAGGCCGTGTCCGAATCGGAACAGTGGATCGGCGGTGTCGAACGGCACATCGGTACGGCTGGCCGCCACCTCGGCGTCCGAGCGCGGCAGGTCGAACGGCAGCGTGCCCAGGGGAGCGGCCTGCCCGAACAGCACGTCGAGCAGTGCGGTTTCACTCACCCCGAAGTTGACGACGATCGCGGCGGCGGCAGCCACGAACGGGGTCAGCACCGCGGGCCGGTCGAGGTACACATCGAGCACGGTCGGAACCTGCTCGCAGATGTCGAGCACCCGGCGCACCTCCTCGGCGTCGAATTCCAATGAACCGTGGTGGAACAACGCCGCCATACCCTCCGACCGCGGCTCGAACGGAGCCTTCAGGCGCAGCACCGCCACGTCGGCGTCCGCCGGCGAGTCCACCTTCTCGCCATAACCGTGCAACGAGGACAGCTCAGGTGCGAACACGGTCATGCCCCGGGTCAACGGCAGCGCCTCCGAGTTGGTCAACAGCGTCAGCGAGTCACGCTGAGCTTTCAGTCCGGCCTCGCGAAAATCGCTTCGTCCCACGGTGACTGCGGCAGTCTCCTCGTCGATGAACGGTCGGTCGAACAGACCCAGTTCGAACGGGACCCGCAGTATCCGGCGCACGGATTCGTCGATGCGCGCCTCGGTGATCCGGCCCGCGCGGATCACCGACAGCAGCACCTCGGTGCAGTCCTCGCCGCCGAACTGGTCGACCCCGGCCTCGAGCACCCGCACCACCCGATCCGGCGGGTCGAGGTGCTCCACACCCCACGCTCGCGCCACCCCGAGGTCGCCGAGGTCGGGGTGGTCGGTGATCAGCCCCCAATCGGTGCAGACGATCCCGTCGAAACCCAGTTGCTCGCGCAGCACACCGGTGATCACCGACTTGTTGAACCCGAAGCCGACCTCATCCCAGTCGGTGCCCACCGGCATCCCGTAGTACGGCATGACCTCCGCGGCCCCGGCGTCCAGGGCAGCCAGGAACGGACGCAGGTGGTAGTCGGCGTTGCCGCCCGGATAGACCTGCTCACGGCCCCAGGCGAAGTGCGGGTCGTTGCCGTCCTGCTGCGGCCCGCCGCCGGGGAAGTGCTTGATCATCGCCGCCACCGACTCAGGACCCAGCGAATCACCCTGCAGGCCAAGAACATAGGCCACACCGAGGTGCGAAGCGAGTTCGGCGTCCTCGCCGAACGTCGTGTTGATCCGCGACCAGCGCGGCTCGGTGGCCAGATCCAACTGGGGATGCAACGCCACCCGGATACCGGCTGCCACATACTCGCGGCGCACGATGTCGGCGAACTCCCGAACCCGCTCGCCGGACCCGATGGCCGCCAACCCCAGCGTCTCCGGCCACTGCGAGAACGGGCCCGCCATCATCTGCGTCAACGGGTTGTCACCGAAGTGATGCCGCGGGTCGGTGGAGAACGTCACCGGGATACCCAGCGGTTTCGCCAGCGCCGCTCGTTGAACACTGTTGTGCCACTGCGCGAATGCGCGGCCATCGGCCAGCGAGCCCAGGATGTTGAAGTGGCGCAGGCCGCGGTCCAGAAGCGACCGCAACGTCCGCTCGCCGAACAGGGGCACCACCTCGTCGACGCCGGCCGGCACGGCCATGGTGTGGAACATCAGCCCCACCTTGTCCGTCAGCGGCAACCGGCCCAGCAGATCCTCGGTCCGCTGGTCCACCGACAGGCTGCTGTCCTGGTACGGCGCAATGGGATCAGACATCGGCTTTCCCTTCCGTCATCTGCAAGGATGCCAGTCGATGAGCACAGCTAGCAGGCCGCAGAACCACTTCACCATCGGCTCGGTACGGCTCACCGAGGGCGGCATCGCACTCGATCAGCTGCTGAACCCCACGCTGATGGACCACCGCGGCGTGCTCGGTATGCCGGCTTACGCGATCACCGCCGAATCGGCCACCAGCGGCGCCTTCTGGTACCTGTTCTCCGAACCGGTGGCCACCGTGCAGTCCTGGCTAGCGTTGACCGCCGGTGCCCCGGTGCACGTCGGTGACCTGGTGTGCGCCTCGGCGACGATGGCGCACTACGACGACAGCTCCGGAACCCCCACGGTCACGGTGACCAACAGCAACCAGGACGTCGTGTGCTCCGGGGTCGGGCGCACCGTCAGGGTGGGTCGCAGCACCGCCGAACTGCGGGCACTGGACCGCGCCACGATGGCGACCCGCAGCGACCCGATACCCGAACCGCCGGCAGTGGACACCACGGTCTCGGCGATCGACCCGGGCTGGGATGGTCCGCGCATCCTCGGCGCCCTGGGGCGCGGCGAGCTCGCCCGCGGCCCGCTGGCCGAACTCCTGGCCCTCAGCGTGACCGCCACCGACGAACTCGTCGTCACCGTGGAACCGCAACCCTGGATGGCCAACGTGCTCGGCGCCATCCAGGGCGGGGTGATCGCTTCGATCATCGGCGAGGTCTGCTCACTGGCCGGGCAGGCCCACACCGGCCCCGGCGACACCTACACCCTTGCTGACCTCAGCGTTTACTATTTCCGCTCGCCCCCGGTCGACGGCCGCACCCTGACGGTGAGCACCATGACCGATCGGGTCGGACGGCGGATCGCGACCATCAGCGCGACGATGGCCGACCACGGCGGCACCGAGTATGTCCGGGCCGTCGCCAACGTCGCCTACGACCGCGCCGGCGCGTTTTGACCTGCGTCTATCGCCGCAGGTAAGCTGCCTCGTTGGCGTGCGGTACGTCGCGGTTCTCCGCGGCGTCAGCCGGGGTCTCGGGTCAGTGTTGGTCGCCGAGACATTCATCCCGACCGTCGCGTCCGACCGGCACCCGGGTCATACCGGGACCTAACCCGAGAAGAAGAGAAGGTAGCGCTGTGCCTACGTACACGCCGAAGGCGGGTGACACCACGAGGTCGTGGTACGTCATCGACGCCACCGACGTGGTGCTCGGCCGGCTCGCCGTCGCAGCAGCCAATCTGCTGCGTGGCAAGCACAAGCCGACATTCACGCCCAATGTCGACGGTGGCGACTTCGTCATCGTCATCAACGCTGACAAGATCGCCGTCAGCGGTGACAAGCTCCAGAGCAAAATGGCCTACCGCCACTCGGGTTACCCCGGTGGTCTGCGGGCCCGCACGCTCGGCGACGAAATGCAGAAGCACGCTGACCGCGTGGTCGAGAAGGCCATCGTCGGCATGCTCCCGCACAACAAGCTGAGCCGCCAGATCCAGAAGAAGCTCAAGGTGTACGCCGGGCCGGATCATCCGCATGCGGCCCAGCAGCCGATTCCGTACGAGATCAAGCAGGTGGACCAGTGAGCGAAACGACAGACGTGACGACCGACGTCGAGGTCACCGAGGTCGTTGAGACCCCGGAAGGCACCGAGGTCATCGAGGCCACTGAGTCCACCGAAGCCCCGGTGGAGAGCACCCCGCGCGAGCCGGTCATCATCGACCGCCCGATCCAGACCGTCGGCCGCCGCAAGGAGGCCGTGGTGCGGGTTCGCCTGGTGCCCGGCACCGGCAAGTTCCACCTCGACGGCCGCACCCTCGAGGACTACTTCCCGAACAAGGTGCACCAGCAGCTGATCAAGGCGCCGCTGGTGACCGTCGACCGGGTGGACAGCTTCGATATCTACGCCCACCTCGACGGCGGCGGCCCCTCGGGCCAGGCCGGTGCGCTTCGCCTCGCGATCGCCCGCGCGCTGATCCTGGTGCAGCCCGAGGATCGTCCGGCGCTGAAGAAGGCCGGCTTCCTCACGCGTGACCCGCGTGCCATCGAGCGCAAGAAGTACGGCCTCAAGAAGGCCCGCAAGGCGCCGCAGTACAGCAAGCGCTGATCTGCCGCGCGTTTCGACGCGAGCTCGCCGGGTGTGTCCTTTCGGATGCACCCGGCGAGTTTTTTTTGTGCGCTGTCTCACTTCTTCTTTGCGCAGTTCAGCGGTGCGAGGCGGACCAATTATTAAGTTTTGGTTTGAGTCGGTGGCGCTCCGGCAACGCCACAGGGAGCCGACAGCGTGGTCGGCTGCCCGAGGTGGGAGACGGGACCTTTACGGGGGGTCGGTGTCCTCCTCGGCGCTGTGTGTGAATCTCGCGCAGCTCGTGGATCCCTGCCTAACAGGAAGAAATGGAGCGAATATGAACACGATCACGAAGACGGCCGCCGGCACACTCCTCGGTGGATCGCTGCTCGTCGCGGGTGGCCTCAGCCTCGCGCACGCAGCACCTCCGCAGGCTCAGTCGGTGGTGGGGGACGGCAAGGTCAACGTGACGCTGAGCGTCGACGGCCAGCAGCTGGGCGTCATCCAGGAAGTGTCGCTGGCCGGTGCGCAGTCGCTAGCCACCGCCGTGTGCCCGGGTGAGGACCTCTCGGTGCGGCTGCCCGAACTCGACACCAACCAGGTGCAGACCCTGCCGGCATGCGATAGCGCCACCGGCGGGCTGAGCTACACCTTCACCCAGAACTCGCCGGGTAACTCGGAGACCGCTCCGGGCCAGAACCGCCCGGCCGCGCCGACCACCCCGGCGCCGAGCACCAGTGCCACGCCGGCCCCGCCGTCGGCGGCTGAGACCCGCTAGGCCTCACCGGCACCAACGCTGCCCGCATCCCGGTCCCCGGGGTGCGGGCAGCGCCGTGTCTCGGCCGAATGTCGGTTTGGCGGCGAGATGGCGGATAACCTCGTCGGTTGTGGATTGAGGCGGTAATTGTGAGAGGTTTGTCCGCATGGGTCGACTGTTCGGGACCGATGGGGTCCGAGGCGTCGCCAACCGGGAACTGACCGCTGAGCTGGCGCTGGCCCTGGGAGCGGCGGCCGCCCGGCGACTGGCTGTCACCGCCCGGTCCGGGCGCCCGCTGGCCGTCATCGGCCGCGATCCGCGGGCCAGCGGCGAGATGCTCGAGGCCGCCGTCATCGCCGGGGTCACCAGCGAGGGCGTCGACGCGCTGCGGGTCGGCGTGCTGCCCACACCGGCCGTCGCCTATCTGACCGGCGCCTACGACGCCGACTTCGGGGTGATGATCTCGGCCTCGCACAACGCGATGCCTGACAACGGCATCAAGATCTTCGGTCCCGGCGGTCACAAGCTCGACGACGCCGCCGAGGACCGCATCGAGGAACTGGTCGCCCAGGGTCCTGGCCTTCGTCCGGTCGGCGCCGGTATCGGCCGGGCGCTGGATGCGACCGACGCCCTCGAGCGCTATCTGCAGCATGTCCGGTCAGCGGCGCCGGTCCGACTCGACGGCCTGACGGTCGTCGTCGACTGTGCCAACGGTGCCGCCTCGGCCGCCGCGCCGCGGGCCTACCACGCCGCCGGCGCCCGGGTCATCGCGATCCACGCCGAGCCCAACGGTCTGAACATCAACGACGGCTGCGGGTCGACGCACCTCGACCAACTGCAGGCCGCCGTCCTCGCCCACGGTGCCGACCTCGGCCTGGCGCACGACGGCGATGCCGACCGCTGCCTGGCGGTCGATGCCGCCGGACAGGTGGTCGACGGCGACGCCATCATGGTGATCCTGGCGCTGGCCATGCAGGAGGCGGGGGAGCTGGCCTCCAACACCCTGGTCGCCACCGTCATGAGCAATCTCGGCCTGCACCTGGCCATGCGCGAGGCCGGTATCACCGTGCGCACCACCGGGGTCGGCGACCGCTACGTCCTGGAGGAACTGCGCGCCGGGGAATACTCGCTGGGCGGTGAACAGTCCGGCCACATCGTCATGCCCGCCATGGCGACCACGGGCGACGGCATCGTCACCGGCCTGCGGCTGATGTCGCGGATGGCACAGACCCGGCAGTCGCTGGCCGCGCTGGCATCCCCGATGCAGACCCTGCCCCAGGTGTTGATCAATGTCACCGTGGCGGATAAGGCCACGGTGGCCGAGGCGCCTGCCGTGCAGGACGCCGTGCGCGCCGCCGAGGCTGAACTTGGCGATACCGGCCGAATCCTGTTGCGCCCGTCGGGAACCGAACAGATGGTCCGGGTCATGGTCGAGGCCGCCGACGAGGACACCGCGCGGCAGCTGGCCGTCCGGGTGGCCGAATCGGTCAGCGCCGAAGGCTGATTTCCGCCGCGACGGAACCGACCGGCGCCCTCCTGCGTCATACACGGGTATGGGCAACACAGAGGTGGACGCTGCGGCCCTTGACGCCGCCGCTCGGCAGTTCGCCACCGCAGCCGGTCTCCTGGACAGTGCAGGCCGTCGTGTCGCGCTGCGCTTCCAGGGGTCGACGGCAGGCCGTGCGCATGGCGTCAGCGGCGAACGGCTGCATGCCGCGCTGAGTCAGCTGTGCGCCGGGATCCTCGAATGGTCGCGGTCCGCCGACGAGATTGCCGCCGGGTTACGTTCGGGGACACAGCATTACCGCGAGGCGGAGCTGAGCGCAGCGGCGGCACTGCGATGACCTATGTCGTGGCCGCCCGGCTGGACGAAGGTCGTCCCGCGGTGTCGGACACCCAGACCTATGTGGCGGCCTGTCACGCGGTCGGCTACGGGCACCCGGATCTCACCGCGCACGGCGCACAGGTCCTGCAGTGGTATGGCACCGAGGACGGACTGGACCTCGAGGCGCTGGACGCCGACGGAGCGGCACTGCGCATGCTGGCCGACACCGCCGAGGAGGCGCTACGGCTGGAACACGATGGCCTGCGACAGATGCTATCGGCCTGGCAGGGTGAATCCCGGTCATCGGCAGCGGCTTTCATCGACCAGCACTGTCGGAGCGGTGCGGGTGTGGTCGAGGCCCTACGCCGTGCCGCGGACGCCTGCGCGTGGCTGCGGGACACGCTGCTCGGCATCGTCGAGGGCAAGGTGCGGGCGGCCGTCGCGATCGACGATCGCCGGGCAGGGGAGCGGGCGCAGTGGCTGGCGGCGGCGCAGATCGTCACCACCGGGGCGCCCGGCCTGGAGCAGGCCGGCGAGCTTGTCAGCCAGCAGATCGTCCCGTACGTCGACGCCGACATCCGCACCGAATGGGTCACCGCGATGCGCACCGCGACCACCGCGGTGCAGTCCGCCTACCTCGACGCCATCCATCGGGTCGCGGACTGCAGCCCAGTGCTTTTCGCCATCCCCGACCGTCTCGGTCCGCCTTCCGCACGCCCGGCGGTGCGCACCGCGACGTCCGCACCTGTCACCGTGCCCGCCGCCGCGCCGGAGCCCACACTGCTGGCCGCACCACCACCGGCCGCCCCGGGGCTCGGCAGTCAACTCGGCGACACCCTCGGTCGTCTGCTGCCAGACGGTATGGGCACTACCGCTGATCCGCTGCCCCTCGACTCGCCTGACAGTGATAGTCCCGACGACGCTGCGGATTCGCCTGATGGAGAGACCGATGATCCTAAGCAGCAAGATGATTCACCGAGTGAACCCGGCGACGAGCCGGTCGACGAGCCCGCAGATGCCGCGCCCGACGACTCGGTCGTGACACCGCCGGTCGAGGAGCCGGTGGCGGAACAGCCCGTACCGCCGCCGCCCGCGGACCCGCCGGCGGCCAGCCCCGAACCGGAACCCGACGACGAACCGACGCCGTGCGAGATCGCCGCTGACGAGCTCCCGCAGGTCGGCCAATGAGCGACCCCCAGCACCCGGTGGTCCCGGCTTCGCGGCGTCGGCTGTTGCGCCCGGCGAATGAACAGCGTTCGGTGACAACGCCGATCAGGGCAGCAGCTGCTGTAACTCCTCGACGAACGTGATGTATTCGGCGCCGTCGGCGGTCACCGGGGTGGCGAGCAGGGTGGTGACACCAGCCTCGGCGAAGGCGGCGATGCGCTCCTTGACGTACCCTCGCGGCCCGATCAGCGACACCTGGCGGACCAGATCGTCGGGGACCGCGGCGATGGCCTCGGCCTTGCGCCCGGCCAGGAACAGATCCTGGATGTGATCGGCAACCTCGCCGTACCCGTACCGGGTGGCCAGCTTGTGGTAGAAATTCTGCCCCCGCGCACCCATGCCGCCGATGTACAGCGCCAGATGGGGTTTGGCCCAGGTCAGCCGGTCCTCCACGTTGTCGCCGATGGCCACCGACACCCCGACCATCACGTCGAGCTCGCCAAGTGAGCTGTCGCGCTTGGCTTTTCCGGCGCGCAGTGCCTCGCCCCAGACATCGTCGGCCTTCTCGGGCAGGAAGAACACCGGCTGCCAGCCTTCGGCGATCTCGGCGGACAGTTCGACATTTTTCGGGCCGAGTGCCGCGATGTGGATCGGGATGTTTTCCCGCACCGGGTGATTGATGAGCTGAAGCGCCTTGCCCAGGCCGGTGCCCTGATCGGCGGGCAGTGGGATCTGGTAGTTCTTGCCCTGATGCTGCACGCGCTCGCGGCGCCACACCTGGCGGCAGATCTCGACGACCTCCCGTGTGCGACCCAGCGGGGCGTCGAACGGAACACCGTGGAAGCCCTCGACCACCTGCGGGCCGGATGTGCCGATGCCGAGCCGGAAGCGACCGTCGGAGACGTAGTCCAGCCCTGCGGCCGTCATCGCCAGCAGCGACGGGGTGCGGGTGTAGATCGGGACGACGCCGGACCCCAACTCGATCGTCGAGGTCTTGGCGGCCAGATAACCCAGCTGACTGATGGCGTCATAGGAGTACGCCTCAGCGACCAGCGCGAGGTTCACGCCGGCCTTCTCCAGGATGGTGATGTGCTCGGCGGCTTCGCGGAAGCCGCCCGAATAGTCGAGGAAAACACCGGTACGCATCACCGATGTATATCCCAACCGGTTGGTTGGTGTGTCGGCGGGGGCACGATATGGGGTGCGCGAGTGGCCAGTTGTGCCACGCACAATCGCGATATGCGTGTCGTAAGTGGCCGCTCGGCGCTACTTCAGCAGCGCGACGATCCGCCCCTCGGGTGTCATCGGTTCGGCCTCGGGGTCCGGTTTCCCCGTCTTGGGCAGCACCGCCTCGGCGTCGGCGAACTCGCGATACGTCTTGTCCCCGGTGAGATGGAACAGTAGGAAGCCGGTCAGCAGGGCCCGCGCCGCCTTTTGGGTCTTGCGGTCCGACCCTGGCAGGCCCAGCACACGGGAGAACCGCCGCTTCTCGGCCAGCCCGGCCGACTTCCCCTTCGTGACCACATGCAGCACCGCACCCGGCCAGGCCTGGGCCAGATCAAGAGCGTCCGTCCGCAGCGACTCCGGGTCGTCGGGTGCGCTGAGTACCAAGCCGGGCACCTTCAAACCGGCAGCGGGCTGCTGAGCTGGCGGTTTGGTGACCGCGGGGAACAGGGCGGCCGCGGCCTTGGGCGCGGACTTGCCCGCCCCGGCCAGGCCTGCGGCGGCGAACACCGCCGCCGAGGCGCCGAAACCATGGCCGGCCAGGCCAAGTTTGGTCGGGTGCACGCTGATCTGACCGGGCCCCAGCCGGACCCCGGTGATGATGTCGAGCGTGGTGCCAAGGTCGAACGCCAGGTTCAGCACCGACGGAGCAGGGCCCCGCTCGGTGTTCGGCGCCGCCGCGACGATGCCCCACGAGGCGAGATGCTCCAGGGTTTTCACGTAATGGTCGACAGGTGTGAGCCAATCGTGGCCGAAGGCCACACCGGGCAGATTGAACCCCGACGCCGGGGTGTAGACGATGCCCGGAAGGCCGGCAAATGCCAGGTCACCGCGCAAAACCTGATGCGGACCGCGACGAGTCAGCGCCGCGAAGAGCTTGCGTGTCCGGGCCACCCCATGACCGTAGCCCACCCTCCGGGCCACCCGCGCTGCACTACCCTTGAACCCATGTGCGGAATCGTGGCCTACGTCGGGCATCGTCCTGCCTGCGACGTTGTGGTCGACGCGCTGCGCCGCATGGAGTACCGCGGTTACGACTCGTCCGGTGTGGCCCTGCTCGACGGGCACGGCGGTCTCACGGTGCGCCGCCGGGCCGGCCGGCTGGCCAACCTCGAGGAAGCGCTCGCCGAAACCGACGCCGGCGCGCTGGCCGGAACCGCTGGCCTGGGCCACACCCGCTGGGCCACCCACGGCAGGCCCACCGACCGCAACGCCCACCCGCACCGGGACGCGGCCGGCAAGTTCGCCGTCGTCCACAACGGGATCATCGAGAACTTCGCGACGCTGCGCCACGACCTGGAGGCCGACGGCGTCGAGTTCGCCAGCGACACCGACACCGAGGTGGCCGTCCACCTGGTGTCGCGGGCCTACCACCACGGCCCCACCGCGGGTGACTTCGTCGCCTCGACGCTGTCGGTGCTGCGCCAGCTGGAGGGCCATTTCACCCTGGTGTTCGCCAATGCCGACGACCCGGGCACCATCATCGCCGCCCGCCGGTCCACGCCGCTGGTCGTCGGCATCGGGCGCGACGAGATGTTCCTGGGTTCCGATGTCGCGGCCTTCATCGAGTACACCCGCGACGCCGTCGAACTCGGCCAGGACCAGGCCGTGGTGATCACCGCCGACGGCTACCGGATCACCGACTTCGACGGCAACGACGACGCCGCGAACGCCCGCGAGTTCCATATCGACTGGGACCTGTCGGCCGCCGAGAAGGGCGGCTACGACTACTTCATGCTCAAGGAGATCGCCGAGCAGCCCACGGCGGTCGCCGACACCTTGCTCGGCCACTTCGTGGACGGCCGCATCGTGTTGGACGAACAGCGCCTGTCCGATCAGGAACTCCGCGAGGTCGACAAGGTCTTCATCGTCGCGTGCGGCACCGCGTTCCACTCCGGGCTGCTGGCCAAATACGCCATCGAGCACTGGACCCGCCTTCCGGTCGAGGTGGAACTGGCCAGCGAGTTCCGCTACCGCGACCCGGTGCTCGACCGCGGCACGCTGGTGATCGCGATCTCGCAGTCCGGTGAGACCGCCGACACCCTCGAAGCGGTCCGGCATGCCAAGGCGCAGAAGGCGAAAGTCCTTGCCATCTGCAACACCAACGGCAGCCAGATTCCGCGTGAAGCCGATGCCGTGCTCTACACCCGGGCCGGGCCGGAGATCGGCGTGGCGGCCACCAAGACCTTCCTGGCGCAGATCGCCGCGAACTACCTGGTCGGTCTGGCGCTGGCGCAGGCGCGCGGTACCAAGTACCCCGACGAGGTCGAACGCGAGTACCGCGAGCTGGAGTCGATGCCCGACCAGGTGGCCCGGGTGCTCGAGCACGTCGAGCCGATCACCACGCTCGGCCAGGCCTTCGCCCAGTCGCATGCGGTGTTGTTCCTGGGTCGCCACGTCGGCTATCCGGTGGCGCTCGAGGGTGCGCTCAAGCTGAAGGAATTGGCCTACATGCACGCCGAGGGCTTCGCGGCCGGCGAGCTCAAGCACGGCCCGATCGCGCTGATCGACGAGGATTTGCCGGTGATCGTGGTCATGCCGTCGCCGAAGAACTCCGCGACCCTGCACGCCAAGCTGCTGAGCAACATCCGCGAAGTGCAGGCTCGCGGTGCGGTCACCGTGGTCATCGCCGAGGAGGGCGACGACACGGTGCGGCCCTACGCCGACCACCTCTTCGAAATCCCGGCCGTGTCAACGCTTTTCCAGCCATTGCTGTCGACGGTACCGCTGCAGGTGTTCGCCGCCGCGGTCGCCAGGGCGCGCGGCTACGACGTGGACAAGCCGCGCAACCTGGCCAAGTCCGTCACGGTCGAGTAGCCGCGGCGCTCTGCTGGTACAGCACCAGCCGCCAGCCGTCGGCGGTGCGGTGATACACCGAGGACATCGCCCCCACGAAGGGTTCCTCGGAGTCGTCGCGCCGCGCCATGCCGATGTAGACCAGCGCGGCCACGTCCGGGCCTGCCGTCACCACCCGCGGATCGGACAGGTCGAAGGACGTCCACGGCGGTGCCTGGCCGAGCGCGGCCGCGACGGCGTCGCGGTCCATCACCGCGCCGTTGGCCAGCACCATCACCGCGTCGTCGGTCATCAGCTCCCCGTAGAACCGGTCACCGGTGGAATCGCAGAGCGAGCGCCACCCGGCGCGTTCGAGGTCGAGAAGCTCCTGGAGAAGGTGTGGATCGCTCATGGGGGCCGAGTACCCGGTCGGAGTCCACAGATATCCCGGACTCGGCACGTAACCTGGGTTCCGATGCGGCACTACTACTCGGCCGAGGCGATCCGCGCCGCTGAGGCACCTCTGCTGGCCAGCCTGGCCGACGGGGTCCTGATGCGGCGGGCCGCCTACGGCTTGGCCACCGCGATCGCGCGGGAGTTGGTGAGCCGGACCGGGGGGATTGCCGGCCGGCGCATCTGTGCCGTCGTGGGCTCCGGTGACAACGGCGGTGACGCGCTCTGGGCGGCGACGTTCCTGCGCCGGCGCGGCGCGTCCGCCTCGGCGGTGTTGCTGAACCCGGAGCACACCCACGCCACGGCACTGGCGGCGTTTCGCGCCGCCGGTGGCCGGGTGGTCGCCGCCGTGGCGGCGGACACCGATCTGGTGATCGACGGGGTCGTCGGCATCTCGGGTAAAGGTCCGCTTCGGCCTGCGGCCGCCGCGGTGTTCGCCGCTGTCGACGCAGCGGGCATCCCCGTTGTCGCGGTCGACATCCCCAGCGGGGTCGACGTGCACACCGGCGCGATTACCGGGCCTGCCGTTCATGCCGCGCTGACCGTGACGTTCGGTGGCCTCAAGCCCGTGCATGCGCTGGCCGACTGCGGGCGCGTCGAACTCGTGGACATCGGCCTGGACCTGCCGGCCACCGATGTGCTGGCGCTGGAGGCTGCCGACGTCAGGGCTCACTGGCCGGTGCCCTACCCGCACGACGACAAATACAGCCAGGGCGTCACCGGAATCCTGGCCGGTTCCTCCACCTACCCCGGTGCGGCCATCCTGTGCACCGGCGCTGCGGTGGCGGCCACCTCCGGCATGAAGCGCTACGCCGGATCTGCCGCCGCCGAGGTGGTGTCGCACTGGCCGGAAGTCGTCGCCGCGCCCAGCGCCGCAGCCGCTGGCCGGGTGCAGTCCTGGGTGGTCGGTCCGGGTCTGGGTACCGACGAAAATGCCGTTGCTGCAGTGACATTCGCGCTCAATACCGATCTTCCGGTGATTGTCGACGCGGACGCCCTGACGATCCTGGCCGCCCACCCGCACCTGGTGTCCGACCGGCAGGCGCCGACGGTGCTGACTCCGCACGCCGGGGAGTTCGCGCGCCTGGCGGGGTCGCCGCCCGGTGAGGACCGGATCGCTGCCGCCCGCCGCCTCGCCGAGGGCTTCGGTGCGACGGTGTTGCTCAAGGGCAATGTCACCGTGGTGGCGGGTGCCGACGGGCCGGTCTACCTCAACCCGGCGGGCGGATCCTGGGCAGCCACCGCAGGTTCCGGTGATGTGCTCTCGGGCATGATCGGCGCTCTGCTGGCCGCCGGACTGCCACCGGCGAAGGCCGCCGCGATGGCGGCGTTCGTGCATGCCCGCGCCGCCAACGCCTCAGCCGCCGATCCCGGGCCCGCCTCGGTACCGACGTCCGCGTCGCGCATCCTCGCCCATATCCGTTCCGCCATCGCCGCACTGTAGAGAGAAGGAAGCATGCCGCACGTCAAGTACCGCTCCCCGTCGATCGCCCCGGCGTACACGGGACGGCTGTCGACTGATCCGATCCCGTCATTGCGGTTGCCCGACGAGGCGATGGAACCCGCTGCGGCCTACCGGTTCATCCACGACGAGTTGATGCTCGACGGCAGCTCCCGGCTCAACCTGGCCACCTTCGTGACGACGTGGATGGACCCGGAGGCCGAGAAGCTGATGGCCGAGACGTTCGACAAGAACATGATCGACAAGGACGAGTACCCGGCCACCGCCGCCATCGAATCTCGTTGTGTAGCCATGGTTGCCGACCTGTTCCACGCCGAGAACCTGCGCGACGATGACGCGTCGAGCGCGGTGGGGGCGTCGACCATCGGATCGTCGGAGGCGGTGATGCTCGGCGGGCTGGCGCTGAAGTGGAAGTGGAAGGAGCGGGTCGGTGACGGGTGGAAGACCCGCACCCCCAACCTGGTGATGGGCGCCAACGTCCAGGTGGTGTGGGAGAAGTTCTGCCGCTACTTCGAAGTCGAGCCGCGCTACATCCCGATGACCGAGGACTGCTACGTCATCACCCCCGAGCAGGTGCTCGAGTACGTCGACGAGGACACCATCGGTGTGGTAGCGATCCTGGGCACCACCTACACCGGGGAACTGGAGCCGATCGCCGAGATCTGCGCGGCACTGGACAAATTGGCCAAGGACAAGAAGCTCGACATCCCCGTGCATGTCGACGCCGCCAGCGGTGGCTTCGTCGTCCCGTTCCTGCACCCGGATCTCAAGTGGGACTTCCGGCTTCCGCGGGTGGTGTCGATCAACGTCAGCGGCCACAAGTACGGCCTGACGTATCCGGGTGTCGGATTCGTGGTGTGGCGCAACGCTGATCACCTGCCCGAGGACCTGGTGTTCCGGGTCAACTATCTCGGTGGCGACATGCCGACCTTCACCCTCAACTTCTCCCGGCCCGGTAACCAGGTTGTCGGGCAGTATTACAACTTCCTACGGTTGGGGCGGGCCGGCTATACCCATGTGATGCAATGCCTTTCGGGCACCGCGCGCTGGCTCTCCGATCAGCTTGCCAGCTGCCAGCACTTCGAGGTCATCTCCGACGGGTCGGCGATCCCGGTGGTGGCGTTCAAGCTCTCCGGCGACTTCGGCTACACCGAGTTCGACGTGTCGGCGGCGCTGCGCTCCTACGGCTGGCAGGTGCCCGCCTACACCATGCCGGAAGGGGCGCAGGATGTCTCGGTACTGCGGGTGGTGGTCCGGGAAGGGTTCTCCGCCGACCTGGCCCGCTCGCTGTGGGAGGACCTCCACGCCGTCCTTGGACATCTGGACGCGACCAAGCCCAACGGTCACTTCGACCAGCAGCACTTCGCGCACTAGGTGGCTTGTCAGCGCACCCGCTCGTTGGCCGGATCGTAGATCGGCTTGAGTGACACCGTGATCGGGTAGACCTCACCGCCGACGTTGACCGTGTAGTTGCCCGCCCGGATCCAGTCCGGGGTGACGACGGCGTCGTCGGCGGCCCGCACGTAGGCCAGCCCGACGCACGCGCCGGTGGTCGCGCCCCACGCGGCGGAGGTCACCTGGCCGGCCACCGCGCCGTCGCGCAGGATCAACTCACCGCCCCACAACATGGGCTCGGGGGAGTCCACCGAGAAGCTCACCACCCGTTTACGCGGGCCCTCGGCCTTGGCCTTCTCCACCGCGGCGCGGCCGAGGAAGTCGATATCGGTCTTGAGCTTGCAGGCGAACAGCAGGCCGGCTTCGACAGGGTTCTCGTTCGGCGTCAGTTCGCGGCCGAAGGCGCGGTAGCCCTTTTCCAGCCGCAGCGACTCGATCGCGTAGTACCCGCCGCGGCCGATCCCGAAGCGCTCACCGGCTGCCATCAGGTCCTCGTACACCCCGACGGCGAACTCGGCGGGAACGTAGAGTTCCCAACCCAATTCGCCGACATAGGTGATCCGGGTGGCCCGGACAGTGGCGTAGCCCAGCGAGATCACCTGGCTGGTGGCGAACGGGAACGCCTCGTCGGACAGATCGGCGTCGGTCAGGGTCGACAGCAACTCACGCGAGCGCGGACCCATCACGCCGAACACCGCCATCGCCGAGGTGACGTCGACCAGTTCGGCCTGCGCCGCGTGCGGCAGATTCCTGCGGATGTGGTCCTTATCGCGCTCGGTGGTGGCTGCGCTGCTGACGATCAGGAACTCGGTGGCGCCGGTTCGTGTCACGGTGACATCGGACTCGTAGGTGCCACGGGCGTTGAGCATCCCGGTGTAGACCGACTTGCCTACCGGCACTGCCATATCGGCGGTGCACAACCACTGCAATGCCTCTTCGGCGCCGGGGCCCGTCAGCAGGTACTTGGAGAACGACGTCTGGTCGAACACCGTGACCGCGTTGCGGGTGGTGAGCTGTTCGGCCGCCGACCAGGGCAACCAGTTCTGCTTGCCCCACGAGTACTCGATCACCGGGTCCTGGCCGGCGGGTGCGAAGAAATTGGCCCGCTCCCAGCCCATCCGGCTGCCGAAGTTGGCATTCGCCGCCACCAGCAGGTGGTGTACCGGGGAGCGCCGGAACGGCCGCGCTGTGGTCAGTTCGCGGTTGGGCCAGGGGATTTCGTAGTGCACGCCCAGTACCTCGGCCACCCGGTCGTGCAGCCAGCTGACGTTGCCGTTGAACGGGGCGAAGCGGCGGATGTCGACCCCGGTGAGATCGCTGGTGGGTGCACCGTTGACGATCCACTCGGCCAGCGCCCGCCCCGCACCGCCGGCCGAGGCGATGCCGACGGAGTTGAAGCCGGCGCCGACGAAGAAGTTCGCGCACTCGGGTGCCTCGCCGAGGATGAACTGGTTGTCCGGGGTGAAGCTCTCCGGACCGTTGTAGAGCTTCTTCAGCCCGGTGTGCTCGAGATCCGGAATCCGCAGCAGGGCGTTTTCCATCAGGATCTCGAAGTGCTCCCAATCCTCTTCGAGCAGTTGGAACTCGAACGGGTAGGGGATCTTGTCCGGTGCCACCCAGGGCTTGGCTTCCGGCTCGAAGCCGCCGATCACCAGACCGCCGACTTCTTCCTTGAAGTAGGTGTAGCCGTCCGGGTCCCGCAGGATCGGCAGGTCCGGATGGACTCCGGCGATGGTCTCGGTGACGACGTAGAAGTGCTCGGCCGAGTAGAGCGGGACGTTCACCCCGGCCATCGCACCGATGGCTTTGGCCCATTGCCCGGCACAGTTGACCACGATCTCGGCCTCGATGTCACCGGCGTCGGTGCGCACCCCGGTCACCCGGGCGCCGTCGGTCAGCACATCGAGCACGCGAACGTGTTCGGCGACCTTCGCGCCGCGCTGGCGGGCGCCCTTGGCCAGCGCCATCGTCAGGTCGGTCGGGTTGGCCTTACCGTCGGCGGGCAGCCAGATCGCCCCCACCAGGTCATCGACCCGCATCACCGGGTAGCGCTCGAAAGCCTGCTCGGGACTGAGCAATTCACAGTCCAGGTTGTAGGCCGCGGCATTGGCGGCGGTGCGGCGCAACTGCGTCATGCGGTCCTCGGTGCGCGCCACCGTTACCCCGCCGCACTGCTTGTAGCCCGCCGTCAAGCCCGTCTCGGCCTCCAACTCGGCGTAGAGCTGCGTGGAGTACTGCACCAACCGGGTACCGCTCTCCGAGGCGCGCAGCTGGCCGACCAGACCGGCGGCGTGCCAGGTGGTTCCGCAGGACAGCTGACCCTGCTCCAGCAGCACTACATCGGTGTGGCCGAGCTTGGTGAGGTGGTAGGCCACGCTGGTTCCGATGACGCCACCGCCGATGATGACGATCTGGGCGCGGTCGGGCAGCTGTTGGGTCGACATGGTGTCCTTACTCAGTCAGCGGCTTGTGCGTCGTGCAGAAGCCGGGCGAAGTCGGGTCCGCGGAACTCGGCGACGGCGGATTCGTAGCGCTCCATCGCCCAGTCCCAGAAATCGAATTCGATGGCGCTGGAGCCATGTTGGATACAGCCCCACAATGTCCAGCCGTACTTGCCCACGATGCCCTGCAGGCGGGCGCGGGCGGTCTTGTGGCGCAGCGGGCGGCCGTAGTAGAGCGTGACCAGCTCGTCGAGTTGGTCGGTGGACAGCCCGCACTCGGCGCTGAGGTTACCCAGCTCGAAGCACGGGTCGTTGTTGCCCGAGTATTCGTAGTCGATCAGCCACACCCGTTCGCCGTTGTCGACGAAGTTGCCGGCCAGCAGATCGTTGTTGCACGGCACGGTGGTGTTGTCGGTGGCTTCCAGCACCCGCTGGATGTCGGCAAATGGCTGGGCGAAGTCGTAGTAGTCCGACGGCAGCCGGAAACCGTTGTCCTGAACCACTTTCAGGTAGGCGGGCTGACGCTCGAACATATTGAAGTCGTCGCGGAAGCGGGGCCCGGAGTGCAGGCCCTTGACACCGGCCGCCACCCGCTGCAGCACCCCGGGGCGCTGCAGGTCGGCATTGGTCAGGGTGACGCCCTCGAGGAAGCCGACCAGCAGGATGCCGAGGTCGGGCCGGTAGTCGACGACGGGCGCCCCGACACCGGCCTGCGCGGCGGCCTTGCTGTTGTAGTACTCGTTGTCGCGATCGATACCCAACAGGTTCTTGGTGTTGGCGCTACAGCGTGCGACATACGTCCCCGAGGGGGTGGTGATCTTGACGTTGCGGTTGGTCAGGCCGCCCGACAGTTCCTCCAGCCGGCGCGGTTGGCCGGCCAAGGCTGGTAGCTGCTCGAGCAGCGCATCCAGTTCCGAGTCGGAGAGGAACGGCATGGTTTAAAAGACTAGACTATTGCATCGTGTCGCACCCGGTTTCCTCTCAGGCCCGTGAACTGATCACCGCGTGGGCCACCGCGCGCAACCCCGCCGTCATCTTCGATTTCAACGGCACGCTGTCCGACGACGAGCCCATTCTGTTTCGGATCTTTGCCGAACTGTTCGCCGAGCACCTCGACTGGCAGATGACGCAGGACGACTACGACCGCCATCTGCTCGGCCACAGCGACCGCGAGATCGTCGAGAAGGCCATCCAGATCACCGGTGCCCGAGCGGATGTCGACCCGCTGCTGGAACTGCGCAAGCGCCGCTACCGCGAACTGGTAGCCGAGGACAACCCGATCACGGCCGAGACGGTGCGGCTGGTGCAGGCGCTCGCCGAGCACGACGTGCCGATGGCTATCGTCACCGGTGCCCAGCGCGACGACGTGCGTGCCGTACTGGCGAGCAGCCCCGTCGGGGAGGTCATCGAGATCGTCGTCGCCGAGGAGGACGTCCGACGCGGCAAGCCCGACCCCGAGGGCTTCTTGGCCGGTGCGGCCCTGTTGGGTCACCCACCGGCGGATGTGATCGTGTTCGAGGATTCGGTACCCGGCGTGCGCGGTGCGCTGGCCGCCGGTATGCGGTGCATCGCGGTCGGCGCGGCGCCCAGCGAGGCGGTGTTGTCGGTGGCGCCCGCTGTGGTGCCCGCGCTCTCGGCTGACCTCGTGGCGCACGTCCTGCCGGCGCTGCGCGACCGGAAACGCTAGGACGCGGGCGAGGTCTCCACCCGGGCCTGGGTGTCGCGGTCGACCCATGACTTCACCCGGATACGGGTGCGGTCGGACCGGAAGTAATCGTGCGAGAACTCCACCGGCACCCCGTCGCGGTCGTGGCCGGTGCGAGTGACGAGCAACAGCGGAGCGCCTTCGGCGACCCCGAGCAGGTCGGCGCGGGCCGCGCTGGCCGGTGCGGCCTCGATGTGCTCGTCGGCCGAACACAGCGGAACCCCGAACTCGTCGGCCATCAACGCGTACACCGAGCCGGTGAGGTCGGCCGACAGCAGACCGGGGAACAGACTGGCCGGCAGGTAGGTCTCCTCGAGCAGCACCGGTGCACCGTCAGCGGATCGGATCCGGATGATCTCGTGCACGCGCGCGCCCCGCTTGAGCCCCAGCGCCTCGCGCACCTCCGGGCTGGGGGTGCGGGTAGCGGCGCTGACCACCTGCGCGCCGGCGGCCATGTCGAGCCGGCGAAGCTGCTCGGTGAACCCGGGCATACCGCTGTGGTCGAACTCCAGCCGGGGTGTTTCGACGAAGTTCCCGCCGAAGCGACCGCGGCTGCGCCGAATCAGGCCCTTGGCTTCGATGGACCCCAGCGCCTGGCGCAGCGTCATGCGGCTCACCCCCAGGGCCGCGGCGATGTCGACCTCAGCGGGCAGTTTGTCGCCGGGGGACAGCCGGCCCGAGACGATCAATTTCTCCAGCCAGACCGCGATGCGGGCGTGGGCGGGCTGGTCGGACACACTGCCCAGATCGGGGCGTTTGCCCAGTACCGCGTCGTCCATCGACAGCACCCGCACAGCGCCGACTCTACCGCCCGACCAGCGCCGAACCGTGAGGTCAACGCCCAGATGGGCGGTTATCGGACCGGTTCTGGGACAATTGTCGGCAGTGAGGAGCCTATGCACACGACTTCGTTGAGCCCGTCGACGCCCGCAGCGGTCTCCGGCCCCGGTGCCGAGGCGCTCGTCGACCTCGGGGCGATCGCCGACAACGTGCGGGTTCTGCGCGAGCACGCAGGATCTGCCGAGGTCATGGCTGTCGTCAAGGCCGACGCCTATGGGCACGGCGCTCCCCAGGTGGCCCGCGCCGCCGTGGCCGCGGGTGCGGCCGAACTCGGCGTCGCCACGATCGACGAGGCGCTGGCCCTGCGTGCCGCCGGAATCACCGCGCCGGTGCTGGCGTGGCTGCATCCGCCCGGCACCGATTTCGCACCGGCCCTCAGCGCCGACGTCCAGGTCGCGGTGTCCTCCTCCCGGCAGGTCGCCGAGGTGCTGACCGCCGCCGAACTCACCGGCCGCACCGCCGAGGTCACCATCAAGCTCGACACCGGTCTCAATCGCAACGGCGTGAGCGCCGCCGACTACCCCGACGTGCTGACGGCGCTGCTGCAGGCGACCGCGTCCGGGGCGATCAGGGTGCGCGGCATGATGTCGCACCTGGCCAGCGGCGACGCCCCGGACGATCCACTCAACGATCTTCAGGCACAACGCTTTTCTGAGATGCTCGCCGAGGCGCGACGGCGCGGGGTGGACTTCGAGGTGGCACACCTGTCGAACTCACCATCGGCGATGACGCGGCCCGACCTGGGCTTCGACATGGTCCGGCCCGGTATCGCGGTCTACGGCCTGAGCCCGATCCCGGAGCTCGGTGATCTGGGGCTGCGCCCGGCAATGACACTGAAATGCACAGTGGCGATGGTGAAATCGGTCAAGGCCGGCGAGGGCGTGTCCTACGGGCACACCTGGATCGCCGACGAGGACACCACGTTGGCACTGCTGCCGATCGGCTACGCCGACGGCGTCTACCGCACTCTCAGCGGGCGAATCGACGCGCTGATCAACGGCCGGCTGCGCCGCAACGTCGGCCGCATCTGCATGGACCAGCTGGTGGTGAATCTCGGACCCGGCCAGCCGGATGTGGCCGAAGGAGACGAGGCGATCCTGTTCGGTTCCGGAGCATCTGGTGAGCCGACCGCGCAGGACTGGGCCGACCTTCTGGGCACCATCCACTACGAGGTGGTCACCAGCCCCCGCGGGCGGGTGGTCCGCACCTACCGGGAGGTCGACGCCGGTGGCCGCTGATCGCGACGACACGGCGAAGCCCAAGCGGGCCAAGGGCATCGACGAGCGCCTGGCTCGCCGCGCGGAAAAGACTGCCGAACGCCTGGCTCGTAAGGCCGACAACCCCGGGCTCGGTGGGGGTCGCAAGGCCGGCCTGATGGCCGGGGTCGCCGGGCTCAGCGCCGTCGGAACCGCGGCAGGGGTCTCGGCCGCGCGCGCCTTCCGCCATCGCAAATTCATCCAGGACGCCTATGCCGGTGAGGATTTCGCACTGCTGGATGCTGACCGCGGCTGCGTGGTCACCACCGATGACGGAATCCCCCTCGTCGTCCGCGAAGTCGGTCCGATCACCGCGCCGCTGACCGTGGTCTTCGCCCACGGCTTCTGCCTGCGAATGGGATCGTTCCATTTCCAGCGCGCAGCGCTCGCGGAACGGTGGGGCCAGCAGGTGCGGATGGTGTTCTACGACCAGCGCGGCCACGGCCAGTCCGGCGCCGCGCCCGTCGACACCTACACCGTGACCCAGTTGGGTCAGGACCTGGAAACCATTCTGCAGGTGATGGTTCCGCGGGGCCCCGTCGTCCTGGTCGGCCACTCGATGGGCGGGATGACGGTGCTATCCCACGCCCGGCAGTTCCCGCAGCACTACGGGTCACGCATCGTCGGCGCAGCGTTGATCTCCTCGGCCGCCGAAGGTCTGCCGCGCTCACCGATAGGCGAGATCCTGCAGAACCCGGCGCTGGAGGCGGTGCGCTTCGCGGCCCGGTACGCCCCCCAACTGGTGCACCGCACCCGCGGGGCGGCACGCTCGGTGCTGCGTCCGATCCTGCGCACCGCCTCGTTCGGCGACGACTCGATGAGCCCCAGCGTTGTGGCGTTCTCCGAGAGCATGATTCACGACACTCCCATCGCCACGCTCGTGGAGTTCCTGCACGCACTCGAGGTGCACGACGAGAGCGCGGCGCTACCGGTACTGGCCCGCATCCCGACCATGATCGCCTGCGGCGACCACGACGTGCTGACCCCGGTCAAGCACTCCGAGGAGATGGCCGCGGTGCTACCCGACACCGAGCTGGTGATCGTGCCCGGTGCCGGTCATCTGGTGCAGCTGGAAGACCCCGACATCATCAACGATGCACTGGTGCGCCTCGTCGAACGGGCCACCCCGTCCAAGCTCGTGGCCTTCGCCCGCCGATTGAAGGATCGCGCCCGTGGCTGACACCCGGATGGACAGCGGCGCCGCCGAACTGCCGACCCTGGAAGACACCATCTCCTTGGGCATCCGGCTGGGCGAAGAGCTGCGCGCCGGTGACGTGGTGGTGCTGTCCGGTCCGCTCGGGGCGGGAAAGACCGCTCTGGCCAAGGGGATTGCGATCGGTATGGACGTCGACGGCCCGGTGACGTCACCGACGTTCGTGCTGGCTCGGGTGCACCGGCCCCGCCAGCACGGTGACCCCGCGATGATTCACGTCGACATCTACCGCCTACTCGACGACGACCGCGCCGACCTGCTGGCCGAGTTGGACTCGCTGGACCTCGACACCGATCTCGAGGACGCCGTCGTCGTCGTCGAATGGGGTGAGGGGCTGGCCGAGCGCTTGTCCGACAATCACCTGGACGTCACGCTGGCACGCCGCCCCGACAGCGAAATCCGCACTGCGACATGGCAATGGAACCGCCGATGACCCGCACTCTCCTGACCCTCGACACCGCGACCCCGGCGGTCACCGCGGCCGTGGTGTCCCGCGACGACACCGGCGTTGCCACGCTGCTGGCCGAACGGATCACCCTCGACGCCCGGGCACACGCCGAGATGCTGACGCCGAATGTGGTGTCCGCGTTGGCTGATGCGGATCTGAGCATGGCCGACCTCGACGGGGTGGTCGTCGGGTGCGGTCCCGGCCCGTTCACCGGCTTACGGGTCGGGATGGCCACGGCCGCGGCCTACGGCCATGCTCTCGGCGTCCCGGTGTACGGGGTGTGCAGCCTGGACGCGATCGGTGTGCTGACCACCGGCGAGGTGCTGGTGGTGACCGATGCCCGCCGCCGCGAGGTGTACTGGGCGCGCTACCGCGACGGCATCCGCGTCGACGGCCCAGCCGTCGCGGCGCCCGCCGACGTGCCGGTTGACGGGGTACGGGCAGTAGCCGGCTCTCCCGATCATGTGGGCTTGTTCGGCCTGCCCACCCTCGACATCGCCTACCCGACGCCGGTGGGACTCGTTACCGCCGTGCCGGACTGGGCCGCCGAGCCGGAGCCGTTGGTGCCGCTGTATCTGCGCCGGCCGGACGCCAAGACCCTCGCCGAGCGAGGCGTGCTGCGGTGAACATCATCTACGGTCCGCTCCAGGTCACCGACGCGGCGCGGTGTGCGGAGCTGGAGATGCAACTCTTCGAGGGTGACGATCCGTGGCCGGAGTTTTCCTTCGTCCGTGAGTTGGGCGCCCGGCACAACCGCTATGTCGCCGCCCGGGTGGAAGACAAACTCGTCGGCTACGCCGGGATCTCCCGGCTGGGCCGCACCCCGCCGTTCGAGTATGAGATCCACACCATCGGCGTCGATCCGGCGTACCAGGGCAGAGGGATCGGGCGGCGGATGATGAACGATCTGCTCGACGGAATCGATCCCGGCTCGGTGGTCTATCTGGAAGTGCGCACCGACAACGTGCCGGCCATCGCCCTGTACGAAAGCCTCGGCTTCGAGAAAATGGGTGTGCGTAAGCGCTACTACCAGGCCAGCGGCGCCGACGCCTACACGATGCGACGGGACGCGGAATGACAACTAACCCCGAGTCGCTGCGCTCCTGCCCGCCGGCGACGACCATCCTCGCCATCGAAAGCTCCTGCGACGAAACAGGAGTCGGTATCGCACGACTGGACGGTGACGGCACGGTCGCGTTGCTGGCCGACGAGGTGGCCTCCAGCGTTGACGAACACGCCCGCTACGGCGGCGTGGTGCCCGAAATCGCCTCGCGCGCACACCTGGAGGCGCTCGGGCCGACCATGCGCCGCGCACTGGCCGCCGCCGAGATCGACAAGCCCGACATCGTGGCGGCCACCATCGGCCCCGGACTGGCCGGGGCGCTGCTGGTCGGGGTGGCCGCCGCCAAGGCCTACGCCGCGGCATGGGGTGTGCCGTTCTACGCCGTCAACCACCTCGGCGGGCACCTGGCCGCCGACGTCTACGACCACGGTCCGCTACCGGAGAGCGTGGGTCTGCTGGTCTCCGGCGGCCATACCCATCTGCTGCACGTGCGCTCGCTCGGTGAGCCGATCATCGAACTCGGCAGCACCGTCGACGACGCGGCGGGGGAGGCCTACGACAAGGTGGCGCGGCTGCTCGGCCTGGGCTACCCCGGCGGCAAGGTGCTCGACGACCTGGCCCGCACCGGCAACCCGGAGGCCATCGTTTTCCCGCGCGGGATGACCGGCCCCCGGGACGAGCGCTTCGCGTTCAGTTTCTCCGGCCTCAAGACCGCGGTGGCCCGCTATGTGGAGAGCCACCCCGACTACGACGCCGCCGACGTGGCCGCCGGTTTCCAGGAGGCCGTAGCCGACGTCCTGACCGCCAAGGCCGTGCGGGCTGCGACCGAACTCGGAGTGTCCACCCTGCTGATCGCGGGCGGGGTCGCCGCCAATTCCCGGCTGCGCGAGCTCGCCGAAGAGCGTTGCGCTGCAGCCGGTTTGACGTTACGCATCCCGCGGCCGCGGTTGTGTACCGACAATGGGGCCATGATCGCCTCCTTCGCCGCCCATCTGATTGCCGCGGGCGCATCGCCATCTGCGCTTGATGCTCGAAGTGACCCGGGTCTGCCGGTGATCGCGGGGCAGGTGGTATGAGCACGACGGCTGACAAGCTCGAGATCACCGAACTGCTCTACCGCTACGCCGAACTCATCGACTCCGGCGACTTCGACGGTGTCGGCGAGCTGCTGGGCCGGGCGGCCTTCGGTGGCCCCAACACCCCGAGCGTCTCGGGGGCACAGAACATCGCCGGGCTGTTCGGCATGACCACCCGTCGCTTCACCGACACCGGTACTCCGAAGACCCGTCACCTCGTCCTCAACGCGATCGTCGACCTCGACAGCGACACCGCCGCGGCCCGTTCGACCTTCCTGGTGGTGCAGGCCACCGACACGGTGCGATTCCAGCCGATCGTGGCCGGCCGCTACTACGACACGTTCGCCCGCGACGAGACCGGCTGGTACTTCACCGAACGCATCGCTGACGTCGAGATGATCGGCGACGTGTCTGATCACCTGCTCATCGACCCCCGCGCGTTCGACAAGCCGGGCGAAGGATGAGCCCGGTGAGGAGATGCGCCATCGGGCCTGAGCGGTTCGACCGGTGATGCACTACGAACTGCGGTTACGTCCGGCGCAACCGGCTACCCCCGCGCCCGATGCGTTCACCATCCACCGCGCCGAGGTGCCCCCGAGCCCGGGGCGCGACGGGCTGTCGCTGGCCTTCATCCACGAGGGTCAGGGCGGCTACCCGCTGCTGCTCCTGCACGGCTATCCCGAGACCAAACGAATCTGGTGGCGCAATATCGCCGCACTGGCCGAGGCCGGCTATGAGGTGATCGCGCCGGATCTGCGCGGCCATGGCGACTCCGACCTGTCAGCTGACGACGTCTACGACATCGCCGCCTACAGCCGCGACGTCTACCACCTCGTGCACGACGTGCTCGGCCACTCGCACTGCGGTGTAGTGGGCGGTGACGTCGGCGGCGTCGTTGCGATCGACCTGATCCACCGGTTCGAGGGGTTCGTCGACAAGCTGGTGTTCTTCGACTCCGTGCCGCCGCTGGTTTTCGAGGACTACGTGGCCGCGGGACTGGACCCGGCGGCGGTGCTGCGCGACGGGCCGACCGGTGATTACCGCCGCCTGCAGGGGGAGACCCCGGACGCCCTGGCCGCCGAGCTCGATACCCCGGCCAAACGGCGCCGCTTCATCGGCGGCATGTACGGCCACCGGCTGTGGGCCTCGCCCGGCACGTTCGACGACGCCGACGTCGACTTCATGACCGAACCATTCGCCACCGAGGAGCGGCTGCGTGCCGGCTGGGCGGTCTACCAGCTGGCCTACGGCAGGGCGGTCAGCGAGGCCCCCATCATGGACCGCAAGGTCGATACCCCGACCCTGCTTCTCTACGGAATGGACGATCAGGTCGTCGGCCCCGAGTTCGTGCACGCCTGCGAGGTGGCCTTCACCAACCGCACCGGTCCGGTGGTGCTGCCGGGGGCCGGGCATTTCCTGCAGTGGGAGCGGGCCGACCTGGTCAATGCGCTGGTCATCGCCTTCTTCGGTGACTTGCGCGTGGCTCACGAACAGTCAGCCGCCGCGACCGGCTAAGCCCTCGGCGAATCTGCAAAGGGTCACCCTTGAGTGCTAGCACTCGCATGTATAGAGTGCTAGGTGGCACGCGGCCAACCCCCTGCGCCGGCACCCGCGACGACGACGCGAAGGCTTGGACGTATGCCGAACACCTGGTTAAACCGACAGGTCCGGGGAAAAGCCCCGGGCCCGCACCCCTAACAGTGGAGGACTCCATCGTGGCCGTGAACATCAAGCCACTCGAGGACAAGATCCTCGTTCAGGCCAATGAGGCCGAGACGACCACCGCGTCGGGTCTGGTCATCCCGGACACCGCCAAGGAGAAGCCGCAGGAAGGCACCGTCGTCGCCGTCGGCCCCGGCCGCTGGGACGAGGATGGCGAGAAGCGCATCCCGCTGGACGTCGCCGAGGGCGACACCGTCATCTACAGCAAGTACGGCGGCACCGAGATCAAGTACAACGGCGAGGAGTACTTGATCCTGTCGGCCCGCGACGTGCTGGCGGTCGTCAACAAGTAGCAGCCGTGTACCGCCCCGGAAACCCCGCCTTCGTCGCTGGTGGTTTCCGGGGCGGAACGCGCTGACGCGAAGGCAGGACTTATGAGCAAGCAAATTGAGTTCAACGAAACCGCCCGCCGGGCCATGGAAGTCGGCGTCGACAAGCTCGCCGACGCGGTCAAGGTGACCCTGGGTCCGCGCGGTCGGCACGTGGTGCTGGCCAAGGCCTTCGGCGGGCCGACCGTCACCAACGACGGTGTGACCATCGCCCGTGAGATCGAGCTGGAAGACCCGTTCGAGAACCTGGGCGCGCAGCTGGTCAAGTCGGTGGCCACCAAGACCAACGACGTGGCCGGTGACGGCACCACCACCGCGACCGTGCTGGCGCAGGCCATCATCAAGCACGGCCTGCGCAACGTGGCCGCCGGTGCCAACCCCATCGCGCTGGGATCGGGTATCGGCCGTGCGGCCGACGCGGTCTCCGAGGCGCTGCTGGCCGCGGCCACTCCGGTGGCCGGCAAGACCGGTATCGCTCAGATCGCCACCGTTTCCTCGCGTGACGAGGAAGTCGGCGAACTGGTCGGCGAGGCGATGACCAAGGTCGGCGGCGACGGTGTGGTCAGCGTCGAGGAGTCCTCGACCCTGAACACCGAGCTGGAGGTCACCGACGGCGTCGGCTTCGACAAGGGCTTCATCTCGGCCTACTTCGTCACCGACTTCGACTCCCAGGAAGCCGTCCTGGAAGACGCGCTGGTGCTGCTGCACCGCGACAAGATCAGCTCGCTGCCCGACCTGCTGCCGCTGCTGGAGAAGGTGGCCCAGGCCGGTAAGCCGCTGCTGATCGTGGCCGAGGACGTCGAGGGCGAGGCGCTGAGCACCCTGGTGGTCAACGCAATTCGCAAGACGCTCAAGGCTGTTGCGGTCAAGGCGCCCTTCTTCGGCGATCGCCGCAAGGCGTTCCTGGAGGACCTGGCGATCGTCACCGGCGGCCAGGTGGTGAACCCCGACGTGGGTCTGCTGCTGCGGGAGGCCGGCCTGGAGGTGCTGGGCTCGGCACGGCGTGTGGTGGTCAGCAAGGACGACACCGTGATCGTCGACGGTGGCGGCACGGCTGAGGCCATCGACAACCGGGTCAAGCAGCTCAAGAGCGAGATCGAGGCCTCGGAGTCCGACTGGGACCGCGAGAAGCTGCAGGAGCGGCTGGCCAAGCTGGCCGGCGGCGTTGCGGTGATCAAGGTCGGTGCAGCCACCGAGACCGCGCTCAAGGAGCGCAAGCACCGTGTCGAGGACGCGGTGGCGGCGGCCAAGGCCGCGGTCGAGGAGGGCATCGTCGCCGGCGGCGGCAGCGCCCTCGTGCAGGCCGGCAAGGCTCTGGACTCGCTGCGGGCGTCGGTGTCCGGTGACGAGGCACTCGGTGTCGAGGTCTTCGCCTCGGCGCTGTCGGCCCCGCTGTTCTGGATCGCCACCAACGCCGGGCTGGATGGGGCCGTCGTGGTCAGCAAGGTCTCCGAGCTGCCTGCCGGCCACGGCTTCAACGCCGCGACGCTGAGCTACGGCGACCTGATCGCCGACGGTGTGATCGACCCGGTGAAGGTGACCCGCTCCGCGGTGCTCAACGCCGCGTCGGTGGCCCGCATGGTGCTCACCACCGAGACTGCTGTCGTGGACAAGCCGGTCGAGGTCGACGAGCACGCCGGTCACGGCCATCACCACGGCCACGCGCACTAAGTAGTAGCGCAGCCTCGACTGTGGGGCTTATGTACGCGATCTCGACGATCTGCGTGCATAAGCCCCACACTCGTCTCTAGACCCCTGCGCCAGTGTGCGGTTTCATCCGCGACACGCCGCCGGCCGCGTATGGCGATTCACACTCGACGCCCGCCCCAATTTCCGACTTTTGGTCTGAATACGGGTGACCTCCAATATCGTCATATTGTCCAGTCGGTCTTGTGTATGACGGGGAGTAGTTGTGTATCGAGTTGTCGGGGTTCTCGTAGCGTCCACGTTCGGCGCCATGGCGATCGGTATCGCCGCGCCGGCCAGTGCTGAGCCCAGCATGCCGTTCAAGAACTGCACGCAAGCCAAGGCGGCGGGCTACTGCGACATCCCCTCCGACAGCCCGATCTACACCCCGCCTCAGGACCGCGACGGCGACGGCCTCGCCTGCGAGTGCTGACGAGCAGCGGTTTACCCGCGCCAAGAAACTCGTTGGCAGCCAGAATGATTGGCGGGTGCGCCTCGGGCAGTGCCGCGTGGTCTACTCCGTCGACGACGATGCCGATTCGGTGACCGTCTTCGTCGTCGCCAAGCGCAGCGACGCGTATCGCTGAAGGGTGCTCGGGCACACGCGCCGCAGCAGTAAGCTGCTGCCCGTGGCGAAAGTCTTGGGTGGCAACGCGGGTCGCTGGCTGGCGGCCGGGCTGTCCGTCGTCGTCTCCGCCGCCATGTTCTACGCCCAGAGCCATGAGACCTCGCACCACGCCGCCACCCCGGCCGCTTCGCCGACATCTGCCCCGGCCGCACCGCCGCCCAACATGGCCACCCCCGCCGAAGCTGAGCTGCTCGCCGCCAGCGCCCCCGTCGCCGATGCCGCCAGCTTTCAGTTCGCTTTGCCACCTGGTGATGTCGACGAACACAATCTCCAGATCCACACCATCTGGGTGGCCCGCGCCATCAGCGTGATGTTCCTGGAGATCAACACCATGTACGGCTACCGCCAGGATCCGCTGAAGTGGCATCCCAACGGTCTGGCCGTCGACGTCATGATCCCGAACTACCACACCAAAGAGGGCATCGAACTGGGCAACCAGATCGCCGGCTACGCCCTGGCCAACGCCAAACGCTGGGGCGTCCTGCACGTCATCTGGCGGCAGGGCTACTACCCGGGCATCGGTGCGCCGAGTTGGACCGCCGACTACGGCAACGAGACCGCCAACCACTACGACCACGTGCACATCGCCACCGATGGCGGCGGATACCCGAGCGGCCAGGAGACCTACTACCTGGGCTCCATGCAAACGGCTCCGGCCTGATCCCGCGAAGGGCGCGCCTAGATCGTGCTGCGGAGATAGTCCCAGAGCTGCTTGCGGCCGTTCTGATCTTTGGTCAGGTGCTGGAGGTGGCTCAGCTGCGCCTCGTCGGTGTCACCGCCGGGATCGACCTTGCTGGGTACCGGGCGGTGATGACGGTCGCCGACGGGTTTGGCCGCGGCCACCCCGGCGCCGAGCCCGATGGTCAACGCGGCGCTCACCGCGCACGCAGCCGCCCCAACCGCGAGTGAACGCATCATTGGCGAAAGCTCCCTCCCGAACTGATCGGCAGAATTCTAACGTCCACGTCAGTCCGCGCTGCCCGCTACATTCGGCTAGATGGACCGGACCTCGCCCATCCTGCGGATCGGAACGTGGCTGCTGGCCGCGCTGGCAACGCTGGTGGTGCTCACCGGCTGTACCGGTGGGCCGGTCCGGCCGCCCGAGATTCCCGCCGGCCCTCCCGCTGATGCCGTGCAGGCGCCGGTGCCGGAGGGCGGACCGAAGGCTCCGCCGACCCCCGTCCAGCGCGACGTCGTCAAGACGGCGTCCATGACCATGCGGGTAACCAATCCCGGCGAAGCCGCCGACAAGGCCACCGCGACCGTCGACGCCGTCCAGGGTCGCGTCGACAGGCGTTCCGAAGATGCCGGGTCGGGAACCGGCAGGGCTCAGACGATTCTGGTGCTGCGAGTTCCGGCGGCCAAGCTCGACGAGGTCATCGCAGACCTCAAGTCGCTCGGGACCGTCGAGAGCGTCGAAGTCACCACCGACGACGTCACCGCGCAGCGCGCCGATCTGGACGCCCGGATCAAGGCGCTGCAGACCTCGGTCGACCGGCTGCTGGCGATCATGCGCGACGCCAAAGACCCCGACGCCCTCATCAAAGCTGAAGGCGCACTCTCCGAACGGCAGGCCGAGCTCGACAGCCTGCGGGCCCAGCGCGAAGCGCTCGGCGACCAGATCGCCTACAGCACACTGAATGTCACGTTCATCGCCCAGACCATCGGTGGGCCGGCGCCGGACAAGTATCAGGGTTTCTTCGGTCAGGTCCACCGGGGTTGGGACGCCTTGGTCTCGCTGGCCGGCGACTCGATTCTGCTCTTCGGTCTGCTGCTGCCCTGGCTAGGCGTGCTCGCGGTCGCCGGCGGAGTCACCTATGGCATCGTCCGACTGGTGAAGAGCCGACGGTCGTGACCGACGAACCGCTGGTCTGCCATGAGCGTGACGACCGCGGCGTGGTGACGCTGACGCTGAACCGTCCGCAGTCGTTCAACGCGCTGTCCGAGGCGATGCTTGCCGCGCTGGCTGAGCGGCTCGCGCCGCTCGCCACCGACGAGACCGTGCGCGCCGTGATCCTGGCCGCCGCCGGAAAAGCGTTCTGCGCCGGACACGACCTCAAGGAGATGCGCGCCGAGCCGTCGTTGGATTACTACGAGCAGCTGTTCGCGGACTGCACGGAGGTCATGCTCGCGATCCAGCGCCTGCCGGTGCCGGTGATCGCCCGGGTGCACGGCATCGCGACCGCCGCCGGTTGCCAGCTGGTGGCGATGTGCGATCTGGCGGTAGCCAGCCGTGCTGCCCGGTTTGCGGTCAGCGGGATCAACGTCGGGCTGTTCTGCTCCACACCCGGAGTTGCGTTGTCGCGCAATGTCCCTCG
Source organism: Mycobacterium sp. M26 (assembly GCF_001494595.1). Classification (GTDB taxonomy): domain Bacteria; phylum Actinomycetota; class Actinomycetes; order Mycobacteriales; family Mycobacteriaceae; genus Mycobacterium. The sequence continues at coordinate 1,731,202 of NZ_LN929907.1, forward strand.
TAAAGCCGCGTTCGAGATGCTGGTGACCGGTGATTTCGTCGACGCCGAGCAGGCCAGAGAACTCGGGCTGGTCAATCGGGTGGCCGACCCCGAGGCGCTCGATGACGACATTGGCGCGCTGGTGTCACGCATCGTGGCCAAACCTCGTGCAGCCCTCGCGGTGGGCAAGGCGTTGTTCTACCGCCAGATCGAAACCGGCATCGCCGCCGCGTATGACGACGCCGGTGCGACGATGGCCGCCAACATGATGGACCCCTGCGCACTGGAGGGTGTGCAGGCCTTCATTGAGAAGCGCCCACCGAGATGGCCGTAAACTCCTCCACCACAGTAAATTCGGCGTTCGGCGGCCATGAGGTGTCGGTGCTGAACCCGGCCGGCTCTCGGGGCGGCTTGTCCAGTCATGTGCCAGATTCGAATCGTGAGAGCCCGGCCTTGGGTGCGTCGTCGGACTGAATAGCCGCGACGACTTTGTCGATCAACCAGGTCAGCGAGTCCGATGCCTCGGCAGCGGACAAGCGCCAGGCGCCAACAAGTCGCTCGTAGCTGGGAAGATTCCACAGCACGTCGAGCAGGCCGGCGACCGTACGTACTTGCCCCGGGGTCCAGTGGGGCGCAGCTGAGGCCACTGCGCGCTGTAGGGCCTGGCGGCGACGCTCGTCGGCGCCGACGAAAACGGGATCCGATGGTGTGCGAACGGACTCGTCAATGGTGAATCGTTGCAGTGAGGCAAAGAATCGGGCAGTGGTGTCGGTCAGGTTCGTCAGATCGACGTCGTCGTAGGAGATATCGGCTTCGTCCTCGAGCCGGCGCATCACCGCGTCGTGCAATTCGCGTTCGGTGGGGAAGTGTCGATAGACGGTGCGTTCACCGACACCGGCACGCTCGGCGACAGCGCGGAAGGTGAGATCGCGCCAGTCCCATGTCCGGTACTCGTGCACGAGTTCGCTCCCCGCGGCGATGATCCGGTCGCGTGTGTGCTCAGCCTGGCGGCGCCGAGCCGAGCTGTCGTATGGGCGGCGGGATTCGCCCCTTGACTGCTTACTCATATTGATGACAGTGTACTGTCTCGAATTGTCCGAAGGAGGTTGCGTGGCATCATCCGCCGAATTGTTGCGCGCCGCACGGGACAAAACAGGCCTCGATGACTTCGGCGACGATGCCTTTCGCGAAGGACTCGACATTCTCGTCAGCGCATTGGGCGCGGAGGCGCGACTCAACGCGCGGGGTGAGGCCTTCGTCTACCCGCGCATCGTCGGACATTTGCGTCAGCGGCTGCAGGTGGAGGACTGGTACCGCCGTCACCCCGAAATCGATGACGAACCCCTCGACGCGGTCCTGTTCGGGCTGGGGCTGCCTCGCACCGGATCCACGGCGTTGTCGTTCCTTCTGGCTCAGGATCCCGAGATTCGTTACCTCCGTAGCTGGGAAGCCGCGCAACCGTGTCCACCGCCGTCGACCGTCGCTGGTGATGACCCGCGCATTCCGCCCGGGGTGACCAAAGTGATGGCCGGCAGCCGCCACCACGTGCCCGCCGACCCCAACGGGCCGATGGAATGCCTCGACCTGATGGCGCTGGACTTCACCTCGCAGATCTTCCAGGCCTACGCGCAGATCCCCAGTTACTCGCAGTGGCTGGTCGAACAAGCCGATTTCACCTCCACTTACGTCTATCAGCGCCGGGTGCTCAAGCTGTTGCAGTGGGGGCAACCGCGTCGACCGTGGCGGCTGAAGTCGCCAGCCCATGTGCTGTCCCTGACATACCTTGCCCGGGTCTTCCCGGACGCCCGGTTTGTCATGACCCATCGTGATCCCACCGATGTTCTCGTCTCGGTAGCCGACGTCTACGCCGATATCGTCGGTGGCTTCACCGATCATGTGGATCGGCGCTACCTAGGGGAGCTCAACGCCTATCAGTGGTCGGTGGGAATGAATCGGGCGGTGGCCTTCCGAGACGAGGGGGCCGATGATCGGTTCTTCGACATCGACTTTCGCACGATGGCGCAGGACCCGATCGCAGAAGTGCGTGCGCTGTACGCATGGCTCGGACGCCCGGTCACTGATGAATTCGACGCTGGAATGCGCGCATGGTGGACGCACAACGCGCAAAACCGTGAACCACGCTCGGCGGCTGATCCGGACAGCTTCGGCCTGAATCCCGAGCTAATCCGGCCCCTTTTCGCCGACTATGCAGCCCACGCGCAGGCCTGGACCAGGCAGCGCGGCCGTCCAGAAGGGTGAATGAATTTCTATGGCAATAGATTTGACCGGTGGTATCGATCCGACACGGGAGTTGACGTTCGACGCCGCACCCACGGATCCACTGATGCGCGATTCGGTGAGCTTCTGGGTATTCGACGATCGAGGTGAACTCGGATTCCCGAGAGTTGGCATCGAGGCGGTGGGGGCGAACTGGCACTCCCACTCGGTGCAGGTCAACGTGGCCTTCCCCGACGGACGAGTGTTCCGCATTCGCGACGACGCCCCGAGTCTTCCCGCTGCCGGAATCGACGGCGCTCCACGGGTGCTCGGCGCTGGCCCGCTGGCCTTCACCTGTGTCCGCGAATTCGACACGTGGACAATGGTATTCGATGGTTCTCTGGTGCAGACCAGCTCAGCAGATCTGGTCGCTGGCCGTAAGACTGGGCCGATGGCCGACGTGCGCTTTGAGGTGCAGGCCACGCTCGCTGCGCCGCCTTGGGTTCAGGGGTCGCTACAAGCTGACGCCGCCGAGTCGCTGAACAGCTCGATAACCGGCGATCTCATGGGGGGACCGCGCTACGAGCAGCTCTTCCGCGCTACCGGGACGCTGAGTGTCGGCGCCGAGCAGAATGCCTTCACCGGTACCGGATTACGCATTAAGCGGCAGGGCATCCGCAAGCTGGAAGGGTTCTGGGGGCACTGCTGGCAATCCGCGCTGTTTCCCAGCGGCCGTGGTTTCGGGTACATCGCCTATCCGCCGCGGCCGGACGGTCAACCGACTTTCAACGAGGGTTACGTCTTCGCCGGAGACGGAGCACTGATCCCAGCCCGCGTCGTCGACGCACCGTGGCTGCGCAGACTGCAACCGCTCGGTGAGGATGTCTCGGTGGTGCTGGAAACCGCACGCGGCGTTGTGCATATCGAGGGGCAGACGGTTCTGTCCACCCATGACATCACCGACCCACGCAGCGTGTCCCCCGAGAAGCTAGAGGCAATGGCCAACTGGACATTCCCGGCACTGCAACAAGCCGGTGCGCGCTACACATGGGACGGCGAAACGACCTACGGCATGCTGGAGCGATCGATCCCGACCGACCAACTGGAGCCGCTGCAGGCGTAGGGACGCGCACCGTCGCTCATTCAAGGGTCGCGCCGGCTCGAGACGGTCATCGGGCATGCCCGTTCTACTGCCCGGGTGGGAAGTTCACATTCTTGGTGACCGCTTCCCATTCGTCGATCGACGCCAACAGCGCTGCGATCTTGTCGCGCACCGCCTTCAGGACGTCACGACCGAGAAGTAGTCGTAGCGGCGGCTCGTCGAGCGCCGCCAACATCAGCACCGCTTCGGCAACCTTGCGGGGGTCACCGGGCAGATGGTTCGCGAACTCCTTGATCAGAGTCTTGCGGGTACCGACATTGTCTTCGTACTCACTGATCGGCGCGCCGGATTCCCACATTGAGCGGGTCGCCCAATCGGTGCGGAACGCGCCCGGTTCGACAGCGCTCACCTTGATGCCGAATGGCTTAACCTCCTGGGCTAACGCCTCGGTCAGCGCTTCCAGAGCGAACTTCGTCGAGGAGTAGTACGCATTCGGGGGATTGGCCACCAGACCGGTCATCGACGAGATGTTCACGATGTAGCCGGATCCGTTGGCACGCATGCCGGGCAGGACAGCCTTGATCGTGTCGACGACGCCGAAGTAATTGGTGTCGAACAACTTTCGGACCTTGTCGTCTTCACCCTCTTCCACGGCGGACAGGTAGCCGTTGCCGGCATTGTTCACCAGGACATCGATTCCGCCGAACGCGTCGTGCGCGGCCTTGACCGCGTCGGCGATCTGCGTCTTGTCCGTCACGTCCAACGGCACGGCGACCGCGCGGTCGCCGAACCCGTCGACCAGATCGGCCACCGTCTCGGTACGGCGCGCGGTCACCACGACAGAGTGTCCTGCTTCCAGGGCCGCCTGCGCGATTTCACGCCCGATTCCGGTGGAGCACCCCGTGATCAACCAGCGGCTCATATCAGTTCGTCCCTTCCGGAAGCCGGCGCAGATACGCTGCGCGACGGTTGGCGAGTTCGGCGGCACGCTCCCGCTCGGACACGCGACGAAGACCAGGCACCTCGTGCTCGAGCTTGTCCAGTGCAACGACTTGTCCGCGTGCGCCGAGATCCGGAGTCGGCCCCTCCGGCCCGAACTCGGCCATCCGCAGGGTCAGAATTCCTTCACGCAACCCGTCGGAGTCGATCCAGTTGGCGACGCCGGGATCGGTGGGGGAGATGACGTAGGTATAGGTGCCGTCGTCGTTGGCGACCGATTGGGCCTTGTTGAGGCTGCCGGTGCGGTCGACGATGTCCAACGTCGTACCCCAGATATTGCTCAGGGGAACGGTGAAGTATTCGGCGCCGCCGTCGCTGACGTCGACGACAAAGGCCTCACCGGGCGCCAGGTCGAAGCGACCCATCACATACACCTGGTTGCGCATCGCACCGACTTTGTCCGCCGACCAGGCGAGATTGAAGTGGTTCGGCGGCATCTTGTAGACGCCGTGGCTGAGTTTGCCGGTGAAGTTGGCGAAGTAGGCCATCATCTCGGCCGTCGCGTCGGCCTGTTCGTCCAGCGTGCGGGCGGGGGTGCCCGGTGTTCCACCCAGCCGCTCCACGGTGAGGTGGTTGGGGTCGTCGACGCCCCAATTCAACAGCACGTCGCGGATGTAGAACTCGTGGGCCGCGGCAGTGGTCTGAACATGGTTCGGCCGATCATCTGCCGGGTCGGAATCGACTGTGATGACGAACGATCCGTCGGAATCGACCTCCATGGTGCGGCCGTTGAGGACCGCGACAGTGCCCATATTGGCGTCCCAGAGAGTGAAGTAGTTCTCAGTCATGCGATTCTTGCCAACCCGGCCCCTGATCTCGTAGCGCTCGTCGCCCGAGATCGGGATGACGCGGTACACGCTGTCGGGATTGTCGATACCCCAACGTGATCCAGGAATCGCACGCCCACCCACGGGGTGACCAAGGCGGGTGATGCAGGTGACTTTCGGTCGCAGCTTGTCCTGATTCGACGACCACACCGCCGCCGAGAACATGACTTCGGCGAAGGCATCGTCGAATACGCCACGCATTGCCTCTGATGCTTTGGCGCGGCCGAGCCAGTTTTCGGCAACCTGCTGGTAGGCCGCGCGCACCGTCGGGTGTTCCATGAGATCGAGGGCCGCCAACTCCTGTTCATGTTGGGAGGGTGTGGCTACCGGATGATCTGCGTCGGTGAACATCGTCGTTACCTCGAACTCTCTGCATGGGGACGGAACCGGGCGTTGTAGGTGGCGAATCGTTCGTTGATCTGGCTATCGCTGAGCTGGAAGTCTGCGGCGGCGTAGGGCGGTCGACTCGTCTCACGGGGTCGATCACTTAGCCAGCGGCGCATGGCGGCCTCGGCGGACGCGCTCAGCGCAAGATTGATCGCGTCATAGACGCGGCTCACCTGGCCGATGGGATCGGCCACGGCGTCGATGAATTCGATATCAGTGCAGCGCGACGACTCGTCGGACCATTGCGAGCGCACCGCCATCGCGCGGTCATTGGTCCAGCCCATCCTCTCGAGCCACTCGGCGCCGACCTGGCGGCGGTCCACGCGGTCGGAGTGCATCGCGTGCAACGTGGCGTTGAGACTGGCTCCGGAGGCGATCGTGTCCCGGGGATCACGGTGCATGTGGACGATGTGCAGATCCGGGAACTGGGCCCGCAGCACGTCGAGGTAGCCCAGGTGCGCGGGAGATTTGAGCACCCATCGTTGCGCGGTCCGGCCGCACTGCCGCTTCTGCCACTGCAGGAATTGCAGCATCCGATGAAGGTAGGTGTAAGCGGGCGTGAAGTCCTGGGTGTCGATCCAGGCCCGGTACTCCGGTACGTGGGCGCCGGACTCCGGGACGTGCGACAGGAATGCGTCCGAGAGAAAGACGATCTCTTCTTCGGGTTCGCGGGCGTGCATCGGGTGGATGGCGAAAAGCTCCGGAGTCAGTTCCCGCGACACGGCTTCGCGTTTCTCGCTGATCGCGATCCGGGGGTCGTCCTGAGGGGACCACTGGTGGTCCAACTTTGGGGCAACCTCGACCACTTCCCAGCCGTAGGCACAGTGGAATCGGTCATCGGCAGCCAGCAGTCGCTGAAGCAGGGTGGTTCCGCTGCGCATCATTCCGACGACAACGATCGGTGCGACGATCTTCTCGTCCAGGATTTTCGGGTGTCGCCGGAACCACTCCTGGGCACGGAGGCGCATCCGCAGGCTGTGAACCAGACCGGAGCGCAGGATGTGGACACCGACGTCGTTGAGATCGGCCGTCGCATAGCTGTGGGCGAGCACCGTCAGAGGGGTGTGAAAGCTCAGCGGGCCCCAGTCCTGCAGGTCTTCCTTGCGCTGTGCCTGCGCCGTCAGCTCGGTGACATCGAATGGCGTGCTCACGACCCTCAGAACTTCAGATGATGGCTGGTGTCGCCGACCTGGTCGACGAACATGATCCGGGTGTCGAACCACCACTGTCCGTCGAGTCGATGGAAGGTGTCGCGATAGTGGCCGGTGACGATGATCTGCAACGGCAGATCGGGTGTCGCCTGGGTGACGCTGTAGTAGGAGCGGGCTTCGGCTCGGTCGGCTGCCTCGTCGACGTAGATCTGGACGTTGGTCGTGTGGTGCCGGGTCTTGGGTGTGCCGTCTTCATAGAGGCGGGTGGCCATGCCGTACATCCGTCGGACCCCGGCGACCCCGGCGAAGATCGCTTCGGGCGGCGGCTCTTCCATCGCGGTGATGCGCCCGTGCGTGAAGAGCTCGGCGACCCCGTCGAGTTCTCCGCCGTCGAGGAGCTCGGCGTAGCGGTAGATCAGGTTCTCGATCTCGCGGGCGCTGTCACTCATTCCATTAGCCCCTCTTCATTGCAAAGTTAGGCAATGTGACCGGAATTACTGAGTATTGGTCGTAGGTAATCAGCTGAAGCCTGTTGTGTCAACCATCCGATAGCTATCCTCGCCGCGTGACTTCGGAATGGTCGGTCAGCCGTCTCGGTGACCTCAGCGGCACGCGCATCATCGTGACGGGTGCTACCAACGGCGTCGGTCTGGCCACCGCACGCGCCCTGGTCCGGGCGGGCGCACACGTCATCATGGCCGTGCGCAACGTCGAGTTCGGCGCTCAGCGCGCCGCCGAGATCGGCGGGAGCACCGAGGTCGTCAAACTCGACCTCGCCGACCAGGCGTCGGTGCGGGCGTTCCCCGGCCTGTTCGAGGGTGACGTCGACATCCTCATCAACAACGCCGGCATCGTCACCACCACCCGCAGCGAGACGGTCGACGGTTTCGAGACGATGCTCGGCACCAACTTCCTCGGCCCGTTCGCACTGACCAATCTGCTGTTCGAGCGCGTCCGCAAGCAGATCATCAATGTCGGATCCGACGGTCACAAACAGGGCACCTTCGCGTTCGACGACCCGCACCTGCGGACCAGCACGTGGTCGTCGTTCCCGGCCTACGCCCGCTCCAAGCTGGCCGTGATGCTGTGGGGGCTCGAACTCGACCGGCGGCTACGGGTGGCGCGCTCGCCGGTGATCAGTCAGCTCACCCACCCGGGTTGGGTGGCATCCAATCTGTCCAATGTTTCCGACAAGCGGGTGATGGCCGCTTTCCACACCATCGTGCAGTCGGCGGCCAACCGGTTGGGCAACGACATCGACGCCGGTGCTGCGACCACGCTGTACTGCATCAGCGAGCCGATCCCGCCCGGCAGCTACGTCGGAATCGATAGCCGGCTCGGCCTCAAGGGCGGACCGACGTTGGCCGGACGGTCGGGCAATGCGTGCAGCTACGACGACGCCCGTCGGCTCTGGACCTTCGCCGAGAAGGAGACGGGGACAACGCTTCCCGTGTGACAGCAAGAGGCCCACCCCGGTCGGGATGGGCCTCTTGTGATGTTTGCTGTGATCAGGCGGTGCGACGGATACCGCGCTTGAGCAACAGTTCGCGCTCCGATTCGCTCAATCCGCCCCAGATGCCGTAGGGCTCGCCGACGGACAGTGCGTGCGAACGGCAGTGGGCGATCACCGGGCAGCGCCGGCACATCTCCTTGGCGCGCATCTCGCGCTGCGCACGGGCGCGGCCGCGCTCACCATCAGGGTGGAAGAACATGGACGAATCGACGCCCCGGCAAAGTCCTTGCATCTGCCAATCCCAGATGTCGGCGTTGGGGCCGGGTAGCTGCTGCGGCTGTGGCATTGGAAAACCCCTCTCCCCGCGCATCTTTCGAACGCGTGAGTTGTGGAACCGATCCGAGCCTGTCGCCGATGACTACTCGTGCCCACAAAATTAGGGGTGGCTTGCAAAGCGAGTCAATAGCCGCGTCATGTGCTCAATCACATAACAGCAGCTTGAGAATTTACATCACGTTCATCATTGCGACCCACCGGCGCCGGGTGAGGTGCTAACTCCGCCAGGCCCGATGTGACACTTCCGTGATTTACCCAGGATGGCGCGCCCGGGATTTCCTAGCGATCTATAGGTAGTTGACATGCACGTAACACGGGGACCACAAACTGTTAACTGACGTCTTTGTTGGTTCGGATTGATAGCGTCGCCCCCAGATGACTTCCACCACGTTAACCGCCGCGGCGTTCGGCCGCGATCCGGAATGCTGGCCGCTGCCCACCGCGCACACGCCCGAGGAGCTGTGGCTGCGCGCTGTCGCCGCCGGCGCTCAAGGTCACTACAGCGGCGCCCGCGCCGACCTCGATGCGCTGCGCCGCATCCGGCCGGCCGGACCGCTGGCGTCTCTGGCCATGAGTACGCATGCCTCATTCCTGCGTCAGCTCGGCGGTCACCGGCTGGCCCGCGGCTGGGACGGACGGGCACTGGCACTGGCGCACGTCGCCCACGACAGTCCGCACACCCTCGAGGCGCGCGTCGATGCGCTTGTCGGACTGGCGGCCGACGCCCTCGGCGTGGGTCGGCTGGCCGTCTCCCAGGTCCTGCTCGACCGTGCCGCCGCTGCGCTCGACGGAGCGGACGCGTGGCCGCCGCGGCTGGCGATCCGGCTGGCGTGGGTGCGCGCCGAACTGGCCATGGCCGGCGGCCGGGGAACCGACGCGCTGAACCATGCCGAGCACGGGGTCGAGCTTGCCGAGGCGGCCCTGCCGGCGCTGCGCCGGCACCGCGTCAAAAGCGATGTCGTGCTCGCCGCCGCGCTCTGCAGCGCGGGCTTGCCGGAGCGCTCCCGGGCGGTCGCTGATGCGGCGCTGGACGACACGCTGACCCACGGACTGGTCCCGTTGCGCTGGGCTCTGGCGTGTCTACTTTTCGATATCGGAAGTACAACGCTTACGTCACAGCAAGTCTCGGCAATCCGAGACGAATGTGCCGCCACGATCACGCGGCGCGGTGGTCAGTGGTGCCCCGGCTAACGCCCGATCGCCAGGCTGGGCCGATATTGTCTAGCTCAATGGCTGCCAGGTAGAGCCCGCTTCGTAACGTTGGAGATATCGCCGTCGATGACAATTCCAGGAGATCGTCTCGACGCCGCCGTTGCTGAGGCTGTGGCCGGTAGTCGGGATGCGCTCCGGGAAGTGGTAGAGACCATTCGCCCCATCGTGGTCCGGTACATCCGGGCTCGCCTGGGGACCACGGAGCGAGTGGGCCTCTCAGCCGATGACGTCGCACAGGAGGTTTGCTTGGCCGCCATTCAGGCGCTGCCGCGCTACCAGGATCAGGGTCGCCCCTTCCTGGCCTTCGTGTACGGCATCGCTGCCCACAAGGTCGCCGACGCTCACCGCGCCGCGGCCCGTAACAAGTCCGACCCCACTGATGTGGTGCCGGAGCGGTACTCGCTGGAAGCGGGTCCCGAACAGATGGCGGTCCAGGCCGATACCTCGGAGCGGATGAACAAGCTCCTGCAGATCCTGCCCGAGAAACAGCGCGAGATCCTGATCCTGCGCATCGTGGTGGGGTTGTCCGCCGAGGAGACGGCCGACGCCGTCGGCAGCACCCCGGGTGCGGTGCGGGTCGCCCAGCACCGGGCACTGGCCAGGCTGAAAACCGAGATCACCGCGACAGGCGGTGCCGACTATGCCTGATTTCGGACGCAACTCCCGCAACGACGACCCGTCGCTGGACGCCATCGTGCGCAGCGACCAGTTCATCGAGGCCCTGGCCACCGGCCGTCCGGTGGCCCCCCAGGACCAGGGCGATGCCATGCTGGCGTCGCTGCTCGGGGAATGGCGCGACGAGATGCGCTGGCCCCCGGCCACCGGTCTGATCACCGAACGCGATGCAGTCACCGCGCTGAACGCCGGCATCGTCGAGAAGCGCAACCAGCGCGCCTCCGGTCCGGCACGCAGCCGACGCGGCCTGAGCATCGTCGGCGCCGCGGCGGCCGGCGTGCTGGCTGTCGGCGGCTTCGGTGCTGTCGTCTACGGCGCCGGACCTGGCGATGCGCTCTATGGGCTGCACACGATGTTGTTCGGCGAGCCCACGAATGTCCGCGAGGACCAGGTCGCCCTCGCCTCCGCCGCCGAACAGCTCAAACAGGTTCAGCAGCTGGTTGAGCAGGGCGACTGGCCAGCGGCCCAAGCCAAGTTGGTCGAGGTCAACAACCAGGTGGCCGGAGTCGCAGACGCGCCGCAGAAGCAGCAGGTGCTCGAGCAGTGGAACGAGTTGGCCGCCAAGGTCGTGGAGAAGAACCCGGAGGCGACGGTCCCGCCGGGCATCACCTTCACCGTGCCGCCGTCGGCCACCGAGCTGGTGCCCGCGGTCGTGACGCCGTCCGACGGCCCGGAAGTACCGCCGACCAGCGTGCCGACCCTGCCGCCGATCACGATCTCGACCACCCCGGGAGAGTCCAGCGCGGTCGGTGGTCCGGGACCGTCGGACACCCCGACGTCGAGCACTGAAACCACCTCGCCGGCCTCGCCGTCGTCGACGACGACCGCACCGACGACGACGGTGCCGCCCACGACCGCCACATCGGCCGCGCCGACCACGTCCTCGGCGCCGACCACCTCGTCAGCGCCGTCGACGACCACCGCCGCCCCGACCACGACGGCCGGTACCACGCCGACGACCACGACTGCGGTGACCACGACGGCGGCGCCCGCCGCGACCACCACGACGACCAGTGCGGCCGCGGCCGCGCAGTCACCGGCTGCGGCGACCACTACATCGGTGCTGGTAGAGCAGTCGGCGACCACGGCAGCACCGACGGCGGTAGCTCCGACCACGGTCGCACCCGCCATCACCGCACCGCCGGCCGCGTCGATTCCGAGTGCCGTCGCGACGGTGCCGTCCACGGCGGTTCAGGCGCCCAAGACCCAGCCGCAAATCGTGATTACCACCACTGTGGTGCCGATGCCGGTGTTGCCCCAGCTCGGGGGGAGTGGAGCCAGCCAGAGCGGCGCCGGCTGATCACGCCTGAGGTGACGTCAGCGGAAGCCGTCGTAGTCCGAGGTTGCCTCGTTCAGTGAGGCGTCGGCGTAGCCGCGGCAGTAATCCCACGTGGCGTAGGCGTCGGGCTCGGGATCATAGGCCGGCTCGTGCGGTCGCACCGTGCCGTCGACGAGAAGCTGAAGTAGGTTGGCGCGCAACATATCCCAGTCGTGGTAGTGGTCCTGCTGGCATTCGTCGCAGCACACCACCAGCCCGCGGATGCCCTTATGGGCGAGCAGGGCCTCATAGACCGCAAGGTCGGCGAGATCGGCTTCCACCGCGGCGCGCTCCTGGGGGTCCAGAGGCTGGCCGGGCTCCAGTGCATCGAGCGCCGCAGAGGGATCGCACGGGTCGTCGGCGAACGGATCTGGCGGCAGGCCTGGTGGAAGGTGGTCGCGCACGCCTCCACACTAGTCAGCACGGCGGGTATCGCGCCAGGGAACGCAACCCCGAGCCGATAGGATGGGGCTCTCATTCCGCCAGCTGATGGGGGCCTCACCGATGTCCATTGCCGAAGGCAGCACCGGCCGCATCGACGGCCTCGCCGCGCGTCTGTCAGGCCTGGTCGACGACCCGGTCTTCACCGGCGGTGATGACCCGAACAAGGTCGCGATGCTGGGCCTGACGTTCGACGATGTGCTGCTGCTGCCGGCCGCCTCGGACGTCGTGCCCGCCAACGCCGACACCTCCAGCCAGCTCACCAAGAAGATCCGGCTGCGGGTGCCGCTGGTCAGCTCGGCCATGGACACCGTCACCGAGGCCAGGATGGCCATCGCGATGGCCCGCCAGGGCGGGATGGGCGTGCTGCACCGCAACCTGTCGATCACCGAACAGGCCGGCCAGGTCGAGATGGTCAAGCGCTCCGAAGCCGGCATGGTCACCGACCCGGTGACCTGCTCGCCGGAGAACACCCTGGCCGAGGTCGACGCCATGTGTGCCCGGTTCCGGATTTCCGGCCTGCCTGTGGTGGATGCCCAGGGTTCACTCGTCGGCATCATCACCAACCGCGACATGCGCTTCGAAGTCGACATGAGCAAGCCCGTCTCCGAGGTGATGACGAAGTCGCCGCTCATCACCGCGCAGGAGGGGGTCAGCGCCGACGCGGCCCTGGGACTGTTGCGCCGCAACAAGATCGAGAAACTTCCGATCGTCGACGGCCACGGCCGGCTGACCGGACTGATCACCGTCAAGGACTTCGTCAAAACCGAACAGCACCCGCTGGCCACCAAGGACAGTGACGGCCGTCTTCTGGTCGGGGCGGCCGTCGGTGTCGGCGACGACGCCTGGGACCGCGCGATGGCGCTGGCCGACGCCGGTGTCGATGTGCTGGTGGTCGACACCGCACACGCCCACAACCGCCTGGTGCTGGAGATGGTCGGCAAAGTCAAGGCCGAGGTCGGGGACCGCGTCGAGGTGATCGGCGGCAACGTCGCCACCCGCAGCGCGGCGGCCGCCCTCGTCGAGGCCGGGGCCGACGCCGTCAAGGTCGGGGTGGGCCCCGGCTCCATCTGCACCACCCGCGTCGTCGCCGGCGTCGGGGCCCCGCAGATCACCGCGATCCTGGAAGCCACCGCCGCGTGCGCACCGCACGGGGTGCCGGTGATCGCCGACGGCGGTCTGCAGTACTCCGGTGACATCGCCAAGGCGCTCGCCGCGGGCGCCTCCACCGCCATGCTCGGCTCGCTGCTGGCGGGCACCGCCGAGGCGCCGGGCGAATTGATCTTCGTGAACGGAAAGCAGTTCAAGAGCTACCGCGGCATGGGGTCGCTGGGCGCCATGCAGGGCCGCGGCGCGGCCAAGTCGTATTCCAAGGACCGCTACTTCCAGGACGACGTGCTCTCCGAGGACAAGCTGGTGCCCGAGGGCATCGAGGGCCGGGTGCCGTTCCGCGGCCCGCTGGCCACCGTGATCCATCAGCTCACCGGCGGTCTGCGTGCGGCCATGGGCTACACCGGTGCGGCGAGCATCGAAGCGCTGCAGCACGCCCAGTTCGTCCGGATCACCGCGGCGGGTCTCAAAGAGAGCCATCCGCACGACATCACGATGACCGTCGAAGCTCCCAACTACTACGCCCGCTAGGGGTCCACCGGATGCGTGACATGGTTGAAATCGGCATGGGCAGAACAGCCCGCCGTACCTACGAACTCGACGACATCAACATCGTCCCGTCCCGTCGCACCCGTTCCTCGCAGGATGTCTCGACGGCCTGGCAGTTGGATGCCTACCGCTTCGAGATCCCCGTCGTGGCGCACCCGACCGACGCGCTGGTCTCGCCGGAGTTCGCCATCGAACTGGGCCGTCTCGGCGGTCTGGGGGTGATCAACGGCGAGGGCCTGATCGGCAGGCACGCCGACGTCGAGGCCAAGGTCGCCCAGGTGATCGAGGCGGCCGCCAAGGAGCCTGAGCCGTCGACCTCGATCCGGCTGCTGCAGCAGTTGCACGCCGCACCGCTGGACCCCGACCTGCTCGGCGCTGCCGTGGCGCGAATCCGCGAGGCCGGGGTGACCACCGCCGTGCGGGTCAGCCCGCAGAACGCCCAGCTGCTGACCCCGACGCTGGTGGCGGCCGGGATCGACCTGCTGGTCATCCAGGGCACGATCATCTCCGCCGAGCGGGTGGCCAACGACGGGGAGCCGCTGAACCTCAAGACGTTCATCTCCGAACTCGACATTCCGGTGGTCGCCGGCGGTGTGCTGGACCATCGCACCGCACTGCACCTGATGCGCACCGGCGCGGCGGGGGTGATCGTGGGCTACGGCTCGACCTCCGGGGTGACGACCAGCGACGAGGTGCTCGGCATCAGCGTGCCGATGGCCACCGCGATCGCCGACGCCGCCGCCGCGCGCCGCGAGTACCTCGACGAGACCGGCGGGCGCTACGTTCACGTCCTGGCCGACGGCGACATCCACACCTCTGGTGACCTGGCCAAGGCCATCGCCTGCGGCGCTGACGCGGTGGTACTCGGCACCCCCTACGTTCACGTCCTGGCCGACGGCGACATCCACACCTCTGGTGACCTGGCCAAGGCCATCGCCTGCGGCGCTGACGCGGTGGTACTCGGCACCCCGCTGTCCGCGTCGGCCGAGGCGCTCGGTGACGGCTGGTTCTGGCCCTCGGCCGCCGCGCACCCGTCGCTGCCGCGCGGCGCGCTGCTGCAGGTGGCGGTCGGGGAGCGGCCGTCGCTGGATCGGGTGCTCAACGGACCGTCCGACGATCCGTTCGGCTCGCTGAACCTGGTCGGCGGCTTGCGCCGGTCGATGGCCAAGGCCGGGTACTGCGACCTCAAGGAGTTCCAGAAGGTCGGTCTGACCGTCGGCAGCTGAGTTCTGACGGCCGGGTGAACTTAGGGTCGCCTACCTAGTGGTTACTGGCCAGTAAGTTCATACTGGTCGGCATGGAACCGGATTTCGACGTCCTCATCATCGGTTCGGGTTTCGGCGGCAGCGTCAGCGCGCTGCGCCTGACCGAAAAGGGCTACAAGGTCGGCGTTCTGGAGGCCGGCCGCCGCTTCGCCGACCACGAGTTCGCCAAGACCTCCTGGCGGCTGCGGGAGTTCCTGTGGGCGCCGAGACTGGGCTGCTACGGCATCCAGCGAATCCATTTGCTGCGCAACGTGATGATCCTGGCCGGCGCCGGGGTGGGCGGCGGCTCGCTGAACTACGCCAACACCCTCTACGTTCCGCCGGACCCGTTCTTCAACGACCCGCAGTGGAAGAACATCACTGACTGGCGCGGCGAACTCATGCCGCACTACGACCAGGCCCAGCGCATGCTCGGCGTGGTCAAGAACCCCACGTTCACCGACGCCGACCGCATCATGAAGGAAGTGGCCGACGAGATGGGCGTCGGCGACACCTTTACCCCCACGCCGGTTGGAGTGTTCTTCGGGCCGGGCGGCGAGAAGACGCCGGGCAAGACGGTGCCGGACCCCTACTTCGGCGGTGTCGGCCCGGCCCGCACCGGCTGCATCGAATGCGGCGAGTGCATGACCGGATGCCGGCACGGCGCCAAGAACACCCTGGTCAAGAACTACCTCGGGCTGGCGGAAAAGGCTGGGGCACAAGTCTTTCCGATGACCACGGTCACCGGGTTCCAGCAGCGGCCCGACGGCAGCTGGGAGATCCACACCGTGCGCACCGGCCGGTGGGCCCGCAAGAGCGCTCGCACATTCACCGCCGGACAGCTGATCCTGGCGGCCGGCACCTGGGGCACCCAGAACCTGCTGTTCAAGATGCGCGACACGGGCAAGCTGCCGAAGCTCTCCGACAAGCTCGGTGTGCTGACCCGCACCAACTCGGAGTCCATCGTCGGCGCCGGGCGGCTGGAGGCCCGCCCCGACCTGGACCTCACCCACGGGGTGGCCATCACCTCGTCGATCCATCCCAGCCCGGACACCCACGTCGAGCCGTGCCGCTACGGCAAGGGCTCCAACGCCATGGGCCTGCTGCAGACCCTAATGACCGACGGACCCGGCCCACAGGGCAGCGACGTCCCGCGCTGGAAGCAGCTGTTCCTCAACGCCGGGGAGGACCCGCGCGGCATGCTGCGGATGCTCTCACCGCGACGCTGGAGCGAGCGCACCATGATCTCGCTGGTGATGCAGCACCTCGACAACTCGATCACCACCTACACCAAGCGTGGGGTGCTCGGCCTGCGCCGGATCACCAGCAAGCAGGGCCACGGCGAGCCGAACCCGACCTGGATCCCGGTCGGCAACGAAGTCACCCGGCGCATCGCCAAGAAGATCGACGGCGTGGCCGGCGGCACCTGGGGCGAGCTGTTCAACATCCCGCTCACCGCGCACTTCCTCGGCGGTGCGGCGATCGGCGACACCGCCGAGCACGGTGTGATCGACCCCTATCAGCGGGTGTACGGCTACCCGACGCTGCACGTCATGGACGGCGCGGCCATCTCGGCCAACCTCGGCGTCAACCCGTCACTGTCCATCACCGCTCAGGCCGAGCGCGCCACCTCGCTGTGGCCCAACCGCGGCGAGGATGATCAGCGGCCGGGGCAGGGGCAGGCCTACCGGCGGCTGGAGCCGATCGCACCGAAGAACCCGGTGGTCCCGGTCGACGCGCCCGGCGGACTGCGTCACCTGCCGATCACACCGGTCAATTCGGCGGGCTGAGGTACCGGCGCAGGTGGTCGACCACCCCGCGCCGGAAGTCCTGCATCGACGGATGTTTGGCGGCCAGCCCGTCGGCGCCGTGGTACATCCCGGCGACCGTGACGAGCGTGCATTCGACCCCAGCGGCCTGTAGCCGCCCGGCGTAGTCGACCGACTCGTCGTAGAACAGGTCGAGATCACCGACGCCGACCCATGCCGGGGCCAGGCCGGACAGGTTATCCCGACGTGCGGGTGCGGCGTAGTCCGGAGCGTCGGATTCCCTTGGCGGACGGCCCAGATAGGCCGTCCAGGCGAACTGGTTGGAGGCCGGGGTCCACAGGAAGCGGCCCCGCCCGTAATGGTCGTCGCGCAGCGCGGTGCGGTCGTCGATCATCGGGTAGACCAGCACCTGGGCGCGAAGATGGACTCCCTCGTCGTGGGCGCGCTGGGCCACGGCGGCCGACAGTCCGCCACCGGCGCTGGATCCGCTGACGGCAATGCGGTCCGGATCGATGCCGAGTTCATCGGCATTGTCGCGCATCCAGTGCAGTGTTGCCATGCAGTCATCGAGGGCGGCAGGGAACGGATGTTCCGGCGCCAGCCGGTAGTCCGGTGAGACGACGACGGCGTCGACGTCGCGGGCCAGCCGCCCGCTGCCCATCGCCTCACTCTCCGGCGAGCCGATGATCATGCCGCCGCCGTGGATGTAGAGGATCCCCGGCCGGCGCTCGACGGGGGTGTCGGGGGTGAACACCAAAGCGGGCACCCGCCCGTCGATACGCCGCTGCGTCACGGTGACACCCGGCCCTGGCTTGGTGCTGAACCCGTAAAGCCGTCGGGACCACGGCAGCGCGCGGGCGCTGACGTCCATCGTCAACAGCAGCAGCAGCGGATTGCGAAAGCCCGGGGGGACCGCGGCCAGCGCCTCGCGGGTCACCCAGTAGCGCCGCCCTGCCAGCGCCGCGACGCCGACAGTGAGGCCAGCCAGCACCTTCTTCATGGCCGAAGGCTACCTTCGGCCGACCGGGCGGCTGGTCCGGACCGTCGCCACTAGACTGGGGCAGTGACAGCTGAATCCCCTCGTCCTGTCCTGGTGGTCGACTTCGGTGCCCAGTACGCCCAGTTGATCGCCCGCCGCGTCCGCGAGGCCCGGGTGTTCTCCGAGGTCATTCCGCACACCGCGACGATCGAGGAGATCAAGGCCAGGGACCCGCAGGCGATCGTGCTGTCCGGTGGGCCGGCCAGTGTGTACGCCGAGGGCGCGCCGCAGCTCGACCCGGCTCTGTTCGACCTCGACGTGCCGGTGTTCGGCATCTGCTACGGCTTCCAGGCGATGGCTCAGGCGCTCGGCGGCACCGTGGCGCACACCGGCACCAGTGAGTACGGCCGCACCGAGATGGAAGTCCTTGGTGGCGAGCTGCATTCGGGCCTGCCCGGGAAGCAGCCGGTGTGGATGAGCCACGGCGATGCGGTGACGTCGGCCCCGGAGGGTTTCGAGGTCGTCGCCCTGAGCTCCGGTGCGCCGGTGGCCGCCTTCGAGGATCGGTCGCGCCGGTTGGCCGGTGTGCAGTACCACCCCGAGGTCATGCACACCCCGCACGGCCAGCAGGTGCTCAGCCGGTTCCTGCACGACTTCGCCGGCATCGGCGCGGTCTGGACGCCGGCCAACATCGCCGAGACGCTCATCGAGCAGGTGCGCGACCAGATCGGTGACGGCAAGGCGATCTGCGGGCTGTCCGGTGGGGTGGACTCCGCGGTGGCCGCCGCACTGGTGCAGCGGGCGATCGGCGACCGCTTGACCTGTGTGTTCGTCGACCATGGCCTGCTGCGGGCCGGCGAGCGCGCCCAGGTGCAGCGCGACTTCGTCGCGGCCACCGGCGCCCGGTTGGTCACGGTGGACGCCGAAGAGCGCTTCCTGGAAGCACTTTCGGGTGTGCACGATCCCGAAGGCAAGCGCAAGATCATCGGCCGCGAGTTCATCCGCGCCTTCGAGGGCGCGGTGCGCGACCTGCTGGCCGAGGGTGACTCCGACGGCCACCCGGTGGACTTCCTGGTGCAGGGCACGCTGTACCCCGACGTCGTCGAATCCGGTGGCGGCGCGGGCACCGCGAACATCAAGAGCCACCACAATGTCGGTGGTCTGCCCGCCGACCTCAAGTTCAAGCTCGTCGAACCGCTGCGGCTGCTGTTCAAGGACGAGGTCCGCGCAGTCGGCCGTGAGCTCGGGTTGCCGGAGGATATTGTTGCGCGCCAACCGTTCCCGGGCCCGGGGCTGGGTATCCGGATCGTCGGTGAGGTGACGGCGGGCCGGCTCGACACGCTGCGCCGGGCGGATCTGATCGCCCGTGAGGAGCTGACCTCGGCGGGCCTGGACGGGCAGATCTGGCAGTGCCCGGTGGTGCTGCTGGCCGATGTCCGGTCGGTCGGCGTGCAGGGCGACGGGCGTACCTACGGTCACCCGATCGTGCTGCGGCCGGTGTCCAGTGAGGACGCGATGACCGCGGACTGGACCCGGGTGCCTTATGAGGTTCTCGAGCGGATCTCCACCCGCATCACCAACGAGGTGCCCGAGGTGAACCGGGTGGTGCTCGACGTCACGAGCAAGCCACCCGGCACCATCGAGTGGGAGTAGCGGTCACATTGAGATGCACTGAGAGCGATCCGGCGCCGAATTCGCCGCTCTCAGTGCGGTCTCAACTCCAATTAAGTCCTTGAGGCAGCGTCGATTTCAGCGATCGCCGCATCGAGGGTCTTGTCGAATTCGTCATCGCTCTGCTGGGCGGTCAGACCTTCGGTGAGCGCGCGCGAGAAGCTGGCGATCACACCGTGGTTGCGGGAGAGCCGTTCGCAGGCCTCGGCGCGGGTGTAGCCACCGGAGAGCGCGAGCACCCGCATCACGTTCGGATGGTCGACCAGATCGCGGTAGAGGTCGTCGGTGTCGGGCAGCGTGAGCTTGAGCATCACCTGCTGGCCGTCGCCCAGGCCACCGAGGCGATCGATGATGGCGGCTTTGAGCTGGTCCTCAGCGGCGGCCTTCTGTGCGCTGTGGATGTCGACCTCGGGTTCGATGATCGGCACCAGGCCGGCGGCCAGGATCTGACCGGCGACCTCGAACTGCTGGTCGACGACGGCGTCGAGTCCGGCGCCGGGAAGCTTGATGACCGAGCGCATCTTGGTCCCGAAGATGCCCTTGTCCACGGCCCGGGCCAGCAGATCGTCCAGGCCGCCAATGGGTTTCATCACCTGAGCACCGTTCTCTTCGGCGGACAGGCCCTTGTCGACCTTCAGGATCGGCACGATCTTCTTGACGTTCCACAGGTAGTCGGCGGTGGGACGGCCCTCGATATCGCGGTCCATGGTCATCTCGAACAGGATCGCGGCCAGGATGCGGTCACCGTCGAAGCTGGGGCTGGTGATGATCCGGGTCCGCATCTGGTGCACGAGGTCGAACATCTCCTCGTCTCCGGAGTACGCGTCCTCGGCGATGCCGTAGAGCTTGAGCGCCTTGGGAGTGCTGCCGCCGCTCTGGTCCAGCGCGGCGACGAAGCCCGTCCCGCGTGCGATCTTGTCGGCCTGTTCGGTGTTCATCCTTCAATCCTGCGCGCGAACGTCGAGTTGTTGGCGCGAATCAGTCGATGTGACGACATCAAGTCGACGTTCGTGAAGGGCTGAAGATCGCTTGACGCTGTCGGTGGGTGGGTGTTTACTCACAGTATCGAACATACTTTCGAACATAGTGGATCTCGATCGCAGCTGGAGGTGGGCGATGACGGCGGCGCTTGCCCAGGAAAAAGACCCGCTTGACCGCGCTGAGCAGCTACAACAGCTGCGCAAGCAGATGGCGGCGGTATCCGGCAAGGTGGGTGTCGCGCGCCGGGCCGCCGAGCATGCCGACGAGGTCATTCAGGCGTCGGAAAGTTTGCTGCCGATCCCTGAATCGCTGGCTGGCCTACTCCCCGGTGGGTTGCCGCGCGGGGCGGTGGCGGTGGTCTCCGGAGCCCGGTCGCTGCCGGTGAGCATGGCCGCGGCGGTCACGGCAGGCGGTGGTCATGTGGCGGTGGTCGGGGTACCGGATTTCGGCCTGCTCGCCGCCGCGGAGATGGGGGCGGATCTGAGCCGGATCGCGGTGGTCCCCGACCCGGGCACCGATCCGGTCGAGGTGGCCGCGGTGTTGATGGACGGGATGGATCTGGTGGTCCTCGGCCTGGCCGGCCGGACGGTGAGTGCCACCCGTGCGCGGGCGGTCGTGGCCCGGGCCCGGCAGAAGGGCTGCACCTTGGTTATCACCCGAGGGGACTGGCAGGGCGCCTCGATCCGGCTGGACGCCCGGGTGCGCGGCTATGAGGTGACCGCCGGGCGCAGCGGTGTCCCGGTGGCCGGGTGCGGGCGGATCAGCCGGGTGCGGTTGTCGGTCCGGGCCAGTGGCCGGTCGGTTCGATCCAGGACCGGCTGATGTGACCGCCCGGGTCCTGGCGATCTGGTGCATGGACTGGCCGGCGGTGGCCGCGGCGGTGGCTGCAGGGCTGGAGGCCACTGCACCGGTGGCGGTCACCCTGGCCAACCGGGTGATCGCCTGTTCGTCGGCGGCGCGCGCGGCCGGGGTGCGCCGCGGGTTGCGGCGGCGCGAATCGCAGGCCCGCTGCCCGCAGTTGCATGTGGTGGCCGCCGACCCGGCGCGCGACGCTCGCTTCTTCGAGGGCGTAACGGCCGCGGTCGACGAGGTGGTGCCGCGGGCTGAGGTGCTGCGGCCGGGTCTGCTGGTGCTGGCGGTGCGCGGCGCGGCCCGCTACTTCGGCTCCGAGCAGCAGGCCGCCGAACGGCTGGTCGACGCCGTCGCCGCAGCCGGTGCCGAATGCCAGGTCGGGATCGCCGACCAGCTGGCCACCGCGGTGTTCGCCGCCAAGGCCGGCCGGGTGATCGACCACGGCGGAGATGCGCAGTTCCTCTCGGCACTGTCCATCCGGCAACTGGCTGCCGAGCCGAGCCTGTCCGGTCCTGGTCGTGGTGACCTGGCAGACCTGTTGTGGCGCATGGGGATCCGCACATTCGGACAGTTCGCGGAGCTGTCCCGCAGTGATGTGGCCTCCCGGTTCGGCGCCGACGCGGTGGCCGCTCACCGCTTGGTCCGCGGTGAGCCGGTACGCGGACCCTCGGGCCGTGAGATACCGGCCGAACTGGATGCCGTGCTCACCTGCGACCCACCCATCGACCGAGTCGATGCCGCCGCCTTCGCCGGTCGCACACTGGCCGCCACTCTGCACCGCAGCCTGGAGTCCGCCGGTGTCGGGTGCACCCGGCTGGCCATCCATGCCGTCACCGCCAACGGCGGGGAACTGACCCGGGTGTGGCGATGCGCCGAACCGCTGACCGAGGACGCCACCGCCGACCGGGTGCGCTGGCAGCTCGACGGCTGGCTCAATCAGCGCAGACAACAGGACCGGCCGAATGCCCCGGTGACGCTGCTGCGGCTGCAGCCGGTGGAAGTCGTATCCGCCGAGGCGCTTCAGCTTCCGCTCTGGGGCGGGGTGGGGGAGGAGGACCGGTTGCGGGCCCGCCGGGCCCTGGTCCGGGTACAAGGTCTCCTCGGCCAGGAAGCCGTGCAGCTGCCGATGCTGTCTGGCGGTCGCGGTCCGGCCGAACGGATCACGCTGACTCCACTCGGCGATGAACAGGTGCCCCGGGCCGATCCTGATCGGCCCTGGCCCGGCCGGCTGCCCGACCCCGCCCCGACGGTCATCCTCGACGACCCGGTGGAACTGCTTGATGCGCAGGGCAATCCGGTCACAGTGACCGCGCGGGGAATGTTCACCGCGGAACCGGCCCAGCTGGACGGTCAGTACCGGGGCGAGCTGAGGTGGTGGGCCGGGCCGTGGCCGGTCGACGAGCGGTGGTGGGACCAGGCCGAGCAGTCCCGCCCCGGGCGCACGGCGCGGGCACAGGTGCTGATCGGGGAGGAACCGGGCATTGCGCTGCTGCTGTGTTACCGGCAGCGCCGGTGGTATCTGGAAGGGGTCTACGAATGACCCTGCGCCCGGGCGAACGGTCCGACCCGTTCGATGAACCGGTCGAAGAACGCTGCCGGGTCCACGTCAACACCGATGTGCGCGTTGGGTTCCCGGCCCCAGCGGCGGCTCCAGTCGGCGATCGTCATCGCCCGCGTCAGCGTGCCGGTCAGTTCCACATCGACCGTCGCCGCCCGAGTGGCGATAACACCGGGGTCCAAGGCCACCGCCGCGGCCAGTGGGTCGTGCAGATGCGCCAGAAAGCCTTCGCCCTGATCGAAATGGAACTCGAAGTAGAACCGCATCGCGTCCTCGAGTGCCCGGATCAACGGATTGTCGGCCACCGATCGGGTACCCCGGGCATCGAGCACGCTCATCGCCACCGTCGACGATCCAGCCGCGCCGGCCAGCCGGCTCAGGATCGCCGGGGTCAAGGCGATGTTCTCGGTCAGGTTCAGCCCGCACACGATCGGAAGCTGATGCGGTTCAATCGCATTCGCCTCCACAGCCCGCCCCCACGCGGCGAACACCTCGGCGGCGGCCTCCGGATCGACGCTGATGTTCCATTCGGCCACCGGTGTGGTGTTGCCGCGATAGTCGAACGATCCGCCCATGATCACCAGCCGCCGCAGGAGCGTCGGCAGATGCGGGTCGGCGCGCACCGCCAACGCCAGGTTGGTCAGCGGTCCGGTCACCAGACCGATCAGCTCACCGGGCCGGGCGTGGGCGGCCCGGACCCAGGCCTCGGCGGAGTCATACGACGTGAGTTCGCGGCCGTGCGTGGGGAGCTCGGCATAGCCCAGGCCTGCCGGGCCGTGGGTGTCCTCGGCGGTGCGCATGGTGTCGGCCAGTGGCTCGCCGGCTCCCCGGGACACCGGGATGTCACCGGCTCGGCACAGTTCCAGCAGCCCGAGGTTGTTGCGGCAGACCTGGTCGACGTCGACGTTGCCGCCCGTGGAGGCGATTCCGACGAGTTCGGCATCGGGACTGGCCAGCAGATAGACCAGCGCCATCGCGTCATCCACGCCGGTGTCCACATCGGCGAACACGGGCAGCCGCGCTGCGGTGTCCTCGCCCGTCGTCACCGCGGTAACGATACCGGCCGGGTTTTCACGGGGCGGCCAGGCGCCACCTCACCAATGCACGCCGGGCACCAGCCGCACAGCCTGCTTGACCGGCCGGGGCGCACGCACCCGTACGGCCGGGCGGCGCGACCGCGGGCGGGTGGGATTGGCCGCGAGCTGCGGCCGGGTCTCGCCGCGCGCGGCGGGGGAGTCCGGGTAGCCAAGGTAGAGCTGATGCAGCACTCGCCGGGCCAGCTTCGGGGTGAAGTACTGGCCGACATCAGCCAGGGTGCCCAACGGGGTGTCGATGCGCACCGGTTTGTCCACCAGCGCGCGGACCACCATCGCCGCGGCGTGCTCGGCGCTGATGGGTGGCACCGGATTACGCCACCCGGATGGCTCGATCATCGGGGTCTTCACCAGCGGCATGTGGATCGTCGTGAAGGTGATGTTGTCCGAAAGGGTTTCAGAGGCCACCACATCGGCGAACGCATCCAGGGCGGCCTTGCTTGGCAGGTAGGAGCTGTACTTCGGGTTGCGGGCCTGGACCCCGGCGCTGGAGACGTTCACCACATGCCCGAAACGCCGTGCCCGCCAGTGCGGCAGGAGTGCCAGCACCATTCGCACCGCGCCGAAGTAGTTGACCGCCATCACCCGCTCGTAGTCGTGCATCCGATCGGTCGACGCCGTTACCGACCGCCGAATCGAGCGGCCCGCGTTGTTCACCAGGTAGTCGACATGTCCGAAGCGCTCCAGGATCTCGGCGATGGTGCTGTCCACCGACTCGTCGTCGGTGACGTCACAGCTGAACGCATACGCCTGACCGCCCGCAGCGCGGATCTCGTCGACCAATTCCTCGAGTGCGGCACCGTTTCGGGCCAGTGCGAACACCGTCGCACCGCGCTGCGCCACCGCCACGGCCGACGCCCGCCCGATGCCGCTGGACGCCCCGGTGATGATCACGTGCCTGCCCACCAGCGGACCGGCCGGATCGCCGGTACGCGCGCGGCTCGGATCCAGCTCCGCGGCCCAGTAGCGCCACAGCGCCGCGCCGTACGATCGGAAGGGGGGCGGCTCAATACCCTTGGCGCTCAGCACTTCCCGGGCGTGATCGGCGGTGAACTCTGCCGCCGTATCGGCCATGTCGAGTGCCTCCGGGGCCACCCCGAGCTGCGTTGCGGCCATGTCGCGCAACACCTTTGCCCGGCCCCGCGCGCCCAAGAACGGCGCCCCGACACCCCGCGGCAGCGAACCCCGCAGCGGCGGAAGGCCCGCCTCGCGCGCGACCGCGCGATAGACGTCACGCAGGCCAATGGTGTCCTCGCCAATGAGGTGGAACGTCCGGCCGTCGTGGCCGTCAACGTGCATGAGCTTCACCACCGCCTCGCCGACGTAGTCCACCGGCACCACATGAGCACGACCGATATCGGGTAACAGGATCGGCGTGATCGAGGGCAGGGTGGCCAGCCGGGCCAGGACCGGGAAGAAGTGCAAGGGTCCGGCGATGCGATCAGTTTCGCCGGTGCGCGAATCGCCCACGACGGCGCCGGTGCGGTAGATCCGGAACGGCACACCGGAGCTGCGGACCACTTGTTCGGCGGTGAATGCGGCCCGGTGGTGCCGGGTGGGCAACTGCTGGCCCACGTCGAAGTCGTCCTCGGTGTACTGGCCGCGGAAATCGCCGGCCACCGCAATCGAGGACACCTGGTGCAGGCAGGCCCCCGTCGCGCGGGCCAGCTCGACGGCCTCCTCGGTGCACCCCGGAGCGCAGTTCACCACGTGATCCACGGGGCCGGGGTCGTCGCCGGAGAAGGTCTCCCAGACGAGCACGTCAGCGTCGTCGACGTCAGTCAGCCGGGCTGCGACCCGGCGTCCAAGAAACCCGGTACCGCCGGTAACGACATAGCGCATGGGGACATCGTGGTCGGCCCGCAGGCCTGGGTCAAGATGCGGCGGCCATCTCGTCGCGGAACCAGTCCGGCCACTGCTGCTTCTCGAACGTCGTCGCGTCGACGCAGACATGGATCATGGTCGCCTCGGCCACCACGTCCTGGCCGCGCCGGATGACGTAGGTGCTGCGCAGCGAGGTCCGGCCCGGCTGGTCGAGGGTGACCTCGACGACCAGGTCTTCGTCGAAGCCGGCCGGCATCCGGAACTGCAGTTCGGCCGCGGCGACCACCACGTCGATGCCACGGTCCACCAGAACCTGGATGCCCCCGAACAGCTCCCTCAGCGCCTCGGTGTGCGCCATGTCGATCCAGGTCAGGTAATGGCCGTTGAACGCCCGGCCCTGCATATCGCATTCGACGTACCGCACGCGCAGCGGCATGCTGAAGTTGGCCACGCCGAATCCTAGAACGCTGAATTTTCAGAACTGAGTGATGCCGTCCCAATCCACGAGCGTCCACCCGATGACGGGATTGCCGGTGACGACCACGCGGCCGGTGTTGGGCAGCGGGTGGTCCATGGCCAGGCTGTCTTTGGCGTTGCGGACGTTCAGCAGAGTCCACAACATGATCGAGGCGGCGCTGGAGAACGCGACAGGCTTGTTGTCACCGCTCTCGTAGATCCGCTGGACCGCCGAGGTGAACTTGCCGTTGAACTCCGTGCCGCTCACCGAACCGGGGATGGAGAAGTTGGTGAAGCCGCGCACCCAGTCCATTGGCGCCACCATGTAGGTCGCCGCGGCCTTGTCCATGTTCTCGCCGTTGAACCAGCCCGCGGAGATCTCGTTGAGACCGGGCAGGACATTGACCGGCTCGCCCAGCGCCTTGGACATCGGATCCGCCGTCTGCTGGGTGCGGACCATCTCCGAGGCGTAGATGCCGTCGTAGTCATTGCCCTTGAGCCGGTTGGCCAGAGCGCTGGCTTGTTGCTCGCCGGCCGAGGTCAGTGACGGACCGGGCACCGAGGTGTCGATGATCCCGTCCTTGTTGGCCTGGGACTCCGCATGCCGGATGAACGTCAGGGTGATCGTGCGTTCCTTGGGCCCCGACGAGCCACAGCCGGCGACGAGGACGACCGCCATCAATGCGGCGAGGACCGCGATAAGAGATCGGACACGCGAACGTTGCATGCCAATAGCCTGCCTTGTCGGTGGCTTTGGCGTGCGAGATTTTCGGTAGTGCGACTATTGAGTCCTTCATCGAAGAACTCAGGAGCGGCGCAATGGCACTTGACCCCACCGCAATCGGAGCGGTGACCGAACCCCATCTCTACGAGTGGACCGAGCGAGACACCATGCTCTACGCGCTCGGCGTGGGCGCCGGTGTCGACGATCTGGCCTACACCACCGAGAACAGCCACGACATCGCCCAGCAGGTGCTGCCGACTTTCGCGGTGATCTGTTGCACCGGATTCGCCGCCGTCGGCAAGGTCGGTTCGTTCAACTTCGGGATGCTGCTGCATGGCTCGCAGGAGATCCGGTTGCACAAGCCGCTGCCGGCGTCGGGATCGCTGTCGGTGGTCGGTGAGGTGGCCGACATCCAGGACAAGGGCGAGGGCACGAACGGCATCATCATGTTGCGCGGCAAGGGCAGCGACCCCGCCACCGGCGAACTGGTGGTCGAGACGCTGTCCACGGCCGTCATCCGTGGTGCCGGCGGCTTCGGCGGCCAGCCCGGTCAGCGCCCGCCGGCCCCGGAGTTCCCCGACCGGGAGCCCGATGCCCGCGTCGCGATGACCACCCGCGAGGACCAGGCGCTGATCTATCGGCTGTCCGGGGACCGCAACCCGCTGCACAGTGATCCGTGGTTCGCCCGCGAGATGGCCGGCTTCCCGACGCCGATCCTGCACGGGCTGTGCACATATGGCTTCGCCGGCCGGGCATTGCTGGGCGAGCTCGCGGGTAACGACTCGTCGAAGCTGACGGCGGTCGCCGCGCGGTTCTCGTCCCCGGTCTTCCCGGGGGAGACGCTGACGACGTCCATCTGGCGCACCGAGGCGGGCAAGGCCGTCTACCGCACCGAGGCTGCGGCAGCGGACGGCTCCAACAGCCGCGTTGTGCTCGACGACGGCGTCGCCGAATACGTGAACTGATCGCGGCGCCGTCGCGCCGACAGCTAGCCGACCACGCCGCCGACGAGGTGGCCGATGCCGAACGTGATCGCCATGGCCAGCGCGCCGCCGATCACCACCCGCTGGATCGCGCGACCCACGGCGGCGCCGCCCAGGCGGGCGCTGATCCAGCCGGTGAACGCCAGCGCGATGAGCACGGCGACGAAGGTGACCGGGATGCGTGCCGACGGCGGCGGCAACAGGATCGCCAGCAGCGGCAGGATCGCCCCGACGGTGAACGCGATGGCCGACGAGATCGCGGCCTGCCACGGATTGGTCAAGTCGTCGGGGTCGATACCGAGCTCGATGTCGATGTGCGCGGCGAACGCATCATGGTCGGTGAGTTCCTCGGCCACGGTGCGGGCGGTGGCCGGCGAGAGACCTTTGGCCTCGTAGAGCGCGGCCAGTTCGTCGAGTTCCGCGGCGGGTTGGGTGTCCAGTTCGCGCTGCTCCTTTTTCAGCAGCGCCTTCTCGGTATCGCGTTGGGTGCTGACCGAGACGTACTCGCCGACGGCCATCGACAAGGCGCCGGCCGCCAGCCCGGCGATACCCGCGGTGAAGATCGGCCCGCGCTCCACGGTGGCGGCCGCGACACCGACGACGATGCCCGCCGTGGACACGATGCCGTCGTTGGCGCCCAGCACGCCGGCGCGCAGCCAGTTCAGCCTGCTGCCGATGGCGCCGTGGTGCGGCTCGGCCGGATGCAGTTGGGGTTCGGGAACCCCCGATGTCTCGCTCACACGTGAAGCGTAGACCTCAGCTCCCGTCGCCGTAGGCGGCGGCGATGGTCGGCGAATCCGCCCAGCCGGAGTAGGTCGGCCGTTGCGGCCAGCCGGTGGGGGAGTCCTGCCACTCCTCCTGCCGGCCGTACGGCAGTACGTCGATCAAGGCGAAAGAGTGGCTCAGCTGCTCGGTACCGCGGCCATTGGTATGCCATGTGCGATAGACGGTTTCGCCGTCGCGCAGGAAAACGTTGACCGCGAAACCTTCGCCGGGGGCGGCATCGACGTCAGTGCCGAACGAGCTTTCCGACGACGAATACCAGTCCATCTGGTTGCCGACCCTCTTCTTGTAGGCCAGCGCCTCCTCGATCGGCCCGTTGGTGACGATCACGAAGCGCGCGTCGTAGTTGTCCAGGAACTCCAGGCGGGTGAACTGGGAGGTGAAGCCGGTGCAGCCCGGGCACTGCCACTGCTCCCCGTCGGTCCACATGTGGTTGTAGACGATCAGCTGGGAGCGGCCGTCGAACACCTCGGCCAGGCTGACCGGTCCGTCCGGTCCGATCAGGACGTACTTGGGCAGTTTGACCATCGGCAGCCGGCGGCGCTGGGCGGCGATGGCGTCGAGTTCACGGGTCGCGGCTTTCTCGCGGGCGCGCAGGTCATCGAGTGCGGCACGCCAGGCCTGCTGGTCGACGACGGGTGGCAGGGCGGACATACGGGCTCCTCACTGTCGGGCATCACAGGTATTGACCAGATGCGCCGCCGGAACTCATCGCACCACAAGCCCGGACAGTGCTGTCGGCAGCGGCCGCTGATGCAGCACACCCAGCCGCTGGGTGGCGCGGGTGAGCGCGACGTAGAGTTCGGCAGCCCCGCGCGGTCCGTCGGCCAGGATGCGGTCCGGCTCCACCACCAGCACAGAGTCGAACTCCAGCCCCTTGGTCTCCGACGGCGCCACCGCCCCTGGCACATCCGGAGGCCCGATCACCACGGCGGTGCCCTCGCGGTCGGCTTCGGAGGCGACGAACTCGGCGATGGCGGAGGACATCTCCGCCTCGGTGACCTGGCGGGACCAGGGTGCGACGCCGCAGCTGCGCACCGACTCCGGCGGCTGGACATCGGGTGCGAAGTCGGCCAGCACGTCAGCGGCAATCGCCATGATCTCGGCGGGGGTGCGGTAGTTCACCGACAGCGGCCGGTACACCCACCGGCCCGGGACGTAGGGCTCCAGCATGTGCTCCCATGAGGTGGCACCGGCCATCGAACGACGTTGCGCGAGATCGCCGACCACTGTGAACGACCGGCTCGGGCAGCGGCGCATCAGCACTCGCCAGTCCATCTCGGAGAGTTCCTGGGCTTCGTCGACCACCACATGCCGGTAGGTCCAATCCCGGTCGGCGGCGGCGCGTTCGGCCAGATCGCGGTAGTCGCGCTCGGTGAAGCGTTCGGCGAGGCCCTCGGCGTCGATCAGATCCTGCGCCAGCAGGTGGTCTTCGTCGTCCATGAGATCCTCGTGGGCGACCATGTTCTCCAAAACGCCTCTGGCGTAATCGGTTTCCTCTTTGAGTGCCTGTGCGGCGGCATCGTCGGCCGCCTTGTCGCGGCCCAGCAGATCGACCAATTCGTCGAGCAGCGGCACATCCGAGGTTGTCCAGGCGTCGCCGGTTTCCCGCCACA
Source organism: Mycobacterium sp. M26 (assembly GCF_001494595.1). Classification (GTDB taxonomy): domain Bacteria; phylum Actinomycetota; class Actinomycetes; order Mycobacteriales; family Mycobacteriaceae; genus Mycobacterium. Next base: position 1,761,492 of record NZ_LN929907.1, read on the forward strand.
GCGCCGGGTCGGCACCGGCGGCGCGGAGCCGCTCGGGCGAGGCATACAGCTCGGCCAGCAGCTCATGCGGCTCGAGGACCGGCCAGAGCTGGTCGAGGGCCGCGAGGAACCGCTCGTTGTCTTCGAGGTCGGCGAGCAGGTCCGCCCTGACCTTCTCCCAGGCGTCGCGGTTGTCACGAGTCAGCCAGCCGCGGCCGATCCGGGCGATCCCGCGCTCGGTCAGGACGTAGGTGACGATGTCACGGAACACCGCACGAGCGGCGTTGTGCGGCAGCCCGCTGGCGCGGGCCTCGTCGATCGCCCACCCCGCGGTGTCAGCGGCGATCTGCATCGTCACATCACCCAGCGGGATCTCCAATGGTTGCTCGGGCACCCGTTGGCGGTCAGCGATCGCCGCCGCGAGAACGTCGAGCATCGCGCGAGAACCCTTGATGCGAGCGACATCCGGGGAGTCCTCGGCGGTGACGTGCAGACCGGGCAGGAGATCGCCGACCGTCATGAACACCACCTCTGATTCGCCCAGCGAAGGCAGCACCCGGCTGATGTGATTCATGAACGCCTGGTTGGGTCCGACGACGAGCACTCCGTGCCGTTCGATGCGCTGTCGCTGCGTGTAGAGCAGATAGGCGACGCGATGTAGCGCGACCACCGTCTTGCCGGTGCCGGGTCCGCCCTCGATCACCAGCACGCCCGGGTGATCGAGCCGGATGATCTCGTCCTGTTCGGACTGGATGGTCGCCACGATGTCGCGCATGCCCTCGCCGCGGGGCGCGTTGACGGCCGCGAGCAGTGCCGCATCACTGCTGAACGGGTTGTCGTCACCGGCGTCCGGGTCGGGGCGGCCGAAAACCTCGTCGGTGAAATCGACCAGCCGTCGGCCGAGGGAGTGGAACTGGCGCCGGCGTCGCATACCCTCGGGGCTGGCGGCGGTGGCGACGTAGAACGCCCGGGCCGCCGGTGCCCGCCAGTCGATCAGCAGCGGTTCGTGGTCGTTGTCCTCATCGAAGATCCCGATGCGCCCGACGTAGAGCCGCTCACCTGACAGGGCGTCCAGCCGTCCGAAGCACAGGCCGTGGTCAGCGACGTCCAACCGCGCCGCCGCCTGGGCCAGCGTGCGAACCTCCGCGTCGCGAGCCACCAGCGTCCCGCCGTCCTGAAGGTCGATCGGCCCACCCAGTGCGGCGCGGTACTGGGCCTTGACCCGCCTGCGCTTGGCGTCGAGCCGGTCATAGAGACCGGCGACGTAGGTCTGCTCGGACTCCAGTTCACGATCGTGCGCCTGCGACGTCATGCCCCTCATTTTCTTTCGTGTGATCAGCGAGTGTGCGGTACGACCCCGGCCTTGCCGCAAGCCCCCCTGGTCGCTATAGGTTGAAGTGGGAGATTCGCGCAGAGATTCCCCGCACCCCTGTCGTTAGAACATATGTTCGATTAGGCTGGCGGGGTGGGATGGCATAACGGCCCGCCCAGCTGGGGCGAGATGGAGCGGGTGCTCAACAGCAAGCCGCGCCGCTCAGGGATGTCGCTGGGGGAGCCGCACGCCGACGGCGGCGACAGCCCGGCCTGGTCCCGAAAACGGCAGCCCTTCGAACCGGCCGTCGAATCCTCGCTGCGGTCGCGGGTTCCCTACGCCGAGTTGCATGCGCATTCGGCCTACAGCTTCCTTGACGGGGCCAGCACCCCGGAGGAACTCGTCGAAGAGGCGGTGCGGCTCGACCTGCGGGCCGTCGCACTCACCGACCATGACGGTCTCTACGGTGTGGTGCGCTTCGCCGAAGCCGCCAAGGAACTCGACATGCGCACCGTGTTCGGTGCCGAGCTGTCATTGAGCAACACCCCCCGCACCGAGGATCCCGATCCGCCCGGCCCGCATCTGCTGGTCCTGGCCCGCGGACCCGAAGGGTACCGCCGGCTGTCGCGGGAGATCGCCCGCGCGCATCTGGCCGGCGGGGAGAAGGGCAGACCGCGCTACGACTATGACGCGCTGGCCGAGGCCGCTGGCGGGCACTGGCACATTCTGACCGGATGTCGCAAAGGCCATGTCCGCCAGGCACTCTCGACGGGCGGTCCGGAAGCCGCCGAGCGGGCCCTTGCTGATCTGGTCGACCGGTTCGGAGCGCAGCGGATCAGTATCGAACTCACCCATCACGGTGACCCGCTCGACGACGAACGCAACGCCGCGCTGGCGGCGCTGGCGCCGCGGTTCGGTCTGACGGTGGTCGCCACCACCGCTGCGCACGTCGCCGAACCCGGGCGTAGCAGGCTGGCCATGGCAATGGGGGCGATCCGGGCCCGTCAGTCGCTGGACGAGGCGGCCGGCTGGCTGGCCCCGCTGGGCGGGGCGCACCTGCGTTCCGGTGACGAGATGTCCCGGCTGTTTTTCGAGTACCCCGAAGTGGTCACCGCCGCAGCCGATCTCGGCGAGCAGTGCTCGTTCGAGCTGGCTCTGATCGCCCCGCGGCTTCCGCCGTTCGACGTGCCGGACGGCCACACCGAGGACAGCTGGCTGCGGGAGCTGACCATGCTCGGTGCCGCCCAGCGCTACGGGCCGCGATCGGCCGCGCCGGAGGCCTACGCCCAGATCGAGCGGGAACTCGCCGTCATCGCCCAACTGACGTTCCCGGGCTATTTCCTTGTGGTGCATGACATCACCCAGTTCTGCCGGCGCAACAACATCCTGTGCCAGGGCCGCGGATCGGCGGCCAACTCCGCAGTCTGCTATGCCCTGGGGGTCACCGCCGTCGACCCGGTGGCCAACGGTCTGCTGTTCGAGCGGTTCCTGTCCCCGGCCCGCGACGGGCCACCGGACATCGACATCGACATCGAATCCGACCTGCGCGAGAAAGCCATCCAGTACGTCTACGAACGCTACGGGCGGGACTACGCCGCCCAGGTCGCCAACGTCATCACCTACCGGGGACGCAGCGCGGTGCGGGACATGGCCCGTGCGCTCGGTTTCTCTCAGGGTCAGCAGGACGCCTGGAGTAAACAGATCAGTCGGTGGAACGGGTTGGCCGATTCACCCGATGTCGAGGACATTCCCGAATCGGTGATCGACCTGGCGTTGCAGGTCAAGAACCTGCCCCGGCACATGGGCATCCACTCCGGGGGCATGGTGATCTGTGACCGGCCGATCGCCGACGTGTGCCCGGTGGAGTGGGCCCGGATGGAGAACCGCAGCGTGCTCCAGTGGGATAAAGATGACTGTGCGGCAATCGGTTTGGTGAAGTTCGACCTGCTCGGCCTGGGCATGCTCTCGGCGCTGCACTACTGCATCGACCTGGTCGCCGAACACAAGGGTCTCGAGGTCGATCTGGCCCGGCTGGACCTGTCGGATCCCGCGGTCTACCAGATGCTGCAGAAGGCCGACTCGGTCGGTGTTTTCCAGGTGGAGTCCCGCGCGCAGATGGCCACCCTGCCACGGCTGAAGCCCCGGGTGTTCTACGACCTGGTGGTGGAGGTCGCGCTGATCCGGCCCGGGCCCATCCAGGGCGGCTCGGTGCACCCCTACATCAAACGGCGCAACGGGCTGGAGAAGGTGGTCTATGACCATCCGTCGATGGAACCGGCACTGCGAAAGACGTTGGGGGTGCCGCTGTTCCAGGAGCAGCTCATGCAATTGGCGGTGGACTGTGCGGGGTTCTCGGCCGCCGAAGCCGATCAGTTGCGCAGGGCGATGGGCTCCAAGCGGTCCACCGAGAAGATGCGCCGGCTACGGGACCGGTTCTACGCCGGGATGGCGCAGCGACACGGTATCACCGGCGAGGTGGCCGACCGGATCTACGAGAAGCTGGAGGCGTTCGCCAATTTCGGCTTCCCCGAGAGTCATTCGCTGAGCTTCGCCTCACTGGTGTACTACTCCTCGTGGTTCAAGCTCTACCACCCGGCGGCGTTCTGCGCTGCCCTGCTGCGCGCCCAGCCGATGGGCTTCTACTCCCCGCAGTCGCTGGTCGCCGACGCCCGCCGCCACGGTGTCACCGTGCATGGCCCGTGCGTCAACGCCAGCCTGGCGCACGCCACGCTGGAGAACCAGGGGTTGGAGGTGCGGTTGGGCCTGGGCGCGGTGCGCCATATCGGGGATGACCTGGCCCAGCGCATCGTCGACGAACGCGAGGTCAACGGTCCGTACGCGTCACTGCTGGATATGACGGGGCGCGTTCAGCTTTCGGTGCCGCAGACCGAGGCGCTGGCCACCGCGGGCGCGCTGGGCTGCTTTGCGATCACCCGGCGTGAGGCGCTGTGGGCGGCCGGTGCGGCGGCCACCCAGCGGCCCGATCGGCTGCCCGGGGTGGGGTCGTCGTCGCATGTTCCGGCGCTGCCCGGGATGACGGAGGTGGAGCTGGCCGCCGCCGACGTGTGGGCCACCGGGGTGTCCCCGGACAGCTATCCCACCCAGTTCCTGCGTGAGGACCTCGACGCGATGGGCGTCATTCCCGCCGACCGGCTCCTCGACATTCCCGACGGCAGCCGGGTGCTGATCGCCGGGGCGGTGACCCATCGTCAGCGCCCGGCCACCGCCCAGGGGGTGACGTTCATGAACCTCGAGGACGAGACCGGCATGGTCAACGTGCTGTGCACCCCGGGAGTGTGGAACCGGCACCGCAAGCTCGCGCAGACGGCATCAGCCCTGGTGATTCGCGGTCAGGTGCAGAACGCCACCGGGGCGGTAACCGTGATCGCCGAGCGGATGGGCCGCATCACCATGGCGGTGAGTTCACGCTCTAGGGACTTCCGCTAACCACGGCCGCGAGCGTGCGTGTCGGCACCGTGACACGCCGATCCGCCGGGCAGTTCACGCACGCTCGCGGAGGCCGCGAACTAGGCGGTGGGGGCCATGAACCCGAATGTAGTCTCCAGACATGACACTCGATCTGACCGCTGATGAACTCCTCACCTCCACCCGATCGGTGCGCAAGCGGCTCGACTTCGACAAGCCGGTGCCGCGCGAGGTTCTCATCGAATGTCTGGACCTGGCGCTGCAGGCACCCACCGGATCCAACGCGCAGGGCTGGCAGTGGGTCTTCGTCGAGGATCCCGCGAAGAAGAAGGCCATCGCCGACATTTACCGCGCCACCGCCACGCCGTATCTCGACTTGCCCAAGCCGGTCCGCGGGGACATCCGCGACCAGCAGATGGACGCGGTGCTCTCCTCGGCGGTCTACCTCAACGAGAACCTCGAGAAGGCCCCAGTCTTCCTGATCCCGTGCCTGGAGGGTCGCACCGAGGGTGCCGACGCCGGGATGCAGGCTTCGTTCTGGGGTTCGCTGCTGCCGGCCGTGTGGAGCTTCATGCTGGCGCTGCGCTCCCGTGGTCTGGGCACCGCGTGGACCACGCTGCACCTGATCGGCGAGGGCGAGAAGAAGACCGCCGACCTGCTCGGGATTCCCTATGAGCAGTACACCCAGGGCGGACTGTTCCCGATCGCCTACACCAAGGGCACCAGCTTCAAGCCGGCCAAGCGACTGCCCGCCGAGCAGCTGACCCACTGGGATACCTGGTAGCGCTATCCCTCGTTACTGCGAGGCTGTAGTTATCGTGCTGTTCACTCGCACTTTGGCGCGATAACTTCAGCCTCGGCGTAGCCGTGAAAGCGGGAGTGAATTTCTGACCCTGCCCTCCGGCGGCTCAGACACCACCTGCGAAGCCGTGCTGCCGCCACGCCTCATAGGCGGCCACGGCGGCGGCGTTCGACAGATTCAATGACCGCCGCCCGGCCAGCATCGGGATCCGCACCCGGTCGGTGATGTGCGGGTCGGCCAGCGTCGCCTCGTCCAGCCCGGTCGGCTCCGGCCCGAACAGCAAGACGTCGCCCGGCTGGTAGTCGACGTCGGCAAACGACCGTGTGGCATGGGCGGTGAACGCGAACACCCGGGCTCCGTCGACCGCGGCCCAGGCCGCGTCGAGTCCGGGGTGCACGGTCACCGACGCCAGGTCGTGGTAGTCCAGACCGGCCCGGCGCAGCTTCGGCTCAGAGAGGTCGAAACCCAGCGGTTCCACCAGATGCAGTTCGCATCCGGTGGCCGCCACCATCCGGATCGCATTGCCGGTATTCGGTGCGATACGCGGCTGGTAAAACATCACCAGGAACATCGGATGATGATCTCAGTTGTGCCGCAGCGCAATTTGCTCACCACCCCGATAAGCGTCATGTGCGCTTCGGGGCAACCTCTCTGTTCAGTAACGACTATGGAGAAGCTGGACCAACGCTGTCATACTCGACGAATTGCCAGGCGTAATTCGCTGTCTCGTCGGCATGCCACGGGTAAGCGATGACCAGGAAGTCCGAATGAAGCAGGCGAGAACACTGAATAGTTGTGCAGCGGTCGTTAGCCCGGCCGTCGTGCGATGACCATGTTCGCCACCCCGGACGGGGTGGGGCAGGAGCCGCCGGGTCCTGATCAGCCGCCGGTTGCGCCGATCAAGCGGCCGTCGCGATGGTCCCTGCGTAACTGGCCGGTGCGCGCAAAGGTGTTTGCGATCGTCGCCGTGCCGCTGGCCTTGGCCCTGGCCTTCGGCGGGGCGCGGGTCTACGCCGGGCTGAACTCGGCGCGTGACCTGCAACTGGCCGCCGACCGCGTGCAGATGATCCCGTCGATCGAGAACTACCTGGCCGCCCTGGAAGGGGCGCTGGTGGCGTACTCCTCCAACGGCGACACCGCGACGGCCACCAACTCCTTCGGAAACGCCAAGGCCTCGCTCCAGAAGAAACTCAACGACACCGATGTGGCCCCCGACGTCCGAACCGGCGTCACCAACATCCTTGCCGGTGGCCAGAAGCTGCTCGGCGCGGTTTCGTCGAACGAGATCGGGCTGCGGGAGCGCATCACCACCTATGCGCCGATCCTGCTGACCGCCGAGGATGCGATCAACGGGTCGGTCCGGCTGGACGACGAGAAGCTGCGCGCCGAAACCCAGGGTCTGAGCCGTGCGGTCGGCGCCCGCGGCCAGATGTTCATGCAGGAACTTCTCGTCGAGCAGGGCGGTGATCTGGCTGAGCCGGAACTGCGTACCTCGATGATCACGCTGGCCGGTACCGAACCGTCGACGCTGTTCGGCATGAGCGAGGTGCTCGGAGTCGGATCGCCCGATGCCAAGGTGCTGCAGGGCGAGATGGTGCGCCGGATGAGCATCATGTCCAACCCCGAGGCCGTCCTGGTCGGCAACCTCGATCTGCGCCAGTCCTTGCAGGCCACCGACAAGATCGCCGGTGAGGTGATCACCGGCACCACCGGGCAGATCACCAAGTCCGTTCAGGCGCTCGCCGATGACCGCCGCACCGCCGCGATCCGCGACGCCCTGCTGATCCTGGCCGTGTTCGTGATCGCGCTGATCGTCGTGTTCCTGGTGGCCCGCTCGCTGATCCGGCCGCTGCGCACGCTGCGCGACAGCGCGCTGAAGGTGGCCCATACCGACCTCGAGCAGGAGATCGCCCGGGTGCGTGCCGGCGACGAACGCGAGCCCGAGCCGCTGCCGGTCTACACCTCCGAGGAAGTCGGCCAGGTGGCGCACGCCGTTGACGAACTGCACACTCAGGCGCTGCTGCTGGCCGGTGACGAGGCCCGGCTGCGGATCCTGGTCAACGACATGTTCGAGACGATGTCGCGGCGCAACCGCTCCCTGGTGGACCAGCAGCTGGCGCTCATCGACCGGCTCGAACGCAACGAGAAGGACCCGGAGCGGCTGGAGAGCCTGTTCCGGCTCGACCATCTGGCCACCCGGATGCGGCGCATCGGTGCCAACCTGCTGGTGCTCGCCGGCGCGCAGGTCTCCCGCGACCAGCGCGACTCGCTGCCCCTGGCCAGCGCCATCACCGGTGCGGTCTCCGAGGTCGAGGACTACAAGCGCGTCGAGATCGGCACCGTGCCGGACTCCGCGCTGGTGGGCCGGGTCTCCGGTGACGCGGTGCACATGCTCGCCGAGCTGATCGACAACGCGCTGCGCTACTCGCCGCCGATCTCACCGGTACGGGTCACCGCGGTGCACACCAGCAACGCCGGCGTCCTGATCGAGGTGCACGACGACGGCATCGGCATGACCGACGCCGACTTGCGGATCGCCAACATGCGGTTGCACGCCGGCGGCGAGGTGAGCCCCGACAACACCCGCCACATGGGGCTTTTCGTCGTCGGCCGGCTCGCCCACATGCACGGCATGGTGGTGCGGTTGCGCAACACCATCGCCGGCCAGCCATCCTCGGGGACCACCGCCGAGCTCTATCTGCCCCCGGAGTTGCTCGAGCACGCATCGCCGATCGGTCCCGATGCCCGCCCGTTCGGGCCTGGCGTCGAGCCCCCGACCCACGACGAGGACGCTCAGGCCGCACGTTTCGCCGCCCCGGTGATCGGCGATCAACCCGCCGTCGGCCCGTCCGGTCTGCCGCAGCGCTCGCCGGGATCCAGCGGCATCACCGGCGCACCAGCACCCGAGCCTGAGCCGGAGCCGGAACCTGAACCCGAACCCTCGCGGTGGTTCACCGACGCCGAGGGCACCGACGAGACGCCGGCGGCCGACCACGACCATCCGACCAACACCTCGTCGTTCTTCACCTCGCGGGAGCGTGCGGAGAAGGACCTCGAAGAGACGCCGATCGACATCGGTGGCCTCGACGTGCTCGCTGCCGACCTGGCCGCCCCGGAGGCCGAGGACACCGACACCGACTTCATCTACCAGAAGATGCTCTCGGAGTTCTTGGTCGACCCGAAGACCGTGGCGGTGCCGCAGGACTGGAAGTCGGTGTGGGACAACGGCTGGGCAACTGCAGGCGAGGTGGACAACGTGCCGGTGGCGACGCATACCGAGCACGGTCTGCCGGTGCGCGAGCCCGGTGCGCGGCTGGTTCCCGGGGCGGCCGAGCCGGTGCCGGTGGCGGCCAACGGGGTACCTCCCGCGCCGGCGGCGCCTGAGCTTCCCCGCCGCGACCCCGACGCCGTCCGCGCTTCGTTCAGCAGTCACTTCGGCGGTGTCCGAGCCGCCCGTGCCAACACCCAATCCGGTGCCACCGAGAACGGACGAGACCAGGAATGACCTATCCGCCACGCGCGCAGAACAACTCGCTGGACTGGCTGGTGTCCAACTTCGCCCGCGAGGTTCCCGGGGTGTCGCATGCGGTGCTGGTCTCGGTTGACGGTCTGCTGATTGCGGCCAGTGAGCAGTTGCCCCGGGAGCGGGCCGAGCAATTGGCCGCCGTCACCTCCGGGCTGGCCAGTCTGGCCGCCGGTGCGGCTCAACTCTTCGAAGGCGGCCAGGTGCTGCAGTCGGTGGTCGAGATGGCCGGTGGCTACCTGCTGGTCATGCGGGTCGGTGATGGTTCGCAACTGGCCACCCTGGCGGCGCCGAACTGTGACATTGGCCAAATCGGTTACGAGATGGCAGTTTTGGTCGAGCGAGTAGGCAACGTCGTCTCCTCGTCGCGTCGTGCCCCCCAGCCGTCGTGACGCATCATGGACCCGCGCCCGTCACCCGAGGCTGAGGCCAACCTCGTTCGTCCGTATGCGCTGACGTCCGGCCGCACCGATACCACCGTCGAACTGCCCCTGGAGGCACCGATCGAGACGCTGCGCTCGGCGCAGGCGCATCACTGGCCCTCCGGTGATGTCCGCGGCCGGATCTGTCACCTGTGTGCCGATAGCCTGTCGGTGGCCGAGATCTCGGCGAAACTGGGTTTGCCGCTCGGTGTCGCGCGGGTCCTCGTCGGTGACCTGGTCACGTCGGGATATCTTCGGGTACACACAACACTGACCGATCGCTCTTCGGTGGACGAGCGCCGTGAACTCATAGGAAGGACGCTGCGTGGCCTACGAGCCCTCTGAGGGGCGCGCAGCCGCCTCGACGAAGATCGTCATCGCGGGTGGGTTCGGCGCCGGAAAGACCACGTTCGTCGGGGCGGTGTCGGAGATCATGCCGCTGCGCACTGAAGCCATGGTGACCGACGCCTCCGCTGCGGTGGACGCGTTGGAGGCCACGCCGGGCAAGTCGACGACCACGGTGGCGATGGACTTCGGTCGCATCACCCTCGACAGCGACCTGGTGCTCTACCTGTTCGGCACGCCCGGGCAGCGCCGGTTCTGGTTCATGTGGGATGACCTGGTGCACGGTGCGATCGGGGCGATCATCCTGGTCGACGTCCGCCGCCTGCAAGACAGCTTCCCGGCTGTGGACTTCTTCGAACACCGCAAGCTACCGTTCCTCATTGCGATCAACGAATTCGACGGTGCGCCAAGGTATCCCACCGATGAGGTGCGCAAGGCCCTGACGTTGCCGGACAGTACGCCGGTGATCACCGTCGACGCCAGAGACCGCAAGTCGGCCACCGACGCGCTGATCGTGGTCAGTGAGTACGCCCTGGCCAGCCTGAGCGCCTCCTAGAGGCAGCGATGCCACACTGGGCCGATCAGGAATTCGTCGGTCACGACTTCCGCGACGAGGATCTGTCCGGGCTGCACACCGAACGGGTGGTGTTCACCGAATGCGATTTCGGCGGCGCGAACCTGGCCGAGTCCACCCACCTGGGCTCGGCGTTCCGCAACTGCCGTTTCCTGCGGAGCACGCTGTGGCACAGCACGTTCCGCCACTGCAGCATGCTGGGCTCGACGTTCGAGAACTGCCGGTTGCGTCCGGCGGTGTTCGAGGAGGTGGACTTCACGCTGGCGGTGCTCGGTGGTGCCGACCTGCGCGGGGTGGACCTGTCGGGCAGTCGGCTGCGGGAAGCGGGCCTGGTCCAGGCCGACCTGCGCAAGGCCGTGCTGCGCGGTACCGACCTCACCGGGGCCCGGACCAACGGGCTGCGGTTGGAGCAGGCCGACCTGCGCGGCGCCCGGATCGACGCGTCATTGTGGACCACCGCGCAGTGCCGCGGCGCGAAGATCGACGTGCCTCAGGCGCTGGCGTTCGCCGTGGCCCACGGCCTGGATGTCACCGGCGAGTAAGGCCGACACCCACCCGGTTCTTACCGGACGACGCGAAATGCGCTACCCGCGTGCGTAATTGACCCGCAGGACAGATTCCCGGTTTCACATCGCGCTGCTAAGTCGTTGATAGTGCGGACATAGAGCCTGGTCATAGCGTCGAGACGAGATCCGGTCTGCAAGGTCAAGGAGCGTGCGGTGCTATCAGGTGAGTTGGTTCGCGCGGTCGGTCCCGTCATCTGCTGTGTGGGGCTGGCTCTTCCGTTGATGGGATGTTCACCGTCAGCCCAGGTTTCGCCGTTTCCCGCGCCTGCGCCGTCCACGTGGTCGAGCGTCGCGACCTTCGCCCCCGCGACCTCGGCGCAACACGGTGAATAACCCCATCAGGAGAAATGAGGAGTAGTGATGTCCCACAACAGAATGACGGCTCGGATACTCGGTGCAGCGGGCATAGCGGTGGCAACAGGTACCGCTCTTCTCGCAGGCGGCACCACCGCCGTCGCGCACGCGGAACCACCCGGCATGTGCGCGCCCGGAATGCCCTGCGGTCCCGGTGGCGGTGGGATGGGGATGGGTGGACCCGGCGGATTTGACCGGGGCGGCCCCGGCGAATTCGGCCCGACAGGCTTCGGCGGACCAGGTGGGCCGGGTGGGCCCCACCTGGTCCGCCGAAGCCTGTCGGGCCGGGTGGGCCGGGTGCTAACGGACCGGGTGGACCAGGCGGACCGATTCTGGGCCCGGTCGGCAACATCCTGTCGGATCTGTGCGTCCTACCGATCGTATGCCCGCCGCGCTGACGGTCTACTGATCTACTTCCAGACCAGTAGGTCGGCGGCGCCGTTGTTGTAGACGACCTGCGTTGGGGCGGGCCCGGTCACATCGAAGTACAGCTTGCCGGTTGATTTTCCGCCCTGCGGCAGCGTGGCGCCGCTGATACCGGTCGGCGTGGCCGCCTGCCACAGCACGGGGTAGTTGGTGCCGTTGGCCGAGCGGGCGTTGAAGTCCGGAATGATCGGCGTGACGCTGCCCTTCGCGGCGCGCACCGCGGCGGTAGCCTCCCACAGCTTGCCGGCCAGTGGGTAACCGGGAATGGTGTCGGTGCTCGGCTTGAGGCCGCTGATCTGCCACACGGTGATCACTGCACCGTCGTTGTCGATCAACCGGTTCCACCCGCCGAAGGTGTCGGTGGTCGGATCGGTCGGCGTGGCGGCGGCCACCGGCGCCAGCGCCAACGCGAGTCCCACTGCTGCGGCGGCCATCACGGTCTTCATCGTCATGCGCGGCACCCTAGGGGTGCCTGATGAACAGCGGCTGACGAGCAGCTTGCATCTGCGTTGATTCAGAACTCTGGCACAGGGTCACTCGCAGATCCTGTGCGTGAGTTCTGGCTCAACGCTAGGCGGACTTGAGCCGGATCTTCCAGCGCACGAACGTCAGATAGCCCACGCACAGCGCGCCCAGCATGGCCATGTCGAACCACCAGGCCGACGCCGTGTGCTCCCAGTGCCGGTCCTTCGGGGTGAGCGGTCCCGGCACCAGCTTGATGAGGTCGACGGTCGAGGCCGACGCCGCGAAGCCCCAGCGGGCCGGGGTGAACCACGACAACTGGTCGAGCACAAGGCGTCCCGTCACCGGGATCATCCCGCCGGAGAACACCAGCTGGCTCATTACCGCCACCACCAGCAGCGGCATGATCTGCTCGTTGGACTTCGCCATCGCCGACAGCGCCAGGCCCACCATCGCGGCGGTCACCGTCGTTGCGGCCATCACCACGAACAGCTCCAGCGTCGGGCTCAGGAACGTCAGCGAGCCCTGCGTGGGTGCGCCCTTGCCGGCGATGGTGATCGCCGTGACGATCGAGGACTGCACGATCGCGAACGCCGCATAGATGCACACCTTCGCCAGCAGGTACGCCGTCGTCGACAACCCGACCGCCTGCTCGCGGCGGAAGATCGCCCGCTCGCCGATCAGGTCGCGGACCGTCAGTGCGGTGCCCATGAAGATCGCGCCGACGTTGAGCAGCACCAGGATCTGGCCGGGCTCGTTGGGGGCGTTGCCCATCGGATCGGGCACCCCGAAGCCGACGGTGCCGGGCACCGACAGCGACAGCACACCCATGATGAATGGCAGCACCGCCAGGAACGCGAAATAGCCGCGGTCGGAGATGATCAGCCGCAGCTGTCGGCGCCCGATCGTCGAGAACTGGCGCAGCAGGCTGGTGTGCGTGGGTTCGCCGATATCGGAGGGTTTCTCCACCGGCGGCGGCGGGGGAGTCGGCCCGGTGTGCGCCAGGTAGCGCTGATAGGCGGCGTCCGGATCACCGGCGACGCTGCTGAAGATGTCGGCCCAGTTGGTGGTTCCCATGGTCGGGCCGATCTGGCTGGGCGGCCCGCAGAAGGCGGTCTTGCCGCCCGGCGCCAGCAGCAGCACCTGATCGCACACGTCGAGATAGGTCAGCGAGTGGGTGACGACCAGCACCACACGGCCGGCGTCGGCCAGTTGGCGCAGCATCGTCATGACCTGACGGTCCAGCGCGGGGTCCAGACCCGAGGTCGGCTCGTCGAGGATCAGCAGCGACGGCCCGGTCAGCAGTTCCAGGGCCACCGAGGCGCGCTTGCGCTGACCGCCGGACAGCTTGTCCACCCGGGTGTCGGCGTGCTTGGTCATCTCCAGCTCGGCCAGCACCTGGGCCACCACCTGCTGGCGGTCCTCCTTGGTGGTGTCCGGCGGCAGGCGCAGTTCGGCGGCGTACATCAGCGCCTGGTTGACCGTCAGCTGGCCGTGCACCACGTCGTCCTGCGGCACCATCCCGATCCGGGAACGCAACGAGGCGTACTCGGCGTGCACGTTGTGACCCTCGAAAGTGACTGTGCCACTTGTTGGATGGGTGTAGCCGGCAACCAGACGGGCGAACGTCGACTTGCCTGCACCCGACGGCCCGATCACCGCGGTGAGCGTGCCGGGGCGTGCGGTCAGCGAGATGTTCTCCAGCAGCGTCTTGTTGTGCTCGATCGTCCACGTCACACCGCGCACGTCGAGGCCGCCGGTTGCGGTGGCCGCCTCGGTCTCGGTGCGCCGCACCAGGGTGCCGCCGGCGAACACCAGGTCGACGTTGCCGATGGTGACCACGTCACCCTCGTTGAGCAACGCGGTATCCACCCGGGTGCCGTTGACGAAGGTGCCGTTGATGCTGCGGTTGTCGGCGATCTCGGTGCCGCCGGGGGTGGGGATCAGCGTGGCGTGATGCCGCGAGGCCAGCACATCGGGGATGACGATGTCGTTGTCGGTGGCGCGACCGATCTTGACCGCGCCGGGCGGCACCTCAGCCGGGGCGCCGCCGGGCCGCAGGATCTTCAGCATCGAGGTGGCCAGGTTCGACGATCCGGCGGGCTTGCCCTCGGCCGGACGCATCTGCGTCGGTGCGGCGGCCGGCGGTGGCGCCACCGGACCGGAGGCGGTGGGCGGCCGCGTCGGATACGCCGGCTGCACGCGTGAACCGCTGGTCGGATACGCCGGCGGCTGCTGATAGGTGGGCGCCGTCCGCGGCGGCGGCCAGGCGTTGGCGGTCGACGGGCCCTGGCTGGGGTTGGCCGGCCACGACGGCGAGGACGGCGGGGCGGACATCCGCACCGACGACGTCTGCGGCGGGCGGCCCACCGAGCCCTGGTGCCGTCCGACGCCGAAGCGGATCACCGGGCCGTCAGGGTTGCCGACGTTGACAGTCATCCCGTCGGCGATGTCGACCGACGGGATGCGCCGGCCGTTGACGAACATGCCGTTCAGCGAGCCGTTGTCGATCGCCATCCAGCGGCCGTTGTCGAACCGCAGCACCAGGTGGGCGCGGGAGATCAGCGGGTGGGCAATCCGGACGTCGGCACGAAGGTCGCGGCCAACCACGACGTCGTGCCCTGCGGCGAAGGTGCGCTCCGACCCGTCGTACTGAACGGTCAGCGCGGGTGCGGCTGGTCGACTCATCGCCACCAACTGTATCGGTAGCGCCGCGGCTCGCCCGTCAGGCGGGAGCGCCCGTTTCCACGCAGACGGTCCGCGAGTAAATGGTCGGCATGCACTTGTTGCAGTGCGTGCACAGCGACTTCACGGTGTGTGCGTCGCCGTCGGCCTTGATCCGGTTGAGCAGGTCCGGCTCGGCCAGCAGCGCCCGGCCCATCGCCACGTACTCGAAGCCGTCGGCCATCGCGCGGTCCATGGTCTCGCGGTTGGTGATCCCGCCGAGCAGGATCAGCGGCATGGTCAGTTCCTTGCGGAACTGCAGGGCGTCGCGCAGCAGGTAGGTGTCCTCGTAGGGGTACTCGCGCATGAATTTCGTGCCGGTCATCCGCATGCCCCAGTTCAGCGGCCACTTCTGCGCGGCGGCGAACTCCTTGACCGGGGCGTCGCCGCGGAACAGGTACATCGGGTTGAGCAGCGAGCTACCCGCGGTCAGTTCGATGGCGTCCAGACCGCCGTCGTCCTGCAGCCACTTGGCGGTCTGCAGCGATTCCTCGATCCGGATCCCGCCGCGCACCCCGTCGGCCATGTTCAGCTTGGCGGTCACCGCGATCGGTGCCGCGCCCAGGCGTTCGACCTCGCGGCGCACCGCCAGCACGATCGAGCGGGCCACCCTGGCGCGGTTCTCCAGCGAACCGCCGTACTCGTCGGAGCGCCGGTTGATCATCGGCGACAGGAACGAGCTGGCCAGATAGTTGTGGCCGAGGTGGATCTCGACGGCGTCGAAGCCGGAGTCGATCGCATACCGCGCAGCCGCCGCGTGTGCGGCGATCACATCGTTGATGTCGTCACGTGAAGCGTGCTTGGCGAACTTCATCGCCAGCGGGTTGAAGAAGCGGACCGGCGCGAGCGCGGGCGCCTTGTTGGACCGCGAGTTGGCCACCGGCCCGGCGTGCCCGATCTGCGCGCTGATCGCGGCGCCCTCGGCGTGCACGGCATCGGCCAGCCGGCGCAGGCCGGGGACCGCCTCCGGGCGCATCCAGATCTGGCCGCCGTTGGTGCGCCCGCCCTTGCTCACCGCGGTGTAGGCCACCGTCGTCATGCCGACACCGCCCGCGGCGATGGCCTGGTGGAACCGGATCAGGTCGTCGGAGACGACGTCGTCGGGGGTGCGGGCCTCGAAGGTGGCCGACTTGAGGATGCGGTTGCGCAGCGTGATGGGGCCGAGCTTGGCTGGGCTGAACACATCTGGCGCACTGGTCATATCCGCAGCTCAACACGTACGCGCTGGTGCTGTCAACGCCCGTTGCTCGCTCAATGGAACAATACGGTCCGTGGTCGCTATCACCCTGGACGGCAAGCTCACCCGCGACGAGATTTTCGTCGACCTCACCGAACGCGTCGCGGCGCTGACCGCCGCTGGCCGCACCCCGGGACTGGGCACCGTCCTGGTCGGCGACGACCCCGGCTCACACGCCTACGTGCGGGGCAAGCATGCCGACTGCGCGAAGGTCGGCATCACCTCGATCCGCCGGGATCTGCCCGCCGACGTCAGTCAGGCGCAGCTCGAGGACACCCTCGACGAACTCAACGCCAACCCGGAGTGCACCGGTTACATCGTGCAGCTGCCGTTGCCCCGACACCTCGACGAGAACGCCGCGCTGGAGCGCATCGACCCGGCCAAGGACGCCGACGGTCTGCACCCGATCAGCCTGGGCCGGCTGGTGCTTGGCAAGGAAGCTCCGCTGCCGTGTACCCCGCGCGGCATCGTGCACCTGCTGCGCCGCTACGACGTGCCGATCGCCGGGGCGCACGTGGTGGTCATCGGCCGCGGTGTCACGGTCGGCCGTCCGCTGGGCCTGCTGCTGACCCGTCGCTCGGAGAACGCGACAGTGACGTTGTGCCACACCGGAACTCGCGATCTGCCGTCGCTGACCCGGCAGGCCGACATCATCGTGGCCGCGGTTGGGGTGCCGCACATGCTGACACCCGACATGGTGCGTCCGGGTGCCGCCGTCGTCGACGTCGGGGTGAGCCGGGTCGACGGCAAGCTCACCGGGGACGTCCACCCCGACGTGTGGGAGGTCGCCGGACACATCTCGCCCAACCCCGGCGGGGTGGGCCCGCTGACTCGGGCATTCCTGCTGACCAACGTCGTCGAGGCCGCCGAAGGGGCCCGGTGACGGCTCGGGCCAAGCGCAGGCTGCCGACTCGCGACGAGGCGGTGGCCTTCACCCGGCGCGTGGTGCGGTCGCAGTGGCCGATCCTCAGCGTGTTCGCGGTGTTCCTGCTGGCGTTCGTGCTGGTAGCGGCGGGTTTCTGGCGGCGCGGGTCATTGCTGATCGGCATCGCGGTCGGGGTGGCCGCCGCGCTGCGGCTGGTGCTCTCCGAGGACCGTGCCGGCCTGCTGGCGGTGCGCTCGCGCAGCCTGGACTTCGCCACCATGACCACGCTGAGCGTGATCATGATGTACGTGGCCTCGACCATCGACCCGCTGGGCACGTCGTAACCCGGCCGAATGGCCACCTGCGTCACGCTTTTCGCGACATTCCGTGTCGTAAGTGGCCGCTCGGCGCGGGTTCAGCCGCCGAGCGTGGCCCGGATGCACACCGTGATGTAGGGCAGTGCCAGACCGGTCGAGTTCACCAGCGCGGGATGGGTCGCCAGCAGCTCGCGGACCTGATCCAGCGTGCGGGTGCGCACCTCCGTCGGCGAGGTGATGCAGTAACTGCGCGAGGCCACCAGGTCGATCAACGCCTGCGGGGTCAGGTAGCTCGTCCACTCGACGTGGTGGCGGGCCACATCGGTGAACGGGGCGGGAAGCGTCGTGGCCTCGTGGAAGTGAACGTCCTCGTGGCCGATGATGCGACCCAGGTCCTTGACCCAGCCCGACCGTTCGTCGCGCACGTTCCACACCAGACCCAGCCGGCCGCCCGGCTGTAGCACCCGCGCCACCTCGGCCGCCGCCTGCTCCGGGTCGAACCAGTGCCAGGCCTGGGCCACCAGCACCGCATCAACGCTGTTGTCCGGCAACGGAATCTGTTCGGCGGTGCCCAGCAGGGCCGGGGTGTCGGGCAGTGCTGAGCTCAGCAGCTCGAGCATCTCGGCGATCGGGTCGACGGCGACCACGTCGAGTCCGCGTTCGACGAGCCGCGTGGTCAGCTTGCCGGTGCCGGCTCCGAGATCGAGGACGTCACGCGCGCCCGCCGGGAGCAGCCAGTCGATGGCCTCCGGTGGATACGACGGGCGACCCCGTTCGTAGGCGGCGGCCTCGGACCCGAATGACAGTGAACGTTGGCGCCGTGACTCGGTCACCGCCGGCGTTCCCCGTGCCCGTCGGCGATATCCAACGTCCGGCGGACCAGCTCGCCCACCGCTTCGGTCTCGACCAGGAAGCCGTCGTGGCCGTAGATCGACTCGACCACATTGAGACCGTCACAGCCGGGCAGCAGATCGGCCAGCTCCTGCTGCAGCCGCAGCGGATAGAGCCGATCGGAGGTGATCCCACCGCACACCGTCGGCACCGGGCAGTTCCGCAGCGCCGCCGCCACACCGCCGCGGCCGCGGCCCACGTCGTGGTTCGACAGGGTCTCGGTCAGCGTCACGTAGCTTCCGGCGTCGAACCGGTTGACCAGCTTGGCGCCCTGATACTCCAGGTAGCTCTGCACCGCGTAGCGGCCGCCGGTCAGCGGATCCTCGCCACCCTGCGCGTCGTTGCCGAACCGGGTGTCCAGCTCGACCTCACCGCGGTAGGTCAGGTGGGCGAACCGGCGGGCCAGCTCCAGCCCGATCTGCGGGCTGCGGCCGGTGCCGTGATAGTCACCGTCCTGCCAGTCCGGGTCGGACTTGATGGCCGCGATCTGGGTGCTCTGGGTACCGATCTGGTCGGCCGTGGCCCGGGCCCCGACCGCCAGCACCAGCCCGGCGCGGACCTGCTCGGGATACCCGACCATCCACTCCAGGGCCCGCGCACCGCCCATCGACCCGCCGATGACGGCGGCGACCTCGGTGATGCCCAGGGCCGCCAGCGCGGCGACGTCGGCGGCGACCTGGTCGCGCACCGTGATCAGCGGGAACCGCGAGCCCCACGGCTTGCCGTCACGGGCCAGCGAGCTCGGCCCGGTGGAGCCGCGGCAGCCGCCCAGCACGTTGGTGGCGATCGCGCACCAGCGGTTGGTGTCGATCGGGGCGCCCGGCCCGGCGATTCCGTCCCACCAGCCCGGGGTGGGATGGCCGGGTCCGGCCGGCCCGGTGACGTGGGAGTCGCCGGTCAGTGCGTGCAGGACGACCACAACGTTGTCACGGTTGGGGGACAGCTCGCCCCAGCGCTGGATCGCGATCGAGACGTCGTCGATGACGGCGCCGTTCTCACAGGTCAGCGGGCCGATGTCGACGACGCCGATCTCGCCCTCGGCCGGCAGCGTCACAGTTCGCTCATCAGAGATGGTCACGTCCGGCTCCCTCAAAGGGCCGCCACGGCCCGCGGGGCGGAGGCGTCCGCGGACAGTGACGCTGCGGCGGCGAACCCGCGCTCGAGGTCGGCCAGGATGTCGTCGATGCCCTCCAGGCCGACGGCCAGCCGTACCAGGCCCGGGGTCACGCCGGTGGCCAGTTGCTCCTCGGCGGACAGCTGCTGGTGGGTGGTCGAGGCCGGGTGGATCACCAGCGAGCGCACGTCACCGATGTTGGCGACGTGGCTGTGCAGCGTGAGGGCGTTGACGAACGCCTTGCCTGCCTCAACCCCGCCGGCCAGCTCGAAGGACAGCACCGCGCCGGTTCCCTTGGGCGCCAGCTTCTTTGCCCGCTCGTGCCACGGCGAGCTGGGCAGCCCGGCGTAGTTCACCGACACCACGGCCGGGTGGTTCGCCAGGAACTCCGCGACCTTCTGGGCGTTGGCCACGTGGCGCTCGATGCGCAGGCTCAGCGTCTCCAGGCCCTGGGCGACCAGGAAGGCGTTGAACGGCGAGGCCGCCGAGCCAAGATCGCGCAGCAACTGCACCCGCGCCTTGAGCGCATACGCCGGGGCGCCCAGTTCGGCGAACACCACACCGTGATAGCTCGGGTCGGGGCTGGTGAAGCCGGGGAAGCGGCCCGAAGTCCAGTCGAAGTTGCCACTGTCGACGATCACACCGGCGATCGCGGTGCCATGCCCACCGAGGTACTTGGTGGCCGAGTGCACGACGATGTCGGCGCCGTGGGCGATCGGCTGGATCAGGTACGGCGTGGCGATGGTGTTGTCCACGATCAACGGCACACCGTTGTCATGGGCGACCTTCGAGACCCCGGGGATGTCCAGGATGTCGATCTGCGGGTTGGAGATGGTCTCGGCGAAGAACGCCTTGGTGTTCGGCCGGACCGCCTTCTGCCACGAGTCCAGGTCGTCGGGGTCCTCGACGAACGTGGTCTCGATGCCCAGCTTGGGCAGCGTGTAGTGCAGCAGGTTGTAGGTCCCGCCGTAGAGGCGCGGCGAGGACACGATGTGGTCGCCCGCCGCGGCGATGTTGAGGATCGCGAACGTCTCGGCTGCCTGCCCGGAGGCCAGGAACAACGCGGCCACCCCGCCTTCCAGGGCGGCGATGCGCTGCTCGACGGTGTCCTGGGTGGGATTCATGATCCGGGTGTAGATGTTGCCCGGCTCGGCCAGCCCGAACAGCGCCGCCGCGTGGTCGGTGCTGTCGAACGTGTACGAGGTGGTCTGGTAGATCGGGAGGGCCCGGGCGTGCGTCGCCGCGTCCGGGGTCTGCCCGGCGTGGATCTGCTTGGTCTCAAAAGACCAGTTTGCGGTCGGGTCTTCGTCAGGTGTGCTCACGACAGAACAGCCCCTATCTGTATCCGGGGCCCGTCGTGTCGCGGACCCGCGCTTGCCGTGCAGCCGGTTGCGGCTGCTCAACCTGGTCAATCACCCGGGGCACCCCACCGCGGTTGGAGGGTTGCCGGCCAGCAAGCCGGGGCTTAACGCTGGCACTCATGACCGTGGACAAGATTATCGCACCGGCTGGACAGCTGGCCAGCGGGTTACCGGAGCGGGCAGTGTGACGCAGACCTCTCCGCGGATGCGCTGAGCACTGTGACGTAGCGTCGGGAGCGACGCGATACTGATAGCCGCTACCGACAACTGACTGAAGACGACGCCTGGAGAACAGCACATGAGCGACCAGCAGCCGACCATCATCTACACGCTCACCGACGAGGCGCCGCTGTTGGCGACGTACGCCTTCCTGCCGGTGTTGCGCACCTTCGTCGAGGCGGCCGGGATCAACGTCAAGTCGAGCGACATCTCGGTGGCCGCGCGCATCCTGGCCGAATTCGGTGACTACCTCACCGAGGAGCAGCGGGTGCCCGACAACCTCGCCGAACTCGGCGAGCTCACCCAGGACCCGGCGGCCAACATCATCAAGCTGCCCAACATCAGCGCCTCGGTGCCGCAGCTGACGGCCGCCATCAAGGAGCTCAAGGCCAAGGGCTACAACGTGCCCGACTATCCGGACGACCCGAAGAACGACGACGAGCGCAAGATCAAGACCCGCTACGCGAAGGTGCTCGGCAGTGCCGTGAATCCGGTTCTGCGCGAAGGCAACTCGGATCGCCGCGCCCCCAAGGCGGTCAAGGAGTACGCCCGCAAGCACCCGCACAGCATGGGCCAGTGGTCACAGGCTTCGCGCACCCACGTCGCGACGATGAAGCATGGCGACTTCTACCACGGTGAGAAGTCGATGACGCTGGACAAGGCCCGCAGTGTGCGGATGGAGCTCAAGACCGCCGGCGGCGAGACGATCGTGCTCAAGCCCGAGGTGAAGCTTGACGAGGGCGACGTCATCGACAGCATGTTCATGAGCAAGAAGGCCCTGATCGACTTCTACGAGGAGCAGATCGAGGACGCCTACAAGACCGGCGTGATGTTCTCGCTGCACGTCAAGGCCACCATGATGAAGGTCAGCCACCCCATCGTGTTCGGCCACGCGGTGAAGGTCTTCTACAAGGACGCCTTCGCCAAGCACCAGGCGCTGTTCGACGAACTGGGCGTCAACGTCAACAACGGTCTGTCCGATCTCTACGACAAGATCGAGGTATTGCCGGCCTCGCAGCGCGAAGAAATCATCGAAGACCTGCACAAATGCCATGAGCACCGCCCAGAGCTGGCGATGGTGGACTCGGCCAAGGGCATCTCGAACTTCCACTCGCCCTCCGACGTCATCGTCGACGCCTCCATGCCGGCGATGATCCGGCTCGGCGGGAAGATGTACGGCGCCGACGGCCGCACCAAGGACACCAAGGCCGTCAACCCGGAATCGACCTTCTCCCGGATGTACCAGGAGGTCATCAACTTCTGTAAGACCAACGGGCAGTTCGACCCGACGACGATGGGCACCGTCCCCAACGTCGGGCTGATGGCGCAGAAGGCCGAGGAGTACGGCAGCCACGACAAGACCTTCGAGATCCCCGAAGCCGGCGTCGCCGACATCGTCGACAACGAGACCGGTGAGGTGCTGCTGAGCCAGAACGTCGAAGAAGGCGACATCTGGCGCATGCCGATCGTCAAGGACGCGCCGATCCGGGACTGGGTCAAGCTGGCCGTCACCCGGGCCCGGCTGTCCGGGATGCCGGTGGTGTTCTGGCTCGACGACGAGCGTCCGCACGAGAACGAACTGCGCAAGAAGGTGAAGACCTACCTCGCCGACCACGACACCGAGGGTCTGGAGATCACGATCCTGCCGCAGGTGTGGGCCATGCGGTACACCCTGGAGCGCCTGATCCGCGGCAAGGACACCATCTCGGCGACCGGCAATATCCTGCGCGACTACCTGACCGACCTGTTCCCGATCCTGGAGCTGGGCACCAGCGCCAAGATGCTGTCGATCGTGCCGCTGATGGCCGGCGGCGGCATGTACGAGACCGGTGCGGGTGGCTCGGCCCCCAAGCACGTCAGCCAGCTGGTGGAGGAGAACCACCTGCGGTGGGATTCGCTGGGTGAGTTCCTCGCGATCGGCGCCAGCCTGGAGGACCTGGGCAACAAGACCGACAACGCCAAGGCTAAGGTGCTGGCCACCACTCTGGACACCGCGGTCGGAAAGCTGTTGGACGAGAACAAGAGTCCGTCGCGCAAGACCGGCGAGCTGGATAACCGGGGCAGCCAGTTCTACCTCGCGCTGTACTGGGCCACCGAACTGGCGGCGCAGACCGAGGACGCCGAACTCGCCGCACACTTCGCCCCGCTGGCCAAGGAGCTGGCGGACAAGGAAGACGCGATCGTGGCTGAGCTCAACGAGGTTCAGGGCAATCACGCCGATATCGGTGGTTACTACTACCCGGACCCGGAGAAGACCGCCGCGGTGATGCGGCCGAGCAAGACGTTCAACGCCGCGCTGGAGGCCGCGCAGGGCTGAGTCAGGCGCCGCGCTCGTCGGCGCGCTGCACCGGTGGGGTGTGCGCGTCGACCCAGCCGGCGATCAGATCCGCGATGCGTTCCGGTGCCTCGAACATCGGAATGTGGCCCACCCCATCAAGAGTGGTCACTTCGTCGATGGCGGGGATGTGCTTGAGGAAGTGCTTGGTGAACCGCGGGTGCGGCAGCACCCGGTCGCGCTCGCAGATCACCAGGTTGGTCGGGATCGTGGTCTCGGTGAGTTCCATCAGCCCGGGTAGCAGCAGCGCCTTGATCAGCAACTGGTAGTAGGCCCGGCAGTGGGTGACGTCGTCGATGATCGCGTTGAGCTCGGTGTCGGTCAGACCCGCCGGGGTGGCGCTGATCGGCACGCTCGCGGCCTGACGGGCCAGCGGCAGCTTCAGCGCTCGCTCCCGCAGCAGCAGGGCGGTCAGCCAGACCGGGAGGCCGGCGACGAACTTGGCGACGATCTCGTACTTGACCGGTGACCAGCGGTGCCAGCCGCCGGCCGGGGCGATCGCGGTCAGGGTGCGGGCCCGCCCGCGGCGTTCGAGTTCGAAGGCCACCCAGCCGCCCAGCGAATTGCCCACGATATGGGCGGTGTCCCAACCGAGTTCGTCGAGTTGGGCTTCGACATGGTCGGCCAGCGTGGCGGTGTCCAGGAACCAGGAGCGGGTCGCCGGGCCACCGTTATGCCCGGCCATCGACGGCGCGAACACCTCGTAGCGGCCAGTGCCGGCCAGCGTCGGCGCGACGTCCTTCCACACGTAGGACGACATCATGAACGGATGGAGCAGAAGGATCGGCTGACCTGCCCCCAGATGAATCGGCTCGCGTGGTGCCATACCCCGACCGTAAGGTGATACCGCCGGTATCGCAAGGTAGGTTTTCTCCGTGATCGTGACGACCATCAACGTCAACGGGGTGCGCGCCGCGGTGCGTGAGCGCTCACCGGAGAACCTGGGCCTGCTGGCCTGGCTGTCGGACACCACCGCCGACGTGGTGTGCCTGCAGGAGACCCGGGCCGACGACGAGCAGCTGGCCGAGGCGCTGGCGCCGGCGACTGCCGACGGCTGGCACCTGGCGTCCGCGGCCCCGCACCTCAAAGGGCGCAGTGGTGTCGCCGTGCTGTCCCGGACGCCGTTCTCTGCGGTCCGGATCGGGCTGCCCGCAACCGAATTCGAGCTGCATGGCCGCTATCTCGAAGTCGACGTCGCCGACGTGACGGTGGGCAGCGTGTACGTCCACACCGGCGAAGCCGGTACCGATCGCCAGCTGGAGAAGGAACGGTTCATGTCCGGCATGGCCAAGCGGATGAGCGAGCTGGCCGCCGACGGGCGCGACGCGGTGATCTGCGGCGACTGGAACATCGCCCATACCGAGAATGACATCAAGGCCTGGAAGGCCAACGTCAAGAAGGCGGGCTTCCTGCCCAGCGAACGGCAGTGGCTGACCGAGGTGATGGACTCCGGCTGGGTGGACGTGATGCGCCGGCTGCACCCCGAGGTGGCCGGCCCGTACAGCTGGTGGTCGTGGCGCGGTAAGGCGTTCGACAACGACGCGGGCTGGCGGATCGATTACCACCTGGCCAGTGAAAGCCTGGCGGCCCGCACGGTGACGGGGCGGGTGGAGAAGCCGGCCGCCTACGCGCTGCGCTGGTCGGACCACGCGCCGGTGACCGTCGAGTTCGGCTAGGCCGGGCAGCCTTCGCGGTTGTTGCCGTCGATCGACGGGTTGTCCACCGCGGCGGCGACCGCATCCAGCACCCGCGGATCCCAGGGCAGCGCAGTCTCTTTCGGGAGCTTGCTGACCATCGACACGTAGTCGCTGTGGGTGTCGTCGAAGGAGTGGCAGCGCCGGTGCGGCAGCACCGAATCGTCGACATCGGCGGCCAGTGCACTGCGCAGCGCGACGATCCCGTCATTGGGCCACACCACCGGATCGCCGGGGCGTGCGAAGCGGGTACCGGCGATCAGGGTCACGGGAATCGGGTCGAGGACACCGGACTGAAAGGTGTTCCAGCCCTTGAGGTAATCGGCTCCGAGTTCGTGTGCGGAGCCCGACGGGTACACCTTCGCGATGTCCTTGTCGTAGCCGCGCATCTGGTCCTGGCAGAACTGGTCGCCCCCGCACGCGCCCAAGGGCACGGTGCCGTCGGAGAAATCCGCCAGATACGAACCCTGCCAGGGTGTTCCGATGGTGACCAGAGAGCGGACCTTCACCGGTGCTCCGGTTGCGGTGAGCACCCGGATGGCCGAGCGGGCGTAGAGCCCGCCCATCGAATGGCCGACCAGATCGACCTCGTTGACGCCCTTCTCCTTATGCAGATACTCGACGAAGCGGGCCAGGTGTTCACCGGCCAGGTCGATGCTGCCGGTGCTGTCGATCGTCATGGTGTCGGGCAGGGGAGCGGGGCAGGATCCGAAGGCGCCGAAACCCGTCTGGTTGCGCACCTGTCCGGGGCCGGCGTGAGCGGGTGCGGTATAGACCGTGCGGCCGGCGGTCAGCAGATACTCGCGCAGCGCGGTGTCCGCGCTGCCCGCGGAAAGTCCTGTGGTGCAGGCAGTCTCCGGAGTGGTGAACGGGCTGTCGCTGGCCAGTCCGGACACCAGGACCACGGCGTGCGCCGGGTCGGACCGGGTTGTGGTGGTGGCCTTGTCGCCGCAGCCGGCCAGCAGCAGCGCGCAGGCCGCCGCGATCAGGAGGCGGCGCATCAGCTCGGGCAGCCTTCCCGATTGGGCCCGTCGAGAGCCTTCGGGGCATTCTCGATGGCCTCGCGCACCACGTCGAAGACCTGCGGGTCCCACGTCAGCGCCGTCTTCCACTCCAGTCCCGCGGCGTTGGAGACGTAGATCGAGTGGGTGTCGTCGAAGGTGTAGCAGCGGCGGTGCGGCAGCACCGGGTCACCGATGTCGACCGCCAGCGCGCTCTGCAACGCCACGATGCCGTCGTTGGGCCAGACCGCGGGGTTGATCTTGCCGGCGCTGCTGGATGGGGGGTTGAACTTCTTGCCCGCGATCAGCACCACCGGGGTCTTGTCGAGCACACCGGACTGGAATTCGTTCCAGCCGTCCTTGCCCATCAGATAAGCCTGGTTGACCTCGCGGCCGGAGCCGGCCATCAGTCGTTTGACCTCGTCGGCCATGCTCTTCATGCCCGTCTCGCACAGCTTGTCGCCCAGGCAGTCGGTCAGCGGCAGCAGCCCGTTGGCGTAGTCCGACAGGTAGGAGCCCTGCCAGGGTGTGCCGATTGTGGTCAGCGAGCGCACCTTCACCGGTGAGTTGGTGGTCGTCAGCACCCGGATCGCGGCGCGCGAATACAGCCCGCCCATCGAGTGCGCCACGAAGTCGACTTCGTTAACGCCCTTGTCGGTGTGCAGCCAGTTCAGGAAGCGGGCCAGGTGCTCGCCGGCGGTGTCGATACTGCCGGTCGAATTCACGGTCATGTTCTCCGGCAGGGTCACCGGGCACACCCCGAATGCGCCGAAGCCGGTCTGGTCGACGACCTGTCCGCGGCCGGCCATCGCCGGTGAGGTGTAGACCGTGTAGCCCTTGCCGAGCAGGTACTCGCGCAGCGCCGTGTCGGAATTCCCCGCGGCCAGCCCGGTGGCGCAGGCCTGATCCGGGGTGGTGAACGGGCTGGTGGCGTCACCGCCGGAGACGATCACCACGGCCGTCGACGCCGGCCGCTTGGCCTCGCCACCACCCCCGCACGCGGCCAGAACCAACGCCAACGACGACAACAGGACGGCCAGTGCGCGCACGAGCAGGATGCTAGCCGCGAAACGGCTCGTGACAGGATTGATCCATCATGAGCACCTCACCGCGTCGTGTCGTCTTCTCCGGCGTCCAGCCGACCTCCGACTCCCTGCACCTGGGTAACGCACTCGGCGCGATCAAGCAGTGGGTGGATCTGCAGGACGACTTCGACGCCTACTTCTGCGTGGTGGACCTGCACGCGATCACCGTGCCGCAGGATCCCGAGACGCTGCGCCAGCGCACCCTGGTCACTGCCGCGCAGTATCTGGCGCTCGGCATCGACCCGGCGCGGGCGACGATCTTCGTGCAGAGCCATGTGCCCGCCCATACCGAACTCGCGTGGGTGCTGGGCTGCTTCACCGGTTTCGGGCAGGCCTCCCGGATGACCCAGTTCAAGGACAAGTCGCAGAAGCAGGGCGCCGAGGCCACCACCGTCGGGTTGTTCACCTATCCGGTGCTGATGGCCGCCGACGTGCTGCTCTACGACACCGACCTGGTGCCGGTAGGCGAGGATCAGCGTCAGCACCTGGAACTGGCCCGCGACGTCGCTCAGCGGTTCAATGCCCGCTTCCCGGACACCTTCGTGATCCCGGACCCGATGATCCCGAAGGTCACCGCCAAGATCTACGACCTGCAGGACCCGACGGCCAAGATGAGCAAGTCGGCGGCCGCCGACGCCGGGCTGATCGCCCTGCTCGACGACCCGAAGGTGTCGGCCAAGAAGATCCGCTCGGCGGTCACCGACAGCGAGCGCGAGATCCGCTACGACGTCCAGGCCAAGCCGGGGGTGTCCAACCTGCTGTCGATCCAGTCCGCGGTGACCGGTGTCGACGTCGACGCCCTGGTGTCGGGGTATGAGGGCCGCGGCTACGGGGACCTGAAGAAGGAGACCGCCGAGGCGGTCGTCGAGTACGTGACGCCGATCCAGCAGCGGGTGAACGAACTGCTGGCCGATCCCGCCGAACTGCAGGCCATCCTCGCCGTCGGCGCGCAGCGTGCCCGCGAGGTGTCTGCCAAGACCATCGGACGGGTATACGAGCGGATAGGGTTTTTGCCGACAAGTTCGTAATCCCCGCGGGAGGCTGGCATGGCAGACCCGGCCACACCGGGCATCCTCGACCGGCTGCGGGCCCGCTACGGGTGGTTCGACCACGTCATGCGCGCCCAGCAGCGCTACGACAAGTCCAAGGGCGACTTCTACGCCGCGGGTATCACCTACTACACGATCTTCGCGCTGTTCCCGTTGCTGATGGTGGGTTTCGCGGCGGCCGGCTTCATGCTCGCCAGCCGTCCGCACCTGCTGACGGAGATCGAAAACCGGATCAAGGCAACGGTTTCCGGTGAGCTGGGTCAGCAGCTGATCGGGTTGATGGACTCGGCGATCGACTCGCGCACCTCGGTGGGTGTGATCGGGTTGGCGACCGCGGCGTGGGCGGGGCTGGGGTGGATCGCGAATCTGCGCGAGGCGCTGAGCCAGATGTGGGATCAGCGGGCCGACCCGGACAACTTCGTGCGCACCAAGCTCAAGGACTTGCTGGTGCTGCTGTCGACGTTCCTGGCGATCACGATCACGGTCGGCCTGACCGCGCTGGCCGACCCCGCGCTGATGGAGAAGGTGCTGGGCTGGTTCGGGGTGCCGGATGCGACCGCGCTGGGTGGGGTGCTGCGGGCGGTGTCGCTGGTGATGTCGTGGCTGGTGTCCTGGCTGCTGTTCACCTGGATGATCGCGCGGATGCCGCGGGAGTCGATCAGCTTCCGCTCGAGTGTGCAGGCCGGACTGATTGCGGCGGTGGGCTTCGAGATCTTCAAGCAGGTGGCCTCGATCTACCTGCGGTCGGTGGTGCACGGCCCGGCCGGGGCGACGTTCGGCCCGGTGCTGGGCCTGATGGTATTCGCCTATATCACCGCGCGGCTGCTGCTGTTCTCGACGGCGTGGGCGGCGACGTCGGCGGAGAACCTGCGCGACGAGCCGGTGCCGGCGCCCGCGCCGGCAGTGATCACCCCGCGGGTCGGCCCCGACGAGGGGCTCTCGACGCGGCAGTGGCTGGGGGCTGCGGGAGTGGGTGCGCTTGGTGCGCTGGGGCTTTCGCGGCTCTGGCGGGGAAGGTAGGGGTCGGCGGTTCTTCCGGGGGACAACAATGTTGCCCGCCTCCGAGCGACTCTTGGCGTTGTCCCTCTGAGTGAACGGCTACTCGGCGATAGTCGGTCGCGCATTCGATGACTAACAGTCTTGGTAGGCGGAGCAGGTCTTCGGGTGCTCTTTCTCGGCAATTTGCGCTAGGCGCATGTTCGACGATGGATCTATTTCGTAGAACAAGGGGCCGTTGACCGTGTCCGCGTACGCCGTGACTTCAACCGGCACTTCGGTACCTTTGTCTGATCTCGCGTTTACCAATCCACGGTATTCGCTGCCGCCGGGTACCACCTGGAACAGCGTGAGGTCCTGTTCATACCGAAAGTGACCGTCCATCGTGGACTCGTTGGTGTCAATCAAGTTCTGCAGGCCGACTGTCACAGTCTTGGCTAGTGCCGAATTGTCGACCTCTATCTTCCTTGCTGCGGCATCAGCCATGTGGTCGGTGATTGCATACCACGTTAAAGTGCCGAGCAGGCCAACAGCCGCGACTGCCGCCACGGTGAGAACCGTAAGGAGAAACGTGCGATAACGGCCAGAAGCGGTGGACTTATGGTGCGGTTGTTCAATGCTGGCGGCAATGTCGTTCATGTGATCCCCTCTGACGTTCTAGGTGTTGGGGTGAAACCGTACTCCGGCCCACCGACAAGGATGGGTCCCGAATTGCCCCTTCTGGATAGCGCAGGACCGTTGGGTATTCGGGAAGAATTTCGGGACAGCACCTCGCATATTGTTTCCGCGCCCGCTCTGAGTTAACCGCTGGGTTCAGCATCTGCTGCGTCAGTGCAGGGCGACCGTCGTTGGAGCCGTCGAGTCGGCGGGGTGCATGCATGGGAGTTACTGAGGAGCTACTCAAACGCTCGTGCCAGATCGGTAGACGAGATGCTTAATCGCAACATCGAACGCGGTTGTGGAATG
Source organism: Mycobacterium sp. M26 (assembly GCF_001494595.1). Taxonomy (GTDB): domain Bacteria; phylum Actinomycetota; class Actinomycetes; order Mycobacteriales; family Mycobacteriaceae; genus Mycobacterium. Next base: position 1,791,537 of record NZ_LN929907.1, read on the forward strand.
GACCCAACGGTGGCGCATAGCGGCTGAGTCGTCTCGTGCTTCCCAGATTCGAACGCGCGCCCTTTCTGGGCCGCTACGCCGGGAGGTGGCGGCTGAAGTCGGAGGCTTCGCCTTTCAGCTCTTTGAGTAGTGAGCGCCATCAGGGCCGGATCCGGCAAGGTTGTCGAACAGGCAGGCCTCGGGCCCAAAACACATCAAGGATGAGAACGCCTAGAAGGACCAATACCGTGGATGGAATGCCTGGACATTGGTCCCGGCAGACAGCGCCGGGAGAATACGATCGGAGCCGACCGACCCGAGCCCCAAGCTGGATCCTGTCCCGAGCCTTGGGGATAGGCCCTAGCGTCCTAAACCGTGCCTGCCTGCTCCCACCCCAAGGCGTTTCATGCCGAGTCGCAGCCCGGCTCCCTTCTCATTCAGCACTATTGAGAAACTTGGTCATCATTCCTCCGGCCCTGGGATCGAAGTCCCAACTGATCCCGACCCGGTAGCGTCGGCAAGTGCTTGCCAGTAAGCCGCTGCGGCTGAGGCGACGGTCTGGGCTGCCGCCTGAAGACGGTATACGGCTTGTGCGTGGTTGGCGAGCTGAATCTGTTGTTCCATTGGAATTAGTGGGAACGAAAGGTCCAGTGGGCGCAGACCCGGCGTGTTTGATGCAGTGATGTGAACACTGTTGCGACCAGCGGCCAGGCTCAAGGCAAGGTAGTAGGGGTTCAGTTTCTCCGGATCGCAACGTAGAACAGTGATCTCGTGTGAAGGAACAAAGCCGCCGACGGTAGATACGGTGGCACGGACTTGCCGATCGGGGGTCGCCCACACCAGAACGTCACCTGGCTCTACAAGATTTCTCTGGCTGTGCGGATCGGGGCTCGCCTTCGCGTCGGCGTAACGCATCACGCCGTCCTCGCCGCGCCACATCAAGTCGGCGTCCTGAATCCGTAGCTTGGGCGGCTCGGTCCCCGCGACGTCGTCAAGCGCTGACTTGTGGTCTCGACGACCTGCACCCCTACGGATCATCTTGACCCACATGTCTTCTCGTGCCTCGCGAACGGTGACTATCGCGGCACGATCAGGCACAAGGCGAGATGTTGGAATGCCTGCCGCCAAGACGGATTGTCGAGCCTGGTCAAGGGTGGCGGCAGCGGCCTCGACCATCTCAATTAGCTCGGGTGCCGATGTGGGCGTAGCAACGTGAGCACACCAGTACTGCGGGTCGAGGATCACTGTCGGCCCGAGCAATTTGATGGGTGTGACAGCCACAAAACGTGGATCGTCGGTTGGAAGGACGGTCTGGCTGGACGGATCATCGAGCCAATTGCACAACGTGTGTGCTAGGTCGCCATACCCGTCGGCGTCCGACGGGTTCAACGTCGAGTAGTCAGCGAAAAGAACGTTTGCAACTGGCTCACGCCGATTGGACAAAATCCATAGGTGGGGCGCACTTTTGCTCGTAGGAAGGGCATTCGACGGCAGGGTCACTACTGCTGCGAGCAGACCTCTTTGAATCAGCGCGCGGCGGAACTGGTCAGAACGGTCTTCAGAGGCGAGACTGTGCGGCAGTACGAGAAATGCCTCGCCGTCTGGCGAAAGTGCCTGTAGCGCGAGTTGCGGCCATGCGGCATCGGCAGAGCCTCGGACGGGCCCAAGGGGCAATCGTCGCATCCTCTCGTTTCCAAGTTCCAGTTTTTGTCCAAATGGGGGGATGCTGACGACAGCATCGAACGTGCGCCCTTCAAGCGTGTCGACTTCAAGGATGTCAGCGTCGATCACAATCTCGGTATTGGCCCGTTGCGCTAATCGGGAATCAGCTATGAACGCCTTCACGAAGTCTGGTTCCATTCCAACGAGTTCCACCGCTGGGTGCTTCTGACCTGTCGCGAGCAAGAGGGCACCTGTCCCGCAAGCGAAGTCGAGTACGCTGGTCGACTGTTCATGAACCAGACCTGCCAAGAGACTATGCAAGTTCCGCTGGGCTGAGGACGCCTCAGGAGTGCGTCGCCAACGATCGAGCTCGTCAAACTCTTGCGCTGCGCGCTCGACTAACGCTGCCTTGTCGACAACGTCGGCGCTGATCTCCGTCTCGAGGAACTCGCGGATTGCCCCTGCCTGGGACTTGGTGGCGCGAATCTTGGTGTCAAGGCTGTCCGCACCGATCGTTATCGGGTAGCGCTCGTCGTAGGGACCATCCCAGTAAGTGATGCGTTCACCCTGGATTGCCGCGATCAGCAGCGTCAACGGATCCGTTGCATCGTCACATTGCACATCATTGGTGGTGTACCGCCAGTTCCGGACGAGCTCGCCGGCGCGGTCGTTGCCTACCACCTTGTCCGGATAGCGGTTGGCCAGCCAATCGCGAACAGCAGCAGCGTCAAACTGGGGTCGCCCGGGTGGCGAGTCCGGCAGAGGTGCGGGGAATTCGTCGTGACGCCTCTGCCAGTTCGAGACAGTGGACCGCTGCACGCCGGCGAGTTCCGCGATATCGCTGACCGTCATCCGAATCGTTGGCCCGGTCAAGATGCACTCCATGTGTTGAGGTCGGATGGGATGAAGTTGATCTCACAACTAGCAGACGCAGCCAATTTGAGTGCGCGGGACAGCCGATCCCTTGGCGCAATTACCCCAACTGGCAGCCCGAGGGCAATCAATGCCGCAACAGGGTGGGCGAACCCGCCGTCCCCGGTGGCCAAGAGGCAGCGCCCAAACCGCTGGTGGAGATTCTCGGTCGCCATCACCTCCTGGAGCGCGAGATCGGCGCCATCGCGACCAGATCGCGCTACAACCCGAGCGTCGCCCCACACAGACTTAGCCACGAAGAGGTTGTGATGGCTAGTGCTGACGATCACGTGGTCGCCCAGGGCCACTACCCCGGTGGCGAAGTACATGGCACGAGCGTTGCATGCGGCCACCTCTGTGACATGGCCCGATCCGACGAGGTTTTCCAGGTCAATCAGGTGGACCCCGCGCTCTCGGAGCCGCTTCGTAATCGTGTGTGCTGTTCCTCCCGCCGCATCGGCGGTCTGCTTGTTGTTCATGGTCCAAATCATGCCAGATGAAAACCGGTTGTCAAGACGCTACGGGTGAATGACGAGTCAGTCGATAGAGCCAGGACACCAAGGTTTCATCGCAGGATTGCCGAAACGCCCTCGGGAGGGCTTCGGGAGGTACCGGAATGTCGCCAGGCCTCCGAGCTGTGAAATCCCGCCATGGGCTCGACGCGTGTCGGAGTGCGAGCGCGCCTGCCTGTTCAGAATGTGAACACCCCATCCGGGTGCAACGTGCAGAGGCATCGCCCTGCTCGATGCCCGCCAGGGCTTCGAAGCCGGAGGTTCCGCGGTCGGCTTGACTTCAGGCCGTCGCCACGAGCTCGAACTGATCTGCGAGGCTTGATCGGGTATAATCTCGCGCTTTCGAGTGCCGGGTGGTCGATATCCGCGGAGTCGCTCGAAGGTGGGCACCGACAGCGCCACCCGCGAAATGCGCCGCGCCCCAGCCGACTACCGCCCCCGTACCGGCTTCCGATTGATCGAGCGCGCACCCATGATCAGCAAGAACACGATCACCGTGCCGACCACCGCAACGCCGATGCGCACCGGCATCGCGTCGGCGGCCGGAATCAGCGGCGCTGCAGTCGCTTTGACCGCATCCTCATCAGGCTTCGGCGGCTTCAGCGACGGATCCGGATCCACCAGGTTGCCGACCGTCGTCCCCGGCGGGGTGGCGAACCCGTAGTCCAGCAGACGCGCAGCCTGCTCCCACGGCGCGATCGGCTGACGGGTGCCGCGTAGCAGCACCGCCACCAGACGGCGGCCGTCGCGCTCGGCGGCACCGACGAAGGTCTGCCCCGCGTCATCGGTGTAGCCGGTCTTGCCGCCAAGCGCACCGGGATAGTTGTAGAGCAGCTGGTTGTCGTTCTCCAGCTCATAGCCCGGATGGTCGGCATCCTCGCCGGGCTTGGCCCGATGCCCAGGGAACGGGTACTTCTGGGTGGCGACGATGGACGCGAAAGTCGGGTTCTCCCAGGCATATCGGTAGAACAACCCGATGTCGTAGGCCGACGTGCTCATGCCCGGCCCGTCCAGACCCGACGGGGTGGCCGCCCGGGTGTCGGCACCGCCGAGCTTGCGGGCCAGCACGTTGATCTTCTGCAGCGCGGTGTCCATTCCGCCGATCTGGGCGGCCAGCGCGTGTGCGGCGTCATTGCCTGAGTGCATCAGCAGGCCATGCAGCAGATCGTTGACGGTGTAGCGGCCGCCGACGTCGACACCCACCCGGGTGCCCTCGGCGTTGGCATCGTCCTGGGTGCCCTCGACCATCTTGTTCAGCGGCAGCTCGTTGATCGCCTGCATGGCGGTGAGCACCTTGATGATGCTGGCCGGGCGATGACGGGCATGCGGATCGCGGGCGGCGATGATCTCGCCGGTGTCCAGGTCGGCCACCAACCACGACTCGGCCGAGACATCGCCCGGCACCGGCGGGGTGTTCGGGGCGACGATCACCCCGCAGCTCGCCAGGGCGTCACCGCCGACCGGCTTGGCCGGCACCGGCAGCGGCAGCGGCGGGTCACCGGCCTCGGGCACCTCGGAGGAGTCGACGGCAGGCGGGGTCGTCACCTTGTACGGGCAGGTGTTGGGGTCCGGTGCCGCGTTCGGCTCGGCCCACGCGATCGCGGGCGTGCCGACGACGCAGACGGCCGCAGCCAGCGCGGCAGCGCTGCGCAGCAGGATTCTCGTGGTCGCCATCGACTCGCAGAGTAGGGGATTGCGCCACCGAAACCCGGGAGCCGCGCTGTGACTGGTGTGGTTATTGATGCAATTGTTAGCTTGGCAGCGCGCAGTGCGCGACCGCCGGATGACCGATCGTGGCCAGCCACAATCGACCCTCGCGTTCCACCAGCCCGGTGACCAGACCGAAGCTCGGGTGCTTCATATGCACCCCCGCGACAGCAGCCCCGGTGTCGGGGTCGAACGCCACCGCCCACACCGTCGGCACGATCTGCGGCTGCAGCCCGTCGGGCAGCTTCCACAACAGCGTCCGCAGTTTCGGCGAACGCGGGGACAGGAAGTCCGCGGCCGCATTGCGCGCCGAGACCATCGCACACCAGATCCGCCCGTCGGCACCCGTCGACAGGTTGTCGGGCATCCCGGGCAGATTCGTCGCCAGCGGAGTGACGGTGCCCGCCTTCGGTCCGCTCAGCCAGTACTTCGACAGCCGCCGGGCCTGGGTCTCGGCGAACACCAAGGCAGAGGAGTCCACCGTCGGCGTCACGCCGTTGGCGAAGTACAGGTGGTCGAGCACCGTGCTGACCGTTCCGTCCGGGTCGAGCCGGAACAGGCCGCCGTCGCCGCGGGACTCGAAGATCGCGCCCTTGAAGTACTCGAAGGTGAACTTCGCCGTCGACTCGGTGAAATAGATGGAGCCGTCCGGCAATTCGGTGACGTTGGAGCAGAAGTTCAGCTTTCTTCCGCCCACCGAGTCGGCCAGTACCTGGATGTCGCCGGTGTGGCGATCCATCGCGACCAGTCCACCCGGGCTGGTGCAGATCAGCAGCCGGCCGTCGCGGGCCACCGTCATCCCCAGCGGCCGGCCCATCGTCGTTCCGACCGTCGTCGTCCCGCCATCGGGGTCGATGCGGACGACGCGGCCGTCGACCAGACCGGTCCACAGCGCGCCGTCCGCGTCGACGACGATGTCCTCGGGTTGATCACCGGGCAGCCCGACGATCGTCAGGTCGGCCGGCCCGAACTCGGGCAGCGGCGTCACAGGTGGCGGCTGCCACCGAACCGGATCGATCGCGGGCTTGCCGGCGGTGCTCACAGCAGCCGGCTGGCCTCGCCGAGCACGCGGTGCAGGATCTCGTAGATCTCGTTGAACTCCTTGGGACCCGAGATCAGCGGCGGGGCCAGCTGCACGACTGGGTCGCCACGGTCGTCGGCGCGGCAGTACAAGCCGGCCTCGAACAGCGCCGCTGACAGGAAGCCACGCAGCAGCCGCTCGCTCTCGTCCTCGTTGAACGTCTCCTTGGTGTTCTTGTCCTTCACCAGCTCGATGCCGTAGAAGAAGCCCTCACCGCGGACGTCGCCGACGATGGGCAGCTCGAGCAGCTGCTCGAGGGTGGCCCGGAAGACCGGTGCGTTGGTCTTCACGTGGTCGTTGATGCCCTCACGCTCGAAGATGTCGAGGTTGGCCAGCGCCACCGCCGAGGACACCGGGTGCCCGCCGAAGGTGTAGCCGTGCCCGAAGGTGGTCTTGCCGTCGTTGAACGGCTCGAACAGCTTGTCGCTGGCGATCATCGCGCCGATCGGGGAGTAGCCCGACGTCATGCCCTTGGCGCAGGTGATCATGTCCGGCTGGTAGCCGATGTCCTCACAGGCGAACATCGAGCCGATCCGGCCGAAGGCACAGATGACCTCGTCGGAGACCAGCAGCACGTCGTACTCGTCGCAGATCTCGCGGACCCGCTCGAAGTATCCGGGCGGCGGCGGGAAGCAGCCACCGGCGTTCTGCACCGGCTCGAGGAAGACGGCCGCGACGGTCTCGGGGCCTTCGAACTCGATGGCCTCGGCGATGCGGTCGGCGCAGTACTGACCCCAGGCCTTGATGTCGGTGTCGTACGGCGCAGGTGCGCGGTAGAAGTTGGTATTCGGCACCCGGAACCCACCGGGGGTCAGCGGCTCGAACGGCTTCTTGAAGTCGGGCAGGCCGGTGATGGCCAGCGCGCCCTGCGGAGTGCCGTGGTAGGCGATGGCCCGGGAGATCACCTTGTACTTGCCGGGCTTGCCGGTGAGCTTGAAGTACTGCTTGGCCAGCTTCCAGGCGCTCTCGACGGCCTCACCACCACCGGTGGTGAAGAACACCCGGTTCAGATCACCGGGGGCGTAGTTGGCCAGCCGGTCGGCCAGTTCGATGGCCGGCGGCGTGGCATAGGACCACAGCGGGAAGAACTCGAGGGTCTCGGCCTGCTTGGCGGCCGCCTCGGCGAGTTCCTTGCGGCCGTGGCCGGCCTGCACCACGAACAGGCCCGACAGGCCGTCGAAGTAGCGCTTGCCGTGGCTGTCGTAGATGTAGCAGCCTTCGCCTCGCGTGATGATCGGCGGCGTGATGCCGTGGCCATGGCGGGCGAAGTGACCCCACAGATGTCGGTCCGCCTTGGCGGACAGTTCCGCCGTCACGTCTTCGCTCAATGCTGTCATCGGGTACCCCAATTGTATTGTTGTTTAACCAGTTTCAGGTAGACCAGCGTCTCCGTGGAGGTCACGCCGGGTACCGCGCGGATTTCTGTGTTGAGCAGCTCGAGCAGCTCGGCGTCGTCCTCGCACACCACTTCGACAATCGCATCGAAGGTGCCCGCGGTGAGCACGACGTAGTCCACGGCATCAATCTGGGCCAGCTTGTCGGCGACCTTGGTGGTGTCGCCGGTGCAGCGGATGCCGATCATCGCCTGCCGGGCGAATCCGAGTTGCATCGGATCGGTGACCGCGACGATCTGCATCACCCCGGAGTCGATCAGACGCTGCACGCGCTGTCGCACCGCTGCTTCGGACAAACCGACGGCCTTGCCGATACCGGCGTAGGATCGCCGCCCGTCCTGCTGCAACTTTTCGATGATGGCCTTGGACATCTCGTCGAGTTGGGCCGACGCTGCCGCACCCGACCCGACGGTGCGGACGGGAAACCGGTTGGTCGGTACACCCGAGTCACGCATGCCCATGATTGTGCACGGAATCCGTTGTTTTAGGCAACGGGATCGATGAAATTGGTCGTCAGTACCCACCTTGAGTGCGGGAATGCGTAGCACAGCCTCACTCGGTCGGTTACCGTTGCCGTGTGACTGCACGGACCTCTGACAAGACCAGAATTGTGCCCAGTAGCTGGATCGATGGCGCCGCCGTTGTTACCAGCGGAACCACCCATCAGGTCATCAATCCTGCCAATGGCGACACCGTGGCCGAACTGGCCCTGGCGACGGCGGCCGACGTCGATGCCGCGGTGGCCTCGGCGCGGGCCGCGCTGCCCGGCTGGAAGAACGCCACCCCGGTGGAGCGCTCCTCGGTATTGGCCAAGCTGGCCGAACTCGCCGAAGCCCATGCCGAAGAGATCGCCGCTGAGGAGGTGTCTCAAACCGGCAAGCCCGTCCGGCTGGCCACCGAGTTCGACGTTCCGGGCTCGATCGACAACATCTCCTTCTTCGCCGGCGCCGCCCGCCACCTCGAAGGCAAGGCCACCGCGGAGTACTCCGGGGACCACACCTCCTCGATCCGTCGGGAGGCCGTCGGTGTGGTCGCCACGATCACGCCGTGGAACTACCCGCTGCAGATGGCGGTCTGGAAGGTGCTGCCCGCGCTGGCCGCCGGCTGCTCGGTGGTGATCAAGCCCGCCGAGCTCACTCCGTTGACCACGCTGACCCTGGCCCGGCTGGCCACCGAGGCCGGCCTGCCCGACGGTGTCTTCAACGTCGTCACCGGCGCCGGGCCGGATGTCGGCACCGCGCTGGCCGGCCACAAGGATGTCGACGTCGTCACCTTCACCGGGTCCACTGCCGTCGGCAGGCGGGTGATGGCCGCGGCGGCCGTGCATGGCCACCGCACCCAGCTCGAACTCGGCGGCAAGGCGCCGTTCGTGGTGTTCGAGGACGCCGACCTGGACGCCGCAATCAACGGTGCGGTGGCGGGCGCGCTGATCAACTCCGGTCAGGACTGCACGGCGGCCACCCGGGCGATCGTCGCGCGCAACCTCTACGACGACTTCGTGGCGGGCGTGGCGGAGCTGATGAGCAAGATGGTCGTCGGCGACCCGCAGGACCCTGACACCGACATGGGCCCGCTGATCTCGCGCATGCACCGCGACCGGGTTGCCACCATGGTGGCCAATGCCCCGGCCGAAGGTGGCCGGGTGGTGGCCGGTGGCCAGGTGCCCGATCTGCCCGGCTCCTTCTATCTGCCGACGCTGATCGCCGACGTCACCGAGGACAGCGAGGTCTACCGCAACGAGATCTTCGGCCCCGTCCTGGTGGCCCGGCCGCACGACGGCGACGACGACGCGCTGCGGCAGGCCAACGACACCGAGTACGGGCTGGCCGCCTCGGCCTGGACCCGCGACGTCTACCGCGCCCAGCGTGCCTCGCGCGAGATCAACGCCGGCTGTGTGTGGATCAACGACCACATCCCGATCATCAGCGAGATGCCGCACGGCGGCGTCGGCGCCTCGGGCTTCGGCAAGGACATGAGTGACTACTCCTTCGAGGAGTACCTCACCATCAAGCACGTGATGAGCGATATCACCGGTGTGGCCCAAAAGGATTGGCACCGAACCATCTTCACGTTGCGCTGAGCGCACGAAAACCGCCGCCGAACGTCACCCGAGGGTGACGCTCGGCGGCGGTTGTCACTCTGGTGTGACGCTCGGCGCCGGAAGGAACTAGGCCTGCGGCCCCTTGGTGAACTCCTCACCGGTCTCGGGGTTGACGGCCGTCTCACCCGGCGGCAGGTTCGACAGGTCCGGCGCGATCACCGTCGGCATGTCACCGGAGTCCGGCAGGCCGAGTGTCGGCTCCACCGCGGTGGCCGGGGTGAGGACCAGATCGGCACTGGAGCGCCGGGACAGCGTGCGGCCCAGGAAGAAGTCCGGCGACATCAGCCACCAGACGACCATCAGGATCACGCCGAGCACCAGTGCCCCGATACCGACGACGGCCACCGCGCCGAACCCGAAGATCGTCACGTTGTTGCCGTCATCGTCGACCAGCCAGTCCGGCTTGGCGTACTGGATCAGGCCGTAGATGAAGATCACCAGCAGGGCGAGACCGCCCAGCAGGGGCACGACCCCGCGCATGACGAAATCGCGCAGATTCTTGGTGAGGTCCTTTCGGTAGAACCACACGCACGCGAAGCCGGTCAGGCCGTAGTAGAACGCGATCATCAGGCCCACCGAGCCGATCAGCGCCGACAGCAGGTTCGGGCTGACGAGCGTGAACAGCACGTAGAACAGGATGGACACCAGACCCATAGCGATCGTGGAGGTCGTGGGGGTCAGGTAGGTGCGGTGAATCTTGGCGAACGATGTCGGCAGCGCGCGGTAGACGCCCATGGACAGCGTGGTACGCGCGGTGGGCAGGATCGTCGTCTGCGTGGATGCCGATGCCGAGGTCAGGATGGACGCCGCCAACAGCAACAGGGCGAACTTGCCTAACAGGCTGTCGCCGAACAGATCCGGGCCGATCGCGGCGAACACGTCGGCGGCGTTCTCCTCATTGCCCAGGCCGATGCCTTCCTTACCCACGCCGGCGAAGGCGATGGCCGCCACCGCCACCAGTGCGTAGGTGGCCAGCAGCAGGAAGGTCGAGATCACCGCGGCCCGGCCCGGCGTGGTGCCCGGGTCGTCGGACTCCTCGTTGCACGCCACCGCGGTGTCCCAGCCCCAATAGATGAACAGTGCGGTGAGCAGTGCCGGGGCGATCACGGTGGTGAAGTCCAGGCCGGCGGGCCAGAACCAGGACAGTGACGGCATGAGCGAGTACGTCTCGGCCTGCCGGGTGTAGACCTTGAACAGAGCGACAGCCGAGAACGCGACGAGTACGACCATCTCGATGCCGAGCAGGGCGTACTGCAACCGCGCCGAGACCTCGATACCGCGGTAGCAGATGTAGGTCATGACGACGATCCAGATGACACCCGCGACCGTGGACCACAGTGTGCTGCTGGCCAGGTCGGCCACCGACGTCCAGCCCAGACCGCCGACGAAGGTGAACGAATACGAGCCGGCGATCTGCGCCAGGTTCGCCATCACGATGACGTCGGCAGCGATGATGCCCCAGCCGCCCATCCAGCCGACCAGCGGACCGAAGGCGCGGGAGGCCCAGGTAAAGGTGGTGCCGCAATCCGGTTCGGCCTTGTTCAGTTCCTGATAGGCCACGGCGATCATGTACATCGGGATGAACGCCAGAAGCACGATGGCCGGGGCCTTGACGCCGGCCAGCAGTGCGCCGCCGCTGGCGACGACGAGGCCGAGTGTCGCGGCCAGGGAGTAGGCCGGGGCGGTCGACGCCATTCCGACGACGATGCTGGACAACAGTCCGAGCGCGCCGCCCTTGAGGCCCTTGCTTTCTACTGCGTTGGAATTCCCGGCCGCACCGGGGTCGAGCGCGAGCTCGCCTTTGCTCATGGCATCTCCTGCTTAAACGCCGCGTCAGTGGAACTAGACGAGAGTACGGTTTCAGTGGCAGATGCGCGCGGAATGTGCGGAATTGTTTTCCTAGCGGTTACACGACCGCGAAATCCGTGGTTTAAAGGGGGGACTTTTGACGGATCAGACGGTCTTCCCGCCATCCGCCCACGGAACCCGGCATGACTCCCCGGACCCGAAGCCCTGCTCGGTGATCCCCAGTGCGGCGTTCATCCGCGCCCGCATGTTCTCCACCCCGATCTGGTAGGTCAGCTCGACCAGGCCGGCCGCCCCGAAGCGGCGCCGCAGATCGTCCACCTGGTCGTCGGTGACGGTGTGCGGGTCGGTGGTCATCGCGTCGGCGTAGCCGATCGCGGCGCGCTCGTCGTCGGTGTAGAGCGGGGAGGTGGCGTAGTCATCGATATGCGTGAGGCGTTCGACGTCCAGGCCCTCCAGGCGCATCAGCATGGCGCCGAAGTCCACACACCACGAACAGCCGACGGTGCGGGCGGTCCAGAACACCGCCAGTTCGCGCACCGAGGCGGGCAGGACCGTGGACCCGCGCTGTAGCAGACCCTCGTGGACCGAGTTGGCCACCACAAGTCGCGGATGGTGGGCGTAGACCGCCAGCGGTTCGGGCACCTCGCCGAAGCGGCGCCGGGCCCACCGGTACATCAGCCGGATCAACGGGGAGGCTTTGGCAGGGGAGAGCGGTTCGAGTCGTGTTGTCGTAGTCATACCCTCAAGACCCCGGTGGACCGGGAAATGTGACACGGCGATCGAACCCAATATTGGGTTGACGGACTAACTAATCAGTTAGGGTGCCCATTGTGGATTTCGACCTCGACGCCGATCAGCAGGCCTGGTTGGGCGAGGTGCGTGAATTCCTGCGGGCCAACGTCACTGACGCCCTGCGCGCCGAGATCGCCGAGCACAACCTGGAACACCCCGGCGGTGAGGTCGCCGCGTTCCGGCGCAAACTCGGCGCCAAAGGCTGGTTCGGCCTGAACTGGCCGGCGGAGTACGGCGGCCTGGGTCTGGGTGCGGTGCACCTGCATCTGCTGATGTCGGAGTTCGAGTACTGGGGTGTGCCGGGACCCGACCTCACCGTCACCTCGATTGCGCCGATGATCATGCGGTACGGCACCGAACAGAACAAGAAAGAGTTCCTGCCGCTGATCGCGCGCGGCGAAATGACCTGCGCGCTGGGCTATTCCGAGCCTGACGCCGGCACCGACCTGGCCTCGTTGCGTACTCGGGCAGTGCGCGACGGTGATGAGTGGGTGATCAACGGATCCAAGATCTGGAACAGCGGGGCGCAGCGCTCCACCCACGAATGGCTGTGCGTGCGCACCGACCCGAACGCCCAGCGGCATCGCGGCATCTCCGTCATCGCGGTGCCGGTGGACAGCCCCGGCGTGCGGATCCGCCCGCTGATCGCCTGGTCCGGCTACCGCACCAACGAGGTGTTCTTCGACGACGTGCGGGTGCCCATCACCAACCTCATCGGTGAGGAGAACCGCGGCTGGTCCTACATCACCGGGGCACTCGACCTCGAGCGTGGCGCGCTCACCAACGCCGGTGATCTGCGCCGTGCCCTCGACGAGCTGCAGGTACTGGCCAGGATGCCGCGCCGCGACGGCTCGGTGCCGATCGACAACCCGGCGGTGCGACGCCGGCTCACCCAGGCTGAAGCCGACGTCGACGTGGCCGTGCTGATGGGATACGAAGCCTCCTCGATGCTGGCCGACGGCGTGATCCCCACTGTGGAGGTCAGTGTCGAGAAGGTGTTCAGCAGTGAGCTGCGCCAGCGTATCGCCGATCTGGGCATGGACCTGCTGGGTGCCGAAGGTCTGCTGGCACACCGTAGTCCGGAAGCACCGGCCGGCGGCCGGTTCGAGAAGCTCTACCGCTTCGCCCCCCTGATGCGGTTCGGCGGCGGAACCAACGAAGTGCTGCGCGATGTGATCGCCCAACGCGGCCATGGCATGCCCTCCTACGGACGCTGACATGAAACTTGTTGCTGGACAGGACGAACGTGATCTCGCCGCGATGCTGCGCGGGCTGCTGGCCGCTCATCGCGACGATGCGATGCAGGCTTTGGCCACCGCGGGCATCCTCGGGCTGGGCATTCCCGAGGAGTGCGGCGGATCGGGTGGCACGCTTGCCGATCTGGGCGTCTTCGCCAGGGAGGCGGGCCGGGCGCTGTGCCCGTCGCCGGTGTACAGCACGGTGTTCGCCGCGCAGGCGATCCACCTGCTCGGCGGTGAGCAGTCCGGCAAACGCTGGCTGCCCGACCTCTCCTCGGGCGCAATCTCGGCGACCACCGCCCTGTGGAATGCCTACGACGCGGCCGACGCCACCGCGGCGCTGCGCGCCGACCGCACCCGCGAGGGTGGCTGGCGGCTCACCGGCACAGCCGATTTCGTCTCCGACGCCCAGGATGCCGAGCTGATCGTGGTGTCCGGGATGGACGCCACCGGCCAGACCATCGGCTTCGTCTGCGGGTTGGACTCACCCGGCGTCACCCAGCGGCCGTTGCAGCTCATGGGCGATCACCACGCGTCCTGCGTGCGATTCGACGACGTGGTTCCCGACGACGTGCTCGCCGGCGGCGAGCCACTGGATCGCGATGAGCTGCGCCGCACGGCCAACATTGCCATCGCGCTGCTCTCGCTCGATCTGGTTGGGGTGGGGGAGGCCGTGCTCGACCGCACCGTCGACTACACCACGATGCGCCACCAGTTCGGCCGTCCGATCGCCTCGTTCCAGGCCGCCCAGCATCTCATCGCCGACATGCACATCGCGCTGAGCACTGCGCGCCTGGCCGCGCAGGCCGCCGTGTTCGCGCTCAGCCGTGGCCGGCCGGCGATCCGCGAAACAGCCGTTGCGCGAATGCAATCCGCGCCTGCCGCCAAGTGGGCGACGCTGGACGCCCATCAGTTGCACGGCGGCATGGGATACGTGGTGGAAACCGATCTGTACCTCTGGTCGGAGCGGGCCCGGGTGTTCTCGACCCTGGGTGGGGGCGCCGACGTTGCCGCGACCTGGCTCGATGATGACCAGGCGAGCGGTGCCGCGCTCGCCCAGCGGCTGCGCCGCAAGGACGGCCTGTGACCGGCGACAGCCTGATCGATGCCGACACCGCCGCACGGGTGGGCAGCGTGGCCGCGACCGCCAGCGGTGCGGTGATCCGGCGGGACTGGCAGCGCTGGGCGGTCGCCGTCGGCGACGTCAACCCGCTGTGGTTCGACCCGGAGTACGCCCGCGCCAACGGGTACCGCGATGTGATCTGTCCACCGCTGTATCTGCAATACGCCATCCTCGGCGTAACCCCACTGTCCGGGCTGCGGCCCGACGGCTCCTCCGGCGCGGTATCGGGCAGCCTGGCCTTCCCGAAGGCACCGCGACGGATGGCCGGCGGCGAAAGCTTCACCTTCCATCAGCCCGCCTATCACGGCGACGAGATCGCGATGGTGCGCACCATCGAATCGATCACCGAAAAGGATGGCCGCTCAGGACGGTTCGTCCTGGTGACGTGGCACACCGTCTACCACAACCAAGACCGTGACCTCGTGGCCGAGGCCACCACGTCGATGATCGCGAGACCATGACCCAGCTGTTCTACGACGACGTCGAACCAGGCGACACCCTGACCCCGCTGACGGTCACCGTCGACGAAACGCAGATGTTCTTCTTCTCGGCTGCCACCTACAACGGTCACCGGATTCACTACGACAAGGACTGGGCACGCGATGTCGAGGGCTATGACACCGTCCTGGTTCAGGGTCCGCTGCAGGCGGCACTACTGGCGCGCGCGGTCACCGACTGGATCGGCGGGGCGGGCCGGCTGGTCGACTACTCCGTGCAGAACCGGGGGGTGGCCTTCCCCGGGCAGCCGCTGACCTTCGGCGGCACCGTCACCGGCAAACGGGTCGAGAACGGCCGCGGTCTGGTCGATCTCGACATCGCCGGCCGTCGCGACGCCGACGTCCTGATGCCCGGCACCGCCACCGTGGAACTACCGCGTCGGGGCGGTGGTTCCTGATGCGGCTGGCCGGGGAAGCAGCGATCGTCGGGATCGCCGAACTACCCGCCGAACGCAAGCCGACCCGACCCGAACAGTTCACCCTCGACCAGTACGCCGCGCTCGCCAAGATGGTGCTCGACGACGCGGGACTGGACGCGAGTGTGGTCAACGGGCTGATCTCGCACGGCGTCGCCGAATCCGACATGTTTGTCCCGGCGACCCTGTCGGAGTATCTGGGCCTGCCGATCGACTTCGGTGAACGGGTGGACCTCGGCGGCGCCACCTCGGCCGCGATGGTGTGGCGAGCGGCGGTGGCCGTCGAACTCGGTCTGTGTGACGCCGTGCTGGCGGTGGTGCCCGGGTCGCGGGCGCTCCCGCGGTCTGCGCGCCGACCGGCAGCGGTCCCGAATTGGTTTGGGGCGTCCAGTAATAACTACGGGTCGCCGCAGGCCGAGTACGAGATCCCGTACGGCAACCTCGGCCAGAACGCACCGTTCGCACAGATCGCGCAACGCTACGCCGCCCAGTACGGCTACGACCCGAGCGCGCTGGCCAAGATCGCCGTCGATCAGCGCACCAACGCCTGCGCCCACCCCGGCGCAGTGTTCCACGGGCAGCCGCTCACCGAGGCCGACGTCCTGGGCAGTCCGATGATCGCCGACCCGATCCACATGCTCGAGACCGTCATGCCCGTGCACGGCGGTACCGGTGTGCTGGTGGCCAACGCGGACCTGGCGCGCCGCGCCCGCCACCGTCCGGTGTGGATCAAGGGTTTCGGCGAACACATCTCGTTCAAGACGATGACCTACGCCGCCGATCCGATGCTCACCCCGATCGCGAAGTCCGCGGCCCGCGCCTTCGCCATGGCCGGGGTGACCCCGGTCGACGTCGACATCGCCTCGATCTACGACTGCTACACGATCACCGTCCTGATGACACTGGAGGACGCCGGGTTCTGCCCGAAGGGTGAGGGAATGAGGTGGATCACGCAGCGGGACTTGACGTTCCGCGGTGACTTCCCGCTCAACACCGCGGGCGGCCAGCTGTCCTACGGTCAGGCCGGGATGTCGGGCGGCATGCACCATGTGGTCGACGCGGCCCGTCAGCTGATGGGCCGGTCGGCCGCCGCCCAGGTGCCCGACGCCGACGTCGCGTTCGTCGCCGGAACGGGCGGCATCATGAGCGAACAGGTGGCGCTGGTGCTGGGAGGCGACTGATGGCCGAGGCGATCCCGATGCCCGAACCCACACCGGTGTCCCAGCCGTTCTGGGACGCGCTTGCCGAGCACCGCATCCTGGTGCAGTATTCACCGTCGGCCGGGCAGTACGTCTTCTATCCGCGCACCCTGGCGCCCGGAACCCTGGCCGATGACTTGGAATGGCGTGAGATCGACGGGGCGGCAACGCTGTACACCTACACGATTGCGCGGCGTCCGACCGGGCCGCCATGGGCCGAGGCGCTGCCGCAACTGCTGGCAGTGGTGCAATGGGATGTGGGGCCGCGCTTCTCCACCGAGCTGGTGGACGTCGACCCCGACGACATCGAGATCGGGACGCGGCTGGAGCCGGTGTTCTGTGACGACGCGGCGTCCGGGATGACCCTGCTGCGTTACCGGCCGGCGTCATGATCGACACTGTGCAGGGTCTGCTGCGCGAACGGCTGGACGACGACGGCATCGCGGTGATGTCAGCGGATCGCACCTGGACCTGGCGCGAGCACCTCGCCGAGGCGGCCGCTGAAGCCGCGGCCCTGATCGCGATGGCCGACCCCGACCGCCCGCTGCATGTCGGTGCGCTGCTGACGAATTCACCGGCCTACACCCGCGCGATGGCGGCCGCCGCGCTGGGCGGCTACGTGCTGTGCGGAATCAACACCACCCGCCGCGGTGAGGGGCTGGTCTCCGACATCCGCCGCGCGGATTGCCAACTGCTGCTGGTCGACTCCGACCACGCCGCCCTGCTCGACGGCCTGGATCTGTCCGGTATCACCGTCCTGCACGTGGACAGCCCCGCTTACACGGAGGCGGTCAGCACCGCCGGACCGCTGGTGCCGCACCGGGAGGTGGTGGGTACCGACCCGTTCATGATGATCTTCACCTCCGGCACCAGCGGCAATCCGAAAGCTGTTCCCTTCGCCCACGGGATGAGCGTGATGTGCGGCCTGAGCCTGTCCGCTCAGCTCGACATCACCGCCGCCGACGTCTGCTACCTGTCGATGCCGCTGTTCCACTCCAACGGGGTGGCTGCGGGCTGGTCGGTGGCCATCGCGGGCAAGGCGGCCATGGTGCCGGTGAAGTTCTCGGTGTCCCGACTACTGTCCGACCTCCGCCACTACGGTGCGACCTTCATGAACTACGTCGGCAAGCCCCTGGCGCTTGTCCTGGCCACCCCCGAACAACCCGATGACGCCGACAATCCGCTGCGGGTCATGTACGGCAACGAGGCCACCGACCGCGACATCGCCGAGTTCTCCCGGCGGTTCGACTGCCGCATCATCGACGGCTTCGGGTCCAGCGAGTTCGCCGTGGTCGTCGTCCGCGAAGACGGCACCCCGCCGGGCTCGATCGGCAAGGGCTGGCCGGGGGTGGCGATCTATGACCCCGAGACCGTCACCGAGTGCGCCACTGCCGAGTTCGACGACCACGGCAACCTGTTGAACTTCGACGAGGCCGTCGGGGAACTGGTCAACACCGACGGTGCCGGCCCGTTCACCGGTTACTACAACGACCCCGATGCCACCTCCGAGCGACTGCGGCACGGGATGTACTGGACCGGGGACCTGGCTTACCGCGACGCGGACGGCTGGATCTACCTGGCCGGCCGGACCGCGGACTGGATGCGGGTCGACGGCGAGAACCTGGCAGCCGCGCCGATTGAGCGGGTGCTGCAGCGCATCCCGCAGATCAACCAGGTGGCGGTCTACGCGGTGCCCGACGCGGCGGTGGGGGACCAGGTGATGGCTGCCATCGTGCTGCGGCAGGGAGAGTCGTTGACGCCCACGGACTTCGAAACGTTCCTGACGGCCCAGCCCGACCTGTCGCCGAAGGCGTGGCCGCGCTACGTCCGCATCAATGACGACCTGCCGCACACCGCGACCAACAAGATCCTCAAGCGGGAACTGAGCGCGGCCGGGGTGACCGCCGGTGCCGGTGTGCTGTGGGAGCGGGTGGGCCGCTCGACGAGCTACCAGGTGGCTGGCTAGGCGTTCACGATGGTGCCGACGCCGGTGGCATCCGCCAGTGTCGCGTTGGTCGGGCTGGAGAGCACCACGGTGAACGTCTCGCTGTTCTCCGCCAGAGAGTCGCCGAGGATCACGATCGTGACGGTCTTACTGGTCTCCCCGGGCTGGAACGTCACGGTGCCGGACGCGCCGACGTAATCGCTTCCCTGCGTGGCCGTTTGGCCGACGGTGGCGTACTGCACGGTGACCGTCTGGCTCGACGGTGCGGCCAGGGTCACGGTGAACTGGGCTACCGAGGTGCCCGCCGCGTCACCCAGGTCGAACATGATCGGCTTCAGGTAGGTCACCTTGTTCTGATTGACCGTGCGCCAGTCGTCGGCCAGGATGCCGCCGGTGTCACCGGAATTCGGATTCCAGGACCAGTAGGTCCAGCTGATGCCCTCATCGCCGGCCGCAATGTCGATCGTCCCGTTGTTGTCGAAGTCGCCGGACAGGTAGGAGGTGATGGCCTCGTACCAGATGATGTCCTTCGGATCGGTCAGCTTGGTGCCGAACTCACCGAGGTAGATCGGGGCGATGTCGTCCTCATAGATGTAGCCCCAGGCGTTCTCGAAGACACCGGGCAGTGCGGCTCCGAAGTTGTCACCGGAGAACCAGGTCTGCGCGTAAACCGAGTTCGGGTAGTCGTGCGGCGAGTACACCACCCGGTTGGCGACATTGAGTGAGATGGGCCGGTCCTTGACACCCATCAGATTGCCGCCCCACCAATAGTTCTGGTTGTTGTAGGTGCCGACGCCCTCGACGATGATCAGCAGGTTCGGGTTGACCGCCAGCACCGCGTTGCCGGCCCGCTCCGCGGCGCGTGCCCAGTCGTTGGTGCCGCCGCCACCCCAGGTGCCGTTGTAGGGCTCATTGTGTAGGTCGACCCCGATGACGGTCGGGTTGCCCGCGTAGCGCTGGGCCAGTGTCACCCAGTCGTTGACCCAGTCGGTCTCGCTATAGGTGCCGTTGTACCAGAGCCCGTTCTCGGTGGTGCCGACCCCGGCGGTGTTGCGGTGATGGTCGAGGATGACCTTGAGCCCCACCTCGTCGGCGTAGGCGATGATCTTGTCCATCACCTGGATCGACGACAAGCCCTGCAGGTCCGGATTGGCGGCGTAGTTGATGCTGCTGGGCATTTGGCCGTGCAGCACATCTTGCGAGTAGGGCAGCCGAATCGTGTTGAACCCCAACGCGACCATCTGGTCCATCATGTCCTTGTAGCTGCGTGTCCACAGCCCGTGCGGTGTGCCGACATCACTTTCGAAGCCGAACCAGTTGACGCCGGCGATCTCCACCGGATTGCCTGCGGCATCAAGGATCTGGTTGCCGTCGGTATGCCAGTACCCGGCGCCGACCGCACTGCCGCCCGGTTCGGTGGCCGAGGCGTCGGAGATGCTCAGCCCGGGGTTCTGGGTGGCGGTGTCGTCATTGCGGATCGTGCCCGTGGCGGTT
The DNA here is from genome assembly GCF_001494595.1 of Mycobacterium sp. M26. GTDB lineage: Bacteria > Actinomycetota > Actinomycetes > Mycobacteriales > Mycobacteriaceae > Mycobacterium. Next base: position 1,811,398 of record NZ_LN929907.1, read on the forward strand.
GCGTCGGCGATCCCCGCACCCGCGGCATTCGACAGTGTCACGGTGAACGTCTCGTCGGGTTCCACAACCGTGTCGCCAACCGCCGCGACAGAGATCACCTTGGTGGTCTCGCCCGCGGCGAAAGTGAGGGTGCCGGTGGCCGCGGTGAAGTCCACTCCAGCTGTCGCAGTGCCGGCCACCGTTGAGTAGGCGACTGTCACGGTTCCGGTGCTGACTTTCGACAGCGTGACCGTGAAGGTGAGCGGTGTTCTGCCGCTGTTGGTTTCGGTGACCGCCGCGTCGCTGATGCTCAGCTGCGGCCGGTTGGCGTCGATCGCGGCGACGGTGATGGTGGCGGTGGTGGTGCCCGCGGTCTGCGGCGAGAGCAGCGAGTCGATGCCGTGCAGATGCAGCCCGGTGTCGGCGACGGCGACCACGAACCGGTCGGTCTGGCCCGGCTGCATCGGTGCGTTGGGCGTGTAGACAAAGGTGCCGTCGGCGTCGATGGTGACAATGCCCGATGCGGCCTGCTTGTCGATCCGGTAGGTCAGCGGGTCACCTTCGGGATCGCCGGCCCCGACGTTGCCGGTGATCGCGCCACCGGAGGTGAGGCTGTTGGTGGTCTGGTCGTAGCTGACGGTGGGTGCTCTGTTGAACAGCGTGTGCTCGAATTCCCGGCGCACCCAGGCCAGCACGGCCATCCCGAACGACAGGTCGGGGTCAGTATCCGGATTGAACCCGAACACGCTCAGCACGCCGGAGATCACCGACTCGATCGGGTTCATCGTCCGGGCCGCGACGGTGGCGGACGCCGACGCGGTGGTGGCCACCGCAGCGGCGGTCGCGGGTTGTGGCGTTCGCGGGGCTGCTGTCGCCGTCGTCACCGTCGTCTGCTCGATGACCAGAGATCCGTCGTCGGCGACACTGGCGCGGACCCGGGCAGAGCTCGAGGAAACGGTGGCGCTCGGGCGCACAATCGGCACCCGAACGGTCGCTACCGACTTGCCAGCTGAGCGGCTGCGCGCCGCTGTCGCGGTGCCGGCGGCACGCTTGGAGTGACCCACACTGGTCGACGAGGAGCCTGAATCCGTTGAGTCGGCAAATGCGGTGGTGGGGGTGCTGAGCGCTAGGCAGGTGCCCAGGGCAACCGCCACCCCGCCGAGGCGAACTGCGCAAAGGCCACAGCGCAGGCTTCTACCTGTTGGATCGGCCGGCAACATGAGTAATCCTCCGGGTCGGAGCAAACCCACATTCTGCGCGTGAGGCACGTCACATGCAAGCCCCAGTTATCACCGGAGTGTCCGCTGAGTGTGCAGACCGATACGCCGCCGACGGCGAGTCGCGGACGACATCGCACAGTCGGCGGGGTTTGCCGGGGGTCAGCGCGCGAACATCAGCGCGCGCTTGACCTCCTGGATCGCCTTGGTCACCTCGATACCGCGCGGGCAGGCGTCGGTGCAGTTGAAGGTGGTGCGGCAGCGCCACACCCCGTCTACATCGTTGAGGATTTCCAGCCGCTCGGCGGCACCCTCGTCGCGGCTGTCGAAGATGAACCGGTGCGCGTTGACGATGGCGGCGGGGCCGAAGTAGGACCCCTCATTCCAGAACACCGGGCAACTCGTGGTGCAGCAGGCACACAGGATGCACTTGGTGGTGTCGTCGTAGCGGGCCCGGTCGGTCGGGCTCTGGATGCGCTCGCGGGTCGGCGCGTTGCCCGATGTCATCAGGTACGGCTTGACCGAGCGGTAGGCGTCGAAGAACGGCTCCATGTTCACCACGAGGTCCTTCTCCACGGGAAGCCCGCGGATCGGCTCGATGGTGATGGTGAGCGGCTTGTCCTTCTTGGGCAGCAGATCGCGCATCAGCACCTTGCAGGCCAGCCGGTTGACCCCGTTGATCCGCATCGCATCCGAGCCGCACACCCCGTGGGCACATGAGCGGCGGAAGGTCAGCGTGCCGTCCAGGTAGCTCTTGACGTAGATCAGCAGGTTGAGCAGCCGGTCACTGGGCAGGCAGGGCACCCGGAAGCTCTGGAAGCCGGCGCTGTCTGGGTCCTCGGGATTGAAACGGGCGATCTTCAGCGTGACCATCACCGCGCCGTCCGGAATCGGCGGCAGGGCAGGCTCTTTGACGTCCGGTGCGATGGTCATCGGTCCTCGCTCTTCGCGCAAGCGCTCATCGTCAGTACTTCCGCTCCATCGGCTCGTAACGGGTCTGCACCACCGGCTTGTAGTCCAGCCGGATGTCGGACAGCAGATCCGTGCCTTCCTTGTAGGCCATGGTGTGCCGCATGTAGTTCGTGTCGTCGCGGTTGGGGTAGTCCTCGCGGGCATGTCCGCCGCGGGACTCCTTGCGGTTGAGCGCACCCACCACGGTCACCTCGGCCAGCTCCAGCAGGAAGCCCAGCTCGATGGCCTCCAGCAGGTCGCTGTTGTAGCGCTTGCCCTTGTCGTGCACCGTGATTCGGCCGTACCGCTCCTTGAGCGCATGAATGTCGGTGAGCGCCTGCTTGAGCGTTTCCTCGGTGCGGAACACCGCGGCGTTGTTGTCCATGGACTGCTGCAGTTCACTGCGGATGTCGGCGACCCGCTCGTTGCCGTGCTCGGAGAGGATGTTGCCCACCCAGTCGACCACCATGCCCGCCGGATTGGACGGCAGGTCTACGAATTCGTGGCTCAGCGCGTAGTTCGCGGCAGCGATACCGGCGCGGCGGCCGAACACGTTGATGTCCAGCAGCGAGTTGGTACCCAACCGGTTCGCGCCGTGCACCGACACACACGCGCACTCGCCTGCGGCGTACAGGCCGGGCACCGTGGTGGTGTTGTCGCGCAACACCTGTCCGGTGACGGTGGTGGGGATGCCGCCCATCACGTAGTGGCAGGTGGGGTAGACCGGCACCAGTTCCTTGACCGGGTCCACACCCAGATAGGTGCGGGCGAACTCGGTGATGTCGGGCAGTTTGGCCTCGAGGACATCCTCGCCGAGGTGGCGGACGTCGATGTAGACGTAGTCCTTGTGTGGTCCGGCGCCGCGGCCCTCGAGCACCTCGAGCACCATCGAGCGGGCGACGATGTCGCGCGGCGCCAGGTCGACGATGGTCGGGGCGTAGCGCTCCATGAACCGCTCGCCCTCGCCGTTGAGCAGCCGGCCGCCCTCGCCGCGCACCGCCTCGGAGATCAGGATGCCCAGCCCGGCCAGACCCGTCGGGTGGAACTGGTGGAACTCCATGTCCTCCAACGGAAGTCCCTTGCGGAACACGATGCCCAGTCCGTCACCGGTCAGGGTGTGGGCATTGGAGGTGGTCTTGTACATCCGGCCCGAACCGCCGGTGGCGAACACGATGGCCTTGGCGTGGAAGATGTGGATGTCGCCGGTGGCCAGTTCGTAGGCGATGACACCGGTGGCGACCGGGCCGCTGGGGGTCTCGGTCAGCGCGATGTCCAGGGCGTAGTACTCGTTGAAGAACTCCACGTCGTGCTTGACGCAGTTTTGGTACAGCGTCTGCAGAATCATGTGGCCGGTGCGGTCGGCGGCGTAGCAGGCCCGGCGGACCGGGGCCTTACCGTGATCGCGGGTGTGCCCGCCGAACCGGCGCTGATCGATCCGGCCCTCCGGGGTCCGGTTGAACGGCATCCCCATCTTCTCGAGGTCCAGCACCGCGTCGATGGCTTCTTTGCACATGATCTCGACGGCGTCCTGGTCGGCGAGATAGTCGCCGCCCTTGACGGTGTCGAAGGTGTGCCACTCCCAGTTGTCCTCTTCGACGTTGGCCAGCGCGGCGCACATGCCGCCCTGGGCCGCGCCGGTGTGGCTGCGGGTCGGGTACAGCTTGGTCAGCACCGCGGTACGCACCCGCGGTCCGGCCTCGACGGCAGCGCGCATTCCGGCGCCACCGGCACCGACGATGACGACGTCATAGCGATGTTCAGTGATCATGAACGCCCCTAGGTGATGTTCGGGTCGAAGGTCAGCAGCACGTAGGTGCCCACCACCAGAACGATGAGCATCGAGACCACCAGCGCCGAGTTCAGCCAGAACCGGGTGGAGTCCTTGCGTGCGTAGTCGGAGATGATCGTGCGCATCCCGTTGCCGCCGTGCAGCTGCGCCAGCCACAGCAGCAGCAGGTCCCAGGTCTGCCAGAACGGCGAGGCCCAGCGCTGCGCGACGTAGTTGAAGTCGATGCGGTACACCCCGCCGTCCCACATCAGGCCGATGAACAAGTGTCCGAGTGCCAGGAAGATCAGCACCACCCCGGAGAAGCGCATGAACAGCCAGGCGTACTTCTCGAAGTTGGGCATCCCGCCGCGTCGGCGCGGAGCGCGCGGGTTGTCCAGGCTGGCGGGCCGGTCGAGGCTGCGCTCGAGGATCGGTGCCGGCGGGCCGAGCCGGTTCTCCGGCGCGCTCACAGGAACCGCTCCGCCATGTGCATGCCGATGATCACCAGCGAGGGCACCATCACCAGCAGCCAGACCGCTGCGACGCCCCACAACATCTGGCGCTGGTAGCGCGGACCCTTCCACCAGAAGTCGATGAGGATGAGCCGGACGCCGTTGAGCGCGTGGTAGAGGAGGGCGGCCACCAGGCCGATCTCCATCAGCCCGATGATCGGCGTCTTGTAGGTCTCGACGACCTCGTTGTACGCCTGCGGACTGACCCGCACGAGCGCGGTGTCCAGGACATGGACGAAGAGGAAGAAGAAGATGGTGGCACCGGTGATCCGGTGCAACACCCACGACCACATACCGGGGTCGCCACGGTAGAGGGTGCGCCGCCGCCGCGCGGTGTTCTCGCGTGGGGCAGGCACTGTTGACGCGGTACTCATCACGCCTCCAACGCTGGGCCTGTCACTATTGGACTCTAACTCCGTTCATAGGGTCCGAAGAATTACGTTGTGGTGACTGAAGTCCTCCGGGACCGGCTGCGATGAGCAGCTCGGAATGCATTCAGAAACGGTGGTGACGAGGCGAACATGACGACCGCTATTGACTGGAAAGCATTGCAGCAGAAAGCAATTGCTGTATCTCGGCAGGCCTACGCACCCTATTCGCAGTTCCCGGTCGGGGCTGCCGCCCTGGTCGACGATGGCCGGGTGGTGGTGGGCTGCAATGTGGAGAATGTCTCATATGGCGTAGGTCTCTGTGCCGAGTGTGCGGTGGTCTGTGCCCTGATTTCCGGTGGTGGAGGGCGGTTGGTGGCCGTCGCGGTGGTCGATGCGACCGGGGTCGCACTGATGCCCTGCGGCCGGTGCCGGCAGCTTCTTCTCGAGCACGGCGGGCCGGAATTGCTCGTCGATCACCGCGAGGGGCCCCGGCGGCTGGGCGATCTACTGCCCGAGGCCTTCGGTCCTGACGATCTCGAGCGTGTCCGGCGGGAAAAGCCGTGACCCAGTTCACATTCGACGCACGCAGCCCGATGTCGCGTCTCTTCGACGCTCCGACGGTCATCCGGACCAAGCGGGACGGCGGTCGGCTCTCCGACGCCGCCATCGACTGGGTGATCGACGGCTACACCCACGGGCGGGTGGCTGACGAACAGATGTCGGCTCTGCTGATGGCGATCTTCCTGCGAGGGATGGATCGCGCCGAGATCGCCCGCTGGACCTCGGCGATGATCGCCTCCGGAGTGCGCCTGGATTTCCGCGATTTGCGCCGCGACGGAAAGCCATTGCCGACCGTGGACAAGCACTCCACCGGCGGCGTCGGCGACAAAATCACCATCCCCCTGGTGCCGGTGATCGCGGCCTGTGGAGCCGCGGTGCCGCAGGCGGCCGGCCGGGGGCTCGGGCATACCGGGGGCACCCTGGACAAGCTCGAGTCGATTCCGGGATTCACCGCTGAGCTCACCAATGCCCAAGTCCGCCAACAACTGTCCGAGATCGGTGCGGCGATCTTCGCCGCCGGCGAGCTGGCGCCGGCCGACCGCAAGATCTACGCGCTGCGCGACGTGACCGCGACCACCGAGTCACTGCCGCTGATCGCCAGTTCGGTGATGAGTAAGAAGCTCGCCGAAGGCGCTGACTCACTGGTTCTCGATGTGAAGGTCGGCCGCGGGGCGTTCCTCAAGACCGAAGCCGAGTCCCGCGAGCTCGCGGCCACCATGGTTGAACTGGGCCGGGCGCACGGGGTGCCGACCCGGGCGCTGCTGACCGATATGAACGTTCCGCTGGGAAACACCGTCGGCAACGCCCTGGAGGTCGCCGAGTCGCTGGAGGTGCTCGCCGGCGGCGGTCCGGCTGATGTGGTGGAGCTGACGGTCCGGCTGGCCGCCGAGATGCTGGAGCTGGCCGGGATCGACGGATGCGACCCGGCGCAGACCCTGCGCGATGGCACCGCGATGGACCGGTTCCGGGCCTTGGTGAGTGCGCAGGGCGGTGACCCGTCGGCACCGCTGCCGATCGGAGCCCATTCCGAGACCGTGACGGCGCCCACGGGCGGCACAATGGGGGATATCGACGCCATGGCGGTGGGGCTAGCAGTGTGGCGGCTCGGCGCGGGCCGGGCCAGCCAGGGCGAACGCGTGCAGTTCGGCGCCGGTATTCGCATGCACCGCCGGCCCGGCGAGCCCGTCGCCGCCGGTGAGCCGCTGTTCACGCTCTACACCGACACTCCTGACCGCATCCCGGGTGCGATGGCCGAGCTCGACGGCGGCTGGAGCGTCACCGACACCCCGCCACTCCTTCGCCCCCTCATCATCGATCGGATCGTCTGATGACCACACCACTGACGCTGGACATGATCAGGCAGGCACCCAAGGCGCTGCTGCACGACCACCTCGATGGCGGGCTGCGGCCATCGACCGTGCTCGATATCGCCGGGCAGGTCGGCTACGACGGTCTGCCCGCCACCGACGAGGCGTCACTGGCCACCTTCTTCCGCACCGCCGCCCACAGCGGATCGCTGGTCCGCTACCTCGAGCCGTTCGCCCACACGGTCGCGGTCATGCAGACCCCGGCGGCGCTGCACCGGGTGGCCTTCGAATGCGTCGAGGATTTGGCCGCCGACAACGTCGTCTACGCCGAGGTGCGTTTCGCCCCCGAACTGCACATCGACGGCGGCCTGTCCCTGGACGAGGTGGTCGACGCGGTGCTGGCCGGGTTCGCCGACGGGGAGAAGGCCGCCGCGGCCGATGGACACCCGATCGTGGTGCGCTGCCTGGTCACCGCGATGCGGCACGCGGCGCGGTCACGAGAGATCGCCGAACTGGCCATCCGGTTCCGTGACAGGGGAGTGGTGGGCTTCGACATCGCCGGCGCCGAGGCCGGCTACCCACCCACCCGGCACCTGGACGCGTTCGAATACATGCGCACCAACAATGCGCGCTTCACCATCCACGCCGGCGAGGCCTTCGGCCTGCCCTCGATCCAGGAGGCGCTGGCGTTCTGTGGTGCCGACCGGCTGGGCCATGGCGTGCGCATCGTCGATGACATCGAGGTGCTGCCCGACGGCACCGCGGTACTCGGCAGGCTGGCGGCGATCCTGCGCGACAAGCGGATCCCGCTGGAGATGTGCCCGAGTTCGAACGTGCAGACCGGCGCCGTGGACAGCATTGCCAACCACCCCTTCGACCTGCTCGCCCGATTGCGGTTCCGGGTCACGGTCAACACCGACAACCGGTTGATGAGCGACACCACGATGAGCCAGGAGATGTTCCGCCTGGTCGAGGCATTCGGCTACGGCTGGAGTGACCTGGAGCGGTTCACCATCAATGCGATGAAGTCGGCCTTCCTGCACTTCGACGAACGGCTGGCGATCATCGACGAGGTGATCAAGCCCCGCTATGCGGTGCTGATCGGCTGAGGGAGCCCGTCGCTCCGTCGCCACGGAACAATTGAGCACCTTTCGTTATACTCTCTGAGCTGCGGCGATTCCGTTGTTGGCTACTAGTCCAGGTACCTTTGTCTGATGCCCATGCGCGCCGCACTTAAGCGCGTGTTCCCGCACAACATCTTCGAGATGCTGGGCCGGTTCATCGTCCGCCACCCGGTCCTTGTGATCGCTGCGTGGGTGGGTGCTGCCGTGGTGCTGCTGACCTTCGTCACACCGCTGTTCACGGTGGCGGCCAGGAACTCCCCGGACTTCCTGCCCAAGACGGCTCCGGTGCTGGTCGCCGGCAAGCAGATGCAGGAGGCCTTCAAAGAGGCCGACACCAGTAACTTCGCCGCGATCATCCTGAGCAATGACGCAGGCCTGGGGCCGGAGCAGGAGGCCACCTACCGCAATCTGGTGGCCAAGCTGAAGGAGAACCCCAAGGTCTCCTCGGTCCAGGACTTCATCAACACCCCGGAACTGCGCGAGGTGATGACCAGTAAGGACCAGAAGGCATGGAACCTTCCGGTCAGCATGTCCGGGACCATGGGCACCCCGTCCGGTCAAGAGGCCTACCGCGAGGTCATCAAGACCGTCAAAGAGGCGACCGCCGGATCAAACTTGCAGGTCAACGTGGTTGGCGGCTCCGCGACCATGGAGGATATGAACCAGATCGGTGTCAACGATCAGCACATGATCGAAGGCGCCACGGTGATCATGGTCTTCGGCATCCTGATCCTGGTCTACCGAAGTTTCGTGGCCATGGTCATGCCCCTGCTGACCATCGGCATATCGCTGGTGGTCGCCCAGCAGTTGGTGGCCATCCTCGGCGAGCACGGGCTGGCGATCGGATCCCAGACGATCATGATCATGACCGGCATGATCATGGGCGCCGGCATCGACTACGCCGTCTTCCTGTTCAGCCGGTATCAGGAGATCATGAAGACCGGGGTGTCCTCGGATGACGCCCTGGTCGACGCTCTGCACTCCATCGGTGAGGTGATCGCCGGGTCGGCCGGAACCATCGCCCTGACGTTCCTGGGCATGTCCTTCACCAAGCTGGCGGTGTTCGCGACGATCGGGCCGGCGATGACGGTCACCATCGCCACCGGGTTCCTCGGGGCGATCACGCTGCTGCCCGCCTTCATCGCGATCGCCGGGCGCCGCGGCTGGATCAAACCCCGCAAGCGCGATATCACCGGCCGGTTCTGGAAGCGCTCGGCCGTCATGATCGTGCGCAAGCCCCGCGCGCTGTTGACCACCAGCCTCCTGATCCTCTTCGCACTGGCCGCCTGCGCGCTGCTGACCAACTTCAACTACGACGACCGCAAGAACCTGCCGCCGGACTCGGCGAGCAACCGGGCCTACGAAGTGATGGACAAGCACTTCCCGATCAGCAGCACGCTGCAGCAGTTCCTGTTCATCCAGTCGCCCAACAGCGATCTGCGCAGCCCCAAGGCGCTGGCCGATATGGAGCAGATGGCCCAGCGCATCTCCCAGTTGCCCAATATCGACATGATCCGCGGCATCACCCGGCCCACCGGCCAGATGCTCGAACAGGCCAAGGCCACCTGGCAGGCCGGTGAGGTCGGTAGCAAGCTCGGCGAAGCCTCCAGCCTGATCTCCAACAACGACGACAAGCTGTCGATGCTCACCGGCGGCGCCGACAAGATGGCCGACGTGCTCAACCAGATCCGCAACCAGCTGGTGGGATCCCTGGCCAGTGTCCGCAGCCTGGCCTCCGCCCTGGACGCCATGTCGCAGAAGGTCGGCGGCGCCACCACGCTGGATCAGATCGACAAGACCGCGGCGCTGATGAAGAACATGCGCTCCCTCGGTGACGCGCTCGGCATGAACATGACCCAGATCACCGACGTCACCGGCTGGGCGCAGCCAATGCTCAACGCGCTCAACCAAAGTCCGGTCTGCGACGCCGACCCGGCCTGCGTCAACTCCCGCGCCGATCTGCAGCGCATCGTCGACTCCAGCAATTCCGAGGCGCTGGCCGCGATCGCCGACATCGGCCGCCAGCTGCAGGCCACCGAGGGCAACCAGAAACTCGACGACCTGGTGAGCGGGCTGAGCAAGAACATCCAGCGGGCCACCGCCGCCGCGCGTGCCCTCGGGGTGGGTGAGCCCGGCGGTGTGGAGAAGAAGCTCAACGAGACTGTCGACGGTGCCAACCTGCTGGCGGACTCGAGTCGCCAGCTGGCGATGGGCGTGCAGTTGCTCGTCGACCAGACCCGCAACCTGGGCAACGGCTTGGATCAAGCCTCGGCGTTCCTGCTGGCGATGAAACGCGAGGCGGCCGACCCGCCGATGTCGGGCTTCTACATTCCGCCGCAGATCCTCTCGCAGGAGGAGTTCAAGAAGGCCGCCAAGATCTTCATCTCCGATGACGGACACTCGGCGCGCTACCTGGTGCAGACGGCGTACAACCCGTTCAGTGCCGAGGCGATGAACCAGATCCACGACATCCTGCGGGTCGCCAACGACGCCCGGCCCAACACCACGCTGGCCGACGCCAAGATCTCGATGGTGGGTCTGTCGGCGGTCAACGCCGACCTTCGCGCCTACTACAACTGGGACTTCCGCTACATCATGATCATGACGCTGTGCGTCGTGTTCGCCATCCTGGTCATGGTGCTGCGCGCCGTCGTCGCTCCGCTGTATCTTGTTGCCTCCGTGGTGATTTCGTATGCGGCCGCACTCGGCATCGGCGTGATCGTGTTCCAGTTCATCCTGGGGCAGGGTTTGTCGTGGGGTGTGCCGGGCATGGCGTTCATGGTTCTGGTGGCCGTCGGCGCGGACTACAACCTACTGCTGATCTCCCGCATCCGCGACGAGGCGAAATACGGTGTGCGCTCGGCGGTGATCCGCACGGTCGGAGCCACCGGCGGCGTGATCACCTCGGCGGGTCTGATCTTCGCGGCCTCGATGCTCGCCTTCACCTTCAGCAGCATCCTCACCGCCGTCCAGATGGGCTTCGTGATCGGTGTCGGCCTGCTGCTGGACACCTTCGTCGTCCGCACCCTGACCGTGCCCGCCATGGCTGTCCTGGTCGGCGAGAAGAACTGGTGGCCGTCCAAGCCGCCCAGCGTCAAGTACCAGGAGAAGAAGTCCGCCGAAAAAGCTGCTGCCGCCGCGGCCGTGACGACCGGCGGGGGAGGCGTCGCCCTACTGGAAGGCCCCCAGCTCGAAGGACATGGCGACATCCAGGAGATGCCGGAGGAATGCGAGCAGGCCGCGGCCGAGGCACTCGAATCAGTCCTTCAGGACTTCCCACAGCCGACCGGTGAATTCCCCTGTCTGCCAGACTTCGTCGATGACAAACCCTGGCAATCGGGCAAGTAGCGGCGCCCGCTATTCGCGGCGCAGGCGCGACTCGACGAAACGCTCGATCTCTTCCCAGTCCTTGACCGCCGCGGCGTACGGGGGTCCCGGCCGCGGATTCTCGGCGGGATCCAGGACGTGGTTGAACAGCCGGCCCAGCGGCTTGTCGTCGGCCAGCAGCCGGTCGACGGTGTCCTCTTCGGAGTAGTCGCCGATATCGTTCAGCAGCTCGACCGCCAGGTCCACCTGGTCGCGGTCCAGAGCGTCGGGGCCGTCGGCGATGTCGTCGACCAGACCGGTCAGCACGTAGATGTTGTCGTCGGTGACCTCCACCCGCAGCGAGCCGTCGGTGGCCGCGGTGCGGATGTCGTCATAGGTGCTTAGGTCGGACAGGTCGTGGTCGTGTTCGTCGGCCAGGTAGCGGGCCAGTGTCCGCTCCGAGGGGAACACACTGATGCGGCCGTTGCGGCCCAGGAAGATCGGCCGGTCGTCGAAATAGCACCGCAGGGTGTACAGCGTGCCCGAGCCGGTCATGATGCGCACCGGGTCGATGCCGACCTCCGCCCAGAAGTCCTCGTCGCTTCCGAGCACCACGTTCTGCGCCGGGGCCACGTCGGCGTCCGAGTCGGACTCCTCGCCGGTGTCCTCGCCGTCCTCGTCGGTCTCCTCGGTGACGTCGACGTCCTCGACGTCCTCCTCCTCGAAGGGCTCCTCGAGCTCGGCGGCGGCCAGCTTGGCGGCCCGCTCGTCGACCTCGGGGGTGGAGATCACCTCGTCGATCGCGGTCAGCACGCCATCCCACCCGCGCGCCACGATGTCCCCGATGACGCTCCAGCGCTTCAGGCCCGCCTTGCCGGTGAACTGCTCGATGCCGCCGGACACGAGGCCCAGGTTCGGGTTGCCGTTGAAGAACCGGGTCACCGCGGGCAGCTCGCACACCGAACCGATCGACGACACCACCGCCAGCGTGTTGGTCAGCGCGGTCACCGACTCCTCGGTGGGCTTCTCGGCCAGCAGCTCCTCGACCGCGATCAGATCGGCCTGCCGCTGCGCAGCCGGCTTCAGCTTGTGCGCATTGGCCTCGGTGAGCGCTTCCCACGAGGGATGGTCGGCGAGGTCGTTGTCGGTGTTGGTGCGCACGAACGCCACCAGGTCGGCCACCGACTCGAAGGCGTAGAGATCCTCGTCCTTGCCCAGGAACGCCTCCCACTCGTCGCCGGCATCGCGCCAGCGGGGGGCCCACAGGGTGTACAGGTCACCGGCGGTCACGCTCAAGCGGACCGGAACGAGCTCAGCAGACATGCCGCACAGCCTAACGACGCTTGCTGACCGGTACCCTCGCCCCCGTGGCCAGACTGCGTCGCGTGTTCGCTGTCGTCGTGGTGGCGCTCGTGGTCGCACCGGGGGTGGCGGGCTATCTTCTGTTCACCCGACCGCACGGGGATCCGCTGTCCAAGGCCGACGCGATCGTGGTCCTCGGCGGTGAGAACGACGGCCGGCTGCAGTACGGACTGAACCTGGCCCGCGAGGGCTACGCCGACACCGTCGTGCTGTCCAACTCCTATGACGGTGACGAGCAGGCCCGCGCCGATTTCCGGCAGGCCTGCGCATCGGGCACCGCGACCATCACCGTCGTCTGCTTCAAGCCCGACCCCTACACCACCCGTGGTGAGGCGATGTTCGCGGCGCGACTTGCCAAGGAGCGCAACTGGTCTCACCTGATCGTGGTGTCGTGGAACTTCCACGTGGTGCGGGCCCGCTACATCTTCGACCAGTGTTTCGGCGGCGCGACCACGATGGCGCCGGTGCCCCGCTCCTACGACTACTCGCTGCCGCGATGGGCAGCAACGTACACCTATCAGTACTTCGCGCTGGGCAAAGCGCTGCTGGTCGGCTGCTGACTCACAGCACCGACTCGACCACCGCCCGCATCTGCTCGCGGAACCGGGCCGGGGAGAACTGCTCGGCATGCTTGCGGACCTGCCCGGCGTCGAACTGTCCGGCCTCGAAGTTGCGCAGCGCCGCGGCGAACCCGTCGACGATCTCGCTGTCACTGCCGGGGGTGACCAACTGGCCGCTGAGGCCCGGGATCACCGAGTCCAGTGCTCCACCGGCGCCGGTCGCGATCACCGGGGTGCCGCACGCCATCGCCTCCACCGGCACGATGCCGAAGTCCTCGACGCCCGGCATGAGCAGCGCGCGGGCCCGCCTTTGCAGGCTCAGCATCTCCTCATCGGACACCCGGCCCAGGAAGGACGTCTGCGGGCCGGCCACGGCGCGGCAGTCGGCCAGCATGCGGCCGTCACCGGCCACCACCAGCGGAACGCCTGCGGCCCGGGCCGCCGCGATGGCCAGATCGGGCCGCTTGTAGGGCACCAGCCGGCCCGCCAACAGGAAGAAGTCTTCCCGCTCGACGGAGTCATCGAGGGTGTACAGGTCGGTGTTGACCGGGGGGTGTACCACCGTCGCGTCCCGGTCCCACCACCGCCGGATTCGGGCGGCGACTTCCGACGAGTTCGCCACGATCGTGGTGAGCTTCGGCGCACCGCTGGCCTCGGCGCGGCGGATCAGAGCGGCCAGCCCGGTGAGCGCGGTGCGCCCAGCGAACCCTGACGCTTCGCCCTCGCGCATCACCGGATCCCACGCCCAGCGGGCCGGAGAGTGGACGTAGGCCACCGTCGGCTTGTCGGTGGCGTGCACCGCGGACACCGCGGCGCAGTGATGGCTGATCACGACGGCGTCGACGTCACCGACATCCATTCGCTTGAAGGCCGGTATGAACAAAGGCAATAGCGCGGCATGCGAGCGGCGGCCGATCAGCCGGTGCACCCGGTCGACTGGGGTGACCACCGCCCGGCCCCGCATCGCACCCCGATCCGACCCCGGGGCGGCGATCGGCACATGAATGCGTGCGCCGGGCCACTCGGCGGCGATCTGTTCGACCACCTGTTCAGATCCGGCAAACTCGGTCAGGCGCTCGTGGACGATCGCGATCGTCGGTGCGCTGTTCACCTGCCAAGCCTAGCCCGGCCGGATATGGCGTTGCTCGCTAGCATGGTGCGATGCCCTCGGTGCACATCAACGGCAAATGGCTGGGGCAACCCTTCACCGGTGTGCAGCGCTATTCCGAGGAACTGGCCCGCCACGTCGTCGCCGACGGTGGCATCGACTTCGTCCTGCACGTCCCCAACGGCGCCCGGGTACCCGACTGGGCGCTTGCCCCGAACATCACCGTCCGGCGTGCTCCGCTGGCCGGGGTGGCCTTCGAGCAGCTGTACCTACCGGTCGCCACCGCGGGCCGGCTGCTGCTGAGCTTCGGCGGAATGGCGCCGCTGGCCAAGAGGCGTCAGGTGGTCACCTTCCACGACGCCACGCCGTTCCGGTTCCCGGAGACGTACCGCAAAGCCTTCGTCGCGTTCTACCTGTTCGCCTACCTGCTGCTGGCCCGCACCGCCCGGCGGGTGCTGACCGTCTCGGAGTTCAGCAAGCGCGAACTGGCCGAGGTGCTGCGGGTCAAACCCTCCCGGTTCCTGGTGGTCGGGTGCGCCGCCGACTCGCTGACCCGGGTCGCCGCCCGGAAACCCGACCTGCCCTGGCATCCGCAGACCTACCTGCTGGTCGGCACCCTGGCCCGGCACAAGAACGTGGCCGAGCCGACGGCGGCGCTGGCCGGCTCCGGTCGGCACGTCGTGGTCGTCGGTGCCGGAGGTGACGCCCACGTCTACGCGGGCGCCGCGGACGGCCTGGCCGACAACGTGGTGGTCGCCCAGCGCCTCACCGACGCCGAACTGCGCTGGCTCTACGAGAACGCCGCAGCCCTGGTGTTCCCGTCGCTGTACGAGGGCTTCGGGCTGCCGGTCCTGGAGGCCCAGACCCTGGGCTGCCCGGTGATCGCCTCGGATCGGGCCTCGATTCCGGAGGTCGGCGGGGACGGCGCGCTGTACTTCGACCCCGACGATGTGACCGGGCTGCTGCAGCACGCCGAGACCCTCGAACGCGACACCTCGGCGGCCGACAAGCTGGTGGACCTCGGACACCGCAACGCCTCGCGCTACACCTGGGCCACGTCCGCGAACAGCGTTTTAGCGGCGATTCGTAGCATGGCGTTATGAGCATGAGCAGATACGGCCTTGCCTTGCTGGCCGCCTGCGGTCTGCTCGTGGGCTGCGAGAGCACCGCCGCGCCCGCCCAGTCCGCACCGGTCGCCGACGAGACCGCAATGCTGCAGCAGCGCCTCGATGCCCTGCAGCCCGGCCAGACCCTGACCCTGGACCGCCGCACCTACGGGCACGGCGGCGTCCTGAAGATCTCGGTCCCCGGGGTCACCATCGACGGTCAGGGCGCCACCCTGCAGGCCATCAACGACGAAACCTCCTCGGTGCAGGTGGTCGCCGACAACGTGACCGTCCGCAACCTCACCCTGACCGCCCCGCCTGAGGGCAAGCGGTGGGGAGCGCCCAACCAGCAGAAGCTCGCCGTGCTGGGCACCCAGGGCGTCACGCTCGACGACATCACCGTCAACGGGTCAGCGGCGGCCGGCGTGTTCGTCCAGGGGGCGCACAACTTCGAGCTGTCCGACATCCGGGTGGCCAACACCCGCGCCGACGGTGTGCACGTCACCGGCGGCTCCACCGACGGCACCCTGACCCGGATCAGCACGGCAGGCACCGGCGACGACGGGGTGGCCGTGGTCTCCTACGGCAATGAGCCGCCCTGCCAGCACATCACCATCACCGGCCCGATCGTCAACGGCACCACCAACGGCCGCGGCCTGGCCGTCGTGGGCGGCGATCACATCAGCGCGCGCGACATCAGCGTCAACGACACCGCCGCCGCGGGTATCTACGTCGCCACCGAGGGCGACCCCTACAACACCGGGTCGGTCAACGACGTGACGATCACCAACGGCACCGTGACCGACGCCAATCATGACCCCGACACCGTCAACGGGGCCGTCCTGGTCTACGGCGGACGCGACAACGCCTCATTGAGCGGCGTCCGGTTGACCGGCCTGTCGATCACCGGAACCCCGGAATCCGCCCAGCGTGACGTCGGGCTGATCGTCGACCACGGCACGGTGTCCGGTATCGACTTCGCCGGCCTGAACCTCGACGGGTCAGCGGTGACGCCGTTCGTCACCAACGCGCCGCCCGGCACGTTCGCCACCACGGACTGGACTCAGGACGGCAATCCGCTCAGCATCGGCTGATACTGCGGGACAACAGGTTTGGACTGTGTTCGGCGCAACAGTACGGCGAGGATGATCAGCGCCAGCAAGGTGTAGGTGGTGCGTCCCTGCGACCAGTACATGTAGCGCGGCAACTCCAGCAGGCCGATGAAGATGATCGGGTAGAGCAGCAGACCGAACGGCTTGGCACTGCAGAAACCGCGGTAGAGGAACCCGGCGAGCAGGCCGATGCCGAACAGGAAGATCAGGCCGCCGACGGCGCCGTAGTCGATGAACGCGGCCACATAGCCCGACGGGTTGTTGAACTCCGGGTTGGCGTACTGGTTGAGCACGTCGGTCAACGGGGTGACCGCCGTTGACTTACCGGAGTAGGGCAATTCGTGGCCGGTCAGCCGGGTGTACAGGCCGATCTGCTCGACTCCGGGCGCCACCCAGAAGGCTTCGAGAGTGTCGTAGGGCCAGCGGCCCGGCCAGTCCAGATGCTGATAGACCAGATGGCCGTTGTTGAGCGCGGTGGTGTAGTAGCCGGCCAGTCGCTCCAGGGTGAACTCGACGAAACTGGCGTTGGTCCGGGTGCGGAAGTAGGACCACGACCGGAAGTACTCGAAGACGCCGAACACCACGATCACCAAGGGAAAACCGATCACCGGAGCCAGTTGGGCGGCCATTCGCCGGGGACCCGGGTGCAGCGACAGCCACGCGCACAGGATCACGAACACCGGCACGACCACCTCGAGAACGGCCAGCCGCTCGGAGAACAGGAACGATCGCGGCAGGGAAAGACCGATCACCACAATGATTTTCAGCAGCTCCCCCCGGGAGAACTGCTGGGTCAGCAGAATCGAGGACACCACGACGGCCGCCATGCCGCACTGGGTCAGCGTGGTGACACCCGGAACTGTCCCGATGGTGTCGCGCACCGGCGGTCCGTCCGCGTAGGGCCCGGCGATCAGCTGGCTCAGCGACAGGCCCGAGCGCAGGATGAGGAAGCCGAACCCGGCGTAGCCGAACACCGTCAGACCGGTCAGCACGGTGCTGGCCTTGCGCATCAACTCCAGGGACTTGCCCTCCAGCGCCGGCCACCGCACCGTGCGCGGGCGCTGCTGCGCCGAGGCCATCGCGACCAGGGCGCCGAACGACAGCGCCAGTGCCCCGCAGGCGAAGAGCAGCAGAGTTTCGGGCGTGATCGATTTCGGTGTGCGCCACAGTGATCGGAAGGCGGCGTCCCCGATGAGGGCGGTGGGCAGCATCGAGGCCAGCGCCACCACCCACGTCACCGCGATCGGCGAAAGGAACCAGACCTGCGGACTGGTGGAGGAGGCGGCGTGCTTGCTCACCTGCCGAGTGCCACCGAACCGGGCGGGCGCTCCAGCAGTTCGCGGGCGGCCGCGATGAGGTGGCGGTGCGCGTGCGGGGCACGGTCGAGAACCCGTCGCGCGGTGATCCATTCGGCGATGGACAGCGCCGCCACCCCGCAGGAGGAGACGATGGCCAGCGGCAGCGGGCCGCCCACGACGGCCGCGACGATGCCGCAGGGCAGCACGATCGCCAGCACGATCACCGCGGTGCGGGAGACCTCACGGATGTGGCCGCCGATGATCAGCAGCGAGATGTTGACGTTCAGCGCGGCCTGGACGATGCCGCTGGCGGCCAGGATCACCAGCAGCGTGCTCGCGTCCCGCATCGACGGCCCATAGGCCAGTTGCAGGGCCAGCCCACCGAACAGTCCGAGGACGATCACCAGAAGGATCGTGACGACGGTGTTGACGGTGGCGACGTTGGACAGCAACCGCACCACATGCTCGCGCTTGCCTTCTGCCCACAGCCGTGCCGCCGGCGGCGTGACAGCCAGGGCGGCAAGGCTTTCCAGGATGGTGACCTGCATGGCGATGGTGGCCGCCGCCGAGTAGTGGGTGGCGGTCACCGGTGCGAAGGCCATATTGGCCAGCCAGATGGTTCCGGCCATCATCAGGAACGACGACAACTCCAGGCTGAACAGCCGGGTGCCGTTGCCGATGGCCGCGCGCAGTGATGCGATGCCCACCGACTTCGAGATCGCGATATCGCGACGCCCGTAGTAGAGGGCGACCAGGAACTGCACCAGGGCCACCGCCACGTAGGCCGATAGCAGCACGGTCAGTGTCGGGCGCTCCAGGGCGAAGGCCACCACGCCGACCACCGGCAACACCATGGTGCTGCGGATGTAGTGCATGGTGGCCACCGAGGCGGGTACCCGGCCGAAGGCGGCGAAGATGTCGCTGAGCATCAGCCGCAGGGTTTCGATGACGATGATCGCGGTGGTCAGGAAGAACGCCGGGATGAAGTCACCGTGGCCGATCAGGCCCGCGGTCGCGAAGAACGCCACCACCGGGGCGGACGGCAGCGTCAGCAGTGCGGTGGCACGCAGGTGGGTGCCCGCGATGATGCGCCGCTTGGCGTGATCGGGTTCAGCGGGGATCAGCCGAACGACGTTGGGCCCCAAGCCCAGACGGCCGACGAGCGGGCCGATGGACAGCGCCGCCAGGATGGCGAAGAAGCCGGCGGCATCCTTGTCGTCGAGGGTGCGCACGACGATCACGGTGAGCAGGAACGTGGCGATCATCCCGGCTGCTGCGGCGACCACCCGCCAGGAGAAGCTGCGCTTGAGCTCGGCGGTCGCCTCGTGACCCTGGGTCACGGCGTGCTGCCCCGCCAGCCGGCCAGCGTGCCGCGCAGGTAGGCGCGGTCGGCGCGAGCGCGGATCCGGTCACCGCGGGCGGCGCGGACGACGGTTCCCACCATCTTGCGTGCGGAGTAGTAGGCGAGCAGGTGGGCCGGTAGCCGGTGGGTGCGCCACAGGTGCCCGAGCCCGACGCCGTACCGCAGCATCTTGTCGACGTAGTCCGCGTCCGGGGCCACCCGGTCGTCGGCGGAGTAGACGACGATGTCCGGCCGGTAGAGCAGCGTCGCTCCGCTAGCCATCATGCGAAGCAGTAGATCGGATTCCTCGCCGGCTCCGCGCCAGCCCGGCGCCCCGGCGCCGATGCCCTCGTCGAACGGTGCGGCCGACGGCAAAGCAGCACGGCGCAGGAACAACGTGCTGCTGATCGAGGTGCGCATGAAGTTCGTCCGGCTGATCTCGACGGCGTGGTCCAGCCAGCGCAGCATCGACGGCGACCCGTCGGCATCGACCTGCTTGGCCGACAGCCCCGCGATGTCGGGACGTTCCGCGAACACGGAGAGCACCCTGCGGACGGTATCGGACGCATACCAGCAGTTGTCATCGGGGAAGGCAACGATGGGTGCGGTGGCCAGTCCGAGCCCGACATTGCGGCCCACCGAGACACCGCGGCCGCTGGTGGTGACATGCCACGGACCGGGCAGTCCGTAGTCGCGCACAAGTTGGGCGCAGGTTTGGTCGCTGCTCTGGTCGACGAGCACGAACTCGACCTGCTCGGCCAGATCTCCCGCGGTCAGTGCATCGAGTTGGTGCTTGAGCGCCTCCGCCCGCCCGATCGTGCTACAGACCAGGGAGATGGCCGGAGCGCTCATGCGCTCTCCAGGTGCAGACGCTCCGTCTGGCCGTCTGCATTCTCCGCCCCGTGCTTGTTCTCCGATGTGCCCCCGGTGTTCTCATCCGACACCGTGTGCTCGTCCTCCACTATCTGGTCTGCCGACTCGTCGACCTGGTCGACCACGTCGGGTGCCCGATGCAGGCCTCCGCTAGGAGTTTCCGCCATCGGAACAGCTTTCGCTGGCTTAGTCCGTCCACCGGGTGCCCACCAGCGCCGGCGGGCGCCGACGGCGAACACCGGAACGCCGTGCGCGCGGGCCAGCTTGATGACCATCCGCGCCTGCCGGTAGGTGTCCAAGCCGATCATCGCCACGATGATGACGTGGGTGGCCAGACCGGCCGCGCGCGGCAACGCCGAGGAGTTTGTCAGCGATCCGCCGTCGATGATCACCGTCGTCGAGTTACGGCTGCGGGGCAGGATGCGCCGCTCGATCACCTCGTTGGCATGGCGCTGGCGGATGGTGTCCACCGGGCCCTGCTCGGCCGCGGCGAACGACAGCAGGCGGGCCATCCCGTCGGTACCCGATTGCGCCGACGCGCCGACCACCAGAATGCAGGCGCCGCGGGCGGCGGGCAGCTGAGCGTAGACCGCCCTGGCATTCTCGGCTTCGGACTTGGTGACCTTCGCGCGCTCGCCGTACGACCGCAGCTTGACCACCGGCCACAGCACGCCGGCGACCTCGTCCTCCAGGACGCCCATCGAGGTGATCACCCCGGAGCGCTGGCGCCACACGATGGCCAGGGCGAGCGCCAGCAGACCGCCGAGCAGGCCGCCGCCGACCGCGCCGAGCCACCAGTGCGGCACACCGGCCAACGGCATCTCGGTGGGCGGCTGCACCACCTGAACCCCTGGCGGGCGCAGCATCTGGACGTCCAGCGACAGCTTTTGGGCCTGCAGGTCGTTGATGCGGTCCTGGAAGCCGATGGTGTCGGGCACCGGCGGCGGCGGGATCAGGTTGCCGAACTCGTCGTACTGCGGTTCGAGGAACGGCGCCTCGTTGGCGATCCGGATCTGGTCACGCAGACCGTTGATGACGCCGTTGAGCGCGTCGATCGCGGCCTGCTCGCGCTGCCGGTTCTGTTGCACCACATGGTCGCTGTACAACCGCAGTGCGGTGTCGATGACGCTGGTCGCCTGCCCGGCAGTAGGGGCCGTCGCCGACAGCGTGATGATCGAGGACTGCGAATCCTGGGTGGCCGTCAGGCTCGGATTGCCTGGCTGGTTGAGCGCGGTGCGCAGGGAGGTGGCGAACCCGGGGGAGGACAGATAGGCGATCTCGCCGGAGATATAGCTCTGCTGGGACTCCACCGACGGGGCGTTGGTGGTCAGGATCTGGTTCGGATCCACCGGCTGGTCGATGCGGATCAGTGCGCTGACCGACGGGTCGGCGGTCGAGGACTGCAGGGCCATCCCGCCGAGCGCGGCGCCGACGGCAATGCCGACCACGGTCGCGGGCCACAACGGGGTCAGCCATCGTGACAGCACGGAGCGTGCTCTCCTGGCCATTCCCAACTCCAAGGTTCTCGTCAGGCTCGTCGTCTGTGGAGCCCCACTCAGCGCGGCGAACTAGCCGAGTTTTGCTCAACAATAACTGTTGCTTACGGTGTGGTCGCGGCGCGGCGCCACATGCACCCGAAATAACCCTGTGTCACAAGCGTTATCTCCTCGCGACACTCGCTGGTCATCTTTGCGGGGTGGTCTTTCGTTAACTTGCTAGCAAGCATAGTGGCCATCGCGGCGGCCGTCATGTCGCACACGTCACGACCACGACGGCCATCGCATGGCAGTCCGCATGCGACAGGGACACCTCGGTCTGACCCCAGCCCTGGGCGCGGGCCCGTTCGGCGGTGACGCCGGACAGGTGCAGTGTCGGTGCCGCTCCGGTGCCGCGGATCTCGATGTCGAGCAACGGAAAATGCGCTTCCGGTTCGGCGAAGACCTTAATGACGGCCTCCTTGGCGGCGAACCGGGCGGCCAGCCGTTCCGGTGCGCCGGCGCAGTCGTCGATCTCGGCCGCTGTGAACACCCGGTGCAGATAGCGATCGCCGAACGTCGCGATCGAATCCGCGACCTCGGCGACCGACACGACGTCGCAACCGACCCGGATGCCGTCGATCACTGCGCCGTCTCGATCGCGGCAGCGGAGTAGGAGTCCACAGAGCCGACGGTGCCCGCGGGCACGGCGTCGGGATCCTGGTGATGCAGCCGCACCCGATACGGACGGCCCGCGGGCAGATGGAAGTAGTTGTCCGAGACCTGCCAGCCCGGGGCCTCGACACCGACATAGCGCAGTGCGACATCGGAGCGGACTTCCAGTTCCCACGTTCCGTCCATCCGGTCAGCCACCGCGCGCAGTCCCGTATGCACTTGCACGCCACGCGGATAGACGACGAGCGCATCGCGCAGCACCGTGGCGGAGTCGGCCAGCCGGACCACGGCCTCGACCGCGTCGGCGGTGGGTGGCCCGAACCGAAACGCGTGCGACAGGTCGCGGAACACGCCCGAGAGGTGCGAGTCGGTGACGGTCAGCGAGGAATGGGCGGGCACCTCGATAGCGCGGGCGGCCTCGGTGACCAGTTGCCCCGCGGCGTCGGTGGCGGCCAGCGTGAGGTCACCGCGGATTGCTGCCGGGCCGTCGTTGTGGATGTCAATGCGGATCCCGCTCAGGCCGTCGTCGGACACCACCACCGACTGCGGCGCCCACACCCGCCGCAATGCCTGCAGCGCCGCCTTCGGCGCGCCGTCGGCGTCGAGCAAACCCCAGCCCGCGCCGGGGCGGGCGTCCTTGCCGGCCAGCACCAGCGCACCCCGGCAATCTGAATCGGCCCGCCGCCAGAAGGCGAAGCACGCCAGCATCGCCTCGGCGATCGCCAACCGGCCGAGTTCCAGATACCGCTCCGGATCGACCCGGCGGATCGCTGCCGGGTCCTCGCCGAACACCTCGCGGACGTAGAAGTCGCGGACGTCCTCGAAGTCCCACGAGGCGCCCCGGTCGCGGGGTACCGCCGCCTTCCACCGCGGATCGTGACCGGCGACGGCGGCCGACCCGAAGTGCCGTTCGACAGCAGCCGGTGACGGCGGGTTGGCGAAGGCCAGGCATTCGGCGGCGAAGCGCACGCCCGCGGTCCGCACGTCGGCCACCGGGCGTAGGTATCCGCCGACGCCGAACCAGTGTGCGACGCCGGTGTCCGGCCGGATCGCCAGGTCCTCGCTGCCGTCGGGCGGGGCGGGACTGGACCGGACGTAGGGGATACCCGCCTGTGCGATACCCGCCTGTGCGACAGCTTCGGGCAGGGCGACGTCCAGCAGGTCCATCGCGTGGCCGGGCTTGTCGAAGCCGAGCATCTCGGGCCGCTGCAGTGTCTCGCTGCCGCCGCTGACGACGGCCAGGGCCGGGTTGCCGGCGACGGCCCGCAGCACGGCGGTGACTTCCTCGACGATGACGGCGGTCAGTTCGGCGGGTGGGTCGAACGTGGCCAGCATGGCGTCCTGCCACACCAGCACCCCCAGTTCGGCACAGACGGCCCAGAACTCCGGTTGTTCGGGCAGCAGCCCGCCGACCAGGCGCACCATGGTGGCGCCGGATTCGGCGAGGGCGCTGACCTGTCGGCGCACCGCTGCCTCGTCGACGGCGAGGGCGACCGGGTCGGGCGGGAACCAGGTGGCGCCCCGGCAGAACACGTCAATCCCGTTGACCTGCAACCCGAATCCGGTATCCCGGTCGACGCTCGCGATAGTGCGGAATCCGAACGTGCGCCGAGCGACCGGCTCGCCGGCCACGGTCACGTGTAGCCGGTACAGCGGCTGATCGCCATAGCCGCGCGGCCACCACAGCTGCGGATCGGGCACCTGGGCCGCGACGGTGAACGACCCGCCGGCGACGGTGGTCTGGCCGGCCGCGACCGCCTCGCCTGAGGGCCCGTCAATGGCATAGTCCAGCACGGCGTCGGGCCCGCTGCCGGTGATCTCGACGCGGCCGGTGTCCGGGTCGGCGGTGAGGGTGACGTCGAAGGAGAGCCGGTGCGGTGTCACGGTGACCGGCCGCCACAACCCGAGCGGGACGGGCACGTCGCCGTACACCGGGGCGCGGCCGAGCAGCGTGGTGCGCGCCCAGCGCAGCCCCGGCGGACCGACAAGGCTGGATCGCCAGCGGCCCCGTGGGCGGCGCTGCGCCAGCCAGCTGTTGAGCGCGCGGAAGCACACCGCGATCTCGTGGGTGCCGGCCTCGAGGGTCACCCGCACGGGCAGGAACATCGACGTGCACTCGGCGGCTTCGCGTCCGTCGACGAAGACCGTCGCGGGAAAGCTCAGCCCGCCGAAGTCGACGACCACCGGTTCGTCGGCCGTCACCGCGGACCGGTGCCACCAGTCATGGTCGTCGTCGACGGCGGCGAGTGTGGCCACCGGCGCGGCACCGTCGAGGACCAGGTCGTCGGACCACAGATCGGCGAGTTCCCCGGGCTTGCCGAAGGCGCCCGGCGCGGTGCGGACGACCTGCCACCGGTCCAGCATCGTCAGCCCACCGCGGCCACGAGACGATCCATACCGGCCTGCCAGCTCTGCGCCATCTCGGTCAGCGCCGAGTCGACGTCGACGGTGCGGCCGTTGGCCAGCCGGGCCATCTTGAACTGCACCGACTTCGCGCCGGCGGCGACACCGCGGAAGTGACTTTCGGCCGCCGCGGCACCGGGGCAGACGTCGTCGAGGTGGACCACGAAA
This sequence comes from Mycobacterium sp. M26, assembly GCF_001494595.1. Classification (GTDB taxonomy): domain Bacteria; phylum Actinomycetota; class Actinomycetes; order Mycobacteriales; family Mycobacteriaceae; genus Mycobacterium. The sequence continues at coordinate 1,835,976 of NZ_LN929907.1, forward strand.
TCCGCAGCCAACTCCGCGGTGGCACCGCATTGCCGCAATGTGGCGAAGGCCCATCGATGAAAGCGCGGCATCCCGTCGTGCGGGAGCCATGTGGTGGCCCGGCGCAGGCCGTCGGCGAGCCGTTCCACCGGGTTGCCGGCCGGGCGGCGGGACAGATGTTCGGTGGCCAGCTGCTTGAGGGCGTCGGGTTCGCGCCGGTCCGGATAGCTGCGGATCTGCTCGATATAGGGCAGTAGCGCTGCGGCGGATTCCTCGGACAGGCCGAAAACCCCGTCGAAATCGTCGTCCCGCAGTTCGTAGAGGCCGGCGTTGTGCAGGTACCACATCAGCTTGCGGTCACGGTCGACGCGGGTGGGCACGATCGTGGTCTTGACGTGCTCGGTGCGATACGCGGTGCCCGCGGTGTCGGGCAGCCACCAGCTGTCCACCTCGACGGTGTGCAGCACGCCGCGCGGCGGGCCGGACTCCACGGTCTCCAGTACCGACATCCAGACGTTCTCCTCGGTTACCTCGAGACCGTAGAGACGGCGGATGTCTTCCGGCAGCGGTTTGAGGAATGACCAGTGCATACCGTCATGGTCGGCGGACAGCGCACTGGCGAAGGACGGCACCGGGTCGAGCCCCAGTACGTGCAGCAACTCGATCCAGAGATCGAAGTAGCAGTTCGTCTCCGGCCAGATGCGGTCCGGGGAATGCGTGAAGTGCGGCTGGTGAGTGTCAGGCTCGGCAGAGACGACGAGACTCACACGGGTGTTTCAGCGAGGCTGCCCACGACGCGGGCGATGTTGGTCACCGAGGCGAAGGTCGACTTCTTCAACGCCTCGTCGGGGAATTCGATATCGAACTCGTCTTCCAGCGCGAGCATGACATTTACCGATGCGTGAGAGGTGAGTCCCAGCTTGTAGAGGTCCGCGTCGCTGTCGATGCCATGCGGATCGACCGGCATCCGACCATGCGCCGCGAGCACCTCACGGATCCGTTCCTGCATGCGCCCTCTCCCTGACTCATCGCCGCCGATGTGTTCGCCACACGAATCTCAGCAACATCTTAGCTGCCTGGTAGCGTAGGCGCGTAGCAGTACGCGCCGCCGTTGTCTCAGCTAACATGAGAGCCCCTATGAACGACCGCCTTCTCGCCCCCGGATCGGCCGCTGCTGCGACCCCCCAGCTATCTGCAGTGATCAAGGTGGCTGCGGCTGCCGCCGACGATGTCGATCGCAAGGCGCGGTTCCCGTCGGAAGCTGTGGAGTCGCTGAAGGAGGCAAATTTTCTTTCGTGTTCGCTTCCGTCAAATTTGGGCGGCGGCTCGGTTCGCATTGCGGAGTTAGCCAGCATCGCCCGCGCGATCGGTGGCGCGTGCAGTTCGGCGGCGATGGTCTTCGCGATGCACCACACCCAGGCCTTGACACTGGCGCACCACGGCGGCACCGGCGAGATCGCTGATCTGACCGCAACCATCGCCGCACAGGAAGCGCTACTGGCCTCGGCGACCACCGAGATCTCGGTGACGAGGTCACCCTGGAGAAGAACGCTCCGGTGATCTCGTATGCCGAGTACGCCGACTACATCTGCACCACCGCGCGCCGCAGCCCGGACAGCCCCGCCAACGACCAGGTGCTCCTGGTGTGCCCGGTGGCAGACACCTCGCTGGAAAAGACCAGCACCTGGGATGTCCTCGGATTCCGCGGCACCTGCAGCCCCGGCTTCCTGCTGAAGAGCAAGACCTCGTCGAAAAATATTGTGCCGGTTGATTATTCGACGATCTCCGAATACACGATGCTGCCCTCATCGCACACGCTGTGGGCCTCGGTGTGGCTGGGTATCGCCGACGCCGCGCTGGGCAAGGCGCGCCAGGTGATGCGCAAGGGCGCCCGGTCGGGGCGCTCGAACCGGGATGCCGACGCCGTCAAACTGGCCGACCTGACCGGTGTGCACCAGGCGTTCGAGTCGTTGGTGATGCGCGAAGTGCAGCGTTACGACGAATTTCTGCGCTCGGGCGAAACCGAACCAACGGTCGGTTTTACCATTGCTATGAACAACTTGAAATTGGGCGCCTCCACGGCGGTCGTCGACGTCGTCGTCGGCGCTCTGCAGCTGATCGGCATCAATGGCTACCGTGAGGACCACGAAGCCTCGATGAGCCGGCTGCTGCGGGATGCGTTCGGCCCGCAGCTGATGGTGTCCAACGACCGGATCCGTGCGAACAACGCCCAACTGGCGTTCGTTCACCGCGGATGATGAGGGGGGATCTTGAGTTCGACCAGTGAGGTTCTGGTCGACCCGTTACAGCGGGCCAGGCAGCAGTTCAACGCCGAGTTGGTGGCAGCCGGGCTCCTTGTTCCGATGGGGATCGAGGGGCTGTACGGGCGTGGGGGAGAGTTCGAGCGCGTCGTCGACGGGATCGACGTCGCGGTCCGGCGCGCCGGGCAGGCGGTGCACGGGGCACGCGCCAAGGTGCTGCGGTTCCCGCCGGTGTTCTCCCGGGAGGCCTTCGAGAAGACCGATTACATCGCGTCGTTCCCGAACCTGACCGGAGCGGTGTCGACCTTCACCGGTGACAACCGCGACCACCGCGCACTGCTGGAGGATCGTGATGCCGGCCGGCCGTGGGACGGTCACCTGAACTCCGCCGGCACCATGCTGGTGTCGGCGGCCTGCCACCCCAGCTATTCCACACTGCCCAAAGTGCTGCCCGAAGGCGGACAGCTGATGGACATCTACGGCTACTGCTTCCGGCACGAGCCGGCCATCGACCCCGCGCGGATGCAGGCGTTCCGGATGCACGAGTTCGTGATGGTCGGCTCCGCCGAGCAGGCCGAGAGTCACCGCGATTCCTGGATCGGGCACGGCATGGCGGTACTCGAGGAACTCGGGCTCGACGCGGTGGCGGTCCCGGCCAACGACCCGTTCTTCGGCCGGGTCGGCAAGATGCTGGCCGCAAACCAGCGCGACGAAGGCCTGAAAACCGAACTGACAGTTCGGCTTTACGGCGACCTCGACGACGGCACCGCGATCGTGTCGGCCAACTGCCATCGCGACCACTTCGGTGAAACCTTCGGCCTGCGTACCGCCGAGGGCGACGTCGCGCACAGTGCCTGCGTCGGGTTCGGTATGGAGCGCATCGCGCTGGCCTTGCTGCGCACCCACGGCCTGCAACCGGACACCTGGCCCTCGGCCGTGCAGACGGCGATGGGCTGGACCGAGTGATGTCGGACCTGCTGCCCGCGCGCACCCGGCTCGAGGTGGTGGAGCGGCCGACGTGGTTCGGCCCCGCCGAGTCACCGCTGTTCGGCGTGGCGCATCTGCCCGCCGACCAGAAGGTACGCGGCGCTGTCCTGGTGTGCGGGTCGCTGGGCAAGGACCACGCCGACGCGTTACGGGCCTTGCGACTGCTCGGCAACGAGCTGGCCGCCCGCGGGCTGCTGGTATTCCGGTTCGACTATCTCGGCAGCGGTGACTCGTCGTTCGACCAGACCCGCCCCGGTGCGGTCGGTGACTGGCAGGCCAGCATCGGCCACGCCCTGGACTATCTGCGCGCCGCCGGTGTCACCGACATCTCGGCGGTCGCGGTGCGCGCCGGCAGCGTCATCCTCGACAGCGTCCTGGACCGTTACCCGTCGATCACCCGGGTCGTCTACTGGGACCCGGTCGGCAGCGGCCAGCGCTACCTGCGTGAGCAGACGTCCTTCTTCAAGATCGCCGTGGGTACCGACGACGTGCCGCCGGGTGTCGTCTCGACGATCGGCGCCCGGTTGGCCCCGGAGGCGGCCAAGGAATTCGCGGCCCTGACCCTCGGCGCTGACGGCGGTCCGGCCGAGCGGTTGGTGATCACCCGTTCAGAGGGTTACGACAAGAACGTCAAGACGCTTGTCGGCGACGCCGGCACCACCACCGTGCTGGTCGACGGATTCACCCAATGTGCCCAGCCCTCACGGCTTCTGGTGCCGATCTCGCTTGATGCTGTCGACGCCGCCACCGAGTGGCTCGATCAGCAGGTCGGCCAGGAGCGCACGCCGGTCACGATGGAGTTCACCGACTCGGCCCGAATTCCGTTCGCCGACGGTGTGGTGGTCGAGCAGATCGAACGGATCAGCCCCTACGACATGTTCGCCATCCGCACGCTGCCGGAGTCCGGGGCCAGCGACTCGGTGGTGATGTTCTTCACCAACGCCAACAACCCGCACCACGGACCGAATCGGGAGTGGGTGGAACTGTCGCGCGCGGTGGCGGCCCAGGGCCGGTCGGCGCTGCGCTGGGACCGCCGCGGCGCGGGGGAGAGCACCACCCCCGGGCGCGTCGAAGAGGTGTACGTCTATTCCGAGGACGGCGCCCAGGATGCGCTGGCCGCCACCGACTATGCCCGCCGCGGAGCCGCACGGGTCCAGTTCGCCGGGGTGTGCTCGGGCAGCTGGTATGCCGCCTATGGCGCCCGCCAACTCGGCGCCGACTCGGTGGTGTTCGTCAACACCCTGCTGTGGTCGTGGCGGATCAAGAAGGTGCTGCGGGCCCGCACCATGCCCGGCGACGACGACGAAATCGATTGGGAGCAGACGCCGCGGGCCCGGCTGCGCAGGCAGGTGCAGAATCTGCTGCCGACGCAGTGCTGGCGGGCGCTGGGCCGCACCGGTGTGGTGCAGGCGCCCGAGGTGGTGCTCGCGGCGCTGGCCCGGCGTGGGGTGGCCGCCACCGTGATCCTGTGCCCGCACGACACCAAACTGTTCGTCGCCAACAAGGGCCTGCAGGCGCTGCGCCGGTTGCGGTCGGCCGCCGCACCGCCCGAATTGGTGGAGGTGCCCAATGGCGACCACGCCGCCTATCACCAGAGCATCCTGGCCGCGCTGCGCCGGGCCGTGCTCAACTTCCGCTAGCCGGGGCGCGGGCCACTACAGTCTCAGCGCATGGATGTGTGTGTCGTCAACCACCCACTGGCCGCTGCCCGGCTGAGCACGCTGCGCGATGAGCGCACCGACAACGCGGGGTTTCGTGCCGCCTTGCGCGACCTGACCCACATGCTGGTCTACGAGGCCACCCGGGATGCGCCGTGCGAGGAGATCAGCGTCAAGACCCCGCTGGCCGACACCATCGGAAGCCGGCTGGCCCGACCGCCGCTGTTGGTCCCGGTCCTGCGGGCCGGGCTGGGCATGGTCGACCAGGCGCACGCGCTGATCCCGGAGGCCAAGGTCGGCTTCGTCGGTGTCGCGCGGGACGAAACCACCCACCAGCCAACGCCGTACCTGGAGTCGCTGCCCGACGATCTGAGCACCCAGCCGGTGATGGTGCTCGACCCGATGCTGGCCACCGGCGGGTCGATGGCCTACACCATCGGTCTGCTGCACAGCCGCGGCGCGGTCGACATCACCGTGGTGTGCGTGGTGTGCGCACCGGATGGCATTGCGGCGCTGAAGAAGGCGGCACCCGAGGCCCGGCTGTTCACCGCCGCGATCGATGACGGGCTCAACGACGTCGCCTACATCGTGCCGGGACTCGGCGACGCCGGCGACCGTCAGTTCGGGCCGCGCTGACTACCAACGGCCGGCAGCGTCGAGCAGCTGATCCTGGACCGCGGCGGCCTGTCGTCGCGCCGTGGCCAGGTCGTCGGTGACGCTGCGGCGAACTTCGCTGTAGCACTTGAGCTTCGGTTCGGTTCCCGACGGGCGGATCACCACCCGCACCGAGGTCTGGTCGTCACCGCCGGACAGAATCAGGGCGTCGGTGCGCTGCTGACCGCGGGCCTGCAGAAGATCGGTCACCGCGACGGGAAAGCCCGCCAGTGCGGTCGGCGGTTCGGCGCGCAGTCGCACCATGATCGCCGCGGCCTCGGCCGGGTCCGCCACCCGCCGCGAGAGTGCCGCGGTGGTGTGGACACCGTGGCGTAGCGCCAGCCGGTCTAGCTCGTCCGGTACTGAAAGGCCCTGTCCGGCAAGGTTTGCCACCAGATCACACGCCAGTACCGCGGCGCTGATTCCATCCTTGTCGCGCACGGCGGCGGGGTCCACGCAGTGGCCGATGGCCTCTTCGTAGGCGTAGACCAGGTGGGTGCCGGGTGTCGTCGTATCGGCTCGGGCCAGCCACTTGAACCCGGTGAGGGTCTGCACGTGGTGGGCGCCGCAATCGGCGGCGATCGCCGCCAGCAGTTGGGACGACACCACGCTGCTGGCCACCACGCTGCTCGTTGCCTGGCCCTCGGGAAGCATGGCGAGGATGTAATCGCCCAGAAGCCAACCGGTTTCGTCACCGCTGAGCATCCGCCAGCCCTCTAATGTGGGGATTCCCATGGCGCATCGGTCGGCGTCGGGATCCAGTGCGATCGCGATGTCGGCGCCGACCTCGGCGGCCAGCCGCAGCAGGGCGTCGGTGGCACCGGGCTCCTCGGGGTTGGGAAAGGCCACCGTCGGGAAGTCCGGGTCAGGCGTGAACTGGCTGTCGACAGTGTGCACGTCGTCGAATCCGGCCAGCCGCAGGGCTCGCAGCGCCAGCTCGCCGCCGACGCCGTGCAGGGCGGTCAAGGCCACCCGCACCGAACCCGTCGACCGCCGTACCCCGGCTGCGCGGGCCACGTAGTCGTCGACGAGGTCGGTTCCTGCCGGGGTGACGGGTTCTCGGGGGATCTCGTCGGCGGGCGGTGCGGTGGCGATCGCGGCCTCGATGGCGCGGTCGGTCGGCGAGATGATCTGCATGCCGCCGTCGAAGTACACCTTGAAGCCGTTGTCCGCCGCCGGATTGTGCGAGGCGGTGATCTGCACGCCCGCGGCGGCTCCCAGTGCCCGCACCGCGTAGGCCACCACCGGTGTCGGGACGGGATGAGGGAAAGCGACCACCGAAAAGCCCTGGGCGGCAAGCACTTCAGCGGTTGCCACGGCGAACGCCTGCGAACCGTGCCGGGCGTCTCTGCCCACCACGACCGTCGACCCGCCCAGGCAGCGGTCCCGCAGTACCGCGGCCACGGCCCAGCTGGCGCGGGTCACCGTCGCCACGTTCATCGCATCCGGACCGCCGCGCACCGGACCGCGCAGGCCGGCGGTGCCGAACGTCAGCGGACGGGCGAACCGGGCGGCCAGTTCGTCGGCGTCGCAGGCGGCCAGCTCGGCGGCCGTGACCGGGTCGGGATCGTGGGCGATCCATTCCTCGGGGGTCACGCCGTCGATTGTGCCCCGTGCTCGGCGTCGGCCAGCTTGCGCAGTACCGGTGCGGTGAGCATGAGCAGGTTGAACTCGAGGTCGGTGAGGTGCTCGCGCATGGCGTCGAACAGCCATGCGTCGCGTTGGGCGCGGTCGTGGAGCAGCAGGTCCAGCCCAGCCGGGGTGAGCTCGATCAACTGGCGGCGCCGGTCATTGTCGTCGGGTCGACGGGAGATCAGCCCGCGGGATTCCAGTTCGTTGATGCTGTCGGTCAGCGACTGCACCCGCACCTGCAGGCGGGCAGCCACCTCGGCCGGCGTGGTGGTCCCGGCACGGTTGACGTCGCCGAGCAGCTCCAGCTGGCTCAGCGTCAGGCCGTTATCGGGTCGGTGCCGGCGCAGCTGGCGCGCCAGCGCCATCATGGCTTCCCGCAGCTCAGTGGCGGGGGCGGCGACGTTTTCAGTCATATAACAAGTTATACCTTGGTATCTAGCTATCTGAACGTTGGAACACGCAGTTGATACTGAGCAGAAAGCAAGTCTATACTTAGCAATATGAGATGGGTTTTGCTGGTTCTCGTGACAATCGGAGTCACCGTGCCGCTGGACCTGCTCGGTGTTCCGTCGGCGGCGTTGTTCGCCGCCTTGCTGGTCGGTGTGGCCCTGGCGATTGCTCGCCTGGCCCCGACCGCCGTACCGCGCAGAGCCGGCCTGGCCGCACAGGGCGTCCTCGGGGTGTACATCGGCACGATGGTGCATTCCGACGCGCTCGGAGCGCTCGGATCGGACTGGCCCGTCGTCCTCGCCGTCAGTGCGGTGACCCTGCTGCTGAGCATCGGGGCCGGGATGTTGCTGGGCATGCGCCGCGACGTCAGCGCGCTCACCGGGTCACTGGCGCTGGTGGCCGGCGGCGCGTCCGGCCTGGTCGCTATCGCCCGTGAACTCGGCGGAGACGATCGGATCGTCGCGGTGGTGCAGTACCTGCGGGTGGCCGTTATCACCGCGGCCATGCCGGTCGTCGTCACCCTCGTGTTCCACGCCGAGCGCTCAGCGGCGGCTGCTCCCGCCACCGACCTGCATCCCGCACCGTGGTACGTCAGCCTCGCGATGCTGGCCGCGCTGGCGCTCGTGGGATCGGTCGCCGGACGGCTCATCCGATTGCCGGGCGCCGGCCTGCTCGGCCCGATGGCCCTGACGATCGTCCTCGAACTGACCGGGCTGTCCTTCGGACTCGCCGTGCCCGATCTGTTGGTCACGGTGTCCTACATGCTGATCGGGTGGCAGGCCGGGGTGGCGTTCACCCGCGAGTCACTGCGGGCGATCGAACGGCTGCTGCCCGCCGCTCTCGGATTGATCATGCTGCTCAACGTCGCCACCGCCGGATTGGGTGTGGTGCTGGCCAAGCTCACCGGGGTCAGCATGCTCGACGGCTACCTGGCCACCAGCCCGGGCGGCATCTACGCCGTGCTCGCCACCGCGGTGGAGACCGGGTCCAACGTCACCTTCATCATCGCCGTGCAGGTCGTGCGGATCCTGCTCATGCTGTTCGCGGCGCCGATGATGGCGCGCGGCTACGCCCGCTGGACTCAGAGGCGGGCCAGCACCGAGGCCAGCAGCGAGCCCATCCTGCTCGCCGAGGCCCGGCCGGCGGCCAGCACCTCGGCGTGACTCAGCGGCTCGCCGGTCATACCGGCGGCCAGGTTCGTCACAAGCGACAGCCCCAGCACCTCGGCGCCCACGGACCGGGCCGCGATCGTCTCGTGCACCGTGGACATCCCCACCAGGTCGGCGCCCAGCGTGCGCAGCATCCGGATCTCGGCAGGCGTCTCGTAATGCGGACCCGGCAGGCCCGCATACACCCCTTCGGCCAGGGTCGGGTCGACCGCCCGGGCCAGCGTCCGCAACCGCGGCGAATAGGCATCGACGAGGTCGACGAACTGCGCGCCCACCAGCGGTGAGCGCGCCGTCAGATTGAGGTGGTCGCTGATCAGCACCGGCTGGCCCACCTGAAACTCCTGCCGCAAACCACCGGCGGCGTTGGTGAGCACCACGACCTCGGCGCCCGCCGCCCGTGCGGTGCGCACCGGATGCACCACGTCACTGAGCTCGTGGCCTTCGTAGGCGTGGATGCGGCCGAGAAACACCAGCACGTTGTGAGAGCCGATCGGGATCGACAGCACCCGGCCGCGGTGGCCGAGTGCGGACGGCGGAATGAACCCGGGCAGCCCCGACATCGGGACCTCGGCGGCCGGCCTGCCCAGCGCCTCGGCGGCCGGAGCCCAGCCCGAGCCCAGGATGACGGCGACGTCGTGGCGCGCCACTCCGGTGCGCTCGACGATCACCGATGCGGCGTGCTCGGCGTCAGGACTCACAGCCTGCGAGCCTAGCCCGCAATGAGATACTGCGGGGATGCCTACGCTGACTGCGTCGACCCGGGTTTCCGACGTCGTCGGCGCACGTCGCGGCGATCTGGTCGAACTCTCGCACGCGATTCACGCCGAACCCGAGCTGGCCTTCGCCGAGCATCGCAGCTGCGCCAAGGCCCAGGCGCTGGTGGCCGAGCGCGGCTTCGAGGTCACGGCGGCGGCCGGCGGCCTGGACACCGCGTTCCGCGCCGACTTCGGCAGCGGGCCCCTGGTGATCGGAATCTGCGCGGAATATGACGCACTGCCTGGCATCGGGCATGCCTGCGGACACAACATCATCGCCGCCTCCGCGGTCGGCGCTGCGCTGGCGCTGGCCGACGTCGCCGACGATCTCGGGCTCACGGTCGCACTGATCGGAACCCCGGCCGAAGAATCCGGCGGCGGCAAGGCGCTGCTGATCGATGCCGGGGTGTTCGACGACGTCGCGGCCGCCGTGATGATCCATCCGGGCCCGATCGACATCGCCGCCGCGCGTTCGCTTTCGCTGTCCGAGGTGACGGTCACCTACACCGGCCGCGAATCCCACGCCGCCGTCGCCCCGTATCTGGGTGTCAACGCCGCCGACGCGGTGACCGTGGCGCAGGTGGCCATCGGATTGCTGCGCCAGCAGATGGCGCCGGGCCAGATGACCCACGGCATCGTCACCGAAGGCGGGGCCGCCACCAACATCATTCCGGGCCGGGCCCGGCTGCAGTACACGATGCGAGCCGCCGACACCCCGTCGCGACTAGCGCTGGAGGAGAAGATGCGCGGATGTTTCGCGGCGGGCGCGGTGGCCACCGGCTGCGACTACACCGTCGTCGAGGCCGCACCGGCCTACGCCGAACTCACGCCCGACAGCTGGCTGGCCGAAGTGTTCCGCGACGAGATGGTCCGCCTCGGACGCCAGCCGGTGCCCGCCGAGGTCGAGACCGCGCTGCCGCTGGGATCCACCGATATGGGCAATGTCACCCAGCTGCTGCCCGGCATCCATCCGGTGGTGGGCATCGAGGCCGACAGCGCGGTGATCCACCAGCCGGGCTTCACCGCCGCCGCGGCCGGACCCAGCGCTGACCGGGCGGTCGAGGAGGGGGCAATCATGTTGGCGCGCACGGTGGTTCGGCTGGCTGAGGCGCCGGCGCAGCGGGATCGGGTGCTGGAACTGCGGGATCGGCGGGTGCGCACATGAGTCTTGCCGACAGTGCCGAAAGCTGGCTGGCCGCCCACTTCGACGACCTGGTGGAGTGGCGCCGCCACATTCACCGTCATCCCGAACTGGGCCGCCAGGAGTTCGCCACCACCCAGTTCGTCGCCGACCGCCTGGTCGAGGCCGGCCTGAATCCGAAGGTGCTGCCCGGCGGCACCGGCCTGACGTGTGACTTCGGCCCCGAGCATGCGCCGCGGATCGCCCTGCGCGCCGACATGGATGCGCTGCCGATGGCCGAGCGCACCGGCGCACCGTATTCGTCGACCGTGCCGAACGTGGCCCACGCCTGCGGTCATGACGGGCACACCGCCATGCTGATCGGGGCTGCCACGGCGCTGGCGTCGGTGCCCGAACTGCCGGTCGGGGTGCGGCTGTTGTTCCAGCCTGCCGAGGAGCTGATGCCGGGCGGTGCCATCGACGCGATTGCCGCAGGCGCGCTGACCGGGGTATCGCGCATCTTCGCCCTGCACTGCGATCCGCGGTTGGCGGTCGGCCGGGTGGCGATCATCCCCGGGCCGATCACCTCGGCGGCCGATTCGATCGAGATCACCCTGCACTCACCGGGCGGCCATACCTCACGGCCACACCTGACGTCGGATCTGGTGTACGGGATGGGCACGGTGATCACCGGACTGCCCGGCGTGCTGTCGCGCCGGATCGACCCGCGGCACAGCACGGTGATGGTCTGGGGCGCGGCCAACGCCGGGGTGGCAGCCAATGCCATCCCGCAGACCGGCACACTGGCCGGTACCGTGCGCACCGCCAGCCGGGAGACCTGGGTGGGCATGGAAGACCTTGTGCGAGAGATTGTTTCGGGTCTCCTCGCACCACTTGGCATCGAGCATTCACTGCAGTACCACCGGGGTGTGCCGCCGGTGGTCAACGAGGAACGCTCGACGCAGATCATGACCCACGCCATCGAGGCCGTCGACCCCGAGGCGCTGGCCGACACCCGGCAGTCCGGCGGCGGCGAGGACTTCTCCTGGTACCTCGAGGAGGTGCCCGGCGCGATGGCCCGGCTCGGGGTGTGGAGCGGTCAGGGCCCGCAACTGGACCTGCATCAGCCGACGTTCGACCTCGACGAGCGGGCGCTCGCGGTAGGGGTGCGGGTGCTGGTCAACGTCATCGAGCAGTCGGCGGTGTTCGGATGAAACTGCTGGTGACCGGCGGCGCCGGGTATGTCGGCAGCGTCTGCGCCAAGGTCCTGCTGGAAGAAGGCCACGAGGTGGTGGTGGTCGATGACCTGTCGACCGGCAACGCCGACGCGGTACCGGCCGGTGCGCAGTTCGTCGAGGCCGACATGGTCGAGGCCGCCCCCGGTCTGCTCGGCGACGGATCCTTCGATGGTGTCCTGCATTTCGCCGCGAAGTCGCTGGTGGGGGAGTCGGTAGTGGCTCCCGAGCTGTACTGGTTCGGCAATGTCGTCAAGACGCTGCAGCTGCTGGAGGCGATGCGCGCAGCCGGCACGCCCCGGCTGGTGTTCTCCTCGACGGCGGCCACCTACGGCGAGCCGGAATCGGTGCCGATCACCGAGGATTCGCCGACCCGCCCGACTAATGCCTACGGCGCCACCAAGCTGGCCATCGACCATGCGATCACCTCGTATGCGGCCGCTTACGGTCTGGCCGCCACCAGCTTGCGGTACTTCAACGTGGCCGGCGCCTACGGCGGCCTGGGGGAACGGCATGCCACCGAGACGCACCTGATTCCGCTGGTGCTGCAGGTCGCGACGGGCCAGCGTCCCGAGATCCTGGTGTTCGGCACCGACTGGCCGACGCCGGATGGCACCTGCATCCGCGACTACATCCATGTCCGCGACCTCGCCGATGCCCATGTTCTGGCGCTGCAGACCGCGCAGCCCGGCTCGCACCGGATCTACAACCTGGGCAACGGGACGGGCTTCTCGGTACGGGAGGTCATCGCCTGCTGCGAGCGGGTGGTGGGCGCGCCGATCGCGGTGCGCGATGTCGAGCGGCGCGCCGGTGACCCGGCGGTGCTGATCGCCTCCAGTGCGAGGGCGATCGCCGAACTGGGCTGGCAGCCCCGGCATACCAGCCTCGACGAGATCGTCTCGGACGCTTGGGAGTTCACCCAGTCCCGGCTGCGGGCCTAGCTCGGCTTGGCTGCATCCATTCTGCGGTGAGGGCTAACTTTCCGCTCTTCAGCTGACCATGTGCGCAGAATCGATGGTGGCGCTACCCGCCGCCGTGGCCGGGGCCGATGTTGCGGGCCGGCCGGGTGCGCAGGTCGTGGACGTACTCCGCCGGCGCGCCGGCGATCTCGGCGGCATCGGCCATCACCCCGATGTAGCGCGCCGAGGGCAGACCACCCTCCCAGGCGTCCACCACGTACAGCCACGCCAGCACGGGATCAGTTGTGGTGTCGGAGGATTCGCGGTCGATGCGGCAGCGGATCTTCTTGTGGAAGCCGAGCTCGGAACCCTCCCAGCGGTCCAGGGTCTCCTCGTCGGCCGGGGTCATGTCGTAGAGCACCACGAACACCTTCGACTCGGGGTCCTCGACGAGGGTGGCCAGCGCGCCCTCCCACCCGATGTCCTCCCCGGCGAAGGTCAGCCGCCAGCCGTGCAACCAACCGGTACCGGCCATCGGAGAATGCGGTGCGCGCTCCAGCATCTGCTCTGGATGCATGTTGGATCCGTAGGCGGCGTAGAGCGGCACGGGGCAAGCCTAAAGGGTGCAGGCCAGCCGAGCGCAGGGACTCCGGTCATTGGTTCGGGTGACTAGAGTGAGCGCGTGACGACGCGGATCGTGATCATCGGTGGGGGGCCGGCGGGCTACGAGGCCGCCCTGGTGGCCGCAGGTCGCGGCAAGGACGTCGCCGAGGTCACCGTGGTCGACTCCGACGGCATCGGCGGCGCCTGCGTGCTGTTCGACTGCGTGCCCTCCAAAACCTTCATCGCCTCCACCGGCGTGCGCACTGAGCTGCGCAGAGCGTCCGGCCTGGGCTTCGACATCGGCATCGACGACGCCAAGATCTCGCTGCCCCAGATCAACAACCGGGTCAAGACGCTGGCCCGCTCGCAGTCCGCCGACATCGGCTTCCAGCTGCTGCGGGAAAAGGTCAACGTGGTCGCCGGTCGCGGCGAACTGATCGACGACGTGCCGGGCATGGCCCACCACCGTGTGAAAGTCACCACACCCGACGGTAAGACCGGGGTGCTGAAAGCCGACGTGGTACTGATCGCGACGGGCGCCAGCCCCCGAGTGCTGCCCAACGCCGTGCCCGACGGCCAGCGGATCCTGACCTGGCGCCAGCTCTACGACCTGCCGGACCTGCCGGACCATCTGGTGATCGTCGGCTCCGGCGTCACCGGCGCGGAGTTCTGCAACGCCTACACCGAGCTCGGCGTCGACGTGACGGTGGTGGCCAGCCGCGACCAGATCCTGCCGCACGAGGACAGCGACGCCGCCGCGGTGCTCGAGGAGGTCTTCGCCGAACGCGGCGTGACCCTGGTCAAGAACGCCCGCGCCGACTCGGTGGTCCGCACTGCTGACGGTGTCCGGGTGACGATGGCCGACGGCCGCACCGTCGACGGCAGCCACGCCCTGATGACCGTCGGCTCAGTGCCCAACACCGGCGGGCTCGGGCTGGAACGGGTCGGAATCGAGCTCGGCCCCGGCAATTACATTCCGGTGGACCGGGTCTCGCGGACCTCGGCGTCGGGCATCTATGCCGCCGGCGACTGCACCGGTCTGCTGCCGCTGGCCTCGGTCGCCGCCATGCAGGGCCGCATCGCGATGTATCACGCACTCGGTGAGGGGGTGTCCCCGATCCGGCTGCGCACGGTCGCCTCGGCCACCTTCACCCGGCCCGAGATCGCCGCGGTCGGGGTGCCGCAGTCAGCGATCGACGACGGCAGCGTGCCCGCCCGCACGATCATGCTGCCGTTGAACTCCAACGCCCGGGCCAAGATGTCACTGCTGACCAAAGGCTTCGTCAAGATCTTCTGCCGGCCCGCCACCGGCGTGGTGATCGGCGGGGTGGTGGTGGCGCCGATCGCCTCCGAGCTCATCCTGCCCATCGCGCTGGCCGTGCAAAACCGCATCTCGGTGACCGACCTGGCGCAGACGCTGTCGGTGTACCCGTCGCTGTCCGGCTCGATCGTGGAGGCTGCGCGGCGCCTGATGGCCCACGACGATCTCGACTAGCCTGGGGTTCATGAGCGACCCGATCCTCCGACCGGGCACTGCCCAGACCGCCCTCGGGCCGTCAGAACGCGCGCAGGCCTGGGAACGCCTGGGCAGCGAGCAGTTCGACGTCATCGTCATCGGCGGTGGAGTCGTCGGCGCCGGCTGTGCCCTCGACGCCGCGACCCGCGGTCTGAAAGTGGCCCTGGTCGAGGCCCGCGACTTCGCCTCGGGCACCTCGAGCCGGAGCTCCAAGATGTTCCACGGTGGCCTGCGCTACCTCGAGCAGCTGGAGTTCGGTCTGGTGCGCGAGGCTTTGCATGAGCGCGAGCTGTCGCTGACCACCCTGGCGCCGCATCTGGTCAAGCCGCTGCCGTTCCTGTTCCCGTTGACCCATCGCGTGTGGGAGCGGCCCTACATCGCGGCGGGCATCTTCCTCTACGACCAGCTCGGCGGTGCGAAATCCGTTCCGGCGCAGAAGCATTTGACCAAGTCCGGCGCGCTGCGGCTGGCCCCCGGGCTCAAGCGCAGCTCACTGGTCGGCGGTATCCGCTACTACGACACCGTGGTCGACGACGCCCGCCACACCATGACGGTGGCCCGCACCGCAGCCCACTACGGCGCGGTGGTGCGCACCTCCACCCAGGTGGTGTCGCTGCTACGCGAGGGTGACCGGGTGGTCGGGGTGACGATCCGCGACTCCGAGGACGGCGAGGTCACCGAGGTGCGCGGCCATGTGGTGATCAACGCCACCGGGGTGTGGACCGACGAGATCCAGGCCCTGAGCAAGGAACGCGGCCGATTCCGGGTGCGCGCCTCCAAGGGTGTGCACATCGTGGTGCCCCGGGACCGGATCGTCAGCGAGGTCGCGATCATCCTGCGCACCGAGAAGTCGGTGCTGTTCGTCATCCCCTGGGGCACGCACTGGATCATCGGCACCACCGATACCGACTGGAACCTGGACCTGGCCCACCCGGCCGCCACGAAGGTCGATATCGATTACATCCTCAACACCGTCAACACTGTGCTGGCCACGCCGCTCACCCATGACGACATCGACGGGGTGTACGCGGGGCTGCGACCGTTGCTGGCCGGTGAGAGCGAGGAGACCTCCAAGCTGTCCCGCGAGCACGCGGTCGCGGTGCCTTCACCGGGTCTGGTCGCGATCGCGGGCGGCAAGTACACCACCTATCGGGTGATGGCCGAGGATGCCGTCGACGCCGCGGCCGAGTTCATTCCGACCCGGGTGGCGCCATCGATCACCGAGAAGGTGCCGCTGATGGGCGCTGACGGCTACTTCGCCCTGGTCAACCAGACCCAGAGCGTCGGGGCGCGTTACGACCTGCACCCGTATCGGGTGCGCCATCTGCTGGACCGGTACGGCTCGCTGATCGGCGAAGTACTCCAACTGGCGGTCGATCGGCCCGAGCTGCTCGAACCGATCACGGATGCCCCGGTGTATCTGAAGGTCGAGGCCGCCTACGCGGTGGCCGCCGAGGGGGCGCTGCACCTCGAGGACATCCTGGCCCGGCGGATGCGTATCTCCATCGAGTATCCGCATCGCGGGGTGGACTGTGCCCGCGAGGTGGCCGAGGTGGTGGCGCCGATCCTGGGCTGGACCGCCGAGGACGTCGACCGCGAGGTGGCGACCTATCAGGCGCGAGTGGAGGCCGAGGTGCTCTCGCAGCGCGAGCCCGATGATGAGTCGGCCGACGCGTTGCGGGCGGCCGCGCCGGAGGCGCGCGCCGAGATTCTCGAACCGGTGCCACTGAACTGAGCCGCAAGCCAGCCCCACTTCCGGTGCGCGACGGTCTGGGGCCGGCGCGGCTGCGACTGCAGGGCGGCAACGTGGCCGACGAGTTCGGGCGACGGTTCGGTGCGGAGGCCAGGGCCAAGGTGCTCGCCGGTGAGGTGGTCGACGCCGACGGCGCGGTGATCGACGCGACCACGACGCTGCCCGCCGGGGCGCATGTGTACCACTATCGGACGCTGCCGGACGAGGTCGTGGTGCCCTTCGATATCCCGATTCTGCACCGCGACAACGACATCGTGGTGGTGGACAAGCCGCATTTTCTCGCCACGATGCCGCGCGGTGGTCATGTCGTGCAGACCGCGCTGGTGCGGTTGCGCCGGGATCTCGACCTGCCGGAGCTGAGTCCGGCGCACCGGCTCGACCGGCTGACCGCGGGAGTGCTGCTGTTCACCGTCCGTCCGCAGGTCCGGGGTGCCTACCAGACCATGTTCGCCAGGGGCGAGGTGTCCAAGACCTACCTGGCCCGCTCGTCGGGACAGCCGGCCATGGACTTCCCGATCGTGGTCCGCAGCCGAATCATGAAGCACCGCAGCCAGTTACAGGCTGTCGAAGAGCCGGGTGCACCCAATGCCGAGACGACGGTCGAGACGCTCGGTGACGGGCTCTACCGGCTGACGCCGACGACGGGCCGCACCCACCAGTTGCGGGTGCACATGGCCTCGCTGGGCCTGCCGATCGACAACGACCCGCTGTACCCGAGTGTGCGGCCGGTGGCCGATGACGACTTTTCGGCGCCACTGAAGCTGCTGGCGCACCGGCTGGAGTTCGACGATCCGCTCTCCGGCGAACGCCGCTGCTTCGTCAGCTCAGCTGGGTTGTAGCTGTTTGCGGTAGGCGGCCGGTCCGCTGCCGAACCATCGATGACACGACCGGGTCAGCACACTCTGCTCGGCGTACCCGAGTTCACGGGCCAAGTGCGCCAACGTGATTCGAGTATCGCGCAGGTATCGCTCGGCGAGGCTGCGGCGCACGTCGTCGACGATTCCCGCGAAGGTGGTGCCGTCGGCAGCCAATCGCCGCTGTAACGCCTTGGGGTGCAGGCTGAGTTGCTCGGCGATCAACTCCAGGGTGACCTGGCCGCTGGGCAGCAGTTGCCGGACCAGGGTGCGCACCGAGGCCACGGTGCGTGGTTCTGCCGAGGTGATGCTGGTCAGGTAGCGCATCACCGCGTCGTGGGCGAGCTTGTCGCGCTGCAGCGGTCGGCCCAGATCCGCCGTTCGGATGGTGAAACCCATTGCGTGCTCGGCGAACACCGGACGACACCCGAAGTAGGACCGGTAGTCGCTGACGTCGGTGAGGGGGTCGTGCGGAAGGTGCACCGACAGCGGGCAGTAGTCCGCGCCGAGCAGGAAGCGCAACACCCGAAGAGTGACACCGAGGGAAAGCTCGGCGCCCTGCGGGTGCGACGGCAGCTCGGGATCGAGGATCTGGTACTCGATGAAGCTGCGTTCCGGGTCCTCCACCGTCGTCGTGCGTAGGTTGATCGCCGGGCTGTAGGCCGATAGGTAGTGCTCGAAGATCCGCACCGCGTCGGCGACGGTGGGTGACGTCCTGGCCGCCACCCCGACCGGGCCGAGAATCTCGATGCCCTGCAACTGGGCGAGCCGTCGGCCGAAGTCCGGGGTGTTCGTTCCGGCGGCAGCCGACTCGATGGCCGCCGCGACCCGCGACAGCGGGACGAACACGTCGTGGCAGCCGACGGCGGCCGGGTCTATGCCGGCAGCGGTCAGCAGCGCGGTCGGATCACCGCCGAGCTGGCTGACCAGGTTCGGATAGTTCGACAGCGACGTGCCGCGCACGATCGGCATGTCCTCAAATGTCAAGTTTTGGTCGCCGAATGTCAAGGCCTGCACTGCCGGGGTGCGGCACCATGGCGCCATGACGTCGATCGCAACCCGGCGGATCACCGTGGATGGCCTCACCACGTCGGTCCATCTGGGCGGGCACGGCGCCGCACGTGAGGCGGTGGTGTTCGTGCACGGCAACCCCGATGCCGGCGCTGACTGGATGCCGTTGATGGTGCGCGTCGCCGAGTTCGCGACTGTCGTCTCCCCGGATCTGCCAGGCTTCGGTGCAGCCGACGCCCCCGCTCACGGCGACTACACCGTGGCCGGTTACGCGCGGTTCCTCGACGGCCTGATCGCCCAGCTCGGCCTCGAGCGGGTGCACCTGGTCGCCCACGATTTCGGCGGCCCGTTCGCACTGACCTGGGCGGCCGACCACCCCGAGTTGATCGGCAGCGTCACGCTGCTCAACACCGGCGTGATGATCGGCTACCGCTGGCACAGGATGGCGCGCATCTGGCGCACACCGCTGCTCGGGGAGCTCATGATGCGACGGACCACGCTCGGCGTGGCCCGGGTGGCACTCGGTCGGGAGAACCCTGGCCTGCCGCGGGAGTGGGTCGACACCCTCGCCCGGCACCTGGTCCCGACGCACACCAAGCGTGCGGTACTCAAGCTCTACCGCAGTACCCGCGTCGATGACGTCGCCGCCTTGACGCCGCGGCTGCGGGCACACGACCACGACGCACTGGTGGTGTGGGGCGCAGCCGATTCGTACCTGCCGGTCGAGCAGGCCCACCGCCAGGTCCAGGCTTTCCCCCGGGTGCAGATTCACATCCTGCCCGGCGTCGGCCACTGGGCGTGGCTGGAGCAGACCGACCAGGTCGCCGCGCATGTGCTGCCTTTTCTGCGCCAGCGGGTCAGCACACCCCAGTCAGCCAATAGTCAACCTGCCCAAGGAGATTGAAATGTCCCATGCTGTCGACGATCGCCCCGTCAACCTCAAGGCGTTCGCAAACCTGCCCGCCGATGCCCCGGTGGTGATGATCAACCTGCTGAAGTTCCACGAGGGTGACGGTGTGCAGCACTACTTGACCTACTCCCGCGAAGTGGTGCCGCACCTGGAGCGCGTCGGTGGTGTGGTCCGGTACGCGGGCACCACTCCGCACAACGTCATCGGCGACGGCGAGCGGCCGTGGTGGGACGCCATCCTGGTCGTCGAGTACCCGTCGCCGCAAGCCTTCGTCGACATGGTGCTCGACCCGGGCTACCAGAAGGTGCACGAGCATCGCGCCGCCGCGCTGCAGCAGGGCGATCTGGTGGCCACGTCCCAGTGGATGCTGGGCTGAAAGGTCGCAATGCCCTCGCCGCTGTGGCTTTAGGCCCCTACCCGTCGATCGTGACCTAGGTCACGATGAAGCCATGGATGACGACCACGAGCTGATCCTTGTCGCCGCGTACGGAGACCTCGACCGCGCCCGCGCCGATTTCCACGAGTTGGAGAAGCGGATCGCGCACGGCATGGAGTTACGGGCGGCCGCGCTGGTCACCAAGGATGATGACGGCCAGCCCCAGGTGGTCGAGGCGCACAACCGGCATGGCCGGGTCGGCGCCGGACTGGGCGCCGGCCTCGGATTGCTGGTCGGCCTGTTCCTGCCCCCGGTGGGGATCGGGGTGCTGGTCGGCGGGGCGGCGGGCGCGTTGGTCGCCTCGTTCGCCGAGCACGAACTGCGGATCGGGCTGCGCCACGAGATCGGTGAGGCCCTCGAAGCCGGTACCGGTGTGGTGATCGCGGCGGTGTACCCGAATGGCCGGGTGCCCGTGGAACTCACGCTGTTCCGGTCCTCGAAGACTGCTGCGGTGCGCATGGACAAGTCGACCGTCAACAGTCTCGATGACGAGGTGGCCAAGGTGATGGCCGAGATCGGTCACCCGATCAGCGCTGGCACGACGGACACCAGTACGTAATCCGCTCGGAGTCCACGCCGTCGGCGCGGGCGATCCGCGTTCCGCATCTGCGGCATGGCTGACCGGAGCGGCCGTACACCCACAGCTCCTCACCTGTCCGGCGATTTCCGGTGGTGGTCCGGTTGGTTCGGGAGCGATTGGCCCACAACATGTCCCGTGCTCGCGTCACCACCCGCAGCGGATCGGTCAGCGTGCTGACCGCGCTGGTGGGCAGCCGACCGAAGACGAAGCACAGCTCGTTGCAGTACACATTGCCCACACCCGCCATCACCCGCTGATCCAGCAGCGCGGCTGCGATCGGCCGGTCCGGGTCGGCGACGAGGTTGGCGGCGGCCAGTGCCGGGTCCCAGTCGGGCCCGAGCAGGTCCGGGCCCAGGTGGTCCACCACGTCCATATCGTGGGCGCGCTCCAGCACCTCGAGGATGCCCAGGTCAATGCCGGCTGCCTGGACATCGCTGGTTTCCAACATGATTCGGATCTTGTACGGCTGGCGCACCGGAGTTCCCCGGGCATCCACTCGCCAGCTGCCGTCCATCTTCAGGTGTGAGTGGATGCTGGCCGCGCCGACTC
This sequence comes from Mycobacterium sp. M26, assembly GCF_001494595.1. Lineage (GTDB taxonomy): Bacteria > Actinomycetota > Actinomycetes > Mycobacteriales > Mycobacteriaceae > Mycobacterium. Next base: position 1,856,987 of record NZ_LN929907.1, read on the forward strand.
TGATGAAGAGGTGCTTGCCGCGCGAGAGCACCTCGTCGACGGTCTGGCCGGTCAAATCCACGGTCGCGTACCGCGGCACCCGGACGTCGCAGCGGGTGAGTGTCTTGCCCACCAGCGCCTCGCGCAGTGTGGCCGCGGTGCGGAAGACGGTGTCGCCCTCAGGCACCGGTATCCCCGCGCCGCAGTGCTGGACTCACGGATCCACGCTATCCCAGGTGGCTATTGCGTCAGTATTGACACAAATGTGTCACTAATGACACGATTGCCGCCGACGAGGAGGAGGACGGCACATGGCTTATGTGATCGCCGCGCCCTGTGCGGACATCAAGGACAAAGCCTGCGTGGAGGAGTGTCCGGTGGACTGCATCTACGAAGGCAATCGGATGCTCTACATCCAGCCCGAGGAGTGCGTCGACTGCGGCGCCTGTGAACCCGTCTGCCCGACGGAGGCGATCTTCTACGAGGACGACCTCCCTGACGACCTGAGCCCCTACACCCGGATCAATGCCGAATTCTTCGCCGAGATCGGCTCGCCGGGCGGTGCCGCCAAACTCGGCGCACTGGATCGAGACCATGCCGACGTCGCCGCTCTGCCGCAGCGTGTTGACTCCTGACGCGAACCACTTCCGATGGCAGGCTTCACCGTGTCACCACGCCGTTGTCCATCGATAGGGGGACAGCTCTTTCGTCCCTCCCGTGGCCCAAGCGGCGGATACCGCACACGTTGGCCCTGCCGGAACCTTATTGCTGTCAGTACGGCTGCGCGGAGGGCATGAACATGAGGATCAATCGGACGACGACGGTGGCCGGTATCTGCGGCACGTTGACAGCTTGCTCGCTGTTGCTTGCCGGACCTGCGGCAGCTGCTGGCGCCGCGGGGGTGCCCAGTCCATCCAGCCATGGATACAGCTCGACAGCGGCTTCGCCCAACGTGAAGCCCGAGTGTCCCGGATTCATGAACAAAAACTCCTGCTTGCGTTGACCGCGGTTGTTACACCTAGCGCAGCCGCAATCCGCGCGGCGTGCGGGCGAACCCGGCGTCGATCAGTGCCTCGGCGCTCACCCGCTGGTCTGGATGTGCGGCGACTTCCAGCACGGGCACCCCGTCGAGCTTCTCGACCAGCACCCCGCCGACCCGGCCGCTGCTCACCAGTTCCGCCAGGGCGCCGGCAGCAGCGCGCTGCGCTTCGTCATCGGTGCTGAAGTTCAGCAGCGAGCGACCGCCCCGTTCGAGGAACCACACCAGGTCGCCGTCGACGAGGACCACGAGGGCACCGGCTTTGCGGCCGGGCCGGTGGCTGGCGTCGGTGTCGGGGCGGTTCGGCCAGGGCAGCGCGGCTCCGTACGGGTTGGCCGGGTCCGCGGCGGCGAGCACCACGGCGCGATACTCGGGGCGCTCCTGATCGACGGTGTCGAGGTAGGTGCGCAGGCGGTCGACGGTCGAGGCGACCGCGAACTGGGCACCACCGAGTGACTCCACGAAGTAGCCACGCTGACAGCGGCCGGCCTCCTCGAAGCCGCTGAGCACCTTGTAGAGCATCGCGAAACCGCCAGGCACACCTTCGGCGGCGACCGCCCCCTTGGTCAACACGCCATAGCGGTTCAGCAACATCTCGGCCGAAAAGTGTGCGCGCAGTGTCGAATCCGGCTCCCGGACCGACACCGCTGACCACCGGCCAGCCACGGTCGGATCCGCGGTCCTGCTCTGCGGGTTGGCCACCGAGTACCGGCTCAGCCGCGGCGCGCGACGCTGGCGGTGGGCGGGTGCGGCCGGTCGGCGGGTGCCCGGTTTACGCCCGCCGGCCAGCATGGAGCGCACGGGCGCGAACGTGTCCCCGGTGACCCAGCCGGCCCAGATCAGTTCCCACAGCGCAGTTTTGAAGGACTCCTCGGATCCCTGCACGAGTTGTCGGAAGAAGAACGCCCCGCGCGCCTCACCCGGCGAGCCCAGCACGTCGAAGATGGCGCGGTGGGTGTCGGTGAAGTCGATTTCGGCGGGGGCGGCCATGGTGAGCGGCGCGGTGTCGGCGAGGTGGAAGGCGATCCAGCCGTCGCTGCCGGACAGCGACCCGGCTCCCGTCCAGGTGACCTCGCCGGAGGCCAGCAGCTCGTCGAGCATGGCGGGCTGGTAATCCCGGACCCGCGAAGCGAACACCAGCGGCTCGACCGCCGAGGCGGGTATCGGAACTCCGGCCAGTTGGTCGATGACCCCGGCCAGGCCATCCACCCCAGAGGTGGCCGAACGGCCGACCTGCTGCCAGGCCGGCAGGAAGCGTGCGTAGGCGCTGGTGCTGACGGGTTCGACCTGCGCGCGCAGCGCGGCTAGTGAACGGCGTCGCAGGATGCGGAGGACCTCGGCGTCACACCATTGGTCGGCATCAGGGCCGGCAAGGAATTCGCCGCGAATGAGCTTGCCGTCCAGGGCCATCCGGCCCAGGACGTCGGCGGCCACCCGGAGCCCGAGGCCGAACCGGGCCGCCGCCTCCGCGGTGGTGAACGGGCCGCGGGTGCGGGCGAACCGGCCCATCAGCTCGCCGAGCGGATCGGGGACCGTCTCGGTGAAACTGGTGGGCACCCCTACCGGAACGGCGACGCCCACCGCGTCGCGAAGTCGCCCGATGTCCTCGATGCCGACCCACCACGACCGGCCGGCATAGGAGACCGGCAGCACCCGCTTGGCGGCGTGCAGTCCGGCCAGCCAGCCTCCGACGTCGGCGGCCTGACACCGTTGCGCGATCTCATCTTCGGTCAGCGGCCCGAGCAACCGCAATAGGTCGGCCACCCCTTCGGCGTCGCGGGCCTTGCGGTCCTCCGAGAGATGTTGCAATTGGCGCGATGTCGCGGCGATGACATCGGGGTCGAGGAGCTCGCGCAGCTCGACACGGCCCAACAGCTCGGACAGCAGCGTGCTGTCCAGCGACAGCGCCGCCGCGCGACGCTCGGCCAGCGGGCTGTCGCCCTCGTACATGAACGCGCCGACGTAGCCGAACAGCAGCGAAGCCGCGAACGGCGACGGCGTCGGCGTCGGGACCTCCACCAGTCGGACCCGCCGCTGGGCGATCCGGCCCATCAGATCGGTCAGCGTTGGCACGTCGTAGACGTCCTGCAAGCACTCGCGTACCGCTTCCAGCACGATGGGGAAGTCGGGGTACTTGCGCGCCACGTCGAGCAACTGGGCCGCCCGCTGCCGTTGGTGCCACAGCGGAGAGCGCTTGCCGGGGTTGCGTTTCGGCAGCAGCAGAGCCCGGGCGGCGCACTCGCGGAACCGGGAGGCGAACAAAGCCGACCCGCCGACCTCGGTGGTGACCAGCGGCTCGATCTCGTCGGGTTCGAAGACGAACAGGTCAGCCCCCGGCGGGCGGTCCTCGGTGTCGGGCAACCGCACCACGATGCCGTCGTCGGAGGCTGTCGGTTTCTCGTCGATGCCGTAACGCTCGAGCAGCCGCCGGCTGACGGCCAGCGCCAATGGTCCGTGCACCTTCAGGCCGTAGGGGGAGTGCAGGATCACCCGCCAATCGCCCAGTTCGTCGCGGAACCGCTCCACCAGCAGGGTGGTGTCGCTGGGCACCACCGTGGTGGCGGTGCGCTGATCGTCGAGCAGCTGCCACAAGTTGTCGGTGGCGTAGTCGGCGAAACCCAAAGCGGCGCAGCGGCTGTCAAACTGTTCACGGTCCAGGCCGGCCAACTCGCCGGTGAACCGGCCCACGGCCTGGCCCAGCTCAGCCGGCCGGCCCGCGTCGTCACCGCGCCAGAACGGCAGCCGGGCGGGTTGTCCGGGTGCGGGGATCACCAGCACCCGATCGTGGGTGATCTCGGTGATCCGCCAGCTGGTGGCCCCCAGCGAGATCACATCGCCCGGGCGGGACTCGTAAACCATCTCCTCATCGAGTTCGCCTACCCGCGAGGGCTTTTCGGAATCCGTTGCCAGATACACGGTGAACATGCCGCGGTCCGGGATGGCCCCACCGGAGGTCACGGCCAATCGTTGTGCCCCCGGCCGCGCGGTCAGTGTGCCGTTGTCGCGGTCATAGATCAGGCGGGGACGTAGCTCGGCGAAATCGGTGGACGGATACTTGCCCGACAGTAGATCCAGGGTGGCCTCGAACGCGCTGCGGGGCAGCGTCGCGAACGGCGCGCTGCGGCGCGCCACGTCGAACCATTCGTCAGCACTGACCGGCTCCAGCGCGCACGCCGCCACGGTGTGCTGGGCCAGGATGTCCAGCGGGTTGGTCGGTACGCGCATCGTCTCGATCTGGCCGCCGAGCATCCGTTGCACGCTGACCGCACACTCGATCAGATCGGTCCGGTGCTTGGGGAACAGCACGCCGCGGGAGATCTCGCCGACCTGGTGGCCGGCCCGGCCGATGCGCTGCAGGCCGCTGGCCACGGACGGCGGCGCCTCGACCTGGATCACCAGATCCACCGCGCCCATGTCGATGCCGAGTTCCAGGCTCGAGGTGGCCACGACCGCCTTGAGGCGCCCCGTCTTCAGGTCGTCTTCGACCGCGGCGCGCTGCTCCTTGGACACCGAGCCGTGGTGCGCGCGGGCCAGTAGCGGCTCAGCCCCGAAGGTCTGCCCGCTGGCCATCACGTGGGCGGGCGGACCACCCGGTACTTCCCGGTTGGCCGGTGCGGCCAGTTCGATGCCGCTGCGCTCCGCGTGAATCTCATTGATCCGCGACGTCAGCCGCTCGGCCAGTCGGCGGGAGTTGGCGAACACGATGGTCGACTGGTGCGCCTCGATCAGGTCGACGATGCGCGCCTCGACATTGGGCCAGATCGTATTGTTCTCGAGATTGGCCATATCGGGGACCGGCACCTGGACGGTGAGCTCGAAGGTCTTGGCCGCAGGCGGCGCCACGATCGTCGTCGGCCGCGCACCGGAGAGGAAGCGGGCCACCTCCTCGGGCGGACGAACGGTGGCAGACAGGCCGATCCGCTGTGCCGGCTTGGCCAGCATCGCGTCGAGACGTTCCAGCGACACCGCCAGATGCGCCCCGCGTTTGGTTCCGGCGACGGCATGCACCTCGTCGACGATGACGGTCTGCACCCCGGCCAGCGTCTCGCGGGCCGCCGAGGTCAGCATCAAGAACAGCGACTCCGGTGTGGTGATCAGGATGTCCGGCGGCCGGGTGATCAGTTCGCGGCGCTGGGCAGGGGGAGTGTCACCGGAACGGACGCCGACGCTGATCTGCGGAACCGGCAGGCCGTCGCGTTCGGCAATCCGGGTGATGCCGGTGAGCGGGGTGCGCAAGTTGCGTTCGACGTCGACCGCCAACGCCTTCAGCGGCGAGACGTAGAGCACCCGAGTGCCGCGGCTGCGCTCCTGCCCGTCACCCGTCGGCTCCTGCGCCAACTGGTCGATGGCCCACAGGAACGCCGCCAGCGTCTTGCCCGACCCGGTTGGGGCGATGACCAGGGTGTTGTCCCCGTTGGCGATCGCCGCCCACGCCTGCGCCTGGGCGGCAGTGGGCTCGACGAACGTGCCCGCGAACCAGCTCCGGGTCAGCGGACTGAACCGGGCCATCACGTCGGCGGGACTCACGACACCAGCCTGCCAGGTCCTACCGACAAACTTGGCTGCATCGATCGCCGCCTGGCCCTACCCTGGCCACACGGGTAGGGGGTGCGGTGACGTCGGCTACCGAAATCTGCCGGTCGTGTGGGGCCAGACCACACGAGGGCGCCCGATTCTGCGGGCAGTGCGGTGCGCAGCTCAGCGCAACGTCGGCCCCCTCGGAGTACAAGCAGGTCACGGTGCTTTTCGCCGATGTGGTGCGCTCGATGGCGATCGCGGCAGCTTTGGACATCGAGCGGTTGCGCGATGTGATGACCGAGTTGCTGGAGCGAACCGCAGCCGTCGCGCGCCGCTATGGCGGAACGGTCGAATACAACGGCGATGGAGTGATGGCGCTGTTCGGCGCACCGGTGGCGCTGGAGGACCACGCGTTCCGGGCCTGCCTGGCGGCCCTGGAGATGCAGGACGAAGCCCGCAAGGTGGCCGCCGACGTGCGGAGCCGTGACGGCGTCGAGGTCAGCATTCGGGTGGGGCTCAACTCAGGGCGGGTGATCGCCGGTCGGATCGGCTCCGGGGTGCTGGGATACGCCGCCACGGGCGAGACCGTCGGATTCGCGCAGCGGATGGAAACGGTGGCCCCACCCGGCGGCGTGTTGCTCTCCGAATACACCGCCCGGCTGGTCGAACACCGCACCGACCTGTCCGACCCCGAATGGTGTCAGGTCAAGGGATCCGACCAGCCGGTGCTGGCTCGCCGACTGCTGGGCATCGCCGACCGAACGATCGGACGCTTCGAGGCCAGTCTTGTGGGCCGGGGCGGCGAGATGGCCGCCATCGAGGCTCATATCGAAGAGACGATTGGTGGCCGCGGTGGCGTGCGGTGTGTGGTCGGACCGCCCGGCATCGGCAAATCCCGGCTCGCGCGTGAGGCGGCGGCGCTGGCTGCCCGGCGCGGTGTCGAGGTGACATGGACCTACTGCGAATCCCACACCGCTGAGGTGCCATTCCATGCGGTGGCCCAGTTGTTGCGGGCGGCGACCGGGGTGACCGACCTCGCAGCGTCCGAGGCCCGGGAGAAGGTGCGGGCGACGTTCCCGGGTGCCGATCCGGTGGACCTGTTGTTGTTCGACGATCTGCTCGGTATCGCCGACCCGGATGTGCCTGCGCCGCAGATCGATCCGGCGGCCCGGCGGCGCCGGTTCACAGCGCTGATCAATGCCGCCTCGCTGGCGCGTACCGCCCCGGCGCTGCTGATCATCGAAGACGCGCATTGGATCGACCCCGTCAGCGAATCGATCGTGGCCGATCTGCTCGCGGTCATCGCGGGCACGCCGACGCTGGTGTTGATCACGTATCGACCGGACTATGAGGGCGTCCTGGCGCGGCTGTCCGCCGCTGCGACGATTCTCCTGAAGCCCCTTGGTGATTCGGATACCACCGCGCTGATCATCGAACTGCTCGGTACCCATCCGTCCGTCCGGGACCTGTCCACCACCATTGCGCAACGGGCAGCCGGAAATCCGTTCTTCGCCGAGGAGATCGTCCGCGAGTTGGTGCAGCGGGGCGTGCTGACCGGGGAGCGCGGCGCCTACGTCCGTCGGGCCGACGTCGGTGAGGTGACGGTGCCCGCCACGGTCCAGGCCGCCATCACCGCGCGCCTGGATCGCCTCAGCGCGCCGGCCAAGCAAACGCTGCACGCGGCGGCGGTGATCGGAGCGCGCTTCGGCGCGGAGCTACTCACTACATTGGGTATCGATCCCGTCTTCGATGAGCTGTTGGGGGTGGAGTTGGTCGAGCAGGTGCGATCCACCCCCACCGCCGAGTACGATTTCCGGCACCCGTTGATCAAGGCCGTTGCCTACGAATCGCAGCTGAAATCGACGCGCTCCGAATGGCATCGGCGGCTGGCAACGGTGATCGAGGAGCGGGCCCCCGAATCGGTCGAGGAGAACGCCGCGCTCATTGCCGAACATCTCGATGCCGCCGGCGATCTCGAAGCGGCGTACGGCTGGCACCTGCGGGCTGCGGCATGGTCGACCAATCGTGATCTCGGTGCAGCCCGGATCAGCTGGGAGCGGGCGTGCGCCGTTGCCGACCGGCTGCCGGACAGCCCGCAACACCGAGGCATGCGGATCGCCCCGCGCACCATGCTGTGTGCGACGGATTGGCAGGCGGAGGTTGTCCAGGACAGCTGGGGACGGTTTACCGAACTGCGCGAATTATGCACTGCGGCAGGGGACAGGGTCTCGCTGGCCATCGGGATGACCGGGCTGGCTTCCGAGTTGTTGTATGCCGGACGCCCCGGCGAGGGTTCCCGGCTGGCGATGGAACAGATGGAACTGCTGGATTCGATCGGCGATCCCGCGCTCACATTGGGATTGGCGTTCGTGGCATTCGCCAACTGGTTCAACAGCGGTGACATCGACGCTATCGCCACCTGGTCGCATCGCCTTGTCGAGCTGGCCGACGGCGACTCGACGCTGGGCTCAGCGTTCGGAATCGGCTCACCCCTCGCGATTGCAATGGTGTTTCGCGGCCTGGCGGGATGGTGGATCGGCCGCCCCGGCTGGCGGCGCGATGTCGACGATGCTCTCGAGATCGCCCGTGGTGCTGGCCCCTCCGCCTTCGCCTTGGTGGCGGTCTGGGCTCACGGCGCCCTGCTGTACGGGGTTGTCCGAGCCGACGCCGACGCGATCCAGACAATCGCCGAGGCGGCGCAGCAGGCTGAGGGTGCCAGCAATGACTTCTCGGTGGTCGGGTCGAAATTCGGTCTCGCCGTGGCACTGTTGTGCTCCCCCGCCGAGGCGGACCGTGCCCGCGGACTGGAGTTGATGCTCACGGCACGCGACATCTGGCTGCCTGAGCGATCGCCCTCTCTGGTTCCCCTAGCCACTGTCTGCGCCGCGCGGGAACTGGCCCGGCACGGCGACCGCGACAGCGCACTCGATCAGATGCGGCTGGCCGTCGGGGATCTGCTCGATGCTCGCCGGGTCGGGTGGATCGGTTGCTGCACAGCGATTCTGGTGGAGACGCTGATCGACCGGGGGAGCGAGAGCGACCTGGAGGAGGCGGAGAATCTGATCGCCGAGCTGGGTCAGCTGAAGCAGGCTGCCATCCTGGAGGTGACCGTGCTTCGGTTGCGTGCCCTGCTCGCGGCAGCCCGCGGCGATGATGCAGCCTATCGTGCCCTGGTCGCCGACTACCGGCAGCGAGCGGAATCGCTTGACTACGAGGGGCATAGCGAGTGGGCCGCCAGCATGGCCGACGGCGCACCGCTGGGCTCTACACCGGCGAACTGAGCCCCCGCGCCGGTCGTGCCGATGCACCCGTCGAACGGTGGGTCGAATGGTTTACCGTCGGTTCCCGCCCCGAATCATGCGGCGAGGACGCGGCTGATGTGCGCGATGAACGTGCAGCAGCTGACGGCCGTACGGGGGAAACAGCGTCGGCAGGTCGCCGAAGGATTGACCGCGCCGATCCGGCCGCGTTACGGAGTGTCCCCTGCCCGACGGGGCGCGCGGAGTGGGCCGTGGTCGTTTCGGCGCTTCCCGTGTTGGTGGCCTTTGCGGCGGCCGCGGTTGTTGGTGACGGATTGCCGGACACCCCTCTCGTCAGCCAGCGGGCCGCCTCTTGAACCAGGAGAACCGGCAAGCTGAGCGCCCAGATGACGGTACCGACCGCGCCTGCGAGCAGGATGGGGCCGAAGAACAGCACCGCAAAGACGATGACTCCGGGCGCTTGTTCCAACAACGGGCTACCTGATTCCGCAGCGGTAGGCGTCAGCGCGACCCGGCTCGCAGCCGCCGGCTGCCGTTTGCCGGTAAGCCCCGAGGTCGGTGCGGCGACCGTTGAGGCTTGAGTGGCCGTGAGTCTCACCGCGTATCGCTCATTGGATGTGATGTGGTGGTCCGGCGGCGCCACCACGACGGTGGCCGCCAGGATTCCCGCACTCGCCACGCAGATGCATCGGGTGAATTGTCGATGTGTCCAGCGGGGCACTTTCGCTGTGTTGTTCATGCTCGGCAGCCTGTCAGGGTGTGGCACCGACTTGATCAGTAGCGAGGTACCGCATTGTCGGCTGGTGGTGGCTGAGCAGGATGATTATCAGGCGATTTCATGGCGTCGTCGGAGTCGCCAGATGCTCGCTGACTGCGAGCTCCGGTGCCAATGGGACGTGTTGTCGCGCTCGGCTTGTCGTTGCCATCGGGGTGACGCTTGTTGGTCTGGCTGGCTGCCGCCAGTTCATCAGCCATCCGGTCACCGATCGAGGCTGTCGCGGTGGTGGCTCCGACGAGTCTGGGAACGTCCAGCATGGCCGCGACCGCGATCGCGACGACAGCGACTTCCAGTGCGGCCGTCATGGTGTCGGCGGCCATCATTGATCGGAAGCGCTGCTTGCGGCGGATGTGGCGTGGCGAGCACTGCGCCCAGTGGATTTCTCCGACCTGTCGGCCGCGCCGTTCACCGCGCGTTTCGTCGTGGAATCATCGGCGGAGTGCGCGCTCTGCCTGGCGCCGACCGTCTTCGCCGCAATGCTACGTAGGCTCGTTGCCGCGGAACTGCGGGCGCGCATACGACTGGCCGGCTGGTTGACGGGCGTGGCCGCCGAGGCGCGGGTGGTCGCTGCACTCGGTGAGTGCGCGGTCGATATGGCTGATGACGGCGAAGTATCACGAGCAGCGGCTCTGGTGGTCGAGACGACGGGCGCCGCCGGGCCTGCGACGAGTCGCTGGAGTTGCGACACCACCCACATCACCGCAAAGAAGGCGATCACCAACGGGGCGGTTATCGCGGTCGCAACTGCTTCGACAATCTTCGCCCCGATGTCGGCTGGCGTGAGATTGATCGGGAATGGTTGGGCGGGGCCGCCCGTGGACTGGTTGCTGGCGATGTTCGATGCCGCTGCGCGTATCTGCGCCGCCGACGGCGAGGTGAACGAGACAAACTGGACCGGCTGGACAACCGTTCGGATGTCGGGGTACTCCGGCGAGGCCGTTACCAGATGGGCTGCCAAAATCCCGGCGCCGACCAATGCCATTCCACCGCTGTAGCGGTGCCTTCTCTGCTGTGCGTTCGTCATCACTCAAGCGTGATGCGACCAGCCTCCACTGCCGTCAGTAGCCGAGCACTGCAGATCGGCCAGACGTACTGCCGTCGTGATGCGAGTCGGAGAGCAGAGCCGCCAGTTCTTCCCTGGTGGAGGTTCCGGTTTTGGCCATCGCCCGGTAGATGTGGCTTTCCACGGTGCGCACCGACAGGGTCAGCCGCTTGGCGATATCGGGATTGGTCATCCGCTGGCGGATCAACATGACGATCTCGCGCTCCCGATTGGTGAACGGCACCGGTGCGGCCGCCTGGCTCAGCGCCGGTGTGACGACTGTGCCGCATCGTTGTGCCAGCGTCGCCGCTCGGCTCGAACACGTCAGAGCCGAGCCGCGCCGGTCCTGGCGGCGATGTACCAGTGCGGCGTGCGCCGCGGCGTCGGCGGCCCCGACCAGGTCACCGATACGCTCGAAATGTTCCGATACACAGACTAGTTCGGCGGCATCCTCAGCGCGCAGTGCCGAGGCGAATCGGGCCGCAACAGCAGCCCGGGGGCCGTCGACCAGGGCAGTCAGTTCGGCCAAGCGGGCGGCGCCGGTATGGCAACCGAATTGCGTCGCCGTCTGCAGGCAGAGCACCTCGGCGGCGAACCGGCCGTCGTCGCGGGCGCGGACGGCGGCGCAGCGCGCGATGGTGATCGCTTCGCTCACCGATCCTTCGTTGGCGACCAGCCAGGCCTTGGCCAGACTGTGCTCGTAGTCCAATTGCCGGAATGCGCGACGTCCGCGATCGATGGTGGCGAGTGCGGTCGAGGCTTCGGCGAGCGATCCCCGCATGGCCAGCGCGGTGGCCAACGGGATCCGATAGCGATGACCCCAACCCGACGAGTGGGTGGCTGACAGGCCGAGGACAGCCTGCTGTAGGAGTTCAACGCCCGCGTCGAGCTGGCCGGCCGCCAGCAGGGCGCGGCCGGCCACGGCCGGACCGAGTAGCTGTGCGGCACCGGGAAGCTCGGCCGCCGCGACGCGTACGCGGTCAGCCACCTCGATGGCGTCACCCAGCCGTCCCGCCAAGGCAAGCGCAGCCACGTGCGCGTCGGCGATGTTGAACCGCATGTGCGGAGCGTCCAGGGAACGGTCGGCCGCGAGATATCCCGCCTCGGCGGTGGATACCGCATCGTCGGCTCGGCCTGCATCGGCGGCGATGGTGGCCAGGGCCCACGCCACCTCAGCTCCTACTACCGGTGGAAGATTCTCGACCTCAAGTGTTTTTGCGGCGGCCAGCGCCGAGGCAGGTCGGTCCGTGGCGAAGAAGAGCACCGTGCGGAACGCGTCGATGTGGTTGCGCCCGTCAGCCGTCGCGACATCGGAAACTTCCTCGATGATCGAGCCGGCGTCGTCGGGGCTGCCCAGTGCCCACAGCGTGTTGCTGGCGCGCAGGAAGGCCAGCCGCGCGCGAACGGCGTCCTCAAGCTCACGACCCGCCAGCGGCGCGAGCACGGATTCGGCAGCCTGACCCTGACCGAGCCAGGACAGGGCATGGCCCCGAAGAAGATTCGCCTCAGGGCCGGCCCCGGCATCGATCGCGGCCGCCGCCAGTCGCTCGGCGAGGTGAAGGTCGGCCAGCCAGACCGCACCGCGAGCGGCCGTCAGCAGCAGATCGGCATCCGGTGGCAGATCGGACTCGACGCTGAGTGCGGCGCGGCGCACCAGCAGAGCGATGTCGTCGGAACCGCGGGCCGCCAGTTCGGTGGCGACCATCCCGCGTAGTCGACGAAGCCGCGTGCGCGGCGATTTTCTTCGGCGAACCTCGGAGTAAAGAGGGTGGGCAACCCGAACCCGCCCGTCACCGGGGCCGTCCACCCGGATGAGGTTGCGGGTCTCGGCCTCCTCGATCGCCGCCGGATCGGTGAGGTTGGTCAGGATGGCCAGTTCGAGCGGTTCGGCGACCGCGAGGACGTCGATCACGTCACCGAGCGGATCGGCGAGCGAACCCATCCGGGTCTCGATCAATCCGACCAGATCGGGGGGCAAGACCGGATCACCCGTCCAGTGCCAGACGCTCCCACTCTGGGTAAGGCGGCCGTCGGAGACCTCTTGTTCGACGATGGTGCGCAGATAGAGTGCATTTCCCTGGGTCAGCCGCCACAGCTGTTCTGCAGCAACGGCATCCACTCGCTCGCCCAGAGTCGCGCCGAGAAGCGCCACGGTCTGCTCACGGGTCAGCGGTGCGAGGTCCAGCCAGGTGAACCTGCCGGCCTTCCAGATCTCCTGTACCGACGCGGATACCGGTTCGTCGTCGCGGACGGTGAGGATCACCGTGGCTGCCCGTCGTTGCACTAGTTGGTGCACGACGAAGGCGGACAGGTCATCGAGGAGGTGCGCATCGTCCACGAGCAGCGCGACTCGCTTGTTGCGACCCGCGCCGGTGAGGGCATCGATCACCCCGCGGACCAAATGGACGGTGTCGGTGGCCGAAGAGGGAGTCCACGCGCTGAAAGCGCCGAGCGGAATCTGTCGGGCAGAGGAGGCGCCGGCGACCCACCGTGTGTCGAAACCGGACGTCTCGGCCGACGCGAGGGCCTCGTGCGCCAGCCTGCTCTTGCCCACACCCGCGCCGCCGCAGATCACGACACCGGAGGTATCCGGCGCCGTCAGGGCGGACACGATGGTCGTCATCTGCCCGCTGCGACCAATCAACGGCCACGACAAGCGCACGTGAAGAACGGTAGCCCGCAGCGTCGGCGATCGCTTCTGAATGCGGGGGTTCCCGAAAGAGTGCAGTAGTGGACTACTGCACCCGCAGCGGGTCAGTCGATCGAGGCGAAATCCACCCACAGGTGCCGCGGTCCCCGGAACACCTGGTTGTGCCGGTACGGCGGTGGGTCGACGACCAATCGCGGCGAGCGCACCCGGCGCAGGAAGATCTCCAACGCGACGTTGATCTCCAGCCTGGCCAGTGGACCGCCGAAACAGGTGTGGATACCGCTGCCGAACCCGAGGTGTTCGTTGCCCTCGCGCAGCGGATCGAACCGATCGGGCTTCTCGAACTTGCGCGGATCACGGTTGGCCGCCGCCCACACCAGGAATACCGCCGAACCGGCCGGGATCCGGGTGCCGGCGATCTCGATATCGGCGGTGGCCCAGCGGCTCGGGAAGAACTGCACCGCCCCTTGCAACCGCTGCACCTCTTCGATCGTCCGTGGAATCAGGTCGGGATGGTCGCGGATCAGGTCCCAAGAACCCTGGTTACGCAGCAGCGTCATCACGCAGTTGCTGATCGTGTTCACCGTCGAGTCATGTCCGGCGACCATCAGCAGCAGCGCGTTGGACTCGGCGACCTCCTTGGACACCGGGCCGTCGGGGCCGTCATCGTGCAGTGCGGCCGACAGTAGGCCTGGCCCCGGCTCGCGGGCCAGGCGCTCAATCTGGTCGTGGACGTAGGTCCCCAACTCCACCATGCTGGTGGCCGCCTTGGCCGCCGCCGCCCGGCCTTCCTCGGTGTCTGCTTCGGGACCGACGTCGGCGCCCTGCATGAAGTCGGTGACCCAGGCGTGGAACTGCGGTTCGTCTTCGATCGGCAAGCCCAGTACCCGGAAGATCACCGACACCGGGATCGGGTAGGAAAAGTCTTCGACGACATCCATCCGCGTGCCACCGCGTGCTTTCACCTTGTCCAGCAGATCGTTGGCCAGGTCGGCGACCATCGACTCCATGCCGGGAATCAGGTCGGGGGAGTGCGGTGGTCCGAAGTGCCGCATGAACTGCCGGCGCATTCTGTCGTGCTCTGGTGGGTCGGACACGAGCATGCTGGCATCGCGGGCCTGAGCGACCTCGGTGGCCTCCAGATGGGTCTGCTTCTCCCCGAACAGCCCTGACGGGCTTCGGCTGATATCGGAGCTGATCCGCGGATCATGCGACAGCGCAAGTGCTTCCGGGTAGCCGGTGACCACATAGGTCTTCTCCGACACCTTCGCGACGGGCGTCTTGCGCAACTCTTCGAAGTAGGGGTACGGGTTGGGCCGGTTCTCGAACTTCATCGCCTCGGCCCAGGCGGTAGCGGCATCCATGGCGGCGTTCTCCTTATGCCCGCGGCCGGAACTCGGCGCTGCGATCGGTCGGGTCATGTCCGGTGAGCACCACATCGGGATTGCCGGCGGGCTCGCGCGGATCGGGGAATCGGGCCGGCATCACCTCGGTGTCCACCGGCCGGTCGTAGCCGGGCGGCGGCGGCGGGAACGGCGCCGACTTCTCGATCAGGGAGGCGTAGTACGGCAGCCACTTTCCGTGGTTGAAGGTGACGGCGCCGACGATGCGCCCACGCCTGCCGTAAGCGGCGGCGAAGCGCCGCTCCGACGGCGAACCCTGGGTGAAGACGATCTCGTTGCCGAACGAGCACACCCCGACGCTCTTGATGTTCACTCCGAACTGCCCGGACCAGAACGACGGCAACGGCAGGTGCGGGCGACGGCCCACCTCCAGGTTGATCATGTTGTTCGCGGCCACCTCGGCGCCGAAAACGGCGTTGTCCCAATGCTCCTGGGAGAGGAACTCGTAGTCGTAGAGGACGTGCGGGGCGCGGGCGACGTCCCCGGCGACGAAGATGTGGTCGGTCACCACGCCGTTGATGTCGAAGGCGCGACAGCCGGCGTCGCAGGCCAGCCCCCACGGCCCCGCGGCAAGACCTGCCCCGTCGAGCCACTCGACATTGCGGATCGAGCCCAGCGAGGCCACTACCACGTCGACGTCGAGCACGGTGCCATCTGACAGGTGGGCCTGGCGGACATGCCCGGAACTGTCGCCCGAAAGTCCCTGCACCGCAATGCCGGTGCGCAGATCCACTCCGGCATCGCGCATCATGCCCGCGGCGATCTCACTGATCACCCCGCCGAGCGCACCCATCAACGGGCCCTTGCCGCGCTCGGCCACCGTCACGTCCAGACCGAGATCGCGGCACACCGAGGCGATCTCAGAGCCCACGAATCCGGAACCCACGATCAGCACCCGCTTGGGCCGGGCCTTGAGCGCGGCGGACAACCCCGTTGCGTCTTCAACGGTGCGCATAGTGAAGACACCCTGCAGCGCGCCCTCTTCCGGGTTGGGCCACGGCCGGGCCCGGGTACCGGTGGCGATCAGCAGCCGGTCGTATTCGACGTCCTCGCCATTGGCCAGCGTCACCACATGGTTGAACCGGTCCAGGCCGACGGCGGCGACCCCGAGCTTCCAGGTGGCGTCCACCGGGCGCAGCCGGGGCAACTTGGTGTGGTCGGCGGGCACCCAGCCCTTGAGGACCTGCTTGGACAGCGGCGGCCGATCGTAGGGTTCGTGCGGCTCGTCACCGATGATGGTCAGTGAACCGTTGAACCCCTTGTCCCGCAGGGCCTCCGCGGCACGAAGTCCGGCCAGCGAAGCGCCGACGATGGCGATCCGGCCCTCGGCGCGGAACTGTTCGACGACCTTGTCGAGCTGGTAGCCGCCGCTCTGCGGGGCGGTCACAGCGTGTCCCGGTCCGCGGGCGGGTCGGCCTCGACGATGATGGCCTGCACCGGGCAGGACGCCGCGGCGCGCAAGACCCGCTGTCGTTGCGATTCGTCGGGATTGGGGTCGTAGGCCAGAGCCTCTTCACCGACCAGCTCGAGCACTTCCGGTGCCAGCGGCACGCATTGTGCATACCCCTGGCACTTGTTCAGATCGACGACCAAGCGCATGAGCGCTGAGACTAATTGGCCCTGCTGGTCAAGTCCTGAATTCCGGCCAGCTCTCAGAGAACGCTGGCGATCTCAGCCTTCAGCGGAATGCCACACCGGTCCCGCAGATCTTTGCCGGGCTGGCGAATCGCCTCGATCTCGTCGTGGACCTGCGGGTTCGCCGCCAGGTAGTCCTTGGTCTTCTGCTTGGCGTCGGCTTTGCTCAAACCCTGCAGACTGGTGAGGAAGTCATTGACATCGGGATGAGTGAACAGATACGTCGTCATCGACGCCGACACTCCCGTCATCACCGCGGTGACGTCGGCTGCCGTGCAGTTCGGCGGGGGATCGGCAACAGCCGTTCCAGCGGCGCCGAACAGAACACCACCGGCACACAGCATGACTGCGGCAGCGCGGCCGATCGAACGAGTGGCAGATTTCATGAGGCTCCTGAGTCCCGATATTCGGCTTGTGCCGAGTTTAGCCACGTGAAGTCGGTACCATTCGCTCATGCCACGGATTCGTCGATTCTTGCTTCTCCCCGCCGCCGGGATCGGCGTCGCGGCCGCGGTGCTCGCCGCCCCTGTCGCCGCCGCGGACACGACCATCGCCCCGCCGACTCTGCCGCAGTGCGTGAACGTGGAAGGTAGTGCGATCAGCGGTGGCCAGACCACCGAGTGCGCCACCCCCGGCAACACCGAGATCAACGCGACACCGCAGCAGTTCGCCGGCGAGGAGCCGTTCTACGGCTTCCCGGTGTTCGGATTCTGGTGAGCGCGGTCCGTCCGTACCGCATCGCGGTTCCCGACGAGGTTCTCGCCGACCTCCGCGACCGCCTCAACCGCACCCGCTGGCCAGAGCGCGAGTGTGTCGAGGACTGGAGCCAGGGCATCCCACTGGACTACACCCGTGAGTTGGCCGGCTACTGGGCCAACGAGTACGACTGGCGGGCCCGCGAGGCCGCGCTCAACCGCTTCGATCACTTCCTGACCGAGATCGACGGCCTGGACATTCATTTCATTCATCAGCGGTCATCGAATCCCGATGCGCTGCCGCTGATCATCACGCATGGCTGGCCAGGCTCGATCGTCGAGTTCCACAAGGTGATCGAGCCGCTGTCCGAGAACTTCCACGTGGTGTGTCCGTCGCTGCCCGGCTACGGCTTCTCCGGCAAGCCGGACCGGACCGGCTGGTCGGTGGAGAAGATCGCCGAGGCGTGGGCCACGCTGATGGCCCGGCTCGGCTACGACCGCTACGGTGCCCAGGGCGGCGACTGGGGTTCGGCGATCACCGCGCAGATGGGCCGAAACGGCCAGGGCTGCATCGCGATTCACATCAACATGCCGCTCGGCTTCCCGAGTGGGGATAGCGGCCAGGACCCCACCCCGGCCGAGGTAGCGGCCTATGCCCGGATGAGTGAGCACGTTCGTTGGGGCACAGGCTATTCCGAGGAGCAGGCCACCCGGCCGCAAACCCTGGGCTACGGACTGACCGACTCGCCGGTGGGCCAGCTGGCCTGGATCGTGGAGAAGTTCTGGGCCTGGACTGATTGTGACGGCCACCCCGAGAACGTGCTGAGCCGCGACGAGATGCTCGACAACGTGATGCTGTACTGGGCCACGGCGTCGGCCACGTCCTCGGCGCGGCTGTACTGGCAGAGCTTCAAGAACCTGATCGATGGCGGTCCGGTGCCGGTCCCGACGGGGGTGGCGGCGTTCCCGAAGGAGATCGTGCCCAGCCCGCGTAACTGGTGCGAGTCGCGCTACAACATCACGCACTGGACCGATATGCCGCGCGGTGGCCACTTCGCCGCCTTCGAGCAGCCGGAACTGTTCGTCGAGGACGTGCGGACCTTCTTCGCCACCGTCAGCTAGCGGCGCTGCGCCGCCTCGGTCAGTGCGGCCGGAATCCCCGTTATGCGGGCGATGGCGTCGAGCAGGGTGTGGGCGCACAGGTCGGCCAGGCCGTCGGCGTCGACGGAGGGGTCAAGGATGCTCTGCCGGCACAGTTCGAAAGTGAAAGCCAGCCAGCCGAACACGATGACCCGCAGGTCCCGTTCCACCTTGGAATCCAGCTCACCGGCAGCATCGGTGACGGCCGCCATGATCCGCTGGGTCTGGCGCTCGTTGTCGATGTCGTCGATGCCGCGCAGCACCGGATCGGTGCGGCCCATCCCGATGTAGGCCGCCCACGCACCATGCGGATGTTCGGTGTCGTAGCGCATGTAGGCCAGCACTCCGGCCCGCAACCGGTCGAACAGGCTCAGGCCCTCATCGGCCGGGGTGCTGGTGGCCTCGAACAGCCGCTCACTCTCGGCGCGGACCACCGCGGCGAAGAACGCCCGCTTGTCGGGGAAGTAGTGATACATCAGTGCCCGTGACACCCCGGCCCGCTCGGCGATCTCGTCGATGCGGACCTCGTCGTAGGGCCGCTGCCCGAAGACTTCGGCGCCCAGCGTCAGCAGCTCGCTGCGCCGATCAGCAGGCGACAGGCGTCGGCGCGCGGGCGGGCTGGGCACCCGCCCATACTGACACATGTACAACAGGTGCTGACGAATCAGGAACGTGTGACGTGCCCCGGCAGCGAAGCTCGGCCAGACCTGGTAAGCGGTAGGTCTATGGCCACGATTCTGGCGTACGGCGCCCCGGCACTCGGGCATCTGCTGCCCGCAAGTGTGCTGCTGCGCGAACTCGCCGACCGGGGCCATGACGTCCACCTGCGCACCTCGGCGGCCGGGGTGGCCACCGGGGCACGGCTGGGCTTGCACTCCGCACCGGTCGATCCGCGGATCGAGGCCATCACCAGCCCGGACTGGACCGCACGCAGCGTCTTCGGCGTGCTGAAGATGACGATCGACGTGCTGTGCCGGCGTGCCGAACTGGAAGTCGACGACCTGGCCCGGGCCATCGCCGAGGTCAAGCCGGACGCCCTGATCCTCGACGCCAACTGCTGGGGAGCGATTTCGGCCGCCGATGCCGGTGACATTCCGTGGGCGGTGTTCTCCCCGTTCACCCCGTTCCTGCGGTCGCGGGGGGTGCCGCCGGTGGGGCCGGGGATGCGCCCGTGGTCCGGTCCGGTGGGAGTGGTGCGGGACCGCATCCTGCGGGGTGTGGTGTGGCAGGTGATGGACCGCCCGATGCTGCCCCGGCTCAATGCGGTGCGCGAACGCGTCGGGGCACCGCCGGTGCGTTCGGTCGACGAGTTCCTGCGCCGGGCGCCGTTGATGCTCGTCGTCGGCGGCGAGCCGTTCGAGTACCCGCACCCGGACTGGGGTGACCGTGTCCACCTCATCGGGGCGTGCGCGTCGGACACCGATGCGCAGGCCCCGGACTGGCTGGCGGGCATCTCCGATCCCATCGTGCTGGTCACCACCTCGTCCATCCGGCAGGCCGATTCCCGCCTCGGTGAGGTGGCGCTGCAGGCCCTGGCCGACGAACCCGTGCACGTGGTCGCGACCTTCCCTGCCGGCGTACCCGAGGATCTGGTGGTCCCCGCCAATGCCACTGTCCGGCAGTATGTTCCGCACGGCCCGGTGCTGGACCGTGCGGTGTGCGCGATCACCCACGGCGGGATGGGTGCCACTGTGCGCGCGCTGGACCGCGGGGTGCCGGTGTGTGTGGTTCCCTTCGGCCGGGATCAGCCGGAGGTCGCCATGCGCGTCGAGGTGGCCCGCTGCGGCACCCGGCTACCCGCCGCGAAGCTCACCCCGAAACGGTTGCGTGCCAAGGTGTCCGAGGCGATGGGGATGGCCGAGGGTGCCCGGCGGGTGGCCGACGGCTTCGCCGCGACCGGGGGAGCGGCCAGAGGTGCGGACCTGATCGAGCAGCAACTGCTCGCCCCCGGCCTCGCCCAAACCAACGTTTCGCCGCGAAAGTCCGAGTAGATCGCGCCAGAACGTCGATCTCGGCGCAGACCGGCTCAGCCGAAGTGCACGCCCTGGGCCAGTGGCAGTTCCGAGGAGTAGTTCACCGTGTTGGTGGCCCGCCGCATGTAGGCCTTCCAGGAGTCCGACCCTGACTCACGGCCGCCGCCGGTCTGCTTCTCGCCGCCGAACGCCCCGCCGATTTCCGCGCCGGAAGTGCCGATGTTGACGTTGGCGATACCGCAGTCCGAGCCGTCGGCGGCCAGGAAGCGCTCCGCCTCGCGCACGTCGGTGGTGAAGATGGCCGAGGAAAGGCCCTGCGGCACCGCATTGTTCAGGGCGATCGCCTCGTCGAGGGTCTCGTAGGTCAGCACGTAGAGGATCGGTGCGAAGGTCTCGTTATGCACGATGTCGGTCTGGGCGGGCATCCGCACCACCGCGGGTGCGACGTAGAAGGCGTCCTCGCCGCTATCCCCACCGATGTGGTGACGCTCGCCGCCGATGACCTCACCACCGTTGGCGCGGGCCTGCTCCAGGGCGCCCACCATGTCGCGGTAGGCGGTCTCGTGGATCAGCGGGCCGATCAGGGTGCCCTCGGCGGACGGATCCCCGATGGGCAGGCTGCGGTAGGCGGCCGCGATCCGGTCCACCACAGTGTCGGCGATCGAGGAATGCACGATCAGCCGGCGCAGCGTGGTGCAGCGCTGGCCCGCGGTGCCGGCGGCGGAGAAGACGATGCCACGTACCGCGAGATCCAGATCGGCCGAGGGGGTGACGACGGCCGCGTTGTTGCCGCCGAGTTCCAGCAGCACCCGACCGAACCGCTCGGCGACGCGGGGCCCGACCTGCCGGCCCATCCGCACCGACCCGGTCGCCGACACCAGCGCCACCCGCGGATCGTCCACCAGCAATTCGCCCACCTCGCGGCCACCCTGCACCAGCCGGCTCACCGCGGTGGGCGCACCCACGTCGGCGGCGGCCCGTTCGATCAGCGCCTGGCAGGCGATCGCGGTCAGCGGGGTGAGATCGGAGGGCTTCCACACCACGGTGTCACCGCACACCAGGGCGACCGCGGCGTTCCACGCCCACACCGCCACCGGGAAGTTGAAGGCGGTGATGACGCCGACGACACCGAGCGGATGCCAGGTCTCCATCAGCCGGTGGCCGGGCCGCTCGGAGGCGATGGTGCGGCCGTAGAGCTGACGGGACAGCCCGACGGCGAACTCGCAGATGTCGATCATCTCCTGGACCTCACCGAGGGCCTCGGAGGTGATCTTGCCGGCCTCGATGGTCACCAGCGTGGCCAGATCGGCCTTGTGCTCGCGCAGCAGCTCGCCCAGCCGGGCGACCAGCTGACCACGCACCGGCCCCGGGGTGGTGCGCCAGGTCGAAAATGCTTGTGCCGCTTCGGTGATCGCGAGCTCTGCGTCAGCGGTGCTGGCCTCGGTCACGGTGAACAGGACATCCCCGGTCAGCGGTGTGCTCGCCTGCAGGCCGTGAGCGCCCGGTTCGGCCAGCGTGACATGCGCGCCGATGGCGTCGAAGGCGCGCCGCACCCGGTCCTGGAGGTCGGTGAGAGTGGGCAGGGCGGTGGCGGTGGTGGTGCTCATGCGGGCGGCTCCTGGGCTGTCGCGTCGTAGAGGTCGTAGGGATCGTGAATGGGACGGCCGATCGCCTCGGCCATCCAGTCGAGGGTGTAGCCGGACCGGTCGGCCACCGCGGCGGCCTCGGTATCGGCGTCCAGATTGGATCGGAAGATACCCGCCGCCGAGGCGGGCAGGAAGTCCTCGTAGACCACCGGCGAAGTGGGGTCGCCCCGGTGGTAGTAGGCCAGCCCCTGAGACGCCATCTCGGCGTCGTTGTCCGGGAAGTAGTCGCCCCACACCGCGGCCGGATCGGGCGCCGACATCGCGGCATCGAAACGCTCCCGGCCCTTGCGGGTGAGAGCCACGCCGCGGGCCTCGACCTCACCGAAACGCACCCGCAGCGTGCTCTCGGTGACAGAGCCGTCGGCCTCGCGGAAGCGCCGCGGCTCGGCCAGCGCGCGAAACGATGTCTGGCGCAACAACACATCGGGTCCGGCCCACCGGGGCGGGCCCTGGATGGCGTCGATCATCTCGATGCCGCGCTGCGTCATCCGCCGGTAGAGGTCGTCGATATCCAACACGCGCGGGGTGAGGTGATTGATATGGGTGGTGCGCACGCCGGCAATGTCGGCGGCCACCGCCGAGATGGCGGTGAGCTCGTTGTACCAGGCCCGGTCGACGGGCTCGGCGGACAGCGCGAACGACGCCACCGCCCGCGCGACGAAGTCTTCGCCGGCTTCGGCCGGGCAGCCGCCGTCGGCCGCGATCTGGCGGGCCTGGGCGATCAGTGCGGGGTCGAACAGCTGCCGGGTGCCGAGGAACGTCTCGACGCGGTTCCGCAGATCGTCGTCGAAGAACCGGGCGTCGCGGGTGGCCAGCATCGAGGTGAACACCCGAAACGGGTTGCGGCCCAACTCCCGGGACTCGATGGGCCGGAACACCGTGGAGACCACCGGCACCGGCGAGGCGGCGTCACGCAGGTCGTAGAAGCCCACCGGGTACATGCCGAACGCAGCGAACAGGTCTGCGACATCAGCCAATTCGGCCGGGCTACCGACCCGGATCGCGCCGTGCCGTTCGGCGGTCACCCGTTGCAATGAGCCGAGCCGTTCGGCTTCGGGATGGGCGGCGACATAGTCGCGGTTCACGGCTTCGCTGACCTCGACCAGGGTGGTGTAGGCCGGTACCTCGGCGCCGTACATCGCCGAGAGCGCGGCCGCGAACCGGGTGCGCAGCTGCCAGCATTCGAGCTTGGGTGCGCTCATCGGGCGCCTCCGGTCAGATAGTGTGCGGCCATGGCGGACACCGCGGAGCCGGCCCACGGCCTCGACGACATCGATCGCACCCTGGTGCGGGAGTTGGTCGTCGACGGCAGGGCCACGCTGGCACACCTGGCCACCACGACGGGGCTGTCGGTGTCGGCGGTGCAATCGAGGGTGCGGCGGCTGGAGGCGCGCGGCGTGGTGACCGGGTACAGCGCCCGCGTCGACCCCGAAGCGTTCGGACAGATGCTCTCGGCGTTCGTCGCCATCACCCCTCTCGATCCGTCTCAACCTGATGATGCGCCCGCCCGCCTGGAACACATTGCCGAAATCGAGGCCTGCTACTCGGTGGCCGGCGAGGAGAGCTACATCCTGTTCGTGCGCGTCGAGTCCCCGCGGGATCTGGAAACGCTGCTGCAGCAGATCCGTACCGCCGCGAACGTACGCACTCGAAGCACGATCATTCTAAACACATTTTACAGCGAACGCGTGTATCTGCCGGAATAGTTCCGGTCTGTAGGGCTTGATGGCCCGTTTCTTCCTGTTGTCGGTCGCGTGCGGCGAGTTAATCCCCGCGCGGCTCCGGCGTGCCCCTCGGGTCGGGCTGTGATAGGAAAATATGCGCTCGGCATGCTAGAAAAGCGTAAAAATTACGATAGGATCGCCTAATGACGGAACTCTTGTCGCGTGACGACCTTGTATCGCCGGCATCTGCTGCCCCCAGCGCCAGTGCCGTCGAACCTTCTGCGGTGCATGCCGTGCTGGCCCGCAGCATCCTGGCCGACGGCCTGGATCTGGTGCTCGACCTCGACCGCTCGACCGGCGCGCACCTGGTCGACGCCCGCGACGGCAAGCACTATCTCGACATGTTCACCTTCTTCGCGTCCTCGGCGCTGGGGATGAACCACCCAGCGCTGGCGCACGACGAGCAGTTCCGCGCCGACCTGCTGCAGGCCGCCATCAACAAGCCGTCCAACTCCGATGTCTACACCGTGCCGATGGCGCGCTTCGTCGAGACGTTCGCCCGGGTGCTCGGCGACCCGGCGCTGCCGCACCTGTTCTTCGTCGACGGCGGCGCGCTCGCGGTCGAGAACGCGCTCAAGGTCGCCTTCGACTGGAAGAGCCGGCACAACGAAGCCCGCGGCATCGACCCCGAGCTGGGCACCCGGGTCCTGCATCTGCGCGGCGCGTTCCACGGCCGCAGCGGTTACACCCTGTCGCTGACCAACACCGACCCCAACAAGGTGGCGCGGTTCCCGAAGTTCGACTGGCCGCGGATCGACGCGCCCTATGTGCGGCCCGGCGCCGATATGGACGCCGTGGAAGCCGAGTCGCTGCGACAGGCCCGCGCGGCATTCGAGGCCCACCCGCACGACATCGCCTGTTTCATCGCCGAACCCATCCAGGGCGAGGGCGGCGACCGGCACTTCCGGCCCCAGTTCTTCGCCGCGATGCGCGAGCTCTGCGACGAGTTCGACGCGCTGATGATCGCCGACGAGGTGCAGACCGGCTGCGGAATCACCGGCACCCCATGGGCTTACCAGCAGCTCGGCTTCACCCCCGATGTCGTCGCCTTCGGCAAGAAAACCCAGGTGTGCGGCGTGATGGCCGGCCGCCGGGTCGACGAGGTGGCCGACAACGTGTTCGCGGTGAGCTCGCGGATCAATTCGACCTGGGGCGGCAACCTGGTCGACATGGTGCGCTCGCGCCGGATCCTCGAGGTGATCGAGGCCGACGGCCTGCTGGCGCATACCGCCCGGATGGGGGAGCGGCTGCTGGCCGCGCTGCAGGACCTGGCCCACGAAGTGCCCGACGTGGTGCGCGACGTGCGCGGCCGCGGACTGATGTGCGCGTTCAGCCTGCCCACCACTGCGGACCGCGACGCCCTACTCGCCGCGTTGTGGGAGCGTGGCGTGATCATGCTCGGCAGCGGTCCGGACAGCGTCCGCTTCCGCCCCGCCCTCACCGTCACCCCGGCCGAACTGGACCGCGCGGTGGCCACGGTCCGCGAGGTGTTGCGCGCCGCGGTCTAGCATTTCCGGTATGCGACTGCCGGTGCTGCTCGTCGGATTGGCAGCGGTGGTGCTCGCCGGATGCGCGCACACCGTTGCCGGCAGCCCGGTGTCCAACCCGGCTCAGGCCATCCAGCCGTTGCGGGCCGACGACACCGATCAGGTGATGATCAGTCCGGCGCAATTGCGGGACATGGTCGGGGTGAAGCTACAGACCGACGCCGACCAGGCCCGCCCGATCTCCGGATCGTCAGCGTTCCCGGCGTGCTCGGCGCTCGACGCCGCGGGAATGGCGGCTTTCCTCGGTGACACGTGGTCGGGCTTTCATGTCATGCTGTTCACCGACGGTGACAAACACGACCACGTGGTGGCCGAAGCCGTCGCCGTCTACCCCGACGCACACTCCGCCGCAACGCAATTCACCACCGGAACCAAGAGTGCGAAAGCGTGCGACGGCCAGCGTGCACTGAGCATCGGCGGCGATGCCGCCTGGAAGTTCACCGTCCCCGAGATCAACGCCGACACCGTGCGCTGGAGCAAGTCACAGCTGGCCATCCCGTTCGACTGGACCTGCTACGGCGAAGCGCGGCTGCGCAATAACGCGATCGTGCAGGCGATGGCCTGTCAGGGTGACGACGGCGGACAGCTGACCGTCACCAGGATGACCGACCGGATGTCGGCGACGGTGTGGGAGCTGTCGGGTCGCTGAGCGCTCGCCAGACCCGGGCCGGTGTCATCGGCAGGGCGCGAAGCCGGGCGCCGCACGCGTCGGCGATCGCATTGGCCAGGGCGGGCGCTACCGGGTTGTAGGGCGACTCGCTCATCGACTTGGCGCCCAACGGACCCAGTTCGTCGACCGTGTCGGCAAAGTACACCTCGGTGACCGGAAGGTCGGCCAGCTGCGGAATGTGGTAGTTACGCAACGCATCTGTGGTGACGGCGCCGTCCGGGCCGATGCGCATCTCCTCGAACAACGCCGAGCCGATCGCCTGTGCCGCACCGCCTTCGACCTGTCCGCGGCACTGTTCAGGGTTGATCACCACGCCTGCGTCGGCCGCCTGGATGGACTGCAGGATGCGGACCTGTCCCGTTTCGACGTTCACCGCGACGCGGAACGCGTGCACGTTGAAGGCCACCGAGCGTGGTGACCCGTCGTGATGCCCGGTGGCCTGCAATGGGCCGCGGTCGAGCAGGTCGGCGAAGCCAACGAACTGCTGCCCGCACTGCACCCCGTGCGGGCCGAGCGTGCACTCCGACCCCGGCACCCCGGTGATCCCGGAGGCGGCGGCCACGATGGTGAGCTTCAGTTCCTGGCAAGCCCGCAGCAGCGCGGTACCCGCCACGACGGTGCCTGCCGAGCCGAAGGCACCGGTGTCGTAACCGGTGGCATCGGTGTCGGACTGATGCAGGTCGATGCGCTCGGATGTGGTGGCCAGCGCGGTGGCGGCCAACTGGGTGTGCACTGTCGACGTGCCATTGCCGAACTCGGCGGTCCCCACTGAAACCACATACCGGCCTTCAGGATTCACCGCTACTGAGGCCTCGGCACGGTGCCCGCGGGGCGGGATGGTGGCGATCATCGCCACGGCCATTCCCTCGCCGACGCGCCACGCTGCACCCGGCGGCGGCTCGACGCCGTTGCCACGGCGCAGTGCGTCCTGTGCCAGATCCAGGCACTGGTCCAGTCCGTAGCTGCCGAACGTGAGGTCGTCGGAGACGACATGCCAGTCGACGAAATCGTCGCCGGGTACGACGACGTTGCGGCGGCGCAGGTCGAATGGATCGATGCCGAGCTGGCCGGCCACCTCGTCGAGGGCGCTTTCGATAGCGAAGATCACCTGGCCAAGGCCGTAGCCGCGGAACGCTCCCGACGGCAGGTGATTGGTGTACACCGCCTGCGCATCGACCTTCTTGTTCGGGCACCGGTACACGGCCAGCGATTCACCGCAGCTGTGAAGCAGCACGCCCACACTGTGATTGCCGTATGCCCCGGCATCGGACAGGACGTCGATCGCCAGCGCGGTCAGCACCCCGTCGGGGCCGGCCGCGGCCGTGACGTCGACCCGATAGGGATGGCGGCACGGGGCGATGGTGAACTGGTCGCTCCTGCTGAACTCGTAGCGCACCGGGCGTCCCAGCCGCAGCACCGCCAGTGCCACCAGATCCTCGGTCAGCATCTCCTGTTTGGCGCCGAACCCGCCGCCCACCCGAGCGGTGAACACGGCAACGCCGTCGCGGGGCAGACCGAAGATATGACACAGCTCGTCGCGAACCAGGAACGGCACCTGCGTGCTGCTGCGAATCACCAAGCGGCCCTGATCATCTCGCCAACCGGTGCAGCCGTGGGTCTCTAGGTGGGTGTGCTGTACCCGGGCGGTGGTGTAGCGGCCGGTGACCACCACGCCGCCAGCGGCGCGGGTGGCGGCGAGCGCAGCCTCGACGTCGCCTACCTCGCCGTGCACTTCGCCGACGATGTTGCGGCCGGGGTCGGCGATCCGCGCCCCGGGGCCTTTGTCACCGTGCAGCAGCGGCGCCCCGTCCTGACGGGCGCGATCCGGATCGAACACCGCGGGCAGCGGTTCGTAGTCGACGACGATGGCCCGGCAGGCGCTTTCGGCGATCGCGACGCTGTCGGCCACCACCGCCGCCACCCGTTGGCCGACGAAGCGCACCGTGTCATCGAGGATGCGGGTGTCGTCGGGGTCGTCCTCACGCAGTTCGTGCCGCGCGGTGGAGAAGGCGACCGGCGGGCTGTCGCGATGGGTGAGGACCAGTCGCACGCCGGGAATGGCCTCGGCGGCCACGGTGTCGATCGACATGATGCGGGCATGCGGCAGCGGGCTGCCGAGCACCGCCAGATGCAGCAGCGGCTCGTCGGGCTCGAAGTCCATGGTGTAGCGCTCGGTGCCGGTCACCACCCGAACTGCGGCGGGGGGGCTCACCGACCGGCCGACGGCGGCAGCGGGCTGCCGAGCACCGCCAGATGCAGCAGCGGCTCGTCGGGCTCGAAGTCCATGGTGTAGCGCTCGGTGCCGGTCACCACCCGAACTGCGGCGGGTGGGCTCACCGACCGTCCGACGTCGGCAGCCTGTGCCGGTTTCTCGGTATTCGTCGTACCCGCCAGGGCGTCGACGATCGAGCGATATCCCGTGCAGCGGCACAGGTTTCCCTTGAGCTGCTCGGGCAGGTCGGCGTCATCAGCCAGCACCGAAGCGGTGACGACCATCCCGGCGGTGCAGAACCCGCACTGGAATCCACCGGCTTCCACGAAGCGGCGCTGCACCGGATGCAGATCCTCGGGGGTACCCAGCCCGGCGACCGTGGTGACGTCGCGGCCCTCGACGCGGTAGGCGGGAACGATGCACGAATGGGCCGGTTCACCGTCGATCAGCACCGAGCAGGCTCCGCAGTCACCGGCGTCGCAGCCCTTCTTGACCTCGAAATGGCCGTGCTCGCGAAGATACGTGCGCAGACACTGACCCGGCCGGGGCGGGTCGGTCTGCTCGGTGCCGTTGATCCTGATCATGCGAGTTCGGCCGTCACCTCGCGGGCCAGCAGCAGCGCCATGGCGGCCCGCCAGTCCGGGTCGCCATGCGCGTCATCGGTCCACTGGTCGGGGGGCACTTCGGCGTGGGCCGCGCGCAGATCCTCCTCAGCAGGCGGGGAGGGAAAGGTGAAGACATAGGGCCGCACGGTCGCACCGGTCACCGAGACCACGGTGGCGCCCCCGTCGGCGGGTGTGTCGCGCCGGCCGATCACCACCACGCCGGACCGTCCGAGCGTCGACGGCGCGATCTTGCGGTAGGCGGTCTGCGCCCGCAACGCCGCCGCGGGCAGATGCACGGAGCGCAGGACCTCGCCGGGCGCCAGCCGATTGGTCGCGGCACCGGTGACGAAGTCCACCAACGGCATCCGGTGTTCGGTGCCGTCGGCACGCCAGATCAGCACCTCGCCGTCCAGGGCGCTGCACAACGAGATCATCGAACCTGCCGGGAATGACAAGCAGAGGTTGCCGCCCACAGTGGCGGTCTTCCACACCTTGAACGACGCCTTCAGCGCGCCCGCGCACTGGCGGAACAGCGGAGCGGATGTCCAGTCCGGACGCTGCTCGGGCAGCTGTGCGGACAGCTGCGCGATCTGTTCGACGGTGCAGGTGGCGGCGATCTCGATTCCGTTGTCGCTCAACAGGACCGGCTCCCAGCCCAGGGCGGTGATGTCGATCAGACGGCGCAGGTGTGGCTGCGGCTCGGAGAACAGCCAGGTCCCACCCGCCAGCACCGCGTCGCCGGGGCCCAGCGGCCACACGTCGGCGCGGCGCGTCGGGATGTCGACGACCTCGACCGTGGGAAGATCCACGTCCAAAACGTAGACGCCGCGGCGGCGGTGCGCATGCGCAAGCCCTCCCAGTGCAACTTGGGGGTTGCACAAGCAGGAGGCGTATGCAACTGTGTAGTTGCACATCCGCTGACCTCTGGGAGACCCCGTGACCACTCTGGACATCACCCGCACGATCGATATCTCCGCGCCCGTCGAGAAGGTGTGGCGCGCATTGACCGAACCGAACCTGATTGCCGAATGGTTCGGCGATACCGCTGAATTCGTCGCAGAAGAAGGCGGTCACGGTGCTTTCGGCTGGGAAGGACACGGCACCTTCCGGGTGATCGTCGAGCACGTCGAGGAACTCAAGACCCTGGTGTACCGGTGGGCCCGTGAGCGCGACGTCGACCCCGTGGTGGGCAACTCCACCCTGGTGCGCTTCGATCTCGAGCCGATCTCCGGCGGAACCCGCCTCACCCTGGTCGAGACCGGTTTCGAGGACCTCGATGATCCGCGGGGCCACCACGACGGCAACTCCGAAGGCTGGACGGCCGAACTGGGCGACCTGGTCGACTACCTGACCCGCTGATGAACCGCGAACTCGATGAGGTCCCGGCCGTGCTCGCGGTGCTGGCCGACGAGACCCGCTGGCAGATCCTCACTGCACTGGGCCGGGAGGATCTGTCCGCGAGCGCACTGGCGGCCCGACTGCCGGTGAGCAGGCAGGCCATCGCCAAACATCTCGCGACATTGGCGGCTGCCGGCCTGGTGGAGCCGGTGCCCGTCGGCCGGGAGATCCGGTACCGGGCGCTCGGCGCCCGGTTGTCGGCGCTCGGCGCCGAGCTCGACAGGCTGGGCCGGGTCTGGGACCGCAGGCTGGCGGCCATCAAGCGCATCGCGGAGGGCTCCCTCTAGGTGCTGACAGATGCCAAAGGCCCGGCCGAAGCCGGGCCTTTGGACTGCGAGACCTTCTACTGGTTGGCCTTCTGGCGCGCCTCGGCGGCCTTGGCGCCCGCACGGGCAGCCTCGGCCTCGGCCTCTTTCTTGGCAGCTTCGCGCTGCGCCTCGGCCTTGTCCTGCTGGGCCTTGCCCTCGTTGACGAGGTCATTGCGGCCGGTCACCGTACCGACGGCTTCCTTGGCCTTGCCCTTGACGTCCTCGACGACGCCCTTGATGGCTTCGGCGGGACCGCTGTTGTTGTCGTCAGACATGTTTTCCTTCGGATCAGTAGCTGCGGATCAGTGAGATCAGCTTTTCCTTGCTCAGTCCGGAATACCCCGAGATTCCGAGCTGCTTCGCCCTCTTCTTGAGCTCGGCGACGGTCCACCCCTCGTAAGCGCAGGACCGGCTGGGGCGAAAGAAGCGGATGTCGTCTGCACCCGTCCTGTTCGCCATTGCGATGTTCGACATCTCCTACCCCCTTTGCTGAGGATTACCAGGTACCTCGCAAAGGCCTGTACCCACTTGGCTACAGGGGTCAAACATTTCCCTGACTAGCGGAGTTCGTCCTGGTCAGGATCCTCGACGACCAGGCGCTGGTCATGCCAGTCTGATTCGTTGCTCTCCAGCGGCCGGTCGGAGTCGTCCAGGGGTTCGGGTTCCACCACGTCGGCGCGCTGCTCGACGGCATCGGCGACGGGAACCTCGTCCGGAATGGAATCACTCATCACCGGCCAACGTACCCGCACCCGGGTGCCGGTTTCACCGACTGCAGCGCGGGTATCGCGGTGGCCATGACGTCATTGTGGCTCGACCGCGCCCAGGATCACCGGACCGATACCGCCGAGGTGCCCAACGCGGAAGTTGCCGTCGTGGGAGCCGGAATCACCGGGCTGGTGACGGCGGTCCTGCTGGCCCGTGGCGGCAAGCGCGTGGTGGTGATCGAAGCACGCACCCCCGGTGCGGTCACCACCGGAAACACCACCGCCAAGGTCAGCCTGCTGCAGGGCACCAGGCTCTCGACGATCTCCCGGCGTCATTCCCTGGATCTGGTGCGTCAGTACGTCGAGGGCAACACCGAAGGGCAGGCCTGGCTGGCCCAGTACTGCGGGGAGCGTGGCGTCGACCTGCAGTACGAGGATGCCTACACCTATGCCCAGTCTGATCGTGGATTGCCCTCCGCCCGTGCGGAATTCGAGACGGCACAGGCGGCCGGTCTAGGCGTGGAGTGGGTGGACCGCCTCGATGTCCCGTTCCCCTTCGTCGGTGGAGTGCGGCTCGCTGGCCAGATCCAGTTCGATCCGATGCCGTTCCTCGACGCGCTGATCGCCGAGTTGCGCGACCGCGGCGGCCGGCTGGTCACGGGGCATCGGGTGCATGCGGCATCAACGGCCAGTGGCCGGGTCCGCCTGGCCTTACGGGACGCCGACGGTGCCGAACGGATCGCGCACGCCGATCAGTGCGTGCTGGCCACCGGCACCCCGATCCTGGATAGGGGTGCGTTCTTCGCCCGGCTACACCCGGCCAGGTCCTACTGCGTGGCCTTCGATGTGCCCGGTGGGGTGCCACGCCCGATGATGCTGTCCACCGACGAGCCGAGCCGATCGGTGCGCTACGCGCGCACCACCGAGGGTGACCGGCTCATCGTCGGCGGGGCCGGCCATACCGTCGGCCGTAAGGACAGCCCGCGGACCTCCTACGACGAACTCGTCGGGTGGGCCAAGCGCTACTTTCCCGGTGCTGAACCCACCCACTACTGGTCGGCCCAGGACTACGTCGCTATCGACGAACTGCCCTACGTCGGGCCGCTGCTGCCCGGCAGCGACCACTTCTTCGTGGCGACCGGCTTCGCGAAATGGGGCATGACCAACGGGGTGGCCGCCGGCCTGCTGCTGGCCAAGCGGATTCTCGGCAGCGAGCCGGCCCGCTGGGGGCAGGCCTTCGACAGCTGGAGCACCCACGAGCTCACCGGCATCACCACGGCGATCAAGACCAATCTGGAGGTTGGCTGGCACCTGGCGGCCGGTTGGGTGACACCGATGGCCCGCCGCGATGGTCACCTGACCGAGGGTGCCGGTGTGGTCAGCGGGCCGCCCTGGCATATGGAAGCGCGCAGCGTGGTCGACGGTGTCGAGCGCTGCGTGTCCCCGGTATGCACCCATCTCGGCGGCATTCTGGCCTGGAACGATGCCGAGAAATCGTGGGATTGTCCGCTCCATGGATCGCGCTTCGGGCCGGATGGCGCCGTGCTGGAAGGGCCCGCCAGCCGCAGCCTGTCCCAATGAGCCACGCCTGGGCAACGTTTAGCCGCTGCACCCCCGGGTACGCCCCTTCGAGATGGAGGAGGAAACGCAGTGAGGATCGCGATGATCTCCGCCCACGCCAGTCCG
This sequence comes from Mycobacterium sp. M26, assembly GCF_001494595.1. Classification (GTDB taxonomy): domain Bacteria; phylum Actinomycetota; class Actinomycetes; order Mycobacteriales; family Mycobacteriaceae; genus Mycobacterium. The sequence continues at coordinate 1,889,602 of NZ_LN929907.1, forward strand.
CTGGCGGCCGCGGAGGGATTCGATGTCAGCGGTCAGAGCGTCCGGGTCGCAGAATTGTCGGCCGCGCTTGCCCGGCGTGGCCACGAGATCACTGTCTACACCCGCCGTGAGGACCCGGCGCGGCCGGACCGCGTCCGTACCGCCCACGGCTACACCGTGGCGCAGGTGCCGGCCGGACCTCCCCGTCCACTGGCCACCGACTCGACCTTCGAGTACATGAGTGACTTTGCCCGCTACCTCGACACCCAGTGGGCCCACAGCCGCCCGCATGTAGCGCACGCCCACTTCTGGATGTCGGGGCTGGCGTCGTTGTTGGCAGCCAGGAGCCGCGATGTGCCCACCGTGCAGACGTTCTACACCCTCGGCTCAGTCGACGGCCCCGCCTCCACAGGCGATGTCCCGGCGCAGCCGCGGCGCAAGCTGGAGCCCCTGGTCGCAAAGCAATCCACCTGGGTGACCGCCACCTGCACCGACGAGGTGTTCCGCCTCATCCACCTGGGCCGCTCGCGATCGCAGATCTCGGTGGTCCCGTGCGGTGTCGATCCCGAGGCGTTCAGCACCGAAGGCCTGGTGGCCGAGCGTCCGTCGACCGGCCATCGGATTCTTACCGTCGGAAAGCTGGCTCCGCGCAAGGGTTTTGACACCATGATCGCGGCTCTGCCGTTGATCCCGGACGCCGAGTACGTCATTGCTGGTGGCCCCCCGGCGGATCGACTGGACTCCGATGACGAGGTGGTGCGGCTGCGGGCGTTGGCGGGCCGGTTGGGTGTCGCCGACCGAGTGAGCTTCACCGGCGCCGTCGCACACCGGGACATGCCGGCGCTGTTGCGCTCGGCCGACGTCGTCACGTGCACGCCCCGGTACGAACCCTGCGGGATGGTGCCCCTGGAGGCGATGGCGTGCGGTGTCCCGGTGGTCGCGTCGGCGGTGGGCGGAATGCGCGACACGATCGTGCATGACGTGACCGGACAGCTCGTCAGTCCGGGCAGGCCACGCGAGCTCGCCGAAGCCGTGACGATGTTGCTGCGCGACGGCTTTTTGCGCCGCAGCTTCGGTCTGGCCGGCCGTGATCGGGTGTGCGCCCGCTACTCCTGGGATCGCATCGCCACCGACACACTGCGGGTATACGACCGCGTGGTGGGTGCCGGCACCGGTGACGCACAGCTCCCCGCGGGCTGACCCGTCCATGGTGTCCTGCGTAACAATGTGGCCTCACCAGGTTTGACGTGCTGGTGACGGCGGGTATCAAAGCCCCACCATGATGACGACACTCGCACCGAGTACCCGGCCTAGCGGATCGCCACACGATCATGGATAGCCCAACCCTGGACTGGAGTAGTGTCGGGGCGACCGTGCCGGGAGGCCAGATGACGGATGGCGAGAGCCGAGGCAGCGCGCAGCAACGAGGCGCCAGCGCTGTCGAATTCAGGATCGCCGCGCGGGTGGAGAACCTCGCCGTGCTTCGGACATTGATCGGTGCGGTCGGAACCTTCGAAGACCTGGATTTCGATGCCGTCGCCGATCTGCGGCTGGCTGTCGACGAGGCCTGCACCCGGCTGATCCGGTCGGCCACTCCCGACGCCACGCTGATCGTCGTGGTCGATCCGCGTGATGACGTCGTCGTGGTCGAGGCCTCCACCGAATGTGACACCTACGACGTGGTCACCCCTGGCAGCTTCAGCTGGCACGTGCTGAGCTCACTGACCGACGATGTGCAGACATTCCACAACGGTCACGAGCCCAGTAGCGACGGGCAGGTCTTCGGCATCACTTTGACTACGAGGCGGGCAGGCTCCGTACGGTGAGTCCCCGATCGGCCAATAGTTCGTCGTCACGGACGAACTCCGAATACGCCGATGTCCCGGACATGTTCCGGGAATTGGCGACGCTGCCCCCGGATTCCCCGGAGTTCCAGCGGCATCGGGACCGGATCGTGCAGCGGTGCCTGCCGCTGGCCGATCACATCGCCCGCCGCTTCGACGGCCGCGGTGAGCCGCGCGACGACCTCGTGCAGGTGGCCCGGGTGGGCCTGGTCAACGCCGTCATCCGCTTCGACGTCGAAACCGGTTCGGACTTCGTGTCCTTCGCGGTGCCGACGATCATGGGCGAAGTTCGTCGCCACTTCCGCGACAACAGTTGGTCAGTGAAGGTTCCGCGCCGGCTGAAGGAACTGCATCTGCGCCTGGGTGCGGCCACCTCCGAGCTCTCCCAGCGACTGGGCCGGGCCCCCACCGCCAGCGAGCTGGCCGAGGAACTCGGCATGGATCGCCAAGAGGTGGTCGAAGGCCTGGTCGCGGGTAGTTCCTACAACACCCTGTCGATCGACAGCGGTGGCAGCGGCAGCGATGAGGACGCCCCGGCGATTGTCGACACCCTGGGTGACGTGGATACCAGCCTCGACCAGATCGAGAACCGGGAAGCGCTGCGGCCGCTACTCGCAGCGCTTCCGGAACGCGAGCGAACTGTGCTACTGCTGCGATTCTTCGAATCGCTGACCCAGACCCAGATCGCGGAGCGGGTCGGGATCTCCCAGATGCACGTGTCGCGGTTGCTGGCTAAATCGCTAGCTCGGCTCCGTGACGAGCTGCAGTAGCCGGCGCGGCTCGTCATCGAGCAGCGTGATCGCTTCGGGAACGGTGTCGGCGACCGGCAGGACATTGTCCCTGTCGCAGACCCGCAGCAGCCTGGCGACTGCCTCCCCGGATACCAGCGCCCAGCGGGCGCCGGAGTGCGCACAGCGCACATTGATCGTGTGTAGCGCCGAAAAGCCAGCTGTGCCAAAGAATTCCAGCGTGCTCAGGTCGAGGACCAGTCGCACGCCGTCAGTGGTGGACTGGTCGACATAGGTGGCGAACTCGGCTGCGTTGGATGCATCAAGCTCACCCTGGACGGTGATGATCCCGACGGCCGTGTCAGGCCATTGGGTGGTGAAGCGGGCGGTGTGGCAATCAACGGACTGCTGCGTAGCCGAACGCTGCGGACGATCTGTTCCTAGTACAGACATGGTGACTCCATCAGTCGAAGGATTCGTACTGTGGATCACGTCAAGGTGGTTACCCGTGGGTGTAGGGAGTTGGTGCCTTCCCACACGTCAATGACGTTGTTTCCGGGCGGCTGTTAACTCAACCTGTGGCCAACCCTACTCCGGTTACCCGACGAAAGACAGCCGAAGCGACAATTCCCGCCCCCGGCGAGCTTCGGAATTTGACCCCCCGGTCAACGCCTACGGCAGGGGTGTCAGCGGGCCACCCATGATGTTGCCGACGATGCCGCGAATGACGTTGCTGCCGTCCTCATTTCGCAGCTCCCGATACCACTGCGCGGTGATGTCCGGATCCTTGGCGTGCATCAGGTCGCACCGCTTGCGGGCCCGTAACACCAGGTCAGCGGCTCGTTCGGTGCGTGAGCGCTGGTAGGCGGCCAACGCGGCGTGCACGTCGTCGGGGTGATCACGCAACGCCCACTGCAGCGCGATGGCGTCCTCCATAGCCGAGCACCCGCCCTGCCCGATGTCGGGTGTGGTGTTGTGCGCGGCATCGCCGAGGACGGCCACCCGACCCTTGACCCAGGTGTGGAAGGGGTCGAGGTCCAAAATCTCGACCCGGTTGGTGGTCAGCGGATCGAGCGTGTCGATGAGGACTTGCACGCCGGGTGCCCAGCCGGCGAAATGCTCGCGCAGCACGTCCCGAGCCGATGCCCGGTCGTAGTCGACACCCTGCGCTTCGAGCACGTCGAAGAAGAAGTAGAACCGGTTGCCGGCCACCGGCATCACCGAAACACGTTTGCCCGCACCGACATAGGTGGTCCACCGGGTCGGCGGCCCGATCCGTTCGTCGACCTCGACCAGCCCGTTGTAGTTCACGTAGCCGGCATAGCGGCGTGTCACCGGGTGGCCCAGAACGTACTCGCGGGTGATCGAACTGGCGCCGTCGGCACCGATGATGACATCGGCCGACACCGTCGTCCCGTCGGCGAAGGTGGCTGTCGCGGCATCTTCGCCGCCACGCACGTCGACCATCTTCATGCCGAAGTGGATGTCGTCGATCCCGTAGGCCTGCATCAGCATCAGCTGCAGTTCGGCGCGGGCGATGGGGTAGGGCCGCTGGCCGACCTCATCGATCAGCGGTTGCATCGCAAACAGGCACATCGTCTCGCCGGTGAACGCGTCGACGTAGCTCATCTCCTCGACGATGCCGCCGAGTTCCGCGGTCTGCTGCTCCAGGCCCAGATAGTTCAGGCACTTCACCCCGTTGGACCACACCGAGATCGCCGCCCCCACCGGCTTGTTCTCGGTGACCCGCTCGTAGACCTCGGTGTCGATCCCGATCTGACGCAGCGCGATCGCCGCGCTCATACCGCCCATCCCCGCGCCGATGATCACGACCTTCACACGCTCAACTCCCTCGGTACGTCGAATAGGAATAGGGCGACAACAGCAGCGGCACATGGTATTTGCCCGCCGCATCGGTGATGTCGAAGGTGATGACCACCTCCGGGTAGAAGGTCGGCACACCCTGGGCGGCGAAGTACGCCCCGGTGTCGAAGTGCAACCGGTGTATACCGGCGGGCACATCGCCGCCGAGGCCGGAGATCCGGCCGTCGGCGTCCGTGGTCGCCGTGGTCCCGTCGAGGGAGACGGTGATCCCGGCGGCGGGCTTGCCCGTGGTGGCGTCCAGGACGTGAGTGCTCAGCTGTGCCATGACCTCAAGCCTGCCCCACCGGTGGCCCGCTCAGCAGCCGTTGCAGCCGAAGCCGGTTGATCTTGGCCAACTCGTTGCGCATCACCCGCCGTTCGGTCTCCGGGTCATTACCCAGCCGGTCGGTGAGGATCGCCAGCAGCTCCTCGGCGGTGCGGCCGCTGGCACACACCAGATACACGTAGCCGAACGTGTCCTCGTATTGCCGATTCTTCTCGGCCAGTTCGGCTTTCACGGCGGCGTCGGCGTCGGCGACCCCGGCCTGCTCGCGTTGCGAGGACGGGTTGTCGGGCCGGTCGCCGATGCGGGGGTGGCCGTCGAGTGCGGCATCGAGTTCGGCATCGGGGAGTTCGGCCAGCACCCGGTCGGCCCGGTCCAGTACCGCCTCGATGTCGGGGAACGGACCCCCGGCCAGCACCCGTCTGGCCCAGATCGGCGACGAACACACCTCGAACAGCGCGTGCATGCGCTGGCGGTCGGACAGCCCGTTGAAGCCGTCGAGACCCAGCGCTCTCACGTCAGCTCGTTGAGCCGGTTGAACCGGGCCGCCGCGATCGGGTTGGCGTCGGCGACCAGTTCGCTGAACCGGTAGTTGGCGATCTTGGCGATCTCGATGAGCGCGAACGCCTTCTCCGCGCTGGCCGAGTTGTCCATCCGCGACCAGCCGTTGCGCAGCACGTTCTCGAAGGGTTTGGTCTCGCGGGCGCAGATCACCAGCGGGAAGCCGAAGTGCTCCCGGTAGGCGGCGGCCAGGTCGACCAGGTCGTTGTGGTCCTCCTCGCCCAGGCTGCTCAGCGCGATGTGGTCGACGGCCAGCACATGCCCGGTCTCGTCTTCGGCACCGAGGTCGGGGAAGGCGTTGATCAGTTCCAGCTGCTGTTCGGTCGAACCGGTCAGCAGCGCATCCTGAAACGCCTCCCGCAGCTGCTGGGTGTCGGCGAACGGCCGCTGCTCGAAGGCCCGCCGCACCGCCCACGGAACGTCTTGCACCACATGGCCGAACACCTCGGTGAATCGTTCCTCGGTCATGGCGTTGACCTCGTCGAGGGTGATGGTGCCGTCACCCGCCACCCGCGGGCCCCGGCTGCCGGTGTGGAAGAACACGATGTTGAGCAGGATCGCGCTGACCGCGCCGATGCTGATACCGCTGCCGAAGATCAGGTCGATGCCGGCCGGCATGCCCTTGGCGATATCGGGATACGTCGTCACCCACAGCGCCAGCGCCAGGCTGGTGGTGACGATGATGAGGTTGCGGTGGTCGGTGAAGTCCACCTTGCCCAGGGTCTGGATACCGACGACGGCGACGGTCGCGAACAGGGTGAGTGCGGCGCCGCCGAGCACCGGGTTGGGGATCGAGGCGACGATGGCGGCCACCTTCGGCAGGAAGCCGAGCAGGATCATGATCACGCCCGCGGCGGCCACCACCCACCGGCTCTTGACCCCGGTCAGCCGGACCAGGCCGACGTTCTCGGAGAAGGCGGTGTACGGGAACGAGTTGAAGATGCCGCCGATTGTGGTCGCCACGCCGTCGGCGCGCAGCACGTTGCCGATATCGGAAGCCGTGACCCGCTTTCCGACGATCTCCCCGGTGGCGATGGTGCTGCCGGTGGACTCCACCGCGGTGATCAGCAGCACGATGATCATGGTCAGGCAGGCCACGAAGTCGAACTTGGGCATGCCGAAGAGGAACGGCTGGGTGAATCCGATGGCGGCGGCCTCGCCGACCTTGTCGAAGTTCATATCGCCCAGCGCGTAGGCGACGGCGCAGCCGACCACCAGGCCGAGCAGCACCGCGATGGTGGCGAGGAAGCCGCGGAACAGCCGCTGGATCGCCACGATGACGACGATGGTGCCCAATGCGTAGAGGAACCACCGGATGTTGGTCGGGTCCTTCTCGTGGGTGTGCGGATTGGTCACCGCGTCCATGGCGCCTACGGGCACCAGACACAGCCCGATGATCGTGATGAGCGTCCCGGTCACCACCGGGGGGAAGAACTTCAGCAGCTTGATGAAGATCGGCGCGATCAGGAACGTGAAGATGCCGGCGACGATCACGGCGCCGTAGACGTAGAGCATGCTCGCCGACCCGCCACCGTTGGCCAGCCCGATCGCGATGATCGGGGAGACACCGGCGAACGTCACACCCTGCAGCAGCGGCAGCCGCACGCCGATCTTCCAGACCCCGACGGCCTGCAGGATCGAGGCGATACCGCAGGTGAACAAGTCGGCCGTGATGAGCTTGACCAGCTCCTGCTGGGACAGCCCGACGGCACCGGCGATGATGATCGGCACCAGCACCGCGCCGGCGTAGAACGCCACCACGTGCTGGAAGCCGTACGTCGCGAGTTGGGGGATGGGCAGCACCTCGTCGACCGGGTGCACGCGCTTTTTCGTGGTGACGACCGAGGTGGACATGCCCCCAAGGATCGACCAGGAGGACAATGTTCGCATGTCGAAGCGTGGGCAGGCTGCCGGTGTTCTGCTGGCAGCCGGCGCCGGTGTTCGATACGGCATGCCCAAAGTGCTTGCCGCCCAGGGACAGTGGCTGGCCGCAGCGGTGGCGGCGCTGACCGGGGGCGGCTGCGCTGAGGTGATCGTGGTCCTCGGTGCCGCGGTGGTGGACGTGCCGCCGCCGGCGCGGGCGGTCGTGGCCGAGGACTGGCAGCAGGGGATGGGGTCCTCGCTGCGGGCGGGACTGGCCGCGGCAGGAGAGGCCGACCACGCGGTGGTGCTCACCGTCGACACCCCCGACATCGGGGCCGATGTGGTGCACCGGGTGCTGACCGCGGCGCGCGAATCGGATTCCGGGATCGCCCGGGCGAGCTACGCCGGCCGGCCGGGACACCCGGTGGTCATCGCGCGCCGGCATTGGCCCGCCTTGCTGGAGACCCTGCACGGTGACGGGGGTGCCCGCCGGTTCCTGGCGCCCCGCACCGATGTGGTGGCCGTCGACTGCGCGGATCTGGCCACCGGCGTCGACATCGACGAACCGGGCTAGCCGATACCGAAAGCTGCGGCGAATCGGCCCACCGCGTCGGCGGCCACCGCTGCGGCGTCCTGCTGACCGGCTCGCGCCCTGCTGGCCAGTGCGCCACTGCGCGGGTCAAGTGTCACCTCGGCGAGTAACTCGCCGGTCGTCGGCTCGCACACCGCCCACGAATAGCCGGTGTCGGATGCCCACGCGGCCAGGCTCTGCTCGACGTAGTCGGCCCGCGTCTCCCCGAGATCGGCCAGCGCAGGGCGGTCGTCGATGCGCTCATCGGCGCGCAGTGCCCGCAAATACCATGTGCCGGCGTTGATTTCGACGGGTTCCACGTCAGCGGCGCCGACCGTAGAGCAGCATGCCGACCACCGGCAGCGCCAGCCAGGCCAGCCAGCCGTGCGGCACCAGCATGGTGAACCCCAGCGCGATCAGCGGGATCACCGCCATCGCGATGGCCCGCCAGTCGCGGGTGTGCTCGACGTCGGTGACGGGTTTGACCGGCAGGTCGGCGAAGATCGGTTCCAGGTCGGCGCGGGTGATGGCGGCGCTGACCGCCGCACTGCGCTCGGAGAACTCCTCCGGTGTCAGCCGCCCCTCGGAGAACTGCTTGCTCAGCAGTTGCAGCGCGTCCTCCCGTTCGGCCGTGCCGATCCGCACCCGTTCCAATTCCTCGCCCACGGGGTACATCATGCTCTATGAAGATTGCCCTGTTCGGTGCCAGCGGTCAGATCGGTACCGCGGTGTCCGAGTTCCTGAAAGCCGAAGGCCACGACGTGGTCGCCGCGTCCCGCAACACCGGCGTCGATGTACTCACCGGGGAAGGCGTGGCCGACGCCGTTGCCGGCGCCCAGGTGCTCGTCGACGTCCTCAACTCGCCGTCGTTCGAGGATGAACCGGTGATGGAGTTCTTCTCCACCGCCACCCGCACGCTCGTCGAGGCCGCCAGGACCGCGGGCGTCGGACACTATGTGGCGCTGACGATCGTTGGCGACACCCGGCTGCCGGACAGCGGCTACATGCGGGCCAAGGTCGCCCAGGAGACGCTCATCGAGTCCTCCGGCGTGCCGTACACAATCGTGCGGGCCACCCAGTTCATCGAATTCGCCGACGCCATCGTCGCGAGCATGACCGACGGCGACGTGGTGCGGGTGCCGCAGGCCCGGATCCAGCCCATGGCGGCCGCGGAGGTCGCCGCGCACGTGGCCCGCGCCGCGGTCGGGTCGCCGGCCGGTGTGGTCGAGATCGGCGGACCGGAGGCCATCACCTTCGCCGAGCTCGCGCGCACCGTGCTGGCCCGCAGCGGCCAACAGCGCGACGTCGTGGTCGATCCCGCGGTCACCTACTTCGGCGCGCGGGTGGATGACGACAGTCTGGTGACCGGTCCCGGGGCAGTGCTGGGGTCGGTGCGGTTCGGCTGAGCCGCGCGGTCATTCGCTGCGGCGCAGCACCGCCAGCACGGTGAGCGCCAGGATCTTCGCGTCCAGGGCCAGCGACCAGTTCTCGATGTAGAAGTTGTCCCATTCGGCCCGGTCGGCGATCGAGGTCTGCCCGCGCAGGCCGTGCACCTGAGCCCAGCCGGTCATCCCGGCCTTGACGCGGTGCCGTTCGCCGTACCGCCGGATCTGGGCCTCGAAGACCTCGACGAACTCAGGACGCTCGGGTCGCGGACCGACGAGGCTCATCTCGCATTTGAACACGTTGATCAACTGCGGCAGTTCGTCCAGCGACGTCGCCCGCAGCACCTTGCCGATCGTGGTCCGCCGGTCGACGCCCTCCACGCCGCCGGGCGCGGCACCGCTGCGGAGTTCGAAGGCGGCGTCGGCCGCGCTGGGTACCCGCATCGTGCGGAACTTCAGGCAGTCGAAGACCCGGCCGTCGCGACCGACCCGCGGCTGGCGGAAGAGGATGGGCCCGGGTGAACTGAGCCGCACCAGTGCCACCAGGCTCAGGAACACCGGTGAGATGACGAGCAAACCCAGTGCGCCGCACAGGCGATCGAGTGCGTGCTTGACGGTGAACTGCCAGCCGTGGGGATTGGTGCGCGGCATCGAGAACAGCGGCAGACCGCCCAGGTGCTCGATCGTCGAGCGCTCGCCGATCACGTCGAACATCCGTGGGACCACCCAGACCCGGGCGCCGGTGCGATGCGCCAGCTGGACCACCCGGGCCAACAACTCGTCCTGGGTCCGGGAGAAGGCGATGACGATCGCCTCGGCGCCGGTCTGCAGTACGGCATCCTCGATGGTGTCCGGCGAGCCGATCCGGGGAACACCGGGCGGCGCCGATTCGCCGTGCAGGGGATGCCAGGGTGAGTCGGTGTCCAGAAGGCCGATCGGCCGCAGGCCGTATTCCGGTGACGCGCTGAGTCTTTCGATGATCTGGTGCGCGACGATCCCGTTGCCGACGATCAGGGTGGGCGAGAGCAGATGCCCCTGATGCCGGAGGCGGCGTTGGACGGTGGCCCGGATGAGGCGGCCGAGCAGGATGGCGCCGGTGGCACACATCCAGATCTTGGCCACCAGGTGCTCGGGATGATCGTGCCGGTCGGCCACCAGAATGCCGGCGCTGAGCAGCACCATCGACGCCAGCGCGACCGAGGCGATCACCGGGCCGATCTCGTGGATGAAGCGCCGGTTGAGCCGGCGGCGGTAGATGCCTCGCGCGGCCATCACGGTGATCACCGTCGGGACGAAGAGCAGGACCATCCACGCGGGCGCGTGTTCGCCGTGCGCAGCAGTCGTCCACCACAACACCAGCAGCAGGGCGACTCCGGCGGCCAGGACGTCGATGCCGACGGTCACCGTCGTGCTGAGCGGGTCCTGACGGATCAGCGCGGCGAAGCGTCGCGGGGAACCCCCGCCGGCCGCGTTGAGCGCGGCAGGCACCGATGACTCATCGGAGGGGGTGGTCCCCACTGACATGCTTCGCTCGATTCGCCGCCCGACCTAACGACGAGCAGCGTATCTGTTTGCGATCGCACCTACTTCGTGAAGAGTGGGCGCGTCCGAAGATGTCGGTGTTACTTGATCTCGCAGAGCACGGTGCCCTGCGTGATCGCGGCGCCGGCCTCGGCGGACAGTCCGGTGATGACACCGTCCTTGTGCGCGGTCACCGGGTTCTCCATCTTCATGGCTTCCAGCACCACGACCAGGTCACCGGTGGCGACCTCCTGGCCCTCCTCGACGGCCACCTTCACCACGGTGCCCTGCATCGGGGCGGTGACGGCGTCACCGGAGGCGGCGGCGCCACCGTGAGCGCCACGCTTGCGGGGCTTCGGCTTCTTGCGGATCACACCGGACTCGACCGGGCCACCACCGTTGCCCAGCGCGAGGTCACCGGGCAGCGACACCTCGACGCGACGGCCGCCGACCTCGACGACCACCTTCTGGCGCGGCTGGGCCTCTTCCTCGTCGACGGGTCCGCCGCCGGTGAACGGCTCGATGGTGTTGTTCCACTCGGTCTCGATCCACCGGGTGTGCACGGTGAAGCCGTTCTCGTCACCGATGAAGGCCGGGTCGCTGACCACGGCGCGGTGGAACGGGATGACGGTGGCCAGGCCTTCGACGGTGAACTCATCAAGGGCGCGACGGGCGCGCTCGAGTGCCTGCTGGCGGGTGGCGCCGGTGACGATCAGCTTGGCCAGCATGGAGTCGAACTGGCCGCCGATCACCGAACCGCTCTCCACACCCGAGTCCAGGCGTACGCCCGGGCCCGTCGGCGGGTTGAACGTGTTGACCGGGCCGGGGGCGGGCAGGAAGCCGCGGCCGGCGTCCTCGCCGTTGATCCGGAACTCGATCGAGTGGCCGCGCGGCGTCGGGTCCTCGGTGATGGCCAGGGCCTCGCCGTTGGCGATGCGGAACTGCTCACGGACCAGGTCGATGCCGGAGGTCTCCTCGGTGACCGGGTGCTCCACCTGCAGGCGGGTGTTGACCTCGAGGAACGAGATCAGGCCGTCCTGGCCGACCAGGTACTCCACGGTGCCGGCGCCGTAGTAGCCGGCCTCCTTGCAGATCCGCTTGGCCGACTCGTGGATCTCCTTGCGCTGCGCGTCGGTCAGGAACGGCGCCGGGGCCTCCTCGACCAGCTTCTGGAAACGGCGCTGCAGCGAGCAGTCGCGGGTGCCCGCGACGACGACGTTGCCGTGTTGGTCGGCGATGACCTGGGCCTCGACGTGGCGCGGCTTGTCGAGGTAGCGCTCGACGAAGCACTCGCCGCGGCCGAACGCCGCGATGGCCTCGCGGGTGGCCGACTCGAACAGCTCGGGGATCTCCTCGATGCTGCGGGCCACCTTCATGCCACGGCCACCGCCGCCGAACGCGGCCTTGATGGCCACCGGTACGCCGTACTCCTGGGCGAAGGCCACGACCTCGTCGGCGTCCTTCACCGGGTCCGGGGTACCCGGCACCAGCGGGGCCTGGGCGCGCGCCGCGATGTGGCGGGCGGTGACCTTGTCACCGAGGTCGCGGATGGACTGCGGGCTCGGGCCGATCCAGATCAGCCCGGCGTCGAGGACGGCCTGGGCGAAGTCGGCGTTCTCCGACAGGAAGCCGTAGCCCGGGTGGATGGCGTTCGCACCGGACTTGGCGGCCGCGTCGAGGATCTTGCCGAAGTCGAGGTAGGACTCGGCCGAGGTCTGCCCGCCCAGGGCGAACGCCTCGTCGGCGAGCCGGACGTGGGGGGCGTCGGCGTCGGGTTCGGCGTAGACCGCGACGCTGGCCAGACCGGCATCTCTGGCCGCCCGGATCACGCGGACCGCGATCTCACCACGGTTGGCGACGAGGACCTTCGAGATGGTCTGATTTGGCACTGCGCCTCCTGGGTTTCCCGACTCTAAGAACGTTCTTTAAAAATAGGTTCGCACGGCAGTGTAAGCGGCGCCTAATCGACCGGGACCAGCCGGTACCCCTACTAATGAGTAAGTTCAGCCCGCGTCGCGTAGCCGCCGCTTGATCCGGGTCAGCATGGCCGACATTCCGCGCAGCCGCAGGGGACTGATCAGCGCTGCCAGGCCCAGTTCGGAGTAGAAATCATCGGGCACCGCGAGGATGTCCGCGGCCGATTGCCCGTCCAGGCCGGTGGCCAGGATCGAGGCGAACCCGCGTGTCGTCGGCGCTTCGGCCGGTGCGCTGAAAAACAGCCGCACATGCTCGGCGTCGGTGGCGTCGACATGCAGGAACAGCGGCGACTGGCACTCCGGCACCGGCTCCATGGCCGCCTCTTCGAGGTCGGCGGGCAGCGGCGGTAGCTCATTGGCGAACTCCAGCAGCAGCGTAAGCTTGTCCTGGCCCTGCACCTCGGCGAAGTCGGAGACCACCTCGGCCAGGGCCGCCGGCATGGTCATACGGACCCCGGTGCCTCACCACTGACAATGGGAACCCGCACGGTGTTGCCCCACTCGGTCCACGAGCCGTCGTAATTGCGCACGCCCGGGATGCCCAGCAGGTAGGTCAGCACGAACCAGGTGTGGCTGGAGCGCTCGCCGATACGGCAGTAGGCGATGATGTCGTCGCCCGGCTTGACGAAGGAGTACACGTCCTCGAGCGCGCCGCGGGTGCGGAAGCGCCCGCTGTCGTCGGCGGCCTTGGCCCACGGCACCGACACCGCGGTCGGGATGTGGCCGCCGCGCAGCGCGCCCTCCTCCGGGTAGTCGGGCATGTGGGTACGCTCGCCGGTGTACTCCTGCGGGGAGCGGACGTCGATCAGCGTCGAATGCCCCAGTGAGGCCAGCACATCGTCCTTGTAGGCCCGGATGGCGGCGTCGTTGCGCTCGACGACGGGATAGCCGGTGGTGGTCCGGCTCGGCACGTCCAGCGTGGTGTCACGGCCGTCGGAGATCCACAGATCCCGCCCGCCGTTGAGCAGTCGGACGTCCTGATGGCCGAACAGGGTGAACACCCACAGTGCGTAGGCGGCCCACCAGTTGCTCTTGTCGCCGTAGATCACCACGGTGTCGTCGCGGGCGATGCCTTTGCGGTTCATCAGCTCGGCGAACTGCTCGCCGTCGATGTAGTCGCGCACATTCGGATCGTTGAGGTCGGTGTGCCAGTCGATCTTGACCGCACCCGGGATGTGGCCGATGTCGTAGAGCAATACGTCTTCGTCGGACTCCACGATGGCCAGGCCCTTGGTGCCCAGGTGCGCCGACAACCAGTCGGCGGTGACCAGGCGCTCAGGGTGGGCGTAGTCCTTGAGGGAGGGGCTGGGATCTGCAGGAAGCGGCACCAGACGAGCCTACCGTCGATCAGCCCACCGGATTGGCGGCCCACAGTTCGCCGATGGACAGCCCGACGGTGCTGAACAACTCGTGGGTCAGCGCCAGGCCGAGGCCCACCACATTGGACGGATCGCCGTCCACACCGTCCAGAAACCAGCCGCCCAGGCCGTCGAGGGTGAATGCCCCGGCAACGTTCAGCGGTTCGCCAGTGGCGATGTAGGCGGCCAGATCGGTGGCGTTGGGGGTGGAGAACCGCACGGTGGTGACCGCAGCCCGGGTTTCGGTCCGGGTGGTGACGCCGTCCAGCACCCGGATCACGCAATGCCCCGTGTAGAGGTGCCCGTCCCGGCCCGCCATCGAATTCCATTGCTGCGCAGCGTTTTCCGGTGTTCCGGGCTTGCCGCGCAGTCGGCCGTCGACGTAGAGCATCGAATCACAGCCGATCACAACGCAATCGGCGGCGACGCCGTCGTCGAGAACCTCGCGGACGGCCTCGGCTTTCGCCCGGGCCAGCGCGTTGACCACGTCACCCGGATCGGCCCCGGGGCCGAGCCGGTCGACGATGGCGTCCTCGTCGACCCCGGACACCACCACCAGCGGGTCGATTCCGGCGTGCCGCAGCACCCGCAGCCGACCGGAGGAGGCCGAACCGAGAACGACTCTGGTCATACCTCAGCGACGCATGTGGGTGCGCGCCAGCAGCGTGACCCGCTGCCAGCTGGTCACCGTGTAGCGCAGCTTGTCGACCGGGTGGCCCCACAGGTTGATCTCCTGCGGGCCGGGGTCGGGCCGTCCGCCGCTGGCGCCGGCCAGCACCGTCACCAGCGCGGCGATCTCCTCGTCGGTCGGGTTGCCCCGGTCGATGCGGATCTCGGGTACCCCCGGCTCCGGATTGTCCAGCGTCATGTCGCGCGGATCGCTGAACTCGATGATGTCCTCGTGCTTCACAGCGCGGACCCTTTCGTCAGAGGCCGGATCGTTCGCTCACTCGCTGCGCTCGCTCGACTCACAGTGGGCCGGATTGTTCGCTCACTCGCTGCGCTCGCTCGACTCACGGTGGGCCGGATTGTTCGCTCACTCGCTGCGCTCGCTCGACTCACAGCGGCCTGGATCGTTCGCTCACTCGCTGCGCTCGTTCGACTCACAGCGGGATGTTGCCGTGCTTCTTCGGCGGCACCTGGGCGATCTTGCGCTCCAGCAGACGCAGCGCGGTCGAGATGTAGCCGCGGGTGTGCGACGGCGGGATCACCGCGTCGACGTAGCCGCGCTCGGCGGCGACGTACGGGTTGACCAGGGTGTCCTCGTAGTCCTGCTGCAGTTCCAGCCGCAGGGCATCGACATCCTCACCCTTGGCGGCGGCGTCCTTGAGCTGCGAGCGGTAGACGAACCCGACCGCACCCGAGGCACCCATCACGGCGATCTGGGCGGTTGGCCACGCGACGTTGACGTCGCAGCCCATGTCCTTGGAGCCCATGACGCAGTACGCGCCGCCGTAGGCCTTGCGGGTGATCACGGTGATCTTGGCGACGGTGGCCTCGCCGTAGGCGTAGAGCAGCTTGGCGCCGCGCCGGATGATGCCGTTGTATTCCTGCTCGGTGCCGGGCAGGAAGCCGGGCACGTCGACCAGCATCACGATCGGGATGTTGAAGCAGTCGCAGGTCCGCACGAAGCGGGCGGCCTTCTCCGAGGCGTTGATGTCCAGGCAGCCGGCGAACTGGGTGGGCTGGTTGGCCACGATGCCCACGGCGCGGCCGTCGATCCGTCCGAAGCCGACGATGATGTTCTGCGCGTAGCCGGCCTGGACCTCGAGGAACTCGTCGTCGTCGAGGATGCGGGTGATGACCTCGTGCATGTCGTACGGCTGGTTCGGCGAATCCGGGATCAGCGTGTCGAGCTCGAGGTCCTCGTCGGTCAGGTTCTCCTCGATGGCACCCGGGTGCGGCGGCGCCGGGTAGCGCGGCGGGTCGGCGTAGTTGTTGGGCGGCAGGTAGCTCAGCAGGTCCCGGACGTAGTCCAGGGCGTCCTGCTCGCCGGAGGCGACGTAGTGCACGGTGCCGGACTTGGCCATATGGGTATGGGCGCCGCCCAGCTCCTCCATGGTCACGTCCTCACCGGTGACGGTCTTGATGACGTCGGGTCCGGTGATGAACATCTGGCTGGTCTGGTCGACCATGATGACGAAGTCGGTCAGCGCGGGGGAGTAGACGTGACCACCGGCCGCGGCACCCATGATCAGCGAGATCTGCGGGATCACGCCGGAAGCCAGGATGTTGTTGCGGAAGATCCGGCTGTAGAGGCCGAGGGAGACCACACCCTCCTGGATGCGGGCACCGGCACCGTCGTTGATGCCGATCAGCGGGCGGCCGGTCTTGATGGCCAGCTCCTGCACCTTGACGATCTTCTCGCCGTAGACCTCGCCGAGGCTGCCGCCGAACACGGTGGCGTCCTGGCTGAAGATGCAGA
This sequence comes from Mycobacterium sp. M26, assembly GCF_001494595.1. Taxonomy (GTDB): domain Bacteria; phylum Actinomycetota; class Actinomycetes; order Mycobacteriales; family Mycobacteriaceae; genus Mycobacterium. The sequence goes on from NZ_LN929907.1 coordinate 1,905,959, forward strand.
CCTCGCGGTTGTCGATGGTGCCGTAGCCGGTCACCACACCGTCGCCGAGCGGGCGGTTGCTCTCCAGGCCGAAGTTGGTGGAGCGATGCTTGGCCAGCGCGTCGAGTTCGACGAACGAGCCCTCGTCGAGCAGCGCGAGAATGCGCTCGCGGGCGGTCAGCTTGCCCTTCGCGTGGACCTTCTCCACGGCGGCCTCACCCACCGGATGCAGCGCCTCTTCGGCGCGCTTACGGAGATCAGCCAGCTTGCCGGCTGTCGTGTGAATGTCGATCGTGTGCTCGGCCGCCGGTTCCTTAACGCTCGTCATGGGTGACGATGGTATCGGCAACCTTAAGGAGGCGCTAAGGGCCCTGTGTTGTCTTGCCATCTGACCTGCTGTGCCGTAGGAGATGAGCATGGGATATCCCGAGAATGTGCTCGCCGACGACGAGCAGGTGGTGCTGCACCGGCACCCGCACTGGAAGCGGCTGATCGGACCTGTCCTCGTCCTGCTGATCACCACCGCGGTGGCGGCCTTCGTCGCGGCCCTGGTGAACCGGACCGGCTGGGATCCGACCGCCAAGAAAGTGCTCTACATCGTCATCGCGGCGATCTGGGCGATCCTGGTCGGCTGGCTGACAGTGTGGCGCTTCTTCACTTGGCTGACAACACATTTCGTCATCACCGACCGGCGGGTGATGTTCCGCCACGGGCTGCTGACGCGCACCGGCATCGACATTCCGCTGGCCCGGGTGAACAGCGTGGAATTCCGGCACGGACTACTGGACCGGATGTTGCGCACCGGCACCCTGATCATTGAATCAGCGTCGCAAGATCCCCTGGAGTTCTACGACATTCCGCGCGTAGAACAGGTGCACTCACTGCTGTATCACGAAGTTTTCGACACCCTCGGTTCAGAAGAATCCGACAGCCGCGCGTCGCGCAGGTTGGCCCCGCCCGCCGACTGACCGAGCGCGCCGCGCCGGCGCCGCCGCAGCGGGGTGACGTTGCCGCGTTCGTGGGTGGCTTCGTACTCGTCCTCGAGCACCTCGGCCAGACCGCCTGCGGTGAGGGACTCCAGCGCCTTGTCGTGATCGCCGGCGAGTTCGTCGGGGAACACCCAGCGCCGGAACGCCCAGAACCGGAACGCCATCTGTAGCAGGTTGCCGATGATGTAGGCCGAGATGAAGTCGGCGATGTTCTCGACGGTCAGCGTGACGTGCGGCACCCGCAGTTCCAGCACGTAGCTGGAGAACCACAGCGGAGCCATGCTCAGCAGCACGCCGACACCGCTGAACGCGAAGAACAGCAGCGCCTCGTGGCTGCGCTCGCGGCCGCCGCGGTTGCGGAAGCTCCATTCCCGGTTGAGCACGTAGGAGGCGATGACCGCGACGATGCCGGCGATGACCTTGGCGGTGACGGGCTTGGGCTCGAGGATCGTCAGCTTCAGCGTGTAGAAGATCGCCGAATCGATGACGAACGTCGTGGCGCCGACGATCGCGAACTTGATGAGCTCGTGATGCCGGTCGGCGAAGGGCCGGATCGGCCGGGGGAGCCGGGCGATCGTGGCATCAGCGAAAGACACAATCGTCGAGTCTACGGAAATCGGGCCAGGTGTGCGTACTCGCGCAGGTCTGACACCATGATGGCCGTGCCGAACGACCCCAGACCTCCGATTGTCGCCATGGTGGGCGGCGGACAGCTCGCCCGGATGACGCACCAGGCCGCGATCGCCCTCGGCCAGAGTTTGCGGGTGCTGGCCGTCAGCCCCGACGACCCGGCCGCCCAGGTGGCCCCCGACGTGGTGATCGGCACCCATACGGACCTAGAAGCCCTGCGTAAGGCCGCTTCGGGTGCCGCAGTGCTCACCTTCGATCACGAGCACGTGCCGACCGAGATGCTGGAGACCTTGGTTGCCGAGGGGGTGGCGGTGGCCCCGCCGCCCGAGGCGTTGGTGCACGCCCAGGACAAATTGGTGATGCGCCGCAAGCTCGAGGCGCTGGGCGCCCCGATCCCGCGCTTCACCGCCGTGGCGGGCGTGGCGGACGTCGACGCCTTCAGCGAACACATCGGTGGTGCGCCCATCGTCGTCAAAACCGTGCGGGGCGGCTACGACGGCCGCGGTGTGGTGCTGACCCGCGACCTCGCGCACGCCCGCGAGACCGTCGAGGCCTACCTGGCCGATGGGGTGGCGGTACTGCTGGAGGAACGGGTGTCGATGCGCCGCGAACTGTCGGCGCTGGTGGCCCGCTCGCCGTTCGGGCAGGGCGCGGCGTGGCCGATCGTGGAAACCGTTCAAGAAGACGGAATCTGTGTGACGGTGCTGGCGCCGGCGCCGGGCTTGTCCGAAGAAGTGGCGTCGTCGGCCGAACAGCTGGGGCTGCGGCTGGCCGCCGAGCTGGGTGTGGTGGGCGTGCTGGCGGTGGAGTTGTTCGAGACGACCGAGGGGGAGCTGTTGGTCAACGAACTGGCGATGCGGCCGCACAACTCCGGGCACTGGACCATGGACGGTGCGGTCACCAGCCAGTTCGAGCAGCACATCCGCGCGGTGCTGGACTATCCGCTCGGTGACACCAGCGCCGTCGCACCGGTGACGGTGATGGCCAATGTGCTTGGCGCCCAACAGGAACCGTCGATGGGCCTGGACGAGCGGCTGCACCATCTGTTCGGCCGGATCCCGGAGGCCAAGGTGCACCTGTACGGCAAGGCCGCCCGGCCGGGCCGCAAGGTGGGCCACGTCAACATCGTGGGCAGCGACCCGGACCGTGTTCGTGAGCGTGCCGAACGGGCGGCACACTGGTTGTCGAACGCGCAGTGGACCGACGGATGGGATGGACATGCCTGAACCTGTTGTCGGCGTGATCATGGGCAGCGACAGCGACTGGCCGGTGATGGAGGCCGCCGCGATCGCGCTGGCCGAGTTCGAGGTGCCGTTCGAGGTGGGCGTGGTCTCGGCGCACCGCACGCCGGGCCGGATGCTCGACTACGCCCGCAGCGCGGCCGATCGCGGCATCAAGGTGATCATCGCCGGCGCGGGCGGAGCCGCCCACCTGCCCGGCATGGTCGCCTCGGCCACGCCGCTGCCGGTGATCGGGGTGCCGGTGCCGTTGGCCAAGCTCGACGGGATGGACTCGCTGCTGTCGATCGTGCAGATGCCGGCCGGGGTGCCGGTGGCCACGGTCTCGATCGGCGGCGCCCGTAACGCCGGACTGCTGGCGGTGCGGATTCTGGCGTCGGCCGATGCCGCGCTACTGAAGAAGATGCAGAACTTCCAGGACGACCTCGAGGCCCAGGTGCTGGCGAAGGATCGTGCGTTGCGGGAGCGATTACTCGGTGAGTGAGGCCCGCGGTAAAGTTACCAGCGAGTAGCAAGGAGGCTGTGATGGCTGGTTGGAGCGGTGATTCGTCGTTCGACGTGTTCAAGCTGCCCGAAGAACATGAGGAACTCCGGACGGCGATCCGGGCGCTGGCGGAGAAAGAGATCGCTCCGCATGCCGCCGACGTCGACGAGAACTCGCGATTCCCGCAAGAGGCTCTGGAAGCGCTGAACGCCTCGGGCTTCAACGCGGTCCACATCCCCGAGGAGTTCGGCGGTCAGGGTGCCGACTCGCTGGCGGCGTGCATCGTGATCGAGGAGGTCGCCCGCGTCGACGCCTCGGCATCGCTGATCCCCGCGGTGAACAAGCTCGGCACGATGGGCCTGATCCTGCGCGGCTCCGATGAGCTGAAGAAGAAGGTGCTGCCCGAGATCGCCGAGGGTGCGATGGCGTCCTACGGCCTGTCCGAGCGCGAGGCCGGCTCGGACGCCGCCGCCATGCGGACCCGGGCCAAGGCCGACGGTGACGACTGGATTCTCAACGGTGCCAAGGCCTGGATCACCAACGGCGGCAAGTCCACCTGGTACACCGTGATGGCGGTGACCGACCCGGACAAGGGTGCCAACGGCATCTCGGCCTTCATGGTCCACATCGACGACGAGGGCTTCTCGATCGGCCCCAAGGAGCGCAAGCTCGGTATCAAGGGCTCGCCGACCACCGAGCTGTACTTCGAGAACTGCCGCATCCCCGGTGACCGGATCATCGGCGAGCCGGGCACCGGTTTCAAGACCGCGCTGGCCACCCTGGACCACACCCGCCCGACGATCGGTGCGCAGGCCGTCGGTATCGCGCAGGGCGCGCTGGACGCCGCGATCGCTTACACCAAGGACCGCAAGCAGTTCGGCCGTCCGATCACCGACAACCAGGGCGTGCAGTTCATGCTCGCCGACATGGCGATGAAGGTCGAAGCCGCCCGGTTGATGGTGTACTCGGCCGCGGCGCGCGCCGAGCGCGGTGAGGGCAACCTCGGGTTCATCTCGGCGGCTTCGAAGTGCTTCGCCTCCGATGTGGCGATGGAGGTCACCACCGACGCCGTGCAGCTGTTCGGTGGCGCGGGCTACACCATCGACTTCCCCGTCGAGCGGATGATGCGCGACGCCAAGATCACCCAGATCTATGAGGGCACCAACCAGATTCAGCGGGTCGTGATGTCCCGCGCGCTGCTGCGCTGACTCAGTCGGCCGGGCGCAGGTGGGTAATGTCGCCCGCAGAGACCGTCACGACCTCGGTGTCGGTGTCGATCAGCAGACGCCCGAGTTCGTCGATGTCTGTTGCGGTGCCGATGATGTCGTGGTCGCCCGGCAGGATGGCCCGGACCCGGCTGCCCAGCGTGCTGCTGGCGCGCCGGTAGTCCTCGATCAGGGTCGCGTCCGGGCCCTGGGCCTGCTGCCAGTGCCGGATTCGGCGGGCGAGTTCACCCACGATCGTCTGGGCCAGGTGGTCGCGGTCGAGCATGGTGGCGCCGAGCATCTGCAGTGAGGTGGCCCGCGGGTCAGGGGCCTCGTCGGCCGTCAGGGTGACGTTGAGACCGAGGCCGACGACGATCACCGGATCCGGGGCGGCCACCTCGGCGAGGATGCCGGCCAGCTTGCCGGTGCCGACCAGCACGTCGTTGGGCCATTTCACCCCGGCCGCAATGCCGGTGGCCTGCCGCACCGCGTCAACCAGAGCCACCCCGGTGAGCAGCGGTAGCCACCCCCACGCCGACGGCGGCACGCCCGCGGCGTCGACGCCCATCGACAGGGCGATCTGCGAGCGGGGCGGCGCCGACCAGCTGCGGCCGTTGCGGCCGCGCCCGGCGCTCTGGTGTTCGGCGAGCAGCACGGTGCCGGTGATGTCCTGCCCGGCGGCGTGGCGGGCCAGCAGGTCGGCGTTGGTGGAGCCGGTCTCCTCGACGACGTCGAGCTGGCGCACGGGGCCGTCGGGTCCGATCAGGTTGGCCCGTAAGGCGGCCGGATCAAGTGGTGGGCGTTGCATGGATGGGGAACTTACTGAAGACCATGGTGAGCCGGAGCGGCCCGATCCGGTTCTTGAGCTCTTCGTAGGTGTGCGCGCGCAGGTCGTCCTGCTCCTCGACCGACATCGTGCCGGTGTAGGACACCCGCAAGTCGACTTCCGTCGCCTTGCCCCGGCTGATCGCGAGCGCGTCGACCAGCGTCAGGTCGTGGGCCAGTTCATGGCCGTGCTCCTCGGAGACGGCGGCGATCGCGGCGCGCACCGTGGCATCCAGATCGGGGTCGGCTCGGCGCCCGGAGAGGCGACCGAACTCCAGTCGGATCTGCCGGATGGGGTCGCCCACCAGCAGCGCGCAGAGGATCAGCACGATGATGCTGTCGGCAATGTCCTTGATGTTGAACGATTCTGAGGTGATGACGGTGCCCTCGGGCAGGACGGCGACGAGGACCAGCGAGGCGCAGATACCCCCACTGATGAAGGCCTCCATCTTCGCGGCGGTGGCCTCCACTTTCAGCAGGGCGGACGCGCCGCCGACCGAGCGGTTGTTGCGCTCGTGGTTCCACTTGAGCGCGAAGCAGATCAGCACGCACACCGCGGTGTAGACGGCGGCCACCCCGAACTCGGGCTCCGAGCCCTTGCGGGTGATCAGGTAGTCGATCACCTTGATCGAATTGGACACCACCCCGACGATGACGACGCCCATGATCATCAGCGAACGGAACAGCGCGTAGAGGTTTTCCAGCGCGAGACGACCGTAGGGGCTGTCGACGTCGGGTGGCCGGGATGCGGTGACGGCCAGCCGGGCGGCGATGAACGCGGCCCCCGCGTTGATCAGCGAGATGACACCGTCGAGCTGGGTGGCCGACACCCGGGTGATGGCGTACACGGCGAAGCCGAGGACCGCGAGGAACAGCATCGTGACCATGTAGGTGTAGAGGCTGCGTCGTTCAGCCTGCAGGACGGCGGTTTCCGACCCGGTCGTCATCGGTCGCGGGTCACCTTCTCGGTCTGCCGGCGCCGATCCAGCGCGGCGGGATCGGGGTTGGCCACCTGAACCAGCGAGGCTCCGGCGACGAACACGGCCAGCAGGTTGTCGACGATCTCCTGCGGTGTCGACCAGGGCAGTGACGACATCACCCGATCGCCGGCGCTCAGGCCGGCCGCGGCTGCGGAATCCTGTGCTGCTCGCAGGATGTCGGCGACCAAGCGGCCGTCGAGGGCTGGGCCCGGGCTGGTTTCGCCCGCCACCTGATCGCCGTGTACCCGCACCGCGGTCGCGTAGTCGGTGACCCCGATCGGCAGATCGGGGACCGGCTTGCCGAACGGATCCAGCGACAGCACGGCAACCTCGCCGCCGGCCACCGCCTCATCGGCCTCGTCCAACCGATCCAGCGTGCACAGCGCCACATCCGCCGAACCAGAAAGCACCACCTCGGCGCCGATCCACCACACCCCGAGCAGTACCGCGGCGGTCTGCCAGTGCGCGGGCAGCAGCACCGCCACCCGGGAGCCCGCACTCGCACCGAGTTCGTCGCGTAATAGGTTGGCGGTCTTGGCCGCCCAGTTCGCCAGCGTCACCGTCGACAACTCGATGCGCTCACCGGTGGCGTCGTCGTAGTAGGTGACGCGCGGACCCATCGGATCGGCGCGCAGCAGCGGATCCAGAACGGCGTCAGCGAGATTCATCAGTTGACGCACTTGGGGTCGTCGGACCCCGCGGTGATGATCGGCGACGGCGGCGGAGGGGTCCCGTCACCGGCCTGCCCGGCAGCCTGGTCCACCGTCGCGGCCGTCGGCAGCGTCCCGTCCAGGCCGGAGCCGGGTCCGGTGTAGTCCGACGCGAGGATCACGCGAACCGTGCCCGCGGGGATCGACCCGTCTGCCGCGACCGGCAGACCGCCGAGTTCCTTGGCGACGGCCTGGGCACCCAGATCGTCTTCCTTGGCGGCCTGGACCTGGCTCTTGATCACGTGGTCTTTTTCGTTGTTGCCGACGTTGCCCTCGGCGAAACCCTTGGTGGTCAACACTTCTGAGACCGCTGCGGCCAGGCCGTTGATATCGGTGTCGTTGATCACCTCGACGGTGGTCTGGTCGGGCGAGTAGGCGATCTTCTCGGTCTTGCCTTCGTCCTGGTCGTGCAGCAGGCCGGCCACCCACTGCTGCACCTGCGACGGATCGACCCGGACCACGGACTGCATCCCGTCGTCACTCCAGCCGGCTTCATCGAGCACCGGGATGGTGGCGAACGCGACGTTGCCGCCGGCCAGGTTCTGCAGCTGCTTGATGAAGTCCATGATGTCCCAGCCCGAGGAGATCACCACGGACCGCTGGATCGCGTCCTGCAGCTGATTCAGCGTCGACGGGCTGGTCAGCGTCTTGCTCGAAATGACTTGGTGGGCAAGAGAAGCCATCACCACCTGCTGGCGCACCACCCGGTCCAGATCGCCGCGGGGCAGGTCATGGCGCTGGCGCACGAAGCTCAGAGCCTGCGCACCGTTCAGCTTCTGCCAGCCGGCCGGGAAGTCGGCACCCGAAAGCGGTTCGTAGACAGCGTCTTTGAGGCAGACGTCGACACCGCCGAGGGCGTCAGTGATCAGGGCGAAGCCCAGCAGGCCGATCTCGGCGTAGTGGTCCACGGTGACGCCGGTCAGGTCGGCGACGGTCTTGATGAGTGCTTCGCGGCCCGCCTCGACGGCCTTGGGCTCGGCCTCGGCGGGATCCATGCCCTGCTGCTCGACGAGCTCCTTCATCTTCTCGAGCTTGACCTGCCCGTAGACACCGTTGATCTTCGTCTTGTCCAGGCCCGGCGCCTTGACGTAGGAGTCGCGGGGGATCGAGATCGCGGTCGCCGACTTCCCGTTGTTCGGGATGCGCACCAGGATGATCGTGTCGGTGTTGGTCGACACGTCGTCGCCGGCATGCAGGGTGGCCAACTCGTCCTCGGACAGCGGGTTGCCGTGGGCGTCGGTACGGCTGTCCATCCCGACCAGGAGGATGTCGATCGCGCCGTCGTCCTCACCGCCGCCGCCGAGCGCTGCCGTGCTCAGGTGGAAGATGCCGTCCTCGAACGACCGGATCTTCCCCCAGGCGACACCGGTGCCGACCATCACCATCACCGCGATCAACGCGAGCACGGTGCGAGCCACCCGCCGGGCGCCCGTCACTGCATCGGTGTCAGCAGGCATCAGCCCAGGCTACTGGCGAGAAGGGCGCATACCCGGTAGCCGAAACCGGCGTGCCAGACTCGAAGTCATGGCTGAGCGGATCGTCATCACCGGTGCCGGAGGCCAGGTTGGGGCATTTCTCGCAGGTGAGGCCGCCCGCCGGGGCTATCAGGTCAGCGCCTTGACCCATGACGACTGGGACATCACCGATCCGCTTGCCGCGGAGCGTTTCGTCGCGCGTGACGACCTGGTGGTCAATTGTGCGGCCGTCGCCAACGTCGACGCCGCCGAGGCCGACCCGGAACGGGCCCACGCCGTCAACGTCACCGGCCCGGAGAACATCGCGCACGCCTGCGCCCGGGTGGGCGGCCGCCTGGTGCACGTCTCCACCGACTACGTTTTTGGTGGTGAGAAACGTCACCCCTACGACGTCGGCGACGCGACGAACCCGCTGAGCGTCTACGGCCGCACCAAGCTCGCCGGCGAACTGGCGGTGCTGGCCGCCCAGCCCGACGCCGTCGTCGTCCGAACCTCCTGGGTCTACACCGGCGGCAGCGGGGACGACGTCGTCGCGGTGCTGCGCCGGCGGGCCGCGGCCGGGGACACCGTCGAGGTGGCCGATGACCAGATCGGCTCGCCGACCTACGTCAAAGACCTGGTCGGTGCCCTGATCGAAGCGGGTGACGGCCGTATCCGGGAGCCGATCCTGCACGCCGCCAACCTCGGCGCGGTGAGCCGCTACGAGCAGGCCCGGGCCGTGTTCGAGGAACTCGGCGCCGACCCCGAGCGGGTCCGTCCGGTCAGTTCCGCGGCCTCCCCGCGGCGGGCTCGTCGGCCGGCGTACTCCGCGCTGTCCATGGCGACATCGGTACAGGCCGGCCTCACGCCGCTGCGGCCGTGGCGGGATGCCCTCGCCGAGGCGCTTGCGGAGGCGAGCGCGCACTGACCGCTAACCTCTAGCCGTGACCTCCGCCCGCTCCCTCACCGTCGTGACGGTGACGTACTCGCCGGGGTCACATCTGGACCGCTTCCTGTCGTCGCTGACCGTGGCCACCGACCGGCCGGTGACTGTGGTGCTGGCCGACAACGGGTCGGTGGACGGCACCCCCGAGGAAGCCGTCGAGCGGTATCCGGGGACCACGCTGCTGCGCACCGGCGGCAACCTGGGCTACGGCAGTGCGGTCAACCGGGCCGTCGCCACCGTGCCGGTCGACGACGAGTTCGTGATCGTCGCCAACCCCGACGTGGTGTGGGGACCGGGCAGTATCGACGCCCTGCTGGAGGCCGCGGAGCGCTGGCCGCGCGCCGGAACGCTGGGCCCGCTGATCCGCGACCCGGACGGCTCGGTGTACCCGTCGGCGCGGCACCTGCCCAGCCTGATCCGTGGCGGCATGCACGCGGTGGTCGGGTTCGCCTGGAAGAACAACCCGTGGACCAAGGCCTACCGCCAGGAGCATCTGGAGCCCAGTGAGCGGCCGGTGGGCTGGCTGTCGGGGTCCTGCCTGCTGATCCGCCGGGCGGCATTCGAGCAGGTCGGCGGCTTCGACGAGCGTTACTTCATGTACATGGAGGACGTCGACCTCGGTGACCGGATCGGCCGGGCCGGCTGGCTCAACGTCTACGTCCCCACCGCGGAGATCCTGCACGACAAGGGCCACTCCACCGGGCGTGATCCGGCCCGCAACCTGCGGGCCCACCACGACAGCACCTACATTTATCTCTCCGACCGCCATTTCGGATGGTGGCGGGCACCGCTGCGGTGGACGATGAAGGGCGCGCTGAAGGTGCGCTCCCGGGCGGCGGTACGCAAGTCGAAACGGGAACGGGGGAGAGGGGTGAACACTCGATGAGTGATGTGAACCCGGGCGCGGTAGACGCGGTCGTCCTCGTCGGCGGCAAGGGCACCCGGCTTCGGCCGCTGACCCTGTCGGCCGCCAAGCCGATGCTGCCCACCGCCGGGCTGCCGTTCCTGACCCATCTGCTGTCGCGGATCGCCGAGGCCGGGATCGAACACGTCATCCTCGGTACCTCGTACAAGGCGGCGACCTTCGAGAACGAGTTCGGCGACGGCTCCAAGCTGGGCCTGCAGATCGAATACGTCACCGAGGAACACCCGCTGGGTACCGGCGGCGGCATCGCCAACGTGGTGCCCAAGCTGCGCAACGAGACGGTGATGGTGTTCAACGGCGACGTGCTCTCCGGTATGGACCTGCGCGACATGCTGACCGCACACCACTCGCGGGAAGCCGATCTCACCCTGCACCTGGTCCGGGTCAGCGACCCGCGGGCGTTCGGCTGTGTGCCCACCGATTCCGAGGGCCGGGTGCTGGCGTTCCTGGAGAAGACCGAGGATCCGCCGACCGACCAGATCAATGCCGGTACCTACATCTTCAAACGCGAGATCATCGACCGCATCCCGCGCGGACGCGAAGTGTCGGTGGAGCGCGAGGTGTTCCCGGCGCTGCTGACCGACGGTGTGAAGGTGTGCGGGTACGTCGACTCCAGCTACTGGCGCGATATGGGTACGCCGGAGGATTTCGTGCGCGGCTCGGCGGACCTGGTTCGCGGGTTGGCGCCGTCGCCTGCTTTGGGCGGGCGGCGCGGTGAGAGCCTGGTGCACGACGGCGCCTCCGTGGCGCCCGGCGCGGTGCTGGTCGGCGGCACGGTAGTGGGCCGCGGCGCGGAGATCGGGCCGGGCGCACGACTGGACGGCGCGGTGATCTTCGACGGCGCCAAGATCGAGGCCGGGTCGGTGGTGGAACGCTCCATCATCGGGTTCGGTGCGCGGATCGGGCCGCGGGCGCTCGTGCGCGACGGCATCATCGGCGACGGCGCCGACATCGGAGCGCGCTGCGAACTGCTGCGCGGGGCGCGGGTGTGGCCCGGCGTGCTGATCCCGGACTGCGGCATCCGCTACTCATCGGACATCTAGCTCGTTCGAGCGGCCACTTACGTCACGCTTTCTGGCCGATTCCGTGGCATAAGTGGCCACTCGTGGCGGGCTGTGGATGGTGGACACGTCATCGGGCACTCACGTGACAGGGTGCCGTCGTGGCAGAACTCGACGGCCCGTTTCGGGGATCGGCGGCGCTGGCTGCCGGGCTGCTCAACCGACGCTCGCTGGCTCGTGACTACCGGGCGATCCATCGCGATGTGTACCTACCCCGCGACTGCGTGGTGACACCTGCGGTCAAGGCGCGGGCCGCGTTCATGTGGTCGGGAGGTACAGCGACGGTGGCCGGGCTCTCGGCGGCTGCGTTGCTCGGAAGTCGCTGGATCGACGATCACCACCCAGCCGAGCTCATTCGCCGCAACGGCAAGCCGGTGGCAGGCATCGTCATCCATCGTGACGAGCTTCGGGGCGATGAGGTTCTGCGCGTGGGGGACGTCGCGGTGACCACGCCCGCGCGCACAGCGTTCGACCTTGGTCGTCGGCGGGGCATCGACACCGCGGTGTTCCGCCTCGATGCGTTGTGCAACGCCACCGGTCTGCGGCGGGCAGCCATCGACGAGGTCGTTGCCTGTCATCCTGGTGCTCGGGGCCTCACCCAGCTTCGGCAAGTTCTCGGTCTGGTGGACGGCGGAGCGGAGTCACCACAAGAGACCCGGACCAGGCTGCTGCTGATTCGTTCCGGGCTGCCGGAACCGACGACGCAGATCAAAATCTTTGACGAGTGCGGTCACTTCATCGCGCGGGTCGATATGGGCTGGGAACAGTGGAAGGTTGCGGTGGAGTTCGACGGCGCCCAGCACTGGACCGACCCGGCGCAGCGGGCGCGCGACATCAATCGCCTGGCTGAGTTGGAGTCGTGTGGGTGGCGCGTCATCCGGGTGAGCAACGACCTCTTGCGCAACGCCCCCGGAGTGATCGTCGACCGCGTCGTGGCTGCGCTGATCGCGGCGGGCTGCCCGATCGAGTGGCCACTTACGCCACGGTTTTCGCGCAAACTCGTGTCATAAGTGGCCACTCGGCGGAGAAGTCAGGGCCGCGCTCACCAGGTGCGCCAGTGCGCTGTCGGTGCCGGGCGGCAGTTCGGTGGCCGGCCACCACCGCAGATCCAACGATTCGTCGCTGATCGCGATCTCGGCGTCCTTAGGCGCGCGGGCGATGAACTGCAGATCGAGATGACGGGTCGGCACGCCCAGTGAGCAGGTCAACGCATGCACGTGGATGCGCCCGAGATGAGCGTCGATGGTCAGCCCGTCGATCCCGGACTCTTCGGTGGCTTCCCGGAAGGCGGCCGCCATGATGTCGGAATCCTCATCCTCGCAATGCCCGCCGAGTTGCACCCATCGCCCCAGCCGCGGATGCAGGGTCAGCAGAACCTGATCCCCGGAATCGGCGACCACCAATGCCGAGGCGGTGATATGCCCGGGCACGCAACTGCGTTGGCAGGCATCAGGCCGGGCGAGCACGAAGGCCAGCACGGCCTGCCGCAGCGCGTCCTGCTCATCGCTGGGGGCCTGCCAGTCGGTCAACAGCTCGATCGTGGAGTCCCGGACGCTCATCGGCGTACCAGCAGATCGCCGACTGCCGCCGGGTTGCGCGGCTCCGGGGATTCGACGGGATATCCGATGGCGATGGCGCCCAACGGTTCCCAGTCGGCGGGCAGATCGAGGATCTCGCGGACCAGATCGGGAGCGAAGATCGTCGAGCCGATCCAGCAGCTGCCCACCCCGCGAACCGCCAACGCCACCAAGAGTCCTTGCACGGCCGCCCCGACCGCGACGGTGAACATGGTGTGCTCGGCGGCGGTCCGCACCGGGTCCGGATAGCTGTGTGCGCCTTCGGGAACCAGGAACGGGATGACGACCTCGGGAGCGTCGTAGAGGATCTGGCCGCGGGCCACCCGCTTCTCGACGCTCTCGGCGGATCGCCCGTCACCGGTCAGATCGGCGCGCCAGGCATCTTTCATCCGGTCCAGCAGCGTGATCCGTCTGCCGTGGTCCTGAATCCAGACGAAACGCACCGGGCGGGTGTGGTGCGGTGCCGGGGCGGTGAGGGCCTCAGCGACCGCCTCCTCGATGAGCAGCGGATCGACCGCTTCCTCACTGAACCGGCGCACCGAGCGGCGCAGGAGTTGGGCCTGGCGGCGGCCCAGCTCGATCGACTCGGCCGTACCGAGCCAGAACAGATCGTCCTCGCCGCCGCGCAGCAGTCGGGCCGCGGTGGACCCGTCGTCGGCCAGGTGAAGTCCGCGGACCACCGCGATCGGCACGGCGGTCAGCTTGCCCTTGACCAGATCAGCGGCTGCCGCGATCTCGTCGGCGACGGCGACTTCGGTGACCAGCAACTCGTTTCCGTGGGTGTCCACCGCGCCGGCATAGGCATACAGCACCGGCAGGCCGGCCGCGCCGATGGCGGCGTCGGTCTGCCCGTTGCGCCACGCGCGGCCCATGGTGTCGGTGATCAGCACGCCGACGTCGACGCCCAACCGCTCCCGCAGCGCCGACCGCAGGGCGGCTGCGCTGGCGTCCGGATCCACCGGAAGTAGCGCCAATTCCGTTGTCCCGATGTTGGACCCGTCCACCCCGGCGGCGGCCTGCACCAGACCGTTGCGGTTCTCGGTGATCAAGGTCTTGCCCTTGCGGGCGAGCACCCGCACGGCCTCCTCGTCGATCAGCCTGCGGCGCAGCGCGTCCCGCTCCTCGGGGTCAGCAGGCGCGGCCACGATCCGGCCCTCACACTTGGAGACCACCTTGCTGGTGACCACCAGGATGTCGCCGTCGCGCAGCCACGGCGCGGCGTCGGCCACGGCGGCGGCCAGGTCGTCGCCGGGCCGGAACTCGGGAAGCCCGGTGACGGGCAGGATTTCGATCGGTGCGGCACTGCCGTGCTCCAGGCTCACGGGGTCACGCCCGCGAGTTCCAGTCCGGCGCGCACCATCTGGGCACTGGCGTCCGGGTCCGACATCAGCAGCGGGATGGATGCCACCGTGACACCGGGGATTTCGGCGTGGTCGGTCTCGGAGACCAGCCAGTAGTCGAGGATGCCGGTTGCCGAGCGCGCACCGTAGTGCCGGCCGACAGCTTGCGAGGAGGTCTCGACACCGATCACCGACAGGCATTCGTCAGCCATGCCCCGCAACGGCTTTCCGGCGATGATGGGGGAGTAGCCCACCACCGGCGCGCCGGTGGAGCGCAATGCGGCGCGGATACCCGGGATGTTGAGGATCGCGCCGATGCTCACGACCGGGTTCGACGGTGCCAGCATGACGACGTCGGCCTCGGTGATCGCGTCGGCCACACCCGGTCCGGCCTTGGCGGTTTCGGCGCCGACGAACGCGAAACTGTGGGTGGGCACCTGGGCGCGATAGCGGACCCACCACTCCTGGAAGTGGATTGCCGCGCGGTCGCCGGTCTGCGGGTCGTCGATCACCACATGCGTCTCGCAGCGATCGTCGCTGGCCGGCAGCAGTCGCGCGCCGGGCGACCAGCGGTCGCAGAGCGCGTCGGTCACCTGGGACAGCGGGTATCCCGCCCGCAGCATCTGGCTGCGCACCAGATGGGTGGCCAGGTCGCGGTCGCCCAAGCCGAACCAATCCGGCTGCACGCCATAGGCTGCGAGTTCCTCT
Source organism: Mycobacterium sp. M26 (assembly GCF_001494595.1). Taxonomy (GTDB): domain Bacteria; phylum Actinomycetota; class Actinomycetes; order Mycobacteriales; family Mycobacteriaceae; genus Mycobacterium. The sequence goes on from NZ_LN929907.1 coordinate 1,921,010, forward strand.
TTGGCGTTCCAGGTCTCGTTGCGATGCCCCCAGCCGCGTTCGGGGTCGATTCCACCGCCCAGGGTGTACATGCAGGTGTCGAGATCGGGGCAGATTCGCACGCCGTGCATCCAGGCGTCGTCGCCGATGTTGACCACGGCGGTCAGCTCATGATCAAGATCGCCTGCGGCCCCGGATATCTGGCCGGCGAACTGACCCAAACCGAGCAGTCGTTGCACCCCGAGCAGGAATCGGGCGCCTCCCACGCCGCCGACCAGAACGGTGATCTTCACACCGATCGACACTAGGCGGTCGGCTGTTCGGGCGTGCACGCGGTCACGATCGCGTCACCCCCGAGACACGCCGGGGCATCGACTCGCCGAAATGTCAGAGGAAAGTGGTATCAATTTCTGTTCTTTCGCTTGACCGCACCGGCCCAGGCGTGTCTAATCACATCAGTGTCATTTCGCGGTCCACCTGCCGTTTTCGGTGTCGCAGACCGAGATTCGACCAAATGTTCGAATTGGGATGGCCACACTCGAATAGTGGGCGACATAGAGATCTACGAAACCAGGTGAGGAGGCGGACATGTCCTATCAGCACTTCATTGGAGCGCTCGGGGCGCCGCACACCATTACCGGCTCGGAGAACACGGGGGTAACGGCGCGCGCTCACCTGAGTCTGGTGCCTGATCCCGTCGATGTGACACCGATGGAACCGGGGGACGAGCAGTGGCAGGAGAAGGCGCTGTGCGCCCAGACTGACCCTGAGGCGTTCTTCCCGGAGAAGGGCGGCTCCACCCGTGAGGCCAAGCGAATCTGCTTGGGCTGCGAGGTGAAGGATGCGTGCCTCGACTATGCGCTTGCGCATGACGAGCGGTTCGGCATCTGGGGCGGGCTCTCCGAACGGGAGCGCCGTCGCCTCAAGCGCGGCATCATCTGACGCGCTAATCCTCTTCCAGGCTCGGGTCGATCACCGACGGTTCGACCCCGAGATACGTGGCCACCTGTGCCACCAGGATGTCATGCAACAGATCGGTCAGGTCGATCGAGTCTTTGGCTCGACGCTCGATCGGCTTGCGGAACAGCACAATTCGGGCTCGCGTCGAGTTGCCGCGCACGTCGACACCGGCTGGGATCAATCGAGCCAGCGCAATCGGCCCGTCAGCCACTACTTCCGGTGGCCACTGCACACTGTCCGGGTCCTTCGGCGCGATCCGGGGGATCTCGTCGACCGCGACATCCAAGATGGCCAGTCGTTGTTGCCAGCGCCGCTCGATAGGTTCGTAAGCCTCCAGCACGGCCATGTCGAACCGCTCGGCCCGGCTGCGCCAGCCCGGAACCGTCGGCGGCAGCAACGGGCCGCGCATCTCGCGCCCACGGCGGGAGCCGGCGGCGCCCCCGGATCGACCACCTCGCCGGGAACTGCGGGAATCGGCCACCGAGCGATCGTAACGGTTGGGAATCGACGGCTCCGCTGCTGCGCGTGTCCGCCGCTCACCTGCAATTGCCGCGCGATAGCCTCACACGCGTGAATGTTCCCCGTCGCTGCTGCAGGCCCGCGTGCCCCCATTACGCGGTGGCGACATTGACGTTCGTCTACTCCGACTCCACAGCAGTCGTCGGACCGCTGGCGATCAACCGCGAGCCGCACTCGTGGGATCTGTGCATCACCCACGCCAACCGGATCACCGCGCCGCGCGGGTGGGAGCTGGTGCGCCACGCCGCCCCGCTGCCGGAATATCTGGAAGACGACGATCTGGTCGCCCTGGCCGATGCCGTCCGAGAGGGCCGTGAGCTGCCGTCGGGGCCGCCGATCGCAGGGTTCTCCGACCCCAGCGGCGCCGCGCACGCCACCGCACCGGGTGCCGGGATGATGCCATCAGCGGTTGCGCGGCCCACCACCTCGGGTCGGCGGCGTGGGCACCTGCGGGTACTGCCCGATCCCGCAGATTGATTCACGCCTGACGCCAGACTGAGGCGATAAGGACGCCGCTACCGCGGCGTGTGAACAGATAGGCTGGCGGCCAACAGTTGCCTCAGTCAGGAGATCCGCCATGTCCAGGGCCGCCGCCGCGGTACGTCGTGTCATCAAGGCCTACGACGTGCGTGGTCTGGTTGGGGAAGAGATCGACGAGGCCTTTGTCGCCGACGTCGGTGCGGCCTTCGCGCGGCTGCTGCGCAGCGAGGGCAGCCAGGCCGGGCGGGTTGCCATCGGCTATGACATGCGGGAGAGCTCACCGGCGCTGGCCGCAGCGTTCGCCGACGGTGTCACCAGCCAGGGTCTGGATGTGGTGCGGATCGGACTGGCCTCCACCGATCAGCTGTACTTCGCCTCCGGATTCCTTGACTGCCCCGGCGCGATGTTCACCGCGAGCCACAACCCGGCCGCCTACAACGGCATCAAGCTGTGCCGGGCCGGTGCCAAGCCCGTCGGGGACGACACCGGGCTGTCGATCATCCGTGAGGAGTTGATCGCCGGTGTGCCCGCCTACGACGGTGCCGCCGGGCAGGTGCACGACCAGGATGTGCTGGCCGACTACGGCCAGTTCCTGCGGTCGCTGGTGAACCTCACCGAGCTGCGGCCGCTGCGGGTGGCGGTGGACGCCGGCAACGGGATGGCCGGCCACACTGCGCCCGCGGTGCTCGGCCCCATCGAGGCGCTGACGCTGCTGCCGCTGTATTTCGAACTCGATGGGTCGTTCCCCAATCACGAAGCCAATCCGCTGGAGCCGGCCAACCTGGTGGATCTGCAGAAGTTCGTGGTCGAGACGAAGGCCGATATCGGTCTGGCCTTCGACGGTGACGCCGACCGCTGTTTCGTCGTCGACGAAAAGGGAAAACCGGTGTCGCCGTCGGCGGTGACCGCGCTCGTCGCCGGCCGGGAGCTGGCGCGGGAGATCGGTGCCACGGTGATCCACAACCTGATCACGTCGCGTGCGGTGCCCGAGCTGGTGATCGAGCGCGGCGGCACGCCGGTGCGTTCGCGCGTCGGCCACTCCTATATCAAGGCCCTGATGGCCGACACCGGCGCGATCTTCGGCGGTGAGCATTCGGCGCACTACTACTTCCGCGATTTCTGGGGTGCCGACTCGGGGATGCTGGCCGCTCTGCATGTCCTGGCCGCCCTCGGTGAACAGGACCGCTCGCTATCGGACCTGATGGCCGACTATCAGCGCTACGACGCCTCCGGCGAGATCAACTTCCGCGTCGACGACGCCCCGGCCTGCGTCGAGAGTGTGCTGAAATCCTTTGGTGAGCAAGTGATCTCACTGGATCACCTGGATGGCGTGACGGTCGATCTCGGCGACGGCGCCTGGTTCAACCTCCGTACCTCCAATACCGAGCCGCTGCTGCGGCTCAACGTCGAGGCGCGCACGGCCGCGGAGGTCGACGACATCGTCACCCGTGTCGGCGAGCAGATATCAGCGCACAGCGAGACGGTCACATGAGTTCGCCCCACGCGACGGTGGACTTCGACGACACCGAAGGGCTGCTGGAAGCCGACCGCGACGGATTGTTGCGGGCGGCGGCGATGGCCGGGGCGCAGGTCCGGGCCACGGCGGCTGCCGTCGACGAAGGGGCACTGGAGTCGGTGAGTGCTGATCACCGACCCCGCACCGTGGTGTGGGTGGCCGGGCGTGGGCCGGCCGAGACCGCGGGCACGATGCTGGCCGCCTGCCTGGGTGGACTGGCGGGGGAGCCGATCGTGGTGGCCGCCGAATCCCCGCCCTGGATCGGGCCGTTGGACGTTCTGGTCGTCGCCGGCGACGACCCCGGTGACCCGGCGTTGGTGAGTGCGGCGGCCACCGCCGTGCGTCGCGGCGCCCGCGTGGTGGTGGCCGCACCGTACGAGGGCCCGCTGCGCGACGCCACCGCCGGGCGTACCGCCGTGCTGGCGCCCCGGCTCTGGGTGCCCGACGAATTCGGGCTGTGCCGGTATCTGGCCGCCGGGCTGGCCACGCTCGCCGCCGTCGACCCGGCATTGCAGTCCGACCTGTCGGCGCTGGCCGACGAACTCGACGCCGAGGCACTGCGCAACAGCGCGGGCCGGGAGGTATTCACCAATCCGGCCAAGTCGCTGGCCGAGCGGATCACCGGCAGGCAGACCGTGATCGCCGGCGACGGCGCCGCCACGCTGGCACTGGCCCGGCATGCCGCCGCGGTGCTGCTGCGGGTCGGGCACGTCGCGGTGGCCGCGGCCGGTCTGGCCGATGCGCTGGTGGCGCTGCGGGCCGGTGCGGCACGGGGTTTCGCCGACCCGGTCGATGCGCTGTTCCACGACGAGGAACTCGACGGTCCACTGCCGAGCCGGATGCGCGTACTCGCCCTGACGCTGGCCGCCGAGCGTGCGGTGGTAGGTGCTCGGGTGGCCGGCGTGGACGACGTCCAAGTTGTGGGTGCCGAGGACATCGGGGAAGCTGGTGCCGTTCAGGTGCCGACTGGGCGGGCCGAACAACAGCTGGCGACGCTGGCTGTCCGGTTCGAAATGGCAGCGGTCTACCTGAGATTGGCAGGGGGATAGCGGGGCAGTGGAACTGCTACGAGGAGCGATACGCACGTACGCGTGGGGGTCGCGCACAGCCATCGCCGACTTCACCGGGAGGCCTTCTCCCACAGCACATCCCGAGGCCGAGCTGTGGCTGGGTGCCCATCCCGGCGATCCGGCCTGTCTGGAGACCGCCGATGGTGAGCAGTCCCTGCTCGATGCCGTGCGGTCCGATCCCGAGGGTCAGCTCGGCCCGGCGGTGCGGGCCCGCTTCGGCGACGTGCTGCCGTTCCTGGTCAAGGTGCTGGCCGCCGACGAACCCCTGTCGCTGCAGGCCCACCCGAGCGCCGAGCAGGCGGTCGAGGGTTACGTGCGGGAAGACCGGATGGGGGTGCCGCTGAACTCCCCGGTGCGCAACTATCGCGACCGCAGCCACAAGCCCGAATTGCTGGTGGCACTAAGCCAATTCGAGGCCCTCGCCGGATTCCGGCCAGCTGCCCGGACGGTGGAGTTGCTGCGTGCTTTCGGGGTGGCGGATCTGGATCCCTATATCGCCCTGCTGTCCGGACAATCCGACGCCGATGGCCTGCGCGCGCTGTTCACCACCTGGATCACCGCCCCGCAGCCGGATCTCGATGTCCTGATCCCGGCTGTGCTTGAAGGTGCCGTCAATTATGTGCGTTCGGGGGCAACGGAATTCGCTGCCGAAGCCAGGACGGTGCTCGAACTCGGGGAACGCTACCCCGGTGATGCCGGTGTGCTGGCAGCACTGCTGCTCAACCGGATCAGCCTGGCCCCCGGCGAGGCGATCTTCCTGTCGGCGGGCAACCTGCACAGTTATCTGCAGGGTGTCGGCATGGAGGTGATGGCCAACTCCGACAACGTCCTTCGCGGCGGGTTGACGCCCAAGCACGTCGATGTCCCGGAGTTGTTGCGCGTTCTGGACTTCACCCCGGCCGACAACGCCACGCTGCATCCGCCCACCCACCGCGACGGAATCGAACTGGTCTACGACACCCCGGCGCCGGAGTTCGCCACCTCGGTGCTGGTGCTCGACGAATCGCAGGTGGGCCACGAGGTCGACGCGCCGTCGCGCCATGACGGGCCGCAGATCCTGGTCTGTACCGAGGGCAGCGTGGTGGTGCGCGCGAAATCCGATGTCGTGACGCTGCATCGCGGATCCTCGGCCTGGGTGGCCGCCGACGACGGCCCGATCCGGCTCGAGGCGGGTGAGCCCTCGAAACTGTTCCGGGCTACGGTTGGCCTCTGAACAAGGAGGACGCCATGTCGACCGAGGGCAGTACCCGGGCCATTCTGGCCGCGTTGGCCGCCAATGCCGGTATCGCGGTGGCGAAGTTCGTCGGCTTCCTGATCACCGGCAGTTCCTCGATGCTGGCCGAGTCGGTGCACTCGGTGGCCGATACCTCCAACCAGGGTCTACTGCTGTTCGGCCAGCGTCAGGCCCGTAAAGAAGCCGACAGTCTGCATCAGTTCGGCTACGGCCGCAGCCGCTACTTCTACTCATTCGTCGTGGCGCTGGTGCTGTTCTCGCTCGGCGCGATCTTCGCGCTTTACGAGGGCTACCACAAGATTTCGCACCCCGAGCCGCTGACTTCACCGCTGGTGGCGGTCGGGATCCTGGCGGTGGCGATCGCCCTGGAGACCTATAGTTTCCGCACCGCGATGGTGGAATCCCGGCCGCTGAAGGGGTCGAGCACCTGGTGGCAGTTCATCCGCCGGTCGCGTAACCCTGAACTGCCCGTGGTGCTGCTGGAGGACACCGGTGCGCTGATCGGCCTGATCTTCGCCCTGGCCGGCGTGGGTCTGACGATGCTGACCGACAACCCGATCTGGGACGGGGTGGGCACCCTGCTCATCGGCGCACTGCTCGGCGTGATCGCGGTGGTGCTGATGATCGAGATGCATAGCCTGCTGATCGGCGAGGGTGCCACTGCCGAGGAGTGCAAGGCCATCCAGACCGCCTTGGAACAGACACCGCATGTCGACCGGGTGATTCACCTGCGCACCCAGTACCTCGGGCCGGAGGAGATGCTCGTCGGCGCGAAGATCGCGCTGGCGCCCAACACCGATCTGGCGACCGTGGCGGCCACCATCGACAACGCCGAAGCAGCCGTGCGGGCCAAGGTGCCCGCGGCGGCGGTCATCTACCTGGAACCGGATCTCGATCGCGCGGTTCGGAGCTGACCCGGGCAGGAACCATTCCGCGGGAACGGGATCCGCGTCGGCGGCGGGAAGGCTGATGTCGTTTCGCGGGATTCGCCGGTCCGCCCATGCCGATCCACGTAACCTCCTGCATCACCGGCTCATCCGGTGAACAGAAGGGACGCGATGATGACCCGCAACTGGCGCACCAAGTCGGTGGAGCAATCCATCCTCGACACCGACGAACCGGGCACCCGGTTACGCAAAGATCTGACCTGGTGGGATCTGACCATCTTCGGGGTCTCTGTCGTGGTCGGCGCCGGCATTTTCACCGTCACCGCATCGACTTTCGGCAACATCACCGGCCCCGCGATCTCGGTGTCGTTCATCATCGCCGCGGTCACTTGCGGGCTGGCCGCGCTGTGCTACGCGGAGTTCGCCTCCACTCTGCCGGTCGCGGGCAGCGCCTACACGTTCTCTTATGCCACCTTCGGTGAGTTCGTCGCGTGGATCATTGGCTGGGATCTGGTGCTGGAGTTCGCGGTCGGTGCCGCGGTGGTGGCCAAAGGCTGGTCGAGCTATCTGGGCACGGTCTTCGGGTTCTCCGGCGGCGTGGTGGACGTGGGGCCGTTCGACTTCGACTGGGGCGCCCTGCTGATCATCGCCGCGGTGGCCACCCTGCTGGCCCTGGGCACCAAACTGTCGTCGAACTTCTCCTTCGCCATGACCGCGATCAAGGTGTCGGTGGTGCTGCTCGTCGTGGTTGTCGGCGCCTTCTACATCAAGACGGCCAACTACTCGCCATTCATCCCGCCCGCCGAGGGCGGCAAGGGCAGCGACGCCAGCGGGATCAACCAGTCGGTGTTCTCCTTGCTCACCGGAGCTGAGGGAAGCCACTACGGCTGGTACGGCCTGCTGGCCGGTGCCTCGATCGTGTTCTTCGCGTTCATCGGGTTCGACGTGGTGGCCACCACCGCCGAGGAGACCAAGAATCCGCAGCGCGACGTCGCCCGCGGCATCCTTGCCTCGCTGGCGATCGTCACCGTGCTCTACGTCGCGGTCTCGGTGGTGCTCTCCGGGATGGTGAATTACAAGGATCTGGCGTCCGGGGGGCACGGCCAGGCCAACCTCGCCACCGCGTTCTCGATCAACGGGGTGAACTGGGCGGCGAAGGTGATCTCGATCGGGGCGCTGGCCGGCTTGACGACCGTCGTCATGGTGCTGGTGCTGGGCCAGTCCCGGGTCCTGTTCGCGATGTCGCGGGACGGCCTGCTGCCGCGGGGGCTGGCCCACACCGGGTCGCACGGAACCCCGGTGCGCATCACCGTCATCGTCGCCGTCCTCATTGCGGTGGCGGCCACCGTCTTCCCGATCGCCAAACTCGAGGAGATGGTCAACGTCGGCACCCTGTTCGCGTTCGTGCTCGTGTCGGCCGGCGTGATCGTCCTGCGGCGCACCCGACCCGACCTGGAACGCGGGTTCAAGGCACCGTTCGTGCCGGTGCTGCCGATCCTGTCGATCGTCGCGTGCGTGTGGCTGATGCTCAACCTCACCGGCCTGACCTGGATCAGGTTCGGCATCTGGATGGTCATCGGCGTCGTCATCTACCTCGCCTACGGGCGCAGGCACTCGGTACTCGGGCAACGGCAGGCCGCCACCAGCAGCTGATTTACAAAAGCATGCTGTTTGTCTAGACAACCGACAAATTCACCTCTATAGTCAACTCATCAACGGTGATGGCACTCACATGGAGGTAATAGTCGTGACGTCTCAGCTAGATACCGGCACGGCCCGGGTCGAACCCACGCAGTGGCGTGACAAGAAGCGCTACCTGTGGCTGATGGGTCTGATCGCACCCACCGCGTTGTTCGTGGTGCTGCCGATCGTCTGGGGCATGAACCAACTCGGTTGGACCGCTGCGTCGCAGGTGTTCTTCTGGGTCGGTCCGTTCCTGATCTACATGCTGCTGCCGGCGCTGGACCTGAAGTTCGGCCGCGACGGGCAGAACCCGCCCGATGAGGTGATGGAGTACCTGGAGAACGACAAGTACTACCGGTACTGCACCTACATCTTCATCCCGTTCCAGTACGCCAGCCTGATCTTCGGTGCCTACATGTTCACCGCGTCGGACCTGAGCTGGCTGGGCTACGAGGGTGGCCTGAGCTGGTTCGCCAAGATCGGTCTGGCCCTGTCGGTCGGCGTGCTCGGCGGAACCGGTATTAACACCGCCCACGAACTCGGCCACAAGAAGGAGTCGCTGGAGCGTTGGTTGTCCAAGATCACGCTGGCCCAGACCGCCTACGGCCACTTCTACATCGAGCACAACCGTGGCCACCACGTCCGCGTCGCCACTCCGGAAGACCCCGCATCGTCGCGCTTCGGTGAGACGTTCTGGGAGTTCCTGCCGCGCAGCGTGTGGGGCAGTGCCCGCTCGGCCGTCAAGCTCGAGGCCGCCCGCATCCGCCGGCTCGGCAAGAGCCCGTGGGACCCGCGCACCTGGCTGGGCAACGACGTCCTCAACGCGTGGCTGATGACCGTCGTGCTGTTCGGCGCCCTGATCGCGGTGTTCGGCCCGGCCCTGATCCCGTTCCTGATCATCCAGGCGGTGTTCGGCTTCGCGATGCTGGAGTCGGTCAACTACCTCGAGCACTACGGCCTGCTGCGGCAGAAGAACGAGAACGGCCGCTACGAGCGGTGCACCCCGGAGCACAGCTGGAACTCTGATCACCTGGTGACCAACCTGTTCCTGTACCACCTGCAGCGGCACAGTGATCACCACGCCAACCCCACCCGGCGCTACCAGACGCTGCGCAGTATGGACGGTGCTCCCGAGCTGCCGACCGGCTACGCGACCCTGATCGGCGTGACCTACCTGCCGTGGGTGTGGCGCAAGATGATGGACCACCGGGTCCTCGAGCACTACAACGGCGATATCACCAAGGTGAACATCGACCCGCGTCGCCGCGAGAAGATCCTGGCCCGCTACGGAGCAGCTGGAGCCAACGCATGAGCGCCTACAAGTGCCCGATCTGTGACTACGTGTACGACGAGGCCACAGGTGCCGCCCGGGAAGGTTTCCCGGCCGGCACCGCCTGGGCCGACATCCCCGACGACTGGTGCTGCCCGGACTGCGGGGTCCGAGAGAAGATCGACTTCGAAGCCATGGAGGTAAAGCAGTGAGCGAGCAGGCGTACAAGCTGTTCATCTGCGTGCAGTGCGGATTCGAGTACGACGAAGCCAAGGGCTGGCCGGAGGACGGCATCGCCCCCGGCACCCGGTGGGACGACATCCCGGAGGACTGGAGCTGCCCGGACTGCGGCGCGGCCAAGTCGGACTTCGAGATGGTGGAAGTCGCGCGCGGGTGACAACGGCTGTTTCGACTACGCTCGCGCGTGTGACGAGGCCTCGGGTTCCCTATCCCGAGGCCTCGCGTGCGCTCTTGCGGGATTCGGTGCTCGACGCCATGCGCGAGGAGCTGCTGACCAAGGACTGGTCGGCGATCACGCTGTCCGACGTCGCCCGCACCGCCGGCATCAGCCGGCAGACCATCTACAACGAGTTCGGCTCCCGGCAGGGCCTGGCGCAGGGATACGCCTTGAGACTGACCGATCGGCTGGTCGACGCCATCGACGACGCGATCACCTCGAACGTCGGCAACGTCTTCGCGGCCTTCTCCGAGGGCTTCCGGGTGTTCTTCACCGAGTCGGCCGCCGACCCGCTGGTGATCTCCCTGCTCACCGGGGTGGCCAAGCCCGACCTGCTGCAGATGATCACCACCGACAGCGCCCCGATCATCACCCGGGCCTCCGAGCGGCTGACCGAGGCGTTCATCAACAGCTGGGTCGGGGCCAGCGACTCCGACGCCGGCGTCCTGGCCCGCGCGATCGTCCGGCTGGCGATGAGCTACATCTCGATGCCGCCGGAAGCCAACCACGACGTGGCCGCTGACCTAGCCCGTTTGATGACGCCGTTCGCCGAACGCTACGGTGTTATCGATATTCCCTAGCTGTCAGAGCGCCCACTGCGCCTGTCCCGCGAGCCCGCAGGCTGGGGATGTCGCCTGCGCGCGTCTGCGCGCACACCGGCAATGACGAACGAAGAGGGCTCTTACATGTCTGAACTGACTGTCGACACCCGCAACGGCATCGACTACAAGGTCGCCGATCTGTCCCTGGCCGAGTTCGGCCGCAAGGAGATCCGGCTCGCCGAGCACGAGATGCCCGGCCTGATGTCGCTGCGTCGCGAATACGCCGAGGTGCTGCCGCTCAAGGGTGCGCGCATCTCCGGTTCGCTGCACATGACCGTGCAGACCGCGGTGCTCATCGAGACACTGGTCGCGCTCGGCGCCGAGGTCCGCTGGGCCTCGTGCAACATCTTCTCCACCCAGGACCACGCGGCGGCGGCCACCGTCGTCGGCCCGCACGGCACCCCCGAGGAACCCAAAGGCGTGCCGATCTTCGCCTGGAAGGGCGAGACGCTCGAGGAGTACTGGTGGGCTGCCGAGCAGATGCTGACCTGGCCCGGCGAGCCGGCCAACATGATCCTCGACGACGGCGGCGACGCCACCATGCTGGTGCTGCGCGGCGCCCAGTTCGAGAAGGCCGGTGTGGTCCCGCCGGCCGAGGACGACGCCTCCGCCGAGTACAAGGTGTTCCTCAACCTGCTCCGTGAGCGCTTCGAAACCGACAAGACCAAGTGGACGACGATCGCCGAGTCGGTCAAGGGTGTCACCGAGGAGACCACCACCGGCGTGCTGCGGCTGTACCAGTTCGCCGCCGCCGGCGAGCTGGTGTTCCCGGCCATCAACGTCAACGACTCGGTCACCAAGAGCAAGTTCGACAACAAGTACGGCACCCGGCACTCGCTGATCGACGGCATCAACCGCGGCACTGACGTGCTGATCGGCGGCAAGGCCGCACTGGTCTGTGGCTACGGCGACGTCGGCAAGGGCTGCGCCGAGGCGCTCAAGGCCCAGGGTGCGCGCGTCGCAGTCACCGAGATCGATCCGATCAACGCCCTGCAGGCGTTGATGGACGGCTTCGAGGTCAAGACCGTCGAAGAGGCCATCGGCTGGGCCGACATCGTCATCACCGCGACCGGCAACCAGGGCATCATCACCCTCGACCACATGCGCTCGATGAAGCACCAGGCGATCCTGGGCAACATCGGCCACTTCGACGATGAGATTGAGATGGCTCGGCTCGAGGCCGATCCGGACATCCGCCGCATCAACATCAAGCCGCAGGTCGACGAGTTCGTGTTCCCCGACGGCCACTCGATCATCGTGTTGTCCGAGGGGCGGCTGCTCAACCTCGGCAATGCCACCGGGCACCCGTCGTTCGTGATGAGCAACAGCTTCTCGAACCAGGTCATCGCCCAGATCGAGTTGTGGACCAAGAACGACGAATACGACAACGAGGTCTACCGGCTGCCCAAGCACCTCGACGAGAAGGTCGCCAAGATCCACGTCGAAGCGCTCGGCGGTTCGCTGACCAGGCTGACCAAGGAGCAGGCCGAGTACATCGGCGTCGACGTCGAGGGCCCGTACAAGCCGGAGCACTACCGGTACTAGAGCGCGCGCCGAGGCGGCGCACGGATCGGGCCCGGATGGGACAACTCGATCTGTGCGCCGCCTCAATGCCGTAATCTGCGCCGCATGGGATTGCGGTTTTTCGTTGTAATTGTCTGCGCCGCAACATTGTTCGCGCCGGTCGCGCATGCCGACCGCAACTGGGACCCGTACTACAACGAAGACGAGTACACCGAGTTCTACACCCCGCCCAACCCGATCCCGCCGCAGTTGCAACCGGGTGACGTGGTGCGCAGCGAGCCGTCGCGGCTGGTGCTCGAACCCTCCGGGCAGCTCGGCGCGATCATGGCCACCGGAACTCGCGTCATGTACCGCAGCACCGACGGGCGCGGTAACCCGGACGTGGTCACCGGCACCTACTTCGAGCCGTTCAACGACTGGCCGGGCCGTGGCCCGCGGCCGCTGATCGTCTACGGTCCCGGGACCCAGGGGCAGGGCGACCAGTGCGCACCGTCGCGGCAGTTCAACCAGGGCATCCACTGGGCGCCGTACCTGGATCTGACGTTCAACTACGAGGAGATGTTCGTCGCGACGATGGTGGCCCGCGGGTTCGCCATCTTCATGACCGACTACGAGGGCCTGGGCACCATCGGGGTGCAGCACACCTACGTCAACCGGCTCTCCGAAGGCCACGCCATGCTCGACGGCGCCCGCGCCGCCATGCGGCTTCCCGACACCTCACTGAATCCCCATGGGCCGGTGGCCTTTTGGGGCTACTCGCAAGGGGGCGGGGCGGCGGCCTCGGCGGCCGAGCTGGCCTCGACCTACGCCCCCGAGCAGCACGTCGTGGGCAGCTACGCCGGTGCGCCGCCCGCCGACCTGAAGGAACTGTTTCCCTACGCCGACGGCAGTGCCCTGGTGGGGGTGGTCGGCTACGCGCTGAACTCGGTGATCGCCGCCTACCCCGAGCACGCCGACGAGATCCGGGCCACCCTGACCCCGCGCGGAGAAGACCTGCTCGCCAAGGTCGCCGACCAGTGCGTGGCAGAAACATTGACCAAGTTCATGTTTCGGCACCTACAGCCCTACTTCAACCGCGACATGACCGAACTGGTGAACTCCGAGCCGTTCTCCAGCCTGTTCGACGAGCAGCGGATCGGGCGCCTCAAACCCAATGCGCCCGTGTTGATCAACAGCAATCGCTACGACCCGTTGGTGCCGTGGGCGGCGGCCAACCAGCTCGGCCGCGACTGGTGCGCGCAGGGGGCCGACGTCGAGTTCCGCACCAACGAGGAACCGCCGTTCCTGAACAAGGCGGTGGTCAACCATGCCCTGCCCATGCTGGTCGACGGCGAGGCCGCGATGCAGTGGATCGCCGACCGGTTCAACGGCGAACCGACCACACCGAACTGCGGGCAGTTCTGAGCCTCAGCTCTCGATTCGGCCGCTGATGGTCTGGTAGGCCGCACCGATCATGCCGCGTAGTGCCTCGGTTTCGCGTGCGCCGGCGGGCGGCAGCACCAGCGACGCCATACCGGCCGGGCCTGCGTTCGCGGCGATGGTGCGCTTGTGGCTGAACTCGTCGAAGCCGACCTTGCCGTGGTAGGCGCCCATCCCGCTGCGGCCGATACCGCCGGCCGGCGCCCCCGGCGTCGACCAGTGGAAGCCGACGTCGTTGCGGGTGACCCCACCACTGGTGGTGCGGGCGATGAACCGCTGGAACTGCGGGCCGTCGGAGCCGAAGAAGTAGGCGCCCAGGGGACTGGGGAAGGAGTTGATGTAGTCGATCGCCTCGTCGAGGTCGGTGTAGGGGTACACGACGATCACCGGGCCGAAAATCTCCTCGGTCGCGATATGCATATCCGGGGTGACGTCGAGCAGCACCGTCGGGGCGATCCGGCGGGTGGCCGCATCCGGCAGCGACTCGGCCTCGTCGGCGGGGGCGATCGTCACCACCCGGGCGCCCTTGGCTGCGGCGTCCTCGACGAGGCCGACCACACGGGCGAAGTTGCGGTCATTGACGATGGTGACGACGTTCTCGTTGTTCACGTAGGTGGGGAAGCGGCGCTCGACGGACTCGCGGTAGAGCGACACGAACTCCTCCACCGCAGCGGCCGGCACGAACACGTAGTCCGGGCACAGGCAGATCTGTCCGCCGTTCATCAGGCGAACACCGGAGATCCGGTCGGCGGCCAGCGCCAGATCCGCATCGTCGGCGATCACCACCGGATTCTTGCCGCCCAACTCCAGCGTCACCGGCACCAGGTTGCGGCCGGCTGCCTGGGCGACGATTGCTCCGACCGAGGGTGACCCGGTGAAGATCAGGTGGTCGAACGGCAGGTCGGAAAACGCTGCAGCAGTGTCGATTCCGCCGCGAACCACCTCGACTTCGTCTGGGCGCATCCGGCTGTTGACCGCTTCGGCGAACACCGCCGCGGTGCGCTCGGGGATATCGGAGAACTTGATCATCAGCCGGTTGCCGGCGGCCAGTGCCTCGATCGCGGGCTGAATCACCAAGAGCACCGGGAAGTTCCACGGCCCGACGATGCCGACGACACCTTTGGGGCGGGTCTGCACAAAGGCCGGGATGCCGGCCATGGTGGCCACCGGCAGTTCCTCATCGGCCATCCAGTCCTCGATGCCGGCCCGGATCACGTCGATCTCCGGCAGCACGCTGACGATCTCGGCGAAGTAGCTCGTCAGCGCGGGCCGGTTGCCGAAGTCGGCGCTGAGCGCGGCGACCAGGTCGTCGGCGTACTCCAGAACACCGGCCATGAACCGATCGATGCGGTCCAGTCGCTCCTGGGCGCTCGGCGACCCCGCGGCGATGTGCGCCGCCCGTTGCATGTCCAGGGCGGCGCGCAACTGGGTCACCGAGGGATCCACACCGAGATGGGACGGTGCTGTTGTGGTCATGGACTACATCCCTTCGCCGGGGCTTCGATGCGCCGAACTCTACCGGCGGCACGCACTAGGCTCGCGGGGTGCTGATCGTCATCGAGGGACTCGACGGAGCCGGAAAGCGCACGCTGACCCGCGGCCTACAGCAGGCCTTCGAAGCCGACGGCTGCTCGGTGACCACGCTGGCGTTCCCGCGCTACGGCGACTCGATCCACGCCGATCTGGCCAGCGAGGCCCTGCACGGCCGGCACGGCGACCTGGCCGAGTCCGTCTACGCCATGGCCGTGCTGTTCGCCCTCGACCGGGCCGGCGCCAAAGACCTCATCGCGGATCTGGGCGCGCGCTACGACGTCATCATCCTGGACCGCTATGTCGCCTCCAATGCTGCCTACAGCGCCGCGCGGCTCCACCAGGGCGCGACCGGCGAGGTGGTGTCGTGGGTGGGTGAGCTGGAGTACGGGCGGTTCGCCCTGCCCCGGCCGGACCGGCAGCTGCTTCTCGACGCCTCCGTCGAGCTGGCGGCCCAGCGCGCCCGGCAGCGCGCCGAGCAGGAATCCGACCGAGCGCGTGACGCCTATGAGCGCGACGACGGGCTCCAGCAGCGCACCGGAGCGGTCTACGCCGAGTTGGCTGCCGCCGATTGGGGCGGTCCGTGGTCGGTCATCGCCCCCGACGTCAACCCGATTGAGCTCGCCCGGTCATTGCACGCAGGGTAAATGTCGTGACGCGCCCGTGTGGTAGCCGGGGTTTGTCGCGATTCGGTGACACCATGGACTCCATGAGGCAAAGGATTCTGGTTGTCGACGACGATCCGTCGTTGGCCGAGATGCTCACCATCGTGCTGCGGGGTGAGGGTTTCGACACCGCGGTGATCGGCGACGGGTCGCAGGCGCTGACGGCGGTGCGTGAACTGCGCCCCGATCTGGTGCTACTGGACCTCATGCTGCCCGGGATGAACGGCATCGACGTATGCCGGGTGCTGCGTGCGGACTCCGGTGTGCCGATCGTGATGCTGACCGCCAAGACCGACACTGTCGACGTGGTGCTGGGCCTGGAGTCCGGCGCCGACGACTACGTGATGAAGCCCTTCAAGCCGAAGGAGCTGGTGGCCCGGGTTCGTGCGCGGCTGCGTCGCAACGAGGACGAGCCGGCCGAGATGCTGTCGATCGCCGATATCGACATCGACGTGCCCGCCCATAAGGTGACCCGCAATGGTGAGCAGATTTCGCTGACACCGCTGGAGTTCGACCTGCTGGTGGCGCTGGCACGCAAACCGCGGCAGGTGTTTACTCGAGATGTGCTGCTCGAACAGGTGTGGGGTTACCGTCACCCCGCCGACACCCGTTTGGTGAACGTGCATGTCCAGCGGTTGCGGGCCAAGGTCGAGAAGGACCCGGAGAACCCGCAGGTGGTGCTGACCGTTCGAGGAGTGGGATACAAGGCCGGACCTCCGTGAGCCGCGCATGATTCGAGCTCGTGTTCGCGGTCCCTGGGGGCGTTCGGGCCCCCTGGTTCGGGGCACGAGCGCGCTGAGCCGGGCGGTCGCGCAGATCTGGCGCCGCTCGTTGCAATTGCGTGTCGTCGTGCTGACGCTGGGGCTGTCGCTGGCCGTCATCCTGGTGCTCGGATTCGTGCTGACCAGTCAGATCACCAACCGGGTGCTCGACGTGAAGGTGCACGCCGCCACCGAGGAGATCGACCGGGCGCGCAACACCGTCAGCGGCATCGTCAGCGGTGAAGAGGCCCGCTCCCTGGACAGCAGCCTGCAGCTGGCCCGCAACACTCTGATCTCCAAGACCGGCCAATCGTCGGGTGCGGCGCTGGCCGGCACGTTCGACGCGGTACTGATGGTGCCCGGTGACGGGCCGCGGGCGGCGACGGCGGCAGGTCCCGTCGAGCAGATTCCGAAGTCGTTGCGCGACTTCGTCAAAGCCGGACAGGTCAGCTACCAGTACTCGACGGTGCGTACCGAATCGTTCTCCGGCCCGGCGCTGCTGATCGGTACCCCGGTGCCCGCGCGGGTGCCCAATCTCGAGCTGTACCTGGTGTTCCCGCTCAACAGCGAGGAAAGCACCATCACGCTGGTGCGCGGCACCATGGCCACCGGTGGCCTGGTTCTGCTGGTGCTACTGGCCGGCATCGCGCTGCTGGTCTCGCGGCAGGTGGTGCTGCCGGTGCGCTCGGCGTCGCGGATCGCCGAACGTTTCGCCGAAGGACACCTCTCGGAGCGGATGCCGGTGCGCGGCGAGGACGACATGGCCCGGCTCGGGGTGTCGTTCAACGACATGGCCGAAAGCCTGCAGCGCCAGATCACCCAACTCGAAGAGTTCGGAAACTTGCAGCGCCGCTTCACCTCCGACGTCAGCCACGAACTGCGTACACCGCTGACGACGGTGCGGATGGCGGCCGATCTGATCTACGACCACTCCGAGGAACTGGACCCGGCGCTGCGCCGCTCGATCGAGTTGATGGTCAACGAACTCGACCGGTTCGAGACGCTGCTCAACGACCTGCTGGAGATCTCCCGGCACGACGCCGGTGTCGCCGAGCTGTCGGTGGAGGCCGTCGACCTGCGCTCCACGGTCAACAGCGCGCTGGGCAACGTCGGCCATCTGGCCGACGACGCCGGTGTCGACCTGCAGGTCGAGATGCCCGAGCAGGAAGTGATCGCCGAGGTGGATCCCCGCCGGGTCGAACGCATCCTGCGCAACCTGATCGCCAACGCGATCGACCACGCCGAGCGCAAGCCGGTGCTGATCCGGATGGCCGCCGACGAGGACACCGTGGCCGTCACGGTCCGCGACTTCGGCGTCGGGTTGCGGCCGGGCGAGGAGAAGCTGGTGTTCAGCCGGTTCTGGCGATCCGACCCGTCCCGGGTGCGCCGCTCCGGCGGAACCGGACTCGGCCTGGCGATCAGCATCGAGGATGCCCGGCTGCACCAGGGCCGGCTCGAAGCGTGGGGAGAGCCCGGTAAGGGCGCCTGCTTCCGGTTGACCCTGCCGCTGGTGCGCGGCCACAAGGTGACCACCAGCCCGCTGCCGCTGAAACCCACTGCGACACCGCGCCTGGAGGGCCGCAAGGAACAACGCCAACTGCGGCAGCGCGAGCCCGCGCAGGAGAGCGTGTGACACGCCGGTTGCTGACCGCAGTTCTGGTCGGCCTGGTTGCCCTGTCGATCGGTGCGTGTGCGGGAGTCCCCAATTCCTCGGCGCCGCAAGCGATCGGGACCGTGGAGCGGCCCCAGCCCAAGAACCTGCCCAAGCCCACTCCGGGTATGGACCCCGACCAGCTGTTGCGCGAATTCCTCAAGGCCACCGCCGACCCGGCCAACCGGCACCTGGCCGCGCGCCAGTTCCTGACCGAGTCGGCGTCCAGCGCCTGGGACGACCAGGGCAGCGCCCTGCTGATCGACAAAGTCGTGTTCGTCGAAACCCGCACGGTGGACCGGGTTTCGGTGACCATGAAGGCCGACATCCTGGGCTCGCTGTCCGATATCGGGGTGTTCGAGACCGCCGACGGCCAGCTGCCCGACCCCGGGCCCATCGAGCTGATCCAGACCGCCGACGGCTGGCGGATCAACAAGCTGCCCAACGGGGTGTTCCTGGACTGGCAGCAGTTCCAGGCCACCTACAAGCGCAACACGCTGTACTTCGTCGATCCCACCGGTAAGACCGTCGTGCCCGACCCGCGCTACGTCGCGGTGTCCGATTCCGACCAGCTGGCCACCGAATTGGTGACCAAACTCATCGGCGGCCCGCGGCCCGAGATGGCCAAGACGGTGCGCAACTTGATGGGCGCGCCGCTGAAGATGATCGGTCCGGTGAGCCGGGCTGACGGCGGGAAGACCGGCATCGGCAAGGGCTACGGCGGCGCACGCATCGAACTGGAGAACCTGACCACCACCGACCCGCACAGCAGACAACTGCTTGCCGCACAGATCATCTGGACGCTGGCCCGCTCCGACATCAAGGGCCCGTATGTGATCAACGCCGACGGCGCGGCGCTGGACGACCGGTTCGCCGACGGCTGGAGCACCACCGATGTGGCCGCCACCGATCCCGGTGTGGTCGACGGCGCGTCGGCCGGGGTGCACGCCCTGATCGGCGGGTCGATGGTGTCGCTGGACGGCCAGCGCGCCACGCCGGTGCCCGGTTCGTTCGGCGCGATGGGCGACCAGATGTCGGCGTCGCTGTCGCGCACCGGACGGGACATCGCCTCGGTGGTGGCGCTGCGGCCGGGTGCGCCGGATATGGCGTCCTCGTTGTGGATCGGACCCAACGGGGGTGCCGCCGCGCAGGCCACCGATTCACGCTCGCTGACCAGGCCGTCGTGGGCGTTGGACGACGCGGTGTGGGTGGTGGTCGACGGCAACAGCGTGGTGCGGGTAATCCAGGAGGAGGCCTCCGGCCAGCCGGCTCGCATCCCGGTCGATGCCGCGGCGGTGACCTCGAAGTTCCCCGGTGCCATCACCGAATTGCAGCTGTCCCGGGACGGGACCCGCGCCGCGATGGTGATCAACGGGCAGGTGATCCTGGCCGGGGTGGAGCAGACCCCGGTCGGCGAGTTCGCCCTGACCTATCCGCGCCGCCTGGGCTTCGGCCTGGGGTCCTCGGTGGTGTCGCTGTCCTGGCGTACCGGTGACGACCTGGTGGTGACCCGCACCGATCCGGCCCACCCGGTGTCGTACGTGAACCTCGACGGGGTGAACTCCGACGGGCCCAGCGGCAACGTGTCGATGCCGGTGACCGCGGTGGCCGCCAACCCGTCTGCGGTCTACGTCTCCGACGCCCGCGGTGTGCTGCAGCTGTCCGGGACGAATGCGGAGAACGGCCAAACCTGGTCGGATGTACGGCCTTTCATGGTTCCCGGTACCGTTCCCGTGCTGCCCGGCTGACAAGGAGAGCTCCGATGCCCGGACCTGTGCTGCCCGGACCGATCCGCCAGATCGGCTACATCGTCAACGATTTCGACGCGACGCTGAATCAATGGGTGCAGCTCGGGGTCGGCCCGTGGTACGTGATGCGGGGCATCACGCAGACCGGGGTGTACCGGGGTGAGCCGTGCACGGTGACGCTGACAATCGGCTTCGCCAACAGTGGCGACATGCAGATCGAGGTCATCCACCAGGACGATGACACTCCGTCGATCTATTCGGAATTCACCGATGCCGGCGGCGACGGCTATCACCAGCTGGCGTACTGGGCGGAGAACTTCGACGAGGCGCTGGCCGCGGGGCAGGCCGCCGGCTGGCCGGTGGTGTGGTCGGGCGGGGACGAGCAGTCGGCGCGCTACGCCTACTTCGTGCCGCCGGCGGGAACGGCGACGATCGTGGAGCTGATGGAGCTCACCGAGTCCTCGGCATGGCTGGCCGAGTTCGTGCGTTCGGCCGCCGCCGATTGGGACGGCAGCGACCCGATCCGTTCCCTGATGGGATAACCGCGCTCGACTAGAGGTGGTTCAGGATGCGCTGCGCGAATTCCTCAGGATGTTCGCGGTGCAGGAAATGTCCGCCAGGAAAGTCCTCGACGATGTAGTCGCCGTCGAACTTAAGGGCGGCGGCTCGAAAGTCCGATGGCTCGGCAACAGGGTCATCGCTTCCGGCGAAGACCACAGTCGGCACGGTGATCCGCGCTTTCAGTGATGCCGAAGGGATGGGCGAGAGTTTCCGGTAGTAGCCGAAAGCGGCATTCAGGCTGCCGGGACTCGAGAAGCACGCTCGGATGGCGTCGAACTCGCCCGGGGCGGGACTCCACGTGGGCGACCACCGCCGATAGATCGCGGGTAGCGCCGCAAAATCGTTACGTGCGAAGCGTTTCGGGGCTCCCGGGAGTTTGTATGTCGCGAAATGACGTATGCCCCAAAGTTTTCGCAACGACGGTTTCAAGGCTCCCGGGTGCGGAATGGCGATTGTGATCAGCTTCGCGACTCGGTGCGGACCGAGCGCTGCGGCACCGTAGGCGGCCGCGGCGCCCCAATCGTGGCCGACGACGATGGCCTCCTGCGCCCCCAGGGCGGGTATCAGTGCGAGGACGTCGCGCGCCAAGGTCTCCTGATCTGGGTCTGCGTTCGGGACGCCGGTCGGGTGATATCCGCGCATGAACGGGCTGACGGCGCGATAGCCCTTTGTGGCGAGCCGGGAGCGAAGATCGTCCCACGTATGTGCGGTGTCCGGGAACCCGTGGAGCAACAGCACGAGCGGGCCCGAGCCCTCGTCGAGATAGGCAAACCTGAGTCCGTTTGCGTCGATGTAATTGAGCTCGTCGGCCATGTTGCGACCGTAACCCTCGTCACACGTCCGCCGCACCCGGCAGCGAATCACCTAGCTGAGCTAAATTTCTCGGCCTACCGTGGCGTTGTACGGGGGCAACGAGGAGGCAACCCATGAGCCCGTTGATGACATCGGTGGACATCATCCGCTACGCGATCGGCGATCAGGTGCGTGAACTCGGCGGCAACGAGGACACCGTCGACCAGATCGCCACCTCGGCGGCCTACGCCGTCTGGATCGGCGCCGCCGCCGACGTGGAGAGGCGCTCGGCCGGTCTGTAGACCTGTCACACCCCCGCGGCACACTGCCGACCATGCTCGACCTGGTCCTGCCGCGGGAGTGCGGCGGCTGCGGTGCACCGTCGACCACCTGGTGTGACACCTGCGCCACCGCCCTCGATGTCCAGTCCGACGAGCCGCACCTGGTCACCCCGCGCGTCGACCCCGAGGTGCCCGTCTTCGCGCTCGGCCGCTACGCGGGCGCCCGCCGCCAGGCCATCGTCGCGGTCAAGGAACACGGCCGCCGCGACCTCGTCGCACCCCTGGCCCGGGCGCTGGCCCTCGGCCTTCACCACCTGACTGTCTGGGGCATCCTCGACACCCCGCTGACCCTCGTCCCCGCACCGACCCGCGCCTGGGCCGCCCGCCGCCGCGGGGGAGACCCGGTCACCCGCATCGCCGCGGCGGCCACCGAACATCACCCGGACCTCGCCGTCGTCGCCGCCCTGCGCACCAAGGCCCTGGTCCGTGATTCCGTCGGACTCACCAGCACCGCGCGCGAGCACAACCTGCGCGGCCGGGTCCGCCTCACCCGCCCCGTCACGGGTCCCGTCGTGCTGATCGACGACATCATCACCACCGGTGCGACCGCCCGGGAAGCCGTGCGCACCCTGCACGCCGTCGGGGCGCAAGTGACGGCTGTGCTCACCCTCGCGCACGCCTGAGGCACCGATGTCATTGGTCCTTGTAACGAAGGTCCTAAGAACTGGAAACAGGTGCGTCGAAAAGGTGGCATCACCGAGTGAACACGGACTACCGTCGGGGCCAACACACCGTGAACACATCACGGGGGCGGCCTAGGACCAGGCCCGCCACTTCGCCGAAACGGTAGGAGGTGATTTCTTCGACCTCTGGCGCCGGCGGGCGAGAGTCCGTGCCTTTCCTGTCCGGCGCAGTTATCGATGACAGGCCGGGCACGCTCCGTGCGTGCAACCCGTAAGAGAAACGAGTTGTCAAGCATGTCAATCCAATCCGTGAATGAAGATCAGCTGACCGACACCGATGAAACCTCCGAAGCCGGGCCCAGCGCCGAAGTCCAGGTGACAGGCCGCAACGTCGAGGTTCCCGACCACTACCGCGTGTACGTCTCCAACAAGCTCGCCCGTCTCGAGCGGTTCGATCGCTCGATCTACCGCTTCGATGTCGAGCTCGAGCACGAGCGCAACCGCCGCCAGCGCAAGAACTGTCAGCACGTCGAGATCACCGCGCGCGGACGCGGTCCTGTCGTCCGCGGCGAGGCCTGCGCCGAGAGCTTCTACGGAGCCTTCGAGGCGGCCGTGCACAAGCTCGAGAACCGGCTGCGCCGCAGCAAGGACCGGCGCAAGGTGCACTACGGCGACAAGACCCCGGTTTCGCTGCACGAGGCCACCGCCGTCATCGACGCCGCCGCCGCATTCACGCCGAAGGCCGATACCGCGCCCGCCGTCGAGGAGATCGCGGTCGAGGACCACGAGCCGGGCCGCATCGTGCGCACCAAGGACCACCCGGCCACGCCGATGACCGTCGACGATGCGCTCTACGAGATGGAGCTGGTCGGCCACGACTTCTTCTTGTTCCACGACAAGGAGAGCGACCGTCCGTCGGTCGTCTACCGTCGGCACGCCTACGACTACGGGTTGATCCGGCTCGCGTAGGCCTGCCCGGTCCAGGCTGACGGGGACCGAACAGCGCTTCACCTAGGATGGAGGGCGCTCACGCCTCCAATCCACGAGGGAACACAACTGTGCTGTCGAAGTTACTGCGCCTTGGTGAAGGTCGCATGGTCAAGCGCCTCAAGGGGGTGGCTGACTATGTCAACACCTTGTCCGACGACGTAGAGAAGCTGACCGACGCCGAGCTGCGGTCCAAGACCGACGAGTTCAAGAAGCGCTATGCCGGCGGCGAAAGCCTCGATGCGCTGCTGCCCGAGGCTTTCGCCGTGGCCCGTGAGGCCGCCTGGCGGGTGCTCTCGCAGCGTCACTTCGACGTCCAGGTGATGGGCGGCGCGGCGCTGCACTTCGGCAACGTCGCCGAGATGAAGACCGGTGAGGGCAAGACCCTGACCTGTGTGCTGCCCGCCTACCTCAACGCGCTCTCCGGTGACGGCGTGCACGTCGTCACCGTCAACGACTACCTGGCCAAACGCGACAGCGAGTGGATGGGCCGGGTGCACCGCTTCCTGGGCCTGGACGTCGGCGTGATCCTGGCCCAGATGACCCCGGACGAGCGGCGCGTCGCCTACGCCGCCGACATCACCTACGGCACCAACAACGAATTCGGCTTCGACTACCTGCGCGACAACATGGCGCACTCGCTGGACGATCTGGTGCAGCGCGGCCACAACTTCGCCATCGTCGACGAGGTCGACTCGATCCTGATCGACGAGGCCCGCACCCCGCTGATCATCTCCGGCCCGGCCGACGGCGCCTCGCACTGGTACACCGAGTTCGCCCGGATCGCCCCGCTGATGGAGAAGGACACCCACTACGAGGTCGACATCCGCAAGCGCACCGTCGGTGTGCACGAGCTGGGCGTGGAGTTCGTCGAGGACCAGCTGGGCATCGACAACCTCTACGAGGCCGCCAACTCGCCGCTGGTCAGCTACCTCAACAACTGCCTGAAGGCCAAGGAGCTCTTCCAGCGCGACAAGGACTACATCGTCCGCAACGGCGAGGTCCTGATCGTCGACGAGTTCACCGGCCGCGTGCTGGTGGGTCGCCGCTACAACGAGGGCATGCACCAGGCCATCGAGGCCAAAGAAAACGTCGAGATCAAGGCCGAGAACCAGACCCTGGCCACGATCACGCTGCAGAACTACTTCCGCCTCTACGACAAGCTCTCCGGCATGACCGGCACGGCCGAGACCGAGGCCGCCGAGCTGCACGAGATCTACAAGCTCGGCGTGGTCCAGATCCCGACCAACCGCTCGATGATCCGCAAGGACCAGACCGACCTCATCTACAAGACCGAGGAAGCCAAGTACATCGCCGTCGTCGATGACGTGGTGGAGCGCTACGAGAAGGGCCAGCCGGTCCTGATCGGCACCACCAGCGTCGAGCGCTCCGAGTACCTGTCGCGCCAGTTCCAGAAGCGGCGCGTTCCGCACAACGTCCTCAACGCCAAGTACCACGAGCAGGAAGCGGCGATCATCGCCGAAGCAGGCCGCAAGGGTGCCATCACGGTGGCCACCAACATGGCCGGCCGCGGTACCGACATCGTGCTCGGCGGCAACGTCGACTTCCTGGTGGACCTGCGGCTGCGCGAGCGCGGCCTGGACCCGGTCGAGACCCCCGACGAGTACGAGGCCGCTTGGCACGAGGAGCTGCCGAAGGTCAAGGCCGAAGCCGCCGAGGAGGCCGAAGTCGTCATCGAGGCCGGTGGCCTCTACGTGCTGGGCACCGAGCGGCACGAGTCCCGCCGTATCGACAATCAGCTGCGCGGCCGCTCCGGCCGTCAGGGTGACCCGGGTGAGTCCCGGTTCTACCTGTCGCTGGGCGACGAGCTCATGCGGCGCTTCAACGGCGCCACGCTGGAGTCGCTGCTGACCCGCCTGAACCTGCCCGACGATGTGCCGATCGAGGCCAAGATGGTCACCCGCGCCATCAAGAGCGCGCAGACCCAGGTCGAGCAGCAAAACTTCGAGATCCGCAAAAACGTCCTCAAGTACGACGAGGTGATGAACCAGCAGCGCAAGGTCATCTACGAGGAGCGCCGCCGGATCCTCGAGGGGGAGAACCTGCAGCAGCAGGCCCACGACATGCTCGTCGACGTCGTCACCGCCTACGTCGACGGCGCCACCGCCGAGGGCTACTCGGAGGACTGGGACCTCGAGCAGCTGTGGGCCGCGCTCAAGCAGCTCTACCCGGTGGGCATCGACCACCACGACCTGATCGACTCCGACGCCATCGGCGAGCCGGGCGAACTGACCCGCGAAGAGCTGCTCGACGCCCTGGTCGAGGATGCCGAAAAGGCTTACGCCAAGCGCGAAGCCGAGATCGACGCGCTGGCCGGTGAGGGCGCGATGCGTCAGCTCGAGCGCAACGTGTTGCTCAACGTGATCGACCGCAAGTGGCGCGAGCACCTCTACGAGATGGACTACCTCAAGGAGGGCATCGGCCTGCGGGCGATGGCCCAGCGCGACCCGCTGGTCGAGTACCAGCGCGAGGGCTACGACATGTTCGTCGCCATGCTCGAGGGCCTCAAAGAGGAGTCGGTGGGCTTCCTGTTCAACGTCCAGGTCGAGGCGGTACCGCAGCAGGCCCCGGCGGTGGCACCCGTGCAGGTTCCGGAGGGGCTGGCCAACCTGGGCGCCGCCGAGGCTGAGCCCGAGGGCCGTCATGCCGCACCGGCGTTGCGTGCCAAGGGAATTGACGACGAGGACTCGCGTCAGCTCACCTACACCGGCCCGGCTGAGGACGGCTCGGCGGAGATCAAGCGCAACGGCGGCGGCAAGCATGCCGCCGCGGCGGCGGCCGGCGGCACCCGCAAGGAGCGCCGCGAGGCGGCCCGCCAGCGCGCCAAGGACCAGAAGACGCTGCGCCGCGGCTAGTCAGCCGATGTGCAGTGCGACCACCTGCCAGCGCAGGCCGGTCGGCGTTGCTACCTGCTGCACCCGGCAGGCGATCGCGTGCACCCGGTCATCGCGGGTATAGGTTGCCGCGACTTCGGCAGCGGTTCCATCGGAACCGACCGGCTGTACCCGCAGCCGGCGTAGTCGGGCCGGGGAGCGACGGTCGTGGCGCAGAACTGCGGGTAGCAGCGAGTCGACCAGACCGCCGGCCAGCAGTGGGCGGAGTTGCCCCAGTGGGCGACGCCGGTCGATGACTTCCAGAACCCGGCGCAGCGCGGCGTCGGCGAACCCGCCGGCGGCCCGCATCGGGGCGCCGTCCGGCGCCGGCAGCGGCCGCGGTGGCGATCCGGGTACTCGTCTGCGGGACAGCCGGACCGGTTCCGCGGCAACGTCGGATGTGGGGGGCTCGTAGTCGATGACGGGAACGACGGGAACGACGCTGGGCATGGCACTCTCCGGTGATCGGTCGATCAGGGACCGGCCGCTGGAGAGGAGCGGGCCGTTGGCGTCATGATGGCACAGTCGGCGCCGTCGCGTGTGCACCCGTCATGCGGGATGGCGGCGACGGCGGTTACCGTGGCGGGACGGATCCGGGTGCTTGGCGGGCGGAAGTTCCCCGGGAATGGTTGAGCCGACGAGGGGAATAGCGCAACGATGGTGACTCGGTTGTCAGCATCGGACGCGTCGTTCTACCACCTGGAGAACACCGCGACGCCGATGTACGTCGGCTCGCTGTCGATCGTGCGCAAGCCGCGCGCCGGGCTGAGCTACGACACTCTGCTGGAGACCATCGAACACCGGCTGCCGCAGATTCCGCGCTACCGGCAGAAGGTCCGCGAAGTCACCCTCGGGCTGGCCCGCCCGGTCTGGGTCGACGACCCCGACTTCGACATCACCTATCACGTGCGCCGCTCGGCGCTGCCGTCGCCGGGCAGCGACGCCCAGCTGCACGAGCTGATCGCCCGGCTGGGCTCCCGGCCGCTGGACCGCTCCCGGCCACTGTGGGAGATGTACCTGATCGAGGGCCTGGCCAAGAACCGGCTGGCCATCTACACCAAAACGCACCAGGCCCTGGTCAACGGGATGACCGCCTTGGAGATCGGCCACGTGATCGCCGACCGCACTCAGCGGCCGCCGGCCTTCGGTGAGGACATCTGGATCCCGGGACGCGAACCCAGCAGCCGTCAGCTGCTGCTCGGCGCGGTCGGGGACTGGCTGGCCCGGCCCGGTCAGCAGCTCGACGCGGTCCGCTCGGCGGTCACCGACGTCGCCACCAACAGTGCGGAGCTGGCCGACCTGGCCCGCCGGCTGACCGACGTCGCCCGCACCGTCGCCCGCGGCACCGCCCCGGACAGTCCGCTGAACACCAAGGTCTCGCGCAACCGCCGGTTCACCGTGGCCAGCGGGTCGCTGGCCGACTTCCGCAAGGTCCGGTCGCGCTATGACTGCGACGTCAACGACGTGGTGCTGGCCGTGGTCGCCGGTGCGCTGCGCAACTGGCTGCTGTCCCGCGGTGAGCCGGTGACCACCACCTCCACCGTGCGGGCGATGGCACCGACGTCGGTGTATCCCGAGGCGGATCTGGAGGCCTCCGGCCCTGGGCAGGCGATCAGTGAGGTCGCCCCGTTCCTGGTGGATCTGCCGGTGGGGGAGGGCAATCCGGTGGTGCGGCTGTCGCAGATCGCGCACGCCACCGAGTCCCACTCGGCGGCGGCCAGCCTGGTCGACGCCCGCACCATCGTCACGCTGTCCGGGTTCGCGCCGCCCACCCTGCACGCGATGGGCACCCGGGTGGCCACGCAGTTCTCCGCCCGGCAGTTCAACCTGCTGATCACCAACGTGCCCGGCCCGCAGTCGCAGATGTACCTGGCCGGCACCAAGCTGCTGGAGACCTACGCCGTGCCGCCGCTGCTGCACAACCAGGTGCTCGCCATCGGGGTGACGTCCTACTGCGGCATGCTCTACTTCGGGATCAACGCTGACCGTGAGGCCATGAGCGACGTCGACGTGTTCCCGGCGCTGCTGGCCGAATCGCTCGAGGAGCTTCTCGAGGCCGCCCAGTAATCCACTTGGTCAGCGCACGACGGCCCGTGGTCGTACGATGCGGCGATGGGTGACGTCGAGACCAACGGTTCGCCACCGAAGGGTAAACCGAAGAAGAAGCCGGTTCGCCGGATTCCCAACGAGGCCTACGAAGCCGAGTTGTTCAGGCTGCAAACCGAGTTCGTGAAACTCCAGGAGTGGGTCCGCCAGACCGGGGCGCGCATCGTGGTGATCTTCGAGGGCCGCGACGCCGCAGGCAAGGGCGGCACCATCAAGCGCATCACCGAGTATCTGAGCCCGCGCGTGGTGCGCATCGCGGCCCTGCCCGCACCGACCGAACGTGAACGCGGTCAGTGGTACTACCAGCGCTATATCCAGCACCTGCCCGCCAAGGGTGAGATCACCCTGTTCGACCGGTCCTGGTACAACCGGGCCGGTGTGGAGAAGGTGATGGGATTCTGCACGCCGCAAGAACATTCGCTGTTCCTGCGGCAGACGCCGATTTTCGAGCAGATGCTCATCGACGAAGGCATCATCCTGCGCAAGTACTGGTTCTCGGTGTCCGACGAAGAACAGCTGCGCCGGTTCCGGTCGCGCCTCAATGATCCTGTGCGGCAATGGAAACTCTCACCGATGGACCTCGAGTCGATCTACCGCTGGGAGGACTATTCGCGCGCCAAGGACCAGATGATGGTCCACACCGACACCCCGAACAGTCCCTGGTACGTGGTGGAGTCCGACGTCAAAAAGCACGCCCGGCTGAACATGATGGCCCACCTGCTGTCCACCATCGACTACACCGAGGTCGAGCTGCCCAAGGTCGACCTGCCCGAACGGCCGGTGATCAGCGGCAGCTACTACCGGCCGCCGCGGGAGTTGTCGACGTATGTGCCCGACTACGTGTCCACCCTGATCGGCGATCCGGAGAACGGCGGCTAATCTGCGTGGGTGCGGGTGTACATCCCGGCCACCTTGGCCATGCTCCAACGGTTGGTCGTCGACGGGTCCATGCAGCCGCTGTCCGGGACGGCTTTCGCCGTCACGCCGACGCTGCGGGAGTCCTACGCCGAGGGTGACGACGAGGAACTGGCCGAGGTCGCCCTCGGTGAGGCAGCCCTGGCCTCGCTGCGGCTGCTGGCCACCGAGTCCGACTCAGGTCCCGGACTGCCGCTGCGCCGAGCGGTCCTGGTGGCTGATGCCCCCGACGCCGCAGTGACGGCCCGCCCCGATCTCGACGACGCTGTGGTGCGCCTCGACGGACGGGTCGGGCTCGACCAGGTGGTGGCCGCCTACGTCGACAACGCCGCCGCGGAATCTGCAGTCGAGGCGGCCATCGCTGTGATCGACGACGCGGATCTGGGTGACGAGGACGCCGAGTTGACCGTCGGGGATGCCCAGGACCACGACCTGGCCTGGTACGCCACTCAAGAGCTGCCGTTCCTGCTCGAGCTGCTGTGAGCTCCTGGATACGGAACCGTAAGTTACGGTACCGTAGGTTGGACACGGCAGGAGTCGACATGGCGAAGAACGACGTCAAGATCAGGGCACATGTGGCCGACACGGTGCGGCCGCAGGTCGCCGGGGCGGGCAGGCGACCGGCGCTCGACGCGGTCCGTGCGCTGGTCGGACGCATCACCACCCCACTGCTTCCGGATGACTATCTGCAGCTGGCCAATCCGCTGTGGTCGGCCCGCGAGATGCGCGGCCGGGTGGTCGACGTCCGGCGGGAGACCGAGGATTCGGCGACGTTGGTGATCAAGCCCGGCTGGGGCTTCACCTTCGACTACGAGCCGGGCCAGTACATCGGAATCGGCCTGCTGATCGACGGCCGGTGGCGCTGGCGGTCCTATTCGCTGACGTCGAGTCCGGTGACGGCCGGCCCGAGCCGGACCATCTCCATCACGGTCAAGGCGATGCCCGAGGGCTTCCTGTCCAGCCACCTGGTCGGCGGCGTCGCCCCCGGCACGATCGTGCGGTTGGCCGCCCCGCAGGGCAATTTCGTCATGCCCGATCCGGCCCCGGCTCAGGTGTTGTTCCTCACCGGCGGCTCCGGGATCACCCCGGTGATGTCCATGCTGCGTACCCTGGCGCGCCGCCATCAGGTCGGTGACATCGTCCACATCCATTCGGCGCCAACACAATCCGACGTGATGTTCGCCGCGGAGCTGGATCAGCTGGCGCGTGAGCACGACTCCTACCGGTTGACGGTGCGCACCACCCGCACTGAGGGCCGGCTGGATCTGCAGCGTCTCGGCGAAGTGGTGCCGGACTGGCGTGAGCGCCAGACCTGGGCGTGTGGCCCGGAAGGCATGCTCGACGACGCCCACGCCCTGTGGGCGGCCGCCGGGCTGGCTGATCGGCTGCATCTGGAGCGGTTCGCCGCCTCCCGGGCGGCCGGCCACGGCGAGGGCGGCACAGTGACCTTCGAGCGCAGCGGCAAAACCGCCACCGTCGACGCGGCGACGTCGCTGATGGAGGCCGGCGAGCAGGTCGGGGTCCGGATGCCGTTCGGCTGCCGGATGGGGATCTGTCAGTCGTGCGTGGTGAGCCTGGTCGACGGGCATGTCCGCGATCTGCGCACCGGCGTCGAACACGAGCCCGGAACCCGGATTCAGACGTGCGTGTCGTCACCGTCCGGCGACTGTGTGGTGGACGTTTAAGGTTTACTGACTAGTAACCTACGGGTACGTAGGTTACGGTAGCGTAGGCAGCTGAAGGGAGGCATGAACTTATGGCAATCACCGACGTCGACGTATTCGCGCATCTGACCGACGCCGATATCGAGAGCCTGGCCGTCGAACTCGACACCATCCGGCAGGACATCGAAGATTCCCTGGGTGAGCGCGACGCGCGCTACATCCGTCGCACGATCGCCGCCCAGCGTGGCCTGGAGATCGCCGGCCGGCTCATGCTCGCCGCGAGCTCGAAGCGCTCCGCGTGGTGGGCCGGGGCGACGACCCTGGGCGTGGCCAAGATCATCGAGAACATGGAGATCGGCCACAACGTCATGCACGGCCAGTGGGACTGGATGAACGATCCCGAGATTCACTCCTCGACGTGGGAGTGGGACATGAGCGGGGCGTCCAAGCACTGGCGGTTCACCCACAACTTCATGCACCACAAGTACACCAACATCCTGGGCATGGACGACGACATCGGCTATGGCGTCATCCGGGTCACCCGCGACCAGAAGTGGAAGCGGCACAACGTCTTCAACCTGTTCTTCAACACCCTGCTGTGCGTCGCCTTCGAGTGGGGCGTGGGCCTGCAGCACCTAGAACTCGGCAAGATCTTCAAGGGTCGCGATGACCGCAAGGCCACGCTGATCCGGGTTCGCGAGTTCGGCGTCAAGGCCGGTGCGCAGGTGTTCAAGGACTACGTGGCCTTCCCGGCGATCACCTCGCTGTCTCCGCGGGCCACCTTCCGCTCGACGGCCACCGCCAACGCGCTGGCCAACGTCATCCGCAACGTGTGGGCCAATGCCATCATCTTCTGCGGCCATTTCCCCGATGGCGCAGAGAAATTCACCAAGACCGACATGGTGGGCGAGAGCAAGGGGCAGTGGTACCTGCGCCAGATGCTCGGCAGCGCCAATATCGACGGCGGTCCGGTGATGGACTTCATGAGCGGCAACCTGTCCTACCAGATCGAGCACCACCTCTATCCCGACCTGCCGAGCAATCGGCTCGCCGAGATCTCGGTGCGGGTGCGCCAGCTCTGCGAGAAGTACGACCTGCCCTACACCAGCGGGCCGTTCCTCGTGCAGTACGGCAAGTCGTGGCGGACGATCGCGAAACTGTCACTGCCGGACCGGTTCCTGCGCGACACCGCCGACGACGCACCGGAGACCCGCAGCGAGCGGATGTTCGCCGAACTCGAGCCCGGGTATGCCGGCGTCGATCCGCAGACCGGCCGCAAGCGTGGTCTGAAGACCGCGATCGGCGCGGTCCGGGAGTGGCGCCGGTCCAGGTCCGCTTAGGGACAGTCGCTTTCGCCCACCTCACGCTCGCCGCGCCAAGATGACGGTTCGCCATTACGCTGATGAACAATTGGTGACTGACCGGCGAACACAGTCTCTCGCTGTCTGGCATCGGGAGGCGACGTTATCGGAACATATGTCGGCTACGTCCGGCGTGACGACAGGCTGCACGGGTTCTTGAGCGGAATCGTCCGCGATCACCTTGGCGTGCATACGTCCTCGCCGGCGTTCCGGGCGTTCCGGTTGCGCGGCAGCAACGAGGTGTACGGCTACGAGGAGAAGCACAGCCGGGCCCGGGTGATCTGCAAGTTCTACGGCCCCCGGTACGGCTGGGACCGGGACCGGGCCGCGGGCATGGCCTACCGTGAGTTCGACAGCCTGCAGCGGCTGCGGGGTTACGACCTCGTCGGCTCGCCGCACCATGTGATCCGTCCCCTCGGCGTGGCCCCGGACATCAACGGCGTGATCGCCCTGGAGTTTTACTCCGGTGAGCAGTTCAGCCAGGCCATCGAACGCTCGATCCGCGACAACGATCATGCCCACCTGTACTGGCGGCTGAAGGCGCTCGCGTATTTCCTTGCCACACTGCACAATCGGACCGCGAACGGAAAGTCGGTGGATTTCGACGTCGACTGCCACTACTTCGGGCAGATCGTCGACCGGCTGGCCCGCCACCATCGGATCGGGCAGTGGGACGTCGACGAACTACTGTGGCTGCAGGGCCTGTGGCGGGACCGTCCCGCCATGTGGCAGGACCGCCAGGTGTGGTTGCACGGTGACGCCACTCCGGCGAACTTCCTGTTCGGCCACGGGTTGGACGTCGCGGCAATCGATTTGGAGCGGATGAAGCGCGGAGACCGGATGTTCGACGTCGGCCGGGTGGCCGGCGAACTGCAGCATGCGTTCATGCTCGCCACCGGCTCGCGCAAGCGGGCCGAACCGTTCATCGGGCACTTCCTGTGGGAGTACAGCTGCCACTTCCCGGACCGCGGCGCCGCGTTCGCCTCGATCACCGCCCGGCTGCCGTACTACATGGCGCTGAACCTGCTGCGCATCGCGCGCAACGACTACATCGCCCCGGACTACGGCGCGCGGCTGGTGCGCAAGGCCAAGCTGCTGCTGCAGGCGCCGTAGCGGTATGGACCTCGCCGCCATCGCATTCGACGTCAACGGCACGTTGATCGAGATCCGCACCGACGACCACCTGCAGGATGCCTTCCGGGCGGTCGGCCACTACCTGACCTACCAGGGCATCGATCTGCGCCGCCACCACCTCAGTGAGCTGTACTTCGACCGGCTCAAGGCTCAGCAGCGCGCCAGCCCGGAGGTGCATCCGGAATTCGACGGGCCCGGGATCTGGCGCTCGATCGTCGAGGACTTCGCCAGCGACTACACCCGTGCGCTACCACCCCAACGGCTCGCCGAACTACCGCTGACCCTGGCCGAGATCTATCGCGGCGTCACCCGGCGCAAGCTCAAGCTGTACCCGCACGTGCGCTCCACGCTGCGCATCCTGCGCCAGCACTTTCCGCTGGCCATCGTCAGCGACGGCCAGAGCACCTACGCCCGCGGAGAACTGCACAAGGTGGGCCTCACCGAGTTCTTCGACCCGATCGTGGTCTCCGGTGACCACGGGTTCCGCAAGCCCGACCGCCGGCTGTTCCAGTTCGCGCTCGACGGCATGGGGGTACCCGCCGAGCAGACCCTCTACGTGGGCAATGACATGCACCGCGACATCTTCGGCGCCCAGGAGGCCGGGATGCGCACCGTCATGTACGACTCCGATCAGGGCACCAAGGAGCACAACGGCTGCCAGCCCGACCATCGGATCACCGACTTCCGGGACCTGCTGGGCATCATCGGACTTTAGGTCATTTGTTTCAGGTAGTTGAATACCGGAAATCTACGTCGTATGATGTGGGCCACATCCGCAGTTCCCGCGAGAGAGGCGACATCAATGACGACGTTCGACATCCCCACCGCCGTTCACATCGGAGCCGACGAACTGCCGTTCGTCGAGCTGCCGGACGGCTCGCAGCTCAAGGTGATCCAGGTCAAGGAGGCCGAGGGTCTGTGGATCGTCGAGAACGTCTTCCGCGCGGGCTACGAGGTGCACCGGCACAAGCACACCGGGCCGGTGTACGCCTACACCACCTCCGGTGCGTGGAAGTACAAGGAATACGACTACGTCAACCGCGCCGGGTCATTCCTCTATGAGCCCGCCGGTTCGGTGCACAGCCTGCAGGTCCTCGAGGATGACACCCACGTCTGGTTCCAGATCTACGGCGCCAACCTCAACATCGACATCGACGGTCAGGTCGAAAGTGTCGTCGACGGCTCCACCGCGCTGAGCACCTACCTCGCCCTGTGCCAGGCGGCCAACCTGCCGGTCCCCAACGTCCTCATCGGCTAGCGCCATGACCGATATCGCCACTGCACCAGTCGATCTCGCCGATCCCGACACGTTCGTCGGCGGCGTCCCGCATGAGGCGCTCGCCGAGCTGCGCCGCACCGACCCGGTGCACTGGCAGCCGATGGACGGCGAACCTGGGTTCTGGGCGGTGCTGCGCCACGCCGACGTGGTCCACGTCGCCCGCAACCCGGAGATCTTCTCCTCCTCAGCCGCCGGCATCGTGGTCGAGGACTGCCCGGAAGACACCCTGGGCCGGGTCCGCAACATGCTGATCGGGATGGACCCGCCGCGCCATCACATCCACCGCGCACCGCTCTCGCCGCACTTCCGGCCCAGAATCGTGGCAGCCATGGAAGGCCGGGTCCGTGAGATCTGCCGCGATATCGTGGCCGACGCCCGCGAGCGACGGGACGTCGAGTTCGTCCATGACGTCGCCTCCCGGCTGCCCACCCAGGTGATCGGGGAGTTGTTCGGCCTGCCCCGCCAGGACTGGGCCTACCTGCAGAAGCTGGCCGAGATCACCACCTCCAGCCAGGATCCCGACCTGTACAGCCCGGAGGTCGCCGAAGGCCAGGCGGGCGCCGAAATGGCCGTCTACGCCATGGAATTCGCTCGGGTACGCCGGCAGTCCGAGCCGACCGAGGACCTCACCGACGAGATCCTGCGGGCCGACTTCGGCGGCCGGCCGATGAGCGATATCGAGTTCGGCGGCTTCTTCGTCCAACTGGTCACTGCGGGCAACGACACCACCAAGGGCATGCTGTCCTCGGGACTGCTGACCCTGCTGCGCCACCCCGACCAGCTGGCCGCGCTGCGCGCCGACCCCGATCTGCTGGCCGGGGCCGTCGAGGAGATCATCCGCTACGACAACCCGCTGCACTACTTCCGGCGGACTGCCGTCGTGGACACCGAGCTGTCCGGGGTGCCGATCACCGCCGGCGACAAAGTGGCGATGTACTACACCTCGGCCAACCGTGACGAGCTGGTCTTCGACCGCCCGCAGGAGTTCGACATCATGCGGCGGCCGAATCCGCACCTGTCCTTCGGGATGGGCGGGCACTTCTGCCTGGGGGCGCATCTGGCCCGGTTGGAGGGCCGGGTGTTCTTCGGCGAGCTGCTGGCGGCGTTCCCGCGGATCGAGCTGGCCGGCGAGCCGGTGCGGGTGCGCTCCAATCTGAACAACGCCCTGAAGAAACTGCCGGTGCAGTTGGACGGCTAGCGACTTACTTCGGGACCCAGTCGAAGGTGTCCGGATTGGGGCCGCGACGGCCGGCCTCACCCTTGTCCAGGGCGGTCAGCTCCTCGATCTGGTCCTCGCTGAGCTCGAAGTCGAAGACGTCGAAGTTCTCCCGGATGCGCTCGACGCTGACCGACTTGGGGAACACGATGTCGCCGCGCTCGATGTGCCAGCGCAGCACCACCTGAGCCGGGCTCTTGCCGATCTTCTCCGCGATCTGGCCGACCACCGGGTCGCCGAGGACAGCGCCCTGGGCGATCGGCGACCAGGCCTCGGTGAGGATGGTGTGCTCGATGCCGTAGGCGCGCACCGCATCGTTGGTGAAGTACGGGTGCACCTCGATCTGGTTGACCGCGGGAACGGTCTCGGTGTCGCGGGCCAGCTGCTCGAGGTGGGGGATCTGGAAGTTGGACACCCCGATGCTGCGGGCCCGGCCGTCGGCCTTGAACTCCTCCAACGTCTTCCACGTCGAGACGAAGTCGCCGTCATACAGGGTCGGCAGCGGCCAGTGGATGAGGAACAGGTCGACGTAGTCGAAACCGAGCGCGTCGATGGTGGCGTCGAACGCCCGTCGCGCGTCATCAGGCTTGTGGAAGCTGTTGTTGAGCTTGCTGGTGATGTACACCTCGGAGCGGTCGATCCCGGAGTCGCGGATGCCCTGCCCGACGCCCTTCTCGTTCTGGTACATCTCGGCGGTGTCGATGTGGCGGTAGCCGATCTCCAGCGCGGTACGGACGGCCTCGGCCGTCTCATCGGGCGGAATCTGGAACACCCCGAACCCGAACTGGGGGATGGTGGTGCCGTCGTTGAGGGTGAGCTGGGGAACCTGGGAGCTTACGGTCATGACTGCGGTGTGCCTCTCTGTCGCCGATATCAAACAACGCTAGTCAGTACGCGGCCGCTTCGCTCAGGGCAGCCAGCAGCCGGCGGGCCGCCGCCACCCGCCGGGCCTGCGGCCCGGTCAGGGCGTCCAGCGCGCATTCCGGGTCTGCGGGCGGCCCCAGATGCCCGCAGCCACGGGGGCAGTCGTCGATCGCATCAGCCAGATCGGAAAACGCGGCCAGCACGTCATCGGGTTCGACATGGGCCAGCCCGAACGAGCGGATGCCCGGGGTGTCGACCACCCAGCCGCCGCCGGGCAGGGGCAATGCCACCGACTGAGTGGAGGTGTGCTTGCCCTTGCCGACGCCGGACACCTCGCCGGTGGCCCGATCCGCTTGCGGGACAAGCCGGTTCACCAACGTCGACTTGCCGACACCGGAATGGCCCAGCAGAACCGTGACCTCACCGGCCAGCAGGGGCAGTACCTCGTCGAGCGGGTCGTCACGGCCGGCGGTGATCACGGTGAGGTCCAGGTCGGCGAACTGGCTCGCGAACGGTTCGGCGGGTGCGAGGTCACTCTTGGTCAGGCACAGGATCGGCCGCAGACCGCCGACGTAGGCGGCGATCAGCGTGCGGTCCACCAGACCGGTGCGCGGCGGCGGGTCCGACAGGGCCACCACGATCAGCAACTGGTCGGCGTTGGCCACCACCACGCGTTCGGTCGGATCGGTGTCATCGGCGGTGCGCCGCAACACCGTTCGGCGCTCGGCGCGCCGCACGATGCGGGCCAGCGTGTCCGGCCGGCCGGACAGGTCACCGACGACGTCGACCTGGTCGCCGACGACGATCGGGGTGCGGCCGAGTTCGCGGGCGCGCATCGCGGTGACCGGGCGATCCGGATCACCGCCGAGCACACAGCCCCAGCGGCCGCGGTCGACGGTGACGACCATGGCCGATTCCGCGTCGGCGTGCTCGGGGCGGGTCTTGGTGCGGGGACGCGAGCCACGGCCCGACCTGATCTTGACGTCGGACTCGTCGTACTCGTGTCGTCTCAATCGCGCCCCAGCATCTCGGCCCACATCCGCGGGAAGTCGGGCAACGTCTTGCCGGTGGTGGCGATGTCTTCGACCTCGACGCCGGCGGCTCGCAGTCCGACGATCGCCCCGGCTGTCGCCATCCGGTGGTCGGCGTAGGAGTGCCAGGTGCCGCCGTGCAGCGGGCGGGCCGTGATGACCAGTCCGTCCTCGGTCTCGGTGCAGTCTCCGCCCAGGCCGTTGATCTCGGCGCTCAGCGCGGCCAGCCGGTCGGTCTCGTGGCCGCGCAGATGCGCGATGCCGGTCAGCCGCGACACCGAGCCCGGTTGGGCCAGCGCGGCCAGGGCCGCCACCGACGGTGCCAGCTCGCCGACGTCGTTGAGGTCGACGTCGAAACCCGGGTAGCCGTCGCCGGCGCCGCGGACTTCGAGCGAGGAATCTGTTTGGTGCACCGTCGATCCCATCAGCTTGAGGATCGACAGGATGGTGTCAGCGGGCTGCACGCTGACACTCGGCCAGCCGGTGATGCGCACCGTACCGCCGGTGGCCACCGCGGCCGCCAGGAACGGCACCGCATTCGACAGGTCCGGTTCGACGTCCCAGTGCCGCGCCGCCACCACGCCGGGGGAGACCCGCCACTCGTTGTCCTGGGTGTCGTCCACCTCGACGCCGGCCTCACGCAGCATCGCCACCGTCATCGCGATGTGCGGGGCAGACGGCAGCGACGACCCGGTGTGCACCAGCGTCAAGCCGATTCGGAACGACGCGCCCGACAGCAGCAGGCCGGAGACGAACTGGGACGACGCGGAGGCGTCGATGTAGACCGTCCCGCCGCGCACACCGCCGTGACCGCGCACCAGGAAGGGCAGCCCGGTGCCCTCGACGTCCACGCCCAGCCCGCGCAATCCGTCGAGCAGCGGCGCGATCGGCCGGGCCCGGGCCTGGTCGTCACCGTCGAACTCGACGGCCGCCGAACTCAGCGCCGCCAGCGGCGGTACGAACCGCAGCACCGTGCCGGCCAGCCCGCAGTCGATGCGGGCCTGCGCGCCGGGGTTCAGTGTTCCGCTGACGGTCAGCTCAGTGCCGTCGCCGTCGATCGACAGGCCCAGCGTCTGTAGTGCACCGATCATCAGGTTGGTGTCGCGGCTGCGCAGCGCCCCGCTGATGGTCGGGGTGCCCTGACCCTGGGCGGCGGCCAGCGCAGCCAGGATCAGGGTGCGGTTGGTCTGCGATTTGGAGCCCGGCACCGTGACGGTGGCGTGGACCGGTTCCGTCGTGCTCGGTGCCGTCCACAGTTCGGTGCTCACGGGCTACATCCTGCCTTGTCCGGCCCGCAGGACTCTAAGCAGACATTGCCTCCGTTTCAGCCATTGGTCCCGGGGATGCCCGGCGCGCCGGTGCTGCCTGCACTGCCCGCGCCGACCGCCGTGCCGCCGGGCCCGCCGTTGCCGGCGGTGCCACCGGTGCCGCCGGACCCGTCGAGGGCACCGGCTCCTGCCGTGCCACCCGCGCCACCGTCACCGCCGCTGGGGCCTTGACCGCCGTCGCCCCC
>NZ_LN929908.1:0-922353 GCF_001494595.1 Mycobacterium sp. M26
CCCCCAACGCGACAGCCAGACCACCCACCCGACCCACACAGCGGCTATACCCCGCGCGCGAGACTGCCGATGAATGCCGCGAATGATCGGCTGCGCTCACTGCTGACCCCTGCCACACCGGCACGGCCCCAACACCGCGCTCGTGAACTATGCAAACACACCCGCCACAGCGGGGAGCGCAGGTTTGCGACAAACAGCTGTGCGGTCCCAGAAATCAGCGACTCCCGCGTGGCCGGGCGGCCCGGTCAGCCCATTGAGGTCGAGCGACGCCGCACCACCGCCGAGATCCCCGACAACCAGACGTACTGCATCACACTTTGCCCACACGGCAAACAACCACACCCCGAAACGACAACACCCCGACCGGAAGACCTGGTCGGGGTGTTGCTCACACGAGTCGGGGTGGCGGGATTCGAACCCACGACCTCTTCGTCCCGAACGAAGCGCGCTACCAAGCTGCGCCACACCCCGCGTGAAGCCACGACAGCGTATCGCACCGGCACCGCGGGAAGCCAAACGGCTCGTCAGGACACCGCAGGCAGGGAATCGCGCGGCGCGGGAAGGATCTGGCTTGTCGGTGGCGTTGTGCAGACTAACGGCGCGATCACAACGCCGGCAGGCGAAAGGTGGAGCGGATGATGACCGCTTTGGGTGCCGTGGTGTACGGGGGCTTCTTCCTACTGGCAGCGCTGTGGCTGGTGGTGACGGGCGACTACGACGTCGTCGACGACGCCGGTCAGGACCAGCCGCAGGAGCGTTCGAACTCGGCCAGCACGCCCGCGTGCTCGGTCGGGTCCAGGTTGTGAGCGGCTAGCCAGTCCGCGTCGTAGTACGTGTCGGCGTAGCGATCACCACTGTCGGCGATCAACGTCACCACCGATCCGCTGGCACCGCTGGCGACCATCTCGGCCAGCAGGCTGAACGCACCCCACACATTCGTCCCCGTCGACGGCCCCACCCGGCGGCCCAGCACCTTGGATACGTGGTGTGCTGCGGCCACCGAGGCGGCGTCGGGGACCACTTCCATCCGATCGACCACCTCGGGCAGGAACGACGGCTCCACCCGCGGGCGCCCGATGCCCTCGATGCGGGAGGACGCTTCGATGACGATGTCCGGGCGACCCGCCGCGTAGGACGGAAAGAACGCCGAGTTCTCCGGGTCCACGACGCACAGCTTGGTGCGGTGCCGCCGATAGCGGATGTAGCGCCCGAGCGTCGCACTGGTGCCGCCGGTGCCGGCGCCCACGACGATCCAGGACGGGATCGGGTGGGTCTCGTCGAGCATCTGCTCATAGATCGACTCGGCGATGTTGTTGTTGCCGCGCCAGTCGGTGGCCCGCTCGGCGTTGGTGAACTGATCCAGGTAGTGCCCGCCGGTCTCGTGGGCGATCCGCTGCGCCTCGGTGTACACCTCACTGGAGTGATCCACGAAATGGCAACGGCCACCTTGTGATTCGATCAGTGCAGTCTTGGCTGGGCTGGTCGAGGCCGGCATCACCGCCACGAACGGCAAGCCGAGCAGCGCGGCGAAGTAGGCCTCCGACACCGCAGTCGATCCCGAGGATGCCTCGACCACGGTGGTGTGTTCGCCGATCCAGCCGTTGCACAGGCCGTAGAGGAACAGCGAGCGGGCCAGCCTGTGCTTGAGGCTGCCGGTGATGTGGGTGGACTCGTCCTTCAGATACAGCTGGACATCCACCCGGTCGCACCATGACGACGGCAGCGGGTAGCGCAGCAGATGGGTGTCGGCACTACGGCGTGCGTCAGCCTCGATCAACCGGATCGCATCGTTCACCCAGCTTCGGGGCTGGCTGTGGACGGCGACTTTGCTCATCGCCACAACGCTTTCAGCGCACGGAAGCGGTGGGGCTGGAGCGCACCACGTTTCGTGAATCGTCGTGGCCGCCGGTCGGCGCGGCCACAAGGGTGAGCAGCGTGGCCTCCGGCCGGCAGCAGAACCGGAACGGTGCATACGGCGAGGTGCCGATGCCCGCCGAGACGTGTAGTGCGGTGTCAGCGCCCCAGCGCGAGGCGCCCTTGGCGCGGGTGCGATCCAAATCGCAGTTGGTGGCCAGCGCCCCGTAGAACGGCAGGCACAACTGA
The DNA here is from genome assembly GCF_001494595.1 of Mycobacterium sp. M26. GTDB lineage: Bacteria > Actinomycetota > Actinomycetes > Mycobacteriales > Mycobacteriaceae > Mycobacterium. Next base: position 2,104 of record NZ_LN929908.1, read on the forward strand.
CCGCCGTGGGTGTGGCCGGCCATCACCAGCTGATAGCCGTCGGCGGCGAACCGGTCCAGCACGCGGGTGTACGGGGCGTGCGTGACGCCCAGGCTCAGGTTCGCGATCGGGTTGGGTGCTCCGGCGACGGTGTCGTAGCGGTCGCGCTCCAGATGGGCGTCGTCGACGCCGGCGGCCGCGATCGTCAGACCCGCCACCTCGAACTCGCGCCGGTTGTGGGTCAGATCCAGCCAGCCGCGTTCGGTGAACGCCGCGCGCAGGTCCTGCCACGGCAGCGGCTTACCGAGAATCCGATGGTCGGGATCGGTGATGTACTTCGCCGGGTTCTTCAGCTTCGGGGCGAAGTAGTCGTTGCTGCCGAAGACGAATACCCCGGGGAACGACAGCAGGTCGCCGATGGCCTGGACGACCGCGGGCACAGCCTTCGGGTGCGACAGGTTGTCGCCGGTGTTGACCACCAGATCCGGCTCCCAGCGGGCCAGGTCACGCAGCCAGGCCTGCTTGTGGCGCTGGGTCGGGCGCATGTGGATATCGCTGAGGTGCAGCACCCGCAGCGGTGTGGAGCCGGGGGTGAGCACCGGCATCGTCACCTCGCGCACGACGAACGCATTGCGCTCGATCACCGTGGCGTAACCGACCGCGAGTGCGGCCGAACCTGCGGCCACGAGGGCGGAGGTCTTCACTGCTGGAGGCACAGCCATACCTGTCAGGGTACTGCCAACAGGCAGCTTCCCAAGGGGCGAGGCGCTGTGAAGATCCCTACGTCAGACACCCGTCAGGGTGGCGGCGGCGCCAGCAGTGGCACGGTGATCGGCGGCAGGCCGGGAATCTCGACCACGGTCACCGCCGGCGGCGGCAGCCCGTCGAGGCCCGGGATCGGCGGCGCACCCGGCGGCGGTGGCGGCGGCGCCGGCGGGATGCCGTTGCTGGTCTGGATCGTCACGATCGAGCCCGGCACCGTCTGCCCGCCCGGCGAGGTGCCCACCACGGCGCCGGCCGGTGCCGCGCTGTTGATCGGGGTGGGTTGGTCGGCGACCTGGAACCCGGCGTCCTTGAGCCGCTCGCGGGCACTGTCCACGGTCAAGCCGGCCACGCTGGGCACCCGGGAGCCCGGCGCCCCGTCGACATAACGCGGATCGGTCGGCGGCAGGACTACGTCGCCGAAGCTCTGGGCGATCGGCATCATCGCCGTGAACCACGTCTTGGCAGGCTCGTTGCCGCCGTAGAGGTTGCCGTCCCCGCACTGCCGCAGCGGCCACGAGCAGAGGTCCGACGGGTTGGGGGAGTCGTCATAGATGTAGTTGGCCGCCGCGTAGCGGTTGGTGTAGCCCAGGAAGCCCGAGGACCGGTGCGCCTCGGTGGTGCCGGTCTTGCCGGACATCGGCAGGTTCCATCCGACCGAACCGGCCGAGCCCGCGGCCGTGCCGCTGACGTCGTCCTTGCTCAGGGCGTTGGACAGGGTGTTGGCCAGGCCTTCGGGCACCACCTGATCGCAGGTCTCGGTGGTCACGGCCACCTCGTTGCCGTTGCGGTCGTAGAGCTTGTCGATCGGGTTCGGCGGGCACCACACACCCCCGGAGGCGAGGGTGGCCCCGACATTGGACAGCTCCAGGGCGTTGACCTCGATCGGCCCGAGGGTGAACGACCCCAGATTCTGCCGCTTGACGAAATCGGCCAGGCTCTCGTTGGTGTCCGGGTCATAGGGGCGGGCGGTGCCCGGCTCGGCGTAGGAGCGCAGCCCCAACTTGACCGCCATGTCGACGGTGCGCTGGACACCCACCTGGGAGATCAGCTTGGCGAACGCGGTGTTGGGAGACTGGGCCAGCGCGTCGGTCACGCTCATCGACCCGCGGTAGTTACCGGCGTTCTGCACACACCACGTGTTCTGGGGGCAACCTTTGGCCCCGCCGCTGCCTAGGCCCTTGGCCTCGAAGCGCACCGGCGAGTCGAGGTTGGCGCTGGTGCCCAGCCCCATGTCGAGGGCCGCCGCGGTGGTGAAAATCTTGAAGATCGACCCGGCGCCGTCGCCGACGAGCGAGAAGGGCTGCGGCTGCATGGTCTCGCCGGCCGCGGTGTCCAGCCCGTAGGTGCGGTTGCTGACCATGGCCACCACCGGATGGGCGGTCTTGCCGGGCAGTACCACGCTCATCACGCTGGCGATGCCCTGGATGTCGGGGGCGGCCAGCGAGTTGACGGCCTGCTTGGCCGAGTTCTGCACGTCGGGGTCCAGCGTGGTCTTGATCAGGTAGCCGCCCTTGGACAGCTGTTCCTTACTGATGCCGGCGCGCGCCAGATACTCCTGCACGTAATCGCAGAAGAAGGCGCGATCACCCGCGGCAATACAGCCGCGCGGCAGTTCGTTGGGCTGCGGCAGGATGCCCAGCGGCTGTTCCTTGGCGGCGCGCAGCTCGTCGGCCTTATCCGGCAGGTTCTCGATCATGGTGTCCAGCACCAGGTTTCGGCGAGCCAGCGCACCGTCGGGGTTGGTGTAGGGGTTCAGCGCGCTCGTCGACTGCACCAGGCCGGCCAGCAGGGCGGCCTGCTGCCAGTTCAGATCGGAGGCATCGACACCGAAGTAGGTCTGCGCGGCGTCCTGGATACCGAAGGCGCCGTTGCCGAACGACACCAGGTTGAGGTAGCGGGTCAGGATCTCCGGCTTGGTGAACGTCTTGTCCAGCGTGAGCGCCATCCGGATCTCGCGCAGCTTGCGAGCCGGGGTGGTCTCGATGGCGGCCCGCTTCTCGGCGTCGGTCTGGGCGATGACGAGCAGCTGATAGTTCTTGACGTACTGCTGCTCGATGGTCGACCCGCCGCGGGTGTCCAGGTCTCCGGAGGCGTACCCGGCCAGGCCGGTCAGGGTGCCCTTCCAGTCGACACCGTTGTGTTCGGCAAATCTCTTGTCTTCGATCGAGACGATCGCCAGTTTCATGGTGTCGGCGATTTTGTCGCTGGGGACCTCGAAACGGCGCTGGGAGTAGAGCCAGGCGATGGTGTTGCCCTTGGCGTCGACCATGGTGGTCACCGCGGGCACTTCACCCTCGACGAGTTGGGCCGATCCGTTGGCGACGACGTCGGAGGCCCGGTTGGACACCAGGCCCAGTCCGCCGACCACGGGAAACAGGAGCGCCGCCAAGATCACGCTGGCCAATAGGCAGCACCAGGCCAGCTTGATGATGGTGGCGCCGGCCGGGGGGCGTTCCGACATGGGATACAGACTACTGAGGACCTTCAGGGTCTTGCGGACTGTCCCTGCGCGGGCAATGATGGCGGCGGGGAATTTACGGGGGAGTCAGAAAATGGCAGCTCAAGCCAAAATTTGGGCCAGACTGGACGATCGTCCCAAAAAAGCTGTGATCTAACTGTTGCGCAAACGATACCTGACCACCTAACTTAAACAGACAGTGCGATTCAGGTAACACTCAGGATCGCAATGTGGCGTAGATCGCAGAGCCGTTCTACACCTGAAGAGTGTGCCGCTCACGTAGCGGCCCGGACGAAGGGGATCGCCGGTGTCAGCTACTCGGCCCGCTGCCCGCAGGACCAGCGCAGTTTCGGTACACGGTTCCATCCATGGTGTGGACGGGGAGGCTCGCATCGCGTGGGTTTCCAAAGCTCTGTGCCGATCGACTGATCCTGACGAGCTTTTCGTCCGCGGTGCCGCTCAGCGCAAGGCAGCGGTGATCTGCCGGCACTGCCCGGTGATGGCCGAGTGTGGCGCCGACGCCCTGGATAACCGGGTGGAGTTCGGAGTGTGGGGTGGCATGACCGAACGTCAGCGTCGCGCCCTGCTCAAGCAGCACCCCGAGGTGGTTTCGTGGGCCGAGTTCTTCTCCGCCCAGCGCAAGCACCGCAGCGTTAGCTAACTCGACGCTGACGCGGGGCTGCGCCCCAAGCAAATTTTCGTTCTCGTCAGCTACTGACGGTTAATCCGTCTCGCCCGTGATCTGATCGGCGATCGCCTGCAGCGCATCAAGATCCGAGACATCGAAGGGCAGCGACGGCACCCCGATCCACGGCACGTGCGGGTTCGCCCCGGTGAAGCGCGACAGCAGCCGGATCTCCCGCTTGGCGGTCTGCGCCCGGTCGGCGTGAATCTCCAGCACCGCCGCGGCCAACTGATCCCCGTTGGTGCCGGCCTTCAACTCCTCGGCGCCGTCGATGGCGCGTTCCACGGTCAGCGAGGACAGCGTCGGGTGCGTCCGGTTGAGGATGAGCCCGGCCAGCGGCATGGACTCCTCCGACAGGCGGTCGACGAAGAACGAGGCTTCCCGCAGCGCATCCGGTTCGGCGGCCGAGACCACCACGAACTGGGTGCCGCGCCGCTTGAGCAGCTCGTAGGTGCGGTCGGCCTTCTCCCGGAAGCCGCCGAACGTGGAGTCCAGAGACTGCACGAACGCCGAGGCATCCGAGAGCATCTGGGAGCCCAGGATCGTCGACATCGCCTTCATCGCCAGACCGACGACGCCGGTCACCAGGCGCCCGATGCCCTTGCCGGGGGCCAGCAGCATCCGCCACAACCGGCCGTCCATGAAGCTGCCCAGCCGTTTGGGCGCATCCAGGAAGTCCAGCGCGTTGCGCGACGGCGGGGTGTCGACCACCACCAGATCCCAGCGGTCCTGGCCCAGCAGCTGGCCGAGCTTCTCCATCGCCATGTATTCCTGCGTGCCGGCCAGCGAGGTCGCGACGGTCTGATAGAACTGGTTGTCCAGAATCGCTTGTGCGCGTTCAGGTCCCGAGTGTTCGATCACCATGTCGTCGAACGTGCGGCGCATGTCGAGCATCATCGCGTGCAGCTCGCCGGTCACCTCGGGGGCCAGCGGCACCCGCTGCGGTTCATTACCCAGCTCGCGGATCCCCAGGGCCTGCGCCAGCCGCTTGGCCGGGTCGATGGTGAGCACCACCACGGTGCGGCCGTATTCGGCGGCGCGGACCGCCATCGCCGCCGCGGTGGTGGTCTTACCGACGCCACCGGCGCCGCAGCACACCACGACGCGGTTGGACTTGTCGGTCAGGATCGACTTCATGTCGAGGGCTGCAGGTGCGCCACTCATTTACCGCACTCCTTGCTGCGCAAGCGTTTCCGCCAATTCGTACAGGCTGCCCAGGTCCACGCCGTCGGCGATGGTCGGCAGTTCCAGCCGCGGCACCTTCAACCGGTCGAGCTGTTCGGCGCTCTCCGAGCGGGCCCGGATCCGGGTCGCATGCTCGATGGTCTCGGTGAGCAGCCCGGCGAAGTCGGCGTCATCCAGGGTGATCCCGACCTTCTCCAGCCCGGCGCGCACCGCGTCGGCGTCGATATCGCCCTCGGCGGCCTTGGCCAGGTCCGCGGGCGGCAGGAACGGCGGGATGTTCCGGTTGACGATCACGCTGCCGATCGGCAGGTCGAGTTCTTCGAGTTCCTCGATGGCCTCGATGGTCTCCTGGATCGGCAGCGCCTCCAGCAGGGTGACGAGGTGGATCGCGGTCTGCTCGGAGTGCAGCAGCTTCACTACCCCGTCGGCCTGGGAGTGCACCGGGCCGCCCTTGGCCAGATCCGAGACCGCCTTGGTGACGTCGAGGAACCGTGCGATCCGCCCGGTCGGCGGAGAGTCGACCACGATCGCGTCGTACACCGGCTTCTTATTGCGGTCCAGCCGGACCACCGACTCCTTGATCTTGCCGGTGAGCAGCACGTCACGCAGACCCGGCGCGATGGTGGTGGCGAACTCGATGGCCCCGATCCGGCGCATCGCCCGGCCCGCGATGCCCAGGTTGTAGAACATGTCGAGGTACTCCAGGAACGCCGCCTCGATGTCGATGGCCAGGGCGTTCACATGTCCGCCGCCGTCGGCGGTGGCGATCTTGGACTCCTCGTAGGGCAGCGGCGGCACGTCGAAGAGCTGCGCAATACCTTGCCGCCCTTCGACTTCCACGAGCAGCACCCGCCGGCCGCCGGCGGCCAGCGTCAACGCCAGGGCGGCGGCGACGGTGGTCTTGCCGGTGCCGCCCTTACCCGTCACGAAGTGCAGCCGCGCTTTGCTAAGGCGGGAAGGCCAGCCGACGGCATTGCCGTCGCTCGAAGTGGTCGCCATCAGTGCATGCTAGCCAAGGCCATCCCGGGCCCCTCAGCGATTGCCGTGTTCAGCGATAGGCTTCGGCCATGAGCGAACTGACGACATGGGAATACGCCACCGTGCCCCTGCTGACCCACGCGACCAAACAGATCCTCGACCAGTGGGGCGCCGACGGCTGGGAACTGGTGGCCGTGCTGCCCGGTCCGACCGGCGAACAGCACGTCGCCTACCTCAAGCGGCCGAAGTGACGACCTCCCAGCGGCTCGCCGAGCTGGGCATCACCCTGCCGACCGTCGTCAAGCCGCTCGCGGCTTACGTCCCGGCCGTGCGCACCGGCAACCTCGTCTACACCGCAGGCCAGTTGCCGCTGGAAGCCGGCCAGCTGACCGACACCGGCAAGGTCGGCGCCGAGGTCAGCCCCGAGCAGGCCAAGGCCGCCGCCCGGATCTGCGCGTTGAACGCGCTGGCCGCCATCGACGCACTGGTGGGCCTCGACAACGTCGTCAAGGTGGTCAAGGTGGTCGGGTTCGTGGCCTCCGCGCCCGGCTTCAGCGGCCAGCCCGGCGTCATCAACGGCGCCTCGGAGTTCCTCGGCGAAGTGTTCGGCGAGGCCGGCGCGCACGCCCGCTCCGCCGTCGGCGTCTCCGAGCTTCCGCTGGACGCCCCGGTGGAGGTGGAGCTCATCGTGGAGGTGGGGTGACCCACCCCGCCTACGGCGTCCTGAGGCCGGTGACCGACACCGCCTCGGTGCTGCTGTGCAACAACCCCAACGTCATGACGTTGGAGGGCACCAACACCTGGGTGCTACGCGGGCCAGGCAGCGACGAGATGGTGGTGGTGGATCCCGGCCCCGACGACGACGAGCACCTGGCCAAGCTCGCCGACCTCGGCCCGATCCCGCTGGTCCTGATCAGCCACAAGCATGACGATCACACCGGCGGGATCGACAAGATCCGCGACGCCACCGGAGCCACCGTGCGCGCGGTCGGCAGCGGATTCCTGCGCGGCCTGGGCGGGCCGCTGACCGACGGTGAGGTGATCGACGCCGCCGGGCTGAAGATCACTGTGATGGCCACCCCCGGGCACACCGCCGACTCGCTGTCGTTCCTGGTGGACGGTGCGGTGCTGACCGCCGACACGGTGCTCGGCCGCGGCACCACCGTGATCGACGACGAAGACGGCAGCCTCACCGACTACCTGGAGTCGCTGCGCCGGCTGCAGGGCCTGGGATCACTGCGGGTGCTGCCCGGGCATGGCCCCGAACTCGACGACCTCGCCGCCGTCACCACCATGTACCTGGCCCACCGCGAGGAACGGCTGGATCAGGTCCGGGCGGCGCTACGTGCGCTCGGCGAGGATGCGACGGCACGCCAAGTCGTCGAGCACGTCTATACCGACGTCGACGAGAAACTGTGGGACGCCGCGGAGAAGTCCGTGCGCGCCCAGCTGGACTACCTCAGAGCGTGATTTCGGCGCGCTTTTCGTCGCTCAGCGACGTTAACCGCGCCGAAGTCGCTACCTCGCTCGGCGGGCCAGCCGCTCGGAGTCGCTGATCAGCACGCTCTTGCCCTCCAGGCGGATCCAGCCGCGGTGGGCGAAGTCGGCCAGCGCCTTGTTCACCGTCTCGCGGGAAGCGCCGACCAGCTGGGCGATCTCTTCCTGAGTCAGGTCGTGGGTGACGCGCAGCGCACCGCCCTCCTGGGTGCCGAAGCGCTGAGCGAGCTGCAGCAGCTGCTTGGCCACCCGGCCCGGCACGTCGGTGAAGATCAGGTCAGCCAGGTTGTTGTTGGTGCGCCGCAGACGGCGGGCCAGCACGCGCAGCAGCTGCTCGGCGATCTCGGGCCGGTCGGCGATCCACGCCCGCAGGGCGTCGCGGTCCATCGAGACGGCGCGCACCTCGGTGATCGTGGTGGCGCTCGACGTACGGGGGCCGGGGTCGAAGATCGACAGCTCACCGAACATGTCCGACGGGCCCATGATCGTCAGCAGGTTCTCCCGGCCGTCCGGGGACCGCCGACCGATCTTCACCTTGCCGGAGATGATGATGTACAGCCGGTCACCGGGCTCGCCTTCGGCGAACACCGTGTGCCCCCGCGGGAAATCCACCGGCTGCAGTTGCTTGGTCAGCGCGGAAACAGCGCTGGGTTCAACCCCCTGGAAGATTCCGGCCCTCGCCAGGATCTCGTCCACGTTGCCCCTCTTAGGTCATTGTTTGTCAGTCACGGTCAGGCCAGCTCTAGTCGAAGTCAGTCTAGAGGCAGCACGCCTGGCAACGTGCCAACGCTACACACGATTGGCGTATTGAGTCCGGTGAAAATGCGGATTCGGCCTTGCGTGGGCATATGAGCGCGTCGGCAAACCCGGTTCATCGGCGTTGAGCAGGTGCGCCACGTCGACGGGCCGGGGCTCCTCGGGTGCCGGCCGCGGCGGCGCCTGCTTGCGCGCCTCCTCGGCCTGCTTGAGGTATTCGGTGACCTCGTCGGCGGCTACCGGATCGGTATGCAGACTGCTTTCCAGGCGCTGCAAACCGAACGTCGAGAGCATCATCAGCCCGGGGACACACACCGCGAGCAACCAGGTCACCCGGCAAAGTAAACACGGGCAAGGTCTCGGCAAGATCACGAATTGTCACCGGTCTGTCCGCAGCTCGGTCACTACTCGTCGGGGCACGTCAGTACCCTTGTCAGCGTGCCTGCGGCCGCCAAGAAACCCGACGCGAAGAAATGGGATTCCGAGACCCATCTGGGTCTGGTGCGCCGCGCCCGCCGGATGAACCGGACATTGGCCGTCGCGTTCCCGCACGTCTACTGCGAGCTGGACTTCACCAACCCGCTGGAACTGGCCGTCGCCACCATCCTGTCGGCGCAGTCCACCGACAAGCGGGTCAACCTGACCACTCCGGCGCTGTTCAAGCGGTACAAAACCGCGCTGGACTACGCGCAGGCCGACCGCACCGAGCTCGAGGAGCTGATCCGGCCCACCGGCTTCTATCGGAACAAGACCACCTCGCTGATCCGGCTGGGTCAAGAGCTCGTCGAACGGTTCGACGGCGAGGTGCCGAACACCCTCGATGAGCTGGTCACGCTGCCCGGCGTGGGTCGAAAGACCGCCAACGTGATCCTCGGTAATGCCTTCGACATTCCCGGCATCACCGTCGACACCCACTTCGGCCGGCTGGCGCGTCGCTGGCGCTGGACGGCCGAGGAGGATCCGGTCAAGGTCGAGTTCGCCGTCGGAGAGCTGATCGAGCGCCCCGAGTGGACGCTGCTGAGCCATCGCGTGATCTTTCATGGCCGCCGGGTCTGCCACGCCCGTAAGCCCGCGTGCGGGGTGTGCGTGCTGGCCAAGGACTGCCCGTCGTTCGGCACCGGCCCCACCGAGCCGCTGGTGGCCGCCGCCCTGGTCAAGGGACCCGAGACCGAGCATCTGCTCGCCCTGGCCGGGTTGTGAGCATCCGGCTCGTCCGCCGATGACCAGATCCACCGCGTGGACGCTGGTGGTCCTGGCTGCCGTCGCCGCCCTGATCGCCGCTCTCGTCGTCGAACTGGGTGACGACCCCGCGGAGGGCGGCGGTCAGCCCAGCGCCCAGGTGGCCCGCGCGCACCGTGATGCCGACACCCCCGAGGCGCTCGCCGGGCCGCGGCAGCGGGCCGACCTGCAACCCTGCCCCACCGGCGCCGGCCCGGGCCCGGAGAAGCTGCGCGGCATCGTCATCGAATGCGCGGGCGACGGATCTGCGGTCGACGTGGCGCGCGCGGTGGCCGGGCAACCCACGGTGCTGAACCTGTGGGCCTACTGGTGCGGGCCGTGCGCTGAGGAACTGCCCGCGATGGCCGAATACCAGCGCCGCGAGGGTGACGCCGTCCGGGTGATCACCGTGCACCAGGACGAGAACGAGACAGCGGCGCTGCTGCGGCTGGCCGACCTGGACGTGCGGCTGCCCACCCTGCAGGACGGGCAGCGCCGGGTGGCCGCCGCGCTCGGCGTGCCCAACGTCATGCCCGCGACGGTGGTGCTGCGGGCGGACGGTACCGTTGCCGCAATCCTGCCGCAGGCCTTCACCAGTGCCGATGAAATCGCCGCCGCGGTGAAGAATGCAATGCGATGACCACAAGCGAGGGGGCACGGGTGACGGGTGGGATACCGCTCAACCCCGATGTGCGGCCGCCCTGGCTGGCCCCGCTGGTGGACAACGTCGACCGGGTCCCGCACGCCTATCGCCGCAAGGTTCCCCCGGAACTGCTGGCCGCGGTGAGCAGCGCCGGCAATGCCAACCGGCCCTCGCGCGACGCCGCTGTCCTGGTGCTGTTCTCCGGGCCGCACGCTGAGCACCCGACCGGCACCGTGCCCGACGACGCGGATCTGCTTCTCACGGTGCGGGCCGGGACCCTGCGCCACCACGCCGGCCAGGCGGCCTTCCCGGGCGGAGCTGCCGATCCCGGTGATGCCGGCCCGGTGGCCACCGCCCTTCGGGAGGCTCAGGAGGAGACCGGCCTGGACCCGAATCGGCTGAGCCCGCTGGCCACCCTGGAGCGAATGTTCATCCCGCCCTCCGGCTTTCACGTCGTACCGGTGCTCGCGTACTCACCCGACCCCGGTCCGGTGGCGGTGGTCGACGCGGCCGAGACGGCGATCGTCGCCCGGGTTCCGGTGCGCGCCTTCGTCAACCCTGAGAATCGGCTGATGGTCTACCGCACCGATGCAGGCCGCGGTTTCGCCGGTCCGGCGTTTCTGCTCAACGAGATGTTGGTGTGGGGGTTCACCGGTCACGTAATCTCGGCGATGCTCGATGTGGCCGGTTGGTCACAACCGTGGGATACCGAAGACATCCGAGATCTGGACGAGGCGATGGCGCTCGTCGGCGACAACAGTGAGGGGCCGCTGTGACGAGTTCGCAATGGCTGGATATCGCCGTGCTGGTGGTGGCGTTCATCGCCGCGATATCCGGCTGGCGCTCCGGCGCGTTGGGCTCGTTGATGTCGTTCGTCGGCGTGGTGCTCGGCGCCATCGCCGGCGTCATGCTGGCCCCGCATATCGTCAGCCACATCCACTCCCCGCGCGCCAAGCTGTTCGCCGCGCTGTTCCTGATCCTGGCCCTGGTGGTCGTCGGCGAGGTCGCCGGTGTGGTGCTCGGGCGCGCGGTGCGCGGGGCTATCCGCAACCGGGGGGTGCGCACCGTCGACTCGATCATCGGTGTGGCGCTGCAACTCGTCGTGGTGCTGGTGGCTGCCTGGTTGCTGGCCAGCCCGCTCACCTCGTCGGATCAGCCCAACCTTGCCGCTGCGGTGCGGGGCTCCAAAGTGCTTGCGCAGGTGGACAAGTACGCGCCGGAGTGGCTCAAGTCGGTGCCCAAGCGGATGTCCACCCTGCTCAGTACCTCAGGGCTGCCCGACGTGCTGCAGCCGTTCGGCCGCACCCCCATTCAGGCCGTTGACGCCCCTGATGCCTCGCTGGCCGACAGCCTGGTGGTCGCCAGCTCGCGGCCCAGCGTCGTCAAGATCCGCGGCGTCGCGCCCGGCTGCCAGAAGGTCTTGGAGGGAACGGGTTTCGTCATCGCCCCCAACCGGGTGATGTCCAACGCCCACGTGGTCGCAGGATCCGACAGCGTCACCGTGGAAGCCGAAGGGCAGACCTACGACGCCACCGTCGTCTCCTACGATCCCAACGCCGACATCTCGATCCTTGACGTCCCGAACCTGCCGCAGCGTCCGCTGGTGTTCGCCGAGCAGCCCGCCAAGTCGGGCACCGACGCGGTTGTGCTGGGCTACCCCGGTGGCGGCGAGTTCGCGGCCACCCCGGCCCGGGTCCGCGAGACGATCGAGCTTTCCGGTCCCGACATCTACCGCACCACGACGGTCAACCGCGAGGTGTACACCATCAGAGGCACGGTGCGCCAAGGTAATTCGGGTGGTCCGATGATCAACCGGGCGGGTCAGGTCCTCGGCGTGGTGTTCGGTGCCGCGGTCGACGACAACGACACCGGATTCGTGCTGACGGCCAACGAGGTGTCGCGGCAGCTGGCCAAGATCGGCAATACCGAGAAGGTGCCGACTGGGGCCTGCGTCACCTAGCGGGGCCGTACACCTGGTCGAGGAACCGGCGCAGGTGATGGTTGACCTCAACCGGCGCTTCCTCGTGGGCGTAGTGCCCGACCCCGGCTAACGCCACGAACCGTCCGCGCGGGGCGTAGCGCTGGGTCCGGTCCACCGGATCGGCCAAGACGTAGGGGTCGGCGTCGCCACGCAGGTGCAGCACCGGGACGTCGAGTTGGCGGTTCATCAGTTTCATGAATCGCCATCCCTCCGAACGCAGCTGGCTGCGCACCGCCCAGCGCTGATACTCCAGCGCACAGTGCGCGGCCCCGGGAATGCGGATGGCCCGGCGCATGTGGGCGATCGTCTCGGAAAAGTCTTCGGAGGCAAGCCATTTGCCCGATGAACGGCTGCGCACCAGATGCTCGAGCTGATCGGCGTTGTGCGCGGTCAGCGCCCGCTCGGGCAGCATCGGCAGCTGGTAGCGCAGCAGCGACGGCAGCAGGGCGCGCCCCTGGTCGCGCCGGGTCAGCGCCGAGGCGCGCAGCGCCGCCGGGTGCGGTGAGCTCACCAGCGCGATGCCGCGCACCACCCGGGAGTGCAGGACCGAGGTGGCCCAGCAGACCAGCCCGCCGTCGGCGTGCCCGACCAGGGTGGCCGAGTTGTGCCCGAGCGCGCGGATCAGGCCGGCGGTGTCACCGGCGAGTGTCCAGCCGTCGTAGCCGCGGGGCGGTTTGTCGCTGCCGCCGTAGCCGCGCAGGTCGACCGCGACCACCCGGACCCCGTCCAGGCCCTGCAGTTGATGACGCCACGACCACCAGAACGACCCGAAGCCGTGCAGCAGGATCACCAGCGGCCGCGCCGTCGCCGGGGTGGAATCGTCGGACAGCGCCTCTACACAGTGGAACCGGATTCCGTTGGCGTGGACGTCGAGGTGACGCCACGGCCCCGCGATACGGGCGACCGACGGATCCGGCTGCGCCATTACCAACCCGACGGGTCGGTGGCCGGCGTCGTGGTGGCGCTGGTGGCCGGTTCGACCGCCTTGGCGGGCGAACGGTCCAGGCCCGGTGTCAGGGCCTCGCGGGTCTCCTTGACCGATTCGATGGTCTGCTGGGGTCCTCGGATGCGGCGCACCTTCAGATAGCCGAGCAGGGCGAAGACCGCCGTGGTGACCACCATCAGGGCGAACACGATGAGGAAGGCCACCCAGCGCCACAGCCAGGTGTCGAGCAGTTCGGCGACGAAGAAGAAGAAAAAGAAGGTCGAGTAGAACAGCACGACCAGCGCCAGGATGAAGAAGACGCTGCCGGTGAGGCCCTTCTTGACGTCGCGGGTGATCTCGGCCTTGGCGAGCTCGACCTCGGCGCGGACCAGGGTGGAGACCTGCGCGGTGGCGTCCTTGACCAGGTCGCCGATGGAGGGATTGGCCGGTACCGCATTCGGGTCCACCAGTGGGATCGAGGTCACGGTGGTGGGCACCCCGTTCTTGCGATCGCCATTGCTCACGGTCGTCCTCCAACTCTCGCTGTCGTCGCGGTTCATGTTGCCATGCCCGGTCTGCGGGCGGATACCCACTGAGCTGTTACGCAAGTTACTGATGTGAAACGGGTAGACTGGCTTGTCAGGGTGGGTGTAGACGGAGGTTTGCTTGCAGTGACGACCGCGCGAATGCGGGTGATGGCAGGGGCTGCGGTCCTGGCTGTCGGCGCACTGTTGCTCAGCCCCGTCTCTGCTGCCGGCGCCGACGACAAAGTACCGATGGGCGGCGGTGCGGGCATCGTCGTCAACGGCGAGACGTACTGCACGCTCACCGCGATCGGGACGGACAAGACCGGCGCAATGATCGGATTCACTTCGGCGCACTGCGGTGGGCCCGGTGCGCAGGTGGCCTCCGAGGCCAACCCGGACAGTGGCGTCATCGGCACGATGGTGGCCGGCAACGACGGACTGGACTACGCGGTGATCCGGTTCGATCCCGCGAAGGTGGCCCCGGTGGCCAACTACAACGGCTTCCTGATCGACGGGATCGGCCCCGACCCGGCATTCGGTTCGGTCGCCTGCAAGCTCGGCCGCACCACCGGCTACTCCTGTGGGGTCACCTGGGGGCCCGGTCAGGACCCCGGCACGATCCTCAATCAGGTGTGCGGTCAGCCCGGCGACTCCGGCGCACCGGTGACGGTGAACAACAAACTGGTCGGCATGATCCACGGTGCGTTCAGCGATGCGCTGCCGACCTGCGTCATCAAGTACATCCCGCTGCACACGCCTGCGGTCACGATGTCGATCAACTCGATCCTCGGCGATATCGCCGCCAAGGACCGTCCGGGTACGGACTTCGTGCCGACGCCGAACCTGGCGCCGGCACCGGCCGCCTAGTTGGCCTTACTGGCCCGGATCGCCTCGAACACCGTCGGGTCCACCAGCGTCGAGGTGTCACCGAGTTCGCGTCCCTCGGCGACGTCACGCAGCAGCCGCCGCATGATCTTTCCGCTGCGGGTCTTGGGAAGCTCTGGCACGACGTGGATTTCGCGCGGCTTGGCGATCGGGGAGATCTCCCGGGACACCTCGGCGCGCAACTCGTCGACCATCTGCTCGGTCGGGGTGTCGGCGTGGTGGGCCTTGAGGATCACGAACGCGCAGATCGCCTGACCGGTGGTGTCGTCGCTGGCGCCCACGACGGCTGCCTCTGCGACACCGGAGTGACCGACCAGGGCCGACTCCACCTCGGCGGTCGAAATGCGGTGTCCCGACACGTTCATCACGTCGTCGATGCGGCCCAACACCCAGACCTCGCCGTCGCTGCCGTACCGCGCGCCGTCGCCGGCGAAGTACCAGCCCTGCTCGGCGAACCGCGACCAGTAGGTCTCCTTGAACCGCTCGGGGTCACCCCAGATGCCGCGCAGCATCGACGGCCACGGCTTGTCCAGCACCAGGTAACCGGTGACGTGCTCACCGTGATCGGCGGTGGGCGCCAACTCATTTCCGTCGTCGTCGACGATCTTGGCCGAGATACCCGGCAGCGGGCGCATGGCCGAACCCGGCTTGCAGTTCGTCACGCCGGGCAGCGGGGAGATCATCGCCGCGCCGGTCTCGGTCTGCCACCAGGTGTCCACGATCGGGGTGGCGTCGCCGCCGAACACCAGCCGGTACCAGCGCCAGGCCTCCGGGTTGATCGGCTCGCCAACCGAACCCAGCAGCCGCAGGCTGGACAGGTCGTGCTGGAATGCCAGCTCGCGGCCCCACTTCATGAAGGTGCGGATCAGGGTAGGCGCGGTGTAATAGATTGTCACACCGTACTTTTCGATCACCTGGAAGTGGCGGTGCTCATCAGGGGAGGCGGGGGTGCCTTCGTAGACCACCTGGGTGGCGCCGTTGGACAGCGGCCCGTAGACGATGTAGGTGTGTCCGGTGACCCAGCCGATATCGGCTGTGCACCAATACACGTCGGTGTCCGGCTTGATGTCGAACACGTTGTAGTGCGTGTAGGACGCCTGGGTGAGGTAGCCGCCGGAGGTGTGCATGATGCCCTTGGGCTTGCCGGTGGTGCCCGAGGTGTAGAGCAGGAACAGCGGCTGCTCGGAATCGAAGGCCTCCGGCGTGTGCTCCGGTGAGGCGTTATCCACCGTCTCGTGCCACCACAGGTCGCGGCCTTCGGTCCAGGTGACGTCAATTCCGGTGCGCCGCACCACAAGGACGTGTTCGACCGACGGCTGACCGGTGACCGCCTCGTCGACGGCGTCCTTCAGCGACACCGCGGCGCCGCGCCGGTACTGGCCGTCGGTGGTGATCACCAGCTTGGCCTCGGCGTCTTCGATGCGGGCACGCAGCGCTGACGCCGAGAACCCGGCGAAGACCACACTGTGCATCAGGCCCAGGCGCGCACACGCGAGCATCGCCACGATCGCCTCGGGCACCATCGGCATGTAGATGGCCACCCGGTCGCCGGCCACCAGACCCAGATCGGTCAGCGCATTAGCGGCCTTGCTGACCTCGTCCTTGAGCTGGGCGTAGGTAATCGTGCGCGCATCGCCGACCGGCTCGCCCTCCCAATGGATCGCGACCCGGTCGCCGTTGCCTGCCTCGACGTGGCGGTCCACGCAGTTGTAGGCCACGTTCAGCTTGCCGCCGACGAACCACTTGGCGAACGGCGCGTTCGACCAGTCGAGCACCTCGGTGAACGGCGTCTCCCACGACAGCCGGTTGGCCTGCTTGGCCCAGAAGGCAAGACGGTCGGCTTCGGCCTCGTCGTAGAGGTCCGCCGTCGCGTTGGCGTCGGCGGAGAATTCCGCAGCAGGCGGGTAGTAAGACGGAACTTCGGTGTGCGCCTCGGTCATGGTTGTGAGCGTAGTCACTTGAGGTTGCATCGGCGTTGGGGAGTCACATTCGTCGGCGGGCGGTCCGTGTCACGCGCCGAACGGTCGAATCGTGACCCACCGCAAGCGCCTACCCGGGACGCCGATAGCGTGGCAGAACGTGACTGACCTGCTGGCCCCGTTGCTCGACCTGCCGGGCGTCGCCGACGCCGCCGAGGCGGCCCGCGAGGCGCTGGCCAAAGCCCACCGGCACCGCACGAACCTGCGCAACTGGCCGGTGACCGCCGCGGAGTCGGCGATCCGCGGTGCGCGGTCGTCCTCAGCTCTGGACGGCGGCGCGGTGCAACTGGACGCCTCCGGCGCCGAACCCAACGACCCGGTCCTGGCCGGCGCCCTGCGGGTCGGCCAGGCCATGGAGGGCGGGACCACCGCACTGGTCGGGGTGTGGCAGCGCGCCCCGTTGCAGGCGCTGGCCCGGCTGCATGCCCTGGCCGCCGCCGATCTGACCGACGGGGACAGCCTCGGCAGGCCGCGGCAGGACCCCGAGGTGGCGGCCCGCCTCGATCTCGTCACCCGACTGGTCACCGGCGCCAGCTCTGCTCCCGCGCCGGTGCTGGCTGCCGTCGCGCACGGTGAGCTTCTGGCGCTGGCGCCGTTCGGCAGTGGTGACGGCGTGATCGCCCGGGCGGTATCGCGGCTGGTGACGATCGCCACCGGACTGGACCCGCACGGCCTCGGTGTTCCCGAGGTGTACTGGATGCGCCGCGCCGAGGAGTACCGGGCTGCCGCGCGTGACTTCGCCTCCGGGGCGCCCGAGGGTGTCGGCCGCTGGCTGGTGATGAGCTGCGCGGCGCTGGAAGACGGTGCGCGAGAAGCGCTGTCGATCGCCGAGGCCGCCTCGAAGTAGGCCGGACAGACGAAAGCGGGCGACGATCCGAGAAGAGTTCGGCTCGCCGCCCGCTAGCACGGTTACCGGGTTACCAAGCGTGCGGTGTCGGCTGCGTGGGTTGGCCTCGGCGATCTTGCGCTGCGCTGCGGCTGCGATCCAACCCAAAGGATCGTCGTATCCGTCCGCTTTTCGCAATTACGCAGGCCCGCAACACTTCTGCCCTATCGCGGCATGCTCCGCGTGGGTGCCTGGAACCGTGCTGGGCCGCTTGGTTCGGGAGATAGTGCCTTCTCTTCCGGCGCTACCTTGGCCTCGCCCTGCGACCGTGCTTCCTTTGTACTACGTGACGATCGTCACATCAAGGCTTTGGCGGGCAACGGTTTGGCCGCTAGAACGTCAAGCGCCGTAACACCGAGTAGGTGAGCGCTCCGGCGGCCAGCGCGCTGATTCCCAGGGCCGCCGAGGTGGCCACTGCCGCGCCCGAGGGGGCCGAGATGCGGTCCCGCAATGGCACCGGCCGGGAGAACGTCAGCACCGGCCAATCCCGGGCGGCGGCTTCCTTGCGCAGCGCCCGATCGGGGTTGACGACGCTCGGATGCCCGACCGCCTCGAGCATCGGCAGGTCGGTCACGGAGTCGGAGTAGGCATAACAGTGCTCGAGCGGATAGCCCTCCAGGCCGGCCAGTTCACGGATCGCGGCGGCTTTGCCCTCTCCGTAGCAGTAAAAGGCGATCTCGCCGGTGTAATGGCCGTCCTCGACCACCATCCGGGTGCCCATGGCGTGGGTAGCGCCCAGCGCCCGGGCGATCGGCGCGACGATCTCCTCACCCGATGCCGAGACGATCACGACGTCGCGCCCGCACAGGCGGTGATCGGCGATCAGCTCGGCCGCCTCGGCGAACACCAAGGGATCGACGATGTCGTGCAACGTCTCGTTAACGATCGACTTCACCTGCTCAACGTCCCAACCGGCACACATGCTGGTGACATAGGAGCGCATCCTGTCCATCTGGTCGTGGTCGGCACCGGACATCAGAAACAGGAACTGGGCATAGCTGGATGCCAGCACGGCCCGGCGGTTCAGAAGTCCTTGATTAAAAAAGGGTTTGCTGAAAGCGAGCGTGCTTGACTTGGCAATCACGGTCTTGTCGAGATCGAAAAACGCTGCGGTGCGGGGCGCGGAAACCGCACCGGCACCGCTCCGCAGGGCCGTTAGCTGGTGTTCTGCCGGAGGGCCGTCGGTCACACGGCCCAGGATAGGTGCGGCAATCCTGATAAGTGGGGGTGAGCCCAAAATGGCAGATGGCGACACGTGTCCTGGGCTGCACTTTCACAGCAAAATCATGGCTTTTTCGTCCCGCGACTACTTGCGCGACAGCGCATCGTCGTGTGTATAGTGGCATTACTCGGCTTATGCCGGGTGTGCATCAGCCCGACCCCCCGGGGCTGATACACGACGACCTCCGCCTCCTCCCCCCCTGGCGGGGGTCGTCCCTTTTCTGGACCATCTTCCCCGTTAATTTCTGGCGAATCTGGCTAACTCGTAGTTCGTTGCCAGATTTTGACTTCCCCGTAGCGGCCGTTTTTCGGTGCTCCTGCGGTGTGGTCGCCGCGGTCTGGATCGCGTCATGCAGGCACTCCCGGTTGGTAGTTGATCGGGGTGCATGTTTCCTTTGCGTCGGTAAGGATGTCTAGGCTTGGCGTCGGTCCAGTTTGGACTAGTGCATGTCGGGGTTGGGGGTTGAGATGGATGCCCTCCATTTAGGGGAGTTCGTCAGGGCGGTGCGAATGCGCTCCGGGTTGTCCGGCGCAGAGCTGGCCGATGCGATCAATCACAGTCTGACCTGGCTCTACCGGCTGGAGAACGGTCAAAGGGCCACGCCGACCACCGCCGCTCTGGAAGCCATTGCGGCCGTGTGTGATCTGTCGCCCTGGGAGACGCGGTACCTGTTCCTACTCGCGGGGATGCCGCCGCCGCCGGCAGCCGCTTTCGGGGGCCAGGCCATCGGGGAGTTCCTCGAGCGGTTCGCGGCGCCGATGGCGTGGATCTCCTCGGAAGGCAGTTCGTCCTGGAACGCCGAGTGGCGACGGCTGTTCAAGGAGTGTGAACGCCACCAGGACATCGCCCATTGGCATTTCAACAACCCGATGGCGCGCCGCATCGTGCTGAATTGGGACGAGATCGGCGACTGGTGGGTGTCGGCCGGGCGGCTGCGGGTGGCGCAGGACAGCAGCGATCCGATGTTGGCGTACACGCTGATGCGCAACCTGGAGAACCCCGAGTTCCAGCAGCGCTGGGACCGTCAGGTGATCCCCTTCGACCCGTCGGCCCGGGTGTGGGTGGTGCGCGACGTCGACAACGACGTGGTGCTCAACATCCAGATCCAGATCTGGCGCCATCCCTATATCCCCGGTGCGCTGGTGGCGGGGTTCCTGCGGGACTGACACCCATCCCCAGTCCCGGGTTGATCCCCAGAACGGTCCGAGGCGGCTTCCGCGACGAACCCGGGAGCGCGACGGTGATCGGGTGACGTCCCAGACCGCAGTGGTGCTGACCCTGATCGACGACCCGGAATTGCGTGCACTGTGTGCCCGGGCGGCCGCCGCGGCGGGTCTGCGCATGGTGGCCCCGACGTCAACGGTCACCCGCAGAACGTGGTCGACCGCCGCTGCGGTGATCCTCGACGAGCCCGCCGCGCACCGATGCGAACGTGACGGGCTGCCGCGGCGGGACGCGATCATTCTGGTCTCGGCCACCGAACCTCAACCTGCCACCTGGGCTGCGGCGATGGCGGTCGGCGTCCAGCATGTCTGTGCGCTCCCGGCCGACGAGGACGGTCTGGTCCGGCAACTCTCCGAAGCCGGCGAAACCGTAGCCGACAAGCCCGCCGCCGGCCGGTTGGTCGCCGTGACCCCGGGGCGCGGCGGGGCGGGGGCGTCGGTGTTCGCCGCAGCTCTGGCCCTGGTGGCCGCCGACTCGCTGCTTGTCGACCTTGACCCGTGGAGCGGCGGCATCGACCTGCTGCTGGGAGCCGAATCCGCCGGCGGACTGCGCTGGCCCGACCTGAGCCTTCAGGGTGGGCGGCTCAGTTGGGCAGCGGTACGTGACGCGCTGCCCAGCCAGCGGGGCGTCGCCGTGCTGTCGGGAACCCGATCCGGCCACGAGATGGACGCCGCACCGGTGCACACCGGCGGCCGCGGCGGCCCTGGAGTGCGCCGACCTGGTGCTGGCCGTCACCACCTGCGACGTCCGCGGTGTCGCGGCGATGTCAGCACGGGCGGCGATCCTGCGGGCGGCCAATCCACATGTCGGGCTTGTGGTTCGGGGACCGTCACCGGGTGGGCTGCGTGCCCGCGAGGTCGCCGAGGTGACGCGCCTGCCGCTGCTGGCCGCCATGCGCCCGGAGCCGATGCTGGCGGAGCGCCTCGAGCACGGCGGCATCCGGCTGAGCCGGCGTTCGCCGTTGGCCGCGGCCGCGCGGCAGGTCTTGGAGGCCGTGCTGCGCGGGCCGGGGATGCAGGCCGCATGAGTTCGTCGTTGATCGACCGCGTCCGCGAACGGTTGGCCGCCGAGTCGGCAACGCTGCGCCCGGCCGCCGTGGCCGCTGCGATCCGCGCCGAGTCCGGCGGCGTGCTCGGCGATACCGAGGTGCTGACCACGCTGCGGGTACTGCAGACCGAACTGACCGGTGCCGGTGTGCTGGAACCACTACTGCGGGCACCGGGTACCACCGACGTCCTGGTCACCGCACCCGACGCGGTCTGGGTGGACGACGGAGCCGGATTGCGGCGCAGCAGTGTGTGTTTCGAGGACGAGGCCGCCGTGCGCCGGCTGGCTCAGCGTCTTGCGGTGGCGGCGGGCCGGCGCCTCGACGAGGCCCAACCCTGGGTCGACGGCCAGCTGACGGGCTTCGGCAGCGGCCGGTTCGCGGTGCGCCTGCATGCCGTGCTCCCGCCGGTAGCCGCCGCCGGCACCTGCGTCTCACTGCGGGTATTGCGACCCGCGACACAGGATCTCGCCGCACTGGCCGCCGCCGGCGCGATCGACGATGAGGCCGGCGCGCTGCTGGCCCGCATGATCGCGGCGCGGTTGGCCTTCCTGGTGTCGGGAGGCACCGGCGCTGGAAAGACAACACTCCTCGCTGCGGCACTGGGGTCGGTGAGCGCGCAGGAGCGCATCGTCTGCGTCGAGGACGCCGCCGAACTCGCACCGCCCCACCCGCACCTCGTGCGATTGGTGGCGCGCGGCGCCAACGTCGAAGGCGCCGGTGAGATCACCCTGCGCCAGTTGGTCCGTCAGGCCCTGCGCATGCGGCCGGACCGCATCGTTGTCGGTGAGGTGCGCGGGGCGGAGGTCGTCGACCTGCTCGCCGCACTGAACACCGGCCACGACGGCGGCGCGGGCACCGTGCACGCCAACAGTCCCGCCGAAGTGCCGGCCCGGCTCGAGGCCCTCGCGGCGCTCGGCGGTCTCGATCGCGCCGCGCTGCACAGCCAACTGGCCGCGGCAGTGCAGGTGATCGTGCATGTCAGCCGCGGCCGCGACGGCACCCGCCGGCTCACCGAGATCGCCGTGCTGCAGCGCTGCGACGACGGCCCGGTGGTGGCCCGCACCGCCTGGCAACTCGATCACGGATTCGGCTGTGGCGCTGACGAACTGAACCGCCTGATCGCTGATCGCGGGGTGCGGTGACCGCGGTGGCAGCCGCGCTTCTGGCGGCGGCACTGCTCGTTACTCCGGCGCCGCCGCGCCAGCGCGTCGGCCTGACCGCACCGCCGGCGAAGGGCAGGCTGCCGGTGCTCGTAGTCGGTGCGGCGGGCGCGGTGCTGATGCTGCCGCCCACGGTGGTGCTGGCCGCGGCGATCCTGGCTGCGACGGCGGTGGCGCGGCGGCGAAGCGTGCGACGCGAACGCCGTCGGCGGTCTGATGGACACACGCTGGCCTCGGCGCTGGAGGTTCTGGTCGGCGAACTGCGCAGCGGTGCCCATCCGGTGCTGGCATTCGCCGTCGCAGCCGCCGAATGCGATGGCGAGGTCGGGGTGTGCCTGCGCGGCGTGGCCGCCCGGGCCGGACTCGGTGCAGATGTCGCCGGCGGGCTGCATGCGGTCGCGGCAGGATCCCCGGTCGCCGGCCACTGGGATCGCCTTGCGGTGTGCTGGCAGCTGGCTGCCGAACAGGGCCTGGGCATGTCAGCACTCATGCGCGCGGCACACCGCGACATCGTTGAGCGCCAGCGGTTCGCCGACCGGGTCGAGGCGGGGCTGGCCGGTGCCCGCGCCACGGCGGTGATCCTCGCCGGCCTTCCGGCGCTGGGAATCCTGCTCGGTCAGCTGATCGGGGCGACGCCGGTCGCGTTCCTCGCCGGCGGGGGAGTCGGTGGGGTGATGCTGGTCATCGGTGTGACACTGATCTGCCTCGGTCTGCTGTGGGCCGATCGCATCACCGCGCGGACCCTGAGATGACCACGGCTGCAGTGCTTCTGGCGGCCGCGCTCCTCACCGCCGCGGGCCCGGCATTGGTCCGCAACCGGGCCGGCATGACGAACGGGCGGCCGGTGCCGGCGCACCGGTCAGATCGCGGCAGTGATCCCCTGGCCGCCGCGAGCGCGTTGGACGTGTTCGCGGTCTGCCTGGGTGCCGGGATGTCGGTGCCCGCCGCGGCGGCAGCCACCACACCGTCGGCGCCCGCGGAACTCGGTGCGGTCCTGCGCCGCGCCGCCGATCTGCTCGCGCTGGGTGCCGAAGCCGAGGTGGCCTGGGCGATCCCCGACGACGTGGTCGAACCGGCGTGTCACGCCGTCGCGCGGCTGGCCAGGCGCTCGGCGGCCTCGGGCAGCGCGCTGGCCCATGGCGTGGCCGAACTGGCCGAGCAATCCCGCCAGGACGCCACCCATGCCGCTGCTGCCGCTGCCGAACGCGCCTCGGTGCTCATCGCCGGCCCGCTGGGGTTGTGCTTCCTGCCCGCATTCGTCTGCCTGGGCATCGTGCCCGTGGTGGCCGGCCTGGCCGGTGAGGTGTTCTCCGGGATTCTGGTGTGAGAGAAGGGAAAGTCATTGAACAAGAGCAGGTTTCAGGATCTGGGGCTGCGGATCGCGGCGGTGGGCGCCGACGAATCCGGCATGTCCACGGTCGAATATGCCATCGGGACGATCGCTGCGGCCGCCTTCGGCGCGATCCTCTACAGCGTGGTCACCGGAGACTCGATCGTCGGGGCGTTGACCAACATCATCAGCCGGGCGCTGAACACCAACGTGTAGGCGATGCCGGTGCCAGCACGGTCGAGGCGGCCCTGGCCATCGCTGCACTGGTGGTGGTTCTGCTGGGTTGCCTCGGCGGGGTTGCTGCCGTCTCCGCCCAGGTCCGCTGTGTCGACGCCGCCCGGGAGGCCGCCCGATTGGCCGCCCGCGGCGACACCGCCGGCGCCGATGCCGCAGCACGCGCGGTGGCCCCGCCAGGCGCGGCGGTGGAGTACCGCCGCGTCGGTGACTTCGTGGAGGCCAGGGTCAGCACGCGCTCGGCGCTGCTGCCCGGCATCGTCATCGCGGCCGCTGCGCTCGCGGCGGCCGAGCCGGGTGGCTGACGAGTCCGGGGCGGCAACGGTTCTGGGGGCAATGCTCATCATCGTCGTGGTCGTCCTGACAATGGGTGGCGTTCATCTCGGTGCGGCAGTGGTGGCCCGCCACCGCGCCCAGGCGTCAGCTGATCTGGCCGCGTTGGCCGCGGCGGTGTGGCTGCCACACGGGCCGGCTGCCGCGTGCCGTCAGGCCGGTGCGGTGACCGCAGCCATGAGCGCGGCACTGCTGCGCTGCGATGTCGACCATCTCGATGTGGTGATCGGCGTGGGCGTCGGACGTGCCCGGGCGGTGGCCCGGGCCGGGCCGGTCAGGTAGCGGTGCCGTCGGCGCTCAGCAGGCTGGCCTCGGCCAGTTCGGCGTCGGTGGGCAGCCGCAGGGTGATCAACCCGGCGAACACGCCGTTGTCCAGTTCGACGCGGTTGACGGTGACATGCATCGGCACCCACCCGCTCTCGGTGCTGGGCAACCGCAAAACCCGGCTGGTTGAACCGGTTTCGAACTCCTTGGCCATCGGCTCCAGATGCGACTTGTCGTCGGGATGGAACTGCACTCCCTGACGCCAGTCGTAATGCGGGCACGGCTCGTCGAGCCACTTGAGCAGATTCCAGCTGCCCAGGTCGACGATCGCCCGGTACACCCCCTGCTGGGACAGGCCCCGCAGGATCCGCTGGGCCAGCAGGTCAGTCGGCACGTCCGACTCGTCGAGTTCACCCACCAGGTTCATGGCGCGGGCGATCAGGTGGTCGGTGCCGTCCTCGGCGGGCTCCATCGCGGTGCGCGCGACGAAGCCGACCCGACGGAAGCCACCCAGCTTGTCGTTGAAATCCCAGCTGGTGCAGTAGGTGCGGCCAGGGGCGGCATCGATGGCCAGCGCGAGCACCCGCGCCTCATCCTTGTTGAAGTCGCGGCTGGGCAGATCCTCGACGAAGGCGCGGCCATGGGTGCGTTCCTCGGCCGGGTCCATCCCGGCGTTGGCCAGCGACTCGACGGTATCGGTGGCCTCACCGGTGGTCATGTCCCATTTCAGCGGTCCGGGGATAGGCCGTTCCGGCGGCTCGGCGTCGGCAGGCCCGATCCACACGTGCACACCGTGCACCTTGCCGTCGGACATCGTCACCGGTTCGGTCCGGATCACCCGGTCGCTCTTCGGGGTGATGCTGGCCAGGCTGTTGCCGGTGGCGACGGTTTCGGTGATCGCCGTCTGAATCGCGGCCAGGTGCGGATTGCGTCGCAGGAACGCGCTGATCGGCACCAGGTTCTTCATCCGGCGTCCCTGCGCCACGACCACGGGTTCGGTGCCGAGTGTCTCCACCAGCAGCCAGTCGTGGTTCATGGCTGGGAGTTTAACGGCGCAGCCTTCGCGCGGCCGCCACGGAATCCGCAGGTAAGCGGGTCACAGCCGGGCGACGATCGGCGTGGTGGGGGTGCCGTTCCTTGCGCGGTCCCTGCTCTTTGGGTACTTTTCGGCTACGTCCGACCCGTCGGACCTGGGAACGGATCGCGTTGTCCGACCGTTCGTCGCTGGCGATGTCCAGTTCTCTGCCTCCAGCAGCGCGGGGCTGTACACCAAGCTCGCGCGCAGTGGCGGCGCTGCTGCGCGGTCGTCGACCGTTTGAGGGGTCGGTCGGCGGCCGACGATCAGGCGCCCAGCTCAGCGAGAATGAGCCTGAGCACGCGGACCGCACCGGCTTTGTCCAGGGGATCGTTGCCGTTTCCGCATTTCGGGGACTGCACGCAGGAGGGACAGCCGTGCGGGCATTCGCACGATTCGATCGCCGCTGCGGTCGCCCCCAGCCAGGTCGCGGCCAGCCGGTAGCCCCGCTCGGCGAAACCGGCGCCGCCCGGATGGCCGTCGTAGACGAAGACGGTCGGCAGACCACCTTCACCGATCGCGGTCGACAGGCCGCCGATATCGCCGCGGTCGCAGCTGGCCACCAGTGGCAGCAGCCCGATCGCGGCATGCTCGGCGGCGTGCAGCGCACCGGGTATCTGAGCGAGCTCGATTCCGTTGTCCAGCAATGCTTCCGGAGCGATCGTGTACATTACCGCGGTGGTCGGCAGTGACTGCTCGGGCATGTCGAGTTCGACGAAGTCGATGACTTCCCCGGACAGCCGGCGGCGCAGATACCCGATGACCCGATGGGTGACCGACACCGGCACCAGGCCAAGCGTGACCGCGTCGTAGTGCACCCGCTCGCCGGGCCCGGTCACGGTGATGTCGGTGATCTCCCGCGCGTAGGTCGAGTAGCCCGGGTCCTCGGCGTGGACGAAGGCCACCCCGTCCTCAAGGCGCAGCGAGTCCACGACATAACTCTCACCCTGATGCAAATACACCGCGCCGGGGTGCACAGTCGCCGGTGCCTGCCCGGCTCCGGTGCTGCCGAGCATCCGGCCGGTGTCCTCCTCCACGATGGCCACCTGACCGCCAGCCGACCCGCGGATGTCGACAGCAGGATGCGGGTCCAGCCCCGGCGCCGGAAAGTACCGGCCGCCGCGTTTGCGCAGTAACCCGTCGTCCACCAGTTCCTCGGCCACCGCGTCGGCCTCCCACCGCCGCACCTCACCCTCCTCCAGGGGGAGTTCGGTTGCCGCGCAGAGTAATTGCGGTCCCAGCACGTAGGGGTTGGACGGGTCGATGACCACCCGCTCGACCGGTTTGTCCAGCAGCGCGGCGGGATGGTGCACCAAATAGGTGTCCAGCGGGTCGTCGCGGGCGATCAGCACCACCAGTGCACCCTGGCCGCGGCGCCCCGACCGCCCGGCCTGCTGCCAGAACGACGCCACCGTGCCCGGGAAGCCGGCCAGCAGCACGGCATCCAGACCGGCGATGTCGATGCCCAACTCGAGCGCGTTCGTCGTTGCCAGTCCGCGCAATTCGCCGTCCGACAGCGCCCGTTCCAGAGCCCGGCGATCCTCGGCGAGGTAGCCCGCGCGGTAGGACGCCACCGTTTCGATCAGCTGCGGCGCGATGTCCTCCAGTCGTGCCCGCGCGCTCAGCGCGGTCAGTTCCGCCCCGCGCCGGGACCGGACGAAGGTCAGCGTCCGCGCACCCTCGACCACCAGATCGGCCATCATCCGCGCCGCCTCGGCACCCGCCGAGCGTCGCACCGGCGCCCCGTTCTCACCGCGGGCGTCGGTGCGCAGTTCGGGTTCCCACAACGCCACGGTGCGCGCCCCGTGCGGGGAGCCGTCGTCGGTGACGGCCTCGACCGCCTGCCCGATCAATTCCGCTGCGGTCTCGCCCGGGGCCGCGGTGGTGGCGCTGGCGAAGATCACCGTGGGGCTTGACCAGGCCCCGGGTCGCTCCGCTCCTGCCCGCCGATCACCCGAACTCGGTGCGTACCGTTCACACAGCCGCAGCAGACGGCGCAGCACCATTGCGACATTCGAGCCGAAAATGCCGCGGTAGTAATGGCATTCGTCGACCACGATATAGCGCAGGTTGCGCAGGAACACCGCCCACTTGGCATGGTTGCGCAACAGTGCCACATGGATCATGTCCGGGTTGGAGAACAACCACCGCGAGCGTTCGCGGGCGAATTTGCGTACCTCGGTGGGCGTGTCGCCGTCATAGGACGTCGGTGCGACGTCGGCCAAGGCCGGCACCGCGGTGGTCAGTGCATGGGCGGCCCGCAACTGGTCGTGGCCAAGCGCTTTCGTCGGCGACAAATACAGGGCCCTGGCCCGTGGGTCGCGGGCCAGCGCGTCCAGGATCGGCAGCTGGAATGCCAGTGACTTGCCGGAGGCGGTGCCGGTGCTGATGACGACATGACGGCCGTCGTGGGCCAGATCGGCGGCCCGGACCTGATGGGACCAGGGTGCCACTATTCCGTGATCATGGAACGCGCGGAGGACATCTGGCCTCGCCCACGCCGGCCACGCGGCGCCGACGGCATTGCGGGCGGGGATCTCGGCAACGTGCTGCAGCGCTGCTGCGGAGGATTCGGCGCCGGCGACCGCAATTGTCAGTAGCTCACTGCCAAAACTCGCCATCTGCCGACCCCCTCTCTGTTTCCGTGACGTCGCTGCACAACGGTTGTATCGAATTGTTCATCAGTTGGTAGCAGTGAGACTGTCGCAAGTGCGCTGAACGTGATTGGATAAGGGCGGTCGCAGCTTCTGTGTTCGTGTCTTCACAATCGCAGGATCGACGTTGCGATCGCGGTTCCTGCGAGGGTCTGTAGGTCGGGTGAGTTCCGACAACTCCACGAAGGATGGCGGTCGGAACGGGGCCCGGTCTGCCGAAAACTCGGCCGGCCGTACCCGGTAGCAAGAGAAGGAAAGTACGAAAGATGCCACAGGGAACTGTGAAGTGGTTCAACGCGGAGAAGGGCTTCGGGTTCATTGCCCCCGAGGACGGTTCTGCGGATGTGTTCGTCCACTACACGGAAATTCAGGGGTCGGGCTTCCGCACCCTTGAGGAGAACCAGAGGGTCGAGTTCGAGGTCGGTCAGAGCCCCAAGGGACCGCAGGCCACAGGCGTGCGCTCTATCTGATCAGCAGCGACATACAGGAATCACCCCCGTGCGTCCCGGTGACGGGCACCGCCGGGGGTGTTTCGTTTTCCGGGGCCATACGGCTCGGCGGCGTGGCGCTGGTCGTCCACTGGCTTAGTGTCGAGTCGTGAGCCAGCTGTCGTTCTTCTCGGCTGAGTCGGTGCCGCCCACGGTCACCGACCTCACCGGGATGCTCGCGGCAGCCGGTCAGGTCGTGATGGTCTCCGGTGGCGCACGGCTGTCGGTGGTGGTCGAGGAGCTCTGGCGGGCCACCGCGCTGGCCGACATGATCACCGACGCCGGCCTGCAGCCGGAGATCACCCGCACCGAGGAGGACAGCCCTCTGGTGCGCACCGCGGTGGATGTCCGGCTGGTGGCGATCGCCACCGAGTGGACGCGTGGGGCGGTCAAGACGGTGCCTCCGCAGTGGTTGCCCGGGCCCAGGGAGCTGCGGGCCTGGACGTTGGCGGCCGGAACACCGGAGGCCGATCGCTACCTGCTCGGTCTGGACCCGCACGCGCCGGACACCCATTCCCCGCTGGCGTCGGCGCTGATGCGGGTGGGAATCGCACCGACTCTGATCGGGACAAGAGGGTCCCGGCCGGCGTTACGAATCAGTGGCCGCAGGCGGCTATCGCGCCTGGTAGAGAACGTGGGGGAACCGCCGGATGACACCGAAGCGTTGTCAGCGTGGCCCAGAATCTGAGACATTCCGTGTGGGGGGCCGGTTTGCGTCGGCCCGTCCGGGGTGCGAAATTGTCAGTTGCCCGCGAGGCCGGGGGTACCTGTGGGCAAGACAGAAGTGGAGCGTAAGCGCAGTTGGCTGACGACGAATCCCGCGACAGCGGCGGCGGCAATGGCCGCGTCCGACGGCTCGTCATCGTCGAGTCGCCGACCAAGGCGCGCAAAATCGCGGGCTACCTGGGCTCCAACTACATTGTGGAGTCCTCCCGCGGGCACATCCGTGACCTGCCGCGCAATGCCGCCGATGTGCCCGCGAAGTACAAATCCGAGCCCTGGGCCCGCCTCGGCGTCAACGTCGAAGAGAACTTCGAGCCGCTCTACATCATCAGCCCGGAGAAGAAGAGCACGGTCAGCGAGCTCAAGGACCTGCTGAAGAACGTCGACGAGCTCTATCTGGCCACTGACGGTGACCGCGAGGGTGAAGCCATCGCCTGGCACCTGCTGGAGACGCTCAAGCCCCGCGTGCCGGTCAAGCGGATGGTGTTCCACGAGATCACCGAGCCGGCCATCCTGGCCGCCGCCGAACACCCTCGCGACCTGGACAATGACCTGGTCGATGCCCAGGAGACCCGCCGCATCCTGGACCGGTTGTACGGCTACGAGGTCAGCCCGGTGCTGTGGAAGAAGGTGGCCCCGCGACTGTCGGCCGGCCGCGTGCAGTCGGTGGCCACGCGCATCATCGTGCAGCGCGAGCGCGACCGCATGGCCTTCCGCAGCGCGTCCTACTGGGACGTGCTGGCCGAGCTGGACGCCAGCGTGTCCGACCCGAATGCCGCCCCGCCGCGTTTCAACGCCCGTCTGGTCAATCTGGACGGCAAGCGGGTGGCCACCGGACGCGACTTCGACTCCCTCGGGGTGGTCCGCAAGCCCGACGAGGTGGTGGTGCTCGACGAGACCGCCGCCGGTGCGCTGGCTGCCGGTCTGCGCGGGGCCAGCCTCACCGTGGCCTCGGTGGAGGAGAAGCCCTACACCCGCCGCCCGTACCCGCCGTTCATGACCTCCACGCTGCAGCAGGAGGCCGGCCGCAAACTGCGGTTCAGCTCCGAGCGCACGATGAGCGTCGCGCAGCGGCTGTACGAGAACGGCTACATCACCTATATGCGTACCGACTCGACCACGTTGTCGGAGTCGGCCATCAATGCCGCGCGCAACCAGGCACGCCAGCTCTACGGCGACGAGTACGTGCACCCCTCGCCGCGGCAGTACACCCGCAAGGTCAAGAACGCCCAGGAGGCGCACGAGGCGATCCGTCCCGCCGGTGACACCTTCGCCACCCCCGGCGCGCTGCACCGCGAGCTCGACGGCGACGAGTTCCGGCTCTACGAGCTGATCTGGCAGCGCACGGTGGCCTCGCAGATGGCTGATGCCCGCGGCACCACCCTGAGCCTGCGGATCGCCGGCGCCACCGCCGACGGGCGGGATGCGGTGTTCACCGCCAGCGGGCGCACCATCACCTTCCCCGGCTTCCTCAAGGCCTACGTCGAGACCGTCGACGAGCTGGCCGGCGGTGAGGCCGATGACGCCGAGAGTCGGCTGCCCCAGCTGCGCCAGGGTCAGCGGGTCGATGCCACCCAGCTCACCGCTGACGGGCACAACACCAACCCGCCCGCCCGCTACACCGAGGCGTCGTTGATCAAGGCGCTCGAGGAGCTCGGAATCGGCCGTCCCTCAACGTATTCCTCGATCATCAAGACCATCCAGGACCGCGGCTACGTGCACAAGAAGGGCAGCGCGCTGGTGCCGTCCTGGGTGGCGTTCGCCGTGACCGGCCTGCTCGAACAGCACTTCGGGCGCCTGGTGGACTACGACTTCACCGCCGCCATGGAAGACGAGCTCGACGAGATCGCCTCCGGGCACGAGCGGCGCACCAACTGGCTGTCGAACTTCTACTTCGGCGGCGAGCACGGGGTGGCCGACTCGATCGCCCGGGCCGGTGGCCTCAAGAAGCTGGTCGGCGTGAACCTCGAAGGCATCGACGCCCGAGAAGTGAACTCCATCAAGCTCTTTGACGACGAGCAGGGCCGTCCGATCGTGGTGCGGGTCGGCAAGAACGGCCCGTATCTGGAGCGGATGATCACCGGCGAGGACGGCGAGCCCACTCCGCAGCGGGCCAACCTCAGCGACGAGATCACCCCCGACGAGCTGACCCTGGAACTGGCCGAAACCCTGTTCGCCACACCGCAGGAAGGCCGGGTGCTCGGCGTCGACCCGGATAGCGGGCACGAGATCGTGGCCCGTGACGGCCGGTACGGCCCGTACGTGACCGAGGTGCTGCCGCCCCCGCCCGAGGAGGATGGCGGGGTGACGGCCAAGAAGGGCAAGAAGCCGACCGGGCCCAAGCCGCGCACCGGTTCGCTGTTCCGCTCGATGGACCTGCAGACCGTCACCCTCGAGGACGCCCTCAAGCTGCTGTCGCTGCCGCGACTGGTCGGGGTGGATCCGAGCAACGGCGAGGAAATCACCGCGCAGAACGGCCGCTACGGCCCATACCTCAAGCGCGGCACCGATTCTCGCTCGCTGGCCACCGAGGACCAGATCTTCGACATCACCCTCGAGGACGCGCTGAAGATCTACGCCGAGCCCAAGCGTCGCGGCCGCCAGGGTGCGGCTGCTCCGCCACTGCGTGAACTGGGTACCGATGCCGCCTCCGGCAAGCCGATGGTGATCAAGGACGGCCGGTTCGGGCCGTACGTCACCGACGGTGAGACCAACGCCAGCCTGCGCAAGGGCGATGACGTGCTGAGCATCACCGACGAGCGTGCGTCGGAACTGCTGGCCGACCGCCGGGCCCGCGGGCCGGTCAAGAAGGCGACCCGCAAGGCACCCGCCAAGAAGGCCGCGGCGAAGAAGGCTCCCGCCAAGAAGGCCGCGGCCAAGAAAGCCTGACCCTGATTGCGCCCAAACCGACAAACGGGCGCGAAAAGTCGAGTGGGAAGCGCCATTTCGTCGATCTCGACGACGGCGTCAGCGGGCGGCTTCGCTTGTGACTTCGGGACGCTCGGCCGGCATGGCCAGCTTGGCCGGGCGGGCCAGCTGAGTCGGCGCGGTGCGACCGCGCAGTTCGACGATCTCGCCGACGTTCCAGCACAGCGCCTCGGCGTCCAGTGCGCCGCTGACCGCGATCGCCGACGCCAGCACGTGCCCGTTCTCCAGCTTGGCCAGCTCGGTGAGCCGGGCCGCCTCGTTCACCGGATCGCCGATGACGGTGTACTCGAAGCGGGCCTGCGCGCCGATGTGGCCGGCGATCGCGCGCCCGGCCGACACCCCGATGCCGAACTCGGTCTGGCCCAGGACCTCGACGAGTTCGTCGTGCAGTTCGCGCGAGGCGGCCAGCGCCGCGCCCGAGGCGTCCGGGTGCTCGATCGGGGCGCCGAAGATGCACAGGGCGGCGTCACCCTGGAATTTGTTGACGAAGCCGCCGTGCTTCTTGACGGTGTCGACGACGACGCGGAAGAACTCGTTGAGCAGGCTGACGACCTCGCTGGGCGGGCGGGTCGCGGCGATCTCGGTCGACCCGACCAGGTCGACGAACAGCACCGCGACGTCGCGTTCCTGGCCACCGAGTTCGGTGCCCCGCTCCAGCGCGCGGCGGGCGACGTCCTCGCCGACGTAGCGGCCGAACAGGTCGCGCAGCCGCTGCCGTTCGGACAGGTCGCGCACCATGTCGTTGAAGCCGGCCTGCAGCAGGCCGAGCTCACTGGCGTCGTAGATCTGCATGTGGGCGTTGTAGTTACCGCGCTGGACTTCACCGAGCGCCCAGCGCAACTGGCGCAGCGGGTCGGCGATCGACATGGCGGCCAGCAGGTTGCCGGCCAGCCCGATCACCAGCGCGGCGATCGCCATCAGCAGGATCGGGGTGAACAGCTGATCAGCTGAGGCCTGCAACAGCGAGAACTTGGCCGCCACCACTGACAGCACGATGGCCAGCAGCGGAACCCCGGTGGACAGCAGCCAGGTCAGCACCAGCCGCAGCACCACCCCCGGCCTGCGGAACTTCTCCGGCGGCCCGCCGCGCAGTGCGGCCACCGCCACCGGCCGCAGCACCCGCTCGGCCTGCAGGTAGCCGATGATCGAGGTCGCGGTGGCACCCAGCATGGTGGCCACTGCCAGCACGGGCGCGGCGTGGCTGGCGACCGGCCAGCTGGCCGCGATGAACACCACCGCGCCCAGCACCCAGTTCGTCATGCTGATGATCGAGCGGTACGTCGGCATCCGCAGCGCCCGCAATCGGGCCGCCTCGGTGGTCTCCGGATCGTCGTCGGCCAGCAGGGCATCGCGGCGTTGCCAGCGGAACACCGGCACGAGCAGCCGCAGGCTCACGTAGGCGCCCACGCCGAACGAGATGAACAGATAGCTCAGAAAGATCGCCAGGTTCACCGTCGGCAGGTCCTGCAGCATGATCCGGTCCGCAGGTGGCAAACCGAACCGCAGGAACCCCAGGACCAGTAGCGCGCCGATGATGTCGGCCTGCAACATTCCCAGCGAAAACACCGGCCACGGCGTGCGGGCGACCCAGCGGATGAATCCGCTGGCTCGCCCGATGCTGGTCGGCGCGGTGCTCACCACCCCACCGTATCGGTCCAGAGCGACGGATCCGCACCTTAATGACCCACCGCCGACCTGCGGTGTCGTTGCTGCGCACTAGGGTCGGGAGGTGATGTCCGGGGTATTTACGCGGCTGGTCGGCCAAAGTGCGGTGGAAGCCGAGCTGGTTGCCGCTGCTCGCGCCGCCCGGGGTGATTCCGCTCACGATGTGGCCGCGACCGGGACCATGACACACGCCTGGCTGATCACCGGGCCGCCGGGATCGGGCCGCTCGATCGCCGCGCTGTGCTTCGCCGCCGCGTTGCAGTGCACCGCCGACGGCACGCCGGGCTGTGGTCAATGCCGGGCCTGCACGACCACCATGGCCGGCACCCACGGCGACGTGCGGCGCATCATTCCTGAAGGACTCTCGATCGGCGTGGACGAGATGCGCACCATCGTCCAGATCGCCTCGCGGCGCCCCAGCACCGGCCGCTGGCAGATCGTCGTGGTCGAGGACGCCGACCGGCTCACCGAAGGTGCGGCCAACGCACTGCTCAAGGTTGTCGAGGAACCGCCACCGTCGACGGTGTTCCTGCTGTGCGCACCATCGGTGGATCCCGAGGACATCGCGATCACGCTGCGGTCGCGGTGCCGGCACGTAGCGTTGGTGACGCCGTCGACCGCCGCGATCGCCCAGGTCCTCGTCGACAGCGACGGGCTGTCGGTCGAGGAGGCCCAGTGGGCGGCCTCGGTCAGCGGCGGGCACGTCGGTCGGGCCCGGCGGCTGGCCACCGATTCGGAGGCCCGCGACCGTCGGACCCGTGCGCTGGGGCTGGCCCGCGACGCGGCCACGCCGACGCGGGCGTATGCGGCCGCCGAGGAGTTGGTGGCCACCGCCGAAGCCGAGGCCCGTGCGCTGACCGGCGGGCGCGACGAGGTCGAGGCCGAGGAATTGCGCACGGCGCTGGGGGCCGGCGGCACCGGTAAGGGCACTGCGGGAGCGCTGCGCGGTGCGGCCGGCGCGATCAAGGACCTCGAACGACGGCAGAAGTCGCGGCAGACCCGCGCCTCCCGGGACGCGCTGGACCGGGCGCTGATCGACCTGGCCACCTATTTCCGGGACGCGCTGCTGGTGGCCAACGGCGCCGGCTCGGTCGCGCCCAACCACCCCGACATGGCCGACAAGGTGGCCAGCCTGGCCGCGCACGCCTCACCGGAGCGGCTGCTGCGCTGTATCGAGGCGGTGCTCGAGTGCCGCGAGGCGCTGGCGATGAACGTCAAACCCAAATTCGCCGTCGATGCGATGGTGGCCACCGTGGGTCAGGCGTTGCGTTCAGACCTGTAGACTCACTGCGGCCCGGAGATGGCTGCGCCGCCTTAGCTCAGTCGGTAGAGCGATTCACTCGTAATGAATAGGTCGGGGGTTCGATTCCCCCAGGCGGCTCCATTTTCTTTCCGTCATTTTGTGTTCGTGTGAAGTTGCTCACACGTCAATTCAGGTCGACTTACATTGCTTGCATGAGCAATGATCCCCACCATTTCTGGCTGCGAGTGGGTGCGGCAGCCGCCGGACTGGGCGCCGCACTGGCCGTCGGTGCCGGGGTCGCCTCGGCCGACAGCGCAACGGCCGACGGATCCTCGGGCGCGCCGTCGTCGAGCACCGCGCACAAGGCCAGCCGGGCAGCGAGCTCGACCGGCGCCGCGCACCGTGGCCCGGTGTCGCAGCGCCGGGTGCCGGGTCCCGCCGCGGCATCGGCCACCAGCATTCGCAGCACGGCGTCGGTCGTGTCGGGCCGGACCGTGACCGGGCGGTCGGCGCGATCGGAACCAACTGCGGCCCCCGCCGACGAGTCGTCCACTCCGTCCACAAGCGCCTCGGCCGTCGTGGCACAGGCCGCCGAGCCGGCATTCCCCGCCGCGATCACGGCACCGGTGACGGTGCGGTCGATGGCCGGCGACGTGCTGCGCTGGTTCGGCCTGCCGCCGCTGCCCGCCACCGCACCGATCCCGGACCAGCCGGTCGGCGAGCTCATCAGCGGAGCCTGGATTGCCCTGCGCCGCCTCGAGTACCGGCTCTTCAACGACTACCCGACGGCCCAGCCGGTCATCGTCGCCAAGGATCCGCAAACCGGGGTCATCACCGGCAAGCTCAATGCCATCGACCCCGACGGCGATCAGTTGACTTACACCGTCGTCGACCCGCCCGATCACGGGTCGGTCGTGATCGCCGCCGACGGCAGCTACACCTACACCCCGCAGGCGGTGTTCGCCCATGCCGGCGGCACCGACAACTTCTCGGTCGTCGTGGGTGATGCACCCGGAAACCCTTGGCACCTGCACGGATTGCTCGACCTGCTGGGGTTGTCGAGTCCGCCGACGTATTCGGTGTCCCTCGATGTCGGCCCCGCCAACTTCGCCCCGGTGCTCAACCCGTCGGTCACCGTCTACGACACCCCCCGGATTCTGACCCGTGACGAGACGTCCCCCGACGGATCGACGCAGCGGGCGTGGATCTACTCCGATGTGCTGCGTATCGATCCGGCCGCGTCCGACGCTGACGGGGATGCCCTGCAGGTCAGCGTGACGAACGCCGAAACAGGCCGGGCCACCCTGGTGCAGAATTCGGACGGTACGTATCTGTATGTGCCCAAGGGATTTACCCGCTACAGCGACGGCACCTACGTCTTCAACACCGGCGCCGACACGAGTTCGTACACCGATCAGCTGAGCTTCTCGGTCTCCGACGGCCAGGGTGGAATAGCGCTGGCCCTGCAGATCATTCAGGTCAACTACCTGATCGATATGGCGTTCACCCTGCCGGCCCCGACGCTCGTGGGCGTCGGCTCCACCTACATCACCCCCACCGGGCAGAGCGTGTCCCTGGGATCCACCGTGATCCCCTTGGACGGCACCTCATTCGGGGTCGGCTTCGATGTCACCCAAGGAAAAGTCGTCGTCGGGTCGGGTCTGTCCACCAACGCCAGCGGTCAACTCGTGACCGGATTCGACTCTCCGTCGACGGCCATCCAGGTCACCGGCTCCACCAATTGGAGTGTCAACACCGCCGTCAACCTCAATACCGGTGGCACCAGCGGGGTGAGCGTCTATGCCGACTCGCGGCTGATCACCTTCTTCTACCTCGGCAAGGCCTAGGAGCCTGCGAAGGCAGGGTCACTCGACGCCCAGCGCCTCGATCGCCGCGGTCTTGGCGGTGGCGGCCGCAGGGAAGCCGGCGTAGCCGCTGGCGTGATAGATCACCTCGGCGAGTTCGTCGTCGGACAGACCGTTCTGCCGGGCGATCCGGAAATGCGCCTTGAGCTCCTCGTTGGCCCGCAGGGCGATCAGGATGCCCAGGGTTACCAGGCTGCGATCGCGCCGGCTCAGCCCGTCACGGGTCCACAGCCGGCCGAAGATGCCTTCGACGCCGATCTCCATCAGCTCGTTGGCGAATCCGTCGCCGAAGCTGACCTCGCCGTCGGGCAGCACCCCGGGCAGCATCTCGCGGAAGACCTGCAGGCCGTCCTCACGTAAGTTAGACATACGAACTACTTTCCCACACCGGGCTCAGCGCTGGGGTGCGAGATAGCCCACTGGGCCCGATGCCAGGCACAGCGACAGCGCCGACGTCGCGGCCCGCACCGTGATCGCGTCACCGGCCCCCGACAGCCGCACGAACACCCGGTTCAGGCCCGGATGCACCGTCACCTTGGTCTCCGGGCCCTCCGACAGCTTCATCATCATCGAGCCGTCGCTGTTGGCCAGGTAGTTGATCTCGGCGGTCCACTCGGCAGGCAACATCGGCCCGTCCAACGGCATGCGCACCGGGCTGTCCGGTTGGACCAGGTATCCGCACCCGGGCGTGGGTCCCGGCACGATCGTGCGCACCCAGGTCACATTGGCGTCCACCACCCGGCCGCTGGTATCCAGCATCCGCAATTGTGTTGTGTATCCGGCGAATTCGGGGCGGTCCGCAAGCAGGGCGAACATGTGGCTGGCCAGGTTCTCCGGGTAGGCGACGCGCTGCAGCACCAGTGGATCGACCTCCTGGTCCAGCATGGGCGCCGGCGATGACGCCCTGGCCTCGGAAAGCCCGCTGATGGCGTTGCGCACATAGGGCTGCGCCGGATTGTCCTTCCAGCTGGTCAGGAACGTCGAGGTCGAGTACAGGCTGCTGGCCACGAACGCCACGGTCACTCCGGCCACCACCACGGTGCGGGCCCGCGACGCGTCGAGCCACGCCGAAGACGGCCGGTTGGGTGCGCACAACCCCACGGCGGCCAGCAGTGCCAGAACCACCACCAGGTCCGGGAAGTAGCGCAGGGTCTGGGCCAGCTCCAGCGCGGTGAACTTCGACGAGCGCATCAGATAGATGGGGATCTGGCAGGCCACCGCATACGCCAGCGCCACCAGCCACACCGGGCCGATGCGCTGCTTGCGGGCCAGGGTCACCGCGATCACCGCAGCGAGGGCCACCCAGCCCAGGACCATCACCCCGACCGGCGGCACCCCCCACGGCGAGGCGGGCGCCCACCGCTGCCACTGCCAGGGCCCACCGGCCAGTCCGGGCACGATGCCGTGAGTGAACGAGCGGCGCAACAGATCCCACGTCATCGCCAGATCCGAACTCCACCGTTGCTGGTCGACGACCACCAGGTAGACGCCGATCCAGGCGGCCGTGAGCGCCAGCGCCGGCACCCACAACCGCATCCCGGTGCGCCACACCGTGCGCACTGCTGCCCGATCGCCCTGCACGTGCAGGAGCAGTGCCGCCACCGTGAACGCCACGAACGGGATCACCGCGGCTTTCTCGAAGAACATCAGCCCGCCGAAGAACACCAGCAGCCCGGTGACCGCATACCGTCGATTCCCGGTGCGCACCAACAGGATTGCATCGGCGCACACCCACGCCAGCGCCGCCAGCATGGGCAGCGAGTTCAGTGCGGCCGCCCACCAGGCGAAGCCCGGCACTCCCAGCGGGGTGAACAGCGCGAAGGTCAAGGGAATCAACAACACCGGGCGCCAGCCGAGGATCACGTGCAGCGCGCGCAACAGCGCCAGCGAGGCCAGCACCTGCAGCACCACCAGGCTCACCGCCGGCCAGGTCCAGACCAGCGGGGCCAGCCGGGTGATCACCCCGGCGACCAGGAACGCCCCGGGCATGACGTGACCGTCGTGGTCGTCGAAGAGGTACGACGGCGACAACAGGCCCTGTGTTCCGGC
Source organism: Mycobacterium sp. M26 (assembly GCF_001494595.1). GTDB lineage: Bacteria > Actinomycetota > Actinomycetes > Mycobacteriales > Mycobacteriaceae > Mycobacterium. The sequence goes on from NZ_LN929908.1 coordinate 40,956, forward strand.
CCGGCCCACCAGGATCAGGTCATCCCAGTAGAAGAAACCCCCGAAGGCCAGCACCGCGCGCACTACCAGCTGCACCGCGATCAGGACGACGGCTGCCACCGCGACCGGTGACACGCGCGCCACCCGAGCCGGAACTGCCATCGCCTCGACTGTACGGGCTCTCGGTAGGGTGGCATGAATGCAGGTACTGGTCACCGGGGCGGCTGGCTTCATCGGATCGGCGCTGGTGGACCGACTGCTCGCCGATGGCCACACGGTGCTGGGGCTCGATGACCTGAGCACCGGGCTCGCCACCAACCTCGATGACGCCCGCGCGCACGGCGGGTTCGAGTTCGTCGAGGCCGATATCGTCAGCGCCGACCTGACGGGCCTACTCGCGCAGCACCGGCCGGAGGTCGTCTACCACCTCGCCGCCCAGATTGATGTCCGGCGCTCGGTGGCCGACCCGGAGTTCGACGCCGCGGTCAACGTCATCGGGACGGTGCGGCTGGCCGAGGCGGCCCGCCGGGCCGAGGTGCGCAAGGTGGTCTTCACCTCCTCGGGTGGCTCGATCTACGGCGTCCCGAAGAACTACCCGACCAACGAGACCGCGCCCGCCGATCCTGAATCACCCTATGCGGCAAGCAAAATCGCGGGCGAAACCTACCTCAACACGTTCCGTCACCTCTACGGGCTGGACTGTTCGCACATCGCCCCGGCCAACGTCTACGGCCCGCGGCAGAACCCGCACGGCGAGGCTGGTGTCGTCGCGATCTTCGCCACCGCGCTGCTGGCGGGACGGCCCACCAAGGTCTACGGCGACGGCTCCAACACCCGTGACTACGTCTACGTCGATGATGTGGTCGACGCGTTCGTGCGGGCCTCCGGCGCCGCCGGGGGCGGTCAGCGGTTCAACATCGGTACCGGCGTGGAAACCTCCGACCGGGCGCTGCACACCGCGGTCGCCAAGGCCGTCGGCGCGCCCGACGAACCCGACACCGCACCGGCGCGGCTGGGTGATCTGACCCGCTCCTGCCTGGACGTTCGTAAAGCTCAGATGGTGCTGGGCTGGCACCCGCAAGTGCACCTGGCCGAGGGTGTGCACCGCACCGTCGAGTACTTCCGCTCGCTCGGCTAGGCGTCCGGTACCCGGGCGCCGTCCAGCGCGACGGCGCGGGCCAGTTGGGCGTAGCGCAGCTCGAGCTCCTTGAACCGCAGGTAGGTGCTCAGCGTGGTGAACACGAACGCGATGATGAGCGCGTAGGTGATGAGGTCCGCCCCGCGCCGGACACCGAGCCAGTTGGCCAGCACGGTGGTGTCGTCCGGCCGCAGGATCGCGTAGATCGCGGCGATCACGAACAGCACGTAGCCGACCTTGACCCAGGCCTTGGCCTTGGCGTTGGTGCGGGAACGCAGCAGGTACACGAGCAGCGCGATCACGGCCGCGATCAGCAGCACCTGAATCCAGTTCATCGGCGCATCCTTCCGCGCAGGAACCCGTCGAAGACGATGTTCACCCCGTTGAGCAGCGGCTGGCCCTTGGACAGCGAGTACTCGGTGTAGAGGATCTCCACGGGCTCCTCGGCCACCCGCCAGTTGTTCTCCACGATGAGCTTGACGAACTCGCTGGCGTGGCTCATCCCACTCATGGTCAGCGTGAGGTTGTCGGCCACCGTCTTGTTGAACACCCGCAGGCCGTTGTGGGCGTCGGTGAGGCCGAGCCGGTGACTGCTCGGGCTCAGGGCCGCCGCGGTGCGCAGGATCAGCTTCTTCAGCGGCGGGGTGTGGCTGACGGTCGTGCCGGAGAACCGGGTGCCGACGACGATGTCGACGTCGCCCTTGGCCAGCCGATCGATCATCGCCAGCACGTCCTTCACCCGGTGCTGGCCGTCGGCGTCGAAGGTCACGAACACCTCGGCGCCGGGCTGGCTGCGGGCATACTCGACGCCGGTCTGAATGGCCGCCCCCTGGCCGAGGTTCACCGGGTGACGCACCACGTGGGCGCCGGAGCGCAGCGCGATCTCGGAGGTGTCGTCCCGGCTCCCGTCGTCGACGCATACCACGTGAGCGAAGGTCTGGCGCAGGTCGCTGATGACGTCGCCGATGACCTTCGCTTCGTTGTACGCGGGGACGATGATCCAGGCGTCGGGGTGGGCCGTGGTGTCGATGCCCACAACGTACACGCTGATCCTGGCCGTTTCAGTGTCCGGCGCGGGCCAGTGCGAACAGGTGGACGGCGATGCCCACGAGCGGGCCGCACAGCAGCGCGACCACGGTGCGCTCCTCCAGGGCCAGCGGCAACGTCAGCAGCAGACCCGAGGCCACCGTGGCCCCGACCCAGCCGATCGAGTACGCCCGATGCTGGGCGGCGGCGACGGTGGCCGCACCGGTCAGGGTCAGCAGGGCGATGGCCACCGCGCCCGCGGTCAGCCAGCCCAGCAGTGCCCCGCCCGGGGTGTACTCGTCACCGAAGGCCACCCGGATCAGCCAGGGCCCGGCCAGCCAGGCCGCTAGCACCCCGACCGTGCCCAGGGCGAGCACCACCGCGGCCGGGGCGATCAGCGCCTTCAGCCGATGACCGCGATGGTCGACGAAATGGGCGATCAGGTTGCCCTGCATCGCGGTCAGCGGCACCAGCAGGGGAGCGCGGGTCAGCGTCACCGCCAGGATCACCACCCCGCCTGCCGCGCCCAGCTCACCGGAGGTGGCCTTGAGCAGCACCGGAAAGCCCATCACCAGGACGGCGCTGGCACCGGCCGCGGCGATCGAGTGCGCCGCACCGCGCAGGAAGGTCGACGTGCCGCCCGGGGTGCGCAGGGCCGCGGCCGCGCGCGCGGTCGGGGAGACCAGCAACAGCAGCAGCCACCCGACCGCGCCGCCGACGGTGGCCCAGAGGAATCCGACCAGACCCCAGCCCAGCAGGAACGTCGCACCGGCCACCAGCACGCGGATCACGGCGTCGGCCACCATCAGGCCGCCGTACTGGCCCCACTGCCCGATCCCGGCCAGCAGCCCGAGCAGCGTGGCGTGCAGGCAGAAGCCGGCCAGGCCGGCAGACAGCAGCGCCACCGACAGCGGGCGGGCCTCGCTGAACACGTGCGGTGCCCACAGCGGTGAGGTCGCGGCCATCACGACGGCACCGGCCACACCCAGGCCGGCGCTGACCCGCATCGGGTGGGTGCGCGGCCCGTCGGCGACCTCGAGGTAGGCGGTGGTGCGTACCTCCCGGGTGGCCTCCTGCAGCAGCCCGTAGGCCACACCGCCGACCAGACCGAACGCCCCCCAGAACACGCCGAACACCGAGAAGCCCGCCGGGTCGAGGGCGCGGGCGGCCAGGTACAGCACGGCGTACCCGCACACCGCGGAGATCGCGGTGGCCACCCCGACCTTGGCGACGCTGCCACGGCTGATCGCCGCGCCCCGGACCTGATCGGGCCCGGTGGCGCTCAGCGCGTCGAAGGAAGCGCCCGCGTCGGTCACAACGGCGGCACTTCGGTGGAGAACAGCCAGGCGTTCCACAGCGGCCGCAGTGACACCTCGGCGTAGTTGGCGGCCAGGCCGGTGAAGTCGTCGGTGACCACGGTGCTGTGCCGGTAGCGGGCCGTCCAATCCCGCAGCAGCGCAAAGAACTTCTCGTCACCGATGGTGGCCCGCAGCACGTGCAGGGTCAGTGCGCCGCGCTTGTAAACGCGGTCGTCGAACATGTCGCGTGGGCCGGGGTCGGCCAGCAGCAGGTTCTGTGGTGAGGCGACGAGCTTCTGGTGGTAGTGCCGCGCCCACTGGTCTGCGGTCTGGCCGCCGGAGTTCTCCGACCACAACCATTCGGCGTAGCAGGCGAATCCCTCGTGCAGCCAGATATCGCGCCAGCGGCGCGCGGTCACACTGTTGCCGAACCACTGATGAGCCAGCTCGTGGGCGATCAACCGTTCCGAGCTCCGAGAACCATCGCAGTGGTTGGCCCCGAAGATCGAAATGCCCTGGGCTTCAAGGGGTATTTCCAGATCATCGTCGGTGACGACGACGGTGTAGCCGTTGGACAGCGGGTAGGGCCCGAACAGCTTGACGAACAGCTTCATCATCTGCGGTTGACGGCCGAAGTCGTGATCAAAGGTGTCCTGCAGCCGGTCGGGCAGCACGGCCTGCATCGGCACGGGCGCCTTGGGCAGCTTGTGGGCGCCGTACATCCCGATCTGCAGCGTCACCAGATAGGTCGACGTCGGCTCGGGCTGCTCGTAGGTCCACACGGTGTGGGCCGCGCGCACCCGCCGTGACACCAGCTCGCCGTTGGCCACTGCGCGGTAGGGACTGTCGGTGCTGATCTGGATGCGGTAGCTGGCCTTGGCGCTGGGGTGGTCGTCACAGGGAAACCAGGAGGCGGCGCCATTGGGCTGCCCGGCCACCAGCACCCCATTGGTCAGCTCCTCGAAACCGACCTCGCCCCAATAGCTTCGGATCGGCCGCGGCGATCCGCCGTAGCGCACCTCGATCGACATTGCCGCGCCCGCGGGCAGGGCGGTGCCCAGTGTGATGTGCAGCTTGCCACCTGAGGTGCGGAAGTTCGCCGGCCGGCGTCCGTTGACTGCCACCTTGGTCACCGACAGCGCATCGGACAGATCGAGGGTGAAGGTCTTCAACGACGCCAGTGTCGCGGCGGTGATGGTGGCCGTCCCGGTGAGCCGGTTGATCGCGACCTTGTATTCCAGATCCAGTTCGTAGCGCGACACCCGGTAACCGAAGTTCCCGTTGCCGGGCAGATACGGATCGATCACCGGCGTACCACCACTTTTCTTGGCGGCCTTCTTGACGGGTCGTTTCATGCCGCCGCACCCTCGGGGCGCCGCTCACGTGACTTCTTGCGGGAAACCACCCACGGCGCAATGGGATTGCCTTGCCAACGCGTCGACGGCGGCACCTCGTCGCCGCGCATCACCAGCGATGCCGGGCCCACGGTCGCCCCCGCGCCCAGCTTGGCGGCGGGCAGGGCCACGCAGTGCGGCCCGAGGGTCGCCCCGTCTTCGAGGATCACGGTGTCCATCCGCATGATCCGGTCGTGGAACAGATGTGTCTGCACCACGCAGCCCCGGTTGACGGTACTGCCGCGCTGCAGGGTGACCAGGTCTGCCTCGGGCAGCCAATAGGTTTCGCACCACACCCCGCGGCCGATCTTCGCACCGAGTGCGCGCAGCCACAGGTTCATCACCGGTGTTCCGCTGGCGGCGCGGGCGAACCACGGCGCGGCCACCGTTTCGACAAAGGTGTCCGACACCTCGTTGCGCCACACGAACGACGACCACAGCGGGTACTCCACCGCCCGGATTCGGCCCACTACAAGCCATTTGGCGGCCACCGCGGCGCCGCCGGCCACCGCGCCGGCCACCAGCAGCAGCACCCCGCTGGCCAGTGCGGCCCAGCCGTAGCCGAATCGCAGTGCCAGCGCCTGCAGGCTCACCAGCATCGCCACCCCGATCGCGAAAGTCACGATCACCGGGAACAGCCGGCAGGTCTCGACGGCCGACCGCATGATCTTCAGCCGCAGCGACGGCTGATAGGTCAGTGCGGAGTCGGCTTCGTCGGCGTGCCTGCGCAGCCGGATCGGCGGGCTGCCCAGCCACGACGATCCGGCCTTGGCCTTGTGCGGGGCGGCGGACAGCACCGCGACCAGACCGTCGTCGGGAACCCGCCGGCCCGGCTGGGTGATGCCGGAGTTGCCCAGGAACGCGCGCTTGCCGACGGTGGCCTTGGCGGCGTGGATCCAGCCGCCGCCGAGCTCGTAGGAGGCCACCATGGTGTCGTCGGCCAGGAACGCCCCGTCCTCGATGACGGTGAATTTCGGGGTCAGCAGCGCGGTCGAAATCTCGGTATTGCGGCCCACTTTCGCCCCCAGCAGCCGCAGCCACCACGGGGTGAGCAGGCTGGCGTAGATCGGGAACAGATAGTTGCGGGCGGCGTCCATCAGCCGTTCGGTGGCCCACAGCTGCCAGCCGATCCGGCTGCGCACCGGGTGGTAACCCTCGCGCAGGCCCAGGGCGAGCACCCGCACCAGCACCACGGTCAGCAGCGCGTAGACGGCCATCGCCACCAGCGCGGCCACCGGAATCCACGGTGCGGCAACCACAATCGCGTCCCGCAGCGTCGCGGTGTGCCGGGCCACCCAGGCCGGTACCGCCAGTCCCGCGGCCAGCGCGACCAGGGGCAGCGCTCCGAGCAGGATCGAGGTCATGCCGTAAATGGCCACCCACTGCGCGGCCCGCGGCGGGCGGTACTGCGGCCAGGGATGGCGGGCCTTGCCGGACTTCACCGCCGGGGAGCCCTTCCAGTACTGGCCGTTCTTGACCTTGCCGACCACCCCCGAGCCCGGCGCGACGTCGGCGTCCTTACCCACCACCGCACCGGGGAACAGGGTGGTGCGTGCCCCGATCGTCGCGTCGTTACCCACCGTGATCGGCCCGACGTGGAACAGGTCGCCGTCGATCCAGTGCCCGGTCAGATCCACCTCCGGTTCGATCGAGCAGCGGTGACCGAGCTTGAGCATGCCGGTCACCGGTGGCGCCGAATGCAGATCCACGCCTTTGCCGACGGTGTTACCCAACGCGCGGGCGTAGTACACCAGCCACGGCGCCCCAGCCAGGTTCTCCGCCCCGCTGGCGTCGGCCAATCGCTCGGCCAGCCACACCCGCAGGTGCTCGGAGCCGCCGCGGCGGTAGGTGCCGGGCTGCAGACCGGACAGCAGCATGCGGGCGCCCAGCACCGCGATCCCCATCCGCCCGATCGGCGTGATGAACAGTACGAAACCGATCGCCACCAGCCACCAGTTCAGTGGGGTCAGCCAGGGCAGCGGGTGCACGGCTGCGGCGATGTTGTTGATCAGGGCCAGCCAGGTCAGCCACTGCAGTCCGGTCAGGGTGGCCAGCGGTACCGACAGCAGGACCTGGGCGGTCTGCGTGCTGACCGGGGTGGGCTTGACGTCGCGGGGTGTCACCGCCGCCGCGGGTGCCTGCTCGTCGAGGAACTCGGCCAGCGACCCCAGCCGCGGATGGTCGTAGAGCTGCGCGACGGTCAGCTGCGGGAAGCGGTCGCGCAGCGCGGCCACCAGCTGGGCCGCCGACAGCGATCCGCCGCCGAGGGCGAAGAAGTCGGCCTCCGGCCCGTCGACCACCGCACCGAGTACGTCGCGCCACAGCCCGGCCAGCCAGCCCATGGTGCCGCCGAGATCCGGTTCGGACTCCTGGTAGCCGGGCGGCGGCCAGGGCAGCGCGTCGCGGTCGACCTTGCCGGAGGTGCGGGTGGGCAGCTCGTCGACGAGCACCAGCCGCGGCACCAGGGCGGCGGGCAGGTTCTCGGCGAGGTGCGCCCGGGCGGCGGCCAGGTCGAAGTCCGGGTTGGTGCTCGCGATGTAGCCGACCAGCATCGGGGTGCCGCTGGCGGTGCGCCGTACCGCGGCCGCGCCGCCGCTGACACCGGGCAGGTGCACCAGCGCGGAGTCCACCTCGCCGAGTTCGATACGCCGGCCACCCACCTTGACCTGGTCGTCGGCGCGGCCCTGGAAGTACAGGCCGTCGGCCTCCAGCCGGACCAGATCGCCGCTGCGGTAGGCCCGGGCCCAGCCCAGCGACTCCATCGGGGCGTACTTCTCGGCGTCCTTCTCGGGATCGAGGTAGCGGGCCAGCCCGACACCGCCGATCACCAGCTCACCGACCCCGCCGAGGGGAACCGGGTTGCCCTCGGCGTCCACCACCGCCAGATCCCAGCCCGGCAGCGGCTTGCCGATGCTGACCGGGCTGCGTCCATCAAGCTGTGCCGCGCTGGCCACCACGGTCGCCTCGGTGGGCCCGTAGGTGTTCCACACCTCGCGACCCTCGACGGCCAGCCGCTCGGCCAGCTCGGGCGGGCAGGCCTCGCCGCCGAAAATCAGCAGCCGCACGGCCTCCAGCGCCTCGGCCGGCCACAGCGAGGCCAGGGTGGGCACGGTGGACACCACCGTGATGTCGCGGGACACCAGCCACGGGCCCAGGTCCATCCCGCTGCGCACCAGGGCGCGGGGTGCGGGCACCAGGCAGGCGCCGTGTCGCCAGGCTAGCCACATCTCCTCGCAGGACGCGTCGAACGCCACCGACAGGCCGGCCAGCACCCGGTCTCCTGGCCCAATCGGGTTGTCCTGCAAGAACATCTGTGCTTCGGCGTCGACGAACGCCGCGGCATTGCGGTGCGTGACGGCCACCCCCTTGGGGGTGCCGGTGGAGCCGGAGGTGAAGATGATCCACGCGTCGTCGCGGCCCAGCGGGGCGGTGGCCCGCCAGCCGCGTGACGAGCCGTGCCCGCGGGTCAGTCCGGCCTCGGTGATCACGCCGACCACCTCTGCCTCACCGAACACCAGGTGGGCGCGTTCCTCCGGGTCGTCGGCATCTACCGGGACGTAGGCCGCGCCGGCGGCCAGGGTGGACAGGATCGCGACGTAGAGGGCGTAGCTGCCGGACGGCATCCGGATGCCGATCCGGTCGCCGCGGCCGATGCCGCGGGCGCCCAGCCACTCCACGCTGTCCTCGATGTCGGCGATCAGCTCGGAGTAGGTGAGCACCACGGTGCCGTCGTCGATGGCCGGCGCATCGGGGTAGCGGGCCGCGGTGTCGTAGAGGATGTCGATCAGGGTGCGCGGGGCCGGGGCATGGTCCGAGAGCAGGTACTGAGCGGGAATCTCCGGCGTCGCCACGACTGTGGATACTAGGCGTCCCCGATGACGGGGGAGCGTCGGACGCGGCTCGGTTTGTGCTGTCCTGCAACTACCTGACAGACTGCTCGGCGAGGGGAGTATTCCTTCGTCGCGGTGTCGTCACCACGACGGCCGTCGTCGGCCGTCCGGTGCCGCGGGCCGCGTCTGATATGCGGCGGAAGAGACCTCGGACGTTTCGTGACGCCCGGAGGTCTGTAGTGAACGTTTCTCAGCTTGAATGGCTGGTCACCATCGGTGTCACCGTGGCCATCCTGCTGTTCGACGTGATCGTCATCGCGCGGCGGCCGCACGAGCCGACGATGCGCGAGTGTGCGATCTATCTGTCGTTCTACGTAGGTCTGGCCATCGCGTTCGGCATCTGGGTGTGGAACTTCCACGGCAGCCAGTTCGGGCTGGAGTTCTTCGCGGGCTGGCTCACCGAGTACAGCCTGTCGGTGGACAACCTGTTCATCTTCATCATCATCATGGCCAGCTTCAACGTGCCCAAGGTCTACCAGCAGCAGGCGCTGCTCGTCGGCATCGTGCTGGCCCTGGTGTTCCGCGGAATCTTCATCGCACTCGGAGCCGTTGCGATCAAGCAGTTTTCGTGGATCTTCTACATTTTCGGCGCGTTCCTGGTGTTCACCGCGATCAAGCTGGTCCGCGACACCGACCATGAGGACGACGCGGAGAACGCGGTGGTCCGCTTCGCCCGGACCTACCTGAACACCACCGACAAGTGGGACGGCCTCAAGCTCTACATCAAAGACGGCGGCAAGCGCCTGATGACCCCGATGTTCCTGGTCATCGTGGCCCTGGGCACCACCGACCTGCTGTTCGCGCTGGACTCGATCCCGGCGATCTACGGTCTGACCAGCGAGCCGTATCTGGTGTTCACCGCCAACCTGTTCGCGCTGATGGGGTTGCGTCAGCTGTACTTCCTGCTCGGTGACCTGCTCAACCGGCTGGTGTACCTGTCGCAGGGGCTGGCGTTCATCCTGTTCTTCATCGGCGTCAAGCTGGTGCTGCACGCGCTGCACGAGAACACCCTGCCGTTCATCAACGGCGGTGAGCACGTCAACGTCCCGGAGATCCCGACCCTGCTCAGTCTGGCGGTCATCATCCTGACGCTGTTCCTGACGATGGTGGCCAGCCTCATCAAGACCCGTGTGTCGCGCACCAACTGACACCTTTAGCGTCCAGATGAATACAACCGTTGGCGGGCCCGACCGGCGCCCCTAGCGTGGCGGCTATGCCGGAGTCACGGAAGCCGCGGGTGTTCATCACCGACGCGGTCGGGGAGTGGACCGAAGTGACCGCGGGGGGTCATCCCGTGGTGCGCCTGCGGGCAGCCAACCTGCAGGAGGCGCAGCGCCGCCGTCGCCGGCTGCCCGCCGACGTCCCGGTGGTGCTCGATGTCGCCGTCGCCGTCGCCGAGGACTCCCGCACCGCGCTCACCGCGATCTCCGGTCACGCCGGGGAGTCCACCGTGCACTACGCGGGGACGCTGGACGGCCTGGCCGGGATGGTCGCCGATCTGATCGTCGCCGGGGTGGCCGACGGGGTGACCCTGATCCCGGTCTCACCCGAGGAAGACCTGCGCCCGCACGCCCAGGCCGCGCTGCGCCGCATCCACACCCGGCTGCGGAATTCGGCCGCCTGACCCTTCTCGGCTCCTACCCTGGAAGCAGGGAGGAGGCGAACGATGATCGAAGTACTGTCCGATATGCCCGCCGGGGTGACGGGTTTCCGGGTGTCGGGCCGATTGAGTGGGGCCGAACTGCGGGATTTCCGGCCGGTGTTCGACGGCCAGCTCGAGCGAGGCGACGACGTCCGCATCGTGGAGGTCATCGACCACGACTACGAGGGCTTCGGCCCGGGCGGTCTGGCGGAGGATCTCAAGCTCGGATTCGGCACGGTCTATCCCCATCACGCGGCGTTCAAGCGGATCGCCATCGTGACCGACAAGGACTGGATCGCACACACCCTGCACGCGCTGGCATGGCTGGTGCCCGGCGAGTGTGCGGTGTTCGGGCTCGACGACCTCGAGCAGGCCAAGCAGTGGGCGGCCGGCTGACCCTCAGCCGAGCGCCGCGAAGATCAGCTGGGCGTAGCGGGCGGTCCGCTCCGAACCCAGTGTGCCCGCGCCCATCTTGTTCATCACGTAGCTGATGGTGGTGCGCCGGTCGGGGTTCATGATGACCATCGATCCGCCCCACCCGCCCCAGAAGCAGATCTTCTCCTCCGGCAGGAACGGAACGGTTTCGGGCTTGGGCAGTCCGAAACCCAGACCCCATTTCAGCGGGACGGCCAGCACGTGGTCGACGCCGTCGGCCTGCACCTCGAAGATCCGCTCGATGGTCTCCGGTCGCAGCAACTGGACGCCATTGACGGTGCCGCCCAACGAGATAGCGGACAGGATGCGGGCCAGCGAGCGGGCGTTTCCGTGGCCGTTGATCGCGCCCATGTCGGCGGCGCGCCACCCAGCGGTGTTGGCGGCCAGCGGTTCCGGCGGCGGGCCGAGGAAGGTCTTGCGTAGCGGGTGCTCGGCGGGCAGCAGGTCCAGCGGCAACTCCAGCGGTGGCGGCGGGATGATCTCGGCGATCCGGCCGGCCTCGGATTCGGCTGCGCCGATGGAGAAATCGGCGCCCAACGGGCCGGCGATCTCGTCGCGCACGAAGTCCTTCAGTGTCGAACCGCTGACCCGCCGTACCACTTCGCCGATCAGGTGGCCCTGGTTCTGGGCGTGATAGCCCGACCCGGCCCCGGGTTCCCACCACGGCGCCTGGGCGGCCAGCGCCGAGGTGGCCTTGTCCCAGTCGTACATGTCGTCGAGGGTGAACGGTTGCTCCCAGCCGGAGACTCCCGAGGTGTGCGACAGCAGGTGGCGCACCAGCACCCGGTCCTTGCCGTTGGCGGCGAACTCGGGCCAGTAGGTCGCCACCGGGGCGTCGGGATCGAGCAAGCCGCGGTCAATGAGCATCAGCGCCGCCAATGCGGTCACCGTCTTGGTCGACGACCAGACGTTGACGATGGTGTCGCGCTCCCAGGGCCGGGTCCGGTACTGATCAGCCCAGCCGCCCCAGATGTCCAGCACGGTCTGGCCGTCGATGTCGACGGCGATCGAGGCGCCCAGTTCCTCACCGGTGCCGATTTCTTCGGCCAACGCCGCGCACACCGGATGGAACCGCGAGTCACTGTCCCCGAACACCACATCGCTCATGGACAGTCATCGTCCTGCGTCGGGCCGCCCCCGTGTGGGGTTTTGCCGGTTCTACAGCGCCTGCAGCCGGCGCACCCGGTCGGCGATCACCCGCTGGGACACCTCGGCCGCCGGTGCCAGGGCTTCGAAGGCGTGCGGGCAGCCGGCATGCACATGCAGCTCCGTGGACACACCAGCTGCCGAAAGGCGTTGTGCGTAAAGAACATCCTCGTCGCGGAAGATATCCAGATCGCCGGTGTCCAGATAGGTCGGCGGCAGCCCGGACAGGTCGGCGGCCCGCGCGGGTGCGGTGTAGGGCGACACGTCGTGGCCACCGGCGAGATCCCCGAGCAGCGCACCCCAGCCGGTGACGTTGTCCTCGTAGGTCCACGTCAGGAACTCCGGCGGCAGGGCCGGGTCCGGGATGGTGGTGCGGTCGTCGAGCATCGGATAGATCAGCAGCTGCAGGGCCAGCGCCGGTCCTCCCCGGTCACGGGCCAGCAGGCTCACACCGGCGGCCAGCCCGCCGCCGGCACTGTCCCCGGCCACGGCCAGCCGGGCCGGATCGACACCGAGTTCGCCGGCATGCTCGGCCAGCCAGCACAGGGCGGCATAGCAGTCCTCGACCGGGGTCAGGCCCGGATGTTCCGGCGCCACACGGTAATCCACCACCAGCATCGGCACCCCGGAGGCCGCGACGTAGCCGCGAACCCCGGCGTCATAGGCCGGAGCTGTCTCGGCCAGGCCGTAGATCATCCCGCCACCGTGCAGGTAGAGCGCCGCACTGCCGGGCAACCCGGCGTCGGGCACGTACCACGTCAACGGCAGCTCGGTGCCGTCGGCGGCGGTGACGGAGTAGTGGTGTGCCTGCATCCCGTCGACCGGCGGGCGCCCGGCCGCCAGGACTTGGAAGAACGGCACCGCGCGTTCGCGCCGGGTGGCCACATCACCCACCGCGGGCGGATCGAGCTGGGCGGCGGCTTCCATCAGGGGTTGCAGGAAACCGAGGACTTGGGGATCCATCGACAGGGCCACGACTGCCCACCCTAGGCGCTGGCGTCCCACCTTTCACGCACCGTGCGCACACCGTCATCGGTCAGCCGGCCGAACAACCGCAGCCGGGCCATCCCGCCGTCGGGGTAGATGTCGAGACGGGCCTCGGTGACCGGCTGCTGCCCGTCGAGCAGGAAGCGGTGCCGGGTGTCGGGCTGAAGGTCCGTAACGGGGAGCACCTCGAACCAGTCGCCGGCACCGTCGCGTCCCATCAGCCGCCCCTGGCCGGGGGCATTGCCCAGGAAGTACGAGGTGTCCAGTTCGGCAGCCGTCAGTACGCCTTGACCCGCGAGTCTTACCTGCACCCAGTCGTTTCCGGTGTCCCGGCGCCGGGAGGTCTCCCAGCCCTCACCCATCGTGCGGGCGACGCCGGGCAACAGCAGATTGTTCGGTGAGCTGTAGAACATATTGGAACACGCGGTCACCCGGCCGCCGTTCTCCAGCGCCGCCAGATCCAGCGGCATACCGGTGGCGAAACGCGGATCCGGCAGTGCCTCGCCGTGCACCCGGAACCGTGCCACCCCGCCGTCCGGGTAGATCGACAGCCGCACATGCGTCCAGCGCCGAGATGAGTTGACCTTGAACGGGTTTCGGGTGTCACCGTTGACGCCGGCGCGCTCCACGATGGTGGTCCACGGCGTCTTGTCCAGCAGTTCCTCGACGTCGGGGTAGCCCTCGACGAACGCGGCCTCCACCGAGATCTGCGGTGGGTAGTTGCCGGTGAACCAGGCGGTGTCGACGACCACCCCGCGCACGATGGCCGGCACGCCCAGTCGGACGATGGCCTGATCGCAGTCGTCGGAGGTGGCGCCCCGGCGGCGGCGCGTCTCCCACCCGTCGTAAATCTGGCCCTTGTGCCCGAAGGTGGCCGGCCGGAACTCGGCGGGCTGCGGTTTGATCAGGTTCTCCCGCTCCGCGAACAGGTCGTCATTGGCCCACACCACCGAGCCGCCCGCGGGCCGGGCAGCCAGATCAGGGAATGACAGGAAATGCGGGTTGGCGGCGGCAGTCACCGCGCAAGCCTATGTGTCCGGCGACATCTCGGCCGACCACGCGGGGCTAGCCCCAGTTGTCGTAGCCGCCCTCGGGACCCAGCATCCGCTCGAGGCGGCTGCGGTTGATCCGCGCCAGTTCGTTGCGCACCACCTTGCGCTCGGTTTCCGGATCGTGGTGCATCCGGTCGCGGACCACGCTGATCACCGACTCCGCGCAGCAATCAGGGGCCAAACCTCCGACGTGCATGACGAAGTCGTAGCCGAAGCGCTCGGTGTACTCCTGCACCACCGCGCGCAACTCCGCCATCACCTCGGGACGCTCGTCCCACACCGAGCACTGCTCGGCCTGCGACTTGGTGGAGCGCGGCCGGCTCCCGACGTGCGGGTAGGCCTGCAGGATGTCGTCGATCAAGGTTTCCGAGAGTGAGAACAACAGCGCATCGGCGCGGCGGAACAGCGCATTGTGGTCGGCGTACGGTCGCCCGTTGGCCAGGTCCCTGGCCAGCGTCACGCTGTTGCAGCACTCATAGAGGGCGTGCACGGCTTTACGGTCCGGAAGCTCGTTGAAAGCGTCCAGCCCGATGCCCTGATGCAACAACACCCCGTCATCATGGGAAACCCAGAGCACAACCGGGTTACCGGATGTTACGGCCAGGCTAAATCCTGGCCGGGTTGCTGCTGGAGCTCAGTGCCTTATCAGTGCTTTATCAGTGGCCTTCGGCAGCGAACCGCTCCCGGGAGCGCTCCACCTCGGCCTCGGCCTCGGCCCGGCCCACGAAATCGGCGGTCTTGACGAACTTGCCCGGCTCAAGGTCCTTGTAGTGCACGAAGAAGTGCTTGATGGCCTCGAGTTCGAACGACGACACATCGCCGATGTCCTGGATGTGGTCCCAGCGCGGGTCACCGGCGGGAACGCACAGCACCTTGTCGTCGCCGCCGGCCTCGTCGACCATCTTGAACATGCCGACCGGGCGGGCCTCGACGATCACGCCGGGGAACACCGACTGGGGCAGCAGCACCAGGGCGTCCAGCGGATCGCCGTCCTCACCGAGGGTGTCCTCGATGAAGCCGTAGTCGGCGGGGTAGGCCATCGGGGTGTAGAGGTAGCGGTCCAGCCGGACCCGGCCGGTCTCGTGGTCCACCTCGTACTTGTTGCGCTGGCCCTTGGGGATCTCGATGGTGACGTCGAACTCCACCTCGCGACTCCTTTTCCGCTGGTTCTGATCGCCCGAGCTGCTCCCGGGTCGCTTCGCTCGTGCCCGCCGGCCCCGGCGATGGCGCCTAACCCTAACGCCACCGCCACCCCGCGTTACAGGGTGGTTGGGCACAATGAGACCAATGCAGGCAGGACAGTCATGAATCCCGCGCGGTGGCGGCGCTCCACCCACGCGTTGGTCGCCGCGGCGGTCATCGCGCTGGTCGCCGTCGTCGTCGCGGTCGTGGCTGTGGCCACCGGCGGGGATACCAGTAACGCCCAGCTCCCGGCGCCGCGTCCGCCGGCCACGGCCAAACCGGCCGTCGTCCCGGTCTCGGATTCCGCAGGTACCCCGTCCCCGGCGGGGCTGACCGCCGCGCTGGCCGCCCCGGTGGCCGACCCCAATCTCGGCAACATCACCGGCCGCATCACCGACGCCAGCACCGGTAAGCAGCTGTGGGAGCAGCGCTCCGGAGTGCCGATGCAGCCGGCGTCGACCAACAAGGTGCTCACCGCCGGTGCCGCGCTGCTGACGCTGGACCGTGACGAGCGGGTCACCACCACGGTGGTCGCCGCCGATCAGACCCGCCAGCCCGGTGTGGTGGTGCTCGTCGGCGGCGGTGACCCGACGCTGTCGGCGGCCCCGGCCGACGAGGACACCTGGTATCGGGGTGCCGCCCGGATCAGCGACCTGGCCGATCAGGTCCGCAAGAGCGGGATCGACGTGACCGCGGTCCAGGTCGACGGATCGCTGTTCAGCGGGCCGGACTTCGCGCCGGGCTGGGATCCCGCCGATATCGACGGCGGTGACATCGCGCCGATCCAGGCGGTGATGGTCGACGCCGGCCGCACCCAGCCCACCACGGTCGAGTCGCGCCGCTCCACCACACCGGCCCTGGACGCCGGCCGGGCGCTGGCGTCGATGCTGGGCGTCAACCCGGCCACCGTCGCGTTCGCCGCCACCGCCCCGACCGGACGGCAGCTGGCCGCGGTGCAGTCCGCCCCGCTGATGGAGCGGCTGCGCCAGATGATGAACGCCTCGGACAACGTGATGGCCGAAACCATCGGCCGCGAGGTCGCCAAAGCCACCGGCCGTCCGCAGAGCTTCGCCGGCGCCGTCGACGCGGTGACCAGCGCGCTGCGGT
Source organism: Mycobacterium sp. M26 (assembly GCF_001494595.1). Taxonomy (GTDB): domain Bacteria; phylum Actinomycetota; class Actinomycetes; order Mycobacteriales; family Mycobacteriaceae; genus Mycobacterium. The sequence goes on from NZ_LN929908.1 coordinate 57,232, forward strand.
CGGCAGGAGTCGACATGACGGGCGCGACATTGGTCGACTCCAGCGGGTTGTCGGTGCTGGACCGGCTGACCGCCACCACCCTCGATGAGGTGGTCGGTGCGGCGGCCGGTCAGGATCACCCGCAGATGCGGCCACTGGTGGACCTGCTGCCGATCGCCGGCGGCAGTGGCACCCTGTCCGACCGTTTCCTCGGCGGTGACCCGACCACCTCACCGGCCGGGTGGCTGCGCGCCAAGACCGGCTCGCTGACGGGAACCAACTCGCTGGCCGGGATCGTCACCGACGCCGGCGGCCGGGTGCTGACCTTCGCGTTCATCTCCAATGACGCCGGACCGATGGGACGGGTGGCCATCGACACCCTGGCCGCCACCCTGCGCACCTGCGGGTGCGGCGGATGAGCGGCACCGCGGACGATCTGACCGTCGGACGCGCCGTCGACTGGGGCTTCGCCGGCACCGTCGGCGCCTGGCTGACCCGGCCCGGGCCACCCGCCACCGACTACACCCGCCGTCAGGCGATCGAGGAACTCGCCGCCTGCGCCCGCGCCGCCGAAGGCCCGGTGCGCGACGTCACCCATCTGGGCACTGACGCCGCCGTCCCGGATGCCCGCGTCGTCGACCGCGAGGAGTGGATCCGCGCGGCCACCGAATCGATGCGGGTGATGACCGGCGGCACCGAGAAGGCGTCGAACCCGATCACCGGCCGCATCACCGGCGCCCAGACGGGGGCGGTCCTGGCGTTCGTGTCCTCCGGCATCCTCGGGCAGTTCGACCCGTTCGCGGTCGGCGCCCAGGCCGGCGGGCAGCTGCTGCTGGTCTACCCCAACGTCATCGCCGTCGAGCGCCAGCTGCGGGTGTCACCGTCGGACTTCCGGCTCTGGGTCTGCCTGCACGAGGTCACCCACCGCGTCCAGTTCAGCGCGAATCCCTGGCTGGCACAACATATGTCGCGTGCACTCGGGGTGCTGACGTCGGATGCCGGCGACGATGTCGCCACCGTGGTGGCCCGGCTCGCCGACTTCGTCAAGGACCGCCGCTCACCGGCCAGGCAGCCCGACCCCAACAACGACGGCATCCTCGGGTTCATGCGGGCGGTGCAGTCCGAACCGCAGCGCGCGGCGATGGACCAGCTGCTGGTGCTGGGCACCCTGCTCGAGGGCCACGCCGATCACGTGATGGACGCCGTCGGCCCGGCAGTCGTGCCGTCGGTGCAGACCATCCGGCATCGTTTCGACCAACGCCGCCAACGCCACCAGCCGCCGCTGCAGCGACTGCTGCGGGCGCTGCTCGGCCTGGACGCCAAGATGAGCCAGTACACCCGCGGCAAGGCGTTCGTCGACCACGTGGTGACCAAGGTCGGCATGGACCGGTTCAACACCATCTGGTCGGGTCCTGACACCCTGCCGCTGCCCGACGAGATCGAGGACCCGCAGCGGTGGATCGACCGGGTGCTGTAGCCCGGCTGCGGGCCACCCTGGCCAGGTTTGCGACGGATCAGCTGCCCGGCGCCGAGGCCTGGTGCGTGGCGCTGTCCGGCGGCCCCGACTCGCTGGCCCTGACGGCCGCCGCCGCGGTGGTGCTGCCCACCACCGCACTGATCGTCGACCACGGCCTGCAGCCCGGGTCCGCCGAGGTGGCCGATACCGCCCGCCGTCAGGCCCTCGACCTCGGTTGTGTCGACGCCCGGGTGCTGACGGTCCAGGTCGGCGCCGAGGGCGGCCCGGAGGCTGCCGCCCGCACGGCCCGCTACGCCGCCCTGGACCAGGCGCGGTCCGGCGCGCCGGTGCTACTCGGGCACACCCTCGACGATCAGGCCGAGACCGTGCTGCTGGGCCTGGGGCGCGGGTCCGGCGCCCGGTCGATCGCCGGGATGCGGGCCGCTGACCCGCCCTGGTACCGCCCGCTGCTCGGTGAGCGCCGCACCCTCACCCACGCCGCCTGCGCCGAACTCGGCCGCACCCCGTGGGACGACCCGCACAACCACGACGCGCGGTTCACCCGGGTGCGGCTGCGCGCCGAGGTGCTGCCGCTGCTCGAGGATGTGCTGGGCGGCGGGGTGGCCGAGGCCCTGGCCCGTACGGCCGCCTCGCTGCGCGAGGACACCGAGGCGCTCGACGCGCTGGCCGCCGAGGCGCTGGCCCGGGCGACCGACGGTGACGGGCTGGCCATCGCCGAGCTGACCGGGCTGGCGACGGCGGTGCGCCGCCGGGTCGTGCGCGAGTGGCTGCTGCGCGGGGGCGCCAGCGGTCTGAGCGACAAGCAGATCCGGGCGGTCGACGCGCTGGTCACCGGGTGGCACGGCCAGGGCGGAGCGGCCGTCGGCTCGGATCTGCGGCACCAGAGACTGTTCGCGGGCCGCCGCGACGGCAGATTGGTGCTGTACTCGCGGCCGGTGTAATTGGTCGTCGGGGCCCGGGCATGGCACAGTGTGGGCGTGTCGGTGCACGACCTGTACCCCGGGGACATCAAATCGGTCCTGTTGTCCCAAGACCAGATTCAGGCCCGAACGGGGGAATTGGCGGCTCTGGTCGCCAAGGACTACGAGGACCTGAACGGCCAGGACCTGCTGCTGGTCACCGTGCTCAAGGGTGCGGTGATGTTCGTCACCGACCTGGCGCGGGCGATCCCGCTGCCCACCCAGCTGGAGTTCATGGCGGTCAGTTCGTACGGATCCTCGACGTCGTCATCCGGCGTGGTGCGCATCCTCAAGGACCTCGACCGCGACATCCACGATCGCGACGTGCTCATCGTCGAGGACATCGTCGACTCCGGGCTGACGCTGTCCTGGCTGCTGCGCAACCTGGCGACCCGGCATCCCCGGTCGCTGCGGGTGTGCACGCTGCTGCGCAAGCCCGAGGCGGTGCGTGCCGACGTCGACATCGCCTATGTCGGCTTCGACATCCCCAACGAGTTCGTGGTCGGTTATGGCCTGGACTACGCCGAGCGCTACCGCGACCTGCCCTATATCGGGACGCTGGACCCCCGGGTCTACGAGCCCTGACCCCCGGCTAGTCGAGTTCCCAGACCGCCGTCACCGAGAAGCCGACCGTCTGCTCGCCCGGCTGCAGCGGCACATCGGAAGCCATCGCCCCGCGCGGCATCGGCGTCGGCGGCGGCGGGGGCTCGCTGCCCGGTGACTCACTGATCAGCAGGATCTTGCCCAGCGACAGCCCGGACAACTCGGCGTACTGCGCAGCCCGCTCCTTGGCATCGTTGAACGCCCGGGCGCGGGCATCACTGACCAGTTTCGAGTCGTCCTCGATCGAGTAGCTCACCGAATTGATCCGGGTGGCATCACCGCCGGCGCTGATCACATTGGCCAGCACCTGCGAGGCGGTATCGAGCTTGCGGATGGTGATCTGGATCGAGTTGCTGGCCCGATAACCCGAGATCGTCGAACCATCGGTGCCGTACTGCGGTTGCAGGCTGACTCCGGTGGTGCTGATGTCCTTGGCGTCGATGCCGCTGGCATTGAGCGCATTGAGAACGGACTTCTGCCGGTCGTTGGTCTGGTTGGTCGCCGTGGTCACGTCCGGCGCACTGGCCTCGATGCTGACATCAGCGGTCAGGGTGTCCGGGACGCCCTTGACCTGGCCGTTGCCGACGACGGTGACCTGGCGCGGATTGTTGGGTGCCGGCGCGGTACTGGCGGCGTCGCAGCCGCTGAGCACCACGGCAGTCACACCTGCTGCGGCAACAAGAAGTCGACGTCGGGCGATCGGCATGCCTGCCACCGTAGCGTGCAGCACTACAGTCTTGGCATGTCTGCGCCCCGGCTGACCCACCTCGGTGGTCCCACGACGCTGATCGAACTCGACGGCTGGCGCATCCTCACCGACCCGACTTTCGACCCGCCGGGTCGGCTCTACAAGTTCGGCTGGGGTACCTCCTCCCACAAGGTGGCCGGCCCGGCCGAATCCCCGGATGAGGTCCTTCCGGTCGACGCCGTGCTGGTCAGTCACGACCACCATGCCGACAATCTCGACGACGCCGGCCGCGCTCTGCTGGGCCGGGCCACCACGGTGATCACCACCGCTCCCGGTGCCCGCCGGCTGTCGGCCGTCGGGGACGACGTGCGAGGCCTGCAGAACTGGGAGTCCACCACGCTGAGCGCTCCGGGGCGAAAGTCTTTGACCGTCACCGCAACTCCGGCCCGGCACGGCCCGAAGTTCAGCAGGCCGATCGCCGGCAAGGTGATCGGGTTCGCCCTGCATCGGGACGGCGACGATGCCGCCGCGCTGTGGATGTCCGGCGACAGTGTGCTCTTCGACGGTCTGCGCGAAGTGGCGCAACGGTTTCCCGTCGAGGTGGCCCTGCTGCATCTCGGTGGTGTGCGGTTCTGGTTCACCGGGCCGGTGCGGTTCACGATGACCGCCGACGAGGCCGTCGAGCTGATCCGGCTGATGCGGCCCACTGTGGCCGTCCCCGTGCACTACGAGGGGTGGACCCACTTCCGTGAGCCGGAAAGCGTTCTGCGCCAGACCCTGTCGAACTCCGAGGTGGCTGACCGCATCCGCTGGCTGAGGCCAGGTGTGGCCACCGAGGTCTAGACCGGCCCGCTGGTGTGTTCGCCGATGGCTTTCATGATCGCCTCACCGGCCCGGCCGAACAGATTGTCGCGCATATCCCTGGCCCACTCATGCGATGCCTCGCCGGCGCGGAGCTGACCTTTGAAGTGCGGGATGACCTTTCGGGCGAACAACTCATAGGAGTGGTAGGTGGCCTGCGGGTTGGCCCAGTCGTGGCCGAGCATCAGGAACGTACCGAAACCGCCGGACCGCTCCAGCAGATCGCTGATGTAGGCGATCGCGTCATCAGGGGTGCCGATACAGCAATTGCCTTGGGCGGCATAGTCGGCGACGAACTCCCGCGGCGACGGGGTGGCCTCGTCGACGTCGTTGGACAGCGGGACGAACCCGGCCGCCCCGAAGTAGTTCGCGAAGTCCTTGAGCCCGTACGTGCAGTCCTCGATGGCCTGCTCACGGGTGTCGGCCAGGTGCACGATGCCCAGCACCCGCCAGTTGGTCCGGTCGGGTTCGGCCCGGCCGGCCTCGGCGGCCTTGTCGGCCACGATCCGCCAGGCGTCTTCCAGGGCGGCGAAACCGCCGGGCACCGACATCGACAGGGACAACAGCGATGTGCCCAGCGTGCCGGCCAGCCGGGGGCCGGACGGCGACACCATTGCCGCCGTGGAGATCTCCGGGTACGGCCAGGTGTAGGGCCGGATGTGCAGTTGGGCGTCGCGCAGGGTGAACCAGTCGCAGTGCCGGTTGATCCGCTCCTCGGGCCCGGCCCGGAACAGGGCCAGGATGGCTTCCAGCGACTCGTGCATCATCTGCCGCTGCTCGACCGGATCGATCCCCATCATGTAGGCGTCCGACGGCAGCGCGCCCGGACCGGCCCCGAACATCACCCGGCCCCGCGTCAGGTGGTCCAGCAGCACCCAGCGGTCGGCGACCATCAGCGGATGGTGGTAGGGCAGTGACACCACACCGGTACCCAGCCGGATGTGCTTGGTGCGTTCGGCGGCCGCGGCGATGAACACCTCCGGGCAGGCGATCAGTTCGTAGCCACCGGAGTGGTGCTCGCCGAACCAGACCTCGTCGTAGCCGAGCCGGTCCAGTGCCACCGTGCGGTCCAGGTCGTATTCCAGTGCGACGGTGGGGGATTGGCCGACAGGATGAAATGGCGTGACGAACACGCCGAAATTGAGGGGTCGCATGGGTCACCACTCCAATCCGGATAGGAAAGCCAGAAGTTCACGATTGACCTCGGCGGCCCGCTCCTGCTGAATCCAGTGCCCGGCGCCGTCGAGCAGCACCTGCCGGTAGGGACCGGTGACCACCTCGGTGGCGCGGTCGGTGCGGGTGAAGCCGAGCGTGGGATCGTCGGTGCCCCCGACGAACAATGCCGGGACACTGATGGTGTCGGCGACCGGGCTGCCCAGGATGTGCCAGTTGCGGTCGAAGCAGCGATACCAGTTCAACGCCCCGGTGAACCCGGTGCGGCCGAATTCGGCCGCGTAGTGCCCCACCTCGTCGGCCGACAGCCAGTCCGGCAACTGCTCCGGCTGGGCCAGTCTGTCCAGGAAACCGTCGGGACCCGGAGTCAGCATCCGCTGCGCGGCCTCCTCGCTGCGGGGGGTGCGCATCCCGCCCAGCAGCACCCGCATCGTGCGCGCCGGGTCCTTGGCCAGTTCGGCGTCGGCGGGGCCGGGTTCCTGGAAGTAGAGGATGTAGAAGAAGTGGTCACCGAAGATCCGGCGGAAGGCTTCGGTCGGTGGAGTCAGCGGCCGGGGGATCGGCGGAACCGCCAGCCCAGCGACCGCCGCCACCCGGTCGGGATGCAGCAGCGGCATGTTCCAGGCCACCACCGCACCGAAGTCGTGGCCGACGACGGCGGCCCGCTGCGCCCCCACGTCGTCGAGCAGGCCGACCACGTCCCCGGTCAGCGCGGTGATGTCGTAGGCCTCGATCTCCTCGGGGCGCGAGGACCCGCCGTAGCCGCGCTGATCGGGGGCCAGCACGTGGTAGCCGGCTTCGGCCAGCACCGGGATCTGGTGGCGCCAGGAGTACGCCAGCTCGGGGAAACCGTGGGTCAGCACCACCACCGGGGCACCCCGGTCACCGGCCTCGAGTACCCGCAGCCGCACACCGTTGACGTCAACTAACCGTTCGGTCGGGGCGGCCACGGTGGTAGCCAAGCACAGCTCGCACTCCGCCGGAAGGGGCCTGTTCGCCCTCAGGTGAACCAGAACCATTCCGTAACGGAAACCGCCAGGGCACTTCCCGACGTTGGTGTAGCGGTAGCCTGAACTATCCCAGCTGCGCATATCGGAAGGACCTGGCCGAATACGGCCGATGTAGATGAATCGCAAAAACGTGATCCGCACACTGACGGTGGTGGCCGTCGTGTTGCTGCTCGGCTGGTCGTTCTTCTATTTCAGTGACGACACCCGTGGCTTCAAGCCCGTCGACACCTCGGTGGCGATGGCTCAGATCAACGGTGACAACGTCAAGAGCGCCCAGATCGACGACCGTGAACAGCAGCTGCGTCTGGAGCTCAAGAACGGCAACAGCGACACCGAAGACTCCAACAAGGTCATCACCAAGTACCCGACCGGGTACGGCGTCGATCTGTTCAATGCCCTGAGCGCCAAGAACGTCAAGACCAACACCGTGGTCAACCAGGGCAGCATCCTGGGCTCGCTGCTGATCTACATGCTGCCGCTGCTGCTGCTGGTCGGCCTGTTCGTGCTGTTCTCCCGGATGCAGACCGGCGGCCGGATGGGCTTCGGCTTCGGCAAGTCGCGCGCCAAACAGCTGTCCAAGGACATGCCCAAGACCACGTTCGCCGACGTGGCCGGTGTCGACGAGGCCGTCGAAGAGCTCTACGAGATCAAGGACTTCCTGCAGAACCCGTCGCGCTACCAGGCCCTTGGCGCCAAGATCCCCAAGGGCGTGCTGCTCTACGGCCCGCCCGGCACCGGCAAGACCCTGCTGGCCCGTGCCGTCGCCGGTGAGGCCGGCGTTCCGTTCTTCACGATTTCCGGATCGGACTTCGTCGAGATGTTCGTCGGCGTCGGCGCCTCCCGGGTGCGCGACCTGTTCGAACAGGCCAAGCAGAACAGCCCGTGCATCATCTTCGTCGACGAGATCGACGCCGTCGGCCGCCAGCGCGGCGCCGGCCTGGGCGGCGGTCACGACGAGCGCGAGCAGACCCTCAACCAGCTGCTCGTCGAGATGGACGGCTTCGGAGACCGCCAGGGCGTCATCCTGATCGCGGCCACCAACCGGCCCGACATCCTCGACCCCGCGCTACTGCGGCCCGGCCGCTTCGATCGCCAGATCCCGGTGACCAGCCCTGACCTGGCCGGTCGCAAGGCCGTGCTGCGGGTGCACTCGCAGGGCAAGCCGATGGCTCCCGACGCCGACCTCGACGGGTTGGCTAAGCGCACCGTCGGCATGTCCGGCGCCGACCTGGCCAACGTGATCAACGAGGCCGCGTTGCTGACCGCCCGCGAGAACGGCACCGTCATCACCGGTGCGGCGCTGGAAGAGGCCGTCGACCGGGTGATCGGCGGTCCGCGCCGCAAGGGCAAGGTCATCTCCGAGCTGGAGAAGAAGATCACCGCCTACCACGAGGGCGGACACACCCTGGCGGCCTGGGCGATGCCCGACATCGAGCCGATCTACAAGGTCACCATCCTGGCCCGCGGCCGCACCGGCGGCCACGCCGTCTCGGTTCCTGAGGACGACAAGGGTCTGATGACCCGGTCGGAGATGATCGCCCGGCTGGTGTTCGCCATGGGTGGTCGCGCCGCGGAGGAACTGGTCTTCCGCGAGCCCACCACGGGTGCGTCCTCCGATATCGAGCAGGCCACCAAGATCGCCCGCGCGATGGTGACCGAGTACGGCATGAGCGCCAAGCTGGGTGCGGTCAAGTACGGCACCGAGCACGGCGATCCGTTCCTGGGCCGCAGCATGGGCACCCAGTCTGACTACAGCCACGAGGTCGCGCAGATCATCGACGACGAGGTGCGCAAGCTCATTGAGGCCGCGCACACCGAGGCGTGGGCCATCCTCACCGAGTACCGCGACGTGCTCGACGTGCTCGCCGGTGAGCTGCTGGAGAAGGAGACGCTGCACCGCAAGGAGCTGGAAGCGATCTTCGGTGACGTGAAGAAGCGGCCGCGGCTGACGGTGTTCGACGACTTCGGTGGCCGCATCCCGTCGGACAAGCCGCCGATCAAGACCCCCGGCGAGCTGGCCATCGAGCGCGGTGAGCCGTGGCCCAAGCCGATGCCCGAGCCGGCATTCAAGAAGGCCATCGCCCAGGCCTCGGCCGCGGCCCAGGCGCAGCAGACCAACGGCGGAAACGGCAACGGCGCGCACCATGCGCAGCCCGCCGCGCCGGCCGGCAACCAGCCCGACTACGGCGCACCCGCCGGCTGGCACGCCCCCGGCTGGCCGCCGCCGGCTCAGCAGGGTGGTGCCGGCTACTGGTATCCGCCGCCGCCCGGATGGGGCCCGCCGCCGCAGCAGCAGCAGGGGCAGCCCTACCCGCCCTACCCCGCGCCCAGCCACGCCGGGCCCGGTCCGGCCCCGCAGGACGACGCCGGTGATGACGGCAGCCGGCCCACTCCGCCGGCGAATGGTTGATTGACGAAACGGAGCTCCGATGGCGCAGCCGACCTCGATCTCTCTCGAGACGCCGGTTTTTGACCAGGAACGTGCCGAGGCGGCAGTGCGTGAACTGCTCCTCGCGGTCGGAGAGGACCCCGACCGGCACGGTCTGGTGGACACCCCCGCCCGGGTGGCCCGGGCCTTCCGGGAGATGTTCGCCGGTCTCTACACCGACCCGGATGCGGTGCTGGAGACCACCTTCGACGAGCAGCACGACGAGCTGGTGCTGGTCAAGGACATCCCGATGTACTCGACCTGTGAACACCACCTGGTGTCGTTCCACGGGGTCGCGCATGTCGGCTACATCCCGGGTGAGGACGGCCGGGTCACCGGCCTGTCCAAGCTGGCCCGCGTTGTCGACCTGTACGCCAAACGCCCGCAGGTGCAGGAGCGGCTCACCTCCCAGGTCGCCGACGCGGTGATGCGCAAGCTCAAGCCGCGTGGCGTGATCGTGGTGATGGAGGCCGAGCATCTGTGCATGGCGATGCGCGGGGTCCGCAAGCCCGGCGCCAGCACCACCACCTCGGCGGTCCGCGGACAGTTCAAGACCGACAAGGCATCCCGAGCCGAGGCGCTGGAACTCATCCTGCGAAAGTGAACAGATTCCCTCCCCGGGTGATGGGGGTCGTCAACGTCACCGATGACTCCTTCTCCGACGGCGGACGCTATCTGGATCCCGGCCGTGCCGTCGAGCACGGCATCCGGTTGGCGGCCCAGGGTGCGGCCATCGTCGACGTCGGCGGCGAGTCCACCCGTCCCGGTGCCGTGCGCATCGATGCCGCCGTCGAGACGGCCAGGGTGATCCCGGTCGTTAAAGGGCTTGCCGCCCAAGGCATCACCGTCAGCATCGACACCATGCACGCCGCTGTCGCGGCCGCCGCGCTGGACAACGGCGCCAGCATCGTCAACGACGTCTCCGGCGGCCGGGCCGACCCGGGGATGGCGCAGGTGCTCGCCGGGGCGAATGTGCCCTGGATCCTGATGCACTGGCGGTCGGTCGGCGCCGAGCAGCCGCACGAGGTGCCCGACTATCGCGATGTGGTGGCGGAGGTGCGCGACGAACTGCTGGCCAGTGTGGACGCCGCCGTCACCGCCGGTGTCGATGCGGCCAACCTGATCATCGACCCGGGTCTCGGTTTCGCCAAGACGGCTCAGCACAATTGGGCGCTGTTGCACGCGCTGCCGGAGTTCGTCGCCACCGGGATCCCGGTCCTCGTCGGCGCCTCGCGCAAGCGTTTCCTCGGCACCCTGCTTGCCGATTCCGACGGCACGCCGCGGCCACCGGACGGCAGGGAGACCGCCACCGCGGTCATCTCCGCGCTGGCCGCGATGCACGGCGCGTGGGGTGTCCGGGTGCACGACGTCCGTGCGAGCGTGGATGCGCTCGCCGTCCTCAACGCCTGGGAGGGTGCTGGTGGCTGACCGAATCGAGTTGCGCGGGTTGACCGTTCGCGGCAACCACGGGGTGTTCGACCATGAGCGACGCGACGGCCAGGACTTCGTCGTCGACATCACCGTGTGGATCGACCTGGCTGCCGCAGCCGCCAGCGACGACCTGGCCGACACCTTCGACTACGGCGTGCTGGCCCAGCGGGCGGCCGCCGTCGTCGGCGGCCCGGCCCGCAACCTGATCGAGACGGTCGCCGCCGAGATCGCCGAGGACGTGATGACCGATGAGCGGGTGCACGCCGTCGAGGTGGTGCTGCACAAGCCGGATGCCCCGATTCCGTTGTCGTTCAAGGATGTTGCCGTTGTTGCCCGCCGGTCCCGGCGCGGCGGGCGCGGCCAGATCGTGCCGGCAGGAGAGGCGACATGACCCGGGTGGTGCTGTCGATCGGATCCAATCTCGGTGACCGGATGGCGCGGCTGCAGGCCGCCGTCGACGGCCTCGGCCCAGCCGTGCGCGCCCTGTCCCCGGTCTACGAGACCGACGCCTGGGGTGGTGTCGAGCAGGGCCCGTTCCTCAACGCGATCGTCGTCGCCGAGGATCCCGACCTCGACGGCCACGGCTGGCTGCGCAAGGCGCAGGCGCTGGAGGCAGCCAACGAGCGTGTCCGCGAACAGAAGTGGGGACCGCGGACACTCGACGTCGATCTGGTCAGCTGCTACGACGGCGACACCGAGATCTTCTCCCTCGACGAGGGGCTGACGCTGCCTCACGCGATGGCCCACCTGCGGGCGTTCGTGCTGATTCCGTGGCTGGCGGTCGACCCCGACGCCACGCTGACCGTGGCCGGTGAGCGTCGCCCGGTCGACCGGCTCCTGGGTGAACTCGACCCGGTTGAACGTGACGGTGTCCGGCTGACCGACCTGATCCTCGAACTGCCGCCCGAGTCGGGCGCCTGATGGGGCTCACCCGCAGACGCGACCTGCTGGCGGCGGTCGTCGCGGTAGCGGTCCTGTCCTACCTGCTGGTGCACGTGCTGTACCGCTACTTCCCGCCGATCACGCTGTGGACCGGACTGTCGCTGCTGGCCGTCGCCGTCGGCGAGGCGGCCTGGGGGGTTTCGGTGCGCAGCCGGATCCGCGACGGGCAGATCGGGGTCGGCGCCGGCCGGTTGCACCCGCTGGCCGTGGCCCGCAGCGTGGTGATCGCCAAAGCCTCGGCTTGGGTGGGTGCGCTGGTCGCGGGGTGGTGGATCGGCGTCGTCATCTACCTGCTGCCGCGCCGCGCCGAACTGCGGGTGGCAGGGGAGGACACCCCGGGCGCGGTGGTGGCTGCCGTCAGTGCCCTGGCGCTGGTCGTCGCCGCGCTGTGGCTCGAGCATTGTTGTACCTCGCCGGGCGATCCCGCCGACGGCGCCGATTCCGCGCCGGAGTGACGCGCCGCGGCGAATCGCCGCAGCTTGAGGACACGTGCACGGACATCGCGCGGGTACAGTCAGCCCATGACCGTTCTGTCCCGCGGCGGCCGTAATCGGCGCGGCGGCCGCAGGCCGGGTTGGCTGCTCTTGACGACGTTGCTGGTCCTGGCCATCGTTGCCAGTTCCGCATTGGTGTTCACCAATCGCGTCGAGCTGCTGAAGCTGGCGGTCGTGCTGTCGCTGTGGGCAGCCGTGGTCGCTGCTTTCGTCTCGGTGATCTATCGGCGGCAAAGCGATGTGGACGCCGCCCGCGCCCGTGACCTGAAGCTGGTCTACGACCTGCAACTGGACCGGGAGATCTCCGCACGCCGCGAATACGAACTCAGCGTCGAGTCGCACCTGCGTCGCGAGCTGGCCGCCGAGTTGCGGGCCCAGGCGGCCGACGAGGTCGCCGCGCTGCGGGCAGAACTGTCGGCCCTGCGCGCGAACCTGGAGATCCTGTTCGACGCCGACCTCGGTGACCGTCCCGCGCTGGAAGGTGACCGGGCGGCGGCCGGCTACGGCGACTGGACGCGGGACACCACCACCATGCCGCCCACCCCCGGCCGGGTGCAGAGCAGCCGCATCACCCCGGTCACCGCGGAGGACACCGCGAGCCGCACCGCGGAGAACCCGATCATCGACGTCCCCGAAGAGCCGCTGGTTCCGCAGGCGCCCCCGCCCCAGCAGCCCCATTCCCATGCCCGCGCCTGCGGCCCAGCCGGAACCGCCCCGGCCCGAACCCGCACCCGAACCCGTTCCGGTGGCCCAAGCTTCCGAGTGGCAGCCGGCGCCTGCCGAGGGTCAGTGGCTGCCGCCGGGCGCCCCGGGTAGCAGCTGGGTGTCGCCGCCCGCCGAGAGTGCCCCGGCCGCCGACGAACCGCCCCGCGGAAGGCACTGGACCGGGCCGCAGGAGGAACCTCAGCAACCCGCTGCGCCGCGACCGGTCATGCAGCCCGCTCCGGAACCGGCCGCACCGCGGGCCCGCCACTCGGCGGAGGCGCCGACCTATGGCCAGCCGGCCCCGGCCATGTCCACCCCGCCGCCACCGCAGTCCGGCCGGCGCCGCCGTCCGGAGCCCGAGCCACAGCCGGAGCCCGAGCAGGCGCAGGGTCCGGCCGGTCAGCACACTGGCGGCCAGTCCGTCGCCGAGCTGCTGGCCCGCCTGCAGGCCAACGGCAACACCGGCGGCGGTGGACGGCGCCGACGCGAGGACTGACACCGCCCGGCGGGCGAGGCCGCAGCGGCGCTCGGGGGTCGGGTTAAAGTTGTGCTGACCGTCCGGTACCGGCAGAGCAGGACCGGAACGAATCGACGTCAGCGAGGTCGTCTAGGTGGGGACCCCCAACGGCTTGCGCCCGGCACGCCTCAAAGTGGGCATCATCTCGGCCGGGCGGGTCGGCACCGCACTCGGCGTGGCCCTGGAGCGCGCCGACCATGTCGTGGTCGCCTGCAGCGCGATCTCGAACACCTCGTTGCGGCTAGCCGAACGACGGTTGCCCGACACCCCGGTGCTGCCGGTCCCCGACGTCGCGGACAGCGCGGAGCTGTTGTTGCTCACCGTCCCCGATTCGGAGCTGGCCGGACTGGTCAACGGTCTGGCCGCCACCGGGGCGGTGCGGCGCGGGACGATCGTCGTGCACACCTCGGGCGCCAACGGCGTCGGCATTCTGGCTCCGCTGGCCGAGCAGGGGTGTGTACCGCTGGCCATTCACCCGGCGATGACATTCACCGGATCCGATGACGACGTGGTGCGCCTCGGCGAGACGTGCTTCGGCATCACCGCCGCCGACGAAATCGGCTACGCCATCGCCCAATCTCTGGTGCTCGAGATCGGCGGCGAACCGTTCCGGGTCCGCGAGGACGCCCGCACGCTCTATCACGCGGCCCTGGCTCATGCGAGCAACCATGTCGTCACCGTGGTGGCCGACGCGCTCGACGCGCTGCGGGCTGCGCTGTCCGGACAGGAACTCCTCGGACAGGAACTCATCGGTGACGCGCCGGGCGGGCTGGCGGAGCGTATCGTGGCGCCGCTGGCCCGCGCCGCGCTGGAAAACACCCTGCAGCGCGGCCAGTCGGCCCTGACCGGGCCGGTGGCGCGCGGCGACGCGTCCGCGGTGGCCGGTCACCTGGCCGCGCTCAATGAAGTGGATTCTGAACTGGCGCAAGCATATTGCGCGAACTCACTGCGCACCGCCCAGCGTGCGCGGGCTCCCGAGGAGGTCTTTGAGGTGTTGGCGGACTGGTCGGCCGGCCAAGGACGGCGGCAGTGAGCAAGGCGGCGCCGAAGTTCAGCGCCGGACAACTCAACGTCTATCCGACCCCGCACTCGGTGTCCGAGGTCACCCGGGCCTTGCGGCACACCGGCCGGCGGGTGATGCTGGTGCCGACGATGGGTGCCCTGCACGACGGCCACCTCGCGCTGGTCCGGGCGGCCAAGCGGGTGCCCGGAGCGGTGGTGGTGGTCTCGATCTTCGTCAACCCCTTGCAGTTCGGCGCCAACGAGGACCTCGACGCCTATCCGCGCACCCTGGACGCTGACCTGGAGTTGCTGGCCGGCGAAGGCGTGGAGGTGGTGTTCGCCCCGACCGCCTCGGCGATGTACCCCGACGGCCAGCGCACCACGGTGCACCCCGGGCCGCTCGGTGCCGAGCTGGAAGGTGCGGTACGCCCGACCCATTTCGCGGGCATGCTCACCGTGGTCCTCAAACTGCTGCAGATCGTGCGACCAGATCGCGCGTTCTTCGGCGAAAAGGATTACCAGCAGCTGGTTCTCATCCGCCAGATGGTCGACGACCTCAATGTCGACGTGAAGATCGTCGGGGTTCCGACGGTGCGCGAATCCGACGGCCTGGCTATGTCGTCGCGCAACCGGTACCTCAATCCCGAAGAGCGGGAGCAGGCGTGCGCGCTGTCCTCGGCGCTACTGGCCGGGATGTACGGCGCCGCAGGTGGAGTCGGGCCGGCACTGGATGCCGCGCGTGCGGTCCTCGACGAGGTGCCCGCCATCGCCGTCGACTACCTCGAGGTGCGCGGACCATGGCTCGAACCGGCCCCGGCGTTCGGTCCGGCCCGCATGCTGATCGCCGCCCGGCTGGGCAGCACCCGGCTGCTGGACAACATCGCCATCGACCTGTCGACCAACTCCGCCCCGCCCGGTGTGGGCCATGACGTGAACAACGAAATAAGCTGGAGAAATTGATGTTTCGGACCATGCTGAAGTCCAAGATCCACCGGGCGACGGTCACTCACGCCGACCTGCACTACGTCGGCTCGGTGACCATCGACGCCGATCTGATGGAAGCCGCCGACCTGTTGGAAGGTGAGCAGGTCACCATCGTCGACATCGACAACGGCAACCGGTTGGTCACCTACGCGATCACCGGACAGCGCGGTTCGGGTGTCATCGGGATCAACGGTGCTGCAGCGCATCTGGTGCACCCCGGTGATCTCGTCATCCTGATCGCCTACGGCACCATGGATGATGCACAGGCCCGCGAGTACCGGCCGCGGATCGTGTTCGTCGACGCCGATAACCGGCAGATCGATCTCGGGGACGACCCGGCCTACGCGCCTGACGACGTCACCGATCTGCTCTCACCACGGGCTGTAGGGTAGCCGTGCTGCTCGCCATCGACGTCCGCAACACCCACACCGTCGTCGGCCTGATCTCCGGTTCGGGCGATCACGCCAAAGTGGTTCAGCAGTGGCGGATCCGGACCGAATCCGAGGTCACCGCCGACGAACTCGCGCTGACCATCGAAGGCCTCATCGGCGACGACTCCGAACTGCTCACCGGGGCCACCGGTCTGTCGACGGTGCCGTCGGTGCTACATGAGGTGCGCCTGATGCTCGAGCAGTACTGGCCGTCGGTGCCGCACGTGCTCATCGAGCCCGGCGTGCGCACCGGCATTCCGCTGCTGGTCGACAACCCCAAGGAGGTCGGCGCCGACCGCATCGTGAACTGCCTGGCCGCCTACGCCAAGTTCTCCTCGGCGGCCATCGTGGTGGACTTCGGCTCGTCGATCTGTGTGGATGTGGTCTCGGCCAAGGGTGAATTCCTCGGCGGTGCCATCGCTCCCGGCGTCCAGGTGTCCTCCGATGCGGCCGCCGCCCGCTCCGCAGCGCTGCGGCGGGTCGAGCTGACCCGGCCGCGCTCGGTGATCGGCAAGAACACCGTCGAGTGCATGCAGGCCGGTGCAGTGTTCGGCTTCGCCGGTCTGGTCGACGGTCTGGTGTCGCGGATCCGGGAGGACGTCGACGGGTTTGCCGGAACCGACGTGGCCGTGGTGGCCACCGGTCACACTGCGCCGATGCTGCTACCGGATCTGACCACGGTCGCCCACTACGACAAGCATCTGACCCTCGACGGGCTGCGGATGGTGTTCGAGCGCAACCGGGATGGTCAGCGCGGCAAGATCAAAACCGGCCGCTAGAAGAACGTCCGCACCAGGTCGATCACCCGGCCGTCGTCATCGAGCACGGGAATCAGCTGCCACTTGTCGAACACGGTGCACGGGTGTGACACCCCGAACTCGATCCAGTCGCCCACCCTCACCCGCTTGTCGGCGGTCTCGGTCAGCCGCAGGAACGCGTGCTGATCGTTCAGGGCGGTGACCGAGCAGCCGGCCAGCGCGCCATCCGACCAACTGTCGGTCCGAATCCGTTGCTGCACAGGCATATCCTGGTCGAACGACACGTCGCGGCGGCCCATCGTCAGTAGGGCCAGCCCGGGTTCGGGCCGCGAGCACACCTGGGCCCAGACATGCATCGCCGCGCGGAACCCGTCGTCGGCCGTGCCGGGCCGGGTCAGCGGTGAGGTCCGGCGATAGAGCCCGTCATCGTTGGTCAGATACGCCCCGCTGCGCACGATCGTGCGCCAGTCACCGCGCAACTCCTGGGCCACCAGGTCGAAATGTGTACTGCCACCGGCGGTCACGATCATCTCGTCGGCCTCGCAGGCCGAGCCCAACCGCCGCGCCGTGTCCCGCATCCGGTGCAGATACTCCCGGACCGCCCGCACCCCGGCTGCCGACACGTCATGCCCGAGCGCGGCTTCGTACCCGGCCACCCCGGTCAGCCGCAGGCGCGGGCTGGCCACCACGGCGCCGGCCACCGCGTCGGCGACAGCGTCGTCGCGGCACCCGGTTCTGGTCCCCGCGGCACCGAGTTCGACGCACACGTCGACCGGCCTGCGCGCACCCGCGGCTTCCAGCGCGGCGGTCATCAGTTCGACACCGCGCACCGAATCCACCCAGCAGATCACCCGGAAGTCGGCGTCGCCGTCCAGCTCGGCGGCCAGCCACGCCAGACCCGCCGGGTCCACCAGTTCGTTGGCCAACAGCACCTCGCGCACCCCGAACGCGCGATAGCTCCGCACCTGGCTGACCGTGGCCGCCGTCACCGCGGTGGCACCGGCCTCGAACTGGCGGGCCACCAGCTGCGGTGCCATATGGGTTTTGCCGTGCGGGGCCAGCTCGACCCCGTGCCGCGCGCACCAGGCGGCCATCGTCACCAGGTTGTGTTCCAGGGCCGTGGCGCTCAGCACGCACACCGGCCCCAGCGGCCCGGCGCTGAACAGCTCGGGTCGCTGCGCGCAGATCTCGGCCACCGTGCGACCCGTCCACGAGGTGGGCAGACCCTTGAAGCGCCAGTCCACCCGCTCCTGCGCCAGGGCCGCTACCGCTGCGGCGTTGATGAGCGACCTCACCGCCTCATTTAAGCTGGCACGTCGTGAGCTCTGCTGATGTGCCGGAAATCGACTCGTCCACCGAGGCCGAGGGATCTGAGGTCCCCGAGCAGTTCCGCATCCGACAGGGCAAGCGGGAGCGGCTGCTGGCGCAGGGGCGCGACCCCTACCCGGTGGCGGTGCCGCGCACCCACTCGCTGGCCGAGATCCGGGCCGCCTATCCCGACCTGCCCGCCGACTCGACCACCGGCGACATCGTCGGCATCACCGGCCGCGTGGTGTTCGCCCGCAACTCCGGCAAGCTCTGCTTCGCCACGCTGCAGGAAGGTGACGGCACCCAACTGCAGGCGATGATCAGCCTCGCCGGCGTCGGAGAAGACGCCCTCGAGCAGTGGAAGACCGACGTCGACCTCGGCGACATCGTGTTCGTGCACGGCGAAGTGATCAGCTCGCGCCGCGGTGAACTGTCCGTGCTCGCCGACTCCTGGCAGATGGCCGCTAAGGCGCTGCGCCCGCTGCCGGTCGCGCACAAGGAGATGAGTGAGGAGTCGCGGGTCCGGCAGCGCTACGTCGACCTCATCGTGCGCCCGCAAGCACGCACGGTGGCCCGCCAGCGCATCGCCGTGGTCCGGGCGGTGCGCAACGCGCTGGATCGGCGCGGTTTCCTCGAGGTGGAAACCCCGATGCTGCAGACGCTGGCCGGCGGCGCCGCCGCGCGACCGTTCATCACCCATTCCAACGCGCTGGACACCGACCTCTACCTGCGTATCGCGCCGGAATTGTTCCTGAAGCGCTGCGTGGTGGGCGGTCTGGAGAAAGTTTTCGAACTCAATCGAAACTTCCGCAACGAAGGTGCGGATTCCACACATTCACCGGAATTCGCGATGCTCGAGACATATCAGGCGTGGGGCACGTACGACGATTCCGCCGTCGTCACCAGGGAACTTATTCAAGAAGTCGCCGACGAGGCCATCGGTACGCGTCAAGTGCCATTGCCGGATGGCACAATCTTCGACCTGGACGGTGAATGGCCGTCGATTCAAATGTATCCATCACTGTCGGAAGCTCTTGGTGAAGAGATCACTCCCGACACGTCCTTGGATTATTTACTCGCGATTGCCGATCGGCTCGATCTGGAGATCCCGCGCGACCGCGGCTACGGCCACGGCAAGCTCGTCGAAGAACTGTGGGAGCACACGGTCGGGGATGCGTTGTGGGCTCCGACATTCGTCAAGGATTTCCCGGTGGAGACCACACCGTTGACCCGCCAGCACCGCAGCATTCCCGGTGTCACCGAGAAATGGGATCTCTACGTGCGCGGGGTCGAGTTGGCCACCGGCTATTCCGAACTCGTCGACCCGATCATCCAGCGCGAGCGGTTCGAAGCGCAGGCCAGGGCGGCGGCCGCGGGCGACGACGAGGCGATGGCACTCGACGAGGATTTCCTCGCCGCGATGGAGTACGCCATGCCGCCGACCACCGGAACCGGAATGGGCATCGATCGCTTACTAATGGTTCTCACAGGATTGTCAATTCGCGAGACAGTTTTGTTCCCGATTGTTCGGCGCCACGGCAACTGAAGTGCGCTGACACCAGGCCGGTTGAATGCCTTGGATCAATGTGGCACATTAGTTCGTAAGGGGAGGCGTTTCATCAATCGCTTGTCATGAGCAAGCAGAAGGACCACGTGAGCTATGGCCAAGAAAGTTACCGTCACCCTCGTCGACGATTTCGACGGTGAAGGTGCGGCCGACGAAACAGTTGAATTCTCGCTCGATGGTGTGAGCTACGAGATCGATCTTTCGGCCAAGAATGCGCAGAAACTGCGCAACGAGCTGAAGCCGTGGCTCGAGGCCGGCCGACGCGTCGGTGGCCGTCGCCGTGGCCGCTCCGGTCCGCCCGGACGGGGCCGCGCCTCCATCGACCGCGAGCAGAGCGCCGCGATTCGGGAATGGGCTCGCCGCAACGGCCACAAGGTGTCCACCCGCGGCCGCATCCCGGCCGACATCATCGACGCCTTCCACGCCGCGACCTAACCTCGCGCGGCAGCGCCGGCCGTCGTCATCGTCTCGTCAGTCACTTTCGCTCGGGGCGAAGTCAACGCCGGTGATGACGGGAAACGAATCCGTGTTCTCCCGCGTTGGTCTGCTGTATCCACCGCAGTAATGCGTATGGGTGGGGCAAGGGAGGGCACCTCCCGGTACCGCCCATTAGAGTGGTCGACAGGTACGCGGTGCCTACCGTCGTACCTAATCGTGATGGAGAGCAGGTAACCACCGATGTTCGAGAGATTTACCGACCGTGCCCGCAGGGTCGTCGTCCTGGCGCAAGAAGAAGCCCGGATGCTCAACCACAACTACATCGGGACCGAGCACATCCTGTTGGGTCTTATTCACGAGGGTGAGGGCGTAGCCGCCAAGTCCCTGGAGTCGCTGGGCATTTCCCTCGAGGGTGTCCGCAGCCAGGTCGAGGAGATCATCGGCCAGGGCCAGCAGGCGCCGTCGGGCCACATCCCCTTCACCCCGCGTGCCAAGAAGGTTCTCGAGCTGTCGCTGCGCGAAGCGCTGCAGCTCGGCCACAACTACATCGGCACCGAGCACATCCTGCTCGGCCTCATCCGCGAGGGTGAGGGCGTGGCCGCCCAGGTTCTGGTGAAGCTGGGCGCCGAGCTGACCCGCGTTCGTCAGCAGGTCATCCAGCTGCTCAGTGGCTATCAGGGCAAGGAGACCGCCGAGGCCGGTACCGGCGGCCGGGGAGGGGAGTCGGGCAACCCGTCCACCTCGCTGGTGCTGGACCAGTTCGGCCGCAACCTGACCGCCGCCGCCATGGAAGGCAAGCTCGACCCGGTCATCGGCCGGGAGAAGGAAATCGAGCGGGTCATGCAGGTGCTGAGCCGGCGCACCAAGAACAACCCGGTGCTGATCGGCGAGCCCGGCGTCGGCAAGACCGCCGTCGTCGAGGGCCTGGCCCAGGCCATCGTGCACGGCGAGGTCCCCGAGACGCTGAAGGACAAGCAGCTCTACACCCTCGACCTGGGTTCGCTGGTCGCGGGCAGCCGCTACCGCGGTGATTTCGAGGAGCGCCTCAAGAAGGTGCTCAAAGAGATCAACACCCGCGGCGACATCATCCTGTTCATCGACGAGCTGCACACGCTCGTCGGTGCGGGTGCCGCCGAGGGCGCGATCGACGCCGCCTCGATCCTCAAGCCGAAACTGGCCCGCGGCGAGCTGCAGACCATCGGCGCCACCACCCTCGACGAGTACCGCAAGTACATCGAGAAGGACGCCGCCCTGGAGCGCCGGTTCCAGCCGGTCCAGGTCGGCGAGCCGACGGTGGCGCACACCATCGAGATCCTCAAGGGTCTGCGCGACCGCTACGAGGCGCACCACCGGGTGTCGATCACCGATGCCGCGATGGTCGCGGCGGCCACCCTGGCCGACCGCTACATCAACGACCGGTTCCTGCCGGACAAGGCCATCGACCTGATCGACGAGGCCGGCGCCCGGATGCGGATCCGCCGGATGACCGCGCCGCCAGACCTGCGTGAGTTCGACGAGAAGATCGCCGACGCCCGCCGGGAGAAGGAAAGCGCCATCGACGCGCAGGACTTCGAGAAGGCCGCGTCGCTGCGGGATCGCGAGAAGCAGCTGGTCGCCCAGCGCGCCGAGCGTGAGAAGCAGTGGCGCTCAGGTGATCTCGACGTCGTCGCCGAGGTCGACGACGAGCAGATCGCCGAGGTGCTGGGCAACTGGACCGGTATTCCGGTGTTCAAGCTCACCGAGGAGGAGACCACCCGTCTGCTCCGCATGGAGGATGAGCTGCACAAGCGGATCATCGGCCAGGAGGACGCCGTGCGGGCCGTCTCCAAGGCGATCCGCCGCACCCGTGCCGGCCTGAAGGATCCCAAGCGCCCGTCGGGCTCGTTCATCTTCGCCGGCCCGTCCGGTGTCGGTAAGACCGAGCTGTCCAAGGCGCTGGCGGAGTTCCTCTTCGGCGACGACGACGCGCTCATCCAGATCGACATGGGCGAGTTCCACGACCGCTTCACTGCGTCTCGTCTGTTCGGCGCCCCGCCCGGATACGTCGGGTACGAGGAGGGCGGCCAGCTCACCGAGAAGGTGCGGCGCAAGCCGTTCTCCGTCGTGCTGTTCGACGAGATCGAGAAGGCGCACCAGGAGATCTACAACACCCTGTTGCAGGTCCTCGAGGACGGCCGTCTGACCGACGGCCAGGGTCGCACGGTCGACTTCAAGAACACCGTGCTGATCTTCACCTCGAACCTGGGCACCTCCGACATCTCCAAGGCGGTCGGCCTCGGCTTCACCCAGGGTGGCGGCGAGAACAACTACGAGCGGATGAAGCAGAAGGTCAACGACGAGCTGAAGAAGCACTTCCGCCCGGAGTTCCTCAACCGCATCGACGACATCATCGTGTTCCACCAGCTCACCCAGGACGAGATCATCCAGATGGTCGACCTGATGGTGGGCCGGGTGTCCAAGCAGCTCAAGACCAAGGACATGACGATGGAGCTGACCGACAAGGCCAAGGCCCTGTTGGCCAAGCGCGGCTTCGACCCGGTCCTGGGTGCCCGGCCGCTGCGCCGGACCATCCAGCGCGAGATCGAGGACGCCCTCTCGGAGAAGATCCTCTTCGAGGAGGTCGGCCCCGGTCAGCTGGTGACCGTCGACGTCGAGGGCTGGGACGGCGAAGGCCAGGGCGAGGACGCGAAGTTCACCTTCACCGGTGGGCCCAAGCGTGCCGAGACCACTGAGCCCGACCTGGCCAGCGCGGGCACGCCCAGCGAGTAGCAGTTCCACAGCGAAGGCCCCCGGCATCCCCCGGGGGCCTTTCGCATGCCCGGCATGCCCATCCGCGACTGTGCGGTTTCGTACGGGACGCGCCGCGAAGTGCGTATCCACACGCACACTCGCGGCAGCTACCCTTCTGCTCATGCTTGTTGTGACCACGAACGACCTTCCCGGCTGGGAGATTCAGCGAGTGTGCGGCGAGGTATTCGGCCTGACCGTCCGGTCGCGCAATGCCTTCGCCCAGATGGGCGCCGGCTTCAAGAGCATGTTCGGCGGTGAACTGCAGGGGATGACCAAGAACCTCGCCGAGAGCCGTAACGAGGCCATGGCCCGGTTGATCAGCGAGGCCCGCAATCGCGGTGGCAATGCGATCGTCGCGATGCGCTTCGACACCACCGAACTCGGCGACGTGTGGACTGAGATCTGCGCCTACGGCACCGCCGTGCAAGCCGTGCCGGTGACCGAGGCCGCGAAGTACACCGCGCAACAACTGGGGTACGGGTCGGGCTAATCCGACCCCGTGGGTTTACGATTCTCGATGTAATAGACGAGTCGAGGAATCTGGTGAAACTCCAGAACGGTCGCGCCACTGTTGACAGTCAGACCCGACACTCGTCATCGACCGATCCGGGACGCGATATTCCGGGAAAGGACTGACATGACAACTCCCCAGGTTCACAAGACCACTCGCGCCGTCGACATCTCCGCAGTCAAGGCAGTCGTGTGGCTGACGGCGACGGCGTTCTTCGCCCTGCTGGTGCTCTACTTCGTCGGCGTGGACCAGGGCGCCACGTCAGTGTTCGGTGACGATATGCACGTGCACGAGTTCCTGCACGACGCTCGCCACCTCCTCGGCTTCCCCTGCCACTGATCGCGCGATGGAAGCGCGAATCATCGCGCGCGGCCTGCTGGCCGGCGCGCTCGGCGGCGTGCTCGCATTCCTGTTCGCCCGGGTCTTTCAGGAACCGGTGATCGAACGGGCGATCGCGTTCGAGGACGAGATGGCCCACATGCACGGCGGCGGCCACGACCACGGTGTCGAACTGTTCAGCCGCGGGGTGCAAGCCAACATCGGGATGGGCTTCGGAGTGCTGGCGTTCGCGGTGGCGATGGGCGCGCTGCTGGCCGTCGTGTTCTGCGTGGCCTACGGCCGCGTCGGGAATCTGGCGCCACGGCCGCTCTCGGCATTGCTTGCCGCAGGAATGCTGTTGTGCCTCAACGTTATCCCGGCTCTCAAGTACCCGCCGAACCCACCGGCCGCCAGCCTGGAGGAGACCATCCGCCAGCGCACGCTGCTGTATCTGCTCATGGTGGTGATCTCGGCGGTGCTGCTGGTTGCCGCCGTCGTGCTGCGCGGACGGTTGCTGGGCCGGCTGGGTGGGTGGAACGCAACGCTGGCCGCAGCGGGCGCCTATGCGGTGGCCGTCGCCGTGGTGATGGCGCTGCTGCCGACCATCGACGAGACGCCGGAGCATTTCCCGGCCGATGTGCTCTACCAGTTCCGGCTCTACTCGCTGGGCACGCAGGTCGTCATGTGGATCACCATCGGGACGTTCTTCGCCGCCCTGATGCACCGGCTGCTCGGCACCCCTGAGCGGGCCAGCGTCTCGGCGTGAGTGAGGTCGTCCGGCTGACCCTGGTGTCACATGCCATGACTGACGCCATGGCAGCCGGACGATTTCCCGACGACGAACCCCTGAACGTCCTCGGGGGCAAGCAGATTGACGCTCTCGACGATATCGGGCCGTTCGACGTCGCGGTGACAGCGCCCGAGGCGCGCACCCTACAGACCGCCGAGCGACTCGGCCTGGATGCGAGGGTGGAGCACCGCATCGCCGATCTGGACGTCGGGCACTGGCGGGGCCGTCCCTTGGAACAAGTACCCGCCGACGAACTGGCGCTGTGGCTGAGCCGGCCGGAGAGCAACCCGCACGGTGGTGAGGCCGTCGAAGCGCTGATCGCTCGGGTGCGGGCCTGGCTGCACGACGTGAGTGCCACTCCGGTGCGCCACGTTGCGGTCACCCACCCGGCGGTGGTGCGCGCAGCGATCCTGGTAGCCCTCGACGCCCCGCCGAAGTCGTTCTGGCGCATCGACATTGCGCCAGCCGGCCGCACGGTGCTGCACTATCGCGGGCGCTGGACGCTGCGCTGGGGTCAGCGGTAGGCGGGCAGCAGCCCGAAGACCTGCTTGATGATCGTCATCACCCAGCCGCCGGCGTTACCGCTGTGGAAACGCGGCCAGTTCAACTGGAAGCTGACCACCCACGCCTGTCCGGTGCGGTCCACGGCGTACCAGCTGAAGGTGTAGTCGCCGGGCAGGTTTCCGGCCTTGGCCCCGATGTAAGGCCACTCGGTGCGGTCGAGGTCGATGCCGGCGACCTCGGACATGATGTCCTTGACCGGCGCGGCCGGGCCGACGGCATTGTGCTGCAGTCCGGCGTGCACCCGGCAGATGTCCTCGGCGCTGCCGTACCACTCCGCGCCGTAGGCCGAACCCGGGGAATGGGTGCGCTGCGGGTCCGGATCGTACGGGCGGGCGTTGGCCTCCTGCAACAGGATTGCCCGACGCTGCGGGGTGGCGCTCTTCCACTGGTCGCGGACATCAGGGTTGCCCCAGCCGACGGCGAAGATCTCCCGCATGGTCGGGAACGGCACCATGCTGGCCGGGTCGTGATGCCCGGCGTCGACGAGCGCTTGTTCGATGGCGTGGGTGCCGAGGCGGCCGATCAGCATGTCGGTGGCCATGTTGTCGCTCGTCGCGATCATCTTCCCGGCCGCCTGGCGCACGGTGATCTGCGAACCCGGGGGCAGCTTGTCGAAGCCGGACGATCCCAGCTTCTTGCCCTCGGCGGTGATGGTCAGCTTGTCGTCCCAGCTCAGCGTGCCCGCCCGCACGGCGGTCTCCACTGCGAACAGCACGTAGGTCTTGAAAATCGAAGCCAGCGGCAGTGATTGGTCGGTATTGCTGCCGGCGACCTTCTCGCAGCGGCCGTCGTTGACCTTCGACACCTGCCAGGAGTAGCGCGCACCGGTGCGGCTGAGCGCGGTGTCGACGTCCTGCCAGGAGTTGATGACGGGTTTCTCGGTGGTGACGACGAAGCGGCGTACGAAAGTGTCGTCACCGGTGCGGATTTCGATGTTCTGCCGGGCGCCGTAGGAGGTCAGCAGATGCAGGGTGGCGACCCCGGCGCCGATGTCCACCCCGGCCAGCGTGTAGGGGCGGTCCCACCAGAGCGAGTCCATGGTGGTCGCCACCGCATCCACCATGTCGGGGGCGGCGAGGGTCTTGACGCTGGGCGCTCCGATGGGCCAGTCGGAGTTCAGCATGTCCAGGACCTGCTGGGCCCGCACCCCCTGCGGGGTGTTGATCTCGATGCGCACCGCCGCACCGGCACTGGCCGATGGCTCGCGGGCCGGTGAACAACTCGTCGCCAGGGCAGCGGCCGACACGATCACGGTGGTCAACGCCACCGTGGTCCGGCGCACCCGGCGGGCGCTACGCCTTGGTGCCGGTCCCGGCAACGTCCAACACAACCTCGAACTCGAGCAGATGGGCACCCTTGGCCACCGGGTTGGCCCGCTCGCCGGCGTGGGCGTGGATCGCGGGACCGGTGGCCCAGGCCTGGAAGGCCTCTTCGCTCTCCCACGTGGTCACCACGAAGTAGCGGTCCTCGCCCTTAACCGGACGCAGCAATTGGAACCCGAGGAAGCCCGGCTGGTTGTCGACGGCGTGGGCGCGGTTGGCGAACCGCTTCTCCAGCTCGGGGCCGGCACCCGGGGGTATCTCGATTGCGTTGATCTTCACCACGGACATGGCGCAAGGCTACCGCGCGCGCCGGAGGCGGTGGCCGACCGCGCAAGATGAAGCGGTGAACAGCACACTGCTGACCTATCAGGGCGGGGAAGGCCGCCCGCTGGTGCTGGTGCACGGGCTGATGGGCCGGGGCAGCACGTGGTCGCGGCTGGTGCCGTGGCTGAGCCGGTTCGGCGCAGTCCACACCTATGACGCGCCCTGGCACCGTGGCCGCGAGGTCGACGACGACGCCCCGATCAGCACCGAGCGTTTCGTCGACGACCTCGGCAACGCCGTCGGCGCGCTGGGGGAGCCGGTCATTCTGATCGGGCATTCGATGGGCGGTCTGCACTCCTGGTGTCTGGCCGCGCAGCGACCCGATCTGGTCACCGCCCTCGTCGTCGAGGACATGGCGCCCGACTTCGTCGGCCGCACCACCGGGCCGTGGGAGCCATGGGTGCACGCGCTGCCGCTCGAATACCCGTCTGCCGAGCAGGTGGTCGACGAGTACGGGCCGGTGGCCGGCCGGTATTTCCTGGAGGCGTTCGACCGCACCGCCACCGGCTGGCGCCTGCACGGGCAACCGGCCCGCTGGATGGAGATCGCCGCCGAGTGGGGCACTCGCGACTACTGGCAGCAGTGGCAGGCCGTGCGGGCGCCGGTGCTGCTCATTGAGGCGGGTGATTCGGTGGCCCCGCCCGGCCAGATGCGACGGATGTGGGAGCTGGCCGGCGAGCGCGCCACCTACGTTCAGGTGCCCGGCGCCGGCCATCTGGTTCACGACGACGCACCGGAGCGCTACCGGGAGGCGGTTGAGCAGTTCCTAACGGCGCTCCCCGAGCACACCGGGTGACGGCCACACCGGGTGTTCCTCGAAACGGGTGCGAATGGCGTCCAGTTCGTGTTCGACCCGGCGGGCGTCGGCGTCGTGGCCGTCGTGGTAGAGCCGGCCGACCAAGGGGGCGGCGACTCTGAACTGGCCGCCGTGCAGGCGCAGAGTGCCGTCCCGATGCGAGACGGTGACGACAGCGCCGACCAGCACAAAGGGTGCCAGGACTGCGAGAAGGACGAGGATTGCGGTCATGGCAGTAATGCTTCGCGCATATATATACCGCCAACAGTGGCAGCACTGACCTCATACGATAAAATGCTGCCATGGCTTTGCGCAGCGTCTCCGCACTCGTCCTCGACGGCGTCACCATTTTCGAGTTCGGGGTCATCTGCGAGGTCTTCGGCATCGACCGCTCCGCCGACGGCGTGCCCAACTTCGACTTCAAGGTGTGCGGCCCAGAACCGGGTAAGGCTCTGCGGACCAGCGTGGGCGCCCAGTTGGTGCCCGATCACGGCCTCGACGACCTGATGGGCGCCGACGTGGTCGCGGTGCCGGCGGTCAGCGGCCCACCGGAGGCCTACCCGCCGGAAGCCCTGGAAGCGTTGCGGGCGGCGCACGCCGCGGGCTCGACCGTGCTGACGGTGTGCTCGGGGGTGTTCATCGCCGGGGCCGCCGGTCTGCTCGACGGCCGCCGGGTGACCACGCACTGGATGCATGCCGAGGAACTGGCCCGCCGCTTCCCGTCGGCGATCGTCGACCGCAACGTCCTCTTCGTCGACGACGGCGATCTCGTGACCAGTGCCGGCACCGCGGCGGGCATCGACGCCAGCCTGCATCTGGTGCGCCGCGAACTCGGCAGCGCGGTCACCAACATCATCGCCCGACGCATGGTGGTGCCGCCGCAACGTGACGGCGGCCAGCGCCAGTACATCGACCAGCCGATCCCGGCCCGATGTTCGGAAGGCTTTGCCCCGCAACTCGATTGGATTCTGGCAAATCTCGGCGCGCCGCATACGGTGGCCAGCCTGGCCCGCCGTGCCAGCATGTCGGCGCGGACGTTTGCGCGCCGGTTCGTCGAGGAGACCGGCACCACGCCGATGCAGTGGGTCACCGATCAGCGGGTGCTCTATGCGCGGCGGATGCTCGAGGAGACCGACCTCGACGTCGACCGGATCGCCGAGCGGGCCGGCTTCGGCAACGCCACCCTGCTGCGCCACCACTTCCGCCGCATCGTCGGCGTCACCCCGTCTGACTACCGCCGCCGCTTCGCCCAGGCGTCTTAGGGTTCAGGAGCCGTTCGCGCCGGCCTGGCCGTTGGGCCCCTTCTGCCCGTTGCCGCCGGTCGCGCCCGGAGCGCCGTTATTGCCTGCGGTAGCGCCGCTTCCGCCCGCGCCACCGACCCCGCCTGCACCGCCAGTGCCACCTGCACCGCCCTGCCCGGCGGCACCGCCTTTCCGCCGTTGGCGCCCTTGCCGCCGTTGCCGAAGAACAGGCCACCGTTTCCGCCGTTGCACTCAGCCCCCGTGCAGTTGGCGGGCGCGTCGGCGCCGTCGCCGAACAGGCCGAGGATGGGTCCGCTGCCGACCGCCGACGCGGTCACCGCGGCGACGGGCTGTGCGGCAGCCGGCTGCGCCGACGCACCGCCGCCGGTGCTGCAGTCCGCGGCCTCGATGGGTGCGCACCCGGGTGGCGCCGCGGCTACGGGAGGTGCAAAGACTACTGCTGCAGCGGTAATTGCCGCGCCCGCAAAGCCCGCTGACGTGCCGATCGGCAGCAGCTTGTAGACGAGGTTTCGGTTGTTCGGCATCGTCCGCCCTCCGTCGCCGTCATGCTCCTGGCGGTAATTTACGACGCCGTTAAAAGATTGGTATTGAAATCGTCAAGGAGATTGCGGGCTGCGAGCGTGCGCGTAATGCGCGCCGTAGCGGCGTGTCGTCGGACCGACACGCACGCTCGCCGCGGTCTTACTCGCCTTCACCGGCCAATGCGAAGCGGCCGTCGGCCGTCTGCTCAACCAACCCGTCCACCAGCAGCGAGTCCAGCGCGCGATCGCGCTGCGCTGGGTCACTGAGCCACACCATGTCGAGCTGTGCCCGCTGCACTGGTGTGGAACTGGCCCGCAGCACGTCCATCAGCCGGCCGCGGACCTGGCGATCGGTGCCGGCATAGCCCTGCGCCTTGCGCACCGGGCCGTCTGATGCCGGATAACCGGCAGCCCGCCACGCACAGTGGGTGAGCGGGCAGATCCCGCACTTGGGCGAGCGCGCCGTGCACACCGTGGCGCCCAGTTCCATCAGCGCCGCGGAAAACACTGGGGCCGAATCGTTCTCGGGCAGCAGTGACTCCACGTCGGCGAGGTCGCGCGTCGCCGACGGATTGCCCGCATCGGCCAGGCCGTGCACTGCCCGCGCCACCACCCGGCGCACGTTGGTGTCCACCACGGGCACCCGCTTCTGGTAGGCGAAGCACGCCACCGCCCGCGCGGTGTAGGCCCCGACACCTGGCAGCATCAGCAGCACCTCGACGTCATCG
This sequence comes from Mycobacterium sp. M26, assembly GCF_001494595.1. GTDB lineage: Bacteria > Actinomycetota > Actinomycetes > Mycobacteriales > Mycobacteriaceae > Mycobacterium. Next base: position 86,913 of record NZ_LN929908.1, read on the forward strand.
GGCACCACGTCGTCATGCTCGGTGGCGATCACCAGAGCGCATTCGTGCAGCCGCTTGGCACGCCGGGGATACCCGAGCTTGCCCCAGGCCCGCAGCACGTCTGCGGCACCGGCGGCAGCGGCGGCCGACGGTGTCGGCCAGCGGGCCACCCAGTCCAGCCAGATCGGGGCCACCCGGGCCACCGGAGTCTGCTGCAGCATGAACTCGCTGACCAGGATCTGCCAGGCCGTCACGTCCGGTTCACGCCACGGAAGATCACGCCGGGCCTGCGCAAACCAGGCGACGAGTTCGGGTGGGGAGATGCTCACGACGTGCTCACATCGAGCGCAGTGCAGAATAGGGCCCATGCCAAACAGCAGCCCGGTGACAGCGTGGAAGGCACTCAAGGAGGGTAACGAGCGCTTCGTCGCTGGTAAGCCCGAGCATCCGAGCCAGAGCATCGAGCATCGCGCCAGCCTGGCCGGCGAGCAGCGCCCGACCGCCGTGGTGTTCGGCTGCGCCGACAGCCGGGTCGCCGCCGAGATCATCTTCGACCAGGGTCTCGGCGACATGTTCGTGGTGCGCACCGCAGGTCACGTGATCGACTCCGCGGTGCTCGGCTCGATCGAATACGCCGTCACGGTGCTCAACGTGCCGCTGATCGTGGTGCTCGGTCACGACAGCTGCGGTGCGGTCAAGGCCACGCTGTCCGCGCTGGACGACGGGCAGGTTCCGCTCGGGTTCGTCCGCGACGTCGTCGAGCGCGTCACCCCGTCGATCCTGCTGGGCCGGCGCGACGGCCTGACCCGGGTCGACGAGTTCGAGGCCCGCCACGTCACCGAGACCGCCGCCCAGCTGATGGCCCGGTCGACGGCCATCGCCGACAAGATCAACGAGGGCACCCTGGCCATCGTCGGCGTCACCTATCACCTCGCCGACGGCAAGGTCGCGCTGCGCAAACACATCGGCGACATCGGCGATTAATCACCAATCCGGCTGGTTAACAAGGCGACACGCCGAGCCAGGTCGGACATCTGGCGGTGACCTGGGCTTACCGTGAGATCGTGCTGGATCTCGAACCGCGTGGACCTCTACCCTCGCAAATCTACTGGCGACGCCGTGGACTGGCGATCGGCATCGCGGCGCTGGTTCTCGCCATCGTCATCGGGGTGTCCTACGCCGTGTTCGGCGGCTCTGACTCCAAGAGCACCGTCAAGCCCGCAGCCTCCCAGACGCAAAACCCGCAGCCCGAGAACAAGACTCCGGTAGTGGCCCCGCCGCCGTCCGAGTCGGCTGCCCCCGCTCCCACGCCGACTCCGACCGAAGCCGTGGCCCCGCCGCCGGTGCTCAAGGAGGGCGACGACTGCCCCGACTCGACCCTGGCGGTCAAGGGCATCACCAACGCTCCGCAGTACGTCATCGGCGACCAGCCGAAGTTCACCATGGTCGTCACCAACATCGGCCTGGTCGCCTGCAAGCGCGACGTCGGCGCCGCGGTGCTGGCTGCCTACGTCTACTCACTGGACAACAAGCGGCTGTGGTCCAACCTCGACTGCGCGCCGTCCAACGAGACGCTCGTCAAGACGTTCAACCCGGGTGAGCAGGTCACTACCGAGGTGACCTGGACCGGAATGGGTTCGGCGCCGCAGTGCCCGCTGCCGCGTCAGCCGATCGGGCCCGGCACCTACAACCTGGTGGTTCAGCTGGGCAACCTGCGCTCGGCCGCGGTGCCGTTCATCCTCGCCGAGGCCCCGCCGCCGGGTGCCGAACCGCCGCCTGGCGACGCACCTGCCGCGGCTCCGGCCGAGGCGCCGCCCGCACCGGCCGGTTAGACCAGCCGGTCGGCGATTGTCGACTCCGCCAGCTGCGACAGCCCTTCCCGGACGTGGCGCGCCCACATGGCGCCGATACCGTCCACGGACTGCAGATCGGTAGCGCTGGCCGCCAGCAGGCCCTGCAGTGAGCCGAACCGGCGCACCAACAGGTCGACGTGGGCGAACTGCAACCGGGGAATGCCGGCCATCGCCCGGTAGCCGCGCGCGGACAGCGCCGAATCCTGCGCCTCGGCGGTCGAGGGGTACCCGAACACCCGTGACAGCGCGGTGAAGTCCAGCAGCTCGGTGTCCGACAGCGCATCCAGCTCGGCCAGCGTGGCGCTCACCTGAGCCTTGGTCGGCGGGTCCGGGTTGGCGTGATAGTCCAGCACGATCAGCTCCCGGGCGGTGTCGTTACCACCCAGCAGCTCCTCGAGCTGCAGCCGCAGCTGCCGGCCGTCGGTGCCGAGTTCGACTGCGTCATAATCGATTTCGAGCCCGATCCGGCGCACCATCTCCAGCCGCTGCACCACCGTCATCACGTCGCGCAGGGTGACGAAGTCTTCGATCTCGGCGGTCGACAGCTGCCGGGACACCTCGTCGAGGCGGGCCTTGTAGCGCTCCAGCGTGGCGATCGCCTGGTTCGCCCGCGACAGGATGGTCGCCGAGTCGGCCACCACATGGCGTTCGCCCGTCGAGGCGGGCCTTGTAGCGCTCCAGCGTGGCGATCGCCTGGTTCGCCCGCGACAGGATGGTCGCCGAGTCGGCCACCACATGGCGTTCGCCCGCCACGTAGACGGTCACGATGTTCATCGAGTGGCTGACCGAGATCACCGGATAGCCGGTCTGAATGGCCGCGCGCTCGGCCGAGCGGTGCCGGGTGCCCGACTCGTCGGTGGGGATCGTCGGATCAGGAACCAACTGCACATTGGCCCGCACGATCCGGGATCCGTCGGTGGACAGCACCACCGCGCCGTCCATCTTCGACAGCTCACGCAACCGGGTCGGCGCGAACCGCACGTCCAGCGAGAAGCCGCCGTCGCAGATGGCCTCCACCCGTTCGTCGTGGCCGAGCACGATCAGCGCGCCGGTACGGCCACGCAGAATGCGTTCCAGGCCGTCGCGCAGGGCAGTGCCGGGTGCCAGCCGCCCAATGGTGTCGCGCAGCGTGGCAGCCGGCGGCGGTGCCGAGCCGTTCGACCGGTTGCTGGTGCTCACAGCCACTTATTGTCCACTGCGTCGCCCTCGTTACTCGACCTGTCCCGCCGAATCTGTGTGACGACGTTGTCGTAGGGCGATTTCGCAATGGACAACAGCGAGCGCAGCGCGTCGGCAATGGTGGCCGACTCGATGGCCCGGAAGCCTTTCGGTACGGTGCCGCAGCCGACCGGAACCAGGGCCGTGGTGAAGCCGAGCCGGGCCGCCTCAGCCAGTCGGCGGTCCATCCCGGTGACCTTGCGCAGGTCCCCGGCCAGGCCCACCTCGCCAATCACCACCGTGGTGGTCGGCAGCGGCATATCGGCGTAGGCCGACGCCATCGCCATCGCGACGGCCAGATCCGAAGACGGATCCATCAGCCGCATCCCACCGACGGTGGACAGGTAGATGTCGGTCGCGCTGACCTTGAGTCCGGCCCGGCGTTCGAGCACCGCGGCGATCATCGCCGCCCGCGAATTGTCGATCCCGCTGACCGCGCGGCGTTGTTGGGCATGCTCACCGCGCGCCATCAGCAGTGCCTGGATCTCCCCGATCAGCGGGCGCTTACCGTCGAGTGTCACCGTGACCGCAGTGCCCGGGACGGGGGTGGGCCGCTCGTCGAGGAACAACCCGGACGGGTCGGCCACTCCCTCAATCCCGTTGTCGTGCAACAGGAAACAACCGACCTCATCGGCCGCGCCGAAGCGGTTCTTGACGCCGCGCACCATCCGCAGGGCGGAGTTGCGGTCGCCTTCGAAGTGCAGCACCACATCCACCAGATGTTCCAGCGAGCGCGGGCCGGCGATGGCGCCGTCCTTGGTGACGTGCCCGACGAGCACCATGGCCACCCCGGTGGACTTGGCCGTCGCGGTCAGTGCGGTGGTCACCGCGCGGACCTGGGTCACCCCGCCGACCACACCGTCGGCATCACCGGCGGTCATCGTCTGCACCGAGTCGACGATCACCAGACTGGGCTGCACGGCATCGATGTGCCCCAGCACGGTGTTCACATCGGATTCGGCGGCCAGGAAGACCTCGTCGTGGGTGCATCCGGTGCGTTCGGCGCGCATCCTGATCTGCCCCGCGGACTCCTCACCGGAGACGTACAGTGCGCGCCGGCCCGCCTTGGCCCAGCGATGTACGACCTCCAGAAGCAGCGTCGACTTGCCGACCCCGGGATCACCGGCCAGCAGGATCACCGAACCCGGCACCAGCCCGCCGCCGAGCACCCGGTCGAGTTCACCGACCCCGGTCGGGAAATGCCGGGTGCGGTCCGGGTCGATCGAACTGATCGGCACCGCGGGCGATGACGGAACCACCGCACGCTGAGAGGAACCGGCCGCCAACGGCGGAGCGGAGACCTCCTCGACAGTGCCCCAGGTGCCGCATTCGGTGCACCGGCCTACCCATTTGCCGGTCACATGCCGGCATTCCGAGCAGCGGTATTGCACCCGAACCTTGGCCACGCTGTGACGCTATCGGTTCGGTATGACAGATCCGGCGATCAACCCGCCGGGATGATGCGGCCGGGCTCAGCCGTGGCCGCCGCCGTGGCCTTCGCCGCCGCCGACCTCGTCCTGGCGGGGCGCGTTGCCCGCCGAGATCGGCACCTCGACCTTGACCTCGCCGGCCTTCTCGAAGTCGAAGGTGAAGGCGTAGGTGAGTCCGTTGGTGACGGGCTGGCTCAGCGTGACCTCGGCTGAGGTGGGCTGTGCGCTGCTGAACGCCTCGACCTCGTCCTGGCCGTCGGGCGAGCCGACCACGAGCCGGGAGTTGGCCGGGATGGCGGTCGGGCCGCTGACCTCGACGGAGCCCACGTCGGTGCTGATGCCCACCAGTTTGTCGTTGACGTCGGGGGAGTTGTTCGCTGCCACGAAAATCAGCTCAACGGCGCGGCCGGGCTTGAGGAAGTCACCGGTCTGCACGGCCTGCAGGTGCACGTTGCGCAGCGCGATGTTCTTGACGTTGGCGGTACTGCCGTTGACGGCAGCCTCCTGGTTGGCGGTCTGCGAGATCTGGCCCGATCCACAGCCGGTGAGCAGCAGACCACCTACAGCCAGGGCCGCGGTTGCCACCACGAGGCGGTTCGACATGCGGTTCACAGCAGCCTCCTGCTTGGCCGGTGCGGTCGGCAGGACTCGCCGCCGCTATTCGACTATGTAGCGTAGTAGGTCCCGTCGTCGCGCGGTAGCCAAGGGTTGCCCTACCTCGTCGGCAACGTGTCGAGGGGTTGCCGGAATCGGCGTGAGCAGAACCGCGCGTTGCACGCTTTCGTCACCCTGTCAACCCCCACTCTTCACCCACGGTGCCCCTGACCTGCACCGTTGATCCGCACGCTGTTTCGCGCCGTGCTAGCATTGAGGAGTGAAAGGGGCTCGAATCTGATGATTTTCAAGGTCGGAGACACCGTTGTCTATCCACACCACGGTGCTGCATTGATCGAAGCGATCGAAACCCGGACCATCAAAGGCGAACAGAAGGAATACCTCGTCTTGAAGGTCGCCCAGGGAGACCTGACCGTTCGAGTTCCAGCCGATAACGCCGAGTACGTCGGCGTCCGTGACGTTGTTGGCCAGGAAGGCCTGGACAAGGTCTTCCAGGTGCTGCGTGCGCCGCACACCGAAGAGCCGACCAACTGGTCGCGCCGTTACAAGGCCAATCTCGAGAAGCTGGCCTCCGGTGACGTGAACAAGGTCGCCGAGGTCGTTCGTGACCTGTGGCGCCGGGATCAGGAACGCGGCCTGTCCGCCGGCGAGAAGCGGATGCTGGCCAAGGCCCGTCAGATCCTCGTCGGTGAGCTCGCGCTGGCTGAGAACACCGATGACGCCAAGGCGTCGACCATCCTCGACGAGGTCCTGGCCGCCGCCTCCTGACTGCCCTGAGGGGATCAGTGTCAGGCACTGTCGCGGTCGTCACGGCCGCAGGTTCCGGTGAACGGCTGGGCGCCGGTATTCCGAAGGCATTCGTCGATCTCGGCGGTCGCACCATGCTCGAACGAGCTGTCGACGGTCTGCTGGAGTCCGGTGTCGTTGACCGTGTCGTGGTCGCCGCGCCCGCTGAGCGGGTCGAGGCCACCAAACTCATCCTCGGCGAGCGGGCTACCGTCGTCGCCGGCGGCCCGGAGCGTCCGGAAACGGTGCGCCGGGCCCTGGCCGCGGTCGGCGATCCCGAATTCGTCCTGGTCCATGATGCTGCCCGGCCGCTAACCCCGGTTGCTCAGATCCAGCGCGTGGTTGCCGCCCTGCGCGACGGGTTGCGGGCCGTTATCCCGGTCCTGCCGGTGGTCGACACCATCAAGGCGGTCGACGCCAACGGCGTGGTGCTGGGGACGCCGGAACGGGCCGGGCTGCGGGCCGTGCAGACCCCGCAGGGATTCGAGACCGAACTGCTGCGCAGGGCCTACGACCGTGCCGCCAACGCGGTGGTGACCGACGACGCCTCACTCGTGGAGTTCCTCGGCACCCCGGTGCACACCGTCGCCGGCGACACCCTGGCATTCAAGATCACCACCCCGCTGGACCTGCGGCTGGCCCAGGCGGTGCTCGGCGCATGACGATCCCACGGGTCGGTCTGGGCACCGACGTACACCCGGTCGAGACGGGCCGGCCCTGCTGGCTGCTCGGCCTGCTGTTCGAGGGGGCCGACGGTTGTTCGGGCCACTCCGACGGCGATGTCGCCGTCCACGCACTGTGCGATGCGCTGCTGTCGGCGGCCGGGCTCGGCGATCTCGGCGCGGTGTTCGGGGTCGACCAGCCGCAGTGGCGTGGTGTCACCGGTGCGCAGATGCTCGCCCATGTCCGTGACCTGATCGCCGGGGCCGGCTTCGTGGTGGGCAACGCCGCGGTCCAGGTTATCGCGAACCGGCCCAAGATCGGGCCGCGCCGCGAGGAGGCCCAGCGACTGCTCACCGAGCTGCTCGGTGCACCGGTGTCGGTATCGGCGACGACGACCGACGGGCTGGGGCTGACCGGCCGCGGTGAGGGCCTGGCGGCCGTGGCGACCGCTCTGGTCGTGGCCCGTTCCGACACGGTGTGAGAACTACGCCGGTCAGGCCGGTAAGCTGGCGCGTCGTGACCGGCACCAGTTTGCGACTGCACGACACCTATACGGGTACCGTGCGCGACTTCGTGCCGATTCGCCCGGGCCACGCCTCCATCTATCTGTGCGGTGCGACGGTCCAGGGCCTGCCCCATATCGGCCATGTCCGCAGCGGCGTCGCCTTCGACGTACTGCGGCGCTGGCTGATGGCCAAGGGGTTCGACGTCGCCTTCATCCGCAACGTCACCGACATCGATGACAAGATCCTCAACAAGGCCGCCGACGCGGGCCGGCCGTGGTGGGAGTGGGCGGCCACCCACGAGCGCGAGTTCTCCGCCGCCTACGACGCGCTGGGTGTGCTGCCGCCGTCGGCCGAGCCGCGCGCCACCGGGCACATCACCCAGATCGTCGAACTCATCGAGCGCCTGATCGATACCGGCCACGCCTACACCGGCTCCGGCGACGTCTACTTCGACGTCCTGAGCTTCTCGGAGTACGGCAAGCTCTCCGGCCACCGCATCGACGACGTCCACCAGGGTGAGGGCGCCGGCGAGGGTAAGCGCGACCAGCGTGACTTCACCTTGTGGAAGGGCGCCAAGCCCGGCGAACCGTCCTGGCCGACCCCGTGGGGTCGCGGCCGGCCAGGCTGGCACTCCGAATGCGTCGCGATGGCCCACGAATACCTCGGCGCCGAGTTCGATATCCACTGCGGTGGTATGGATTTGGTGTTCCCGCATCACGAGAACGAGATCGCCCAGGCCCGCGCGGCCGGCGACGGCTTCGCCCGGTACTGGCTGCACAACGGTTGGGTCACCATGGGCGGCGAGAAGATGAGCAAGTCGCTGGGCAACGTGCTCGCGATTCCTGCTGTGCTGCAACGGGTTCGGCCGGCCGAGCTGCGCTACTACCTGGGCAGCGCGCACTACCGGTCCATGCTGGAGTTCTCCGAGACCGCACTGCAGGACGCCGTCAAGGCCTACACCGGCATCGAGGAATTCCTGCACCGGGTGCGCACCAGGGTCGGCACCGTCGTTCCGGGCACCTGGACCGAACGATTCGGCGCCGCACTCGACGACGACCTGGCGGTACCGGTCGCGCTGTCCGAGGTGCACAGTGCCCGCGCCGACGGTAACCGCGCCCTGGAATCCGGCGACCACGAGACCGCAATGGTCAAGGCCGGTGAAATCCGCTCCATGATGGGCATTCTCGGGTGCGACCCGCTCGACGAACGCTGGGAGAACCGCGACGAGACCTCGGCGGCACTCGGTGCCGTCGACGTGCTCGTCCGCGCCGAACTCAAGCGCCGCGACGACGCCCGCCAGAGCCGGGACTGGGGCCAGGCCGACGAGATCCGCGACCGGCTCAAGGAAGCCGGTATCGAGGTGACCGACACTGCAGACGGCCCGCAATGGGCGCTGCGCGACGAAGGCAGCAAAGCAGATGGCGGGTAACTCCCAGCGCCGCGGCGCAATTCGCAAGGCCGGCACCAAGAAGGGGCCGACCGTCGGATCCGGTGGTCAGCGCCGGCGCGGTCTGGAAGGCCGCGGCGCCACGCCCCCGGCGCACATGCGCCCCGGTCATCCCGCCGCCAAGCGGGCCAATAAGCAGGCTCGCAAGCCTGCCACCAAACCCACCGACGAGACCGAGATCGTCCTTGGCCGTAACCCGGTCGTCGAGTGCCTGCGGGCCGATGCCCCCGCGACCGCGCTCTATGTCGCGCTGGGCGCCGAGGCCGACGAGCGGCTGACCGAGTCGGTGACCCTGGCCGCCGACCGTGGCATCCCGATCCTCGAGGTGCCGCGCACCGACCTGGACCGGATGAGCTCCAACGGCCTGCACCAGGGCATCGCTCTGCAGGTGCCCCCGTACCGCTACGCCCACCCAGACGACCTGCTGGCCTCGGCCACCAGCGATGTCCAACCGGCGCTGTTGGTCGCCCTCGACAACATCTCCGACCCGCGCAACCTGGGCGCAATCGTTCGTTCGGTCGCGGCTTTCGCCGGCCACGGCGTGCTCATTCCGCAGCGCCGCTCGGCGTCGGTGACGGCGGTGGCGTGGCGCACCAGTGCCGGCGCGGCAGCACGGGTTCCGGTGGCGCGGGCCACCAACCTCAACCGCACACTCAAGGAGTGGGCCGACGCCGGAGTGCAGGTGATCGGTCTGGACGCCGAGGGTGACACCACGCTCGACGAGTTGGATGCCACCGGGCCGGTGGTCGTGGTGGTCGGATCCGAGGGCAAGGGGCTGTCGCGGCTGGTGCGGCAGAACTGCGACGCCGTGGTGTCCATCCCGATGGCCGGCCCGATGGAGTCGTTGAACGCCTCGGTGGCCGCCGGTGTGGTGCTCGCCGAAGTCGCCCGCCAGCGCCGCGGCTAACCGGCTGAGCTCACACCCCGATCAGCCGCACGCCCGCCCACAGCGCCACCACGGCGAGCACCAGGCACAGCGGCACGGTCAACAGGCCGAGCCAGGTGAACTCGCGCACGCTGGTCGGCTCGCCCTGCTGATGCAAGACCCGGCGCCACAACAGATTGGCCAGCGAGCCGACGTAGGTCAGGTTGGGTCCGATGTTCACCCCGATGAGTACCGCCAGCACCGCCGCCGGGCCGCTGACGAGCGGGAGCAGTACCAGCACCGCGGGCAGGTTGTTCACCACATTGGACAGCACGGCGGCCAGCGCGGCGATGCCGAGCAGCGCGGTCAGGCCGTCACCGGAGGGCAGCAGGTCACCGGCAGCGGTGTCCAGGCCGTTGACCATGACGGCCTTGACCACCACGGCCAGTGCCAGGACGAAGACGCAGAACGGCATGTTCAGTGACCGGACGATGCCGCCGATCGTGCTGCGGCGCTGGGCAAGTGAGCGCACCCCCAGCACCAGTGCGCCGGCCAGTGCCGCCCAGGCCGGTGAGAGCCCGGCGAACGAGGTGACGGCGAACCCCACCAGGGTCAGCCCCAGCACTACCAGCACGAAGACCGGCCGCTCGCCGGGTTCGGGCGCCTCGGCCGCCGGAGCTTCGGCAAGGTCGCCCCGAAACACCCGCCGGAACACCGCGTACTCGGCCGCGACGGCCACCAGCCACGGGGCTGCCATCAGCACGCTGAACCGGGTGAAGGACAAGCCCGCCGCACTGAACGCCAACAGGTTGGTCAGGTTCGAGACAGGCAACAGCAGCGAGGCGGTATTGGACAGGTGCGCCGTGGCGTAGAGGTGCGGGCGGGCCGGCACCCGCAAGGCCCGTACGGTGGCCAGCACTACCGGGGTCAGCAGCACCACGGTCGCGTCCAGGCTCAGGATCGCCGTTGTCGCCGCCGCGACCACGAACACCTGACCGAGCAGCCGGCGCGGGTTGCCGGAGCTGGTGCGGGCCATCCAGGCACCGGCGGCGTCGAACAACCCCTCGTCATCGCACAGCCCGGCCAGCACCAGGACCGCGGCCAGGAACACCACCACGGGCAGCATTCGGTCCATCTCGGTGAGCGCGTCGTGCGGCGACACCGCGCCGATGGTGACGACGACGGCGGCGGCCGGTACCGCCACCACGGCCTCCGACCAGCCGGCCGGTCGCACGATGGCGAAGACCAGGACGACGACGAGCGCCGCCACAGCGCTGATCAGCACGGCGCCGGACCTCTCAGTGCGTGCACGTGCCAAGCCACCCGATCACCCTACGGGCGCACCCTGACCGATCGCCGCTCGCGCACGCGGCTTAATGACAACGATTGTCATTTAACCTCGACTGGGCTAGTGTCTCGTCTTGTCGAAAACCATTTTCATTAAGGATGGACCATGTCCCGCCACTGCCAGGTCACCGGCCGCGCTCCCGGATTCGGTAACGCGGTGTCGCATTCGCATCGGCGCACCCGCCGCCGCTGGGATCCGAACATTCAGCGCAAGACCTACTACCTGCCGTCTGAGGGGCGCCGGGTGACGCTGCGTGTCAGCGCCAAGGGCATCAAGGTCATCGACCGCGACGGCATCGAGGCGGTTGTCAGCAGGCTGCGCCGGGAAGGTCAGCGAATCTGATGGCGCGCAACGAGATCCGGCCGAAGATCAAACTGCGCTCGACTGCGGGCACCGGCTACACCTACATCACCCGCAAGAACCGCCGCAATGACCCGGACCGGCTGGTGCTCAAGAAGTACGACCCGATCATCCGGCGGCATGTCGACTTCAGGGAGGAACGCTGATGGCCACCAGACGCCCGAGGTCGAACGCCGCACCAGCCAAGCGGCGCGCCAATCAGCTTCGCGCCCTGGGCATCACGACGGTGGACTACAAGGATGTCCAGCTGCTGCGGACCTTCATCAGCGACAAGGGCAAGATCCGGTCCCGCTCGGTGACAGGGCTGACGGTTCAGCAGCAACGCACGGTCGCCACGGCGATCAAGAACGCCCGGGAGATGGCGCTGCTGCCATACGCCGGATCGCGCTGAATCAGGTCCACGGGTCGGCGCGCTGCCACACTGTGGGCAGATGCAGCCGCACCCCATCGCGCTCGGCCAGCCGCGACAGGATCCGCATCGTGGCGTCGAGATCGTCTGCGGCAAAAGGCAATGCGCGGATCGGCTCGGACAGCGGCCGGAAGAAATCATCCCAGTGGATCAGGACCACCCGGCGCGCACCGACGGTCGTGACGGTCTGCTCCCAGTACCGGGTGACGTAATCCTCGGGCTGGGGCCCGAGTTGGCCCACGCCGAGGTAGGCGACGTCGGCGCGCTGGCCGTCCAGGGCGCCGGGCACGAACCCAGCGCTGCCCTGGATCAACAGACGCCGGTCGCTGGGGCCGTGGTGAATCAATGTTGACCAGGCTTCCCCGCAGCGATACGCCGACACCCGCACCGGCGGCACCACGGGTTCGACGATCTCACCCGGGAAGCGGTCCGGCGGGCAGTGGTGCGACTCGATCAGCGTCACGTCGAACGGACCGAGGTGGATCACCGCGCCGGAGTCGGCCACCACCACTGTTTCGGGGGAAAGGCCCTGTCCGCGAGCCACATTCGCGGCAGACTCACCGCCGACCACCCGGGCGCCCGTGCGCTGGGCCACCACCGCCGAATCCAGGACGTGGTCGTAGTGGGTGTGCACCGGCAGCACGGCTGCCAGCCGGTTGATCCTGGCCCGGTTCAGGCAGTAGTCGATCCGCGACTCCGAGGGTGCCAGCCGGCGCAGTCCTACCTCCACCAGGCTGGGGCGGGAGAAGAACCCGTCGGTCAGAATCGCTGTGGTGCCGTCGTCGACCAGTAGCGTCGACACTCCGAGCCAGGTGATCGACAGTGCCGAATCCGGCTCCGCCACCGGCACGTCGAAGAGGTCCTGATACCTGGAGAGGTCCGGGCGCCCCAGCTTGAGCCGCATCAGCTGAACGCCGTCAGGTCGACACCCTCGGTGAGCAGCCGCGTGCGCACCGCGGTGGCGATCTCCACCGCACCGGGTGAATCGCCATGCACGCACACCGATTCCACCTCGACGCCGATCGTCGTGCCGTCGATCGCGGTGACCTGGCCGGCCGTCACCATCGTCGCGACGCGTTCGGCGATCTGCACCGGGTCGTGCAGCACAGCGCCCGTGACGCGCCGCGAGACCAACTGCCCGTCGGGTTGGTAGGCCCGGTCGGCGAACGCCTCGGCGACGGTACGCAGGCCCAGTTTCCCTGCCTCCTCGAAGAACACCGACCCGGCCAGTCCCAGCACCGGCAGTCCCGGGTCGACGGTGTGCACGGCTTGGGCCACCGCGCGGGCCTGCCTGCGGTCGGTGACGATGGTGTTGTACAGCGCGCCATGGGGTTTGACGTAGCCCACCCCGGTCCCGGCGGCCTGGGCCAGCGCCTGTAATGCGCCGATCTGATAGATGATGTCGGCGGTCAGCTCAGCCGGCTCCACGTCGATGTAACGGCGCCCGAAACCGGCAAGGTCGAAATACCCGACCTGGGCCCCGATCCGAACCCCCGATTGCGCAGCCGACTCACAGGTGCGGGCCAGCCGGACCGGGTTGCCGGCGTGAAAGCCGCACGCCAGGTTGGCGCTGGTGACGATCCCGAGCATGGCGTCGTCGTCACCGAGTTCCCACACCCCGAAGCCTTCGCCCAGGTCTGCATTCAGATCGACTGATGGCACCAGTTCAGCCTATGGGGCGGTGCGCTGTGGTGACAGCGATTACGCCGCGGCGGGATCGTGCTGGCGACGGCTGATCGCCCAACACACCAGGTAGATCACGAACGAGATCGTGGTGACGAACACCGACACCGGGACGCCGGGCGCCAGTGACAGCGTGATGCCCGCGACCGCCGACACCTCGGCGAAGATCACCGACGCCGCAATCACCGCCACCGGCGAACTGAACACCCGGGCCGCGGCTGCCGCGGGGGTGATCAGCAGCGACATCACCAGCAGCGCACCGACGATCTGCACGCCCTGGGCGGCGACCACACCGACCAGCGCGGCGAACACGATGCCCAGGGCCCGCACCGGAACTCCGCGCGCGGCAGCCACTTCCGGGTCGGCCGTGGCGAACAGCAGCGGCCGGTAGCTGACCGCCAGCACCACGACCACCACCACCGTCACCCCGACCAGCAGCGCCAGGCCCGAGTACCCGACGCCGACGATCTGCCCGGTCAGCAGCGCGAAGCTGGTTCCGGTCCGGCCCGGATAGAGATGGATGAACAGCACCGCCAAGCCCAGGCCGAACGCCAGCACCACACCGATCGCGGAGTCGCGTTCGCGGGCCCGTTGACCCAGGACGCCGAACAGGATTGCCGCCAGGCCGCAGCCCAGCAGTGCGCCGATCCCGACGTTGAAACCGGCCAGCAGAGCGAACGCCGCGCCGGTCAGCGACAGCTCGCTGGAACCGTGTACCGCGAACGACATCTGGCGCATCACGATGAACGGTCCGATCAGGCCCGCGACCAACGCCAGCAGCGCGGCCGCGATGAGTGCCTGCTGGACGAAGTCGCGGCTGAGCAGATCCGCGGTGATGTGGAACGAGAACAGGTGGCCCAGCAGGTGGGAGAGTTCGTCACTCATGGGTATGGCCCTGGGTGTGTCCGGAGTGGTCGAAATGCTCGCCGACCACCACGTAGCGGTTGCCGACCTGGACCACCTGGATGTCGGCCTGGTACAGCTCGGAGAGCGTCTCCGACGTCATCACCTCGGCCACCGTGCCGATCCGGAACCGGCCGTCGACCAGATAGATGATCCGGTCGACATAGGGCAGCACCGGATTGACCTCGTGGGTCACGAACATGACCGCGGTGCCGGACTGCCTGCGCCGATCGATCAGCGTGGCGACCAGCCGGGCGTTGGCGGGGTCGAGGTTCAGCAGCGGCTCGTCACATAGCAGCAGCACCGGATCGCTGGCCAGCGCCTGGGCGACGCGCACCCGCTGCAGCTCACCACCCGACATCACCCCGACGGCAACCTTCGCCAGCTTCAGCGCGTGGACCTGGGCCAGCGCCCGGTCGACGGCCTCGCGGCGGTGGTGGCGCGCGGTGCGGTTCAGCGGTGCCACCCCCCAGCGGTGTCCGTCGATGCCCAGCCGGACCAGATCGCGCCCGCGCAGGCTCAGGCCGCGGTCCACGGCGCGGTGCTGGGGCACGTACCCGATCTTCTCGCTGCCCGCTTCGACGGGCTGGCCCTGGATCGTCGCGGTGCCCGCGGTCAGCGGGAGCTGGCCGAGCAGCACCTTGAGCAGCGACGTCTTCCCGGTTCCGTTGGGTCCCAGGATCGCGATGAACTCACCGGCTGACACCGTCAGGTCGAGGTGGTCCCACAGCACCCGGTCGCCGAAGGCCAACCGGGCACCGGTTAGCGAAACGACCTCGGCAGCCACAAGCAGTGATTATCGGTTCTGCTGCAGTGCGCCCGCCAACCGGTCCGCGGTATCGCGCTGCCAGGTCAGGTAGTCGCTGCCGTTGGGCAGGGTCTCGGTGACCTCCACGATGGGCACCCCGGCGGCCTGAGCGGCAGCCTGGACCTGCTTTGTCACCTCGGTGATGGTCTGGGCATTGAACACCACAGCGGACACCTGGCGGCTCTTGATCAGGTCGAGCATGGCGGCGACGTCGACCGGCGCCGGGTCGGTGTCCTGCTCGACGGCGCTGGCGAAGCCCTCGGGTGTCTTGTCCGTCAGGCCGGCGGCGACCAGCAGATAGTGCGCGACCGGTTCGGTGGCCACCACCGCCGCGCCGGGATGGGTGCTGCGGATGGCCTTCTCGGTCTGCTCGATCGCGTCGGCGCTGCGGTTGAAGTTGGCGGCGTTGGTCTTGTAGTCCGCGGCGTGCGCGGGATCCTCCTGGCCGAGCTTGTCGGCGATCGAGGTGGCCACCGCCTTGGCGGTGCCGAGGTCGTAGAAGACGTGCTCGTTGGCCGGGCTGGGCTCGCCGAGGGCGCCGGTGTTCAGCAGCTTGTAGGCGTCGATGGAGGCGACGTTGGGGTGGCTGGCCAGGATGTCGTCGACCCAGTGGTCGTAGCCGCCGCCGTTGAAGACCACCAGGGAGGCGTCGGTGATCGCGGCCGCGTCGGAGGGGCTGGCCTCGAAGGAATGCGGGTCGGCTGAGGCGCTGGTGATGATCGAGGACACCTTGGCGTGATCGCCCGCGACGGCCTGGGCGATGCTGCCCCAGACGTCGGTGGAAGCGACGACGGTCGGGGTGGTGGATGCCGGCCCCGCCCCCTCGGTCTTCTTGTCACCACCGCACGCGCTGAGCCCGACCGACAACACCAGTGCCGACACCGCGACAACCGCTCCTGCGCGCACAATCACTCCTTCTCATGCAAATGAAAACCGTTTCCAATAGAGTGTAGAGTACTCCTGCGGGGCTAACGCAAGCCGATCCGCTAATCTCACAGAGCATGTCCAGAAGTCCCGCGCCGCGGCGCCGGGCGACGCTGGCCTCATTGGCTGCCGAACTCAAGGTTTCGCGCACCACCATCTCCAACGCCTACAACCGTCCCGACCAGTTGTCGGCCGATCTGCGTGAGCGGGTACTGGAAACGGCCAAGCGGCTGGGCTATCCCGGCCCGGACCCGGTGGCGCGTTCGCTGCGCACCCGCAGGGCCGGTGCGGTCGGACTGCTCATCACCGAGCCGCTGACCTACTCGTTCAGCGATCCCGCTGCCCTCAATTTCGTTGCAGGTCTTGCTGAATCGTGCGAAGAGGCGGGCCAGGGCCTGCTGCTGGTGGCGGCAGGACCCGGCCGCAGCGTGTCCGACGGCACCAACGCGGTGCTGTCCGCCGGGGTGGACGGTTTCGTCATCTACGCCGCCTCCGACGACGACCCGTACCTGCACACCGTGCTGCAGCGCCACCTTCCGGTGGTTGTCGTGGACCAGCCCAAGGACGTCCCCGGTACCTCGCGGGTGTGTATCGACGACCGCGCGGCCATGCGGGCCATCGCCGACTACGTGGTCGGTCTGGGCCATCATGAAATCGGGCTGCTCACCATGCGGCTGGGCTCGCAGCCGGGTGTCGACGGGCAGCCCAACGGCCTGGTCACCGCGGATCGCCTGCAGCAGTCCCACT
This sequence comes from Mycobacterium sp. M26, assembly GCF_001494595.1. Lineage (GTDB taxonomy): Bacteria > Actinomycetota > Actinomycetes > Mycobacteriales > Mycobacteriaceae > Mycobacterium. The sequence continues at coordinate 103,457 of NZ_LN929908.1, forward strand.
TTCACGTCCAGAGCGAGCGGATCGCCGGCGTGCGGGATGCCATGAGTGCCGCCGGCCTGGACCCGGACAGCCTGACGATCGTCGAGAGCTACGAACACCTGCCGGCCTCCGGTGCGGCGGCGGCCGAGCTGGCACTGCAGACCAATCCGCATCTGACCGCACTGATGTGCACCACCGACGTGCTGGCGATCTCCGCGATGGATTACCTACGCGCCCATGGTATTTACGTGCCCGGGCAGATGACCGTGACCGGTTTCGACGGGATACCTGAGGCGCTGAACCGGGGATTGACGACGGTGTCGCAGCCCAGCCTCGAGAAGGGCAAGCGGGCCGGCCGGCTCCTGCACAACCCGCCGCGCGACGGATTGCCCGTCATCGACGTACTGCCGACCGAAGTGATTCGCGGCCGCACCGCGGGAGCGCCTGCCTAGCCCAGCCAGGCGCGCCGGACCGCATGCAGCATCTGCAGGGCCAGCGCCACATCCTCGGGTGTCTGCACGCGGTAGCCGGCGCGGGTGTCGCCCGAACCGACCTTGACCCCGACGTCGCCTCCGCCCAACCGGCTGAAGGCTTTCTCGTCGGTGACGTCGTCGCCGAAGAACACGATCGCGTCGGCATCGTCGCGGCGGCGCAACAGATCCAGCGCCTCGCCCTTGTCGGTGTCGATCACCGCGAACTCCCGCACCGCCTTGCCCTCGGTGACGTGGACCTCCCAGCCCGACACCGCCGCCAGAGCCGCGTCGAGCGCCTCCTGGGCGTGTTCGGGTGCGGCGTTTCGCACGTGGAAGGCGACGCTGACAGGCTTGGTCTCGATGGTCGTGCCCGGATACCGGGCGGTGAGATCGGCCATCGCCCGCTCCAGGTCTACCAGCAGGGCCTTAGCCGAATCATCCACGGCGTCAAGGAAGTCGGCGTCGAACTCCGAGCCGTGGCTGCCCACCAGGTGGACGTCGGCGGGCGCCCCGGACAGCAGGCCGAGGTCGTGGCGCGCCCGCCCGGAGATCAGCGCAGCCGATGTCGCGCGCAGTGCGGCCAGCGCACCGAGGGCTTCGGCCGCGGCCGGGATGGGGCGGGCGTCAGCCGGATTGGACACGATCGGGGCGATCGTGCCGTCAAAATCGGAGGCCACCAGAAGGCGTGGCACCCGCGCCACCTCGTCGAGCGCGCGGTGCAGGTCGTCGGGCAGAGCGGAGAACGCGGCCACGAACTAGGCGGATCCGTCGTCGCCGATCAGCAGTCGCACCGCCAGATCCAGCCGTTTGCTGACGTCGGTGGCCGAGGCCCGGCGGGTCAGCCAGGCCAGCAGGTTCGACAGCCACACATCGGAGATGACCCGCGCGATGTGGTACTGGTCTTCGGTCGGTTCGCCGTCGCTCATCGCCCGGGCGAACATGCTGTCGATGATCTTCTCGACGTGATCAACCTCACCGGCTGCTGAGGCGTCGGCGAACACGTAGGCCCGTGTCATCGCCTCGGTCAGCAGCGGGTTGCGCTGCATGGCTCGGTTGAGCTTGCCCACCATGAAGTTGAGGCGCTGGAACGGGGTGCCGCCGGTCATCCCGGACCGGTCGGTCTTGGCGTCGATCCGCTCGAACTCACGGGCCAGCGCGGAGACCAGCAAGTGCACCTTCGACGGGAAGTAGCGATACAGGGTTCCGACGGCGACGTCGGCCCGATCGGCCACCGCGCGCATCTGAACAGCCTCGTAACCACCCTTGGAGGCGATCGCCATGGTGGCGTCCAGGATGCGCTTGCGACGCTCGCGCTGGGCCTCGGAGCCCAGCTCTGATTCGGCGAGTACCGACACCGGCATCACCTCACGCGGCTGCGAGCCGGAACCGGCCGACGACTTTTGCGCGGGCGATGACATGGTGTGGTCAGCTCCTTCCGGGTGCGTTCGTGAAAAAACGATACGCATTGCTAGGGTGCGTCACGGGTCGCTTCAACCCCATGTCGGGCCCGTGTCCTGCTGAGATGGACGTCGACTTGACGGTTGATCGCTGGCACTATTAGAACACGTTCTAGTGGGCCTTGTGGTCCTGTCTGTGCGAAACCTAGGAGCCGACGGTGTCCGCCACCATCACCGATGAACAGTTTGCCGCCCGCGAGTTGGTTCGGAGCTGGGCAGCGTCGGCGGCCACCCATGCCGCGGTTCGGGAGGTCGAGCAGGGCCGACCCGATGCGTGGCGCCCTGTTTTCGCCGGTCTGGCCGATCTCGGGCTGTTCGGCGTCGCGGTGTCCGAGGAGGCCGGCGGTGCCGGCGGCTCGATCCAGGACCTGTGCGCGATGGTCGAGGAAGCCGCCCGCGCGCTGATCCCCGGTCCGGTCGCGACGACGGCGCTGGCCACCCTGGTGGTGACCGACGCGGAGCTGCTCGAGGGCCTGATGTCGGGTTCGCTGACCGCCGGCGCGGCGCTGCGCGGCGAGCTGAGTGCCGAGGACGGCCGCGTCTCGGGGTCGGTCGAGGCGGTGCTCGGTGCGGATTCTGCCGGGGTGCTGCTGCTGCCGGTCGGGGATGACGTCGTCGTGGTCGACGCCGCCGGCGACGGGGTGGCGATCGAGCTGCTCGAGGCCACCGACTTCTCCCGTCCGCTGGCCCGGGTGACGCTGACCGGGGCCGCGGCGAGCACGCTGGGGGTGTCCCGGCGCCGGTTCGAGGATCTGGCCGCCACCCTGTCGGCGGCCGAGGCCGCCGGGGTGGCGCAGTGGGCGCTGGAGACCGCGTCCGAGTACGCCAAGGTGCGCGAGCAGTTCGGCAAGCCGATCGGCAGCTTCCAGGCCATTAAGCACATGTGCGCTGAGATGTTGCTGCGCGCGCAGCAGGCCGCGGTGGCCGCGGCCGACGCGGCCGTTGCCGCCGATGGGTCAGACGACCAGTTCGCCATTGCCGCGGCGATCGGGGCCGCCGTCGGAATCGGTGCTGCGCAGGCGAATACGAAAGACTGCATCCAGGTTCTGGGCGGGATCGGTATCACCTGGGAACACGAGGCGCACCTGTACCTGCGGCGCGCCTACGGGATCGGTCAGTTCCTCGGCGGCCGCCCGGCGTGGCTGCGCCGGGTCGCCACCCTGACGCTGGACGGTCTGCGCCGCGAACTGCATGTCGACCTGGAATCGGTAGCGCACCTGCAGCCCGAGATCGCCGCTGCGGTCGCCGATGTGGCCGCCCTGCCGGTCGAGCAGCGCCAGCCCGCGATGGCGGCCAACGGCCTGCTGGCCCCGCATTGGCCGAAGCCCTACGGCCGCAATGCTTCTCCCGCCGAACAACTGCTGATCGATCAGGAGCTGGCGGCTGCGGGTGTGCAGCGCCCCGACCTGGTCATCGGCTGGTGGGCGGTCCCGACGATCCTCGACGGCGGAACGCCCGAGCAGATCGAACGCTTCGTCCCGCCCACGCTGCGTGGCGAGCTGATCTGGTGCCAGCTGTTCAGCGAGCCCGGCGCCGGGTCTGACCTGGCCGCGCTGCGGATGAAAGCTGTTCGCGCCGAGGGTGGTTGGCGCCTGACCGGGCAGAAGGTCTGGAACTCGGCTGCGCAGAAGGCGCACTACGGGGTGTGCCTGGCCAGGACCGACCCGGATGCCCCCAAGCACAAGGGCATCACCTACTTCATCGTGGACATGAAGACCCCGGGCATCGTGGTACGCCCGCTGCGCGAGATCACCGGCGACGAGCTGTTCAACGAGGTGTTCTTCGACGACGTCTTCGTGCCCGACGAGTTGGTGGTCGGCACGGTCAACGACGGCTGGCGGCTGGCCCGCACCACGCTGGCCAACGAGCGCGTGGCGATGGCCGGCGGCACGGCGCTGGGCAACCCGGTGGAGGAGATGCTGCGCTCGGTGTCACAGCGCGAACTCGACACTGCGCTGCTGGACCAGGTCGGCGAGCTGATCCTGTCCGCGCAGGCCGGCTCCCTGCTGGACCAGCGGATCGCGCAGCTAGCGGTGAGCGGCAAAGACACGAGTGCAGAAGCCAGTGCCCGCAAGCTGATCGGTGTGCGGCACCGTCAGGCGCTGGCTGAGTTCCGGATGGAGCTCTCAGCCTCCGGCGGCTCCGTCGTCGACAAGTCGGTGCACGACTTCCTCAACACCCGCTGCCTGACGATCGCCGGTGGCACCGAGCAGATCCTGCTCACGATGGCCGGGGAACGGCTGCTCGGGCTGCCCCGCTGACCGCGGTCTCGTCCCGGCCGGATCCCTTCGCGACTGTGCGGTGTCATCCGCAACACGCCGCCGCGCGCGGATGAGGATTCACACTCGCGGCGGGAACGGGCCTACTCGTCGTAGGTGACGTCCACCGAATCGGTCTTGGGCACCGCCTGGCAGGCCAGGATCAGACCCTCGGCGATGTCGTCGGGCTCCAGGACGTCGTTGATGTCCATCTCCACCTCGCCGCTGCGCATCACCACCGCGCAGGCGCCGCAGTGTCCTTCGCGGCAGGAGAACGGAACGTCGAGGCCTTTGTCGATCAGCACGTCGAGCAGCTTGGCGCTACGCGGCCACGACACGGTGTGGGTGGTGCCATCGAGCTGGACCACCGCCTCGGCCGGCGGTTCGTCACCGTCGTCGGTGATCGTGATCGCGGCGAACGGGTCGGTCTCCAGGGACCGGAACACCTCGATGTGCACCTGCTTGTCGGGCACCTTCAGCGATTCCAGCGCATTCTGGGCGGCCTGCATGAACGGCCCCGGCCCGCAGATGAATGCCTGCCGATCGGTGAAGGGCGCCATCAGCCTGGCCAGCGCCGTGGCGTTCGGCAGCCCTTGCACCGACTCCAGCCAGTGCAGCACCGTGAGCCGGTCGGGGTACTTGGCAGCCAGCTCGCGCAGCACGCCGCCGAAGATGACGTTGTTCTCGTCCCGGTTGGCGTAGAGCAGCGTGACCTGACCGCCACCCTGCGACAGCGCCGACTTGGCGATCGACAACATGGGCGTGATCCCACTGCCCGCGCCGATGAGCAGGAAATCGGTGTCGAGAGTCTTGGGTACGAAGGTGCCCGACGGGGCCAGCACATGAATCCGCATGCCCTTATGGGCGTGGTCGCACAGCCAGTTCGAGGCGTACCCGTCGACGGTGCGCTTGACGGTCACGGCCAGGGCGTCGTCGGTGAACGGTGAGCTGCACAGCGAGTAGCAGCGCGCCACCGAGCCGGTGCGGTCGCTGGGGATGCGCAGTGTCAGGAACTGGCCGGGGGAGTAGCGCAGCCGGTCGGCAGGGATCTCGGCACCTGCGGGAACGCCGAACACCAGGGACCGGGCGTCCGCGGTCTCGTCGACGACCTCGATGACTTCCAGTTCCAGGACATGGCTGCCCAACGGCTCGTCCGGCGGCACCTGTGACACGTTGCTTAGCCTTCCCTTCAGCGAACTAGAACAGGTTACAGAAATGGGCGTGCATACCGCCACCAGCCCCTGCGTCGCGCTGCTCGACACAAATCGTAACGTGTTCTAGTCTTGGGTCCAGTAACGCATATCTGGGAGGCATGCAGTGACGTCCATTCAACAGCGTGACGCGCAATCGGTTCTAGCCGGTATCGATGAGTTGCTCCCGAAGCTGCGCGAGCGCGCCCAACAGACCGAAGATCTGCGCCGAGTGCCTGAGGCCACGGTCGCCGAACTCGACGAGGTCGGCTTCTTCAAGCTGGTGCAGCCCGAGCAGTGGGGCGGCCTGCAGTCCGATCCGGTGCTGTTCTTCGAAGCCGTGCGCCGGCTGGCCAGCGCCTGCGGATCCACCGGGTGGGCGATGGGCATCCTCGGCGTGCACAACTGGCATCTGGCCCAGTTCGAGCAGCAGGCCCAGGAGGACGTCTGGAGCGAGGACCCGACGGTCCGGGTCTCGTCGTCGTACGCCCCGATGGGTGCGGGCGTGGTGACCGAGTCCGGCGACGGCTACATCGTCAACGGCGCGTGGCGCTGGTCGTCCGGATGTGACCATGCCAGCTGGACGTTCGTCGGTGGCCCGGTGATCAAGGACGGCCGGCCGGTCGACTTCGGCAGCTTCCTCATCCCGATCAGCGACTACACCATCATCGACGACTGGTACGTGGTCGGCCTGAAGGGCACCGGCAGCAAGACGCTGGAGATCAAGGACGTCTTCGTGCCGCGGCACCGCTTCCAGTCCTTCAAGCAGATGAGCGACGGCACCGCGCCGGGGCTCACGATCAACACCGCGCCGGTCTACAAGATGCCGTGGGGCACCATGCATCCCACCACCATCTCCACACCGATCGTCGGAATGGCCTACGGCGCCTACGACGCCCACATCGAGCACCAGGGCAAGCGCATGCGCGCCGCCTACGCCGGTGAGAAGGCCAAGGATGATCCGTTCGCCAAGGTCCGGATCGCCGAGGCGGGCAGCGATATCGACGCCGCGTGGCGTCAGCTGTCGGGCAACCTCGCCGACGAGTACGCCCTGCTGCTCGCGGGCAAGGAGGTTCCGCTGGAGCTGCGCGCCAGGGCGCGCCGCGACCAGGTGCGGGCCAGCCAGCGCGCGATCGCGGCCGTGGACCGGCTCTTCGAAGCAGCCGGTGCCACCGCCCTGCAGACCGAGACTGCGCTGCAGCGGTTCTGGCGTGACGCCCACGCCGGCCGGGTGCACGCCGCCAACGACGCCGAGCGCGCCTACGTGATGTTCGGAAACCAGGAGTTCGGTCTGCCTCTCGGCGACACAATGGTCTAGCGGCCGGTCTAGTCGCCGGTCTAGCCATCGTCCTCACGATTTCCTCGGAAGGTGCGTTCATGAGCATCAAGGCACTGGGCTACATGCGGATCGAGGCCACCGACGTGGCCGCCTGGCGGGAGTTCGCGCTCAAGGTGCTCGGCATGGTCGAAGGCGACGGGGCCGTCCCCGGTGCGCTGTATCTGCGCATGGACGACTTCGCCGCCCGGCTGGTGATCGTTCCCGGTGAGCGGGACCGGCTGCTGGTCTCCGGCTGGGAGGTCGCCGACGCCACCGCGCTTCAGGGCCTGCGCGAGACCCTGGCCAAGGCCGGGGTGGACTTCGTCGAGGGCACCCGCGAGGAGAAGTCCGAGCGGCGCGTCGAGGGGCTGATCCGGTTTAACGATCCGGCCGGCAACGTGCTCGAAGCGTTCCACGGTGCGCAGTACCTCGGCCGCCGGTTTGTCAGCCCGTACGGTCACAAGTTCGTCACCGCCGAGCAGGGTCTCGGGCATGTGGTGCTCACCTGTGACGATGACGCTGCGGCACAAGCCTTTTACCAGGATGTGCTGGGCTTCCGGTTGCGGGATTCGATGAGTCTGCCGCCGCAGATCGCCGGCCGCCCGGCCGACGGTGACCCGGTGTGGCTGCGCTTCTACGGCTGCAACCCCCGCCACCACGCGCTGGCCTTCATGCCGATGCCCAACCCGACCGGCATCGTGCACCTGATGGTCGAGGTGGAGAATTCCGATGACGTCGGCCTGTGCCTGGACCGCGCCTACCGCCGCAAGGTGCCGATGTCGGCGACCCTCGGCCGGCACATCAACGACAAGATGCTGTCCTTCTACATGAAGACCCCGGGCGGGTTCGACGTCGAATTCGGTTGCGAGGGTTTGCAAGTCGCCGAGGACGGCTGGGTGGCCCGGGAGAGCACCGCGGTCAGCCTGTGGGGCCACGACTTCTCCGTGGGATTCAAGTAGCGGTGTCCACCACTGAAATCGATCCGCGCACGTTCCGGCACGTGCTCGGCCAGTTCTGTACGGGCATCACCATCATCACCACGATGCACGACGGCGTGCCCAACGGCTTTGCCTGCCAGTCGTTTGCGGCGCTGTCCCTGGAGCCGCCGCTGGTGCTGTTTTGCCCCACCAAGCTGTCGCGGTCGTGGCAGGCCATCGAGGCCAGTGGCAAGTTCTGCGTCAATGTGCTGACCGAGAAGCAGCGGGAGACCTGCGCGCGCTTCGGCTCCCGGGAGCCCGACAAGTTCGCCGGCGTGGACTGGCACCAGTCGAAGCTGGGTTCGCCGGTGCTGGACAACTCGCTGGCCCACATCGACTGCACCGTGCATTCCGTGCACGACGGTGGCGACCACTTTGTGGTGTTCGGCCTGGTGCACTCGCTGTCGGAGGTGCCCAAGGTCAAGCCGCGCCCGCTGCTGTTCTATCGCGGTGAGTACACCGGGATCGAGCCGGACAAGAACACCCCGGCGCAGTGGCGGGACGACCTCGAGGCGTTCCTGACCGCCACCACCGACGACACCTGGCTCTAGGTCTCGGTCTTCTCGTCGACGAACTCGATGATGGTGGCGGCCACGTCGCGGTACACCGACTCGTTGAGGATGTCGTGGTGAGCCCCGGCGAATTCGGCCAGCGTCAGCGCCGGAATCTGCTCGGCGTAGGCACGGACCGCGCCGATCGGTGCGATCGGATCGTTCTCGCCGTGGATCGCCAGCGTCGGCACGGTCAGAGTCGGTAGCTCGGCACCGAACCGGTCCCAGGCCCGGTCGAGTTCGCGGGCCAGTGGCACGCTGTCGGCTTCGACGAAGGCCAGTGGGTCGTTCTCCAGTGAGTCGACATAGAACGGATCGCTGGACAACCACCCCGGATCGAGTTCGAGTGAGGTGTCGGTGTCCAGTAGTTCGGGAACCGGGACCAGTGGGGCACCTGAGATCACGCCGGCCCGGTAGCAGTCCGGTTGTTGCAGCAGCCGGAACAGGGTGACGATCGAACCGAACGAATGTCCCTGTGCAACAAGCGGAATGCCCGGGTGTTCCTGCTCGGCGAGTTCGATCAGCGAGTCAGCGAGTGCTGAGCTGTCCTCGATCGTGCCGAAGTTTCCGCGCGGGCCGGGCGAGAGCCCGTGCCCGAATTGGTCGACCGCCCACAGGTCGATGCCTGCGGCGTTGAGCGCGAACCCGTAGCGGTGGTAGAGCCCGGTGTGCTCGCCGAAGCCGTGCAGGAAGATGACGGCGGCGCGGGGGTCGGCGGCCGCCCAGTGCCGGTAGTAGGCGCGCTGATCGTTGTGCTCGATGAAGGGCATGCCATGACTGCAACACGTGCGCCCGCGTGCCGCAAGACATCAAGTCGCCTTGACCCTCTCCCTGGGGGAAGCCCCAGGGTGGTGGTATGACAACGGACAACATCGACCGCACCGCGGCCTGGAAGGCTCTTCCGGCCGTGGTCAGGACATATCTCACTGCCCACCGGTCTGGTGAGGTCGCCGTCGCGATCAACGCCTTCACCGCCGACGCCACCGTGACCGACGAAGGCCGCACCGTGTATGGCCGGGAGGCGATCGAAACCTGGCTGTTCAGTGCGGGCAGCGAGTACACCTTCACCACCGAGTTCAGGTCAGCCACCATGACGGATGCCTCACACGTCGATGTGCTCCAGCGGTTGCAGGGCGACTTTCCCGGCGGAGTAGCTGACCTGCACTACCGGTTCACGCTGGATGGCGACCTCATCGGCAAACTGGTCATCGAGCCCTGAACGATGACGAAGAACTGGTTCATCACCGGTGGTACGCCAGGTGGATTCGGGATGGCGTACGCCGAGGCCGCCTTGGAGATCGGCGACCGGGTGGTGCTGACCGCACGGCGGACCGGAGAGCTCGATGACTGGGCCCGGACCTACGGCGACCGGGTGCTCGTCCTGGCCCTCGACGTCACCGATGCGGCCCAGGTGCAGACCGCCGTGCGCGCGGCCGAGCAACACTTTGGCGCCATCGATGTTCTGGTGAACAACGCCGGGCGCGGGTGGTACGGGTCGATCGAAGGCATGGCGGACGTTGATGTCCGCGCGATGTTCGAACTGAACTTCTTCGCGCTGCTCGCCGTCATCCGTGCCGTGCTCCCGGGTATGCGTGCCCGCCGAAGCGGTTGGATCGTGAACATGTCGTCGGTGGCCGGGCGCCGCGGCGTCACTGGCTTCGGTTTCTACAGTGCGGCAAAATCTGCGGTCGAGGCCGTCACCGAGGTGCTCGCTGAAGAGGTTGCGCCGCTGGGTATTCAGGTGATGGCGGTCGAGCCGGGTGCCTTCCGCACACGGGCCTATTCCGGCTTCGCCGACGAGCCGATCGCTGAGCGCATTGCCGACTACCGACCGATGCTGGAACAGGTCCGTTCGGCGATGGTGCAGCAGAACGGTAACCAGCCCGGTGACCCGCGGCGCGGGGTGCGCGCGGTGATCGCCGCGATGAACCAGACTCCGCCACCTCGGCGGCTGGTCCTCGGCAGTGGCGGAGTCGACGCTGTCATCGCCATGCTCGAAGGCTCGCTCGCCGAGGTTCGCGCCCACGAGGCGCTGTCCCGCGGCGCCGACTTCCCGACCGCCGTCAGCGGCGACTAGCCAGGCGCAGGCGCGAGTTGAAACACTGGCCAGCCGATTTCTGTTCGCCAGGTGGTCGAGTCGTCGGAGTCCCGTGGCCCGACCAGATAGGTCTCGTGGATCGGTCCGTCGACGGCCAGGGCATGGCTGACGACCCAGTTACCGAGGCGACCATAGGTCACGTCGATGTCATCGTGCGGGCCGGAATGGACCGCGACAGCGAGCTCCATCGCTGGCAGTTGGACGACCTCGATGCGGCCGGATGGTTGTGGTTTACGCACCGGCCGGAAGACCATCATCGCTCCCGCTCCGTGCGTGAACAGCGCGTTCGCGTACTGCCCGCCGGGCGGTCCGGTGCGTTCCGCCGGAGGGAAGGCTTCATCGAGTTCGGCCATCGCGGCGTCGTACCAACGCACCGAATCATCAAGGCGGGCTTGCTCGCTGATCGCCGCGACGGTTCGGGCGGGTACCGACCGCAAGTCGACGTGAACGTCGTCCGGCTCCGGGTGCAGCAGCCGGCGCAGCGACACGACGGCCGCCTGGGTTCGGGACAGCTCGGCCTCCAGCCGCTGCAGGTGGCCAGCGATCACCTCGGCACGTTCGTGCGGATCGTCGGTCGCCAGGATCGACCGGACCTCGAACAGCGGCAGATCGAGCCGACGGAGTTGGTGGATGACCTGAGCGGTGGGAATCTGCTCCGGCGCGTAGTACCGGTAGCCGGAAGCGTGGTCGACCGACGCGGGCTCGAGCAGTCCGGCCTCATGGTAGCGCCGCAGCGTGCGCACACTCAGGTGCGTCACCGCGGCGAACTGGCCGATGGACATATGGAAACGCACGCCGTCTCCCTCCGTCAGCCGCCCCGACAGTCCGTGGGACCGTCGCCCGGCCACACCGTCCATCTCAGCGTAAAGAAGGCCCGTTGTCAGAACCGCCGGATCGGCTGCCCGCTCCGTCGACGACGCCGCACAGACCGCGCGTCCAGTCCCCTTTGGGACCGCGATTCAGCGCGATTGGCTCAGCGCGGTCGCGCCGATCGCGGCAAACGCGGCGGCGCCCGCTGTTGCGGTGACCAGGACGGCCTTGGGTGCCCCGGCGCGCAGGGCGAACAGCGAGGCCACCACATCGAAGGAATCGCAGATGACCCCGGCCTGCAGCACGGCCTTGCGGACGGTGGGGTCCGGATGATTCACGGCTGCCCCGAGTACCAGGTCGCGAACACCGAACAGTCGGGCCACCAGGCCTGCGCTGCCGCCCGACGGGAGGGCGCCGAGGCCGAACACCTTGTAGGACAGTGGGGGACTCACCCAACTGATTCCTCCGGCGAACATCCGGACGACGGACATGGCCGTCACGGCGGGGTGCTTGGCGGCGATGGTGGCGGTGGTGGTCATGGCGCACCTTCCGGTGAGTTTGTAGTGGTTACTACGAACCATAAATGTAGTCATAACTACAATCAAGACCCGATGGGGCACAAATTCACGCGGGAGCAGATCCTGGAGGCGGCGGTCCAGCTTGCCCTGAGTGATGGGCTGAGTGCCCTGACCTTCGGCAGGCTGGCCAAGTCGATGCACACTAGCGACAGGGTGATCGTCTACTACTTCCCCAGTAAGACAACACTTGTCAGCGATGTGCTCGTCGAGATCGGCAATCGGTTGCAGGCGGTGCTGGCCACTGCGTTCACCGAACCGGCACCCGGGCATCGCGAGCTGGCGAAGGCTGCCTACGGCGTGCTCGCTCACGAGGACACCGACGCGATCTTCGCCGTCTACTTCGAGGCATGCGGTCTGGCGGCCGCCGGCGTGCCGCCGTTCGAGGACCTCGCGGCTGCTCTTCTGGATGGCTGGGTGGGGTGGCTGTCGTCGTTCTTCCGGGGCACACCCAAGCATCGGCGGGCCGAGGCCGAAGCCACGCTGGTGCTCATTGACGGGGTACTGCTGATGCGGCAGCTGGGCGGCGCGCAGGCCGCCGACCGCGCCGCCAAGGCGCTGGGCTTGCTGTAGGCGATTCTGCGCCGGCACGTCGGGCCGACGCCCCACAATGAGACGGGTGAGCGTCAGCACCGCAACCCAGGGCCTTCGCCGTGTCGTCGCCGCCTCGATGGCGGGCACCGTCGTCGAGTGGTACGAGTTCTTCCTCTACGGCACGGCCGCCACGCTGGTCTTCAACAAGGTCTTCTTCGCCAAGGGCACCAGCGATCTCGACGCGATCCTGGCCGCCTTCGTCACCTACGCCGTCGGCTTCGCCGCCCGCCCCCTGGGTGGGGTGGTGTTCGGGCACTTCGGGGACAAGTACGGCCGAAAGCGGTTGCTGCAGTTCAGTTTGGTGCTGGTCGGTGTCGCCACCTTCCTGATGGGTTGCCTGCCGACGTTCGCCCAGATCGGCTACTGGGCGCCGACCCTGCTGGTGATCCTGCGCTTCATCCAGGGCTTCGCGGTGGGTGGGGAGTGGGGTGGGGCAGTCCTGCTCGTGGCCGAACACAGCCCGGCGCGCGACCGCGGCTTCTGGGCCAGCTGGCCACAGGCCGGCGTACCGGTCGGGAACATGCTGGCCACCGTCGTCCTGCTGACACTGACCACCACACTGTCGGAGTCGGCGTTCCTGTCCTGGGGCTGGCGGGTGGCGTTCTGGTTGTCGGCGGTCGTCGTCCTGGTCGGGTACTACATCCGCACCAAGGTCACCGACGCCCCGATCTTCGTCGCCGCCCAGCGCGAGGCCGAACAGCTCAAAGCCAGCTCCTACGGGGTCATTGAGGTGCTGAAGCGTTACCCGCGAGGGGTTTTCACCGCGATGGGCCTGCGGGTGGTCGAGAACATCATGTACTACCTCGTCGTCACATTCTCGATCACCTATCTCAAAGTGCAGGTCCACGCCGACACCAGCGACATCCTGTGGTGGCTGCTGGTGGCCCACGCCGTGCACTTCGTCGTCATTCCGCTGGCCGGGCGGGCCGCTGACCGGTTCGGCCGCCGACCGGTCTACCTGGTCGGCGCGCTGGGCGCCGGAGCGTGGGGGTTCTTCGCGTTCCCGATGATGAACAGTGGGCGCTATCTGCTCATCATGGGTGCGATCGTTCTCGGTCTGGTGATCCATGCGCTGATGTATGCGCCGCAGCCCGCGCTGCTCTCGGAGATGTTCCCCACCCGGATGCGCTATTCCGGTGTGTCCCTTGGCTATCAGGTCACCGCGATCTTCGCCGGGTCACTGGCCCCGATCATCGCGGTGCGCCTGCTGGAGATCTACAAGTCGGCGGTACCGATCGCGATCTATTTGGCGGGTGCGGCCGTGATCACACTCATCGCCCTGGCGTTCACCCGGGAGACCAAGGGTGTGGACCTGGCCGCCATCGACGCGCAGGACGCCGAGAAGCACCGGCTCGTCGCCGGCTGAGGGTCAGCGGCTCAGCCAGGGACCCAGCCGGCGCAGCGCTTCGTCGATGTCGGATTCGGGCCCGGCGAAGGACATCCGGACGAACGAGCCGCCGTGCACGGTGTCGAAGTCCACACCGGGCGCGATCGCCAAACCGGTATCGGCCAAGAGCTTTTCGCAGAAGCTCAGCGAATCTGAGGTGAAGTCGGAGACATCGGCGTAGACGTAGAACGCGCCGTCGGTGGGGGCCAGCCGGGTGACCCCGAGCTGGCGCAGGCCGCTGAGCAGTGTTTCCCGGTTGACCGCGTACTGGTGCAGATGTCCTTCGGCTTCGGCGATGGCTTCCGGCGTGAAGGCCGCCACCGCAGCGTACTGCGGCAGCACGGGCGGACAGATGGTGAAGTTGCCCGTCAGACAGTCCACTGCGCGGCGCAACTCCTCGGGCACCAGCAGCCACCCCAGCCGCCAGCCCGTCATCGCGAAGTACTTCGAAAAGCTATTCGCCACAATCGCGTTGCGTGAGGTCTGCCAGGCACACGAGGTCTGCGGAGCACCGGGGTAGACCAGGCCGTGATACACCTCGTCGCTGATCAGCCGCACCCCGGTCTCGTCGCACCAGGTCGCGATCGCGGCGAGCTCCGCCGGTTCGATGACTGTCCCGGTCGGGTTGGCCGGGCTGGCCACGATCACCCCGGACACGGGCGGATCCAGCTCAGCCAGCATTGCCGCGGTGGGCTGGTACCGGGTCTCGGGCCCGCACGGGATCTCCACCACCTCGCACCCCAGTGCGGACAGGATGTTGCGGTAGCAGGGGTAGCCGGGGCTGGCGATGGCCACCCGGTCGCCGACGTCGAAACAGGCCAGGAACGCCAGCAGGAATCCGCCGGAGGATCCGGTGGTCAGCACCACGTCGTCGAGGCTGACGTCCAGCCCGTAGCGGTCGGCGTAGGACCGGGCGATCGCCTCACGCAGCTCGGGGATGCCGAGTGCCACCGTGTAGCCCAGCTGATTGGCCTCCAGTGCCGCCGCAGCGGCCGCGCGAACCGGCTCCGGGGCACCGGCCTTGGGCTGGCCGGCGGCCAGGTTGACCAGGTCGCCGTGCGTGCGCTGGCGCTCCGCGGCCGCCAGCCATACGTCCATCACATGAAACGGCGGAATTCCGGCTCGTAGCGCCACGGAGGAGTTCACATGAGTCAGGCTAGAACACCCGACTCGGGCGGCGGCTGGCCGTACAACCCGGGTCCGTCGCCGAGCCGCAGGTCGTCGAGGAACCGGCGGGCATAGGTGTAGGCATCCTCGATCAACGCGGTGGTATGGGTGAAGTCCAGCGGTGAGACCAATTTGGGTGAGGGGCCCGGCAGGTACACCACCGGCAGTGTCTCGGCTACCAGCGCCGCCTCGGCCACCGCCTGCGAGCGCATCGTCACCAGCGCGGTGTACAGCACGATGTCGGCGATGGTGTCAGTCGAGGCGGGCAGCTGGCCGGGGAAGAAGCAGTCGAGCACGATCAGCGAGCGCGCGCCCATCGCGACGGCCTGCCGAAGCGGCACGTTGGCCACCACACCACCGTCGTAGAGGCGCCGACCGTCGTGGCTGACCGGCGGATAGATGCCCGGGATCGCCGAGCTGGCCAGCAGAGCGGGCAACAGCGGCCCGCTGCGCAGGACGTGGGGTTGAGCTGTCGCGACGTCCATCGTGACTGCGGCAAAGGGGAGGGTCAGATCGCTGAAGTCGGTTGTGCTGCCCAGGAACTCGGCGATCACCTCGGCCAGTCCGGTATTCGGGAACAGGTGGGTCTTGACCCGTTGCAGCATCAGGGCCTGGGCGATCAGACCGCCGGGGAACACCCGGTCGCGGCTCATCCGCGCCCAGGCGTGCGACAGCCGATGTGCCGCGCCGGTCGGGTCCGAGGCCACCACCGCCCCGTTGATCGAGCCGACGGAGGTGCCCACCACCAGGTCTGGGCGGGCATCGCGTTCGGCGAGTGCCTGCAGCATGCCGACCTGGACCGCGCCGAGGCTGCCGCCACCGCCCAGGACATAGCCGATCGGCCGGGGCAGATCCTCGACGGAACCGGTCGCCATGGCAACCAGGCTAGAACACCTCGGATTCCAGCCGGCGCAGTTGGTCGCGCGGCGGCCCGAACAGCTGGGCGCTGCCGTGCGCCCGCTTGAAGTACAGCTGGATGTCGTGCTCCCAGGTGATGGCGATACCGCCGTGCAGCTGGATGGCCTCGCCGGCGACCGTGGTGAACGCCTCACTGGCTGACAGCCGGGCCAGCGCGGCCGATACCGGGGTGGGGTCGGCGATCGCGTCGCCGACCAGCGCCCGCGCGGATTGCACCGCCACGTACAGGTCAGCCATCCGGTGCTTGAGTGCCTGGAAGCTGCCGATGGGCCTGCCGAACTGCACCCGTTCCTTGGTGTAGTCGACGGTCAATTCCAGACAGCGGGTGGCCGCACCGATCTGCTCGGCGGCCAGCAGGATGGCCGCGAAGTCAGCCAGACCCGGATCGTCGCCGAGGGGTTCGGTCGATCCTGCGGTGACGCGGGCCAGCCGACGGGTCGGGTCGACGGTGGGCGTGGCCTCGGCGGTGACGTCGGTCCAGCGTTGCAGCCGGGCTCCATCGATACCGATGACGACGTCGGCGATGTCACCGTTGACCACGTACCCGGGGTCGAAGGCGACGGTGCCGATCGCAGCGCCGGCGGCGAGTTGCTCGAGCAGATCGCCGTCGGGTTCGTCGGCGGCCAGCAGGGCCAGTTCGGCCAGCGTGGTACCCAGCAGCGGCGTCGGTACCAGGCCGCGGCCCAGTTCCTCGAGAACGGCTGCGGCGTCGGCCAATTCGCCGCCGGCGCCGCCGAGTTCCTCGGGGACCACCAGCGCGGCGACACCGACCTGCTCGCACAGCAGCGTCCACAGCGACTCGTCGTATCCGCGGGGCGACTCCATCGCCGCCCGCACCGCGGCAGACGAGGCGTGCTTATCGATCAGGGCGGCGACGGTCTCCCGCAGCATCTGCCGTTCTTCGACGGAGGTCATGCCAGTGCCTCCAGAACCCGACGCTTGTGGGTGGTCGGGTCGCCCCAGGCCGAATGCAGCGCCTGGACCCGCAGCAGCCACAGCGACAGGTCGTGCTCGGAGGTGAACCCGATAGCGCCGTGGGTCTGCAGCGACGAGCGGGCGGCCAGCAGCGCGGCATCGGAGGCGGCGGCCTTGGCGGCGCTGACGTCGCGGGCGGTCTCCGGAGACCCGTCGGCCAGCGACAGGGCCGCCCCGTACACCAACGGACGGGCCAGCTCCAGCGCGATGTGCACGTCGGCCAGCTTGTGCTTGATCGCCTGATAGCTGCCGATGATGCGGCCGAACTGGGTCCGTTGCTTGGCGTACTCGACCGACATGTCGAGCATCGCCTGGCCCGCACCGACCAGTTGTGCGGCGGTGAACAGCGCGCCGTACTCGAAGGCGGTGGCCACGTCGGCGCTCTGACCCGCGCCGGTTGCGCTGACGTCGAACAGCTTTCGGGACGGGTCGACGGTCTCGTGCGCCGCGGCCGCGGTGGCATCGTGCACCGTGCCGTCCTGTGCCAGCAGGACCAGACCGGCGAAGTCGGCGTCGGCGGCCCGCGGCGCCGCGGGCGGCAGCGCCACCGTGGCGATCAGTTCACCGGCGGCCAGTGCTGCCGAGCGCTCGTCGTCAGCGAGCAGAACCGGTGCCACGGCAATCGATTCGGCCAGCGGGCCCGGCACACACCAGCGGCCGAGCGCTTCGGCCGCCACCACCAGGTCGGCCGGGTGCGCCTCGATGCCGTCGAACTTCTCCGGCACCGCCAGTGCGGTCACGCCCAGATCGGTCAGCGTCGCCCAGACCTTGCGGGCCGGCGCGGTGTCACCGTGGGCCCAGGCCCGGACGGCGGCGGGGACGTCGGCGGCCCCCAGCGCGGCGTCGATACTGGCCGCGAAGTCGCGCTGCTGTTCGTCGAGTGCGAATTTCATTTGGTCTTCCCGGAGCTCGCAGAGGGTTCCTTGGGCAGGCCGAGCAGTCGCTCGGCGATGATGTTGCGCTGAATCTCGTTGGTGCCGGCGTAGATCGGGCCGCCCAACGCGAACAGCAGGCCGTCGGTCCAGGAGTCGGCCAGCTCGGCATCCGGTCCGCGCAGTTCCAGCGCTGTCTGATGCAGCGCCACGTCGAGATCCGACCAGAACACCTTGGTGACCGAGGATTCCGCACCCAGCTCACCGCCCTCGGACAGCCGGGTGACGGTGCCGAAGGTGTGCAGCCGGTAGGCCTGCGCCTTGATCCACGCGTCGGCCACCCGGCCGGCGAACGCCGGGTCGGACCCCTGTGCCGTCCAGGCCTGGACCAGCCGTTCGGCCGGGGCCAGGAATCGGGCCGGGCTGCGCAGTGACATGCCGCGCTCATTGCTGGTCGTGCTCATCGCCGCACGCCAGCCCTCGTGCACCGAGCCGATGACGTCGTGGTCGGGCACGAACACGTTGTCCAGGAAGATCTCGCCGAACCCGGTGTCGCCACCGAGCTGGGCGATGGGGCGCACAGTGATGCCGTCGGCCTTGAGGTCGAACATGAAGTAGGTCAGTCCGCGGTGCCGCTGCGCGGTCGGGTCGGAGCGGAACAACCCGAACCCGCGGTCGCCGAACGGTGCCCGGCTGCTCCAGATCTTCTGACCGTTGAGCAGCCAACCGCCGTCGGTCTGCGTCGCGGTCGAGCGCAGCGAGGCCAGGTCGCTGCCGGACTCCGGCTCGGACCAGGCCTGAGCCCAGATCTCCTCGCCGCTGGCCATTTTCGGCAGTACCCGGTCCAGTTGCTCCTCGGAGCCGTGCGCGAACAACGTCGGCGCCAGCATCGAGGTGCCGTTGGCGCTGGCCCGCCCGGGGGCTCCGGCGCGGAAGTACTCCTCCTCGTAGACCACCCACTGCAGCAGGCTGGCGTCACGTCCGCCGTACTTCTTCGGCCAGGCGATCACCGACAGCCCGGCATCGAAGAGCACCCGGTCCCATACCCGGTGCTGCTCGAAGCCCTCGGCGGTGTCGTAGGACTTGGTGGGGAAGGACGCCTTGTTGGCGGCGAGGAAATCGCGTACCTCTTCGCGGAACTCGCGGGTGGCGTCGTCGTAGTTGAGATCCATCAAACCATCTCTCGCAGTGTGGGTTTGACCACTTTTCCACCGGGGTTTCGGGGCAGCGCGGCCACGAAGACCACCGATCGTGGTGTCTTGAAATTCGCCAGATGCTTACGGGTGTAGTCGATGACGGCCTGTTCGTCGAGGTCGCTGTCCGGCCGCCGCACGATGAACGCCCTGCCCACCTCGCCGAGACGCTCGTCGGGCACCCCGATCACCGCGGCATCGGCCACCCCGTCGAGCCGGGCCAGCACCTGCTCGATCTCGGCGGGGTAGACATTGAAACCGCCGCAGATGTACATGTCCTTGAGGCGATCTCGGCGGGGTAGACATTGAAACCGCCGCAGATGTACATGTCCTTGAGGCGGTCGGTGATCCGCAGATTGCCTGCGGCATCGACGGTTCCGATGTCACCGGTGTGCAGCCAGCCGTCGGTGTCGATGGCCGCCTCGGTGGCGGCGGGGTCGTCGAGGTAGCCGAGCATGACGTTGGGCCCGCGCAGCAGGACTTCACCGGCACCGCTGTCGTCAGGGCTGTCGATGCGCAGTTCGAAGTCGGCGATCGGCCGCCCGCACGTGGTCGCCACCGTCACCGCGTCGTCCTCGGCCCGGCACATCGTGCCGAAACCCGTTGCCTCGGTGAGCCCGTAGGCGGTCAGCACGATGTCGAAGTCCAGTTCGGCCTGCATCCGCTCGATCAGCACCACCGGGACGGTGGCAGCGCCGGTGACCGCGAACCGCAGTGAGCTCAGGTCGTAGTTCTTGCGGGCCGGGTGATCGAGCAGGGTCTGGAAGATCGTCGGCGGGCCGGGCAGGACGGTGACCCGCTGCTGTTCGATGATCCGGAAGGCCTGCTCGGGGTCGAAGGTCAGCTGCGGGATCAGCGCTGCACCGGTCTGCAGACACGACAGGATGGCGGCCTTGTAGCCGAAGTTGTGGAAGAACGGGTTGATGCACAGGTAGCGGTCGGCGCTGGTGAGCTGGCCGCAGGCCGCCCAGGCCGCCGGCGCGGCCAGCGACTGCCGGTGTGCGCTCAGCACACCTTTGCTGCGGCCGGTGGTACCCGAGGTGAACAGGATGTCGGAGACATCGTCGCCGGTGAGCGCGGCGGCCCGGGCGTCGACCTCCGCGGGCGAGGCGGCGGGGCCGGAGATGAAGTCGTCCCAGGTGCCGTCGTCGGTGTCCAGGGGGACCCGCACGATGTGGCGAAGGTCGGGCAGTGCCGAGCGGTCGAGGTCGGCGACCCGGTCGGTGTCCAGGAAGCGGCCCATCGCGATCAGCAGCGGGGCATGCGTGCGGGCCAGGATGTCGGAGGCTTCTTCGGCGGTGTAGCGGGTGTTCAGCGGAACCACCACCGCACCGGCGTAATGGGTGGCCAGGCAGGCCACCACCCAGTGCCAGGTGTTCGGCGACCAGATCGCCACCCGGTCGCCGGCGTCCACGCCCAGTGCGATCATGGCCGCGGCCGCACGGCGCACCTCGTCGCGCAGTTCGGCGAAGGTGAAGGTGCGCTCGTCGGTGATCAACGCCTCGCGGTCACCCAGGTCCCGGGCCATCCGGTCCAGCACCGCGGGTGTCGTGCGCGGGTCGTTGCGCTCCATCGATGCTCCTTTGGTCTTGCTCAGCGCGGTCTGGCACCGTCATGACCGGGCGGCGGGGGCCGCTCGTCGTCACCGGGCTAACAAAGCAAGTGCTTGGTAGGTTAGCCTACAGGGGTGATAACGGTCGAGGAGTTCCGGGCTGAGGTCCGCGAGTGGCTGGCCGACAACCTCGTCGGCGAATACGCCGCGCTCAAGGGCCTCGGCGGGCCCGGGCGCGAACACGAAGCCTTCGAAGAGCGGCTGGCGTGGAACCGCCATCTGGCGGCCGCCGGCCTGACGTGTCTGGGCTGGCCGGTGGAGCACGGCGGCCGCGGTTTGTCGGTGGCGCACCGCGTCGCCTTCTACGAGGAGTACGCCAAGGCCGACGCTCCCGACAAGGTGAACCACCTGGGTGAGGAACTGCTCGGGCCCACCCTGATCGCCTACGGGACGCCCGAGCAGCAGCAGCGGTTCCTGCCGCACATCCTCGATGTCACCGAGCTGTGGTCACAGGGCTACTCCGAGCCCGGCGCGGGCAGCGATCTGGCCAATGTGGCGACCACGGCCGTTCTGGACGGCGACCACTGGGTGATCAACGGCCAGAAGGTGTGGACGTCGCTGGCGCACTGGGCGCAGTGGTGTTTCGTGGTGGCCCGCACCGAGAAGGGGTCCAAGCGGCACGCCGGCCTGTCCTTCCTGCTGGTGCCGCTGGATCAGCCCGGCGTGGAGATCCGCCCGATCATTCAGCTGACCGGTGACTCGGAGTTCAACGAGGTGTTCTTCACCGATGCCCGCGCCGACGCCGGCTTGGTGGTGGGCGAGCCGGGCGACGGCTGGCGGGTGGCCATGGGGTTGCTGACGTTCGAGCGCGGTGTCTCGACGCTGGGCCAGCAGATCCGTTATGCCCGTGAGCTTTCCGGTGTCGTCGAGCTGGCCAAGGCCAATGGGGCCATCGACGATCCGCTGATCCGGGAGCGGCTTACCCGGGCCTGGGTCGGACTGCAGACGATGCGCTCCTTCGCGTTGGCGACCATGGACGTCGAGCAGCCGGGGCAGGACAACGTCTCGAAGCTGCTGTGGGCGAACTGGCACCGCGATCTCGGCGAGCTGGCCATGGACATCCAGGGCAAGGTCGGTCTGCTCAAACAGGACGACGAGTTCGACGAGTGGCAGCGGCTGTTCCTGTTCTCGCGCGCCGATACGATCTACGGCGGCTCCAACGAGATCCAGCGCAACATCATCGCCGAGCGGGTGCTCGGCCTACCCCGGGAGGCGAAGGGCTAGTGGGCTCATTGGCGGATGTGCCGCAGGAGGTCGCCGGCCACGGTCTGCTGACCGGCAAGGTCGTGGTGGTGACCGCAGCGGCCGGCACCGGCATCGGCTCGGCCACCGCGCGCCGCGCACTGGCTGAGGGTGCCGACGTCGTCATCTCCGATCACCACGAGCGTCGGCTCGGCGAAACCCGGGACCAGCTGGCCGAACTCGGCCTCGGCCGGGTGGAGAGCGTGGTCTGCGACGTCACCTCCACCGCCCAGGTGGACGCGTTGATCGCCTCGACCACCGCCCGGATGGGCCGGCTCGATGTGCTGGTCAACAACGCCGGGCTCGGTGGCGAGACCCCGGTGGTCGACATGACCGACGAGGAGTGGGACCGGGTTCTCAATGTCACCCTGACCTCGGTGATGCGCGCGACCCGGGCCGCCCTGCGTTACTTCCGCGAGGCCGGCCACGGCGGGGTGATCGTCAACAACGCCAGTGTGCTGGGCTGGCGGGCGCAGCACTCCCAGTCGCACTACGCCGCCGCCAAGGCCGGCGTGATGGCGCTGACCCGGTGCAGTGCCATCGAGGCCGTCGAGTTCGGGGTGCGCATCAACGCCGTGTCACCGAGCATCGCCCGGCACAAGTTCCTGGAGAAGGTCAGCTCGGCGGATCTGCTCGATCGGCTCTCCGAAGGCGAGGCCTTCGGCCGTGCCGCCGAGCCGTGGGAGATCGCCTCAACGATCGCTTTCCTGGCCAGTGACTACTCCAGTTACCTGACCGGCGAAGTGATTTCGGTATCGAGCCAGCACCCATGACAGAACAGCCGGTCAGCCGTCGCGACGAGCTTCTCGACCTCGCCGCGACCATGTTCGCCGAACGCGGCCTGCGCGCCACCACCGTGCGCGATATCGCCGATTCGGCGGGCATTCTGTCCGGCAGTCTCTATCACCACTTCAAGAGCAAGGAGCAGATGGTCGAGGAAGTCCTGCGGGACTTCCTGGACTGGCTGTTCGGGCGCTACCGCGAGATCGTCGAGTCCGAGCCCAATCCGCTGGAGCGGCTCAAGGGCTTGTTCATGGCGTCCTTCGAGGCGATCGAACACCGCCATGCGCAGGTGGTGATCTATCAGGACGAAGCCAAGCGGCTCACGGCGTTGCCGCAGTTCGACTTCGTCGACGCGCGTAACAAGGAACAGCGCAAGATGTGGCACGACCTTCTCAACGAGGGTATCGAGCAGGGATTCTTCCGGCCCGACATCGACGTCGACGTCGTGTACCGCTTCATCCGGGACACCACGTGGGTGTCCGTGCGGTGGTATCAGCCCGGCGGTCCGCTGACCGCCGAAGAGGTTGGCCGCCAATACCTTTCCATCGTCCTCGGCGGAATTTCCGCCACAGAGTAAGGAGATCGACATGGCCCCCGCCTCACAGGCATACGTCATCGACGCCGTGCGCACCGCGGTCGGCAAGCGCAATGGTTCGCTGGCCCACGTTCATCCCATCGATCTGGGTGTGGTGGCCTTCCGCGGCATCTTCGACCGGGTGGACGTCGACCCCGGCGCCGTGGAGGACGCGATCGTCGGCTGCCTGGACACCATCGGACCGCAGGCCGGCAACATCGGCCGCAACACCTGGTTGGCCGCGGGCTTCCCCGAAGAGGTTCCCGGGGTGACCGTCGACCGTCAGTGCGGGTCGAGCCAGCAGGCTATTTCCTTTGGGGCGCAGGCGATCATGGCTGGCACGGCGGACCTGATCCTGGCCGGTGGTATGCAGAACATGAGCCGCATCCCGATCTCGTCGGCGATGACAGTGGCCGAGCAGTTCGGCTTCACCTCACCGACCAACGAGTCGCAGTACTGGTTGGAACGCTATGGCGATCAGGAGATCTCGCAGTTCCGCGGTGCGGAGATGATCGCCGAGAAGTGGGGGCTGTCCCGTGAGGAGATGGAGGAGTTCTCGCTGGGCAGCCACGAGAAGGCGTTCGCCGCGATCCGCGCCGGGCACTTCGACAACGAGATCGTCCCGGTCGGTGACTTCCGCATCGACGAGGGCCCGCGTGAGTCCAGCCTGGAGAAGATGGCCGGGCTCAAGCCGCTGCGCGAGGGCGGCCGCCTGACCGCGGCGATGGCCAGCCAGATCTCCGACGGTGCCAGCGCGGTGCTGCTGGCATCGGAGCAGGCCGTCAAGGACCACAACCTGACCCCGCGGGCCCGCATCCACCACATCAGCGCCCGCGGCGCCGATCCGGTGTTCATGCTCACCGGCCCGATCCCGGCCACCCAGTACGCGCTGGACAAGGCCGGGCTGACCATCGACGACATCGACGTGGTCGAGATCAACGAGGCGTTCGCGCCCGTGGTGATGGCCTGGCTCAAGGAGACCAAGGCCGACCCGGAGAAGGTCAACCCCAACGGTGGTGCGATCGCACTGGGTCACCCGCTGGGTGCCACCGGGGCCAAGCTGTTCACCACCATGCTCAACGAGCTGGAGCGTCGCGGTGGCCGCTACGGCCTGCAGACCATGTGCGAGGGCGGCGGCACCGCCAACGTCACCATCATCGAACGGCTCTAGTTCTGTCCCGAGTGTGGGCCTTATGCACGCAGATCAGCGAAAAGCTGTGCATGGGGCCCACACTCGTCTCACCCGCGGGCGGCGATGGCGACGAGCCCGTAGGCCACCGCGTACCGGTGCCCCAGGGTGCGGCAGACATTGCCGCGCCCAACGGTCACCCGAAGACCGAGCTGTTCACTGACCGCGCGCACCAACTCGTCGTCACCTGCCCCGCCGCCGACCAGAACCAGCCCACGGGCCTGCGGTGCCACCTGGTCCAGTCCCCGCACGACGTTCGCGCCGATGACGAGTCGTTTCGCGGCCAGGCGCCAATTGCGCCACTCGGAGCCGGATAGCTCCGAGGTAAAGGGCAGCAGCCCATTCGGGGCCGACGCCAGAAGCCAACCGGTGCAACGGCCATCGATCGGGGTGTCGAGGAAGTGCCGGCGCCCGTGCTCGTCCTCGACGAGTTGGGGGGTGACCGCGCTCAGTGCCTCCGCACGTTTGGCGTATTCGGCGGTGCTGCGGGAGATTCCGAGGGCCGCCGACGTGGCGGTCGTGAGTAGTTGGCCGGCGCCGGGCAGGACGATGCGCTCCGTCGCCGACACCACGTCGACGGTGCCGCCGCCGACGTCGACGACCGCCACGTCCTCGGTGACACCGGGGGTTGTCAGCGCCCCCACCCTGGCCGCAACCGCCTCAGAGTCCACCCTCGTCACCGGTACCCTCAACGCCTCGCTCAGCGCGTCGGCGCCGGCTGGCGGACGGCGGCTCGCATCGCCCATGGTCGCCCTCACCACGATGTCGGTAGCCACCGAACCGCGACGTGAATGTGCCTGCACGGCAATGTCCGCCAGGTGTACAGCGTGCGAGTCCGGGGTCTCGGCGGCGATGCCGACCGGGTCGGCGGGTTGGTCCTCGGCAGGGGCGCCGTCGTGCAGGCACACCACAGCGCACGCGCTGTCGAAGAGTTGATCGGCGACCAGAGTGGCGTCGGGGCGCTCGTCATCGCGCAGGCTGAACGCATCGACGAGCCAGTACGGATCGGTGAGCCGTTGCAGTGAAGTGAAGCCCTGCCGGACTTCGATGGCGACCAGTGCAGCAGACAACAACGCGCTGGCGTCGACGCCGTCGATGACGGGCAACGGCGTAGTCAACCGGTTGGATACCAGGACTGCCTCGTCGTTGGTCGTCACCACACCGACCACGGCTGCGCCGGAATCGATGGCGGCATTGACGAATCCCGCGACATCGCGGTATCCCTGGTCGGCCGTCGCACAGGCGATGACCGGTTGGTCGCGGTTGACCTCGCTGAGGCGTTCGACCGGTACGGGGATGCCGACGCCTACCGCGTCGCCCGCGGTCGTCGGCGCTGACCGGGTGATGATGAGCAGCCGGCCGGTGCGCCGAGTGTGGAGCTTGACCTGTTCGGTGCCGGACGTCACCGGTGGTGTCGGAGCGAACGCGGCCCGATCGACCACGAGTCCGTGCGTGTGGCTCAGCTGGCGAACCAGCTGGGCGGCAACGTCGATGGCGCGCAGCGATCCCTTTCCACCCCGGGTCGGAACCCGCCCGCTGCCCACCACCTCGAGCTCACCGCCTCCGCGGCACAGGACCACCTCGGTCGTGGCGTTGCCGATGTCGACACCGGCCCACACCGTCATCGCAACAGGCCGCGCCGCTGGTAGGCCGTCGCCGCCTCGCGGACCAGCTGTGCGCACGCGTGTGCTTGGTGGGCGTCGAGTCGCTGTGCCAGCTCCTGCAGTTCGTCAAACGTGGAGCGGTTGGGGCGCAATGCTTCGTAGGCGGCCAGCATCTCCGCGGCCGGCAGCGCGGTCATCTCGGCCGCGCGGCGGAGATTCATCGCCAGTTGCGCCGAACCGGACCGTTGAGCGGCGTCGGCCTGGTCCAACAGTGTCTCCCGGCTGATCCGGATGTCGTCGAGGCTGAGCTGACCGGCACGCGCGGCCTCGACGGTAATCTCGTCGATCGCGCGACCGGAATGGGCGGAGGTGGTCATCGAACGAACTCCAATTCCACGTGGGATCCGGTGTGGGCGGCGATCTCGGCTCGCTCGATCGCGACCATCGACACCACCTTCGTGTGGTAGCGGGCGGTGATGGCCTCGTCGGTGTAGGCGTTGCGCATCGGGGCCGGGGTCGCGCCCTTCGCATGCCTTCCCGCGTTGATCCCGATCAGTCGGTACATGTCGGGGGCGATCAGCGGTGCGACACTGAGTAATTCGAGATTGGCCAGCGGGGTCAGGTCCCGGCGGTGGATCAGCGTGGTGCCCTTGGCCTGCAGGCCGACGCTGATCCCGGAGCCGGACAGTCCGGCCGCGGTCTTGCCGATCGATCCCAGATCCACGGTGTTGGTGATGCGCACCAGCCGCGGCACACACTGTTCTTCTTCCAAGCCGGCGAGGATCTGCTCGAGCACGTCGTAGATCGTCATGCCCGACAGCGTGCGGAACAGCTTGGTGGCGAACGCGGGAGAGACGCCGACCACGACCTCGCGGGGGTCGGTCCCGGGCAGGGCGGGGCCCAACTCCACCACCCGGCCGGGCTCGAAGAAGGCGGCCTGCTCCTTGACCAGGTCAGTAACCGAGCGGGCCTGCCGGACGGTGTCGAGCTGGGCTTGCCGCTCCGGTGATGGCCGGTATCCGGTGCCCGGCCCGCGGTAGTCATTGGGGTCGCTGAGCCCCGAGAGCACGTTCATCTGCTCGTCGAAGATGGCCGCCGTCTGCAGGTAGTCGCCGGTGACGCGGGCTTTGGCCATACCCAGGACGCGTTCGGCGACATCGCTGAACCCGGTCTCGGCGAGTGCGGCGACGACGTCGAGCACCGTCAGTCCGGACTGCTCGATCATCCGTGCGGCGTTCAGGACGGTCACGCCGTCGGTGACGGGCAGGTCCTTGGAACCCTCGGCGTGCACGACGGTCTCGACGTGCTCGTCGTCGAAGTCCGCCAACCCCAGATATTCGAACACCGCCCGGGTCGCTTCGGCGGCTTGTCGGCGCATCGCTTCGAAGGTGGCCGGATCCACCGACCGCAATCCGCCGTCGACACCCCAGTCACGCTGTAGCACCAGGTAGTCGTCGAGGTCGGCAGCGTTGAAGTTGGAGGGGCCAAACATGTTGTCGTAGGACACGATCGAGCCGAACCCGGAGAAGATGAAGTCCGACCCCGACAGCAGCGTCGGCAATGTACGACTGGTCCGGCGCATCGTCGACTCGCTCATCAGTGAGTCGTTTCCACTGCATGATTCGAGCCCGCGCAGCATCACCATCAGGTTCTCGGCGTGGAGTTCCTTGACGCCACCGGGCACCGCGGCGGTGATCGCGGCCCCGTCGACTCCGCCGTTCTGTACACCCTGTGCTCCGATGCCCTTGGCCAGGGCGACGCAGCGGGACTCCAGATAGTTCATCGACTTTCGTTCGGCCTGGCCCATGAGCACCTCGGAGCCGGCCCCGCTGGACAGCCGCATCTTGATTCCGCGCGAGGCGTAGGCGGAGGTCAGGAACGCCTTGGACCACGGGGTGTCATCACCATCGGTGAAGACCTGTTCGGTGCCGTAGACCGATACGGTTTCGGCGTAGGACACCAGTCCTCGGACTCCGAGCTCCAACTCGCGGGCTTCCTCCACCGAACATTGGGTCAGCGCGCCGGCCGCGGGCACCTGGGAGCCGATCAACAGTGCCATCGCGACGGCGGGAGCGTCGTCAAGCACCGGCACCGTCGTCTCGAGTTCGCGGAAGCCGTACGCCACCGCGGTCGCCGCGTCCGCGGCGATCAGGAGAGGGTCGTCGAGCCGATTGGTGACGTGGGCTTGATTGGCCGGGGTGCGGCGCGCCCGCATCTTCATCATCGCCATCTGGATCTCCACCGGTTGCAGCATGGCGACGACCCTGGCCATCTTCGCCGGGGTCAGGCCGGAGCAAACCCGGAGGACCTCGTCACGGGGCACGTTGGAATCCACGATGAGCCGAGCCAGTTCGACCTCGCTCATCGCCATCGACTTCGGGGCCTCGGCATGGTCGATCGCATAGCGCACGACGAACTCGTCGATGGTGTCGAAGTCGGCGGCAGGCTTGGAATCCATCTCGAGCACTGTGCCGTCGTCGGCCAGGCGCCAGGACGGTTCAGGGTCATACGGCGACAGGTGCGAGATCATGCCGAGTTCCGGATCGGGTTCGGCGAACCCGTCAAGGTTGACTCTCTGCTGGTCCAACAGTCGGATACGGCCCAGCGGGTGGTCCCGGGCGGCTTCGTCGCCATTCGCGTGCATGGCACACAGCATTGGGGTATCTGCCCCGGCAGGCAAGAACGCTACGAAGATTTCCGACAACGTGTCCGGCCGCACCTGGCCGGGCGGCTCGTCAGTGGTCGTGGACGATGACCCCGCGGATGTTTCGGCCGGCCAGCATGTCGTCATAGCCGACGTTGATGTCGGCGAGCTTGTACTCGGTGGTCACCGTCTCGTCCAGCAGCAGCTTGCCCTCGCGGTAGAGGCTCAGCAGCCGGGGGATGTCGGCGCGCATGTTCGCCTCGCCGTAGAGGCTGCCCAGCAGCCGCTTCTGGAAGAACGTGAACATGGCCATCGGCAGGGTCGGGGTCATGTCGAAGGCGTTGGCGATCGCGGTCAGTACCGCCGCCCCGCCCTTGCGCACCATCATCAACGCGTCGTTGATCATCGGGCCCTCGGCCAGGCCGACGGTGATCAGCGCGGAGTCCGCCATGACGCCGTGGGTGATCTGACCCACCAGCTCCAGGCCCTCGGCCACCGAGGTGGCGAAGTGGGTGGCCCCGAACTGGAATGCCTTGTCCCGCTTGTGCTCTGCGATGTCGATGACGACGATCTTCTCCGCACCCGCCAGCCGGGCGCCCTGGACGGCGCCGCTGCCGATACCGCCGAACCCGATCACGACGACGGTGTCGCCCGGGCTGACCTTCGCGGTGTTCACCGCTGAGCCCCAGCCCGTCGTCACGCCGCAGCCGAGCAGGCACGCGCGGTTGAGCGGGATGTCATCGTCGATCTTCACCAGCGAGGTCTCGTGCACGGTCCCGTACTGGGCGAAACAGCCGAGCAGCGAGGTGACACCGATGTCCTGGCCGCGGGCGTGCCGCCGGTAGGTCCCGTCCACCTGGGTGCCCATCATGATCAAAGCGCCCATGTCGCAGAGGTTTTGGTGCCCGGTCGAGCACCAGCGGCACTGCCCGCACACCGGCAGGAAGGAGGTGACGACGTGATCGCCGACCTTGAGGTCGCGCACGCCGGGACCGACCTCGACCACCACGCCCGCGCCTTCGTGGCCGCCGATGATCGGCAGCGCGACCGGGGTGTCGCCGGTGCGGAAGTGATGGTCGGAGTGGCACATGCCGGTCGCCTCGAACGAGACCAGGACCTCGCGGTCGCCGGGCGGGTCGAGCTCGACTTCCTCGACGCTCCAGTCACTGTTGGCGGCCCACAAGACCGCGGCATTCATCTTCATCGCCGCCAGCCTAGGGTGCGGCACCTGGCCAAACACCCTGATCCCGGTGTCTGAGACAGGCCGCTACTGGGCCAGCGCGAGCCCGCCGAGCGCGACGATCCAACTCGCGAAACTGCCGACCAAGAAGTACTCGGTGACATCGTCGATACCGATCCCCCCGTTCTCCCGCGCCTTCTGCGCATTGATCTCCGGGAACCGGATGATGCTCTTGGCGGCCACCACGGCCGTCGCAGCCGCGAGCTGGCCGGCCAGGCTCAGGCCGAGAATGAGAAGCCGTTCCATCGGCCCCAGTAGCCGGCCGCCCTTGAGCCTGTCGGAGGCCTGCGGTTGCCCGGCGGGCTTCACCGACCCCACCGACCCGAGCAGAAGGCGCACCAGCTGATTGCCGGTGACCAGTTGCAGGAGCACCACCGCGATCACCATCACGATGCGGCCGGGGTCGACCGTTGCCAAGCCCGGCAGCGCCACCCATCGGGCCCAGGCGGCGACCGGGCCCCCGACGTCAGAGCCCAGTCCGGACAACAGGACCAGCACGGCCAGGACGGTGCCGAACAGCACCAGCGGCCAGATCTGCCGCCGGCCCCCCAGGCGCTCGGCGCGCGCACAGGTGACCTCCCAAAGTGCAGCCGCGACCGCGGCGATGCCCACCAGCACCAGGTCGCCGAGATGCCACAGCCCGCACAGCGCGGCGGTGGCGATGGCGACCACCGGGCCGGCCAGCACCGCCGGCCAGGCCCGCGGCACGAGCCGTCGCAGAATGTCGGCGCAGCCCACCGCGATCAGGAAGACCGCAACCCCGCTCATCACAGACCCCGCAATTGCCCGCTGGCCAGTACCAGCAGGTCCAACCCATCGCGGGCGGTCCGCTGGGACACCGCCGAGGCGCTGATACCTTCCATGGCCGCCAAGTCCTTCTTCGTCACGTGCTCGAGGAGCCCCCGCAACAGGCGCAGGGATCGGGCATCCAACGATCCAATCAGGTGGTCCCGACACATCAGGGCGGCGTTGACGGCGTTCGGGTCCGGACCGTCGGCCGCGGCCCGGCGATACGTGGTGCGCAGATGCGCCAAGCCCGGCTGCTGCTGAGCCCCGGCCGTCCACTCGATGGCCTCGCGCGCCGACCACCAGCCCGGTCCGTCCTGGATACCGGTGGCCGGGTCGAGGATGGTGACCTCACCCCAGCCGATCCCGAAGCGCACGTCGACCTCCGGTGCGACCTCCAGCCGCACCGACAGGGCGGCGTCGATGGCGGCACCGACAGTGGGGTAGCTGCCCTGGAACTCGTCGCCCACCGTGAAGGCGGGCGGATCGATCGCGCTCGACCCGACCGCGGCAAGCGCTGCGGTCACCCGCTGATGCAGACCCGCGCGGTCCGCCATCTGCCGGGAACCAACCACGTCACCGATGAGAGTCGCTACTGGTGAAGCTGGAAGCTTCATTCCCTTCATGTGAAGACTATAGCTTCATCAAGAGGGAATGAAGCTCACAGATTCATCACGAGATGCGGACGCGCAGGAAGTGCTCGATGCCCGTCCGCTCGAATGTGCGGCGCCGGTCGCGCCGCAGCAGGGGCAGTGCTTCGGTGGCGTCGATGATCTCGGGGGCCACCACCTCGTAGGTCTCGCCCCGGCTCGAGATCCGCGCCCGCCCTGCGGTCAGGACATTGCGCAGCCAGTCGACCTGGGTGCCGTAGGGCAGCGGAACGATGAACCGATCGCCGACCCGGTCAGCGACCACCGGGGTCGAGTAGTGCTTCCCGGACTGCCGTCCGGTGTGCCGGATCACCGAGGCGTACCAGTACTTGGTACCGGCCAACCGCAGCATGGCCGGGTTGAGCAGATACTTGTTGGACAGTCGGATCAGGTCGCGGAACTGTCGCGGCCAGCTGTCGGGTGCCAGTCTCACTTACCTAGCCATCGCTTCCCCCCGGAATCAACGCCTACGACCCCACGGTACGCGTCATTCGACGAGTGCGGCAGCCGCCTGTAGATGCTTGACGGCATCACTGACGATGGTCTCGACCAGTTCCGCGCATGACGGCAGGTCCTCGATGATGCCGGCCACCTGACCTGAGGCCAGCACACCGGCTTGGGTGTTGCCTTCCACCAGGCCGGCCTTCAGCAGCATCGGGGTGTTGGCCGCCATCAGCACCTGCGACCAGGTGAGGTCCTTGCCGTGCCGCATGGCCAGACCATCGCGGATCATCGAGGCCCAGCTCATCTGCGACATCTTCTTGAACTTGGCGGCATTGCCGACCGCCGCGGTGAATCCCCTTATCCGGGAGCCGCTTTCCAGCTTCTCGACCAGACCGGTGCGCAGCACCCGGTGCGGCATCCCGTCCACCCGGGTGGACACGACCGTGCCGTCCAGGGCGGCCTGCAGGTACCGCTGCTTGATCTCGTCGGGCACGGTGGAGTCCGAGGTCAGCAGGAACCGGGTTCCCATCGCCACGCCCGCCGCACCGTAGGACAGGGCGGCGGCCAGGCCGCGCCCGTCGAAGAAGCCGCCTGCGGCGACGACGGGAATGTCGACCGCGTCGAGCACCGACGGCAGCAGCAGGGTGGTCGCCACCGGTCCGGTGTGACCGCCGCCTTCGCCGCCCTGCACGATCACCGCGTCGGCGCCCCAGCTCGCCACCTTGCGGGCATGTTTGGCTGCGCCCACCGACGGGACCACCACGGACCCTGCCTCTTTGAGGCGGGCGATCAACTCCTGCTTGGGGGCCAGGGCGAACGACGCCACCTTCACGCCCTCGCGGATCATCAGATCGACGCGATCGCCGGCATCGGCGGCATCGGCGCGGATGTTCACCCCGAACGGTTTGTCGGTGGCGGCCTTCACCTTCGAGATCGCGGTCGCAAGTTCATCGATGGTCATGGTCGCCGAGGCCAGGATTCCCAGCCCACCGGCGTTGGAGGTGGCCGAGACCAGCCGGGCGCCGGCCACCCAGCCCATCCCGGTCTGGACGACGGGGTGCTCGATGCCGACCAGTTCGGTCAGCGGCGTGCGTAGCCTCATGCTCGGCCTCGATTGTCGCGGGGCGACGCGACTTCCTTGTCGCGCAGCCCTTTCGGGTCGATTCGCTCCCGGATCAGCTGCTGCTCCTCGCCACTGGGCAGCCGGGTCCGGTCGGCCTCGTCGAGGCCGTGGACCTCGAAGGAGGTGTTCTCCCGGACCTCGTCGGGCTCCACACCGGGATGTAGTGACAACGCCCGCATCGTGCGGTCGGGGCCGCCGAAGTCGAACACGCCGAGGTTGGTGACGACCCGGTAGACGTTGACGAAGCGGTAGGCCGGGTTGTCCGGATCGACCTTGTCCCAGCCGATTCCGGACACGATGTCGACGGCTTCGCAGAACACCCGCTTGGAGTGGTTGCCCACCCAGTAGCTGGTGGCGTGGTTGATGGTGTTACCCGGTGCGCCGCGGACACCGAACATCTGCCGGGTCGGGTGTTGCAGCGGGCCGAAGGCCGACAGGTTCTGGTTGCCGTAGCGGTCAATCTGGTTGGCGCCCATGACCACATGGCGCCGACCCCAGGCCAGGGTCTCGAAGACCCGGCCGAACGGCATCCAGCCCTCGATGGCGCCCTGTGCGCCGAGTGCCGGGGTGTCGGCCAGAAGTCGGGCTTCACCGTCGGTGAGCAGGATGTCGGGCGCGAAGGTCAGTCGCGCCAGACGGGCGCCGATCGAGACGATGTTCGTCATCGGGCTGACCATGATCTCGCCGGCATCGCGGAACAGTTCTGCGCAGGCGATGACGCACACCTCGGCGCGGCTGACCTGGATCATTTGGCCTCCTGCTCTGCGAAGCGGCGCACTGCGGCCTGGTAGTCGGCTTCACTGCCGGATAGGAAGGTGGCGACGAACTCCTGCCACGTCGCATCCTCGGCGGCCGCCGCTGCGTAGTGGCGCTGGAACTTCTCGTCGCGTTTGTAGTCAGGTTCGGCGGTGGTGAAATGCGCGCCGTTGGGAGCCTCGACCACCTGGTCGACCATCATCCGGTTCACCAGTAGTGCTTGCGGCGGAACGGATTTGATGAGCTCCTCCGTGGATACCACTTTCTCCACCGACAGATAGCGGCGGTCGGCGGCCATCAGGAACAGGTCGTCGAAGTACGGGTCGATCCCGGTGTAGGCGGCGTTGCCGTGTTTGTCGCCCAGGTTCAGGTGTGCGAACGCGGCGTCCAGGCGCAGCGCGGGCATGGCGACGAGATCTTCATGGCCACCGTCGGTTTCGTACGGGGAGCGGACGGTTTTGAGCTCGCCGTCCCAGAAGTCGATGACCGAGCTGCCCAGCCCGGCGCGGATGGGCAGGAATGGCAACCGTTGTGCGGCGGCCTGCAGACCGCACCGCAGCATGCCCTCGTCCATCTCGCGGGCCACGATCGTCCCCGAGGTCCGGGCCTTGGAGAACCACGGGTCGTAGAACGGCGGCGAATCCAGTGACACGAAGCCGTAGTAGACCTTGCTGACCTTGCCCGCCGAGCACAGCAGCCCCAGGTCGGGCCCGCCGTAGGTGACCACGGTCAGGTCGGTGACGTCGGTGCGCAGCAGGGCGCGCACGAAGGCCATCGGCTTGCGGCGTGATCCCCAGCCGGCGATGCCGATGGTCATGCCGCTCTCGATGCCGGCGACAGCCTCGTCGAGTGTCGTTCGCTTATCTCTCATTTCACGCCCTTGTTGGTCCCCGCGAAAGCGTCGCGGTGCTCGTCGGCGACGCCGGACAGATTCAGCTCGAACGTGAAGCCCTGCTCCATGCGGTAACTGGAGTTGACCCGCTGGACGTCGATGAAGTTCAGCGCCTCCTTGGCCGCCCGGATCACCCGGGTGTCCTTGCTGGCGATGTCGCGGGCGACGCGCAGTGCGGACTCGTCGAGGTCGGCCCGCGGCACCACCTCGTGCACCGACCCGAACTGGTGCAGCGTGTGCGCATCGACGGTCGCCGCGGTGTAGAACAGCCGCCGCATCATGTGCTGGGGGACCAGCCGGGACAGATGAGTGGCTGCCCCCAACGCGCCGCGCTCGACCTCGGGGAGTCCGAACT
Source organism: Mycobacterium sp. M26 (assembly GCF_001494595.1). Lineage (GTDB taxonomy): Bacteria > Actinomycetota > Actinomycetes > Mycobacteriales > Mycobacteriaceae > Mycobacterium. The sequence continues at coordinate 138,143 of NZ_LN929908.1, forward strand.
TCGCATCATCGGAGGCCACGATCACGTCGGCATTGCCGACCAGGCCGATACCGCCGCCGACGCAGAACCCGTTGACCGCGGCGATGACGGGCACCTCGCACTCGTAGACCGCCTTGAAGGCCGCAAAGCAGCCCCGGTTGGCGTCGATCAGCGCGGTGAAGCCCTCGGTGTTCTGCATCTCCTTGATGTCCACACCGGCGTTGAAGCCCCGGCCCTCGGCACGCAGGATCACCACGTGAGTGGACATGTCCCGGCCCGCTGCGGTGATGGTGTCGGCCAGTTCGAACCAGCCCCGTGAGGGCAGTGCATTGACGGGCGGATGGTCCACCGTGACGGCGACGATGCCGGGTTCGACGGTGCGAGACGTAATGGTCATCGGAGTTCCTCGGTCGCTTCCTGATGGGGGCGAATACCTAAGCAAGCACTTGCTTGGTACGCTAGCACAGTGACTGAGGCGGCTGATACCGGCATCAACCTGGGCCTGCAGGGCCGTGTGGTCCTCGTGACGGGCGGTGTGCGCGGCGTCGGCGCCGGGATCAGCTCGGTGTTCGCCGACCAGGGCGCCACCGTCGTCACCTGCGCGCGGCGCCCCGTCGAGGGCCTGCCCTACGACTTCCACAGCTGCGACGTCCGGGACCCCGAAGCCGTCGCAGGCCTGATCGAGGCCGTCGTGGCCACGCACGGCCGACTCGACGTGGTGGTGAACAACGCGGGCGGCTCGCCCTACGCGCTGGCCGCCGACGCGTCCCCGAAGTTCCACCAGAAGATCGTCGAACTGAATCTGCTTGGCATGCTGCATGTCTCGCAGGCCGCCAACGTGGTGATGCAGGCGCAGCCGCAGGGTGGCTCGATCGTGTCGATCTCCTCGGTGAGCGCCGGGCGTCCGTCGCCCGGCACCGCGGCCTACAGCGCCGCCAAGGCCGGGGTGGAAAGCCTCACCACCACCCTGGCGGTGGAGTGGGCGCCGAAGGTGCGGGTGAACACCCTCGTGGTGGGCATGGTCGAGACCGAGCAGGCCGAGCTGTTCTACGGTGATGCCGAGTCGCAGGCCGCCGTCGCCGCCACCGTGCCGCTGGGACGGCTGGCAAAACCGGTCGATATCGGTTGGGCCGCAGCATTTTTAGCTTCTGACGCAGCCTCATACATCAGTGGGGCCAAGATGGCGGTGCACGGCGGCGGCGAGCCGCCGGCATATCTGTCCGCCTCCAGCGCAAACAAGTAAGGAGATATGGGAATGGGTTTGCTCGACGGCCGGGTGGTCATCGTCACGGGTGCCGGTGGCGGTATCGGGCGCGCGCACGCACTGGCGTTCGCCGCCGAAGGGGCGCGCGTGGTGGTCAACGACATCGGCGTCGGGCTCGACGGGTCGCCGGCCGGTGGCGGTAGCGCCGCGCAGGGCGTCGTCGACGAAATCGTCGCTGCCGGTGGCGAAGCCGTCGCCAACGGCTCCAACGTGGCCGACTGGGCGCAGGCCGAGGCGCTGATCCAGACCGCCGTCGACACCTTCGGTGGCCTCGACGTCCTGGTGAACAACGCCGGCATCGTGCGCGACCGGATGTTCGTCAACACCTCCGAAGAGGAGTTCGACGCCGTCATCGCCGTGCACCTCAAGGGCCATTTCGCCACCATGAAGCACGCCGGTGCGTACTGGCGCGCCAAGTCCAAGGCCGGTGAGGCGGTCGACGCCCGCATCATCAATACCAGCTCGGGTGCCGGGCTGCAGGGCAGTGTCGGGCAGGCCAACTACAGCGCCGCCAAAGCGGGGATCGCTGCGCTGACCCTGGTGGCCGCCGCCGAGATGAGCCGGATCGGCGTAACCGTCAACGCGATCGCTCCGTCGGCACGGACTCGGATGACCGAGACCGTGTTCGCCGACATGATGTCCACCCAGGACCAGGCGTTCGACGCCATGGCGCCGGAGAACATCTCACCGCTGGTGGTCTGGCTCGGCAGTGTCGAGTCGCGTGACGTCACCGGCCGGGTTTTCGAGGTCGAGGGCGGCATCATCCGGGTCGCCGAGGGCTGGGCGCGCGGCGCGGACATCGACAAGGGTGATCGCTGGGATCCCGCCGAGCTGGGTCCGGTGGTCACCGACCTGCTGGCCAAGTCACGCGAGCCGCTGCCGGTATTCGGCGCCTAAGCCACTTCGCCGAACGGCCAGTTACGTCACGCTGCAGCGCGAAATGCGTGGCATAACTGGCCTTTCGCGGCGGAAGGCTAGGGGTCGCAGATGACGATCGGAATCACCCGATCGGTCCACGACTGGTAGTCCTCGAAGCCGGTGTAGAACGCCGTCATCTTCGGCCAGTACTCGGCGCGCTCGGCTTCGGTGGCATCGCGTGCCGTCAGGTTGAGCACTTCGTCCTTGATCTGGACCGAGACCTTGGGATTGGCCTTGAGGTTCAGGTACCACAGCGGGTGCTTGTCACTGCCGCCCTGCGAGGCCACCAGCACGATCCGGTTGCCCTCGCGTAGGAACAGCAACGGCGCGACCCGCGGCTCACCGCTCTTGCGTCCGATGGTCGTCAGCAGCGCCACCGGGGCGCCTTCGAGGAATGTGCCGCCGAGCTTGCCCTTGCTCACCTTGTAGACCGCGGTCTGGGCGCGGGACATCCACTTGATGATGAACTTGGTGGTCGGCGTATCGAGGCCCTTGGGCCGGGGTTTGGGCACGACTGCTCCTCGGATTAACGCTTGATGAACGGGCGGATGTGCGCCCTGATGTGATGAATCTTGCCATCAGCGACGGGGATCAGAAACGTCTCGTCGATGTGGGCGCACACCTTCGCGCCGGCCAGCGACGGCTTGGTGATCACGTCGAAGAGCGCCCGGATCTCATCACCGTTGACGGTGAACTCCGGTGCTGTCACCGCGGAGATGATGCGGTACTGCGGGCCACGGTTCAGGCTGCGGCGCAAGTGATCTCCGGAGAAGCCGGTCTTGAGTCCGACCTCGATGCGTGTGCAGTCCGGCGCAAACGGGACGTCATCAGCCTTGTGACTGGCGAGGGCCTCGATGTACGCGCGCGCCGCTGCGACCCGTTCTTCCTCGGAGGAGGGCACTAGATCCGCTCGATGATCGTTCCGGTCGACAGCGCACCACCGGCACACATCGTGATCAGCGCGGTGCTCTGATCGGTGCGCTCGAGTTCGTGCAAGGCGGTGGTGATCAACCGGCTGCCGGTGCTGCCCACCGGGTGGCCAAGGGCGATCGCGCCGCCGTTGACATTGACCTTGTCCAGGTCGGCGCCATGCACCTGCGCCCAGCTGAGCACCACCGAGGCGAACGCCTCATTGATCTCGGTCAGGTCGATGTCGCCCATCTTCATGCCGGCCTTTTCCAGCACCCGTGCGGTGGACTGCACCGGGCCGTCGAGGTGGTAGTAGGGCTCGGCACCGACGAGGGCCTGGGCGACGATGCGGGCGCGCGGGCGCAGGCCCAGTGCGCGCGCCTTGTCCTCGTCCATCCACAGCACCGCCGCGGCGCCGTCGGAAATCTGCGACGACGTCCCCGCGGTGTGGATGCCGCCCTCGATCACCGGCTTGAGCGCGGCCAGGCCTTCCAGGGTGGTCTCGCGCAGACCCTGGTCGCGGCTGACGAAGTGCCGCTCGGCGGTGGGCTGCTTGTTCTCGTCGAGGATCGGTGCCTCGATCGGGGAGATCTCGCGGTCGAAACGGTTCTCGTCCCAGGCCCGCTTGGCTTTTTGCTGGGAGATCAGGCCGAGGTGGTCGATATCCTCACGGGTGATGCCGCGCCGCTTGGCGATGCGCTCGGCGGCGGTGAACTGGTCCGGCATGTCGATGTCCCACGACGCGGCGCGGATCGCCGAGCGGTCCGGACCGGCGTTGGCGCCCAGGCCGACGCGGCTCATGGCCTCAATCCCGCAGGCGATGCCGACGTCGATCGCGCCGGTGGCGATCAGACCCGCGATCAGGTGGTTGGCCTGCTGGGCGCTGCCGCACTGGCAGTCGACGGTGGTGGCACCGATCTGCTCGGGCAGGCCGGCGGTCAGCCAGGCCACCCGGGTGATGTTGTTGGACTGCTCGCCGTACTGGGTGACGCACCCGCCGATGACCTGCTCGACCTCTCCTGGGTCGATCCCGGCCTTCTCCACGAGCGCCTTCTGAACCGCCCCCAACAGCTCGGTGGCGTGCAGACCGGACAACCAGCCGCCCCGCTTTCCGATCGGGCTGCGGGTGGCTTCGACGATGACAGGATTACCCATGAGGTCAGGCTAGAACACGTTTCATTACTCTGACAAGCGAGGATGCTTTTGCGCCTTTTGTCTGCGGTGGAGCCGTGTTTTACTGGCACTAGAACACGTCATATCGAGGAGCGCGCGATCATGCCAACCCCCAACCTGCCGCACGGATTCGACTTTCTGGATCCGGACCGCAACGTCAAGAAGTTGCCGGTCGAAGAGCTCGCTGAGCTGCGTGAGGTCGCGCCGATTTGGTGGTGCGAGCAGCCTATCGGAAAGGGTGGCTTCAACGACGGCGGCTACTGGGTGGTCACCAAGCACAAGGACGTCAAAGAGGTGTCCCGGCGCAACGACATCTTCTCGAGTTGGGAGAACGGCGCCATCCCGCAGTTCCCCGACGACATGGCGCGTGAGGACATCGATCTGCAGCGCTTCGTCATGCTGAACATGGACGGGGAGCACCATGACCGGCTGCGCCGGATCATCTCCAAGGGCTTCACGCCGCGGGCGGTCAACCGCCTGCAGGACGAGCTCAACGATCGCGCTCAGGCCATCGCGAAAGCCGCTGCGGCAGAGGGATCCGGTGACTTCGTCGAGCAGGTGTCCTGTGAGTTGCCGCTGCAGGCGATCGCCGGACTTCTGGGTGTGCCGCAGGAGGATCGCGAGAAGCTGTTCCGCTGGTCCAACGAGATGACCGGTGGTGAGGATCCGGAGTTCGCTGACGTCGACCCCAAGCAGTCCTCGATGGAGGTGCTCGCCTACGCCATGCACATGGCGGGGGTGAAGACGGCGAACCCCGGCGACGACATCGTCACCGCGCTGGTCAATGCCGATATCGACGGCGAGAAGCTGTCCGAAGACGAGTTCGGCTTCTTCGTGATGATGCTGGCGGTGGCCGGCAACGAGACCACCCGCAACTCCATCACCCACGGCATGATCGCCTTCGCGAACAACCCCGAACAGTGGGAGCTCTACAAGAAGGAGCGTCCGTCGACCGCGGCCGATGAAATCGTCCGGTGGGCCACCCCGGTCACCGCGTTCCAGCGCACCGCCCTCGAGGACTTCGAACTGAGCGGGGTGACCATCAAGAAGGGTCAGCGGGTCGTGATGTTCTACCGCTCGGCCAACTTCGACGAAGAGGTGTTCGACGATCCGCACACCTTCAACATCCTGCGCGATCCGAACCCGCACGTCGGTTTCGGCGGCACCGGGGTGCACTACTGCATCGGGGCCAATCTGGCGCGGATGACCATCAACCTGATCTTCAACGCCGTCGCTGATCACATGCCCGATCTCACTTCTATCGGCACGCCGGAGCGGTTACGTTCAGGATGGCTTAACGGCATCAAACACTGGCAGGTCGACTACACCGGTAAGACGCCGGCCACCGTCTAGACAACGACACGAGGAGGATTCGGGTGGATTTCACTCCGGACCCGGAACAGCAGGCTGTCGCCGATGTGGTGACCTCCGTCCTGGAGCGCGAGAACAGCTGGGAGGCATTGGTTTCCGGGGGCGTGACGGCCCTGGGCGTGCCCGAGCGACTCGGTGGTGACGGGGTCGGACTGCCCGAGGTCGCCACGGCGCTGACCGAGATCGGCCGCCACGGCACGGTCTCACCGGCACTGGCGACGCTGGGGCTGGGCCTGATCCCGTTGCTCGATCTGGCGTCCGAGGCCCAGCAGGACCGGTTCCTCAGCGGGGTGGCCAAGGGAGCGATCCTGTCGGCGGCGCTCAATGAGCCCGGGGCCTCGCTGCCGGACCGACCGGCGACCACACTGGCCGGTGGCAGGTTGAACGGCACCAAAGTTGCCGTCCCCTACGCGGAGCAGGCCGACTGGCTGGTGGTCACCGCTGACAACGGGGTTGTGGTGGTCTCACCGCAGGCCGCCGGTGTCGAGCTGACGAAGACCCCGACCTCCACCGGCGGTGACGAGTACGCCGTCACCTTCACCGACGTCGCCGTCGAGTCCGACGATGTACTCGACGGCGCGACCCCGCACCGGGTCAACCAGCTGGCCTCGGCCGCCATCGGCGCGTTCGCGGCCGGCCTGGTGGCCGGTGCGCTGAAGCTGACGGCGGGCTATGTCGCCAACCGTGAGCAGTTCGGCAGGCCGCTGTCCACCTTCCAGACGGTGGCCGCACAGCTGGCCGAGGTCTACATCGCCTCGCGCACACTGGCTTTGACCGCCAACTCGGTGATTTGGCGGCTAGCCGAGGGGCGCGACGCCGACGACGACATCGACGTCCTCGGCTACTGGCTGACATCGCAGGCGTCGCCGGCGATGCAGACCTGCCATCACCTGCACGGCGGCATGGGTATGGACATCACCTACCCGATGCACCGGTATTACTCCACGATCAAGGACCTCACCCGTCTATTGGGTGGCCCCTCTTATCGCCTCGACCTGGTGGGAGCGCAATGTTCATCGAACTGACCCCCGAGCAGCGTCAGCTGCAAGCCGAAATGCGGCAGTACTTCGCCAATCTCATCTCGCCCGAGGAGCGAGCGGAGATGGAGGTCGACCGCCACGGCAAGGCCTACCGCGCGATCATCAAGCGGATGGGCTCCGACGGCAAGCTCGGTGTGGGCTGGCCCAAGGAGTTCGGCGGCCACGGCTTCGGCCCCGTCGAGCAGTCCATCTTCGTCAACGAGGCGGCCCGTGCGGACGTCCCGCTGCCGGCGGTCACGCTGCAGACCGTGGGCCCCACCCTGCAGGTGTACGGCACCGAGGCGCAGAAGAAGAAGTTCCTGCCGGCGATCCTGGCCGGCGAGGTCCACTTCGCCATCGGATACTCCGAGCCGGAGGCCGGCACCGACCTCGCGTCGCTGCGTACCTCTGCGGTGCGGCAAGGTGACGAGTACATCGTCAACGGGCAGAAGATCTGGACCACCGGCGGGCATGACGCCGATTATGTCTGGCTGGCCTGCCGGACCGATCCGGATGCGGTGAAGCACAAGGGGATTTCGATCCTCATCGTCGATACCACCGATCCGGGCTACTCCTGGACCCCGATCATCCTGTCCGACGGTGCGCACCACACCAATGCCACCTACTACAACGATGTCCGGGTCCCGGTCGACATGCTCGTCGGCGAGGAGAATGCCGGCTGGCGGCTGATCACCACCCAGCTCAACCACGAACGCGTCATGCTCGGACCGGCCGGCCGGATCGCCGGGATCTACGACCGGGTACACGAGTGGGCGTCCAAGCCCGGCGGCAACGGCGTGACACCGCTGGACCACGACGACGTGCGCCGGCTGCTCGGTGAGATCAAGGCGATCTGGCGGGTCAACGAGCTGCTCAACTGGCAGGTCGCGGCCGCGGGCGAGACCATCGACATCGCGGATGCCGCTGCTACCAAGGTGTTTTCGACCGAGCGGATCCAGCGCATCGGCCGGCTCGCCGAGGAGATCGTGGGCAAGTACGGCAACCCGGCCGAGCCGCAGACCGGCGAACTGCTGGACTGGCTGGACTCGCAGACCAAGCGCAACCTCGTCATCACCTTCGGTGGTGGCGTCAACGAGGTGATGCGAGAACAGGTCGCCGCGTCGGGCCTCAAGGTGCCGCGGGTGCCTCGGTGAGCGCAATTGACGACATCCGCGCGGCCGCGGAGAAGGTGAAGGCCGACGGAAAGAGCAAGCCGCGCACCGGCCGTCATCCGGTGAACCAGCCGATGATCGACCACTGGCTGGATGCCCTCGGCGACAAGAACCCGATCTACGTCGACGAGGCGGCTGCCAAGGATGCGGGCCACCCCGGCACCGTCGCCCCGCCGGCGATGATCCAGGTCTGGACGATGATGGGTCTGGGCGGTGTGCGTCCCGACGACGATCCGCTGGGCAAGATCATCACGCTGTTCGACGAGGCCGGCTACATCGGCGTGGTCGCCACCAACTGCGAGCAGACCTACCACCGCTACCTGCGTCCGGGCGAAGAGGTCAGTGTCAGTGCGGAACTGACCGACGTCGTCGGCCCCAAGACGACGGCACTGGGTGAGGGTTTCTTCATCACGCAGAAGATCACCTGGTCCGTCGGTGACGAAGATGTCGCCGAAATGATGTGGCGCATAATGAAGTTCATCCCCGCGGATAAGGCGCAGGCCGCGCCGTCGTCCGTCCCGGACGATCTGGACCCGGCGTTCATGATGCGGCCCGCGCCCTCGAAGGACACCCAGTTCTTCTGGGATGGTGTCAATGCGCACGAGCTGCGCCTGCAGAAGCGCCCGGACGGTACGTTGCAGCACCCGCCGGTTCCGGCGCTGTGGGCGGATAAAGAGGCCCCGTCCGACTACGTCGTCGCCAGCGGCAAGGGCACGGTGTTCAGCTTCGTCGTGCACCACGCGCCCAAGGTGCCCGGCCGCACGGTGCCGTTCGTGATCGCGCTCGTCGAACTCGAGGAGGGCGTGCGCATGCTCGGCGAGCTGCGCAACGTCGACCACTCGAAGGTGGAGATCGGATTGCCGGTTCACGCAACGTATATCGACTTCCCGGCCGGTGAGGACGGGCCGGCGTGGACCCTGTATGCATGGGAGCCGGACGCATGAGTGCACCGACAGTGGAAGTAGGCACCAAGCTTCCCGAACTGGCTTTGTACGGAGATCCCACGTTCATCGTGTCGACGGCCATCGCCACCCGCGACTACCAGGATGTCCACCACGACCGGGACAAGGCGCAGGCCAAGGGGTCCAAGGACATCTTCGTCAACATCCTCACCGACACCGGTCTGGTGCAGCGCTACATCACCGACTGGGCGGGGCCGAACGCGATCATCAAGACGATCGGGCTGCGCCTCGGTGTGCCGTGGTACGCCTACGACACGGTGACGTTCAAGGGTGAGGTGACCGCTGTCGAGGACGGCCTGATCACCGTGAAAGTTGTTGGCAGCAATAGCCTCGGCGACCATGTGATCGCAACGTCGACGTTGACCATCGGAGGAAACGCCTGATGCCCGGTGAGCTCTCGGGAAAAGCGGCCATCGCCGGTATCGGTGCCACGGACTTCTCCAAGAACTCCGGACGCAGTGAACTTCGGCTGGCCGCCGAGGCAGTGCTGGATGCGCTCGACGACGCGGGTCTGACCCCCGCCGACGTCGACGGCATGGTGACGTTCACCATGGACTCCAATACCGAGGTGGCCGTCGCGCGCGCGACAGGTATCGGTGATCTGAAGTTCTTCTCCAAGATCCACCACGGTGGCGGTGCAGCGTGTGCGACGGTGCAGCAGGCCGCGATTGCGGTGGCCACCGGTGTCGCGGATTGTGTTGTGGCATACCGGGCTTTCAACGAGCGCTCGGGTATGCGGTTCGGCCAGGTGCAGCTGCGGCTGATCCAGGGTGCGGACTCCACCAGCGTGGACAACTCGTTCTCCTACCCGCACGGTCTGTCCACCCCGGCTGCGCAGGTGGCGATGATCGCCAAGCGCTACATGCACCTGTCGGGTGCGACCAGTCGGGACTTCGGCGCGATCTCGGTGGCCGACCGCAAGCATGCGGCCAACAATCCGAAGGCGTACTTCTACGGCAAGCCGATCACCATCGAGGAGCATCAGGAATCCCGCTGGATCGCCGAGCCGCTGCGGCTGCTGGACTGCTGCCAGGAGACTGACGGCGGCGTGGCCATCGTGGTTGTGTCAGCCGAGCGGGCCAAGGATCTCAAGCACCGCCCGGCGGTCATCGAGGCGGCCGCGCAGGGCTCCAGCCCGAACCAGTATTCGATGGTGAGCTACTACCGTCCGGAGTTGGATGGCCTGCCGGAGATGGGCCTGGTCGGCAAGCAGCTGTGGTCGCAGTCGGGTTTGAAGCCGACGGATATCCAGACCGCGATCCTCTATGACCACTTCACTCCCTTCACGCTGATTCAGTTGGAGGAGTTGGGGTTCTGCGGGTGGGGTGAGGCCAAGGACTTCATCGCCGACGGTGCCATCGAGCTCGGCGGACGGCTGCCGATCAACACCCACGGCGGTCAGCTGGGCGAGGCCTACATCCACGGCATGAACGGCATCGCCGAAGGTGTGCGTCAGCTGCGCGGAACCTCGGTGAACCAGGTGCCCGACGTCGAGCATGTGCTCGTCACCGCCGGTACCGGCGTGCCCACCTCAGGCCTCATCCTCGGCTAGTTTTTCCGCTCCTTCCCGCCGAGCGTCACACCAGAGTGACTCTGGGCACCGAGCGTCGCTCTCGTGTGACGCTCGCCAAGCCTGTCAGTGGTCGGGGGCAGACTGCCGCCATGATTGAGCCCTTTCTGGGAAGTGAGGCTGTCGCGGCGGGTGATCTCGCGAAGAGTGAGTTGCGCAGCCGCCGCTACACTCGGCTTTTCCCGAACGTGTACGTCGTGGCCACGGCGGATCCGGATCCATCTCTACAGGCGCGAGCGGGGTGGCTATGGTCAGGGCGCCAAGCGGTCGTGGCGGGGCGATCTGCCGCCGCAGTCTTCGGCGCTCAGTGGATTGACCCGCAGACCCCGGTCGACCTGATTCACCGCAACCGCAACAGACTGCCCGGCATCGCCGTCCGGGGTGACCGTCTTGGTCATGACGAGATCATGGCCGTCGACGGTATGGCTGTCACGACTCCGGCGCGTACTGCGTTGGACGTGGCCTGTTGGTATCCACGAGCCACCGCACTAGCGGTCTTGGACGACCTCGCCCGGGCTGCCCCGTTTCGTATGGACGATGTCATGGCACTGCTCGAACGTTATCCCGGCCGCCGAGGCATCCGGCAGGCTCGGAACATCCTCGAGCTCGTTGACGCGGGCGCTCAGTCGCCAAGAGAGACCTGGCTACGTGTTCTCCTCATCGACGCGGGACTGCCGATTCCGACGACGCAGATTCCGGTCTACGACGACTACGGCCAGCTGGTGGGCTACCTCGACATGGGGTGGGAAGACATCAAGGTCGCTGCTGAGTACGACGGCGAACAACATCGCAAAGACCGGCGGCAGTACACGTGGGACGTCCGTCGGCTCGAAACGCTGGAACGCCTGGGGTGGATCGTGATCAGAGTTGTCGCCGGTGACCGTCCGATCGACATCATCCGACGCGTCAGCGAGGCAATTGCCCGTCGAGCGTCACATCAGAGTGGCGTTCGACGCTCAGCGTGACTCTGGTGTGACGTTCGGCGTGCGACCAACAAACCTAGGCCGGGACGAACTCCACATCGGAGAGCACGACGGCGTCGTCGCGACCGGGGGCGGTGACCACACCGACGTAGCGCCCGTCTTCTTTCCACGCGCTGACCTTGATGGTCTCGCCCGGGAAGACGACGCCGGCGAAGCGGGCACCGTAGCTACCGACCTGAGCGGCGTCCCCGTCGAGCAGAGTGTCGACCAGTGCCTTGCACGTCATGCCGTAGGTGCACAGCCCGTGCAGGATCGGCCGCGGAAAGCCCGCTGCCGCAGCGAATTCCGGGTCGGAGTGCAGCGGATTGCGATCCCCGCACATGCGGTACAGCAGCGCCTGCTGGGGTGACACGGCGATCGAGATCTCATGGTCAGGTGCACGCTCGGGTGCGGCCACCGACGTCGACGGACCGCGCTCACCGCCGAAACCACCCTCACCGCGGGCGAAGATCGACCGCTTGGTAGTCCACAGCAGCGTGCCGGAAGGGTCGGTCACCGTCATCTCGCTGACGATCACCGCGGCCTTGCCCTTGTCCCAGATCTCGGTGAACTTCTGCGCCGAGCGCGCCGTTCCGCTCGGCGGGATGGGCGCGGCCACCGTCACCGCCTCGCTGGCGTGCAGCACCTTGCTCAGCTCGATGTCGATCCCGGGGAACTGCACCTTCGGCGCCTCGGTCATGTGGAAGCTGGCCGCCACGCTGCTGAACGTCGGCAGCACCTGCGGGGTTCCGTCGGTCAGGTAGCGCAGCTCGCGGGGGTCCATCGGGTCCTGGCCCGCCCCCAGACCCAGGTGGTACAGCTGCACATCGCTACTGCTCCACGAGAACTCGATGGGATCCAGCTCGGCGCCGAGTGCAACGTCGAGATCGATTGGCATGTCAGCCCTTCCTGGAGTCTGATGTCGCCGGCCCGGCAGCTCCGGCAATGTCGAGCGCAGCCAGGTAGCCGAAGGTCATCGCGGGACCGATGGTGCCACCCGGGCCGGGATAGGTATGACCCATCACCGGCGAGCTGACATTACCGGCCGCATACAGACCCTCGATAACCGAGCCGTCGTCGCGCAGAGCACGCCCGCGCACGTCGGTGCGGATACCGCCCTTGGTCCCCAGGTCGCCCGGCACCATCTTGGCCGCGTAGAACGGACCATGCTTGATCTCGCCGAGGTTCGGATTGGGCTTGTTGGTCGGGTCGCCGTAGTAGCGGTCGTAGGCGCTCTCCCCGCGGTGGAAATCCTGGTCGACCCCCGAGCGGGCGAAGCCGTTGAACCGCTCCACCGTGGCCAGGAAGGCATCAGCCGGCAGGCCGGTCTTCTCGGCCAGCTCGGCCAGGGTATCGGCCTTGACGATGACCCCGGATTCCATCCACTTCTTCGGAATGCGCTGTCCCGGTTGCAATCCGGCGAAGATGAAGCGGTCGCGGTACTGCTGGTCGAAGACCAGCCACGCCGGAACATTCTCGCCCGGCCCGGAGCCCTGTCCGTACTGGCCGCCGTACATGTGATGGCAGGCCTCCACGTAGGGCATCGACTCGTTCATGAACCGCTTGCCGGACAGGTTGACGATGATCGAGCCGGGGGAGTTGCGCTCGGAGAGGGCGAACCACGGCGCACCCACCAGCGGCACGGTCGGGCCCCACCAGGCGTCCTCCATCAATTCCAGCGCGGCGCCGAGCTTCTCGGCGGCGACGATGCCGTCGCCGGTGTTGGCCGCCGCGCCCACCGTCCACTCCGTGGTGATCGGCGCGCGCTGGTACTTGATCCGCATCTGCTCGTTGTGCTCGAAGCCGCCGGAGCCCAGGATCACCCCGCGGCGCGCCCGGATCAGCTTCGGGTCAGCGGCTTCCGGTCCCGTGGTGTCGCGCACGTAGATACCGCGGACCACGCCGTCCTCGACGTAGAGATCGGTCAGCGCGGTGTTCAGCAGAACCGGAACCCCGGCCTTGCGCAGGGCGATGCGCAGCGGGGCGATCAGCGCGCGGCCCATGCCGACAAGGTTCTTGCCGCGTGCGGTGGCCCACATGGTGCGGGCGCCGACCTTTAGGCTGCGCAGGACCCCGCGGGGATGGCGCTTGAGCTGGTTGAGCCGGACGTAATCCTGTTGCATGACAACGACGTTGAGCGGCACCTTGCCGTAGGCGGGCTCCAGGAACTTCTCGTCCGGGCCCAGCTTCTTGGCGTCGAACGGCTTGGGCTCGATCGAGCGTCCACCGGGCCGCCCGCCCGGGGCCTCCGGGTAGTAGTCCGAGTAACCCGGCACCCAGCACATCTTGAGCGGGCTGTTCTTCAGGACGAACGACATCATCTCGGGGCCGCGCTCGAGGTAGGTGTCGATCCGTTCCGGCTCGACCACGTCGCCGATGATGTGGTGCAGATAGGTCCGCGCGGCGTCCTTCGTGTCGGTCACGCCATCGCGCTTGAGGATCTCGTTGTTCGGGATCCACACGCCACCGCCGGACCGTGCGGTCGAGCCACCGAAGTGGGCAGCCTTCTCCACGAGCACGGTGGATAGTCCCTGGTGGGCCGCCGTGAGGGCAGCGACCATGCCGGCCGCACCGCTTCCGACGACGACGACGTCGAACTCCTGAGCTGTCATACTAGAACACGTTATAGAATTGCCCCGTCCGGGCGCTACTGACCCCGCCTTTCCGGTCAGCGGAACGCTTACCACGTGGGTACCCGGATAGGCCTAGAATTTCTTCCGCCGGGCGCCGTTCGCCCCGGTCATACCGATGAGGGGACAGCCGGGAATGCTCTCTGTTGCCACGCGTGCAGAACTTGCCGCCGAGCTCGCCGAGGCGGAGCGCAGCCGGGTTCCGATGACACCCCTGACCGCCAACCACCCCGACATCGACGTCGTCGATGCCTACGAGATCCAGCTCATCAACATCCGCCAGCGGGTGGCGGAGGGCGCCCGGGTGGTCGGCCACAAGGTGGGCCTGTCCTCGGAGGCGATGCAGAAGATGATGGGCGTCGACGAGCCGGATTACGGTCACCTGCTCGCCGACATGGAGGTCTACGAAGACGTGCCGGTCCCGGCCGGCCGCTTCCTGTTCCCGCGCGTCGAGGTCGAGGTCGGGTTCATCCTGGCCGACGATCTGCCGGGCGAGGGCTGCACCGAGGACGACGTGCTGGCCGCCACCGCGGCGTTCGCCCCGTCGATCGAATTGATCGACACCCGCATCAAGGACTGGAAGATCGCGCTGTGCGACACCATCGCCGACAACGCATCGTCGGCGGGTTTCGTGCTCGGCAAGGAGCGGGTGTCGCCCAAGGACATCGATATCCAAGCCATCGATGCGGTGCTGACCCGCAATGGCGAGGTGGTGGCCGAGGGCCGTAGCGACGCCGTGCTGGGCAACCCGGTCACCGCCGTCGCGTGGCTGGCCCGCAAGGTCGACAGCTTCGGCGTCCGCCTCAAGGCCGGCGACATCGTGTTGCCGGGATCGTGCACCAGGGCGATCGACGCCCGCCCGGGCGACGAGTTCGTCGCCGACTTCACCGGTCTGGGTTCAGTCCGGCTGTCATTCGAGTAAGAGGAGCATCACATGGCCGCAGCGGCCAAGAAGTCCGTCGCCATCGTCGGCTCCGGCAATATCAGCACCGACCTGCTCTACAAGCTGTTGCGGTCGGAGTGGCTCGAACCGCGCTGGATGATCGGCATCGACCCGGCCAGCGAGGGCCTGGCCCGCGCCCGCAAGCTGGGCCTGGAAACCAGCCACGAGGGTGTTGACTGGCTGCTCGCGCAGCCCGAGCTGCCCGACTTCGTCTTCGAGGCCACCTCCGCCTACGTGCACCGGGCCGCCGCCCCGCGCTACGAGGAGGCGGGCATCAAGGCCATCGACCTGACCCCGGCCGCGATCGGGCCCGGCGTGATCCCGCCGGCCAACCTGCGCGACCACCTCGACGCCCCGAACGTCAACATGGTGACCTGCGGTGGTCAGGCCACCATCCCGATCGTGTACGCGGTCAGCCGCGTCGTGGACGTGCCCTACGCCGAGATCGTCGCCAGCGTTTCCTCGGTGTCGGCCGGGCCGGGCACCCGCGCCAACATCGACGAGTTCACCAAGACCACCAGCAAGGGTGTCCAGGTGATCGGCGGCGCCAAGAGCGGCAAGGCGATCATCATCCTCAACCCGGCCGACCCGCCGATGATCATGCGCGACACCATCTTCTGCGCGATCCCTGAGGATGCCGACCGCGACGCGATCACCCAGTCCATCAAGGACGTCGTGGCCGAGGTGCAGACCTATGTGCCCGGCTACCGGCTGCTCAACGAGCCACAGTTCGACGAGCCCTCGGTGGTCAACGGCGGCAACTTCGTCGTCACCACGTTCGTGGAGGTCGAAGGCGCCGGTGACTATCTGCCGCCGTATGCGGGCAATCTGGACATCATGACCGCCGCGGCCACCAAGGTCGGCGAAGAGATGGCCAAAGAAGCGGCTTCGGTTTCGGGAGGAGCACACGCATGAGTGCAGACGTTTGGTTCGACGCGAGCTGGGACGTCCGGATGACGGACACCTCGCTGCGCGACGGCTCACACCACAAGCGCCACCAGTTCACCAAGGACGAGGTGCAGTCCATCGTCGCCGCACTGGACACCGCCGGTGTGCCGGTGATCGAGGTGACCCACGGCGACGGGCTGGGCGGTTCGAGCTTCAACTACGGGTTCTCCAAGACCCCCGAGCAGGAACTCATCAAGCTGGCCGCCGAGACGGCCAAGGAAGCCAAGATCGCCTTCCTGATGCTGCCCGGCGTGGGCACCAAGGAAGACATCAAGGAGGCGCAGAACAACGGTGGCTCGATCTGCCGGATCGCCACCCACTGCACCGAGGCCGACGTGTCGATCCAGCACTTCGGGCTGGCCCGCGAACTCGGCCTGGAGACCGTCGGCTTCCTGATGATGAGCCACACCATCTCCCCGGAGAAGCTGGCCGCTCAGGCCCGCATCATGGCCGACGCCGGGTGCCAGTGCGTCTACGTGGTCGACTCGGCCGGTGCCCTGGTGCTCGAAGGTGTGGCCGACCGGGTCGCCGCCCTGGTCGCCGAACTCGGTGACGACGCCCAGGTGGGTTTCCACGGCCACGAGAACCTCGGGCTCGGGGTGGCCAACTCGGTGGAAGCGGTGCGCGCCGGGGCCAAGCAGATCGACGGCAGCTGCCGCCGGTTCGGGGCCGGTGCGGGTAACGCCCCGGTCGAGGCCCTGATCGGGGTGTTCGACAAGATCGGCGTCAAGACCGGCATCGACTTCTTCGAAATCGCCGACGCCGCCGAAGAGGTCGTCGCGCCCGCCATGCCCGCCGAGTGCCTGCTGGACCGCAACGCGCTCATCATGGGCTACTCGGGCGTGTACTCCAGCTTCCTCAAGCACGCCATCCGCCAGTCCGAGCGCTACGGCGTTCCGGCCCATCAGCTGCTGCACCGGGCCGGTCAGCGCAAGCTCATCGGCGGCCAGGAGGATCAGCTGATCGACATCGCGCTGGAGATCAAGCGGGAGCAGGCCGCTACCTAACGTGTCGGCGCCCCCGGGCAGGATGGGGGCGTGACAAACCGCGCCGACGCCCAGGCCGTTCTCGAGCAGCTGGCCGGGCCGGCCGCGGTGTTGCGTGACGACCAGTGGACGGCCATTGAGGCGCTGGTGGTGCAGCGCCGCCAGGCCCTGGTCGTGCAGCGCACCGGATGGGGCAAGTCGGCGGTGTACTTCATCGCCGCCAAGCTGCTGCGCGAACTGGGGCACGGGGCCACGGTCATCGTGTCGCCGCTGCTGGCCCTGATGCGCAACCAGGTCGCCGCCGCGCAGCGCGCCGGGGTGCGGGCAGCCACCATCAACTCCGGCAACGTCACCGAATGGGATGAGATCCACCAGCGGGTCAACCGCGGAGATCTCGACGTCCTGCTCGTCAGCCCGGAACGGTTGAACAACCCCGATTTTCGCGACGCCGTGTTGCCGGCCCTGGCCGCCGACGCCGGACTGGTAGTGGTCGACGAGGCGCACTGCGTCTCGGACTGGGGGCACGATTTCCGGCCGGACTACCGGCGGATCCGGACCTTGATCGGCGAACTCGGCTCGGACGTACCGGTTTTGGCGACCACCGCGACGGCCAACGATCGGGTGGTCAGCGACGTCGCCGCGCAGCTGGGCGTTGGTGGTCGGGACACCCTGGTGTTGCGCGGCGGACTCGACCGGGAGTCGCTGCGGTTGTCGGTGGTGCAGGCCGGCGGCGGTGCGCAACGCACGGCATGGCTGGCCGAACACCTCGGTGCGCTGCCCGGTTCGGGGATCGTCTACACGCTGACCGTCGCCCAGGCGCACGACGTGGCGGCCCTGCTGCGCGAGCGCGGGCACGAGGTAGCCGCCTACACCGGGTCGACGGAAACCGCCGAGCGCGAACAGCTTGAAGCCGACCTGCTGGGCAACCGGGTCAAGGCACTGATCGCGACCTCGGCGCTGGGGATGGGTTTCGACAAACCGGACCTCGGCTTCGTCGTGCATCTCGGGGCGCCGTCCTCCCCGATCGCCTACTACCAGCAGGTGGGCCGCGCCGGACGCTCGACGGACAGTGCCGAGGTGGTGCTGCTGCCCGGCCGGGAGGACCAGGACGTCTGGCGCTATTTCGCGTCGGTGGCATTTCCGTCAGAAGCCATGGTGCGCACCGTGATTCGCGTATTGGATCCTGACCGTCCGCAGTCGACCGCCGCGTTGGAGCCGCAGGTCGATCTGGGCCGGACCCGCCTGGAGATGGTGCTGAAGGTCCTCGACGTCGACGGTGCGGTCCGGCGGGTCAAGGGTGGCTGGCTGTCCACCGGCCAGCCGTGGGAGTACGACGAGGCCCGCTACCGCCAGCTCGACGAGGCCCGTCGCCGCGAGCAGCAGGCCATGCTCGACTACCAGAGCACCGACGAGTGCCGGATGACGTTTCTGCGCAGACAACTCGACGACCCCGATCTGACTGCCGGTGAGCGGTGCGGTCGCTGTGACAACTGCGCCGGGGCCCGGTTCGGCGCCGCGGTAGGCGACGAGGCCGCCGCGCTGGTTCAGGAGCGCCTGATGCGCCCCGGGGTGGAGATCACCCCGCGCAAGCAGTGGCCCGCCGGCCTCGACAAGCTCGGCATCGCGCGGAGTGGCCGGATCGCCGACGGCCCCGTGCCGGGCCGGGCCATCGGACGCCTCACCGATCTGGGCTGGGGTCCGCGGTTGCGGCAGCTACTCGACGCACCCGATGCCGAGGTGCCCGCCGACGTGGTGCAGGCCGCGGTGAAGGTGCTGGCGGCCTGGGACTGGGCGCAGCGTCCGACCGCGGTTCTGGCATTGGACTCGGCGACCCACCCGGTCCTGATCGCCTCGCTGGCACGCGAGCTGGCCCGGCTCGGCAGGCTGACCGACCTCGGGGTGCTGCAGTACGCCGTCGGCCGCCGCCCGGTGACCGCCGCCAACTCCGCGTATCGGGTGGCGGCCCTCGACGGCGCGTGGTCGGCGCCGGACCCCGGGCTCATCGCCGGCGCGGGTGGTCCGGTGCTGCTCGTCGACGATCGCAGCGATACCGGGTGGACCCTGACGATGGCTGCCCGGGTGGTGCGCGACGCGGGCGCTCCGGCGGTGCTGCCGTTCGTACTGGCCGCCACCAGCTGACACCCGGGTAACACCGGCCCCACCACACACGACGTTCCGGGCAGTGGTTCCGCGGTGTAGCGCCGCGGGCCGGAAAGGGAGATCACCATGTTTGTCCGCCGCGCCGTGCTCGGAGCCCTGGCCGCAGGTGCCGCCTGTGCCGTCGTCTCTGCTCCGTTCGCCGGTGCCGATCCCACGCCCGCGCCGGCCGCCGGCGCCGACTGCTCGGCGGCCGGCCTATCGTCGACCATCAGCTCGGTCACGGCGAACCTGTCCACCTATTTCGCCGCGCACCCCGACGCCAACCAGGCGCTCATCGACGCGACTAGGCAGTCGGCCTTCGGCGCGATCGGCGCCTTCAATGCGTACTTCACCGATCACCCGGATCAGGCCAACGACATCCGCGCCATCAAGGCACCGCTGGTCGACTTCCAGAACCAGTGCGGTCTGCAGGTCGAGCCCGCCGAGGCGCTGGTCGTCATCGGCGAGCTGTAGTCACCACACCGGCTTGGAGCCGCCGAGCTGGGCGGTGAGCGAGTCCGCGGTGGCCACCAGCCCCTTCGCGTGCTTGGCGATCTCGGCGTCGGTGAGTGCGCGCCCGATCTGCAGCGAGACGGTCATCGCCTGCCGGTGGTGATGGTCGTAAACGGGTGCGGAGATGACGCTGACGTCGTGACGCTGGCGCGGCCCGGCGTCACCGGCGAGGTGGACGCGCTCGCCGATATCGGAGATCAGTTCACCCAGCAGCGCCCGCAGCTCGTCGGGCAGCGTGCTCGACATCCCGGCCATCAGCGCGTAGAGGCGGCGGCCGGCCGGTGTCAGGCGCTCGACCAGATAGCCCGACGAGCGGCATTCGGCCACCACACGGTCGAGCCGTTCGCTATCTGTACGCAGCGGGATGGTGGGGGTCTTGGCCAGCCAGGCTCGTAGGGCGTCGTCATCCCAGAGCACGAACATCAGGCCGACGGGTGGTGCGAACGGGTAGCTCTGACCCACCCGGACCCCAACGTCCGAGCCGGGCGGGCCGACCAGTTCCAGCAGGGTGATCCGGTCGTCTACCACGCCGGCCAGCGCCGCGGTGGTGTTGAACGCGTGCGACAGCCGGTTCAGTTCGGCGCGAGCCGCGGGATTGACCCGCAGCGATTCCTGGGCGATGTGGCCGAGGGTGATCAGGCTGGGTCCCAGGCGGTAGGTCTTGTCCTTCGGATCGCGAACCAGGTAGCCGGACTCGGCCAGGGTCGTCACGATGCCCAGCACCGTGGGCTTGGACAGCTCGAGCTTGCGGGCCAGTTGGGACAGGCCGAACTGTTCGTGCGGATGCTTGGCGAGGAAGTCCAGGATCGCCACCACGCGCTGCGTCGGGGGAGAGGAGCGTCCGGACGACTCACCGTTGACCATTGCAGAATCGTACCTTCTTGTTCCAGATATGAACCGATATGCCGGTTGACTCGGGTTAGAACACGTTCTACTGTCGGTTCAGCAGACGTACCGGTGCGGTCGAATATTGAAACGCGAGGGCAGTCGATGTACACACAACCGCTGGCGGAAGCCATCGCCGAGGCCGAGCGTCTCGTCACCGAAGCCTCGTTCATCGAAAGCGAGGCCGACCTGCTGGAGGGCCTGCAGTATCTGGCGGGCTGCATCGCCGCCTGCACGCACGTCGCCTTCGACTACGACCGCGACCACCCGTTCCTGCATTCCGGCACCGGGCCGTTCACCAAGATGGGTCTGGACAACCCGGACACCATGTACTTCGGCACCCGCGTGGTGGCAGGCAAGGAGTATGTCGTCACCGGGACCCGGGGCACCACCACCGACGTCAGCTTCCAACTGCTCGGTGGTGAGTACACCGACGAGGTGGTGCCGGACAGCGAGACCGCGTTCGACGACCGTCGTCTCGACATCGCCGAGGACGGCACCTTCGAGTGGCGCTTCACGCCGGACACCAACGCGCAGTTGGTGATTCGCGAGGTGTACAACGACTGGGCAGCGCAGCGCGGCAGCTTTGCGATCGCCCGCACCGATACCGCCGGCACCGCGCCGCCGCCGCTGACCGCCGAACTCATCCACAAGCGGTACGCGACCGCGGGTAAGCAACTGGTGCAGCGGGTCAAGACCTGGCTGCAGTTCCCGAAGTGGTTCTACGACAACCTGCCGGTCAACACGCTGACCGCACCGCGGCTGACGCCGGGCGGGCTGGCCACCCAGTACTCGTCGGTCGGCCACTACGACCTGGCTCCGGGGCAGGCACTCATCCTGACCCTGCCCGAGACCGACGCCCCCTACCTGGGCTTCCAGCTCGGCAGCCTCTGGTACATCTCGCTCGACTACATCAATCATCAGACTTCGCTGAACGGCACTCAGGCGCAAGCTGATCCGGACGGCAAGATCCGCATCGTCGTCTCCGACGAGAACCCCGGTGTGACCAACTGGGTCGAGACGCTGGGGCACCGCAAGGGCTATCTGCAGTTCCGTTGGCAGCGGGTGTCACGTGAACTGACCGCGGCCGACGGGCCCACCCTGGAGCTGGTCGACCTCGACGCAGTGGCGGGCAAGCTGCCCTACTACGAGCACAACAAGATCTCCGAAGAAGGCTGGCGTGAGCGGATCGCGCTGCGCCAGAAACTCATTGGCAACAGGATGGTGGGATAGGTCATGGCTGGCTTGCTCGAGAACAAAGTCGTGGTGATCAGCGGTGTGGGCCCGGCTCTGGGTACCACGCTGGCGCGCCGATGTGCCGAGGAAGGTGCCGACCTGGTGCTGGCGGCCCGCACCGTCGGCCGACTGGAGGACGTGGCCAAGGAGATCACCGACCTGGGCAGGCGCGCCCTGTCGGTCGGCACCGACATCACCGACGACGCGCAGGTGGACAACCTGGTCAAGCAGACCCTGGACACCTACGGCAAGGTTGACGTACTGGTCAACAACGCCTTCAAGGTGCCGTCGATGAAGCCGTTCGGCCAGACGTCGTTCGACCACATTCGGGACACGCTGGAACTCACCGTGCTCGGCGCGCTGCGGATGATCCAGGGCTTCACACCGGCACTGACCGAGGCCAAGGGATCCATCGTCAACGTGAACTCGATGGTGGTGCGCCATTCCGACCCCAAGCAGGGCGCCTACAAGATGGCCAAGTCGGCGCTACTGGCGATGTCGGAGTCGCTGGCGAGTGAACTCGGCGGGCATGGTATCCGGGTGAATTCCGTTCTGCCCGGCTACATCTGGGGTGGCACCCTGAAGGGGTACTTCGAGCACCAGGCCGGCAAGTACGGCACCACGGTCGAGGAGATCTACAACGCCGCCGCGGTGAACTCTGATCTCAAGCGGCTGCCCACTGAGGACGAGGTCGCCTCGGCCATCCTGTTCATGGCCAGCGACCTGTCCAGCGGTATCACCGGGCAGACCCTCGATGTGAACTGCGGGGAGTACCACAACTGATGGTGGGAACGAGCGAGGTAGAACAACGATGAGCGATTTCCTCAGCGTCGAGAGCCTGCTGGCCTCGGCGACCAAGGCCACCGGTCTGGACGATTTCGGCGTCGACGACGACAACTACCGCGAAGCGCTGAGCGTGCTGCTCGAGTCGTTTCGCACCGAGGCGGACCTGACCGACATCGGCAGCAAGATGCACCGCTTCTTCGTGCGCAACGCGTTGGTGGCCCGGCTGCTGTCCGAGGCCGCCTTCAAGCAGTATCCGGAGCACGTCGACGTCCCGATCGAGCGGCCGATCTTCGTGACCGGTCTGCCGCGCACCGGCACCACCGCGCTGCACCGGCTGCTCTGCGGCGATCCCCGTCACCAGGGTCTGGAGCTGTGGCTGGCCGAGTTCCCGCAGCCGCGGCCGCCGCGCGAAACCTGGCCGGACAACCCGGTTTTCGCTGAGCTCGACGCCCGGTTCAAGAAGGCGCACGACGAGAACCCGGACTACACCGGCCTGCACTACATGACCGCCGACGAGGTCGAGGAATGCTGGCAGCTGCTGCGCCAGTCGCTGCACTCGGTGTCTTACGAGACGCTGGCCCACGTGCCGACCTATGCCCAGTGGCTGGCCAATCAGGACTGGACAAAGCCCTACCTGCGGCACCGCAAGAACCTGCAGCTGATCGGCCTCAATGAGCCCGAGAAGCGCTGGGTGCTCAAGAATCCCAGTCATCTGTTCGCACTGGACGCGGTCTTCGCCGCCTATCCTGACGCGCTGATCCTGCAGTGCCATCGGCCGGCCGAGACCATCATGGCCTCGATGTGCTCGCTGTCCGCGCACACCACCGCTGGCTGGTCGAACACGTTCGCCGGCGACGTGATCGGTGCCGACGCGCTGGAGACGTGGTCGCGTGGGCTGGAGCGGTTCAACGCGGTGCGCCGTGACCATGATGAGGCGCAGTTCTACGACGTCGACTACTTCGAGCTGATCCGCAACCCGGTCGGCACCGTCGAGAACATTTACTCGCACTTCGGTATTGAGATGACCGACGCGGCCCGGGCGGCGATCCAGGCCACCGACGAGGAGAGCAAGCAGGGCCCGCGGGCACCCAAGCACACCTACTCGCTGGCCGACTACGGGCTCACCGAGGATCAGGTCAAGGAGCGCTTCAAGGGGCTGTAGGCCGCGCCGAGATCGACGAAATGGCGCGATCTACTTGACTTTTCGCGCCCAAACGTTGGTTTGGGCGCCAACAGGACGCTAGCCGTCGCCGGGGGCGGGGGCGCTGGAGTACTCCTCCAAGCAGCCTTCTGCCACAGCGTGTTTGATGCTGTCCGACAGCTTCGGGCAGCCGCGGGTGCGCGCGCTGTCGCCGCCAGAAGCGCGAATCTCGGCGAAGTAGGCGCAGCGGTTCTGCGCCTCGGAGTTCCACTGCACCAGGGTGTGGGCGGCGCCGAGCTTCTTGACCCGCACCGCCACATGACAGAACCGGCAATCCACCTCGGCCAACCCGGCATTGAGATAGCGCTCGCGGTCCTGGCGGGTGGCCTCGTGCACCGCCGCCGCCCGCTGCGGGTCACCGGCGAAATCGGGGGCCTTGGCCCACGACGACGGCGTGCTGTCGTCGTCGGCCGGGTGCGGCTCGTCGTGGTCGTGCACGCCGAGCAGTTCCATCATGGACCGCGCCAAGTCGTCGACGTCAGGCGGCGGATCCTCGGGGGTCATATTCACGCCTGGGTCGGCTGTCCTTCGGCCTCGGCCTGGCGCTTGAGGTTCTCCTCCACCTCGACCTTCCACTTCTCGTTGGCCGGTGTGGTGTCGATCTCGAGCTCAAAGCGCTCAACCATATCCGGGGAGATGTCGGCGACATCGACGTAGAACTGCTGATACCAGCGGCGCATCTGGTACACCGCACCGTCTTCCTCGACCAGCAGCGGGTTCTCGATGCGCGTCTTGTGCTTCCAGATCTCGACGTCCTGCAGGAAGCCCTTGCTGACGCCGGCGACCATGGCATCGGAGAGCTTGTCGCTCATCGCCTCGTCGAGACCCTTGGGCTTCTCGACAATCACCCCCCACTGCAGCATGAACGAATCCTGCGTCACCGGGTAGTGGCAGTTGATCAGGATCGACTCGGCCTTGAACCCGCCGTAGACGTTGTGCAGCCAGTTGATCATGAACGACGGACCGAAATACGACGCCTCCGAATCCAGATGGGACTCAACGTAAGCCGTGCCCATGTCGTTGATGTCGGGGCGGCCCACGTTGTGCAGGTACTGCGAGGCGATGTGTCCTTCGAAGACGTTCTTGAAGTACGTCGGCAAGCCGAAGTGGATGTAGTAGAAGTGCGCCATGTCGGTGACGTTGTCCACGATCTCGCGGCAGTTGGAGCCCTCGATCAGCATCGAGTTCCACTTCCACTCGGTCCACTCGCCGCCCGCGTACTCCGGGATCTCCGGGATGCGCACCTCGGGCTGCGGCGGGTTGCCTTCATGGTCGTGCCAGATGAACAGCAGGCCGCTGCGGATGTCGGTCTCCCAGGACCGGGTGCGGGCCAGTCGGGGTGTGCGCTTGGCGTAGGGCACCAGCTTGCAGCGGCCGTCACCGCCCCAGCGCCAGTCGTGGAACGGGCAGGCGATGGCGTCGCCCTTCACGGTGCCCTGCGACAGGTCACCGCCGAGGTGACGGCAGTAGGCGTCCAGCACGTGGACGGCACCGGTGTCATCGGCGAAGACCACCAGTTTGGTGCCGAACGCATTGATCGGGTGGGGCTTGCCGTCCAGGTACTCCGCGACCGGGCCCAGGCAATGCCAGCCCCGGGCATAGCGGTCCGGCAGGGTTCCGGTGTCGATCTCGCGAACGCCGCTAGTCACCTGTCGCCTCCAGTTCTCCGTCGCTAACTAGAACACGTTACAATTTCTCGGTCGGCTCTCGCAATATCAACGTCGCTAGCTGGGGATTACCCAAATGACATGGGGTATATCTGAACAATGCCGATGTATTCGTTCGAGGGCCGATCACCCAGGGTCGATCCCACCGCGTTCGTCGCACCCACTGCAGTTCTCGTCGGTGACGTCACCGTCGAAGCCGGTGCGTCGGTCTGGTTCAACGCCGTGCTGCGCGCCGACTACGCGCCCATCGTGATCCGGGAGGGCGCCAACGTGCAGGACGGGTCGGTCCTGCATGCCCCGCCGGGAATCCCGGTGGACCTCGGTCCTGGCGCGACGATCGCGCACATGTGCACCATCCACGGCGCCCACGTCGGCGCCGAGGCGCTCATTGCCAACCACTGCACGGTGCTCGACGGCGCCGTGATCGGCAAGCGGTCCATGATCGCCGCGCACTCGCTGGTCACCGGCGGTACGCATATCCCGGATGAGGTATTGGTCACCGGCGCGCCGGCGAAGGTCAAGGGGCCGATCGCCGGCACCGGTGCCGAGGTCTGGGTGAACCTCAATCCCAAGGCCTACCAGGATCTGGCGCAGCGCTACCTGGTGGGTTTCGGGGAACTCTGACGTTCGGCCGAGCCGGGATCAGAGCTTCTGCGCGGACTTCGCGGCCTGGTCGAGTTCCCAGTAGGCGCGCAGCGCGACGATCTTGCCCGCATCGTCGACCCGGTAGGTGAACACACCCTCGGCCACCACGCGGTAGCCACTGGATTCGATGACGATGTGGCCGACGTTGGCTTCCTCGTTGCCGCACTGATAGGTCTTCTCGAAATGGAAGGTCAGCGCACTCGGAGCGATCGCCATGTCGTAGAACTTCGAGATCGCGTCCTTGCCGCGATGACCCTTGCCCTCGGGATCGAAATGCGACGGTCCGATGGGGTCCTCCACGATCGCGTCGTCGGCGAACACCGCCAGCCAGGCGTCCTTGTCGTGCGCCATCGCGGCCTCACGCGACCGCCTGCCCGCCTCGTGGGCTGGGGTGCTCACTGCTTTCTTCCCACCGTCAGTCCTGCCAGCCGGAGTGGATGTAGGTCTCGGCGAAGCGCTTCATCGAGTCGATCTTCTTCTCGAGCGGGGCGTCGAAGGGCAGACCCTCGAACACCCACGGGATGCCGATGTAGTCCGTGACGCCGGCCGCCACCAGGTCGCGGTGGCCGTCGACGCCGAACTTGTCGATGCAGACCGCCTGGTACTCGAAAGGGACATCGGCGCGGCCGTTTTCGGCCAGCAGCCGCTTGAGCGTGCTGATCGTATCGGCCAGCTGGTCGCACGTCATCATCGCGCTGGTCCAGCCGTCACTGACCCGGGCAGCCCGTTTGAGCGCCACCTCGGTGTGCCCGCCGACATAGAACGGCACCGGCACGCTGGGCGCGGGGCTCATCTGCAGCCGGTCGAAGTCGTAGAACTCGCCGTGGAACTCCACCATCCCACCGGCCAGCACCAGCTTGATGACCTCGATCATCTCGTCGACGCGCTTGCCCCGCTTGGCGTAGGGCACCCCGCACCACTCGAACTCCTCAGGCGCCCAACCGATCCCCACTCCGAAGCCGAACCGGTTGTTGGTCAGGTTGGCCACCGAGCCGACCTGACGAGCCAGCAGCAGCGGATTGCGTGAGCCCAGCTTCATCACGTTGGTGTAGAAGCGGATTTTCGAGGTCACCGCGCCCATCGCCCCGGCCAGGATGAGCGGATCCACCCAGGGCGCGTTCTCGTCGAACATCCGCTTGCCGTCGGCGGTGTAGGGATAGTCGACGGATTGCTTCTCGAAGTAGAAGATCGAGTCCGGCAGCGCGACGTTGTCGAACCCGAGTTCCTCAGCGGCCTTGGCGATCTCGATCAGCTGATCCAGCGGGCTGAACGCGATGCTGACCGTGTACTTCATCCGGTTCATGGCCGTGTCAGCCGGCTGGCTTGTCGGATCCGACCACCCACATCGAGTAGTACTGTGACCCACCGCCATAGGCGTGGCCGAGTGCCTTGCGCGCACCCTCGACCTGGTGGTCGCCGGCCTTGCCCATCACCTGGATCGCCGACTCGGCGAAGCGGATCATGCCGGACGCACCGATCGGGTTCGACGAGAGCACGCCACCGGAGGCGTTGACCGGGATCTTGCCGCCGATCGCCGTCTCGCCGGCTTCGGTGAGCTTCCAGCCCTCGCCCTCGGCGGCAAAACCGAGGTTTTCCAACCACATCGGCTCGAACCACGAGAACGGGACGTAGATCTCGGCGACGTCGATCTCGTCGATGGGGCTCTTGATCCCGGCGGCCTTCCACAACGCGGCCGCGGCGTCCCGGCCGGCCTGCGGGCTGACCTGGTCACGGCCGGCGTAGGCCAGCGGCTCGGTCCGCAGCGCGGTGGCGTGCACCCAGGCGACGGGCTGGCCCTCGGCGACGCGCTTGTCGGCGATCTCTTCGTTGCCGATCACGATCGCGCAGGCACCGTCGGAGGACGGGCAGGTCTCGTCGTAGCGGATCGGGTCCCACAGCATCGGCGATTCCATCACCTTCTCGACGGTGATGTCGGGCTGATGCAGATGGGCCAGCGGGTTCTTGGCGCCGTTGAGCCGGTCCTTGACCGCGACGATCGCGCCGATGTGCTTGGGTGCACCGGAGCGGTTGATGTAGGCGCGCACGTGCGGGGCGAAGTAGCCGCCGGCGCCGGCGCCCACCGGCTTGGTGAACGGCACCGGAATCGACAACGCCCACATGGCATTCGACTCGGACTGCTTCTCCCAGGCCATGGCGAGCACACGCTTGTACTTGCCGGACTGCACCAGGCTGGCGGCGACGACCGCCGTCGACCCGCCCACCGAACCGGCGGTGTGGACCCGGATCAGCGGCTTGCCCGTAGCGCCCACGGCGTCGGCCATGAACAGCTCGGGCATCATGACGCCCTCGAAGAAGTCGGGCGCCTTGCCCACCACGACGGCGTCGATGTCGTCGAAGGTCGACCCGGAGTCGGCCAGTGCGCGGTCGATGGCTTCGCGCACCAGTCCGTTCATCGACACGTCCTTGCGCTTGGCGACGTACTTGGTCTGCCCGGTGCCCAGCACCGCGGCGAGATGCTTGCCGGCCATCAGGCGTCCTTTCCTTCCAGAACTGCCACCAGGTTCTGTTGCAGCGCAGGGCCACTCGTGGCGTGGGCCAGGACGCGCTGCGCGGATCCGTCGAAGATGTGCTGGGCGGCGAAGCCGATGCGTTCCAGGCCCGCCGAGAACATCGGGTTGGCGGCCAGCGTGCCGCCGGACGGGTTGATCGACGTCGCGTCGGTCAGCCCGATCGCTTCTTTCAGGATCAGCTGCTGGTGGGTGAACGGCGCGTAGATCTCGGCGATCTCGATCGAGGCGACGTCACCGCCGGTGGCCGCTTTGGCCGATGCGGCCGTCGACGGCGAGGTGGTCAGGTCCCGAGCGCCCAGGATCGGGGTTTCGATGCGGTGCTCGAAACCGGCGATCCAGGCTGGCCTTTCACGCAGTTCGCGAGCCCGGTCGCCGGCCGCCAGCACGATGGCCGAGGCGCCGTCGGTGATCGGGGCGATGTCGTGCTTGCGTAGCGGCTCGGCGAAGTACGGGCGCGAGAGCAGCTCATCAATGCTCTTGGCCGGCTTCTCGGAATCGGTGCGCGGGGCGGCGGCGAAGGCGTCGAGGGCCACCTGGGCCATCTGCTCCTCGGTCCACTTGCCGGCATCCAGGCCGAACCGGGCCTGCAATCCGGCCATCGACACCGAATCCGGCCACAGCGGCGCGACGGTGTAGGGGTCGGTCTGCAGCGCCAGCACACGGCGCAGGGTGCCCGCGGAGGACTTACCGAAGCCGTACACCAGCGCGGTGTCGATCTCGCCGGTCAGCAGCTTGATGTAGGCCTCGTAGAGCGCCCACGCCGCGTCCATCTCGACGTGCGACTCGTTGATCGGCGGCACGGCACCGATCGAGTCGATCGCGGAGATGAACGAAAAGGCTCGTCCGGCAAGGTAATCGGAGGATCCCGAGCACCAGAAGCCGATATCGGTCTGCTTCAGTCCGAGCTCGTCGTACAGCTTGGCGAAGCAGGGCATCAGCATTTCGACGCCGTTGGTGGTGCCGTCGGTACGCCGCACATGCGGGGCATGGGCGAACCCGACGACAGCTACATCGCGGTCAGACATGGCTGTTGTTGTCCCTTTACAGGTGGTGCTTGTAGGTGTCGTAGTCGGCGTCCGGTTCGCCGGTCGGCCGGAAGTACTCGATGTTGTCGATGCCCAGGCCCCATTCCTCCCGGGGCTTCCACACCGCTTCGACGCGCATACCCATCCGGACGTCGGCGGCATCGATATCCGAAACCAGGTGCAGGAACGGGATATCCGCGCCGTCGAGCAGGATGTAGGCCGCGACGTAGGGCGGCTTGATGCGCTGCCCGGCGAACGGGATGTTGATGATCGCGAACGTCGTCACCGTGCCCTTGTCCGGCAGCTC
Organism: Mycobacterium sp. M26; assembly: GCF_001494595.1. Taxonomy (GTDB): domain Bacteria; phylum Actinomycetota; class Actinomycetes; order Mycobacteriales; family Mycobacteriaceae; genus Mycobacterium. The sequence goes on from NZ_LN929908.1 coordinate 167,884, forward strand.
GAGGAAGTGGTCGAGTTCCTTACCGGTGGCCGGGTCGGCCTCGCGGGGCGGGAAGTACACCTTGCCGTTCTCGCCGGTGCGGCCGCCGAGCAGCTTGCCCTGTTCCAACGCCCGCAGGTAGGCGCTCTCCGGGGCCGAGGCGGTGTGCTGGATGGCGATCTTGCTCGGGATCACCAGCAGCGTCACCGGGTCGCGGTCGTCATCGGCGGCCGGCGCCGGGACGTCCTCGGCCTGATCGCCCGGCACGAAGTAGGCGATGTCAGTGATCGCGCCGACCGGCTCGTCGACCCAGTGCGCATGCACCCGGTCACCGGTCTTGATCTGGCCGGCCGGAACGTCGACGGCGTGCAGCAACGGGGTGTCAGCGCCGTCGAGTTTGATCAGTGCCCAGGCGAACGGGCGGTCCAGCGGCTGGCCCTCGAGAGGCTGTGGTTGCCACGTCCAGGACAGCACTGTTCCGACGCTGGCCACCGGTACGATCTCCGTCAACGGCTCGTAGGTGACCGGGTCGTACTCGGCGGCTGGCACGAGGACCCTTCCATCGGAACCGCGGACACCGACGATGCGGCGTTCACGCAGTGCCGTGAAGAAGGCGCTGAGGGTTGGTCCGACCGAACGGGTGTAGTCGAACGACAGTTCCAGCGGCGCCGAAAGGGGCGGCTCGTGCGAATCGGACAAGGCAGGGCTGCTTTGGCTGACTGTCACACCATCGAGTAGAACAGGTTCTAAGAATCGTGGCAAGGACCGGTTCCGGACAGAAAGGCAGTACCGATGAAGCTCGGACTTCAGCTCGGATATTGGAGCGCTCAGCCCCCCGAGAATCACGCCGAACTCGTTGCCGCTGCCGAGGAGGCCGGCTTCGACACGATGTTCACCGCCGAGGCGTGGGGTTCTGACGCGTTCACCCCGCTGGCCTGGTGGGGCCGGGAGACCAAGCGGATGCGGCTGGGCACGTCGGTGGTGCAGCTGTCCGCCCGCACCCCGACCGCATGCGCGATGGCCTCGCTGACCATCGATCACCTCTCCGGTGGCCGGCACATCCTGGGTCTGGGTGTCTCCGGACCCCAGGTGGTGGAGGGCTGGTACGGCCAGAAGTTCCCCAAGCCGCTGGCGCGCACCCGCGAATACATCGACATCGTGCGCAAGGTCTGGGCCCGGGAGGCACCGGTGACCAGCGACGGCCCGCACTACCCGCTGCCGCTGAGCGGCGAGGGCACCACCGGGCTGGGTAAGCCGCTCAAGCCGATCGTGCACCCGCTGCGCGCGGACATCCCGATCATGCTCGGCGCCGAGGGCCCCAAGAACGTCGCATTGGCCGCCGAGATCTGTGACGGCTGGCTGCCGATCTTCTACTCGCCGCGGATCGCGAGCATGTACAACGAGTGGCTCGACGAGGGCTTCGCCCGGCCCGGTGCCCGGCGTTCGCGCGAGGACTTCGAGATCTGTGCGACCGCGCAGCTCATCGTCACCGACGACCGGCCCGCGGTGATGGAGCTGATGAAGCCGCATCTCGCGCTGTACATGGGTGGCATGGGTGCCGAGGACACCAACTTCCACGCCGACGTCTACCGCCGGATGGGCTACGCCGAGGTCGTCGACGACGTCACCAAGCTGTTCCGCAGCGACCGCAAGGACGAAGCGGCCAAGATCATCCCCGACGAGCTGGTTGACGACTCCGCGATCGTCGGCGACCTCGACTACGTGCGCAAGCAGATCCCGATCTGGGAGGCCGCGGGCGTGACCATGATGGTCATCGGTGCGCGCAGCGTCGACCAGATCAAGGAAGCCGCCGCCCTTTTGTAGACACTTCTTGCAAGGTGTATACCCAGGGTCCTAGATTGTCCGGATGATGTCCGGGCGCTCAACTCAGGACGGTTGCGTCGCCGAAGATCATCTCGACGTTGGCCACCGACGTCGTCACCATGGCGCGCCTGGGCAGGTCCAGAGAGGCCAACTCCTTGGCGTAGGGGTGATCGCCGAGCGTGAGCTTGACGCCGCCCGGCCGCATCCGCAGGCCGTAGTTCGTCATCTCCGAATGAACCTCGCGCAGCGTGCCGTCGACGGAGGTGTAGGACGTCAACGGCCGGGGGCGCGGCCGCAGCGACGGGATCGGCAGGCCGCGGCTGAACTCCATCGCCGCGATCAGCGATCCGCCCTCGCTCACGTCGAAGGAGAACGGGTTGGCATCGCGCACCCGGAAGTCCGCCATGATCTTGGGGTAACCCCAAATCGTCCGTCCCGCTTCCAATGTGAAGGACTGGTCGACCGGAAGATGGTGGATGAAAGCCGCGGCATCGCCGAGGGCTTTGAATCCCTGGGCATTCGATCCGGGCGGGTTGACCATCACGCTGGTGCCGAATTCGTGGTACTTGCCGAGGTCGCCATCGATGTAGCGGGCGAGCATCAGGTTGACCATGGCGCGGCCGGGACGGAACTGGCAGACCTGCAATCCGCTGTAGTCGATGAGCTTCTGGGCGGCCTGAGCCGGCACCGAGAACATCGCGTTGTGGACGTCGGCTTTGCGAATGCGTACGGGCATGGTGAGCACCGTGCCGGCGATGGTGTGCTGCGACTGGGACATGCGGTCACTGTAATCCGCAGTCATAGAAATGTGGAAGGTAAGAAATGACGGGCATTTTGGCCGGCACCAAGCCGGACGTGGATCTGACCAACGGCAACTTCTACGCCGATCGCGGGGCGCACGAGGTGTACCGCTGGATGCGGGCCAATGAGCCGGTGTTCCGCGACCGCAACGGTTTGGCTGCCGCGGCAACGTATCAGGCGGTCATCGAGGCCGAGCGTGATCCGGAGACCTTCTCCAACACCGGCGGGATTCGTCCCGATCAGCCCGGCATGCCGTACATGATCGACATGGACGATCCGTCACATCTGTTGCGCCGCAAGCTCGTCAACGCCGGATTCACCCGCAAGCGGGTGATGGACAAGCTCGCCAGCATCGACGTGCTGTGTGACTCGCTGATCGACGCAGTGTGCGAGCAGGGCGAGTGCGACTTCGTCCGCGACATCGCCGCACCCCTGCCGATGGCCGTTATTGGCGACATGCTGGGCGTGCTGCCCGCCGAGCGCGCGACGCTGTTGAAGTGGTCCGACGACCTGGTGTGCGGACTGAACTCGGCCGCCGACGAGGAGACCCTGCAAGCGGTGATGGACGCGTTCGCCGGGTATTCCGCGTACGCCATCGAGACCATCGCCAAGCGCCGGACCGAACCCACCGACGACCTGTTCTCGATCCTGGTGAACTCCGAGGTCGAGGGTCAGCGGATGGACGACCAGGAAATCATCATGGAGACACTGCTGATCCTCATCGGCGGTGACGAGACCACACGGCATACGTTGTCCGGCGGGACCGAACAGCTTCTGCGCCATCAGGATCAGTGGGATCGCCTGATCGCCGACGACGGCCTGGTCGCCGGTGCGATCGAGGAGATGCTGCGCTGGACCTCGCCGGTGAAGAACATGGCCCGCACCGCGCTGCGCGACGTGGAGTTCCACGGCACGCAGTTGCGCGAGGGCGAGAAGATGCTGCTGATGTTCGAGTCGGCCAACTTCGACGAAGCCGTGTTCGGTGATCCGGAGAACTTCCGCATCGACCGGAATCCGAACAGCCACTTGGCGTTCGGCTTCGGCACCCATTTCTGCCTGGGCAACCAGCTGGCCCGCCTCGAGCTGAGCACGATGCTGCGCAAGTTGCTGCAGCGGCTGCCGGATCTGCGGCTGGCCGAGGGTGCGGAGGTGCCGCTGCGGCCGGCGAACTTCGTCAGCGGGCCCGAGGCGATGCCGGTGGTGTTCACCCCGACCAAGCGCGTCTTGGCCTAGCGGCCAAGCCACTTCCGCCGAGTGTGCGTCCGCATACGCCTGGACCGGCGTGTTGCGTACGAAACCGCACACTCGGCGCGGAAGGGGAGACCGCCTAGCGCATCTTGAACTGCGGTGCGCGCTTCTCCTTGAACGCCAGCGGGCCTTCCTTGGCGTCTTCGCTCAGGAACACCTCGATGCCGATCTTGGTGTCGATCTTGAACGCGTCGTTCTCGTGCAGGCCCTCGGTCTCGCGGATAGAGCGCAGGATGGCCTGCACCGCCAGCGGTCCGTTGTTGGAGATCACCTCGGCGATCTCCAGCGCCTTGTCCAGCGCCGACCCGTCCGGCACCACGTAACCGATGAGCCCGTACTCCAGTGCCTCGCGGGCGGTGATGTGCCGTCCGGTCAGCAGCAGATCACAGGCGATGGTGTAGGGAATCTGGCGCACCAGGCGCACCGCCGAGCCGCCCATCGGGTACAGGCTCCACTTAGCCTCGGAAATCCCGAACTTCGCGCTCTCGCCGGCCACCCGAATATCGGTGCCCTGCAGGATCTCGGTGCCGCCCGCGATAGCGGGCCCCTCGACGGCGGCGATCAGTGGCTTGGTCAGCCGGCGGCCCTTGAGCAGACCGTCGATCCGGGTCGGGTCGTAGTTCCCGCTCTTGAACGAGTCTCCCGGCGGTGCCTTGGTCGCGGCCTTGAGGTCCATGCCGGCGCAGAAGTAGCCGCCGGCCCCGGTCAGGATGCACACCCGGATGTCGGGATCGTTGTCGACGCGATCCCAGGCCTCGACCATGATCGAGAGCATCTCGGTGGAAAGCGCGTTGCGCGCCTCGGGCCGGTTGAGCGTGACGATGAGCGTGTGTCCGCGCTGCTCAATGAGGGCGTCGGGGCCTTTGTCGGGCTCGCTCATGGGTGCCTGCCTTTCTTCGTTGAGGGCACAGACTTGTCAAGAAATGTAACAGGTTCTAATTTGGGTCCGTGGCCCTGAACATAGCTGATCTAGCCGAACACGCCATCGACGCCGTGCCTGACCGCGTTGCCCTCATCTGCGGCGACGACCAGATCACCTACGGCGAGCTCGAGGAGAAGGCGAACCGCTTCGCCCACTACCTCATCGACCACGGCGTCAAGAAGGAAGACAAGGTCGGCCTGTACTGCCGCAACCGCATCGAGATCGTCATCGCGATGCTCGGCATCGTGAAGGCCGGCGCGGTGATGGTGAACATCAACTTCCGCTACGTCGAAGCCGAGCTGAAGTACATGTTCGAGAACTCCGACATGGTCGCGCTGGTCCATGAGCGGCAGTACTCCGACCGGGTGGCCAATGTGCTGCCCGAGACCCCGAAGGTCACGACCGTCCTGGTCGTCGAAGACGGCAGCGACCTCGACTACCAGCGCTACGGCGGCGTCGAATTCGAGGAGGCCATCGCCCAGGGCTCTCCGGAGCGGGACTTCCCCGAACGCAGCGCCGATGACATCTACCTGCTGTACACCGGTGGCACGACTGGATTTCCGAAGGGCGTCATGTGGCGCCACGAGGACATCTATCGAGTCCTGTTGGGCGGCACCGACTTTGCCACGGGTGAGTACGTCAAGGACGAGTACGACCTGTCCAAGCAGGCCGCCGCAGGCCCGCCGCTGGTGCGTTTCCCGATCCCGCCGATGATCCACGGCGCCACCCAGTCGGCCACCTGGGGCGCGCTGTTCACCGGCTCGACCACCATACTGGCGCCGGAGTTCGACGCCCACGAGGTGTGGAACCTCATCGAGAAGCACAAGGCGAACCTGCTGTTCTTCACCGGTGACGCGATGGGACGTCCGCTGCTGGACGCTCTGGAGACCACGATCGAGGACCGCGACCTGTCCTCGCTGTTCCTGCTCGCCAGCACCGCGGCCCTGTTCTCGCCGAGCCTGAAGGAGAAGTTCCTCGACCTGCTGCCCAACCGCATCATCACCGACTCGATCGGCTCCTCGGAGACCGGCTTCGGTGGCAGCAGCGTGGTGGAGAAGGGCGCTGCCCACGCGGGCGGGCCGAGGGTCACCATCGACAAGAACGTCGTCGTGCTCGACGAGGACGGAAACCCGGTGCAACCCGGCTCCGGGGTGCGCGGGATCATCGCCAAGAGCGGGCACATCCCCGTTGGCTACTACAAGGACGAGAAGAAGACCGCCGAGACCTTCCGCACCATCAACGGCGTGCGCTACGCCATCCCCGGCGACTACGCGACCGTCGAGGAGGACGGCACCGTCACGATGCTCGGCCGCGGCTCGGTGTCGATCAACACGGGCGGCGAAAAGGTTTACCCCGAAGAGGTCGAGGCCGCGCTCAAGGGCCATCCGGACGTGTTCGACGCACTGGTGGTCGGGGTTCCCGACCCGCGCTTCGGCAACCACGTCGCCGCCGTCGTCGCCGCGCGCGAGGGCACCCGGCCGACGCTGGCCGAACTTGATGCGTTCGTGCGCAAGGAGATTGCCGGCTACAAGGTGCCGCGCAGCCTCTGGCTGGTCGACGCGGTGAAGCGTTCGCCGGCCGGTAAGCCCGACTACAAGTGGGCCAAGGAGCAGACCGAGCTGCGCCCCGCCGACGACGTGCACGCCAAGCATGTGGGGGCCACCAGCTGATGCGCACCGACCTGTGCGACCGGTTCGGCATCGACTACCCGATCTTCGCCTTCACCCCGTCGGAGAAGGTCGCCGCGGCGGTGACCCGGGCCGGTGGCATGGGGGTGCTGGGCTGCGTGCGGTTCAACCACCCCGACGAGCTCGAGGCCACCCTGCAGTGGATGGACGAGAACACCGACGGCAAGCCGTACGGCGTCGACATCGTCATGCCGGCGAAGATCCCCACCGAGGGCACCGCTGTCGACATCGACAAGCTGATCCCGCAGGCGCACCGCGAGTTCGTCGACAAGACCCTGGCCGACCTCGGCGTCCCGCCGCTGCCCGCCGACCTGGCCCGCAACGAGGGCACCCTGGGCTGGCTGCATTCGGTGGCCCGCTCGCATGTCGATGTCGCGCTCAAACATCCGATCAAACTGATCGCCAACGCGCTGGGCTCCCCGCCGAAGGACGTCATCGACCTGTCCCATGAGGCCGGGGTGGCGGTGGCGGCGCTGGCCGGCTCCGCCAAACATGCGGTGCGCCATGTCCAGAACGGCGTGGACATCGTCATCGCCCAGGGCCATGAGGCGGGCGGGCACACCGGTGAGATCGGCTCGGTGGTGCTGTGGCCTGAGATTGTCGACGCCGTCGGAGACACCGCCGCCGTCCTGGCCGCCGGCGGCATCGGCTCCGGACGGCAGATGGCCGCCGCGCTGGCGCTGGGTGCCTCCGGGGTCTGGATGGGCTCGGCCTGGCTGACCGCCGCCGAATACGACCTCGGGGTCCGGGAGGGAAGTGGACCGTCGGTGATCCAGCAGGGACTGCTGGCGGCGGGCTCCAGCGACACCGTGCGCAGGCGGATCTACTCGGGCAAGCCGGCCCGGCTGCTCAAGAGCCGCTGGACCGATGCCTGGGATGCCGAGGGCGCTCCCGATCCGCTACCGATGCCGCTGCAGAACGTCCTGGTGGCCGAGGCGCATCAGCGGATGAGCGGATCGGCCGACCCGACCGCGGTCGCGATGCCGGTCGGCCAGATCGTCGGCCGGATGAACGAGATCCGGCCGGTCGCCGACATCATCGCCGAACTGGTTTCCGGCTTCGAGGCGGCCAGCCGCCGACTGGACGACATTCGCGACAGCTGAGCGCGCCGCGCGTCTACAGTCGAACGCGATGACGATCGACGTGTGGATGCAGCACCCCACCCAGCGCTTCCTGGCCAACGACATCTTCGCGTCGTTGCGCCGCTGGACGGGTGGCGAGATCCCCGAGCAGGAACTGCCGATCGCGGCCACCGTGGCGGCGATGGACGCCGCCGGGGTCGACATCGGGTTGCTGAGCGCCTGGCGCGGACCGCACGGCCATGACCTGATCTCCAATGACGAGGTCGCCGACTGGGTTCGGCAGTATCCGACCCGGTTCGCGGGGCTGGCCGCAGTGGACCTCGACCGGCCGATGGTCGCGGTCCGCGAACTTCGCCGTCGGGTGCGCGACGACGGTTTCGTCGGGCTGCGGGTGGTGCCGTGGCTGTGGGGCGCCCCGCCCACCGACCGCCGCTACTACCCGCTGTACGCCGAATGCGTGGAACTCGGTGTGCCGTTCTGCACCCAGGTCGGACACACCGGCCCACTGCGGCCCTCGGAGACCGGACGGCCCATTCCCTACATCGACGAGGTGGCGCTGCACTTCCCTGAACTCGTCATCGTGTGCGGTCACGTCGGCTATCCGTGGACCGAGGAGATGATCGCCGTCGCCCGCAAGCACGAGAACGTCTACATCGACACCTCCGCCTACACCACCCGACGTCTACCCGAGGAGCTTGTGGCGTTCATGAAGACCACAACCGGCGCCCGAAAAGTACTGTTCGGCAGCAACTATCCCATGATCGGGCACGCCCACGCCCTGGACGGTCTCGACGAGCTGGGGCTGTCCGACACCGCCGAGGCGGACTACCTGCACGGCAACGCGGTGCGGGTGTTCACCATGCTGAAGGCCGCGGCGTGAACGGCGCACAGGCACTGATCAGCACGCTGGTCGCCGAGGGTGTGCAGGTGTGCTTCGCCAACCCCGGCACCTCTGAGATGCACTTCGTGGCGGCCCTGGACACGGTGCCGCAGATGCGCGGCGTTCTCACGCTGTTCGAGGGGGTGGCGACCGGGGCGGCCGACGGGTATGCCCGGATCGCCGACGGCCCCGCCGCGGTGCTGCTGCACCTGGGGCCGGGGCTGGGCAACGGGCTGGCCAACCTGCACAACGCCCGCCGCGCGGTGGTGCCGATGCTGGTGGTGATCGGCGATCACGCCACCTATCACAAGAAGTACGACGCCCCGCTTGAGTCGGACATCGACTCGGTGGCCGGCACGGTCTCGGGGTGGCTGCGGCGCACCGGCGCGGTGGCCGACGTGGCCACCGACGCCGCCGAGGCCATCGCCTCGGCCCGCGTCGGCCAGCACATCTCGACGTTGATCCTGCCCGCCGACATCTCCTGGGGGGACGGCGCGGCTCCGGCCAAACCCGTTGCAGCCCAGGGTGGTCCGTCCGCACCGGATCTCGACGCGATCGCCGGGGTGCTCACTTCCGGTGCGCCGACCATCCTGCTGATCGGCGGGGATGCCACGCATGCACCCGGCCTGTCCGCCGCGGTGCGGGTGGCCCAGGCGTGCGGTGCCAAGGTCATCTGCGAGACGTTCCCGACGCGTCTGGAGCGTGGCGCCGGGCTGCCCGCCGCCGAACGGCTGGCCTACTTCGCCGAGGCCGCCACCGCACAGTTCGACGGTGCTGCCCACATTGTGCTGGCCGGGGCGCCGCACCCGGTGTCGTTCTTCGCCTACCCCGGCAAGCCCAGCGACCTGGTGCCCGACGGTTGCCAGGTGCACACCCTGGCCGGTCCGGTCGGAGCTGCCGCCGCACTGGATGCGCTCGCGCAGCGCCTGGCACCGGACGAGACCGCCGCGCTGGCGCCCGCGTCACGGCCCGCGCTGCCATCCGGCCCGCTGACCGTTCAGACCCAGGCCGATGTGATCGGTGCCCTGCTGCCGGAGCGGGCGATTGTGGTCGACGAGTCGAACACGTCGGGATTCCTTCTGGCACAAGCGACTGCCGGAGCGCCCGCCCATGACTGGCTGACGCTGACCGGTGGAGCCATCGGCTATGCGCTGCCGGTGTCGATCGGGGCCGCGATCGCCGCCCCGGACCGGCCGGTGCTGTGTCTGGAGTCCGACGGCTCGGCGATGTACACGATCTCCGCGTTGTGGACCCAGGCGCGGGAGAACCTGAACATCACGACCGTGGTCTACGCCAACCGGGCCTACGACATCCTGCGCATCGAACTGCAGCGGGTCGGGGCCCAGACCGGTTCAGCCGCCGACGGGCCGGGGCCCAAAGCGCAGTCGTTGCTCGACCTGACCAGTCCCACACTCGATTTCGTGCGCATCGCCAAGGGCATGGGGGTACCGGCCCGGCGGGTGGGTACCGCCGAGGAACTCGCCGACGCGCTGCGCTGGGCGTTCGAGGAACCCGGCCCCCATCTCATCGAGGCGGTCATGCCCTCGATCGCGGGCTGAACCGGACTAGACCCGCTTGACCGCGAACTGCGCGGCCTGACCGACCATGCCGTTGGCCGCGTACATCCCATGCGCGGCGCCGTCGTTGCCGCCGTCGGAGCAGATCGGATCCTGCGCCACACACATGTCGATGGTCTTGGCGGCGTACAGCGGACCGATGGCGATCGGCGGCGCGCCGATCGTGTTCAGGAACCCCGGCGAGGGCTTGCCGAACAGGGCGATCGCGGCGATGTTATCGGCGACGTCGTCGGGCATCGGACCGGTCAGTCCCGGCGGCGGAGTGAACCCGTCGGGCATCGCGTTGGCCGTCACGAACCCCATCACCGCCGCGCCCTGCGAGTAGCCGCCGAGCACCATCTTGGTGTTCGGGCAGTTCAGCGCGGTGGCCCGAATGTGGTTGCTGGCGTCCAGCACTCCGTCGACCGCCCGGGGAAAGTCGGTGCTCGCGGGGTAGTTGACCGGATACACGTTGACCGACTTGCCGCCGGCATCGGCGGTCACCGCGTCGACGAACGCCTGGCCGATGCGGCCGACGCCGGGCGGTTCCCAGGTTCCGCGGGCGAAGACCACTTCGATGTCGGGGCAATCGGCGGCCTGGGCATGCGGCACTGCCAGCAGCGACGCGGTTGCGGCGACGACCGCGCAGGCCAGGTACGGGAGTTTCACCCGGAAGCGGTAGCCGTCAGCGCGAAATTTCAAACACCGGGTCGGCGCAGTCCAGACCCTCGGCCGACAGCTTCCGTTTGATGATTTTGAACGTCTCGGTGCGCGGCACACTGACCCCGACCCGCACGAACCGCGGCCACTGCTTGGGGCCCAGGTCGGGCTGGTCGGCCAGGAAGTCCCGGAACCTGACCGGGTCGAACTCGGTGCCCTCCGGCACCACCAGTGCGGCCATCACCCGGTCGCCGACATCCGGGTCGGGGATGGCGTACACCGCTGCCTCGGTGACGTCGGGGTAGCGCATCAGCACCCGCTCGATCGGTGCGGTGCCCAGGTTCTCTCCGTCCACCCGCATCCAGTCGCCGAGCCGGCCGGCGAAGTGCGCGTAGCCCGCCTCGTCGCGGTAGGCCAGGTCGCCGCTGTGGTAGATGCCGCCGGCCATCCGCTCGGATTCGGCGCCCGGGTCCTTGTAGTAGCCGCGAAAGTTGCCGGGCCCGTTGAGGTTGACGAGTTCCCCGATCACACCGGGCGGGCAGGACTGGCCGGTGTCGACGTCGACGATGTCGAGGCCCTCGGGCAGCGGACCGAGTGCACCCTCGGGGGTGTCGGGGGTGCGGGCGATGTTCACCCCGCCCTCGGTGGACCCGAACCCGTCGACCACCGTCACCCCGAAGCGGGTGGCGAATCGGTCGATGTCGCGCGGTGCGGCCTCGTTGCCATAGACGATGCGCAGCGGATTGTCGGTGTCATCGGGTTTGGGCGGGGTGGCCAGGATGTAGGACATCGGCTTGCCGACGTAGTTGGCGTAGGTGGCGTTGAACCGGCGCACGTCCGGGATGAACTGCGATGCGGAGAATTTGCGGCGCAGGGCAATTCCCGCCCCGGCGGCCACCGCTGGTGCCCAGCCGGCCATCACCGCGTTGGAGTGGAACAGTGGCATCGACAGGTAGCAGACATCGCTGGCGCCCAGGCCGAACCGGTCGGCCAACATCACCCCGGGGCCGGCCACTTTCTCATGGGTGCACCGCACGGCCTTGGGTTCACCGCTGGTGCCGGAGGTGAAGATCAGCATGAACAGATCGTCGGAGGCACTGTCGGCGAAGGTGACCGGCGTCCCTCGGTAGGACGCCAGTTCCTCGGCCCAGGCCGGTGCCGCCACATCGATCACCGGCATCCCGGCCGGCGCGAAGTCCGGCCCGTAGGTCTGCTCGCCCGCCGGGTCGCCATCGGCCAGCACCAGCTGGCAGTCGGCGTGTTCGATATCGCGGCGCAGGGCCGCTCCGCGCCGGGTCGGGTTCAGCCCGACGACGACGAGCCCGCTCAGGGCCGCGGCGATGAGCACCCGGGAGAAGAACGGCGTATTGCCCAGCAGCACACCGACATGCGGCGGCTGGTCCGGATCGAGGCGGGCGTGCAGCGCAGCGGCCAGCGCGGCGGCATCGGAGATGTGCTCACGCCAGGTCGAGTAGGACCCGTCGTCGGCGCTGATGCCGCGGTCGTCGACGTCGACGAGCGGCACCAGCAGGCCGGTGACGGTCGGCTCACCGGTCACGGATCTGGTCAGGCCGGGGTCTCGGCCAGCTCACGACCGATCTGGCGCAGCTGCGTGGTGGCGCCGCCGAGGGCGAACTCCACTTCCTTGGCGGTGATGAAGTAGCGGTGCACCTGGTGGTCGACGTCGATGCCGACACCGCCGTGGACGTGCACGGTGGTGTGGGCGACCCGGTGGCCGGCCTCAGCAGCCCAGAACGCCGCGGTGGCCACCTCGATGTCGGCGGGCAGGTCCTCCGACAGCCGCCACGACGCCTGATCGATGGCCAGCCGCAGTCCCTTGATGTCGATGTAGTCATCGGCCAGCCGCGACGAGACGGCCTGGAAGCTGCCGATCGGACGGTCGAATTGCTCACGGGTGCGGGCGTATTCGGCGGTGAGTTCCAGGGCTCGCTCGAGAACGCCGAGCTGGTAGGCGCTGTAGCCCAGCGTCTTGTGGGTGGCCAGCCAGGCCAGCGCGTCCGCGTCACCCACCACCCGGTCGGCGCCGACCTCGGCGCCGGACAGGTCCAGTTCACCGGTGCTGTTCTTGCCCGTGGTCAGCAGCGGCGTGACCGAAACCCCCGGGTCGGTAGCGGTGACCAGGAAAAGCTTTGTCCCCGAATCGGTCTCGGCCGGAACCAGGAAGGCGTCGGCAACGGGTGCGAACGGGACCTGGATCCGGGTGCCGGTAAGGCGGAACCCGGCACCGGATGCGGTGGCCTGCACCGGGCCCTGGCCCCACTCGCCGTCGAGGGCGACGGTGACGATCTTCTCGCCCGCCACCGCCGGTGCGGCCCACTGCTGCTGAAGGTCCGCGGAGCCGAAGCGGGCCAGCGCACCGGCGCCGAGCACCACCGACTCCAGGTAGGGGACCGCGGCCAGCTGGCGGCCGAGCGCGGCCAGGATGGCGGTCTGCTCCAGCGTGCCGAACCCGCCGCCGCCCATCGATTCAGGGGCGGCGGTGCTCAGGATGTCGGCGTCGATCAGCTTGCGGCACAGCTCGGTGTCGAAGCGCTGATCGAGGCCGTCGAGCGCGCGCTGATGCTCCGGTGTGCACACCGCGTCGACGATCGTACGGACCAGGCCCGAGAGATCCTGTGCTGCTTCTGTTCTGGTGAAATCCATGTCAGTCCTCTCTGGGCTCAGCGGTTCACTCGGGGCAGGCCGAGGGCCACCATGCCGATGATGTCGCGCTGAATCTCGTTGGTGCCGCCGCCGAAGGTCAGGATCAGTGCGGAGCGATGCATCCGCTCGACCTTGCCGCGCAGCAGCACGCCGTGGGAATCCTGGCGCAGGGTTGCCGACGGGCCGAGGATCTCCATCAGCAGACGGTAGGCCTCGGTGGCCAGTTCGGTGCCGAACACCTTGGCCGCCGACGCGTCGGCGGGGTTGAGGGTGCCGGTCTTCGCCGAGGCCAGCTCCCAGTTGATCAGCTTGAGGTACTCGGCCTTGGCGTGCACGCGGGCGAGGTTGAGCTGCACCCACTCCGAGTCGATCAGCCGGTTGCCGTGGGCGTCCTTGGTGTTCTGCGCCCACTCCCGAACCTGGTTGAGCGCCAGGAAGATCGGCTGTGCGGACACCAGCGCGACACGCTCGTGGTTGAGCTGGTTGGTCACCAGCTTCCAGCCGCCGTTCTCCTCGCCGACCAGGCTGGTCACCGGGACGCGCACATCCTGGTAGTAGGTGGCGCTGGTGCCGACGCCGGCCATCGTGTGCACCGGCGTCCAGGAGAAGCCCTCGGCGGCGGTCGGCACGATCAGCACCGAGATACCGCGGTGCTTCTTGGCCTCGGGGTTGGTGCGGACGGCCAGCCAGACGTAATCGGCGTACTGGATCAGGCTGGTCCACATCTTCTGGCCGTTGACCACGTAATCGTCACCGTCGCGCACCGCGGTGGTGCGCAGCGCGGCCAGGTCGGTGCCGGCGCCCGGCTCGGAGTAGCCGATCGAGAAGTGCAGATCGCCGGAGGCGATCTTGGGCAGATAGAACTTCTTCTGCTCCTCGGTGCCGAAGGCCATGATGGTCGGCGCGACGCTGTTGATGGTCAGGAACGGCACCGGTGCCCCGGCGATGGCGGCCTCGTCGGTGAAGATCAGCGAGTCCATCGGGTCGCGGTTCTGCCCGCCGTACTCCTCCGGCCAGTTCAGCGTCAGCCAGCCGTCCTTGCCCATCTGGGAGACAGTCTCGCGGTAGACGTTGCCGGTGCCGATCTCGCCGCCGGAGGTCGAGCTCAGCGCCTCCTGACGCTCCGGGGTCATCAGCTTGGTGAAGTACGAGCGGAGCTCGCGGCGCAGCTCCTCTTGCTCAGGGGTGTAACTGATCCGCATGGCTGGCCCTTCAGCTCGGTTTTCGGCGCCTGTCGGCGACCCGCCGACACCTCCGGTTGTAACACGTTCTAGTCTTGGGGTCCAGCGCCCTTTGAGACCGGCAGGGAGCCGATCTCGTCGTATCGTGGTGCTGCGAATGCCCCCGGCTGTCGGGGTCTGTCGGGCAAGGAGGTTGTCATGCGTGTCGAAGTCGACCGTGATCGTTGCGAGGGGAACGCCGTCTGCGTGGGAATTGCGCCGGACCTGTTCGAACTCGATGACGAGGACTACGTGTACGTGACCAAGGACCCGATCCCCGCCGACCAGGAGGAGTTGGCCGAGCAGGCCATCGCCGAATGCCCCCGCGCCGCGCTCACCCGCCGCGACTGACCCGACGTTAGAGGTATTCATAAGTTGACCGCACACGACGGTTCCCAAGACCCACACGACCTGTCCGGCCGCGTCGCCGTGGTGACCGGCGCCGCCGCCGGTCTCGGCCGTGCCGAGGCGATCGGACTGGCCAAGGCCGGTGCGACGGTGGTCGTCAACGACATGGCCGCCGCCCTGGACGCCTCCGACGTGCTCGACGAGATCAGCGCCGCCGGATCCAAGGGCGTGGCCGTGATCGGTGACATCAGCCAGCGGTCCACGGCCGACGAGCTGGTGGAGACCGCCGACTCGCTCGGCGGGCTGAGCATCGTCGTGAACAACGCCGGCATCACCCGGGACCGGATGCTGTTCAACATGTCCGACGAGGACTGGGATGCCGTCATCGCGGTGCATCTGCGGGGCCACTTCCTGCTGACCCGCAATGCGGCGACGTACTGGCGCAACAAGGCCAAGGAAAATGACGGTTCGGTCTACGGCCGGATCATCAACACCTCCTCGGAGGCCGGGCTGTCCGGCCCGGTCGGGCAGGCCAACTACGGCGCCGCCAAGGCCGGCATCACTGCACTGACGCTGACCGCGTCCCGGGCGCTCGGGCGCTACGGCGTCACGGCCAACGCGATCGCGCCGCGGGCGCGCACCGCGATGACCGCCGGCGTGTTCGGTGAGGCGCCGCCGGAAGGCGAGATCGATCCGCTGTCCCCGGACCACGTGGTCACCCTGGTGCGCTATCTCGCCTCGCCGGCCTCGCAGAAGGTCAGCGGACAGATCTTCGTCGTCTACGGTCCCACGGTGACGCTGGTGGCCGCTCCGACCGCCGAGCACCGCTTCCACGCCGAGGGTGCGGCGTGGGACCCGGCTGCGCTCAGCGCATCGATGAGTGACTACTTCGCCGACCGCGACCCGGAACGCACCTTCGGCGTGATGGGGTTGATGGGCGACTGAGTCGCCGGTCGACCTAGTCGATCGTGTCGGTGCCCGACTTGGCGTCGGCGAGCGCGTCGAGGAACGAACGCGCCCAGCGGTCCACGTCGTGGGCCAGCACCTGGCGGCGCAGCGCACGCATCCGCCTGCGGCCCTCCTCCGGGGTCTGGTTCAGCGCGGCTTCGATGGTGTCCTTGACGCCTTCGAGGTCATGCGGGTTGGTCAGGTAAGCCTGGCGCAATTCGGCTGCCGCACCGGTGAATTCGCTGAGCACCAGCGCACCGCCGAGATCGCTGCGGCAGGCGACGTACTCCTTGGCCACCAGGTTCATGCCGTCGCGCAGCGGGGTCACCAGCATGACGTCGGCCGCGACGAAGAAGGCGATCAGTTCGTCACGCGGCACCGGGCGGTGCAGGTAGTGCACCACCGGATGCCCGACTTCGCCGTACTCGCCGTTGATGTGGCCGACCTGCTGCTCGATCTCGTTACGCAGGATCCGGTAGCTCTCCACCCGCTCGCGGCTCGGGGTGGCCAGCTGCACCAGGACGGTGTCATCGCGTTTGGCGCGCCCCTCGGCCAGCAGCTCCGAGAACGCCTTGAGCCGTACGTCAATGCCCTTGGTGTAGTCGAGCCGGTCCACGCCGAGCAGGATCTTGCGCGGGTTACCCAGTTCGGCGCGGATCTCGCGGGCCCGCCTGCGGATCTCCCGGCCCCGCGCGGTGCGGTCCAGCTCGGCGGAGTCGATGGAGATCGGGAAGGCGCCGACCTTGACCGTGCGCAGCCCCAACTGCACCTCACCGAACCGGGACCGCACACCGACCGAGGCGCGAGAGGTGTTGGCGCCCACCAGCCTTCGCGACAGGAACAGGAAGTTCTGCGCCCCGCCGGGCAGGTGGAAGCCGACCAGATCGGCACCCAGCAGACCTTCGATGATCTCGGTGCGCCACGGCATCTGCATGAACAGCTCGACCGGTGGGAAGGGGATGTGCAGGAAGAAGCCGATGGTCAGATCCGGGCGCAGCATCCGCAGCATCTTGGGCACCAGCTGCAACTGGTAGTCCTGCACCCAGACGGTGGCCCCCTCGGCGGCCGCGCGTGAGGTGGCCTCGGCGAACCGGCGGTTGACGTCGACGTAGCGATCCCACCACTCGCGGTGATAGGCCGGTTTGACGATCACGTCGTGATAGAGCGGCCACAGCGTGGCGTTGGAGAATCCTTCGTAGTATTCGGCGAACTCCTCGGCGCTCAGTCGCACCGGATAGAGCTGCATCCCGTCTTCGACGATCGGATCTTCGGGGCCGTCGACGATGCCCGGCCAGCCGATCCACGCGCCGCGATGGCGACGCAACAGCGGTTCGAGTGCGGTGACCAACCCGCCCGGGCTGCGTTTCCAGGTGAGGCTGCCGTCGGGCAGCCGCTCCATGTCGATCGGGAGCCGGTTGGCGACAACGACGAATTCAGAGTTTCCGGAGCCGCTCTTCTTGCCTCCGGCCACGGTCTAGGCCTCGAGCTTTGACGGCCCAATACCGAGCATCGACAGGAAGACGCGGCACTCGTCGGCGTCGGTGGCGTAGGCGGCGACGACGCGACGGGCCTGGCGGGCCGTGCTGTCGGCCAGCGGCTCCACGTCGTCGATGTCCGCGGGGTCTGATTTAGCAGGCATAACTCAACTCTAGGTGAAGGTCTTTCCGACGGTTACGGGCTGGAGGAGATCGTCGACTTCGGCTCGACCGGGGGTCCCTCGGTCTGGCTGACGGCGTAGCACGCCGCCGACTCCCAGTAGCCGGTGCACGGGTAGCCGTTGAGGTTGGGCACCAGGTTCGCCGGATCACCGGTGACTACGGTGCTGGTCTCGGCGCCGGTCTGCGGTGGCGGGGCCTGATCGGGCTGCGGCTGGTCGCCCTGGGTGGTCTCCAACGGCGTCATCGTCGGCACGCAGTTACCCGTCGACGGGTCCAGGGACTCACCGGACTGGCAGCCCGCTGAGTTTCCCGGCTGATCGGCTTGCGGTGCCGGCACCGGAACCGGTTGGGGCTCGGGCACCCCGCCTTCACCCTCGGCGAGTGCCGGCGGTGCGGCGTAGAGGATGCCGACGGCAGGCGCGACTGCGACCGCGAGCGCGAAGGCGCCCGCGGTCAGCAGTGTTGCGGCTCGGCTGGAATGGATCGGCATCGTTGCCCCTCCTGGTCCCTCCGGTGTTACGGGCTGGACGAGATGCTGGTGCGCGGCTGGACGACCGGAGCAGGCTGGTCCTCTTCCAGACCGATGCACTGGCCGGTGTTGGCGCCGGTGCACGGAATGCCCTGGACCTCCGGCACGCTGCCCGGGTCACCGGGGGTGGAGAACTCCACACCGCCGCTGCCGCCCGGGCTGGGGGTCGGGTAGTTGCCGCCCGGCGCGTTCGGGACCAACTCCGGGGTGCACTCGCCGATGTAGATGTCCTCGACCTCACCGGCGGGGCATGCGATCGCGGGGCCCGCCGGGGCGTGCGAGGGCAGAGCCACGAACGCAGCCGCCGGAGCGGCTGCGATCGCGATGCTCAACCCTCCCGCGAGGAGGATGCGTCGGCCGACAGAGGAGGAGTTCGCCATACTTCACACTTCCTAGAGAAGGACGACGGAGTACCGCTGCCGGCGCTCCGTTTTACGGACTGGACGAGATGGTCGAGTGGGGCTCCACGACCGGAGCCTGCTGCTCTTCCTGCAATCCTATGCACTGACCGGTGTTTGCGCCTGTGCAAGGGATGCCCTGGACCTCGGGAACGCTGTTCGTGTCGCCCGGGGTGGAGAAGGCGACGTCGCCCGGCTGGGTCTCCGGCGGCGCGGGCAGGCAGCCGACGCCTTCGGTGTTCACGACCTCGCCCGGGGCACATTCGGCAACGGCCGGAGCCGGGCCGGTGGTCGGGACGGTGAAAGCAGCCACCGCCGGAGCGGCTGCGACTGCGAGCGCGAAGCCGCCGGCCAGGGCCAGGCGTCGCGCCGAATACTTCAAGGTAGCCATGATGGTGCTTTCTACTCGGTTTGCTGAGCGGCTGTGTGAAAGCAGTGTATGGCTGCCTTCCCCCGACCGCAGTTGTTCGGGAGTTTTATCGCCCGTAACCTGACGTGCGTTACACCGGGGTCAATAAATTTCGACGCAATTCCCTGGCCCTTTGGTGCCGTCACAAAAGTAGCTCTGAACAAGGCATATCCGAATGTGGCGAGCGCGTCTTCGCGATCGTCCCCGGGCGCGAATTCCGTTTTCGCCCCTCGCGAAATGTGGCTTCGAGGCAATTTCAGGGGTGCTTTACCGCCTGTGGTAGGAGGTGCTGGCGGGGCTTCAGAGGCTGCCCCGGCCGCTCTGTTTCAGCCTTCAAATTGTTCGCTGTGGGCGATCCTGCAGCGCGCTCGGGTAGCGGTGGGACGGCCTCTTTTCGCCAACGGTCCGTCATGGTTCGATACGTAGAACTTGTTCCAGTTTTGTGTGAGGAGTGCGGCGTGCAGCTCTCGTTCGAAGATCGGACGTACCTGGTCACTGGTGGTGGCAGCGGAATCGGCAAGGGGGTTGCAGAAGGTCTGGCCAAGGCGGGCGCGCGGGTCCTGATCGTCGGCCGCGGCGCCGACCGGCTGGCCGCGACCGCCGACGAGATCAAGGCCAACGCCCCGGCCGGCGATGTCCGGTACCAGTCCACCGACGTCACCAACGAGGACCAGGTGGCCGCTGCGGTGGAGGCGGCGACCAGCTGGAACGGCCGGCTGCACGGTGTCGTGCACTGCGCGGGCGGTTCGCAGACCATCGGGCCGATCACCCAGATGGACTCCGAGGCCTGGCGGGCGACGGTCGACCTCAACATCAACGGTTCGATGTACGTGCTCAAGCACTCCGCCCGCGAGATGGTGCGTGGCGGCGGTGGCTCCTTCGTGGGAATCTCCTCGATCGCATCCAGCAACACCCACCGCTGGTTCGGGCCGTACGGCGTCACCAAGTCGGGTCTGGATCACCTGGTGAAGCTGGCCGCCGATGAACTCGGCGCGTCGTGGGTGCGGGTCAACGGCATCCGGCCCGGTCTGATCCGCACCGAGCTGGTCCAGTTGGTGCTCGATTCCCCGGAGATCAGCGGCGACTACGCCGAATGCACCCCGCTGCCGCGGCCCGGCGAGGTGGAGGACGTCGCCAACACGGCGCTGTTCCTGCTCAGCGATGCCGCCCAGTGGGTCACTGGGCAGATCATCGGGGTCGACGGCGGGCAGAGCCTGCGCCGCGGCCCGGACTACTCGGCCATGCTGGAGCCCGCGTACGGCGCCGACGGTCTGCGCGGCGTCGTCTAGTTGACACAGGGGATGCCGCCGCCGTCGATCGGCTTGCCCTGATCCGGCGTCGGCGTCGTCGTCATCCCGTACCAGCCCTGCGTGGTGCTGGATTCGGCCACTTCCTCGGTCACGGGTTGTTCGGTCGGCACGTCGTAGCCGTCGCCGAGGATCACCCGGATGTGGTCGGCGGCCAGCGTGCTGTTGAGCTGCGGCGCGTTGTCGATCCCGAGCACCGTGGCCACTGACTGCGCGTCCGTCTGGCCGCCGGGTCCGTAGGTGACCACGGTGTCGACGGGTTCGCCGGATTCGCGGTCGCGGACTTCTTCGACGGTGAACTCCTTCGTGCCGAGCAACGCAGCGGCCTGCGACGCCAGGCCTGAGGTCTCGCTGGCGTTGACCACGGTGATCGACGTGAGGGGATTGGCCGGCGGAAGTGGTTGCGCTGCACCCGTTGTCGCGGCCGTGGTGGTCGTCGTGCCGGTCCCGATGGCGTTGGCGATCTCCGCGCGGATCTTCACCGGGTCGATGATGTTGACGTCCTGGCCGTTGATGTTGTCGTAGCGCACCACGGGCAGGGTGCGGAACTCGACGTCACCGCCGGCCAGTGCGGCCATCCGGCGGAACTGGTCTTCACCCCAGCCTTCGGACAGCACGATGTCCTTGCGGGCCACGTCCATCAGCCGCCGGAACTTATCGATATCGGTGAACGAGCCGGATTGCTGCAGTTCGTGCATCACCGACAACAGGAAGGCCTGCTGGCGGTGGGTGCGGTCCAGGTCGCCGTTCTCCAGGCCGTGGCGCTGCCGGACGAACGCCAGCGCCTGGGCCGCGTCGAGTCGTTGCCGGCCCGCGGGGAAGTCCGCGCCCGAATAGTCGTCGTGGACGGCGTGATTCAGGCAGACCTCGACGCCGCCGAGACTCTCGGCGAGATCGTAGAAGCCCGCGAGGTTCACTTCGGCGAAGTAGTCGATGGGCTGGCCGGTCAGATTGCGGACCGCCCGCAGGGTGGCCTTGCGGCCCGCTTCCCGGCCGGCCTTCTCCAGCTCCGCGCGGTCCTCGACACCTTCGTCGACGAGTTTCTGCTCGGTCTGGAACTTGGTCAGCCCGTACGCCTCTTTGATCTTGATGTGGTCGTAGCCCTTGATCCCGGTGACCGCCACGTAGTCGTCGCGCGGGATGGAGAACGCCACCACCCGGTCGTCGGCGCCGATGTGGACCAGGATGAGGGTGTTGGTGTTGTAGCCGCCCGCGTCGGAGTCGCCGGCATGCAACTTGTCCAGCACCTCATCGGGCAGTTCGTTGCCGTCCTGGTCCTTGCGGGAGTCCAGACCGATCAACAGGATGTTCATCGCCCCGCCGGTGGACCGCGGCTCATCGGAGCCCAGCGCGCGCGAGATGGTGATGCCGCCGAGCAGTCCGTGCGCCTGCGAGTAGGCCACGCCGGTAGCCATCACGACCAGCACCGATACCAGGCCCACCAGGGTTCGGCGCAGGAGGCGCACCGCCCGCCGGGCCGGGGCCGGGCCGCCACCGCGATGGCGGCCGTGGCGGTTGCCCGCAGCGGCCGCCGGCGCAGGCGGCGTCGGATTCATGATCGCCAGTATGAGGTCAGTTGCTGCGGGCGTCCCAGCTAGTCCTGCCTGCTTCCGCCGCGAACGCCCTCCGCACGTGGTCCGCTCAAGTACGCTCCTGCCCAGATCAGGGCTTTGCAGAGAGCGGGAAGGCGTCACTATGGGGACGGTCGCGCGCTGCTGGACAGCGGCATTTCTCACAGGCGGGGTACTGGGCGCCGGACTGTCTGCCGCCGCACCTGCGGCAGCCGAGTGCGTGAACTCCGGCGGGGCCACGGTGTGTGCGCAGGGCCAGGTCCGCGGCAGCGGCCAGCCGCCACCGCCGACCGCGGGTCCGTACGTGCCCTACCCCTGCGACTACGACCCGTACTGCTCCGACGGCGGGCTGTCGATCATCCTCGACCCGGGCTGGGGCGGCGGCGGGAACAACCGGCCGATCCTGCCCCGGCCCACTCCGCGGTAGCGCCGACTCCACACACCGCTATGCTGAGCATGTGCTTAGCATGACCTGTCGCGGTGGGCTGCGGTGAAGCCGGCGCCGTTCGATTACCACCGGCCCGCCAGTGCCGCCGAGGCCGCGCAGATGCTCGCCGACTTCGGTGACGACGCCAAGCTGCTCGGTGGCGGTCAGAGCCTGGTGCCGATGCTCGCGATGCGGCTGGCCTTCTTCGACAACCTCATCGACATCTCCCGCCTCGACGAGATCCGGGGGATCCGGCGCGACGGGGATGAGCTCTGGATCGGTGGCGGCACCACTCATGCCACGGTCGGGGCCGACGAGCAGGTGCGCTCCGCGGTGCCGCTGCTGACCCGCGCCACCCCGTTCATCGGCCATTTTCAGATTCGCAGCCGCGGCACGCTGGGCGGGTCGATCGCGCATGCCGACCCGGCCGCCGAGTATCCGGCGGTCGCGATGGCCCTGGACGCCGAGATGGAAGCGCTCTCTGCATCCGGTGTCCGGCGCATTCCCGCCGCCGACTTCTTCAGCGGGGTCTGGGAGACGACCATGGCACCCGACGAGGTACTCGTCGGCGTCCGGTTCCCGGTGTGGTCGGGCCGGTGCGGCTTCGCCGTCCGTGAATTCGCCCGCCGGCACGGCGATTTCGCCATCGCCGGTGCAGTAGTGGCCGTCGAACTCGACACCGACGACACCATCCGGCGCTGCGCCATCGGCCTGCTGGCGCTCAGCGCCACGCCGCGGCGCGCATCGGCTGCCGAGGCGGCGGTCACCGGCCGCCCCGTCGGCGACATCGATTCCGGTGAACTCGGTGAGCTCGCGATGGCCGGGCTCGAGGACATCCCCGCCGACCTGCAGGGCTCAGTGGACTATCGACGACGGGTCGGCGCAGCGATGACCGCCCAGGCGTGGCAGGCGGCCGTCAAGGAGGCACTCGATGCATGAGCGTTCTATCCGGTTGTCCATCAACGGAACTCCCGCTGAAGCCAGCGTCGAACCGCGAATGACGCTGGCCGACTTCCTGCGTGAGCGGTGCGGACTGACCGGCACCCACCTCGGCTGCGAACACGGCGTGTGCGGCGCCTGCACCGTGCTGCTCGACGGCGCCGCCGTGCGGTCCTGTCTGGTGTTCGCGGTCCAGGCGGACGGGGCGCAGGTGTGCACCGTCGAGGGTGTGGCCGGTCCCGACGGGGAGCTGTCCCCGGTGCAGGCGGCGCTGCGGGATTGCCACGGCCTGCAGTGTGGTTTCTGCACGCCCGGTTTCGTCATGTCGATCACCGCACTGCTGCGCGACAACCCGCACCCCACCGACGAGGAGATCCGCGACGGGCTGTCCGGCAACTTCTGCCGGTGCACGGGCTACCAGGGCATCGTCAATGCCGTTCGGCTGGCGGCGAATTCGGCCGACAGCGGGCATTGAGACCGCACTGAGGGCGGCGCCCCGGGCGGTGCTCTCAGTGCCAACTCAACGCGAGTGCGCCCGGCCTGCCGCCTCGATCAGCGCGACGATCTGCGCCGGGGTGGCCGGCAGCCGGGTGATCGTCACCCCCAGCGGTGCCAGCGCGTCATTGATCGCGTTGATCACCGCGGGTGTCGAGCCGATGGCCCCGCCCTCGCCGCAGCCTTTGTAACCTCCGACGCCGGGGCTGGGTACCTCGATGTGGCCGTACTCGATGGGCGGCACGTCGCTGGCGGTGGGCAGTAGATAGTCGACGAACGTGGTGGCCAACGGGTTTCCGTCATCGTCGTAGACAAGGTGTTCGAGCAGCGCCCCGCCGATGCCCTGCACGGTGCCGCCGGCGATCTGGCCTTCGACGATGTTCGGGTTGATCATCGGGCCGACGTCCTCGCTGACGATGTAGCGGGTCAGCGTCACCCGGCCGGTGATGACGTCCACCTCGCAGGTGCAGGCGTGGGTGGCGTTGGCCCAGTGGATCGGCGTCTGCGAGGTGAACCGCGCCGTCGCCTCCAGCGTGGCCGGCATGCCCGGCGGCAGCTGCTGCGGCTCGTAGTAGGCGCGGTAGGCCAGATCCGCGAAACTGATTCTGCTGCTGGGCTCGTCGACCACGGCGGCGTGCGAGCCGGACAGCTCCACCCGGTCGGCCTCGACGCCGAGGATGTGCGCGGCGATGGCGACCAGCTGGCCGCGCACGATGGCGGCGGCCTCGCTGACCGCACCCGCGGTCATCGGCCCGCTGCGGCTGCCCTGGGTACCCGCACCATAGGGGGTGACGGCGGTATCGCCCTGGATGGTGGCGACATCGTCGATGTCGGCACCGAGCGCGTCGGCGGTGAGCTGGACGACGGTGGTCTCGATGCTGTTGCCACTCGAGCCGCCGTTGACATAGACGTTGATGCGGCCGGTCGGCTCGATGCGGATCGTCGCGCCTTCGGTGGCCAGATGGCCGGTGGCCGCGCCAGTCGGCTCGATGTAGGCCGAGAACCCCAGCCCGATGTAGCGGCCCTGCGCCAGAGCTTCGGCCTGCTCCTTGCGGAACCCCTCGTGGTCGAGGATCTTCACCGCCTGCTCGAAGGTGTCCATCGGCGCGACATGGTCATACGGCATGCCGTTGGGGTTGACGTAGGGCATCTCGTCACCGCGCAGCAGGTTGCGGCGGCGCAACTCGACCGGGTCGATGCCCATCTTGCGGGCGGCGATATCGAGAAGGATTTCGCGCGTGAGGGTTTCGTACTGCCACGGTCCGCGGTAGGCGGCCAGCCCGCTGGTGTTGGTGAACACGGTCTGGTACTTGAAGCTGGCCCTGGGCACCCGGTAAGGGCCGGGGAAGAACATCCCGATCGCGGCCGTGGTCAAGACCGGATAGGGCGTGGGATAGGCGCCGACGTCCTGGATGAAATCGATATCGACGGCGCAGATCGATCCGTCGGCGTCGAACGCCATCCGCGCGGTGCCGTCGACGTGGCGGGCCTGGCCGGCCGACATCAGGTTCTCCCGGCGGTCCTCGATCCACTTGAGCGCGGCCGGCACCTTGCGCGCGGCGAGCAGGATGCACATGTCCTCGCGCATCGGCACGACCTTCTGACCGAACCCACCGCCGGTGTCGCGGGCGATCACCCGCACCCGCTGGGCCGGGATGCCGAGCAGCCGGGCGGCAAAGGCGCGCAGTTCATGCGGCGTCTGGGTGGACGCCCACACCGTCAATTCCTGTGCGGCAGCGACCCATTCGACGACCAGGCCGCGCGTTTCGATGGGCACCGGGACGTGGGTCTGCTGATAGATGCGTTCGGACACCACGCAGGCCGCCGCGTCGAACACCGCCTCGTCCGGCGGTGCGCCGGCCAGGCCGCCCGCCACATTGTCGGGGTAGGCGTCGTGCACCACGGCCTCGTTGCCGACGGCACGGGTGACATCGGCGATGGCGGGCAACGGGTCGTAGTCGACGTCGATGAGTTCGAGGGCATCCTCGGCGACGTAACGGTTCTCGGCGACGACGATCGCCACCGGGTCTCCGACGAATTTGACGGTGCCTTCGGCCAGTGGAGGGCGCGGGGTGTCGGGAACATCCCGGCCCGTCACCGCATGCCAGGCCTCCTTGACGTCCGGATTGAGGTCGGCCGCCGTGAAGACCGCGTGCACGCCGGGCAGTGCCAGGGCGCCCGAGACATCGATGCTGATGATCCGGGCATGTGCGAACGGGCTGCGTACGAAGCAGGCGTGCAGCATGCCGGGGCGAATCACGTCGTCGACGTAGGTCCCGTGCCCGGTGAGCAGTCGGGTGTCCTCGACCCGGGGTACCCGGGTCCCCGCATAACGGGCGGCAGGTGCGGCCATGGCTTTCGCTCCAATTCGTCGCCGTCAGGACTGCGCTAAGCAGTCGCTCAGCAGAGCGTACCCAAGGGTCGCGGTGACGTCACCGTCGGCTCGTATCGTCGAAGGATGAGCATCCGTCCAACACCCGAGAAACCAGGACCCGGGCAGGAGTCGGTGTGGGACTACCCGCGCCCGCCCCGGCTGGAGCCCTTCGACGGCTCGATCACGATCGAACTCGGTGGCGCCGTGATCGCCTCGACCGACCGCGGCTGGCGGGTGCTGGAAACCAGCCACCCGCCCACCTACTACCTGCCCCGGGAGGCGTTCGCCGACGGTGTGCTGCGGGATGCGCCGGGCTCGTCGTGGTGCGAGTGGAAGGGCCAGGCCCGGTACTACGACCTGGTGACCGAGGCCCGTACCGCACCCAAGGCGGCCTGGACCTACCCGAACCCGACCCGGGGCTTCGAACCGATCGCCGGCGCGATCGCCGTGATGGCCGGGCAGGTGGATCGCTGCACGGTCAACGGCGAGACCGTGGTGCCCCAGCCCGGCGGTTTCTACGGCGGCTGGATCACCAGCTGGGTTGCCGGCCCCTTCAAGGGCATCCCGGGCTCGATGGGGTGGTGATCACCCGCACGGTGTGAAACACGGCAGAAACATGAATGCCGCACGTTGGAAACACCGCGCCGACATTCTCGTCGGGACCGTCGAAGGAGCCGGACTTGAATTCGATCGATCCCGCCGCCACCGCCTGGCTGCTCGCCAGCACCGCGCTGGTCCTGTTGATGACACCCGGGCTGGCCATCTTCTACGGCGGCATGGTCCGCACCACCGGCGTGCTGAACATGATCATGATGAGCTTCATCGCGATCCCGCTGGTCACCGTCACCTGGCTGCTGGTCGGTTACTCGCTGGCCTTCTCCGGTGACAGCGCCGGCGGTTTCATCGGCGATCTGTCCCATATCGGGATGGCGGGCATCGACCCGAGCACCGTCCACGGCTCGGTGCCCGAGCTCCTCTATGCCACCTTCCAGCTCAGCTTCGCGATCATCACCGCGGCCCTGGTCAGCGGTGCGATCGCCGACCGGGCCAAGTTCGCCGCCTGGATGGTGTTCGTCCCGATCTGGGCGGTGCTGGTGTATTCGGTTGTGGCGCATTGGGTCTGGGCGCCTGGCGGCTGGCTGTACAAGCTCGGTGTGCTCGACTACGCCGGCGGGCTGGTGGTCGAGATCGTCTCCGGTGCCTCGGCGCTGGCGCTGGCGCTGGTCCTCGGACCCCGGATCGGGTTCAAGGTCGACGCGATGCGCCCGCACAATCTGCCGTTCGTGTTGCTGGGCGTCGGACTGCTGTGGTTCGGCTGGTTCGGCTTCAACGCGGGATCCGCGCTGGCCGCCAACGGAGCTGCGGCCGCGATCTTCCTCAATACGCTGGTCGCCGGGTGCCTCGGCATGCTGGGCTGGTTGTCGGTCGAGCAGATCCGCGACGGCAGGCCCACCACATTCGGTGCCGCCTCGGGCGTGGTGGCCGGCCTGGTCGCCATCACCCCCTCCTGCGGAACGGTCAACACCCTCGGTGCCGCCATCGTCGGGGTGGCCGCCGGAATCGTGTGCGCGTTCGCCATCGGGCTGAAATTCCGCTTCGGCTATGACGATTCGCTCGACGTGGTCGGGGTGCACTTTGTCGGCGGGGTGGTCGGCGTGCTGCTCATCGGTTTCTTGGCCACCGCGGTCATGACGGGCGGTCCCGAAGGGCTGTTCTTCGGTGGCGGTCTGGCCCAGCTCGGTAAGCAGGCGCTCGGGATGGTGGTTGTCGCCGCGTACGCGTTCGTCATGTCCTACGGCCTGGCCAAGCTCATCGACCGGACCATGGGCTTCCGGCTCAGTCCCGAGGACGAGATGGCCGGAGTGGACTTCGCCCAGCACGCCGAAACGGCGTATGCCGAAGGGGTGCACGGCCATCAGCCGCTGCGCAGGCCCCTGTTCGGGGAAGGCCGTCCCCGCTCCGACGACGAGGACTGAGCGCGGTCAGCGCCGCTTGCGGCGGCGCAGGAAGGCCAAGCCGAACACGAACACCGCCAGGCTCTGCGGCGGATCGGTCATCTGGTAGCCGAGATCCTTGAGGATGCCGATCTCGATGGCGCTCAGGGTCCGCACGCCCAAACCGGTGTCGGTGGAGGCGTTCATCAGCTTGGCGTTGGATCCGGTGAACGTCGTATCGTCCAGGTGCGACATGGAACTGCCGGATTCCCAGGGGTTGGGCGTGTACAGCGGGACCGGGTTGCCGTTGTTGGCCGCCATCGCGAAGGCGCCACCGAAGTACAGCCCCTGATTGCCACCGGTCAGATACGGGTTGTAGGTGGAGACCCAGTTGTAGCTGCCGTTGATCGGGTGCGCGCCGGTGGAGGTCACCACGAAGCCGTCGAAGGTGGTCCAGTTGTCGCCGGTGTTGTTGCCCGCACTGTCGATCACCGACAGGAAGCCCAGGGTGTGGATCAACTCGTGCAGGGCGGTGGACTGGAAGTCGTACTGGCCGGGGGCCACGGTATCGCCGTAGGCCCAGGAGTACTTGAAGTTCCAGGTGATCTCGCCGTCGGCCGCCGAACCGTTGAGATCCTGGCCGGTCTGAATCTTCTTCTGCACCACGGTGTTGTAGAAGCCGGGGTCACTCGACACCAGATCGCTTCCGGCCGAGGCCAGTGTCGAGGTGAAGAAGGAATACTCGCCGGTGACGTTGTAGGTGATGGTCACCGGCTGGGGTGCCTCGATATAGGACGACAGATAGATGGCCGTCGACTGCAGCGCGGCGCGCGCGGCGCTGGACCAGAACTGGGCGCCGGACCCGTAGATGAAGCTGAACGCCACCCGGGTGACGGTGTCGTTCTGGGTCACCGACACCAGCGCGCCGGTGTCGGGCGACCGCAGCGGGTCCAGCAGATTGATGTGCAGCCCGGAGTCGGTGGCCGAGATGGTGAACGCGTCGACACCGTCGAACCCGCTACCGGGTGTGTAGGTGTAATTGCCCGCGGAATCGACTGTGACACTGCCGTAGTGGGGCGTCTGGGTGACGGCGTAGACGATGGGGTCGCCCTCGGGATCCACGGCATTGAGGCTGCCGCTGATGGTGCCGCCGGTCTGACCGCTGGTCTGAACCGGTGCGACGGTGGGTGCCTGATTGAAGAACGCTCGCCGCACCAGCAGGCCGATGCCCTCGAAGAAGGAGCCCACCGACGTCAGCAGATTGGTGAAGACATCGGTGACCGAGGACGCCGACGCACTGGCGCTCGGCACCCGCAGTGCGCTGATGTCATCCGGGGTCGCGACGACGGCGCTCGCGCTCGGGCTCGACGTGACGGTGACGACGGTGGTGGCCGCCGCCGTCGTCGAGGTGGTGTCCTCACTCGCCGATGACGCCGTGGCATCGGTGACCGCAGCTTCGGTGGCCGGCACCCGCCGGGCATGACCGGTGCTCGGCAGGCGGCTGCCGACGGTGCGGGTACTGACGGTGGTGGACGTCGTGCGTGCCGCGCCCGCGGTCGTCGATCCGGTGGCCGAGGCAGACCCGGGGGTATCGGCACTCTTGGTGCGGGCCGACCGTGCCGAGTGTCCGGTCGAGGAGGCGCCCGACGTCGAGGGGCCTGCCGAAACCGATCCGGAATCCTGGTCGGCACCGTCAGCCAGCGCGATGCCCACGGCTTGCGGTCCGACCAGCGACAAGCCGACGACGAACGCTGCTGCACCGACCCGGACACCGATTCGGGGTGTTGACATCGAACTACCCGCCTTCCCCCGACTCCGCGCAGATGGATACCTGCGGCGGCGTTGATTTTAGGGTGCCGGGCCCGGCGACTCGCCGAAGACCGCCATAACGGTCGGTCAGCGCAGCCCGATCAGGGCGGCAGCCAGCACGATCGCGGCAATACCCAGCAACAGACTGCAGCCCACGTCGCCATTCTTCGGGCTGGATCGGCGCCGGGCAGCGCGGACAACCAGGTGTTCATCCGCCGTCCAACTGCGGGTCACCGACGGCTGGCCCGACCAACAACAGACCTGTGGAAGCGGACATGTGTATGGATTTGACCGGCTGTCGGGACCAGCCCCATTTAGTGGTGAAAGACCATCTTTGCTCGCCGAAGGCAGGCCTTGTCGCGTGGCACTTAGCAGTCTAATCTGAACATCTGTCCAGATGCCGTCAGAAAGTTGTTATGCGCTTCACGTTCTCCGACTCGATGACCCGTTCGGAGTTCCTGCCACGGCTGGCCGTGGCGGCCGAGGAGGCCGGATACGACGGGTTCACCATTCCCGACTCGATCGGCTATCCCGAGCACTCCGACGCGGTCTACCCCTACACCGCCGATGGGGACCGCAGCTTCCTGGAGGGCAAGGAGTTCATCGAGCCTTTCGTACTCGCCGGCTATCTCGGTGCGCTCACCGAGCGGATCCGGTTCACCACATTCGTGGTCAAGTTCCCGGTGCGCTCGCCGGTGCTGGCCGCCAAGGAGGCGTTCTCGGTGGCCACCCTGACCGGGAACCGGCTGGGTCTGGGTGTCGGTATCGGCAGCAGTCCCTACCCCGACGACTATCTGATGGCCGGCGTCGACCCCGCGCACAAAGGTGCTCGACTGGACGAGGCGATCGACATCTTCCGGGGCTTGGAAACCGGCGAATTCTTCTCCTACCGCGGCCGGTTCTACGACGTGCCCTCGATGAAGGTCTGTCCGGTGCCCACCGAGCCCATCCCGTTGCTGATCGGCGGTCACTCCGACGCCGCGCTGAAGCGGGCTGCCACCAGGGCCAACGGCTGGATGCACGCCGGCGGCCCCAATGACGCGCTGGAGACGATGATCGCCAAGCTGGCAGCTCTACGCGCCGAGGCGGGAAAAGCCCACGAACCCTTCGAGATTCACGCGGCGAGCCCCGACGGGCGCAGCGTCGACGGCTGCCGTCGGCTCGAAGACCTGGGTGTCACCGACGTCATCGTCGGCTTCCGCAACCCCTACATCATCGGACAGGATCCGCAACCACTCGAGGACAAGCTGGCCCGGCTACGGCGGTTCGCCGACGAGGTCATCAGCAAGGTCAACCCCTGAGGGGCAGCATGAAGAACCTCTTCTACTTCGACTGGCGGACCTGGTGGACCCTGGTCGGTCTGGTTCGCCAGGAACCCGACGCCGCCCGGCGGCGCAAGCAGTACCGCACGCTGTGCGTAGTCATCCCGGCGCTGGCCGTTCTGCACACGGTGACCTTCGCTCTCGATCCGGTCGTCTTCCCCGCATTGCGCCGCAAAGAGATTCGCCAGCCCGTGTTCATCGTCGGCCACGCCCGCAGCGGCACCACCTACCTGCACCACATGATGGCCAACGACCCCCGGTTCTCCTACGTCCTGCTGTGGGAGATGTTCTTTCCCTCGCTCATCGAGAAGAAGGTGCTGCGAGCGGTGCTGCGCTGGGATCAGCGCTTCGGTGGCCGGCTTCGCAAGCGCATCGACATCCTGGACCAGCGGCTGTTCGCCAAGAGCAACCAGGTTCACGAGTCAGGCTTGTTCGCGCCCGAGGAGGACGAGTTCCTACTCACCACATCGTGCGCATCCGGATTCTGGGTGGTCCAGTACCCGCAGGCCCAGCACCTCGACTTCTACTACGTCGACGAGCGCTGGCCGGCCCGCAAGCGGCGCCGGGCCATGGAGTTCTACCGCGAATGCGTGCGTCGCCAGCTGGTGCTCAACGGTCCCGGCGTCATGCACCTATCCAAGGCGCCCATCCACTGCGGCCGGGTGCAGAGCCTGATCGACACGTTTCCCGATGCCAGATTCGTTGTCCCCGTGCGTAATCCCTACGAGACCATTCCGAGCTTTCTGAAACTGATGCAGTATGCGTGGTCGGCGCGGAAACGCTCGGAGCCCGATATGCGGGAATCGTTCGCGTCCTTCGTTGAATCCTCCTACCACTACTACCAACATCCATTGGACGTGCTGGACGCACACCCCGAGGTGCCCAGCGCGATCCTGAACTACTCCGACCTGGTCACCGATCCGGCCGCCACGATGCGCTCGGTGTACGAACAGATCGGCCTGGACATGGTGCCCGAGCAGGAAAAGACACTGGCCAGTGAAAAGGGCCGCGAATACCGGTCCGGCCATAGTTACAGTCTCGAAGAGTTCGGTCTGGAGGCCGACGGCATCCGCACGCATCTGGCGCCGCTGTTCGACCGGTTCGGTTGGGAGGCAGATCGTGTCGGCTGATCACACCGCCGAGTTGCGCGCCGCCTGGGACGAGATGATCGACCGGCTGGGCCGGGCCCGCGACGCCCTGGAGTCGCCGGAGTTGCATGCGCCGCCGCTGTCCGGGCCGCGCGATCTCGCCGAGGGCTACCGCTATCTGCTCGGCTTCCTGCACTCCGCGGTCGAACGGGCCTTCTTCGGCGACCCGGAGTTTCCGTACTTCCGGCGCAGCATCCAGGTCCTGGACAAGGCGACCATCGACAACGCCGACGCGATGTACCTGTCCACCCCGATCGACGGCAGGTTCACCTATCGGATCACCGGACGGGTCGCCGACACCGCGCACTGGCGTGGCGGGCCACCAGCGCCCTCGGGACCGATTGCGCCGCAATACCTCATCGTCGAAGCCCACACCGGCTACGCCGGGGACAGCGGTGAACTCACCGAGTTGCAGCCCGGCGTGCGCGGCAACACCGGCAAGCTCGACTCCTCGGAGCTGGTGGTCGCCGACGACGGACGGTTCGAGATCCTCCTCGCGCCCCAGCGGCCTGCGGACTACGACGGCAATTTCATCGGCACCGAACGGATCTCGACACGCAGCGGCCGAACCTTTCACGCCGAGTTCGTCACCGTCCGTGCCCTCTACCACGACTGGGAACGCGAAGAAGCACCGGAACTGCTCATCGCGCGGCTGGACAAGATCGGCGAGCATCCACCGGCACTGGACGCGGGCAGCGCAGCGGCGGCGATGCGGAGGGTCGGCGAGATCGTCGACAACCAGACCAGGTTCTGGAATGCCTTCTATGACGTGGTGTTGGAGGTCCACGGGGACCGCAACGGCGACGGCCAGACCTTCATGCCGCGCAACGACTTCAATGCACCGGCCGGTGCATCGCTGGCCACCGGCGGCGGGCAGAGCACCAATGTCTACTCCGGCGGCATGTACGAACTCGCCGACGACGAGGTGCTGCTGATCGACACCGAGGTGTTCGAGCCCCCGGCCTACATGGGATTTCACCTCGCCAACCTCTGGGGCGAATCGCACGACTACGCCAACCACGTCAGCAGCCTCAACGGCACCCAGGCCCGCCGCGACGACGACGGCCACTACCGCTACGTGGTGGCCCACCGCGACCCGGGTGTGCCGAACTGGCTCGACACCACCGGCTTGCCTGTCGGCTTCATGACGATGCGGTGGACGTATCCGGAACCGACAGAACAGTTTCCGGTGGTCACCGTCCGAAAGCTGCGCTTGGACGAACTCGGCGACCAGCTACCGGCAGACACCCCGCGACTGTCGCCGCAGGAGCGTCGCGAACAGATCCGAATCCGCCAGGAACACGTCCAGCGCCGGTATCGGCAGTACTGAGCACCAACAGGTTCACCAACGAAAGGAAGCACGATGAGCGAGACGTTCACCAGAGCCGATATCAAGGGCTTCTGGGCGGAATGGCTGGAGGCCAACCGGGAGGCCGAACGCGCCGGCGACTGGGGCGGCATGGCCGACCTCTACCTCGAGGACGCCACCTACGGCTGGATGTACACCCCCGACGAGCACTTCATGGCCATCGGTCGCGAGGAGATCCGCAAGTATGCGCTGGGCACCGAGATGTCCGGTCTGGAGGGGTGGCACTACGACTACATGGCCACCGTCATGGACGAGGAGAACGCCATGATCGTCGGCTTCTGGCGGCAGATGTCCGGCGTGCTCGACGAGAACGGCCAGGAGTACGAGATCCGTGGGATCGGCGGCAGCTGGTTCGGAGTGGCCCGCGACAAGACCGACGGCAAGATCCGTATCGAGTGGCAGCGCGACTGGTTCGACCTCGGGTCCACCGCGCACACCTTCATGCAGGTGGCCAAATCCGGTAAGGCACCCAAGCCGTTCCTCGAGCGCATCGCCATCCCGATGATGGACATGCCGGGCCGCGTGCACTACAACGAGCTGCGGTCCACCCTGTGGCCGCCGCCGGTGGCCGAGGGCCGCTACATCACCCAGAAGCCGCTGGGTACGTGACGACGGCACAAGCCCTTTCGGGGAAGGTGGCCCTGGTGACCGGTGCAAGCCGGGGCATCGGGGCCGCCATCGCCACCCGGCTGGCCGCCGAGGGGGCGATGGTCGCGGTAGCGGCCCGCAGTCTCGACGAGGCGGCCCAGGGCAATGTCGCGGGCACGCTGCGGCAGACGGTGGCCGATATCGAGACCGCAGGCGGCCGGGCGCTGCCCTACCAGGTGGACCTCACCTCACCGCAGTCGCGGGCCGAGATGATCGAGCGGGTGGTCGCCGAGTGCGGACCGATCGACATCCTGGTCAACAACGCCGCCAGTTCGGCGTTCGTCCCGTTCACCGCCATCACCGAGAAGCGGTTGCGGTTGATCACCGAGATCAACTATCTCGCCCCATTCGACCTGTGCCAGCGCGTGATTCCGGCGATGCGGGAGCGCGGCGGCGGATGGATCCTCAACATCACCTCCTACTCGGGGGATCTGCGCACCGACCCGCCGCCCGACCCGGTCTATCACCTCAACGGGACCGCGTACGGGTCCTCAAAGGCTGCGCTCAACCGGCTCACGGAGGCGATCGCATCGGAGTACTACGCCGACCACATCGTGGCCAGCGCGCTGGCTCCGGTGAAAGCGGTTCTGACCGAGGCGGTCAAGTCGACTTTCGCCGAGGCGGCTGCCAACGACCCGGACATCCTCGAACCGGTGGAGGCCATGGCCGAGGCCGCATTGGCGCTGTGCACCACCGACCGCGACGGTCTCAATGGCCGGGTGTACAAATCGCTGACCCTGCTCGAGCAGCTCGGGCGGCCGATCCGCACACTGACCGGCGACGCACTCCTGTCACCGTGAGCCGCCTCAGGGCGTGGCTGCGGCTTTCGCTGAATTGACCACGCCGAGAACCATATCCAGGGTGGCTTGCTCGGCTGCCGTCCGCTCGTCGGGGGTGGCGTACTGCGCGCGTTCGAGATCGGCGAGCAACGCGAAGACGACGGTCATCAATCCGCGGGCCCGGATGGCGCGGGTGGCGTCCGTTGCCGGGCCGGCCATCCGGGTCAGGCGCCGGGCGATCAGGTTGGTGGCGGCCCAGTCCTGCCGCCCGAGGAGTTCCACGCCGGGAAAGTCGCGGATCTTCTCCATGAACCGGGCGTGATAGCTCGGGGTGGCCGCGCGCTGGTACTCGAAGACCGGGGCGAGCAACGCCTCCAGCAGGCCGCGGGCGTCGGCCTCACCGTCGGCTTCCAGTGCGGCGAGGCGGTCGAGGCGCTTGGGTTCGAAGATGCTCTGCCGGGCTTCGACGACCGCGGCGATGAGCTGTTCGCGGGCGCCGAAGTGGTAGCGGATGGCTGCGCTGTTGCGTTGTCCCGCCGCCGTCACCACCTGCCGCAGTGACACCGCGGGCCCCTGTTCGGCGATGAGCCGCTCCGCAGCGTCGATCAGCGCCACCCGAGCCGGGCTGCGACCAGCGTCATCCATGACCGAAGACTAACACAGGCGTATTGTCAATCTAACCCATTTGTATTAGCTTGGCGACGGTAGCCGGCGTCCGCCGCTGCGCACAACGTCTGTGTCTCGAGGTGTTTCGTGTCTGAACTGGGTGCCATCCCCACCGATGCCAGTGGCCTGTCCTGTGAGGTCCTGGAGCGCCTGATCGGCACTCTGAATCCCGGTGTCGGGGTGCGGGACTTCTCGATCCGGCGGGTGTGGCAATGGGGTGAGGGCGACCAGGTGTCCACCTCGGGCCGGGTGGATCTGGATCTGGCCTTCGACGAGGCGGGTGCCGACCTGCCGACGCAGGTGGTTCTCAAGGTGGCCCGCCCGGAGTTGCCGGCCTACCCGCTGTATCGCAACGAGGTGGCGGTGTACAGCCGGCTGCAGCCGTGGACCTTCATGCGGACACCGCGCTGCCTGGGTGCCTGGTTCGACGAGAGCACCGGAAGCTTCGGGCTTGCCCTCGAAGACCTCACGGCCCGCGGGGCGCGGTTCCCGTCGGTGGTGACGCCGCCGACGCTGGCCAGCCTGGAGGATGCCATCACCCAACTGGCCGCGCTGCATGCGCGGCACTGGGGTGTCAGGGCCGACTGGTCGTCGCCCGAATTGTCCTGGGCCCAAACGCATGTCGAGGGCGAACTGAACGAGCTGTTCAACCATCCCGACCTGGTGCCCGCGATGATCGCCGACGAAGTGGCCAGGAACCTGCACAAGAGTGAGCTGGTGGCCACCGTCGACGAGAGCCCGGCATCGTTCCTGGAGAAGGTGCAGATCGTCCAGAAACACCAGCAGAGCCTGCAGCAGACGCTGGTGCACGGCGACTGCCACGTCGGCAACACCTTCGTGCTGCCCGACGGGTCGATGGGATTCTTGGACTGGCAGCTCAGCGTGCGGGGCTACTACATGCACGACCTGTCGTATCTGATCGTCACCGGTCTGGACGTCGCCTCCCGGCGCGCCCACGAGCGCCGGCTCATCGAGCTGCATCGTGATCTGTTGCGCGGCCATGGGATCGAGGATCTGCCGACGGCCGACGAGGCCTTCGAGGAGTATCGCCGGGCCCAGGCCTGGAACACCTACATCGGCTGGCTCACCTGCCCGGTGGAGAACTACGGATGGGAGATCAACGTGGGCAACCACATTCGCCTGCTGACCGCCTACCGCGACCTGGACAGCGCGGCCGCGATCGAGGCCATCCGATGAGTGTCGAAGCCCGGCTTCAGGAACTGCTCGACAAGGACGAGATCCGCGAGTTGGCGCTACGCTACTGCCGCGGCGTGGATCGCAAGGATCCCGCGCTGCTGCGGTCGCTGTACACCCGCGACGGTATCGACAACCACGCGCAGATCTTCCGTGGCAGTGCACACGAGTACGTCGACTTCCTCGAAACCTCGTTCCAGTTCATCCAGATCGGCGCGCATTACGTCTGCAACCACCTGATCGAACTCGACGGGGACGAGGCCAGCGGCGAGGTCTATGCGCTGGGCTACCACATCCTGCCCAGCCCGTCGGGCCCGCCGACCGAGTCGTTCGTTGGGGTCCGGTATCTGGATCGCTACCGCCGCGAGGACGGTCGCTGGCGGTTCGCCAGCCGGGAGGTGGTGATCGACCTCGATCGTTCGCGTCCGGTGGAGCATCATGGCGCCAACCCGGCGGCCGCCGAGGACGACCTGTCCTACCGCGTGCTGGCCGGCGAACGATTCGAGCGCAAGAGCCCCCTGTCAGGATTGAACTGACGACCTACGCTTTACAAGAGCGTTGCTCTACCACTGAGCTAAGGAGGCGGGTCCGGTCGAGCCGGATGCGTCTAACAGACTATCGGGTCGCTACTCATCCTCATCGTGGACCAACCGGTCGCTGGGGATCCGTTCCGACGGGACGCTGCGGGGCGGGCTGTAGCGGCGGCGGCCGGGGATCGGAATCCGGTCGGCGATATTGCTCAGCGGGTTGACCACCAGACTCAGCGTGGTCACCGCCTCGCGCAGGGTTTCGATGGTCGGGGCCAGGGCCTCGAGCCCGGGTGCCAGCCGGTTGAGTGTGTCGGCGACGTCGGCGAGCTGTTCCAGCGGCCCGTTGCGCGCCGTCAGCTTCTCGATCAGACCGCCTTCGGCCAGCAGCCGGTCCGCCAGGCCCTCCTCACCGAGCACGCGCTCGATCAGGCCGTCCTCGTCGAGCAACTGGTCCACCAGCCCGCCCGGCGCCAGGGCACGCTCGAGCCCGCCGCCCTCGGCGGTCAACCGGTCCAGCATGCCGTCGGGCGCGGTGACCCGGTCGATCAGACCGCCGGGGCGCATCAGGCGGTCCAGCGGCCCGTCCGGCGCCAGCGCCCGCCCCAGCGGGGCGTCGTCGTCGAGGAGCTGGGCAAGCTTGTTGGCCCGCGCGACGGCGTCCTCGAGCCCGAACATCTGCGCCACCGAGTTCGGCGAGGCCTCCATACCTGCTTCGCCCAGCGTGCGTCTGGTCAGGTCGAGACCCGCCCGGGCGACGTCCAAACCGGCCTCCGCGGCGGCCAGACCGACCCGAACAGGTGTGGTCGCCATCCCTACCAGCGTCTTCGCCAGGTCCATCGCACAAGTGTATGGGTGGCCAGATGCCGTAACCGGCGGTATCACGGAAGTAGCTGGACAGGACTCACAGGAAGCTCACAGTGCCCTGGCAGCTGGAATTCACCATCGTAAGAGGAAATTGACAGCATGGCCGCTCCCGTAACCACCGACACCAAGCCCGAGGCACGAGTCCTGGTAGTCGACGATGAGACCAACATCGTCGAACTGCTCTCGGTCAGCCTGAAGTTCCAGGGCTTCGAGGTACACACCGCATCCAGTGGGCCCGCCGCCCTGGATCGCGCCCGGGAGATCCGGCCCGACGCCGTCATCCTCGACGTGATGATGCCCGGCATGGACGGCTTCGGTGTGCTGCGCCGGCTGCGGGCCGACGGGATCGACGCACCCGCGCTGTTCCTCACCGCCCGCGACAGCCTGCAGGACAAGATCGCCGGGCTGACCCTCGGCGGCGACGACTACGTCACCAAGCCGTTCAGCCTCGAAGAGGTGGTGGCCCGGCTGCGGGTGATCCTGCGCCGCGCCGGTAAGGGGGTCGAGGAACCCCGCAACTCGCGGCTGACGTTCGCCGACATCGAGCTCGACGAGGACACCCACGAGGTGTGGAAGGCCGGTGAGCCTGTTTCGCTGTCGCCGACCGAGTTCACCCTGCTGCGCTACTTCGTCATCAACGCCGGCACCGTGCTGAGCAAGCCGAAGATCCTCGACCACGTGTGGCGCTACGACTTCGGCGGTGACGTCAACGTCGTCGAGTCCTACGTGTCGTATCTGCGCCGCAAGATCGACACCGGCGAGAAGCGGCTGCTGCACACCCTGCGTGGCGTCGGGTACGTGCTGCGGGAGCCGCGATAATCCGGCGCAGCGCGCTGCCGCGCGCCGACAATGGAACGATGCCACCGCCGTATCACCGTGCCGTTCCCCTGCGGGTCGGCCTGGTCGCAGCCATGCTGCTGCTGGTGGGCCTCGGACTGTTGGCCTCCGGTGTCGCGGTCACCTCGACGCTGCGTCATGACCTCATCAACCGGGCCGACCAAACCCTGATCGATGCCTCGCGCGGCTGGGCCCAGGCCCCGCGCCGCAACATGCCACCGCCCGACGAAGGTCCCAACCCCGCCCGGCCGCCGTCGAACTTCTATGTCCGCGGTGTGGACACCGACGGCCACGTCTGGATGGCGGTCAACGACCGCGACGCCGAACCCGACCTGCCCGACGACAACGACGTCGGACCGGTGCCGGTGACCATCGGGTCCCTGGACAAGTCAGCGGTGCAGTGGCGTGCGGTGTCGGTGCGCGGCCCCAGCGGCGAGCTGACCACCGTCGCCATCGACCTGTCCGACGTCCAGTCCACGGTCCGCTCACTGGCCTGGTCGCAGGTGGCCATCGGCACCGCCGTGCTGGTGA
This sequence comes from Mycobacterium sp. M26, assembly GCF_001494595.1. Classification (GTDB taxonomy): domain Bacteria; phylum Actinomycetota; class Actinomycetes; order Mycobacteriales; family Mycobacteriaceae; genus Mycobacterium. The sequence continues at coordinate 207,442 of NZ_LN929908.1, forward strand.
TCCTCGGCGTGGTCGGCTATTGGGTGGTGCACCGCAGCCTGCGCCCCCTCGTCGAAGTCGAACGCACCGCCGCCGCGATCGCCGCCGGAGAGCTGGATAGCCGTGTGCCCGAACGTGATCCGCGCACCGAGGTCGGCAGGCTCTCCCTTGCGCTCAACGGCATGCTGGCCCAGATCCAAAGTGCCATGGCGTCATCGGTGGCCTCGGCCGATCACGCCCGGATGTCCGAGGAACGGATGCGGCGGTTCATCACCGACGCCAGTCACGAACTGCGCACCCCGCTGACCACCATCCGCGGGTTCGCCGAGCTGTACCGCCAGGGCGCGGCCAAGGACGTCGAGATGCTGATGTCGCGCATCGAGAGTGAGTCCCGCCGGATGGGCCTGCTGGTCGACGATCTGCTGCTGCTGGCCCGCCTGGATGCGCAACGCCCGCTGGAACGGCGCCGGGTCGACCTGCTCGCGCTGGCCAGCGATGCGGTGCACGACGCGCAGTCGATCGCCCCGAAGCGCACCATCACCATGGAGGTGTTCGACGGCCCCGGCACCCCCGAGGTGCTCGGTGACGAAGCCCGGCTGCGGCAGGTGCTGGGCAACCTGGTGGCCAACGCGCTGCAGCACACCCCCGAAACCGCGCGGATCACCGTGCGGGTGGGCACCGCCGCCGACGACGCCGTGCTCGAGGTGGCCGACGAGGGGCCGGGTATGACCCAGGAAGATGCGCAGCGGGTGTTCGAGCGGTTCTACCGCACCGACTCCTCGCGGGCGCGCGCGAGTGGTGGCACCGGGCTGGGGCTTTCGATTGTCGACTCGCTGGTGTACGCCCACGGCGGCCGGGTCACGGTGACCACCGCCCCCGGACAGGGCTGTTGCTTCCGGGTGAGTCTGCCGCGGATCGCCGACGTGCCCGCGCCGATCGGCTGATCGGTCTAGCCGAGTTCGGCGAGAGCCGCCTTGATCTTGGCCTGCGCCTCGTCCAGCGACTCCGGCGACGGATTGCGGTCGACGTGGGCGAACCCGAAGTCGGCCAGATCGCGCGCGGGGAAGACGTGCACGTGCAGGTGCGGCACCTCCAGGCCGGCGATGATGAGCCCGGCCCGCTGGGCGCCGAACGCTGAGCAGACGGCCTTGCCGACCTTCTGCGCCACCGCCATCACCGAATTCAGCACCGCCGGATCGAGGTCCTGCCAGTTGTCCACCTCGGCGCGCGGCACCACGAGCGTGTGGCCCTGCGTCATCGGCTCGATCGTCAGGAAGGCGACGACGTCGTCGTCCTCGTAGACGAAACGTCCGGGAATCTCGCGGTTGATGATCATGGTGAAGACCGACGCCATGGGCCCAGCATAGGAGAGGGCCTCACGTTGACTGTCGGGGAGCGCACGGCTGGCTCACAGCAACTCCTCAGACGTGGCCCAGTCTCGTGGCAGCTGGGCACGACAGCATCATCGCTATGACCGACACCCTGCCGGGTGAGTTGACGACTGCTCAGCACCGACCCGCAGGGGCTGATCCTGTGCACTACGTCCTGGACATCGTGGTGCCCGTCTACAACGAGGAACACGATCTGCCGGCGTGTGTGCACCGCCTGCACGAGTACCTGACCACCCAGGTGCCGTATCGGGCTCGGATCGTCATCGCGGACAACGCAAGTATCGATGACACCTTGGCGGTGGCGCGCCGGCTGGCCGCCGAACTGCCTGACGTCGACGTGCTGCACCTGGACGCCAAGGGCCGCGGCGGTGCGCTGGCCGCAGCCTGGGGATCCTCGGCGGCCGACGTGGTCGCCTACATGGACGTCGACCTGTCCACGGATCTCTCCGCGCTGATGCCGTTGGTGGCACCGCTGGTGTCCGGGCACTCCGATATCGCGATCGGCTCGCGGCTGGCGGCCTCGTCGCGCGTGGTGCGCGGCGCCAAACGCGAGATGATCTCCCGCGGGTACAACCTGTTGCTGCGCGGTGTGCTGGGTGCGCGGTTCTCCGACGCCCAGTGCGGTTTCAAGGCGATGCGGGCCGATGTCGCCCGCCGGTTGCTACCACTGGTGGTCGACACCGGCTGGTTCTTCGACACCGAACTGCTGGTGCTCGCCGAACGGGCCGGGCTGCGCATCCACGAGGTACCCGTCGACTGGGTCGACGACCCCGACTCCCGGGTCGACATCGTGGGCACCGCGATCGAGGACCTGCGCGGCTGCTGGCGGGTCGGTCGGGCGCTGGCCACCGGGGTCTTGCCGCTGCGAGAGCTGCAGGCCGCGCTGGGCCGCGAACCCCTGGTGCCCGGGGTGCCGCGCGGCATGGTCGGTCAGCTGCTGCGGTTCGGCCTGATCGGCATTGCCAGCACCATTGCCTATGCGCTGCTGTACCTTTCGCTGCACGAGGAACTCAAGGCGCAGGCCGCCAACCTCACCGCGCTGCTGCTGACGGCGTTGGTCAACACCGCCGCCAACCGCGCCTTCACGTTCGGCATCCGGGGCCGGGCCGGGGTGGCCCGCCACCACCTGCACGGCCTGCTGGTGTTCGGGTTCGGGTTGGCGATCACCAGTGGATCGCTGTATCTGCTGCACCGGTTCGACCCGACGGTGGACAAGGTGGTCGAGCTCTCGGTGCTCGTGGTGGCCAACCTGATCGCGACGATCGTGCGGTTCCTGGCGCTGCGCCAGGTGTTCGGCAGGGCCCGATGACCGTCGTCGCCGAGCGGCCCGCCGTCGAGCACGTCGAGCCCGCCCGCGACCGGTGGCGACTGCCCTGGCAACGGTGGGCGCTGCTGGTGCTGCTGACCGGCACCGCGGTGCTCTACCTGTGGGACCTGGACCGCTCCGGGTGGGCAAACTCCTTCTATTCGGCTGCCGCACAGGCGGGTTCGGTGTCCTGGAAGGCTTTCCTGTTGGGTTCCTCGGATGCTGCGAACTCGATCACCGTCGACAAGCCGCCGCTGGCGTTGTGGCTTCCGTCGCTGGCCATCCGCGCCTTCGGGCTGAGCTCCTGGAGCATCCTGGTACCGCAAGCGCTGATCGGGGTGGCTTCGGTGGCCCTGCTGTGGGACACGGTGCGCCGCCGCTTCGGTGAGACCGCCGGGCTCATCGCCGGTCTGGTGCTGGCGCTGACGCCGGTGGCCGTGTCGATCTTCCGGTACAACAACCCCGACGCCCTGCTCGTGCTGTTGATGCTCGCCGCGGTGTGGGCGATGCTGCGCGCGATCGACGACGGCCGGCTGCGCTGGCTGCTGCTGGCCGGCGGGTGCGTGGGACTGGGCTATCTGACCAAACAACTCGAGGTCGCCCTGGTGCTGCCCGCGCTGGGCATCGGTTACCTGGTCAGCGGGCCGAAGAGCGTGGCCCGCCGGCTCGGGCATCTCGTGGCGGCGCTGGCGGCGGCGATCGCCGCCGCCGGGTGGTGGGTCCTGCTGGTCCAACTGTGGCCGGCCGGTGACCGGCCCTGGATCGGCGGTACCCAGCACAACTCGATCCTGGAATTGACGCTGGGCTACAACGGAATCGGGCGCCTCAACGGGGACGAGCCGGGCAGTGTCGCGGCCCTCGGGGTGAGCTCACCGATCCACCCCGGCGGCCGGACGTCGGCGCATCCGTGGGGGCAGCCGGGCATCGGCCGGCTCTTCGAACCGGCCCAGATCGGTGGCATCGGCTGGCTGCTGCCGGCGGCGCTGGTCTTCGCGACGGCGCTGCTGATCTGGCGTGCTCGCGCGCCGCGGCGCGACCTGGTGCGCGCCGAAACCCTGGTGTGGACGCTGTGGCTGGTGGTCACCGCGCTGGTGTTCAGCTTCATGGCCGGGATCTTCCACCCGTACTACACCGTGGCGCTGGCGCCGTCGATTGCCGCGCTCACCGGAATCGGAACGGTGACCTGCTGGCGGCACCGCGAAACCCTCTGGAGCCGAGTGACATTGGCGGTCGCCGCCGCGATGACCGCGCTGACGGCCTACCTCACCCTCACCGGTGTCCCCGACTATGAGCCCTGGTTGCGCTGGGTCATCCTCGCCGGCGGCGTGGCGGTGGTCTGCTGGCTGGCAGCGGGCGCGCCCGGCACCGGCCCGCGGCCGACTCAGCACGCGCTGCCGGTGCTGGCCGCGGTGGTGATGCTCGCCGGTCCGGTGGCGTTCAGCCTCACCACGGTGGCCCATGGGAATTCGGGAGCCCTCCCGATCGCGGGTCCGGTGCCGCATCTGGTGACCGCGAGGACCAAGGGTGTGACGGCTGTCCCGCGTGCCCAGATCACCGTCGCCAAGGGGCCCGGCTTCCTGCTACCCGCCGGGGTCCCCGGCCACAGCGCGCATCTGGTCGGGTGTTCGCTGCTGGACTCCGGGGTGCCCGATCCGCAGCTCGTCGCCCTGCTCGATGCCGACGCGAATTCCTACACCTGGGTTGCCGCGACTGTCGGATCAACCTGTGCCGCAGGCTATCAGCTCGCCACTGGGCATCCGGTGATGCCCATCGGCGGCTTCAACGGCACCGACCCGGCCCCGGCGCCCGACGAGTTCCTGCGGCTGGCTCTGAGCAAACGGATCCACTACTTCATCGTCACCAACCCCATTCACGAGGACAAGTGGGGTCATCTCGACACCAATGCCCTTATCCAGCAGTGGGTCCAGCGCAACTTCACCCCGATGCGGGTGGGGCGGATCGAGGTCTACGACCTGACCCGCTAGGTCAGCATCGCGGCGATCTCATCGAGCGACCACGGTGGTGACTCGTGGTGGTCCCGGTAGCCCAGCAGGCTGGGGGAGGGGCGGTCGAACCGGCCGACGAAACCGCCTGCGGCGATGAAGATCTGGCCGGTGACGTTGCTCGCCAGATCACTGGCCAGGTAGGCATACATCGGCGCCACGTACTCCGGCGGCGCGGCGTCCAGAGCGCCCTGCGCGCTGACTTCGTCGAGCATGCCGCGCCGGCGCAGGGTGGCGATCTGCTCCTCGTACTCGGCGCCGGTGGACAGCCGCGTCTTGGCGCCCGGGCACACCACGTTGGCGCGCACCCCATGCTCGGCGAGCTCGGCGGCGATCGCAACGGTTAGGCCGTTGACCGCGCCCTTGCCCGCCGGATAGCCCGTCCCGCCGTAGTCACCCAGGAAGGCAAAGGAACTGGTGTTGATGATCGAACCGCGTTTGCGTGCCACCATCTTCGGCGCCGCGGCGCGGCAGGTGGCGAAGACGGTGCCCAGGTGGACGTCGATCAGGTCGCGGAACTGCTCGTGGGTGACATCCAGAATCGAGGACCCCGCGGGTTCGGCGGTGCCCGCGCAGTTCACCAGCGCATCGATGGCCCCGAATTCGTTCTCGCACAACGCGATCAGTTCGTCGGCCACCGCCGGATCGGCGGCGGACCCAGCGTGCGGGATAGCCCGGCCGCCGGCCGCGGTGATCGCGGTGACCGTCGCCTCGACGGCGTCGGCGTCGCGGCCGTTGACCACGACACCGGCGCCGCACTCGGCAACCTTGGCCGAGATGGCCGCGCCGACACCGCGCGACCCCCCGGCGACCACGACTCCGAAGCCGGCGAGCGGCCCGTCACTCACCGGTGGCGGGCGCCTGGGCAAATGAGGCGGTCCCAGCTTCCCCTTACCTCCGTCGGCGCTGGCGCGCCAACTCCGGTCAGCCTCACTGAACCGCCTGGCCGAACTGCATGCCGTCCATGTTCCAGTAGCCGCGCATATTGGTGATCAGACCCGCGTCGTTGACCCGGTAGGTGAACACCCCGCGCACGGTGCTGACCAGTCCGCCTTCGAACTGGCTGCGCAGCACCAGGATGTGGGCCACCTCCTGCGGCGAGCTGGAGGGGAAGGTCTCCTCGCAGGTGACCCGCAAGTTGTTGATCGCGATGTTGGTGTCGTAGAACGCCGCGACGGCGTCCTTACCGCGCACGCCCAGGCCGTCGGGGTTGGTGACGGCCTGGCCGATCGGGTCCTCGATGACCACATCGTCGGACATCAGCCCCAGCCAGCCCTCGCGGTCGTGCGACATCACGGCACGCCAGGAGGCCTGGGAGGCAGCCAGCGCGGGGGACACCTCGGTTGTCTTCTGCGACATGACGACTCGGATCAGCGATCTTCGTCGGTGTAGCGGATGACACCGCGGATGTTGCGGCCCTCCAGCATGTCCTGGTAGCCCTCGTTGATCTGCTCCAGCCGGTACTGGCGGGTGATCATGTCGTCGAGGTTGAGCTTGCCGACCTTGTACATCGACAGCAGATGCGGGATGTCGTAGTACGGGTTGCCGCCGCCGAAGATGGTGCCCTGCAGGTTCTTCTGCATCAGGGTGAGCATCGCCAGGTTCAGGTTGATGTTGGTGTCGAGCATGCTGCCGATGGCGGTCATCACGCAGGTGCCGGACTTGGCAGTGATGTTCATGTAGTTGTCGACGTCGGCGCCGTGCACCTCACCGACGGTGACGATGACCTTCTTGGCCATGAAGCCCTGGGTCACCTCGGCGATACCGGCCAGTGCGGCCTCGATGTCCTCGTAGACGTGGGTGGCGCCGAACTTGAGCGCCTGATCGCGCTTCCACTCCACCGGGTCGATCACGAAGATGTAGCGGGCACCGGAGTTGACCGCGCCCTGCAGGGCCGACATGCCCACGCCTCCGACGCCGACGATCGCCACGTCCTCACCGGGCTTGATCTGAGCGGTGTGGGTGGCCGAGCCGTAGCCGGTGGTCACGCCGCAGCCGACCAGGCAGGCCACCTCGAACGGGATGTCCTTGGGAATCGGGACCACCGAGGACTCGTGCACCACCATGTAGGGGGAGAAGGTGCCCAGCAGGGTCATCGGGAAGACGGGCAGGCCGTCGGTGGTGTGGATGCGGTGAGTGCCGTCGGAGATGGCGGTACCGGCCAGCAGTCCGGCGCCCAGGTCGCACAGGTTGCGCAGGCCGGCCTGACACGACGGGCACTTGCCACAGGACGGGATGAAGGACATCACGACGTGGTCGCCGACGGCGACGCCCTCGACACCCTCACCGACCTCGACGACGACGCCGGCGCCCTCGTGGCCGCCCAGCACCGGGAAGCCGAACATCGGGATGCCGCCGGTCACCAGGTGGTGGTCGGAGTGGCACATGCCCGAGGCTTCCATCTGGACCTTGACCTCGCCCTTCTGCGGGTCGCCGATCTCGATCTCCTCGATCGCCCATGGCTGGTTGAACTCACGGATGAGTGCGCCTTTTGTCTTCACTGCGAACCTCCACTCGCAAACCCATCCCCAGGGTTTTCCCAGGGAGCCGGCGTCGCCGGATGGTCGATCTAGGACTAGGTAGAACGTGTTCCTGTTCTGCAGGCCATTATGACCTGTGTCACGCCCACCGTATACGGCGGGGCGGGATTGTTGACAGGCGTCGAGTAAATCACCAGATCGGGACGGGAGCCTCACCGAGGGGGTAGTAGCCGGGCAGCTTCTCACCGGCCAGGCTGCGCTCGATGCGCTCGGACATGCCCCTGCTCAGCTTGCCCTCCTTCATCAGCTTCAGATACAGCTTCTGCACGTGGCCGAAGTCGAAGAAGTCGCGCTGCCACTCGATCTTGCCGTCGGCATTCAGCCGGAACCAGCTGCCGCCGATGCCATAGATTTCCTCGGAGTTGCCATCGGCGTCAGTGGCGACCTGCTTCCAGAAGCCGACGACCTCGCCGATCTTGTCGTCGATGAGTACCTTCTGGTACGGGTAGCTCCAGCCCTCCAGGCCGAACATCTCCAGACCCAGTGCGATATCCCGGATCTCGTTGATCCCGACGCACATCACGTCTTCCTTGGGTCCGATGTTCCAGCCGTAGGTGGCGTCGTCGGTGTAGAAGTCGGCCAGGCCGGTCCAGTCGCCCTTGGCCTCGGCGACCTTGTTGGCCTCCAGCCATCGCTCGATGAAATCTTCCAGCACCTCACGCGGCAATGACGGCATTGTCAGTCCTTCTCTCGATTTGATTCTCGTCTCCTCACCTGAACTCGTTCCTCGTTCAGGCTTCGTCGACTTCGGTGATAGATAGTGCTCGGGTGGGACACATTTCGACGGCGAGCTCGATCTGCGGGCGCGCCTCGTCGGGGGGTTCGTGGTCGAGGATCTCGACCGGACCGCGCTTGGGCACCCGGAAGTAGTCGGGGGCCTCGAGCTCGCACATGGCGTGCCCCTGGCACAGGTCCTCGTCGAGTTCCACGCGGTAACAGCCCATGGTTTTGCTCCTAGGAGGTGCGCTTGCGGTAGCGGACGCGGGCCGGGCGGGCCAGCTGGACCACCATCTTGGAGTGGTCGTTGTGGTAGCTGTCGGCGGGCTGGGCCATCTCGAACTCATACTCGCGCAACAGAACCGAGAAGATCGCCTTGATCTGCATCTGCGCGAACGCCGCGCCCACGCAGCGGTGCCGCCCAGCCCCGAACGGAATCCAGGTCCACCGGTGCAGGACGTCGGCCTCCATCGGCTTGTCGTAGCGGGTCGGGTCGAAACCGTCCGGATCCGGGAAGTCCTCCGGGATGCGGTTGGAGATGGCCGGCGAGGCGGCCACGAAGTCGCCCTTGTGGATCGGGTAACCCTCGACCTCGAACTCGCCCTGGGCCACCCGCATCAGGATGATCAACGGCGGATGCAGCCGCAGCGTCTCCTTGAGCACGTTCTCCAGTTTCGGGATCTGGCGCAGGGCGTGGAAGCTCACCTCCTGGCCGTCGGCGTAGAGGTCGTCGAGTTCCTGCTGTACCTGGGCGTACACCTCGGGGTGGCGCAGCAGTTCGATCAGGGTCCACGACGAGGTGCCGGAACTGGTGTGGTGCCCGGCGAACATCAGCGAGATGAACATGCCGGTGATCTCGTTGGCGGTGAACTGTGCGTTGCCATCGCCATCCTTGATCGACACCAGCACGTCGAGCAGATCGCGATCGGATTTGTCCTTGGGCGGGTTGGCGATTCGCTGATCCATCACACCCTGCACCAGCTCGACCAATCCGACCCGGGCCTCGTCGCGGATCCGGAAGCTCTCGATATCCAGATACGGGTCGACGTAGCAGAGCGGATCGGTGCCGCGCTCGAGCAGGTGGTAGTAGTTGGCGAACCGGGAGTCCAGCTGGTTGCGGAACTTCGGGCCGATCAGGCACGCGGTCGAGGTGTAGATGGTCAGCTCGGCGAAGAACTCGAGCAGATCGATTTCGCCACTGTCACCCCAGTTTTCGATCATCTTGCGCACTTCGCGCTCGATGGTCACCGCGTGGCCCTTCATGTGATCACCGCGCAGCGCAGTGTTGTGCAGCATCTCCGAGCGCCGCTCGGGGCTGGCGTCGAACACCACACCCTCGCCGAAGATCGGCGTCATGAACGGGTAGGCCTCGGCCTGGTCGAGGTCGTCATCAGAGGAGCGGAAGAAGAACTCATTGGCCTCGGCACCGGTCAGCAGGATGACCTTCTTGCCCGCCAGCTGGAACCAACCGACGTCACCGCACTCGTCGCGCAGCCGCTTCATCAACCCGATCGGGTCGGTGCGGAATTCCTCGAGGTGGCCGTGTTCCTCCTCGCCGCCCGAGACGCGGGGAACTTCTTTGAGAGTGCTCGTCACGATTCCTCCGGGTACTTCAGTTGTTGACGTTCCTTGGGCCCGTTGGACAATGGCGCCTCGGGCTGAACTTCGATCGACACGATGAACCCGCCGCGCGGGGTATCGGCGACGAACGCGATGGCGCGCGCCAGATCGGCTGCGCGCAGAAAGTAGTCGTGCCGGGCCTGGCCCCATTTGGCCCAGTCCTCGAGCGCCGGGCCGATCAGCTCGCCGGGCAGGCTCCAGCCCATCGACGTCTTCGTCGGGCCGGGGTGCACGATCGAGGCACGAACACCGGTGCCCTCGAGTTCCATCTGCAGGTTGGTCACCATGGCATTGAGTCCGGCCTTCGCCGCGCCGTAGGCACCCATGTGCGGGCGCTGCCGCAGCGAGACGTCCGAGCCGACGAAGATGACGTCACCGCGCTGGCGGGCGATCATCCCCGGCAGTACGGCATTCGCCAGCCGGAAGGCGCCCATCAGGTGGATCTGCAGCTGGGACTCGAAGTCGTCCGGGCTGATCTCGTAGAGCCGGCCGAAGTAGGTGTCGCCGGCACCGGCGACCAGCAGCTCGATCTCGCCGAGGGCCTCGGTGGCGCCGTGCACGTAGCCCTTGACCGAGTCGGGATCGGTGACGTCCAGCGGCAGGGCAACCGCTTCACCACCCTCGGCGTGGATCTGGTCGACGAGCTCCTGGCACTTCTCGACGCGGCGGGCACCGAGAGCGACCGGGTAGCCGCGCGAGGCGAGTTCCAGGGCGGTCGCGGCGCCGATACCGGAGGACGCGCCCGCCACCAGGGCGGGCCGGCGGGCCGGGTTCGGTTCGAAACGGGGCATCAGGCCTTCTTCACTGTGATGGGCAGGTTGGCAAAACCGCGCACACTGCTGGAGTGCACACGGACCGCATTGGCCTCGTCGACCTCGAAGCCGTCGATGCGTTTGACGAGTTCCTCCAGCGCCACCCGGCCTTCCATGCGGGCGAGGTGCGCGCCGAGGCAGAAGTGCGCCCCGCTGCCGAAACTCAGCAGCTTGGAGCCGATGTCGCGCCCGATCTGAAACTCGTCGGGAGCGTCGAACACCCGCTCGTCGCGGTGCGCGGCACCGGGCACCAGTAGCAGGGTGTCGCCGTCGTGCAGCGTGGTGCCGTGGAACTCGACGTCCTCGACGACGGTGCGGGCCAGGATCTGGCTGGAGGTGTCATACCGCAGGGTTTCCTCCACCCACAGCGGCACCCGGTCATGATCGGCGAGCACCGTGGCCAGCTGATCCTGATTGCGGCCCGCCCAGAAGACGGCGTTGCCCAGCAGTTTGGTGGTGGTCTCGTTGCCGGCGACCACCATCAGGAACAGGAAACCCATGATCTCTTCGTCGGTGAGCCGGTCACCGTCGATCTCGGCTTCGATGAGCGCCGAGGTGAGGTCGTCGGTGAGTTTCTTGCGGCGCTGGGCCACCATGTCGGCGTAGTAGACGAACAGGTTGATCGACGCCTCGATCGCCGCGGGCGGCACGTCGGTGACGCCGTCCTCGCGGTGCATCACGCCGTCGGCCAGTGCACGCAGGTGCTGGCGGTCCTCCCGCGGTACGCCGACCAGTTCGGAGATGACGTCCATCGGCAGCTTGCCGGCGAATTCGGTGATGAAGTCGAAGCTTTCGCTCTGCAGTGCGGCGTCGAGGTGCTCTGTGGTCAGTTCCAGCACCCGCGGCTCGAGCTCACGGATCCGGCGCGGGGTGAAGCCCTTGGAGACCAGCGTGCGCAGCCGCAGATGGTCGGGGTCGTCCATCGCCAGAAACGACATCGTCTTGCTGGCTTCCGGGGTGCGCGAGATCGGGTCCAGCGCCACGCCGAGCTTGTTCGACAGCGCGACGCTGTTGCGAAATCCCTTGTGCACGTCCGCATGCCGGCTCAGCGCCCAGAAGTTGAGCTCGTCGTTGCGGTAGAGGGGAGCCTCGTCGCGCAGCCGCTTGTAGTACGGGTAGGGATCCTCGTGGAAGTTGTAGTCGTACGGATCGAGGACCAGCTCGACGGGATGTGGTCCGGCTGGAGCGGCCATCAGTTGTCGTCTCCCAGGATCAGGCCGACCACATAGGCCATCCGGTCGGCAACTTGGTGATAGGTCAGGGTGCCGCTGCCGGCGTGCACCAGCGCGCCGTAGTAGGTCATCTCCAGTGCCGAGACGATCCGGTGGTCGGAGTCCGGGCCGAGTGCAGATTTGATGCGCTTGTGGATCTGGGCGCCGATGCGCTCGCGCACCGGGCGCACGCCGGAGTCGTTCGAGAGCACCGCGGTGGTGCAGGCGACGGCCACCTCGGGCTCGTCGGCGATCACCAGGGCCAGGCTGCGCAGGGTCTGCTGTACCCGCGACAGCTGAGTGTCGTTGACGTCGGTGAAGAACGGCGCCTGCTTGACCAGATCGAGGTAGACCTCGGCGATCAGGTGGTTCTTCGACGAGAAGTAGGTGTAGGCGGTCGCCGGTGCCACCTTGGCCCGTGCCGCCACGGCGCGCACCGTCAGATCGGCATAGGAGGTTTCGCGCAGCATCTCCATGGCGGCGCTCACCACCTTGCGGAACGTTTCTTCCTGGCGGCGATTGCGCGGAACGTCGGCTCCGTCTGGTGTGACGGCTAGCACGGCATCGCTGGACACTTGTCCAAGATATCCACCTGGGCGTGGGCTAAGCAAGTGCAGCAGCGAAAATAGGTGTTCAGAGGGCACAAATGGGACGTCAGCAGAAGGACCTTGCACCCTGCCGGGGTTGGCGGCTAAGGTTCGACTGACAGATTCTCGGACAGGTGTCCAACGAAAAGGCGGGAGTCGCGAATGGCGATAGCGGCCGACAACAGCAGCGATCTCTTCATCGACGGCAAGCTCGTACCGGGCGGCAACGGCAGATATCCGACGATCAACCCGGCTACCGAAGAGGTGCTGGGCACGGCCGCCGACGGCGACGCCGAGGACATGGGCCGTGCCATCGAGGCCGCCCGTCGGGCGTTCGACACCACCGACTGGTCCACCAACACCGAGTTGCGGGTGCGCTGTATCCGCCAGCTGCGCGACGCGATGAAGGCCAACATCGAGGAACTGCGCGACCTCACCATCGCCGAGGTGGGCGCACCGCGGATGCTGACCGCCGCCGCCCAGCTGGAGGGCCCCGTCGAGGACTTGTCCTTCTGCGCCGACACCGCCGAGAACTACGAATGGCGCCAGGACCTCGGGGTCGCCTCTCCGATGGGCATCAAGACCCAGCGCACCATCGCCCGCGAGGCCGTCGGTGTGGTCGGTGCCATCACCCCGTGGAACTTCCCGCACCAGATCAACCTGGCCAAGCTGGGCCCCGCGCTCGCGGCCGGCAACACCATCGTGCTGAAGCCCGCACCCGACACCCCTTGGTGTGCAGCGGTTCTCGGTGAGCTGATCGCCGAGCACACCGACATCCCGCCGGGTGTGGTCAACATCGTCACCTCCAACGACCATGCGGTGGGCGCGCTGTTGTCCAGCGATCCGCGGGTGGACATGGTGTCGTTCACCGGGTCCACCAACACCGGGCGCGCCGTCATGGCCGCCGGGGCGGCCACCATCAAGAAGGTGTTCCTGGAACTCGGCGGCAAGTCGGCGTTCCTGGTCCTCGACGACGCCGATCTGGCCGGCGCCTGCTCGATGTCGGCGTTCACCGCGTCCATGCACGCCGGGCAGGGCTGTGCCATCACCACCCGCCTGGTGGTGCCGCGGGCCCGCTACGACGAGGCTGTCGAGGCGGCCGCCGCGACCATGGCCGGGCTCAAGCCCGGCGATCCGACCAACCCCGGAACCATTTGCGGCCCGGTGATTTCCGAGCGTCAGCGTGATCGGGTGCAGTCCTACCTCGACCTGGCGATCGAGGAGGGTGGCCGATTCGCCTGCGGTGGTGGCAGCCCGGCCGATCGGGACAAGGGCTTCTTCATCGAGCCGACCGTCATCGCGGGCCTGGACAACACCGCGCGAGTGGCCCGCGAGGAGATCTTCGGGCCGGTGCTGACCGTGATCGCGCACGACGGTGACGACGACGCCATCCGCATCGCCAACGATTCGCCGTTCGGTCTGTCCGGCACCGTCTTCAGCGCCGACCCCGAGCGCGCGCAGGCCGCCGCGGCCCGGTTGCGGGTCGGCACCGTCAACGTCAACGGCGGCGTCTGGTACTCCGCGGATGCGCCGTTCGGCGGCTACAAGCAGTCCGGCGTCGGCCGGGAAATGGGAGTGGCCGGATTCGAGGAGTACCTCGAACCGAAAGTGATCGCAACCGCCGTCTAGAACCTCCTCGAGTGGCCACCTGTGACACGCGAAAAAGCTTTCTGCGTGCGCTAACTGGCCACTCGGCCCGAGAAAGGAAAGCCCATGGGACAGTTTGATGAGAAGGTGGCGATCGTCACCGGCGCCGGCGGCGGTATCGGCCAGGCCTACGCCGAGGCGCTTGCGCATGAGGGTGCGGCCGTGGTGGTCGCCGATATCAACACCGACGGCGCGCAGAAGGTCGCTGACGGGATCAAGGGCGAGGGCGGCACCGCGCTGGCCCTGCCGGTGGACGTCAGCGACCCGGTCTCGGCCAAAGCGATGGCCGATGCGACGCTGGCCGAGTTCGGCGGCATCGACTATCTGGTCAACAACGCCGCGATCTTCGGCGGGATGAAGCTGGACTTCCTGATCACCGTCGACTGGGATTACTACAAGAAGTTCATGAGCGTGAACCTCGACGGCGCGCTGGTGTGCACCCGCGCGGTCTACCGCAAGATGGCCAAGCGTGGCGGCGGGGCCATCATCAACCAGTCGTCCACCGCGGCGTGGCTGTACTCGAACTTCTATGGTCTGGCCAAGGCCGGGGTGAACAGCCTGACCCAGCAGCTGGCCACCGAACTCGGCGGGCAGAACATCCGGATCAACGCCATCGCGCCCGGCCCGATCAACACCGAGGCCAACCGCAGCACCACGCCCCAGGAGATGGTCGCCGACATCGTCAAGGGAATTCCGTTGTCGCGCATGGGCGAGGTCGACGATCTGGTCGGCATGTGCCTGTTCCTGCTGTCGGACCAGGCCAAGTGGATCACGGGGCAGATCTTCAACGTCGACGGTGGACAGATTTTCCGCTCATGAGTGAGCTGAAGGTCGGCTACATCGGGCTCGGCAACCAGGGTGCGCCGATGGCCAAGCGGCTCGCCGACTGGCCCGGCGGCCTCATCGTCTTCGACGTCCGACCGGAAGCCATGGCGCCGTTCGCCGAGCTGGGCGCCACCCCGGCAGCGAGCATCGCCGAAGTGGCGCAAGCCGACGTCATCGAGGTGACCGTGCTCAACGACGAGCAGGTGCGCGACGTCGTTGGCCAGCTCGCCGAGCACGCCAAGCCCGGGACCGTCATCGCGATCCACTCCACCATCGAGCCGGACACTGCTGCCGAGCTGGCAGATCAGCTACAGCCCAAGGGAATCCATGTTGTGGACGCCCCGGTCAGCGGTGGCGCCGGCGCCGCGGACAAAGGTGAGCTGGCGGTGATGGTCGGCGCCAATGACGAGGCCTACGAGCTGGTCAAGCCGGTGTTCAAGAAGTGGGCGTCGATGGTGGTCCGGGCCGGTGAGCCCGGGGCGGGCACCCGGATGAAGCTGGCCCGAAACATGCTGACCTTCATCGGTTTTGCGGCTGCCTGCGAGGCGTCGAGGCTGGCCGAGGCGGCCGGTATCGACCTGCAGAAGCTGGGCCGGGTGGTGCGGCACAGCGATGCCCAGAGCGGTGGTCCCGGGGCGATCATGGTGCGCGACGACACCGCGCCGCTGGCGCCGGATCACTTCATTTACAACATGTTCCTGCACACCCGCGGCCTGGCCGAGAAGGATCTTCGGCTGGCACTGGGTCTCGGGGAGGCCACCGGGGTGGAACTACCGTTGGCCGAGATCGCGCTACGGGACCTGGCCGCCGGCCTCGGTGTCCCCCACACGAAGGAGTGACGATGGACGAGTTGCGCCGCAAGGGCCTGGAGAAGATGAACGAGGTCTACGGCTGGGAGATGCCCAACATCGAGGGCAACCCCTACTTCGACCTGACCGTCGATCATCTCTTCGGCACCATCTGGACCCGGCCGGGACTGTCCATGCGGGACAAGCGGATCATGACACTCACCGCCGTCGCCGCGCTCGGCATCGACGACCTCGCCGAGATCCAGGCCAATGCCGCGCTGCACAACAGCGAGCTGTCCGCCGAGGAGCTCAAGGAGATGGCAATCTTCCTGACTCACTACCTGGGTTTCCCGCTGGGCTCCAAGTTCGACGGCGCGGTCGGCCGGGTGGTGGCCAAGCGCAAGAAGGCCGCCGAGAAGGGTCAGGCCGAGGACAAGAAGGCCAACGTCGACGCCGCCGTGAAGATGCACAGCGGTAAAACGCTCGCAGACTGAGCCCGCCCGATAACACCACGTCGGTTAAGGCAACGGTAAGGAAACGCGCAGATCGCAAACGGTTATCGGGTCGTGTCACAAATGTGACATTTGTCAGCCACTGTTACCAAAGTGAAATCGGAGCCTGCGGGGTTCCGGTGACGGCAGGAGTGGCGGATGACTTCTCTGACGATGTACGACTCGTGGACTGCGCCGACCATGCTCAGCCTGTGGACTGAGCCGCCGACCACACGCTCCAAAGTGGTTCACCGCGTATCGAATTGGGTGGGGTTTGTCGACTCCACGGTCCGGGTGACCTACCCGCTGGTGGCCACCGCGGCCGTCGTCTTCGCGGTGCTGATGTGGCCCGCGCCCGCCGATCCGCCGGCCTCGCCGACCGCGGTCAAGGCGACGGCGCCGAGTTCGGCCCAACTACCGCCGCGCTGATCGCGTCGCGCGTCAGCGCACCGCCCACCCAGCGGCGCAAGTATTGCCGCAACTGCGCGCCCTGCCGGGGCGGCCGGCCGGGGTCGAGCATGAAGGACTGGATGGTCCGCAGCAGGTGTTCGGCCAGTTCATCGAGATCGGTGTCGGCGAATCCGTGCGCCGTCCAATCGACGTCGAACCGCCGCAGCACTGAACGCCCGAGCTCCAGGGCGACATCGGAGGTGATCTCCGCACTGAAGGCACCAGCGCGATCCGGACCCAGCAGCAGGCCCATGTGCTTGTCCTGGGGCAGGATTTCCAGGGCGGTCGCGATGCCCTCCGTCACCGCCTCGGCGGGATCGCTCATCCCGGCCACTCGGGCGGCGATGCGGTCCAGGAAGCCGCCGGTGGCCTGCATCGCGGCGGCCTGCAGCAGCGCGTCGGTGCTGGGGAAGTAGCGGTAGACGGTCTGGCGGGTGACGCCGAGGGTGCGGGCGACGTCGGCGATGCTCAGATCGGCCCCGCGGGCGTCGATCGCTTTGTTCGCCGCCGCCAGGATCCGCTGGACCGCCTCTTCGTCGGTCGCCGGTGCCGACCCGGACCATCCGTGCGTGCGCACCTCAGGCACCCACCGCGGCCGAGTAGCCCAGCACGCCGAAGAACAGCACCAGGACGCACAGCCCGAACGTCCCTGCCGCGAACGGCCAGGCGCGCTTGCGCCGCGCCAGCTGGATGATCGTCACCACCATGCCGGCCAGGCCCACCAATGCCGCCACCCCCAACGCGGTCATCACCGCGGTGGCCGCACCTTCCGCGCTACACGTCGCAGGCGGGCAGTAGTCGAGGAAGGCCAGCGAGAAGATGCCGAAGAACACCGCGGCCGCCCCCATCAGAATCGTGAACACCATGATCACGATCGAGATCGTCACGTCGGCGGTGGACCGCTGTGGCGCGGGCGGCGGGTAACCGGGATACGGCGGATAACCGGGGGGAGGCGGATAGCCGGGGTAGCCCATGACCGGGCATCGTATCGGCGGGCGCGCCTCAGTGATACGAGACGGGCAGATCCTTCACACCGTTGACGAATCCCGACCGCAGCCGTTCGGGCTCCCCGAGCTTGCTGATGTCCGGAATCTGGTTGGCGATCTCGTCGAAGATCAGCTTGATCTCCATACGGGCCAGGTTGGCGCCGACGCAGAAGTGGGCGCCGTTGCCGCCGAAGCTCATGTGCGGGTTGGGGTCGCGCAAGATGTTGAACTGGAACGGGTTGTCGAAGACGTCCTCGTCGTAGTTGGCCGAGCTGTAGAACAGGCCGGCGCGCTGTCCCTGGCGCACGGTCACCCCGCCGATCTCGATGTCGGTGAGCGCGGTGCGCTGGAAGCAGTGGATCGGGGTGGCCCAGCGGATGATCTCGTCGACCGTGGTCTCCGGACGCTCGCGCTTGAACAGCTCCCACTGGTCGGGGTTGTCGAAGAACGCGTTGATGCCGTGAGTCATGGCATTGCGGGTGGTCTCGTTGCCGGCCACCGCGAGCAGGATGACGAAGAACGCGAACTCGACCTCCGAGAGCGATTCACCATCGATGTCGGCCTGCACCAGCCGGGTGACGATGTCGTCGGCCGGGCACTGCCGCCGCTGCTCGGCCATCGTGTAGGCGTAGCCCATCAGCTCCGCATTCGACACCGTCGGGTCGTTCTCGAAGTCGGGGTCTTCACTATTCATGATGCTGTTGGTCCAGTGGAACAGCTTCTGCCGGTCCTCCTCGGGCACGCCGATCAGATCGGCGATCGCCATCAGCGGCAGGGGCATGGCGATGTCGTCGACGAAGTTTCCGCTGCCCTTCTCGGCGGCGGCGGCCACGATCTCGCGGGCGGCGACGGCCAGCTTCTCCTCCAGTGCGGCCACCGCGCGCGGAGTGAACAGTCGCGACACCAGCTTGCGCAGCCGGGTGTGCTCCGGGGCGTCGTGGTTGATCAGCAGCGCCTTGGTGAGCTCAAGGCCCTCCTTGGGCGTGCCCTCCGGGAAACGCATGATCACGCCCTGGGCGTTGGTGGACCACAGGTGGCTGTCCCGCGAGATGGCCTTGATATCGCGGTGTTTGGTGATCACCCAGTAACCGCTGTCGTCGAAGACGTTGGTGCCCGGGGCCTGCTCGTTCCACCACACCGGCGCGGTCTTGCGCAGCTGGGCCAGCTGGGTCACCGGCATTCCCTGGAGAAGGACGTCAGGGTCGGTGAAGTCGAAACCCTGGCCGAACGGACAGACGCTCGCGGTCATCGGTTACCTCGCGGTTCGTGTGATGTGGGGCACTTCATTAGACCATACACTGATGCCGTAAGTGTATGCCCGACGTGCCGTCGGGCCCGTGCCGTGCCCGGGTAGGTTCGGCTGATGGCTGACCGCCCTGAACTCGACGAACTACTGCAGCGACGCGCGTTGACCGAGGATGCGGCGCGCCCCGACGCGGTGCAGCGCCGGCACGCGGCGGGCGGGCGGACGGCGCGGGAGAACATCGCCGACCTGGTCGATGCCGGCAGCTTCGTCGAATACGGACGTTTTGCGATCGCGGCCCAGCGCCAGCGCCGCGACCTGGCGGACCTGATCGCCCGAACACCCGCCGATGGCCTGATCGCCGGCACCGCCCGGATCAACGGCCACCCCTCGGCGGTGCTGTCCTACGACTACACCGTGCTGGCCGGCACCCAGGGCGCGTTCGGGCACCTGAAGAAGGACCGGCTGTTCGACCTGATCGAACGCATGCGGCTGCCCACGGTTTTCTTCGCCGAGGGCGGCGGCGGCCGGCCCGGTGACACCGACCATCCGACGGTGTCGTCGCTGGAGGTGCGGGCCTTCAAGCTGTGGGCCGCGCTGTCCGGAGTGGTCCCGCGGATCGCCGTGGTCAAGGGCCGCTGCTTCGCCGGCAACGCGGTGATCGCCGGCTGTTCGGATCTGATCGTGGCCACCGCCGACACCTCGATCGGTATGGGCGGGCCGGCGATGATCGCCGGCGGCGGGCTGGGCGAAGTGGCCCCTGACGCCGTCGGGCCGATCTCGGTCCAGGCCCCCAACGGCGTGGTCGACGTCGTCGTAGCCGACGAGGCCGAGGCCGTCGCCGTCACCAAACGACTGCTGGGCTATTTCCAGGGGCCGACCGAACCCGGTGTGGCCGTCGACCAAACCCCTTTGCGCACAATCGTTCCCGAGCGCGCCCGGCGTGCCTATCCGGTGGCCCCGGTGATTCAGACGATCGCCGACGAAGGCTCGGTGACCTTTCTGCGGGAGAAGTTCGCCCCTGAGATGGTGACCGCGCTGGCCCGGATCGAGGGCCGGCCGGTCGGGGTGATCGCCAACAACACCATGGTGATGGCGGGTGCCATCACCGCCGCCGCGGCCGACAAGGCCGCCCGGTTCCTGCAACTGTGCGACACCTTCGGCATCCCGATCGTCTCGCTCATCGACTGCCCCGGATACATGGTCGGCCCCGCTGCCGAGGCAGAGGCGCTGGTGCGCCGCGCCTCCCGGCTGCTCGTCGCCGGTGCGGCGATGCGGGTGCCGATGGTCGCGGTGGTGCTGCGCCGCGGTTACGGCCTCGGCGCGCAGGCGATGACCGGCGGCAGCCTGCGCGAGCCGCTGCTGACCGTGGCCTGGGCCGGTGCGCACCTCGGCCCGATGGGGCTGGAAGGTGCGGTGCGGCTGGGAATGCGTAAGGAACTCGAGGCCATCGCCGACGACGCCGAACGCGAGGAACGGGTGCGCCAAGCCACCGCCGCCGCCCAGGAGCACGCCAAAGCGCTCAACGCTGCCCAGATCTTCGAGATCGACGACGTGATCGACCCGGCCGACACCCGCGGTCTGATCGCCGCCACCTTCGCCGCGGCGACCGCCCACGGTGAACTCCCGCCGCCACGCCGGTTCGTCGACACCTGGTGATCTAGGGTGTGCGTGTGCGCGTCCTCGTGATCGGATCCGGTGCCCGCGAACACGCTCTGCTGCTGGGGCTCCGAAGAGACCCGCAGGTGGAGTTCCTGGCCGTCGCGCCCGGCAACGCGGGTACCTCCGCGGTGGCCGAACAGCACGACGTCGACGTCACCTCCGCCGAGGCCGTCACCGCGCTGGCCAAGAAGCTGACCGTCGACCTGGTGGTGATCGGACCCGAGGTGCCCCTGGTGCTCGGCGTCGCCGACGCCGTCCGCGCCGCCGGGATCGCCTGCTTCGGGCCGTCCAAGGACGCCGCCCGCATCGAGGGATCGAAGGCGTTCGCCAAAGACGTGATGGCCGCGGCGGGTGTACGCACCGCCACCAGCGAGACCGTCGACAACCCGGCTCATCTCGACGCCGCCCTGGATCGCTTCGGACCGGCCGCCGGTCAGCCGGCCTGGGTGGTCAAAGACGACGGGCTGGCGGCCGGCAAGGGCGTGGTGGTGACCGCCGACCGCGACGCCGCCCGCGCGCACGCTGCCGCGCTGCTGGACTCCGGGCACCCGGTTCTGCTCGAGTCGTTCCTCGACGGCCCGGAAGTCTCGCTGTTCTGTCTGGTCGACGGGGCGACGGTGGTGCCGCTGCTGCCCGCCCAGGACTTCAAACGGGTCGGTGACAACGACGCAGGCCCCAATACCGGTGGGATGGGTGCCTATTCACCGCTGCCATGGCTACCCGACGCGGTCACGGCCGGCATCGTCAGCGACGTTGTAGAACCCGTCGCCGCCGAGCTGGTGCGCCGCGGGTGCCCGTTCTCCGGACTGCTGTATGCCGGTCTGGCCATCACGTCCAACGGGCCCGCGGTGGTCGAATTCAATTGCCGCTTCGGCGATCCTGAGACCCAGGCCGTACTGGCCCTGCTGGACTCCCCGCTGGGGCAGGTGCTCAACGCCACCGCCACCGGCGCGCTGGCCGAGTTCGGCCCGCTGCAGTGGCGCGACGGCTACGCCGTGACGGTCGTGGTTGCCGCCGAGAACTATCCCGGGCGGCCCCGCGTCGGCGACGTGATCACCGGTTCGGAAGCCGATGGCGTGCTCCACGCCGGTACCGCGCGGCGTGACGACGGAGCCGTCGTCTCCTCGGGCGGCCGGGTGCTGTCGGTGGTGGGAACCGGTGCCGATCTGCCCGCGGCTAGGGCGTCGGCCTATAACGTCTTGTCCTCGATCCGCCTGCCGGGCAGCCACTTCCGATCCGATATCGGCCTGGCCGCCGCCGAAGGCCGTATCTCGGTGCCGGGGCAGTCATGACTCCCGACCGCCGAGCCGCCTTCAACGCCGAACGCGCCGACCTGCTGGCGTTCTGCGAGGCGCTGGAACCGGCGGAGTGGCGGATGAACAGCCTGGCGCCCGGCTGGCGCATCCAAGATGTGGTCGCCCACATGGGAACCGGTTGTCATTCGGTGTTCAGCCCGAGTCTGTCCAGGCTGATGCGCAACACCCCGATCGAACGCGCCAACGATGCGATGGTGGACACCCGCCGGGATTGGTCCTCGGCCGACGTGCTGGCCGAATACCGGCGCTGGAGCGCAGTTTTCGGGACGGTGATGGGCGGTGTCGGCCGTTCACCCCTTGGTGGCGTTCAGGCGCCGCTGGCCGAGTTGGGCAAGTTCCCGGTACGGCTTCTGCTCAGCGCGCTGGTTTTCGACCATCACACCCATCTGCGTCACGACATGGCGCCGGCTCTCGGGCGTCCGGCACCGGGTAGCGATGCCAATCGGATGACTGTCGTCCTGGAGTGGATGATGGCGGTGCTGTCCAATCAGCTTCACGCCGAACCGCTTTCGTTTCTCGACCGTCCGCTGTCTCTGACGCTCACCGGACCGGGCGGCGGAACCTGGCAAGTGACGCCGGACGGGTCGGTGACGGTGGGTGCCGCGGGATCGCCTGCCGCGCAGATCACCGCAGTGGCCCTGGAGTTCCCGCAGTGGGGCACGCAGCGGGCCAGTTGGCGGGACCGCGACGTCGCGATCACCGGAGACACCGACTACGCCGAGTCGTTCCTCGGCACGGTCAACATCGTCTGACGCGTCACGCTGTCAGCAGCGGTGCCATCCACGCCAGCTCGGCGGGCAGCTGCGCACTCCAGAATCCGGCGTCGTGGCCGCCGGGGGAGAAGCCGCCGGCCGGTGGGTTGGGCAGCTGCGCAATGAACTGTTTGGTCGCCGCGTAGAACGGGTCACTGTTGCCGCAGTCGATCCGGATCGGAATCGACGCCAGCGCCGGCAGGCCGAACACACTGTTGGCGGCGAAATCCTCGGCACTGTCGAAGGCGCCCGGTGCGGTCGCCCCGTAGGAGGTCCACAGCGCGGGGCTGACCGCGGTGATCGCCGCGGTGCGGGCCGGCCCGAGCCGGGCACCGAGCAGCAGCGCGCCGTAGCCGCCCATGGACCACCCGAGGAAGGCCACCCGGGAGGTGTCGAGACCCTTGTCGGCGAGCAGGGGGATGAGTTCGTCGAGCACCATCGACCCGGCCTTGTCGCCTGCGCGGTCGTGCCAGTAGGCCTCGCCGCCGTCGACCGAGACCACCGCGAACGGCGGCAGGCCGGCGTTGACGGCCTGGGCCAAACCCTGCTCGACACCGCCGGCCATCACTGTCGCGGCGTCGCTCCACCGGCCGTGCAGCGCGATCACGGGGCGTAGCGGCGCGGTCTGGCCGGGCGGGCGGGCGATGGCCCAGTTGGTCTGGACGCCGCCGCGGGCCGCGGAGAGGAACGATCCGGTGACCATCGTGGGGGCGGCGGTCGCGGGCTCCAGGGGCGGGGGTGGGGGCAGGGGGGTATCCGGGCCGACCAGCCGAGTGGTCGACTCGGGCAACGTGCCCAGCGCATACGCGCCGGCCGCTCCGGCGGCTGCTCCGGCGCCGAGTCGCAGAACCGCGCGACGGCTCAGGTTCGCCATGGCGGCCATCTTGCCATCGGGTCCTGGGTGAGCCGAATTCTTATGCGAACGCAAGGTTAATGATTCGGTGAAAGGCCGATGCCGCAGCGCTACCTGCTGGCAGCATTCTGTGCGTGATCGCAGCGGTGACTCCCAAGGGAGAACGTCGGCGGTATGCGCTGGTCAGCGCTGCCGCCGAGCTGCTGTGCGAGGGTGGGTTCGAGGCGGTGCGGCACCGGGCGGTGGCCGCGCGGGCAGGGCTGCCGCTGGCCTCGACCACCTACTACTTCTCGTCGTTGGACGATTTGGTGGAGAACGCCGTCGAGTTCATCGGCACCGTCGAGGCGGCCCAGTTGCGCTCCCGGGTAGACGACCTGCCGCGGCGCCGCCGGGGTGCCGAAGCGACCGCTGACGTGCTGGTGGACCTGCTGATCGGGGACCCGGCCGAGGAGCCCGTCAGCGAACAATTGATCTCCCGCTATGAGCGCTACATCGCCTGCGCACGCCAGCCCGCGCTGCGCGGCATTCAGCGGCGACTGCTGCAGCAGCGGGTCGATGCGGTGGTCGAGGCTGTCGAGAGGTCCGGGCGGTATGTCCGGATGGACCTGCTCAGTGCGCTCGTCTGCGCGGTCGACGGGGCGGTGGTGTCCGCACTGGTTGGCGACGGCGACGGTCCGCGCGAGGTGGCCCGGGCCACCCTGGTGGATGTCCTGGATGTGCTGGCGCCCATCGACGAGCGCAGCCTGCGCGCCTGAGGGTTACGTTCGAGGCATGGATTTCTCGGCGCTCACCCGGCCGGCCACCGAACTGCTGGATGGTGCGATGGACCGCGCACTGGTCCTGGGCTATACGAAGATCGGCTCCGGACTGCGGCGGTTGTGGTGGCCCGCGGACCCTGCGGCCGGGTCGATGGCGGGTAAGCGGGTGGTGGTCTCGGGGGCGACGGCGGGCATCGGGTTCGCGATGGCGCAGGGCTTCGCCGAGTTGGGGGCGACGGTGCACCTGCTGGGCCGTAACGCTGAGAAGGTGCACGACTGTGCCGAGGCGATTCGTGGCGCGGTGCCCGATGCCGACGTCATCGAGGAGGTGTGCGATGTCTCCGACCTCGACGCGGTACGGGTATGGACGGCATCGTTCTCGGATCGGGTGCTCGCGCTGGACGGGCTGGTGCACAACGCCGGGCTGATGCCCAAGGATCGCCGGGTCACCCCGCAGGGCCACGAGGTTCAGTTGGCCACCCATGTACTGGGGCCGCATCTGATGACGGATCGGTTGCTGCCGTTGCTGAAGGCGGCTCGGGCGTCGTCGGTGGTGTGGGTGTCGTCCGGCGGCATGTACAGCTCGCCGCTGGTGGTCGACGACCTCGAGTATCGCAACGGCTACAACGGGGTTCGCGCGTATGCCCGAACGAAGAAAATGCAAGTGGTGCTGGCGGATTCGTGGGCGCGCCGGTTGGCGGGCACCGGTGTGCGGGTGGAGAGCATGCACCCGGGCTGGGTGGACACTCCCGGGGTGGCCGAGTATCTGCCGCGGTTCCGGGTGATCACCAAACCACTGCTGCGCGACCTGGCCGACGGCGCCGATACCGCGGTGTGGCTGGTGGCCACCCGGCCGGAGTCCAAGCCCGGCCACTTCTGGCATGACCGGGTGCAGCGGCCGACGACGTTCGGATGGCAACGCCACGAGAACCCGGCGAAAGTGCGTCGCTTCCTCGAACAGGTCAGCCGTCTGACCGGGACATCAGAAACCTGGACGGGGTTGCGCGCCTGAGCTTTTCGCTCAGTTTTCTGGAGGCGGTGGTTGTGGTTGGAAGGGGTCGTACCACCACCAGTCGGCGCGTTCGCCGATGGGTCCGGGGCAGGGTGGAACTGTTGGTGGTGGCTGGTTTGGTGGGTGGGCGAGGCCGGTGTTGGTGAGGGGGTGGCTGGTTTGGTGGGTGGGCGAGGGTGGTGTTGGTGAGGGGGTCGCCGTCTTCGTCGGTGACGACGAGGTGTTCGGCGGGGCCGGTGATGGTGATGTCGCCGTTGTGGTGCAGCCGGTGGTGATACGGGCACACCAAGACCAGGTTCGAGAGTTCGGTCGCTCCGCCGTCTTCCCAATGGACGATGTGGTGGGCGTGCAGGCCGCGGGTCGCGTCGCAGCCAGGCACCGCACAGGTGCGGTCGCGGTGTTCCAGGGCCCGGCGTAGCCGGCGGTTGACGGTGCGGGTGGCCCGCCCGGCGCCGATCGGGCGGCCGTGGCGCTCAAACCACACCTCGCAGGTGGCATCACAGGTCAGATACTGGCGCTCCGCGTCGCTGAGCAGCGGACCCAGATGCAGGCCCGCCACAGGCGTGTCGAGGTCGAGGTGGACCACGACGGTGGTGTGCTGGGCGTGCGGGCGGCGGCTGGCTTGGGCATCCCAGCCGTCGTTCACGAGCTGCATGAAGGCGTCCACGGTGGTGGGCATGGCCTCAGCATCGGTGCCGTGGTGGTCGCGTTTCCATTCGGTGATCAACGCATCCAGATGTGCCTTCAACGCCGTGTCGACGATGGCGGCTTCGTCGTGGGGCAGGGTGATCCGCCAACTCGTCGAGTGATCGGTGCTGGTGTGGGTGATCGAGCGTTGCGGTTCGGGTCGTGGTTCGGGTTCGGGGCGGGGTTCGAGGCGGATCGCGGTGCGCAGTTGGTTCACGGTGGCCACCGACGCCAGCTGCGCGTAGTGCTCATCAGAACCCGCACCCGCACCGGCGGCGATGACGCCGACCTGATCCAGTGAGAGCCGGCCCTGCTGCAGCTGCCCGACGCACTGGGGGAATTCCGCACTGCGGTGCGCGATCGCGGCGATGGCGTGCGCGTTGGCTGAGGTGGCCCCGAGTTTCCAGGCCACCAACGCCGCCACCGACCGCGCCCCGGTCGCCCCCCATAGCTCGTCGCGGTCGACTTCAGCGACGATCTGCACAATCCGGCCGTCGATGGCATTGCGCTGACCCGCCAACTCCGCGAGCTCGTCGAACAACCCCTCCAACCGCTCAGCAGGAGTGGCCGCAACCGCGGTGGCCGAAGACATGCCGACATCATGACAGTACCCACCGACACGTTTTGATCGCCGCGAAAATGCCTGGTAAATCAGCCTATTACGTCGATCTCGGGGTCGGCGTGACGATGCACCCGGTGCTCGGCTCGCCGTAGATTGTCACGTCCCCCGGCCGCTCGACGAAGAACCGCGCGACGTAGGCGCACAGCACCGCGTCGATCGGGTCCTCGGCCCGGCGCAACTCCGTCTTGCGCGTGGCGCTGCCGACCATCGTGGTAAGCCGTCGCCAGTCGGGATGATCGAGGCAGACATCCGGCAACCCTTCGATGAGCCCGACCAGCCGCAGCAGCTCGGACTGCAACAGCGCGACGTCGCGACCCTGCTTCTGCTTGTACTTCAGCGTCCGATCCAACCCGAAGAGCACCACGGCCGCGGCGTGCGGGTACACCTCCAGAGCCCGGCGGGTCGAGGGCGAGCGTGGGTCCAGATCGAGGCCCAGCGCTCGGCACAATCTGCCACCGCGGCCGCCGTCGGCGAACCACGCCAGCCCGGTGTTGGCCGGATGCGCTCCGGCGTCGTAACGGCGGAAGTCGCGGTTCAGTGCGGTCTCGCACGGCCGGGTGCCGGTCGGGTTGGTGACCACCAGGGGAGCGTCGACAGCCACTACGCAGGGGCCCGCGACGTAGGGGCCGATCTGGGCGAGGACGTCGTCGTCGTCCCCGGCTGCGCTGACGTGCACCAGAACGCCGTCGCCGTCGAGGACGGCCACCCCGGTGGGGTTGCGTTGCCCCCAAGCGAGGTCGACCCCGACGTAGTGCATAACCGCAAACCGTAAGCTAACGGGTTGTGACGATCCCGAATGTCCTGGCCAACCGGTACGCAAGTGCTGAGATGGTGGCGATCTGGTCGCCCGAGGCCAAGATCGTGGCCGAACGGCGGCTGTGGCTCGCGGTGCTCCGCGCGCAGAAGGAACTGGGCGTGGACGTTCCCGACGGCGTGATCGAGGACTACGAGCGAGTGCTCGATCAGGTGGACCTCGGCTCGATCGCCGCACGCGAGCGGGTGACCCGCCACGATGTGAAGGCGCGCATCGAGGAGTTCAATGCGCTGGCCGGTCACGAGCATGTCCACAAAGGCATGACGAGCCGCGACCTCACCGAGAATGTCGAGCAGCTGCAGATCCGCCGGTCGCTGGAACTGGTGCACGCCCACGGTGTCGCGGTGGCGGCCCGGCTGGCCGAGCGGGCGGCTACCTACCGCGATCTGGTGATGGCCGGGCGCAGCCACAACGTCGCCGCGCAGGCCACCACGCTGGGCAAGCGGTTCGCCTCGGCGGCCGAGGAGACTCTGATCGCGCTGACCCGTATCCGCGAACTGATCGACCGCTATCCGCTGCGCGGCATCAAGGGGCCGATGGGTACCGCCCAGGACATGCTCGACCTGTTCGACGGCGATGACGACCGGCTGACCGAGCTGGAACGCCGGGTTGCCGAGTTCCTTGGCTTCTCAGCGGTTTTCGCCAGCGTCGGCCAGGTATACCCCCGGTCGCTGGACCACGACGTGCTGTCTTCCCTGGTGCAACTGGGTGCCGGGCCGTCATCATTCGCGCACACCGTGCGGTTGATGGCCGGCCACGAACTGGTGACCGAGGGCTTCGCTCCCGGGCAGGTCGGCTCGTCGGCCATGCCGCACAAGATGAACACCCGCAGCTGCGAGCGGGTCAACGGCTTGCAGGTGGTACTGCGCGGGTACGGCTCGATGGCTGCCGAACTTGCTGGGGCGCAATGGAATGAGGGCGACGTGTTCTGCTCGGTGGTCCGCCGGGTCGCCTTGCCCGACGCGTTCTTCGCCATCGACGGCCAGATCGAGACGTTCCTGACGGTGCTCGACGAGTTCGGCGCCTACCCGGCGGTGATCCAGCGCGAACTGGACCGCTACCTGCCGTTCCTTGCGACCACCAAGGTGCTGATCGCTGCGGTGCGCGCCGGGGTGGGCCGGGAGACCGCGCACGAGGTGATCAAAGAGCACGCGGTGGCCGTCGCGCTGGCGATGCGTGAAAAGGGCGCTGAGCCAGACCTGCTGGACCGGCTCGCCGCCGATCCCCGGCTACCCCTGGACCGGGCGGCACTGGATGCGGCACTGGCGGACAAGAAAGCCTTCACAGGTGCGGCGGCCAGCCAGGTGGATCAGGTGATCGCCGCAGTCGACGAGTTGGTGAGCGCATACCCCGATGCCGCCAAGTACGCCCCCGGCGCGATCCTGTAAGCCCATGGCCCTCAAGGACATCGACTTCACGGACCTGGACAACTTCGCCGATGGGTTTCCCCACGACCTGTTCGCGATCCATCGCCGCGAGGCTCCGGTGTTCTGGCACGAGCCCACCGAGCACACCCCCGACGGCGAGGGTTTCTGGTCGGTGGCCACCCACCCGGAAACCCTTGCAGTACTGCGGGATGCGGACACCTACTCGTCGGTGACCGGGGGCGAGCGGCCCTACGGTGGCACCCTGCTGCAGGACCTGCCGATCGCCGGTCAGGTGCTCAACATGATGGACGACCCGCGCCACACCCACATCCGGCGGCTGGTCAGCTCAGGTTTGACACCGCGGATGATCCGCCGGGTCGAGGACGATCTGCGTAGCCGGGCCCGCGCATTGCTGGACGGCGTGCAGCCCGGGGTGCCGTTCGACTTCCTGGTCGACGTGGCCGCCGAACTACCGATGCAGATGATCTGCATCCTGCTGGGAGTGCCGGAGAGTGAACGACATTGGCTGTTCCGGGCGATCGAGCCGACCTTTGATTTCGGCGACTCCCGCAGGGGCGAGGTGGGGACGATGTCGGTGGAGGATGCCGGGTCGCGGATGTTCACCTACGGCACCGAGTTGATCGCCGCCAAGCGCGCCCAGCCCACCGACGACATGCTGTCGGTGGTGGCCAATGCGACCGTCAATGACCCCGACGCGCCGTCGCTGTCGGATATCGAGCTCTACATGTTCTTCTCCCTGCTGTTCAGCGCCGGAGCGGAGACCACCCGCAACGGGGTGGCCGGCGGTCTGCTCGCGCTGGCCCAGAACCCCGACCAGTACCGGCGGCTGCAGAACGATCGTGAGCTGTTGCCGACCGCGATCGAGGAGATGATCCGCTGGACTTCTCCGTCGCCGTCGAAGCGGCGCACCGCAACCCGCGACACCGAACTCGGCGGGCAAGCGATCCGCGCCGGCGACAAGGTTCTGGTGTGGGAGGGTTCCGCCAACCGCGACGCGGCGGTGTTCGCTGACGCTGACACCTTCGATGTGGGCCGTAAACCCAATCCGCACTTGGGTTTCGGCCAGGGCGTGCACTATTGCCTTGGTGCGAATCTGGCCCGGCTGGAGCTGCGGGTGCTCTACGAAGAGCTCTTGGGGCGGTTCGACGAGATCACCGTGGTCAAGCCGGTGGAGTGGGCGCGCAGCAACCGGCATACCGGCATCCGGCACATGGTCCTCGAATTCAGCTGAGCATAGCGGCGGTCACATCACCGTGTGGCCGGCGTCGACCGGCAGTGCCACGCCGGTGACGTTGCGCGCCTTGGGACTTACCAGCCACATCACCGCGTTGGTGACGTCCTCGGATTCCACATAGGGCACCGGCAGCAGATTGGCTGACAACGCCGAGCCGTTCGGGTTCTCCCGGATTCGGGTGACGGTGAACTCGTTCATGATCATCGGCGTCGCCACACCTGTCGGATGCACGGTGTTGACGCGAATGTTGTTCTGCGCATATGCGTTCGCCGCGGATCGCATCAGCCCGACCACGCCGTGCTTGGCGGCCGCGTAGGCGAACATCGCCGCGCTGCCGTCGCCGCCGCGCCCGACCAAGCCCTGGGCCGAGCTGGTCAGGACGATGGAACCGCCCCGCCCCTTGCGGATGATGGACGGCACCGTCGCCACGATGGTGTGCCAGACGCCGTTGAGATTGGTGTCGACGATGTCGCGGTACACCTGAGCGTCGAGTGGATCTTTGATGCCGATCGCGACCACACCGGCGTTGGCGATGACGATGTCGACCTCACCGAGTTGGTCGATGCCCGTCTGCACCCCGGCGCTGAGAGCATCGAGATCGCGGACGTCGGCGATCACCGGAACCGCCCGCCGCCCTAACGCCTCGACCGCCGCCACGGTCTCGTCCAGATCGGCCTTCGTCCCCAACGGATAGGGAATGGAGTCCATATCCGCACAGCGATCGATCGCGATGATGTCGGCGCCTTCGGCGGCCAGGGCCACGGCATGACTTCGGCCCTGTCCCCGGGCTGCACCGGTGACGACTGCGACGCTTCCGCTCAGCTCTGCCATGCAGCGGACCCTAACAGAATCGATCGATTGATCGATTCAGGGGTGATGTCCCGCGGACGGCGCGCAGCCTGTGAGAAGCTTCGGGGGACGATGGTGAAATCCACAGGCGGGGCATCGGCCAGTTCATCTCTCCTCGGCCGGCCGGTCGGCGCCAACAGCGAGGAGACGAGGAAGCGAATCCTCGAGGCGACCATGCGCTGCATCGCGCAGGTGGGCTACTCGCGGGCCACGATCCGCGAGATCGCCCGCGAAGCCCAGATGACCAGCGGCAGTCTCTATCACTACTTTCCGAACAAGGCAGAACTCGTGAAGGCCACCTTCGACGAGGTGGCCACCATCGCGGTGCCGCGCCTGGCGCAAGCAGCTGACCGCAATGCCTCGACGCTGGACAAGCTGATGGCCGTCCTCGACGAAAGCGTCCGGGTGATGCGGGACTATCCGCTCGCGGTCGCCTTCGACCGGGCCATCCGGGCCGAAAGCCCGGCCGAGTTGCACCTGGCCGAGAACAGTGACACGCGCTTCGTCGCGCTCCGCGGCCTGATTCGCGACATCCTCGAGCAGGGTGCCAACGACAAGGTCCTCGGTGCCGGAGTCGATATCGACAGTGCGGCCAACGCCGTCTACATGATCTTCCGTGGTCTCAATGAGTACGCCGCGAGCACGCCACCGGCCGACGAATATCACGCCACCGTCGCCGGTCTGAAAAAGCTTCTGCGAGGACAGCTTTTCGACTATGACCGACTCAGTCGGTAGAGCCTCCGGGCGTTGCCCGACAGCACCGCCTCGACATGCTCGGGTCCGACGGCATCGGCAACCCGCTCGATATCGCCGTCCTGGAATGGCGTCTGTGCCCGCGTGGAGGGCAGGTCGCTGCCGAACACCAGACCAGCCGGGTTGGCCGCAATGATGCTGCGCATCAACGACTCCGGATCCTCCACCGCCATCCGGCCGAAGCCGGTCGCCTTGATGACCGCACCTGATTCGACAAGCCGCAGCAGCGCGCCGGTATCGTCGTCGGACATCCCGAGATGATCGATGCTGATCCGGGGCAGTGCCGCCAGCACCGGCTCGAGCTCGGCCAGATCGGCGGCGTCGAGGTAGAACTCCGAATGCCAGCCGGCGATCTCGAACACCCGCCGGGCCAGCGTGTCCGCGTCGGCCAGGGAGGCGGATCCACCTCGATAGAGGTTGAACCGCACCGCCCGCACACCGACGCGGTCCAGGTCGAGGATGTCGGTATCGGTGATCTCCGCCGGGACCTGCGTCACTCCCACGAACGACGAACCCAATTGGGCCAGAGCATCTTTCAGGTAATCTTGATCGAACGCCTGGAACGATCCGCTGACCACCGCACCGCCTGTTACGTTCAGGTCGGCGACGCGGGCGAGATAGTCGGCGGCCGTGAACGGCTCGGGCAGGTAGCCGTTGTTGGGCACCAGGGGGAAGCGCGGATCGATGATGTGGAAGTGCGCGTCGAACACCTCCGGCGCCGTCACCGGCGGGCCTCGGCGGCCAGGAAATCGGCGCACCGCTCACCGACCATGATGGCCGGCGCGTTGGTATTGGCCCGGGGGATGCGGGGGAACACCGACGCGTCGGCCACCCGCAATCCGGCCACACCGCGCACCCGCAAGTTCTCGTCCAGAACGCTGTCGTCATCGGTCCCCATCGCCGCCGAGCACGCCGGATGCCCGGTGGTGGCGACTGTGCTGCGCACCCATGCCGCGATCTGCTCGTCGGTCACGGCCTCTGGACCCGGGTGCAACTCCGCGGCGATGACGGAGGCGAACGGTTCGGTGCTCACGATCTCGCGGGTGCGGCGAACCACCCGAACGAACGCGGCGACGTCGTCCGCCTCGGTCAGGGTGTTCAGCTGAATCGCCGGCGCCTGATGCGGATCGGCCGATCGGGCGAGCACTGTGCCGCGACTCTTCGGCGTCCAGTACGACTGCAGCACCGAGGACGCCCGCCGCAGTTCGCGATCCATCGCCACCAGGTTGACGTAGCTGGGGGAGTGGATCAGCTGGAAGTCCGGCGCCGGAAGCTCGGGTGAGGACCGGACGTGCGCCAAGGCCTCCATCGCGTTACTGGTCATCTTGCCGGTGCGGCGAAACAGCCAGCGCAGCAACCACTGTGGCTTCGCCGCATCGGACAGCCCGACGAATCCCGGCTGGACATCCCAGCTCATCGCGCAGGCCGGGTGGTCGGTGAGATTGGTGCCCACCCGCGGGCTGTCCACCAGGCATGGCACGCCGATGGATCGCAGATGGTCGGCGGCTCCGACACCGGACAGCTGCAGCAGGTGCGGGGTGCCGTAGGCGCCCGCGGACAGGACGATCTCGCGGTGCGCACCGGCCACCGCGCGGCGGCCCTTGTGCTCGTAGTCGACGCCGACGGCACGGCCGTCGCGGATCACCACCCGGTGCACCAGCGCGCCGGTGACCACGGTGAGATTCGGCCGCCGCCGGGCGTCGGTGAGATATCCCCGTGCGGTGTTCCAGCGCTGGCCCTTCCAGATGGTCACCGGCGCGATTGCGGCGCCGTCGAGGTCGGGGCCGCCGATGTCGTCGTTGGCTGCCACCCCGGCCTCGCGGGCCGCGACGACCCAGCGGGTGGAGGTCTCATCCGGTTCGGCAAGGCGGGTCACCCGCATCGGGCCCATCGTCCCGTGCGACGGGGCGCCCAGGAAGTGCGACTCGATGCGCCGGAACACCGGCGCGACGTCGTCCCAGCCCCAGCCGGGTAGGTCCCACCCGTCGTAGTCGCGCTGGGTACCGACCACCCACACCATCGCGTTCATCGAGCTGGTGCCGCCGAGCACCCGGCCGCGGGGCTGCGGAATCGACCGGCCATCGCACCCGGGCTCGGGCTCGGAGCTGAAGTTCCAGTCGGTCTGCCCGCCCATCTGGGCGGCGAAGGCCAGCGGGGCCCGCACCGTCAGGCGGCGATCCGAGCCGCCGGCCTCCAGCAGCAGTACCGATGCCGATCCGGCAGCCAGTCGGGCCGCCACCACGCAGCCCGCCGATCCGGCCCCGATGACGATGTAGTCGAAGTCAGCCACCCACGCTTTATCCCACACCGGCCCGTGGCCGCGGGATCCGGTGTCCAGGTGCTGCTACTCGGAGATCTCGACGTCGGCGTAGCTGGCCAGCATCTCGGGATCGGGCAGAGCCATCTGCAGGTAGACGTCGATGCGGACGATCCTGCCGTCGTCGGCGAACTCATAGACCGACAGTGAGTTCACCGAGTTGCTGAAATCGCCGATCCGGCTTCGCTCTTCGAGTTCGAGGAACACGGTGTTGCCGGATTCGGTGACGCGCTTGAACGAGCAGTCCCACTCCGAGGAACTGGCCCAGCCGGTCAGGAAGCCCACGTATTCCTGCCAGTTCATCACCTCTTTGAAGTTGCCGACCCGGACGAAGTTCTCCGTGTCGATCAGCTCGGCGAGCGGCGCCCAGCTCTCGGCGCTGAAGCCGGGCTTCTTGGCCTCGTCGACCATCCGCTTCATCAGCGCGCTGTACTCCAGGATCGTTCGCGAGTGCCCGGTATAGCTGTCGATGACATCGGCGAGTGCGTGCATCAGACCGTCACACCCTCTTCGGCCAGCCGCCGCTCCAGCGCATCGGTGTACTCATGGGTGCCGCGGAACGGCCCGTGCACACCGATCGCGACGTCGAGGAAATCGCTGTACTCGCTGTTGACGTGGGTCTCCCAGCGGGTGACCTCGCCGTCGTCGTCGGTGTCGACGAAGCTGTAGGAGTAGAAACCCATGACGTCGCCGGTGTCCTTGTTGGTGCCCTGCCAGCGGGTCTTCATGACGAACCCGTTGTCGGCCGGCCAGTGCCGGAAGTCGACGGGCTTCCAGTCCGGGAACCGCAGTGAGTAGACCTTGGCCTCCATCATTGACGCCCTGGCCGACTCCTCCGGGAACTCACTGAGCTTGAAGGCCTCGTCGCCGGTGAAGTAGGGCGAGGCGTACATGCAGTCGGGATGGAACTTCCAGACGTCGACGAACTTCTCCCCGTCCTGCACACCCTGACGCAGGTAGGCGTCACCGTAGGCACGGGCCATCCTGGTGTGCAGGGCAATACGTTCTTCGAGGTTCACTGAGCTCCCTTTCCGGCCATCCAGCGGTCTACTGTGTCGTGAAACTTGGCGACGACGACTTCTTCCTTCACCAGCGTCAGGTGATCGAGTCCGTGGTTGCGCAACCCGGCCTGCTGGCGTTGCATCTGCTCGTAATCCTGTTGCAGCGCTTCGAAATACTTGTAGCTGCCCGGGGTGTCGACCTCGATCAGATCGACCGTGAAGGCATCGGCCATCTCCGGCGGAAGGTACATGTAGCTCGCCACATGCCAGATGCACCGATTCGGATCGCCGTCGGGATGCGGCCTCGACAGGATCACGTGGCACTCGCCGGCCCGGATGGTCATCATGAAGTTGGGGAACAGGAACCAGCCGTGGTTGTCGCTCATCTGGGCGTCGGTCAGGCCGCTGACATCCAGCCCCATCTCGGTCAGGTGCGCGCGGGTGGCCTGCTGCAGCAGGGTGCGTGCGGTGACGCCCTCGGGGAAGTCAATCGATCCGTCCGCGGCGGTGAATTCCTTGACCAGTTCCTGGAATCGGGGGATCACCGCGACGGTGCCCGGGAACGTCTCGGGCAGTGCGAGCGTCCCTTCGACCTGTTTCTCCGGGGTGGCGCCGACGACCTCGAATGGCGCCATGGCGATGCTGTGGTTCTCGTAGAAGGTGTAGCGGGTGGTCTCCGGCTGGATGTTGAGCACCGCTAGCAGCTGCGGGTGCACGCCGTTGACGTGATAGCCCTCGTTGAAGGCGTCCATCACGACTTTCCAGTTGCACTCCAGCGGCTCGCTGACGTTCATCACCGTGGACATCAGTTCCAGGTGGTAGGGCGCCAGCTTGGCGATCGCGTCGGCGCCGATCCACTCGGCCAGCGGTGCGGCACCCGGGTCCGGGTTGATGAAGATGAACCCGCCGAAGGTGTCCACCGGCACCTGGATCAGACCGTTGTCGGCCTTGTCGAGTCCGCCCGCCTCGGCCTCGCGGAGCAGGCCTTTCAGCTTTCCGTCCAGGTCGTAGGACCACAGGTGGTACTGGCACAGGAAGCCGCGCTTGGCGTTGCCGGTGCCCTGGCACAACATGTTCCCGCGATGGCGGCAGGCGTTGACGAAACCGCGCAGCGTCTCGTCCTTGCCGCGCACGATCAGGAAGGACTGGTCGTAGATCCGGTATTCCTTCCAGTCGCCCACCTTGGGCAGCTCGTCGGCACGCCCGGCGACCTGCCAGGTCTTCATCCAGATCGCCTCGCGCTCGCGCTGTGCCCATTCGGGAGAGCGGTAGCGGTCCGTCGGGATCCGCGTGCGGAACCGGCCCGCCAGGTCATCGAGTCCCGGCGCGTGGTCGACCCACTCTCCGGGCAGTGCGGTGGACGTCATCGAACGAATACCTCCTGGTCAGTGATTCGAGGGCGCGCGACGCAAGTAATCGATCGCTTGATTGATTTATGATGGGCGCCACATGCCGGGCTGTCAAGAGCGGGCAAGGCGGTCCCGGTTTTTGCCTCCACGCGCGGCATCGCGCGGCTAGCTTGTGGGCATGCGTGTGCGTCTGGACAAGTCGAAATGTGTGGGGCACGCCCAGTGCTACGCGGTGGATCCGGAGCAGTTCCCGATCGACGACAACGGCTATTCCACGCTGGCGGACCACGAGGTGGATCCCGCCGACGAACAGGTGGTTCGCGACGGAGTTGCCGCGTGTCCCGAACTCGCGCTGGTGCTGGAAACCGATAGCTAGCGGCGGGCTGCCGGGCGGCCCGCTGGACTGAAAGGTGACGAGATGGGACGAGTGCAGGGCAAAGTCGCGCTGGTGACCGGTGCCGCCCGCGGCCAGGGCCGCAGTCACGCGGTGAAGCTGGCCGAAGAGGGCGCCGACGTCATCCTCTTCGACATCTGCCGCGACATCGACACCAACGGCTACCCGCTGGCCACCCCGCACGACCTGGAAGAAGCCGGGCTCGAGGTGGAGAAGACGGGTCGGCGTGCGGTGACCGCGGAGGTCGATGTGCGGGACCGCAACCGGCTGGCGGCCGAACTGGCCAACGCGGTCGCCGAACTCGGCGGAAATCTCGACATCGTGGTCGCTAACGCCGGGATCTGTCCGCTGGGCGACGGCGCACCGATCACCGCGTTCGCCGACGCCTTCGACGTCGACTTCATCGGTGTGGTCAACACCGTGCACGTCGCGCTGCCCTACCTCAAGGCCGGCGCCTCGATCATCACCACCGGGTCGATCGCCGCCCTCATCGCCGACAGCCAGCCGGTCGGGGCCGGCGGCCCTGGTGGCCCCGGCGGTGCGGGCTACAGCTACGCCAAACAGCTGGTGGACTCCTACACCAAGCACCTGGCCGGACAACTCGCGCCGATGTCTATCCGGGCCAACGTGATTCACCCCACCAACTGCAATACCGGGATGCTCAACAGTGCCCCGATGTACAAACAGTTCCGCCCCGACCTGGAGAACCCCACCCGCGAGGACGCCCTGCTGGCTTTTCCCGCGATGCAGGCCATGCCGGTGCCCTACGTCGAGCCGGAGGACATCTCCGCGGTGGTGTGTTTCCTGGCCTCCGACGAGTCGCGCTACATCACCGGCAGCCAGTTCAAGGTCGACGCCGGCGCCTTGCTCAAGTTTTAGACGGAACTAACGAAAGCCCTTCGTCACGCGATTGACGCGGTAGACAATTTTGGTATCGGTAGCGGCGTCGTCTCGGTGCACTTGATGCGACACAGCACCCGACGAAGGGAACGAAGTAATGGCAGCACTTTCGCGGCACGCGGCGGTAGCCGTCGCGGCCGGTGCGGCAGCCGCCGCGCTCAGCATGGCAGGCGCCGGTATCGCCCAGGCTGAACCGTTCACCCCGCCCGCCAACAACTGGTGCCCCGGCCAGGCGCTGCCGTTCAGCAACATCCAGTGGGACATGAGCACCTGCCACACCTGGTACATCGTGCCGTTCGGCAAGGGCAACGTCCGGATGGTCGACCTCAAGGGCAACGCGCTGGACAGCTTCATCTACGCCGGTGCCCCGCCCGTACTGACGCCCGCTCCTGCCGCTCCGTCCGGACCCCCGCCGGGCACCCCGTTCTGCAGCCCGCGCGGATCGCTGATCATCATCCCGCCGATCTGCGACGAAATCGGCGTGGACTGGCCGCCCGGATCGCTGCAGAGCTAAGCCTGCGGGCCCCGCCAATAGCGCGGCGGGGCCACGCCCGCCGAGCGCAGTTCCAGGGCCGCCAGCCCCCGGACCGCCATCGGGTCGTCATGCCGCCACGCGCCCACCGGGTCGGCGCTGATCTCGGTCAGCTTGCGCAGCGGCCGGTTGGCCAGGGCGCGCAGCGCCAGCAGCTGCTCACCGGCCTGGGTGCGGGTCAACGCAATCACCGTCCACTTGCGGCGGAAGAACCGGATCCGCAGGAACAGCCACGGCATACCCACCGCCATGATCGGCGGGGCGGCCACCGCGATCGCCAGCAGCACGGCCAGCCACGCCGCCGTGGTGTCCAGCTGGTGGCCCGCACCGGCCAGGTCCAACGCGGCCTCGCTGGCCGCCCGCAACGGTTTGGACATGGTGTCCCCGATCAGCGGCACCCCGTGCACGCTGTCACCGGCCGAGTGCAGGTTGTCCGAC
The DNA here is from genome assembly GCF_001494595.1 of Mycobacterium sp. M26. Classification (GTDB taxonomy): domain Bacteria; phylum Actinomycetota; class Actinomycetes; order Mycobacteriales; family Mycobacteriaceae; genus Mycobacterium. The sequence goes on from NZ_LN929908.1 coordinate 245,669, forward strand.
AGACCGGTGGCGCTGTCGTTGACCTGCCGTCCCACGCTGGAGATGCTGGCGATCGCCGCGTGCACCCCCAGACCCACGCTGACCCACAGGACGATCCACAGCACGACCACGATGTCGCTGACCACCTGTACCAGCAGTCGGCCCGGAGTGGTGGCATAGGGCAGAAACCGCGATCTCATAGCTCGATCCCAGCACAGTCGCGCCCACTCAGCGGCCGATAGGCTGACGCGATGCGTCCCGCTCTGAGCGACTATCAACACCTGGCCAGTGGCAAGGTTCGCGAGATCTACCGCATCGACGACGAGCACCTGCTGTTCGTCGCCAGCGACCGCATCTCGGCGTTCGACTACATCCTGGACAGCCTCATCCCGGACAAGGGCCGCATCCTCACTGCGATGAGCGTGTTCTTCTTCGACTACATCGACGCGCCCAACCACTTGGCCGGCCCGCCCGACGACCCGCGAATCCCCGGCGAGGTGCTGGGCCGCGCGCTGGTGGTGCGCCGGCTGGAGATGGTGCCCGTCGAGTGCGTCGCCCGCGGCTACCTGACCGGGTCGGGTCTGCTCGACTACCAGCGCTCCGGCTCGGTCTGCGGCATCCCACTGCCGCCCGGACTCGGGGAGGCCAGCAAGTTCGAGACGCCGCTGTTCACCCCGGCCACCAAGGCCGAGTTCGGCGAGCACGACGAGAACATCTCGTTCGATCAGGTCATCGAGCTGGTGGGTGCGGTCCGCGCCAACCAGCTCAAGGAGCGCACGCTGCAGATCTACACTCAAGCCGCCGATCACGCCCTGACCAAGGGCATCATCATCGCCGACACCAAGTTCGAGTTCGGTGTCGACGCCGATGACAGGGTGGTGCTGGCCGACGAGGTGTTCACTCCGGACTCGTCGCGCTACTGGCCCGCCGACAGCTACACCCAGGGTGTGGTGCAGCCCAGCTTCGACAAGCAGTTCGTTCGCAACTGGCTGACCGGCCCCGAATCCGGGTGGGATCGCTATGGAGCGGTTCCGCCGCCACCGCTTCCCGACGACATCATCGAGGCCACCCGGGCCCGCTACATCGAAGCCTACGAACGCATTTCGGGTCTGTCGTTCGCCGACTGGATCGGACCCTCCGTATGAACCCGCCCGTCGCCAAGCGCGTCGACACCACCCGCGTCCACCACGACGATGTGTTCGTCGACCCGTATGAATGGCTGCGCGACAAGTCCGACCCCGAGGTGATTGCCCACCTGGAGGCCGAGAACACCTACACCGACCAGGCCACCGAGTACCTGGAACCCTTGCGGCAGAAGATCTTCGACGAGATCAAATCCCGTACCAAGGAGACCGACCTGTCGGTGCCCACCCGGCGTGGGGAGTGGTGGTACTACGGGCGCAGCTTCGAAGGCAAGCAGTACGGCGTGCACTGCCGCTGCCCGGTCACCGACCCCGAGGACTGGACACCGCCGGTGTTCGACGAGCACACCGACATCCCGGGCGAGCAGGTGCTGCTCGACGAGAACGAACAGGCCGAGGGGCACGACTTCTTCGCCCTCGGGGCCAGCAGCGTGAGCCTCGACGGACACCTGCTTGCCTACTCGGTGGACGTGGTCGGTGACGAGCGATACACGCTGCGGTTCAAGGACTTACGCACCGGTGAGCTGTATCCGGACGAGATCGCCGGCATCTCCTCGGGCGTGACGTGGGCTGCCGACAACGCGACCGTGTACTACACGACGGTCGACGAGGCGTGGCGTCCGGACACCGTGTGGCGGCATCGACTCGGTTCCGATCAGCCCGACGAGCAGGTGTTCCACGAACCCGACGAACGATTCTGGATCGGCGTCGGCCGCACTCGCAGCAACTCCTACGTGATCATTGCGGCCGGTTCGGCGATCACCTCGGAAGTGATGTTCGCCGACGCGGCGGACCCGGCGGCGACATTCACCACCATCCTGGCGCGCCGCGATGGCGTCGAGTACTCGGTGGAACACGCCGTCGTCGACGGTGAGGACCGCTTCCTGATCCTGCACAACGACGGTGCGGTGAACTTCACCCTCGTCGAGGCGCCGGTGGCCGACCCGACGGCACAACGGACCCTGATCGCCGCCCGTGATGATGTCCGCCTCGACGGGGTCGACGCGTTCGCCGACCATCTGGTGGTGAGCTATCGCCGTGAGGCGCTGCCCCGAATCCAGTTGTGGCCCATCGAATCCGGTGGTTATGGCACACCCGAGGAGATCACTTTCGACTCGGAGCTGACCTCGGCGGGTCTGGCCGGTAACCCGAACTGGGTGTCACCCAAACTGCGGGTGGGCACTACGTCGTTCATCACCCCGCTGCGCATCTACGATCTGGACCTGGCCACCGGTGAGCGCACGCTGTTGCGCGAGCAGCCGGTGCTGGGCGGCTATCGCCGCGAGGACTACGTGGAGCGGCGGGACTGGGCGATCGCCGAGGACGGCACCCGCGTCCCGATTTCACTGGTGTACCGCGACGGGATCGAATTCCCCGCTCCCACTGTGCTGTACGGCTATGGGGCCTACGAATCCTCCGAAGACCCGCGGTTCTCGGTGGCCCGGCTTTCGCTGCTGGACCGGGGGATGGTGTTCGCGATCGCCCACGTCCGCGGCGGCGGTGAGATGGGCCGGCTGTGGTACGAGCGGGGCAAGCTGCTGGAAAAGCGCAACACCTTCACCGACTTCATCGCCGTCGCCCAGCATCTGGTCGATACCGGTCTGACCCGGCCGCAGAACCTGGTGGCCCTCGGCGGCAGCGCGGGCGGTCTGTTGATGGGTGCGGTGGCCAACCTGGCGCCGCAGCTGTTCGCGGGCATCTTGGCGCAGGTGCCGTTCGTGGACCCGCTGACCAGCATCCTGGACCCGTCGCTGCCGCTGACGGTGACCGAGTGGGACGAGTGGGGAAACCCCCTGGAGAACAAGGACGTCTACTTCTACATGAAGTCCTACTCTCCGTACGAGAACGTCGAGGCCAAGGACTACCCGGCCATCCTGGCGATGACCTCGCTCAATGACACCCGGGTGCTCTACGTCGAGCCGGCGAAATGGGTTGCCGCCCTTCGGCACACCAAGACTGACCAGCATCCGGTGCTGTTGAAGACCCAGATGGCCGCCGGACATGGCGGCACCAGCGGGCGCTACGAACGCTGGAAAGAGGCGGCGTTCCAATACTCCTGGTTGCTGGCCACCGCCGACCGCGATCAGTACGGGCCGCAGGCCTAGGCGCCGGTGCGGGCCGGCAGCACCGCGTCGGCCACCCGGCGCCGGTGCCAGGATGGTGAGCCGAACAGCGCCCGGTCGAGCAGCGCGCGCTTGAGCCACAGATGGGCGTCGTGCTCCCAGGTGAAGCCGATCCCGCCGTGCGCCTGGACGGCGTCCGTGCACACCTTCACCGCTGCATCGCAGGCGTAGGCCTTGGCGGTGGACACCGCGGATACCGGGCCTTCCCCGGATTCCCTGGAGAGTTCAGCCAACGCCAAACCCAGTCCGGCCCGGCTGGTTTCGACGGCGACTGCCATGTTTGCGCACATGTGCTTGATGGCCTGGAAGGACCCGATCGGGCGGCCGAACTGCTGACGGACCTTCGCGTAGTCCGCCGTCTGTTCCATGGTGCGCTCAGCCAGGCCGACGGCATCGCAGGCGATGGCATATGCCGCCACCGTCTGGACCCGCGCGATGAGCGACGCCGCCTGCGCGCCGGTGGCCAGCACCCGCTCCTCGGGCAGCGCTGTATCGGTGAACGTCACCGTGGCCAGGCAGCGCGTCTGATCGGTTCCGGGCACCGCGGTGACTGTGGCGTCGGCGGCATCGGCGACCACCACGATCACACCGTCCGCGGTGCGCGCCCCGACCACGAGATGATCAGCGCCCGGGGCGTCGAGCACGAAGCCGGCCGCCCCGTCCAGGATGTACCCGCCGTCGTGCGGTGCAGCGGTCAGTGTCCAGGTGGCCGGATCGGGCTGGCCCTGCGGGCCGCCGACGATCACGGCTGCTCGGTGCGCACCGGTGGCCAATGCCGGGAGCAACTCGGCAGCCAGGGCCGGGTTGGCGCCGCCGAGCAGCGCCACCGGCGCCAGTACGGCGCTGCTGATCACCGGCAGCGGCACCGCACGGCGGCCGAGTTCATGGAGTACCACCGACATCTCGGCCAGGCCCGCACCCACCCCGCCGAACTCGTCGGGCACCAGCAGGCCGAGCAGATCGAGGTCGGCGACGGTCTGCCACAACCGGGCGTCGTATCCGGCGGCGCTGCCCAGCACGGCGCGCACATCCTCCGAGGACGCCCGGTCGTCGAGCAGGTCGCGCACCATCTCCCGCAGGTCGTCGAGTTCACTCACCGGCGTTCTCCTTCAGACGTCGCCCGGCGCCCGCGGTTCGCGGGGCAGGCCCAGATGTTGCTCGCCGATGATGCTGCGCTGAATCTCGTTGGAACCGGCCGCGATGGTCCACGAGTAGGCGTTGACGAAATCACCGAGCCAGTGGCCGGTTTCCCAGCCGCCGGACAACAGCAGGGGATGCTCGACATGCCCGGGCAGCCCCTCGAGCTGGGTGGCGTACTCCATCAGTCGCTGCAGCAGCTCGCTGTAGTACAGCTTGATGATCGACGGTTCGGCGCCGACGCCGGTACCGCTGACCATCGCCTCGACCAGCCGGGCGCACATCTCTCGCAGCAGCTGTACCTCGCCGTAGAGGCCGGCGAGGCGTTCGCGGACAGCTGAGTCGGCCAGCGCGGGACTGCCGTCCTCCAGTGTCCAGCCGGCCGCCTCCTCAACCAGGCGCGCAAAACCATTGCGGTGCAGGCGTTCCGCCAGCTCCAGGATGGCCACCCCGCGTTCGGAGGCGAGCGTGGTCTGAGCTACCTGCCAGCCCGCGTTCTCCGGTCCCAGCAGGTTGGCGACCGGCACTTCCACGTCGTTGAGGAACAGCTCACAGAACTCTGCGGCGCCGGTGGCCTGCTTGATCGGGCGCACGTCGATCCCGGGACTGCGCATGTCCATCAGCAGGAAACTGATGCCCCGCCGTTTCGGTGCGTCTCGGTCGGTGCGGGCCAGCAGGAAGCACCAATCGGCATGCAGGGCCCAACTCGTCCACGTCTTCTGCCCGTTGAGCACATAGACATCACCGCGGCGGTCGGCCCGGGTGGACAACGACGCCAGGTCGGATCCAGCACCGGGCTCGGAGAAACCCTGGCACCACACCTCGCCGTTCTGGATGCCGGGCAGGAACCGCTGCTTCTGTTCGTCGGTGCCGAAGTGCAGGATCGCCGGGGCCGCATTGAAGATCGCGACCTGGTAGAGCGTCAGACGTGGGGCATCGGCGCGGGCGAGTTCCTGGGCCAGGATGGCCTGCTGGGCCAGCGGCATCTCCGCACCACCGAGACTCTTCGGCCAGTCTGGGGCGAGAAAGCCTCCGGCATGCAGGGTTTCGCGCCACTGCCGCTGAAAGCTGATGACCTCGCTGTCCTCGGCACCGGCCTGAGCCACGCGCCAGCCGGTGGGCACGTTGTGTTCGCACCAGCTGCGAACCCGGGCGCGGAACTGCTCGGGCGACTCCGGCGTCACGCTAGGCATCGAGCAGCCGCAGCCGGGAGCGGACGCGGCGTTCCAGGAAGTCCCACAGCACCTGTTCGAAGACGGCGTTGTCATCCCCGGCGACCATGTGATGAGCGTCGGCCACCGTGGCGAACTCGGCGTGCGGAACCAGGTGCAGGAAGCGGATCGAATCCTCGATGCTCAGCACGTCGGACTTGCCGCCCCGGACCAGCAGGGTCGGTATTCGCAGGGTGCCCGCTGCCGCGCCGAGCCAGGCCGGGTCGGTCAGTGTATTGCGTTGCACCGCTTGGTCTTCCGGTGATGCCAGGAACGCCGGATCCCAGTGCCAATACCAGCGGCCGTTCTTCTCGCGCAGATTGCGTTTGAGGCCGTCGAGGTTCTTGGGCCGGGGCCGGTGCGACAGGTAGGCCGCGACGTAGTCACCGGCCTCCTCCAGCGAGCCAAAGCCCTCCTCGGCGCGGCCCAGCATGAAGTCGCGGATCCGGCTGGTGCCCTTGGGCTGCAGGAACGGCGACACGTCGACCAGCACCAGGCCCAGTGCGAGATCGGGCCGCACCCCGAGCGCGGCCAACGACGAAATGCCACCCAGCGAGGCACCGACGAGCACCGGCGGACGCCCGAGGAACTCGGTGATGTGCACGACGTCGTCGGCGAACCGGTCCAGCGAGTAGGCGCCGTCGGAGGACCACCCGCTGTCGCCGTGCCCGCGCAGGTCGACGGCCAGCGCGTACCAGTTCTGACGGCCGAGGTCGGCGGCGGTCTTGGTCCAGGAGTGCCGGGTCTGACCACCACCGTGCAGCAGTACGACGGGGTGGTCGGCGGGGTCCCCGTAGGCGTCGGCACACAGCGTGACATCCGCCGCGGGAATGCTGAGTTGCTGCGGTGGAGAGCTCTGCGTCACGGGTCACTCCGTCGGATCAGGTGCGTTCGGTGCACCCTCCTCACTAGCAGACTGCCCGTGACACTCGCGCGCCGGGGCGTAAACCCCGGACTGCGCCTGCCCGGCGCGGCCGTCCCGGGTAGCGTCACCGCTATGGCCCTCACCGATATCCCGCTGACCACCCTCGATGGCAATCCGACCTCGCTGGGCGAGTTCGCCGACCGGGCGATCCTGCTGGTGAACGTCGCCTCCAAGTGCGGGCTGACGCCGCAGTACGGAGCGCTCGAGCAGCTGGCCCGCGACTATGCCGACCGGGGGCTGACCGTGATCGGCGTGCCGTGCAACCAGTTCATGGGTCAGGAGCCGGGCACGCCCGAGGAGATCGCCACCTTCTGCTCGACGACCTATGGGGTGACCTTCCCGCTGTTGGCCAAGACCGATGTCAACGGCGATGACCGGCACCCGCTGTACGCCGAGCTGACCAAGACCGCTGATGCTGACGGCCAGGCCGGCGACATCCAGTGGAACTTCGAGAAGTTCGTGATCGCTCCCGGTGGTGAGGTGGTCAACCGGTTCCGGCCGCGCACCGAACCCGATGCGCCCGAAGTGGTGGCGGCGATCGAGGCCGTGCTTCCGGGCTGACCCGGATGGACGTCTGACGTCTTGTTGCACGCAACCGTTCGGACACCTGGAGTTGTCAGACTGCAGGTGTGACTGGACAACTCATCGTGTCGGTGTCCGGAATCTGCGAGCGCACGCTGGCTGATGTCGACGAGTTCTGTGCGGTGCTGGACTCGCGCGGTGTGCCGGTGTCGCTGCTCGTGGCACCCCGGCTGAAGAACGGCTATCGGCTGGAGTCCGACCCGGTAACCATCGACTGGATGCGGCGCCGTCGCGCGGGCGGCGACGCGGTGGTGATGCACGGCTTCGACGAGGCGGCCACCAAGAGACGCCGCGGTGAGTTCGCCACGCTGCCCGCCCACGAGGCCAACTTGCGGCTGATGGGCGCCGACCGGGTGCTCGAACACGTCGGCCTGCGCACCCGGCTGTTCGCCGCACCCGGCTGGACCGTCTCCGCGGGAACGGCGACCGCTCTGCCGCGCAACGGTTTTCGTCTGCTCGCCGATCTACATGGGATCACCGACCTGGTGACCGGGGCGAGCACCCGCAGCCGGGTGCTCGGCATCGGCGAAGGGTTCCTCACCGAGCCGTGGTGGTGTCGGACCCTGGTGCTGTCCGCCGAGCGCGTCGCGCGCCGCGGGGGCACAGTCCGGGTGGCCGTCGCAGCCCGCCAGCTCCGCAAGCCCGGACCGCGTCAGGCCATGCTCGACGTCGTCGACCTTGCCCTGATGCACAGCTGCGCGCCGACGGTGTACCGGTGGGGAGCTGGCCGCCTCGAGTCAGCGGCTTGAGCCCGACCCACTGGCCGTCGTCGCGATCCCGCCGTCGACCGGGATGATCGCGCCGTTCACATAGGAGCCGGCCCGGCTCGCCAGGAAGACCGCGATGCCCGCCATATCGTCATCGCGGCCGATGCGCCGCATCGGAGCCGAGGCCGCGATGGCGTCGCCGAACGCGTCCAGCGTGGCGGCCATCATCTTCGACGGGAACGGTCCGGGTGCCACTGCGTTGACCGTGATGTGTTGTGGGCCAAGTTCTTTGGCGAGAACCCGGGTGAGCTGATGCAGTGCCGCCTTGCTGGCCGAGTAGGAGTAGGTGGCCAGCACCGGCACGTGGATCCCGTCGATGCTGCCGACGTTGATCACCCGTGCGGGATCGTCCTGGGTGCCGGCCGCCCGCAGCGCGGGCACCAGCGCCTGCACCATCCAGAACGGCGACTTGACGTTGAGGTCGAGCACCTTGTCCCACGCCGAGGCCGGGAAGGTTTCCAGCGGCTCACCCCAGGTGGCGCCGGCGTTGTTGACCAGGATGTGCAGCGCATCGGTGTCGGCGGTGACCTCGGCGGCCAGCCGCGTGCACTCCTCCTGGCGGGACAGGTCGGCGGGGATACCCCGCACCTCACCGAACTCCACCAGCTGCGCGACGGCCTGGTCGACAGCGTCGGCCTTGCGGGAGCTCACGATCACCCGCGCACCGGCCTGCAGCAGGCCCCGGGCGATCATCAGGCCGATGCCGCGCGTCCCGCCGGTGACCAGAGCAGTCTTCCCGGACAGCCCGAACAGCTTTGTCAAATCATCGGTGCTCATCAGAACCGCACCGAATTCTCTTCGGGCAGCACACGGAAATCGGTGTCGGTCATCTCGGTGAGTCTGCCGTAGTAGATCCCGCGGGCTTCGGGCGCCACCACCCCCTGATGGATCGGGACGGCGTGCTCGGGTGCCACCGCCCGCAGGTAGTCGATGGCCTCGGAGATCTTCATCCACGGTGCGGCCGCCGGGGTGGCCAGCACGTCCACCGGCTCGCCGGGGACGAACAGCGCGTCACCGGGATGCATCAGCCGGGCCGGGTGCTCGTCGTCCCCGACCAGGTAGGAGATGTTGTCGATGATCGGGATCTCGGGATGGATGACCGCGTGCCGGCCACCCACCCCGCGGATGGTCAGGCCCTCGACGGTGAGCTCATCGCCGACGTGCACCGCCTGCCAGGGGCCGCCGAGTTCGGCGGCGGTGGCCGGATCGGCGTACAGCGCGGCACCCGGGTTGGCCTCGACGAGCGCGGGCAGCCGTTCCCGGTCGGCATGATCGGGATGCTGATGGGTGATCAGAATCGCCGACAGCCCGGTCACGCCCTCGAAGCCATGGGAGAAGTTGCCGGGGTCGAACAACAGCGTGGCGCCACCGAGCTCGGCAAGAAGGCACGAATGCCCGAAATGCGTCAATTCCATGCTTACGATTGTGCGCTCAGGGGAGGCGTCACGATGCGGATGGTCCTTGCTGCGGTGCTGGCAGCCTGTGGGCTGGCGATCGCGCCCCCGGCTGCCGCCGATCCGGAGAACTGTCCACCCGCGTGTGACCGCATCCCGGATGCCGCCTGGATCTCGCCGTGGGCGATCCCGCTGAATCCCCGCTACGTGTGGCCGCGGCTGCCCGCCCTGGCCGTGACCGCCGTCGCACCGCGGTTCCGCTTCGAGGAGCTGTGCGGCAGCCCGCCGGTGGCGGCCGATCCCCGGGCCTACGCGGTGGCCGAACGCGCCACGGTGGTCAACCCCGACGGCCAGTGGCAGCTGCAGGCCCAGGTGGTGCACTGGCGCGGGGAGACCTGGCGCGGCGGACAGCTGGCCGAGGACGTTTTCAACACCGCCGTGGCCGCGTTGCGGGCCTGCCAGCAGACCAACCCCGGGCAGTCGCCGTCGCTGACCGTCCTGGAGCCTGACCGGCTGGCGGCCGTGGTCAGCGGACCGGTGGTCCTGCACCAGTACCTGGTGGCCAACCCGGCCAACAGCACCGTCACCGAGCTGGCCCTCTGGTCGAGCGCCCCGCCGCTGACCCCGTGGCCGTCGATCAACGACGAAACGGTGCTGGACACCCTGGGCGCGCCGCTGTGCGCGGCCTATATCGGGTCGTGTCCGTAGCGCGCCGGTACAGTTAAGCCGCATCAGTCACCGTCGTCAGCGAGGAGCTCCCGTGCCCCGGGTGGTTGTCAACGTCATGCCCAAGGCCGAGATCCTGGACCCGCAGGGCCAGGCCATCGTCGGCGCGCTGGGCCGGCTCGGGCACGCCGGCATCTCAGATGTCCGGCAAGGCAAGCGCTTCGAGCTCGAAGTCGACGATTCGGTCAGCGACGCCCAGCTCGCCGAGATCGCCGAGTCGCTGCTCGCCAACACCGTGATCGAAGACTGGTCGGTCACCCGGGAGCCATCGTGAGCGCCCGGATCGGGGTCATCACCTTCCCGGGCACCCTCGACGACGTCGACGCAGCCCGCGCAGTCCGGGCCGCCGGAGCCGAGTCGGTCAGCCTCTGGCACGCCGACGCCGACCTCAAAGGGGTCGACGCCGTCGTCGTGCCGGGCGGTTTCTCCTACGGCGACTACCTGCGCTGCGGGGCGATCGCCAAGTTCGCCCCGGTGATGGGCGAGGTGGTGGCCGCGGCCGGCCGCGGCATGCCCGTGCTGGGCATCTGCAACGGCTTCCAGGTGCTGTGCGAGGCGGGACTGCTCCCCGGTGCCCTCACCCGCAACGCGGGCCTGCACTTCATCTGCCGCGACGTCTGGCTGAAGGTCGACTCCATCACCACGGCGTGGACTTCGCGCTACGAGTGGGGTGCTGAGCTGCTGGTGCCGCTGAAGTCCGGCGAGGGCCGCTATGTGGCCAGCGAGTCCGTGCTCGACGAGCTCGAGGGCGAGGGCCGGGTGGTGTTCCGCTACGCCGAGAACCCCAACGGCTCGATGCGCGACATCGCCGGCATCAGCTCGGCCAACGGCCGCGTCGTCGGCCTGATGCCGCACCCGGAACACGCGACCGAGGCGCTGACCGGCCCGTCCGATGACGGCCTGGGGCTGTTCTACTCCGCGCTCGACGCCGTCCTGGTCTAGGCGCCCAGCGCCGGATTGCCGCCGTCCACCGGCACGATGGCGCCGTTGATGTAGCTCGCACCCGGCCCCGCGAGGAATGCCACCACGCCGGCAATCTCCTTGGGCTGGGCTACCCGGCCCAGTGCCCGGGTGCTGGCCAGTGCGTCGATCAAGCCGGGGATGGCGGTGGTCCCTGGGGTTTCGGTCGGGCCGGGGGAGACCGCGTTGACCCGGACGCCGGCCGCGCCGAACTCGGCGGCCCACACCTTGGTGAACAACTCCAGTGCGGCCTTGCTGGCGCCGTACACGCCGGCGCCGCCGCCCGGTGTCGTGGCGACTACGGTGCTGACGTTGACGATCGCGCCGTGCCCGCGCTCGGCCATCGCCGGGCCCAGCTCACGCACCAGGATGAAGGGCGCCCGCAGGTTGGTGTCGAACTGCGCGTCATAGTCGGTGTCGGTGGTCTCCGCGGTGGCGGCGAAGGTGTAGATGCCTGCGTTATTCACCAGGATGTCGACGTCCCCGGCCTCACGGGCAAGCCGCTTCACATCATCGGTGGCAGAGAGATCGGCGGCGATGAAACGCGCTGCACCGCCGGCATTCTCGATATCCTGCACGACCTTGCGGCCGCGCTCGGCGTCACGTCCGTGAACGATCACCTCGGATCCGGTGCGGGCCAGTTCGAGGGCAATCTCGTAGCCGATCCCCGCGGTGGCACCTGTCACCAAAGCTGTAGTCATGAAGCTCACGACAGTGACGGCGGGACGTTTATTCCGAGTGTGCGATCCCATCCGCCTGTCGCGGCGTGTTGCGCATGAAACCGCACAGTGGCGGAGCAAGAACTAGGGTGTGAGCGCGACTGACGCCTCGGCGGTGTAGCAGAGGAACGTCAGCGTCTCCTGCAGGTAGAGCTGCACGGTCTCGGCGTCATGGCTCAGATAGCCGATCGACACGTCGGTGCCCAGCTGCAGATCGAAGTCACCGCCGCGAGTGCTCAGCACGAACGCGCCGTCGATGGCCGGTGCCCAGATGATCTCGCCGTCGACCAGCCGGTTGAGGTGTTCGCGGATCGGATAGCCGTGCTCGGTGGTTTCGCTGACCTTGGTGTAGGCCTCGGCCGACAGCAGCACCGAGTACGGCCCGTCCACACCGGCCAGCCGCAGCTCGGAGAGCGCCTGCGCGACCACGTCGGGGTACTCGCGCGGGTCGACCGGCAGTGCCAGGGCCGGGTTGGAGCTGCAACTGCGGATGCCGTCGATCGAGGCGGCGCCGTACCCCTCGAAGATTGCGCGGTCTTCGACGAAGGCCAGTTTCTTGGCGGCCTCCTTCACCGGATCCCAGTCCGAGTCCTGCGAGCCGCGCTCGACGTCATCGATCGCATCACGCGACACGGTGAAGGGAACCCGCAGGCGGACAAGCGGTTTGGACTCGCGCAGATGAGCGACCACGCCATCGGCGGGCGCACTGACATCCCGCAGATGGCCGGTGCTCACCGCCGCGGTCACCGGACCACCGGGGCCGCTGACGTCCACCACGCGCCGCCCGGCGATATGCCGCTTGAAGGTGCGGGTGGCCTCCAGTTCGATTTCCTCCCAGGCGGATTCGGTAATCGGAGCGAGTTCGCGGTACAGGTTGTTCATCGGGTGTGTCCTTTCAGGCTGCCGATCGCCAAAGAGCCGTCAGAAGTAGGGGCAGGAGCCGGTGGGGCCGCCGGTGTCTCGGTGCCGGGCAGCGGCGGGGGATCGTCGAGGAAGTCGACGACGGGGGTGAAGAACAGGTTGCCGGTCAGGGCGGTGGAGAAGTCCAGGATGCGGTCGGTGTTGCCCGGCGGGCTGCCGATGAACATGTTCTCCAGCATCTTCTCGGTCACCGCCGGGGTGCGCGAATAGCCGATGTAGTAGGTGCCGTACTCGCCCTTGCCGACTTCGCCGAACGGCATGTTGGCACGCACGATCTTGAGCTCGTTGCCGTCGGCGTCCTCGATGACGTTCAGTGCCACATGGGAATTCGCGGGCTTGACATCATCGTCGAGTTCGATGTCATCGAGCTTGGTGCGGCCGACCACGCGTTCCTGCTCGGTGACCGACAGCGACTCCCACGACCCCATGTCGTGCACGTATTTCTGCACGTGTACGTAACAGCCGCCGGTGAAGTCGGGATCCTCGTCACCGATCTGACTGGCCGCCAGGGCAATCTGGCCGGCCGGGTTCTCGGTGCCGTCGACGAAGCCGAGCAGGTCGCGGTTGTCGAAGAACTTGAAGCCGTGCACCTCGTCGACGATCGTGATCGCCCCGGCCATCGCCTTGGCGATGCGGCCGGCCAACTCGAAGCACACGTCGAGCACCTCGGCGCGGATATGGAACAACAGATCGCCCGGGGTGGACGGGGCGTGATGGCGGGCACCGTGCAACTCGATGAACGGATGCAACTCGGCTGGCCGCGGCCCGGCGAACAACCGATCCCAGGCATCCGATCCGATGGACGTCACCAACGACAGATGCTTGGTCGGATCGCGAAACCCGATCGCCCGAACCAGGCCGGAGAGGTCGGGCAGCGCGTCGTGCACGACCGCCTCGCCGCCCTCGTCGATGGTGGCCACCAGGAAGATGGCCGCCGGTGTCAGCGGCGCCAGAACCGGTTGCGGCTGTGGGGAGGGCACTGTTCGACCCTAATGGCTGCGCCGTCGGAGATGATGGTGAACATGTCGACCGGGGCCAGTGCACACGGGCTATGTGAGTTCATCGACGCATCGCCGTCGCCGTTTCATGTCTGCCAGACCGCCGCGCGGCGGCTGTCCGCAGCGGGCTACACCGAGCTGGCCGAGACCGACCGGTGGCCGGATCGCAAGGGCCGCTACTTCACCGTTCGGGCCGGTTCGTTGGTGGCCTGGAACGGTGCCGAGGACCCGACCCGGCCGTTCCGGATCGTCGGCGGCCACACCGACAGCCCGAACCTGCGGGTCAAGCAGCATCCGGACCAGGTGGTCGCGGGTTGGCAGGTGGTGGCGCTGGAGCCGTACGGCGGGGCCTGGCTGAACTCCTGGCTGGATCGCGACCTGGGAATCAGCGGCCGCCTGTCGGTGCGTGACCCCGACGCCGACGGGGGCGTCTCGCATCAGCTCGTTCTCATCGACGAGCCGATTCTGCGCGTGCCGCAACTGGCCATTCACCTCTCTGAGGATCGCGCCGCGGTCAAACTCGATCCGCAGCGCCACGTCAACGCGGTCTGGGGGCTGGGCACCAGCCCGCGCTCGTTCCTGGACTACGCCGCGCAGTGGGCCGGGGTGGATCCGGCCGATCTTCTGTCGGCCGACCTGATGACCCACGACCTGACCCCGTCGACCCTGATCGGGGTGGACGGCGAGTTCGTCAGCGCGCCGCGGCTGGACAACCAGGGCACCTGCTACGCCGGCCTGGAGGCCTTCCTGTCCGCCGAGCCGAACGGGTATCTGCCGGTGCTGGCGCTGTTCGACCACGAGGAGGTCGGCTCGACGTCGGATCACGGCGCCCAGTCCGATCTGCTGCTGACCACCTTGGAGCGCATCGTGCTCAGCGCGGGCGGGGACCGGGAGGATTTCCTGCGTCGCCTGACCGCCTCGATGGTGGCCTCCGGGGACATGGCGCACGCCACCCACCCGAACTACCCGGACCGCCACGAGCCCGGCCACCTGATCGCGGTCAACGGCGGGCCGGTGCTGAAGGTCCAGCCCAACCTGCGCTACGCCACCGACGGCCGTACCGCCGCGGCGTTCGAACTGGCCTGCCGGCAGGCGGGAGTGCCGCTGCAACGCTACGAACACCGCGCCGATCTGCCGTGCGGGTCGACGATCGGGCCGATGACCTCGGCGCGCACCGGTATCCCGACGGTCGATGTCGGGGCCGCGCAGCTGGCCATGCATTCCGCCCGCGAACTGATGGGCGCGGGAGACGTGGTGTCCTATGCCGCCGCGCTGCAGGCTTTTCTGTCACCGGGCCGACTCTGAGACGACAGTATTGACATGAGACTAGAGTCTCATTAACGTCGGCGGCATGGCACTGACACGCACCCAGATGGACCGGAAGATCGACGAACACTTCGACTTCGAGGCCAACGATGACGTGGGCGGTGTCCTGGCCACCCTCACGGCCGACGTCGAACACGACATCGTCGGCGCGCCCACGGGGCCGACGCTGGGCCAGGAGGGGGCACGTTCCTTCTACGAAGGATTGTTTTCCGATCTGTCCGGCGGCCATATGACCACCGTGCGGCGGCTGTACGGGGAAGACTTCCTCGTCGACGAATCTCTATGGCGTGGAACGGCATCCGGGACTCCGTTCGGGCTTGCCGGTAAGAACCGACCACTTGAGTTCCGGCTCCTGCATGTCGTCGAGTTCGCCGCCGACGGCGATATCCGGCGGGAGAACGTCTGGGTGGACCTGGCCGCGATCATCAGCCAGCTGCCCCAGGACTGATCGTGACGACGGCGACAGGGCGACCCAATCAGCGGGCCCGAACCCGTAAAGACCTCCTGGAGGCAGCCTCGCGACTGCTGAAGCAGGGGCGCACACCGACGGTCGACGAGGTGGCGGTCGAGGCCAAGGTATCGCGGGCGACGGCCTACCGGTACTTCCCCAGCGCGGAGCTGCTGATCTCCGAGGCGACACTGGACTGGGCGATGCCCGAGGCCGGCAGCATCCTGGCCGACGCCTCCGACGATCCCGTCGAGCGGCTGGAACGCGTCGACTCGGCACTGGCCGACGTGCTTGCTGCCAACGAACCCGCGTTCCGGATCATGTTGGCGCAGTTTCTGCTGCGCAGCACCGATGCCACCGATGTCCCAGTCCGGCAGAATCGGCGGACCGCGCTGATCGAGGCGGCGCTCGCCCCGGCCGCTGAGCGAATCCGGCCCGCGGCTCTGCAACGGCTGACCAGGGCGTTGGCGGTGGTGATGGGAACCGAGTCGATGGTGGCGTTCAATGACGTCCTGCAACTGGATGCGTCCGAGGCCGGCGAGGTCCGCAGATGGATGATCCGTTCCCTGGTCGATGCGGCCCTTGCAGCCGGTCGGTGACCGGTAGGTCCGCGGCCTCTTTCTGTCACCGGGCTGACCTACGCTGGCGGCATGACTCTCGGTGTGGAGATGATCACTTTCGATTGCAGTGACCCGGACCGACTGGCGGACTGGTGGGCCGAAGCGGTCGGCGGCAGCGCCGCCGCGGTGATGCCCGGTGAGTTCGTAGTGGTCAACCAGCCCGATGGCCCCCGGCTCGGGTTCCAGAAGGTCGAGGAACCGACACCCGGCAAGAACCGGGTGCATCTGGACTTCTCGGCCGCCGACGTCGAGGCCGAGGTGGGCCGCCTGGTGGCGCACGGGGCCACCGAGACGGCCCGGCACTCGTTCGGGGATGCCTTCAGCTGGGTGGTGCTGGCCGATCCGGACGGCAACGCGTTCTGCGTCGCCGCCGCCACGGAGTAGCGGCCACACGCGCGGTCGGTCAGCTCGGCAACTCGGTGGTGTCGTAGCGGATCACGTTCTCCACCACAACGCCGTCGCGGGTGCGCACCCGATCGATACCCCGGAAGTGCACCTGCCCATTGGTAGCGGTTCCGGTGTAGTGCAGGAACACCAGCTCCTCGTTGTCGGTCGGCCCGGGAACCGTTGCGCTATCGACCAACTCGAGTCGCAGGTCGGGGTAAGCCTGCAGCAACTCGGCGATCTTGGCGGTGTACGCCGCGATACCGCTGACGGGCTCGGGATGGCCCGGCCAGTAGCCGACGATGCCGTCGGCCAGGACCTCGGTTCCCGAAGCCAGGTTCGGAGCTGCCCAGAACGCCGCCCACATCTGGGCGCTGAACGGTGTGCGTTCGACGGTGTCGGTCATGGTGGTCCTTCCGGTGTGGCGCCCCGGCGGGGCGGCTCACCACCAGCGTGTCGGCGCAGGCGGCGCGGCTCAATTACCTGAGAGGTCATGCTCAGGGCGAACACGTGCCGAGATGGCGCACCGCCTCGGGGAAACTAAGCTGTGAGGGTGACATCTGGGCTCACTGGAGCAGTCGACACCGTCGAGCATGCGGCGGCCACCCCCGATAACCCGCAGCCATTCCGCGAACTCGGTCTCAAGGATGACGAGTACCAGCGGATTCGCGACATCCTCGGGCGCAGGCCCACCGACGCCGAGCTGGCGATGTACTCGGTGATGTGGAGCGAGCACTGCTCGTACAAGTCCTCGAAGGTGCATCTGCGCTACTTCGGCGAGACCACCACCGACGAGATGCGCAAGTCGATGCTCGCCGGCATCGGCGAGAACGCCGGCGTGGTCGACATCGGCGACGGGTGGGCGGTCACCTTCAAGGTCGAATCGCACAACCACCCGTCCTACGTCGAGCCCTATCAGGGCGCGGCCACCGGTGTCGGCGGCATCGTCCGCGACATCATGGCCATGGGTGCCCGACCCGTCGCGGTCATGGATCAGCTGCGCTTCGGTGCGGCCGACGCCCCTGACACGCGGCGTGTGCTCGACGGGGTGGTGCGCGGAATCGGCGGCTACGGCAATTCGCTGGGCCTGCCCAACATCGGCGGTGAGACGGTGTTCGACCCCTCCTACGCCGGCAACCCCTTGGTCAACGCGCTGTGCGTCGGCGTGCTGCGCAAGGAAGACCTGCACCTGGCGTTCGCCTCGGGCACCGGCAACAAGATCATCCTGTTCGGTGCCCGCACCGGACTCGACGGGATCGGCGGTGTCTCGGTGCTGGCCAGCGACACCTTCGGCGGCGACGAGGGCTCCGGGCCCGGCCGCAAGAAGCTGCCCAGCGTGCAGGTCGGCGACCCGTTCATGGAGAAGGTCCTCATCGAGTGCTGCCTCGAGCTGTACTCGGCCGGCCTGGTGATCGGGATCCAGGATCTCGGCGGCGCCGGATTGTCCTGTGCCACTTCGGAACTGGCGTCGGCCGGGGATGGCGGCATGGCGATTGAACTGGACAAGGTCCCGCTGCGCGCGGCGAACATGACCCCCGCTGAGATCCTGTCGAGCGAATCGCAGGAACGGATGTGCGCCGTGGTCTCGCCGGAGAACGTCGAGAAGTTCATGGCCGTCTGCCGCAAGTGGGAGGTGCTGGCCACGGTGATCGGCGAGGTCACCGACGGGGACCGGCTGCAGATCAGCTGGCACGGGCAGTGCGTCGTGGACGTGCCGCCGCGCACGGTGGCCCACGAGGGACCGATCTACCAGCGTCCGGTGGCCCGGCCCGACTGGCAGGACACGCTGATCGCGAACACCTCCGCAACGCTGCCGCGGCCGAGCACCGGCGAAGAGCTGCGGGCCACGCTGCTGGCCCTGGTCGGCAGCCCGCACCTGTGTAGCCGGGCATTCATCACCGAGCAGTACGACCGCTACGTGCGCGGCAACACCGTGCTGGCCGAACACGCCGACGGCGGTGTGCTGCGCATCGACGAGGCCACCGGTCGCGGGATCGCCGTCTCCACCGATGCCTCCGGGCGCTACACCCAGCTCGACCCCTACACCGGCGCACAACTCGCGCTCGCCGAGGCCTACCGCAACGTCGCCGTCACCGGGGCTACCCCGATCGCGGTGACCAACTGCCTGAACTTCGGCTCGCCCGAAGATCCGGGTGTGATGTGGCAGTTCGCCCAGGCGGTCCGCGGACTGGCCGACGGGTGTGCGGCCCTGGGTATTCCCGTCACCGGCGGCAACGTCAGCTTCTACAACCAGACCGGCGCGACCGCGATCCTGCCCACCCCGGTGGTCGGTGTGCTCGGCGTGCTCGACGATGTCAGCCGACGGCTGCCCACCGGTCTGGGCAACGAGCCGGGCGAGACCCTGTTCCTGCTCGGCGACACCCGCGACGAGTTCGACGGCTCGATCTGGGCACAGGTCACCGGTGACCATCTCGGCGGTGTACCGCCCGCCGTGGACCTCGACCGCGAGAAGCTGCTCGCCGAGGTGCTGACGGCAGCCTCCCGGGACGGCCTGGCCTCCGCGGCGCACGACCTGAGCGAGGGTGGGCTGATCCAGGCCGTGGTGGAGGCCGCCCTGGCCGGTGAAACCGGTTGCCGCATCGTGCTTCCCGAAGGCGTGGATCCGTTCGTCTTCCTGTTCTCCGAGTCCGCGGGACGGGCGCTGGTCGCCGTGCCGCGCACCGAGGAGAGCCGGTTCCGGTCGATGTGCGAGGCCCGCGCCCTGCCCGTCACCCGCATCGGGGTGTCGGACAACGGCTCGGATTCCCTTGAGGTACAAGGTTTGTTCACGGTGTCGCTCGAGGAGCTGCGCACCACCTCCGAGAAAGTGTTGCCCGGGCTGTTCGGATGACCAGTGCGGTCGACGACGTCGCGGGTGAGGCGCAGGCCGCACCGCAGCGTCGACGGCACCGGGAATCCCTTGCGGCATGGGCCTGGAGTCTGGTCCGCCTCGACTTCGTCGGTATCGCGTTCGGCGCGCTGTTCTTCTGCCTGTCGCTGACCCCGTCACTGTTGCCCCGCGACTGGGTGACCGGTGGGTTGATCGGTGGGATCAACGCGGCGATCGGCTACGGCATCGGTGTGTTGCTGGGCAGGGGTTTTCGGCGGCTGTTCCTGTCGCATCGGGACTGGTGGCCGCCGAACCCCCGGGTGTCCTATGCCCTCAAGGGCGCCACGGTGGTGGCCGCGATCGCGGCGGGTGTCGGCATGGTGGTGCCCGCCGCGGCCTGGCAGCGCCAGATCGCTGCGGTGATGGATATCGAAGGCCCTGCGACACTGGGCTATTCGCGCATCCTGGTGGTCGCGGTGTTGACCGGTGGTCTTCTGGTGGCCGCGGCACGGGTGGTTAGGGATGCGATCAGACTGCTCGCCAGGGTGATGATCCGGCGCTGGGACATCAACGACGAGGTCGCCATGTTCATCGGCACCGCGATCGTGGTCGTTCTGATCATCACGCTGGTCAACGGTGTTCTGGTCCGGGGGTTCATTGGCGGCGCCCGGGCGGTGTTCCAACCGCAGAACGCCACCACCCGGCCCGGCGTCGAGCAACCCGTGAATCCGGAAAGATCCGGCAGCGCAGGGTCATTCGCGGCTTGGGACACGCTGGGATTTCAGGGTCGCAACTTCGTCGGCACCGGGCCCACTGCGGCCGAGCTGACGGCTGTCAACGGTCGTCCTGCCAAAGAACCCATCCGCATCTATGCCGGGCTGCAGTCCGCCGACACCGACGAGGGCCGGGTTGCGGTACTGCTGTCCGAACTACAGCGCACCAAGGCCTACCAGCGCAAGCTACTGGTCATCATCCCCACCACGGGGACCGGCTGGGTGGACCCGGTGGCCGCCCGCGCCATCGAGACGATGTACAACGGCGACACCGCACTGGTGGCGATGCAGTACTCCTACCTGCCGAGCTGGATCTCGTTTCTGGCCGACCAGCAGAAGTCGGTGGAAGCCGGCCGGGCGATGGTCGACGCGATCCACCAGCGCTGGCTGCAGTGGCCCGCCGACCGGCGTCCCCAATTGGCTTTGTACGGCGAGAGTCTGGGCTCGATGGCCGGGCAGGGCGCATTCGGCTACCTGCCCGACGTGGTCGACATGGACTTCTCCTCGGTGCTGTGGGTCGGGCCGCCCAACGCCAGCGCGCTGTGGAAAGCCCTGACCGTCCGGCGCGATCCCGGAACGCCCGAGGTACAGCCGCGCTACGACAACGGCCGCACCGTGCGGTTCGCCCAGTCGGCGGGGCCGGCCGAAATCGAACGGGTAGCCGCCGAACCGCCGTGGAAGGGCACCCGGGTGCTCTACCTGCAGCATCCGTCAGACCCGGTGGTGTGGTGGACACCCGACCTGCTCTTCGCCAAACCCGACTGGCTCAGGGAGGCACCGGGATTCGACCGCAGCGCGTCGATGCGCTGGTACCCGATCGTCACCTTCTGGCAGGTCAGCGCCGACATGGCCGGCAACGTGACCAACTCGGTCGGCACTCCGACCGGGCACGGCCACAACTACGGTGACGGCCAACTCGACGGCTGGGTGGCGGTGGCCGCACCGGACGGCTGGACCGCTCAGGACACCGATCGCGTGCGGCAATCGCTGGAGAAGGTCCTGGCAGCAGGCGGCCCGGAATTCCAATGATCTGGCGACCGGTGCTGCGGGCCACGGCCGCAACCGCATTCGCGACCGCGGCCCGAATCCCGCTGGGGTTGCGGCCGCCGCACGTGTGGTCCGGCCTGCGCCATGGCGCGGCGGCGGCAGCGGTGGCGGCGGCCGGGGTGGCCGCCAGCGCCGCGATCCCGGCGGTGCGGTCCGGCATGCGTCAGCGGGAGCTACCCGACACCGCTACGCGATGGATGATGCTCGACATCCCGGTGGGCACAGTCTGGTTCGAAGAGACGCTGTTCCGCGGGTTGGTGACCGCCGCGGCAGCACGGGCGGTAGGGCCACGGGGAGGTTGGCTGCTGCAGGCCATGGCATTTGGCCTGTGGCATATCCCCGATGCCCGCAAGGCCGGTGAGCCGGTGCTCGGCACGGTCGTCGTCACCGGCGTGGCCGGCCTGGGTTTCGGGTGGCTGGCGCAGCGCTCGGGCAGCCTGCTGGCCCCGATGCTCGCGCACTTGGCGATCAACGAGGCCGGCGCCGCCGCGGCGTTGCTCACCCAGCGCCCCGGCTAGTCAGCCGGACGTCGGCACGTCGCGACTGTCGGCCACCAGGTCGTGCGGCTCGGTCTCGGTGTCGTCGATACCGAAGCTGATGATGCGCGTCGGGGTGATCCGGATCAGCGGTTCACCCTTGGCGTTCTCGGCCTGCTGCGCGGTGCCGCGGATCTCCAGACACCGCACCCGCCACGGATCGTGCGAGAAGATGTCGTCGACCACGAACGCCACCGTGTCGTTGGTGGCGATGTTGCGGAACTTCTGACTCTTGGCCAGGTTGTACCCGTAGACGTCGATGGTGCCGAGGTGCTCGTTGTACTGAAAGCTCACCGGGCTGTTCTGCAGGGTGCCGTTCGGCTGCATGGTGGCCAGCCTGCCGAGATCGGCCGCGTGGAGATAGGCGATTTCGTGCGCTTTGAAAGACATGCACTCACGCTAAGACCTCAACAACGGTTGATGTCAACGGTGCCAAGCGGCGAAATCCGGCCTTGGAATACTGGGCGCATGCCCCCGCGCCACACCGCCGATCCGGAAGCGACCCGCGCCGCGGTACAGACAGTGGCGGGGGGGGCGCGCGGCGATCCGGCCTTGGAATACTGGGCGCATGCCCCCGCGCCACACCGCCGATCCGGAAGCGACCCGCGCCGCGGTACAGACAGTGGCGGGGTGGCTGCGCGACGAGAACGCCGAAGCGCCCGAGCGCGCCGCGATCGCCGTCGCGGTGCGACTGACCGCCCGCACCCTGGCCGCGCTGGCACCGGGTGCCAGCGTCGAGGTCCGCATCCCGCCGTTCGCGGCGGTCCAGTGCATCGACGGGCCCCGGCACACCCGCGGCACACCGCCCAATGTCGTCGAGACCGACCCGCGCAGCTGGCTGCTGCTGGCGACCGGACTGCTCGATCTGTCCGATGCGGCGGCCGACGGGACACTGCGGCTGTCCGGTTCGCGGGCCACCGAGGTGGGCGCCTTTCTGCCGCTGGTGAAAATCGATTGATCGCACCGCCGACACTCGCCGTTCAATTCTGCGATTCGCGCCGATCACCGTAGACTGACTTACGTCAACGACCTCCGCCAGGGAGCAGCCCATATCGTGACCGGCCAACTGGAAAACGAGCCTCGCGAAGAGTGCGGCGTCTTTGGAGTCTGGGCTCCGGGCGAAGATGTTGCCAAACTCACGTACTACGGCCTCTATGCGCTACAACACAGGGGCCAGGAGGCGGCTGGTATCGCGGTCGCCGACGGATCCCAGGTGTTGGTCTTCAAAGACCTCGGTCTGGTCAGTCAGGTGTTCGACGAGCAGACGCTGGCCGCGATGGAGGGCCACGTCGCCATCGGGCACTGCCGCTACTCCACCACCGGCTCGACCACTTGGGAGAACGCCCAGCCGGTCTTCCGAAACACCGCGGCCGGCACCGGAGTTGCCTTGGGCCACAACGGAAATCTGGTCAACACCACCGAGCTGACCCGCCGCGCTCGCGATGCCGGCCTGATCAACCCGAACATGCCGGGCGCGGCGACCACCGACTCCGACATCCTCGGGGCACTGCTGGCACATGGCGCGGCGGACTCCAGCGTCGAGCAGGCCGCCCTGGAGCTGTTGCCGACCGTCCGCGGTGCGTTCTGCCTGACCTTCATGGACGAGAACACCCTCTATGCCGCGCGTGACCCGTTCGGGGTGCGCCCGCTGTCGCTGGGCCGGCTGGACCGCGGCTGGGTCGTCGCCTCCGAAACCGCTGCGCTCGATATCGTTGGCGCCTCCTTCGTCCGCGACATCGAGCCGGGCGAACTGCTGGCCATCGATGCCGACGGTGTGCGCTCCAGCCGGTTCGCCAACCCGACGCCGAAGGGCTGCGTCTTCGAGTACGTCTACCTCGCCCGTCCCGACAGCACCATCGCCGGACGGTCCGTCCATGCCGCCCGCGTCGACATCGGCCGGCGGCTGGCGCGCGAGAAGCCGGTCGAGGCCGACCTCGTGATCGGTGTGCCCGAGTCCGGCACCCCGGCCGCGGTGGGCTACGCCCAGGAGTCCGGTATCCCATTCGGTCAGGGACTGATGAAGAACGCCTACGTCGGGCGCACCTTCATCCAGCCGTCGCAGACCATCCGCCAGCTCGGTATCCGGCTGAAGCTCAATCCGCTCAAAGAGGTGATCCGCGGCAAGCGGCTCATCGTCGTCGACGACTCGATCGTGCGGGGCAACACCCAGCGCGCCCTGATTCGGATGCTGCGTGAGGCCGGCGCCGTCGAGGTGCACGTGCGGATCGCCTCCCCGCCGGTGAAATGGCCGTGCTTCTACGGCATCGACTTCGCCACCCCGGCCGAGCTGATCGCCAACGCGGTGGACAACGAAGGCGAGATGCTCGAAGCCGTGCGGCACGCCATCGGCGCCGACACCCTCGGCTACATCTCCCAGCAGGGCATGATCGCGGCCACCGAGCAGCCCGCCACCCGGTTGTGCTGCGCCTGCTTCGACGGCACGTATCCGATCGAACTGCCCGGCGAGGCACAGCTGGGCAAGAACGTCGTCGAGCACATGCTGGCCACCGCGGCGCGCACCGGACTCCCGCTGCAGTCCGAGAACGACAACGCCTCGGCGCTGCGCAGGCCCTGACCTAGACCGCCGCGGTCGTCACCCGGCGTACCCGTGCGTCGAGCCGCATCGCCTGCAGCGGACGTCCGGCATACCAGTACAGCCGGCCCAGCAGGCCCCTCGGATAGAAGATCGCCCGCTGCTCGTAGCGGCTGCCCTCACCTTCCGGCGTGACCCGCATCTCCAGCCACCGATCACCGGGGGCGGTGTTGGCAGCCCGCAGCCGCAACACCTTGCCCGGCTCACGTTCCTCCACGCTCCAGCGGTCCGGTGCGCTGCTCTCGACGGCCTTCCACAGCTGGTCGGGGCTCGCGCTGGTGTGGCGCGAGCGCGTGTCGGTGTAGACGACCTCGCCGGCCCACGCCGGATCGCTGGGCAACTGCGCCGCGGTACCGGTGTTCCACGTCGTCTCCACCTCACCGCGGGCGATCCGGGCCAGCGCCAGCGATACCGACCGCCGGTACGGGGTCAGCCCGCCTGGGGGTGGGGGGATGATCGTGTCGATGTCGTGGTTGTCCATCACCGCATCGCAGTGCAGCGACTCCACCAGCGGCCGGGCCAGACCGGACGGGATCGGGGTCACCAGTCCCACCCATAGCGCGGCGATCCGCGGGGTGAGCACCGGAAGGACGAGCATGCGGCGTCGGCCCAGACCGGCGACCTCGGCGTAGATCTGCATCATGTCGCCGTACTCGAGGACGTCGGGCCCGCCGATGTCCCAGGTGCGCGACTTGGGTACCTCGGCGGTGGCGGCCTCGACCAGGTAGTGCAGGACGTCGCGGATGGCGATCGGCTGGATCTTGTTGTGCACCCACTTCGGGGTGGTCATCACCGGCAGCCGGTCGGTCAGGTGGCGGATCATCTCGAAGGAGGCCGAGCCTGACCCGACCACGACCCCGGCCTGCAGGACGATCGTCTCGATCCCGGAAGCGATGAGTATTTCCCCGACTGTGGTGCGGGACGTCAAATGTGTTGAGAGCTCGACACCTTCGGGATGCAGGCCGCTCAAGTAGACGATGCGGCGTACCCCGGCGGCGCGGGCCGCGGTGACGACGTTCTGGGCTGCGCGGCGCTCCTCGGCGGCGAAGTCCTTCTCGAAGCCCATCGAGTGCACCAGGTAGTAGACGACGTCGACGTCGGCGAACGCCGCGGCCAGGGAGTCGGCGTCGTTGAGATCGCCGCGGGCCACCTCGACCTTGGCGCGCCACGGCACGTTGGCCAGCTTCTCCGGCGTGCGGGCCAGCGCCCGTACCGCGAAGCCACTGTCCAGCAGGCGCGGCACCAACCGGCCGCCGATGTAGCCCGTGGCACCTGTCACCAGGCACCGGATCTGCTCAGCCGACACGCACAACTCCCCTCGTCGCCTCTTATTCGGAGCCGACGAGCACCTGGATTGCCCGGATCTGGGCCGGTTATGCCCAGCCGGTCAGAACGGACAGCCGGGATTGGGCATGTCCACGGTCAGCGGGCTGCCCGCGGGGTCGATGTAGAGCACCCACATCACCAGCGGCACCGGTCCTTCGTTGCGGCCTTCGTGGACGTATCCGGCCCCGCTGCCCTCGGTGATCGGATCACCCGGCTGGTACACCCCGTCGACCGAGCATCCGCTGTCGTAGTGCGTCAGCGTGCCCGCCCTGATCACGCCGAACACCTGGCCCGGGTGGTAGTGCCAGCCGGTGGTGCCGCCCGGGGCGATGGTGATCTCCTTGGTGATGTAGTCCTTGCCGCCCAGCGAGGACTGCGCCAGCGTCACGGCGTCCACGCCCTCACCCGGCGTCGCTGAGGCCACGCCGGGCGCCGCGAACACCACGCCGAGGCCCACCGTGACCACCCACCGCACTGCCGTCATGGAAGCAGGGTGTCATAGCCCGATCACGGCTCGCGGCCGAACACACACGACGCGCGCTGATTCGATCCACAATGGCTCCCATGGCATTTGCGGGATGGCCCATCGAAGCCGTCGAGTTCTACGAAGGTCTGGAAGCCGATAACTCCAAGGTGTACTGGACCGAACACAAGGCCGTCTACGACCGGTACGTGAAGGCGCCGATGGACGAGCTGCTGGCCGAGCTGGCCGCCGAGTTCGGTGCGGGCAAGATCTTCCGGCCCTACCGCGACGTCCGGTTCAGCGCCGACAAAACGCCCTACAAGACCAACTGCGCGGCGACCATCGGATCGGGGTATGTGTCGTTCTCCGCCGACGGGCTCTCCGTCGGCGGCGGGCTGTACATGCCGGACCCGGCGGCGCTGGCCCGCTACCGCGAGGCTGTCGACAAGCCGAAGTCCGGCGCCGAACTCACCGCGATCGTCACCGATCTGCAGGCGGCCGGCTACGAGATCATGGCCCACGAGGTGCTCAAGACCGCGCCCAGGGGCTACCCCAAAGATCATCCGCGGATCGACCTGCTTCGGCACAAGGGCATCGCGATGATGAAGACCTGGCCGGTTGGTGCCTGGCTGGGCACCAAGAAGGCCAAAGACCGCGTGGTCACCACCCTGCGTGCCGGGGTTCCGCTGAACGAGTGGATCGCCCGCCACGTCGGGTGAACCCGGCGCGTTACGGCGCGAGTCGGCGGGCGGTAGCCTTATGCCCGATGACTGATCGCGAGGAAGACAGCCAGATCTCCTACGCATCGGCCGGGGTTGACATCGAGGCCGGTGACCGCGCGGTCGAGCTGTTCAAACCGCTGGCCAAGCGGGCCAGCAGGCCCGAGGTGCGGGGTGGTTTGGGCGGGTTCGCCGGATTGTTCGCGCTGCGTGGCGGCTACCGTGAGCCGCTGCTGGCCGCGTCGACCGACGGTGTCGGCACCAAGCTGGCCGTCGCGCAGGCGATGGACAAGCACGACACGGTCGGGCTCGACCTGGTCGCCATGGTGGTCGACGACCTGGTGGTATGCGGTGCCGAGCCGCTGTTCCTGCAGGACTACATCGCCGTCGGCCGTACCGTCCCCGAGCGCGTTGCCGCGATCGTCTCCGGCATCGCCGAGGGCTGTGTGCAGGCCGGCTGCGCCCTACTCGGCGGCGAGACCGCCGAACACCCCGGTCTGATGGAGCCCGACCACTACGACATCTCCGCCACCGGTGTGGGCGTGGTGGAGGCCGACGACGTGCTGGGCCCGGACCGGGTGCGCCCGGGGGACGTCATCATCGCGATGGGATCCTCCGGCCTGCACTCCAATGGCTACTCGCTGGCGCGCAAGGTACTGCTCGACATCGACCGGATGAACCTGGCCGGTCACGTCGAGGAGTTCGGTCGCACCCTGGGCGAGGAGCTGCTCGAGCCTACTCGGATCTACGCCAAGGACTGCCTGGCGCTGGCCGCCGAAACCCAGGTCCGCACCTTCTGCCACGTCACCGGCGGCGGGTTGGCAGGCAACCTCGAGCGCGTCATCCCGCACGGTCTGGTCGCCGAACTGGATCGCGGAACATGGACTCCCGCACCGGTTTTCACGATGATCGCCCAGCGCGGTCGGATCGATCGCCTGGAGATGGAGAAGACCTTCAACATGGGTGTCGGGATGGTGGCCGTCGTCGCGCCGGAGGACACCGACCGCGCGCTGGCCATTCTCACCGCCCGGCACCTGACGTGCTGGACGCTGGGAACCGTCGCCAAGGGGAAAGACGGCCCACGAGCGACGCTCGTGGGCCAGCACCCACGGTTTTAAAGAAGGAGGGCGGCGGCTCAGGGCCGCCAGTCGTCCTCATCGGTCCACGGGTCGTCACCGAACCCGTTGTCGGACTTCTCGGGTTCGCTCCCGCCCGAACCGGCCAGCTCCTTACGGAGCCGATCGACATCGATTTGCGGAGAGCTGTATTTCAGCTCTCGAGCAACCTTGGTCTGCTTCGCCTTAGCCCGGCCGCGGCCCATGGGGGAACCCCCTCGCGCAATAACGGAGCGGCCCGAAATCAGGCGGCTCCGATCTGTGTGTTGGTTATTGTCCTGCCAACACTTTACCGTGCCCCGCGGCGATCTGCTGGCAGGCCCGTTCGGCCGACCGTGAACATCAGTTCGGACCGCCCCGCAGCCGCTCAACGGCCAACCGTCCGGCGCCCACCCCGTCGGCCGGCGGCAGCGAATCC
Organism: Mycobacterium sp. M26; assembly: GCF_001494595.1. Lineage (GTDB taxonomy): Bacteria > Actinomycetota > Actinomycetes > Mycobacteriales > Mycobacteriaceae > Mycobacterium. The sequence goes on from NZ_LN929908.1 coordinate 273,851, forward strand.
GGATCGATCTCGGCGGCGACCTGGTGCTCCCCGCCGGTGATCAGCGGGGTATCGGCTGGAATACCCCGCTTGACCAGCGCCAACGCAATCGGGCCTTCGTCGATGTGGTCTACCACGGTGCCCACCCGGCCGATGCTGCGACCGCCCGCGAGCAGCGGATCGCCCGTCGCGGGCAGCTCACCCGAGCCGTCCAGGTGGAGCAGCACCAGCATCCGCGGCGGTTTGCCCAGGTTGTGCACCCGCGCAACGGTCTCCTGGCCGCGGTAGCAACCCTTGTCCAAGTGCACCGCACGACCGATCCAGCCGACCTCGTGTGGGATCGTGCGCTCGTCGGTGTCGACGCCGAGCCGGGGGCGCTGGGCGGCAACCCGGTGCGCCTCGTACGCCCACACCCCGGCCTGCCGTACCCCGGCTGCAGCCAGCCGGGCCAGCCAGGCGTCCTTGTCGGCACGGGGAACCAGCAGGTCAACCTCGATCCCGGCCTCGGATGCAGCCGGCATCCGGCGCAGCAGCCCGCCACCGGGCAGCGCCACCGCAGTGCCTTCAGCGGGTAGTTGCGCCACTCCGAGGGCCTCTTTCACCGCGGCGTCGTCGAGTTCCGGGCCGAGCAGGGAGAGCACCGCCATATCGGCCGCCGCGGGTGCCACATCGGACCAGAACACCATCTTGGTCAGGTAGGCCAGCAACGGCTCCCCGCGCCAGGCCTCGGTATCGAGGTAGGTGACTCCGCCCAGCTCGGTCTGAATCCAGTGATCCTCGACACGGCCCTGGCCGTCGAGGCTGAGATTCTCGGTCACCGTCCCGTCGGGCTGCGCGCTGACGTGCTGCGAGGAGATGGAGTGCAGCCAGCTCAGGCGGTCGGGTCCGGTGAGCGTGATGACCGCGCGCTGCGAACGGTCGACGACGACGGCCTGGTGCGCAGCGGTGCGTTGCTCGCCGAGCGGGTCACCGAAATGCCAGACCGCTCCGGCGTCGGGGGAGGTGGCGGGGGCGGGGACAGCTGACACATTTCAACTCTACGAGCCTGCCAGTACGCTTCTGCTCCATGTCCGGGGAGTCTTCGGTGGTCGTCACGATCGACGGGCAGGTGCACGATCCGTCGTCGCCCCTGCTGTTCGCCGACGACCTGGCCGCGGTGCGCGGTGACGGGGTGTTCGAAACCCTTTTGGTGCGCGACGGCCGGGCCTGCCTGGTCGAAGCACACCTGCGGCGGCTGACCCAGTCGGCGCGGATGATGGACCTGCCGGCACCCGAGCTGAGCGACTGGCGTCATGCCATCGAGGTGGCCGTCGACCGTTGGACCGCGATCACTGGTGACGAGGGCGCGCTGCGCCTGGTCTACAGCCGCGGCCGGGAGAGCGGATCGGCGCCGACGGCGTACCTGACGGTCAATCCGCTCCCGGAACGCGTCGGGGTCACCCGGCGCAGCGGTCTGGCCGCGGTGATGCTCGACCGCGGACTGCCGTCCTCCGGCGTCGACGAGATGCCGTGGTTGGTGGCCGGCGCCAAGACCCTGTCGTACGCCGTCAACATGGCCGCGCTGCGGCACGCGGCCGCCAAGGACGCCGGTGACGTGATCTTCGTCAGCTCAGACGGATTCATCCTCGAGGGCCCGCGTTCGACGGTGGTGATCGCCGCCGACAGCGACGACTCATCGGGGCGCACCTGTTTCTACACGCCGCCGCCGTGGTATCCGATCCTGCGCGGAACCACCCAGCAGGCACTGTTCGAGGTAGCCAGGGACAAGGGCTACGACTGTGACTACCGCGCGCTTCGGCCTGCTGATCTGTTTGCCGCCCAGGGTGTTTGGCTGGTGTCCAGCATTACGCTGGCGGCGCGGGTGCACACGCTGGACGGCCGGCTACTGACCCCGGCGCCGCTGGCAGCCGAGATGTCGGAGTTGGTCGACGCCGCGATTCTCAGCGATCGCTGAGCGCGAAAAACTGTTGGCACGGCGCCTTCTGCGCGGGTACGGTCGGCCGTACACAGGGAAGGAGGTGGTCCGGAACATTGAGTAGTAATTCTTGGACATGTGAGGTGGCTGCCCGCTAGCAGCACCAGGTGCCGGAATCACCTGCGCCCTGCGCGCGCTGGCGAATTCCAGGCAGCTACCCGGCCCCCGAGCCCTTGGTTTTGTCCGACCAGGAAAATCCGGCTCGGGGGCCGCCCCATATCTGGGCTCGGTAGCCCGACTAGCGCTGCGCGGGCGGTTGCGGGGCCAGCGACGCGCAAGCCTGCAATCCCTTGTCCCACACGCCCTGGTCGACGCCGGGAGGTGCCGGCGGTGGCCCGCTGTGATCACCTTGGGCGCCCGGTCCGCCTTGCCCACCCTGCGGCGGCCCGCCGGGCCCGCCCTGCGGCGGCGCCGGAACCCCGTTGTCGGTCATGCACTGGATGAACGGGTCGCTGCCCGATCCGCCGGGACCGGCGGGTGCGGCCTCGCTGGGTGCCGAGCAGGCCACCACACCGCCGACCAGAGCCGCCCCGAGAACGGCCATGGCCGTGGCGTGTAGCGGTCGCAGAGTCATCACATCTCCTTGGCTAGGGAATCAACCCAGCCGACGGTATGGCCCGCGAATAGGCGTGAAATAGCACGACGCTATGGGTCGGTTAAGAGGCCACGGGGTCCGGAACGCGCCGACTATCGCGGTGGCTGATCCGATTTCTGGCGCCGCGGCCCGCAGTGCGCGATGATGCCGCGCATGCGTAAAGGCTTGGTCATGATCACCGTCGCGGCGTCGGCGGCACTTCTGACGCTGGCGGGCTGTGCGCCCGCCGACGAGAAATCCACCACGGCAACGGGCGGCCAGGCGTGCGACAAGGCATCCCTGCCCACCTTGAAGTCCGGTGTGCTGACGTTCGGTACCGACCAGCCCGCCTACCCGCCGTGGTTCGTCGACGACGACCCGGCCAACGGGAAGGGTTTCGAGTCTGCGGTGGCCTACGCGGTGGCGGGCAAACTGGGCTACGACACCAAGGATGTGCAGTGGGTTCGGGTGCCGTTCAACGCGGCGATCGCGCCGGGGCCGAAGACTTTCGACGCCAACCTCAACGAGTTCTCCATCACCGAGGAGCGCAAGAACGCCGTCGACTTCTCCGCGCCGTACTACGACGTCACCCAGGCCGTCGTGACCATCAAGTCGTCGCCCGCCGCGAAGGTGACCACCCTCGACGGCCTGCGTGATCTGCGCCTCGGTGCCCAGGTCGGCACCACTAGTTACAACGCCGCCAAGACGCTGAACACCAAGGCTCCGATTGCCGTCTACAACAACAACGACGACGCCAAGGCCGCCTTGGTCAACGCTCAGATCGACGCCCTGGTGCTCGACCTGCCCACCGCCTTCCAGGTGCAAAGCGAGCTGACCGATGGCGCGATCGTCGGCCAATTGCCCTCGGGCACAGACAAACCCGAGCAGTTCGGCATTGTGCTGGACAAGGGCAGCAAGCTGACCTCCTGTGTATCGGGGGCGGTTGACGCGCTGCGCAGTGACGGCACGCTAGTCAAACTGCAGCAGCAGTGGCTGGCCGAAGCCGGCAGCGCGCCGGTACTGAAGTGACCGCACTGGCCGTCGAACGCCAGGCGTATCGGCGGTCACGGGCGCGCCGCTCCACGCTGGTCGCCCTGCTCTCCACGGTGGTGTTCGCCGCGGTCGCCGTCGTGGCCACGACATCGTCACCGGGCTGGCCACGGGTGCGCGACTCGTTCTTCAACCTGCGTATCGGCTGGGACAGCCTGCCCGCGGTGCTCGACGGCCTGTGGCTCAACGTCCGGGTGCTCGTGGTCTGCCAGATTCTGATCCTCACGTTCGGTCTGGGTCTGGCCGCGGTGCGCACGCTGCGGGGGCCGGTGTGGTTTCCGGTGCGCGCGTTGGCCACCGGTTACGTCGACCTGTTCCGCGGCCTGCCGCTGATCATCTGCCTCTACCTGGTCGGATTCGGGCTGCCCGGTCTGCGGCTGGCCGGCGTTCCCAACAACCCGGTGCTGCTGGGTGGTTTGGCCCTGGTGCTGGTCTATTCGGCCTACGTGGCAGAGGTCTTCCGCGCCGGTATCGAGTCCGTGCATCCGTCGCAGTTGGCAGCAGCCAAGTCGCTGGGGCTCAACTACCGCCGGACCATGCGACTGGTGGTGCTGCCCCAAGCGGCCCGTCGGGTGACGCCGGCATTGCTCAACGATTTCGTTGCGCTGCAGAAGGATTGCGGCCTGATCTCCGTGCTGGGGGCTGTCGACGCGGTGCGCGCCGCGCAGATCCAGGTCGCCACGAGTTACAACTTCACCCCATACGTGGTGGCCGGCCTGTTGTTCGTCGCCCTGGCCGTGCCCTCGGCGCGGCTGGCCGACTGGGCCACCCGCCGCGCGGCGACCCGGCAGGGCGCGCTGTGACGAACGTCCTGTCGGTGCGTGGACTGGTGAAGAGTTACGGCGAGCGCACCGTGCTCGACGGTGTCGACCTCGACGTCGCCGAGCACGAGGTGGTGGTGCTGATCGGTGCGTCCGGGTCGGGCAAATCGACGCTGCTGCGCTGTGTGGACCTGCTCGAGGAGATCGACGACGGCCAGATCTTCCTCGACGGCCGCGACATCAGCGATCCCAGGGTCAACGCCGATATCGCCCGCCAGCCGATGGGCATGGTGTTCCAGTCCTTCAACCTGTTCCCGCACATGAAGGTCATCGACAACGTCACCCTCGCGCCGCGAGTGGTGCATCGCCGTGACCGCAGCGAGGCCGAGGAGCGCGGCCGCGAACTGCTGGCCCGGGTTGGCTTGGCAGACAAGGCCGATGCCTACCCCGACAAGCTGTCGGGTGGCCAGCAGCAGCGGGTGGCGATCGCGCGGGCGCTGGCCTATGACCCGCGGCTGCTGCTGCTCGACGAGATCACCAGCGCGCTGGACCCTGAACTGGTCGGCGAGGTGCTGGATCTGGTCGGTGAACTCGCTGCGGCGGGACGCACCATCGTGATGGCCACCCACGAGATGGGCTTCGCTCGTCAGGTGGCCAACACCGTGTGCTTCCTCGACGGCGGCAGGATCATCGAATCAGGTTCCGCTGAGCAGGTTTTGACCGACCCGCAGCATGAACGGACCCAGCAGTTCCTGCGGCGGGTGACCGGTATCCGCGGCGACTAGCTCGCCGGGCCGGGCCCGAGCGTCGAGCACGCCTTCATCGCGTCGTCCCACGTCTTCTGGTCGACGCCGGGCGGTGGGCCCAGCACCACCGAACCGCCGGATTCGGCGACCCCGTGTTGGGTCAGGCAGTGCGCCAGCGTGCCGTGCTCCGAGGGCGTGATGGTGGCCTCGGTGGGAGCCGGGCTGATCGTGGTGGGCGGCCCGGACGGGGTGGGACTCGATGAGCATCCGGCCAGGAGTGCGGCCGCTGCAGCCGCACCGAGGAGTAGTCGCCGCATCAGCCGACGTATCGCGACAGCCGGGCCGATAGATGGGGGACGAGTCCACCGTCGGCGTCGACGCGTTCCTCGACGTAGGCCAGGTCGCCGTCCTCGACGATGCCGTACAGCCGCTTGGCGCCGCCGACCAGCACACCGGACTTGCTGCGGGCCAGCGCGTCGGTCACCAGCTCCCAGGACGACTGGGTGCGGGGCCGGCCGTAGAACAGTTCGACATACCCGGCGGAGTGGGCCAGCAGCAGTTCGATGGCCTGCGATTCACCCGGGTCATCGGGATCGTTGACGAAGCGCCAGAAGCCGGTCTCGCGCAGGCCGGGGGAGTGGTAGGCGCCTTCCTCGTCCAGCCGCCAGGAGCGGGCCTCCCAGTTCAGGTAGTCGCCACCGTCATGGGAGACGATGATCTGCTGGCCGAACCGGTAGTCACCGCCGGCGCCGCGGCCCTCGCCTTCGCCGCGCCACACCCCGACCAGGGGGAGCAGCGCCAGCAGCGCGTCGTGCAGGTCTGCGCCCTGGCGCAGATTGGCGGTGTCGGCGGGCATCGGGAGGTCGTCGAAGACCGGGATATTGCGGCCAGCCGTCTCCTTGGCGCGCTCGGCCGCTGCGGCGACGGCCCGATCTCCGCTGCCGGCGATGTCGTCCGAGGTCACGACTCGTCGGTGATCAGTCGGTACAGCGCGTACAGCGCGAACCACGTGATCAGCACGACGGTGGCAACCAGCAGGATCTCGTAGAAAAGAACCACGGTAGAAGTCTAACCGCGCAGGGCTCGGGCAGCGTCGCCGCCCGAGCCCTGTCAGCGATCCGTCAGCGTGAGCCGGTAACCCGACTCAGGCGACCTTGATGTCGACTTCGTGGATGCCGGCGCCCTGCGGTGCGACGGTGACGTCACCGTTGCCCAGCTTCGACAGCGCCCGCACCTTCCAGGTGCCGGGTGCGGCGAAGAACCGGAAATCACCGGTGGCCGAGGCGACGACCTCAGCGGTGAACTCGTCGCTGGAGTCCAGCAGACGCACGAAGGCACCTCCCACGGTCTGTCCGGAGCCGTCGACGACGCGACCGGTGATCACCGTCTCCTTCTCCAGGTCGACACCGGCGGGCAGGTTCTGTCCTTGTTTCGGTGCAGAGCACATGATCAACTTCCCAACTCGATCGGGGCCCCCACCAGGGAGCCGTATTCCGTCCAACTGCCGTCGTAGTTCTTGACGTTCTTGTGGCCCAACAGTTCCTGCAGCACGAACCAGGTGTGCGACGAGCGCTCACCGATGCGGCAGTAGGCGATGGTCTCCTTCTCGCCGTCCAGGCCGGCCTCGGCGTAGAGCTTGGCCAGGTCCTCGTCGGACTTGAAGGTGCCGTCCTCGTTGGCCGCCTTGCTCCACGGCACGTTGATGGCGCCGGGGATGTGGCCGGGGCGCTGGCTCTGCTCCTGCGGGAGGTGGGCTGGGGCCAGGATCTTGCCCGAGAACTCATCAGGCGAGCGGACATCCACCAGGTTCTTGGTACCGATCGCGGCGATCACTTCCTCGCGGAAGGCGCGGATGGTGTTGTCGGGCGCCTTGGCCGTGTAGCTGGTGGCCGGCCGGTCGACGGCGTCGGCGGACAGCGGACGGCCGTCCAGCTCCCACTTCTTGCGGCCGCCGTCGAGCAGCTTGACGTCCTCGTGGCCGTAGAGCTTGAAGTACCAGTAGGCGTAGGCGGCGAACCAGTTGTTGTTGCCGCCGTAGAGCACCACGGTGTCGTCATTGGCGATGCCGCGATCGCTCAGCAGCTTCGAGAACTGTTGGGCATCAACGAAATCCCGCTTGATCGGGTCCTGCAGGTCGGTCTTCCAGTCCAGCTTGACCGCGCCGGCGATGTGGCCGGTGTCGTAGGCGCTGGCGTCTTCGTCGACCTCGACGAAGACGACCTTGGGGGTGTCGAGATTGCTCTCGGCCCAGTCGGCGGAGACCAGGACGTCGGAGCGAGCCATGAAGTGGATCCTTTCGATTCTCTTGTGTCGTGCAGGCTTATGCGGGAACGCGGCGGAATCGCACCACCAGCGGGTAGAGCTGGCAGCCCAGGCAGATGCCGAACGCTGCGTTGAGGAATGCGGCGAATAGCGCGAAGGCGGTGGCGATGACGCCGAGCAGCGGAGCGCCGAGTGTGAAACCGGCGACCCCGACGACGGCGAAAACCAAGCCGACCAGTTGGGCAAACTTCAACGGCGGCACGGGTTCCCGTTCGGTGACCGGGCTGAGTCGGGGTGCCACCAGGGCGGCGAAGACGCGTCCGTAGGGATGCTTGCGCGGACCGCCGAGCGCGCCGACGGCGAACACCACGGCCTGCAGGCCGAGCAGGACGGCCGCGCCGGCGCTGCTGACCGCCGAGGCGACGAGGGCCGCCACCAGGACCGCGGTGGTCACCCAGGCCGCGAAGCGCGGACCGCGCACGTCCACCTGATCGGGTGTGGCGATGTTGGTCGTGGTCGACATGGATCTACTCCTGTTGCTGGGAATGGGCTGGTAGGAGACATGGCCAAAAAGGCCAGCTCCGAGTGGCGACGCGAAAGGGCGCAGCTACTCAGCAGCTACAACAACAACAGCAACAACCCGCAACGCGGCACAGATCCACTGCGCGGCGCTTGGTGAGCATGAGCTCAAGGCGGGCGGACACGGCAGACATGCTACCCAATAACCCCGCCGTTAAGCCAATAGAGGTTCAAGGGCCGACCGCAGGTCAGCCACCTTGGGAACCCCCGATGTGCGGTACCGCTGCCGGCCCTCGGCATCGAAGATGAACGTCGTCGGCAGCGACAGCACCGAAAGCTTGCGCGCGGCAGCCGGATTGGCATCCATGTCGATCTCGACGTGAGCTACGTCACGCATCTCGGCGCACACCTGGTTGACCACCCGCCGCACTCCGGCACACGGACCGCACCAGACCGCACTGAAGTGCACGATGGTCGGACCGGTCCGGGACAGCCCCAGATCGCTGGTGTCGATCACCTGCGGATCGGCGGTGTCACGCAGCACCCCGGCGCGACGGTTGTGCAGGACGCCCGCAATAGCGGCGACGCCCAGTGCGGCGGCGATGGCCGCGATCGCGGTGACGAGTGCAGGGGTCATGATTGTGTGAACCCGTCGAGGCGGATCGTTACTCCCTCGGTGATGCCTTCGATGATGATGTCCGATCCACGGGCACCTTCGGTAGTCGGGCGCACCCCGAACGGAAGTTTCTGCCCCGGCAGGCTGCCACTGAACGCTGCCAGCACGGCGGCGGTCTTATCGTCCGGCACGCTTTGGTCTGCGGTGCCCGGTCCCATCTGGATTCCCGTTGCGGTGAACACCAGCGTGGTCTGGTCCTCGCCGGCGATCGACAGGTCGACGGCCACGCTCACCGACTTGTCGAAGCCGGCCTTCTTCGGCGTCCCGGTGAACACCAGGCCCTTGTTGCCCGAGATACCGGACTCGGTGGTGCCGCCGGTGGCGTCGTTGGTCTCCTTCGACGGGGCTTCGACCATCAGATCCTTGATGCCGATGTAGCGGCCGAGGTGGGAGGAGTCGATGATGATCCGGCTTTCCAGCTTGCCGACCGGTAGGGGCGCATCGGGCCTGATCAGCCAGGAAGCATCGGTCAGGTCGATGTCGTGCATGGTGGCCTCAAGGGAGGCCTTGCCCGTCACTTCGTGATCGACCCCGTTGGCCTTGATCTCGATCTCGTCATAGTGGTGCCGCATGGCCTGGCGGATGAACGGGAAGCCGAGGATCGCCACCGAGGGATCGAAAGACAGCCCCGCCACCGTGCGAACGGTCCGGGCCAGCCGGTACTCGGCATAGATCGTGGCCCCGAAATCGGCGCCGACCGCCCCGATGACCACGGCGAGCAGCGCGGTTCCCAGGGCCGTCAGCAGCTTCCGCACCTGCATATTCTGGCCTACCGGGTGGCCCGGGCAGCCGTCCCGTACCCCGATAAGGTGTCGCCGAAGAGCTCAGATCGGCTAAATAGCAGGTCGCAGGTTAAAGTTAGTTGACCCATGGTCGGTAACGGCCATATGTCGCCCATGAGTCTGGTAGGTCACCGCGACGGCGCTGTCGACGTTGGCCCCTCCAGAGCATTGGAGAATCTGTTGGACCTGCTGCTTCTGACCGTCGACCCGCACCCTGAGTCGGTGCTGCCGTCGCTGGCGCTTCTTGCGCACAACGTCCGGTCAGCCCCCACCGAGGTGTCATCCCTGCTGGAGGCGGGTAGCGCGGACGTGGCGATCGTCGATGCGCGCACCGACCTGGCTGCAGCGCGCGGCCTGTGCCGCCTGCTCGGCACCACCGGAACCTCGGTTCCGGTGGTGGCCGTCGTCAACGAAGGCGGCCTGGTGGCCGTGAACGTCGACTGGGGCCTTGACGAGATCCTGCTGCCCAGCACCGGGCCGGCCGAGATCGATGCCCGGCTGCGCCTGCTGGTGGGCCGGCGCGGCGGGATGGCCAGCCAGGAGAGCGCCGGCAAGGTCAGCCTGGGAGAACTCGTCATTGACGAGGGCACCTATACGGCCCGGCTGCGCGGTCGCCCGCTGGACCTCACCTACAAGGAATTCGAGCTGCTGAAGTACCTGGCGCAGCATGCCGGGCGGGTGTTCACCCGGGCTCAGCTGCTCCAGGAGGTGTGGGGTTACGACTTCTTCGGCGGCACCCGCACCGTCGACGTCCACGTCCGGCGCCTGCGCGCCAAGCTGGGCCCCGAATACGAATCTCTGATCGGCACCGTCCGCAACGTCGGCTACAAGGCTGTCCGACCGGCCCGGGGCCGTCCGCCCGCGGTCGAGTCGGAGTACGTCGACGAGGAGGACGACGACTACGTCGACGGGGAAGAAGCCCTGACCGACTCGGTGCGTGACGCCCTGCACCCGGCGGGCTCGATGTCGCAGCCGCTGCGCAGTCAGTGACCGCACCGCAATGGCGGCCCACCCTGTCGGGGGCCGAGCAGGAGCGTGTGCGCGACCTCGTCGATGCGGCCACCCGCGCTGACGGCGTCGCCCCGGTCGGCGAACAGGTCCTGCGCGAGCTGCCCGCCGAGCGCACCGGTCATCTCCTGGCGGCCGCGGACAGCGGTGAGGTCCTCGGTTATCTCAACCTGGCACCCGGGCGCGATGACGCCGACGCGATGGGTGAGCTCGTCGTCCACCCCGACTACCGGCGCCGCGGTCTGGGCACCGCACTGGTGCGCGCCGCTTCCGAGCGAGCCGACGGCCGGATCCGGTTCTGGGCGCACGGCACGCTGGCGTCGGCTGCGGCCGTCGCCGCGGCGCTGGACATGACGGCGGTCCGCGAGCTCATGCAGATGCGCCGGACATTGCGCGATGTGCCTGATGTGGATCTGCCCGCCGGTGTCACCGTGCGGACCTATGCGGGCCCGGCCGATAACGCCGAGCTGCTCCGGGTCAACAACGCCGCGTTCTCCTGGCACCCCGAGCAGGGCGGCTGGAGCGACGCCGAGATCACTGAGCGCCGCGGCGAACCGTGGTTCGACCCCGACGGGCTGTTCCTGGCGTTCGATGACGACACCGGGGCGCTGCTGGGCTTTCACTGGACCAAGGTGCACGCCGAGCACCCCGGACTCGGCGAGGTCTACGTCGTCGGGGTCGACCCGGCGGCCCAGGGACGCGGCCTCGGGCGCGTTCTCACCCTGGTCGGGATCGGCCATCTGGCCGGACGGCTCGGCGGGCTTGCCTCGGGGGCAGGGGCGCAGCGACCCGGGGGAGGCAGCGACCCGGGGGAGGGTACGACCCGGCGGTGATGCTCTACGTCGAGGCCGACAACACCGCGGCGGTGAAGACCTACGAGCGGCTCGGGTTCGCGGTGAGCAACGTCGACACCGCCTACGCACCTCCGCCGACCGGCCGAATTGACACCGACGACACCCACAGCTGATTCGCGGCTGGTCGCAACGTCACGTTCATCAACCTGTTCACCTTGCGTTCATCTACTCAACGGGTTCCGTCCACCCCTGACGCATAACTTCCGGGATGACGCGTTCGGCTCTGCCGGGGCGAACCGAACTGGAGAAAGTGGGATAGGTGAATCTGAACAGTTTTGGCAAGGCGTTCCTCGTGACCGTGTCGGCGACCGCAATCACCGGGTTGACGCTGACCGCATGCGGCAGCGACAACAACACCGGGTCGTCCTCGTCGACCGCCGCGTCGGGATCGTCCGGCTCGTCGTCCTCGTCGGCCGACTGCGGTGGCAAGAACGCCCTGACAGCCGAGGGCTCGACCGCCCAGCAGAACGCCATCGCGGTGTTCAACCAGGTGTGGGGTCAGAAGTGCCCCGGCAAGAACCTGTCGTACAACCCGACCGGTTCCGGCGCGGGTGTCACGCAGTTCATCGCCGGCCAGGTTGACTTCGCCGGCTCGGACTCCGCCCTGTCCAAGGATCAGCCGGACGCCGCCGCCAAGCGGTGCGGTGGAAACCCGGCCTGGAACCTGCCGCTGGTCTTCGGTCCGGTCGCGCTGGCCTACAACCTGCCCGGTGTGGACAAGGTCGTGGTCAACGGTGACGTGCTGGCCAAGATCTTCAGCGGTGCCATCACCAACTGGAACGACCCGGCCATCGCCGCGCTGAACGCCGGCGCCAGCCTGCCGGACCAGAAGATCACCCCGATCTACCGGTCGGACTCCTCGGGCACCACCGACAACTTCCAGAAGTACCTGACCGCCGCCGCTCCGGAGAGCTGGACCAAGGGCGCGGGCAAGGAGTTCCAGGGCGGTGCCGGTGAAGGCGCCCAGAAGTCGGCTGGTGTGGTGCAGGCCGTCCAGGCGACCCCGGGTGCGATCGGCTACGTCGAGAAGGGCTTCGCCACCCAGGCGGGTGTGCCGGTCGCGCAGATCGACACCGGCTCGGGCCCGGTCGAACTGACCGACGAGTCCGCCAAGAAGGCCATCGACGCCGCCAAGTTCAAGGCCGAGGGCAATGACCTCGTGCTCGATCTGGATTCGATCTACGGCACGAAGGAAGCGGGCGCCTATCCGCTGATCCTGGCGACCTACGAGATCGTCTGCTCCAAGGGTTACGACGCCGACACCGCCGCCGCGGTCAAGTCGTTCCTGACGGTGGCCGCCAACTACGGCCAGGACGGGCTGCCCGCTGCGGGGTACGTACCGCTGCCGGACGCGTTCAAGCAGCGACTGCTGACCGCCGTCAACGCAATCCAGTAACAACGCTGGCGAGGTAGGTCGATTGCGGTGACCATGGAGAGATCAGTGAGCGATGGGGTTGATGTGACGACGCCTAATCCAGCCGATGCGGGATCGGGTGAGGTCGTGTCTGAACCCATCCCGGGGCCGCCCCCGGTGCCGACTGATCCGTCGGGGCATGCCAAAGTGCGGCCGGGTGACCGGATCTTCCGAGGACTCTCGGAAGGTTCAGGCATCCTGATCATCGCCCTGATCGGCGCAATCGGCTTCTTCCTCGTCTGGCGGGCAGTGCCCGCGCTGACCCGCAATGAGGTGAATTTCTTCACCTACGGCGGGAACTGGGTGACCACCGACACCTCGAGCATGAAGTTCGGCATCCTGGATCTGCTCCAGGTGACGGTGTTCGTGTCGCTGTTCGCGCTCGTGCTGGCCATGCCGGTGGCGCTGGGTATCGCGATCTTCCTGACCCAGTACGCCCCGCGCCGGGTGGCCGGGCCGTTGGGCTACATGGTGGACCTGCTGGCCGCCGTGCCATCGATCATCTACGGCGTGTGGGGTCTCTACGTCCTTGCGCCGGTGATCAAGCCGTTTGCGCTGTGGCTCAACGAGAATCTGGGCTGGTTCTTCCTGTTCGCGACGGGTAACGCCTCGGTGGCCGGCGGCGGCACTATCTTCACCGCGGGCATTGTGCTGGCGGTGATGATTCTGCCGATCATCACCGCGGTCACCCGTGAGGTGTTCGTCCAGACGCCGCGCGGCCAGATCGAGGCTGCGCTGGCGCTGGGCGCCACCCGCTGGGAGGTGGTGCGAACCACGGTGCTGCCATTCGGGCTGTCCGGCTACATCAGCGGCGCGATGCTTGGTCTGGGCCGCGCGCTGGGCGAGACCATCGCGCTGCTGATCATCCTGCGCGGCACCCAGAAAGCGTTCGGCTGGTCACTGTTCGACGCCGGCTACACCTTCGCCAGCAAGATCGCTTCAGCGGCATCGGAATTCAACGACCAGTACAAGGCGGGTGCCTACATCGCCGCCGGCCTGGTGCTATTCGTGCTGACATTCGTGGTCAATTCGCTGGCCCGGGCCGCGGTGGCCGGAAGGGGTGCCCGATGACCTCCACACTGGACCGCCCGGTCAAGGCGCCCACCTTCCAGGCCCTGAGCCTGCGGCGCAAACTGACGAACTCGACGGCCACCGTGCTGGTGTCATTGTCGGTTCTGATCGCTGTAGTTCCGCTGCTGTGGGTGCTCTACTCGGTGATCACCAAGGGCATCGCGACCGTCCTGGACAGCACCTGGTGGACCAATTCGCAGGCCGGTATGACAGCCTTCGCGGCCGGCGGCGGTGTCTATCACGCCCTGGTCGGCACCATTCTGCAAGGCCTCGTGTGCGCGGTCATCTCCATTCCGATCGGTGTCTTCACCGGTATCTATCTGGTGGAATACGGCGGCGGAACGAAGCTCGGCAAGATCACCACCTTTATGGTCGACATCCTGACGGGTGTGCCCTCGATCGTGGCCGCACTGTTTATCTACGCGCTGTGGGTGGCCACCCTCGGTTTCCAGCGTTCCGGTTTCGCGGTTTCGCTGGCGTTGGTGCTGCTGATGATTCCGGTCATCGTGCGCTCCACCGAGGAGATGCTGCGGATCGTCCCGATGGATCTGCGCGAGGCCAGCTATGCACTGGGCGTTCCGAAATGGAAAACCATTGCGCGCATTGTCATTCCGACAGCACTGTCGGGCATCGTCACCGGAATCATGCTCGCCCTGGCCCGCGTGATGGGGGAGACCGCGCCGCTGCTGATCCTGGTCGGCTACTCCCAAGCGATGAACTTCGACATGTTCAACGGCTTCATGGGCTCGCTGCCCGGCATGATGTACGACCAGACCTCGGCCGGTGCCGGCGCCAATCCGGTCCCCACGGACCGACTTTGGGGTGCGGCGCTGACGCTCATCCTGCTCATCGCCGTGCTCAACATCGGCGCCCGCTTCGTCGCGAAATTCTTCGCTCCCAAGAAGGTTTAGGAGTCTTCCCATGGCCAAGCGCCTCGATCTCAAAGACGTCAACATCTACTACGGTGCGTTCCACGCGGTCGCCGACGTGTCAATGGCCGTTCCGCCGCGCAGTGTGACGGCCTTCATCGGGCCGTCCGGCTGCGGCAAGTCGACGGTGCTGCGCACGCTCAACCGCATGCATGAGGTCATCCCCGGTGCGCGCGTCGAGGGCTCGGTGCTGCTCGACGGCGAGGACATCTACGGTTCCGGTGTCGACCCGGTGGGTGTCCGCAAGACCATCGGTATGGTCTTCCAGCGACCGAACCCGTTCCCCACCATGTCAATTCGCGACAATGTGGTGGCCGGGCTCAAGCTGCAGGGGGTGCGCAACCGCAAGGTCCTCGACGAGACCTGCGAGCGATCTCTCAAGGGCGCCAACCTCTGGAACGAGGTCAAGGACCGGCTGGACAAGCCCGGTGGTGGCCTGTCCGGTGGTCAGCAGCAGCGGCTGTGCATCGCCCGCGCCATCGCCGTGCAGCCCGACGTGCTGCTGATGGACGAGCCCTGCTCGGCCTTGGACCCCATCTCCACCCTGGCCATCGAGGACCTGATCGCCGAGCTGAAGCAGGACTTCACCATCGTGATCGTCACCCACAACATGCAGCAGGCCGCCCGGGTGAGCGATCAGACGGCGTTCTTCAACCTCGAGGCCACCGGCAAGCCCGGCAAGCTCGTCGAGATCGACGACACCGAGAAGATCTTCTCCAACCCCAGCCAGAAGGCCACCGAGGATTACATCTCCGGACGGTTCGGCTAGCACTTGACACCGAGAAAGGGCTGTCGCGCATAGCGCGGCAGCCCTTTTCGGCTATCCGGACTCGGTGATCCGACCTCAGTAGGTCGGGATCTCTTCCTCTTCGGGCAGCCGGCCGGTGACCTGGAAGATCACCCGCCGGGAAATCTCCACGGCGTGGTCGGCGAAGCGCTCGTAGAACCGGCCCAGCAGCGTCACGTCGACGGCTGCTGCCACCCCGTGCTTCCACTCCCGGTCCATCATCACGCTGAACAGATGGCGGTGCAGGTCGTCCATCGCATCGTCTTCCTCGCGGATGCGACGGGCCTTCTCCGGATCACGGGACAGCAGCACCTCTCGTGCGCTGTTGCCCAATTCGACTGCGACTCGTCCCATTTCGGCGAAGTAGCCGTTGACCTCTTCGGGGAGGGCATGCTGCGGATGGCGACGGCGTGCGATCTTGGCGACGTGCAGGGCCAGCGCGCCCATCCGGTCGACGTCGGCCACGATCTGGATCGAGCTGACGATCGCGCGCAGATCACCGGCCACGGGTGCCTGCAGGGCCAGCAGCACGAAGGCGGCTTCCTCGGCGCGCGCACTGGCGCTGGACAGCGCCTCGTGGTCGCTGATCACCTGTTCGGCCAGCACCAGATCGGCCTGCAGCAGCGACTGTGTCGCACGCTCCATCGCGACGCCGGCCATCCGGCACATCTCAGCGAGCTGGTTGGTCAGGGCATCAAGCTGCTCGTGGTACGCGGTGCGCATAGGTCCACCCTACTTTCAGAAGGTCAGCCCAGTATGCCGCCGGGGGGTGAACGAACGGTGAATGGACGCAAACCGCGCCGCGACCTCTATTCGCAGGTGACGTCGGCGCCGTTGGTCACCGTCAGGTCCTCGGGCAGCGGGGTGGGGGTGCTGCTGGTGTCATGGCTGACCTGCACGCTGACTGCCGATCCGCTCGGCGGGGGCGGAGCCACGGTGGTGAAATCCGAACCGAGCACTACCTGCACCGTCTGGCCCAGCCCGGAGACCCGTTCCATGGCCGCATTCGGGAACGCGGCGGCGACGGTGGCAGCCGCCTCTTCGTTGCCTGCCGAGAACATCACAGTCGTGCCAGTGACCGTGCCGTCGTAGTCGTCGGGTTCGAGGACGTTGAAGCCGTGTTGCTGCAACGCTGCCGTGGCGTTGGCGCCCAGCCCCTCCTGACCGGTGGAGTTCGAGACCTGCACGGTGACCTCGCCCGGGTTGGTCGTCACCGCGTTGACCAGTTCGGTCTGGGTGGTCTCGGCAGGCTGCTCGGCGGTGGCGCTCGGGGTGACTTCTTCGGCCTTCTTGGCCGCGGTCAGCGGGCTGGTGGTGGCGTTGGTGTCGTTTTCACCCGGGAGCGGATCGTCGTTGATGATCGCGTCGAACAGCGCCCGGATGTCCTGGGTGCGGGGTTCCTCGTTGCCGTCGGCATCGGTGATGCCGGTGGTCGGGACGGTGACGAAGGTGATGCGGCCCGCATTGATGCCCTGCAGGGATTGCCCGAGGTCGACGAGGTCCTTGGTCCGCACGTTGTCGACGTAGGTGTCGTCGATGAACATGTTGACCACGTTGTTGAGCTTGCTGAGGCTGAACAGCGTGTCCTTGGAGATGATCGAGCGCAGCAGCGAGGACAGGAACAGCTGCTGGCGCTTGATCCGGCCGTAGTCACCGTTGACCTCGGTGGTGACCTGGCGGGCCCGGACGTAGTTCAGCGCGGTGTGGCCGTCGAGGGTCTGGCGTCCGGCACTGGCCAGCACGGTGCCGAGTTCGTAATCCTCCAGCGGGGTGGTGCTGCACACCTCGACTCCGCCGAGCGCGTCGACCATCTTGGAGAAGCCCGCGAAGTCCACCGCCATGAAGCGGTTGATCGACAGGCCGGACATCTTCTGGATGACCTTGACCAAGCACTTCGGACCGCCGAGGGCGTAGGCGGAGTTGATCTTGGTCTCGGTGTAGCGCCAGTCGTCGCTCCACTCGCCGGTGTTCTCGTCATACACCGGGCCGTAGGCGCCGGTGTCGGCGTTCCAGGCCTGGCATTTCATCGGCGTGATCGCCAGGTCGCGGGGGAAGGACACCGCGACCACCCGTTTACGGTCAGCCGGGATGTTGACCAGCATGATCGTGTCGGAGCGGGCGCCCTCGGCGTCGGCGGTGCTGCCGGCACCCATCTCGCCGTTGGCACCGGTGCGGGTGTCGACCCCGACGATCAGGAAGTTCTCGTCGCCGAACTGCGCGTTGGGGTCCAGGATGTCGCGTGAGTTCGGGTCCAGGGCCGCCACATTGCGCAGCAGATCGTTCTTGGTGGACTGCCACTGCCAGGCACCGCCGGTCAGCGCCAGCGCGCAGACCGCGAACACGGCAGCCGCTGAGCGCCCCGCCAGCATGACGGGTCTGCGCCGCCTGGTCTTCTTTGCGGGCTTGGACTTCGATGTTGCCGCCCGCGTGGCTTTCTTGGCCCGTGATGCGGTCGGTGCGGCCGGTGCGGCCGGACTGGGGTCGGCCGCCAGCGGCCCGCGGGAGCGGTTGAGGGCCTCGAGATCGGGCAGCTCTTCGGCGTAGGCGGCCGTCACGACCGGGATGGGCTCCGTGCGATCCATCGAGTTGTCGGCCGGCTCGGCGGGCCTGTCGGCACGGTGCCGATTCGGCTTTGCCGGTGCGCTCGCGGTGCCGGCCACCTTGGCGATCAGGTCAGCGACCGTCACGCCCTCGGTGTGGTTGCCCGACGGGATCGAGTTGTCGGCCGGCTCGGCGGGCCTGTCGGCACGGTGCCGATTCGGCTGTGCCGGTGCGCTCGCGGTGCCGGCCACCTTGGCGATCAGGTCAGCGACCGTCACGCCCTCGGTGTGGTTGCCCGACGGGCGCGGGCGGGCGGGCGGTTCGTCGGCGCGGTGCGATGTGGAGGCGCGCTCCCAGGGCGCGGCACTCTGCGCGGGCCGCGGTGTTCTGGTGATGCGTTCGCTGGAGCCGGGTTCGGTGCCGCCGCGCTGGCCAGGAGTGGCGCTATCGCCGTCACTCATGTTCCAGTCGCCTCCGACTCTGGTGGGTCTTGCGCATCGTCGCGCGGTACACAGCCGTGGTGCGGCTTGCTTGGCACCTCGGTGAGGAACGTCGCCCTCTCGCCTCGGGAACCGCTACGTGGAGCGGTCCACAACAAGTTCCTTATCGTACTGAGACAAGATGTGTGGCCGCCAGCTCACCGAGATGTCGGGACCGTCTCGAATCAGCCACCCGAGTGCATGACATCGGCGCCCCAGGGGACCGTGCAGTCGTCCGGATCGTCGAGCCAGCCTTCGGGCAGCGACACCGAGGCCGCCGAGCCCTGACGGCCGCGCGGGCCTGTCGCCGCCGCCGGGAACGGCACCTCCGGGTCGAGTTGATCGAGCAGCCCGTCGAGCTCATCGAGGGTCTTGACCAGCGCCAATGACCGGCGAAGGTCGGCGCCTGCCGGGAAGCCGTGCAGGTACCAGGCGATGTGCTTGCGCATGTCCCGCATGCCCTTGTCCTCGCCGAAATGGTCGGCCAGCAGCCGGCCGTGGCGGCGCATGATGTCGGCGACCTCGCCGAGGTTGGGCGGCGTCGGTGCCGGTGAGCCGGTGAACGCGGCCGACAGCTCGGCGAACAGCCACGGTCTGCCCAGGCAGCCACGGCCGATGACGACTCCGTCACACCCGGTCGCGGCCATCATGGCCAGCGCGTCATTGGCCTCGAAGATATCGCCGTTGCCCAGCACGGGGACGGACTGCACGGCCTCCTTCAGCCGGCCGATCTCTTCCCAGTCGGCGGTGCCGGAGTACCGCTGAGCTGCGGTGCGAGCATGCAACGCCACCGCCGCTGCGCCCTCCTGCTCGGCGATACGGCCGGCGTCGAGGTGGGTGCGGTGGGCGTCGTCGATGCCGATCCGGAACTTCACCGTCACCGGCACCGACGTGCCCTCGGTGGCCCGGACGGCGGCCGCGACGATCTGGCCGAAGAGGCGCCGTTTGTACGGCAGGGCCGCCCCGCCGCCGCGGCGTGTGACTTTGGGCACAGGGCAGCCGAAGTTCATGTCGATGTGGTCGGCGAGGTCCTCGTCAACGATCATCTTGGCCGCCTCGTAGGTGGTGGCCGGATCGACGGTGTAAAGCTGCAACGAACGCGGCGACTCCTGCGGGGCGAACGTCGTCATGTGCATCGTGACGGGGTGCCGTTCGACGAGGGCGCGAGCGGTGACCATCTCGCAGACGTAGAGGCCGCTGACGGTGCCGACTCTGGCCTCTTCCAACTCGCGGCACAGGGTGCGGAACGCGACGTTGGTGACACCGGCCATAGGCGCCAAGACAACCGGGCTGCGGAGGGCGAAGGGCCCGATCCGCAGCCCGGTGGTGGCTGGTGAGGTCTCGGCTATGTCGCCGCCCCGGCCAGTGTCTTGGCGGCACGCTTCTCAGCCAGGCGCGCGTCGCGCTCCAGCTTGCGCTGCTTGGCCTCCTCGAACTTGTCGCAGGTCTCCTCGAGCTCCTTGAGCAGTTCGGCGAGGTCGTCGCGCATGCGGGCGGCCTCACCGGTGAAGTCCTCGCGCTCGAAGATGCGCCACTTCTTGAGTACCGGCATCACGACGTCATCGAGGTGGATGCGCGGGTCGTAGACACCACCCATCGCGATGATGACGGCCTTGCGGCGGAAGTCCGGCACGGTGTATCCGGGCATCTTGAAGTTGCGCAGCACCTGGTGCAGCGACTTCATCGCCTGGTTGGGGGCGACATCGAAGCCGGCCTCGCTGATATCCCGGTAGAAGATCATGTGCAGGTTCTCGTCGTTGGAGATCCGCGCCAGCAGCTGCTCGGCGACCGGCTCCTGGCAGGCCTTGCCGGTGTTGCGGTGCGATACGCGGGTGGCCAGCTCCTGGAAGCTGACGTACATCACCGAGTCGAACAGGCTCTCGGCGAACAGATCGCCCTGCTGATTCTGGCCGGGGGAGAAGCCGCGCGTCATCTGCTCGACGCGCAGTTCTTCGAGCTCGATGGGATCGCAGTTGCGGGTGACGACGAGGTAGTCACGGATCGAGATGCCGTGCCGGTTCTCCTCGGCGGTCCACCGGTTGACCCAGTAGCCCCAGGGGCCGTCGGTGGAGAAGTTCATCGCGATCTCGCGGTGATAGGCGGGCAGGTTGTCCTCGGTGAGGAGGTTCTGCACCATCGCGGTACGGGCCACCTCGGAGAGCTGGGCCTGATCGGGGTGCCAATCCTGGCCGCCGAGGGCGTAGTAGTTCTTGCCCTCCGACCACGGGATGTAGTCGTGCGGGTTCCACTCTTTGAACATGGACATGTGGCGGTTGATCAGCTTCTCCGCCACGGGTTCCAGCTCGCGCAGAAGTTCGAGGTCGGTCAGGTCTTGCGACATGAACCCTCCAGTTATCTGTTTCCAGTAGTTGCATCAATATATCTGTGTATCCCGGTGACATTCAAGTTGCTGCTCCGGGCGAGTCGTTTCGGCCCGGGAATGGTGGTGTGGCGCTAGGCTTCCCCGTAGGTCAGCTGGGGAGTGACCGAGACACCCACATGTGGGGTACCGGGGGGGATTCATGAAGTTTGTCGTTGTTTACGTAGCGGTCTTGGTGAGTGTTGTTGCCGCGATTCTGTCCGGCGGCTCGGGACTCGCGGCTGCAGGAGGACCGAACTACGACGGCCTCACGTACGCGAAAGCGGCCGACAGAATCTCGGGAAACGGCTACACGGCGGTGATCGCCACAGTCGTCGGGGACCGGCTTGCAACAGACGATTGCATCGTGACTGGAACCAAGATGGGCAAGTATCTGAACTCGAGCGGCAATCCTCGGGGCAGGGAAATCTTCCTGGACCTGAACTGCAATGAGGTCGTCGCCCAAGCCGGTAAGCCAGGCAACTCCGCGGCCACGCCTGAGGGCAAGAAGGCGAAAGCCATGCAGGCGCTGGGAGTGAAGTTCAGCAAGGACTTCCATGCAGCCATGTCCAAGGGACTCGTGCCGTGGTGCAACAGCCACGCCGAACGATGCAATTCGGTCTGCCAGTACTCCGGAACCTGTTCTGAAGAGCTGCTGGATTATCTGGCAAGCCTGTGATGGCGAACCAGCTTCCGGTATTCGTGGGCAAACCGGCCTTTGCTGTCGCGCTGGTCGCCGTCTGCGCATTGCTGACCGCGGGGACGGCTAGCGCCGACAATGAGTACAATGAGTACGCGGGTCAGACCTACGCGGATGCCTCGCAGGCGATCCAGCGGGCCGGCGGAACCGACACCATCGCCACCGTGGTCGGAGACCAGCTGCCCACCACGCAATGCCGCGTGACAGGTTCGCGTAGCGCCAGCTTCCTGGACTCCAGCGGCAACAATCCGGGCGGCCGAGTTTTGCTCGACCTGAATTGCAACGCCGACCTCGCGTCGCCGGGTAACCCCGGCAACTCAGTGAGCAGTCCGCAGGGCCAGCGGACCATGGAGGATCAACAGGCTCAACAGCAGGCTGAGGCCCAGCAGAATCAGGGCGACGAGCTGCTGCAATCCGGTGAGGTGCCGGGGGTGCCGGGGCAGATTCCCTAGCCTGCGACTTTTCGCGTCCAACTCCCGGGTCGGTGCCTCTGCGAGGACCGGCCTTGTGGAGTACGCTTCCGATTCTGAAGCCACAAGCGTTTCTCCAGTAAACGCGCAGGAAGCGCCCAAGTCGGAGGTAGTCCAGACGTGAAGAAGCCCTTTGTCCTCGGCATCGGCGCCGTTGGTGTGGCGGCAGCATCGTTCGCGGTCTTCGGCTCGGGTGTCGCCTCGGCGGTCAACGAGTACGCCGGGCAGACGTACGCCGATGCGGCCCAGGCCATCAGCGACTCCGGCCAGTCCGCCACCATCGCGACCCGGGTGGGCAGCTTCCTGCCTACCGACCAGTGCATCGTCACCGGTTCGCGTAGCGCCAACTTCCTCGATTCCAGCGGCACCAACGCCGGTGGTCAGGTGCTTTTGTACCTGAACTGCAACAACAGCTTCGCCGCGGCCGGTGTGCCGGGCAACTCGATCGGCAGCCCGGAGGGCCGGCAGGCGCGCTCGGACTACGAGGAGAAGCTGGCCGAGCAGCAGGCCGAGGCCCAGCAGAGCTCGTCGTCCGAGCTCCTCCAGGATGGCCAGGTTCCGGGTGAGGCCGGGCAGGTCGCCGGCGGCTAACCCGCCACGCGGCTGAGCAGCAGCTCTACGCAGTAGTCGATGAACTGCTCGCGCGAGGCTGCCAGCCGGCCATCCAGGTAAGCGGTGAACAGCGCCGTCAGTGCGCCGATCAGCCCGGTGGCAACCATGTTCTGCACCACCGGGTCGGCGATCTCGGTGAGTTTGCCCTGGAGCAACCTGATGAAGCGCGGCATCCACTCCGCCCCCGAATGGATCAGCACGGGTTCGACTTCCGGTGCCAGCAGGAGCACCCGTCCGCGTACTGGATCGTCGACCATGAGCGCGACGAATCGCTCGACGGCCTCTCGTGGCGTCGTCGCGGTCATCAACGCCGCCATCGCGCGGTTGCAGACGTCGTCGTAGACGGCGCGGACGAAATCGTCCCGGTCAGTAAAGCTCTCGTAGAAATAGCGTTCGGTGAGGCCTGACGTGCGGCACACGGCGCGAACGGTCAGTGCAGGGCCGCGGGCATCACCCAGCAGGGTGACGCCAGCGGCGATCAGTTCGTCGCGGCGCAGCGTCTGGCGATCCTGCAGCGGCACGCCCGACCAGCGTCCCCGTCGTTGACCCGACGTCACATGACTCCTAAGCTTCAGATGACAACATACGTAGTCAGAATGTGAAGGTCATCCAGTTGAGCCAAGATACGTCCGCAGCGCACCCGGACACCACTGACGGCGCGCCGGTCGGGGCGGGTTGTCCGGTGACGGCGGGCGGCTACGACACACCGCCGGATGTTCTCGGCCCGGATTCGCTGACCTGGCAGTACTTCGGCGACTGGCGTGGCCTCCTGCAAGGCCCCTGGGCGGGATCGATGCAAAACATGCATCCGCAGCTGGGTGCGGCCGTCCAGGAGCACTCGATCTTCTTCCGGGAGCGGCTTCCGCGGCTGCTGCGCTCGCTGTATCCCATCGGCGGGGTGGTCTTCGACGGCGATCGAGCCCCGGTCACCGGCGCCGAGGTGCGCGACTACCACATCCCGATCAAGGGTGTGGACGAGCAGGGGCGTCGCTACAGCGCCCTGAACCCGGAGGTCTTCTATTGGGCGCACGCGACGTTCTTCATGGGCACCATCCTCACCGCCGAGCACTTCGGTGATGGGCTCACCGAGGACCAGAAGCGCCAGCTGTTCGACGAGCACATCACCTGGTACCGGATGTACGGCATGAGTATGCGTCCGGTACCCCAGAGCTGGGAGGACTTCCAGCTCTACTGGGACCACATGTGCCGCAACGTTCTGGAGAACAACTGGGCGACCCGTGAGGTGCTCGACCTATCGACCATGCCGAAACATCCGTCACTGCAATGGGTTCCGGACCCGATATGGTCGGCCTACCTGAAGGTGATGGGACCGTTCGCGGTGTGGCTGACCGTCGGGCTCTACGACGAACCGGTCCGGAAGTTGATGGGCTACACGTGGTCGCGGCGCGACGAGCGGCTGCACTGGCTGTTCGGCCGGTCGGTCAACCTGGTGTTCAAGCTGCTGCCCCCGCGCCGGCGCATGCACCCGCGCGCGCGTGCCGGTTGGGACCGTGCGACCGGACGCATTCCCGCTGACGCGCCCCTGCTGCACACGCCCGCACGCAACCTGCCGCCGGTCGATCACCGCGACAACGGTATTCACTACCTCGGCGCGACGTGTCCGGTCCAGAAGGCGCCGTCGAAGTAACGCCACTGCCGGTTGTATCCCGGATCGGGAAACCACCCCGATTGCACCGGCGGGAACCGCCCGTAGAGGCCACGCGGGTCGCCTGCCAAGCTCAGGGTGTGTTCGTAGTCGGCGCGGGCGCGCAACGCGGCCCTCGTGCGGGCGGCGGACCGCAGTGCCCGCCGCAGCCAGACCGCCGCCACCGCACCCGCTGTCAGGGCGACGGGCAGGTACCAACCGTGGGCCAGCGCCCAGCAGGGTAGGCCGACGAATCCGACGGCCAGCACGGGGTGGCGTCGCCAGAAAGGCAGAGAAATGCGAGGGTCGGCCACGTCTCGAGTTTAGGCGGGATCGGTCAGCGGCCCTGGCCGGTCGTGAAGGCCGAACACCAGATCGCATAGGTAGCCGCGGTGGCGATGTCGTCGATCGCTTCCTCATCGCCGCCGAGTTTGCGAACGGTGTCGGCGATCGCGAATCGTACGACATCGGTCGAGGTGACCCATGGGCTGTTCATAGAGCTCTCCTGAACGATCCCGACCTAACGTTTCACTCTACTTACCCGTTGCTGAGATGCCTCACACATTCGCCACCGGAAATGTCATATTCTGCCGACTGCGCCCGGATAAAAATTGCCGCGTGCGTATCCCGCAAACTCGTTACAGTGCTGCTGCCCTTGATCTTTGGCGGAAGATCCTTGCCGACGGGAAAGTCTCATCGCGGCTCTGCGCGGTTCTCGGTGAGTATGGTGAACGCCGACGATTCTTTCCGAAGAGAATTTAGCTGCCGGCGGGCGACATGGAGACTGCGGCGGGGTGTCGGGCGCGAGATTCGTAATTCGGAACGCATGTTGCGCGCCATGAGTCATTGCGTGCTGACCGTCGCTCTCGAGTGCATCCACGAACTGTGGGGCGTCGGGCGTATCACGCCGCAGACCGAGCCGGTCAAGGCCGACGAGCCGTGTCGGTGCCCCCACTAGGACTCGAACCTAGGACCTGCGGATTAAAAGTCCGTAGCTCTACCAACTGAGCTATAGGGGCGCGACGGACAGGATACTGCCTCCGGTTCGGGGTCCTGGTTTTGGGATTGGGCTCCCAGTGCCCTAAGCTAACGACGCTCCAGCGTTGACTCGTTGTGAGTACCCCGAAGAGATTCGGCCGGGCCCCCATCGTCTAGTGGCCTAGGACGCCGCCCTTTCACGGCGGTAGCACGGGTTCGAATCCCGTTGGGGGTACGCACGACACGGAAACGTGAAGGCACATCAAGGCCCTGTGGCGCAGTTGGTTAGCGCGCCGCCCTGTCACGGCGGAGGTCGCGGGTTCGAGTCCCGTCAGGGTCGCCATGTTTGTGGTGAGGCACTTAGGGTTGGACAGGGTGCCTTCCGGCCAGGTAGCTCAGTTGGTACGAGCGTCCGCCTGAAAAGCGGAAGGTCGCCGGTTCGATCCCGGCCCTGGCCACTCAAGCGGTTCCGGTTTGATGCTCGTCGTCATTCCGCAACGCCGTTCTCGAATCCTCAGCGCTCTTCTGCCCTCCCCAATAGCATTTAATGCATGTCAATTCCGGGGGGGACTAAACATGCGGTCCCAGAAAATGAAGTCACTGTTGGTACTGCGGGTGGATCTCAGAAAGCATCTGTGGGCGGCAGCGAGAAATCGCGGTTTGTCTTGCCGTTGCTGCTTGGCATTCTTGTCTGCCTGATCAATGCCCTTGTCGCGTTTCGGCTCGGGCGGACCGTCTTCCAGGACAAGCCACAGGGCACCACTGCGTTCGCTCTGGTCGCCACCAGCCTGGTCGCCGGCGTCTTCCTGATTGGGTATGCCTTTGCGCAGCGCCACACCGATGCTGACGACAAACGCTCGTTGGCGGTCCCACTCGTTGTGGCCCTGGTGGGAGCCATTGCCACGATTGTGGCTGCGCGTGCAGCGGAGCCGGAAGTCCTCGGTCCAGTCGCGCCGACACCGTGCATTGATCTTTATGGTCAGGCCTTGTCGATCAATAAAGACCATCCCAACTTCAAAATGTTGGCGACGGATCGGGATGAAGTGCGGTGCAAGATTAATTCAGTTATCAAAATGTCGCAGTGAACGTTCGTCGATAGCTCGCCGGGCACGGACCGGTGTCCGCCTCAGGACCGCGCTCTACCGCAACTCTTGCCGTATGTCTTACAGTTGACACCACTTCAACGCTCCCGACCCAGGAGGCGCGGTGTCTCGCGTGGCGCGGTTCGACGGCAAACAGGCGATCGTGACGGGCGCCGGATCGGGCATCGGCGCAGCCCTGTGCCGCGCGCTGGCCAATGCCGGAGCCGAGGTGATGTGCACCGATATCGACGGCGAGGCTGCCCAGCGCACCGCCGACACCCTGGGCACACCCGGCAGTGCCCGCCAACTCGACGTCACCGATGCGGCCGCGGTGCAGAACGTGGTGGACGACGTCGTCGACCGCTCGGGTCGGATCGACCTGATGTTCAACAACGCCGGCATCACCTGGGGCGGTGACACCGAACTGCTCACCCTCGATCAGTGGAACGCCATCATCGACGTCAACATCCGCGGCGTCGTCCACGGAGTCCATGCCGCCTACCCGCACATGGTCCGCCAGGGCAGTGGGCACATCGTCAACACGGCCTCCATGGCCGGCCTGGCGGCCGCCGGCCGCATCACCAGTTACGTCATGACCAAACACGCCGTTGTGGGGCTCTCGCTGGCGCTGCGGTCGGAGGCGGCGGGCCGCGGTGTCGGTGTGCTCGCGATCTGTCCCACCGCCGTCGACACCCCGATCCTGGACAAGGGCTGGCTCGGCGACTTCAACGGCCGCGAGTTCTATCAGATGGGACAGCGCTCCACGAGCTTCCACAGCCCGGACAGGCTGGCCGCCGACACCCTGACCGCCGTCGCCCGCAACAAAGCACTGCTGGTCACGCCGCGCCAGGCTCAGGTCGCATGGCTGTTCGCGCGGCTGGCGCCGGGGCTGCTCAACCGAATGGCGGCGCGGTTCGTGTCCGGGCAGCGTTCCGCTGACGAGCGGTCGATGACACTATGAGCGATGTGTCTACTATTCCCCGGTACCCCTCCGACGTGACCCCCGCCTGGCTGGCGTCGATCCTCGCCGGACGCGCAACGGCGACGGACGTCACCTCGGTCGACGTTCGTCCGGTCGGGACGGGACAGACGGGTGCCACCTTCCGGGTGACGGCCACTTACGCGGCCAATCCGCACGGCCTGCCCGACACCTTCATCCTCAAACTGCCCTCAGGCGACGACGCCGTCCGCGACCGGGTGTCCCTGGGCTACCGCAGCGAGAGCGCCTTCTACCAATCGGTCGCTGATCGGGTGACGATCCCGATCCCGGAATGCTTCCACTGCGAGATCGCTGACGAGGGAGCCAGTTTCGCGCTGCTGCTGGCCGACCAGGCGCCGGCGGTCCAGGGTGACCAGATCGCCGGCTGCGGGGTCGAGCAGGCGCGGCTGGCAGTGCGGGCACTGGCCGGACTGCACGCGCCCACCTGGTGCGATCCACACTGGCAGACCTTCGAAGGCCTGGCCATGACCATCACCGGGGAAGATGCGATGCGCGGCCTGGGTGACATCTCGAAGATTGCCGCCGACATCACCAGGGACAAACTGGCCGGCAAGCTCAGTGACGCCGACGCCGAGACGCTGTCCGCGTCGATGGCGGCGGTCACCCCCTGGCTGCTGGGCGCACCCGACCGCTTCGCTCTGCTGCACGGCGACTACCGGCTGGACAACCTGCTCTTCGACGGCGACCGCATCACCGTCGTGGACTGGCAGACCCTCGGCGTCGGTCTGGCCGGCCGGGATCTCGCCTACTTCACCGGCACCAGCCTGGAACCCGAGTTGCGTGCGGACGTCGAGAAGGACCTGGTGGCCGACTATCACCGAGCACTGACCGAGCAGGGCGTCACCGACTACGACCTGGAGACCTGCTGGCTGGACTATCGTCTCGGCATGATCCAGGTTCCGCTGATCTCCGGGCTGGGGTGTGCGTTCTCGGTCGAGACCGAGCGCGGCGACGACATGATGGCGGCGATGCTGCGCCGCGGTTGTCAGGCGATCCGCGAGCTGGAGACCCTTGACCTCATCGCAGCCGAGTAGGAGCACAGATGGGTGACACCCTGCCCCGCACCGCGGTCATCGGCGCCGGTATCAGCGGCTTGACATCGGGCAAGATGCTGAAGGACTACGGCGTTCCGCACACCACTTTCGAGCTGTCCGACCGGATCGGCGGCAACTGGGCTTTCGGTAACCCGAACGGGCTCAGCAGCGCCTACCGCTCGCTGCACATCGACACGTCCAAACAACGGTTGTCGTTCAAGGACTTTCCGATCCCCGAGCACTTCCCGTCCTTCCCGCACCACAGCGAGATCAAGGCCTACCTCGACTCCTACGCCGAGACCTTCGGGCTGCTGGACAACATCGAGTTCAACAACGGCGTCCAGCACGCCGCACCGCGACCCGACGGTGGCTGGGACATCACCGACCAGCAGGGCACTACCCGAGAGTTCGACCTCCTGGTGGTCGGCAACGGCCACCACTGGGACGCCCGCTATCCGAACTTTCCCGGCGAATTCACCGGCGAGACAATCCATTCCCACCACTACATCGATCCGCAGACACCGCTGAACCTCACCGGTAAGCGAATCCTGGTGGTCGGCATCGGCAACAGCGCCGCCGACATCACCGTCGAACTGTCGTCGAAAACGCTGCAGAACACCGTCACCCTCTCGACGCGGTCCAGTGCCTGGATCGTGCCCAAGTACATCGCCGGGCGGCCCGGGGACTCGGTGTGGAAAACCTCGCCGTACATCCCGTTGTCCTGGCAGCGCAAGGCCGTTCAGCTGATGGCCCCTTACATGGGTGTGGACCCCACGCTCTACGGTCTGCCCGCCCCGAACCACAAGCTCTTCGAGGCACACCCGACCCAGTCGGTCGAATTGCCGCTGCGACTGGGCTCCGGTGACGTGACCCCCAAGCCCAACGTGTCCCGGCTCGACGGCGACACCGTCCACTTCGAGGACGGCACCAGCGCGGTGTTCGACGCCATCGTGTACGCGACCGGGTACAACATCACGTTCCCGTTCTTCGACCCCGACTTCATCAGCGCGCCCGACAACAACATCCGGCTCTACAAGCGAATGTTCAAGCCCGGCTTGGACAACCTGGTCTTCATCGGCTTCGCCCAGGCCATCCCCACGCTGTTCCCGTTCATCGAATGTCAGGCCAAGCTGATGGCGGCCTACGCCGTCGGCCGCTACGCACTGCCGCCGGCCGCTGAGATGGAGCGGATCATCGACGCCGACCAGAAGAAATACGTCGGCCATTGCGTCGACCGCCCGAGACATACCCAGCAGGTCGACTACTTCCACTACGAGCACGACATCCGCACCCGCGAATTCCCGGCCGGTGTCAAGCGGGCCGAGCTGCGCCGCCGCCGCACCAAGGAAGCCGTATGACCGCCACCGACATCACCTTCGACTCCGCCGGGGTGCTCTGCAGCGGTTGGCATTTCGCCGGTGCCGGCGATCGCTTCGAAGGGCCTGCTGGAAGGCCGGTCGTGGTGATGGGCCACGGCTTCGGTGGGACCAAGGACTCCGGCCTGGCCCCTTTCGCCGAACGCCTCAGCGCCGCAGGCATCGACGTGCTGGCCTTCGACTACCGGGGCTTCGGAGCCTCGGAAGGGTCACCGCGCCAGACCGTCTCGGTGGCCGGGCAGATCACCGACTTCGAATCCGCGGTGGCCGCGGCCAAGCGGCTGCCGGGCGTCGACCCGAACCGGATCGCACTGTGGGGATCGTCGCTGTCCGGCGGCCACGTACTCCAGGTGGCGGCCGGGCGCTCCGACATCGTCGCCGTCATCGCCATGACCCCGCTGACCAGTGGCACGGCCGTGAGCCGGGCGGCGATGGCCAGCCGCAGCGTCCCCACCGCGCTGAAATGGACGATGATCGGGGCGAAAAGCCGGGTGGACGTGTCCCGCGGCCGGCGCCCCACGATGATGCCGCTGGTGGCCCGGCCCGGCGAGCCCGGTGGCCTGACGCTGGACGGCGCCTACGAGAGTTACACCGCGCTGGCGGGGCCGACCTGGCGCAATGAGGTCGACGCCGCCGTCGGCCTGCAGATCGCCGGCATCCGAACGGCACAGGCCGCCAAGCAGTTACGCTGCCCGGCACTGTTCCAGATCGCCGACTTCGATCGCTATGTGCCTGCCGACTCGGTGGCCGCCACCGCAGTACTGGCCAGGGGGCAGGTGCACCACTACCCCTGCGATCACTTCGACGTATGGCCCGGCAACGACTGGTTCGACAAGGCTGTCGACGACCAGGTGGCCTTCCTGTCCCGTACCCTCAGTACTTCGTCGAGCCCTGATCGACTGATATCGCCTCAGCGGTAATCAGTTTCGCGTCATCGCTGGCCAGGAAGCAGACCGTGTCGGCGATGTCGTCCGGCTCGGCGATGTAGATCGGCAGAAACGGCAGCATCATGTTCTGCAGCGCCGGGTTGGTCTCCATCGCCTTGCCGAGTTCGGCCACCATGTCGCCGGTGCCCATATCGGTGCTGACCGGTCCGGGATGCACGCTGTTGACCCGGATGTTGTGCTTGCCCAGTTCGGCGGCGAACGCTCTGGCCATCCCGGTGACGGCATGCTTGCTGGCGGTGTAGTGCACCATGAACGGCTGCAGTTTGATTCCGGCTGCCGAGCTGATCAGGATGATCGACCCGCCGCGGCCGCCCTCGATAATCGCCGGCGCGCCGGCCATCACGGTATTCCACGTCCCGGTGACGTTGACGTCCATCACGTCCCGGAAGGCCTCCGGCGTGATCTCGTCCCACGCCGCCGGTGAGGTGATGCCCGCGTTGGCGACGATGATGTCCAGCCGGCCCAACGTCGCAACACCCTGGGCCACAGTCGCTTTCAGGCCGTCAAGATCCCGGGTGTCGACGGCGGAGGCCAGGATTCGCTGACCCGTCGCTTCGACGAGGCGGACCGTCTCGGCCAGATCGTCCGGGGTGGCCGGGTGGTAGGGCACGCAGTCCGGCAGCGGGCCCGCGATGTCGACGGCGATGATGTCGGCGCCCTCACGGGCCATGCGCACCGCGTGGGCCCGGCCCTGGCCGCGCGCCGCGCCGGTGATGAAGGCGACCCTGCCGGACAGTCGGCCGCTCACCGGCTGCGCTGCGCTTCCTTGACCAGACCGCCGCCGATGATGAGTCGCTGAATCTCGCTGGTGCCCTCGTAGAGTCGCAGCAGCCGGACCTCGCGGTAGATCCGTTCGACGGGCACACCGCGCATGTAGCCCGCCCCGCCGTGCACCTGCACCGCCAGGTCGGCGACCTTACCGGCCATCTCGGTACAGAACAGTTTGGCCACCGACGGAGCGATCCGGCGGTCCTCGTCGGACAGCCATTTCTGCGCGGCCTCGCGCACCAGCGCCCGGCCGGCCATCACACCCGACTGCTGATCAGCCAGCATCGCCTGCACCAACTGGAAGGTGCCGATGGGCGTGCCGCCCTGCGTGGCGGTCGCGGCGTAGGCCACCGACTCGTCGAGCGCGCGCTGGGCGGCGCCGACGGCCAGCGCCGCGATGTGGATACGCCCCCGCGCCAGTGATGTCATCGCCGCGCGGTAGCCGTGGTCCTCGCTGCCGCCGATCAGCGCGTCGTTGCCCACCCGCACATCGGTGAACGTCACGTCCGAGGTCCAGGCCCCCTCCTGACCCATCTTGGCGTCCTTGACGCCGACCTCCACACCGGCCGTGTCCGCGGGCACCAGGAACACCGCGATGCCCGCGCCGTTGGCGTCGGCGGGCCGGGTGCGGGCGAACACGATGAACAGGTTGGCCACCGGAGCGTTGGTGATGTACTGCTTGCTGCCGTTGATCACCCAATGATCGCCGTCCCGAACGGCTTTCGTCTTCAGCCCCGACGGGTTGGACCCGGCGCCGGGCTCGGTCAGTGCGAACGAGGCCACTACCTCACCGGTGGCGATCGGTTCGAGCCAGCGGGTCCGCTGCTCGTCGGTGCCGAAGCCGACGAGCACCTGCCCGGCGATGCCGTTGTTGGTGCCGAACATCGACCGCAGGGCCAAGCAGGTGTAGCCCAGTTCCATGGCCAGTTCGACATCCTGGGTGATGTCAAGGCCGAGGCCGCCCCACTGCTGGGGGATCGCGTAGCCGAACAAGCCCATCTTCATGGCCTGGTCGCGCAGGTCGTCGGGGACCTTGTCCTCGTTGACGATCTCGGACTCGCGCGGTACGACGGCGCTGCGGACGAAGTGGCGGGTCTGCGCCAGGATCTCGCGGAAGTCGTCATCGCTGACGTCACTCATCACAGCTCCTCGGGAACGTGGGGGTGCATGCTGGACGCGATCATATATGAAATATGATCGCGTCCAGTTTCTCGTAGGAAGCCTGGAAGAGGGAGATCCGATGTCGTTGCTGGCCGGTCAGACCGCAGTCATCACGGGTGGGGCGCAAGGCCTGGGCTTTGCGATCGCCGAGCAGTTCATCGCCGAGGGAGCCCGGGTGGTCATCGGCGACATCAACCTGGCGGCCACCCAGGAGGCGGCCGAGAAGCTCGGCGGCGCCGAGGTGGCGCGCGCGGTGAAATGCGATGTCACGTCCTACGCCGACGTCGACGCGCTCGTCGAGGCCGCGATCGAGCAGTTCGGCCGCTTCGACATCATGGTCAACAACGCTGGCATCACCCGGGACGCGACGCTGCGCAAGATGACCGAGGACGAGTTCGATCAGGTGATCTCCGTCCACCTCAAGGGCACCTGGAACGGCTTGAAGAAGGCCGCCTCGATCATGCGCGAGCAGGGCCACGGCGCGATCGTGAACATGTCGTCGATCTCCGGCAAGGTCGGGATGATCGGCCAGACCAACTACTCGGCGGCCAAGGCCGGCATCGTCGGTATGACGAAGGCGGCCTCCAAGGAACTGGCCCATCTCGGTGTGCGGGTCAACGCCATCCAGCCCGGGCTGATCCGCTCGGCGATGACCGAGGCGATGCCGCAACGGATTTGGGACTCCAAGGTCGCCGAGGTGCCGCTGGGACGCGCCGGCGAGCCCGCCGAGGTGGCCAAGGTGGCTCTGTTCCTGGCATCCGACCTGTCGTCGTACATGACGGGAACGGTGCTGGAGGTCACCGGAGGACGGCACCTCTGATGCTGCCGACGAGGACGGCCGTCATCTGCGAGCCGGTGCGCACGCCGATCGGCCGCTACGGCGGCATGTTCGCCTCGCTGACCGCGGTCGACCTCGGTGTCGCCGCCCTCAAGGGACTCCTGGAGCGGACCGGTGTTCCCGCCGAGGCGATCGAGGATGTCATCTTCGGACACTGCTATCCCAACAGTGAGGCACCCGCGATCGGCCGGGTCGTCGCACTGGACGCGGGTCTGCCCGTCACCGTCCCGGGTATGCAGGTCGACCGGCGTTGCGGCTCCGGCCTGCAGGCGGTCATCCAGGCCTGCCTCCAAGTCGCCTCCGGCGACAACGATCTCGTGGTCGCCGGCGGTGCCGAGAGCATGAGCAATGTCGCGTTCTACTCCACCGACATGCGGTGGGGAGGCGCCCGCAACGGTGTCAGCGTGCACGACGGACTCGCGCGCGGCCGCACCACCGCCGGTGGCCGGTTCTACCCGGTGCCCGGCGGCATGCTCGAGACGGCCGAGAACCTGCGCCGCGAGTACCGCATCCCCCGTCAGGAGCAGGACGAGCTGGCCGTCGCCTCCCACCAGCGAGCCGTCGCCGCGCAGAACAGTGGCGTGTTCGCCGAGGAGATCATTCCCGTCACGGTGTCGACCCGGCACGGCGACCAGCTCATCGACACCGACGAGCACCCGCGGGCCGATACCACCGTGGAGTCGCTGGCCAGGCTCAAACCTGTTCTGCTCAAACAGGATCCGGACGCCACCGTGACAGCGGGCAACTCCAGCGGCCAGAACGATGCCGCCTCGGTGTGCCTGGTCACCACTGCCGAGAAGGCCGAGGAACTGGGCCTGCGGCCGCTGGTGCGGCTGGTGTCATGGGCGTCGGCAGGGGTGGCGCCGGCGGTCATGGGTATCGGACCGGTGCCGGCCACCGCCGCCGCGCTGGACAAGGCCGGCCTCACGCTGGCCGATATCGACGTCATCGAACTCAACGAAGCCTTCGCCGCCCAGGCGCTGGCCGTGATGCGGGAGTGGGCGTTCACCGACGCGGACCTCGAGCGCACCAACGTGCACGGCTCGGGAATCTCGCTCGGCCATCCGGTGAGCGCCACCGGTGGGCGGATGCTGGCCACCCTGGCCCGCGAACTGCACCGGCGCGATGCGCGGTACGGGCTGGAGACGATGTGCATCGGCGGCGGGCAGGGCCTGGCCGCGGTCTTCGAAAGGGTGTGACTTATATGACCAGACTCGCCCAGACGCTGGGGCTCACCGAGTTCCAGACCGAGATCATCTCCACCGTCCGGCAATTCGTCGACAAGGAGATCATCCCCAACGCCCAGGACCTGGAACACTCCGACACCTATCCGCAGGCCATCGTCGACCAGATGCGGGAGATGGGGCTGTTCGGCCTGATGGTTCCCGAGGAGTACGGCGGGCTGGGGGAATCGCTGCTCACCTACGCCCTGTGCGTCGAGGAACTCGCGCGCGGCTGGATGAGCATCTCCGGGGTGATCAACACCCACTTCATCGTCGCCTACATGATTCGCCAGCACGGCACCGACGAGCAGAAGCAACGCTTCCTGCCACGGATGGCCACCGGTGAAACCCGCGGGGCCTTTTCGATGTCGGAGCCCGAACTCGGTTCCGATGTCGCCGCCATCCGAACCCGCGCCCGCGACAACGGCGACGGCACCTACACCATCGACGGCCAGAAGATGTGGCTGACCAACGGCGGCAGTTCGACACTGGTGGCCGCGCTGGTACGCACCGACGAGGGTGCCGACAAGCCGCACCGCAACCTCACGGCCTTCCTCATCGAAAAGCCTTCCGGCTTCGGGGAAGTAGCGCCCGGTCTGACGATCCCGGGCAAGATCGACAAACTCGGTTACAAGGGTATCGACACCACCGAGCTGATCTTCGACGGCTACGTGTGCAGTGCCGACAACGTCCTGGGCAACAAGCCGGGGCAGGGGTTCTTCCAGATGATGGACGGTGTCGAGGTCGGCCGGGTCAACGTCGCCGCCCGCGCCTGCGGGGTGGGGGTACGCGCGTTCGAGCTGGCCGCCCGTTATGCCCAGCAGCGCAGCACCTTCGGCAAGCCCATCGCCGAGCACCAGGCCATCGCCTTCCAGCTTGCCGAGATGGCCACCAAAGTCGAAGCGGCGCATCTGATGATGGTCAACGCCGCGCGGCTGAAGGACTCCGGGGAACGTAACGACGTCGCGGCCGGGATGGCGAAGTATCTGGCCAGCGAGTTCTGCTCGGAGGTCACCCAGCAGAGCTTCCGCATCCACGGCGGCTACGGGTACTCCAAGGAGTACGAGATCGAGCGGCTGATGCGCGATGCCCCCTTCCTGCTGATCGGCGAGGGCACCAGCGAAATCCAGAAGAACATCATCAGCAAGCGACTGCTGGCCGACTACCGGATCTGACGTGAGCGCACCCGAATTCGCCCCCCGGCCACAATTGGCAGAGGATGTGGCGCGGTTTGTCCGCCGTCGCATCTTCAACGGGACCTATCCTGCCGGCGAGTACATCCGCCTCGACCAGCTCGCGGCCGAGCTGGGCATCAGTGTCACCCCCGTGCGGGAGGCCCTCTTCGAGTTGCGTGGTGAAGGGCTGCTCGATCAGCTGCCCCGGCGGGGTTTCG
Source organism: Mycobacterium sp. M26 (assembly GCF_001494595.1). Taxonomy (GTDB): domain Bacteria; phylum Actinomycetota; class Actinomycetes; order Mycobacteriales; family Mycobacteriaceae; genus Mycobacterium. The sequence continues at coordinate 309,844 of NZ_LN929908.1, forward strand.
TGGTGCTGCCCTTCACCGACCGCGACATCACCGACGTGTCCAATCTGCAGGCGCACGTGGGTGGTCTGCTGGCGGCGCGAGCGGCGGCGAACATCACCGACGACCAACTGGAGGAACTCACCGCCATCCACGCCGAACTCACCGACGCCTACGCCGCGAACGACGGTGACCGTGCCGTCCGCCTCAACCACGAGTTCCACCGCGCGATCAACGTGGCCGCCGACTCGCCCAAGCTCGCCCAGCTGATGTCCCAGATCACCCGCTACGCACCGGAATCGGTGTTCCCGACGATCGAGGGCTGGCCGGACCGTTCGGTGGCCGACCACGAGCGGATCGTTACGGCGCTGAGCCGCCACGACGAGGAGGCGGCGCGGGCGGCGATGTCGGACCACCTGGCCGCGGGGGCCGAGCCGCTCATTGAGCATCTGGTGAAGAAGGGCGTCGCCCAGCGCGCGCAGCAGCCCTGAGGTTCACACCACCGAGAACCCGGACGGAAGTGTGCTGCGCCCGGTCAGCGCCGAGAGCACGGTTTCGCCATGGCCCCGCCGCACGGCGGTCACCGCGGCCAAAGCCGCGGCGTGGCCGCACACCTCGGCGGGCAACGCCGCCGCCTGATCGGTCGCCCGGGCCAGGTCCAGGCTGTGCACCGCCAGCTCGAAGATGCGGGTGGGCAGGTAGTCCGAGAGCGACATCCCGCCGGCGATGGTCGTGATCAGTGGATCACCCGCGACGTCGAGGGCAGCGACCGCGGCGTCCCGGAATCCTCGCAGCGCGGCCAGCGGAGTGTCGCCGAGGGCGTGCGCCGCCTGCTCGGCCCGCGCGTCGATGGCCGCGGAATCGGTCTGCTGCAGGGCGATGACGTAGTAGTCGGCGGTGGACGGGACATCCTTGGTTGCCGCGGGTTTGGCCAGGTAGTCGGTGACGGTGGTGAACGAGCGGCCGATATGCCCGACGAGCATGCGCACGGTCCACGACCCGAGCGCGGGTGCCGGCCACTGGTCTGCCGCCACCCCGGCCACCAGCGACAGCGCATGATCACCGGCGAGCCGATAGACATCGATCAGCTCGGCCATCCCCGGCGCGGTGTTCGTCGTCATGGTCTCGATTTCAGCGGATCAGATCGCGGCGGTAAAGGGCCAGTCGGCGCCGACTGGCTACTCGACGTGGCCGGCGTCGGTGAGCATCTCGCGCAGCCGCCGCACATCGAGCTTGCCGGTGCTTCCTCGCGGCACTTCGTCGTCGGAGGCCAGCCGCACCCAGATCGTGGGAACCTTGAATGCGCTCAGTTGGGTCCGAGCCGCTGCCCGCAGGTCCTCGATGCTCAGGCCGGACACCAACGCGGCGCCGACCCGGCCCTCGACGTCGGTGACGTAGGCCGCGCGTACCCCGTCGATGGCGCGCAATCCCGCTTCGACCTCGCTCGGATACACGGTGGCCCCGCTGACCTTGAACATGTTGTCGGACCGGCCGTGATAGAAGAGGAATCCGTCGGCGTCGAGGCGGCCCAGGTCGCCGGTGGAGAAGAAGCCGTCGGGGGTGAAGACCTCCTCGCGGCTGCGCCGGCAGATACCGCGCAGGATCTGGCGCCCGCGGATCTGGATCGTCCCGACGCTGCCGGTGGGCAGCAGGTCGCCGGTCTCGGTGTCGACGATCCGAATCTCGACACCGGGCAACGGCTTTCCGCAGGATCCCCAGGCCGAGCGCGGCATATCGGTATCCATCTGGTAGCCGCAGTACGGTCCGAACGACTCGGTCATGCCCAGCAGATTGGCCCGCGCACCCGGCGGCGGTCGCCGCTCCGGTGGCAGCAGCGCCTCCAGGCTGCCCGGCTGCAGCGCCGACAGATCGGCGCCGAGTTCGACCGCGTGGCGGGCGAGTGCCTCGGCCTGGGCGGGCCAGCCGCGAAACGACGTAACCCGTTCGCGCGCCATCAATTCCAATGTGCTCTGCGGAGTGGCGATCGCCTCGGTGACCAGGGTTGCGCCCGCGACGAGAACCGACAGCAGACCGGTGCCGAAGCCCCCGACCCAGAAGAACGGCATGGGCACGTACAGCCGGGTGTCGTGGTCGATCCGGCGCACCGACAGCCCGGCGCGCACGGCTGCGATGGCATTGCCGTGCGAATGGATCACCCCTTTGGGAGGCCCGCTGCTGCCCGAAGTGAACATCACCACCAGCGGATCGGCCGGAACCACCGTGGCCGCCGCCGTCGCCACGTCCACATCGGCTGCACCACTGGGCAATGCGTCGGCTGGCCAGATCGTCTGCAATGCTGGCAGGCTGTCGATGTGCCCGGCGATCTCGTCGAGGTAGCGATGACCACGGAACTCCTCGACGGAGATCAGGTACCGCACCGAAGCCACCCGTAACTGGGCGGCCAGCTCGGGACCGGCCAGCAGGGTGCTCAGCGGCACCAGCACCGCGCCGATACGGTTGATGGCCAACGCGATCTGAGCCCAGCGCACCCCGTTGGACATGATCAGCCCGATCCGGCTGCCCTTCGTCACACCGGCTGAGATCAGCCCGGCCGCCACGTCGCGCGTCGCGGTGTCCAGCTCGGCATAACTGATCTGCGACGTGCTGTCGATCAGGAACGGCTGCCGGCCCAGCCCGGCCCGCTCGCGGATCAGCGAGTCGATGGTCTCAGACATCGAACAACTCCGGCAGCCGGCGCACGTCGACCTTGCCGCTGGACATCAGTGGCACCGCGGACGGTGGGACCCAGACGATGCGGCGGGGAAGCTTGTAGGCCGACAGCTCTGAGCGAAGGCGCTGCCGTAGCGACTCGCAGTCGCCCGCCACGCCGTCGGGAACCACGATGACGGCTGCCACCGCCTGGCCTCGCTCGGCATCGGGCAGGCCCACCACGTGGGCGGTGAGCCCGCCGGTCACGGTCGCGATCGCCCGCTCGACCTCGGCGGGGGAGACGTTGGCACCAGCGGTCTTGATCATCGAACCGAGGCGCCCGAGGTAGTAGTAGAAGCCGTCGTGGTCCGTACGGACCAGGTCGCCGGTGGCAAACCAGCCGTCGGCAGTGAAGCAGTCCTCGCGGCTGCGTTTGTAGTAGTGCTGCATCAGATACTCTCCGCGCAGCAATAATTCGCCGACCTCGCCGGCGGCGACGTCCTGGCCGGTCTCCGGGTTCACGATGCGTGTCGCAAAGCCCGGCGCCGGATGTCCGAACGATCCGCGCCGGTGCTCCGGCTGGTCGGTGTCATCCTCGCTGAGCAGCACGACGCTGCCGGCTTCGGTCATGCCCAGCATGTTGTGCCGCAACTCCGGGTCGGCCGGCCGGGCGCCGGGGGCCATGATCGGGTAGAGGTTACCGCGGCGCAGCGACGACAGATCGCGCCGGGCGAAGCTCTCGTGACGGGCCAGATGTGCCACCCCGGCGGCGAATCCATTGGTGAGTGTGGGGCGTACGGCCTCCAGCAGGTCGAGGGTGACCGCTGGGTCGGTCGCGTTCGAGCACACCAGGGTCGATCCGGCGACCAAGGTGGCCAGCAGTGCGAAGGCGAACCCGCCGATCCAGAAGAACGGCGAGGTGCAGAACAACCTGTCCTCGGCGTGCAGTCCACGAATCTCGTTGAGGTGGTGTTGCTGTGACAGCAGCGCGGCATGGGTGTGGACCGCACCCTTCGGGGTTCCGGTCGACCCCGAGGTGTAGATGATGGCCAGCGGGTCCGCGCCGTCGACATCATCGGCCAGTGCGCGGACCATCGCCGGGTTTGCGCAGGCGTCGGTACGCCCGTCGAACACGATGTGCCGCAGCCACGGTGCGGTGAGGCCGGCCAGCCGCGTGGTGTAGTCGTTTCCGCGGAACGACGATGTGGCAAGAAGGATCTCGGTGTCGCTGTGCAGGAGTTGGCTCTGCAGTTCCGGTGCCGTCGCGAAGGTCGAGCACGGGATCACCACCGCGCCGATCCGGGCGGCGGCCAGCATGGCGACCACAAAGTCCGCGCCGTTGGGATACAGCACGCCGACGTGGGTTCCTTGGCCTGCGCCGAGCCCGACCAGTGCGACTGCCAGGTCGGCGGACCGCCGGTCGGCTTCCCCGTACGTGCGCACGGCGCCGTCACAGATCAGCAGCGGCTGCTCGGGCCGCTGCGACGCCTGTCGCTCCAGCAGCCGCCCCACCGTCAGTCGACGGTCAGTGGGCATGGCGTGCCGCCGGATCGTCGAAGTGGGCACGGACGGCGGACAGGTCGGCCTTGCCCGACGGGGTTCGCGGGATCGCGTCGACAACCATGATCTGCGAGGGAATCTCATAGGGCGCCAGCCGGGTTCGCAGGAACTCGCGCAGCTCCGCTTCGCTGACACTGGCGTGCGCCAGTTCTACCAGCGCCACCGGAGTCTCGCCGATCCGCTCGTCGGCGCGGCCCACCACCGCGGCGCCCAGTACGCCGGGATGGCTCTCCAGGGCGGTTCTGACATCGTCGGGCAGCACCTTGAATCCGCCGCGGATGATGGCCTGGTCGGCCCGGCCGAGTATCCACACAAACCCGTCGGCGTCGATGCGGGCCAGATCGGTGGTGCGCATCCAGCCGGCGTCCGGACCCAGCTGGCCGGGAATGACCTCGAGCAGCCCGGGCTCGTCGGGGCCGAGGACCGCGCCATCCTCGGTCACCACCCGAAGTCGGGCGCCCAGGGTCGCCCGGCCCACGCTGCCCCGCTTCCTCTGCCAGAACCGCTGGTGGTCGGCCAGCGTCCAGCCCGCGACACCACCGCCGAATTCCGTTGCCGCATAGGAGGTCAGAACCGGGATGCCGAACTTCGCGGTGAAGGACTCGGCATCGTCGGCAGACAGTGGTGCGGTGCCCGAGGTGACGGCCCGGATTCCGGCGAGATCGTCGCGACCGAGGTCGGAGTGCAGCACCATCCGCAGGGCGGCGGGCACCAGCGAGACCGTTTTCGGGCGGTGCCGCCGCACGGCGTCAGCCCACGCCGTCAGCTCGAAGCGGGGGAGCAGCGCGAACGGTCTGGCCTCGACGATGCACTGCAGAACCCGGTAGATCCCGCCGATGTGGACCAGGGGGGCGTTGACGATGGCGACGCCGCGACGGCTCGTCGTCGGGGCAGGCAGGTCGGCAGACGCCGATCCCAGCACCGAGATCGCCAGCATGTCGTAGGTGATGTCGACCCGTTTCGGTTCACCGGTGGTGCCACTGGTCAGCATCCGCACCGCCACCCCCGACGCCGCACCGTCGTGGGCCGTGCCGGTGCGGGTGGCCGGCGATGTCTCGAGATCGGCTGCGGGGTCGAGGATCGTGTCGAGGTCCAGACCCGCGATGTCGGACGTGATCCGGTCCTCGCCGCGCGACGGGTTGATCACCACGACGCAGCCACCCGCCAGCAACACTCCCAGGGTCGCGGCGACGTGACCCGGTGTGTTGCGCAGCAGTATCCCGGCCCGGGTTCCGACGCCGATGGTCGAGGCGACGCGTCTCGTGGCCACCGCCAGCTCGCCCCAGCTCGACCATCGGCCGTCGTACTCGATCGCCGGTGCGCCGGGATCCAGATCGAGCACCGCCGCGATCCGCTGCGACAGCGGATGCACTAGCGCAACCTCGGTGGGGTCCGCGGCGCCTCCTCCTGGGCGGCAAGCTCGGCCTGGCCCAACGGGTTTCCCAGCCGGGTGTAGATGAGATTCTGTTCCATGGCAGCCCGGTAGGGCTTGTCCAGCGACTCCCAGATGGCCTTCACGGTGCCCTGGGTGGCCGACGGTGGTTGGGCGGCGATGGTCGCGGCGATCTCGTGTGCCCGTGACCACAGGTCGACAGGCGCGACCACCTCCGACACCAGTCCGATGCGCAGGGCCGTGTCTGCGGTCACCCGTTCGTCGTTGCCCATCAAAGCCATCCGCAGCGTTTCGCCGAGGCCGATCCGGCGCATCAGCCCGATCGGCTCCAGTGCTGAGACCAGACCCGCACTGACATGGGAGTCGAAGAACGTGGCGTCCTGCGAGCAGATCACCACGTCGGACTCGTTGACGAAGTAGAAGGCGCCCGCGGTGCACATGCCGTGTACCGCGCACACCACCGGCTTCCACATCTTCTGCCACTTCGGGCTGAGCAGTTCGCCCGGATCCTCGTGATTCCACACATTGTGCGGCTGGCCGTAGGGCGAGGTGATGTCCAAGCCGGCGCAGAATGCCCGGTCGCCGGCGGCGCGCAGCACCACCGCATGGATTGCGCTGTCGTTCTTGACGATCCGCCAGGCGGCGGCCATCTCTTCGCACATCGTGCGGTTGAACGCATTCAGCTTGTCCGGCCGGTTCAGGGTGATCGTCGCGACATGGTCACTGCGGTCGAAGTCCAGCAGGATGGTGTCGAAGGCCGCGGTCATCGGCACTGCCAGTTCGGTGTGCGCTTCTCGACGAACGCTCTGGGTCCTTCCAGCGAGTCCGCGGTGTGCAGATTGCGTTCGCGGAACGCCTCGGCCAGCATCTCGGCCTCGTGCAGCGGAATGTCGCGGCCCTTGATGACGGCGAGCCGGGTGCCCCGAACGGCCAGCGGCGCATTGCGGTTGACGGTATCGGCGATCTCGTGGGCCCGTTTCAGAAGCCGGTCGTGCTCGACGATCTCGGTGATCAGGCCGAGTTCGTAGGCGCGGTTGGCATCCATCCGCTCGTGCTTGCCCATGATCGCCATCCGCAGCGCCACGGACCGGGGCAGCACCCGGGACAGCCGCACCATCTCGCGCCCGGCGACCAGCCCGATCGACACATGCGGATCGAAGAAGGTGGCCTGCTCCGAGGCGATCACGATATCGCCGGTGGTCACCCAATCCAGCCCTGCGCCACAGCAGATTCCGTTGATCGCGACGATCACCGGTTTGGCCATCCGCCGGAAGGGCGGGGTGCCTTCCTGGGGAGCCTCCCACTGGTCATAGCTGGACAGGTACGGCCGCTCGTCGATCACCCGGCCGTCCTCGGGAATCTCCTTGACGTCGGCGCCGGTGCAGAACGCCCGGCCGGTCGCCGTGACGATCAGCAGCCAAACGTCGTCGTCGCTCTCGGCGGCGTCATAGGCGTCCCGCAGTTCGGTGATCATGAACGGGCTCAGCGCGTTGAGCGCCTCCGGACGGTTCAGCGTGATCGTGGCTGTGTGGTTGTCGACCTCATAGGTGATCGTCGTGTACTGACCTGCCGGCATCTAGTCGTCCCTTCGTCATCGCCCGGTGAAGTCTGGTTGGCGCTTCTGGCGAAAAGCTGCCAGACCCTCCTTGAAATCGGCTGTTCGACAGGCGAGTTCGAGGTTGAACAGTTCCTGGTTCATCGCCTCGCCCAAGGTGGCGTGCTGACTGTGGTTGATCGCCTGTTTGGCCAGTCCGATCGCCACCGTCGGACCCGCCGCCAACCGGTCGAGAAGGTCGCGCACCGTGGCGTCGAGGTGCGTCTGCTCGGCACTGCGGTGGATCAGGCCCCAGGCGGCTGCGGTGGCGCCGTCGACCTGCTCGCCGAGCAGCAGCATCTCCTTCGCCCGCGCCATCCCGACCAGACGTGGCAGCAGCCAGGTCGACCCCGAGTCGGGGGAGAACCCGCGCGCCACGAACGGCTCCCAGAACACCGCATCGGAGGCCGCCACGGTGAAGTCTGCGGCGAGTGCGAGATTGCAGCCCAGCCCGGCGGCCCAGCCGCGCACTGTGCAGACCACCGGCAGGTGCAGGGTGTGCACCAGCTCGATCACCCGGTGGGCGCCGTGCGGAACACCCCGCACCAGATGTCCGGTACGTGGACGTTGCCCGGCCCCCGCCGAGCCCACCCAATCGACCCCTGAGCAGAAGTCCGTACCGGTGCCGCGCAGATGCACCACGCGCAGATCCTCGTCGCGCGCTGCCGCGCTCAGCAGCTCGACGAGAGCATCGATCATGCTGTGGCTCAACGAGTTCCGCCGAGACGGCCGGTCGAGAGTGATGTGCAGGACAGCACCATCCCGCGACGAGGTCACGGTGCCGTCGGCCACCCGGGCCTCTTCGTCCACCGCGGACCCTGCCCTCTCAGACGCGCGTTACTGATAGCCATACAGTAGTGCTATCGTCTAGAGGTTGGCAAGGATCTGGCCGGTGAGGGGTCGCATGGCGGAGCGCGCAGACCGGCGTTTCGGTGAACTGCCACTGCCGCAAACGGTTGCCGCTGCCGCGGCCATCCGCCGCCTGATCGGCATGCTGCTGTCGCTGGAACACCCGCATCCCACCGTCGATGCCATGTTGGAGCAGATCGGCCGGTGGGAATCCGACCTGGCCCCGGCCCTGCCGACGGACCCGCAGCCCAGGATGACGGGAGATAGCGACGACAACCGCCTCTACCTCCAACATGCCTTCGCCGTCGGCGAGTTCAATCCCGTCTTCCCAATCTACCGGTTCGACGACATCGGCCCGGACGCCGCCCGCGGCGCAGTGAGCTTCCCGCTGGTCTACGAGGGACCGCCCGGTCTGGTGCACGGCGGAGTCCTCAGCGCGTTCTTCGACTGCGTGATCCAGCATCACAGCTGCGCGGTCGGGATCGCGGGCAAGACCAGGGAATTGGCGATCACCTACCGAAGACCCACACCACTGGACACCGAGCTTGCCTTCGACATCGAGAGAATCCACGACGAGCGCGGTATCACCGCGACAGCACGGCTCACCCGGGACGGCGAGGTGCTGTGCACCGCGGTGGCCGATACCGTCGCCCTTCCTCCGGAACGATTGGCCGCCAGCCGATTCGGCCACCGGCGGCCCGGATAGACGACAGCTGAGGAGCTGACCATGACCACCGACGACCGTGTCCTCTTCGAGGTCGACGACGACCATCGCGTCGCCACCCTCACGCTGAACAATCCGGCCCAGCGCAACTCCTACGACGCCGCCATGCGCGAGGCGATGGCCCGCTACCTGGACGTCGTCGCCGAGGATGACGACATCACCGTCGTGGTGCTGCGCGGCGCCGAGGGCGTGTTCTCGACGGGGGCGGACATGAACAACGCCTACGGCTGGTACGGCGACAACCCCGGCCCGGCCGGGTCCCGCCCGAGCCGGCCCAGCCAGCGGCGCCGACTCACTGTGGACCGCAAGACGTTTGGCTTCTACCACAACCTGCTGGGCTTCCCGAAGGTCACCGTCGGAGAGATCAGCGGGTTCGCGCTCGGCGGCGGATTCGAGATGGCGTTGATGACCGACATCTCCGTGATCGCCCGCGACACCAGGATCGGCATGCCGGCCACCCGCTTTCTCGGCCCTGCCCTGGGCAGCCTGCACATGTTCTTTCACCGGCTGGGCCCGGTGCTGGCCCGGCGGCTTCTGCTGACCGGCGACATCATCACCGCCGCCGATGTCGAGCACCTGGGGGTCTTCACCGAGACGTGCGACGCCGGGTCGGTGACCGCCCGCGCCCGGTACTGGGCGCAGAAGGCGGCGAAGATGCCGGCCGACGGCGTCGTGATCGCCAAGGAAGCGTTCCGGCTCGTCGAGCAGAGCCAGGCCTATCAGGGCGAGGAGGTGGCCAGCTACCTCTTCCATGCCTACGGGACCAACCTGCAGTTCGCCCCCGGTGAGTTCAACTTCGTCAAGACCCGCGCGCAGCACGGCACCAAAGAGGCGTTCCGGCTGCGTGACGAGCATTTCGCGGTACCGGAGCCGGACTGAGACCCCCGGTCCACGCCGATACAGTATCTGCTAGTTTTGTAAACCTAGTGCTACCCGGAGGTGGAGAACCATGCCCGAACCAGTCATCGTCGGCGCCGTCCGGACCGCGATCGGTCGGTCGTTCAAGGGAACGTTGGTCAACACCCCACCCGAGACGCTGATCACCGCGGTCGTGCCCGAGGTCATCCGCCGTGCCGGTGTGGACCCAGCGGCCATCGACGACATGATCTTCGCCGAATCCCATTACGGCGGCGGTGACCTCGCCCGCTACGCAGCCGACGCCACCGGCCTGACGAATATCCCCGGCCAGTCGGTGAACCGGCACTGCGCGGGCAGCCTCACCGCGATCGGCAATGCGTCGGCGCAGATCGGCTCCGGGATGGAGCGGGTGCTGATCGCCGGCGGTGTGCAGTCGCTGTCGATGACCCCGTTGATGAGCCAGCGCATCATCGGCCCCGAGCTGAAGTTCGAGGAACGCTGGATGCCGCCGACCCACGTCGAGACGCCTGACGCGCCCACCAAGGACATGTCGATCACGGTCGGCTGGAACACCGCGCAGGCGGCAGGCATCACCCGCGAGGAGATGGACGCCTGGGCGGCGCGGTCCCATCAGCGCGCGATCGCCGCCATCGACGCCGGCAAGTTTCTCGACGAGATCCTGCCGCTGAAGGTTCAGCAGCTCGACGGGTCGGTGATCGACTTCAGCGTCGACGAACACCCGCGCCGCGACACCACCGCCGAGAAGCTGGCTCAGCTCAAGGTGCTGCACCCGGAGATCGAAGGCTTCTCGATCACCGCGGGTAACAGCAGTGGCACCAACGACGCCTGCGCGGCCGTGGCGCTGGTGGACCGGGCCTATGCCGCCGCCGAGAACCTCGACGTGCTGGCGACGGTCAAGGCGTGGGGCGCGGTCGGTGTACCGCCGCGTGACACCGGGCTGGGCGGCGTCGAGGTGATCGGCAAGGTGCTCGACCGCGCGGGGCTTCGCCCCTCGGATGTGGCGCTGTGGGAGATCAACGAGGCGTTCGCGTCGGTCCCGATCGCGGCCTGCCGCAAGTACGGTCTGGATGAGGATCTGGTCAACTTCTCCGGCAGCGGCTGCAGCCTCGGCCACCCCATCGCCGCCTCCGGTGCCCGGATGGTCACCACGCTGATCTACGAATTGCGCCGCCGCGGAGGCGGAATCGGCGTGGCCGCGATGTGCGCGGGCGGCGGCCAGGGCGGCGCCGTCGTGATCGAGGTCTAGCGACCCGTCAGCTCTTGCGGCGTGGCTTGCCCGCCGATTTCTTGCCGTCCTCGATCAACCGCTCGGCTCGCTCGAGGATGCATTGCAGGCCGAATTCGAAGTTGTGCTCGTTGGCCGCACCGATGCGGATGGTGTCCTCGAGCGCAGGTGCGTCCCGGTCGGCGTCCAGGTTCTTCTCGTGCAGCCGGTGCAGCACGACCGAACCCCGCACATGCAAGGACACCGCCGAGTACACGTCGAACGCGTCCTCTGCGGAGAGCCCGGCCTCCACCAGGCTGGCGATCGCCTTCTCCACCTCCTGCTCGCCGGCGCGCACCGCACGCGGGCTCAGTGCCGAGCGGATCAGGATGAGGTCGCACAGGATCGGGTTGCCCATGAAGGTGGTGCGCATGATCCTGGCATGGTTGGCCAGGGTCTCGCGCCAGTCATCGGCGGCCACATACGGCGTGGCGAAGACGTACTGGCGCAGCGCGCGATCGGTCATCGCGTTGAGCAGGTCGTCCTTCTTGCGGAAGTACCAGTAGATACTCGTGACGCCCACGCCGAGATGCTTGCCCAGCAACGGCATGCTCAGGTTGTCGATCGACACCTGCTCGGCCAGTTCGAAGGCGCCGGCGATGATGTCGTCGGGGTTGATCGACCCGCGCTCGCGCCGTGGGCGCTTGGCCGCGGTCGCTGGCTTGGCCACTACCGGTCCACCTTCCGTCGAAATCGGGTGACGAATCTACCGGCAACCGCGGTGTGAACTGCGTCTCCGCGGCGGATCGGTCCCATTCATCGAGTTACTGTAATGCCTATAGTAGGTTTTACCGATGCCTGTGGTAGGAGCCGCACCCGCACCGGAAGCGGGGTAACTCTGGTGGACCTCGGCCTGAAGGACGCCACCGCCGTGATCGTCGGCGGTGGGCGTGGCATGGGACTGGCCGCGGCTCGGTGTTTCGCCGACGACGGCGCCCGGGTTGCGCTGGTCGGCCGGACCCGCTCTGTACTCGATTCTGCCGCTTCCGAATTGGCGTCGCGGGGCAGTCCCGATGCGGTGGCGGTGGTGGCCGACGTCGCCGACGACGCGCAGGTTCGGGCCGCCTTCGACGAGATCGGGGCACGCTGGGGCGGCCGGCTCAACATCCTCGTGAACACGGTGGGCCCCGGTGTCCAGGGAGCGCTCGAACAACTCGGCGACGAGCAGTGGCACGCCGCGGTCGACGGCGGCGCGATGGGCATGGTGCGGTGCGTCCGGGCCGCACTTCCCCTGCTGCGGGCGGCCGACTGGGCCCGCATCGTCAACTTCTCGGCGCAGTCCACCCAACGGCAGAGCCCGAACCTGGCCGCCTACACCGCCGCCAAGGCGATGGTCACCAGCATCTCCAAGAACCTGTCGCTGGCTCTGGCGCCGGACGAGATCCTCGTCAACGTGGTCTCGCCGGGCAGTATCGCGTCCGAGTCCCTGGTCGGCTGGGCGGCGTCGGTAGGTGTCGACGGCACCGACCCCTATGCGCTGATGTCAGCCATCGACGAGCATTTCGGTCACCCCGCCCACCTGCCGTGGGCCGGCCTGCCCGAGGAGATCGGCCCGGTGGTCGCGTTCCTGGCATCCCGGCGCAACTCCTACATGACCGGGGCGAACATCAACGTCGACGGTGGCAGCGACTTCACCTGAGGCCCGTCCACGCGTGCTTGCGGAAGCCTATACCGATAGGTGTACAGTATGGACATATCCACAGCTCCGCGGCTGATCTGGAGGTGCACGCAGCCGGATGAACGGTCGTACTGATCTCGACACCCCGCAGAGCCCGGAAAACGCTGCTGCCCAGGATGATTCACCGGTCCTCTATGAGGTGCGCGAGACCGGGGTGGCGGTGCTGACCTTCAACCGCCCGGACCGGATGAACGGCTGGGGCGGTGGTCTGGCCGCCGGCTTCTACGCCGGACTCGACCGGGCCGAGGCCGACCCGAATGTTCGGGCCATCGTGGTCACCGGCCGGGGCCGGGCCTTCTGTGCGGGTGCCGACATGGGTGACCTGAACAGCATCGGTGCGGCCACCGTCGAGAGTGCGGGCGGTGCCGATCTCAGCGCGATGGTGGGAGAACGGCACGCTTTCTTCCTCACCACACTGCGCAAGCCCGTGATCGCCGCGATCAACGGGGCGTGTGCCGGAATCGGGCTGACCCAGGCGTTGATGTGCGACGTCCGATTCGCCGCTGCCGGAGCCAAATTCACCACGTCCTTCGCCCGCCGGGGCCTGATCGCCGAGTATGCGATCTCGTGGATTCTGCCCCGGGTGATCGGCTGGGGTGCCGCACTCGACCTGCTGCTGAGCGGGCGGGTGTTCCTGGCCGAGGAGGCCGCCCAACTCGGCGTGGTCAAAGAGGTGGTCGCGCCGGAGGAGCTGCTGGCCCGTGCGATCAGCTACGCCGAGGACATCGCCACCCACTGCGCGCCGAGCTCGCTGGCGGTGATCAAGCGACAGGTCTACGGCGATGCCCTTCGCGAGCTCGCCGACAGCAGCCAGCTGGCCGAGACGCTCATGCACGAATCCATGCAGCGACCGGACTTCCTCGAGGGCATCACCGCCTTCTTCGAGAAGCGGCCGCCGAACTTCCCGCCCCTGACGTGATCGGAGGACGACCCGAATGACTCTGGACTACAAGGCAATCGACGTCGACAACCACTACTACGAACCGCTCGACGCGTTCACCCGCCACCTGGACAAGAAGTTCGCCCGCCGCGGTGTCCAGATGCTGCGCGACGGTAAACGCACCTACGCGGTGATCGGCGAGCGGATCAACCACTTCATCCCGAATCCGACCTTCGATCCCATCATCGAGCCCGGCTGCCTGGATCTGTTGTTCCGCGGGGAGATTCCCGAGGGCGTGGACCCGGCCTCGCTGATGAAGGTCGACCGCCTGGGCGACCATCCGGAGTACCAGAACCGCGATGCCCGCCTGAAGGTCCTCGACCGGCAGAACCTGGAGACGGTGTTCATGCTGCCGACCTTCGCCTGCGGGGTGGAAGAAGCGCTCAAGACCGACATCGAGGCGACGATGGCCTCGGTGCACGCGTTCAACCTGTGGCTCGACGAGGACTGGGGGTTCGACCGCCCCGATCACCGGTTCCTGTCCGCGCCCATCATCTCGTTGGCCGATCCGCAGGCGGCCGTCGCGGAGGTCGAGTTCGTGCTCAGCCGCGGAGCCAGGATCGTCTGCGTGCGACCCGCACCGGTACCCGGCGTGGTCAAGCCGCGCTCGCTCGGTGACCCGGTGCATGATCCGGTATGGGCGCGGCTGGCCGAGGCCGGCGTGCCGGTGGTCTTCCACCTCTCCGACAGCGGCTATCTCGCGATCTCGGCATTGTGGGGCGGTAAGGCCACCTTCGAGGGTTTCGGGAAACGCGACCCGCTCGACAACGTCCTGCTCGATGACCGCGCGATCCACGACTCGATGGCCTCGATGATCGTCCACCAGGTGTTCACCCGTCATCCCACGCTGAAAGTGGCCAGCATCGAGAATGGCTCCTACTTCGTCCACCGCCTGATCAAGCGGCTCAAGAAGGCCGCCAACACCGCGCCATACCACTTCACCGAAGACCCGGTCGAGCAGCTCAAGAACAACGTGTGGATCGCTCCCTACTACGAGGACGACGTCAAGCTGCTGGCCGAGACCATCGGCGTCGACAAGATCCTGTTCGGGTCGGACTGGCCGCATGGCGAGGGGCTGGCCGACCCGATGTCCTTCACCGCCGATATCCCGCAGTTCCCCGAGTTCAGCGCCGCCGACACCCGGAAGGTGATGCGGGACAACGCATTGACCCTGCTGGGCGTCTCGGTATCGGCGGCCTAGTCATGCCGGAGTGGACAATCGGAGCGGTCCTGGACGCCGTCGCCGCGGCCATACCGGACCGCCCGATGACGGTCTGCGGACAGCGGGTCACCACCTATGCGCAGGCTGCCGAGTTCACCCGCCGGCTGGCGAACTTCCTTGCCGCCCAGGGCCTGGGTGCCCACCGGGAACGTGCCGAGCTCCAGAACTGGGAGTGCGGGCAGGACCGGGTCGCGCTCATCATGCACAACGACCGCTACCCCGAGGCGGTCATCGGCTGCCTGAAGGCGCGCACCGTCCCGGTCAACGTGAACTACCACTACACGCCACGTGAAGTCGGCGAACTGCTGGCCTACGTCAAGCCGACGGCGGTCATCTACCACCGCAGCCTCGGGGCCCGGTTCGCCGACGTCCTCCCGCCCACCGGCGCCCGGCTGATGATCTCCGTCGACGACGGCAGCCCCGCCCCGGAACTGCCGGGCGCGGTCCCACTGGAAGACGCGCTGGCGCAGGGCGATACCGACCAGAGAATCGCCGCCTCGCCCGACGACATCATGATGATCTGTACCGGCGGGACCACCGGCCGCCCGAAGGGCGTGATGTGGCGCCAGGCCGACACCTACGCGATCTCGATGAACGGCGCCGACCACGAGTCGGCCGGCGAGATCCACGCCCGACTGGGGACACCCGGGCCACCCTGGTTCGCGGTATCGCCGCTGATGCATGCCGCCGGCATGTGGACGGCGTTCGCCGGTGTGCTCAACGGCCAGACCGTGGTGCTCTACGACTCGACGAAGTTCGACCCGAAACGGGTACTGACGACCGCCGAGCGGCAGAAGGTCGGGATGATGACGATGGTCGGCGACGCCTACGCTGCGCCACTGGTCGCCGAACTCCGCTCCGCAAGCTATGACCTGTCCTCGCTCTACGCACTGGCCACCGGCGGGGCCGCCACCAACACCACCCATCAACGCGCACTGCTGGACCTGCTGCCGAACATCATCCTGATCAACGGCTACGGGTCCTCGGAGACCGGCAACGTCGGGTTCGGTCGCAGCACCCGCGGTGAGCACAAGGACACCTTCGAACTGCGCGACGGCGCACTGGTGCTCGCCGACGACTACCGCCGGTTCCTGCGGGCCGGTGAGGATCAGGTCGGCTGGGTGGCGCGCAGCGGCCGAATTCCGCTGGGCTACTTCGACGATGCCGAGGCCACCCGGACCACTTTCCCGGTCGTCGACGGCCAGCGGGTGGTGATCTCCGGTGACCGCGGATCGCTGGCCCCCGACGGTTCCCTGCGGCTGTTCGGACGTGACTCGCTGGTGGTCAACACCGGCGGCGAGAAAGTCTTTGTGGAGGAGGTCGAGGAGGTACTTCGGGCCCACCCGGCCATCGCCGACGCGCTGGTGGTCGGACGGCCCAGCGAGCGCTGGGGCCAGGAGGTGGTGGCGCTGGTCGCGTTGGGTGACCGTGACGTTGCCGGAGACGATCTGCGCACCCACTGCACCGCCCAGCTGGCCCGGTACAAAGCCCCCAAGGAGTTCATCGTGGTCGACGAGGTGAAGCGACTGGGCAACGGCAAGGCCGATTACCGGTGGGCGAAAGCCGTTGCCGCACAGCATGGGGCGGTGCTGCAATGAGCGGTCGCCCCGCCGTCATCGACGGACTGGTCAACGTTCACTTCGGTGAGACCGCGCAGCAACCCGGCTGGATGCTCAAGGTCCGTGACGACTACTTCAAGGGCCCGGCGTCGATGTTCGCCCCCGTCGAGCTGTCGCAGCTGCTTGACGAGATGGACGCCTACGGCGTGCAGAAGGCCATCCTGATGGACAACATCACCACCCCGCACGCCACCGCCCGCAGCTTCGTCGAGGCACGGCCGGACCGGTTCGCGCTGGCGATGGGTGGGCTCAATCTGTTGCGGCCGATGCCCACCCTGCGTGAGTTGACGGCGGTTGTCGCCGATCTCCCGGTCGTGTATGCCGCTGTGGGACCGAGCTTTTGGGGCGATGCGCAATACCCCCCGAGTGACGCCGTCTACTACCCGCTCTACACCAAGTGCGCCGAACTGGGCCTGCCGTTGTGCCTCAATACCGGACTGCCCGGCCCGCCGATCCCCGGTGAGGTGCAGAACCCGATCCACCTCGACCGGGTCTGCGTGCGTTTTCCCGAACTGCGGCTGTGCATGATCCACGGTGCCGACCCATGGTGGGACGTGGCAATCCGGCTGCTCATCAAGTACGAGAACCTGCGGCTGATAACGTCGGCGTGGTCACCGAAACGGCTGCCGGAGAGCCTGCTGCACTACATGCGGACCCGCGGAGCGGGCAAGGTGATGTTCGGGTCGGACTGGCCGGTGCTGAAGATGAGCCGGGTGGTCCCCGAGGCTCTCGCCCTCGATCTGCCGCCCGAGGTCCTCGAGAACTACCTCTACACCAACGCCCACGACTTCTTCTTCAAGGAGCGCTGAATGGACCGTTACGAACTGCGGCGGCTGGACTACAGCCTCAGCCAGGACCACACTGATCTGCAGAGTGCCTATCGGCAGTTCTTCACTTCGTCCTGCCCGATCGAGACGGTGCGGGCCGCCGAGGCCTCCGGTTTCGACAAGAATCTGTGGGAACGCCTGTGCGCCATGGGCGCCACCACCATGGCTCTGCCCGAGGAGGTCGGCGGGGACGGCGCCACCCTGGTCGACCTGACCCTGGTGGCCGAGGAGATCGGCAGATCGCTGGCGCCGGTGCCGTGGATCGATCACGTGAGTGCAGCCCGGCTGCTCGCCCGCCTCGGCGCACTGGACTCTGCGGACATTGTCGGCGGCACCACCGTGGTCGGCTTCGACACCCGGCAGAACGACAGCCCCGGCCGACGCCTGGTCCCGACCGGTTCCGTCGCCGACCACATCGTGGTACGCGACGGCGATGACGTGGTCCGGCTGACGTTCGGCACCCGGCCCGCGACGGTCGACAACCTCGGCAAGTTGCCGATGGCATGGGTGGACCCGGCTGCCGCCGACAGCCGGGTGGTCATTGCCTCCGGGTCGTCCGCCCTGGCGGAATACCAACGGGCGCTGGATGAATGGCGGCTGCTGATGGCCTCCGCACTCGTAGGACTGGTGGAGGCCACCATGACCATCGCCGCGGAGTTCGCCAAAACCCGCTACACGCTGGGTGTTCCGATCGCCACCTTGCAGGCCATCTCGCATCCGCTGGCCAACATGGTGATCACCGTCGAAAGCGGCCGCAACCTGGCTCGCCGGGCTGCCTGGTTCCTCGACAACGAGCCCGACGAGCGGCCCGATCTCGCGCCGTCGGCTTTCGTGTTCATGGCCGAGGAGGCGGCCAGGGCGGCCACCATGGCGGTGCACATCCAGGGCGGTCTGGGGGTGTCGGCCGAAGCCGCCGCGACCGCCTACCTGGTCCGCGCCCGCGGCTGGGCGCTGGCAGGCGGTGACCCGGCCGCGAGTGCCACCCGGGTCGCCCACCTCATCGCCGCACGCGAAAGCGCCTAGGAGGCAACATCATGGACTTCTCCCGCGTCGAACTGTCCGCCGAGGACGAGGACTTCCGCACCGACGTCCGAGACTTCCTGCGCTCGCAGGTCACCGAGGACGTCATCCGCCACGACCGGGAGACCGGTGACAACTTCCACGAGGGCGTGCACCTGGCCCTCGGCGCGCGCGGCTATCTGGAGCAGGAGTGGAAGCCCACCTCCGAGGGCGGGTTCAGCCGGGTACGCCGCCGGATCTGGGAACTCGAGAAGCGCCGCGCGCATGTCCCGTGGGTGACCTGGGGGACCACCGCCATGGTGGCCCGATCCGTGGCGAGTTTCGGCACACCGGAGCTTCGCGACGAGGTGCTGCCGGGGGTGTTCAGTGGTCACATCCGGTTGTGCCTGGGCTACACCGAACCCGAGGGCGGCTCCGACATCGCCACCTGCAAGACCCGCGCGGTTCGGGAAGCGGATGGATCGAGCTGGATCATTAACGGCTCCAAGATGTTCACCACCGGGGCGCACAACTGCCAGTATGTCTTCCTCATCACCAACACCGACCCGACTGCGCCGAAACATCAGAGCCTCACCATGTTTCTGGTCCCGCTTGACAGCCCGGGTATCGAGATCCAGGGCATCCGCACCGTCGACGGCGACCGCACCAACATCGTGTACTACAGCGATGTGCGCGTCGACGACAAGTACCGGCTCGGTGAGGTCAACGGCGGCTGGACGGTTCTGCGGGAGCCCTTGAACGCCGAGCACGGTGCGGTGGAAGCCGCGGCCGACGGTCTGGCCGACGTGTCGATCATGATGCACCAGGGTGGGTTCATGGCCACGGCGGTGGACCGGGCCGGCGCTTCCGTCGGGCAGCCCGATGCGGACGGCCGGCGCGCGGTCGACGACGGGGCGGTGGCCTACCGACTGGGCCGCAGTGCGGCCCGGCTGGAGGCTGCCCTCAGCGCACCGGGCATCTACGGCAGGGTGGCGCTGTCGCAGACCATGCGCGATATCGCACCGGACCTGATGGACCTGCTCGGGACCGCGGCCGCGCTGCCGGTCGGCACCGACGGGGCGCCCGACGACGGGGCCGCCGAGTACATCTACCGGTTCGCGCCGCTGTCCGGAATCTACGGCGGCACACTGGAAGTGTTCCGCAACATGATCGCCCAGTACGTCCTCGGGCTGGGCAAACCGGCTTACGCCGCACCGGTCAAGAAGACCTAGAGCCCTGAGTCGTCAACTCCTAGGCCCTCGCGTGTGGCACGTTGCCTCGAGGCTGTAACTGTCGTGCTGGCTACTCGCACTTTTGCGCGATAACTTCAGCCTCGGCGAAGTCGTGAGGCGGGATTGAATCTCTGACTCGAGTCACTAGAGCGTCAGCACCGTCGCGGCGGACGTGCCGGGGGCGCCGTACAGCTGGGTGAAGCCGACCTTCGGTTCGCCGGGAACCTGGCGGTCGCCGGCCTGGCCGCGCAACTGCCGGACGATCTCGTGAATCTGCCGCAGGCCCGAGGCGCCGATGGGCTCCCCATTGGCGATCAGCCCACCGTCGGTGTTGATCGGCATCGACCCGGTGATCTCGGTCTCGCCGTCGGCCAGCAGCCGATCCTGGTCGCCGTCGGCGCAGAACCCGCATTCGGCCATGTGGATGATCTCCGCGCCGGCGTCGGTGTCCTGCAACTGGATCACGTCGACGTCCTGCGGTGCCACACCGGCCTTCTCGAAGGCGGCGCGGGCCGCGTAGACGGTCGGCGCGACGTCCTCCTCGACCGGGGCGAAGGTGGTGTTGACCTCATAGGCGCCGTAGCGGCGGGTACGCACCTCCACCGCCCGCAGATAGACGGGCTTGGCGGTGTAGCGGTGCGCGATGTCGGCCCGGCACATCACCACTGCGGCCGCACCCTCGTCGGGCGCGCAGAACATGTACTGGGTCAGCGGGTAGTTCAGCATCGGTGAGTTGAGGATCTCCTCCTCGGGGATCGGCTTGCGCCGGAACGCATTCGGGTTCAGCACGCCGTTGCGGAAGTTCTTGGCCGCCACCCTGGCCAGTGTGGTCTGGGAGATACCGTGCTCGTGCAGATAGCGATTGGCCTTCATTCCGAAGAACTGCGTGGTCAGGTACTGGCCGTTCTCGGCATACCAGCGCGGCATACCCACCAGCGCGGGATCCTCGGTGAACGCACCACGCGGATGCTTGTCCAGGCCGATCGCGATCCCGATGTCGTAGTCGCCCAGCCGGATTCCGTCAGCGCAGGCTTTCGCGGCGCTGGCCGCGGTCGCGCACGCGTTGAACACATTGGTGAACGGGATGCCGGTGAGCCCCACCATGCCGACGATGGCGTCCGGGTTGGCGACCGTCCAGCTACCCCCGGTGGCGAATTGGATGTCGCGCCACTCGAGGCCGGCGTCGGCCACCGCGGCGACAATGGCATCCACCCCCATCTGCATCGCGGACTTGCCCTCGAAGCGGCCGAACGGGTGCAGGCCGACACCGATGATGGCGACCTCAGGCGATGGCACCGGACTCCTTGAGGGCTTCGATGCGGTCCCAGTCCAGGCCGATCTCCATGAGCACGATCTCGGTGTGTTCGGAAGCCTGTGGTGCCCTGGTGGTTTCCAGCGGCTCGTGGTTGAACTGGACCGGGCCGCGGACCACCTTGAACGGCGCCCCGCCGTCGGCGGCCTCCACCTCGGCGATCATGTCGTTGGCGATCGCCTGCTCGTCGGCGGCCAGATCGACCAGGCTCTGGTAGGGCGCCCACTGGCCGCGCATGGTCTTGAGCTTCTCGCGCCAGTAGTCGAAGGGTTTGGCCCCGATCGCCGCCGCGATGAGCTCGCTGGCCGCCTCGGCATTCTGAATCAGCGGCATCACGTCGCTGAACCGGGGATCGTCGGCCGCCTCCGGGATGCCCAGATGCTCGAAGGTGTCCCTGATGAGACCGGTCGGGCTGACGATGCAGAGGTTGATCGTCCCCCCGTCGGAGGCGACGTAGTTGCCGAGGAACGGATTGAACTGGGAGCCGCCGGATTTCGGCATCTCGGCCCGCATACACTCACCGGTGTCCATGCCCTGGGTCACGCTCGCACCCGCCGCCCACCAGGCTGTGCTCATCAACGACACGTCGACTTCCAGGGCCTCGCCGGTGCGCTCGCGGTGCAGCAGCGCCGCCGAGATTCCGCCGGCGATGTTCATTCCGCCGATCGAATCGCCGAACGCCGGAATGCCCTGGGCCAGCATGCCACCCAGGTCGGCCGGTGACAGGGCATAGCCGATGCCACTGCGGGTCCAGAACGCCGTCCCGTCGTAGCCGCCGACGTCACGCTGCGGTCCCTTGTCGCCGTAGGCACTGCCGCGGGCGTAGATGATGTTCGGGTTGACCGCGCGGATGTGCTCGACGTCGATCTTGTTCTTCTGACGCACTCCCGGCATGTAGTTGGTCAGGAACACGTCGGCGGTCTTGGCGATCTCGTAGAGCACCTCCTGTCCCTCGGCCGTGGAGATGTCGATGCCGACGCTGCGTTTACCCCGGTTGGGGTGCTCCATCAGCGGATGGCGTTCGGGGTTGAGCTGGAAACCGCCCATGTAGAGAAAGCCGCGCTGGGTGTCGCCGCGTACCGGATGTTCCACCTTGATGACGTCGGCACCCCAGTCGGCCAGGATGGCGCCGGCGGCGGGGACAAAGGTGAATTGTGCGACCTCCAGCACCCGGAAGCCATCCATCACTTTGATCACGCAGGCGCCTCCTCGGAAGTTCTGAATAAACTACTGTAACAATTACAGTTACTCGGCTGGGAGGTGTCGTGGATTCGAGCGTCGAACTGGGCCGCAGGGCGGCCCGGCGGGCCGAATCACGGATGCTGATCGACGGTGAGCTGGTGTTGTCGGCGTCGGGGGAGCAGTTCGTCAACGCCAGTCCGGCCACCGGGGCGCCGCTGGGGACGACGACCGCCGCGGGCGCCGCGGACATGGATCGGGCCATCGGGGCGGCCCGCCGGGCGTTCGACGAGTCCGACTGGTCCACCAACCGCGCCCTGCGCAGACGTGCGCTCGGGCAGCTGCAGGACGCCATCGAGGCCGAAAAGGAAGACCTGCGTGAGGAACTCATCGCCGAGACCGGCTGTCCCCAGCTGACCACACAGTCGGCCCAGCTGGACTGGCCGCTGGCCGAGGCGCTGCGCTACCCCGCGGGCCTGATCGACGACTTCCAGTGGGAGCGTGCCCTGGACGGCGGCGGTCTCTTCGGGGAACGCAATGTGCGCACCGTCGTCAAGGAGCCCGTCGGTGTCGTCGCGGCTATCACTCCGTCGAACTTCCCGATCGAGGTCATCCTCAACAAGCTCGGGCCTGCACTGGCCGCGGGGAACACCGTGGTCCTCAAGCCCGACCCGCACACCCCGTGGAACGCCACCCGGCTGGGCCGTCTGATCGCCGAACACACCGACATCCCGCCGGGCGTGGTCAACGTGGTGCCGACACCGGCCAACGACGTGGCCGCCATGCTGGGCACCGATCCGCGGGTGGACCTGATCTCGTTCACCGGGTCCACCACCGTCGGCAAGCTCTTGATGCGCCAGGGCGCGGACACCATGAAGCGGATGTTCCTGGAACTCGGCGGCAAGTCGGTGGCGATCGTCCTCGACGACGCGAACCCCGCCGCGATCGTCCCCACAGCGGTCGGGGTGTGCGTGCACGCCGGTCAGGCCTGCGCGGCCACCACCCGGATGCTGGTGCACCGCTCGCTCTACGACCAGGCCGTCGCTGATGTCACCGCAGCGTATTCGCTTGTGCCAGTGGGCGACCCGGTACGGTCGGACGTTCTGGTCGGGCCGCTGATCAGCGCCGCGCAAAAGCAGCGCGTGCTGGCCGCTATCGACGGCGCGCGGGCCGGCGGTGCCGAGATCACCGTCGGAGGGGCCGAGGTCGACGGACTACCCGGCGAGCTCGCCGGTGGGCACTGGGTGGCGCCCACCGTCATCACCGGGGTGGACAACAGCGCGGCGATCGCCCAGCAGGAGGTGTTCGGTCCTGTGCTCATCGTCCTGCCCTTCGAGGACGACGATGATGCGGTGCGGATTGCCAACGACAGTCCCTACGGTCTCGCGGGCGCGGTGATGTCCCGGTCGATGGAGCGTGGCATGTCGATTGCGCGCCGCATCCGGACCGGATCCTTCGGCGTCAACGGCGGCATGTTCTACGGCGCCGATGCTCCGTTCGGCGGGTACAAGAACAGCGGGGTCGGACGGCAGTGCGGCATCGAGGGTTTCCAGCAGTACCTGGAAACCAAGACGATCGGCTGCCGGATCCCCCGTCCCGCCTAACCGGCAGCGGTGAATGTCACCGGTAGTGCCGTCGGCGACCGGAACGGCTGACCCCAGATGTGCGGGGCGTCGTCGGTCACCAAGGTGATGTCGGCGAGCCGGTCCAGCAGGGTTTCGACGGCTACCCGGGTCTCCATCCGGGCCAGGTGCAATCCCATGCAGGTGTGCTCGCCGGCGGCAAAGGAGATGTGCGGCAGGCGCTTGCGGAAGATGTCGAACGCTTCGGCGTTCTCCCAGCGCTTCTCGTCACGGTTGGCCGAGCCGATACAGACGTCGATCACCGAACCCTTGGGTATCGCGACCCCTTCGATCTCGGTGTCGGTGTTGGCCGAGCGCTGGACCGTGGTCAGCGGGGTCTCGTAGCGCAGACCCTCTTCGATGGCCGGCGCGAGCAGCTCGCGGTCGGCCTGCACCGCCCGGAACTGGTCGGGATGGGTCAGCAGCAGGTAGAGGAGATTGCCCGAGGAGCGGTAGGTGGTTTCCAGCCCGGCGGGCAGCAACAGTCGCAGGAAGGAGTAGATCGCCTCGTCGGACAGTTTCTCGCCGTCGATCTCCGCCGACACCAGGTCCCCGATGATGTCCTCGGTGGGCGCCGAGCGGCGCATTTCGATCTGCTGGAGGAAGTAGTCCTTGAGCGCCGCGGACGCCTCGAATGCCCGCTGGTAGCGGATGTGATAGCTGATCAGCTCGACGGCGCGCTGCCGGAACCAGGGCAGGTCGTCTTCGGGCAGGCCGAGCAGCCTGGTGATCACCCGGGTGGGAAACTCGAAGGTGAACTGGGTGACCAGATCGGCCTGCCCATCCGCGATGAACTCGTCGATGAGCTCATTGACGACCGGTCGCACGATCATTGGTTCCCAGCGCTGCAACGACTTTGACTTGAATGCCGCCGACACCAGGTTGCGGTGCTGCCAGTGGGTGCGGCCCTCCATCGCCAGCAGGGTCGGCCCGATGAACAGCCCGACCGTCGAGTCGTAGATCTGCGAATTGAAGGCCTGGCTGTCCCGGAACACCCGGTTCACCGCGTCGAAGGACACCGCGGCGTACATATTCGGTGGGCGCATCTCGGCCGCCTTGGACCAGTCCATGACCGAACCCTCGAAGATGCCCGGCGACTCCCGGCGCCGCGCGGCGAACATCGGGTACGGGTTGCGCAGCAGCTCGGCACTGTCGACGACCTCGGTGTCCTCGACCGGACTGTCCACGTCTTCTCCTCAGTCCACCGGCTGGATTTACTGTAAATGTTACAGTAACTCACATCAGAGAAGTACCCCAGGCGGCGAAGGGTGTGCGATGACATCGACGGCAGATGAGCTCGAGGCCATCCGGACGCTTAAGGCGCGCTACTGCCGCTATCTGGACACCAGGGACGTCGACGGCTGGCGTTCACTGTTCGCTCCCGACCTCACGGTGCTGCTCGACGCCGCGGTATCGACGGGTGGGGCCGACGGGCAGACCGGGCCGCCGATCGAGGGCGTCGACAACTTCGTCCCCATGGTCCTCGGAACGCTGGAGGGTGTCGCGACCGTCCATCACTGCCACACCCCGGAGATCACGCTGACCTCACCGACGACCGCCACCGGCATCTGGGCGATGGAAGACCTGCTGTTCTTTCCCGACGGCAACCAGCTGCACGGTGCCGGGCACTACCGCGAGACCTACGAGAAGCGCGACGGAGTCTGGCTCATCACGAGCCTGCACCTGACCCGAACCCTGCTGCGGTTCTCAGGCGCGCCCGGGTGAGCCGGCAGCGTTTGGACGTCCTCGTCATCGGGGCCGGCTTCTCCGGGCTGTATATGCTGCACCGGCTTCGCCAGCTCGGTCTTCGGGCCCGGGTGCTGGAGAAAGCCGACAACGTCGGTGGCACATGGCTGTTCAACCGATATCCGGGCGCGCGCTGCGATATCGAGAGCATCGAATACTCCTACAGTTTCTCCGAGGAGATCCAGCAGGAGTGGGTGTGGACGCAGACCATGCCGGCCCAGCCGGAGATCGAGGCCTACCTGAACTTCGTCGCCGACCGACTCGACCTGCGCCGTGACATCAGCTTCGGCGCCGACGTGGTGGCGATGACGTTCGACGAGACGGCCGCCGAGTGGGAACTGCAGACCGGATCGGGACAGCGCTACGTCGCCCCCTTCGTCGTCGCCGCGTCGGGCATACTCTCGACGCCCCTGGAGCCCGATATCCCCGGCATCGACCAGTTCACCGGAACCTCGCTGTTCACCAGTCGATGGCCGCGCGAGCACGTCGACCTGACCGGCAAGCGGGTCGGTATCGTCGGCACGGGTTCCACCGGCGTGCAGGTGATTCCGGTGATCGCGCCGCACGTGGAGCAGCTCGTCGTCTTCCAGCGGTCACCGGCCTACACGCTGCCCTGGTCGGTGCGCGACCTGGCGCCCGGTGAACTCGACGAGATGAAATCCCGCTATGGCGAGATCCGCGCGGCACAGCGCGCGCACCCGGTGGGCGCGGCACGGCTCAGCGCATTCTCGGTGTTGATCGACATGCTCGGCTGCCCGCCGATCATGTCCGCCACCGCGGAGGAACGACGGCGCGCGGTCGACGAGCGCGGCATCGTGGGCGCGCTGAGTTGGGGTGACATCTTCTTCGACATCGAGGCCAACCAGATGGCCACCGCGCTGTATGGCGAGGCGATCGCCCGCATCGTCCATGACCCCGAGACTGCCGCGGCGCTGGTGCCCAGCCATCCCTTCGGATGTAAGCGGCCCATCATCGACCAGGGTTACTACCAGACGTTCAACCGCGCCAACGTCACCCTCGTCGATCTGCGGGCAGGCCCGATCCGGACCGTCACCGCCACCGGGATCGATACCGAGCAAGGCGATTTCGATCTCGACGCGATCATCTACGCCACCGGGTTCGACGCCATGACCGGGGCGCTGAGCCGCATCGACGTCCGCGGTCGCGACGGGATCGTGCTGCGTGACGTCTGGGCACAGCAGGGCCCGGTCGCCTACCTCGGTCTGGCGGTCGCCGGCTTCCCGAACCTGTTCATCGTGCAGGCGCCGGGCAGCCCGTCGGCGGCCACGAACTTCGTGGCCGCGATGGAGCAGCACGTTGAATGGATCGGCGACTGCATCACGTATCTGCGGGAGCGTGGCGTGCGCACCATCGAGGCGCAGCCCGAGGCGCAACGGGACTGGATCGAGCACACCACATCCCTGGTGGCACCCACCGTGCTGGTCCACCCCAGCTGCAACTCGTGGTACAACGGGGCGAACGTGCCCGGCAAGAAGAGGATGTACATGGGTTACACCGCGGGAATCCCGGAGTACCGCAGACGGTGCGACGAGGTGGCGGACAACGGTTATGCCGGCTTCACCCTGGCGTGACGCGGTGCGGTTGGCCGGCGCCTTCGGCGGCGTGCTGCCACGCTCGGTCGCCGCTTTGCAGCAGTCGTCAGACTGGAACGCGCTGTCCGTCAACGGCCTACGCCAGATGGCCGAGGTCGCCGTCGACGAACTGGTGGTCACCGGGATGACGTTGCTGTCCTCGCCCCCGCAGCTGCGCAGGCCGGTGGGCGACTACGCCGAGGCCGCCCGTGAACTGGCCGGCCTCGGTGTGGCCGGTGCACACCGGGATCCGGACCCGTTGCAGGTCAACACGATACGGCCCATCAACGCCGGTGCACTGTCCTATGAGCGGCTGACGTTCGAGCACGATCCGCAGCTGGTGCCGGTGCTGGCGGCCGAGGGGCACGCCGGCCCGTCCACCGCCGAGGCGGTGTTGTTCCGCCACGACGGCGGGCCGCGGCCCTGGTTGGTGTGGGTGCACGGTGCCGGCCAGGGCGGCATGTCGGACATCCTGGTGGCCCGAGCCGGGCGCATCCATCGCGATCTGGGGTTCAACGTGGCGATGCCCGTCCAGCCCGGACACGGTCCGCGCCGGGGCCGCTGGCCGGAGTATCCGGCGACCGATCCCCTCACCAACGTCGCGGGCATGATCCGGGCGGTATCCGAGGTACGGGCGCTGATCGGATGGCTCGAGCCGCAGTCGACGGCCATTGCGGTATCGGGGCTCTCGCTGGGCAGTGCGGTCGCCGCATTGGTGGCCGGACTTGATGACCGGGTTGACGCGGTGGCGCTGTACACCCCGATCCTGGGCCTCAACGGGATGATCGCCCGGCATCTACATCGGTGGGGCTCGGCAGCCGAGGAGGTCAGTGCGGCACTGACATCCGGCATCGTCGCCGACGTGACCTCGGTGATCGACCCGCTCGCGGTTGACCCGCTACCGCCTCCGCACCGGCGCCTGATTGTGGGAGCCTGGCACGACCAGATGGCCTACCGGCAGAGTGCACTGGCGCTGCACGAACACTGGGGCGGACAGCTGCACTGGCATGACGGCGGACACGTCGGGCATCTGCTGTCCCGGTCAGTGGAATCCGAGACCGCCCAGTTTCTGTCCGACCTCCGCGACAGTGTCGGTCAGACGCCGTAGTCCCGGATGATCCGTTGCCGGGCGTTGGCGAGTTCGCGGTCCACATCGAACCGGGCGGGCAGCGCGATCCACAGGAACGCGGCTCCGAAGGCGGCTCCCGTGATGTCCGCGGCGGCCGCGGGCACGTCGATGCCCGGGCGAATCGACCCGTCCCGCATGCCCTTCCGCAGACTGGCCGTCACCTTCCGCACCGCGGTGGACAGGTGACTGTTGACGCGCTCCCGCAGCGGCGAGGTGGTTTTGAGGGCCTCGAAGTTCGCCACGAACATCGCCCGCAGCACTTCCGGGTCCTTGGCATAGAGGTCCCGGATCCGGTCGATGTGGGCCAGCACCTGGTCCAGACCGGTCGAGGCCGGGTCCGGGTCCGGGTTGAGCCGGCTGATGTAGAGGTCGACGAAGTCCTCGAGGATCGCGTCCTTACCACCATAGCGGGCGTGCACCATGGTGCGGCTGTATCCGGCGCGCCGGCCGATTTCGGCGGCAGTCGTTGCGTCCCAGCCCTTCTCGACGATCAGGCTGGCGGCAGCCTCCATCAGCCGGCGTCGAGAAGTCTCGACCCGCTGCGGTTGTGTCAGGCCGCGCTCAGGCGAGGGCACCCTTGCATATTAAACACACGACAACTATGTTGCCGGAATGACGTCAGCCCCGGTGACCATTCCCTCGGGAATCGGGGACATCGACCCAGCCTGGCTCAGCGCTGCGTTGGGTGCCGCCGTGACTGACCTGGTGGCCGAGCGGATCGCCGAGGACAGCGGCTTCTCGGCGTTGGTATACCGGCTGCACCTCACCGGGGAGGGGGCAGTGCCGTCGACCGTGATCGCCAAGCTCCCCGCCGACTCCGAGGCCCGTGGGGCGATGGAGATGCTCGGCGGCTACCGTCGCGAACTGACGTTCTACTCGCAGGTCGCCGGGCGTGGCATGGACACCCCGCAGGTGTACCTCGCCATGATCGACGACAACGGCGTCGACTTCGTCCTGCTGCTGGAGGATCTGGGCGGGTGGGACAACGCCGATCATCTCGCGGGTTTGTCGCTGGATCGCGCTGAACTGGCCATCGACGCGCTGGCCGGGCTGCACAGCTGGTCGGTGCAGCCATCGAACAGTGCTGTGCTGCCGTTGTTTCCGGCCATGGACATGCCGACTGTGCGTGACCTGCTCGTGAACGTCTTCGCCCCGGGGTGGGAGATCTATCGGGAACACACCACGTCCAGCGTCCCGCCACGGGTGGCCTCGTTCGCTGAGCGGTTCGATCAGTGCGCCCCTGCCGCGCTGGCTGCGCTCACCGAGCGGGCGATGCTCCTGCACGGTGACATTCGCGCCGACAACATGTTCTTCGCCGGGGACCGGTTGAAGGTCGTCGACTTTCAATTCGCCTGCCGGGGATGTGGACCGGCCGATATCGCGTATCTCGTGAGTCAGGGTCTGCCGTCGGATGTCCGGCGCGGCAGGGATGACGTGTTGCTGCGCTCCTACCTGACTGCTCTGACCGGTGTGGAGTATCCGTTCGATCAGGCCTGGCGGCACTACCGGATGGCCGTTGCCTACCTCTTGCTGATGCCGGTGGTCAGTCTGCTGGGCTGGGATTCGCTTCCGCCGCGGGCGCGGTCGCTGTGTTTGACGCTGACAGACCGGTCGGTCGCCGCAATCGACGACATCGACGCCGTGGACGAGTTCGCATGAGCCGCAGCGCACGCGAGGTCGTGGAACTGTACAACCTGGTGGTCTGGAACACCCGTGACTTCGCGCTGGCCGAGGAACTGCTGGGCGACAGCGTGATTCGCCATGAGGTGGGCGAGGTGCACGTCCTGACCCATGACGAGGCTGTCAAACGGGTGGTGGACACCTGTGCGATGTTCGACGAGATCCGGTTCGACCTGAACCTGATCGTCGCCGGCGATGACGGTGAGCATGTGGCACTGGTCTACCAGTCGCCGATGCGGGTCACCGATGGCACCGAGCTCTGTATCGGCAGTATGGAAATCTTCCGCGTCGTCGACGGCCGCATCGTCGAGGTCTGGAACTGTGGTTACAAACAAGGAGAGTGGAAGTGAGCGAACGCGTACTCGACGAGCTCGGCTACTACCTGTTGGCCGGTGCCGGGGGCGAGGGGCCCGCGACTTTGATGGACGAGGCCCGCAGGGGTGAGGAACTCGGCTTCGGCACGGCGTTCATCTCCGAGCGCTGGAACGTCAAGGAGGCCTCGTCGCTGGTGGGTGCGGCCTGCGCCGTGACCACCCGGATGCAGATCGCCACGGCCGCAACCAATCACAACACCCGCCATCCCCTGATCACCGGCTCCTGGGCCACCACCATGCACCGGCTCTCCGGCGGCCGGTTCACCCTGGGCATCGGGCGCGGCATCGGGGCCATCTACTCGGCGTTCGGCATCCCCGCGGTGACCACCGCCCAGATGGAGGACTTCGCCCAGGTGATGCGCCGGCTGTGGCAGGGCGAGATCATCTTCAATCACGACGGACCCATCGGGAAGTACCAGATCCTGTTCCTCGACCCGGATTTCCGCGAGGACATCCGGCTGGCCCTGGTGGCGTTCGGCCCGAACACCCTCAAACTCGGTGGCCGGGCGTTCGACGACGTCATCCTGCACACCTACTTCACCCCGGAGACGCTGCAGCGGTGCGTCAAGACGGTCAAGGACGCCGCCGAGCGGGCCGGCCGCGACCCGGACAGCGTGCGGGTGTGGTCCTGCTTCGCCACCGTCGGCGACCACCTACCCGAAGAGTTGCGGCTGAAGAAGACCGTGGCCCGGTTGGCGACCTACCTGCAGGGTTACGGGGACCTGCTGGTCACCACGAACAAGTGGGATCCGGCTGTACTGGAACGTTTCCGGGCCGATGCGGTAGTGCAGTCGATCGGTGGCGGCATCGACCACAAGGCCACCGCCGAGCAGATCGAGCACATCGCGACCTTGATTCCCGACGAATGGCTGGAGCCCGCGGCGACGGGGTCGGCCCAGCAGTGCGCGGACCGGGTACGCAAGGAACTCGACTACGGCGCCGACGCGGTCATCATGCACGGCGCCACCCCCGACGAGTTGGAGCCGGTGGTCGCCGCGTATCGCGCTACGGCGTGATGACGGTGCGCGCCACCGGTTCGGCGGCTTCCTGGCGGCTGTAAATTCCGCGCTGCAGGGCCAGCAACAGCGCGTTGCGGGTCTCCTCCGGTGAGATCAACTCGTCGAACCCCAGGGTGCTCGCCGAGCGATATGACGCCTCGAGTTCCATCTGTTTGAGGGTCTCGGTGACGTCCTCGTCGGCGTGCGACGCCCGGCTGAGCGCGGCCGCACTCATCGCACCCATGGTGGCTCCCGGGTAGGCGAAGGTGGCGACCTGATTGTCGAAACCCAAGAGCGACATCACCATCGAGCCGAAGCCGAACGCTTTGCGCAACGTCAGATGGAGCTTGAGGGTGGTGGCCGCGGTCTGTGCGGCGAACATCCGGGCGCCCGAACGCAGGACGCCGCTGCGCTCGGACCGGCTGCCGGGCAGCATGCCGGGATTGTCGGCGAGGAACACGATCGGCAGGTGGAACGAGTCGGCCACCGTGATGAAATGTGCTGCCTTGTCGGCGGCGTCGGCGTCGATCGACCCGGCCAGCTTGGTCGGTTGGTTGGCCACGACAGCCACCGGATAGCCGCCCAGATGGGCCAGCGCACAGATGATCGCCGGGCCGAACTTGGGCTGGATCTCCAGCCAGTCCGGTTCGTCGACCACCACGTCGATGACGGTCCGGATGTCGTAGATCCGCCGGTTGTCCCGGGAGATGATGTCGAGCAGTTCCGGTGTCGGGCGCAGTGCGGCGGCGTCGTCGTAGAGGCGGGTGGGCGGATATGACCATGCGCTGGAGGGGAAGTAGGACAGGTAGCGGCGAATGTCGTCGAGCACCGCCTCGTCGGTCTCGGCGTAGTTGTGGATCACGCCGCTATGCAGGGCAACCTCGGGACCGCCGAGGTCCTCCTTCGAAATATCCTCTCCGGTGGACTCTTTCACCACCGGAGGGCCCGCCGTGAAGATCGCGCCCTGGGCGCTCATGATGCTGAAATCGCACACCGGTGCCACCAGGGCGCCGTGGCCAGCCGACGGGCCGAGAACGGCCGACACGGTGGGCACCTTGCCCGAGCACTGTGCTTGCGCGATGAGGTCGGTGGGGCTGCGCCCGTAGTGCTCACCGCGCGGCCGGAATCCGGCCCCCTCCAACAGCATCACCAGCGGAACCTTGTTGCGCAGCGCCAGTTCGGCCAGCCGATAGCGTTTGGCGTTGCCGCCGGGACCGATCGAGCCGGCCAGCGTGGTGAAGTCCTCGGCACCCACCATCACCGGTGTGCCCCCGATGCGTCCGGCGCCCGCGACGATGCCGTCCGCCGCGATCTCGCCGCCGACCAGCGTGCCGAATTCCTGGAAGCTGTTGTCGTCGAGCAGATGGTCGATGCGCGCCCGGGCGTCGAGTTTGCCCTTGCCGCGATGCTTGGCGAGGCGCTCCTCGCCGCCCATCGCCTGCGCATGCTGGCGTCGGCGGTGCAGATCGTGAAGCGTGTCCTGCCAGTCCTGCGCGTTGTTCATCGAGGTGTCCTAACCGTGCGCGCGTTGACCATACTGAATTGCTTACTGTAGCGTCTGCCGCCATGGCGGCGGGTAGTGGTCTCAAGGTCGACCGCGGGGTGATCAGCAGGCTCGCCGAGGTGGCCGGGGCGGCCGCTGAACTGGAGCGGCTGGGCTACGACGGTTGCTGGACCGCCGAGATCAACCACGACCCGTTCCTGCCGCTGACGCTGGCCGCCGAACACACCTCCCAGATCGAACTGGGTACCAGCATCGCGGTGGCTTTCGCCCGAAATCCGATGACCGTGGCCAACGTCGGCTGGGATCTGCAGGACTACTCCCAGGGCCGGCTGCTGCTCGGCCTCGGCACCCAGATCAAGCCGCACATCGAGAAGCGGTTCAGCATGCCGTGGAGCCAGCCGGTCAAGCGGATGGGCGAGTTCGTGGTCGCCCTGCGCACGATCTGGGACAGCTGGCACAACGGCACCAAGCTGAGCTTCGACGGCGACTTCTACACCCATCGGCTCATGACGCCGATGTTCACTCCGGAGCCGCACCCGTACGGCTCACCGAAGGTGCTGATCGCCGCGGTGGGCGAGTTGATGACCGAGCTGTGCGGCGAGGTGGCCGACGGGATGATCGCGCACGCGTTCACCACCAAGCGCTACTTCGAGGACGTGACGGTCCCGGCCGTCCAGCGCGGTTTGGACGCCTCCGGACGCAGCCGCGACGACTTCCAGATGTTCGCCCCGGTGTTCGTCGTCACCGGTACCAACGAGGTCGAGATTGCCGTCGCGGCAACGGCTTCCCGCAAGCAGATCGCCTTCTACGCCTCCACTCCGGCCTATCGCAAGGTCCTCGAACTGCACGGCTGGGGCGATCTGCAGACCGACTTGCATCGGCTCTCGATGGAGGGGCAGTGGGACACGATGGGCACGCTCATCGACGACGAGATCCTGGCGACATTCGCCGTCGTCGCCCCGGTCGATGAGCTCGCCGCAGCACTCAAGGCCCGCTGCGACGGGATCATCGACCGGGTGATGGTCGGGTTGCCCCCGGGGACACCGGAGTCCACCGTGCGTGCGTTCCTCGATGAGGTCCGTTCGGTCTGAGCTGTTGTTCGGCAAGGTTTTCCACAGTCCGGAGTTTGTCCACAGCCGGCATCGGTGTGTCGGTGGTTGTCGGTGGGCGGCGGTATCGTTTCGAACATGCTTTCGAGTGATGTGGTGCAGGCTTTCGCCTCGGTCAACACCGCCCTCGATGCGGTCATGGGACTCGACCTCACCGGCCTGGACGTCGCGGATCTCCTGCATCTGGCGGCGTTGACGGAGAAGGCCATTCGCCGGCACACGGTGGTGTCCCATGACGTGAGCCACCAACTCGGCCAACGTTCGGTCGGCGAGGTCGGCGGATCGTCAGCGAAAGTGCTGGCCGACTGGTTGCGGGTCTCGCCGGCCGAAGCGCGCCGGCGCGCACGCGTCACCGAACCCCTCGCCGACCGCACTACCCTGACCGGGGAAACACTGGCACCCCGCCAGCCCGCCACCGCCGAGGCGTGGCGGTCCGGGGATCTGGACGGCGAACACGTGCGCGTCATCCAGCGCTTCCTGGCCGACCTTCCGTTCGACGTCTCCGAGGCCGAACGCGAGAAGGCCGAGGCGTTCCTGGCCGAGCACGCGCGGCTGCTGCGGCCCGACCAGCTGGCCCGGCTCGCCGACCGGCTGGCCATCGAGCTGAACCCGGACGGCACGTTCAGCGATCAGGACCGGGCCCGCAAGCGCGGGTTCATCCTGGGCCGCCAGCGTCCTGACGGTATGACCGATGCCAGGCTCTGTGCCACCCCGGAACTGCGGGCGTATCTGGAAGCCCTGCTCGCCAAGTTCGGTGCCCCCGGGATGTGCAACCCGGCCGACCAGACCGCGGTCACCGACGGTGAGCCGGTTGCCGCTCAGGTCGCTGCCGACACCCGCACGGTCGCCCAACGCCACCACGACGCACTGATGGCGGTGCTGCGCTCCACGCTGGGAGATCCGAAGCTCGGGCAGCACCACGGCCTGCCCGTCACAGTCGTGGTTTCGGCGACGTTGCAGGAACTGCAGGAGCGCACGGGGCACGGTGTCACCGGTGGCGGTGCGCTGGTGCCGATGGAGGACGTCATCCGGATGGCCTCCCGCGCCTACCACTACCTGGCCCTGTTCGACGGGGTGAGCGGCCAGACGCTGTGGCTGGGCCGCTCCAAGCGGCTGGCTTCGGCAGACCAGCGAATTGTGTTGCACGCCAGGGATCGTGGCTGCACCGCGCCCGGCTGCACGGTGCCCGGTTACGGCTGTCAAGTGCACCATGCCGCCAAGGACTGGTCTGACGGCGGATCCACCAACGTCGACGAACTCGCTTTCGCCTGCCGGTGCGACAACCTGCTGGTGGAGAACGGTGGCTGGAACACCCGGAAACTTCCCAACGGCGACACCGAATGGACCCCGCCGCCGCACCTGCCACTGCCTGGCGGCACCAACACGTACCACCACCCGGAGCGCTTTCTCAGGAAACGCGAAGGACCGCGGCGGGAATGAATTCATGTCTGCGAGCACTTGAGGCAGGCATGACCTACACCCTGGCCGACGACGCCGCCCTGCTCCAGCCGATCACAATCGGCACGGTGACCGCGCGCAACCGGATCTTCATGGCGCCGCTGACCCGCAGCCGGGCCCAGGCCGACGGCACCCCCAGTGACCTGCAGGTCGAGTACTACGCCCAGCGGGCATCAGCTGGCCTGATCATCACCGAGGCCACCGCCGTCTCGCAGGCCGGCAACGGCGCCTACGTCAGCACCCCGGGCATCTACACCGATGCCCACGAGCGGCAGTGGGCCGAGGTCGCCGAGGCCGTGCACGATCGCGACGGACTGATCTTCATGCAGATCTGGCACGTCGGGCGAATGGCACACCCGGACATCAGCGGCACCGAATCGGTGGCGCCCTCGGCGATCGCGGCCGACATGCTCGCCCACACCCCGACGGGCAAGAAGCGGCTACCGGTGCCGCGGGCGCTGGAGACCGCCGAAATCCCCGGCATCGTGGCGCAATTCCGCGCAGCGGCCCGCCGCGCCGTCGACGCCGGGATGGACGGTGTTGAAATCCATTCCGCCAACGGCTATCTGCTGCACCAGTTCCTCGCCGACGCCACCAACCGGCGCACCGACCACTACGGCGGCTCGGCGCAGAACCGGGCGCGGCTGGCGGCCGAGGTGATCGAGGCGGTCGCCGAGGAGATCGGGCCCGACCGGGTCGGAGTGCGCATCTCGCCCGGCAACCATGCCGGTGACATCCACGAGATCGACACGCTGTCGGCCTATGAAGCTCTGCTGCAGCGGATTTCGTCGCTGGGCCTGGCCTACCTGCATGTGCTGATGGATCCCGACGCTGACGAGTTCGGGACCATCCGGGCGTTGTGGCCGGGAACTTTCGTGCTCAACACCGGCCGCGAGGTCGAGACCAGCTTCTGCCAGCTGGAGAATCTGGCCGACTGGGGAGTGATCAGCGCGGCGACCGTCGGCCGGGCCTTCCTGGCCAACCCCGATCTGATCGACCGGCTGCTGCTGGGTGCCGAACTCACCGAACCCGATGTGGCGACGTTCTATTCGCCGGGCCCGGTGGGCTACATCGACTACCCGACGCTGGCGCCGACCGCGTGAGCCGCCTTCTCGTGGCGGCGCTGCCGCTCGGCGGTCGCCAGGTAGAACGCCCAGGCGAAGGCAAAACTGGTGAACAGGCTGGAGACGAAGAACAGCCACGGCTTGCGGATGCCGCGCCGGTAGCCGTCAACGATGGTGAACAGCGGCAGCAGGATCACATTGCCGATGGTGTAGTCCTGACTGGCCGAGGCAGCCGCCGGATTGTCATAGCCCAAAGTGATGAATTGCCACCAGCTTCCGTTGCCGGTCAGCACATTGCCGCTGCCATCGGCGTACTGGTGGACGAACTTGATGTTGAAGTACCACCCCAATGCGATCGAGGCGATACCGGCCACGTAGTACGCCACTTCGAGGACACTGAGTGCCGGTCCGTTGGCGGGTCGTCGAAAGATGGTCGGGTTCGACTGAATGACCCAGGCGATCACGAGAACGGCGAGAACTGCGTGCACGATCAGCGTCATGGTTGGTCAATGTAGACCAACCAATCCGATGTTTTGTCAATTTTGACAAATCGTTGTGCGGTAGGTTGTCGTCCGTGATTCGGCCTGCTCAGACGGCTCGCAGTGAGCGCACCCGCGACGCGTTACGTCGCGCCGCGATGGTGCGGTTCCTGGCCCAGGGCGTCGAGGAAACCTCGGCCGAGCAGATCGCCGCCGATGCCGGGGTATCGCTGCGCACCTTCTACCGCCACTTCACCTCCAAACACGATCTGCTGTTCGCCGACTACGACGCCGGGCTGGAATGGTTCCGCGCCGCCCTGCACGCCCGCGCGCCCGGGGAACCGATCCTGGAATCCGTGCAGTCGGCCATCGATGCCTCACCGTATGACCCCGAGGCCGTCGCCCAGATCGCGGCACTGCGCGCCAAAGAACTCGACGCCGGCAGCATCGTCCGGCACACCCGCCAGGTGGAGGCCGAGTTCGCCGACGCCGTCGCCGAACAGATGTCCGCGGGCGCCGAGTCGGCCTCGGTCGACGAGCGGCTCTACATCATCGTCTCGGCCCGCTGTATCGCCGCGGCCGTGTTCGGCGCGATGGAGATGTGGATGACCGGCGATGACCAGTCGCTCGAAGAGCTGCAGCGGCTGTGCCGTGCCGCGCTCGCCCTGCTGCGGCCCGACGCCATCACCTAGCCGACCGTGGGCGGCCGGCCGCGCGTGGCATGCTGACCTCCATGCACGCATTTCGCGCCGCCGTGGAAGCCGGCGACTTCGATGCCCTGCCGGCCCTGTTCGCCGAGGACATCGTGTTCCGCAGTCCGATCGCGCACAAGCCGTATGAGGGTCGCGACACCGTCGGGGTGATCCTGCGCGCCGTCTCGCGGGTGTTCGCCGACCTCACCTACGTCCGCGAGATCGGCGCCGACGATGCGGCCGACCACGCCTTGGTGTTCACCGCCAAGGTGGGCGATCTCGACATCAACGGCTGCGACTTCCTGCACGTCGACGCCGACGGGCTCATCGACGAGTTCACTGTGATGCTGCGACCACTGCGGGCCGTCAACGCCTTCGCCGAGCGGATGAGCGAAGAATTCGCGAAAGAGATGCAGCGGTCCGGTCTTTCGGGCTGACACGGCGTGTGCTCCCACACTTGACCCGCCGGGCGGCGCACCATCGAACCCATGGCGCGGATCGGCGACGACTCCCTGATCGTTCGAGCCGTCCAGCGCCCCGACGCCACCTGGCTGGTCACCCTGCGCTACACCGTCTACTTCGAGCAGTCCGAGCTCGGGATGCGGTTCGACGACAGTGTCGCGGTGTGCGAGGACCACTTCGCGACGCCGGTGCCATTCGTCGCCTGCGGCAGTTCGGTGCTGCGCACCAAACGAGTGGTGGTCGACGATGATGCGATCGCCCGGGCCGGCGACGTTGAGGCCACGGTGTGCCTGCGCCGCCGCGGCGGTGCCGACGCCCTGACTTACTCTGCCCGGTTGCGCAGAATCTCAGCCCAGTCGCTGGGCACCCGCCCGCGCGGACCGGGCACCGTTTCATCGGCCGGCCGGCTCTCCGGCGGCGCCAGCCGCGGACCGTCGTAGTACTGGTTGTCCGTGTAGTTCCAGAACCAGTCCTCACCCGGTTCGAAGGACCGGATGATCGGGTGACCTGATTGGCGCCAGTGGGCCGCGGCGTGCCGCATCGGCGAGTCATCGCAGCAGCCGATGTGGCCGCACGCGGCGCAGCGCCGCAGATGCACCCACCAGCCGCCGGCGGCGTCGCACTCGACACATCCGGTGCCACTCGGGGGAACGGACGGGTCGACCGCGTCAGCCATGAAACCAGGCTACCGAGCGATCGAAAGACGTGAGATCGACCGCAGGGTCGTGCTTCCCCGCTGATCGCAGCCCTTGTGCAGATCTCGCGTGCGATCAGGTTGCAGGAACTATGGTCACGCCATGGCAGTCAACGATTCCCGTGAAGTGACCATCGAAGCGACACCCGAGGAGATCCTGGACGTCATCGCCGATGTCGAGTCGACACCGACCTGGTCGCCGCAGTACCAGAGTGCCGAGGTGCTCGATAGCTACGACAACGGCCGGCCCCGGCAGGTCAAGATGAAGATCAAGGCGGCCGGTCTGACCGACGAGCAGATCGTCGAGTACACCTGGACTGACAGCGGCGCCAGCTGGACCCTGGTCAAGGCTGGTCAGCTGCGCTCGCAGGATGCCTCTTACACACTGACCCCGGCCGGCGACAAAACCAAGGTCCGCTTCGAGATCACCGTCGACCCGTCGGTGCCGATCCCCGGCTTCCTGCTCAAGCGCACCATGAAGGGCGCGATGGAGACCGCCACCGACGGCCTGCGTAAGCAGGTCCTCAAGGTGAAGAAGGGCGGCTGAGTTAGCTTGGTCGCGTGACGAACACCGGACCCCTCGCCGGGGTGAGAGTCATCGAACTCGGTGGGATCGGGCCCGGCCCGCACGCCGGCATGATGCTGGCCGACCTGGGTGCCGATGTGGTGCGGGTGCGCCGCCCCAGCGGCGGGCTGGCCATGCCCGCCGAGGGGATCGACCTGTTCCACCGCGGCAAGCGGGTGGTCGACCTGGACATGAAATCGCAGCGCCAGGAAGTGCTCGATCTGGTGGCCAAGGCCGATGTCCTGCTGGACTGTTTCCGGCCCGGCACCTGCGAGCGACTGGGAATCGGGCCCGACGAGTGCGCGGCGGTCAACCCGCGGCTGGTCTTCGCCCGGATGACCGGCTGGGGGCAGCACGGTCCGCTGGCCTCGACGGCCGGCCACGACATCAACTATCTGTCGCAGACCGGGGCGCTGAACGCCATCGGCTACCGAGACCGGCCGCCGGTGGTGCCGCTGAACTTCGTCGCCGACTTCGGCGGCGGGTCGATGCTGGTGCTGCTGGGTATCGTCGCCGCGCTCTATGAGCGGGAGAAATCCGGCCGGGGGCAGGTGGTCGACGCCGCGATGGTCGACGGGGTCAGTCTGCTCGCGCAGGCGATGTGGACGATCAAGTCGACGGGCCGGGTGTCCGACGAGCGCGAGTCGTTCATGCTCGACGGGAGCTGCCCCTACTACCGCACATATGAGACATCCGACGGTAAGTACCTGGCGGTCGGGTCGATCGAACCGCAGTTCTTCGCTGAACTACTTGTGGGGCTGGGCTTTTCGGCGGACGAGGTGCCCGCCCAGTCCGATATCGCCGGGCGCGCGGAGATGACCCGGCTGTTCACCGAACGCTTCGCGAGCAAGACCCGCGACGAGTGGACGGCGATCTTCGCCGGTACCGACGCCTGCGTCACCCCGGTGCTGAGCTGGAGCGAGGCGGCGTCCAGCGCGCACCTGCGGGAGCGCGGCACCCTGGTCGACGTCGGCGGTACCACCCAGGCCGCCCCGGCCCCGCGGTTCTCCCGCAGCCAGGCCGGGCCGGTCGGCGCACCCCCGCAGGCTTCCACCGCTATCGACGATATCGGTTGGTAGCGAAGGCTTTTCGGCAAAATCCGTCGCAGCGCCGACCGCCTGGCTACTGTGGCCTGTGTGGCGGTTCGGGCATCGCGGGAGATCCTGATCGACGCCTCGCCGGAGGACATCCTCGACGCGCTGGCTGACGTCGAGGCCGTGCCGACGTGGTCGTCGGTGCACAAGCACGCCCACGTCGTGGACCGGTACCCCGACGGCCGCCCGCACCACGTCAAGGTGACCGTGAAGATCCTAGGGCTGATCGACCACGAGATGCTGGAGTACCACTGGGGCCGCGACTGGGTGGTGTGGGACGCCGACCGCACCGCCCAGCAGCACGCCCAGCACGTCGAGTACACGCTGCATCCCGAAGGCGGACAGACCAGGGTGCGCTTCGACATCACCATGGAGCCGTCGGCGCCGCTACCCGAGTTCCTCGTCAAGCGCGCCAAGAAGACGATCCTGACCGCCGCGACCGATGGCCTGCGCGCTCACGTCATCGGCGCAGCACGGCCAGCCTTCTGATCGCCTCGTCGAGCGTCTCGTGCCGTTTACAGAAGGCGAAGCGCACCAAGTGGTTCCACTGGTCGGCATGCCCGGAGTCCGGGTCGCAGAACGCCGACATGGGAATGGCCGCCACGCCGGCGCGGGTGGGCAGCTCGGCGCAGAATGACGCGCTGTCGGAAAACCCCAGCGGGCGGGGATCGGCACACAGAAAGTACGTGCCCGCGCTGTCGTGCACGGCGAAGCCGACGTCGGCCAGCGCGCCGGCGAGCAGATCGCGTTTGATCTGCAGTGAGTCCCGCAACCTGTCCACCCAGGCGTCCTCGACGTTCAGGGCATACGCCACCGCGGGCTGGAACGGCGCGCCGCCCACATAGGAGAGGTACTGCTTGGCGGCCCGCACGCCGGCGATGAGCTCGGGCGCCCCGCACGCCCAGCCGATCTTCCAGCCGGTGCAGTTGAACATCTTGGCCGCACTCGAGATCGTCACCGTGCGCTGCGCCATCCCGGGGTACGTCGCGATCGGCCGGTGCCGGGTGTCGTCGTAGACCAGGTGCTCATAGACCTCGTCGCTGATCACCAGCAGATCGGCCTCGACGGCGAGTTCGGCCAGCGCGCGCAGGTCGGCGTCCGAGAGCACCATGCCGGTCGGGTTGTGCGGCGAGTTCACGATCACCGCCCGGGTCCGCGGGGTGATGGCGGCTCGCAGCAGGTCGACGTCGAGGGCGAAGCCCCGGCCGTCGGGCACCAGCGGCACGGTGACCCGGTGGCTGCCGGCCATCGCGATCACCGGAGCGTAGGTGTCGAACGCCGGCTCGATCAGCAGCACGTCGGAGCCGGGCTCCACCAGGCCGAGCACCGAAGCGGCGATGGCCTCGGAGGCGCCGACGGTGATCAGCACCTCGGTCTCCGGGTCGAACTCCATGCCGTAGCGCCGCTTGCGCTGGGCGGCGACGGCTTCGCGCAGCGGCAGGATGCCCGGCCCGGGCGGGTACTGGTTGACCCCCTCGGCGATCGCCTTCTGGGCGGCTTCGAGCATGCCGACCGGGCCGTCCTCGTCAGGGAAGC
Source organism: Mycobacterium sp. M26 (assembly GCF_001494595.1). Lineage (GTDB taxonomy): Bacteria > Actinomycetota > Actinomycetes > Mycobacteriales > Mycobacteriaceae > Mycobacterium. The sequence continues at coordinate 351,538 of NZ_LN929908.1, forward strand.
CCTGGCCGAGGTTGACCGCGTCGAGGCGGGCGGCCAGTGCCGACATGGCGGCGAAGATATTGACCGCGTACGGCTGCAGCCGCTGAACCGTCACTTGATCAGCGTAATGACCCCCGAGTGTCACGCCAGCGTGACAGGCGGTGCCGAGCGTCACGCTGGTGTGACGCTCGGCGCTAGGTGGAACCGGAAAGCGCAGCTCAGACGCCCAACCAACAGGTTGGCCGAACCGGCTGTTAGGGTGCCACTACAGAGGTCTAGGCTCCCAAGAGCCGGACCCACACACTCCGAACAGGACAGAAGGGGCAACACACCATGTCCGAAGAAGCCTTCATCTACGAGGCCATCCGCACGCCTCGCGGCAAGCAGCGCGGTGGCGCGCTCACCGAGGTCAAGCCGCTGAGCCTGGTCGTCGGCTTGATCGAGGAACTGCGCTCGCGCTTCCCCGACCTCGACGAGAGCCTGATCAGCGACGTCATCCTCGGATGCGTCTCGCCGGTCGGCGACCAGGGCGGCGATATCGCCCGCACCGCGGTGCTGGCTGCCGGCATGCCCGACACCGTCGGCGGCGTGCAGCTCAACCGCTTCTGCGCCTCCGGCCTGGAGGCCGTCAACACCGCGGCCCAGAAGGTCCGTTCCGGCTGGGACGACCTGGTGATCGCCGGTGGTGTCGAGTCGATGAGCCGGGTCCCCATGGGTTCCGACGGCGGCGCGATGTTCACCGACGTCCCGTTCACCTTCGACAACTACATCGCCCCTCAGGGCATCGGTGCCGACCTGATCGCCACCATCGAGGGCTTCTCCCGTGAGGACGTCGACGCCTACGCCGCGCAGTCCCAGGAGCGCGCCGCCGCGGCCTGGTCCGGTGGCTACTTCGCCAAGTCCGTGGTCCCGGTGAAGGACCAGAACGGCCTGGTCATCCTCGACCACGACGAGCACATGCGCCCCGGCACCACCGTGGAGAGCCTCGGCAAGCTCAAGCCCGCCTTCGAGGGCCTGGCCGCGATGGCCGGCTTCGACGATGTGGCGCTGCAGAAGTACCACTGGCTGGAGAAGATCAACCACGTCCACACCGGCGGCAACAGCTCCGGCATCGTCGACGGCGCCGCCCTGGTGCTGATCGGTTCCGAAAGTGCCGGCAAGTCGCAGGGCCTGACCCCGCGCGCCCGCGTCGTGGCCACCGCCACCACCGGTGCCGACGCCACCATCATGCTGACCGGCCCCACCCCGGCCACCGAGAAGGTCCTGGCGCGCGCCGGCCTGACGGTCGACGACATCGACCTCTTCGAGCTCAACGAGGCGTTCGCGTCGGTGGTGCTGAAGTTCCAGAAGGACCTCAACATCCCCAACGAGAAGCTCAACGTCAACGGCGGTGCGATCGCCATGGGCCACCCGCTGGGTGCCACCGGCGCGATGATCACCGGAACCATGGTCGACGAGCTGGAGCGCCGCGGCGCCAAGCGCGCGCTGATCACACTGTGCATCGGCGGCGGCATGGGCGTGGCCACCATCATCGAGCGCGTCTGACCGAGCGCCAGGAACCTAGAGCAGAGAGTTAGAAGAAAAGCTATGGCAGAGAACACCATCCAGTGGGACAAGGATGCCGACGGCATCGTCACGCTGACGCTGGACGACCCGACCGGTTCGGCCAACGTGATGAACGAGCACTACAAGGAATCCATGCACAAGGCCGTCGAGCGCCTTGTCGCCGAAAAGGATTCGATCACCGGCGTGGTGATCACCAGCGGCAAGAAGACCTTCTTCGCCGGTGGCGACCTGAAGAGCATGATCAACGCCGGTCCCGAGAACGCCGGTGAGATCTTCGACGAGGTCGAGGACATCAAGCGCGACCTGCGCACCCTGGAGACCTTCGGTAAGCCGGTCGTCGCCGCCATCAACGGCGCCGCCCTCGGCGGTGGCCTGGAGATCGCGCTGGCCACCCACCACCGGATCGTCGCCGACGTCAAGGGTGTCCAGATCGGCCTGCCCGAGGTCACCCTGGGCCTGCTGCCCGGTGGCGGTGGCGTGGCCCGCACCGTCCGGATGCTCGGTATCCAGAACGCGTTCGTCAACGTCCTGAGCCAGGGCACCCGGTTCAAGCCGGCCGCCGCCAAGGACAACGGCCTGGTCGACGAACTGGTCTCCAGCGTCGAGGAATTGGTGCCCGCCGCCAAGGCCTGGATCAAGGCCAACCCCGATGCGCACGTCCAGCCGTGGGATGCCAAGGGCTACAAGATGCCCGGTGGCACCCCGAGCAGCCCGGCGCTGGCCGCGATCCTGCCGTCGTTCCCGTCGCTGCTGCGCAAGCAGCTCAAGGGTGCGCCGATGCCGGCTCCGCGCAACATCCTGGCCGCCGCCATCGAAGGCGCCCAGGTCGACTTCGATCTGGCCACCCGCATCGAGAGCCGCTACTTCACCGAGCTGGTCACCGGCCCGATCGCCAAGAACATGATCCAGGCGTTCTTCTTCGACCTGCAGACCATCAACTCCGGTGGTTCGCGGCCCGAGGGGATCGGCAAGACCCCGATCACCAAGATCGGTGTGCTCGGCGCGGGTATGATGGGCGCGGGCATCGCCTACGTCTCGGCCAAGGCCGGTTTCGAGGTCGTGCTCAAGGACGTCACCATCGAGGCGGCGCAGCGGGGCAAGGGCTACTCCGAGAAGCTGGAGGCCAAGGCCCTCGAGCGCGGCAAGACCTCCAAGGAGCGCTCGGATGCGCTGCTGGCCCGGATCACCCCGACCGCCGATGCCGCCGACTTCGCCGGTGTCGACTTCGTGATCGAAGCCGTCTTCGAGTCGGTCGAGCTGAAGCACAAGGTGTTCCAGGAGATCGAGGACATCGTCGAGCCCAACGCGCTGCTGGGATCGAACACCTCGACGCTGCCGATCACCGAGCTGGCGACCGGCGTGAAGCGTCAGGACGATTTCATCGGCATCCACTTCTTCTCCCCGGTCGACAAGATGCCGCTGGTGGAGATCATCAAGGGCGAGAAGACCTCTGACGAGGCGCTGGCCCGGGTGTTCGACTACACGCTGGCCATCGGCAAGACCCCGATCGTGGTCAACGACAGCCGCGGTTTCTACACCAGCCGCGTCATCGGCACCTTCGTCAACGAGGCGCTGGCCATGCTCGGCGAGGGTGTCGAGCCGGCATCGATCGAGCACGCGGGTTCGCAGGCCGGCTACCCGGCCCCGCCGCTGCAGCTGTCCGACGAGCTCAACCTGGAGCTGATGCACAAGATCGCCGTCGCCACCCGCAAGGGTGTCGAGGACGCGGGCGGCACCTACACCGGGCATCCGGCCGAGGCTGTCGTCGAGAAGATGATCGAGATCGGGCGTCCGTCGCGGCTGTCCGGTGCCGGCTTCTACGAATACGTCGACGGCAAGCGGACCCGGCTGTGGCCCGGCCTGCGGGAGACGTTCAACTCCGGCAGCTCGCAGATTCCGTTGCAGGACATGATCGATCGCATGCTGTTCGCCGAGGCGCTGGAAACCCAGAAGTGCTTTGACGAGGGCGTGATCACCACGACGGCCGACGCCAACATCGGCTCGATCATGGGCATCGGCTTCCCGCCGTGGACCGGTGGCGCCGCGCAGCTGATCACCGGCTACCCGCATGGTGGTAAGGCCGGGTTCGTCGCGCGGGCCAAGGAGCTGGCGGCCAAGTACGGCGACCGCTTCAACCCGCCGGCTTCGCTGGAGAGCTAAGCCGCAGTCGCAGAAGTCCCCGAGACGGCCACCGTCTCGGGGACTTCTGCGTTACGCCACCCGGATCGGGTTAGCGTAGGCGCCATGAGCGACGGCGCCCCCACCTTCTGCCGCGCGCTCGCCGCCAGCCTGACCCGCTACCGGGACAAGCCCTGCATCGAGTTCGACGGCCGCTGGCTGGACGGCGACGAGGTCAGCGACTACGTCGACGGTATCGACGCGGCGCTGCGCGAGGCGGGCGTGGCCGAGGGTGCCACGGTCGCGGTGGTGGCCCGCAACCGCCCGCCGCTCGCTGCCGCGGTGGTGGGCCTGCTCGCCGACGGTCGCTGGGTCTCGATGATCTACTCCTACCAATCACCTGAGGGCATCGGCCGCGATATCGACGGGCTGCGCCCAGCCGCGGTCGTCGCCGACCGGGAGGACTGGACGGCGCCGGTGATCGAGGCGGCGGCCCGCGCCGGTGTCGCCGGAATCGCCGTCTCGCTTGAACCGCCGGCCGTCGAGTTGGTCGCCGGTCTCGGGCACGTGTCGCCGGAGCTGGCGGCCGCCGGGCGGGACGGGTCGGCCGGGTTGCGGGTGCTCACCAGCGGGACCACCGGAGCGCCCAAGCGCCACGACATTCCGGCATCGGTCCTGGAGCACACCGTCTACAGTGTCGCCGGGGCGGGTGCGTCAGCCGACGAGCCACCCGAGCTGATGTACTGGCCACTGGGCGGGATCGGCGGTGTCTGCCAACTGATCACCGGTGCCTACCTTGGCAAGCGGATCGCCCTGCTGGAGAAGTTCTCGGTGCCCGAGTGGGTCCGGGTCGTGAAGGGCTACGGCATCCGGCGTGGTGCCCTGCAACCCGCCGCGGTGCGGATGCTGGTGGAGGCCGACCTGCCGCCCGAGGATCTCGCCAGCCTGGAGTACGTGGTGAGCGCTGCGGGCCCGCTGGACGCCGAGACCCGCGACGCCTTCGAGCAACGCTACCGAATCCCGGTTCTACTGGCCTATGGCGCAACAGAATTCGCCGGCTCGGTGTGTGCCTGGACACCGGAGCTCTACCGTGAGTTCGGTGCGGCTAAGCGTGCCAGTTCCGGCCGGGTGCTGCCCGACACCGAGGTACGCATCATCGACCCGGACACCGGCAGGCGGGTCCCGACCGAGCGCCACGGCGTCCTGGAAGCACGGATCGCCACCATCAGTCCGGACTGGATCCGGACCAGCGACCTCGCCTCGATCGACGCCGACGGCTTCATCACCCTGCACGGCCGCGCCGATGGTGCCATCAACCGCGGCGGCTTCAAAGTGCTGCCGGAAACCGTTCGGCGAGTGCTGGTTTCGCACCCCGGGGTCCGCGACGCCGCGGTGGTCGGCGTGCCCGACCGCAGGCTCGGGGAGGTGCCGTTCGCCGCCGTCGAAACCGTGCCGGACGCCGCACCGTCGGCCGACGAACTCATCGCACTGGTGCGCGGTGAGCTGCCCAAGCACTGCGTGCCGGTCGCCATCGCCGTGGTCGACGAACTGCCCCGCACCCCCTCGCTCAAAGTCAGCCTTCGCGACGTCGCGGCCCTGTACGTCAGCCCCTGAAAGGGTGACGATGAAGCGATGACCCCGTTGTGTCATCTGCCCGCCCATGACCTGGTGCGCCTGATATCGGCTCGCGAGGTGTCCTGTCGCGAGGTGGTGCAGGCTCACCTGGACCGCATCGACGCGGTCAACCCGGCGCTCAATGCGCTCGTGGTCGCCGCCGACCCGCAGACGTCCCTGGCCGCGGCCGACGAGGCCGACGCGCGGGTCGCCGCGGGCGCTCCGTTGGGCCGGCTGCACGGGGTTCCGGTCGTGGTCAAGGACGTGATGACGGTAGCCGGACTGGCCTGCTCCGGTGGGGTGGCACCGTTGCGGGCGGTGGCCTCCGTCGACGCCACGGCGGTCGCCCGTCTTCGTGCCGAGGGAGCCATCGTGCTCGGCCTGACGAATGTTCCGGAGATGGGCCGGGGTGGGGAAACCAACAACACTCTCTACGGCCGAACCAACAATCCGTTCGATCTGTCCAGGACCCCAGGCGGCTCCAGCGGTGGGTCGGCCGCACTGGTCAGCGCCGGCGGTGCCGCCCTCAGCGTCGGGTCCGACGGCGGCGGCAGTATCCGTCAGCCCGCCCACAACACCGGGATCGCCGGCCTCAAGCCCACGCACGGTCGGATACCCCGCACCGGCGCCGTCTTCGGGGACGCGCCAGGGATCTTCGGGCCGTTCAACTGCTATGGGCCGCTTGCCCGTTCGGTCACCGACCTGTACCTGGGGCTGGCGGTGATGGCAGGACCCGACCAGCGCGACCCCTACGCCGCCCCGGCGCCCCTGGGTTCACCCGACGAGATCGACGTCGCTTCACTGCGGGTGGCCACCTACCTTGATGACGGGACCTCGGCACCCAACGGCGATGTCAGCGCTGTCGTCACCGCGGCTGCCCGGGCCCTTGCCGACAGCGGTGCCGCCGTCACCGACGCGCGCCCGGACTGTCTGGGCCAGACCATGAACCTGCTGTGGCGATCGGTCTTCCTCGGCGGCGACCGCGGGCAGGGCTTCCAGGCTGACCTCGCGGCGATCGGCGTCACCGAGCCGTCCGAGGAACTCGCCGAATTCCTGCGCCAGGCGGGCACTGTCGAGTTCAGCCTGACCGACGCGCGCCAGCGGCTGGCCGATATCGATGCCTACCGCATCCGCATGCTGGAATTCATGGACGACTTTGACGTCATCGTCGGTCCCGCCATGCCGGCCGCCGCCAAACCACACCACCACGGGCTGGTGGAGATCGACGACTTCTCCCACCTGATGGTGCACAACCTGACCGGCTGGCCCGCCGTCGTCGTGCGGTGCGGTACATCGGGTGACGGCCTCCCGATCGGAGTTCAGATCGCGGCCCGGCCGTGGCATGACACCACGGCGCTGGCCGTGGCCGGCCATCTCGAATCCGTCTTCGGCGGGTGGCAGCCTCCGCCTTTGGTGCTCAGCTCAGAGTGACCCGAGGTCGGACGACAGCCAGTGCTGCGGCCGCAGATAGATCGCGATCTGCTCGCCGTGCTCACGGCGGGCATAGTCGAGATAGGCGTCGACCTTCTCCGGCGGCAGATAGCGCCGGGTCATCTCGACGAGCTGCTCGTCGGTGGCCGGCTCGATCCGGCTGACCCGGCGGGCATAGTCGAGATAGGCGTCGACCTTCTCCGGCGGCAGATAGCGCCGGGTCATCTCGACGAGCTGCTCGTCGGTGGCCGGCTCGATCCGGCTGACCGGCCCGTCCACGGCGACATAGCGCACCGAGGGTTCGACCCGCTCCGCCATCAACGCGAAGTACCCGGCCGCCTCGATCAGCCGGGCCTTGCGCGAGCCCGGGCTGGTGAGCACCCACGGCTCGCCGCCGGGCGCGTACTGGTACCACATCGGGACCGTCAGGGGGCCGCGGCCTTCGCCCGCCGATACCGACAACGCACCGATATGTGGCTCGGCGAGAAACTGTTCACGTTCGTCCTGGGAAAGTGCCATATTCGCCAGGCTAACCGCGACGGCTGATCAGGCGGCGCCCGTAGAGTCGATGCCATGCGCTTCGGACTCTTCATCCCCCAGGGCTGGCGGCTCGACCTCGTCGGCATTCCCACTGAAAACCACTGGCAGGTAATGAGCGAGCTGGCCACCCATGCCGACAACGGCCCGTGGGACTCGCTGTGGGTGTACGACCACTTCCACACCGTTCCGCTGCCCACCGACGAGGCCACCCACGAGGCATGGACGCTGATGGCCGCCTACGCCGCCACCACCTCACGGATCAAGCTCGGCCAGATGTGTACGGCGATCAGCTACCGCAACCCGGCCTATCTGGCCAAGGTGGCCGCCACCACCGACATCATCTCCGGTGGCCGGGTGCAGATGGGGATCGGCGGCGGCTGGTACGAGCACGAATGGCGGGCCTACGGTTACGGGTTCCCGTCCGCCGGGGTGCGGCTGGGCCGCCTCGATGAGGGTGTCCAGATCATGCGCGACGCCTGGCGTGACGGGCGGGTGAGCTTCGACGGCAAGCACTATCAGGTCGACGGGGCGATTGTGGCACCGAAGCCGTTGCAGCAGGACGGAATTCCGCTGTGGATCGCCGGCGGCGGCGAGAAGGTGACGCTGAAGATCGCCGCGAAGTACGCCCAGTACACCAACTTCACCTCCGAACCTGACGGCTTCAAGAGCAAGTCCGACATTCTGGCCGGACATTGCCGTGAGGTCGGCACCGACTTCGACGCGATCGTGCGCTCGGCGAACGTCAACGCGATCCTGGGCACCAGTGAGGCCGACGTCGCCGCGCGCATCACGCGGGTCCGTGACCGGCTGGCCGGCGTCTGCGGGGACGGGGCGGCCGACGCGATGCTGTCGATGTTCAGTGCGCCCGGCTCGGCGGCCGGCACTCCCGAGCAGGTGGTGGCGAGCCTGACGAATCTGCGCGATCTGGGCTGTGAGTACGTCATCTGCTACTTCCCCGAGGCGGCCTACGACCGCTCCGGCATCGAGCTCTTCGAGCGTGAGGTGATCCCCGCGCTTGCCTGAGAAGCGCATGCACGCAAATGAGAATGGGGTTTCCATCTGGCGCTAACTGTGTTGTACGATCCGCCTACCGAGTTAACGGAGGATCGCGCTATGCAGAAGGCCCTGGCCCCGGAAATCTCCACATGGCCGGAGGAGAACCCGCAGCTCATCGGCAGTAAATGTGCCAGTTGCGACGCGGTTGTCTTCCCCCGCCAGGATCGCTGCCCGAAGTGCAGCGCCGGCGACACGGTCGAGGTCAAGCTGCCCCGGCGGGGCACGCTGGTGGCCTGGACGACGCAGGGCTTTCCGCCCGGGGCGCCCTACATCGGACCCACCGGCAAGGACTTCGTCCCCTTCGGTGTCGGTCTGGTCCAGCTAGGCGATCTGGTGCGTGTCGAGGGTCGGCTGACCGAGAACGACCCGGCCAAGCTCCAGTGGGGGATGGACGTCGAACTGACCATGATCCCGTTCGCCACCGACGCCGACGGCAACGAGATCGTCACCTTCGCCTTCCAGCCGGCCTGAGTCGAGAGGACTTCCTGTCATGACCAATGACGTCGCCATCATCGGGGTCGGCCTGCACCCGTTCGGCCGGTTCGAGAAGACCGCTATGCAGATGGGCGCCGAGGCGATCCAGGCCGCACTGACCGACGCCGGAGTGCAGTGGAAGGACATCCAGTTCGGCTTCGGCGGCAGCTACGAGGTGTCCAACCCCGACGCGGTGACCCGCCTGGTCGGCCTGACCGGCATCACGTTCACCAACGTGTTCAACGCGTGCGCCACCTCGGCCAGTGCCATCCAGCAGACCGCCGACACCATCCGGCTGGGCAAGTACGACATCGGTATCGCCATCGGGCTGGACAAGCATCCGCGCGGTGCGTTCACCGACGATCCGGCCAAGCTCGCGCTGCCGCAGTGGTATGCCCAGAACGGACAGTTCGTCACCACCAAGTTCTTCGGCATCAAGGCCAACCGGTACATCCACGACCACAACATCTCCGAGGAGACGCTGGCGCGGGTGGCCAACAAGAACTTCCGCAACGGTGTGCTGAACCCGAATGCGTTCCGCCGCAAGGAGATCTCGGTGGAGGAGATCATGGCCTCGCCGGTGCTGAACTATCCGCTGCGGCAGTACATGTTCTGCGCCCCGGACGAGGGCGCGGCCGCGGTCATCATGTGCCGCGCCGACATCGCCCACCGTTACACCGACAAGCCGGTTTATGTGCGGGCCAGCGAGATCCGCACCCGCACTTTTGGCGCCTACGAGGTGCACGGCACGTCGGCACCGCTGGACGAGGACGTGTCACCGACCGTATACGCCGCCAAGGCCGCCTACGAGGCGGCGGGGATCGGCCCGGAGGATGTCGACATCGCCCAGCTGCAGGACACCGACGCCGGGGCGGAGGTCATCCACATGGCCGAGACCGGTCTGTGCGCTGACGGCGAGCAGGAGAAGCTGCTGGCCGACGGTGCCACCGAGATCCACGGCTCGCTGCCGATCAACACCGACGGCGGCCTGATCGCCAACGGTGAGCCGATCGGGGCGTCCGGTCTGCGCCAGATGCACGAGCTGGTGCGTCAGCTGCGTGGTGAGGCCGGCGAGCGTCAGGTGCCCGGAAGTCCGCGGGTCGGGCTGGCGCAGGTGTACGGCGCGCCCGGAACCGCTTCGGCCACAATCCTTTCGCTGTAGCCGCTACCCGCTGGTGGTGACCGGGAGGCTGAACACGCCCTGAATCGCCTGCAGGATCACCAGCGCCTCGATCAGGCCGGCGGTGGTCACCAGGCCGACGGTGGCCGACAGCGGGCGGCCGACCGCGTTGATCAGCCCGGCGATCGGATCGCCGTTGATGGCTTGGGTGATGCCGTCGAGGAACAGCGTCACCGCGTAGGCGGGCAGCATCGTGACGATGGCGTTGACGATGTCGGCGGTCGGCAGCAGCGCGGCGTAGATCGAGGCAGCCGCATTGGAGATCGTCGCGGCGACCGTGGTGGTGATGTCCTGGATCGCGGTGATGATGCCGTCCGGTGTGGTGGGCAACGAGATCGGGCCCGGGGTGGGCAGGTGGATCGATCCAAGCTCCTGCCAGAACGAGCCGCCGGGGGCGAAGTCGTTGACGAAATCGCTGACGCCCTGGACCACGCCGGCAGCCAGCAGTTGCACGACCTCGCCGAGATCCACGTTGGGCAGGAACTCGAAGGGCGTCTCGACGTTGGCGTAGCCGGTGTTCGACCAGCCGTACTTGGGGTCGCCGTAACCGAGGTTGACGATCACCCGCAGCACCGGCTGAACGAGGTCGGCCAGCGGGTTTCCGATCAACGGGATCAGCCGCACCGGTTCGAGCAGCGGCAGATTCTTGGTCGGGATGATGTAGTACTTCTGGTCCGCCGACGTGGTCGGCAGGGCGATGGCGGTGTCCACCTGATCCTGGGTGAGCTTGGCGTACTGGGTGTGCACGAAGATGATCCCGAGCCCGGCGTTGAGCACCGACAGGACGTTCAGCGGGTACTTCGGGAAGTCGGCGAACCCGTCGTACTCCAGCGTGTAGTTGGTGGTCGGAAAGTCGTCTTCCGGTGTGGCGCCGTAGAAGTCGAGGCCCAGGCTGGGCAGGGTCAGGCCGGGGAACCGCGAGAGCAGTCCGCCGTCGGGGTTCATCTCGTTGCCCACCAGGACGAAGTTGATCGGGGTGTCGGCGGGCAGCTGGCTCATCACCAGCGAGGAGATGATCGCGCTCTGCGAGTAGCCGAACACCGTCAGGGTGTTGCCCGCGTCGAGTTGGCGCTGGATCGCGTCTTTGAGGATCGTGATGCCTTGGTCCACTGAGGTATTCAGCGGCAGGCTCTTCACCCCGGTGATCGGGTAGAGGCCTTCGGGGGTGAACAGTCCGATCGGGATGGTGCCGGGGCTGTTGGGCTTGATGTAGAGGTCGAAGACGGACTGGATGTATTCGTCCGAGGGGATCGGCACCCCGCTGGGGCCCATCACCAGACCGGTGTCGACGGCCGCGGCGGCCGGGACGGTGGCGCGTGCCGTGGTCGCGACCGTGCGGCGGCTGAAGTCCACCAGGGCGAAGCCCAGCTGGGAATCGGCCGGCGCGCTCGGCGTCACCGGGTCGGTCGCCGGGGTGGCCTCTGGGGTGGTCTCGGAGGTGCTGGCGGTCTCGGCGGTGCTGACCCGTGCCGAGACGGTCAGCGGGACCGGGGCCAGCTTGGCCGAACGGGCCGAGGCCGGTGTCGCGGCAACCGGGCCGCGGTTGGTGGTGGTCGACCCGTGCGCGGTGCCGGCGGCGGAACGGGCCGAGCCGCCGTGCGTCGTCGACGAGGACGCCGAATCCGAACTCGGGCTGTCGGCCCAGGCCACCGCCGAGGACAGCGCCGCCGCCCCGATGCCCAGGGCAACGGCGAGACCGCCGACTCGACCGACCACATTCGCTGCGCGCACCGAACCCCCCTGACGGAGACCACTGGACCGTGGCGAAGACTATCCCGTCCCCGGCCGATCCGTCGTCAGATGCCCGCCGCGGTGCTCAGATAGCCGGTCCCAGCAGATCGTCGGCGTCCCGGATGACATAGCCGTAGCCCTGCTCGGCCAGGAAGCGCTGCCTATGCGCGGCGTACTCGGCGTCGAGGCTGTCGCGGGAGACCACGGAGTAGAACACCGCGCCGCCGCCGTCGTGCTTGGGCCGCAACAGCCGGCCCAGCCGCTGGGCTTCCTCCTGGCGTGACCCAAAGGTTCCCGAAACCTGAACGGCGACAGAGGCTTCCGGTAGATCAATGGAGAAGTTGGCCACCTTGGAGACCACCAGCGTCTTGATCTCGCCGCGGCGGAACGCATCGAACAATGCCTCGCGTTCGGCGTTCTTGGTCGAGCCCTGGATCACCGGTGCGTCGAGTTCGGCCCCGAGTTCGTCGAGCTGGTCCAGATAGGCGCCGATCACCAGTGTCGGTTCGTTCGGATGGCGGGCCAGGATCGACTTCACCACGGCGATCTTGGAGTGCGCCGTCGAGCACAGCTTGTAGCGCTCCTCGGGTTCGGCGACCGCGTACAGCATCCGCTCGTTGTCGGTCATGGTCACCCGGACCTCGACGCATTCGGCGGGTGCGATCCAGCCCTGGGCCTCGATGTCCTTCCACGGCGCGTCATAGCGCTTCGGGCCGATCAGGCTGAACACGTCACCTTCGCGGCCGTCCTCCCGGATCAGGGTGGCGGTCAGCCCGAGGCGGCGCCGGGACTGCAGATCGGCGGTCATCCGGAACACCGGGGCGGGCAGCAGGTGCACCTCGTCGTAGATGATCAGCCCCCAGTCCCGGCTGTCGAACAGCTCGAGATGGCGGTACTCGCCCTTGGTGCGCCGGGTGATCACCTGATAGGTGGCGATGGTGACCGGGCGGATCTCCTTGCGCTCACCGGAGTACTCACCGATCTCCTCCTCGGTGAGCGAGGTGCGGGCGATCAGCTCACGCTTCCACTGCCGTCCGGCCACGGTGTTGGTGACCAGGATCAGCGTGGTGGCTCCCGCCTTGGCCATGGCCGCCGCGCCGACCAGCGTCTTGCCCGCACCACAGGGCAGGACCACCACCCCGGAGCCGCCGGCCCAGAACGAATCGGCCGCCATCTCCTGGTAGTCGCGCAGCTCCCAGCCGTCCTGTTCCAGGGTGATCGGGTGGGCCTCGCCGTTGACGTAGCCGGCCAGGTCCTCGGCCGGCCAGCCGATCTTCAGCAGCATCTGCTTGACCCGGCCGCGTTCACTGGGATGCACGATCACGGTGTCGTCGTCGATGCGGGCACCCAGCATCGGGGTGATCTTCTTGTTGCGCAGCACCTCTTCGAGCACCGCGCGGTCCAGGCTGACCAGGCACAGCCCGTGCGCCGGGTGCTTGACCAGCTGCAGCCGGCCGTAGCGGGCCATCGTGTCGACGATGTCGACCAGCAGCGGCTGCGGCACGGCATAGCGGGAGAAGCTCACCAGGGCGTCGACCACTTGCTCGGCGTCGTGGCCCGCGGCGCGCGCGTTCCACAGCGCCAGGGGAGTGATCCGATAGGTGTGGACGTGCTCGGGCGCGCGTTCGAGTTCGGCGAACGGGGCGATCGCGGCCCGGGCCGCGCCGGCCTGCTCATGGTCGACCTCGAGCAGCACCGTCTTGTCGGACTGCACGATCAGGGGTCCGTCGGTCATATGGCCATTATCCGGCGTCCGCCGACATCACCGATGTGACGCGGTGCACGGCGAACTCCCGGGGCCGGCCCTGGGTCTCGTCCCAGGCCACCAGCTGGCCCCCGTTCACTCCCAGCGGACGCACCACTCGCTGGGTGGCCACGCCTGCGGCGTCGACGTAGCCGATCACCACATCCTTGTGCTCGACGGCCGCCTGCTGCAGCAGGGCCATCGCCACCGCCGGGTCCAGGCGGACGTTGGCGAACGGCAGCGAGTCCACCCGCCGCAGCATGCCCACCACCGCGGCCAGCGTCTCGGCGCTGGGCTTGGGCAGCGACCGGAACGCCCGGCGCTGCTGGGGTGCGGGCACCCGCGCCCCGCGCTGGCGGATGTCGACGATCGCGCCCGTGGAGTCCTCGGCGGCCGGCGCGAAGCCCGCGGCCCGCAGCCCGGCGAGCACCTCGCCGATCGGCGCCTGGGACACCGCGACCGTCGGCGCCAGCAGCCGAACCTCCAGGTGCTCCAGAGCCGGGGAGGCCACCGCACTGGCCAGCAGCGCCGGATCCTCGCATCGGACGAACGAGGAGGCCATGCCCACCCGGAGCTGGCCGTGCCGCCGGGCAACGTCGTTGATCAGATAAGTAAGGCCTTGGGGGACAGGGGTTTTCGAATGCTTCTCGAAGAAGGTGTGCAGCGCTCCGGCGGTGCGGCCAGTGTCCAGGGCATGCCGGATCGACTGTTCGCTGACCCGGTAGACCATGGCCGCCCCGGCTGATTCGACCGTGGCCACCGCCGCCAGTTCATCGGCCAGCTCCCGCTGCAGCGGACCCGGCACCACCACCGTGAGGTCGGCCTGCAGCAGGAAGTGGTCGATCGGCGCGGGCAGCACCTTGGCCATCGCCGCGACCGCCGCCTCCTCGCCGGCGCTGAGCAGCACGCGAGCCGGGGTACTCAGCGCGCCACGGCCGACGAAACCCAGTGAGTGGGCCTCGTCGAGCAGGTGGGCCACCGGGTCGGGTTGCAGACGCGCCGCCCACCGCGGCCGTTGCCAGGTCAGCAACTGCGAGGCGTGTTCGGCATCCACCCCCGCGCCGGGCGGGAGGTCGGCCAGTGCACCGAGCAGCAGTCGGCGATCCAGGGGTGCGGCCGTGGAATACAGCGAATCTGACAGGGCGGCATAGGGTTTGCCATCCTGGCCCCGGCTGCCGATCAGGCCGGGGCGGGCGGGCAGGTCGAGCCAGGTGCTGGCCAGCAGGTACCAGCGCGCGGCGGTCGGCGTCTCCAGGAAGCGGTCGGCAGCGACCGTCGGCGCCCAGTACAGGCCCGCGGAATCGGGCGGTTCCGGGTCCGGGGTGCCGCTCGCGATGAGTCCGGCCGCGGCCGACACCTCGAGGATGAGGCCGAGGCGCGGCTCGTCGATCCCGGTCAGCTTGGTCAGCCGCTTGGCCTCCCGCACGCCCAGGCCACCGCTGCGCAGCTCGGGAACCGGTGCGGCGGAAAGGGTTTCCAGCACGAGCTCGATCTCGCGGATCAGGTCCAGCACCGCGCCGGCTGCCGAGGCGTCGGTATCGGCGGCCGAGGTGGTGGTGACCACCGGGTCCGGCGGGGTCAGCTGCAGCGGGCCGGGCAGCTCCCCGCGCAGAACCTGGCCGACCTGACGGGGCAGGATCACGGTTTCCTCGTCGAGCTGGCGCAGCAGGCCGGCGGCCAGCAGCCGCGGCACCGGCCGGTCCGCCGGGGCGCCGGGAGCGGCATCGCGGGTACGGCCCACCGGGGAGCCGGTGACCAGCCGCTCCAGCAGGTCGCGCTGCGGCTCGTCGAGGCCTTCGATCGCCGCGGCGATCTCAGCGCCCGAACGACTGGTGTCCTCGAGGATGGCCTGCCCGGGATACCAGGGCAGCCCCGCCGAGGCCTCCGCCGACACCCGCACCGCGGCGTCCCCCCAGACCAGCGCGCGCTCCCGCAGGCCGTCGAGGGCGGCCAGCACGTCGGGCTCGGTGGCGCGGTCACCGATGAGGGCGACCAGCTTGGTCACCGGCACCGCCGTCGAGTCGGCGTGCAGCACCAGCAGAGCGTCGAGCACGGCCAGATGGAGGAAGTCCAGCTCGTCGGTGGCAGCCTTCACCGACTGCCGGGCCGAGGCCCGCGCAGCCAGTGCCGCGATGCTGCCCGGCGCCGGCTGGGCGAGGTCCGGGCGCAGCTCCAACAGGCGGATCACCCGCTCGTCGGACAGCTCGGCCAGCCAGGCACCCAGCGGCGGGGCGGCCGGAGCGGGTGGTTCTGTCATTGCTCACCAGCCTAAAACAGGTGGCTATGTGCACACCTGCCGCGCAGGAGTGTCAGAATGAAGGCGTGGCTGAGAAGACCAAGACCAGGTATGTCGACAACGGCTGGCCGACCCGCGACCCCGATGACCATGCGGTGAGCGAACTGGCTGCCGACCGGGTGGGCGCACTGTCCCCGTTCGGTGACGTCACCTTCCCCCTGCCTGCCTCCGATCTGCCCTACCTGCACCCGGTCACCGTCGTCAACCGGTAGCGGTGAGCAGCGGACCGCAGCGCCGCCTGTCGCACCTCGACGAACACGGTGCGGCGCACATGGTCGACGTCACCGACAAGGCCGCGACCGTCCGCACCGCAGTCGCGGCGGGAACCGTCCACACCACCGCAGAGGTGATCTCGCTGATCACCTCCGGCGGGCTACCCAAGGGTGATGCGCTGGCCACCGCCCGGGTGGCCGGAATCCTGGCCGCCAAGCGCACCAGTGATCTCATTCCGCTGTGCCACCCCCTGGCGCTGACCGGTATCGACGTCGACTTCGCGATCGGGGACGCCGAGATCGGGCTCACCGCCTCGGTGCGCACCACCGACCGCACCGGCGTGGAGATGGAGGCGCTGACCGCCGTCAGCGTCGCCGCCCTCACCGTCTTCGACATGATCAAGGCCGTCGACCCGGCCGCGCGCCTCGACGACATCCGGGTGCTGCGCAAGGAGGGCGGCAAGACAGGCGTCTGGACACCGGCGACGTGAGCCGCCGCGCACGCGTCGTCATCGCCTCCACCCGCGCCGCCACGGGCGTCTACGAAGACCGCTGCGGGCCGATCGTGGTGGACTGGCTCGCCGAGCGGGGGTTCGAGGTTCCCGCCGCCGTGGTGGTGGTCGACGGCAGCGCCGTCGGGCATGCGCTGCGGGCGGCCATCTCCGACGGCGTCGACGTCGTCATCACCTCCGGCGGTACCGGGATCTCCCCGACGGACGCCACCCCGGAGGCCACCGTCGCCCTGCTGGACTACCAGATCCCCGGTCTCGCCGATGCCATCCGCCGATCGGGACTGCCGAAGGTGCCGACCTCGATCCTGTCCCGCGGGGTCTGCGGGGTGGCCGGACGCACGCTGGTGATCAACCTGCCTGGCTCGACAGGCGGTGTGCGCGACGGACTTTCGGTGCTCGCCGAGGTCCTCGACCATGCGCTGGACCAACTCGCCGGAGGAGACCACAGCCGATGACACGCATCCTGCGGGCAGCCCTGGTCGACGGGCCGATCTCGCTGACCGAACATGAGGACCTGGTGGCCAACGACGCGGCGGGTGCCGTGGTCGCGTTCTCCGGGGTGGTGCGCAACCACGACGGTGGCCGCGATGTGGTGCGTCTGGAGTACTCGGCGCACCCACTGGCCGAGCAGACGCTGTTCGAGGTGCTCGCCGAGGTGGCCGGAACAGCGACCGGTGTGCGAGCGATCGCGGCCAGTCATCGGATCGGCCCGCTGCAGATCGGTGACGCCGCCCTGGTGGCCGCCGTGGCGGCCGACCACCGGGGGGCGGCGTTCGAGACCTGTGCGCGACTCGTCGACACCATCAAAGAGCGGTTACCGGTGTGGAAGCACCAGTTCTTCGCCGATGGGACCGACGAGTGGGTGAACTCGGCCTGAGGCCTTACTGAGCCGGAGCCGGTGCCGGGTCGGCGGCCGGTGCCGGGGCCGGGGCGCCCGGCACCAGAATCGGAGCGTTCGGGTCGGCCGGCGGGGTGCCCATGGTCGGATCGTTGGTCACCGGGGTGGTCATCGGCCGCTGAGCCAGTCCGAGCAGGGCGTCGCCCTTGCTGATCTGCTGGGTCTGGACCGCGTGCCACAGCTCCTTGAGGTAGGAGATGTTCGGGCTCTGATTGGGGTCGACCGGCTCGGTGCTGGTCCCCGGAGGCGGATTATCCGGGCTGGACAGGTGCTGAACACCGTCGGGCAGCACGGTGGTCCCGTCGGCGGCGGGTGCCGAGGCGACGACAGCGCTGCCGGTGGCCGGGGCGGGTGCTGCGGCGGGATCAACCGGAGCGGGGACCGGCGTGGTCGGCAGGACCGGCGGAACCGCCGGGTCGGCCGGTGCCAGGGGCAGCGAGTGGATGGACGCGGCCTGGACCGTGATGGTCTGCTCGTCGGCGTTGGCCGGGGCCTGCGGTGCCGGAGCCTGCAGCGCGGTGTCGATGATCGGCTCGGCGGCGACGTCCACCGGCGCCTCGGGGGCCGGCAGGACCTGCTGCTGGGACACCTCAACGATGTCGAGCTGCGGGGCGGGAGCATCGAGCGGGGCGGCGTCGACGGGCGCGTCGGGCAGCGGGGCGTCCAGCGGAGCCGCCGGGGCCGGGGCCTCGGGTGCGGGCTCGTTGACGACGTTGCGCGGGGTCGCACCGGACAGGCCGCGACCGCAGACCGGCCAGGCGCCCTTGCCCTGGGTGGCCAGGACCTTCTCGGCGACCGCGATCTGCTCTTCCTTGGTGGCCATATAGGCAACCGGGGCATACGCAGTGCCGCCGTGGGAAGCCCACGTGCCGGGGGAGAACTGCAGACCACCGTGATAGCCGTTGCCGGTGTTGATGGCCCAGTTGCCGCCGGACTCGCAGCGCGCTACCTGATCCCATTCGGAGTCGGGAGCCGCCTGGGCCTGACCGGCCAGCGCAATGCTGCCGCCGCCGATGACGGCTCCGGTGAAGGCGATCTTGGCGACATTGATGGACGAGGAGGTGGGCTTGCGATGCCGTCCACTCATAGGTCGGTTGAATCCTCTCTAAACACGCCTGCGAGGTCAGCTGTCGGGTTCGGGCTGGAGAGGTTGCCCGGCCGGGCCGTTCCGGGAGGAACGACGTCGGCTTCACCCCAAGGAGCCGCGGGCGGCTCCGGGTCGATCTCGGTGGACCGGTTGGGTCCCCCGCCTCCATCCATGGTTCTCGTTGGTCTCCCCGCTCCTTGGATGGAGCTCGGCGCTAGGTGCGGAGAGGGCCTGCCCTGGTTGAGGGGGCTGACCTCCGAGTGACGGTAATGGCTGTCGAGAGAGTCGTCACCTTTTGCAAAATCTGGCGTTTCTGGTACTGGCAAACCTTAAAAAAGGTCTAAATGCCCACGACATCGGGACGTTGTCCCTGGTAGATCAGGCACTCCACCACGCCGTGGCCATCTCGTGACCTGATCGTGATGTGACGCAAATCACGATCATCCGCCCGCAAACGGGGGTAGCACGTCGACAGTCTGGCCGGATCGCAGGCTGGTGGCCTTATTTCGGACTGCGACGCCATCGCACAGGTAAGAGCACCGCTGTAACACGCGTGCTAATTCGTCACTGCGGCAACATAGTTCACTGACCACATCGGCGACCGTCGCACCCGCCTGCAGCGTGAGTTCGTCGGTGTCGGTGCCAGCGGCCGCCCGCGCCGCCGCAAAGAAGCGAACGGTCACCTCGACCGGCTCGGAAAGCTCGGCGACCTCACCCATGTCAGCCGCCGATCGCGCTCATCGGGCGCTGCGGCTGGACGAAGCCGGGGTCGTTGATGCCGTGGCCGGCGGCCTTGCGCCACATCGCCGCGCGCCAGGCCGATTCCAGGGCGTCGTCGTCGGCCCCGGCGCGCAGCAGCGCGCGCAGATCGGTTTCCTCGGTGGCGAACAGGCAACTGCGGACCTGGCCGTCGGCGGTCAGCCGGGTGCGGTCGCAGGCCGAGCAGAACGCGTGCGACACCGACGCGATGATGCCGACCGTGGCCTCACCGCCGTCCACCCGCCACAGCTGGGCAGGCGCCGATCCGCGCGGCGCGGGATCCGGGGTGAGCGCAAACCGCGCCGCCAGCGCCGCATAGATCTGATCGGCGCTCAACGTGGCGTCACGCCGCCAGTGGTGGCCGGCGTCGAGCGGCATCTGCTCGATGATGCGCAGCTGATAGCCGAAGCGCAGACAGTAGGTGAGGAGTTCGACGGCGTCGTCCAGACCCGACACCGGGTCGAGGACGGCGTTGACCTTCACCGGGCGCAGTCCGGCGGCTGCCGCGGCGGCCAGCCCGGCGAGCACATCGTCGAGCCGGTCGCGGCGGGTGATCGCGGTGAACCGCTGTGCATCGACGGTGTCGAGGGACACGTTGACGCGGTCCAGGCCTGCGGCCGCCAGGGCTTCGGCCCGACGGGCCAGCCCGACGCCGTTGGTGGTCAGGGCGATCTCCGGGCGCGGTGTCAGCCCGGCGGTGATCGCCACGATGTCTTCCAGGCCCTTGTAGAGCAGCGGCTCACCGCCGGTGAAGCGGATGTTGGTGATGCCGAGCCGGGTGACCGCGAGCCGCAGCAGCCGGGCGAGTTCGTCGCGACTCAGTAGATCGTCGCCGGGCAGCCAGTCCAGCCCCTCGGCGGGCATGCAATAGGTACAGCGCAGATTGCACCGGTCGGTCAGCGACACCCGCAGGTCGGTGGCCACTCGGCCGAAGGTGTCGATCAACGGTCCGTGCGCCGGCATGCCCTCGGGTGCCCGGCCGTCGTCGCGGCGGATCGAGGGCAGGCCGAGCATGGTGTCGGTCATGCGGCCGCCTGCACGCTGTCGACGGGGACGATCTCCTTGCCCAGGGGCACCAACGAGACCGGGATGAGTTTGAGGTTCGCCAGCGCCAAGGGGATTCCGATGATCGTGATGGCCATCGCGGCGGCGCTGACGATATGTCCGATGGCCAGCCACAGGCCGAACAGCAGAATCCAGATGACGTTGCCGATCAGGGCGCCGGGCCGCGGACCGGGCTTCTCGACGATGGTCCGGCCGAACGGCCACAGGGCGTAGGAGGCGATGCGCAGGGAGGCGAACCCGAACGGGATGGTGATGATCAGGACGAAACACACCAGGGCGGCCAGGGCGTAGCCGAGCGCCAGCCACAACCCACCGAACAGCAGCCAGATGACGTTCAGGACCAGGCGCATGTCACCTCCAGGGGTTAGGCCAGCCTACCGAGTTAAACAGGGGTGCTCGGCCCGGTGTTCCCCGAGTAGGATCACCCACGCGCGTCCTGCACCCGCGGGACGCTTCATGTTGTCACGGACCCGTTAGACAGAGCAGGTGAGACCAGTGCCGACCGGCAGGGTGAAGTGGTACGACGCCGAGAAGGGATTCGGCTTCCTGTCCCAGGAGGACGGTGAGGACGTCTACGTGCGTTCCTCGGCGCTGCCGGAGGGCGTGGAAGGTCTCAAAGCCGGCCAGAAGGTGGAGTTCGGGGTGGCCTCCGGCCGCCGCGGCCCACAGGCGTTGAGCGTCAAGCTGATCGATCCGCCGCCGAGCATCACCCGGACCCGCCGGGAGGCCGCCGCCGTCGAGCGCAAGCACTCGCCCGACGAGCTGCACGGGATGGTTGAGGACATGATCACCCTGCTCGAGGGCGCGGTACAGCCGGAGCTGCGCAAGGGGCGCTACCCCGACCGCAAGGTGGCCCGCCGGGTCTCCGAGGTGGTCAAGGCCGTCGCGCGGGAGCTCGACGCGTAGCACCGCTTCACGGTCGGTGAAGTAGGGAACACTGGTTGCGTGGGTGCCTACGTGGCCGGCGACGGCGAGTTCAAGCGCGATACCAACTACATCACCACGCGGATCACCGCAGACGGCGCCGACGGTTACCCCGTTGAGCCCGGGCGCTACCGGTTGATCGTCGCCAGGGCCTGCCCGTGGGCCAACCGCGCGATCATCGTGCGGCGGCTGCTCGGTCTGGAAGACGTACTTTCGATCGGGTTCTGCGGTCCGACGCACGACCAGCGCAGCTGGACCTTCGATCTGGACCCGGGCGGGGTGGACCCGGTGCTGAAGATTCCCCGGTTGCAGGACGCGTACTTCGCGCGTGATCGGCACTACCCGAAGGGCATCACGGTGCCCGCCATCGTCGAGGTGGCCACCGGCGAGGTCGTCACGAATGACTTCGCCCGGATGACGCTGGACTTCTCCACCGAATGGAGTGCCTACCATCGCGACGGCGCACCACAGCTCTACCCCGAGCCGTTGCGCGCCGAGATCGACGAGGTGGCCCAGCGGATATACACCGAGGTCAACAACGGCGTGTACCGCTGCGGTTTCGCCGGCTCACAGGACGCCTACGAGAAGGCCTACGACCGGCTGTTCACCGCCCTCGACTGGCTCACCGAGCGGTTGTCCGGTCAGCGCTACCTGGTGGGGGACACCATCACCGAGGCCGACGTGCGGCTGTTCACCACGTTGGCGCGCTTCGATCCGGTGTATCACGGCCACTTCAAATGCAACCGCACCAAGCTGTCGGAGATGCCGGTGCTGTGGGCCTATGCGCGCGATCTCTTCGCGACGCCGGGCTTCGGTGACACCATCGATTTCGTGCAGATCAAGCAGCACTACTACATCGTGCACTCCGACATTAACCCCACGGGGGTCGTGCCGAAGGGGCCTGATCTGAGCTCGTGGCTGACGCCGCACGGCCGAGAAGCCTTGGGCGGCAGACCGTTCGGCGACGGCACGCCGCCGGGGCCCACCCGCGACGGCGAGCGGGTGCCCACCGGTCACGGCGTGTGAACGTCGAACTTGTTGTCGAGAACTCCGCCGGTTGTCGCCAATAAGTCGACGTTCATCAGACCGGTGCCCCGGCTGCGCGCAGGGCGGCGAGAATCCGGGCAATCACCACGTCGGGTCGGTTCATTAGCAGGTCGGCGCTGACCCGAATGATCCGCCAACCCAGCGCCTCCAAGCCCGCCGTGCGGTCGATATCCCATGCGCGTTGCTTCGGATCGGTCCAGTGATGTGCGCCGTCGAACTCGACACCGACAAGCCACTCTTCCCAGCCCAGATCCAGTCGTGCGAACACGCAGCCGTCGCGGTGAACCGGAATCTGAGAGCGCGGTCGGGGTAATCCCGATGCGATGATGAGCAGGCGGGTCTTGCTCTCCCACGGTGACTGCGAACCGGGATCGGCCAGCTCCAATGCACGGCGAAGCTGAACGATTCCGCGGGCGCGCGGGTACCGCTCGGCGATGGTGTGAACATCGGTGATGCGTAGGCCGGTTGCCTGGATGAGGGCATCGATGCGGATCACGGCTTGCTGCAGTCCCTTTCGGCGCCCGATATCAAACGCCGTTCGTGCGGGCGAGGTCACAGCCATGCCGTCTCGCTCCCACACTTCGTCATCGCTCAACGTGTCGCTATGGAGGATGATGCCCGCGGTCTTGTCCCGGCTTCGCCTGTTCAACTCCGCGGGCAGGTGCGCATCGATCCATTTCGTCCGGTATGCCGCCGCGGCGGAGAGGCCCGCAAGTGTCGCGCGCCGCTCGGCCCACAGCCAAGCCGCAACTGCGCGGGTCAACGGCGTCAGTTGCTGTCCTTTCGGGATGTAGACGTTGCGGTGAACGGCTTCGTAATCCCTGCGCAACCGGTATCGATTGACGAGTTGCGCGGCAAGCGCCTCGTTCGCCCGAAACGGCCAGTCCAGATCCTGCATACCGGTCACGGTGCGCAGCGCCACCGACGCGAACGCGTGAACGTGGACTAGTTATCCACAGATGCGCGGATTTTGAGCAATAAGTCGACGTTCATCCACAGCTAGTTCCAGACCAGGCGTACCGACCACTCGGCGTGCGGTACGTCGCGCAGCTGACCCTGCGGGTCGGTCACCAAGGTCAGCAACTGCACGACCACGCCGGTGAGCTTGCCGCGCTGCGGATCGACCGTCGGAATGGTCACGGCCAGCGTGGAATTGGGCCGGAAGGCCGACGTCGTGGAGTTGTCCTCGTTCTCGTAGACCTTGAGCAGCCGCCACGGTGCCCGCCCGATCGAGGTGGGTACCGACAGCTGCACGGGATAGCGTTCGCTGACCTTCAGTTCGCCCTGGGTCTTCGGGTTCTGGCAGTCGTTGAGGTCGATGACATTGCAGTACACATACGGGCCGACGCGCACCGAATTCCCGTGCGAGTAGGCACTGATCTCCGGCATCCGGTCGTCGTCGGAACCACGGGTCAGCACCCAGGCTCCGATACCCGCACCGGCCGACGCGAGCACCACCACGACGGCGAGAACCCAACGAAGCCAACGGCTCACCGGTTCGTCACCGTCGACTTCCCCTCCTGCTCAGCCACCACCGGGCGGTTTCCACCGAAGCCCGGGATCAAGGACGCCCCGCGGCTCGAGACGATCGTCTGCGCCAGCCCGAGGATCAGCAGTGCACTGATCGCGGTGAACCCTACCCACAGTTCGGTGTAGACGAGAACTCCGATCGCACCGCCGAGCACCCACGCCAGTTGGAGTACCGACTCCGAGCGCCCGAACGCCGAGGCGCGGGACTCCTCGGGCAGGTCGTCCTGCAGCGACGCATCCAGCGAGGCCTTGGCGATCGCGCTCGACCCCGATGTGATGAGGGTGGCCACGGCCGCGACGATGAGATTGCCCGTGACTGCAGCCGCCAGCGCCGCGATCGTGACGGCGATCGAGGCGCGCACCACCAACAGAGCCGGCCGTCCCAGCCGCAGCCGGGCCGCGGCGAAGTTGCCTGCGAAGTTGCCGATACCGGCAGCTGCGCCGATCGTGCCCAGGATGCCCAGTTGGACCCAGCCGCTGGCCTGATGTGCCTTGGCCACGAAGGCGGGGTAAAGGAACAGGAAGCCGACCATCGCCTTGATCGTGCAGTTACCCCATAACGAGGTGATGATGTTGCGGCCCAACGGTTGCCGCGGCGAACTGATCGGCTCGGTGATCGCATCACTGGGCCAGCCGCCCAGCGGCCCACTGCGGCCGTGGTAGGTCAGCGTGGTCGGCACCTCACCCTCGGTGACCTCGACCCACCGCGGTATCCGCATCGACAGGGAGGCGCCGGCGAGAGTCACGAAGACGACCACGAACAGCGCACCCGGCAAGGCGAACAGCGTCGTGAACAGATACTCGATCCCCGCGGCGATACCGCCGCCGACGATGGTGCCCCCAATCAGGCCGAACACCGTGAGCCGGGAGTTCACCCGCACCAGGTCGATCGTCGGCGGCATCACTCGCGGGGTCACCGCACTGCGCAGCACGCTGAAAGACTTGGACAGCACCATCATTCCGAGCGCACACGGATACAGCACCCATGACGGGTAGCTGCCGGTGGCGCCGTCGTAGTTCATGATCAGCACGATCGCCAGCGCGGTGCGCAGCATGAACGACATCGCCAACGCCGCTCGCCTGCCGTGCTGCACCCGGTCCAGGGCCGGCCCGATGAGCGGTGCGATGACCGCGAACGGGGCGATCGTGATGAGCAGATAGAGCGCGACCTTGCCCTTGCTCTCGCCGGTGGCGGCGGCGAAGAACAACGTATTGGCCAGGGCGACGGCCATCGCGGAGTCGACGGCGAAGTTCGCCATCACCGGCCAGGTCAGTGCCGTCAGGCCTGATTTGTCCGCGCCGTCGGCGGTGGCCGCCCGATGGACCATCGAGTACATCCGCTCGCCCATTTCGCGGCTGCGCATCGCGGCAGCCCGCGTGACGGTGATGCGCTCGCCCGCGCCGTCACCGACACCGCGGCGGGGCGGCGCCTCGGCACCGGCGGTGTGGCCGCGCTCGGAGTTCAGCGGGGGCAGGTAGCGGTTGGCGCTGGGCATCGGGTTTGACCGCCGTGCCGAGGCGGTGCCGTAGCGGGCGTCCTCGTCGCTGGGGTAGTTCGCCATGCCGGGATGCTCGCCCGTTCCGTCGTCGGGATAGCGGCGACCCGGGCCGGACTCCGGTTCCGCGCTCGGGTGGTCGCGCCGCCTTCCAGACACGTCACGATTCTCCCCCATTCCCCGGTGGTCCGACGCAGACGCGACCGGTGTGGCTGCCCGAAGGAGTCGTGAGGCAAGATTGGTGACGATGGAAAGCCAGATCGACTCCGCTGAATCCACGGCACCGGTAGAACCGGCACCGCCGTCGGCCGCGGTTGCCGCGGTGCTCGACGGTGCGGTGGACCTGGCTCGTCAGGCGATCGTGGAGTTCAGCGGCGAGACGGTCGGGGAGTATCTCGGCGTCGCCTACGAGGACGAGACGGCCGCCACGCACCGCTTCTTGGCGAACATGCCCGGCTATCAGGGCTGGCAGTGGGCCGTGGTCGTGGCGACCTATCCGGGCGCCGATCACGCCACGGTCAGCGAAGTTGTCCTGGTGCCGGGGCCCACGGCCCTGCTGCCCCCGCCTTGGGTGCCGTGGGAGAACCGGGTCCAGCCGGGCGACCTGAGCCCCGGCGATCTGCTGGCCCCGCCCGTCGACGACCCGCGGTTGGCGCCCGGATTCACCGCGACCGGCGACCCGCTGGTCGACGACACGGCCCTCGAGGTCGGCTTCGGGCGCCGTCAGGTGCTCAGTGCGTTCGGCCGGGATCTGGCCGCCCAGCGCTGGCATGACGGCGACCACGGGCCCGGTGCGCCGATGGCCCGGTCCACCAAGCGGGTCTGCCGGGACTGCGGCTTCATGGTTCGTCTCGACGGCGCGCTCGGCGTGATGTTCGGCGTCTGCTGCAACGAGCTGGCCGCCGACGGGCACGTCGTGGACTTCGAGTACGGCTGCGGCGCGCACTCCGACACCCCGCAGCCTCCGGGCAGTGGGTCACCGATGTACGACCCGTTCGACGACGGGGTGCTCGACGTGGTCGAGATCGCTCCCGCCGAGCCGGTCCAGGAGGAGCCCGCCGCAGAGGCCGAGGAGGTTCCGGCCGAAGTGGAGACGGCCGAGGAGCCGCTCGTGGAGGCCGCCGAAGCCGAACAGCGCGAAGCCGAACAGCCCGAAGCCGAACAGCCCGAGCTGACCGCTGCCGAAGAAGAAGACGCCGAGCCGGCCGACCCCGCCGACTAGCGTTCCGCGGCGGCCTTGATGCGGGCCAGCGACGTGTTCATCCCGGCGACGAGTTCCTTCTCGAAGCCCGGCACCCCGCCCAGGACGGCATTGACCGTCATCGTCGAGATCGCCTTGACGCCGTTCTCGGCATGCCGGGTCTCCACCACGCGGGTGCCGGTCTCGGTGGGCTCCAGTTCGTAGCTCCACACGGTGTTGTTGGCGTTGACCCGGAACGCCAGTTTGCGTTCCGGGATCACCTCGGTGATGGTCGACGTCGTCGGCCAGAACAGGTTGTTGCGCCGGTTCAGATTCAGGGTGCGGGTGCCCGGGCGCAGCGGCCCCAGTGCCCTCATCACCCGGCACTGCGGGCTCCACCGCGGCATCTTGCCCAGGTCCGAGATGAGGTTCCAGACCTTGCTCACCGGAGCGTTGATCTCGATCTCTGCTTGCAACAGCGGCGCTGCCATTGGTTTCTCCTTAGTCAGTTGCGGCGCGGCTCGATGCCGGTTTGGGCACCTCGGGCACCGCGCCGGGCAGCCGTGCGCTGCCACAGAAAAATCGAGGTGCCGACGACCCCGACACCCAGGCCGGCGACCGCGATCGGCCGCCAGGTCTCCAGTGCGGGCACGGTGAACGCGGCGATCGCCGCCAGCGCCCACAGGATGGCCCCGGTGACGATGACCGGCCAGGGGTCGAGCAGGCCCGCGGGCAAGGCCGGCGGCTCAGGTTCGGCCGTCGGCGCTGCACCTGGCTCGCGCGGGTCGGAAGGCATTGCGGTCCAACCTAACCGATGGGGTGGCCGGTAGGGTGCCCAGATCGGTAGTTGCAGGTTGAGAGGTTTCGGAGCTGTTGTGTCGTATGTTTGCGATGTGAACGAAGGGGATGTGCGGCTGGCCGGCGATCTGTCGCTCGCCGTCGTCCGCCTCGCGCGCCAACTCCGGTTCCGCCGCGTCGAATCGACCGTCACACTCTCGCAGTTGTCCGCACTGGCGACCCTGGCCAAAGAAGGGGCGATGACCCCCGGCGCGCTGGCCGTGCGGGAACGGGTCCGGCCCCCATCGATGACGCGGGTCATCGGGTCGCTCACCGATCTGGGCCTGGTGGAGCGCACCGCGCATCCGGCCGACGGGCGGCAGGTCCTTGTCGCGGTGTCACCGAGCGGGGCGGACCTGGTCGACAGCGAGCGGCAGGCCAGCCAGGAATGGCTGAGCAAGCGGCTGGCCACCCTGGCCCCCGAGGACCGGGACATCCTGCTGCGCGCTGCCGATCTCATGACGGCCCTCGTCGACGAAGACTTGTGAGCGACAAGGTATCTGGCGCGCCCGACGTCATCGACATCACCGATCCCGCTGACCCCAGGGTTGATGACTTCCGCGATCTCAACAGCGTGGATCGCAGGCCCGACCTGCCCACCGGCAAGGGCTTGGTGATCGCAGAGGGAGTGCTGGTCGCCCAGCGCATGCTGGCCTCCCGGTTCACTCCGCACGCATTCCTGGGGACCGAGCGCCGTCTCGCCGAGCTGGCCGCGGACCTTGCCGGTGTGCCGGTGCCGTACTACCGGGCCAGTGCCGAGGTGATGGCCGAGGTGGTCGGCTTCCACCTCAACCGTGGCGTCCTGGCCGCCGCCCGCCGGCCGGCCGAACTGGCCGTCAGCCAGGTGATCGAGGGGGCCCGCACCGTGGCCGTCCTGGAAGGGGTCAACGACCACGAGAACCTCGGTTCGATCTTCCGCAATGCCGCCGGGCTCGGGGTCGACGCGGTGATTTTCGGGACGGGCTGCGCCGATCCGCTCTACCGGCGGGCGGTGCGGGTGTCGATGGGGCACGCCCTGCTGGTGCCCTTCGCCAAGGCGCAGCATTGGCCCGCCGACCTCAATGACCTTCGCCAGCAAGGTTTTCGGCTGCTCGCAATGACGCCCAATCCGCAAGCGCAGACCCTGGCGACCGCGATGGACGAGTTGATCGGCCAGAAGGTGGCGGTGCTGGTCGGAGCGGAGGGGCCGGGGCTGACCGAGACGGCGATGCGGGCCAGCGACGTGCGGGTGCGGATCCCGATGTCGCGGGGTACCGACTCGCTCAACGTGGCCACGGCCGCTGCGCTGGCGTTCTACGAACGGGCCCGCTCGGTTGGCTAGTCTTCCTGCTGTGACCGAGGAGTCGACGCCGTGGGGGACCGGGCTGACGGTCGCGGCTGCCGTCGCGGCGATCGTGGGCGCCGCGATCGTGGTGCTGAGCCTCGGGATGATCCGGGTGCATCCCCTGGTCGCGGTGGCGCTCAACCTGATCGCGGTCGGTGGGCTGGCGCCGACGCTGTGGGGCTGGCGTCAGATTCCGGTACGGCGGTGGTTCGTGCTGGGCGCAGGCATCGGTGTGACCATCGGGTGGATCACCCTGCTGGCACTGGCCCTGCGGTAGCTCAGCGATCGCCGCTGGAGCGTACTCCCAGCAGGACGTCCTCCCAGGCCGGGACAACCGGCTTGGCCTTCGTGCGCTTGGCCCGCACGGGCGGCACCGGCGGCGAAGGTTCGGCTTCGACGGGAGCGGGCTCCGGCTCGGGCTGTTCCTCGAAGTCCACATGTGCCACCGGGGCCACCGGCCGCAGCGTGCGCTCGAAGTTGGGGTCGATGAGTTCGTTAGCCGCGTCGTCGAGCGCGGTCACGGTGCCGCCATGGGCGCCCGGGGAGAACCGGAAGTGCGCGACGTTGTCCGACAGACCGGCCTGCCAGGCCATCTGCACGGTCCAGCGACCGTCCTCGTTGCGCCAGGCATCCCAGGTGGTGGCCTCCGAGCTCAGGCCCCGGCCGGCGAGCCAGGCGCTGATGGCTTCCAGCAGGGTCACCACGGCGGGGCCGTCGGCCAGCACCGGGTGAGCGGCGGTGGCCAGTTCGGCGGCGCGCTGGCGCTCCAGCAGCACCGGATGGGCGAACCGCTCGATCTTGCTCACGTCCATGCCGGATTGTTCGGCAAGCTGTTCGACGGAGGCGCCCGCTCGGATGCGAGCCTGAATGTCCTTGGGCCGCAACACGCCTTTGACCTCGATGTCCCTCAGGGTCTGACCCAGTGACCGGTCACCGCGCACGGCGGCGCGCAGCCGATCGTCGACAGGAATGAGAAATTTGTCGGACGGGTCGCGACCTTCGCAAATGATGGCTTTGCCGTCGACATCGAGTCCGATCACCTTCAGTTCCCGCATGCCGACCTCCTTCGTCGGGACTCTAACTCAGAGCCCGAAAGATCACGGTGAGGACACGCTGGAGTTACAGCCGTTCGACGACCCAGTCGACGCAGCGGGTCAGCGCCTCGACGTCGTCGGGCTCGATGGCCGGGAACATCGCGATGCGCAACTGGTTGCGGCCGAGCTTGCGGTACGGCTCGGTGTCGACGATGCCGTTGGCGCGCAGGATCTTGGCCACGGCGGCGGCGTCGACCTCGTCGGAGAAGTCGATGGTGCCCACCACCTGGCTGCGCAGTGCGGGATCGGCGACGAACGGGGTGGCATAGGACGACGCCTCGGCCCACGAGTACAGCCGCTGCGAGGAGTCGGCGGTGCGCTTGACCGCCCAGTCCAGGCCGCCGTTGCCGTTCATCCAGTCGACCTGCTCGGCCATCAGGGCCAGGGTGCCGATGGCCGGGGTGTTGTACGTCTGGTTCTTCAGGCTGTTGTCGACAGCGATCGGCAGCGACAGGAAGTCCGGCACCCAGCGGCCCGAGGCGGCGATGGCCTCGACCCGGGCCAGGGCGGCCGGTGAGAGCAGTGCAAACCACAGGCCGCCGTCGCTGGCGAAGTTCTTCTGCGGCGCGAAGTAGTAGGCGTCGACCTCGCGCACGTCGACGGGCAGGCCGCCCGCGCCGGAGGTGGCGTCGATCAGAACCAGGGCCTCACCGGATCCGGCGGGACGCTTGACCGGCACGGCCACGCCTGTCGAGGTCTCGTTGTGGGCCCAGGCGATCGCGTCGACCGAGGGATCGGACTGCGGCTCGGGGGCGCTGCCGGCGTCGGCCTTGATCACGATGGGATCGCCGACGAACGGGTTGGCGGCCACCGCCGAGGCGAACTTGGCGGAGAACTCGCCGAACGTCAGGTGCAGCGACTTCTTGTCGATGAGGCCGAATGCGGCGGCATCCCAGAACGCGGTGGCGCCGCCGTTGCCCAGGATCACCTCGTAGCCCTCGGGCAGGGAGAACACCTCACGCAGGCCGTCGCGGACCCGTCCGACCAGGTTCTTCACCGGCGCCTGGCGGTGCGAGGTGCCGAACAGTCCGGCGGCGGTGGTGGTCAGCGCCTGCAGCTGCTCGGGGCGCACCTTCGACGGTCCGCACCCGAAGCGGCCATCGGCAGGT
This sequence comes from Mycobacterium sp. M26, assembly GCF_001494595.1. Lineage (GTDB taxonomy): Bacteria > Actinomycetota > Actinomycetes > Mycobacteriales > Mycobacteriaceae > Mycobacterium. Next base: position 382,341 of record NZ_LN929908.1, read on the forward strand.
CTGAGGTTTTCCGGGATGGTCAGCTGGTCAGCCATGGCTCAAGCCTAGAAGTCCGTGGTCCTGGTCTCGAAATCGAGGCGTTCAGCAAAGCCGGAAATCGGGTATGGACACTTAGGCGATACCTGCGGTACCGTTTGGACAACCACCGGCCCGATGTAAACCTCTTGGGAGGATGTCATGGCGAGGACCAAGCTGGTCAGGCGTTGGCGCAACAACATGGAAGTGCGCGATGACGCCGAGTACGTGGACATGCTGACCACCCTCTCGGAGGGGTCGGTGCGGCGGAACTTCAACCCGTACACCGACATCGACTGGGACTCGCCAGAGTTCGCTGTCGTCGAGAACGACGAACGCTGGATCCTGCCGGACTCCGACCCGCTCGGTCGCCATCCGTGGTACCGGGCACAGCCCGTCGCCAAGCAGATCGAGATCGGCAGGTGGCGGCAGGCCAACGTCGCCAAGGTGGGTCTGCAGTTCGAGCTCATCCTGATTCGCGGCCTGACGAACTACGCGTCCTGGCTGCCCAACGGCTCGCCCGAGTACCGGTACTGCCTGCACGAGTCGGTCGAAGAATGCAACCACACCATGATGTTTCAGGAGATGGTGAACCGCATCGGCGTCGACGCCGCGGGCATGCCGCGACTGCTGCGCTGGCTCTCGCCGCTGATCCCACTGGTTGCCGGACCGCTGCCCATTCCGTTCTTCTTCGGGGTGCTCGCCGGGGAGGAACCGATCGATCACACCCAGAAGGACGTGCTGCGCGAGGGCAAGACGCCGCACCCGATCATGGAACGCGTGATGGCCATCCACATCGCCGAGGAGGCCCGGCACATCTCGTTTGCTCACGAGTATCTGCGCAAGCGGGTGCCCAACATGCCGGCCCGCAAGCGGTTCTGGCTGTCGTTGAACGTGCCATGGATGATGCGGCTCGGCTGCCAGGCGATCATCGTGCCGCCGCGCAGCTTCTTCCGGGAGTTCGGCATCCCGCGCGAGGTCCGCAAGGAGCTGTTCTTCAGGTCGCCGGAGTCACGGCAAATGCTGCGCGACATGTTCGGCGACGTCCGGATGTTGTGCCACGACACCGGTCTGATGAATCCGCCAGCAAAGCTGATGTGGCGGCTGCTCAGGATCGACGGCCCGCCGAGCCGATTCCGCAGCGAGCCGCAGCGCCGGCACGTGGTCTCCGCCGCCTGACCCGGGCGGCCGCATACCGATGCCCCACGTCATCACCCAGTCGTGCTGCAGCGACGGGTCCTGCGTCTACGCCTGCCCGGTCAACTGCATCCACCCGAGCCCGGATGAGCCGGGCTTCGCCACCGCCGAGATGCTCTACATCGACCCGGTGGCCTGCGTGGACTGCGGTGCCTGCGTCAGCGCCTGTCCGGTCGGCGCCATCGCCGCCGACACCCGGCTGACCGACCGCCAGCTGCCGTTCATCGCACTCAACGCGGCCTTCTATCCGGATCGGCCCGCCGACGTGAAACTGCCGCCGACCTCCAAGCTCGCCCCGGTGCTGCCCGCACCCGAGGTGCGCCGCGGCGCGGCGCCGTTGACGGTGGCGGTGGTCGGCTCCGGGCCGGCCGCGATGTACGCCGCCGATGAACTGCTCACCCAGGACGGGGTCCGGGTCAACGTGTTCGAGAAGCTACCGACGCCCTACGGGCTGGTGCGCGCAGGCGTGGCGCCGGATCACCAGAGCACCAAGGGCGTCACCCGGCTGTTCGACCGGATCAGCCGCAAGCGGGGTTTCACCTTCTATCTGAATGTCGAAGTGGGTAGGCATGTTTCGCATGCCGAGCTGCTCGACCATCACCATGCCGTGCTCTATGCCGTTGGTGCCCCCAACGACCGCAGGCTCGATATCCCCGGCATGACGCTGCCCGGTGCCGGCACCGCCACCGAGACGGTGGCCTGGATCAACGGCCACCCCGACTTCGCCGCGCTGGACGTGGACCTTCGCAGTGAGCAGGTCGTCATCATCGGCAACGGCAACGTGGCCCTCGACGTCGCCCGGATCCTCACCACCGATCCTGACGACCTGGCCCGCACCGACATCTCCGATGCGGCACTCCAGGCGCTGCGCACCTCAGCAGTGCGCGAGGTCGTCATCGCCGCCCGGCGCGGCCCGGCCGCCTCCGCGTTCACACTGCCCGAGCTGATCGGGCTGACATCGGTGGCCGATGTCGTGCTCGACGCCGACGACCACGAACTTGTCCGGCGTGACCTCGCCGCCGCCGACGACGCGCTCACGGCCGCGAAGCTGGAGATCCTGGCCAAGCTGCCGGTGGCCACCAGCCCGGCGGTCCGGCCCCGAATCCGGCTGGCCTACCTGTTGACTCCGCGGCGCATCATCGGTACCGACCGGGTCGAGGGCATCGAGTTCGGCCGCACCGGCACCGACGACACGGTGTGCCTGGCGTCCGGCCTGGTGCTCACCTCGATCGGCTACCACGGCAAGCCCATCCCAGATCTGCCGTTCGACGACGCAGCCGGTGTGGTGCCCAACGATGAGGGCCGGGTCATCGATCCGGACGCGGCTCGGCCGGGATCGTATGTGGCCGGCTGGATCAAACGCGGCCCGACCGGCTTCATCGGCACCAACAAATCGTGCGCCATGCAGACCGTCGCGCGCCTGGTCGACGACTTCAACGCCGGCCTGCTCGCCGACCCGCCGGGCCGTCCCGGCGCGCTGGACCGGCTGGTCCGAAGCCGCCGTCCGGAGGTCATCGACGCCACGGGCTGGCGCGCGATCGACGAGGCCGAGATCCGGCGCGGCCAGGCCGAGGGCAGGCCGCGCGCCAAGTTCACCTCGATCGCGGAGATGACGGCGGCCGCCCACGCCGCACCGGAGCCGTCGCGGGCCGCCCGGCTCCTGGCCGGCCTGCGGCGATAGGCGTTCTACGCCTGGCCCATGGTCTGCTGGATCTCCTCGTAGCTGACGTCCCGGACCGGCTGACCCAGCGACCACTGGTGCCCGAACGGATCGCGGACCATGCCGTACCGGTCGCCCCAGAACTGGTCCTCGAGCGGCATCACCACCGTCGCGCCGGCGTCCACCGCCTGCTGGAACTTCGTGTCGACATCGGTGACGGTCAGATGGATGGTCACCGGGGTGCCGCCCAATGCCGGCGGCGTGGTCGACTTTCCGTCGGACATCTCCGGGAAGTCGTCGTTCAGCATCACCATGGCCCCGTTGATGTGCAACGCGGCGTGAATCAGCTTGCCGTCGGGACGAGGAACCCGACCGATCTCGGTGGCGCCGAATGCCTTGATGTAGAAGTCGATCGCGGCCGGCGCGTCGTCGACGACGAGGTGCGGGGTCACTGCGGGTTGAACATCGATCGCCATGGGAATCCTCCTGTCGGTTCGCAGCGGCGGAGCTGCCGCCAAGGGGTAGACATCGCGGGCGGGCCAAACTCATCACCCATCCGCGATACAACCACCGGGGGCCGACAGTGGAGTACGGTTCGGGGCTGGACGCAGGGAGGCCGACGATGACCACCACGACAGTGCCGCGGTCGAGTGCCGCCGAGACCCGGCGGGCGATCTGGAACACGATCCGAGGGTCGTCGGGCAACCTGGTCGAGTGGTACGACGTCTACGTCTACACCGTCTTCGCAACGTATTTCGAGGGCCAGTTCTTCGATGAGTCCGAGAAGAACTCGACGGTCTACGTGTACGCGATCTTCGCGATCACCTTCGTGATGCGACCCGTCGGCTCGTGGTTCTTCGGCCGGTTCGCCGACCGAAGGGGCCGGCGCGCGGCGCTGACGGTGAGCGTGTCGCTGATGGCGCTGTGCTCCTTGGTGATTGCGTTGGTGCCCTCGCAGGCGGTGATCGGGATGGCGGCGCCGATCATCCTCATCGTCGCCCGGCTGGTGCAGGGTTTCGCGACCGGCGGCGAATACGGGACGTCGGCGACGTACATGTCGGAGGCGGCGACCCGTGAGCGGCGTGGGTTCTTCTCGTCGTTTCAGTACGTGACACTGGTCGGTGGACATGTGCTGGCGCAGTTCACGCTGCTGATCCTGCAGTCGGTTCTCACAGATCAGCAGTTGCGCGAATTCGGTTGGCGCATCGCGTTCGCCATCGGCGGCGTGGCCGCGGTGGTGGTGTTCTGGCTGCGCCGCACGATGGACGAGTCGCTGTCGGCGGAGGTCATCGAGGCGACCAAAGCCGGCCAGGACAGCGGCGCAGGATCGATGCGCACGCTGTTCACCCAGTACTGGCGGCCGCTGCTGCTGTGCTTCCTGATCACGCTGGGCGGCACGGTGGCCTTCTACACCTACAGCGTCAACGCCCCGGCGATCGTGAAGACCGCCTACAAGGGCGAGGGCATGACGGCGACCTGGATCAACCTCAGCGGACTGATCTTCCTGATGCTGCTGCAGCCGGTCGGCGGACTCATCAGCGACCGGATCGGACGTAAACCGATGCTGGTGTTCTTCGGTCTCGGCGGCCTGGGGTGGACGTATGTGCTGATCACCTATCTGCCCGAAACCCGTTCGCCGCTCACATCTTTCGCGCTGGTTGCGGTGAGCTATGTGATCCTGACCGGGTACACGTCGATCAACGCGTTGGTCAAGTCCGAGCTGTTCCCGGCGCAGGTGCGCGCACTCGGGGTGGGGGTCGGCTACGCGCTGGCCAACTCCATCTTCGGGGGGACGGCACCGCTGATCTACCAGGCGGCCAAGGAGCAGGGCCAGGTACCGCTGTTCATCGGCTATGTCACCGTCTGCATCGCGGTGTCACTGGCGGTCTACGTGTTCTGCCTGCGCAACAAGGCCGAGACGTACCTGGATCGGGAACGGGGCTCGGCGTTCGGGTCGTGAGCGCCCGTGCCCGGCTAGCTGTGCGAAATCTGGTCCCAGCCCTCGACCGATTCCGGTGAGCGCGGCGCGGGGCCGATGTAGATCGCCGACGGCCGGACCAGCTTGCCCAGGGTCTTCTGCTCCAGGATGTGGGCACACCAGCCCGCGGTGCGCCCGCAGGTGAACATCGCCGGCATCATCTTGGCGGGCACCTTGGCGAAGTCCAGGATCACCGCGGCCCAGAACTCGACGTTGGTCTCGATGGCGCGGTCCGGGCGCCGCTCCCGAAGCTCGGCCAGGGCGGCCTGCTCCAGGGCGGCAGCCACCTCGTAGCGAGGCGCCTCGAGCCGCTTGGCGGTAGCCCGCAGTACCCGGGCGCGGGGGTCTTCGGCCCGGTACACCCGGTGACCGAAGCCCATCAGCTTCTCGTTGCTGTCGAGGATCTTCTTGACCACTGCGCGCGCGTCACCGGTGCGCTCGGCCTCCTCGATCATCGGGATCACCCGGGCCGGGGCCCCGCCGTGCAACGGGCCGCTCATCGCGCCGATCGCACCGGAGAGGGCGGCCGCCACATCGGCTCCGGTGGAGGCGATCACCCGGGCGGTGAACGTGGAGGCGTTCATCCCGTGCTCGGCGGCCGAGACCCAGTAGGCGTCGATCGCCGCGACGTGGCGCGGATCCGGTTCGCCTTGCCAGCGGGTCATGAAACGTTGTGTGACAGTGGAGCATTCGTCGATCACCCGCTGCGGAACCGCCGGCTGGTAGATGCCGCGTGCCGACTGCGCGACGTAGGACAGCGCCATCACCGAGGCGCGCGCCAGATGCTGGCGGGCGGTCTCGCCGTCGATGTCCAGCAGCGGACGGTAGCCCCAGATCGGGGCCAGCATGGCCAGCCCGGCCTGCACGTCGACGCGGACGTCACCGGTGTGGATGGGCAGCGGGAAGGGTTCGGCGGGCGGTAGGCCGTCGCCGAACCGGCCGTCGACCAGCAGCCCCCAGACGTCGCCGAAGGTCACCTGGTTGTTCACCAGATCCTCGATGTCGACGCCGCGATACCGCAGCGCACCACCGTCTTTGTCCGGTTCGGCGATCTCGGTGGTGAACGCCACCACGCCTTCCAGGCCGGGCGCGAAGTCCTCCGGTACCAGGGTCATAGGGGGATTGTTCCACCCGCCTCCGAGCCTGTCGCTACCGGCCGGTAACAAGCCACCGCGCACCGGCGGCGTACCGTATGAGCGTGGAGTTTCCAGCGGGTGATCGCCTGGCGGCGATGCGGGTGGAGTACGGCTCGGTCGAGAAGGACGGCAGCAGCGACCTCGATGTCGACTGGCTGGCCGACGGCTGGCTTGCGTTGTTGCACAGGTGGATTACCGACGCGGAGACCGCCGGTGTCGCCGAACCCAACGCGATGGTGCTGGCCACCGTCGAGAACGGCAAACCGGTGAGCCGCACGGTGCTGTGCAAGAGCGTCGACGAAGCCGGCATCACCTTCTACACCAACTACGACTCGGCCAAGGGGGCTGACCTCGCTGCCACCCCGTACGCCTCGGTGACGTTCCCCTGGTACGCCCTGGGCCGCCAGGTGCACATCCGCGGCGCGGTCACCAAGGTCAGCGCGGAGGAGACCGCGGAGTACTGGGGTAAGCGGCCCCGCGGATCGCAGCTAGGGGCGTGGGCCTCGGCGCAGTCCCGGCCGATCGGCTCCCGGGCCGACCTGCTGGCCCAACTGGCCGAGGTCACCGAACGCTTCGCCGGTGACGAGCAGGTGCCGGTGCCGCCGCACTGGGGCGGCTACCGGATCGCCCCCGAGGTCGTCGAGTTCTGGCAGGGCCGGGAGAACCGCATTCACAACAGGATTCGTGTCACGGGGAACGGCGACGTCATCGAGCGGTTGCAGCCCTAGCCGTGCGGCGGCGGTTATTCGCCGACACCACCCCACTGCGAACGCCGGATTTCCGGCGGCTGTGGCTGGCCGGCATCGTCACGGTGATCGGGGGCAACCTCACGATCTTCGCCGTCCCCGTTCAGCTCTACGCGCTCACCCAGAACTCGGCGTACGTCGGCTTGTCGGGGGTGTTCGCGCTGGTTCCCCTCATCGTGTTCGGCCTGCTCGGTGGAGCCTGGGCCGACGCGATGGACCGGCGGCTGCTGCTGATCATCGCTTCCTGTGGTCTGGCCGGCGCCTCGGTGCTGCTGTGGCTGCAGGCCGCGCTGCACTGCAACAACGTCTGGTTGGTGCTCGTCCTGCTCTCGGTGCAGCAGGCCTTCTTCGCGATCAACTCGCCGACCCGCGGCGCCGCCATTCCCCGGATGTTGCCGATCGATCAGCTACCGGCGGCCAACTCGCTCAACATGACGGTGCAGCAGTTCGGCGCCATCGTCGGCCCGTTGCTTGCCGGCCTGCTGTTGCGCTGGATCGACCTGTCGACGCTGTATCTGATCGATGCGATCACCTGTCTGGTGCCGATCTGGGCGACGTTCCGGCTGGCCCCGATGCCGGCCACCGAGGCCGCCGCCGTCGCGGGATCGGCACGCTGGGGCATCGGTGCGGTGCTGGAGGGCTTCCGCTACCTGGCCGGAAACCAGGTGGTGCTGATGTCGTTCGTCGTCGACCTGATCGCGATGATCTTCGGCATGCCGCGGGCGCTGTTCCCGCAGATGGCCCACGAGAGCTTCGGCGGACCGGTCGCGGGCGGCACGACCATGGCGTTGCTGGCCGCCGCGATGTCGTTCGGTGCCGTCGCCGGCGGGGTGTTCTCCGGGTGGTTCCCGCGGGTGCGCAGGCAGGGCCTGGCGGTGGTCGCCGCGATCGTGGTGTGGGGCGTGGCGATGGTCGGCTTCGGTGTGGCCGGCGGGCTGGCCGACGGGCACGCCGGGTTGATGCTGTGGATTGCGTTGGCGTGCTTGGCCATTGGTGGCGCTGCCGATATGGTGTCGGCCGCTTTCCGGTCAACCATCCTGCAGGAGGCGGCATCTGACGATCTGCGGGGCCGGTTGCAGGGGGTGTTCCTGGTCGTCGTCGCAGGCGGTCCGCGGCTGGCCGATGCGGTGCACGGTGCGGCGGCTGCGGCGATCGGCACCACGATCACCGCAGCCGGCGGGGGAGGGTTGGTGGTGATCGGTGTCCTGCTGGCGTCGGCGCTGGTGCCGGCCTTCGTGCGCTACCGTGTCGGACCTGTCGAAGCGGGCTGATTCGCGGCCTTCGCGGCTTACCATCGTCGTTGTGGGAGACCGCATCCGGCATAGGAGCACGGGTCTGCGCGAACGCAAGAAGCAGCGCACCCGGGCGATGCTTGTCGATGCCGCGGCCAAGCTCTGCCTCGAGCGGGGATACGAGAACACCACCGTCGACCAGATCGCCGCTGCAGCCGAGGTCTCGCCTCGCACGTTCAGCCGATACTTTCCGACCAAGGATTCAGTGGTGGTCGGTGTGCTGGACGGGCTGACCGACGCCACCGCCGCGGAATTGGCGGAGATTCCGTTGTCGGTGCCGCCCCTGGTGGCCATCGGCCGCGCGCACCTGACCGTTCTGCGCCGGGTGGCCGACGGTGGCGAGCCCGGCCTGTCGATCAATCATCTGGTGCTCATGGTCAACGTCATCTCGACCGCCAGCGTGCTGCGAGCCGCAGCGATCTCGATGCGGCCGGTCGGCTTCGCCGAGAACACCGCCGCCCGGCTGGGCACCGATGTCAAAGACGGGCGGGTGGCGCTGGTGCTCGCGGTCTGGACGGCCATCGTCGGGGTCGCCTGGGGCCGGCTGGTGCTCGAGCCCCAGGACTTCACCCGCTGCCCGCAGATCATGGCCGAGCGAATCGAACGCGTGCTCGACCAATACGACGATATTGCGAGTGCGCATACCGGCTGGGGCATACCCTCGACCAGCTGACTTCAAGGACGCTGTGAGGCGAGGGGCTGGTCGGTTGTGGCCGGTGAGATGAACGACGGAGCTTCTGGACTCCGTGAGCGCAAAAAGCAGCGCACCCGCGCCACGTTGATCGACGTGGCGGCCAAGCTGTGCGTCGAACAGGGCTACGACAACACCACCGTCGACCAGATCGCCGCCGCCGCCGACGTCTCGGCCAGAACCTTCAGTCGCTACTTCCCGAACAAGGAAGCGGTGGTGGTCGCCATCGTCGCCGATGTGGCCGAAGGGGTGGCCGCCGCGGTGGCCCGCCAGCCACTCGACATCACCGAGCACGAAGCCCTGATGCGGGCCAGCGTGGAAACCTTCCTGGGCCGGCCGGGCGGCGAGCACGATCCGGTGTTCTTCGAGCGGATGGTCCTGATGCTCAGGGTCCTCGGGACGACGCCGGCGATCGGGCTGTCGGCCTTCTCCTATCGCCCGGACGGGCCCCAGCACCCGGTCTTCAACGCCGTCGCCCGGCGGATGCGGTTACCCGTCGAGCACCCCGCGCTGCGCATCCTGTTCGACACCTGGGCCGTGTTGATGGGAGCGGCCTGTTCCGGCCTCGGGGCGCCCGGTGCGCCACCAATCGAGCCGCACGTTTTGTGCGAGCGAATCCAGTCCACGTACGGCACGTTTGCCCGGCTGTGGACCCCATGGCATACCCCAGGCCAGCCCCCCGCGGGCGAGTCGGCACAATAGCGACTACCTTCACCTAAGTACGGACAGCCTTAGCAGGCGTCGAAGAGCGCAGAAGGGGTTCTTGTGGCCGCAACCGACGACACCGCCACCCTGAAGTACCCGGGGGGCGAGCTGGACCTGGAGATCGTCCATGCGACGGAGGGGTCTGACGGAATCGCTCTGGGGTCGCTGCTGTCCAAGACCGGGTACACCACCTTCGACTCGGGCTTCGTGAACACCGCCTCGACCAAGAGCGCCATCACCTACATCGACGGTGACGCCGGCATCCTGCGCTACCGCGGCTACCCGATCGAGCAGCTCGCTGAGAAATCGACGTTCATCGAGGTCAGCTACCTGCTGATCTACGGCGAACTGCCGACCCCCGAGCAGCTCGAGGCGTTCACCACCCAGATCCAGCGGCACACCCTGCTGCACGAGGACCTCAAGCGGTTCTTCGACGGCTTCCCGCGCAACGCCCACCCGATGCCGGTGCTGTCCAGCGCCGTCAACGCGCTGAGCGCCTACTACCAGGACTCGCTGGACCCGCTGGACAACAAGCAGGTGGAGCTGTCCACGATCCGGCTGCTGGCCAAGCTGCCCACGATCGCGGCGTATGCCTACAAGAAGTCCGTCGGCCAGCCGTTCCTGTACCCGGACAACACGCTGACCCTGGTGGAGAACTTCCTGCGGATGACGTTCGGCCTGCCCGCCGAGCCCTACGAGGTCGACCCGGAGATCGTCCGGGCGCTGGACATGCTGCTGATCCTGCACGCCGACCACGAGCAGAACTGCTCGACCTCGACGGTGCGTCTGGTCGGCTCGTCGCAGGCCAACCTGTTCACCTCGATCTCCGGTGGCATCAACGCGCTGTGGGGCCCCCTGCACGGCGGCGCCAACCAGGCCGTGCTGGAGATGCTGGAGAAGATCCGCTCCGGCGACGACGACGTGGCGACGTTCGTCAAGAAGGTCAAGAACCGTGAAGACGGCGTGAAGCTGATGGGCTTCGGCCACCGGGTGTACAAGAACTACGACCCGCGGGCGCGCATCGTCAAGGAGCAGGCCGACAAGATCCTGGGCAAGCTCGGCGGCGACGACGAGTTGCTCGACATCGCCAAGCAGCTCGAAGAGATCGCCCTGACCGACGACTTCTTCATCGAGCGCAAGCTCTACCCGAACGTGGACTACTACACCGGCGTGATCTACCGCGCGATGGGCTTCCCGACCCGGATGTTCACCGTGCTGTTCGCGCTCGGCCGGCTGCCCGGCTGGATCGCCCACTGGCGCGAGATGCACGACGAGGGCAACAGCAAGATCGGCCGGCCGCGCCAGATCTACACCGGCTACACCGAGCGGGATTACGTCGGCCTCGACGGCCGCTAGCCCGCCTTCCTGTCCCGCCCACACCAACGAATGGGCGGGAAAGGGCGAGTGATCTTCGCCATGTCGTCGAGTTCGAGGACGGGTAGGTCTTGCCCTCGGAACAGTTGTAGTTTAACAATAGTTGTGTGAATACAACTGTTGACGACCTGAGCGCGCGGCGCAAGACGATCATCCTGGCGTCCTGTTGTCTGAGCCTGCTCATCGTGTCGATGGACGCGACCATCGTCAACGTCGCCATCCCGTCGATCCGGGCCGACCTGCACGCCAGTCCGGCCCAGATGCAGTGGGTCGTGGACATCTACACTCTGGTGCTGGCCTCGCTGCTGATGCTGTCCGGCGCCACCGGTGACCGGTTCGGCCGCCGCCGGGTGTTCCAGATCGGCCTGGTCGCCTTCGCGCTGGGCTCGCTGCTGTGCAGCATCGCCCCCACCATCACCATGCTGATCGGCGCACGTCTGGTCCAGGCGATCGGCGGTTCGATGATGAATCCTGTTGCACTGTCCATCATTTCGCAGATCTTCGTCGGTCGGGTGGAGCGCGCCCGGGCGTTGGGCATCTGGGGCGCGGTGGTCGGCATCTCGATGGCACTGGGCCCCATCGTCGGCGGCCTGCTGATCGAAGTCGTGGGCTGGCGGGCGGTGTTCTGGATCAACCTGCCGATCTGTGCGGTGGCGGTGCTGCTGACGGCGATCTTCGTGCCGGAGACCAAGTCGGCCACCATGCGCGATATCGACCCGGTAGGTCAGCTGCTGGCGGTGGTCACCCTGTTCGGCCTGGTGTTCGTGCTGATCGAGGCGCCGGGCATGGGCTGGACCAACCCGCGGATCGTCGCGATCGCCGTGGCCGCCGCCGTCGCCTTTGTCGCGTTCCTGCGCTACGAGTCCCGCCGCCACGACCCCTTCATCGATCTGCGGTTCTTCCGCAGCATCCCGTTCTCGTCGGCCACCGTGACCGCGGTCTGCGCGTTCGCCGGCTGGGGGTCGTTCCTGTTCATGATGTCGCTGTACCTCCAGGGGGAGCGCGGCTACTCCGCGGCGCACACCGGCCTGATCTACCTGCCGATCGCGGTCGGCGCGCTGTTCTTCTCGCTGCTGTCCGGCCGGCTGGTCGGCCGCTTCGGCGCCCGCCCGTCGCTGTTGATCTCCGGTGTCCTGATGGCGATCGCCTCGGTGATGCTGACGTTCCTGTCCCCGACCACCCCGGTGTGGGTGCTACTGGTGATCTTCGCGATCTACGGCATCGGATTCGGCATGGTCAACGCACCGATCACCAACGCCGCCGTCAGCGGGATGCCCAAGGACCGGGCCGGTGCCGCCTCCGCGGTCACCTCGACCTCCCGGCAGGTGGGCGTGAGCATCGGTGTCGCGCTGTGCGGTTCGGTCGCGGGCCCCGCACTGGCCACCTTCGGCGGCGACTTCACCGCGGCGGCCCGGCCACTGTGGTACATCAACATCGTGCTCGGACTCGCCATCGCCGTCCTGGCGATCACGTCGACCTCCGCGCGGGCCCACCGGTCCGCCGAGCGGCTGGCGCCGCTCATCGAGGACCAGCGGATCGGGGTCGCGCGTGTCTAACCCACTGGCCGACGAGGTGTGGCGCGCACTGTCCACTCTGGTGCTCGACAACAAGGATGCCTGGCGCCGCGCCGCGGTCGAGCGAACGGGCCTGCCGTTCAGCCGGATTCGTATTCTTAAGCGGCTGGCCAAGCGTCCGATGACGGTCAAGCAGGTGGCCGAGATGGCGACTATCGACGCTCCGGCGGCCACCGTGGCCGTCAACGATCTCGAGGAGCGCGGTCTGGTCACCCGTGAGGTCGACCCGCAGAACCGGCGGTGCAAGCTGGTGTCGTTGACCGACGCCGGCCGTCAGATGATCGCGGTGGTCGACGCCACCGAGGACCCCGCCCCGGGCGGGCTCGCCGCACTCGGCGACGACGACCTCGCCGCCCTGCAGGCGATCCTGGCCCGAGTGGTCAGCTGAGGTAGCCCTCGACCTCGTCGGGCGGACGCACAGTGGCCTCGCGCGGGTCGCCGCCGGTCTCACGCAGTGCACGACGCTGCCGCAACAGATCCCAGCACTGGTCGAGTTCGGTTTCGATGGCCCGCAGGCGCTGGTGCTCCTCGGATGGGTCGATCTCGCGATGCACCAGCTGGTCGCGGAGTCGACGCTCCTCGGCCACCAGGTTGTGGATCCGGGCGAGGGTGTCGGAATCGGTGGGTGTGCTGTCGTCTGCCACCACTCCAGTGTGCCCGCGCCGGGCCGACTACGACAGGGAACGAAGAACCTCGGCGAACGCGGTGCAGAACCAGTCAACGTCGGACTCGGAGAACACCAGCGGCGGCCGGACTTTCAGCACGTTACCGTCGCGGCCGCAGACCGAGATCAGCACGCGCTGTTCCCGCATCGCATTGACCACCGTCTTGGCGCTGGTCCGGTCGGATTCGCCTGTCGGCGTGACTATTTCAACGCCGATGTAGAGTCCGGCACCGCGGACATCGCCGATGCGCGGGTGGTCGCGGGCGAGCGCGGCCAGTTCGGTGCGCAGCATGGTGCCGACGTGATCGGCGTTGGCCATCAGCTTCTCGTCCTCGATGACGTCGAGCACGGCTGCGGCAGCGGCCATCGTGACCGGATTACCGCCGAAAGTGTTGAAGTAGGGCACTCCGCGGGCGAAGGACTCCAGCACGTCGGAGCGCGCGGCCATCGCCGCGATCGGAAGGCCGTTGCCCATCGGCTTGCCCGTCGTCACCAGATCGGGAACTACGCCGTGGCGCAGGAAGCCCCACATCGCCTCGCCGGTGCGGGCGAAACCGGGCTGGACCTCGTCGGCGATGAACACCCCACCCGCGCGGCGCACCGCGTCCACCGCGGGCCCCAGCACTGACGGGTCGGGGTAGATGCCGTCGGAGGAGAAGATGGTGTCGACGATCAGCGCGCTCACCCCCGCGCCGCTGGCGGCCAGGTCCTCGATCGCGGCAGCGACGTCAGCGGCAAACCTGCCGGCGAGTTCGCCGGCCGGGATGCGGTAACTGTCCGGCGGGGCGATGGCGCGAACGTGCGGGCCCAGGGCGGTCGCACCGCCGATCGACGGGGAGATCGCAGTGACGGCGGCGGTGTTGCCGTGGTAGGCGTCGGTCGTGATGATCACACCCTGTGCGCCGGTATGCATTTCGGCCACGCGCAGGGCCAGGTCGTTGACCTCTGAGCCGGTGCAGGCGTACATCACCTGGTCGATCTGGTCGGGCATGGTGGCCAGCAGCCGCTCGCTGTAGTCCACGATCCCCTGGTGTAGATACCGGGTGTGGGTGTTGAGGGTGGCCAGCTGCCGGCTGACCGCCTCGACGACGTGCGGATGGCAGTGGCCGACGCTGGCGACGTTGTTGTAGGCATCCAGGTAGCAGGTGCCGTCGGCGTCATAGAGCCGGGTGCCCTCGCCCCGGACCAGGTGCACCGGCCGCTCGTAGAACAGCCGGTACGCCGGGCCGAGCATGCGGTCGCGGGCCGCGATCAACGATTCGGTGGCCGGATCGAGCGGTTGATCCGGTGAGTAGCTGTTGGAATCCATGATGTTCGAGAAACCCATATCGCTACTCCATGTCCTTGTCGTTGATCGCGGCCCGAGGGACTCAGCGTTCGTGTGCCTCCTCGAGCACGATCCGGCCCAGCTCTGAATACCGCTGCGGCGACTTCGCTTTCAGATAGACCGCGAGCAGGATTCCGCTGATGCCGACCACGGCGACCACGTAGGGGATGATGGTGAACACCCAGTCGGTGGCAGCCGTCCCGGCGGCGAACGAGGCGTTCTTGCCGAGCAGGTAGATCACGTAGAGCATCCCGATGCCGCCCAACAGCGGTGCCAGGAATGTCTTGAACCAGTGCGCGGTTTCGGGATGGTTCTTGCCGACGTGGAAGTAGGCGATCACCGCGAACGCCGCCAGGGCCTGCACGATCAGGATCGCGGTGGTGCCCAGCAGTGCCATCAGGCCGTACAGGCCGGTGTAGGGATCACGACCGGTGAAGGCGAAGAACAGCACGACCACGGTGGCGAAGATGGTCTGGGCCAGGCCGGCGATGTGCGGCGAACCGTGCACCGGGTGGGTGGCGCCCAGGGTCTTGCGCATGCCGGGGATGACGTTCTCCCGGCCGAGTGCGTAGATGTAGCGAGCTGCGCAGTTGTGGAACGCCATACCGCAGGCGAACGAACCGGTCATCAGCAGGATCTTGAACATGTCCACGGCCCAGGTGCCCAGGTTCTTGTCGACCGGGCCGAAGAAGATGTCACCGGCGGTCGACGAATCCTGCGCCAGCGCAATGGCATTCTGCGGTCCGGTGCCGACGATGGCCATCCAGGAGATGAAGATGTAGAACAGCCCGATTCCGACCACCGAGCTGATGACCGCGATCGGGATGATCTTCTTGGGGTTCTTGGACTCCTCGCCGTACATCGCCGAGGACTCGAAACCGACCCAGGACCAGAACGCGAAGAACAGGCCGATACCGGCCGAGCCGGCCACCGCCAGTGCGCTGCCGTCCGGGCCCGCCACGGTGCCCGAGAGGCTCTGGAATCCGTTGAGCGGGTTCAGCGATCCCCACGACCAGCCCTGCGGGCCGCCGCCGGTGAACAGCACCGAGAATGCCATCAGGGACAGCATGACGATCTCGGTGATGAGGAACACCCCGAGCACCTTGGCCGCCAGGTTGATGTCGAAGTACGTCAGCACCAGGTTGACCACCAGCATGCCGATGGCGAACACGATCCACGAGATGTTCACGTGGAAGAGGCTGTTGAACGTGTCGTTGGCGAAGAACGCGAAGATGCCGATCAGCGATGCCTCGAACACCATGTAGGCCATCGTCGTCAGGAACCCTGCTCCCAGGCCCACGATCCGGCCCAGGCCGTGTGAGATGTAGCCGTAGAAGGCTCCGGTCGCGGTGATGTGCTTGCTCATCGCGGCGTAGCCGATCGCGAAGAGGGTGAGCACGATCGTGGCGACGAAGTAGCCGGCCGGGGCGTAGGCGCCGTTACCGAACCCGACGGCGATCGGCACGTTGCCCACCATGGCGGTGATCGGGGCTGCCGTGGCCACCGCCATGAACAGCACGCCGATCAGGCCGACGGCGTTGGGCTTGAGCCGCTGGACGGCGTCGCCCTTGGCCGCCTCGGCAGGCGGGTCGATGATGTCGCTCATGGTATGAATTCCCGTCTCGAACACGACCGGTGGTCGCGCATTTATTTGGTCTGGTTTGGCCCGAGATGCGGCTGCGTCTGGGGAGCGAGGTGGATGTCGAAGACGACGTTGTGATACGACGCGGACATTGTTACCCCTCCCAGATCTACTGGTCAACAGTAAGAATCGAGATCGGGGGCGGTGTGTTTCGGCAATGTTTCCGAATGGCCCGGCCGCGAAACGCTGACGTTAAATGTCCTGATTTGGTCTGCTTGGGAGGCGGTAATGGTTCACACTGTTGGCATGCCGGGATTGCCGCCGACTCATGAGTTCTTCGCGCGTGCAGCACTTCCTGCCTACGGCCGTGCCCCCGATTCGGCATTGCGCCTGTTGAGCCTGTCGGAGAATGCCACCTATCTGGTCGACGACGACGACCCGATCGTGCTGCGCGTGCACCGGCCCGGGTACCACTCACTGGACGCGATCCGCTCGGAACTGGCCTGGATGAAGGCGCTGCGCACCGACACCCCGGTGACCACGCCGGAGCTGATCTTCGCGCGGGATGGCGCCGATGTGGTGGTCGCCGAGGTCGACGGGGACGTCTTGCACGTCGACGCGGTCACCTTCGTCCCCGGATGTACCGCCGAGGACGATCCCGACGCGGTGGGCTTCGACGAACTCGGGCGGATCACCGCGATCATGCACGAGCATTCCCGGGGCTGGGCCGCGCCGACCGGGTTCACCCGGTTCCGCTGGGACCTGGAGGCCATCCTGGGGCCCGAAGCCCGATGGGGTAACTGGCGGCTGGCTCCCGGGCTGACCGATACCGACCGGTCGTGGATTCAGCGCGCCTCCGATGACATCACCGCCAAGCTCACCGAATTCGGCTCGGCACCAGATCGTTTCGGCCTGGTCCACGCTGACCTGCGGTTGGCCAACCTGATGGTCGATCCGTCCGACGTCGCGGCCGGCATCACGGTGATCGACTTCGACGACTGCGGCTGGTCCTGGTACCTGGCCGATCTCGGCGCCGCGGTGTCGTTCATCGAGGACACCCCGGCCGGCGAGCGGATCATCGCCGAATGGCTCACCGGGTACTTCGAGGTCGGTTCCATCCCTGCCGCCCACCTCGAGCTCATCCCGTCGTTCGTCATGATGCGCCGCATCATGCTCACCGCGTGGATCGCCTCCCACCACGACGCCGACGCGGCGATCGGTGTCGGCGAGCAGTTCGCTCCCGACACCGCCCGGTTGGCGCAGCGTTATCTGGAGGACCGAACCTGGCTCCACGAGGCGATCTTCGGTTCCAGGGTCTGAACGACCTTGCGGCAGAAAGGAAACGGATGTTTGATCTGAAGTCGGCCTCGGTCCTGGTGACAGGCGGGAGCAAGGGGATCGGTCGGGGTATCGCCTCGGTATTCGCCTCGGCGGGTGCCAACGTGGCGATCGCGGCACGATCCTCGGCCGACATCGACGCCGTGGTGGCCGATCTCGACGACCGGGGTTCGGGCAAGGTGCTCGGCGTCCAGGTCGATGTCTCGGATCCGATGTCGTGTGCCAACCTTGCCGAGACAGTGCGCGAGACATTCGGCGGCATCGACGTGGTGTGCGCCAACGCCGGTATCTTTCCCGAGGCCCCGCTCGCCTCGATGACGCCAGCCCAACTCGACGAGGTGCTCGACGTCAACGTCAAGGGCAACATTTTCACCGTGCAGTCCTGCCTCGACGCGCTTATCGCGTCTGGTCGCGGCCGGGTGATCCTCACCTCGTCGATCACCGGGCCCATCACCGGTTTCCCGGGCTGGTCGCACTACGGTGCGTCCAAAGCCGCTCAGCTCGGCTTCATGCGAACTGCTGCAATCGAATTGGCGCCGCACCGCATCACGGTCAACGCCATCCTGCCCGGCAATATCTACACCGAAGGCCTCGCCGACATGGGTGAGGACTACATCGCCGGGATGACCCGAGCGATCCCAGCCGGTGCACTTGGCACCCCGGAGGACATCGGCCACCTCGCCGCGTTCCTCGCCACCAAGGAGGCCGGCTACATCACGGGCCAGGCCATCGCGGTCGACGGTGGCCAGGTGCTTCCCGAATCGCCGGACGCCGTAATTCACTAGCGATGGAAGAGTCCGAGGGCGGGCCGATCGCCGAGGACGTACGTCGCCGCATCCTGTCGATGCTGGCGCAAGGTGCGTTGCGGCCCGGATCTCGGTTGGGCACCGAACGCGAGATGGCCGAGCAGTTCGCGGTCTCGCGGTCCACCCTGCGCAGCGCACTGCTGCCGCTGAGCCGGGCGGGTGTGCTGGAACGCCGGACCGGTCGAGGCGGTGGCACCTTTGTGCGGGCCGACGTCGTCGAACGCAATGCCGCCGAACTCGCCGGACTGCCCGCCCGATTGCGCAGCGGCGGGCACACCAGCACCACCAGGGTGCTGGCCACCGACCGGCGGCCGGCCACCCCCGCCGAGGCTTCGGCACTCGAGATCACCACGCGCGATGAGGTTTTCGCCATCCGGCGGCTGCGATTCGCCGACGGTGTACCGCTGTCGGTGGACTTCTCCTGCTTCATCGCCGAACAGGTGGTGGATCTGCTCGAGCAGCCACTGGGCGGTTCGATCTACGAACTGCTGGCCGTTCGCTACGGTCTGACCCCCGCGACGTCGACCGAGATGATCGAAGTCGTCAGCGCCAGCCCCCGCGAGGCCGAATGGCTCGGCATCGCCAACAAGCGTCCCCTGGTCGCGATCACTCGCGTCACCCACGATGCCTCGGACCGGCCGTTCGAGTACGCCTACGACCTGTTCCGCGCCGACCGGGTCCGGCTCACGGCGACCACGTCGACGGTCACCTCCCGGGAACGCCGGGGCACCGACGGCAGGGTCGAACGGTCGGTCAGTAGCGCCTGATTCACCGCGCTGTGCTCACCGAGCGAAATGTGTGCCGGGCGTGTGTACTTCATCGGTGGATAACCCAACACGCAGTGCGATCGTGACCGGGGCATCGGGTGGCATCGGTTCAGCGATCGCCGCCATGCTGCACGAGGAGGGCTTCGCGCTGACCCTCGTCGGCCGCGATCCCGGCAAGCTCGACGCGGTGGCCGCCGCTCTGACCGGGGATGCGGGCCCACCGGTTGCGGTGCTGGCCGGGTCGCTGGCCGAGGAAGCCTTCCTGGACACCGTGATCGCCGAGCACACCGATCGCCACGGGTCGCTCGATCTGCTGGTGAACAACGCCGGGGTATCGGGTGACCGGCCGGTTGGTGAGATCACCGCCGACTTCCTCGACGAACAGCTCGCCGTCAATGTGCGCGCGGTGATCCTGCTGACCAGCAAGGCGCTCCCGCTGCTCAAAAGGTCGGTACAGCAACGGCAATCGGCCCAGGTGGTCAACATCGCGTCCAACGCGGGCAAGCGCGGCGAGGCGGGCCTGGCGTCGTACTCGGCCACCAAGTTCGCCGTCGTCGGCTTCACCGAATCCCTGCACGACGAACTCTCCACCTCCGGAATCAAGGCCACCGCGATCTGTCCGGGTCTGGTCGACACTCCGATGGCCGACAGTTACCGGGACACCGTCACTCCCGCCGAGATGATCGCGCCGTCCGACATCGCCGAGGCCATCCGGATGACGATCCGGGTGTCGCGCAGTTGCGTGGTGCCCGAGATCGTGCTGTTGCGACCGATCGAGTGGCTCCAGCCGCCGGGAGCCTGACCAGGTCTAAGGTGTGAGCGGTGACGACCAAACCCGAGATCGAGTTCCCCGACGGCCCGGCCCCCACCGAGCTGGTCATCAAAGACCTGGTGGTGGGCGACGGCGACGAAGCCAAGCCCGGTGCCGTGGTCGACGTGCACTATGTCGGCGTCGAGTACGACACCGGCGAGGAGTTCGACAGCTCCTGGAACCGCGGCGAATCCATCTCCTTCCCGCTGCGCGGGCTGATCCAGGGCTGGCAGGACGGCATCCCGGGCATGAAGGTGGGCGGCCGCCGCCAGCTGATCATCCCGCCGGAGCAGGCCTACGGTCCGGCCGGCTCGGGACATCAGCTGTCCGGCAAGACACTGATCTTCGTCATCGATCTGCTCGCCGCTCGCTGATAACAGCCTGACGAATCCGTGAACATTCATGGATTCGCACCCGGCTGACATGCACCCGTCGTACGGTGCTTGCGTTCCACGAAATTGACGCGCAAGCAAAGCGGCGGAGGAGCGGACCGATGACGGGTTCCGATGATGTGCGCGTGAGCGCGTCGGCAACGGAGTGGCGACGCGAATCGAGGTACTTCCGCCGCTCGCCCGGGCTGGGCTGGCTGCTGGGTCTGCTGCTCATTCCGTTGCTGCTGGGTTTGATCGGCTGGGGAACGCTGAACAAGGCCCCGACGGTCAATGTCAGCACGCCGAGCGTCAGCATCACCGCGCCGAGCCTGTCGGTGCCGTCGCTGAACTTCGCGCCGCTGTCGATCCTGCGCAACGGCAACGACTTCACCCTCACCGGTGACCTTCCGGATCTGTCGATCAAGACCTCGCTGCTCGACAGTCTCAAGGCGGCGCTGGGTTCCGGGGTCAACCTCATCGACAAGCTGAACATCAAAGCCGGTGTCAGCGTGCCGGACTTCTCCGGTCTCGGCGCTCTGTTCAAGGCCGCCATCGATATCCCGGACTTCAGCTTCGACCTGTCCGGCGGCACCGTCACCCTCACCGGAACTGCGCCGTCCGAGGAAGTCAAGGTCGCGGTCGGTGCGGCAGCCACCGCGGCATGGCCGAACGTGACCGTGGTGAACAACATCGAGGTGAAAGCCGCCGGTCCCAGTTCATCGGCTCCTGCGCCCGCGCCGGTGACTCCAAGCACCGGCGCACCAGGTGCGGGATGCGGGTCGCTGCAGTCCGATATCGCCGCGGCCCTGACGGGTCCGATCAACTTCGAGACCGACGGGTTCACACTGACCCCGGCGACGCAGCAGATGCTGGCCGCGGTGGCCGCCACGATCAAGGCCTGCCCGCAGGCCAAGATTGCGGTGACCGGCTATACCGACAACACCGGCAATGACGCCATCAACATTCCGCTGAGCGGCAACCGGGCCAAGTCGGTCGGCGATTACCTGGTGTCGCAAGGGGTTTCGGCCGGTGACGTCACCACCAAGGGCCTGGGGTCGGCGGACCCGATCGCCGGCAATGACACCGCGGCGGGCCGAGCGCAGAACCGCCGCGTCGAGATCACGGTGAGCTAGGAGAAGCCGACATGGGATTCGTCGTTCAATGGTTGTGGTACCTGCTGGCGTTCGTCGTCGGCTCGGCGGTCGCCTGGCTGATCGCGGTGGCGACGGTCAAGCGCACCAGTGAGGAAGAGGCGCTGGCTGACCTACCCGGCTCGCGTGAGATCGGAGCCAGCTGATGCATGACGTGAACTGGTGGCTGATGGCGCTGGCCTTCGTGCTGGGTCTGGTATTGACCCTGGTGCTCATGATCGGCCGAGTGACCCGCGAGGTCCCGGTGACACACGCGGTGTCGGCGGGGCTGAAGGGCGGCGGCGTCAAGGCTCCCGATGTCAAGGCTCCCGATGTGAAGGCTCCTGATGTCAAGGTTCCCGACGTCAAGGCGCCCGCTGTGGACGTACCGGATGTGAAGCTCTCCGCTGCGGGTGCTGCCACCGCGGGTGCGGCTGCCGCGGCGTTCGCCGCGGGCGACTTCGAGGAGCCCTACGGCAAGGGTTCGGTGCGCGTCACCGCCGGAGCCGCGGCTCCGTCCGGGTTCGACATCAAGGGCAACGAAGACTCAATGCTCTACCACACGACCGAAAGTCCTTGGTACAAGCAGACGATCGCCGAAGTGTGGTTCGCCGACGAGCCCAGCGCGCAGGCCGCCGGGTTCACCCGGTGGGATGCGAAGGACAGGGGCACCGCGATTGCCGGTTTCGCCGACCTGCCGCCCGGCCCGTACGGCAAGGGTTCAGCCAAGGCCGGCGACGGCGGCGCCGGACCGACCGGCTGGACCATCAAGGGCAACGAGGACTCGATGCTCTACCACACCACCGAAAGTCCTTGGTACCAGCAGACGATCGCCGAGGTGTGGTTCGCCGAAGAGGAGTTCGCCACGGCTGCCGGATTCACCCGGTGGGATGCCAAGGAGAGGGGCACCGCGGTGGCCTCCCTCGCCGACGTGCCACCGGGTCCGTACGGCAAGGGTTCAGCCAAGGCCGGTGACGGCGGCAGCGGACCGGCCGGCTGGCTGATCAAGGGCAACGCGGACTCGATGCTCTACCACCCGCCGGACAGCCCCGCCTACAACGAGACCATCGCCGAGGTGTGGTTCTTCGACGAGGAGACCGCGAAGGCAGCCGGCTTCGACAAGTGGGACAAGAACTTCCGCTGACCCGCCGACAGTAACCTCACGGCGGAATCGGGCGGCTGAAACCGCCGCCAGGTTACTCTCGGCGCAGACTAACGCGGCGGCGGCAGTCGCAGCATCAGCCGCGCGCCGCCCAGTGGGCTGTCCTCCAACGATGCGGTGCCGCCGTGGATTTCGGCCTGTTGTGCCACCAGGGCCAAACCCAGACCGGACCCCGATACCGAGGCCGTCGAGCCGCGGGCGAAGCGCTCGAAGACGCCACGGCGCTCGGCCTCGGGAACGCCGCTGCCGTTGTCGTCGATCGCGATCTCCACGCCGTCGCGCGAGCTGACCGCCGACAACTGCACCCGCGTCGCGCCACCGTGCTTGACCGCGTTGGCGATTGCATTGTCGACCGCCAGCCGCAGCCCGGCGGGCAAACCGATGATGATGCACGTCGGCGACGGCACCAGCGAGACCTCCAGATCCGGGTACACCCGCATCGCGTCGTGGGCGGCGCGGTCGAGCAACTCGGTGATGTCGACGGGCACCTGGTCGGCCGCCGTCGTCAGCTCACCCTGGGCCAGCCGCTCCAGCGCACCCAGCGTCGCCTCCACCCGGGCCTCGGTGCGCACCACGTCGCCGAGCACCTCCTTGCGCTGGTCCTCGGGCATGTCCATGGTGGCCAGCACCTCGAGATTGGTGCGCATGGCCGTCAGCGGCGTGCGCAATTCGTGGGCCGACACCGCGGCGAAGTCGCGGGCCGAGGCCAGCGCCGCCCGGGTGCGGTCCTGCTCGGCACGTACCCGGCCCAGCAGGCCGGTGATGGCGTCGCCGATCTCGATCGCCTCACTGGCGCCGCGGACGTCGATATCGGGGACCACGTCGCCGGCGTCGATCTGGCGGGTCTGCTCGGCCAGCCGCCGAAACGGCCGCACCGCGAATGTCGCCAGCAGCCAGCCGAGCAGCCCGGCCGCGCCGATAGCGAACCCGCAGATCATCAGCACCCGGCGATGCAGGTTGTTGGTGTCGGCGATGGTGTCGTCGTAGGTGGCGCCGACGGCCAGCGTGGTCGCCGTCGGGTAGGCCAGTTTCACCGTGCGGACCCGGTACTTGACGCCGTCGATATCGGTGGTGGCGTAGTCGCCGCTGAGCTCGGGCAGCACCACCGGTGAGTTCGACTTCACCTGATCCCCGCTGCGCACGGTGATCACCACGTCCTGGTCATTGGGCGACGGCGGGATCTGCTCCAGACCGCGCGGCACGAACGGCACGGCGAACCCGGCGGCCTCGTCGAGTCGCCGGTCCAGCCGTTCCAGGCGGTCGTTCGTGATGCCGATCCACACGATGGTGCCGACGATGGTCACCACGATGGCCGCGCCGATCGCCGTCGCGAACGCCACCCGGGTGCGCAGGGACGGGGTGCGACGGAAGATGCGCGCCAGCATCAGCTCAGCGTCACGTCACTGGGTTCGCAGCACGAAGCCCACGCCGCGCACGGTGTGCAGCAGCCGGGGCGCGCCACCGGCCTCCAGCTTGCGGCGCAGATAGCCGATGAACACGTCGACGACGTTGGTGTCGGCGGCGAAGTCGTAACCCCACACCAGCTCGAGCAGCTGCGCGCGACTGAGCACGGCGGTCTTGTGCTCGGCGAGCACGGCGAGCAGGTCGAACTCGCGTTTGGTCAGGTCGACGTCCACCCCGTTGACCCTGGCCCGCCGGCCCGGGATGTCGACCTCCAGCGGGCCGACCTGGATGGTTTCCGAGGAGAACGTCGCTGTCGATCCGCGCCGGCGCAGCAGCGCCTTGACCCGCGCCACCAGCTCGGCGAGCTGGAACGGCTTGACCAGGTAGTCGTCGGCACCGGCCTCCAGCCCGGCGACCCGGTCGTCGACCGAACTGCGGGCCGAGAGCACGCAGACCGGCACGTCGTTGTCCATCGCGCGCAGCGCGGTCACCACACTCACGCCGTCCAGCACGGGCATGTTGATGTCGAGCACGATCGCGTCGGGCCGGGTCTCGGTGGCCGACCGCAGCGCCTCGGCACCGTCGACGGCGGTGGACACCTCGAAACCCGAGAGTCGCAGCCCGCGCTCCAGCGATGCGAGCACATCGGGGTCGTCGTCGACGACGAGCACCCGCGGTGAGGCCGAACTACTGTCCATGACCTCATCTTGCCTGATCGCCGCGCCCGGGCGTGGGAGGCCGGGGGGTCGCGTCCAGACCGGCGATTGACCTCAATCACAGTTGAGGTTCTACCGTGACGATGTCGCGGCCGAAATCGGATTGCCCGACGTGGGATCATCGGAATCAGGGGGTCGACCACGACGTTGTTCGCAGACGTGCCGTGTTCACGGCGGTCGATAACGAGGGAGACGGGCTGTTGGGCGAGACGACCCACGAACCGGGTGCTGCGCACCTGGTTCCGGCGATCGCCCCGCCGCGTCCGAATGCGCGCGCGATAACCGACCTGCTGCGGCTGATGCCGTATCTGCTGCCGTACCGCGCCCGCTGGATCGCGATGATCATCGTCGCCATCACCAGCCTGGGCGCCACCGTGGCGATCCCGCTGATGACCAAGGCGGTCATCGACGGGCCGGTGCGCCATCAGGATCAGCGGGGCCTGTGGGTGGTCGGCGCGGCCGCGGTGGCCGTCGGGATCTCCGAAGCCGTGCTGTGGTTCATCCGGCGCTGGCTGGTGGGCCGGGCCACCATGGGCGTGGAGGCCGATATCCGCAAGGACCTCTACGCCCGGCTGCAGGTGCTGCCGATGTCCTTCCACGGCCAATGGCAGTCCGGCCAGTTGCTGTCGCGAATCATGAACGACCTGAGCACGATTCGCCGGCTGCTGTCGTTCGGGCTGGTGTTCCTGATGCTCAACATCCTGCAGATCACCGTCGTCACCGCGATCCTGCTGGCGATGTACTGGCCGCTGGGCGTGGTGGTGCTGGTCTCGATCGTGCCGATCACCCTGATCGTGCTGCACTTCGAACGCACCTTCACCCGGTTGTCGCGGCTGGCGCAGGATCAAGCGGGCCACGTCGCCACCCATGTCGAGGAGTCCGCCCTGGGGTTGCGAGCGGTCAAGTCGTTCGGGCGCGAGGACTACGTCTATGACCGCTTCGACGAGCAGGCCGGCGAGCTCTACGACACCCAGATCAAGAAGGTCGCGGTATCGGCGCGGTTCTGGACGATGCTCGAAGTCATCCCGAACCTCACGCTCATCGTCGTGCTCGGGTTCGGGGCCTACGCCGCCGGCCACGGGCTGGTCACGATGGGCACGCTGGTCGCCTTCATCACGATGATGCTGTCGCTGGTGTGGCCGATCGCCTCGCTGGGCTTCCTGCTGTCGATGACGCAGGAGTCGATGACGGCGGCCAACCGGATCGCGGAGATCTTCGACGCACCCCGCGAGATCGCCGACGGCGGGCGTGCGGAGGCACCGCGCGGCGGCCGGCTGGAACTGATCGATGTGGGGTTCCGCTTCCCCGCGGCGGCGGGGAACGATGGCCTGAGCCCGGATTCCGACGAGTGGGCGCTGCGGCATGTCACCGTGACCGTCGAGCCGGGGGAGACCCTGGCGCTGGTCGGTGCCACCGGCTCGGGCAAGTCGGTGCTGGCCGCGCTGCTGCCGCGGCTCTACGACGTCACCGAGGGGTCGATCCGGGTCGACGGCACCGATATCCGCGATCTGTCGCTGTCGGCGCTGCGGTCAGTGGTGGCCACCGCGTTCGAGGACCCGACCCTGTTCTCGATGTCGGTGGCCGAGAACCTGGCGCTGGGCCGGTCGCCGGATAACCCGGTGACCGACCAGGAGCTGGCCCGCGCCATCGAGGTGGCCGCCGCCGAGTTCGTCTACGACCTGCCGTTCGGGTTGCAGACCCGCATCGGTGAGCAGGGCATGAGCCTGTCCGGCGGTCAGCGGCAACGCCTTTCACTGGCCCGGGCGATCCTGGCCGCGCCGCGCATCCTGGTGCTCGACGACACCCTGTCGGCCCTCGACGTGCACACCGAGGCGGTGGTCACCGAGGCGCTGCGCCGGGTGCTGGCCGGGGTGACCGGAGTGGTGGTGGCGCACCGCGCGTCGACGGTCCTGCTGGCCGACAAGGTGGCGCTGCTCGATCAGGGCACCATCACCCATATCGGCACCCACGCTGAGCTTCTCGCGACCGTACCGCGCTACCGCTACCTGCTGGCCGCCGACGACGAACTCGACGACGGCTGCGAACCGCGGGCGCCGTGGGAGGACGACGACGAACGTCAGCGGCTCGATCATTCCTACGACGAGTCGTGCGAGGAGCGCGAATCCACCCGCCGCCCAGTCGATTACGCCGCGTTCGAGGGGGGTCAGCGATGACCGCCACCGAATGGCGCGGCAAGCTCGACGAGGAGCCCGACGACCTGCCGATCGACGAGGCGGTGCCCCGCCGGCGGGAGGCCCGGGCGCTGCTCGGTTCGCTGCTGCGTCCCTTCCGCCTCACCGTCGGGTTGCTGGCTCTGGTGGTGGTCGTGGAAAACGCTGCCCGGCTGTCGGTTCCGCTGCTGGTGCAGCGCGGCATCGACCACGCGATACCGCCACTGCTGGACGGCGGCTCGGCGCGCGAACTGATCCTCGTTGTCGCGACGCTGTGCGGTGTCGTGGTGCTGCAAGCGGTGAGCAGGCTGATCTTCCTAAACCGCTCAGGGCGCATCGGGCAGCGGATGCTGCTCGAGGTACGCCGCCGGGTGTTCCGGCACTTCCAGCGCCTCGACGTCGCGTTCCACGACCGCTACACGTCAGGGCGGGTGGTCAGCAGGCTGACCAATGACGTCGAAGCCATCCAGGACATGCTGGAGACCGGGTTCGACAGCCTGGTCACCGCGGTGCTCACCCTGTTCGGCACCGCGATTCTGCTTGTCGCCCTTGATGTTCGGCTCGGGCTGATGTGTCTGGCGGCGTTTCCGATCCTGGTGATCCTGGTGTGGTGGTTCTCGGCGGAGTCGGCCAAGACCTACCGCAAGGTGCGCGAGAGCGCGGCCCTGGTGATCGTTCAGTTCGTCGAGACGATGACCGGGATCAAGGCCGTCCAGGCCTACCGCCGCGAGCCCCGCAACCAGGAGATCTTCGACGACGTCGCCGATCAGTACCGTGAGGTCAACGAGCGCACCTTCCGGCTGCTGGCCATCTTCATGCCGGGCGTCAAGCTCGTCGGCAACCTGACCACCGGTGTGGTGCTGCTCTACGGCGGCTACCGGGTGCTGCACGGTGAGATGACGATCGGCACGCTGACGGCCTTCCTGCTGTACCTGCGGATGTTCTTCGAACCCATGCAGGAGATCTCGCAGTTCTTCAACACCTTCCAGTCGGCGTCCTCGGCTTTGGAGAAGCTCGCCGGTGTGCTGGCCGAGAAGCCGGGTATCGCCGACCCCGCCGACCCGGTGCGCCTGCAGGACGTGCGCGGTGAGGTGGCGCTGCGCGACGTGCAGTTCAGCTACGTCGCCGATCGCCCGGTGCTCCCGGGACTGAACCTGACGATCCCGGCGGGGCAGACCGTCGCGCTGGTGGGTACCACCGGTGCAGGCAAGACCACCATCGCCAAGCTGATCGCCCGGTTCTACGACCCCACCTCGGGGTCGGTGACCCTCGACGGAGTCGACCTGCGCCACGTCGCGCAGAGCGACCTGCGCCGCCACGTGGTGATGGTGACGCAGGAGAACTTCCTGTTCTCCGGCACCGTCGCCGACAACATCCGGTTCGGCCGGCCCGATGCGTCCGACGAGGAGGTGCGGGCCGCCGCGGCCGCGGTGGGGGCGGACGGCTTCATCGAGGCGCTGCCCGACGGTTACGGCAGCGACGTCGCCAAACGCGGCGGCCGGTTGTCGGCCGGGCAGCGCCAACTCATCGCCTTCGCCCGCGCGTTCCTGGCCGACCCGGCGGTGTTGATCCTCGATGAGGCGACGTCCTCGCTCGACATTCCCAGCGAGCGTCTGGTGCAGCGGGCGCTGCGCACGGTGCTGGCCGACCGGACCGCGCTGATCATCGCCCACCGGTTGTCGACCGTGGAGGTCGCCGACCGGGTGCTGGTTCTCGAACACGGCCGGATCCTCGAGGACGGCCCGCCCGCCGAGCTGATCGGCGACGGGCAGGGCCGCTATGCCGCGCTGCACCGGGCCTGGATCGAATCGCTGGCTTAGCGTGTCGAACGTCGAGTTGTTGGCGTTGCGCCGGTGATTTCTCGACAACAAGTCGACGTTCAGGGCAGGCCCCATCCGCCAAGCGTTACACCGTCCGGCTCTCCAATGGCAGGCCGGCGCCGGTCCAGTCCTCCTTGCCGCCTTCATAGGCGAACACGTTGCGGTAGCCGAGTTTGGTGAGCTGCTCGGCGGCGATACGCGAGTTGTTGCAGCTCGGCCCCGAGCAGTAGGTGATCACGGTGGCATGCGGATCGGGCACCAGTTCAGCTGCCCGAGAGGCGATGTCGTCGAGCGGGAGATTCTGCGCACCGGGCAGGTGGCCGGCGTCGTAGTAGGCCGGGGGCAGTGCTTCGAGGACGACGGTGCCCTCCTGGCTCAGGCGGGTCTGGAGCTCGGTGCGGGTGATCACGTTCATGGAATTGGCCTTTCAGTGGATTTATGTGCGTGCGCACACAATATACGTGCGTGTGCACGCACATGCAAGACGCTATGCTGCTGCGGTGACCCGCAGGAAAGGCAAGGACGACGACCTGGTCGGCATCTGGTCCGCCATGCTGCGGCTGCATGCCGCCCTAGTGCCCGTCATCGACACCGAGCTGGCGAAAGCGACGGGGACACCGCTGGGCTGGTACGACGTGCTGCTGGAACTCAATGCCGCGCCTGACCAGCGGATGACGATGACGGAGCTGGGTGCGGCGGCCGTCCTCAGCCGCAGTCGCGTCAGCCGCGTGGTCGACGAGCTCGAGGCGGTGGGTTGCGTGCGTCGGGTGCAGAATCCCGGTGACCGGAGATCGTCCTATGCCGAGCTCACCGAGCAGGGGCGGACCGTGTTCCGCAGGGCGGCGCCCGTCTACCTCGACCTGATCCGCGCCCACCTGGGCGCGCTGCTCGGTGCCGACGAGGCCGCCGGGTTGCGTACCACGCTGGAACGCGCGCTGGCCAAACTCGATGCGGTGCCCGCCGAACCGCTGACTCAGCCGGGCAGGCCGATGCGCCGGTAGCGATCCAGCCGTGCCGCGTACCGGTCACCGGCAGGCTGCGCCCGCAGCGCGTACAGCTCGCGGGCGATCGCCGTGCCCAGCCGTCGGGCGAACTCGGTGGGCTCGTCGGCGGCGTCGGGATGCTCGGGCACAATCTGGTCGACGATGCCGTTGCGCAGCAGATCCGCGGACCGAATACCTTGGGCGTCAGCCAGTTCCGGCGCATGGTCGGTATCGCGGAACACGATGGCGCTGGCGCCCTCCGGTGGAAGTGGCGCCAGCCAGCCGTGCTGGGCGGCCAGCACCCGGTCGGCGGGCACCATCGCCAGCGCCGGTCCGCCGCTGCCCTGACCGAGCAGTACCGACACCGTCGGGGTGTTCAGGGTGACCAGGTCGGACAGGCAGCGGGCGATCTCCCCGGCCAGGCCGTTCTGCTCGGCGTCGGCCGACAGCGCCGGGCCGGCGGTGTCGATCACCAAAACCAGCGGCAGTTGTAGCCCGGCGGCCAGGGCCATGCCGCGGCGGGCTTCGGCGAGTGCCGCGGGGCCGACACGGAGGGCAGGAGCGGAGCGACCCGGGAAAAGAGCGCTGCCACCGGTGACGCGTCGCTGGCCGACCACCACAGCGGGTTGGCCGCCGAAACGGGCCAGCGCCAGCACCGTCGAGGCCGCTTCGCCGTGCGTCCCGGACAGCAACACCCGGTCGGTGGCACCGGTCCGCAGCAACCAGCTCACCCCCGGCCGGTCGGGCCGCCGCGAGGCGACGACGGAATCCCAGGCCGGCACGTCCGGGATCGGCTCGGCCGGCAGCGGGTCCGGCGGCGCACCGGGGATGTCGGTGATGACGCTCAAGGCCCGGTCCAGGGTGGGACGCAGGACGTCGATGCCGACCACCCCGTCGATGACGCCGTGACGCAGCAGGTTCTCGGCGGTCTGCACGCCGGCGGGGAACGGCTCGCCATAGAGATGCTCGTAGACCCTCGGCCCCAGGAAGCCGATCAGCGCCCCGGGTTGCGCGACGGTGATGTGGCCCAGCGACCCCCAGGAGGCGAACACCCCACCGGTGGTCGGATGGCGCAGGTAGACGAGATAGGGCAGGTGCGCCTGCTTGTGCCGGGTGACCGCGGCGGCGATCTTGACCATCTGCAGGAACGCGACCGTACCCTCCTGCATCCGGGTGCCCCCCGAGCTGGGCGAAGCCAGCAGCGGCAACTTCTCGGCGGTCGCCCGCTCGACCGCGGCAGTGATCCGCTCGGCGGCGGCCACCCCGATCGATCCGGCCAGAAAGTCGAACTCGCAGGCCACGACGGCCACCCGGCGGCCGAAGATGGTGCCCTCGCCGGTGAGCACCGATTCGTCGAGCCCGGTGGCGGCGCGGGCCCGGGCCAGCTCAGCCGCATAGTCCTCGTCAGCGCCTATCGCCAGCGGCGCGACATCCCAGCTGCGGAACGACCCGGCGTCAAGAACGGCGTCGCGCAGTTGGGCAGCCCCGATGCGGCTCACCAGACGAGGTTAACGGGCCAGTAGGCTGGCTTTCATGATCGGAGTCAACCGCGTCGGGGATGTCACGACCATCGAGCTGCAGCGCCCGGAACGGCGCAATGCGCTCAACTCCGAGCTGGCCGACTCGCTACGGGAGGCCGTGGAGAAGGCCGCCGCCGACGATGTGCGGGCCATCGTCATCACCGGTCAGGGCACCGTCTTCTGCGCGGGCGCCGATCTGTCGGGCGATGTGTTCGCCGCGGACTTCCCGGACAAGGCGATCGCGCTCAACAAGGCCATCGACGCCGTACCGATGCCGGTGATCGGTGCGATCAACGGTCCGGCCATCGGCGCCGGTGTGCAGCTGGCCATGATCTGCGACCTGCGGGTCGTCGCCCCCGAGGCCTACTTCCAATTCCCGATCGCCAAATACGGCCTGGCCCTGGACAACTGGAGTGTGCGCCGGCTGAGCTCACTGGCCGGCTACGGCCGGGCCCGCGCCATGCTGCTGGCCGCTGAGCGCCTGGACGCCCAGACCGCACTGATGACCGGGATGGCCAACCGGATCGGCGACCTGGCCGACGCGCAGGCCTGGGCGGCCGAGATCGCCGGGTTCGCGCCGCTGTCACTGCAGGCGTCCAAGCGGGTGCTCAACGACGACGGCGCCTACGAGGACCAGGGTCCGCTGCACAAGGAGCTGTTCGACAAGGCGTGGGGGAGCCAGGACGTGATCGAGGCCCAGGTGGCGCGCATCGAGAAGCGTGCCCCGAAGTTCCACGGAGCATAGGAGCACACATGCTGAGGGCGGCGCTGCGACTGGCCGCCGGGACCGCATCGCTGGCCACCGGCGGGTGGATTCTGCGCGCGCTCAACGACGCGCCCGCCTCCCTGGGTGCCGGGCCGGGTGTCATCGGATCGGTCGCCGGGCGTTCGCCGCACTACCGCGACGGGATCTTCCACAATATGGAGCCCGCCTCGCCGCTGCGGCTGGACGCCGAGGAGAACCGGCTGGTCCTGTTCGACATGCTGTCGAGCCGCTCACCCAGCCGTCCGCAGGCCCCGATCCCGCTGGACGACCCGGTGGCGCCGGCCCCTTCCGAACCGCTGGCGGTCAGCTGGCTGGGCCACTCCACCGCCCTGCTGGAAATCGACGGCTACCGGGTGCTCACCGACCCGATCTGGAGCGAGCGGTGTTCGCCGTCGCGCACCGTCGGCCCGCAGCGACTGCACCCGGTGCCCACACCCCTGGAAGCGCTGCCCGCCCTGGACGCGGTGGTGGTCAGCCACGACCACTACGACCACCTCGACATGGACACCGCGCTGGCGCTCACCCGTACCCAGCGGGCACCCTTCGTGGTGCCGCTCGGCGTCGGCGCCCACCTGCGGCAGTGGGGCATCCCGGCCGACCGGGTGATCGAACTGGACTGGAACGAAGAGACCCGCATCGGTGAACTCACCCTGGTGTGCACCCCGGCCCGGCACTTCTCCGGCCGATTCCTGACCCGCAACACCACGTTGTGGTCGTCGTGGGCCATCATCGGGCCCCGTCACCGCGCCTACTTCGGCGGTGACACCGGCTATACCCGCAGCTTCGCCGACATCGGTGCCGCCCACGGCCCCTTCGACCTCACCCTCATGCCGATCGGGGCCTACAACAAGTCCTGGCCCGACATTCACATGAACCCGGAGGAGGCGGTGCAGGCGCACCGCGATGTCACCGACGCCGGCCTGCTCGTCCCGGTGCACTGGTGCACGTTCCGGCTTGCGCCGCACCCGTGGGCCGAACCGGTCGAGCGGCTGCTCACCGCCGCCGACGCCGCCGGTGTCGAGGTGGCGATCCCCAGGCCCGGTGGGCGGGTGGTCAGCACGACGTCACCGGCGATAGACCGATGGTGGCGGGCCTGACGCACTACGGTGCAAGCCATGACCGCTCTGGCAAGACGTGCCGCGATCGTCGTCCTGTTGGCCACCCTCACCGCGTGCAGCAGCAGCCCCAAGCCTGAACCCGGCAAAGTCGCCTCCGACGTCCCCCCGCCACTGGTGCCCGCGATGGCGCTGCCGGACAACGCCGTCGACAACGCGGTCGCCAAGCTGGACGGGATCGCGCAGGACCTGCTGAAGTCCTCCGGCATCCCGGGCCTGGCCGTGGCCGTGGTCCACGGTGGGAAGACGGTGTATGCCAAGGGATTTGGTGTCAAAGACATCACCAAGCCGGCTGATGACCCGGCCAACAAGGTGGATCCCGACACGGTGTTCCAGCTGGCATCGGTATCCAAGTCGATCGGGTCGACGGTGGTGGCGCATCAGGTCGGGACCAAGGCGATCACCTGGGACACCCCGGTGGTCGACAAACTGCCGTGGTTCGCGCTCTCGGATCCCGCGGTCACCAAGATGGTGGCCATCAGCGATCTGTACTCGCACCGCTCCGGTCTGCCGGACCACGCCGGTGACAAGCTCGAGGATCTCGGCTACGACCGGCGCTACGTCCTGGAGAAGCTGCGCCAGTACCCGCTCGATCCGTTCCGGATCTCCTACGCCTACACCAACTTCGGGCTCACCGCCGCCGCCGAGGCAGTCGCCGTCTCGGTGGGCAAGTCCTGGGAGGACCTCAGCGAGGAGGTGCTCTACCGCCCGCTGGGCATGACCTCGACCAGTTCCCGGTTCGCCGATTTCGAGGCCCGTACCAACAAGGCGCTGGGCCATATCCGCATCGACAACCGCTACGAGCCGCGCTACAAGCGCGATCCGGACCCCGAATCACCGGCGGGCGGGGTCAGCTCCTCGGTCAACGATATGACGCACTGGCTGGCCATGGTGCTGGCCAACGGCAGCTACAACGGCCAGCAGATCGTCGAATCCGACGCGCTGCTGCCCGCCCTGACACCGCAGATCGTCTCCAGCCCGCCCAGTGAACCGGCCATGCGGTCCGGCTTCTACGGCTACGGCTTCAACGTGGGCACCACCTCGGCGGCGCGCACCCAGATCAGTCACTCCGGCGCCTTCGAACTCGGGACGGGAACCAACTTCCTGATCATTCCGTCGGCCGATGTCGCCATCGTCGCGCTGACCAATGCCACCCCGCGTGGTGTACCGGAAACCCTGACCGCCGAGTTCGCCGACCTCGTCCAGTTCGGTGAGGTCCGCGAGGACTGGCGCAAGCTGTACGGTGACGCCTTCGCCCAGATGGACCAGCCGGTGGGATCGCTGTCCGGCAAGCAGCCGCCGACCAACGCCGCGCCAGCCAAACCGCTGGCCAGCTACGTCGGCACCTACGCCAACGCGTTCTGGGGCCCGGCCACCGTCGCCGAGAAGGACGGCAAGCTCACCGTCGCGCTCGGACCCAAGGGCCAAACCTTCGAGCTCACGCACTGGGACGGTGACGTCTTCGCGCTGAGCTTCGTCGACGAGAACTCGCCGCCCGGAAGCGCTTCCGCGGCCCGCTTCGACGGGGACAAGCTGACGCTGGAGTACTACGACGACGAGAAGATGGGGACATTCACCAAATGACCGTCAGCACTGCCGCCGGCCTGAGCGACGCCGATGTCGCCGCCCGCGTCGCCGAGGGGAAAACCAACGACGTCCCGAGCCGGGCGTCGCGCAGCGTCCGCGAGATCGTCCGAGCCAACGTCTTCACCCGCATCAACGCGATCCTGGGTGTCCTGCTGCTGATCGTGCTGGCCACTGGATCGCTGATCAACGGGCTGTTCGGCCTGCTCATCATCGCGAACAGCGGCATCGGCATCATCCAGGAATTGCGGGCCAAGAAGACCCTGGACAACCTGGCTATCGTCGGGCAGGCCAAACCCACCGTGCGGCGTCAGTCGGGCACAAAACCGTTGGCGCCCAACGAAGTCGTCCTCGACGACGTCATCGAACTCGGTCCCGGCGACCAGATCGTGGTCGACGGTGAACTGCTCGAGGCATCGACCCTGGAGATCGACGAGTCGCTGCTGACCGGAGAGGCCGACCCGATCCCCAAGGACGTCGGCGCCGCGGTGATGTCGGGCAGTTTCGTCGTCGCGGGCACCGGCGCCTACCGGGCAACCAAGGTCGGCCGGGAAGCCTATGCCGCCCGACTGGCCGAGGAGGCCAGCAAGTTCACCCTGGTGAAGTCCGAACTGCGTACGGGCATCAACAAGATTCTGCAGTTCATCACCTACCTGCTGTGGCCGGCCGGACTGCTGACGATCTACACCCAGCTGTTCACCACCGGAGTCGGCTGGCGGGAGTCGGTGCTGCGGATGGTCGGCGCGCTGGTGCCGATGGTTCCCGAAGGCCTGGTGCTGATGACCTCGATCGCGTTCGCGGTCGGGGTGATCCGGCTGGGCCGACGGCAGTGCCTGGTGCAGGAACTACCTGCCATCGAGGGCCTGGCCCGGGTGGACGTGGTGTGCGCGGACAAGACCGGAACTCTCACCGAGAACGGCATGCGGCTCTCCGATGTGGCGTCGGTCAGCACGGAGACCACCGGAGACCTCGTCGGGAAAGTCCTTGGCGCCCTTGTCGCCGACGACCCCAAACCCAACGCCAGCATGCAGGCCATCGGCGAGGCCTATCCCGACCCGCCGGGCTGGACCACCACGGCCACCGCACCGTTCAAGTCGGCCACCAAGTGGAGTGGCGCGTCCTACGGTGAGCACGGCAACTGGCTGATCGGCGCGCCCGACGTGCTGCTCGACCCGGACTCACCCGTGGCAGCCCAGGCTGAGGAGATCGGCTCGCGCGGTCTGCGGGTGCTGCTGCTCGGTTCCAGTGACGTGTCCGTCGACAGCCCGCAGGCGCCCGGTCACGTCACCCCCGTCGCATTGGTGGTCCTTGAGCAGCGGGTTCGCCCCGACGCCCGTGACACGCTGGAATACTTTGCCTCCCAGCATGTCTCGGTCAAGGTGATCTCCGGGGACAATGCGGTCTCGGTGGGTGCGGTGGCGGGCTCACTCGGGTTGGAGGGCGAGACCATGGACGCCCGCCACCTGCCCGCCGAACCCGACGAGCTGGCCGACACCATGCAGGAGTACACCACCTTCGGCCGGGTGCGGCCCGACCAGAAGCGGGCCATGGTGCACGCCCTGCAGTCCCGCGACCACACCGTCGCGATGACCGGCGACGGCGTCAACGACGTCCTGGCACTCAAGGACGCCGACATCGGTGTCGCGATGGGATCGGGCAGCCCGGCATCCCGTGCGGTCGCGCAGATCGTGTT
Source organism: Mycobacterium sp. M26 (assembly GCF_001494595.1). Taxonomy (GTDB): domain Bacteria; phylum Actinomycetota; class Actinomycetes; order Mycobacteriales; family Mycobacteriaceae; genus Mycobacterium. The sequence continues at coordinate 418,439 of NZ_LN929908.1, forward strand.
GCTGGACAACAAGTTCGCCACCCTGCCCTACGTGGTGGGGGAGGGCAGGCGGGTGATCGGCAACATCGAGCGGGTGTCGAACCTGTTCCTCACCAAGACGGTGTACTCGGTGCTGCTGGCGCTGCTCGTCGGGCTGGCGGGGTTGTCGTCCAAGCTGTTCGGCACCGACCCGCTGCTCTATCCCTTCCAGCCGATCCACGTCACCATCGCGGCCTGGTTCACCATCGGCATCCCGGCCTTCATCCTGTCGCTGGCGCCCAACAACGAACGGGCCCACACCGGGTTCGTGCGCCGGGTGATGACCTCGGCACTGCCGTCGGGTGTGGTGATCGGACTGGCGACGTTCGTCTCCTACGTGATCGCCTACCGCGACAGCGCCACCGTCGAACAGCAGACCCAGGCCTCCACCGGCGCACTGATCACCCTGCTGATCAGTGCGGTGTGGGTGCTGGCCGTGGTCGCCCGGCCATACCAGTGGTGGCGCGTGGCCCTCGTCGCGGTCTCTGGACTGGCGTACGTGGTGATCTTTGCCATACCGCTGGCCCGTAAGGCGTTCATGCTCGATCCGTCCAACCTGGCGATCACCTCGACCGCGATAGGGATCGGCCTGCTCGCGGCGGGAATCATCGAGGCGCTGTGGTGGATTCAGGGCCGGGTACTGGGCGAATCCCGGATTTTGTGGCGATCCGGGAATAGCGTGCAAGATTGACCAGGGGTACCCCCTGGCGATGGATGAAAGGGTTGACCGATGGGATTCCTCGACAAAGCCAAGGAAGTCTTGAGCGAGAATGCCGACAAGGTGGAGGCGGCGATCGACAAGGCCGGCGACATCATCGACGAGAAGACTCAGGGCAAGTTCAAAGAGGCCGTCGACAAGGTCCAGGAGACCGCGAAGAGCGCTGTCGACAATACCGCCGAGGCGGCCAAGAACGTGACCGACAAGGGAAACCAGCAGACCTGACAGATGGCGAAACTCTCCGTATCCGTAGACGTTCCGTTACCGCCCGAGCAAGCCTGGCAGCACGCCTCTGATCTGTCCCGGTACAAGGAATGGCTGACCATTCACCGGGTCTGGCGCTCCAAGCTGCCGGACACCCTCGACAAGGGCACCGTGGTGGAGTCCATCGTCGAGGTCAAGGGCATGCCCAACCGGGTGAAGTGGACCATCGTGCACTTCAAGCCGCCGGAGGCGATGACCCTCAACGGAGCCGGTGTCGGGGGAGTCAAGGTCAAACTGATCGGCAAGGTCGCACCGCATGCGAAGGACGCCGACTCCTCGGTGGTCACCATGGATGTCCACCTGGGCGGCCCGGCGCTGTTCGGGCCGATCGGCATGCTGGTGGCCGGTGCCCTGCGCGGCGACATCAAGGAGTCGCTGGACCGGTTCGTAACGGTCTTCGCGCCGTCCTAGCGGCCGGCCCGGATCACCCGGTGCGGGCTCGGGTGCGGGTGCACCCGGTTGACCGGATGGCGTGCCGGGGTCGGTGCCGGCTGCGGGCGGGCGCCGGTCTCGAGGAAGCGTCTGTCGAGGTTGGCGATGAGGTCCTGGACAGCCCTGCGCTCGCGTTCGGCGGTGCGGATCATCCCGCCGATGCGGCGGGCCTGGGTCTGCTCGCCACGGCGCTGGGAGCGCCCTGCGCTCGCGTTCGGCGGTGCGGATCATCCCGCCGATGCGGCGGGCCTGGGTCTGCTCGCCACGGCGCTGGTAGCGCTCCAGGGCTGCACCGTAGGTCAACAGGTCGGCGTCGAGCTCCTCACACTGGGCCAGCAACATCTCCCGCAGGTGCTGCGCCTGCTGGCGATTCGCCGACTCGGAAAGGGGTTCGACGTGTCCGTCGCGGCTCCTCAGTGGGGTCACGCGCGAACTGTATCGGACGTTTCTGACGCCCGCGCAGCGGGCGGAAACCGTTGTGCCAGCACCACCTTCCGTTCACCAACCTGTCGCTGTCTTGTCATCCAGATCACCTTTCGACAGTTGCGCAAACGCCCCCTCGCGTTCGATGATGTCCGGCGTGAACCGTGCCGAAGAGCAGCGCCAGATGGCACAGGTGCTGGCGCGCCTCACCGACGAGTTCCCCTACATGCCCGACCACGTGATCACCGAGACCGTGGACGCCGCCCACCGCCGCTTCGAGGGTGCCCGGATCAGGGAGTTCGTGCCGCTGTTCGTGGAGCGCTACTGCCGCTCTGAGTTCGCCCAGCAGCCCGTCGTGGAGATCTCCGCCTGACCGGCTAGGGCATGACCGGTTAGGGCAATGGAGCCGACCACACCAGCCGCGTCCCGCCGCCGGGCTGCGGTGTGATGGTGAACTGGCCGCCGCAGTCGTGGGCGCGAGCGGCCAGGTTGGCCAGTCCGCTGCGGGTGATGTCCTCGCTGATGCCGATGCCGTCGTCGGTCACGGCGATCGTGAGGTCGTCGTCGACGGTTACCGAAACCGTCGCCGACCGGGCGGCCGCGTGGCGCACCACGTTCGACACCGCCTCCCGGACCACCGCCTCGGCGTGATCGGCCAGCGCCGCGTCGACCACCGACAGCGGCCCGCTGATGTGCACCGCCGGACGCACCGCCGAATCCACCGTCATCCGGGTGACGGCCTGCTCGATGCGCTGGCGCAACCGGGTCACCGACCCGCCGTGCAGGTCAAAGATCGCGGTCCGGATCTCCTGGACCACTTCCTGCAGGTCGTCGAGTGCCCCCGTCACGCGCCGGGTCCCGTCCTCGGCGTCGGCGCTCAGGGCGCCCTGCAGGGACAGGCCCACCGCGAACAGGCGCTGGATCACGTGGTCGTGCAGGTCGCGGGCGATCCGGTCGCGGTCGGTGAGCACGTCCAGTTCGCGCATCCGGCGCTGGGCGTTGGCCAGGTGCAGTGCCAGACCGGCCTGCGACGCGTACGCCCCGGCCATATCGAGTTCGTGTTCGGTGAAGTGTCTGCCCGCCGGTGCCACGCAGACCAGCACCCCGGTGGCGGCGTTGGGCTCACACACCGGCAGCACGAGCGCCGAGCCGCAGTCCTCGCCGAGATCATGGAAATCGTTGACCCGCAGGGCGATACAGTCGGAAAACGCCAGCCCGACGGTGGTCCCGGCCCTGGCCAGGTGCCGGCCCAGCAGGTCGTCGCGGGTGGATTGAGTGATCACCAGATCGCCGGACTCGTCGGGCATGGCGCAGAAGCTGTACTCGCTGCCGGTCAGCGCCATCGCCTTCGCGGTGATCTCGTGGTGCACGGTCTCGGGGTCCTGACCGGCCAGCAGCTGGGTGCTGATGTCGCGGGTGGCCTCGATCCACAGCTGCTGGGTGTTGGCCGACTGGTAGAGCCGGGCGTTGTCGATGGCGATACCGGCCGCACCGGCCAGGGCCAGCACCAGCAATTCGTCGGCCTCGGTGAAGGGGGCGCCGTCGGCCTTCTCGGTCAGGTACAGGTTGCCGAACACCTGCTCGCGGATCCGGATCGGAACACCCAGGAAGCTGCGCATGGGCGGATGGTTGGCCGGAAAGCCGATCGACGACGGATGCTGGGAAAGATCCTCGACGCGAATGACTTTCGGGCTGTTCAGTAGCACGCCCAGCATGCCGTGCCCGGTGGGCAGCGGCCCGATCTTCTCCGCGGTGGGCTGGTCGATGCCCTCGAACACGAACCGCTCCAGCACCGGCTGGGGGTCGGTGCCGATCACGCCGAGCGCGCCGTAGCGGGCATGGACCAGTCCCATCGCGGTGTGCACGATGGTGTGCAGCTTGCGTTCGAGCTCCAGGCCCGAGGAGACGGCCAGCATCGCATCGACCAGGCCGTCGCGGACATCGGTGTCAAACATCGCTGTGACGCAACGTCTCTGCGGCGAACAAGGCGGCCTGAGTGCGTCCGCTCAGACCCAGTTTGGTCAGCAACCGGGACACGTAGTTCTTGACGGTCTTCTCCGCCAGGAACATCCGCTGTCCGATCTCGCGGTTGGTCAGACCCTCACCTAGCAGTTGCAGCAGGGTGCGTTCGGTGGCCGACAGGTCCCGCAGCCGCTCGTCCTGCTCGGTGTCGCGGCGCAGTCGCGACATCAGGACCGCGGCGGCACGGTTGTCCAGCAACGACTTTCCCGATCCGACCGCTTTGATCGCCTGGGCGAGTTCCATCCCGCGGATGTCTTTGACCACGTAGCCGCTGGCGCCGGCCAGGATCGCGTCCAGCATGGTCTGCTCGTCGGTGAACGAGGTGAGGATCAGGCAGCGCAGTTGGTCGTGGCTGGCGAGCAGTTCCCGGCACAGGTCGATTCCGCTGCCGTCGGGTAACCGGATGTCGAGTACGGCAACATCGGGACGGGCGGCCGGAATCCGGGACAGGGATTCGGCGACGGTGCCGGCTTCACCCACCACGCTGAGATCGGGATCGCTGCCGAGGAGTTCGGCCAGACCGCGTCGCACCACTTCGTGGTCGTCGACCAGGAACACCTTGATCACACCGCAGTAGAGCCTGAAAGCGTCCCCGCCGGGTAGGGACTTTGGTCCTGAAATCACCTGACCAACGCCAGCTCAGAAGGGGTCCAAGACTCCTGGCGGGCAGGACCCCCGGGCAGGGATTGTCGTTACCGACATGGCCACCGTGGCCGGCGCGAGCGGGGAGGACGACATGGTGCACAGCCCCGCAGCAGCCGGCGAGATCGTCGTCGGCGTCGACGGCTCGGCATCGTCGAACGCCGCGGTCCGCTGGGCCGCCGCCCAGGCCGGTCGCCGCCATGTCGCCCTGCGCCTGGTGCACGTCGCCGCTGCCCCATCGGTCACCAACGTGATGCTCCCGGTGCCGACCGAGTTCGAGGAGTGGCAGGACACCCAGGCTCGCGAAGTCCTGCGCGAGGCCACCGAGTTGGTCGCCCAGGTGGGTGCCGAAACCGGTTCTCCGGCAAGAATTTCAGACACCGACATCTATCACGCCGCACCGGTGCCCACTTTGATCGACCTGTCCAAGGGCGCCGAACTGATCGTCGTGGGCAGCCGCGGGATGGGCGCCTTCCGGCGCACCCTGCTCGGCTCGGCCAGCACCGGGCTGCTCCATCATGCGCACTGCCCGGTAGCGGTGATCCACGACGGCCCGACACCGGCGCCGCACCTGCCCGTCGTCGTCGGCGTCGACGGGTCGCCCGCCTCGGTGGAGGCCGTCACCTTCGCGTTCGCCGAAGCGTCCCGGCTGGGGGTGGACCTGGTGGCCGTGCATGCCTGGAGCGACGACAGCCTGTTCGCGGTTCCCGGGGTGGACTGGGCCGCGGTCGTGGTCGCCGAGGAAGAAGTGTTGTCACAGCGGTTGGCCGGGATGGCGCAGGACTATCCCGACGTGACCGTGCATCGCGTGGTGGTGCGCGATCAGCCCGCGCGGTACCTGGCCGAGCAGGCTCAGGGCGCGCAGCTGCTGGTCGTGGGCAGTCACGGTCGGGGCGGATTCGCCGGGATGTTGCTCGGCTCCGTCAGCGCCGCGCTGGCCCACACCGTCACCATCCCCCTAGTTGTCGCGCGTCGTTACTAGCACCCCACGGCGCGCGCCTTGAGCCGGCGGACGGAGTTCTCCCCCGTCCGCCGGCTCGCTCTTTCTAGACTGCGTCGGTGACCGCCAACTACGAGTGTCGCGTCGATAGCGGGGCCGTCGACGCCGTCGACTTCCACACCCACGTCGAGATCGACGCCGCCGGCCACTGCGCCTACGATGCCGAGCTGGCCGGCGCCACCGGGCGCTACTTCAAGCTCGGCGACGACTACTTCAACCGAGTCGACGACCTCGCCGCGCTCTACCGCGCGAACAACACCGCCGCGGTGGTGTTCACCGTCGACGCGCACACGGTCTCCGGGCACCAGCCCAACTCGGTCGAGGACCTGATCGAGGGGGCCGCGCGCAACAACGACATCCTGATCCCGTTCGGCACCGTCGACCCGTGGGACGACACCGCCGTGGCCCGGGTGCACACACAGATCAGCCTGGGCGCCAAGGGTTTCAAGTTCCACCCCAGCCTGCAGGCCTTCGAACCCAACGACCGCCGGTTCTATCCGATCTACGAGGCGATCACCGCTGCCGGGGTGCCGGCGCTGTTCCACACCGGCCAGACCGGGCTGGGTTCGGCGCTGCCCGGCGGGCACGGGATCAAACTGCGTTACTCCGATCCGATGCTGCTCGACGACGTCGCCGCCGACTTCCCGGAGCTGACCGTGGTGATGGCGCATCCGGCGGTGCCGTGGGTGGACGCGCAGATCGCGGTCGCCTCACATAAGGCCAACGTGTACGTCGATCTGTCCGGCTGGTCGCCGAAGTACTTCCCGCCGCAGCTGGTGCACGCCATCGGCAGGCAGCTGCGTACCAAGGCACTGTTCGGCACCGACCACCCCTACATCTCGCTGGAGCGCTGGCGGCGCGACTTCGATGCCCTCGGCGTCGACCCGGAGGTGCTGTCGCTGATCCTGAAGGACAACGCCGTGCGGGTGCTGGGGCTCTGACCGGTCAACCCGTCCAGTGCGTCGGGGTGATTCTGCCGGGCTGTGAGGCCCGCTGGCCCTTGCGCATGGTGTCGATCAACTCGCGGTAGGGCCCGACCAGGTAGGCAGTGTCGCCGGCGACCAGCTGGGTCTCGCGGCGCGGGTGCAGCCGCACCGGTGAACCGTCGCGTTCGATGGCGATCACCCGGGTCTGGGTGGAGAGCTCGAACATCCGGATGCCGTCGAGTTCGCTGTCGGGCAGCACCCGCACACCGCCCACCATGAAGGATCGCTGGCCCACCGAGAAGGTGCCCAGCACGTCGAGGCCCATTGCCGCGCCGATGAACCACGGGGTGGCCAGGTCGACGGTGGAGCGCACGTAGCCGAAACCGAACCGGTGGCCGACCGCGGAGCCCAGCGCCCGGTCGTAGATGCGCAGCACGATGGGAACGTCGGGACGGTGCAGCTCCGGTGCGGTGCGCGGCCCGAGCATCTCGCGCAGCACGATGCCGGTCTCGATGTTGACCATGTCGTCCTGGGTCAGCACGGCGATGGCGCGGGCGTCGTCGAGACGGGCGGCCTCCAGCGTCTGGCGCAGGGTGGCGTCGCCGAAGATCACCGGCAGTTCGAGCTCGTCAGCGGCGGCCAGGTAACGGTTGTCCTCATTGCGTTCGATCACTGCGACGTCGTGCCCGGCGGCCTTGAGGACGCTGGCGACCCGGATACCGAACGAGCCCAGTCCGACGATGACGACGTGGCGGTGCAGGTGCCGGATCTTCTGCCGGCTGGCCGACTGGGACAGCCGCCGGGACAGCAGCACGTCGGCGACGAAGGCGACCACGATGGCCGTGGTGGCCACGCCGGCGAACATCATCAGCACGCCCCACAACCGCAACCAGTCGGGTTGATCGAGGAAGTTGAAGTCGCCGTAGCCCACCGTGGCGATGGTCTCGGCGGAGAAGTACAGCGCGTCGATCCAGTCCATCCCGGGCTGCTGATAGGCGAAGCGCAGCATGATCGTCGAGCCGATCAACAACATCGCCGACACCGCCAGCGCCCGGTAGAACATCGGGTTCAGGTCGTCGCGGAAAGCCCGTACCGCGTCGGCGATCCGGACGACCAGCGGCCGTTCCCGGGGCGCCGAGGGAATCGGCTTGGCGATCTTGATGCCTCGCTCGGTCAGCTCGTCGGCCGTGCCGATCATCGCCGTCCAGTCGCCGGGATGCACCCGCTCGTCGCGGCCCGGGCAGGCGATCACCTCGCCCGGGTGCTCGGAATGCTCGCCGCGGATGATGGCCACCGGTGCCAGGTCGCCGTACATCGTTCGCAGCGTGTCCTCATGGTCGGCGGTCGCGCCGGAGACGACGAAGTCGATGCCGGCCGCGGTAATCGTGTGGGTGGTGCGCTCCAGCAGCGCCTCGACCACCGACGGTGCGGCCAGATCGGCGATGTCCAGGACGGCGCCGGGGCCGTTGTCGTCGGACATGGCCTTGCGCAGCACGGTGTTGGCGAGCCGGGTGACGACCCGCACCCGGGGGTTGGCCTGCCGGGCCAGCAGCGCGATCTCCAGGTTCAGCGCATCGTCGTCGTCGGCACAGATGATTGCGTCGGCGGTACCGATCCCGGCAGCCTCCAGGCCGTCGGGGGACTGCAGGGTGACCACGCTGAGCTCGGCATTGTTCAGCTCGTCGATGATCCGCATCGCGAGCGCATCGTCCCCGCAAACGATGGTGTGGCCGTGCATGGGGAAACGCTACTTCGGAAACCTTCGCGATGACGGGTCAAGATGAGGGATGCCCAATTCTTCGCGTCCCTACGTCAAGGCGTGTATCAACGGCGCCCGCACCCCCGACCAGCACCCCGGTCTCCCGGTCAGTCCGCAGCAGCTTGCCGACGCCGCCCTGGCCGCACACCGAGCCGGTGCCCAGGCCGTCCACCTGCACCCCAAGACCGCCGACGGGGTGGACTCGCTGCTTGCCGACACCGTCGGGCCCGCCGTCACCGCGGTCCGGCACGCCGTCCCGGGCCTGCCGCTGGGGGTGACGACGGGTTTCTGGGCGCTGCCGGACCCTGACGCGCGGCTGGCTGCCGTCCGGTCCTGGGAGGTGCTGCCGGACTTCGCGTCGGTGAACTGGCATGAGCCCGGCTCCGAGGAACTGGCCGAGTTACTGCTCAGCCGGGGATTGGGGGTGGAGGTCGGTATCTTCCACGCCGAGGCCGCGCAGGCGTGGGCGCGTTCGGAGGTGGCGCCGCACTGCATGCGGGTGATGATCGAACTGCAGGCCGACGGCGACACCGAGACCGCCGACGACCTGCTGGCGCGGATCCGCCGTGCCGGGTCACCGGCGCCGGTGCTGCTACACGGGCTCGACGACAGCTGCTGGCCGCTGCTGCGTCATGCCGGTGTGCGCGGACTCCAGACCCGCATCGGTCTGGAGGACACCGTGCATCTGCCGGACGGGTCGCTGGCGCCGGGCAATGCCGAACTGGTCGAGGCCGCCGTGCAGATCCTCGGCGAGATCAGGAACTGAGCGCGAAGTCGGCGAAGTCGAAGCCGGGGACCACGACGCAGCTGACCAGAGTCGCCTCGTCGTCGCGGGGCTCGGCGCGCTGCCAGTAGCCCGGTGGCACCAGAATCTGCGGCTGCTGCCCGGCGGTGATGTCGGGACCCAGCACATACGTTGTGGCACTGTCCTGTTCGCGGCCGATCTCCAGCAGCAGCGGGCTGCCGCGGTGGTAGAACCACAGCTCGGCGCTGCGCACGGTGTGCCAGGCCGACTGCTGCCCGGGCAGCAGCACGAACAGGATCGCGGTGCCGGCATTGCGGGGTCCGGTGTAGTCCGGCGGAAGCACGGACTCGCCGAGAACCAGATCGCTGCGCCATGTCTCGCTGAAGAAGCCGCCCTCGGGATGGGGAGCCATATCGAGCTGCCGAACCCAGTCGGGGAGTTCCGTCATATGCCGTCCTCGGTCGATGTGTGCACCCAGCGTAGAGATAAATCGGTTGCCCGCGAGGACCTTCCCTGGCTAGCGTGGCGGACGTTCAGCTGACCCAGTCATGGAAAGGACGGTCCTCGTCGTGGATCTGTGCATCGGCCCCGTGCTCGCTGCCCACCACTACGGAGACTTATGCCTACCGAATCTGCCATCACACTGATCGATCTCGGTTTCGTCTGGCCGGACGGAACCATCGCGCTTGACCATCTCAGCGCCACCTTCCCCACCGGGAGTACCGGCCTGGTCGGCGACAACGGCAGCGGCAAATCCACCCTGTTGCGGCTCATCGCCGGGGAGCTGGTGCCGTCCACCGGCCGGATCGTCACCGCCGGCGACGTCGGCTATCTCCCGCAGACCGTGACGCTGAACGTAGAGACCAGGATCGCCGAGGTGCTCGGTGTCGCCGACAAGCTCGATGCGCTGCGCGCCATCGAGGCCGGCAGCGCCGAGGAGCGGCATTTCGACGTGCTCGGGGACGACTGGGATGTCGAAGACCGCGCCGGGGAAGCGCTGGCGGCCATCGGATTCGGCGTCGAGGCACTGGATCGCACCGTCGGGCAGGTGTCCGGCGGTGAGGCCATGTTGGTGGCGATCACCGCGCTGCGAATGAGCCGGGCCTCGATCACCCTGCTCGATGAGCCGACCAACAACCTGGACCGCGATGCGCGCGGGCGATTGTCGGCCCTACTGGCTGACTGGCCGGGAACGGTGGTGGTCGTCAGCCATGACGTCGACCTACTGGACCGGCTGGATAACACCGCCGAGCTGTACGACCACCACCTGAGCACCTACGGCGGCCCGTACCGCCAGTGGCGCAGCCACCTCGAGCGTGAACAGGCCGCCGCCGCGCAGGCCGTCGCCGCGGCCGAGCACACCATGCGCGTGGAGAAACGGCAGCGCGTCGAGGCCGAAACCAAGCTGGCTCGGCGAAACCGCAAGGCACAGAAGGACTTCACCAACAAGCGGGCACCCAAGATTGTGATGAACACCTGGGCGATGTCCGCCGAGGTGGCGGCGGGCAAGCTGCGCGCCAACCTCGACGCCAAGGTGTCGGCCGCACAGGACGCGCTGCAGGCGGCTGAGGCTCGGGTGCGCGCCGACGAGCACATCCGCATCGACCTGCCCGATCCTGAGGTCTCGGCCCGCCGTCGCATCGCCGAATTACCCGGTGCCGATGAGCCTTTCGTGGTGCAGGGGCCGGAGCGGATCGCCATCGTGGGGCCCAACGGCATCGGCAAGACCGCGCTGCTGGAGGACCTGATGGCCGGGCGTGCCGGCCGGCTGCTGACCGACCGGGTGGGCTATCTGCGCCAGCGCCTCGACGGGCTGGACGACGCGGCCGGCGTGCTCGACACCGTCAGCGCGGTGGCTCCCGGCCTCGATCCGGCGCTGGTGCGCACCCGGCTGGCCCGCTTTCTGCTGCGCGGTGACGCGGTCCACCGCCCGGTGTCCGCACTGTCGGGTGGCGAGCGGTTCCGGGTCGCGCTGGCCCGTCTGCTGCTGGCCGACCCGGCGCCGCAGCTGGTGATCCTCGACGAACCGACCAACAATCTGGACATCAGCAGTGTCGACCAGCTCGTCGACGCGGTGCGCGCCTACCGGGGGGCCGTGCTGGTGGTCAGCCACGACGACGACTTCCTGGGCCGGCTCGACCTGAGCAGGAGGCTGGCCATGCGGATGCCGGGCGTGCTGACCGCGGCGGGTTAGGGTCTGACCATGGCATCCCTGCGCCCCGGCTGGTTGGTGGTGTTGTGCGGGGCGACGCTGGCCGTCAGTGCGTGGCTGCCCTGGCTGACCACGTCAGCGGCCGGCGGGGGCCGGGCCAGCGCGATCGGCGGGATCGGCGGGACCGTCGGCAGCATCGCGCTACCGCCGCGGTTCGGCTCCGGCCAGCTGATCGTGCTGCTGTCCTCGGCGCTGATCGTCACCGGGGCGATGGTGGCCCGCAACCTGTCCCCGCGGCTGGCGGCCACCGCAGCGCTGGTGATCGCGGTCCTGATCGGGGTGCTGACGTGGTACTACCACCACCTCAACGTCAGCCCGCCGGTCGCGGCCGGCTACGGCTTCTACATCGGTGCGGCCGGCGCGGCCGGTGCCGTGGCGTGTTCGGTCTGGGCGTTGGTGGCCGCACTACTTCAGCGGAGGTCGGTCCGATGAGCCGGTTCGTCGAACCCGTGGTCCTCATCGGTCCGTCGTGGGTGACGCTGGAACCCCTGGGCCACAACCACATTGACGAGATCGCGGCGGCCGCCGCCGACGGCGACGTGGGATCGCTGTGGTTCACCAGCGCGCCCTCGCCGGACGCCGCGGCGGCCTGGGTGGACAAGATGCTGGCCATGCAGGCCGGTGACGAGGGTGTCACCTTTGTGATCCGGCGGCGCAGCGACGGAGTCGTGGTGGGCTCGTCGAGCATGTTCCATGTCGACGCGGCCAACCGCAGACTCGAGATCGGTCACACCTGGCATGCGGCCTCGGCGCGGCGCACCGGGGTCAACACCGAGGCGAAACTGGTGCTGCTCACCCACGCCTTCGACCAGCTGGGCTGTGTGGCGGTCGAATTCCGCACCCACTTCTTCAACCAGGCCAGCCGGGCGGCCATCGAACGGCTGGGTGCCAAACGCGACGGCATCCTGCGCAGCCACCAGCTGCTGCCCGACGGCTCACGCCGCGACACCGTCGTCTACTCGATCCTGGACATCGAGTGGCCGGCGGTGCGCAACAACCTGACATTCCGGCTCAGCCGTTACGACGACTGAGCCGGAACACGCTGTCGGTCAGGATGATTCGATGGTGGTGGGCTGGATCGGCCTGCTACCGGCGGCATGCGAGACCTCGATGCGGCGCGGCTTGGCACGTTCGGCCAGTGGGATGGTCACGGTCAGCACGCCGTTTTCGTAGGTGGCGCTGATCCGGGTGGTGTCGATACCGTCGCCGAGCGACAACTGGCGGCGGTAGGTGCCGAAGAATCTCTCGCTGGCCAGCCACTGCACCGAATCCTCGGAGCGCGACGAGCGGTGGGCAGTCAAGGTCAGGGTGCCGTTGTCGACGCTGACATCGACCGAGCCGGGATCGACACCGGGCAGATCGGCGGTCAGGACGTAGTGGTCGTCGACCTTGTAGAGATCCATGGGCATGAACCGGGGACTGCGGTCGCTTCCGGACTGGCTGCTCAGCAGGCCCCGGGTTACGGCGTCAAGGTCACTGAACGGATCGAAGCGGAGCACAGCAACTCACCTCCTGCGCCTACTCGTGGAGCCCGCCACCCTGGCGGGCGACCATCACTGTGCTGGTCCCGAGATTAGCACTCGAAGCCCGAGAGTGCTAACACTTTTTCGCCGGATTCGCCGACGCCACGGGTAGGCTGTGGCGGGCTTCGAAGGGGTTCAGATTGCGCAATGTAGTAGCACCCATGGCGGTGGCGATGGCGGCCGCGCTGGCGATGTCGGTGGCCGGCTGCTCGGAAGAGAACAAGCCGGCGGCGGCGAAGTGCGATGAGGTGTCGGTACCGATGACCGACATCCCCACCCGCACCGACCAGGAGCCCCGGATGCGCATCCCGCAGCCGCAAGGTTGGGAGCGCACCGACAAGCTGGACTCCGAGACCATCCGCTACGCGCTGCGCAATCCGGGCCTGTCAGCCGACGGGTTCACCCCCAACGCCGTGGTGACCCTGCAGAAGGTCGGCACCGATGTGGGCAAGCCGCAGCAGATTCTGGACGCCCAGAACCAGCAGCTGAAAACCAAGCTGAAGGTCAAGGACATGGCCTCCACGCCGGGCCAGGTGTGCGGATCACCCGCGCAGGCCACCACCTACACCGCGCCGGCCATGGGCAAGATCCCGGCCCGCAAGGCGACCTCGCTGGCGACGGTGTTCGCCTCCGGTGACGTCAACTACATCGCCACGGTCACCGTGCAGAGCATCAAGGCCGATAACCCGACGTATGCCGCCGATTCCGCGGCGATCATCAAGGGATTTCAGATCATTCCGCCTAAGTGAGCGTGCCGACGTGCACGCCGGCCAGCCGCTGCGCGCACTGATCACAGGCCAGCTCGCCGGTGAACGGTGATCCGCAGCCGCGGTGATGCAGCATCAGGGCGGGTCCCTCGGGGGCCTGGAACCACCACTGCGCCCATTGCACGGCGGCCACTAGAACCGGGAAGAACGCCCGGCCCTTGTCGGTGAGCAGGTAGGCGGCCCGCTCCGGGCCGCTGCGCTCGGCGGGGGAGGTGGTGAACACCCCGATCCCGCAGAACGTCTGCAGCCGCTCGGCCAGCAGGCTTGGCGGCGCCCCGAGCTGGGACTGGAAGTCGGTGAACCGGGTGCTGCCCAGGAACGCTGCCAGCAACAGCGCTGCAGCCCAACGGTTTCCGAGCACGCTCATGGTCTCGGGGAACATGCCGGCATCGCGGCCGCCGGCATCGGACTCCGAGCGGCGGCGGGTTGCCGCGGCGGGGGCGCAGCGTTCCCAGGTACCGCTGGGCCCCAGGCTCAGGGTGACGTCGAGGTGTTCGGCCGGCGCGTGGCAGGCATCGCAGCGCAGTACAGGGGCGAACGGCTGACCGCACAGCTGATGGTGCATCGCGGGCAGGGTGGCGCGGTGCTCGGCCACCCAGTTGCGTTCCCACTCCCAGATCGACAGCAGCGCCGGCCACAGGGAGCGGCTGCGTGCCGTCACCAGATACTCGGTGCGCGCCCGCGTCGAGGCGTGCTCGCGACGGGCCAGCAGGCCATCGCGGACCAGGATCCGAAGCCGGTTGGTCAGAACGGAATTGGAGATCGGCAACCGCGCCATGAACTGGCTGTAGCGGCTGGCACCCATCAGCGCCTGCTGGATGATCAGCAGGTTCCATTCGTCGCCCAGCAGTCCGAGCATCCGCCCGATGGCATTCGTGCCGTCGGGCGCCAGGACCACGGGGGCGTCGGCGTCGATGAGGTGGGACACTTACAGACCGACCGCCTCGGCAGGAGAGTCGGCGGTATGCCAGCGGCGCAGCGAGTGACCCGACACCCACGTCGCATGGGTGCCGCTGGAAATCCGTTCAGGCAGTTGAAGCTTGCACACCGGGCCGTCGGAGATACGCGCGGCGTCGAACACCAGGCAGTAGGACGCGTCGGCGTTCATGTCGGTGGTGAGGGTGACCAGATAGCCGTCGTCCTCGGCCCTGCTGCCCACCCGGGGTGCCATCGCGGTCTCACTGCCGTAGACGCCGTCGCCGAAGCTGATCCGCTCCTCGGTTCCGCTGACCACGTCGTGGCGGATCAGGCCGTCGAACAGGAACCAGCCCGGCTTGCCGGTGGCCGCATAGGTGTAGCGGTACGGCTCGCCGCCGTAGCCGCCGTTGATCATCCCGAACTCGGAGATGTTCTCCGACAACGGTTCTTCGGTGAGCCCGCCGGTGACCAGGTTGAGCCGCCAGCGGTGTAACCGGGCCTGCATCCGGTCCAGGGCGAGGAACCGGAACGCCCGCTGCCACTTGGTGCCGGTGCCGTTGTCGGGCGGCTCGGGATCGCCTTGGAAGAACCCGTCGAGCACGATCTCGTCACCGTCCTCGTAGGCGTTGACGAAGTGCAGCACGAAGGTGGGTTCGGCCTCGAACCATTGGATTTCGCCCCCTCCGCGGCGGGGCAGGACGGCGAAGCGCGACGGCATGTCGCGGTGGAAGCGCGCCATGTGGATATCGCGCTCGAGCATCTCCGGTTCCCAGAACAGCGGAAAGTCGTTGAGAATGGCGTAGTTCCGGGTGAACGCCATATCGTGCGGCAGTCGCGGGCCGGGTAGCGGGACCTCGGTGTAGTGCACCAGCCGGTTGGTCCGATCCACCACCCCGTAGTGCATGTACGGGGCCTGCTTGGAGTAGTTGAAGAACATCATCTCGTCGGTGCGTTCGTCGACCTTGGGATGCGCCGAGACCCCCTCGCCGGGGAAGGCGCCGCCCCAGGTTTCCTTGCCCAGGGTGTCGCCGCTGTAGGGATCGACGCGGTAGAGGTCGCCGCACTGGTAGAAGCTCGTCAGCGCGGTGCCCCGGTGCACGATCACGTCGGTGCTCGAGGCATCCTTGAGCAGGGTGCGCGCGCCCCAGCCGTAGTCCACCTTGGCCAGCGACAGCGGCTCGGCCAGCCCCGGCCACAGCGGGCCGCCGGCGGCGTTCTCCGCCTCGAAACCGTCGGTGCGGACAAAGCGGTTGCGGTAGAACGCCTTTCCGTCCCGGAAGCCGACGATGTGCACCATGCCGTCGCCGTCGAACGGATGGTAGGACTTCAGTGCCGGATGCAACGGGTTCTCGGTGTTGCGCAGGTACACGCCGTCGAGGTCGGCGGGGATCTCACCGTCGACGACGGTGGGATCCTGCACCCGCCACTCGGTGTTCTGCGGACGCCACGGTCCGGTGCGATACGGGTGGTCGTCGTCCTCGGGGAGGGTGGACAGGAACTTGCCGACGACCTCGAGATCCATTACGCCACAGCCTCTCCCGATCCGACCACGAAACTGACCGTGGTGGCGGTGCTGCCGCCGAGGTTGAGGGTGGCGAACCGGCGCGCTCCCTCGACCTGATAGTCACCGGCCAGCCCACTGACCTGTTTCGCGGCGTCGAGCAGCATCCGGATTCCGGTGGCGCCGACCGGATGTCCGCCGCCGATGAGTCCGCCGCTGGGGTTGATCGGTAGCCGGCCGCCCATCTCGATGTCGCCGTTCTCGATGGCCTTCCAGGATTCGCCGGGCCCGGTCAGGCCGATGTGGTCGATCGCGAGGTACTCGCTGGGGGTGAAGCAGTCGTGCACCTCGATCCCGTCGATCCCGTCGAGGTCGGTCTGCGCGCGGTGCAGCGCATCCTGCACGGTGGCCCGCAGATGGGGCATGACGTACGGGTTGTCGGCGTCCCGCTCGAACTTCTGCCGCAGGCCCAGCCCGACGGTGTGATGCCCCCAGCCCTCGATCAGGCCGATCGGGCGCACCCCGGGGTGCTCGCGCAGGAACGCGTCACTCACCAGGACCACACCCGAGCCACCGTCGGTCATCTGGCTGCAGTCGTAGCGCCGGATCCGGCCTTCCACGGGCGGGTTGACCGCGTCGTCGCCGCCGTCGGCCAGCAGATCCGGGACTTCCCAGTCCCGGGTCTGGGCGTTCGGATTGCGTTTGGCGTTGGCCAGGTTCACTGTCGCGATACCGCGCAGGTGGGCTTCGTCGATGCCGTAGCGGCGGTCGTATTCGTCGGCGACGTCGGAGAACATCGACGGCCACATGTACTTCGCGTTCAGGCCTTCGTGACCCGTCCACGCGGCCGCGCCGAGGTGCTGAGCGGCGGTGTCACCGGGCACCGTCTTCTCCAGCTCCACGCCGACCACCAGGGCGGTGCGGTAGTTGCCGGCCCGCAGATCGGCCATGGCCGACAGGATCGCGATACTGCCCGAGGCGCAGGCCGCCTCGTGCCGGCTGGCGGGGGTGTCCCACAGTCCTTCGTGCACGGTGGCCGGCATCGCGCCGAGATGGCCCTGTTGGGCGAACAATTCGCCGAAGGCGTTGGCGACGTGCACGACCTCGATATCGGCGGCGTCGATCATGGCCTCGGCCAGTGTCAGGTCGACGACCTCGGTGGTCAGGCCGGCGAAATCCCGGCCCTCACGGGTCAGGTTGCGTGCGAAATCGCTTTGGTAGCCACCGAGAATCCAGACATTGCCCGTCACCTCGCCGAAGCTACTACAGCTAAGAGAGTAGCGGGCCGAAATGGGCAGTCCGGCCCCAGGCGGCCCCGCCGGCTCGCGGTCTGAACCGACAGGACCTCGCGGACGTAGCTGTCGACGGCTGCGTCCACTTCAGGCCAGCATTGCCGGGCCAGGTGCTCTGCAAACGTTACGAGTTTCGGGCCGGGCCGTAAATTCGGCGTGGAATGGGAACTCCACACCCATGACATCGCCCAACCACGACCTCGCCGTGCGGATGGCCGAGCTGGCCAGGGCAACGGCGCCACCGAGCACCGTCGACGACGTGCTGGCCGGCGTCACCGCCGCGGCCGTCGAGATGATCCCGGGTACCGACACGTGCGGCGTGCTGTTGATCGGCAAGGGCGGCAGGTACGAGTCGCTGTTCGGAACCTCGCCGTTGATCTACGAACTCGACGCGCTGCAGGAGCAGTGCGGCGAGGGTCCCTGCATCAGTGCGGCCGTCGACGAGTTGATCGTGCGCACCGACGATTTCAGCGAGGAGCGGCGCTGGCCGAAGTACAGCGCCGCGGTGACCGAGCTCGGCGTGCGCAGCGGGCTGTCGTTCAAGCTCTACACCAGTGCGACCACCGCGGGCGCGCTCAATCTGTTCGGGCTGACGCCGCACGCGTTCAACGGTGAGTCCGAAGCGATCGGCGCCGTGCTGGCCGCGCACGCCGCCTCGGCGATCCTGGCAAGCCGGCACGGCGAGCAGTTGGAGGCGGCACTGAACACCCGCGACACGATCGGTCAGGCCAAGGGCGTGATCATGGAGCGCTTCAACGTCGACGCGGTGCGCGCGTTCGAGATGCTGCGCGAGCTCTCCCAGTCCACCAACACCCGGCTGATCGACATCGCCAACCGGGTGATCGAGACCCGCGGCGCCTAGCCGAACAAGATCGGCGCGATTCGGTGTATCGACATGCCGCTGCGTCGATACGATCACTCGACCGTCGCCACGGTCGGATGGTTTCTCCGGGAAAGGTTCGGGCCAGATGTCGTCGAACACCGCTGCCGAGATCGTCAGAAGCGTCGGAGGGGCCGCGAACATCGCGGGCCTGTCGCACTGCGCGACGCGATTGCGCTTCCAACTGCGCGACGCCTCGGGCGTCACCCAGTCCGAGATCGAGGCGGTGCCCGGGGTACTCGGTGCCGTCCCGCAAGCCGGCGACCGCTATCAGGTGGTGATCGGCGGCGCGGTACAGAGCGTCTACAACGACATCCTCGCGCTGCCCGGCATGGGCGCGGCCGGCGCCGCCGACCCCGACGCCGTCAAGGCCGCCGCCCGCGCCAAGGGCCCGCGCGGCAAGTTCACCTGGCTGGACTCGTTCTTCGAATTCCTCTCCGACTCGTTCCGCCCGATCCTCGGTGCGCTGCTCGGGGCGTCGCTGTTCATCACCTTCATGGCGTTGATGAGCACGCTGCACGTCATCCCGAACTGGGCCGACCCGCGGACCGAGCTCTCGCCGTCGTGGCAGTTCATCAACCTGTGCTGGCAGAGCGTGTTCGTGTTCCTGCCGCTGATGATCGCCTACAACGCGTCGAAGAAACTCGACGCCGACCCGTGGGTCGGGTTCGCGATCATGGCCGTCGTGATGCTGCCCGGGTTCGCCGGACTCAAGGACTTCACCAACCCGGTGACGGTCTTCGGATCCGAGGTGGACATCGTGCATATCTTCGGGTTGCCGCTGACGGTGTTCAACTACAGCTCGCAGGTGTTCCCGCCGCTGTTGATGGCCGCGGTGCTGGGGCCGCTGTACAAGTTCCTCAAGCGGATCATCCCGGACAACGTCCAGCTGATCTTCGTGCCGTTCCTGTCGATGCTGATCATGATCCCGCTGACGGCGTTCCTGATCGGCCCGATCGGTGTCTACACCGGTGCCGGCCTGGGCAGCCTGCTGAAGTCGGTCAACGACTTCTCGCCGCTGATCTTCGCGATCCTGATTCCGCTGGCCTACCCCTTCATGGTGCCGCTGGGTCTGCACTGGCCGATCAACGCGATCATGCTCATCAACATCCAGACCCTGGGCTACGACTTCATCCAGGGACCGATGGGCGCGTGGAACTTCGCCTGCTTCGGTGCGACCGCGGGCGTGCTGTTCCTGGCCTGGCGGGAGCGCGATGCGCAGATGCGGCAGACCGCGATCGGCGCACTGGCCGCGGGCCTGCTCGGCGGTATCTCCGAGCCGTCGCTGTACGGCATCCATCTGCGGTTCAAGCGGATCTATCCACGCATGCTGGTGGGCTGCCTGGTGGGCGGTCTGATCATCGGCATCGGCGGCGGTGTGACCACCAAGGCCTTCGTGTTCACCTCGCTGCTGACCATTCCTGCCTTCTCCAACATGGCGTTGTACGCCGTGGCGGTGGCCGCGGCGTTCCTCACCGCGATGATCCTGGTGATCCTGTCCGGGTATCGCTCACCGGAGCAAGCTGCCGCCGCGGTGGCAGCAGGTGTGCCGGTGGCCGACCTGGAGGGCCCGCGGGGTGCGGCCAGCCCCGACACGTTGGTGGCCGCGGCCGAGACCAAGGCTGCCGACGAGGCTGGGGTGGGCATCGAGATCCTGTCCCCGCTGGCGGGCATCGTGGTGCCGTTGGCCGATGTGCCGGACCCGGTGTTCAGCAAGGGCACCATGGGCCCGGGCGTGGCGGTGCAGCCGTCCGGCGACACGGTCTACGCGCCGGGCGCCGGCGTGGTGGTGGCAGTCCCGGCTTCCGGGCATGCCTTCGGTCTGGTGCTCGACGGCGGCGTCGAGGTGCTGATCCACGTCGGCATCGACACCGTGGCCCTCAAGGGTGAGGGTTTCGACGTCAAGGTGGCCAAGGGGGAAAAGGTCAGTGCGGGAACGCCTTTGGTGACGTTCGACCGCGCGGTGATCGAGGCGGCGGGTTACCCGCTGATCACGCCGATCGTGGTGCTCAACGGCAAGAAGTTCGGCTCGGTGGACGCGGCGCCTGCCGGGGAGATCGCGGTGGGCGCGCCGCTGTTGACCGTGACGCCCGCGACGGCGCCTGCCGAGGCGTCGCTATAGGAACAGCCCGGAGGAGAAGCCGATGACCCGAGGTCGCGTGGGCGGGCTCGTCTGTGTTGGGCCGTTGGTCATCCTGGTGCCAATGGCCCCGGTTGCCTGGGCCGACGCCGCGAGCTGGAACGGCGATTACGAGATCACGTTCATCGATGGTCCGAAGTCCGGGACGAGTCTGGCGGCCGGCCAACCCGAGCAGCAGTACTCCGACATCTACACATTCCAGTCGAGCTGCGCCGGCGGGCAGTGCACCGCCACGATCATCAACGGCCCCGCGCCGAGGAACCCCACGGTGCCCCAACCCGTCCGCTTCACGTGGGACGGAACGTCCTGGACCCAGGTGAACAACTTCCAGTGGGAATGCCGGCTGGATGACGGCACGACGCAATGGAATCCGGCCCGAGCCGATGTGCGCTACACCCCGCAGCCCGACGGATCACTGGTCGGCACAATGCGCACCGACATCGCCAGCGGCGCCTGTCAGGGAACCCTCGAGATCAACATGACAGCCACGCGCGTGTAGTCGATGGTGCCCACACCGAGCCTAGGACCTAGACCACAAGAATGCTGCTACGAGAATCGTTGTCAAGTCCCAGCACTGTGGTCGTAAAACAGTTTGTTTCGGCACGGCTGCCGGCAATGTCAATTCATCCCAGATCGCTCCAGCTCCCCGGTGACAAAGACCGGCCGTATCGCATGTACGCAAATTCTCATACTAGATTTAGAAGAGATCACCGAATTGGAGGAGGAGGCGACGAATCTGTCGGCGCGCCCTCGCGAATTGGATGCTGGCGCCGAAACCATTGATGCCAACGGGCATGTGGAGGTGAGTTGATCAACCCCTACCCGATCCAGATACTCGCCGCTCTGGTGAATCGAGCGCAGACACTAGAGATCCTTGAGCGCACCAAAGCGAAGGCGAAGCGCGGTGCAGCACTGCGGGCTTGGGCAATGCGTGTAAAACAGAACCCGATCGATCCGGGCAGTTCGCTTGCCTTAGATGATGCGGACTTCATGAGTGACTACGCGGGTGACATGGTCAGCGGAACTACGCTCTTTCCGATCATGAATGGCATCGACAGCCTCACAGCTATCGCTGAATTGATTGATGGCAGAGACGATTCCGAAGGCCGGAAGGGGTCCGGCGATAGCCACGCGGGCTCTCTGTTGACACTGAGTCGGATGGCGACTGAATCTGCAGCCACCACGATTTGGCTCCTAATGAACACCGACCAAGCGGTGAGGCGGAGTCTCAGCGTGCGATTCACTGCGTCGGAGCTTGAAGAACAAAGAAGATACCAAAGTTCAGCTCGCAAATGGCACGAGAATGGACCGGGCAGAAACGATCCTGTTCAGTATCAGAATCTGCTGGAACACCTGCGACTGTTCGACTTGCGTGTTGCAATGCTCGAAAAAGGCAAGCAACAGACACCGGGCGCGAAAGTGCTGGGAAAGACCAATGTTGTTGCGGCTGCAGCAAAGTGGCTTGACAACCATCCTCCCACGCACGATTCAGCGGGACCCTATGGTCGCGGTGATTTCGGGTTCGAGCGGGCTGCTACGTCGTTCTATAACGTCAGCTCTGCGATTGTCCACGGGCTGAAATGGCCACTCGACTATATGCCGAACGGTGAGGTAGACCTGTCTCGCATGGTCGTTGAGGGCGTTAATGTCGCAGTATCGATGTCCGAGTGTGCCGTAGCGTTGTTCGAGGCCCAGGCGCAGAACTGGGAGATTAGAACCGAGAGGCCGCTGCTGTATCCGGACTCTTTGCAGGGCACGATCGAAGTGTGGTCCCACGGGTACCCCGCTGAGCTGCCGAATGCGTATTAGTTAGGTAGCGATCTCCTTGAACTGGACATAGTTGCAGTTCAGCCCCCGCAGGTTTGATACCTGCGGGCTTGGGTGGCCTGATGGCCGGCTGATTCAGTGCAACGTTAGGCCCACGTCGGCCTTGCCGTGGAGCGGCGCCGTTTCGGTGATCTATTGGTCGGCGCCATCGGCGTGCATTCGCGAGTGCCGCGGCGCGGTGAATGGGCAGATTTCCAGCCGCGCCGTACATTACATGGGAATTAGCGCCGTACTGGATGCGAGCAAGGTGTGAAGAACCTAATCGACAACCGCGAGGTCACGGTGTCGCTTCTCTCTGAGCCGTTTCTCTGGCGTGTCCGTGTTGTAGAAGAGATAACTATCGACGCTGCCACGCATTGCCTTCGTCGTCGGTCACTTCAGGTTGCCCCTCTCCGATCGGTTCTCGGCGACGTGCTCGATGCCGAAGACAGTGAGGTGCTGCTCGCACTGAACGTTGCGCCTGTCCCCAGAGGTCCTTTACTCGACTTCAGCATCAGCGGGCCATACGGAGACGTCTGGCTGCTACCGCGGCAGGAGATTGCGCAACGCCAGGCGATGTACTTGCGTCAGCTGGTTGTCAATGCAGGGGGCGCTGTTGACGGCGAGCTGTACCGGCTACTGGTTCAGGTATTGGGCTTTTCAAGCAGCGGCTGGCTCTTCGGCGACGAGGGCTTTTCGATGGCTGACTATATAAAAGACGGCGTAGGGGTGGAGGTATCGTTTGAGAGCTTGCAGGAATGGTGCGCAATCGGAGTTGCGTGTAAACGGATATTGCGTCCATTTCTAGATGATTTTAAGAAATACAGTATCTGCGAAGAACCTGCTCTTGCAATCCCAGCCTGGTTTGGTGACGGAATCACCGGCTCGGACACGGGGTGCTTCGACGAATTCGTCGCAACGGATTGTTTACGCGCCTACCTGAGGTTGCTGCGTGAGATGAAGAATATCTCTATGCTGGACGGTCCAAGGGGAAGCGCAGCTTCGGATTTTCTTGAGGCTCTTGCTGATTACGGAAATTACTACGACCTCATAGCTGCGATGAAGGTCCCAGTAGATGAGCCGTTCTTGGTGAAATACTCTGAGCGGCGCAGCTTTTCGCTAAGCCGATTTCGGAACGTCGGTAGTCAGGAATTGGTGATTCGGGATGCTCTCAGTAACCACGTCACATTCAAGCTATCTGATCCGAACGTGCGGATCGTGGGATTCTCTGCGCTAAAGCCAGGGAAGAATGAGTTTGCGTATGGCTCTTTCCCGTCCAGAAGTGATGAACAAACAAAGTCATTCTATGCGCATGGCGCTGACCGCGATTATCGTGTAAACCTCCGTTTTAGACTGGCTCTGCTTAGACGCTTGCAGATGGTCCCCTATTTTGCGGCAGTGTTGATCTTGCTATTGGCCACGGTATTGCTGCGCGAGAAGACCAGCGATCTGAAGACCCTCGCGTTAGTCGTGGGTCCCGCCGCGCTGGCGGCATCCGTTCTGCTGGGCCGTGAGCCATCGACGCTTGGGTCACGGTTGCGATTGCTCAGCACCTTGGTGCTCGGCTGCGCGGTAGTTGCGCTGTTGGGTGCTTCAATACTGTCGTACCTGTATGCGACATTCTCCAAGTAGGGCCGTATCTTGAGATGAAGGAGGAGACATGGCTAAGAACTCAGGCCGTGGGTCGCGAGTCGGAGCGGTCACCGGCCGAAGCCAGGTCCGGACGCCGTCTGGAACCTGGGTTAAGCGTGATGCCTCTACTGGGCGCTTCACCGAGGCCAAGAAATCTGGTGGCAGCTTCAAAGGCGTCCGAAAAGAGAAGTAGGGGCGTTGTCCGCGACTGTTCGGCAATGTAGAGACATCGTCCTTCGAACTTGAATCGGTCGTTTCATGGCGGTTCCACTGCTCCCCAGGCTTATGCGGTGGCGCTGTCGGTCGGGCGGGAGTGCGCGCGGATGAACAACCGTTCCCCGTTGCCACCAGACGCTCAAAGACGGCACGAAGTTTCCGGCGCTAGAGTCTGGCTTGGGGCGTGACCGATCCACCAAGCCCTCCAGGCCCTCAGCCTCGTAGCGGGCCAACCACGCATGCAGCGTCTGTCGCGACACCCCCACCTTCGAGGCGACCTGCGAAATCGATAACCCATCACTGATCACGGCCAACACGGCCTGATACCGCTGCTCAGCCACGCTCAACTCCCTCATCTAGGGAGTGTCAAGGATCAACCGAAATAGCTGTAAAGCATCAGCCGAAACACTGTCGCCCATCACCCGAAGCCGAAACGTCAAGCATCAGCCGAGGCCATACACTCACACAGTGCCCCCGGCATGATTCGAACATGCGACACCGGCTTTAGGAGAGCCGTGCTCTATCCCCTGAGCTACGAGGGCGGACCGGCTGGGAGTTTACCTGGCCGAGGTATCCGCCCCGCACAGCGCGATCAGGTAGCAGTGCCCAGGCGCGGTGCTGGGGTATCCCTGACGAATCCAGTCGACTAACCGGCGGAACATGCTCACCTCCTGAACGGCAGTAGCGCGCCCCACTCGTAGCGCGCAACCGCCGTGGCGTTGCTGTCGGCTTCCGGCTCGATGTCCTGGGCCAGCCGGACCAGGGCCCGGGCTACCCGGTCACCATCGAGGCGATGTCGATGGGAGGCCCGGGTGATCTCACCGGCCGCCACATCCAGGGTGCACCGTGTGAGCGCAACAAGCACCCCCTCGGCTTGCCGCCAGATCTCGTCATGGCCGAAGTCCCCGGGGTACTGCTGTCGCATCAGAGTGTCCTGTACCGCTGTCATCGCTTGTCCCGCCTCCCGGCACGAGCCATTCCCGGCGATCAGGGGTGGCAAACCACGGACGGCTCAGCGAAGTTCGGCGATGACCTTGGCGAAGTATTCGGCGTGGTAGTCCTGCACGGTGAAGTACGTCACCCCGTAGCGGTCGCGCCGTTCCCGCAGCGTGTCGGCGATATCGCGCGGTGTCCCGCTGAGCACGGTCGGCAGCGCCAGCAGCTGCTCGTCGGTGGCCTCGGGTTCGTAGCCCCGCGTCAGCCGCAGGTCCGGCACCCCGGAGGCATCTGTCGGCACCCCGGTGATCGCGATGTTGAGCTCAAGGTCGTCGAACCGATCACCGGCGGCCTCGCGCACGAACGCGATCCGCTCGGCCAGCGGGTCGTCCTCGGGCGAGCGGGGGATCCCGCCGCCGGTGAGCCCGATGATGTCGGCGTGCTGCGCGGCGATCCGCAACACGCGGTCACCGTTGCCGGCGATCAGGATCGGGATCGACGGCGCGACGTCCTTGAGGTACTTCGTGGTGTGCCGGAGGTGGTCGACGCGTTCACCCGCACTCGGGTAGGGGATCTCGGCGGCCTCGAACTCCTCGCGGACGTAGCCGGTGCCCAGCCCGAGGTCCAGCCGTCCGTCGCTGAGCACGTCCACGGCGATCGCGTCGCGGGCCAGCAGTGCCGGCTTGTAGAACGCGGCGTTGATGACGAACGTGCCGACCCGCATGGTCGGTGCGGCCTCGGCGGCGGCGACCATTGTCGGGAACGGCGCCGGGACGCCGAAGCGGCCGAGATGGTCGGGCACGTGCAGGACGTCGAAACCCAGATCGGCGAAGCGGCGCACGGTGTCGCGGAGCTTCGCTGCTGATTTGACCGACCGTACCCCGATACCGAAACGAAAGTCCCTGGCCACCCGGTCATGCTACGACGCACCCGGGTTTGGCCGACGGCGGTTTCGGGCACTCACCTCCCACGATGAGCGCCCCTAGCGTCGGTGTGGAGGAGGAGTTCCTCCTCGTCGACCCCCACACCGGTGAGCCGGTCGCCAGGAACTCCGCTGTTGCGCACCATGCTGCCCGCCGGGACGTCGAACTCCAGCTCGAACTCACCACCTGCCAGGTTGAGACCGCCACCGAGACGGCGCAGACGAGTTCTCAACTGCGCCAGCACCTTACGCACTTGAGGCGAGTGGCCGCCGACGCGGCCCAGGAGGCCGGCGCCACACTGCTGGCCGTCGGCCTTCCGCCGACGGTGCCGCGGGAGTTCCCGATCACCGACGCCCCGCGCTATCGCGAGATCGGCGACCGCTTCGGCATGATCGCCAGCGAGCAGGGCATCTGCGGCTGTCACGTCCATGTCGAGGTGCCCGACCGGGAGGCCGCCATCGACGTCGGTAACCGGCTGCGCCCGTGGCTGCCATTGCTGTTGGCGCTCACCGCCAATTCGGCGATCTACCGCAACACCGACAGCGGGCACGCCAGCTGGCGCAGTGTGCTGTGGGGCCGCTGGCCCAGCGCCGGGCCACCGCCGTTCTTCGAATCCGCCGAGCACTACGACGCCGTGGTGGCGATGATGATCGACTCGGGCGCCATGCTCGACGACGGCATGGTCTATTGGGACGTCCGGCCGTCGGCGAAGTTCCCGACGGTGGAGGTGCGGGTGTCCGACGTGCCCGCCACGGTGGCCGAGACCGTCCTGCTGGCCACTCTGATCCGCGCGGCGGTCATGACCGCACTCGACGAGCACGCCCGCGACGTGCCGCCGCCCCGGGTCAGTGACCACACCCTGCGCGCCGCCTACTGGAAATCGGCGCACGACGGTTTGGACGGCCAGGCCATCGACGTACTCGACGGCTGGGCCACCGCACCCACCGCACGCGTGCTCGGCCAGTGGCTCACCGTGCTCGCTCCGGCGCTGCAGGAACTCGGCGACGATGAATGGGTACGCGCCGACGTGGCCCGGCTGCTCCAGGACGGCAACGGCGCCATGCGCCAGCGTCAGGCCTGGCAGCAGCGCGGTGAGATCAGCGATGTCCTCGCCGAGGCCGCCGCGGCCACCGTCAGGGGGCTGGATGTCTGAGTCAGACCAGCGGCAGTTCGGCGACCACCTGACCGGTCGGCTGGGTGGAACCGGTGCCGGGTTCGACGGTGAACTTCAGCGCCTTGGAGTTGCCGAGATCGGGCAGTACCGCCGTGGTGGACGGGGTGACCGCCTTGTCGTCCATGGTGCCGGCCGAGGTCGCACCGGAGTCGCTGACCAACCACATCTGGTAGACGGTGCCGGGCTGGGGCTTGGGCACGTTGTTCATCACCAGCACGCCGGCGTTCTTGTCCCGGGAGAACACCACGGTGGCGGTGCCACCGCCGGGAATGTCACCGGAGATGGTGTGCACGTCGGGAGCGGCGAACACCTGCTGGGCGGTCGACGGCTGCGCGGGCTCGGGCCGCATCGACTGCACCACCGCCACCGCACCCAGTCCGATGACCACCGCGGCAGCGGCGGTCAGCACGGTTCCGCGCCAACGCTTTCCGGTGTCGGCAGAAGCCGTGGACCGGGTGGCGGCAGTGGGCAGCGTGCGAACGTTGTCGTCGGCTCCGATGACCACCGCGGCAGCGGCGGTCAGCACGGTTCCGCGCCAACGCTTTCCGGTGTCGGCAGAAGCCGTGGACCGGGTGGCGGCAGTGGGCAGCGTGCGAACGTTGTCGTCGGCCACCGCGGCCAGCAACCGGCCGCGCAGCTCGGCGGGGGGCTCCTCGGCGCTGACCGCCGACACCCTGGCCATGGTTTCGCGGATGGCCCGCACTTCGTCGTAGAAGGCGTCAGCCTCCTGCAGGCCGGCATGAGCCAGCCTGCTCTCGATGTCGTCACGCTCGTCGTCGGGCAGCGCATGCAACGCATACGGGACGGCGAGATCTAACAGGTCTCCGGTTTGAAACCCGTCGTGAGGTTGAGTCATCGCAGCACCCTCATCGCACACCCAAACAGTTGCGCAGGCCCCGCAGCGCGTCTCGCATGCGCGACTTGATTGTGGCGAGATTCGCCGACAAGCGCTCGGAGACCTGCACGTACGTCATTCCTTGGTAATAGGCGAGTTCAATGCACTCGCGCTGGACATCGGTCAGGCCGTCCAAACAGGCGGCGACCTGACGTCGTTCGTCGCTGGCAACCACGGCATCGCTGACGTGGTCGGCCGGAGGCTCCACCGTCGCCGAGCCGTAACGGGACTCGCGTGCGGTGGCGGCCTGTTCTGACCGCACCCGGTCTACTGCCCGGCGGTGCGCCAGGGTGAGCAGCCACGCCAGGGCAGTGCCCGAGGCGGGGTCGTAGCTCTCCGCTGTACGCCACACCTGGAGGTAGACGTCCTGGGTGGTTTCTTCGCTATAGCCACGGTCTCGGAGCACACGTGTGACGAGACCGTAGACCCGGGCGCGGGTGGCGTCGTAGAACGCGGCGAAGGCATCGGCGTCACGTTGCGCCACCCGGCGCAGGAGTACGTCGAGGTCGGTCGCCGCCGTCATGGCCGCCGTCCGCTTTTTGTCGCTGACATTGAGCGGTAGCCTAACCGGCGGGTCAAGCAGACTCGTCACGACGGCATCCACGAACGGTTGGTTGCCGACCAACCTGCCGTCGCGGAGTGCATGCTCACCGCCTGCGGCAGATGCTCATGAGTGGCCGGACGGGGCACCACGGGCACGCCCCGCAGCCGCAGAATCAGGTTCTGCACCCGCATGCTCAGCGCCGCCATCTGGGGTGCCAGCGGCGCGGTGAACTGCAGTCCGAGCACCTGGCCGACGCTGGCCCGTCGCCGCGTCCCGCGCACCGTCGCCACCAGGGCGGGCTCGTTCTCACGGTGCAGCGACACCGTCAGGTCCAGCTGCTCGGCCGGCCGCGGCGCGCGCACCAGGTAGTAGCCGTCGACCCCGTTGAAGGGCGAGGTGTAGAAGGTCTTGGTCACCATGGCCGGGGTGTCCGTGTCGGGCGGCAGCAGGTAGGCGTGCCGCTCGCCGTAGGGGTTGTGCACCTCGGCGATGACGCAGCGCAGCTCGCCGCTGGCGTCGTGGCACCAGAACAAGCTGAGCGGATTGAAGGCGCGGCCGAGCACCCGCGGCATCAGCAGTGCGGTGGTGCGCCCGCCGGGCAGGTAGATGCCGTGTTCGGCGAGGAACCCGTCGACCCGCTGGCGCAGGGTGTCGTTGTCGGTGCCGGTGAAGTGGTCGACGGCCTCGAACCGGGCGAACGGCCGCAGCCACCACGGCAGCGTGGGCAGCTCGTCTACGTCGACGTACCAGCTGTAACTACTGCGTTCGCCGTAGTGGTGCACCGGTGATCGGCGGAGCTGGGTGATCCGAGTCCGGTACAGCGCAGGAGTCAGCGTCTGAGGGTCTGCCTGGGTGCTCATCGGTTTCACACCCACTATTCGGAGCACCCACGGGTCCGGATGGGTCGGATCGCTGACGAAATTTTCGTCAGCGCCAGGAGTGCGCGGCGGCCACCAACCCCTGCACCAATGCCGAGGTGGCATGGGTCAGGCCGTCGGCGTCCGGGAGCTGGCTGCGCGGGCTGATCCCGCGCACCCGCGTCGACAACTCCAGCTGGGTGCCCCCGCCGCGGACCCGGTTCACCGGGTTGTCGCGGTGCAGGCCGCGCAGTTCGGCGGGGATCACCTCGAGATCGGTGATCACCTGATAGCCGGGGACCACGACGTGGCGGGCCAGGTGCTCGGCCAGATCGCGGTTGCGGCCACCGGCCAGCAGCTGCGTGCTGCGCCCGATGCGCCCGTAGCCGTGTAGGGACACCGCGACCTCGACATGGTCGAGGAACTCGGCCAGCGCGGGAGACTCCTCGGCCAGGTAACGCGCCGACGGCAGATGGTGCGGGTAACCCGTGGGGTGGCGCAGCAGGTACACCGAGGCGCCTGCGGCGTCGGCGGCGCGTTCGGCGATGACGTCGGTCATCTGCTCCAGTCCGCCGCCGTGAATGGCGAGGAAGCCGAAGTTCGAGCGCAGCCGGCACACCTCGGTGACTGCCGGGTCGGCGAGCAGCTCGGAAAGTGACTGCGGGCCATCGGTTTTCGATGCGAGCGACGTCGGCCAGTGAGCGGGGTCCCAGCGGTGCAGGAACTCGATCCAGCGCTGCGGCAGCCCGTGGTGGCGGGCGCCGTCGATGATGCGCTCGAGATAACCCGGCCGGGGCGGGCCGGGTTCGGTGCGGTGGTCGATGTACACCCATGCCGGGGAGGGGCCATCGGCGGTGTGCACGGTCAGCTGGTCGCGGCGGTAGCGTGACGGCACCCCTTCGGCGCTGTCCAGGGTGGCCAGGTCGCGGTCGGACACCCACCACAGCACGCCGTGCACGGTGCTGCCGGCGAACGGTTCGACGGTGGCGACCCCGCGTTCGTTGATCAGCCAGTCGTGGTCGGCCAGGGTCGCCGGACGCGGGTCGGTGGCGTCCGGACAGCGCTGCGCCATCTGCTGGATGCAGAGGTTGGACCCGTAGGCGAAGTAGGGGTGCCTACTCATTACCGGGTGAGCGTGAGGTAGATCAGGACCACGTTGAGCAGCGTAATGATCGTGGCGACCGCCCACCCGAGGACGGAGACCAGGCGGCGGTTGGTGTCGGCGCCCATCAGGGCCGGATTACTGGTCAGCCGGACCAGCGGCACGAGTGCGAACGGGATACCGAACGACAGCACCACCTGGGAGATCACCAGTGCCCGGCTGGGGTCCACCCCGATCGCCAGCACCACCAGGGCGGGTATCAGGGTGATGAGACGTCTGACCAACAGCGGGAACGACTTTCGCAGCAACCCCTGCATGATCATCGCCCCGGCGTAGGCCCCGACCGAGGTCGACGCCAGCCCCGAGGCCAGCAGTCCGATCGCGAAGAACAGCGCGACCGTCGGGCCCAGGGTGTCGCCGACGGCGGCGTGCGCCCCCTCGATGGAATCAGTGTCCGGCCGGCCCTGCAGATTGGTCGCGGCGACCAGCAGCATGGCCAGGTTCACTGCACCGGCAACCAGCATCGCGATGCCGACATCCCAGCGGGTGGCCCGCAGCAGCAGGGTGCGGGCGGCGCCGGCAGGCGGGTGGCCGTGCCGGTCGCGGGCCAGCCCCGAATGCAGGTACACCGCGTGCGGCATCACGGTCGCGCCGAGCATCGCGGTGGCCAGCAGCACGCTCTCGGCACCGTCGAACCGTGGGATCAGCCCGGCGGCCACCTCGCCGGCGGGTGGGGTGTTGACGAACAGGCTGGACAGAAAGCCGATCGCGATGACCAGCAGCAGCCCGGTGATCACCCGCTCGAATACCCGCTGGCCGCGCCGGTCCTGCACCACGAGCAGCAGCAGGGACACCACGCCGGTGATGACCCCGCCCAGCAGCAGCGGCAGGTCGAACAGCAGCCGCAGCGCGATCGCACCGCCGACCACCTCGGCCAGGTCGGTGGCGATCGCCACCAGCTCGGCCTGGATCCAGTAGCCGATGCGGGTCGGGGTGCGGGTGTGGTCGCGCACCGCCTCGGGCAGGCTGCGGCCGGTGACCAGACCGAGCTTGGCTGACAGGTACTGCACCAAACCGGCCATCGCGTTGGCCAGGACGATCACCCAGACCAGGAGGAAACCGAACTGGGCGCCCGCGCTGATATTGGCCGCGACATTGCCCGGGTCGACGTAGGCGATGGCGGCCACGAATGCGGGCCCGAGCAGATACCAGCCGGCCTTGGCGACCCGGGCTTGTTCTGCCAACCGTCGAGCTCTCTATGCGGCGTGTGAAGGTGGCCGAAACCAGCTCCGCCAGCCACCGGCGGCGATGTTAGACGCCTGGTTGGTCAGATACCAATCCAGATTCCGCCCAGGCCGATCCCGATTCCGCCGAAGCCCCACCCGGGGTACGGGTTGGTCAGCGCCGGGTTGGGCGTGGTGGTGATCTGCGCGTGGCCGGGCCGCTCGCAGATCGTCGTATTCGGACCGGTGTCGGTGCATTGCGGGGCGGCCGTGGCGGGAAACGCCAGCAACAGGCTCGCGGGTAGTGCGATGAGGGCGGTGCCGATTCGGCTGACGATCCGCATGATGGGCCTCCTTACAGGTTGGCCTATCCAGCAGCGTACAACCCTTTGCCGGTGACCAGGGGCAGGTCCAGCGTGGTGCAGATACCGGGCTCGGCGGCGATGACCGCCGGGATGGCGTTGACGATGCGCATCGCGGTAGCCAGGACCCCGGCGTGGTTGTGATCGCCGTTCGGGCTCGACAGGCACAGATCCATCGCGTAGCAGGGCTCCCCGGTGATCTCGATGCGGTAGTTGCCGCCTTCCTGCGCGGGCTGCGGCCACTCCGGGCACAGGTCGTCGCGCAGTCGGGTCACGTGCTCGAGCACCACCGCGGGTGCGCCGTCGACCAGGCCGATCACCTCGAAGCGCAGGGCCGCGGCAGTGCCCTTGGCGATATGTCCGCTGGCGATCTCGAAATCCTCCGGTGCGGGTTCGCGCACGTAGATCTCTTCGAGCCCGTCGAGTTCCAGGCCCAGACCGGCCGCGATCTGGCGGACCACCGAACCCCACCCGATGCTCAGCACGCCGGGCTGCAACAGCATCGGGATCTCGTCCATCGGCTTGCCGAAGCCCATCACGTCGAACATGACCGTGGCGCTGTCGTAGGTCGCGTAGTTGACGATCTCCATACAGCGCACCTGTTCGATGCTCTGACAGGTGCCGGCCAGCGCCAGGGGCAGCAGGTCGTTGGCGAAGCCGGGATCGATACCGTTGACGTAGAGGCTCGAATTGCCTTCGCGGGCAGCATCTTCCAGCGGCTTGATCATCTCGTCGGGGATGACCTGCCAGGGCCACTGCAGGAACACCGGGCCGCTGCCGACGATGTTCACACCGGCGGCCAGGATGCGCCGGTAGTCCTCCAGCGCTTCGACCAGCCGGTTGTCGGCCATGGCGTTGTAGACCACGCACTGCGGCTTGGTGGCCAGCACCGCGTCGAGGTCGGTGGTGGCCGTGATGCCGGTGGTTCCGTCCAGGCCGGCCAGTTCGGCGGCGTCCTTACCGGCCTTGGAGTCCGAGGACACCCACACGCCGGTGAGTTCGAATGCGGGGTTGGTGATCAGCGCGGTCAGCGAATGCACGCCGACGTTGCCGGTGCCGATCTGGGCGACGCGGATGGCCACGGGGACTCCTTACAGGTCGGGGATCGGGAGATCCAGGTTGGGGACGTTGAGCCCGCCGTCGACCTCCAGCGTCTTGCCGGTGAGGTAACTGGCGGCGGGGGAGGCGAGGTAGACCGCCGCGGCGGCGATATCGGACGGGTCGCCGAGGCGGCGCATCGGGGTGGCCTTCTCCATCGGGTCCCGCAGCTCGTCGCTGGAGGCCACGAAATCCAGCGCCGAGGTCAGGATCGAACCCGGCGCGATGGCGTTGACCCGGATCTTCGGGCACAGGTCCAGCGCGGTCAGCCGGGTGTACTGGGCCAGCGCGGCCTTGGCGGTGCTGTAGGCGGCGAACCCGCGGCCGGCGGTGCGACCCATGGTCGAGGTGATGTTGATGATGTTGCCGCCGCCGGAGTGCTCGAGCATCAGCGGCACGGCCGCCACCGTCAGTGCGTGAGCGGTAAGCACGTTGAAGGCGAACGCGTCCTTCATGGCCTTGACACTGGTGGACAGCAGGGCGTTCGGCATGGTGCCGCCGACGTTGTTGACGACGATGTCTAGCTTGCCGAAAGCCTCGACGGCCTTACCGGCCAACTCGGCGGTGGTCTCCGGGTGGGACAGGTCGCCGACGACCACGTGCGCGCGCCGGCCCAGGGCCTCGATCTGCCCGGCGACGGTCTCCAGTTCGGACTGCGTGCGCGAGCCGATGACCACGTCAGCGCCTACTTCGGCGAAGGCGACGGCGATCGCGGCGCCCAGGCCGCGGCCGGCTCCGGTGACGACTGCAACTTGACCATCAAGGCGAAACTTATCGAGGATCACGTGTCTCTCTTCCCTTGTCCGCGAACACCGTAACAACCTCGCGGCGCCGGACGGCCGCGAATTCCGAACGCAATTGAAACACGTTCTAGTTTCGTAATGAGCCGGATCGCGCAGACGTGGGGGCGCTACTTTTTCGCAGCGGCCTTCTTGGCGGGAGCCTTCTTCGCGGCCGCTTTCTTGGCCGGGGCTTTCTTCGCCGGCGCTTTCTTGGCCGGCGGCTTCTCGGCGTCGGCGTCACCGGCCTGTTCGCGGCGCCGCCGCACACTGGCCTCGAGCTTGGCCAGCAAGTCCGAGACGTCCTCGGTCTCGTCGAGTTCGGCCGGCTGGTCCTCGGCGGTGAACGCCTCGCCGCCCTCGAGCTTGGCCTCGACGAGTTCGCGCAACTGCTCCTGATACGTGTCGTGATAGCGCTCGGGGTGGAAGTCGTCGGCCATCGACTCGACCACCTGCCCGGCCATCTTCAGCTCGGCAGGTTTGATCTCGACCTCCTGGTCGAGCACCGGGAAGTCGGGGTCGCGGATCTCATCGGGCCACAACAGGGTGTGCACCACCATGACGTCGCGTTTGGAGAAGTCCTTGACCCGCAGGGCGGCCAGCCGAGTCTTGTTGCGCAACGCGAAGTGCACGATCGCGACCCGTTCGGTGTCGGCCAGCGTCTTGGCCAGCAGCACATAGGACTTCGACGATTTGCCGTCGGGTTCCAGAAAGTAGCTGCGGTCATACATCAGCGGGTCGATCTCGCTCGCGGGTACGAACTCGACCACTTCGATCTCGTGGCTACGTTCCTCGGGCAGCGTCGCGATGTCGTCGTCGGTGATGATGACGGTCTGGCCGTCGTCGGCCTCGTAAGCCTTGGCGATGTCGCGGTATTCGACCACCTCACCGCACACTTCGCAGACCCGCTTGTAGCGGATCCGGCCGTTGTCCTTGGCGTGCACCTGGTGGAACTTCAAATCGTGGTCTTCGGTGGCGCTGTACACCTTGACGGGCACGTTCACCAGGCCGAACGCGATCGAGCCTTTCCAGATGGAACGCATAAGTCCAGTATGCAGGCGTGGACGCGCCGTCGGGTCAGACCGCGGGCTCTGCGCCCGGATTGAGACCAAGCGGCACGTCGGGATTTGCGCCGGGAGCGCCTTCTTCGAATCCCTGTGCCGGTGCGTTCTGGCAGTTGCTGTTCATCGGGGTTTCGTCACCCGAGCAGTACGGCACATGGATTTCCGGGTCGGCAGCGGCCGTGGGCGCACCGAGGATCGCGGCTGCCACCAGCAACCCACCGATCCAGAACCGTGCCATTGGTCAACGGTAGCAGCGGGTAATACGTTGAGGTGGTGAATCAGGTGTGGCCGCCGGGCGCGACGAAGGGCCCTCGCGTCGCGCTGAGCAACGCCGAGAAGGTGCTCTATCCGGCCACCGGCACCACCAAGGCCGACGTGTTCGGCTACTACACCGCCATCGCCGAGGTGATGTTGCCGCATATCGCCGGGCGGCCGGTGACCCGCAAGCGCTGGCCCAACGGCGTCGACGAGCCGTCGTTCTTCGAAAAGCAGCTCGCCAGCTCGGCCCCGGACTGGCTCGATCGCGGCACGGTGGTGCACCGCTCGGGCGCCACCACCTACCCGATCATCGACACCTCGACGGGGCTGGCGTGGATTGCGCAGCAGGCCGCGCTGGAAGTCCATGTGCCGCAATGGCGTTTCACCTCTGCTGGAAAGCCCGGGCCGGCAACGCGTTTGGTGTTCGACCTCGACCCCGGTGAGGGCGTGGGCATGCCGCAACTGTGCGAGGTGGCCCACGCTGTGCGGGAGTTGATGGACGACATCGGGCTGAGGGTCTATCCGCTGACCAGTGGCAGTAAGGGCCTGCACCTGTATGCCCCGCTGGCTGAACCGGTCAGCAGCAGTGGCGCGGCGGTGCTCGCGCGGCGGGTGGCCCAGCAGTTGGAGCAGAGCATGCCCGCACTGGTCACCGCCACGATGACCAAGAGTCTGCGGGCAGGCAAGGTGTTCCTGGACTGGAGCCAGAACAACGCGGCCAAGACCACCATCGCGCCGTACTCGCTGCGCGGGCGCTCTCATCCCACGGTCGCTGCACCGCGCACCTGGGACGAGATCGGCGATCCCGAGTTGCGCCACCTGGAGTACACCGAGGTGCTGGCGCGGGTGGCCGACCACGGTGATCTGCTGGCCGACCTCGACGCTGATGTGCCACGGGAGGACCGGCTCACCACCTACCGCAGCATGCGGGATTCGGCGAAGACGCCGGAGCCGGTACCGAAGGCAGCTCCTGCTGTTGGTGAGAACAACCGCTTCGTCATCCAGGAGCACCACGCCCGTCGGCTGCACTACGACTTCCGGCTGGAACGCGACGGGGTGCTGGTGTCCTGGGCGATTCCGAAGAACCTGCCCGACACCCCGGCCGTCAATCATCTGGCTGTGCACACCGAGGACCATCCGCTGGAGTACGCCACCTTCGAGGGAACGATCCCGAAGGGCGAATACGGCGGCGGCAAGGTCGTTATCTGGGATTCCGGAACGTATGAGGCCGAGAAGTTCCGCGATAGCGAGGTGATCGTGGACCTCTACGGCCAGCGAATCTCTGGCCGCTACGCGCTGATTCAGACCAACGGCGACCAGTGGCTGGCGCACCGGATGAAGGAACAGCCGGTGCCGCGACTGCAGGACTACTCGCCGATGCTGGCGACTCTGGGCTCGGTGGACAAGCTCAACGCGGGCCAGTACGCGTTCGAGGGCAAGTTCGATGGGTACCGGCTGCTGGTCGAGGCCGACCATGGCCGAATCCGTCTGCAGTCCCGCAGTGGCCGTGATGTCACCGGCGAGTATCCCCAATTGGCTTCACTGGCAGCCGATCTGGCCGACCATGACGTGATTCTCGACGGCGAGGTCGTTGCGCTGGACTCCGACGGCGTTCCGAGTTTCGGGGAGATGCAGAACCGGGTGCGCGCCACCCGTATCGAGTTCTGGGCGTTCGACATCCTGCGCCTCGACGGGCGTTCGCTGCTGCGCGCGAAGTACCGTGACCGGCGCAAGGTTCTCGAAACCTTCGCCGAGGGAAGCGATCTGATCGTGCCACCGTTGCTCGACGGTGACGGACCGGCGGCCTTGGAATTCTCGCGGAAGAAGAAGTGGGAGGGTGTGGTCGCCAAGAAGTGGGACTCCACCTACCAGCCGGGGCGACGGTCGTCGGCGTGGATCAAGGACAAGAACTGGAACACCCAGGAGATCGTGATCGGCGGGTGGCGGGAAGGTAACGGCGGACGCTCCAGCGGGATCGGGGCGCTGCTGATGGGGGTACCGGGCGGAGATGGTCTGCAGTTCGTCGGCCGAGTCGGTACCGGCTTCTCCGACAAGGAACTCGGAAAGCTCAAGAAGATCCTCGAACCGCTGCACACCGATGACTCGCCGTTCGATCCGCCGCTGCCGCGGGCGGAGACCAAGGGCGTCACCTACGTGCGGCCCGATCTCGTCGGCGAGGTGCGCTACGGCGAGTGGACCTCGGATGGCCGGCTTCGGCACCCGAGCTGGCGTGGGCTGCGCCCGGACAAGGAACCCGGCGACGTCGTTCGGGAGTAGGGCTTAAAAGCCCTGTACGCCAGTGGAACTCAGCGCGACCGCTTCCTGCAGACCGCGGGTAGCCAAGGCGTCGGCCAGTTCGTTGTCGCCGACACCCGAGTGACCCTTGACCCAGAACCACTCGACCTGGTGACGCGCGCAGGCGATCTGCAGCCGTTGCCACAGGTCGACGTTCTTCACGGGTTCCTTGGCTGCGGTGAGCCAGCCGTTGCGTTCCCAGCCGTGCACCCATTTGGTGATGCCGTTACGCACGTAGGTGCTGTCGGTGTAGAGGTGTACCGAGACCGTGCGGGTCAGGGCTTCCAACGCCATGATCGGCGCGGTCAGCTCCATCCGGTTGTTGCTCGTCTGCCCCGGCTCGCCGCCGCACATCTCCCGGACGTGCTCACGCATCCGCAGCACCGCACCCCATCCGCCCGGGCCGGGGTTGGGGCGGCAGCCGCCATCGGTGTGGATGACGACGATGTCGTCTTGCATGCTGGCGAGAATAGGCACCGGCGCCGGCGGGCCGCTCACCGACGCGCCGAGATCATCGCGGTGCGTACCGAGATCCCGAGGTCAGCGTGGCGCAGCGTGGTGATCCGGCGGCCGGGCTGGACGGCGTCCTTCACCGGCAGCGTCCGGTCGCCGAAGAACGCGGCCGTCGCCTCGATGTCGTCGACGACATAAGTGATGCCCCACAGGCTGGACGGACCGTCACCCGCGGTGTCCGGTGAGCCGACGACCTCGACGATCACCTCACCGAGCCGGAAGAAGATCTGCCGGATCGGCCGACCGCCCATCTCGGCGTCGCGTTCCCGCCGGGGCAGGACATCGATCGCGGCCAGCGCCGCGACCGTGCGAGCCAGGTCGGGGGTGAGCAGGACGACGTGGTCGATCCCGGTGACACCGTTGGCGTGCGTGGACGGTTCCGCGGGTGCCGCGTGCGCCGCGCTGGTCGGGATGCCGTCGATATCCCCACCCGCGATGTCGCTCAGCGACCAGCCGACGATGCCGGTCCCGTGCTCACGTCCGACGAGCCGCAGGCCAACACCGCCGACCCGGCACACGCCGTCGTCGTCCACGCTGAACCCGGCGCCCCGCCATGCCTCGGCTGGGTCGGCGATCTCGATCTCCTCGACGCTGACGGCCATGCTGACCATCATCGACTACGGGTCGTCGTCTTCGTCGTCGTGGGGGAGTAGGCGTTCGGGGTGGTGGTAGGTATTGGTGCCGCCGATGAGGGGGACATTCGGTGGTGGGATCCATTCGGTCTGCCCGTTGGGGAGTTTGCGGGTGTCCCAGCCGTCGTTCTCGGCGTGCAGGTTGTCGCGTTTGCAGGCCAGGGTGAGGTCGTCGATGTCGGTGTTGCCGCCGTCTTTCCAGTCTCGGGTGGCGTGGTGGACCTGGCAGTCGTAGCCGCGCACGGTGCATCCCGGGGCGGTACAGCCGCGGTCTTTGGCGAGCAGCATGATGCGTTGTTCGGCGGTGGCGAGGCGTTTGGTGCGTCCCAGCCACAACGACTTACCGGTGACCCCGTCGAAGATGGCCAGGTAGCTGTAGGACGGGACGGCCATGCGGATCAGATCGGTCATGGGGATCAGGGTGCCCCCGGCGGTGACGCCGTGGCCGGCGGCGGACTGCAGGTCTTGCAGGGTGGTGGTGACGATGACGGTGACCGGAAGTCCGTTGTGCTGGCCGAGTTTCGGATCGCCGAGCTGACGGCGGGCCAGCTCGGCGAGCGCGTCGTGCTGACGCTGGCCGAGTCCGCGGGTGTCGGGTTCGGTGTTGTCGGGTTGGCACTGTCCGGGGGCAGCGAGTTTGGCGAACAGGGCATCGAGCATTGCGCGCAGTTCGGGGGTGGCGGTGAGTTTCCCGACGCTCATCCCGTCGGCCTGTTGCCCGCCGCACCACACGAAGCCGCGTCGGCGGGCCCGGTCGACGTCGGAGAACACCCCGTCGGGGTTGAGTTGGGTGGCCAGTCGCGCGGCGACCTTCTCCAGTTGATCGGGGCGCAGGTTCTCGGCGTGCTCGGCCAGCGAGCGTTCTGCGCGGGCCCGTTCGTCGGCGGGAACGTGGTCGGGCAAGTCGCGGAAGAACTTCTGGATGACCCGGATGTGATCGGCGTCGAGAAGCCCGGCGTCCCAGGCTTTTGCGGTGGCCGGCAGCAGTGGTGCGAGTGGCTGGCCGGTGAGGGTGAGGCGGGGTGCGAGGTGTTCGGCGTCGCGGACGCGGCGTTTGGCCGCGGTGCGGCTGATGCGCAGAACATCGGCGAGCACGATCGGGATCGGCGGGCAGCCTTGGTAGGGCTCGAGGTGGGTGATCTGTTCGTGGGAGATCGCGACCTGGCGGCGTATCGCGGTTTCCAGCCGGTCCAGAACCGCGAAACGGTCGGGGGCGGGCAGTTCCTCGATATCGGCGGCGCCCAGCAATTCGACTGCTGCATCAAGCGCATCCAGCGCGGCGCCAATCGAACTCATGTTCGAAAGACTACGCTGACCCACCGACAAGAACGGCTCCGCACACCGACCTTGTGGACAAAGTCGGGACTGTGAATAACCTTCTAGCCCTGCAGGATCGGCCGCAGGGTCTCCAGCACCGTGGGGTCCTCGATGGTCGAGGGCATCGGCTCGTCCTTGCCGTGCGCGATGCCCCGCATCGTCTTGCGCAGGATCTTGCCGGACCGGGTCTTGGGCAGCGCCGGCACCACGTCGACCAACCGGAAGCAGGCCACCGCGCCGATCTCGTCACGCACCGAGGCCACCAGTTCCTCGGCCAGCCCGTCGGCGGACGCGCCAGCCTTGAGCACCACGAAACCGCGCGGCACCTGACCCTTGATCTCGTCGGCCACACCGATCACCGCGCACTCGGCCACCGCCGGATGCGAGGCCAGCACGGCCTCGATCGATCCCGTCGACAACCGGTGTCCCGCAACGTTGATCACGTCGTCGATCCGTCCCATCACGAACAGGTACCCGTCGTCGTCGATGAACCCGCCGTCGCCGGTGAGGTAGAAGCCCGGATGCTCGCACAGGTACGAGGCCTCGAACCGGGCATCGTCACCCCACAGCGTGGGCAGCGTGCCCGGCGGCAGTGGCAGGCTGATGCAGATCGCACCCTCCTCACCCGGCGCGCACGGCGAGCCGTCGACCTGAAGGATCTGCACGTCGTAGCCCGGCATCGGCACCGTCGGCGAACCCGCCTTCAGCGGAAGATGTTCCACGCCCATCGGATTGGCGGCGATGGCCCACCCGGTCTCGGTCTGCCACCAGTGATCGACCACCGGGATGCCCAGCTTCGCCGAGGCCCACGCGTAGGTGTCGGGATCCAGTCGCTCGCCGGCCTGGAACAGGTACTTCAACCCCGACAGGTCGTAGCGGCCGATGTGCGAACCCTCCGGATCCTCCTTGCGGATCGCCCGGATCGCCGTCGGCGCGGTGAACAGCGCCTTGACCCCGTACTCGGCAGCCACCCGCCAGAACGCGCCGGGATCCGGTGTGCCGATGGGCTTTCCCTCGTAGAGCACCGTCGTCGCCCCCGCCAGCAGCGGGCCGTACACGATGTAGGAATGCCCGACCACCCAGCCGACGTCGGAGGCCGCCCAGAACACATCGCCCGGATCGATGTCGTAGACGTTGCGCATGCTCCACAGCAGGGCCACTGCGTGTCCGCCGTTGTCGCGGACGATGCCCTTGGGCTTGCCGGTAGTGCCGGAGGTGTACAGCACATACAGCGGATCGGTGGCCGCCACCGGCACGGGATCCGCAGGCGTCGCAGAAGCCATCACCTCGGTCCAGTCCCGATCCCGGCCCTCGACGAGTTCGCAGCGCAACCGGTCGCGCTGCACGATCACGCAGGCGCCGGGCTGATGTGACGACAGCTCCAGGGCGTGATCGAGCATCGGCTTGTACTCGACGACGCGGGTCGGTTCGATCCCGCACGACGCCGACACGATCACCGTCGGCTGTGCGTCGTCGATGCGGGTGGCCAGTTCGTGGGCGGCGAACCCGCCGAACACCACGGAGTGCACCGCGCCCAGACGTGCGCAGGCGAGCATGGCGATCACCGCTTCGGGGATCATCGGCATGTAGAGGACCACGCGGTCACCCTTGCCCACCCCCAGCGAGCGCAGGGCGCCGGCGAAACGTGCTGTCTCATCGAGTAATTCGCGGTAGGTGAAGACCCGCTTGGTGCCGGTGATCGGGGAGTCGTAGATCAGCGCGGCTTGACCGGCACGACCCCCTGCGACGTGCCGGTCAAGCGCGTTGGC
The DNA here is from genome assembly GCF_001494595.1 of Mycobacterium sp. M26. Lineage (GTDB taxonomy): Bacteria > Actinomycetota > Actinomycetes > Mycobacteriales > Mycobacteriaceae > Mycobacterium. Next base: position 460,016 of record NZ_LN929908.1, read on the forward strand.
GCAGGTGTTGAGTTCTGCGTCCGGGAACCAGCGGTAGAACGGGGGATTGCTGTCGTCGAGAATCCGCTGCGGCTCGCGGGTCCACGTGACGGCTTGGGCGGCCTGCGCCCAGAACGCCGCCGGGTCGGCGAGGCTGGCCTCGAACAACTCGCGATATCCGCCCATCGCTGCTCCCTCCCGTCGTTGGGTGGTTGCACGGTAGCGCGGCGAGGTGGCGCAGGTCTCATCGGTGGCTCATTTGTCGCCGAACGCACCGAGTTCTGCGGTGAACGGCTCAGGCGAGCGCCGCGAGGTTGGACACCGAGCGGCGGACATCGGACTCCAGCAGCCGGGCCACGATCCGTCCGACCGGACCGCTGAGCAGCCCACCGGACAGGGTGGCCAGCAGCCGGAAACACGATCCGGGATCCTCGTCGAGCACCCGCATGGTGATCCCGATCCCGATGCCCCCGCCGCCGGCCCCGCGCAACTCGATGCAGTGCGGTTCGTCGTAACCCGTCACCCGCCAGTGGATGGTGTTGCGAAACCCCTTGACCTTGATCAGCGATGCCACCTCGGTGCCCGCGGCGATCTGAGCCGGGACCGGGCTGCGCCAGCCACCGAAGATCGTCATCCATTCGCCGAAGCGGTGCAGATCCGAGGCCAGCTCCCAGGCCCGTTGCGGGGAAACGTCGGAGGGGACGGAGACGTCCACTGTGGCCATGGCGGCGGGGATACCCCTGGCGGTGGAGGGTTAATCTGCACCGCATGGCTGCTGTGGAATTCACCGAACTCGATGACGGCATCGCAGGCGTCACCCTGAACCGGCCCGCCCTGCTCAACGCGATCGACGGTGCCCTGCTCGACGGTCTCGACGATGCCCTGGACAAACTCAGTTCGTGGAACTACCGGGTGGCCGTGCTGACCGGTGCCGGGCGTGGCTTCTGCGCCGGGGCCGATCTCAGCGGCACCGGTGAGCCGTGGACGCCACCGGCCGGCGCGCCGTTCAAGACCACCTATGACGCGCAGGTGCGGCTGGCCGACCAGATGACCCGGCTCTACGAGCTGCCCATCCCGGTGATCGCCGCGGTCAACGGGGTGGCCGTCGGCGGCGGTCTGGCCTACGCGCTGCACTGTGACATCCGGATCGCTTCGGAGAACGCCCGATTCGGGTCGGTGTTCATCAAGGCCGGCTTCTCCTCGATGGACATGGGCACCAGCTACCTGCTGCCCAGGATCGTCGGCGCCGGGGCCGCCCGGGAACTGATGCTGACCGGCCGCATCATCGACGCCGACGAGGCCTACCGCATCGGGCTGGTGCACGAGGTCGTGCCGCAGGACGCACTGGCCGACGCAGCTCTGGCGATGGCCCGAACCATCGCTGCCAACAACGCTTTTGGCGTGTGGCAGACCAAGACCGGGCTGAATGCCGCGCTGGATGCACCGAGCTTGCGGCACGCCAAGGAGATCGAGAACCGGACGCAGGTGCTGACCGGCTTCACCAAGAACCCGATGGAAGCCGCCCTGGCGCACCGCGAGAAGCGGGCTCCGAAGTGGGACCCGCTGTGATCGCTACGCCTTGGCGATGACGTTCTCGGCGAACCACTCCAGGTTGCGGATCTTGGCGTCCAGCGGCTCGGTGTCGGGACCCTTGATGTAGGGAATCCGGAAGCCGACGATCACGTCGGTGACGCCCTTGTCCTCCAGGCGCTTGACGCCGTCGACGGTGAACCCGTCGATCGAGATCACGTGGATCTGGAAGTCCTTGTCGGCGGTGCCCTCCTCCTCGCGGAACCGGTTGAGCTTGGCCAGCAGTTCGTCGAGATCCTCCTCGCCGCCGCCGTGCATCCAGCCGTCGTTGCGGGCCGCCCGGCGCAGGGCGGCGTCGGCGTGCCCGCCGATGAGGATCGGGATCGGCTCGGTGGGCGCCGGGGTCATCTTGGTCTTCGGGATGTCGTAGAACTCGCCGTGGTACTCGAAGTAGTCACCGGTGGTCAGGCCGCGGATGATGTCGATGCACTCGTCCATTCGCTTGCCGCGCTTGGCGAACGGCACGCCCATCAGTTCATAGTCCTCCGGCCACGGGCTGGTGCCCACCCCGAGTCCGACGCGGTTGCCGATCAGTGCGGCCAGCGAGCCGGCCTGCTTGGCCACCAGGGCCGGCGGGCGGATCGGCAGCTTCAGGACGAAGAAGTTGAACTTGAGGCGCTCGGTCACCGCGCCGAGTGCGGCCGTGATCACGAAGGTCTCGATGAACGACTTGCCGTCGAGAAATTCGCGGTTTCCGTCCGGGGTGTACGGATATTTGGAGTCCGACTCGAACGGGTAGGCGACACTGTCCGGAATCGTCATCGCGTCATAACCTGCGGCTTCGGCGGCCTTGGCCAACGGGATGTAGAAGGACGGGTCGGTCATCGCCTCGGCGTATGTGAATCGCATACCCGATAGTAGAACGTGTTCTAGTTATCGCGGGAAGATGCTCCCGGATCAGGTGTGCGCAGGGTACGCTCACCGCAGAGCTGAGAACAATGCTCAAAGCGTCCGCAGTCGACGGGCGTGTGCACCGCAACTTCGCCCCTGGCAGTTCGGTCGCCGAGGTTCTCATGCGACGACACTTCCAACAGACCTGCTGGGGCGGTGAGCGGTGTGCCGTCACAAGTCAGGAGCCACGATGACCGCAGTCCTCGAGTCGCCGCCGCACAGCAGTACGTGCACCACCGCCGACCCCGAGGCCGTCGCAGAGTTCATCGGCAGTGCGCATGGCATCCGCGGCCGTGTCGAGGGATTGCGCGGCGAGCGCCCGGTCACGCTGTCCCACGTCGTGATGGGTCCGGTCAGCCTGTGCACCGCGCGCATCCCGGGTGAACTGACCTTCGACGCCGACCCCGCGCCGTGCTTCGTGGTCACCCACCTCAAGTCCGGCACCATGCAACTCGGGTCCGACCCGCACGCCGACACCTGTGTGGCGGGCGACGTCGTGCTGGCCATCCGGCCCGGGCGGCCCTGCCGCGCCCATCTGGTCGACGCCGAGGTGTCGCTGACCGCGCTGACCCCGGCGGCGCTGGCCGACATCACCGGGGATCTGGACCGTGGGCCGGTCCGGTTCACCTCGGGGCGGCCGCGGTCGGCGGCGGCGGTCTCGCAATGGCAGACGGCCGTCGACTACGTCACCACCACGCTGGAGGACCGGGTCGGTGTCGGTGGCTCCGAAGTGGTGGTGGGCGGCGCGGTCCGGCTGCTGGCCGCCACCATGCTGCAGGTTTTTCCCAACACCTACGCCGACGCCGTCGACCACGCCGTCGACACCCTGGACACCTCACCGCCGCTGTTGCGCCGCGCCATCGAGTTCATGCACGCCAACTGCACCCGCGATATCGGGATGACCGATGTGGCCCGCGCCCTCAACGTCACGCCGCGGGCGGTCCAGTACATGTTCCGCCGGCATCTGGACATCAGCCCGATGACCTACCTGCGGCAGATCCGGTTGCGCCGCGCCCACCGCGATTTGATGGCGGGTGACCCGGCCCGCGACACTGTCGCAGCCATCGCCATCCGCTGGGGCTTCGCCCACACCGGCCGGTTCAGCCAGGCCTACCGCGCCGAGTTCGGCCAGTCACCCAGCGTGACGCTGCGCGGCTGACGCTATTCGCCGTCCTCGCCGGAGGACGACGTCAGCGGCACGTCACCCCAGACGGACTTCGCCCCGGAATCGCCGATCCGGTAGGTCTGCACGATCGCGCCGATGCCGGCGGCCAGCACCACCACCGCGACCACCACGTTGAGGGCGGTCGACACCGACTTACCGCGGCTGGTCCGCAGGTGCACCACCGCCAGCAGCACGGCCGCGATCAGCAGGCCGCCGGCGAAGAAGATCATCGTGTCGCCGAGTTCGGCATGAGTGTGCAGCAGGGGCGTGCGCTCCACCTGGTGCTCCAGGTACTCACCCGCCTCCGTGGTAATCGGGGTCAGCACCGCGACGATGCCGGCCAGGACCAGCACCAGCCACACCAGCCGGCCGCGGGCGGCGGGCCACACCGCGCACAGGATCGCCAGGATGGCGGTCAGTGGTGCGAGCACCACGATGAAGTGCACGAACAGCACATGCGCGGGAAGTCCGTTAAACGTTGACACGCGGCGGATACTACGCCCGGTAGGGGGATCATGAGAGCTGTGAAGGATGCGACGCGCTGGGCGCTGCTCGCGGTCACGCTCGCGGCGCTGGCCGCCGGCGGGGTGGCCTGGCTGCTGGGCGCGCACGCGGTCGCCGACGGCTGCTGGATCGCCGGCACGGTGGCCGCCCTGGGACCCGCGATCTGGTGGGTGATCGCCGCGCTGCGGGGCGGCCGCCTCGGGGTGGACATCCTGGCGGTGCTCTCGCTGGCCGGCGCGCTGGCGGTGGGGGAGTATCTGGCCGGGGCGCTGATCGGCGTCATGCTCGCGACGGGTCAGGCGCTGGATGCGGCCGCGGAGCGGCGGGCCACCAAAGACCTTCGCGCCCTTCTGGATCGGGTGCCGCGCACCGCGCGCCGCCGGGTCGGGGACGAAGTCGAGGTCGTCGGGCTGGACGCCATCGGGGTCGACGACATCGTGATCGTCGGCCCCGGCGAAGTGCTGCCCGTCGACGGCTTGGTGCTCTCGGAATCCGCGGTGCTCGACGAGTCCGCGCTCACCGGTGAGGCCGCCCACGTCCGCCGCGATCAGGGTGATGAGGTGCGCAGCGGCGTGGTCAACGCCGGCGGCGGACTGGAGATGCGCGCGACGGCCACCGCCGCCGACAGCACCTACGCCGGGATTGTCGCGTTGGCCAAACAGGCCGCCGCCGAGTCGGCGCCGGTGGTGCGGATCGCCGACCGGATCGCGGTGTGGTTCGTTCCGGCCGCACTGGCGGTGGCCGGTCTGGCTTGGCTGCTGAGCGGGACGGCCGAGCGCGCAGTGGCGGTGCTGGTGGTCGCCACCCCGTGTCCGCTGCTGCTGGCTGCGCCGGTCGCCATCGTGTCCGGGCTGTCCCGAACCTCGCGGATCGGCGTACTGGTTCGCGGCGGCGGAGCCCTCGAAACCCTCGGCAGGGCAAGCACTCTGGTGCTCGACAAGACCGGGACGCTGACCTCGGGGCGCCCGCGCGGCACCGATATCGCGGTGGCCCCGGGCTGGACCGTCGACGGCGTTCTCGGGCTGGCGGCCTCCGCCGACCAGCTGTCGCCGCACATCCTGGCCGCCGCGATCGTGGCCGAAGCCCGGCTGCGCGGGGTGCCGCTGAGCGTGCCCACGGCAGTCAGCGAGCAGGCCGGGACCGGTGTCGCGGCCGTCGTCGACGGCCGACGCGTCGTCGTCGGCAACCTCGACCTCGACGACGACCTGCCGGACTGGGCTGCCGGGGTGCTGTCCCGGGCGTCGCTGGACGCCGCCGTCGTTGCCTGGGTCCAAGTCGACGACGAACTGGCCGGTGCGATCCTGCTGACCGATCCGCTGCGGCCCGATGCACCGCGCACCCTGCGCCGGCTGCGCTCGGCGGGCATGACCCGGCTGGTGATGCTCACCGGGGACCGGCCGGCACCGGCCCGCCAGATCGGCACCGTGTTGGGTCTCGACGAGGTCGCCGCCCAGCAGACCCCGGCCGACAAGGTGGCCAGGGTGCGCGCCGAGCGGGAGAAGGCCGTCACCGCGATGGTGGGCGACGGCGTCAACGACGCCCCCGCGCTGGCCGCCGCCGACGTCGGTATCGCGATGGGCGCCCGCGGATCGACCGCCAGTTCGGAGGCCGCCGACATCGTTTTGACCGCCGACCGGCTGGACCGGCTGGCCGACGCCAAGCTGATCGCCCGGCGATCCCGGCGCATCGCCGTGCAGAGCGCCGGGGTGGGCATGGGACTGTCGTTGGTCGCGATGGGGTTCGCGGCTTTCGGGTGGCTGCCGCCGGCGGCCGGCGCGCTGCTGCAAGAGGGGATCGACCTGGCCGTGATCCTTAACGCACTGCGGGCCCTGCGTGGCGACCACACCGGGCCGCCGCCACTGAGTCACGACGCCGAACAGCTGGTGGCCCGGTTCTCCGCCGAACACGACCGGATGCGCGACGACCTGTCGGTGCTGCGCGATGCCGCCCACCAGATCGGCGCGGGCGACCCGGCAGCCCTGGACTCGCTGCGCGCCGCCGACACCTTCCTGCAGGACACCCTGCTGCCGCACGAAGACGCCGAGGACAGCGCGCTGTACCCGGAGCTGGCCCAGCCGCTGGGCAGTCCCGAAGCGACCGCGACCATGAGCCGCATGCACGCCGAAATCCACCGGCTTTCCGAGCGATTGCACACCCACCGCGAAGTCGCTGACGAGAACGGCGGCGTGCGGCCCGAGCAGGCCGACGATCTGCTGGCCTGCCTGTACGGGCTGTACGCGCTGCTGTGTCTGCACTTCGTCCAGGAAGAGGAGAACTTCTTCGTGCTGGCGCCCACCTTCCTGAACACCGCATGACGCAACGCTTTTCGCGGATCTGGCTGACCCGTAATGTGCGGGTGCTCTCGGCGGTGTCCTTTCTGCAGGACGCCGCCAGCGAGCTGCTCTACCCGCTGCTGCCGATCTATCTGACGACCGTGCTGGGCGCGCCGCCGTCGGTGGTGGGCGCCATCGAGGGTGCCGCCGAGGGCGCGGCCTCGATGACCAAACTCGCGGTCGGGCCGCTGGGTGACCGATTCGCCAAACGTCCGCTGATCGCCACCGGATACGGCATGGCCGCGCTGGGCAAGGTGATCATCGCGATCGCCGTGGCCTGGCCGGGAGTCCTGGCGGGGCGGGTGGTCGACCGGCTCGGCAAAGGTATCCGCGGGGTGCCGCGCGACGCGCTGCTCGTCGAGGGGATCGATAACTCGTTGCGGGGCAAGGTGTTCGGATTCCATCGCACGATGGACACCCTCGGTGCGGTGGTCGGCCCGCTGATCGGCCTGGCCGGATACGAACTGCTGGATCACCGCATTCCGCCGTTGCTCTACGTGGCGATCGTGCCCGCGGTGCTGTCGGTGCTGCTGATCGTCCTGGTGCGCGAACAGCGCCGCACCGGTCCGCGTCCGCCGCGCCAGCCGATCTTTGCCGGACTGCGTGAGCTACCCGGCCGGTACTGGCGGGTGACCGCCATCGTGGTGGGCTTCGGCGTCGTCAACTTTCCCGATGCGCTGTTGTTGTTGCGGCTCAACGAGATCGGCTTCGGCGTGGTCGGGGTGATTCTGGCCTACGTCGGCTACAACCTGGTCTATGCGCTGGCCAGTTTTCCGGCCGGGGCGCTGTCCGACCGGCTGCCGCGCTCGGCGGTGTTCGGCGTCGGGCTGGTGTTCTTCGCGATCGGCTACATCGGTCTGGGGCTGACCACGGATCACCTGACGGCCTGGCTGCTGATCGCCGCCTACGGATTGTTCACGGCATGCACCGACGGCGTGGGCAAGGCATGGATTTCTGCGCTGGTGCCCGACGACCGGCAGGCCAGCGCGCAGGGGGTGTTCCAGGGTGCCAGCGGGCTGGCGATCCTGGCGGCGGGCATATGGGCCGGCCTGCTGTGGGGTGCCGACGGGCAGCTGCCGCTGCTGGTGTCCGGCGTCGTCGGTGGGGTGTTCGCGGCCGCACTCCTGCTGCCGTGGCTGATCCGTCGCACTGGTTAGGCTCTGCGGTCATGCGTCGCATCCACGTCATCGGCATCGGCGCCGGCGATCCCGACTATGTGACGGCGCAGGCGGTGCGGGCGCTCAACGACACCGAGGTGTTCTTCGCGATGGACAAGGGCGAGGCCAAGAGCGACCTCGTCGAGTTGCGCCGCGAGATCTGCCGCCGCTTCATCACCCGGCCGGGATACCGGTTCGTCGAACTCCCCGATCCCAAGCGGGCCGCCGACGGTGACTACACCCAGGCCGTCGCCGACTGGCACACCGCGCGGGCCCGGATGTGGGCCAAGGCCATCGAGACCGAACTCGGGCCCGACGGTGTCGGAGCATTCCTGGCCTGGGGGGATGCCTCGCTGTACGACAGCACCCTGCGCATCCTCGAGCAGGTGGCCGGCCATGTGGAGTTCGAATTCGACGTGATCCCGGGGATCACCGCTGTGCAGGCGTTGACAGCCCGGCACCGGATCCCGCTCAACGACGTCGGCGAACCGGTTCTGATCACCACCGGACGCCAGCTGCGCGGCAGCGGCCTGACCGGGTCGGCCGTGGTGATGCTCGACGGCGAGTGCTCGTTTCTGGGCTGCCCGCCGCAGACCCGGATCTGGTGGGGCGCCTACCTGGGGACGCCCGACGAGATCCTGGTGGCCGGCACGGTCGGCGAGGTTGGCGACCACATCGCCGCGGTGCGCGCCGAGGCGCGCGCCCGGCATGGCTGGATCATGGACATCTACCTGCTGCGCCCCTGACAGACAGCGCCCCGCCCCTTTCGCCCACACCGACAAACGGGCGCGAAAGGTCGAGTGGATCGCACCAAAACGTCGATCTCGACGCCGGGCGGCGCGAGCATGGGAGGATCACACCCATGGGGTCATTTCTCCTGCGCGCCGCCGTCACCGGGCTGGCGCTGTGGGTCGTCACGCTCATCGTGCCGGGCATCAACTTCGTCGGCGGCGATACCACCCTGCAACGGGTGGGCATCGTCCTGGTCGTCGCGGTGATCTTCGGCCTCGTCAACGCGATCATCAAGCCGATCGTGCAGATCGTGTCGATCCCGCTCTACATCCTCACCCTCGGCCTGATCCACGTCGTGATCAACGCCCTGATGCTGTGGATCACCGCCTGGATCACCGAGAACACCACGCACTGGGGACTGCAGATCAACCAGTTCTGGTGGACGGCCATCTGGGCGGCGATCGTGCTGTCGATCGTCGGCTGGCTGTTCTCCCTGCCGCTGCGCAGCGCCGACCGGGTCTAGCGCACAGTCGCTAGCCTGGAGCCATGCCCGAACTGCCCGAAGTCGAGGCGTTGGCCGACCACCTGCGCCGCCATGCGGCGGGTGCGACCATCGGTCGCGTCGACGTCGGCGCCCTCTCGGTGCTCAAGACGTTCGACCCGCCGCCCACCGCGCTGCACGGCCAGGCCGTCACCGGAGCGCACCGCTGGGGCAAATACCTCGGGCTGCAGGCCGGCGAGCTGTACCTGATCACCCACCTGTCGCGAGCCGGCTGGCTGCGCTGGTCGGACAAGCTGGCCCCCGCACCGCTCAAGCCCGGCAAGGGTCCGATCGCGCTGCGGGTGCATCTCGGAACACCCGGCGAGGCACCGGGTTTCGACCTCACCGAGGCCGGCACGCAGAAGCGGCTGGCGGTCTGGATCGTGCGAGACCCGGCTGAGGTACCCGGTATCGCGACGCTGGGCCCTGACGCGCTGGAACTCACCGGCGACGCGCTCGGCGAGGTGCTGGCCGGGCAGTCCGGCCGGATCAAGACGGTGATCACCGACCAGAAGGTCATCGCCGGGATCGGCAATGCCTACAGCGACGAGATCCTGCACGTCGCCAAGTTGTCGCCGTTCGCAACGGCCAACAAACTCACCGAGGCCCAGGTGTCGGTACTGCACGACGCCATGATCACGGTGCTGACCGACGCGGTGCAGCGGTCGGTGGGCCAGCAGGCCGCCACCCTCAAGGGGGAGAAGCGATCCGGTCTGCGAGTGCATGCCCGCACCGGTCTGCCCTGCCCCGTCTGCGGGGATACGGTGCGGGAAGTGTCGTTCGCGGACAAGTCTTTTCAGTACTGCCCGACGTGTCAGACCGGCGGCAAGGTGCTGGCCGACCGGCGGTTGTCACGGTTGCTGAAGTAGTCGTTAAGCTGCCGACATGACCCGGCAGAACATCCTCATCACCGGCGCGAGTTCCGGCCTCGGCGCGGGCATGGCCCGCCAGTTCGCCGCCAAGGGACGTGACCTGGCGCTGTGCGCGCGGCGCGTCGACCGGCTCGATGAACTCAAGGCCGAACTCACCTCGCGGCACCCGAACATCACCGTCGCGGTCGCCGCCCTCGACGTCAACGACCACGAGCAGGTGCCCAAGGTGTTCGCCGACCTGGCCGAGCAACTCGGCGGGCTGGACCGCGTCATCGTGAACGCCGGGATCGGCAAGGGGGCGCCGCTCGGGTCGGGCAAGTTGTGGGCCAACAAGTCCACCATCGAGACCAACCTCGTGTCTGCCCTCGTGCAGACCGAGACCGCGCTGGAGATGTTCAGAGCTTCCGGCTCGGGGCACCTGGTGCTGATCTCCAGCGTGCTGGGCAACAAGGGCGTGCCCGGGGTGAAGGCGGCCTACTGCGCCTCCAAGGCCGGGGTGTCCTCGCTCGGTGAGTCCCTGCGCGCCGAGTACCCGTCGGGCCCCATCAGAGTCACCGTCATCGAGCCCGGCTACATCGAGTCGGAGATGACGGCCAAGTCGAATACGACGATGCTGATGGTCGACAACGAAACCGGGGTGCGCCAGATCGTCAAGGCCATCGAACGCGAGACCGGCCGCGCGATCGTCCCGAGCTGGCCGTGGGTGCCGCTGGTCAGCCTGCTCAAGCTGCTGCCGCCGCGGTTCACCAAGCCGTTCGCCTGATCTGGGCCGCCGACAGTAACCTCACGGCGGTCTGGAGGGCGATTTTCCGCCGTGAGGTTACTGTCGGCGACATCGCGGAAAATTGCCAAACCTGCGTACCAGGGCCGGCGGCGGTCCTAGTATCCGCAGATGAAGGTCAACATTGCACGAATGGCGACGGCCGCTGGGGCGTTCGCTGGCTGCGCGGTGGCCGCGGTCGCGATCGGATCCGGCCCGGCCCATGCCTACACCTACGGGCCGTTCCAGTGGTGTCCCGGCGCCCCGCTGCCCAACGACCCGCCCCGCCCGGACGGTCAGCTGAACTGGGATATGAGCGTCTGCCACACCTACTATACACCTCCGGGCCGTTCCAGTGGTGTCCCGGCGCCCCGCTGCCCAACGACCCGCCCCGCCCGGACGGTCAGCTGAACTGGGATATGAGCGTCTGCCACACCTACTACTACGACTGGGATGTGTTCACCCACTCGGCGGCGAACTACTGGGAAGGGCCCAACCAGTTCCCGACCCCGATCCCCGCGCCGGCCGGTCCGCCGCCGGGCACCCCGTTCTGCAGTCCGCGCGGCTCGCTGATCATCATCCCGCCGATCTGCGATGAGATCGGCGTCGACTGGCCGCCCGGCAGTCTGAACGGCTAACGAACCCGGCTAGCGAACCCGGCCCTGCCTGATGGCCGGGCCTCGCTTCGCCTGGCGGCTTAGCGAACCCGGCCGCGTTCCTCGCGGTAGCGGCGCACCAGCTCGTCGGTCGAGCTGTCGGTCTGCTCCACCGGGGAACCGTCGCTGGTAATGACTCCGAGCAGTGCCTTCGCCTGGGTCTTGCCCAGTTCGACACCCCACTGGTCGAACGAGTCGATCCCCCAGATCACGCCCTCGGTGAACACCTGATGCTCGTAGAGCGCGATCAGCTGGCCCACCACCGACGGCGTCAGCCGCCGGGCCAGGATCGACGTCGACGGCCGGTTGCCCGGCATCACCTTGTGCGGCACCACATTCGGCGCAGTGCCTTCGGCCGCGATCTCCTCGGCGGTCTTGCCGAAGGCCAGCACCTGGGTCTGGGCGAAGAAGTTGCTCATCAGCAGGTCGTGCATGCTGCCCGTGCCGTCGGCGGTCGGCAGGTCGTCGGTGGGCTCGCTGAATCCGATGAAGTCGGCAGGCACCAGGCGGGTGCCCTGGTGCAGCAGTTGATAGAACGCGTGCTGGCCGTTGGTTCCCGGCTCACCCCAGAAGATTTCGCCGGTCGAGGTCGTCACCGGAGTGCCGTCGGCCTGCACCGACTTGCCGTTGGACTCCATCGTCAGCTGCTGCAGGTAGGCCGCGAACCGTGACAGGTCATTCGAATACGGCAGCACCGCACGGGTTTCCGCGCCGAAGAAGTCCGAGTACCACAGGCCGATCAAGCCCAGCAGCGCCGGTGCATTCTGCTCCAGCGGTGCGGTGGCGAAATGCCGGTCCACGACGTGGAATCCGGACAGGAAATCGGCGAACGCCTCCTTGCCGATCACCGCCATCACCGACAGGCCGATTGCGGAGTCCACCGAGTACCGGCCGCCCACCCAGTCCCAGAAGCCGAACATGTTGGCGGTGTCGATGCCGAACTCGTCGACCAGTTTGGCGTTCGTCGACACCGCGACGAAGTGCTTGGACACCGCGTCATCGCCCAGTGCATCCGTGAGCCAGCGCCGCGCGGCGGTGGCGTTGGTCAGCGTCTCCAGCGTCGAGAACGTCTTGGAAGCGATGATGAAAAGCGTTGTGGCAGGGTCGAGTCCGTCGAGCTTGGCCACCAGGTCGGCGGGGTCGACGTTGGAGACGAACCGCGCCGAGATGCCCGCATCGGCGTAGTGTCGCAGTGCCTGGTACACCATCACCGGGCCCAGGTCCGAGCCGCCGATACCGATGTTGACCACCGTGGTGATCCGCTTGCCGGTGGCACCCGTCCACTCGCCGTTGCGTAGCCGATCGGTGAACGCACCCATGGCGTCGAGCACCTCGTGCACGTCGGCCACCACGTTCTGGCCGTCGACCACCAGTGCCGCGTCACGGGGCAACCGCAGTGCCGTGTGCAGCACTGCCCGGTCCTCGGAGGTGTTGATGTGCACCCCCGACAGCATCGCGTCGCGGCGCTCCTCGAGCTTGGCCGCACGGGCCAGATCGACCAGCAGATCCAGCGTCTCGCGGGTCACCCGGTGCTTGCTGTAGTCGATGTAGAGGTCCCCGACGGTCATGGTCAGCTCACGGCCGCGGTCGGGATCATCGGCGAAGAACTCACGAAGATGTTTGCCGGCGATCTCGTCGTGGTGACGACGCAGCGCGTTCCATTGCGGGGTGGCGGAAATGTCGGCGGTCATTCCAAGAACCCTAATGCGGGGAAGTGTCCTGGGGAGGGGATGATGGAGCCTATGAGCTCTCCAGACATTGAACGGCTGTTGGCGTCGGTCCCCACCGGATTGTGGATCGGCGGACAGGAGCGGGAAGCCTCGTCGACCTATGACGTGCTCGACCCGTCCAACGACGAGGTGCTGACGAAGGTGGCCAATGCCACCGCCGAGGACGCGATCGCCGCGCTCGACGCGGCCTGTGCGGTGCAGGCCGAGTGGGCCGCGACCCCGCCGCGCGAGCGCGGCGAGATCCTGCGTGCGGTGTTCGAAACGATCATCGAGCGCACCGACGAGATCGCCACCCTGATGACCCTCGAGATGGGCAAGGTGTTCGCCGAGAGCCAGGGTGAGGTGAAGTACGGCGCGGAGTTCTTCCGCTGGTTCGCCGAGGAGGCGGTCCGTATCGGCGGCCGCTACACCCAGGCCCCGGCCGGCACCGGCCGCATCATCGTGACCAAGGCGCCCGTCGGCCCCTGCTACGCCATCACGCCGTGGAACTTTCCGCTGGCGATGGGCACCCGCAAGATCGGTCCGGCCCTGGCCGCGGGCTGCACCATGATCGTCAAGCCGGCCCAGGAGACGCCGCTGAGCATGCTGCTGCTGGCCAAGCTGATCGACGAGGCCGGGCTGCCCAAGGGTGTGCTCTCGGTGCTGCCGACCAACCAGCCGCGTGAGGTCACCACCGCGCTGATCGACGACGGCCGGCTGCGCAAGCTCACCTTCACCGGCTCGACCGGGGTGGGTAAGGCACTGGTGAAGCAGTCCGCGGACGCGCTGCTGCGCACCTCGATGGAGCTCGGCGGCAACGCCCCGTTCGTGGTGTTTGACGACGCCGACGTCGACGCCGCCGTCGAGGGCGCGATGCTGGCCAAGATGCGCAACGGCGGCGAGGCCTGCACCGCTGCCAACCGGCTGCACGTCTCCAACGCGGTGATCGACGAGTTCACCGACAAGTTCGTCAAGCGGATGGGCGAGGTGAACCTGGGCAACGGGCTGGATCCCACGGCCAAGCTCGGCCCGCTGGTCAACGCCAAGCAGGTCAGCTCGGTTCAGGAACTGGTCGACGACGCCGTGGAGAAGGGCGCCACCGTGGCCCTCGGCGGCCAGGCCCCCGGCGGCCCCGGCTGCTTCTACCCGGCCACCGTGCTGACCGACGTCCCGGCCGACGCCCGCATCCTCAAGGAAGAGGTCTTCGGACCGGTCGCCCCGATCATCGGGTTCGACACCGAGGAAGAGGGCATCGCCGCCGCCAACGACACCGAGTACGGCCTGGCGTCCTACATCTATACCGAGTCGCTGGACCGGGCGCTGCGGGTGGCCGAATCGCTGGAGTCGGGCATGGTCGGCGTCAACCGTGGTGTCATCTCCGACCCGGCCGCGCCGTTCGGCGGGGTCAAGGAGTCCGGTTTCGGCCGCGAGGGCGGCTACGAGGGCATCGAGGAATACCTCGACACCAAGTACATCGCGCTGACCAAATAGTGGCGTACCCCACGCTTGCGATCGCAGGCGTGGGGTATCCAGGCGCTCATGAAGACCACTGATGTCGCCGAGCGCCGTGCCCTACCTGAGCTGGTGGTCGCCCAGATCGGCGGCGCTGTGGGTGGGCTGATGCTGGCCCTCGATCAGCTGCTTCCGCCGGCATCGCGGCGCCACAAGATCGTGGACCGGGATCTGACGCGCTGCTGAGGGCTAGTGCCCGAGCCGGCTGTGTCCGATGGCCGGCCTCAGTGCCCGAGCCGGCCGCGGCCCATCCGCAGCAGCAGCATCGCCAGGTCCTTGCCATCGGGACCCAGCTCGCCGTAGCGCTCGATCACCTTCATCTCGCGGCTGTGCACCAGCCGGGTGCCGCCGGAGGCCATCCGGGCGCGGCCGATTTCCTGCGAGACCTCTTTGCGGCGTTTGACCGCAGCCAGAATCTCGGCGTCGAGGCGGTCGATCTCCTGGCGCAACGCGTCGATATCAGACATCTGCTCGGCTTCTACGGTCATGGCTCTGTTCTCCTCGTGTGTGCTGGGGTCTCATCGCGGTCCGGACCTCACACAAGAGACGAGCCCCGGATCCGGATGCGGACCGCGGGGCTCTCGGGTTCGAGCAGCTATGCCTCCACGGGTACCGCGATCCGGTACCCGTAGAAAAATCGCTGCGGTGCAGTAAGCACAAAATGAGTGTGCCACCACGCGCCGGTCTTGTGCAAAAAACTGTCGCCATACAGCGGTAAGTTGGGTCAGACATGAGTGTGCACGTGACCGACTTCAAACGTCCCGCCGACGCAGCCGAGCTTCTCGACGGTCTCAACCCGCAGCAGCGTCAGGCGGTGCTGCATGAGGGCGCCCCGCTGCTCATCGTCGCCGGCGCCGGATCGGGCAAGACGGCCGTCCTCACCCGCCGGATCGCCTACCTGCTGGCCGCCCGCGACGTCGGGCCCGGCCAGATTCTGGCTATCACGTTCACCAACAAGGCCGCCGCCGAGATGCGGGAACGGGTCGTCGCGCTGGTCGGCCCGCGGGCCCGCAACATGTGGGTGTCGACGTTCCACTCCACCTGTGTGCGGATCCTGCGTAACCAGGCCTCGCTGGTGCCCGGGCTGAACTCCAACTTCTCGATCTACGACGCCGACGATTCGCGCCGCCTGCTGCTGATGATCGGCAAGGACATGGGCCTGGACGTCAAGCGCTATTCGCCGCGACTGCTGGCCAACGGGATCTCCAACCTCAAGAACGAGCTCATCAGCCCCGAGGACGCGGTGGCCGCGCTGGACACCAATACCGACGACCTGGCCCGCACCGTGGCCACCGTCTACGGCGAGTACCAGCGGCGGCTGCGGGCGGCCAATGCGCTGGACTTCGACGACCTGATCGGTGAGACGGTCGCGGTGCTGCAGGCCTTCCCGCAGATCGCCCAGTACTACCGCAGGCGGTTCCGGCACATCCTGGTCGACGAGTACCAGGACACCAACCACGCCCAGTACGTCCTGGTCCGCGAGCTGGTTGGGGTGGGTGCCCCGGACACCGACACCGTGCCGCCCAGTGAGCTGTGCGTGGTGGGTGACGCCGACCAGTCGATCTACGCCTTCCGCGGCGCCACCATCCGCAACATCGAGGATTTCGAGCGCGACTTCCCGGACGCCACCACGATCCTGCTCGAGCAGAACTACCGGTCCACCCAGAACATCCTGAACGCGGCCAACTCAGTGATCTCCCGCAACGCCAACCGCCGGGAGAAGCGACTGTGGACCGACGCCGGGGACGGCGAGCTGATCACTGGCTACGTCGCCGACAACGAGCACGACGAGGCCCGGTTCGTCGCCGGTGAGATCGATGCCCTGGCCGATCGTGACGGCATCTCGTACAACGACGTCGCGGTGTTCTACCGGACCAACAACTCCTCGCGCGCACTCGAAGAGGTGTTCATCCGCGCGGGCATTCCCTACAAGGTGGTCGGCGGCGTTCGGTTCTACGAGCGCAAGGAGATTCGCGACATCGTCGCCTACCTGCGCGTGCTCGACAACCCCGGGGATGCGGTGAGCCTGCGGCGCATCCTGAACACCCCGCGCCGCGGGATCGGCGACCGCGCCGAGGCCTGCGTGGCGGTCTATGCCGAGAACACCGGCGCCACCTTCGCCGACGCCCTGGTCGCCGCGGCGCAGGGCAAGGTGCCGATGCTCAACACCCGTTCGGAGAAGGCGATCGCCAGCTTCGTCAACCTGCTCGACGATCTGCGCGGCCGCCTGGACAACGAACTGGGCGACCTCGTCGAGGCCGTCCTCGATCGCACCGGCTATCGCCGGGAACTGGAGGCCTCCAGCGACCCGCAGGACCTGGCCCGGCTGGACAACCTCAACGAATTGGTCAGCGTCGCACACGAATTCAGCACCGACCGGGCCAACGCCGCCGCGCTGGCGCAGGAGGGCGAAGGCGCTGCGGAGGCTGACGAGGACGTGCCGCAGACCGGGATCCTCGCCGAGTTCCTGGAGCGGGTGTCGCTGGTCGCCGACTCCGACGAACTGCCCGAGCACGACTCCGGTGTGGTCACACTGATGACGCTGCACACCGCCAAGGGCCTGGAGTTCCCGGTGGTATTCGTGACCGGCTGGGAGGACGGCATGTTCCCGCACATGCGGGCACTGGGCGATCCGACCGAACTGTCCGAGGAACGCCGGCTGGCCTACGTCGGGATCACCCGCGCCCGCCAGCGGCTCTACCTGACCCGGGCCAAGGTGCGCTCGTCGTGGGGTCAGCCCATGCTCAACCCCGAATCACGGTTCCTGCGCGAGATTCCCGAGCATCTGCTGGACTGGCGTCGCACCGATCCCACGCCGTCCTACAGTGCCCCGGTCAGCGGGGCCGGCCGGTTCGGCACCCCGCGGCCCTCGCCGATGCGGCCCGCCGGCGGCAGCAAGCGCCCGCTGCTGGTGCTCGAACCCGGCGACCGGGTCAGCCACGACAAGTACGGCCTGGGCCGGGTCGAGGAAGTCTCCGGGATGGGCGAGTCGGCGATGTCGCTGATCGACTTCGGCAGCGCCGGCCGGGTCAAGCTCATGCACAACCACGCCCCGGTGACCAAGCTCTAGCGGACCCGGCACCAGCGCTTCGTCGACGAGTGAAGCGCCAGAACAAGACTCGCCAGCGGCAGCACCGGAATCAGGTACACCGGCCACGGAATGCGGGCACCGGCGATGAACACGCTGCCGAACGTCAGCAGCGCGATCACGGCGCCGAAGGTGATCAGATAACAGCCCACTGAGCGGCGCAACAGCAGCAGGATCACCCCGGAGATCGTGCTGCCGGCGAACAGCACCGTGAGGAAACCGACTGCGAGACAGAACAATCGGTCGGTATGCCACCAGCCGGCGATCAGGTCGGTGGCCACCACCGCGGTGGCCCAGCCGCTGACGATGCTGACCGCGCTCGCGGCGATGGCGGTGCGGCCGGTCGAGATGTCGATGACGGGGGTGGCCCGCGGCGGCACCGTGACGGGTTCGGCACGCCGGATCAGGCCGGTCGGCGCCTCCTCGACGGGAGGCCGGGGAATGTGGGTGGTGCGCCCCTCGGCGATCGGCGGGATCGGGCCGGTCGGCGCGCGTCTGATGATGCCGGTGCGGGTGTCGTCGGGCCGGGGGATGGGCCCTGAGGGTTGACGCCGGATGATCGGCGGGGTCGAACGCGGGTCGTTCGGGTGAGCCACGCTCAGCCGACGTACGGGCCGAGCGAGATACCCCGCGCGGCGAGCCACGGCACCGGATCGATGAAGTTCGTGCCGTTCTGCAGAACCGAGAAGTGCAGGTGCGGTCCGGTGGAGTTGCCGCGGTTGCCGATGGTGGCGATCTGGTCGCCGGCGAACACCCGCTGACCGATCTGTACGTTCCAGGTGTTGACGTGGCCGTACAAGGTCACCGAGCCATCGGAGTGCCGGATCTTGACCCACGCGCCGTACCCGGCCGTCGGCCCGGCGTCGACGACCACGCCGTCACCGGCGGCATAGATCGGGGTGCCGATCGGGCCGGCCAGATCGATCCCGGCGTGCAGGGCACCCCAGCGGTAGCCGAAGCCGGAGGTGAACACACCCTTGGTGGGCATCACGAACAGCGGACGCTGCAGCCGGGCCTCACGCTCGGCGCGCTCCTGGGCGAAGGCGGCGCCCTTGGAGAGCTCCTCGCTGTGCACCGCGGCGTCGGCGATGGGGGCGACCGCGATGAGCTGAACACCGCGCGGCGTGGTGACGCCGCCCTCGATGGGTGTCTTGTCGGAGGCCAGCACGGTCTGGGTGGTGGTCTCGGTGGCCGGCTTGACCGCGGTGTAGGCGGCGGCAGCAGCGGCGCCGGCGGCCATCGCGGCGATCATCACGCGGCCCTTGGCGGCGCTGGTCGGCTGGCGGCGGTGCTGCGGCGTGCGCGGCAGCATATCGGTGATCTCGGTGTCGACGAACCGCGGGCGCTCGGCGCGCTCGGCGTCGCGGGCCGAGGCGAACTCGGTGGGAACCACCAGGCGCAGCGGGGTCAGGTCGTCGGCGTCATGCATGTCATCAAGTTCGGGGGAGTGCACTACCTGCGACCCGGTGTCGAAGGCGGAGTGCTCGCGGAAGTCTACGTCGGGACCACCGAGCTCACCGAACTCGTTGAAGGGGATGATGTCGGTGACGTCGACCCGCTCGGGATCAAAAGCCCTGGTCGCAGCGCGTGCGGTCCGATCATCTCCCAGGAGATCTGAGTCCGACCGATGCTGACGCAAAACCGAATGCCCCTCTTACCGTGACCAAAGCGTTATCTCGACCCCCAGACGTTAACCAATCTCCAATGCTGGTTCAACCGATGCCGTTATTCCTCGACCGATTGTGAGTTGAATCACTTCGGCTCATCGGTGAGATGTGCCACATGAGTGGTAGGCGGGCTTAGCGGGTTTCGCGCGTGTCGATACAGTTCCCCCGGAGCGACTTCCCCCATCAACATGTCAGCGCCGACCAGACAGTGAGCACATGGATCTCTTCGAGTACCAGGCGAAGGAACTATTCGCCAAGCACAACGTTCCCACCACCCCGGGCCGGGTCACCGACTCCCCGGAAGACGCCAAGGCCATTGCCGAGGAAATCGGCAAGCCCGTGATGGTCAAGGCCCAGGTCAAGGTGGGTGGCCGCGGCAAGGCCGGTGGCGTCAAGTACGCCGCGACCCCCGAGGACGCCTTCACCCACGCCTCCAACATTCTCGGCCTGGACATCAAGGGCCACATCGTCAAGAAGCTGCTGGTCGCGGAGGCCAGTGACATCGCCGAGGAGTACTACATCTCCTTCCTGCTCGACCGGTCCAACCGGACCTACCTGGCCATGTGCTCGGTCGAGGGCGGCATGGAGATCGAAGAGGTCGCCGCCACCAAGCCTGAGCGGCTCGCCAAGGTTCCGGTCGACGCCGTCAAGGGTGTCGACCTGGCCTTCGCGCGTTCCATCGCCGAGCAGGGCCACCTGCCCGCCGAGGTGCTCGACGCCGCGGCCGTGACGATCCAGAAGCTGTGGGAGGTGTTCACCAAGGAGGACGCCACCCTGGTGGAGGTCAACCCGCTGGTGCGCACGCCCGACGATCAGATCCTTGCGCTGGACGGCAAGGTCACCCTCGACGCGAATGCCGACTTCCGGCAGCCCGGCCACGCCGAGTTCGAGGACAAGGACGCCACCGATCCGCTCGAACTCAAGGCCAAGGAGAACGACCTCAACTACGTCAAGCTTGACGGCGAGGTCGGCATCATCGGCAACGGTGCGGGTCTGGTCATGTCGACCCTGGACGTCGTCGCCTACGCCGGTGAGAAGCACGGCAACGTGAAGCCGGCCAACTTCCTCGACATCGGTGGTGGCGCCTCGGCCGAGGTGATGGCCGCCGGACTGGACGTCATCCTGGGTGACTCGCAGGTCAAGAGCGTGTTCGTCAATGTGTTCGGCGGCATCACCGCGTGTGACGCGGTGGCCAACGGCATCGTCAAGGCCCTGCAGATCCTGGGCGACGAGGCCAACAAGCCGCTCGTCGTTCGTCTCGACGGCAACAACGTCGAGGAGGGCCGTCGCATCCTGGCCGAAGCCAACCACCCCCTGGTCATCCAGGCCGAGACCATGGACGCCGGCGCCGATAAGGCCGCCGAGCTGGCCAACAAGTAAGGGAGCCAACGAAATATGTCTATCTTCCTGAATAAGGACAGCAAGGTCATCGTCCAGGGCATCACCGGCGGCGAGGGCACCAAGCACACCAAGCTGATGCTCAAGGCCGGCACCCAGGTGGTCGGTGGCGTCAACGCCCGAAAGGCGGGCACCACGGTCTCGCACGTCGACAAGGACGGCAACGACATCGAGCTCCCGGTGTTCGCCTCGGTGGCCGAGGCCATCAAGGAGACCGGCGCCGATGTGTCGATCGCCTTTGTGCCGCCGGCCTTCTCGAAGGACGCCATCATCGAGGCCATCGACGCCGAGATCCCGCTGCTGGTGGTCATTACCGAGGGAATCCCGGTGCAGGACACCGCCTATGCGTGGGCCTACAACGTCGAGAAGGGTCAGAAGACCCGGATCATCGGCCCGAACTGTCCCGGCATCATCACCCCGGGTGAGTCGCTGGTCGGCATCACGCCGAACAACATCACCGGCAAGGGTCCGATCGGCTTGGTGTCCAAGTCCGGCACGCTGACCTACCAGATGATGTACGAGCTGCGCGATCTCGGGTTCTCCACCGCGATCGGTATCGGTGGCGACCCCGTCATCGGCACCACCCACATCGACGCCATCGAGGCGTTCGAGAACGACCCCGAGACCAAGCTGATCGTCATGATCGGTGAGATCGGTGGCGACGCGGAAGAGAAGGCGGGCGCCTACATCAAGGCCAACGTCACCAAGCCCGTCGTCGGCTACGTCGCCGGCTTCACCGCACCCGAGGGCAAGACCATGGGCCACGCCGGCGCCATCGTGTCCGACGGTGCCGGTACCGCACAGGGCAAGAAGGAAGCTCTCGAGGCCGCCGGTGTGAAGGTCGGCAAGACGCCCTCGGAGACCGCCAAGCTGGCGCGCGAGATCTTCGAAACCCTGTAATTCGCTTCACCGTTGAGCCCCCGGAGTCCCAGACTCCGGGGGCTTTTCGTCGGTCAGAGGTGCTCGGCCAGGAATCGCTCGACGGCGTGATAGAGGTCGATCTGGTTGTCCGGGTTGACGAACCCGTGCCCCTCGTCATCCTTGATCAGGTACTCGACGTCCACGCCACGTTCGCGCAACGCGTGCACCAGATTGTCGGACTCGGCCTGCACCACCCGAGAGTCGTTGGCGCCCTGCACAACCAGCAGCGGTGTGCGAATCTGCTCGACTCTGCTGATCGGCGAACGCGACACCATGTCCGCTTCCTGCGCCGGGTCGGATGGGTCGCCGACATAGAGATGCCAGTTGTTGGCCAGGAACGGCCGCGCGACCGTCGGCAGCGTCCGCATGAAGTTGGCCAGGCTGGAGATACCCACATAGTCGATAGCCGCCGCGAACACATCCGGGGTGAACGTCACCCCGACCAGTGCCGCATATCCGCCGTACGAGCCGCCGAAGATGGCCACCCGGCGCGGGTCGGCGATGCCCTGGCTCACCGCCCATCCGACAGCGTCGATCAGGTCGTCGTGCATCGCTCCGGCGAACTCGCCGATCGCGGCTTTGGTGAAGGCCTTGCCATAGCCGGTCGACCCGCGAAAGTTGACCTGCAGCACCGCATATCCGCGGTTCGCCAATAGCTGCACCTCCGGCTGATAACCCCAGCAGTCACGGGCCCACGGCCCGCCGTGAACGAGCAGCACCAGCGGCAGGCCCGTCGGGTCAACGCCGACCGGCAGGGTCAGGTATCCGTGCAATTGCAGTCCATCACGGGCGGTGATGGTGATCGCGTTCATCGGGGCCAGCGCTGCGGGATCCAGATGCGGATAGGGCCGAAAGAGCAATCGGCTCTCCCCGGTGGAATGGTCATAGAAGTAAGTGGCCCACGGGTCGCGGTCGTGGGTGAAGTTCACCACCCACCGCCGGCCATCGGCGTCGGCGGACACGATGGCCAGATCGCCGTCGGAGAGTGCGGTGAGATTGTCGAGAACAGCGGCGAATTCGGGGTCCAGGGCGTGGATGACCTGACGATCCCCGTAGTAGCGCACCCCGATCAGATCACCGGTGCGCTCACTGATGATCAGCGGTGACGGCAGCACCATCTGGGCGGCCAGATCGAAGGTTGGATGGCTGTCGATCTCGGTTTCCTCGCCGGTCGCGACATCGACGCGAACGAGGCGGGTGCGATCGCTGCCCTGATTCGATCCCAGCCACAGACCCGAGCCGTCCGGGGAGACGACGATGGGATGGATGCCGAGGGGGTAGTCGGAGCCGTCGTAGCGCCTGATGGTGCGCAGCGTCTGTGTCGCCGTTTGCCACTGTGCCAGCTCGATATCGCCCTCGCCGGTCAGCACCGAGGTGAACAGCTGGCCGTCGGGGCTGCACAGCCAGGTGACGACGGTGCCCGGGTTCTGCGCGAGCATGGCCAGTTCACCGGTGGCAATGTCGAGTTCGTAGGCGTCGAACAGTTCCGGGTTCCGCTTGTTCAGCTGGACAACGGCTTTGCCGGGCCGGCCCTTGAGCAGCTCGACACTGGCTCGCACGCCCGGAAACGGTGTGAGATCGACGATGTCGGCCGCCGGGTCCTCGAGATCGACCCGGTAGACGTGCCAGTGCTCGTCGCCGCCGCTGTCCTGCAGATAGATCAGCCACCGTGAGTCATGGGTCCAGCGATAGATGTAGACGCTGCGGGTGTCATCGGCGGTCACGCACCGGGCGGGGCTCGCGGCGTCGATATCGCGCACCCAGACGTTGAGCCGGTTGCGCCACGGCGCGAGGTAGGCGATCCGCGTCCCGTCCGGCGAGATCGTCGCCGCGGTGCGCTCGGGCGGGCTGAAGAAGTCTTCTACCGTGATCAGATCGGGTTGCACCGAAAGTTCCTTTCTAGGGGCGTGCTGGTCCGCCGGACCGGCCGTCGTGCCGGTTCGCGATGGGTATTCGGTTGTCGGGGTTGGGGTTAGCGGACCACCGGACCGCCCACGCGGCCGTTGGTGGCTTCTCGAATCGCTCTGTCCACCAGAGCAAGCGCCTCGGCCTGGCTGACCGATTTGCCCTCGACGATGACAGCGCGGCCGACGTCCTCGTCGATCACGCGGAATGCCCCGGTGACCGCCGCCGCACACAGCCGGACGGTGAGGTCGTCGGCGGGCAGTCCCAGCCGAGCGGCGATCACGGGTGCGAGCCCGCGTTCCATCTCGTCGTGGACCATCAGGTAGGTGGCCCGCAACGCCGGTTCTGTCGCGGTGAGCGTCCCGATACGGAGTGCGGCCACCTCGTCGGCGATGTCCTCGGGTGACAGCGGAAAATCCACCGTGTCGGCGACGAGATGCTCGCTGAGGGAGAGCTCGGGAGGCCATCGACGGGCCGACCGCAAGAAGCGCTCGGCCGTCTTGGCCAGTAGTGGCTCGACGCAGCTCTCCTTCGATCGGAAGTAGCGCCAGACGGTTCTGGTCGAGACTCCGGCAGCGGCGGCGATATCGTCGCCGCTGGTGGCAGCGACCCCCCGTTCCCAGAACAGGGCCGCCGCCTTGCGCGACACCGCCAGTCGCGCCTGCTCCTGCCTGTCGCTGATCTGCACCCTCCCCGGTTCTGTCACTTAGTGACATTTCCAGAGTGTCACTAAGTGACAAAACGGTCAAGGTTGTGACGGCGCCGGTGCCGGTTGGCGGAACTGTAACGAGTTCTATTAGCCTGTCGAACTATGGTCGATCCGCGCACCCCCGTCATCGTCGGCGCCGGTCAGTTCACCGAACGCCTCGGCGAGTCCAGCTACCGCGGTCTGTCGTCAGTCGATCTGGCCACCGCCGCCGCCGAGGCCGCTTTGCGGGACACCGGGGCCGACCCCGCCGCGGTGGCCCGGGCCATCGACACCGTCGCCGGGACCCGGCAGTTCGAGATCTCCGGACGGGCACCCACCCCGATGGGCGGGTCGAACAACTACCCGCGCTCAGTGGCCAAGCGCATCGGGGCCACACCGGCACGCGCCGTCCTCGAGCCCATCGGTGGCAACGGCCCGCAGCATCTGGTCACCGAATTCGCCGGCCACATCGCGGCCGGCGGCGCCGACGTCGTCATGATCTTCGGCTCCGAAAACACCTCCAGCATCCGGTATTACGCCGACCGGGAAAAGCCCGATCACTCCGAGACCGTCGAGGGTTCGCTGGAAGACCGCGGCTACGGCTATGAGGGTCTGTTCACCGAGTACACCGTGGCACACGGTCTGGTCGGTGCGCCCGCCCAGTACGGGCTATTGGAGAACGCGCGCCGCGGCCGGGTGGGCCTGAGTGTCGCCGAGTACCGGCGTGCCATGGGCGAGCTCTTCGCCCCGTTCACCAAAGTCGCTGCCAAGAACCCGTTTTCGTCATCCCCGGTGGAACGCTCCGTCGAGGAGATCATCACCGTCACCGACTCCAACCGGATGATCTGTGACCCGTATCCGCGGCTGCTGGTGGCCCGCGATCAGGTCAACATGGGTGCGGCTGCGGTGCTGATGTCGGTGGAGGCGGCCCGCCGCCTCGGGGTGCCCGAGGAGCGCTGGGTCTATCTGCACGGCCATGCCGACGTGACCGACCAGCCGCTGCTCGACCGCACCCAGATCGACTACAACTCGTCCTCGGTACTCGCCATCAACGAAGCGATGGCGGTGGCCGGCGTCGGTATCGACGACATCTCCACCTTCGACCTCTACAGCTGCTTCCCGGTGCCGGTGTTCAACTTCTGCGACGGCACCGGGCTGGCCACCGACGACCCGCGCGGGCTGACGCTGACTGGCGGCCTGCCGTACTTCGGCGGACCCGGCAACAACTACTCGCTGCACGGCATCGCCGAGACGGTCAGCGAGATGCGCGATCGCCCAGGTGATTTCGGCCTGGTGGCTGCCAATGGCGGCATCATGAGCAAGTACTCCGTCGGGGTGTACTCAACCACGCCGGTGGACTGGAAACCGGACAACAGCGCCGAGCTGTGCCGCGAGGTCGCCGCGCGGCCGGTGGTTCCCGTCACCGAGAAGGCCGACGGCGCGGCCACCATCGAGACCTACACCGTGCGCTACGACTGGCCGGTGCGCACCGGCATCATCATCGGGCGGCTGGCCGCCGACAACAGCCGGTTCCTGGCGTTGACCGAGGACCCCGACCTCGTCGGGCTACTCACCGACGGTGACCCGCTGGGTGCGCGCATCACGGTGCGGTCGACCGAGAAGGACAACCGCGCCGTTCTGGCCTAGCCTCGGCGAGCGCGGGTCCCGAACCGGGTCCGGGCTGGCTTGCGCTGATTCCGGGTCCGTCGCGGGCCGGCATCGATACCGTCGATCACTTTGATGATCAGTGGGCTGATGGATGGCATGGCTCCTCCTCGTTGTTCACAGCCGATACCTGACGCTGTGAACTGTCGTCGGAACCCGCGCCGAGGGCACGAGTGGTGCCCTACTCGAATCCAGGTGTGCGGCGCACTCAGGCCAGCGCGCTGAGCTTGCCCGCCAGCCGCTCGACGTATGCGGCGACCTCGTCGGCGGGCTTGTCCGGAAGGCCGAACAGCACCTCGGTCACCCCGATCTCGCGCCAGTGCTCCAGCTTCTCGGGCACCGGCTTGTAGTCCAGCGCCACGATCTGGGGGGCGCCCTCGCGCCCGGCCGCGGCCCAGGTCTCGTGCAGCAGCGCCACCGGGGCGTCGATGTCGAAGTCGCGCGGGGTGGTGATCCAGCCGTCGGCGTGCCGCGAGATCCACTTGAAGGTGTTCTCGGTGCCGCCGGCGCCCACCAAGACCGGGATGTGCGGCTGGACCGGCTTGGGCCACGCCCAGCTCGGGCCGAACTTCACGAACTCGCCGTCGTAGGCGGCCTCTTCCTGGGTCCACAGCGCGCGCATGGCCTCGATGTACTCGCGCAGCACGGTGCGCCTGCGGTTCGGCGGCACGTGGTGATCCAGCAATTCATCGGTGTTCCAGCCGAAGCCGACCCCGAGGCTGACCCGGCCACCGGACAGATGATCAAGGGTGGCAATCGATTTCGCCAATGTGATGGGGTCGTGTTCGACGGGCAGCGCCACGGCGGTGGACAGCCGGACCCGGGAGGTCACGGCGGCCGCGGTACCCAGGCTCACCCACGGGTCCAGGGTGCGCATGTAGCGGTCGTCGGGCAGGGTCTCGTCACCGGTGCCGGGATGGGCGGCCTCCCGCTTGACCGGGATGTGGGTGTGCTCCGGAACGTAGAACGTCTGGAAGCCGTGGTCATCGGCGAGTTTGGCGGCCGCCGCCGGGGTGATGCCGCGGTCGCTGGTGAACAGAACAAGCCCGTAATCCATGGCAAGGATTAGAACGAGTTCCAGTGCCGACAGCAAGGGCAGGTCCCGATCGCCGCGGCGGGGCGAGTGCTGTGCGCGGCGAGACGAGTAGCGCACCACTCGTGACGCCGGACTGCGCACAGATCACCGTCATCTCATGGCCGACAACCATCTGCTGCGTCGCAAGATCCTCGAATGGGTTCGCCGCTACCTCCCGTGTGAGATCGCCGGGACGGTGGGTGAGATCGGCGGCGCCGGATTGCTGTTCGTACTGACCGAGTCGTTCGGCGCCGCAGCGGTGGCCGGCACCGTGGGCGCATCGGTGGGGTTCTACGCGATCGCCTACCGCAACGCGGTCCGCGTGTCCTACGCCGCCGCCACCGGCCGGCGCTGGCCGGTGCGGGTGGCCGCAGCCAATGCGCTCGCGCTGCGCAGCGTCGCGGTGGAGTTCGGGCCCGCCGAGCTGGTGGATTCCCTGCTGGTCCGCCCGCTGGCCTACTACCTCGGGCCGGCGCTGCTGGGCACCGCCGTGCTCGGCTGGATCGGCGCAAAGGTGTTCTCCGACTTGGCTTTCTACGGCTGCGCCATCTTCAGCTACGAGCGTTTCACAGGGCTGGTCGCCGGTACCGGCGGACGGGAACAACAGGAAGAGAAGGTGGATGATGGATCCGCGACGACGGCACACGCTGCGTAGGGAACTTCGGGCCGAGGCGGCCAAGAACGCCTGGCAGGACCTGATCGCCGTACATGGCACACCCCTGCTGATCCTCGATCCGGACCGGGTGGCGGCGCGCTACCGGCAGTTCGCCACCTATCTGCGTGGGGTCCGGCCGCACTACGCCGTCAAGGCGCTGCCGCACCCTGCCGTGCTGATGACGGTGGCGGCCTGGGGTGGCGGCTTCGATGTCGCCACCAACGCCGAAGTGGACCTGCTGCGCAGCCTGCGTCTGCCGATGGACCGCTGCGTGCACACCCACCCGATCAAGAAGCGCGCCGATATCGAGCACGCCTATCGCGCCGGAATCCGGATGTTCGTCGTGGAGAACCCGGTGGAGGCGGACAAGTTCACCGGTCTGCCCGCCGACATCGAGATCCTGGTGCGGCTGAGCTTTGCGAACCCGACGGCCAAATCCGACCTGTCCACCAAGTTCGGGGTGCCGCCCGCCGAGGCCGAACTGGTGGTCAAGCACGTCCTTGCCGCCGGAGTTCGGTTCGCGGGCTTCAGCTTTCACGTCGGCAGCCAGAGCGCCTCGGTTGAGCCGTACCGCCGCGCGCTGCGTGACACCCTGGACCTGGTCGACCAGCTCGCGCGCACCATCGACGTGCGGGCGCGGGTGATCGACATCGGCGGCGGCTTCCCCGTGGACTACCGCGAATCGATGCCGGCGATCGACTCGATCGGCGCCATCGTCGACGACGTCCTGGGGGACCGGCGTCATGACTTCGCGTTGTTGGCCGAACCTGGGAGGTTCCTGGCTGCCGACGCCATGACGCTGGTGTCCAGCGTGGTGGGCACCGCGGTGCGCGACGGCAGGGTCTGGCACTATCTCGACGACGGTCTGTACGGCAGCTACTCGAACGTGCTGACCGAAGATGTCCATCCGCCGATCCTGGCGCTGCGGGAGGTGCTCGACGGCATACCCGCCGAATCTGCTTTGGAGTCAGTCACTTTGGCCGGGCCAACTTGTGACAGCGCCGACGTGATCGCGCGGGACTATCCGATGCCTCCGCTGTCGGTGGGCGACCTGGTGGTCAGTCCCATGATGGGGGCCTACACCTCGGTGACCTCGTCACGGTTCAACGGTATCGAGGCCACCCCGATCGTGCTGGCCTGACTTTCGTTCATCACGCGTCTTAACCGCGACGGATGGGCGCCGCTTTGCTCTGATGGCTCACCGTGACGACCGAACGCATTGCAGACGAGATCAAGTTCGCCTACTGGGTGCCCAATGTCAGTGGTGGGTTGGTGACCAGTGATATCGAACAGCGCACGGACTGGAACTACGAGTACAACGCGAAGCTGGCCCAGACCGCGGAGAACAACGGGTTCGAGTACGCGCTGAGCCAGGTGCGCTACGAGGCCTCCTACGGCGCGGAGTTCCAGCACGAGTCGACCAGCTTCAGCCTGGCGCTGCTGCTGGCCACCCAGCGGCTCAAGGTGATCGCCGCGGTGCATCCGGGACTGTGGCATCCGGCGGTGCTGGCCAAACTCGGTGCGACCGCCGATCACCTCTCGGGGGGCCGGTTCGCCATCAACGTGGTCTCCGGCTGGTTCAAGGACGAGTTCACCCACCTGGGTGAGCCGTGGCTCGAGCACGATGAGCGCTACCGTCGCTCGGCGGAGTTCCTGCAGGTGATCCGCAAGATCTGGACCGAGGACAACGTCGATTTCCGCGGCGATTTCTACCGCATCCACGATTTCACTCTCAAGCCCAAGCCGCTGAACACCGAGCAGCGCCCCAACCCCGAACTGTTCCAGGGCGGCAACTCCAGTGCCGCGCGGCGCAACGGCGGCTACTACGCCGACTGGTACTTCTCCAACGGCAAGGACTTCGACGGCATCACCGAGCAGGTGGTCGAGGTCCGCGATCATGCCCGCGAGGCCGGCCGGGAGGTCAAGGTCGGGCTCAACGGGTTCATCATCGCCAGGGACTCAGAGAAAGAAGCAAAGGAAACGCTGCGGGAGATCATCGCCAAGGCCAACAAGCCCGCGGTCGAGGGATTCCGCTCGGCGGTCCAGCAGGCCGGTGCCTCCACGGCCGACAAGCGCGGCATGTGGGCCGACTCCAGCTTCGAAGACCTGGTCCAGTACAACGACGGGTTCCGCACCCAGCTGATCGGCACCCCCGAGCAGATCGCCGAACGCATCGCCGCCTACCGCAAACGCGGCGTGGACCTCATCCTCGGCGGCTTCCTGCACTTCCAGGAAGAAATCGAATACTTCGGCTCCCGGGTCCTGCCCCTGGTCCGCGAAATCGAAGCCGCCGACAGCGATTCGGTGGGTGCGCCGCTGCTGGCTTCTGCCTGAGCCGTGCGGGCAGTTTGCCAACTGCCTGTGTGACACGCCGATGGTCGCCGCCCCTGCGGCGCGGTGCGCTAGCGTTGGTGGTCGAACTGGGCCAGTGGGTCCGTTCGAGTGCCACAACCGACGCAGCGCCGCAGGGGAGCGCGGCGCGCCAAGGCTGAAGGAGAGGCCATGACTTACCCGCCCAACAACCCGGGCTACCCGCCCACGCAGCCGCAGGGCGCGTACGGGGCTGCCGGGCCGTCGTTCGCCCCGAGCGACCCGGGCCCCAGCAAGCTGCCCCTGTATCTGACGATCGGCGTGGTGGTGGCCGGCCTGGCCGCCTACCTCGCCAGCTTCGGCCCGGTGTTCACCGTCACCGCCGAACTCGGCCCGTTCGGCGGTGCCGAACTCACCGGCAGCGGTGGCGGGTACCCCGTCATCGCGGCGGTGCTGGCCGCGTTGCTGGCTGCGGTCAGCCTGGTGCCCAAGGCCAAGCCGTACACCGCGATCGTGGCGGCCGTCTCGGTGCTGGCCGTGCTGCTGGTCATCGCACAGGTGGTCAGCAAGCCGACCGGGTTCTCGATCGGCTGGGCCCTGTGGCTGGTGTTGGCCTTCACGATCCTGGAAGCCGTCGCCGCCGTCGCGGCGCTGCTGCTCGAAGCCGGTGTCATCACCGCGCCGGCTCCGCGACCCCGTTATGAGCAGTACGGCCAGTACGGTCCGCCCCCCGGCGGCTACTACGGCCAGCCCGGACCGCAGGGCCCCGGCCAGCGACCCGGCTACCCGTCGCAGTACGGCGGTTACCCGTCGGGTCCGTCCACCGGCGGCTTCTCCGGTCCCGGCCCGCAGAGCGGACCGCCCACCCCGCCCACCGGGTTCCCGAGCTTCAGCCGGCCCGCAGAGCGGACCGCCCACCCCGCCCACCGGGTTCCCGAGCTTCAGCCCGCCGCCGTCCGTCGGCTCGGGCCAGCAGCAGCAGGCACCCGGGCAGCCCGGGCAGCAGTCCCAGGCGCCGTCGTCGCCGTCGTCGCCGTCGTCTGGCCCGACGCCGTCCTAACCGGGTGCGCCTCGCGCGCTCCGGATACCAGCGCGACCAGTGACGCGAATGGAGGACCAGCGGCCCGTCGGCGCGCGCCAGGCGCGTGACCTGGTTCGCGTCGCGTTCGGCCCGTCGGTGGTCGCACTCGTGGTGATCACCGCGGTGACGCTGCTACAGCTCGTCATCGCCAACAGCGATATGACCGGCACGCTCGGTGCTGTCGCCAGCATGTGGCTGGCGGTGCATCAGGTGCCGATCTCGATCGCCGGGCATCAGCTCGGTGCGCTGCCACTGTTGCCGGTGCTGCTGATGGTGTGGGGTACCGCGCGCACCACCGCCCAGGCCACCTCGCCGCGTGCGTCGTGGTTCGTGACCCGCTGGATCGTGGCCTCGGCGGTGGGCGGACCGCTACTCATCGCGGCGATCGCCCTGGCGGTCATCCACGATGCCTCCTCGGTGATCACGGACCTGCAGACGCCCAGTGCGCTGCGGGCGTTCTCCGGCGTGCTGGCGGTACACCTCATCGGCGCGCTGATCGGGGTGGGATCACAGGTGGGCTGGCGTGCGCTGCGGGCGCTCGGGCTGCCGATGTGGCTGGGCGATACCGTGCGGGCCGCCACGGCCGGCGTTCTCGCGCTGTTCGGGCTGTCGGCCGCGGTGACGGCAGCCTCCCTGGTGGTGCACTGGGGCACCATGCACGAGCTGTTCGCGATCACCGACTCGCTGTTCGGCCAGCTGAGCCTGACGCTGTTGTCGGCGCTGTACGCGCCCAACGTGATCGTGGGGGCCTCGGCGGTGGCCGTCGGCTCCAGCGCCCACATCGGGTTCGCGACGTTCAGTTCCTTCACGGTGTTCGGCGGCGACATCCCGGCGCTGCCCATCCTGGCGGCGGTGCCCACGCCACCGCTGGGCCCGGTGTGGGTGGCCTTACTGATCATCGGCGCCGCAGCCGGGGTGGCGGTGGGGCAGCAGTGTGCCCGCCGGCCGCTGCCGCTTCCGGCGGCGCTGGGCAAGCTCGCGGTGGCCGCCCTGTTGTCGGGTGGCCTTACTGATCATCGGCGCCGCAGCCGGGGTGGCGGTGGGGCAGCAGTGTGCCCGCCGGCCGCTGCCGCTTCCGGCGGCGCTGGGCAAGCTCGCGGTGGCCGCCCTGTTGTCGGCGGCGACGATGGCGCTACTCGGCTACGCCGGGGGCGGGAAGCTGGGCAACTTCGGTGACGTCGGGGTGGATCAGAGCACCTTCGGGCCCGGGGTGTTCTTCTGGTTTTTCCTCGTCGGCGGCCTGACCGTGGTGATGTCCGGCGGCGTGGTGCGCCGGCCCAAGCGGGTGGCGCCGCCGCTGGTGGTGGCCGAGCCCGAAGGTGAGCCGATGACCGAGCCGATCATCCTGGGCGAGCCGGTGGTCGACGACCTGGTGGGCGAGCCGGTATTCGAGCCCGAACCCGAACCCGAGCCTGAGCCAGAACCCGAGCCGGTTCCGGTGCCCCCACCGCCGCCGGTTCGGCCCGCACCTGACCTCGAGGATGTCGAGGACCTGATGTTCGTCGACGACGACATCGAGGCCGACGAGCCCCAGCCGCCACGAGACTGAGCTCACGCCGACAACGTGCGAGTACCGGCCGGCGTGACGTCAATCTCGGCGTGATCAGCCGGGTGCCCGGTCTCGCCGGGGACAAACCACAGCTAGGCTCATCGCCGTGCAGCATCCCCTCCGCATCCCGCCCAGCGCGCCGGCCCGTGTGGTCGTCCTGGCTTCGGGAACCGGATCGCTGCTGCAATCGCTGCTGGACTCCGCGGTCGGCGACTTTCCGGCCCGCATCGTCGCCGTCGGCGTCGACCGCGACTGCCGGGCCGTGCAGATCGCGCAGGCGGCCGGTATCCCGTCCTATTGCGTGCGCCTGGGTGACCACCCGGACCGCGCCGCCTGGGACAGCGCGATCGCCGACGCCACCGCAGCCCACCAACCCGACCTGATCGTGTCGGCGGGTTTCATGAAAATCCTTGGCCCCGAATTCCTTTCGCGCTTCATCGGCCGCGTGGTCAATACCCACCCGGCGTTGCTACCGTCGTTCCCCGGCGCGCATGCGGTACCGGACGCGCTGAACTACGGGGTCAGGGTCACCGGATGCACGGTTCATCTGGTGGATGCCGGGATGGACACCGGGCCGATCCTGGCCCAGGAGGCGGTCGAGGTTCTCGACGGCGACGATGAAGACACGTTGCACGAACGCATCAAGGTCGTCGAACGACGACTGCTGGTGGACGTGCTGGCCGCGGTGGCAACGCGCGGTGTGACCTGGAGTGGCAGAAAGGCGACCATAGGATGACGTCGGGGACTTTGATCGGCAAGAGACCGATCCGGCGCGCGCTGATCAGCGTGTACGACAAGAGCGGCCTGATCCCGCTCGCGCAGGGGCTGCATGACGCCGGCGTCGACATCGTGTCCACCGGCTCTACCGCCAAAACGATTGCCAGCAAGGGCATTCCGGTGACACCGGTGGAGACCGTGACCGGCTTCCCCGAGGTGCTCGACGGCCGGGTCAAGACCCTGCACCCGCACATCCACGCGGGGCTGCTCGCCGACACCCGCAACCCCGAGCACGTGACCGCGCTGGAGAAGCTCAACATCGAGCCCTTCGACCTGGTCGTGGTCAACCTCTACCCGTTCAGCGAGACCGTGGACTCCGGGGCCGAGATCGACGAGTGCGTCGAGCAGATCGATATCGGCGGCCCGTCGATGGTCCGGGCCGCGGCCAAGAACCACGCCAGCGTCGCCGTCGTGGTGGACCCGCTGGGCTATGACGGGGTGCTGGCCGCGGTGCGCGCCGGGGGTTTCACCTTCGACGAGCGCAAGAAACTGGCGTCGCTGGCCTTCCGGCACACCGCCGAGTACGACGTCGCGGTGGCCAGCTGGATGGGCTTCACGCTGGCTCCCGAAGAGGGGGATGCCCCGGGGTTCCTGCCGCCGTGGTTCGGCCGCACCTGGCGGCGCACCTCGCTGCTGCGCTACGGCGAGAACCCGCACCAGCAGGCCGCGCTCTACAGCGATGACGTGGGCTGGCCGGGCCTGGCGCAGGCGCAGCAGCTGCACGGAAAAGAGATGTCCTACAACAACTTCACCGATGCCGACGCCGCATGGCGGGCGGCCTTCGACCACGAGCAGATCTGCGTGGCGATCATCAAGCACGCCAACCCGTGCGGTATCGCGATCTCGTCAGTGTCGGTCGCCGACGCCCACCGCAAGGCCCACGAGTGCGATCCGCTGAGCGCCTTCGGCGGGGTGATCGCGGCCAACACCGAGGTGACGGTGGAGATGGCCGAGTTCGTCTCGGAGATCTTCACCGAGGTCATCATCGCCCCGGCGTACGAGCCCGGCGCGGTCGACATCCTGGCCCGCAAGAAGAACATTCGCGTCCTGGTCGCCGCCGAGCCGCCCATCGACGGGGTGGAGATCCGCCAGATCAGCGGTGGACTGCTGATGCAGGAACGCGACAGCATCAACGCCCCCGGCGATGACCCGGCGAACTGGACGCTGGCCACCGGTGCGGCTGCCGATCCGGCCACCCTGGCCGACCTGGTGTTCGCCTGGCGCACCTGCCGCGCGGTCAAGTCCAACGCGATCGTCGTCGCGGCCGACGGGGCCACCGTCGGCGTCGGCATGGGCCAGGTCAACCGGGTCGACGCGGCCCGGCTGGCCGTCGAACGCGGCGGAGAGCGGGTGCGCGGGGCGGTCGCCGCCAGTGACGCCTTCTTCCCGTTCCCCGACGGGCTGGAGACGCTGACCGCCGCCGGTGTGAAGGCGATCGTCCACCCGGGCGGCTCGATGCGCGACGAACTGGTCACCGAGGCAGCCGCCAAGGCGGGAATCACGTTGTACCTCACCGGCGCCCGGCACTTCGCGCACTGAGGTCGATGATGAGGTCTGCGCGGGTGGTGGTGGTCGCAGCGACGGCCCTGGTGCTGGTGACGTCGTGCACCCGGGTGATCGACGACGCCCGCGGGGTCGCCGCCGTCAACCTGGGCACCTCGGGGGCCACCGCCGCCGACTGCACCGCGGTCGACGCCCCGCTCACCGAGATCCCGCCGCGCGGCCAGGGCGAGCCGGTGCTCAAGATTCCCCAGCCCGCCGGCTGGGAGCGGGTCCGGATGATGGACTCCGAGTTGATCCGCTACACCATGCGCAACACCGGTCTGGCCACCGGCGGGTTCGCCCCGACCGCGGTGGTGACGCTGGAGAGCAGACCGGGCCTGACCGAACCCAACGACGTGTTCGACGCCCAGCGCCAGGGTCTACGGTCCGGGCTGGGGGCCAGGGACATGCAGTCGGCCAAGACCACGTTGTGCGGTCTGCCCGCGGAGACCATCGACTACCAGATGCCCTCGGTGGGAGGTCTGCCGCCGCATCCGGCGCGGGTGTTATGCGCGGTGCTGCAGAGCGGCGGGCGGACCTACGCCATCACGGTGACGGTGCAGAGCGCCGACCCGAACGACGCCACCTATCGGCGTGACGCCGAGACGATCCTGACCGGATTCCAGATGCTCTCGCCGGCCTAGCGGGGACATCGTCACGCACGGGTAAGGAGGTACCGGGTGCCTGCGCGCGACGGCAGTCGTAGCGTGGAGGCGTGACGTCACCTGACAACCTCCCCCGCACCCTCGGCGAACTGCGTGCCTCCGGCCACCGTGAGCGCACCGTCAAGGAGGAGCTCCGGGAGAACCTGCTTGCCGCGCTGGCCGAAGGCGACGAGGTCTGGCCAGGCATCTTCGGCTTCGAGGACACCGTGATCCCGCAGCTCGAGAGGGCCCTGATCGCCGGTCACGACTTCGTCCTGCTCGGCGAGCGCGGCCAGGGCAAGACCCGCATCCTGCGCTCCCTGGTCAACCTGCTCGACGAGTGGACCCCGGTGATCGAGGGCGCCGAACTCGGTGAGCACCCGTTCTCGCCGATCACCCCGGAGTCGATCCGCCGGGTCCAGGAATCCGGTGACGACCTGCCGATCACCTGGCGGCATCGCAGTGAGCGCTACACCGAGAAGCTGGCCACCCCGGACACCAGCGTGGCCGACCTGGTCGGCGACATCGACCCGATCAAGGTCGCCGAAGGCCGCACCCTCGGTGATCCGGAGACCATCGCCTACGGCCTGATCCCGCGGGCGCATCGCGGCATCGTCGCTGTCAACGAGTTGCCCGACCTTGCCGAGCGGATCCAGGTCTCGATGCTCAACGTGATGGAGGAGCGCGACATCCAGGTCCGCGGGTACACCCTGCGGCTGCCGCTGGACGTTCTGGTCGTGGCGAGCGCCAACCCGGAGGACTACACCAACCGCGGCCGCATCATCACCCCGCTCAAGGACCGGTTCGGGGCCGAGATCCGCACCCACTACCCGCGCGAGCTGGATGCCGAAGTCGGCGTCATCAGCCAGGAAGCGCACCTGTCGGCGCAGGTTCCGACCTACCTGATGCAAATCATTGCCCGCTTCGCCCGCTACCTTCGCGAGTCCAACTCCGTCGACCAGCGCTCCGGCGTCTCGGCCCGGTTCGCCATCGCGGCCGCCGAAACCGTCGCCGCCTCGGCGCGCCATCGGGGTGCCGTACTCGGCGAGGACGAGCCCGTGGCGCGGGTGGTCGATCTCGGCACGATCATCGACGTGTTGCGCGGCAAACTCGAATTCGAGTCCGGTGAGGAGGGCCGCGAACAGGCGGTGCTCGAACACCTGCTGCGGCGCGCCACCGCCGACACCGCCCAGCGGGTGCTCGGCGGGATCGACGTCGGCCCGCTGGTGGCCGCCGTCGAAGGCGGGTCGGCGGTGACGACCGGCGAGCAGGTGTCGGCCAAGGATGTGCTGGCCGCGCTGCCCGACCTGCCGGTCATCGAGGCGATCGCCGAGCGGCTCGGCGCCGAATCCGACGGACAGCGCGCGGCCGCACTCGAATTGGCGCTGGAGGCGCTGTATCTGGCCAAGCGCATCGACAAGGTGACCGGCGAGGGCGAAACCGTCTATGGCTAAACCCAAGCGGGCGCACGACTCCCGCTACTCCGCCTACACCGGCGGGCCCGATCCGCTGGCCCCGCCGGTGGATCTGCGCGAGGCGCTCGAACAGATCGGCCAGGACGTCATGGAGGGCACCTCGCCGCGCCGTGCCCTGTCCCTCCGCCTACACCGGCGGGCCCGATCCGCTGGCCCCGCCGGTGGATCTGCGCGAGGCGCTCGAACAGATCGGCCAGGACGTCATGGAGGGCACCTCGCCGCGCCGTGCCCTGTCCGAACTGCTGCGGCGCGGCACCCAGAACATGAAGGGCGCCGACCGGCTTGCCGCCGAGGTGAACCGGCGTCGTCGAGAATTGTTGAACCGCAACAACCTTGACGGCACTCTGCAGGAGATCAAGAAGCTGCTCGACGAGGCGGTGCTGGCCGAGCGCAAGGAACTGGCCCGCGCCCTCGATGACGACGCGCGCTTCCAGGAGTTGCAGATCGAGGCGCTCTCGCCGTCACCGGCCAAGGCGGTCCAGGAACTCTCGGAGTACGACTGGCGCAGTCCGGAGGCACGCCAGAAGTACGACCAGATCAAGGATCTGATGGGTCGGGAGATGCTCGACCAGCGTTTCGCCGGGATGAAGCAGGCTCTGGAGAACGCCACCGACGAAGACCGCCAGGCCGTCAACGAGATGCTGGACGACCTGAACGACTTGCTGGACAAGCACTCTCGCGGCGAGGACACTCCGCAGGATTTTCACGACTTCATGGCCAAGCATGGCCAGTACTTCCCGGAGAATCCGAAAAATGTCGAGGAGCTGCTGGACTCGCTGGCCAAGCGCGCTGCCGCGGCCCAGCGATTCCGCAACAGCCTGACCCCGGACCAGCGTGCCGAGCTGGATGCGCTGGCGCAGCAGGCGTTCGGATCACCGCAGCTGATGAACGCGCTGAACCGGCTCGATGCGCACCTGCAAGCCGCCCGGCCCGGTGAGGACTGGGACGGCTCCTCGGAGTTCTCCGGTGACAACCCGATGGGGATGGGGGAGGGCGCGCAGGCGCTGGCCGACATCGCCGACCTCGAGCAGCTGGCCGAGCAACTTTCGCAGAGCTATGCCGGGGCGACGATGGACGACGTCGACCTCGACGCGCTGGCCCGCCAGCTGGGCGACCAGGCCGCGATCGACGCCCGCACACTCGCCGAGCTGGAACGGGCCCTGATGAACCAGGGCTTCCTGGACCGCGGATCCGACGGTCAGTGGCGGTTGTCCCCGAAGGCCATGCGCCAGCTCGGGCAGGCGGCGCTGCGTGACGTCGCCCAGCAGCTGTCCGGCCGGCACGGCGAGCGGGCCACCCGACGCGCGGGTGCGGCCGGCGAACTGACCGGGGCCACCCGGCCGTGGGCGTTCGGTGACACCGAGCCGTGGAACGTGACGCGGACGCTGACCAATGCAGTGCTGCGGCGGGCCGGGACCGGCGAGGACGGGCCGTTGCGGATCGCAGTGGACGACGTCGAGGTCTCCGAGACCGAGACCCGCACCCAGGCGGCGGTGGCACTGCTGGTCGACACCTCGTTCTCGATGGTGATGGAGAACCGGTGGCTACCGATGAAACAGACCGCCCTCGCGCTCAACCACCTGGTCAGCACCCGGTTCCGGTCCGATGCGCTGCAGATCGTCGCGTTCGGCCGCTACGCCAGGACCGTCACCGCCGCCGAGCTGACCGGGTTGGAAGGCGTCTACGAACAGGGCACCAACCTGCACCACGCGCTGGCCCTGGCGGTGCGTCACCTGCGCAGGCATCCGAACGCCCAGCCGGTGGTCCTCGTCGTCACCGACGGTGAACCGACCGCGCACCTGGAAGACTTCGACGGCCGCGGCTCGTCAGTGTTCTTTGACTATCCGCCTCACCCGCGGACCATCGCCCACACCGTCCGCGGCTTCGACGAGGTGGCCCGACTCGGCGCACAGGTGACGATTTTCAGGTTGGGGAACGATCCGGGGCTGGCCCGATTCATCGATCAGGTTGCTCGCCGGGTCGAGGGCAGGGTGGTGGAACCCGATCTCGACGGCCTGGGTGCAGCAGTCGTCGGCGATTATCTTCGGTCGCGTCGACGGCGCCGCTGAGCCGACTCCGGCCATTCCTCAGCAAATACTGAGAAGGCTAGACGGTGTTTCGCCGGCCCAGAATGGGCCACTGGGAGCGTGGCAAACATCGGCATTATTGACGCATGCGTTCTAAGGTGTGCAATTCTAGCGAACACGTGGTAGAGGCTGGTCGACGCACGGTACCAGCCGGGGTGACCGGCAACGCATGGGGTGGCGAAGCTATGTAATTGCTGTGACGGGTGAGAAACTTGCTGGCTGCCGATTTCTTCGGTACCGCTTGCTAGACGGCAAACAGCCCCTTAGTATTCATCAGGATCTTCTAAGATTCGTATCAGCAAAGCATCGAGTTCGTCACAACCAGGGCGAACCCGCACCAGCAAGGGGAATCAGCAATGGCGTCACGAACTCGGCCAATCGTTATGACGGGAGTCGCGCTCGCCAGCGCCGCTGCCGTCGTCGCCGCTGTACCGGCGATCGTTCCTTCCAACGATGTCATGGTGGCATCGTCCTCACCCGCCCCGCTCGCGCTGTCGACCGCGAAGTACGAGCTCACCTCTATCACCGAGGTCACGCTGCAGGGCATCAACGACGCCTACTGGTTCGGCTGGGGCGGCTTCCTCGGGCCGGACTCGCCGTACTACCAGGCTGACAACGATATCTTCATCAGCGGTCTGTCGGGCGTCCTCTACTACGTCATCGACTGCGCCACCTCGGACACCTGCACCAGTGACGAGGGCAGCACCGGCCTGACCCTGGACAACTACTACTTCGAGGCCGGCGGCATCCCCGCGGTCATCGACGTGGCGGTCAACGAGGTCTTCGGTGAGGGTTCTGTTCCGGGCCTGCTCGCTGACACGATCTTCAAGTACGGCGTGACCAACGTGGTCAACTCGCTGATCTACTCGGCCGCCCAGGCGCTGCCGGAGATCAGCCTCGGCCCGATCACCATCGGCGGCGGCATCCTGGCCGGCCTGTACTTCTACGGCGCCACCCCGGACGGCAGCTTCGACTACGGCACCCCGGGCCTGTCCGCGGTGCTGAGCTACATCGTCACCTCGATCAGCGACGCCCTGCCGTCGGCCGCCGCCACCTCGGCTG
Organism: Mycobacterium sp. M26; assembly: GCF_001494595.1. GTDB lineage: Bacteria > Actinomycetota > Actinomycetes > Mycobacteriales > Mycobacteriaceae > Mycobacterium. Next base: position 500,006 of record NZ_LN929908.1, read on the forward strand.
CTGCCAAGTCGGCCGAGGTCAGCACGCTGGCGGCCACCACCACGGAGACCGCCACTACCGGTGACACCAAGTCGGAGGAGACGACCACCGAGGCCGCGACGGCCACGGAGGCCGCGCCGAAGGCGACCGGCGGCTTCAAGAAGGAGACCGAGGAGACCACCGCGGCTGCCGCGACGGCCACCGAGGCTGCGGCCACCGAGACCGAGGCTGCGACCGAGGAGACCTCGACCGAGACCGAGACCGCGACGGACACCTCGACCGACACCACGGAGGCCAGCACCGGCACCCTGCCGAAGGCGACCCCGACGGTGAAGGCTCCGAAGACCGCCAAGTCGGAGAACCCGCTGGCCAAGATCGGCCAGAAGATCTCCGATGCGCTCTCGGGCAAGAAGGCCGACAAGTCGGACTCCGGCTCGTCGAGCGATTCGGGCAGCGGCGGCTCAGGCGCTTCCGGCGGCAGCGCCAAGGGCTAACACCCGCAGACAACAACATCGGCCCCTTCCGAATGGAAGGGGCCGATGTTGTTGTCGGGGGCTAACCCGTCGAACCGGTCTTGCGGTTCTTGCGTTTGATCCCCACGCCACCCCACAGCGAGAAGCCGCGGATGGTGACCTTCGGGGCGCCGGGCGTGCCGCTCCCGTCGACGGTGTGGTCGAAGCCGCCCATCACGCCGACACCGTGGACTTCGACGTTGACCTCCGGCGGCAGCAGGATGGTCTGACCGCCCATGATCGAGTAGGCGTGGATCTCGACATCGGTCGAGGTGAAGTCGGCGTATCGCAGGTCGACCACTCCGCCGCCGAACAGCGTGAACGTGGTCATCCGGCCCGGGACGTTCCACCGGCCGCGACGTTCGAACCCGCTGAGGATGGCCAGCAGAAGAGTCGACGGGGCGGGACGGCTCGACCCGCGGCGCCGCGGCGCCTCCGGCGCACCGGGCAGATCGTCGGTCAGCCGCTCCAAGTCCTCATACGTGGTGGCCGCATACGCCGCGGACAGCCGGCGCTCGTACTCGCTGACATCGAGACGGCCTTGAGCGGCGGCTTCGCCGAGCAACTGTGCGACCTGGATGCGGTCGGCATCGGCGGCCCGCATCGATGCGTCCCGTGGTGTCAAGTTGCTCATCGCCTACGAGGGTACGACTCTGCCTCGCAACCGCAAGAGTGTTCGCTGATCTGTCACATGAGCGTTCTATTGCAGCCAGCGCGGTGGGCGCTTCTGCAGGAACGCCAGCATGCCTTCCTGGGCTTCCTCGGAGACGAACAACCGGGCCGATTCGGTTGCCAACCGGTCGGCGTCCCGATCGAATCCGGCCAGAACCGCCGCGGTGGTCAAGGCCTTTGACGCAGCCAGGCCCTGGGGCGACCCCTTGGCCAGATCGGCCACCAGACCGGCGACCGTCGCGTCCACATCATCGGCCGCCTCGGTGATGAGCCCGATCTCGGCGGCCTGCGCGGCGCTGAACGTCTCGCCGGTGAGGTAGTAGCGGGCCGCCGCCCGCGCCGACAGCTTCGGCAGCAGGGTCAGCGAGATGATCGCCGGGGCCACCCCGATCCGCGCCTCGGTCAGGGCGAACGTGCTGCGCGGTCCGGCGACGGCGAGGTCACACGCCCCGACCAGGCCCATGCCGCCGGCCCGCACGTGCCCGTTGATCGCGGCGACCACCGGCCGCGGCGAGGCGACGATCGCACGCAGTACCTCGGCCAGCTCGCGCGCCCGTGCCGCCGTCATCTCGAACGGGTCGCCGCCTGAGGCCTCGCTGAGATCGGCGCCCGCACAGAATGTTCCGCCGGTGTGGCCGAGCACCACCACCCGCACCGCGGGATCGTCTGCGGCCCTGCGTAATCCGTCGTGCAGTTGCTCGACGAGGCGGGTCGACAGGGCGTTGCGGTTGTGTGGCGAGTCCAGCGTCAGCCGGGCGACGTGCCCGTCCACCGCATAGGAGACCAGCGACTCCATGTCAGTACGACCGCGGCAGGCCCAGTGAAGTCTGCGCGACGAAGTTGAGGATCATTTCGCGGCTGACCGGGGCGATGCGCGAGAGCCGGGACGCGGTGAGCATCGCGGCGATGCCGTACTCCTGGCTCAATCCGTTGCCGCCGTGGGACTGCACGGCCTGATCGACGGCGCGGGTGGACGCCTCGCCCGCGGCGTACTTGGCCATGTTGGCCGCCTCGGCGGCACCGGCGTCGTCGCCCGCGTCGTACAGCGTCGCGGCCTTCTGCATCATCAGCTTGGCCAGTTCGAGCTCGATGTGGGACTGCGCCAACGGATGTGCGATGCCCTGGTGCGCGCCGATCGGGGTCTTCCACACCTGCCGGGTCTTGACGTAATCGGTGGCCTTGGTCAGCGCCAGCCGGCCCATCCCCACCGCGCTGGCCGCGCCCATGATGCGCTCCGGGTTCAGGCCCGCGAACAGCTGCGCGATCGCGGCGTCCTCGGATCCGACCAGCGCGTCGGCCGGCAGCCGCACCTCGTCGAGGAACACCTGGAACTGGCTCTCCGGCATGACCAGTTCCATCGGGATCTTGGTGTAGCTCAGACCGGGGGTGTCGGTCGGGACGACGAACAGCGCGGGGCGCAGATTGCCGGTCTTCGCCTCTTCCGTGCGGCCGACGACGAGCAGCGCCTGGGCCTGGTCGACTCCGGAGATCCACACCTTTTGGCCGGACAGGATCCAGTCGCTGCCGTCGCGACGGGCAGTGGTGGTGATTCGATGCGAGTTGGAGCCGGCGTCGGGTTCGGTGATGGCGAAGGCCATGGTGATCGAGCCGTCGGCGATACCGGGCACCCAGCGCTTCTTCTGCTCATCGGTGCCGAACTTGGCGATGATGGTGCCGTTGATGGCGGGGGAAACCACCATCATCAACAGCGGGCAGCCGGCGGCGGACAGCTCCTCCATCACCAGCGACAGCTCGTACATCCCGGCGCCCCCGCCGCCGTACTCCTCGGGCAGGTTCACCCCGATGAAGCCGAGTTGGCCTGCATCCCGCCATAATTCGTCGGTGTGGCCGCCGGCGCGGGCACGCTCCAGGTAGTAGTCGGGGCCGTAGTTGGCGCCCAGCGCGGCGACGGCCTTACGCAGTGCCTGGCGCTCTTCGCTTTCGATGAAGCTGGTGTCGGTCATGCTTCTCCTTCGTCGGCGGCCGGGCTTTCTACCCGGGCCAGAACAGTTCCCACGTCGACCTGCTGGCCGACGCTGACATCGAGTTGGGTGACCACGCCGTCGGACGGGGCGGTGATCGTGTGCTCCATCTTCATTGCCTCCAGCCATACCAGCGGCTGGCCGAGGGTCACGGTGTCGCCGAGGCTGGCGCCGAGCCGGATCACCGAACCGGGCATCGGGGCCAGCAGCGAGCCCTTCGCGACGACGGAGCCGGGCTCGGGGAAGCGGGGCACCGCCGTGAATGTGGCGCCACCCAGTGGGGAGTCGACGAACACGTCGGTGCCGTACCTGCTGACCGTGAATGGGGTTGCCACGCCGTGGGTATCGGCCAGCACGACCTCCTTCGGGGTGGCCGAGAGCACGCGCACCCCCTCGTCGTCCGGCAGCAGCACACCGTCGCGGGTGAAGCGGTAGGTGACCCGATGCTCGTCGCCGCCGGTATCGCGGTAGCTCTTGTGCTGGTCACCTGAGACCAGATTGCGCCACCCGGTGGGGATGTCGGCGAGTACCTGCGCGGTGGTGCGGTTGTGTGCGGCCTCGGCCAGGGCGGCGGCCACCGCCGACCACCGCACGGCACGCTGATCGGCCAGCGGGCTGGCCAGGTCATCCAGGCCGTGGGTGTCGAAGAACGCCGTATCGGTGGCACCGGCGAGAAAAGCCCTGTGCCGCAGTACGTTCACCAACAGGTCGCGATTCGTTCGCACCCCGTGCAGCTGGGTGCGGGCGAGCGCGCCGGCCAGGACCTGCGCCGCCCGGGCCCGGGTCGGGGCGTAGGAGATGACCTTGGCCAGCATGGGGTCGTAGTGGATGGACACGGTTGTGCCGTCCGCCACGCCGGAGTCCAGCCGGACCCCGGTGCCATGGATCCCGCCGAACCGGGTGGCCACACCGGGCACCTCGAAGCGGTGGATGGGGCCGGCCTGCGGCTGCCAGTTGCGGGCCGGGTCCTCGGCGTAGATCCGAGCTTCGATCGAATGCCCGCGGGCCGCAGGCGGTTCGGCGGGCAGCGGCTCACCGTCGGCGGTCAGCAGCTGTAACTCCACCAGGTCGGTTCCGGTGGTGAGCTCGGTGACCGGATGTTCCACCTGCAGCCGGGTGTTCATCTCCAGGAAGTAGAACTCGCCGTCATCGTCGGCCAGGAACTCGACGGTGCCCGCGCCGGTGTAGCCGATCGCGCCTGCCGCCAGCCGGGCCGCGTCGAAGAGCCGGTCCCGCATTCCCGGGATGCGCTCGACCAGGGGTGAGGGCGCCTCTTCGATGATCTTCTGGTGACGGCGCTGTATCGAGCACTCACGCTCGCCGACCGTCCACACGGTGCCGTGCCGGTCGGCCATCACCTGCACCTCGACGTGGTGGCCGGTGGGCAGGTAGCGCTCGCAGAACACCGTGGGATCACCGAAGGCGGACTGGGCTTCCCGCTGGGCCGCGGCGACCTGGCCGGGCAGATCGGCGAGCTGGGTGACCACCCGCATCCCGCGACCGCCGCCGCCGGCGGAGGCTTTGACCAGGACGGGCAGCTGGGCCTCGGTGACGGTGTCAGGATCGAGTTCGGCCAATACCGGTACGCCGGCGGCCGCCATCATCTTCTTGGCCTCGATCTTGGAGCCCATGGCCTGCACTGCCGCCACCGGCGGCCCGATCCAGGTCAACCCCGCCGCGATGACCGCAGCGGCGAATTCGGCGTTCTCCGAGAGGAATCCGTATCCCGGATGCACCGCGTCCGCACCCGATGCGGTGGCGGCGGCGATCAGCTGAGCCGGATCCAGGTAGCCCGACACGCCGTCGAGCCGCACCCGGGTGTCGGCCTCGGCGACGTGCGGGGACTGCGCATCGGGGTCGGTGTAGACCGCCACGGTGGCGATCCCGAGCCGACGACAGGTGGCGAACACCCGCCGGGCGATCTCGCCGCGGTTGGCCACCAGCACTCGTGTGATCATCGCTGATCTCTCACATCCGGAAGACGCCGAAGTTCGACGTCCCCTCGATCGGGCCATTGGCAATGGCGGACAGGCAGATTCCCAGCACGGTGCGGGTGTCCCGCGGATCGATGACCCCGTCGTCGTAGAGCCGGCCGGACAGGAACATGGGCAGCGACTCGGCCTCGATCTGGGCCTCGACGGCGGCCCGCAGTGCCGCATCGGCGTCCTCGTCGACCGTCCCGCCGCGTGCCTCGGTGGCGGCCCGGTTGACGATCGACAGCACACCGGCCAGCTGCGTGCCACCCATCACCGCCGACTTGGCGCTGGGCCAGGCGAACAGGAAGCGCGGGTCGTAGGCGCGCCCGCACATCCCGTAGTGGCCCGCTCCGTACGAGGCGCCGATCAGTAGCGAGATGTGCGGCACCGTCGAGTTGGACACGGCATTGATCATCATCGAGCCGTGCTTGACCATGCCGCCTTCCTCGTAGGCCTTGCCGACCATGTAGCCGGTGGTGTTGTGCAGGAACAACAGTGGCGTGTTGGACCGGTTCGCGAGCTGGATGAACTGGGTGGCCTTCTGGGATTCCTGGCTGAACAGCACGCCGCGGGCGTTGGCCAGGATGCCCAGCGGATAGCCGTGCAGGGTGGCCCATCCCGTGACGAGCGAGGACCCGTACATCGGTTTGAACTCGTCGAAATCGGAGCCGTCGACAATGCGCGCGATGATCTCCCGCGGGTCGAACGGGATGCGCAGGTCGGCCGACACGATGCCCAGCAGTTCGTCCGGGTCGGCCAGCGGTGCCACCACCGGTTTGGGCGCGGGGCCCTGTTTGACCCAGTTCAACCGCGCGACGATGCGCCGCCCGATGCGGATCGCGTCGAGTTCGTCGACGGCGAAGTAGTCGGCCAAACCCGAAACCCGGGCGTGCATTTCGGCTCCGCCCAGCGACTCGTCGTCGGACTCCTCACCGGTGGCCATCTTGACCAGGGGAGGACCGGCCAGGAACACCTTGGACCGTTCCTTGATCATCACCACGTGATCGGACATGCCCGGCACGTACGCCCCACCGGCGGTGGAGTTGCCGAATACCAGGGCGACGGTCGGGATACCGGCCGCCGACAGCCGGGTGAGATCGCGGAACATCCGGCCACCCGGGATGAAGATGTCCTTCTGGGTGGGCAGGTCGGCGCCGCCGGATTCGACCAGGCAGATCAGCGGCAGCCGATTCTCCAGTGCGATCTGATGGGTACGCAGGATCTTCTTCAAGGTCCACGGGTTGCTGGTGCCGCCCTTGACCGTCGGGTCGTTGGCCACCAGCGCGCACTCGACACCCTCGACCACTCCGATGCCGGTCACCACACTTCCGCCGACCTGAAAGTCGGTGCCGTAGGCGGCAAGTGGGCACAGCTCCAGGAACGGGGCGTCGGCGTCCACCAGAAGCTCGATTCGTTCGCGGGCGGTCAGCTTGCCGCGGTCGTGATGGCGTTGCACGTACTTGGGCCCGCCACCGCCGAGCGCCTTGGCCAGTTCGCCGTTGATCTCGGCGAGCTTGGCCGACATCACCTCGGCCGCCTCGGTGAACGCGGGTGCGGTCGGGTCGACGAGGCTGCGCAAGGCGGTCATGACTGGTATCCCAACGTCTTGGCGGCCAGGCCGGTGAGAATCTCGGTGGTGCCGCCGCCGATGCCGATGATCCGCATATCGCGGTATTGGCGTTCGACCTCGGATTCGGTCATGTACCCCATCCCCCCGAACAGCTGGACCGCCTGGTGGGCCACCCACTCGCCGGCCTCGACCGCGGTGTTCTTGGCGAAGCACACCTCGGCGATCAGGTTCGTCTCGCCCGCGAGTTGGCGTTCCACGACGTGGCGCGAGTACACCCGGGCCACGTCGATCCGGCGAGCCATCTCGGTCAGCGTGTTCTGCACCGCCTGTCGCGAGATCAATGGCCTGCCGAACGTCTCGCGGTCCCGGCACCACTGCACGGTCAGGTCCAGGCAGCGCTGAGCCGACGAATACGCTTGCGCGGCAAGCCCGATGCGCTCGGACACGAACGCTCCGGCGATCTGGATGAAGCCGGAGTTCTCGGGGCCGACCAGATTCTGCACCGGTACCCGCACATCGGTGTAGGACAACTCAGCGGTGTCAGAAGACCGCCAGCCCATCTTGTCCAGCTTGCGCGACACCTCGAAGCCGGGGCTGCCCTTCTCCACCACCAGCAGCGACACCCCGGCGGCGCCGGGGCCACCGGTGCGTACCGCGGTGACGACGAAATCGGCCCGCACCCCGGAGGTGATGTAGGTCTTGGCGCCGTTGACCACGTAATGGTCGCCGTCACGCACCGCGCTGGTACGCAGATGCCCGACATCCGAGCCGCCGCCCGGTTCGGTGATGGCCAGCGACCCGATCAGCTCACCGGCCAGCGTGGGCCGGACGAACTTCTCGATCAGGTACTCATCACCGGAGGCGGCCATATGGGGCACGGCGATCCCGCAGGTGAACAGCGAGGCGAAAACCCCACCGGGAACTCCGGATTGGTGCAGCTCCTCACAGACGATCACCGAGTCGACGGAGTCACCGCCGCCACCGCCGACTGCCTCCGGGAGTTCGGCGCCCAGCAGTCCGGTCTCGGCAGCGCGCCGGTGCAGATCGCGGGGGAGTTCGCCGGCACGCTCCCACTCGTCGGCGTGCGGCAGGATCTCGCGCTCGGCGAAGCTGCGCACCGTCTTGCGCAGCTGTTGGCGCTCTGGGGTAGTCCAGATGCTCACGGCAGAATCTCCTCCGGGATCTCGAGATGGCGGCTGCGCAGCCACTCGCCGAGACCCTTGGCCTGTGGGTCGAAGCGGGCGTTGTAGGCGACACCCTTGCCAAGGATGCCGTCGATCACGAAGTTCACCGCCCGCAGCTCTGGCAGCAGATGGCGGGTGATCGGTAAATCCTTTGTCTCAGGCAATAATTCACGCAGCGCGTCTTCGGTCAGGGCGTGTGCGAGCCAGCGCCACTGCGCCTCGGTGCGCACCCACACACCGATGTTGGCGGCGCCGCCCTTGTCGCCGCTGCGCGCCCCGGCGATCGTGCCGAGTGGAACCCGCCGGGTCGGACTTGGCGCCAGGGGTTCCGGCAGCGACGGTGCGGGCACCTCGGCGACCTCGAGGGTCTGCGCGGCCGCCGCAATGACGGTGCGGTGGCCGTCGGGGTGGAAGGCCACCTGCTCGACCTCACCGGCCGGGACGTATCCGGCGGTGAACACCCCGTACACCTGGCCGTCGCCGGGCGGCGCGGTGGAGGTGAAGCCCGGATAGCTGGCCAGCGCGAGTTCGACTGCGGCCGAAGAGAATCGGCGGCCGACCGTGTTCGGATCGGGGTCGCGTACCACGCAGGTCAACAGCGCGCTCGCGGTCTCCTCGGTGTCGGCGTCGGGATGGTCAGTGCGGGCCAGCGTCCACACCATCTCGGCCGGTGCCACGGTGAGCGCGGTCTCCAACTGGCCGCGCACCAGCGCGGCTTTGTCCTCGATGTCCAGGCCGGTGAGGATGAAGGTCACCGAGTTGCGGAATCCGCCGATGCTGTTGAGCGACACCTTCATCGACGGCGGTGGCGGCTCACCGCGCACCCCGCTGATACGCACCCGGTCGGGACCGTCGTCGCTCAGGCTGATGGTGTCGAAGCGGGCGGTCACGTCGGGATTGGCGTAGCGCGGCCCGCCGATCTCGTAGAGCAGCTGGGCGGTCACCGTGCCGATGCTGACCTGCCCACCGGTGCCGGGTTGCTTGGTGATCACCGAGGAACCGTCCTGGTACACCTCGGCCAGCGGGAAGCCGGGGTGCCCGAGGTCGGCAATCTCGGTGAAGAAGGCGTAGTTCCCGCCGGTGGCCTGGGTGCCGCACTCGATGACATGGCCGGCCACCACCGCACCGGCCAGCCGGTCGTAGTCGTCGCGTGCCCAGCCGAAGTGCGCCGCGGCGGGTCCGACCACCACCGAGGCGTCGGTGACCCGGCCGGTGATGACGATGTCGGCCCCGGCGTCGAGGCAGTCAGCGATGCCCCACCCGCCCAGATAGGCGTTGGCCGTCAGCGGCGTCCCCAAAGCGAGTTCCGCCGCCCGGGGCAGCAGGTCGTCACCTTCCACGTGGGCGACCGTGACCGGGATGCCGAGCCGGTCGGCCAGCGTGCGCACCGCGGTGGCCAGCCCGGCGGGGTTGAGGCCGCCGGCGTTGGCAACGATCCGGACCCCGCGGTCGTGCGCGAGGCCCAGGCACTGCTCGAGCTGGGTCAGGAAGGTCTTGGCGTAACCGCGGTCCGGGTTCTTCATCTTGTCCCGGCCCAGGATGAGCATGGTCAGCTCGGCCAGGTAGTCCCCGGTGAGGTAGTCGAGCTCGCCGCCGGTGAGCATCTCGTGCATGGCGGCGATGCGGTCACCGTAGAAACCGGAGCAATTGCCGATCCGTACCGCATCCACCACGCGCTGTCTCCCTTGACGGCCCAACCAACCGGTAGGTTACTTGCCGCCGCTGGCGGCCCGTCAAGGGGTGGCGGCGATCACAATCCGAGTTCGGCCCGCATATCGTCGATGGCCTTGCAGTAGGCCGCCCAGTCCTTCTGGTCGGCGGCGGCCTGGGTCTCGGTGAACAGCTTGTCGCGGGCGGCGGTGAGCTGGTCGACGGTGATCTTTCCGGCCTTCTGGGCATCGCCCATCTGGAGTTCGAAGTCCGAGAGCGCGGTCATGGCGTCCAGACCGCTGGCGGTACAGCCGGTGGCCGTCGCGCTGGCCGACGAGGTCTCCGAGGCTGCCGAGGACTCCGCGGCGGAGGAGGAGGCTGACGAGGAGGTCTCGGACTTGGTCCCGCCGCCACAGCCGACGAGGACCAGAGCCAACAGGGTTGCCGCTGCCAGGAGTTTCATGTTGTTTCCTTGTGATCGTCTGGGAACTTGCTGGAAACCCCCTGTGCGCGACATGGTAAATCGCAGGCGGGCCCTGGTATGGGCGGTTTCGCCGGGTTGCCGGCAACTCGTTTTGGACCCCACCCAGGTGAGCGGCTATCCTGAAACGCAACTGTTGGCCGCCGGCACCCATGTCCTTGCGCGGCGACACCCCTGATCAAGGAGATGTACGTCATGGCTGTGCCCAAGCGCAGAATGTCGCGCTCGAACACCCGCAGTCGGCGCTCGCAGTGGAAGACCGAAGCCACCGGCTTGGTCACCGTGTCGGTCGCAGGCCGTCAGCACAAGGTCCCGCGTCGGCTGCTCAAGGCAGCGCGCCTTGGCCTCATCGATCTCGACAAGCGCTGACACCGTTCGCCAGCAGCGAATTGCCTGCTAGCACGGCGTGCCTCTCAGCCCAATCTCAGTCGTTGGGTTGACACTGGTGGCCGTGCGAATTCTTGTCGTTGACGACGATCGTGCCGTGCGCGAATCGTTGCGCCGGTCCCTGTCCTTCAACGGTTACTCCGTGGATCTGGCCCAGGACGGGGTCGAGGCGCTCGACGCGATCGCCAACGAGCGCCCCGATGCCGTCGTCCTCGACGTGATGATGCCCCGCCTGGACGGCCTCGAGGTATGCCGCCAGCTGCGCAGCACGGGCGACGATCTGCCCATCCTGGTGCTGACAGCCCGCGACTCGGTGTCCGAGCGGGTGGCCGGCCTGGATGCCGGTGCCGACGATTACCTGCCCAAGCCGTTCGCGCTCGAAGAGCTGCTGGCCCGGATGCGGGCGCTGCTGCGTCGCACCACGCCGGAGGATCAGTCCGACACGGCGGTGATGACCTTCTCCGACCTGACGCTGGACCCGGTCACCCGCGAGGTGCACCGCGGCAAGCGCGCCATCAGCCTGACCCGCACGGAGTTCGCGCTGCTGGAGATGCTCATCGCCAACCCTCGCAGGGTGCTCACCCGCAGCCGTATCTTGGAAGAGGTGTGGGGTTTCGACTTCCCGACCTCGGGCAATGCGCTTGAGGTGTACGTCGGCTATCTGCGCCGAAAGACCGAAGCAGAAGGAGAACCGCGGCTGATCCACACCGTGCGAGGTGTGGGTTACGTGCTGCGTGAGACACCGCCCTGATGTCGCCGCTGTGGCGGCGCTCGCGGCAGGCGCGGGCGCCCGAAGAACCATCGACATCGCTGTCGCTGCGATGGCGGGTGATGTTGCTGGCCATGTCGATGGTGGCCATGGTCGTGGTCTTGATGGCAGTCGCGGTCTATGCGGTGGTCTCAGCCGCGCTCTACACCGATATCGACAACCAGTTGCAGAGCCGCGCCCAGCTGCTGATCGCCAGTGGTTCGCTGGCCGCCGACCCCGGCAAGGCCATCGAGGGCACCGCCTACTCTGACGTCAACGCGATGCTGGTGAATCCTGGCCGATCGATCTACACCGCCAATCAGCAGGGCCAGACGCTGCCGGTCGGGCAGCCGGAGAAGGCGGTCATCCGCGGTGAGCTGTTCATGTCCCGTCGCACAGTGTCCAACCAGCGGGTGCTCGCGGTCCACCTGCCCAACGGCAGCTCGCTGCTGATCTCCAAGAGCCTGGCACCCACCAACGCGGTGATGACCAAACTGAAATGGGTGCTGCTCGCTGTCGGCGGGATCGGTGTGGTGGTCGCCGCGATTGCCGGTGGCACGGTGGCGCGGACCGGCTTGCGACCCGTCGGGCGGCTGACCGAGGCCGCCGAGCGGGTGGCCCGTACCGACGACCTGCGTCCGATCCCGGTGTTCGGCAGCGACGAGCTGGCCCGGCTCACCGAAACGTTCAACACGATGCTGCGCGCGCTGGCCGAATCCCGGGAGCGTCAGGCCCGGCTGGTCGCCGACGCCGGCCACGAGCTCCGGACCCCACTGACCTCACTGCGTACCAACGTCGAGCTCCTGATCGCGTCCTCGACACCGGGCGCTCCGCAGCTGCCGGACAACGAGATGGCGGATCTGCGTACCGACGTCATTGCCCAGATCGAGGAATTGTCCACTCTGGTAGGCGATCTGGTGGATCTGACCCGCGACGATGCCGGCGGTGTGGTCCACGAGGCCATCGACATGAGCGAGGTCATCGACCGCAGCCTGGAGCGGGCACGCCGGCGCCGCAACGACGTCCAGTTCGACGTCGACGTGATCGGCTGGCAGGTCTTCGGCGATGTCGCCGGACTGTCCCGTGCCGTGCTCAACCTGCTCGACAACGCCGCCAAGTGGAGCCCGTCGGGCGGGCACGTCGGGGTGCGGCTGCGTCAGGTCGACGCCGCGCATGCTGAACTCGTCGTCTCCGATCAGGGCCCCGGAATCCCGCCCCAGGAGCGGGGTCTGGTGTTCGAGCGGTTCTACCGCTCGGCCTCGGCACGGGCGATGCCCGGTTCGGGCCTCGGGCTGGCGATCGTGAAACAAGTCGTGGTCAAGCACGGCGGCATGATCCGGATCGCCGACACCGTCCCCGGCGGGCAGCCGCCGGGGACATCGTTCTTCGTGTTGCTGCCGGGCCGGCCGATCGCGGTGTCGGCGTACCCGGGTTCTGCTGAGAGCGAAATCACTTCCCAGATTCCGAAATCAAACGGGGACTTGGGCTTATCCGCCGAAAAACCCTCGGCCGTGCCGAGTGTTATCTCAGTCGATTCTCAGTAGTACAAGGCAAGCTGAGATCAACGTTTAGTGCGTCTCGTGAAGAGAAAGAGCGACCTGACACCATGACCGACCACCAGAGGTACACGCCGCAGCAGCAGCCCGGCCACACGACGCCGAATCCGCATGCGGCCCCTGGGTATTCCCAGACACCCCAGGCCGGTTATCAGCAGCCCTACGACTGGCGCTATGCAACCCAGCAGCAGCCACAGTACCGCCAGCCCTACGACCCGTATGCCGCTGCGCGCCAAGGTAATCCGGCTGGCGGTCCGGTGCTGCCGCCGCCGCTGCCGCGGCAGAAGTCGCGGGCGGGCGCACTGACGGCGGGTGCCCTGGCCATCGCCGTGGTGTCCGCCGGCATCGGCGGCGCGGTGGTGTTGCTGGCCCATCCGGACCACCAGCCCGTCACCAGCATCACCAGCGCGGGTCCCGGCGGCCCGGCCAACGTGCCCGCGGCCAATCTGCCCGCCGGGTCCGTCGAGCAGGTCGCGGCCAAGGTGGTGCCCAGCGTGGTCAAGCTGGAGACCGAATTCGGCCGCCAGTCCGAGGAGGGCTCGGGGATCATCCTGTCCTCCGACGGTCTGATCCTGACCAACAACCACGTCGTGGCCGCCGCAGCGGACAAGGGCCAGGGCGGCGCACCCGCGGCACCCCCGATCATCCCGGGCCTGCCCGGCGCCCCGGGGGCTCCCGGCGAGCCCGGTCTGCCCGGTGGACCGGGTGGGCCCGGCGGACCGGGCGGACCCGGTGGTCCCGGCGGTGCTGCCTCCGGCGGGGCCCCGACCACCACCGTCACGTTCGCCGACGGGCGCACCGCCCCGTTCACCGTGGTGGGCACCGATCCCGCCAGTGACATCGCCGTCGTGCGGGTCCAGGGCGTCTCCGGCCTGACTCCGATCACCCTGGGCTCCTCGGCCAATCTGCGGGTCGGCCAGGACGTGGTGGCCGTCGGGTCGCCGCTGGGCCTGGAAGGCACCGTCACCACGGGTATCGTGAGCGCGCTCAACCGCCCGGTGGCCACCGGTGGAGACGTCCGCAACCAGAACACGGTGCTCGATGCCATCCAGACGGACGCCGCGATCAACCCGGGTAACTCCGGTGGCGCGCTGGTGAACATGGCCGGCGAACTCGTGGGTGTGAACTCCGCGATCGCCACCATCGGCGGTGACTCGCCAGATGCCCAGAGCGGGTCGATCGGGCTCGGCTTCGCCATTCCGGTGGACCAGGCCAAGCGCATTGCCGATGAATTGATCAGCACCGGTAAGGCCTCCCACGCCTCGCTGGGGGTTCAGGTCAGCAACGACGCCACGACGCACGGAGCCAAGATCGTCGACGTCACCAAGGGTGGTGCGGCCGATACCGCCGGGCTGCCCAGCGGGGTGGTCGTCACCAAGGTCGACGACCGTGTCATCGGCAGCGCCGACGCACTGGTGGCCGCTGTGCGGTCGCGGGCGCCCGGCGACAAGGTGACGCTGACCTACACCGCGCCCTCGGGCGGGGACAAGACCGTGCAGGTCACCCTCGGCAAGGCGACACAGTGATTCGCGTCGTGGGTGAAATTCCGGTGACGCTGACCGATGCGGCTGCCGCGATGTCGGCCGCCGGATATACGGTGAGTTCCATGGAACAGCCAGGGGAGCTGGTGGGCCGTGCCCTCGTCGTCGTGGTCGACGACCGCACCGCGCACGGCGACGAGGAGGACCACAGCGGACCGTTGGTCACCGAGCTGCTCGCTGAGGCGGGTTTCGTGGTGGACGGCGTCGTGGTGGTCGCGGCCGATGAGGTCGAGATCCGCAATGCGCTGAACACCGCAGTCATCGGCGGTGTGGACCTCGTCGTCTCGGTCGGCGGCACCGGGGTGACTCCCCGGGACGTCACGCCGGAGGCCACCCGCACGATCCTGGACCGTGAACTGCTCGGCATCGCCGAGGCGCTGCGTGCCTCGGGCCTGTCCGCGGGGATCACCGACGCGGGCCTGTCCCGTGGCCTGGCCGGCATCTCCGGCAGCACCCTGGTGGTGAACATCGCCGGGTCGCGGTATGCCGTGCGAGACGGCATGGCGACGCTCAACCCGCTGGCCGCTCACGTCATCGGCCAACTGTCCAGCTTGGAGATCTGACCCGCTTTCCGGTCATTCCGCGGTCGCCGCACGTTCGGCGTACCGTTTCTTAAGGTTGTTCCAATCCGCTGGGAGCTCTTGTGTTACAGGTCTGTGAACTGCGCAAATGGGCCGATTGTGATCTTTATCACAATTTTGGGGGCATGTGATGGACGACAAGCGTCTCGACCGCAACACAGTTAACAAGATCTTCGGTACCGAACTTCCTCAGGAGTCTTCCGACGAACGGGATCCGAACGATCGGCGCGAAGACTCGAACCGTGATGAGTGGCTGCGGGATAACGTTCCGCCGCACCATCATTGATGTCTTGTTGGTGGTGACGCGCGACCTGATCGCGGCCTGTGAGTCGGGTGGCTACACCCCGCGCTCGCCGGACCGGCATACCGGCGACGTCAGCGGGTGAGTGGTGCTGCGGATTCCGACAGCCCCCTCGGCAGGGTCCAGCAAACTTTGTCCTGCGCGGTGAGCTTTGGCGCACCCTGCTCCCATGCGTTGCCGCCTCGATGCCGTGCCGTTATGTTCCTCGTGTCAACGATGAGCAAAGCGTAAGAGCAGAGTGTGAGGACTCTCATTTGATCTGCTCCACGCAGTGTCCGGTGTCAGCATGTTGGGACCCCGAGCACGGAACACACATTCGGTGATCCTTCTCCGGGGTCATCGACGACAGAGCTAGGGAGAACATGAAGGTAATCGGTCGGGTACTGGTGGCCCTCGTCGCCGCCGTCGCGGCGATGTTCGTCGGGACAGGTACCTCTCACGCAGGTTTGGACAATCAGCTGAGTCTGGTGGACGGCGGTGGCCGGACCCTGACGATTCAGCAGTGGGACACCTTCCTGGACGGCGTGTTCCCCCTGGACCGCAACCGGCTGACCCGTGAGTGGTTCCACTCCGGCAAGGCTGTCTACAGCGTCGTGGGCCCCGGTGCCGACGAGTTCGCGGGCACCTTGGAGCTGGGCTACCAGGTCGGCTTCCCGTGGTCGCTGGGCGTGGGTATCAACTTCAGCTACACCACCCCGAACATCCTGCTCGATGACGCCGACATCTCCCCGACGGGTTTCAACCCGCTGGGCTCGGTCATCACCCCGAACCTGTTCCCGGGTGTGTCGATCAGCGCTGACCTGGGCAACGGCCCCGGTATCCAGGAAGTCGCCACCTTCTCGGTGGACGTCGAAGGCCCCAACGGCTCGGTGGCCGTGGCCAACGCCCACGGCACCGTGACCGGTGCGGCCGGCGGTGTGCTGCTGCGTCCGTTCGCCCGCCTGATCTCCAAGGCCGGTGACAGCGTCACCACCTACGGCGAACCCTGGAACATGAACTGACTCCCTGAGCACGTCAACACAATGGCCCCCGGCGCGAGCCGGGGGCCATTGTGTTGTTTTACGACGGGTCAGTCGCGGTCGGCGCTGGTGTGCTTGGCGGTGTCCGGGCTCGGGCCGGTGCCGGGGCCGGTGACCTTCTTGGTGGCGCCGTTGGCGTCGGCGAGCAGATCGCGGATCTCGGTCAGCAGGCTCAGCTCGGTGTCATCGGCCTGCTCGACCTCGCCCTTCTTGCGCAGCCGGTTGTAGGGCACCACGACGAGGAAGTACACGACGGCCGCGACCAGGATGAAGTTGATGAACGCCGACAGCACCACGTTGAGGTCGATGGTCTGGCCCCCGCCGATGTCGATCTGCAGGATGCCGTACTCGGTGTTCTTGTCCGCCCCGATGCGATTGATCAGCGGCTGCAGGATGCTGTCGGTGAACTTGGTGACCAGCGCGGTGAACGCGGTACCGATGACCACCGCGACCGACAGGTCCACGATGTTGCCGCGGGAGAGAAACTCCTTGAAGCCCTTCAACACGAGCGTTGCCCTTTCTGGTGGCGAGATTTCGCAGAGACCTCGAAGGGTAGTACCTGTTAGCTTGGCCGGAGCAGACCAAGAGTCGAGTTCAGCGGAAGGTTTTCCATGCGCAGATGGTCCCGTCAGGCCGGGCTGATCGTGGGTTCGGCCGCCGTCGTGCTCGGGCTCGCTGGCGCCGCACAGGCGGCTCCCACCCCCACGCCGGCGCCGGGACCGCCCGCCACGTCCAGTACCGATGAGCTCACCGACATGGTGATGGGGGCGATCGCCCACCCGGCCGCACCGACCACCACCCCGGTACCCGCGCCGCCAAGCTGACCTAATGGATCGTCAGCGTGACGGTCTGTATCAGCGTCGCACCGGCCAGTGCGGTCGCCGCTGAAGCCGGCAGCGCCACCAGTACCACCCGGTCGTCTCCGGCCCCCACCCCCTTCGGCCTGGGCGACACCAGCACCACGATGGCCCCCGCGGCGACCACCCGGGGCTCGGAATCCGGCTCGGCTGAGACGGCACCGAGCACGTCGACCACATCGCCGGGGCGGATGAGATCCAGCACCGCGGCGTCGGCCAGGTGCAGGGGAACCACCCGGGCGTCGGGCCCGGCCGTCAGTCCGGCCAGCCGGGAGCCCAGCACCCGCACGTCGGTGAGAATCTCGCCCCGGCGCGCCGGCCCGGCCAGCGTCGCCCCGACCACGTCGGCGGCATCATGTTGTGTCCCATCGGGAAGTGTTGCTGCAGAACGGCTTTCGATCTTGACGTCGTCGGCGGTCAGGGCTATCCCGGGGCTGAGGTCATGGGCGGCGACGACGACGTCGGTACGGGCGTCGCCGGGGTCGGGCCGCAGTGCCGCTACGGCAGCCAGCACCACCAACACCGCCGCGGCGATGCGCCGTGCCAGTACGGTGCGGGTGAAGTCGGGTCGCAGAGTGCGCGAAAGACGGTTCAGCAGCGTGGGATTGAGCGATTCGCCCATGCGGCCACGCTAGGCGGCCGATGCTGCGTTCGGTGTCGGCCGGACGTTCGGCCTGTGGATAACTAGCTGGAGGCGGCGGCGGCCGGGGCCGACGAACTGGAGCTGGAACTCGAGGACGAGCTCGACGAGTCACTGCTGCTCGAGGACTTCTCCGAGCTCGACGACGACGAGGACGACTCGGACTTGCCCGAGCTCTTCGAGGAGGAGTCGCGGCTGTCGGTGCGGTAGAAGCCGCTGCCCTTGAAGACCACGCCAACGGAGTTGAACAGCTTGCGCAGCCGGCCGGAGCACTGCGGGCAGGTGGTCAGCGCATCGTCCGTGAAGGCCTGCACAGCATCGAAGCGGTTGTCGCACTCGGTGCACGCATAGCTGTAGGTCGGCACATGAACCTCCGGAAAGTAACCAAAGCTTATTAGCACTCTACCGTGCCAAGTGCTAGAACCGCTATGTGGTGGGTATCATTCCCGTCTCGCCACGAACGGGGGAGCGGACGTGGTGAAATGCCACGAAAGCGGTTCAGGGGGGAGCCTGCCGGTGCATCGTATGTGCGTGGAGTCAGGACCTGTCGAGGGTGACCAGACCGCGCTGCGGAGTCAGCGCGTGCGTCATCCGCACGTCGTGGCGTTCGTGGGGCAGTTCGGCCACCAACTCCTCGTCGCGCACCACCGCCACCACGAGCGCGTCCGGCCTGCGCAGCGGCAGCGAACGGTCGTAGTACCCGCCGCCCCGGCCCAGCCGCACCCCGCGGCGATCCACCGCCAGCGCGGGCACCAGGACCACCCGAGCCTCGGCGATCGCGGTGGCCGCCAAACTCGTGCCGGCCGGCTCCAGCAGGCCGAAGCGCCCGGCCACCAAGGCTCCGGGCTGGTACTCGCCCCACAGCAGGGCGTCCGGGTCGCCTGGGCGGGTCACCGGGAGCAGGACGCGCGCACCGAGGTCGCGCAGCCGGTCCACCAGGTCCACCGACCCGGGCTCGGCGCCCACCGGAACGTACGCGCACACCGTGTCACCGGGACCGGCGACGGCGGCGAGGTGCTCGCACAAGGCCGCCGCCTCCGCCTCGCGGACCGCGGGGGCAACGGCGCGGCGCGCGGCCAACAAGGCGGCCCTGTGTTCAGCTTTCGTTCCGGCGAGCACGACGTCCACCATGTCAGCGGGCGCATCGATTGCGCCATAGGGAAGGACCAGCAAGTGCGGATAGGGTGTGAACGATGACGACGCCGCCAGAGATCCCGATTCCGCGCACGGCCATCGTGCCTGCGGCGGGTTTGGGGACGCGGTTTTTGCCGGCGACCAAGACGGTGCCCAAGGAGTTGTTGCCGGTGGTCGACACCCCCGGTATCGAGTTGGTGGCCGAGGAGGCTGCTGAGGCCGGTGCCGAGCGGCTGGTGATCGTGACCTCCGAGGGTAAGGACGGGGTGGTCGCGCACTTCGTCGAGGACCTGGTGCTGGAGGGCACCCTGGAGGCCCGCGGTAAGAAGGCGATGCTGGAGAAGGTGCGCCGGGCGCCGGCTCTGATCAAGGTCGAGTCGGTGATCCAGCACGAACCGCTGGGGCTGGGACACGCGGTCTCCTGTGTGGAGCCGGTGCTTTCGGCTGATGAGGACGCGGTGTCGGTGTTGTTGCCCGATGATCTGGTGTTGCCGACCGGGGTGCTCGAGACGATGGCCAAGGTGCGGGCCAAGCGGGGTGGCACGGTGTTGTGTGCGATCGAGGTCTCCCCGGCCGAGGTCAGCTCCTATGGCGTCTTCGATGTGGAGAAGGTGCCCGACGCGGCGAATCCGAATGTGTTGCGGGTCAAGGGGATGGTGGAGAAGCCCAAGGCCGAGGATGCGCCGTCGTTGTTCGCCGCGGCCGGGCGGTATCTGCTGGATCGGGCGATTTTCGATGCGTTGCGGCGTGGAGAAGCCCAAGGCCGAGGATGCGCCGTCGTTGTTCGCCGCGGCCGGGCGGTATCTGCTGGATCGGGCGATTTTCGATGCGTTGCGGCGGGTGCCGCGTGGGGTGGGCGGGGAGATTCAGCTCACCGATGCCATCGAGTTGTTGATCAAAGAAGGCCATCCCGTGCACGTGGTGGTCCATCGCGGGTCTCGACACGACTTGGGAAATCCCGGCGGCTACCTCAAGGCTGCGGTTGACTTTGCGTTGGATCGTGACGACTATGGCCCGGACTTGCGGCGATGGTTGGTCGCGCGACTGGGCCTGACCGAAAAGACCGAACAGTAGGAGCTGCGGCGGGCCCGCGCGACCGGGGCTCGAGGCAGAAAGGCGCGCTGTGCGTTCGGTAGAAGAACAGCAGGCCAAAGTGGCAGCTGCCGCGGTGGCGCCGCGCCCGGTTCGGGTCGCCATCGCCGAGGCGCAGGGTTTGATGTGCGCCGAGGAAGTCATCACCGAACATCCGCTGCCGGGCTTCGACCAGGCCGCCATCGACGGCTACGCCGTGCGCAGTGTGGACGTGCTGGCCGTCGGTGATGACGACGAGCAGGGCGGGGAGATCAGCCTTCCCGTCATGGGTGTCATCGAGGCGGGCACCCGCACCCCGAGCCGGTTGCAGCCCAAGCAGGCCGCGCGGGTCCAGACCGGCGCACCGATGCCCACGCTGGCCGACGCGGTGCTGCCGCTGCGCTGGACCGACGGCGGTCAGACCCGGGTCCGGGTGCTGCGCGGTGTCCGGTCGGGCGCTTACGTCCGGCACACCGGTGACGACGTGCAGCCCGGCGATGTCGCGGTGCGGGCCGGCGCGATCATCGGCGCGGCCCAGGTCGGGCTGCTGGCCGCGGTCGGCCGCGAACGGGTGCTGGTGCATCCGCGGCCGCGCGTCACGATCATGAGTGTCGGCGGCGAACTTGTCGACATCAGCCGGACGCCGGGCAATGGCCAGGTCTACGACGTCAACTCCTACGCGCTGGCCGCGGCCGCCCGCGACGCCGGTGCCGAGGTGAATCGGATCGGCATCGTCACCACCGAACCCAAGGAACTGCGCGAGGTGGTGGAGGGTCAGCTGAGCCGCGCTGAGGTGGTGGTCATCGCCGGTGCGGTCGGCGGTGCGGCAGCCGAGGGTGTCCGCACGGTGCTGTCCCAGCTCGGCGAGATGGAAGTCAGCCGCATCGCGATGCACCCCGGCTCGGTGCAGGGGTTCGGGCAGCTGGGCCGCGACGCCGTGCCGACCTTCCTGCTGCCGGCCAATCCGGTCAGTGCTCTGGTGGTGTTCGAGGTGATGGTGCGACCGCTGATCCGGTTGTCGCTGGGCAAGCGGCAGCCGATGCGGCGTGTCGTGCAGGCGCGCGCGTTGTCGCCGATCACCTCGGTGGCCGGGCGCAAGGGCTTCCTGCGCGGGCAGCTGATGCGCGATCAGGACACCGGCGACTATCTGGTGCAGGCCCTCGGTGGGGCGCCCGGTGCCTCCAGTCATCTACTGGCCACCCTGGCCGAGGCCAATTGCCTGGTGGTGGTTCCCACCGAGGTGGAGCAGGTGCGGACCGGCGAACTCGTCGACGTCGCCTTCCTGGCTCAGCGCGGCTGAGCCCGGTGAATCTTTGGCGCAGCAGCTCGCTGCATCCGGGCTGGCCCACCCCCGTCGGTCCACTGCGGGTGCCGGCCGGTCTGATCCGGCTGCGGCCGGTGCGGATGCGTGACGCCGCCCAGTGGAGCCGGATCAGGCTGGCCGACCGGTACAAGCTCGAGCCATGGGAGCCCACCGCGGAGGTGGATTGGACTGTGCGCCATGCTGTTTCGTCGTGGCCCCCGGTGTGCTCCGGGCTTCGGGCGGAGGCTCGCAAGGGGCGGATGTTGCCCTACGTGATCGAACTCGACGGGCATTTCTGCGGTCAGCTGACGATCGGGAACGTGACCCATGGCGCCTTGCGGTCGGCCTGGATCGGCTACTGGGTGTCCAGCGCCGTCACCGGCCGGGGGATCGCCACCGGTGCGCTGGCGCTGGGGTTGGACCACTGCTTCGGGCCGGTCACGCTGCACCGGGTGGAGGCCACCGTGCGGCCGGAGAACGTCGCCAGCAGGGCCGTGCTGGCCAAGGCCGGCTTTCGCGAGGAGGGCCTGCTGAGGCGTTACCTCGACGTGGACGGGGCGTGGCGCGATCACCTGCTGGTGGCGATGACGGTCGAGGAGGTCGAGGGCTCGGTGGCGGCCCGGCTGGTCGACCGGGGGTTGGCCCGCTGGAGCTGAGGACCACGTCGCCTGTTACTAATGTGACATTTGTGGCTGTTGGTGCTTGTCATGACCTAATTACACGTGTGTAATTGAATCCGGCGCGCCGTCGCGGGTTGCGTAGGTCACGGACCTAGCCTGGACGGGAAAGGAGCAGGCCACCATGCCCAGCATCCCCCAGTCATTGCTCTGGATCTCACTCGTCGTGCTCTGGTTGTTCGTGTTGGTGCCCATGCTCATCAGCAAGCGGGACACCGTGCGCCGGACGAGCGATGTTGCGCTGGCCACCCGTGTGCTCAACGGCGAGGACAAGTCCCGCCTGCTGCGTCGCAAGGGCCGCCCGGCGGCCGGTCACCACCACGATCCCGACTGGCAGCGCGACGACGACGAATTCGACGAGTACGACGAGACTGACGACGACGTCGCCGAGCCCGTCCACACCCGCACGATGGTGGTGATGGCGGCGGTCACCGAAGAGGTTCGGCCCGAGCCGGACTACCTCGACGTCGATATCGTCGACGAGGACTCCGGTGCCCTGCCGGTGGGCGGTGGCACCCGCCGGGCCGAGACCGCCCAGCCCTCGTTGTTCGACGAGGCCACCGAGCCGGTCGCAGAGCCCGTCGCCGAGGTCGAGCCCGAATCCACGCCCGAGCCGGTGGCCGAGCTGGATGCCACCCAGGAGTTCGACGCCGTCGCCGACGAGGACGAGGATCCGCAGGACGGCACCGCCGACGAATACGAATACGTCGACGACACATCGGGTTTGGAGGCCGAGGACGAGCCGGCCACCACGGTGACCCCGCGGGCGGGACGATCGCGGCGGCTGGAGTCCAGCACCGCGGCGGCCGTTACGGCACGCAAGTACCGGTTCCGCAAGCGGGTGCTGACCGCGATGTCGGCCCTGATGATCCTGACCGCCGTGCTGGCGTTCACCGTGAGCCGCGACCTGTGGTGGGCCTGCGCGAGCACCGCGGTGGTGACGATCCTGTACCTGGGGTACCTGCGCCGGCAGACCCGGATCGAGGAGCAAGTGCGGCGTCGCCGTCAGCAGCGCATGGCACGCTCGCGGCTCGGGGTGGAGAACACCGAGGACCACGAGTTCGATGTGGTGCCGTCGCGGCTGCGTCGGCCGGGTGCGGCCGTCCTGGACATCGACGACGAGGACCCGATCTTCGAGCACCTCGACGAGGTGCCCTTCGCCCGGCATTACGACCTGCCGCGGGCGGCCGGGCAGTAACGCGGGCGGTTTCAGTCAGCAGGCGTTCGGCTGGTAGCCTGCTAGCGATCAAGGGGCTATGGCGCAGTTGGTAGCGCGACTCGTTCGCATCGAGTAGGTCAGGGGTTCGATTCCCCTTAGCTCCACTTTTCGAGACCTAAGGTTCGAAGATCGAACCCGTTGGCCAGCTTCGGCGACTGTGAGATCGCTCTGGCGTCGGCGCTGAGACGTGTTGGCGGCGGCCGCAGATGCGCGTCGTTACCACTGCGGTCCTGGTGTGCCGTCGCCCGTCGCCGCAGGCGCGGGTTTGACGCTATGCCGCCGCCTGGTCTCACCGGACGCTCACGTATCGAGTGCGGTGAAGTCCAAATGGCAAAAGATACGTCGCAGGGTTGCGCGATCGCCATCCACCGCGCGCCGAATGTCCTGTAGGAGCTGCCATCCCGAGCCAGGCAGGCAGTTTCCGACCACGTACACCGGCGGTCCGTCGAACACGTGATCCTCGAATCTCATCAGAGAGCAGTGCTCCAAGACTTCTATATGTCGCCGCAACTCGCGTGGCCCGCAGTCAACGTAGCTGTGCAACGCCTCGGCCGGGACGCTGAACTCTGGCTCCCAAGGAGCCCAATTGGCCGGTACTTCATCACCGCGATCGACAATGACTGCCAAGAGAGATCGAGCGTCCTCCGGAACGCGGGTCAACCGCTCAGCAAACTGATTAATCTGTTCGCAAGACTCAGCCTGTTCGTCCTCTCCAAGGCCGAGAGGCTCAAGGACGACAAGGCCGTTGTTGGCGGGCGTGTACGTAACGCCCTCGCTTATATCGCCAACTTGGCGGCGCAATTGGTCGGGAACTGAGGTGTAGATCGCCTCGTGGTCCTTCTTGAGTCTCTGCAGCCGGTCGACCGGCCATATTTTCTCGCCGACGTCGGGGTCATCGATGGTGGTGTGGTGGTTCTCGCACATGATGAGGAGATTGTCGTAGGCGCGACGTTCTTCGTTTGTCATGCTCACGTTAAATCGGCACGAGTCGGGCAATGCGCCTTCTATGTGGGCGATCTCGCCATGTAGCACGCCATCGGGACCCATCAGAAGTGCTTCGCAATTTGGGTAGGCGCACCGGTTACCCGACGCGAGGTACAGCATCTTCGTGACCCTCGGGGTTGGCGGAAGTCGTTCAGGAATCTCTTCCACTGCGCTCCCTTCGGTTGCGATCCCCGATGGGCCGGAGACGAACGGATCGATTCGTCGCGTAGCAAAGGCTACCCACTGATGCGGCCCTTCTTCTATAGATAATGACGATTACCGTTCGCGATTGCGTGTCCGTGCGATTCGCGATTGTCGTCTTGAACTGGCCAAGCGCCATATCCGTTCAGCAACACCAGGGTTCGATAGATCTCCCCTCAGGCCCAATTTGTTTGGGCAGGGACAACAGAACGTCCAAGCATCAGCGCAATCACATCTGCGCTACGGTACGGTTCCACGGCCACCATTTTCCGTACGGAAGCCTCAGCTGGGTCGTCGCCTAACGCTTCGGCCGCCGGGGATCCAAGCAGGGTGCGCTGACGTTCACCGACCAGAAGCCCGCAGGCGGGTTCTGCGCCGCGGTCTAGGCGCACGGCCCCACAAAGCGCTCGAGATGCACAACATCACCCCGGCCAATCGCACCGTCAAACCCGCACTCGCCGCCGGTCTGCCAGGCTCGACCTCTTCCACGAGTGGGTGTTCACCACACCGACCGAAGGACCTGTCCGCTACCAGCAGTTCTGGCGCGACGTGTGGAACCCCGCGGTTGTGGCGGCCAAACTCGACCCTCGGCCCACACCGCACGACCTGCGGCACACCTACGCATCATGGCAACTCACCGGCGGAACACCCATCGTGGTTGTCTCTCGCCAGATGGGCCACGAGTCCATCAAGGTAACCGCCGACATCTACGCCGACGTCGACCGTGCTTCAGCACGAGCCGCCGCCGACTTCATGGACCGCACCCTCGACTAGGCGCAGGAGTTCACGTAGGCAGTGCACAGCGGCGCGACCATATCGGCGAGCAGCTTTTCGCCGTCAACTGCGGGCCAGTCGACACTGGGCGGGTCGGTTGACCACATTGCAAGCTCAACGACGGTGCTATTGCGCAGGTCCGAGACGAGGTATTCGTGAGCGACCACCGGTTTCGGACCGCCGACGGTGATGGTCGCGATCAACGACTGGCCAGGGTGTCCGCCGGGAAGGTTCTGCTCTGCAACCCCAGATACGACCGCCCCCGCAGTGGGAGAGGAACATTCGCGTTTCAGAACAGCGCTCGCATTGTCCATCACAGCCGATGCACGCTGACCGGCGATCCAGGGATCGCCCCGCCAATGCAGGATCTGGACTGACAGCTGCCACTGCCCCGGCGGGTTGGGCAACATGATGTGAGCCGCCACCGCCACGTCGCGCTGGTCGTCGGTAATCGGGGGAGCGGCACACAGATAGTCCATTTCGAACCGCGGGCCCGTGACGGCCTCCGACAGGGGCGCGAGCTGCGGCCACGAATAGACGGAATTAAGGGGGATCGCCGACGGTGGGATCCAAGCAGAATCCGGGATGTGCGTACATGCCGGAGGGCAGTTGCCATTCGGCACGCGGTTCGGGTCAGGTGCGGGGGCTGCGAACACACTTGGTGAGGATGATCCGGCGCCCGAAGCAGGGGATGTGAGAGCTGATGTCTGGGGTGCTGCACTTGGCCGAGACGCCAGCTTGTAGCCGCCGAAGACTGCGACACCGATAACCACAATCAGGCTGACAAACACCGCGGTGATCGTGATCAGCCGCGGTGAAACGCGATGGGCGTCGAGTGACGCGATGTCATCGGTTTCGCTGTCGTCGACCGAGCCCCACGCGTAGGCCGATTGAGTGTCCGCGTCAGCAACTCCTGCCAGCTCGGTGGGGTCATTCGGCTCATTCATTCGCTGCCCAACCTGACTACTGGAACAGTGGGAGTAGCACTCCCGGGTCGAGGCTCCAGGCCGTGTTGGTGCCGTCGGAGGTGACATGCACGGGGAAGTCCTGCGGGGCGCCCTCGCCCGTTGACACCGCGACCACACCCTCAAAGCTGGTGTCCCCGGTCTTCTGCAGCGCCACCCGGCCAACGCGCAACGCGTACTGCGTCACGCCGTTGGCGGGATCGTCGAAGTAGCCCTGCATGTTGTCCTGGATGCGCTGGTTCAAGAACTGCAGCAATAGCGCGTTGGCCACCGCGTCACCGATTGCGTCGCCGATCGGATTCGTCCCGGGCGAGTATCCGGACGGGGAACCGGGGTAGTAGCCGGGGGTGTCGCCACCGTAGTAGACCTTCGGGCCCTGATAGGTGGGGTTGAAGTAGTCCCCACTCGGGCTGTCGATGCATTTCTGGTAGCCCGGCCCGGTGTCGTAACAGAACGGGCTGGCATTGGCGACGCCGATCGGCGCCGCGAATCCCGCGGCGCAAAGGAGAAGTGCGGTGGCGACGTTGGTCGCAGCGGATGGTAGCCCCCGGCTGATCATGGGCGGATCTTAGCCGAGATTCCAATACCGGCGTATTGCTTGAGACCAGACAGCTGTGGACTTGCGGCCGTGGCTTGCTCGCTGTCGGTGTCACCGTGCGCGCAGTGGCGATTCGCTGAACGGATCCTGTGCAGCCGATTCACCGTCACCGCCGCGCGAGCCAAAGCGGCCTCACTATCAACGATCTGATTGAGCAGCTGGTAGTACCGCACCGGCGAGATCCCCAACCCTCGGATCGCATCTTCCTTCTCGCCGGCAGTCAGCCAAAAGTGTTGCTCCAGTTCAAGAATCGCGCGTTGCTGCTGGGTCAGGGAATCCATAGCCAATCTCCGTCCAGGTGGTGCTCGAGCTCGGATACCTCAAGGGGATCGAGGGTGTCCATTCGGGTCCATAGGGTGGGTTCGTCGACCCACAGGTGATCGGCGAGCTCGCGCGGGTGCCGCGTCCACCGGAGTCCAGCTACGAGCGCGGGTAGCGCGATCAGCCTGCGTGCGGCGATCTCGTCGACGATCCTTTCCTCATGAGCCGCCGCGGCGGGGTCTGATGGAACCGGGCCGCGCTCTCGGTGCACCAGTTCGTGGGTGAGAGTGCAACGACGTTCCGCTTGGGTCAGCGATTAGCACAACCAGATCCGCGGCCCGATCTGCAGTCCCATCAAGTGGTCAGGAAGCCGATACCGACACGACACATCAACTTCGGCGTGCTCGTCACGCAGAATCCGCCAAGGATGCCATCTCACTTCAATCGACATAGCGCGGACGCTAGGTTAGGGGACCGACACAATTACGGGCCTGACCAGGAAGGACAGCCTTGTAATTTACTGTAGAAGTCGACTAAACTGCAGGTAGTCGAACACATGTTCGATACCGAGATGGGGACGAGATGGCCGACAAATCAGCAATTGAATGGACCGAAGCAACCTGGAACCCCGTCACCGGATGCGATCGCATCTCGGCCGGCTGTGATCACTGCTACGCCATGACCCTCGCAAAGCGACTCAAGGCTATGGGCTCCGCGAAGTACCAAAACGATGGCGACTCGCGCACTTCGGGACCAGGCTTCGGGATCACAATGCACCCCGAGTCCCTCGACGAGCCGCACCGCTGGCGCCAACCCAGGACAGTTTTCGTCAACTCGATGAGCGACTTGTTCCATGCTCGCGTGCCACTGGACTTCATCCGCGACGTCTTCGATGTCTGCCGGGACACCCCGCGCCACACTTACCAAGTGCTCACCAAGCGGAGCCTTCGACTGCGGCGAATCGCCGACCAACTCGACTGGCCGCCGAACCTCTGGATGGGCGTCTCCGTGGAGAACGCCGCGGCGCTCCCTCGAATCGACCACCTCAGAGAGGTGCCAGCCGCCGTGCGCTTCCTGTCCTGTGAGCCGCTGATCGGCCCGCTCGACGGCCTGGACCTCGACGGGATTCACTGGGTCATCGCCGGAGGCGAGTCGGGGCCGAACTATAGGCCTGTCGACGTCAATTGGGTGCGCGGCATCCGCGACACGTGCAGTGACGCCGGAGTTGCCTTCTTCTTCAAGCAATGGGGCGGCCGCACACCGAAGTCGTCTGGTCGTGAGCTCGACGGACAACTCTGGGACGAAATGCCCTTGGCGGCAAGCCTATAGGAAATCGAGGGTGACGCCTGCAGTGAATTGCCGCTTGCCCGGTGGCCTGTTTACCTGAATGAGTTTCTGCTGCTCGAATTCCCGAAGCAGCGGCGTCACGTGAGGCTCCCTGAAAGACGTTTGAAGCAGGACGAAGTCCTTCAGTTCCTCGGCCGTTACCCCGCGGCGTCCCGCAAACACCGACAATATGATCGTGCGGAGCTGCCGCAGATTCGGCTCCGGCTCAAAGAGAACTAAGTCACCTGCCATTCTGTCGGCGAAACGGAAGTTGCCGCCCGGATCCGCCTTCCACATGGCCGCCTTCATGCGGCTCAATCCGACCTTGCTGCGGGTCGCGTGAATGAGAGCATAGGAGATGTTCCCCGTCTCGTTGACCATGTAAAACCTCTGAGTTAAAGGAAGATTGGCGGCCTCAGACACTTTCCCGCGGTACACGTCGACCAACTGCTCGATGCGGTCTTCGCCGGCCTCCAGTTGGGTTAACACTTCGTCCACTTCCATGCCATACAGCTCGCGAATCGATTTTTGTTGACCATCGCGCTCGATGAATCTGTGAACGAAACCGACCATGAAGTTGATGAGCAGCTCACTGTTCGGCGTGGACCCGATCGATCCCAACAACTCCATCGGGAACCGGGTGTAGCCAAAGGGATCGACGAATGCGAAGGTTGGGGCCAGACGCTTATTCTGCTCCCGCATTGTGGTGATCACCTCACCCATGTGGTCATCGAACGACGCATTGTAAACGCCGATCTTGACGTTGGGCGGCCAGGGATCGTAGCTCGCCTTAAACGTCTCCAGCTCTGCAGCAAGCGATTCGACATTCTGTCGGTTCTTCTCGATGAACATGAAGACGAACTCGCAATTGCCTAGCCGCTTCAGGTGCCCATGGTCGAGGAGCGCGCGCAGGGCAATCTGTGGAGATCCCTCGGACCCGTCGCCGTACCGGCCTCGCCCAGCGAACCCGTCGATGTACAAAACGCGTCGGTTCCAAGTGCCGAGGATCGGATACCACGCACCCAGATAATGCTGCAGGATCTGGTGTTTGGCGCGAGTGTGCGCCGCCATCACCCACTTTTCCGGATCCGAGTCAGCCAACGTCAGCCCCTCCCTGTTCTCTCGCCGCCGGCATGGTGAGGCGTCCGCGGCACGCTGGGCAGATCGCGGCCCGCTTCGCTGCCGACACATAGCCCCCTTGGACCGCCCAACCTGTGAAAGAGCAAAGGCTACGCGGTATGAGTGACGTGCGCGTCAGTTCGGTGTGGGTATGGTGCGGATCCGCCCGTACACCTCGATAGAGGCGGACAGCGGCCCCTGGTCGGCGTTTCAGCAGCTCACGACTTCTGTTGGGGGTTTCGAATCCCCTCACCTCCAAGTATCGGCTCCGGCGCGCTTCAACGAGTGCTGGTGTGTGTGTGTGTGCTTGCACTGCAAGCACTTGAAGACGGTGTTCCGTGTTTTCGCCGTTCAGGACCGTTTCGCTGCATTCGTTTGTGTGCTTCAAAGCGCCATGTCGAAGACTAAAACGCCAGTTCAGGGGTTCGATTCCCCTTAGCTCCACTTTGTTCAGCCCGGGCTTGCCCCGGGCTTTTCTTTTGCCTGCTGCCATCCATCTTCTCGATACCCGTATGACCAATTCGGGCTCCTGCGGCTCGCTCTTGACCCCGGACCGTCAGTGGTCATACGCTTCGGACAGAAACGTCTAACCATAGGGTCGGGCCACACGAGAGGACAGGTCGATGTCCACCAGCGCTGCTGTTCCCAATGTCTTCGAGGCCGGACTCCCCGCGTTCACCTACGGCCTCGACGCCACCCCGCACGACGTCCTCGATGATCTGCGCCGGGCTCAGTCGCAGTCGCCGATTGCCATCGGTCCGTTGGGCCCGGAGATCCTGTCCTACGAGCTAGCCCGCGAGATGTTGCGCGACAACAGATTCCGTATGCCGCCTGGCATTACGCTTGCGGCGCAGGGCATCACCTCTGGTCCGCTGTACGACAAGCTGATGAGCAGCCTGCTGGGTCTGGAGGGCCCGCCCCACGTCCGCCTGCGCAAACTGGTCTCCAAAGCGTTCACTCCCCGCGCCACCGCACGCCTGTCGGACACGATCCAGGAGGTGATCAACGGGCTCATCGACCGGCTGGGGGACACCGGCCGCTGCGACGTCGTGACCGATATCGCGCGCCCCTATCCCACTCCGATCATCTGTGCGCTGCTTGGTGCGCCCCGCCAGGACTGGCAGCTGTTCTCCGACTGGACCGAACAGGTCTTCAAAGCCTTCAACTTTCAGCCCGACGCCACCTTCGACGAGTCCGAGATTTTGGGCGCCTGGGGTGAACTCGACGACTACGTCGACGGGATGGTGGCCGCCCGTCGCGATGACCTGACCGACGACCTGCTCTCCGAGCTCATTCGCGCCGAAAGTGACGGTGACCGGCTCAGTCTCGACGAACTGCGGATGCTGGCCGCCGGCTTCCTGATGGCCGGAACGGATACGACGCGAAACCAATTGGCGGCGTCAGTTCAGGTGCTCTGCGAGCACCCGGACCAGTGGGCCGCCCTGCGTGATCGTCCGGAGCTGGCGATGCAGGCGGTCGAGGAGACCATGCGTCATTCACCCGCGGCCTGCATCGTGCCACGGGCCGCTGTCCAGGACGCCGAGTTCGGCGGCTACCTGTTCCCGGCGGGAACCTTCGTC
Organism: Mycobacterium sp. M26; assembly: GCF_001494595.1. Taxonomy (GTDB): domain Bacteria; phylum Actinomycetota; class Actinomycetes; order Mycobacteriales; family Mycobacteriaceae; genus Mycobacterium. The sequence continues at coordinate 530,854 of NZ_LN929908.1, forward strand.
CTGGTGAACACCTTTGCCGCCAACCGTGATCCGGCCATCTACGACGATGCCGACCGTTTCGACATCTCCCGCACGGACTTGCCTCCCATCCTGACCTTCGGTGGTGGAGCGCACTACTGCCTGGGCGCCAACCTGGCCCGCCGGGAGATCGCCGAAGCGCTCGTCGTGCTCACCCGCCGCCTCATCGCCCCACACCGGGCCGGTCCCGCCCCGTGGAAGTCCCTGCTGGGAATGACCGGTCCGCTAACACTTCCGATCGAATTCACCAGCCAGAGCCTGGTGACGGCCGATGCGTAGCCGGGGCTGGGCGGGGGAGACACCGTCCTCGGACGAGGAGGCGATCGCCCGCATCCTCACTGCGGTGGATGAGGAGATTGCCGAGCACGGCGCGGCGATCCGCATTGCCGACGTCGCCCGCCGGCTCGGCGTCACCCGACAGACTGTGTACCGCTACTTTCCCAACGCCGACACGATGCTCATCGCCAGCGCGATGCGCGCTGTCAACGGATTCATCGACCGGCTGGCCGACCACGTCAGCGGCCTCAAAGACCCGGTCACTGCGGTGGTCGAGAGTGTGTCCTTCGGGATCGAGCACCTCTCCGGCGATCCGCAGCTGGAGAAGCTGCTCGCCCGACGGGATGAGGGCGAACCTGTCACCTCGCTGACCTCCGATACGGCATTGACGTTCTGCCTGGCGTTCTTGCGGCGCCTCGATGTGGACTGGGAGCTGCATGGCTTCGACGACAACGCTCTTCGTGAACTCACCGAAATGACCACGCGCACAGTGCAGTCCCTACTCACCGATCCCGGTCAGCTGCCGCGGACCGGACCTGCGCTTCGCGGCTTCATCGCCCGATGGCTGGGGCCGGCGATCCTGTACCCGCGGTGGTCGTCGCTATCGGTCGCGACACCATCACCCGTTCCGGTGTGAAGCTCACACCGCGACCGGTGTACCCGTCGTCGGCCGGCCGGTCGTCCCAGGTGAGGGTGGCCCGGCCGGAGAGCTGAAGCGTTGTGCCCGTGTCGAAGTCGAGGAACAGCAGCGCTGCGCTCGGGTCGACGGCAATGTTGCCCAGGCTGTTGAACAGGTTGTTGCCGGGATAGTCAGGGAACCACAACCGGTCATGGGCGGTGAGCACGAAGCCCGGTGAGCCACCCCGGTGCGACGCGTCGGCGCCCGAAGCGGGGTGCGTCGTACCCAGGAAGAAGGTGTCGGCCCGCTGGATCAGCCTGCGGTCCTCGGCACGCAGGGCATCCCCGGTGAAGACAGCTTCCCGGTTGGTTCCGGCGGCACCAGCGGGGGTGTTGTCGGTGTGAATGTACTTGGGGCAGTTGCCGTAGGACTGGTCGACCTGGATCACCAGCCCGCCCGACGGGTCGGCGCTGAGCTCCCCGTTGATGCGCCAGCGCCGCCGGGTGGCGAAGTCGATGACGATCGCACCGGCCGGCTGCTGATCCGGCATGGCGTGCAGTGGATCGGCCTCCGGCAGGCGGCTGTCGATGTGCAGTGTGGTGCTGTCCGCCGCGGTGAGGAACCCGGGATCGCCGAACAGCGGCGAGGTCCACAACCGGCCCGCGCCGTCGCGGGCGGTCACCACGGCCAGGCGCGCACTCGACAGGAACTCGGCGGTTCCCGACCGGAGTTGGCCACGCGCCACCATCCCCGACAGCCGTCCCGCCTGACCGCTGACCCCGGCCTGGGACTGCACGGCGAGTTCGCCGCTGTGGAATCCCACAGCGGCGTCCCCGTGTCCGCCGGCGGTCGTCACAGCGGATGCCGGCCTGCGAAGGCGACCACCCGCTGCGTCGGTGTCGCGGCTGCGCCAGTGGTGATCGACGGACCGAAGAGGTTCTGTGGCCGCAGTGCCGGAACCAGTTGGGCGCCGACGGCCTCGGCCACCGCCGCTTCGGCGTCGTCGAATTCGACGGGCCGGTTCACCGCGACCGCGAGGTCCCAGCTGTGGATCAGCGTCGAGTAGGTGACGATCCCGACGGCCTGCTCGGCGGGCATGTCACCGAGCACGGTCGCGACCGGGGATTGCCAGTCGGTGACCGACGACCACGCCCGATGCGACCGTTCGACGGCGCCCTCGACGACGGCCAGCGGCGCGGCGCCGAGGATGTCGGCCCCGCTGAAGAGTTCCTCCTCGGTGGGTCCGGCCTGGCCGTCGACGCCGGCGGCGAACGCGTCGATCGAGGCGACGGTATGGCTGAGCAGTGACCGTACGTTCCACCCGGTGCAGGGGCTGGGCAGGTTCAGGTCGCCGCCGGAGAGGGCGGCGGTCAGGGTGATCAGGCGCTGGTCGGCGCTGCGCAGGACGTCGAGGGCGGGCATGGGGATCCTTTCGATCGGACTAACGGTTATTTAATTGCTTTGACGTTAGTCATCATGCGCACACCGATCTAACGTTGTCAAGTTCCTGCTATCGTTAGAAGGATGAACTCCGAGTCGCTGCTGAAGAACGCCCAGGCGGCCGGGTTCGTCGTGGCCGGTGAGCCGCTCGCTGTCGACCTGGCCGACACGATCATCACCGCGCAGAATCCGCCCGCCGACCTGTTGGCCAACGAGGCAACCTGCCGGCTGTGGTGGGAGCTGCAGCGCGACCGTCTGCCCCAGGGGGCGCCGCTGCCGCCGCTGGACGTCACGGTCGAGATCCGCGGGGCGGTCCGCGAGATCCTCGACGCCCACCTGACCGGGGCGTCACCCGGGAGGGCAGCCGTCGAGCAGATCAACGGCATTCTGGCCCGGGTGCCCGCCACCCGACAGCTGGTGCACAACCGGTCCGGGTGGACGGTCGAGACGGCGCGGCGCGCGTCCGCTGACCGGCCCTACGACCTCGCCCTTGCCGCGGTGGCCGACAGCCTCACCGACCTGCTCGTCAGCCCGTCGGTGGATCGACTTCGCCGCTGCCAGAACCCGGCGTGCAGCATGCTGTTCGTCGCCTCCGACGCCCGCCGCAAGTTCTGCACCCAGAACATCTGCGCCAACCGGACCCGGGTGGCCAGGCATTACCGCCGCCACCGCGCGGACTGAACATCACTGCGCGCGTTGTCGTTCTGGCACCCGAACGTTATGACTTTCTGCTCGTTGCGGTGATCCGGCCGTGTCAAGGTCTATGCCGTGGCTTTCTTGGACCCGATGCGGATCGATAACCGCCTGTCCGCGCGCTGTGCTGCGGTGGCATCGATCGGCGCAGCCGTCATCCATCTCGGCGTCGCGCCGACGCACTGGCGGGACTGGGCCCCCTCCGGAGTGTTCTTCGCCTCCATCGCGGTGTTCCAGCTGGTGTGGGGTTTCCTGGCGTGGTCACGCCCGACGACGATGGTGCTCAGTGTCGGGATCGCCGCCAATGCCGCCTGCGTCGGATTGTGGATCGTGTCCCGAACGATCGGAATTCCGCTCGGGCCCAACGCCGGTCAGCCCGAAGCGGTGGAGGCCGCTGGCATCTGTGTGCTGCTTCTCCAGTGCTACGTCATCATGGGTGCACTGTGGACGTGGCTGAGAAGTTCACGCGCGCAACAAGTTTCCGGTACCGGTCGGGCCCTGGTTCTACTTGGCGCCAATGTCGTGATGGCCGTGGCGGTGACGGTCGGTCTGGCCTCGGGATTACAGGGCCACGAGCACGGGCAGCATGCCGAGCCGATGGCCATCCCGGCGGCACCCGAGCAGGCCGATCAAGCCGAGCCGGCCCAGCCGGTGACCAATATGGGCTTGCACACCGACGGCCACCACCACGACCATCCCTGAGCTCAGAGCGTCGGATGCTGTCCGCGACTGGCGATCACGGCTTTCGCGACGTCGGTCAGCTTGATGTTGAAGTCCTGAGAACTGCGGCGCAGCACCTCGAACGCGCGCGGCTCGTCGATGTCGTTGAGCACCATGAGCATGCCGACGGCCTTGCCGATCTCGCGATTGCTCTGCAACGCCGACCGTAACCCGACGGCGTCCTCCCCGCGGGCGGCCGCTGCCGCTGCGACGCTGGCGAACGACGCCATGATGATCGCCCGCCCGGCCGCATCGGAGTTGAAGGCGCCCGGAGTATCGGAGAACAGGTTCAGGGCGCCGACCTTGTGCTGATCGACCATCAAGCGGAACGCCATCATGCCGCGGACCGGTGTCTCCGTCAGCAGCCGTCCGGCCAGGGTCGGCCACTGGCTGAAGGCCCGTAGATCGGGCTCCACCTGCGCCGACTCCTCCTCGATGGCATCCACGCAGGGGCCTTCGCGGATCTCGCGCTCCAGCTGATCGACCCGTCGGGCCACCTCGTCGGTGGCGGCCACCGTGACGTAGTCGCCCTTGCGTTTGAGCAGGATGCTGGCGTGGTCGCAACCCGGAACGATCATGGTCGCCGCGATGCAGATGGCCGGGTGGACGTCCTCAAGGCCGGAGCCTTGGTAGACGATGTCGGCCAGGTTCGCGAAGACCGCCTGGGGGTCGACCGCGTTATCGGCCGCCGAGACGTCGTCGGATTCTCTGGTCGTCATGTCACAAGCATGTCCGACGGAGGGGGTGCTGGCAAAGTGCCGTCCAGCTCGGTTCTAGGACGGCAGGAAGTCCAGCAGGAGTTCGCTGCACCGCTGCGCGGCCTCCAGCGGAATCCAGTGCCCCACGCCCTCGAGGCGCTCGTAACGCCACGGCCCGCTGACGTACTCCGCGGACTGTGTCATCTGCGGTTCGAGTACCGCGAAGTCGTCGCTGCTCCACACGCCCAGGGTCGGCGAGGTGATCGGCGGGAGTTCCATCGGCGGGGTGATCAGGCGGGTCGGCCCGAGGTTGGCGCGGTACCAGTTCAGGCCGGCGGTCAGATGACCCGGTCGGGACAGCCGTTCGACGGCGACGTCCGGCTCGGGGTGGCGGGTCCAGGCCCGGAAGTTCTGATAGTCGTTGGCCGACAACCACTCTTCGGCCACACCCTCGAACTGGAACATCAGCATGTACCAGCTGAGCGCGATCTGGTCATAGTCGGTCCGGTGGAACGCGCCGGGGTGGCCCACGCTGAGGCAGGCCAGGTGATCGATACGGTCGGGGAGTAGCGCGCCCAGCGCCCAGGACAGGCCCGCGCCCCAGTCGTGCCCGATCAGGTGGGTGCGGCTGATCTCCAGCGCATCGAGCAGTCCGATGACGTCGGCCAGCAGGGTCGGGGTCCGGTAGGCCGAGACCTCGGTCGGCCGGTCGGACTCGCCGCACCCGCGCAGGTCGGGGGCGATCACCCGGTAGCTCGCGGACACCAGGGCCGGGATCTGCTCGCGCCAGACGGTGCGGTCGTCGGGCCACCCGTGCAACAGCAGCACGTCGGGACCCTCGCCCTCGACGATGACGTCCAGGGTGATCCCGTTGGTCGGCACGCGCATGGCTCAACCCCTCTCGGTCGCAGCGGCGGCGCGTTCCGCGCGCGCCCGGCTGAACAGCATGTCGAAGTCCGGCTGCCCGGTCTTGGCCGTCACGCCGCCGTCGACCACCAGGTTGATCCCGGTGATGTAGCTCGCCTCCGGCGACGCGAGAAAGGTTATGGCGCTGGCGATTTCGTGCGGCTCGGCGGGCCTGCCCATCGGTACCAGCCGCTCGTACTCCTCGGGCCAGCGGTCCAGCACGGACTGCAGCATCGGGGTGCGTACCCCGCCCGGGCACACCGCGTTGACCCGGACACCCTGCCGGGCGTGGTCCACCGCGAGGTTGCGGGTCAGGTTGGCCACCGCGCCCTTGGCGGTGGCGTACACGGCCAGGCCCGGATCGGCATAGAGCCCGGAGATCGAGCACGTCGTCACCACATTGCCGCCGGTGGCGGCGAGGTGGGGGATCGCTGCGCGACAGGCGAAGAACACGCTGTCGAGGTCCACGGCCATCACCCGGCGCCACGCCTCGGTGGTGGTGTCGGTGATGTGCCCGTAGTGGCCGATGCCGGCGTTGTTGACCAGGACATCGAGGCGCCCGAACCGCGCCACTGTCTGCTCGATGAGCGAGGTGACCTCGGACTCGACGGCCACGTCGACGATCAACGTCGCCGGGTCGCCCCAGCCCGCGGTCCGCAGGTCGGCGGCCAGCTCTTCCAGCGCGTCGGTGGCCCGGTCGGCCAGCGAGAGCGTGGCGCCGAGCTCGGCGAACCGGCGTGCGGTGGCCGCACCGATACCGGAGGCGGCGCCGGTGATGACGACGACGCGGTCCTGGAATGTCGTGGTCATCCGAGCAGGCTCCTGATCTTGTCGACGACACCCGCGGCGGTGAAGCCGTAGTGGCGGTAGAGATGAGTGGGTGGGGCGATCAGCGCGTACTCGTCGGCCAGCGCCAGGCGCTCCAGTCGGGCGGTGATTCCGGCCAGTGCGACGGCCTCGGCGACAGCGGTGCCCAGCCCGCCGATCACGTTGTGCTCCTCGATGGTGAGGATCCGGCCGGTTGCGGTCGCTTCGGCGACCACGCGGTCGGTATCGAGCGGTTTGAGGTAGATGGCGTCCAGTACGGTGACGCCAATTCCCTCCGCCGCCAACGTATCCGCGGCTTCGGCGGCGATCCGCACGCCGATCCCGGTGGCGATCACCGTCAGGTCGCCACCGGAGCGGACCTCGACGAACCGGCCGCGGTCGAGCACCGGCACGTCCGGGTAGACCTCGCGCTCGCTGCCGCGCCCGAGCCGGATGTACACCGGGCCGGGCTCGTCGAGGCTGGCACGGATCGCGGCCCGGGTCGACGGTCCGTCGCACGGTGCGAGCACGGTGAGGCCGGCGATGCTGCGGGTGATCGCGATGTCCTCGGTCGCATGATGGGAGGTGCCGTAGAACCCCATCGAGATGCCGGCATGGTGGGCCAGGATCCGCACCGGCATTTGCGTATAGGCCAGGTCGGTGCGGATCTGCTCGGCGCACAGTAGCGAGACGAACGAGGCGAACGTCGCCACGAAGGTCTGGGTGCCCGTGCTGGCGAGACCGGCTGCCACCGAGACCATGTTCTGCTCGGCGATACCCATGTTGAGGAAGCGCTCGGGGTGGCGTTCGGCGAAGTCCGTCAGGCGGTTGGAGGTGGCCAGATCGGCGGTCAGCACGGCGATGTCGGCGCCGGCGTCGACCAGGTCGGCCAGTTCCTCACCGGCCACGAAGGCCGACAGTCCCGGCAATGAGGTGGTGACGTTCCAGGAGGGCCGGCCACGCTCAGATGTCGTTGTCGTGCTCACTATTTCGACTCCAATTCGCTGATCGCGCGTTGCCGGTCGGCCTCGCCCAGGTAGCCGAGATGCCAGCCGGCGTCGCCTTCCATGAAGGACACGCCCTTGCCTTTGAGGGTGCGGGCGATGATCACCGTCGGGGCGCCGTGGCCGCCGCGGGCGGGGGACAACGCGGCACGCAACTGCTCGACGTCGTGACCGTCGACCTCCTCGACGTTCCAGCCGAAGGCCGTGAACTTGGCGCCGATCGGCTCGATGCCGAGCACCTCACCGACCGGGCCGTCCAGCGTCCACCCGTTGGCGTCGACGATCGCGATCAATCCGGCGGCCTGGTGGTGAGCGGCGGCCATCGCCGCTTCCCACACCTGGCCCTCGTGCAGTTCACCGTCCCCGATCAAGACAAAGGTGCGATAGGTGGCGTCCCGCATCCGGCCACCGAGTGCCATGCCCAGTCCCACCGAGAGGTTGTGGCCGATCGATCCGGAACTGAAGTCGATACCGGGCACTTTGTTCATGTCGGGGTGATCGCCCAGCGGGCTGCCCAGTCGGGTGTAGGAATCCAGCCACTCGGCGGGGAAGTACTCCAGTTCGGCCAGCAGCGGGTAAAGACCAACGGCCACATGGCCTTTCCCCAGCAGGAATCGGTCACGGTCGGGCCAGTCCGGCTCGCCGGGGCGCAGGTCGAGGACGGCGTCGTAGAGGACGGCCAGGATCTCCGCACAGGAGAAGGTGCTCGAATAATGGCCGCTGCCCGCCACTTCGACGAGGTCGATGGTCTTGCGTCGAATCCAGTCGGCACGACGGCGCAGTTCCTCCGTGGTGCGACGCGCGCGTTGCGAAGTCGAAGTCATGGATACAGTACAGTACTGTATTCAGCGTGACCGAGTCTACTGCCCCCGCCAAGCAGGCACCCCGAGTGGCCGATGCGCTGCTGGATGCCGCGGTCGAACTGGTGCGTCGAGGCGGGTTGTCCGCGTTGACCACCGAGACACTGGCCGCCCAGGCGCGGGTCAGCAAAACCACGATCTACAAGAGGTTCTCCGGCAAGGAGGAGATTCTGGCGGCCACCCTCGATCACCTCGACTGGCGGCCCGAGGTGGACGAAACTGGTGATCTCCGAGAGGAACTCACCGACTACCACCGCGACCGCGGCGAGTTCTTCGCACAGCGTGGTGTGGCCCGGGTACTGGCCGCGGTGATGGCCGCCTCGGCCGGCGACCGCCCGACGCGCCAGGCCGTGGCCCAGCATCTGCGGCGCCAGTTGTCGGTCCCCCAGGAGATCCTGCAGCGGGCCCACGACCGGGGGGAGATCAGCGACCGGTTCCGGGTGGACACCCTGGTGACCGTGCTCTGCGGCGCTGCCTACTACCGGTCGGTGATCGAGGGCAAGCCGCTCGACGAACGGTTTCTCGACGAGCTCGTCGAGCTGATCACGACGGCCTGACTACTGCCCTTCGACGGGGACGGGTGCCGCGGTGTCGCAGCGGCCGCGGAAGTCCAGTGACGGCTGCCGAATGGCCTGAAGGTCGGCTTTCACCTGTGGATTGGCATCCAGGTACGCCCTGGCCTCGGCGCGCTTCTGCTCCATCGGCAGGTCCTTGAGGCCGGTGAAGAACTCGTTGACGTCCGGATGGGTGAACAGATAGCCCGACAGCGAGAACCCGACGCCCGACATCACCCCGGCCAGGTCGGCGGAGGTGCAGTTGGGCGGATCCGCTGCGGCGGGTGCGGCGGCGCCCAGCGCTACGGCGCCCGCGCCGAGTCCGACCGTGATCGCTCGCCGCATCCAGTGCTGTGCAGATGACATGTCGCTCCTCCGGCGTGCCGTCGACCCACGCTGTGTTCGCAGGATATCGGCTCAACCGCCGGTCGGGGGTCAGCTTGCCCCGACCAGAACGGCCGGATAGTGCTCGACGTAACTCCGGTTGTCGATGCCGACGTAGGTGCAGGTGCGGTCCTGCAGATTCACCACGAAGTGGATCACGCCCGCCCGCCACGATGCCTCGGCGAACTCCTCGAATGTGGTCTGTCCGGCCTGATCCTCCCGCAGCGCACGGATCAGCGCGGCCTCGTCGAACGGTGCCACGTCGTGCATGCCGGTGTGCAGGGGAGTGTCCTGGGTGACGACCGGACCCTGTTCGGTGTCGTAGACGCACAGCATCGCCGGCAGCCAGTAGGTGAAGGTGCGAACACCGTTGCGGCGCAGCACCTCTGCGAAGTGCGGGAAACCTTCGACGGCGGGGCGGCGCGCGGCGCCTTCGCGGAGTGCGGACTCGAGTGTGGAGATGGCTTCGGATATCATGACAACATAGGACCAATCTGACAACATATTGTCAAATCTGGAGGTGTGATGGCCGACGACGTGGCCCTGTTGGTGGCTGACGTGTTCGAGCTCGCCGGCCTGCTGCGGCGTACCGGTGAGGCGGTCGCCGCCCAGGAGGGCCAGACGCAGGCGCGCTGGCAACTGCTCAGCGTGCTCTCTGAGGAGCCCCTCACAGTGCCGCAGGCGGCCCGCCGGTTGGGTATCACCCGGCAGGGCGTCCAGCGGGTGGTCAACGATCTCGTGGCCGCCGGGCTCGTCGAGTTCGCGGACAATCCGGACCACCGCACGTCACCGCTGGCGCAGCTGACCGCGCCGGGGCGCCGCATTCTGGTGGCCATCACCGAGCAGGCCGCACACGAGAACCGGCGGCTGGCCGACGCGCTCGGATCGACGAGTCTGCGGGCCACCCACGACGGCGTCCGACGCCTGATCGCCGCGCTGAAATCCTGACCGGCTACTGGCCGCGGTGCTTCTTGGGCCCCTTGCCCGGCGGCGGGCCACCCCGGTTGGGTTCTGCGTCGCCATCCCCGGCCGCAACCGATGGGGTGGTCGGTTCGGGTGTTGCGCTCGGCGGCGGTGGCGGCGGGCTCAGCGTCGTGCTGGTGGTCACCTGTTCCGGTGACCGCGCCGGTGCCGGGTCGCTGGCCAGTGCCAGCGCAACGATGCCGAGAACCAGCAGGGAGGTCACCGCGGCGAAGATGGCGGTGGCCCGGTGCCGTCGCCGCCCGGGAGCGGTAAGTGGCGGTCCAGCAAGGACTTTCGTCGGTGGATGTGGTGCGGCCAACGCCGTGTGCAACGCGTGGGCGCTGCCGAAACGGGCCCGCGGGTCGCGGTCCATCGCCCGTTCGACCACCGCCGCCAGAGCCGGCTCCACGTCGGGACGCAGCGCCCGCAGCGGCGGGGGAGTGCCGTGCAGGATCGCGCCGGCCAGAGCGGCCATGTTGTGCTCTTCGGCGGCGAACGGCCGGTGACCGGCAAGGCATTCGAAGCCCAGCACCCCGGTGGCGTACACATCGTCGGCCACCGAGGCCGGCGCACCGGCCAGTCGCTCCGGGCTCAGGTACGCCATGGTGCCCATGATCTGGCCGGTCTGGGTGTGGGCCGCCTGGGGCGTCTTCGCCAGCCCGAAGTCGGCCACCTTCACATCTCCGCCCTCGGTCAGCAGAATGTTGCCCGGCTTGATATCGCGATGCAGCACGCCGCCGGCATGTGCGGTCGCCAGGGCGGCGGTGATGCTGACCAGGATCCGGCGGACCTCGTGACCGGGCAGCGGTCCGCTCGCGATCCGGTCCGCCAAGGTGGCGCCGGGGAGGCGCTCCATGGCGATGAACGGCACGCCGTCGTGCTCCCCGAAGTCGTAGACCGCGACGATGTTGGGATGACTGAGCCGGGCTGCGGCCCGGGCTTCGAGGTGGAACCGGCGGCGCAGGTCGGGCTGGGCGGCTAGTGCCGGGTGCAGCAGTTTGATCGCCACCGGCCGGTCCAGGAGGGTGTCCCACCCGTCGCGCACTTCACCCATGCCGCCGAGACCGACGACGGCACGCACGTCGTAGCGTCCGCAGAGCATGCCCGGTAGGTACCCCGGCCGGGCCGTCGATCAACCCTCTTAGCGGCTGCCGCCGACCTCAGCGGGCAGCGGTGGCGGCAACGGCGTGGTGGATGTGGGCGTGGTCGACGTGGGTTTGGCCGAGGTCGTGGGCGTGGCCGATCCCGAGGTGCTCGGTGACGACGTGCTCGGTGACGAGGTGCCCGATGCCGGGGATTTCGGCCCGTGGAAATCCAGCCAGGACTCGCTGCGGATGGTCTTGCCGCCCGAGTTGACCGTCAACGATTTGGCGTCGACCAGGTAGGTGATGCCGTCGCTCTCGGCGTCGTAGGCGCCGTTGCCGTAGGCCGAGGCGGGCAGGATCAGCTTGGCGCCGTCGCGTACCCGCACCCCGCGGTATTCGTACTGGCCGCCGGAGTCCTTGCAAATCGCCACCCGGGAGGTGTCGGTGCTGCCGAACAGCACCGCGGTGTCGGAGGCTGCGCAGCGCGCGGTCGAATCGACGTAGCCCTGTGAGTCGTAGGCCGGCGCGGCAGCCGCCGACGGCAGGGCGGTGACACACATGGTCAAACCAGCCGCGACCGCGGCGACGCGGGCGGTGCGGACCCAGATACGAGACATCACTCCATCCACGACACCATGGGTCGCGGACGGGTGCGACCGTCGATGCAGAGAAACTACGAGATCGTTAGTTTCCCGATACCGGGCGGGTCGCCGGAGTTATTGACGTGAACAGATTTTCCATCTTGTACAGTGTCGGAGCGCACAGTCAGCCTCGGCTGTGAGCAACAACACAGTGGGGGGTCACAGATGGAGTTTGGATGCGAGATCACATGGGTCGCGGCCGGCTGATCGGCCGCCGAGCCCTCAAGGCGGTCATGACGGTCCTCGCGGCCGTCGCCCTGTTCATCACCTCGGCGCTGCCTGCGTGGGCTGCCGACACCATCACCCTGACCTGGGTGCGCCATGGCGAGTCCTACGGCAACCTGCCTGGTGCGGGCATCAACACCGAGGTGCCGGGCCCGATCCTGACGCCTGAGGGTGAGGACCAGGCCGAGGCGGTCGCCGACCAGCTGAAGGCCGATGGCGTGGCCTACGACGGCATCTACTACTCGGACATGATCCGGACCCAGCAGACCGGGAACTACCTGCACACCGAACTGAGCTCGCTGCCGTTCACCGAGGTGCCGAACTTCCGAGAGATCAGCGCCGGCATCTTCGAGGGTTCGCCGGTCGACAGCGGCCTGGGCCGGATCGGCTATTTCCTGATCCCGCTGACCTGGACGCTGGGCCTGCGCTCGCTGCCCATCCCACTGGGTGAGGGCGGCAACGAGTTCGAGGCCAGGGTCAACGAGTCGATCCAGACGGTCATCGACGACGGCTCGGTCAAGCCGGTGATCTATTCGCACGGCGCCACGATCATGATCTGGACGATGATGAACGTCGACAACCCGGATATTGCGTTGCTGCTGAGCCACCCGCTGCCCAACACCGGCATCGTCGTCGTCGAGGGCAACCCGGAGGACGGCTGGACGCTGGTCAGCTACGACGGCATCGCCGTCGACCAGAACCCGGGCCTGGGCACCCAGCTGTTCGTCAACTTCCGTGACCTCGTGGTGGCCCCGCAGACCGCGATCTACAACGTGGTTCAGGCCGTCAAGACGCTGAACCTGCCGACGATCGTCAACGCGATCGCCACCGGTGTGGTCGACGTGGCCCAGGCGGGCGTCCAGTTCGTCACCAAGTCGGTCAGCGACATCGTCAACGCCATCATCGGCGCTCTGCCGGGCGGAGCGCAGGCCAGCGCGGCGGCAACCAAGGCCGCGGCCGTCAAGTCGGCCGGCGCGGCGACCACCTCGCTGGTTGCCGGCACCGAGCCTGCTACCGAACCGGTCAAGGACTCCTCGGAGTCCACCGAGAAGGCGGCCGACGACACCGAAAGTGGCAACGGCGCAACCGATCTCAGCGACGGCAACAAGGTCGAGCCCGGCAAGGCCGGCTCGGCCCGCACCGCCGGCTCGCTGCAGTCGGTGTCGGACAAGGCTGACGACAGCTCGTCGTCTGCCGCTGACTCCGGCAGCTCCGCCAAGAAGTCCACCGGCGGAAGCAAGCGGTCCAGCCAGAAGGCTGCCGCCTGACCCACCACGACATCGGCCCCCTCCACACCGGAGGGGGCCGATTTCGTGTTCAGCCCAGATACTCCGATTCCAGCACCAGATCGGGCACCAGCTTCTGGTACTCCATGTGGGTGCGGTGCTCGACGGTCTTCCAGGACCGGCCCTGCTGCTCGTTCATGTAGGCCCGGTACTTCGGCGACCCGGGAAAGCCGACGTTGTCGGCGACGGCCACGGTGCCCGGGTGCAGCCAGCCGCGCTCGGCGATGCTGAGCAGATCGGCCAGGTAGGCGTTCTTGTCGTGATCGATGAACAGCAGGTCCACACTGCCCGGGCCGAACCCGTGCTCGTCACGCAGCCGGTCCAGGGTGCGCCCGTTGTCGCCGATCGTTCCCACCACGCAGGTGATCCGGTCGGCCACCCCGGCGTGCGCCCAGATCCGCCGGGCCACTTCGGCATTGGCCTGCGCCAGCTCCACCGAGAACACCCGCGCCTGCGGTGCGCAGCGCGCGATCCGCAGCGCGCTGTACCCGCAGTAGGTGCCCAGTTCCAGAACCTGGCGCGGTGCCACCCGGCGTACCGCGGCGTCGAGCAGCTCACCCTTCTCGTCGCCGATGTTGACCAGGAACGACTTGTCGTAGGCGTACTCGTCGAGGGTGGCCAGCACGTGCTCGATGTCGCCGCGGCGGGCATGCGTCTCGACATAATCGGCGGCCGCCGCCTCCCGGCCGTCACCGATCTGGCCGGTCCTGGTGAAATTGCGCAGCCCGATCCCGGTCCGCAACACCGACCATCGCAACAACGGCAGACGCTGGCGAAGATTCATGCCTTCACGCTACGTTGTGCCCGGGGGCGCCAGGCGGAGGTTGTGTGCAGGTAAGCGGTGGCCGGACAGCCGTGGCGCTGGGTTACGGGCTCATCTGCCACACGGTGTTCGTCATCGGTGTGGGCACCATGATGGTGGCGATGTTCTTCGGCATGAGCCGGTCCCTGGGCACATTGGCCGCGCCGTGGAGCTGGATCGCCAACGCTGCGTTGCTGCTGCAATTCCCGGTCTCGCACTCGCTGCTTCTCACCGACTCCGGCCGGGCCCTGCTGGCCCGCCTGGCTCCGCGCGGCACCGGCACCACGCTGGCCACCACGACGTTCGCCGCGATCTCCGCGGTGCAGGTGTTCGCCCTGTTCGCGCTCTGGTCACCCACCGGGACGATCTGGTGGCAGGCCAGCGGAGTATCGCTCGTAGCGCTGACCGCGCTGTATGTCACCGCCTGGCTGTTGCTGGGTAAGTCGATGGCCGATGCCGGCTTGTCCCTGCAGACCGGCAGCCTGGGATGGACGGCACTGCTGCGTGGACGCAAACCGGTGTATCCGCCGATGCCGACCACCGGGCTGTTCCGGCTGACCCGGCAGCCGATCTACGTGGCCTTCACCCTCACGTTGTGGACAGTCCCGACCTGGACGCCCGACCAGCTGGTCCTGGCCCTCACGCTGACCGCGTACTGCCTGGTCGCGCCCCGGTTCAAGGAGGCGCGTTTCCGGCGCATCCACGGCGCGGCGTTCGACGACTACGCCCGCACCGTGCCCTATTGGCTGCCGTGGCCGCGAAAACAGCGGTGAAGCGGCGGTGAACCCCAAAGCTTGGATGAACCAGCGCGCCATGATGTACGTATCAGCGTTAGACGTCACCGATCACCGAAGGACAAGACATTGCTGTCAGCGATCGCCCGGCTAGCCATTGCGGCGCCGCGGCGAGTGATCGTAGTGGCCTTTCTCGCCATGGTGGCCATCGGCATCTTCGGGGTTCCGGTGGCGACCCACCTGTCCCCGGGCGGGTTCCAGGACCCCACCTCCGAGTCGGCCCGGGCGGCCAAACTGCTCACCGAGAAGTTCGGCCAGGGTGACGTCCAGCTGCTGGTCGTGGTCACTGCACCGGACCGTTTCGACAGCCCACAGGCCCGTGCCGCGGCCACTGAGGTCATCGACCGGCTGCAGCGCTCCGGGCACGTCGCCACCATCACCTCGCCGTGGACGTCGCCACCGCCGGTGGCCGCCGGGTTGGTCAGCACCGACAAGAAGTCCGGGCTGATCGTCACCGGCGTGGTCGGCGACGAGGACAAGCTGCAGAGCTACACCAAGACACTGTCCGAGGACATCGCCCGCGACTCCGACGGCATCGTGGTGCGCTCGGGCGGCACCGCGATGGTCAATCTCCAGGTCACCGAACAGTCCCAGCACGACCTGCTGCTGATGGAGTCGATCGTCGTCCCGCTCAGCTTCCTGGTGCTGGTGTGGGTGTTCGGCGGGCTGTTCGCCGCGGCGCTGCCCGTCGGCGTCGGGTTGATGGCCATCCTCGGTTCGCTCGCCGTGCTGCGGGTGACGACGTTCTTCACCGACGTCTCGATCTTCGCCCTCAACCTCACGACCGCGATGGGGCTCGCGCTGGCTATCGACTACACGCTGCTGATGATCAGCCGCTACCGCGACGAGTTGGCCGACGGCGCGGCGCGCGAACTCGCGCTGACCCGGACCATGCAGTCCGCGGGCCGCACCGTGCTGTTCTCGGCGACCACCGTGGCGCTGTCCATGGCGGTCATGGTGCTGTTCCCGATGAACTTCCTGCGCTCGTTCGCCTACGCCGGTGTGGCCACCGTCGCGTTCGCCGCGCTGGCCGCCATCGTGATCACCCCGGCGGCGATCATGTTGCTGGGGGACCGGCTCGACTCACTCGACGTGCGCCGGCTGTTCCGCCGCGTCTTCCGGCGCGCCGAACCGGTGGTCAAGCCGATCCAGGAGCAATTCTGGTATCGCTCAACGAAATTCGTGATGAAGCGAGCGCTGCCGATCGGCCTGGCCGGGGTGGCGGTGCTGCTGCTGCTCGGCACCCCGTTCCTGGGCGTGCGGCCCGGCTTCCCCGACGACCGGGTGCTGCCGCAGTCGGCGTCGGCCCATCAGGTGGGCGATCAGCTGCGCCGTGACTTCGCCACCAACTTCGAGACCGCGGTCCCGGTGGTCATCCTGGACTCCACCGGCCTGCCCGACGGCGACGTCGCCCGCTACGCCGCCGCGCTGTCCGCGGTACCCGATGTGGTGTCGGTGTCCTCACCGGCGGGCGCGTTCGTCGGCGGCAAGGTAGTGGGCCCACCCACGTCGGCGACCGGACAGTCCCAGGGCAGCACACTGCTCACCGTGGACAGCAGTGCGCCGCTGTTCTCCGACCGCTCCGAACGGCAACTCGACGCCCTGCACGCCGTCGCCACTCCGGGTGGGCGCACCGTCGAGTTCACCGGCGTCGCCCAGACCAACCGCGACAGCGTGGATGCCATCGCCTCCCGACTGCCGCTGGTGCTCGGCCTGATCGCGGTCATCATGCTGGTGCTGTTGTTCCTGCTGACCGGCAGCGTCGTGCTCCCGGTCAAGGCACTGCTGCTCAACATCCTGTCGCTGTCCGCGGCGTTCGGCGCGATGGTGTGGATCTTCCAGGACGGCAACCTCGGCGCGCTCGGCACCACATCCACCGGCACCCTGGTGGCCAACATGCCGGTGCTGCTGTTCTGCATCGCCTTCGGGTTGTCGATGGACTACGAGGTGTTCCTGGTCTCCCGGATCCGGGAGTTCTGGCTGCAGTCAGGTCAGACCGCCGCCGACAACGATGAGAGCGTGGCGCTCGGTGTCGCCCACACCGGGCGGGTGATCACCGCGGCCGCCCTGATCATGGCGATCTCGTTCGCCGCGCTGATCGCCGCGCACGTGTCGTTCATGCGGATGTTCGGGCTCGGCCTGACCCTGGCGGTGCTCGCTGATGCGACGCTGGTGCGGCTGATCCTGGTGCCGGCGTTCATGCATGTCATGGGCAGATGGAACTGGTGGGCGCCGAAACCGCTGGTCAAGGTGCACCAGCGCTTACAGATACATGACGGGGCTGGCTCGCCGGCCCCGAAGGCCAGTGCGGCTGAGCATACTGAGCAGGGTGTCGAACAAACGGTCCCCGCGCCCGACAACTGAACTGAACCGCCCGGCTCCCCAGATCGTGATCTAGATATGGCCCCTACATCCGTGATCGCCGGAGTGCGCGGCGAACTGCCTCCGCTCCGCTACAGCCAGGCTGAGATCACCGAGACCTTCCTCAATCTGCCCGGCTACGGCGAGTACGACGAGATCGTCCGCAGCCTGCACCGCAGCGCCAAGGTCAACAACCGGCATTTCGTCCTGCCGCTGGAGCGCTACTCCTCGCTGACCGACTTCGGTGAAGCCAACACCTTGTTCATCGACAACGCCGTCGAACTCGGCTGTGCGGCGGTCGCCGGCGCGCTCGAAGAGGCCGGCCTGGGTCCCGAGGATGTGGACCTGATCGTGTCGACGACGGTGACCGGTATCGCCGTCCCGTCGCTGGACGCCAGGATCGCCGGTCGCCTCGGGATGCGGCCCGATGTGCGACGGGTCCCGATCTTCGGACTGGGCTGTGTTGCGGGCGCGGCCGGGGTGGCCCGGTTGCACGACTATCTGCGCGGCGCCCCGGACGCAGTGGCGGTGCTGGTGTCGGTGGAGCTGTGTTCGCTGACGTTCCCGGGCGCCAAGCCGGCGATGGCCAGCCTGGTGGGCAGTGCGCTGTTCGCCGACGGCGCGGCCGCGGTGGTGGCCGTTGGTGAGCGGCGGGCCGAGAAGATCGGTGCATCGGGTCCCACCGTGCTGGACTCCCGCAGCCACCTCTACCCGGACTCGCTGCGGACGATGGGCTGGGACGTCGGCGGTTCCGGTCTGGAGCTGGTGCTGTCGGCCGACCTGCCTGCGACCATCGAACGCTACCTGCGCGACGATGTCACCGAATTCCTTGGTGCACATGGCCTGACGATGGACGATATCGGCACCTGGGTGAGCCACCCCGGTGGCCCGAAGATCATCGAGGCCATCGTGGCCAGCCTGGACCTGCCGGATGACGCACTGGAACTCACCTGGCGCTCGCTGGCCGAGATCGGCAACATCTCGTCGTCGTCGGTGCTGCACGTGCTGCGTGACACCATCGCGAAGCGGCCGCCCAGTGGCAGCCCCGGCGTGATGATGGCGATGGGGCCGGGCTTCTGTTCGGAACTGTTGCTGTTGAACTGGCACTGAGACCGGATGATCTTCTACGTCGTTCTGCTGGTCGCGGTCGCGCTGGAGCGGATCGCCGAACTGGTAGTGGCCCGGCGGAACCTGGCGTGGAGCCGCGAGCGCGGCGGGGTCGAGTTCGGGGCCAGTCACTATCCGGTGATGGTGGTGCTGCACACCGGGCTGCTGATCGGCTGCCTGGTCGAGGTGCTCGTCTTGCACCGGCCGTTCGTGCCCGCACTGGGCTGGCCGATGCTTGCGATTGTGATTGCCGCCCAAGGACTTCGGTGGTGGTGCATCACCACTCTCGGCCCGCAGTGGAACACCCGGGTGGTAGTGGTTCCCGGCGCGCCGCGGATCAGCGGCGGCCCGTACCGCTACTTCTCGCACCCCAACTACGTCGCCGTCGTCGCCGAGGGAATCGCGCTGCCGCTGGTGCACAGCGCCTGGATCACCGCGCTGGTCTTCACCGTGCTGAACGCGGCGCTGCTGCGCACCCGCATCCAGACCGAGAACGCGGCCCTGGCGAGCCTGACATGATCGACCTCCTGGTCGCCGGTGGCGGTCCGGCCGGATTGGCCACCGCCCTCTATGCCGCGCAGGCCGGCCTGCGGGTCACCGTCGTGGAACGCCGGCCCGGCGCTATCGACAAGGCCTGTGGCGAGGGACTGATGCCGCATACCGTCCGGCAGCTGGAGAAGCTCGGTGTGCCGTTGCACGGCAAAGCGTTTCGCGGGATCACCTATCTGGACCACCGGCGTCGCATCGAGGCGCCGTTCCGCTCCGGTACCGGGCTGGGGGTGCGGCGCACCGCCCTGCACACCGCACTGCGCGAGGCGGTGACGGCGGCCGGGGTACCGGTGGTGCGTGGTGACATCGGCACGGTCAGTCAGGACGCCGATGCGGTGTACTGCGGCGAGTTCCGCGCCCGCTACCTGGCGGCAGCCGACGGACTGCACTCGCCGATCCGCCGGTCACTCGGGTTGTCCCGGCCCAGTCGGGGCCCGCGGCGCTGGGGGGTGCGACGGCATTTCCACACCGCGCCGTGGAGTGACACCGTGGAGGTGTACTGGGGTGCGGAAGCCGAGGCGTATGTGACGCCGGTGGCTGACGACTGTGTGGGCGTGGCGATCTTGACCTCGCGTCAGGGCTCCTTCGACCACCACCTCGCAGAGTTCCCGGCCTTGCGGGATCGGGTGCGACACCTCGGGCATGACCGCGATCGGGCGGCAGGCCCGCTGCAGCAACGGGTTTCGGCGCGCAGTCGCGGTCGGGTGATGCTGGTCGGTGATGCCGCAGGCTATGTCGATGCGCTGACCGGTGAGGGTCTGGGTATCGCGTTCGGCGGTGCGGAGATTCTGGTGAACTGTGTGGCGGCTGACCGGCCCGGCGACTACGACCGGCAATGGCGGCAGATGTCGCGCCGCTACCGGATGCTGACCGCGGGATTGCTGCACGCCAGCCAGATACCGCCGGTGCGGGCGGCCATCGTGCCCGCCGCCGTCGCCCTGCCGTCGGTGTTCGCCGGGATAGTGAACCAACTGGCCTACTGACCGGCGTAGGCTGCGCCGCTATGAGCGAGATGCCCGGTGTTCCGCCCATCGCCGACTGGAATCGCCTGCTGGACGGCCGGGTTGCGGTGGTCACCGGTGGCGGCGCGGGCATCGGCGCCGCGGTCGCCGCGTTGTTCGCCGAACACGGTGCGGTGGTCGAGGTCGCCGAGATCGACCCGGACCGGGCCGCGCAGATTTCCTCCGAGCAGATCCGCAGCCATGTCATCGACGTCACCGACGACGACGCCGTCACCCGCCTGGCCGATACCGTACTCGGCGAGCACGGCCGGGTTGACGTGCTGGTGAACAATGTCGGCGACTACCGGCCGCTGATGGCGTTCGAGGAATCCACACCGGACACCTGGCAGCGGATGTACGACATCAACCTGCGGCATGTGTTCGCGGTGACCCGGGCCTTCCTGCCCGCGATGATCGAGGCGCACACTGGCAGCATCGTCAACATCCACTCGGTCGAGGGGATGCGCGGATTTCCGCGCGACCCGGTGTATGGGGCGATGAAAGCCGCTGTCGCACACTTCACTACGTGCCTGGCCGTGGATGTCGGCCGCTACGGTCTGCGGGTCAATGGCATCGGCACCGACCTGACCCAGACACCGCAGGTGGACTACCTCACCGGGTACGAGGACGCCCAGCACCTCTGGCAGTCCTGGGCCCCGGTGGGCCGGGTGGGCCGCCCCGAGGACCAGGCCCGGGTGGCGCTGTTCCTGGCCTCTGATCAGTCGGCGTTCGTCACCGGCCACAACATCCCCGTGGACGGTGGAACGAAAGCCGGTGGCGGATGGCTGTTTTCGCCGAGGGCGGGTCGGTTCGTCAACCGCTCCAAGCACCTGTAGGTCAGCGGCCGGACCGTCCGGTCGCGCCGTGGCTGGTGCGTGTCGAGGATGCGGAGCTGTCGGCGCTCTTGGCTGCCGTTGCACGTTTGCGGGTCGAGGTGGCCTGCTTCGGCGTGGTGGCGGTGGGCGTGAGTGCCTGTGCGGCAGTGGGTCTGGTGATGGTGCGGGCCGAGCGGCCGGTGGTCGCGCTGGCCTTCGGTGCGGCCGTGGAACTGGCTGCGGTGGTGCGTTCGGTGGCCGCCGCAGCGGCCGAGTTCTGCCCGGTGATCACCTTCACCACCGATGTCACCAGATCGGTGAGTACCTGGATGACGAGCCTGGGCACGGTCAGCAGCTGCTCGATGATCTGGCTGGCGAAGATGCCGAGCGCCTGCAGGAAACCGTTCTGCGGCAGGTAGGGCGTCACGTCGAACGGGGCGACGGTGCCGTCGGCCAGGTCGGCGATGAGCTCGGCGATGGTGTCGGCGGCGGGCTTCTCGGTCCAGTCGGTGGTGAAGATGCCGAAGTTGTTCTCACCGCCGAACGCACCCGTCGCGACATCGCGGGTGGTGTGGATGAACATCGGGCCCGCGCCCTCGATCTGTTGCCAGGCGACCACGAAGTCGTGGATGTAGGCGGCCTGCTGTTCGGCGGAGATTCCCCAGGTGGTCGGCAGACCGTATTCGGTGGCCCAGAGCTTGAGGTCGCCGTCGCCGGCGGCTGCCATCAGCGCGCGGATGGCCTCGGTCTGCAGCAGCGGGGAGTCGGTGACGGTGCCCAGCGAGAACGGGGTCGTGTACTGGTAGGGGTGATACGACAGCGCGTCGAAGAATCCTTTCGCTCCGTCGGCGTACATCTGCGCGACGAAGGTGACCGGGCTGACCGTTACGCCGGGCAGGGTGCCGACGGCGCCGAGGACACCGGCGATCACCTCGGCATCCGGGTCGGCGGCCTTGATGGCGGGATAGGCCGCCTTGAGGAGTTCGGTGTAGGCCGTCGCGTCCGGTGGCGACCAGAACGTGACGCCGTTGGGTTCGTTCCATACCTCGTAGGCCGAGATCTTTCCGGCATAGCGGGTGGCCACCTCGGACGCGAAGGTGGCGTAGGCCGCGGGGTCGGGATGGCCGATGAGCGGGAAGCCGGCCCACGGCGGGGTGGCGTTGATGACGCCGAGCACGCCCATGTCCCGGGCGGCGGCGGCGTCGATCACCTCGTCGAGCTTCGACCAGTCGTAGGTCGTGGAGTTGTAGGGCTGCACGGCTGCCCACGGCACCGCGACACGGATATCGGTGACGCCCAGGGCTTTCAGGGTGTCCAGGGTGGTGGCGATCTCTGCTGCCGACAGTTGGTACAGGCTCGGATCGGAGATGCCCAGGGTGGTCGAGGAGTCGGCGATCGCGGCGGTCAGCACGATCGGGACATGCACCGGGCCGCGGGAGAGCGGGCCGGCGCTCGCGGCCTGCGGGCAGGGTGTGAGAAGTGCGGCGGCGAGCGCGACCGCTGTGCCCGTGGTCACGGCCCGTCTGGTCCAGCGTAAAAACATCGGCACTACCCCCTGCCATTGCTTTTCGTCGGTCTGACAGTAGTGCCAGCCGGGCGGGATGTGCGCCGAAACACCCCGTGGCGTTTGCCGGCCCTCGGTACCCTCGGTGGCAATGACTACGGAGGTCGCATGACGGCGGACGGCGGCGATAGCGGCCTGGCGTCGGCATTGGGCGCCACCCCGGAGCTGATTGTGCTGCGGGCCAAGGCGCTGGCCGAGATGGACGTGTTCGCAGGCTGTCCTTCCGACGAGTTGCAGACGCTGGCCACTCTGCTGCGGCCGCTGCAGGCGCCGACCGGCCGGGTGCTGATGCGTCAGGGTGAGCAGGCGGTGTCCTTCCTGTTGATCCAGTCCGGTCAGGCCGAGGTACGCCACGTCGGCGAAGACGGGGTGGTGATCCTCGACCAGGTGTCGGCAGGGGTGATCGTCGGCGAGATCGCGCTGCTGCGGGACAAGCCGCGCACAGCGACCGTCGTCACCACCGAACCGCTGGTCGGCTACATCGGCGACGATGTGGCGTTCGCGGTGATGGCCGAGATGCCCGGGGTCAGCGAGCGATTGGTGCGCACTGCCCGCCAGCGGCTCGCAGCCTTCGTCACGCCGATCCCGGTGGTGCTCAAGGACGGCACCGAGCTGGTGCTGCGGCCGGTGCTGCCCGGAGACAGTGAGCGCACCGCACACGGGCCGGTCGAATTCTCCACCGAGACGCTCTACCGGCGGTTCATGTCGATGCGCGCGCCGAGCACGGCATTGATGAACTACCTGTTCCAGGTCGACTACGTCGACCACTTCGTGTGGGTCCTGGTCGACGGGGTGGACGGCCCGGTGGTGGCGGATGTGCGGTTCGTCCGGGACGAACATGACCCGTCGGTGGCCGAGATCGCGTTCATCGTCGGGGATGCCTACCAGGGCAGGGGAATCGGGAACTTCCTGATGGACTCGCTGATCATCGCCGCACACGTCGGGGGCGTGAAGAAGTTCACGGCCCGCGTGCTCTCGGACAACCTGCCGATGCGAACGATCCTGGACCGCTTCGGCGCACACTGGGAGCGCGACGAACCCGGCGTGGTGACAACGGTATTCGACGTTCCGAAACTGGACACGCTGAAGATCGACCCAGCCCTGACCGGCGAGATTCGGGATTCGGCGCGCCAGGTGATCCAGGCGGTGAGCTGATATGCCCAGACCGATGCTGAACAAGGACACCACGCTGTGCATCTCGCTGGCGGCGCGGCCCAGCAATATCGGCACCCGGTTCCACAACTATCTGTATGAGGAACTCGGTCTGGACTTCATCTACAAGGCTTTCACCACAACCGATATCGCGGCGGCGATCGGTGGAGTCCGGGCGCTCGGCATCCGCGGGTGTTCGGTGTCGATGCCCTTCAAACAGGATGTGCTGGCTCTGGTCGACCACGTCGAGGATTCCGCGCGTGCCATCACCGCGGTCAACACCATCGTCAACGACGGCGGTGTGCTGACCGCGTCGAACACCGACTACGTGGCGGTGCAGCGGCTGATCGCGTCGCACGGTCTGGACCCTGCGCAGCATGTGGTGATCCGTGGCAGCGGCGGGATGGCCAGTGCGGTGGCAACCGCCTTCCGGGACGCCGGTTTCGGGGCCGGCACCATCGTGGCCCGCAATGCGGAGACCGGGTCCGAACTCGCCGACCGGCTGGGCTATGACTGGCGCGCCGATGTCGGCGATCTGCGGGCTCCGGTGGTCGTCAACGTGACACCCATCGGAATGTCGGGCGGACCCGAGGCGACCGAACCCGCGTTCGACGATGACGTGATTGCTTCGGCGCGAACAGTTTTCGATGTGGTCGCGCTGCCGTCGGAGACCCCGCTCATTGTGGCGGCGCGGGCGGCGGGCAAGCAGGTGATCACCGGCGCCGAGGTGATCGCATTGCAGGCCGCCGAACAGTTCGAGCGGTACACCGGCGTGCGGCCGACCCCGGAGCAGGTGGCGGCCGCGTCGGCATTCAGCCGCGCTTAGCCCGCTCACGGATTGTCCCGGACTTTGAGGAAGCGTTCGGGATGGTGGTAGGTGTTGGTGCCGCCGGGCCGCGGCAGGTGTGGCGGCGGCGTCCATTCGGTATCACCATTGGGGAGTTTCCGGGTGCTCCACCCACCGTTCTCGACGAGCAGGTTGTCGCATTTGCAGGCGAACCCGAGTTCGTCGATGTTGGTGGATCCGCCGTCAGACCAGTCTTTGGCCGCATGGTGCACTTGGCAGCCGTAGCCGGGCACCGTGCAGCCGGGCGCGGTGCACCCGCGGTCGCGCGCGTGCAGCACGATCCGCTGGTCTGCCGACGCCAGCCGTTTGGTGCGCCCCAGCCACAGGGCCTGGCCGGTGATGCCATCGAACAGTGTCAGGTAGTGGTAGGCGTGGGAGGCCATCCGGATGACGTCCTCCATCGGAACCAGTGCGCCGCCGCCGGTGACACCGTGGCCGGTGCGCTGTTGTAGCTCCTGGAGGGTGGCCGAGACGATGATGGTGACCGGAAGCCCGTTGTGCCGGCCGAGTTTCGGGTCGCCGAGCCTGTCACGCAGCAGAGCCGTCAAGGCGTCGTGCTGGCGTTGGGCCACGGTGCGGGTATCGGAGGCGACCTGCGCCTGCGCCGGTTCGCCGTCGGTGACCGCGGTCTGATCCGCCGGATTGCACATCCCCGGCGCCGCGAACTTGGCCAGCCAGGCCTCCAGGTAGCTGCGCAGTTCCGGGGTGGCCCACAGTCGCGCTTCGGTCATGCCGTCGGGGCGCTGGCGGCCGAGGATGAAACTACGTTTGCGCGCCCGATCCTCGTCGGAGAACGTGCCGTCGGGATTGAGCTCGATGGCGAGACGCTCCGCGAGGCGAGCCAGCTGGTCGGGCCGGAGCAGCCGGGCATGTTCGGCCAGGAACGCCTCGGCCTTCTCGCGTTCGGCCTCGGTGACGTCGAACGGAAGGTCGGCCAGGAAACGCTGGATGACACGCACGTGCTCGGGGTCCAGCGCGCCGGCCCGCCACGCCTCGGCGGTGGCGGGCTGGCGGGGCGGCAGGGATTCTCCGGTGAGTGCGGCGCGATCGGCCATCGGCTCGGCCACCCGGGCGCGGCGGCGGGCTTCGGCGGGGGAGATGCGCAACCAGTCGGCGAGGACTTTGGCCGGCGTCCCGCCGATCTCGGAGATACTCCGTTGTGCCAGTTCGTGGCTGACGTCATGGGACACCACGGTGTGGCGACGAATGGCCTTCTCCGTCAGCGCCGCCAGATGCAACAGATCGGCGACGTCCAGGCCGGAGAGGTCGAGCGCCATGACGGTGTCGAGGGCGGTGTTGACGGAGGCGAAGGCCGCCACCACATCACTCAAACTCATGTTCGAAAGACTATGCCGACCCACCGACAGGAACGGTCCCGCGCACCGGCCCTGTGGACCAACTCCGGACTGTGGACTAACCCGGTCCGTTGACCACCACGATGGGCTTGCGCACCCGCTCGGTCATCGGTCCGGAAAAGCCGGCGTAGAACAGCTCTGCGGCGATGGCCCACGACATCGACGAGTGCACCGCCGCGGCGGTCGGCGCGGCCTCCGCCGGTAACGCCAGTTCGAATGGCACCGTGATCGGATTCCCGGCGCGCAACGGAATCCCCTTGCCCAGCTTGATGATCGGGCCGTCCACCGGCGCCGTCGCGCACGGATTGCGGGTCAGCGGATGTGACTCGCGGTGCGACTGCCAGCGCACCCGCAGATCGCCGTCGGGCAGATCGATCGTCGGGGTCAGTGTGATCTGCCCCCGCACCACCTCACCCGCCCCGTACACCGGCGAGGGCAACGCGATATCGAGCACCGTCTGGCCCGACCCGTCGTACCGTTCCACCGGCTCGTCACCGGCGTAGGCGTC
This sequence comes from Mycobacterium sp. M26, assembly GCF_001494595.1. Classification (GTDB taxonomy): domain Bacteria; phylum Actinomycetota; class Actinomycetes; order Mycobacteriales; family Mycobacteriaceae; genus Mycobacterium. Next base: position 556,888 of record NZ_LN929908.1, read on the forward strand.
CTCCGGCCGCGCCACCACCGTGAAATCGCCGCGGGCCTCCACGTCGCGGCCCTCCCGGTCCACGATGAGGCGACACGACCAGCGGGCGATCTCCTTCGACGAGGGCGGTGCCCACGACGGAATCCGGAAATCGAAAGAGCCGCCGCTGAACTCGCCGGTGGCGATCGGCACGTCGACCACGACGACACTCACCCATTCGTCGCTTTCGCGGTCACCGCCGTAGTTGGTGCCGACCTCGCCGACGAGCCAGAGATCCGCACTGATCTCGGCGGCCGCCGAATCGGCGTGGCCGGCCCAGCGATAGCGAAAGAAATTGGTGTAGCCCCAGTCCACCTTCGCCGAGCGCACCTTGTCGGCAGCACCGGTCACCGCCGCGGTCACCGTCTGGCGCGGGACGACGACAGCCGGCGTCACGCTCACCTCGAGCGCTGAAGTGCGCCGGAACAGTCCCACTACTTCCTCTGGCTCGCCGCGTAATCCTCCGGCCGATTCTTCTTCATCCACAACCGGATCGGGGCGAACAACACCCAGAACACGCCGTACACCGAGAAATACATGATCGCTGAGGCGAGCACCCCGACCAGCCATGCCGGGTAGATCAGGATCAGACAGAACTGCAGGAACTGCTTGATGCCCACCGGATACCCGTCGGCCATCGACCACACGAAGCGCGGACTCATCGACTTCAGCAGCCGCTTGCCCACCGAGGGCTCGGCTTCCACCTCCGCCTGGACCTCGCTGATATCGCGTCCCCGCTCCTCGCGGGTCAGGCCGCGGGCCGGTGCGGCCGGCTCATCCGGATAGGGCGGTTGTGCAGAGGTCATCCCATACCTCCCTAAGCCGTGGCTGCCGACACGTCACCGCACCGGCAGCCACGGGCCGTCAATCAGGGAGTGATCGTCGTCTTCTCGTCGATCACGCTGGTGGCGTCCATCAGGACGCCTTCCTGCCCGTCGAGGGCGTCGGCGTTCAGCTGCAACACGTAGAGGCCGTCGGCCGTCGGGATCACCACGGTCTTCTGCGCGATGATCCGCTTCTTGCCGTCCTTGACGTAGTTGCCGCCCAGCTGCACGGCGTCGAAGCCGCTCAGCGTGCTCTTGTTGTCGTCACCGAGCGGCTCGTAGTCCGGCAGGTTCTTCAGCTCGCCCGGGGCGAGTTCGAGAATCTTGGCCGGGTCCACGTTGCCGGTCAGCTTGGAGACGATCGCGATGATGCTCGGCGGATCGCTCGGCGTTTCGGGCTTGTCGAACACGATCGCGCCGTACGCCCAGTCCGGGGTCTGCGGGCCGGCATCCGACCAGCCGTCCGGGAAGGGCAGGTCGATGTTCGGCGAACCCGGATCGCCGCGCTTGATCGGCGTCTCCTGAATGTTGTTCTCTTTCAGGTAATCCTGGATGGTCTCGTTGGGACCCTTCGATTCGCTCGGGCTCGCCGATGCCGCAGCGCTGGTCGACGTGGTGGTCGAGGTCGACGTCGAGGTCGAGGTGGACGTCTCCGTCTTGGTCTCGGTTTTCGAACCGCAGCCAACGAGCGCGACACTCAGTGAAATGGCGGCCAGACCCGCCGTCGCAACCGCCGTGATTTTCTGCATCGGACGAACTTTCTCCTTATTTGTGATGGCCGACGCTCTGCCGACGGCCAAATCGCTCAAAATCTTAGTGCTGAGGAAAGGTTTTGCGACCGGAATCCTGCCGAATGAATTGAGGCCTCCGAGTTAGCCAAACCTGACTTTTACGACGCGAGGCTGGTTAATCGGGCCTATTTTGCCCACGCAACCGTCGAACCGGTGCACCATGCAGGTGGACTGCGATGCGGCAGACGTAGCGACGCATCGCGGCGGCGGGTCGGGCGAAGCCACCATCAGGCGTTACGCAAAGGGCAAAGGAGCGCTGTGCGTTCGGCCCTTCGGCGACCCCACACAGTGCTTGCAGCAACGTTGGCGATAGCTGGATACCTGTCGTTGTCACCGCCCGCAATCGGCGTTCAATTGACGTCCACCACCGCGCTGATAATGGGCGGCACCATGCACCCGCTGGTGAGCAGCACGCTGAGCGGGTCGACGCAGTATCCGACCGGGGAACTGGCGTCTTATCCGCTCTCCGAACCCGCCTCCGTCGTCGCGACCATCGTCAATCAGGCGATGGACTTCTTTATCGGGCCGACGGGCGCCGTGCGCGGCACGCCGACCGACCCGGGCCAGTACAACGTGGTCGCTCTGCAGACGCCGGAGGAGTTCTGGCCGCTGTATGGCTCGTTGGATTTCGACGCGTCGGTGGCCGCGGGTGTGGCCAACCTGTCGAACTGCCTGCAGGGCAGGCTGTCGTGCAAGGGCCACTACTTCGACAACGTCCCGGAACTGACCTCCGACTACGTCGCATTCGGCTATTCGCAGAGCGCCAGAATCGCCAGCATCGCCAAACGCGACCTCATCGCCCAGTACCGCAACCCCGACGGCAGCTGGAAGCCGCTCGTCGACTCCACCGGCGCACCGCTGGACGTGTCGTTCGTCATGATCGGCAACCCGAACCGGCCCAATGGTGGCTTCCTGCAACGTTTTGACGGTTCCTACATCGCCGAGCTGGGTGTGACCTTCGACGGTGCGACGCCCACCGACTCCTGCGATGCCGACGGAAGCAACTGCCGGTTCCCGACCGCCGACATCGCCCGTCAGTACGACGGCTGGGCGGATGCGCCGGTGCGCCAACTCAATCTCGTGGCCGACCTCAACGCGCTGCTGGGCATCGCCTATCTGCACTACTACTACGACTCGGCCGTCACCGAGTCGATGTACCAGGGCGCCCTGGGCGACACCACCTACTACATGGTTCCCACCGAGCGGCTACCCCTCCTGATGCCCCTGCAGCAGCTCGGCGTTCCGTCCCCGATCCTGGCCGTCCTCGATGCTCCGCTGCGGGTCATCGTCGAATGGGCCTACGACCGCGGCACCAATCCCGGAGTGCCGACCCCGATGCAACTGTCCGTGCTGTCCGACCCTGCCACCGGCGTGCGGAACCTGCTCGCGGCGATCCCCACCGGCCTCGACGACGGGCTCCAGGAGGCCGGCTTCGGCCGCCCGTTCGGCACCACCCGGGCCGGCATGTTCGGCGTCGGCGGCCCGGCATCGCCCACCTCGTCCGACTCGCCCACGCCGCCGGCGGGGGCCGCGGCACCGCCGCGCCAGCAATCGGCCCGCCCGACGGGGCCCACGCCGCCGGCGGGGGCCGCGGCACCGCCGCGCCAGCAATCGGCCCGCCCGACGGGACAGGCGAAGGCCAAGCCCCGCGCCGCGGCCAGGAGCACCCGGCCGGCTGCCACGTCCGACTCGCACCGCAGCGTCGGCGGGCATCGACCCCGGAACTGACGACCGCGGAACTGACGACACTGTGACGCGCCGGGAAGCCGGGATTGGCCCACAGGCCCCTCGGGTACGTTGCAGAAATGCGTAAGACGATCGTGGGAACAGCATTGGCCACCGCCGCGGCGGCAGTCGTGGGCAGCATCTCCAGCCGCAAGGGCGTGGAGACCTGGTATCCGACTCTGAAGAAGCCACCGTTCAACCCGCCCAACGCGGTCTTCCCGATCGCCTGGACCACGCTGTACGCCGATATCGCCGTCACCTCGGCGGCCACCATCGACCGCTACCGCGCCGACGGCCAGGATTCCAAGGCCAACGCCTACATCGCCGCACTGGGCGCGAACCTGGTGCTCAACGCCGGCTGGAGCTGGCTGTTCTTCGGCAAGCGCAAGCTGGGGCCCTCGGTCCTGGGTGCGGGCGCGCTGGCGATCAGCAGTGCGGACCTGGCGCGCCGCGCCGCCGGTGCCGACCCGAAGCTGGGTGCGGCGCTGACGCCCTACCCGTTGTGGTGTTCGTTCGCGACCCTGCTGTCCAGCGAGATCTGGCGGCGCAACCGCTAGAAGGGCAGCTCGATCGGCGCGAACCGATCGGTGACGTCGCCGACCAGTGAATCGTCGTAGGGGTTGATCGATACCGGTCCTGCGGCCTGATCCAGTTTGAGCCGGTCGAACTCGGCCCAGATGATGCTCGGGCTGGTGGTCAGTTCGAAGAAGTACATCCGGTTGGTGAGGTCGGTGACCGTGCGGTATTCGGTGTTGTAGACCCCGAATTCGGCATACGGTGCGCCGAACGGCACCGAGACGTTGCGCATGATCGCCATGACACCTGCGATCGCTTCGCGCGCGCTGCCGGGCTTCGGCAGTAGCGCCGAGTAGTAGGCGGCACGCTGAAACCGGTCGACGGCATTGACGTTGCCCGGCAACGGCGTGTCTCTGCTGGGATGCGAAAAATCCTGCTCACCAAGCAGTTTCAACTGCTCGTCGTAGGTGGGATCGTTGGTCATCAGGGTGTATTGCCTGCCATGGTGGATGACGGGACGGCCCTGGGTGAACTCGATGATCGCTGAGTCGCCGCCGATGTCTTCCAGGGCGAGGTGGATGTTCGCGTCATGGCCCCGCACGTGCACCTTGAGTAACTGGACGTCCTGCATCAACGCCACTGCTTCGGTCACGGTGGCGGCCTGATCCAGCAGGTACTGCAGCCACAGCCCCGCCTGTAGGGCAGGCTTACCCGGGTCCCGGTCGCCGAAGTCGGTGGACTCCAGGTAGAGCCCGTGCCCGGCAAGCCCCGCCGCGTTGAGGCCGTCCACACTGCCGATGCCGTAGACGGTGGTCACCAGGCTGGCGTACCGGCTGGTCCAGAGCAGTGGATTCGGGTCCTCGACCAATCCGGCGGGATCAATACCGCTGCGCTGTCTGCCGGGCGGGAAGCCGACGATCAACGGCTGTGTGGACTCCGGCCAGTCCATACTGCGGCCGGTCAGGACGGCGAGGTCGTTGGTGTTCCACAAAACCCGGGTGCACATGCCCTCAGGCTATGCCCGCGAGGCACCCGCGTCGGCGAAACAAACAGTGGTATCAAGACGTCGTGAGGCGGCTCATCCTCTGTCTGGGCCCGGTGCTCTGGCTGACCGCGTGTGCGGGTACGGCCGCGCCACCGCCGTCATCCACCTCGTCTGTCCCGGCGGCAGCACGGACCGTGAACCCGGCCGGTATCAAGCGGATTCGGCCTCTGCTGCCGCAGGATTACGAAATCGCCGACGTGGTCGGACCGGTCAGTGCCGCCGGACAATGGGGCTTCGGACCGGGCTGGACAGCCGACCCGCCGCCGTGCGCTTCGCTGGCTGATCCGGCGCCCGCCGATCCCGCTGCCCGCGGCTATTCGGCCTCGGGGCGGGGCGGGACGCTCTACGTCGTGGTCGCCGCTGCCCGCGGCTATTCGGCCTCGGGGCGGGGCGGGACGCTCTACGTCGTGGTCGCCGCGGCCGGTGCGCCCGGCGCGGGACTGCTCGACGAATGTGCCCAGTGGGCCATGGCGTTCGCCCACACCACGGGCACGGTCACCCTCGCCGACCCGCCGGCAGTCGACGGCGCGGACACCGTCGCTATGACTGTGGCCACCCGCACCGTCGTTGAATCCGGTTCGGAAACCAACGGACAGGCCGCAACGGCGCAGGCCTACCTCGACGGCCACGTCGTCATCGTCACGCTCGTCACCGACCCCGGGTCGGAGCACCCGCCGCTGGATGTGCGATTCGTCGACGATCTGCTGGCGTCATCGGTGGCCGCCTTGCGCGGCTGACGACCGCGTCGTTGGGTACATTTGGCGGCGATGTCGAACCCGAAAGCCGCGGTCGCCCTGGTGTGCGCCGGACTGTTGACCGCCTGTGGATCGGGCTCCGGCCCGCAGGGCGCCGACATCTCCAAGGTGTCCACGCTCAAGTCCAGCTTCGGCCCCGACTTCAAGGTCACCGAGGTGGCCAAGACCGGGATCGACCCCAAACTGCTCACCGGTCAGAAGCTGCCGGATGGGTTGAAGTTCGACCCCGAGTCGTGTGCCAAATACGCCACCGGGCAGCTGGTGCCGCCGGGCACTCAGGGCAATATGGCGGCGGTGTCGGCCGAGGGGCAGGGCAACCGCTTCATCGTCATCGCCGTCGAGACCAACGAGCCGGTTCCGGTGACCGAACCCGGCGCCGACTGCAAGAAGGTGTCGTTCAGCGGCGGTGCCCTGCGCGGCACCGTGGAAGCGGTCGACGCCCCATCGATCGACGGGGTGCAGACCCTCGGTGTGCACCGGGTGCTGCAGACGGTGATCAACAACCAGGCCCGCACTGGCGAGGTCTACAACTACTCCGCGCATTTCGGCGACTACCAGGTGATCGTCACTGCCAATCCGTTGGTGCTACCCGACAAACCGGTGGCGCCGGTCGACACCAAGCGGGCGGGCGAGCTCCTGGTCGCCGGCGTCAAGGCCATTCGCGGCTGACCTCAGCGCACATCGCGCGGCCGGAACTGGATGCTGATCCGCGGTCCCTTCGGCAGTGCGGTCTTCGGCACCGCATGCTCCCAGGTGCGTTGACACGAGCCGCCCATCACCAACAGGTCGCCGTGATGCTGCGGTAGCCGCAGCGACGGCCCGCCGCCGCGCGGGCGCAGGGCGAACACCCGGGTGGCGCCCAAGCTGACGATGGCCACCATGGTGTCCTCGGTGCTGCTGCGCCCGACGGTGTCGCCGTGCCAGGCCACGCTGTCGGACCCGTCCCGGTACAGGCATAGGCCGGCCGAGGTGAACGGTTCACCGAGTTCGCCGGCATAGATGTCGTTGAGCCGGCGCCGCAGCCGGCTCAGCGCCGGATGCGGCGGCTGGCCAACGGTCAGATCGTGAAAACTGCACAGCCGGGGGACGTCGAGCACGCGGTCATACATCTGCCTCCGCTCGGCCCGCCACGGCACCGCTGTCAGCAGTTCCTCGAACAGCGTGTCATCGTCCAGCCACGACGAGCGGACGTCGAGCCAGGCGCCGGCCCCGAGGTCACGGCGCTGACTGTGCTCGAACAACGCGCCCTGAACAGACACAGACACGCCCCAAGGTTATCGCACGTCTGTTCGAATACGCTAGAGCTTGACCGCCCCCGGGCCCTCACCGGCCAGCACGTCCTCGGGGTTGGACAAGGCGCAACTGCGCAGGCTCAGGCAACCGCAGCCGATGCAGTCGGCCAGGTTGTCGCGTAACCGTTGCAGGTGCACGATCCGCTCGTCGAGGTCGGCCCGCCAGCCGGCTGACAGCCGCGCCCAGTCCTTGCTGGTCGGCACCCGGTCGGTCGGTAGCGTCGCCAGCGCCTCACGGACCCGGGCCAGCGGAATGCCCAGGCGCTGAGACATTCTGATGAAGGCCACCCGGCGCAGCGTCTCGCGGGCGTAGCGGCGTTGGTTGCCCGAGGTGCGGCGGCTGCGGATCAGCCCCTCGCGTTCGTAGAAGTGCAGTGCGGAGATCGCCACCCCGGCCCGGCTGGCAAGTTCACCGGGCGTCAACTCCTGCTCGGTCACACGGCAACGATAGTTCAGCCTGCTGAAGGCGATACGGTGCTAGGTGTGACTGCGACCGTGCTGGGCTCCAACTCCGAGGTCGGGACGCTGCGGGTCGTTATCCTGCACCGTCCCGGTGCAGAGTTGCAACGGCTGACCCCGCACAACAACGACAAGCTGTTGTTCGACGGTTTGCCGTGGGTGGCCCGTGCCCAGGAGGAGCACGACGCGTTCGCCGACCTGTTGCGTTCGCGCGGGGTGGAAGTGCTGCTGATGTCCGACCTGCTGACCGAGGCGCTGGCCAGCGGGGCGGCCCGGATGCAGGGCATCGCCGCCGCCGTCGACTCGCGTCGCCTGGGACATCCGCTGGCGCAGGAACTTTCGGCGTATCTGCGCGGCCTGGCCCCTGCCGACCTGGCGCATGTGCTGACCGCCGGGATGACATTCACCGAACTGCCGTCGAGCGCGAAGGCCGACACCTCACTGGTGCGGCGCATGCACCATGGCGGCGACTTCGTCATCGAACCGCTGCCCAATCTGCTCTTCACCCGCGACTCGTCGTTCTGGATCGGGCCGCGGGTGGCCATCACATCGCTGGCACTGCCCGCCCGGATCCGGGAAACCTCGCTGACCGACATGATCTACGCCCATCACCCGCGGTTCCTCGGGGTGCGGCGGGCCTACGAATCGCACACCGCGCCCGTCGAGGGCGGCGACGTGCTGCTGCTGGCGCCCGGTGTGGTGGCCGTCGGAGTGGGGGAGCGCACCACACCCGCCGGGGCGGAGGCGTTGGCGCGCAGCCTGTTCGACGACGATCTGGCCCACACCGTGCTGGCGGTGCCGATCGCCCAGGAGCGCGCCCAGATGCACCTGGACACCGTGTGCACCATGGTCGACGTGGACGCCGTGGTGATGTACCCGGCGATCCAGGATTCGTTGTCGGCGTTCACCATCACCCGTACGTCGACCGGGGTGAAGATCCATGACGAGGCACCGTTCGTGACGGCCGCCGCTGAGGCGATGGGTATCGACCGGCTTCGGGTGATCGACACCGGACTGGACCCGGTGACCGCCGAACGCGAGCAGTGGGATGACGGCAACAACACCCTGGCGCTGGCGCCCGGTGTGGTCGTCGCCTATGAGCGCAACGCCGAAACCAATGCGCGACTGGCTGATTCGGGTATCGAGGTGCTGCCCATCGCCGCCTCGGAGCTCGGTACCGGGCGGGGTGGGCCGCGCTGTATGTCGTGTCCGGTCGCCCGGGATCCGCTGTGACCGAACTGCTCATCGGCGGGGCGCTGCGCGGCGGCGGCTCGGGCACCTTCGCGACGCTCAACCCGGCCACCGAGGAACAACTCGGGGTGGCGGCCGATGCCGATGCCGCGGATCTGGACCGCGCGATCGTGGCGGCCCGCACCGCATTCGATGACACCGACTGGTCCCGCGACGTCGAGTTGCGGGTGCACTGCCTGCGCCAGTTGCGCGAGGCGCTGAACGCCGAGATCGCCGACCTGCGGGACATCACGGTGGCCGAGGTCGGCGCACCCGTCAGCTTCACGTACGGCCCGCATCTGCAGGGCCCTGTCGACGATCTCGAGTTCCCGGCCGGCATTGCTGAGACCTACTCGTGGACAACCGATCTCGGGGTGGCCCGGCCGATGGGCATCGCCTCGCGCCGGCAGCTGCGCCGCGAACCGTTCGGTGTGGTCGGCGCGATCACCCCGTTCAACTTCCCGCACCAGCTCAACCTCGCCAAGCTCGGTTCGGCGCTGGCCGCCGGCAACACCGTCGTCCTCAAACCGGCGCCCGAAACGCCGTGGTGCGCCGCGCACGTCGGCCGCATCATCGCCGAGCACACCGATATCCCCGCCGGTGTCGTCAACATCGTGACCTCCAGCGACCGGCGGATCGGGGCCCAACTCGCCGAGGATGCCCGCGTCGACATGGTGTCGTTCACCGGGTCCACCGCCACCGGCGCCGCGGTGATGACCGCCGCGTCGCACACCATCAAGAAAGTGTTCCTCGAACTCGGCGGCAAGTCGGCGTTCATCGTGCTCGACGACGCCGACCTGGTACGAGCCTGCACGGCAGCGGCCACCGCGGTGTCCCGGCACGCCGGGCAGGGGTGCGCGTTCACCACCCGGCTGGTGGTGCCCCGGGCCCGCTACGACGAGGCCGTCGGCGCGGCTGCCGAGGCCATGGCGGCGATCCCGGTGGGTGACCCGACCGACCCCGCGACGGTGTGCGGGCCGCTGATCTCGGCGCGCCAGCGCGACCGGGTGCGCAGCTACCTGGATCTGGCGCTGGCCGAGGGCGGTTCGTTCGCGTGCGGTGGCGGTGTGCCCGACCGGCCCGGCTACTTCGTCGAGCCGACCGTGATCAGCGGGCTGACGAATGCCGCCCGGGTGGCCCGCGAGGAGATTTTCGGACCCGTGCTGGTGGTGCTGGCCCACGATGGCGACGACGACGCGGTGCGGATCGCCAACGATTCGCCCTACGGCCTGTCGGCCACCGTATGGGGCGACGCCGGGCGGGCAGCCGGTGTCGCAGCCCGGCTGCGGACCGGAACGGTGAACGTCAACGGGGGTGTGTGGTACTGCGCCGACACCCCGTTCGGGGGCTACAAGCAGTCCGGCGTGGGCCGCGAGATGGGGCTGGCCGGTTTCGAGGAATACCTGGAGACCAAGCTGATCGCGACCGCGGTGGACCTATAGTTCCCCTCAACGTGACGTCCCTGCCTTTTGACCCCGACGCCCTGCGCGCCCGCTATGCGCAGGAGCGCGACCGGCGGTTGCGGGCGGACGGGATCGGCCAGTACGTCGAGGTGGCCGGTGAGTTCGCAGGGTTCGCGCACGACCCGTGGGCCGGGCCGCCACCGCCGCGGGAGCCGTTGACCGACGAGGTGGACGTCGCCGTGATCGGGGCCGGCTTCGGCGGTCTGCTCACCGGTGCGCGCCTTCGCGAACTCGGGGTGGGCGGCATCCGGCTGATCGACAAGGCCGCCGACGTGGGTGGCACCTGGTACTGGAACCGCTATCCGGGCATCGCGTGCGATGTCGAGTCCTACGTGTACATGCCCCTGCTCGAGGAGGTCGGCTACCTGCCGACCGAGAAGTACGCCAAGGGTCCGGAGATCGTCGAGCACTGCCGGCGGATCGCCGAGCACTACGACCTGTACCGGGACGCCTGCCTGCAGACCGAGGTGCGTGAGATCCGTTGGGACGTCGACTCGTCGCGGTGGATCATCCACACCGACCGCGGTGACGCCATCCGGGCACGGTTCGTCTCGATGGCCAACGGCTACCTGCAGAAGCCCAAACTGCCCGGTATCCCCGGCATCGGGACGTTCGCCGGGCACACCTTCCACACCAGCCGGTGGGACTACGACTACACCGGGCCGGACCTGGAACTCCTGGCGGACAAGCGAATCGGCATCATCGGCACCGGTGCCACGGCGGTGCAGTGCGTGCCGCACCTGGCCCGGGCCGCCCGGCAGCTACTGGTGTTCCAGCGCACCCCGTCCTCGGTCGACGTGCGCGATAACCGGCCCACCGACCCGGACTGGGCCGCCGGTCTCACCCCGGGCTGGCAGCGCCGGCGAATCGAGAACTTCCAGCAGCTCACCGCAGGCGGGGACGCCGAGGAGGACCTGGTCGCCGACGCGTGGACGTCGATCGTCAAGACCCTGCTGGTGATGCGCGACGGCGAACTGGCCGACTTCGCGAAAATGGAGGAGGTGCGTGCCCGCGTCGACGCGATCGTGACCGACCGGGACACCGCCGAGGCACTCAAACCGTGGTACGGGTACTTCTGCAAGCGGCCCTGCTTCCACGACGACTACCTGGCAACGTTCAACCGCGCCAACGTGACTCTGGTCGACACCGGTGGCCACGGCGTGCAATGCATCACCGAACGCGGCGTGGTGGTCGACGGCGTGGAGTACGAACTGGACTGCCTGATCTTCGCCACCGGCTTCGAGGTCGGCACCGAGTACGCCCGGCGCACCGGATTCGAGGTCGTCGGCCGGGACGGCCTGACACTCACCGGAAAGTGGGCCGACGGCGTGCGCACGCTGCACGGGCTGTCGGTGGCCGGCTTCCCGAACCTGTTCGTGGAGAGCATCGCCCAGTCCGGCTTCACGGTGAACTTCCCCTACCTGCTCGACGTCCAGGCCTCGCACGTGGCGTGGATCATCGCCTGGGCGCTGGGTCATGACGTCACCGAGGTGGAGGCCACCCCGGCCGCCGAGGACAGCTGGGTCGCCACGGTCGTCGAACGGGCGGCCGGTACCGAGGACCGCGCCCGGGCCTGCACGCCGGGGTACTACAACCGGGAGGGCCAGGCGAACGCGCGAACCCGGCAGGGCAGCTTCTTCTACGGTGGCCCAACCGAATACGCCGACACGCTCGCCCGCTGGCGCGAGCAGGGCGACCTGGACGGTTTCGAAATCCGGGGCGGTCGCGGGTGAAGTACCTGATGGGCCGGGTCCGGGCGACACTGCGCCGGGGCCGCCAGCCCCGGGTGGCGATCATCGGCGCCGGCTTCGGCGGCCTGGCCGCCGCGGTGGCACTGCGCAAGATCGGCGTCGACGACATTTTCATCATCGAGCGGTGCGATGGAGTCGGCGGCACCTGGCGGGTGAACTCCTATCCCGGCGCGGCCTGTGACATCCAGAGCCACCTCTACTCATTCTCGTTCGCGCCCAACAAGAACTGGACCCGCACCTACGCCCACCAGCCCGAAATCCTGGCCTATCTGGAATCAGTCGCCAGGGACTTCGACCTCGAACGCCACGTCCTCACCGACACCAAGGTGACCAGTGTGCGGTGGAACGAGAGAATCCAGCAGTGGGATCTGGACCTGGAATCCGTCTCCAGCGGAGGGCAATTCGGCTTCCCGGTCGACGTGGTGGTCAGCGCGGTCGGTCTGTTCGGGGAACCGAAGGCGCCCGATATCGATGGACTGGCCCAGTTCGAGGGCCCGGTCCTGCACACCTCGCGATGGAATCCGCGGGTGCCGCTGGCCGACCGGCGGGTGGCCGTCATCGGGACCGGTGCCAGTGCGGTGCAACTGGTTCCGGAATTGGCCGCGACCGCCGCCCACGTCACCGTCTTCCAACGCACCCCGCCGTGGATGGTGCCCAAGGACGACCGGCCGTTCACCGACGAGGAGCTGGCCCGGTTCGGCAAGGGCCGGTGGGCCACCCGCCGTGAGCGCTACCGGCTGTGGAAGGAACAGCACGACAACACCGCCACCCGGGCCGACGATCCGCTGGTGGTGGGACGGCAGGGGATCGCCGAGGACTTCCTGCGCCGCACGGTGACCGACGAGGCGCTGCGTGCCGCGCTGACACCGGACTACCCGTTCCGCTGCAAGCGGGTGCTGCTGGGCGCCGACTATTACCAAGCGCTGCAACGGGATAACGTCGACCTGGTTACTGATCCGATCCGGTCCGTCACCCCGGGTGCGGTACGCACCGACAGCGGCTCGACGGACGTCGACGTGATCGTGTTGGCCACCGGATTTCAGACCAACCACTACCTGTCCGGTATCGAGGTGGTCGGGCCGGGCGGAGTGTCGCTGCACGACCGGTGGGGTGAGGACCCCAGTGCCTATCTGGGCGTGGCCGTCAGCGGATTCCCCAACTTCTTCATGCTGTACGGGCCCAACACCAATCAGGCCGGCAATTCGATCGTCTACATTCTGGAAGCGGGCGCGCGGCTGGTCGCCGACGCGGTCGCCAGGCTGGGCAGACGCGGTGGGCTGCTGGAAGTGCGGCCGGACGCGGAGCGGCGGTTCAACGACGAGATCAGTGCCGAGCTGGAGAAGACGGTCTGGACCCAGTGCGGCAGCTACTTTCGCTCGCCGAGCGGTCGGATCGTCACCCAGTGGCCGTACAAGGAACTCGACTATGCGCGGCGCACCTGGCGACTGCGATCACGCGACTGGAAGCACTACAGACCTTCCGGCCAAGACCCGATCACCGAGTCGGCTTCCAGTTCGGCCAGGTCCTGATCGGTCAATCCGAGAATGCCGCCGAGGATTTCGGTGTTGTGCTCGCCGAGTAGCGGGGCAGGGCCGGTGACGAAGTTGCCGGTGACCGGCGGCCGCGGATAGGGCAGTGGCCCGCACAGCGGATGCTCCCGGGTCTGGAAGAACCCGCGGGCCTGCAGGGCGGGGTTGTCCAGCACGTCGGGGGGCTGCAGCACCGGGGCGGCGGGCACTCCCGCGGCCAGCAGTGCGGTGACCGCCTGGTCGAGGTCCCGGGTGCGCAACCAGTCCGCGAGGTGACCGTCGATCAGGTCGGCCGTGTCGTCCGAGTAGTCGAGACCAGCGGCCCATTCTGGCTGGCCCAGAACATCGTTGAGGGCCGTCCAGTCGTCGGCATCGCGAATACTGACTGCGATCCACTGCTCGTCACCGGCGCAGGCGTAGACGTTCTGGACGGCGAACTCGTGGCCGCGGTTGCCGCGCCGGTTCAGCAGTACACCGGTGACGTCGTACTCGATGGCCTGCAGGGCGCTGGCGTTGAGCACCACATCGATCATCGGGACCTCGATGAGTTGTCCCTGTCCGGTGCGGTCGCGATGGTCCAAGGCGGCGACGGTGAGGAAGGCGGCGTGCACACCGGCCAGCGGATCGCAGGCGCCGCGGGGTGCGGTCGGTAACCCGTCCGGATAGCCGGTGAGCCAGGCCAGGCCGGCGAGTTGTTCCATCGTCATGGCGAATCCGACACGGTCGCGCCACGGGCCGTCGAGCCCGAAGCCGGGCATGCGGACCTCGATGATGCGGTCGTTGAAGGTGCGCAGCGTCTGGTAGCTCAGGCCGAAGTTCTCCATGACCCGCGGCGTGAAGTTCTCGATCACCACGTCGGCGTCGACGATCAACCGACCCAGAAGTGCTTTGCCGGTGTCGGATTCGAGGTCCAGGGTGATGGATTTCTTGCCCGAGTTGACGCCCTGGAACACCCAGCTGTACTCCCACCACCGCTCTACGTCGGCGCGGAACCCCCCGGCAAACCTCATGCCGTCCGGCCGCTGCACTGACTCGATCTTGACCACGTCGGCGCCCAGCATCGCCAGCAGATGGGTGGCCGACGGCCCGGCCCAGAACGCCGTGAGATCGATGATCCGCACACCGTGCAGCGGCAGGTCGGATTTCGGGCTGGCGCGTTTCCGTGGTGCCCACGTCACGTCACCGGCGTCGCCGAGCCGGGGCGGCAGGGCGGGTGGCAGGGGTGTGCATTCGCTCATCCGCCACGGCGGTGCCGGTGATCCGAAACCGGCCGGGTGCGCCTCGAATGATCCGCGCTGCACGAAATGATCCATCCGGGAAAGGGTTTCGCCGTTGCCGATCGCTGCCATCGGGATGCGGAACAGCGCAGCCAGCTCGACGATCTCCTCGACGGTCCGGGAGGCGAACCAGGCACCGGTGCGGGCGCGCACCAGATCGCGCTGTTCCCAGCGGCCCACCTGGAAGCGAAGTTCAGGGACGTCGGCCAGATCGGGACATTCGACCATCGCGCAGAAGTCCTGCCACTGCTGGCCGGTGGCCATCGAGATGCCGACGTAGCCGTCCTTGGCCCGTTCGACCGACGGCACCTCGGTAGACCGGCCGACTACTTCGAGCAGCATCAACTCCTTGCGCAGCCAGGAGAACACCTGCATCGAGACCGTCATGGCCTCCAGGACGGACAGGTCGAATCGTGCACCGCCGCCGTAGTGGGCGGTCAAGCCGAAGAACGCGGCATAGCTGCCCGCCACGAACTCGCCGAGATCACCGGCCACCGACACCGGTGGGCGTTCCGGCTCGCCGCGTGACCCGGTCGACCCGCACCAGCCCTGCAGGGTGAACTCGGTCGCGGGCTGGTCGACCCACGGACCCGTCCAGCCGAAATCCGACACGGTGACCAGAGCGCAATGGGTTGTCAGTTCGGACACTTGCTCTTCGCCGAGTCCGAGCCGGGCGGACTGGGCCGGGGTGGCGCCGAGGATCACGACGTCTGCGCCGGCGAGGAGGTCAGCAGGCGCGGTATCGGCGGCGACACTGTGCTTGCCGCCGGCCAGGAACGCGAAGAACGGGCTTTCGGCGTCCCGGGGCGGGATCCCGGCGGGCCGGTAACGGCGCAGCCGATGGCCACCGGGCGGTTCCACCATCACCACCTCGGCACCCGCGTCACGCAGGAGTTTGCCGGCGTAGGCGGTGGCCAACCGGTTGCCGATCTCGACAACACGAAGGCCAGACAGGGGAGAAGGCATGCGGCTCAGGCGATTCCGAAGTCGATGACGCCGCGGACCAGCTCGCCGCGCAACAGGTCGTCGAAGGCGTCGTTGATGTCGTCGAGCCGGTAGCGGCGGGTGATCATCTCGTCGAGCAACAGCTGGCCCGCGGTGTACATCGCGGCCAGCCGCGGGATCTCGGAGCGCGGGTTGCACGACCCGAACACCGTCCCGCACAGGTTCTTGTTCATCAGGACCAGATCCTGCACGTCGAGCTGGACCGGCTGGGCACCGGCGGGCGCCATCCCGGTGAGAACGCAGGTGCCGCCCTTGCGGGTCAGGGCGAGTGCGGCGCGGATGTCCTCGCCGGTGATATCGGACGGCGAGACGACGACGGCGTCGGCCATCACACCGCGGGTGAGGTCGCGGACCAGATCGGTCGCCTCAGCCGTGGATGTGGCGGTGTGGGTGGCGCCGAAACCGAGTGCCGACTTCAGTCGCGAGTCGCGGGGATCCACCGCGACGATCGTGGTGGCGCCGTTGATGCGAGCGCCCTGCACCGCGGCGGTGCCGATGCCGCCGACGCCGACGATCACCACTGTGTCGCCGCCGCGCACACCGGCGCGGTGGGTCGCCGAGCCGTACCCGGTCGGCACGGCGCAGGACAGTAGCGCGGCAGGCAGCAGCGGGATGGTGGGGTCCACCTTCACCAGTGAATCCGCTGCCACCACAGTGTGTTCGGCGAAGGCGCCGATCTTCGAGGTGTGGCCGAGGTCGTCACCGTCGAGGGTGTGGTGGCGGAAGGTGCCGTCGGTGGGCATACCCGGGGTCAGGACACCGGAGCCCTTGTCGCACAGGTACTCCACACCGGACGCGCACCACCGGCAGTGCCCGCAGACCGCGACGAACGACGTCACCACATGATCGCCGGGCGCCAGGCCGGTGACGCCGTCGCCGACTTCTACGACAACGCCGGACCCCTCGTGGCCGCCGATCGTCGGCGGCCGTTTCGTCGGCGCGCCGGGCGGAGACATGAAGCCGTTGCGGATGTGGTCGTCGGAATGACACAGTCCGGCGGCGGCCATCTGCACCAGCACCTCGCCGGTGCGCGGCGGGTCGAGCTCGAAGTCCTCCACAGACCAGGCGCCGCCCACCTCACGCACGATCGCGGCCCGGCTCCTCATGCCCCGACATTACGGGTGCGGCGTGGGCACAGGGTGCGAGATCTCACTGTGGGTCCACCGGGTCCGCGGTATTCCCGAGTTCGCTCGAAGGGAAACGGGGCGCATACTCCGCTTCGCCGGGGTTACGTTTTCACCCATGGCAATCAAACTTGGACTTCAGATCCCAAACTTCTCCTACGGAACCGGCGTGGCGGAGTTGTTCCCGACGGTGATCGCGCAGGCGCGTGAGGCCGAGGAGGCCGGCTTCGACTCGGTTTTCGTGATGGACCACTTCTACCAACTGCCGGGCCTCGGTGCGCCCGAGGAGCCGATGCTCGAGGCCTACACCGCGCTGGGTGCACTAGCCGCGGTGACGCAGAACGTCCAGCTCGGCACCCTGGTGACCGGTAACACCTACCGCAACCCGACGTTGCTCGCCAAGGCCATCACCACGCTGGACGTGATCAGCCAGGGCCGCGCCGTCCTGGGTATCGGCACCGGCTGGTTCGAACTCGAACACGATTCTCTGGGCTACGAGTTCGGCACCTTCACCGATCGATTCGACAAACTCCACGAGGCGCTGGAGATCATCCTGCCGATGCTCGCCGGCGACCGGGTGACCGCAACGGGCAAGTACTACCGAACCCAGGAGGCTTTCGCCAACCCGCGCTTCCGCGACCACATCCCGCTGATGATCGGTGGCAGCGGGGAGAAGAAGACGATCCCGCTGGCGGCCCGCTACTTCGACCACCTCAACATCATCGCCGGATTCGACGAGCTGGCCCGCAAGGTCGGGGTGGTCCGAGACCGCTGCGAGGACATCGGCCGTGACCCGGCCACGTTGGAAACCAGCGTGCTGGCCATCGCGATCATCGACGAGAACGTCACTCCCGATTTCATCCCCGAGGACTTCAGGCAGCAGGCGGTCTACGGCAGCCCCGAGCAGATCGCCGATCAAGTCAAGACCAAGATCCTCGACGCCGGCGTCGACGGCGTCATCCTCAGTCCGATCACCAGCATCGACGGTTACCACCCAGGGCTGGTCACCGCCGTTGCCGAGGCACTCAAGCCGGCCCTCGGACTGTGAGGCGAGCTGGCTGCCTGGCCAGGCTCACCGCCAGCTGGGCAGCCAGATCTCCATGTTCCACGTCGACTGCGAGATCGGAATCCCGGTCAGGATCGGATACAGCCACGCGAAGTTGGTGATCACCAGCGCGAGATAGCCGCTGACCACGATCAGGCCGAGAGTTCGCCGTTCGGCGTTCTGTTTCGGGGCATACAGGATGTCGCCGAGGATCAGTGCGATCCCCATCACCAGGAACGGCGCCATCGGCACCGCATAGAAGAAGTACATCTGCCGGTCGATGTCGGCGAACCAGGGCAGGAAGCCCGCGCAATACCCGGTCAGCACCACCGCGTAGCGCCAGTCACGCCGCACGAACGCCCGCCATGCGGCGTAGAACAGCACCGGCACCGCCAGCCACCACATTGCCGGGGTTCCGACGAGCATCACCGCCTTCACGCACGACGACGCCCCACAGCCCGGCACGTTCTGGTTGTCGATCGCGTAGAGCACCGGACGCAGCGACATCGGCCACGTCCACGGTTTGGACTCCCATGGGTGGTGGTTGCCGTTGGCGTTGGTCAGCGTGGAATGGAAGTGATACGCCTTGTAGGTGTAGTGCCACAGCGACCGGATCGCGTCCGGCGGCTGGTACCACTGCCGCGGCCCGATCGACTCGCCGACCTCGTACCGGTTGACGGCGGTCTCCGAGGAGAACCACGGCGCATACGACGCCAGGTACACCGCGAACGGAATCAGCAGAAACACATACGCGCTGGGACCCACGTCGCGCCGGATCGCCCCGAACCACGGCCGCGGCACCCGGTAGGCGCGGCGGGCGGCGATGTCGAACGCCAGCGACATCGCGCCGAAGAACACGATGTAGTACAGGCCCGACCACTTGGTGGCGAAGGCCAGGCCCAGCAGGACGCCCGCGCCGAACCGCCACCAGCGCACCCCCAGCCGCGGTCCCCACGGCGTCTCGGCGATGCGCCCCTCCAGCAGGGCGTTGTGCATCCGCTCGCGTACCTGGTCTCGGTCGACCATCAGCGCACCGAACGCCGCCACCACGAAGAACGTCAGGAACGCGTCGAGCAGCGCGGTGCGGGCGGCCACGAAGCTGACACCGTCGGCGATCAGCAACAGGCCGGCGATCGCGCCGATCATGGTGGAGCGGGTGATCCGCCGGACGATCCGCACCACCACTGCCACCAGGATCACGCCCAGCACCGCGCTGGTGAAGCGCCAGCCCACGCCGGTGTAGCCGAACAGCGCCTCACCGATCGCGATCAGCTGCTTGCCCAGCGGCGGGTGCACCACGAGGCCGAACCCGGGATTGTCCTCCACGCCGTAGTTGTGCAGCATCTGCCAGGCCTGCGGCGCGTAGTGCTTCTCGTCGAAGATCGGTGTGCCCGCATCGGTGGGCGAGCCGAGGTTCATCAGCCGGGTCAACGCGGCCAGTGCGGTGATGACGGCGGTGGCGGCCCAGCCCTCGATCCGGTCCAGCGGCCCGAAGTCCGCTACCGGCACCAGCGGGCCGGGGCTGATGACGGGGACGTGGCGCTCCGGCGCGACGTCATCAGCGGTGGCAGTCATCGTTAGCGATCGTAGGCTGTCGGGCATGCCCTCCGGCCGACTGATCCTGGGTGCCACGCCGTTGGGCCAGCCCGCCGACGCCTCGAAGCGGCTGGTCGACGCCCTGGCCAGCGCGGACATCGTGGCTGCCGAGGACACCCGGCGGGTCCGCACGCTGGCCCAATCCCTCGGTGTGACGATCGGCGGCCGGGTGGTGAGTCTGTTCGACCAGAACGAGGCGGCCCGGGTGCCCGGGCTGATCGACGAGATCAAGGCCGGCGCCATGGTGCTGGTGGTCAGCGACGCCGGGATGCCGCTGATCAACGATCCCGGCTACCGGATGGTGACCGCTGCTGTCGAGGCCGGACTCGCCGTCACGTGCTTGCCCGGTCCGTCCGCGGTGACCACCGCGCTCGCGGTCTCCGGCCTGCCGTCGGACCGGTTCTGCTTCGAGGGCTTCGCGCCGCGCAAACAGTCCGCGCGGCGGGCCTGGCTGGCGGGGCTGGTGACCGAACAGCGCACCACGGTGTTCTTCGAGTCGCCACGCCGGCTGGCCGAAACGCTGCGCGACGCCGTCGAGGAGCTGGGTGGGCAGCGCCGCGCGGTGGTGTGCCGGGAGCTGACGAAGATCCACGAAGAGGTGTTGCGCGGGTCGCTGGCCGAGCTCGCCGACTGGGCCGACGAGAAGGTGCTCGGTGAGATCACCGTGGTGCTCGAGGGTGCTCGGCCGGTGGCCGATGCGGCGACCCTGGTCGGTGAAGTTGAGGTTTTGGTTGCGGACGGGATGCGGGTCAAGGATGCCTGCGCCCGGGTGATCGACGCCCACCCCGGCGCGCCGTCGCGCCGTGAGCTCTACGACGCGGTGCTGCGCGCGCGCTCCCAGGAGAACTGACCCACGACAGGGGCCGCCTTGTGCAGGCACTCCTGCCACTCGGCCAGCGGATCGGAGTCGGCGGTGATCCCGCCGCCAACGCCCAGCGCCGCACCGCCGTCCGCGTCGAACTCCACGGTGCGGATCGCGACGTTCAGTTCGGTGCCCGCGACCGGGGACGCCATGCCGACCGTGCCGCAGTACACCCCGCGCCGGTGCGGCTCCCATCGCGCAAGGAGTTGACGCGCTCTAGTTTTGGGTGTGCCGGTAACGGAGGCGGGTGGGAACGCGGCATCCAGTACCGCCGCGGTGGACACGTCGACGGGCACCGTCGCGCGCACCGTCGACACCAGGTGCCACACCCCGGGGGCGGGACGTACGGCGAGTAGTTCGGGAACGGCCACCGAGCCCACCTCGGCCACCCGGCCGAGGTCGTTGCGTACCAGGTCGACGATCATGATGTTCTCGGCGACGTCCTTGACCGACGCCCGCAGCGCGGCCGGATCGGCATGCCATGGCAGCGTCCCCTTGATCGGGCTGGAGGTCACCTGGCTGCCGCGGCGGCGCAGGAACAGCTCCGGTGACAGTGACGCCACTGCGCCCCAGTCGCCGGCCAGGTAGGCCGCGCGGGCCGGCGTGGTCCGGGTGACGGCGTCGGCGAAGAAGTCCAGCGGCGAACCGCAGACGGCTCCGGTGAACTGCGTGCACACGCAGGCCTGGTACACCTCTCCGGCGGCGATCGCTTCCAGGCACTGCGCGACCCCGGCCTGGTGGGCCTCGAAATCGGGCTCGGCCCAATCGATCTCGCAGCGGCCCGCTGACACCGAGGAAGAGATCGCCTCCCGTACCCACGGCGCAAGCGTTGCGCCGGTGAGGCTTTCGTGCCACCAGCAGCCGTCGCGATCCAGCCGCAGCACACAGTCGGTCCAGCCGCCGGCGGCCTCGGGGATGCGCGGCCCGCGGCCATCAGCGGCGGAGTCGGGATAGGACACGTACCCGATCCAGCCGCCACCGACGGCGTCGGTGCGCGCACCCGGGGTGACGGCGAAGACGTCGGCCGGATTCACCGGCTGGGCCGCCACACTCGGCGCGATCACCGCCGCGGAGCCGAACCAGTCGCCGGTCAGCGCCGCCGGTGGCGGCAGACCTCGCCGGGTGGCGGCATCGGCGAGCGCGCACAGCACGTCGGCTGCGGTGCCGATGTCGCCGAGCCGATCGGTGCGCATCGCCTAAGCCTGACGGCTGGGCCGAGCAGACGCAAAGTCGCGGGCTCAGCGGCTGATCTCGCGCGGCACGGTCACCGATGCCAGCTTCTCCGGGTTTCGCATCGCGTAGAAGTTGGTGATCTTGCCGTCGATCACCTCGATCAGGAACACGCTGTCCGGCCGATTGTCGCGGTAGACGATCGCCGCCGGTGCGCTGTTGTACGACGCCAGTTCCACCGTGTACTCGGCGCCAGCCCGGCTCATCAGGCCGATCAGCAGCCTGGCCACCTTCTCGGCGCCCAGCACCGGCCGGCGTGCCGCACTGACCTTGCCGTCGCTGTCGGAGGTGAACACCACGTCCGGGGCCAGCATCGCCATCAGACCGTCCAGGTCGCCGGTGGCGGCCGCGACCAGGAACGCGGTGGTGATCTGTTCGGACTTGCCCGGGTCGACGGGCTCGAACCGCTTGCGCCGCGACTGCACATGCTCGCGGGCGCGGTGCGCCATCTGGCGCACCGCCGCCGCGGATTTACCGACCGCCGAGGCGATTTCGTCGTGGCTGAAGCCGAACACCTCGCGCAGCACGAACACCGCGCGCTCGTCCGGGCTCAGTGTCTCCAACACCACCAGCATCGCCATCGACACCGACTCGGCGAGCACCACATCCGCGGACGCGTCGTCGAGCAACAGCGGCTCGGGCAGCCACGGGCCGACGTAGTCCTCGCGGCGGCGGGCCTGACTGCGCAACGTGTTCAGGGCCTGGCGGGTCACCAGCTGCGCCAGGTAGGCCTTGGTGTCGCGGACCTGGGCCAGATCCACCCCCGACCAGCGCAGGTAACTGTCCTGCAGCACGTCGTCGGCCTCGGTGGCCGAACCGAGGATCTCGTAGGCGATGGTGAACAGCAGCGGCCGCAGCACGGTGAAGCGGTCGGCGTGGTCGTCGGCGTTGGTCACGGTGTCGGCACCGCCTCGGCCGCCGGCCGCTTACCCGCCTTGAGCCACACATACGACCCGGGCCTGCGGGCCTCGCGGCGCAGTCCGCTGATGGTGGCCTTGCAGATTGCTTCCTTGATCCTGGCCGCCATTCTCCCTCCTATGGAGAGCGGCAGCGCGGTGTCGTCGGTGCGGGAGATCTGGATGGTGCCCGCCGCGCGGCCCAGGCTGATGCACTGGCCGGTGAACGCCTGCCGGATCGCGGCCGGCTGGTCGCCGACGATGCGGGCCAGCACGGTGTTGGCGGCCTGGGCACCCAGCGGGAGCGCGGCCTGGCAGCTCATCCGCAGCGGTTCGCCCGACGGGGCGGCGCAGTCGCCGGCGGCCACCACCCGCGGATCGTCGATGCTCGTCAGCGTCTCGTCGGTGAGCAGCCGGCCGATCGTGTCGGTCCGCAGTCCCGAGCGGGCCGCCAAGTCCGGCACACCGAATCCGGCGCTCCAGATCGTCACGAAACTGCGCACCTGCCTGCCGTCGGCCAGCACCACGGCGTCGGGCTCGACGGCAGCGACCATGGCACCCGGGCCGTCGATGATCTGCACGCCGAGCGTGCGCAGCCGCTTGGCGACCGACCGGCGCCCCGGCGCGCTCAGGTAGGGCCCGAGCACCGGCCCGCAGACCAGCGTCACCGCGCGACCCTGCTCGGCCAGTTCGGCGGCGGTCTCGATCCCGGTGGGGCCCGCGCCGACCACCGCCACCGGCGCCCCGTAGTGCAGTTCGTCGAGGGCGGCAGCCAGCCGCTTGGCCTCCTCGAGATCGCCGATGGGATAAGCGAATTCGTCGGCTCCCGGCACTGTGGGGCCGCCCGATCCGCTGCCGACGGCGTAGATCAGGTAGTCGTAGGGCAGCGGATCGGGCGGCCGGCGAACAACTCGACCTGGCGGGCACCGGTGTCGATCCGGGTGGCGGCGTCGACGACCAGTTCGACTCCGGGTGCGAGGATGTCGGCGAAGTCGACGACAGCGTCATCGGATCCGGCGGCCAGCTGGTGCAGCCGAATGCGTTCGACGAACTCCGGGCGCGGATTGACCAGGGTGACCGCGACGGCGGGACGCTGCCGCAGCCGGTTGGCCGCGATCACGCCGGCATAGCCGCCGCCGATGACGACGACGCGAGTGGTGTGTTGTGCATCGTGTTGAGCGTTGATTTCAGTCATGCCCCCAAGACACCTCGCAGGCCCTGACTGTGACTCTACGTGACGCAGATCACTCTGCTTGATAGCGCGGGAAGACCCCGGCCGGAGCGGGCAGTGCGGTTCCCGGCGCGATGCGCACTCCGATCGCGGTGAAGTCACGCTGCGATTCGGGCTGGCCGAGCAGGTCCAGCAGCTTGGCCGCGGACTCCGGCATCACCGGCTGCACCAGCAGTGCGGCGATGCGCACCACCTCCAGCGTCACGTACAGCACGGTATGGAAACGCTCCCGGTCCGCCGCCGACTCCGACTTGCGCAGCACCCACGGCTCCTGGGCGGAGAAATACCGGTTGGCCGCACCCAGCATCAGCCAGATGGTCTCCAGCGCGATGTGCATGGCCTGCTCGTCGAAGGCGGCCCGCACTTTGTCCAGCAGCCCGTCGGCGATCGCCAGCAGCTCGGTGTCCTCGGCGCTGAACTCGCCCGGGGTCGGGACGGCGGCGTCGAGGTTCTTGTTGACCATCGACAGCGACCGCTGCGCGAGGTTGCCGAATTCGTTGGCCAGGTCGGCGTTGATCCGGCCGATGATGGCGTCCTCGCTGTAGCTGCCGTCCTGGCCGAACGGAACCTCGCGCAGGAAGAAGTAGCGCACCTGGTCCACCCCGAACTCGTCGACCAGCGAGATCGGGTCGATCACGTTGCCGACCGACTTGCTCATCTTCTCGCCCTTGACGTTGATGAATCCGTGGGCGAACACCCGCTTGGGCAGCTCGATCCCCGCCGACATCAGGAACGCCGGCCAGTACACCGTGTGGAACCGGACGATGTCCTTGCCGATGACGTGGATGTCGGCAGGCCAGTACCGCTGGAACTCAGGGGAGTCGGTGTCGGGGAAGCCGACGCCGGTGAGGTAGTTGGTCAGCGCGTCGACCCAGACGTACATGACGTGGTCAGGATGCTCGGGCACCGGAACGCCCCAGTCGAACGTGGTGCGCGAGATCGACAGGTCCCGCAGGCCACCGGAGACGAAGCTGACCACCTCGTTGCGCCGGACGTCGGGCCCGATGAAGCCGGGGTTGGCGGCGTAGTGGGCCAGCAGCCGCTCGGCGTAGGCCGAGAGCTTGAAGAAGTAGGTCTGCTCCTCGGTCCAGGTGACCGGGGTTCCGGTCTCGACCGCGTAGCGCGCCCCGTCGTCGCGCACCTCGGTCTCGTCCTCGGTGAAGAAACGTTCGTCGCGCACCGAGTACCAGCCCTGGTAGCTGCCCAGGTAGATGTCACCCGCCTCGTTCATCCGCTGCCAGATCGCCTTGGAGGCCTCGTAGTGGTCGGCGTCGCTGGTCCGGATGAACCGGTCGAAGGAGATGTTGAGGCGCTCCTGCATCTGCTGGAACACATCAGAGTTGCGCCGCGCCAGCTCGGCGGTCGGGATGCCCTGGGCGGCCGCCGTCTCGGCCATCTTCAGGCCATGGACGTCGGTCCCGGTCAGGAAGCGGACGTCGAAACCATCGAGACGCTTGAAGCGCGCGAGGGCGTCGGTCGCGATCTTCTCGTAGGCGTGCCCGATGTGGGGCGCACCGTTGGGGTAGTCGATCGCGGTGGTGATGTAGAACGGCGGGCGGCCTGGGGTGCGCGCCCCCGCGCCGGGGGAAGAAGTGGTCATCTCGCCGTTCACTTTATTGTGTTGCGGGGGGGTCAGAGCGGACGGGGGAAGAAGTGGTCATCTCGCCGTTCACTTTATTGTGTTGCGGTGGGTTCAGAGCGTCCGGCACCGCCGCTACCAGAGCCGTTGAGGCCGTTGATCGACGCCCACACCCATCTGGATGCCTGCGGGGCCCGCGATGCCGCCGACGTGCGCGCGGTGCTCGACCGCGCCGAGTCGGTCGGCGTGCTGGCCGCGGTGACGATCGCCGATGACCTGGACGCCGCCCGCTGGGCGGCCGACGCCGCCACCTGGGATCCGCGGGTCTACGCCGCGGTCGCGCTGCACCCGACCCGGGCCGGCGCCCTGACCGAGACCGCCCGGGCCGAACTCGAGAAGCTGGCCGCCCAGCCGCGGGTGGTGGCGATCGGCGAGACCGGGATGGACCTGTACTGGCCGGGCAAGCTGGCCGGCTGTGCCGAGCCGGCCGCTCAACGCGAGTCGTTCGCCTGGCATATCGATCTCGCCAAGCGGACCGGCAAGCCGCTGATGATCCACAACCGCGACGCCGACGCCGAGGTGCTCGACGTCCTGCGCGCCGAGGGCGCCCCGGAGACGGTGATCTTCCACTGCTTCTCGTCCGGCCCGCAGATGGCCCGCACCTGTGTGGACGCCGGGTGGGTGCTCAGCCTGTCCGGGACGGTCAGCTTCCGCAACGCCCGCGACCTGCGGGAGGCCGCCACCCTGATCCCGCCGGATCAGTTGCTGGTCGAGACGGATGCGCCATTTCTGACCCCCCATCCCTATCGCGGGGCGCCCAACGAGCCGTACTGCCTGCCCTACACGGTGCGGGCGCTGGCCGACGTCGTCGACCGTCCCGCCGAGCTGGTGGCCGAGCAGTCTTACGCAACCGCCCGGCGCATCTACGGTGTGTAGCGGGCCGGTAGCGGCCGGTCTCTAAGGGCTTGTTGAGACCCAGCCGACCAAGTTGCCCGGCTGCAGCCGGATTCGTTACCGTCTTGTGATCGAAGGGGCTGCTTGTAGGGGGCCCCTGTTTGTTTGTTGCCGAGGCGGAATCGAAGACTTTTGAACGCGTTGACCACATTGCACAAGTCGCCCTCCCCCGCTCTGCGTCTGGTGGTGGCTGCGCTGCTGCTGACGCTGGCCGGGGCCGGAATCTTCGCGGTGACCGCGCACAAGACGGTGACGCTGGAGGTCGACGGCACCCAGATGAAGGTCACCACGATGAAGTCGCGGGTGATCGACATCGTCGAGGAGAACGGCTACTCGGTGGCCGACCGTGACGACCTGTTCCCGGCCGCCGGCCAGACCGTGGCGGACGCGCAGACGATCGTGCTGCGCCGCAGCCGGCCGCTGCAGATCTCGCTGGACGGGCAGAACGCCCAGCAGGTGTGGACCACCGCCTCAACCGTCGACGAGGCGCTGCATCAGCTGCAGATGTCCGACACCGCGCCGGCCGCCGCCTCGCGCGGCAGCCGCCTGCCACTGGAAGGCATGGCACTGCCGGTGGTCAGCGCAAAGACCGTGCAGATCAACGATGGTGGGCAGGTCAGCACGGTGCATTTGGCCGCCCCTAACGTCGGCGCCCTGCTGGCCGCCGCCGGCGTTCCGCTGGAGCAGGCCGACACCGTGGTGCCCACGGCGTCCTCCCCGGTCATCGCCGGGATGCAGATCCAGGTGACCCGGATGCGGATCGAGAAGGTCACCCAGCAGGTGCCCCTGCTGCCGCCGGCCAAGCGCATCGAAGACCCGACCTTGAATATGAGCCGTCAGGTGGTCGAAGACCCCGGAACACCAGGCATACAAGACGTAACTTTTGCTGTCGCGACGGTCAATGGTGTGGAAACCGGACGCCTCCCTGTTGCCAACACCGTTATCGCGCCGGCTCGTGAATCGGTACTCCGGGTCGGAGCAAAACCGGGAACAGAAGTTCCCCCGGTAACAAATGGCGCCATTTGGGATGCCATTGCCAGGTGTGAAGCGGGCGGTAACTGGTCGATCAACACAGGCAACGGGTACTACGGCGGTGTTCAGTTTGATCAAAACACTTGGGAAAGAAACGGTGGTTTGAGGTATGCTGGCCGAGCCGATCTGGCAACCAGAGAAGAACAAATAGCAATTGCTGAAGTTACTCGGGCACGACAAGGATGGGGAGCGTGGCCGGTGTGTGGTAGGAGTGCATCGTGACAATTCGTCTCCTGGGACGCACCGAGATCAGAAACTTGGCCAAAGAACTCGACTTTCGGCCGCGTAAATCTCTCGGTCAGAATTTCGTCCATGACGCCAACACCGTGCGCCGGATCGTGTCCGCGTCGGGCATCAACAAGCACGATCACGTGCTCGAGGTCGGTCCCGGACTCGGCTCGCTGACGCTGGCCCTGCTCGATCGGGGCGCGACGGTGTCGGCCATCGAGATCGATCCGGTGCTCGCCCAGCGGCTGCCGAAGACGGTCGCCGAGCATTCGCACAGCGAGATCCACCGGCTGACCGTGCTCAACCAGGACATTCTGACCCTGGAACGGTCCGATCTGGCCGAGCTGCCCACCGCTGTGGTGGCCAACCTGCCGTACAACATCGCGGTTCCCGCGCTGCTGCACCTGCTCGCCGAGTTCCCGTCGATCCGCACCGTGATGGTGATGGTTCAGGCTGAGGTCGCTGAGCGGCTGGCCGCCGAGCCCGGTGGCAAGGACTATGGCGTGCCCAGCGTGAAGGTTCGCTTCTTCGGCAAGGTGCGCCGCTACGGCATGGTGTCGCCGACGGTGTTCTGGCCGATCCCGCGGGTCTACTCGGGTCTGGTCCGGATCGACCGGCACGAGGTCTCGCCGTGGCCCACCGACGACGGCTTCCGCGAGAAGGTCTTCGACCTGATCGACATCGCCTTCGCGCAGCGGCGCAAGACGGTCCGCAACGCCTTCCTGGAGTGGGCCGGCTCGGGCAACGAATCCGCCGAGCGGCTGCTGGCCGCCAGCATCGACCCCGCCCGCCGGGGCGAGACGCTGGGCGTCGCCGACTTCGTGCGGCTCTACCAGCGCTCCGCGGATTTCCTGCCGACCACCGATGCCGCCGACGAGGGCACCTCGCGGCCGGCCGGGGTCTACTGACCGCTTCGTTCCACCGCATCACTGAGGTGGTGCATCATGTCCGCGCACGATTCGTAGCGCCGGTCCGGATCCTTGGCGATCGCGCGTGCCAGCACCAGATCAAACGAGCGCGACAGCCACGGCACCCGGCGGGAGATCTCCGGCGGCGCGGTGTGCAGATGTGCGTCGACCAACGCCATCGGATGTTCACCCGGATAGGGGGTCAGTCCGGTCAGCATCTCCAGCGCGGTGCACGCCAGCGCGTACTCGTCGGTGGCGGCCTGCGGTAGCCGGCCCTGCAGCAGTTCCGGTGCCGCATAGGGCAGTGAGGCGAGCACCTGCGGGGCGCGATGCCAGACGTCCTCGGCCAGGACATGTGCCACACCGAAGTCGATCAAAACCGCGCCGAGGCTCGAAAAATCATGGTGGACAAGGATATTGGTGGGCTTGACGTCGGTGTGCACGATGCCGTGACGATGCGCATGATCCAGTGCGGAGGCGATCTGCTCGAGGGCTTTCAGCTTGGTCTGCAGCGTCGGCAGCGCTGCGGCGTTGCCGCCGTCGATGTAGTGCATCGTCATCCAGATCGGTCCGTGCTCGTAGACCGCCACGATGTGCGGGTGGCGTAGGGCGGCGGCGATCCGGAACTCGCGCGCCAGCCGTGCGGTGCCTGCCGGGTCGCGGTGGGTTTCGTCGAGAACCTTCAATGCGACGACCGGATGCGCCGGATCCGGATCCGAGGCGCGGTAGACGGACGCCTGCCCGCCGCGGCCGAGCAGAGTCTCGACGAGGTAGCCCTCGAATCGCTGCCCGGGGTGTGCCACACCTCCGACCCTAGATTCGGCTCCGCTCGACGTCGGGTGAATGGGCCCCGGCGCGATAGTCTCGTGCGGTGTCTCGGTCCAATGGCTCGATCGCTCCGGAATGGGTGCCGACCGGGTCGGTGACGGTACGGGTGCCGGGCAAGGTGAATCTCTACCTCGGCGTGGGCGACCGTCGCGATGACGGCTACCACGAACTGACCACGGTCTTCCATGCTGTGTCGCTGGTCGACGAGGTCACGGTGCGCAACGCCGACGTGCTCTCACTGGAGACCATCGGGGAGGGCGCCGAGGACCTGCCCGCCGACGAGCGCAACCTGGCCTGGCAGGCCGCCGAACTGATGGCCGAGCATGTCGGTCGCGCGCCGGACGTCGAGATCACCATCGAGAAGTCGATCCCGGTGGCCGGCGGTATGGCCGGCGGCAGCGCTGATGCCGCCGCGGTGCTGGTGGCGATGAACACGCTGTGGGAGCTGGGCGTACCGCGCCGCGATCTGCACGCGTTGGCCGCCGAACTCGGCAGCGACGTCCCGTTCGCCCTGCACGGCGGCACTGCTCTGGGCACCGGCCGCGGCGAGGAACTGGCCACCGTGCTGGCTCGTAGCACCTTCCACTGGGTGCTGGCTTTCGGTGACGGCGGGCTGTCGACGGCGGCGGTCTACGACGAGATCGACCGGCTGCGCGAGACGGGTGAACCGCCGCGCCTGGCGGACGCCGAGCCGCTGCTGGGGGCGCTGGCCTCCGGTGATCCCCGGGAGCTGGCCCCGCTGCTGGGCAACGATTTGCAGCCGGCCGCGCTCAGTCTCAATCCGGACCTGCGCCGCACGCTGCGGGCGGGGACCGACGCCGGGGCGCTGGCGGGCATTGTGTCGGGCTCCGGGCCGACGTGCGCGTTCCTGTGTGCGTCGTCGGCGGCGGCGCTCGATGTGGGGACGGAGCTGGCCGGGGCGGGCGTCTGCCGCACCGTCCGGGTGGCCAGCGGCCCCGTGCACGGGGCGCGTGTGGTGGCCGGACTGACGTCCTAGTTAACCGCTGTTGTGTGACCCGCCCCTCAATTGCCACTAAAACTTGGCGGTAACTTAAGGGAAGTTTAAGATGATCGGCGGTGATGACTAGCGGCCTGGCACTGCAGATGTGCGAGTCGCCCACCCCGATCAGGGGCGGGCGGTGGCCCGCCGACGCCGACTCATCATCGTTTCGAGACCGAAAAGCTCCCGGTTCGTATTGGCGTGCCTCCTATGCGGCACGTTCTGGCAGGTGGAGCATGAAATTCCGGGCTTTTGCGCCGTGCACAGCGGCGTATGACAGCCAGCTCCGGATGCCGAGGAGGTCATCGTGAGCCGTTTCACCGACAAGATGTTCCACAGCGCCATGACCAGTTCCAAGGGGATGGTCACCGGTGAGCCCGCCGAACCGGTGCGGCACACCTGGCGCGAGGTGCACGAACGGGCCCGCCGCATCGCCGGCGGCCTGGCCGCCGCCAACATCGGTCTCGGTGACGCGATCGGCGTGCTGGCCGGTGCGCCGGTCGAGATCGCGCCGGTGGCCCAGGGACTGTGGATGCGTGGTGCCAGCCTGACGATGCTGCACCAGCCCACCCCGCGTACCGACCTCGAGCAGTGGGCCAAGGACACCGCCACTGTCATCGACATGATCGAGGCCAAGGCTGTCATCGTCTCCGAGCCGTTCCTCATCGCGATCCCGGTGCTGCAGGAGGCCGGCGTCACCGTCCTCACGGTCGAGGACCTGCTCAAAGCCGACCCGATCGACCCCGTCGAGACCTCTGAGGATGACGTCGCGCTGATGCAGCTGACGTCGGGCTCGACGGGCTCGCCCAAGGCCGTCGTCATCACCCACCGCAACATCCACTCCAATGCCGAGGCGATGTTCATCGGGGCCAAGTACGACATCGACAACGACGTGATGGTCAGCTGGCTGCCCTGCTTCCACGACATGGGCATGGTCGGCTTCCTGACCATTCCGATGTATTTCGGGGCCGAGCTGGTCAAGGTCACCCCGATGGACTTCCTGCGCGACACGCTGCTGTGGGCCAAGCTCATCGACAAGTACAAGGGCACCATGACCGCGGCCCCGAACTTCGCCTACGCGTTGTTCGCCAAGCGGTTGCGCCGCCAGGCCAAGCCGGGTGAGTACGACCTGTCCACGCTGCGGTTCGCGCTGTCGGGTGCCGAGCCGGTGGACCCCGCCGACGTCGAGGACCTGCTGGACGCCGGGAAGCCGTTCGGCCTGCGGCCGGAGGCCATCCTGCCGGCCTACGGCATGGCCGAGACCACCCTGGCGGTGTCGTTCTCCGAGTGCGGTGCGGGGCTGGTTGTTGACGAGGTCGACGCCGACCTGCTGGCCGCGCTGCGCCGGGCCGTGCCCGCGAGCAAGGGCAATACCCGCCGGCTGGCCACCCTCGGCCCGCTGCTGAAGGATCTGGAAGCCCGCATCGTCGACGAGGACGGCAACGTGCTGCCGGCCCGCGGTGTCGGCATCATCGAGTTGCGGGGCGAGTCGCTGACTCCCGGTTACATCACGATGGGCGGCTTCGTCCCGGGCCAGGATGAGCAGGGCTGGCTGGACACCGGTGATCTGGGCTACCTGACCGACGAGGGCCACGTGGTGGTGTGCGGTCGCGTCAAGGACGTCATCATCATGGCCGGCCGCAATATCTACCCGACCGATATCGAGCGGGCCGCAGGCCGCGTCGACGGCGTGCGCCCGGGATGCGCGGTAGCGGTTCGTCTGGATGCCGGCCACTCGCGCGAAACCTTCGCGGTGGCAGTCGAATCCAACGCCTGGCAGGACCCGGCTGAGGTGCGTCGCATCGAGCACCAGGTGGCCCACGAGGTGGTCGCCGAGGTCGACGTACGGCCGCGCAACGTCGTGGTGCTGGGCCCGGGCACGATCCCGAAGACGCCGTCGGGCAAGCTGCGCCGCGCCAACTCGGTCGCGCTCGTCACCTAGTTCGCTTGTTGAGTGTGCGCCCAGGGCGGGATGTCGCGTGATTTCCCGCCCTGGACGCACTCTCAAACCTCGATAGCTGAGTATTGTGTACTATACTCAGCATGGCGCAGCGACGACTCGACGACCACCCGACCGTGCGAGCGGTCCGCAACCGCCCTCGGCCTGCGCCGCCCGCAGTGATCGACGCCGACGGGCTGCGTGCGCTCTGCCTGGCCGCCGGCGCCGATGACGTGGCCTTCGCCAGCGTGGACAACCCGGCGCTGGCCTCCGAGCGCGAGCACGTCGAGGCCGCCTTGCCGGGCGCCAAGAGTTTCATCGCCCTGGTGGTGAAGATGAACCGCGACAACGTGCGATCGGTGGCGCGCAGCGTGGCCAACCAGGAGTTCCACCGCAGCGGCGAGATCATCAACGAAGCCGCGCACCGGATCACTCGCGCACTGGAGGATGCCGGGCACCGCGCGCTGAACCCGTCGGCCACCTTCCCGATGGAGATGGACCGCTATCCAGGGCGGATCTGGGTGGTGGCCCACAAGCCGGTGGCGGTGGCCGCGGGCCTCGGGGTGATGGGCATCCACCGCAATGTCATCCACCCCAGGTTCGGCAACTTCATTCTGCTGGCCACCGTGCTCGTCAACGCCGAGGTCAGCAGTTACGGTGAGCCACTGGACTATTCGCCCTGTCTGGAATGCAAGCTGTGTGTGGCCGCCTGCCCGGTCGGGGCGATCAAGAAGGACGGTGCCTTCGACTTCGTCGCCTGCTCGGTGCACAACTATCGGGAGTTCATGGGCGGCTTCACCGATTGGGCGCAGACGATCGCCGACAGCGAGGACGCCGCCGACTTCCGCTCGCGGGTCACCGATTCGGAGAACGCATCGATGTGGCAGAGCCTGTCGTTCAAGGCCAACTACAAGGCCGCCTACTGTCTGGCGGTGTGCCCGGCCGGGGAGGAGGTCATCGAGCCCTATCTCGATGACCGCAAGGGTTTCATGGACCTGGTGTTGCGGCCGCTACAGGACAAGGTCGAAACCCTCTACGTGCTACCGAATTCGGAGGCCAAGGCGCACGCCGAGCGGCGCTATCCGCACAAGCCGGTGAAAGTCGTCGACAGCGGTATCGGCAGGCGTGCGTAGGCTGGTTCGATGGAGCGCGCACTCGGCTGGATCGGGGTGACCGGCGGGCTGTTGTCGATTCTCGTGGTGCTCGCCCTGGACGCCACATTGGGCGCCCAGCAGGTCCGAGGACGGTATCTGCGGGCGGCGACCATCTCGGAGTACGTGCACACCGCAGGCAGTGTGGCGTTCGTCGCCGCGGTGCTGACATTGGCCGTGACCTCGGCAGCCTTGCTGTACGGGCTCGTGCGCACGGGGGTGATCCGGTGGCTGTCGGCCGGTTCGGTGTTGCTGACGTTGTGGATCGTCGGGCTGGCGGCGGTGGCTGCCTTTCCCAAGCACAACTGGGCGGTCGGGCCGAGCCTGTCGGGCACCGTGCACCGGGTGGCGACGCTGGTCGCGTTCATCGCCCTGCCGCTGGCAGTGCTGGTGATCGCCCGCGGCCGCACCGGCACCGCCCGGGCGGCCCGATGGCTGGCCGGCATCGGAATCGGTTGGCTGATGGTGCTGTTCGCCGCGATCATCGTCGGTGCAGCGACCGACCAGGCGTGGTGGCGACTGATTCCGCTCGGACTGGTGGAACGGGGAATCGCTGGATTCGAGGTTGCGGCACTGATGGCGCTGGGACTGTGGCTGATTCGCGGTCAGGCTGCCCAGTCGCGACCACTGCAGTGACGGCGTCGTACACCTGCCACCAGCGCGCCTCATGGTCGGCGGGGGAGATGCGGCCCTCGTCCAGGGCCAGATCGGCCCGGTCCAGGGCGCGGGCCATAGCCCGCAGGGTGCGGTAGCGCTCGTCCATCTCGTCGTGGCCGTAGCCGGCCATGGAGGCCGCCCACAGGGTGCGGACCCGCCAGCGCAGATCACCGGCGAGTGCGAACGTCATGGCACCGCAGGCGATCACCAGCATGGTGCCGCCGATCAGCGCGGTCTCCGGCATACCGACCAGCGAGCCGCCGACCTGCAGACCCACCCACAGCGAAGCGCCCCACAGCGGCCAGGCCCGCCACAGCCGCAAGACCTGTCGCTGCCCCGGGCTGATCCCAGGTGGGAACACCACCAACCGATAGCGGGTCACGCCGAAGCGGGCCGGGTAAATGGTGAAGGAACCCCACAGACCTGATGTATTCACCTATCGAGATCTACGCCTGCCGGCCGGCCGGATCCGCGATCTATACGGAATCCTGACGCTGCGGGCGCAGGTTTTGACGCCGCCCTGTCACCAGGCGTGCACCTGATTCTGGGCGGCCTCCAGGCCGACGTCGATCAGCAGTTCGGTGGCGTCGGCGGCCAGTTCGCACAGTGTCGGGACCTCGGTGCGTTCGGTCGCCGAGAAGTTCTCCAACACGAACGCGGCCGGATCCTTGCGGCCGGGAGGCCGGCCGATGCCCACCCGCACCCGCTGGAAGTTCTTGGTGCCCAAGGCATTCGCAATGGAACGCAGACCGTTGTGGCCACCCTCGCCGCCGCCGAGCTTGAGCCGGATCTGGCTGAACTCGATGTCGAGCTCGTCGTGGATGACGATCAGGTCGGTGGGCATCACCGAATAGAACTTGGCCAGCGGGCCGACCTGGCGCCCGGACTCGTTCATAAACGTCCGGGGCTTGGCCAGCACAACGGGCCGGTGGCCGAGCCGGCCGGTGACGATCTCGGCGCCGGACTTCTTGTGCACCTTGAACGCCCCGCCCATCCGGGCGGCCAGCAGGTCGGCCACCATGAACCCGATGTTGTGCCGGGTCTTGGCGTATTGCGGTCCGGGGTTGCCCAGGCCGACGACCAGGAGAGGCTCGGCCATGCCCCGGGCTTACTCGGCCTCGGCCGACTCGCCCTCGGCCTCGCCGGCTTCGGCCTCCTCGGCGGCCTCGGCAGCGGTCTCCTCGCCGGCACCCTCGGCGTCGAGGTCCTCGGCGGTCGGGGCGGTCACGATGTTGACGACCAGCAGTTCGGGATCGCTGATCAGGGTGACGCCGCTGGGCAGCTCGACCTGGCCGGCGGTGATCTGGGTGCCTTCCTCGGCGCCCTCGATGGACACGGTCAGCTGCTGCGGGATCGACAGCGCGTCGGCCTCGATCTCGATGGCGGTGGCGTCCTGGGTGACCAGGGTGCCGGAGGAGGCGTCGCCCTCGAGCACGACCGGAACCTCGACGGTGACCTTCTCGCCGCGGCGCACGACCAGCAGGTCGGCGTGCTGCAGGCTGCGACGGATCGGGTGCACGGTGATCGCCTTGGTCAGCGCCAGCTGCTCCTTGCCCTCGATGTCGAGGGTGAGCACCGCGTTGGAACCGGCGTGGCGCAGCACGGCGGCGAAGTCGTGGGCGTTCAGCTCAAGGTGCTGCGGGTCGCTGCCGTGGCCGTAGAGCACGACGGGCACCAGGCCCTCGCGCCGGGCACGGCGCGATGCACCCTTGCCGGTCTTGCTGCGCACGGTGACGCTGAGTTTGTTGACGGGATTCTTCGCCATGATGGTGCTCCTGTGTTGCCTGTCGTGGGTCATCCGCACGGCAAAGGCAGGCACCAGATCGCTTCCGCGAAGCCTCGTCGATAACGGTGGCCGGACCACCCTCGCCGTGACGCGCCCCAAAGGCTAGCCGACGAGCGCCTCAGAACGGAAATTCAGTGCCTGTGAGCTGCTCGGACAGCGTCCACAGCGCGCGTGCGGTCTTGGTGTCCTGGGCCAGCGGGGTGCGGAACGTGGGGCCGGTCGGGCCGCGCATGACGAACCGCGGTCCGATGTAGGTGTTGCCCGGCAGCGCCTGGGACGCCGCATACAGCGTCTGGCGGGCGCCGAAGTCGGCGCTGGTGGCGAAGATGCTGTTGCCGGCGTCCCAGACCTGCGTGCCCAGCCGGTTGCCGGTGTTGCCCTGCAGGTTGGTCGCCGAGTAGCCGGGGTGGGCGGCGTAGGACTTCAGCGCCGAGCCCGCAGCGTCGAGGCGCTTCTGCAGCTCGCTGGTGAACAGCAGGTTGGCCAGCTTGGACTGGCCGTAGGCCAGCCACGCCGAGTACGGCCGGGCCTTCCAGTTCAGGTCCTTGAGGCTGATCTTGCCGAGGGTGTGCATGAACGACGAGACGGTCACCACCCGGTCGGTGACCTTGGGCAGGAGCAGGTTGGTCAGCGCGAAGTGGCCGAGGTGGTTGGTGCCGATCTGGCTTTCGAAACCGTCCTTGGTCTGGGCGTAGGGCACCGCCATGATGCCGGCGTTGTTGATCAGCACGTCGACGCTGTCGACGCCGTCGGCGAACGCGCGGACCGAGGCCAGATCCTGCAGGTCGAGGGCGCGGACCTCGACATTTCCGGTCATGGTCGCGGCGGCCTCGTCACCCTTGGTGGTGTTGCGGCAGGCCAGGATCGTGTGCGCCCCGACCCGGGCCAGTTCGCGGGCGGTCACCAGGCCCAGGCCGCTGTTGGCGCCGGTGACGATCACGGTGCGGCCGGCGAAGGAAGGCAGGTCTGCTGCGGTCCAACTCATGGCGACCACTTTAGGGGCGGCCGGATCGGACCCGTCGGCGGCATCGGGTGAGCTCTGAGGGTTCTCTGGCAATCGCGGGGCCGACGTGTCTTTGCCGCCGCAACGTTGTCGAATTGACGAACCAGACAATTCGTCGGCATCGGGGAGCTGCTCATGACCGGTACACCCGCGGCACGACCCTGCTCCCGATCCACTCTGTGGCTGGGCGCCGGTGCGCTGACGCTGGGCGTCGGTGCCGCACTGAGCTGTGGCTCGGCGGTGGCACACGCCGACAGCAGCGTCGGGAGCTCGCCGCGGCACCACAGCAGCCCGAGCGCGCCGTCACCGGCAGCGGCCAACAGCACCCGGTCCGTCGCCGGCCCGCACCGGCCATCGGCCGCGGTGGCGCGTCCCGCCGTCACCAGGACCGTGCGGGTGACGGCCAATCAGTCGCCTAATCCCGGGCTGGCCCTGCTCGACAACCTGAACACCGCGGTGCAGAACCTGACCGGGCGGCCCCTGGTCGGCGACGGCGCCGACGGCACCACCGACGCCCAGGGCGTCGGCACCGCGGGAGCACCGGGCGGCTGGCTGTACGGCAACGGTGGCGACGGCGGGAGCAGCACCGCGGCCGGCGCGGCCGGTGGAGCGGGAGGCGCGGCCGGGCTGGTCGGCAACGGCGGGGGCCGGGGGGGCGGGGGGCGGGGGCGGTGGAGCGGGAGGCGCGGCCGGGCTGGTCGGCAACGGCGGGGCCGGAGGTGTCGGCGGCTGGGGCGGTACGGGCGGCGCGGGTGGCACCGGCGGACTGCTGTACGGCAGTGGCGGTGCGGGCGGCGCCGGTGGCCCGACCGGGGCCGGTGGTGCCGGGGGCAACGCCTTCTTCGTCGGTGCCGGCGGACCCGGCGGCCTGGGCGGCCAGACAGCCCAGGGTGGTGCCGGCGGCCGCGGCGGTCTGATCGCCGGGAACGGCGGAGCAGGCGGCGACGGCGGGGTGCTGGCCGCCGGTGGATCCGGTGGCGCGCGCGGCCTGTTCGGCAGCCCGGGCGCCGACGGTGCCAACGGTGGCGCCCCGGCGATCGCGGTGTCCTATACGACGGCCAACAACTATTCGACAGTCCAGGTCTCCATCGGCGGCCAGGCCTTCCTGCCGATCGAGGTCGATACCGGATCCAGTGGTCTGCTCATCCCGATCACACAGATCGACGTGAGCACTCTCGAACCGACCGGCGTCACCAACATCACCGAGTACGGCGGATCCCAGCGCGACTACTACACCGAGTACCGGACGTCGATCGACTTCGGCAACGGCATGGTCACCCAGTCGACCGTCATCGGGGTCATCGACCGCGTCACCGAGCTCAAAGACGGCGTCTGGGTAGAGGTTCCGCAGGAGGACTGGACCAAACCCAAGTACGCCATCGACGCGGTGATGGGCGTGTGCTGGGGTGCCGACGGCGGCGGCCTGAGCAGCCCGATCCACGACCTGCCCACCGGTCTGAATCAGGGCTTCCTACTGAACCTGCCCGCGACGCAACTGGTGTTCGGTGCCAACCCGCTGACTCCGGTGACCACCGTATCCGGTTGGTATGCAACCACATTGGCTGCCCAGGTCAGCTATCGGGGCGTGGATTCGGCGATCACGCCGATCGTGAAGAACGTCGTCATCGACAGCGGTGGCCTCGGGGGGAGCGTTCCGCGCGACGTGTTGCCGTCGACGCTGTCGGACTATGAGGTCGACGACTACCTGCCGGTGGGCACCACGGTCTCCTACTACACCAGCGACGGCCAGACGCTGCTGTTCTCGACGACGGTGACCCAGGAGCAGTACGACGCGGGCAACGCCCCCTCGGTGTCGTCGTTCTCCGACGGCGCCAATACCGGGATCGCGCCATTCCTGCTGGGGCCGATCTACTTCTCCTACACGCCAGCCGATTTCGGCACCGTGTATTTCAACTACGCGCCGGCTACTTGAGGGTGACGGAGAAGCCCCTGATGATCGCCTCGACGTCGTCGGCCTGCGCGGCGGCCTGGTTGGCCAGCGTCGTCACGGTGAACTGCACCAGGTAGCGCTGGAACTTCGGCGCGGGCGTCACCGGGATCACCACCCGGTTATAGGAGTGTAGCCGGCGGTCCTCGAGGTCGTAGCTGCCTTCGATCATGGCCGACGGGAACCCGTCGAAGTCATCAGACGAGGAGTTGAGTTTGGTGAAGTTCTTCGACAACTCGGCGTCCACGCTGGCGTGCTTGAGCGCCTCGGCCACGTCGAAGTTACCGGTGAGCTTGAGCACCACCACCGTCGCCGTCGGATAGGTGTTGTTCTTGGCGATGATCTCGGTGCCGGGGGAGAAGTTCGGGTTGTCGTACTTCGTCCAGCCCGGCGGGCGCGGCAAGGTCACCGCGATGTCGGTGAGCTTGTCCAGGGGGATCTGCTCACCGGTGACGCCGAGACCGTAGAGGTAATCCGAGAGTGGTTGCGGCTTATCAGAACCCGCGGTGGTGGTCGTGGTGGTCGGGGTTGACGACCACACCGAGGAATAGTCCGGCGGATCGGCCCCGCAGGCCGTCAGCATCGTGGCCAGTGCGAGGGATGCAGCCGCCGCGCGTGCTCTCACAGAATCTCGTGGACCGCGTCGATCGGCCTGGCCAGCCGGGTGCCCTTGGGCGTCACCACGAACGGGCGCTCGATGAGGATCGGGTTGGCGGCCATGGCGTCCAGCAGCGCGTCGTCATCGGCGTCGGCCAGATTCAGCTCGCTGTAGAGGGATTCGCGTTTGCGCACCGCCGTACGCACGTCGATTCCGGCATCGGAGATCGGCGTGGCGATCTCGGCACGCGACGGCGGAGTCTTCAGGTA
The DNA here is from genome assembly GCF_001494595.1 of Mycobacterium sp. M26. Classification (GTDB taxonomy): domain Bacteria; phylum Actinomycetota; class Actinomycetes; order Mycobacteriales; family Mycobacteriaceae; genus Mycobacterium. The sequence goes on from NZ_LN929908.1 coordinate 596,432, forward strand.
TTCGACGACCGTGGGCTCGATGCCGTTCTCGCGCAACAGGTCCAACGTCTTGCGCGAGGTGCTGCAGCGGGGGTTGTGATAGATGACGCTGTCGGTCATGCGTCCCCGTCGAAAAGCCCGGTGACCGAGCCGTTTTCGAACACCGCCCGGATGGTGCTACCCAGCAGCGGGGCGATGGACAGCACGGTCAGCTGCGGGAAGCGCTTGGACTCCTCGATCGGCAGGGTGTTGGTGACGATCACTTCGCGGGCGCCGCTCTCAGCCAGCCGCTCGGCCGCCGGATCCGACAGCACGCCATGGGTGGCGGCGATGATGACGTCCTTGGCGCCGTCGTTGCGCAGCAGCTTCACCGCGCCGGCGATGGTGCCACCGGTATCGATCATGTCGTCGGTCAGCACGCAGGTCTTGCCCTCCACCTCACCGACCACGCGGTTGGACACCACCTGGTTGGGCACCCGCGGGTCGCGGGTCTTGTGGATGAACGCCAGCGGGGTGCCGCCGAGGGCGTCGGCCCACTTCTCGGCCACGCGCACGCGACCGGAGTCCGGCGACACCACGACCACGTTCTCGCAGTTGTAGTTGTCCCGGATGTAGCCGGTCAGCAGCGGCTGGGCCCGCATGTGGTCCACCGGGCCGTCGAAGAAGCCCTGGATCTGGTCGGTGTGCAGGTCGACCGAGACGATGCGGTCCGCGCCCGCGGTCTTGAGCAGGTCGGCGACCAGGCGGGCCGAGATGGGCTCGCGGCCGCGGTGCTTCTTGTCCTGGCGGGCGTAGGGGTAGAACGGCAGGATCGCGGTGATCCGCTTGGCGCTGCCGCGCTTGAGGGCGTCGATCATCAGCAGCTGTTCCATCAGCCACTTGTTCAGCGGCGCGGGATGGGACTGCAGCACGAAGGCGTCGCATCCGCGGACGGATTCGTCGAAGCGGACGAAGATCTCCCCGTTGGCGAAGTCGCGCGCGGTTTGCGCGGTGACCTGGACATTGAGCTCTTTGGCGACCTGCTCAGCCAGTTCCGGGTGCGCTCGGCCGGAGAAGAGCATCAGATTTTTGCGGTTGTCGGTCCAGTCCGTGCCCACTGTGTGCTGCCCTTGCCGGTCGGGGATCGATACGGGCCAATCGTACGGTGCCGGAGCGCCGGGTTACCAAAAAGGCAACATCTGGCGACGTGGATCACTGTCCGGTGTCGGCCTGCTTGGCCTTTCTGGCGGCCTCGGCCGACGCACTGTTCGGCCGCTTCTTCAGTACCCAGTCCTCGACGTTGCGCTGGGGTCCGGCCGAGATGGCCAGCGCGCCGGGCGGGACGTCGTCGCGCAGGACCGTGCCCGCGCCGGTGTAGGCGCCGTCGCCGACGGTGACCGGGGCGACGAACATGGTGTCGGACCCGGTGCGCACGTGCGAGCCGATGGTGGTGCGGCTCTTGTTCTCGCCGTCGTAGTTGACGAAGACGCTGGAGGCGCCGATGTTGCTGTGCTCGCCGATGTCGGCGTCGCCGACGTAGGTCAGGTGCGGCACCTTGGTGCCGGTGCCGATCACGGCGTTCTTGGTCTCGACGAACGCGCCGAGCTTGCCGTGCGCGCCGAGGTGGGTGCCGGGCCGCAGGTAGGTGAACGGGCCGACGGTGGCCCGCTCGCCGATCACCGACAGCTCGCCGTGGGTGCGGATCACGCTGGCGCCATCACCGACTTCCATGGAGGTCAGCGTGGTGTCCGGGCCGATGGTGCAGTTCGCGCCGATCTCGGTGGGCCCGAGCAGCTGTGTGCCGGGGTGGATGACGGTGTCGCGGCCGATGGTCACGTCGACGTCGATCCAGGTGGTCTGCGGGTCGACGACGGTCACCCCGGCGCGCTGGTGGCCGGCGACCACCCGACGGTTGAGCTCGCGGGCGATATCGGACAGCTGCACACGGTCGTTGACCCCGGCCACCAGGGCGTGGTCGTCGACGTGGTTGGCGTGCACGATCTGGCCGTCGGCCCGCACGATCGAGATGACATCGGTCAGGTACAGCTCGTGTTGGGCGTTGTCGGCCGACAGCCGGCTCAGCCCGGAGCGCAGTGCGGCGATGTCGAAGGCGTAGATGCCGGCGTTGACCTCGCGGATGGCGCGCTGCTGCGGGGTGGCGTCGGTTTCCTCGACGATCGCGATGACCTCGCCGTCCTGGGTGCGCAGGATGCGGCCGTAGCCGGTGGCGTCGGGAACCGTGGTGGTCAGCACGGTCACCGCTGCGTGTTCGGCGCGGTGGCTGTCGATCAGCGCGGCCAGCGTCTCGGAGTCGAGTAGCGGGACATCACCGGCGGTGACGACCACGACGCCGTCGAAGTCGTCGGGCAGGGCCGACAGGCCGCACATCGCCGCGTGCCCGGTGCCCAGCTGCTGGTCCTGGACAGCCACCTCGACCGCGCGGCCCAGGGTGGCGGCCAGTTCGCCGACCACCGGGGCGATCCGCTCGCGGTCCTTCCCCAGCACCACCACGACCTGCTCGGGGGCCAGCTTGGCCACCGCGTGCAGGGCGTGGGCGAGCATGCTGCGTCCACCGAGGGTGTGCAGAACCTTGGGGGTGTCCGATCGCATCCGGGTGCCCGCCCCGGCTGCCAGGACCAGAACCGCTGCCCGGTGGTGTGTGGTCACCCCGACCTCCCAGTGTGCGATGTCATACGCGCCACGCCGTCCAGACCGTATGAAACCGCACAGTCGCGCTCGTTGTTGCTTGCTCCGTCGCCAGGACTCGAACCTGAACTATCTGAACCAAAATCAGAGGTGCTGCCGATTACACCACGACGGACTGGCTGTCTTGTTCGCCTAGAGACTCTAGTGCAAAGCCGTACTGTGATAGCCGTGGCAGCACCCGAGAAGGAGCCGCGCGCACCTCGGGCGCGGATGACCGGCACCGAGCGGCGTCGACAGCTGATCGACATCGCCCGGTCGCTGTTTGCCGAGCGTGGCTACGAGGGCACCTCGATCGAGGAGATCGCGCTGCGGGCCAATGTTTCCAAGCCGGTGGTCTACGAGCACTTCGGCGGCAAGGAAGGCCTGTATGCGGTGGTCGTCGACCGCGAGATGTCGGCGCTGCTGGACGGCATCACCTCCTCGCTGACCAACAACCGGTCCCGGGTGCGGGTCGAGCGGGTGGCCCTGGCCCTGCTCACCTACGTCGAAGAGCGCACCGACGGGTTCCGGATCCTGATCCGCGACTCCCCGGCGGCGATCAGCACCGGCACCTACTCCAGCCTGCTCAACGACGCCGTGAACCAGGTGTCCTCGATCCTGGCCGGCGACTTCGCTCGGCGTGGTCTGGACCCGGAGCTGGCGCCGCTGTACGCCCAGGCGCTGGTCGGGTCGGTGTCGATGACCGCGCAGTGGTGGCTGGACACCCGCGAGCCGAAGAAGGAAGTGGTGGCCGCGCATCTGGTGAACCTGATGTGGAACGGACTGACCCACCTCGAGTCCGATCCGCAGCTGGAAGCGGACTAACGAATCAAGGCCCGCCGCAACGTCTTCGGCGCACGCCGCCTAGAATGGTCACATCATGACCGCACCGGGGCACCAGTATGTCCAGACCCCGATCGCGGGTCTGGTCGAATTGGCGCTGCGCGCACCCACGTTCGCCGAATTGGCGGATCGCGCCGCGCAGCGCCCCGCCGAACTGGCCGTGGTCGGACCTGCCAGCGCGAAGCTCTACACCGCGTGTGCGCTGGCGCACGGTGGCCCCCTTCTCGTGGTCACCGCCACCGGCCGGGAGGCCGACGACCTGACTGCCGAACTACGCGGAGTGTTCGGCGACGCGGTCGCGATGTTCCCGTCCTGGGAGACGCTGCCGCACGAACGCCTGTCGCCCGGCGTCGACACCGTCGGTGCGCGGTTGCTGGTGCTGCGTCGGCTGGCCCACCCCGACGATGCGCGCCTGGGCCCGCCGCTGCGGGTCGTGGTCACCACGGTGCGATCGCTGGTGCAGCCGATGGCTCCCGACGTCGCCGACATCGAACCGGTGATCCTGGCGACCGGAGCCGAGCTGGACTTCGACGATCTGGTCGCCCGACTGGTCGAGCTGGCCTACAGCCGGGTGGACATGGTCGGCAAGCGCGGGGAGTTCGCCGTGCGCGGCGGCATCCTCGATCTGTTCCCGCCGACCGCCGAGCACCCGGTGCGCGTCGAGTTCTGGGGCGACGAGGTCAGCGAGATCCGGATGTTCTCGGTGGCCGATCAGCGCTCGATCCCGGAGATCGACGTCGACACCGTGGTGGCGCTGCCCTGCCGCGAGCTGCTGCTCACCGAGGAGGTGCGCGGGCGGGCGGCCAAGCTGGTCGCCGACCGGCCGAGCGGGGACGACAACCGGGTGACCGGCAGCGTCGGAGACATGCTGGCCAAGCTGGCCGAAGGTATCGCCGTCGACGGGATGGAGGCGCTGCAGCCGGTGCTGCGGCCCGACGAACTCGGCCTGCTCATCGACCATCTGCCCGCCGGCACCCCGGTGCTGGTGTGCGATCCGGAAAAGGTGCGCACCCGCGGGGCCGACCTCATCAAGACCGGCCGCGAGTTCCTGGAGGCGTCGTGGTCGGTGGCCGCCATCGGCGGTGACGCCCCGATCGACCTCGAGCAGCTGGGCGGGTCGGGGTTCCGCGAGCTCGGCGAGGTGCAGCAGGCCGCCGCCGTGAGCGGGCATCCGTGGTGGACGCTGAGCCAGCTGGCCGACGAGCGGGCGGTCGAACTCGACGTGCGCCCCTCGCCGAGCGCACGCGGGCAGCAGAGCAATGTCGACGAGATCTTCGCGATGCTGCGTGCCCATGTCCTGACCGGTGGGTTCGCCACAGTCGTCGCCCCGGGTACCGGCACCGCGCACCGCGTCGTCGAACAACTCGCCGAGCGCGACACCCCGGCGGCCATGCTGGAGGCGGGCGAAGCGCCGAAGACCGGTGTGGTGGGTGTGCTCAAGGGCCCGCTGCACGACGGCATCGTGGTGCCCGGCGCCAACCTGGTGGTGATCACCGAGACCGACCTGACCGGCAACCGCGTCACCGCCACCGACGGCAAACGGCTGGCGGCCAAGCGCCGCAACACCGTTGACCCGCTGGCACTGACGGCCGGTGATCTGGTGGTGCACGATCAGCACGGCATCGGCCGGTTCGTGGAGATGGTCGAGCGCACGGTCGGCGGGGCGCGCCGCGAGTATCTGGTGCTGGAGTACGCGTCGTCCAAGCGCGGCCAGGCCGCCGACCGGCTCTACGTGCCGATGGACTCACTCGATCAGCTGTCTCGCTACGTCGGCGGCCAGGAACCCAGCCTGAGCCGGCTCGGCGGTAGCGACTGGGCGAACACGAAAACCAAGGCGCGCAAGGCTGTTCGCGAGATCGCCAGCGAGCTCGTGGCGCTGTACGCCAAGCGGCAGGCCGCCCCCGGACATGCGTTCGGCCCGGACACGCCATGGCAGGCCGAGATGGAGGACGCGTTCGGGTTCACCGAGACCATGGACCAGCTGACCGCCATCCAGGAGGTCAAGAGCGACATGGAGAAGCCGGTCCCGATGGACCGGGTGATCTGTGGTGACGTGGGGTACGGCAAGACCGAGATCGCGGTGCGCGCGGCGTTCAAAGCAGTGCAGGACGGTAAGCAGGTGGCGGTGCTGGTGCCCACCACGCTGCTGGCCGACCAGCACCTGCAGACCTTCACCCAGCGGATGACCGGTTTTCCGGTGACGGTGAAAGGGCTGTCGCGGTTCACCGATCCCGCCGAGTCGCGGGCCGTCATCGAGGGTATGGCCGACGGCAGCGTCGACATCGTCATCGGTACTCACCGGTTGTTGCAGACCGCGGTGCGCTGGAAGGACCTCGGCCTGGTGATCGTCGACGAGGAACAGCGCTTCGGCGTCGAGCACAAGGAACACATCAAGAGCCTGCGCACCCACGTCGACGTCCTGACCATGAGCGCCACCCCGATTCCGCGCACGCTGGAGATGAGCCTGGCCGGCATCCGCGAGATGTCGACCATCCTCACCCCGCCCGAGGAGCGCTACCCGGTGCTCACCTACGTCGGGCCGCACGACGACAAGCAGGTGGCCGCAGCACTGCGCCGTGAACTGCTGCGCGACGGGCAGGCGTTCTACATCCACAACCGGGTTAGCAGCATCGACGCGGCCGCCGCGCGGGTCAAGGAACTGGTGCCCGAAGCGCGGGTGGTGGTGGCGCACGGGCAGATGCCCGAAGACCAGTTGGAGCGCACCGTCGAAGGGTTCTGGAACCGGGAGTTCGACATCCTGGTGTGCACCACGATCGTCGAGACCGGTCTGGACATCTCGAATGCCAACACGTTGATCGTCGAGCGCGCCGACACTTTCGGCCTCTCGCAGTTGCACCAGTTGCGCGGCCGGGTGGGCCGTAGCCGCGAGCGCGGGTACGCCTACTTCCTGTACCCCAGGGAGATGCCGCTCACCGAGACCGCCTACGACCGGCTGGCCACCATCGCCCAGAACAACGAACTCGGCGCCGGTATGGCAGTGGCGTTGAAGGACTTGGAGATTCGCGGCGCCGGCAACGTTCTGGGTGTCGAACAGTCCGGACACGTCGCCGGGGTGGGTTTCGACCTGTACGTCCGGTTGGTGGGCGAGGCCGTCGAGGCCTACCGGGCGGCGGCCGACGGCAAGATGGTCACCACCGCCGAGGAGCCCAAGGACGTCCGGATCGATCTGCCGGTGGATGCCAACCTGCCGCCGGAGTACATCGCCAGCGACCGGCTGCGGCTGGAGGCCTATCGCAGGCTGGCCGCGGCGGGCGACGATGCCAGGGTGGCCGCGGTGGTCGAGGAACTCGTCGACCGCTACGGCCCGCTGCCCGAACCGGCGCAGCGACTGGTCGCGGTCGCGCGGCTGCGGCTGTTGTGCCGCCAGTACGGTGTCACCGAGGTGGCGGCCACCGGAACCGGTTCTCCCACAACACTTCGGCTGTCCCCGCTGACGCTGCTGGACTCCGCACAGCTGCGGCTCAAACGGGTTTATCCGGGAGCCAGCTACCGGGCGACGACATCGACGATCCAGGTGCCGATCCCGCGCGCCGACAGCGGGGTGGGTGCGCCACGGATCCGTGATCTGGAGTTGGTGCAGATGGTCGCCGACCTGCTGCTGGCACTCGACGGACGCCCGCAGGGCGAGGTCGACATCACCACGTTCAGCCCGGCGGCCCAGTCGTGACGGTCGTCCTGGTGGATCCGCGCCGGCCCGCGCTGGTACCGGTCGAAGCGATCGAATTGCTCAGCGGCGACGTGCAATACACCGAGGAGATGCCCGTCCGGGTGCTCTGGTCGCTGCCGTCGGCCCGGCCGGTGTCCACCGGCCAGGACGCTCTGGTGCTGCTGTCCTCGGACCGCGAACATCCCGCCGTCAAAGCCCGGCTGGCGGCGGGTGATCGGCTGATCGCCGTACCCGATCCACAGCCCGGCGAGCGGCTAGTCGACGCGGTGGCGGTGATGGACCGGTTGCGCACTGCGGGTCCGTGGGAGAGCGAGCAGACGCACGACTCGCTGCGCCGCTACCTGTTGGAGGAGACCTACGAGCTGTTCGACGCGGTGCGCGGCGGCAACCTGGAAGAACTGCGCGACGAGCTCGGCGATGTGCTGCTGCAGGTGCTGTTCCACGCCCGCATCGCCGAAGAGGCCACCCATCAAGCCTTTTCGATCGACGATGTGGCCGATGCGCTGGTTCGTAAGCTCGGCAACCGGGTGCCCGCGGTGCTGGCCGGTGAGTCGATCAGCCTGGAAGAGCAACTGGCCCAGTGGGAGCAGCGCAAGGCGTTGGAGAAAGCTGCCCGCGCGTCCTGCGTGGATGACATCCCGACCGCGCAGCCCGCACTTCTGCTGGCGCAGAAAGTGATCGCCCGGGTACAGAACGCCGGCCTGCCCGCTGATCTGATCCCCGAGTCGATCACCACGGTGACGGTCAGTGCCGACTGCGACGCCGAGAATGAGCTGCGCACAACGGTTCTGGAGTTCATGGACACTGTGCGCTCAGCCGAGCGGGCCATCGCCGCCGCGCGGGGCGAGATCGGCGGCGCGGCCAGCGCGCCCACAGAAGGGCAGTGGCGGGCGCACTGGCCGACGGTCTGAATGCCCGAGGGTGAAACAGTGGCGTCGAGTGTGCGTCCACGGCGGTGTTTCGGCCGAAATCTCGCCCTGGGTGCACACTCGATGCCGAGGGTGCACGGCCGACGGGCTCAGCCCAGCAGCGTCGAACCCCAGTACTCGCCGTCGCGCAGTCCCGGCGGGCAGGCGAAGATCCCGCTGCCGGTGTGGGTGATGTACTCGTTGAGCGCGTCTCGGCGGGCCAGTTCGGACTGCATCGGGATGAACTGTTTGGCCGGATTGCGCATGAACGCGATGAAGAACAGCCCGGCGTCCAGATGCCCGAATCCGTCGCTGCCATCGGTGAAGTTGTAGCCGCGGCGCAGGATCCGGATACCACCCAGGTGCTGGTGTGAGGCCAGCCGCACGTGGGCATTGAGGTCGATCAGCGGGGTGCTCTTGTTGTCGACGAGGTCGAGGTTGAGTTCCTCGAACTCCTGGGTCAGCCCGTTGGGTGCGCCGCTGCCCTTCTGCCTGCCGATCACCCGCTCCTGCTCGAGCAGGGTGGTCCGGTCCCAGTTCTCGATCCGCATCCTGATACGACGGCTGACTAGATAACTGCCGCCGGTCATCCAGGACGGCCCATCCCCGTCGGCCACCCACACCTGGTCGTCGAGCGTCCCGGTGTCCTCGGCCTTGATGTTGTTGGTTCCGTCCTTGAACCCGAACAGGTTTCGCGGGGTGGACTGCTCGCGGGTGGTCGACGAGGTGCGGCCGAACCCGAGCTGGGAGTAGCGCACCGCGACGGTGCCGAAGCCGACCCTGGCCAGGTTGCGGATCGCGTGCACCGCCACCTGCGGGTCGTTGGCGCAGGCCTGCACCACGATGTCACCGCCGCAGCGCGCCGGGTCCAGCGTCTCGTTGGGGAACTTCGGCAGGTTCTCCAGCAGCGCGGGCTTCTGCCCGGCGATGCCGAAGCGGTCCTTGCCATCCTTGCGGAAGAAGCTCGGGCCGAACCCGATGGTCAGCGTCAGCTGCGAGGCCGGCAAGCCCAGCGCCTCACCGGTATCGGCAGGCGGCGCATAGGGATTGAGCCCGATCGCCCCGTCGTGGACGGCCTCGTGGCCGGCGGTCATCCGCTCGGCCATGCCCGTCCACTCCTGCAGCATCGCCACCACGTCGGCCTTCGAATCGGTGGTCACGTCGAAGGTGGCGAAGTGCATCCGGTCCTGCGCCGGGGTGACGATGCCGGCCTGATGGGTGCCGCGGAACGGCACCGGCTTGTCCAGGCCGTGATCGGCCGTGGCGGCCGCCGAGGCCCGCCCGGCCAGCGCCCCGGCGCCGGCCGCGCCGACCACCGCGGCGGTGACGCCGGCGGCGCCGAACAGCTTGCGCCGGGACAGCCCGGACCGGACCGGTTCGGGCGCCTCGACCGGTTCGGTGTTACTGGGGAGCGATGACACCTTGAACCTGGCTCACTTCCTTGCTCAGCGCGTCGATCGCGCGGGACAGTTCCTGACGCTGCGGCTCGGTCACCGTGTCGTAGGAGACGAAGCCGTCGCCCTTGCGGTACTTGGCCAGCAGGGCCTCGACGTCGGCGAACCGCTTGTCGACGCGCTTGCCGAGTTCGGCGTCACGCTCGTCGAGGATCGGGCGCACCGAGGCCACCGCGGTCTGTGACCCCTGGACGTTGGCCTCGAAGTCCCACAGGTCGGTGTGGCTGAAGATGTCTTCCTCGCCGCTGATCTTGCTGATCGCCACTTCGTCGAGCAATCCCTGTGCGCCACCGGCGATCTGGGTGGAGTCGATGGTCCAGCCGGGCGCCTTCACGCCGTCGTTGAGTTCCTTGACGTCGGCCACCAGCTGGTCGGCGATCGCGTTGGTGTCCGGCTGCAGGCCGCTGACCCACAGGTCCTTCTCCAGCCGGTGGAAGCCCGTCCACTTCTGGCCCGGCTCCAGGTCGGCCTCACGCAGGTCGATGCGCGGGTCCAGATCGTTGGGGAAGGACTCGGCAACCGGCTCGATGCGCTCGTAGTAGGTGCGGGTGGTCGGGTACAGCGACTTGGCCTTGGCGACGTCGCCGGCCTTGATCGCCGCGGCGAAGGCCTCGGTGGCCGGGACCAGGGCGTCGGTCTGGCTGTTCACGTAGCGCTTGTAGCTGTCCGAGGCTTCCTTGAACTTGCCCTCGGTGTCCACCGTGACCGCGTCGCCGGTGACCACGAAGTCACCGCGGATGCCGTCGCCGATCATGCCGGGCTTGCAGGCGGTCTGATAGGTGCCCGGCTGGGTGAGCTGCACGATGAGCTTGCGCTGCAGTCCGGGGGAGATGTTCTCCACTTCGCCCATCACCCGCTCGCCCTCGCCGTAGACGTAGAACTCGGTGACCTTGGTGCCGTTGTTGGTGATGACGAAGGTGCTCGGTCCGGTGGTGGCCTTGGTGCCCGACAGGGTGCAGGCGCCGTCGGAGGCGTCGACGGTGATCTGCTCGGCCTTGTTGCCCGACTCGGCGGAGGTGGATTCCTTGGCCGTGCACCCGGCCAGGGACAGACCGGCCAGGAGCGCGGCCGTCACGGCGGCACCGGACTTGAGGGAGGCGGCAGGCAGGATCACGAAGCGGACCTTTCGGGTTGAGGGGTTTGCTCCGGAGTGGTGGAGCTGGTGGGGGTTTTGGCGGTCACCGGACGCAGGAACACGGTCAGCACCACCGCGAGGTAGGTCAGCCAGCCGATGAGCTGCAGCACGGTCGGGGTGGGGGTGATGTTGAAGACGCCCTGGATGATCTCGCCGTACCAGGACGACCAGTTGAACCAGGCGGTGATGTCGAAGGCCTTGCTGCCCAGGCCGGGCAGCCAGCCGACGGTCTGCAGGGCGCCGATGCCGTAGGACAGGATGCCGGCGGCGACCACGATCAGGAACGCGCCGGTGTAGGCGAAGAACTTGGCCAGGTTGATCCGGACCGCCCCGGCGTACATGCCCCAGGCGATCGCCGCGGCCACAGCCACCCCGACCAGCAGGCCCAGCAGCGGCCAGGCGGTCTCGGCTTCGGCGTAGCCGACCATGAACAGCGCGGTCTCGAAGCCCTCCCGGCCGACGGCCAGGAACGCCAGCATGAACACCGCGGCCGCGCCGGTCTCCAGCGCGCGCGTCATCCCGGCGCGCAGTTCACCGGAAAGCCCGGCCGAGGCCTTGCGCATCCACAGCACCATCGAGGTGACGATGGCGACGGCGACCAGGGAGGCCACCCCGGCGATCGCCTCGGCGGCCAGGTCTTTGATCGTGTAGGTGCCGTACTGGATCACCAGAAAGACGGTGACCGTCATCGCGACGGCGGCGGCCACCCCCAGCCAGACCCACTTCAGGGCGTCCCGGCGCTGCGATTTCACCAGGAATGCGACCAGAACCATGACCACGATTCCGGCCTCGAGACCCTCCCGCAGACCGATGAGTCCACTGCCGAACAACTGAGCCGGAACTGTCGGTGCCGCAGCGGCAAAAGACGTGGTCATCGGCAGTTCCTCACAGACTTCTGGACAGGCAGCTAAGGCTTACCAAACGAAGGTTGGGCTTACCTTAGCAGGTAGGCGGAAAGCACGTTATCGGCTCGATCTTTGGCTTTGCTAGGGACTAACGACCCTGAACCCGTGGGACGATGTACAGACCGAAAGTGGGTTCGAGGAGTTCCGTGTCGTCATCGCGTTGGGTGCGGGCTGGCGCCGTCATCGCGACAGCCGCCGTGCTGCTTGCCGCGAGTTGTTCGTGGCAGCTGGGCACCCCCATCCCTGAGGGCGTTCCGCCGCCGGCCGGCGACCCGGTGCCCGCGATCGACACTCACGCCAAGGGCAGGCCCGCCGACCAGTTGCACGAGTGGGCAGCCGAACGCGCGCCCGCGCTCGGCATCCCGGTCAAGGCACTGGAGGCCTACGCCTATGCCGCGCGGGTGGCCGAGGTGGAGAACCCCAACTGTCATCTGGCGTGGACCACGCTGGCCGGTATCGGGATGGTGGAAAGCCATCACGGCACCTACCGCGGGGCGACGATCGCCCCCAACGGGGATGTCAGCCCGCCGATCCGCGGCGTGCACCTCGACGGCACCAACGGCAACCTCGAGATCATCGACAACGAGGAGTCGCTGGACGGCGACCCGGTGTACGCCCGCGCGATGGGCCCGATGCAGTTCATCCCGGAAACGTGGCGGCTCTACGGGGTGGACGCCAACAACGACGGGGTGATCAGCCCGGACAACTTCGACGACGCCGCGCTGTCGGCCGCCGGCTACCTGTGCTTCCGTGGCAAAGACCTGGCCACCCCGCGCGGCTGGATGAATGCCCTGCACGCCTACAACCACTCTGACCAGTACGCCCGCACCGTGCGGGACTGGGCGACGGCCTACGCCCAGGGACACCCGCTCTGACAGCCCTCCTCATAGTCCTCGCGGGGTCCACCGACCATCTAGGCTATGAGCCGTCAGTGGGCCAGCCGCCCAGAGCCGGACGAGGACGTTCGTCGCACACCACGACGCAAGGAGAAGCCAGTGCCCATCATCGAGCAGGTTGCGGCCCGCGAGATTCTCGACTCCCGCGGTAATCCGACCGTCGAGGTCGAGGTGGCCCTGATCGACGGCACCTTCGCCCGCGCGGCCGTCCCGTCGGGCGCGTCCACCGGCGAGCACGAGGCCGTCGAACTGCGCGACGGCGCGGCCCGCTACGGCGGTAAGGGTGTCGAGAAGGCCGTCGAGGCGGTGCTCGACGAGATCGCCCCAGCGGTCATCGGGCTCAACGCCGACGACCAGCGACTCGTGGATCAGGCGTTGCTGGACCTCGACGGCACCCCGGACAAGTCCCGGCTGGGCGCTAACGCCATCCTCGGCGTTTCGCTGGCGGTCGCCAAGGCTGCCGCAGACAGTGCCGCGCTGCCGCTGTTTAGGTACCTGGGCGGACCCAACGCCCACATCCTGCCGGTGCCGATGATGAACATCATCAACGGCGGCGCGCACGCCGACACCGGCGTGGACGTCCAGGAGTTCATGATCGCCCCGATCGGCGCGCCGAGCTTCAAGGAGGCGCTGCGCTGGGGTGCGGAGGTCTACCACTCGCTGAAGTCGGTGCTCAAGAAGCAGGGCCTGGCCACCGGCCTGGGTGACGAGGGCGGCTTCGCTCCCGATCTGCCGGGCACCAAGGCCGCGCTGGATCTCATCGGCAGCGCCATCGAGGGCGCCGGCCTCAAGCTCGGGTCCGACGTGGCGCTGGCCTTGGACGTCGCCGCCACCGAGTTCTTCACCGCGGGAACGGGCTACAGCTTCGAGAAGGAGACCCGGACCGCCGCCCAGATGGCCGAGTTCTACGCCGGTCTGCTCGACGCCTACCCGCTGGTGTCCATCGAGGACCCGCTGTCGGAGGACGACTGGGACGGCTGGGTGGAGCTGACCACCGCGATCGGTGACCGGGTGCAGCTGGTCGGCGACGACCTGTTCGTCACCAATCCGGAGCGCCTGGAAGAGGGCATCGAGCGCGGCGCGGCCAACGCGCTGCTGGTGAAGGTGAACCAGATCGGCACCCTCACCGAGACCCTCGACGCGGTGTCGCTGGCCCACAACAGCGGCTACCGCACGATGATGAGCCACCGCAGCGGCGAGACCGAGGACACCACGATCGCCGACCTCGCCGTCGCCGTCGGCAGCGGCCAGATCAAGACCGGTGCACCGGCGCGCAGCGAGCGGGTGGCCAAGTACAACCAGCTGCTGCGCATCGAGGAAGCCCTGGGCGACGCCGCCCGGTACGCCGGCGATCTGGCCTTCCCGCGGTTCGTGGCAGGCGAGTAGGACTCACTCAGGACGTCATTGTGGCGGAAAGCAAGCGGCCCGATCCGAAGCGGCGTTCCCCGGCCTCCCGGCCGGGGGCGTCGAGTCGGAATCGCCCTCGCGCCACCTCCGCCGCCAAGCGCGAGCCCCGGCCGCAGGCCGAGCAGACCGCGCACAGTGTCACCGAGCCGATCCGGCGGGCCATCGCCGCGTCGACCGAGCAGCGCAACGAACAGCGGCTGGGCTTCACCGCCCGGCGTGCCGCCATCCTGGCGGCGGTGGTGTGCGTGCTGACGCTGACCATCGCCGGACCGGTGCGCACCTACTTCGCCCAGCGCACCGAGATGAAGCAGTTGGCCGCCACCGAGGCGATGCTGCGCCAGCAGATCGCCGACCTGGAATCGCAGAAGCAGAAGCTGGCCGACCCGGTGTACATCGCCGCCCAGGCCCGCGAGCGGCTCGGGTTCGTCATGCCCGGCGACATTCCCTACCAGGTGCAGCTGCCGCCCGGGGCGGTACCGGCGCCGGGCGCGAGCCCGCAGACCGAGGCTGTGCGCAACAACGACCCCTGGTACACCTCGCTGTGGCACACCATCGCCGATACGCCGCACGGTCCGCCGCCGGCGCCGCAGCCCGTCGACCCCAACGCCCCGCCGCCGGTCGATCCGAACGCGCCGCCGCCGGCCCCGGTGCCGCCCGGTGGTTGATCCGGCCGATCTCGCCGCGGTGGCCCAGCAGCTGGGGCGTGAGCCACGCGGCGTACTCGAGATCGCCTACCGATGCCCCAATGGTGAACCGGCAGTGGTGAAAACCGCGCCGCGGCTGCCCGACGGCACACCGTTCCCGACGCTGTACTACCTGACCCATCCGGCGCTGACGGCAGCGGCGAGCCGGCTGGAGTCCGAGGGCCTGATGAAGTCGATGACCGAGCGGTTGGAGGCCGACCCGGAGGTCGCCGCGGCCTACCGCCGCGCCCACGAGTCGTATCTGGCCGAGCGGGATGCGATCGACCCGCTGGGGACGACGTTCTCCGGTGGCGGGATGCCCGACCGGGTGAAGTGTCTGCATGTGCTGATCGCGCACTCGTTGGCAAAAGGCCGTGGGCTCAACCCGTTTGGCGATGAAGCGCTGGCGGTACTGGCCGCCGAGCCGGCGATGGCCGGAATCCTGGTGAAGGGGGAGTGGACGTGACCCGGGTGGCGGCGATCGACTGCGGCACCAACTCGATCCGGTTGCTGATCGCCGACCGCATCGACGGGCGGCTGCGCGATGTGCACCGCGAGATGCGGATCGTGCGGCTGGGCCAAGGTGTCGACGCCACTGGACAATTCGCGCCCGACGCGCTGGAGCGGACCCGCGCGGCGCTGGTCGACTACGCCGCGTTGCTGGAGCGTTTCGAGGTCGGCAAGGTGCGGATGGTGGCGACGTCGGCGACCCGCGATGCGTCCAACCGCGACGTGTTCTTCGCTATGACGGCCGAGGTGCTGGGAAGGGTGGTGCCCGGTGCGATCGCCGAGGTGATCACCGGGTCCGAAGAGGCCGAGCTGTCCTTCAACGGTGCGGTCGGCGAATTGGATTCGGATGCGGCACCTTTCGTGGTGGTCGACCTCGGTGGGGGGTCCACCGAGGTGGTGCTGGGCGAGCAGGGCGGTGTGCAGGCGTCGTTCTCGGCCGATATCGGGTGTGTGCGGCTGACCGAACGCTGCCTGCATTCCGATCCGCCGACGGTTGCCGAGATCGCCTCGGCCCGCGAGGTGGTGCGCGAGCGGCTCGGCGAGGCGCTGCGCGCGGTGCCGGTGGAGAAGGCGAAGACCTGGGTGGGGGTGGCCGGCACCTTCACCACGCTGGCCGCGCTGGCACAGAACATGACCACCTACGACTCCGACGCGATCCATCTGTCGCAGGTGTCGTTCGACCAACTGCTGCCAGTGTGCGACCAGCTGATCGGGATGACCCGCGCCCAGCGGGCCGCGCTGGGGCCGATGCATGAGGGCCGCGTCGACGTGATCGGCGGCGGCTCGATCGTCGTCGAGGAGTTGGCCGACGCGCTGGGGCAGCGGGCCGGGATAAACCGGTTGATCGTCAGCGAACACGACATCCTGGACGGCATCGCCCTGTCCATCAGCTGACCTGAAAGCTGAGAAACAGGCGGGTCAATTTTGGCTTCCTCTCAGTTTCTTCTCAGGTAACTTGATGCTCCGACATCGAGGTCACCAAGAGAGGACGCCATGCAGATCTCACTTCGATCGCACCTGATCGCCGGAACCGCCGCGATGGTGGGGGCCAGTGCCATCGCCATGACCCCCGTGGTCGCCACCCCCGACCTGCACCAGCCCGCGATCCCGGTTCCGTCAATCTCTGCCGAAGTGACACTGGCCGGATTCGACAGCCCGGTCACCGAGTTGCTGTCCAGCCTGAAGCTGTTCAACCTTGCCCTCTTCGCGACCGCCGGTCCGGTGACGCTGACCGCACCATGGTCGGATCTCGCCACGGTGGGGCTGCTCCCGCAGATCATCACCGATGCGCTCCCGGTGATCCGGCAGCTGGGACTCAATGGGTCCGACAACCTATACCAGGGGGTCGGAGGTCTTCTGGACAGTGCCAGCCTGCTCAGCGAAGGCGTGTGGAACGCCGCCGGCGACGTGCTGTCCCTGGATGTTCCCGGTGCTATCAATACGTTGGTGACGGCCGTGCAGGCCGCTGGCACCGAGGCCCTGGCCGCCGGCAACTACGTCCTGACCGGTGTGATCACCCGGGCGACGGCGGTGGTCAACACCCTGGTATCGCTGGCGCCTGACATCGCGGCGGCGGTGGTCGGGCAGGTGCAGGTGGTGGTGGGCAGTGTCGTCAAGGTCGTCACCGATACCGTCGCGGCGCTGGGGACGGCCAACCCGGTCGAGAACGCCTGGAACGCCGTCGTCGGTGGGCTGCTGGGCCCGCTCGGGGTGCCCGGCACGATCGCGGCCATGACGGTCGGTCTGGGTGCGAGCGTGCCTGCCTACGTGCCGAGCGTGCGGGTGGTGGTGAGCTCGCTGAACACCCAGATCGCCGAGGCGCTGGCCACTCCGAACCCGGCGCCCAAGCCGGTGGCTGCGGTGGCGCCGTCGGCCTCCGCGCTGCGCGCGGCAGCATCGGAGGAGACCACGACTGCGGTCGCATCGGGTGCCGACGAGAGTGCCGCCAGCGACGGCAGCGCCGCGCCTGGTGACAACGACAACAGCGGCTCGGCGCAGGCCGGCTCGTCGAAGGGCGGCGAGCACAGCCGCAGCACCGGTGGCAGCAAGCGCGCCCACAAGGCCGCCGACTAGTCAGTCGTCGATCAGCGGTTCGCCGCCGGCCCCGGTGGGCACCCTGGCCCCGGCCAGGGTGACTCCCAGCAGGACCATGACGACACCGATCGAGAAGTGCAGCCAGTTGTCGGCGTTGTTGAGCGGCAACACCTTTGGGTCGCTCAACAACCCGTACAGCCATAGGCTGAGGAACAGCAGGCCGCCCAGGATCAGGTAAGCCCTGGCCTTGCCGTAGCTGGTGGCCAGCAGCAGACCGGCCATCCCGGCGACCAGGTGCACCAGGTTGTGCACCACCGAGGTGTTGAACACTCCGAACAACTGGGCTCGGGAGTCCGGCCCGAACCACTGCAATTGGTCCAGGCGGGTCGTCAGGCCGGGGGTGAAACCGGCGATCGCGACGGCCAGGAAGGCCGCGGCGACGAGCACCGCGGCCCCCTGGACGGCGAGCAGTCCGACCGGTCGTCGGAGCCTGCTCGATTTGGCGGTCGCCATGGCGCAGGCATACCCCTGCTACGTAGGCGTCAATCGCCGACACAACACACGATCAGAGCGCCGTCAGTTGCCCGGCGCTCTGATCGAAGTATTCGAGAAAGTTACGGCTTGACGCGGCAGCCGCTGCCGATGTTGTGGCAGTGATGGCCACCATCGCAGGCGTTACAGCGACAGGTGCAGCCACCGGTGTGCTTGGTCTCGGAAACATGCATGTCAGATCATCTCCTTCGCGGCCCGTGGGGGCGGGCACTGCGGGCACGTATCAACATATGACCATGTCACGATAGATCGCTGGCGACAGATGTGTCAGCTGAACACGCAGAGTGTCAGAACCGGATCAGTCCTCGCAGGTTCACCCCGGCGTGCATGTCGGCGTAGCCCTGGTTGATCTCCTCGAGGGTGTATTCGCGGGTGATCAACTCGTCGAGCTTCAACTGCCCGGCCCGGTGCAGATCGAGCAGCCGCGGGATGTCGCGGCGCGGATTGGACGAGCCGAAAAGTGATCCGCGGACCTGCTTTTCGTAGAGGGTGAGATCGAACAGTGACATGTCCACCTGGGTGTCGGTGGGGTGCGGAATCGCCGTCATCACGACCCGGCCGCGTTTGCCGACCAGACTCAGACCCTGTGCCACATAGGCGCCTTCGGCCGAGTCGGTGCTCACCACGCACACATCGGCCATCGCGCCGCGGGTGAGGTCGGCCACCAGGGCCTGCGCCTCCTCGACGGTGGCCGCGGTGTGGGTGGCACCGAATTCGAGGGAGCGGGTGCGTTTGTACTCGATCGGGTCGAGGGCGACGATCACCCGCGCGCCGGCGATCTTCGCGCCCTGGACGGCGTTGATGCCGATACCGCCGACCCCCATCACCACGACGGTGTCACCGTCGCGGGTCTCCCCGGTGCGTACCGCGCTGCCGTAGCCGGTGGTCACGCCACAGCCGACCAGCGCCGCGGTATCCAAGGCGATCGACGGGTCGACCTTGACCACCGAGGACACCGGTACCACGGTGTACTCGGAAAACGTTCCCAGCACACACATCTGGCCCAGGCCCTGCCCCTTGGCGTGGAAGCGAAACGTCCCGTCGAGCTGTGGGCCGGCGATGATCGCCGCACCCAGCACGCACAGGTTGCTCATCCCGCGAGCGCACGGCTCGCAACGGCCGCACGCCGGGATGAAGCTGAGTACCACCGGATCACCCTCGGCCACGTCCTTGACCCCGGGACCGACCTCGACGACCACCCCGGCGCCCTCATGGCCGCCGACCACCGGCAGTTGCATCGGCATGTCCCCGGTGATCAGGTGGTCGTCGGAGTGGCACAGGCCGCTGGCCGTCAACCGAACCATCACCTCGTCCTGCTTGGGTCCGTCGAGCTCGACGTCCTCGACCTCCCACTTCTGGTGCAGGCCCCACAGCACCGCGGCTTTCGTCTTCATCGCGTGGCTCCCTGATTCTCAGTGCTTTTCGGGTGTCCAGGTGGCCGGCAGGCTGTTGATGCCGTTGATGAAGTTGGCGATTTGGAAGTTCGGTTCGGGTGCCGAGATATCCGGGATGCGGGTGTAGACCTCGGTGAGCAGGGTCCGCAGCATGGTACGGGCCAACGCCGCGCCCAGGCAGAAGTGTGGGCCGCCGCCGCCGAAGGCGATGTGCGGGTTCGAGTTTCGCATGATGTCGAAGGTGTGCGGATTCTCGAACACCTCCTCGTCACGGTTGCCGGAGTAGTACCAGAGCACCACTTTGTCACCGGCTTTGATCTCCGAACCGCGCACCGTGATGTCCTGGGTGGCGGTGCGCCGCATGTGCAGCAGCGGTGAGGCCCAGCGCAGTACTTCCTCGACGGCGGTGTCGATGCGGCCGGGAATGTCCTCGATCAGGTTGGCTTTCTGGTCGGGGAACTTCGAGAACGTGTAGATGGCATGTGCCGAGGCATGCCGGGTGGTGTCGTTGGCCGCCACCGCCAGCAGCACGAAGAACGCCTTGAGTTCGTCGTCGGTCATCTTCTTGCCGTCGAACTCGGCCTGCACCATCCAGGTGAGCAGGTCCTCGCCCGGTTCGGCGCGGCGCTGCGGAATCAGTTCGGCGGCAACGGCGTGTAGGTCCATGACCGAGGTCATGAACACCTCCAGTTCGCTCTGCTCGCCGCGAATGTTGGGGTCGGTCCAGCCCAGTAGGCGCTGCGCGGCGTTGACGGCCTTGTCCCGGATCTCGCCCTCGGGCAGGCCGAAGAAGCTGCCGAAGATGCGGCCCGGCAACTTCACCGAGACCAGTTCGACGAAGTCGCCTTCACCGAGGTGCGACATCTCGGTGATCAGATCGCGGGCGTGGCCGCGGATCCAGCCCTCCAGGCGGCGCATGTTCTTCGGTTTGAACGCGTCCATGGTGATACCGCGCAACTGGCTGTGCCGCGGGGCGTCCATCGCGATGAACGACTGGGCGATCTCCACGGCCTCCGGGGCGAAGTCCTCCATGGTGATGCCCTTGGCCGAGGAGAAGATCTCCGGATGCCGGCTGGCCATCCGGATGTCCTCATGCTTGGTCAACGACCAGTAGCCCTGCGGGTTGAGTTCCGGTGGCAGCAGATCGGATTCAGCGGGGCCGCTCCAGGGCACCGGGCTCTCCCGGCGCAGGATCGCGAAGGCCTCGTCCTTTTCCTCCGGCGTCTTCGCCCAGAAGCTGCGCGCGCCGAGATCGATATCGGTGCGGGTGGGTGTGCGGGTGGATGCGGTGGTGGGCGCGGTCATGGACGTCCTTCCGTCGTGCTCGCACCCATCGTCTTCAGGACGTCATCCGTCGGGGACAGCCGCGCGTGCCAATCCCTGGCCTGCGCGGGCCAGGATCAGGGCTCGATGGGCGCCCGGAACGTGGCCAGCAGGCCACCGCCGTCGCGGGCGGAGAAGTCGACCCGCCCACCCATCGCCTCGACGATCTGCTGAACGATCCACAGGCCCAGCCCGGCGGTGCCGCGTTGGCCGCCGGCGCTGACGTACTTGGCGGTGAGTTCGCCCAGGCTCTCGGCGGGGATGCCCGGGCCGCGGTCACCGACGGCGATCACCAGGTCGCCGTTGGTGCGCGTACAGGTGACGTCGACGGGGGCGCTGCGGCCGTGCCGCGACGCGTTCTCCAGCAGGTTGGTCAGGACCCGGCGCAGGCCTTGGGCGTTGATCGCGACGGCGGACAGCTCACCGGTGGTGCTGACCCGCAGGCGCGGTGCCGCGAGCCCGGCCGCGTCGGCGGCGGCGCCGATCACCTCGGTGACGTCGATCCGCCGGACCCGGCCGGTGGAGAACGTCGGCCGCCGGCTCAGCGCCACGTCGGACAGTGCGTCGATCATGTCGGACAGGTGGTGGACGTGGCGGCGCGCCAGCTGCAGGCCGGTGTCGTCGTCGGCGGTCAGGGCATCCATCAGCGCCTGCAGGGAGGCGATCGGGGTCCGGAACTCATGCACCAGCACCTGCAGCCCGTCCTGCTGGGACTGGTAGGACCGCAGCAGCCGGGCGCGCAGGTCGCGTTCCTCCTCGGCGGCGGCATGCTCGGCTTCGGCTTCGACGAGGGCGCGCACCCGGGAGCGGTGTTCGCGGTCGGCGAGTGCGGACAGGCCTGCGGTGAGGATCGCGATGAACACCAGATACAGCGCCGTCCACCCGGCCTGCAACAGCGGTGTCGGTGCCACCGTCGGTACGGGTTTGGCCGTCACGACCAGTGCGGTGTAACCCGCCCCCAGAAGTAGTGCCAGCGAGAGGGTTTCGACGAATGTCAGGCGGGCTGCCGAGGCGATCACCACGAGAGGCAGCACCGACACCAACGGGCTGTGCACACCTGCGGTCAGCGCGATCAGCGCCAGCGTGAAGAGGCTGTCCGCCGCGCCGACCAGCCAGGCGTAGCGAGTGCGCCGCACTTCCAGGTGCGGGTTGGCCAGCAGGACCAGCGAGTACACCATGGCGGCGGCGACGACGGCGCCGGCGATCGCGGCGTGCTGGCGCACCCAGTCCGGTCCGATCAGCAGCAGCACACCGATCGAGGCCACCACCGCGGTGCGCACCGCCACCACGATGCGGGCCACGCCCAGGTCGTTGTCGTCGATGGCGGTCGGATCGAGCTGTCTCACCCGGCTGACCATAGGGATACCGCTAGCATCGCGGCCATGAACGCCAAAGTCGGCGGCACGAAGATCGTCGTGGTCATCGTCGATGACCACGAGCTCTTCGCGCAGGGGCTGGCCCTGTTGCTGACCCGCGACTGGGGTGAGCTGTTCAGCGTCGGGGGGCAGACCACGTATGTCGAGGAGGCTGCCGACCTGGTGGCCTCCTGTGACGCCGACGTGGCGATCATCGACCTGACCATGCCGCCGCTGGGCGGGATCGCCGCGATCCGGCACATCAAGGCGCGCCACCCGCGAACCCGGATCCTGGCGCTGTCGGGAACCGATGATTTGAGCCTGGCCGAGGAGGCGCTGCGTGCGGGAGCCGACGGGTTCCTGTCCAAGACGGCCCGCCCGGAGTCTCTGGCGGGACCGCTGTGGACTATCGCCGAGGGGTTGCGGGTCGTCGACCCGACTCTGCTCGACGCGCTGCTGAGCAACACCCGCAAGCCGCCGTCGGCGTTGATGGACACCCTGTCCGACCAGGAGCTGCGGTTGTGGACACTGCTGGCCACCGGGATGGAGACCGGCGACATCGCCCAGCGCATGCTGGTGTCGGAGCGCACCGCCAAGCGGATGGTGGCGGCGCTGCTGCACAAGCTCGGTGTGACGAACCGGATCGCTGCGGCGGCCATGGCGGGTCGGTTCCGGTTGCTCGACGACCTGGCGGACGCCGACCGGCTCAGCTGACGGCGATCGCCAGCGCCGGGCACATGGCGGCGGCCCGCACGGCCCGGTCCCGTTCGGATTCCGGCGGATTCGGGTCCAGCACCACGACCTGGTCGGCGCCGTCGGGCAGGTCGAACAGTTCGGGTGCGGCCATCAGGCACTGCCCGTGCCCTTCGCACAGCGTGTAGTCGACGGTGATGTGCATGGCCGTCATTGTTGGCGCCGGGTGTGGGTCAGGGCCGGGCCGTCCGCGCCAATGTTGGCCCGCCGGGGCCACATCCGCCACCGTCGGCGAACCTAGGCTTCGAAGCGGTAGCCCATCCCGGCCTCGGTCAGCAGGTGACGTGGATGCGACGGGTCGTCCTCGAGCTTGCGGCGCAGCTGCGCCAGGTACACCCGCAGATAGTGGGTCTCCTTGGCGTAGGCCGGTCCCCAGACCTCGCGGAGCAACTCCTCGCGGCCGACGAGCTTGCCGCGGTTGCGCACCAGCATTTCCAGCATGCCCCACTCGGTGGGCGTCAGGTGTACCTCGGTGCCGTTCTTCACCACCTTCTTGGCGGCGAGATCGACAGTGAACGAGGAGGTTTCGATCACTGGTTCGTCGGTTTCGGAGGCGGCCGCACCTCGGCGCACGGCGGCCCGCAGCCGGGCCAGGAACTCGTCCATCCCGAACGGTTTGGTCACGTAGTCGTCGGCCCCGGCGTCGAGCGCCTCGACCTTTTCCGCGGAATCGGTCCGCGCCGAGAGCACGATCACCGGCGCCGACAGCCAGCCGCGCAACCCGCCGAGCACCTCGATTCCGTCCATATCGGGCAGGCCCAGATCCAGCACCACCACGTCGGGCGGATGCTCGGCGGCCGCCTTGAGCGCCGCCGCGCCGGTGGCCGCGGTGATGACCTCGTAGCCGCGCACGCTGAGGTTGATCCGCAACGCCCTCAGAATCTGCGGCTCGTCGTCGATCACCAGCACCTTGACCTTGTTCACGGCGCCGCCAAGTCGACGATGACGGTGAGCCCTCCGCCGGGGGTGTCGGTGGCCGAGATGCTGCCACCCATTGCCTCGACGAATCCCTTGGCCACCGAAAGGCCAAGTCCGACACCGTGCTTGTTGTTGCGGTCGCCCAGTCGCTGGAAGGCCTCGAACATCTGATCTTCGGTGCCGCGCGGCACACCCGGCCCCTCGTCGACCACGTTGATCAGAATACGGTCGCCGACCCGCCCGGCATTGACCCGCACGATGCTCTCGGGTGCGTAGCGCAGCGAGTTGTCGATCAGGTTGGCCAGCACCCGTTCCAGCAGACCCGCATCGGCCATCGCCACCGCATCACCGACGTCGACCTTGATCCGGTCCAGTCCGCTGCGGCCGAACCCGGTGGCGCCGCGCCCGATCGACAGCAGGGCGCGCTGCACCACCTCCTCGAGGTACACCCTTTTGAGCTCCGGACGAACGACCCCGGTGGCCAGCCGCGAAGAGTCCAGCAGGTTATCCACCAGGGCGGTCAACTGATCCACCGACTCCTCAATGGTGGCCAGCAGTTCGGCGGTGTCCTCGGCGGAGAAGTCGATGTCCTCGCTGCGCAGGCTGGACACCGCGGCCTTGGCGCCCGCCAGGGGGGTGCGCAGGTCGTGGCTGACCGCCGAGAGCAGGGAGCGACGCAATTCGTCGGCTTTCTCGATGGCCTCAGCCTTGCCGGCCTCTTCGGTCAGCTCACGCTGGCGCACCAGCCCGGCGGCCTGTTTGGCCACCGAGGTCAGCACCCGCCGGTCGCGAGCGGGCAGCTGGCGCCCGGCCATCAGCATCCAGAATTCGTCGTCACCCACCTCGATCGCGGTGTCGGCGGAATCCACCGTCACACAGGGATTCTCGCCGACGCAGGCGACGATCTGCTCGTCGTCGCCGAGCACCCGCAGCACGCTGACGGCGCGCTGGGAGTAGGTCTCGCGCACCCGCTCCAGCAGGGTGTCCAGATCCGCACCGCGCAGCACCGACCCGGAGAACAGCGTCAGCAACTCGGCCTCGCGGGAGGCCTGCCTGGCCTCCCGCTGGCGGCTGGCCGCACTGTCCACCAGGGCGGCCACCGCGACGGCCACGGCCAGCATGACGAATTGGGTGATGGCGGCGTCGGGTTCGGCGATGGTGAACGTGTAGCGCGGTGCGGTGAGGAAGTAGTTGAGCAGCAGACCGGACAGCACGGCCGATACGACGGCGGGCACCACGCCACCGAGCAGGGCCACCAGCAGGATGCCGACGAAGAACAGTGCGCTCTCACCGGCGGTGTTGAGGTAGCGGTCCAGGAACGCGACGTTGATGGCGCAGACCAGCGAGGGCACCACCACCGCGGCCACCCAGGACAGGGCCCGGCGTTCGCGCGGGGTCGCGGCGCGCACCGAGAACCCGCGCCTGGCCTCCTCATGGGTGACCATGTGGACGTCGATCTTGCCGGACTCCTGCACGATCGCCGCGCCGATACCCTCATCGAAGATGCGCGCCCACCGCGACCGGCGTGAGGTGCCGATCACCAGCTGGGTGGCGTTCATCTCGCGGGCGAAGTCCAGCAATGCCTTTGGCACGTCGTCGCCGACCACGGTGTGCACGGTGGCTCCCAGGCTGGCCGCCAGTTCACGCACCTTACCCATCTGCGGTGCACTGACTCCCGACAACCCGTCGCCGCGCACCACGTGCACGATCATCAGTTCGGCGCTGGACTTCGAAGCGATCCGGGATGCCCGGCGCACCAGCGTCTCCGACTCCGGCCCGCCGGTCACCGCAACCACCAACCGCTCGCGGGCCTCCCAGGTCGCGGTGATCTTGTTCTCCGCGCGGTACTTCGCCAGCGCCGCGTCGACCTGGTCGGCCAGCCACAGCAGCGCCAGCTCCCGCAGCGCAGTCAGGTTGCCGCGGCGAAAGTAGTTCGACAGCGCGGCGTCGACCTTCTCAGGGGCGTAGACGTTGCCGTGAGACAGCCTGCGGCGCAACGCCTCCGGGGTGATGTCCACCAGTTCGATCTGGGCGGCGCCGCGCACGATCTCGTCGGGCACCGTCTCCTGCTGCTCGATCCCGGTGATCTGGGCGACGACGTCGTTGAGGCTTTCCAGGTGCTGCACGTTGACCGTCGAGATCACCGAGATGCCGGCATCCAGCAGTTCCTCGACGTCCATCCAGCGTTTCGGGTTCTTGCTGCCGGGAGTGTTGGTGTGGGCCAGCTCGTCGACGAGCACCACCTGCGGGCGGCGGGCCAGTACCGCGGGCACGTCCAGCTCGGCGAACCGGCCACCCCGGTAATCGAGGTAGCGCGGCGGGATCACCTCGATACCGTCGAGCAGTTCGGCGGTCTTCTTGCGGCCGTGCGTCTCGACCACTGCGGCCACCAGGTCGGTGCCGCGCTCCAGGCGCCGGTGGGCCTCGCCGAGCATCGCGAATGTCTTGCCCACGCCCGGTGCAGCGCCCAGGTAGATGCGCAGCTCGCCCCGCCGCGGCTTGTCACCGGGCGGGGCGGACTGCGCACCGCTGCTGGTTACCCGCGGCGGCTGGACGGTATCCACATGATCATCATTCACCGCGGGTCAGCTCTTGAGCGGGTACTTCTCGTCGAGTGCGATGTTGAGCTGCACCACGTTGACCCTCGGCTCGCCGAAGAAGCCCAGCGTGCGGCCCTCGGTGTACTGCGCGACAAGCGTGCGGACGGCTTCGGCGCTCACCCCACGGACCTTGGCGACCCGGTTGACCTGCAGCTGCGCGTAGGCGGGGGAGATGTTCGGGTCCAGGCCGCTGCCGCTGGCCGTGACGGCGTCGGCGGGCACCGCGGGATCGGCGGGTGCTGCGCCGCGGATCGGCACGATCTGGCCGGCCGCGTAGTCCTCGCCGGCCTTGGCGCACTGCACCCGCACCCCTTCGTAGGTGTCCAGGAACGGACGCGCGGTGGTGTCGCAGGGTTCGTTGACGCTGATGACCTCGGTGGGGTGCACGACGGCGCCGCGCGCGTCACGCGGGCCGATCACCGACAGCACCGCACCCACCCCGTCGCCGGTGCAGAACGGGCGGGCGCCGTCGACGCCCTCGAGTTCACCGATGGCCTTGCTGCGCGTGCACACCTGGGTGAGCAGGCTGGGCTTGTCGGGTTGATCGACGATGCTCTCCGGGCCGAGGTTGGAGGCCCCGGTGGTCAGCGGGTCGTAGCCCGCGGCCGACGGGCGGCTCTGGAAGTACTGCGGTAGCGGGTTGCCGTTGGCGTCGGTGAAGGACTGGCCGATCAGGCTGGAGGCGACGGGTTTTCCGTTGACCTCCACGATTGAGCCGTCGGCCTTGTGCTGCAGGCCGGGGATCTGGGCCACCAGCCAGATGAACAGCGGGTAGCCGATGCCGAGAATGACGGTGAGCACGAGCAGCGCCCGCAGCGCGGCCCAGTGTTGGCGGATCAGGGAATTCATGTCACATTCCTGGGAAGAACTGGATGACGAGGTCGATGAGCTTGATCCCGATGAACGGGGCGATGATTCCGCCGAGACCGTAGATGTAGAGGTTGCGGCTCAACAGCTTTGACGCACTGCTGGGCGTGTAGCGGACGCCGCGCAGCGACAGCGGGATCAGCGCGATGATGATGATCGCGTTGAAGATCACCGCCGACAGGATGGCCGACTGCGGGCTGTGCAACCGCATGATGTTCAGCAGGTCCAGGCCGGGGAACAGCGCCACGAACATCGCCGGGATGATCGCGAAGTACTTGGCGATGTCGTTGGCGATCGAGAACGTGGTCAGCGCACCGCGGGTGATCAGCAACTGCTTGCCGATCTCCACGATCTCGATGAGCTTGGTCGGATCGGAGTCCAGATCCACCATGTTGCCGGCCTCTTTGGCCGCCGAGGTGCCGGTGTTCATCGCGACACCGACGTCGGCCTGGGCCAGTGCCGGTGCGTCATTGGTGCCGTCGCCGGTCATCGCGACCAGCTTGCCGCCGGCCTGCTCCTTCTTGATCAGGGCCAGCTTGTCCTCGGGGGTGGCCTCGGCCAGGAAGTCGTCGACACCGGCTTCGTCGGCAATGGCCTTGGCGGTCAACGGGTTGTCACCGGTGATCATCACCGTGCGGATGCCCATCTTGCGCATCTCGTCGAAGCGTTCCCGCATGCCCTGCTTGACAACGTCCTTGAGGTGGATGACGCCGAGCACTTCAGCTCGTCCGTCGAGTTTCTGGCCTACCACCAACGGTGTGCCGCCGCCGGCGGAGATGCCGTCGACCAGGGTGCCCAGGTCGGTGGGCACCGTGCCGCCCTGATCGCGTACCCACTGCGCCACCGAACTGGCTGCGCCCTTGCGTAATTGGTGGCCGTTCTCCAGGTCGACGCCCGACATGCGGGTGGTGGCGGAGAACTCGACCCACTCGGCGTTGACCAGTTCGCCCGGGGTGCGAGCCCGCAGGCCGAAGTTCTCCTTGGCGAACACCACGATCGAGCGTCCCTCGGGCGTTTCGTCGGACAGGCTGGACAGCTGCGCGGCGTCGGCGAGCTGTTCGGGGCTGACCGAGGGCAGCGGCACGAAGTCCGAGGCCTGCCGGTTACCCAGCGTGATGGTGCCGGTCTTGTCCAGCAGCAGGGTGTTGACGTCACCGGCGGCCTCCACGGCGCGCCCGGACATGGCCAGCACGTTGCGCTGCACCAGCCGGTCCATACCGGCGATCCCGATGGCCGACAGCAGCGCGCCGATCGTCGTGGGGATCAGGCAGACCAGCAGCGAGACCATGACGATGCCGGTGACACCGTCACCGGTGAGCGCCAGTGAGTCGGGTACCCCGGGGTTGTTGGCCTTGGAGTAGATCGCCAGTGGCTGCAGGGTCACGACGGCGAAGATGAAGATGATCGTCAGCGCGGCCAGCAGGATGTTCAGCGCGATCTCGTTGGGCGTCTTCTGCCGGTTAGCGCCCTCGACCAGAGAGATCATCCGGTCGATGAAGCTTTCGCCGGGCTTCTGGGTGATCTGCACGACGATGCGGTCCGAGAGCACCGTGGTGCCGCCGGTGACCGCCGAACGGTCGCCTCCGGACTCCCGGATCACCGGTGCGGATTCGCCGGTGATGGCCGACTCGTCCACCGAGGCGATACCTTCCACCACGTCACCGTCGCCGGGGATCACCTGTCCGGCTTCGACGACGACGACGTCGCCCTGTTGCAGCAGGGGCGCGGCGATCTCCTCCTCGGTGCCCGGCCTGCCCGGCGACCAGCCGGTGAGGCGGCGGGCCATGGTGTCGGCCTTGGTCTTTCGCAGCGATTCGGCTTGTGCCTTGCCCCGGCCTTCGGCGACGGCCTCGGCGAGGTTGGCGAACACGACCGTGAGCCACAGCCAGAACACGATCAGCCAGGCGAACCAGCTCGGCGTCAGGAACGCCAGGATGGTGCTCCACACCGCGCCGATCTCCACGATGAACATCACCGGGTTGCGCCACAGTGTGCGCGGGTCCAGCTTGCGCAGCGCGTCGGGCATCGAGGCCAGGAGCAGCTTCGGGTCGAGCAGGCCTGTCGCCTTCTTCTTCTCGCCCGTCGTCACTGCAGCGTGACGTTCGGCGACCAGTGTTGCGCCAGGTTGACGTTCGGCGGTCATGGGTGGATTCCTTCAGCGAGGGGCCCGAGTGCGAGCGCGGGCAGGAACGTCAGGGCCACCAGGATGAGTGTCACCCCGGTGACCATCCCGACGAACTGGGGACGGTGGGTGGGCAGTGTGCCGATCGATTCCGGTGTATGCCCTTGGCGGGCAAGCGAACCGGCCAGCGCCAGCACCAGGATGATGGGCAGGAACCGGCCGAAGACCATCGCCAGGCCCAGTGCGGTGTTGTACCAGACGGTGTTGACGCTGATCCCGGCGAAGGCCGAGCCGTTGTTGTTGGCTGCCGAGGTGAAGGCGTAGAGCACCTCGGACAGGCCGTGCGGGCCGGTGTTCAGCATGCCGGCGCGCTGGCCGGGCATCGCCATCGCCACCGCGGTGCCGGTCAGCACCAGCAGCGGGGTCACCAGGAAATAGCTTGCAGCAAGCTTGATTTCACGCGGAGTGATCTTCTTGCCCAGGTATTCCGGGGTGCGTCCGACCATCAGGCCGGCCACGAACACCGTGATCACCGCGAGGATCAGCATGCCGTACAGGCCTGACCCGGTGCCGCCGGGAGCCACCTCGCCGAGTTGCATGTTGAACAGCGTCATCATGCCGCCGAGGCTGGTGTAGGAGTCGTGGAACGAGTTCACCGCGCCGGTGGACGTCAACGTGGTCGCATCGGCGAAGATCGCGGAATCGGCGACGCCGAATCGTTGTTCGACACCTTCCATCGCCGCGCCGATCGCCGTCGGCACCGTGCCGTGATGCTGGGACTGGAACTGCAGCATCAGCGACACGCTGATCACCGCGAGCACCCCCATCACGGCCACGATCGCGTACCCCTGCTTCACATTGCCGACCATCCGGCCGAATGTGCGCGGCAGCGAGAAGCTGATCACCAGCAGCAGGAAGATCTCCACCCAGTTGGTCCAGGTGGTCGGGTTCTCGAACGGGTGCGCGGAGTTGGCGTTGTAGAAGCCGCCGCCGTTGGTGCCCAGTTCCTTGATGGCCTCCTGGCTGGCGACCGGCCCGCCGGTGATGGTCTGCTGCGCACCGGCCAGGGTGTTGACCACCTGGTCGTGCAGGTGGAAGTTCTGGATGACGCCGCCAGCGAGCAGAATGATCGCTGCCACAACGGAAATCGGCAGCAGGATGCGCAGACTGCCGCGCACCAGATCCACCCAGAAGTTGCCGAGCTCGCCGGCGTTGCGCCGGGCGAAGCCGCGCACCAGGGCCACGGCCACCGCCATGCCCACCGCCGCGGAGACGAAGTTCTGGACCGCCAGCCCGGCCATCTGCACCAGGTGGCCCTGGGTGGACTCACCGGAGTAGGCCTGCCAGTTGGTGTTGGTGACGAAGCTGACCGCGGTGTTCCACGCCAGTGCCGGGGTCATCGGGGTGGCCGGGTCGTTCAGGTGCAGCGGCAGCTTGCCCTGAACCAGCTGAAAGACGAACAGCGCCAGGATGCTCACCGCCGAGAAGGCCAGCACGCTGCGGGCGTAGGCGCCCCAGGTCTGCTCCGAGCGCGGGTCGGCGCCGATGGCCCGGTACACCGCACGCTCTACCCGGGAGTCCTTCTCCGAGGTGTAGACGCGGTACATGTAATCGCCCAGCGGTACGTGCACCGCCGCCAGTGCGGCGATCAGGGTGACGAGAAAGACGATCCCCGCCGATGTTGTAGTCACCTAGAACCTCTCCGGAAAGAGCAGCGCGGCGGCGACGAACAGCGCCAGCAGCACCGCGAGAACCAGGCCGACGGCGTTCTCGTAGTTCACAGCCGCTCGACCAACCTCTGCACCAGGCCGAGCACGGCGAAGACCGCCAGCGTCAGCACCAGGTAAATGACGACTCCCATGTCTCTCCGTTCTCCAGGGAACGGAAGTGACGCTAGGAGGCCCGGTCGGGGGTGACGGCTCGCCTTGACGCTTTCTTTACGGCCGGGTGGCGGCGTCTTGACGGATTCCGAATGCCTAGCGGTCGACCTGCCACTGGCGGGTATCGACGGCGGCGACCGACGGGTCGAGCCGGTGGATGCGTCGCACGCCGTGGCGCACCTCGTCGGTCATCCAGCCGGGGCGCTTGGGGCCGGGGACGCTACTGGCGTGCCGGCGCTTGGCGAGCTTGCGGATCTCCCTGGCATAGAGACGGTCCTGCAGGATCGTCCACAGCACCCGGAAGCCGTCCTTGAACGTGTTGAGGTTGGTGCTGCCGTGGTAGCGGTCGTGTTCGAAGCTGGGCACCTCGGTGATCGCGGCGCCGGACAGCGCGAACCGGCCGATGATCAGGGCTTCGATCTCGAAGCCGTCCCCGCGCAGCATCTCGGGCGCCTCGGCCTCGGTGTCGGGGAGGTCGAGCATGTAGAGCTGGTCGGCCCAGAAGGCGTTGTAGCCGTAACAGAGGTCGGTGAACCGGGTCTTGGTGAGCACACTGGCCAGGATGTTGAGGCCCTTGTTGCCCAGCGAGCGGATCACCGTGATGTCCTCGCTGCCGCCGCCGCGGCAGAAGCGGCTGCCCTTGGCCAGGTCGGCCCCAGCGGTCAGGGCGTTGATGAAGCGCGGGATCTCGTGCGGGTCGGCCGAGCCGTCGATGTCGAACATGACGATCGCGTCGCCGGTGACCTGGGCGAAGCCGCACGCCAGGGCGTTGCCCTTGCCTTTGCGGGTCTGGTACACCACCTTGGCGGTCGGCAGCGCGTCGCGGGCGGCCTGGGCCGATGCGTGGTCGTCCTCGCTGACGACGACGATCACCTCGTGGAAGTCCTTGAGGTAGGGCAGGATCTCGCGGATGTTGGGTGCCTCGTTCTTGGCGGGCACCACGACACTCACCCGCGGGTTAGCCGGGCGACGTTGACTCTTGGGGCGGCGGCGGTCGATGATCGGCTGACCGTCGGCGCCGATCATGGGGTTTCCGTCGGCGTCGAGGACGTATCGGACCGGTGTCCCGCCATTGACATGGTCGCGGGCAGCGCCGATATCGGTCACCTCGATACTCCTTCGCCACATTTCTTGGGCTTCCGTCATACAGCATCAATGGTATTCGACGGCTTGGTCAGAAAAATTAGCAAAAAGTAATGCAATTGGTTGTTTCGTCAAGCAGCTGAATTTGCCACGTTCAGCGCCACCGATAGCGGGTGCTGGGCCGGCCCGTCTTGCCGTACTCGGTCTGCCGCGTGACGGTGCCTTCGTCGGCCAATCGTTCCAGGTAGCGCCATGCGGTGACGCGGGAAACCCCGACCTGTTTGGCGACGTCGTCGGCGGTGACGCCGTCGGTTCCGTCGCGAACGGCGCGGGCGATTTCGTCATTGGTTGCTGGCGCGACACCTTTCGGTGCGACGGATTTGTCGGCGCTGCGCAATTCGGCCAGCGCGCGGTCCACTTCGGCCTGACTGGCCGCTTCCGTTCCGGCCGGAAGGGCGCTGCGGTAACGGCTATAGCGTTCCAGCCGGTCCCGAAATGCTGCAAAAGTGAAAGGCTTCAGCAGATACGCCAATGCGCCATGTGAGACGGCCGCGCGGACCATTTCCAGGTCCCGCTCGGAGGTGATCGCGATGATATCGGGGGCTGGCCGCAGACCCGACAGCGCCGAGGCCAGGGCAATGCCGCTGGCGTCGGGCAGGCCGAGGTCGAGCAGCACCAGGTCGATCGGCGTTGGGGTGGCCGACGCCTCGGAGGCGATCCGCATGGCATCGCGCGCGGTTGCTGCCACTCCGGCCAGCGAAAAGCCTTTCAGCCGCTCCAGGTAGGTGCGGTGGGCTTCGGCGATCAGCGGCTCGTCCTCCACGATCAGCACCGTGATCATCGGTCCGGCCTCTCGATCGTCACCGTCACCACCGAGGCGTAGCTGATGTCGGCAGCCAGGGTGCCGCCGTGGCGTTTGACGATCTGGGCGATTAGCGCCAGGCCCAGGCCCTGGTGGCCGGCGGCGTCGTAGGCCCCCTCGTCGGCCCTGTTGTCGGCTTTGGTGGAGTAGCCGCGCTGCATCGCGCGGTCGAAGGTTTGGGCGTCCATCCCCGGCCCGCTGTCGGCGACGGCGATCTGCAGCCGCTGGTCGTCCTGGGTCACGGTCACCTCCACCCAGGGGTCGTCGCGGTCGCAGGCGTCCATCGCGTTGTCGATCAGGTTGCCCAGCACGGTCACCATCTCCTGCGGGGTCAGCATGAGGTCGTCGGCCTCAGCGGGCAGCTGGGTGTCCTCGGTGATGGTCAGGGCGATGCCGCGCTCGTCGGCCTCAGCCGTCTTGCCGAGCAGCAGTGCCATCAACGCGGGATCGCCGACAGCCTCGGAGAGCCGGTCCACCAGCTGTTGGGACAGCGCGAGCTCCTGGGTGGCGAACTTCACCGCCTCCTCGGGGCGGCCCATCTCGACCAGCGTGATGACGGTGTGCAGTTTGTTGGCTGACTCGTGGGCCTGGGCGCGCAGCGAGTCGCTGAACATCTGCAGCGCGCTGAGTTCGCCGAGCGCACCCTGCAATTCGGTGCGGTCGCGGATGGTCACCACCTCGGAGTCCGAGGCGCTGACCGCCGAGCGGTTGACCACCAGCACCCGGTCGTCGGTGACGCGAAGCTCGTCGCGCACCCCGGGGTCGTTGCCGCGCAGGAACTCCGGCAGATCGGTGCGCTGGATCGGACCGGCAGGCAGGCTCAGCAGCCGGCGGGCCTCGTCGTTGACCAGGGCCACCCGGTCGCGGTCGAGCACGATCAGGCCTTCGGAGACCGAGTGCAGGATCGCGTCGTGGTGGTCGTACATCACCCGCAACTCGTCGGGGGCCAGGCCGTGGGTCTGGCGCAGAATGCGACGGCGGATGGCCCACACCCCGACGAACGAAAGTGCCAGGGCGCCAACGCCCATCCCGACGATCGCCGGCCACTGGGAGCGCCAGCGCGTCGCCAGGCTCTGTTCGGTGATGCCGGCGGCGACCAGTCCGACGACCTGGCCCGCCGCGTTGCGCACCGGGGCGACGGTCCGGATCGACGGCCCCAGTGTGCCGGTGTAGATCTCGGTGTACGTCTCGCCGCGCAGGGCGGGTTCGATGTTGCCGATGTACTTGCCGCCGATCATCGCCGGGTTGGTGTGGGTGAACCGGGTGCGGTCGGGCGCCATGATCGTGATGAACGCGATGTCGGTGCCCTTGCGCACCGCTTCGGTCACCGGCTGCAAAACCCTTGTCGCGTCGCCTCTTTCGATGGCCTCGGCGGTGGATGGGGCGTCGGCCAATGCGACGGCGATCGCGGTCACCTGTTCGCGGGCGGCCTGGTCGCCGTCGCGCTTGGCGTCGTAGAGGGCCAGCCCGCCGCCGGCCAGCACCACCAGCGCGATCACCACGGCCTGCAGCGCGAAGGCCTGGCCCGCCAACGAGCGGGGCAGTACCGCCATTGCGCACCTCCACCGCTGTACTAAATGAACTTAAGCGTGACCTGGCTCACGCGAGTTGTGACCATCCTTACAGACCACAGGCTCGTGAACTGGAAGGAAACCGACTATGACCACGGTTTTGGATCGCCCCAGCGGCGACACGCCGGCGCCCAAGAAGCGCCGCGACCGCACCCACTGGCTCTACATCGCGGTCATCGTCGCGGTGATCGGCGGCGTCATCCTCGGACTCGTCTCCCCGGAGGTCGGCAAGAGCGTCGGCGTTCTGGGCACCATGTTCGTCAGCCTGATCAAGATGATGATCGCCCCGGTGATCTTCTGCACGATCGTGCTGGGCATCGGGTCGGTGCGCAAAGCCGCCACGGTCGGCAAGGTCGGCGGGCTGGCCTTCCTCTACTTCCTGGTGATGTCCACCATCGCACTGGCCATCGGCCTGGTGGTCGGCAACCTGCTGCATCCGGGTGGAAGCCTGAAGCTGTCGGAGTCGGCGGCAGCCAAGGGCGCGCAGCTGGCCGAGAAGGCCCACGAGTCGGGTGGCCTGATGGAGTTCATCCAGCACATCATCCCCACCTCCCTGTTCTCCTCGCTGACCGAAGGCAATGTGCTGCAGGCGCTGTTCGTGGCGCTGCTGGTCGGGTTCGCGCTGCAGGCCATGGGCAGCAAGGGTGAGCCGATCCTGCGCGGTGTCGAGCACCTGCAGCGGCTGGTGTTCAAGGTTCTGGCGATGGTGCTGTGGCTGGCCCCGATCGGTGCCTTCGGTGCGATCGCGAACGTGGTGGGCCAGACCGGCTGGAGCGCGGTGACCAACCTGCTGACGCTGATGTTCGGCTTCTACCTGACCTGCATCGTGTTCGTCTTCGGTGTGCTCGGGGTGCTGCTGCGCACCGTCTCCGGGGTGTCGATCTTCAAGCTGGTGCGCTACCTGGCCCGCGAGTACCTGCTGATCTTCGCGACCTCCTCCTCGGAGTCGGCCCTGCCGCGCCTGATCGCCAAGATGGAGCACCTGGGTGTGCAGCAGAGCACCGTGGGTGTGGTTGTGCCGACCGGGTATTCGTTCAACCTCGACGGGACCGCGATCTACCTGACGATGGCCTCGCTGTTCATCGCCGACGCGATGGGCAACCCGCTGTCGATCGGTCAGCAGATCAGCCTGCTGGTGTTCATGATCGTGGCCTCCAAGGGTGCGGCCGGTGTCAGCGGCGCCGGGCTGGCCACATTGGCCGGCGGCCTGCAGGCGCACCGCCCCGAACTGCTCGACGGCGTGGGCCTGATCGTCGGCATCGACCGGTTCATGTCCGAGGCACGTGCGGTGACCAACTTCTCCGGCAACGCGGTGGCCACCCTGCTGGTCGGGTCCTGGACCAAGACCGTCGACATGGGCAAGGTCAACTCGGTTCTGTCCGGCAAGGATCCGTTCGACGAACTGACGATGCTCGATGAGGACGCCCCCGCCGAGGCGGCGCCGCAGAAGGAGGCCGTGGCCGCCTAGATAGTGAACTCACGACACCCCGGGACGCTCATCCCCGGGGTGTCGTGCTGTGTGTGGTGGCGCGGGCGGCGCGTAATCTGGCAGGAACGTGAGTTGGGGCGCGAGGAGGTCGGTTGGCGGCGGCTGAGGTTCCGGTGGATGGCGAGGATTCCGGCCTGTCCGCCCCGAGTCGGGGCGAACGATACGGGCTACCAGCCGAATTGGAGGATCTACGGCTGCGCTCGCTGGAGCAGATTCAGGCGGTCTACGACGCCGACGGCCGGTTCGTGCCGATCACCCAGATGGCCCGCAGCGTGTTCGGCGTCCCGATGGCCGCGGTGTCACTGATCGACCGGGACCGCCAACTGTTCCTGGCCGCCGACGGTCTGGCGCTGGGGGAGTCGGTGGACCGTTCCGACACGGTCTGTCAGGCCGTCATCGCCCGCAGCTACGAGCAGCCCGAGCCCAGCGCCCTGGTGCTCGACGACGCTTCGTCGGACCCGGAGTTCGCGGACGTGCCCGGTATCGGCGACGGCGGCATCAAGTTCTACGCCGGCCACCCGCTGTACGGGCCGGGCGGTCATGCCGTCGGGACGTTCTGTATCTACGACACGGTTCCCCGCACCCTGGACAGCGCGCAGCTCGACACGTTCAGCCAACTGGCGGCGTGGGTGCAGCGGGAGCTGCAGAGCTCCGAGCATCTGGACCGCGCGGCCGCGGTGCAACGTCAACTGTTGCCCCGGGCGATCGGCGATCTGACCGGGTACACGGTGCGCGCGGTGTGCATCCCGGCGTTCGCGGTGGGTGGCGACTTCTACGACCACCACAGCGGGCCTGATGGCCTGACGATCACGGTGGCCGACGTGATGGGTAAGGGCATGGGTGCGGCGATCCTGGCCGCCAGTGTGCGCTCGGCGCTGCGAGCGGCCTCCTCGGCGGCCGGCGGCGATCCCGCGGGTGCGGTGAATGCGGTTGCAGCACAGCTGGTGGATGACCTGTCCGAGACCGCCAGCTTCGTCACGCTGTTCCACGCGCACCTCGACGTGGCCGCGGGGGTGGTGCGCTACGTCGACGCCGGGCACGGGCTGGCGGCGATCGTGCGGGCCGATGGTTCGGCCGAACACCTCAAGGGCGCCGGGCTTCCGCTGGGTGTCACCTCGGATGCGCGGTGGGATTCGGGATCGGTGGTGCTGGGTGCGGGTGACACGTTGATCGCCGCCTCCGACGGCGCCCTCGATCTGCTCGGTGGCGAGTTGCACACCGGTGACGCGCTGGACTTCCTGCGGGCGCATCCCGATCCGGACGAACTGTGTTCGGTCTTGGAGGCCGAGGTGTCCGGGCGCACGCCGCTCGATGACGTCACCGTGATCGCGATCCGGCGGGAGGGCTGATGGGGCAGTGGCCAACGCGCACAACAACATCCGGTGCCGTCGTCGTCGTGCCGGAGGGCCGGCTCAATGTGGCGGCCGCGCCGGCGCTGCGCACCCAGTTGCTCACCCTGGTGCAGGGTGGGCAGTCGCGGGTGGTGGTCGACCTGTCGGCGGCGGAGTCCATCGACTCGTCCGGCCTGGGGGCGTTGATCTCGGCGTTGAAGGCGGCCCGGCAGGCCGGCGGGGACCTGCGGATCGCGGCGCCCTCGACGCGGGTGGTGGCCGCGCTGGAGCTGACCAATCTCAATCGTGTTCTCCCGCCCCATCCTTCGGCAGACAGTGCCTTCGATGAGCCAGCCTGAGCCGGCCTACGGTCTGGACACCACGACAGGCGCGACGACGCTCGACGAGGTACAGAACGTGCTCGACCAGATGTGGTCGGCGCACCCCGAGGTGCCCGACATGGTGCGCATCCACGTCGATCTGGCGGTGGCCGAGATCGCCGCCAACATCATGGAACACTCGGCGCAGGGCCGGGCCGTGCGACTGCGAATGACCGCTGGTCTGGCCGACGATCAGGTGCGCATCGAGTTCACCGATGACGGCCGGCCCACCGAGGTGGATCTGGATGCGGTGGACCTGCCGGAGTTGATGGCCGAGTCGGGTCGGGGGTTGGCGCTGGCGCAACGGGTGCTCGATGAGCTGTCCTACCGCCGGGATAGCACCGGCAATCACTGGGTGCTGGTGCGCCGGACGGTGCGTTAGTTCGGCCGCGCCGCACCGAGTTTCGCGGTGCGCTGCGCACGAGCGACGGCGACGGCTTCGGCGCGGGAGCTGACCCCGAGTTTGGTGAGCAGGCTGTGCACGTGGTTCTTGACGGTGTGCAGCGCGACGGTGAGCCGGGAGGCGATCTCCTGGTTGGACAGGCCGTCCTCGATGAGCTTGAGGATCTGCTCCTCGCGCGCGGTCAGCACCGGCAGCGCGGTGTCAGGGTCGGGGTTGGCGGCCAGGGCATACACGCGGCGAACCAGGATCGCCGAGATGGCTGGCGAGCAGCTGGACTCGCCGCGGGCGGCAGCGTGCAGGACGGTGAGCAGGTCGGCGAAGGACTCGGAGCGCAGATGCAGGCCGGTGGCTCCACCGTCGGCGCAATTGACGATGGTGGCGTCGTCGTCCTCGCGCAGGCCGAAGACGCTGACCTGGACGCCGGGGGCGGTGTCGAGACCGACCTGCAGCAGGGTGGCGCTGTCGCGGGTGTTGACGTTGAGCAGGACGACGGACGGGGTGTCGGCACCGACCGCCATGAGCAGCGACGGGGTGTCCCAGGCCTCGGTGACATCGAAGCCGTGAATGCTGAGCTGGGCGGTGAGGCATTCGCGGGCCAGGCGGTCGTCATCGACAAGGACGATGCGCACCGGGGCGGGCGTCTCGGTGCTCAACCGGCGTCCTCTCGTCACGTCGTGCGGATTGCAACCAGTTTAGGGGAGGGACTAGATCCGGATTGGCTCCAACGGTCTATACCGTTTGCGCAGGCAGAGCCCGATATTTGAGACATGACCGCAATCGCCCTCACCTCGCCGTTCGAACTGCTGACCCTGCCGTCGTTCGCGCCGGCTCCGGTGTGCGACCTCGCCGAACGACGGGTGGTGACCGCGGGGGCCGCGGCGGTGGCCGCCGAGCCGTCCTTCCACATCGAGCTGGGGGCGCGCGGGCATCTGTATCTGGCTCTGACCGCGGCGGTGCTGATGCTGGGCACGCTGCTGCTGATCCTGCAGGCGGCGCCGGGCGTCTGATCGGGGCTCCGCTTCCGAGGGCATGACGTCGGTGCCCACCTCTGAGCGACTTATCGCGCCGCTGTAGGGCGGGCTGCCCCGGGCGATGACATACCCTCTTGCCTGCGGGCCCCCATAGCCCAATTGGCAGAGGCAGCGGACTTAAAATCCGCCAAGTGTCGGTTCGAGTCCGACTGGGGGCACCAGCCCATCTCGCCACACCGCGAGCACCCACCACAACTGTTACCGTGACCGCACATCGACGCCCGGGGGTCGATCTGTGGAGGACGCGGTTGGACGCTGATGCGGGTGTCGAGCACTCAGCCGTGCTGACCCAGCACCGCCGCGATCTCGCGGTGCTGGCCGTGGTCTTCCTGCTGCTGTTCGCGTTCTCCTACAGCGAGGACATCGTGTTCGCCGTCCTCGAGGCGACCAACCGCGACCATGTCGGCGGATGGCTGGTCGGCCTGCTCGGATTCGACATCGCGGTACTGGCCGTGGTGGGTCTGCTGAAGCGCTTCATCACCCGTGCTGACGGCGACGAACCCCGGCTGTGGCGATGGTGGTGGACGGCGTTCGGCGCCGTGGTGGCCCTCGACATCCTGTTGGTCCTGCTGCCCGAAGGTCACCCGCTGGCGATCGACCTGGCCACGTCAGCCGCCCTGGCCATCCTGATGGGCATCGTGATGGCGGTATCACTCAACGCCGATCCGCTGACCCTGTTCAGTGCCGCCAAACGTGCGGACCCAGCCGCGAGGTGGGCCCGCGTGCGCGCCGTCATCCCGCTCGTCATCGGTGCCTTCGCCTGCTACCTCGCAGCAACGGCTTTCGACGACTTCTTCGACCTCGACACGGTGCGCAGCCTGGATCCGGAGATGGCCGCCGACGTCGCCGCACTGCCGCTCACCGAACGGCTCGGCGAACAGGCCTCACTCTGCGAGGGCGCGGTGAGTCCGGCGTTCTTTCAACAGGTGGTCGCGATCATCCCGTTGTTGCTACTGACCCTGGGCGTCGAATTCAACTTCTTTCGCCGGGCGCTGGCCGAGCCTGCCCAGCGCGCGGCGGCCGCCACGACGGTTGCCGTGATGGCGATTGCGCTGTCGCTGGCCGTCTCGACATTGCCTTGGCCCGCAACGGGTTGCGGGGGAGTGCTCGGCTATTGGCACGAGTATCTGACCTTCGTCGTCTCTGTCCAAGGCATCGCCACGGGCCTGGCAACGCTGATCTGGTTCCTGGTGGCCAGCAGTCCGGACCAACGCATGGCGGAGGCCGGCCATGTCTAGCTCCGAGGTGCGGCGACGCGGTGATCGCGCAGTCGTCGGGGTGGTCTTCCTGATGTTGTTCGCCTTCTCCTATAGCGAGCAACTCGTCTCGGCACTGTTCCCCGATTCCGGCGGGGAACAGATGGGCTGGCGGATCGCGGTGGTGGTCGTCGACGTCGTCGTACTCGGCCTCGTCGGATTGATGAAACGCACTGTGACACAGGCCGACGGCGACGCGCCGCGGCTGTGGGGATGGTGGTGGACCGGAGTCGTGGTTCTCATCGGCATCGATCTGATCCGGCTGCTGCCGGTGCAGTCGATCCGCATCGACATCCTCAGCGCGACCCTCTACGCCGCTGCCATGGGGTGGACGACGGCCGCCGCGGTCAATGCCGACCCGGTCACACTCGTGCGCACCGCGCGCCGTATTGCGCTGCCGCGGGACTGGTCCCGGGTCCGCGCGATCGTGCCCCTGGTGGTGGGAA
Source organism: Mycobacterium sp. M26 (assembly GCF_001494595.1). Taxonomy (GTDB): domain Bacteria; phylum Actinomycetota; class Actinomycetes; order Mycobacteriales; family Mycobacteriaceae; genus Mycobacterium. The sequence goes on from NZ_LN929908.1 coordinate 637,154, forward strand.
CGTGGATCTGCTATCTCGCCGCCGCCGCCTTCGTCGACTACTTCCAGGCCGGCGCGGTGCGCACGCTCGACCCGGCACTGGCCGCCGAGGTCGCCGCCCTGCCCAAGCCCGAGCAGACGACGGTGCTCTCCGCGCTGTGCGAAGGCGCGATCAGTCCGGTGTTCTTCCAGCAGGTGGTCGGGGTGCTGCCGGTGCTGCTGCTCACGCTCGGCATCGAGTTCAACTACTTCCGCCGCACCCTGACCGACGCGGGACAACGCGCGGCGACGGCGGCCACCGTGACGGTGATGGCGGCCGGTCTGGTCGGCGCGCTGTCCACCTTGCCGTGGGACGGGCAGGGCTGCGGGGACATCCTGTCGAGCTGGCACGAGTACGTAGCGTTCGTGCTCTCGGTGCAGGGCGTGTTCACCGGCCTGGCGACACTGGTATGGCTGCTGATCGCCAGCACACCCGATGCGGCCGCGAGTCAGTCCGGGTAGCCCAGGCTCCAGCCCCGGTAGGTCCAGCCATTCCCCACGTGCGGTGTCGGCAGAATCTGGATGTTATGCCCGTTGCCATACCCGCGTTTGAGTCCCTGGACGCCGCCGGACACATACGTGCCATCCCCGCGGGCAATGTCGATGTGGGCGCCGAACGGGCTCTTGCTGAAGACGAGCGCGCCGCGCGGGGCGTTCATGTCGGTGTGGATCTCACCCTGGCTGAGCAGGGTCTGGTACATCGTTTCGGCGGCACCGTCCCAGCCGTACTTCGCCTGCGATACGCCGTAGGCGTAGGCCACGAACGCCTCACATCCCCACGGGCCGAACATGTCTGTGCCGAGCGCGCTTTCGGCCTTGGCGATGGCGGTGTCGGCACCTGGGATCAGCTCGGCGTCGACACCGGGGATCGGCTCGGCGGCGGCACTGGGCGCGAAGGAAAGTGCGACGGCAAGCGCCATCGTGGACAGCAATGAACAGATGCGGGCGTTCATGTCGTGGCTCCGTCTCCCCGTCAACACGAACGGCCTCGTCGGTGGGGCCGCAACTCGATCGGTATGGGCGAGCGTGCAACGCTCGCTGTAGATAAGTTAGCCCGTCATTCAGGTTTTGTTCAGGTACCCGGCGCGGCGGTCGGTTAAACGCCCGGCAGACAATGTGACGCATTCCTGAATAAGCAGCACCGAAGCGCAGTGTCCTCTAACGTCATCGGTGGTCCCTCACCCCCGGAGGCGCGTCATGGCCGAGCCATGGGAACTCGTTCTTCACCACACGTACTCCGGTCCGCCCGGGCTCGTGTTCGACCATTCGTCGACCAGGCGATGTCACGGCCAACCCGTCGGCCTGTCCGACGATGACTATCTCACCGACGGTGCTCAGCCCGGGTCCGGCGCGATCCGTCTGAACGGCGGGGCGAGTTGTATCCGGGTGCCGTCCTCACCGAGTTGGAGCCCGGTGGGCGGTGTGCGAGTCGAGATGCTCTGTGAGACCGACCTGATTCGCAGCGGGGGAGCGCTGGTCTGCGCCGACAGCTTCTCATTCGGAACCGACCAAGGCTACTTCGGTGGCCAATTCGCCCAGACTACGGGCGGATCCAGCGCCGTCGCTGAAGGCGGCACGGAACCCCGACCGCTACCGGCCGCGGACTGGATGACGCTGGCCCTGCAGTATGACCCCGCCGGTGTTCACGTCGAATTCGACGGGACCGTGGTGGCGCAGTGGCGGGAGTGGAACGGGTTGCTCACTGCGACAGCCGGACTCGTGATCGGCAATGACTACACCGGACAGAACGGTCTGACCGGACGCATCGACGACCTCAAGATCTGGCGATTGAACCCGCACTTCCTCGGCGACCGTTTCGTTGAGCGTCCGCTGGAACCTGAGGTCGGCCGCTGCTGGGCGGAATGGTCGAAACGACTCGACGCCGTGATCGCCTCGAACCCGGACTGCTGGAACCGCCTGGCCGTGCTGCTGCCCAAGGCGATGTTCGCGACGATGGAAGCGATCTCGCACTTGCCCGGTATCGAATCCCAGTTCGCCGAGCTGACCCTGCGTTATCAAGAACAGTGGTCGCAGGGACAGCTCGGCCAGGTCTCCGCTGTGCTGGCCGATCTGGTCGCACTGCTGCGCGGCGCCGGGTTCCATCCGTCGCAGATTGCCGACCTCCAGGCCCTTCTGAACGACAGCTGCTTCGCATCGCTGCAGGAGCAGTTGCCGATCAATTGCGACGTCGAGTTCACCGACATGTTCTCGATCTCCGAATCCTTCTAGTCCTGCCGCGACGCACCACAAGGAGCACCCCATGGCGAGTCGAAAGCTGGCCTCCAACAAAGAAACCGGTGATGCTTCCGCCTTTGAGACGACGTCGTTCCAACCCGGGCCGAATACCGTCGTCCTGCTGTTCGTCACCAGCGCGCGGCCGGTCTTCGGTGGGGGTGTGCCGAAGACTCCCACCATCACCGGTAACGGCCTGCTGTGGGTTGAGGTGCTGACGGTCCTCTACGGGGGTAACCGAGACCGGCGGCTGACCTGTTTTAGGGCATCAGGCGCCGCCCCGACAGCCGGTTCCGCCGTGATCGACTTCGGCGGTGAGACGCAGGATTTCTGCGCCTGGTCGATCTTCGAGTACGGCGATGTCGACGTCACCAAGGCCAATGGGAGTGCGGCGGTCGCCCAGGCCGTCCCTCAAGAGACGACCGGACAGTCACTGACGGCGTCGCTGTCGCCGTCGGCCGACCCGAACCGCAACGTCGTTGTCGGCGCGATCGCCGTCGACTCGTCAACGGGAGCCGCGATCGATGTGGCGCCCGGGGCCGGCTTCACCGAGATCGATGAGCAGTCGCTGACTCAGTTCCTCAGTAAGGCCGGCACCTTGCACACTCAGGACGCCCCAGCGACGAACCCGGTGATCAGCTGGACGTGGGACTCGGCGCAATCGGCCGCTGCCATCATCCTGGAAATCAAGGCGGCCCCGCCGAAAACGGATCCCGGCGATCGGCAGACGAGTCCCGCCGACGACCAGGCGTTGGTCGAACGTCTGGCGCCGGTCATGTTCTTCCATCCCGACGAGAAGTATTTCCCCAGCGACGCGAAACGATTCGTCGAGCACGCGGCGTTGTGGACCGCCCGGGTTCCCGGAGACGACAAAAACGGGTGGGGAGGCGCGCCGGGCGACCCGTTCCCGCGTCAGCCCACCGTGCCGGCCAAGGGCCTGGCCGCTAGTGCGGGCGAGCCCGGCGACTTCCGCTTCGATGACCCCCTGGGCGCCGGCAACGATCACCGCTTCCTGGAACTCGGTGGTTGGAAGGACGCGACGGAGACCCACGAATCCGGCGTAACCAATACGACCACGAACGTCTACAGCGATCGCACTGCCATCACAGCGCTCTACGACGGGGAACTCGAGCCCAGCCGATTCTGGTACCACGCCGAAGTGTTCCATCAGGACCGGCTACGGGTGATCGCCAATCGGGTACCGGGGGTGAACCTCGAACCGGTGCTCAGCAAGCTGACCAAGCCCACGATGGTGTGCTACTACTTCTTCTTCCCGGCCCACGACCAGTCCGTCGGCAGCGCCGGCGGCTGCACCGGCATCGAGGCCAGAGAAGTGTCTTCGCACGCCGGCGACTGGCAGTGTCTGGCGATCCTCGGCGAAGGTGCCGCTACCGCGTTCACCCCGAAGTTCTTGGGAATCACCGGTTCTCGTCCCAGCGGCGAGACACAGTTTCCCGCCTACCAGTACGACGATGACCAGAACACCGCCATGATGGTCTCACCGTGGTCGGCTGCCAACCCGGCGGTGACCGACGGCCATCCGCGCCTCTATGTCGCGGCGGGCACCCACAGCCTGTACGTGACGCCCGGGCCGCAGGCCGTCGACCCCTATCCCGCCGGCAAGCAGCCGGAGTACTGCGGAACGCTGGACACTCCGACACCGCCCGGTCGTGGCGACTCCGAAGGCGACCTGTGGCTGAACGCAACAAGGGACATCGCTGTTCTGCTGGCCAAGATGATTGCGGGGGGCGCTTTCGGATTTCTCGGCGCCACTGCGGCGCTGGTCGCGTGCATCGCCGAGATCTCGCAATACCGCTCGCCCTTCGCTCCCTTCGCCGCCGAGCCCGGCCCCGATGGCGCCGACCCCGACCAGCCGCCTGCCGCTCCGGGCGCCGGCAAGACCGTCAAACCGGCGACGATCACCGTCCCGGACGCCGGCGCCGACGTCGTCGACTGGCGTTCGCGCCCTGGCAGTCCACTCACCATCGACGGCCGGGTGTACGACTGCATGGTGGACCGCGCCAAGCAGCTGTGGTGGCCCAACCCGGACACCACGACCGGCTTCAACGGCCGCTGGGGCCAGCACGTCACCGCCGACAGCCTGTCCCGGCGCGCGGGCCCGCGGTTTCCGAACTACCCGCAGATGTTCCTGCTCGGTCTCGCTGACGGCCTCGGCCGAACGCCTCCGTTGTTTACCCTGGGCGGATGAGCCCGGAGGCGATACGCGGATCCAAGATTCTGATCACCGGGGCCAGCGGCCAGGTCGCCGTCCCGGTGGCTCTGGCCCTCGCGGCCGACAACGAGGTGTGGGGCGCGGCCCGCTTCACCGATGCGGCCGCCCGCGAGCGACTCGAGAAGGCCGGCGTCCGCTGCCACACCGTCAACATGGCCGCCGGCGACTTCACCGGCCTGCCCATCGACTTCGACTACGTCCTCAACCTCGCTGTCGCCAAGAGCGGCCGCTGGGACAAGGACCTGGCCGCCAACGCCGAATCCGCCGGACTGCTCATGGCCCACTGCCGCGGCGCCAAGGCCTTCCTGCACTGTTCCTCCGGTGCCGTCTACGACCCGCCCGATGACGAACCGCGCACCGAGCGCACCGTGCACGGCGATAATCACAAACCGCTGCTGCCCACCTACTCGATCTCCAAGATCGCCGGCGAGGTCGTCGTCGCCACCATGGCACGGGCCCTGAACGTGCCCGCGACCATCGCCCGCCTGAATGTGCCCTACGGCAACAACGGCGGGTGGCCGCTGTTCCATCTCGACATGATGCTCGGCGACATGCCCATCCCCGTCCCGCCCGGCGGGCCGGCCGTCTACAACCCGATCCACGAAGACGACATCATCGCGATGATCCCGAAACTGCTTGCGGTGGCGTCGGTTCCGGTGACGACAGTGAACTGGGGCGGCGATCAGTTCATCAGCCTTCAGGACTGGTGCACCTACCTCGGCTCCCTCGTCGGCAAGGAGCCGGTGTTCCAGGAGACCGAGCAGACCCTGCGCGGCAATCCCTTGGACGTCACCAAGATGCACGAACTCATCGGACACACCACCGTCGATTGGCGCGACGGCATGCGCGCGATGGCCGCTACCTTCCACCCGGAGTTGGTCGAGTCACGCTGAGCGCGATTCGGTGCGTTGGCGCTCCAAGAATCCCCGATCACCTTATGGTTTAGCCGTGCGTGAGTTGGATCGTCGAAACATGCTGTTGATGTCGGGGCTGGGCCTGCTGGCCGCTGCTGTCCCCTTACCGAGCGCTCAGGCGCTGCCGTCGCCGCTGCCCGAAGCCCCTGCCGGCGGCTATCTGTTCGTCGACGAGTTCGACGGACCAGCTGGTTCGGCGCCCAATTCGGCCAACTGGACCGTCCAGAACTGGCAGGACGACGTCTGGCCGCCGGTCGCAGGTCAATATCGTGACGACCGGCAGAACGTGTTCGTCGACGGCAACTCGAACCTGGTGATCCGGGCGACCCAGGATGCCGACACCTACTACACCGGCAAGGTGCGCGGGAACTGGCGCGTCCCGATGGGCCATACCTGGGAGGCGCGGGTCAAACTCGACTGCATCACCTCCGGCGCGTGGCCCGCGTACTGGGCCGTGAACGAAGACCCGCTGCCCGACGGCGAGGTCGACATCATGGAGTACTACGGCAACATGAGCTGGCCCCCGGGCACCACGGTCCACGCCGCATCGAACGGCAAGACCTGGGAGAGCAAGTCGATCGCCGGATTGATCGACGGCGCCTGGCACACCTGGCGGATGCGCTGGGACGCAGATGGATTCAAGTTCTGGCGCGACTACACCGACGGTGCGGCGCCGTACTTCTCGGTGCCACCCAAGCCGATCCCGGTGCACGGCAATCCGACTGACTTGCGCTGGCCGTTCAACAATCCCGGCTACTGGATGGCGCCGATGTTCACCCTGGCCATCGGCGGCCCCGGCGGCGGCGACCCGGCCCTGACCAAGTTCCCGATCTCGATGCTGGTGGACTGGATTCGCATCTGGTGAGCGCCGGCTAAGCCTGTCGGCTGCTCTCCTGCGGTTCCACCAACACGACAGTGTTGCGGTCGCCGGCCTTGGCCTGATACATCGCGGCGTCGGCACGGGCCAGCACCGAGGAGACCGTCTCGCCCGGAATGGCAAGCGTGGCACCGATACTCAGCGTGGCTCGGATGGTCTGGCCGTAGTCGGCGATCGGCTCGGCCGCCCGCGCCCGGATCGTCTCGCTGATCTCGATCAGCTGATCGACACTCGTCAACCCCGGCAGCACCACCAGGATCTCGTCACCACCGGTGCGTCCCACCGTGTCGCCCGGACGCACACAGTCCCGGATTCGTGCCGCCAGTGTCGACAGCACGGTGTCCCCGAACCCGTGACCCCAGGTGTCGTTGATGTTCTTGAACCGGTCGACGTCGCAGAACAGGATGCCCAGATGCACCCCGAATGCCGGCGGATGCTCCAGTGCCTTCTCCAGCCGAGCCAGCGCTTCACCGCGATTGGCCAGCCCGGTCAGGGTGTCGAACCGGGCCAGCTGTTCCAGCTGCTGCTCGACCTTGACCCGGTCGTCGACGATGCGCAGTGCGGCGATGATGCCGTCGTTCTTCCCGTCGGCATCGACATACGGTTTCGCGTGCCCATCGACCCACCGGTAGTCACCGTCGGCGGAACGAACCCGTAACCGCTGCGCGACCGGACTCTCGTCGGTGATCTGGCTCAGGACCGCCACCACATCCGGAAGGTCATCGGGATGGATCTGGCTGCTGAACTCCGAGCCGATCCATTCGTTCATCCGGTATCCCAGAGCGGGTTTCACCGACGGTGACACCCACACCACCTTGGGGCCGCGCAGATGGACGATCACGTCGACCGCGTTGTCGGCCAGGATCCGGTACCGCTTCTCGGCTTCGGCGCGCTCGCGTGCTAACTGCTCGGCTCTGATCAGCAGGTCTTGCTCGCTGCGGCGAAGGCGGAATCCGATGACCATCGTGATGGCCGTGCAGATCAGCACCGACAACGCGAACGCGGCCCGCTCACTGCGGCCCGATGCCAGAAAAATGCCCCGCAAAACCGCCACGAGAATCGGGAAGCCGATGCCCAGACCGTAGAGCCGAATCAAGGCGCCCCGATCGGGCCGGGACAACAGCCACTCCAGCGGCGGACGGTCGGGGCGCGCCGTCGACAGCGCGACCGTCAGCGCCAGCACGGCCACCGCCGTCGACATCGCGATCCCGGTCATCGGGGCGTCGTAGATCAGCGTCGTCGCGTCGAACAAGTAGGCCACCAGCGACACCGCTGAAATGACCAGACCGATGGACATGCAGACCGCCCACAGCGCGGAGGTCCAGCGCCGCTCCATCCGAAGCGACACCGTCGCCACAGCGAGCGCGCACAGTGACGTGGCGGTCTGCAGGCTCGGGCGGCCGGGCCATGGTGAGGCAACGGTCTGCAGAGCCTCGTGGAACCAGAGTTGGTCGAATCCGAACGCCCTACCGGTGACGTACTCCGCCAAGACCGCGACGGCGAAAACTGCGACCAGGATGGCCAGGCCGCGGCCGACCCATACCAGTGCGCGACCCTGGCGAGATTGCAGCAGAACCGCAACCGCCAGAGTCCCCAGCGACAGGGAGGTCCACGGCGTCATCGGCGGCCAGGCCGGATTGATGCGGGTCAGGTAGACGGTTCCGGTGCTCCAGCCCACCCAGCCCAGGGCGGCGATGATCAGCACCAGGAGCGCCGCGACCCGACTTGCCCGGGCCAGCACCTCCCGCAGGGGAGTGCGGGGTTTGTCCATCGATCGCGCCTCCCCCCGAGGTGGTGCAACAGCATTTCTTGCTGCACGAACATCCTCTGCGGCATCGGCCCGCTTGGCAACTGTCCGCGCGGGGTGAAAACGGCTCTTCTCCGAAACTGCATAAGCTACAAAGACGAGTGTTGATTCCTCCGCACGGTGCGTAGTCCGGGTGTACCGTTCGCCCACAGCGATCTCACAGCTGTCCTGGTCGAAGGGGGCCAGCATGGGCCGTCATTATGCTGCGACGTTGACGTGCGGTGCCGCAATCGCCGGCGCGCTTGCCCTCGGTGCAACAGCGTTGGGATCCGCTGCACCGGCCAACGCCACCTGTGCCTCGTTCTTCGGCATCGGCAACAGCTCGCTGTGCAAGAGCAATCCCACCAGCGTCGCAATCGCCATCGGGTCCGGCGCCTATGCGGACGCCTCGGGAGCCTGGTTCGGAGCTGCGCTCGCCCTGGGCGACTCGGCGTACGCCGCGTCCAATCAACCCCTCGACTTCGCGATCGCGGCTGGCGACTCGGCGCAGGCGTATGCCAGCGGCATTATCGGGATCGCTGTTCAGCTCGGTGCCAACGGAGAGGCCGCCACTAATGGCCCGGGGGTCAGCGGTGACGGGCTCGGGATCAACGTCGCGCTCAGCGTGACACCGTCGACCCCGGTTCTTTTCGGCTCGGTGACTCTCGCCGGCGGCACCGGAAACATCGCCATCAACCTGTTCGGTGACGGATCGTCGTTCGGAGCCAACCTCATCAAGGCAGAGGGCAACCTCAACAACGCCGTCAACGTCTTCGGCAACAACAACAGGGTTGCCGCGGGCCTGGCCACCGGTTCGGTGAACACCGCAGTCAATCTCGGCGGTAGCGGCAACATCGTGTACGCGGGGCCGGGACCGTTTGCGAACTCCTATGCGGTGCTGATCTCCAACACCACCGTCACCAAGTCCGGTCCGGGCTTCAATGTCAACGGTGTCAAGGTCTTCGGGGCCGCCGCGACGCGCAACGCCAAACACACGGCCGCAGGAGCCGACACCAGCAAGAGTCCCGGCGCCGCGAAATCCACCCACCGCAGCGCCGGTCACAGCGGCCGGGACTGAACGCCGCGACGTCGGCCCGGGTCTGGCATCATCCGGGGATGATCCAGGGCTTCTCCCATATCGGCATCTGCGTCACCGACCTCGACCGCTCGATCCGGTTCTACACCGAGGTGTTCGGGTTCGTGGTGCTCTACCGGCTCGACTTCGAGAACAACGAGGTGGCCGCAACCATGGAGCAGGAAGGGAAGTTCCGCTCGGCGATGCTCCTGCGCGACGACATCCGGATCGAGCTGCTGCAGTGGGTCGACGTCGCGACTGTCGGGTCGGGGGAGCGTAAGCCGATGACCGAACTCGGCTTCACCCATCTGTCGTTCCGCGTCGAGGACATTGACGGGCTGACCGAGGCGATCATCGCCGCCGGCGGGCAGTTCCTGGAGTCGACCCGCACCGTGCTCGGCGATGTTGCCGATCCGACCTCCGGCCGATTCATCTACCTGACCGACCCCGACGGCACCCGCATCGAACTGATGCAGAACGTGCCCGACCTGTCGGGCATCAGCGCCGCGGACATTGCGGCCGCCGCGTCCGGTTAATCCGGCAGTTCCCGGCGCGCCAGGGCAGCGATCCGGCGCGCGGACGCGATGATACGGATGTGACTGCTGATACCAGTGTGACGAATGCCGGCCCCACGGCCGAGGCGCCCGCCGAGCAGCCCGGCGAAGCTCCCGCCGCCGAACCCACCCCGCAGCGGACCTGGTCGATGCCGAAGTCCCCGGTCAGCCGCGCCCAAGCCGATCAGTGGGGTCGTGCGGCGCTGACATCCGTCGCCGCCGCGGGCCGGTTCGTGGCGGGGGTCGGGCGCGGTGCCGCCGGTGTCGTGCGCCGGATCTGGCGCACCATCGAGGCCATTCCGCCCGCGCTGCAACTGTTCCTCGGCACGGCCATCCTGCTGGGGTTCGGCGTCGTCGGCGCGCTGTCGCTGACCGGCACCGCCGGCCTGGTCTGCACGGTGGTCGTCATCCCGATCTGCGCGGCCACCCTCGGTGCCCTCGGCCACCGCTGGTACAGCGGGCTGGGCACGCCGACCTCGCAGGCGCACAGCGCCGAGCCGTCCGAGTCGGACCTTCTGCGCTCGGTGCACTACGTGGACCGCAAGCTCACCACCGCGCTCACCTCATTCGGCACCGAGCAGCACCAGCAGGCCGTCATCGCCCTCTTCCAGGCCAAGACCGCCGTCGAGCTCACGCTGGGTACCGAGGACGACACGGCGAACTATGCCGATCTGACCCTGCGCCCCGACGATTACGGTCTGCGCCCCCGCGCTGCGGTGGAACCTGCTGTCCGAGAGGGTAATTCGCTCGCCTCCTAGCGCCGAGCGTGCGTCCACTGCGAGAATCAGCGTGACTTCTCGCAACCAGTGCACACTCGGCGAGAGGGGCCGCTGCCGACAACGCAACGGGTGGGACCTGAACGTCAGGCCCCACCCGCTGCGGTCTGCTGAACTACTCGCCGGCGCTGCGGGCGCTACCGCCCGAGGCCCGGCTGTGCCCGCCCTTGTCTGACGCCGAGGAGCTGGAATCCCGGCTGGCCCGTGCCTCGCTACGCGAGCGTCCCACCCCGGCGACGCTCTTCTCCGTCACCGGCGCTGAGGCCTCGGCCTCCGAGCTGGCGTCCGTGGTGCTGTCGGCCGGGTCGGTGGTGGCGGCGCGGGCCTTCACCCCGCCACTGGACACTGCCGGTGTCTCGGCAGCCTCGGTCTGCGCCGGTGTCGCCGGAGCGGTCACCGACTCCGCAGCCGCGGGTGCCTCGGCGACCGCCGCTGCGCGCGCCGCCGCCGCTGTCGGCGGTGCCGGAGCCCCCAGCGCGGCGGCGATGGTGTTGCGCGCACTGAGCAGCGCGCTGACCAGCCCGGCCGAGAAGTCAGCGCCCACGCTCAACAGGCCGACAGTGCCCCGCGGCTCGTAACCGTTGAGCAGTGCGTTGGTGATCACCGCCGGTGCGTTGACGATCGCGTTGAGCGCCGTCGGGATGTCCCCGGCCTTCAGTGCGTCGAACACCGCCTGTCCGGTATCGCCCACCGCGCCGAACACGCCAGCAATCGGCGAGATAGCCGCCAGCCCGATCGGAAGTAGAGCGTTGGGCAGTGCGGTGAGCACGTTGGCAACGTTCTGTGCGATTTGCCCGGGGATGTTGAAGATGGGCAACAATCCGATCGCCGGAGCCAGGACCAGGCTGATTCCGGCCTGGAAAATCGTGTCCGTTGCGTCAGCGATCTTTCCTGCAGCCAGCTGCTCCCCGGCCGTCAGCAAAGCCTGCGGAAGCGCGGACAGTCCCGCGACAAGACCGCCGCCGGCTTCCGACAGCGCGTTGAACGCGGTCGTCGCGTAGGCCGTCTGGTTGGCCAGCAGCTGATCCAAAATCGGTGTCGGGTTGGCCTGGACCTGTGTACCGAGGGCCGAAATGTTGGCAAATGTCGTGTTCAGGACGTCAACCCACTCCTGAATGGGGTTGACCGCAGCCGTCAGCGTCGTTGCCACATTCGACATGTGCAATGCCGGCAGGTGGTCGGCAACAGGTGCCACCATGATCGGCGACAAGGCGATGGCCCCCGCCGTCAGCAGTGCTGCCCCCTCGGTGGCCCTGGATCGTAGAAATGCCTGCACAGTGACTCCCCTAACCTAGTCGGTAACTTACCGAGAGGTAAGATTACTGCGGGGTAAGGAAGGTTAGGATCGGTTTCGTTAAATTCGCTAGCTTCATTGCTGTGAGTTCTCTGCCAGCGAGCTGGAGCGGCGCTGACGGTGATCCGGCACCAGGACCATGCGCAGCGCCCAGCGAAGGTGACGTTCCCGCAAGAAACGGCTGTCAAACGTCGACGTCGGACCTATTTCTGGAGGATCGACACGACCTCGTGCAAGGGCTCCGACGTGGTCGCGATGCCGCCCAGGTACGGGTGGGACAGCTCGAGGATGAGGAAGAGATTGGCCGCGACGATCAGTCCGACGATGGCGACCATCGGGTAGTGCATGCCCGGCTTCTCGACCCCGTAGATCACGACCGTGCCGACCACCATGGCGCTCGTCAGGAAGACGACGGCCCACAGCGGCCAGGGTGGTCCGGTGTCCTCCCGCGCGGTCAGCAGCCGCACGGTGCGCGCCTGGCTGATGCTGTCGAGCTTGGTCATCGACGTCGCCAATGCGCTCTTCTGGACATCGGTGGACGGGTCGACCTGGCGGTAGGCGGCGGTCAGCTCGGCCAGGGCGGTCTCGGTCTGCGGTGAGCGGATGCCGGTGCCCTGGTCCCACTCGACGATGGCGGACTGTTCGTAGCGCAGCAGGCTCGCGCGCAGCCGGTCGCTGTCGGCCCGGGTGAAAGCGTCGATATTCCTTGCTATTTCGACGGCGGCGGCGCCCTCATCGCGGGCGTTCGCATCAGCGCCATTGGTCTGTCCCCACATCGACGAGACCACGAAACCGATGAAGAACGCGTAGATGAATCCGATGAACCCGTAGGTGAACTTGGTGACGTCATTGTGTTCGTCACCGGTCAGCGCGGGGAATCGGCGGCGCACCACCGCGACAAGCAGCATCGCGCCACCGGCGACGAGAACGACCAGGATGAGCAGCAGAAGCCCCGGCGGGATGTGCCGGATGATCCATCCGCTCACGGGTGACCCGCAACTGCCGGCGGGAAATACGTCTCCTGTTCGACCGTGCACACCAGTTCACCGGTGCGGTTGAACATCTGCCCGCTGGCCAGCGCCAGGGAACCGGTGCTACTCGGCGTCCACTGGTCATAGAGCAGCCAGTCCCGCAGTTCGGCCGGCCGGTGGAACAGCACCGAGTGCCCGCGCTGCGCCGACTCGCCGACCTGCCCGCGGGGCACGTTGACCGGCTCGGCCAGGGTCACCGCCGACAGATAGACCACCATCGCTGCGATCAGCGTCGCGTCCTCCGGCACCTCGCCGCGGGGCCGCCACCAGATCCGGGTGCGGGCCGGTGCCGTGGTGTCGGCGTCAACCACCTTGCGGTCGAACCACTTCAGGCTCGCCCAGCCCCCCTCGTAGGCCTCGGCGAAATGCGGTGCCGGCTCCGGCAGGCCTTCGGGTGCGGGCACCTCCGGCATCGTCGGCTGATACTCGACCCCGTCGGGTGCGGCGCCGTCCACCGTGAACGACGTCATCGCCTCGAGCAGCATCCGGCCGTCCTGGCGTGCGGTGATCCGGCGCGCCGAGAACGTGCGGCCCTCCTGCAGGCTGACCACCTCGAAGTCCACTGGTCGGCGAGCATCGCCGGCCCGCAGGAAGTAGACGTGCATGCTATGTGGCGTGCGGCCCGGCGCGGTGTGTGCGGCCGCGATCAACGCCTGCGCGGCGACGTGGCCACCAAGGATGTGGTTGAGCGGGGCGGCAAGCTGATCGCCGACGAAGGACAGCTCGTCCACCCGACGAAGCGACAGCGCGGCAAGCACCTCGGCGTAGGACGAACGCGTCACCGCCGAAATGCTGCCAGATTGCCTCGCCGATTCACACCTGCGCCGCGCGCAGTTGTTTGGCCCGGGCGAACGAGGCCACCGTGACCACGAACTGGTTGACCTCGCGATCGTGCGCGCAGGCCTGCGGCGTGGCGCAGCACCACTGCCCGCCGCTGCCGCCGTCGACGTAGGACACCACCAGCCGGCGAATCGCGCGGCTGAACACCTCACGGCGACGGGGCGGCTCGTCGTGCAGAATCTGGGCTCGCAACGGTTCCCAGTCCTTGCGGCGGACGATCAGCTCGGTCGGTGTCCGGGTGACCACGATGGTCGTGGTCCGGGTGGTTCCGTTGATACCCACCTGGATGGCGTCGTCGATCAGTGGGACGGTCAATAAGACTGTCCCACAGTCCATCTCATCGAGTGCCGGGCATTCCATGGTCACTGATGGCTGTGGGTGACGCCCCACCGAGGGAGGGGATCGGGGTAGCGGGTCCAGACCGCCTCACCGGCGCTGAGTTCGGCATCGGTGAGCAGCGCGTCGCGTAGCAGTCCGTGTACCTGTTCGTGGTCGAGACGGACTCCGATGAATACGATCTCCTGACCGGGCTCGATCTCGGTGGCCGACCAGTACTGGGCGGGTTCGATCACCAGGTTGGGGCCGGCCTGCGACCAGATCGCTGCGATCGACGGCCGGCTGGCGATCCAGCAGAATCCCTTGCTGCGCAACACTCTCCGGAGCTGGCCGAGAGCATTGCTCAAGCGCAGCGGATGAAACGGGCGCTCGGCGCGGAATGTGGTGCTGCTGATGCCGTACTCCTCGGTCTCCGGGGTGTGCCCGTCGGCGAGTTCCTCCTCCCAGCCCGGCGCGTTCTCCGCCGCGATCGGATCGAACCGGCCGGTGTCCAGCACGGTGGCCAGCGGAACGACACCGTGGTTGGTCCGCACGATCGTGGCCGACGGGTTCATCCGGCGCACCATGGCCTCGACCGCTCCGGTGGTCTGCTCGGGGACCAGGTCGGTCTTGTTGATGAGGATGACGTCGGCGAACTCGACCTGGTCGATCAGCAGATCGGCGATGCTGCGGCCGTCCTCCTCGCCGGCGGCCATCTCGCGGGACGACAAGGCTTCGCCACGGGCGATCTCGCTGAGGAACGTCGAGGCGTCGACCACGGTGACCAGGGTGTCCAGCCGGGCCACCTGACCGAGGCGGAAGCCGTCGTCGAACTCCCAGCTGAAGGTCGCGGCCACCGGCATCGGCTCGGAGATCCCGGTGGACTCGATCACGATCTGATCAAACCTGTTCTGGGCGGCCAACTCTCGTACGGAGGTGATCAGGTCCTCGCGCAGCGTGCAGCAGATGCACCCGTTGGTGAGCTCGACGAGCTTCTCCTCGGTGCGGTCCAGGTGACCCTGCCCGGCGACCAGGGCGGCGTCGATGTTGACCTCGCTCATGTCATTGACGATGACGGCAACCTTGCGGCCCTCCCGGTTGGCCAGGATGTGGTTGAGCAGGGTCGTCTTGCCCGCGCCGAGGAAGCCGGACAGTACGGTGACGGGCGGTTGGAGCGGGAGCGTCGAAGTCATAACAATAACGATAATCATTTTCAATAAAGACGACAAGTTGGCGATTCTGTTCACAAAAACCCTGTTCAAAAGGCTTCTGTAGTTGCGCGGGCAAGAGTATGTTCCGGCTCACAGCCACTCCACAGCTCTCGTCTGGAGGTCACCATGACCTGGCTCCGCGCACGTCCCATTCCTGCACTCGCCGGCTCGGTGGTGCTCTCTGCTGCCTTGGCGGCGGGCAGTCTCGTTGGTGCGCCCAGCGCCAACGCCACCTGCGCGTCGGTGTTCGGCCTCGGCAACAGCGCCGACTGCACCAGCGGTCTGTTCAGCGTTGCGATCGCGATCGGGCCCAACGCCAAGGCGACTGCGCTGGCTCCACTGTCGCTGTCGCTCGCACTCGGCGGCTCTGCCACCTCGACTGCGGAAGCGGGGATGCCGATCAACGGCGGCAACCTCACCCTCGCCATCGGCGGAGTCGCCGCGACAAAAGGTCTCGGTAATCTCGCGGTGGGCATCGGCGGGTCGGCGTTCGCCAACGGCGGCATCAATGCCGCTCTCACTCTGCTCCCCAATGGCGGGCTGACGTCAGCCAACGGCTACGCCAGTCTGGCGGTACTGGCCTTCAGCACTGCCGGCGGCAACGTGTACACCAGCGGCAACCTCAACGCCTCCGTGGTGACGTTGAGCAACGGCGGCGTTGCCTCCAGTAAGGGCAACGGCAACCTGGCGGTCTCCGCGCTGGGCTCCTTTGCCAGCGCATACATCGAGGGCAACGGCAATCTGGCCGGAGTCCTGCTGTCGAACAGCGGTCAGGCGCTTGCCAACGGCAACTTCAACAACGCCTTCACCGTGGCGGTCGACGGCGCCTGGGCACAAGCGGGCAGCACCTCCCAACCCAGCACGCTGGCAACGGCTTTCAACGTCTTCAGCAGGAACAGCCAGGCCCTCACCAGGGGTGGGCCATTCGCCTACGCCGGCTCGATCCTGCAGGACGGCCCCACCATCACCCAGACCGGGACCGGCTTCAACATCAACGGGTTCAAGGTCGGGGGAGCTGCAGCGGTGAATCGCACCAAGGCCGGTTCGGCCAACGCGACCAAGGCCACTGCGGCCAAGGGCGCGGCGAAACCCTCAGGCAGTGTCGGCGGCAGTAAGCGCAAAGCCGCCAGCGGCGACTGATCCAGGTTCACCTGCCGGCCAACCGCAGTTCACCTGCTGCTGATAGTCAGCACCGGTGATCGACACCCTGGACTTTGCGCTGCGGATCGCCGCGGGCGTTGGCTTCGGCGCGGCCATCGGCCTGGAACGGCAGTGGCGCTCGAAGATGGCCGGGCTGCGCACCAATGCGCTCGTCAGCCTCGGCTCCGCGCTGTTCGTCCTGATGGGTGCCTACGCGTTCGGCGCCGGCGACCCGACCCGGGTGGCTGCGCAGGTCGCCTCCGGGATCGGTTTCCTCGGCGCCGGGGTGATCATCAAACAGGGTGCGAGCATCTCCGGCCTCAATACGGCGGCCACGCTGTGGGCGTCCGCAGCGGTCGGCAGTCTGGTCGGCGGCGGCATGTTCATCGCCGGTGCGATCGGAACGGTTGCCGTGATCGCCGCCAACGTACTGCTGCGGCCGGTGGGGCGCGTCCTGGATCGCAACCGCACCCTGGGCACCGAGCCGGGTCAAACCGAGTACCGCTTCGAGGTGCGCTGCCTGGTCGAGGCCGAAGGTGAGGTCCGATCGCTGGTGGTCGGGGCGATCACCCAGCCGCACTTCACCATTCAGTCCATCTCCGCCGTCGACATCGACTCCGAGAAACCCGGTGGGGAGGTACGGATCACCGCGATCGTGGTCGCCGAGGAACGTGACGATGCCGCCATCGAGGCGGCACTGGCCAACGTCATCGCCGCCAAACCCGTGACGGCCGTGCGCTGGTCGGCCGAGGACCTCAGCGGCGTCGACTGACCCCGACTGCTCAGCCGGGGCGCGACATGCGGAATTCGGCGTCCGGGCCGATCTCGAAGTACCCAGCGGGTCCGCCCGCGCGCAGGATCGGGCGGGGTCCCGCGGTGTCGTAGATGCCATCGACAAGGTGGTCGCGATCGATGTGGACCGCGACGACTTCGCCCAGCACCATCCAGGTGTCCAACGCCTCACCGGCTGCCGAGGTCAGCTGGATCAGCTGGGTCAGCCGGCATTCGAAGTTCACCGGACTCTCCAGCACCATGGGGGATTGCACCAGGGATGCCGGGATCGGTGTCAGTCCGGCGACGTCGAATTCGTCGACGTCGGACGGCAGCGATGCGGAGGTCTGGTTCATCTGCTCGGCGAGCCCGCGGGTCGCGAGGTTCCAGACGAAGTCGCCGGTGGCCTCGATGTTGGCGACGCTGTCCTTCCAGCCGATGGAGGAGAAGCCGACGATCGGCGGGTAGTAGTTGAAACCGTTGAAGAAGCTGTAGGGAGCCAGGTTTCGGCAGCCACCCGGTGCCTGAGTGGAGATCCAGCCGATCGGGCGCGGCCCGATGATCGCGTTGAACGGGTTGTGCGGGAGACCGGTTCCCTCGGCGGGGCGGAAGTAGTGTGCGTCGCTGTGGGCCACGCCCGAGCCTACTTCTTCTCCCGCCACACCCGCTCGAACGGCAACCGCCAGCTGTTCGGGGCGATCAGCTGGTGGATCGCATTGGGCCCCCAGGTGTCCTGGGCGTACATCTTCACCGCCGGCGGATCCTCAAGCAGATCCGCCGAACGCTCCCAGAGTGATTCGATGCCCTCGGCGGTGGTGAACAGGGTGTGGTCACCACGCATCGCGTCGAGGATCAACCGCTCGTAGGCCTCGAGCACGTCGTCGGAGTAGTCGGTCTCCTGGGTGGAGAACTGCATGG
This sequence comes from Mycobacterium sp. M26, assembly GCF_001494595.1. Taxonomy (GTDB): domain Bacteria; phylum Actinomycetota; class Actinomycetes; order Mycobacteriales; family Mycobacteriaceae; genus Mycobacterium. Next base: position 655,138 of record NZ_LN929908.1, read on the forward strand.
ACAGCTTCTCCAGCTTCATGCCCGGACCGGGCCGCTTGCCATAGAACGACAACGACACCTTCGACGCATCGGCCAGGTCGAAGGTCAGATGATCGGGACCCTGCGAACCGACACCCGAGCCCGGCGGGAACATCGTGCGCGGCGCCTCCTTGAACGCGATCGAGATGATCCGCTGCCCCTCGGCCATCCGCTTGCCGGTACGCAGATAGATCGGCACCCCGGCCCAGCGCCAGTTGTCGATCCCAACCTTGAGTGCAATGAATGTCTCGGTGTCCGAATCCCGGGCCACCCCGTCCTCATCGCGGTACCCGGTGTACTGGCCGCGCACCACGTTCGCGGTGTCGATGGGCAGCATGGAGCGGAACACCTTGTTCTTCTCCTCGCTGATCGCCCGCGGCTCCAGGGCGGTCGGCGGCTCCATCACCACGAAGGCCATCACCTGGAACAGGTGGGTGACCACCATGTCCTTGTAGGCCCCGGTGCTCTCGTAGAAGTTGGCCCGGTGATCCAGGCCCAGCTTCTCCGGGATGTCGATCTGGATGTGGTCGATGAAGTTGCGGTTCCAGATCGGCTCGAACAGACCGTTGGCGAACCGGAAAGCCAGGATGTTCTGCGCCGCCTCCTTGCCCAGGAAGTGGTCGATGCGGAATATCTGCGACTCGCGGAATGTCTTGTGCACGAAGTCGTTGAGCTCGATCGCACTCGCCAGGTCGGTGCCGAACGGCTTCTCCATCACCACCCGGGAGCGGGCGACCAGATCGGCTTCCTTGAGCATCGTGATCACCGCCTGGGCGGCCTTGGGCGGCACCGACAGGTAGTGCAGCCGTCGTACTCCGGCGCCGAGTGCCTCCTCAGCCGTGGCCACCGCCGCGGCCAAGGCCTCGGGTCCGGCGCTCTGCGGAACGTAGGTGACCCGGCTGGCGAACTCGGCCCACTCCTCGTCGGAGAGCTTGTGGCTGCCGAAGTCGTCGATGGCCTCGCGCGCGATGGCCCGGAACTCCTCGACGGTGTAATCCTCCAGCGAGGTACCCACCACCTGGATGGACGGCGCCAGCGCTGACTTCACCAGGTAGGCCATCCCCGGCAGCAGCTTGCGCTTGGCCAGATCGCCGGTCGCGCCGAACAGCACGATGACGTGCGGGGCCAGCGGCTCCTGCTCGCGGCGACGGGGCCGCGCGCCGGGCGAGGGGTAGGCGATCTGCGGTTTGTCTGTGTCCACGTCGGGATGATGTCACCCGCGGGGCACCGCCGCACGGCTTAGCGAATCAGCCTGAGCTCAGGTGCCGCTGCAAGCGCCGCGCCGCGACCGCTGACGGCGGTCCGTCGGCGGGGCGCAGCGCGTCGAGCATCCGCTCGCGCACCGTATCCACGTCCAGGTGCATCCCGATGGCGACCAGTTCACTGCGGGTGGCCGACGCCGCCCCCCGCGCCACGTGCACCGACGGTCCGACGACGTTGACCACGACGGTGCGCCCCGCCGACCGGTGCCGCACCGCCACCTGACCCTTGATCCGGTACACCCCGGCGGGTGGATCCTCCAGCAGATCCAGCAGGCGCTCGACGTCGACCGGGGCCTGCGCCGTCACCGTCACCGCGTCGGCGTGCACGTGGTGGTGGGGGTGCGCGGGTTCGTCGACGAACGCGTCGCGGAACGACAGCTGCCCGCCCTCGTCGACGGCGGCGGCCACGTCGTAGAGCAGTGCAGGGTCGATCCGCCCCTCGCTGACCCCGACGACGTGGACCCGCGAGTTGCGTTCGCGCACCCGGTCTTCGATGCGCTGCAGCGTTGCGGCGCGCTCGGCCTCGGCCACCTGGTCCAGCTTGTTGACCACCACCAGCGTGGCCGCCCCGTAGCGGGCCGGCGCCACCCCACCGCAGTCGACGGTCTCGAAATGCCGGGCCGCGTCGACGACGTCGACCACCCCGCCGTCGCGCACCCCGCCGATCTCGCTGAAGCCGATGATGCGGGCCAGCGCGGCCGGATCAGCCAGTCCGCTGGCCTCGACGATGATGGCGTCCAGCCGCAGCCGGGGATCGGCCAGCCGGGCCAGCGCCGCGTCGAGCTGACCGTCCTCGGGCAGGCAGCAGATGCAGCCGCCGGCGATTGACGCGGGCTCGTCGATCTGCCCGCTGATCAATGCGGCGTCGACGTTGATCTCGCCGAAGTCATTGATCACCACACCCACCCGGGCCCGCGGCGTGCGCAGCACGTGGTTGAGCAGCGTCGTCTTTCCCGCACCCAGATAGCCGGTGAGCGCGATGACCGGAATCGCCATGCCCGCGAGAGTAACGCGCCCACCTCGGCGCGCGAAAAGCCACTGTGCGAAACCATATTTCGCACTTTGTGACAATCGGACCCGCCGAGGGCTACAGTGCCATCGGCAAGCCACGCCAGAGGCGTCGCGGGGGCGCGCCGCATACTCATCGTCTTGGGGGAACTGTCATGCCCGGTGGCTTCGTGCTGCCCTGGATCGGCCGTATCACGGCCAGTGCGCTGGTCGTTCTGGCGCTGCTCGCCACCGGCGCCGCGCCGGCGCAGGCCGTCGTGATGTTCCACCCGAAGCCCGTGCCGCTGCCCACGCCGTGGACCACACTCGTCGGGCCCGGCAACGCCCTGCCGGACTACCCCCGCCCGCAGCTGGTCCGGTCCGACTGGCTCAACCTCAACGGCGTCTGGGGCTACACCGGGCGCTCGGCGGGGGCCGCGCTGCCCGCGCCACCGCCGCCGGCCGCCTATCGCGAACAGGTGCTGGTGCCCTATCCCGTCGAGTCGGCGCTGTCCGGCATCGCCCGCCACGACGACGAGATGTGGTACCGCAAGGTGTTCACCGTGCCGAGCAGTTGGCACGGCCGCCACGTGCTCCTGCACTTCGGTGCCGTCGACCAGATCGCGACGGTCTGGGTGAACGGCCAGCAGGTGGCCCACCACGAGGGTGGCTTCACCGCATTCAGCGCCGACATCACCCGGGCGCTGCGCCGGGCCGGCCCGCACGAGATCGTGGTGCGCGCCCGGGACCGCAATGAGGCCAACCCCTTCCCGGTCGGCAAGCAGCGCAACGACCCCGAGGGACTGTTCTATACGGGCGCCTCCGGCATCTGGCAGACCGTCTGGCTGGAACCGGTGCGCGCCACGCATATCGACAAACTCGACATCAGCACCGACCTGACCGGGCTGACGCTCACCCCGAGAACCGTGGGCACCACCAACCAGCGCGTGGTGGCGGCGGTGTCCGAGCGCGGCGGTCGGGTGGTGGCGGTGGCGTCCGGACCCGCGGCGGCGCCGCTGCGCCTACGGGTGCCGGCTCCGCGGCTGTGGACGCCCGACGATCCCTACCTCTATGACCTGACGGTGGCGTTGGTCAGCCCGACCGGCACAGTGCTCGACGCGGTGTCCAGCTACGCCGGATTGCGCACTATCGGGACCGTCCGCGACTCCAGGGGCCGCCCGCGGATCGCCCTCAACGGCCGGATCACCTTCCTGCACGGACCACTCGACCAGGGGTACTGGCCGGACGGCATCTACACCGCCCCCACCGACGACGCCCTGAAATCCGACCTGCAGCGCATCAAAGATTTCGGGATGAACTTCGTGCGCAAGCACGCCAAGGTCGAACCCGCCCGCTGGTACTACTGGGCCGACACCCTGGGCCTACTGGTCTGGCAGGACATGCCGTCGCTGGACGTGTCACTCGACATCCCGGTGGGACCTGCACCGGAACCGCCGCCGGCGGCCAAGGCCAACTTCGAGCGCGAACTGCTCGCGATGATCGATCAGCTGCGCAGCGTGACGTCGATCGTGGGCTGGGTGCCGTTCAACGAAGGGTGGGGGGAATTCGACACCGCCCGGATCGCAGGCCTGGTGAAGGCGGCCGACCCCACCCGGATGGTGGACGCCAACAGCGGGGTCAACTGCTGCAAATCCCGGCCCGACAGCCGCGCCGGGGACATCTACGACGACCACACCTATGTCGGCCCCGGCACGACATTCGTGCCCGGCGACCCGCGGGTGCGGGTGGACGGCGAGTACGGCGGCCTGGGGCTGGCGTTGGCGCGCAACCGGTGGCCGGGTAAGGCGCAGGCCTACGAGATGGCCCGCTATCCCGATCAGCTCACGGCACGCTACGTGGCGGTGAGCCGTGCGCTGGAGGCACAGGTGCGCGCCGGTGGTCTCTCGGGTGCGATCTACACCCAGACCACCGACGTCGAGAACGAGGTCAATGGGTACCTCAGTTATGACCGGTGGGTGGTCAAGATGCCGATACCCGTTGTCGCCGAACGTAATCGGGCGGTGATCGCGGCTGGAACCCCGGCGATCAGCCCGCCTGATGTGCGGCGCTGAACATCCGGGCGGCCAACCGGCAGCCGGCGTGCACATCACGCCACAGCGCGGTCACCGGATCCGAGGCGTCCAGGGCGTGTTTGGTGTTGGCGATCAGCCGATCGGCGGCGTCCCGGGCCCGGGCCACCGCCTGCTGGTGGGCCCGCGCCGCGTTCGCGGGGGTGTCGGTCAGCGACCCGGCTACCTGAAGGCGGGCGGCATCGATATCGGAGGCCGCCCAGCCCACCTGTGCGGCAGCGGCATCGGTCACCTCATCACCCGCGTGGGATGTCGCGAGCCTGGTGCGGACCTGTTCGACGTGCGTGCGCAGTACCCCGTCGGCCGATCCCACCACCGCGGCTGCCGCAGCGGCCCCGGCCAGCACCTCGTGGTCCTCGCTGTGCTCCACGACATGCACGTCATCGGTGCGCGCACCGGACACCGTCACGTCGCAGATCCCCGCCGCGTGCAACCCGGTCAGCCCGGCCACCGGTTCGAGCCGCGCCGCGCTGCGCGGGATCAAGGCCTGCTGGCCGGATCCCACCGGCAACAGCAGCCAGCCCGCCTGTGCGGCGCCCACGACTGAGTCCCACCTGCCGCTGAGACCAGCCCGTTTGTCGAATGTGCCTGATCCGTGAAAACTCTTCGCGATCAACGACTCCGGGCCGAGCGCGGCTTTCTTGCCCACGCTGTAGGCTGCGGTCCTGAAGGCGGCGGCCAGCCAGCCCCCAGAGCCATCCGCCGCGGCGAGTTCGAACACCGCCGCGACGATGCCGTCGGCCTGCCCGGGCTCAGCCATACTCACCTCCGCGGTCGGTGACACATGGTATCCATGATCGTGGCACGCGGAGCCCGAGCGGTGAGACGCACGACGTCGCAGTCCGTTCTGGACGCCGTGCGGGCCTTGCTGCCCGATATCGCCGCGGCCGCCGCCGACGTCGACCGCACCGCTGCGGTATCACCTCGGGTGATCGCCGATCTGCATGCAGCGGGCTACTTCTCATTACTGCAACCGGCCCGCTTCGGTGGACTGGATGCCGACCCGGCCGACTATCTGACCGCTACCCGGGAACTGTCGGCGGCCTGCACGTCGACCGGGTGGCTGGCCGGCTGGCTGGGCGTCAACACCTGGGGATTGGCACTGCGCGATATGCGTGCCCAGGAAGAGATCTGGGGTGCTGACCCGCAGGCCCTGATGTGCTCGTCGTACGCACCCACCGGCCGGATGGAACGCGTCGACGGCGGCTTCTGGCTGACAGGACGGTGGAACCGGTGTATCGGCGCGAGCCAGGCGTCGTGGCTGAACGCCGCGGTGCTGCGCGTCGGCCCGGACGGCGCCGCCCAGGACTTCATGGCGGTGCTGGTGCCCAATACCGACTACGAGGTCGAACCACGCTGGAATGGATTGGGGCTCAAAGGAATCAGTGCCGAGGATATCGTCGTGACTGGCGCATTCGTGCCCGACCACCGGGCATTCAGCTGGCTGAACTCGCGAATTCCGGACCGCCTTGCGCCGGTGTTCCTGCTGCCCCAGCCCACGCTGTACACGCTCGCCGGCACCATCCCGTTGCTCGGTGCCGCGCAGCGACTGCTCGGTGAGCGACGTGCGGACCGGGCCGAGCCGCTGAGCCCGTTGGCGATGGCGGCCGCCGATGTCGAGTTGTCGGTCCGGCAGGTGCAGCGCAACGTGGCCGACCTGATCAGCTGTGTGGCGGCGGGCGGATTTCCGGAATCGGCACTGGTGCTGCGGACCCGCCGCGATCAGGTGATGGCCTCTGAACGGTCATTTCGGGCTGTCCAGGAGATCGTCCGCGACCACGGGTCGGGAATCGACGAGGCGCTGCTGGAACGGATCTGGCGTGATGTGCAGACCGCGCGTATGCATGTCTCGAGCAATGTTGAGCAGGTGCTGGCGCTGGTGGGACGGTTCAGTATGGGCCTGCCGGTCGACGACCTGATCTGGTAGAGCTCGTCACACCCAGTCATCGGAGGACAGCGTGCGCAGCACGCGCGAGAGCATGTCGTCGGTGACGGTCACGGTGTCACCTTGATCGGATGCCGTTGTGCTGCCGAGCTGTTCGGCGATGCCGCGGGCGGCCCGGGTGAGGAAGGGGGCCACCCTGGTCAGCCGGTGGGCGGGCAGTGTGCCGGTCAGCGAGATCCCGGCGAGCTCGCCGTCGCCGAGGGCGATCGGGGCGCCGATGCTGGACAGGCCCACCGCGAGCTCGCCGTCGTCGTAGGCCAGACCGTGCCGGGAACGGATCCGGGCCAGCTCCTGATGCAATATTGGCAGCTCGGATATCGTTGCCGCAGTGCACTTTCGCAGCGGTCCGGCGAGTAGCCGGTCGACGTCCTCGGCGGGGAGTTTGGCCAGCATCGCCTTGCCCAGTGCGCTGGCGTGGGCCGGGGTGCGCCCGGCCACCCGGGTCGGCACCGAGATGGGCGAGCGGCTGGCGACCTTGTCCAGGTAGAGAATGTCGGCGCCGATCAGGACGCCGAGATGCACCACCAGCGAGGTGTCGGTGTGTAACCGCCGCAGCACCGGCGATGCCGCACCGCGCAGCTGTGAGTGATCGACCATCCGGGACACCGGCAGTGACGAGGTGGCCACCCGGTAGCCGCCCGGACCGTGCTGGAGCATTCCGGTGCTGCGCAATTGGGTGAGGATGCGATGCACCGACGAGCGCGACAGTCCGGTTCTGGCGGCCACCTCGTCGAGCCGAAGCACCACACCGGCGCGGTCGAAGACGTTCATCACCGCCGTCACCTTGGTGACCATCGACGACGGCTCCCGGGTCGCGCGGGTACGCGCCGACTGTGTCACGACCATCTCCTTGCGTGCGTCAGGCTCGACTGTACGAAAGTCGGCCCTTTCCCGTGGGAAAGGGCCGACCTTCAGCGATATCAGGCAGCGTCGCGGTGCCGCGCGCTTCCGCCGGTCGACTTGCTCGTCGATCCGCCGGTGCCCGCACCCGCGGTGTCGTCGGAAGCGCCGGACGTCGCGCCGGCGGACCGGGCCTCGGACTTGGCCGAGGTCGCCTTGGTCGCGCTACCGGTCTCGGCCGCCGCCGAGGAGGTGTCCGCGGCCGCGGCACGGATCGCCGCGGCGCTCACCGGGGTGGTGGAGGCAGCGCTGCTGGCCGAGGTCGTCGGCAGCTTGCTGATGATCTGGGCCTTCAGATCCTCGACCGCCGCGGTGATCGCGGTGGTGATCTTCGGGCCGACGTTGCGGCCGAACTTCACGAACGAGTAGGCCGCATCCGAGACACCCTGCTGGACCGCGGCGATCACCTTGGTGATGTCCTGGGTCTTCAGTGCGTCGACAACCTGCTGGGCAGAGGCCGCCAGCTGACGGGTCAGCGTGCGGACCTGAAGCGCCACCTGCGCCTCGAGCGTGGGTTCGGTGCTGTAGAGCTTGCCGTTCCAGTTCACCAGGGTCCAGCCGTCCTCCGGGTTGCCCTCGATGACCACGTAGTCGGTGTTCTTCAGCGCGGCTGTCTGCAGGATGGTGAATTTCTGCACCAGGGTCAGGTTTTTGGCGTTCATCAGCGTCCAGAACATGATCGCCCCGCCGTGCGAGAACACGACGGCGTTGCGGTCACCGTTGTCGTAGATCGTCTGGAGCGCCGCGGCCATCCGGGCGTTGAACTGGGTGCCGTTGACGGTGTCGCTGGTGCCGTCGATGCTCGGCGTGAGATTGCCCTGCAGCCACTTGATCGGGGCCACGGCGTAGCCGGTGGAAGCCTGCGACTCGGGGGTGCCCTCGTACTTGCCGGCTTCGATCTCCTGGATCCCGGGCAGCACCGTGACCGGCAGGTTGAGGTACTCCGACATCGGTGCCGCGGTCTCCTGGGTGCGGATCATGGTCGAGGCATAAATGGCGTCGTAGTTGTTATTGCCGAGCTTGTCGGCGACGGCCTGCGCCTGCGTCTGGCCGAGTTCGGTGATGTGCGGGCCGGGCACGGAGGTGTCGATCAGACCCGAGGCGTTGCCTGCCGACTGGGCGTGCCGCACGAACGTCACCGTCATCAGCTCGGCTGCGGCGGCGGGGATCGCGGCGGCGACCAGGAGCGTGACCGAGGCAGCAGCGGCGCCGAGGTATCTCCCGAACTTTCGGCGACGCGTGCCGGTGGCGCCGGAATCCGAAGCACCGATCATGAGGAACTTCCTTCTCTTCGTTGATGAGGACAGTTCACGGTGAACGGGAGGTAAACGATCATCAAGACGCAATCCCATTTTTCGGGATCGAGAGAAAAAGTTAGATCAGGCTGAGCCGATATCTGGTTTGTGCGGCGAGCATGGGATCCACTGGTCGACCGCGAACCGCAGAGGAGATGGGTGATGCCCGGCTACAACCCCGCCATGCAGAAGGCCCGACTGACCGACGTCGAATCCGATGTACACGGCCTGATCTCGAAGAAGACCGCGAATCTGGACGGTGTCTCGGTCACCGAGGTGACCTTCCACGAGGGCGCGCGCTGGTCCAATGACCTCAAGGAGTACGCCGGCACGGATCTGTGCGAACTACCCCATGTGGCTCTGGTGACCAGCGGCGCCCTCGCGGTCCGGATGGCCGACGGCTCCGAGGACGTCTTCAGCGCCGGGGATGTGATGCTGCTCCCGCCAGGGCATGACGCCTGGAGCGTCGGCAATCAGGCCTGCACCTTCATCGAATTCTCAAAGGGCAACGACTATTACGGCCACTAGTCGTCGGTGACGGTCAGCGCGACGTCGATGTTGCCGCGGGTGGCGTTGGAATAGGGGCACACCTGGTGCGCCTTCTCGGCCAGCGCCACGGCGGTCTCGTGGTCGACATTGGGCAGGGTGATCTCAAGCTCCACCGCCAGCGTGAACCCGCCGTCGTCCTTGGTGCCCAGCGAAACCCGGGCTCCGACAGAGGAATCCGAGACGTCCGCCTTCTCCTGACGGGCGACCAGGCGCAGTGCGGAGTGGTAGCAGGCGGCGTAGCCGACCGCGAACAGCTGCTCGGGGTTGGTGCCGACGCCGGAGCCGCCCATTTCCTTCGGGATGCTCAGGGCGACGTCGACCTTGCCGTCGGAGGTGCGGCCGTGTCCGTCACGTCCCTCGCCGGTGGCCAGGGCCTCAGCGGTGTAGAGAACCTTCATGTCAAATCCCTTCTGATTCAGTGGTGGGAAAGCACTGCCTCGGACAGGCGCAGCACTGCGTCGCGGAGCGCGACAATCTCCTCCGGGCTCATCTCCGAGGACTCCATCAGCCGCTCGGGGATGCAGGCTGCCTTGTGCTGCAACCGCTTTCCGGTCGGGGTGAGCACGATATCCACGCGACGTTCGTCGTCGGCGGAACGCTCCCTGCTGATGTAGCCGATGGCCTCCAGCCGCTTGAGCAACGGCGAGAGGGTGCCCGAATCGAGGTGTAGCCGCTCGCTCAATCGACTGACATTGGCGTGCCCCTCTTCCCACAGCACCAGGAGGACCAGGTACTGCGGGTAGGTGAGGTTGAGTTCGGCCAACACCGGCCGATAGGCGGCCGTCACTGCGCGCGACGCCGAGTACAGCGCGAAGCACAGTTGATCGTCGAGTCGTGGAGCGGTCACGCCGACAACTATAGGACACAATTAAATTGTGCACAACCTAATTGAGCGGGCCTAGTAAGTTCCCGCCGCCCAGGTGCCCGCGGGGTAGGGCGGAACCCGGCCTGCCAGCGCGGCGTCGGTAGTCGAGCACAACGTGTCCGACACCGTGCCCCAGCTGGCGACGGGAGTAGCCGCGTCGCCGTCGACGTGAATCACGGCCGCCTGCCAGAAGTAGCCGATGCCGCCGTGCTCGTACCAGAGAAACCAGTCATCGCCGCGATGGCCCGCCCGGATCAGGCGCCGGAACGGCAGGGATGGGTCAAGCACCGAGTCGGTGCTGTTGAATGGTGCTCCGATATCGGCGATCGGTGGAAGCAGGGCGGTCAGCGCCGGCGGCAGTTGCCGCACGCCGGTGACGTCCTGGACCGGTGTGCTCAGGGTGCAAGCGGTGTTCGGGACCGCCTGCGCCGGGGCGGCCAGCACGATGGCGACGGCGGCACCGGCCAGGCTGAGCGATACGGCCTTCATCCGCCCACGCTACGTCCGGTCGCGGCGGCATTGGCCGGAAACGCCAATCGGCCCCCGCTTCCGGAGTGGGGGAGCGGGGGCCGAAGGTCCGTGCGCTAGTCGGCCGCGTGCTTGGCCCGCTTGGATCCGCCGGTGGACTTGCTGTGCGAGCCGCCGTCGGAACCGGAGTCGGAGTCGGCCTTGGCCGACCCGCCGCCATCGCTGTCGGTCGTCGCCGCGGCTGTCCGCTTGACCGCGTCGCTCAACCCGCCGTTGATAGCCCGGTTGATGAGGACCCGGCCCTGCTCGAGTCCGAGGCGGATGCTGCGGGGCGTCTTCTCGACGATCGCCTTGGCTGCCACGGTCTCCTCGAGGGCGGGCAGTTCCACCGCTTCGACCGGAACGCCGGTGCCGATGGTCACCTGCTCGGTCACCAGTGCGACATCCGCAGCGCCCTGCACGGCGGCGTTCCAAATCGCCACGGGCTTCAGCGATTTGATGGCCTCGGTGAGATTCTCACCGGCCTTGATGGATGCGGCGATGATGGTGTTGACGGCGTTCACCGTCGCGGCGAACGCCAGGCCGCCCGCATCGGGAATCGCGACCACCAGGTTCTGGGCCACGGCCAGTTGCTGCTGGAGGACCTTCTGTACCGTGCCGACGACCTGGTCTGTCACCTCGGTCAGCGCCCCGAGGGTCGCTGTCTGGATCGTCTGGATCGCGGCCTCGACATCACCGGCGAGTGCCTGCTGGGTGGCGATCACCAGTTGGCCGGGCAGGGCGAATGCCGCACTGCCCAGAGTCCATGCGCCGCCCGCAACGGCAGTGGTGACGGCGAACAGATACTTGGTCTGGTTGCCGAGCACGCTGCGCACGATCGGCAGCGGATCGTCGATCTCGGACTGGATGGCGGTGTAGACGTCGGCGAACGTCGCCTCCAGAACGGGCGAGAACGCCTCGAACGGATTGACCGGCTGCAGCACCATGGCGGTGTTCTCCACCGCGATGGCGCGCGTCGGCAGTGCCGCCACGTGGGTCGGCGCCATCGGCGCAACGGCGATGGCGCCGGCGCCGAGCATGGCGATGCCGGCGATGAGGTGGGACCGTACGGCAATCTGCATGGGACTGCCCCTTTCCAGGAGGGTTGACGTGATTTCAGGAAGCTACCTGAGAAGAATCTGAGATGAATGCGTTTCAGCAAAAATTATCTTCGGGGTAAGTTGCGCGTCATTTCCCGCGGCGTGGCACCGGTATTGCTGGTCTAGCTGGCATTACCTTCGCATAGTGGATTAGTACTAGCCGCGTCAGAAATACCACTCGAAAACACTGGCAAACTGATAAGACACGCTCGATAGCAGCTTATGGTTATTAGTTTGCTGACGGCGTATGCAGATGCAAATTTTGCATCATGAAGTAAACAGCACACTGGTTCTTCTGTTTGCAATAACGGTCTGAGCAACGCGATCTGGCCTTAAGGTTGCGGTGTTCCCGGAGCCGAAGGGAGGGTCGTGGCGAATCGGCAGCGAACGGCCCACCGGTTCGGCGTATGCATGGCCGCGGTCGCCCTGGCGGCGGGCCTGACGGCGGCGCCGGCTCCCGACGCCACCGCCGGCACGGTGCTGGCGATGTCCGGTAACGGCGGTGAGTTGGTGCCCGGCTACATCCGCTCATTGTTGGGCGGTAATCCCGTCTACCCGCAGACCAGCCCGCTGCCGCAGCTGATTGCCCTCGGTGAGTACCAGCGCGGGTACTTCGATCCCAGCAATCCGGACTCGCCCTACCGCGGTTACGACTACCAGCTGATCGACTGGCCTGCCGCCACGCCCCTCACTTTCGGCTGGGACGGGTACACCACCTTCGAACAGTCACAGCAGACCGGAGCAGCCAACCTCGACGCCGCTATCACCCGCACACTGCACGACCGGCCCGGCGAACCCATCGTGGCGGTCGGCTATTCGTCGAGTGCCAACGTGATGGTGCGGGAGCTGCGGGCGCTCGCCGCGGCCGGCTCGCCGCATACCGGCGACCTGAGCTTCGTGGTGATCGGAAACATGAACCGGCCCAACGGCGGAATCGCGGCCCGCCTTCCGGGGGTCACCGTCCCGTTCCTGGGGGTCGGACTGGACGGCGCTCGTGGTGATCGGAAACATGAACCGGCCCAACGGCGGAATCGCGGCCCGCCTTCCGGGGGTCACCGTCCCGTTCCTGGGGGTCGGACTGGACGGCGCCACCCCCGCCGATACCGCTTACCCGGTGCTCGATGTCAGCTGGCAGTACGACCCGATCTCCGACTTCCCGGTCAACCCGCTGAACCTGTTGGCGCTGGCCAACTCTGGGGTGGCCTTCCTGCTGTTGCACGCCAACTACTTCCCGGCCGACCTGACCACCACGCCGCGGGCGTTACCCGACACCACCGTCGGCAACATCACCTACATCACCCTCAAACCGCCGCGACTGCCACTGCTGGTGCCCGCCGCGGTGCTCGGGGTGCCACCGGTATTGCTCGACCTGGTTGAGCCGGCACTGACGGTCCTGGTCGACGCCGCCTACGACTACGACGCCGGCCCGGCCACCCCGGTGCCCCTGCAGCTGCAGACCAGGCCGGAGCGCCTCCAGCAGCTGCCCGGCAAGCTCACCGAGGCGATCCATCAGGGTGTGCGCGCGTTCGTCGAGGACCTGCGCCCCGGCGGACCTGCGGTGGCGCACAGTCGCCGGCCGTCACATCCCCCGTCGGCCGCCCAAAAGCCAACGACCGCAAAGCGATCCACGGCCGGAACCGCCCGGCACCGGACCGCCTCTGCAGATGCGGCGTAGCCTGCAAACATGTACGAACCCACCTGGGAATCGGTCGGCGCGCACCCGCTGCCAGGCTGGTACGACGACGCCAAGCTCGGTGTTTTCCTGCACTGGGGGCTGTACTCGGTGCCCGGCTGGGCCCCGCAGGTGCCTGACATCCAGCAGTTGCTGAAGGAGAATGGGCCCGCAGAGATGTTGCGGGACAACCCCTATGCCGAGTGGTATCTCAATACCAGCCGGATCCAGGGCAGTCCCACCTGGTACCACCACCGCGACACCTACGGACCCGAGGCCGATTACGACGACTTCGTGCCGGTCTTCGACGAGGGCACCGCCACCGCCGACATGGCGGCCATCGCCGCGACCTGCCGCGACGCCGGTGCTCACTACGTGGTGCTGACCACCAAACACCACGAAGGATTCTGCTTGTGGCCCACCGAACTGCCACACCCCCGCAAAGGTCGCTACCACGCCACCCGCGACCTCGTCGGTGACCTGCGGGAGGCGGTGCTCGATGCCGGGATGCGGATGGGCTTGTACTACTCCGGCGGCTACGACTGGCCCTATAACGATGCGCTGCTGGAGAACCCGGCCGACAGCTTCCTTGCCGTCCCGCACACGCCCGACTACGTCAGGTACGCGACCGCTCATGTGCGGGAGCTGATCGAGCGCTACCGGCCCTCGGTGCTGTGGAACGACATCTGCTGGCCCGCCGGTGGCGATCTGGCCGCGCTGTTCGCCGAGTACTACAACGCGGTGCCGGACGGGGTGATCAACGACCGCTGGATCGAGCCGCCCGGTCACCGCGGCGCGGTGAGTGACGCGCTGGCCCGGCTCGGTGGCTCACTGGTGCAGCGGTTCTGGTCGATCATCCCCGAGGACCGCAAGTCACTGACCTTCCCGGCCACCCACCACTACGACTTCCGCACCCCGGAGTACGCGCAGTACGACAGCATCCAGACCAAGAAGTGGGAGTCCACCCGCGGCGTCGGACATTCCTTCGGCGCCAACCGCAATGAGCGCCCCGAGGACATCGTCACCACCACCGAACTGGTTCGCTCGTTCGCCGATATCGTCGCCAAGAACGGCAACCTGCTGATCGGTATCGGTCCCGATCAGTTCGGCCGGTTCCCCGTCGAACAGTTGACCCCGCTGCGCGGGCTGGGGCAGTGGCTGGCGGTCAACGGCGACGCGATCTACGGCACCCGGCCCTGGCTCGTCGCACAGACCACCACCACCGAGGGTGGCGGTGTCCGATTCACCCAGCGCGACGGGGCCGTACACGCGATCCTGCTGGACCTCTCCGCGCGCGAGTTCGGCATCCGCGGCATCGACGCCGGCGGTGTCACCGAGGTGCGGATGCTCGGACTCGACGAGCCAGTTGCGTGGTCGGTGACCGACGGCATGCTGCGCCTGCGGTTGCCCGAGCGGATGCCGGTGTCACCGGCCGCCGTGCTGAGCCTCGGCCACGGGGCGCGCCCCGCCTAGAGCACCTTCGACAGGAACTCCTGCAGCCGTGGGCTTTTCGGATTGCCGAACACTTCTTCGGGGGTGTCGTCCTCGACGATGTTGCCGTCGGCCATGAAGATCACCCGGGAGGCCACCTCGCGGGCGAAGCCCATCTCGTGGGTGACCACCACCATCGTCATCCCGCCCAGGGCGAGTTGGCGCAGCACCTCCAGGACGTCACCGACCATCTCCGGGTCCAGCGCGCTGGTGGCCTCGTCGAACAGCATGATCGACGGGTTCATCGCCAGTGCGCGGGCGATGGCCACGCGCTGCTTCTGCCCGCCGGACAGGGTGGACGGTTTGACGCCCGCCTTCTCGGCCAGCCCCACCTGACCGAGCAGATCCATCGCCTTCTTCTCGGCGGCGGCCTTGTCCATCTTCTTGGTCAGCAGCGGCGCCAGTGTGACATTCTGCAGGACCGTCATGTGCGGGAAGAGGTTGAAGTGCTGGAACACCATGCCGATGTGCTGGCGCACCTTGTCCAGGTCGACCTTGGGATCGGTGAGGTCGAAGTGGTCGACTACCACCTTGCCCGCGGTGATGTCCTCCAGCTTGTTCAGGCAGCGCAGGAACGTCGACTTGCCCGAACCGGACGGTCCGATGACACAGACCACCTCGCCCTGCTTGATGTCGGTGGTGATGCCGTCGAGCACCACCAGCTCACCGAACGCCTTCTTGAGGTTCTCGATCTGGATCTTGACGGTGCCCGCGGGCTCGGCGGCCGCGGCCTCGGGGATGAGCTCGGTCATTTCACGATCCTTTTCTCGAGGCGATCCGAGAGCTTGGTCAGCGCCATGATCACGATGAAGTAGATGACACCGATGATCAGCCACATCTTGAACGACTGGTAGTTGCCGGCGATGATGATCCGGCCCGTCTGGGTCAGCTCGGCGATGCCGATCACCGACAGGATCGAGGTGTCCTTGAGCGTGATCACGAACTGGTTGATGTAGGACGGGACCATCGTGCGGATCGCCTGCGGCAGAATCACTTTGCGCATCGTCGGCAGGTAGCCGATGCCGAGGCTGCGGGCCGCCTCCATCTGCCCCTTGTCGACGGACTGGATACCGCCGCGCACGATCTCGGTCATGTACGCGCCGGCGTTGAGCGACAGCGTGATGATGCCCGCGGTGAGCGCGCTCATCTGGAAGCCCAGTGCCGACGGGATGCCGAAGTAGATGAAGAACGCCTGCACCAGCAGTGGTGTGCCGCGGAAGATATCGACGAACGTGGTGCCGATACCGCGCAGCCAAATCGACCGCGACACCCGGAACAGGCCGAAGATCACGCCGAGTACCAGGGCGATGGCGATCGAGACGACCGTGAGGATGACGGTCATCTTCAGGCCGGCCAACAGCATCGGCGAGGTGCTCTTGATCAGGCCGAGGAACGAGTTGTCGTCGGTGCTCGCCCCCTCACCCAGGTAGCTGTTGATGATCTGGTCGTAGCGGCCCGACTTCTTCAGGTTGTTCAGGCCGGCGTTGAATTTCGAGAGCAGTTCGGCGTTGCGGCCCTTGTTCACCGCGAACCCGTAGCCGGTCGGATCCTCCTTGGGGGTGACCGTCTTGAAGCCGTTGCCCTGCGCGATGCCGTACAGCAGCACCGGGTAGTCCTCGAACACCGCAGCGGAGTTGCCGGTCTTCACCTCGTCGAACATCGACGACGAGTCGGCGAACGAGACCACCTGGAAGCCGTACTTATCCTTGATGGAGTTGGCGAAGGTGGCGCCCTGGGTGCCGTTCTTGACCGCCACCCGCTTGCCGCGCAGATCCTCGTAGGACTTGATGTCGTTGTTGGTCTTGAGCACCGCCATCTGGATGCCGGACTCGAAATAGGGTTCGGAGAAGTCGAACACCTGCTTGCGCTTGTCGGTGATGGACATGCCCGCGATGACACCGTCGACCTGATTGGCCTGCACGGCCTGCAGTGCGGCGTCGAAACCCAGCGGTTTGATGTCGACCTTGAACTTCTGATCCTCGGCGATGGCGCGGATCAGATCCATATCGATGCCGACGAAATTGCCCTGCTTGTCCTGGAATTCGAACGGGGCGAAGGTGGTGTCGGTGGCGATCACATAGGTCTCGCCGTCGGCGGCAGCCTTGCCGGGGGAGAGCAGCGTGGCGCCGAACAGCGTGGCGAACAGGACGGCCGCCAGGACGGTGATGGCGCTCGCGCGGCGTAACCTACATCGGCTCAGGCCGCGCCTTAACGTGTCAGCTCCCATGTATTGGCCTCCCTGACCGTGCGTATTTGGGCGTCGTTCACGCTAGTGCTCCGGCGGTGCTCCTGCTGTGTAACGGCGACACCAGATATCGACGAATGCGTCAATATGTGTCCGCGGCTGGGATTCTGCTGGCGTTACGGTGCCACGTGGGTCACCCTGGACCGGCAGGACCACCAGGAGGAGTGCCATGAGTGTCCGAGTGATCGTCGCGGTCGCCGCCGCTGTGCTGGCTGCGTCGGCGCCACTGTCCACCGCCGGCGCCACCCCGCCCGAGGGCGACACCACCCGAACCGATCTGGCCACGGGCACCACCGACGCTCCGGTGGCGATCAACACCGACGGCCCGGCCACCCTGGTGGTCCAGGAACTGGCCATCAGTCCCGGCGCCAGCAGCGGATGGCACACCCACCCCGGACCGGAGTACTCGGTCATCACCGACGGTGCGGTGGCACTGCAGACCGCCACCGCGTGCTCGGCGGTGACTTACGGTGCGGGACAGGCGGTTCTGATCCCGGCCGGTGTCCCGCACCGGGTGGCCAACGAGACCGGGGAGGTGGCCGAGGTGGTGATCACCTACACGCTGCCGGTCGACGCCCCGGTGCGCGGTGACGCCCCCGACGCCTGCGCGAAATAGGCCATGACGGGGAAGGCTGACTACCAGCGACTGCGAGCCGCCCACCTGAATGCGGTGGCGGCCGCCCTCGATGACCATGTGGGCCGGCTGGACTGGCCGCGGGAGCGTATCGAACACCATCGGGACCGGCGGCTGCGGCTGCTCCTCGGCTACGCCCGGGAGCGTTCACCGTTCCACGCCCGCCGGCTGCGCGATATCGACCCCGACACGGCCACCGTCGCCGATCTGGCCGCGGTGCCCGCGATGACCAAACAGCAGGCCCAGGAGCACTGGGACCAGGTCATCACCGTCGGCGACCTGGACCGTGCCGGTGCCGAACGGATCCTGGCCGAACAGTCCTGGTTCTCCTACACCGCCCACGATCAGCAGGTGTTCAGCTCCGGCGGGTCCACCGGTGTGCGCGGTGTATACGTCTGGGACTGGCCGTTTTTCGCCAGCGCGGCCGCGCTGGCCTGGCGGATGCAGGCCCGCGACGAGCGCCGGGCCGCGCAGCCGGGTCCCACCCGGCTGGCGGTCATCAGCGCCGCCCTCCCACCGCATGCCAGCACGCCGCTGTTCGACGTGCCGACTGTCGACGGGATGCAGACGGTGGTGATCGAGGCGGGCGCGCCGTTCGACGAGGTGCTGGCCAATGTGGCCGCCGCGGCACCCACCCATCTGGTCGGCTACGCCAGCGTGATCGGGCGGCTGGCCCGTGCTGCACTGGCCGGCGACCTGTCGATCGCCCCCCGGCGGGTGAGCACCAACTCCGAGCCGCTGCTGCCCGAGGACCGCGATGCCATCAGCCGGGCCTGGGACCCGGTGATCCACAACCTTTGGGGCTCAACGGAAATCGGTGTCCAGGCCGTGGGCTGCGGATACGGCGAGGGCCTGCACATCTGTGAGGATGAGGTGATCCTGGAGCGGGTGGACGGCCGGACCCTGGCCACCGGACTGGCCAACCGGACCTTTCCGTTCATCCGCT
Source organism: Mycobacterium sp. M26 (assembly GCF_001494595.1). Taxonomy (GTDB): domain Bacteria; phylum Actinomycetota; class Actinomycetes; order Mycobacteriales; family Mycobacteriaceae; genus Mycobacterium. The sequence continues at coordinate 673,644 of NZ_LN929908.1, forward strand.
ATGACCTCGGTGACGAGATCACCCTGCTGTCCGAACCGTGTCCGTGCGGCAGCGCCTTCGCCCGGGTGGCCGAGGTCGCGGGCCGCCGCGACGACGATTTCGTCTACGGCTCGGTCACCGTGCCCGCCAGTGCTTTTCGGCACGTCCTGGGCACCGACCCGCGCATCACCGAGTACCAGGTGACCCAGACCGCCACCGGTGCCGATATCGCCGTCGTCGGCTCCCCGGACGAGTCGGTGGCGCACACACTGGTGGCTGCGGTGGGGCGCTACGGGCTGGCGTCTGCCGAGATCACCGTACGGACGGTGCCGCGACTGGATCGCAACCCGAACACCGGCAAGCTCAGCCGATTCGTGCCGCTGCGCTGAGTTATCCGCCCTGCTCGACGATGTTGTCGAAGCCGGACTTGTCGATCGTCGGTGAACCCGAGCGGTAGGTCACCTTGTTCTCGATCCCGGATGCGCTGATCACGTCAACGGAGTCGACGGTGACGGTGTTGTTCATGCCGGAGACTTCCAGCCGGGTGCAGTGTCCGGTGATGACGACCGTGTTTTCCACCCCGCTGACGGTGACCGGGTTGTCGTTGCACGCGATCGTCTTGCGCTCCTCGATCCCCGAGACGCTGACGCTCTGCCCGGGGGCCGAGGTCTCCACGGTGGCCGCTGTCGTCGGCGGCTCCTCGGGTGCGGCGGTGGGTATCGGGCTCTCCGGCTCGGCGGTCGGGCTGAACGGTCCGCCGCCCCCGGAGATCTTCGGGGTGGTGGGCGTCGAGGTGACCGTCTTGGTGGCGAACAGGGTGGTGAAGGCAATCGCACCGCCACCGATGAGTAGGCCGACGACCAACAGCGCCAACACAATCCAGCCGACCTTCATGCCGGGTGAGGACGGCGGCTGCCCACCCGGTGGCATGGGCGGGCCGTAGTACCCCGGTGGCGGGGGTGACGCTTCATTCTGAGCCATCAGCGGATGATTCGGCGGCAAAGCCGCGAGCCGGATGTCACCGCCGTAGTGCGCGATCACCCGGTGGTCCATCACCCGGCGCCACAGTGGCGGGATCAGCGTCAGCGGGAGCAGCGCCGCGTATCCGGCGGGCAACTCCGGTGCCTCGTCGAAATGCCGCAGTGCCTGATAGGGCCGAAGCGGGTTGGCGTGGTGGTCGGAGTGCCGCGGCAGGTGGAACAGGAAGATGTTGGACAGCACGCTGTTGCTGTTCCAACTGTGTGCCGGGCGCACCCGCTCGTAGCGCCCGTTGGGGAGCTTCTGGCGGCGCAACCCGTAGTGCTCCATGTAGTTGACCATCTCGAGCAGGCAGATCCCCACCACTGCCTGGCCGGCCAACCACGGCAACACCACCGGGCCGAACCAGACCGCCAGGCCGGCATAGAGCGCCAGGCTCATCGGCCACGCGGTCAGTACCTCGTTCTGCAGCGACCACGGCGAGCGGCCGCGGCGGGCCAGCCGGCGAGCCTCCAGCCGCCACGCGGTCGTCACCCGGCCGGCCACCGAGCGGGGCAGGAACGCGTAGAAGCTCTCGCCCAGCCACGAACTCGTCGGATCCTCGGGGGTGGCCACCCGCACGTGATGGCCGTGGTTGTGCTCCACCGGGAAGTGGCCGTACCAGCATTGCGCCAGAGCGATCTTGCTCAGCCGCTTCTCGGTGCGCTGACTGGTGTGGCCGATCTCGTGGGCGACGTTGATGGCGCAGCCGCCGACGATGCCGACGGCGACCATCAGCCCCAGCTTGTCGACGACGCTCATCGAAACCCAGCCGCCACCGGCCCACAGCCAGCAGGCGAACATCAGCGACAGGTATTGGCAGGGCAGGTACAGGTAGGTCGCCCAGCGATAGAACGGATCCTTCTCCAGCGACAGCAGCGCCCCGTCCGAGGGACCTGCGCTGTCGGCGCCGGCGAGGTAGTCGAGCACCGGGCCGATCGCGAATACCAGGACGAGCCCCAGCCACCAGAACGCCCGGTCCCCGAGGAAGAACACGCACAGCCAGGACAGGCCGACCATCCCGGGCATGATCGTGCTCAACAACCAGAAGTATCGCTTGCGGTCGCGCCATCCAGGAGACACGGAGGCGGCGGCGGACGCCGGTGAGGGCATGCTCAGTGTTTACCGTTTCGAGACCAAGACCGCAAACGTTATCCCCATTGCCACGCCGACGTGTCGGGGTACCGGAAGCCACGCCCTGCGCCTGTAGAAGGCTGCTCACAGGTTTTGCCTTGTTTGCTCGGAGCAACCGCCCAGTATTTGCCAATGAGGGTCAGTGTTCACCTCGCCCGGTGCGGGTATGCGGCCATCATGTGGCGCACACCGGTCCGGCTCTACGACCACGGCCTCGGCTGGCTGCTGGGCCGGCGGTTCCTCTGCCTGACACATCGGGGCCGGACCTCGGGCAAGCAGTACCGCGCGGTGCTCGAGGTCCTCGCCATCGACGGCGACGAGATCGTGGTGATCGCCGGACTCGGACCCACCACGGACTGGTTCCGCAACCTGCACGCCGGTTCGCCCGCCCGCATCGAGATCGGGCGAGCGGCGTTCGCCGCCGAGCATCGGGTGCTGGGCCCGGACGAGGCCGCCGCCGTCATCGCCGACTACGAGCGGCGGCACCGATGGGTGCGGCCGGTGGTACGCCGGGTGCTGACGGCATTGGTCGGCTGGCACTACGACGGGAGCCCGGCCGCCCGTGACCGGCTGGTGCGCCAGCTTCCCCTGGTGGCGTTTCGGCCCACGATTTCCGACGTTTGGCGGGGTTCGCGGCGCGGGTAGGCTGCGAAGATGTTGACACCTGTGCGCGCCGGCGTCGCCGCGCTGATCCTCCCCGTTGCCTTCGTCACCGCCTGCTCCAACAGTTCCACGCAGAGCCAGTCCTCGTCGGCGAGCTCCTCGACCGCGGCATCCGGCGCGGAAAGCATTGTGACGCAACTGAAGACACCGGATGGCAAGCCGGTGGCCAATGCCACGTTCGACTTCTCGGGCGGCTACGCCACCATCACGGTGGAGACCGTCGAGGGTGGCATCCTCACACCCGGCTTCCACGGTCTGCACATCCACTCGGTGGGCAAGTGCGAGGCCGACTCGGTGGCCCCCAGTGGCGGTGCGCCGGGCAACTTCAACTCCGCGGGCGGGCACTTCCAGGTCAGCGGGCACACCAGCCACCCGGCCAGTGGGGACCTGACCTCACTTCAGGTCCGGCCCGACGGGTCGGCCAAGCTGGTCACCACCACTGAGGCGTTCACCAAGGCCGATCTCACCGGGCCGCAGGGCACCGCGCTGATCATCCACGAGGGCGCCGATAACTTCGCCAACATTCCGCAGCGCTACACCGTCGACGGCAAGCCCGGTCCGGACGAACAGACCATGGCCACCGGTGATGCCGGCAAGCGGGTGGCGTGCGCGGTGATCAGCCCGCCCAGCTGACGTCAACAGGCACTGTGATCTGGGCCACTGGCGAAGTGTTGAGACGCCCTCACTAACCATCGCGAGCAGCGAACTTCGCGTTGCGCACCGGGAGGGGCCGACGGAATTGTGGCCTGGCCCACGTTCGCTGGAGGCCCTTTACTAAGGACTTTCCTTAATAATTTAGACACCACTGGGGCATTGTGATGTTGGCAACTTTCGGCCGCGGACCGGTGAGAATTTCTTAGCCACGGGCATTGTCAACGTCCGGTCACGATCAATTTTCGGCCGATGATTCTGCAGCTCAAGGTGTATTTTTGAAAATCCTCCGCGAATTACAACAAATCGATAACGGTCCCTGTCTTAACGTCACCTGAGACGCCCGCGACGCGTGTGAATTGGTCCCGAAAGAATGGAAATTCTGGGTTAACTGTCTCGGTACACTGAATGTCACGCGACGCCACCTGGCGTCACATGAACGCTCAACACGAAACTCGGCCTGATGAAGGCTGTCGGAGGAACGAGATCATGGCAAACACGTCAGCGGTGGCCGAACGGGTTGCTGCAGCACACTCCCTGTGGCTGTCGACGCTGCCCACGATCAAGCGCGCACCGACCGGTGATCTGCTTCCGGCGCTGCTCGACGAGGTCGGGCTCGAGCCCATGACCGCCCCCATCGTCAGCGCCGCGGGCACTGTCGCCGCCACGCACGGCCCGATCAGCGATATGGCGGTCAGCCCGGATGGCCGGCGCCTGGTCGTCGCGCACTACGGTGCCGACGCCGTGTCGATCATCGACACCGCCACGATGACGGTGACCGCGACGGTCGCCGGTATCGCCGAGCCCTACTCGGTGGTGGTCGCCGACCGTGCCTACGTCACCTCGGCCTCGACCGAAGAGGTGCCTACGTCACCTCGGCCTCGACCGAAGAGGACGCGATCGTCGCGGTCGACACCGCCACCGCCGTTCCCTTCGCCGCCAAGAACATGGAACTGGCCGCTCGCGGCCTGGCCGTGAGCCCTGCCGGTGACACCCTCTACGTCGCGCGCATCGGTGACGACCGCGCCGACGTCGCCGTCGTCGACGTCGAATCCGGTGCCCTTCGCGCCGTCGCGGTCTCGGCGGTGTCCGGTGCCTCGGTCGAAGCGCTGCGCCTCAGCGCCGACGGCACCCGGCTGTTCGTCGCGCTGACCACCGCCTCGGGCGGCAGCCTCGTCGTCATCGACACCACCCGCTGCGTGGTGCTGCGCACCGTCGCCCTGGCCGGGTCGATCGGCGAGATCGCCGCACATCCCAACGGCCGCAAGGTGTTCGCCACCGGCTGGGACGTGGAGCTGGGCAGCGTCATCACGGTGATCGACGTGGCCAGTGCCCGGGTGATCGACACCATCGGCGTGCGGGGGATCCCGACCTCGCTGGTGCTCGGCCATGACGGCGACCTGGCGTACTTCGTCGACCGCGACGAGATCGCCGTGATGTGCACCGCCACCCACGAGATCGTCGACCACATCACCGTCGGCGGTGCGCTGGCCTGCCTGGCTGCCGGACCGCGCGGCCGGCTCTACGCCGCCGACTACAGCGGCGCGATCACCGCGCTGCAGGTCGGCGCCGCCAGCGATCTGGCGCTGCTGGCTTCCTAGCCCCGGCCGCTGCAGTCCAGCGAGACCGAGATGGTCTGGCTGGTCACGACCGGCACGAGCACATTGCCGTTGTTTCGGCCAAGGGTCGGCCCGACGTACGGCACCCACTGGGTGACCGTTTGCGGGTTGCGGACGCTGGTCACGACGCACTGCGACAACGGAGCGGTACCGATCCGGTCGATGTTGACGGTGTAGCCCTGCTGCTGCAACTGATTGATCGTCTGCTGTGCCGAGGTGTCGTCCGCCCATGCGGTGGCGGCGGGTCCGGCGACGATTGCGCCCGCTGCCGCGGCCGCGGCGAGCATCCATGTAGTGCGCATTCGCGCATCCTCCTTCTGACGACCCCCAATGATCCTCTTCTTGTATCGCCGCTGCCGACCGAAATGTTGCAGCGCGTTTAGCGGCCTCGAGGCGGGGAAGCCAGGCGATGGTGGCCGCGGTCGACGAGGACCGCGGCAACCGCCACAGCAAGCAGAGGACCGCGGCAACCGCCACAGCAAGCACATCCGTCACAACGGGAGGGCCCCATGGCAGACAACAACAGTGGACCGCAAGAGGGCATCAAGGGTGTCGTCGAAGACGTCAAAGGCAAGGCCAAGGAAGCCGTGGGAACGGTGACCGGCCGCGACGACCTCACCGAGGAGGGCAAGGCCCAGCAGGACAAGGCCGAGGCCCAGCGTGACGCCGCAGCCAAGGAAGCCGAGGCCGAGAAGGCCCGTGGTGAGGCGAAAGCTGAAGAACAGCGCCAGAAGTCTCACCAGTAGAAACGCGATGACGGGCCCGGCCGTGTTCGGCCGGGCCCGTCGTCATCCGCTCATCATCGCCGTGGGGCGTACATGATCAGCCCGACACCGACCAGACACACCGCCGAACCGATCACGTCCCAGCGGTCCGGCCGGAAGCCGTCGGCAGCCATCCCCCACAGCAGCGAGCCCGCGACGAACACGCCGCCGTAGGCGGCCAGGATCCGGCCGAAGTTCGCCTCCGGCTGCAACGTGGCCACGAAGCCGTAGGCACCCAGGGCGATGACGCCGAAGCCAGCCCACAACCAGCCGCGGTGCTCCCGCACGCCCTGCCAGACCAGCCACGCCCCGCCGATCTCGAGCAGTGCCGCGGCGACGAACAGGACGATCGACTTGGTGACGGTCATGACTCAGGATCGCACCGTCGGCGGCCGACATCTCGGGGGAACCGAGGATGGTCAGGTCTGCGCGACGATAGGTTAGGCGTCATGCACAGCACCATGCAGCAGTTCTCATTGACCGTCGGCGCCATCCTCCGCTACGCCGTCACCGTGCACGGCGATCGGACCGTGACGACCGCGACCGGTGACGGCGGCTACCGGCACGCGACCTACCGGGAAGTCGGTGCCCAGGCCGCCCGGCTGGCCAATGCGCTGCGCCGTCTCGGTGTCGAGGGTGACGACCGGGTGGCCACTTTCATGTGGAACAACCAGGAGCATCTGGAGGCCTACGTCGCGGTGCCCTCGATGGGTGCGGTGTTGCACACGCTGAACATCCGGTTGTTCCCCGAGCAGATCGAGTTCGTGGCCTACGAGGCCGAGGACAAGGTCGTGATCGCCGACCTGTCCCTGGCGCCCATCCTGGCCCCGGTGCTGCCGAGGATGGAGACCGTGCACACCGTGATCGCGGTCGGGGAGGGCGATCTGGAACCCTTCGAGCGGTCCGGCAAGAAGGTGGTGCGCTACGAAGACGTGACAGCCGCCGAATCCGACGAGTTCGACTGGCCTGATGTCGACGAGAACTCAGCTGCTGCAATGTGTTACACCAGCGGCACCACCGGCCATCCCAAGGGTGTGGTCTACGGCCACCGGTCGAGCTACCTGCATTCGATGGCGGTGTGCAGCGGCAACGGAATGGGACTGAGCTTCTCGGACAAGGCATTCCCGATCGTGCCGATGTTCCACGCCAACGCCTGGGGCCTGCCGTACGCGGCGCTGATGGCCGGCGCCGACATCGTGCTGCCGGACCGGTTCATGGACGCCAAGTCCTTGGTGAACCTCATCGAGACGCAGCGGCCCACCGTCGCCGGCGCGGTGCCCACGATCTGGAATGACGTGATGAACTACCTGGATCGCGAAGCCGGGCATGACATTTCGTCGCTGCGACTGGTCGCCTGCGGCGGTTCAGCGGTGCCGGTTTCGCTGATGAAGACCTTCGAGAGTAACTACGGTGTGCAGATCCGCCAGCTGTGGGGGATGACCGAGACTTCGCCGATGGCCACCCTGGCCTGGCCGGCGCCCAACACCCCGGCCGACAAGCACTGGGAGGTCCGCGGAACCCAGGGCCGGCCGATGTGCGGTGTCGAGGCCCGCATCGTCGACGACGAAGGTAACGCCCTGCCCCACGACGGCGAGGCCGTCGGCGAACTCGAGGTCCGAGGGCCGTGGATTACCGGCTCGTACTACCGCAACACCGACGAGTCGAAGTTCCAGTCCGGCTGGCTGCGCACTGGTGACGTCGGCCGCATCGACGAGCAGGGCTACATCACGCTGACCGACCGCGCCAAGGACGTCATCAAGTCCGGCGGTGAATGGATCTCCTCAGTGGAATTGGAGAACCATCTGATCGGCCACCCCGCGGTGCGCGAAGCCGCGGTGGTCGGCGTGCCCGACGACCGCTGGCAGGAACGCCCACTGGCCGCCGTGGTGCTCCAAGAGGACGCCGAGGCCACCCCGGAGGAACTGCGGGAATACCTGGCGGACAAGGTGGTTCGGTGGTGGCTGCCCGAGCGGTGGACCTTCGTCGACGAGATCCCGCGCACCAGCGTGGGCAAGTACGACAAGAAGACCATCCGCTCCCGGCACGCTGACGGTGCCTACAAGGTCGTCACGCTCTAACGCGGGCCATAGCGCTTGCGGAACTTCTCCACCTGGCCCGCGGCGTCCATGATGCGTTGCTTGCCGGTCCAGAACGGGTGCGAGGCGGCGCTGACCTCAACCGGCACCAAGGGGTAGGTGCGCACCCCGTCGGGGGTCTCGATATCGATGGTTCGGGTGCTGGTGACCGTCGAGCGGGTCAGGAACGTCGCACCGGTGGTGGTGTCCTGGAAGACCACCGGGTGGTAGTCGGGATGGATATCAGGCTTCATGATTCGCTTCCGTGTTGGGTACCGGGGGTGGACAGTTCGCTGTGTTCGGCGGGCTCGCCGCACGGGTCTTCATGCCAGTCGCCGAACGGATCCGCAAGGCCGGCCCAGCTGCCGGGGTCAGCCAGCTCCGCGTCGGTGAGCAGTGCACCCTGCAGTGCCGCGGTGATCTCCGCCGGGTCGGCTCCGCAGGCCAGGATCGCCAGGCTTGAGTGGCGATCGCCGTGCTGGTGATCCCAGATCATTCCGGCTAACGCCCGGCGCTCCTTCTCGACGTAGGCGAGCTCTGAGTCATCCATCGCTGCAAGCCATTTCCCGCCCGAGCTGACCCGAAGGCCGCCGCCCGCGGATTCCAGATACATCATCTGCTCAGGCTGGCCGGCCAACCACAGCCGACCCCGGGTGCGTACGACGCCGCCGAGCACCACGTCGAGCGCGTCGTGCAGGCGGCCCGGGTGGAATGGCCGGGCCGCGCTGAACTCGATGATGCGGACCTCGTCGTCGGCCTCCAGCGGTGGTTGTCCGGCCAGCAGCGGGCCCCAGGGGTCGTCGCTGCGTCCGCGGCGTGCGGTCGGTTCGAGATTGGCCACCGCGTCTTCGAGGTGGTCCTCGCAGCGGACGATCCAGGCGCGCGGTGCCAGCCGGCGCAGCACCGCGAGGCCGGTCGGGTCAAGTTCGGGGGCCACCACGATGTCGGCGAACTCGGCCTGGCCGACCACCACCTGGGCGACCGTGCGGCCGTCGTCCAGTTCGTCGTCCCCCAACGCGTGCTGCAGCCACTCGGGACCGTCGAGACCTGTGATGACACCGCCGATCTCGACATCGCGAGCGGCAGGTCCGTCGGTGTAGCCGGGACCGACGTGCACCCGGACGTGGTGGATGGCCCAGCAGATCGGTTCGGGCTCCAGCCAGGGCGCGAGGTGGACGACAATCCGGTCGACGTCATCGCGGCGATGCAGCCGGCGCAGTAGGACCAGCAGGTCGTCGCGGATGGTGCAGGAGACGCAGCCGTGGGACAACTCCAGGGCAGAGTCCGAGGTGGTCAGGATCTCGTGGTGGCGCACGGTGAGCAGCCGGTGCACGACGTGGCCGTCGAATCGGTGCCGTACCACCAGGGTTCGCTCGTGTCTCAACAGGATTCTGGCGATGGCATCGGTGTCTCCCTGCCCGGCGACCAGCAGTACCGGTGTCCGCACTACACCCTCCCTGTTGAAAACAGTTTTCATTAAGGTTGTTCTCACGGTACAGTGCGGACAGGCGCTTGTCGAAAATGATTTCCACTAGCAGGAGGGCTCGGCATGCCGGTTGGCCACGCATTCACTCTTGTCGTGTGTTCCGAATGCGGAGCAGAGCAACGAAATTCGGTGATCGACCGGCTCAGCGAAGTTGTTCGGAGGTGTCCGCACGGCATGCTTGTGGCGGCCGACTGTCTCCTGCGCTCGGGCTGGTGCGCGAACCGGCAGGGCGATGGCGTCATGCTGCTGCTGCAGCCGTGCGCCCTCGACCGGTCCGCGATCGGCCCGGGCCGATGGGTGGGCCCGGTCGTCGACGACGTCGACCTGGACCGGGTATGTGACTGGATCGCCGAGGGCCGGTGGGAGGCCGGCCCCTTGCTAGCCGATCAGCGGTCGGCGCGCTGGTAGGCGGTGACCACGGCGGCCCCGCCCAGGCCGATGTTGTGCTGCAGGGCGGCGGTGACGTTGTCCACCTGTCGCTTGTCGGCGGTGCCGCGCAGCTGCCAGGTGAGCTCGCTGCACTGGGCTAGGCCAGTGGCACCCAGCGGATGGCCCTTGGAGATCAGGCCGCCGGACGGGTTGACCACCCAGCGACCGCCGTAGGTGGTGTCGTTGTCGTCGATCAGCTTGGGTGCCTCACCGGTGCCGCACAGCCCCAAGGCTTCATACAGCAGCAGTTCGTTGGCCGAGAAGCAGTCATGCAATTCGATGACCTGGAAGTCCTCCGGGCCCAGCCCGCTCTGCTCGTAGACCTGCCGCGCCGCTTGGACATTCATGTCGTAGCCGATGATGTTCTTGGCCGAGCCGTCGAAAGTCGAGGCGAAGTCGGTGGTCATGGCCTGGCCAACGATCTCCACGGCCTGGCCGGCCAGGTTGTGGTCGTCGACGAACTGCTCCGAGGCCAGCACCACCGCACCCGAGCCGTCCGAGGTCGGCGAGCACTGCAGCTTGGTCAGCGGATCGGAGATCATCTTCGCCGCCAGGATGTCGTCCAGGCTGTACTCGTCCTGGAACTGGGCGTACGGGTTGTTCACCGAATGCTTGTGGTTCTTGTAGCCGATCTTGGCGAAATGCTCTGCGGTGGCGCCGTATTCACGTATGTACTCGCGGCCGGCCGCGCCGAACATCCACGGCGCGACGGGGAAGGCGAACTCGTCGATCTCGGCCAGTGCCTTGACGTGGCGGCCCAGTGGGGTCTCGCGGTCGGTGGCGCCGCCGCCCAGTGAACCCGGCTGCATCTTCTCGAACCCGAGGGCGAGCACGCAGTCCGAGAGCCCGCCGCGGATCGCCTGCGCGCCGAGGAACAGTGCAGTGGATCCCGTCGAGCAGTTGTTGTTGACGTTGACGATCGGGATGCCCGTCATACCCAGTTCGTAGAGGGCGCGCTGGCCGGAGGTGGAGTCACCCGAGCAGTAGCCGACGAAGCCCTGCTCGATCAGGCTGTAGTCCACGCCGGCGTCCTCGAGTGCCTTGGTTCCCGACTCGCGCGCCATGTCCGGGTAGTCCCAGCCTTCACGACTTCCGGGCTTCTCGAACTTCGTCATCCCGACTCCGACGACGAACACCTTGTTTCCGGCTTTGCCCATGGTGTCAAACCTTTCCGTCCACGCTGACTTACCTGCAACCTACTCCCCGGCGAGCAGACGCGAATTCGCACTCCGGGACGCGGAGTTGTGCGAGTTTGCGTCTGCTCGCGGGCAGGTCGTGTAGATGTAGTTGTAACACGTTCTAGTTTTCGGAGGTGGCGCTCATGGCGTTGCGAGTCGTCCAATGGGCAACCGGGTCGGTCGGGGTCGCGGCGATCAAGGGTGTGCTCGAACACCCCGAACTGGAACTCGTCGGCTGCTGGGTGCACTCGGCGGACAAGGCAGGCAAGGACGTCGGGGAGATCATCGGCACCGACCCCCTCGGGGTGACCGCCACCGGCAGCATCGACGACATCCTGGCGCTGGACGCCGACGCGGTGATCTACGCACCGCTGCTGCCCAATGTCGACGAGGTGACCGCGCTGCTGCGCTCGGGCAAGAACGTCGTCAGCCCGCTGGGCTGGTTCTATCCCACCGAGTCCGAGGCCGCGCCGCTGGAGGCCGCCGCGCGCGAGGGCAACGTCACCTTGCACGGCGCCGGGATCGGGCCGGGTGCGGCCACCGAACTGTTTCCGCTGCTGCTGTCGGTGATGTCCACCGGCGTGACGTTCGTGCGTGCCGAGGAGTACTCCGATCTGCGCACCTACGGCGCCCCCGACGTGCTGCGACACGTGATGGGATTCGGCGGCACTCCCGAGAGCGCGTTGAGCGGGCCGATGCAGAAGCTGCTCAACGGCGGGTTCTTCCAGTCGGTCCGGTTGATCGTCGACCGGCTGGGATTCGCCGCCGAACCGATGATCCGTACCCAGCAGGAGATCGCCGTGGCGACCGCACCGATCGACAGCCCGCTGGGCGTCATCGAACCGGGGCAGGTAGCGGGCCGCCGGTTCCACTGGGACGCGGTGGTGACCAACACCGTCGTCGTGCGGATCACCGTCAACTGGCTCATGGGAGAGGAAAACCTCGATCCGGCATGGTCTTTCGGCCCGGCCGGTGAGCGCTACGAGATGGAGGTGCGGGGCAACCCCAACACCTTCGTCACCGTGAAGGGCTGGCAGCCCGAGTCGGTCGAGGAAGGCCTGCAGAGCAACCCGGGTGTGGTGGCCACGGCGGCGCACTGCGTCAACTCCATCCCGGCGACCTGCGCGGCCGAACCGGGCATCGCCGGGTTCTTCGACCTGCCGCCGATCACCGGCCGGGCGGCCCCGTACCTGAGCCGCTGAGTCGGCCTACCATCGGGCTCATGGCCCAACCTGTCGTCGTCGAACAATCCCGGGCGATCCCCGTCGCGCCGGCCGACGCCTTCGCCAAAACCCTGCCGATCCCGCTGCCGGTGCTGTTCTCGCACTGGTACGGGCCCATTCCGCCGATCAAGGCCGTGTACGGCCAGGACGGCGACTGGGCCACCGTCGGCCAGACCCGCGACGTCGCCCTGGTGGGCGGGGGCGGGATGCGGGAAACCCTGACCAGCGTCGACCCGCCGCAGTCATTCGGCTACACGCTCGCCGATGTTCGCGGCGCGATGGCGCCGTTGATCGACCACGTCGAGGGCGTATGGATCTTCACCCCGCACGGCACCGGCACCAACGTGACGTGGCGCTGGACGTTGCATCCGCGCTCGGCCCTGAGCGCGCGGGCACTGCCGGTGTTCGCCCGGATCTGGCGCGGGTACGCCAAGCAGGCGCTGGAGACCCTGTCCGATCAGCTGCTGCGCTGAGCGTCCGCGGTCAGTGCGGTTCGAGCACCGCCTGCGGCCCACGCAGCATCAGTTGCCGGCCGATGATGATGCGCTGGATCTCGCTGGCGCCTTCCCAGATCCGCTCCACGCGTAGCTCCCGGAACATCCGCTCGGCGACGTTCTCGCGCATGTAGCCGCGACCGCCGAAGATCTGCACCGCGCGGTCGGCGACCCGCCCGGCCATCTCCGAGCAGTACAGCTTGGCCATCGAGGCCTGACCGTGCAGGGCCTTGCGGTCCAGGCCGGCGTCGATACCGCGGGCCACCTCGTAGAGCAGGCTGCGCGCGGCGAACAATTCGGTGGCGCTGTCGGCCAGCATGCCGGCCACCAGCTGATGCTCACCGAGCGGTTTGCCGTCGACGATCCGGTCCTTCGCGAACGCGGTGACCTCGTCGACCAGCCGCTGGGCCGCACCCACGCAGCGCGACGCCACCATGATCCGCTCGAAGCGGAACCAGTCCTGGGTGAACAGCATGCCCTCGCCCTCGGCGCCGACCAGATGGCTGACCGGCACCCGCACGTCGGTGAACGACACGATGGGGTGCTCGTCCGGGATGTTGTGCGAATAGTGCGGTGTGCGAACGACTTCCACGCCGGGCCAGGGTATGTCCACCACCAGCAGCACATGGTCGCCCTGGTGCGGGCCGTCGGTGAGCACGGCCTGCACGAAGCAGTAGTCGGCCAGGTTGTAGGACGTGACGTGCCACTTGACGCCGTTGATCACGTACTCGTCGCCCTCGCGCCGGGCTGTGGTCTCCAGCGCGGAGACGTCCGAGCCGGCGAACTCCTCGGTGATGGCGTAGGCCTCGTGCTTCTCGCCGCGCACCGCCGGATACAGCCAGCGCTCCTTCTGATAGTCGGTGGCCACCTCGGCCCACCACTGCGGGGGAGTGTGCGCCACCCAGGCGATCGCATTGGTCACCTTGCCCACCTGCTCCTGCACCAGAACCTGTTGCAGCGCGGTGAATCCCGGGCCGCCGACCGATGTCGGCATGTTGGTGGCGTAGAGCCCGAGCTCGATCGCGCGGGCGTGGTGGGCGGCGGTGATCTCCTTGGGCAACTGGCCGCCGGCCGCCTCGGCTTCGGCCTCGTAGGGGATCAGGGATTCGACGAACTCGCGGGCGGTATCCCGGATCCGTAGGTCTTCGGCTGACAACCCGTACATTCGGTCTGCTCTCCGCTCGTTCCACCTATTGACTGAGCGTTCAGTCTATGTCACGGTCTTGAGGTATGACCAGCAGTCAAAGTGCGGACGTCGTTGTGGTCGGTGGCGGCACCGTCGGCGCGTGGACGGCGGTTCAGCTCGCCGAACGCGGCGCCGGCCGGGTCGTCCTGCTCGAGATGCAGACCCTCGGTGACGGCGCGAGCAGCCGTGCCTCCGGCATGGTGCGCGCCCAGGGCGGTACCGAAACCGCCATCAAACTGGGGCTTCGCAGCCAGTCGTTCTACGCCACCAGCGGTGAGCGGTTCCCGCTGGACTGCGGGTTCGTCCGGCAGGGCTACCTGATGCCGTGCTTCACCGAAGCTGAAGTGGCCCAGGCCCACGAGCGGATCGCCCTGCAGCGTCAGCTCGGTCTGGACGTCGAATGGCTCTCGTCGGCCGACATCGACAGCCGGGATACCGGGATGGCGCCGGGATCGAGCCTGGGTGGCTCGTATGCACCGGGCGACGGGTACATCAACGCACCCCGCAACGTGCTGGCCTACACCGCAGCGCTGACCGCCCACAACGTCGTCGTGCGAGAACACACCACCTTCACCGGGTTGCGCGTGAGCGGCGGACGGGTGACCGGTGTCGACACCTCGGCCGGTCTGATCGACACGCCGCGGGTGGTGCTGACCGGCGGGCCGCACCTCGGCGAGGTCGGGGTGCGCGCGGGCGGCCGGATCCCGGCCGGTGGTACCCGCCACCAGGTGGTGGTCACCGAACCGCTGCGTGACGCCAACATCGACGACCTCCCGATGGTGTTCGACGTCAGCGAGGGAATCTATTGGCGGCCGGGCGAATTCGGTGGCGTGCTGTGGGGGATGAGCAACCCCGAGGAGGCGCCGGGTGTGGCCCTCGAGTTCGACTGGGCCTACTACGAGAAGGCCAAGGCCCGCATCGAGGAATTGTTCCCGCCGGTGCGCGGGCTGGGTCTGCGCCGCACCTGGGCCGCGACCATCGACTACACCAATGACCACCTGCCGATCGTCGGTCCGCTGCTCACCGACGACGGCCCGGTGGACGGCACCGTGGTGGCCAGCCCGGCCGGCCACGGAATGATGTGGGGCCCAGCGGTTGCCGAGGTGGCAGCTGATCTGACGCTCACCGGTGAATGCACGTGGCTCGACCTCACCGACCTGGGCCTGGACCGGTTCGACGCCGACGGGAACAGCCGGGTGGCGCCCGAACCGATCTCCCTGCCCTTCCCCGAACACGCCTGACAACGAAAGGTTTTCCTTCTCATGACCGCTGCTGTGCTCACCGCTGTCCTCGCCAACGCCGCCGACGCCGAACTGGAGGACTGGGGTCCGCTGGACGAGGCCACCGACCATCCGATGGCCACCCACGGCCTGGAGGTCTGGGCCGACGGCGACAAGTCCGGTGGCATCTGGCAGTGCGAGCCGGGTCCGTCGCACTGGACGCTGGAGACCAACGAGGTGATCTACGTGGTGTCGGGCCGGATGACCGTGACCCCGGACGGCGGCGAGCCCAGCGAGGTCAACGCCGGTGATCTGGCCGTCTTCCCGCTGGGCTGGACCGGCACCTGGGTGATCCACGAGACCCTGCGCAAGGCCTACGCGATCTTCTGATCAGGCTCCTCGGCCGCCGAGCGTCACGTCAGCGTGACGGTCGGCGGCCTTTGTCACTCTGGGGTGACGCTCGGCGAGGGGATGACGAGCGCGTCGACGGCGACCGCGCCGGACGGTGAGGCGATCACCGGGTTGGCCTCCACGGCGTCGAGATGATCACCCAATTCGATTGCCAATTGCGAGAATCCGACCACCGCGTCGGCCAGCGCGTCGATGTCGACCGGCGGGGCACCCCGCCAGCCGGCCAGCAGCGGCGCGGTGCGCAGCGAGCGCAGCAGGGCGGTGGCCGACTCCCGGGTAACCGGCGGCAGGGCCACCGCCCGGTCGGCCAGTAGTTCGACCAGCGTGCCGCCGGCCGCCACGATCACCAGCGGACCGAAATTGGCATCGCGGACGACACCCACCGAGATCTCCACCCCGGCCGGCGCCATCGCGTCGACGCTGACGGCCGGGGTGGAGATCTCGGTGGGTGTCGTCCGCGATGCCAATTTCCGCCTGATGCAGGGCCTCCGGGGTGCCCAGATTCAGCACCACGCCGCCGACATCGCTCTTGTGCGCGGCGCCAAGGGTTTTCAGCGCCACCGGGTAGCCGACGGCCTCGGCGGCAGCCAGCACGGAGTCCACGTCGTCGGCCGCGCGGGACCGGGCCACCGGGATGCCGTAGTCGGCGAGCAGGTCGAAGGCCGTCGGCGCGTCCCAGCCGGGTTGTGCCAGCCGCGCCAGCCACCGGTCGCGCCGCTGCGCGTCGACGGGAGCCTCGGCCGGCAGCAGGGTGGGCGGCCAGGACGCCAGGTGACCGAGTGCGGCGATGCCGCTGCGGGCGTTCTCCAGCACCGGAATACGGTTGCTGCGCAACCGCTCCGCGGTGGGTCGGTCGATCGCCGAGCCGACCGAGGCCAGCACTGCCAGCGGTGCATCGTTGGTCGTGGCAATGTCGAGCATCGCATCGGCGTAGGCGGTGTCGCCGTCGTACTCGGTGACCAGGTCGATGGCCAACGCGGTGACCGCGACACCCGGATCGTCGACCATGGCCCTCAAACAGCCGCCGAACAGTTCGAAGGTGTCGGCACCGGTGCCCCACACGTCGAGCGGGTTGGTGGCCTCCAGGCCCTCGTCGAGCAGGCCTTCGATGGCGGCCAGCGTCGGTGCGGCCAGGTCGGTGAACTCCACGCCGACGTCGTGGGCCACGTCCACGCACAGCGCCCGCTCGGCACCCGAATCGTGCACCGTCGCGATCCCGCGGGCCCCGGCGCGGGGCCGGCGGCCAGCCTCGAAAAGTTCGATGGTGTCGGTGAATTCGGCGATATCGTTGACCCGGATCGCGCCGGTATCGTCGCAGAACGCCTGCCAGCCCGCGGCATCCCCGGCCAGCGCCCCGGAATGCGCGGCCACCATGGCGCGGCCGCGCGGCGAGTGCCCGACCGGCAGGATGACCACCGGGATGTTGCGTTCGGCGGCGCGGCGAAGATTCGTCCGCAGCCGGCCCACCGCGCGCGGCGTCTCCAGCAGCAGGGCGATCAGCGAGGTCTGCGGATCATCGAGGATGTACTCGACATAGTCGGCGGTGGTGGTCACCAGCTCCTGACCGGAGGACACCGCCAGCCGGAAGCCGAACCCGCGCCGGGCCCGCAGGATGGTCGAGAAGGCCGACCCGGAATGGGTGACCAGGGAAACCCCACCCGCCGGAAGCGGATCGGGCTCCAGATAACCCAGCGCCCGCAGCCCGGTCGCGTTGTTCACGAATCCCATGCACCCGCCGCCGCAGACCGCCATCCCGGCCTCGGTGGCCGTGGCGGCGACCTCCCGGCGCAGCTGCGCGCCATGGGCGGAGCCGAAGATAACCGCCGAGCGCGCGCCGGCGGCCGCAGCCGCTTTCACCTGATCGAGCAGCGCCGCATCCGGCACCCCCAGAAGCACCAGGTCCACCGGCTCGTCGAGCGCGGCCAGCGAAGGGACACAGGGGATCCCGTCGATACTGTCGTAACGCGGGTTGACCAGATGCATGCGCGCCGAACTACGCCGCGCCTCGATGATCATCCGTTCGCCGAAGCTGCCCGGGCGGGGACTGGCACCCACCAGCGCCACCGACCGGGCATCGAGCATGGCGGCAACGGACATGGTCTGACTCAGGAGGCCCGGCCGATCTTCGGGAAGACCCGGCGCTCGGCGCGCTTCTTGTCAGCCAGCGCCGCCCGCACCGCCTGCCAGCCCGGGATACCGCATACGCCGCCACCGGCGTGGGTGGCCGAGCTGCCGTTGTACAGACCGGCGATCGGGGTGCGGTAGTCGGCGAAGCCAGGGGAGGGGCGCATGTGGAACAGCTGCTCCAGCGACAGCTCGCCGTGGAAGATGTTGCCGCCGATCAACCCGTACTCGACCTCCATCTCGTGCGGGCCGACGATGTCGCGGTACATGATCGAACCCTTGAAGCCGGGGGCCACCTGGTCGTAGAGGTCGATCAGCCGGTCGGTGTAGGCCTCGAGTTCCTCGGTGTGCGGCTCGTTAGCCCACTCCGCGGGCACCCACTGGGTGAACAGCGACATGATGTGCGTGCCATCGGGATTCAGGGTCTTGTCCAGCGTCGTCGGGATGACGCCGTCGCTGAACGGGGCCAGCGCCGGGCGGCCCGCGCGGGCATCCTGGAAGGCCGCCTCGATGTAGTCGATGGTCGGGGCCATCTCCACCGAACCGGTGTGGTGCTCGGCCAGACCGCTGCTCGGGTCGGCGGTGAAGTTCGGCAACTCGGCCAGCGCCAGGTTGATCTTCACCACGCCGCTGCGGGTCTTCCAGTGCTCGATGTCGTGGACGAAGTCGGTGGGCAGTTCGCCGCGCGGGGTCTGGTCCAGGAACGCCGTCTTGGGATGCAGGGTGGTGACCACCAGCGGGGCACGCAGCTCCTCACCGTTCTCCAGCGCCACACCTTCGATACGGCCGTTGCGCACCAGCATCTTCGACACGCGCGCGTTGGTGCGGATCTCGGCGCCGAAGCTGCGCGCCGAGCGGGCGATGGCCTCCGAGACGCCACCCATGCCGCCTTCGGGGTAGCCCCAGCTGCCCAGCTGGCCGTCGCCGACGTCACCGATCGAGTGGTGCGCCATCACGTAGGCGGTGCCCGGCTCACACGGGCCGGCCCACGTTCCGATCACACCGTTGACCGCCAACGCGCCTTTGATTTGGGGAGATTCAAACCAGTCGTCGAGCAGATCGGAGATGCTCATCGTCAGCAGGCGGGTGATGTCACCGGTCTTGCGGACGGTCAGCCCGCGCTGGCTCCACGCCAGCTTGGCCAGCTCCAGCAGATCCGACGGCTTGCGCGACCCGATGCTCGGCGGCACCTGGGTCAGCAGCGGGCCCATCACGTCGGCGATGCCCTCGAGCCAGGCGTTCCACTTCGGCCAGGCGTCGGCGTCCTTCTTCGACCACTTGGCGATCTGCTCGTAGGTGCGGGCCGGGTCGTCCTCGTAGATGGTCAGCGAGCCGCCCTCGGGAAATGCCTGGTAGTAGGGCCCCATCGGGTGCACCTTGTAGCCGTGGCGCTCCAGCGAGAGGTCCCGCACGATCGTCGGCGGCATCAGGCTCATGACGTAGGACAGCCGGGTCACCCGCAGGTGCGGGGCGTCCTCCCACGGCGCCTCGGTGGTGGCCGCGCCGCCCAGGGCGCTGCGGGCCTCCAGCACGACGGTCTTGGCGCCCGAGCGCGCAAGGTAGGCGGCCGAAACCAGCCCGTTGTGTCCGCCGCCGATGACGATGGCGTCGTAGGTGTTCGACATGGCGCCCCACTTTCATTCGCCCGATGGGCATCTTTGACTGACTGTTCAATCTAACCAAGTGTTAAGCTTTGGACAAGTGCCAATGCCGGTACTGCCGATGGGAGTTGATAGATGGCCGAACCCGCGCCCGCGACCGAGAACAACGAGGGTCGCCGGATCCAGATGCTGCGCGCCGCAGCGGAGCTCATTTGTGAACGCGGGTTCGCCGAAACCCGGATCTCCGACGTCGCCAAGCGCGCCGGGGTGAGTTCGGCATTGGTGATCTACTACTTCGGCACCCGCGACCGGCTCCTGGTGGATGCGCTGCGCTACTCGGAGGAGTCGTTCTACGAGGCGGCCGAGCAGATGCTCGCCGAGATTCCGTCGCTGCGTGAGCGGTTGTCGCTGCTGACCCAGTGGACGTGTGTCCCCAACGCCGACAACGAGATTCCGGGCGCCTGGGGCCTGTGGTTCGACCTGTGGGCGCAGGCCTTCCGGCACGACGAGGTCAAAGCCGGCCGGGTGGAACTCGATGCCCGGTGGCGCCGGATGATCGTCGACGCCGTGGAATCCGACGAACTGGGCGCCGAGGTCGACGCGCGGATGTTCGCCCTGGAGTTCTCGGCCCTGCTCGACGGGCTGTCCATCCAGGTGGCCCTGGAGGATCCCGAAGTGGACTCGAAGGTGGCCTACGACATCGCCATGCGCTTCGCCGAGCGCGAGCTGAACCTGCCCGCCGAGACCAAGCGTCCGGTGGCGGCGGGCAAGCGCCGCCGCTGAGCTACACGCTCAGCGACTCCACCGGATCGGACACCAGCTCCGCTGCCGGGTCCACCACCAGGGTGGCCGCGCTACGGGTCAGCACCCGCACCGCATCGGACGTGCACACGCAGCTCACCGGCATACCCGGCGCATAGCCCACCGACTGCGGCCCGAACTGGTTGGGCACATCGACGATCAGCGCCGAGGGCGCCCCGACATGGACATGCACCTGAGTGGTGGCGCCGTGGTAGACCACCTCGGCGACGGTGCCGCTGATGGCATTGTGCCCGGTGGGTACCGGCGCGCCCGGATCGGCCAGCGTGATGCGCTCGGGGCGGATGACGATGGCCGCCGGCCCCGGCGAACAGGCATCGTCGACGGCCGCACCCAGGCGGGTGCCCAGCGCTGAGCACACCGCGGTGCCGCCGCCGCACTCCAGCACGTCGGCGTCGAAAATGTTTGCCGCACCGAGGAATCCGGCCACATAGGTGGTGGCGGGGGCAGAATAGATCTCCTGCGGCGGACCGACCTGTTCGACCCGGCCCTCGGCCAGCACGGCGATCTGATCGCTCATCGTCAGCGCCTCGTCCTGGTCGTGCGTGACGTAGACGAAGGTGATCTCGACCTCGCGCTGTACCGAGCGCAGCTCGAGCTGAAGTTGCTTGCGCAACTTGGCATCCAGGGCGCCCAGCGGTTCGTCGAGCAAGAGCACCCGCGGCTGCAGCACCAGCGCCCTGGCCAGTGCGACGCGCTGCTGCTGGCCACCGGAGAGTTGGGTGGGCTTGCGCTTGGCGAACTGGTTCATCCGGACCATCTCCAGCGCCTCACCCACCCGGCGCCGCGTCTCGTCCTTGGACACCTTCTGGTAGCGCAGCCCGAACGCCACGTTCTCGGCGACCGTCATGAACGGGAACAACGCGTAGGTCTGGAACACGGTGTTGACCGGTCGTTTGTGCGGGGGATCGGCCACCACGTCACGGCCGTCGAGTTCGATGCGCCCCGAATCGGGTTTCTCGAAGCCGGCGATCATCCGCAGCGTGGTGGTCTTGCCGCAGCCGGATGCGCCCAGCAGCGAATAGAACTGGCCGGCCGGGATGTCCAGGTCGATACCGGTGACGGCGGGCACGCCGTCGAAAGCCTTGGCCAGCTGGTGCAGCCGGATCGCGCCGCCGGTCATCGGTGGCCGCCCGGACAGCAGCCGCTCAGCCCGCCACCGCCTTGGCCAGCCGGGCGAAGTTTGCGGCGAAGCGGTCGACATCGGCCTCGTCGTGCTGGACAGACAGCAACCATTGCTCCACCTTGCCCCAGGGCGGCAGGAAGACGCCGCCGTTGTGTTGCATGAGCCAGTGCAGATGGCCCAGGCGGTCGTCGATCTGCAGGAAATCCCGGAACTCGCGCACCGGTTCGCGCTTGAACGTCACACAGCCCTTGGCCCCGACGCTGACCACATGCCAACCGTAGCCGTAATCGGCGATCGTCGCGTCCAAAGCGTCGCGCAATCGGGTCGCCAGGCCGTTCATCCGCCGGTAGGCGTCGGCCGTGAGGACCTCCGAGAGGGTGGCCCGGGTGGCCGCCATCGACAGCGGGTTGCCGTTGAAGGTGCCGACCTGCTCGTAGCGTCCTTCGGCGATCGCCGACATCACTCCGGTGGTGCCGCCGATCGCGGCGACCGAGATGCCACCGCCCAAAGCCTTTGCCAGACAGACCATGTCAGGCACCACGCCGGAGATCGCGGTGACTCCGCCGGGTCCGGTGGTGAAGCCGGTCTTGACCTCGTCGTAGATCAGCAGCGCGCCCTCGGCATGGAGCAGGTCGCGGATGGCGGCCAGATAGCCCTCGGCGGGCGGAATGATGCCGGCATTCATCATCACCGGCTCGACGATCATCGCCGCGATCTGACCGCGGTGCTCGGCCAGTGCGCGGGCCACCGCTTCGGGATCGTTGAACGGCACCACGACCACCAGGTCGCGGATCGCCGCGGGGATACCGCTGTTGCCCGGCACCCCGGTCGGGTGATCGCGCGGGCCGACCTCGTCGGCCTCGGGCAGCACCGACACCTCGACCGAGTCGTGGTGGCCGTGATAGCAGCCCTCGACCTTGATGATCAGGTCGCGCCCGGTCACCGACCGTGCCAGGTGCACCGCGTCCATGGTGGCCTCGGTGCCGGAGTTGGCGAAGCGCCACAGCGGCAGGTCGAACCGGCGCGCCAGCTCACCGGCGATCCAGATGGCGTCCTCGGTGGGCTGGGCGAAGTGTGTGCCGCGCCGGACCTGCCTGCTCACCGCCTCGACGATGGCGGGATGGGCGTGACCGGCGATCGACGCGCCGTAGCCGCCATGCATATCGACGTACTCGGTGCCGTCGACGTCGTAGACCTTGGAGCCCGCGCCGTGGCTCATCCACACCGCCTGCGGCTGGGCGATCTGCCAGTTGGATGTGGCGCCCCCAGCGAGATGTTCGCGCGCTCTTGCGATCATCTCGGTGCTGCGCGGCTGGCGCGCCAGGAACACCCTCTCCTCATCGGCGATCAGATGGTCCACCGAGTCTGCCACCGGGCTCTCGATGATCGACGAAGCCACGGGATAACCTCCGCTCGATTGCTGCGCGGACCTGCGAAAAAGCGCCGCGCCAGCTATTGACTGAGCGTTCAGTCTATGTCAGAGTCCAAGGTGCGACAAGACTCAAAAACTCACGGAGGTGCGGATGACTGTTCCCAATCGACCCGGTCCGAACCGCCGTCAATTCTTGACCAGGGCCGCGCTACTGGCCGCGGGCACTCCAGCGCTGGTGGCTTTCCTTGACGCGTGTTCCAAAGGCGGACAAACGAGTTCGGCTCCGAGCCTGAAGATCGCCTCACCGTCCAACCCGGTCACCTGGGACATCCCCGCCGACAACAAGGCCATCGCCGATGGGCTGGGCCCGGAGAAGGGTGGCACCCTCCAGCTCTACAGCTACGCCGACTACATGGCGCCCGAAGCGGTGAAATCCTTCGAGGATAAGTACGGCGTCAAAGTGCAGATCTCGACGTTCAACGACACCGACGAGGCGCTGACCAAGATCCGTGGCGGCAACGTCGACTACGACATCTTCTTCCCGAGCTACGACCAGATCGGCCGGCTGGTCACCGGTGGGCTGGTGCGCCCGCTCAACCACAGCTACATCCCGAACATCAAGAACGTCTGGCCGTTCTTCGCCAACCCCTGGTACGACGGGGAGTGGCGCTACAGCGTGCCCTACACCGTGTACACCACCGGCCTGGGCTGGCGCACCGACCAGGTGCCCGCCGATATCGGCGCGCTGAAGAATCCCTATGAGTCGCTGTGGGATCCGGCCTACAAGAACAAGACCGCCGTGATCGACGACTGGCATACCGCGATGGCGATGGTGCTGCTCAAACTCGGCATCACCGACGTCAACACGTCCTCGGCC
This sequence comes from Mycobacterium sp. M26, assembly GCF_001494595.1. Classification (GTDB taxonomy): domain Bacteria; phylum Actinomycetota; class Actinomycetes; order Mycobacteriales; family Mycobacteriaceae; genus Mycobacterium. The sequence goes on from NZ_LN929908.1 coordinate 697,092, forward strand.
GACGACCTCAAGAAGGTCGGCGACGCGCTGACCGAACTCGTGTCGGCCACCTCGCCCAAGGTCACCATCACCATGTACAACGATCTGCCCGCCGGGCAGATCAGCCTGTCCCAGATGTGGTCCGGCGACATCATCAACGCCCAGAGCTACCTGCCCGAGGGCGTCAGCGCCGACATCCTGCGCTACTGGTTCCCTGCGGACGGCAAGGGTCTGGTGGACAATGACCTCATGGTGTCGCTGCGCGCGGGAAAGAACCCTGTGCTGGCGCACCTGTTCATCAACCACATGCTCGAGCCCGACGTGGCCAAGCAGAACTTCTCGGCGATCGGTTATCAGCCGCCGCAGGTGTCGATCAACCCCGACAGCCTGGTGGCCGACGGCTTCATCCCGGAGAATCTGCGCAGCGCCATCGTCAAGCCCGAGTACTTCGACGTCGGCTACCGGATCCTCGAGCTCGATCCGGCCAATGACGCTGCGTGGCACAATGTTTGGCGCACCTTCAAGGCCGGGGGATCCTGACCCCGGTGACGGTGACCGAGGCGCCGCCGCAGCCGGCGAAGACCTCTGGGCGCACCCGGACCAACCCGCTGTGGCCTGCCCTGGCCATGCCGGGCGTGCTGTGGCTGCTGCTGTTCTTCCTGGCACCGATGTACGTGGTGCTGGCGATCGTCTTCGGCCAGGTCGATCCGATCTTCCGCACGCCGGTTCCGGTGTGGAACCCGCTGCAGTGGGACCCGACGCAGTTCACCTACGTCCTGTCCCGGATCGGACCGAGCGGGGCGTACGGTCCCGCTCTGATCCGCACCGCGATCTACGTCGTCATCGCCAGCGTGCTGTGCCTGCTGATCGCCTTCCCGGTGGCCTACTACGTGGCCCGGCTGTCCGGGCGGTGGGCCGGCATCCTGCTGGCCGCGCTGATCGCACCGTTCTGGATCAGTTACATGATGCGAATGTTGGCCTGGGTCAACCTGCTTCAGGATGACGGCCTGGTGAACCGGATCGCCAGTATGGGCGGTTTGTTCGACGTACACGTGCACTGGCTGACCGGCCAGCCGGTAGTGGTGGTGCTGGGATTGGTGTACGGCTATGTGCCGTACATGATCCTGCCGCTGTACGCCGGGCTGGACCGGCTGCCGCAGGCCACGCTGGAGGCCGCCCGCGATCTGGGGGCCAACCGGGTGGGATCGTTCTGGCGGGTGACGCTGCCGATGTGCCGGACCACCATCGTGGCTGCCGTGCTGCTGACCTGCCTGCCGATGCTGGGTGATTACTTCACCTCCGACATGCTGTCGGCATCGCCGAAAACCGCGATGGTGGGCAACCTGATCAACGACAGTGTGCAATCGCCGGGGCAGACCGGGCAGGCCGGTGCGTTCGTGATGCTGGTGCTGCTGGCCACCGTGCTGCCGATGTTCTACTACGTGCGGGTCACCGCGCGCGGAGACGAGGTGTCCACATGAGAGGCCCGGTGGCGTGGTGGAACGACCCGTGGCGCCCGCCGCGGATCCTGGTGGCCGTCACCGTCGGCTATCTGCTGTGGTCGCTGCTACCCGTGCTGATCGCGGTGATCTTCTCGTTCAACGACGGCAAGTCGCGAACGAACTGGCAGGGCTTCTCTTTTCGGTGGTACTGGGGTGACCAGACGCGGTCGGTCTGGCATGACGCCACGCTACACCAGGCGCTGCTGCAGACGCTGAAACTGGGCGTGATCGCCACGCTGATCACCGTGCCGCTCGGGGTGCTGTTCGCGATCGGGATCGACCGCTGGCGGGGCCGGCTGCCTGCCGGCGCCAACATGCTGATGCTGGTGTCGTTCGTGATCCCCGAGGTGCTGCTGGCGGTGGCGCTGCTGTTCGCCATCACCTCGCTGGCGCTACCGATCACGCTGGGCACCTCGGCGCAGGTGGTCGGTCTGATCACCTTCCAGATCGCCTACCCGGCGGTGCTGGTGCGCGCGCGGCTGGCCACTATCGGCAACCAATATGAGGAAGCCGCAATGGATTTGGGGGCATCGCCGATGCAGGCGCTGCGCCGGGTCACCGTACCCATGCTGTTCCCGGCGATCTTCGCCAGCACAGTGCTGGTGTTCGCCGACGTGATCGACAACTTCGTCCTGGTGCGTTACCTGTCCGGGAACTCCTCGACCGAGCCGGTATCGGTGAAGATCTACAACACCGCCCGCGCCGCCCCGACGCCCGCGCTGAACGCCCTGGCCACCCTGCTGCTGGTGTTCGCGCTGCTGGCCGTCACCGTCGGATACCTGCTGTACCGGAGGATGACTCGCGGCGATGCCACCACCGGCAAGGGCATTGCGGCCTTCGCCGGCGAGGCCTGAGTCTTCGCGCATCTCTGGACCGGAACCGCTCGACCGACTAGTCTGACTGTATGTTCAAACAGTTCCAGCCCGCCCCGGTTCCCGCCGATGATCTGGCCGCCGCCCTCGCCCCGTTCGGGCAGTCGCGGATGCTGCCGCGGGAGGCCTACGTGGATCCGGCCGTCTTCGAGTGGGAGAAGGAGCACATCTTCTCGGGCTGGCACTGTGTGGGCCACGCCAGCGACCTCGAGGGCGTCGGCGCGCAGAAGGCCGTGGGCTCCGGCAAGAACAGCATCCTGCTGGTGCGCGGCGAGGACGGCGCCGTGCGCGCGTTCGCCAATGTGTGCCGGCATCGCGGCCACGAGATGCTGGCTTGCGGGACCACCGCCAAGCGGCGCGGCATCGTCTGCCCGTACCACTCGTGGTCCTACAAGCTCTCCGGTGAACTGCGCAATGCGCCCGGCTTCGACGATGCCGACGGATTCGCTTTCGACGCAAACCAATTCGGGCTCACCGAACTGCGGCTGGTGAACTGGCACGGCTACCTGTTCGTCGACCCCAGCGGGCAGGACATCGCCTTCGAGGAGCATGTCGCCGGCCTGGAGGACATCATCGGCCCCTACCGGCCCGAGGACCTGACCGTGGTGGACCGGCACTCCTACGTGCTGGAGACCAACTGGAAGGTGATCGTCGAGAACTACCAGGAGTGCTACCACTGCTCGACGATCCACCCGGAACTGTCCCGGATCTCACCGCCCACCAGTGGGGAGAACATCGACTTGCCCGGTGACTGGATGGGTGGCTGGATGTCGATCATCGACGGCGCCCAAACCATGTCGCTGAGCGGGGCCAGCGGTGGGGTGGCGATCAAGGGTCTGTCCGAGCAGGAACTGCGCAGCGTCATGTACCTGGTGGGCTTTCCGAACCTGCTCGTCAGCCTGCACCCCGACTACGTCATGACCCACGTGATGACGCCGCTGGGCGTGGACCGCACCCACGTCGAGTGCGCCTGGGCGTTTCCGAGGGAGGCGCTGGAGGCGCCGGACTTCGACCCGTCCTACGCCGTGGACTTCTGGGACCTGACCAACCGTCAGGACTGGGGCGCCTGCGAATCGGTGCAGCGCGGCCTGAGCTCGCCGCACTCCCGGCCCGGCCCGCTGGCCCCCGACGAGGACGGCGTCTACCAGTTCGTCACCCGCGTCGCGCGGGCCTACTCGGGCCAGCGCTGACAGCGGCCTGGCACACTGCCAGGCTGTGACCAGAAGAGCCCTGATCCTGGCCGGCGGCGGCCTGGCCGGTATTGCCTGGGAAACCGGGATCCTGCGCGGTATCGCCGACGAGTCGCCCGAGACCGCCCGCGCCCTGCTGGACTCCGATGTGCTCGTCGGCACTTCCGCCGGGTCCACCGTGGCCGCCCAGATCAGCAGTCCGATGCCGTTGGACGAACTCTACGAGCGTCAAATCGCCTCGACCTCAAGCGAATTGGACCCCGGCGTCGATATCGACAGCATCGCCGCGTTATTCCTGACCGCGATGGCCGAACCCGGTCCGCTGCAGGACAAACTGCGTCGCATCGGGGCCGTGGCGGCCGACACCCCGACCGTCGCCGAACCCGTGCGGCGGCAGGTGATCGAGGCACGACTGCCCAGCCACGACTGGCCGGCACGCGACCTGCGCATCACCGCGATCGACATCGCCACGGGCGAGCTGGAGGTGTTCGACCGCTCATCGGGGGTGTCGCTGGTCGACGCCGTCGCCGCCAGCTGCGCCGTCCCGGGGACCTGGCCACCGGTCACGATCGGCGAGCGTCGCTATATGGACGGCGGGGTCAGCAGCTCGGTGCACACCGCGGTGGCCGCCGACTGCGAGACCGCGATCGTGCTGGTGCCGTCGGGACAGTTCGCGCCGTCACCGTTCGGGGACGGCACCGCCGCCGAGATCGCCGCGTTCGGCGCCCGGACCTTCGCGGTGTTCGCCGACGAGGCCGCGCTGGCTGCGTTCGGACCCAACCCGCTGGACCCGGTATGCCGGGTGCCGTCGGCCAAGGCCGGTCGGGAACAGGGCCGCCGGGTGGCGGCCGCCGTCACGGAGTTCCTTGGTCCAGCGCCCGGGCGGTGAGGTCGCGGCCGAGGTCGATCAGCTCGGCGGCGCGGTGGAAGTCCAGGCTGCGGCACGCCGTGCGGGGCACCTCGATCAACAGGTCGGGCGGGTAGGTGGCCAGCTGATGGCGGGCCAGGGCGGACTGGGCGATGTCGATGGTGCGGTTCATCACCGAGAAACTGCCGAGTTTGGGCAGCTCCGGGTCGGGCTCGGCGGATTCGGCCGGCTCCTCGCCGGTCTCCTCGGTGCTGGCGAATCGGTTGCGCACCGATTTGGCCGGCGCAGTGTCCAGCAGCGCCGACGTGCTGCGCAGCAGCTTGTTCAGCCACTCCGGGGTGCGGGTCTCCGGGCTCTCGCTGGACTCGGTCGGCGCGTCGGACTCGCCGCCGCCGAGGCTGACGGCGATGGTCAGGTCGGCGTTGACCGCGGCGATCGGTGCCATCGGCAGCGGGTCGAGGATGCCGCCGTCGGCCAGCAACCGGCCGTCGAGCACATGCGGGGCGATCACGCCCGGAATGGCGATCGACGCCCGGATCGCGGCGTCGACCGGGCCGCGCTGCAGCCAGACCGACTTGCCGGTGATCAGGTCGGTGGCCACCGCGGTGTAGGGGATCGGCAGGTTCTCGATGCAGGCCTCGCCGAGGATGTCGCGCACCGCGTCGAGGATCTTCTCCGCGCGCAGCACGCCGGCGGCGGTGATGGACGGGTCGAGCAGGCGCAGTACCGCACGCTGGGTCAAAGTCTTTGCCCAGTCGGCGAATTCGTCCAGCGAGCCGGCGGCGTGTAAGCCGCCGACCAGGGCACCCATCGACGAACCCGCGACACCGACGACCTCATAGCCGCGGTCCTGTAGTTCGTCGATCACCCCGATGTGCGCGTACCCCCGCGCACCTCCGCTGCCCAGCGCCAGCGCAACCCGTCCAGTCGCCATCACACCATTCTGCTTGCCGCGATCAGTCGCGCTGGACCGCGTCGATGGTTCCGCTCTCGCTACCCACGGTGTAACCCAGCGAGTCGACCGTCACGGTGTGCTGGTCGCCGCTCGGTGCGGCGACCGCCGGGGCGGCCAGACCGATCATCGCAGCGCCGAGAGCGCTGCCGACCAGTGCCGCCAATCCGAACTTCCTCATCTTTCCTGCCCTCCTTGTACGAAGGGCTAAACCGCCAGGTCAGACGAATAATTCCGATGGCAGGAACTGATCGGCGGTTGGCAGGAATCAGGTGCCCACAGCGACTTTTGCTACCCGTGAATCTATTCGGGGTGTGACGGTCAGCACCCACCCTGGGTGGCCGCTCGCACCGCGATGATCACCGCGGCCTGCTGAGGCGCGGACAGTTCGGCCCACGTCTTGTTGAACGTCTGCGGGCTGGGCTGGTCACTGGACTGCAGCTCCTTGAGCATCGTCTCCACCAGCGTGGTCGGATCGCCGCCGCGGGATTCCATCCACGTCTTGGTGGCCATGCAGGCCTGCGCGTACTGCTCCTCGGTGGATTCGGCGGGCACGTCGACCCGGGTGGTCACGCCGTCCGGGGACACCCCGATCGGATCGGCGGAGGCACCTTCGGAGGCGGTCTGCTCGGCCGGGCTGGCCGGTGCCGGGGCCTTCGAGGTGGCGTTGCCGCCGCCGCCCGAGGAGCAGGCCATCAGGGCCGCGGTGAGGCCCGTCACGACCATCGTGGCAGCGGTCAGCGAACGACATCGGTCACGGCGCATGCCATCAATCTATGCAACACTGGCGGCCATGTCGGAGCGTGCCGGTTCTCGGGAGTGTTGTCGGGTCTAGACCCGCCCCCAATCCGTCCCTGCCATTCCGGAGTTTCACCTCATGCCGTTCTCGAGCAACGCTCGTGCCGTCACCAACTTCCCGCCCGTTCTGCCCGCCGTGTCCGCCCCCACCCGGCTGCGGCTACCCGATCTGCTGCACACCACCGACCTGTTCGCCGACGGCGTGCTGCGCGGCGAGTTCGACACCCTGCTGCCGGCCGGTGGGCCGCCGTCGGACCGGCGCTGGTACACCCGGCTGCACGCCGACGACGAACTCGACGTCTGGCTGATCAGCTGGGTGCCCGGGCACACCACCGAACTGCACGACCACGGCGGCTCGCTGGGGGCGCTGACGGTGATCTCCGGTGCGCTGCACGAATACCGTTGGGACGGGCAGGATCTGCGCCGCCGCCGGCTCGATGCGGGGGACCAGGCGGCCTTCCCGCTGGGCTGGGTGCACGACGTGGTCGGGGCGCCCGCTCTGGCCGACCCGGATTCAGCCACGTTGAGCGTGCACGCCTACTCGCCGCCGCTGACCGCGATGTCGTATTACGAAGTGACCGAACGCAATACGCTGCGCCGCACCCGCACCGAGCTGACCGACGGGCCGGAAGGGACGTGAGCCGGATCGATGACCTGCTGGCCGCGGCCAGGGCCCGGCTGCGCCGGCTCGAGGCGGACGAGGTGCCCGCCGCGCTGGACCGCGGGGCGATCCTCGTCGACATCCGGCCGGCCGCCCAGCGCGCGGCTGAAGGCGAGTTCCCCGGCGCCCTGGTAATCGAACGCAACGTGCTGGAGTGGCGGCTGGACCCGACCAGCGACGCCCGGCTGCCCGAGGCCGTCGACGACGACGTCGAATGGGTGGTGTTGTGCCAGCAGGGTTATACGTCCAGCCTTGCCGCGGCGGCACTGCAGGATCTCGGACTGCACCGGGCCACCGACGTCGTCGGCGGATACGAGGCGCTGGCCGATCTGGGGCTGGTTACTCCGGCGCGTTGACGATCCCGCGCAACTTCTCGGTTTTCTCCGGTGACCAGCCCGGCGGCTGCAGGATCGCCGCCCAGGCGTTGACCACGTCGCGCACATAGCGGTGACCGTGCCCGTCGGGCACGTCGATGGCCACCGCCATGTCGGCGGACACCTGCAGGAACGTCACCACCGGAATCCAGTTCATATCGGGGGAGACGTCGTAGCCGCGCGGCTCGCGCAGCCAATCCGGTTCGGCGAACAGCAGATCCGGGTTCCACCAGGTGATCGGATCCGAGGCGTGCTGCAGATAGACGATGCGTGGATTACCCCACGGCTTGTCCGGGCGGCCCAGGTTCTCCGGGCGCGCGGCGAACCGGATGTTGGCGCCGTCGTCGAAGGTCGGCAGCCACATCGGGGTGCCCTCGTCACGGTTCTCGGTGACGAACTCCCACATCGTGTTGTTGAAGGTAGGACCGCTGAACAGGGCGCCGTCGGTCCGGGCAATGATGTTGTTGGGGCTCAGGAACGGCGCCTCACCGCCGAAGGAGCCCAGGCTCTCGCCGAACACCACGATCTTGGGTCGCTGCGCTTCGGGGATGGCGCGCAGCCGCTCGTCGACCGCCTCGAACAGGGCTTGGCCGGCCTGGCGGGCGTTCTCCTTGTCCACCAGGAAGGACAGCCAGCTCGGCAGGAACGAGTACTGCATCGACACGATCGCGGTGTCGCCGTTGTACATGTATTCCAGTGCCGAGGCCTCGGCCTCGTTGATCCAGCCGGTGCCCGTCGTCGTCGCGACCGCGATGACCTTGCGCTTGAACCCGCCGGCCCGCTCCAGTTCCCGGGCCGCCAGGTCGGCGGTGGCGCGGATGTCGGGGGCGGAGTTCTTGCCGGCATAGGCCCGGATCGGCTCGACGGCGGGCTTGCCGTTGAACTCGGTGAGGTCCTCGACGGTGGGGCCGCCGGCGACGAAGATGCGGCCCTGATGCCCCAGGGTGTCCCAGGTGACCAGCGAGCCGGGCCCGCCCGAGCGCAGCGGGGTGTCCGGTGCCGGGTTGTCCGGATCCATCTCGTCGTTGACCGACGCGAAGGTCCTGTTGAGGAAGGCCATGCCTTGCTTGATCACCACGCCGTTGAGCAGCGAGATGCTCAGGCTGAGCAGCAGGGCCACCACGACGACGAACGAAACCCGCGGCGGGGCAAAGCGATTGAGTCGGCCGACCAGGAAGCGGATGAGTCTGCCGATGAGCTGGCCGATTTCGACGAAGGCGAACAGCACGATCACCGCGATGATCGCGGCCTGCGGGTAGTTGTACCACTTCAGCCGTGGCACACCCATCAGGTCGCGGACCTCGTCCTGCCACACGTGGAACCAGTACACCGCGAACACCAGGCCGATCACGGCGGCCACCACCAGGATCGGCCAGGCCCAGCGGGGTGCCCGCGGGCTCGATGGCCGCGACAGCATGAACCGCCCCAGCCAGACCGCGAACACGCCCAGCGCGTAGCCGATGGCGCCGGCGGCGCCGCTGACCAATCCCTGGAACAGCGGACCGCGCGGCAGCAGCGACGGGGTCAGCGACAGCCACAGGAACACCATGCCGACGGCGGTACCGGTGAAGGTGTAGCGGCGCTGCCACCAGTCGGGCTTGGGTTCTTCTCGGGTGGGCGGGGCAGGTTCTTCGACGGCCACCTCGGCTTCGCTCACCCGGAGAACTTTATCGGTGCGTGAAGTTCGCAGGGCGCTTCTCGGTGAACGCGGCCATGCCCTCGGTCTGGTCCTCGGTGGCGAAAGCGGAGTGGAACAGCCGGCGCTCGTAGAGCAGACCCTCGGTGAGGGTGGACTCGAAGGAGCGGTTCACCGCCTCCTTGGCCATCCGGGCGGCCGAGCGCGACATCTGCGAGATCGTCGTCGCCACCGCCTTGGCCTCGGTGAGCAGGTCAGCGGCCGGGACCACCCGCGACACCAGCCCGCTGCGCTCGGCCTCGGCGGCGTCGATGGTGCGGCCGGTCAGGATCAGGTCCATGGCCTTGGCCTTGCCGATCGCGCGGGTCAGCCGCTGCGAACCGCCCATCCCGGGCAGCACACCCAGCTTGATCTCGGGCTGGCCGAACTTGGCGGAGTCGGCGGCGATCAGCAGGTCGCACATCATGGCCAGCTCGCAGCCACCGCCGAGCGCGTAACCGGCGACCGCGGCGATGGTGGGGGTGCGGACGGCGGCCAGCTTGCCCCAGGCGGCGAAGAAGTCGGCGTCGAACACCTCGGAGAACGACAGCGTGGCCATCTCCTTGATGTCGGCACCGGCGGCGAAGGCCTTCTCGTTGCCGGTGATGATGATGGCGCCGATACCCTGGTCGGCGTCGAATTCAGCTGCCGCCGTGGTCACTTCGTTCATGACCTGGGTGTTGAGGGCGTTGAGCGCTTGCGGGCGGTTCAGGGTGATGGTGCCGACGCGCTCGTCGCGGTCCACCAGGATGGTCTCGTAGTTCACTGCGGGGCTCACTTGTCCTCCTCGAAGGTCAGATCCGGATCGGCCGGCGCGAAGTAGCCCTGCACATCCTCCTCGGTCACCTTGGCGAGTGATGAGGGGGACCACGTCGGGTTGCGATCCTTGTCGATGATCTGAGCGCGGATGCCCTCGACCAGGTCGTGCGAGCGGCTGGCCGCACACGACACCCGGTACTCCTGCACCAGCACGTCCTCCAAAGTCGGCAGGTGCGCGGCGCGGCGGATGGCCTCCAGGGCGACCGACGCGGCGATGGGGGAGCGGCCCGCGATCAGGTCGGCCGCCTCGTGGGCGGCGGGGTCGGCGTGGTCGCGCAGGGCGGCGAGGATCTCGGTGAGGGTGGGTGCCGCGTAGCATTCGTCGACCCAATGTTGTTGGGCCAGAAGCTGACTCGGCGGCGGTTCGATGGCGAACGCCTCGATGGCGGCCTCCACGCCCTCGCCGACGACAGCGGCGGTGAACGCCTCGAGCTTCTCGTGCGGGACGTAGTGGTCGGCGAAGCCCAGGGCAATCGCGTCGGCTCCGGTGAACGGGGCACCGCTGAGCTCGGCGTGCAGGCCGAGCAGGCCCGGCGCGCGGGACAGGATGTAGGTGCCGCCGACGTCGGGGATCAGGCCGATGCCCACCTCGGGCATCCCGATCTTGGAGCGGTCGGTGACCACGCGGACGTTGCCGTGCGCCGAGATGCCCACGCCGCCGCCCATCACGATGCCGTCCATGATCGCGACATAGGGCTTGGGGTAGCGGCCGATCTTCGCGTTGAGCCGGTACTCGTCCCACCAGAAGCGGCGGACGTCCTCGCCGCCGGCCTTGGCGCTCTCGTAGACGGCGACGACGTCACCGCCGGCGCACAGCCCCCGTTCGCCGGCGCCGTCGAGGATCACGGCGGTGATCGCGGGGTCGTCGGCCCACTCGGTGATCACCTGGTCCAGCACAGTGGCCATGTGATGGGTCAGCGAGTTGATGGCCTTTGGCCGATTGAGCGTCACGCGGCCGACGTGGCCGTCGACCCGGGTGAGGATGTCCTCGGAATCAGCCGTCACGGCGGGGAGTTCCTTCGTCGTCGAAAAGGTTGGACGTCCTAGTTTTACCACCCGGCGGTTCCGGATCGAGACCCCACCACAGCGGTCTCACAGGTAAGGTCGGGCTTTGTAGGTCGGGGACACGCGAAAATGTGTGACTTTTCTGGGAACCCGGCCGGAGCGCCGTTCGTTAGCGGTGTGTCGATTGACTTCCACGAGAGGATTCAACGGTGCGGGAGACCAGCAACCCGATTTTCCGTTCGCTGCCGAACCAGCAGGGCGGATATGCACAGTTCGGTACCGGCGTAGGCGGTGCCCAGCAGGTGGCATACCAGGCCGACCCCTACACCGCGCAGTACCAGCCGCAGGCCGGCGTCTCGCGGCCGATGACCATCGACGATGTCGTCACTAAGACCGGCATCACCCTCGGTGTGCTGTCGATCGTCGCGATCATCTCCTACTTCCTGGTCTCCTCGAACCTGGCGCTGGCGATGCCGTTCACCCTGGTGGGTGCGCTCGGCGGCCTCGCGCTCGTGCTGGTGGCGACCTTCGGCCGTAAGCAGGACAACCCCGCCATCGTGCTGAGCTACGCCGCACTCGAGGGCCTGTTCCTCGGTGCGTTCTCGTTCGTGCTCGCCAATGTCGTGGTCTCCGGTGCCAACGCCGGTGCGCTGATCGGCCAGGCGGTGCTCGGCACCATCGGCGTCTTCTTCGGCATGCTGGTGGTCTACAAGACCGGCGCCATCCGCGTGACCCCGAAGTTCACCCGCATGCTGGTGGCCGGCATGTTCGGTGTGCTCGCGCTGATGCTGGGCAACCTTGTGCTCTCGATGTTCGGTGTCAACGACGGCGCGGGCATGGGCCTGCGTTCCGGCGGCACGCTGGCGATCGTCTTCTCGCTGGTCTGCATCGCGCTCGCGGCGTTCAGCTTCCTGCTGGACTTCGACGCCGCTGACCAGATGATCCGCGCCGGTGCGCCGGAGAAGGCCGCCTGGGGCGTTGCCCTCGGCCTGACCGTCACGCTGGTCTGGCTCTACATCGAGATCCTGCGCCTGCTCAGCTACTTCCAGCAGCGCTAGCTTCTTCACGCAAAGCCCCGGCCCCTCCTCGAGAGGCCGGGGCTTTGTTTTGTCCACAGGGTGAAGTGCCGCGGGTCGCCGCCGATGCGAGCCTTCCGGCGTGCACGGTCCCTTCATCGGCAGCGAGGCGCTGGCAAGCGGAGTCGTCAACCGTCACCAACTGCGGACGAAGTTCTCCGCGCTATTCCCCGGGGTCTACTTCTCGATCGAGCGGCAGCCGACGCTGTTCGACCGTAGCCACGCTGCATGGCTCTGGTCGGGACGAACCGGGGTGCTCGCGGGACTCGCAGCAGCGGCGCTGCACGGATCGAAGTGGATTGGCGCCGATATCCCGATCGACGTGGTGTGTCAGAGACAACGGGCACCCGACGGTGTCCGTGTGCGGCGAGACGGTCTTCACGACAACGAAGTTCAGGTGCTGCGTGGGCTGCCGCTGACGACTCCGGCCAGAACGGCGTTCGATATCGCGCGTCGCGGTCGGGTGCGATCCGCGGTCGCCGGTGTGGACGCTCTTCTCAACGCCACCGACGTTCCGGTGGCTGAGGTGTCCGCAATCGCTGCCGCCCACCCGCATACGCGGGGTTTGCGTCAGCTCGAAGCGGTTCTAGGCCTGGCCGATCCGGGGGCGCAGTCGCCGAAAGAATCGTGGCTGCGTCTCGTCATCGTCGAGGCGGGATTGCCGAAACCACGCACCCAAGTTCCGGTGCGCAGCGGTGATGGATGGTCCACCTATTACCTCGACATGGGGTGGGAGGACCTCAAGATCGCTGTCGAATACGACGGCGACCATCACCGCACGGACCGTCTGCAGTACGGCCGCGACATCCGGAGGATGGAGGCCTTGAGCGCGCTCGGCTGGATCGTCATCCGGGTGGTGGCGGGCGACACCCCGGACGATGTCGTGCGACGTGTCCGAGCGGCGTTCAATCAGCGATTGAGTGTGCGCTGAGGGCGGGAATTCCGCTCAAATCCCGCCCTGGGCGCACACTCAACGCGCGTTAGGACAGGCGCTCGACGACCATGGCCATACCCTGGCCGCCGCCGACGCACATCGTCTCGATGCCGAACGTCTTGTCGTAGGTCTGCAGGTTGTTCAGCAGGGTCGCGGTGATCCGCGCGCCCGTCATACCGAACGGATGCCCCAGCGCGATCGCGCCGCCGGAGACGTTCAGCTTCTCCTCGTCCATCCCCAGCGCCCGTGCCGAGCCCAGCACCTGGACCGCGAAGGCCTCGTTGATCTCATACAGGTCGATGTCGGAGATCGACAGGTTCGCGTTCGCCAGCGCCTTCTTGACGGCCTCGATCGGGCCCAGGCCCATGATCTCCGGCGACAGGCCCGACACCCCGGTCGAGACGATCCGTGCCAGTGGGGTCAGCCCCAGCTCCTTGGCCTTGGTGTCGGACATGATGACCACCGCGGCCGCGCCGTCGTTCAGCGGGCAGGCATTACCCGCGGTGACCGTGCCGTTGGGACGGAACACCGGCTTGAGCTGGCTGAGCGCCTCGTAGGTGGTGCCGGCGCGGGGGCCGTCGTCCTTCGAGACAACGGTGCCGTCGGGCAGGGTGACCGGCACGATCTCGCGCTCGAAGAACCCGCTCTTGATGGCCTCCTCGGCCCGGTTCTGTGACCGCACACCCCAGTGGTCCTGGTCCTCGCGGCTCACCCCGGTGTGCAGCGCCACGTTCTCGGCGGTCTGACCCATCGCGATGTATACGTCGGGAAGCAGGCCGTCCTCGCGCGGGTCGTGCCACTCGTCGGCGCCCGCGGCAGCTGCGGCACTGCGCTCGCCGGCCTCGTTGTACAGCGGGTTCTTGGTGTCCGGCCAGCCGTCGGCGCTGCCCTTGCCGAACTGCGACACCGTCTCCACCCCGGCGGAGATGAACGCGTGGCCCTCACCGGCCTTGATCGCGTGGAACGCCATCCGGGTGGTCTGCAGCGACGACGAGCAGTACCGGTTCACCGTGGTGCCGGGCAGGAAGTCGTAGCCCAGCTGCACCGCGACCGTGCGGCCGATGTTGAAACCGGACTCACCACCGGGCTGGCCGCAGCCCATGATCAAGTCGTCGATCTCGCGCGGGTCCAGCCCGGGCGCCTTGTCGAGGGCGGCGCGCACCATCTGCGCGGCCAGGTCGTCGGGGCGGATACCGACCAGCGACCCCTTGTAGGCGCGGCCGATCGGGGAGCGGGCAGTGGAGACGATGACAGCTTCGGGCATGAGAGGGCTCCTGGAGAAGATGTGCGGCAACTGCACACGAACCTAGCCCGCGGTCACCACGATCGGTGCGGGCACCCCGGTGGTTCTGCGGCGCAACAGCCTGGTGATCGGCGCGAGCCGGGCCGAGACGTTCCAGCTCTGCGAGGGCGTCAGCCACGGCAGGTCGGGCACGGTGGCCCCGGTCCACTCGCCGAGCGCATGGCATAGCGCAGGCAGCAACTGGTTGGCGGCCAGGGCATAACCCGCCGCCGACGGGTGGAACTTGTCCTCGGAGAACATCAGCTCCGGCGTCTGCAGGAAGTTCGGTGTCAGCAGATCGGCCAGCGGCACCGGCACTCCGCCGGCGGCCCGCACCGCCGCGGCCTGTACGCGGGCCAGATGCAATCCGCGCGACCGCGCCGCATAGCGCAGCGGCTGGGGGATGGCGGTGATGACGCCGAAGTCCGGGCAGGTGCCGACCACCACCACCGCACCGCTGGCCCGCAGCCGCTGCACCGCCGCGCCCAGCCGGTTGGCCGACGGACCGATGCCGTTGAGTGCGGTGATGTCGTTGGCGCCGATCATGATCACCGCGGCATCCGGCGGGGGGCCGGCGACGAACATCGCGTCGACCTGACCGGAGAGCCCCTTGGACGTCGCGCCCACGATGGCCTTCGTCGACAGGCGGATCAGCTTGCCGGACTCCTCAGCCAGCCCGCGGGCGATCAGCACCCCGGGAACCTCGTCGGCGTCGCGGCAGCCGTACCCGGTGGCCGTCGAGTCGCCGAAGATCATCAGGTGCAGGTCATAGGGGACGTCGCGCTCCCAGCGCTGCACCGGCCCGCCACCGGGGGCGTAGACGCCGTCGGCGCGGGGTGGCACATCCCAGGACTTCGGAATGACGGTACGGGCCTGGGCGGCCTGTTCGGAGAGCAGGCTGCGCGCACCGAGTACGGCCGTGCCGGTGGAGGCGAGTACACCCGCAACCCCCAGCACCACCGTCGAACGACGCGACGCGCGCTTGTCCACCTGGCCAGTTTAGGTCGCCGAACCCCGTGAAACGGGTCGCGACAGTGGCCCCGCGATTACGGACAGGTATCACTTCCGGTAAGAAATCAGATCGTTAGTTGTTGTATCTATTGCAGCTGTCAAGCTAAGTTACCGGGGTTCGCTGGCGGGTCCCGGGGACACGTATCTACATCGGCGTAGGGAGTGTTTGACGATGACCGCACCCAGTAAGGTCCGGGCTTCTTCGCCCCATCGACATCACGCAGGCAGCGGTCAGCACCCGCGCCGGTATCCGGTTTCCGACGGCGCTCCCGTCGAGGTCGTCGAGGACGGCCCGAGCCTGGCCGCCCGGCTGGTCTCCGTCGGCACCCGCGTCACCATGTGGCCCACCCTGGCCGTGCTGAGCCACGTGCCGCACTGGCCGTGGCCGTTCGGCCTCGTCGACTTCGTCGCCCGCGCGATCCTGCCCACCCCGGGCACTGTGCGCGCCACCGTCGGCCTGCCGAATGCCTCGGCGCAACTGGTCCGCGCCCCCGGCGTGCTGCCCGCCGACGGCCGGCGCCGCATCGTGCTCTACATGCACGGCGGGGCGTTCCTGACATGCGGCGTCAATTCGCACAGCCGGATTTCAACTGCGCTGTCGAAGTTCGCTGATTCGCCGGTGCTGGTGGTCGACTACCGGCTGATCCCCAAGCACTCCATCGGCCAGGCCCTCGACGACTGCTACGACGCCTACAAGTGGCTGCGGCTGCGCGGCTACGAGCCCGACCAGATCGTGCTGGCCGGTGACTCGGCCGGCGGCTACCTGTCGCTGGCGCTGGCGCAGCGACTGCAGGCTGAAGGTGAGGAGCCCGCCGCGCTGGTGGCCATCTCGCCGCTGCTGCAACTCGACCACGGGCCCAAGCTCAACCACCCGAACATCCACACCGATGCGATGTTCCCGCCCAAGGCATTTGACGCTCTCGTCGCCCTGGTGGCCCGGGCGGCGGCCAAGAACATCGTCGACGGCGAACCCGAGGGTGCCTACGAGCCGCTGGACCACATCGAGCCGGGCCTGCCGCGCACGCTGATCCACGTCTCCGGCTCGGAGGTGCTGCTGCACGACGCCCGGCTGGCCGCGCGCCGGCTGGCCGCCGCGGGGGTGCCCACCGAGGTGCGGGTGTGGCCGGGTCAGATCCACGACTTCCAGCTCGCCGCGCCGCTGATCCCGGAGGCGACGCGCTCGCTGCGCCAGATCGGCGAGTACATCCGCGAGGCCACCGGCTGAGCAGACCTCGGCGGCGGCCTGAGAGCATGTAGGCATGCGAATCGCGCCGCACATCAGCGAGCTGATCGGGAACACTCCGCTGGTTCGACTCAACTCCGTGGTGCCGGAGGGGTCGGGATTGGTGGCGGCCAAGATCGAGTACCTCAACCCGGGGGCCAGTTCGAAGGACCGCATCGCGGTCAAGATGATCGACGCCGCCGAAGCCAGCGGTCAGCTCAAGCCCGGCGGCACGATCGTCGAACCCACCTCCGGCAACACCGGTGTGGGTCTGGCCCTGGTGGCCCAGCGCCGCGGATACAAGTGTGTGTTTGTTTGCCCGGACAAGGTCAGCGAGGACAAGCGCAACGTGTTGCGGGCCTACGGCGCCGAGGTGGTGGTCTGCCCGACCGCGGTGCCGCCGGAGCATCCGGACAGCTACTACAGCGTCTCCGACCGGCTGGTCCGCGAGATCGACGGCGCCTGGAAGCCCGACCAGTACTCCAACCCCAACGGGCCGGCCAGCCACTACGAGACCACCGGCCCGGAGATCTGGGCCGACACCGAGGGCAAGATCACCCACTTCGTCGCGGGGGTGGGCACCGGCGGCACCATCACCGGGACTGGCCGCTACCTCAAGGAGGTCTCCGGCGGGAAGGTGAAGGTGATCGGCGCCGACCCCGAGGGCTCGGTGTACTCCGGTGGCACCGGACGGCCGTACCTGGTCGAGGGCGTGGGTGAGGATTTCTGGCCGTCGGCCTACGACCCGACGGTGCCCGACGAGATCATCGCCGTCTCCGACGCCGACTCGTTCGACATGACCCGGCGGCTGGCCCGCGAGGAGGCGCTGCTGGTCGGCGGCTCGTGCGGGATGGCGGCGGTGGCCGCACTCAAGGTGGCCAAGGAGGCCGGGCCGGACGCGGTGGTGGTGGTGTTGCTGCCCGACGGCGGTCGCGGCTACCTGTCAAAGATCTTCAACGACGCCTGGATGTCGTCCTACGGGTTCCTGCGCACGCCGCTGGACGAGACGGTGCCCGAGCCCGTCGTCGCTGACGTGCTGCGCGGAAAGTCCGGTGAACTGCCGGACCTGGTGCACACCCATCCGTCCGAGACCGTGCGCGACGCCATCGGCATCCTGCGCGAATACGGGGTGTCGCAGATGCCCGTCGTCGGCGCCGAACCGCCGGTGATGGCCGGCGAGGTGGCCGGCAGTGTGTCCGAACGTGACCTGCTGTCCGCGGTGTTCGAGGGCCGGGCCAAGCTGGCCGACGCGGTGGCCCTGCACATGGGTCCGCCGCTGCCGCTGATCGGCGGTGGTGAGCTGGTCAGCTCTGCCGCCGAGTCGCTGCGCGAGTGGGATGCGCTGATGGTCGTCGAAGAGGGCAAGCCCGTCGGCGTCATCACCCGCCACGACCTTCTCGGCTTCCTCTCGGAGGGCCCGCGCCGCCGCTGACACGGCCCGTGTATCGGGCAGGTGAACATTGCACTTTGACCCGATATCCAGCAGGTTCTCAGGTAAGTTATGTGCCGCTTTACCTCAGCTAACTTCTCTGCTGGAAGGCGCCATGACCGAACAACCGCCTGGGCCCCCGCCCGGCAACTACCCCCCGCCGCCGCCCGGCGCCGGATTCGGTGAGCCGCCCGCACCGGGACAGCCGATCCCGCAGCTGGCGCAGGCCGCCTACACGTCGTGGTTCACCCGCGTGGTCGCGTGGATCATCGACTACATCCCGTACTTCATCATCGTGGGCATCGGGTACGGCATCGAGGCTGCCACCCAGGAGACCGCCTGCGTGACCGACACCTCCGAGTACAACCTCGGCGAGTTCTGCGCCACCGGTAACTCCACCCTCGGGGTGGCCGCCGTGAGCTTGAGCGTACTCATCGGCTTGGCCTACCTGGTGTGGAACTACGGCTACAAGCAGGGCACCACGGGCTCGAGCATCGGCAAGTCGATCATGAAGTTCAAGGTGGTCAGCGAGAAGACCGGACAGCCGATCGGGTTCGGTCTGTCGATCGTGCGGCAGCTGGCGCACATCGTCGACGGCATCATCTGCTACATCGGGTACCTGTTCCCGTTGTGGGATGCCAAGCGGCAGACGCTCGCCGACAAGATCATGACCACGGTCTGCCTACCCCTGTAAGCAAAGGATTCAATCGATGACGGTTCCACCTCCGGGCGACTACCCCCCGCCCCCGCCGGGTAACTACCCACCAACTACCCGCCGCCGGGCAGCTATCCGCCGCCGGGTGCGGGTCCGCTGGGTGCACTGCCCAAGGAGGCCTACACCTCGTGGTTCACCCGCGTGCTGGCCTACATCATCGACGCACTGCCGGTGGCGATCCTGTCCGGTGTCGGGCAGGGCCTGATGTATGCGACGGGCGAGAACAACTGTGTGTCCACCAGCGGTGACAACAGCTACGGCGTGGCGTGCACGTCGGAGCCGTCGGCGCTGGGGCTCATCCTGTCGTTCGTGTTCGCTCTGGCCGCGCTGGCGTTCGTGATCTGGAACTACGGCTACCGCCAGGGCACCACGGGCTCGAGCATTGGCAAGTCGGTGCTGAAGTTCAAGGTGGTCAGCGAGAAGACCGGGCAGCCGATCGGGTTCGGTCTGTCGATCGTGCGGCAGCTGGCGCACATCGTCGACGCGATCATCTGCTACATCGGCTACCTTTTCCCGCTCTGGGATGCAAAACGGCAGACACTGGCCGACAAGATCATGACCACGGTCTGCTTGCCGATCTGAGGTACGTCTAGGAAGAGGCGCTCACTGCCCGCAGTGAGCGCCTCTTTTCGTGCCGATAGGCTCGACGTCGATGAGTGAGCAGCGCAGTCAAGCCGACCGCCACCGGGCGCAGGGGTTTGCAACCAAGGCCATCCACGCCGGCTACCGGCCCGACCCCGCCACTGGTGCCGTCAACGCACCGATCTACGCCAGCAGCACCTTCGCCCAGGACGGCGTGGGCGGACTGCGCGGCGGGTTCGAGTACGCGCGCACCGGTAATCCCACCCGCGCCGCCCTGGAGGCGGTGCTTGCCGCCGTCGAGGACGGCACCTTCGGGCGGGCGTTCAGCTCCGGAATGGCCGCCAGCGACTGTGCGCTGCGCGCGGTGCTGCGTCCCGGCGATCACCTGGTGATTCCCGACGACGCCTACGGCGGCACCTTCCGCCTGATCGACAAGGTGTTCAGCCAGTGGGGTGTGGAGCACACCCCGGTCGCACTGTCGGACCTCGACGCGGTGCGCGCGGCGATCACCAGCCGGACCAAGCTGATCTGGGTGGAGACCCCGACCAACCCGCTGCTGTCGATCGCCGATATCGCCGGCATCGTCGAGATCGCGTCGGTGGCTGGGACGAAAGTGTTGGTGGACAACACCTTTGCCTCACCGGCATTGCAGCAGCCGCTGACCCTGGGTGCCGACGTGGTGCTGCATTCGACCACGAAGTACATCGGCGGCCACTCCGATGTGGTCGGTGGTGCGCTGGTGACCAACGACGAGGAACTCGACGCCAAGTTCGCGTTCCTGCAGAACGGGGCCGGCGGCGTACCCGGCCCGTTCGACGCTTACCTGACGATGCGCGGCCTGAAGACGTTGGAACTGCGGATGCAGCGGCACAGTTCGAACGCCGCGCAGGTGGCCGAGTTCCTGGATGGCCACGACGCCGTCAGTCAGGTGCTCTACCCGGGGCTGCCGAGCCATCCCGGCCACGAGGTGGCCGCCCGCCAGATGCGCGGCTTCGGTGGCATGGTGTCGGTGCGGATGCGCGGCGGTATCGAGGCGGCACGCCGGTTGTGCTCGCGTACAGAGGTTTTCATTCTTGCCGAGTCGCTCGGCGGGGTGGAGTCGCTGATCGAGCACCCGGGTGCGATGACGCACGCGTCGACGGCCGGCTCGCAACTGGAGGTGCCTGACGACCTGGTGCGCCTGTCCGTCGGTATCGAGGACCCGTCCGACCTGCTCGGGGACCTCGAGCAGGCCCTAGGCTAGCGCGGACCGGATCGCCGCCGTCGTCACCGCGAGGTTGACGTCGGCCATCTGCGCGTCATCCACCCAGGTTCCGCTGGCGATCTCACTGGCCCGGCCCGAAACCCATTGCCAGCCGCGCTCATTGAGTGACAACAGCACACCGAGCGCGTTCACGGTGTGCAACAGCGACACGATGGTGGCGGTCTGGGGGTCCGGCCGCTGACCGTCGAACAGCGCGGCCAGCAGAGCCGCCCGGGCCCGGTCCACCCGGGCGCGGTTGGCCATCGGCCACGCATACTCATTGCGGCGGAACCGATGTGAGGACAGCTGAATCTGGTGCAGCTGACCGGTCCGCAGCAGCTGATCGAGCACATCGTCCTCGGCGTGCTTGCGCAGCTTCGCGATCGCCGCGGCCGGCGTGATGGGCGCCTGCAACAGCAGAGCCAGCGCCGGGCGCAGCACCGGGTCCAGTGGGGGCGGCCCGGCCAGCGCGACCAGCCGGTCCGGGGGCACCGGTTCCTGCGGCAGCGCGGGCCGAACCCGGCACTCGTAGGCCAGGTCCAGAAGAACGGCGGCGGCCATCAGGCGCGCCACGGTGCCGCGTTCGACGGCAGGCTGGGCCGCTGCGTTGTCCAGCAGCAGGAGCAGGAGATCTTCGGCGATGCGGGCCACGCGTCGGCGGGCTAGCCCTGGTAGGGCTCCGCGCTGACCAGCGACACCTTGACGGTGTTGCCGTTGGGCACGGTGTAGGTCCGCGTCTCGCCGACCTTGGCGTTGAGCAGGGCGGCGCCCAGCGGAGAGTTGGGGGAGTAGACCTCGAGCTTGTCGTGGTCGATGCCCTCCTGGCGGGTGGCGATCAGGAAGCTCTCGGTATCCGACTCGTCGCCGTCGTAGTAGACGGTGACGACCGAGCCGGGCAGCGCCACGCCGGAGACCTTGGGGGCCTCACCGACCTTGGCGGTGGTCAGCAGTTCCTGCAGCTGACGGATCCGCGCCTCTTCCTGGCCCTGCTGCTCGCGGGCGGCGTGGTAACCGCCGTTCTCCCGCAGGTCGCCTTCCTCGCGCCGGTCGTTGATCTCGGCGGCGATGACCGGACGATTGGCGATCAGCTGATCGAGCTCGCCCTTGAGCCGGTCATAAGACTCCTGGGTCAGCCAGGTCACCTGGGTATCGGTCATCTCGTCGTGCTCCTCATTCGTTGGTTCCGCGGCGTCCGCGGTGCAGTCTGTCTGTCGCTGCCGGGAACATGCGGACGTTTCCGCGTGTATTGCCATCGAAGAGCTGCGTATAAACGCGCTAATGAAGCAATACACGGCTCCCAGCAGGAACCGTGTATCCGCCGAGTCTACCACCGACGCCGCTTCCGACTTTCATGATTTGGCAGTTCGGCGTTCGTTCGCAGGCCACCGCAGCGACGCCCGCGCCGTAGGTGAACTTACGGCGTGACCAGGTACGACGGCACATCCATGCCGCAGCCGTAGATGTCTCCGACGTAGGGCTGCTTGTAGGACTTGACGGTGGCGGTGATCTGCACGGTCTTCTGGGTCGACGGCGGCACCAGGATTTCCCGCCGGCCCGTCTCGGCGCCGTCGCGCGACCGGACCCGCACGATGCAGTGCGCGGGCCGCGACGGGTCCTTTCGCGTCACGCTGATCGTGACCGATACCGTCTGGCTGTCCAGGACCTCGTAGGCGGCCATCGAGCCCTCGACGTCATTGCCCTCGAAGCGCTGGTAGCCCAGGATTGCGACCACAACGCCCAGCACCAGGGCCAGCGCACCCAGGGCGATGGCCAGCCGGCGCCGGGTCACCGGCGACATGCCCTGCCGGCCGTACCTGGACTCGAGCTGGGTCGGGCTCTCGGTCATCGTGTGGAGTGCATCTCTCGTCAGCGGGCTTGATTACGGGTATGCAAGCCGCGGATGGAACTATTGGACTATAGGACGTGCTGTGAGCGTTGCAGCACTACGCAGGGTGCAGCACGAACAAGAGCAGATCGAGGGAGACGTGACCGAACTGCGGTTGATGGCCGTTCACGCCCACCCGGACGACGAGTCCAGCAAGGGTGCGGCTACCTTGGCGCGCTATGCCGCCGAAGGACACCGGGTCCTGGTCGTCACGCTGACCGGAGGTGAGCGCGGGGACATCCTGAACCCGGCGATGGACCTGCCCGAGGTGCGCGGCCGCATCGCCGACGTCCGGCGTGACGAGATGGCCAGGGCAGCGGAGATCCTCGGCGTCGAACATCGCTGGCTGGGATTCGTCGACTCCGGGCTGCCCGAGGGTGACCCGCTGCCGCCGCTGCCGGAGGGCTGCTTCGCCGAGGTGCCACTGGAGCAGCCGGTGGCCGAACTGGTCAAGGTGATCCGCGACTTCCGTCCGCACGTGATGACCACCTACGACGAGAACGGTGGCTATCCGCACCCCGATCACATTCGCTGCCACCAGGTTTCGGTCGCGGCCTACGAAGCGGCTGCCGACGCCGGTCTGCATCCCGACGCCGGGGATCCGTGGAGCGTCAGCAAGCTCTACTACAACCATGGCTTCCTGCGGGCCCGACTGCAGATGCTGCAGGACGAGTTCGCCAAGAACGGCCAGGAGGGTCCGTTCGCCAAGTGGCTGGAGAACTGGGACCCGGAGATCGACGTGCATGCGGGCCGGGTGACCACCCGGGTGCCGTGCTCGGAGTACTTCGCCGTCCGCGACGAGGCGCTCAAGGCACATGCCACCCAGATCGACCCCACCGGTTTCTTCTTCGCGACACCCATAGAGTGGCAGCAGCGGTTGTGGCCCACCGAGGAGTTCGAACTGGCTCGCTCGCGGGTTCCCGCCGACCTGCCCGAAGATGACCTGTTCGCCGGAATCGAGATATTCGAGTGATTGACCTGTTGACCACCGCGGTGTCGGTGCTCGCCGACCCCCCGAAGAACTCTGGGCCGGACTTCGGCAAGGCCAGCCCGGTCGGTCTGCTGGTGATCGTGCTGCTGCTCATCGGCGTGTTCATCCTCGGCTGGTCGATGAACCGGCACCTCAAGAAGCTGCCGAAGAGTTTCGACGCCGAACCCGAGACGGTGACCGAGATCGAGGACGCCGCCGGGGAGAGCCAGGCTGACGCCGAGAGCGGGAAGCCGACCCGTGAGTCCAGCGGGTAACGCCCTGGCCGGGGCCACCAGCCCCTACCTGCGCCAGCACGCCGACAACCCGGTGCACTGGCAACAGTGGACCCAGGCCGCCCTGGACGAAGCCGCCCGCCGCGACGTCCCGATCCTGCTGTCCATCGGCTACGCCGCCTGTCACTGGTGCCATGTGATGGCCCATGAGTCCTTCGAGGATGAGCAGGTGGCGGCGGCGATGAATGCCGACTTCGTCTGCATCAAGGTCGACCGCGAAGAGCGTCCCGATATCGACGCGATCTACATGAACGCCACCGTCGCCATGACCGGTCAGGGCGGCTGGCCGATGACCTGTTTCCTGACCCCGGACGGCCGGCCGTTCTTCTGCGGCACCTACTACCCGAAGCCGCAGTTCCTGCAGCTGCTGGCCGCGGTCGCCGAAACCTGGCGCCTTCAGCGTGACGACGTCGAGCAGGCCTCCGACCAGGTGGCAGGGGAGCTGCGCCGGATGGCCTCGGGCCTGCCCGGCGGTGGTCCGGAGATTCAGCCCGCGCTGTGCGATCACGCCGTCGAGGCCATCCTGCGCGACGAGGACGTTGAGCGGGGCGGCTTTGGTCAAGCGCCGAAGTTCCCGCCGTCGGCCCTGCTGGAGGCGCTGCTGCGCAGTCACGAACGCACCGGCTCGCCGGTGCCGCTGGCCGCGGTGGCCCGCACGGCGGTGGCCATGGCGCGCGGCGGGATCTACGACCAGCTGGCCGGTGGGTTCGCGCGCTACAGCGTGGACACGGACTGGGTGGTGCCGCATTTCGAGAAGATGCTCTACGACAACGCGCTACTGCTGCGGGCATACGCGCACCTGGCGCGGCGAACCGGCGATCCGCTGGCTCGCCGGGTGGCGGCTGAGACCGCCGCGTTCCTGATCAACGACCTCGCCGAGGGTGGCATGTTCACCTCGTCGCTGGACGCCGACGCCGCCGGCTCGGAGGGCTCGACGTACGTGTGGACGCCCGCGCAGCTGCGCGAGGTGCTCGGCGATGACGACGGAGCTTGGGCGGCAACGGTTTTCACTGTCACCGCGGACGGCACCTTCGAGCACGGCAGCTCGGTCCTGCAGCTGCTGTCCGACCCTGACGATGCCGACCGCTTCGAGCGGGTGCGCGCCGCGTTGCTGGCGGCCCGGGCGCAGCGGGTGCAGCCCCCGCGGGACGACAAGGTCGTGACGGCGTGGAACGGGCTGGCGATCACCGCGCTGGCCGAAGCGTCTGTGGCCCTTGATGATTCGACCTTGCTCGATGCGGCGGTGCAGTGCGCGGAGCTGATCGTGGACCTGCATATCGTCGACGGGCGGCTGCGCCGGGCCAGCCTGGGCGGTGTGGTCGGCGACAGCGCCGCCATTCTGGAGGACCATGCCGCGCTGGCCACCGGTCTGCTCAGTCTGTACCAGCTCACGGGCGACCGGTCCTGGCTGTCGACGGCTGCCGAGCTGATCAGCGTGGCGCTGCAGCACTTCGCCGATCCGGACCGGCCCGGCCGCTGGTTCGACAGTGCCGATGACGCCGAGGCTCTGATGGTGCGGCCCGCCGATCCACTTGACGGTGCCACCCCGTCGGGGGCGTCGCTGATCGCCGAGGCGCTGCTGACCATCGGGCACATCGTCGACGGCGACTGGGCGGCCCGCTACGGCGAAGCCGCCGCCGAAACCCTGCTGGCGCATTCGCCGCTGCTGGCTCGGGCGCCACGCTCGGCGGGGCACTGGCTGGCCGTGGCCGAGGCCGCGGTGCGCGGTCCGCTGCAGGTGGCCGTCTCCTCGCCGGACGCTGGTTCGGACCTGCTGGCCGTGGCGCGCCGGATCGCGCCGGGCGGCACGATCGTCGTCGGCGGACCGGTGGATTCCTCGCCCCTGCTGGCCGGGCGGGACCGGGTACGCGGTCTGGATGCGGCCTACGTGTGCCGTGGCCGAACCTGCGATCTTCCGGTGACCACTGAGAGGGATCTCGCCGACGCGCTCGGTGTGTCCGTGTAGCGTTCCGGCCATGCCGAGTGCCGAGCAGATCACCCAGACCGTCACCCAGTATCTCGACTTCGTCGCCAAGGGCGACGCCGACAGCATTGCGACGCTGTATGCCGCCGACGCGACCGTCGAGGATCCGGTCGGTGGCGAGGTCCACATCGGCCGGCAGGCCATCCGCGCCTTCTACACCGCGGTCGAAAACGCCAATGGCCAAGCGGATGTCGAGACGTTGCGGGTGCTCGGCCACGAGGCGGCGTTCTACTGGACGCTGGCCATCCACGGCATGAAGATCAGCATCATCAGCGTGATGACGTTCGACGACGAGGCCAAGATCGCCTCGATGAAGGCCTACTGGGGCCCGGAGAACATCAGCACGGGCTAGCTCAGAAGACCGCGAACCACATCGCGATGTAGTGGCAGATCGCCGCGACCGCGGTGCAGGCGTGGAAGAACTCGTGATGGCCGAACGTCGTCGGCCACGGGTTGGGCCACTTCAGTCCGTAGAGCACGCCGCCGATGCTGTACAGCGCGCCGCCGACGATCAGCAGCACCATGGCCGCGACGCCGGCGCCGTTCATGATCGGCACGATGAACCAGACGGCCACCCAGCCGAGCAGCAGGTAGAGCGGAACGCCGACCCAGCGCGGCGCGGACGGCCAGAAGCACTTCAACAGCACTCCGGCCGCCGCGCCACTCCAGACGATGGTGAGCAGAATGGCGCCGCTGCGTTCGGGCAACGCCAGCATGGCGAACGGGGTGTAGCTGCCGGCGATGAAGATGAAGATCATCGAATGATCGAGGCGCTTCATCCACTTGCGCGCCGACGGCGAGGTCCAGTTGACCCGGTGGTAGGTGCCGCTGACAGTGAACATCGCCACGATCGTCAGCGTGTAGATCAGGGTGGAGATACCGGCCCGGGTGCCCTGCAAGGACCACGACACCGAGACCAGCGCGGCGCCGGCGATGGCCGCGATCACGGCGGCGTAGACGTGAATCCAGCCCCGCAGGCGCGGTTTTCCGAGGAATTCGACGGCGGCGTCGACGACGGCTTCGGGGAAGTCCTCGGCGTCTGACGACTGGGAGCGACGGGGGTCGGCGGTGTCGACTCCTGAGGTCATGTCACCTCCATTGCGCACGGGGGTACGTGATGCTCACAGTAGTCTTACTTGTCGTGGAGATCATTCCGCCTCGCCTCAAAGAACCGGCTTACCGGCTCTACGAGATGCGGCTGCGCCAGGAGCTCGCGCGCTCGAAGTCCGAGCTACCGCGGCACATCGCAGTTCTGTGCGACGGCAACCGGCGCTGGGCTCGTGACGCTGGTCACGACGATGTCAGCTACGGCTACCGGATGGGCGCCAAGAAGATCGCCGAGATGCTGCGCTGGTGCGCCGACGCCGGCATCGAGATGGCCACCGTGTATCTGCTGTCCACCGAGAATTTGCAGCGCGACCCCGACGAGCTGGCCGCCCTGATTGAGATCATCACCGACGTCGTCGAGGAGATCTGCGCGCCGACGAACCGGTGGAGCGCACGCACGGTCGGTGATCTGGAGCTCCTGGGGGAGGAGCCGGCCCGCCGCGTCCGCGAGGCCGTCGACAGCACCGCCGGGCTGCCGCCGGCGTCCTTTCACGTCAACGTCGCCGTCGGATACGGCGGACGCCAGGAGATCGTCGACGCGGTGCGGGCGCTGCTGAGCAAGGAACTGGCCAACGGCGCCACCGCCGAACAGCTCGTCGAAGCCGTGACCATCGACGGCATCTCGGAGAACCTGTACACCTCCGGCCAGCCTGACCCCGACCTGGTGATCCGCACCTCCGGCGAGCAGCGGCTCTCCGGATTCCTGTTGTGGCAGAGCGCCTATTCGGAGATGTGGTTCACCGAGGCGCACTGGCCGGCCTTCCGCCGGGTCGACTTCCTGCGCGCGTTGCGCGACTACAGCCGCCGTCACCGCCGCTTCGGTCAGTAGCGCGTGACACACTGAGATCATGGCTGCGCTCTCGGCAGTGGTCTTCACGCTGAGCTGGTGGCTGGGCCTGTATCTGCTGGCACGCGACCCGCGTAAGCCGGTCCTGGCTCTCGCCGCCATCGGGCTGTGCGGTTTCGCCGCCGTGGTGGCGCTGGACGCCGTGCGGCTGGTCAGCGTCGCGCACGCCGACCTGCTGGGCCAGATCGAGATCTATCTGGTGGCCGTGCCCGGAGTGGCGTGGTTCGCCGTGGTGCTGGAGCTGGCGCGTCCCTCGGACACCTGGCGCAGCCGGGCCACCGAGCTGACCCTGATCGCGGTGGTGGCCACGCTGGCCATCGTCGGTGCCGCGATGGCCGGCAGTGTGGAGGGTCCGTTGCGAGCCGGGCACTGGGTGATGTTCGCGGTGATCTCGGCCTCGACGCTCGGGGCGATGGTGGCCGCGGTGCGCCGGCCGTCGCAGCCGGCGCGGGTCGCAGGCGTGGTGGTCATTGCGACCTTGTTCTTCGCGCTGGGCAACGCGATCCTGGTGATTCCGCTGGGCTTGCTGCCGAGCTGGCTTGCCTTGGCCTCCACCGGTTTTGACGTCCTGCTGCTGGGTGTGGCCGTCGCGTTGTGGGATGCCTTCGATGAAGGTCAGGCCTTGCGGGCCGACATGCTGCGGTCTTTCGCCGGGACCGTGGTGGTGGCCGTGCTGTTCGGCGGGCAGGCGCTGATCGGGATGGCCGTGGTCGACGGTGGGGGACCGGGCCGCACCGCGCTGACGGTTCTGCTGTTCACCAGCCTGGCGATCTCGATCGCCATCACGGTGCTGGCCGATCCGTTGGCCGGTCTGCTGGACCGGCTGGCCTTCTCTCGCTCGCCCCGGCTGTCCGCCGAGCGCGCGGCACTGCGCAGCACCGAGGCGGCGCTGCCGTTGGTGGCGCCGAATCCGTTGGACGGGGTGGACGAGGAGACGTTCGTTCGGCTGACCCGCCGGGCTCTCGGGCATTACAGCGATCTGTCCAAACTCGTGGCCAGCCCGCTAACGCAACTTCCGCTGATCGGCGAGCGGCTGGCCGCCCGCGGCGCTCCCGACCAGCCGCTGGAACGGGCCAACGAACTGCGGGCCCTGCTGGCCGATCACATCGTGCGGCTCAAGCCGCGTGACGGCGGTGAGTTCGGCACCACCGAACACTGGCGCTACTACAACTCGCTGTACTTCCCGTATGTGGTCGGCGTCCGGGCCTACGCCCAGAACGCGACGGCAGCCGGCCTCGATCCGGTGGCCCGGCAGGCCTGGCAGTGGTTCGTCACCGAGGTACCGCAGCGCTCGCTTCACAATTGGCAGAACGCGGCCGCCCGATTGATCGCCGCGGACCTGCGGGCTCAGGTGGCAGTCGCCGGCTCCTGAAGGTCGCTGACCTGCAGTTGGCAGTAGCTGGCAGTGCCGGGCGTCGATCTGGCAGTGACTTACGAGCAGCCTCGAAGGTGTCCGAACCACCGCTCAACGAGGAGCAGTTGTCATGACCGCCATCGCCACCCGACCCTTGTCGGATTCCACGGATTCACTGCTGCGGTTCGCGCTGCGGCTCGACGCCACCCTGACCGGCTTCCTCGGGTTGGGCATCGCGATGATGGCTGACCCGATGGCCCGGCTCACCGGGCTTACTC
This sequence comes from Mycobacterium sp. M26, assembly GCF_001494595.1. GTDB lineage: Bacteria > Actinomycetota > Actinomycetes > Mycobacteriales > Mycobacteriaceae > Mycobacterium. The sequence goes on from NZ_LN929908.1 coordinate 725,999, forward strand.
CGCTTCAGGAGTACGTCATCGGTGCGGCCTTCGTGCTCTACGGCGTCGGCGTCTACGCGCTGGCCGCGATGCCCGACATCCGTAGGGTCGGCATCGCTCTGGTGGCGGCCAACACGGTCGGCACGGCCGGCTTCATCGCGGTCGCCGCAGCGGTGCCGCTGGCCACCGGGGGCGTGGCCGTGGCCCTCGCGTGCTCGGCATACACCGCTTCGTTCGCCGTTCTGCAGTACCTCGGAGTGCGCCGTCTGGCGTGACTCCCGCCCCGCCGGTGTGGGGCACCGCCGTAGAGGTTTCGGCGCGGGCCCCGCACCGGCTTTCCCTGACCCACCGAGAAAGGACCATTCATGACCACTCTGACCACTGGAACTGACTCGCTGCTGCGGCTGGCGTTGCGCATCGACGCGGTGTTCTCCGGATTGTGCGGCCTCGCCCTGATCGTCGCGGCCGACCCGCTCTCCGAGCTAACTGGGCTGCCGACGGCGGCCGAGTACGCCATCGGCGCCACCTTCCTGATCTACGCCACGGCCATCTTTCTGGCATCCCGGCTCGAGCGGGTCCGCACGGCCGGTATCGCGTTCGCCATCGCCAACGTGTTGTTCACCGTGACGACGGTCGCCGTGGTGCTGGCCCGGCCGCTGGAGTTGACCACTGCGGGTGTGGTGGCCGTGCTCGCAGCGGGCGTGGCCACCCTGGTGTTCGCCGACCTGCAGTACCTGGGCGTGCGACGGATCAAGGCCTAGGGCGAGCCGTTCGCCCCGGTGGATCCTGTTGTCCCCGGGAACGATCCACTGCCGCCCGGTCCGCCGGTGCCACCGAAGGCCGCGCCGCCGGCGGACGTCGCGTTGCCTCCTGGCCCGCCGTCGCCGCCATTGGCACCACCGGAGGTGCCGGCGCCCCCCTGGCCGCCGTCTCCGCCGTTCGCGTCTCCCGATCCCGAGGTGTTGGCCACACCGCCCCCGCCGCCGGTACCGCCTTGGGTGCTCCCTGCGCCGCCAGTACCGCCATCGCCGCCGTAGACGTTTCCGGTCGACGAGGGATTGAAGTTGAACGCGCTGCCGCCCAATCCGCCGTTGGCGCCAGTGGCGTTGTTGGAGTCACCGCCCCGGCCGCCAACGCCGCCCAAGGTGTCACCGTTACCGGCGCCGACCGCCGACCCGCCCGAGCCGCCGATGCCGCCGGTGCTTCCGTAGCCGCCCTGGCCGCCGTTGCCGCCGACGCTGTTGCTGGAACCCGCTCATCACTCTTCCCCCTGATCTACGTGGTTGTGCCCGGCGCGCCATCGGCGCCGTTGGTGCCTGGGAAGGTTCCCGTGCCACCTGTTCCTGGTTCACCGCCGGTCGGTTCGCCGCCGGTGGCATTGCCGCCATTGCCGCCGTTACCGCCGTTGCCGCCAGTCTCGGTGCCGTCGCCGCCATCGCCGCCCTGGCCGCCGGTCGATTCGCCGATACCCGCGGTGTTCGACGTTCCGCCCGTGCCACCGGCGCCGCCGAACGAAGGCCCGCTACCGCCGTCGCCCCCGGCGCCGCCGGTCACGCTGGCCTCCGAAGTGATCGAATAGATGACGCCACTTCCGCCATCACCGCCGTTGCCGCCCTTGAGCGTTTCGCTTTCGCCGCCATTCCCGCCGGCACCTCCGGTGACAACACCGGTGCCATTGGTTGAGGCTGCGCCGCCGGTCCCGCCTTTCCCGCCCGTGACGCCGGTCCCACCGATACCGCCTGCGCCGCCGATCGCCGCGCCCGAGCCGAGGTTGGTGACGAACGACGAACCACCGGCGCCGCCGACACCGCCCTTGGTGGTGGCGCCAGAGCCGCCTGCGCCGCCGGCGCCACCTTGGCCGCCGGTCGACGTGCCGCTGCCTTCGCCATAGGCCTTTCCGCCTGCGCCGCCTTGGCCGCCGTTGTTGCCTCCGGCGCCGCCGATGCCGCCCTGACCGCCGTTGGCGTCTCCAGAGCCGAGGGCATTGGCATTGCCGCCAGCGCCCGCGTTGCCGCCGTTACCGGCGCTGTTGCTCGTGGCGTCGCCGGCATTGCCACCCGCCCCGCCGGTGGCGTCACCGCTGCCGTTGGTGGTCGCATCGCCACCGTTACCGCCGGAACCACCACTGGTGAAGCCGGTGGCTCCGGTGCCGCCCACGCCGCCGACGACGTTCTGTGTCGAGGATGCGTTGTCGACGGTCGCGCTGCCGCCGGTGCCGCCGCTACCCCCCTGGTTGATCGTGCCGACACCGCCGTCGCCACCATCGCCGGCATTGACAACACCGGTGCCGAGGGTGCTCGCAGCGCCCCCGAAGCCGCCACTTCCACCGGCCGTGCCAACGCCGCCCTTGCCGCCGGTGCCACCGGTCGCGGTGGCGGTTGACGCTGCGTTGTTGGTGAACCCAGCGCCGGCGGATCCGCCATTCCCGCCCACCCCGGTGGGTCCGCCGTTGCCACCGTTGCCGCCATTACCGCCGGTGGCCGCGCCGAGCCCGCTGTTGTACGCCGTTCCGCCCTGGCCGCCTTGGCCGCCGAGAATCGCGCCGTCACCGCCGGTTCCGCCGGCCCCGCCGGTCGAGTCACCGCTCGACGAGCTGTTCTGGGCCGTGGCGACGCCACCTTCGCCGGCGGCGCCACCATTTCCGCTGAGCCCGAGGCCGCCGTCGCCGCCCGCACCGCCGATCGCGTCCCCGGTCCCGTTGGCGAATGCCAGACCTCCGCTGCCGCCCCGTCCGCCGTTGGTGCCGCCCTGACCGCCGTCACCGCCGGCGCCGCCGACGGCGTCGACCGAACCGCCGCCATTGCCCCAGCCGCCGTTGCCGCCCTTGCCGCCGTTGGTTCCCGCCGCGACGGCCCCGCCGTTGCCACCCGCCCCGCCGTTGCCGCCCTTGCCACCCGTTCCGCCGTTGCCGCCGTTGCCGCCGCGCTCACCCGGATCGGTTCCGTCGGCACCGTTTGTGCCCGCACCTCCGTCGCCGCCGTTGCCGCCCTCGCCGCCCCTGCCACCGGCACCGCCGTTGCCGACGACCGAGCCGCCGGTTCCACCGCTACCGCCGGCGCCGCCCTTGCCGCCGGCCTGACCGGTCTGACCCGAGTCGCCCGGGTTGGTCCCGGGGGCGCCGGTGTCGCCGTCGGATCCGTTGCCGCCGTTACCGCCCTTGCCGCCGTTGCCGTTGGTGCCGCCGTTACCGCCGTTGCCGCCCTTACCGCCATCGGTTCCGGATGTGGTGGGGCTGAAGCCGTCGCCGCCGTCGCCGCCGGAGCCGAACAGTCCGCTGATGCCGGTGCCTGCCGCGCCCGCGGTTCCTGCTGTGCCGCCGTTTCCGACACTGCTGCCGGCCGCGCCGCCCGTACCCGCGAGACCCAGTGCGCCCGCGTTGCCGCCGGCGCCGCCGCTACCGCCGTCGAGTGATGCCGCCGTGCCGTCGCCGCCGTCGCCGCCATCACCCGGGGTTCCGGCGTTGCCGCCATCGCCACCGTTGCCACCACTACCGTTGGAACCGGTGCGGCCCAACAGAAGTGCGCCGCGACCGGCGGTGCCGCCGATGCCACCGGACCCGCCGACGCCACCGGCTCCGCCGTCGCCACCGTCCTGGCCGGATTGCCCGGGGCCGCCGTCCGTGCCGTTGGTGCCGGAGCTGCCGTTGCCGCCCTTGGCGCCATTGCCTCCGGTGCCGCCATTGCCCCCGATGCTGAAGAACGCCAGAAGTCCTGCTGCGCCGCCGTTTCCGCCTGCGCCGCCGGCTCCGCCGTCGTTGCCGTCGTTGCCATCGGTCCCGGGTGCGGTGACCGCGGCCCCGGCTGTTCCGATCGCACCGTCGCCGCCCTTGCCGCCGTTACCTGCGGTGCTGGCGATCGCGAAAAACCCTGTGCCGCCACCATTTCCGCCAGCTGCACCGGCGCCGTTGTTGACCCCGGTCACACCGTCGATCCCGTCGCCACCATCCCCTCCGGTACCGGAGAGGGTTCCGCCCGACCCGCCGTCGCCGCCGCGGCCGTTGTTGACGCCGCTGACGCCATCGCCACCGTCACCGCCGTCGCCGATCAACCCCGCCGAGCCACCCTTGCCGCCGTTGGCCCCGTTGCCGCCGTTGCCGTAGAGCAGGCCGCCGCGCCCGCCGGCGCAGGACAGGCTGGTGCACGTGGTCGAGGTGAAGCTGTAGCCGTCGCCGACCAGCAACCCGGCGTCGGGATGGTCTGCGGTGCCGTCACTGATGAAGACGGCCACGAAGTCGGCGATCGGGTTGCCGGTCGCGGAGGCTCGTACCGAGGCCGACGTGACGGTCGGGCTGTGGCTCACCGTGGCAACCGGGGCACTCAGGGCCACGGATGGACGCACCGTTCGCTTGCCGGCCTTCGACGATGACGCCGAAGCCGAGGAGTCATGGCGCGCCGACGATCCCGTCGACCCGGTATCGGCTTGTGCGCTACCCGCAGCCCACGCGATTCCGACGCCGACGCCCAGCGCGACGGCCAGACCTCCGACACGACCCACCCAGCATCCAGCCGACGACGTCATCACTCTTCCCCCTGATCTACGTGGTTGTGCCCGGCGCGCCATCGGCGCCGTTGGTGCCTGGGAAGGTTCCCGTGCCACCTGTTCCTGGTCGTTCTGCCCGTTGACGCCGGGCGTGGTGGACGACGCGCCGTTGACACCGCTACCACCGGCACCGCCGTCGGCGCCCTTGCCGCCCTTGCCGCCGGCCCCGCCGTTGCCCGAGATCGATCCGCCGGCCCCGCCGTTACCGCCCTTACCGCCGTCACCGCCCTTGGTGCCGTTGCCGCCGTTGGCGCCCGGAGTCGAGCCGGCGGTTCCGCCGCTACCGGCGACCCCGTCTGCGCCGTTACCGCCTGCGCCGCCGTTGCCGACCGATCCGCCGTTTCCGCCGTCACCACCTGCTCCGCCTGCACCGCCGGGAGTTGTTGCCGCCGAGCCGTTTCCGCCCTTACCGCCGTTGCCGCCGCTGGTGACGGCCGCGCCCGTCAGACCGTTGTCGCCGGGGCCGCCGCCGCTCCCGCCGGTGCCACTGGCTCCGCCGGTTCCGCCGGCGCCCGCCTGCCCGGGATTGCCGCCGTCGCCGCCCCTGCCACCGTTGTAGCCGGGGCTTCCGGCGGAGAAGGAGATGCCGACACCGCCGTCGCCGCCATTCCCGCCTTGCCCGGCGGCCCCGCCGTTGCCGCCCGTGCCTCCGATGCCGTTACCGCCTGCGCTGCCGAACAGGATCGAACCTCGGCCCGCGTTCCCGCCCGCGCCGCCGTCGCCGCCCTTACCGCCGTTTCCGCCGTCGCCGCCATCCTGGCCGGGTCCCGCGGGTTCGCCGTCGAAGCCGAGGGCGCCGCTACGGCCGTCACCGGCCCGGGTCCCGTTTCCGCCGTCGCCGCCGGCACCACCGGTTCCGCCGGATCCGCCGCGGCTGAACAGGGAGAGCAACCCTGCGCTGCCGCCGGCGCCACCGGCGCCACCAGCGCCGCCGGCTTCCCCGGGGTTGCCATTCGCCCCGTAGTCGCTGGCGGACGAACCGTCGTGGCCGTCGCCGCCCTTGCCGCCTGCGCCACCGTCGCCGCCCCGGGCGCCGATCGCGAATAGTCCAGTGCCGCCGCCGTTTCCGCCGGCCGCACCCGCGCCGTTGTTGATTCCGGCGAGACCGTCGATGCCTGTGCCACCAGCCCCGCCGTTACCCGAGAACAGTCCGCCGGAGCCGCCGTCGCCGCCGCGGCCGTCGTTGACCCCATCGACGCCGTCGCCGCCGTTGCCGCCGTTGCCGAACAGGCCGGCCGAGCCGCCGTCCCCGCCACCGCTGCCGTTGCCGCCGTTGCCGGAGATCAGTCCGGCGCGGCCACCGGCGCAGGACAGCTGGGCGCAGGTCGCGACCGTGTAGCTGTAGCCGTTGCCGACGAGCAGTCCGGCGTCGGGGTGATCGGCGGTGCCGTCGCTGACGAAGATCGCCACGAAGTCGGCGATCGGGTTCCCGCTGGCCGAGGCGCTGACCGAGGCGACTGGACCACTCGGGGTGGTGACCGCAGTTCTTGCCGTCGAGGCCGCCGCCCGGGAGGTGACGGTGGGGGTGTGGGTGACCGTGACAGCCGGGGTGCTCAGCGCCGTGGCGGGACGCACGGCCGTGGTGCGCTTGCCGGCCTTGGACGTCGATGCCGAGGCCGAGGATTCGTGCCGCGCCGACGATCCCGTCGACCCGGTATCGGCCAGTGCGCTGCCGGCCGCCCACGCGATTCCGATTCCGACGCCCAGTGCGACGGCCAGACCGCCGACCCGGCCCACCCACAGGGCGGCAGACGGCGACACAACGGGTGCTGAAGCCATGGCGGGTTCCTCGGAGTCGTGCGGCCCTGACGGGTGGACACACGGAGGAAAGAGCCCGCGGACTGACCCGACCTCAGCGCAGTTGAACCATATCTATGTGTGCGCTGTGAAATAGTCTTTTGCGCTCAGAAAGACCTGAAAGTTCACCCGCGTAACCCGCCCCGGCTAGGGTGTGCCGTCATGCAGGTCGACGTATTCGCGGCGTCTCGTCGGGCAGTCCTGGAAGAGGCGGGCGGCGTGACCGCCGAGGGCTTCCCGATGACCAGCTGTCTGGTCGAGAGCTTCCCCACCCAGATCACCATCCCGCTGGTGCTGGCAGTGCACACCTCAGGCGGTGCCGATTACGAGATGCGGCGGTTCATCATCGCCAAGTCGCCTGAGGGAGAGCGGATGGGCCTGCTCGACTTCGCCTGGCAGTGGCCCGACAATCCGGGCAGCCCGGTGAAGTTCCGGGTGTTCGCGCATTACCTGTCGATCTCGGTGTACTTCGCCGGGGTATACACCATCGGCCTGTACGAGGATCCCGACGGTGAGCCCGAGGTGGCCTTCCCGCTGCCCGTGCTGCGGCTCAACCCGTTGACCGGCGCCGCCAACTAGAGCTGATTGTCGGACTCCTCAACGCGGCTCGTGCCTCGCCGCTTGATCGTCGTCCGACTAGAGCTGATTGTCGGACTCCTCAACGCGGCTCGTGCCTCGCCGCTTGATCGTCGTCCGACTAGAGCTTGCGCAGTCGCAGCCGGTTGATCGAATGGTCGGCGTCCTTGCGCAGCACCAGCGTTGCGCGCGGGCGGGTCGGCAGGATGTTCTCGATCAGGTTGGGCCGGTTGATCGAACTCCAGATGTCGCGCGCGGCCGCCACGGCCTGGCTGTCCGACAGTCCGGCGTAGTGGTGGAAGTGCGACGCCGGGTTGGCGAACGCACCGCTGCGCAGCGCCAGGAACCGCTCGATGTACCACTGCTCGATGTCCTCGATCCGGGCATCGACGTAGACGGAGAAGTCGAACAGGTCCGAGACCATCAGGGTCGGGCCGGTCTGCAGGACGTTGAGGCCCTCCAGGATGAGGATGTCCGGGTGGGTGACGACGTGTTTCTCGCCGGGCACGATGTCGTAGATCAGGTGCGAGTACACCGGCGCGCACACCTGGTCGGCGCCCGACTTCACCGACGTCACGAACCGCATCAGTGACCGGCGGTTGTAGCTTTCCGGAAAACCCTTGCGATGCATCAGGTTTCGCCGGGTCAGCTCGGCGTTGGGGTAAAGGAACCCGTCGGTGGTGACCAGGTCCACCCGCGAGTGGTCCTCCCAGCGGGCCAGCAGGGCCTGCAGCACACGCGCGGTGGTCGACTTGCCGACCGCGACGCTGCCGGCCACGCCGATGACGAACGGCACCGGCCGGTCGGGATTCTGCTGCGGCTCGCCGAGGAACTCCGCGGTCGCGGCGAACAGCCGCTGGCGGGCGGCCACCTGCAGATGGATCAACCGGGCCAGCGGCAGGTAGACCTCTTCGACCTCGAGCAGGTCGATCTGCTCGCCCATACCGCGCAGCCCGACCAGCTCGTCCTCGGTGAGCTTCAACGGAGTGGACATGCGCAGACCGCGCCACTCACTCCGGTTGAACTCCACGTAGGGGCTGGGTTCACTCAGCCGCGCCATGGGCACAGTCTTGCAGCTAGCGTTGTCCGCATGCAGCCCGGCACCCTCATCCGCGACTACCTCATGCTCGGCTTGCGCTTCGATCGCATCGAGGACGGCTACGTCGACTCCTTCACCGGCGACCCGGCGCTGCGCCGGGCGGTGGCCGACGAGCCCGCCCCCGAGCCCGCCGAACTGGCCCGCCAGGCCGACCGTCTGCTGGCCGATCTGCCGCAGGTTCCACGCATTGACGGCTTCACCGATCAGCGCGCCGACTTCATCGGCGCGCACCTGAGAGCGCTGGCCTGCTCGGCCCGCAAGTTCGCCGGTGAACCGGTCGGCTTCGTCGATGAGGTGCAGGCCTACTTCGACGTCCGCATCAGCCGCGGCGATGAGGACCGCTACCGCGAAGCGCACGCCCGCATCGACGAGGTGCTCGGCGGCAGCGGCCCGCTGGTCGAACGGATGGCCGCCCACCGCAGCGCCGAGGAGATCCCGCCGCACCGCCTCGAGGAGTGCATCCACGCCTTCTCCAGTGCGCTGCGCGACACCGTGCGGGCCACCTATCCGCTGCCCGACGCCGAGACCATCGTCTACGAGGTGGTCACCGACAAACCGTGGTCGGGCTTCAACTACTACGAGGGCAACTTCCGTTCGACGGTCGCGGTCAACGCCGATGTCAAGCAGCAGATGGCCAACCTGCCGCGACTGGTCGCCCACGAGTCCTATCCCGGCCATCACACCGAGCACTGCCGCAAGGAGGCCGGTCTGGTCGCCGGCCAGGATCAGCAGGAGCAGACGATCTTCCTGGTCAACACCCCGCAGTGCCTGATGGCCGAGGGGCTGGCCGACCTGGCGCTGTACGCCGCGGTCGGGGCCGGGGCGAGCGGAGCGACGGGGGGAACCGGAGGCTGGGGGAGTTGGGCCGCCGATATCTACGCGGGAGTTGGGCCGCCGATATCTACGCCGATCTGGGGCTGCGGTTCGACGGTGAACGCGCCGAGGCGCTCGCCGAGGCGTCGGCGGCGCTGGCCGAGGTGCGCCAGGACGCGGCGCTGATGCTGCACGACGAGCATCGCGACGTTGACGATGTGGCCGCCTTCCTGCAGCGCTGGATGTTGATCGACGATGCCCGGGCCCGGCAGTCGCTGCGGTTCCTGTCCGATCCGCTGTGGCGGGCCTATACGAGCACCTATGTCGAGGGCTACCGGCTGCTGCGGTCCTGGCTCGACGACCGCCCCGCGGAGGTGGGTCTGACGCAGCGGTTCGGCCGGCTTCTGGACGAGCCGCTGATCCCGTCGTCGCTGCGGGCCGAGGTGGCGTAACACACGGCGCGCGGGCCGATAGGCTTGGGCCATGACCGCAGACTCGACGCTTTCCGCCTCGGCCGCCGCCCCCGGCGCCGATTACGCCGCCACCGCCAGCGAGGCCTACCGCGCCGCCCTGTCGGTGATCGAGTCCGTCGAGCCGCGGATCGCCGCTGCGACCCGCAAAGAGCTTGCGGACCAACGTGATTCGCTCAAGCTGATCGCCAGCGAGAACTACGCCTCGCCGGCGGTGCTGCTGACCATGGGCACCTGGTTGTCCGACAAGTACGCCGAGGGCACGGTCGGGCACCGGTTCTACGCCGGCTGCCAGAACGTCGACGACGTGGAGACCATCGCCGCCGAGCACGCCCGCGAGCTGTTCGGCGCGCCGTACGCCTATGTGCAGCCGCACTCCGGTATCGATGCCAACCTGGTGGCGTTCTGGGCGATCCTGGCCACCAAGGTCGAGGCGCCCGCGCTGGCCGACCTCGGCGTCAAGGGAGTCAACGACCTCTCCGAGGCCGAGTGGGAGCGGCTGCGCGCCAAGCTCGGCAGCCAGCGCCTGCTGGGCATGTCGCTGGATGCCGGCGGTCACCTCACCCACGGCTTCCGGCCCAACATCTCCGGCAAGATGTTCCACCAGCGCAGCTACGGCACCAACCCGGAGACGGGCCTGATCGACTACGACGCCGTCGCCGCCACCGCCCGCGAGTTCAAGCCGCTGATCCTGGTGGCCGGCTACTCGGCCTACCCGCGGCGGGTCAACTTCGCCAAGATGCGTGAGATCGCCGACGAGGTCGGTGCCACCCTGATGGTCGACATGGCGCATTTCGCCGGCCTGGTCGCGGGCAAGGTGTTCACCGGTGACGAGGATCCGGTGCCGCATGCCCACGTCGTCACCACCACCACGCACAAGTCGCTGCGCGGTCCGCGCGGCGGCCTGGTGCTGGCCACCAAGGAGTACTCCGACGCCGTCGACAAGGGTTGCCCGATGGTGCTCGGCGGTCCGCTGTCGCACGTGATGGCCGCCAAGGCCGTCGCGCTGGCCGAGGCGCGCCAGCCGTCGTTCCAGGCCTACGCCCAGCGGGTGGCCGACAACGCACAGGCCTTCGCCGAGGGTCTGCTCAAGCGTGGTGCGCGCCTGGTGACCGGCGGCACCGACAACCATCTGGTGCTGCTGGACGTGCAGAACTTCGGCCTCACCGGGCGGCAGGCCGAGTCGGCGCTGCTGGATTCCGGTGTGGTGACCAACCGCAACGCGATCCCGGCGGACCCGAACGGCGCCTGGTACACCTCGGGCATCCGGTTCGGCACCCCTGCGCTGACCACGCGCGGATTCGGCCCGGCCGAGTTCGACCGGGTGGCCGAGCTGGTGGTCGACGTGCTGTCCAACACCCAGCCCGCGGCGGCCAGCTCCGGTCCGTCGAAGGCCAAGTATGTGCTGGCCGACGGCACCGCCGACCGGGTGCATGCGGCGTCCGCGGAGATGCTGGCCGCCAACCCGCTGTACCCCGGCCTGACCCTCTGAGAAGGCGAAACGCCGTCGCGGGCGGATTTTTCGACAGACGTGTCTTTGAGTTACAGTAACTGCATGGCACAGAAACCTGTCGCGAATGCGTTGACCCTCGAACTTGAGCCGGTTGTCGCCGACAATCTGGCCCGCTTCCTGGAGACGGCCGAGGAGTGGTACGCCCACGACTACGTCCCGTTCGACCAGGGCGAGAACTTCGCCTTCCTGGGCGGTAAGGATTGGGATCCGTCCCAGGTCACGCTGCCGCAGGACGTGGTCGACGCCTGCGAGATCATGCTGATCACCAAGGACAACCTCGCCGGCTACCACCGCGAGCTCGTCGAGCACTTCATCCTCGAGGACAAGTGGGGCCGCTGGCTGGGCCGGTGGACCGCCGAGGAGAACCTGCACGCCATCGCGCTGCGGGAGTACTTCGTGGTGACCCGCAACTTCGACCCGTCGGCTGATGAGAGGGTGCGCGTCGCCCACGTCATGCGCGGCTACCGCGGTGACAAGTTCACCCAGATCGAGACCTTGGTCGTGATGGCCTTCCTGGAGGCCGCCTACGCGGTGTACCTGCGCAACCTGGAAGCCAAGATCGAGGAGCCGGTGCTGCAGGGTCTGATCGGCCGGATCGCCAAGGACGAGGAACGCCACACCGAGTTCTTCCGCAACCTGGTGAACTTCTGCCTCAACGAGGTCGACCGCGACTCCACCATCAACTCGATCGCCCGCCGGGCCGGTGCTTTCGGCCTCGTCGGCGGCGACATCATCGAGTACCAGGACAAGCTCGCCAACGTCGCCAAGGCCGGGATCTTCGACCTCGACGCGGCGCGCACCGTGGTCTCCGACAGCATCAAGCACTGGGGTCTGGGCGACGAAGCGGTGCTGCGCAAATTCGTCCTCGCGTAACAGCCAGATGACGCGGCGCGCCTGATCGGCGCGTTGGCTCACACCGGAGTAGCGTCGCTGGTGATGGCTAGCGACATGCTCTGCTGTCCGGGCGGTACCTATCGTTTCGACGATGAAGGGACCGGCTCCGGTCCTGGTGCCGCAGCGTCCGCCGGAAGGTTCGTGCGGAGCCGCGCGAACCGGCTGCTTGCTCAAAGGAGCGCCCAGTGACCCAATCGCCGTCGCCCGAACGCCGGACATATGTGCTCGACACCTCCGTCTTGCTGTCCGATCCGTGGGCGTGCAACCGGTTCGCCGAACACGAGGTGGTGGTACCCCTCGTGGTCATCAGTGAGCTGGAAGCCAAGCGCCACCACCATGAACTTGGCTGGTTCGCCAGGCAGGCGCTTCGATTGTTCGACGACCTGCGCCTTGAGCACGGTCGCCTCGATCAACCGATTCCCGTTGGGACACAAGGCGGTACGCTGCAGGTCGAGCTGAACCACAGCGATCCGACCGTGCTGCCGCTGGGCTTCCGCACCGACACCAACGACGCCCGCATTCTCACCTGTGCGGCCAACCTCGCCGCCGAGGGCAAGCGAGTCACCCTGGTGTCCAAGGACATTCCGCTGCGCGTGAAGGCCGGCGCGGTGGGTCTGCCCGCCGACGAGTACCACGCCCAGGACGTCATCACCTCCGGCTGGACGGGGATGACCGAGCTCGACGTGGCCACCGAAGATATCGACGCCCTTTTCGCCGAGGGCGAGATCGATCTGGTCGACGCGCGAAACCTGCCCTGCCACACCGGTGTTCGGCTGCTCGGTGGCAGCTCGCACGCGCTGGGCCGGGTGAACGCCGACAAGAAGGTCCAGCTGGTCCGTGGTGATCGCGAAGTGTTCGGCCTCCGGGGAAGGTCAGCCGAACAGCGCGTCGCCCTCGATCTGCTGCTCGACGAGTCGGTGGGCATCGTGTCCCTCGGTGGTAAGGCCGGCACCGGTAAGTCCGCGCTCGCACTGTGCGCGGGGCTGGAAGCCGTGCTCGAGCGGCGCACCCAGCGCAAGGTCGTGGTGTTCCGTCCGCTCTACGCCGTGGGCGGCCAGGAGCTCGGCTACCTGCCGGGCAGTGAGAGCGACAAGATGGGGCCCTGGGCGCAGGCGGTGTTCGACACCCTCGAAGGTCTGGCCAGCCCGGCCGTCCTCGAAGAGGTGCTCTCGCGCGGCATGCTCGAAGTGCTTCCGCTGACCCATATCCGCGGCCGCTCGCTGCACGACTCGTTCGTCATCGTCGACGAGGCGCAGTCGCTGGAGCGCAACGTGCTGCTGACCGTGCTGTCCCGCCTCGGTGCGGGCTCGCGGGTGGTGCTCACCCACGACGTCGCCCAGCGCGACAATCTGCGGGTCGGCCGCCACGACGGTGTCGCCGCGGTCATCGAGAAGCTCAAGGGTCATCCGCTGTTCGCGCACATCACGTTGATGCGCAGCGAGCGGTCGCCGATCGCCGCCCTGGTCACCGAGATGCTCGAGGAGATCAGCCCGAACGCCCTGCCGTGACGGTCCGGCACTGATTCCGTACTGATTCCGCGGCGAGGGTTGCCCGTCCTACGGGTGGCCCTCGCCGTGGCATAGGGAGTGGGCTTGACAAACGAACTAGTTCGTACGCTAATGGAATCAGCGCCCATTGCAGCGGAGGAGCCCCATCATGGTTCAGACCACAGCACCACATGACGCACTGGAGACGATGCCGCGGGGTGGGCCGAACGCGTCCTGGTTGGACCGTCACCTGCAGACGACGCGGCTGGAATACACCGATCGCTATGACGTGCCTGACGAGGTCAAGCAGACCGTCGTCGCTGCACTGGACTGGCTGGGCACCAGGACACGCCAACATGAGGCCAACGCCCGCTTGGCCCTGGCCGCGGTCGCCGACATCCCCAACCCGCGGATCCTGGAACTGGGCTCCGGGCACGGCAAGCTCAGCGAGGAGATCCTCCGGCAGCATCCGAGCGCCACCGTCACCGCCAGCGACCTCGACCCCAAGTCCGTCGCCAACATCGCCGCCGGGCCACTCGGGACGAATCCCCGCGCTCGGATCGAGGTCGTCGATGCCACCGCCATCGACGCCGCCGACGACAGCTACGACCTCGTGGTGTTCGCCCAGGCGTTCCACCACCTGCCGCCGGCCACCGGGGCGCGCGCGATCGCCGAGGCCACCCGGGTCGGCAGCCGGTTCCTGGTCATCGACCTGCCCCGCACCCGACCCCTCTCGATGCTGGCCAGCCTGCTCGCTGTCGTCCCGGTCGCCGCGGTGCTCGCGGTGGTCCGCCCGGCGTTGAACCGGGGCATCCACGACGGCGTCATCAGCATGCTGCGGGCCTACAGTGCGGAGGCATTCACCGCACTCGCCGCAGCGGCCGACCCGAGCCTGCGGGTCGACTTCCTGCCGCCGCCGTCGTACCGGTTCGGCACCAAGAACGTCGCCGTCGTCTTCTGGCGACCCGACCGATAAGGTTCCCCCGGTGAGGACCGCGGCCGAGCTACGCCAGGAGATCTTGGCCGCCGCTCGCCAGGAGTTCGCCCAGTACGGGCTGGCCGGCGCCCGCATCGATCGGGTCGCCAAGGCGGCCAACGCCAGCAAGGAGCGGCTCTACGCCTACTTCGGTGACAAGGAGACGCTGTTCCGCGAGGTCGTCGAGGCCGGTAACGCCGAGTTCTTCCGGGCTGTCGTGGCACGCCCGGAGGCGCTTGCCGAGTTCGTCGGGGACATCTTCGATCTCGCCCAGGCCCAACCTGAGCATCACCGCATGATTCGGTGGGCATTGCTGGAGGGCGTCGCCCTCGATGAGCCGGTGGCCGACGGCGAGCCCGTCCTCGCCCAGCACGTCAGCGCCATCGAGGCCGCGCAGGCCGCCGGGTACGCCGATCCGTCCTGGCAGCCCCTGGACCTGCTGATACTGCTCTTCGGGCTGGCGATGGCCTGGGTCAACGGGCCGCGTCCCGACGCCGCCAGCGAGGACGCGGCCGGGGTGCAGCGGCGCCGCGCGGCCGCTGTGGAGGCGGCCCGGCGGGTCATCGCCGCACCGAAGTAGCCAGCTCGGCCCGGTAAACTCCGGCAGGTGCGACGCCGACCCGACAGCCTGTCCTGGTCCTATCTGAGGACCGTGATCGGTGTCTGCGCGGGCGTGGCGGTGGTGGTCATCGGCGGGTTCACCGGACATGTGAAAGTGGCGAAAGCCGACGCGGTGGACTGTTCGGTGGTCAAGTGCGTGGCCCTGACCTTCGACGACGGGCCGACGCCCTACACCGACCGGCTGCTGGGCATCCTCAACGACGCCGACGCCAAGGCCACCTTCTTCATGATCGGCAACAAGGTCGCCGCCAATCCGGACGGCGCCAAGCGGGTCGCTGACGCCGGGATGGAGATCGGCTCGCACACCTGGGAGCACCCGAACATGACGGCCATCCCGGCCGAGGACGTTCCCGCCCAGTTCAGCAAGGCCAATGACGCGATCAAGGCGGCCACTGGTCAGACTCCGACGCTGTGGCGCCCGGCCGGCGGGCTGACCAACGACGCGGTGAACAAGGTCGCCGCCCAGTACGGCCTGGCCGCCATCCTGTGGGACGTGATCCCGTTCGACTGGATCAACGACTCCAACACCGCGGCCACCCGCTATATGCTGATGAGCCAGATCAAGCCGGGCTCCGTCGTGCTGTTCCACGACACCTACTCCTCAACCGTGGACCTGGTGTACCAGTTCATCCCGGTGCTCAAGGCCAACGGCTATCACCTGGTGACCGTCAGCCAGCTGCTGGGCCCGCGCGCCCCGGGCAGCGTGTACGGCAGCCGCGACAACGGCCCGCCGGTCAACTTGTTGCAGGACATTCCGGCCGCCGACATCCCGACGCTGCCGGCCACCCCGTCGCCCAAGCCGATGCCGAACATCCCGATCACCGACATCCCCGGAGCCAACTCCGGCGGGGCGAACAACGGCGCCTAGCCGCACGTGCACAGCAACACCGCGCTCGTCCTGACCCTGCTCGTTCTCGGCTATGCCGTGGTCTCGGCACTGGTGAGCCGCTGGTATGTCGCTCCGGCGCTGATCTTCATCGCCCTGGGCATGCTGCTGGGCCCGTCCGGGCTGCACGTCATCGACGCCAATCCGGAGGCCAGCAGCTTCACCGTGCTGGCCCAGCTGGCGCTGACGGTGATTCTGTTCAACCAGGCCGCCCGGCTCGACGTGCGCACCGTTGTGCGCCGCGGCCACGTCACGTTCCGGCTGCTGGTCGTCGGTATCCCGCTGACGCTGGGGCTCGGCGCGCTGACCGCGGTGCTGCTGCTGCCGGTGCTGCCGTGGTGGGAGGCGGTGTGCCTGGCGGCGATCGTCGCCCCTACCGAGGTGGCGTTGATCGACGCGCTGCTCGACGACGAACGCATCCCGGAGCGGGTGCGCCACGCGCTGTCGGTGGAGAGCGGGTTCTACGACGGGTTCGCTCTGGCCGCGCTGCTGGCGGCGGTGGCGCTGGCCTCGGCGAGCAACGACGCGCACCCGGGACGCTGGGCGTGGTTCGCGTTCCGCACCGAGGTGGTGTCGCTGGTGGCCGGTGCGGCCATCGGGCTGGCCGGTGGCTGGGCGATCGCGGCCTCGTGGAAGCGCGGCTGGATGAGTGATACCTGGGCCCAGCTGGCCACCGTCGCGGTGGCATTGCTGTGCTTCGAGGCCGGGGAGGGGCTGCACGGCAGTGGCTTCGTTGCCGCGTTCGCCGGCGGTCTGGTGTCGGCGATGGTGGCGCGCCGCTTCTCCGAGCAGGTGCCCACCCAGGTGTCCGACGCGGCCGGTCAGCTCCTGGAACTGTTGGTATTCGCCATGTTTGGCGCGTTCGCGGTGAGCGAGGGCTGGCAGAACGCCAGCTGGCGGGTGATCGTCTTCGCCGTGCTGGCGGTGTTCGGGGTGCGGATGGTCGCGGTGCTCAGCGCGCTGCTGGGCAGTGACCTGCCGTCCTACAGCCGGGTGTTCATCGGCTGGTTCGGCCCGCGCGGTATCGGCACCGTGGTGCTCGGCCTGATCGTGCTCGAGCGCGGTCAGATCGAGGAGTCGGCCGTGATCATTCAGGTCGTGGTGGTGGCCGTGACGGTCAGCCTGCTATTGCACAGCCTGACCGCCCCGCTCGGGATTCGCCGGTTCGCGGCATCCTGACAAACGCCGAACGTGCGCCCACTGCGAAAAATCGGCACGTTCTTCGCAGTGGACGCACGCTCGGGATGTCTAGCTAGTCGCCGTCCTTGACCTTGGCCATCGCCAGCACGTCGAGGCGGCGGTCCAGCTCGGCCTCCGACAGCTTGTCGCCGATCAGGCCGCGGTCGATCACCGTCTGCCGGATGGTCTTCTTCTCCTTGAGCGCCTGCTTGGCCACCTTGGCGGCCTCCTCGTAACCGATCGCCGAGTTCAGCGGCGTGACGATCGACGGGGAGCTCTCGGCCAGCTCGCGCAGGTGCGCCTCGTTGGCCACCAGGCCGTCAATGCACTTGTCGGCGAACAACTTCGACACGTTGGCCAGCAGCGTGAAGGACTCGAGCAGGTTGCGCGCCATCATCGGGATGTAGACGTTCAGCTCGAACGCACCCGACAGTCCGCCGACGGTGATGGCGGCGTCGTTGCCGATGACCTGGGCGGCCACCTGGGTCACGGCCTCGGGGATGACGGGGTTGACCTTGCCCGGCATGATCGAGCTACCCGGCTGCAGGTCGGGCAGCGCCAGTTCGCCCAGGCCGGTCAGCGGGCCCGAGCCCATCCAGCGGATGTCGTTGGCGATCTTGGTCAGCGAGGCGGCGATCGTCTTGAGTGCGCCGGATGCCTCGACCAGCCCGTCGCGGGCGGCCTGAGCCTCGAAAGAGTTCTTCGCGGTGCGCAATTCGGCCAGACCGGTCTGCGCCACCAGCACCTCGACCACCTTGGGGCCGAATCCCTCGGGGGCATTGAGGCCGGTGCCGACGGCGGTGCCGCCGATGGCCAGCTCACCGAGACGGGGCAGGGTGGCCTTGACCCGTTCGATTCCGGCCTCGATCTGGCGGGCGTAGCCGCCGAACTCCTGGCCCAGCGTCACCGGGACGGCGTCCATCAGGTGGGTGCGGCCGCTCTTGACGACGGTGCGCCACTGCCGGGCCTTGTTGGCCAGCGACTCGTGCAGCACCTCGAGGGCCGGAATCAGCTGGCGCACAGCGGCTTCGGTGGCCGCGATGTGGGTGGAGGTGGGGAAGGTGTCATTGGACGACTGCGACATGTTCACGTCGTCGTTGGGGTGTACCGTCACCCCGTTCAGTGCGCAGATCGAGGCGATCACCTCGTTGGCGTTCATGTTGGAGCTGGTGCCCGACCCGGTCTGGAACACGTCGATCGGGAAGTGCTCGTCGTGCAGACCCTCGGCGATCTCACCGGCGGCGGCGATGATGGCGTCGGCCTTCTCCGCCGGCAGCAGCCCGAGGTCCTTGTTGACCTGGGCGCAGGCGCCCTTGAGCAGTGCCATGGCGCGGATCTGGTTGCGATCCAGGCCGCGGAACGAGATCGGGAAGTTCTCGACGGCCCGCTGGGTCTGGGCCCGCCACAGGGCCTTGGCCGGAACCCGGACCTCACCCATGGTGTCGTGCTCGATCCGGTATTCGCCCTCGACAACACTGTCGGTCATGTAACGCCTTTCTTAGGGAAGCGGGTAGGCCGCGGACGTGTCCCCGGTGAAGTCCACCGCGGAGTATTCATTGAGCTTGGACAGCCGGTGGTAGGCGTCGATCATCCGGACCGTGCCGGACTTCGACCGCATCACGATCGACTGGGTGGTACAGCCGCCGCCGAAGTAGCGGACACCCTTGAGCAGGTCGCCGTCGGTGACGCCGGTGGCGCAGAAGAAGACGTTCTCGCCGGACACCAGATCCTTGGTGGTCAGCACCCGGTCCAGGTCGTGGCCGCGGTCGATGGCCTTCTGGCGTTCCTCGTCGTCCTTGGGCGCCAGGGTGGCCTGGATCTCGCCGCCCATGCAGCGGATGGCGGCCGCGGTGATGATGCCCTCGGGGGTGCCGCCGATACCGGCGAGCATGTCGGTGCCCGAGTCCGGCCGGCAGGCCGAGATCGCACCGGCGACGTCGCCGTCGGAGATCAGCCGGATCCGGGCACCGGCGTCCCGCACCTCGGCCATCAGCTTGGTGTGCCGGGGGCGGTCCAGGATGCAGACCGTGATGTCGGAGACCGAGGCTTTCCGGACCTTGGCGATGCGCTGGATGTTGGCCGCGATGGGGGAGGTGATGTCGATGAAGTCGGCGACGTCGGGACCGGCGGCGATCTTGTTCATGTAGAACACCGCCGACGGGTCGAACATCGCGCCGCGCTCGGCCACCGCCAGCACCGAGATGGCGTTCGGCATGCCCTTGCTCATCAGCGTGGTGCCGTCCACCGGGTCGACGGCGAAGTCGCAGTCCGGGCCGTCGCCGTTACCCACTTCCTCGCCGTTGTAGAGCATCGGGGCGTTGTCCTTCTCGCCCTCGCCGATCACCACGATGCCGCGCATGGAGACCGAGTTGCACAGCTCGCGCATCGCGTCGACGGCGGCTCCGTCGCCGCCCTCCTTGTCGCCCCTGCCGACCCACCGGCCGGCCGCCATGGCGCCCGCCTCGGTGACTCGGACCAGCTCCAGGGCGAGGTTGCGGTCAGGTGCTTCGCGGCGGCGGGCTTCAGGCATGGCTGAGATTGTCCCAGAAGCGGGTGAGCGGTTGGGACCTGGGATACTGGCAGGCGTGACAGAACCCGATGTCGCCGGCGCTGCGGCTCCGCCGCCGCCGAAGGAAGCAAAGCCGCGCCTGCTTCAGGACGGCCGCGACATGTTCTGGTCGCTGGCCCCGCTGGTGGTCGCCTGCATCATTCTGGCCGGCCTGGTGGGTATGTGTTCGTTCCGCCCGAACGGGCCCGAGGACGGCATGGTGCCGACCTATGACGCCGCCGCGGCGTTGCAGGCCGACGCCGATACGCTGGGGATTCCGATCCGGCTGCCCAAGTTGCCGGAGGGCTGGCAGGCCAACTCCGGCGCCCGCGCCGGCATCGACGCGGGCCGCACCGATCCGAAGACCGGCCAGACCGGCCGGGCCGTCACCTCGAAGGTGGGCTACATCGCCCCGTCGAAGATGTTCGTCAGCCTGACCCAGAGCAACGCCGACGAGGCCGCCCTGGTGTCCTCGATCCACCGGTCGATGGTGCCCACCGGTATCCAGGACGTCGACGGCGTCAAGTGGGTGGTCTACGACGGCGGGGAGGGCACCGAGCCGGTGTGGACGGCGCGGCTGGAGAGCTCGCGTGGTCCGGCCCAACTTGCGATTACCGGCGCCGGAAGTAGTGAGGACTTCCGTACGCTTGCGCTGGCGACGCAGACCCAGCAGCCCATCGTTCCCAAGAACTAGAGGGAGAGGCCCATGCCCGGACCCGAAGCAGACCTGACCGGCTGGGCGTGCGCGCCCTTCAGTGCTGCGGGCTTCACCCATGACGTCTACACCAAGGGCCAAGGCCCCGGCGTGGTGCTCATCCCCGAGATGCCCGGTGTCCACCCCGGTGTGCTGGCACTCGGAAACTACTTGGTGGACAACGGCTTCACTGTGGCGATTCCGTCGCTGTACGGCACTCCGGGTGCACCCTCGATGCGGCCGGGCATGGTGCCGGTCCTGGCCCGTGGATGTGTCACCAAGGAGTTTGCGGCCTTCGCGACCAATGCGGAGCGCCCGGTGTCGCACTACCTGCGGGCGTTGGCGCGCGATCTCAAGGAGAAGACCGGCAGCAAGGGTGTCGGGGTGATCGGGCAGTGCTTCTCGGGTGGTTTCGCACTGGCGGCGGCGGTGGACGACAGCGTGCTCGCCCCGGTGCTGAGCCAGCCGTCGGTGCCGATCGCGTTGACTGCCAAGCAGAAGCGCGACCCCGGGCTCTCCGAGAGCGAGCTGAAGGTGATCGAGAAGCGCGCCGCCGAGGAGGGTCTGTGCGCGCTCGGGCTGCGGTTCAGCGGTGACCCAATGGCGCCGCGGGAGCGGTTCCAGACGCTCAAGGACCGACTCGGTGATGCGTTTGAGGTCATCGAACTGGACTCGTCGCCCGGTAATGCCGGCGGCTTCGGACGGATGGCGCATTCGGTGCTGACGCTGGAGGTCCGCGAGCAGGAGGGTCAGCAGGCTTATGAGGCCCGCAAGCGGGTGGTGGAGTTTCTCAAGGAGCGCCTGACCTGATGGCCCGGATGCCGGGTTTCGTTGCCGTCGCTGCGGTATGTGCGGCGCTGGTGTCTCCGGCAGTGGCGTCGGCCGACCCGAGTGATACCCCCGCCGGTCCGGAGGATCCGCGGTGCATCACGATGCCGGATGTCCCGCAATGCATGGGCAGCCCGTACGTACCGTCGGCGCCGACCGGGCCGCTGGATCCGCAGTGCATGCAGATGCCCACCGACGCCGCCTGTATGGACAGCCCGTACGTTCCGAAGCCGCCCGCACCGATTGCGCCGGTCACCCCGATGATGCCGATGACGCCGATGGCTCCAATGTCGCCGATGGAGCCCGGCCACATCTGAGCTAGATGCGGACCACCATGTTGCGGCGAGCTTGCTTGGCCTGATACATCGCCTCGTCGGCGCGGGCGGTCACCGAGTTCGCCGATTCGCCGGGAGTCGACACGGTCGCACCGATACTGAGCGTGGTGTAGATCGTCTGGCCGGCATGCTCGATGGGTTCGGCTGCGCGGCAACGGATCTTCTCGGCGATCTGGGCGGCCTCATCGAGGCTGTGGACGCCTGGCAACAGGACCACCATCTCGTCACCGCCGACCCGGCCGACGGTGTCGCCGCTGCGGACGCTCTCGCTGATCCGTGCGGCCAGCGTGGAGAGCACCACATCACCGGCGGCGTGGCCGAGCGTGTCGTTGATGGTCTTGAAATGGTCGACGTCACAGAAGAGGATGCCCAATTGCGAACCGGGGGAGCGGGTTTGGGTCAGCTCCGATTCCAGTCGGGTGATGAATTCGGCGCGGTTCGGCAGCCCTGTGAGAACGTCGAACCGAGCTAGCCGGTCCAGGCGGCGTTCGGACTCCACCTGGTCGTCGACGATCCGTAGCGCCGCGATCATGCCGTCGGTATTGCCATCTTCGTCGATGTAGGGCTTGGCGTTGCCGTCGACCCAGTGGTATCCGCCCTCTGAGGTGAGGACCCGGAACCGTGCCGAACCGATTGTGCCGCGGCGCATCTCGGTCACCGCGGCGGTGACGGCAGGCAGGTCCTCAGGGTCGATACGCGCACTGAAGTCCGAGCCGATCCAGTCGGCGGGCGGGTTGCCGAACGCTGGCTCCACCGACGGCGACACCCATGTCACCTGGCCGCCGTGCAGATGGAACACCACGTCGACGGCATTGTCGGCCAGGATCCGGTAGCGGCGTTCGGAGTTGGCGCGTTCGATGAGAAGTTTCTGTTCGCGCTGGCTGAAGTAGAACGCCACCACACCGACAATGCTGGTGGAGATCGTCGTCGCCAGGATCCAGGCCGCCTCGCTGCCCAGACCCAGCGCCAGGAACGGGAGTCTGGCCAGGCTGACCACCAGCGGCAGGCCGGCGAGCACCCCGATCAGCCGCAGCAGCGCCCAGCGGTCGCGGCGGGCCAGCAGCCAGGCGAGCGGATTGCGGTCCGGGCGCGACAGCACGGTAGCGGCGACCAGGAGCAGCACACCGACGGCCGTGGCGATGCCCTGACCGGTCGACTCCGTCATGTGCACCTGGGAGATGGCGCGGAACAGGTGCCCCATGACGGTGGCGACGGGTGCGGCCATCGCTCCCAGCAGGAAGATGCTCCACACCACCCGTGCCATGCGATGCTCAACCCGCATCAGCGCGACGGCCACCGAGAGATACAGGATCGATGCTGCGGTGCGGGGGCTCGGGCCGAACGGCTCGCCATTGAAGTGCTGCACCAGGACCACCCCTGCGTGCGTGCCCACCCCGAGCGCCAGCGCACGTCCGGCCCACACCCGCCACGGGGCGTGCTGGCCGATCTGTAGTGCCACGGCCGTCGCGAGCCCGCCCAGCCAGAGCGGAGTCCACGACTTGAGGTCCTCGATGCGGCCGACCCAGCCCGACAGGTCGAGCAGCACGACCACCAGCACCGCGGCCACCGCGGTGGGCGCCCACCACTTCAGCCGGGCGTCCGTGACCGCAACGGCCCTGTTCATCCACCACTCCTTGAGGGATTGTCAGCAGTGCGAAGTTAGCAACGACTCGTGCGTGAGCGCGCGGTATCCGGCGAGGTCGCTCGCGGTGTGGATTCGCGTCGCCCGAGGAGGGCTGAAACTTGTCGGTGGTCGAATGTATGTTCGAATCATGACCCAGGGGTGCGCTGTCGATGCGGGTGCGCCGGGTGTGTTTGGCGACCTGGTGGAGGCGTTGGCCCGGCTGTCGGCATGTGATGTGGCGGCTCTGCCTGCGCGTGAGATTGTGCCGGCCCTGCAGGCCCTGCAGCTGGTGCGCAACGTGCTGCCCGCTGTCGAGCACCGGCTGTTGGCGGCGCTGCAGTCCCAGACCACGCCTGCCGAGCTCGGCGATGCACCGACCTGGGCGGTGTGGTTGCGCGACCAGCTGCTGCTGTCCTCGGCCGAGGCGCGCCGTCGGGTCGAGCACGCCAAAGCACTCGGACCACGGGCCTCTGTGACGGGCCAACCCCTGGGACCCCACCTGCCGGCCACCGCCGCCGCCCAGGCGCACGGGCGGATCACCGAAGCCCACGCCGCGGTGATGGCTGACTTCGCCGCCCGGATTCCGCACGGTGTCGACCCGAAGGAGGTCGCCGAGGCTGAGGCCAACCTCGCCGAGCTGGCCGCCGCGTTCACCCCGGAAGAACTCCGCACTCTGGTCACTAAACAGCTGTACTGCTGGAACCAAGATGGTCAGTTCACCGACGTCGAGCGTGCCAAGAAACGCGGCATTGTCCTGGGCAAGCAAGGCCCCGACGGGATGAGCCGCATCACGGGCTGGCTGACCCCGGCGATGCGGGCCACCTGGGAGGCGGCGTTGAAGAAAGAGGCGGCCCCGGGGCACTGCATGCCCGAGGATCCCACCGTCGTGGGTTCAGAACCCACCGAAGACCAGATCAAGGCCGACACCCGCAGCCCCGCTCAGCGCAACCACGACGGCATGCAAGCCCTGCTCACCGCGTTGCTGGCCGCTGACGTGCTCGGCACCCACCGCGGGCTACCGGTCAAACTCATCATCCGCGCCGAGTTGGCTGACCTCGAAGCCCGCACCGGCCACGCGTTGACCTCCAGCGGGTCGATGATGCCCATCTCCGATGTCATCGCACTGCTCGACGACAAGCAGGCGCATCACTATCTGGCCATCTTCCACGGAGCAAAGTCGTTGCAGCTCAACGAAGGCCGGTCCAAGCGGCTGGCCACCGCGGCCCAGCGTCTGATGCTCTTCGCCCGTGACGGCGGCAGCACGCGGCCGGGATCGACCACCCCGTTCGACCACTGCGAGGTCAACCACAACATCAAATGGGCCGCTCCACACAACGGGTGCACGGATATCGACGAACTGTCACTGATGTCCGGACCCGACAACCGCATCCTCGAAAAGGGCGGATACACGGTCACGCTCGGCAACAGAGGTATCGAATGGCGGCCCAGCCGCCGATCCACCCGCCGCCGACCACCCCGCAACTACTACTTCAACCCCCACCAGATCCTCAAACGAGGAGACGGCGCAGACGACACAGATCCGCCATGACCGGCCAACCACACCGAACAACACGGCCGAGACGCTGTGATCTACGCCTCACGACCGCCCGACACGGACGCTGATCCGCCGCCCTTCTAGCTCTGGCGACGAAAAACCCTGTCGCGCAATCCACTCAGCGTGAGCGTAAGGGTGATACGAAGTGTCGGCCGTTTGGCACTGTTGCCTCCCTATGATCGAACTTACTGAGCTGACCAAGGTTTACGGCCACGGCTCTCATCGGGCTGTCGTGCTGGACGGGATCAGCTTCCAGGTAGCGGCGGGGGAGATCCTCGCCGTCGTCGGCCCCAGTGGGGCGGGTAAGAGCACGCTCGCCGAATGTATCAACCTGCTGACCCCGCCGACTTCGGGTTCCGTCGTGGTCAACGGTGAGGACCTGACCACGCTGTCGTCGAGCAAGCTGCGGGTCGCGCGCCGGCGGATCGGTACCATCTTCCAGTCCGCCGGTCTGCTGGAGCGTCGGACCGCAGCCGAAAATGTCGCTCTCCCATTGGAATACCTCGGAGTCACCGCCGAGGAGTCCCGTAAGCGGGTCGCCGAACTGCTCGACCGGGTTGGGCTGTCGGCGCGCGCGAACCACTACCCCTTCCAGCTCTCCGGAGGTCAGAAGCAGCGTGTCGGCATCGCCCGCGCACTGGCTCTGCGGCCCTCGGTGCTGCTGTCCGACGAGGCCACCGCCGGGCTCGACCCCACCACCACCGGCTCCGTCGTCCAACTCCTGCGTGAGCTGCGTGACGACCTCGACCTGTCCATCGTGTTCATCACCCACGAGATGGACACCGTGCTCGAGATCGCCGACTCGGTGGCCCGTCTGGATCACGGCACCATCGTCGAATCCGGCCGTCTGGTCGACCTTTTGACCGATCCCGACTCCGAACTCGGTGCCGCACTGCGGCCTCAGGGGCAGGCCACCGGCGCCGGCTCCGACCAACAGGTCTGGCAGGTGGTCTACGAATCCGACGTGCCCGCCGACTGGATTGCCCGCGCCTCCGAGGAACTCGGCGCACCGATCGCCGTCCTTGGCGCTTTCGTCCAGGAAGTGCACGGCGTCACCGTCGGCTCAGCCACCCTCGGTATCCCGGCCGAATATTCGGGCCGTGCCGCCGATGTCCTCGCCCGCTACGGCCTGGCCACCGGCGAGCAGTGCCTGCGGGGTGCGGCGTGACCGAAACCCTGCTCGCCAACGCCAAAGTGCCGGTCAGCGAGCTTCCCGGCCTGCTGATCCCGGCCCTGCTCGACACGCTGATCATGGTCGGCATCGTCATGACGATCGTGGTGCTGGTGGGCGTGCCACTCGGTGCGCTCATCCACAACCTCGCACCCGGCGGCCTGTTCGAAAACCCGACGCTGCATACGATTCTGAGCTGGATCATCAGCATCGGCCGGTCTCTGCCGTTCCTGATCCTGATGGCCGCGATCATGCCGTTCACGCGTTTCATCACCGGAACCAATATCGGTATCGCCGCCGCAGTGGTCCCAATGTCGTTGGCCGGTATCGCTTTCTTCACCCGCATCGTCGAGAACGCACTGCGCTCGGTGCCGCCCTCGGTGGTCAAGGTGGCCAGGGCGTCCGGGGCGTCGAACCTGCAGATCATCCGCACCGCGCAGCTTGACGAGGCCATCCCGTCGATCCTCGGCGGACTCACCATCAACATCATCGCGATGATCGAATACTCCGCGATCGCCGGCACCATCGGTGCGGGCGGAATCGGTTACGTCGCAGTGACCTACGGCTATCAGCGATTCGATCAGGGCGTCATGCTCGCCACCATCATCATCCTCGTCGCGACCGTGGCCGCCGTTCAGTTCATCGGCGACGTCCTCGTCCGCTTCACCACCCCGCACGCACGTACCCGCCTGAAAGGAACCATCACCGCATGACCACCACCGGAGTCGAGGTCGAGAGCCCCGACAATCACGGATTCGAGATCAAGAAACGCCGCCGCTGGGTGTGGATCGCCGCCGGTCTGGTGGTGGCGGTGGTGGCCATCGTCGCGGGGCGGCTGCTGTTCTTCGGAGACACCAAGTCCGCCAACGAGATTCCGGGTGCCACCCTGGTGGTGGCCACCAATGAGGGCAACGCGGCCGAGCAGGCGCTCATCGAGTACATCAGCCGCGAGGTCGCCCCGAAGCACGGCATCAAGGTGGCGTTCCGCGGCCTGTCCGACAGCAACACCATCAACCGCGCGGTCAGCGACGGTGAGGTCGCCGGCACCATTTACCAGCACAGGCTGTGGCTCGGTCAGGTGCTGGAAGCCAACCCGGACTTCCGCGAGGAGGCCGCCACCCCGGTGTTCCGGTGGGGCTTCGGCATCTGGTCGGACAAGTACACCGACGTCTCACAGCTGCCTGACGGTGCCAACGTCTCGCTGTACTCCGATCCTGCCAACGAGGCCCAGGGCCTGTGGCTGCTGGAGCGGGCCGGCCTGATCAAGCTCAACCCGACCGTCGACAAGTGGACCGCCACTCGCAAGGACATCGTCGAGAACCCGAAGAACCTGCAGTTCACCCTGCTCGACTTCGCCGCCCAGTCCCGCTCACTGCCCGACCTGGACGCGGCGGTCGGCTACACCGAGTACTACCTGGCCGCCAAGATCCCGCTCGACAAGCAGATCTTCGCCCCGCCGGCTCCCGACGAGTTCGCCGGACAGCTCACCATCGGCAGCAAGTGGGCCGACACCGACAACATCAAGAAGCTCGTCGAGACGTTCAAGGACCCGGCGGTTCAGCAGTTCCTGGCCACCGACCCGAGCGTCAAGGGCATCCTGTTGCCGCTCTAGGCTGCAGGACGCTTCGACCCGCCGTGCGTGGTGGCGGCCTTGGCAGGAGCAGACGCGGCCGCAGCCTTGTGTGCTGAGGACGACGCCGAGGCCGCCGCCGCCCGGGCGCCGCGCGGCGCCGGAGCCGCCTGGGCGGCGCGGGCTGAGGCGCCCGTGGGCTTGGTCGTCGCGCGCACGCTCGCCGCCACCGACGGCTGCTCGACTGCAGCCGACTTGGCCGCCGCCGGCAGGCCGAGCTGGGCCTTGACGTAGTTGACGACGCCGGTGGCCCCGGTCTCCCCGCCGTAGCCGTTGAACCAGGCATCGGCCAGCAGACCTCCGCCGACCTGCACGGGCCCGATGTAGAACTTCGGGATCTGGCTCGTCACCGTCAGCACGAAGCCCTTGATGAGGTTGTTCAGCGACAGGCCCTGTTGGATCTGGTCGATCACGTAGGCCTGGACACCGGCACCACCGGTAGGTGAGCCGTTGTAGCCGAAGTAGTAGGCGGTGGCCAGCTTGGCGTTACCGATCAACACCGGGCCGATCCGCAACACCGGCAGCTTCGAGGTGAACGCGAGCACACCGGCCTGATTGTTGTCCAGGTAATTGGTGCCCAATTGGGTCAGGCCGCCGAGGATTTCACCGAACCCGGCGAACAGTCCCTCCCAGTCACCGTATTCGATCTCGCGGCTGGCACTGTCGGCCTGCGACTCCGAATCGGCAAGCAGCGCAACGCTGCTCGTCAGAGGTGCTGCGCTGACAAACTCATGCTGACTCTGGGTGACGGTCGGTGTCGTCATCGCCAGCGTCACGGCAGTGGCCAACGATGCCGCGGACAGCATCATCGGACGCGAATAAGCCGTCATGGATCCCCCCGATCTCCCCGTCAGGCGCCCCCGCGCCTGAACTCATGACAGTTCGTACGATCCTCGCACCGACGCTGTTTGTCTAGGAAAAGGCGAAAGAAACTAAGGGACTTTTGTCCCGACGTTTTGGCGGTTTTTGAAGCGTCCAAACAGGCTTCGGCGCTTGTCGTCCGGCTCGTGCACCGTCATTTCCACGCCTTTGAACACCGCCAGATACACCGAGATGGTGGTGACGATGATGATCATCAGCACCGGGCCCAGCACGATGCCCCAGAATCCGAACATCGCGATCCCCGAGAACACCGCCAGCAGCATCAGCGCCGGGTCCAGGCGGGCCTCTCGGGGGACCAGGATGGGCCGCAGGAAGTTGTCGATGTTGGTGATGGCCAGCACGTGGAACAGCACCACGAACAGGCCGCCGACGACGTTGCCGAACAGCATCATCCCGATACCGAAGGGAATGGTCACGATTCCGCTGCCCAGCGGGATCACCGACAGGGCGGTCAGGAAGATCGCGAAGATGAAGAACCCGTTGTGGAAGCCGCCGATGTAGATCGACGCCGCCCCCAGCACACCCTGCACCGAGGCAATGATGAATTGGCCTTTGACGGTTCCCTTCACCATCGCGCCCATCTTCGCCAGATACAGGTCGGTGGCCTCTTCGCCGAGCGGGTTGAGCCGGCGGATCAGGGTGATCAGCTCCTGCTGATTGGTCAGCAGCGAAATGAGCACGTACAGAAAGATGATGGCCGAGGTGACCATCCCGATCACCCCGCCGGCCGCGCCGCTGAGCGAATGCAGCAACCACTGGCCGACGTTCTGGGAGACCCTGATCATGGTGTCGCGCAGCGACTCCGCGCTGACCGAGAAGTGCCCGAACGGCAGCTTGGCTAGCAGGTTGTTGACGAACTCGATGGCGCGGTCGCCCAGGGTGGACAGATCTGCGGTCTCGACCCATTCGGCGACATGCACCACCATGTGCGAAACCTGCAACACCGCAAGCGTTATCAGCGCACCCACCGGGATGATCACGGTGGCCAGTGCGGCCAGCACGGTCAGCGTCGCCGACAACCCGGTGCTGAAACGCCTGCGGCACCGGTTGTACAGCGGCGTGAAGAGGTAGGCCACGATCGCGGCGATGACCACCAGGATGAAGTAGTGCCGCAGAAAGTACGCACCGAACAGCAGCGCGACCACGGTGACGACCGCCAGCGCGCGCTTCTGGGTCAGCGTGAATTCAGTGTTCACCGAGGTGAACACTAGCCCGTCGAAGCGCTACTGATTCATCAGACGCAGCAAGTGCGCATTGATGTCCGGATAGCGCTTGAGGTGGGCGCCGCCGTTGAGGTCCAGGACCTCACCGGTCATCCACGCCGACTGCGGGGAGCACAGGAACGCCACCGCCTCGGCGATGTCCTCCGGAGTTCCCGGACGGCCCAGCGCGGTGTTCTCCACGTACTCCTCGACCACCCCGGGCACCGCCGCCGCGCCCTCGGTGAGCGGGGTGTGCACGAAGCCCGGGGCCACGGCGTTGACCCGGATGCCGCGCGGTCCCAGTTCCAGGGCCGCCACCTGGGTCAGCATCGACAGCCCGGCCTTCGCCGAGCAGTATGCGCTCATCCCGATCGCGGGCTGCCGGGCGTTCAGCGAGGTCAGCGACACCAGCGTGCCGCCTTCGCCGAGGTGGCGGCCGGCGTGCTTGATCACCAGGAAGGCGCCGTTGAGGCAGACGTCGATGACCGAGCGGAAGTCGGCGGCGTCCAGTTCGGTGATCACCCCGAAGGTGCTGAACCCGGCGCAGTTGACCACCACATGCAGGCCGCCTTCGCGCGCCACCACGTCGTCGAACAGGGTGGCTACCGTCGCCTCGTCGGTGACCTCCACCGAGGTCCACGTGTGCGGCGCACCGAGTTCCTCGGCCCGCTCGGCGGCCAGCTCGGCGTTGCGGTCGGCGATGGTCACCACCGCACCCTCACCGGCCAGCTTCTTGGCCGTCGCCCAGCCGATCCCGGATGCGCCGCCGATGATGACTGCTACTCGTTGTGAACTCATACTGTGTCCGCCTCGAATCGACCCCATTTGTTTTTCACGGTCCCCCACGGATCGGCATAGCCGCCGGGTGCTCGGTAGTACGGCGACTGGCGCTTGAGGTACTCGTGCGCCAGCGGTGCGGCCAACCGGAACAGCGGCCGTTTCCAGCCAACCTTGTCGGCGGTCTCCTTCAGGATGTCCGGCCACGAATGGTGCTGAAAGCCCAGCAGCTGTTGGGCTTTCGACGAGTCCATCCAGTCGGTGGCGAACCAGCCGTCATCGTCCTCGGGATTTCCCTTGCGGCCCTTGGCTGTTGCGCCCACCAGCCCCATGGCGGCGGTGATCGCCGAGGACACCTCGCCCTGCTGCAGACGATGCGTATCGTCACCACCGATCAGCAGGGTCTGCCCGATCGCGTCGGCAGTGGTGGCGGCGACGAACGCGTGCGCCACATCGCGGACATCGACGGTCTGCAGTCGGCCGTCGATCGGCAGCAGTCCCTCGAAATACAGCATGTCGGGGTCCATTCCGAGGTCGAACTCGGTGGTCATCACGCCACCGAGGCGCAGGATCACCCAGTCCAGCGCCGACCCCCGGACCAGTTGCTCGGCCTCGATCTTGTGGCCGCCGTAGACGTCGAACGGCCGTACCGGGGTGTCCGGAGTAAGCACTTCGCTCAGATGGTGCGGGTTGCGTGGGCCATACACGGCGATGGACGACGCCTGCACGAATCGCGGCGGCTTGGGCTCGGCCGCAGCGGCATTGACGAGAGTTCCGGTGGCCTCGACGTTGACCCTGCGGGCCAGCGCGGGGTTGGCGTAGCAGACCGGCGGGATGATGGCGGCCAGGTGGATCACCGACGCCGGGGCGACGCTGCTCATCAGCTCGCCAACGGCTTTGGGATCGGTCAGGTCGGCCCAGCGCACCGTGACGCCGGCGGGCAGTGCGGCCGCGGCTTTCCGGTTGGCGGGGGTATCGAGGTCGGTGGCCACGACGTGGCGGCCGGCGGCGGCCAGGTGCTTGACGGTGGCGCTTCCGACCAGCCCGAAGGCACCGGTTACCAGCACAGCGTCGGACATCGATGTCCCTCCCGACTAGAACGAGTTCCAGTGGACGGTACCCCAACTACGCTGATCGGATGCGGGGTGGACGGGCCTGTGGCGGGGTGATGGCGGCCGTGCTCGTGGCCGCTCTCGCGGCCGGCTGCGGTGACCGCAATCAGGCACCCGCGCGCCCTGCCCAGCCCGGCTACGCGCCGGGGGTGCTGAACTCCGTCTCGGTGACCGAGGTGTTGACTGCCATCGACGAGGGTGGCCGCTCTCGCGGCCGGCTGCGGTGACCGCAATCAGGCACCCGCGCGCCCTGCCCAGCCCGGCTACGCGCCGGGGGTGCTGAACTCCGTCTCGGTGACCGAGGTGTTGACTGCCATCGACGAGGCACACCTTCCTGCGCTCAATCCGCACGACGCGACGGCAGCGATGTGCCCGGCGGCCGGCTGCACCGAGGCGCGGGCCACCGACACCGTGTCGATCCTGAAGTTCCCCAGCACCGGGCGCGCCGAACTGTATGCCGCCACGATTCCCGACATGGTTCAGGTCGAGGACATCGTGCTGGTTTTCCCTGCGGCAGTGGGGGATCCGCAGAAGCAGGCCTACAGCCGAGTGGTCAAACGGGCGATCGCCCACGGCTGAGTCAGGCGTGCACCGGCTGCTTGTCCGCGTTCTTCATCTGCTCGAACAGTTCGGTGTAGTAGGGCAGGCAGTGCTCCAGCGCCTGCTCCGTGGTGTACAGCGGCTGGTAGCCCAGATCACGGCGGGCCTTCTCGATGCTGAAGTAGTTATCGAGGTAAAGCCGTTCCACCGCAAGGGGTTCCAGCGGCGGCTGCGGGAAGTTGAACTTGAAGTGCAGCCACTGCCAGGCCGTCATCACCGCATGGACGAACCGGCCGGAGATCCGGAAGTTCGGGTACTTCTCGCCGCACGCCTCCACGACGGGGCGGGAGAACTCGAACATGTTGATCGGCTCACCGTCGTTGATGAAGTACGCCTGGCCGGGCGCGCTGCCACCGTCGACCAGATGCTCTGCGGCAAGGATGAATCCGTGCACCAGGTTGTGCACGTAGGAGTTGTCCAGCTTGATGTCCTTGCCGCCGACGAGCACCTTGACATGCCCGGCCAGCACGCGCTGGAACAGCATGCGGAACATCGTCTGGTCGCCCCGGCCCCAGATGCCGCTGGGCCGGATCGAACAGGTCAGCAGTCCGCCGACACCGTTCTGGCTGAGCACGAACTTCTCGGCCACCACTTTGGTCTCGGTGTACAGGTCATTGAACCGGCTGGTGTAGGGCAGCGTCTCGTCGCCGCCGGCGATCCGCTGACCGCCCATCACCACACTGTTGGACGCGGTGTAGACGAACCGCGTGACCCCGGCGGCCTGCGCGGCCTGCACCAGGTTCTTGGTGCCGCCGACGTTCACGTCGAAGCTGCGCTTGCGGTACGCCTCGGTGACCGAGCCGCCGCCCATCAGGTCGATGATGGCCGCGGTGTGGAAGATCGTGTTCACCCCGGCGACGGCGGCGGCCACCGTGTCGGTGTCGCAGATATCGCCCTGGAGCACGTCGAGCCGCTCGTGGGGCGGCAGCGGGGACGGGGACCGGTCGAAGGCCCGGACCTGGTAGCCGCGGTCCAGTAGCTCGCGCACCAGGTTGGCCCCGACGAAGCCGGCACCACCGGTCACCAGCACCCGGCCGAGCTCGGTTGTCAGCGTGGAATCACCCATGGCGGGGAGCTTAACTGAAACACGTTCTAGTTAGCTAGTACCCCAGGTCAGGCCGGTGGCCGAATCAGCCGTCGGTGACCTCGCGGGTACCCAGTGCATCTTCGATGCGCTGACGGGCCCCGGCTAAGTGCTCTTCACAGCGTCGTGCCAGCTGTTCGCCACGTTCCCACAGTTTCAGCGACGCATCGAGATCCAGTCCGCCCTGTTCCAGCGCCCTGACCACCTCGATCAGTTCGTCGCGGCACTCTTCATAGCCCAGCGAACTAATGGGATTCGTTTCGGGACCTTGTGCGCTCATGCGGCTCCATCCGTCGGGCCGGTACTGGTGGCGCCCACTGCGCCGTCGGACACCCGGATCCGCAGCCGCGCACCGGCCGGCGCGTCGGCCATGGTCCGCAGAATCTCGCCGTCGGCGGTCTGCACCACCGCATAGCCGCGGGCCAGCGTCGCCGCCGGGCCCAGCGTTGCCAGCCGGGCACTCAGGTGACCGATCCGGTCGGACTCCGCGGCCACCAGCCGGTTGATGTCGCGGCGCACCGCGGCGCGGGCCCGGTCGATCTCCTCGCCGCGCTGGGTCAGCCCGCGCAGCGGGTCGGCCAGCACCGGGCGGCTGCGCAACTGGGCCACCGTGCGCTGTTCCCGGCTCACCCAGCTGCGCAACGCCTGCGCACTGCGCTGCCGCAGGTCACCGACCAGGGCGAGCTCGGCGACGGCGTCGGGGACCACCTTCTTGGCGGCGTCGGTGGGGGTGGCGGCGCGCAGGTCGGCGACCAGATCGCACAGCGGGTTGTCGGGTTCGTGGCCGATGGCGCTGACCACCGGGGTGGTGCAGGCGGCGATGGCCCGGCACAGCGTTTCGTCGGAGAACGGCAGCAGTTCCTCGA
Source organism: Mycobacterium sp. M26 (assembly GCF_001494595.1). Classification (GTDB taxonomy): domain Bacteria; phylum Actinomycetota; class Actinomycetes; order Mycobacteriales; family Mycobacteriaceae; genus Mycobacterium. The sequence goes on from NZ_LN929908.1 coordinate 759,736, forward strand.
CGCCACCGCCGCCGCGGGCGATCACGATGACCTCGACCTCGGGGTCGGCGTCCAGCTCCGCCAGCGCTTCGACGATCTGGGCCACCGCGTTCGTGCCCTGCACCGCGGTGTTGCGGATCTCGAAGCGCACCGCAGGCCAGCGCTGGGCGGCCACCGTGGTGACGTCGCGCTCGGCGGCGCTGGCCCGTCCGGTGATCAGCCCGATGGTCGACGGCAGGAATGGCAGCGGCCGCTTGAGGCGCGGGTCGAACAGGCCCTCGGCCTCCAACAGGCGGCGTAACCGTTCGATGCGGGCCAGCAGCTCGCCGACGCCGACGGCGCGAATGGCGGTGACCCGCAAGGAGAATGAGCCGCGAACGGTGTAGAAACTGGGCTTGCCGCGCACCACCACCTGGGTGCCTTCGACGAGTTTGACCGGGGCCGCGGCCACCAGGTCACGCGGGCAGCTGATGTCCAGCGACATGTTGGCCGCCGGATCGCGCAACACCATGTAGGCCGTCGAGCTGCGCAGATTGATCTGGGTCAGCTGACCTTCCACCCACACCGTGCCGAGCTTGTCGATCCAGGCCGCGACCCGGGTGGCCACCGCCCGGACCGGGAACGGGTTCTCCGCCGAGCTGCCCTGCTCGCTGGTCACTTGGCGGTCGCGCGGGTGATCCTGTTGGCCAGCAGCGTCTGGAACGGGGCGCGGGACTTGGAGGCTTCCTCGTAGGCCAGCAGCGCCTCGAGGTCGGCCACGCTCAGCGACTGCAGCCGCGCCCGCAGCTGGGCCAGGGTCAGCGATTCGTAGTCGAGTTCCTCGGCGATGGCCGGGGCGGTCGCCGCGGCAGCCTTCTTCTTGCCGGCCGATTTGGTGACCGAATCCTGACCCTTGGCGGCAGCACCGTCGACGCCGTCGGCCACCGAGTACAGGGCGAACCGGCCCTCGGTGCGGCGCTCGCCGTCGGCCGGGGAGTCGTCGTCGGCGGCGGGCAGATCCTCGTCGAAGGTGGCCCACTCGGGCTGCTCGTCCTTGGGCGGAAAGATGGTCTCCAGCGCCGCATCACCCTTGATGACCAGGTCAGCGACGTCCTGCTGCACTTTCATGACCATCTGCGCGACGGTGCTCACCATCGTCATCGGGTACATCAGGATGGTCTGGGGCAGCTTGCGGGTCTCCTCGATGGCGGTCACGGCCGCCCCCACCAGCAGACGGACCCCATACGGTGCTGTTGCCATGTGCGACAGCCTACGGCTGGCCCGCTCAGTGCGCGGGAACGTACCCTGAAACCATGCCGCCAACTGTCAACATGGGGATTCCCGGTGCTTCCAGCACGGCTGGAGCACACAACGGCGGAGGCAAGCGTGTCCTGCTCGCCGAGCCCCGCGGCTACTGCGCGGGGGTGGACCGGGCCGTCGAGACCGTGGAGCGCGCGCTGGAGAAGCACGGCGCCCCGGTCTACGTGCGCCACGAGATCGTGCACAACAAGCATGTGGTGGAGACGCTGGCCAAGGCCGGCGCCATCTTCGTCGAGGACAACGACGAGGTGCCGGAGGGCGCCATCGTGGTGTTCTCGGCCCACGGCGTTGCCCCGACCGTCCACGAGACCGCCGCGGCGCGCAATCTTCAGGTCATTGACGCCACCTGCCCGCTGGTCACCAAGGTCCACAACGAGGCCAAGCGCTTCGCCCGCGACGACTACGACATCCTGCTCATCGGCCACGAGGGCCACGAGGAGGTCGTCGGCACCGCCGGGGAGGCACCCGACCACGTGCAGGTCGTGGACAACCCGGACGCCGTGGACAACGTGACCGTGCGTGACCCGAACAAGGTGATCTGGCTGTCGCAGACCACGCTGAGCGTCGACGAGACGATGGAGACCGTCCAGCGGCTGCGGGAGAAGTTCCCGACGCTGCAGGATCCGCCGAGCGACGACATCTGCTACGCCACCCAGAACCGCCAGGGCGCGGTCAAAGCGATGGCGCCCGAATGCGATCTGGTGATCGTGGTGGGCTCCCGGAACTCGTCGAACTCAGTGCGCCTGGTCGAGGTGGCTCTGGGCGCCGGGGCGGGCGCGTCCTACCTGGTGGACTACGCCGAGGACATCGACCCGGCCTGGCTCGACGGTGTCACCACCGTCGGCGTCACCTCCGGTGCGTCGGTGCCCGAGATCCTGGTGCGCGGCGTGCTGGACCGGCTGGCCGAATTCGGTTACGGCACAGTGCAATCGGTGACCACGGCCAATGAGACGCTGGTCTTCGCGCTGCCGCGGGAGATCCGCCCGGCCCGGTCCTAGCGCTCGTCGCCGGAATCGCGGTAACGCACCCGGGAAACCGGGTGATGCGTGCTGTCCCCGGTCGGAACACCTGACGGCGGTCGGCGCCGCGGCGGCTCATAGGGCTCATACGGCGGATAGGGCTCGTAGGCCCGGTACGGCTCATACGGCGGGTACGGGTCGCGGCGCGGCGGCGGGGCGTACGGGTCCCGACGCTCCCGCGGCTCCCGAACCTCCCGGCGTTCCCGCGGCTCCCGCGGCTCCCGAGGTTCGCGCGGCTCACGGCGTCCGGCTCATCCGGCGGGTACGGGTCGCGGCGCGGCGGCGGGGCGTACGGGTCCCGACGCTCCCGCGGCTCCCGAACCTCCCGGCGTTCCCGCGGCTCCCGCGGCTCCCGAGGTTCGCGCGGCTCACGGCGGCGGGGCGGGGGCATATGCGGATCGGCGTCGCGCGGCGGACGCGGGCGGCGCCGGGGCGCCTCGGCCGCCGGATCCAGATCAGCCGGACGACGCCGGCGCGGCCGGTCCTGCGGCAGGTCGGTGATGTCCTCCAGCGGGGGACGGGCATGGCGCGAGCGGGTCGGCGCGGGCCGCTTGGCCGGGCGGCCGGAGCGGGGCCGGCGTTCGGCCGTCGCGGGCCGGTCGATGCTGTGCTTGCGCTTGGGTTTGTCCTCGGCGAGTTCCTCGGCGGGCGCACCGAACAACGAACTGACCTTGGCCGCCAGCCCGGCGAACCTGCTCGGCGCCGCGACTGCATCGCCGTCGGGGGCGGCGGCCGCCACCGACTTGGACGCCATGCCGAAGTACCAGCGGGCCATTCCGATCAGGAGCACACCGGCCGAGGTGAACAACATCAGCGGGAAGCGTTCGATCAGCGGGTAGCCGCAGTTGATCAGGGTGTCTTTCAGCCCGGTGAACGAGCCGCCGTGGAACAGGAAGTAAGCGCCCGGCACGGCGACGAACAGCAGCAACGGCGGCTGGATGACGGCTGTGAAGAGGCCGGACTGGCGCACCGCCAGCACGGCGGCCACGCAGCCCAGCGCGTAGAGCGCGGCGAAGGAGCCGCCGAGTTCCTTGTTGCCCGAGCCGGCGTCGATCGCGAAGCCGATAGTGGTGGCGATCACAGCAATGAGGACGGCGCCCCACCACGGCACTCCGGGGAGATTCGGGTGCGCGGAGCGATTTTCGGCCGCAACTGACGACCTTGCCCGCTGTGCTGACACACGTAGACCGTACCGGTTTCCGATGAATGTGGGCTGTCGGCGGCACCGGTGTGGGTCGTACCTCTCGTAGACTGTGGACCCTGTGAGCCTCAGCCTGGGAATCGTCGGTCTGCCGAACGTCGGGAAATCGACGCTATTCAATGCGCTGACCCGCAACAACGTACTGGCGGCGAACTACCCGTTCGCGACCATCGAGCCCAATGAGGGCGTGGTTCCGCTTCCCGATCCACGGCTGACGAAGCTGGCGGAGATCTTCGGTTCGGAGCGGATCCTGCCCGCGCCGGTGACCTTCGTCGATATCGCCGGAATCGTGAAGGGCGCCTCCGAGGGCGCGGGTTTGGGCAACAAGTTCCTGGCCAACATCCGGGAGTGCGACGCGATCTGTCAGGTGGTCCGGGTGTTCGCCGACGACGACGTGGTGCACGTCGACGGCAAGGTGGACCCGAAGTCCGACATCGAGGTCATCGAGACCGAGCTGATCCTGGCCGACCTGCAGACGCTGGAGAAGGCGGTGCCGCGGCTGGAGAAAGAGGCGCGCAACAACAAGGAGCGCAAGCCGGTGCACGAGGCGGCGGTGGCCGCACAGGAGCTGCTGAACAACGGCACCACGCTGTTCGCCAGCGGCAAGGACTGGTCACTGCTGCGCGAGCTGAACCTGATGACCATCAAGCCGTTCCTGTACGTGTTCAACGCCGACGAGTCGGTGCTCACAGATGCCGCGCGGATCGCCGAGCTGCGTGAGCTGGTGGCGCCGGCCGACGCGGTGTTCCTGGACGCCAAGATCGAGGCCGAGCTGCAGGAGCTCGACGACGAGTCGGCGGCCGAGCTGCTGGAGTCGATCGGACAGACTGAGCGGGGCCTGGATGCGTTGGCGCGGGCCGGTTTTCACACCCTGAACCTGCAGACGTACCTGACGGCGGGGCCGAAAGAGGCGCGGGCGTGGACGATTCACCGCGGCGACACCGCGCCCAAGGCGGCCGGGGTGATCCACACCGACTTCGAAAAGGGCTTCATCAAGGCCGAGATCGTGTCGTTCGACGACCTGGTCGAAGCGGGCTCGATGGCCGCGGCCAAGGCCGCCGGCAAGGTGCGGATGGAAGGCAAGGACTACGTCATGGCCGACGGCGACGTGGTCGAGTTCCGGTTCAACGTGTAACGGTCGGGGTGCTCGATACCCGCGGCGCCGGCACGGTCACCGGCTGCCGATGAGTCGCAGCGGTATCCGCTCGTAGCGGCGAATGATGTTGTTGCGAACCCACTGCGGTGTTCCCGTCAACTCCAATCGCTCTACTCGCTGCGTGAGTGCAGTCAGGAAGGCGCCGGTTTCCAAGCGGGCCATCGCCTGTCCGGCGCACGCATGTGCACCCTTGCCGAAGCCGAGGTGGCGGCCAGCATCTCGGGTGATGTCGAATTCGTCGGGTCGGTCCCACTCGCGTTCGTCGCGATTGGCCGAGGCGTACATCACGAGAATCTGAGAACCCGCCCGCAGCGAGACGCCACCTATCTCGGTGTCCACGCCCACCCGTCGCCCGAACGCCCGCACCGCCGACTCGTATCGAACGATCTCGTTGATCGCGTTGGGAATCCGCTCAGGCTCGGACCTCAACAGTTCCCATTGCTCAGGGTGGGTAGCGAACATGACCAGCGCCGTGGAGATCCCGCTGATGGTGGTGTCCAGGGCAGGACCGAGATAATCCACCAGCAATGCCGGGCACTCACCGGCTTCCAACTCGCCCTTGTCGACAGCGGTCAACAACTCGTCCGCCATGCTCTCTGGCAGCACGCTGCGGTCCCGGACCATGCGGCGGGCGAATCGCAGCATCTGAAGCGACCCAGGAACTCCACGGGCGAATCGAGCATTGGCCGGACCCAGAACGTCGAATGTGGCTGCGGCCCAATCAAGCAGATGCTCGCGCTGATCCGTAGGCCAACCCACCATGTCGGGCATCACGGCCATTGGCAGTGCGGTCGAGAGATCGACGCCGTCCACGTCGCCACGGCGCACCGCCGTCTCCACTAACTCATCGGCCAGGGACTGGACGGAATCACTGATCGCGTTGAGGGCGCGCGGCAACATCCGGTGTGCCACCAGTTTGCGGCGGGCAGCGTGCTCGGTCCCGTCGCTGGCCAGCGTCGTGCCACGGGAAAGTCGATTACTCAGCGAGTTCAGTGCCACTCCGCCTGAAGACTTGAATGTCTCGTCATCGATGAGGGCCGCCTTGCATTCGGCATAACGCGGCAAGGCGTACACCTTGCGGCGGGGCATCCACACCACTGGTCCGAGGTCACGCAGACGTCTGTAGTGCGGATAGGGATCGAGAATCGCTTCGGCCGTGTAGATGTCGGGCCGGTATGTCGGACGAACCGCCGTTAGATGCGCCCCAGACGTGTCGCTGATGGTCGAATCCTTGGATCGAGACACAGCCCTCCACTCCCATTGATTATGACGAAATCGTCACATACGACCGCATCGTCAGTCAATAGGGGCGGTTCACCGTGTAGGGGTCGGGGTGGCGACGCGCACCGAGCCGTCGCAACCGGCAATCGATCCGGGGTTGGTAACCCGGACCGAGCCGTCGCCGGCCGAGCTGACGCTGGTGCTGGTGACGCGGACCGAGCCGTCGCCGGTGACTTGTGCCGGGGCCGCGTTCGCGGAACCGGCGGCCAGGCCCAGGCCGGCCAGCACGATGGTGCCTGCTGAGAGGCCTCCGATGATCGCCTTGGCAATGATGTGAGTGATGTTCATGTCGCCAGTACAGACCGCCGCCCGCCCTACCGATCCCAATAACCAAGTGCGAGGATGCCGTCCATGACCATCGTTCTGGTACATGGCAATCCGGAGACCGAGGCGTTGTGGGACCCGCTGGTCGACGCGCTCGGCCGTGACGATGTTGTGCGGCTGTCACCGCCGGGGTTCGGCGTTGCGCTGCCCGACGGGTTCCCGGCCACTTACCTGGCCTACCGGGACTGGCTCATCGAAGAGCTGGAGGGCATCGTGGGGCCGATCGACCTCGTCGGCCACGACTTCGGCGGCGTGCATGTGATGAATGCGGTGATGCATCGTCCCGAACTGGTGCGCAGCTGGGCCACCGACATCATCGGCATCTTCGATCCCGACTACGTCTGGCACGACCTCGCCCAGGTGTGGCAGACCCCCGAGGCCGGCGAGCAGATGATCGAGGCCTTCCTCGGCGGCACGCCGGAGGAGCGTGCGGCGCTCTACGCCGAGGCGGGCATGTCGACAGAGGTCGCCACGAAGATCGCCGAGGGCCAGGGCCCGGACATGGGGCGGGCGATTCTGCTGCTCTACCGCTCGGCGGCCCAGCCCGCGATGGCCGACGCCGGCCGCGATCTGGAGAAAGCGGCTGCGCGGCCGGGCCTTTCGATCCTGGCCGCCGAGGATACCTACGTCGGCACCGAGGAGATCCGCCGCCGGGCCGCCGACCGTGCCGGTGCGCGCACCGTCGTGCTCGACGGCCTCGGCCACTGGTGGATGGTCGAGGACCCGGCCCAAGGGGCTGCGGTCCTCACCGAGTTCTGGGCGGACCTCGGCGCGTAGTGGCGGTGGGCGCGGGCTGAGCAGGCCGTATGGCATCATTGATGGCATCAATGATGCGTCTGGAGGTGCGCGGTGAGGACTACAGTCACCATCGACGACGATCTGCTGGCCAAGGCTGCCGAACTCACCGGTGTGCATGAAAACGTCGCACTGCTCAAGAAGGGCTTGCAAACCCTCATACGTGTCGAAAGTGCTCGGCGCCTCGCCGCGCTTGGCGGAACTGACCCCAAGGCAACGGCCGCTCCTCGCCGCCGCGGTAAAGCCGAGTGATTCTGGTCGACACCGCCGTCTGGATCGACCATCTACACGCACGGGAGACCAGACTCGTCGAGTTGCTCGAGATTGACCGAGTCGGCTGCCACCCGCTAGTCATCGAAGAGATCGCACTCGGGTCGATAGCGCAGCGGGCCATCGTGCTCGACCTGCTGGAGAACCTGCGGCAATTCCCCACGGTCGACCATGCCGAGGTCCTGCATCTCACCAATCGGCGAACGCTGTGGGGGCGCGGTCTGAGCGCCGTGGACGTCCATCTGATGGCCTCGGTCGCGATGGTTGACGGCGCTCAACTCTGGACGCGCGACAAACGGCTGAGATCGGCCTGCCTGGACGTGGGAATTGCGGTCTTCGGATCTCGTTGACCTAGAACTCACGCACACAGCCACTCGCACTGTGGGTGCGTGCGTGAGTTCTTACTCAACGCCGCAGCGTGTCCACCGATTGGGGGACAGCGGATTCATCACCCTTCTCCGCCGCCCGGTGGACACCGCAATCGCCGCTGATCGACGAATCTGGATCACATCGGGAACAGCCCGAGCCACACACCGGCAGCACCGAAAGTAGGAACAGCAATGAAGCTGATCACCATCATGGTCGAGCGGGCCTCCGTCGAAGGCCTGTCCGCGGCCCTGCCCACCGCGGGAGTCTCGTCGGTGACGGTCAGCGAGGTCGAACGTTTCGGCCGCGACGCTGTCGCCATCGAGGTCTACCGCGGCGCGAAGATCGGCAGGCACACCGTCCGGCAGTTCCGGGTGGAGATCCTCGTCGACGACGACACCGTCGACCAGGTCGCCGCCGGAATCTCGTTCGCCGTGAGCGCCGGTCTGCTCGGCGAGTGCAAGGGCGCCTGGATTACCCCCGCTCAGCAGCTCATCGACCTGTCCCGAGCTGCGGGCCAACTCGTGAATGCCTAGACGTTTCTTCCCTCTCCCATGAAGAAACACACACCCCTGCGGGCCCTCCCTCCCGCAGGGGTGTGTGTTCGATGGCTACGATCCGCCCATGCGGGGAGTCATCGTGGTCGCGGCAGTACTGGTCTTCAGCACCGGGTGCGCCGGCCAGAACACCACCACGGCCAGTAGCCAGGAAGCCAGCGCCGAGACGTCGGCCACCCAGCCGGTGCGTCAGGCGGTGTTGTTCGGCGCCACCGAGACCGTCACCTCCGAGGGCGCCACCGCCCAGTACACCGTCGCCAACCTGCGCCAGGTTCCCGCCGACGCGCAGATCATCCCGGCCAAGGGCACCATGTACGCCGTCGACGTCACCATCGCCGCCCAGACGGGTACGACGATCTACAACGGTTTCTACTTCGTTGCCAAGGCCGCCGACGGCTCGACCATCGCCCCGGCGGTCGGGGCGGTGCGCCCCGGCATCACGTCCGGTCAGCTACCCGCGGGCCAGAAGGTCGACGGGCACGTCGCCTACGACGTCCCGCCGGGCAAGTCCATCACCGCGGTCATGCTGCGCGACCCGCACGGCACGATGCTCGCCGTCTGGGCGCAGTAATCAGCCCGGGAGAACCTCGATCTCGTCGCCCAGCCGGTAACCGTCGATCAGCGGCAGTGTGTCACCGCTCCAGAACCGGCCCGGGTCGAACCAGTTCTCGTTCTTCTCGGTGCGCAGCAACCCCATCTCCTCATAGGTGATGGCGACCGTTTCCGCGCAATAGGCCGTCTCCAAGCCGCTTTCCCGTTTGGCGGCCTTGCGCCGCTCGGCTGACTCCCGAACCTTCTTGTGCAGGAACGGGATTCCCCGGGTCCAGTCCGAGACCGTGGGCACCTGTCCGCGGATCCACCGGCCGGCCAGCCGGGCGGTGGACGGGAACGGTGTGCCGTCCATCCGGGCGATCACCTTCAGCAGCCGGTCCTCCTGCTCGCGGGTGGCGTGCGGGTGCAGCTGGCGCAGCCAGCAGCGCTGGTCGTAGTGGAAGAACCACTGCTCGACCGCTTCCCGCGCGTCGTTGAGTTGCACGCCGCGGTGGTTGGTCCCGGTCCACAGGTCGATGAGCTTGTGCCCGAGTTCGGCATGCCACATCAGCGGCGGCAGGTCGTCGATGGCCACCGTCATCCCGACGTGGTTGATCGGAGCGTTCGTCAGCGTCTGGATCGCCCGGTCGGGGCCGGACCCGCCACGGAACAGCCAGACATCGCCGGTGCGGGTTTCGTTGAGCGCCTGTGTCAGCGACACGGTGTGCACGGTCACCAGCGCAGCTTAATGTGAACGGCATGCGCAGCATCTGGAAGTGGATCGGGCTGGCCGGTGCGGCCGGGGTGGTGGCCGGCGGTGTTCTGGTCGCCCGGGATCAGCGCCGCCGCAAGGCCTATACCCCCGATGAGATCCGCAGCCGGTTGCACCAGCGGCTCGCCGACGCCGAGGCTGCCCAGCAGGCCGACCAGCGCGACTAGGTCACCACGGCGTAGAGCCGATGGGTTCCGGCGAAACCCTTGAGCTCGGCGTCGCGACCGCCGTCGAAGTCCTGATCCTCGACGGCCTGGCGCACCGGTGCGCTCACCAGCACCTCACCACCGTCGGCCTGGCTCGCCACCCGGGCGGCCATTGCCACGTTGCGGCCGAACAGATCATCTCCACGGCGCACCGACTTGCCCATATGGATACCGATGCGCACCCGAATGCTGTTGTGCCGCAATCGTTTGGCGTCCCGTTGCAGGGCGCGCTGCATGGCTACCCCGCACCGGACAGCTGCCGACGGCTCGGCGAAGGCGACCATGAACCCGTCGCCCTGGCTCTTGACCACGTGCCCGTCGTTCGCCCGCACCAGCCGGCGTACCTGGCGGTCGTGGGCCTCGATCATCTTCACGAAGGAGCGGTCCCCGATGCGCTCGTTGAGGGCGGTGGACTCCTCGATGTCGGAGAACATGATGACGACGTTGCCGTCGGGCGCCAGCCGGGCCAAGTCGGGACGCTCGACGTCAGCCCAGTCGGCGAGCTCCTCGATGGAGGTGCGCACCGCGCCGCCGAAACCCTGGGTGCGCACCAGATTGGCGGTCTGCCAGACGGTCTTGACCGCTTCGCGTCCGCCCGACCACAACAGGTTGCGGGTATCCAGGCGGGACCGCAGCTCCTCGGTCTCCTGACGGCTGGACTGCAGCCGCGACCACAGCACCGCCAGCGCTAGCGCCTCGGCGACCACCAGCACGGCCAGTACCGCCACCGCGATCGTCCAACCCACCCTTGCGTCGCCCTTCGGTCGGTAATCCTGAAGACATGATGCCCCCGTACTACGAGAGCAGATACATCCGCGCCAATCATCCCGACCGCGCGCAGGCGATCTGGCTGCGCTGGACGCTGCTGTATCCGCGCCCGGGCCGGCCGGTGGCCGACGTGTGGGTGATGGTTTTCGACCCCGAGGGCGCCGGCAACCGTGCGCTCAAGACGCCACACCCGATCACCGACGCCGACTACCGCACCGATCCGTGGTCGGCGCGGATCGGGACCACGTCGATCGACGACCACGCGGCCCGCGGCACGCTCGACGGCGCGCACTGGGACCTGGCGATCGCGCCGGGGGAGGAGCCGGCCGTGAAGCTCCTCACCGACCGCGCCTACCGGGCCAAGTTCCCGACCGCCAAGACTCAGGTGCGCCATCCGCTGGCCCGCTTCGACGGGTCGGTCACCCTCGGCGATGCGGTGGCCGTCGAGAACTGGACCGGCAGCGTCAACCACAACTGGGGCCGCAAGCACACCCCGGCGTGTGCCTTCGGGCAGGTGTGCGGCTTCGACGGACACCCCGACTCAAGCTTGGAGATCGTCACCGCGCACGCCGCCCTCGGGCCGGTGAAACTGCCTGCGGCGACCCTGTTCGTGCTGCGCCACGAGGGGCGGGAGATCGCGGTGCGCTCCGTGCTCGATGCCCGCCACACCCGCGGTGACTATCAGCCCTTCCGCTGGACATTCGGGGGCCGGGCCGACGGTGTCGAGATCCAGGGCGAGATCACCGCGCGGGACAGCGACGTGATCGGGCTGACCTACACCGACACTGACAGCACCACCAAGTACTGCTACAACTCCGCGCTGGCCGATTGCCGGGTCACGTTGAGCGGCAGGGGCTTCGGAGTCGAGTTGGTGGAGTCGCGGCGGGCGATGTTCGAGATCCTCACCGACGAGCGACATCCCTCGGTGCCGCTCATCGGGTAGGCCGGCTCGGCGGTGGGGTGAAGCCCTGCGGCCAGATCGTCTGCTGGTCGTAGAACACGTTGGTGAGGATCGCGTGATCGAGCATGGCCCCGGTCAGGTTGGCGCGGCCGAGGTCGGCACCGGAGAGGTCGGCGTAACGGAGGTCAGCACCGGTGAGATCAGCGCCCAGCTGGTCTGGTGCGTCGGGAATACGTTCGGGTCCCAGATAGGCCTCGCGTAGGTCGGCCCGGGTGAGGTTGGTGCCCTGCAGGGTGGCCCTGGCCAGGTTGGCCTTGCTCAGGTCGCTGCCGGACAGGTTCGCCTCGGTCAGATCCGCCCGGGCGAAGTCGGAACCGGCCAGTCGCAGCTCGACGAGATTCTGGCCGGCCAGATCGAACTCAGCGAACCGCCGGGCGTCATCGGGGGTGTCCCAGGAGCGGTCGCGCACGAACCTCAGGTTCTCCAGTTGCAGATCGTGCCGGTTGGCGGCCAGCGCGGCGTTGACCTCGCGCTCGGAGCGCGCATCGTCGACCATCTTCTGCCCGACGATGCTCGCCGCGGCGAGCAGACCACCGATGATCAGCGCGATCACCACCTCCTTGAACCACCAGTTCGGGTCGCTGAGGACCTCGGAGATGACCTTGCGTGCCGGACGCCGACCCTCACTCATGGATTCATGGTGAGCCAATCCGGCCTCCCGGCTACCGGGTTTGGCAGCCGCCGCCCGGAAATGAAGTAGCCGCCTACTCTAGGCCGGCCGATGGCGAGGCCCGACCCTGGAAATGACGGTGCCGAGAGGGGTCGGCACCGCAGGCTTCAGGGAGTCGCTCATGGTCGCCACCCGAGACGCCGCCGACGTGCAGACGCTGCCGTTGGCGCCGAGAAATCCGCTGCCGCTGCCATCCGCAGTGCGGGCGCTGCGGTCCTTCAACACCGGCTTCGAGCGGCTGCGCGACGCCGGCGGCCCGGTCACCCGGGTGGCGCTCGGGCCGGCCTGGCTGATGCCACCGGTGGTGGTGGTGACCTCACCGCAGGGCGGCCACGACATGCTGGGCCGCACCGACGCGTTCGTCGACAAGAACAGGGTCCACGAGGAGTTCCGGAACCTGTTGGGCGGCAACCTGTTCAGCTTCATGCACGACGAGTGGCTGCCGCGCCGCCGCAGCCTGCAGCACATCTTCACCAAGCAGCACGTCCGCGAGTTCGGCGGCCACATGGCCCAGGCGGCGGAATCGATCTGCGATTCCTGGACGGGCAAGAACCTGGTGAACCTCGACACCGAGTGCCGGCTGCTGACGCTGCGGGCGCTGGGCCGCTCGGTCCTCGGGGTGGACCTCGACGAGCGCAGTGCCGTCATCGCCGCCTCGCTGGCCACCGCCACCACCTACGTCACCGACCGGGGCATGCGGCCGTTCTGCGCGCCCCGGTGGCTGCCGACCCCGGCCCGGCGGCGGGCCAGGCAGGCGGCCAGAACACTGCACAGCCTCGCGATGGAGATGCTCACCGCGTGCCGCCGTGATCCCGGCCGGGACGCCCCGCTGATCAGGGCATTGATGGCCGCCACCGATCACGAGACGGGCGCGTCACTGACCGATGACGAGATCTGCCAGGAACTGATCCTGTTCATGCTGGCCGGTCACGACACCACCGCCACCACGCTGACCTACGCCCTGTGGCAGCTGGGCCGGCACCGCGACCTGCAGGACCGGGTCCGGGCCGAAGTCGACGGCCTCGGCCATTGCACGCCGACACCCGAGGACGTGCCGCACCTCGGTTACACCGTGCAGGTGCTGCACGAGGCGTTGCGGCTCTGCCCGCCCGCCGCGGCGATCGGGCGGGTGGCCATGCGCGATATCGACGTCGACGGCTATCGCATCGAGGCGGGCACCATGCTCGGGTTCGGGATCTGGGCTGTGCACCGCGACCCCGCCCTGTGGGTGGAGCCGAAACGGTTCGACCCGGACCGGTTCACCCCGGATCGGATGAAGAGGATCGACCGCTGGCAGTACCTGCCGTTCGGGGCCGGCCCGCGCTCGTGCATCGGTGACCATTTCGCCATGCTGGAAGCCACCGTGGCGCTGGCGACGATCATCGGGCGCTGCGAAATCGTCTCGCTCGTCGACGACTTCGCGGTCAAGGTTCCCTTCACCACCGTCGCCGCCGCCCCGGTGACCGCGCGGGTCTCCCCGCGGTAGCCGGATAACCCGCACGGTGGGGCAGCCAGCTGTTTACACTCCCGCTGTGGGGGCGCTGAGCTGGCCGTTCCTCGGACGGGAAAGTGAAGTAGCCCAGATCCAGTCCGCGGTTGCCGGACGTGGACAGGGCTGCGGTGTCCTGCTGCTCGGTGACGCGGGAGTCGGCAAGACCACGCTGGCCCGGTTCGTCACCCACACGCTACGCACCGAAACCCATTGGGTCGCCGGGACCGAAGCCGCCCGGGAGATCCCGCTGGGCGCCTTCGCCCATCTGCTCCCCAGCCCGATGCCCAAGGATCCGGTGGCGCTGTTGGCGGCGGCGTTCGACACCGTCCGCCGCGAGAAGTTCACCGTGATCGGGGTGGACGACGTCCATCTGGTCGACCACCTGTCGGCGACCCTGCTGCATCAGCTGGCCGTCGAGGGGTCGGTGCGCATCCTGGCCACCGCCCGCTCCGGTGAGCAGATCCCGGAGACCATCACGGCGCTGTGGAAGGACAGCTATCTGGCCCGCCTCGATGTCGCACCCTTTACCAGGGCGCAGGCGGTGGCACTCATCGAATCCGCGCTCGGTGGTCGGCTGGAACGACTTTCGGCCGATCTGATCTGGGAGGCCTCCGGCGGTAATGCGCTGTTCGTCCGCCATCTCGTCGAGGGGGCGCTGGAGGCCGACACGCTGCGGTCGGTCAACGGGGTGTGGCAGCTGCGTGGCCAGGCCGCGGTCAGTTCGACGCTGGGGCCGTTGCTGTCCGGCCGGCTCGACCGGTTGCCGGCCGACGAGAAACGCGCCCTGCAGCTGCTCGCCCTCGCCGAGCCGCTGTCGCTGACGGTGCTGTCCGACGTGGTCGACGACGACGTTCTGGAACGCCTGGAACGACGCGGCATGATTCGCGTCGACGACAGCACCGGCGAGGTCGACGTCTACTTCACACATGCCCTCATCGGCGAGGTGATCCGGACCGGCCTTGGCCGGGTGGCCAGCAGGCGCCTGCAGTCGGAGTTGCTGGCGGCCATGGCTTCTCACCCGGCGCGCACCGCGCCCGAACGCATTCGCCGCGCCGAACTCGCCCTGGACGCCGACGGCCCGATCGAGCTCGCCGACCTGATGCAGGCCGCCGAGGACGCCATCGCGCTGACCAATGCCCCGATCGCCGAACGGCTGTCCCGGGCCGCGGTCGATCGCGGTGGAGGGCTGCTGGCCAGTGAACTACTCGCCAGATCCCTGCTGTGGCAGGGCAAGGCCCATGATGCCGAGGACATTCTCAGAGCGTTCGACCCCGACACGCTGAGCGAATTCGAGGTCACCCGATGGGGGATCGCCCGGGTCGCCACGTTGCAGTGGTCCATCGGCGATGCCAAGGCAGCCGACGAGATCTTGACGATGCTGCAGCAGCGGGCCAGCTCGCCGGAAGCCCGGCTGGTGGTCGACGGTCTGGCCGCGGCCCTGGCGGTCCTGGACAACCGTCTCGACGAAGCCACCGAGCTGGCCGAGCGGGTGCTCGCCGACCCGCAGGCACCGCCGATCGCCGTCGGCTGGGCCGTGTTCGGCGGCACCATGGCCGCGGGTCTGGCCGGCCGGCGTGCCGACGCCGAGCGGCTGGCCGGCCGGGGCAGGCAGGTCGCCGACCAGATCGACGGGTTGCTGCGCTTCCTGCTGGCACTGGCCGAGGTGCGGGCGCTGACCCTCAACGGCAGTTTCGCTGCGGCACAAGACCGGTCCGGGGATATCGTGCGGATCACCTCGTCGGGTCAGTTCCGGGCCCGGGCGATGGCCAACGTGCTGGCCGCCACCGTCGAGTTCGGGCGCGGCGAGCTCGGCGCCGCGGCCGTCCGCCTGGAGGAGACGCTGGCCGCGCTGAGCAGCGAGACGGCGGCGTCGTGGAACATCCCGGCCCGGCTGCTGCTGGCCCAGTGCTACTGCGGGCTGGGCAGGGACGCCGCTGCCGCGCCGCTGCTGGCCGAGTTGCGTGAGCATGTCCGCAGTGGCGCAATGATGTTCGATCCTCCGGTGCTCATCGCCGAAGCGTGGTTCGCGGCCGCCGAGGGCTATCTCACCGGTGCGATCGACAAGGCGGTGCAGGCGGCCGATGCCGCCGCGGCCGCCGGCCAGCGGACGGTCGAGCTGCTGGCATTGCACGCCGTGGCCCGCTGGGGAGGCCGTGACCATCTGCGACGGCTCGTCGACGTGGCCACCGAGATCGGTGGCCCGCTGGCTGCCGCGGACGCCGCTCATGCGACCGGATTGCTGAATAATGATGCGGCGCAGGTGTATTCAGCTGCCCAGGATTTCGAACGCAACGGGGCGCTGCTGTCCGCCGCCGACGCCGCCGCACAGGCGGCGGCCATGTTCGATGCGGCGGGCAAGCGTAAGCAATCCCTGGAAGCGGCCGCCACGGCCGACCGGTTGGCCAAGGCTGGCGGCGGGCTCAAGACCCCGGCGCTGCGGGTCACCGCGCAACCGCTTCCGCTCAGCGCCCGGGAGTGGGAGATCGTCAACCTGGTCGCGCGGGGCATGACCAACCGTGACATCGCCGAGCGGCTGGTGGTGTCCACCCGGACCGTCGAAGGCCACGTCTACCGAATCTTCGCCAAACTCAACGTGACCAGCCGCGAGGAGTTGGCCGCGCTGATCCGTGGTAACGATTGATGCATGACCGTTCTGCTCGTCGGTAGACCCGAACCCTCGCTGGCTGCCGAACTGTCCCGGC
This sequence comes from Mycobacterium sp. M26, assembly GCF_001494595.1. Lineage (GTDB taxonomy): Bacteria > Actinomycetota > Actinomycetes > Mycobacteriales > Mycobacteriaceae > Mycobacterium. The sequence continues at coordinate 776,085 of NZ_LN929908.1, forward strand.
GCGACCCGCTGGTGACCTATCCGCCGCAGGATCCGCAGTCGGTCACCGTGATCCTGGCCTGCGGACGCCCGGTGGATGCCGAGTTGATCGCCTCCCTGCCGAACCTCGAGGCCATCGTGAACTTCGGTGCCGGCGTCGACGCCATCGACCTGGCCGCCGCACGGGCCAGGGGGATTGCGGTGAGCAACACCCCCGACGTGCTCACCGATACCGTCGCCGACATTGCGGTCGGCCTGATCATCGACACCATGCGTGGGCTGTCAGCTGCCGACCGCTATGTGCGCGAAGGACACTGGCCGGCACAGGATCCCTTTCGCTACACCCGCGATGTCAGCGGCAGCCGGGTCGGCATCCTCGGACTGGGCCGCATCGGCGCGGCGATCGCCGCCCGGATGGTGGCGTTCGGCTGTGCGATCGCCTACCACAACCGCCGGCCGGTGCCGGGCAGTGCGTACCGCTACGCGGCCTCGGCGGTGGAACTGGCCGGTTCGGTGGACGTGCTGGTGGTGGCCACCGCGGGCGGCCCGGATACCGTCAGGCTGGTCGATCGTGCGGTCTTGGAAGCGCTGGGGCCGAACGGTTTTCTGGTCAACATCGCCCGCGGCAGCGTGGTGGACGAGGACGCCCTGGTGGAACTGCTGGCCGGCGGGGGACTGGCCGGGGCCGGGCTGGACGTCTTCGCCCACGAGCCGCACGTGCCGGCAGCGCTCCTCGAGATGGACAACGCGGTGTTGCTTCCGCATGTCGGAAGCAACACCGCGCATGCCCGAACAGCGATGGCGCGCTTGGCCTTACGCAATCTGGACGAGTGGCTGGCTCACCGGCGCCTTGTCACCCCGGTGACCTAAACCGGCGCCGGCCACCAGGTAGACGACGACCGCCAGGACCGCCGATCCCACGGTGCTCAGGTCCACACCGCCGGCGACATCGGCCAGCGGGCCGACGTACAGCGTGGTGTTGACCGCGAGCACGCCGAACAGCGACCCGGCCGCCCACGCCGCGACAGCGGGGATGTTCCAGCCGCCGGTGAACCAGTACCTGCCGCCGCAGCGACCGTGCGCGAAGGCCTGCAGATCCACCGGGTCGTACCCGGTCTTGCGGCTGCGCAGCGCACCGATGGCCAGCACCGCCACCCAGGGTGTGATGACCGCATTGAGTACCACCGTCATCGCGGTGACCGAGCCGACCGCGTCGAAGACGAACACCCCGACATAGAGCAGGACGATCGCCACGGCGGCGGTGATGATCGTGGTCTGCGTCCGCTTCAGTTGCGGTGCAAGACCTTCCAGGTCCAGGCCGCTGGCGTAGATGCACAGCACACCCTGGCTCAGGCCACCCAGCACCGAGATCACCACGATCGGCAGCACGTACCAGGCCGGCGCCGCGGTCACCAGATCGTCGAGGTAGGAGTCGGTCGGGTTGGCGAAGCTCATCGCCGTGTAGGCACCGAACATGCTGGGCAGCAGCACGCCGATGAACATGCCCGCACCCAGGGCCAAGCCGATCTGCTTGTCGCTGAACCGGACTGACGAGATCCGTCGGGTGTAGTCGCCGATGGTGGGGCCGTAGGAGATCGGCGCTGCGGCGAACAGCACCGCGCACAGCGTCCAGGTCGGCCAGAAGCCGCCGAGTGCGTACTCGCCCGAGGTGGCACTCGGGGTGAAGCCGCCGGCGAAGGCGAACACCCCGGCGATCATCAGCGCACCGACGACGGGCACCACGATCTTTTGCATCGCCACGATGGTGGCGTGGCCGTAGAGCGCGACGGTGACCATCAGGGCGGCCACGATCGCGTACCCGATCCCGCGCACCAGGTTCGTCTCCGGCAACCCGAACATCCGGTGGGCGGCGGCCACCAGGGCGTCGCCACTGGTCCACACCGTCACGGCGGCGAACCCGAGCGCGATGGCCAGCGCCAGGCCGGAGCCGATGAACCGGCCGCGGATGCCGAAGAACGCGCCGCTGGACACCGTCATGTTGGTGCCGGTGCGCGGCCCGATGATCGCGGTCGGCAGCACGGCCAGCGTGCCGACGGCGATACCCACCGCCATCGAGGTCAGCGTCTGCCAGAAGCTCAGCCCGAACAGGATGGCGAACGCCCCGAACACCACGTTGGTCCAGGTGAGGTTCGCACCGAGAAACACCGCGAACAGGTTGCGCGGGCCGGAGTCCCTGGCCTCCTCGGGCAGGTACTCGACGCCGGCGGCCTCGATGGCTCCGGGCCGGTCGGTGGTGTTGGTGGCCATCGCAGGCTCCTTGTTGATGGGTGTTTCAATAGTGTTGATGTAGTGTTCAATAAGAACGGTCCGCCGTCAAGAGGAAGGACGAAAGTGGTCGCGAAGGCGATGCGAGACGCCAAACGCAAGATGCCGGCCGAACGGCACGACGAGCTGCTGCGCCAGGCGGTGCAGATCAGCCGCACCGACGGCCTCGGCGCGGTCACGCTGCGCAAAGTCGCCACCGACCTGGGGGTGACACCCGGGCTGGTCAGCCACTATTTCTCGTCAGCTGAACAGCTGATCACCGCGGCGTTCCGGGCGGCGGCCACCGAGGATCTCGACACCGCACGCAAGCTGATGGCCGCCGAGCCCACCGCCGCCGACGGCATCAATGCGCTGATGGACTACACCCTCGACGAGTCCAGCATGGAGGCGAGCGCGCTGTGGCTGGAGGCGTGGAGTTTGGGCCGGACCAACCCTGCCCTGGCGGCCGAAGCCGCCACCCTGACCGATCAGTGGCTGGAGTGCATCGCCGAGGTGGTGCGCGCCGGCGACGCCAACGGCGAGTTCAGCGTGGCCGATTCCGATGTCGCCGCGCGCCGGCTGCTGACGATGATCGACGGGCTCGGCGCGCAGATGGTGGTGCGCGCGGTGGCTCCCGAGGAGCTCAAGCACATCGCCCGCTCGTACGTGGCCTCCGAGCTACACCTGCCGGTCAGCGGGTGACGAAGGCGACGACGGCGTCGGAGAAGGCGTCGTTGTCGTCACCGGCCGCGGTGTGCCCGGCCTCGGAGAGTTCGACGAACTCCGCGTGCGGCACCTTCGCCAGGAACGTCGTCACACCCTCCATGCTCACCACGTCGGAGAGCTTGCCGCGGATCAGCAGGATCGGGATGGTCAGTTCGGCGGCGGCCTGCTCGAGTTCCTCGACACGGACGAACTCCGCACCCTCGATGGGCTTGAGGAACGCCGGGTCCCAGTGCCAGAACCAGCGGCCGTCGCGGTGCCGCAGATTCTTCTTGAGGCCGTCCAGATTGCTCGGCCGTCTGCGGTGTGGCAGGTAGGCGGCGATCGCGTCGGCCGCCTGCTCCAGGTTCTCGAAGCCGTGCACGTGGCTGACCATGAAGTCGTGGATGCGGGAGGTGCCCTTCTCCTCGATCCGCGGCACCACATCGACGAGCACCAGTTTGGTGATCTTCTCCGGTCCGGCCAGCTTGGACACCAGGATTCCGGTGAGCCCGCCCATGCTGGCCCCGATCAGCACCACCGGCCTGCCGATCTGGTCGAGCACCGCGAGCACGTCATTGCACAGCGCGTCCACGGTGTAGACGCCGTTGGGGGCGCGGTCGCTGTCCCCGTGACCGCGGGCGTCGAGGGCGATCACGTGGAAGCCGCGGTCGGCGAGGATCTGGCCGGTGTTCTTCCAGGAGTACCGGTTCTGCCCGCCGCCGTGCAGCATCAGGATCGTGGGCCGATCGCCCGCCGCACCGCGATTCCACTCGTCACCGACCAGGGTCAAGTCCTGGTCACCGCGGAATTCCACGGTCTGCGCACCGCTGGTCATGCTGGTCACTCACGGACTCCTCTGAGCGTCGAACTGGAAAGCACGTTACCCAGGGCCCGTTCCGGCGGCCGACGGCAGCCCGCGGGTAGCACCCGCGATGGCCAACCGCTGGCCATCGCTCCAGGCAGTGCCGGTAGCCTGTCGCCCGAGTGGGGACGATGGATCCGACGTGCAAAGAGGAGTCAGCATGGCCGATGAGCCAGACGTGCCCGATGACCAGAAAGACGAGGTGAGCACCGAAGCGGCCGAGGAGGCCACCGAGGACGCCACCGAGGACACCGCCAAGCCGGCCAAGGCCAGGCAGCCGTGGTCGCACGTCAAGGTGGCGATGGCCGTGGGGCTGGCCATTGTGGTCGCGCTGGGCGGGCTGACCGGCTGGCTGGGCTATCAGGCCTACCAGGCACGCCAGGCCGAGCAGCTGCGTGACCTGCTCGTCAGCGTGGGCCGCCAGGGCGCGATCAACCTGACCACCATCGACTTCGAACATGCCGACGCCGACGTGCAGCGCATCCTCGACTCAGCCACCGACGCGTTCTACGACGACTTCGCGAAGCGGTCCCAGCCGTTTGTTGAGGTCGTCAAGCAGGCCAAGTCCAAGTCCGAGGGCACCGTCAACGAGGCCGGCCTGGAGTCGGTCACCGGCACCGAAGGCCAGGTGCTGGTGGCGGTCACCGTGAAGACCCAGAACGCCGGCGCGCAGAACCAGCCGCCGCGCAACTGGCGGATGCGGCTGACGGTCAAGAAGACCGGCGCCGATGAAGCGAAGGTGTCGAAAGTGGAGTTCGTACAGTGACGACGTCTGACGAGAAGCCCGACACCCCGGTCGACGAGATCGACGAGATCGACGACGCCATCGAGATCGACGAGCTCGACGACGCCGACGCGGTCGAGGAGACCGAAGCCGCGGAACCGAAGAAGGGCTTCAGCGCGACGCGGCTGGTGGCGTTCGTGATCCTGCCGGTGCTGGCCCTGCTGCTCGGTGCGGCGGCCGGTTACCTCAAGTGGGAGAACTCCTCGCGGCGCGACGCCGACCGGGCCGCCGTCGCGGCGGTGGCGGCCGCCAAGGATTCCACCGTGGCGCTGCTGAGCTACAAGCCCGACACCGTCGAGAAGGATCTGGGCGCTGCCCGCGACCGGCTGACGGGCACCTTCCTGGACGCCTACACCCAGCTGGTCAACACCGTGGTGATCCCGGGTGCCAAGGAGAAGAAGATCTCGGCGCTGGCAACCGTGCCCGCCGCGGCGTCGGTGTCGGCCAAGCCCGACCACGCCGTGGTGCTGCTGTTCGTCGACCAGACCGTGGTGGTGGGGACCGACGCGCCGACCGCCACCGCCTCCAGCGTCCGGGTCACCCTGGACAAGGTCGGCGACCGCTGGCTGATCTCCGGCTTCGACCCGATCTAGCCATGCCCACACCGCGCTGGATCGACGTCACCGCCCCGACCGTACAGTTGCGGGCGCTCACCTGGGGGCCCGACGAGGGTCCGATTGCGTTGTGCCTGCACGGTTTTCCCGACACTCCCTACGGGTTCCGTAAGCTGGCACCGCATCTGGTGGCGGCCGGTTACCGGGTGGTGGCGCCGTTCATGCGCGGCTATGTGCCGTCGTCGATTCCGTCGGACGGCAGCTATCACATCGGCGCGCTGATGGACGATGCGCTGCGGGTACGCGAGGCGTGCGGTCCGACCGACCGCGACGTGGTGATCGGCCACGACTGGGGCGCGATCACCGCGACGGGTCTGGCCGCGATGCCGGACAGCCCGTTCGTCAAGGCGGTGGTGATGTCGGTGCCGCCGTCGGCCGCGCTGAACCCGGACGGCAAGGTGGCCAACCGTGGAAAGTTGTTGCGGCTGTTGCCCGCCCAGGTGGTACGCAGCTGGTACATCAGCTACTTCCAGTTGCCGTTCGCCCCGGAGCGCTCCGGGTCGTGGATCGTGCCGCTGCTGTGGCGGCGCTGGTCGCCGGGCTACAACGCGGCCGAGGATCTGCGTCACGTGGACGCGGCGATCGGGGCGCCGGAATACTGGCGCGCTGCACTCGGGCCGTATCGCGCGACCATTCGCAACACCAAGCCGCCGGCCCGGTACGCCGAGTTGCACCGCTGGTGGACCAAGCCGCCGCGGCTGGCCACCCTGTATCTGCACGGTAACGACGACGGTTGTATGACAGCCGAATTCGCCCCGTGGGTGCGCGACGCGCTGCCCGCCGGCAGCGATGTGGCGATCGTCGAGAACGCCGGCCATTTCCTGCAGCTCGAGCAGCCGGACACCGTGGCCCGGCGGATCCTGGACTTCCTCAAGCCCTGAGGCCGGCATGTCCGCAAGCAGACCGATGGCCGCAGTGGACGCCCAGATGTTCTGGATGTCCGCGGTCAATCCGAGTGATCAGAACGTGGTGTACGCCTTCGACGGCTCACCCGCCGACCCGGATGCCGCTGTCGCGGAACTGATGCGCCGCGCCCAGGGCTGCGACGAGCTGCGGATGCGGGTGGTGGAGTCCGGCCGCTGGCGCTATCCGCGATGGCAGCGCGGCGACGTCGGTGCCGACCAATTCGTGCTGCACCGGGACGGGGGAGTGGACTGGCAGGACTGCCTGGATATCGCCGCCGGGCTGCGCGGCGACCAACTCGATCTGCACCGGATGACCTGGCGGGCGCGGATTTTCCCGCACGTGCTCGGAATTCCCGGCTGCCCCGGGCCCGGGTCGGTGGTGATGATGCAGCTGGGCCATTCCTTCGCGGACGGCACCCGCGGCACGGCGCTCGCCGGGGCACTGCTGGGCCGTCCGCAGCCGGTGGACGTCCCGGTGCCCACCCGGCCCGGGTTCCTGCCCGCTCGAGGGGTGGCCGCCGCGCTGGCGCACCGCGCGCTGGTGCGCGACACCGAGGCGGGCCTGGTGCCGCCCCCCGCTCCGGGATGCCCGCTGCTCAGCATCAACCGGCGTCCCGGCTCGACCTCGGTGGTGCGGACGCTCGTGTTGCGCCGCGAGGACCTGGCCCCCACCGTGACGGTCGGCGTGCTGGTGGCGATCTCCGAGGCGCTGTCGGGCTATCTGGCCGCCCGGGGTGAGGACACCTCGGCGCTGGGTGCCGAGATCACCATGGCAGGACAGCAGGAACCAGGCGCCCACAACAACTTTCGCAATGTCGGCATCAGGTTGCATCCCGATGCCGACCGCGCCGAGCGCGCCGAGCTCATCGCGGCCGAGCTGGCCGCCCAGCGTCGCCGGGGCGAGCATCCCGCGCTGCGGGCGTCGGCGGCGGCCTTCGCCGCGACACCGGCCGCGCTGTTGCGTTGGGGAGTAAGCCAGTTCGACCCGGACATCCGGCCGCCGACGGTCACCGGCAACACCGTGGTCTCCAGCGTGAACCGCGGCCCGGCGGACCTCACCTTCGGCGGGGCCCCGGTGGTGTTCGCGGCCGGGTTCTCCGCGTTGTCACCCATGATGAGCCTCACCCACGGCGTGCACGGCCTCGGTGATGTCATCACGCTCAGCGTTCACGCCGATCCCGGCAACGTCGATGTCGAGGACTACGTTGACCGATTGAGAATTACGTTTGGCCGCTGAGGCGTAACGCCAGTGGTCGTAATGCTCTAGGTTTAGCGGCGTGACTGCCTATGACGTCGGATTGTTGATCCTGCGACTGGTGCTGGGGCTGACCATGGCCGCGCACGGCTACAACAAGTTCTTCGGCGGCGGCCGGATCAAGGGCACCGCGGGCTGGTTCGAGAGCATCGGTATGAAGCCGGGCACCTTCCACGCCCGGGTGGCGGCGACGACGGAGGTGGCGGCCGGTCTCGGCCTGGCCGTCGGTCTGCTCACCCCGGTGACCGCGGCAGGGTTCGTCGCGCTGATGCTCGTCGCCGCGTGGACGGTGCACCGGCACAACGGCTTCTTCATCGTCAAGGAGGGCTGGGAGTACAACCTGGTGCTGGCCGCGGCGGCCGTCGCGGTGGCCGCGACAGGAGCGGGCAAGCTCAGCCTGGACTACGCGCTGTTCAAGAGCACCGGCTTCTACGACCTGCTGCACGGCTGGTGGGGCCTGATCATCGCGGTCGCGCTCGGCCTGGCCGGCGGCATCGGCCAGCTGGCGATCTTCTACCGCCCGCCCGCCAAGGCCTAGCCCCTCTTCTCGGCCCCCTCTTTCGCCCAACCCGACACCCGGGCGAACTTCTGCGAGTAGATCGCGCCATAACGTCGACCTCGGCGTAGCGCCTTGTCCCAACTGCGCCCCATCGGAATAGAACACGTTCTAATCTGTCCCGCATGGGATTTCTGAAGCAAGAAGTACCCGTCATCGACTTCGAGACGTGGAGCAGGGGCACGCGCGCCGAGAAGATCAAGCCGATGGCGCGACACTGGGCCGAGGTGGGGTTCGGCACGCCGGTGATCCTGCACCTGTTCTACGTCGTCAAGATCCTGCTCTACATCTTCGTGGCCGCGTTATTTGCACTGGCCACCAAGGGAATTGACGGATGGGGCAATATCGGCCAGTGGTGGTCGGAGCCGATCGTCTTCGAAAAGGCCGTGCTCTACACCATGCTGTTCGAGGTCGTCGGACTCGGCTGTGGCTTCGGCCCGCTCAACAACCGGTTCTTCCCGCCGATGGGCTCGATCATCTACTGGTTGCGGCCCGGCACCATCCGCCTGCCACCGTGGCCCAACCGGGTGCCGCTGACGAAGGGTGATAGCCGCGGCCCGGTGGACGTCGTGCTCTACGGCGCGCTCATCGTCATGCTCCTGGTGGCGCTGTTCTCCGACGGCACCGGACCCATCCCCGAACTCGGCACCGAGGTGGGCCTGCTGCCGACGTGGCAGATCGTCGCCGTGCTGGTGCTGCTGGCGCTGGCCGGCCTGCGCGACAAGGTGATCTTCCTGGCCGCCCGCGGCGAGGTGTACGCCAGCTTCGCGGTGGCGTTCCTGTTCGCCGGGGTGGACATCATCATCGCCCTGAAGCTGGTCTGCATGGCCATCTGGATCGGCGCGGCCACCTCCAAGCTCACCCGGCACTTCCCGTTCGTGATCTCGACGATGATGTCCAACAGCCCGGTGATGCGCCCACGCTTCCTCAAGCGCAAGTTCTTCTCCGACTTCCCCGAAGATCTCCGGCCGGGCCGGGTATCGCATGTGCTGGCCCACTTCAGCACCGCCATCGAGATGGGCATCCCGCTGGCGTTGTTCTTCTCCCACGGCGGCTGGCCGACCGCGATCGCCGCGTTCGTGATGGTCTGCTTCCACCTCGGCATCCTGTCGGCGATCCCGATGGGCGTGCCGCTGGAGTGGAACGTCTTCATGATCTTCTCGGTGCTGTCGCTGTTCGTCGCGCACGCCCAGATCGGGATCACCGACCTCACCAGCCCCTGGCCGGTGGTGTTGTTCGCGGTGCTGGCCTTCTGCGTGTTCCTGGGCAACACCGTCCCGCGCAAGGTCTCCTTCCTGCCCGGGATGCGCTACTACGCCGGCAACTGGGACACCACGCTGTGGTGCATCAAGCCGTCGGCCGAGGCCAAGATCGACAAGAACCTCATCGCGATCGCGAACATGCCGGCCGCCCAGCTGGAGAAGTTCTACGGCAGCAAGGAAGCCGCCCAGATCCCGATCTACATGGGGTATGCCTTCCGCGCCTTCAACACCCACGGCAAGGCGCTGTTCACCCTGGCCCACCGGGCGATGGCGGGGCAGAACGAGGACGACTACTCGATCACCGACGGTGAGCGGATCTGCAGCATGGCCATCGGCTGGAACTTCGGCGACGGCCATATGCACAACGAACAGCTGATCAACGCGATGCAGAAACGCTGCAACTTCGAACCCGGCGAGGTGCGGGTGGTACTGCTCGACGCCCAGCCCCTGCACCGGCAGCGCCAGGAGTACCGGCTGGTCGACGCCGCCACCGGCGAATTCGAGCGCGGCTGGGTGGCGGTGTCCGACATGGTCACCCGCCAGCCCTGGGACGACGACCTGCCGGTGCACGTGACCAGCGGAAAGTAGGCCTCATCGATTCTGCGGTGAGGGCGGGAAAATCGCCCGGAACGGCGCCCTCACCGCAGAATCGATGCGCCGCCAGACCGCCTAACCGAACGGTTGGTTGACCCCGCTGCGCAGGCTCCGCAAGCTCGGTGCTATGAATCGAAGACCCACGTAGTCACCCAGCAGAAGGAGAAAGTCGATGGCTGAAGCGGTCATTGTCGAAGCGGTGCGCTCCCCAGTCGGTAAGCGCAACGGCGCACTGTCCGGTATCCACCCGGCCGAGCTGTCGGCCCAGGTACTCAACGGCCTGGTCGAGCGGGCCGGTGTCGACCCCGCCATTGTCGACGACGTGATCTGGGGCTGCGTCATGCAGGCCGGCGAGCAGGCGCTCGACATCGCCCGCACCGCGGTGCTCAGTGCCGGCTGGCCGGAGACCGTCCCGGGTGTGACCGTGGACCGCCAGTGCGGGTCGAGCCAGCAGTCGCTGCACTTCGCCGTCGCCGGCGTGGTGGCCGGCCACTACGACGCCGTCGTCGCCGGTGGTGTCGAGTCGATGTCGCGCACCCCGATGGGCTCCTCGCTGGCCAACGGCGGCAACCCCTACGGTGCGTCGTTCAAGGCCCGCTACGCCAAGACCCCGAACCAGGGCATCGGCGCCGAGATGATCGCCGAGCAGTGGGGCCTCAGCCGCACCCAGCTCGACGAGTTCTCCCTGCGTTCACATGAAAAGGCCGCCGCTGCACAGGATTCCGGCGCGTTCAAGGATCAGATCGTCGGCATCAAGACCCAGGACGCCGACGGCAACGACACCGTGGTGCTCGAGGACGGCGGCATCCGCCGCGGCGGCACCGTCGAGTCGATGGCCAACATCAAGCCCGCGTTCAAGGACGACGGCGTGATCCACGCCGGCAACTCCAGCCAGATCTCGGACGGTTCGGCCGCGCTGCTGATCATGTCTGCCGAGAAGGCCAAGGATCTGGGCCTCAAGCCGATTGCCAAGGTGCACACCGCGGTTCTCGCGGGTGCCGATCCGGTGATCATGCTGACCGCGCCGATCCCGGCCACCCAGAAGGCGCTGAAGAAGTCGGGCCTGACCATCGACCAGATCGGCGCTTTCGAGGTCAACGAGGCGTTCGCCCCGGTTCCGCTGGCCTGGCTCAAGGACATCGGTGCCGACGAGTCCAAGCTCAACCCCAACGGCGGTGCCATCGCGCTCGGCCACCCGCTCGGCGGTTCGGGTGCGCGGATCCTGACCACGTTGCTGTACCACATGCGGGACAACAACATTCAGTACGGGCTGCAGACCATGTGTGAGGGCGGCGGCCAGGCCAACGCCACCATTCTCGAGCTGCTGTAACAGTGACAGACGTAGAAGCCCCCGCCGCTCTTTATGAGCGGCGGGGCAACGTCGCGCTGATCACCATCAACCGGCCCGAGGCTCGTAACGCCGTCAACGGTGCGGTGAGTACCGCCGTCGGCGATGCGCTGCAGCAGGCGCAGGAACAGTGACAGACGTAGAACCCCCCGCCGCTCTTTATGAGCGGCGGGGCAACGTCGCGCTGATCACCATCAACCGGCCCGAGGCTCGTAACGCCGTCAACGGTGCGGTGAGTACCGCCGTCGGCGATGCGCTGCAGCAGGCGCAGGATGACGCCGGGGTCTGGGCAGTGGTGATCACCGGAGCCGGTGACAAGTCGTTCTGCGCCGGCGCCGATCTCAAGGCAATCTCGCGGCGGGAGAACCTCTTTCACCCCGAGCATCCGGAGTGGGGCTTCGCCGGCTACGTCCGGCACGCCATCGACAAGCCGACCATCGCCGCGGTGAACGGCACGGCACTGGGCGGCGGCACCGAGCTGGCGCTGGCCAGTGACCTGGTCGTCGCTCAGCAGAGCGCCAAGTTCGGTCTGCCGGAAGTCAAGCGCGGCCTGGTGGCCGCCGCAGGCGGGGTGTTCCGCATCGTCGAGCAGCTGCCGCGCAAGGTGGCGACCCAGCTGCTGTTCACCGGCGAACCGATCACCGCCGACGAGGCGCTGCAGTGGGGCCTGATCAACCAGGTGGTGCCGGACGGCACCGTGGTGGACGCCGCGCTGGCCCTGGCTGAGCGGATCACGGTCAACGCGCCGCTGGCCGTACAGGCCAGCAAGCGCATCGCGGCCGGGATCGACGGCGGCACCATCACCGCCGACGAGGCCGGCTGGTCGCGCACCATGCGCGAGATCGGCACGCTGATGAAGTCCGAAGACGCCAAAGAGGGTCCGCTGGCCTTCGCCGAGAAGCGCGCGCCGGTCTGGAAGGCGCGCTGATCGGCTAGGCGCCCGGCGCCTTGGTGGTGGTCGGCGTCGGTGACGGCGACTCCGCCGAGGTGCTGGCGGTGGTCGAGGTGGTGGCCTCACTCGAGGTCGACGTGGTCGACGTGGTCGACGTCGTGCTGGTCGACTCAGGCGTCAGCACGGTGTCGATCATGTAGATGTAGGCACCCTTGGCGGTGTAGCTGCACACCACCTTGGCGGTGTCGTTGATCTTGATGTCGCCGCCGCTGCCCTTCACGCTGATCAGCCGGCCGTCCTGGGTCGGCATCTTGCCGTCGACGTCGTCGGGACCCAGGTAGCCCAGCACCATGTGGTAGTACAGCGTCGGCAGCAGCACGGCCGGATCGTTCTTCAGCGTCGCCAGGGTGGCTTCGTCGAGCTTGGCGAACGCGTCATCGGTGGGGGCGAACACCACGTAGGGGCCGCCGTCGAGCACCGAGGTGACGTTCACGGCGGGGTTCAGCTTGCCGGAGATGGCCGAGCTGAACGTGCTCAGGTCGGCGTTGTTGGCGATGGCCACCGAGGCGACCTGGCTGCCCATGCTGTCGATCGACCCGGCGCCGGTGGGCACCTTGTTCTTGTAGGCGTCGCAGCCCGGGCCCTGCGGGTCGGGCAGCTTGGTGACGGTGGGCACCGGGATCGACGAGGTGGTCGGCGCCGCGGTGTCGGTGCTGGGGGTGGTCGGATCGGCGTAGGCCTGAACCGCGGTCGGGATCGCGACGGCGATGGCGGCGACGGCCGCTGCCACGCCGAGGGTCTTGGTGCGAGTGCTCACATCGGCTCCTTGCTGTGTTTCGGAGTCGGCATGTCGCGGGTCCCCGGGCCGCCGCGACGCCTGAGGCATCGTACTGTCCGCCGGGTGACCCTCCCAAAAGGGCCTGTTCAGCCGCCTGGCCGCCGTACCAGCCAGCACAGCACAGCGGCGCCGACGCACAGCCCGGCGGCGAGCTGGAATGCCAGGTCGTAATTGCCGTTCGCATCCCGCAGCACGCCCGCCCCGGCCGCGGCCAGCGCCGCGCCGAGCTGGTGGGCGGCGAAGACCCAGCCGAACACCACGGGCGAGCGGGCCCCGAAGTACTCCCGGCACAGCACGATCGTCGGCGGCACCGTCGCGACCCAGTCCAGTCCGTAGAAGATGATGAACACCCAGGTGCCCGGCTCGGCGTTCGGGGACAGCAGTGCGGGCAGCGCCGCCAGCGACAGGCCGCGGCCGAGGTAATACACCACCAGCAGTAGCCGGGGGTCGATCCGGTCGGTCAGCCACCCCGACAGGACAGTGCCGGCGACATCGAGGATGCCGACGGTGGCCAGCAGGCCGGCCGCGACGGTCGTCGGCATGCCGTGGTCGTTGGCGGCGGGGATGAAGTGGGTGCCGATCAGGCCGTTGGTGGTCATCCCGCAGATCGCGAAGCTGCCCGCCAGCAACCAGAACGCCGGAACGCGGGCGCCGATGCGCAGGCCGTCGAAGGCGGCCCGGAAACTCGACGCCGGAACGGGTTGCGGCGCTTGGGCTTCCGTTGCACCGTAGGGCAGTAGGCCCTTGTCGGCCGGATAGTTGCGCATCAACAGCAGCACCGGCGGTACCACGGCCAGTGCCGCGACGGCGACGATCAGTGCCGCCCACCGCCAGCCGTGCCGGGTGGTCACCTCGGCGACCAGCGGCAGGAAGATCAGCTGTCCGGTGGCGCTCGCGGCGGTCAGCACCCCGGTGACCAGACCGCGGCGCTGCTCGAACCAGCGCACCGCGATCGTGGCGACGAAACCCATCGAGATCGCCCCGGTGCCGGTCCCGACGAGCACACCCCACAGCAGCACCAGCTGCCAGCTTGCGGTCATCAGCACGCTGGCGGCCGATCCCGCCGCGATCAGCGTCAAGGCCGCGGTGAGAACGGGACGCACTCCGAACCGGTCCATCAACGCCGCGGCGAACGGTGCCGTCAGCCCGAACAGCGTCATGTTCACCGACATGGCGAGCCCGACCACGCCGTGCGACCAGCCGAATTCGTGGTGCAGCGGATTCATCAGCACGCCGGGCACCGACCGGAAGCCGGCTGCACCGAGCAGCGCCACGAAGCTGACGCCCGCGACGACCCAGGCCCAGTGCAGGCCGGTACGGGTGGCGGGCCGAGAGGTCGACGTGGAGGTCACCGCATCACTCTGGCCGACTGGGCTACCGCGCGACTAGTGGCAAGAATGACACTATTCGTCAAAAACATGCCACACTCGAGGTGTGCACCGGGTCGCTGTTCTGTTGGTGGCGCCCGTCGTCGGGTTCGACGCGGGTATTGCGCCGACGTTGTTCGGCGCTGCCACCGCCGCCGACGGCAGCCCGCTCTACGACGTCGTCACCTGCGCCGTCGGTGGTGGGGCGGTCGCCACCACGAACGGCTACGCGATTGTCCCGGCAGCCGGAGCGGAGGTACTCGCCACGGCGGACACCGTCGTCATCCCCGGCAGCCGAAACCGTTCCGCGCGCAGCCTCGGCGTCCTGGAGCCCGACCTCGCGTCGGCGCTGTCGTCGATCCGCCCCGGCACCCGCCTGGTGTCGATCTGCACGGGGGCGTTCGTCCTTGCTGCTGCCGGTGTGCTCGACGGCAGGCCTGCGACCACGCATTGGCGCTTCGCCGACGATCTGCGCGCCCTGCATCCGGGTGTATTGCTGGACGAGAACGTGCTGTTCGTCGACGACGGCGACGTGCTGACCTCGGCGGGCCTGGCCGCCGGAATCGACTTGTGCCTGCACATCATTCGGCACGACCACGGCGCTGCGGTGGCCAACGAGGTGGCGCGGTACTGCGTCGTCCCGCCGTGGCGGGAGGGCGGCCAGGCGCAGTTCATCGACCGGCAACCACCGGCGGATCAGGCGTCGACCGCGGCGACCCGGCAATGGGCGCTCGATCACCTCGACGAGGAGTTGTCCATCGAACAGCTCGCGCGCCACGCGCGGATGAGCGAACGCACCTTCTGCCGGCGGTTCCGCGAGGAGACCGGGCAATCACCAGGGGCGTGGGTGCGCGTCCGCCGAGTGGAGTTCGCTCGCGAACTGCTCGAGACGCAAGATCTGCCCGTCGACGAGGTGGCGCGACGCTCGGGCCTGGGGTCGGGCGGGAATCTCCGGCACCATCTGCGGCGTGGTCTGGGCATGTCGCCCTCGAGTTACCGCAAGGTGTTCCAGGGCGCCTGACACCGCTCCGCCTACGATGACGCCCATGGCCGAGCCCCTCATCATCTCGCTGCGCGGACGCAGCCCCGAACTGCATCCGGAATCCTGGGTTGCCCCCAACGCCAGCCTGATCGGCTGGGTGCGGCTGGGTGCCCGGGCCAGCGTCTGGTACTCCGCGACTCTGCGCGCCGAGGCCGAGCCCATCGAGATCGGCGCGGGCAGCAACATCCAGGACGGCGCCACCCTGCACGTCGACCCGGAGTACCCGCTGACCCTGGGCACCGGCGTGACCGTCGGGCACAACGCGGTGCTGCACGGCTGCACCGTCGAAGACGGCTGCCTGATCGGGATGGGCGCCATCGTGCTCAATGGCGCGGTGATCGGCGCCGGCTCGACCGTGGCCGCCGGGGCGCTCGTCCCGCAGGGTGTCGTGGTGCCGCCGCGGTCGCTGATCGCCGGGGTGCCCGGCAAGGTCCGCCGCGAACTGTCCGACGCCGAACTGGCCGGCAACCGGGCCAACGCCGCGGTCTACGAAAACTTGATGGAACTTCACCGCGACGCCACGTAGCGGTCGATCTCACAGCGACGTCAGGTTTGTGTCACCTTCAAACTGCCGATATTTCGTACCGTGGAAGCAATGCGCATCCTGGTCACCGGTGCCACCGGATATGTGGGTTCACGGCTGGTGGCCGCGCTCGTACGGGACGGTCACAGCGTGGTGGCCGCCACCCGCGACCCGGAGAAACTCGGCCGCTTCGGCTGGTGTGACGACGTGAACGCGGTGGCGCTCGACGCCGATGACCCGGCCTCCGTCGAGGCGGCCTTCACCGTGGCCGGCCCCGTCGACATCGTCTACTACCTGGTGCACGGCATCGGCCAGCCGGGCTTCCGGGAGCGCGATAACGCCGCCGCGGCCACCGTCGCCACAGCAGCCGCCGCGACCGGTGTACGGCGCATCGTCTACCTCGGCGGGTTCGTGCCTGACACCGACACCCTCTCCGAGCATCTGGCCGGCCGGGCCGAGGTGGCTGACGCACTCACGCTCGACGGCGGACCGGAGCTGGTGTGGCTGGGCGCGGCGGTCATCATCGGGGCCGGGTCGACGTCGTTCGAAATGGTCCGCTACGTCGGGGACCGGTTCTGGCTGATTCCGCTGCCGCCGTGGGCCGATCACGACATCGACCCGATCTCGATCCGCGACGTGCTGCACTATCTGATGGCCGCGGCGGATCCCGCGGGCGTACCGGCCGGTGCCTACGACATCGCCGGGCCCTCGACCACCACTTACCGCGGGCTGCTGGAAAGCTACGTCGATGCCACCGGTGCAATGCGGGCGGGACTGCCCGTCCACGACGTCCTGCCGCGCTCGGTGGTCGGCCGGGTGGCCGGGGCGGTGGTGCCGGTGCCCACCGGACTGGCCGCCGATCTCATCGAATCGCTGGACCATCCGATGACGGCCTCGGACACTGTCTTGGGTGACTACGTGCCGGATCCGCCCGGGGGGCTCACCGATATCGACGACGCCGTGCTCGCCGCCGTGTCCAGCCCGCCGCCGCGCCCGGTGGATCAGCTGGCCGACCCACACCATCTCGCCGACAGTGACCCGGTGTGGGCCGGCGGTGACACGTTGCGCCTGCAGCGGCTGGCCGCCACGGTGACGCCGTCGGTGGCCCGGCCCGCGCTCGGGATTCTCGGCGCGGTGCCCCGTCCGCTCGCCGGCGTGCTGCGCACCGGACTGGATTTCATGCTGGCGAGGGTGCCGCTGTGACGGGATTGTCGGACATCCGCGCCGCCGCGGCCAAAATCGCTGTGCCGCATCAGGAATGGCCTTCGGTGGTACGCAGGCGGCGGATCATCGTATGCGTCGTGCTGGTGGTCGGGGCGCTGCTGCTCGGCTATTCACTGAGCCGTCGGCCCGGCGACGAGACGTTCTACTGGCTGACGCTGGCGCTGGCCGCGGTGTGGACCGCGGGGGCGTTCTCCTCCGGTCCGCTGCACCTGGGCTGCATCCGCTGGCACGGCCGCAACCAACGCCCCGTCATCACCGGCATCACCGTGGGGTTAGCGCTCGGCGTGGTGTTCCTGGTTGGCGGTCTGGTGGTGCGCGAGATCCCGCCGATCGCCGAGCGCATCACCCGGGTGCTGGAGTACACCAACCATGGCAGCCTCGCGCTGATCGTGGTGATCACCCTGGTCAACGGTGTGGCCGAGGAATTGTTCTTCCGCGGCGCGCTCTACACCGCGCTGGGCGCGTTCCACCCGGTGCTGATCTCCACCCTGCTGTACGCCGTGGCGACGTCGGCCAGTGGCAACCCGATGCTCGGCTTCGCCGCCGTCATCCTCGGCACGGTGTGTGCGTGGGAGCGCCGGGCCACCGGCGGCGTGCTCGCACCAGTGCTGACCCACCTGGTGTGGGGGCTGATCATGGTGCTCGCACTGCCGCCGCTGTTCGGCCTTTAGCGAAGCGGGTGGGCGATCTCGTCGCTGGGCATCCGCGCCGCGACGAGCGCGACCGCGGCCAGTAACACCGGCAGCACGCCCGCCGCGCCGAAGATCACCTCGACCGGCACCACCTTCGACAGCGGGCCTGCGACGGCCATCGACACCGGCATGAACGCCAGGGAGACGAAGAAGTCCAGGCTGGACACCCGGCCCAGCATCTCCGGCGGAACCCGGCGCTGCAGCAGCGTGCCCCAGATGACCATGCCCACGCCGTCGGCCACCCCGACGGCGAACAGGGCCAGCACCATCACCGGCAGCCAGGACGTCACGCCCACCACCGCCAGCGGCAGCGAGCCCGCACCCCACATCGTCATCATGACGGTGAGGTAGCGCCGCGGCATCAGCCGCGAGGACACCACCAGCGCGCCCACCGCGCTGCCCAGTCCGAAGGCCGCGAGCATGAAGCCGTAGACCTGCTCGCCGTGGGCGAAGCGGTCTCGTGCGACGAAGGGCAGCAGCACGTCGATCGGGCCCAGCGCCAGGAACACCCAGGTGCTGGCGAACATCAGCGTCCAGCGCAGCCAGGCGGTGCGCAGCACGAAGCGCAGACCGTCGCGCAAATCGGCCAGCGGATGCGGCTTTTCGCGCTGCACCTCGAGCACGATGTGCTCGCCGTGGCTGGGCCGCATCGCGACCAGCAGGGTCAGGCCGACCGCGAACAGCGCGGTGACGGTGACCGTGCCGAGTGCCGGGAAGGTCAACCCGACCAGGACACCGGCCGCCGCCGGACCGATGGCCTGCTGCAGGGTGGGGCGGATCGCGCCCTCCAGACCGTTGGCGGCCAGCAGCTGCTCGGCGGGCAGGATGCGCGGCAGGTAGGCGCTGTAGGCGGGGAAGAAGAATGCCGCGCCGATGCCGAGCGCCGCGGCGGCAATCGCCATGTGCCACAACCGCAATGAGCCGGTGAGGCCGAGGACGGCGACCGCACCGGTGGCCGCCACGTTGGTGGTCTCGACGGCGATGATGACCGCACGCTGATTGACGCGATCAGCCACGATGCCGCCGACCAGGATGAAGGCCAGCATGCCCAGTGCCATCGACGCGGCCACGAGGGACAGTGCAGCGGGGTCGTTGGCCAGCGCGATGACCTGCAGGGCCATCACGACCGTCCACATCCCCTCGGCGAACAGCGAGATCGACATCGCCGAGATGAGCAGACGGAACTCGCGGAACCTGAACGGGGTGAGCACGCGCCAGCCGCCGGTGGAGTTCACCGGCCGCTCTACGTCACACGGCGTACCCATGACATCGAGGGTGGCTGACCGAAGCGGGCGCTGTCCAACGATTTTCAGCGCGCCGAATGGCCACTTGTGTCACTGTTCTCGCCGAAAACCGTGACACAAGTGGCCACTCGGCGGGCCTAGTCGTCGGTGAAGGTGGGGCTGCGGTGTTCCTGGAACGCCTTGGTGCCCTCGCGGAAATCGCGCGAGCGCAGCAGGATGCCCTGGCCCTCGACCTCGCGCCCGATCGCCGCGTCGAGTTCGGTGAGCGTCGCATCGTTGATGGCCTGCTTGGTCTTGCGCAGCGCGACGGCCGGCCCGGACACCAGCGTGTTGATCACCTTGTCGGTGGCCGCGTCCAGCTCGTCGACCGGATGCACCGCGCTCACCAGACCGAACTCGAACGCCTCGGTGGCCGAAATGCGTTCGGCCAGAAGGGCCATCCGCATCGCCCGGATCCGGCCGATCGCCGCGGCCACCAATGCCGAGGCGCCGCCATCCGGCATCAGCCCGATCTTGGTGAACGCCAGCAGGAAGAAGGCCTTCTCCGAGGCCAGCACGATGTCGCATGCCAAGGCCAACGACACCCCGACTCCGGCAGCCGGACCCTGCACCACCGCCACCACCGGCTTGGGCAGTCGCGTGATCGCCTGCACGGTCCGGTTCGCATGCAGCAGAACGTCGTCGTCCTCGGGGTTCTCCGACCGGCGGGACTGGTCCTCGGCGCTGATGCCCGCCCCCGAACAGAACCCGCGGCCGGCCCCGCTGAGTCGCACCACCTTGACCGCAGGATCGGACGCCGCGCGCTCCAACGTGTCGGCCGCCGTCCGCAGCATCGCCGCGTTCAGCGAGTTGAGGCTGTCCGGCCGGTTGAACGTCACCGACAGCACACCGTCGTCCAGGGACACCGCGAGATCGGAGATGCCGGTATATGCGCCGGGCGAGTCGAGGGTGGTCATGGCCGCAGCCTAAGCTATCCGGGCGATCAACCAACTGGAAGGTAGGGCAATGGCAGGACCACTTCAGGGATTGCGAGTCGTCGAGTTGGCCGGCATCGGCCCGGGTCCGCACGCAGCGATGATCCTCGGTGACTTGGGCGCTGACGTCGTCCGCATCGAACGGCCCGGCAAGGGGCCGGGCATTCCCACCACTGCCAGTAACGACTACCTCCTGCGCAACCGCCGGTCGGTGGCCGCCAACCTCAAGAGCGAAGAGGACCGCGATCTGGTCCTGCGCCTGATCTCCAAGGCCGACGTCCTGATCGAGGGTTACCGCCCCGGCGTCACCGAGCGCCTGGGCCTGGGCCCGGAGGACTGCGCGAAGCTCAACGAGCGGCTGGTCTACGCCCGGATGACCGGCTGGGGCCAGACCGGCCCGCGCAGCCAGCAGGCCGGCCACGACATCAACTACATCTCGCTCAACGGTGTGCTGCACGCCGTCGGCCGGGTCAATGAGCGTCCGGTCCCGCCGCTGAACCTGGTCGGCGACTTCGGTGGCGGCTCGATGTTCCTGCTTGTCGGCATCCTGGCCGCGCTGTGGGAGCGGGAGCGCTCCGGCAAGGGCCAGGTGGTCGACGCGGCGATGGTCGACGGCTCGTCGGTGCTGGCCACCATGATGTGGGCCTTCCGCCACATGGGGATGTGGAGCGACACCCGCGGCACCAACATGCTCGACACCGGCGCCCCGTACTACGACACCTATGAGTGCGCCGACGGCCGCCACGTCGCGGTCGGCTCGATCGAGCCGCAGTTCTACGCCGAGCTGATCGAGAAGCTGGGTCTGGAGTCCGCAGATCTGCCCGGGCAGAACGACATTGCCCGCTGGCCTGAGCTGCGCGCCATCCTCACCGCGAAGTTCGCCGAGCACGACCGCGACCACTGGGCCACGGTGTTCGCAGGCAGCGACGCCTGCGTCACCCCGGTGCTGTCCTTCGGCGAGGTCGAGACCGAGTCGCACAACACCGAGCGCGACACCTTCTACAGCGAGAACGGCTCGCTGTTCCCGGCCCCGGCGCCCCGCTTCTCGCGCGCGTTCCGGGAGCCGACACCGAGGCTGTCCTGCGCGATTGGGTATAGTCCCCAACCAACCAGTAGGTAGACGTACGAAAGGAACACATCTGTGCTGATCAAGGACTCGGTAGCGGTTGTTACCGGCGGCGCCTCCGGGCTCGGCCTGGCCACCACCAAGCGGCTGCTCGACGCCGGCGGTTCGGTGGTCGTCATCGACCTCAAGGGCGAAGAAGTGGTGGCCGAACTCGGTGACCGCGCGAAGTTCGTCGCGGCCAACGTCACCGACGAAGCCGCCGTGGCCGAGGCGCTCGACATCGCCGAGTCCCTGGGCCCGGTTCGGATCAACGTCAACTGCGCCGGTATCGGCAACGCCATCAAGACTCTCGGCAAGGACGGCCCGTTCCCGCTGGACGGCTTCCGCAAGGTCGTCGAGGTCAACCTGATCGGCACCTTCAACGTGCTGCGGCTGGCCGCTGAGCGGATCGCCAAGACCGAACCGCTCAACGGTGAAGAGCGCGGCGTCATCATCAACACCGCCTCGGTCGCCGCCTTCGACGGCCAGATCGGCCAGGCCGCCTACTCGGCCTCCAAGGGTGGTGTCGTCGGCATGACCCTGCCGATCGCCCGCGATCTGTCGCGCAGCCTGATCCGCGTGGTCACCATTGCTCCGGGTCTGTTCAAGACCCCGCTGCTGGGCTCGCTGCCCGAAGAGGCGCAGAAGTCGCTGGGCCAGCAGGTCCCGCACCCGGCGCGGCTGGGCGATCCCGACGAGTACGGCGCCCTGGCCGTGCACATCGTCGAAAACCCGATGCTCAACGGCGAGGTCATCCGCCTCGACGGCGCCATCCGCATGGCTCCGCGGTAAAGGGGAATCCACATGGCGTTGTCGACGAAGTTCACCGAGGTTTTCGGTGTTGAGCATCCGATTGCTCAGGGCGGTATGCAGTGGGTGGGCCGGGCTGAGCTGGTGGCCGCGGTGGCCAATGCCGGAGGCCTGGGTTTCATCACCGCGCTGACCCAGCCCACTCCGGCGGATCTGTCCCGGGAAATCCAGAAGACCCGCGAGCTCACTGATAAGCCGTTCGGGGTGAACCTGACGATCCTGCCGGCGATCAACCCGCCGCCCTACGACGAGTACCGGCAGGTGATCGTCGATGAGGGTGTGAAGATCGTCGAGACGGCGGGCTCCAACCCGGCGCCGCATTTGCCGATGTTCCACGACAACGGGATCAAGGTGCTGCACAAGTGCACCTCGGTGCGTCATGCGGTTAAGGCGCAGAGCCTGGGTGTGGACGGCATCAGCATCGACGGTTTCGAGTGCGCCGGGCATCCCGGTGAGGACGACGTGCCCGGTCTGGTGCTGATCCCGGCGGCGGCCAAGGAGATCGAGATCCCGATGATCGCCTCCGGTGGCTTCGGTGATGCCCGTGGTCTGGTGGCCGCACTGGCCCTGGGTGCCGACGGCATCAACATGGGCACCCGGTTCATGTGCACGGTGGAGTCCTGCATTCATCAGAACGTCAAGGAAGCGATCGTGGCCGGCGATGAGCGTGGCACCGAGCTGATCTTCCGCAGCCTGCACAACACCGCCCGGGTGGCGTCCAACGCGGTTTCCCGCGAGGTCGTGCAGATCCTTAAGGACGGCGGTCAGTTCGAGGACGTCAAGGATCTGGTCGCCGGTGTGCGGGGGCGGCGGGTCTTCGACGAGGGCGATGTCGATGCCGGTATCTGGACGGTGGGCACCGTGATGGGCCTGATCCACGACATCCCCACGGTCGGCGAGCTGGTCAGCCGCATCGTGTCCGAAGCCGAGGAGATCATCAGCGGGCGGCTGGCCGGCATGATCACCCCGGGTCAGGACGCAAAAGTGCCCGCCTGATCATCAGGCGGGCACGCCGCGCGACTGCGCGGGAATGTCTGAACTCCGATTGGCGCCTCGCCGCGTACCCGCGGCGCAGGCGCCTTTCGGCGTTTCAGGTCAGCTGGCGGTGGCCAGCGGGGGACGATCCTCGAACTGCTCCGAGGTGTCGCCCTCCACGAGGACATCGCCGTGATAGAGCGCGTCGAAGTCGACCTTGATGACATCTGCACTGGTGTCGTCGATCCACATGACACTGAGCGTATGGGTCACCTTTAAGGAATCTTTGAGTCACGATTCGGAAAATGGTGGCAATTCTTACTCCGGAGTCAGGTCACCGGAGCCCATAAGTCATCGTTGCGTCATCGAATACCGGCATTTCGGCTGGTGAACAGCGGTAAAGATGGGACCGTGCTGCAAAAACTGGCGCATCTGGCTCTACGCGCACCCCGGCGGATCGTCGCCGTGGCGGCCTTCCTCATGGTCGCGACGGCGATTTTCGGGATTCCGGTGGCCGGGAGCCTGTCCGCCGGCGGTTTCCAGGACCCGACCTCCGAATCCAGCCAGGCATCGCGGCTGCTCGGCGAGAAGTTCGGGCAGAGCGACCAGCAGTTGCTGTTCACCGTCACCGCCCCTGACGGTGCGGCCGGCCCGTCGGCCCGGGCAGTGGCGACCGGCATCGTCGACCAGCTGTCGGCCTCGCCCTACGTGCTGCGGGTCAGCTCAGCGTGGACCTCGCCGCCCGCGGCCGCCTCGGAACTGATCAGCCGCGATGGGAAGACCGGCCTGGTGGTCGCGGTGCTCGACGGCGGGGAGAACAACGCCCAGAAATACGCCACCGCCCTGGTCAAGCAGATCGGTGACGGTAAGGACGGCGTGACGGTCCGCGCCGGCGGCACCGCGATGATCTACTCCCAGATCACCAAGCAGACCGAACGCGACCTGCTGATGATGGAGTCCATCGCGGTTCCGCTGAGCTTCCTGGTGCTGATCTGGGTGTTCGGTGGCCTGGTGGCCGCCGCGCTGCCGATCGCCGTCGGGCTGATGGCGATCTTCGGCGCGATGTCGGTGCTGCGGCTGATCACCTACGTCACCGACGTGTCGATCTTCGGGCTGAACCTGGCCACCGCGCTGGGGCTGGCACTGGCGATCGACTACACGCTGCTGATCCTGAGCCGCTACCGCGACGAGATCGCCGGGGGTGCCGACCGCGACAGTGCTCTGCTGCGCACCATGGCGACCGCGGGCCGCACCGTGCTGTTCTCGGCGACCACCGTCGCGCTGTCGATGTCGGTGCTGATCCTGTTCCCGATGTACTTCCTGAAGTCCTTCGCCTACGCCGGGGTGGCGACCGTGGCGTTCGCGGCGGCCGCCGCGGTGATCGTCACCCCCGCGGCCATCGTGCTGCTCGGCGACCGGCTCGACTCGTGGGACATCCGCCGGGCGCTGCGGCGGATGTTCGACCGTCCCGAACCCGTCGCCAAACCGTTGGAGCACCAATTCTGGTATCGCTCAACGAAGTTCGTGATGCGTCGGGCCATTCCGATCGGCACCGCGATCGTCGCGCTGCTGGTGCTGCTCGGGGTGCCGTTCCTGCACATCCAGTTCGGCAACCCCGACGACCGGGTGCTGCCCAAGAGCGCCTCCACCCATCAGGTCGGCGACCAGTTGCGCAACGACTTCGCCAGCGACTTCTCTACCGCGGTGTCGATGGTGATCCCCGACGCCGACGGCATCGCCCCGCAGGAGATGGAACGCTACGCCGCCGACCTGTCGCGGGTGCCGGAGGTGGCGCTGGTCTCGGCGCCGACCGCAACGTACGTCAACGGCAAGAAGGTCGGTCCGGCGTCGGCCCCGTCGGGCATCTCCGAAGGCAGCGCCTACCTCACCGTGCGGAGCACCACGCCGCTGTTCTCCGACGCGTCCAAGACCCAGTTGAACCGGTTGCACGCCGTGCAGGAGCCGGCGGGCCGCGATGTGCTCATCACCGGTGGCGCCCAGGTCAACCGCGACAACGTGAACGCGATCCTGTCGCGCATGCCGCTGGTGCTCGGACTGATCGCGGTGATCACCTTCGCCCTGCTGTTCCTGCTCACCGGCAGTGTGGTGCTGCCGCTGAAAGCGTTGGCGCTCAACGTGTTATCGCTGTCTGCGGCCTTCGGCGCGCTGGTCTGGATCTTCCAGGAGGGCCATCTCGGCGCGTTCGGCACCACCCCGACCGGCACCCTGGAAGCCAATATGCCGGTGCTGCTGTTCTGCATCGCCTTCGGCATCTCGATGGACTACGAGGTGTTCCTGGTGGCCCGGATCCGGGAGTACTGGTTGTCCTCGGCGCGCACCCGCGAGGACAACGACGAGAGCGTGGCGCTCGGGCTGGCCCGCACCGGCCGGGTGGTGACGGCCGCCGCCCTGATCATGGCGATCGCGTTCGCCGCCCTGATCGCCGCCCAGGTGGCATTCATGCGGGTGTTCGGGGTGGGCCTGACGCTGGCCGTCCTGGTCGACGCCACCCTGGTGCGGATGGCGTTGCTGCCGGCGTTCATGCACGTCATGGGGCGGTGGAACTGGTGGGCTCCCAAACCGCTGGTCCGGCTGCACGAGCGGTTCGGGTTCAGTGAGGCGCCACCGGAGCCGGTGCCCGCCGCCGTCGGGGTCTCCGGCAGCGGCTAGCGTTGGAGGGACCACGGCGGGAGGACCCTCGACAATGACGTCACAAACCTTCGACCACCCCTTCTTCGCGCGGTTCTGGACGGTGATGTCCGCTCACGAGTCCGGGGCCATGAAGAAACTACGCAAGCAGAACCTGGCCGACTTGCACGGCCGGGTCCTGGAGATCGGCGCCGGTACCGGCACCAACTTCGAGTTCTACCCCGACACCGTCACCGAGGTCGTCGCCCTGGAGCCCGAGACCCGGCTGGCCCCGCAGGCCAGGGCCGCCGCCGCGGCCGCGGGGGTTCCGATCACCGTGATCGAAACGACGGTCGAGACCATGCCCGCCGCCGAACCGTTCGACGCGGTGGTGTGCTCGCTGGTGCTGTGCTCGGTGGAGAACCCGGAAGGTGTTCTGCGCCAACTGAAATCGGTTCTCAAACCCGGTGGGGAGTTGCGCTACTTCGAGCACATCGCCCAGCCGGGCTGGCGCGGTGGGTTGCAGCGGGTGGCCGATGCGACGATCTGGCCGCGGATGGCCGGTAACTGCCACACCCATCGGGAGACCGAGCGGGCGATCGCGTCGGCGGGCTTTGCGATCCAAACCGCGCGGCACGAAGCGACTTTTCCGGCCTGGGTACCGCTGCCGGTCCAGGAAGTCGCGCTGGGCCGGGCCCTAGCTCCCCAGTAGCTCCGGCAGCTTCTGCAACAGCGTGGGCAGCGCGGTGCTGGCCGATTCCCTGATTGTCAGGGTGGCGGTGCTCGACAGCGGGGTGGCTTCCGGATTGACCTCGATCACCACCGCGCCGCGTGCCAGGGCCACCTCGGGCAGGCCCGCCGCGGGGTAGACGATGCCGGAGGTGCCGACCACCACCAGGATGTCGGCGGTGGCGACGGCTTCGACGGAAGCCTGCCACGGCTCGTCGGGCAACTGCTCGCCGAACCAGACGATGCCGGGCCGGATCAGCCCGCCGCACTCGCAGGTGGGCGGCATCTTCTCCAGTTCGGGTTCGGGCATATCGGGTAGCGGGCCGTGATAGCGCGAACCGCAAGTGTCACACCAGAATTCGGAGAGGCTGCCGTGCAGGTGATGCACCGGCTTGCTCCCGGCCCGCTCGTGCAGATCGTCGACGTTCTGGGTGATCACCGTGACGTTGGCGTAGTCCTGCCAGGCCGCGACGGCCCGATGCCCGCTATTGGGCTCGACGGTGGCGACCAGGTGGTGGCGCCACAGATACCAGGCCCACACCCGCTCGGGGTGGCTTTGCCAGCCCTGCGTGCTGGAGAGTTCGTAGGGGTCGTATTTGGCCCATAATCCGGTCTCGTCATCGCGGAACGTCGGGACTCCGCTTTCGGCTGAGATCCCCGCCCCGCTGAGCACCGCGATATGCACATCCACCAAAATAGCCGGTCTCAGCGATAATTAGCATGTGTCGGAGTTGGGGGATTGGTTGCGCGTGGACACACACGCGCCGAAACCGTTATTTGATCAGTTGAGAACCCAGATCATCGACGGCGTCCGCGCCGGTCGGTTGCCACCGGGTACCCGGCTGCCCACCGTTCGGGAACTGGCCGGGCAACTCGGGCTGGCGGTCAACACCGTCGCCAGGGCCTACCGGGAACTGGAGACGGCCGGGATCGTCGAGACCCGGGGCCGGTTCGGAACGTTCGTGGCCCGGGCCGATCCGGCCGATGCGGCGATGGCCGCCGCGGCCAACGCCTACGCCGAAACCGCGCGGGCACTGGGCCTGGGCAAGCCCGAGGCGCTGCGCTACCTCGACGCCGCATTCGGCTGACCGGTCAGCCGAACTCCAGCAGGGTGTAGGCGCCGCGCACGTTGCGGGCCGGGCGGAACGCCCAGATTGCCGGGAACACCTTCTCGAAGAAGAAGCCGCGGCCCCGCGGCATCGGGATGTCGTGCACGGCCGTCACGCCCGGCATCGTGTTGACCAAGTCGGCCAGCTGATCCACCGAGAGGCTGAACGGCATCGGCGGCACCCGGTAGTGCTTGGAGGATCGCATGCCCTTGGGTGCGAGCTTCTTGACCATCACCGGCGGCAGGTCGAAGAACATCTGGCCGCCGGGAAAACGCTTGGCGCACTGGGCGATCAGGTCCATCGCCTCATGCGGTTGCAGATACATCAGCAGGCCCTCGGCGGTGATGAACACGCCGTTGCTGCTGTCCACCCGGTCCATCCAGCTGTAGTCGAGTGCCGACTGCGCCAGGTTGGTGATGCGCGGATCGGCCGGCAGCAGCCGCTCGCGCAGTTCGAGCACCGGCGCGAAGTCCACCGACACCCAGCTGAACTGCGGGTCGCTGATCGCCTCGTTCAGGCGCCAGAAGCTGGTCTGGAAGCCCTCGGCCAAGGCGACCACGGTGGCCTTCGGGTGGGTGCGCAGGTAGGCCTTGGCGCAGCCGTCGACGGCCAGCGAACGCAACGCCATTTCCTGGCCCTTGCGGCCGAACTTGTCGTAGTCGAAGGCGATGGCGTCGCGTAGCTGGATCGCCATCGGGTCGTGCAGGATCGCCCCGGGCAGGCCGGCCTGGTGGGCGCGGCCGTTGAGGGTCAGCAGTGCGGTTTCGGAGACGCCGGTGAGCGTGACAGGCTGGTTCATCACCAAAAACAGTACCCGCGGGACTCAGCGGGTCTGGGCCGCGCCGAATGTGCATCCACTGCGAAAAATGCCCCTCTTTCTCGCAGTGAGCGCACGTTCGGCGACACCTGACGGCGGCTTAACGCAACACTTTGGTCAGAGTCCGCAGATTGCGGGTGGTGGTCGAGGACTTGTAGCGCTTCTTGCCCATCGTCTTGCCGATCGTGGAGTCCAGCGTCGAGGACTTGGGCACTTGCCAGTAGAGGACACCGTCGCCGCGGGCGATCTTCTCCTGCGGTCCGGCGCCGGTCGCGAGCTCGGCGAGTTCGTCGAGAATTTCGGGATCGCTGACGAACGTGACGTAGGAGTGGTGGCCTTCGACCTCCGCCTCGAACGGGTAAGCCTGGGCGATGGTGCCCACGGTGTCGAGGTCATAGACCAACACCCAGGCGTCATAGCCGAACCGCTCGCGCAGGGCGGCTTCGGCCGTGGTCCGGACCTTCGCGGCCGAGGCGGAGGAGTCCAGGACGACGTTGCCGGAGGCCAGGATCGTGCGCACGTCACGGAAGCCGGCGTCGGTGAATGCGGCTGCGACGTCGGCCATCTTGAGGGTGATCCGGCCGACGTTCACCCCGCGCAGGAAAGCCGCATAGCGGGTCATGACCGCAGATTACCCACGTAGTCTCGGGGTATGTCCCGCCACGTGTTCGACGACAAGCTGCTGGCGCTGATCGCGGGCAACTCGCTCGGGGTGCTGGCCACCATCAAACGCGACGGACGGCCACAGCTGTCCAATGTGACCTACCACTTCGACGCCCGGGAACCGGCCATCGAGGTGTCGATCACCGAACCGCGGGCCAAAACCCGCAACCTGCGCCGCGACCCGCGGGCCTCCCTGCTGGTGGCCTCCGACGACGGCTGGTCGTATGCGGTGGCCGAGGGTGAGGCCGTGCTGAGCCCTCCGGCCGCCGCGCCCGACGACGACACGGTGGAGGCGTTGATCGCGCTGTACCGCAATGTTGCCGGTGAGCATCCGGACTGGGACGAATACCGCCAAGCGATGGTGACCGACCGGCGGGTGCTGCTGCGGATACCGATCACCCACGTGTACGGGATGCCACCGGGTAAGCGCTGAACGGTTTAGGCTGCCAGCATGGCCGAGTCAGAGTCCGAATCGCAGGACGACACCAAGCGCAAGTTCCGTGAGGCCCTGGAACGTAAGAAGGCGAAGTCGGCGGGCGGTGCCGGGCACACGGACGGCGGCAACAAGCAGCCCCGCGCCCACGGCCCGGTGGAGAACCGCCGGGAGTTCCGCCGCAAGAGCGGTTAGTCGCTGCGCGCCGCCGAAAGCGTTGCCGGCGAACGACTGCCGGATTCCTGACGCAGGATCGCGGCCAGGCAACCCAGTGCCAGCACGCCGACAGCGGCGGCGAACACGATGCCACTGGGCCGAAGTCTCAGGGCGTGGGCGGCGAACCCCTCGCTGATCACCGGTACCGAGATGGCGATGTAGGCCACCACGAAGTACGTGGAGCTGACCTCGGCGCGCCGCTGTGCCGGCGTTCGCTGGGCGACGGCGGCCAGCCCGCGGCTGAAGCTGATGCCCTGCCCGATGCCGGACACCACCGCGGCGGCGATCAGCCCGGCCAGCGACGAAAACACCAGGGCGACAACCAGGATCGCCATGCCGGTGGCCAGGATGGCGCAGCCGATCGCCACCGCCCGTCGCGGCTCCAGCCGGGTCGCGGCGATCTGCGCCACCGCGGAGGCTGCGAAGATCGACCCGGCGATGACACCGGCCAGCGCGTGGTTGTCGATGCCGACGACGGTGGCTAGGAACGAGGGCGCCACCGAGGTGAACAGTCCGGTCACCGAGAATCCGGCGAACGCCGCGAGCGCGGCGGTGATGAACACCGAGCGGACTTCCGGCGGGACGGAAAGACGTTGGAACCCAATCGTTCCGGTGCGGCTGGAGGTCTCCGGTACGATCAGCACGGCGACGGTGGCGAGCACGGCCAGCGCGATGTGCACGATGAAGGTCAGGTGCAGCGGTGCCGGGGCGTACTGGGCGAGTACCCCGGCCAGCACCGGCCCGGCACCCAAACCGCCGATGTTGGCGACTGTCGCCACCGCAGGCGCCCGGTCCCGCCAGCTCTCCGGAGCCGCCTCGATGATCGCGGCCGTCCCGGTACCGGTGAACAGCCCGGCCGACAGACCCGACAGCACCCGCCCCACCAGGAGAACCGGAACCGAGTCGGCCACCAGGAACACCGCCGCACTGGCCAGCGCACAGGCGGTGCCGGCCAGCAGGATGGGCCGCCGGCCGACGGCATCCGACCAGCGGCCGAAGGCCAGCAGCGCCATCAGCACCCCGCCGGCATAGCTGGAGTAGATGATCGTGGTGGTCAGCACGTCGAAGTGCATCCGCTGGGAGTACAGCGCATACAGCGGCGTCGGCAGCGTGGTGCCGGCCATCATCGCGGCGAAGGCGTAGGCCAGAAGCGCGAACGAGAGAGCTCGCCGGGTGGGGGCGGTCATGGGTCCCGGTGGGGCAGGAGCGAAGCGACCTGGGGTCATGGTGAAGTCAACGTCGTCGACACACCGTGACCATTCCCGCACCCGGCGAGATTCTCACCTCATTTAGTGATGGGTGGCCTTCTCCGCGCCCACACCGGTCAGCGAGCGGACCTCCATCTCGGCGTTGAGCTCCGGATCGCCGGTGTCCGAGGACGTCAGCGTGCCGATGATGCCGAGGATGAACGCCAGCGGGATCGACACGATGCCGGGGTTGGCCAGCGGGAACCAGTCGAAGTTCGCACCGGGGATCATTGCGGTCTTGGTCCCCGACACCGCGGGGGAGAACACGATCAGCACGATGCAGCTGATCAGGCCGCCGTACATGCTCCACAGCGCGCCGCGGGTATTGAATCGCTTCCAGTACAGCGAGTAGACGATCGTCGGCAGGTTGGCCGAGGCCGCCACCGCGAACGCCAGGGCCACCAGGAAGGCGACGTTCTGTCCGTTGGCCAGGATGCCCAGGCCGATGGCGGCGATACCCAGCACCACCGCGGTGATCCGGGAGACCCGTACCTGTTCGTCCTCGGTGACCTTGTGGTTCTTCAGCACACTGGCGTACACGTCATGGGCGAACGAGGCCGAGGCGGTGATCGTCAGACCGGCCACCACCGCGAGGATCGTCGCGAACGCGACGGCCGAGATGATGCCGAGCAGGATCACCCCGCCGAGTTCGAAGGCCAGCAGCGGAGCCGCGGAGTTCTGCCCACCGGGCGCCTTGAGGATTCGGTCGGGGCCGACGATGGCCGCCGCGCCATAGCCCAGCACCAGGGTGAACAGGTAGAACGCGCCGATCAGCGCGATCGCCCAGACCACCGAACGGCGGGCCTCCTTGGCGGTGGGCACCGTGTAGAACCGCATCAGCACGTGCGGCAGGCCGGCGGTGCCCAGCACCAGCGCCAGACCCAGTGACAGCAGGTTGATCTTCGACATGGTCGAGGCGCCGTACTGCGCACCGGGTGCCAGCACATCGCGGCTGGCCACACCCTTCGTCGTCGCCTCGTGCACCATGTTTTGTGCCGAGCCGAGGATCTCGGAGAAGTTCAGCCCGAACTTGGCCAGCACCAGGATGGTCATGAACGCCGCACCGGCGATCAGGAGGACGGCCTTGATGATCTGCACCCAGGTGGTGCCCTTCATCCCGCCGATCAGCACGTAGACGATCATCAATACGCCGACGACCGCGATGACGAACGACTGTGCGGTGCGGCCGTGGATGTCGAGCAGCAGCGCCACCAGGCCACCGGCACCGGCCATCTGGGCCAGCAGGTAGAACAGCGACACCGTCAGCGTCGAGGTGGCCGCGGCCAGGCGCACCGGCTTCTGCTTGAGCCGGAAGCTCAACACGTCGGCCATGGTGAATTTGCCTGTGTTGCGCAGCAATTCGGCCACCAGGAGCAGGGCCACCAGCCAGGCCACCAGGAAGCCAATCGAGTAGAGGAAGCCGTCGTAGCCGTAGACCGCGATGGCGCCGGCGATGCCGAGGAAGCTGGCCGCCGACAGGTAGTCACCGGCGATGGCGATGCCGTTCTGCGGGCCGGAGAAGGCGTGGCCGGCGGTGAAGAACTCGGTGGCGTTGGTGTTGGAGCGGCTGGCCCGGATCACGATCACCAGCGTGATGATCACGAAGGCCACGAAGATGCTGATGTTGACGGCGGGGTTGCCGATGGTGCTGCTCTGCGCGAGCAGGGTCAGGTGATTCACTGCTGGCTCCAGTGCATTTCGTTGCGGATCTTCTCCGCGCGCGGGTCGAGTTCGCGGTTGGCGAAGCGGACGTAGAGGCCGGTGATGAGGAACGTCGTGACGAACTGGCCGAGCCCGAGCAGCAGGCCGACGTTGATGTTGCCCCACACCTTGATCGCCATGAAGTCATGGGCGAAGGCACCCAGCAGGACGTAGCTGGCGTACCAGATCAGGAAGAACGCGGTCGTGGGGAACACGAAGCGGCGCAGGGTGCGGCGCAACTCCTGGAATTCCGGGCTGGCCTGGACGGCCAGGTATTGGGCACCGCTGGGTTGGGTCTCCCGCGGTGGGATTTCGGTTGAGGACACCGCACGCTCCTGTGGTTGTGAACTCGATGGTGTTCACAGGGTATTGAGAGGTGGATCACAGTCCTAGGGCCCACGAGGTGAACAGTCGGACCCTGCGCTGAACGGTTGTCCGGGGGCGACGAGCGGTCAGCCCGCCGCTAGCCGCGGGGCACCCGCTCCACACCCATGCCGAGGCGTTCGGGTACGTGCATCCGAGCGAAGATCCGCGCCACGTCGGCCGGCACCGTCTGCCGGGTGAGCCGGCTGACCACCACCATCGTCGCGAAGGCCAGCGGCACGGTGACCGCGGCCGGGTAGCCGATGAGCGTGGCCGGCCAGCCGCGCAGCGCATCGTCGTCGACCCACCCGGTGACCGCGAGCAGCGCGGCCAACCCCGATGACAGCGCGCCGACCACCAGGCCCGCCACCGCCCCGCGCGCGGTCAGCCCGCGCCACCAGATGCCCAGCACCAGTAGTGGACACAGCGTTGAGGCGGCCACGGCGAACACCAGGCCGACGCCGCGGGAGAGCTCCAGGGAGGCGGCGATCAGTGACAGCGGGATGGGGATGAACCCGGCCACCAGCGCCGCCAGCCGGAAGTCGCGGACCCGGCCGCCCAACAGGTCGGTGGACACCGCGCCGGCGATGCTGACCAGCAGACCCGAGGACGTGGCCAGGAACGCCGCGATAGCGCCTGCGGCCACCAGCGCCGCCATCAGTTCGCCCGGCAGCCCGGCGATGGCGGCCGACGGCATCAGCAGCACCGCCGCGTCGGACTTGCCGGTGATCAGCAGCTGTGGCACGTACAGGCGGGCGAACACCCCCAGCAGGGTGGGGAACAGGTAGAACAGCCACAGCAGCGCGATCACCGCCAGCGCGGTGCGCCGGGCCGTCCGGCCGTCCGGGTTGGTGTAGAAGCGGACCAGCACGTGCGGCAGGCCCATGGCGCCCAGGAAGGTGGCGACCATGATCGAGAACACTTGGTAGAGCGGGTGTTTGCCGCCGAACCCACCGCCGTTGGAGATCCACTGCGCCCCGGTGACCGGGGCCCCGGCCACCACCGGCGTCTGCGCCCCTGCGGCCAGTCGCAGGGTGGTGCCTTCAGGCAGGGTGTACTGGCCGGGCCCGGGCAGGGCGCCGGTGAGGGTCGGCCCGGTGACCGTGATGCCGGCGGGATCGGCGACGGTCACGACGACGTCGGTGTCGACGGTGACGGTGGTGGCGCGCTCGACGGTGGGCGGCAGCGGTCCGCCCAGTTGCGGATGTTCGGTGCCGACGTGGAACAGCAGCACCAGGGCCGGTATCGCCACCGCGGTGAGTTTGAGCCAGTACTGGAAGGCCTGCACGAAGGTGATCGACCGCATGCCGCCGCCGACCACGTTGACGATCACGATCGCGCCTACCAGGACGGGCCCGATCCAGACCGGTACGCCCAGAAGCGTTTTCAGCGTCAACCCGGCACCCTGGTATTGCGGCACCAGATAGAGGATGCAGACGGTGACCACCACCAGCATCGCGACCTGGCGCAACCGCGCCGAGCCGAGCCGGAACTCGGCGAAGTCCGGAACGGTGTAGGCCCCGGAGCGGCGCAGCGGGGCCGAGACGAACAGCAGCAGACCCAGATAACCCGCGGTGAAGCCGACCGGGTACCACAGGGCGTCGGCCCCGTATTTGGCGATCAGGCCGGCGACCCCGAGAAACGATGCCGCCGAAAGGTATTCACCGGAGATGGCCGCGGCGTTCCAGCGCGCCCCCACGGTGCGGGAGGCCACCAGGAAGTCCGACGTGGTGCGGGCGAGTCGAACACCGTAGGCGCCGACGGCCACCGTCGCGACCGCGGCGGCCAGCAGTCCACCGGCGGTCAGCGCGGTCGAGGTGTTCACTGCGGGGGCCTGTCATCGTCGACCACCCCGATGAAGTCCCGCTCGCCCTGTTCGGCCAGCCGGATGAACAACCGGCCCACCCCGTACATCGCGGGGTAGACCAGCACGGCCAGGATCAGCCAGTTCAGTCGCATCCCGAACACCGTGACAGCGGCCAGTTCCGGGAACGCGGCATTGAGCAGCGGCAGGGCGGCCATGCCGCCGGCCACCACCGCCGCCAGCCGCAGCGCCAGCCCGAGCTGGGCGCGCACCAGGCCGCGCACCAGCGCGTCGCCCACCTCGGTCTGCTCCTGGACCTCGACGCGGGTGTGCACCACCCGGGTGCCGCGGCGGTGGGCCAGCACCACCCGCTGGCGTTGCGGGCGGCCGGATCTAGTCATTGCCGCCGCCGGGGCGGAAGGTCCGCATCGGGTCGCGGATCAGCCGGTCGCGCAGTTCGCGGGCCTGGCGGCGGCTGACGGGCAGCTCGACCGGCGGCGAGGAGCCGTTGGCCCGCAGCCGCACCATCGTCGAGGCGCCGGAGGTGCGCAGGCCGGTGACCATGTTCAGCGCCACCAGATAGGACCGGTGCACCCGCTGGAAGCCACGGCTGCGCCAGCGATCTTCCAAGGTGCTCAACGGAATTCGGACCAGATGCGATCCGGATGCGGCGTGCAGGCGGGCGTAGTCACCCTCGGCCTCGACCCAGCCGATGGTGTCGCAGCGCACCAGTTGGGTGACGCCGCCGAGTTCGACGGGGATGGTGTCGCCGATCGGTTCGTCGGCGCTCGGCGCGGGTTCGGCGCTGCGGGCGGCGGCCACCCGGCGGACGGCCTCGTCGAGGCGTTCCTTGCGGATCGGCTTGAGCAGGTAGTCCAGCGCCCCGACTTCGAAGGCGGCCACCGCTTTGTCGTCGTGGGCGGTGACGAACACGACCGACGGTGGATGCGCGAAGTTGCCCAGCACACTGGCCAGTTCGAGGCCGGACAGGCCGGGCATGTTGATGTCGAGGAAGATCGCGTCGACGGTGCGCTCGTTGAGGATGCGCAGCGCGGAGGTGGCGTCGCCGACGCCGATCACCTCACCGATCTCGGGATGGTTGCCCAGCAGGTAGGTCAGCTCGTCGAGGGCGGGCGCTTCGTCGTCGACCGCGAGAACCGAAAGCCCCATCCCACCTCCCTTACGCGCGCACGCCCGCGGCGAACTTGGGTACCCGCATGATGACCTTGGTGCCCGCGCCCGGAGCCGTCTCGACCACCAGACCGTAGTCGTTGCCGAACGCCGCGCGCAGTCGATGGTCGACATTGGTCAAACCCACATGGGCGGCCTGCTCGCCGTCGGCCAGCACGTCGCCGTGCCCGGAGCGCAGGGTCTCCGGATCCATGCCGATGCCGTCGTCCTCGACGCTGATGACGCAGTCGGATCCTTCGTTGCGCGCGACGATTTCGATCGAGCCGCCCTGGCGCCCGGCCAGGCCGTGCCGCACGGCGTTCTCGACGAGCGGCTGCAACGCCAGGAACGGCACCACCACGGTGAGCACCTCGGGGGCGACCTGCAGGGTGACCGACAGGTTGGGCCCGAACCGGGCGCGCTCCAGCGTCAGGTAGCGGTCGATGTTGCGCAGTTCGTCGGCGAGCACGGTGTAGGGACCCGCCGAGCGGAACGAGTAGCGGGTGAAATCGGCGAATTCCAGGATCAGGTCGCGGGCCCGGTCGGGGTCGGTGCGCACGAACGAGGCGATGGTGTTCAGGGCGTTGTAGATGAAGTGCGGGCTGATCTGGGCGCGCAGTGCCAGCACCTCGGCGCGGTCGAGGCGGGCGCGGGAGGCGTCGAGCTCGGCGAGCTCGAGCTGGCTGGCGGCGTAGCGGGCGACCTCGCCGATGGCACCGAGCATGCCGGGCGCCGGTTCGGCGGCGTTGACGGCGACGAGCACCCCGATCACCACGCCGTCATCGTCGAGCAGGGGCTGGGCGACCACTGCGGGGGTCTGGTCGCGAGCCAGCACGCGGCGTTGACCGGCGATCGAGTCGGCGGCGGTCTGCCGGCACACCGCGGTGGTGGCCGGTGTCCACAGCGGCTCACCGGGCGGGTCGGCGGCCAGCAGGGTGCCCTCGCCGTCGTAGAGCGCCACACCGTCGGCGCCGGTCAGTCCACGCAGATGGGGGGCGGCGCTCTGGGCGGAGTCAGCGTCGAGGCCCTTACGCAGGGAGCGGGCGGCCAGTGAGGCGGTGTGCAGGGTGGCGTGCACGGCACGTTCGGCGGGGGTGCTCACCCGTTGGCGGGTCAGGACGGCCAGCATGCCGATGATGAGCGCGACGGCGGCCAGCGCGAGCGCTACCGCGATCGCCACCGCTCCCGACATCTCGCCTCCTCCCGCGACCTACACTGACGCCATGGCGCAGCTGCAACTGACCCAGGATGCCGCGGCAGACACCCTGCTGTCCGAGGATCCGTTCGCCCTGCTGATGGGGATGATGCTGGATCAGCAGATCCCGATGGAAGTCGCCTTCGCCGGCCCGCGCAAGCTGCTGGAGCGCCTCGGCGGGATCGACCCGCGCACCATCGCCGACTACGACCCGGAGTCGTTCGCCGCGGAGTTCGCGAAAACGCCTGCGGTGCATCGCTTCCCCGGATCGATGGCCAAGCGGGTGCAGGACCTGGCCCGCGAGATCGTCGACCGCTACGACGGAGACACCGCGCGGCTGTGGCTCGACGGCGACCCGGACGGTGCCGAGGTGCTGCGCCGGCTCAAGGCGCTGCCCGGGTTCGGTGAGCAGAAGGCCAAGATCTTCCTGGCGCTGCTCGGCAAGCAGTACGGCGTGACGCCCCGCGGCTGGCGCGCCGCCGCGGGCGACTACGGCAAGGCAGGCACCCACATGTCGATCGCCGATGTGGTCGACAAGGGGTCGCTGGACGAGGTCCGGGCGTACAAGAAGAAGATGAAGGCCGCAGCGAAGGCGAAGGCCTGAGCAGTCGGGAACAGAAGGCCAAGGCCTGATAGGGAGGCATCATGAAGACCCATCTGAACTGCCCGTGTGGCGAGGCGATCCGCGGCGAGAACGAGGACGAACTCGTCGAGCTCACCCAGGCCCACCTGGCCTCGGCGCACCCCGGTCTGGAGTATGACCGGGACGCCATCCTGTTCATGGCTTACTAGGCCACGTTGACACAGAACTCACGCAGGGTCCTACTCGACCTTCTTGTGCGTGGTTTCTGAGTCAACGCCTGGTTCAGGCCACCCGGACGGCGGCCTCCAGGTCCGCCAGGGCCTTCTCGGTCAGCGGGATGAGGTCGTCGATGTCGGCGACCACGTCGCGATCGGCCACGTAGCCGACGCCGATGCGGTCGGCGTACGAGCACACCGTGACATTGAGCGCCATGCCGTCGTAGACCACCGAGACGGGGTAGATCTCGTCGACGTGGGCGCCGTTGAAGTACCGCTGTTCCTGCGGGCCGGGCACGTTGGAGATCGGCAGGTTGTAGCTCGGCCGCACCCAGGACGTGAACGGCAGCTGGGGGAGTAGCACCGTCGGCCCGATCGCGGGCATCAGCACCAGCAGCATTGCCCCCGGTCCCTGCGCGGCCACCTGATGTTTGACGTTGCCCATGGCGTAGTGCACCAGCGTCAACCGCTGACCGGCGTCGTCGATATTGGTGCCCAGCGGGCACAGGCCGAGCCCGAACATGTTGCCGTGCTCGTCATCGGGGGTGGCCGCCGGGTCGCGCACCGTCACCGGGCAGATCGCCACCAGCGACTGGTGCGGCAGCTCGTCCTGTTCGGCCAGCCAGTCCCGCACCACACCGGAGACCACGGCGGTGACGACGTCGTTGCCGGTCACCCCGGCCACCTGCTGGATAGCCCGAATTCGGTTGCGGTCCAAGCTGGTTGCGGCCACCGCGCGCTGGCTGCCCAGCTTGGTGTTGAACCGGGTGTGCGGGGCGCCGAACGGCGGTGTCACCGCGGGGGTGGCGATGCTGCCCAGGATGTTGGCCAACTCGCCGGCCACCACATGGCGGGTCAGGTTCACCCCGGAGGCGGCCACCCCGGCCGCAGCCTTCACCGCCGACAGCGGGTTCGGTAGCCGCCGACCCGTCGGCTGTGGCCGTGGTTCGGGGACCTCGGCGCACGCGTAGAACGGCGGCATGTCGCGCTGATCGGGATCGGTGCTCAACGAGTCACCGATCATCTTCAGCCCCGCCACCCCGTCGACCACGATGTGGTGAACCTTGATGTAGAACGCGAACCGCCCGTCGGGCAGGCCGTCGATCAGGTAGGCCATCCACATCGGCGCGGTGCGGTCCAGCGGCAGCGCATGCAATCCGGACACCAAGTCCCACAACGCCTCTGGGCCGCTGTCTGCCGGCAGTGTGCGGCGCTGCATGTGGTGGCGCAGGTCGAGATCGTCGGCCTCACGCCACACCCACAGCCCGGCGGTGTCGATACCGCGGTAGGGCCGCCGGCGTAACCGGGGGTCGATCGGCACATCCGCGGTGAGGCTGTCGGAGTAGAGCTGCTCGACATAGCGATGGGTGTCGACACCTTCCGGTGGGGACAGGATCATCACCACGGCCACGTGCATCGGGCTCGACAACAGCTCGCCCGTGAGCATCAGGGCGTCAATCGGGTCGAGCGTCTCCATCTCCCAATCAGGGTACGACGGTGGAGCCGATCGTCGGCATGAAAGTGCACTGCTTGTCCACAGTGGTCACCTGGCCGAAGATCGTCGACATGATGCTGCCCGAGCCGGTATCGACGACGGCGGTCAGCGTGGTCGGGCCCTGCGGGTTGATGTCCGGGTTCGGCTTGAGCGTGGCGCTACCCGACTTACCGGTGGTCAGGTTGACCCAGGTGACGTTGAGCGGCAGCTTCTGCTCGGCCGCCGGGGCGGGCGTGCCGACCGCGGTGAACACATAGGCCGTCTGGCCGGGGCCGGGGCCGGGGGTGGGGATCTTGGCCGGGCCGGCGACCGACCCGTGGGCGACGCCGGTCAGTGCCGTCGCGGCCGGGGGTGCCGCGGCGGGCAAGGCGGTCATCGGGCCCGCGGCCCCACCCTCCTGCACGAATTTGGTGACCTGCTGAGCCAGGGCTGCCGACCCAGCCGGCGTGGCGGCATTGCCCGCCAGCTGGGAAGCGGCGGCCAGCAGCAACTGCTGCGCCGATGAGGGATTCCCCGCGGCCTGCTGGATCACCGGGCTCAGGTTCTGCACGGCGTCCAGGCCGGGCAGCTGGCCGGGGTCCAGCGGGATGGTCGGGTCGGCGGTCGCGACCGGAGCCAGACTCAGGGCCGCGACGAGCGCGGCGGTGGTCAGGCCGGCGGACAGCTTGGCGATCTGCACGGTGTGCTCCCTCATCGGGTTGTTGGCGGTCAGGGCAGAGCGGACAGCGGCAGCAACTGGCCGAGGCCGGCACCGCCCGGGGTGACCGGCGCGATCGGCGGGTTGCTGGCCGGCGGCACCGCAGCGGGCGCGCCCACCGGCGGGTTGGAGATGCCGGGGGTGTTACCGATGGCCACCGGGAACGGCATGGACTCCGGGGTCAGGTTGGCCAGGTTGCCGGGCACCCCGAGCTGGTTGAGCAGCGGGATGATCGGTCCGGCCAGGCCGCCGGAGGTCGGGGCCGGAGCCGGCGTTGCGGGCAGCGGCGCGGTGCCCGGAGCGCCGACGATCGGCGAGACGGGCATCGTCTGCGCCGGGGCGCCGGTGATGGCCGACGCGCCGGTCAGTGCGGTCGCGGCGGTCTGCATCAGCGCCGCGGCGCTGGCCGGGTTGGTCGCGATCTGCTGGAGCATGTTGAGCGCCGGCACGCCGGGGACGGCGGGCGGTATGGCCGGGTCGGCGGCCGCGGTGGGGCTCAGCGCCAGCGCCGCCGAGCACAGTCCGGCGGCTGCAATCGCGTTGGCGGCGAACAGCTTTGTGAAACGTGACATGGTGATCCCAATCCCTCGATGGCAGGTCTGAACCCGAAGGTAGTCCGTTACTAGAGTTACTCAAGTGACACGTGTGGCGGTTATTCAACCGTTACGGCAGTGATGGCCGATGGTGATCCGCCGCGCCGCGTCCGGCTCCGCATCGATCCTGCGCACAGGGCGGCGACACGCCGACGGCGCACGCCCTCACCGCAGACTCGATGACGTCGGCGACCACCCGAAACTGGCTACAGTCTTGGGGTGAACACGACGGCCCGGGTGGCCCGGCTCGCCCCGGTGGCGCTCGTCGTGTCCATCGCGGCCCGGCTGGCGTGGACCTATCTGGTGCCCAACGGCGCGAACTTCGTCGACCTTCACGTCTACATCGGCGGCGCGGCGGCCCTCGATCAGCCCGGCACGCTGTACTCCTACGTCTACGCCGACCAGACGCCGGACTTCCCGCTGCCGTTCACCTATCCGCCGTTCGCCGCCTTG
The DNA here is from genome assembly GCF_001494595.1 of Mycobacterium sp. M26. GTDB lineage: Bacteria > Actinomycetota > Actinomycetes > Mycobacteriales > Mycobacteriaceae > Mycobacterium. The sequence continues at coordinate 817,010 of NZ_LN929908.1, forward strand.
CTGTTCTACCCGCTGCACCTGCTGCCGTTCGGTCTCGTGGCGTTCTGCTGGCAGATCGGCATCATCGCCGCGCTCTACGGCGTGGTGCGGGTCAGCCAGCGACTGCTCGGCATCGCCGATGGTCAGCCCGCCGCGATGCTGTGGACCGCGGTGGCGATCTGGATCGAACCGCTGCGCAGCACCTTCGACTACGGCCAGGTCAACGTCATCCTGGTGCTGGCCGTGCTGTGCGCGGCCTACACCTCACGATGGTGGCTGTCGGGTCTGCTCGTCGGTGTGGCGGCCGGTATCAAGCTCACCCCCGCGGTCACCGGGCTGTACTTCCTGGGCATGCGGCGCTGGGGCGCGGCGATCTTCTCGGCCGTGGTCTTCTTCGCCACCGTCGGGCTCTCCATCGCGGTGATCGGCCAGCAGGCTCGCTACTACTTCACCGACCTGCTCGGCGATGCCAGCCGGATCGGCCCGATCGGCACCTCGTTCAACCAGTCCTGGCGCGGCGGCATCTCGCGCATCCTGGGTCACGACGCCGGCTACGGGCCGCTGGTGCTCGCCGCGATCGCGGTGACGGCGGTGCTGGCAGTGCTGGCCTGGCGGGCGCTGGGTACCGACGGGGATCGCGACCGGCTGGGCTCACTGCTGGTGGTGCAGTTGTTCGGGCTGCTGATCTCGCCGATCTCGTGGACCCATCACTGGGTGTGGTTGGTGCCCTTGATGATCTGGCTGCTGCACGGGCCGTGGCGGATGCGCGCGGGCGCGCGGGTGCTGGGCTGGGGGTGGCTGACGCTGACGCTGATCGGGGTGCCCTGGCTGCTGAGCTTCGCCCAGCCGACGATCTGGCAGATCAGCCGCCCCTGGTATCTGGCCTGGGCCGGGCTGATCTACATCGTCGCGACGGTGATCACCCTGGGCTGGATCGCGGTCAGCGGTCGCCGAGAAGCCCGTTGATCTCCCGCGCCAGCTCGACGTCCTTATCGGTGATCCCGCCCTCGGAATGCGTGACGAGCGCGAAAGTCACAGTGCGCCAGCGGATATCGATATCGGGATGATGGTCACGGCGCTCGGCCAGATCAGCCACCCGGCGCACCCCCTCGATCCCGTCGAGGAAGCTGCCGAACGTCACCGAGCGGCGCAGTGCACCATCTTTGCGTTCCCAGCCGTCGAGCTCCGCGGCGGCGGCGTCCACTTGTTCATCGGTCAACACGGCCATCCTTCGACGGTATACCGTCGGACGCCATGGTCACCCAGATCGTTGTCGCCGGTGCGCTGATCGCCGACGGCGCGTTGCTGGTGGCCCAGCGGCAGCGACCACCGGAGCTGGCCGGTCTGTGGGAACTGCCCGGCGGCAAGGTGGCGGCGGGGGAGACCGAAGCCGAGGCGCTGGTTCGGGAATTGCGTGAGGAACTCGGGGCCGACGTGACCGTCGGGGCGCGGCTGGGCGACGACGTTGTCATCGGGGAGACGCTGATCCTGCGGGCCTACCTCGTCACCCACACCGGCGGCACCCTGCATCCGCACGATCACCGCGCGCTGCGCTGGGTCACCGCGGCCGACGTCGAGGATCTGCCGTGGGTGCCCGCCGATCGCGGCTGGCTACCGGAGCTCGCGAAACTCCTCGGGTGTCAGGCCTGATCACCCTATGATCTGGGCGTGCCCACCGACGTGAAGCCGGACATCGATCTGACCGACGGGCGGTTCTACGCCGGCGGTACCGCGCGCGAGGCCTACCGCTGGATGCGGGCCCACCAGCCGGTGTTCCGCGACCGCAATGGCCTGGCCGCGGCCGCCACCTACCGTGCCGTCATCGATGCCGAACGCAATCCCGAACTGTTCTCCAATGCCGGTGGCATCCGGCCGTCCACCCCGGCGCTGCCGCACATGATCGACATGGACGACCCCGCGCACCTGTTGCGGCGCAAGCTCGTCAATGCCGGCTTCACCCGCAAGCAGGTGAAGGACAAGACGAAATCGATTGAGGCGCTGTGTGACACGCTGATCGACGCGGTATGCGAGCGCGGCGAGTGCGACTTCGTCCGCGACCTGGCCGCGCCGCTGCCGATGGCCGTCATCGGCGACATGCTGGGGGTGGCCCCCGAAGACCGGGCGACGCTGCTGGCCTGGTCCGACGACCTCGTGGTCGCCCTCAGTTCGACGGCGTCGGAGGAGATTCTGGAAGCCTCGGTCAACGCGCTGCTGGCCTACAACGAGTTCATGGCCGCCACCATCGAGAAGCGCCGCCGACAGCCCACCGACGACCTCGTCAGCGTGCTCATCGGCGCCGAGGTGGACGGCGAGAAGCTGACCGACGAGCAGATCATCTCCGAAACCCTGCTGATCCTGATCGGCGGCGACGAGACCACCCGGCACACCCTGTCCGGCGGCACCGCCGAACTGTCCCGCCACCGGCACCAGTGGGAGGCGGTGCGCGCCGACGGTGCACTACTGCCCGGTGCCGTCGAGGAGATGCTGCGCTGGACCTCACCGATCAAGAACATGTGCCGAATCCTGACCGCGGACACCGAGTTTCACGGCACCGAGCTGCATGCCGGCGAGAAGATCATGCTGCTGTTCGAGTCGGCCAACTTCGACGACACCGTGTTCGACGATCCCGATGTGTTCCGCATCGACCGCAACCCGAACAACCACGTCACCTTCGGGTTCGGCACGCACTTCTGCCTCGGTAACCAGCTGGCCCGCCTCGAGCTGACCGCGATGACGCAGCGCGTGCTGCACCGGCTGCCCGACCTGCGCCTGGCCGACGGTGCGGACCTGCCGCTACGACCGGCCAACTTCGTCAGCGGGCTGGAGGCCATGCCGGTGGTGTTCACCCCCACCGCACCCGTCCACCACTGAGGCCATGGCCGTTCTGCGGTTCATCTGGCAACGCATCCTGGCGTTCGACCGGATCGGATCGCGTATCCCGCAGCTGATCCAAATCTGGCTGCTGGAGTTCTTTTTCGTGATGCCGCTGGCCTTCTTCATCGGCAAGCTCATCGACATCCGCGGCGGCTTCGGCGTCCCCGGCACCGGCGAGAAGCTGGGTGGCACCTTCTGGGCGGCACTCGTCATCGCCATCGTCGCCGGGTTCTTCTTCGTGCGCTCGCTGGTGCGTCCGCGGATCGTCTCGGGTTCGTGGGCCCCGGTGGTGAAGGCCGACGTCGGGGACTTCACCGTGTTCGCGGCCAACAACCGGGCCCGCGTCGACTACGTCTACCTCACCAGCCACCCGTCCTACGCGCTGCTGCTGCTGATCACCGCGCCCATCCCGGCGGTGATGGCGCTGGCCACCATCAATCAGGGCGACAGCACCTTCTATTGGCGCGTCACCGGCATCGTCGGCCTGATCATCCTGGCCGGTATGGCACTGGCGCGTGTATTGGCTTGGTACGTCTTCAGATTCGGCCGCCGACAGCTTGATGACCAGCTGGCCGACGCGCCTGTCTCGCCGCGCCGGCTGGGGTGGGAGATCGCCTGGAAGCCGGTGCTGATGCTGGTGGTGCTGATGTACGCCATCGTCTGCATCCCGCTGGGCTGGATGTGGCTGGCCGAGAAGCGCACCATCGCGCACCTGCCACAGGTGACGGTCGCCGACACCGTCCACCCGGGGGACTACCGCCGCATCGAGGGCGCCGTCGTGGGTGCGCCGGTGTACTGGGCGCCCAACGGCACCGGCCGCGGCGGCAACAACTACGCCGGGGCCGGGGTGCTCGTCGACCTCGACAGCGGCGGGCAGGCGCTGCTGCTGGCCGAGTCGCTGTCGGTACCGGATTTCCGCGGCGTGCTCAAGCACGTCGAGAACGGCCGACTGAGGGCCACCGGCAAGATCGTCGACGAGATCACTGATGTCCAACGCAAGTACTACGGATTCGACGTTGACGCATTCGGCCCACCCCCGGCCGACGGGAGGGTGATGATGCTGTTGTCCTACCCATAGGAGGCGCATCATGACGGCATTGCGCGCCGCCGCGCTCGCACTGACACTGGCCACCTGCTGGGCACCGATCGCCGGAGCCGAGCCCTATCCGGTGGCCGAGGGCAACTACACCAGCGCCGACGACCCGGGCTGGGTGTTCTTTCTCAGCCCACCGGGCTACGGAGACTTCGGCTGCGGGATCGGCCCCGACGGCACCGTCGGCTGTGACGTGGTGCCGCACCCGGTGCCGATCTCCGACGAACCACCCACCGACGTCCCGCCGGATGCCAACCAGACCGTCGCCACCCCGGACCAGCCGGGCTACTACCGCCACGCCGATGCGCTGACCTTCACCCGTGTGGTCGACGTCCTGCCCGAGGGCCACCAACTGGTCAACGGCGACGCGTCCTGCCTCGTGGGCTTCCAGGGCTCGGTCAGTTGCACCACCGGTGAGCACGGCTTCACCCACTACGCCGTGTTCGGCTACACACACTGATACCCGCCCGGCCGCAGTCGGCGTCGGCGGCAAAAGAGATCCTGCCCACACTGCTGAGCCGGATTCCCCCAGCCTGACGGCCCCCGGCGGGCCTGCTCGTTTTCGCGATCGGGGCTCCGCACTGCGACAATCACCGGCGTGAATACGCAGGACTTCCGCAATGTCGCCATCGTCGCGCACGTCGACCATGGCAAGACCACCCTCGTGGATGCCATGTTGCGGCAGTCCGGTGCCCTGACCCACCGTGGCGACGACGCCGTCGAGCGCCTGATGGACTCCGGTGACCTGGAGAAGGAAAAGGGCATCACCATCCTGGCGAAGAACACCGCGGTGCACCGGCATCACCCGGACGGCTCGATGACCGTCATCAACGTCATCGACACCCCGGGCCACGCCGACTTCGGCGGTGAGGTGGAACGCGGCCTGTCGATGGTGGACGGAGTGCTGCTGCTGGTCGACGCCTCGGAGGGCCCGCTGCCGCAGACCCGCTTCGTGCTGCGCAAGGCGCTCTCGGCGCACCTGCCGGTGATCCTGGTGGTCAACAAGACCGACCGCCCCGACGCCCGCATCGCCGAGGTGGTCTCCGAAAGCCACGACCTGCTGCTCGACGTCGCCTCCGACCTCGACGACGAGGCGCAGAAGGCCGCCGAGGACGCCCTGGGCCTGCCGGTCCTGTTCGCCTCGGGCCGCGCCGGGATCGCCAGCACCACCCAGCCGGCCAACGGCGAAAACCCCGACGGGGAGAACCTCGACCCGCTCTTCGACGTGCTGCTCGAGCACATCCCGCCGCCGCAGGGCGACCCGGAGGCACCGCTGCAGGCGCTGGTCACCAACCTCGACGCCTCGGCCTTCCTGGGCCGGCTGGCGCTGATCCGCATCTACAAGGGCCGGCTGCGCAAGGGCCAGCAGGTGGCGTGGATGCGCGAGGTCGACGGCCACCCCGTCATCACCAACGCCAAGATCACCGAGCTGCTGGTCACCGAGGGTGTCGAGCGCTCGGCCACCGACGAGGCCATCGCCGGTGACATCGTGGCCGTCGCCGGTATCCCCGACATCATGATCGGCGACACGCTGGCCGACCCCGACCACGCGCACGCCCTGCCGCGCATCACCGTCGACGAGCCCGCCATCTCGGTGACCATCGGCACCAACACCTCACCGCTGGCCGGCAAGGTCTCCGGACACAAGCTGACCGCGCGGATGGTCAAGTCCCGGCTCGACTCCGAACTCGTCGGCAACGTCTCGATCAAGGTCGTCGACATCGGCCGCCCCGACGCCTGGGAGGTGCAGGGACGTGGCGAACTGGCGCTGGCCGTCCTCGTCGAGCAGATGCGCCGCGAAGGCTTCGAGCTGACCGTGGGCAAGCCGCAGGTGGTCACCCAGACCGTCGACGGCAAGATCCACGAGCCGTTCGAGGCGATGACCATCGACTGCCCCGAGGAGTTCGTCGGCGCCGTCACCCAGCTGATGGCCGCCCGCAAGGGCCGGATGGAAGATATGGCCAACCACGCCGCCGGCTGGGTGCGGATGGACTTCATCGTGCCCAGCCGTGGCCTGATCGGCTTCCGCACCGACTTCCTGACCCTGACCCGCGGCACCGGCATCGCCAACGCCGTCTTCGACGGCTACCGCCCATGGGCCGGCGAGATCCGGGCCCGGCACACCGGGTCGCTGGTCAGTGACCGCACCGGCACCGTGACCCCGTTCGCGATGATCCAGCTGGCCGATCGCGGACAGTTCTTCGTCGAGCCCGGCGACGATACCTACGAGGGCCAGGTGGTGGGAATCAACCCGCGCGCCGAGGACCTCGACATCAACGTCACCCGCGAGAAGAAGCTGACCAATATGCGGTCCTCGACCGCGGACGTGATGGAGACGCTGGCCCGGCCGCTGGAACTCGGGCTGGAGCAGGCGATGGAATTCTGCGCCGAGGACGAGTGCGTCGAGGTGACGCCGGAGATCGTCCGGGTGCGCAAGGTGGAGCTCGACGCCACCCTGCGCGCCAGGGCGCGCTCGCGCGCCAAGGCCCGCGGCTGACCGGGCTACCGCGAGGCGGGTGGATACGCTGAGGGGCGTGCCGACCGGACCGCAACGCCTGCAGACCGCGGCCGTATTGCTGTCGGTGCTGGTCACGGCGGCGTGCACGGTGAGTCCGCCGCCCGCGCCGCAGAGCACCGAGACCTCGCAGAGCCCGACGCCACCGCCGCCGAAGGCCACCCAGATCATCATGGGTATCGATTCGATCGGGGCCGGCTTCAACCCGCACCTGCTCTCCGATCAGTCGCCGGTCAACGCCGCCATCGCCGCGCTGGTGCTGCCGAGTGCGTTCCGCCCGGTGTCGGACCCGTCGACGCCGACCGGTTCGCGCTGGGAGATGGACCCGACGCTGCTGGTGTCGGCCGAGGTGACCAACGAGGACCCGTTCACCGTCACCTACAAGATCCGGCCCGAGGCGTCCTGGACCGACAACGCCCCGATCGCCGCCGACGACTTCTGGTACCTGTGGCGACAGATGGTCAGCCAGCCCGGCGTGGTGGACCCGGCGGGCTACGACCTGATCACCGGTGTGCAGTCCATCGACGGCGGCAAGACCGCGGTGGTGACGTTCTCCCAGCCCTACCCGGCCTGGCGTGAGCTGTTCAACGACCTGCTGCCCGCCCACATCGTCAAGGACGTGCCCGGCGGGTTCCCGGCCGGACTGGCCCGCGCCCTGCCGGTGACCGGTGGGCAATTCCGGGTGGACAACATCGACCCGCAGCGCGACGAGATCCTGCTGGCCCGCAACGACCGGTTCTGGGGCCAGATCCTGTTCCGGCGCGCCGGGGCACCCGCCGCACTGGCCGATTCCATCCGCAACGGCGACACCCAGGTGGCCCAGGTGCACGGCGGCGCAGCGGCTTTCGCCCAACTCTCGGCGATCCCGGATGTGCGCACCAACCGGATCAACACCCCGCGCGTCATGCAGCTGACCCTGCGTGCGCAGGAGGACAAGCTGGCCGATCCGCACGTCCGCAAAGCGATCCTCGGGCTGCTGGACGTCAACCTGCTCGCCGCGGTCGGGGCGGGTAGCGACAACACCGTCACCTTGGCCCAGGCCCAGGTGCGCGCGCCCAGCGATCCGGGGTATGTGCCCACGGCTCCGCCGGCACTGGGCAAGGAGCGCTCGCTGGAGTTGTTGGAAGAGGCCGGTTTTCAGGTCGACCGCACACCCACCGAGGCGCCGGTGTCCCCGCCGCCCTCGGCGGGATCCCGCACCACGTCGCAGCCGCCCGGCCCGCCGGAGATCACCCGCGGACGGATCAGCAAGGACGGCGAGACGCTGTCACTGGTGATCGGGGTGGCCGCCAACGACCCGACCTCGGTGGCGGTGGCCAACACCGCGGCCGACCAGTTGCGCAGTGTCGGTATCGCGGCCACCGTGCTGGCACTCGACCCGCCGGTGCTGTACTCGGATGCGTTGGCGAACAACCGGGTCGACGCGATCGTCGGCTGGCACGCCGCCGGCGGTGACCTCGCGACGCTGCTGGCCTCCCGCTACGGCTGCCCGGCGCTGGAGGCCACCGAGGTGTCGACCACCCCGAGCGCCACGCCGACCTCCTCGCCGGCGCCGAATCCGCCGAATCCGTCGAGTGCGCCGCCGAGCCGGCCGACCACCACGACCGCCCCGCCGCCGCTACCGGCGCCCGACAGCGGCACGCTGGTGCAGGCACCATCCAACCTCACCGGCATCTGCGACCGCGGCATTCAGCCGAGTATCAATGCGGCCCTTGATGGTTCGGCCGACATCGGCGAGGTCATCACCCAGGTCGAGCCGCGGCTGTGGAACATGTCCACGGTGCTGCCGATCCTGCAGGACGCGACCATCGTCGCGGCCGGCCCGAGTGTGCAGAACGTCAGCCTGACCGGAGCGGTCCCGGTCGGCATCGTTGGCGACGCGGGCCGCTGGGTCAAGACCGCCCAGTAACGGGTCAGTCGGCCTTGTGCTGACGCTTCGATCCGCCGGTGGACTTGCCGGCCTTGCCGCTCGACGAGCCTGCATCCGAATCGGTTGCGCCCGAACCGTTGTCATCTCCGGTGGCGGCCGCCGCAGCGGCTGTGGTGGTGGGCACCGCCTTGAACGAGGTGGTCTTCTTGGTCACCGGGCCGGCGACGGCGGCTGTCGGCGGCGTCGAGACCACCGGAATGGGCGAGGTCGCCTGTCCCGGACCTGCGGTGAGGTCGGCATAGACCGTGGCGCGGCCCTCGTCGACCTCGCTCGTCAGGTCGGTCAGTGCCTTGTTCACCGCCGCCTCGAACGGTGCGCGGCCGGCGTTGAAGGCCGTGATGAAATCGCCGGTGGAGGCGAGGGTTCCGGCGAAGATCTGCGAGCCGGTCACCGCACCTGCGGTGACCGTCAGCGGACCGGTCACCAGCGCCTGGGCCAGGATGTTGACGGTGTAGTCGATGATGTGCTTGCTGGCGTTGAAGGCGCGGTCCAGTGCGGCCTGCAGGGCGTAGCCGCCGACTTCGCGCGGCGACACCAGGAGGCGGAAGGTGTTGGTCATCGGGGTCTGGATGGCCAGCAGGGCGGCGCCGAGGGCCTTGCTGACGCTGCCGTCGCCCTGGAGGGTCTGGACGAAGGCGATCGGGCTGGCGATCAGGCCGGCACCAATCCCGGCCAGGCCCCAGCCGGTGAAGGGCAGGCCCGCGCCGACCGGTCCGAGGCATACCGTGCACTGCTCAGTGCTGCCCGCCAGGATCGGTGCCAGCGCCAGCAGGTTGCCCAGCGTGTTGACGCCGATCTGGTAGGGGATCGCGCCGATGGCGGGTGTGGCCAGCGCGCTCAGCTCGACGGACGGCAGGTCCACGGTCGGCACCCGGACGTCGTGCGTGGGTACCAGCGGGCTCATCGCGATGGCGCCGGCCCCGGCGAGCGCGATACCGGTCTTGAAGACAGAGCTGACTGCGGTGGACATTTTCGAGCTCCTTTGCCCGTCGGAAACCTGACCAGCGCAAGCTACCTGAGAGCAGCCTGAGAAAAGGGGAGGTTGTCGATAAGGGCCGACATGTTCTTTGCGTGTGCAATCAACCCGCCGAATCGAGGGCATAGCTGGAAAGGTGGCCACTGGGGGGTTAGCGCTGCGTGTGTTGCGCGCCGACAGGGTGCTCGGCATTGCGCCGTAGGGAAACAGGTGGTGACTGCGACGTCAATATGCCGTCGGCGAGCTACTCGCCGGCGCTGGCTCCCTGGCCGCCTACGCTCTGATCCTTGGCGCTGGCTCCGGTCGGCTTGGTGGCACCCGGATCGTGCGGCTTGGGCCGGCTGATCGGGCGCGGGCCCGCTGTCGAACCCGCTGCGCCGCGCCCACTCTCGGCGACCGAGGTGCGCGTCGGCGTGGAGCCGGGCTGCGGGGCCGAGTCGGTGCTGTCCGGCGCCGAGGAGTCCGTGGCCGGATCGGTCGCAGCAGCGCGGGCCGTCACGCGCGGCGCCTTGGGGGTGCGGTCGCGACCGCTTTGCCCGACCGCGGCGGCCGGGGCCTCGTCGGGGGCGCTCGCTCCGGTGCCACCGACACCTGCCGGGCTATTGCCGGTCTCGGTCGTCGGCGTCGGGCTGGCGGCTGAGGCCGGCACGATGGGAACCGGACCCTGGCCGGTCAGGTTGTCGATGATGTCCTGCAGGCCGCCGATGAGGATGAGGCCGGGGCCGAAGAACGCCTTGATGGCGTCGACGATGGTGGTCAGCGCCGAGGCGAGATCACCCTTGATCAGAGCCACGATGGCTTTGGCAATGAGGTTCGGCGTATTGATGAGGACATCGACCGCGGCGTAGGCAGCCTCGACGACCTTGCTGCCCAGATAGGTGGTGTCCTGCACGAGGTTGGTGACGACCTGCTGGACGTCGGCCGTGACGCTGTCGGCCGGAAGCATCGCCGCAGCAGCGGCGGCCGACGGGGCGCCATTGGCCTCGACGAAGGGCGCCTCGGCAGGCGGGGGAGCGTAGGCAGCGGGACCGAGGGCCGCCGCCGGTGCCGGGGCGCCGTCGAAGCCGGCGGAGTTGACCTCGTTGCCGATCCGGTCGGCCTCGGCGGCCAGCGCACCCAGGATCTGGGCCAGCGCCGAACCGAACGGGGCGGACTGCTGGGAGATCGAGTTGAGCAGCGACTTGTCGAACGGGATGAGGGCCTGCGGACTGGTGGACAACTGCGTGGTGGAGATCTGCATGTCCCTGATCGGAGGCGCGACGGGGTTGGCGACCACGACTGCGGCCGCCACCAGCGCCACTCCTGTGGTCAGGATTGGCCCCATCGCCTTACGCACGCCGTCTCCTCCCGCTGTCGCGGCCCGGCTTATCGGCAACCATACCTGAGAGCAGGCTGATAAGTCCGCAGACTGATCCTGAGAATCTGGCCGGATCCCGGGGTGCCCCGCGCGGTAGTTCCACACAGAAATGCCTTGTCAGTAGTACCGCGGTGGCCGTGCTGGTCGCTGAGTGTCTGCTGAGTGATCGCAGCCCGTTACCGAGGCTAAGAATCCCAGCCGCCGGCGCGGCCGGTGATCGGTGCCGATCGATGCGGTTGGCGTGCCTGTTTGTGTTGATACGAAGCGCGACCCGGCGCGTGCGGATACCCGCCAGCAACTATTCAGAATTTCCCGCATTAATTGGCGTTAACGATAGTTTGTCGCAATTGTCAATTTATTCAAACCCGTTTGCCTACCGGTTATCTGGGACTTTCCTGGAGAGTGTCGAACGCAACGATTCCGGAGTCGGCGGGACGGCCCGGAATCGAATCTCAGCGACTCTTTCTCCCTGAGGAGATGCTGATAAAAGACCCCGGCCGTTCGCCACTTTGCCAAGTCGTGCAAGCACGGCAATCCGCTGACTGATCTGTAAAAACCTTGAAAGAACTGGCTTTTCGGCGTGATCCGGCCATCTCGCCAGCGAAATCCCGTTTCTGGAGGTCGATTCTCAGCGGTCCTTTGCGTCGGAAACAATCGGCTATTTTCGGATCGAAACTACTTCAGTTTTGGGCGCCGAAAAATATCGCATCCAGAGAGTCGCCGGTGTTACGTTGCTGCTGCTTGGATTTCGAGCACGATTGAAGGGAGCTCTTCCTACATGTCCATCCATTCAGAGAAAGTCACCAGCAAGCGACGCGCTCGCCCGCTGATGGCGACGGCGGCCGCAATCGGCGGCGCCGGTATCGTCCTGGGCGCTCCGGCGGCCGGGCTCCTGCTCGCCCCGGCCGCCCAGGCCGCTCCGATCGTGGCGCCGCAGGCGCCACTGGACGATCTGCTGGGCAGCTTCGGCAGCATCTTCGGGGTCGGTGCTTCCTCGCCGTCCCCGAACGCACTGTTGGCCGTCGCGGTCGATCCGTTCAACCAGATCTCGAACGGGTTCCTCGACATCGCTGGCGCCATCCCGGTCCTGAACATCTTCATCGGGAACGGGGCCGACGGAAACGCCCTGCACCCGGACGGGTATGACGGGGGCTTCTTCGCCGGTAACGGTGGCAACGGCCTCAACGGCAGCTACAACCCGGTCACCCAGACCTCCACCAACGGTGGCAACGGTGGCAATGCCGGCCTCTTCTTCGGAAGCGGTGGCAACGGTGGCAACGGCGTCAGCGGCGGCTACTCGGCCACCGGCAAGGCGGTCGAGGCCACCAACGGTGGAGCCGGCGGCAACGCGTCGTTCTTCATCGGCAGCGGTGGCCAGGGTGGCCAGGGTGGCGCGGGTCGTCCGGGCCTCAACGGCCAGAACCCGACCGTGCTGAACTCGCCGCTGGATCCGAACGTCTCCAACGGCGTGCCCGGAATCCCCGGTGCGGTCCTGCCGCCCGCTCAGGCTCAGGCCGGCGGCGCCGGAGGCTCCGCAGGTGGCAACGGTGGCGACGGCGCTGCCGGACTGCCTGCGCCCACCGGACAGCAGGGTGGCAACGGTGGTGACGCCACCGCCGGAGGCGGCAATGGTGGCAACGGCGGTGCCGGTGGCATCGGGCTGGCCGGCGCCGGCGGCGCTGGTGGCGACGGTGGCAATGGTGCCGCGTCGACCGCCAACGGCCAGGACGGCGGCAAGGGCGGCAACGGCGGTGCCGGTGGCACCGGCGGCCTGATCTTCGGCACCGGTGGTAGCGGTGGCAACGGCGGTCAGGGTGGCCAGGGCGGCAACGGCGCCAACGGTGGTAGCGGTGGCAACGGCGGTGCCGGTGGCCTCGGGACCACGGGTGTCGGTGTCGGCGGTGCCGGTGGCGACGGCGGCACAGGCGCCGACGGTGGTGCCGGTGGCGACGGCGGTAACGGTGGCGCGCCGGGTGCCGGTGGCTTCCTGCCCTTCTTCACCTCGCCCGGTAACCCGGGTGTCGGCGGTGGCGGCGGTGGCGGCGGTGCCGGTGGGAACGGTGGCGCAGCCGGGAAGGGCGGCTCCGGAAGCACCGTCGGTGCTGACGGGCGGCGGTGCCGGTGGTAACGGTGGCGCAGCCGGTAAGGGCGGCTCCGGAAGCACCGTCGGTGCTGACGGGACGCCGGGCACCGGTGGCACCGGTGGTGCCGGCGGCAAGGGCGGCCTGAGCGGAAGCGGCACGGCCGGCTCCGCGGGTAGCGCCGGCTCGGCCGGTAGCGCACCGTCGCCGGGATCGACTGCCGGTGGAACCGGTGGAACCGGCGGTAACGGGGGTACGGGCGGCGGCGCTGCCTAACACCGCTCGATTCGGTTGGGATCTGGGAGGAATCCCAGCTGGATCGGCCCCGGGAGCGTCGGTGTTCCCGGCGCTCCCGGGATGCCCGTAACTGCACTGTCAACAGACACCGGGCCCACTTCGGTGGGCCCGGTGTTCTGCATTGCTGTCTCGACACATATCGACACACGAAGGAAAAGTTGATGATCACAGGCGCTGCCGTCAGCATCAACGGCATGTCGACGCTCGAATACCCGCACGGACCGGACGCCCTGGCCACCAAAGACGTGGGCCGGTTACTGCTGCGGTGTGCCGATCGTCCCGGTCTGGTCGCGGCGGTCAGCGCCTTCCTGGCCGGCGCCGGGGCCAACATCGTCTCGCTGGATCAGCACGCCACGGCCCAGGCCGGTGGAACCTTCATGCAGCGGACCATCTTTCATCTGCCCGGCCTGGCCGCCGCGCGGGATGCGCTGGAACGCGACTTCACCGAGCAGGTGGCCACACCGTTCGATATCGACTTCCGGCTGACCGAGGCCAGTAAACCCAAGCGGGTGGCGATAATGGCCTCCAAGGAAGACCACTGCCTGCTGGACCTCCTCTGGCGCAACCGCCGCGGCGAACTGGACATGTCGGTGGTGATGGTGATCGCCAACCACCCCGACCTGGCGGATCAGGTGCGGCCGTTCGGGGTGCCGTTCATCCACATCCCGGCCACCAAGGACATCCGCGAGGAGGCCGAACGGCGACAGCTCGACCTGTTACGCGGCAACGTCGACCTGGTGGTGCTGGCCCGCTACATGCAGATCATCACCCCGGACTTCCTGGCCGAGGTGGGCTGTCCGCTGATCAACATCCACCACTCGTTCCTGCCGGCCTTCATCGGCGCGGCGCCGTATCGGCGCGCCAAGGAGCGGGGCGTGAAATTGGTTGGTGCGACGGCTCATTACGTCACCGATGACCTCGACGAAGGACCGATCATCGAACAGGACGTGGTGCGCGTGGACCATCGGCACGGCGTCGAGGATCTGGTGCGGCTCGGTGCCGACGTCGAGCGTGCCGTGCTGTCCCGCGCGGTGTCCTGGCACTGCGAGGACCGGATCATCCGCTACGGCAACCAGACCGTGGTGTTCTAAAGGGTGATGCGGTCCGGCTTCTCGTAGACCAGCCACCGCATCTCGATGGGACGGTCCTCGCGTGCGACGTCGAATACGTCCTGCCCGCTGACCCATTCCGGGTACCACCCGGTGGGCGGCCAGGCGTCGTCGGGCAGATTGGCCCGCTCGTAGTCGAAGACCGGGACGTCGGACACCAGCGCGAGCGGGAACCCGGCCAGGGCCGCGGCCATGTCTCGCTGGGTGAACAGGGTGCTGTAGCACTGCTGACCCATCTGGACCGCGGCATCGTCGGGTTCGTAGTCCCGGTGGGCGACGAAGGCGTTGAACACCAGCCGCCCACCGGGTGCCAGGCAGTGCGAGGCCAGCTCGAACACCCCGCGCAGCTGGCTGGTGGACCGGAAGTCCGACACCACTTCGGAGAGCACGATCAACTGGTAGTCGCGGCGCAGATCGTCCAGGGTCGCGAAGATGTTGCGCTCGATCACCTTGACGTTCAACGACTCCCGTTCGGCATCTGCCCGCAAGGTCTGGGCGAATGTGGACGTCATCTCGACGGCGTCGACAGGGTGACCGCGTCGCGCCAGGGCCAGCGCGTTGCGGCCGGTGCCTGCTCCGAGGTCGAGGATCGGGTACTGGGCGGGATCAAGAGTCTCGTTGGCCAGCGCCCACACTCGAGCGTCAGGCTGGGAGCCGAACAGCGGGGGCTCCCGGGTGGCCACCCAGTTTTCGTAGGCGCCTTCGACGGTGAACCACTGGGCGTTGACGTGATAGTTCAGCACGGTGCCCACCGGGGCGTTGTAGGTGATGACGATGTTGGACCGCGGTGAGGCGCTGTAGGCCTCGTTGAGTTGACCCTCGAGCACCGAGCGCAGGTGTGCCAGCTGCTCGTCGGTGAACGGCCGGCCGACAGCGCCAAAAATCTTGGCGCACATGGCGACATACTCGTCGATCAGCCCCGGTACGGCGGGCAGTGTGATCTCACCGTTGACGATCGAGCGGCGGTGCAGCCGACGGGCCATCGCTGCATGGAGCAATGGCGTCTGAATGACTTTGAGCGGTTGAGAGTCCACAGATTTCTTCTACACGACTGGGAGACCGTTGTCAGGTACGGCCGGTCAAATACGCGGATTACGGCGCCAATATGAATACCCGGCAAAATCTCGTACCGACGGGCCTGAGGTCGCTGAATACGTAATCCAGCCCGCCACGTGCCGGTCATCGCGAATTCCAGCAATGAAGAGTTGTCGCCCTACGCAACGAAATACGTTGAAATACAATAATTTTCGCGTGCGCAAATGTGGCCGGGTCGTTTAATTCGGGATTACCGGCGGCTATTATCAGCTCATGCCGGATACCACTGAAGATGTCCAAACCCATTCTGCCCCTGTGTTCACCGTCCCCACTGCGTGGCAGCGCCTGACGCGCTGGGGTGTTCCGGTCGCGATCGTGCTGGGCGTCGTCGCCGTCGCACTGTCGGTGTGGGCGCTGCTGGCCGGAGGGACGAAGGACTCGGCGTCCTCTGCGCTGCCCGGTGACCCGAAGATGCGGGTGTGCAACGCTTTCGAGACCGTCAGCCGGGGGGTGGCCCTACAGACCCACAACGACCTGGGTCAGGATCCGGTGGCTCAGGCCGCCGTTGCAGGCAATGCCCGGCTGGCCCTCGTGGGAGGTGGGGATTACCTTCTGCGCCAGCTTGATTCCTCGACCCCGTCACAGCTTGCCGATGCCACCCGCGCGTTCGCCCGCGACCTCCAGGACATCGGGATCAACGCTCTGGCCGGTGTGCAGAACAGTGACCCCGGCCAGGCCGCCCGGCTGGCTGAGGGTGACTCGGCCCGCAAGCAGGTCGCCGACCTCTGCAAGTAACGCTCAGTCACCCGCCGTCGCGCCGCGCATCTGCTTGTTCAGCAGGTGCGCGGCGGTGGCTGCGGCCAGGAAGACGATCAACAGCCACAGCGGCGGCCGCGCCAGCTCCCAGACGAACAGCGCCGCCCAGACCGGTGCGCCCTGGGTGATCGCCAGCACGCCGGCTGCGCAAGCCAGTGAGACGGCGGGCAGGCTGACGTGCAGCGGTGTCCAGGTGTTGAGTGCCAGTGCCACCACCGACCCCATCGCGGCCCCGGTGGCCAGGGCGGGAGTGAGCATGCCGCCGACCGCCCCGGCCCGCAGGAACAGCGCGGTCACAAGGGGCTTGAGGAACAGCAAGGCCAGTGCCGAGGCCAGGGTCAGGCTGCTGTTCACGCTGATGGTGAGCACGCTCTTGCCGTTGCCGGGCAGCTCAGGCCACTGCCGCGAACACAAGCCGACGACCAGTCCGGCGCCGGCGATCGCCGGGATCAGCAGCCACGAATCGCCCACCTTGTGGGCGCGTGCGTAATCCATCACGCGGTTGAAGCCGCGCCCCACCGCCACCGCCACGGGGGCCAGCAGGATCGCGAATGCGGTCAGCAGGTAGGACAGGTCAGGGTCCGGCCAGTGCAGCGGCGTCTCGAGATGGGTCACGGGTGCGGCCACCGCGGTGGCCAGTGCGGAGGTGACCAGGGCCGTCCCGATCGCGCGTAGCTGCCAGGTGCGCAACACGATCTGCAGGGCGAACAGTGCACCGCCCATCGGCACCGAGTAGACCGCGGCCAGGCCGGCACCGGCCGCGCAGCCCAGCAGGATCTCCCGATCCCGCGGTGTCAGCGCCCATCGCGAGGTACCCAGATCGCCCAGTGCCGCGGCGAATTGGCGAGGTGCGCCCTCGCGGCCCAATGAGGCGCCGGTGCCCACCAGCAGGACTTGGAGTCCTGCGTCCAGCGACATCGCCAGCCGGGGGATCGGCTGGTGGCTGGTGATCGCCGTCGTCAGCGAGGGGATTCGGGCCCGGCGCCGCAGCAGCCACCAGCCGAACCCGGCCAGCGCGCCACCGATCATCGGGCCGAGCACCCGTCGCACCGGACTCGCTCCCGTCACGCCGTCCAGCAGTGAGCCGAAGCTGTAGTGGTAGGTCAGGTGCTCGATCCAGTGCAGCAGCAGCGTCGTCGCCGCACCGGCCACCCCGGCCAGCAACCCGACGACCAGCACCCCACAGCCGAACTCGAGGTTGCGCCGGGTCACGGGCCGAATCTAGCCGGATTCGGCCCGGCCCGACACTGTGGGAATTCAGGCCGCGGCGGCCGCCTTCACGGCGCGCTTGCTGCCGGCGGTGCTGGCGCTCGTGACCGCCCGGGTGGTGCGCTTCTGGGCTTCCTCTTTCTTGCCCTGGGCCGCGGTCAGGATGTTCTTGCGGGCCAGCGCCACCCGCTCGCCGACCTCACTCTTGGCCGCGTCCACCGCGGTCGTGACGTCGGAGATGCCGGCTTCGACCGCGGCGCGGATCTCGGCTGCGCTGCCCCCGCCCTGGACAGTGGTCCTGACCTGGGCCAAAGCGGTGGCGGCTTGGGTGGCGACGTCCTGCCCGGCGGCGACGACGGTGGTCAGGACGCCCTGACCCTCCGCCAGCACGGTCGTGAGTACCTTGAGGTTGCGGGCGTTGATCGTTGTCTGCAGCGCGCTGATCTCATCGGCCTGGGTTTGCAGTGCGTTCTTGATCGTGGTGGCGGTGTCGGTCAGGACGGCCTTCACCTTCTCCGGGTCTGATGTCTGGATCGCCTCGCCGAGTTTGCGCGGGGTGGCCGCCAGGGCGATCGCGACGGTGACATCGGCGGTGATGCGGGGGATGGCGAGGGCGGCGGTCTCGCTCACCTTGTTCCGGACCAGCTGGCCCATGATCGGATCGACCTGATCGTTGGCTATTGCTGAGTCGATCTGCTGTAGGACCGGCGCGGCGATTTCGCGCACCAGCGACTTGGCGAAGACGCCCGGGTCCGGGGGCGGGTTGGACGCCGGGACGCCCATGACCAACGACGTGATGAGTGCGATCAACTGAGCCATCACATTGACCTGCATTGCGGCACCTCAATTCGACAGGACCTGAAGGGTGAAGCGAAATTTACGCTGATGAAGGTTTAAGTGTTTGCGTTTGGCGCAAAGTTCTCTTCAGTGAAAAGTGCAGTTCAGTACGTTTAGGAGAGTTCTCTAGCAATCGTGAATTGGTTTCGTGCCGGTCTGACATTGCTAGAAATCGCTGTCGCGGGATTTTGTCGATCAGAATGGCCACCCGCGGTGGCGACCCGACATTGCCAGAACAGCCGTCCGGTCCGCTCGGTAGGGTGGCGCCGTGACAATGCAGGAGACGCCGCGGCTGCTGTTCGTGCATGCCCATCCCGATGACGAGACGATCAACAACGGTGTCAGCATCGCTCGGTATGCCGCCCAGGGCGCTGAGGTCACTGTGGTCACCTGCACGTTGGGTGAAGAAGGCGAGATCATCGACGATCGGTGGTTGCGTTTGGCGGTCGACGAGTCCGATCAGCTCGGCGGGTACCGGATCGGCGAACTCACGGCGGCGCTGCGCAGGCTCGGCCTGCCGGGTCCCCGCTTTCTGGGCGGGGCGGGACGGTGGCGGGATTCGGGGATGCCCGGCACCCCGCCGCGTCGGCACATCCGGTTCGTCGACGCCGACGTCGACGAGGCCGTCGCCGAACTCACCGCGATCATCGACGAGCTCCGGCCGCATGTGGTGGCGACCTATGACCCCAACGGCGGATACGGCCACCCCGACCACATCCAGACCCACCGCATCACGACCGCGGCGGTGGCGGCCGCGACCTGGCAGGTGCCCAAGTTCTACTGGACTGTGATGAGCGCCAGCGCCTTTCGGGACGGTATTGACGCACTGGGCGATCAGGACGTGCTGGGGGACTGGATCTGGCCGCCGGCTGAACTGCAGTTCGGCTTCCCCGATGACCGCATCACCGCGGTCATCGAGGCCCCCGAGCAGGTGCCGGCCAAAGTCGCCGCCATCGCCGAGCACGCCACCCAGATGGTGGTCGGGCCGACGGACCGGGCCTTCACCCTGTCCAACAAGATGATCCTGCCGGTGCTCGCCGCCGAGCACTATGTTCTGGTAAGCGGCGAGCCCGGACCCACCGACGACCGGGGGTGGGAGACCGACCTGCTGGCCGGACTGACCGGTTAGCCGGCGTCCGCCGATGCGCTCCGCGCATTCTTGCCGGTGGACTTGCCTGCCGACGGCTTGTCGGCCGCGGGTGCGTCCGCCGTACGGTCCCGTGCGCTGCCGCGACCGGAGGATGCCGTGCCGGAGTCGGCGGTGCCCGCGGCCGGCGATTGGCTTGCCGGCGTTGCAGAATCCCGCTGATCCTCGGTCGCCACGCTCAGCAGCACGGTCCGCGTAGCACTCGGGACCTGTCCGGCGCCTGGCTTCGCAACCTGCTGTGGCGCAACGGAACTGGCCGGATCGGCCACCGCTGCGACGACGTTGGTGATGGCCAGCCCGGCCTGGCGCCACGTTTCGCGCGCGTTCATCGCGACGCCCGTTGTACCGCCGATCGGTGCCGGCACCGCATCCCGGATGGCGAAGATCGCCGGGTCGGCCACCCAGAGTGGGGCATCGACGATGTTCTTCAGCACCGCCAACGCGCCGGCCTGATCACCCTCGATGACTTTCGAGATGAGCGTGCCGATCACGGCAGGCGCGCCGACGAGGGTCTGCAGTCCGCGCACCGTCGACGCGACGAGTCCGGCAGCGAGGTACAGCGGAGCCTGGCCGAGCCCGGACACCGTCTTCGGGTTGTTGTAGGCGGCGGCACCGGACAGCGATACCGCGGTGTTCACCGCGTCGACGAAATCGGCGAGCGAGGTAATGGGCGGCGCTGCATCGGCGTCTGCCACGGCCGGTGCGAACGGGTTCGGCCAGCCGAGTGCGGTCAGCAGCGTGCTCTCGAGCGAGATACCGCCCTGGCGCCAGGCTTCCCGGAGGTTCATGACAAGGCCTGCGGACCCACCGATCGGTGCGGGCAGGGCGTCGCGCATGGCAAAGAGCGCCGGGTCGTTGGCCCACAGCGCGGCGTCGATGATGTTGATCAAGGTTGCTGAGGCGGTTGCGTGGTCCCCGCTGAGTGCGGAGGTGAGGAGCGAACCGAATGCCGCCGGGGTCTGGGCGATTGCCTGCAGGGTCCGCACAGCGGCTGCGGGGAAGCCGGCCGCCAGGTCGGTGAGGGCATCGACCGGGTCGGTGGCGGGAGATGGATTGTTGACTCGGGCACCGCCGCCGGTCTCGAGCGCGTAGGTGAACGCCTCGACGTAGCCGTCGAGGAGTTGGCTCGGCGTCGGGACACTGAGCGCCGCCAGGTTCACCGCTGCGGTGTCGGGCTGTCCCTGCCCGCCGACCGGTGTGACGGGTGTCAGTGCAATGGCGGTAGCGCCGGCGAGTGCGATCCCGCCCTTGACGATCGATGTGCTGCCTGAAAATGCCATGGATGTCCCCTCCAGAGTGATGCGGTGGCGTGCCGGAGAACGCGAAGGGATGACAAAGCCCCCCCGGTGCTGTCCTCAGGTTGTTCACAGATTGACGGTTTCAGTGAACGCAGATTTGTTGACGTAAGCAACAAATTTGTCCACTTTGGGCAAAAAGCACAGCGCAACTAAGTAGGACAAACATGCAGGAAAATGACCGATGGCAATAATTGACTGCAACGTCAACCCCGCGATGCCGCAGGCAGGATTGTGTTACAAACAGCAAACAATCAGCAACGAGCAACGGTGATCCGGGTCTCGGCGCGGTGGGTACCCGCGACAGCGCCGAAGCGAGGAAGGGGCGACACTCCTACCCGTGGAGGATCCCGCCATTCGCACGGTCGTGTTGGCTCTGCTGGCCGTTGACGGCGTCATCTCGGCGGTGGTCGGTGCCCTGCTGCTACCGCTCTACCTGGGGCCGGTGCCCTTCCCGATCAGCGCGCTGATCAGCGGTCTGGTCAACGCCATGTTGGTCTGGGCGGCGATGTACTGGACCGACTCCACCCGCCTCGCGGCGCTACCGCTACTCACCTGGCTGTTCACGGTCGCTGCCCTGACCCTCGGCGGGCCAGGCGGTGACATCGTGTTCGGCGGCCCGGGTGTGATGGCCTACAGCGTGCTGCTGTTCCTGGTGCTGGGGGCGGGGCCGCCCGGCTGGCTGCTGTGGCGGCGTAACCGCGCCGAGTAGCGCTAGTCGCCCGACTTCGCCTTGTGGGCGCGGGCCGACCCGCCCGTGGACCCCGACTTCTTGGCCGAACCGCCGGACTTCGTGCCGCCGTTGTCCGAGGAGTTGTCACCGGTCTTCGGGGTGTCCGGGGTGGCGTCCGGGGTGTCGACGGCCGTGGTGGTGCTGTCGACAACCTGGGCGGACAGCGCCGCCACCGACGGGGTGTCCTTGACGGCCTTCGTGCGTGCGGAGTGGCCGGTGGCCTTGGGCGTCTCGGCGGGAGCGGCGTCCTCGGCCGGGGCGTCGGCCGATCCGTCACCGGCGACCGCGGCGGCCAGCGGGGCGGCGGCCACGGCGGCACCCGGCAGCGGCGGGAAGGGCAGCGGCGGCAGCGGCGGCAGGATCCAGCCGATGAAGTAGTCGATCTCGGCCAGCACGGTGTTGACCACCGCGGCGACTGTGGACTGCACGACGATGTTGATCCCGGTACCCCAGACCGCGAGGTTCAGCGGGTCGTTGAGGACCGGGACGATCAGCCCGTAGACCAGGGCGTTGCCGATCGGCACACCGAGGTTGTTCCACAGCAACGGGAACTGATCGCCGATCAGGCTCAGCGGCCACACCCAGCCCAGCGCGTACTGCGCCAGGTCGGCGGCGTAGCCGACCCAGTAGTTGATGAAGTTCCACGACGAGATGACCCAGTCACCGGCGGTGCTGTTGGCCGTGACCGATGCCTGCGGCGTGGCGGCGGCCGACGCCGCGGCGGCAGGTTTGGGAGCCTCGCTGACCAGGCCCAACGCCGCAGCAGCGGTGGTGACGGGCTGCACCAGCGGCTGCACTGCGGCGCTCAGGCGCAGGGAGGTGGCGGACACCGTCTCCGGCGCGACGACCTGCATGGGTGCGATGGTCAGGGCGCTTGCGACGACGGTCGCCATACCGGCGGTCAGATAGGAACGAACGGACACGGTCATGGTGCAAACTCCCAGAATCTGTACAGCGAACACCCTTAACTTACGTTCTCGTCAGCCTGGTGTTACACATTCCGCCGCGAGTCTCGGTTGGCGGATCAGCGGCGCAGACGCGCGTATTACTGTGTGGACCATGTCAGCTGCTCGAATTTCAGATTGTGAGACGTGCGGATGATTTCCCTGCTGTCGATGGTTACCGGGGAGTGGCCCTGAACCCGCAGCACCCCAGTCCGCTGCCCAGCCCCGTGGTTCCGCCGCGGACTGACACCCCTGCACCTGCCGCGATGAGACGCGTGCTCCGGCGTGCCCGCGACGGGGTGGCTCTCAACGTTGACGAGGCCGCGATCGCGATGACCGCACGCGGCGACGACCTGGCCGAGTTGTGCGCCAGTGCCGCCCGGGTCCGCGACGCCGGTCTGGAGACGGCAGGCAGGCGCGGCCCAGGCGGCCGGCTGCCGGTGACCTACTCGCGCAAGGTCTTCATTCCGGTCACCCATCTGTGCCGGGACACCTGCCACTACTGCACGTTTGTGACGGTGCCGGGCAAGCTGCGTGCCGAAGGTCGCGGCATGTACCTCGAGCCCGACGAGATCCTGGAGATCGCCCGCAACGGGGCCGAATTGGGTTGCAAGGAGGCCTTGTTCACCCTCGGTGACCGGCCGGAAGCCCGGTGGCCGGAGGCGCGCCAGTGGCTCGACGAACGTGGCTACGACTCCACCCTGGACTATGTGCGGGCGATGGCGATCCGGGTGCTCGAGGAGACCGGACTGCTGCCGCACCTGAACCCCGGCGTGATGAGCTGGGCGGAACTGTCGCGGCTCAAGCCTGTCGCGCCGTCGATGGGCATGATGCTGGAGACCACGTCGCGGCGGCTCTTCGAGACCAAGGGCCTGGCGCACTACGGCAGCCCCGACAAGGACCCGGAGGTCCGGCTGCGCACGCTGACCGACGCGGGCCGGCTGTCCATCCCGTTCACCACGGGTCTGCTGGTCGGGATCGGTGAGAACCTGACTGAACGCGCCGAGACGCTGCATGCGATCCGGCGGCTGCACAAGGAGTTCGGGCACATCCAGGAAGTGATCGTGCAGAACTTCCGGGCCAAGGACCACACCGCGATGGCCGCCGCCCCGGACGCCGAATTCGACGACTTCGTCGCGACCGTCGCCGTGAGCCGCCTGGTGCTCGGTCCCGGGATGCGCATCCAGGCCCCGCCGAACCTGGTGTCGCGCGCCGAATGCCTGGCGCTGCTCGGCGCCGGTGTCGACGACTGGGGCGGTGTCTCACCGCTGACACCCGACCATGTCAATCCGGAGCGGCCCTGGCCCGCGCTGGACGAACTGGCCGAGGTGACCGCCGAGGGCGGGTTCGACCTGGTGCAGCGGCTCACCGCACAGCCGCGGTACGTCCAGGGCGGGGCGGCGTGGATCGACCCGCGGGTGGCCGGCCACGTCGCGGCCCTGGCCGATCCGCAGACCGGCTTCGCGCTCGACGTGAACCCGACCGGGCGGCCGTGGCAGGAGCCCGATGAGACCACCGAGTCGCTGGGGCGCACCGACCTGCACACCGCCATCGACGCTGAGGGCCGGCTCACCGAGACCCGCAGCGATCTGGGCAGCGCGTTCGGTGACTGGGAATCCATCCGCACCCAGGTGGGGGAGTTGGCCGCCCGCGCGCCGGAGCGGATCGACACCGATGTGGCCGCCGCACTACGGGCAGCCGAACGCAACCCGGGCGGGTGCAGTGACGACGAGTACCTGGCCCTGGCAACCGCCGAGGGCCCGGCGTTGGATGCGGTTGCCGCCCTTGCTGATTCGTTGCGCCGCGATACCGTCGGCGAGGACGTCACCTTCGTGGTGAACCGCAATATCAACTTCACCAACATCTGCTACACCGGCTGCCGGTTCTGCGCGTTCGCCCAGCGCAAGGGTGACGCCGACGCCTTCTCGCTGTCCACCAGCGAGGTGGCCGACCGGGCGTGGGAAGCCCACGTCGCCGGGGCCACCGAGGTGTGCATGCAGGGCGGTATCGATCCCGAGCTGCCGGTGACGGGGTACGCCGACCTGGTGCGCGCGGTCAAGGCCCGCGTGCCCTCGATGCACGTGCACGCGTTCTCGCCGATGGAGATCGCCAACGGAGTCACCAAGAGCGGCTTGAGTATTCGCGAGTGGCTGACCGGGCTGCGCGAAGCCGGCCTGGACACCATCCCCGGCACCGCCGCGGAGATCCTCGACGACGAGGTGCGCTGGGTGCTGACCAAGGGCAAGCTGCCCACCTCGCTGTGGGTCGAGATCGTCACCACCGCCCACGAGGTGGGTCTGCGGTCAAGCTCGACGATGATGTACGGCCACGTCGACACCCCGCGGCACTGGGTCGGTCACCTCAACGTGCTGCGCGGTATCCAGGACCGCACCGGCGGTTTCACCGAGTTCGTGCCGCTGCCCTTCGTGCACCAGTCCTCGCCGCTGTATCTGGCCGGGGCGTCCCGGCCCGGGCCCACCCACCGCGACAACCGCGCCGTGCATGCCCTGGCCCGAATCATGCTGCACGGCAGGATCTCTCAGATTCAGACCAGCTGGGTCAAGCTCGGCGTGGAGCGCACCCAGGTGATGCTCAACGGCGGCGCCAACGATCTGGGCGGCACCCTGATGGAGGAGACCATCTCCCGGATGGCCGGCTCCGAGCACGGCTCGGCCAAGACGGTGGCCGAGTTGGTCGCGATCGCCGAGGGTATCGGCCGGCCGGCGCGGCAGCGCACCACGACCTACGCCACGCGTGCTGCCTGAGGGAACTCATCGGCTGCCGCTCACTGCGGGGGTGGCGTTCGCCGTCCTGTCGGTCGCGGCTCTGCTGGTCGCCCCGCCCTGGCCGGGGGTCGACCGGCCCGGCAGCGCGGTCGTGGAGCATGTCACGCGTCATGCCTCGGCGATCCGGTTGCAGGCGTTGCTGATTGCGCTGAGCCTACTGGCCGTGGTGGTCGTGGTCGGCTTCGCCCGGCAGCGCCTGGACGGCCCGGCCGCGCCCATCTTCACGATCGGCGCTGCGGTGTTCGTCGCCCAAATCGGTATCGAGGTGTGGTTCACCGCCGGCCTCACACTGCACGCTGCCGGGCTGGAACCGGCCACCGCCCGCACGCTGGCCGACATCGCGGCCATGTGGGGCCCGCTGCTGACCGTCGCCGACCTGATGCTGGCCGGGCCGATCGTCTGGGCGGCGCGCCAAGGCCGGTTTCCGCAGTGGCTGGCCGTCGTCGCCGCGGTGTTCGCCGTCGAGCAGTTCGTCGAACTGGTCACGATCATCGGGCCCGCAGGCAGTTTCATCGCCCCGGGCGGGCCGATGAACGTCGTCCTGGGTGGTGCGCTGCTGGTGGTCTTCGTCGTCGCACTCGCTGCCGCCGTGGCCTTGCCCGCGCCTACAGCGCCGCCGCCACCTCGGTCCCCTGCTTGATTGCCCGTTTGGCGTCCAGCTCGGAGGCCAGTGCCGCTCCGCCGACCACCTTCGGCTCGATCCCCTTGCCGCGCAGGGCATCCGCGAGGTCGCACACCGATTCCTGGCCGGCGCAGATCACGACGGTGTCGACGGCCAGCAGCTGGGCCCGCCGGCGTCTGGGGCCGAAGCTGATGTGCAGCCCCGCGTCGTCGATCCGCTCGTAGTTCACCCCGGACAGCTGGTGAACGCCCTTGGCCCGCAATGACGCCCGGTGGACCCACCCGGTGGTCCTGCCCAGTCCGCGGCCCTGCGGGCCGCTTCCGCGCTGCAGCAGCCACACCTCGCGGGCCGGGGGTGCCGGAACCGGTGTACCCAGCGCGCCGCGCGCCTCGGCGGGGTCGACGACTCCCCATTCGGCTTTCCACTCCTTGATGTTCAGGGTGGGTGACTCGACGGTGGTCAGCAGTTCTGCCACATCGAAACCGATTCCGCCCGCACCGATCACGGCCACCCGCGGCCCCACCGGCTTGGCCCCGGTGATCGCCTCGGGATAGCTGAGCACCATGGGGTGGTCGATGCCGGGAATATCGGGCACCCGCGGGCGCACCCCGGTGGCCAGCACGATGTCGTCGAATCGCGTCAGATCCTGCGCGCCGGCCCGGGTACCCAGACGGACGTCGACCCGATGCACGGTGAGCATCGTGGTGAAGTAGCGGATGGTCTGGCTGAACTCCTCTTTGCCGGGGATGCGGCGGGCCAGGTCGAACTGCCCGCCGATCGTGTCGGCGGCCTCGAACAGGGTGACCCGGTGGCCGCGCTGGGCGGCGCTGACCGCGGCGGCCAGACCCGCGGGCCCGGCGCCGACGACGGCCACCGAACGTGTTGTCCGGGTGGGGGAGAGCACCAGCTCGGTCTCATGACAGGCCCGCGGGTTGAGCAGGCAGGACACCGTGCGATGCACGAACGCATGATCCAGGCAGGCCTGGTTGCAGGCGATGCAGGTGTTGATCTCGTCAGCCCGCCCGTCGCGGGCCTTGGCCACCCAGTCCGGGTCGGCCAGCAGCGGACGCGCCATCGAGATCGCCGAGACCGCGGTGTCGGTGAGGATCGCCTCGGCGGCCTGCGGCATGTTGATCCGATTGCTGGCGATCACCGGGATGTCGACGTGCCGGGCCACCGCATCGGAGATGTCGACGAATGCCCCGCCCGGCACCGAGGTCACGATCGTCGGCACCCGAGCCTCGTGCCAGCCGAAGCCGGAGTTGATCAGGCTGGCCCCGGCGGCCTCGACTTCGGTTGCCAGCGAGAGGATTTCATCCCAGCCCTGGCCGTCGGGGACGTAGTCGGCCATCGACATCCGGTAGCAGATCAGGAACTCGGGACCGACGGCTGCCCGGGTGCGCGCGACGATCTCGACCGGAAGCCGCCGGCGTTTCTCCGGTGTGCCGCCCCACTCGTCGGTGCGCCGGTTGGTGCACGGCGCCAGGAACTGGTTGAGCAGATACCCTTCGCTGCCCATGATCTCGACGCCGTCGTACCCGGCCAGCTGCGCCAGCCGGGCGCACCGCACGAAATCGTCGATGGTCTGACGCACCCCGCGAGCGGAGAGCGCACGGGGCCGAAAAGGGTTGATGGGAGCCTTGATCGATGATGCGCTGACCGACAGCGGGTGGTACGCGTAGCGGCCGGCGTGCAGGATCTGCAGGAGGATCCGCCCGCCCGCGTCGTGCACCGCACCGGTGATCCGGCGGTGCCGGCGAGCCTGCCCGGCGGTGGTCAGCTCCGCGGCCAGCGGCAGCAGCCAGCCGGTGCGGTTGGGCGCGTAGCCGCCGGTGATGATCAGCCCGACCCCGCCGCGGGCGCGTTCGGCGAAGTAATGCGCCAGCCTGTCGGTGTGCGCGGCCCGGTCCTCCAGACCGGTGTGCATCGAGCCCATCACCACCCGGTTGGGCAGCCTGACGTGGCCGAGGTCCAGCGGGGACATCAGGGTCGGATACGTCTGGCTCATCAGCCCCCGTTCTGCGCGTCGAGCGGCAAGAATGATCATCTTCTCCCAGTGCCGCAGCGTCCGGAAGGAGCTCATCATGAGTGACTGCCAGCTGTGGTACGACTTCGACTTCTCCAGTGCGGCCGGGATGTACTCCCAACTCGGTGGCACGCTGGCCGGTTTCGCCTTCGTGGCGATCACCCTGATGCTCAACCGTCAGCATCGCCGGGAGGCCCTCGGCGTCAAAGACCCCATCGA
This sequence comes from Mycobacterium sp. M26, assembly GCF_001494595.1. GTDB lineage: Bacteria > Actinomycetota > Actinomycetes > Mycobacteriales > Mycobacteriaceae > Mycobacterium. Next base: position 844,890 of record NZ_LN929908.1, read on the forward strand.
GGAACTCGTCCAGGACCGCCGCTGCGTGGCCGCGCTCGGCTGCTCGTTTCTGGGGCTGATCGCCACCACCACGCTGTATGCGACGGCCTCGGGTGAACAGACCTGCGCGCTGATCATGGGCCGGGGCGCCTCCGAGGAGGTGCTGGCCGGGGTGGCCTTCGCGTTCTCGCTCTACACGCTGCTGTTCGCGGCGGTTCAGCTGGTGTCGGCGGCGGCGCTGGGCACCCATCTGCGCTTCATCGTTGCGGTCATCACCCCGCCGATCGTGGTCGCCTTCATCATGGCCACCCTCGGCGATCTGGCGCTGTCGCTGGCCAGTCCGCCCGCCAACATCACCCCCGGTCAGCCCATCGACCCGGTGTGGACACCGCAGGGCCTGCAGTTATGGGAACGCAGCCAGTCGCTGGCGCCGTGGCTCACCGCCGGTGTCCTCGTGGTCGCCGCGGTGGTGTGGGCGGCCGGTATCCGGGTACGCCGCAGCAGCGGGCAGCCGACCCGCGTGGTGTCGGTGTCGCTGACGCTGTTGCCCTACGTCAGCCTGGGATTGGTGCTGTTCGCGGTGTGGCGGTCGCTGGAGCTGTCGGATCTGGACCCCGGCGATCGGATCAGTACGGGTGAGGCGTGGTGGCTGGTCGGGATCTCGATGGCGATCGTCCTGGCGCAGAGCGTGAGCCTGTCCCTGGAACGCGGGGAGGAGTACGTGGAACTGCCCGGCGCGTCGTGACCGTATTCGGGTCGAACTCCGCGGCGCGGGATGGCTAATATACGCAACGTCTAGTATCAGTAACCACGCAGAAGTTAGGGCACACTGACTCAGCCGTCGGGGTGCCGACATCGGATACTGGGCCCTCAGTACCGCGCCAGAGACCTACAGCCAACTGCAGACCGAGGAGAACGTTCGTGACGTACACGATTGCCGAACCCTGCGTCGACATCAAAGACAAGGCATGTATCGAGGAGTGCCCCGTCGACTGCATCTATGAGGGTGCACGCATGCTGTACATCCACCCCGACGAATGCGTCGACTGCGGTGCATGCGAGCCGGTCTGCCCCGTGGAGGCGATCTACTACGAGGACGACGTCCCGGATCAGTGGTCGCAGTACACCCAGATCAACGCTGACTTCTTCGCCGAGCTGGGCTCGCCGGGCGGTGCGTCGAAGGTCGGCCAGACCGACAACGACCCGCAGGTGATCAAGGACCTGCCGCCCAAGGAAGAAGACTGACGGCCCACCACCCGTTGCGCGCCCGGCGGGTCTCGGGACGACTTCCGGTCTTCCCCTGGGACACCCTCGCCGACGTGACCGCCACCGCCCGGGCTCATCCGGGCGGCATCGTCGACCTCTCGGTCGGTACGCCGGTGGACGAGGTTGCCCCCGTCATCCGCGAGGCCCTGGCCGCTGCCAGTGGCGCGCCGGGCTATCCCACGACGGCAGGCACCCCGGCGCTGCGGGCGTCGGCGGTGGCCGCGCTGCAGCGCCGCTACGGCATCACCGGCCTGGCTGAACACGCCGTGCTCCCGGTGATCGGCACCAAGGAGCTCATCGCCTGGCTGCCGACACTGCTCGGCCTGGGATCTGACGACCTGGTCGTGGTCCCCGAGCTGGCCTATCCGACCTATGAGGTCGGTGCGCTGCTGGCCGGTGCACCGGTGGTTGCCGCCGATTCGCTGACCCAGCTGGGCCCGCAGTCGCCGGCGTTGGTCTTCATCAACTCACCCAGCAACCCGACGGGCCGGGTGCTGGGCGTCGAGCATCTGCGCAAGGTGGTCGAGTGGGCCCGCGAGCGCGGTGCGCTGGTGGCCTCCGATGAGTGCTATCTCGGTCTGGGCTGGACCGAGCGGCCCGTCTCGGTACTGCACCCCGACGTCAGCGGCGGTGACCACACCGGCCTGCTCGCGGTGCACTCGCTGTCGAAGACCTCGTCGCTGGCCGGCTATCGCGCCGGCTTCGTTGCCGGCGACGCCGAGGTGGTGGGCGAGTTGCTCGCCGTGCGCAAGCACGCCGGGATGATGGTGCCCACGCCGGTTCAGGCCGCCATGGTCGCCGCCCTGGACGACGACGACCACGAACGTGTGCAGCGCGAGCGCTACGCCGCGCGCCGCGAGGTGCTGCTGGCCGCCTTCCGGTCGGCCGGATTCACCGTCGACCACTCCGAGGCGGGCCTGTATCTGTGGGCCACCCGTGGTGAGCCCTGCCGGGACACTCTGGCCTGGCTGGCCGAGCGCGGCATCCTGGTGGCGCCAGGCGAGTTCTACGGCCCGCGCGGCGCCCACCACGTCCGGGTGGCGCTGACCGCCACCGACGAACGTATCTCCGCCGCGGCGGAGCGGCTGGGCCAGCAGTAGCAGGCCCAACCGCCCCGCACGTGAAGCGGAGTCAATGCAGTTGTGTCAGTTCATGTTCCAGGGTTCGCCGTAGGTGGTGACGCTGTCACCGGCCTTGGAGATCAGGCGGGCGAACGGACGCAGCAGCACACCGCCGGCCGCACCGGTCACGGTGCCGTGGGCGTTGGCCACGGCCACCGAGCCGTTGGGGCCTTCGACGTCCACCGAGAAGGTGGCGACTTCCTGGATACCGGGGCCATTGCCCAGGTCAGCGCTGATCGACACACCCGGGAACAGGTTCGGGGTGATGACCGAGCCCAGCGGGTTGAAACCCGTCGGGGAGATATCGGCGTCATCGAGCAGGATGTTGGGGGTGGTGTAGCTGAAGTTGATACCCACACCCAGTGACCACGGGAAGCCGACCTGGTAGCCCAGCTCCAAGGTGCCCGCGAACTCGTCGGCACCGGGGCCCACGACGCTGTAGACAGCCTTGCCAGAGTGGAACCACTCACGGGTCAGCCGGTTGCGGTCCAGGGGGAACACGCCGTCCAGGAAGGTGTCCCACTGCTGAATCGTCAGGGTCCGGCCACCGCCGTCCACCAGACTCAATTGATTGTCCAACCCGGCATTGGACGTTCCATTGCCGACGAACAGTGCCGCCATGGCGGCGATCAACGCCACCAGCACTCGACCCATGTATTTCATGCTGACCCCTTAGTGCTTCGACGGTGAGTCGGAGGGCCCCGCGTTCACCGAGGTTTCTATTGCTGCCCGGACGGGACCGCGGACCTGCGGCGTGGATGGACGACCACGTGACAGGGCTCACAGCCAGTCATGACAAAAGCCTCATCGGCACCAGTAACCACATCGTTACCAATTTTCTCGGAAAATTTTTAGCGCACGCTCAGGCAGTGGCCCGCAGGCTCAGCGCCAGCAGCAGCCGTACGTCCGGATCGGCCAGCGAGGTGGCCATCACCTGCTCGATCCGGCGGACCCGGTAGCGCACGGTGTTCGGGTGCACGTGCAGCTCGGCGGCGGCTGCGGCGATATCGCCGAAGCTGTCCAGGTAGGCCGCCAACGTGGCGGCCAGCACCGGCTCGAGTTCGCGCAGCCGGCGCACCCGCGGATCGACCAGCCGCTCATTGGCGCCGATCATCGTGACGATCTCGTCGAGCAGCACCGTGGTGCGCGCCTGCGCCAAGGTGGTCACCTGCCCGATGGCCACCGGGTGACGTTCGGCGCTGTCGAGCACCCGGTCGATCTCCCGGCGGGCACCGGCCACCGCGCCCAGACCGGCCACCGGTGCGGCGATCACCGCCCGCAGTTCCAGCCCGAGTTCGGTGCGCAGGGTGGCGATCGTGCCGCGGATCCAGGACACCACCGGCCCGGTGCGCCCGGAATCGGGCAGCAACACGTAGACCCGCGAACCGTTCGAGCCGACCTGTGCGTCCGGGCGAAAAGCGCTGGCGCTCAACGCCAGAACGTCAACCAGGCGGGGATGCTCAGTGCGGGTGTCGAAGCCGATCACCGCCGCACGGCCCTCGGCCGCCACGCCGAGTTCGCGGGCTAGGTCGGCGATGTCGGTATCGGTGTCGGCCAGCCCGAGCACCTGTTGCACGGCCAGCAGATGCGCCGACGGCCGCGCCGCCAGCCGGGCCATGATGCGGGCGGCCAGCACCGCCGCGCCGCGCAGCACGTCCTCGGCGTCGTCGGCCAGTGGCCGGGAGCCCTGCTGCACCCAGATGGTGCCCATGAACCGGGCGTCGGGCCGGTGGATGCCGATGGCCAGCCGGGGCCGTAACCCCAGCGCGGGCCGCTCGTCGACGCTGACCACCTCACTGCCCGCACGCAGGATGTCGAAGATGCCCCACTGGGCGATCCATTGCAGGTGTTCGGGCGGGCCAGCACGGCCCAGGATGGACAGCCGGCGCAGTTCGTCGGCCTCGTCGTTGGATGCCGAGTAGGCCAGCACATGGGACTGGTCGTCCTCGATGCTGACCATCCCGTGGGTGCGGTCCGCGATGGACTGGGCCAGGGCGAACAGGTCGGTGCCCGAATCCGAGACCGGGTCGGCGCGGCGCGCCTCGAAGACGTGGTTGACCAGGCGATACAACCGTTCCCAGCGGGCCTTGGGGTCGACGGCCACCACCGCGGTGCCCACCGCGGTGGCACGGGCGACGACGGCATCGGACGGCTCCTTGACGAAGATTGCCGCCGGGGCGCCGTGAGCGGTGGTCTGCCGGTCGATCCACCGGGCCGCATCGGAGGCGCCGATGCCGAGCAGGAAGAAGACGTCGGCCGAGCCCGCGCTCACCGCGAGCCCGAGCCGGACGTCATCGGAGTCGATGAGGGCCGCCGACCGCACCGGCACATCCAGCCCGCGGGGTGCCTCGACGAGCCGGACCAGCGTGGCATCCAGCGCCAACACCAGTTGGCCGAGCCCGACACCGGTGGAGCGCATGTTGTCGGATTCTACTAGTAGGTGCAGTAACTCTTGGCTGATCGGCCAACAGATTGTGCGGTTGGCCAGGCGATCCTTGTGCCATGGACGCCCGCACCGATGTACCCGCCCCGGCCAACGAGCCGGTCCACGACTACGCGCCCCACTCCGCCGAACGCGCCCGCCTCACCACGGCGCTGCGTGACCTGTCCGCCAACCCGATCGACCTGCCGCACGTCATCGCCGGCCGCCACGCCATGGGTGACGGTGACCGGATCGACGTCGTGCAGCCGCACCGGCACGCGGCGCGGCTGGGCACCCTGACCAACGCCACCGCCGCCGAAGGCGCCGCCGCGGTGGATGCGGCGATGGCCGCCAAGGCGGACTGGGCCGCGACGTCATTCGACGACCGGGCCGCGGTGTTCCTGCGCGCCGCCGACCTGCTGGCCGGGCCGTGGCGGGAGAAGATCGCCGCCGCCACCATGCTCGGCCAGTCCAAGACCGCCTACCAGGCCGAGATCGACGCCCCCTGCGAACTCGTCGACTTCTGGCGATTCAACGTCGCCTTCGCCCGGCAGATCCTGGCCCAGCAGCCGGTCAGCGGGCCCGGCGTCTGGAACCGCACCGACTACCGGCCGCTGGACGGCTTCGTCTACGCGATCACCCCGTTCAACTTCACCGCGATCGCCGGCAACCTGCCCACCGCGCCCGCGCTGATGGGCAACACCGTGGTGTGGAAGCCGTCGATCACCCAGAGCTTCGCCGCCTACCTGACGATGCAGGTGCTCGAGGCCGCCGGCCTGCCACCGGGCGTGATCAACCTCGTTGCCGGCGACGGCTACGCGGTCTCCGATGTGGTGCTCGCCGACCGCCGGCTGTCCGGTATCCACTTCACCGGCTCCACGGCCACCTTCCAGCACCTGTGGCGCGAGGTCGGCACCCGCATCGCCGACTACGACAGCTACCCGCGGCTGGTCGGCGAGACCGGTGGCAAGGACTTCGTCCTCGCCCACACCTCGGCCGACCCGGATGTGTTGCGCACCGCGCTGATTCGCGGCGCCTTCGACTACCAGGGCCAGAAGTGCTCGGCGGCCTCGCGGGCGTTCATCCCACGCTCGGTGTGGCAGCGGATGGGCGATGACTTCCTGGCCGCCACCGAGGCGCTGAGCTACGGCGACGTCACCGACCTGTCCCACTACGGCGGTGCGGTGATCGACGCCCGCTCCTTCGCCAAGAACGCCGCGGCCATCGATCGCGCCAAGAGCGCGCCCGGGGTGACGGTCGCCGTGGGCGGCGAATGTGACGACAGCGAAGGCTATTTCGTGCGGCCCACCGTGCTGCTGTCCGACGACCCGGGTGACGAGGCGTTCCGCACCGAGTACTTCGGGCCGATCCTGGCCGTCCACGTCTATCCCGACGAGCAGTTCGACGACATCCTCGATGTGGTTGACGGCGGGTCGCGCTACGCGCTGACCGGTGCGGTGATCGCCGACGACCGGGCCGCGGTGGCCACGGCCGCCGACCGGCTGCGGTTCGCGGCGGGCAACTTCTACGTCAACGACAAGCCGACCGGTGCGGTGGTGGGCCAGCAGCCCTTCGGCGGCTCACGGGCGTCGGGCACCAATGACAAGGCCGGCTCTGCGCTGAACCTGCTGCGCTGGACCTCGGCGCGCTCCATCAAGGAGACCTTCGTCCCGCCCACTGATCACCGGTACCCGCACATGGAGGCCCAGTCATGAGCACGGTCAGCGAGAAGCCGAAGGCGGATCGCGCATCGGCGTGGTTCGCCCGCACCGCGCGCCCGGCCATCCTGGCGGCCAGCCGCTCACACCGGTTGCGGCACAGCGCCGAACGGATGCCCATCGCCCGGGATGTGGTGCGCCGGTTCGTCCCAGGGGAGTCCGTCGAGGACGCGCTGAGCGCCGTCGCCGTACTGCGCGACACCGGCCGGATGGTCAGCATCGACTACCTCGGCGAGGACGTCACCGACACCGAGACCGCCGACGCCACGGTGGCGGCCTACCTTGGTCTGCTCGACGCGCTGGCCGCCGGCTTCGACGCGGGCGGCGCGGTCCGGCCCCTGGAGGTGTCGCTGAAACTGTCCGCGTTGGGCCAGGCCCTGCCCAAGGACGGCGACAAGATCGCCCACGAGAACGCCCATGCGATCTGCGAACGCGCCGCGAAGGTGGGCGCGTGGGTGACGGTGGACGCCGAGGACCACACCACCACCGACTCGACACTGTCGATCGTGCGGGAACTGCGCACCGACTATCCCTGGCTGGGCACGGTTCTGCAGGCCTACCTGCGGCGCACCGAAGCCGATTGTGCGGAGTTCGCGGCCTCCGGGGCCCGGATTCGGTTGTGCAAAGGCGCTTATGACGAGCCGGCCGCGGTGGCCTACCGCGATGCCGACGAGGTCAGCGCGTCCTACCTGCGCTGCCTGCGCACGCTGATGGCCGGCTCCGGGTATCCCATGGTGGCCTCGCACGATCCGGCGATCATCACCGTCGTGCCCGGCCTGGCCCGCGAATTCGGCCGTGGTGCAGACGGATTCGAGTACCAGATGCTCTACGGCATCCGCGATGACGAGCAGCGCCGGCTTGCGGACGACGGCAACCACGTGCGGGTGTACGTGCCGTTCGGCACGCAGTGGTACGGCTACTTCGTGCGTCGCCTCGCCGAACGGCCGGCCAACCTGATGTTCTTCCTGCGAGCCCTCGCTCACCGGACCTAATCCCCGGGTCGCTGCGCTCCTGCCCACCGGACCTAACTCCCGGGTCGCTGCGCTCCTGCCCACCGGACCTAACCCCTGGCTGTCGCGATCCTGTTGCTGTCGTGCTGGATACTTGGACGTCTGCTCGATAGCAACAGCCTGGGTGACGTCGGTGATCGTCCCCGCAACCGGAGGGACCGCACCTGAGCGCACTGGACGCCGTCACCCTGGTGATCGCCGGTGTGCTGGGCGGATTGGCCGGCAGTATCGCCGGGTTCGCCTCGGTGGCCACCTATCCCGCGCTGCTGGCCGTCGGCCTGCCCCCGGTCGCGGCCAACGTCACCAACACCGTGGCCCTGGTGTTCAACGGGATCGGCTCGGCGTGGGGGTCGCGCCCGGAGCTGGCCGGCCAGTGGCGGTGGCTGGCGCGCAGCGCACCGGTGGCCGCCCTCGGCGGTGGTGTCGGCGCGACGCTGCTGCTGACCACCCCGGCCGACGCCTTCGAGAAGCTGGTGCCGATCCTGCTGGGCGTGGCGTCGGTGGCGATCGTGATTCCGCGCCGCCCCGGGCCCGCCGGCGGCGCGCGACACCGCGGCGCAGTGGCCGCCGAGCTGCTCGCGATCTTCGGGATCGCGCTGTACGGCGGCTATTTCGGTGCCGCCGCCGGTGTGCTGTTCCTGGCGATGCTGCTGCACCTCGGCTCAGCCAGCCTGGCCCACGCCAACGCCGCCAAGAACGTCCTGCTCGGCCTGGCCAACACCGTGGCCGCATTGATCTTCGTGTTCCTGGCGCCGGTGCACTGGCCGCAGATGATCGTGCTGGGACTCGGCGGACTGGTCGGCGCCCGGCTGGGACCGATCGTGGTGCGGCATGCCCCGGCGACACCGCTGCGCATTCTGATCGGGGTAGCGGGGCTGATCCTGGCGGTCAGGCTCGGTCTGCACGCCTATCGGCCGGCGTGAGCGCGATCAGCGCCACACCGGCAGCGAAGCACGCCGCGGTCCCGATCGGCAGATGCCCGCCGGGCGCGAACCCGTCGATCGCGATCTTGGTCAGCGCCGCGGCCACGGCCAGCGTGCCCGCGGACATCAGCACCCACCCCGCCCACGGCGGGATCGGTACCGCGACGGCGGGCACCGGGGCGGCGAAGAACGCCCGACCCCGCCACAGCAGCAGCAACTCCAGCAGGGCGACCACGGCGAGGATTCCGACCCACGCCAGCCGGAACCACCACCAGGCACCGGATCCGAGCTCGGGTTGCGGTAACAGCCCGGTCGGGTAGCCGACGAGCGCGACGATCACCACCGGGACCATGTGCCACAGGTACAGGGCCATCACGTTGTCATTGGCGATGGCCAGAAACCGTTGGGCGCGAGCCGAACTCAGTGCACGGTTCACCGCGGGCGCAATCGCCAGCACCAGCCCGGTCTGGGTGAGCCCGAGCGCGAGCAACGCCAGATTCGGGGGCGAGGTGTTGTTGAGGGTCTGGCCGGGCACCCCGATCATGCTGATCGGGTAGGGCCCGACGGTCACCAGCAGCACCAGCGCCACTGCCGACACACACGCCAGTGGCACCTCGTGGCGGGCCCGCAACGTGCCGTCCTGCCAGGCGATGCCGAGTTGGTACAGGGCCGCCCACGGCAGCAGGTAGTTCAGCCAGTCCAGGTACGGCACACCTTCGCCGATGGTCGCCACGTCGACGGCGGCCACCGCGACCACCAGGACCACCGGCACCCACAGCCCCCATCGTTGGTGCGCGGCCACCGCCACCGGCGTCAGCGCGATCACCAACACGTAGATGCCCAGGAACCACAGGTGCATGGCGACGGCCCAGGCGCCGAAGTCCAGTTCGGTGCCGGCCACCCCCGCCGCCGCCAGTGCGGCGACCACGAGCAGCACGATCAGCACGTAGATCGCCGTCGGGCCCAGCGGCCGGGTCAGTCGGTGCCGGATCCAGGTCTGCCGGGACTGCCCGTCCTCAGCGAGTCGGCGCCACGACACCGCGCTGGCGTAGCCGGCCACCACGAAGAACACCGGCACCACCTGGAACAGCCAGGTCAGCCATTGTGTCCAGGGCATTTCCACCAGCGGGTTCTGCCGGTAGAACCCGCCATCGTGATAGGTCAGCGCCGCGGTGATCCAGTGGCCGATGACGACCATCAGTAGCGCGACGACGCGGTACAGATCGGCGGCGTGGTTGCGGGTGCTCGGCATGGGCAAGGGGTCGTCGGGGTTAGGCCGGTACCGCCACGACCGGCATCACGACACTGCCACGGCACGGGCCCGAGGCGATGTCGGTGTGCCAGGTGCCGCGCAGCGAGCCGTCGGGTTGGGGCGCGTAGAACGCCCACGACGTGGCCGGGCTCCACTGCTTCTGGTACCCGTCGCCCAGGAAGCAGTCCCAGGCCCAGTCATAGGTGGTGGTCCACTCCGAGCCGTTCCAGGTGTAGCGGGTCGGTTGCGGGATGGTCGGGTTGCCCGGTGCCGGGCCGTCGACGACGGTGGCCACGCAGGTGCCGCCCGAACAACTCGTCGACAGGGTGAACGTGGCGCCGAAGTCGTTCTCCTTCTGGCGTGTCGCCGGGCTGGTGCCGGCTTTCTGCGAGGCGTACGTGGTCATCTGGTAGCGCCCGTTCCACGCCAGCGGCTGGCCATGCGCCGACGCCGGGCTGACCAGGCCTGCCGTGCAGGCGGTCGCCACAGCGACGATCGTGACACCCAACCGGCCGGTCCCCATATCCCCTCTAACGTCGGCTTGTCAGGAACTAGCCTAGGCGTCAGTAATCACCGAACCGGCCCTGCGCCAAGGGCTGTCGGCGCGATCGTGATCCAACCCTGACCGGACCGTTACCGGCCCTCGGAGAGCAGCAGCAGGGCGTAGGCCGCGATGGACTGGGCGTCGGTGACCTCGCCGGAGCGGATCATCTCCTCGAACCGGGCCCGGGTGAACCACGCGAAGTGCATGTCCTGCTCCTCGTGTTCGCGGTCCGGGTCGCCCTCGGTGATCTCGGTGGCCAGGAACACCCAGCCGCGCTGACTGCTCATCCCCGCGGCGATGTCCAACCGGCCCAGCGGCCGCAGCGAACCCGCGCTCAGGCCGGTCTCCTCGCGCAGTTCGCGCTCCGCCAGTTCGGTGGGTTCCAACTCGGCACGGTCCGGCGCGGTGCCCTGCGGGAACTCCCAGCGCCGCTCGCCCAGCGGGTACCGGAACTGTTCCACCAGGGCCACCCGGTCGTCGTCGACGGCGATGATCAGCGCGTAGGTGGGTTTGTCGACGACACCGTAGATGCCGGTGGAGCCGTCCGGCCGTCGAACGACGTCCTCACGCACCGTCATCCAGGCGTTGCGGTAGACCTCGCGGGTGGAGATCGCGGTGATGGGCTGCACCGCGCAAGGGTAGCCTCGCTGTCGTGCTGCTGGCCTCGCTGAACCCGGCCGCCGTCGCTGCCGGAGCCGATCTCGGCGACGCGGTGCGCATCGACGGTATGACCCTGTCCCGCAGTGATCTGGTGGGGGCTGCCACCTCCGTCGCCGAACGGGTGGGTGGGGCCCAGCGGATCGCCATCCTGGCCACCCCGACCGCGCAGACCGTGCTGGCCATCACCGGTTGCCTGATCGCCGGGGTGCCGTTCGTCCCGGTGCCCGCCGACGTCGGCGTGGCCGAGCGCACCCACATGCTCACCGACTCCGGCGCCCAGGCCTGGCTGGGCGAGGCACCCGCCGACCCGGGTGGCCTGCCGCACGTGCCGGTGCGGTTGCACGCCCGGTCCTGGCATCGCTACGCCGAGCCGTCGCCGCAGAGCACGGCGATGATCATGTACACCTCGGGAACCACCGGCCTGCCCAAGGGTGTGCTGATCAGCCGCGCCGCGGTGGCCGCCGATATCGACGCGCTGGCCCAGGCCTGGCAGTGGAGCCCGGCGGACACGCTGGTCCACGGTCTTCCGCTGTTCCATGTGCACGGGCTGGTGCTCGGTCTGCTCGGATCGCTGCGGGTGGGAAATCGCTTCGTGCACACCGGGAAACCGACGCCGGAGAGCTATGCCGCCGCGGGCGGCACGCTGTACTTCGGGGTGCCGACGGTGTGGTCGCGGGTGGTGGCTGACCCGGCTGCGGCCGCCGCACTGTCCTCGGCACGGCTGCTGGTGTCGGGGTCGGCGGCGCTGCCCGTGCCGGTGTTCGACCGGCTGACCGAACTCACCGGGCATGCCCCCGTCGAACGTTACGGCTCCACCGAGTCGCTGATCACCATCTCCACCCGGGCCGACGGGGAGCGCCGGCCGGGGTGGAGATGGTGATCAGCGACTCGGCCGGCGTGCAGACCCGGTTGCGCGGTGAGGACGGCTCGCCGGTGCCGCACGACGGGGAAACCATTGGCAGCCTTCAGGTTCGGACGCCCACGCTGTTCGACGGCTACCTGAACCGACCGGATGCCACCGCGGAGGCGTTCGAGGCCGACGGCTGGTACCGCACCGGGGATGCCGCCGTCATCGACGACGGCGGGATGCACCGGATCGTCGGGCGCGAGTCGGTGGACCTGATCAAGTCCGGCGGCTACCGCATCGGCGCGGGGGAGATCGAGACCGTTTTGCTCGGCCATCCGGGGGTATCCGAGGTGGCGGTCGTCGGCCTGCCCGACGACGACCTGGGTCAGCGGATCGTGGCCTTCGTGGTCGGTGACGCTGCACCTGATCGGCTGATTGCGTATGTGGCCGAACAGCTTTCGGCGCACAAGCGGCCGCGCGAGGTGCGGCTGGTCGAGGCGTTGCCGCGCAACGCCATGGGCAAGGTGGTCAAGAAGGAGCTGATGACATGGGGCTGAGGTTCACCGAGATCTGCATCGACGCCCACGATATCGATGCGTTGGCGGCGTGGTGGTCGAGTGTGCTGGGCTGGCCGGCCGAGCCGACCGATGACGGTGATGTGGCGTTGCGGGCCCCGGCCGGCGCAGGCCCGGACTGGCTGTTCATTCCCGTCCCCGATGACAAGGTGGTCAAGAACCGTCTGCACTTCGACTTCACCCCTACCGATCAGCAGGCTGAAGTCGACCGAGTGGTTGCGCTCGGGGCGCGCCGGATCGACATCGGCCAGGGCGAGCAGAGCTGGGTGGTGCTCGCCGACCCGGAGGGCAACGAATTCTGCATCCTGGCAGCCGAATAGTCGCGGACCCGCCGCTCGAGAGTGCAGTAGTGGACTACCGATAGCGCCACGGCCCTGCCGGCTGACGATTCCGTTGTGGGAGAGTGCGGAATACGCGAAGAGCACGGCACTGTGGGTGAACCTACGTCGGCGCCGCCGCGGGTGCGCCTGCCGAAGCTGGTCCAGGGCGTCGAATTCGCGGTGTTTCGGCGCAGGGCGATGCGCCGCTGGATCAAGCGGCACGGGCGCATCTTCGAAATGAACATCCCGTTCTTCGGCCGCTCGGTGGTCGTCTCCGATCCCGCCCTGATCCGCGCGGTGTGTAGCTCGAGTCCCGAGCAGCTGGCAAATGTGCAGCCCAACGTCGGCAACTGGTTCGGTCCCGGGTCGCTGTTCGCCCTCGACGGATCCCGTCATCGTGCTCGGCGTCGGCTGCTGGCTCCGGCATTTCACGGCCGAGCTCTGACCCGCCACACCGCCATGATCGAGGACGAGACCCTGCGGGAGGTTGCGAACTGGCCGCAGAACGTGGAGTTTCGGACACTGGAACCGATGAGCAGGATCACGCTGAACGTAATTCTGCGTAGCCTCTTCGGCTCTGATGGCCTGTCGGGCGCCGAGCTGGAAATGTTGCGCGCGACGATTCCGCCGTACGTGCGACTCGGACAGCTTCTGGCGTTCGTTCCCGGGCCGCCTGCCGTTGTCAGGCGGCACAGTCCCTGGCGCCGGATGGACGCATTTCGTGCGGCGTTCGACCGCGTTGTGTTCGCGCACATCGCGGCAGCCGAAGCCGATCCGGCTCTGGACGTGCGGACCGACATCCTGGCGCTGTTGGTGCGCGCCCGGCGCGAGGACGAGGCCGGGGTCTCGTGCGTCGATATCTCCGATGAGCTGTTGACGCTGATCTGTGCCGGCCACGAAACCACGGCGGCGGCACTGAGCTGGTTGTTCGAACGGCTGCGGCGCCATCCACAGGTACTGGCGGAACTGGTCGACGAGGTCGACGCCGGCGGACACCAGCTACGCCGGGCCGCCATCGCCGAGGTGCTGCGATCCCGCACGGTCATCGACGTGGCGGGCCGCCGCGTGATAACTCCGGACGTCCAACTCGGTGGGTGGCGCGTTGCGCAGGGCGCGACGGTGCTCGTGCGCATCGCCGATCTCCACGACAACGAGGAGGTGTTCGCCCACCCCGAACGGTATGAGCCGCAGCGGTTCTGCGGCGAACGAGGGTCTGCGGCCGGATTGGCCTTCGGCGGTGGTACGCGGCGCTGTCTCGGGGCCGACTTCGCGACGACCGAGATGGATGTCGTGCTGCGCATCGTGCTGCAGAACTTCCGGATCCACACCGACGCGGCTGCTGACGAGAAGTCGTCCTTCCACGGGATCGCCCATGTCCCCAAGCGCGGTGGGCGCATCACGGTGAGTCGCAGGGGGGAGCTACTGTGCCGACCCAGCTGATCAGACCATCGCAGGCGCGCAAGCTCGACATCCGCTGCGATGTCGGTGACGCGATCGTGGCGAATCTGGCGACACACATGGTCTTCTTCTTCCGGTGCCACCTCGACGCGACCGCACTGTCCCAGGCACTGTCCGACGCGCTGACGGCGCTGCCGATCTTCGCGGGCCGGATGACACTGTTCGGTGGGCGAATGGGAATCCGGTGCGCGGGGCAGGGTGTGCCGTTCAGCTCGGTAGCCTCCGATCGCACGCTCAGCGACGCCCTGGCATCGACCACCAATGACACCGGACTGTGGCTCGTCGACCCGGTGAACGGTCCGCTGGCTCGGTGGGGATTGGGTGCGGTGTGTAGGGTCCGGGTCACCCACCTCGCGGACGACGCCACCGCGATCGGCTTCTCATGGCACCACGCCGTCGGCGATCTGCAGACGGTGATGCACTTGATGAACGCGTGGTCTGCTGCGGCGGCCGGTAGATCACCGGCCGAGCCGTTGATCGTGGAAAACCGCGCTGCATATCTGCGCGCTTGCCTTCCGGCCGGCGGCGCACCAGAGCCGGGCGTTCGTTGCCTCGGGGTTGGTGAGACCGTCCGCAGCCTTCGATATCTGACCATGCAGTCGCGCAAGCAGCGCACGTTGAGCCTCTACTTCGGCGAATCCGAGATCGCCCGCATGCGTGCTGCCCTCTCGGGCCGGATGTGGCTGTCGGCCAACGACGTTGTGTGCGCAGTTGTCGCCGAGGCGTTGCTGAAGGCGGACCCGGCAGCAGGTCGCCGCACCCTCGCCATCGTCGTGAATGTGCGCAACCGACTCGGTCTGGATTCGATGCTGGCCGGAAACCTCATCACGACGCTGAATCGCGAAGTATCACCGGACGACTCGGCATGCTCGATCGCCGAGCGAATTCGCCACGGCGTGAACAACTTTGTCGACCACCACTGCGATATCCGGGTCAACCAGGAGTTTCTGGACGCCACCAACGCGTGGCGCGCGGCTCGCTGCGTCTCGACCGCATTCGATCCGGCCTGCTGGAATCCGCTTGTCACCAATCTCAGTGGATTCGGCCTGTACCGCATCAGGTTCGGCCAGAGCGTCCCGGCGTATTGCACGATGGTGATGACCTTGCCCGTCGCAGGCGGCGGTGCGCTGATCGAAGGGGCTGACGGGCACGGCTTGGTCTTCCAGATGTCGCTGCCGCCCAAAGAGTTCGCCGTGGTAGCCAGCCACGCGATGCGCGAGCACATCCACCGGTTCCGGTGTGCGGACGACGACGTTCCCGACCTGCATCGCGTACTTCACGGCTAACTGCTCCGCAGCACCTCCACCGTCTCCAGTCGGCGCGCGTGGATCACCGGGTAGACGGCCGCGATCGCGATCAGGACCAGCACCGCGGTTACCGCGGACCGAAGTGCCCGCGGTTCCACACCCCATTCGATCGCGATGCCGTAGAACACCGGCGATCCCATCGCCCACAGAAATGTCAGACCAAGGCCCCCGAGCACCGCGATGCCGCCGACCAGGACGCCCAGGACAGCGGCGTTGGCCACGATGACGGCCTGCTCCTGCTCGCACGTCACCCCGATCGCCCGCAATGCGGCGCGTTCGCGCTGGCGTTGCACGAGTCCGAGCACGAACACATTGAGCAGGCTCAGGCCGGCGGCGACCATCACCACGTACCCGGCGAGGGTGAACGGATGGAGAAAGCGGCTGATCCCGGTCGTGGCGACCGTGCGCCACTCGTCATCGTCATAGACGAACAATCCGGCGTCGAGACCGCGAAAATCGTCCCGGTGGGCACTGGCGTCGGTCGAGGAAGGGTAGGCCACCGCGATCTGATCTCGTACCGCCGCCCAGTCGGAGCGGGCCGAGGCATCCGAGGTCAGGACGATATCGCCGACCGCGGCATCGTTGACCATCGTCGGGGTCACGATTCCCGCCACGTGAAAACGCCTCGGACCGTGGACTGTCGGTAGTTCGACGGTGTCGCCGGGTGCGGCGCCGAGTCGGCTGGCGGCGATCTCGCTCAGACCGATCTGGCCGTCGTGCAAGCCATGCCAGAAGGAGTCTGCGGCGCCGGCCGGTACGAATAGTGCTGTGCTGTACCAGTCACCAGGGGTGACACCGATGACCAGTCGCGACGAACTGCCGGAGGAAATCGTTGACCGCCAGCGGGACGAGACGCTGCGCCCGTCGGCGGTCGCGGACACCATCTGGAACGTGGGGTCCGAGATCTGTCCGTCGCGTTGATCGAGGACGGACTGGGCGGTGATCAGCAGGGCGGTGGGCAGCTGGCGGGCCTTTTGCTCGCCAATCTGGGCGCTGCCGAGCAGTTGCATACTGTAGGCCCCGATGGCGAAACTCGTGCTCTCCGCGAGCAGCGCAGCGGAAAACGCGAAAAGTAGCGCATAGCGGCGGAAGTCGGCGCTGAGCAGGCGCCCGACGGCCGGAAATGCGGTTGTCAGAACCCTGATCAGGAGCGCGGCGCCCAGCGGTGCCAGCCAGACCGTCACCAGTACCAACCCGAACAGTCCTACCGTCAGGCCGTTCATGCCCATGCTGATCGGTAGTGATCCGTGGCGAAAGATCTCGAGCACCGCAACGGAAGCCGCCAGCAAGCCCGACCCGATGAACAGCGGCCAGACGGGAATCCTCCTGGCGCGCTCAACTCCGCCGGCGCTGGCCATGGACGCCAATGGTCCGTCGCGCATCAGCCTGACTGCGGGCCCGGTCATGGCGATGAGTCCGCACAGGATTCCCGCGGTGGCTCCCATTGCTAGCAGGCTAGGGCTGAAGTGCGCCGCGATGGTGCCGCCGGAACCGGCCAGCATGGAGCGCCCGAAGGTGGCCACGAGATAGCTGCCGAGAACGAAGCCGCCCGGTACGCCTACCAGCCCGCCGATCGCGCCCACCAGTGCGGCTTCGGCAAGCATCCCGCCGAGTAGTCCGGTCGGCCTCGCGCCGATGGCGCCGATGGTCCCCAGCACTGCTCGCCGGTCCTCTACCGCCAGCAGAATCGTATTGACCGCGATGAGGATTCCGACGATCATACCGGCGATCGCCACCAGATTGAGGCTCTGTGCACCACTCTCGAACACCGCAGGCAGGTGTGGCTGCGGTGGCCCGGTCGTGGCGACACCCGCGACGACCTGATCGACTTCGGTTGTCAGGCTGGTAATTTCGCCGCCGGGGTCCGGTACGACGAACGCAGACGTCACATACCCGGGTGAGCCGAGCAGTCCGGCTGCGATCTCGGCGGACGGCGCCAGCAGCACATAGCCGTCATTGATGCCTGCGACACGGTCGAACTCGGCGAATGTCCACCCCAGGTGGGCGGACCCGGGCGGTAATCCGGGGATGCGCACCTCATCACCGAGGTGCAGACCATGCCGGTCGGCGATTGCCGCCGGAATCTGAAGCGGGATACCCGGGCCGGCGGCGGGAGTGAGGTCCCGGGCGCGGCGCTCACAATCGAACGGGCCCACCAACCGCTCGATCTGACATGAGCCGCCGAGCAGGAAGAAGCCATGACTGCCCCGTGGCATGTCCACCGGGGTCAGCCCGGCCACGACGGGGATGACAGTTCCGGCCACCTCGCTGTGCAACCGGTCGACGGTCTGGACGGGCAAGCGACCGCTGACATTCGGTGTCACCTCTAGGACCCCCGCGTCGGCGGCGTGGGTGAGTGCGGGGCCGAAAGCGTCGAACGGGCGGACCAGCTCCGATTTCAGTATCAGCACGGCAAGGACCACCGTCACGCCGAGGGCTACGCCGATCACACTGAGCAGCGTGCGGTGCCAGTCGGCGATCAGTGCTGCGATGTGGATGCGGCGAAACGAAGTCCAGCCGGCGCGCAGCGTGTCCATCAGTGTTCCGACTGCCGTGCGCCGTCCGGTGCGGATGCCCGCCCGTCGACCAGGTGTAGCTCGCGCGATCCGTAACGAGTGGCGGCCGGGTCATGGGTCACCATCACAACTGCGGTGCCGTCCTCGTCTGACAATGTCTTCAGTAGGTCCAAAACCTCAGTGGAGGAATGACTGTCGAGGTTCCCGGTGGGCTCGTCGGCGAGCAGGATGGAAGGCCGGGCCACCAGCGCGCGGGCCACCGCGACGCGCTGCATCTGGCCGCCTGACATTTCGGCGGGCCGGTGTCGCGCCCGGTCGCCGAGCCCGATCCGATCCAACAGTTCGACGGCCCGTGCATCGGCGAGTCGCGCTGACACACCGTCGAGGACCAGCGGCAGTGAGACGTTCTCGACCGCGGTCAACATCGGCACCAGGTTGAAGAACTGGAACACGAAACCGAGGTTGCGCCGCCGGAATGCGGCGCGCGCGCCGGGTCTCATCGACCACAGGTCGGTGCCGGCCACGGCGACCGTGCCGTTGTCAGGTGATTCCAGTCCGCCGGCTATGTGCAAAAGCGTCGACTTTCCCGCACCCGATGGTCCGGTCACCACCACGAATTCGCCCGCGCCCAAGGTGAGGTTGAAGTCGGCGAGCACCTGCACCCGCTCGTCGCCACGTCGGTAGGTCTTGTGCACGCAACTGAGCTCCAGAACCGCAGCCATCGACACATCGTCAGACACCCGTGTCGCGGCGGGCGCAGTAGCCCGCTACTGAAAATCGGGGCAGGACCTCAGACCAGACGGCTGGCCTTTGTCTCGTAGACCGCACCGATGACGTCGCGGGCGTAGGACGAGTCGGCGGGCCACAGGTCGTGATGCCAGTCGGTGGTCACCAGGTTCACGTTGCTCTTGAACTCGCCGCGAATCCACTGCTGCAGAGCGGGATGGACATCGAACAGCAGCTCCCGGTTCGACGTCGGCCCCAGCGTCAGGATGCCGGCCACGATCGTGCTGGTATCCGGCGTGGTCTGGCCCGACAGACCCCAGATCAGCCAGGGGAAGCGGTTGTTCAGCGAATCGCGATTGGCCTCCAGCAGCGGGGGAACCGACTGGACGTTGGGCCAGGGCTGATAGATCGAGCCGCGGTACCACAGGTCAGGATCCGCGGTCACGATGCTGCTGTTGCCGTAGAGCAGGATCACGTTCTTGTCGATCGCCCACAGGTCACCCAGCGAGGCCGCCGTGCCCAGGCTTCGCGGTGCCAGCCGGTCACCCAGGGTGGCGTAGATCTTGTCCAGCAGGATGTCGTGGCTGGCGGCGTCGAAGTTGGTGAAGCGGGCCATGTCGACGAGCAGCACCTCCCGGGGGTGCTCGTGGGCGAACCGCGAAATATCGTCCAGGACTTCGTCAATCGTGGACCCGCGCAGCCCGTGCTCGATGTAGATCTGCCCGTCGGGCTCGTTGGTCAGCCGCAGGTCGACATACCGAATGCCGTCGGAGAACTGGCCGTAGAGGTCCTTGCCCGCGGTACGGGCCCAGGCCGCGGCGATCGGCTTGACGATGAAATCGGGCAGCTGGGTGAGGATGCCGAAGTCGGCGACGCCGGTCAGCGCCCACGGCGAGGCCGCGGTGATGCCGTAGCTGCCCGAATCGTGGGTGCCCGGAATCGGCAGCTGGGTCAGCGGCAGATCGGACAACTCGGGCAGGTCGCCCATCCAGTTGGCCAGGTCGACGTTCTGCGGCCCGACCGCGGCCACCGTGTAGCTGAACGTCACCGATTGCGGCCGGTGATTCGACAGGTCCTGGCCGCTGCCGTTGAGGAAGTTCAGGCCCTCGTTGGTGTAGCCCACCGCGGTCAGGCGCACCGGGCTGCTGGCCGGATCACCCGGGTCCAGCGCGGTGGCGCTGCGGTAGAAGATCTTGTCGGGCTGTTCGCAGTTGTCGGCGTAGGCACAACCGGGTGCATCGGTGGGGGTGATGCCGTTGTACTCCACCTGTACCCACGCGTCGGTCAGGCCGTTGGCGGTGGCGAACTCGGTCAGGGATTGCCCAGTGCCGGAATACAACTGGCTGAAGTCACCGGCCACGATCACCGCGCGCCCGACCGAGGTCGCGGCGATGAACGTCGACAGCTGGGCCAGGTCGGTGTCGGTGAACTCATCGCCGTCGTTCACGTGCACGTTGTAGAGATCGATCGACGAGCCACCGGGAATGTGGATACGGGAGTAGGTGAATCCCTTCGGGGCGATGCACACCAGCTCGCAGCCCGACCAGCCCTGCCGGGTCAGGCTCTCGATGTCGTAGGCCGAGAACGTGTTCAGCCCGTCGGAGAACGGCAGGCCGGCCGGCCACAGCCAGGTCGGCACCGACGGCGCGGTCTGGTCGGGGAAGGCGGTGTTGGCGATGAGGAACGGGTGGAAGGACACGTCGGCCTGGACGTTGACGATGTCGAAACCGTTGAGCAGCGAACCGATCTGGAGGTTGCTGGTGATCCGCGGGAAGGTGGCGTCGGTGAGCCCGATGGGCAGCCCCGCCACGTTGTAGGTGAGCATGCTGAACTGGCCGGTGATCGGCGCGACGGGCACGCCGTTGAAGATCGTCACGGTCGCGGTGTCGGTGTGCCCGCCGGCCAGGCTGGTGCCGAAGATGCCGAACGCGGCGTTGAGCAGGTTGTCCCAGGCGTGCACGTGGATGGTGGTCTCATCATCGGCGACGAACGCGAAAGTGTCTGTGCCGGTGTAGTTCTCGTCCGGTGTGTAGGTGAACGTGCCGGCAGTGTTGTCCACCGTGACGATGCCGTGCTCCGGGCCTCCCGGCATGCCCTTGACGGGCACCGAGTACCGGATCGGATCGCCGTCGGGGTCGTAGGCGGTGAACGGGATCGCGGCGCTGGTGACCCCGCCGGCCAGGTTCACCTGGACCTGCATCGGGCTGGCGACGGGTGTGTGGTTGAAGAGCACCGGCTTGAGCGGGGCGGGCAGCCACGCGGTGCCGTCGACCCAGGGCTGGAAGTTGACGTAGGTGCGCAACCACCGGTCGACGTCGGCGACCACATTTTCGACCGCCTCGACGGGGGTCACCTGCTGGGCGGCGACCTGCCGGGCTGTGGTGGCGGTGGCCTGCTCGCGCCGGGTCCACGCCAGCAGTGCCGAGGTCACCGGTGTGGCAGGGTCGCCGGCCGGGAGGGTGCGTGGCCGCAGGGTGGCCGCGGCGGGCCGCTTGGCGGCGGTGACGGTGGCTCTGGCACTGGCGGTGGTGCTGGCCTTGACCCGCTTGGCCGCGCCGCCGGTGCGGGCCGACTTACCTGACGAACTCGACGCCGACGAACTCGACGAGGATCCCGAGTCGGCCCAGGCGGCCGGTGCGTTGCTGGCGATCGCCGCTCCGACACCCAGGGCCACCGCCGCGGCGCAGACTCGACCGACACCGCCAGCAGCACCCACCATTGACGCCTTTCGCCAGGCCCCCCAACCTCGTGCCGAACTTTGCCGACGATGCTAAGGCAAGGGTGGGCCCGCCGGGGTCAGTTGGCGTGCAAAGCCTCGTTCAGCGCGATGCCCTGGCCGTCGCGGGCCACCACCTCCACCGCGCCGGTCACCGAATTGCGGCGGAACAGCAGGTTGTTCGCACCGGACAGTTCGCGCGCCTTGACGGTCGTGCCATCCGGTGTGGTGACCTTGGTGCCGGCGGTGACATACAGCCCGGCCTCGATGATGCAGTCATCGCCCAGTGAGATGCCCAGGCCGGCGTTCGCGCCGAGCAGGCAGCGCTTGCCCACCGAGATCACTTCGGTGCCACCGCCGGACAGGGTGCCCATGATCGAGGCGCCGCCGCCGATGTCGGAGCCGTCGTCGACCACCACACCCGCCGAGATCCGGCCCTCCACCATCGAGGCGCCCAGCGTGCCGGCGTTGAAGTTGACGAAACCCTCGTGCATCACGGTCGTCCCGGGTGCCAGGTGTGCGCCCAGGCGCACCCGGTCGGCATCGGCGATCCGCACCCCGGTGGGCACCACATAGTCGACCAGGCGGGGGAACTTGTCGATGCCGTACACCGTCACCGGGCCGCGGGCGCGCAACCGCAGCCGGGTTTGCTCGAAGCCCTCGATCGCGCACGGTCCGTAGTTGGTCCACACCACGTTGGTGAGCGTGCCGAAGATGCCGTCGAGATTGCAGCCGTGCGGCTCGACCAGCCGGTGCGAGATCAGATGCAGCCGAAGGTAGGCGTCGTAGGTGTCGGCGGGTTTGTCGTTCAGGTCGGCGATCACCGTGCGCACCGCGATCACCTCGACACCGCGGTCAGCGTCGGGTCCGGTCAGCGCGGCGAACTCGTCGGGGGCGTCGGCCTCCGACAGCCGGGTGGTGCCCGCCGGGCTGTAGGCGCCCAATTCGGGATCCGGGAACCAGGTGTCCAGGACGGTGCCGTCCTCGGTAACAGTGGCCAGTCCGATACCTGCAGCAGAAGTCACGGTGCTAGAGGGTAGTCCATCGCGCAGGCCCGCTAGCCTGGGAAGTTGTGGCCGCCTCCTTAGACCTGCGCGCGGATCCGATCGCGCTGACCGCTGCCCTCGTCGACATCCCCAGCGAGTCGCGCGACGAGGCCCGCATCGCCGACGAGGTCGAGGCCGCCCTGCGCGCCCAGGCTCCCGGTTTCGAGATCATCCGCAACGGTGACGCGGTGCTGGCCCGCACGAACCTCGGCCGGCCATCCCGGGTGCTGCTGGCCGGCCACCTCGACACCGTGCCGATCGCCGACAACGTGCCGTCCCGGTTCGAGGGCGATCACCTGTTCGGCTGCGGCACCTCCGACATGAAGTCCGGTGACGCCGTCTTCCTGCACCTGGCCGCCACCGTCGCCGACCCGGTGCATGACATCACGCTGGTGATGTACGACTGCGAGGAGATCGAGGCCGCCGCCAACGGCCTGGGCCGCATCGAGCGGGAGCTGCCGGACTGGCTGGCCGCC
Source organism: Mycobacterium sp. M26 (assembly GCF_001494595.1). Lineage (GTDB taxonomy): Bacteria > Actinomycetota > Actinomycetes > Mycobacteriales > Mycobacteriaceae > Mycobacterium. The sequence goes on from NZ_LN929908.1 coordinate 867,772, forward strand.
GATGTTGCGATCCTCGGTGAGCCGTCCGGCGGCTACATCGAGGCCGGCTGTCAGGGCACCCTGCGGGTGCTGATCTCGGCGACCGGAACCCGCGCGCACTCGGCCCGATCGTGGTTGGGCGACAACGCTATTCACAAGCTCGGCGCGGTACTGGACCGGCTGTCGAACTACGACGCGCGCATCGTGGACATCGACGGCTGCACCTACCGCGAGGGGCTGTCGGCCGTCCGGATCGACGGGGGAGTGGCCGGCAACGTCATCCCCGACGCGGCCAGCGTGACAGTGAATTTCCGGTTCGCCCCGGACCGCTCACCGCAGGCCGCACTGGAGCACGTCCGCGAGGTGTTCGACGGTCTGGACGTCACCCTGGAGCAGACCGACGCGGCGGCCGGCGCGCTGCCCGGGCTGCATCACCCCGCCGCCGCGGCACTGGTCGAGGCGGCCGACGGGCTGGTCCGCGCCAAGTACGGCTGGACTGATGTGGCCCGGTTCGCCGCGCTGGGCATCCCGGCGGTGAATTACGGTCCTGGTGACCCGAATCTGGCGCACCGCCGCGACGAACGCGTCGCCGTCGCGCAGATCACCGCGGTCACCCAGACCCTGCGGCGCTACCTGGCGGGTTAACCGCCGATCTCGTCGGCCTGCCGGGCGGCGTCTGCCGCCACCCCCGCCATGCCGATGGCGGCGAATTCCGCCGCCGCGCCGCGTAGTCCGGCGGCGTCACGGGCCCGCAGCGCCCTGGCGTAGTCGACGGCCAGACGCCCGACCCCCGAGTCGAGGTTCAGCCGCTCCAGCCCGTCGGCGGCCCGGGCGTCACCCAGGCGCACCGCGTCGAGCAGTGCCCGCAGTGCGACGCCCGACTGTCCGCCGCGCTCAGCGGTCTTGGCGGCGTCGCGTGCCGCGGCGATGGCTTCGGGAACGTCCCGGCGGGCGGCGGCTGTCCACGCCTTCGCCAGTCCGAGCTCCGGGGCGAACAGCATCGACTTCAGACCGTGCTTGGATTCCGCGCGCGCCAGCACCCGGCCGGCGTCGGCGAGCCGGCCGGCCTGGGCGTGGGCCCGGGCCAGCAGCATCCACGCCAGCGGTCCCCACGAGTAGCCGGTCGGGGCCAACGCGGCGGCCGACTCCTCGAGCAGCTCGGCGGCCGCGGCCAGATCGCCGCGCGCGATCAGCACATCGGCCACCAGCAGCGTGCCGATCGCGTGGGCGGGCTGCCCGCCCTCGGCGTCGTCGACCAGCTGCTGGGCCAGTGCCTGTGCCCGGTCCAGTTCGCCGGAGAGCACCAGCGCCGTGGTCTGGCCGAAGGCGGAGGTGAAGCGCAGCAGCCCTGGATGCCCGGCGGCGATGGCCCGTTCGGCGAGGTCGTCGACGTCGGCGAAGACTCCCATCCGGGCCCGGCACAGGGCGGCCGCCGCGGCCGCCCACCCGATGGCCTGATCGTCGGCCTCGGCTGAGGCCAGCACCTCACCGGCCAGCTCCATCGCCCTTTGAGGGCTGCCCGCGTTCATCGCGAAGGTGCCCAACAGCGCGTCGACCGTCGCGACCGACGGTCCCGAGGACACCCGGTTGCGCAGGGTGCGCAGGAATGCGGTCGCCCGCTCGGGTTCGTCGAGCATCCAGAACTGGTTGGCCGCCCGGGGCAGCGCCCAGGCCATCAGCTCGGACTCGGTCAGGGTGGCGGGGTCGACGCCGGCGAGCACGTCGGCCGCCTCGCGGCCGAGGCCCTGCCACGCCAGCTCCTGCGCTTTGGCGAGCGTGGCTTCCAGCGACAGTGACACCGCCGCAGTGTATGGCTCCGCCGTGGCTGGGCACGGCGAAATGCTGCGCGCTAGGTTTCTCGGGTGCAGCCCCAGCCGGATACCCGTACCGAGTGGGCGGTGTGCGTGTACTGCGCCTCCGGCCCACGCCATCCCGACCTGCTCGACCTGGCCCGCCGGGTGGGTGAGGGGATCGCCGACCGGGGCTGGACCCTGGTCTCCGGCGGCGGCAACGTCTCGGCGATGGGCGCGGTGGCCGACGGTGCCCGGGCACACGGCGGACGGACCGTCGGCGTCATCCCCAAAGCCCTGGTACACCGCGAACTGGCCGATGTCGACGCCGACGAATTGATCGTCACCGACACCATGCGGCAGCGCAAACAGGTGATGGAGGACCGCAGCGACGCGTTCATCACGCTGCCCGGCGGAATCGGCACGCTGGAGGAACTTTTCGAAACGTGGACGGCTGGGTACCTGGGGATGCATGACAAGCCGGTGGTGCTCCTCGATCCCGCCGGCCACTATGACGGCCTGCGGACCTGGCTGGCTTCCCTGGTCGACACGGGCTTCGTCGCCTCCGCCGCCCTCGACCGGCTCCTGGTGGCCGACGACGTCGACACCGCACTGGAGTTCTGCTCGACCGGCCGCCGTTAGGCTGGCCACCACACCCCACACCATGAGAGGTGGCACACGTGCCCGTTGACGACTCTGGCTCGCACAAGCATTCGGTCGGATTGCTCGACCTGGCGACCCGGTTGCCGGCGGTGGTGATGGACGCCCCCGTGATCGTGCGCGGTGCGCTGACCGGGCTGCTGGCCCTGCCCACCTCGAAGGCGTCCATCGGCAAGGTGTTCCAGGATCGCGCCGCCCGCTATGGCGACCGGGTGTTCATCCGGTTCGGTGCCGAGAAGGTCACCTACCGGCAGGCCAACGAGACCGCCAACCGCTACGCAGCGGTGTTGGCGGACAAGGGCGTTCGCCGCGGCGACGTCGTCGGCATCATGTTGCGCAACTCGCCGGACGCGGTGCTGATGATGCTGGCCGCCGTCAAGTGCGGGGCGGTCGCCGGGATGCTGAACTATCACCAGCGCGGAGATGTGTTGTCGCACAGCATCGGTCTGCTCGATGCCACTGTGGTGGTCGCGGAGTCCGATCTGATCGAGCACATCACCGACAGCGGCGCGCAGGTGTCCCAGCTGATGACCATCGAGGAGATGGTGGAGCAGGCCGAGGGTAAGCCGACCGGCAATCCGGCCTCGGCCGCCGAGGTGCAGGCTCGCGACACCGCGTTCTACATCTTCACCTCGGGCACCACCGGGCATCCCAAGGCCAGTGTGATGACCCACCACCGCTGGCTGCGGGCGCTGGCTGCATTCGGCGGTCTGGGGCTGCGGCTCAAGGGCGATGACACGCTGTACTGCCCGCTGCCGCTGTACCACAACAACGCGCTGACGGTCGCGGTGTCGTCGGTAATCAACGCCGGCGGCACTCTGGCGCTGGGCAAGTCGTTCTCGGCGTCACGGTTCTGGGACGAGGTCATCGAGATGGAGGCCACCGCCTTCATCTACATCGGCGAGGTCTGCCGGTACCTGCTCAACCAGCCGCCCAAGGACACCGACCGCGCCCACAAGGTCCGCGTGGTGGCCGGCAACGGGTTGCGCCCGGAGATCTGGGAGGAGTTCACCCGCCGGTTCGGCATCGGCCGGGTGGCCGAGTTCTACGCCGCCAGCGAGGGCAACGCCGCCTTCATCAACATCTTCAACATCCCCAAGACCACCGGCATCAGCCCGCTGCCGCTGGCCTACGTCGAGTACGACCCGGAGACCGGCGAGCCGGTGCGCGACGAGAACGGCCGGGTGCGCAAGGTGCCGGCCGGCAAACCCGGTCTGCTGCTCAGCCCGGTGACCAAGCTGGCGCCGTTCGACGGCTACACCGACAAGGCCGCCAGCGAGAAGAAATTGGTGCGCAACGCCTTCAAGGAGGGCGACGTCTGGTTCAACACCGGTGACGTGATGAACCCGCAGGGCATGGGCCACGCCGCGTTCTCCGACCGGCTCGGTGACACCTTCCGGTGGAAGGGCGAGAACGTCGCCACCACCCAGGTCGAGGGTGCGCTGGGCCAGGACACGAACATCGAGGAGTCCACGGTGTTCGGCGTCGAGGTGCCCGACACCGGCGGGCGGGCCGGGATGGCGGCGGTGAAGCTGCGCGATGGCGCGCAGTTCGACGGCAAGGCGCTGGCCCAGACCCTCTACGGCAACCTGCCCAGCTACGCGGTGCCGCTGTTCGTCCGGGTGGTGGAGTCCCTGGAGACCACCTCGACGTTCAAGAGCCGCAAGGTCGACCTGCGCAAGCAGGGCTACGGCAGCGAGGTGGAGGACCCGCTGTACGTACTCAACGGTCGCGAGGAGGGTTACGTGCCGTTCTACGACTCCTACCCGGGCGAGGTCGCGGCGGGAAACCGACCAAAGGGCTGATTCTCTCGATGATCAGCAGGTAGCACGCCGGTTCGGCGGCTACAGTCGGGGCCGACATGAGTGCACGGCGCCCGATGTTCGACGCTCTCGCGCTGGCGGGGGCGTCGGCATTCGTGTGCAGCCGAGACAGCGCGGGACTGCACATCATCGATCGCACTGCGGAGTTCACCGCGTTGATCAACGGCCTCGCCGGACAACTCGACGAGCCTCAGCTGCTGTCTGATCTGGAGGCCGGGTGGCCGGTCAGCGCCGAATCACCGTTCGTGGTGTCCGCGAAGTCGCCGCCGATCTGGCAGTGCGTACTCCGCGATGTCGGGGACGGCACCTACCTGGCCATATTCCGCGTCGTCGACGAGGGTCAGGAACACAACATGACCTTCTTCAACGTGCTCCAGACGCTCTCGACCGCCGTGCTGCGAGCCGACCGCAATCTGCGCACCCTGTACACCAATCCCAGCGTCGACCAGATCTTCGGACCCCGCGCAGCGCAGAACCTGATCGGTCGGGACCACACCGAGCTGGGCCTGCCCGACGAGCTCGTCGAGGCCTGGTCCGGAGCCCATCGGCAGGTGTTCGACACCGGAACCCTCGTTGCGCTGGAGTTCACGTTCCCCGCCGCCGACGGCCCGCGTCAGTATCTCTGCCGGTTCGTGCCCGAGTTCGGTGCCGACGGGCGGGTCGACACCGTGCTCGCCGTGGCCCGTGAGGTCAGCGAGATCAAGAAACTGCAGCGTCAGCTCGAGCTGCTGGCGCAGACCGACCCGCTGACCGGTCTGCTCAACCGGCGCTCCTTCGTCGAACGCCTCGACGCCGAGCTCACCCGGACGGACCTGGAGCGAACACCGCTGAGCGTGTTGGTTCTGGACCTCGATGATTTCAAGGCCGTCAACGACACCTACGGCCATGTTGTCGGCGACGTCGTCCTGGAGGCGGTCGGCAGGATTCTGACGGAGTCGATCAGCGAATCCGACCTGGCAGCCCGCCTCGGTGGCGATGAGTTCTGCGTTGCGCTGCTCGACGCTGGGCCCGTGGACGCCCCGAAGGTCGCCGAGCGAATAAGGCGGCGCATCGTTGCGATCGATCATCCGAAGGTCAGCGCCAGTATCGGCGTGGCATGGGCTACCGCGGCCGACCGAAGTGCGAAAGATCTGATCACGCGCGTTGATGGGCGGATGTACCGGGCAAAGCTGACCGGCAAGAACCACGTCGACGCCGGGGACCGATGATGAACGACGCGACGTCGTGGATCGACACCCTGCAACGGGCCAGGTTGGCGGCGTTCGTCTGCCGTGACGCCGAGGGCGCGCCTACGATCACCGAGCGCACCGCGGAATTCATCAGCCAGATGAATACGCTCACCACTGAGCTCGACGAACAGGCCCTGCTGGAGCAGCTGGCCGCGGTCTGGCCCCCCGCCCTCCACGAGGCCCCGGTGGTCGTGTCGTCGCGCCGAGCACCCCACTGGCGCTGCGTGATCGATGCCGCCGACGATGGCGCCTACCTGGCGCTTTTCGTGCTGGAGCCGAGCGCAGCGGTGGCCACCGACGGCCCGTTCTACACGATGGTGGAGAACTTTCCAGACATCGTGTCGCGCCACGATCGCCAGCTTCGCCACGTCTATGTCAACCACGCGGTGGACCGGGTGATCACTCCGCTGACCCGTGACGACTACATCGGCAAGACGCACTACGAAGTCGGCGAGACGCAAGAGTTCATCGACTTCTTCCAGGGCCTGCATAAGCAGGTGTTCGTCACCGAGGAGCCGGTCGAGCGTGAGTTCGACTATCCAATCCCCGGCGGGGGGGGCGTGGTCAACTACCTTGTCCGCATCGTCCCGGAGGTCGATGTCGACGGTGAGGTGCGCACCGTGCTGAGCACCAACGTCGACATCTCCGAAGTCAAACGCCTCCAGCACCAACTGGAGATGCTGTCGACGACCGACCCGCTGACCGAGTTGCTCAACCGACGTAGCTTCTGCGGCCGGCTTGACCCCGAATTACAGCGAATCGCTTGCAGTGCAGGCGTATTGAGCATGATGTTGATCGACGTAGACAATTTGAAGGCCATCAACGACGGTTATGGACACGCGGTGGGAGATTCGGTGCTGGCCGCGGTCGGCCGCATCCTGGCCGACGTGACCCGCCCGTCCGACCTGGCCGCACGGTTGGGCGGCGACGAGTTCTGTGTGGCGATGCCCGATACCTCGTTGCAGGATGCCCAGCCGATCGCCGAGCTGATCCGGAGCCGGATCGCCGAACTGGGGCGCACCGGTGGCTCTCCCGTGGAGGTCAGCGTGAGCATCGGTGTGGGGGCGGCGAGTGCGACCGATCAGTGCACCGCCGATGTGATTGCCCGCGTCGATCGGTTGATGTACCAGGCCAAGCTGGCCGGCAAGAACCACGTCGTCGGTCTGGCCTGAGGTCACCTGCGCTTTCGCCCAGATGTCGGGTTCGGCGACAAACTGCGACTAGATCACACCATTTCGTCGATCTCGCCGTGACCAGGCACCATGGTGGAGTGAAGTCGACGTTCTGCGGACGGCCGGTGGCCGGTGATCGCGCCTTGATCATGGCGATCGTCAACCGCACCCCGGACTCGTTCTACGACCGGGGCGCGACGTTCACCGACGAGGCCGCCAAGGCGGCCGCCTACCGGGTGATCTCCGAAGGTGCCGACGTGGTCGACGTCGGTGGGGTCAAGGCAGGTCCGGGCACCGTGGTCGACGCCGACGAAGAGATCGCCCGCGTGGTGCCGTTCATCGGGTGGCTGCGCGCCGAGTTCCCCGACCAGCTGATCAGCGTGGACACCTGGCGGGCCTCGGTGGCCAAGCAGGCCTGCGCGGCCGGGGCCGACCTGATCAACGACACCTGGGCCGGTGCCGACCCGACGCTGCCCGAGGTGGCCGCCGAGTTCGGGGCCGGGCTGGTGTGCTCGCACACCGGCGGCGCGATCCCCCGGACCCGGCCGTTCCGGGTTAACTACGGCACCACCGTGACCGGTGTCGTCGACGACGTCATCGCCGAGGTGACGGCCGCCGCCGAGCGGGCCGCAGCTATCGGGGTGGCCCGGGATGCGATCCTGATCGACCCGACCCACGATTTCGGCAAAAACACTTATCACGGCCTTACTTTGTTGCGTCATGTAAACGATCTCGTTAAGACCGGATGGCCCGTCCTGATGGCTCTGAGCAACAAAGATTTTGTCGGGGAGACTTTGGGTGTGGAGCTCACCGAACGGCTGGAGGGGACGCTGGCGGCAACGGCGTTGGCCGCCGCCGACGGTGCCCGGATGTTCCGGGTGCACGAGGTGGGACCCACCCGGCGCGTCTTGGAAATGGTCGCGTCGATCCGGGGGGATCGCCCGCCGACGCGCACGGTAAGGGGACTGGCATGACCGATCTCGCGGCCAACGACACCCTGCCCGGTGACACCTGGCTCTCCGACCACAGCTGGTCGCACCCGACCTGGACGGTTGAGGACCTGGTGGCCGCTAAACGCGGCCGCACCATCTCGGTGGTGCTGCCGGCCCTGAACGAGGAAGAGACCGTCGGCTCGGTCATCGACACCATCAGCCCGATGCTGGGCAGCCTGGTCGACGAGCTCATCGTGCTGGACTCCGGATCCACCGACGACACCGAGATCGTCGCCGTCGCCGCCGGTGCCCGGGTGGTCAGCCGCGAGCAGGCCCTGCCGGAGATCGAACCGCAACCCGGTAAGGGTGAGGTGCTGTGGCGGTCGCTGGCCGCCACCACCGGCGACATCATCGTGTTCGTCGACTCCGACCTGATCGATCCCGACCCGATGTTCGTGCCGCGCCTGGTCGGCCCCATCCTCACCGGGCAGGGTATCCACCTGGTCAAGGGCTTCTACCGGCGGCCGCTGACCGTCGGCAAGGGCGAGGACCCCAATGGCGGCGGCCGGGTCACCGAGCTGGTCGCGCGCCCGCTGCTGGCGGCGCTGCGCCCGGAACTGGGCTGCGTGCTGCAGCCGCTCGGCGGTGAGTACGCCGGGACCCGGGAATTGCTGACGTCGGTGCCGTTCGCCCCGGGCTACGGCGTGGAGATCGGCATCCTGATCGACACCTACGACCGGCTGGGGCTGGACGCCATCGCGCAGGTCAACCTGGGTGTGCGGGCGCACCGCAACCGGCCGCTGACCGACCTGGGGGCGATGAGCCGCCAGGTGATCGCCACGCTGCTGTCCCGCTGCGGGATCGCCGACTCCGGGGTGGGGCTCACCCAGTTCCTGCCCGACGGCGACGAGTATCTGCCGCGCACCACGCAGGTGTCGCTGGCCGATCGGCCGCCGATGAACACCCTGCGCTGAGATTGAACCTACGCAGCAGAACATCGGGTAAACAGCTGCGAGAGTTCAATCTCGGCGCGAAGTAATCTCGTCTGGTGACCTTGATCCTGCTGTACCTGGTGGTGCTGATCCTCATCGGCATCGTCCTGTTCGGGGTGGCCAGCCTGGTCTTCGGGCGCGGTGAGGAACTGCCCCCGCTGCCGCGGGCCACCACGGCCACCGTGCTGCCGGCCTCCGGGGTCACCGCCGCTGATGTCGACGCCGTCAAGTTCACCCAGGTGCTGCGCGGCTACAAGACCAGTGAGGTGGACTGGGTGCTGGACCGGCTGGGCGCCGAACTCGACCAGCTGCGCGCCGAACTGGCCACCGTGCGCGCGGTCGCCGGCCTGGACGAACCCGAGGTGACCCATCACGCCGCCGCCGACGAGGACGCCGGGTGAGCGAACCCGACGACGACGGCCGGATCCGCTGCGGCTGGGTGGGCGGGCAAACTCAGCTCTACCGCGACTACCACGATCAGGAGTGGGGCCGGGAGCTGCGCGGCACCGTCGCGCTGTTCGAGCGGATGAGCCTGGAGGCGTTCCAGAGCGGCCTGTCCTGGCTGATCATCCTGCGCAAACGGGACAACTTCCGGGCCGCCTTCGACGGTTTCGACATCGAGACTGTGGCCCGCTACACCGACCGCGACATCAGCCGCCTGATGGCTGACGCCGGAATCGTGCGCAATCGGGCCAAGATCGAGGCCACGATCTCCAACGCCCGGGCGGCCGCCGACCTCGACGTCGACCTCTCCGACCTGCTGTGGTCCTACGCCCCGCCGCCGCGTCCCCGGCCCGCCACACTGGCCGATGTGCCCTCGCTGAGCCCCGAGTCGCAGGCGATGGCCAAGGACCTCAAGAAGCGCGGTTTCCGGTTCGTCGGACCCACTACCGCGTATGCGTTGATGCAGGCCACAGGCATGGTCGACGACCATGTCGCGTCCTGCTGGGTGCCCCCGGCGAAGGCCCGGAAGCGGCGCTGATCACACCCGCTGGCCCGGGTCTGGCACACGCACCCGCTCGGATAAGGAACAATGGATGTGAAAACAGGCAGTTCAGTGCCAGGACGCAGCAAGCCCGGTGGTCTGGCACCGATCCGGGTCCGTGTTCACGGGCCGGCTCGACTCTGGAGGGAGTACTCGATGGCGGCGATGAAGCCCCGGACTGGCGACGGTCCGCTGGAAGCAACCAAGGAGGGGCGCGGCATCGTGATGCGGGTACCACTGGAGGGCGGTGGCCGACTCGTCGTCGAGCTCACCCCCGAGGAGGCCGCGGCCCTCGGTGACGAACTCAAAGGCGTCACCAGCTAACTGATCAGCCCCATGAAACCCCGCGTGCGCTCGCGGGGTTTCGTGCTGCCTACGTCGAGACTTTGCGGTAGATCTCCAGCGTCTGCTCGGCGATGTGGGCCCACGAGAACTCGTCGATACAGCGCTGCCGCCCCGCCTGCCCATAGCGCGCGGCCCGCTCCGGATCGGCCACCAGGGCGTTGACCGCCTCGGCGATCCGCACCTCGAAACCGGCCGCGTCGTCGGCCGCGTAGTGCACCAGCGTGCCGGTCACCCCGTCGTCGACCACCTCCGGGATACCGCCCACATCGGAGGCCACCACCGCGGTTCCGCAGGCCATCGCCTCGAGATTCACGATCCCCAGCGGCTCATACACTGATGGGCAGACGAAAGCTGTTGCTGCCGAAAGGATTTCGCGGATCTTGCCGATCGGCAGGAACTCCTGAACCCAGAACACGCCGCTGCGCGCGGCCGCCAGCTCCTGCACCGCACCGCTGACCTCAGCGGCGATCTCCGGGGTATCCGGCGCACCCGCGCACAGCACCAGCTGCACCTCGGGGTCGAAGCGGTGCGCCGCGGCGATCAGGTGCGGCACCCCCTTCTGCCGGGTGATCCGGCCGACGAACGCCACCATCGGCCGCGACGGGTCCACACCGAGTTCGGCCAGCACGGACTCACCGCGCTCAGGCGGGGCCGGGTACCACACGTCGGTGTCGATGCCGTTCTTGACGACGTGCACGCGGTTGGGATCCAGGCCGGGGTAGACCGACAGGACGTCCTCGCGCATACCCGAACTCACCGCGATCACCGCATCGGCTGCCTCGACGGCGGTTCGCTCCACCCAGAGTGAAACCCGGTAGCCGCCGCCGAGCTGCTCGGCCTTCCACGGCCGCAGCGGTTCCAGCGAGTGTGCGGTCAACACATGCGGGATGCCGTGCAGCAGCGCGGCGATATGCCCGGCCATCCCCGTGTACCAGGTGTGCGAATGGGCCACCGTGGCCCCGGCGGCGGCGTTGGCCATCACCAGATCCGCCGACAGCGTCGACAGTGCGGGGTTGGCGCCCTTGAGCGCCGGGTCGGGCTGATGCACGAACGCCCCTGACCGGGGCGCCCCCATGCAGTGCACGTCGACTTCGCAGAGCCGGCGCAGCTGTGCGACGAGCTCCGTCACGTGCACACCGGCGCCACCGTAAACCTCGGGTGGGTACTCCCGAGTCATCATCGCCACCCGCATGGCACCGACCGTAGTAGGCCCGGCGCGTGAATGCAGCTTTGTCGTCAACGTGGTTGAGCGCGACCAGAAATCTGTTCCCGGCGCGACACCAGCGCGCAATAGTGCCAATGGCCTAGCCGACATCGGCAGCTGCCATTAGGTTTGCACCATGAGGGAATTGCCACACGTGCTGGGCATCGTCCTGGCCGGCGGGGAGGGCAAGCGTCTGTACCCGCTGACCGCTGACCGAGCCAAGCCCGCGGTTCCCTTCGGCGGGGCCTACCGCCTCATCGACTTCGTGCTCTCGAATCTGGTCAATGCGCGGTACCTGCGTATCTGCGTGCTGACCCAGTACAAGTCGCACTCACTGGACCGGCACATCTCGCAGAACTGGCGGCTGTCCGGTCTGGCCGGGGAGTACATCACCCCGGTGCCCGCCCAGCAGCGGCTCGGCCCGCGCTGGTACACCGGCTCGGCCGACGCGATCTACCAGTCGATGAACCTCATCTACGACGAGGACCCCGACTACATCGTGGTTTTCGGTGCCGACCACGTGTACCGGATGGACCCCGAGCAGATGCTCAAGTTCCACATCGAGAGCGGCGCGGGCGCCACCGTCGCCGGCATCCGGGTGCCGCGCGCCGAGGCGCACGCGTTCGGCTGCATCGACGCCGACGAGTCCGGCCGCATCAAGGAGTTCGTCGAAAAGCCCGCCGACCCGCCCGGCACGCCCGACGACCCGGACCAGACGTTCGTCTCGATGGGCAACTACATCTTCACCACCAAGGTGCTCATCGACGCCATCCGCGCCGACGCCGACGACGACCACTCCGATCACGACATGGGCGGCGACATCATCCCGCGGCTGGTGTCCGACGGTATGGCCGCGGTCTACGACTTCAACAACAACGAGGTGCCCGGCGCCACCGAGCGCGACCACGGCTACTGGCGCGACGTCGGGACGCTGGACGCGTTCTACGACGCCCACATGGATCTGGTGTCGGTGCACCCGGTGTTCAACCTGTACAACAAGCGCTGGCCGATCCGCGGCGAGTCGGAGAACCTGGCGCCGGCCAAGTTCGTCAACGGCGGCTCGGCGCAGGAGTCCGTCGTCGGCGCCGGCAGCATCATTTCGGCGGCCTCGGTACGCAACTCGGTGCTGTCGAGCAACGTCGTGATCGACGACGGCGCCATCGTCGAGGGCTCGGTGCTGATGCCGGGTGTGCGGGTGGGCCGCGGCGCGGTGGTGCGCAAGGCCATCCTGGACAAGAACGTGGTCGTCGGCCCCGGCGAGATGGTGGGCGTCGATCTGGAGAAGGACCGGGAACGCTTCGCCGTCAGCTCCGGCGGCGTGGTCGCCGTCGGTAAGGGCGTCTGGATCTAGCTCCCGGTCGCCGATGTTCCGCTGGGGCCGCCGTCGTCCGGCCGGTTCCGCACCGGCCACCTGTCCGTACTGCCAAGCAGCCCTTGATGTCACCGGCACCTGCGCGCGCTGCGGTGCGCTCACCCCTGCCGCGGCGCCCACCGGCTGGCGCCCGGACCCGACCGCGCGATTCGAGGGGCGCTACTACGTCACCGGCCGGCCCACCAACCGGGTGCGCAACGGCCGGACCGAAAACTCCGATCCGGTCGGCGGCCAGATGCTGCCGGGCTACCTCGACGTGCCGGCCGGGCGGTCCGGCGTCCGCTCCACGTGGCTGGCGACGGGGGCGACGACGGCGATCATCGTGATGGTGGCCGCCGTCGAATGGGTGCTGTGGACCGGCAGCCACCGCCCGCCGCCGGCCCCGGAGGCCGGCTATCTCGAGGCGCTCAAGGGTGCCGACCTGATCAACCAGTTCAGCTCCGAGGCCAATGCCATCGCCCACGGGCGGTCGGTGTGCCGCCACCTCGAGGACGGTGGGCCGCAGCAGGGGCTGCCGGCCGACAAGATCGCCGTCGACGCGTTCTGCCCGGAGTTCAACAAAGGCTTCCGGATTCTCGAGTCCACCACGGTGCCAGGGGTTTTCGTGCTGACCGACAGTCTGGGCACCGAAGCCATCACCGCCGACGGGGGCACCTGTTCCGGGGCGAACGGGTACGCCGATGTGGGTGCGAGCACCGCGGTGACGGTGAAGAACGGCACGGGCGACATCCTGGCCACCACCGCGCTGGGTCCGGGCAAGGGTGATACCGCCACCTGCACGTTCTCGTTCAGCTTCACCCTCACCGAAGGCCAGGACCGCTACGTGGTCTCGGTGGGCCGCCGCGGCGACTTCAGCTACAGCTTCGGCCAGCTACGCGCCCGGGGCGTGCAGATCCACCTCGGCATGTGATCAGACCGCGCGTTTGCGGCGGCGCCGTCGGCGCAGCAGCGACACCGCGCCCCACACCAGCGCGACCATCACCACGAGCACCAGAGCGGGGATCAGGATCGCGATGAACACCAGCCCGACGCTGGTGACGTCCTCGATGGTGCTCAACACCGGTGCGGCCACCCCCGCGGTGGCGACGTTGGCGGCCGGGCGCACCGCGGTTTTGGTCAGGTGCACCACCAGAGCGGTGACGACGCCGATGGCGATCGGCACCCACTGCCCGGTGCGGGCGAACTCGCCCGGGTCGGTGACGGCGGCGGTCTGTGCGGCGGTGCCGGAGCCGAAGACGATGCCGCCCGCGGTGGGCCGCACGAACGTCTGCACCGCGTCGTTGATGGAGTCCAGCGCGGGCACCTTGTCGGCGACGATCTCCACCAGCAGCAGCACCGCGACGATGCCGATCACCCAGCCGTTCTCCAGCCACGCCCAGCCGTGCGGCAGATTGATCAGGTTGGTGAACCGGCCGAGCAGACCCATCGCCAGCAGCGGGATGTAGGCGTTCAGACCGGCCGCGGTGGCCAGCCCGAATCCGGTCATCAGCTCCACGCGGGCCTCCTCAGGCCGGGATGACGGGCACCAGCAGGTGCGCGTCGTGGGACGGTCCCCAGTACAGGATGACGCGTCCACGCCTCGACGTGGGGTAAGCGGCGGGAAACTGTCCGGTCAGCGGATTGCGTGGCGCCAGCCAGCGGCCCGCGACCACCAGCCGCAGCTGCTCGCCGGCGCGGAACTGGGTGGCCGAATCGACCAGGGCCACGTCCACCGGAACGATCTCCCCGGGCGCGACCGGCTGCGGCTGCGTGCACGACGGCACCGGCTGCCACGGCCGGGACCGCTCGGCGTCCAGTGCCCGCAGCGACACCCGCTGCCAGCCGGTGGCGAGCCGGTCGCGGCCATAGCCGTAGGAGCCTTCGAAGTCGACGCGGCGACCGTCGCGCCACTTCTCCACCCCGACGAACAGGTCGGCGTCGGTGGCGTCGCGGACCGCCACCCACAACCGCGCTGCCATCGGCCCGCTGATCTCGGTGTCCTGCGCCAGCGTCCAGGTGAAACAGGCTGCCCGCGAACGGATCGCGAACTCGAGGTCGCCCGGTTGTCCGGGTGCCTCGGTGCTCAGCTCGCCGGGTCCGGCCAGGTACAGCCGGAGCCAGTCGGTGCGCTCCAGCGGCCAGCTGAGCTCCTCCCGGACCGAGGCGATGGTGGTGCGGTCCTCCCGAACCTCCAATCGCACGGTGCGCGAAGGTCGTTCGGTTCCCTCACCATCGAGCGCGGTGCGCAGGAAGTCCAGCTGGGCGGCCTTGGCCGCCGCCGAGTAGTAGGTGGCCCACTTGCCGCCGCGGTGGGTGTAGAGGTGGGCGATCCGCGAGCTGGTCTGCTCGAACGCCCGGAACGACCCGCGGCTGTGCAGGTTGTGGTCGGAGAAGCTGCCACACACCAGCATCGGCACCGTGATCGCCGAGAGGTCGGGCACCAGGGATTGCCAGAACTCGTCGCGCAGCGGATGCTCGTCGCCCTTGGCGATGATGTCGTAGCGCTGCCGGGTGGTACGCCGGATCCCAGCTGCCCAGATCCGGAGGAATCCCTTCTCCCGCACTCCGCCGGGGAAGGCGAGGTCGCGGTAGACGTCGGTGAAGCCCTCCCACGGGATGATCGCCTTGAGGGCGGGCGGACGCAGTGCGGCCACGGCGTACTGGCTGATGGCCAGATACGACACCCCCGACATCGTGACCCGGCCATCGCTCCACGGTTGGTCGGCGCACCACTGCACGATGTCGTAGGTGTCCTGCGCTTCCTGGTGGGACAGCAGCGCGCCGGTGCCGTCGGCCGTGCCGCACCCGCGCAGATCGGCGTTGACGACGGTGAACCCCTGGGCCACCCACCACGCCGGATCCGGTGCCTCCCAGGAGGTGTAGGCCGAGAAGCTCACCGGACTCGGTTGGCGCAGGGCCCGATACTGCGGGGAGAACGTCCAGCGGCCGCGTTTGCGCTGCGGCAGGTCGTCCTTGCCGTACGGATGTGCGCACAGCAGCACCGGCCGGCGCTTGTCACCGGGCGGGCGGAAGACGTTGGCGCGCAGGATCGTTCCGTCCCGGGTGGGCACCGCCAGGTCGCGGTCGACGACGATGTCGGCGGGCGGATCGGTGACCGTGACGGGTGGACGCACCGCGCTACGCAGTCGCGCGATCGCATAGCGCAGTCTGCCGGGCCTACGCCATGGTGTGTCCAAAGCCCGCGTCACGACGTTCACCCTAGACCGCTCACCAGGCCAGCGGGATCAATCGATAGCGCACCCGGGCCGTGTAGTCGCGGTAGCCGGGCAGTTCCCGGCGAAGCACGTTCTCCTCGTCGACGGTGCGGATCACCAGCAGTGCCAGCGACGGAATGACGATCAGCAGCGCCCAGTAGGAGCCCAGTGCCAGTGGCATCCCGACCATCATCACGATGCTGGTGGCATACATCGGGTGGCGGACGACGCCATAGAGCCCGGTGGTGACCAGCGGCTGGCTGTCCTCGACGGTGATAGTGGCTGCCGCATAACGGTTCTGGAAGATCACCAGCATCGCCCCGCCGAGACCGACGGCCACCATCACCGCACCGAGCACCGACACCCACGCCGGCATCTGCGACCAGCCGAACCGGTGGTCGAGTCCGGAGACGACCAGGGTGCCCAGGAAGCAGACGAGGATCCCGACCACCACGATCTTCTGGACCGGGCGGGTCTCGGCGGTCGGCCCGGCGTGCATCCGGCGCTCCACAGTGGCAGGGTCGTTGCGGCCCAGGTACAGCGTCGGCAGCAATGACACCACCGCGAACACTCCGAGGAACAGCCAGCCCTGCCAGTAGTGCGCGGTGCCCGCGGGCACAAACAGCAGCAGGATGAAGCCGGCCAGACTGGCCAGCGAGGACAGCGCCACCCGCAGTGTGCTCGACATGATCAACCCCCTAGATGACATCGCGGCGGCGGTAGAGCCAGCCCGCGATCACGGTGAGCGCGATGGCGACCGCACTCATAACCCCCAGTGCACCAACAGAAATCGACGACGGCGCCAGCGTGCGGCTCACCGGTGAGGCGTCGATCAGCCAGTGTGGCAGCCGCAGCAGCGCCCCGAGGTACAGCGCTGCGACCACGAACGTCACCGCCAGCCAGCCCACTACCGGCCTGCGCAGTGCGACGCCGAGGGCCGCCACCGCGGCCACCACCGCCATCGCCGGCAGGAACGCCAGCCCGGCCAGGGTCAGGCGCAGGATCGTGGCGGGCTCACCCAGCGTGAGTCCCGCGCCCAGCCCGTTGCCCAGTCCTGCGCAGGCGAGCAGGATCGCCGCCCCGGTAATGGCAGCCCCGACCGCCGACAGCAGCCAGGCCCACCGTGACACCGCGCCGGCCAGGACCGCTTCACCGAGCCCGGACTCCTCGTCGCGGCTCACCCCGACCACGACGCTGACCACATACGCCGTGGTCGCCGCGGCCAGAAATTGCGTCATCGTGGTGTACACACCGTCGGTGCCCTGCGCCGAAAGCACCCGCTCGAGCAGTGGATTGCCGCGCGCGGCGTCCAGCAGCGACTTCGTCATCGACCCGAATGCCGCACCGGCAAGCAGCAATCCGATCGACCAGCCGATCGTGAGACCGCGGTGGGTCACCAGCTGCAGGCCGAACACCCCGCCCACCGGACGTGCATCAGGATGCTCACCGGATGACGACAGCACGCCGTCGTCGTACTGCCGCCTACGCTCCAGAACCACTGCCGCGCAGACCAATCCGGCGACCAGCACCGCAATCAGTGCCAGTGGCCACCAGCGCAGCGCCACGAACGCCCGCATCTGCTGCGCCCAGGCGATGGGGGAGAACCAGCTCAGGGCGCTACCGGCATTGTCGATCACATCACCGGCACCGCGCACCAGGACCGCCACGGCCAGCGTGGCCATCGCGGCCGCGGTGGCCGTGCGGGCCTGGCGCCACAGCTGCGCGGTCACCGCCGCCACCGCCCCGAAGACCATGGCCGCCGCGGTGATGCCCAGACACATGGCGGCGGTGTCGACGACGGCGAACCCCGCTGCCGCCATGGCCGCCGTCATCGTCACCGCCAGCGTCGCATTCACCGCCGCGACGACGATGAGGGCCGCGGCAGTGCGGGCGTGGCGACCGACAACCGACGACAGCACCAGCTCGGCGGCCCCGCTCTCCTCCTCGGCGCGGGTGTGCCGGATCACGGTGAGGATGGCCAGGATTGAGGCCGCGACGATCAGGGTGAGCATCAGCTCGTTGGCCATCATCACGCCCAGGTCGGTCTCGTTGCCGCCGAACATGGGGCCGCCCAGCATGATTCCGGCCGGCGTCTTGAGCAGGTTCACCCGGGCCTGGCGCTGCGCCTCGTCGGGGTAGGCCAGCTTGATGCCATTGGGCGCGTACACCATCATCAGCGTCAGCGCCGAAATCCACACCGACAGCCGCACCCGGTCGCGGCGCAGGGCGAAGCGGACCAGCGCCCCGGTCCCGGTGAGCGGCGAGGCGGCCGGGACCGCCTGGTGACGGCCGGTGGCCGCGGTCATCGTCCGGCGTCCTGGTACTCGCGCAGGAACAGGTCTTCCAGCGAGGCGGGTGTCACGGTCAGGTCGACGATGCCCAGCCGGGTCAGGTGCGCCATCGTCGGATCCAGCTGGTCACGTTCGACCGAGAACCGCACCCGCCCGTCGCGGAACTGGGCATCGTGCACGCCGGGCCAGCTCCGCACCTGCGCGGCGTCACCGCGGATGCGGGCGGTCACGGTCGTGCGCATCAGGTGGCGAAGCTGGGCCAGCGATCCGGACTGGACAGCGCGCCCAGCCCGGATGATCGTCACGGTGTCACAGAGCTTTTCGACCTCGGCCAGGATGTGGCTGGACAGCAGCACCGCCGCACCGCGGCGGGCGACCTCGGCGACACAGTGCTGAAAAGCCTGCTCCATCAAGGGGTCCAGGCCGGAGGTCGGCTCGTCGAGGATGTAGATGTCGGCGTCGGTGGCGAAGGCTGCCACCAGTGCGACCTTCTGCCGGTTGCCCTTGGAGTAGGTGCGGGCCTTCTTGTGCGGGTCGAGTTCGAACCTTTCGATCAGTTCGGCGCGGCGGCGCGCATCGGCTCCGCCCCGTAACCCGCTGAGGAAGTCGATGGCCTGCGCCCCGGTCAGGTTGGGCCACAGCGTGACATCACCGGGGACGTAGGCGACGCGGCGGTGCAGCTCGACGGCGTCGTGCCACGGGTCGCGGCCCAGCAGGCGCACCGTGCCGCCCTCGGCGCGCAGCATGCCCAGCAACACCCGGATGGTGGTCGACTTACCCGCCCCGTTGGGACCGAGGAACCCGGCGACCGAGCCCGGACGGACCGTCAGGTCCAGGCCGTCCAGTGCCCTGGTGTGGCCGAACGACTTGACCAATCCCAAGATGTCGACTGCGGCGGTGTCAGTGCGGGGTGTCGCCGGCGTCATCGTCATGGTGCTCTCCTTGCGTGTCCGCGACCAGATTCTCTTGGGCGGCAAAGGTTTCCAACATCGTGGAGTCGGTGAGCAGGCCCTCGGTGAAGACTTCGAGGGCGGGCATCATCATGTCGTTGCTGTAGTCGCGCAGGACCGCGCGTAGATCGGTCGGGTTGTCGTGCAGTTGCAGGTAGAGCAGGAATGCGCCACCGCCTGCCATGGCCAGGTACTTCGCCCGGGCCGCCGGGTCGCGGCTCGGGCGCACGGTGCCGGCTCGGACGCCGTCGTCCAGATAACTCTCGACGTTGGCGATCATGGTGTGCCACAGGTGCTTTGCCAGTTCGCCGCCGGTCTGCATGCTGCGCACCAGATACGCCATCATCGGCGCGTAGGACTCGATCTCGGCCACCTGGGCGAGCCAACTGGCCGCGTCGGTACTGCGGATGGCCTGTGACTTCTCGCTGCGGATCTCCTCGGCGATGTAGTCGTCGCAGGCTTGGCGCAAGCCGTCCTTGGACCCGAAGTGGTGGATCACCAGCCCGGGACTCACACCCGCGGCCTCGGCGATCGCGCGCACGCCCACATCGAACCCGCGCGATCCGAACAACTCGATGGCCGCGTCCCGGATCCGGGCGACGGTCGTCAAGTCCGCTGAACGCATGTTTAATATGCTAAACACGCGTTCAATCAGCGGTCAAGGGTCATTTCCGCGAGCGTGCGCGTCGGTACGGCGACACGCCGTTGGAGCGTGCAGCGACTGCACGCTCGACCAGGGGAGATATCAGTCGCGGGCGGCGACCAGGATGCCGTCGCCCAGCGGCACCAGCACGGGGGTGAGGCGTTCGTCCTCGGCGATCAGCCGGGCCGCTTCGCGGACGGCGGCCACTTCGGCATCGTTGGCGGCCGGATCGCCGGCGCGACCGCCCAGGGCCGCCCGGTGCAGCACGATCACGCCGCCGGACCGCAGCAGCCGAACCCCTTCGACCACGAAATCGGCCTGATCGGCCGGGGCGGCGTCGATGAACACCAAGTCATAGGACTCGTCGGCCAGCCTGGTCAGCACTTCCTGGGCGCGCCCGGCGATCAACCGGGTGCGCGACGGCCCGATACCGCCCTCGGAGAACGCCTGCTTGGCGATCCGCTGATGCTCTGGCTCGATGTCGATGGTGGTGAGCACACCGTCCTCGCGCATCCCGGAGAGCAGCCACAGGCCACTGACCCCGGCGCCGGTACCGACCTCCACGACGGCTTTGCCGCCGGACAGCCGCGCGAGCACCGACAGCAGGGCGCCGACGGCCGGTGTGACCGCACCCGCACCCGCGTCGACCGCGCGTTCCCGGGCGGCGGCCACGATGGCGTCCTCAGAGATCGAACCCTCTGCGTGCGCAAGGATCCGGTCGGCCCGGCTCGGCTCCCGCTGGCCTGAATTGTCGTCGGTGGTGGCCATTCTCAGCAGCGTAGAGCCAACTCGATCCGCGGGTGGGCAGGCGCGCCCGCTCGGGCGCCGATGTGGCGGCCGTCTCCGACACGCCGATGCTGGCGAGGCCACAGGAACCTCGCAGGTCCGGCATCACCCCAGCGCACAAAAGGTAACGAAACTATTTCTCATAGCTAGCTCAGTTTGCTCACATCCTCCCCACACCGCCATGGGGAACGGTAGCGGGCATGGAACACCGGGAACGCTGGTCGGGGAATACACCCGAAGGCGCTCGTGTTGTGCGGCTTGATGCGATCGACGGCACCGAGCCGTCCTTGCAGATCAACCAGGAGGATCCCACGACCACCACACTGACGGCCCCGACGAGCATGGCGCATCTGGAGCAGATGGCCGACGCCGAGTGGGTCGAACCGTCCGATGACTTGCAGGGCACCGCGGTGTTCGACGCAACGGGCGACCGGGCGGCCATGCCGTCCTGGGACGAGTTGGTGCGCCAGCACGCCGACCGGGTGTACCGGCTGGCCTACCGGCTGTCGGGTAATCAGCAGGACGCCGAGGACCTGACGCAGGAGACCTTCATCCGGGTGTTCCGCTCGGTTCAGAACTACCAGCCCGGCACCTTCGAGGGCTGGCTGCACCGCATCACCACCAACCTGTTCCTCGACATGGTCCGTCGCCGCGGCCGCATCCGGATGGAAGCGCTGCCCGAGGACTATGACCGGGTGCCGGCCGACGAGCCCAACCCCGAGCAGATCTACCACGACTCCCGACTGGGCGCTGACCTGCAGAATGCCCTGGATTCGCTGGCGCCGGAGTTCCGCGCCGCCGTGGTCCTGTGCGATATCGAAGGTCTGTCCTACGAGGAGATCGGGGCCACCCTCGGGGTGAAACTGGGCACCGTGCGCAGCCGCATCCACCGCGGCCGCCAGGCGCTGCGGGAGTACCTGGCCACCCACTCCGGCCAGCGCAGCCTCAGCGACTTCACCGCCGAATCGGCCTGACGCACCCGTCCTGTGCGGCGGGCCGGTCGTGGGCCCACGTGTCAGTCATGCCATGTCATATGCAGGTTCGCGCGCTACATTCGACCTAGCGCCGCGAGACTTCGACGCGACTTGGAGGAGAGGAGCCGGTGATGGTCGACCGTGGACACGTGTTCCGACGGGCCTTCTCCTGGCTTCCCGCTCAGTTCGCCTCACAGAGTGACGCGCCGGTCGGTGCCCCGCGCCAGTTCGGTTCCACCGAGCACCTCTCGACCGAGGCGATCGCGGCTTTCGTCGACGGCGAGCTGCGGATGAAGTCCTATCTGCGGGCCGCGCACCACCTGTCGCTGTGCCCGGATTGCGCCGCCGAGGTCGACGGCCAGAGCCAGGCCCGCGAAGCACTGCGCGACTCCTGCCCGATCAGCACTCCCAGCAGCTTGTTGGGCTTGCTGTCGCAGATTCCGCACTCCGCCCCCGAGGAGCCGGCGGCCCCGCAGGCCGGACTCGCCGACCAGTTAGCTGATGGCACGCCCCGCGGACGTCGTAAGCGCCGGTAGGCTGGATGTGACAGCGAGCAGCGAGGTGCTCGGTCCCGTAGCGCGCGTTCGTTTCTGAGCGCCTGGATAGAGGTTGAACTTGAGCCCCAATCAGGACAGTTCCGGCAGCAGCCCCCGCCTGGCCCCGCGTCCGATCTCGCGTCCCCCGGTCGACCCGCAGGCCACCAGCACGTTCGGTCGCCCCAAGGGCGTCGACGGATCCTTCGTTGCCGAGGAGCTGCGCCCGGCCAAGTACCGCGGCCAGGTCGATTTCACCCCGACCAACAAGCCGGCGGACCCGGTGTTACAGGAGGCCTTCTCCCGGCCGTACCCCGGCGGTGAGTCGCTGCAGCGCCACCCCGCCGATGCCGGTGCCCTCGACGGTGACTCCGCCGGACCTGAGGAGCCTGACGATCCGTGGCGCGACCCGGCCGCACCGGCGGCGCTGGGTACCCCCGCCGTCGAGCGGCCCGTCGCGGTGGCCGCGGCCGGTCCCACCGGCAAGCTCGGCGTGCGCGACGTCCTCTTCGGCGGCAAGGTCTCCTACGTCGCACTGGCGATCCTCGGGATCACCGCACTGCTGATCGGACTGGTCGGCGGCTGGGTGGGCCGCAAGACCGCCGAGGTCGTCGAAGCGTTCACCACCTCCAAGGTCACGCTGTCCACCGACAGCAACAGCGAGGTGCCCCAGGGCCGGTTCGCCAAGGTGGCCGCGTCGGTGGCCGACTCGGTGGTCACCATCGAGGCGGTCAGCGATGACGAGGGCGCCCAGGGCTCGGGCGTGGTCGTCGACGGCCGCGGCTACATCGTCACCAACAACCACGTCATCTCCGATGCCGCGCAGAACCCCAGCAAGTTCAAGACCACGGTGGTGTTCAACGACGGCAAGGTGGTGCCGGCCAACCTCGTCGGCCGCGACCCCAAGACCGACCTGGCCGTGCTCAAGGTCGACAACGTCGACAACCTGACCGTCGCCAAGTTCGGCGACTCCGACAAGGTGCACGTCGGTGATGAGGTGATCGCCGCCGGCGCCCCGCTGGGTCTGCGCAGCACGGTCACCTCCGGCATCATCAGCGCGCTGCACCGGCCGGTGCCGCTCTCGGGTGAGGGGTCGGACACCGACACCGTCATCGACGCCATCCAGACCGACGCCTCGATCAACCACGGCAACTCCGGCGGCCCGCTGATCGATATGAACTCCGAGGTCATCGGCATCAACACCGCCGGAAAGTCGTTGTCGGACAGCGCAAGTGGCCTGGGCTTCGCCATCCCGGTCAACGAGGTCAAGGAGACCGTCGAGACCTTGATCAAGGACGGCAAGATCTCGCACCCGACGCTGGGCCTGTCAGCCCGCTCGGTGAGCAACGATCTGGCCCAGGGCGCCCAGGTGGCCAACGTCAAGGCCGGTGGGCCCGCCGAGAAGGCCGGCATCCTGGAGAACGACGTCGTGGTCAAGGTGGGTGACCGCAAGGTCGCCGACGCCGACGAGTTCGTGGTCGCGGTTCGGCAGCTCAAGATCGGCCAGGACGCCCCCATCGAGGTCATGCGCGACGGCCGCAAGGTCGTCCTGACGGTGAACCCCGCGCCGGACAACTGACGCATGTTCGCCAATGTCGGGTGGGGCGAGATGCTCGTGCTCGTGGTCATCGGACTGGTGGTCCTGGGTCCCGAGCGGCTGCCCGGTGCCATCCGGTGGACGTCGAACACGGTGCGCCAGGCCCGCGACTACATCAGCGGGGCCACCAGCCAGCTGCGCGACGATCTCGGGCCGGAGTTCGACGATCTGCGCCAGCCGCTCTCGGAATTGCAGAAGCTGCGCGGGATGACACCGCGGGCCGCGCTCACCAAGCATCTGCTCGACGGTGACGATTCCTGGCTGACCGAGGCGTTCAAGTCCCCGGACGAGAAGCCGCATAGCGCACCGCCGCCGTCGGCGGTCACCCCGATCCCCGCCCAGGAGCCGTTGCCGCCCGGCGCACCCGCCCCCTACGACAACGACGCCACCTAGCGGGCGAGCCGTTCGCTACTGCCGGCGGGTGGTGTCCAGACCCAGCGACATCCCGGCCAGCCCGCGGCGTCGTTCGGAGAGCTTGTCGGCGATCCCGCGCAATTCCTTGCCGGCCGCCGAGTCCGGTGCCGAGAGCACCAGCGGCACACCGGAATCGCCCGCGGCCACCAGCGCCGGGTCCAGCGGAACCTGGCCCAGCAGTGGCACATCCGCGCCGACCGCGCGGGAGAGCCGCTCGGCCACCTGACGGCCGCCGCCCTCACCGAAGATCTGCATGGTGGTGCCGTCGGGCAGCAGCAGCCCGGCCATGTTCTCCACCACGCCGACGATGCGCTGGCGGGTCTGCAGGGCGATCGCCCCGGCCCGCTCCGCCACCTCGGCGGCAGCCAGCTGCGGGGTGGTGACGACGATGATCTCCGCGCCCGGGATCAGCTGGGCCACCGAGATCGCCACGTCGCCGGTGCCAGGCGGCAGATCCAGCAGCAGCACGTCCAGGTCGCCCCAGTACACGTCAGCCAGGAACTGCTGCAGCGCCCGGTGCAGCATCGGACCGCGCCACACCACCGGCGCGTTACCGCTGGTGAACTGGGCGATCGAGATCACCTTCACGTCGTGCGCCACCGGCGGCAGGATCATCGACTCGACCTGGGTGGGGCGATCGTCGGTGCCCATCATGCGCGGCACCGAGTGGCCGTAGATGTCGGCGTCGAGCAGGCCGACAGACAGCCCGCGGGCAGCCAGCGCCGCCGCCAGGTTGACGGTCACGCTCGACTTGCCCACCCCGCCCTTACCGGAGGCCACCGCGTAGACGCGGGTCAGCGATCCGGGCTGAGCGAACGGGATCACCGGCTCGGCGGCGTCGCCGCGCAGCATCTTGCGCAGTTCGGTGCGCTGCTCGTCGTTCATCACGTCGAGGGTGACGGTGATCGCACCGGTGCCGGGCACGTCGGCGGCGGCTTGGGTGACCTTCTCGCTGATCTCGGACTTCTTCGGACAGGCCGAGGTGGTCAGGTAGATCTCGACGTGCACCGCGCCGTCGGCGGCGGCCGTCACGCTCTTGACCATGTTGAGCTCGGTGATCGGACGACGCAGTTCGGGGTCGATCACCTTGCCGAGGGCAGCGCGGACGGCGGATTCAAGTTCTGCAGACATCGAGGCCGAGTCTAGGTCGTGTGCTGATGCGCCCTTCGCCCAGCGTCACTCCAGGGTGAGCTTCGACGCCCGGCGTCACTCTGGTGTGACGTTCGGCGGGCAGGGGTGCCTCAGATCAGGCGGCCGGTCCGGGCAGAGCGCCGTGGGTCGGCGGCAGCGGCGCGGCAGGCGCCGGAGCGGGTTCGGGCGCCGGGGCGGGCTCGAAGGCCGGGGCCGGGGGCGGCGGCGGAAGCAGCCACGGCGGCTGCCACGGCGGCGGAGCCTCCGGGGTCTCCGGGGTGGCTTCCGGTGCCGGGGTGGCCAGCTGCGAGCCCATGCAGATCACCTGGCAGGGCGCCTGCCCCGGCAGCATGCCTGCCGGTCCGGGCAGCGGGCCGGTGGCCAGCTGGCCCGCGGTTTCGGTGTTGCCGAAGTTGACCAGCGGCATCTGGGCCAGCGGGTCGGTGGACGGCAGCCCGATCGCGTTGAGCGGCATACCGGGGCCCAGGCCCTCGGGGTTCTCCAGATGCGCGTCGGCCAGCGCCGGGACCGGTCCGGTGATCGGCGGAAGGGCGACGGGTTCGACCCCGGTGGCGTACGCGCCGGCCCAGCCCATCACGTTCTGGGCGTAGGCCATGGAGTTGTTGTAGCGCAGGATCGCGGTGAGCACCTGCGACTGGTTGCGCAGGTTCAGCCCGCCGCTGCACAGGTAGCGGGCCGCACCCAGGGCCGCGTCGTAGACGTTCTGCGGGTCGGCCTTGCCGTCGCCGTCGCCGTCGGAGGCGTACCGCGACCAGGTGCCGGGCAGGAACTGCATCGGCCCCATGGCGCGGGCGTACACCGCACGCCCGGACTGCACGGTCTGCACGATCACCTCGTTGCCGGGCAGCGTGCCGTCCAGCGCGGGACCGTAGATCGGGGTGACGGCCGTGCCGCGCGAGTCGGTGGCCCCGCCGTTGGCGTGCATGGACTCGATGCGGCCGATCCCGGCCAGCAGGTTCCAGCTGATACCGCAGCCGGGCGCGGCCTTGGCCATCGTCGCCTCGGCGTTGCGGTAGGCGGCCAGCGCGACGGCCGGAATCCGCATGGCGCCAGGGGAATTCACCACGATCGACGGCGGCGGCGCGGACACGGTGGCCGCGGCGACCCGGAAGTTGGTGGGCTGCTTGGTCAGTGCGACGACGGTGACCCCGGAGGTGTCCTGGGGGGTGGGGGAGACGGCGCCCGGAAGTTGGTGGGCTGCTTGGTCAGTGCGACGACGGTGACCCCGGAGGTGTCCTGGGGGGTGGGGGAGACGGCGGCCAGTGGGGTCACGCCGGCGTCGTAGACCGGGGTGTTCTGCTTGCCGGGGGCGGCGCCCACGGCACCGGCGAGAACGATCGGAGTCAGCATCGCGATACCGAAGACGGGGGTCCGTATCGCCCTGCCCACGCGGTTGCCTATGCCCACTCGTCCGTCCTCAACAGACTCGTCCATCCCTGTCACAGAAAAAGTTCGTGCTTGTGAACCAAGTCACCATACATACCTTCGTGACCTCAGTGGTATCCAATGGTCACCTTGGTCACGAACCAGTTTTCTTGGACCGGCGTTCTGATCCCTCAGGCTTGCTCGTCTCCGTCTGCGTCAATTGCAGACCTTCCAGCAACTCCCGAATCTCCTCGAGTTCACGCCTCAGATAGTCGCGGGTGGCGACCTCGCCGATGGCCAGTCGCAGCGAGGCGAGCTCGCGGGCGAGGAACTCGGTGTCGGCCTTGGTCTGCTGGGCGCGTCTGCGGTCCTCCTCGAGCGCGACCTTGTCGCGGTTCTCCTGACGGTTCTGCGCCAGCAGGATCAACGGGGCGGCGTACGCCGCCTGGGTGGAGAACGCGAGATTGAGCAGGATGAAGGGATAGGGGTCCCAGCGCAGGCTGACCGCGAAGAGATTCAGCGCGATCCAGACGATGACGATGATCGTCTGCCAGGCCAGGTAGCGGCCGGTGCCCAGGAACCGGGCGATGGATTCGCTGATCCGGCCGACGGCTTCGGGGTCGACGTTGAACGCCGGCCGCCGCGAGGTGCGCGGGGTGTCCAGGCGCTGACGTGCCGACAGATCGCTCACGTCGCCCCCTCCGTTCCGGCCAGCTGCTCGAACTGTGGATCCTCATAGTCGTCGCGCCAGTCGTGCGGCAGCAGGTGGTCGAGGACGTCGTCGACGGTGACCGCACCGAGGAGGTGGTTCTCCTCGTCGACCACCGGCCCGCAGACCAGGTTGTAGGCGGCGAAGTAGCGGGTGAGAGCGCCCAGCGAGGTGGTCGGCGTCAGGCTGGGCAGGTCGGTGTCGACGATGCCGCTGACCAGGTTCGCCGGCGGCTCGCGCAGCAGCGCCTGCAGGTGCACGCAGCCCAGGTAGCGCCCGGTCGGGGTGGCTGTGGGCGGGCGGACCACGAACACCAGCGACGAGAGCGCCGGGGTCAGGTCGGGGTCGCGGACCCGGGCCAGCGCCTCGGCCACCGTGGTGTCGGGGGCCAGCACCACCGGTTCGGAGGTCATCAGACCACCGGCGGTGTCCGGCGAGTGCGCCAGCAGGCGTCGCACCGGCTCGGATTCCTCCGGGTCCATCCGGCGCAGCAGCACCTCGGCCTCGGTCGGGTTCAGCACGCCCAGCAGGTCGGCGGCGTCGTCGGGATCCATCGCCTCCAGGACGTCGGCGGCCCGCTCGGTGTCGAGCTGCATCAGCAGCACGGTCTGGTCGTCCTCGGGCAGCTCCTGGAGGATGTCGGCCAGTCGCTCGTCGTCGAGGGCGTTGATCACCTCGGTGCGGCGCTTGGCCGGCAGGTCGCGGATCGCGTCGGCCACTTCGATGGGCCGCTGGCCGTCGAACTGGTGCAGCAGCTGGGCCACGCCCTGGCCGGGCATCGCCAGCGCCGAGGGCGTGAGCCCTTGGACGTTCTGCCAGTCCACCACCTGCACGGTCGAGCGCCGGCCCAGCCGGCGCATGCTGCGCACCGCCACGCGGGTCACCACCCAGTCGCGGGTGCGGGTCTGTTCGATTCCCAGGTCGACGACCACGACGTCGATGTTGGCGAACTGCGGCAGCTCGGGGTCACTGACCCGAACCCGCGAATCGAGGACCTGGCCCAGCACCAGGACTTCGCCGGGGCGCTGGGCGAAGCGGCGCAGCGAGACGTTGCCGGTGGTCAGCGTCACGGAGTTCGGCTCGATCGCGGTGACGCGCAGAATGGGAACGAAAATCCTTCTGCGCGTGAGTAATTCGACCACCAGGCCGAGCACTCGGGGTTGCTGGCGCACGATGCTCATGCTGATCACGACATCGCGGACGCGACCCAGGGATTCCCCGTCCGGACCGAGGACTGCCATACCTGCCAGCCGCGCCGCGTAGACCCTGTTCACCGACGCCATGCCTCAAAGAGTAGGAGTGTAGGCGTGGATAACGCGTATCGACCCCGTAGAACGTGCCTCTCGGTTCCCGGTAGCAACCCGAAGATGATCGAGAAGGCCAAGGGGCTGGCCGCTGATGAGGTGTTCCTGGACCTCGAAGATGCCGTGGCACCAGATGCCAAGGCGCAGGCCCGCACCCAGGTCGCCGCGGCGCTGGCGAGCCCCGGCTGGGCCGGTCAGCTACGTGGTGTCCGGGTCAACGACTGGACCACACCGTGGACTCACACCGACGTCATCGACGTCGTCTCTGCGGCCGGTGCGCACCTCGACGTGATCGTGCTGCCGAAGGTCACCGACGCCAGCCACGTCCACGCCCTGGACCTGTTGCTGACCCAGGTCGAACTCACCCACGGACTGCCGGTCGGGCGGATCGGTGTCGACGCCCAGATCGAAGACGCCAAGGGGCTGCGCAACATCGATGCGATCGCCGCCGCGCCGCGCGTGCAGGCGTTGGTGCTCGGCCCCGCGGATCTGATGGCGAGCCTGAACATGCGGACCCTGGTGGTGGGGGAGCAGCCCGAGGGTTACGACGTCGGCGACGCCTATCACCACGTGCTGATGACGATCCTGATCGCGGCCCGGGCGCACGGGGTGGCCGCCGTCGACGGGCCGTATCTGAAGGTGCGCGACGTCGAGGCGTTCCGTCGCGTGGCTGGCCGTTCGGCGGCACTGGGCTATGACGGCAAGTGGGTACTGCACCCCGATCAGATCGCGGCGGGCAACGAGATCTTCAGCCCCCGCCAGCAGGAGTACGACCATGCCGAACTCATTCTCGAGGCCTACGAGTGGCACACCTCGAAGGCCGGCGGGGCCCGCGGTGCGGTGATGCTCGGCGACGAGATGATCGACGAGGCCAGCCGCAAGATGGCGTTGGTGATCGCCGGAAAGGGCCGCGCCGCCGGGATGACCCGCAGCGGGCAGCGGTTCGTTCCGCCGGCCTAGAGGTTCTCGTAGGAGCTGGTGCTGGCCACGACGAACACCATGAACACCACGTAGAGCAGCACCAGCGCCAGGATCGCTGCGCCGATCGCCACACCGGCGACGGCCAGGCCGAAGCCGTCCTGCCCGGTGCGCTTGGTCTCGCGCATCGCGATGATGCCCAGGATCACCCCGCCGATCGACGGCAGACCGCAGAACACCAGACCGGCCAGCGAGCACACCAGCGCGGCGATGGCCTTGCCGTTGGTGCCCGGCGGTTTGAGCGGCCGGTACGGGTCGTACGGGTCACCGGCGTAGGGCGGGTACGGGTAGCCGGCCGGCGGCGGGTAGGGCGCCGGATACACCGGCGGCGGCAGCGGCGGATAGTTCGCCGGGTAGTCCACCGGGGCGTAGGGATCCGGTGCGCCGCCCTCGTAAGGCTGCGGGGGGTTGGTCATCAGTTGATCGCGTAGATCATCCAGATCAGGCTGATCACCAGACTCGCGGCACCCACGACGATGCCGGCCACGGCCAGTCCGTAGCCACCCTGGCGGGTCTGCTTGATCTGGTTGAGGGCGATCACCCCGAGCACGATGCCGATGATCGAGCCGATACCGCAGAGCAGGCCGATGACCGAGGCCACCAGCGAGCCGATCGCCAGGGTGTTGGTGCCGCTGGCCGGGGCGGGGTAGCCGTAGCCGGCACCCGGGTACGGCGGTGCGCCGAACGGCTGTTGGGGCGGGGCCTCGAACCCCGACGGGGCCTGGCTCTGTTCGATGGGCGGGGCCTCGTAGGTGCCCTCGGAAAGGCCCTGTTCGCCCTCGTTCTGCGGCTTTTCGCCGGAGTCGCCACCGGAAGCTGTCATGCTGTTCAACCTAGCGTATGTGCTGGTGGCGCGGGGCTGGCTCGCCGGGTGACCGGTAGCGGAAACCATCGTCGGCCGCACGTCGTTGAACGTGACAGACGACCGATACGACAGCAGAATGAGGAGTCATGACCAGCCCCTTCTCGCCCGGACCGAATCCTGGCACCACCCCTGCGGGCGCGGCGGCCGGCTCGCGCCGTGGCCCGGTCGGTTTGCCGACGCCACCGAAAGGCTGGCCGATCGGCTCCTATCCCACCTACGCCGAAGCGCAGAAGGCCGTCGACTACCTGTCCGACCAGCAGTTCCCGGTCCAGCAGGTGACGATCGTCGGCGTCGACTTGATGCAGGTCGAGCGCGTCACAGGTCGGCTGACGTGGCCCAAGGTGCTCGGCGGCGGTGTCATCACCGGCGCCTGGCTGGGCATCTTCATCGGCCTGGTGCTCGGCTTCTTCAGCCCTAATCCGTGGGCCTCGCTGGTCACCGGCCTGGTCGCCGGTGTGATCTTCGGGCTCATCACCTCCGCGGTGCCCTACGCCATGGCGCGCGGCACAAGGGATTTCAGCTCCACCATGCAGCTGGTCGCCGGCCGCTATGACGTGCTCTGCGACCCGCAGAACGCCGAGAAGGCCCGGGACCTGCTGGCGCGGTTGACGATCTAGGGGTCACGATTGCGCCGCGCGCGGCGCGGCAGTGTTGCACATCACCCACCTGGGGTTCTACGGTTTGCCCGCGGGACAATCCCCGCCGTAGACGACGGGAGGCGGTGTCGTGGCAAGCCCTGGCGCGCGCGCTCGGCGGGTGGGCGCCGCTGCGGTAGCCGCATTGACCACCGCCTCGCTGGTATCGGCCTGTGGTTCTGGTGACAACGGCCGGGTGGTCAGCCTGTACACCCCGGCCAGCGAGACCGCGACCTTCACCGCAGTAGCCAAACGGTGCAACGAAGAACTCGGCGGCCGCTTCCGCATCGAGCAGCGCAGCCTGCCCAAGGGTGCTGACGACCAGCGTCTGCAGTTGGCCCGCCGGCTCACCGGCAACGACCGCACCCTGGACCTGATGGCCCTCGACGTGGTGTGGACCGCGGAGTTCGCCGAAGCCGGCTGGGCGCTGCCGCTCTCGGACGACCCGGCAGGCCAGGCCGAGGCCGACGCGAGCGCCGATACCTTGCCCGGACCGCTGGAGACGGCCAAGTGGCAGGGCAAGCTCTATGCCGCGCCGGTCACCACGAACACCCAATTGCTCTGGTATCGAGCCGATCTGGTCGCGCCGCCGCCGGACACCTGGGACGGCATGATCGCCGAGGCCACCCGGCTGCACGCCGAGGGTAAGCCGAGCTGGATCGCCGTGCAGGCCAAGCAGTACGAAGGCTTGGTGGTGTGGTTCAACACGCTGCTGGAAAGTGCTGGGGGACAGGTTCTTTCCGATGACGGCAAGCAGGTCACGCTGACCGACACCCCGGAACACCGGGCGGCGACGGTCAAGGCGCTGCAGATCATCAAGTCGGTCGCCACCGCGCCCGGGGCCGACCCGTCGGTGACGCAGACCGACGAGGGCACCGCGCGGCTGGCCCTCGAGCAGGGCAAGGCGGCGCTGGAGGTCAACTGGCCCTTCGTGTTCGCCTCGATGCTGGAGAACGCGGTGAAGGGTGGGGTGCCCTTCCTGCCGCTCAACGACAAGCCGGAACTGGCGGGCAGCATCAACGACGCGGGCACGTTCTCGCCGACCGACGATCAGTTCACCATCGCATTCGACGCCGCCAAAGAGGTGTTCGGCTTCGCGCCCTATCCGGGTGTGATCGCCGGTCAGCCGACCCGGGTGACGCTGGGCGGACTGAACATCGCGGTGGCCAAGACCACGCGGCATCCGGCCGAGGCGTTCGAGGCGATCCGCTGCATCCGCAACCTGGAGAACCAGAGGTACACCTCGATCGAGGGCGGCCTGCCCGCGGTGCGCACGTCGCTGTACTCCGATCCGGACTTCCAGAAGAAGTACCCGCAGTACGCGATCATCCGCGACCAGCTCACCACCGCGGCGGTGCGCCCGGCCACGCCGAACTATCAGGCGGTCTCGACGCGGATCTCGGCCACGCTGGCCCCGATCACCCAGATCGACCCGGAGAAGACGGCCGACGAACTCACCGACCAGGTGCAAAAGGCCATCGACGGAAAGGGTTTGATCCCGTGACCGCCGCCGTCAACACCCGCAGTGATGACAAGCGATCGCAGCGCCGGCTGGCCTATCTACTGATCGCCCCCGCGGTCATCCTGATGCTGGCCGTCACCGCGTATCCGATCATCTACGCGTTCTGGCTCAGCCTGCAGCGCTACAACCTGGCCAGCCCTGCCGACACGAAGTTCATCGGGTTCGAGAACTACGCCACTATCCTGACCGACCGGTATTGGTGGACGGCGTTCGTCATCACGCTGGTGATCACGGTGATCTCGGTGGCCATCGAGTTCGTGCTCGGCATGGCGCTGGCGCTGGTCATGCACCGCACGATCTTCGCCAAGGGTGTGGTGCGCACCGCGATCCTGATCCCGTACGGCATCGTCACCGTCGCCGCCTCTTACAGCTGGTACTACGCCTGGACGCCGGGCACCGGATACCTGGCCAACCTGCTGCCTGACGGCAGTGCCCCTCTGACACAACAGATTCCGTCGTTGGCCGTCATCATCCTGGCCGAGGTGTGGAAGACCACGCCGTTCATGGCGCTGCTGCTGCTGGCCGGGTTGGCGCTGGTGCCCGAGGATCTGATGCGCGCCGCCCAGGTCGACGGTGCCGGGCCGTGGAAGCGGCTGATCAAGGTCACCCTGCCGCTGATCAAGCCGGCCATCCTGGTGGCGCTGCTGTTCCGCACGCTCGATGCGTTCCGCATCTTCGACAACATCTACGTGCTCACCGGTGGTTCCAATGACACTGGTTCGGTGTCGATCCTGGGCTACGACAACCTTTTCAAGGCGTTCAACATCGGGCTCGGGTCGGCGATCAGTGTGCTGGTGTTCCTGTCGGTGGCCGTCATTGCGTTCATCTACATCAAGCTGTTCGGCGCGTCGGCGCCCGGCGCGGACAATGAGGTGCGCTGATGTCCGAGCGAGTTGGCGCGCGGCGGGCCACGATGTGGGCCGTCATCGACATCCTGGTGGTCCTCTACGCGCTGTTCCCGGTGCTGTGGATCCTGAGCCTGTCGCTCAAGCCGACCTCATCGGTCAAGGACGGCAAGCTGATTCCCTCGGAGATCACCTTCGACAACTACAAGGGCATCTTCACCGGGGATGCGTTCTCCTCGGCGCTGATCAACTCGATCGGCATCGGGCTGATCACCACGGTCATCGCCGTCGTGGTCGGCGGGATGGCGGCCTACGCGGTGGCCCGGCTGGAGTTCGCGGGCAAGAAGCTGCTCGTCGGCGCCGCCCTGCTGATCGCGATGTTCCCCCAGATCTCGCTCGTCACACCGCTGTTCAACATCGAACGGCGGATCGGGCTGTTCGACACCTGGCCGGGCCTGATCATTCCCTACATCACCTTCGCGCTGCCGCTGGCCATCTATACGCTGTCGGCCTTCTTCCGGGAGATCCCGTGGGATCTGGAGAAGGCCGCCAAGATGGACGGCGCAACCCCGGCCCAGGCATTCCGCCGGGTGATCGCACCGCTGGCCGCGCCGGGCATCGTCACCGCCGCCATCCTGGTGTTCATCTTCGCCTGGAACGACCTGCTGCTGGCGCTGTCGCTGACGGCCACGAAGGCCGCGATCACCGCACCGGTGGCGATCGCGAACTTCACCGGCAGTTCGCAATTCGAGGAGCCCACGGGGTCGATCGCCGCCGGGGCCATGGTGATCACGATCCCGATCATCGTGTTTGTTCTGATCTTCCAACGACGGATAGTCGCCGGGCTGACCTCCGGTGCGGTGAAGGGGTAGGGATGGCTGAGATCGTCCTGGACCGGGTGACCAAGAGTTACCCCGACGGTTCGGTAGCCGTGAAGGACCTGAGCCTGACGATCGCCGACGGCGAGTTCGTGATCCTGGTCGGCCCGTCAGGCTGCGGAAAGTCCACCACGCTCAACATGATCGCCGGCCTGGAGGACATCAGCTCCGGCGAGCTGCGCATCGGCGGTGAGCGGGTCAACGAGAAGGCGCCGCGCGACCGCGACATCGCGATGGTGTTCCAGTCCTACGCGCTCTACCCGCATATGACGGTGCGGCAGAACATCGCATTCCCGCTGACGCTGGCCAAGCTGAAGAAGGACGAGATCGCGCGCAAGGTCGACGAGACCGCGAAAATCCTTGACCTGAGCGAGTTCCTGGACCGCAAGCCCGCCCAGCTTTCCGGTGGTCAGCGTCAGCGGGTTGCGATGGGTCGCGCGATCGTGCGCAACCCCAAGGCATTCCTGATGGATGAGCCGCTGAGTAACCTCGATGCCAAGCTGCGGGTGCAGATGCGCGGCGAGATCGCCCGGCTGCAGAATCGGCTGGGCACCACGACCGTCTACGTCACTCACGATCAGACCGAGGCGATGACCTTGGGCGATCGGGTCGTGGTGCTGCGCGCTGGCGAAGCACAGCAGATCGGCACCCCGCAGGAGCTCTACGACACCCCGGCCAACCTGTTCGTCGCCGGGTTCATCGGGTCACCGGCCATGAACTTCTTCCCGGCCACCCTCACCGAAGTGGGGGTGCGACTGCCGTTCGGTGAAGTGACGCTGGCGCCGGAGGTCTTCGATGTGGTGCACAGCCATCCCACGCCGGGCAGTGTGATCGTCGGCGTGCGGCCCGAGCACATCGAGGACGCCGCGCTGATCGACGCCTACGAGCGGATCCGGGCGTTGACCTTCGAGACCACGGTCGACCTGGTCGAATCGCTCGGCGCTGACAAGTACGTGTACTTCGCCACCTCCGGCGACGGCGCCCGATCAGCCCAGCTGGCCGAGCTGGCCGCCGAGTCCGGTGCCGGCGAAAACGAGTTCGTGGCACGGCTTTCCGCTGAATCCAAAGCTGCCGCCGGTCAGACCATCGAGCTGGCGCTGGACACCACCAAGTTGCACATCTTCGATGCCGACAGCGGCGTCAACCTCACCGTCGCGCCCCGGGCATAAGTGAGCTCACCGCTGGGGCAGGTCCGCGAGCATCTTCGCGGGCATTTCGCCGGTGCCGGGCTGGATGCCGAACCCGACGCGGCCAGTGTCACCTTTCTAGGTGTCGAGCGCATGGAGATCCTGCGGTTCGGGCCCAGCCCCGACGGGGTGGCCCACTATGTGTCGCTGGGGTGTTCACGGCATCCGATGACCGACCCGTCGGATTTAGCCGCCGACCCGGTGCGCGGCCCGCGGGCCGAGGTCGTCATGAGCCTACGGGTCACCGCGCCGACGCCGGGTCTGGCCCGCAGCCTGGCGGTGGTGGCCGCGACACCGGCCGTCGAAGGTGTGGTGCTTATCCCTGATGCGTTGATCGATCTGTCTGGGCCGCTGTGGGATTCGGCGCCGTTCACCGCCGTGCTGCTGGGCCCCTCCGATATTGCGGACCTGCTGTTGGCCGCACCGATGGACCCGGTGGGGTTCCTGTCGGCGGTGCCGATCACCGCCACCGAGGCGGCGTGGGTTCGGCTCAAGGGCGCGCAGGCGTTGCGGCAGGCCTGGGCCGACGACGGGGTCGACGTGCTGGATCCCCGACGGCGAGCGTCCGCACCCAGCTAGTCCGGCGCCGACCGTCACACCAGCGTGACGCCCGCCGTGCACCGTCACTCCAGGGTGACGTTCGGCGGAAAACGAGCTAGAGCCAGTGGTTGCGACGGAAGTTGCGGTACAGGAAGCTGCAGATTCCGACCATCACCAGCACAACCAGCGGATAGCCCCACTGCCAATGCAATTCGGGCATGTTGTCGAAGTTCATCCCGTAAATGCCGGCGATCATCGTCGGCACCGCGGCCATCGCCGCCCACGCGGTGATTTTGCGCATGTCAGTGTTCTGCTGCATACCGACCTTCGCCAATGCGGCCTGCACCAGGGACGACAGCATCTCGTCGTAGCTGGCGATCCGGTCGGCGGCCTGGGTCTGATGGTCGAGGACGTCACGCATGTAGCGCAACAGTTCCTTCGTCATCAGGTCCTTGTAGTCGGTGTTGAACCGTGCCAGCGCCACCGTGAGAGGCGAGACGGCCCTTCGTAATTCGACGACCTCGCGCTTGAGCATGTAGATCGGCTCGATGTCGGTCTTGGTCAGCGGGGAGAACGTGTCGGACTCGATGGCGTCGATATCGCATTCCATCAGCGCGCTGACGTCGCGGTAGGTGTCCACCACGTGGTCGGCGATCGCGTGCATCACCCCGTAGGGACCCAGTGCCAGCTGCTGGTGCTCCTCTTCGAGCCGCCGGCGCAGCCCGGCCAGGCCGGTGTGGTCACCGTGGCGCACGGTCACCACGAAGTCGCTGCCGACGAACACCATGATCTCGCCGGTCTCGACGATCTCGCGGGCCAGCGCCACCGACTCGTGCGGGACGTAGATGACGGTCTTGAGGACCAGGAACAGGGTGTCGTCGTAGCGCTCGACCTTGGGTCGCTGGTGGGCGTGCACAGCGTCCTCGACGGCCAGCGGGTGCAGTCCGAAGACTTCGGCCACCGATTGCATCTGGAACTCGTCGGGTTCGTGCAAACCGATCCAGACGAACGCCTTGACGCCCTCGGCCTCCAATTCGCGCACCCGCTCCAGGGCGGCGGCATGGGTGTACTTGCCGGGCAGCCGTTCGCCGTTGACGTAGATCGCGCAGTCGACGGTGGCCCGCGCGACCGGGACGTGGATGCGTTTGGCGTCGACCTCCGCGGGCCGGGGCCGATTGACCCCCAGCAGTGAGGGCGGACGAGCGCGGAACGTCGCCATATCGGACCTCCCCTCGGGCGCGGTGCGGGCCGAATGGACCCGACCGGAAATGCTACGCGCCGGTAGCTCTGCGGGCGCCCCTGCAAGAGTCTCAACCTGATTCTTCTGCGCTGATTGGGCGAGTACCCTGACGCCGTGACCGAAACGGTGCCTAACTCCCGCCTCGCCATCGACGACGAGGAAATCTTTGCCGCCCACGTCGGCGGCAAGCTGTCCGTCGAGCTGAAGTCGCCCCTGGATACCCAGCGTGCGCTTTCGATCGCCTACACCCCGGGCGTCGCCCAGGTCAGCCGGGCCATCGCGGCCGACCACACGCTGGCCGCCCGCTACACCTGGGCCAATCGCCTGGTCGCTGTGATCAGCGACGGCACCGCGGTGCTGGGCCTCGGCGACATCGGCCCGGCCGCCTCCCTGCCGGTGATGGAGGGCAAGGCCGCGCTGTTCAAGACCTTCGGCGGCCTGGACTCCATCCCGATCGTGCTGGACACCAAGGACCCTGACGAGATCGTCGAAACCGTGATCCGGCTGCGCCCGACGTTCGGCGCGGTCAACCTCGAGGACATCTCGGCGCCGCGTTGCTTCGAGATCGAACGGCGGCTGATCGAGGCGCTGGACTGCCCCGTCATGCACGACGACCAGCACGGTACGGCCATCGTGGTGCTGGCCGCGCTGATGGGGGCCGCCAAGGTGCTCGATCGCGACATGACCACCCTGAAGGTGGTGATCTCCGGGGCCGGGGCCGCCGGCATCGCGTGCGCGAACATTCTGCTCGCCAGCGGCGTGAGCCACATTACGGTGCTCGATTCGCAGGGCATCGTGCACAGCGGGCGTGACGACCTCAACCCGTTCAAGGCTGAACTGGCGTCGCGGACCAACCCCGCTGGGCTGTCCGGCGGCATGGTCGAGGCGCTGGCCGGTGCCGACGTCTTCATGGGTGTCTCCGCCGGCGTGGTGCCCGAGGAACTGATCGCGACGATGGCGCCTCGCGGCATCGTGTTCGCGATGTCGAACCCGGATCCCGAGATCCATCCCGAGGTGGCCAAGAAGTACGCCGCCGTCGTGGCGACCGGGCGCAGCGACTTCCCGAACCAGATCAACAACGTGCTGGCCTTCCCCGGGGTGTTCCGCGGAGCGCTCGATGCCGGCGCCCGCCGTATCACCGAGAAGATGAAAGTGGCTGCCGCCCAAGCCATCTTCTCCGTGGTTGGCGACGACCTGGCGCCGGACTACATCGTGCCCAGCCCGCTGGATCCGCGCGTCGGTCCCGCGGTCGCTCAGGCGGTGGGTGCGGCGTCGGAAACGGATTGAGCGCAGCGTTCTTTCGCCGGCTGGCCTGGGTGCTGCTGGCGTTGACGCTCGCCGCCTGCGGCACCGCCCCGCCTGCGCCGTCGCTGGCAGTGGGTACTACCGCCGATCCGCACACCACACTGCTGGCCCAGCTGTACGCCGCGGCCTTGCGTTCCTACGGAACCACCGGATACGTCAAGACCCTCGATGATCCGTTGGCGGCGTTGGATTCCGGTGACGTGAGCGTCGTGCCCGGGTTCAGCGGACGGCTGCTGCAGGCCTTCGACCCGGGGTCGGCGGCGCGCTCGGATACCCAGGTCTACCGGGCGATGATCGGTGCACTGCCCGAAGGTGTGGCCGCCGGTGACTACGCCACCTCGGCCGAGGACAAGCCGGCACTGGCCGTCACCGACGCCACAGCCGCGAAGTGGGGCAGTCGCGACCTGACCGCACTGGTGCAGCACTGCGCAGGGCTGACCCTGGGGGCGGTGGCCGGGGTGCGCGGGCTGCCGGGCGCAGTCGGCACCTGCACGCTGCCGCCACCGCGCGAATTCCCGGACGCCGCAGCGTTGTTCGACGCGCTGCGTAAGGGGACGATCGCGGCTGCCTGGGCGCAGTCGGCACCTGCACGCTGCCGCCACCGCGCGAATTCCCGGACGCCGCAGCGTTGTTCGACGCGCTGCGTAAGGGGACGATCGCGGCTGCCTGGACGGGCACCGCCGATGCCGGGGTACCCAGCGACGTCGCGGTGCTCGCCGATCGAAAACCGGTGCTGATCCAGGCGGAGAACGTGGTGCCGCTGTACCGGCGCAACGAACTCGACCAGCAGCAGTTGCGCGCCATCAACGAACTGGCCGGGGTGCTCGACACCGGGTCACTGGTGGATATGCGCCGCCAGGTCGCCGAGGGTGCCGACCCCCGCACGGTGGCCGAGAGCTGGCTCTCGGCGCATCCGCTGGGTCGTTAGCGCATCGGCGGTGACAGCCGCGGCAGCACCGAGGAGAACAGCCGCTGGTAGCCCGAGCCGGTGATCCGCACGATCGCGTCGAGGATCTTGGCGTCGGTGCCGACGAGAACGCGGGCCCGGTTCTTGCGGACGCCGTCGAGGATGATCTGGGCGGCGCGCTCCGGTGTGGTGCGGGCCAGCTTCTGGTCGAACGCCTGGGCCAGCTCGGCCACATCGAGTCCTTCGGCGGCGGTGGCGTTGCGCGCGATCGCGGTCTTGATGCCGCCGGGGTGCACGGTGGTCACCTTCACCGGGTGCTTGGCCAGCAACATCTCCTGACGCAGCGCCTCTGTGAAACCGCGCACCGCGAACTTCGCCGAGTTGTAGGCCGCCTGGCCGGGCACCGAGAACAGCCCGAAGATGCTGGAGATGTTGATGACGTGGCCGTCACCGGACTCGATCAGGTAGGGCAGGAACACCTTGGTGCCGTTGACCACGCCCCAGAAGTCGACGTCCATCACCCGTTCGATGTCCTTGAACTGGCTGATCTCGACGTCACCGGAGAACGCGATGCCGGCGTTGTTGTAGATCTGGTTGACCTTGCCGAAGTGGGCCTTCACGTCGTCGGCGTAGGCGCTGAACGCCTCGCGTTCGGTCACGTTGAGGCGGTCGGCCTTGACCTTGACGCCGATGGCCTTCAAACGCTCCTCGGTGACTGCCAGACCTTCGGTGTCGATATCGCTGATCGCGACGCTGGCACCCGATCGGCCCAGCTCAATGGCCAGTGCCTGGCCGATGCCCGACCCGGCCCCCGTCACGACCGCGACTTTCCCGGCGAACCCCTGCATGAGCGCTCCTCTTGTTTGACGTGTGTCGAACGGGGCCCACGTTAGCCGGTAGCCGGACCGCGGGTAACGCCGGGCTGCCGATAGGCGATGCTGTAAACATGACGTTCCGCCGTATGACGACCGCCGGGCTGGCCGCCGGCCTGCTCGCCGGTGCTGCGGCGTTCGCCGCGCCCGCGCACGCCGACACCACCACGGACGATTTCCTCGGTGCGCTCAGCGCCGCCGGTATCGACAACATCGATCCCGGGCAGGCCGTCGAACTGGGTCAGTCGATCTGCCCGCTACTGGCGCAGCGCAGCCAGAACACCGCCGACATCGCCTCCACCGTCGCCGATCAGCTGGGTCGCCCGCTGGGCCCGGCCACCATGTTCACCGGTATCGCGGTGTCGTTCTTCTGCCCGCGCGCGGTGCAGGACCTGGCCAACGGCCAGTCGCCCATCCCACTGCCGTTCCTGAACAACCTCGGCTTCTAGGGCGCTGAGCCGCGCCTAGCCCGCCGCGAGTGTGCGTTCCCATACGCCGCCCGCGGCGTGTTGCGGATGAAATCGCACACTCGCGGGCGGCGCGAGAAGCAAGCTAGCCGAACGCCTCGTCGAGGATCTCCTGCTGCTCGACGGCATGCACCTTCGACGAACCCGACGACGGCGCCGACATCGCGCGCCGCGAGATCCGCTTGATCCCGGTCAGCTTGTCCGGCAACAACTCCGGCAGATGCAGACCGAACGACGGCCACGCGCCCTGGTTGGCCGGCTCCTCCTGCACCCAGAAGAACTCGCTCGCGTTCGGGTAGGAGTCCAAGGTGTTGGACAGCCGCCGCTTGGGCAGCGGTGCGAGCTGCTCGACGCGCACGATCGCGACGTCCTCGCGCTTGTCCTTCTCCTTGCGCGCGGCCAGCTCGTAGTAGATCTTGCCGCTGGTCAACAGGACTCGGGTGACCTTGCTGCGGTCGCCGTCGCCGTCGGTGTAGGTCGGCTCCTCCAGGATGGAGCGGAACTTCTGCTCGGTGAAGTCGCGGATATCGCTGACCGCAGCCTTGTTGCGCAGCATCGACTTCGGTGTGAACACGATCAGCGGGCGGTGTACGCCGTCCAGACCGTGCCGGCGCAGCAGGTGGAAGTAGTTCGCCGGGGTCGACGGCATCGCGATCGTCATCGAACCCTCGGCCCACAGCTGCAGGAACCGCTCGATCCGGCCCGAGGTGTGGTCGGGACCCTGGCCCTCGTGACCGTGCGGTAGAAGCAGCACCACATCGGAGAGCTGGCCCCACTTGGCCTCACCGGAGCTGATGAACTCGTCGATGATCGACTGCGCGCCGTTGACGAAGTCGCCGAACTGCGCCTCCCATAACACCAGTGCGTCCGGATTGCCCACGGAATAGCCGTATTCGAAGCCGACGGCCGCATACTCCGAGAGCGCCGAGTCATACACCAGGAACCGGCCGCCGGTGGGGGTGCCGTCCGGGTTGATCGTCAGCAGATCCAGCGGGGTGAACTCCTCGCCGGTCTTGCGGTCGATCACCACGGCATGGCGCTGGGTGAAGGTGCCGCGGCGGGTGTCCTGACCGGACATCCGGATCAGCTTGCCCTCGGCCAGGAAGGTGCCGAGCGCCAGCAGCTCGCCGAACGCCCAGTCCACCTTGCCCTCGTAGGCCATCTCGCGGCGCTTCTCCAGCACCGGCTTGACCCGGGGATGCACTGAAAACCCTTCGGGGAAGGCCAGATGCGCATCGCCGATGCGGGCCAGCAGCGCCTTGTCCACAGCGGTGGTCATCCCGCGCGGGATCATCTGGTCGGCTTCCACCGACTCGCTGGGCTCGACCTCGACCTTCTCCAGCTCGCGGACTTCGTTGAACACCCGCTCCAGCTGGCCCTGGTAGTCACGCAGCGCGTCCTCGGCCTCTTTCATCGAGATGTCGCCGCGGCCGATCAGGGCTTCGGTGTAGGTCTTGCGGACACCGCGCTTGGTGTCGATGACGTCGTACATGTAGGGCTGGGTCATCGACGGGTCATCGCCCTCGTTGTGCCCGCGGCGGCGGTAGCACAGCATGTCGATGACGACGTCCTTCTTGAACTTCTGCCGGAAGTCCACCGCCAGCCGCGACACCCACACGCAGGCTTCCGGATCATCGCCGTTGACGTGGAAGATCGGAGCGCCAATCATTTTCGCGACGTCGGTGCAGTATTCGCTGGACCGCGAGTCGTGCGGCGAGGTGGTGAAGCCGATCTGGTTGTTGACGATGATGTGGATCGTGCCGCCGGTGCGGTACCCGCGCAGCAGCGCCAGGTTCAGGGTTTCGGCTACCACACCCTGCCCGGCGAACGCGGCGTCACCGTGCAGCATCAGTGGCATGACGGTGAACTCGCGGGACGCCTCGGCGTCGGGGGAGCCTTCCTCCTCCAGCAGGTCCTGCTTGGCGCGTACCAGACCCTCGAGCACCGGGTCGACGGCCTCCAGATGCGACGGGTTGGCGGTCAACGAGACCTGAATGTCGTTGTCGCCGAACATCTGGATGTAGTTGCCGGTGGCGCCGAGGTGGTACTTGACGTCACCGGAGCCGTGCGCCTGCGACGGGTTCAGGTTGCCCTCGAACTCGCTGAAGATCTGCGAGTAGGGCTTGCCGACGATGTTGGCCAGCACGTTGAGCCGGCCGCGGTGCGGCATGCCGATGACGACCTCGTCGAGGGCGTGCTCGGCCGCCTGGTCGATCACCGCGTCCATCATCGGGATGACGGTTTCCGCACCTTCCAGCGAGAAGCGCTTCTGCCCAACGTATTTGGTCTGCAGGAAGGTCTCGAACGCCTCGGCGGCGTTCAGCTTGCTCAGGATGTACTTCTGCTGGGCCACCGTCGGCTTGTCGTGCTTGACCTCGATGCGCTCCTGCAGCCACTTCTGCTGCTCGGGTTCGAGGATGTGGGTGTACTCCACCCCGATGTGCCGGCAGTATGCGTCGCGCAGCAGGCCGAGCACGTCGCGCAGCTTCTTGGTTTCCTTACCGGCGAAACCCTCCACTTTGAAGACCCGGTCGAGGTCCCACAGCGTCAG
The DNA here is from genome assembly GCF_001494595.1 of Mycobacterium sp. M26. Lineage (GTDB taxonomy): Bacteria > Actinomycetota > Actinomycetes > Mycobacteriales > Mycobacteriaceae > Mycobacterium. Next base: position 910,959 of record NZ_LN929908.1, read on the forward strand.
GCCGTGGGTGTTGACGTCGAGATCGGGGTGGCTGCGGAAGCGGGTCTTGTCCAGCCGCAGCGGGTCGATGTCGGCCATCAGGTGACCGCGGTTGCGGTAGGCGGCGATCAGCTCGATGACGCGGGCGTTCTTGTCGACGATCGAATCCGGGTTGTCGGTGCGCCAGCGCACCGGCTCGTAGGGGATGCCGAGTTCGAAGAAGATCTCGTCGTAGAAGTCGTCGGACAGCAGCAGTTCGTGGATGGTGCGCAGGAAGTCACCGGACTCCGCGCCCTGGATGATGCGGTGGTCGTAGGTCGACGTCAGCGTGATCAGCTTGCCGATACCCAGTTCGGCGATGCGCTCCTCGCTGGCCCCCTGGAACTCGGCGGGGTACTCCATCGCACCGGCGCCGATGATCGCGCCCTGACCCGACATCAGCCGGGGCACCGAGTGCACGGTGCCGATGGTGCCCGGGTTGGTCAGCGAGATCGTCACACCCGAGAAGTCCTCGGCGGTGAGCTTTCCGTCGCGGGCGCGCCGCACGATGTCCTCGTAGGCGGCGATGAACTGGCCGAAGCGCATGGTCTCGCAGCCCTTGATGGCGGCGACCACCAGCGAGCGCTTTCCGTCCTTGCCCTGCAGGTCGATGGCCAGGCCGAGATTGGTGTGGGCGGGGGTGACGCTGTTCGGCTTGCCGTCGATCTCGGCGTAGTGCCGGTTCATGTTCGGGAACTTCTTGACCGCCTGCACGATCGCGTAGCCGAGCAGGTGGGTGAAGGACACCTTGCCGCCGCGGGTGCGCTTGAGGTGGTTGTTGACCACGATCCGGTTGTCGATCATCAACTTCGCCGGGATGGCCCGCACGCTGGTGGCGGTCGGGATCTCCAGCGAGGTGTTCATGTTCTTGACGACCGCGGCTGCGGCACCGCGCAGCACCTGCGTCTCGTCGTCGGCGGCCACTGCGACCGGAGCCGCCTTGGCTGCGGCCGGCTTCTCCGGGGCCTTGGCAGCGGGCGCCGGCGCAGCAGCGGGAGCGGGCTTGGGTGCCGGGGCCGGCGGGGGAGCCGGAGCGGGTTCGGCGGGCGCGACCGGCGCGGCTGAGGCGACCGGGGCGGGCTTACCGTTGCCGGCGGCCTCGGTCGTGGGCTCCGGGTTGTAGTCGACGAGGAACTCATGCCAACTCGGATCGACCGAGGAGGGGTCGTCGCGGAACTTGCGGTACATCTCCTCGACCAGCCACTCGTTCTGGCCGAATGGTGAACTCGTACTGCTCACGGCAGTTACTCGCCTCGATTCGTGTCGTCCGGGCAAGCCGTGCTCGACGGTTTGCCCCACTGGTGTGCCCGACTCATCGCCGCCGCCCTAAAGGCTAACGCTTATCCCGCGTTCCCGAAGCACGTCAGGGTCACGGTCGGACGTGGTGCGATAACCGGTGCGACGTCGTCGGCGAACGGTTACCTTGCCGCTACCTTTCGTCTGCCACCGCGGGCAGCAGGTGCAGCATCACCGGCCACCGCGCTGGGGCCGGACCGAACGCCGCGCGGGCGTTGGAAATGATCTTCTTGCCCATCAGCCGGTTGCCGCCGCCGCCTACTGCGGCGCCGATGCCGACCGGCAGCATTTTGCCCAGCGCCATGGCGCTGCGCTTGATGGTGAACCGCTTCACGAAGTAGCGCATCAGTCGGGTGTTGAGCTGCGACACCAACGGCAGCGGCAGCATCTCAGCACCCTCGGCCAGCCACGCGCCGTTGGTGCGGCCGGGGCCGACGAGGTCGGCGATCGCGCCCTTGCTGTCGTCGCCCACGAGGACGGCCAGCACCAGCGCGCGCCGGCGCTCCCGCTCCTCGAGCGGAATGCCGTACACCTCCGCGACAGCCAACACGAACACCGCGGTGGCTTCCAGGAACACCAGCGTCTCGCCGGCCACCGCCGACAGGGCCGCCAAGGTTCCCTCCGCGACAGCCAACACGAACACCGCGGTGGCTTCCAGGAACACCAGCGTCTCGCCGGCCACCGCCGACAGGGCCGCCAAGGTTCCGATGCCGGGGAATGCCGCAGCCGAGCCGACGGCGGCGCCGCTGGCCATCACGGCGGCCAGGTAGCGGTTCTCCAGTTTGGTGACGATCTCGGCCGGGCTGGCGTCCGGGTTCAGCCGGCGCAACCGGGCGACATAGGCCTTGACCGCGGGTGCCTGAACCCGGGTGCTGCGCTCCAGGATCTGCGAGAGCACCCGCGCCGACATGACCGGATCGTCATCGATCTGGGCCGGCAGGTTCTCCGGTGACGTGCCCCGTCGGCGGAGTTTCATGCGGGTGCCTTCCTCTGGGTGGCCTCACCACCAGGCTAACGAACGAGACGGCCTTCAACGTGCCCCGCAGTGATCCCCGTCACCGCGCGCCGGATACCCGCAGGAGGAACAAATATTTGGAAGGCGGCGCTGACGATGAGCATGGCAACATCCCCGGCAGTGACGACGACGCGAAACACGCCCACCGCCGAGACTGCGGCAGTGCCCAGCCGGACCCGGATGATCGTGATCCTGGGTGCGCTGGTGGCGCTCGGGCCGCTGACGATCGACATGTATCTGCCGGCGCTGCCGCGCATCGCCACCGAGCTCGGGGTGTCCTCGTCGGTGGCGCAGCTGACGCTCACCGGAACGCTGGCTGGCCTGGCGATCGGCCAGCTCGTCGTCGGCCCGCTGTCGGACTCGCTAGGCAGGCGCCGGCCGCTGATCGCCGGAATTTTGCTGCACATGGCGGCCTCGCTGGTCTGCCTGCTGGCGCCGAACATGACGGTGCTCGGTATCGCCCGCGGACTGCAGGGGATGGGCGCGGCCGCGGCCATGGTGGTCGCCGTCGCGGTGGTGGGTGAACTGTTCACCGATTCGGTGGCCGCCACGGTGATGTCCCGGCTGATGCTGGTGCTCGGCGTCGCGCCCGTGCTGGCCCCCTCGCTGGGTGCGGCGGTGCTGCTGCACGCCAGCTGGCACTGGGTGTTCGCGTCGCTGATCGTGCTGGCGGGGGGACTGCTGGCGATGGCCGCCGTGGCGCTGCCGGAGACGCTGCCGCCCTCGCACCGGCGTCCGCTGAAGCTGCGCTCGATCCTGGCCACCTACGGCGAACTGTTCCGCGATGCGCGCTTCCTCATCCTGGTGCTGGTCGGCGCGCTCGGGATGTCGGGTCTGTTCGCCTACATCTCGGCCGCACCGTTCGTGCTGCAGGGCCGTCACGGCTTGGATCAGCAGAGCTTCGCGCTGGTGTTCGGCGCGGGTGCGATCGCGCTGATTGCGGCCACCCAGTTCAACGTCGTACTGCTGCGCCGGTTCAGCCCGCAGCGCATCATGGTCACCGCTTTGGTCGCCGCGACGCTGGCCAGCGCGGTGTTCATCGCGCTGGCTGCCACCCACACCGGCGGGCTGCCGGGCTTCGTAGTGCCGGTGTGGACCGTGCTGGCGTTGCTCGGCTTCGTGATGCCGAACGCGCCCGCGGTCGCGCTGACCCGGCACCCCGACGCCGCGGGCACCGCCGCCGCGCTGCTGGGTGCCGCGCAGTTCACCACCGGCGCGGTGATCGCTCCGGTGGTCGGGCTGCTGGGCAATGACGAGGTGGCGCTGGCGGTGGTGATGACCGCGGGGATTTCGATTGCCCTGCTGGCGCTGCTGCTCGTCGGTGCCCAGGACTAGATCGCGAGTGGCCACTTGTGCCACGGATTTCCGCGGCGGTTTCATGCGCCAGATGCGTGACGCAAGTGGCCACTCGCGTCGGGGCTTACATCGCGTAGCGCAGCACCGCGGCCACCCCGTCGGCCGGGCTGAGCCGCTCATCGGTGCGCACCAGCGCGGCGCCGGTCGCCACCGCCAGCAGCGGCAGCGCCTCGTCGGCGCGCAGCGTCCGCTCGGGGGCGCCGCCGAGATCCGACAGGGTGTCGGCATCCGGGGCGATCATCGCCAGGTCGGTGTCGGCCACCACGGTGGCCTCGCCGACCTCGCCGATGATCAAGGTCTCCACCGCGCCGTCGCGCAGCGCCGCGGTCACCTCAGCCAGGCCCTCGACCGCCAGCCCGGTGCCGCGGCCGGCCGCGAACCGCTGGGCGGCGTCGTCGATGGTGGCCAGCCGCCGCTTGAGGAATTCCTGACCGATCTCGTGGTGCACCTCGGCCTGGTCGGTGCCCTCGGTGCGCCCGCCGCCCAGCAGTGCGACCGCGATGGCAGACACCCGCTCGGGCAGGGCTGCGACGAGTTCGGTGCGTGCGCCCACCTCGCCCTCGATGAACACCAGCTCGGCGCCGGTCTCGTCGACCAGGTGGGTGATGCGGTCGGCGACCGCACGGATATTGCGGCGCACCGCCTCCTCGACCTTGCCCTGCGCGGTGCCGTACTCGTGATGCTCGGCGGACTTGGCCTTGTGCACCGGGCGGTGATCGCCGTCGACGGTCTCGCTGCGGGTGGTGCCCGAGCGATGCACGGCGATGTCGGCGCCGGTGTGGTCGACGGCCACCAGCAGATAGGTGGTGTGCAGCAGACCGTGTTCGACGATCGGGATCAGATACGGCAATTCCGAGATTCGAAGCACGGTGCTGACCGGCGGCCGGATCAGGTGTTCATCGGTGACGACGGTGTCGCCGGCGGCGATGACGGCCCGGCCGCTGCGGCCCACCGGCGGGTGTGCGCCGCGTACCGCGGCGTCGATCGCCTCGATCACCGAGGTGTCCACAGACTGCTCCTCGAGGTGCTTACGCACATCGCGCAGCCGGGCATCGAGTTGGGCGGCGGCGTCCTGGGTGTCGTGCGAGTCGTCGAAGTAGATCGAGACGAACGGTCCCGTCGCCTCCAGCAGGGGGCGAAAACGGTCGGAAAGCATGGCTCCTCCTCAGCTGTATGTCGGTCCTGTGTCGGTTCTCCACGGGGACCTATTCCCCCGACAGCTGTCCGTTTTCAACCTACGCCCGGCCACCGCCGTGGCGGCAGGCACACGGCGGTCGATAGTCTCGAACCGGCACCGCAGTTGTTCTGCTGCATTGACGATGCCGTCAGCCAATGGCCCGATTCCGATGCGCGGAGCCGAAACGAGGTGTGGAGATGACCAGGAGCATGGCCGGCGAGGAGCCGGACGTGGACTTGGCCGATCCGCCGAACGCACCGGCGAATCCATGGCATGCGCTGTGGGCGATGATGGTCGGTTTCTTCATGATCCTGGTCGACTCGACGATCGTCGCGGTCGCCAATCCCAGCATCATGGATGCACTCGAGATCACCGACTACGACAGCGTCATCTGGGTGACCAGCTCCTACCTGCTGGCCTACGCGGTGCCACTGCTGCTGGCCGGCCGGCTCGGTGACCGGTACGGCCCCAAGTACCTCTATCTGACCGGGCTGGCGCTGTTCACGGTGTCCTCGCTGTGGTGCGGGCTGTCCGGGTCCATCGAGATGCTGATCGTCGCGCGCGCCGTGCAGGGGCTGGGCGCCGCGCTGCTCACCCCGCAGACGCTGTCGACGATCACCCGGATCTTCCCGGCCCAGCGCCGCGGCGTGGCGATGAGCGTGTGGGGCGCCACCGCCGGGGTGGCCACCCTGGTCGGCCCGCTCGCCGGTGGTGTGCTCGTCGACCACCTCGGCTGGGAGTGGATCTTCTTCGTCAACGTGCCGATCGGCATCATCGGCCTGGCGCTGGCGGTGTGGCTGGTGCCCACCCGTCGCACTGTCCGGGATCGGCATGTTCCTGGTGGTGTTCGGACTGCAGGAAGGGCAGAGCCATCATTGGGCGGCCTGGATCTGGGCCGTCATCGTCGCCGGGATCGGCTTCTTCGCGGCCTTCGTCTACTGGCAGTCGATCAACCGCAACGAACCGCTGATCCCGCTGGAGATCTTCGCCGACCGCGACTTCAGCCTGTCCAATCTCGGTGTCGCCGTGATCGGATTCGTGGTCACCGCCATGGTGCTGCCGGTGATGTTCTATGCCCAGGTGGTGTGCGGGCTGACGCCGACCCGGTCGGCACTGCTGGTGGCGCCGATGGCGGTGACCAGCGGCGTGCTGGCACCGTTCGTCGGGCGCATCGTGGACAGCACCCACCCGCGCTCGATCATCGGATTCGGGTTCTCGGTGCTGGCGATCGCCCTGACCTGGCTGTCCATCGAGATGGCACCGGCCACCCCGATCTGGCGACTGGTGCTTCCGCTGACGGCGATGGGTGTCGGCATGGCCTTCATCTGGGCGCCGCTGGCCACCACCGCGACCCGTAATCTGCCGCCGCGGCTGGCCGGGGCCGGGTCAGGTGTGTACAACGCCACCCGCCAGGTCGGCTCCGTGCTGGGCAGCGCCGGGATGGCCGCGCTGATGGCCGCGCGGATCAACGACGAGCTGCCCGCGGCGCCCGCCGACACCCCGGCCAGCGACCTGGCGGTGCTCAAGTTGCCGGCGTTCCTGCACCAGCCGTTCGCCGCCGCGCTGTCCCAATCGGTGCTGCTGCCTGCGTTCGTCGCGCTGTTCGGGATCATCGCGGCGTTGTTCATGATCGGCGGGCTGGGGCGTCGGGTCGAGGGGCCGAGCCTGGCCGGTGCCGACGAGATCACCGACCGGTTCCCCGCCTACTACGACGATGACGACTATCTGGAGTACGAGGTCGACCGGGAGCGCGTGTTCATCGGCGTGCCCGAAGTGGTCGACGACGAGACCGAGCAAATCGTGTGGCGGCGTCCGGAGCCTGAGCCGGTTGTCCCGGTCGTCGAGCCGATTGGCTTCGCCCACAACGGTTTCCACGTCGCCGAGGACCACTTCACCCCGCTGGATACGGTGCGCCCGACGTTCGCCGAGGTGTTCAGCGACGACGACGAACCGGCCACCATCGCCGAGGACTTCCCGCTGTGGACAGTGCCCGAGGTCAGCAGCAGCGAAGAATCCGAGCCCTTCTCTCGGCACCGGCTCAGTGACGAGGGCGAGCCACGGCGACCCCGGCACTACCGTGAGGATTCCGACGACGCCGAAAGCTACGGCCGCCACTCGATGCGCCGGGACTGACGAGTACGTCAATTTTGGGTTGCCCGGTCGGCTCTTGCCGTTAGCCTGACGCCAGCATTTCTGGGATCGGTAGCGCCACGGGCTGTCTTGACTGCTGGTCGCAAGGGTGCCAGGCCGACCGAAAGAGCGTCACCGTGAATCATCTCCACTACCTGCGAATCGGTGCCGCGGTGCTCGCGGCGGCCAGTATGGCGGCCTGTTCGTCGCCGACCACGCCGGGAAGCGCTACGACATCCGCATCCGCGACGAGCGCGTCGGCGTCCGGGACGTCCACCTCGGCGTCGGCCACTGCGACCGCCGCGGCCGACGGTTCGGTCAAAGATGTGCCGTGGGACAAAGTCGGGCCCGGCTGGATACTGGCGCAGTGGAGTGCGGCGACCCCGCACCGCCCCGGTGAGAAGCCGGAACCCGGCGAGCCGACTGCCGAAACCGCAGCCGCCACAGTGTATTTAGTCGATCCGTCCGCCAAACGCTATGCCATCACGACGCTGGAGCCCGGTAGCGGCCTCGAACTCGTCGACTGGTCGGGGGACGGTTCCCGCGCATTGTTCGCCACGCCCGGTGGGGGACCGACCTCCGCGCTGTTGGTCGACCTGCGCACCGGTGACCAGACGACGGTTCCGGTGTCGGGGTTCCCGCGCTTCACCCGCCCGGACGGCACCGCGCTGCTGGTGTGGACGTCGTTCAACGGCAAGCAGCCCGGCACCCTGAAACGGATTGATCTGCAAGGTAATACCCAGCAGGAGTATCCGACCGACGAACTCGGGGGAGCCGGCCCGTTCAACGGCGGATATCTGGAGTCGCCCGACGGCACGCAACTCGTCCTGGGCACCGCCAATCTCGGCAACGAGGTCGTGGCCCGCGCCGACAACAGCCTCGTCGTACTGGGCAACGACGGCACGGTGATCCGCACGTTGGCCGCCCCGATGCCGGCGGCCATGTGCCGTCCGGTCCGGTGGTGGACCCCGCAGACCGTGCTGGCGCACTGCACCGAAGAGAAGAGTTCAGCCAACCAGCTCTGGGAGGTACCGCTGGACGGCAGCGCACCCACCGCGCTGACCGCCGTCAACTCCGGCCAGCAGGACGACCCCGCGTTCGGTGGCGACCTCGGCGACGACGACGCCTGGAAACTGCCCAGCGGCACGTTCCTGCAGTCTCTGGGGGCGGGGTGCTCGCGCTTCCTGTCCCGGCTCAGCTCCGATGGCCATACCACTCGGGTGAAGGTGCCCAACGTGGCGCCCGGGGCCGTCGTGACCGGAGTGACCAACGGCCGGCTGGTGCTGCTCGATCAGGCGAACTGCGGTGGCACTACTGCGTTGGTGAGTTTCGACCCCGCGGCCAACACCTCGACCGTGCTGCTCGGGCCGCCGGTCAACGGCGGCTCGGTGAGCCAGGCGCTGCTGTATCCGGACGCGGGTTCGTGACCGTGCGCGGGCTTGCCGCCCTCGGTGCCATCGTGGCGGCCGCGATGATCGGCTGCCCTCCCGCGGCGGCCGCACCCGCGTGCGGCGACTTCGGCGCGACGCCGGACACCGGGCAGACGTGCCAGTTGCACACCGACGGCACCGGCTACACCGTCGACATCCGCTTTCCGGCCGATTACCCCGATTCGGCACCGCTGCTGAGTTACCTGGCCACCCAGCGCACGCAGTTCCTCGACTACGTCGCGTCCTTCCCGCCGGTGGACCGGCCCATGCCCTACGAACTGTCGATCACCAGCACGGTGTACCGCTCCGGTACGCCGGACGCCGGCACCGAGAGCGTGGTGGTGCGCGTGGGCCAGGACGTCGGAGCCCATCCGGTGTCGTCGGTGAGAACGTTCAGCTACGACCTCGGTGCGCAGCGGCCGATCACCTTCGACACGCTGTTCACCCCGGGATCCCAGCCGCTGGACATCATCTATCCGCTGGTGCGAAGGCAGTTCGAACAGACCATGGGGGGCCAGCCCGTCCGGGGCGGCCTGGATCCGGAGACGTATCAGAACTTCGCGATCACCGATGACGCCGTCGTCTTCTACTTCGACCAGGACCAGCTGTTCGGGCAGAACGAGGGTCCGCTGCAGGTGTCGGTACCGCGGGCGGACCTGGCTGCCGTGCTGGCCTGAGGACCCTGCCGGGCCACCCCGCCGGGTGAGGATTATGCTCGCTGAAAAAGAGAATGTAATTTTCAGCGAGGAGAATGATGGGCGAGAAGCACGCGCTGACCGACCGCACGCTGGTGGTCTCCGGCGGCAGCCGGGGGATCGGGCTGGCCATCGCCCTGGGTGCGGCCCGGCACGGGGCCAATGTGGTTCTGCTGGCCAAGACCGCCGAGCCGCACCCGAAACTGCCGGGCACCGTCTACACGGCGGCCGCCGATATCGAGGCCGCCGGCGGTAAGGCCGTGGCGGTGGTGGGGGACGTGCGCAGCGAGGAGGATGTCGCCCGCAGCGTGGCGACCGCCGTCGACCGGTTCGGCGGCGTGGACATCTGCATCAACAACGCCAGCGCCATCGCCACCGACCCCACCGAGTCGCTGTCGGCCAAGAAGTTCGATCTGATGCAGCAGATCAACATCCGCGGCACCTTCCTGCTGACCAAGGCCTGCCTGCCACACCTGCGCCGCTCGCCCAACGCGCACGTGGTGACGATCGCCCCGCCGCTGAACCTCAACCCGCACTGGCTCGGGGCCCATCCGGCCTACACACTGTCGAAGTACGGCATGACGCTGCTGTCGATGGGCTGGGCGGCCGAATATGCCGACACCGGAATCGGTTTCAGCTGCCTGTGGCCGGAGACCTACATCGCGACGTCGGCGGTGGCCAACTCGCCGGACTTCGAGGACGCCATCGCCTCCTCGCGCAGCCCGGAGATCATGGCCGACGCCGCGGTCGAGATCCTGACCTCGCCGGGTGCGGAGGTCAACGGGGCCTGCCTGATCGACTCCGATGTGCTGCGCGCCGCCGGCGTCGAGGACCTGTCCCGCTACGGTGGCGGGGACAGCCCGATCGTCGACATCTTCGTCGACCGCTGAGGGCGGCGCTCAGCCGACCGGCAGCAGGTCGGGGTAGTCGGTACGGGCCAGGCGGCCGTGGCTGAAGAACACCTCGAATGGGGTGACCGCCGCGACGGGTGCGCCAGCGGCCGCCAGCGCCTGAGCCTTGAAAACCTGTGCCGCTGAACTCAATTCGTGCCGGACGGCCGCGCCGCGGCTGCCCAGCGCGGGAATCCAGGCATCGCCCCATAGCGTGACCTCGCTGCGTACGGACCGCAGGGCCGTGCCCACCGCGTCGCGTACCCGGTCGTCGGTTCTGCACAGCGGTCCGGCCACGGCCAGTGCGCGGGTGGCCGGTCGGTCGTCGCACAGCGACGCGGCGGTCGCGGTGCGCACCCCGAGGATGCGCAGCGCTGCCGGATTGGCGCCGTCGGGCAGGGCGACCGTGACGTCCCAGCCCGACATCACCCGGTCGAACAGCCAGCCGCCCGCGCAGGCGACCACATCGGCGATGTTGGTGCCGAGGACGTCGAGTTCATAGCGGGCAAGGCGTGGTGCCCGCTGGCTTCGGGTGGCGATGTCGTCAGTGTCGAGCACGCCACCAGCGTGACATTCGAACGTCATTCTGTAAAGGTCGGGCTAGGAGAAAAATCGCCGCAGCGCGCCGGCCTGCATCTCGAGCAGGTCATCGCTGACCGACCACTGCGGGCACAGTGAGTCGAACCCGTGGCAGGTGCCGCCGAAGACGTGGACGTCGGTGTGCACTCCGGCACGCATCAGCTCGCGGGCATAGTCCAGGGCCTCGTCGCGCAGCGGGTCCAACTCGGAGCAGGTGATGAATGTGCTTGCCACACCGCTTAATCGGTGACTTCGGGCCGGTACCGCCTCAGCCGTCGGCGTCTGATCTCCGAGGTAGTACCGCCACATCCAGGCCACCGCCTCGCCGTCGAAACCAGGGGTGGTGAGGAACTCCGCCTTGGCCGCGGTGGGCCGGTCGTCGAGCACCGGTTGATGCAGCAGGGTGCCGACGATCGAAGGGACGACGTGCCCGGCTGAGCGCTGGGCCAGCGTCGCGGCCAATGCCCCGCCCGCGCTGTTGCCCGCCACGGCTAGCCGGTCGCGGTCCAGGCCGAGAGTCTCGGCGGCCGACCACGCCCACCGCAGGATGGCGACGGCATCGTCGAGCGCGCCCGGATACGGGTGCTCCGGGGCCAACCGGTAATCGACACTGAGCACTGTGCACTCGCCGCGGCGCGCAAGCTCCACGCACTGGCGGTGGTCGGTGTCGAGGTTGCCCAGCACGAACGCCCCGGAGTGGCAGTAGATCACCGCCGGTGCCGGTGGCGCAGCGCCGCGGTAGACCCGGACGGGCACCGGCGGTCCGTCGGCACGCTCGACGGTCACGTCGCTGATTTGCACGCCGCGGG
>NZ_LN929908.1:922528-3021037 GCF_001494595.1 Mycobacterium sp. M26
GGTCGGTGTCGAGGTTGCCCAGCACGAACGCCCCGGAGTGGCAGTAGATCACCGCCGGTGCCGGTGGCGCAGCGCCGCGGTAGACCCGGACGGGCACCGGCGGTCCGTCGGCACGCTCGACGGTCACGTCGCTGATTTGCACGCCGCGGGTGTCGACGGCCGCGGCGGTTTCGCGTCGGCGTTCGTCGAGTGAAACCCGCACGGCGGCAAGGACGTCCGGCGACAGATCGGTACGGGCGGTGGCGACGGCGTGCAGTGCGGGGTCGAGTCTGCGGAGCAGCTCGGGATCGGCCTGCTGGGTCAGCCGATCTGCAGGCATTGACCACCGTCGACGACGAGCTCGGATCCGGTGATGAACGCGGCAGCCTCGGACACCAGGAACGCCACCGCATCGGCGATCTCGGTGGGCTTGCCCAGCCGTCCGGTGTAGGCGCGGGCCGCTAACCGGTCCCGGGCGGTCTCGTCGAGCATGGGTGTCTCGATGGGCCCGGGGAACACCGCGTTGACCCGGATTCCGTCGCGGGCCAACTCGGCTGCGGCTATCTGGGTCAGGCCGCGCAGCGCCCACTTGGAGGAGCCGTAGGCGGCGTGAAACGGGAACGGCCGGATCGCGCCGGTGCTGCAGGTGTTGACGATCGCGGCGCCCTCGGCGCGGCGCAGCTGCTCCAGGCAGGCCGTCATGCCTAGGAACGGGCCCAATGTGTTGATGCGCCAGGCACGTTCGAAACCCTCGGCGGTCTCCTCGCCCAGCGGGGCGCGGTGCAGCGCACCGGCATTGTTGACCAGTACGTCGAGCCTGCCGAACCGCTCGACCACAGCGGCGACGGCGGCGGTCCACTGCGCCTCGGAGGTCACGTCCAGTGTGAGGGGCAGGACGTCGGAGTCGGTGATCGCGAGCAGGTCGGCGGCAGCCACCTGGAAACCGTCCGCGCGCAGCCGCGCTGCGATCGCGGCCCCCTGGCCGCGGGCCGCCCCGGTGACAAGCGCCACCCGGCTCACTGCGCACCTTCGGCGTCAGCGAGATGGGCGGCGGCGCCGCGTCGCAGGGCCTGCGATTCAGCGGCCAAGGTGATCATCTGAAAGCCCAACGCAGCCAGTTCCTTTCCGACTTTTCCGGACCCGGCGTGCACACCGGCCACCACACCCGCACTGGTCGCCGTCTGCGCCACCCGCACCATGGCGTCGCGCACCCGCGGGTCGGCGGTGGCGCCGGCCGCGTCGGCACCCAGGGCGAGGGCCAGGTCCGCGGGACCGACGTAGACGCCGGTCAGTCCCGGCACCGCGCAGATGTCGGCGACGGCCGCCAGGCCACGGGCGGTCTCGATCATGGCGAACACGCTGACCCGGTCCTGCAGAGCGGCCGGGTCGTGGCCGAGGCTGGCGCGCAACGGACCGAAACTACGTACCCCGTCGGGGGTGTAGCGGGTGGCGGCCACCGCGTCAGCGGCCTGCTGCGGATCGTCGACCATCGCGACAATGATGGCGTCGGCCCCGGCGTCGAGCACTCGGCCGATCGGCGCGGGATCTTCCGACGGCACTCGGACCGCGGTGGCGATCGGCACGTGCTCGGTCCGGCGCAGGGCCACCGCCACGTCGGCGTCGTCGAGATAGCCGTGCTGGATGTCGAAACCGATGTAGTCGTAACCGGCGCGGGCGAATTCGTCGGGACCGAGGAACGACGGCCCGGTGATCCAGCCGCCCCACACCTGATCCTTGCCGGCCAGCGCCTGCTGCAGCCTGCTGGCCGTCATCGGTCCACGATCGCGATCTTCACCCGGCCCGGTGTTGGGCGGCAGGCGAATTCGAAGGCGTCCTGCACCTCGTCGACACCGAAGGTGTGAGTGACGTACATGCTCAGCAGGTCGGGATGCTCGCGGGCGAAGGCGTCGGCGGCATCGAGGACCCGGCGGCGTTCCAGCGTCACACCGGATTTCAGGGTCAGGTTGTTGCGCAGCATGGTGCGCATGCTGATCGGATAGCTGTCGTCGTCGGGCACCCCGAAGTAGAACACCGTGCCGCCGAACGCGGCGGCCTCCACGGCATTGTTCAGGGTGGCCACCTGGTGGCCGACCGCCTCGATGACGACGTCGGGCCGGTCGTGCGGTGAGAGGTTGCGCACCCAGCGGTCGCTGGTGGAACGCACCACGGTGTCCACGCCGAACTTCGCGGCGATGTCGTCGCGGTAGATCGGGTCGACGCCGGTGACCCGCGCGGCCCCGAAGGCCTTGGCCACGTAGGAGAACAGCAGGCCGATCGAGCCCTGGCCGATGACGGCGACATGCTGACCGCTCAGCGCCGGAAGTTGTTCGACCGCATACAGAATGCAGGCCAGCGGTTGCAGGCCGACGGCCTCGGCGGGGGACAGCGCCGGATCGTAGGGCGCCAGCCCGGCACCGTCGGAGACCACGTACTCCATCAGTCCGTTGAAGCCGGATGCCCAGCCGACGACCTGATCACCCGGGCGGTGCTGCGGGTGGGCTGAGGCGATGACCTCGCCGGCGATCTCGTGGATCGGGAAACCGGCCATCTCGGCGGCCAGCGCACCGGTGTCGCCGGGCAGTCGGCCCTGCACACCCTTGAAGCCGGGCAGGTCGCTGCCGCAGATACCGGCGGCCCGGAACTTCAGCAGCACCTGGCCGTCCTGCAGCGCGTCGGGATCCGGTGCGGGGAGGGTGACCTTCTCGAAGGTGTACGGCGCGACGAGGCGATAACACCACGTTGACAATGCCACGCCAGCAGCGTGACACTCGTGCGGTGTTTTGTAAAGGCGCACGATGAGTGTCCTGGAGTCCGGTCCGGCCCGGACGGCGCTGCTGGCCGATGGCTTCTGTTTCGGTGAGGGCCCGCGCTGGTTCGAGGGACTGCTGTGGTTCTCCGACATGCTGGGTGAGGCGGTCCACACCGTCAGCCTCGACGGCTCGGTCACCACGGTCCCGCTGCCCGGCCATGCCCCGTCGGGGCTGGGTTTCCGGCCGGACGGCACCCTGCTGATCGTCTCGACCGAACGCCGGATGGTGCTGGCCTACGACGGTGAGAGCGTCACCGAGGTGGCCGATCTGTCGGCGGTCACGCCGGCCGACCTCGGTGACATGGTGGTCGACGCGCGGGGCCGGGCCTACGTCGGCTCGCAGGCGCGGGCCGGTGGAGTCATCGTGCGGCTGGACCCCGACAACTCGGTGCGTGTGGTGGCCGACGATCTGGACTTTCCGAACGGGATGGCGATCACTCCCGACGGGGGCACCCTGATCGTGGCCGAGTCGATCGGCAGGCGGCTGAGCAGTTTCGCCATCGCCATCGACGGCGGTTTGTCGGGGCGGCAGGTGTTCGCCGATGGACTGGACGGCCCACCGGACGGGATCGCGCTGGACGCCGAGGGCGGGGTGTGGACGTCGATGACGCTGGCCCACCAGTTCGAACGTGTGCTGCCCGGCGGTAGCGTGACCGACCGGATCGACGTCGGTTCGCGTGCGGCGATCGCCTGCATGCTGGGCGGCCCGGACCGGCGCACGCTGTTCCTGCTGTCGAGTGCGGACGCCTATCCCGCGCGGATGGCCGGTACCCGGACATCGTGGGTGCAGACCGTGCGGGTCGACGTGCCCGGAATCGAGAGGTGAGCATGACCGACAGCTACTACGAACTCGTCGACCCGGCCGATCCGCTCGGGGAGAAGTTCCGGGCCACCGACATGGTTCGCAGTACCTGGTCGTCGCACATCCAGCACGGTGGGCCGGTGTCGGCGCTGCTGGTACGGGCGATGGAGCACTGCCAGCCGCGTCCCGATGCCCGGCTGAGCCGGGTGGTCGTCGACCTGCTGGGCGGGGTGCCCGCCGACGGGGATCTGTGGGTCAGCGCCACCATCGAGCGCGGCGGCAGGCAGATCGAGTTGGTCAGCGCGGTGATGCTCGGGCAGGGGCCGGACGGCGCGCCCCGGCCGGTGGCCAAGGCCAGCGGCTGGCGGTTTCAGACCGTGCCCACTGCGGACCTGCTCAGCGCGCCGGTGCCGCCGCTGCCGCCGCGCGAGCAGGGGATCAACCGCAATCTGGCCGAGAAGTTCGACCCGAACTATGTGCACAGCACCGAATGGCTCTGGCTGACCAAACCGATGGCCGCCGGCCAGGGTGAGTCATGGATCCGGCCGCGGGTCGATCTGGTGCACGGCGAGGCGATGTCGCCGCTGGAACGGTTGTTCGCGATCGCCGATAGTGCCAACGGGATCGGCACCAAGATCGACATCACCAAGTACACGTTCCTCAACACCGATATCGCGGTGCATGTGCATCGGGTGCCTGCCGGGGAATGGGTCGGGATCCGCTCGGAGACGATGTACGGCCCGGACGGGGTGGGCACGACCGTCGGCACCTTGTTCGACGATGACGGTGCGGTCGGCAGCATCGCGCAGTCGGTGCTGGTTCGCCCGCGGACGTAGCATCAGTGCCCGCCTCCGAGCGACTATCGCGACGGTGGGCGAGCACTCACGCGGTCGACAGCCGCCGGAGTCGCTCAGAGCCGGGCACGCACGGTGGGTCCCCGCCGCCGGGTACGGATGGGGCTGCTGTGATCGGCGAGGACACCGCCCGCGCGCCGACAGTAACGTGGCGGCGGTCGGACGCTCGCTTTCCCGCCGTGAGGTTACTGTCGCGGATCAGTCGAACAGGACGGCCGGGTTGAGGTAACCGGTCGGATCGAAGGCGGCCTTGATGGTGCGCATCGCGGCGATGTCGGCCGGCTCCCGCGACATCCCGAGATAGGCGCGCTTGCGGCTGCCGATGCCGTGCTCCGAGCTGACGTTACCGCCATGGGCGGCAATGAGTTTCATCATCGCGGCATACAAGTGGCTCTCCTGCTCGGCGCCGCAGCGCAGCACGTTCAGATGAAGATTGCCCTCACCGATGTGGCCGAACAGGATCGGGATGGCATCCGGGGCGTGCTCGGCCACCAGCGCAGCCGAATCCGCCGCGAACGCCGCGATCGCCGATAACGGCAGCGACACATCGAATTTCAGCGGCGGCCCAAACAGTCCGACGATCTCGGCGGTGGACTCCCGCACCTGCCACAGCCGCTGCTGTGATCCCGCGTCGATGCCGACGGCTGGTTCACCGGCCAGCTCAGCATCCTCCAGCGCATCGGCCAGCCGCTCGGTCAGGTCGATCTCACCGGCCAGTTCGACCAGCAGCAGCCAGTCACCGTCGACCGGCACCGGCACGTCGAGGTGTTCGGCAGCCAGTGCGGCCGCACGGGCGTCCAGCATCTCCAATGCCGCCACCGACTCGGTGTCGCGCAACACCCGGCCGGTGGCCACCAGTGCGTCGAGGTCGGCGAACCCGCATACCGCGGTCACCCGGTGCGCCGGCACCGGATGCAGTCGCAGGTCCAGCGCAGTGATCACGCCCAGCGTGCCTTCCGCGCCGACGAACAGGGCCGCCAGGTCGTAGCCGGTGTTATCGGCACGGACGTGACTGTGCCGGTGGACCACCGACCCGTCGGGTAGCGCGACGTCCAGGCCGATCACCTGTTCGCCCATATTGCCGTAGCGCACCGTGCGCAGGCCGCCGGCATTCGTCGAGGCCATCCCGCCGACGGTCGCCGAGTCGCGGGCCGCCAGGTCCACCCCGAACAGCAGACCCGCCCCGGCGGCGGCGCGCTGCAGGTCGGCCAGCGTCACCCCGGAGCCCACCCGGACCCGACGCTCCGTCACGTCGATCTCGCCGATCTCGGTCAGCCGCTCGGTGGACAGCAGTACGTCATCGTGTTCGGGCACGGTGCCCGCGACCAGCGAGGTGCGACCGCCCTGCACCGTCACCGACACCCCGGCGTCGCGGCATTCCCGCAGGACCGCGGCCACGTCGTCGGCCGACGCGGGCCGGACCAGGGCACTGGCCCGACCCCGGTAGCGGCCGGTGTAGTCGACGCTGCGGCCGGCCAGGACGTCGGCGTCGGTGACGACGTGCGCACTGCCCACGATGGCCGCCAGCCGGTGCGTCAGCGTTGTGCTCATGGCGAGGGTCTATCACACATGGCCAGGAACGCACCCAACTCCACCAAACCGTCGGGGGTGGACGGCAGATAGTCGGTCAGCATCGCCGAGCGCACCACCACCGCCGCGTACTTGGCCCGGCTCACTGCGACGTTGAGCCGATTCCGGTTGAGCAGGAACGAGATTCCCCTCGGCACATCGGCGATCGAGGACGCCACCAGCGAGACGAACACCAGCGGGGCCTGACGGCCCTGGAACTTGTCGACGGTCCCGGCCTGGACGTCGTCCAGTCCCGCCTCATCGAGCAGCCGGCGCAACAGCACCACCTGGGCGTTGTAGGGCGTCACGATCAGCACGTCGGAGGCGGTCAGCGGCCGGGTGCCGTGCTCGTCGGTCCACGCCCGGTCCAGCATCCCGGTGATCGCGGCGAGGATCGCCGCCGCCTCCTCGGGACTCTCGGTCGAGTTGCCGTCGTGGTTGATCGCCAGCGTGTGCACGCCCGGCTCGATCCCGTCGAACCGGCGGGCCGCGGTGGTGTCCTCGACCGACTGCAGCCGCCCGTCGTAGCTCAGGCGCGACACCGCCGCGCAGACCGCGGGGTGCATCCGGTAGGAGCGGTCCAGGAAGTACCCGAGGTCTTCGGGCAGCGTGTGCCGGCCGTCGACCAGCCAGCCCAGCGCGGAGGCGTCCACCGGCTCGGGGTGGGTGCCCTGGCTGACCTGGGGCAGCTGCTGCGGATCGCCGAGCAGCAGCAGGTTACGGGCCGCAGGGGCGACGGCGATGGTGTTGGCCAGGCAGAACTGGCCGGCTTCCTCGACGACCAGCAGGTCCAGGCTGGCCGCGGGCACCCGGTTGCGGTTCGCGAAATCCCATGCGGTGCCGCCGATCACGCAGCCGGCGTGGTCGGCGATGAATACCGGATAGGCGCCCTCGTCGAGTTCCGTCCACGGTCCGGTGCCGTTCGGCTTCTTGGCGACGACCGTCGGGTCGACCCCGGCGCCGATGATGTCCCGGAACAGGTTCTCCACCACCGCGTGGGACTGTGCCACCACGCCGATGCGCCAGTGGTGCTCGTTGACCAGGGCGGCGATCACCCGGGCGGCGGTGTGTGTCTTCCCGGTACCCGGCGGGCCGTGCACCGCCACGTACGAGGAGTCCAGGGACAGTAGCGCCGCGGTGATATCGGCGATGCAGTCACCGGTGCGGGGCAGCGGGCCGCCGGTGCGCGGCGACCGGCGTAGCAGTAGATCGAGAACCGCCGAATCCGGCAGCGCGGGAAGGCTATTGGCGATGTCGGTGGCCGCCGTCTCGAGTGACTCGCGCAGCGCCTTGGTGGAGAACGGCGGTCCCGGGGTCAGCGCGAACGGCAGCCGGTCGTAGGGGCCGCCGGTCTTCGGCTCGCGCTCGAACAGCAGAACCTCGGTGGGAGCGGCGGGGTCGTCGCACTCCAGGACGGTCACCGAGGCGTACGCGCGGCGTTCCGGATCATCGGACAGGCCGGCCGGGGTCGGCGGGTCGTAGAGCGCATACATGTCGCGGCTGAGTTCACCCGCGGCCATCGAGCCGGTCAGCCTCAGGCGCCGCTGCGGCTTGCGGGCCCGCGGCGGCACATGCCAGTCGGTGTCGATCTGCGGATCCTCGACCAGGAAAACCCCTGCGGTGTCCGACCATTCGTCGAGCGGACTGTTCAGCCGGTCGAAGTGCCCCCACCAGAACGGCTTGTCCTCGCGTCGGTGATAGCCCCGCGCCGCGGCGATCATCGCGACGGCCCGCTGCTCGGGGGTGCGCGCGCTGACGTCGTCACCGACGAATCGGGCCATCCGCTTGGCCACGTCGTCATCGACCTCCACCTGCCCGCTGTCGCGGACCGGCTGCGGGCCCAGCGGCGGCACACCGGACTCGAAAGCCCGCTGCAGCAACCAGTCCCTCAGCTTGCGGGTGGACCGGCAGTCGTAGAGGTTGTAGTCCTCGATCTCCTTCAGCACGGTGGCGGCCTCGTCGTCGCGGCCCTCGGCGCGCAATTCGCAGTAGCGCGCGTACATGGTGATCGAATCCGTCGCGGTGGTGACATCCCCGGTGCGCAACTCCGCACCCATGTACAGCGGCTCCAGTGACTTCAGGCTGTAGTTGCCGGTACCGACCCGAATGCTCTTGCGCACCAGGGGATACAGATCCACCAGCACACCGTTGCGCAGCAGGTCGTCGACCTCGTCCTCACCCTCGCCGTACCGGCCGGCCAGCCGCAGCAGCGCGGTCTTCTCATACGGCGCGTAGTGGTAGATGTGCATCTTCGGGTAGCGCTTGCGCCGTTTGCGCACCATGGTCAGGAAGTCACGCAGCGCTTTGCGTTCGGCGCCGCGGTCATGCGCCCACAGCGGCCGGAACTCCTCTTCTGCTCCGAGCACCCCGAACAAGTACTCCAAGCCCCAGTCGCGCCCGTCGGCCGTCCACAGGGGATCGCCCTCGAAGTCGAAGAACAGGTCGCCCTTGTCGTGATCGGGCAGCAGCATCAACGGCTGCGGGTCGACGACCTCATACGGCGGCTTGCCGTCCTCCCGCGGGGCGATCTGCAGGCGGGCCTGGCTGCCCAGTGCCGTCACAGTGCGGGCGGGCAGACCCGGCACCGGGCCCTGGTGGGCGGCCAGCTCGGTCCTGGTGGTGATACCCGCATCGATCAGCCGGGCCCGCTGGCTGACCCGCATCCCCGCGACCAGCAGCAGGTCATCGGTGGCGCGGACCTGCTCCTCGCACTCCGGGCAACGCATACAGGCCCGGACGCGGTCATCGGCCCAGTCGACCGCAACACCGCCCGCGTAGTGCCGATCCAGCAATTCCTGCAGTTCGGCCCGCCGCGAGCGGTAGACCGGCAGCAGCTCGTCGACCCGGAAACTCATCGTGGTCTGGTTTCCGAGGACCAGCTCCACCTCGTCATGCACCGGCACCCCGTCGGCGCTCAGCGTCTCGGCGTAGGCGGCCAGCTGGAGCAGCGCCTCGACCTTCACCGAGCGGGCCAGTTTGGTGTCCCGAAGCCGGTAGCGGTCTCCGTCGAGCACCAGGAAGTCGGCGAAGCCGACGAAGCGCCCGTCGAACATCGCGGCCTGGTAGATCACCGGCGCGCGCTGCTCGACGGCGCGACGCGTGGCGTCGGCGGCGGCGCTCAGCCCGGCCAGTGAGTAGGCAGGCCTGCCGATGACCACCACGTCACTGCGTTCCCGCAGCGCGTCGAGGTGCCGCTGCTCGTGGGCGTCACCGAGGTCGGCGGTGCGGGCCAGCAGCTCGTCGACCGTCGAGACTGCCGGGGCGCGGCCCAGTTTCGCGTCGAACGAGCGCAGCAGCGCATACTCGCAGCGGGCAGCCGCGGCGAGGTCAGAGGCGCTGTAGACCACCCGGTCGTCGATGACGAGCACAGCCCCACTCTAGGCGGGGACCCCGACATCTCAGATCGACGAAATCGCGGGTCGGGGATCCAGCAGTGCTTCGAGTTCCTCGGCGGCCAGCGGCGGCGAGAAGTAGTTGCCCTGACAGAAGCTGCAGCCCAGCGACCGTAGCCGGGCGATCTCGTCGGCGTTCTCGGCGCCCTCGGCGATCACCTCCATACCGAGGCTGCGGGCCAGCACCACGATCGTCTTGACGATCTGCAGGCTCTCCATGTTCGTCTCCATCCGGGAGATGAACGAGCGGTCGATCTTGAGCACCTGCAGCGGGAACCGGTGCAGGTAGCTCAGGCAGGAAAAGCCGGTGCCGAAATCGTCCATGCTCAGCTGAATTCCCAGCGCCCGCAACCGGTTCAACACGTCCGCGGCGTACTCGGCGTCATCCATCGTCATGGTTTCGGTGATCTCCAGTCGCAGCTGCGAGGGCTGCACACCGGTCTCGGCGAGGATGGCACTGACCCGCTCGACCAGGTCGGGCTGGGCGAACTGGCGTGGCGACAGGTTGACCCCGACCGTCAGCGGCGGCCGGTTCCCGCGGGCGGCGTTCCACCGGCGTGCCGCCAGACACGCCTGGCGCAGCACCCACATGCCCAGCGGGACGATCAGCCCGGTCTCCTCAGCGGTGTGGATGAACTCGTCGGGGTAGCGCAGCGTGGTTGGCGACGTCCGCCACCGCACCAGCGCCTCCACTCCGACGATCTGGTCGTCGGCCAGCGACACCACCGGCTGGTAGTGCAGCTCGAACGATTCGTCCCGCACCGCCGCGCGCAGTTCGCTCTGCAGATCCAGGCGGCGGGTCGCCGAAGTCTGCATCCCGTCGTCGTACAACTCGGTGCGGCCCTTGCCGCGCGACTTCGCCTCGTACATCGCCATATCCGCGTGCCGCACCAGTTCGTCGGCCGAACAATGCTCGGCCGAACTCATCGCGATGCCGATGCTCGCGCTGGTGACCACCTCATGGCCCTCGACGCGGAACGGGTTGCCCAGCACCGCGTGGATCCGGTCGGCGATCGCGACGGCATCCTCCTTGTTGCCCACCCCGCGCACCAGAATGGTGAACTCGTCACCGCCCATCCGGGCCAGCAGCGTTCCCGGCGCTGACTCAGCGGCCAGGCCGGTGAAGTCGTGGGCACGCACCGAGGCCATCAGCCGCGCGCCGACCTGGGTGATCAGCGCGTCGCCTGCCGCATGGCCCAGGCTGTCGTTGACCAGCTTGAACCGCTCGAGGTCGATGAACATCACGCAGAATCCGGCGTGCCGGTCCAGGGAGAACTCGCGGAACGCCTCGTCCACCTCGCGCAGGAAGTGCGGCCGGTTGGGCAGCCCGGTGAGCGCGTCGTGCAGGGCGTCGTGCATCCGGTCGTTGGCGCGGTCACGTTCGATGACGCGGCCCAACTGGGTGCCGGCCTGCCGGATCATCCGGGTCAGCGCCGGATCCTCCGGCATCGGGTTGGGGCCGAAGAACTCCAGCGCCGCCACCACGTCGGGCCCGATCAGCAGCGGCACACCGAAGCCGGCGCGCAACCCCGACCGCAGCGCCGCCTCGCGACGCGCGAATCCCGACGTCACGAAGTCGTCGAGCCACACCGGGGCCGCCGACGCCCAGACCCGCCCCGGCAGACCCTCGCCCTCGGCGAAAACCGCTCCTGCCGTGGCAGTTTGGAACTCCGACAGGTCGAGTCCGGGTGCGCCGTACCAGATGTTCGACGGCCACATCCGCAAGGTCGGGCCGTCCCCGGCGACGATGTAGGCGTGTCCCGCCGACCAGCCGGTGAACTGGCACATGTACTCCAGCGCGGACTTCAGCACCTCCTGCGCCGAGCCGCCCTGGTTGGCCATGATCGTGATCTGCGAGAGGAATTCGAGCTCACGCTGTTTCTGGTACAGATCCCGCAGGCCCTGCTCGGCGATGTCCTCGGCGGTGCGCCGGATCTTGGATTCGCGGTCCAACCGCCGCCGCAGCCGCGCGTTCTCCTCGGCCAGCGCCTTGAGTTCTTCTGTGCCCCCGATGTTCACGATCCGCCCCTATGCCGCCGCGACCTCGACCAGACAGCGAGTGGACCCGTCGTGCATGCACTCCACGTGCTGCACGGTCAGGGACTCGCCGTAGTGGTCGGCGGCACCGAGGATGAAGCCGTGGGCCAATCCGCACAGCCGGCGCGGGGAGCGGTATCCGATCAGCAGTGATCCGTTCGCCGGGGAGGTGAAGTCGAAATGCGGGCAGTAGGCGCCCGCGTAAAGCTTGCGGACCTCGGGGTGAATGACGTCATTGAGGCTGCGCAGGAAGGGGACGGTCTGCTCGTGAGCGGTGAAGTAGTCCGGCCACCGTTTGACCATGTGGGGAATGGCTTGCCGGCCGAACCAGCGCAGCACTTCGTCGTCGGGCAGCGTCAGCGCCGCTCCCGCGGCGGAGACCAATCGCGTCATATCGTCATCGTCGTAGCTGCCCAGCGACGTGTAGACACCGTCGAGACCGGCGGCATCCAGCAGTTCATCCCAGGTCTGGTCGCCGTAGTTGGCGACCACCACCTCTTCCAGCAAATTGAAGAACGCGCCCTTCACGGCACCCTCCGATAACCGGGCTGCTTCCTTAACCCGCCAGTCAATCTACGCCACGAAAACTGTTTGCCACAGTTTTTGTTTCAAACCGAAGAACCAGGAAAAACCGGCAAACAGTCAGATATCGGGGAGTGCTGGCGCTAGCCGGTGTTGCCGATCAGTTCCACCCCGGCGCCGTTCCAGCGGAATTTCACCACGCTCTGCAGGCCGAGCGGGTTGAGGTAGACCAGCGCGACGGTGTCACCGGTGCTCTGTGCGGGGTCGACGGCGTTGAAGCCGAACGTGTCGGGCACCCCGGTCGGGATGTACTTACCGAGGTGGAACATCACCGCGCGGGTGTTCGGGTTCTCGGCGTTGGTGTTGGCCTTGACGATCACCGCCGACAGTTGCGCGCACTCGTTGAAGTTGCCCGCGATGGGCTCGGGGTTCCAGCCCTGACCACTGCGCGGATCGCGGGGCAGTTCGGATACGGCCTGCGCGATCGCGGGTGCGCCCAGGTTGACCGCACACGGGTCGGGTGGTGGGGGTGTGGCCGGTGCCGACGATGAGGCGGCTGAGGTGGTCGGGGCGGCCTCCGGAGTCTTGGCCACCGTGGAGTCGCCGGAGCCGCAGCCGGCCAGGACGAGGGCCGCCGCAGCTACCGCCAACCGATGCCACACACCCGCCGACGGTACCGGCCTGCGCTGCATGAAGGGGGTTACGGCGCGCTCGGGCATTAGACTGCAGGTCAATGACACTCCCGGAAGACGACGGACCCGACGCCGCCGTTAGCTCCCCCCAGACTTTCGCCGACCTGCAGATTCACCCCGCCGTCCTGCAGGCCGTCTCCGACGTCGGTTACGAGACACCATCGGCCATCCAGGCAGAAACCATCCCGGCGCTGCTGGCCGGCTCTGACGTCGTCGGCCTGGCCCAGACCGGCACCGGCAAGACGGCGGCGTTCGCCATCCCGATCCTGTCCAAGCTGGACACCGACAGCCGCCACACCCAGGCGCTGGTGCTGGCCCCCACCCGTGAGCTGGCCCTGCAGGTCGCCGAGGCGTTCAGTCGCTACGGCGCGCACCTGAAGGTCAACGTGCTGCCGATCTACGGCGGCTCGTCCTATGTGCCGCAGCTGGCCGGCCTCAAGCGCGGCGCGCAGGTCGTCGTCGGCACCCCCGGGCGCGTCATCGACCACCTGGAGAAGGGCAGCCTGGACCTGTCGCACCTGGACTACCTGGTGCTCGACGAGGCCGACGAGATGCTGCAGATGGGTTTCGCCGAGGACGTCGAACGCATCCTGGCCGACACCCCGGAGTACAAGCAGGTCGCGCTGTTCTCGGCGACGATGCCGCCCGGCATCAAGAAGATCACCACCAAGTACCTGCACGATCCGGTCGAGGTGACGGTCAAGTCGAAGACCCAGACCGCCGAGAACATCACGCAGCGCTACTTCCTGGTGTCCTACCCGCGCAAGATGGACGCGCTGACCCGGCTGCTCGAGGTGGAGCAGGGCGACGCGATGATTGTGTTCGTCCGCACCAAGCAGGCCACCGAGGAGGTCGCCGAGAAGCTGCGGGCGCGCGGGTTCGCCGCGGCGGCCATCAACGGCGACATCCCGCAGGCGGTGCGCGAGCGCACCATCAGCCAGCTCAAGGACGGCTCGATCGACATCCTGGTCGCCACCGACGTCGCCGCCCGCGGCCTGGACGTCGAGCGCATCTCGCACGTGGTGAACTTCGACATCCCGCACGACCCGGAGTCCTACGTGCACCGCATCGGCCGGACCGGCCGGGCCGGACGGTCGGGCACCGCGCTGCTGTTCGTCACCCCGCGCGAGCGGCACCTGCTCAACTCGATCGAGCGGGTCACCCGGCAGAAGCTCATCGAGGACCAGCTGCCCAGTGTTGAGGACGTCAACGCCCAGCGGGTGCAGAAGTTCCGCGACTCGATCTCCGAGGCGCTCAACGCACCCGGCTTCGACATGTTCCGCCGGCTGATCGAGGACTACGAGCGCGACAACGATGTGCCGATGGCCGATATCGCCGCGGCCCTGGCGTTGCAGTCGCGCGACGGCGCGGAGTTCCTGATGACCGAGCCGCCGCCGGAGAAGCGCCGCGAACGCCCGGAGCGTCCGGAGCGTGAGCGCGGGCCGCGCAAGACCCGCGACGACCTGGCCACCTATCGCATCGCGGTGGGCAAGCGGCACAAGGTGATGCCGGGAGCGATCGTCGGCGCCATCGCGAACGAGGGCGGCCTGCACCGCAGCGACTTCGGCCACATCAGCATCAAGGTCGACCACTCGCTCGTCGAACTGCCCGCCAGGCTCCCCAAGGAGACCTGGAAGAAGTTGGAGAACACCCGCATTCAGGGTGTGCTGATTGATCTCAAGCCCGACCGCGGCGGGCATTCGCACGATTCGCGTCCCTCCGGCGGGAAGCCCCGGCGCAAGCACTCATGACCGCCTCGCGCGAGGTCGATCAAGGGGGGCTGGAGGCGGTCTCGACCGTCGACCGGGTCGCCTCGCTGACCGGTGTGCGTGCGGTGGCGGCGCTGCTGGTGCTGGGCACTCACGCCGCCTACACCACCGGCAAGTACACGCATGGCTTTGTGGGACTGGTGTATTCGCGGATGGAGATCGGCGTGCCGATCTTCTTCGTGCTGTCCGGTTTCCTGCTGTTCGGCCCGTGGGTGAAGGCGGCGGCCAACGGGACCGATGCGCCATCGGTCGGGCGCTACGCCTGGCACCGGGTGCGGCGCATCATGCCCGCCTACGTCGTCACCGTCGTCGTGGCGTTCCTGATCTACCACTTTCGCACTGCCGGGCCCAATCCCGGGCACAGCTGGATGGGGTTGTTCCGCAACCTGACGCTGACCCAGATCTACACCGACAACTACATGTTTTCCTATCTGCACCAAGGGCTTACGCAGATGTGGAGCCTGGCTGTCGAGGTGGCGTTCTATGTGGCGCTGCCGGTGCTGGCCTGGTTGCTGCTGGTGGTGCTGTGCCGGCGGCACTGGCGGCCGTGGCTGCTGCTGACCGGGCTGGGCGCGCTGGCGTTGATCAGCCCGCTGTGGATGATCCTGGTGCACACCACGCACTTCCTGCCCGACGGTGCCCGGCTGTGGCTACCGGGCTACCTGGCCTGGTTCGTCGGCGGGATGCTGCTGGCGGTGCTGTCCGCCATGGGGATTCGCGTGTACGGCTTCGTCGCGGTGCCGCTGGCGGTGATCTGCTACCTGATCGCCTCGACGCCGATCGCGGGGGAGCCGACGACGTCGCCGACGGGGCTGGGCGAGGCGTTGGTGAAGACGGGTTTCTACGCCGTGATCGCGACCTTGGTGGTGGCGCCGCTGGCGCTGGGCAACCGCGGCTGGTACGCCCGGCTGCTGGCCACCCGGCCGATGGTGTGGCTGGGGGAGATCTCCTACGAGATCTTCCTGGTGCACCTGGTCGTCATGGAGATCGCGATGGTCAACGTCCTGCACTGGCCGGTGTACACCGGGTCGGCGCCGGTGCTGTTCGTCGTCACCCTGGTGTTGACGATCCCGGTGGCGTGGCTGCTGCACCGGCTCACTCGGGTGCGCACCTAGGAGTCGCCAAAGCCCTGCGGTGTGCGCCTGCCGGGGTGACAATTCCCTCAGCATCAATGACAGGCGGCGCCGGTGATCACCGAGGAAAACAACGTTCCCTGGACGCGCAAGCACGACGACCCGCGTACTCCGCTGATCCCTGATGCCGCCCGTGTCCTGTACCCCCGAAACCTGCATGAGCTGATCGACATCTGCGAAGCCGGTGGTGCACTGAAAGTGGCGGGCCGGCACTGGGGGTTGTCCACCGCGGCGCTGTCGGACCACACCTTCATCGAAACCAACGACCCCGACGGCACCCACCCAACGTTGAGCAGAACCCTGCACGATGTGGTGCCGGCCTGCCTCAATCCCAACTACCTGAAGTACATGGCCGATGCCGAGGACAGCTGGTATTTGATTCACGTCGAGGCCGGAAAGCGGGTGTGCCAGCTCTACGCCGAGCTCGACCAGCCGGTCGACGTCACCGATGAGACCACCCTCGGCGGTTACATCAAGAAGCACATCCGCAACACCGACAAGTTCGCCCGCCGTTGGGGTTTCGCGACCCTGGGCGGTGCTGGGGGCCAAACTATCGTCGGCGCGTTCAGCACCGGAACCCACGGCGGCGACTTCGACCGGCCTCCCATCGCCGACTCGGTGCTGGCGATTCACCTCGTCGCCGACGGCGGCCAGCAGTACTGGATCGAGCCTGACACCCACGGTGTGCCGGCCCTCGTGGACGACGCGGCACTGGAGGCGCACTACGGACCGGCCTCGGGATACCGGCCGATCAAAATCCTGCGGAGTAATAAGGTCTTCCGGGCCGCGCTGATGTCGGTGGGGCGGTTGGGGGCGATCTATTCGGTGATCCTGCGGGCGGTGCCGCAGTACTCGCTCTACGAGCGGCGGCGTCTCGACGAGTGGCAGCGGGTCAAGTCGGCGATCACCGCGCGCTCCGCCGACCTGTTCGACGCGCCCGCGCTGGTTCCGTTCGGATTCCGTCCGGTCGCTGATGTGTCTGGGCCACAACGCTTTCTGCAGATCGCGGTATGCCTGGTTCCGCTGAACAACGGGCGACGGAATCAGGTAGGCATCACGTGGCGCTGGCCGCTGGAGTTGCTCGACAACCCACCGGGGCGCGCCGAACGGGTCGGCGATATTCTCAATCCCGCCGACCTGGGTCACGCCGATCCGATCTTCTCCCGGGTCGGGCAAGGCCCGGGATTCACCCCCGACCCGAATGACCCCGGGATCGGGCGTGAACCGAGCATGCTCGAGATCGCTTGCTCCAATGGGAGTTTCTTCCGCGGGATCATCGACGGCGCGATCACCCAGATCAAGAACTTCGTGGCCTCGCACGGCGTCCAGGTTGGTGGCGGGATCGCGGCCACCGCGGCAGCCGGTGGCACTGGTCTGTTGGCGTTGCTGCCGCAACTCGCCGCGATCGCACTGCTGCTGGAGGCGTTCCTGAGCCTCATCCACGACGACACCCGATTCTCCGAGGTGCTCAACGGGTTGAGAGGGCAACTGCTCGACCCGTCGGCATCACCTGAACGCCAGGCCGCGGGGGTGTTCGTCTGGCGGATGATCTACAACGAGGTCTTCACCGGCCAGCAGAGCAACGCCGACTTCGAGGCGATCAGCTACGCGGTGATGGACAAACACCACTACGGCAATACCTGCGAGGTCAACGTCGACTCCGTCGAGGTGTTCTTCGATGCGACCGATACCCGGGTGATCGCCTATGTCGACGCGCTGATCGCCTACGAGCGATCCCAGGAGTATGACGGGAAGTCGATGGTGGGCTACGTATCGCTGCGCTTCACCGAGAGCAGCGCGGCACTCCTGGCGCCCGAGCAGTTTCCGGCCACCTGCGTGGTGGAGGTGGCAACGTTGCTCGACGTCAAGGGTGGCAAAGATCTGCTCGACTACGCGGTGGGCCTGGCGCTCAACCCGAACATGGGGGCGATCCTGCACTGGGGCCAGCGCAACGATGCGACCCGGGACGATATCGATAGGCAATTCGGCCCGCCCAGCGGTGCCGACCGGATCGGTGCTTGGCGTGACGTGCTGGACATGATGACCGACGGCGGGTCCAACAACGCCTTCTCCAGCGGCTTCACCCGCACCATCGGGTTGGAGCTCTGATGGCGTTCGATCAGCACCGCCTGCGCTTCTATGGTGACTGGCAGCTGCACACCGGTGTGATCGACGAAACCTACGGGGCAGAAAGCTCCTTCACCATCTCCGGCTCGGATGGTCAGGACGGCACCTACTATCCGCGGGCCGCTGACCCGCCCTTGACATTGACGGTGACCGGTGCGGCGTGGCTCATGTGGTTTGGGCGGCGGCGCTACGGCCTGAAGATCTGGGTCGCCGTGTCCGCCCAGCGCCTGACCACCTTTGACCCGGTCGACGGCATCAAGGTGGAGCTGGATACCCGCAATCCGTACAGCAGCGGGACGGGAACCCTGCCGGGCATGCAGATGTGGGGCACGTTGTGGGATCCGTCCACCCAGGTGCCCAATCCGCCCCCGTTCGATTTCACCTATCCCGAGTAGCGTTAGCCGCCCACGGCTTTCGGGTCGGGGCAGACCAGCGGGACGACGAATTCCTCCAGCATGGCCTGCTCGTCGTCGGGATCGTGGCCGGGGAAGATCAGCAGCGAGGTCAGCACCCGCACCAGCCAGCGGGCGCGGCGGTGCACCACGTCGGGCTCATCGGGTCGCAATGACAGCAGGAACGCCGAACTCAGCGCCTGGATGACCTCGGACTGTTCGGCCATCTCCGCCCCGATCGGCGAGTCGTTGGTCGCGAACCACGATGACAATGCCGGACTTTCGCGCACCAGCCGCAGCGCGGCGGTCAGCCCCGAGACCAAGCGCTCCCGCGGGTCTTCGATACCGTCGATGAGCTCACTGACCTGTTGGTAGAGCCGGTAGGACTCACGGTGCACGTACGCGGTGTGCAGCGCCTCCCGGTTCTCGAAGTAGCGATACAGCGTCGCCCTGGAGCACCCTGCGGCACGGGCGATCTCGTTCATCCCGACACTGGACACGTCGGCTCCGGCGAACAGCTCACCGGCGGCGTCGAGAATCCGGTCGGCGGCCACCTCCGCGCGCCGGGAGCCCAACCAGTCGGCCATCAGCGCGTCACCCGGAACGGCACCGACAGCGGCCGGCGCACGTAGCTGCCGCCGGCCCACACCACACCGGCGGTGTCGATCTCGTAATCCGGGCAGCGGGAGAGCAGTTCGGTCAGCGTCACCCGGGCCTGCATCCGCGCGGCCGCCGCACCCAGGCAGTGATGCGCGCCGTGGCTGAAGGTCAGGATGTTGCGCGGCCGACGCGCCACGTCGAGTTCACCGGCATCCTCGCCGTACTGGCGCTCGTCGCGGTTGGCCGACCCGTACAGCAGCAGCACCTTGCGCCCGGCCGGGATGGTCCTGCCGTGCAGTTCGACGTCGCGGGTGACGGTGCGGGCCAGACCCTGCACCGGTGAGGTCAGCCGCAGGAACTCGTCGACGGCGTCTCCGATGAGGTCGGGCTGCTCGACGAGCAGGCGGCGCTGATCGGGCCGCTGATCGAGCAATTGCACTGCACCACCGAGCATTCCGGTGGTGGTGTCATTGCCGCCGGTGACCATGGTGAAGGTGAAGGCCAGCACCGACAGTGTCCCGGCGATATCGCCGTCGGCGCCCACCCCGGCGGCCACCAGATGGGAGACGGTGTCGTCACCGGGCTCGCGGCGACGACGGTCGATGAGTTCGGTGAAGTAGCCCATCATCGAGCCGACGGCATCACCGACGGTCGCAAGCGCTCCGCCGATCCCGTCGGCGGAGGTGTTGGCCGCCACGATGGCGTCGGTCCAGCCGTCGAACTGGGCACGGTCCTCGTCGGGTACCCCGAGGTAGTGCGCGACGACCATCGACGGCAGTGGCTTGAAGAGTTCGGCGACGATGTCACCGCCGCCGGCGGCCCGCAGCGCCTCGATGCGTTCGACGACGAACTCGCGGACTTTCGGTTCGACGGCTTCGACCTGGCGCGGAGTGAACCCGCGCGACACCAGCTTGCGAAATTCGGTGTGTACCGGCGGGTCTTGCATGACCATCGGTGGATTGTCTTGCAGTCCAATCAGTTCCAGCTCGCCGTAGTTGACGGTCAGGCCCTGCGCGGAGGAGAACGTCTGGTGGTCGCGCGCCGCGGTCCAGATGTCCTCGTGCCGGGAGAGCACCCAGTAGTCCTGGTCGGGGTTGTTCGGGACGACGTGGTGGACCGGATCGCGGTCGCGCAGCGCGCGGTACATCGGCCACGGGTCGGCCCAGGTCTCGGCGGTGGCCAGTTCGAAGCGGGCATCCGCCTCGTGAGACACAACAGCGGTCATGTCTTATGATTACGACAGCTTTGGGGGTGTGTCAAGATTCGGCCGGTGCCGACAGTAACCTCACTGTGGCAATCGGGTCCGAAAACCGCCGTCAGGTTACTGTCGGCGCGCCAGCGCTGCAGCGGCCCAGACCTCAGACCACCGCACCCGGGTTGAGGATGTTCTGCGGGTCCAGCGCCGCCTTGATCCGGCGATTGAGTTCCATGGCTTCGGGGCCGAGCTGGCCGGCCAGCCACGGTTTCTTCAGCCGTCCCACCCCGTGCTCGCCGGTGATCGTGCCGCCCAGCGACACCGCCAGGTCCATGATCTCGCCGAAGGCGAGGTGCGCGCGTTCGGTCATCGCGGCGTCGTTGGGGTTGTAGACGATCAGCGGGTGGGTGTTGCCGTCACCGGCGTGTGCGATCACCGAGATCGTCAGGTCCCGGTCGGCGGCGATCTTGGCCACCCCGCCCACCAGTTCGGCCAGTGCGGGCAACGGGACGCCGACGTCCTCGAGGAGCAGCGGCCCCTTGGCTTCCACCGCGGGGATGGCGAAGCGGCGCGCGGCGACGAACGCCTCACCCTCGGCCGGGTCGGACGTCGAAAAGCATTCGGTGGCACCGGCTTCGGTGAACACCCGGGCCATGAACTCGGCGTCCTCGGCACCGGCCGCGCCGCGGTCGTCGGAGGCGGCGACCATCATTGCGGCCGCCGAACGGTCCAGGCCCATCTTCAGTTTGTCCTCGACGGCGTTGATCGCCACCGAATCCATGAACTCCAGCATCGAGGGCCGGATCGTGCCGGTGATCGTCACGACGGCGTCGGCCGCGGCCTCCACGGAATCGAACGTCGCCACCACGGTGCACGCCGAGGGCTGCGGCGGCAGCAGGCGCAACGTCACCTCGGTGACCACCCCCAGGGTGCCCTCGCTGCCGACGAACAACTTGGTCAGCGACAGCCCCGCGACATCCTTGAGCCGGGGGCCGCCGAGTCGCACCGCAGTACCGTCGGCCAGCACGACCTGCAGCCCGAGAACGTAATCAGTGGTGACGCCGTACTTGACGCAACATAGCCCGCCGGCGTTGGTGGCGATGTTGCCGCCGATGCTGCAGATCTCGTAGGACGACGGATCCGGCGGGTACCACAGGCCGTGCTCGGCGACGGCCTTCTTCACCTCGGCATTGAGCAGCCCGGGCTGGACCACCGCGGTGCGGGTCACCGGATCGACGGTGATGTCGCGCATCTTCTCGGTGGACAGCACGATCCCGCCATCGAGTGCGGTGGCGCCGCCGGAGAGCCCGGTGCCCGCGCCGCGCGGAACCACCGCGACGCCGTGCGCGCTGGCCCAGCGCAGCACCGTCTGGACCTCTTCGGTGCGGGTGGGCCGCACAACGGCCAGCGGGGTGCCCGCCGACGGGTCGGCGGCCCGATCGTGGCGGTAGGAGCCCAGGATGTCGGGATCGGTGACGACCATGCCGTCGGGCAGTTGCGCGGCCAGATCGGCCAGAGGGCTAGCCATTACGCCATCCTAGGTGCGAGCGCGGGCGACTCAGAGAACCTCGAACACTCGGTATTGCACTTCAGACAGTGACATCCGGTTGATCGCGACGGTGTGTACCGCGTTGATCCAGCGGTAGCGCTCGTCATCGGTGTCGAACAGCGGGCTGGACCGGGCATAGACCTCGTCGTGGCCGACCAGTTCACCGGCGCTGTAGCGGGCGGTGGCCTCCGGCCCCATCAGCACCCGGCCGCTCACCGTGACGTGGATGAGGGCACCGTCGTCAGTGCGGAGCGTGGCGCGCACATCGAGCCGGGCCACCCCGTCGCTGCCGAGTACCACCCAGTCGCCGCCGCCGGGCAGCAGGTCGCCGGCGATGCGGTCGCCCTCGACGCGACCCCGGGCGATCACGAATGTCATCCGCGTCCCGGTGGGGGTGGGAAAGATCTGCGAGGAGTCGAACTCGACGCGCATGTCGAGCAGATGCCGAAATCCCGGTTCGGCGTCGATGTCGATCAGCGTCATGGTGCGAGCTTAGGTCGGCCCGGCTCGTCGTCGAGTTCCTTGAGCGCGGGTACCCAGGGGCAGGCCAATCCGACGATCAGGATCGGTACCGCCAGCGCCAGGAAGGTGACTTTCAGGCCGAACGCGTCGACCAGCGGACCGGCCAGCATGAAGCCGACCGGGCCTGCGGCGTACGCCATCGACGTCATCACCCCGACCACCCGACCGCGCATGTTCTCCGGGGTCCGGGTCTGCATCACCGAGTTGTAGATCGGCCCGATCGGCCCGTACACCAGGCCGATCAGGGCGGCGAGCAACAGGATCACCGGCAGCGGCGGCAGGAACGCGATCCCGATGCTGGCCGCCCCCAGGGTCAGCACCGCGACCAGAACGGTCGTGCGCCTGCTCGCCACGCGGGAGAGCACCGTCCAGCTCAGCGCCCCGACCAGTCCGCCGATCGACAGCGCCATCAACACCCAGCCCAGCTGCGCGGGTTCGTTGCGGTCGGTGAAGTACTTCGGGAACAGCACGCTCTCCATCGGCAGGTACAACCCGGTGACGGCCAGCGACACCAGCGCCAGGGTGCGCAACACCCGCTCGTGCCACACGAAGCGCAACCCCTCGACGATCCCGGACACCACGCCGTCGGGGCGCTTGTCGCGGTCAGGACGGCCCGCCCCCTCCAGTCGCAGCACCGCGGCGGCGGCGATCGAGAGGCCGAAGATCGCGGCGGTCACCCACATCGTGTTCACCCCGCCGATGGTCGCGATGAGCAGACCACCGATACCCGGGCCGGTGATGTAGGCGAGGTTGAACACCGCCTCGTAGATGCTGTTCGTGTGGTCCAGCGACCAGCCGGCCCGTCGGCCCGCCTCAGGCAGCATCGACTCGCGGGCCGTTACCCCGGCGGGGTCGAAGAACGCTCCGAGGGCGGCCAGTCCGGCCAGTACGACGGTCGACAGAACCTGGGTGCCGAACGCCAGCGCGAGCACGGGGATCGCGGCCACCGAGATCGCCGACAACGCGTCGGCCAGCATCGCCACCCGCCGCCGGCCGATGAAGTCGACAGCGGTGCCGGCCACCAGGGTGGCCGCCAGTAGCGGCAGCGTCGCCGCCCCGGCCACGATCGAGGCGTCCACCGCGCTGCCGGTGCGCTGCAGCACCAGCCACGGGAACGCCACCATCGAGATGCCGTTGGCGCCCGCGGCCAGGAACGCCGACGTCAGGATCAGCAGCGCGGGAATGCGCTTGGTGCTCACCGGCGAAGCTTAAGCGTGCACAGTGGACTGGTGACTGCACACGCTCATCCGCGCACCGGTGTGCCGTTCGAATCGCCGGTGCCGCCCGGAACGGGCTGGCCGGGGGACCCGGCGGTGCCCGAGACGCCGGTGGCGACGACGCCGCGGCGGGTGGCGACGCTGGCCGCCCGGATCGCCGACGTCGACGAACTCGACGCGCTGGTCAGCGTGTGCCGGGCCTGCCCACGCCTGGTGGCCTGGCGTGAGGAGGTGGCGGTGGCCAAACGCCGCGCCTTCGCCGTGGAGCCGTACTGGGGGCGCCCGATCACCGGCTGGGGGTCGGCGACGCCGCGGATCCTGGTGCTGGGCCTGGCGCCGGCTGCGCACGGCGGCAACCGCACCGGCCGGGTGTTCACCGGTGACCGGTCGGGGGATCAGTTGTTCGCGGCGCTCTACCGCGCCGGTCTGGTCAACTCACCGTTGAGCGTGGATGCGGCAGACGGGTTGAGCACCAACGAGATTCGCATCGCAGCGGCAGTCCGGTGTGCGCCGCCGGCCAATGCGCCGACCCCGCAGGAGCGGTCGACCTGCGAGCCGTGGCTGGACGCCGAGTGGCGGCTGATCGGTCCGCATGTGCGGGTGGTCGTGGCGCTCGGCGGGTTCGCGTGGCAGGCCGCGCTGCGGCTGCTGGGTGCGCAACTGGCCGGGCTGCCCAAACCGAAGTTCGGCCATGGCGCGGTCGCTGAACTGCCGTCGGGTCTGGTGTTGATCGGCTGCTATCACCCCAGCCAGCAGAACATGTTCACCGGGCGGCTCACCCCGGCGATGCTCGACGACGTGTTCGCCGAGGCTTCCCGGCGGGCGGGTCTGACCGGCGGGGAAGCTCCCCGCGACCGGAGGCGTTGACCCAGTCATGCGCCTTTCCGTCCTCGATCTCGTTCCCGTTCGTACCGATCAGAGCACCGGCGACGCGCTGGCGGCCACGGTGCGGCTGGCGCAGACCGCCGACCGGCTCGGTTTCACCCGCTACTGGCTGGCCGAGCATCACAACATGCCGGCCGTCGCGGCCACCAGCCCGCCGGTGCTGATCGCCTACCTCGCCGCCCAGACCACGCAGATCCGGCTGGGATCCGGCGGGGTGATGCTGCCCAACCATGCGCCGCTGGCCGTCGCCGAGCAGTTCGCGCTGCTGGAGGCTGCCGCTCCCGGCCGGATCGACCTGGGTCTGGGCCGGGCACCGGGCAGCGACCCGGTGACCTCGATCCTGTTGCGCGGTACCCGCGACGACTCGGACGTGGAGAACTTCCCGCAATACCTCGACGAGGTAGCGGCGATGATGAGTGCGCGCGGGGTGCGGGTACCGATCCGCGGTCAGGACTACATCCTCAAGGCCACCCCCGGTGCGCTCAGCGAGCCACGGCTGTGGCTGCTCGGCTCGTCGATGTATTCGGCGCACCTGGCGGCGGCCAAGGGCCTGCCGTATGTGTTCGCCCACCACTTCGCCGGGCAGGGCACCGCCGAGGCACTGGCGATCTACCGCAGCGAGTTCCGGCCCTCGGCGGTGGCCGCCGAACCGGTCACGTTGATGACGGTCAACGCCGTGGTGGCGCCGACCCGGGACGAGGCCGAGGCGCTGCTGCTGCCCAACCTGCAGATGATGGCCCGGCTGCGCACCGGCCAGCCGCTGGGGGCGCTGGATCTGGTCGAGGACGCCGCGGGTCTGTCGATGCATCCGCAGGCCGAGGCCGTGATTGCCGCTGGCCGGGCCAAGGCGGTCGTCGGGGCGCCGGCCGAGGCCGCTGATCAGGTTCGCGCGCTGGCCGCCGAGTTCGGGGTCGATGAGGTCATGGTGAACCCGGTGGCATCGGCCCACCGCGGCACTGACCCGGGCGCCGCGCCGGCGCGGGAGGCGACGCTGGAGCTGCTGGCCAAGGAGCTGTTCTAGACCCTGTGCGCCGAGATTGACGTCACGCAGACGTCCACTCGAACTTTTCCTGCGCAAGTTCAATCTCGCCGGGGGCTGGCGTGACTAGCGAACCAGCCGGACCACCGGGATCGGCCGGGTCGTCAGCTTCTGGTAGGCGCTGTAGCGTCCGCCGTTCTGGTCATCGCAGATCTTCCACAACCGCGCATAGTCCGGGTCATCCGGCAGCAGCACGTGCGCGGTGACGGGCACCCGGCGCGGTCCGAGGTTGATCTCGACGTGCGGGTTGGCCCGCAGATTGTGGTACCAACCCGGGCTGCGTGGCGCTCCGCCATTGGAGGCGACGATCAGATAGTCAGCGCCATCGCGGTAGTAGGCCAGCGAATTCGCCCGCTCCGCACCGGTTTTCGCACCGACCGTGTGCAGCAGCAGCATCCGTGGCGCAAACGGCAACCGGTGCCCGATCCATCCGCCCGACCGCTTGTACAGGGTGTCGTGCACGGTCAGGAACTTCAGCATGAACTTGTCGACCGCTGATGTCATGGGATCAACTCCAGAGCCTCGCGCAGGATCCGGCCGGTGGCCTCGCGATCGGGGTCGCGGCGGATCAGCATGCCCTTGGCGAAGGACAGCTTGTCGCCGTCGCGGCGCGGGATCACGTGCAGATGGATGTGGAACACCGTCTGCATCGCCGACTTCCCGTCATTGATCGCGATGTTGTTGCCCGTGGCGCCCAGCCCCGATACCCGCGTTGCCTGGGCGATCCGCTGACCGACCGCCAGCATGCCGCCCAGCGTCTCGGCCGGAGTGTCGGTCAGGTCGACGGTGTGGCGCTTGGGCACCACCAGCGTGTGGCCGCGGGTGAACGGGCGAATGTCGAGGAAGCCCAGATGGTCGTCGTCCTCGTAGACGCGGATGGCCGGCGCGGTGCCGGCGACGATCTCGCAGAACACACATGACATTCCGCCACCGTAGCGGGTCGGATGATCACTGCCAGTCGTGGAAGGCGCCGACGAGCTGCTTGCGGAACTCCGGGTCCAGGTCGTCGGGCCGCAGCCGCCCCACGATCGCCACCGTGGTCCGAAGCTGGGCGAGGTAGCCGCGGCAGCCCTTGCAGATCAGCAGATGCAGGCGCACGCGCGCCGCCGTCGGGGCGTCCAACGCACCCGAGTAGTAGTCGCTGAGCAGCTCCACGAGGGCCGCGCAGGTCATCGGTTTCGGCATTGAAGGGGCAGTGTCGGTCGAAGCCCGATCCGTTACGGCGATACGCTGCCGGGCGTGGACCTCACCGACATCGCGTTCGCCGGCGCCGCGGAGCAGGCCCGCATGCTGGTCGCCGGCAGCATCACCGCGCCTGCGCTGCTGGACCTCTATCTCGACCGGATCGCCCGGGTGGACCGGGAGGTCCGCGCCTACCGGGTGGTGCTCACCGAACGCGCCCGCAAGGAGGCCGCGGCCGCCCAGCAGCGCCTGGACGCCGGGGAGCGCCTGCCGCTGCTCGGTGTGCCGATCGCCATCAAGGACGACGTCGACGTCGCCGACGAGTTCACCTGCTACGGCAGCAGCGCGCACGGCCTGCCGCCGACGCAGGATGCCGAGGTGGTGCGGCGGCTGCGCGAGGCGGGCGCGGTGATCCTGGGCAAGACCGCCGTGCCGGAGATGATGCTCTGGCCGTTCACCGAGACGGTGGCCTTCGGCTCCACCCACAATCCGTGGGACCTGGCGCGTGCGCCCGGCGGCAGCAGCGGTGGCAGCGGTGCGGCGGTGGCCGCCGGGCTGGCGCCGATGGCGCTGGGATCCGACGGTGCCGGGTCCATCCGCATCCCGGCCACCTGGTGCGGACTCTTCGGGATCAAACCGCAGCGCGACCGTGTCCCGATCGGTCCACACGACGATGCCTGGCAGGGACTGAGCGTCAACGGCCCGATCACCCGCACGGTCGAGGACGCCGCGTTGTTCCTTGACGTCACCAATTCCGCACGCGCACCCCGCGGCGGGTTCGTGGCGGCCGCGGCGCGCAAACCGAAGAGACTGCGAATCGCGTTGAGCGCCAAGATTCCGCCCACCATCGTGGGCAGGGTCGGCCGGGCCCAGCAGAAGGCGCTCGACGGTGTCGAGTCGCTGCTGCGCGAGCTGGGCCACGAGGTCATCTGGCGTGACCCGGACTATCCGGCGTGGGCGGTCTACGGGCACGTGCTGCCCCGGATGTGGCGCGGCATCTACGACGACGTCCAGCAGCTGCCCCATCCCGAGCGCCTCGAACCGCGCACCAAGACGCTGGCCCGGCTGGGCGGGCTGATCTCCGATCAGCAGATCGCCAAGATCCGGGCCGCCGAGGCCACACTGGCCGCCCGGGTCGGGTCGATCTTCGACGACGTCGACGTGCTCATCACGCCGGGAACGGCCACCGGTCCGTCGCGCGTCGGGCAGTACCAGCACCGCGGCGGGGTGGGCACCCTGGCGATGGTCGCCTCCCGGGTTCCGTTCCATGCGATCTTCAATGCGACGGGCCAGCCCGCCGCCGTCGTGCCGTGGAGCCTTGACGGAGAAGGGATTCCGGTCTCGGTGCAACTCGTCGGCCGCCCCTCCGACGAGGCAACACTGCTGTCGCTGAGCCACCAGATCGAAACGGCCCGGCCGTGGGCCAACCGGCGGCCGCCGGTGTCATGACCCGGCGATCACCCGCCACGCGCTGAGCTTGTCGGCGTAGCGCATGGTCTGCGCCGGACTGGTCGACGGCAGCCGCGCGAACACCACGTCGGCGTCGACGCGCACCAGCCTTGCGAAATTGCGCTCGGCGGCCGCGCCGTTGAAGTACACCCGCTCAACGTGGCGGTGCGCGGCGAAGAACGCCGGGAAATCGTTGGCCACCATGCTGTCCGGTTCGACCGCCGAATCGAGGCTGCCGATACGGCGGCAGTGTTGGAGAACGTCCCACACCGCGATTCCGCGGCGGCGCAGGGCCGCGGCGCGGTCGGGATAAGGATCGTCGGCGGCGAAGCCGAACAGCTCAGCGGTGATGCGCCAGAACGCATTTCGCGGATTGCCGTAGTACTCGCCGGCGGCCAGCGACATCACGCTGGGCATATTGCCCAGCACCAGCACGCGGGCGTGCCGGTCGGCGATCGGCGGCAGTCCCTCCAGCAGCGGAGATGAAGACATTGCATCCGACCGTATACGTTGAACCGGTGAGCGATGACGGCGACATCGAAGCGTCCGGGCTGCTCGACGGTCTGAGCGGCGACCTGCGCGCGGAGCGGGCCGAACTGATCCCGTGGCTGCTCGATCAGGGCATCACCGTCGAGGAGATCCGGGCCTCGTTCGCCCCGATGCTGCTGCCCGCCCGCCGCGCACTCGGCGACGACGGGACCTACGTCTCCGCGCGCGAGATCGCCGAACAGACCGGCCTGGACGTCGACGTGCTGACCCGTTTCCAGCGGGCCAGCGGCCTGCCGCACGTCGAAGACCCCGACGCCGCGGTGTTCATGCGTCTCGACGGCGCCACCGCTGTGCACATCAAGCGGTTCATCGACCATGGCATCGACCCCGACCTGATGCTGACGGTGGTTCGCGTTCTGGCCGATGGACTTTCGCATGCCGCCGAGGTCATGCGCACCACCGCGCTGGCCACCGTCATGCATCCCGGCGCCAGCGAGCTCGACGTCGCGAAGTCGGCGCAGGCACTGGTGGGGGAGATGGCCCCGCTGCTGGGCCCGATGATCCAGGACATGCTCATGCTCCAGCTGCGGCACGCCCTGGAGACCGAGGCCGTCAACGCCAACGAGCGCGCGGCCGGTGCGCCGATGCCCGGGGCCCGGCTGGTCGCGGTCGCCTTCGGTGATCTGGTCGGCTTCACCCGGCTCGGCGAGACGGTGCCACCCGAGGAGCTCGAGCAGCTGGCCAACAAGCTCGCCGATGCTGCCCGCGATGTGGCGATTCCGCCGGTTCGGTTCATCAAGACCATCGGCGACGCGGTGATGCTGGTGTCGAAGGACACCACCGCGCTGCTGGAGGCCATGCTGCGTCTGAGCGAGGCCATCGAGTCCGACGGTGATCTGCCGCAGCTGCGGGTGGGGGTGGCCTACGGTCCGGCGGTCAGCCGCGCCGGCGACTGGTTCGGCAGCCCGGTGAACCTGGCCAGCCGGGTGACCTCCGCGGCGCGGCCGGGGTCGGTGCTGGTGGCCGAGGCGGCCCGGGAGCAGATCGCCGACGATGCCCCGTTCAGCTGGTCGTTCGCCAAGGCCCGCCACCTCAAGGGCATCAAGGACGAGGTCAAGCTGTTCCGCGCCCGCCGGGCCGGGGAGTAACGGTCGTGCCCTCGTTTCGCCGGGAGAGAAACCCTGGCACCAGTGGTGTAACGATGTAATCATGTAATTCATGAAGCACCAACACACACATCCCCGTTCCGGCCGGCCCGGCCGCCCCGGTGGCTGGCAGCAGGCCGACCAGCCCGATGCCGGCGATGCCGGCGAATGGTTCGCCGGGCGGCTGCCCGACACCTGGTTCGACGGCGACCCCACTGTCATCGTCGACCGCGAAGAGATCACCGTCGTCGGCCGGCTGCCCGACCCTGCTGACGGCCCCGAATCAGAAGCCCGCGCGTCCGGACGGGCATCCCGGTTCCGGGAGGACACCCGCTCCGAACGGATGCGGATCGCCGACGAGGCGCAGGACAAGTACGGCCGCAAGGTGTCCTGGGGCGTGGAGGTCGGCGGTGAGCGAATCCTGTTCACCCACATCGCCGTTCCGGTCATGACCCGGCTCAAGCAGCCGGAACGCCAGGTGCTCGACACCCTGGTCGACGCGGGCGTGGCCCGCTCCCGCTCGGATGCCCTGGCGTGGAGTGTGCGGCTGGTCGGCGAGCACGCCGAGGAGTGGCTGTCCAAGCTGCGTACGGCGATGGCTGAGGTTGACGAACTGCGCGCCGAAGGCCCCGGCCTCTAGGCCTGTGTCATCGCGAAGTAGGCACCCCGCCGGGCCAACAGCTCGGTGTGGGTGCCCTTTTCGACGATCCGGCCGCCCTGCATCACCAGGATCATGTCGGCGTCCCGGATCGTCGAGAGCCGGTGGGCGATGATGAAACTCGTGCGCTCCCGGCGCAGTTCGGTCATCGCGTGCTGCACCAGCAGCTCGGTTCGGGTGTCCACCGAACTGGTCGCCTCGTCGAGGATCAGCAACTGCGGGCGGGCCAGGAACGCCCGGGCGATGGTGATCAACTGCTTCTCGCCGGCGCTGATGTTGCCGCCGTCGTCGCTGACGCGGGTCTGATACCCGTCCGGAAGGGTCTGCACGAACCGGTCCACGTAGGCCGCGCGGGCCGCCGCCAGCACCTCGTCCTCGGTCGCATCCGGCCGGCCGTAGGCGATGT
This sequence comes from Mycobacterium sp. M26, assembly GCF_001494595.1. Taxonomy (GTDB): domain Bacteria; phylum Actinomycetota; class Actinomycetes; order Mycobacteriales; family Mycobacteriaceae; genus Mycobacterium. The sequence goes on from NZ_LN929908.1 coordinate 952,942, forward strand.
TCTCGGCGATCGTGCCGGCGAACAACCAGGTGTCCTGCAGCACCATCCCGATCCGGGAGCGCAGCGATTCGCGGCTGATGTCGCGGATGTCGGTGTGGTCCAGCAGGATCCGGCCGGAGTCGACGTCGTAGAACCGCATCAGCAGGTTCACCAGGGTGGTCTTGCCCGCCCCGGTGGGCCCGACGATCGCCACCGTGCTGCCCGGCTCGGCCACCAGCGACAGGTCCTCGATCACCGGGGTGCCCTCCCGGTAGCCGAACCAGACGTTCTCGAACTCCACCCGGCCACCGCCGCTGCGCGGCAACACTTCTGCCGCATCGGGGGATTCTTCCGGCTCGTCGAGGAAGTCGAAAACCCGCTCGGCGCTGGCCACCCCGGACTGCAGCGTGTTGTACATCCCGGCCACCTGGGTCAGCGGCTGGTTGAACTGACGCACGTACTGGATGAACGCCTGGATGCTGCCCAGCGTGATCTGACCGGTCGCCACCTGGTAGCCGCCGACGACCGCGACGGCCACATAGCTGAGGTTGCCGATGAAGTTCGTCGCCGGCGCCACCAGCCCGGAGAAGAACTGGGCGCCGAAGCTGGCCTGGTACACGTCGTCGTTGCAGTCGCGGAACTTCTCCTGCGCAGCCGCGCGGTGCCCGAACGTCTTGACCACGGTGAAACCGCTGTAGGTCTCTTCGATGTGGGCGTTGAGCCGGCCGGTGTTGGTCCACTGCGCGATGAACATCTTCTGCGAGCGGCGGGCGATCGCCCGAGTCACCCACAGCGACAACGGAACCGTGATCACCGTGATCAGGGTCAGCAGCGGCGAGATGGTCAGCATCATGGCCAGCACCGCGAACACCGTCAGCACCGAGGTCAGCAGCTGGCTGATCGTCATCGACACCGACTGCTGGATGTTGTCCACGTCATTGGTCACCCGGCTGAGCAGCTCACCGCGCTGCCGGGAGTCGAAGTAGGACAACGGCAACCGGTGCACCTTGGCCTCGACATCGGCGCGCAGGGCCCGCACCGTGCGCTGCACGATCACGTTGAGCAGCCGGGCCTGTACCCAGACGAACAGTGCGGCAAACAGATACAGCACCAACGCCAGCAGTAGGGTGCGGCCCACCGCGCCGAAGTCCACGCCCTGGCCGGGCACCACGTTCATCCCGGACAGCAGGTCGGCGAAGGTGTTGTCGCCACGCGCCCGCGCCGCGGCGATGGCCTGCTCCTTGGTGATGCCGGCGGGCAGCTGACGGCCGATCACCCCGTTGAACAACAGGTCGGTGGCGTGGCCGAGGATGCGCGGGCCGGCCACGCCGAGCGCGATCCCGGCCACCGTCAGCACCAGGACGGCCACCGCGGGCCAGCGTTGCGGGGTCAGCCTCGCCAGCAGCCGCAGCGCCGAGCCCTTGAAATCCCGGGAGCGGGCCTGACGGGGGTCCTGGTTGAGCATGCGCATCCCGCCGCCGCGCATTCCGGCCCCGGTCATGACGCGCCCCCGACGCCGGCGCCCAGGGACTGGGAGTCGACGAATTCCGCATAGGTGGGGCAGCTGGTCAGTAACTCGTCGTGGGTGCCCGCCCCGACCACCCGGCCGCCGTCGACGACGACGATGTGGTCGGCCTGCATCACCGTCGAAATCCGTTGCGACACAATGATCACCGTCGAACCCGCCGACACCTCCCGCAGGGCGGCGCGCACCCGGGCGTCGGTGTGCACGTCCAGGGCGGAGAAGGCGTCGTCGAACAGGTAGATCGCGGGCCGGCGGATCACCGCCCGGGCGATCGCCAGGCGCTGACGTTGCCCGCCGGAGAAGTTGATCCCGCCCTGGGCCACCCGCATCCCCAGGCCCTCGGGATGGGCGGCCACGAAGTCGTCGGCCGCGGCGACCCGCAGTGCCGCCCACATCTCGTCCTCGCTGGCGTCACTCTTGCCGTAGCGCAGGTTGTCGGCGACGGTGCCGGAGAACAGGTAACCGCGCTGCGGCACCAGGCCGAGTGCGGACCACAGGTTCTCGGTGTCGTAGTCGCGCACGTCGATCCCGTCGACGCGCACCGCGCCGCCGGTCACGTCGTAGAGCCGGCAGATCAGCGAGATGAGCGTCGACTTGCCCGAACCGGTGCAGCCCACGATCGCCGTCGTCATCCCGGTTCGCGCGGTCAGCGAAACATCCTCCAGCACAGGCCGTTCGGCGCCCGGGTAGCTGAATGTCGCACCGTCGAGCGTGACCTCGCCGCGGATGCCGCCTGCCGGACGGGCCGGATCGGCCGGGCTGGTGATGGCGGTCTGGGTGGACAGCACCTCGGTGATCCGCTCGGCACACACCGAGGCCCGCGGCAGGATCAGCAGCAGCAGGGTGGCCATCAGCACGGCCATCAGAATCTGCATGAAGTACGACAGGAACGCGATGAGCGAGCCCACCTGCATCTGCCCGGCGTCGATGCGCAGGCCGCCGAACCAGATCAGCGCGACGCTGGAGATGTTGATGGTGAGCGTGGTCAGCGGCAGCATCAGCGCCTGCCAGCGCCCGGCGGCCAGTGCGGTGTCGGAGACCGCGGCGTTGGCGACGGCGAACCGGTCCCGTTCGAAGGACTCGCGGGCGAACGCGCGGATCACCCGGATACCGGAGAGTTGCTCGCGCATCACCCGGTTGATGCCGTCGATCAGGCGCTGCATGCTGCGGAAGATCGGCAGCATGTGCGACACCACCCAGTAGTTCGACACCGCGAGCACCGGCACGCTCACCAGCAGCAGCCAGGACAGCCCGGCGTCCTGGTGGATCGCCATCACGATGCCGCCGACGCACATGATCGGGGCGGTCACCAGCACGGTGGCCGTCATCTGGACCAGCACCTGGATCTGCTGGACGTCGTTGGTGGTCCGGGTCAGCAGCGAGGGCGCGCCGAAGCGGGACGTCTCGCGTTCGGAGAACGTGATGACGTGGTGGAACATCGCCGAGCGCAGGTCGCGGCCGAACCCCATTCCGGTGCGCGACCCGAAGTACACCGCGCCTACCGCGCACACGCCCTGCAGCGCGGTCACCGCGAGCATCAGCAGCCCGAGCCGGGTGATCAGCCCGGTGTCGCCTTTGGCCACGCCGTCGTCGATGATCGCGGCATTGATCGTGGGCAGATACAGCGAAGCCAGCGTGCTGATGACCTGCAGCACCATCACGGCCGCGACCAGCCACCGGTACGGCCGGACATACTGTCTCAGCAGCGCCAGGAGCATGCCGTTACTGTCGCACACCGCCTTCGCGGCGGAGTGCGAACCCTGTCGCGCGGCAACCTTGGAATCACCGACAAACCGGCAGGTCAAGCGGCATGTCGGTGGTTGGCTGCAGGGGTGCCCGCTACAGTGCATGCTGTGACTCGCAGCAGGTGCGCATGACAGCGGCGCGCAAACTGGCCGTGGCGGCGTTGGCCGTCGCGGCAGTGGTGGTGAGCGGATGCTCCTCGTCGGACTCCAGCGGCCCGGGCTCGCCGTCGTCGGCGCCCAACACTCCGTCGCCGGTCAACGCCAAGCACGGCCCGACCTTCCCGGAGTGTGGTGGCATCAGCGACCAGACGATGGCCGAGCAGACCCGGGTGACCGGTCTGGTGAACACCGCCAAGAACTCCGTCGGCTGCCAGTGGCTGGCCGGCGGCGGCATCCTCGGCCCGCACTTCTCCTTCACCTGGTTCCGCGGCAGCCCGATCGGGCGTGAGCGCAAGACCGAGGAGCTTTCGCGCACCAGCGTCGAGGACATCAACATCGAAGGCCACAGCGGATTCATCGCGATCGGCACTGATCCGACGCTGGGGGACAACCTGTGCGAAATCGGCATCCAGTTCAACGACGACTTCATCGAGTGGTCGGTCAGCTTCGCCGAGAAGCCCTTCCCGCCGGCGTGCGACGTCGCCAAGGAACTGACCCGGCAATCGATTGTGAACGCGAAATGAGCGCGGCGATGTGGCGGCGTCCGCTCGTCGGCGCGGTCGCGGTCCTGTCGGTGTTCGCCGCCGTCACCGGCTGCGCGCGCACCGTCGACGGCACCGCCGCCAAGTCCGGGTCCGGCCCGGTGGAGCGCAACGACAATTCCGCGCAGCAGTACCCGAACCTGCTCAAGGAATGCGACGTGCTGACCACCGACATCCTGGCCAAGACCGTCGGTGCCGACCCGCTGGACATCCAGAGCACCTTCGTCGGCGCGGTGTGCCGTTGGCAGGCCGCCAATCCGGCCGGTCTGGTGGACATCACCCGGTTCTGGTTCGAGCAGGGCAGCCTGGACAACGAGAAGAAGATCGCGGACTTCCTCAAGTACCAGGTGGAGAACCGCTCGATCGCAGGGGTGCGGTCCATCGTGATGCGCACCAACGACCCCAACGGGGGTTGCGGCGTGGCCAGTGACGCCGGCGGCGTGGTGGGTTGGTGGATCAACCCGCAGGCACCCGGGATCGACGCGTGCGGTCAGGCCATCAAGCTGATGGAACTGACGCTGGCCACCAACTCCTAGCGGGTCCTAACGGGGCACGTGGAAGGTCACCAGGCCCGCGCCGCTGAGTTGCAGCGCTGACCAGCCGACCGGTACCCGCAGCACGGCGATGGCCGAGGTGGGGAACTTCATGGAGATCTGAGCGGCCGCCTCATGGTCGGAGTCCTGCGGGTCGGCCAGGCCCAGGCTGACCTGGGACACCGTCGGTTCGTGCCCGACCACCAGCAGTGTGCTGACGTCGTCGAGCACCTGGTTGATCTCATCGATCATGGTGCCCGGGGTGGCGCCGTAGAGGCGGTCGGAGAAGTCGACAGGAGCGCTGATGCCGGTGCGTTCCAGGGTCTGTCGGGTCCTGGTCGCCGAGGAGCAGAGCACCTTCTCGATCGGCGGCAGGTTGCCGCGCAGCCAGTCCCCGGCCAGTCCCGCCTCCCGGATTCCGCGCGGGGCCAGCGGCCGCTGATGATCGCCGACGCCGCTGGGATAGTCGGACTTGGCGTGGCGCATGACGACCAGGGTGCGGGTGCTCACGCAGACAGGCTAAAGCGTGGACCGCACATGCCGGTCGAGGTCCCCGGACTTGTCGGCGGGCCGCCATACACTGCGGCCCATGCGATTCCTGCACACCGCCGACTGGCAGCTCGGCATGACGCGGCACTTCCTGGAGGGGGAGGCCCAGCCGCGTTATTCGGCTGCCCGGCGGGAGGCGGTGTCCGGCCTCGGTGCGCTGGCCGCCGAGACGGGCGCGGAGTTCGTCGTCGTCGCCGGTGACGTGTTCGAGTCCAACCAGCTCGCCCCCAAGGTCGTCAGCCAGTCACTGGAGGCCATGCGCGCCATCGGCGTTCCGGTCTACCTGCTGCCCGGCAACCACGACCCGCTCGATGCGTCCTCGGTGTACACCAGCGCGCTGTTCACCGCCGAACGCCCCGACAATGTGATCGTCCTGGACCGGGCCGGAGTGTGGCAGGTGCGCCCGGGCGTGGAACTCGTCGCCGCCCCCTGGCGGTCCAAGGCGCCGACCACCGACCTGGCCGCCGCGGCGCTGGCCGACGTGCCGGCCGACGGGACCACCCGCATCCTGCTCGCCCACGGCGGGGTCGACGTCCTGGACCCGGACCCCACCAAGCCCTCCCTGATCCGGCTGGCCGGCTTGGCCGATGCCCTCCAGCGCGGCGCGGTGCACTATGTCGCGTTGGGGGACAAGCACTCTCGCACCTGCGTCGGGGACAGCGGTCGCATCTGGTACTCCGGGTCGCCGGAGGTCACCAACTTCGACCATGTCGAGGCCGACCCAGGCCACGTCCTGGTGGTCGATGTGGACACCGACGATCCGGCACACCCGGTCACCGTGGCGTCCCGGCATGTGGGGCGCTGGCGCTTCATCACCCTGCGCCGCCCGGTCGACAACAGCCGCGATATCGCCGATCTCGACATCAATCTGGGTGAGCTGCCCGACAAGGACCGCACCGTGGTCAAGCACGCACTGGTCGGCACGCTGACGGTCACCGATCGTGCAGCGCTGGACGCCTGCCTGGACCGGCACGCCCGCCTGTTCGCCGCGCTGTACTCGTGGGAGCGGCACACCGACATCGCGGTGATGCCGGCCGACGGCGAGTTCGACGATCTCGGCATCGGCGGATTCGCCTCCGACGCAGTCGCCGAACTGGTGGAGACCGCGCGTTCCGGCGGGTCCGACGCCGGTGCAGCCCGCGCTGCGCTCGGGCTGCTGCTGCGGTTGCGAGAGGGGAGTGCGGCGTGATCCTGCACCGGCTGCGCCTGACCAACTTCCGCGGTGTGGCTGACCGCGAGATCGTGTTCCCCGATCAGGGTGTGGTGGTGGTGTGCGGTCCCAACGAGGTCGGCAAGTCCTCGATGCTCGAGGCGCTCGACCTGCTGCTGACCTACCGCGACCGTTCGGGACATCGGGACGTCAAGGCGGTCAAGCCCGCCAATGCCGATGTCGGCTCGGAGGTCGAAGCCGAGATCAGCACCGGGCCTTACCGTTTCGTCTATCGCAAGCGGTTCCACAAGAAGGCCGGCACCGAGCTCGACATCATCGCTCCCAAGCGTGAGCACGTCTCCGGCGACGAGGCCCACGACCGGGTGGAAGCGATGCTCGCCGAGACGCTGGACACCAAGCTGTGGGACGCCCAGCGGGTACTGCAGTCCGCGGCCACCGACGCGGTCAACCTGTCCGGCTCGGACTCGCTGGCCCGCGCCCTGGACGCCGCGGCGGGCGAGACCGATACCGCACCATCCGGTGACGACTCCCTGCTGATCGATCTCATCGACGCCGAGTATCTGAAGTACTTCACCGGAACCGGCCGGCCCACCGGGGCGTGGAAGGCGATCGCCGAACGCGTCAAGACGGCCGAGGCGGACGCGAATCGGTGCCTGCTCGCCGTGGAGGAAGTCAACGACCGGGTGTCTCGGCACGAGACGCTGACCGAGACGGTGCAGACGATCGACGAGTCGCTGGCGCCCGCGGGCGCGCGGCTGACCGCGGCCCGGATCACGCATGACGCCCTCACCGAGTTGCGTGACCAGTTGCGCCAGGCCCGCCAGGTGGCCGCCACGCTGACGGCGGCCAGCACCAACTCCGCGCTGGCCGACACCCAGCGCCGGCAGCTGGTCACCGACTGCCAACGGCGCGCGGAAACCCTTGTCGCACTGCAGAACCAGCTTGCTGTGGCCGAGCAGGAGGAAGCTGCCGCCCAGCAGGTGGCGCAGGCCGCGGGGACGGCGGCCGAGCAGGCCGGCACCGCACTCGACGGAGCCCGGCAGCGCTTCGATGCCGCACGGGCCGCGGCCCAGGCGTGTGTGGCCCGCGACGAAGCCGACCGGCTCGCCGCCCGGGTGACGAGCATCGATCAGGTCGAACGTGAGCTCGCCGAGGTGGCCGGGCAGCTGAGCGTCATCACGCTCACCGCCGCGATGCTGGCCGGCATCGAACAACACTGGGCCGCCGTACAACGGATCGAAGCACAGCTGCAGGCTGATGCCACCACCGTCGCGTTCACCGCACCGACTGATCTCGACATCACGGTCGACGGCCAGCCACGCACCCTGGCCGCCGGGGAAAGTTGGACGCAGCCGGCCTCGGCGGCAGTGGTCGTGGAGGTGCCAGGCGTGCTCGCCGTCCGCATCGACCCCGGTGCGAGTGCGGTCAAGCTGCACGCCGATCTCGCTGCCGCACAACAGCTTCTGGACCGTGCACTGGATGAGGCAGGTGTCGCCGACGTCGAGGCAGCACGTGCGCTGGACGCACGGCGCCGCGCACTCACCGAGAGCAGCACCACGCATATCGCCAAGCTGGAGGGTCTGTGCGCGAACGAGGACGCCGCCGTCCTGCGCGAGCGGCTGGCCGAGCTACGCGCCGCGGCATCCGACGGCGACCAGCTCGACGCCGAGACGGTGGCCGCCGAGCTGGCGGCAGCTGATGACGCGCTCCGGGCGGCTCGTACCGTCGCCGAGGCCAAGCAGAAGGCATCGGCCGAGGCGACGGCAGCCCACGCCGGAAAGTCCACGCAGGCAACGGTTCTGCGGACCCAGCACGCCGCCGCCGAGGCGGAGTCGGCCACTGTCCACGAGCAGCTGGCGACCGTGCGCGCCGCGCTCAGCGACGAGGCCGTCGCCGCCCAGGCCGCCGCGGACGCCGAGGAGCAGCGGAAGGCCGACGCGGTCGTCGCCGCCCTTGCCGAGCGGTACGGAGCCGCCGACCCGGCTGCGGTCGACGCGGAGCTCGCTGCCGCGGCGCAGGCCGTCGACGCACTGACTGCCCAGCGTGAGGCCGCCAAGCTGGAGTTGCACACCGTCACCGCCGAGTTGGGAGTCATCGGCAATGAGGGCAGGCAGAGCCAGCTCGATGACGCCCAGGCCGAGCTGAAACGGGCGCGCGCCGAGCATGCCCGCATCCAGGACCGGGCTCAGGCCGCCGCGCTGCTGCGCAACACCATGATCCGGCACCGCGACAACACCAGGCAGCGCTATGTGCAGCCGTATCGCGCCGAGCTGGAACGCCTGGGCCGCACGGTCTTCGGCCCCACCTTCGAGGTGGACGTCGATACCGAGCTCACCATCCGCACGCGCACGCTCAACGGCTGCACCGTGCCCTACGAGTCGCTGTCCGGCGGGGCCAAGGAGCAGCTGGGCATCCTGGCGCGGCTGGCCGGCGCGGCGCTGGTGGCCAAGGAGGACACCGTGCCGGTCATCATCGATGATGCGCTGGGCTTCACCGATCCCGAGCGGCTGACGAAGATGGGCACCGTCTTCGACACCGTCGGCAGCCACGGTCAGGTGATCGTGCTGACCTGCAGCCCGACCCGCTACCTCGGGGTCGAGGACGCCCACGTCATCGAACTGAGTGCCTGAGCGCTAGTCCGCGAGCGCCAGCACCTCGTCGAACCCCGCCACCAGGCAGTCGACGAACTCGTCGAAGTCCGGGATCGCCCCGGTGTCCACGTCGATTCCCAGCGAGCAGGTGTCGCAGTAGGTCAGCAACGTCACGTTGACCGCCGACCCGATGGTCGGGCCGAACGCGTACTGCATCAGCACCTTCGCGCCGCCGAGGTAGACCTGCACCGGAACCCCCGGCACGTCGCTGCACAGGAAATCGACGTGACGCAGCACCGAGCCGATGTACCAGCGCGGCATCAGGTTCAGTGCACCGGCGATCAGCTGGGTGTACGGCAGCGACTTCTCCGTGCGCACCTTCACCGTGCGTTCCCGGATCTCACTGATCCGCTGCGCGGGGTCGGCCACCCCGGCCGGAATATCGAAGCGCATCAACCCGATTCGGTTGCCGCCCATGCTGTCGCCGTCGGTGCGCAGGTTGATCGGCATCGTCAGGTGCAGATCGCCGACAGGCGCCCCGTGCTTCTCGTGATAGCGGCGCAGCCCGCCGGCCACCCCGGCCACAAACGCGTCGTTGAGTGAGCCGCCGCTGCGGTGAGCGGCCTCCCGCAGCGCAGCCAGCGGCACCTCGTGTACACCGAGGCGGCGCACCAGGGTGCGTTCGGTCATCAGCGGGGAGCCTGGCCGGCTCACCGGCCGCACGGTCCGGTACACCGACGCGGCGAGCTCGCTGGCCGCGGTCGCGGTCTGCAGTGGCCGCCGAATGGTGTTGAACAGCAACTTCGGAACGGTCTTGACAGTCTCGGTGACGGCCTTGCCGAGCAGGCCGGCGTCGTAGCGCACCGCGTCGCGGTAGCCGTCGAGCGGTTGCGCGGTGGTCACCGCCGGTTCGTCAGGCACCGCATCGATGGTCCGCGGTTCCTCGGTGAGATCGAACAGCGTCATCGCGATCTGCACGCCACCCACGCCGTCGGTCAGGGCGTGGTGGAACTTGCACAACACCGCCGCGCCGCCGTCGTCGAGCCCGTCGATCAGGGTGGCCTCCCACATCGGCCGGGCCCGGTCAAAGTCATCCATCGCGGCCAGCCGGGCCATCTCCAGCACGCCGTCGAGGTTGCCCGGCTGCGGTGCCGTCACCCGGCGCATGTGGAAGTCCAGATCGAAGTCCGGGGCCCACTCCCAGCGCGGCGGCGCCGGCGGCAGGGTCTCGACCACCCGCTGCCGGAACATCGGCAACTCCCGGCTGACGATGTCGAAGCGCTCCCGGATCAGTTCCCAGTCCGGTGAGCGGTCCAGCAGAATCACCGTCACCACGGTCGATCTCAGCCGCGGGTCGGATTCCATCGACCAGGTGAACGCGTCGGTATTACGCATGAATTCAGTCATCGTGTGCTCCGCCACAAACGTACGACGGCAGTGACACCCGACAGAAGATCACGCAGGCAACTCGGGACTTTCTCCCCTAACGGAGGTGTCCGATGACTCGGGTCATCACCCCGCGGCGTGCAGGCGGCGGCCCACGTTGGACTCCTCGGCACTGCCCAGCCCGAGGTGATCGCGCAGCGTGGTGCCGGTGTACTCGGTGCGGAACAACCCCCGCCGCTGCAGCACCGGCACCACCGCGTCGACGAAGTCGTTGAACGTGCCCGGCGTCGAGGCCGACGACACCATGAACCCGTCGGCCTCCCCGGCCAGGATCGACTCCTCGATCTGGTCGGCCACCTGCTCGGCGGTCCCGACGAACTGCGGCAGCAGCACACCCTGGGCATACCAGGCGCCGACATCGCGCAGCGTCAGACTGTCCCGGTTGGCCACCCGGCGCACCGCGTCGAAAAGCCCTTGCGTTCCGCTGACTTGGACGTCCTCGACCGGTGCGTCGAGGTCGTAGCCGGAGAAGTCGTGGTCGGTGTGCACCGACAGCGTGATCAGTCCGGAGATCGGGTCGGCCAGCTCGTTGTGATAGGCCTGCTTCTCCCGTGCGATCGACTCCGTCTCGCCGATGAACGGGATGAACGCCGGGAAGATCAGCACCGTGTCGGGGTTGCGGCCGAAGTTCACCGCCCGCGACTTGATGTCGTCGTAGTAGGCGCGCCGGCCCTCCGGGGTGGGGTCGATCTCGAAGATCGCCTCGGCCCACCGGGCGGCAAAGTCCCGGCCGGTGTTCGACGAACCGGCCTGGATCAGCACCGGCCGGCCCTGCGGCGAGTGCGGCACGTTCAGCGGTCCGCGGCTGCGGAAGTACTGCCCGTCGTGGTCGACGTGCCGGATGCGGTCCGGGTCGGCGAACACCCCGGACTGCTTGTCCTGCACCAGCGCGTCCGGCGCCCAGCTCGACCACAGTTCGAGTGCGGTGCGGACGAACTCATCGGCCCGCTCGTAGCGGAACTCGTGATCCAGATGGTTGTCGTGGCCGAAGTTCTGCGCCTCGCTCTGGGTCAGCGAGGTCACGATGTTCCACGCCACCCGGCCCCGGGTGATGTGGTCCAGGCTGGCGAAGATGCGGGCCAGCTCGTAGGGGTGAAAATAAGTGGCGGACTTGGTGATTGCCAACCCCAGATGGCGGGTAACGGCCGCGATGCTGGCCGCCACAATGGACGGGTCCAGCGTGGCGGTGGCCTGCGTGCCACGGCGCAGCGGCTCGGCGATCCCGTCGCCATAGCGGACCGGTGCGGCCAGCAGATCGGCGAAGAACAGGAAGTCGAACTTCCCGCGTTCCAGGATGCGCCCGATCCGGTGGTAGTACTCCGGGGTCAGGAAGGCCGGGTCGCTGGCGGGATGCCGCCAGGCCGCGTGCGAGTGGGTGACCTGCGAGGCGATCTGGAATCCGCCCAGGTGCAGCTGTCGGGTCATGGGGTGGTCCAATCTCGATTTGGGCGCGGTTGACGTCGCTCAGCGACGCCAACCGCGCCGAAATCGCACGAGGGTCAGAAGTAGGCGTTGGCCGGAATGGGCGTGCCGTGCAACAGGTTCTGGCCGATCACCCGCGCCTTGTAGGCCACCGGGTTGTGCAGCGTGATGGTGCGCACGTTGCGCCAGTGCCGGTCGAGATTGCGCTGACGGCTCGAGGCGCTGGCCCCGCCCAGCTCCAGCAGCCGGGTGGCCGCCACCGGGGCTACGTCGTCGAGGTGCACCTTGACCTTGGCCACCTTCAACTGGGCTTCGGTGGCCAGGTCGGCATCGGGCACGCCGTCGCGGACCGAGTCGGTGGCCGCCTCGACGGCCGCCGCCGCGTCCAGCACCGCGGCCTTGGCGACGTAGGCGGTGCTGGCCAGCTCGCCCAGCAGCCGCTGGTAGAGCGGGTCGTCCACCGGCGCTTCGGACAGCGCGTGGCTGAAGCTGCGGGTGCGCGAACGCAGCAGCTCCACTCCGTCATCGACCACGGTCTGCAGCACACCGGCCACCACCGCGTGGATGTAGAGCTGCAGCGAGGCGTACTGCACGGTCGGTTCGGGCTCGGCGTCATACGGGGAGTCCGACAGGATCTCGTCTTCGGAGACGTCGACGCTGGTCAGGATGGTGGTGCCGGTGCCGGTGCGGCGCTGCCCGAAACCGTCCCAGTCGTCGACCAGCCGCACGCCCTCCCGGTCGGCGGGGATGACGACGGTGGCCACCGAGTCGTGGTCGGTGGTGGCCGTGACGGTCAGGTAGTCGGCGAACAGCGTGCCGGTGCTGTAGTACTTCTCGCCGGTCAGCCGGTAGCCGCCGGGAACCGGCAGGAGCCGGGTGTTGAACACCAGGCTGCCCACGGCGTTGGAGCCCTTCTCGCTGAACGCGTTGCCGACGATCTTGCCCTCGGCGACCTTGGCCAGCCACTGCCGCGACCGCGCGTCGCTCAGCAAGCGCAGCCGCTCCTCGACGAACCAGAAATGCGTCCGGAAGATATGCGCCACAATGGGATCAGCGGCGGCGACGTCGATGATGGTGGAAAACAATTGACGCACAGTAAAATCCGATCCGCCGAGATCGGCGGGCAGGCGAAGCGTGCCGAAGCCGGCCCGTTTCAGCGCGTTGACTTGGTCAAAAGGGTTCTCGTCGTTGAGATCTCGATCTTTGGCGCCGGATCGGATTCTGGCGAGCAGGTCGGTGAACTCCGGCGTACCGGGCAGCAGGCGGTTGATGGGTTCGACTGTGGTCATGTCCCCGTTGTACCGACGGCACGATCGGGGGGCACTGCTTTGGATCACCCCGAACCGAACCGCGCATTCCATTCCCCGGCAACGCAGGGCAGAATCGAGTCATGGGAGACCGGCGCGGATGACGCTCAACGACAAGCGCCGTCGTGCCCATGAGAAGCTCGCCGCCCTGCCCGGGGTACGTCCGGTGCGCCGCCCGATGACCCCCGGTAGCGCCGACGAGTTCGACCTCTACTACGTCCGCTGCGGCCGCAAGACCAAGCACCCGGTCGTCATCATCCCTGGTGGGCCGGGGGTTGCCTCGATCGCGCTGTACCGCGGGCTGCGCAGGCGGGCGGCCGCCGAGGGCCTCGACGTGATCATGATCGAGCACCGCGGGGTCGGCATGTCCCGGCACGACGACCACGGTGCCGACCTGCCGCCCGAGGCGCTCACCGTCGCCCAGGTGGTCGACGACGTCGCCGCCGTGCTCGACGACGCGCAGGTCGACAGCGCCACCATCTACGGGACGTCGTACGGCACCTACATCGCCGCCGGGGTTGGGGTGCGCCACCCGAATCGGGTGCACGCGATGGTCCTGGACTCGCCGTTGCTGACCGCCGACGACATCGAGGTGGTCCGCACCGCCCTGCGCGACGTGCTCTGGCACGGGGAGGACCCGGAGACCGCGGACCTGGCCGACAAGGTCCGCCGGCTGTTCGACGACGGGGTGATGACCCCGGCCGCCGCCCAGCTGGCCGCGGCGGTGTACGGCTTCGGCGGGGTGCCGCTACTGGATCGCCAGCTCGACCTTCTGCTGCAGGGCCGGCATCTGCTGTGGACCGGCATGGGCATGGTGGCCGACCTGATGGTGGGGCGAAAAGCGCCATACCGCAACGAAACCGACCTGGTGGGCCGGATCGCCTACCGTGAGCTCAACTATGCGGGCACCCCCGACGGGCTGCCGCTGGACCCGGCGGTGGCGATGCGCGATTTTGCCCCCGGCGACACCCGGTTCGAGGCCGAACCCTTCGACCTGGTGGCCGAGATGCCGAAGTTCAGCTGGCCCACTGTCGTCATCTCCGGCGGCCGGGACCTGACCACCCCGCCGGAGGTCGCCGACCGGGTGGCCGAGTTGATCCCCGGTTCGGTGCTGGTCCGGCTGGACACCACCGGGCACAGCGTGCTCGACAGCAGGGAGCGGGCCGCGCTGCGGATCGCCTCGGCGGTGGCAGCCGGGCGCGCGGCCAGCCTGCCCGCCCAGGCCTCGGCGCTGGACGCCATGCCGGCCCCGCCTGCCCTGCGGCTGATGGTGTCGGCCATCGGCACGGCCGCTCGGGTCGAGGCGGCGCTACCCGAGGTGGTGCCGAAGCTGGTGGGCCGGGTGCAGCGCCGGCCGGCTACTTCGTGAAGCCGATCGCGCTGTAGTTCAGGTCGCCCAAGCCGGCGGGCCCGAAGTTGGCCAGATTGCTGCGGACCGCGACATTGCCGGGCGATTGGAACAGCGGCAGGCTGAACACCTCGCCCCAGATCAGCTTGTCCACCTCGTTGGCCAGTGTGCGGGCCTTCTCCGGATCCAGTTCGTCGAGCACCTCTTCCACCTTGGCGTCGATCTCCGGGCTGCTGATCTTGCCGAAGTTGCTCTCGGCGCCGGTGGTGTAGATCTGGTTGAGGCAGCACAGCGCGAATGCGTCTGCCACCCAGGAGAACTGGGTGATGTCGAAGTCGCCGACGTTGACGTAGTTGGTGAAGAAGCCGTTTCCGGGTTTGGCGTCGATCTCGAGCTTGACCCCGATCTGGGCCAGGCTGTTCTGCGCCACCAGCGCCACCTGGCGCGTGGTCTGCGCGTCGTAGAGGACGTCGCGGATCACCAGTTGCTTACCGTCCTTCTCCCGGAACTGGCCGTTGAGCTTCCAGCCCAGCGCGTCCAGTTCGGCCTTGGCCTTCTCCGGGTCGTAGGCCACCACAGCGCTGTTGTCCTGGTAGCCCTTCTGGCCTGCGACGAAGATGTGGTTGTTCAGCGGTACCGGCTTGTCCACCAGGCCGCGCTGGGTGACGTCGACGATGGCTTGGCGGTCGATGCCCTTGGCGACGGCCAGTCGCAGCGCCTTGTCCGAGAGGATCGAGCCGGGTGCGCCGTTGAAGGTGAAGTGATACCAGCTCAGGCCCGGGGTGCGCCGGATCGAGATTCCTGCGGTGCGCCGCGCGATGGTCAACTCGTCGAGCGAGGACAGCCCGGTGGCGTCGATGGTGTTGTTCTGCAGTGCCGGAATGCGCGCGGCGTCGTCGAGCACCAGGTAGGTGATCGAGTCCAGCAGCGGCGGCGTGCCCCACCACTTGGGGTTGCGGGTCAACACGATTCGCTGTGCGGTGCGGTCGATCGTGGAGATCAGGAACGGGCCCGCCGACGGGCCGGGGTTGGTGAGCTGACCTTTGTTGAACACCTCGGGGTTGGCGGTCATCGACTTCGGCAGCAGCATCGTGTTGCCGGCAAACATGCCGCGCCACTCAGCGTAGGGCTTGGCGAAGGTGACGACGGCCTGCCGGTCGTCGACGCCGCGGGTGACCGAGCCGACCCGGTCGCTGCCGTTCGGTGCGGCGATCGCGAAGGCCTTGTCCTTGCCGCTGGTGGCATTGATCTGCGAGGCGATGTCCTCCCAGGTGATCGGTGTGCCGTCGGACCAGGTGGCTTTCGGGTTGATCGTGTAGGTCACCACCTGCGGGCTGGTCGACGTCAGCTCGACGTTGGTGAAGTAGTCGTTGTTCACCTTCATCGACCCGTCGGCGGCGATGATGAACGCGCGCGGCATGGTGGGCTTGAGCATCGCGCCGGTGTCGGCCTCGTTGCCGTCGATGTTGAGGGTGTTGAAGTTCGCCGGGAACGACGACAGCGCCAGGCGAAGGTTGCCACCGTTACGCAGCGTGGACGGGTCCTGCGGGTTGATATCGCTGGTGGTGCCCACCTCGGCATTGCCGCCCGCCGAGGGCACCTCCTGCTTGCCCGAGGAACAGCCGGATAGAACCACCACGACCGCGGTTCCGGCCGCGAGCAGACGCATAATCGCGTTGCGAGGGCCTGATGAGTGCGATTTTGCGTCTGCTCGCCAGAAAGTCACGGAAACGATGCTAGCGGCGGGTCGGATCTGGTTGCGGAATAGCGGCCAGCAACTTTCTGGTGTATTCGTGCTGCGGGTTGCCGAAGATGTCGTCGGCGTCGCCGTACTCGACGATCGCGCCGCGGTACATCACCGCTACCCGGTGCGCCAGCACCTTGACCACCGACAGGTCGTGCGACACGAATAGATACGACAGGTCGAACTGGCGCTGCAGATCCAGCAGCAGGTTGATGATGCCGGCCTGGATCGACACGTCGAGCGCTGACACCGGTTCGTCGAGGGCCAATATCTTCGGCTGCAGCGCCAAGGCTCGTGCGATCCCGATCCGCTGCTTCTGGCCGCCGGAGAATTCGCCCGGATAGCGGCTGGCGTCGCTGCGGCCCAGTCCGACGATCTCCAGCAGTTCGGCCACCCGGTCGTCGATCCGGGTCTTGTCGAAACCGTTGGCCTGCAAGGGTTCTGCCAGTAGGTCGAAGACCGGCAGCCGCGGGTCCAGGGAGGCAACTGGATCCTGGAACACCACCTGCAGATCGCGGCGCAACTCACGGCGGCGGGCCGCACTCAACTCGGCGACGTTCTCACCGAGCACCGTGATGGTCCCGGCCTGCGGTGCGCGCAGTTCCAGAATCTCGTGCAGCGTGGTTGATTTCCCCGATCCGGACTCGCCGACGATGCCCACGGTGCGGCCGCGCTGCAGGTCGAAACTGATCCCGTCGACTGCCCGGACCTCACCGATCGTGCGGCGGAACACCACACCCTTGGTCAGCCGGTAGGTCTTGGACAGGTCCCGCACGCTGACCACGACCTCCGGGTCGGCGTCGTCGTCGGCGACCACCGGCTGGGTGGACACCGCGTAGATGTCGGCGGCGTTGCGGCCTGCGACGAGTTCGGTGCGGATACATGCCGCGCTGTGTCCCTCGCCGACCGACTCCAGGGCCGGTTCGGCGGTGCGGCAGTCGTCAACGGCGAGCGGGCAACGCGGGGCGAACGGGCAGCCCGGCGGTAGGTTCACCAGTGACGGAGGGGCGCCGGGGATCGGCACCAGGCGCGAGCCCTGCGGGGAGTTCAGCCGCGGCACCGAACCCAAAAGGCCTGCGGTATAGGGCATTCGGCGGTCCCGATAGAGCACGTCGACGTCGGCCACCTCGACGGCCCGCCCGGCGTACATCACCAGGGCGCGGTCGGCGAACTCGGCCACCACACCCAGGTCGTGGGTGATGATCAGCACCCCGGCGCCGGTCACGTCACGAGCGGTCTTGAGCACCTCGAGAATCTGGGCCTGCACGGTGACGTCCAGTGCGGTGGTGGGCTCGTCGCAGATCAGCAGATCCGGGTCGTTGGCGATCGCGATCGCGATGACGACGCGCTGGCGTTCGCCGCCGGACAGCTCGTGCGGGAAGGCCCGGGCGCGGCGGTCGGGCTGGGCGATGCCCACCAGCTCCAGCAGTTCCACCGCGCGGGCGCGGGCCGCCTGCTTGGACACGTCGTCGTGGTGCACCCGGATCGCCTCGGCGATCTGGTCGCCGACGGTGTAGACAGGGGTCAGGGCCGACATCGGGTCCTGGAAGACGGTGCCGATCCGCTTACCGCGGATCTGCGACATCTCCGCGTCAGACAGTCCGAGCAGTTCCCGGCCGCCCAGGCGTACCGACCCCGTCACCTCCGCGTACTCGGGCAGCAGCCCGATGACGGCCATCGCGGCCGCGGACTTGCCCGACCCGGATTCGCCGACCATCGCCACCACCTCGCGGGGCGCCACCTGGTAGCTCAGGCCGCGGACGGCCCGCAGATCGTCGGCGTCGGTGGGGAAGCCCACGGTCAGGCCGCGGACCTCCAGCAGGGGCTCGGTCATGAGCGCTTCTTCTTCCGGCGCCGCAGGTTCGCACTGCCCGGGTCCAGGGCGTCGCGCAGTCCGTCACCGGTGAGGTTGGCGCACACCAGGATCAGCACCAGCACCCCGGCCGGGAACAGGAACACCCATGGGAACGTCGTCGCCGATTTGGTGCCGTCGGCGATCAGCGTGCCCAGCGACACGTCCGGCGGCTGGACACCGAATCCCAGGAAACTCAAACCGGTTTCGGCCAGGATCGCCACGCCGACGTTGAGCGCGGTGTCGATGATCAGGATCGAGGCCACGTTGGGCACGATATGTCGGGTGATGATCCGCCAGCTCGGCACACCCATATACCGTGCCGCCTGGACGAATTCGCGCTCCCGCAGGCTCATCGTCAAACCGCGCACCATCCGCGAGCTGACCATCCAGCTGAAGCCGGCCAGCAGCACGATCAGCAGCGCGATATTGGCGGAGTTCTTGGTGCGCGGGGTGATGATCGCGATCAGGATGAAGCTGGGCACCACCAGCAACAGGTCGACGAACCACATCAGCGCCCGGTCGCGCCAGCCGCCGAAGTACCCGGCGATCGAGCCGACCGTGGCGGCGATGGCCGTGGAGATCACCGCCACGCACAGGCCGATCAGCATCGACTTCTGCATCCCGCGCAGGATCTGGGCCAGCAGGTCCTGGCCCAGGGCGTTGGTGCCGAACCAATGCTCCGGGCTGGGTGGGGACTGCAGGTTGTAGAAGTCCAGATCGGTGTAGGACCACGGCAGCAGCGGCGGCAGGGCGTAGCAGCCGATGAAGAGCAGCACCAGCACCACCAGCGAGCCCATCGCCAGCCGGTTGCGGGCGAACCG
This sequence comes from Mycobacterium sp. M26, assembly GCF_001494595.1. GTDB lineage: Bacteria > Actinomycetota > Actinomycetes > Mycobacteriales > Mycobacteriaceae > Mycobacterium. Next base: position 971,679 of record NZ_LN929908.1, read on the forward strand.
GCGCAGCACCAGGGTGCGCCGCGAGGCGAACTCCTCGGGTTTGACCCCCGAGCGGGCCGAGGTGTCGGTCATGTCACCCGCACCCGCGGGTCCAGGATCGCGTAGATCACGTCAGAGAGCAGACCGGCCAGCAGCACCACCGCACCGGAGAACAGGGTGATGGCCGCGACGATGTTGGTGTCCTGGGTGGCGATGCCCTGTACCACCCATTCGCCCATGCCGTGCCAGCCGAAGATCTTCTCGACGAACACTGCGCCGGTCACCAGACCGGCGACGCCGTAGGCGAACAGGGTGGCCATCGGGATCAGCGCGGTGCGCAGGCCGTGCTTGAACAACGCCTGGCGGCGGGTCAGGCCCTTGGCCCGGGCGGTGCGGATGAAGTCCTGGCCCAGCACATCGAGCATCGCATTGCGTTGGTAGCGGCTGTATCCCGCGATCGCCGCCAGCGCCAGCGTGGTAGTCGGCAGGATCAAATGCTGCAGCCGGTCGACGAACTGATTGAGCGGGCCACCGATGGCGTCCGGTGAGGTCTCCCCGGTGTACTCGAAAAGGCGAACGCCGAGAACGGTGTTCACGTTGAGCGCGGCCAGGATCAACAGGTTCGCGATCACGAACGTCGGAGTACTGATCACCAGTAGCGACAGGAAGGTGATGACGCGGTCGGATAATCGGTACTGCCGGATCGCGCCCCACGCCCCGACCACCACGCCGATCACGGTGCCCAGCACCGAGCCGATCACCAGCAGCCGCAGGCTCACCCCGATCCGCCGCCACAACTCGTCGGCGACGGGCTGGCCGTTGACGGTGGTGCCGAAGTCACCGCGCACCGCGCCGGCCACCCAGTGCCCGTAGCGCAGCGGGATCGGCTTGTCGAGGTCCAGCTCGGCGGCCTTGGCGTCGATGACGGCCTGCGGCGGGCGCGGATTGCGCTGTAGCAGGCTGTTGAGCGGGGCGAACGTCAGCGAGGTCAGGCTGAACGTCAGGAACGACGCCAGCGCCAGCAGAACCAGGTAGTTCAGCAGACGGCGCGCCAGAAATCGCGTCATGCGCGCCTGCCTGGCACTTGGTGCATGGAGCACAGGGTAGGAGATGGCGGCGGCGAACGACGGCAGGAGGGCGGTGGGTTTATCGCGTCGGCGCTCGGGTAGGCCCCGGGGCGTGAAGCACATCACCCATCGACTGCTCGGGGTTCTGCTGGCTGCATTGGCTCTGGGGCCGCTGGCGGCCTGCGCCGACAACGGTCAGACCGGCACCGACACGACAACCAGCCCCAGCCCCACCACCACGCACACCTCGCCGCCCGGGGCGTTGACTACCGGGCCGGCGACCTCGGAGAGTCCAGAGCCCAGCAGCACCTTCACCAGCGACCCCAGCATCACACCGCGCTCGGCTTCCCCAAGTTCGCGTCCGCCGACGGGGGCACCGTCGGGGCAGCAGCAAGTCCCCACCGGCGACGTCGACCCGCCGGGCGGACCGCCCGGGCTGCCCGGCGGTGACAACTGAGGGTACGGATAGCGCAGGTTTGCGGTCACCGGCTCGCGGTTAACCGACCAGTATGAAACCGAAGAAGCCCACACCGCATTCGCGGGTCAAGGCCTTGTCGGCGGTCATCGGGGGTAGTGCCATCGTCGCCATGGGGGCATTGACCACCGCAGTCGCCGACGAGCCTGGCGGCACCATCGTGTCGGACCCCGGGACGTTCACCTCACCGGTCACCTCGGAGATGACGACGGGGGAGACCACGTCGTCGGCGACCGATGAGCCGACGAGAGCTCCGGAGGTGGCGACGCCACCGGTGACCGCGACGACACCCGAAGCGCCGTAACGCCTCAGCTGCTCCACGATTCGGTGAACGCCGCCACCGACGTCGCCACGCGGCTGCGCACGGTGTCGAGGTCCAGCGGTGTCGGCGCGTCGGCGAACGTCACGGCAAGGCCGTCGACCGCACGGTCGGCCAGCGGCCGCCAGGCGTTCGCCCAGCCCTCGATCACCGCGCGGTTGTCCGGGTTCTGCGCGATCGCGTAGCGGGCCAGTGCCGCACTCCAGGCCTGGCTGCGGGTGGTGTCCACCCGCGACTCCTGCAGCAGGGCCGCGGTCAGGCCGTCGCCGTTGGTGCTGGCGAGGTCGACGAACGCCTCCTTGAACAGGGCATCCAGGGTTGGCTTGACCACCAGGTTCAGCGCGGTGAACGCCTCACCCCAGTCGTAGGCCAGCAGCAGCCGCTCGAGCGCCTCGCGGGCGGGCTGCCAGGCGTCGTCGAGTTCCCAGATGCGGCGGGTGGCCTCGGTGTTGGCCAGCTGGGTGCCGTGGGTCAGCGACAGCGACTTGGCGCGGTAGGCGATCCACTGCAGAGCCCGCAACTCGTCGGCGGCGCCGAAGAAGGCCGCGTTGGTGATGTAGGCGCTCGGCCCGAGCTGGCCGAGGTAGAGCGAGGTGATCTGGAGGACGTGGAAGGCGAATCTGGCTGGGAGATAGACCCGTTCGAGTACGGCCACCCACGCCGGATCCAGATTCTCGTCGTGGTTCAGCGCCTCGTAGTGGTCGACGACCCCTTCGGCGTAGACCTCGCGGTCATGCTGCAGCGCGATGTAGCGGCGGTAGTTCAGCGCGGCCGGGTCGCGGAAGCCTTCCCAGTCCGGTGCCTGCAGCGGGGATCCCTCGCGATGCTTGATATACCACTGGTTGATGTCGCTGTTCGGGTCCAGGTCGAACGGCGCCGGGGTGCGGTTGAAGTGGTAGTGGAACTTGCCGGTGACGGCCTCATACTCGGTGGGCTTGCGGCGGGTGTCGCCGATGACGCTCCAGGTCTTGAGCCGGCGGGGTGCGGCTGCGGTCATGTCAGTCCTCTCGTTCCAGGAACCAGTGCAGTTCGTCGTCGCCGACGTAACGCATCCGGCCCGCGAATCCGGCGATCGCCGGCTCTAGTGATGCCAGCGGAATAGGCTGTCCCGCTGCGTCTTCCAAGCTTGCCCGGGTGACCCGCAGGAACCACGGCGCGTGAATGCGGACGTAGCCGGCATGGTCGTCGATGGTGATCTCGGCCTCGGGGTTGTCCACCGTGATCGCTTCGGTGAGGGCGTCGACCACGTCCGGGTCGAAGCCGCGCACGATCGGCCCGACGAGTTTGGGTTCGATGCTGGTCATGTGTTGTCTCCGTTCAGCAGGACCGTGATCTGGTCGCCGTCGCGGCGCACCGGGTAGCTGCGCAGCCGGCAGCCCGGTGGGTTGACCCCGTCGCCGGTGGTCAAATCGAACTCCCAGCTGTGCGCCGAACAGGTCAGCACATCGTCGACCACCTCGCCGTCACCGAGCGGGAAACCGGCGTGCGGGCAGGTGCCCTCGTAGGCGCGGATCTCCCCGGTGCGTAAGTGCGCCAACAGGATCGGCTGATCACCCACGTAGAACTCGGCGACCTCGCCTTCCCACAGGTCGTCAACGGTGGCCACCGGGGCCCACGCCAGCGTCTCACTCATAGAACGCCTCGACGTGGTCCACAGGGCCGACGCCGGCTGCGCCGATCGGCACTGCGGGATCCAGCACGGAACCGTTGTGGCGCAGCCGGATCGGGGCGTCTCTGCGGGCCACCCGTCGGCCCACCACGTGGTGGGCGATCTGCTGGCCCACCGAGTCGACGGTGTCGCCGTCGTCGACCGGGATGAGCAATTCCAGGATGTCGCCCTCGAATAGGGCGGTCAGCGGAAGCAGTGCCATGGTGCCCTCCTACTTCTTCGCCCAGGCGTAGTCGTCGGCGTCGCGGCCCTGTTCATCAGGCGACAGGCCGAAGTACTCCAGCACGGTGCCCAGATCGGGAGGGCTGATCTCCCCGGAGAGCACCCGGTCGATCAGCGACTGGTGGCCGGCGAACCGCTCCGGACGCTGGGTGAAGATCCAGCGGCACGGTTCCGAGCAGAACAGGTACTTCCGCCCGTCGTGCACGTGGGTCAGCGGCGCGGGATCGGTGTGGGCGCCCACGAGCACCCCCGCAGACCGCACGATCGGGAGCTGGCACAGGTTGCAGGTTATGGGCAGCGTCTCGGGCAGGGTGGCGGCGATGTCGCCGGCGCGCACGTTCTCGGTGATGACGTCCCAATGCTTACCGAAGGTGCGGTTCCAGCCCGGGTACTTCTCCTCGAGCCACAGTCGTTCCTCGGCCGACACCCCGGCGTCGGGGTTCCACCACACCGTCGGGCGGTAGTTCCACACCCCGAGGTGGATGGCGTGGTGATACCAGGTCAGCTCGTCGATGAATTCCTGCCAGTACCAGGGGTATTCGAGGCCGAAATCGCGGAACTGGTCGGCGAACTGCTTGACCACCCAGTCCTCGATGAACTCCTTGAAGCTCATCCGCCGGCTCTCCAGCGGGGTGTAGTAGTCCATCGACAACCCGGTGAGCAGCGCGAAGATTCGCCACGACCGCCAGAACATGTGGTCGATCAGGAACTGGCCCCACTCCTTCTCGCCGTTGTCGATGAGCACCTTGATCGTCGGCTCGCCCTGTTGGGCGTGGCGGGCCTCGTCGGTCTGGATCGAGGAGATCAGCGCGCCGAACTCCAAATCGCCCACGTCGATCGCGTCGGCGGCCATCCCGAGGAACTGCAGATTGGTGAACCCGGTCTCCAGGGTGAACGTCAGCTGCAGCGCGATCGAGGTGGCGTCGTTGGCCACGAACATGTCGTCGAACAGGTAGCGCACCGCCAGCACGATCCAGTCGTTGGTGTGGAACGCCTTGAGTGCCCAGTCTCCGCGCGGTTCCTTGTCGAGCAGGCCGTAGGGGAAGAAGGCCTGGATCTGGCCGTGCCGGATCTCGTCGAGGGTGCCGAACGTCGCGGTGTTGCGCCACGCCGCGGCGCGGCCGAACCGGCCCATCCGCGCCTCGCCGATGGAGGCCAGGTACTCGGGCATGGTGATCGCCCCGTAGTGGGCGACGATCACCGATTTCCAGCCGGGGTCGAGTGCGTCGAACAGCTTGGAGCGTCCGATCGCGTTCTTCAGGGAGTAGGTGGTGGTGTCCTTGGTGACCTGGTTATGGACGTATTCGCGGTAGCCGATCTTGTAGGGCTCGTCCCACTTCAGCCAGCCCTCCGCGGACACGCGATGCGAGCCGGAGAGTGCCTCGGGGAACGCTTCCTCCTCGGTGACGTAGCGGAACGTCCAGTTGGTGTCGCGAGCCAGGTCGTACCAGTCGCTGCGGGAAAGTTTGGGCATGGGACGTAGGCTGCGCCAGATGCCGAGGAATCCTAACTATTGAAATCGGGATGATTCTCACTGGTGATCTGGGCCGGTGTGCGGCCTTACGATCCACCCGGAATGTTGTGTGTCAGCCGAATCAGGAGGAACCAGTGACCGTCACCGACGACTACCTGGCCAACAACGTCGAGTATGCCAAGACCTTTTCCGGCCCGCTGCCGCTGCCGCCGAGCAAGCATGTTGCCGTGGTTGCGTGCATGGACGCGCGGCTCGATGTCTACCGCATCCTGGGGCTCAAAGATGGTGAGGCGCATGTGATCCGCAATGCCGGCGGGGTGGTCACCGATGACGAGATCCGCTCGCTGGCCATCAGCCAGCGGCTGCTGGGCACCAAGGAGATCATCCTCATCCACCACACCGACTGCGGCATGCTGACCTTTACCGACGACGCGTTCAAGCGCGATCTGCAGGACGAGACGGGCATCAAGCCGGAGTGGGCGGCCGAGGCGTTTCCTGACGTGGAAGAGGACGTCCGCCAGTCGCTGCGCCGCATCGAGCTCAGCCCGTTCGTCACCAAGCACGAATCGCTGCGCGGGTTCGTCTTCGACGTGGCGACCGGCAAGCTCAACGAGGTCGTTCTCTGAGGCACGGCGAAGAACGTCACCGGAGCCTCGACTCGAAAATCGTCGGGGCGCTGGACCGCATCGGGGACGCACTGCACGTGCTGGCCCGGCGCGCGGCCGAGGCCCACGACCTGTCGAGCACCCAGCTTCGGGTGCTCAGCTGGTTGTACGTCGGCCCGCCGCCGGCCGCACGCAGCACCACACTGGCGCGCGAACTCAACGTCTCCGATCCCACGGTCAGCGATGCCATCGGCACACTGACCCGCAAGGGGCTGATCACTCGCCGTCGCGATCCTTCGGACCGGCGCAGTCACGAACTGATCCTGACTGCGGCCGGCCGCAAGGTCGCCGCCTCGGTGCACCGCTGGACCGCCCCGGCCGAGATCGCCACGTCCAAGCTGGACCGCGCTGAGAGTGAGCAGCTGCTTGACAGCCTGATCGTGGTGCTCGGGCAGTTGCACGACGCAGGCCTGCTGCCGGTGAGCCGGGCCTGCAGCACGTGCACCCATCTCGGGGTGGAGCAGGGGCGGCCGCGCAGCTACCGCTGCCTGTTCTACGACACCCCGATGGCCGTCTCCGACCTCCGGGTGGACTGCGCCGACCACGTCGCCGTGGGCTGATCGTCCATCGAGTCTGCGCACAGCGCGCGAATCACGCCGATGTCGCGAGCTGTGCGCAGGCTCGGTGCGCTCTGCGCAGTCTCGACGCATGAACACAAACCTTGACTTCGTCCACCTTGCTCGCTAGATTCCCGACTAGCTTTGTAATTCTGGTCAAACCTACCAACTTTACGAGGAAACTATGGCGAGTCCGGCTGTCGAACGCCCCCTTCCGGGGCAGTACGAGCTGAGCCACCTGCGGTCCCTGGAGGCCGAGGCGATCCACATCATCCGCGAGGTCGCGGCCGAGTTCGAGCGGCCGGTGCTGCTGTTCTCCGGCGGCAAGGACTCCATCGTGATGCTGCATCTGGCCAGCAAGGCGTTCGCGCCGGGTCGGCTGCCGTTCCCGGTGATGCACGTCGACACCGGCCACAACTTCGACGAGGTGATCTCCACCCGCGACGAGCTGGTCGAGCGGTACGGCGTGCGCCTGGTGGTGGCCAGCGTGGAGGAGGACATCGAGGCCGGCCGGGTGGTCGACAACGGACCCTCCCGCAACCCGCTGCAGACCGTGACGCTGCTGCGTGCCATCCGGGAGAACAAGTTCGACGCCGCGTTCGGCGGAGCCCGCCGTGACGAGGAGAAGGCCCGCGCGAAGGAGCGGGTGTTCAGCTTCCGCGACGAGTTCGGCCAGTGGGACCCGAAGGCCCAGCGGCCCGAACTGTGGAACCTCTACAACGGCCGGCACCGCAAGGGGGAGCACATCCGCGTCTTCCCGCTGTCGAACTGGACCGAGTACGACATCTGGGCCTACATCGGCGCCGAGGAGATCCCGCTCCCGGCCATCTACTACGCGCACACCCGCCCGGTGTTCCAGCGCGACGGCATGCTGTTGGCCGTCCACGAGTACATGCAGCCCAACGCTGACGAGCCGGTCTTCGAGACCTCGGTGCGATTCCGCACTGTCGGCGACGTGACGTGCACCGGCTGTGTGGAGTCGACGGCCGCGACCGTCGAGGACGTGATCGCCGAGACCGCCGTGTCGCGGCTGACCGAACGTGGCGCGACCCGCGCCGATGACCGTATCTCCGAGGCCGGTATGGAAGACCGCAAGCGAGAGGGCTACTTCTGATGGCAACGCTTTTGAGGATCGCCACCGCCGGTTCGGTCGACGACGGCAAGTCCACCCTGATCGGCCGGCTGCTCTATGACTCGAAAGCGGTCATGGAGGATCAGTTGGCCGCCGTCGAGCGCACCTCGCGGGAACGCGGTAACGACTACACCGACCTCGCCCTCGTGACCGACGGCCTGCGCTCCGAGCGCGAGCAGGGCATCACCATCGACGTCGCCTACCGCTACTTCGCCACGCCCAAGCGGAAATTCATCATCGCCGACACCCCGGGCCACATCCAGTACACCCGCAACATGGTCACCGGCACGTCGACCGCCCAGCTGGTGATCGTGCTCGTCGACGCCCGCCACGGTCTGCTCGAGCAGTCCCGCAGGCATGCCTTCCTGGCCTCGCTGCTCGGTGTGCAGCACGTGGTGCTCGCCGTCAACAAGATGGACCTGATCGATTGGGACCGTGAGCGTTTCGAGTGGATCCGCGACGAGTTCCACGCCTTTGCCGCCCGGCTGGACATCCAGGATGTCACCACCATCCCGATGTCCGCACTCAACGGCGACAACGTGGTCACCAAGTCCGACAAGGCGCCGTGGTACGACGGGCCGCCGCTGCTCAGCCACCTCGAGGACGTCTACATCGCCGGTGACCGCAACCTGGTCGACGTCCGCTTCCCGGTGCAGTACGTGATCCGTCCGCAGACCGTCGAACATGCCGACCACCGCAGCTACGCGGGCACGGTGGCCAGTGGTGTGCTGCGTCCGGGCGACGAGATCGTGGTGCTCCCGAGCGGAAAAACCAGCCGTATCACCACTATTGACGGACCCAGCGGACCCGTCGAGGAAGCCTTCCCCCCGATGGCGGTGTCGATCAGCCTGGCCGACGACATCGACATCTCCCGCGGTGACCTGCTGGCCCGGCCGCAGAACCAGCCGACCGCGACGAACGAGTTCGACGCGACGGTGTGCTGGATGGCCGATGATGCCGCCCTGGAACCGGGCCGCGACTACATCATCAAGCAGACCACCCGCACCACGCGCGCCCGGGTGGCCGGCCTGGACTACCGCCTCGACGTCAACACCCTGCACCGTGACAAGAGCGCAACGGCGTTGAAGCTCAACGAACTCGGCCGTGTCACGCTGCGCACCCAGGTGCCACTGCTGCTCGACGAGTACTCGCGCAACTCGGCAACCGGGTCCTTCATCCTGATCGACCCCGACACCAATGTGACGGTGGCCGCGGGCATGGTCCGTGATACCGCGCCCGCCGCCACCCGCAGTGCCACGCCGAACACGGTGCGCCACCAGTCGCTGGTGAGCGCCGGTGACCGGCTGACCAAGGGTCGCACCCTGTGGTTCACCGGCCTGTCCGGCTCGGGCAAGTCGTCGGTTGCGGTGCTGGTGGAGCAGAAGCTGCTCGAACACGGTTGCCCCGCTTACATTCTCGACGGTGACAACCTGCGCCACGGACTCAATGCCGACCTTGGCTTCACCATGGCCGACCGGGCGGAGAACCTGCGCCGGCTCGCCCATATCGCCACCCTGATGGCCGACGCCGGCCTGACCGTGCTGGTGCCGGCGATCAGCCCGCTCGAGGAACACCGGGAACTGGCTCGCACGGTGCATGCCGATCAGGGGGTGGAGTTCCTCGAGATCTTCGTTGACACCCCGCTGGAGGACTGCGAGAAGCGTGACCCGAAGGGCTTGTACGCCAAGGCGCGGGCCGGGGAGATCACCCACTTCACCGGTATCGACAGCCCGTATCAGCGGCCCAAGAACCCTGACCTGCGGCTGACGCCGGACCACAGCCCGGACGAGCTGGCCGACCAGGTAATCGAGCTGCTGGAAGCTCCGCGATGACCGATCACGACCTGGCCGCCACGCTGGCCGCCGAGGCCGGCGAGTTGCTGCTCGGCGTCCGTGCCGAGCTGGCTGATGCCCCTGCCGCCGAACGAAAAGCAGCCGGCGACAAGCGCTCTCACGATTATCTGATGGAGGCGCTGGCCAAGGCGCGTCCCGGCGACGCGGTGCTCTCCGAGGAGGGTGCCGACAATCCGGTGCGGCTGAGCAGTCAGCGGGTGTGGATCGTCGACCCGCTCGACGGCACCCGGGAGTTCTCCGAACTGGACCGGGACGACTGGGCGGTGCACGTTGCGCTGTGGCAGGACGGTGAGCTGATCGCCGGTGCGGTGGCCCTGCCCGCCCAGGGCGTCACGCTGGCCACTCCGACCGTCGCCGCCCCGCCGGCCTGGCCGCAGGCCCCACGCGTGGTGGTCTCGCGAACCCGACCGCCCGCGGTCGCACTCGAAGTCCGCGACGCACTGGGCGGCACCCTGGTCGAAATGGGTTCGGCCGGAGCGAAGGTCGCCGCCGTCGTGCAGGGCCGCGCAGATGTCTACGTGCACGCCGGTGGACAGTACGAGTGGGATTCGGCGGCACCGGTGGCGGTGGCGCGGGCCGCGGGGTTGCACACCTCGCGGATCGACGGGTCGCCACTGCTGTACAACCGGCCCGATCCGCTACTGCCCGACCTGGTGGTGTGCCGGCCCGAGTATGCCGAGGCGGTGCTGGCCGTCACGAAGTAGCGTGACGACCATGAGCGATCCCACCACCCTTCGTGCGCTGGCCGGCCTGCCCCTGGAGCCGGTCAGCCTGGCCGACTCGACGCTGATCCTGATCGACTGCCAGAACACCTATACCGAGGGTGTGATGGAACTCGAGGGGGTGCAGGCCGCACTCGACGAGACGGCGGCCTTGCTGGACCGGGCCCGCTCGGCGGGCATCCCGATCATCCATATCCAGCATGACGACGGACCCGGCTCGCTCTACGACATCACCGGGCACAGCGGTGCCATCGTGGACCGGGTCGCACCGCGGGAGGGTGAACCGGTGGTGGTGAAGAACTACCCCAACTCCTTCGTCGAGACGGACCTCGATGCCCGGCTCAAGGTGGTCGGTGCGGAAAACCTGGTGATCGCCGGGTTCATGACGCATATGTGCGTGAACTCGACCGCCAGGGGAGCGTTCAATCTCGGCTACGCCCCGACCGTGGTCGCCGCGGCGACCGCCACCCGCGCGCTGCCGGGTGTGACCGGTGAGCCGGTGCCGGCCCACAGTCTGCAGGTGACGAGCCTGGCGGCGCTGGCCGATCTGTTCGCCGTCGTGGTTGCGGACGCGAGCTCGATCCCCAGCTGACGACGGCAGCTCAGACAAGGTGTGAGTCACCTGTGAGGCGGCCTCAGATTTCCCGAGAAACCTGAGAAAACCGACCTTCGGTCCGAACGGTTCAGGCTGGGACCTTGGTCCTTAAACATGGTGACCGTGGGACAAGAGTTAGCTGTGATGCGCATCACCTTGCGATTTACCAGGGTGAATGTGGTTTTTTGCTTTACGTGTAGTTAACCGAAAATTGTGTCTATGGGAAAATAAAAAGAATTTCCCTAAAAAACGTCAATATTGGGTTCCACTTAGGTTCTTCTCAGGTAGCTTGTCCCTTGACAGTGCAGTCACCAACGGGAGGAAATCATGCAAATCTCACTTCGATCACATCTGATCGCGGGTACTGCCGCGGTCGTAGGGGCGAGCGCCATCGCGATGACCCCCGTCGTTGCGCAGCACGATCTCGCGCTGCCGGCAATCCAGGCTCCGGCCGCCTCGGCCTCGGTTCAGCTGGCCGGCTTCGACAGCCCCATCACCGAACTGCTGGGCAGCATCTTCCTGGCCAACGAGTACCTGACCGATCCCAGCACGATGGTGCCGCTGCCGGCGCCGTGGACAGGTACGGTCTCGGCCTTCGGCCTGTTGCCGCAGATCATCACCGACGCGCTGCCGATCATCCGGCAGCTGGGCCTCAACGGCTCGGATAACCTCTACTACGGCGTGGGTGGCTTGCTCGACTCCGCCTCCACCGTCAGTGAGGGCGCCTGGAACGCCATCGGTGATCTCGCTTCGCTCGATGTCCAGGGTGCCATCACCACGCTGGTGACGGCGGTTCAGACGGCTGGCGCCCAGGCGCTGGCCGCCGGCAACTACGTGCTGCAGGGCGTCATCGCCCGGGCGACCGCGGTGGTGAACAACGTCGTGCCGATCCTCGGTGCGCTGCCGCAGATCATCATCAACCAGGGCCTGGTCGCCGTGGGGAGCGTCGTCAAGATCGTCACCGACGCTGTGGATGCGCTGAGCCAGGCAAACCCGGTCGAGGGTGTCTGGAACGCGGTGGTCGACGGTCTGCTCGGTCAGGGCGGCGTCCCCGGCGCCTTGCTGTCGCTGACGATTGGCGTGGGCGTCCCGGCGCCGGCTCCCATCAGCGCCTTCGTGCCCAGCATCCGCACGGTGGCTTCGAGCCTGGTGCAGGCCGTCGCCAGCGGTCTGGCCACGCCGAACCCGGCTCCGACGCCGTTCGCGGCCGTCGCCGCCGCCAAGTCGGCTGCTCCTGAAGCTCCGACGGCCGCCTCGCTGCGGTCCGCCGCCGCGGAGGAGGAGTCGACCCCGGCTGCCGACAACTCCAAGTCGGACGAGGGCTCGACCGGTGGCAGCAGCGCCACCGCGGGTGACAACAACAACAGCGGTTCGGCCAGCTCCGATGAGGGCGGGTCGAAGGGCGGCGGCAAGAGCACCGGTGGCTCGAAGCGCGCCCACAAGGCCAAGTCCGCTGACTAACTCACTGGGCTGACAGGTGCCCCTCCTTCCCCGGAAGGAGGGGCACCTCTCTGTCTGGCGCACACACTCAACGCGGGGACCTAGGTCCCGGAATTCCGTGCCACCGCACAAAAGTCATTGACTCCGAAACGTCAATAACCCCTGTCTTCTCAGGCTCATCTCAGGTAGTTTCCGTGGCTGACGATGTCGTCAAAACAAGGGGGACCCTCATGGATATTTCGTTGCGCTCGCATCTGACCGCGGGAGCTGCGCTGCTCGCAGCCACCGCGATCGCAGTCACGCCGATCACCCAGCCCAGCCTGGTGTCGTCGGCCGACCGCGCCGCAACGCAGGCGGTGCGGCTGGCGTCGGTCGCCAGTCCGATCAACGCGATCGCCGAGGTCATCGAGGACGTCAACACCAACGTCTTCTACAACGGGGCCTGGGACGCGCCGTGGAACACGCTGCCCGACCTCGGCGACTACGCCTACGCCGGCTACCAGGGCATCCTGCCCGACATCGCGTTTTGGCCGCTGCCGCTGGCCCAGACTGTCATCACCAATGTGTCCGGGTACGCCTGGGCCGGGATCCGCGGTGTCGGCGACCTGGCTAACAAGACCCTGCAAGCGGTGTGGAATACCCCGTTCGCCGTGGTCGACGCCGCACAGTTTCTGATCGCCGGCGACCCCACCGCCGCGCTGGCCGTGCTGCAGAACCAGATCGTCCTTCCGCTGGAGAAGGGCATCAACTCGGCGCTGAACTCGGCCAACTACATCGTCAGCAACCTCATCGAGAACGTCGGCATCGTGGCTTCGGCCCTCCCGACCCTGGTCACCAATCTGGTGGGCGTGACGGTCGGCGGCACCTCCTACATCCTCAACCAGGCGATCGCGACCCTGACCACCGCATTCGGCCAGCTGACCAGCGGCCAGTTCGAAGCCGCCTGGAACACCGCGGTCAACGGTTTCCTGGGTCGCAACGGCACCCTGGGCTATCTGGAGAAGCTGACGATCGGGCCGGGTGTGGTCACCGCCGACCCGACCAACCCGGTGATCCCGAGTCTGCGGGCCGTCGTCACACAGGGCACCCGCCAGCTGGCGGACAGCTTCTATAACGCGCCCTACGACCCCGCGGCCGGCCCGTTCCAGCCCGCAGCGGCGGCGAAATCGGCGGCGCCGTCCACGGTCTCGGCGCTGCGGGCGTCCGCGGAAGCTACGACCACGGACGCCACCCCGGCCGCCGATGAGGCGACGTCCACCGGCGTGACGCCGGGCGACAACGGCAGCGCCGGGCCGTCCTCGTCGGACAACGGCTCGTCGAAGAGTGCCGGAAAAAGCACCGGCGGCTCCAAGCGGGCCCACACGGCCAGTGCCGGAAAGTCCTCCGAGTAATCCCACGGATCGTCAGGTGCCCCTCCTTCTCGAAGGGGGGGCACCTTGCTGTGGACGGCAGGTGTTTGCGTTTTGCACAGGAAGAGGCCGATGCGTGATTGGTTTCTCAGTTTCCTCTCAGGTATTGTTAAGGCTTCAAATCGGCAACAAGGCGGTGACTTCAGTGCGGCGGGGTATCGGTACGGTCCTCACCACCGGTGTGGTGCTCGTGGGCGCCACCGTCGTCGTCGCTAATCCCGTTCTGGTTCCCCAGTCCGACGTCCGGGTGCCTGCCGTCGAACTGTCGGCCGGCAGCGCCGGCTCGGGTGGCATGTTCGATCAGGCGCTGATCGAGGCCATCGCCCTGCAACCCACCGACTCCGCGCCGGTAAGTGCGCTCAAGCGGATGCTGGCCGAACTGGTCGCCAACGCCACCCTGCTCGGCGGTAAGGCCGTCGAAGAAGTCTTCGACGCCCACACCGCGATCTCGGCATCCGCTCCGACGCCGGCGCTCACTGCTGTCTCGCTGCCCTATCTCCCCGTCCAAGCGGTGCCGGCCGGACTGCTCGACGAGGTCGGCCCCATCGCCGTGCCTGCGATACCCGATGCGGTCCGCGATGTCGACCCGGTGCTGCGTCAGGCGCTGACCACGCTGGCCGATGACGTGGGCTACGTCGGTGGCCAGGTCGTGGTCGCCGCCGTGACCGCCGGGGCGCTGGTGTCCTCGGAACCCAAGCTCATCGTCGACACGATCGCCGCGCTGGCAGCCGGGGACCTGCGGACCGCGGTCGTCACCGCCATCACCGCGGTGTCGGCGCCGATCGTCGCGCCGCTGATCGTCGCCGACGCGGTCAACACCGTGGTGCGCAAGCGCTTCATCGACGTGCCGGCCGCCCAGCCCGCTGCTGCCGAGGATGCCCCGGCTCCGCGTGCGGCGACCGCGGCCGGTGTGCGACGCCACTCGGCGGCCGAGGTCAAGGCCGCTGCCAGCGCCGCGGCCGTCAGCCCGAACGGTGCCACGGACGTGACTGACGGCAACAAGGCCCGGCCGCGGGCCGGTGCCAAGGCGGGGGAGTTGCGGGCCAAGGCCAGCGCGGCCATCGAGTCCGCGCATGCCGCGGCGGACCGATTCGGTGACGCGGTGCGTACCGCACTGGGCCCGCGGGCCAAGACCGATTCGGCCACGTCGGCCGACAACTGAGCACCTGCGGCGATTGTCAGCGCCGCGGTGGCAGAATTCGCGGCATGCGAATGTCGGCGAAAGCGGAGTACGCCGTTCGCGCCATGACCCAACTCGCGTCGGTGGACGGCGGAGTGCTGGTCACGACCGAGGACCTCGCCAAGGCCCAGGGCATCCCGGCACAGTTCCTCGTCGACATCCTGTCCGCGCTGCGCACCGATCGGCTGGTGCGCAGTCACCGCGGCCGCGACGGGGGCTATGAATTGGCCCGCCCGGCAGCCGAGATCAGTGTGGCCGACGTCCTGCGTTGTATCGACGGACCGCTGGCCAGTGTGCGTGACATCGGGCTGGGCGATCTGCCCTACACCGGGCCCACGAAAGCACTGACGGACGTCTGGCGTGCCCTGCGCGCCAGCATGCGCTCCGTGCTCGAGGAGACCAGCCTCGCCGATGTGGCCAGCGGCAGCCTGCCTGACCACGTCGCCGCAATGGCCCGCGACTACCTCAAGCAGGAGAACCGCCGGGGCCACAACGCCGGGGCTTCGTAGCTGCGATGGCGACGCACTCACACGAAGTGTTGGGAAACATCGGACCCAACTGGTTCGCCTCGGTCATGGGCACCGGCATCGTGGCAACCGCGGGTGCCACGCTGCCGATCCAGTTCCGCGGCCTGCAGACCTTCACCCAGGTGGTCTGGGTAATCGCGGCCGTGCTGCTCGTCGTGCTCCTGGTCGTGGTGGGCGGGCACTGGCTGCGGCATCCCACCACCGCGCGCAGCCACGCCCGCAACCCGCAGATGGCGCACTTCTACGGGGCGGCCCCGATGGCGATGATGACCGTCGGGTCCGGGGCGCTGCTGGTCGGCCAGGCCGTGATCGGAGCGCGGTTCGCCGTGGACCTGGCCTGGGTGTTGTGGACCGCGGGCACCATCAGTGGTCTGTTCACCGCGGTGAGCATCCCGTTCCTGATGTTCACCCAGCACCATGTGGAACCCGACGCCGCCTTCGGCGGTTGGCTGATGCCGGTGGTGCCGCCGATGGTGTCGGCCGCCACCGGTGCGCTGTTGCTTCCGCACATGGCGCCGGGTACCGGCCGCACCACGATGTTCTACGGCCTGTATGCGATGTTCGGCCTGTCGCTGGTTGCGGCGCTGATCATCATCTCGATGATCTGGAGCCGGTTGGCGCTGTACGGCACCTCGGGTACCGCACGAGTGCCGACCCTGTGGATCGTGCTCGGTCCACTGGGCCAATCCATCACGGCGGCTGGGCTTTTGGGCCTGAATGCGCACCTGGCGGTGGCACCGGCGCTGGCCGAGAATTTCAATGCGCTGGCCATTCTGTTCGGGGTGCCGGTGTGGGGTTTCGCGGTGCTCTGGATCGCGCTGGCCACCTCGTTGACGGTGCGTACGCTGCGCCGCGGTATGGCGTTCGCGCTGACGTGGTGGAGCCTGACGTTCCCGGTAGGAACGTTCGTCACGGGCACCACGCAGCTTGCCGTGCACACGTCGCTGCCGGCGTTCAAGATAGCCGCCACGGTGGCCTATCTCGGGCTGCTGTGCACCTGGCTGCTGGTGGCGGTGCGCACCACCCGCGGCAGCGTGCGCGGCAACCTGTTCGCCCCGCCGCCGAACGCTGGACCCGTCCGGGCCAGCAAGGACCCCGTCACCTGACCCCCGTTGCGCCGAAACCGACACATGGGCGGGAAAGTACGGGTGGGACACGCCAAAACGTCGACCTCGGCGGCGTGCCAGAATCGCGAACGTGCAGATTGGCATGACGTTGCCGGTAATGGAGCCGGACATCGACGCGGACGTCTTGAAGCGCTGGGCCCGAGCGGTCGACGAGGGCCCGTTCTCCTCGTTGTGCTGGGGTGAACGCATCGCATTCGGTAATCCCGACTCGCTGACCCTGCTGGGCGCGCTCTCGGCGTGGACCGACCGGGTGCCGCTGGTGACCACCGTCGTGGTGCCGCAACTGCACGACCCGGTGATGCTGGCTAAGGCGCTGGCCACCGGCGACATGCTCTGCGGCGGACGACTCGTGGTGGGTATCGGTGTGGGCGGACGCCACGAGGACTACCGCGCGGTGGGGGCCGACCCCAAAACCCAGACCATGCGGGAGATGGCCGAGCGGGTAGCGGTCATGCAGCGCATCTGGTCCGGGGAGAAGATCACCGAATCCGTGCTACCGGTCGGGCCGCGGCCCGCCCAGCACGGCGGCCCGCGCCTGCTGGTCGGCACGATCGGACCCAAGACCATCCGCAGCGCGGCCCCGTGGGCCGAGGGCCTGGCCGGGATCACCCTCGATCTGGACCTGGACAAGCAGAACGAACTGTTCGACGTCGCCCGCACCGCCTGGAAGCAGGAAGGCAAGGCCGATCCCCATCTGGCGACGTCGTTCTGGTTCGCACTCGGGCAGGGGGATGCCCCGCGCGCCCAGGTACACCAGCATCTGCGCCACTACATGAACTGGATCCCCGGCGAGATCGTCGACGCGATGGCGCCCACCACAGGCTGGGCCGGAACCGACGAGGAACTCGTGGCCACCCTGCGCGGGTTCGCCGAGATCGGCACCACCGAGGTGCACCTGATCCCCACCAGCACCGACATCGACCAGTTACGCCGGGTGGCCGACCTGGTCGCCGAGGTCGCCTGAAACGAGGTACCCGCGATGACGCAGCCGTACGGCAACTACCAGATCGAGATCTACTTCCAGGGCCTCACCGGTGTGCTGCCGAGCCTGCCGATGACCTTTGCCGAGCTCGAATCGCGCGCTGCCCAAGCACTTTCCCCCTCGGTGTGGTCCTATGTCGCCGGCGGCGCCGGGGATGAGCGCACCCAGAACGTCAACGCCACCGCGTTCAACCAGTGGGGTGTGATCCCGCGGATGCTCGTCGGTGCCACCGAGCGCGATCTGTCGGTGGAGCTGTGGGGCAGGCGCTGGCCGACCCCGCTGTTCATGGCGCCGATCGGTGTCATCGGGCTGTGTACCCAGGACCAGCACGGTGACCTCGCCGCCGCCCGGGCCGCCGCCCGCACCGGTGTCCCGCTGTGCGTGTCGACGCTGACCATGGACCCACTCGAAGACGTCGCGGCCGAATTCGGCGACACCCCAGGGCTTTTCCAGCTTTACACACCGACGGACCGGGACTTGGCCGAAAGTTTCGTGCACCGCGCCGAGGCGGCCGGCTACGCGGGCATCGTGGTGACCCTGGACACCTGGATTCCCGGCTGGCGCCCGCGTGACCTGGCCACCGCCAACTTTCCCCAGCTGCGTGGCAAGTGCCTGTCTAACTACATCAGCGACCCGAACTTCCGCGCCAAGGTTGACGCGGACATCGACGCCGACCCGCGCAACGCCGTCATGCAGTGGATCAGCGTGTTCGGAAACTCGTTGACCTGGAACGACTTACCGTGGCTACGATCGCTGACGAAGCTGCCGCTGATCCTCAAGGGGATCTGCCATCCCGACGATGCCCGGCGGGCTATCGACGCCGGGGTGGACGGTATCTACTGCTCCAACCACGGCGGCCGGCAGGCCAACGGCGGGGTGCCGGCCATCGATTGCCTGCCTGACGTGGTGGCCGCCGCCGGTGACGTGCCGGTGATCTTCGACTCCGGGGTGCGCTCGGGGGCCGACGTGATCAAGGCCCTGGCCCTGGGTGCCAAGGCCGTCGGTATCGGCAGGCCCTACGCCTATGGGGCGGCGCTGGCCGGCAGCGACGGGATTGTGCACGTGTTGCGCTCGATGCTGGCCGAGGCCGACCTCATCATGGCCATCGACGGTTACCCGACATTGGCCGACCTGACGCCCGCGGCGTTGCGCGCCGTGCGACAGTAGGGGCATGTCGCACCCCTCCACCCGCGTCAGCCGCCTGGCCGAAAAGCAGAACACCTCCCGCGACCGCCTCGACGAGCTGCTCGACGTCACCCCACTGGCCACCATCGCACTGATCCGCGACGGCCACCCGGTGATCTTCCCGATCGGCTGTGCCCGCATCGACGACGAGCTGGTGATCCACGGCTCGACCGGCTCACCCTGGCTGCGCCAGCTCGCCGGCGGCGCGCAGGCGGCGATCTCGGTGACGGCACTGGACGGAGTCCTGGTGGCGCGCAGCGGGTTCGAATCGTCCTTCCAGTTCCGCAGCGCCGTGCTGTTCGGCA
Source organism: Mycobacterium sp. M26 (assembly GCF_001494595.1). Taxonomy (GTDB): domain Bacteria; phylum Actinomycetota; class Actinomycetes; order Mycobacteriales; family Mycobacteriaceae; genus Mycobacterium. The sequence goes on from NZ_LN929908.1 coordinate 990,563, forward strand.
CTTTCGAAGTGGTGCCGGATGCCGACAAGCTGGCGTATCTGGAGACCCTGACCGATACGTTCATCCCCGGACGGGTCGCCGAGTTGCGGCCCAGTAACCGCAAGGAACTCGCCGCCACCCTGGTGCTGCGAATGGCAATCACACCCGAGAACTGGTCACTGAAGATCGGCGACGGTTGGCCGGAGGATCCCGACGAGGACGTCGCTGCCGGAGCCTGGGCCGGAATCGTCCCGCTGACAACGGTTTACGGGGAGCCGCGCCGCGCCCCGGACTGTGCTGACGACATCCCGGTCCCGCCGTCGGTCAATGCGATGACGGGGGAGCTGTCGAACCGGCGGCGGCCGCCGACCCCCTAGACGCCGCCGTCGGGCGCAGCAGCATGCTGAACACCAGGGCCACCACCCCGATACCGACGCAGGTCCAGAACGCGGCCTGGAACGTCGACGGCGTGCCGGACCCGATCATCGGGCCGGCCCAGGCGAACCCGAGTGAGAAGCCGATCCCGTAGCTGGCGTTGGCGATACCGGGCAGCGCACCAGGTTCCTCCTCGGAGGCCTGCAACACGCCCAACGAACCCAGGGGTGTCAATATCACTGCGGTGCAGGTGAATCCGAACACCACCATCAGCGCGGCAATCGCGTACTTGTGCTCGGCGAACACCGCCATCAACGCCACCACCACGATCGATGACGCCACCCCGGCACGCAGCATCGTGACGAAGCCGACCCGCACCGAGAGCCGGCCGATGAACGGCGCGGTGAGCACCTGCACGATCGCGCCGGGAGTCAGGAACAGCAGGGCCGTCGTCGTCGCATTCAGGCCGAAACCGGAATCGGGGTCCTCGGCCAGACTCGGCACGATGAACCCGTTGATCACCATGAACGAGCCCATCACCAGGACGGTGACCACCAGCAGGGGCCACGCTTCGCGCGTGCGCAGGAACGCGATCTCCACGACCGGGTCGTCGGTACGGCGCGTCGAGATCAGCAGGCCGACGAAGGCCACCGCGGTGGTGGCCAGCCACACCAGGGCGGGGGTGGAGTCCCAGCCCTCGTGTCCACCGTTGGACAGGAACAGCGTGATCCCGGCGACGGTCGTCGCGATCAGCGCCCCGCCGATCCAGTCCATCCGGCCCGACTTGCGGTCATCGGAGGCGTCGCCGGGCACCGCCTTCCACACCAGAACCAGCGCGATCACACCGACCGCCAGAATCAGGACGAACAGCGAGCGGTAGCCCCACAGGTCGGTCATCACGCCGCCCAGGAACGCATCCCCGCCGGCCACACCTCCATTGATCGAGGCCATTACCCCGCAGCAGATGCCGAAGGTCGTCCCGCTGACCCGCGCCCGCAGGATCAGGAATGCCAGGCCGTAGGAGATGTTGGAGGCGCCCTGCAGGAACCGGCCGACGACGACCAATGGCAGCGAGGTGCTCAGGCACAGCACCGTGCCGATGCACAGGATCACCAGGATGCCGAGCAGGACTCGCTTGCGGCCGATGTAGTCGCTCCACCGGATCAGCACCACATTGGCGATCGCCCCGGCCAGATAGAACGGTGTGGAGATGGCGGCGAAGGCGCCGGGTCCCAGTGTTTCGTTGATGTCGCGGACGGCCGGGGCGATCATGGTGGCGTTCAGCGAGAACGACATGAGCGCGAAAACCAGTGCCGTAACCAGGAATACGATCTGGCGACGGCTCAGCGTGTCGGTCTCGGAGGACGCCGCGGCGGATGGCTGGCTCACGGCTTGCTCCTCAGGCTTGGACGCACTCGATCCAGCAACTGGGGGAATAGTAGGGGATCAGCGCCTATTCCACGGCGCAAGCAGCGTTCGCATGAGTTTCCGGAAACTCTCCGGGAACACCACGTCCTCGCCGCGTTCGGCCTCGGCGCGAGCCTTTTCCCGCTCCTCGAAGCTCTTGTTCGCCTCATCGTCGTCGGACACAAGACTCCTAGTTAACGACGGCCGGGTCCGAAGGGTCCCGGACCGATCGGGCCAGGGCCGACGGGACCGGGTCCGATCGGTCCAGGGCCGACCGGGCCAGGGCCAGCGGGCCCGACGTAGCAGCACGGATTGATGTAGACAGTCACGTCGTCGTAGTACTCACATTGGTTGGTTTCCCAGTTGAAGTACATCCCGGCGCCGCACCCGTCTTCGGCATGGCCGACGGCGGGAGTCGAGATCGCTACGACCGGAACGGATGCCAGCGCGAAGACACACCCCAGCCATTGACGTCGCCCACGCTGCATACCCCGCCCCCTTCACCGCCGTGTTCGTACGCTATCGGACACGGCGACCGGCCGGGGCGACTCCGGAAAGCTCAGGCGTGCAGGCGGGTGCTCGGGTGCCGCGACACCGCCGACAGCCACTCCGTGGTTACTCGTACGTCGTCGAGCTGGCGGTCGGTGCCGTCGAGCCGCTCGGATAACTCCCGTAGTTGCCGGGACAGCTCGGCGCGCTGCATGACCAGCCGCACCCGCATCCGTTCCAGTGCGGTCAACAAGATCCGAGCCTCGCAGCGGTCGGGGATGTGCGGTCCTGGCGCGACCATGGCGTAACTCCTTACCTCCGAGTACTTCCAGGTTGCGCCTGTCGGCAATCGGAAAGCTCGTCGTTTGGCACACCCGCAGCGGGTTGGCAGGAGGTGAGGAGATTCACCAGGTGACGGCGAGCGGCACCAGTCCGTGTGAGAGCGAATGGAAACCGGCGCCCAGGCTGGCGATCTCACCGCTCAGTTGCATCTGTGGAAACCGCGGAAGTAATTGGGAGAATACGATTTTGAGTTCCATCCGGGCCAGCGCCGCACCCAGACAGTACCGCATGCCATAGCCGAACCCGACGTGCGCGGCCCCGGTCCGGTTCAGATCGGTGCGGTAGGGGTCGGGGAAGGCCGCCGGGTCGTGGTTGGCCGATCCCGGGTCGAGGAGTACCAGATCGCCGGCCCGGATCGTCACCGGGCCGACCTCGATGTCCTCGCGGGCATACCGCGGGACGCCGATGCCGCCGGGCATCCCCACCCGCAGCAGTTCCTCGATGGCCTTGGGGATGAGCTGCGGGGACTCCAGCAGCGCCTGCCACTGGTCGCGGTGGGTGAGCAGCAGCAGGGACTGCAGCCAGATCTGCATCATCGTGGTCTCGTGTCCGGCGAACAACAGCTGCATGCCCAGCGTCGCGACCTCGAGGTCGGACAGGTCGGGCTCGTCGCACAGCCGGGAGATCACGTCGCCGGGGTCGGCGCGTTTGGCGCTCACCAGTTCCATGCCGTAGCCCAGCAGGGACACCAGCCCGTTCTCCGACTCGGAGTCGTCGGGGGCGAACGCGGCCTGCTCCACCCACACCCGGAACCGGTCCCGGTCGGAGTAGGGCACGCCCAGCAGATCGCAGATCACCAGCACCGGGAAGGGCTGCGCCAGGCTGGTCAGCAGATCGGCGGGCGGACCCGTGCGCTCCATCTCGTCGAGTAGCGCGCTGCACTGGGCCTCGAGCTTGGGCGCCAGCTCCCGCATGTGTTTGGGGGAGAAGTGCGGCTGTAGCAGCTGACGCATCCGGGCGTGGTCGGCCAACTCGGTGTCGAAGTCGCCGATCGGGCCGCCGAACAACGCCGAGGTCCGGCTGCGCGGGGCGTTGGCCGGGTCGCGGTGGGTGCGGCCCAGTCGTTCGTCGTCCATCAGGCGCCGCACCTCTGCGTAGCCCGTTACCAGCCAGGCCTCGTGACCGACGGCAGTCAGCACCTGGTGAATCGGACCGCTCGATTGCAGCGCCTGCAACTCCTCCGATGATCGCAACGGGTGGTCCTGGCGGAAGGGCAGCTGCACGGAAGCGGTCATGGGGTTCCTTCGATGCGGACGTCAGGGGATCCGTCTCGACGGTAGAACGCCAGCAGCATTTTTGGAACTACCAGTCTTGTTTGTTAGTGAGCGGTCAAATCTGTCGGTCGCGCCATTTTCGGCCCGAAAATTCGCTGCGATGGTTGACTGGCGCGCATCCGTCCCACCGCACGGGTGGGTCCCAGGGAAGGTCGCGTCTCGATGACATCTGCACGTTGGTGGCGAAGTGCCGTCGTTGCCGGAGGCCTCGTCGTGGCGGCCCCGCTGTCGCTGGCCGGCCCCGCCTCGGCCGACCCGATCACCGACGCGCTTGCTACTACACCGTGTAGCTACGCCCAGGTCTCCGCCGCCCTGAAGGCGCAGGCGCCGGCGCTGAGTCTGCAGCTGGCCTACCGGCCGGATATGCAGGCCAACCTCCAGCAGTTCCTGGCTCTGCCGGTGGACCAGCGTCAGGCCCAGATCGCCCAGCAGCAGTCGGCGATGGACCCCCAGACCGAGGCCATGCTGGCGGCTGCAGTGGGACCTGCGGTCACCAAGGTCGCCAATACCTGCATGAACTACTGAACCCGGTTTCCTGAGAGTGCCGCGGGGCGAAATTCTTACGAAATCACCCCGACATGCGGTTTCAGCAACGGAAAGCTTCGGTTACGGGATATCCTCCTTCACAGGGTTACCGGCTGGTAGGGGGGCCGGTATAAGAACGTGTTCTAAAACGGCCTCACGCCCGCGTCAATTGGTTAAAGTGCGACACCATGCGTGCGTCCTTGGCTAACTCGCGTCCTACGGACGGCGCGGCTGGTTCTTTGCTCGATCGGCACGACGTCGTCGATGCACTCACCGAAATCCGCAGACCGGTTGCCGTGGTCTCGTCGGCCCAGGGTCCCCGGCCGATCGTCCTCGATGACGCGGGACTGCTGACGCCCGACATCATGGGCCAGGACGTGCTGGCGGTGCTGCCCCCGATCTACCCCGAATGGCTCGGTGAGCGAAGCTTCACCGCCACCCACGGGGTGCGCTTTCCCTATGTGATCGGCGAGATGGCCCGCGGTATCGCGACCCCGCAGATGACGATCGCGGGTGTGCGGGCCGGCGTGATGGCCTTTTACGGCAGCGCGGGTCTGGATCTGGCGACCATCGAAGCCGGGGTCCGTGAGATTCAGGCCGCCCTGGGCCCCGATGCCGGTGGCTGGGGCGCGAACCTGATCCACAACCTGCACAACGACGCCGTGGAGATGGCCACCGTCGATCTGTTCCACCGGCTCGGCGTTCGCTACGTGTCCGCCTCGGCCTTCATGCGGCTGACCCCCGCGATCGTCTACTACGCGGCGAAGGGTCTTCGTCGTGGCCCGGACGGCCAGATCGTGCGGGCCGGAAACATCTTCGGCAAGGTCTCCCGCGAGGAGGTCGCGCGCCAGTTCCTCTCGCCGGCTCCGGAAGCCATGCTCAGCGCGCTGGTTGCCGAGGGCCGGCTGACCGCCGAGGAGGCCCAGCTCGCCGCGGGCATCCCGGTGGCCGAGGACATCACCGCCGAAGCGGACTCCGGCGGGCACACCGACAATCGTGCGCTCACCGTGCTGCTGCCCGGTCTGATCGCGCTGCGCGACGAGATCGCCGCCGCCCATGGCTACACCGTGCTGCCCCGGGTGGGTGCGGCCGGCGGCCTGGGCACACCGGCCTCGGTGGCCGCCGCGTTCGCGGCCGGGGCGGCCTACGTGCTGACCGGGTCGGTGAACCAGTCCGCGGTGGAAAGCGGGCTGGCCCCCGACGCCCGTAGCCTGCTGGCGCTGGCCCAGGCCACCGACGTGACGATGGCGCCCGCCTCAGACATGTTCGAAATGGGGGTGACGGTGCAGGTGCTCAAGCGCGGCACCATGTTCGCCCAGCGCGGCCAGCGCCTGTCGGACTTCTACCGCCGGTACAACTCCTTCGAGGAGGCCCCGGCCGAAGAGGTCCGCAACCTCGAGACCACGGTGCTCGGCCGCACCGTCGACGACATCTGGCAGGAGACCGAGGCCTTCTTCGCCAGAAGCGACCCGCGGCAGGCCGAACGCGGGCGGACCGACCCCAAGCACCGGATGGCCCTGGTGTTCCGCTGGTATCTGTTCATGGGCTCGCAGTGGGCCCGCGACGGCATCTCCGAGCGGCGCGCCGACTACCAGATCTGGTGCGGCCCGGCCATGGGCGGCTTCAACGACTGGGTACGGGGCAGTTTCCTTGAGCCGGTGGGCTCACGCACCGTCCGCCAGATCGCGCTCAACCTCCTCGAAGGCGCGGCCACCGTCACCCGGGCCGGCCAATTGCGCACCGCAGGCGTCGAAATGCCAGCGTCCGCGTTCGATTTCCGTCCCCGTCCCCTCGGATAGCTCATTCACCCGGTTCAGTAAGTCCACCTCCCCCGGATCAAAGGTGTCATGACAGACCAGAAGCAGCACCCCCTCGCCACGCCCATCGCCGTCGTAGGAATGACAGCCATCTATCCGGGTGAGCCGGGGCTGGAAGGTTTCTGGCGCACCATTACCACCGGACGGGACGCCATCGGGGACGTGCCGCCGTCACACTGGCTGATCGAGGACTATTACGACCCCGACCCCAAGGCCACCGACCGGACCTATTGCAAGCGTGGCGGATTCATCGAGCCGGTGCCGTTCGACCCGGTGAAGTTCGGCCTGCCGCCCAACGCATTGCCATCCACCGACTCAGCGCAGCTGCTCGCCCTCATCGCCGCCCGCAAGGTGCTGGACCAGGCCACCCGTTCGGGTGCGGAGGTCGACCTCGACCGCGTCGACATCGTGCTCGGCGTCGCCTCGACGACCGAACTTGTGGTGCAGATGGGCTCCCGGATGCAGCGTCCGGTGTGGCGTAAGGCGCTGCTGGAGAACGGGCTGACCGAAGCGGAGGCCGACGAGATCTGCCGCGATATCGCCGAGTCCTACCCCGGTTGGCAGGAGAGCACGTTCCCGGGCCTGCTGGGCAACGTGGTCGCGGGCCGGGTGGCCAACCGTCTTGATCTGGGTGGCAGCAATTTCGTGGTCGACGCCGCCTGCGCCAGTTCGCTCGCGGGAGTGCAAGCCGCACTGCACCGGCTGTACCTGCACGAGTCGGATCTGGTGCTGACCGGCGGTGTGGACGCGCTGAACGACGTGATGATGTACATGTGCTTCTCCAAGACGCCGGCGTTCTCGGCCACCGGGGACTGCCGGCCCTTCTCGGACTCCGCCGACGGCACCATCATCGGCGAGGGTGTCGGGATGCTGGCACTCAAGCGCCTCGAGGACGCCGAGCGGGACGGCAACGAGATCCACGCGGTGATCCGCGGGCTGGGCTCGTCCTCAGACGGGCGCGCGTCCAGCGTGTACGCCCCGCGCTCCGAAGGTCAGGCCAAGGCCCTGCGCAGGGCCTACGAGCGGGCCGGCTACGAGCCCGAGACCGTCGAACTCGTCGAAGCGCACGGCACCGCCACCAAGGCCGGTGACGTCGCCGAGTTCGCCGGCCTCAAGCAGGTGTTCACCGATCAATCCGCGCGCATCGCCTTGGGTTCGGTCAAGTCCCAGATCGGCCACACCAAGGCGGCGGCGGGCGCGGCCGGTCTCATCAAAGCCGTACTGGCGCTGCAGCATTCGACGCTGCCCGGCACGCTGAAGGTGGATCGCCCGAACCCGGCGATGCACCTGGAGGAGACGCCCTTCTACGTCAACGCGCAGACCCGGCCGTGGGTGCGCCCTGGCGATCAGCCCCGTCGTGCGGCCGTCAGCTCCTTCGGCTTCGGCGGCAGCAACTTCCACGTGACGATCGAGGAGTACACCGGCCCGCAGCGTGCCAAGCGGCTGCGCGCCCTGCCCAGCGAACTGGTGGTGCTCAGCGCGCCGTCGGAGGCGGAGCTGGCCAGCCGAGCCGCCGAGCTGGTGGCCGCCGCGGGCTCCGGGGAAACCCTGGCCCGGATCGCCTACGAGTCGGCCCGCACATTCGACGCCTCGCAGACCGCCCGCGCCGGCCTGGTGGCCACCGATGTGGCCGCGCTGCAGACGCTGGCCGAGAAGCTGCGCAAGGCGCTCGCCGACGGCACCGTCGCCCAGCTCAAAGACGCCAACATCGCGGTCGGCGTCGGTCCGGCCCGGGACGGCAAGACCGCGTTCCTGTTCCCCGGCCAGGGCAGCCAGTACGTCGGCATGGGTGCCGATCTGGCGCTAGCCTTCCCGCAGGCGGTCGCGGTGTGGGATTCGCTCGGCGGTGACCTGGCCGAGTTGCACCGGGTGGTGTTCCCGGAGCCGGCCTTCGACACCGAGACCGCCGACGCCCAGCGCGCCACGCTGACCGCGATGCAGAACGCCCAGCCGGCGATCGCCGCCACCAGCCTCTCGCAGCTCGTGCTGCTCGATGTGCTCGGTGTGCACGCCGACGCCGCGGCCGGCCACAGCTTCGGCGAGGTGTCCGCGCTGGCGGCCGCCGGTGTGCTGCCGCTGCAGCGACTGGTCGATACCGCCCGCACCCGCGGCGTGCTGATGGCCGAGGCGGGCCAGGGCCGCGACGGCGCGATGCTCGCGGTCACCGCCAGTGCCGCCGATGTGCGTGCCCTGCTCGACGCCGAGCCGCAGGCCGCGGCCGCGCTGGTGATCGCCAACGACAACGCCCCCGGCCAGGTGGTGCTGGCCGGACCGGCCGCCGACATCGAGTGGGCGGCCACCGCGGCCAAGGCGGCCGGCTGGACCTCGGTCCGGCTGCCGGTGGCCTCGGCGTTCCACTCGCCGATCGTGGCCGCGGCCTCCGAGCCGCTGACCGCCTACCTCAAGACCATGGAGTTCGGGTCCGCCCAGTTCCCGGTGTACGCCAATGCCACCGCGCAGACCTACGGTGACGGGATCGCCGAGCAGCTCGGCGACCAGGTGCGCCAGCCGGTGCGGTTCCGCGAGATGGTCGAGGCGATGGCCCGCGACGGCGTCACCCGCTTCATCGAGGTCGGGCCCAGCCGGGTGCTGACCAAACTCGTCGACCAGATCCTCGACGGCACACCGCATCTGGCGGTGGCGCTCGACGACCCGAAGGCCGGCGGACTGCGCGGCTGGCATCGCGGCCTGGCGGCTCTGGCCGCCGACGGCGTGCCGCTGAACCTGGCCGCCCTGTACGACAACTACGAAGAGCCGGCCCAGCATGTGCCGGCACCCAAGCACGCGGTTCTGGTAGGAGGAGCCAACGTTGGAAAGCCTTACCCGCCTGCGGACGGCCGCGGCTGCCGCGGTGCAGACGCTTCCCGCTGCGGCGCCGGTGTTGCCGCGCAACGGCGTTCCGGCCGCTGCACCCGCCGCGCAGGCTGCCCCTCCACCCGCGCCGGTGTTGCCGCGCAACGGCGTCCCGGCACCGGCGGTCGCACAGGCGCCGCTGTCCACCGACGCGTGGAGCATCATCGACCGCATCCAGAAGGAGACTGCGCAGCAGCACGAGCGCTATCTCGGTGCGGTGGCCGACACCCACAAGGCGTTCCTGGAGATGTCGGCCCAGATGATGGCCGAGATCGTCGGTGAGCACTCCGCTGCGCCCCAAGCGCTGGCGCCGGCACCTGCCGTGGTGGTCCACACCCCGGACGCGGTGGTGCACACCGTGCACACCGTGGCTGAGCCGGTTGCCCCCGCGCCCGCACCGGTTGCGGTCGCTCCGGTAGCACCCGCTCCGGTGGCAGCTCCTTCCCCCGCGCCGGCTCCGGCCCCCGCGCCAGTGGCTGCGCCCCCGGCTGTGGCTGCGGTGAATGCGGGTGAGGTGGTGTTGGCGATCGTCTCGGAGAAGACGGGGTATCCGGCCGACATGCTTGGGCTGGATATGGAGATGGAGTCTGAGCTGGGTATTGACTCCATCAAGCAGGTGGAGATTCTGGCGGCGTTGCAGGCGAAGTTCCCTGGGGCTCCGGAGATTCCGGCTTCGGAGTTGTCGAATCTGCGCACCTTGCAGGATGTGGTGGATTCGGTGGCCGACTTTGCCTCGGCGGGTGCGCCCGCTGCTGCTGCGCCGGCACCCGCTGCGGCTGTGCCTGCGGTGAATGCGGGTGAGGTGGTGTTGGCGATCGTCTCGGAGAAGACGGGGTATCCGGCCGACATGCTTGGGCTGGATATGGAGATGGAGTCCGAGCTGGGTATTGACTCCATCAAGCAGGTGGAGATTTTGGCGGCGTTGCAGGCGAAGTTCCCTGGGGCTCCGGAGATTCCGGCCTCGGAGTTGTCGAATCTGCGCACCTTGCAGGATGTGGTGGATTCGGTGGCCGACTTTGCCTCGGCAGGTGCGCCCGCTGCTGCTGCGCCGGCACCCGCTGCGGCTGTGCCTGCGGTGAATGCGGGTGAGGTGGTGTTGGCGATCGTCTCGGAGAAGACGGGGTATCCGGCCGACATGCTTGGGCTGGATATGGAGATGGAGTCCGAGCTGGGTATTGACTCCATCAAGCAGGTGGAGATTTTGGCGGCGTTGCAGGCGAAGTTCCCTGGGGCTCCGGAGATTCCGGCCTCGGAGTTGTCGAATCTGCGCACCCTGCAGGACGTCGTCGACTCCATCGCCGGATTCGCCTCCGGCGGCGCGCCGGCCCCGGCCGCCCCCGCGCCTGCGGCACCGGCCGCACCCGCACCTGCGGCACCGGCCGCCGATGCCGGTGAGGTGGTGCTGGCGATCGTCTCGGAGAAGACCGGGTATCCGGCCGACATGCTCGGGCTGGATATGGAGATGGAATCCGAGCTGGGTATCGACTCCATCAAGCAGGTCGAGATCCTGGCGGCGTTGCAGGCGAAGTTCCCTGGGACGCGCGAGATTCCGGCCTCCGAGCTGGCCAACCTGCGCACCCTGCAGGACGTTGTCGACTCCGTGTCGGGTGCAACGTCCGGTGGCGGATCCGAACCCGCCGCACCGGCACCGCAGACCGTGACGGCCACCGCGCCCTCCGGCGGTCTGGAATGCACCGAGGCGGCGATGCGGGAAGTCCCGCCGAGCGGCTTCGCCATGGCCGGTCTGCGTGACGGTGAAGTGCTCATCACCCGGGAGAACGCCGCCTTCGCCGAAGACCTCGAGCGCGTCATGATCAGCCACGGCATCAAGGCCCGCGCGGTTGACGTGGTGCCGCACGAGGCAGCTGCGGTGATCAGCCTGGCCGCTCTCGGCCCGGCTCACTCGACGCAGGACTGTGTGGACATTCACCTGCGTGCCTTCCATGCTGCTCGCAGCGTGGCCAAGAGTTCCTCGCGCTCAAGGCTTTTCGTGACCGTGCAGTCCACCGGCGCCCGGTTCGCCGAAGCCGACACCCCGATCGGGGTGGCCAGCGTGGCCAAGACGGCCGCCTGGGAATGGCCGAATGCCTCGGTCCGCGCCATCGACATCGAGACCTTGGACCCCGAACGCCTGACCGCCGAGCTGCTCGCCGGTGGCAGCGGCGTCGAGGTCGCGCTGCGCAGCGACGGCACCCGACTGGTGGTGGTCGACGATGTCGACGCCGCGCCCACCGGTCAGGAGATCAGCGTTCCCTCCGACGGCGTCGTCGTGGTCACCGGCGGCGCGCGCGGGGTGACCGCCCAGTCGGCGCTGGCTCTGGCCCGTCGCCACGGTCTGCGGCTGGCCCTGCTGGGCCGCACCGCGCTGCGGGAGGCCACCGCCGACGAGCCGACCGGCACTACCTCCACCGAGATCGCCACGGCACTGGCCGCATCGGCCCGCGCCCGCGGCGAGACGCTGACGCTGCCGCAGGCCCGCGCACAGGCTGAACGCCTGCTGGCCGAACGGGAGGTGCGTGCCACCCTGGCCGCGGCCGAGGCGCAGGGCACCCCGGCCCGCTACTTCGCCGCCGACATCAACGATGCCCAGTCGTTGCGCACCGTCCTCGACGAGGTGCGGGCTACTGTCGGGCCGATTGTCGGTGTGGTGCACGGCGCCGGTGTGCTGGCCGACCGTCGGCTGGAGGACCTCGACGACGATCAGTTCGTCCGGGTGTTCAGCACCAAAGTGATTGGTGCCGAGGCGCTTCTGGAGGCGACGTCGGCCGACGATCTGCGCTTCATCTCGCTGTTCTCCTCGATCGCCGCGCGTGCCGGTAACCCCGGCCAGTGCGCGTATGCGGCCGCCAACGCGGTGCTGGAGTCCATCGCGGCCCGTGAGGCCGCGCGCCGCGGCGAGAACTGCGTGGTGCGGGCGTTCGGCTGGGGACCGTGGGACGGCGGGATGGTCGACGCCACCCTCAAGAGCCGGTTCCTGGAATCCGGTGTCGGCGTGATCCCGATCGACGAAGGGGCACAGTTCTTCGCCGAGCATGCGCTGCGGCGCGATCCGGTCACCGCGATCGTGGTCGCCGCACCGGCCGAGGGTCGCCTGCGGGCAGCCCGGGTGGATTGGGATGTGTCTACTGAGAACCTGCCGGTGCTGGCGGACCATCAGGTCCGTGGCCGGGTGGTGGTGCCGGTGGTGATCGTGCTCGATGCCATGCTGCGCGCCGTGCGTGGCCTGGTGCCCGATGCCACCCCGGTGATCCGCGACTTCCAGGTGCTCTCCGGTGTCACGTTCGCCGAATGCGAGCAGCAGGCACTCACTCTGGATTTCGAGCCCACCGGCTCGGCCTACACCGTGAGCGTCCAGGATCCCGAGGGCCGCAAGCGCTACCGAGCGGTGCTGGAGACCGAAGCCCAGGCCGCACACAGCATTTCGGTGCCCGCGGTCACCGGCGGCCAGTGGCCGTTCGGGGTCGGGGAGATCTACGGCGGTCCGCTGTTCCACGGTCCGCGGTTCGCGGCCATCGAGCACCTCGAGGCGGTCGGTGCCGGCGGTGGCAGTGCCAGCCTGAAGGGCCTGGCTGAACTCGGCTGGCCGGACGGCGACTGGGCGATCGACCCGGTCAGCGTCGACGGCGGTCTGCAACTGGGCATCCTGTGGGCCAGTGCGCACGGACGGCCGCTGGTGCTGCCGGTGCGGATCGGGCGGGCGGTCTTCCACCAGCCGTCCGGTGACGGCGGCAGCCTGCGCTGCCGGGTGGCGGCCAAGCCGGTCAACGACAAGCGCGTCGACTTCGACATCGCTCTGGAGACCGCCGACGGCCGACTGGTCGCCGAACTGGAAGGCGTGGAGTTCTACGTGGCCGGCACTGGGGCGGATACGACGGCGTGAGTGGTTTCGAACCTGTCGCCATCGTCGGGCGCAGTTGTATCCTGCCCGGCGCGGCCACGCCGGAGGCACTGTTCGACGCGACGCTGAACGGACGCTGCCTGCTCACCCCCACCCGGCCCGAACACTGGCGGGGCGTGGACCCGGCGGCGCTACTGGCCAGTGACAAGCAGGGCCTGCGGGTGTCCTCGGCCACCGGCGGATACATCGACACCGCACCGGATCTCGGGGCGCTGCGCACTGCGATCAGCGAGTTCGACCGGCTGGACCCGATCAGCCACTGGCTGGCTTACTGCGCCCAGCAGGCCCTCGGCGGACCGGCCGCGGCGGCCCGGACCGGGCTGATCGTCGGCAACCTGTCCTACCCGTCGACCGGCAACACCGAGTTCGTCGAAGGGGTCTGGAACGGCACCGGTCATGCCGATCCGCGCAACCGCTTCTGCTCCGGTCTGCCGGTGCACCTGGTGGCCGGTGCGATGGGGATGACCGGACCGGCGTTCGCGTTGGACGCGGCGTGCGCGTCGTCGCTGTACGCCATCAAGCTGGCCTGCGACGCCCTGCACGACGGTGAGGCCGACGTGATGCTGGCCGGTGGCGTCAACGGCGCCGACGACCTGTTCCTGCACCTGGGTTTCACTGCGCTGCAAGCACTCAGCCCGTCGGGGCGGTCACGGCCGTTCCACACCGATGCCGACGGACTGGTGCCATCGGCGGGTGCGGCGCTGGTGGCGCTCAAGCGTTTGGCGGACGCCGAGCGCGACGGCGATCGAATTCTCGGGGTGATCCTCGGTGTCGGGCTGTCCAACGACGGACGCCAGAGTGGCTTCCTGGCGCCGGCAGTCGGCGGCCAGACCCGCGCCATGCTGGACGCGCTGGACCAAGCCGGGCTCAATCCCGCCGATATCAACTATCTGGACTGCCACGCCACCGGAACACCGCTGGGCGATGCGACCGAGCTGCAGAGCATCCTCGCCGCTTACGGCGAGGTACCGCTGCGCCTCGGCGCGCTCAAGGGCAACCTCGGGCACACCATCACCGTCTCCGGTGCGGCCAGCCTGATCAACGTGCTCTCGGCCATGCAGGCCTCCACCATCGCACCCGCGCTGTGCGAGAAACCGACAGCCGCACTGGGGGATACGTCCTTCACCTTGGCGACCACCCCCACCGCTTGGGATGGTGACATCAAGCGGGCCGCGGTCAGCAACTTCGGGTTCGGCGGCAACAACGCCCACCTGATCGTGGAGAACTACGTGCCCGGCCGCCGTCGCTCGGCGGCGCCGGTCGCCCCCTCCGGTGACATCGTCATCTGCGCACTGGGTGTGGTGACCGGTGATGCGCGCGACGTCGAATCGTTCCGCCGCCGCGCGCTTGGTCCTGAGGCGGCCCCGACGCCACTGGACACCGTCGAACTCGACCTTGTCCGCCTTGGCTTTCCGCCCAGTGAGCTCAAGTCCAGCCTCAGCCAGCAGACCACCATGCTGGCTGCCGCCGGGCAGGCGCTCGACCAGGTCGGCACCGACCCCGAGCGCACCGGCGTCATTGTCGGAATGGGCTGCGATGCCACCATCGCCCGCCAGCGCCTGCGGGTCCTGCACGCCGACGACGAGGCATGGCTGAGCACCAACAGTGAGGCCGCGCCGAAGCTGACCGCCGACGGTGTGGTCGGCACCATGCCGAACATCCCGGCCAATCGCATTCACGCGCAACGGGATTTCCGCGGCTGGGGCTTCACCGTGTCCAGTGAGGAACTGTCCGCGATCACCGCACTGCGTCTGGCGGTGCGCGCCCTGCGGCGTAGCGAGCTCGACGCCGTGGTCGCCGGTGCGGTCGACATGTGCTGTGAACCGGCCCATGAACGCGCCGCCGACGCCGTCGGTGCCGGGGGATGGGAGCCGCACGGCGACGCCGCGGTGGCCTTCGTCCTCAAGCGGCGGGCCGACGCCGAGGCCGCCGGTGACGACATCGTCGCCGTGGTGGACCCGGACGGAACCGTCAGCGCACCGGATCCGAATATCGGCGCCGAGCGGTTTGGCCGCACCCATGCCGCCGGTGCGGCGATCGAAATCGCCGCGCGTGCTGAGGCATTGCGTGCCAGGGTCCGGGTGGATGGAAACGGGGCACAGCCCACGCCCGGTGAGACACAGACCTCGATCTGGCTGGAGTCACTGGGCGGACGGGCCGACGGGGTCACTCTCTCGGCAGTGGGGCACCGGCCCCGCCCGCTGGCGCTGGGCGCGGTCCCGATCTGCGAGCGCTATGCCGGTGCGAGCCGTGACGAGGTGCTGGCCCGAATGAAGCGCCGCGAGCCCGGCGGTGCAGGCCCGGTGCGCTGCTCGGTGGTCTCCGACAGCGACGCCTCGCTGGAGACGTTGCGCACGGCGGCGATCGAGCGCCTGGACCGCGGTGAGGTTCCGGTGATCCCCGGTGTCGCGTTCGCCGACGGACCGACCGACGGAGAACTGGCCTTCATGTTCACCGGGGCGGCGGCGGCCTACCCGGGGGCGGGACGCGATCTGTTCCTGGCCTGGCCCGAACTCGGTGATGCACTGGCCTGCCGGCTCTCCGGTGTCGGTGCGCTGGCCCGTCCGCTCTACGGCGCGGGCATCACCACCCTGGATCCGCGCACTCAGCTCACCGGCTGCGCCCTGGTATGCCAGGCGCATGCAGAGTTCTCCCGCACCGTTCTCGGCCTCGCGCCGACCGCGTCGATCGGGCTGTCGTCGGGGGAGACGAATTCGCTTCTGGCGTTTGGTGTCTGGCGCGATCTGGAGGAGATGCTCGAGGAGATCGAGGCCTCCGGCATGTACGGCGAACAGCTCACCGGCAGCTGCCGGGTGGCGGCCACCGACTGGGGTCTGGGTGATCAGGCCGCGCCGTGGGAATGCTGGCGTGTGACCGCGCCGCGCACCGAGATCGAGGCCGCGCTGGCCCGCGAACCGCATGCCTATATGACGATCGTGCAGGCCCCCGACGACTGTGTGATCGGCGGTGATCCGGCCGCCTGCAAGAGGGTGATCGACTCCGTCGAGGGTGCGGCCGCGATCCCGCTGGGCCTGGACATGGTGATCCACTGCAGCGCCATGGATCCGTTCGCCGACACCTGGCGGGCCATCCACACCCGGCAGGCGCACGTCGCCCCGGGGGTGCGGTTCTACACCAACGCCGGCAACCGGGCCTACGTGCCGACCAGTGAGGCTGCGGCAGCGGCCATTACGCAGCAGGCCGTCGAGCCGATCGACTTCCCGGCCACGATCCTGCAGGCCTACGACGACGGTGTCCGGGTCTTCGTCGAGCACGGACCGCGCGCCATCCTGACCGGGTCGATCCCGAAAATCCTCGGGGACCGCCCGCACGTGGCGGTGGCCCTGGACCCGCAGGAGCGCCGCGGGCTACGGGCATTGGCCGAGTCGGTGTCCAAGCTCTGGGTACACGGTCTGCCGGTGCGGGTGGATGCCTTCGACGCCCGCCTCGATCAGCTGCGCCGACAGTCCACGCCGGCGTCGGCCGACACCCCCCGCAAGGTCACCCTGCCCGCCCACTGGCCCGACGTCGTCGCGGTGTCGCAGCCCGAGCCGGCGGCCCACCACGCGTCCGAGAATGGGAGCGCCCCAATGCCGGAAATCGACCTGCCCGAAATCGATCAAGGAACCGTGCAGACCATGCCAGCGGCACCGGCCTATCCGACGCCGCTGGTGATCCCGCAACGGGAGGTCGTCGTCACGGCCACCGAGGTGGTCCCGTCGCGCGCTGAGGTGGCGGCGGCCACTGTCAGCGGTCGCGCCGCCGCCGCGCTGAGTCTGGTCGACTCGGTGGGACAGGCGCATGCCACCTTCGTCGAGCAGCAGGCCGCCGCGCATGAGTCGTTCCTGCGGATGCGCGCCGAGATGCTGTCGATGGCAGCCGGTCGGCGCGGCCCTATGACGTTGGACGCCCCGCCGTCCCCGGTGGCACTGCTTGCCGGAGGCAACATCTCGGAGGTCTTCGGCCCCAAGTTCGCCGAACTCGACCAGTACGACCGGCTGGTCCGGATGCCCGAACCGCCGCTGCTGCTGGCGGATCGGGTGATTCTCATCGAGGGTGAGCCCGGCACGATGGGCACCGGTCGGATCGTCACCGAGACCGACGTGGACCCCGACGCCTGGTACATGCACAACGGGCGGATGTCACCCGGTGTGGTGATCGAGTCCGGTCAGGCCGACCTGCTCCTGGCGTCCTGGCTGGGCGCGGATTTCCACAACCGCGGTGAGCGGGTGTACCGGCTGCTCGGCTGCGACCTGACGTTCATGGGCGAGCTGCCCAAGGGCGGTGAGACGCTGCGCTACGACATCCACATCGACGGCCACGCCAAACACGGTGACACCCGGCTGTTCTTCTTCCACTACGACTGCTACATCGGTGATCGGTTGATGATTTCGGTGCGCAACGGGCAGGCCGGCTTCTTCTCCAACGAGGAACTGAGCCACTCCGACGGGGTGCTGTGGGACGCCGCCGACGACGTGCCGCGCCAGGGTGCGCGCCGTGACGAGCCGCCGCGGGTCACCCAGAAGCGCTCGTTCGACCGCGCCGAGGTCGACGCCTTCACCGACGGGCACGCCTACGCCTGCTTCGGCCCCGGCTTCGAACGGGCTGCGGCACATACCCGTACGCCGAAGCCGCCTCGCGGCAAGCTGCGGTTGATCGATGAGATCGCCGAGTTCCAGCCCGACGGCGGACCCTGGGGCCGCGGCTATCTGCGGGCCACCGCCTCGGTGCCCAAGGACACCTGGTTCTACGACGGTCATTTCAAGAACGACCCGTGCATGCCCGGCACCCTGATGGCCGATGCCGCCACCCAGGCGCTGTCGTTCGCGATGGCCGCCTACGGTTTCACCATCGAACGGGACGGCTGGCGGTTCGAGCCGGTTGCCGAGGAGATGGCCCGGTTCGTCTGCCGCGGACAGGTCATCCCGGACGCCGACCACGAGCTCGACTACGAGGTGTTCATCGAGGAGATCATCGACGGGCCCACCCCGACGGTGTACGCCGCGCTGCTGTGCCGCAGCGACGGGTTCAAGGTGTTCGGTTGCCGGCGGTTCGGGATGCGGCTGGTCCCGGACTGGCCGATGCCCCCCGGTGCGCCCGGCCCGATCCGAATCCTGGAGGGCACCAAGGACGTTCGCGGTGACTACGGCGCGCTGCTGGCCTGTGGTCGCGGTATGCCGTCAGACGCCTTCGGCTCGCTGTACAAGCCGTTCGACGGCACCCGGCGCGCTCCGCGGCTGCCCGACGAGCCCTACCACTTCGTTTCCCGCATCATCAGTGTCGACAGCCCGCCCGGGGTGCCGACCAAGGGCGGCACCGTCGTCGCGGAATACGACGTGCCTGCCGATGCCTGGTACTTCGAGGACGGCAAGTCCTCGACGGTGCCGCTGTCGGTGCTCATCGAGATCCTGCTGCAGCCCTGCGGCTGGCTGTCGTCCTACAACGGGTTCGCGGCCAACCGGCCCGACGATGTGGTGTTCCGCAACCTCGACGGTGACGAGGTGGTGCTGGTCAAGCCCGCCGAGGTCGGCACGTTGCGGATCACCTCGACGCTGAGCCGCTACGCCGAGGGCGGCGGGTCGACGATCGTTTTCTTCGATGTCACCTGCACCCAAGGCGATCACGTCGTGATGACGATGAAGACCGCGTTCGGCTTCTTCAGCCCCGATGCGCTGAAGAACCAGGTCGGTCTGAAGGTGGAACCCGGTCAGCTGGAATCGCTGTCGGACCCGGCCCCGATCGCCATGCCGTACCAGGCCGATGAGTTGCGCGGTGATCCGTGGCTGGCTCAGGGCCGGCTGCAGGTGATCGACCGGGTGAACTTCTGGCCCACCGGGGGAGTCGAGGGTCTGGGCCGGCTGGTCGCCGAGTACGACGTCCATCCCGAGGCATGGTTCTTCAAGGCGCACTTCTTCCAGGACCCGGTGCAGCCGGGATCGCTGGGCATCGAGGCCATGCAGCAGGCCGCCCGCGCGGCGGCCAAGCTGGCCGGATTGGGCAGCGAGGACAGCGAATTCGAGATCGTCGCCGTCGGCCAGCCGTTCAGCTGGAAGTTCCGCGGCCAGGTGGTGCCGACCAACAAGCGCACCCGCAGCGAGATTGACATCCTCTCGGTCACCCGGGAGGAGCGCGGTGTGCTGGTGGTGTTCCAGGGCTCGTTCTGGGTCGACGATCTGCGCATCTACGAGACACTCGGCATGGGTGTGCGGATCGTCGAACGGTCGCATGGCTAGCGGAATGAAGGGCATCATCCTGGCGGGTGGATCGGGCACCCGCCTGCATCCGATCACCCTGGGTGTCTCCAAGCAGCTGATCCCGGTCTACGACAAGCCGATGGTGTACTACCCGCTGTCGACGCTGATGCTGGCCGGGATCCGCGACATCCTGGTGATCACCACACCGCACGATGCGCAGTTCTTCGAGCGGCTGCTCGGTGACGGGTCGCGGTTCGGGGTGTCGATCACGTTCGCCCAGCAGCCTTCCCCGGACGGGCTGGCACAGGCCTTCACCATCGGATCGGATTTCATCGGCTCCGACAAGGTGGCGCTCATCCTGGGCGACAACCTGCTCTACGGTCCGGGGATGGGCACCCAGTTGCGGGCATTCGCCACCGTCGACGGCGGCGTGATCTTCGCCTACTGGGTGGCCGAACCGTCGGCCTACGGTGTGGTGGAGTTCGACGCCGGCGGCACGGTGGTGTCGCTGGAGGAGAAGCCGAAGGCCCCGAAGAGCAACTACGCGGTACCCGGGCTGTACTTCTACGACAACGATGTCGTCGAGATCGCCCGCGGTTTGAAGCCGAGCGACCGCGGCGAGTACGAGATCACCGACGTCAATCGCGCCTACCTGGAACAGGGCCGGCTGCGGGTGCAGGTGCTGCCGCGCGGTACCGCCTGGCTGGATACCGGCACCTTCGACCAGATGACCGACGCCGCCGACTTCGTGCGCACGATGGAACGGCGCACCGGTCTCAAAATCGGTGTACCTGAGGAAATCGGTTGGCGGCAAGGCTTTCTCAGCGATGATGAGCTGCGCGAGCGGGGCGAGACGTTGGTGAAATCCGGTTACGGCTCCTATCTTCTGGAACTGCTGGAAAGGGGTTCGTAGTGGCTCGGCTGCTGGTCACCGGAGGGGCCGGCTTCATCGGATCGAACTTCGTGCACCACGTGATCAACCACACCGATCACCACGTCACGGTGCTCGACAAGCTCACCTACGCCGGCAACCTGGCCTCGCTGGCCGGGCTGCCCGAGGACCGGATGACGTTCGTCCACGGTGACGTCGCCGACCCCGATCTGGTGGACGACCTGGTGGCCACGGCCGACGCGGTGGTGCACTACGCCGCGGAGTCGCACAACGACAATTCGCTGTCCGACCCGAAGCCGTTCCTGCAGACCAACCTGATCGGAACGTTCACGCTTCTCGAGGCGGTGCGCAAGTACGGGGTGCGGTTTCACCACATCTCCACCGACGAGGTCTACGGTGATCTCGAACTCGACGACCCGGCCCGGTTCACCGAGGCCAGCCCGTACAACCCGTCCTCGCCGTACTCGTCGACCAAAGCCGGTAGCGACATGCTGGTGCGCGCCTGGATCCGCTCCTACGGTGTGGCCGCCACGATTTCGAACTGCTCCAACAACTACGGGCCGTATCAGCACGTCGAGAAGTTCATCCCGCGCCAGATCACCAACATCCTGTGGGGCATCCGGCCCAAGCTGTACGGCGAGGGCCGTAACGTGCGGGACTGGATTCACGCCGACGACCACTCGTCGGCGGTGCTGCGGATCCTGGAGGCGGGCCGGATCGGCGAGACCTACCTGATCGGCGCCAATGGTGAGCGGGACAACAAGACAGTGGTGGAGCTGATCCTGACCATGATGGGTCGCAACGCCGACGCCTACGATCACGTCCCGGACCGCAGTGGTCATGACCTGCGGTATGCCATCGACTCGACCAAACTGCGCACCGAACTGGGCTGGTTGCCGCGGTACTGCGACTTCGAGCACGGTTTGTCGGCGACAATCGAGTGGTACCGCAACCATGAGGACTGGTGGGCTCCGGCCAAGGACGCCACCGAAGCGTTTTATGCCCGGCTGGGGCAGTAACAGGAGCGAGATGACCGAGTACGGCAAGACCCTGCGGGCGGTCAGCACGCCCATCCCGGGTCTGACCATCTGGGAGTTGCCGGTGCACGGCGACAACCGCGGCTGGTTCAAGGAGAACTGGCAGCGCGAGAAGATGATCGCCGCCGGGATGACCGACTTCGGCCCGGTGCAGCAGAACATCTCGTTCAACGACGCCGCGGGCACCACCCGCGGAATTCATGCCGAGCCGTGGGACAAGTACATCTCGGTGGGATCTGGGCGGATTTTCGGCGCGTGGGTGGACCTGCGCGAGGGGCCGACGTTCGGGGCGGTGTTCAGCGCGGAACTCGATCCGTCGCGGGCGGTGTTCGTGCCTCGGGGAGTGGGTAATTCGTTCCAGACCCTGGAACCCAACACCGTCTACAGCTACCTGGTCAACGATCACTACTCGCCCGGTGTCGCCTACCCGTCACTGCACCCCGGTGACCCCGCGGTGGGGATCGACTGGCCGATCCCGCTGGAGCAGGCCGAACTGTCGGAGAAGGATCGCGCCCAGGGCCCGCTGTCGGAGGTGACGCCGATTCCGCGGCCCAAGACTCTGGTGATCGGGGCCGGGGGGCAGCTCGGCCAGGCGTTGCGGGCAGCCTACGGCGACGCGCCGCATGTCGAGTTCGCCCAGCGCGCCGATATTGACCTGGCTTCTGGTTCGCTGGCCGACGCCCGGCCGTGGCGCGAGTACGACACCATCATCAACGCCGCGGCCTACACCGCCGTCGACACCGCCGAGACGCCGGAAGGCCGTGCCGCGGCTTGGGCCGTCAATGTCACCGGTGTGGCTGAACTCGCGAAAGTCGCTACTGCACACCGCATCACGCTGGTGCACGTGTCCAGTGACTACGTGTTCGACGGCACCGCCACCCGGGCTTACCGCGAGGACGATGCGGTGGCCCCACTCGGGGTGTACGGGCAGACCAAAGCGGCCGGCGATCAGATCGTGGCCACGGTGCCGCGGCACTACATCCTGCGGACCTCGTGGGTGATCGGCGAGGGCCGCAACTTCGTGCGCACCATGCTCTCCCTGGCTGAGCGTGGAGTGGACCCGTCGGTGGTCAACGACCAGTTCGGCCGGCTGACCTTCGCCGGCGAAATCGCTAGGGCGATAGCGCATCTCACTGAGGTGCGGGCGCCGTACGGCATCTACAACATCAGTGGCGCCGGGGCCGTCGGGACCTGGGCCGACGTGGCGCGGCGCACCTTCGCGCTGTCCGGTCATGATCCGGACCGGGTCACTGGAGTGAGTACTGCCGCCTACTTCGCCAAGGCGTCCGGCCCGGTGGCCCCGCGCCCGCCGAGCAGTGCCCTGGATCTGACGAAGATCGAATCCACGGGGTTCGTGCCGGTCGACGCCGACGAGATGCTGGCGTCCTACGTGCTGGCCGAGACCCGCGAGACCAACGGGACGCCGGTCAGCTGACGGGGCGGGGGAGTTCGACGGTCACCGCGTCCTCCACCCGGGGTTCGTTCTTCTCGAGCAGTTCGCGCACCGAGATCCGGGTGCCGTAAGGCCGCAGCATGGCGCTGGCCGGTCGCGGCCGTACGATCTGCGGCCACCAGAACCAGCGGCCCAGCAGGGCGGCGATGGATGGTGTCATGAAGGAGCGCACCACCAGGGTGTCGAACATCAGGCCCAGCGCGATGGTGGTACCCACCTGGCCGATGATCTGCAGGTCACTGACCACCATGGCGGCCATGGTGAAGGCGAACACCAGGCCCGCATTGGTGACGACCTTGCCGGTACTACCCATGGCGCGGATGATGCCGGTGTTGATCCCGGCAGCGATCTCCTCTTTCATTCGGGCGACCAGCAGCAGGTTGTAGTCCGAGCCCACCGCCAGCAGGACGATGACCGACATCGGCAACACCATCCAGTGCAACTTGATGCCAAAGATGTACTGCCAGATCAACACTGACAGGCCGAACGACGAGCCCAGTGACAAGGCCACCGTTCCCACGATCACCAGTGCGGCAATCAGGCTGCGGGTGAGGATGAGCATGATGATGAAGATCAGGCACAGGGCACCGACGCCGGCGATCAGCAGGTCGTAATTCGAGCCCTCGCGGAAGTCCTTGAACGTCGAGGCGGTGCCGGCGAGGTAGATCTTGGCCCCGGACAGCGGTGTGGTCTTGAGCGCTTCCTCGGCTGCCTGGCGGATCTTGTCGGTGCGGGCGATACCTTCGAGGCTGGCGGGATCGCCCTTGTGGGAGATGATGAATCGCGCGGACTTGCCGTCAGGGGACAGGAATGAGCTCATCGCCTTCTTGAAGTCGGCGTTATCGAAGACTTCCGGCGGCAGGTAGAAGGTGTCGTCGTCCTTGGCCGCGTCATAGGCCCGGCCCATGGCGTTGGCGTCGTTAGTGGTCTCGTCCATGACATCCAGGCTGCCGGACATGGTGGCGTGCATGGCCTGCGACATGTTTCGCATCTGTTCCATGATGGCGATCTGGCGAGGCATCTCGGCGAGCAGCTTCTGCTGCAGTTCATCCATTGTGCCGAGGGTCGGCAAGAGTTCCTGCAGTCGCTCGGTCGCGGTGTTGATCCCGTCGAGTGCATCGAAGATGCTGCGTATCGAGAAGCACAGCGGGATGTTGTAGCAGTGCGGTTCCCAGTAGAGGTAATTGCGGATGGGTCGGAAGAAGTCGTCGAATTCCGATACAGCGTCGCGCAATTGGGCGACGACGTCCGCCATCTGGGTAGTTAGTTCGATCGTCTTGTGGGTCGTGACGGTGATCTGCTTCTGAAAGTCGTACATGCGCCGGAGCACCGCGATCTGCCTGTCCATCAGCTCGGCCATCTTGCCCATCTGGTCCACCTGATCGCGCATGAACTTCATGCTCTGCTGCTGCGAAGCGCTCTGGAGACTGATCAGGAAGGGGATCGAGGTGTGCTCGATCGGGTTGCCCTCGGGCCGGGTAATGCCCTGAACACGGGAGATACCGGGGACATGGAAGATGGCCTTGGCGAGTTTGTGCAGGACCAGAAAGTCCGCTGGATTGCGCATGTCCCGATCCGACTCGATCATCAGGATTTCGGGCATCATGCGGGCCTGGGTGAAATGCCTTTGTGCCGCTGCGTATCCGACGTTGGCAGGGATGTCGTCCGGGATGTAGAGGCGATCGTTGTAGCTCGTCTCGTAGCCGGGCAGCGCGATCAGGCCCAGCGATGCCACCGCCAAGGTCGCGACCAAAATCGGCGCAGGCCAGCGGACGATCGCCGTGCCGACCCGCCGCCAACGCCGGACCCCGATCTTGCGGGTGGGATCGAACAGACCGAGGCGACCTCCCACCGCCAGCACCGCAGGAACCAACGTGATCGCTACACCGACCGCGACGACCATGCCGAGCGCACACGGCACACCGATGGTCTGGAAGATGGGCAATCGGGTGAAGCTCAGGCACAGCATGGCGCCGGCGATCGTCAGTCCCGAACCCAGCACCACGGGGGTGACGCCGCGAAATGTGCTGTAGTAAGCGGTTTCGACGTCCTCGCCTGCTTGACGAGCCTCCTGATACCGCCCGAAAAAGAAGATGCCGTAGTCGGTGCCAGCGGCCATGGCAAGGGCGACAAGCAGATTGACCGCGAACGTCGATAACGAGAACGCACCCTGCTCAGCGAGGAAGGCGACCACCGATCGGGCGACGAAGAGCTCGATGCCGACGGTGATCAACAGTGCGATCACGGTGATGATCGACCGGTAGACCAACATCAGCACCGCGAAGATGATCACCGCACCGATCACGGTCATCTTGAGGATCGATCGGTCGCCAGCGTGCGTCAGATCACTGGACAGCGCCGCCGGGCCGGTGACAAAGGCCTGCACACCCGGTGGTGCCGGCGTCTTCTCGACGATATGCCGCACTGCCTCGATGGAGCGGTGGCCCAGCGTGGTGCCCTGGTTGCCGGCCAGATTCAGTTGCACATAGACGGCTTTGCCGTCGGCGCTCTGCGCTCCTGCGGCGGTGAGGCGGTCGCTCCACAGATCCTGGACGTGTTCGACGTGCGTGGGATCGTCTTTGAGCTGCCGGATCAACTGCTCGTAATACGCATGGGTTTCGTCGCCGAGTGGCTTCTGTCCCTCGATGACGAGCATGGCGAAGCTGTCGGACTTCGATTCGTTGAAATTCGCACCGATGCGCTGCATTGCTTGCACCGCCGGAGCATCCTGCGGCGCCAGCGACACGGAATTGTCGCGGCCCACCGTTTCCAACCACGGACCCCAGAACGTCGCGATCACCGTGAATGCGAGCCAGAACAGAACAATCGGGACCGACAGCATGCGAATGGAGCGCGCGACGACTGGCCGTGAGCGTTCGGTGCTCATGCGGCCCCCAGCGGACTGCACAGCCGCCATTTACGGCTGCTGCTGATTCATGAGCAGGGCGCGCACCAGGGGTCGAGGCCCGGTCGGCCGGAGCATCGTGCTGGCCGGCCGCGGCCGTACCTGTTGCGGCCACCAGAACCAGCGACCGAGCAGGGCGGCGATGGACGGGGTCATGAACGCGCGAACAATAAGGGTGTCGAACAACAGACCCAACCCGATGGTCGTCCCAACCTGGCCGATGCTGATGAGATCGCTGACGAGCATCGACATCATGGTGAAGGCGAACACCAGACCCGCGTTCGTCACGACCTTGCCCGTGCCGCCCATCGCCCGGATGATTCCGGTATTGATCCCGGCGCCGATCTCCTCTTTCATCCGCGCGACCAACAACAGGTTGTAGTCGGACCCCACGGCCAACAGGATGATCACCGACATGACCAGTACTGCCCAGTGAATTTGGATACCGAGCAGATATTGCCAGACGAAGACGGATAGGCCGAATGATGCGCCAAGCGAAATCAGCACTGTCCCAACGATGACCAGCGCCGCGATCAGGCTCCTGGTCATGATCAGCATGACGATGAAGATCAGGCAGATCGCCGCCACCACGGCGATCATCAGGTCGTATTCCGAGCCCTCGACGATGTCTTTTGTTCCTGCCGCGGTGCCGGTGAGAAAGATCTGTGCGCCTTCGAGAGGGGTTCCCTTGAGGGCCTCCTCAGCCGCACTCTTGATCGCATCCACTTGGGCCATGCCGGCGGGTGTCGATGGGTCGCCCTTCTGCGAAATCAGCATCTGAGATGCGGTGCCGTCGGGCGAGATGAAGATGTCCATCACCCGCTTGAAATCAGCGTTCTTGAACACCTCGGGTGGTATGTAGAACGAATCGTCGTTCTGGGCGGCGTCGAATGCCTTGCCCATCGCGGTCGAGTTATTGGTGCCATCGTCCATCTGCCCGAAGACGCCCGACATGGTGCTGTGCATTGTCAGGAGCATGGTCCGCATGCTCTTCATGATCGTGAGCATTTCGGGGAACTGGGCGACAAGCTGCGGCATCAGAGCATCAAGTTTGTCCAGTTCGTTGACCATTTCACCGAGCTTGTCGGTGAGGGCGCTGACGCCGTCAAGGGTGTCGAAGATGGATCGGATCGAATAGCACAACGGAATGTTGTAGCAGTGCGGTTCCCAGTAGAAGTAGTTGCGAATGGGTCTCCAGAAATCTTCGAAATCCGCGATGTGGTCGCGCAATTCGTTGGTGATTTCCTGCATTTCATGCGTTTTGGTGACCATGTCATGGGTGGTGGCCACCAGTTGCTGCATGATCGCGAACATTCGCTCCATGATGGTGATGGTCTCGCCGAGCATGTCCGCCTGCTTGAGCAGATCATCCATGCGCACTTTCTGGAATTGCATGAACTGCTGTTGACCGGCTTGCTGCATGCTGAGCAGGTAGGGGATCGTGGTGTGGGCGATCGGGGTGCCCTCGGGCCTGGTAACCGATTGCACCTTCGAGATGCCCGGCACCGCCAGTACAGCCTTGGCCAGCTTGTTGAGGATCAGGAAGTCCGCTGGATTGCGCAGATCGTGATCAGACTGGACCATCAGAATTTCCGGCGACTTCATGGCCGATGGCGGGAAATGCCGCTGCGCGGCCTCAAGACCGAGAGTGGCGGGGATGTTCCTCGGCAGATAGTCCTGGTCGTTGTAACTCGGTTTGAAGCCGGGAAGGGTCAACAACCCCACCAGCGCGACAGCTAGTGACGCCACGAGGATCGGGCCCGGCCAGCGCACAATCGCCGTTCCGACCCGTCGCCAGCCACGGACCTTCAATATCCGCTTCGGGTCGAACAGCCCGAATCGGCCACCGGCGGCCAGCAGGGCGGGGAAGAGCGTCGTGGCGACCGCGACGGCGACCACGATGCCGACCGCACACGGAACACCCAAGACCTTGAAGAACGGCAGCCGAGTGAAGCTCAGGCAGAGCACCGCTCCGGCGATTGTCAATCCGGAAGCCAGCACCACTTTGGCGACGCTGTGGTAGGCCGTGTAGTACGCAGATTGCCGATCTTCGCCGGCTTGGCGGGCCTCCTGATAGCGGCCGACGAAGAAGATGCCGTAATCGGTTCCGGCCGCGATCACCAATGACACCAACAGGTTGACGGCAAACGTTGTCAGGCCGATGAGTCCGATATGGCCTAGGAAGGCGACGATCCCGCGGGCCACCTGCAACTCGATGCCGACCACGAACAGCAGCAGAAAGACGGTGACGATCGAGCGGTAGACGAAGAGCAAGGTGACGCAGATGACCGCCACACTGACCGCGGTGACGAGCAGCACCGTGCTGTCGCCGCTTTTGGCCATATCGGCGACGATCGCAGCCGGCCCGGTGATGTAGGCCTTGACACCGGGCGGTGGCGGTGTCTGCGCCACGATGCGCTGGATGGCCACGATCGAATCGTTGGCCTGGGCCTCACCAGGGTTACCGGCTACCGATATCTGGGCGTACGCGGCTTTCCCGTCGGAGCTTTCCGCCGCGGCCCTGGTGAGTTCGTCTCCCCAGAAATTCTGGATGCGTTTTACGTGCGTGGAATCGGCTTCCATCTGCCGAATCAGCTGGTCGTAATAGTCGTGAGCTTCCTGGCCGAGGGGCTGTTGTCCCTCCAGGACGAGGAACGCCATACTGCCTTGATCGGTCTGCTTGAACGCCTCTGCGATGCGCTTCTGGGCAATGAAGGCGGGAGCGTCATCGGGATTCAGTGACACCGAATGCTCGGCAGAGACCTGCTCGAGGGTGGGCACTGTCAGGCCGAGCACGAAGACAAGCCCGATCCACGCCAAGATTACGGGTATTGCGAAGCGGTGCAGTGTCCGCGCCACAAAAGGCTGGCGATTCTCCAGCTGGTGGTTGCTCATGCGGCCTTCAGCATGCACGACACAAAGGAACTCACCTCGTGGTAAGTCACCTTCTCCGACTTCACTTCGTCGCCGACCAGAATGCGGCAACCGATGCTGTCGCTGTCACCCTGCGCGGCGACACTTCCGATGCCTGCTGCACCCACCATCGGGAAGGAGAACGTCCACGGCAGATTCACACCTTGGATGAACTGCGGGTCGCCGTTCTCGTTGAAAAAGCTGATCTGCGCCACCGTGCCAGGCGGGCCCCAGACTTCGTACTTCAGGTACTTGGGATTGATCGGCTTGGCAGTGTCGGTCCGCGTATCGCCATAGGTGACCTGCTTCTGCGAGCCGAAAATGCCGTGCAGGCGTGACACGGTGAAACCACCCGCTGCGATAACTGCCACCACGACGAGCGGAATCCATAACCGCCTCAGCAGACCGAACGCACGGGCGCCTGCGCTGCGGCGGTTGCGAGGTCGACTGTCCCGGGGTGCCGGACCCGATGATTGACGACTCCGCCGACCAAATTTACGCGTGGAGCTAGGCAATTTGCTGGCATCCTCAGGGTTGGATGAGGTGAGGCCGGACTGGGGTGGCTCCACGTCAGGCAGGTCGCCCTCGACCACCGCATCCACCGTTTCCACCTTTCCACCGGTTCCGGTCGTCACCGCGACGCCAGCCGGGTCCCACGTGCGACAACTGCCTGTGACGCGACGCCCACGCTACACATCCCGTGGTACGCGTCACAGTGGAGGTCTCACACAGGTCACCGCCGACCAGCAGTGCTGAGCAGAACCCGACCCAATCGTTACGAGAGTTAACCATGCCGATGCCGCCCTGTGAACTGTTTCACAGGCTAACCAGTGGTACGAACGGCAGTCTCGGCGCTGCCCAGGAATGTGCCCGTCTGCTCGCACCCGTTGCCCCCGCTGGTGCCGAGTCTGGTTTTGCTACCTGTCGCGATCTTCGGCGAGTTCGTGACCAAGGCGGTGCGCCACACCGGTGGTCGTTGTCTCGGCGGGGTGGCCGTGCTGATGTGAAGTAACGCACGCCTGGTGAAGGAACTCCACACTGATGACGGTCCAGCGTTGCCGGGGCGTAGTCGACCGTGCCTCAGTCGAGGAGTCCAGTGAGCCCGAAATCGCTCAGCGCTTGCTCGACGATGGCGTGCAATTCGGCTTTTGTGGTAACTGATCCCGGGTGATAGCCGCGGACATGCAGGCCGACCTTGTTCATCTCCACCGAGGTGCCGAAGTACAGGTTCAGTTGGCTGCCGATCCGGTTGAGCCAACGTCGCGTCATGTGCTGGCTTGTCCCGCGTGCAAACGCCGAATCGCTCGGCTGGCCGTCGGCACGGATTACCGCGGGGCCGGTGTCGCCGAGGTTCGAGCACACTGCCGGTTGTTCGGGATCGTTGAGGGCGTAGTCGATCAGCTTCCTCCACGCAGACTTCGGGGTGAAGGGTGTAAGTGCGACGAATTCCGTCGACTCGTCCTCCATCTCTTTCAGCGCCTTCAACCCGGCTTTTACGGCGGCACGCGCGCCGCTGAGGTCTGTGGTCAAGTTCGTAGGGGGAACGCTGAGGCGGGCAAAGGACACCGCGACGGCCCGCACATCACCTGGGGTGCGGTCGTTGACCAGCAGCAGCATCTTGATGTCGTCGGTATCGCCGTGCTGGCGCCCCATGAGCTCATCGATCCTCGCCGTCAGAGCTACGGCGAGCGTACTACCGCTTCCCCCGAGCGCTTCCGCGCGGGCATTCCACGCGTCCATGTCCATGCGAATCCAGATGCAGGGCACGGTGACGCGCTCGTCTCCGCTGACGGTGACCGGCGCTTCGGCTGCCAACGACCTTTCTGGCCTTGCCTTGTCTGATTGGCGACGCCGTGCCTCCTTCGTCGCTGCTACCAGGGCGCGCACAGCTGATGGGAGGGCACGCGCGGCGTCGGCGGCATCCTCGACCAGCGCGCGTAGTGGCGGACGTGCCCCTGGGGGCGGATACCCCTGACCAGTGGTGTCACCCATGCTTGCCAGCGCCACCCCGACGACGGCGCCGATCCCGTCCACCACATAGTGCGAGATCACCAGGGTGGCGGCCGCAGTGCCGTCGGTGAATGAGACAACGGACAAGCGCCATCCTGGACCGTTCTCGGGATCGATAGGGAGTTGGGACCGTTCTTCAAGCCAGTCGGCCAGCTCGCTGCGAGCTCGCGGTGCTGCGGCGATATCGAGTGTGGTCGGTTGCTTGTCCCAGACCCAGCGGTAGCGGCCGAACGGAAGGGGTGACCGCTCGATGCGCCGACCCAGCAAACCGAAGGCAAGATCGTGGTGGAATCGCTTGAGGCCCACCAAGTCGATGGGGCGTTCATAGATCCAGGCGACCTGCATGACCTCGTTTTGGCCAGCTGCGCGATGGCCCGCGTAAAAGGCCTGGTCCATGATGTCTAGCCGGTTATCCACGGGCACATCACCGTTGGAGGCGGTATCGGCGTGCGATGAACGCACGCGACGTATCCCCACTGCCACTGATCAGCCTCCGATGAGACAGGGTTCGTCCGTGCCGCCGGGTGGACACGCGCTCGCACCAGCCGGCGCGGCGTCGCAGCGGAACGGTCTGGGCCCGGGCGGGCTAGAACCGATTCACCACGAGAGAGTAGCCGAACTCCATCCGCGATTCGGGCGAGACTGGCTGCACTCAGGTGTCTTGTCGGCAGCGTTGTCGGTGTGCTCCCGCCGCTGCCAAGCACGCGGGCCCGGTACTCGGCCAGACACAACCGGCGCGCTTCCAGTCGCTCAATCAATCTGGCCAAGCAGGCCGAACTCCGCCAAGGTTCGTTCGACATGCCCGCGCAACTCGGATCTGTTCGTCGCCGTGTTGGGTTGATAGCCGCTGATGTAGATACCCACTCTGTCGATCTCGACTGAGGTGCCGTAAAAGAGATGAAGCTGGCTGCCGATCCGCTCGAGCCATCGCGCTGAGAGGTGCTGGCTCGCTCCGCGGGCGAAGACGTCGTCGCATAGCGTCCCGTCGGGACGTATTGCTGCAGAGCCAGTGTCTCCGAGGTTGGAACAGACTGCCGGGTGTTCCGGATCGCTGAGCGCCGACTCAATCATCAGCCGCCACGCTCGCTTCGGCGTGAACGGCGCCAAGGCAGCGAGTTGCGCTGAATGATCCGGCGTCCCCCTATGAGCTGTGACCGCGTATTTGATCGAGTTGCGGGCTTGACGGAGGTCCTCCGTGACGCCTGATGGGTTGATATAGGCCCGTACAAACGACACCGCGATCGCGCGCACGTCGTTTTCGGTGCGGTCGTTCACCACCAATAGCACCGGCACGCCGACGGCGTCGCTATGGCAGCGGCCCATGTGCATATCGAGCCTTGCAGTGAATGCGGCCGCAAGAGTGCTGGCCGTTCCGCCGAGAGCCTCTGCGCGTGCGACCCATTCTCCGAGATTAAGTCGGATCCAAACACTGGGCATAGTGACGGAGACGTCCGCTTCGCTGCCCAACTCCGCGATGGGCCGGGCTGCTTTGGCCCGGGCGGCGTCCTCCACTCGACTTCGCGCTCCTTTTACCGCGAGCGTCATGGCTCGGATTATTGCCAGGCCGTCACGCAAGGATGCGGTGGTGTCTTCGGCCAAAGCCCGCAACCGATTTCGCGATCGCTGTGGTGGGTAGCCGAGGTCGCGGGGCAGTCCGAGGATGGCCTCTGTGACGGCAATGGCACCGCCGATACCGTCGATTACGTAGTGGGATAGCACCAGGCTGATCGCAGTGCCGCCGTTGGTTAGTGGGAGTACGCTCAGGCGCCAGCCAGGTCCCAACTCCGGATCGACCGGTACCTGCGTGCACTCGTCGAACCAGTCGACGAGCTCAGCGCGTGTGCGTGCACGGGTGGCAATCTCGATCTGCGCCGGTTGGGGATCGGTAACCCAGCGGTGCCGACCGAACGGTAGCGGTGAGCGCTCGATGAGCCGGCCCAACAACCCGTAGCCCAAGTTGTCGTGGAAGCGTTTCAGTTCGTCGGGGTCAACGGCACGGTCATAGAGCCATCCGACCTGCATGACCTCGCGTTGACCGGCTGCGCGATGTCCCTCGAAGAAGGCTTGGTCCAGCAGCGCGAGTCGATTGTCAGGTGTCTTGGCGTCTGGGGATTCGTGACGTCTTGGGGATACGCGGGCATGGCGTATCCGTTCTGTCACTGAATAGCCTCCCCGAAAAGGGTTCGCCCGTGCCGACCGGAGGCTCACAGGATCATGTGCGTCGCCACGGGATTGAACCAGTTAATCGCTCAGCGTAATCGAATGCGACGCCAGCCCGAGGAACTATGGACTTTGAAGCCGAGCTGGCCGAGACTTCGTGATTTCGGTTCGACATGCAAAGCGCCGGGCTAGGCTCCGGTGCGGCTGAGCGGCGGGGTTCGGTGCGACCTGCCGCCGAGTGGGCTCGTCTGAAGTCAACAGTCAGGAGCTACGAACACGCGATGGAAGCTGTGCTTGCCTTTTATGGAACCCGAGGTGACGTCGAGCCGGGTATTGCGCTCGGTCGTGAGCTGATGCGCCGGGGTCATCAGGTGACGATGGCGGTGCCACCCGATCTCATCGCGTCAGCGGAGTCCGTCGGCCTCACTGCGGTGCCCTACGGCCCGGACACCCAGGCTTGGTTGGAGGACACCCGGGACTTCTGGGCCTACTTCTTCCGCAACTTCTGGCGGGTGCGCGAGGTGAAGAAGCACTTCCAGGAATCGCGAGAACCCGGCGCCCGGGCGTGGGCCGAGATGAGCACGATGCTCGCGGCGCTGACTAAGGACTCCGACGTGATCATCACCGGGGTCAGCTACGAGGAACTCGCGGTGAATGTCGCTGAGTATCACGACATCCCGTTGGCCACGTTGCTGTGGTTCCCGATCCGGGTCAACGGGCATCTCGTGCCGAAACTGCCCGCGCCAGTGACGCGCGCGGCGATGAAAGCCTACGAGTGGCTGGTGTGGCTGGGGCTGAAGAAGGTCGAGGACGCCCAACGGCGGGAGTTGGGCCTGGTGCCCATCCGGGGGCCGGTGTCGCGCCGGATCGCCGAGCGCCGTGCGTTGGAGATTCAGGCCTACGACGACGTCTGCTTCCCCGGGTTGGCCGAGGAATGGGCGGGTTGGGGCGAGCAGCGGCCGTTCGTGGGCACCCTCACCCTGGAGCTGGCGACCGCTGCCGATCAGGACGTCGCATCGTGGATCGCTGCCGGGACCCCGCCGATCTGCTTCGGCTTCGGCAGCATCCCCGTGGAGTCACCGGCGGAGATGGTCGCCATGATCGCGTCGGTCTGCGACCAGCTCGGCGAGCGCGCGCTGCTGTGTGCGGGCTGGAGCGATTTCAGCAATGTCCCGCAGTTCGACCACGTCAAGGTAGTCGGTGCGGTGAATTACGCGACGATCTTCCCGGCCTGCCGCGCCGTTGTGCATCACGGCGGTGCCGGGACGACGGCCGCCAGCCTGCGGGCCGGCGTTCCCACGCTGATCCTGTGGATGGCCGACGTCCAGGTGATCTGGGGCGAGGCGATCAAGCGGCTCAAGGTCGGCACGGCTCGGCGCTTCTCGACCGCCAACGAGAAGACGATGTTGGCCGATCTGCGCACGATCCTGGCACCGGACTACGCCGTGCGTGCTCGGGCGATCGCCTCGCGGATGAACACGCCATCGGACAGTGTCATGGCGGCCGCCGACCGCGTCGAGAAGTTCGCCGCCGGCAGAGTTGGCTAACAACAGCGTCAAATCTTCGAAAACTCTTAAACAGGTGTCCAGTCGGCTCTACACTCAGCGCCGACACGCTGGCATGTGAGACAGGAACCGTCTTGACCATCACCCAACCCGATGTTCGCTCTCTGTACCTTGACCTGCTCCGACGTAATCTGACCAGGTACGGAATGGCCGAGCGGATTCCTTCGGAGTGGCCGCTGCGGCGACGTCTGCTGCTCAAGACCGTCAACAACATCCTGCCCCGGCTGTCGGGCTCTGACGCCCGTGGCCGTAACCAGCGTGAGCTGGGTCTGGACTGGCCGGCCGAGGCCGAGACCATGATCGGGATGAAGCGCCTGACGAATCTGCAGGAAGCCGTCGAAACCGTCATCAAGGAAGAGATCCCCGGCGATCTCATCGAGTGCGGGGTCTGGCGCGGGGGTGCCTGCATCCTCATGCGTGCGGTGCTAGCCGCCTACGGGGACCACACCCGTTCGGTCTGGCTGGCCGACTCGTTCCAGGGCGTGCCTAAGTCGGATACCGAGAACTACAAGGCGGACAAGGGCATCCGTGCGGAGTTCGCCGCCGGAATTCTTGGTGTCTCCGAAGCTGAGGTCCGGGCCAACTTCGAGCGCTACGGACTGCTCGACGATCAGGTGCGCTTCCTGCCCGGCTGGTTCAAGGACACGTTGGCTGATGCGCCGATCGAGACCATCTCGGTGCTGCGCCTCGACGGCGATCTCTACGAATCCACCATCCAGGGCCTGGATGCGCTCTACCCGCGGCTGTCGCCGGGCGGGTTCTGCATCGTGGACGACTACCTGGCAGTGAAGGCGTGCGAGCAGGCGGTAACCGACTACCGGACCAAGCACGGGATCACCGCCGAGATCGTCAACATCGACGGCACCGGCGTCTACTGGCGCAAGTAGCCGACGGCTCGAGAGGCGGGATCGGCAACTAGCGATCACATGGCTGAGGATGGTGCGCCGGTCCGGATCGGCATCCTGGGTGCGGCGCATATCGCGCCCGCGGTGGTGATCAAACCCGCCAAGGGCCGTTCTGACGTCGTGGTCGCCGCTGTGGCGGCCCGCGATGTCTCACGAGCGCGGGAGTTCGCGACCAAGCACGGCATCGCACGCGTCCACGACACCTACGAGGATCTGCTCGACGATCCCGACGTGGATGCCGTCTACAACCCGTTGCCGAATGCACTGCACGGCAAGTGGATTCGAGCCGCACTGGCCGCGGGCAAGCATGTGTTGTGCGAGAAGCCGCTGACCGCCAACGCCGAGGAGGCACGCGAGATCGCCGAGCTGACCAGCGCATCGGGCCGGGTGGTGATGGAGGGGCTGTACTACCGTTATCTCCCCTTCGCGGTGCGAGTCCATGCGATCATCGACTCGGGCGAGTTGGGCACCTTGCAGCGGATCGAGGCGGCCAATTGCTTTTGGCTGCCGAAGTTCTCCAATGTGCGTTACGACTACTCCATGGGTGGTGGATCCCTGATGGATCTGGGGATCTACATCGTCGACCTGGTCCGCACCTTCGGTGGATCAACGCCGGAAGTCGTCTCCGCCGAGGCTCAATTGCGTAGTCCCGAAGTGGACCGTGCCATGACAGCCGAGTTGCGGTTCTCCGACGGGCTCACCGGCCGTCTGCGCTCGTCGTTGTGGTCAAAGGACCTGCCGCACTTCAGCGCCAGGATCGTCGGCGATCGCGGGGAGTTGCGGCTGCATCCGCTGGCGCCGTTTCAGCACTTCACGGTTCGAACGAGCGAGGGTAAGCGGGTGGAGCGTTTCAGGCTGCGCGGCCTCTACGGCGATCAGCTCGCCGCCTTCGTCGCCGCGGTGTCGGGCGGCGAACCCGTCAAGACGACGCCGGCCGCGGCAGTCGAGAACATGACCGTGATCGACGCGATCTATCGGGCAGCTGGCCTGTCGGCGAGAAAGCCTGCGTCAACCCAGATCCCTTGACCTAGAGAGCGATCCGGGAGAGGGTATCCGGATCTCGCTAGGCAAGGGAGTCTGAGACAGCCAGCTGTCGACGGTGCGGGCGAACAGCTCTGGATGACGGTGGGGCCAGTCGTGGCGCACACCGGTCGCGACCATGTCGACGCCATTGGGCATTGACGCTGCGAGGAGCGTCGCCCAGCGTCGCACCAGAATGTTCTCTTCGCTGCCACTGAGAAACAGGCTCGCGCTGTGGGATTCACCCAAGCGTGCAGGAAGGGTGAAGCCCGCTGAGGCTTCGACGATGTGGGCCAACTCTGCTCCCGCGTTCAGTCGTGCGTCCTCGAGATAACCCTGACCCATTGGTAGAGGTACGTCGTGGCGGTGCCAGTGTCGGTTGATGACCAACCAGCGAAACCACGCCGTTCTGGCGAGGATTCCGACTACTCGCCGCGTCACCGAGACTCCCGGCAGCATATTGATGAACGTTCCGGACAGCACCGCCCTGTCGACGAGGTCAGGTTGGGTGGCCAGCAGTTGGACGGCAACCTGAGCTCCGAGTGAGAAACCGACGATATGCGCCCGGCCCTCCCCGGCCCGGGACCGGATCAGCGCGGCAATGGCCATGGCGGCGTTTGCCATGTCGAACGGGCCGTGCTCGAAACTCTTGCCGTACTGGGGCAGATCGGGAACCAGGCAGCGGTAGTGCTGCAGTCGTGCGACCACCGGGTCCCACGACCAGCCGCTCATGATCCCGCCGTGGAGAAAGACGATTGCGGGCGCCTCGACCGGACCGGATTCACGTACGAACAGGTCCACAAGGTCGATCGTATCCGCGCTACGGCAGAGCACGTCGAGGAAGAGCGCGGCTAACCTTCCGGTGTTATTCTGCGACGATGGGGGAGGGTCAGGCCTCTTTACAGATCGGCATCCTGGGTGCTGCCCGGATTGCGCCCGCCGCTTTGGTGAAGCCGGCATCGGAATCAAATGAAGTCGTGGTGGCAGCAGTTGCTGCGCGCGATGAGTCCCGCGCGCGGGAATTCGCTGCAAAGCACGGGATTGCCCGGGTCCATGGTAGTTACGAGGCTTTGATCCGAGACCCAGATGTGAGTGCCATCTACAACCCGTTGCCCAACGGGTTGCATGGCCGATGGACTAAAGCTGCAATCGCCGCCGGAAAGCACGTCCTGTGCGAGAAGCCGCTGACGGCTAATGCGGATGAGGCCCGAGAGATTACCGAGCTGACTGCGACGTCAAACCTTGTAGTGATGGAGGCTTTTCACTACCGGTATCACCCGCTCGCCAATCGCGTCGAGCAGATCATCGCTTCAGGAGAGTTGGGTACCCTTCAGCGGGTCGAAGCGGCTTTCTGCTTTCCGCTGCCCAGGTTCTCAGACATTCGCTATGACTACCCCCTGGCCGGAGGCGCACTCATGGACGCTGGCTGCTACGCGGTCGACATGGTGCGCACATTCGGTGGTTCGACTCCGCAGGTCGTTTCCGCGCAAGCGAAACTGCGCGGTCCCGACGTCGACCGGGCAATGACGGCGAATCTGCGTTTTGCTGACGGGCATATCGGCCGCATCCATTGCTCCATGTGGTCAAAGGATCTGCTGCGTATCACCGCCACGGTGGTAGGAGATCGTGGCGAGTTGCGAGTCATCAACCCGTTGGTTCCGCACGTGTTCCATCGATTGACGGTCCAAACTGGTGCAGGCAAGCGGGTTGAGCGTTTCGGGTCGCGCCCTACGTACTCCTACCAACTTGACGCATTCGCTGCGGCGGTCCTGCGGGGCGAGCCGGTGAAGACGACACCTGCCGAAGCGCTCGAGAACATGAGCGTGATTGACGAGATCTATCGTGCGTCGGGACTGCCGGTTCGCAAACCGACCTGAGGTTCGCCCGATCAGGGTCCGTCGATCGGCCGTAAAACTGCAGGCAGAGGCGTAGTTTCTCGGCTGAGACACGTTCATGTGTTCTCCGGGTCCCACCTGGTAGCGTCTCGGCGGTGCCTGACTGTCCGAGCCCTGTCCGAATCGGCGTACTTGGCGCTTCCAGCTATGCGCCGACGACCATCATCAACCCCGCCAAGGGAAGCAATGAGGTCGTGGTCGCTGCCGTGGGAGCCCGGGACACGGCCAGCGCGCAGGCATTCGCCGCCAAGCACGGTATCGCCAGGGCGCACGGCAGTTACGACGAGTTGATCGCGGACCCTGAGATCGATGCTGTCTATCTCCTGGTGCCGACCAGCATGCACGGCAAGTGGATGCGGGCTGCACTTGCCGCCGGCAAGAACGTGCTCTGTGAGAAGCCGTTCACCGCCAACTCTGCCGAAGCGCGTGAGATCGCCGAACTTGCTGCGGCATCGGACCTCGTAGTGATGGAGGCTGTCCAGGGCCGCTACCACCCGTTGACATTGCGCGTCGAGGAGATCATCGCCTCGGGTGAGCTGGGCAAGCTGAAGTCCGTCGAGGTTGCTCTTTGCGTGCTGCTGCCCAAGTTCTCTGGCAACTGTTACAACTACGATCTCGCCGGTGGCGCGATGATGGATGCGGGCAGTTACGTAGTCAACATGCTCCGAACGTTCGGCGGATCGACACCGGAAGTCGTTGGTGCCCAGGCGAAACTGCGTGACCCTCGGGTAGATAGGGCAATGACAGCACAGCTGCGCTACCCCGAAGGGCATACGGGTCGGTTGCGAGTTTCGCTATGGTCGACGGATTTGTTCCGGGCGACCGCCAAGGTGGTTGGCGAGGAGGGTGAACTGCGATGGCTGAGCCCGGCAGCGCCCCACCTCTTCCCGCGGCTCACCATCCGAACAGCCGAAGGCAAACGGGTGGAGCATTTTCCGCGCCGCGCCACCTACGACTATCAGCTGGATGCCTTCGCCGCGGCGGTGTTGCGGGGCGAGCCCGTTCGGACGACGCCGGAAGGTGCGGTGCAAACCATGACCGTCATCGACGCGATCTACCGGGCGGCTGGGCTGCCGCTTCGTCAACCGAGCTGACCCTCGATAGTCGTTCTATCGCAACAACGTCGATGCAGCTAGCCAGCGAACTGTTCGTTGTCGATGTGCTCGGCTACCCGCAACGCATTGGCGGCAACAGTGAGGCTGGGGTTTAGTCCGGTGCTGGATGGGAAGAACGATGCGTCCGCGACGTAGAGATTGCGGACTTCGTGCGCGCGGTTATGCGCATTGAGCACACTGGTTTTGGGATCCGACCCGAAGCGGACTGTCCCGCAGACGTGGCCAAGGGTCGTGTTGCTCTCGCCAGTCCGTAACGTGAGCTTGCGATAGGGCTTTAGTACTTCGTTCAGCTGCTGCAAGAAGATTCGGCGGCGGCCGGCTTCGTTCGGGTGTACACGGTACTGTAGCCGTAGCCGCTGGCGACCGTCCGATCTGGGCCTATTCGACGGAAGAACACGGTTGTCGAGATATGGCAGATCTTCCATTATCGCTGCAAGTACGAGACCGCCAGAGAAGAAGCGCTCGTAGATCGGTCGCGCTGCCGGGCTGGCCAAGCGCAGTGCTCGGGGCAGGAGGCCGGGGTTATTCGTCAGCATCTCCATCGGCGCCAGTGAGGCCATCGAGCCAGCTGACTGCACGGTTCCGAACTTCTGGCCCTGCCAAAAGTAGAAGTCGTTGAGCCCGATCTCCTTGTTCTCGGCAGTGATCCGCGACCCCGACTCCGGCCAGACCTCGATCCAGTCGAGGAGGTGACGCATCAGGTTACGGCCCACATAGTCAGATCCGTTGGCCAGTCCGTTCGGCCAATCACCGGATGTGGACTTCAGCAGAAGCACGGGAGTTGCCAGCGCACCGGCGGCCAACACCACGACTTTGGCCCGCAGTGCCAGTGTTCCGGTGGCGTGCGCGCAGATCACCTTCTGCACATGAGTTCGGTCGGCTTCCAGGTGCAAAACTCGGCACTCTGCCAGCAGCTGCGCCCCGTGCTCGGCGATAGCCGGTTGGACGCCGTTTCGCCCCCCGTCGTTCTTGCATGCTTTGTCGCAGAGAAACGCCTGGCACGTCCCGCACCCGTCGGTGTAGTCACAGGCCATCGGCAGGTGATAGGGGTGAAGGCCACGACCCGTCAGATAGTCGACAAGCGGCTGGTTGTCAGGCGAAAAGGGCGGCGCCGCTGGCAGTCCGGACTGGTCCGTCTCAGGCCGCAGCGGATCGGGTTGACCTCGCACGCCCATCAGCTTCTCGGCTCGGACGTACCAGGGTCGCAGCTCGTCATAGGAGATCGGCCACGCCTCCGGCACAGTGGATGGTCCGGGATTGGCGAAGTGCTGGCGTGGTGTGAAGTCCTCGGCAAAGAATCGCTCGCAGACCATGCCGTAGAGCGCCGAGGAGCCGCCGGTGCCGCTGCCGATGAACGGGACGAATCGCTTTGAGAAGCGGCCGCTGATGTCCTCGATCTCGTCGGTCGACCGCCCGCCTCGGGTCAGTGCGTCGAAGTAGGCCTCCTGGGACCGGTAGGCCTTTGGTTCGGCCAGTTCGGGCATCGCCGCGCGGATCGTGTCGTGTGTTCCGGGCAAGGTGGAGCGGCCCTTCTCGACGAACAGGACCTTGCGCCCGGCGCGCGCCAACGA
This sequence comes from Mycobacterium sp. M26, assembly GCF_001494595.1. Classification (GTDB taxonomy): domain Bacteria; phylum Actinomycetota; class Actinomycetes; order Mycobacteriales; family Mycobacteriaceae; genus Mycobacterium. The sequence goes on from NZ_LN929908.1 coordinate 1,031,157, forward strand.
ATAGCCCAGAGTTCCGCCGCCCATGCCGGTGCCGACGACAATCACATCCCACGCAACGCGCTCTGCCTCGTGGGCGTCCACTTCGCCGTCAGGCACTATCGAGCTCCTCAGCGTGATGGCCCGGAGCATGCGCTGGTCTGGGCTGGTCGGGATCGTAGCATTCGTTGCTAGCGGCTAGGCCGCGGCGTGAAACCTGAATTACAGACGCCGCCGTTCGGCGTCGTTAGCAGCTCGCTGTGAAGACGGTGAACCTCCTATTTGCTGGAAAAGACGGGTGTTATCGTCGAGCGGTTAGATGCGTGTCCAGGCAAGCGGGGAATCTGGATTTCAAGCTTGCGGTCGAATGCCTGTGGAGTTGATTTTGCTGAGCACGGCAGCCTTTGGGGCCTCGGTCACCGCATGGGCATAACGGGACCGCGGCAACCCCTGGTGGTGGCCTCAGCGCTGCTGGGTGCCGTCGTGCTGGGCGCGGGTTCCATGGGCTCTGCGGTTGTGACACCTATGGCGTGGGGCACCACGTCTGCACTCATCATGGGTGGCACCGGGCATTCGCTGGCCACACCTCCAGACACCGTGTCGTACGTCGAGCAGTTCATCAGTGCGACCGTTGACAATTACATCGCACCGTCGTCGACGGTCAGTCCCTCGACCGGAATTCCTCAGGGCCCGTACAACGGTGTCGCGGTGATCACCCCTGAGGAGGCTTCGCCCACGTACGGCTCGCTGACGGTCGATGAGTCGGTTGCGCTGGGTTTGGCGGCCCTGCACAGTTGCCTCACGTCGACGGTGTGTGACTACAACCAGGACGTCGGGTCGGCGGCACCCTCGCCATCGGACTCGCTGGTGGTGTTCGGATATTCGCAAAGTGCCGTCATCGCCATGCTCGAGAAAGCCCAGCTTGCGGCCGAGTATGCAGCAGGTGAGGGACCCGCCGTGTCGTTCGTGGTCGTGGGTGACACCAAACGGCCGAATGGCGGCCTGTACGCGCGCGACCCTAACGGGATGTTCGTTCCCGCGGTTCTCGGTGGCGGATCGACATTTGGTGGGGCGGCGCCGACCGACACCCAGTACTCAACGGTGGACGTTGCGCTCCAGTACGACGGCTTGGCGGATTTCCCCGTCAACCCGCTGAACCTGCTAGCGGTCGTCAATGCGTACGTGGGTATGTCGTTGATCCACTCCACCTACGGCGAGCACAGTCTGACGGAACAAGGAATCGTCGATCAAGGCCAGTATGGAGACACTCACTACTACCTGATCCCGACACCCGTCCTCCCGCTGCTCATGCCACTGCAACAGGTGCCACTGGTGGGTTCGGTGCTGGCCGACATGTTGGATGCGCCGCTGCGGGTGCTGGTAGAGGCGGGTTACGACCGTACGACCAGTCCCGGCCAACCGACGCCGTTCAATCTGCTGTACTTCCCCAACCCACTGAAGACAACCCTGGATTTTCTGGTTGCGATCCCCACCGGCCTTGACAACGGCTTCGAGGACGTGTTCGGAGTCCGACCGTTCGGTACACAGCGTCCGGGACCCTACGGCGTAGGTGGGCCGGACAGTGACTGCGACTCCGCCGACACAGCTGCGACGAGCCCGACCGCGACGTCCACAACGGTGACCTCCCGCGGCAATCCGGCTGCAGCGGGCAGGACCGGGCGAAGTGCAACGACACCCAAGGGTGATGTGGCAGAGCCTGATTCGATAACCATATCCAAGGTGGTTCCGCCATCTCGGCTGAGTAACCGACGAACCCGGAGTGGGTCTTCTTCGGCCTCCTCTAGCGCATCGAACGCGTCTGACTCCGGCGGATCGGGCAGCTCGACAGGGCGCAGTGCCCGCTAGCCGGAAGGTCGTGCCGACCGGAACCACCGATAGTAAGGGCGACTCAGTACAGACCAAGGATTCCGATGAGTTCGTCATCGTGGCGGTCCCTGCCGAAGCGTTGGGAGGACTCGACCGCGCCGACGGCAAGCTTGCGACGCAGGTTCTCGTCTGAGTGCAGCATCATCAGATTGGCCGCCAGAGCGGCTGCGTCACCGGCGGGGCTCAACAGTCCGTTGACCATGTGTTCGATGATCTCGGGTGTGCCGCCCGAGTCTGTTCCACACACTGGCAGGCCGGCCCTCATCGCCTCTACGGTGACGCGGCCGAACGCCTCGCTCTGGCTGCACATCAGGCCCACGTGGGCGGCGGACCAGTAGGGCCCTAGATCACTGGATGGACCGTGAACCGTCAGCAGGTCGCCGACGCCCAGGCGTCGGGCAAGCATCTGAAGTGGCTTATGCCTGCCGGTGCCAACGAGTGTGAGTTCGATGTCGACGCCGGCTTTTCGTGCGATGGCGACCGCTTCGATCGCCAGGTGTTGTCCTTTGCCGGGCGAGAAATATCCGACCAGGACGGTGCGCATACGCTCGCCGGCTCCCCGCTCCGAAGGGGTGCGCAGTGGGGTTTCGATGACGGGATGAACCACGGCGGTCTTCATGGTCGAATCTATTGCAAGCAGAGCCTTTTGGACTGCGAATGAATTGCATATAACCGTCTCCGACAGCCTCCCGATCCATCGGATCGTTCTGCGGTAGCCGAAGAGGAACCAGAACCCGTGGTCATCCCTTCCGAACTCGCGGACTATCCAGTAGTGCGGAATGCCAAGGAGTTTAGCGGCGATTGCGTGGGACGGAATTGTCATCGTATTGCTCAGCACCAGTGTCGCGTGCAGTCGGCGGAGAAGAAGAACTGCTTGCACGATGCCGGGAACCAGGAACGTCACGTAGGGGACCCAGCCGACCACCGCGTGCGGGTCGATCCGCGGGACTTGCCACCACTTGCCAAAGGCCCACCACGGTACCCACGAGATTTTGGTTGGGATACCGCGCCGCGTGCAGTCCTCGGCCACGTCGCCGTGACGCGGCAGAACGGCGAGGAGTCCCGCGTCGGGTCGCATTCTCCGAATGCCCAGGAGAATTTCACGAAACCCGACGACACCGCCGCCGCCGAAGCTGCTGACGTTCGAAACCACAACGATCTGTTCAGGGCGGTTCTTGGCGCTGCAGTTGGTGCTGGCAGACTCCTGCGGATCCCTGCGACCCGACCCCTGAGTAGCGAACATGCCCAAAGTGTATGGCGCAGTGGATCGCTTCTTGTCCGTATGGCCTGCGCGGGCCGTTTCGTCCACACCACACAGACTGGCTAGTCGGGTCAGGCTCATGTCGGTCACCACTCTGTCTGACCCTGTTCGGGATAGTGCTCACGACGGTGGCGGGCATTCAGCTAGCCTCTGTCGGATGACGAACGTCCTCCCACTGCCCGAGACTGCGATGGTGACGTTGTGGTGTCGCGCAAGCGAGGCTCGTCGCGCCGACGGCATCCTCCACGATCCGTTGGCGATCGAACTGGTCGACTCAATCGACGTCGACTTCGCCAAGTTCAAGTTGTCAGCCGATCGCCAAGACCTGGCATTGCGAGCGCTCGCGTTCGACAACAGCACCCGCCGCTACCTTGCCTCCCATCCGAATGGCACCGTCGTCGCCCTGGGCGAAGGCATGCAGACCAGCTTCTGGCGTCTTGACGCTGCCGGTGTCGGGCATGACTTTCGTTGGCTGACAGTCGACCTGCCAACGATCGTCGACCTGCGCGGTCGGCTGCTCCCGGAATCGCCGCGAGTGTCGACATGCACCCAGTCGGTACTCGACTTCAGCTGGATGGATCAGGTCGAGCGTCCTGAGGAGGGTGTGTTCATCACCGCGGAGGGCTTGCTGCCTTATCTGGAGCCGGACGAGGCACTGAGGGTGATCGGGGAATGTGCGCGCCGATTCCCTAGCGGTCAGATGATGTTCGATCTGCCTCCGAAGTCCCAGGCCCGGCTGGCTCGCCATCGGTTATGGACGGTTTTGCGCGGTGACTGGCCACGCACCCCCTTCAGCCTCACAGTGAACGAGTTGGCTGCGCTCCACGAAACGGTGCTCGGGGTTCGGGCCGTACATGATCTTCCGCTGCCGCGCGGACGTGGGCCGCTGTTTGGCTCGCTGCTGCAACGAACCCACGGGCACCCGATCTACCGGCCCCTGCGGCGCCTTGTCGGGCTCAACTGGCCGACGATCGCCACGCTGACTCTGCTTGAGTTCGACGATCGAAAGCCGGAGTCAACGAGCTAGCGCGAGGGGCTGCCGGCTGAGCAGAATGTCCGCTGACTTGCGTCGATAGAAATCTTCGTAGGTTGCGGCCGTGATCGACGGAACCTTGCGCTCATAGATCCAGCGATAGTCGTTGTGTAGATCGTAGATGTGGAAGCCCTGCTGCTTGAAGGGCATCAGCGTGGCCTCGATCTCGCTGCGTACCTCAAGTGCCACTACGAGTCTGGGGTGGGTGAACCCTGTGACGATGTCGGGAGCCAAGGCTGTTTCGGCACCCTCGACGTCGACTTTGAGAAATGACACCGCACTTGCATCTGCGCCTAGGAGCGAGGTCAAGGTATCGGCGACCACGGTCACCGGAGTCCACTCCAGGCCCCGGCGGTGGTCCCACTCTCCCTTGGTAGGTGGGGTCAGTCGGGAACACCCGTCGATAGTCGGGTGCAGGTAGAACGTCATCTCGCCTTTCTCCGGGGCGCATGCAGCCTCCACGACCTCGACGATCCGTTGCACTCCATTGAGCTCGATATTGGTCTGAAGGAACCGTGCGGTGTCGGGAGCGGCCTCGATTGCGACGACCTTGCCGGACGGCCCCACGCGCTGAGCCAGCAACAGAGAGAAGTAGCCGATGTTGGCGCCGGCATCAACGCAGGTATCGCCCGGTTGGACGTGGCGCAGAATGAACTCGGAAAGCACAGGTTCGTAGACGTCGCGGAATCGCAGCCAGAAGGTGACGACCGAACTGTCGGCATCGGCTGCGAACTTCGTCCCGTATCGGGACTCGACCGGAGTCTCGTCGGGATCGGTGCCCAGCAGCCTGAGCAGCCCGCCGCGGGGCTCGATGTACGGCCCAGCGGCCAGCATGACGAAAAGCTGCTTGAAGAACAGGGGGATTCGATCGTTCTCGACGACCCTGCGCATGGACTTGACCAGGGTTCGGCGTCCGCTCGGCCTGGTCGAGTCGAGAGTGGGCACATCTGCCTCCGGGTTGTCGCGGGCCGTCAACTGGTGAAGTGCGCCATCGTCACGTGCTCGGCCACCCGCAATGCATTGGCCGCCACGGTCAGACTGGGATTGAGCCCCGCGCTGGACGGGAAGAACGAGGTGTCCACCACGTAGAGGTTGTCCACCTCGTGGGCCCGGTTCTGGGTGTTGAGCACGCTGGTCGCCGGGTCGGTGCCGAATCGGCATGTGCCGCAGACATGCCCGAGGTTGGAGTTGTCCTTGCCGCTGCCCAGCGGCAGGGTCCGGAACGGCTTGAATACCTTTTTGAGCTGTCGCAAGAAGACGTCGCGCCGGGCGATCTCGTTCGGATGCAGTCGATAGTGCATCTGCATGCGCTGACGCCCGTCGGCGCCGGGCCGATCCGACGGCAGGACTCGGTTGTCCAGATACGGAAGGTCCTCGGTCATCGCGGCCAGGATCAGGCCACCGGTGAAGAACCGCTCGTAGACCAGTCGCACCGCAGGGCTCATCAGCCGCATGCCCGTGGCTCGCCAGCCGGGTCGGTTGGCCAGCCACTCCATCGGCGGAATGGCCCCGAAGCTCTGCACGGTGCCGTACTTCTGGCCTTCCCAGTAGTAGAAGTCGTTGAAGCCGATCTCCTTGTTGGCAGCCGTGATCCGGCTTCCGCGTGACGGCCAGACCTCGATCGGGTCCAGCAGATGGCGCATCAGGTTGCGGCCCACATAGTCCGAACCGTTGGCCAACCCGGCTGGCCAATCCCCGGAGCGCGACGTGAGCAGCAACATCGGGGTTGCCAAGGCTCCCGCCGCCAGCACCACCACAGTGCCCTTTAGTGCCAGCACACTGCCGCGGTGCTCGCAGATCACCTGCTGCACGCTCGAGCGGTCGGCCTCCAGGCGCAGCACCCGGCACTGATCCAGCAGGGTCGCGCCGTGCTCGGCGATCGCCGGCTGCACCCCGTTGCGGGCTGAATCGCGCTTACAGGACTGCGGGCACAGATAGGTCTGGCAGGTGGTGCATCCGTCGGTGTAGTCACAGGCCATCGGCAGGTGATACGGGTGCAGTCCGCGGCCCTGCAGGTAATCGACCATCGGCTGGTTGTCGGCCGAAAAAGGCGGCGCGGCAGGCAAACCCACCGCAGCGGCTTCCGGTCGCAGCGGATCGGGCTGACCGCGCACCCCGAGCAGCTTCTCCGCTTGGGCGTACCAGGGGGCCATGTCGTCGTAGCTGACCGGCCATGCCTCCGGCACGGTCGACTCGCCGGGATCCAGGAAGTTCTGCCGTGGTGTGAAATCTCGGGCGAAGAAGCGCTCGCACACCATGCCGTAAAGCGCCGAGGATCCACCGGTCCCGCTGCCGATGAACGGGGTGAACCGCTTGGACGACCGTCCGCTGATGTCTTCAACCTCGTCAGTCGAACGCCCGCCGCGGGCCAGTGCATCGAAGTAGGTCTCGGCCGACCGTGCCGCCTGAGGTTCGGCGAGCTCAGGCATCGCAGCACGGATAGTGCCCGGCACTCCGGGCAGGGTGGAACGGCCCTTCTCGACGAACAGCACTCGCCGCCCGGCTCGGGCCAGCGAGTACCCCAGTGTCCCGCCACCCATTCCAGTGCCCACGACAATGACGTCCCAGTGGATGCGCTCGGCCTCGTGGGCGTCCAGATCGCCGTCGGCCAAAATCTAAGCTCCTCAGCGCATGATGCCCAGATCCTGGCCCGGGCGAAACGATTCGCGATCGTATCAGCACACGTCGATGTACCGAACCCCCTTTCGGCGGTCGCGCAACCGGTAATAATGGCCGGTGCTCCAGACGTTGTCTGGGTCGTGTCCCGATGGAAAGGCCGCCGCTGCGATGAAGTTCGTCCTCGCCAGTTACGGGGGCCGCGGCGACATCGAACCGGCCGTGGTCGTCGGGCGTGAGTTGCTCCGTCGCGGCCATGACGTGCTGATGGCCGTTCCGCCGAACCTGATCGGCTTCACCGAGGACGCCGGGTTGCCGGCCGTCGCCTACGGCGTGGATTCCGGCCCCATCCTGGAACTGCAGCGCCGCTACTTCACCGTCTACTCCCGCACACCCTGGAAGCTCAAAGAACTGAGTCAGATGAGCCGCGAAACCGAGGAGTTCGCGACTAAGTGCTGGCAGGAGATGACGACGGCCCTGGCCGCGATCGCCGAGGGTGCCGACGCTCTGGTGACCGGCTTGATTTTCGAGCAACCCGCGGTCAACGTGGCCGAGCGCTTCGACATCCCGTTGGTGACTCTGCACTATTTTCCAGTCCGGGCCCACGGCCAACTCCTACCGGTGGCACCGGCATTTCTGAGCCGGGCCGGAATGAAGATCAACGATTGGCTGGCCTGGCGCGGCACTCGTGCCGGCGAGGACGCGCAACGCCGGGGACTGGGCCTGCCGCCGGCCTCCGCGCCCGCGCCGCAGCGGGTCGCCGAGCGTGGTTCGCTGGAAATCCAGGCCTACGACGAAGTGTGTTTTCCGGGTCTCGGTGCCGAATGGGCCCGCTGGCGCGAGCTGCGCCCCTTCGTCGGCGCCTTGGCCATGCAGTCGCCGACGTCGGCCGACGAGGAGGTCGCGGCCTGGATCGCCTCGGGTAGCGCGCCGATCTTCTTCGGGTTCGGCAGCGTGCCGATCGGCTCGCCTGCCGAGACGGTCGCCATGATCGCCGCCGCCTGCGCGCAGTTGGGGGAGCGGGCCCTGATCGGCGCCGGCGGCACCGACTTCGGCGACCTTCCGCACTTCGACCACGTCAAGGTCGTCGGCCAGGTCAATTACGCCACGATCTTCCCGCTCTGCCGGGCTGTGGTTCACCACGGCGGCGCGGGGACGTTGGCCGCGTGCCTGCGGGCCGGGGTTCCGCAGCTGGTGCTGTGGACCCTGCCCGATCAACCGTTCTTCGCGGCCCAGCTCAGACGGCTGAAGGTGGGTGCCGGGCACCGCTTTGCCACCACCACCGAGAAATCGTTGGTCAAAGGTCTGCGCCGGGTGCTGGATCCGCGCTACCGGATCCGGGCACGTGAATTGGCTCCCCGGATCACCACACCTGACGAGAGCGCCGCAGCCGCGGCCACCCTGGTCGAGGAGTTCGCACAGTCCCGCAGCCTGCGCTGATGGCGACGTTCGCTTTTCGGCTTCAGCTGCGTTGTCGCGGATCGGAGCAAACATTCCGATTTCAGATCGGCTGCGCGGTTGATCTACTAAGCTGCCGACGGGTTAGTCGGGGATGCCAACCCCCGTGCCCGCTGCACCGAACACGCACGGGGAACTGAAGGGGCTCAGGAGCGCAATGGCTGAAGGCGTGTTTGGGCGGACCGACGCTGAGATCGACCTGCTGGTCCGCGGCATGCAGTCGGGTATCGCGGTCGTCGGATTCGGCTACATCGGCACCGTGATCGGCGCTGTCCTGGCCGACCGGGGCTGGCCGGTGACCGGAATCGATGTGCGTCAGAACGTGGTTGATGAGATCAACGCCGGCAAGTCCCATGTACCCGAGCCCGGACTCGACGAACTGGTATCCAACAGTGTGCGTGTCGGCCAGCTGAAGGCCACCACCGACTTTGGCGCCATCGCCGACAACGACTTCGTCATCGTCACGGTCGGCACGCCGCTGGGCCCGGACTTCGAGCCGATCGTCGATGACATCAAGGCCGCGGCCCAGGCGGTGGGTGAGCATCTGCGGGCCGGTCACCTGGTAATCCTCAAGAGCACGGTGCCGCCGGATACCACCGAGAAGCTCGTCCGCCCGATCCTGGAAGAAGCCTCCGCTTTGAAGGCCGGAGTCGACTTCGGGTTGGCGTTCTGCCCCGAGCGACTGGCCGAAGGCCAGGCCATTCACGAACTCACCTCGATCCCGGTGGTCGTCGGCGCCGTCGACGAGCGCAGCGCCCGCGCCTGCTCCACGCTGTGGCGTCATGCGCTGGGTGTCGAGTCCGTGGTGGTCGACGACCCCCGGACCGCGGAAATGGTCAAGCTTGCCGACAACCTGTGGGTTGACCTCAACGTCGCACTGGCCAACGAGCTCGCCAAGGTCTGCGACCGGCTGGGCATGGACGCCCTGCAGGTGATCGAGGCCGCCAACACCATGCCCAAGGGTGGCGGCCTGGCCAACATCCTGCGGCCGAGCATGGGTGTCGGCGGCTACTGCCTGACCAAAGACCCCTGGTTCGTCAACCATCTGGGCGAGACGCTCGGTCTGGAGCTGTCGATCCCGCGGACCTCGCGCACCGTCAACGACACGATGCCCGGCTATACCTACGGGCTGCTGACACAGCTGCTGGCCGAGCAGGGCAAGTCGATCGAGAACAGCAAGATCGCGGTGCTGGGCATCGCCTTCAAGAACAACACCGGCGACTGCCGCCTGACACCCACCAAGTACGTCCTGGAGTTCCTCGAAGATTCGGGATGTCAGCTCTCCGTTCATGATCCGTGGGTGCCCGAAGAAGAGGCGCACACGGTCACGAACATTCCGCTGACCGCGGACATCGAATCGGCGGTCAAGGACGCTGACGCTTTGGTGGTCCTCGCCGGCCATCGAGAGTTCCACCAGATCCCGTTGGTGCGCCTCGCTGATCTGACGGCCTCCGGCTGTGTCTTCCTGGATGGACGTAACAGCTTCGACCCGGCGGCGGTCCGTGCGGCCGGCTTCACCTACAAGGGAATCGGCCGATAAGAGCTCGACCCCCGCGTGTCCATCGCCGCATCCGGCTACCTGAAACGAGAGAGCACAGATGTCCAATGTCGTCGTAACGGGCGGCTACGGTTTCATCGGATCCCACCTGGTCTCAGCGCTGCTGGACCGCGGGGACTCGGTCACCGTATTCGACTTCGCCAAGAACACCCGCGACACCAGCATCGACTTCGACCGGCACCCCAATTTCCGATTCGTCCAAGGCGATGTCACCGATCCGGCTGCTCTCGAACAAGCCTTGACCCCCGAGGTGGACACCGTGTTCCACCTCGCGGCGGTCGTGGGTGTCAAGAACTACATGGACGACCCGTTGAAAGTCTTGGACGTCAACGTGATCGGGACCCGCAACGTGCTGGAGCTCAGCCAGCGCCACGGCATTCACGTTGTCTTCGCCAGCACATCTGAGGTGTTTGGCAAGAATCCGAACCCTCCGTGGGCCGAGGACGACGACCGGGTCTTGGGCTCGACCAAGACCGCCCGCTGGAGCTACAGCACCAGCAAAGCGATGGCCGAGCACCTGGTATTCGCGATGCACGCCGCCTACGGGCTGCCAGTGACGGTGGTGCGCTACTTCAATGTCTACGGGCCGCGGCAGGCACCGATCTTCGTGGTATCGCAAAGCGTGCATCGCATCCTCAATGGCCTGCCGCCGCTGCTCTACGACTCGGGCGAGCAGACGCGGTGCTTTACCTACGTCGACGACGCCGTGGCCGGCACCCTGCTCGCCGCGGAGCACCCGGCCGCCGTGGGTGAGGCCTTCAATATCGGCAGCATGACCGAATCCACGATGCGCGAGGTCGTGGACCTGGCGATCAAGATTGCCGACGTCGACGGGGTCTCCAGTGCCGAGGCGGTGGATACCGGGGCCCGCTATGGACAGCTGTATGAGGACATCCCGCGGCGCATCCCGGATTCGACCAAAGCGCAGCGTGAACTGGGCTGGCGACTGCAGGTCGATGTCGAAGAGGGCATCCGCCGCACCATCGAGTGGGCGCGAGCCAATCCCTGGTACCTCCAAGGACAAACTGCTAGCGAGTAGACAAATCTGAGTGTCTGTCTTGTCGGGGGCAAAATCCGTGTGTATGTTTTTGTCGGCTCGGTCAATTCGTTGCGGCTTTTGGGTGATCGGCCTACAAAGTTGAGGGGTCGGGTTTTCTTGGGCTTAGAGGCTCGAATCCGCAAAGAGCGGAAGGGTAAGCGTCCTTCTCAATGAAGTTTGTGTTGGCCAATTGGGGTACCCGCGGCGAGGTGGAGCCTTTCGCCGCGATCGGTCGTGAATTGGTACATCGTGGGCACGACGTACATATGGTCGTCGCACCCGAGATGGTCAGCTTTGCCGAGTCGGCGGGACCCGCGGCGGTCGGCTACGGACCGACCTTGCAGTCCATCGACGACCCTCACCACGAGTACTGGAAGTTGTTCTTCAAGCAGCCATGGCGGCTAAAAGAGTTGAACGGGTTATTGAGCGAGCTTGCGGAGATGCTGAGCCGGTACCGGTCGGACGTCCGGGAGAAGCTGATATCAGCTGCCGCCGGTGCCGACGTGCTCCTCACCGGGATGAATTACGAAGACGTCGCCGCCAACGTCGCGGAGTATTGCCGCACGCCGTTGGCCACTCTTCAAATCTTCCCGCTACGTGCCAATGGCCGCTTAGTACCGTTGCTGCCTGGGCCGTTGGGAAGGGCTGTAATGGCCGCTTTCGAGTGGTGGGAAGCCCACGAAAAGAAGCCCGAGATCGACGCCGAACGTAGGGAACTCGGCTTGCCGGAGGTGAGCAGTCGATGGCCGCGGCGTGTGGCCGAGCTTGAAGCGATGGAAATCCAGGCTTACGACTCCGTGTGCTATCCAGGCCTGGCGGAGGAGTGGGCCGCCTGGAACAGCCAGCCCATCCCGCAGAGACCCTTCGTCGGCGCGCTGACGATGCAGCTGGCCGCGCAGGACGATGAGGAGATCGCGGCCTGGATTGCCGGCGGTAAGCCGCCCATCTTCTTCAGCTTCGGCAGCATGCCGGTGGACTCTGCCGCCGACACACTCGCCATGATCGCGCGAGCCTGTGCCTCGCTCGGTGAGCGGGCATTGATAGGCGCTGGGTGGACCGACTTCAGCCACGTGCCGCACTACGACCACGTCAAGGTCGTGGGTGCAATGAACTACGCGAAGGTCTTTCCGGCTTGCCGTGCGGTCGTCCACCACGGTGGTTCGGGCACTACGCATGCAGGCCTTCGCGCTGGGCGTCCCACCTTGATTCTGTGGATGCTGCCGGACCAGGCTTGCTGGGGGGGGCGCGTGAAGGACCTGAAGGTTGGCACTAGCCGCCGTTTTTCGGCTACTACTGAGGAATCGCTGGTATCGGATCTTCGCAAGGTTCTCAGCCCGCAATGCGCTATCGCAGCTCAAGAGCTTGCCGCGCGAATGACCAAGCCCGCAGAAAGCGTAGCCGCCGCGGCCGACCTATTGGAGAACTTCGCCCACTCGCGCGGGCGCTGAACTCAACCGCCTGAGCCGCCGGACTCAGCTGCGGCTCGATAGCCGCGGACTGCAAGTGGTCCGACGACGGCTGCCAAACCGACAGTCCATAGCGCGCCTAGCAGCAACTGCACCCCCGGAAAGGCGCCTAGTGCAAGGCTACGCATGGAATCGACGATCGGCATCATCGGCTGCAGTCGAAGCAACGGCCACATCCACGATGGCAACGATTCGACGGGAGGTGAGCCGGAGCTGGCGAACACCGCACTGATCGCCGGCAGGCCAAGAAGAATGAGCACGGTGCCGTGCTTGGCGCGGACCGCGATAGCGATGACTGCCATCGCGAAGACAAGCACCACCATCACTGGCACCAATAGGAACATGATCAGCTCAAAGATGTTGCCGTGGAAGCGAAGTCCAAGAACTAGGCCGACGGCGGTGATCACGATAGTGCTCACCAGCGTGCGGGCAGCCTCGGCGAGTAATCTGCCTGTCAGTGCGCTGGCGCGGTGAACGGGGAGCACCCACATCTGGCTCAGCATTCCCGACTCGCGTTCAATCGGGATGGTGATGCCGACCGCAAGTGCGCCGGAGAATGCGCCCGCGATCGCGCAGGTAGGAACCAAGCCGTAGAGACTGTCCGTACCGGTGATGCGCATAACCGACTTGCCGACCAGCAGGTAATAGGTGATCAGCAGGAAAGACGGGAAAAGAATGGCCTGGACCACCACCATCGGATCTCTGCGCCAGTGCGTGAATAGCTGTCCGGCGAAGATCAGGCTTTCGTTGACCAGCGAATGGCGCAGCGGTGTGTGTGTCGTCATGCTGTCCGCCTTTGCATCCGCACTGCGATCGTTCCGAACAGCGCGAACATTCCAAGACACCACGCGAGACTCGCCGCCATGCTGGTGGCCGTGACATGCCCGGAGGCCAACTCCCGCAGCGTTTCCGTCACTTGGGAGACGGGCTGATAACGGACGAATCCATGCAACCAGTCGGGGAATGACTCGACGGGCGCCATTCCGGTGGACAGCATGACCAGTAGGAGTTGCGGGACGAGGAGCACCTGGCTGGATGCTCCGCTCTTTCCGATGGTGGCTCCCGAGATGCCTACCCCGATCGCGTCGGCGCCTAGTGAGAGTGCCAGCGTCAGCGTCAGGACAAGGCAAACGAAGGTGACCAAATAGGCGGGGCCGCCAAACATTCGAAAGCCGAATGCGTATCCGACGGCAATCGTGGCGAGCAGGGCTATAACGCCACGGATGAGGCAGTACATCATGCGGGCCGCTAGTGGTGTCACCGACGCGATAGGTAACGTCCGAAGTCGAATTCCTAACTCGGACTGATGGTCTCGGGCAGCTCGGTCGACGGTCGTCAATGCGCCGAGCAATGTCACCTGAATGATGATCACGGGCAGCAGATATTGCGGATAGCCGATCCCGCCGGTGTCGATGACATTTCGTAGCGCGAGATTGAAGATCAGAAAGTTACCGGCCGGCGCGAGGATGGCGAAGGGCAAATCGTCTCGCAGGCTGTCACGCACGATGCGCTCAGTGAGAACGGCGAGTGCGGTCACGCTGTGACGCTACCGGTGAGGTGGAAGAACACCTCGTCCAAGGACGGTCTGCGCAACGAGATGTCGGCGAGTTCGACATCGAGCTGATCAACTCGGCGGAACACTTCGCTGAGGGTGGCAACCCCGTTGGGTGCCAACACCGAGACGGTGTTGGCGTCGTGGTCGACCTGGGCGTCCTGCAGGTCCGAAACGGCGTCGAAAACCTTGGACAGGTCGCCCGGATCAACGGGACTCACCGTGCAGTAGCTGGATCCCACTCGGCGCTTCAAATCGTCGGCGGTGCCACTTGCCACAACCCGACCGTGATCGACGACGACGATCGAATCACTGAGAACGTCGGCCTCTTCCAGATACTGGGTGGTGAGCAGCACGGTCACACCTTGCGTTGCCAACTCGGATACCAGGTCCCATACCGCCCGGCGACTGCGCGGGTCCAAACCGGTCGTCGGCTCGTCGAGGAAGAGCACCTTGGGGGGCACCACAAGCGCCGCGGCAATATCGATACGCCGCCGCATTCCACCGGAGTAGGTGAACACGCGACGGTCGGCGGCATGTGCCATGTCGAACTGTTCGATCAGGGCGTCGGCACGGGCGTGAGCGTCCCTGCGCCGCATTCCGTGCAGCCGGCCGAACATCACCAAGTTCTCGCGCCCGGTGAGTTGCCAATCCAGGGCCGCCTGCTGTCCCGTCATCCCGATACTCCCGCGAACCTGGGAGGCCTGTCGAACGACGTCGTACCCGGCGACGACCGCATGGCCCGCAGTGGGCCGGATCAGCGTGGACAGAATCTTGATCGCTGTCGTCTTGCCGGCGCCGTTATGGCCCAGCAGTGCGCAGACTTTTCCCGTGTCGACCGAGAAGCTCACGTCCTGAAGCGCGTGTACTTGGCCCCCGTACGTCTTCGCTACCCCGTCAAGCTCGATCACGAATGCACACCATAGCGTGGGCACAGTCGGTTCGGGCTATGTTGCGGCTCGTTCGCCGTAGGTGTGGATCTCATCGTCATGTTCTGTTTCCGACTCACTGATGGATGTGGGGCATTGGCGGGCTGGACGGTCTATTGCGGCTGACTGCCGATCCAGTCGAGCAGCGACCGCATGCCGTCCTCGAGCGTCCACTTCGGCTGCCAGTCGAGTTCGGCCACGGTCGCCGACACGTCGCACCGCGCGGCACGCACATCACCGTCGCGGAACTTGCCGACCACGGCCGGTTCGGGCGCCCCGCAGATGCCGGCGAGCGCCCGGGCCAGCTCATGGATGGTGGTCGGAACACCGGATCCGACGTCGACATAGCGGGCCGGTGCCGCCGGCTTGGCGATGGCGGCGAACAAGGCGTCGACCACGTCATCGATGTAGACGAAGTCGCGCAGAATCCGGCCGTCCTCATAGACCTCGAGTGCCTGCTGCTGCCGCGACAGCCGGGCGAAGAGCGCCACGATTCCGGTGTAGGAGTTGGTCAGCGATTGGCCCGGCCCGTACACGTTCTGCAGGCGAAGAACGCTGAGCTTGGTGTCATGCGCGGCCGCCCACGCTGCCAGGATGTGCTCCTGCGCAAGCTTGGTCGCGGCGTAGATATTGGTGGGCCGCGGTTCGGTGCGCGCAGCGCTGCTCGCCAACGGATGCGCAGGCGCTTTGGTCGGCCCCTGCGGGTCCCAGATGCCGGCTTCCAACTGAGCGTGGCTGCGGGGTGCCGGGTAGAACACGTCGGAGCCGGATTGCCAGGCGCCCTCCCCGTAGACGGCCCGCGACGACGCGAGCACGAGCTGATCGGGTACGTGCCCCGCGCGGCTCAGGGCATCCACCAGTTGGGTCGTCCCGACCACGTTGACCGAGCCGTGCCGGGTAGCCGCCGATAGCGACTGTGCCGTCCCGGTCTCGGCCGCCAGATGCACGATCTGGGCGGGCCGGAACAACCGGAGCACGGCATCCACATCGGGACCGTGCGTGACATCCCCGGTGAACAACCGCACCGACGGCGGCAGTGTGATCGCCGCGTGCTCGCCATGCACCTGTGGGTGCAGGATGTCCATCACGGCCACGTCGTAGCCGGCATCGACAAGGCGGCGGGCGAGTGCCGAGCCGATGAATCCCGCCCCGCCAGTAATCAGCACTGGTGTAGACAAAGCCGACCTCCGGTCGTCTCGTGGGGCCGGTCACCCCGTTGGTCGTAGTGCGAGGGCGTCCGGGCCGTCACCGTTGTGCGAGCGCGCGATCAGCCAACGCTCCAATGACGGGTGCCAGTATTCGGGAGTATTGGTATGTCAGGTGGCTTTGGTCAAGGTAGACCAACGTATTGCCGACGATGACGGGGCATCGTTGCTTCGTGCAGAAGAGGTCGGTGAGATCGGCGTACTGCCCGTCACTTGCCGCGGTAGCTGCGGCCTCGGCCGCAATGCCCTCTCGGTTCACAGCCTTGGATATCGGAGGCGAGCACGACGTCGCATCGTCGAGGTGCAGCGTGAGGCAGTCCGGTACCGCGGACTGCGGATCCGGAATCGGCCCGAGGACCAGAACTTGCGCACCGGTATCGCGAAGTTGACGCACGAGCCGGGCGACGCTGTCGACCCACGCCGATTCGTACGACGTGTAGCCGACGCCCCAGCCATATCGGACACCGTAACGCCGCATCACGCTGAGCACGATCAGCGTCGGCCGCTCTGCCTGAAGTCTTGCAATGACCCCATCGCGCCACTGCCCGCACTCGGTGTAGTCCCGGCC
Source organism: Mycobacterium sp. M26 (assembly GCF_001494595.1). GTDB lineage: Bacteria > Actinomycetota > Actinomycetes > Mycobacteriales > Mycobacteriaceae > Mycobacterium. The sequence continues at coordinate 1,047,705 of NZ_LN929908.1, forward strand.
GAGTACGGGATTGAGGGTGGGCAGATCCAGCATCGGGCAGCTGACCTTTGTCATGGTCTCCAGCCGCCACTTTCGACGTCCGGCGAGGTCTTGAAAGGCCGAGTCCCACATCGCGGCATTGGAATCGCCTACCAGGGCCACTGTGCTACCCGAGGCGGCGTCGCCAGTGGCACATTCCGGCTGTGCGACTTCGAAAAACGTGCGAATGCAACCATCCAGAGCCCTCGGGTTGTCCGAGGTCAGGTTTGCCAGGGGCGGCGCGAGATTCGACGGGACGGCCTGAAGATCGACCGAGGCCGCCACCGCCGCCTCTACTTGGGCGAACGCCTGCCGCACCGCGCGGTCATAGGCCTCGATGGGTGAGCCCGCTGGGACAGGTTCGGTAACCACCGCTAGCGGTTGGCCCGGGGTGCCGCGACCGACGGGGTCGGGAACATGAAGGACGAGCCCTACCGCGACGGCCAGTGCCGTCGCAGCGCCACCCAACGCCAGACTGCGCCCTGCAGAGTTTCGTATCGGTGCTGCGAACCGCAGGGGGTTTTCGATGATGCGCGTCGTGAGGACAGCGAGCCCGACCGACAGTGCGATACCGGCCAGGGCCAACAACAGGGTATGTCCGGTGACGGGCGCGATCGCCCACAGAGCCATCAGAAGTACCGGCCAGTGCCACAGATACAGGGAGTAGGAGATCCGCCCAATCGCACGCATCGGTGCCAGTCCCAGGACGCTGCCGCAGCCTCGGTTCGGCAGTCCGCAGCCGGCTCCGATCACCAGTGCCGCACCGAGGGTCGGGAGCAGAGCCGCGGTCCCCGGATAGTGGGTGGTCGGGCCGAGCGAGACGCAGGCTAGGACGATCATTCCGAGCCCGGACCATCCGGCCACTGAGAGCACCGCTGTCGAAAGCCGTTGCCAGTGGGCGGCGGTCAGGGCCACCAACCCGCCGACGGCGAGCTGCCATGCCCGCGTCGGTAGAGAGAAGAACGCCACCGGCGGTGCCCAATGCGTGGCCGCGATCGACAACGCGAATGAGGTGACGGCAAGCGCGAGCAGAACCGACAGATAGGGACGTTTCGAGGCAGTAGCCGCCGTCTTGTTGCTGCGGCGGATTGTCCGGATGGACCATGCGGTACCCAGAATGAGCGCCGGCCAGATCAGATAGAACTGTTCCTCGACACCCAACGACCAGTAGTGCTGGAAAGGCGACGGCGGCGCGTTGGATGCCAGGTAGTCGACGTCTTGGAATGCGAAGCGGTAGTTGCTCACATAGAGGGCGCTGTAGATCCCGTCGGTGAGGACGGTCCGAGCGTGTAGCGGGGGCAAGAGAAGCGCCGCCAGGACCATGGTGACGATGCCGACGAAAGCAGAGGCGGGCAGCAACCGGCGGGCGCGGGCGCCGTAGAAGTTGGCCAACCGGACCCTGCCCGACGCGTGGACTTCGCGCCACAGAATCCGGGTGATCAAGAAGCCGGAGATGACGAAAAAGACGTCGACTCCGACGTAACCACCGCCAATCCCAGGTATCTGGGCGTGAAACAGAACGACCGCTGTGACGGCGACAGCTCGCAGGCCCTCGATGTCGGGGCGGAAGCCGGACTCGATCGATTGCTGCTTGTGCAGGTCGCCGGCAGGGCTAACGCTGTCGGCTTTGCGCAAGATCACCTACTTGATAGAAGAGTCGTCCGTCGAGTCGAGGCATTCTTACATTCGCGCGCGTTAATTAGGGTGGCTTTCGAAATCCAGATCACGCGTTCGAATCGCGAGCATCCCGTCACGCCGCAGCCATCGCCCGGTCAGCAAGTGCTGCCATCACAGGTGCCAACGTCCGGGAGTATTCGACTGTCAGGTGGTTCCAGTCGAAGTACACCAGCGTGTTGCCGATGATCACTGGGCAGCGACTGTCGGTGCAGAACAAGTCGGTGAGGTCCGAGTAGTAGCCGCCGCCGAACTCGGTTGCGGCAGCCTCGCGTGAGATGCCCAGTTGATTGACCGCAGTCGAGCGTGACGGCGCGCATGCTGTCGCGTCATCGAGATGCGAGGACAGGCAGATCGGCACGACCGATTGTGGATCTGGGATTGGCCCGAGCACCAATACCTGCGCACCTCCGGCGCGCAGTTGCTGCACGAGGCGGGTGAGGCTCGCGAGCCACGCTGGGCCGTAGGCCGGTGTATTCGAGAGAAAGTTGCCCGATCCGTAGCCCCTCCACATGCTGACCACAACCAGCCGCGGATGCGATTCCTGTAACTGGGCCATCGCTTTACTGCGCCAGTCGTCACACTCGCTGTACTCGCGGTGGAGTTGGGGGTTGGTGACGGGCACGTCTATCACTGGGCAGCCGGCCATACCCACAAACTGCAACCGCCAGTGCCGCTCCTCGGCGACTGTCTGGAACGCCGGATGCCACATCGCTGCGTGTGAGTCGCCAACCAGAGCCACCGTTGTGGTCGAGGCGGTGTCTCCAGCTACGCAGTCAGGCAGCTTGCCACGGCTGAAGGCCAGCCGCAGACAGCCGTCGAGGTGCGTGGCCTTGTCTTCGGCTGCCGCCTCCGCCAGTGGAGGTTCGAGGTTCGATGGAACGGCCGTGAGGTCAGCTGATGCCTCCACCGCAGCCTGCACTTGGGTGAATGCGTTCTGGACTGCCGCATCAGCCGTCGAGATTCCCGAGGCGGCCGAGGCCGGCATCGTAGTGATTCTGAGCGTGGCGGCCGGCGAACCGGCCCCAACTGGCTTCGGGACGACGAGGGCGACCGCAAGACACACAGCTACCGCAACTGCGGTCGCCGCACCTCCGAGTAACAGACTCCGCCGTGGAGACTCTCGTATCCGAGGTGCGAAGCGCAGCGGGCTCTCGATGAAGCGCCACGTCAAGACAGCCAGCCCGGCGGACAGGAGCGCGGCGGCGAGCCTGGCGGCAAGCCCCAACGGCTGACCAAGCGCCACGGGGGCCAGCAGCAGTATCGGCCAGTGCCAGAGGTACCAAGAGTAGGAGATTCGACCGATTGCACGCATCGGCGCCAAGCTCAGGAGCCGGCCGCACCCGCGCGTCGGTATCGCGCAACCGGCGCCGATGACCAGTGCTGTGCCTAGCGTAGGCAGCAGTGCCGCGGTCCCAGGATATAGGGTCGTCGGACTGAATAGGTTGCAGGCCAAGATGATTGAACCCACACCGCCGAACCCGGCCAACGCCGCGATCCGCGGTGACAGGCGTCGCCACTGATCGGCGGTGAGGGCTATGAGTCCGCCGACAGCCAACTGCCAGGCGCGCGTGGGCAAGGAGAAGAACGCCACAAATGGGGCCCAATGGCAAACCGCCAGGGATAGTGCGAACGAGATGGCCGCGACTAGCGCCAGGACCAATAGATATGGACGTTGCGTCGGCGCACGGACGGCCTTGCGTCGACTGAGGCGCCGAATTCCCCACGCCGTCAGGATAATTAGCGCCGGCCACACCAGGTAGAACTGCTCCTCGACGCCCAACGACCAGAATTGCTGGAACGGCGACGGAGGCAGGAATGGCGCGGAGTAATCGACGCCTTGCATGATGAACCAGTAGTTGCTGACATAGAGTGCGCTGGCGATGCCGTCAGCAGCGACGGTCGGAATCTGCAACGGCGCCAAGAGGACAACACTGGCGATCATGGTGGCAACGCCGACCATGGCCGACGCCGGTAGCAGACGACGCGCCCGCGCCCCGTAGAAGCGACGTAGCCCTACGGTCCCGGATGTCCTCACCTCCCGCCATAGCAGGCCGGTGATCAAGAAACCGGAGATGACGAAGAAGACGTCTACGCCGATGTAACCGCCGTCGAGCCCAGGTACCTCGGCGTGGAACAGCACAACGGCCAGCACGGCGACGGCGCGCAGCCCCTCGATATCCGGGCGGAATTGCTTCTGGCCCGAGTTCTCCCCGGCTACTTGGGCGGCCAGGCCCGGCACGTCAGTCGCCTGCCATCGCGCGATCGGTCAGCGCCCCGAGCACCGGCGCCAACACCCTCGAGTACTGCAACGTCAGATGGCTGACATCCAGGTAGACCAAGGTGTTGCCGACGATGACGGGACAGGTTTGCGGGGTGCAGAAGAAGTCACTGAGGTCGGCGTACTGCCCGCCGTTGCCGGTAGTGGCGTTGGCTTCGGCAGTGATACCGGCCTGCTCGACGGCCTTGGCGCGCGACAGCGCGCAGGCCGCCGCGTTGTCGAGATGCCCGGAGATGCAGATCGGTACGTTGGCGTGTGGTGCGGGAATCGGGCCGAGCACCAACACCTGGGAACCAGTGGCGCGCAGATCCTTCACCAGCCGGCCCACGCTCTCGATCCACGCGCTGTTGTAGCCGGTGAAACCCGTCATCGTCTCGTCGATCCCGTAGCCGCGCCACACACTGACCACGACGAGCTTCGGACGTTCGGCCTTCAGCCGGGCCATCACCCCGTCGCGCCAGCGCTGACAGTGCTGGAGGGCTTCGATCATGCGGCGGAAGTGGCCGTCGACATGGATATCGAGGATCGGGCAGGCTTCCTTGGCCATCAGTTCCAGCCGCCACCCCCGCTGGGTGGCGATCTCCCGCAGCGCGGGGGTCCACATCGCGGCGTGCGAGTCGCCGACCAGAGCCACTCGAGTCGACGAGGAGGTATCGCCCATCGCACACGCCGGCTGCCCATCCTGATACGGCGTCAGCACACAACCGCCGTAGGTGTAGTCACCCTGCTCGGCAGCCAAATTGTTCAGTGGTGGGAGCCCGAGTCCGGTGACGACGGCCAGGATGGTGGCGATGGCACCCAATGCCAGGCTGCGCCAAGCGGATTGGCGAATTTTGGGGGCGAAGCGCAGCGGGTTTTCCAGGTAGCGCAGGGTGAGCCAGGCCAGCCCGGCTGACAGCAGTGCGGCGGTGATGCGGGCACCCAGTCCCAGGGGGTGGCCCAGCAGGGCCGGTGCGAGTACCAGGACCGGCCAGTGCCACAGGTACCAGGAGTAGGAGATCCGGCCGAGGGCGCGCATCGGTGCGGTGCCCAGCAGTCGCCCGCAGCCCTCGTTGGGGGTGGCGCAGCCGGCGCCGATGACCAGGGCCGCGCCCAGGGTGGGCAGCAGCGCGGCGGTGCCGGGGAACGGCGTGGTCGGGGTGTACCAGAAGCAGGCCACCACGATCATGACCAGTCCGGACCAGCCGGTGAGTGCGGCGGTGCGGGCGGAAAGTCGTTGCCAGGCAGGGACAGTCAGGGCCAGCAGTCCACCGGCGGCCAGCTGCCAGGCGCGGGTGGGCAGGGAGAAGAACGCTGCGGCGGGCACGACGTAGGTGATCACCAGCGACAGGGCGAACGAGGCGGCGCCGACCAGTGCCAGCACCACCAGGTAGGGGCGGCGTGACGCCGCGACCGGTGCGGTCTTGTCGCGCCGGAACCGGCGGATCACCCAGGCGGTGCCCAGCACCAGGGGCGCCCAGACCAGATAGAACTGCTCTTCGACGCTCAGTGACCAGTAGTGCAGGAACGGCGAGGGCGTCAGAAGGTCGGAGAAGTAATTGACGTTGTCGAGGATGAACCAGTAGTTGCCGACGTAGAGGGCGCTGGCGATGCCGTCGTAGAGGACGGTGGGCACGCGTAACGGGGGCAGCAGTAGTAGCGCGGCGATCATGGTGACGATGCCGACGAACGCCGAGGCGGGCAGCAGTCGGCGGGCGCGGGCGCCGTAGAAGGAGCGTAGTTTGACCGTGCCGGTGGAACTGGCCTCGCGCCACAGCAGACCGGTGATCAGGAAGCCGGAGATGACGAAGAAGACGTCGACGCCGACATAGCCGCCACCGATACCGGGAATCGAGGCGTGGAACAACACCACGCCCAGGACCGCGACCGCGCGCAGTCCCTCGATATCCGGGCGGAACCCCGTCGATGCCGAACGCCGGTCGGGGACTCCCTGTACAGAGTCGACGCTATTGGCCTGGCGCACGCTCACCCATCTGGTCTTCACCACACGACCCGATCACCGAGTCGAGGCATTCTTGCACCGAGCCGGATTCGGCGCGCTGCGTTTCGGGACCGCACGTCAACCCGCCACCAACGCTCGGTCGGCCAGAGCCGCAACCACCGGTGCGAGCGCCCGCGAGTACTCCAGCGTCAGGTGATTCTCGTCGAGATACACCAGGGTGTTCCCGACGATCACCGGGCAGCGATCGGCGGTGCAGAACAACTCGGTGAGGTCGGCGTACTGACCGCCGCCGGCAGCCACCGCCGCCGACTCTGCCGCGATACCCGCCGCGTTCACGGCCGTCGCCCGATGCGGGGTGCAGGCCTGCACATCGTCGAGGTAGCCGGACAGACAGATCGGCACCACGAACTGCGGATCGGGGATCGGACCGAGCACGAGCACCTGCGAACCGTTGTCCCGCAGTTCCCGAATGACACGGGTCAGCCGGTCCACCCACACCGGGTCGTAGGCCTGATAGCCCGACAGCGATTCATCGCTGCCGTAGCCGCGCCACAGACTGAGCACCACCAGCCGCGGCCGTTCGGCGCGCAGCCGGTCCAGGATCTCAGCCCGCCACTGTTGGCAGTGCTGGAGTTTCTCGGCCAGCTGGCGCAGCGGATTGCCGATCGGCAGATCGAGCAGCGGGCAGGCGCCCTTGCTCAGAAGTTCCAGGCGCCACTGCCGCTGGGCCGCGATCTTGTCGAAGGCCGGAAACCACATCGCGGCATGCGAATCGCCGACCAGCGCCACCGTGGTCACTGAGCCGGTGTCACCGCTGGCGCACTCCGGCTGACCACTCTCGAATGGGGTGCGCAGGCATCCGCCGAACAGCAGGGCGGACTTCTCGGCGGGCGCCTCGGCCAGCGACGGGGTCAGGTTCGACGGCACGCTGGTGAGGTCTGCGGACCCGGCGACGGCCGCCTGAACCTGGGCGAATGCCTGCTGCACCGCCTCGTCGTAGGCGGCCGGGGCCGAGCCGGGCGGGACCGGGGCCGCGGTGATGGCCAATGCCGGCGCGGGAGTGCCGCGCCCCACCGGGGTCGGCACCGCGGTCAGCAGCACCAGGCCGGCTACCACCGCAGCGGCCGTCGCGCCGGCGCCCAGCCCGAGGCTGCGCCACGCCGAGGTGCGGATCTTCGGCGCGAAACGCAAGGGGTTCTCCAGGTACCGCAAGGTGAGCACCGCGAGCACCCCGGACAGGGCGGCGGCGAACAACCGGGCGGGCAGCCCGAGCGGATGGCCGACCAACGCCGGCGCGAGCACGAGCACCGGCCAGTGCCACAGATACCAGGAATAAGAGATCCGCCCAATTGCGCGCATCGGGGCCAGCCCCAGCAACGTCCCACATCCGCCGGCGGGCAGGGCACACCCGGCACCGATCACCAGTGCCGAGCCCACCGTGGGCAGCAGCGCGGCGCTCCCGGGATACAGCGTCGACTCCGTCAGCACGGTGCAGGACACCAGGATCATCGCCAGTCCAGCCCAGCCCACCACAGCGGCGGTGCGCGCTGAGAGGTCGCGCCATCGGGCGGCGGTCAGTGCGATCATGCCGCCCAGTGCCAGCTGCCAAGCCCGGGTCGGCAGCGAGAAAAACGCGGCGGCCGGGGCGACGTAGGTGGCCACGAACGACATCGCGAACGACACCACGGCGATCACCGTCAGCACCACCAGGTACGGGCGCTGTGAGGCGGTGGCCTCGGTTCGGTTGCGCCGCCTCACCTTTCGGATCAACCATGCGGTGCCCAGGATGATGGCGGGCCACACCAGGTAGAACTGTTCCTCCACGCCCAGTGACCAGTAGTGCTGGAACGGCGACGGCGGAACGTGGCTGGCGAAGTAGTCCACCCCGCGCATCACAAACCAGTAGTTGCTGACGTAGAGCGCGCTGGCGATCCCGTCGCCGATGACGCTGCGCACCAGCAGTGGGGGCAGCAGCAGTGCCGCGGCGATCATGGTGACGATGCCGACGAAGGCCGACGCGGGCAGTAGTCGCCGGGCCCGGGCGCCGTAGAAATTGCGCAGCCGCACCGTTCCCGAGCCGTGCGCCTCGCGCCACAGCAGGCCGGTGATCAGGAATCCGGAGATGACGAAGAAGACGTCGACACCGACGTAGCCGCCGCCGAGTCCGGGCACCGCGGCGTGGAAGAGCACGACGGCCAGGACGGCCACCGCACGCAACCCCTCGATGTCTGGACGGAACGTCGACTTCGCCGGTTGCGGACTATTGAGCCCTTCGGCGGGGCTCACGCTGTCGGCCTGCGTCACACTCACCCGTCTCGGTAACTGGAACACGTTCTAAGAGTCGAGGCATTGTGGCACCACGAACGTCGCAATGGGTTCGTTTAGGTGTGTTCGGCGATCCACTCCGTGGTGAACGCCAGCACCGACGGGATGCTCGCCGCCAGGCTCGAGCCGATGGTCTTCTCCAGCTGGCCACCAACCAACGGCACCTTGACCTTGACCTTCACCGCGGCCCGCAACTGCGATCCGGTACCGGCCGGGGTGAGCAGATTGTCGGCCAGGCTCGATCCCAGACCGCCGGCCGCCGACACCCGGACTTCACCGCGAACCTGCCTGTCGCCCGCGGGTTTCCATGTCTCGCTGTAGAGCAGATTCAGCTCGCCGGGCACCACCTTGGCCATCAATCCGGTCAGCCCGACGATGCGCTGGGTGAGCTTGACCGCCACGGTCCCGTCGTCGGAGACGACCAGGGAATCCAGCGTCGCGTTGCCGTCACCGGCCAGCCTGGCCAACCAATAATCCTCGCGCCCGAACGCCGCGTAGATCTGCTCGACGCGGGCGCCGGAGTCGGCGACGATGTCCAAAGAGTGCGACATAGCCGTCCATTCTTATCGCAGCGGATCGGGCCGATTCGAGCGCGACCCGGGAATTTACCCTCTTGTCAGCGCACCGGTTCTGTGGGCAGGATCGTCGCCGTGAACTTCAACGACAGGCTCACCATGTTGGTGGATGCCCTGCCCGGCGTGAACCGGATCAAAGCGGTGCAGCGCGCGCTCGACGGGCGGACCAACCCCGTCTACCTGGAGATCGGGGTCTCCAAAGGCCTGGCGTTCCGGCAGATCAGCGCAGACGAGAAGATCGCCGTCGACCCCGCGTTCCGGCTCTCGCCGGAGACCCGCGAGCAGGCGGACGCCAAGGGGCGCGCCACCCACTACTTCGAGGTCACCAGCGACGACTTCTTCGCCGAGCAGGCCGACTTCCTGGCCCAGCGGCCCATCGACGTGGCGCTGATCGACGGCATGCACACCTACGAACAGGTGGTGCGCGACGTCGAGAACACGCTGCGGTTCCTGCGCGACGACGGCGTGATCTTCCTGCACGACTGCAACCCGCCGTTCGAACTGGCCGGCCGGCGTGCCGAGTCCTGGGACGACTTCATCGCCGGGCAGTCCGGTCCGCTGGTCATAGGACTGTGGAACGGCGACGTCTGGAAGGCGATCGTCCACCTGCGCAGCACCCGGCCGGACCTTCTGGTCGGCGTGCTCAAGTGCGACCAGGGCGTGGGCTTCGTGCGCAAGGGAGCACCGGAGACCACGCTGCCGTACTCGGTCGATCAGATCGAGGCCCTCACCTACGCCGACCTCAAGGCCGACCGCAAGCGGTTGCTCAACCTGAAGTCGCCGCGCTATCTCGACGAGTTCCTCAGCGCGGGCGCCGGTTCTGCCCGCAACTGACATCCCACGATGAAATTCGTGCTGGCGACGTGGGGGAGTCGCGGCGATATCGAGCCGAGCCTCGCCGTCGGCCGGGAACTGGTGCGGCGCGGCCATGAGGTGATCATGGCCGTGCCACCGGACCTGGTGGACTTCACCGCGGCAGCCGGGCCGACCGCGGTGGCGTTCGGCCCGAAGTCGCGCGCCATCCTCGATGCCCACCGCGACTTCTGGACCTGCTTCTTCAGCAGCCCGTGGAAGCTGCGCGAGATGGCCAGGGCACGCGGTGCCATCGCCGGACCGCTGCTGCAGGGGTGGCAGGAGATGAGCTCCACGCTCATGACGCTGGCCGACGGCGCGGATCTGATCTTCTCCGGCATCAACTTCGAGGACGCCGCCGCCAACGTCGCCGAGCACTACGGCATTCCGCTGGCCACGCTGCACTACTTCCCGTTGCGGCCCAACGGCCAGGTGCTGCCGTTCCTGCCATCGAAGCTGGGCCGCGCGGTGGTCAAGGCGTTCTGGTGGGTGTCGTGGCGGGGGACGAAGAAGGTCGAAGACACCCAGCGCCGCGAGCTCAGCCTGCCCGCGGCGAAGGGGTCGGCACCCCGGCGGATCACCGAGCGCGGGTCGCTGGAGGTCCAGGCCTACGACGCCGCATGCTTCCCAGGCCTGGCCGAGGAGTGGGCCGCCTTCGACCGGCAGCGCCCCTTCGTCGGCACCCTGACCCTGGAACTGGCCACCGACACCGATGACGAAGTGGCGTCGTGGATCGCCGCCGGCACCCCGCCGATCTTCTTCGGGTTCGGCAGCATCCCCGTCGAATCCCCGGCCGACACCATCGCCATGATCTCGGCGGCCTGCGCGCGGCTCGGGGAGCGGGCCCTGATCGGGGCGGCCGGCACCGACTTCGGCGACGTCGAGCTTCCGGAGAACGTCAAGGTGGTCGGCGTGCTGAACTACGCGACGGTGTTCCCCGCCTGTCGCGCGGTGGTCCACCACGGCGGATCGAGCACCACGCCGATCGTCATGCGGGCCGGCGTGCCCCAGCTGATTCTGTACTGGGACATGGTGCACGCGATCTACGGCGCCGCCGTCAAGCGTTTGAGGGTCGGCACCGCGCGGCGGTTCTCGACCGCCACCGAGGAGTCGCTGGTCACCGACCTGAGGGCGATTCTCGCCCCGGACTCGGTGGCCAGGGCCCGCGAGTTGGCCACCCACATCACCGAACCGGCGAAGAGCGCTGCGGCGGCGGCGGACGCATTACAAGATTTCGCTCAATCACACCAGTCCCGTTTATCTGAATAAGCATCATTCCTGCTCAGGCCAATTTCCGAATACCGCCCCTGATGTGCTCAAATAATTGCTGCTAATCGTGACTGGGGTCACACGCAACTGCGTGACAGCGGTCACATCACGACGTATGGTTTAGAACTTGTTCCAGTTATTGACGCAATAGTCGGGAGACTTGGTGAGCATCAATCCGTTTGACGACGACGGCGGCAGCTTTTTCGTCTTGGTCAACGACGAGGAACAGCACAGTTTGTGGCCGGCCTTTGCCGATCTGCCAGCGGGTTGGCGCGTGGTGTTCGGTGAAGCCGATCGGGCCGCATGCCTGGAGTACATCGAGACGAACTGGACCGATATCCGGCCCAAGACATTGCGAGAGAGGTTAGCCGGGGCCCCAGCGGACGGTCGCTGAGTTACGCAGGTGCCGGGGATATCCATGGAACGTGACGATCGCACGCTGCCTTTGACGCGCGCGCAACTAGACATCTGGCTTGACCAGGAGATGGGCCACTCCGGTACGGAATGGCAGGTCGGTCTGCTGGTTCACATCGAGGGCGCCGTCGACCTCGACGCCCTGCAGTGGTCGATCACCCGCGTCATGCAGGAAGCCGAGCCGCTGCGGGTCACCTGCTTCGAGGACGACGGCCAGGTCTTCCAGCGGCCGGTCGAGTACCCGGAGATCGACATCGAGTTCCACGACCTGACCGGCACCGAGGATCCGGTGGCCGAGGCGCGGGCGCGGGCGCTGGCGATCCAGCGCACCCCGATGCCGTTCTCCGGGCCGCTGTTCCGCTACGCGATCTTCCAGACCCGCGCCGCCGAGTACTACGTGTTCGGCTGTTTCCACCACATCGTGATGGACGCCGCGGGCATCGGTCTGTTCGGCAACCGCGTCGCTGCCGTGTACTCCGCGATCGTCACGGGTGAACCCATCCCGCCGGCGTACTTCGGCTCGCTGCAGGATCTGGTCGACTTCGAGTCGGCCTACGAGGCGTCGCCCGACTACGCCGCCGACCTGGCCTACTGGACCGAGAACCTGCCCGCCGAGTCCGGTTCTGCCAACCCGTCGACCCCGGTGTCCGACGAGCAAGATCCGAACTTCAGCTCCGCGCCGGTCGAGCTGGACCCCGCCGTGCTGCGCCGGGTCCAGCAGCTCGCTGACCGCTGGAACATGCCGCGCTCGTCGGTGATCACCGCCGCCTCGGCGATCCTCATGCGTCCGTGGTGCGCCGAAGGTTCCGAGGTGGTCCTCGACTTCCCGGTCGGCCGCCGGGTGGCGCCGGAAGCCAAGACCATGCCGGGCATGGTGGCCGGTGTGGTGCCGCTGGTGCTGCAGGTCGCCGCGGGGTCCAGCGTCACGGACTTCTGCGCCCACGTCGACGCGCGGATCCGCGAGGCCCTCGAACACCAGCGGTTCCCGGTGCAGGCCCTCGGCCGCAAGGCGCACCTGCGCAACTCGGGCCAGTCGGCCGAACGGGTGGTCGTCGACTTCTTCCCGAACGCGTTCGCCCTCGACTTCGGCGGGATCGACGCCACCGCGACGATGACCAACTCCGGATTCGTCGGCGACTTCGGCCTGATCTTCTCCGGCGTGGGCGACGAGCTGTTCCTCGGCACGCTCGGCGCCGGCCGGCTGTTCGCGAAGTTCGACGCCTCCGATCTGGCCCGCCGCCTGGAACGGGTACTGGTGGCCATGACGGCCGACCCGGCCCGCCGGCTTTCCACGGTCGACGTGCTGGATGCCGCCGAGCACGACCGCTCCGATGAGGCCGGCAATCGCGCGGTGCTGTCCCGGGCACAGAGCGCACCGGTATCGATCGCGGCCGAGTTCGCCGCCCAGGTGGCGCGTACCCCGGATGCGGTCGCTCTGACCGCCGACGGGCAGTCGCTGGCGTACCGGGAACTCGACGACGCGTCGAACCGGTTGGCGCATGCGCTGACGAGCCACGGCGTGGGACCCGGGCAGCGGGTCGCCGTTCTGCTGCCGCGGTCCGTCGGATCCATCGTCGCGATCCTGGCCGCGGTGAAAATCGGCGCGGCCTACGTGCCGATCGACCCGGCGGTGCCCGTCACCCGCATGGACTTCGTGCTCGACGACTCCGCACCGGCCGCCGTCATCACCAACTCCGACCTCGCCGGCCGCCTCGACGGTCGAGAGGTGCTCGTTGTCAGCGTCGACGACCTGGACCTGGCCGGCCACCCGGGCACCGCGGTGCCCGAGCCGTCGGCCGACGACACGGCCTACATCATCTACACCTCGGGCACCACCGGTAAGCCCAAGGGCGTGGCGATTCCGCAGCGCAACGTCACCCGGCTGTTGGAGACCCTGGACGCCGAGATGAACCTGGCGGGCCTGGTATGGAGCCAGTGCCACTCGCTGGCGTTCGACTACTCGGTGTGGGAGATCTGGGGTCCGCTGCTCTACGGCGGCCGCCTGGTCGTGGTGCCCGATGCCGTGGTCCGCTCGCCGGAAGACTTCCTGGCGCTGCTGGTCGACGAACAGGTCAGCGTGCTCAGCCAGACGCCGTCGGCGTTCTATGCCCTGCAGGCCGCCGACGCGCTCAACCCCGAACTCGGCGGCCGGCTGGCGCTGCAGGCCGTGGTGTTCGGTGGGGAAGCCCTTGAGCCGCAACGCCTTCGGGGCTGGCTGGACAACCATCCGCACGCCCCGCGGCTGATCAACATGTACGGCATCACCGAGACCACGGTGCACGCGTCGTTCCGCGAGATCACCGCCGCCGACGTCGAGACCGCCGTCAGCCCGATCGGTGTGCCCCTGGCGCATCTGGGTTTCTTCGTCCTCGACGCCTGGCTGCAGCCGGTGCCCGCTGGTGTGGTCGGCGAGCTGTACGTGGCCGGCGCCGGCCTGGCCGACGGGTACGTGGGCCGGCCCGGGCTGAGCGCGACCCGGTTCGTGGCGTGCCCGTTCGGTGAGCCCGGTGCCCGGATGTACCGCACCGGTGACCTGATGTGGTGGGGTGCCGACGGGCAACTGCGCTACGTCGGCCGGGCCGACGAGCAGGTCAAGATCCGCGGTTACCGCATCGAACTCGGCGAGGTCCAGGCTGCGCTGAGTGCGGTTGACGGGGTGGGCCACGCCGAGGTGATCGTGCGCGAGGACCGCCCCGGCGACAAGCGCCTGGTCGGCTACGCCACCGGTGACGTCGACCCCGCCGCAGTGCGGACCGCGATGGCCGCCCGTCTGCCGGAGTACATGGTGCCCGCCGCGATCGTGGTGATCGACGCGATGCCACTGACGGTCAACGGCAAGCTCGACAAGCGGGCGCTGCCCGCCCCGGAGTATCAGGACAGCGAGTCCTACCGCCCGCCCGCCGACGCCGTAGAGCAGATCCTGGCCGATATCTACGCCCAGGTGCTGGGTCTGGACCGGGTCGGTGTCGACGAGTCGTTCTTCGAACTCGGCGGCGACAGCATCCTGTCGATGCAGGTGGTTGCCCGGGCCCGGGCCGCCGGTGTGCTGTGCCGCCCGCGCGACATCTTCGTCGAGCAGACCGTGGCCCGGCTGGCGCGGGTCGCCACCGTCAGCGACGGCTCGACCGATGTGGTTGACGAGGGTATCGGAGCGGTGCAGGCCACCCCGATCATCCGCTGGCTGCAAGACGTTCCCGGCCCGACCGGCCAGTTCAACCAGACCTTCCTCATCCAGGCACCCGAGGGTGTCGGCGAGGCCGATGTGGTGGCGGTGCTGCAGGCGCTGCTCGACCGGCACGCCATGCTGCGGGTGCGGGTCGGCGACGACCGCTCGCTGACGGTGCCGGAGCCCGGGTCCGTTGCTGCGCAGTCACTGCTGAGCACCACCGACGTCGTCACCGACGAGGCGGTGGCTGCGGCGCGGTCGCGGCTGAATCCGGCTGCGGGCGTGGTGCTCTCGGCGCTGTGGGCCACCGAAACCCGGCAGCTGGCGCTGATCATCCACCACCTCGCCGTGGACGGCGTCTCCTGGCGGATCCTGCTCGGGGATCTCAATGTCGCCTGGACGCAGCACCGCAGCGGGCACGACATCGTGCTGCCCGACCCGGGAACCTCGTTCCAGCGTTGGGCCACAATCCTTTCCGGGCATGCCCACGACGACGATGTGGTGGCGCAGGCGCGGACCTGGAAGCAGATGGCGAAGGTGCCCGCGGCGTTGCCGCCGGTGCAGCCGGAGGTCGACACCCTCGAGAACGCCGGGACGCTGTCCTTCGACCTCGACGCCGAGACCACCCGCACGCTGCTCGGTGAGGTACCGGCCGCTTTCCATGCCGGGATCCACGAAATCCTGTTGATCACCTTCGCGCTGGCGGCCGACGTTGTCTTCGGCACCGGCGGGGGCACCGTCACCATCGACGTGGAAGGCCACGGCCGCGAGGAGGAACTGGCACCCGAAGTCGACCTGTCCCGCACCGTCGGCTGGTTCACCACCAAGTACCCGGTGGCGCTGACACTCGACGCGCTGGACTGGTCGCAGGTCTCCAACGGCAGCGCCGCGTTGGGCAGCCTGGTCAAGGACGCCAAGGAACAACTGCGCGCTCTGCCCGACGGCTTGACCTACGGTCTGCTGCGCTACCTCAACGACGAGGTGGACCTCGACGGGGATGATCCGGCGATCGGCTTCAACTATCTCGGCCGCATCGGCGGCGCCGCAGTGGCCGAGGACATCTGGGAGATGCGACAGGACGACTGGTCGGTCACCAGCGCCGCCGCCTCGATCCCGATGCCGTTGGTGCACACCCTGGAACTCAACGCCGGCGTCGTCGACACCGGTGCCGAACCGCAACTGCGGGCCCAGTGGACGTGGGCGAAATCCGTGCTCAACGACAAGCAGGTCACCCATCTGAGCAAGCTGTGGTTCGACGCCCTCAAGGGTGTGTGCGCGCATGTCGCCGGCGGCGGTGGGGGCCTGACGCCGTCGGACATCGCAGTGGGACTGAGTCAGCAGCAAATCGACGAGCTTCAGCGCCAATATGCGGATCGCTGACGTCCTACCGCTGACACCCCTGCAGCAGGGGTTGCTGTTCCACGCCAGCACGGCGCAGGGCAGTGACGATGTGTACGCGGTGCAGCTGCAGATCTCGGTGGAAGGCCTGCTCGATCAGCACCGACTGCACGACGCGGTCAACGCGGTGGTGGCTCGGCACCCCAACCTCGCCGCCCGGTTCTCCGACAAGTTCGACGTGCCTGTCCAGATCATCCCGGGAGATCCCGAAGCACCCTGGCGCTTCGTCGAATTGGCGGCCGGTGACGTCGACGCGCAGATCGAGCAGATCTGCGCGCAGGAGCGGGCCGCGGTCAGTGAACTCGCCGACCAGCCACCGTTCCGGGCCGCCCTGGTGCGGATCGCACCCGACCAGCACCGGTTGGTGCTCACCAACCACCACATCGTGCTCGACGGCTGGTCACTGCCGATCTTGCTCGGGGAGATCTTCGCCGGGTACTACGGCCAGCGGCTGCCACCGGCCATCCCGTACCGCAGATTCGTCAACTGGCTGGCCGGCCGCGACCTCGATGCCGCCCGCACCGCCTGGGGTGAGGTGCTGTCCGGGTTCGAGACGCCCACCCTGGTGGGTCCGGCCGACCGGATGGAGACCGGCAGCCGCACCGTCGAATCCTTCGTGGTGCCCGAGGACATCACCCGGGCCCTCGGCGAGCTGGCGCGCTCCCAGCACACCACCGTCAGTACTGTTCTGCAGGCTGGCTTTTCGCAGCTGCTGATGTCCCTGACCGGACAACACGACGTCACGTTCGGCACCACGGTGTCGGGCCGCCCCGACGAACTCTTCGGCGCGGACAACATGGTCGGGCTGTTCATCAACACCGTGCCGGTGCGGGCCACCGCCACTGCCACGACCACCACCGCGGACCTGCTCGAGCAGCTGCAGAACTCCTACAGCCACACCCTGGACCACCAGCACTTAGCGCTGGCCGAGATCCATCGGATCACCGGGCAGGACCATCTGTTCGACACGTTCTTCGTCTACGAGAACTACCCGCTGGACGCCGCCGGACTCTCCGGCGGTGACGGGCTGGCGATCACCGACATCACCCATCGCGAGTACAACCACTATCCGATTGCGGTACAAGCACTTCCGGGCACCGAACTGAGCCTGCGCGTCGAGTTCGACACCGACGTGTTCTCGGTGGCCGACGTGCACTCGATCATCGAGCGGTTCACCCGGCTGCTGGCCGCGATGGTCGCTGACCCGAACCGGCCGCTGTCCGCGATCGACGTCCTCGACGCCGATGGGCACGCCCGCCTGGACGGCTGGACCAACCGGGCCGTGCTCGACAAGCCTGCTGCCACAGTGCAATCCATCCCGGCGCTGTTCGCCGCCCAGGTGGCGCGGGTGCCCGACTCGCTGGCGCTGACCTGCGACGGGCAGTCGATGACCTACCGCGAACTCGACGAGGCGTCCAACCGGGTCGCCCACCTGCTGGCCGCGCGCGGGGTAGGCCCGGGCCAGCGGGTCGCGCTGCTGTTCACCCGGTCGTCCCAGGCGATCGTCGCGATCCTCGGCGTGCTGAAGGCCGGTGCGGCCTACGTGCCGATCGACCCCGCGGTGCCGTTGACCCGCATGGAATTCATGCTCGGCGACAGCCTGCCGGTGGCCGCCATCACCACCACCGACCTCGCCGACCGGCTCACCGAGTACGACCTGAGCGTGATCGACATCAACGATCCCGCCGTCGCGGCCCAGCCGACCACCGCCCCGCCTGCGCCCGCACCGGACGATATGGCCTACATCATCTACACCTCCGGCACCACCGGCGTGCCCAAGGGTGTGGCCATCACCCACCGCAATGTGATCGGGCTGCTGGACTCGCTGGACACCGAGCTGATCCCCGAACAGGTGTGGTCGCAGTGGCATTCGCTGGCGTTCGACGTGTCGGTGTGCGAGATCTGGGGTGCGCTGCTCTACGGCGGCCGGCTGGTCGTGGTACCCGAGTCGATCGCGCGGTCTCCCGAGGAGTTCCACGCGCTGCTGGCCGCCGAGCAGGTCAATGTGCTCAGCCAGACCCCGTCGGCGTTCTACGCGCTGCAGTCCGCCGACGTACAGCAGCCCGAGATCGCGCGCCAGCTTCAGCTCTCGGCGGTCATCTTCGCCGGTGAGGCCTTGGAGCCGCAGCGGCTCACCCAATGGGTGCAGGACCACCCGGACGCACCGCGACTGCTCAACCTCTACGGCACCACCGAAACCACGGTGCACGCGTCGTTCCGGGAGATCTTCGCCGCCGACACCGCGAACCTGGCCAGCCCCATCGGTGTTCCGATGGACCACCTCGCATTCTTCGTCCTCGACACTTGGCTGCGCCCGGTGGCCCCCGGCGTGGTCGGTGACCTGTACGTGGCCGGTTCCGGTGCGGGGCTGGGGTATTGGCGCCGCCCGGGCCTGACCGCATCCCGGTTCGTCGCCTGCCCGTTCGGCGGCGAGGGTGCTCGGATGTACCGCACCGGCGACCTGGTCTACTGGGGCACCGACGGAGAACTGCGCTACGTCGGTCGCGCCGACGAGCAGGTCAAGATCCGCGGCTTCCGCATCGAACTCGGCGAGGTGCGCGCCGCGCTGGCCGCCCTCGACGGTGTCACCCAGGCCGAGGTGATCGCCCGCGAGGACCGCCCCGGCGACAAGCGTCTGGTGGGCTATGTGACCGGCGCCGTCGAGCCGGCCGAGCTGCGCGCCCGGCTGGGGGAGAAGCTGCCCGCCTACATGGTGCCGTCGGCGATCGTTGTGCTGCAGGCACTTCCGCTGACCGTCAACGGCAAGCTCGACAAGCGCGCACTGCCCGCCCCGGAGTACCAGGACGGGGAGGACTACCAGGCGCCGGCCACCGCGGTCGAGGAGATCCTGTCGGGGATCTACGCCCAGGTGCTCGACGTCGAACGGGTGGGCCGCGACCAGTCGTTCTTCGATTTGGGTGGTGATTCGCTGTCGGCGATGCGGCTGGTGGCCGCGGTCAACGCCGCATTGGATGCCGGGCTGTCGGTGCGCACCCTGTTCGAGGCGCCCACCGTCGCCCAACTGGCCCCCCGCATCCGCGGTGGCGAGAGCGAACTCGAACCTCTCACCGCTGCCGAGCAACGCCCCGATGTGGTGCCACTGTCGTTCTCGCAGAACCGGTTGTGGTTCCTCGACCAACTGCAGGGCGCCTCACCGGCCTACAACATGGCCGTCGGTCTGCGGCTGCAGGGCCCGGTGAACGTCGAGGCACTCGGCGCCGCCCTGGCCGACGTGGTAGCCCGTCACGAAACCCTGCGGACCGTGTTCACCGCCCCGGGCGGCGTACCCCAGCAGGTGGTGGTGCCCGCCGAGCAGGCCGACTTCGGCTGGGAGGTCGTCGACGCCACCGGCTGGACCGAGGCGCAACTGGACGAGGCCATCGACGCGGTGGCCAGCCACGCGTTCGACCTGGCCACCGAAATCCCCATGCAGTCAAGGCTTTTCCGGATCAGCGACAGCGACCACGTCGTCGTATCGGTGGCCCACCACATCGCCGCCGACGGCCTGTCGATCTCGCCCCTGGTCCGCGATCTGGGCGTGGCCTACGTCAGCCGCTCGATGGGGCTGCCGCCGTTCTGGTCCGACCTGCCGGTCCAGTACATCGACTACACGCTGTGGCAGCGTCAGCAGTTCGGTGATCTCGACGACGACAACAGCCTGATCGCCGCCCAGCTGGCCTACTGGGAGAAGGCACTGGCGGGGATGCCCGAGCGGGTGCAGCTGCCCACCGACCGGCCCTACCCGCCGGTGGCCGACCAGCGTGGCGAGAACATCGTCATCGACTGGCCCCCCCCCGCCCGGCCCTACCCGCCGGTGGCCGACCAGCGTGGCGAGAACATCGTCATCGACTGGCCCGCCGAACTGCAGACCCAGATCGCCCGGGTGGCCCGCGAACACAACGCCACCAGCTTCATGGTCATCCAGGCCGCCCTCGCGGTGTTGCTGAGCAAGCTCAGCGCGACAACCGATGTGGCCGTAGGCTTCCCGATCGGCGGACGCCGCGACCCCGCACTCGACGACCTGGTGGGTTTCTTCGTCAACACCCTGGTGTTGCGGGTGGACGTGAACGGTGATCCCACCGTCGCCGAACTGCTCGCCCAGGTGCGCGCCCGCAGTCTGGCCGCCTTCGAGCACCAGGACGTGCCCTTCGAGGTAGTGGTCGAACGGCTCAACCCCACCCGCTCGCTCACCCACCACCCGCTGGTGCAGGTGATGCTGTCCTGGCGCAACCTGCCCGCCGAAGCCAGCGACGACATCGTGATGGCCCTGGGTGATCTGCAGATCACCCAGATCCCGCTGGAAACCCATACCGCCAAAGTCGATTTGGCCTTCTCGCTGGCCGAGCGGTGGACGCGGGCCGGTGAAGCCACCGGCATCGGTGGCGTGGTGGAGTTCCGCACCGACGTCTTCGACGCCGCCAGCATCGAGGCGATGGTGCAGCGGCTGCAGCGGGTGCTGGCGTCGATGACCGCCGACCCGAGTCGCCGGCTGTCCTCGGTGGATCCCCTGACCGAGACCGAGCACGCCCACCTCGACGAGGTCGGCAACCGCGCGGTGCTCAGCGCACCGGCACCCCCGGACAAGTCGGTGCCCGAGCTGTTCTCCGAGCAGGTCGCCCGCGCACCGCAGGCGGTGGCGCTGGTCGCGGGGGAGACCTCGCTGACCTACGCCGAACTCGACGAAGCCGCAAACCGGTTGGCGCATGTGCTGACCGACCGCGGTGTCGGCGCGGGCTCGTGTGTGGGCCTGCTGCTGGAGCGCTCCACCGAGGCTGTCGTGGTGATGCTGGCCGCACTCAAGACCGGGGCCGCCTATCTGGCGATCGACCCCGCGTTGCCGGAGGGCCGGATCGACTTCATGCTCGCCGACGCCGCCCCGGGCATCATCGTCACCACCGCCGCCCTGCGCCCGCGGCTCGACGCCGACCTGGCCGTCCTCGACATCGCCGACCCTGCCATTGCGGCCGCGCCGGCCACCGCGCTGCCGGCACCGGACCCCGGCAACGTGGCCTACCTGATTTACACCTCGGGTACCACCGGCACGCCCAAGGGGGTGGCGGTCACCCACCGCAACCTCGCGCACCTGCCCGCGTCTACGCCGGAAACGCTTCCCGCCGAACAGGTGTGGACCCAGTGCCACTCGTATGCCTTCGACTTTTCGGTCTGGGAGATCTGGGCTGCGCTGCTCGGCGGCGGCCGCCTGGTCGTGGTACCCGAGTCCGTCGTCGGCGCGCCCGACGAGTTCCACGACCTGCTGATCGCCACCGAGGTCAACGTCCTGACCCAAACCCCGTCGGCGGTGACCGCATTGTCGCCGCAGGGGCTCGAGTCGGTGGCGCTGCTGCTCGGCGGCGAGGCCTGCTCGGCCGAGGTGGTCGACCAATGGGCGCCGGGCCGGGTGGTCATCAACGCCTACGGACCCACCGAGGCCACCGTGTACGCGTCGATGAGCGCACCCGTGACCGTGGGATCCGGCGCCGCACCGATCGGCTTCCCGGTGTCGACGGCCGCGCTGTTCGTGCTCGACGAGTGGCTGCGGCCGGTTCCCACCGGCGTGGTCGGCGAACTGTATGTGGCCGGCCGCGGTGTGGCGATGGGATATCTGGGCCGCTCCGGACTGACCGCGTCGCGCTTCATTGCCTCGCCGTTCGGCGGACCGGGCACCCGGATGTACCGCACCGGTGACCTGGTGCGCTGGCGGGCCGACGGCCAACTGCAGTACATCGGCCGCGCCGACGAGCAGGTCAAAATCCGCGGCTACCGCATCGAACCCGGTGAGGTCCAGGCCGCGCTGGCCGCCCTCGACGGCGTGGAACAGGCGGTGGTGATCGCCCGCGAGGACCGCCCCGGCGACAAGCGTCTGGTCGGCTACCTGGTGGGCACTGCAGAACCGGCCAAGGCCCGCGCGGCGCTGGCTGAACGGCTGCCCGCCTACATGGTTCCCGCCGCGGTCATCGCGATCGACGCACTGCCGCGCACCGTCAACGGCAAGCTCGACACCCGCGCACTGCCGGCACCGGAATACCGCGACGGCGAGAACTACCGCGCCCCGTCCACGGCCACCGAGGAGATTCTCGCCGGCATCTTCGCCCACGTGCTCGGCGTCGACCGGGTGGGCGTCGACGACTCGTTCTTTGACCTTGGCGGCGACTCACTGTCGGCGATGCGGCTGGTGGCCGCGGTGAACAGCGCTGTGGAAGCCGGACTTTCGGTTCGCACCCTGTTCGAGGCGCCCACCGTCGCCCAACTCGCGCCGCGGGTCGCCGGCGGGCATGAGCAGTTGGAGCCGCTCACTGCCGGTGAGCGCCCCGACGTCATCCCGCTGTCATTCGCCCAGAACCGGTTGTGGGTCATCGACCAGCTGCAGGGGCCGTCGCCGATCTACAACATCGCGGTGGCGCTGAGTATCCGCGGCTACCTAGACTCTGACGCGCTCGGTGCTGCACTGGCCGATGTGGTGGACCGCCAGCAGAGCCTGCGCACTCTGTTCCCGGCCGCCGACGGGGTGCCGCACCAGGTGGTGATCCCGGCCGCGCAGGCCGACTTCGGCTGGGAGGTCGTCGAGGCCGACGGCTGGGGTGAGCCGCATCTCGACGAAGCCGTCGAGCACGTCGCGGCGCACGCCTTCGACCTTGCGACCGAGATTCCGTTGCGGGCCAAGCTGTTCCGACTCGCCGACGACGAGCATGTGCTGGTGGCGGTGGTACACCACATCGCCGCCGACGGCGCCTCGATCGCGCCGCTGGTCTCCGATCTCGGTGTCGCCTACGCCGCCCGCACCGCCGGCGAGGCTCCCGGCTGGGCCGACCTGGACGTGCAGTACGTCGACTACACGCTCTGGCAGCGTTCGCAATTGGGCGACCTGTCCGACAGCGACAGCCGCATCGCCGCTCAGCTGGGCTACTGGGACACCGCGCTGGCGGGGATGCCCGAACACCTGCAGCTGCCGGCCGATCGACCCTACCCGCCGGTCGCGGACTACCACGGCGCGAGCGTGCCCGTCGACTGGCCCGCCCACCTCCAGCAGCAGATCGCAACGCTGGCCCGCGAGCACAATGCCACCAGCTTCATGGTGGTGCAGGCCGCGCTGTCGGTGCTGCTGTCCAAGCTCAGCTCGAGTTCCGATGTGGCCGTGGGCTTTCCGATCGCCGGACGTGGGGATGCCGCCCTCGACGAGCTGGTCGGCTTCTTCGTCAACACCCTGGTGTTGCGGGTCGACCTGGCCGGTGACCCCACCGTCGAGGACGTGCTGTCCCAGGTACGCCGGCGTAGCCTGGCCGCCTACGAGCACCAGGACGTGCCGTTCGAGGTCCTGGTGGAGCGGCTCAACCCCACCCGCAGCCTGACCCACCATCCACTGGTGCAGGTGCTGCTGTCCTGGCAGAACTTCGCCTGGCAGAGCAGCCAGGCCGCCGGCCTGAACCTCGGTGACCTGGACGTCACCCCGCTGCCGGTGGACACCCACACCGCCCGGATGGACCTGTCGTTTACGCTCGCCGAGCGCTGGGATGACGCCGGCAAGCCCGCCGGTATCGGCGGCGCGGTCGAGTTCCGCACCGATGTGTTCGACGCGGCCACCATCGAGACCCTGATCGAACGGCTCGAGCGGGTGCTGGCGGCGATCACCGCCGACCCGGCACGGCGGCTCTCCTCGATCGACGTCCGCGACGCCGACGAGGTTGTCCGCCTGGATGATTGGGGCAACCGCTCTGCGCTGGACGCCCCGGTCGCGGCTCCGGTGTCGATCGCCGAGAAGTTCGACGCCCAGGTCGCGGCGACACCTGAGGCGGTGGCGGTGCGCAGCGAGGGTGTGTCGCTGACCTATCGAGAACTCGACGAGGCAGCCACCCGGCTGGCGCATGTGCTGGCCGAGCGCGGGGTGCGAGCAGGGCAGCGGGTCGCGCTGCTGCTGCCGCGGACCGCCCGCGCGATCGTCGCGATGGTCGCGGTGGTCAAGACCGGCGCCACCTATGTACCGATCGACCCGGCGGTGCCGGAAGCCCGGATGAACTTCGTCCTCGACGACTCCGCCCCGATCGCCGCGATCACCATCACCGAACTCACCGACCGGCTGGCCGGCCGTGACCTGGCGGTTGTCGACCTCGACGCCCTCGACACCGAAACCGGCAGCGCCACAACGCTGTCCGGTCCGGCGCCCGACGACATCGCCTACATCATCTACACCTCCGGCACCACCGGAACCCCGAAGGGTGTGGCGATCCCGCACCGCAACGTCACCCGGCTGCTGGACACCCTCGACGCCGACATGGGCCTGCCCGGCCACGTCTGGTCGCAATGCCATTCGCTGGCGTTCGATTTCTCGGTGTGGGAGATCTGGGGTGCCCTGCTCTACGGCGGTCGCGTGGTCGTCGTCCCCGACGTGGTGGTCCGCTCCCCGGAGGATCTGCTGGCGCTGCTGGTCAGCGAAGAGGTCACCGTCCTGAGCCAGACGCCTTCGGCGTTCTACGCCCTGCAGGCCGCGGAAGCCGCCGCGCCCGAACTCGGCCGCCAGCTCACCCTGCAGGCCGTCGTGTACGGCGGTGAAGCCCTTGAGCCGCAACGGCTCCGGGGCTGGCTGGACAACCACCCCGAGTTGCCGCGGCTGCTGAACCTGTACGGCATCACCGAGACCACGGTGCATGCGTCGTTCCGCGAGATCACCGTCGCTGACGTCGACAGCGTGGCCAGCCCGATCGGCGTCCCGCTGAGGCATCTGGGCTTCTTCGTTCTCGACCGTGCGCTGCAGCCGGTTCCCGTCGGAGTGGTGGGGGAGCTGTACGTGGCCGGTGCCGGCCTGGCCGCCGGCTATGTGGGCCGCCCCGGCCTGAGTGCCACCCGTTTCGTCGCCTGCCCGTTCGGTGAGCCCGGTGCCCGGATGTACCGCACCGGTGACCTGATGTGGTGGGGAGCCGATGGGCAGTTGCGTTACGTCGGCCGGGCCGACGAGCAGGTCAAGATCCGCGGTTACCGCATCGAACTTGGTGAGATCCAGGCCGCGCTGGCCGCGCTCGACGGCGTCAGCCAGGCGACCGTCATCGTGCGCGAGGACCGCCCCGGCGACAAGCGACTGGTCGGCTACATCGTGGGCGACGCCGATCCCGCGGCGTTGCGAGCCACCCTGTCCGAACGGCTGCCGTCCTACATGGTGCCGACTGCCATCGTCACGCTGGCCGCGTTGCCGTTGACCGTCAACGGCAAGCTTGACACCAAAGCCCTGCCTGCCCCGGAGTATCAGGACGCCGAGTCCTACCGCGCCCCGGCCGATGCCGTCGAGGAGATCCTGGCCGACATCTACGCCCAGGTGCTCGGACTGGACCGCGTCGGCGTCGACGAATCGTTCTTCGAACTCGGTGGCGACAGCATCCTGTCGATGCAGGTGGTGGCCCGCGCTCGGGCCGCAGGCCTGGTCTTCCGGCCGCGCGACATCTTCGTCGAACACACCGTGGCCCGGCTGGCCCGGGTGGCCGCCGTCGCTGTCGAGGACGACAAGGAGATCGACGAGGGCGTGGGAGCCGTTGCGGCGACGCCGATTATCTCCTGGCTGAGCAGTGTTGAAGGGCCTATCGACCAGTTCAACCAGACCCTGGTGGTGCAGGCCCCGGTCGGGGTGACTGAAGACGATGTGGTGACCGTGCTGCAGGCCCTGCTTGACCGGCACGCCATGCTGCGCCTTCAGGTAGGCGATGACGGTGCCGGCGGATGGTCGCTGACCGTGCCCGAACCCGGCACCGTGAATGCCCGGTCCTGTGTGCAGCATGTCGACGTGGTCACCGAGGAGGCGGTGGTGGCCGCGCGCTCGCGGCTGGACCCGGCCGCCGGTGTGATGGTCAGCGCGCTATGGGAACCCTCGGTCGGCCACCTGTTGATGATCGTCCACCACCTGGCCGTCGACGGGGTGTCCTGGCGAATCCTGCTGGAGGACATCAACCTTGCCTGGGCGCAGATCCATGGCGGCCAGCCCGTGAGTCTGCACCCCGCTCGAACCTCCTTCCAGCGCTGGGCCACACTGCTCACCGAGCATGCGCACCGGCCTGAGGTGGTGGCGCAGCTGGACACCTGGAAGCAGATCGCAGCCATCCCCGCGGCGCTGCCCGCCGTGCAGCCCGAGGTGGACACCTACGCCACCGCAGGCAGCCTGTCGGTAGACCTCGACGTCACCACCACCCGGATGCTGCTCGGTGAGGTACCGGCCGCTTTCCATGCGGGAATCCACGAGATCCTGCTGATCGCGTTCGCGCTGGCGGTCGCCGAATTCGGCGGTGGTGCAGGCGGTCCCGTCGCCATCGATGTGGAAGGCCACGGCCGCAACGAGGGGCTGGCCCACGACGTCGACCTGTCCCGCACGGTCGGCTGGTTCACCACGAAGTACCCGGTGGCCGTCACCGTGGGCGGACTGGACTGGGCCCAGATCAGTTCCGGTGCAGCACCATTGGGTGCGCTCATCAAGGATGCCAAGGAACAGCTGCGGGCGCTGCCGGACGGCCTGACCTACGGCCTGTTGCGCTACCTCAACGGCGACGTCGACCTCGGTGGCGCCGACCCGGCGATCGGGTTCAACTACCTGGGCCGCCTCGGCGGTGCCGAAGCATCCGGCGACATCTGGGAGATCCGGCAGGACGGCGGGCCGGCCGCGGGTATCGCCGCGGCGATCCCGATGCCGCTCATGCACACCGTCGAACTCAACGCCGGCACGGTCGACGTCGGCTCCGGACCACAGCTGCGGGCCGGATGGACCTGGGCGCCTTCGGCGTTGACCGGAGAACAGGTCGGCCGGCTAAGCCGGTTGTGGTTCGACGCACTGGCCGGCATCTGCGCGCATGTGCGGGCCGGCGGCGGTGGTCTGACCCCGTCCGATATCGCCCCTGCGCGGTTGACCCAGCCGCAGATCGACGAACTGTGCACCACGCAGCAGATCAGCGACATCCTGCCGCTGACACCGCTGCAGGAGGGTCTGCTGTTCCACGCCGGCACCGGCGGCGGGGATGACGACGTCTACGCCGTGCAACTGAACATCACGCTCTCGGGCCGGCTCGACCAGCACCGCCTGCGCGACGCTGCCCGCACGGCCATCGGCCGCCACCCCAACCTGATGGCCCGGTTCTGCTCGCGCTTCGACCAGCCGGTCCAGCTGATTCCGGCCGACCCGGACGTGACGTGCCGCTCCATCGAGCTCGATCCGGCCGCCGGTGATCTCGAGGAGCAGATCGACCGGATCTGCGCCGCCGAACGTGCTGCCGTCTACCACCTGACCGAGCAGCCCGCGCTGCGGATCGCGCTGATCCGCATCGCCGACGACACCCACCGGTGCGTGGTGACCAACCACCACATCCTGCTCGACGGCTGGTCGCTGCCCATCCTGCTGCAGGAGATCTTCGCCGGCTACTACGGGCAGCGACTGCCCACCCCGGTTCCGTATCGCCGGTTCGTCGACTGGCTGGACAGCCGCGACCGCGACGCGGCCCGGGCCGCATGGGCCGAGGTCTTCACCGGCTTCGGTGCCCCAACCCTCGTGGGGCCGACCGATCCGTTGGGCCACGCGCCACGAAAGGTGGCTTCGCTCAAGGTGTCCGAGCACAGTACGCGTGCGCTCGGAGAGTTGGCCCGCTCGCACCACACGACGGTCAGCACCGTGTTGCAGGCGGCGTTTGCCCAGGTGCTGATGTCCATCACTGGTCACGGCGACGTAGCGTTCGGTTCGGTGGTGTCGGGCCGGCCAGCCGAAGTCACCGGTGCCGAGCAGATGGTCGGGCTGTTGATCAACACCGTGCCGGTGCGCGCCACCGTCACCGGTGAGACCACCTCATCCGACCTGCTCGACCAACTGCGCACTACGCACAACCACACGTTCGAGCACCAACACCTGGGGCTCAACGAGATTCATCGCGCCACCGGGCACCGCCAGCTGTTCGACACGGTGTTCGTCTACGAGAACTATCCGACCGACCCGGCCTCGCTGTCAGGGGTGGACGGCCTGACGATCACCGACATCGCCGCCCGCGACTACTACCACTACCCGCTGGCGGTCCAGGCGGTGCCGGGGCCGGAACTGGATCTGCGTTTCCAGTACAGCACCGCGGTGTTCGGCGCCGAGGAGATCGAGACGGTGATCGAGCGGTTCCGGCGGGTGCTGTCGGCGATGACGACCGATCCCGCTGAGCCGTTGGCGGTGGAACCCCTTGGCAGTGGTCCGGTTTCACCGGAGCAACGCCACCACCGCGTTGATGCCGATCGCGGCCCGGCGACGCTGGTCGGGCAGATCCTCACCGACATCTACATCCAGGTCCTGGGCGTCGACCGGGTGGGCGTCGACGACTCCTTCTTCGACCTCGGCGGGGACTCGCTCGCGGCATTGCGTGCCGTTGCCGCCATCAATGCCGCACTGGGCACTGACCTCGCGGCGACCATTCTGGTCGAGGAACCCTCGGTACGCGGCCTCAGTGAGCGGTTGGGCGAGGAGCCCAGCGAGCAGACCGAGGTGTCGGCCAGCGAAAGCTGAGGCTCAGGCCGGTTGATTACCTGCCGCGGTGTACCACCGCGTGACGTCATAGCCGGCGTCGTAGCGGGCCAGCCATTCGGCAGCCAGGGCCGGCAGCTTCTGGCGGGCCGGATTGTGGCCGGGGATCTGGCTGCGGAACACACCGAACGCGGCGGCTGCCTGTTCGCGCAGTGGGACGTGCGGGTACGGCTTGCCGAACGGGCCAAACTTGGGTGAGCCGATGAACGGCAGCTTGTGTGCTGACGGAAAGCGCTGCGTCAGAGCAGTTTTCCAGCGCTGGTTACCGAACATCGACCCGGCGTCGACCTTGCGGATCGCGGTCGGTACGTGCCGGTTGAACCCCTCGGCAGCCTTAACCATCACCGATCCGGCGTGCGCGAACACCGAGGGCGCCACCCTCATCCGGTACCACCGATTTTTCACTACGGCGTCGTAGATCCGCAGTGCGGAACTGCGATGCTCGACCTCTTCGACGAAGTGCCACACGAACAAGGAGGCGACACGGTCGTCACCGGGTGCGAACAGGGTGTCGGCGTTGTCGAGCATGAGCTTGAACGACGGCGTGAAGGTGGCCTCGAGGTCGGCGATGTAGGCCAGCCGGTAGTGCAGCGACTTACGCGCAGTCAGTCCCTCGTAGGTCGACACCATCTCGTCGAGGGTTTCCTTGAGCGGCGGGTGAGTCTTGATCAGCCCCTTGGCGTGCTGCCGGTGGGCCAGGGTGTGTTGGGCCTCCTGCCGCACGAACGCCCGAGCCTCGTCGGCCACGTCGGAGTCGGTGATCAGCGGGAGGGCGTCGTTGACCGCGGCCACGATCATCTTCTCGACGGCGATGAAGAAGAACGACATCGCGTTCGTTGCGCTGGAGAAGGCTGGGTCGGATGGGTTCCACAGATAGGGGACCGCCGCGTCGGCGAAGCCGAACCGCAGTTTGCGGGTGTGCAGGTGTGTCATCGCCGATTTCCGCCGAAGCTCGTCACCACATCCCCGGAACCAGGCGATAGCGGACGGTTTGGGTGTACTCGAGATAGCCGTCGAGTTCCGCGCGCAGCAGCTTCTCCTCGTCGCGGATGCGCACGCCGAGGACGAGCAGCCCCGGGATCACCAGCAGCAGACCCCAGTAGGACCCGAGTGCGAGCGGGATGCCGGTCATCATGACGACGTTGCCGGTGTACATCGGGTGGCGCACCAGGCCGTAGAGGCCGGTGGACGCCAGCTTCTGACCGGCCTCCACCCGCACGGTCGACGCCGCGTAGTTGTTCTGCATCACCACCAGCATCGGGGCGGCCAGACCGATCGCGACCAGCACATTGCCCAGCACCGAGACCGCGGCCGGCACGCTGGACCACCCGAACCGGTGGTCGAGCGCGCTGACGATCAGCATGGTGGCCAGTGACAGCCACAGCCCGCCCATAACGCGCTTCTGCACCGGCCGGGGCTCGGCGGCGGGGCCGCCACTCATCCGGCGTTGCAGGGCTTCGGGGTTGGCCTTCAGCAGGTAGATGCTCGACGTCCAGGTGGTCACGGCGAAGACCGCCAGCAGCACCCAGGCCTGCCAGTAGTTCGTGGTGCCCGCGGTGAGGAACACGATCAGGCCGGACACCACAGGCTCGGTGAGCCCGTTCACCAACAGTTTGAGAACGGTGTGCACCGAGCCTCCTCATAGGTTGTCCGGACCAACACGCCCACAACACACGTCATGCGCCGGACAGCGGTTACCGCGACTTACGGTTACGTAACCGAATGTCGGCAGATATTTCTGCGGCGCAGTTCCGAAAATACCGTCCTCAGGGCAAAGATGTGTGCGTATCGAGACTTTGGTTCGTCCGCTTTGCGAATACCGCGGACGCGCGGTGCGAAGCGCAGCTCTCAGCGCATCTGTAGATGACGTACAGGGTTTTTGGCGCAGGACGTAGTCGCCAACCACTGCATGATCGCAGCAATCACCTGGCGACCCACCGCAGACTGGTATTCGCGCAGGTACTGCTCGCGCGCCGGGTCATCGTCAGCCAACCGATGAGTGAGCGGGTGCGGGGTCTTCCACACCGCGTCCTGAGCAGCCTCACCCACTGCAACCTGGAAGTCGATCTTGTTCATTGGTTCCCCCCAATCCCGAACCGCTACCGACCGGTAACCGCAATTGTGCGACTGGCAACCTGGGAATGCAACGAAAATTGGTTTTTCGTAGTCCACGCATATTTATGCACGACAAAACATTCGTGCCGTCAGTATTCAAATACTGAATCCGACTATCCGCCGTCTTCCGTAAGAGCGGCGCTTGCGCGGTGGTCAGCGGGCCGGTGTCGTCGGGCCCGAATCGGCTCAGCCGGTCATCGTGGCCGACAGCTTTTCACACAACAGATCCGCCAGCCCCCGAACCGTGCCCGCCGCCAGGTCGCCGGCGGTCAGACGCACGCCCGTCTCGGTCTCGATGCGCGTCCGCAGTTCCAGAGCGCCGAGCGAGTCCACACCGTACTCGGACAGCGGGCGGTCCGGATCGACGCTGCGTCGCAGGATCAGGCTGATCTGGTCGGAGATCAGGCGCCGAAGCCGGGTCGGCCACTCGTCCTGGGGTAGCTCGCTGAGCTCGGCGCGCAGTTTGCTTGTCCCCGTGCTGCTTTCTCCCACCGAGCGGAACGCCTCGGCGAAGGGACTGCGTTGCGCGAAGGCGGTCAACCAGCCGGCCCCGATGAGCGGGGCATAGCCGGTGTAGCCGCGATCGTGGCGCAGCATGGCCTCGAATGCGTAGGCGCCCTCGTCGGGGCCGATGGCGGCACCGGCACCTTCGGCGAACTCCGTGGCGCGGCCGATCTGGCCCCACGCGCCCCAGGCGATCGACGTGGCGGGCAAGCCCTGGGCCCGCCGCCACCGCGTGAAGGTGTCCAGCCAGCTGTTGGCCGCCGAGTAGGCGCCCTGTCCCGGCGAGCCGACGAGTGCGGCGGCCGACGAGAACGAGCAGAACCAGTCCAGCGGCTCCTCGGTCACTGCGGTGTGCAGGTGCCAGGCGCCGAAAACCTTGGGCGCCCAATCCCGTTCGATGAGATCGTCGGTGACGTTGGCCAGCGTGGCGTCCTCGACCACCGCGGCGGCGTGCAGTACGCCGCGCACCCGCAGGCCGGTGGATGTCGCGGTGGTCACCAATTGCCCTGCGGTGGACGGATCGGCGATGTCGCCACAGACCACCACGACGTCGCTGCCCATCGAGCGGATGAGTTCGATCGTCTCCAGCGCCTTGAGCGTGGGCTGCGAGCGGGAGGTGAGGACGATCCGTCCACACCCGGCGGCGGCCATCTTCTCGGCGAGGAACAGGCCCAGCCCGCCCAGGCCGCCGGTGACGATGTAGGCACCGTCACGCCGGAACGGCTCGGTCTGCTGCGGCGGTACCACCACCTCGCGCTGACCTGTCCGGGGCACCTCGAGTAGCAGCTTGCCGACGTGCTGGGCCGCACTCATCACCCGGATCGCCGTGGCCGCTTCGGCGAGCGGGTAGTCGGTGTGCCGGGCCGGTGGCAGTTCGCCGGCCGCGGTCAGGGCGTACACCTCACGCAACAGCTCGCCGACCCGCTGCGGATGCGTGAGCGACATCAGCGCCAGGTCCACGTAGAAGAACGTGAGGTTGTGCCGGAACGGGAACAGACCCAGGCGGGTGTTGCCGTAGACGTCGCGTTTACCGATCTCGACGAACCGCCCGCCGGTGGCCAGTAGCTCGAGCCCGGCCCGCTGGGCGGCACCGGTCAGTGAGTTGAGCACGATGTCCACGCCGTAGCCGTCGGTGTCGCGGCGAATCTGCTCGGCGAACTCGGTGCTGCGCGAGTCGTAGACATGCTTGATTCCCATGTCGCGCAACAGTTGCCGGCGTTCCTCGCTGCCCGCGGTGGCGAAGATCTCGGCGCCGGCCGCCCGGGCGACCCCGATGGCGGCCTGCCCCACACCACCGGTGGCGGAGTGGATCAGCACCTTGTCGCCGGCGCCGATCCGGGCCTGATCGTGCAGGCCGTACCAGGCGGTGGCCGCGGCGGTCGCGACCGCGACGGCCTGATGCTCGGTCATCTCCGGTGGCAGCGTGGCTGCCAGCCGGGCGTCACAGGTGACGAACGTGCCCCAGCAGCCGTGTCGGGAGAATCCGCCGACCCGGTTACCGACCCGATGCTCGGTGACATCAGGGCCGACGGCGGTGACCACTCCGGCGAAGTCCATGCCCAACTCGGGGAGGTTGCCGTCCAGGGCCGGGAACAGACCCATCGCCACCAGGACGTCGGCAAAGTTGATGCTCGAGACGCTGACCGACACCTCGATCTGGCCTGGGCCGGGCGCAACCCGTTCGCAGGCAACCCATTCCAGGGTCTCCAGGTCACCGGGGGTGCGGATCTGCAGCCGCATCCCGTCGCTGTCGTAGGAGCCGTTTCGGCTGTAGCGGTCTTCGGGCCGCAGCGGCGCCGGGCTCAGCCGCGCGGTGTACCAC
The DNA here is from genome assembly GCF_001494595.1 of Mycobacterium sp. M26. GTDB lineage: Bacteria > Actinomycetota > Actinomycetes > Mycobacteriales > Mycobacteriaceae > Mycobacterium. The sequence goes on from NZ_LN929908.1 coordinate 1,080,574, forward strand.
TGCCCGTGGCGCCAGGCGCTCTCGTCCTCGTCGGATTCGCCGAGCAGTTGTCGGGCCAGGTGCTCGGCCTCGGTGGCATCGTCGAGGTCGATCTGGGTGGTGGTCATATGCGGGTGTTCGGCGGCGATCACCCGGATCAGACCGCGCAGGCCACCCTGTTCGAGGTTGGCCAGATCACCGTCGACCACGCTCTGCGCGCCGCGGGTCACCACCACCAGATTCGGGACCTGCCCGGAGGTCTGGGCCAGCTCGCGGGCGATGTGGACCAGATGCTGCACCTGTTCCAGTCCACGCTGCGGCGAGTGCGCAGCGCTGTCGCCGGACGACCGCCCGGTCAATACCACGGCGCCGGTGAACTGATCGCCGCGCAGCACCGCAGCGAGTTCGTCGGCGCTGGCCTGTTGGTCGGCGCGCGGCGTCCAGGACAGGGTGGTGCACTGCGTGCCATGGCTTTTCAGCGCGTCAGCCAGGGCGGTGCCCAGGGTGTCGGCTGCGGAGGTGTCGATCAGAAGCCAGTTGCCGGTGGCCGTCTCGGGCAGTTCGGGAAGCTCGCGCTGCTGCCACTCGATGGTCAGCAAGCGGTCGGCGAGCATCCGGTCCTGTTGCGAGGTGTCGGATGCTCCGGTGCCACAACGCAACCCGTGCACGCTGAGCAGGACGGCGCCGTGCTGGTCGAGCACGTCGATATCGGCTTCGATGCCCGCGGCGTCTACGTTGGTTACCCGGGTGTAGCAGTAGTGGGCGCCGCGGGTCGAGCCGTAGGTCCGCAGCCGACGGGCGCCCAATGGCAGTGCGAGCGCGCTCTCGCCAAGACCCTGAACCTGAGGGCTGGCTGCGACGGACTGGAAGCAGGCGTCGAGCAGGGCCGGATGCACCCCGTAGGCGCTCTGCTGGGAGCGGATCTGGCTGGGTAGTGACACCTCGGACACGACGGTTCCGCCGGCCTGATCGCCGGTGCGCACCACCACCAGCCCGGAGAATGCCGGTCCGTAGAGCACACCGCGCTGGGCCATGCCCGCACGCACCTCGGCACCCTCGACCGAATCAGGATGTGCAGCAAGCAATTCGGCGATTTCGTAGGTTGCCGGTAGCTCGTCTGAATCAGTGGCATGCAGTGTCGCGGTGGCCTGTCGGGTCAGGGTCCCGCCCTGATCGGACTCGACGACGAACTCCAAAACCCCGGGCGAGGAAGCGGTGGTGGACGCGCCGACGGTAGTGTGCTCGTCGAGCAGCAGCGCCTGTTCGAAGCTGATGTCGCGGACCTCCGCGGTCTCCCCGAGCACCGAGCGGGCCGCGGCCAGCGCCATCTCGCAGTACGCCGCTCCGGGCAGCACCGCGACGTTGCGGATCTGGTGTTCAGCGAGCCACGGGTGGGCTGCCGTGCCGATCTCGGCCTGCCAGACGTGGCGCTCCGGCTCCTCCTGCAGGCGCACGTGCGGGCCGAGCAGCGGGTGCACCGACACGGTGTGCCCGCCGTGCGAGGACGCCTCCTGGCCGTCGTGGCTCAGCCACAGATGACGGTGTGACCAGGTGGGCAGCGGGGCGTCGACCAGAAGGCCGGTCGGGTAGGGCACCGCAAAGTCGACGGCGGCACCGGCGCTGTGCAGATCGGCGAGGAAACCCCGAAGTCCTTGTGGGAGTTCCTGTTCGCGGCGCACCGCTGCCAGCGTGGCCAGCGGGACGTCGAGGTTGTCCGCGGTCTGCTCGACGGCGTGGGTGAGCAGCGGATGCGGCGCCAGTTCGGCGAACACCCGGTAGCCGTCTTCCAGGGCGGCGCGTACCGCGGCGGCGAACCGTACGGTGCGGCGCAGATTATTGACCCAGTACTTGGCGTCGCAGATCGGATCCTCGCGCGGGTCGAACCCGGTCGCCGAATAGAACGGGACCTGCGGTGTCATCGGCGTGATGTCGGCCAGTGCCTTGACGAGGTCGTCGAGGATCGGGTCCACCTGAGGCGAGTGCGAGGCGACGTCGACGGCGACCTGACGGGCCATCACATCACGTTCTTCCCACCCGGAGATCAGATCCTTGACGGTGTCGGTGGCACCGCCGATCACTGTCGAGGTGGGGGAGGCCACCACCGCCACCACCACATCCTTGATCCCGCGCATGGTGAGCTCGGAAAGTACTTGCTTGGCTGGCAGTTCCACCGATCCCATCGCACCGGAACCGGCGATGGTGGCCATCAGCTTGGAGCGCCGGCAGATGACCCGCACGCCGTCCTCCAGTGACAGGGCACCCGATACCACCGCCGCGGCGGTCTCGCCCATCGAGTGGCCGATCACCGCACCGGGGCGCACTCCGTGCGCCTTCATCGCGGCGGCCAGAGCGACCTGCATGGCGAACAGGCTCGGCTGGACCCGGTCGATACCGGTGACCACCTCCGGTGCGGTGATCGCCTCGGTGACCGAGAAACCCGACTCTGCGGCGATCAGCGGCTCGAGTTGAGCGATGGTGTCGGCGAAAACCGGTTCCTTGGCCAGTAATTCGGTGCCCATGCCGGCCCACTGCGAGCCCTGCCCGGAGAACACCCACACCGGTCCGCGGTCGTCGCGTCCGACGGCGGGCTGATAGAGGGCGTCACCCTCGGCGATCTGGCGCAGTGCGTCGGCCAGTTCGGATCGGTCGGCGGCGGCGACCGCGGTGCGCACCGGCCGATGCGCGCGCCGGCGCGCCAGCGTGTACGCCAGATCCGGCAGTGCCACGTCCTGGCGCTGCTGCGTCCAGTCGGCCAATCGGCCTGCGGTACGGCGCAGTTCGTCAGCGGAGGTGGCCGACAGCGGGAAGAGCAGCGGCGCCGCCGGCTCTGTCTGGGCGGGCTGCGCCGACGCTTCCGGGGCCTGCTCGAGGATCGCGTGCACATTCGTGCCGGAGACGCCATAGGACGACACCGCCGCCCGGCGGGGGTGCCCGGTAGTCGGCCAGTCGGTATTCTCCTGCGGCACAAACAAATTGGTGGTTATCTTGGCCAGATCGTCGGGCAGGCGGTTGAAGTGAAGGTTGCGGGGGACCACACCGTGCTGCAGCGCGAGGACCGTCTTCATCAAGCCGAGAATGCCCGAGGCTGACTGGGCATGGCCGAAGTTTGTCTTGACCGAGGCCAGCGCGCACCGGCCTGCGACGCCGTAAACCTCACTGAGGCTGCTGAATTCGAGAGGGTCGCCGACCGGGGTACCGGGACCGTGGGCCTCGATCATGCCGACGGTGGCGGCGTCTACATCCGCCGTTTGCAGCGCGGTCCGGTACAGCTCGGCCTGCGCGACCGCCGACGGGGTGGAGATGTTGACGGTGTGACCGTCCTGATTGGCGGCCGTCCCGCGGATGACCGCGAGGATCCGGTCACCGTCGCGCACGGCGTCGGACAGGCGCTTGAGCAACACCACGCCGGTGGCCTCGCCGCAGACGTAGCCGTCGGCGGCCGCGTCGAATGCCCGGCACCGCCCGGTGGGAGAGAGGTGGCTCTGCGCGGTGCCTGCGACGTACTTGCGCGGTTCGAGAAGCACGAACGACGCCCCGGCCAGCGCCAGGTCGCTTTCGCCGTCGTCGAGGCTGCGGCAGCCCATGTGTACCGCGAACAGGCCTGACGAGCACGCGGTGTCGAGGGTCAGCGCGGGTCCGTGCACGCCGAGGGTGTAGGAGATCCGCCCGGAGGCCATGGCCAACGTGCTGCCCTCGAAGCCGTAGGGGCCTTCCATCTCCTCGGAGTCGGCGTTCACCAGCTGGTAGTCCAGGTGGGTCAATCCCATGAAGACACCGGTCAAGGAATCGCGGATCGCCTCGGGCGTCAGACCGGCGTGCTCCATCGCCTCCCACGATGTCTCCAGCAACAGCCGATGCTGCGGGTCGAGTGCGGTGGCCTCACGGTCGTTGATGCCGAAGAACTCCGCGTCGAACCCGGCAACGTCGTCGAGAAAGGCGCCCCACTTCGACACCGTCCGACCCGGCACACCGGGTTCGGGGTCGAAGTACTCATCGACATCCCAGCGATCCCGGGGAATCTCGGTGACCAGGTCATCACCGCGCAGCAACGCCTCCCAGAGTTGCTCCGGGGAGGTGATGCCGCCTGGGAGGCGGCAGGCCATGCCGATGACAGCAACCGGGGTACTCGGCTGGCGGGTCATCGTGGGAAGAGGATTCGCGCACGCCGAGGGGTCTGCCCGATCATCGATCGCACCGAGAGGAACCATCCCATCTGATTGACTCGCATTCGGCACCTCGTTGACCAGCCGAATTGCTATTCGTGGCCGGACTGGTGCCGTGCCCATGTCGGCGTCGGTCGACGCGTGATGACGTGCCGAGGTGGCAGGGCGAAGTCATTATGCAGCCGACCTACATGTTGGTAAAGCGTTTCGCGGCTTAACCAACTGTGGGTTAGCTACTTCTTGTTCGCATTCTGTACCGCGGCCTTTCTATCTCCTACCTTCCAGTAATTGACGGTTCCGTCTGCGCTAGCCTGTGGTCCGTGACACAGGCGGTTGAGACCTCGTTTCCGGCACTGTTGCGCGAGCGCGCGCTGCTGCAGCCAGACGACACGGCACTGACGTTCGTCGACTTCGATCAGGACTGGGCGGGCGTCCCGCTGAGCCTGACCTGGCCGGAGCTGTACCGACAAGCCCTCAACGTGGCCCGCGAACTCAGCACCTGCTCCAAGCCCGGTGACCGGGCGATGATCGTCGCGCCGCAGGGGCTGGAGTACATCGTGGGATTCCTGGGCTGCCTGCAGGCCGGTCTGATCCCCGCCCCGCTGGCGGTGCCGTTCGGCGGTGTGGCCGACGAGCGCGTCGACTCGGTATTACGCGACGCCCAGCCGGCCGCTGTTCTGACCACCTCGGCGGTGGTCTCCGAGGTGGTCCGCAGCCTCACCCCGCCGCCGGGGCAGCCGACGCCCGCGGTCATCGAGGTCGACCGTCTGGACCTCAACGCTCCGGTGCGCTCGGACACCGGTGACGGCGACTTCCACGGCTACGAGGGTCCGGCCTATCTGCAGTACACCTCCGGGTCGACTCGCTCACCGGCCGGCGTGATGATCTCCTACAAGAATGTGCTGACCAACCTTCAGCAGATCTGCACCGACTTCCTCGCCGACGGCGGTGTGGTGGCCCCGCCGACCATCGTGTCGTGGCTGCCGTTCTATCACGACCTCGGTCTGCTGATGGGTATCTGCACACCGGTCGTCGCCGGGTTCCCCACGGTGCTCACCAGCCCGGTGTCGTTCCTGCAGCGGCCGGCTCGCTGGATGCACCTGGCCGGTGGCTACGAGCGTGCCTTCACCTCGGCGCCCAACTTCGCCTTCGACGTGGCGGCCCGCAAAATCTCCGACGACGACATGGCTGGTGTCGATCTCAGCGAGATCTTGCTGATCCAGAGCGGCGCCGAGCGGGTGCAGCCCTCCACGGTCAAGCGCTTCATGGACCGCTTCACCCGATTCGGCTTGCACGACAACGTCATTCAGCCCTCCTACGGTCTGGCCGAGGCGACTCTGTATGTCGCCACACCCGATCCGGCCAAGGCCCCGACGATCGTGTCGTTCGACTCCGAGAGCCTGGCAGCCGGGCACGCGAAACGGGCCGAGACCGGTACCCCGCTGGTCAGCTACGGCGCCCAACGGTCCGCGCTGTCGCCGGTGGTCCGAGTCGTCGACCACGACAGCGGTGTCGAATGCGAGCCCGGTGTGCTCGGCGAGATCTGGGTGCACGGCGACAACGTCGCTGCCGGCTACTGGGAGAAGCCGGAGGAGACGGCCCGCACGTTCGGCGCCACCCTGGCTGGCGCGACGGGGGATACCCCCGAAACCGGGTGGCTGCGGACCGGCGATCGCGGTTTCATCTCCGACGGTGAACTTTTCGTGGTCGGCCGCATCAAAGACCTGCTGATCATCTACGGGCAGAACCACGCTCCCGACGACATCGAGGCAACGGTCCAGGAGATCACCCGCGGCCGGGTGGCAGCGATCGCCGTCACCGACGACGGCGAGGAGAAAGCTGTCGTGGTTATGGAGGTCCGCAAGCGCGGCAACTCTGATGAGGAGATCGCCGAGAACCTGGCCGCCATCAAGCGGGAAGTGACGGCGGCGATCTCCAATGCGCATCGGCTGGCCGTCTCGGATCTGGTTCTGGTAGCGCAGGGGTCGATCCCGGTGACCACTAGTGGCAAGGTCCGGCGATCGCTGTGCGTTGAGCACTACACGCGAAACCACTTCAACCGGTTGGACGCTTAGCCTCGTAATGCTTGTGGCTGTGCGGTTTTAGCCGCCGGCGCCACCTGTTCCCGCGGTTCCGCCGCTACCGCCGGGGCCACCTGTCGTGCTGCTGGGTCCGGTTCCGGCGGTGCCGGCGCCTCCGGTGGTTCCCGCCTTGCCTGCGCCGGTCACCCCGGTTCCGCCGGTGCCGCCGGTGCCGCCGGTGCCACCCGTGCCACCCGTGCCGCCACCGCCATTGCCGTTGCCGCCGGAACCACCAACACCACCGGTGGCCCCGTTGCCGCCCTTGCCGCCGGTGCTGACAAGCGCGTTGCCGCCGTTGCCGCCCGCGCCGCCAACCCCGCCCTGGCCGCCGCTGCCGCCGACGCCGGTGTTACCCGTGCCGGCACCGCCGAGGCCACCGACGCCGGCCGCGCCGCCCGTGCCGCCGGCACCGCCGACGATCACCAGCGTGCCTCCGCCTGCCCCTGCCGCGCCGCCGGCACCACCCTGGCCGCCTTGTCCGCCCGCTCCGCCGGCCGTCCCGGTGTTGGCGCCGCCGGTGCCGCCCTGTCCGCCGACGCCGCCGACGCCACCTTGGCCGCCGGCGCCGCCGCCGACTCCGCCGATGCCTGCGCCGCCGGTGCCACCGGCGCCTGCTGCACCGCCCGCGCCGCCGACGCCGCCGGTGCCTCCGGCCGCGGCTGTGGTGGACGCGGTGCCGGTGGTGCCTTGGCCGCCCTGGCCGCCGGTGCCACCCTTGCCGCCAGCGCCGCCGGATCCCGTGGAACCTGTTGCGCCGCCACCGGTTCCGCCGGTGCCTGCCGCACCTGCAGTGCCGCCGGTGCCGCCTTGGCCACCCTGACCGCCGGCCCCGCCCGCGGTTCCGGTGTTGGCGCCGCCGGTACCGCCCTGGCCACCTTGACCGCCGACACCACCCTGGCCGCCGGCACCGCCGCCGACTCCGCCGATGCCCGCGCCGCCGGTACCGCCTTGGCCGGCCGTGCCGCCCTGTCCACCCTGACCGCCTGCTCCCGCAGCCGAAGCGGTGGCCGAGTCAGTGCCGGTCGTACCGGTACCGCCGGTGCCGCCGGCGCCGCCCTTGCCGCCTTGGCCGCCGGTTCCGGTGGTTCCTGTTGCGCCACCGCCGGTTCCACCCAGACCGGCTGCACCCGCGGTGCCGCCAGTGCCACCCTGGCCACCAGCGCCGCCTTGTCCGCCGGTGTTGCCGGTGTTGTTGCCGCCGAGACCGCCCTGGCCGCCGGTGCCGCCGACACCGCCCTGACCGCCTGCACCGCCGCCGACGCCACCGATACCGGCACCACCGGTGCCACCAGTACCCGCTGTGCCGCCTTGTCCGCCTTGGCCGCCCGCCGTCGGCGCGGTGGCCGAATCGGTGCCGGTGGTGCCTGTGCCACCTTGGCCGCCCTTGCCACCGGTGCCACCGGTGCCGCCGGTGCCGGTGGTTCCTGTTGTGCCGCCGCCTGTTCCGCCGGTGCCCGCTGCGCCGGCCGTGCCGCCGGTGCCGCCCTGGCCGCCGGCGCCGCCTTGTCCGCCGGTGTTGCCGGTGTTGTTGCCACCGAGACCGCCTTGGCCGCCGGTGCCGCCGACGCCACCTTGGCCGCCCGTGCCGCCGCCGACGCCGCCGATGCCGGCACCACCCGTGCCGCCTTGGCCTGCTGTGCCGCCTTGTCCGCCTTGGCCGCCCGCGGTCGGCGCTGTTGTGGAGTCGGTGCCGGTGGTGCCGGTGCCGCCTTGGCCGCCCTTGCCGCCGGTACCACCGGTTCCTCCAGTACCGGTGGAACCGGTGGTGCCACCGCCGGTTCCACCGGTGCCCGCTGCGCCGGCCGTTCCGCCGGTGCCGCCCTGGCCGCCGGCGCCACCTTGTCCGCTGGTGTTGCCGGTGTTGTTGCCGCCGGTGCCGCCCTGGCCACCCTGACCGCCAACGCCGCCCTGGCCGCCGGAGCCACCGCCGACGCCGCCAATACCGGCACCACCCGTACCGCCGGCGCCCGCCGTTCCGCCTTGTCCGCCCTGTCCACCGGTTGTCGGGGCAGTAGTGGAGTCGATGCCGGTGGCGCCGGTTCCACCTGTGCCACCGGTGCCGCCCTTGCCGCCTTGGCCGCCGGTACCGGTGGATCCTGTTGCACCACCGCCTGTTCCACCCAGACCGGCTGCGCCGGCGGTTCCGCCGGTGCCGCCCTGGCCGCCGGCTCCGCCTTGTCCGCCGGTGTTGCCGGTGTTGTTGCCACCGGTGCCGCCCTGGCCGCCGGTACCACCGACGCCGCCCTGACCACCAGCGCCGCCGCCTATGCCGCCAATACCGGCACCGCCCGTACCACCGGTACCCGCCGTTCCGCCCTGACCGCCTTGCCCGCCCGCGGTGGGCGCCGTGGCCGAGCTGGTGCCCGCCGTACCTTGGCCGCCGGTCCCACCAGTACCGCCCTTACCGCCTTGACCGCCGGTACCGGTGGATCCTGTTGCACCGCCGCCTGTTCCACCCAGACCGGCTGCACCTGCGGTTCCGCCGGTGCCACCCTGGCCGCCGGCTCCGCCTTGGCCGCCGGTGTTGCCGGTGTTGTTACCACCGGTGCCGCCCTGGCCGCCGGTACCACCGACGCCGCCCTGACCACCAGCGCCGCCGCCGACTCCGCCGATACCGGCGCCGCCGGTGCCGCCCTGCCCGGCGGTACCACCTTGTCCGCCCTGTCCACCCGCGGTGGGTGCCGTCGTGGAGTCGGTGCCGGTGGTGCCGGCACCGCCTTGTCCACCGGTGCCGCCCGCCCCCGTTACCGCCCCTGCCGCCGGACTGCAGAGCCACGGTGGTCGACCCGCCTGCGCCGCCGTTGCCCCCGTGGCCCAGCCATAGTGCCGACCCACCATTGCCGCCGGACTGGCCGGACTGCCCGGCGCCACCGTTGCCGCCATTGCCGATGATTCCGGACGTCCCGCCGTTACCGCCGCCCCAGCCACTGCCACCGTTGCCGTACAGCAGGCCCGCGTTACCGCCGTTGCAGCTGCCCGAGGCCGCGGTGCAGTCCCCGACCACCGTGCCGTAGCTGTAGCCGTTGCCGACGAGCAGGCCGGCGTCCGGGTGGTCGGCGGTGCCGTCGCCGATCAGCTGCGACATGAACGAGCTGAGCGTGCCTACCCAGGGCAGGCTCGGGAAGGTCGGCAGCAATGGCACCGCCGACACCGAGTACGCGGTCGGGGTGGCGGCCGCGGGCAGCGGAGTCGTGAGTCTGAGCGCCGGAGCGGCGGTATCGGTCGACGTCGCGGCGGCTGGTGACACGGTGATGGTCCTGGACACCGATGCGGGCAGGGCGGCGCGGCCGGTTGTCGCGCGGCTTGCCGCGGAGGGGGCAGAAGTGGGCTGCGAATTCGCTGCTCGGGTGTGTGGCCGGGGCTTGCCGGTGGAACCAGAGCTGGCCTTCGGTGCGCTGGCGGCACCACCGCTGGCCTGGGATTTGGCACCGGCGGTGGCGTGCTGTGATGACGAGTCGTCGTCCGGTGCGGCGTTGGCGACGCCGGTGGCACCCGCTAGTGATGCGCAGAAACCGACCGTGAGGGCCCCGGCACCGAGCCAGGTGGAGACATCACTGTGCTGCTCGGGAACGCGATGGCGGGCGCGACTGCGCTGTGCCTTGGCCTTCCCGTTAGCCGCACGGTGTTTTGCTGTCACAGCGCGTTTCCGGTCTCCTGTCACCCCAGGGGTCAAATGCTAACAAGGGGACAAGCAATTTCAGCAAATGGTTGTGCGGTTTCTTAGAGCCCATTCAATATGTGACCGTACATTTCCCCTATAGGTGTATGGTCAGCGCGCACGATGATCGATATGCGCACGTATTGTGTGCGTTTTCATAGGTGATGATCGGCAGTGCTCAGTGGTTCTCTACGGCCAACGTCTGGGACCAGGTGCTTGGGTTTTGACATGCGTGGACTGGCATTATCGCGGGTCGCTTTTGAACGGCTATTTAATCGTCCCGGCGACGACTTCAATTCATTCATTATCGAAAAACAGACGATATTCCGGTTTAGCTGAGTGCCGGCGTGAGGAGCGCGATTGCGGTGGGGTGTGGCCGTCCATGTTCGGCATCGGGCTACATTCGGGTGCTGCTCGCAAACAATGGTGCGCAGTTGTGTACCCATGTACGAGCCTGGGGTGGGCGGCCTGAAACAGCCTTGCTGGACAAGGAGACTCGGGAGCAGCGCCGGGTAGCGGCTGAAATTTTCCACGGTGTCAAATACCGATGTGATTCGACGGCAACCGCTTTCGACGGGCGGCCGAGTCAAGCGCCGTGTTTCGTCAGCGTGCCAGCGTGCGAATCATGGCGCATACCAACGCCGTACACGTGTGACCTGGGTAGCGGCTATGTAGTGCCGGTCGTACCGCCAGGCCCGATGGAACCGTTGCCCGCCAGACCGGTGCCCGCTGAGCCGCCGATCCCGGCGACCGCGTTGGCGATCAACAATGCGAACGCGCTACCGCCGATCCCGCCCCCGCCGCCGGTCGAGCCCGCGTTGACACCGGGACCACCTGCGCCGCCGTCGCCACCGAACGCCACTCCACCGACGAGGTTGTAGGAGGTGCCGCCCTGTCCGCCGGTTCCCCCTGTCGTGCCACCGGAGCCGCCGTCGCCGCCGTCGCCGCCGATGGCATTGCCCGCGGTTCCGAAGAGGTAGTAGCCCATTACGCCGATGCCGCCGTCGCCGCCATTACCGCCGGTCACGGTGCCGGTTCCGCCGTCTCCGCCGGTGCCGCCGATGACGTTGCCGTAGCCGACGCTGATGGCCGCTCCGCCGGTTCCGCCATTACCGCCGATGACACCGCTGCCGCCATTACCGCCGGCTCCGGCGGTCAGGACACTGCCGCCGCCCGTGCCGCCGTTGCCGCCGGTGCCACCCGTGCTGTTACCACCGTTGCCGCCGGTGCCTGCAACACCGGGGAGGCCGGAACTGCCGCNGGTGGAGGTGGAGGCGGAGTCGGCGGTGCTGTGATTCGACGTGGAGTCGTCACTGGACGGGGCGGCGTTGGCGACGCCGGTGGCACCGGCTAGTGAGGCGCAGAATCCGACGGTGAGCGCGCCGGCGCCGAGCCAGGTAGCCAGGTCGCCGTGCTGCTGGGGAGCGCGATGCTGAGGCCGCTTGCGTTGCGTCTTGGCCTTCTTGCTCGCCGCACGGTGTTTTGCTGCCACTGTTCTTTTCCGGACCCCTGTTACCCCGGTCACAGATCGTAACAGGGCTCGCTGGGAGCCCCAGCAAATGCCTGGTCAGGCCGTTGGGAACCGGGTGTCATTGTGGCGATACAGACTTTTCGTCGGTTATCGCACCCTGAGCGAACTCCGAGTTTGTCCAGCGACGTGCGTGCGCTCATGCGCCGGCTACTTTCGGTGCCGCCCGCCGCCGCCGGTGCTCGAGCCCGACGAGTCGGACGCCTTGGCGTGACGTGCCGTGCTGCCGGAGGGCTTCGCGGCGTGCTTGGGGCCGCTGCTCACGGTGTCGTCGGCTGTCGTGGTGGCTGCGGCGGCACTGGTCGTGGTGGTGCGGTTACTGCCGAGGGTGGCCGCCGGCCGGCCGACGGCGATGCCGTTGATGTTGAAGCCGGGGCCGCCGGCCTCGTTGGTGGCACCGTTCTGCCCGATGGATCCCGCGAGCGCCGCAGCGCCGGGTCCTGCGGTGACTTTGTTGCCGTTGCCGAGCGCATTGAAGGCGCCGAGCAGGATCGAGGGAACAGCCGAGTTCCCGGCCGTCACCGTGGTGTCGTTGCCGCTGATGTTGGCTGCGCCGGTAAGGATGCCGGCAGTGGTGACGTTGTTGTTGCCGGTGTCGCCGGAGAGGTTCACCGCCGCAGTGCCGACGCCACCGGCAGCGGTGGTCTGGGTTCCGTTGTCATTCGGCAGGAAGCCGACGGCGATGTTGAGGCCACCGACGGTCGACGTGGTGCCGGGCCCGAGCTGCAGGGAGAAGTTCAGCAATCCGGCGGCGCCGGTGGTTTGGGCACCGCCGCCGGTGGGGTTGATACCGCTGGCGAAGTTGAACAGTCCCAGTGTGGAGGTCGTGCCGTTGCCCAGCTGGTAGGAGATGTTGGCGATGCCGATCGCCCCGGCCTCCGACGCACCGGTGCCGGTGTTCTGGCTCACGACCAGGTTGAGCGCTCCCCAGGTGGAGGCGGTACCCGCGCCTAGTTGCAGCGCGGTGGAGAAGAAGGACACCAGCGACCCGGCCGAGGCTGCATTGCCGATCGCGGCCGCCCAGGTGAAGGCACTCAGGACGGTCGAGGCACTGGCGCCGTCGCCAATGGCGATCGCGCCGTTCATGAAGCCGCCGGCGGCGGCTGTCGCGCCAGTGCCGATGCCGATCGCGAAGGTGGTCAGGTTGCTCGTGCAGCCGTTTCCGTTACCGATTCCGAATGCCGAGAAACAGTCTGCTTTGGCGGCCGGGGGAGCGCTGAGTGTCCCGGCGCCGAGTGCGCCGGTGACCAGAGCCCCGAGTAACACGCCGCCTTTGACTCGAGCCTGATCCATCGGCGTACCTCGTTGTTCGTCGGTGTCTTTGCCGGTAAGGACGGTACCTTGACCCGGCTCGGGGCAGAAACACTTTGGGACAACTGTTTGCCACATTCATAGCTGGCGCACACATAAGGCCGGTGAGCTGCGACGGACTGGCGTCGTCGCCGGTTGCGACGACAGCGTTGTGTGCGCGTGTTGCCAGTGAGTCGGACGGGGCGGCGGAGTTTGGGTTGGTAGCCGGGACTTGACGCTCCCGACACGTCTACCGACGCTGCGCCTGCGTACAGAGTGAGGTATCCCGCGATTCGACGATCTGACCGCAGACTCGATGCGCGGAGACGGTGAAAAATTGAGTGCCCCCGGCAGGATTCGAACCTGCGGCCTTCTGCTCCGGAGGCAGACGCTCTATCCCCTGAGCTACGGGGGCGCATCACTGTGAACTGCGCCGTTGGGCGTGCACAGCCTAACCCATCCCGGTGCCCACTGACCAAAGCCCCCGGGTCGCTCGCCGGTCCATTCCCCGGGTGGCTGCGGTGTGGGATACGGATGCGGGCTCTGACCACGTCAGACCATAGGATGGACCCCCGTGACCCCCGCCGACCTCGCCGAGCTGCTGAAGACCACCGCTGCCGCGGTGCTGGCCGAGCATGGCCTCGATACCGACGCACTTCCTGCGACGGTCACCGTCGAGCGCCCGCGTAATCCAGAGCATGGTGACTACGCGACCAACCTGGCGCTGCAGGTCGGCAAGAAGGTCGGCACCAACCCCCGTGAGCTGGCCGGATGGCTGGCCGAGGCCCTCACCGCGGCGGACGGCATCGCCTCCGCCGAGGTTGCCGGGCCCGGCTTCGTGAACCTGCGGATCGAGGCCGCCGCCCAGGGCGTCATCGTCCGCAACGTGCTCGATGCTGGCGCCGCCTACGGCCAATCCGCCCTGCTCGACGGACAGAAGATCAACCTCGAGTTCGTCTCGGCCAACCCGACCGGCCCCATCCACATCGGTGGCACCCGGTGGGCCGCGGTCGGCGACGCCCTCGGGCGGCTGCTGTCCACCCAGGGCGGCGACGTGGTGCGCGAGTATTACTTCAATGACCACGGCGCGCAGATCGACCGGTTCACCAACTCGCTGATCGCCGCCGCCAAGGGCGAACCGGCTCCCGAGGACGGTTACGCCGGCGCCTACATCAACGACATCGCCGACCAGATCCTGGCCAAGGCTCCCGACGCGCTGAGCCTGACCGGCGAGGAGCAGAGCGAGACTTTCCGGTCCATCGGCGTGGACCTGATGTTCGACCACATCAAGGCCTCCCTGCACGAATTCGGCACGGACTTCGACGTCTACACCCACGAAGACTCGATGCACACCAGCGGGCGAGTGGACCAGGCGATCGCCAAGCTGCGCGAGAACGGCGCCATCTACGAGAAGGATGGCGCAACCTGGCTTCGCACAACGGAATTCGGCGACGACAAGGACCGCGTGGTCATCAAGAGCGACGGCCAGCCGGCCTACATCGCCGGTGACCTCGCCTACTACCTCGACAAGCGTCAACGCGGATTCGACCTGTGCATCTACATGCTCGGCGCCGACCACCACGGCTACATCGCGCGCCTGAAGGCGGCCGCCGCCGCCCTCGGCGATGACCCCGACACCGTCGAGGTGCTGATCGGCCAGATGGTGAACCTGGTCCGCGACGGCCAGCCGGTGCGAATGAGTAAGCGGGCCGGCACGGTAATCACCCTCGACGACCTGGTCGACGCCATCGGCGTCGACGCTGCGCGCTACGCTCTGATCCGCTCGTCGGTGGACACCCCGATCGATATCGACCTGGCGCTGTGGTCGTCGGCGTCCAGCGAAAACCCGGTCTACTACGTGCAATACGCGCATGCCCGGCTCTCGGCACTGGCCCGCAACGCCGCCGAGCTCGGCCTGGCCCCCGACACCGCGCATCTGGATCTGCTCACTCACGACAAAGAAGGCGTCCTGATCCGCAACCTGGGCGAGTTCTCCCGGGTGCTCAAGGCCGCCGCGTCGTTGCGCGAACCGCACCGGGTGTGCCGCTACCTGGAGGATCTGGCCGGCGACTACCACCGGTTCTACGACTCCTGCCGGGTGCTGCCGATGGGCGATGAAGAGCCCACGGATCTGCACCGGGCCCGCCTGGCGCTGTGTGCGGCCACCCGTCAGGTGATCGGCAACGGGCTGGGCATCCTCGGAGTATCCGCACCGGAGCGCATGTGAACGCTCACCCGGCCGGCCCACGGCACGCCGAGGAGATCCACCACGGCGGTACACCGCCGCGACCCATCAGTGCGGCAGACGCGATGGCCTTGGCGCCGAAAGTATGGCCCCGCAACCTGATCCGCACCACAACCGGTGAAGTGACGATCGCCGGCGTCGCCGTGACGGACCTGGCTGCCGAATACGGCACCCCGCTGTTCGTCATCGACGAGGACGACTTCCGCAGCCGCTGCCGGGAGATCGCGGCGGCCTTCGGCGGCGGTCACAACGTGCACTACGCGGCCAAGGCTTTTCTGTGCAGCGAGATCGCGCGCTGGGTTGCCGAGGAAGGCCTGTCGCTGGACGTCGCCAGCGGGGGAGAGCTCGCCGTGGCGCTGCATGCCGGGTTCCCGTCCGAGCGAATCGCGTTCCACGGCAACAACAAATCCGTCGCCGAACTGACCACCGCCGTCAAAGCCGGTGTGGGTCACGTCGTGCTGGACTCGATGACCGAGATCGAACGCCTCGACGCCATCGCCGGGGAGGCCGGTGTGGTGCAGGACGTGCTGATCCGCATCACCGTCGGTGTGGAGGCGCACACCCACGAGTTCATCGCCACTGCCCACGAGGACCAGAAGTTCGGCCTGTCCCTGGCCAGCGGCGCCGCCATGGCTGCGGTGCGCCGGGTGTTCGCCACCGACCACCTGCGACTGGTCGGACTGCACAGCCATATCGGCTCGCAGATCTTCGATGTGGCCGGATTCGAACTGGCCGCCCACCGGGTGATCGGCCTGCTGCGCGACGTGGTCGCGGAATTCGGGGTGGACAAGACCGCCCAGATCGCGACCGTCGACCTCGGCGGCGGCCTCGGCATTTCCTATCTGGCACAGGATGATCCGCCGCCTGTGCAGGACCTGGCCGCCAAGCTCGGGGCGATCGTCGCCAACGAGTCCGCAGCCGTCGGGCTGCCCGCCCCGCGACTCGTCGTCGAGCCCGGCCGTGCCATCGCCGGCCCCGGCACGGTCACGCTCTACGAGGTGGGCACCGTCAAGGACGTCGCGATCAGCTCGGGCTCCTCGCGGCGCTACATCAGCGTCGACGGCGGAATGAGCGACAACATCCGCACCTCGCTGTATGGCGCCGAGTACGACGTACGCCTGGTGTCCCGCGCCAGCGATGCCCAGCCGACACTGGCCCGTGTCGTCGGAAAACATTGCGAGAGCGGGGATATCGTCGTGCGCGATGCCTGGATTCCCGATGACATCCGCCCCGGAGACCTGCTGGCGGTAGCCGCCACCGGAGCCTACTGCTATTCGATGTCGAGCCGGTACAACCTGATCGGCCGCCCCGCGGTGGTGGCCGTGCGCGACGGGCGGCCCCGCCTGATCCTGCGCCGGGAGACCGTCGACGACCTGTTGAGTTTGGAAGTGAGGTAACCATGAGTACATCTGAAAAGCCCATCGGCGTCGCGGTATTGGGTCTGGGCAACGTCGGCAGCGAGGTCGTGCGCATCATCGAGGAGAGCGCTGTCGATCTCGCGGCCCGCATCGGGGCGCCGCTGGAGCTGCGCGGTGTGGCGGTGCGCCGGGTCGCCGACGACCGTGGCGTGCCGGTCGCCCTTCTGACTGACAACGTCGAGGAGCTGGTGTCCCGCGACGACGTCGACATCGTCGTCGAGCTGATGGGTCCGGTCGAACCGGCCCGCAAGGCCATCCTGTCGGCCCTCGAGCAGGGTAAGTCGGTGATCACCGCCAACAAGGCGCTGCTGGCGCAGTCCACCGGCGAGTTGGCACAGGCCGCCGAGCGTGCTCACGTCGACCTGTACTTCGAAGCCGCCGTGGCAGGGGCGATCCCGGTGATCCGGCCGCTGACCCAGTCACTGGCTGGCGATTCTGTGCTGCGGGTGGCCGGCATCGTCAACGGCACCACCAACTACATCCTGTCCGAGATGGCCTCCACCGGAGCCGATTACGCCTCGGCCCTGGCCGACGCGAGCGCGCTCGGCTACGCCGAGGCCGACCCCACCGCCGACGTCGAGGGCTATGACGCCGCGGCCAAGGCGGCGATCCTGGCCTCGATCGCATTCCACACCCGCGTGACCGCCGACGACGTCTACCGGGAAGGCATCACCAAGGTGTCGCCGGCCGACTTCGAGGC
Source organism: Mycobacterium sp. M26 (assembly GCF_001494595.1). Taxonomy (GTDB): domain Bacteria; phylum Actinomycetota; class Actinomycetes; order Mycobacteriales; family Mycobacteriaceae; genus Mycobacterium. The sequence goes on from NZ_LN929908.1 coordinate 1,097,636, forward strand.
CGCCAAGGCGCTGGGCTGCACCATCAAGCTGCTCTCGATCTGCGAGCGCATCACCACACCCGATGGCCAGCAACGTGTTTCGGCGCGCGTGTACCCGGCGCTGGTGCCCCTGACCCACCCGCTGGCCACCGTCAACGGCGCTTTCAACGCCGTCGTCGTCGAGGCCGAAGCGGCGGGCCGGCTGATGTTCTACGGCCAGGGCGCCGGTGGTGCGCCGACGGCGTCGTCGGTGATGGGTGACGTGGTGATGGCCGCGCGCAACCGGGTTCAGGGCGGCCGCGGCCCCCGTGAATCCAAGTACGCCCAGCTGCCGATCGCCCCGATGGGCGTCATCCCCACCCGCTACTACGTCAGCATGACGGTCACCGACCGCCCCGGCGTCTTGGCCTCGGTGGCCGACGAATTCGGCAAGCGTGAGGTCAGCATCGCCGAGGTGCGTCAGGAAGGGCTCACCGACGAAGGTGGTCAGCCGGCAGGTGCGCGGATCGTGGTGGTCACCCACCGCGCCACCGACGCCGCATTGTCGGAGACTGTTGCCGCACTCGCCGATCTCGATGCCGTGCAGAGCGTGAACAGCGTTCTGCGACTGGAGGGAACCACCGAATGAGCACGACCAAAGTCCACACGCCGTGGCCCGGCCTGATCGAGGCCTACCGGCACCGGCTGCCGGCGGCGGCCGACTGGACCCCGGTGACTCTGCTGGAGGGCGGCACCCCGCTGGTCCCTGCGCCCCGGTTGTCCGAAAGGACCGGCTGCACAGTTCATTTGAAGGTCGAAGGCCTCAACCCGACCGGTTCGTTCAAGGACCGCGGGATGACGATGGCCGTCACCGACGCCGTCGCCCGTGGGCAGAAGGCGGTGCTGTGCGCCTCGACCGGTAACACCTCTGCTTCGGCGGCGGCGTACGCCGCGCGTGCTGGAATCACCTGCGCGGTGCTGATTCCGCAGGGCAAGATCGCGATGGGCAAGCTCGCCCAGGCAGTCATGCACGGCGCCAAGATCATTCAGATTGACGGCAACTTCGACGACTGTCTGGAGCTGGCCCGCAAGCTCACCGCCGACTACCCGACCATCTCCCTGGTCAACAGTGTCAACCCGGTGCGCATCGAGGGGCAGAAGACGGCGGCATTCGAGATCGTCGACGCGCTGGGCACCGCCCCCGACGTCCACTCGCTGCCGGTCGGCAACGCCGGCAACATCACCGCCTACTGGCGCGGCTACACCGAGTATCACCGCGACGGCGTCAGCGACAAGCTGCCGCGGATGCTCGGTACCCAGGCCGCGGGTGCGGCACCGCTGGTGCACGGCAAGCCCGTCAGCCATCCCGAGACCATCGCCACCGCCATCCGCATCGGATCGCCGGCCTCCTGGGACGGCGCGGTGACCGCGCAGCAGGAATCCGGGGGTCGCTTCCTGGCCGCCACCGATGACGAGATCCTGGCCGCCTACCACCTGGTCGCCCAGGCCGAGGGCGTGTTCGTCGAGCCCGCGTCGGCGGCGAGCATTGCCGGCCTGCTCAAATCGGTCGAGGACGGCTGGGTCAAGCCGGGTTCCACGGTGGTGTGCACCGTGACCGGCAACGGACTCAAGGATCCGGACACTGCGCTGCGCGGCATGCCGACCGTGACCGCCATCCCCGTCGATCCCGCGGCCGTCGTCGCCGAGCTCGGCCTGGACTGAGGACGGATTGTCGGTGACCCTGAGCCTGCCTGCCGGACTGACCGCCAGCGCATCCGTCGCGGCCTCCAGCGCCAACCTCGGCCCGGGTTTCGACAGCCTGGGAGTGGCGCTGGGTCTCTACGACGAGATCCTGGTCGAGACCACCGATGACGGCCTGGTCATCGAGGTCGAGGGGGAGGGGGCCGGTCAGGTCCCGCACAACCACGACCATCTGGTGGTGCGCGCGATTCACCGGGGCCTGCTGGCCGCCGGTGCCTGCGCCCCCGGCCTGGTGGTGCGCTGCCGCAACGTCATCCCGCATTCGCGTGGTCTCGGCTCGTCGGCGGCCGCCGTAGTGGGCGGTCTTGCAGCCGCGAATGGCCTTGTGGCACAAGCAGATCTGCAGCTTCTGGATCAGGATCGGCTGATCCAGCTGTCCTCGGAGTTCGAAGGTCACCCGGACAACGCCTCGGCCGCGGTGCTCGGTGGGGCGGTGGTGTCCTGGACCGACACCCACACCCAGCCGCCGACGTACGCGGCGGCGCCGGTGCGGCTGCACCCGGATATCCGACTGTTCTCGGGGATCCCGGAAGTCCGGTCGTCCACCGCGGAGACGCGGGTGCTGTTGCCCGAACAGGTCAGCCACACCGCCGCCCGGTTCAACCTGAGCCGGGCCGCATTGCTGGTGGTGGCGCTGACCGAGCGCCCGGACCTGCTGATGGCCGCCACCGAGGATGTTCTGCACCAACCGCAGCGCGCTCCGGCGATGCCGGCCTCGGCGGAATTTCTGCAGGTCCTGCGACGTTGTGGAGTTCCAGCGGTGCTGTCCGGCGCCGGACCCTCGGTGTTGGCGCTCTCGACGGGCGCTGATCTGCCTGCCGAGGCCGTCGAGTTCGGCACCGCCCACGGATTCACGGTGACCGAGCTGGGGGTCGGCGATCCTGTTCGCTGGAGCTCCGGCGTTGCCGTCCGCGGCTGACTTGGCCACACGCCGGTGGGTATTTCTTGCTTTCCTGCCGCAAAGAGGGCTATTCTCGGTGCCGTCCAGGCAATCGCAGCGTCTGCACCTGCGCCGAGACTAGGACGACCACCAATTCTTCTTGTGTTCAAGTCGTTGACTGACGGTTCGCCATGTGGTCGCGAATCCCGACCGTCACCGTTGGCACTCAGATGACGGTGAGACTTCACATTCAGCGAATCGGCTGAATGCCAGAACCCCTGACGTGACGAAACGCGGGGGAAGAAAGGAAATCCGTGACCGATACGGACCTCATCACGGCTGGAGACAGCGCACCGGCAGCGGATGCGCCCGCCGTGGATTCACCCACCTCGTCGGCACCCGAGCAGCCCGCCCGCACCGCGAGCGCCGGCGCTTCCGGATCGCTGTCGACGATGGTTTTGCCCGAACTTCGCGCACTGGCCAATCAGGTCGGCGTCAAGGGCACCTCCGGCATGCGCAAGAGCGAACTGATCGCCGCCATCCGGGACGCCCAGAACGGCGGCAGCAGCTCGCACAGCCCGGCCAACGGAGGCGCCCCGGCTGCCGCCGAACCGGCCCCGGCTGCCGTCGAGCCCGCACCGGCTGCCGAGCCCGCTGCGCCGGCCGCCGAGCCGGCTGCTGACACTCCCGCCGAGCAGCCCCGCCGCGAGCGCCGTGGCGCCAACCGCGGCGCCGGTGCCCCCGGCGAGAACGCCGAGCAGCAGAAGCCTGCCGAGCAGTCCGAGAACAAGTCGGACAACACCGGCGAGAACAAGGCCGACCAGCCCCGCAACGACAACAGGGGCGAGAACCGTCAGGCGAACCGCGAGTCGAATGACTCCGGTGGCGACGGCCAGGGCGGCGGCCAGAATCGCAACAACAACAACAACAGCAACGACGACGACGAGCGCGGTGGCCGTCGTGGCCGCCGGTTCCGGGATCGCCGGCGCCGCGGTGAGCGCCAGGGCGGCGAAGGCGGCGGTGGCGGCGAGTCCGAGCTGCGCGAGGACGACGTCGTCCAGCCGGTGGCCGGCATCCTCGACGTGCTCGACAACTACGCCTTCGTGCGGACCTCCGGCTACCTGGCCGGCCCGAACGACGTGTACGTCTCGATGAACATGGTCCGCAAGAACGGCCTGCGCCGCGGCGACGCGGTCACCGGTGCCGTGCGGGTGCCCAAGGACGGCGAGCAGAACAACCAGCGGCAGAAGTTCAACCCGCTGGTTCGCCTGGACAGTGTCAACGGCGGACCGGTCGAGGCGGCCAAGAACCGTCCCGAGTTCGGCAAGCTGACCCCGCTGTACCCGAACCAGCGGCTGCGTCTGGAGACCACCACCGAGAAGCTGACCACCAGGGTCATCGACCTGATCATGCCCATCGGTAAGGGCCAGCGCGCCCTGATCGTGTCCCCGCCCAAGGCCGGTAAGACCACGATCATGCAGGACATCGCCAACGCGATCACCAAGAACAACCCCGAGTGCCACCTGATGGTGGTGCTGGTCGACGAACGGCCCGAAGAGGTCACCGACATGCAGCGCTCGGTCAAGGGTGAGGTCATCGCCTCGACCTTCGACCGGCCGCCGTCAGACCACACCCAGGCCGCCGAGCTCGCCATCGAGCGGGCCAAGCGCCTCGTCGAGCAGGGTAAGGACGTGGTGGTCCTGCTGGACTCGATCACCCGCCTGGGCCGTGCCTACAACAACGCCTCGCCGGCTTCCGGTCGCATCCTGTCCGGTGGTGTGGACTCCACCGCCCTCTACCCGCCCAAGCGGTTCCTGGGCGCGGCCCGCAACATCGAGCACGGCGGCTCGTTGACGATCATCGCCACCGCGATGGTCGAGACCGGCTCCACCGGTGACACGGTGATCTTCGAGGAGTTCAAGGGCACCGGTAACGCCGAGCTCAAGCTGGACCGCAAGATCGCCGAGCGCCGGGTGTTCCCCGCGGTCGACGTCAACCCGTCGGGCACCCGCAAGGACGAGCTGCTGCTCTCGCCGGACGAGTTCGCGATCGTGCACAAGCTGCGTCGCGTGCTGTCCGGTCTGGACAGCCACCAGGCCATCGACCTGCTGATGAGCCAGCTGCGCAAGACCAAGAACAACTACGAGTTCCTGGTTCAGGTGTCCAAGACGGCGCCGGGCGGTCCCGCCGGCGCCATGGACGTCGACTAACAGGCGCCTCAGGCCTGCCGCAGAGCCTTCATCTCAGGTTCCAGCAGGTCGTCGATCGCCGACCACGGCACCGTGATCACCGGCGTGCCCGCGACGAACTGGTGATCCGCGAAGTGGATCTCCAGGCCGGCCGGCGTCGGGATCCAGCTGTCGAAGTTCTCCAGCAGCGGCTTGTTGCCCGGGTGGTTGGGCATGGGCGTGGCGGTGACACCCATCGCCGGCGGTAGCAGCATCTTGGTCTGTTCCGCGAGCCGATTCAGCCCCGCCTGGTCGTCGACGAACAGTTCTTTGAGCGTGATCTGCCGCCCGGACCGGGAATCGATCACGACGTTGAGCACCGAGCCGATCGGATGATCCGCACCCTCGACCGTGTAGGTGGCGCTGATCAGGGCCGACACCGACGCCGGGGCGAAGAAGATTCGCGGTGAGGTCTCGAAGGTCCAGTGGGCCGCGGTGTTCGCGGCCGTGGCGTCGTCGAGCAGTCGCTGCGCCGCGGTGTGCACCGCATCGTTGAAGGTCTCAGCCACCCGCGGGTCACCGCCGGAGAGGGTCTCGATGGTCAGATTCCAGTGCCCCGCGCTGCCGTCGGCGGGTTCACCTGACGAGGTCGAACGGTCCACCGTGTAGGCCTTGCCGTTGGACACCCCCGTGCTGACCGGTGTCGCGGTCACTGACGAGGTCACCGGGGCGCTCTGCCCGCCTTCGGGCTGCGCACAGCCGGCGATCAACACGGTCAGCACCGTCGCCAGCATCACCGACCGGTGGCTGGCGGAGATCATGAAGGGCATTCTGACAGGTGTTGACCGGTTAACGAAATGGATCGGTGATTTGCCGTAACTGCATCAGTGTGGCGCGCATCTCCTGATAGCGCTTGGCGCCCAGATTCTTTCGCCATTGACGCTCTACGGATGAGATTTCACTGGCCGCGGCGTGGCAGACGGCATGGCCCTTCTCGGTGAGCATGACCAGTCGCGCCCTGGCGTCGGTGGGATCCGGCACCCGGGTGACGTAACCGGCGGCCTCGAGTTGTTCCACCAGAGCGCCTGCAGTCTGTTTGGTGACGGCCGCCCGCTCCGCGAGCTCCGTGATGCGAATTCCGTTGGGGTTCAACCTCTGTAGCATCCGCGACTGTGCCAGTGTCAGGTCGTCCCACCCACCTGCGGCCAATGCGGACATCACCTGCAACTCCGCGGCGCGGTGCGCGATGAACATCAGCGTGGGAGTGCTGGGCGCGTCGGGGGTCATGCGTTGACTTTAGTACGTTTACCTGTCTAATTTGGACAGGGCAACTGACTACAGGGCGGACCGATGGACACCGACGAGATCTGGCACAACATCGACGAGCAGCGCGCGAGCCTCGCCGATCTGCTCGATACTCTCAGCCCCCAGCAGTGGGAGCAGCAGTCGTTGTGCCGTGGGTGGAAGGTTCGCGATGTCGCCGCGCACCTCACGCACTCGCAGATGGGCCCCCTGCAGGCGATGGTCGAAGCCGCCCGCTCCGGCTTTCGGTTCGACCCGATGATCAACCGGCTGGCACTGGCCGACACCCGTTCCCAGGCCGAGATCGTTGCTGCCCTGCGAGCCTCGGTGGGCTCGCGTAAACACATCATCGGCACCAAGCCCGCCGACCCGTTGACCGACGTTCTGGTGCACGGCCAGGACATCACGATTCCGCTGGGCATCGACCGGCCCGTCCCCGCCGCGGCGGGCGCAGCGGCGGCACATCACCTGTGGCACATGGTGTTTCCGATGCGGCCGGCCAGCCGGGCCAAGGGAATTCGGCTGACGGCCTCCGACGCGGACTTCGTCGCGGGGGACGGCTACGAGATCAGCGCACCGGTCCGCGACATCCTGCTGGTGCTGACCGGCCGTCGAACTGCGATCTCCGACGAGGTTGACGCCCACCGGACCTGAGCATCACTGCGCGGGCGGTGCCTGCAGTCCGGGAAGCACATAACGGCGCATGTAGCGCCGTACCGCCTCGTAGTCGTCGGCGTCGAGCGTGTCGCCCGGCACGGTGCCCAGACTGATCTGTACTCGGGCCACCCATTCGGCGGCCTCATCCAGTTCGGTGTCGGGGTGAATCTCGCCGCTGTCCCGTGCCGCCTCGAGATACGGCCGCCAGAACTGGCCGAGATCGGGCAGCAGGCCCTGCACACCGGCTCCCGCGCAGGCGGCGAATTCCTCGGGCTCGTCGCGCCGCAACTGCATCACCAGTGCTCCGGGGCTTTCATGCGCGCTGCGCCCCAGCCGCACACCCACGGCCAGCCGCTCTTCGAAACCCGTGAGGGCGGCCAGAGTCTGGTTGGACTCCTCCCAGAACGCCTCGTTGAGCCGGACCAGGGCCGCGCCGAGCAGCGACACCTTGTCGGGGTAGTGCCGGTAGAGCCACCCGCGGGACACCCCGGCGGCCTCGGCCACCTCCGAGACGGTGGTGGCGCGGATGCCTTTGGCCCGCAGACAGACCTCAGCGGCGTCGATCAGTCGCTCCCGGACCGTCTTCGCGGCGGTCCGGCTGGCCGCGTCGGCGCTTGCGGTCACCCCGGCTTCTCCTTCGACGTCATCCAACATGCCCCGTCATCCTGTCAAACCTGCTTACCAGCCGCCGAGACTGTGGAGTAGACAGATTGCTAATCCTGTTTACCCTGGGCCTCTATTCTGACCTGTGCCGCCCGCGAAATCGGCGGTAAAACCTCAATTCGACGGGAGTCCGATGGCCGAGACGGTCCAGCAGCTGCTCCGGGAACGCCGCAGCGACACCGGCCCCGCGGTGAAGTTCGACGATCAGGTGTGGACCTGGCAGGAGCATCTCGGGGAAGCCGAACGCCAGGCGGCCGCCCTGATCGCCCTCGCCAACACCGACCGGCCGTTGCATGTGGGCACCCTGCTGGGCAATACCCCCGCGATGCTGACCGCGATGGCCGCCGCCGGCCTCGGCGGCTACGTGCTCTGCGGAGTGAACAACACCCGTCGCGGTGCGGCGCTGGCCCGTGACATCGCCAAGGCGCACTGCCAGATCCTGCTGACCGACGCCGCCCACCGTGATCTGCTCGACGGACTGGACCTGCCCGGTGTCCGGGTGGTCGACGTCGATTCACCGGACTGGCAGACCCTGCTCGACGGCGCGGGGGAGTTGGTTCCGCACCGTGAGGTCAGCGCCACCGACACCTTCATGCTGATCTTCACCTCGGGCACCAGTGGCGAGCCCAAGGCCGTTCAGGTCGCCCACATGATGGTTCCGTTCGCGGGGGTGGCCCTCGTCGACCGGTTCGAGATCACCACCGCCGACGTCTGCTACCTGTCGATGCCGCTGTTCCACTCCAATGCGCTGATGGCCGGCTGGGCGGTGGCGTTGTCGGCCGGAGCGGCCATGGCACCGGCCAGCTTCACCGCCTCCGGTCTGCTCGACGACCTGCGCCGCTACGGCGCCACCTACATGAACTACGTCGGCAAGCCACTGGCCTACGTGCTGGCCACCCCCGAGCGGCCCGATGACCATGACAACCCGCTGCGGGTCGCGTTCGGCAACGAGGCCACCGACCGGGACATCGCCGAGTTCGGCCGTCGCTTCGGCTGCACGGTCTGGGACGGATTCGGCTCCACCGAGGGCGCGGTCATCATCACCCGTGAGGAGAACTGCCCGCCGGGATCAGTCGGCCGGGGCTTCCCCGGGGTGGCCATCTACAACTCCGAGACGCTGCAGGAATGCGCGACGGCCCAGTTCGACGCCACCGGGGCGCTGGCCAACCCGGACGAGGCGATCGGCGAGATCGTCAACACCACCGGTGGCGGCATGTTCGGGGGTTACTACAACGACGCCGGTGCCACCGACGAGCGGCTGCGCCACGGCATGTACTGGTCCGGTGACCTGGGGTACCGCGACGCCGACGGGTGGATCTACCTGGCCGGGCGCACCGCCGACTGGATGCGGGTGGACGGCGAGAACATGGCTGCTGCCCCGATCGAGCGCATCATCCTGCGGCTGCCCGAGGTGAGCCAGGCCGTGGTCTACCCGGTGCCCGACGAGCATGTCGGTGACCAGGTGATGGTGGCCCTGCTGCTCACCGAACAGGCCAAGCTCACCCCGGAGGGTTTCGGCGAGTTCCTGGCCGCCCAGCCCGACCTGTCGCCGAAGGCCTGGCCCCGCCACGTCTGGATCGCCGACGAACTGCCCACCACCGCCACCAACAAGGTCCTCAAACGCGAGCTGATCACCCGCGGTGCCCACCCTGAGGGCGGTGAACTGTGGTCCCGCGGGGCCCGCGACAAGGTCTACCGCGTCGTCACCCCGGAATAGCGCCGGCCGATGACGCGTTTGGGCAGGTGACGGTCAACCTGGCATACTGGGCCGTCGACCACCTCAGGTACCGGTTCACGCCCGTTGACTAGGGACTTCCCAAGGGCGACCCGGCGACCTACGAATGAAGAGGACACCATGAAGACAGGCATTCATCCTGCCTACGCCGAGACCACCGTGGTCTGCGGCTGTGGCAACAGCTTCACCACGCGTAGCACCAAGGAAGGCGGCCACATCGTGGTCGAGGTCTGCTCGCAGTGCCATCCCTTCTACACCGGCAAGCAGAAGATCCTCGACAGCGGCGGCCGCGTGGCCCGCTTCGAGAAGCGCTACGGCAAGCGCAAGACGAACGAGTCGGCTGACAACTAGCTGCCTTACCGACGCCCGATCTGTCGCGAATTTCAGCGAGAGGCCGGGCGTCGGTCTGCGTTCGGGCACAGTTGAGGTGAAGGAGGGTTGATGGCGCAACAAGCCGCGATGGCAATCGATACCGTGCTCGCCGAGCACGCGGACCTCGAGCGTCAGCTGTCCGACCCCGATCTGCACGGTGACGCCGCCAATGCCCGCCGGGTTGGGCGGCGCTTCGCCCAGCTCGCGCCGATCGTCGCCACTTACCGCAGGCTGGAGACGGCGCGCGGTGACCTGGAGGCCGCCCGCGAACTGGCCGCCGAGGATGCATCCTTCGCCGCCGAGGTCCCCGAGTTGGAGACCCGGGTGGCCGAACTCGACGCTCACCTGACCGACTTGCTGGCCCCCCGTGACCCGCATGACGCCGACGACATCGTGCTCGAGGTGAAATCCGGTGAGGGCGGCGAGGAGTCGGCTTTGTTCGCCGCGGACCTGGCCAGGATGTACATCCGCTACGCCGAGCGGCACGGCTGGACGGTTACCCTGCTCGACGAGACCACGAGCGACCTGGGCGGCTACAAAGATGCGACGCTGTCCATCCGCAGCAAGGGTGACTCGGCCGACGGGGTCTGGGCGCGACTGAAATTCGAAGGCGGCGTGCACCGCGTGCAGCGGGTGCCGGTCACCGAATCGCAGGGCCGGGTGCACACCTCGGCGGCCGGCGTGCTCGTCTACCCCGAGCCCGAAGAGGTCGAGCAGGTCGCGATCGACGAGTCGGACCTGCGCATCGACGTCTACCGGTCCTCCGGCAAGGGCGGCCAGGGCGTGAACACCACCGACTCCGCGGTGCGCATTACCCACCTGCCCACCGGCATCGTCGTCACCTGCCAGAACGAACGTTCGCAGCTGCAGAACAAAGCCCGTGCCATGCAGGTGCTGGCCGCGCGGCTGCAGGCACTGGCCGAGGAGCAGGCGCAGGCCGACGCCTCGGCCGACCGGGCCAGCCAGATCCGCACCGTCGACCGCAGCGAACGCATCCGGACCTACAACTTCCCGGAGAACCGGATCGCTGATCACCGGATCAACTTCAAGGCGCACAATCTCGACCAGGTGCTCGACGGTGACATGGACGCGCTGCTCGACGCGCTGGGCGAGGCCGACAAGCAAGCCCGGCTCGCGCAGGCCTAAGCCAGCCGATCGTGACGAACCGAGCCACCGGCCTGAGCCGGCTGCGCCGAGCCATCGACTCCGCCGCCGCATCCCTCGCCGGGGCCGGGATTGACTCGGCGCGAACCGATGCCGAGCTGTTGGCCGCCTATGTGGCCGGTACCGAACGGAGCCGGCTGACGATGATCGACCCGCCCGGCCCGGACTTCTACCACCATTACGACCAGGTGATCGCCCGGCGTGCGCAACGCATCCCGGTCCAGCATCTGACCGGTACCGCGGCGTTCGGGCCGCTGGAGTTGCAGGTCGGCCCCGGCGTGTTCATCCCGCGCCCCGAGACTGAGGCCCTGCTGGAATGGGCTGTGGCCCAACAGTTGCCGGCCCAACCCGTGATCATCGACCTGTGCACCGGATCGGGGGCACTGGCGGTCGCACTGGCCACCGCACGGCCCGACGCCCGGGTGATAGCGGTGGACGACGACCCCATCGCCCTGGAGTACGCCAAGCGCAACGCCCGGGCCACCGCCGTCGAACTCGTGGCCGCCGACGTCACCGCAGCCGGGTTGCTGGCCGAGCTGACCGGTACGGTCGACCTCGTGGTGTCCAACCCGCCCTACATCCCGGCCGGTGCCGTGCTGGAACCCGAAGTCGCCCAGCATGACCCGGCGCACGCCCTGTTCGGCGGCCCGGACGGGATGGCCGTGATCGGTCCGATCACCGGCCACGCCGGGCGCTGGCTGCGGCCGGGTGGCTGGTTGGCCATCGAACACGACGACACAACATCGGATCAGACGGTTGAAACCATCAGCCGCACTGGACTTTTCACAGCGATCACGGCACGCCGCGATCTGGCGGGCCGGCCGCGTTTCGTGACGGCTCGTAGGACGGGCATGGAGGAGCCAACGTGACCCAGGTATTCGACTGTTCGGACAGCGCCCGGCGCTCCGAGGCGATCGCGGCGGCCGCCGCTGCGGTCAAGAGCGGCCGGCTGGTCGTCATGCCCACCGACACCGTCTACGGTCTGGGCGCCGATGCGTTCGACAGCAACGCCGTCGCCAGCCTGCTCGCCGCCAAAGGGCGCGGCCGGGACATGCCGGTCGGCGTGCTGGTCGGGTCCTGGCACACCATCGAAGGCCTGGTCTACACCGTTCCGCACGCCGCCCGAGAGCTGATCCGGGCGTTTTGGCCCGGCGCGCTGAGCCTGGTCGTTCGCCAGGCGCCGTCGTTGCAGTGGGACCTCGGTGACGCCCGGGGCACCGTCATGCTGCGGATGCCGTTGCATCCGGTGGCCATCGAACTGCTTCGCGAGACCGGCCCGATGGCGGTGTCGAGCGCGAACATCTCCGGGCGGCCGGCGGCCAACACGGCTGAAGAGGCCCAGCACCAGCTCGGTGATCTGGTCCAGGTCTACCTCGACGCCGGCCCGTCTCAGGCGCAGGCTGCTTCCACCATCGTCGACCTCACCGGTCCGGCACCGCGGCTGCTGCGGGAAGGACCCATCAGCGCGCAGGCCATCGCCGAGGTGCTGGGCGTCGACGTCGAGTCACTGACCGCCTGATCGGCTCCACGTCGGTCACAGCTTGGTGCAGTACGGTTTGTCCAAATGGTCAGCGGATCCGAAGTCGTTCTCGCGCTGTCCGACCGCGGCGCCGGTGTTCCGTTACGGGAGCTCGCGCTCGTCGGCCTGACCGCGGCGATCATCACCTATTTCGCGACCGGCTGGGTTCGGGTGCTGGCCACCCGCGCCGGGGCCCTGGCCTACCCGCGCGAGCGTGACGTCCACACCCGCCCCACCCCACGAATGGGCGGGCTGGCGATGTATCTGGGTGTGGTGGCCGCCGTCTTCCTGGCCTCCCAGCTTCCGGCACTGACGCGCGGCTTCATCTACTCCTCGGGAATGCCGGCGGTGGTGGTGGCCGGCGGACTGATCATGGGCATCGGGTTGATCGACGACCGCTGGGGTCTGGACGCTCTGACCAAGTTCGCCGGCCAGATCACGGCCGCCAGCGTGCTGGTCACCATGGGCGTGGCCTGGAGCGTGCTCTACATCCCGTTCGGGGGAGTGGGCACCATCGTGCTCGACCAGGTGTCCTCGATCCTGCTGACGCTGGCGCTGACGGTGTCGATCGTCAACGCGATGAACTTCGTCGACGGGCTCGACGGCCTGGCCGCCGGGCTGGGGTTGATCACCGCCTCGGCCATCTGCATCTTCTCCGTCGGACTGCTCCGCGACCACGGCGGCGACGTGCTGTTCTACCCGCCCGCCGTCATCTCCGTCGTGCTGGCCGGCGCCTGCCTGGGCTTCCTACCGCACAACTTCTACCGGGCCAAGATCTTCATGGGCGATTCCGGCTCAATGCTGATCGGCCTGATGCTGGCCGCCGCCTCGACCACCGCGGCAGGCCCGATCTCGCAGAGCGCGTACGGCGCCCGCGACGTCTTCGCGCTGCTGTCGCCGTTCCTACTGGTGGTCGCCGTCATGTTCGTGCCGGCCCTGGACATGCTGCTGGCCATCGTGCGCCGCACCCGGGCGGGGCTCAGCCCGTTCAGCCCCGACAAGATGCACCTGCACCATCGGTTGCTGCAGATCGGGCATTCGCACCGGCGCGTGGTGCTGCTCATCTACTTGTGGGTCGGCATCGTCGCGCTCGGCGCGGCGAGCACGATCTTCTTCGATCCGCGCTACACCGGGGGCGTCATGCTGGCCGCCATCGTGGTGGCGGTGGTGGTCACTCTGATCCCGTTGTTGCGCCGCGGAAGCGACGACTACGACGAGATTTACGACGCGGAGTAGTAGACGTATTTAGGGCTGTCTACCATGTGGTACGGTGCTGGCAGAACCCGAAAGAAACCTCGCGGGTTGCCGGCCCCCGGCCCGTCGGACTCACCTCCGATGAGCCGCTTTATGACCGACAAAGGGAGCTGCCCCTTGGGTGATTCCAGCGCGCCCGTCGCCGTCCGATACGCTCGGCGGGCCACGCACGAATCGCTCGGCCAGCTCTCGACAACGCAAGATTGAGGTGAACCTGTGACGACGCCAGCGCAAGATGCGCCGTTGGTGTTTCCGTCCGTTGCCTTCCGGCCCGTTCGGCTGCTTGCGATCTGCGTTGCCCTGACCGCCGTCGCCGTGGGCTTGGCCGCCTGGGCCGGCTACGTGATGTTCGGCGTGTTCTTCGGTGTGGGTCTGGCGCTGGGCCTGACCAACGCGATCCTCGTCCAGCGCTCGGTCGAGTCGATCACCGCCGGTGACCACCCCCTCAAGCGCAAGATGGCGCTGAACTCCGCCACCCGGCTGCTGGTCATCAGCGCTATCGGCCTGGCGATCGCCTTCACCTTCCGGCCGAGTGGCCTCGGGGTCCTGTTCGGCCTGGCTTTGTTCCAAGTTTTGCTTGTTTTGAGTACTGCGCTGCCGGTGTGGAAGAAAATTCGCACGGGTGACGACAGTGACGTTGTAGCCGCGGGGTCGGGCACCCCAGACGAAGCACCGAAGGATTGAGCACACCATGAGTGAACGAATCCTCGCCGAGGGCGCGATCGAGGTCGGCCATCACACCGAGGCCACCTGGTTGGGAATGACGGTCAACGTCGACACCATCCTGGCCACCGCCGTCGCGGCCGTCATCGTGATCGCGCTGGCCTTCGTGCTGCGCGCCAAGGTCACCTCGACCGGCGTGCCCAGCGGTGTGCAGCTGTTCTGGGAGGCGTTGACCACGCAGATGCGCGGCCAGATCGAGTCGGCCATCGGGATGAAGATCGCCCCGTTCGTGCTGCCACTGGCCGTCACGCTGTTCGTGTTCATCCTGATCGCCAACTGGATCTCGGTGCTGCCGGTGCAGTACGGCACCGCCGACGGCGGCACCCACGAACTGCTCAAGCCGCCGGCCGCCGACATCAACTTCGTGCTGGCGCTCGCCCTGTTCGTTTTCATCTGCTACCACGCCGCCGGTATCTGGCGCCGCGGTCTGCTGGGTCACCCGGTCAAGCTGCTCAAGGGTCACGTCGCGTTCCTGGCGCCGATCAACCTGGTCGAGGAGATCGCCAAGCCGATCTCGCTGTCGCTCCGACTTTTCGGCAACATCTTCGCCGGCGGCATCATGGTCGCGCTGATCGCGCTGTTCCCGCCGTACATCATGTGGGCGCCCAACGCGATCTGGAAGACCTTCGACCTCTTCGTCGGCCTCATCCAGGCGTTCATCTTCGCCCTGCTGACGATTCTGTACTTCAGCCAGTCCATGGAACTGGATGAGGAGCACCACTAAATAGACGTGTTCGACCCCCGAACCACCCACAGCCTGGTAGGTGTCCTACCAGCAATCAAGGAGGATAAGGAATGGCAGACCCCACCATCGTTGCCGGCGCCCTGATCGGCGGCGGACTGATCCTGGGCGGCGGCGCCATCGGCGCCGGTATCGGCGACGGTATCGCCGGTAACGCACTGATCTCCGGCATCGCCCGCCAGCCCGAGGCGCAGGGCCGCCTGTTCACCCCGTTCTTCATCACCGTTGGTCTGGTGGAAGCGGCGTACTTCATCAACCTGGCGTTCATGGCGTTGTTCGTCTTCGCCACCCCCGGCGCCTCCTAGCCGGCATGGGGGAGCACAGCGTCACCTTGTTGGCGGCTGAGGAAGGCGGCGGCACGTCGAACTTCCTCATCCCCAACGGCACCTTCTTCTTCGTGCTGGCCATCTTCTTGATCGTGCTCGGCGTGATCGGCAAGTTCGTCGTGCCGCCGATCCAGAAGGTGCTCGGTGAGCGCGAGGCGATGGTCGTCAAGACCACCGAGGACAACCGCAAGGCCGCCGAGCAGGAAGCCGCCGCCGACTCCGATTTCCAGAAGGAGATGCAGGCGGCCCGCACCGAGGCATCGGGTATCCGCGACGAGGCTCGGGCCGAGGGCCGGGCCATCCTCGAGGAGATGCGGGGCCGCGCCAACGAAGAGGTCGCGGCCACCCTGCAGCAGGCCTCCGACCAACTCAAGGTGCAAAGCGATGCGATCGCGACGGACCTGAGGTCGTCGGTGGAGACCCTGTCGGCGACCCTGGCCAGCCGGGTCCTCGGGGTCGAGGTTTCCAGCACGTCGGCGTCAGCGCCGGGACGGTAGGAGAATGTCAACCTTCATCGGACAGCTCATCGGCTTCCTGGTCATCATCTGGATCATCTGGCGGTACGTGGTACCGCCGGTGAAGCGCATGATGGCCAACCAGCAGGAGGCCGTGCGCAACCAGTTGGACGAGAGTGCCAAGGCCGCCAAGCGCCTAGCTGATGCCGACAAGCATCACGCCGAGCGTCTGGCGGAGGCCAAGGCCGAGGCAAGCAAGATCATCGAGGAGGCCCGCGCCGATTCGGTGCGAATCTCCGAGCAGCTTCGGACGCAGGCCGACGTCGAGGTCGAGCGGATCAAAGTCCAAGGCGGACAACAGGTAGCGCTGCTGCGCGCCCAGCTGGTCCGCCAGCTCCGCCAGGAGTTGGGCAGCGAGTCGGTGGCCCGGGCCGGTGATCTGGTCCGTGCGCACGTCGCCGACCCGCAGGCGCAGGCCGCGACCGTCGACCGGTTCCTCGACGAGCTCGACTCGATGGCTCCGGCCGCGTTCACCCCCGAGGTCACCTCGGATCTGCGATCGGCCAGCCGGGATGCCCAGGCCGCGGTGGTCTCGAAGTTTGATTCCCTCTCCTCCGGGATGTCCGGTGATGCCCTCTCGGCCCTGTCCGATGAGTTGGCTGCCGTGTCGAAACTGCTTGTCGCCGAACCGATCCTGGCCCGCCACCTGGCGGAGGCCACTGGTGAGGTGGAGGCCAAGAAGCAGCTTTTGCAGCGGCTGTTCGCCGGCAAGGTCTCCGACACCACGCTGGATGTGCTCAACGCCGCGGTCGCGGTTCGGTGGTCGCAGACTTCCGATCTGATCGACAGCATCGAGCACATCGCGCGGTTGAGCCTGCTGGTCCGCGCCGAGCGCGACAACCAGGCCGACGAGGTCGAAGAGCAGCTGTTCCGGTTCAGCCGCATCCTCGACGAGCGGCCGCAGCTCACCTCGCTGCTCAGCGATTTCACCAAGCCCGAGCAGGGCCGCGCCGATCTGATCCGCAACATCATGAGTCACGGCGGCAACGCCACCGCGACCGCGCTGCTCACCCAGACCGCGGGGCTGCTGCGCGGCGAGCGGGCCGATGAGGCCGTGCTGGCGCTGGCTCAGCTGGCCGTGGCCCGCCGCGGCGAGATCGTGGCGCAGGTCAGTGCCGCAACGGATCTGACCGACGCGCAGCGCACCCGGCTCACCCAGGTGCTGACCCGGATCTACAACCACCCCGTGTCGGTGCAGCTGAACATCGATCCCGACGTGCTGGGCGGCCTTTCGGTCGCCGTCGGCGACGAGGTGATCGACGGCACGCTGTCCTCACGGCTGGCCGCCGCAGTCACCAAATTACCTGAATAGCCGACCGACTAGCCGGCGAACCACCCAAGACCCAAAACAAAGGCAGGAAGACGAAAAGCCATGGCAGAGTTGACAATCTCGGCTGACGACATCCAGGGCGCCATCCAGGATTACGTCTCTAGCTTCGAGGCGGACACCGGCCGCGAGGAAATCGGTACCGTCGTCGACGCCGGTGACGGCATCGCCCACGTCGAGGGCCTGCCCTCGGTGATGACCCAGGAGCTGCTCGAGTTCGCCGGTGGCGTCCTCGGCGTCGCGCTGAACCTCGACGAGCACAGCGTCGGCGCGGTCATCCTCGGTGACTTCGAGAAGATCGAAGAGGGCCAGCAGGTCAAGCGCACCGGCGAGGTGCTCTCGGTGCCGGTGGGTGACGCCTTCCTCGGCCGCGTCATCAACCCGCTCGGCCAGCCGATCGACGGCCAGGGCGACATCGAGGCGGAGACCCGCCGCGCCCTCGAGCTGCAGGCGCCCTCGGTGGTGCAGCGCCAGTCCGTCAGCGAGCCGCTGCAGACGGGTATCAAGGCCATCGACGCCATGACCCCGATCGGCCGCGGCCAGCGTCAGCTGATCATCGGCGACCGCAAGACCGGCAAGACGGCCGTCTGCGTGGACACCATCCTCAACCAGCGTGAGGCCTGGGAGACCGGTGACCCCCAGCAGCAGGTGCGCTGCGTGTACGTCGCCGTCGGCCAGAAGGGCTCCACCATCGCCAGCGTGAAGCGGGCGCTGGAAGAGGGTGGCGCGATGGAGTACACCACCATCGTCGCCGCACCCGCTTCGGACGCCGCCGGCTTCAAATGGCTTGCCCCCTACACCGGTTCGGCCATCGGCCAGCACTGGATGTACAACGGCAAGCACGTCCTGATCGTGTTCGACGATCTGACCAAGCAGGCCGAGGCCTACCGCGCCATCTCGCTGCTGCTGCGTCGCCCGCCGGGCCGCGAGGCGTACCCCGGTGACGTCTTCTACCTGCACTCCCGTCTGCTGGAGCGCTGCGCGAAGCTGTCCGACGAGCTCGGTGGCGGCTCGATGACCGGCCTGCCGATCATCGAGACCAAGGCCAACGACATCTCGGCCTACATCCCGACCAACGTCATCTCGATCACCGACGGCCAGTGCTTCCTGGAGTCCGACCTGTTCAACCAGGGTGTGCGCCCGGCCGTGAACGTCGGTGTGTCGGTGTCCCGAGTCGGTGGTGCGGCACAGATCAAGGCCATGAAGGAGGTCGCCGGCTCGCTGCGCCTGGACCTCTCGCAGTACCGCGAGCTGGAGGCGTTCGCCGCCTTCGCCTCCGATCTGGATGCTGCTTCCAAGGCCCAGCTGGACCGTGGTGTGCGCCTGGTTGAGCTGCTCAAGCAGCCGCAGTACAGCCCGCTGGCCGTCGAGGATCAGGTGGTCGCGATCTTCCTGGGTACCCAGGGCCACCTGGATTCGGTTCCCGCCGAGGATGTTTCGCGCTTCGAGTCCGAGTTCCTCGAGCACGTCAAGGCCAGCCACGCCGACATCCTCACCGGCATCAAGGAGACCAAGAAGCTCTCCGAAGAGGCCGAGGAGAAGCTGGTCTCGGTGATCAACGACTTCAAGAAGGGCTTCCTGACCACCGACGGCAGCTCCGTGGTGGTGGGTGACGAGCACGCCGAAGCGCTCGATCCCGAGGACCTGGAGAAGGAATCGGTCAAGGTCCACAAGCCGGCCCCCAAGAAGGCCTAGGTAACCGATGGCAGCCACACTGCGCGAACTACGCGGACGCATCCGCTCCGCTTCGTCGATCAAGAAGATCACGAAGGCTCAGGAGCTGATCGCTACGTCGCGGATCGCGAAGGCACAGGCACGGGTCGACGCGGCCCGGCCGTACGCCTCGCAGATCACCAACATGCTCACCGAGCTTGCCGGTGCCAGCGCGCTGGACCACCCGCTGCTCGTCGAGCGGTCGGCCCCGAAGCGGGCCGGCGTGCTGGTGGTGTCGTCGGACCGCGGTCTGTGCGGCGGTTACAACGCCAACGTGCTGCGCCGTGCCGAGGAGCTGTTCTCGCTGCTGCGGGAAGAGGGCAAGACGCCGATCCTGTACGTCGTCGGTCGCAAAGCCCTGGGCTACTACAGCTTCCGTCAGCGCAAGGTGATCGAGTCGTGGACCGGCTTCTCTGAGCGGCCCACCTACGAGGACGCCAAGGCGATCGCCGACACCCTGGTGACGGCGTTCATGTCGGGTGCCGACGACGAGGGCGATGACCCGGGTGCCGACGGCATCCTCGGTGTCGACGAGCTGCACATCGTGTCGACGGAGTTCCGGTCGATGCTGTCGCAGACGGCTCAGGCATTGCGGATCGCCCCGATGGTGATCGAGTACCTCGGCGAGCCGGACACCGGTCCGCGCACGCTGTTCTCGTTCGAGCCCAATGCCGAGGAACTGTTCGACTCACTGCTGCCGCGCTACATCGCCACCCGTGTGTACGCGGCGCTGCTCGAGGCGGCGGCATCGGAATCGGCATCGCGGCGGCGCGCCATGAAGTCGGCCACCGATAACGCCGACGAACTGATCAAGGCCCTCACGCTGGCGGCCAACCGCGAGCGGCAGGCGCAGATCACCCAGGAAATCAGCGAGATCGTCGGCGGCGCCAACGCGCTGGCCGACGCCAACTAGGCCTCATCAGGAAAGCGAAGAGAGATATGACTGCTGCTGTAGACACCAAGACCGCAGGTCGCGTTGTCCGCATCACCGGCCCGGTGGTGGACGTCGAGTTCCCCCGCGGTTCGGTGCCCGAACTGTTCAACGCGCTGCACGCCGAGATCTCCTATGGTGCGCTGTCGAAGACCCTGACGCTCGAGGTTGCCCAGCACCTCGGCGACAGCCTGGTGCGCACCATCTCGATGCAGCCCACCGACGGCCTGGTCCGTGGCGTCGAGGTCACCGACACCGGCACCTCGATCTCGGTGCCCGTCGGTGACGGCGTCAAGGGCCACGTATTCAACGCCCTGGGTGACTGCCTCGACGAGCCCGGCTACGGCAAGGACTTCGAGCACTGGTCGATCCACCGCAAGCCGCCGGCCTTCGCCGACCTCGAGCCCCGGACCGAGATGCTCGAGACCGGTCTGAAGGTCGTCGACCTGCTCACCCCGTACGTGCGCGGCGGCAAGATCGCCCTGTTCGGCGGTGCCGGCGTGGGCAAGACGGTGCTCATCCAGGAGATGATCAACCGCATCGCCCGCAACTTCGGTGGTACCTCGGTGTTCGCCGGCGTGGGGGAGCGCACCCGTGAGGGCAACGACCTGTGGGTCGAGCTCGCCGACGCCAATGTGCTCAAGGACACCGCGCTGGTGTTCGGTCAGATGGACGAGCCGCCCGGCACCCGTATGCGCGTGGCCCTGTCGGCGCTGACCATGGCCGAGTACTTCCGCGACGAGCAGGGCCAGGACGTGCTGCTGTTCATCGACAACATCTTCCGGTTCACCCAGGCCGGTTCGGAGGTCTCGACCCTGCTGGGCCGCATGCCTTCCGCGGTGGGTTACCAGCCGACCCTGGCTGACGAGATGGGTGAGCTCCAGGAGCGCATCACCTCGACCCGTGGCCGTTCGATCACCTCGATGCAGGCCGTGTACGTGCCCGCCGACGACTACACCGACCCGGCGCCGGCCACCACGTTCGCCCACCTCGACGCCACCACCGAGCTGTCGCGTGCGGTGTTCTCCAAGGGCATCTTCCCTGCGGTGGATCCGCTGGCCTCGAGCTCGACGATCCTGCACCCCAGCGTCGTCGGCGACGAGCACTACCGCGTCGCGCAGGAAGTCATCCGAATCCTGCAGCGCTACAAGGATCTCCAGGACATCATCGCGATCCTCGGTATCGACGAGCTGTCCGAAGAGGACAAGGTGCTGGTGTACCGCGCCCGCAAGATCGAGCGCTTCCTGAGCCAGAACATGATGGCAGCCGAGCAGTTCACCGGTCAGCCGGGCTCGACGGTTCCGCTCAAGGAGACCATCGAGGCGTTCGACAAGCTGGCCAAGGGCGAGTTCGACCACCTGCCCGAGCAGGCGTTCTTCCTCATCGGTGGCCTCGACGACCTGGCGAAGAAGGCCGAAAGCCTCGGCGCCAAGCTGTGATGAATGCGACGACAAGCCGAAAGGTGATGTGAGATGGCCGAATTGGACGTCGACATCGTCGCTGTCGAGCGCAAGATCTGGTCGGGTAAGGCGACGTTCGTCTTCACCCGCACCACATCCGGCGAGATCGGCATCCTGCCCCGGCACATCCCGCTGGTCGCCCAACTGGTCGACGATGCGATGGTGCGCGTAGAGCGCGAGGGCGAGGACGATCTGCGGATCGCCGTCGACGGTGGCTATCTGTCGGTAACCGAAGATGGCGTCACGATCCTCGCGGAGTCTGCGGCGTTCGAATCCGAGATCGACGCTGACGAGGCGAAGACGGATGCCGCCAGCGACGATCCGGAGGTCGCGGCCCGCGGCCGGGCCCGGCTGCGGGCCATCGGCCAACTCGACTAGCCCGGGGACAGCGACCGATGAGCGCGACGACGATTGTCATGGGCGCGCTCATCAGCGTGCTGGCACTGGTCGTCGTCGCCCTGAGCTACCGGTTGTGGAAGCTGCGCCAGGGCGGGACGGCCGCGATCCTTCGCGACATTCCCGCGGTCGGCGGTCACGGCTGGCGGCACGGCGTCGTGCGCTATCGCGGGGATGAGGCCCGGTTCTACCGGCTGTCGAGTCTGCGGTGGTGGCCTGATCGCCGGCTCGGCCGGCGCGGACTGGACATCGTGTCCCGGCGTGCGCCGCGCGGCGACGAGTTCGACATCATGACCGAAGAGATCGTCGTGCTAGAACTCAACGACACCACGACCGAACGCCGCCGCGGCTACGAGATCGCGCTGGACCGCGGTGCGCTCACCGCGTTCCTGTCCTGGGTGGAGTCGCGGCCGTCGCCGCGATCGCGCCGGCGCGCGGTCTGAGCGTTAGGGCTTCGCCGGCCGTTCGGCGTCGGCGCCGCCCGGCTGCCACAGGACGTCGCCGTCCGGGTTGGCCACCCGCGACAGGATGAACAGCAGGTCCGAGAGCCGGTTGAGATAGCGGGCCGGCAGCGGGCTGACGGTCTCGGGGTAGGCCTTCACCGCGATCCATGCCGATCGCTCGGCGCGCCGGGTCACCGTCCTCGCGACGTGCAGTAATGCCGACAGCGCTGTGCCGCCTGGCAGGATGAACGAGTTCAGCGCCGGGAGCCCCTCGTTGTAGTGGTCGCACCACGCCTCGAGGCGCTCGATGTAGGGCGCGGTGATCCGCAGCGGCGGGTATTCCGGGTTCTCGACCACCGGCGTCGACAGGTCCGCACCCGCGTCGAACAGGTCGTTCTGGATCTGCACCAGCACCTTGCGCAGCGACTCCTCAGGCTGGCCCACCGCCACTGCCACACCGAGGGCGGCGTTGGCCTCATCACAATCGGCGTAGGCGATCAGACGCGGATCGCTCTTCTCGACGCGTGAGAAATCACTCAGCCCCGAGGTCCCGTCGTCGCCGGTACGGGTATAGATGCGGGTCAAGTGGACTGCCATGGATAAAACCGTACCGGCGACTGTCCCGGGCAACAGTGTTGCCTCCACTAAACTCAACGTCCGTGGGCGAGCGTTTCGTGGTGACCGGCGGCAACCGGCTGTCGGGTGAGGTGGCGGTAACCGGCGCCAAGAACAGCGTCCTGAAACTGATGGCCGCCAGCCTGCTGGCTGAGGGCACCACCACGATCACCAATTGCCCCGACATCCTCGACGTGCCGTTGATGGCCGAAGTCCTGCGGGGCCTGGGCGCCAACGTGGAGCTCGACGGATCGGTCGTGCGCATCACGTCTCCCGACGAACCCAAGTACGAAGCCGATTTCGCTGCGGTCCGGCAGTTCCGCGCGTCGGTGTGTGTGCTCGGGCCGTTGGTCGGCCGGTGCAAGCGGGCCCGGGTGGCGCTTCCCGGTGGTGACGCGATCGGTTCCCGGCCGCTGGACATGCACCAGTCGGGCCTGCGCCAGCTCGGCGCCGAGTGCAATATCGAGCACGGCTGTGTGGTGGCCTCGGCCGATCACCTGCGCGGCGCCGAGATTCAGTTGGAGTTCCCGTCAGTGGGTGCGACGGAGAACATTCTGATGGCGGCGGTCGTCGCCGAAGGGGTCACCACGATCCACAACGCCGCGCGGGAACCCGACGTTGTCGACCTGTGCGAGATGCTCAACCAGATGGGCGCCCAGATCGAGGGCGCTGGTACGTCAACGCTGACGATCACCGGGGTGCCCAAGCTGCATCCCACCGAGCACCGGGTGATCGGTGACCGGATCGTCGCGGCGACGTGGGGGATCGCGGCGGCGATGACCCGCGGCGACATCTCGGTCACCGGTGTGGATCCGTCGCATCTGCAGTTGGTGCTGCACAAGTTGCATGACGCCGGCGCTACCGTGACCCAGAGCGACGATGGGTTCCGGATCGTCCAGTACGACCGGCCCAAGGCCTGCAATGTTGCGACGCTTCCGTTCCCGGGATTCCCGACCGACCTGCAGCCGATGGCGATCGCGTTGGCATCGGTGGCCGAGGGGACGTCGATGATCACCGAGAACGTGTTCGAAGCGCGGTTCCGGTTCGTGGAGGAGATGATCCGCTTGGGTGCTGACGCGCGGACCGACGGTCACCATGCGGTGGTCCGCGGGCTCCCGCAGCTGTCCAGCGCGCCGGTGTGGTGTTCCGATATCAGGGCTGGTGCCGGTCTGGTGCTGGCCGGCCTGGTCGCCGACGGCGAAACCGAAGTGCACGACGTGTTCCACATCGACCGTGGTTATCCGCTGTTCGTGGAGAACTTGGTCAGGCTCGGCGCGGAGATCGAACGGGTGGTCAGTAGCTGAGCTGACCAGCAAGGTTGACTTCCCTGCTAGCCTTGTACTACGTTGACACGGCTGCCTTGCAGGCGCGGACCCTCTCCGGAGCGGTCCGAAACCCGAGGTTGACACTCCCGCCGGATTTATACTAAGCTGGCAGGGTTGCCCCGAATCGGGGAAACAAGCAGGTGTGTTGTTTGAGAACTCAATAGTGTGTTTGGTGGTTTTTGTTTGTTGTTTTTTGCCATGCTCTGATACCCCCGTGTTGGGGTGTGGTTTTTGATGCCAGTTTTGGTGTCGTTTTTGTTAGGTCAGATTTTCTCTGATTGTGAATTCCACTTGTCCCTGTTGGGGTGGGTTGTTTTTGTTTGGAGAGTTTGATCCTGGCTCAGGACGAACGCTGGCGGCGTGCTTAACACATGCAAGTCGAACGGTAAGGCCCTTCGGGGTACACGAGTGGCGAACGGGTGAGTAACACGTGGGTGATCTGCCCTGCACTTTGGGATAAGCCTGGGAAACTGGGTCTAATACCGAATACACCCTGCTGGTCGCATGGCCTGGTGGGGGAAAGCTTTTGCGGTGTGGGATGGGCCCGCGGCCTATCAGCTTGTTGGTGGGGTGATGGCCTACCAAGGCGACGACGGGTAGCCGGCCTGAGAGGGTGACCGGCCACACTGGGACTGAGATACGGCCCAGACTCCTACGGGAGGCAGCAGTGGGGAATATTGCACAATGGGCGCAAGCCTGATGCAGCGACGCCGCGTGAGGGATGACGGCCTTCGGGTTGTAAACCTCTTTCAATAGGGACGAAGCGCAAGTGACGGTACCTATAGAAGAAGGACCGGCCAACTACGTGCCAGCAGCCGCGGTAATACGTAGGGTCCGAGCGTTGTCCGGAATTACTGGGCGTAAAGAGCTCGTAGGTGGTTTGTCGCGTTGTTCGTGAAAACCCACAGCTTAACTGTGGGCGTGCGGGCGATACGGGCAGACTTGAGTACTGCAGGGGAGACTGGAATTCCTGGTGTAGCGGTGGAATGCGCAGATATCAGGAGGAACACCGGTGGCGAAGGCGGGTCTCTGGGCAGTAACTGACGCTGAGGAGCGAAAGCGTGGGGAGCGAACAGGATTAGATACCCTGGTAGTCCACGCCGTAAACGGTGGGTACTAGGTGTGGGTTTCCTTCCTTGGGATCCGTGCCGTAGCTAACGCATTAAGTACCCCGCCTGGGGAGTACGGCCGCAAGGCTAAAACTCAAAGGAATTGACGGGGGCCCGCACAAGCGGCGGAGCATGTGGATTAATTCGATGCAACGCGAAGAACCTTACCTGGGTTTGACATGCACAGGACGCCGGCAGAGATGTCGGTTCCCTTGTGGCCTGTGTGCAGGTGGTGCATGGCTGTCGTCAGCTCGTGTCGTGAGATGTTGGGTTAAGTCCCGCAACGAGCGCAACCCTTGTCTCATGTTGCCAGCACGTTATGGTGGGGACTCGTGAGAGACTGCCGGGGTCAACTCGGAGGAAGGTGGGGATGACGTCAAGTCATCATGCCCCTTATGTCCAGGGCTTCACACATGCTACAATGGCCGGTACAAAGGGCTGCGATGCCGTGAGGTGGAGCGAATCCTTTCAAAGCCGGTCTCAGTTCGGATCGGGGTCTGCAACTCGACCCCGTGAAGTCGGAGTCGCTAGTAATCGCAGATCAGCAACGCTGCGGTGAATACGTTCCCGGGCCTTGTACACACCGCCCGTCACGTCATGAAAGTCGGTAACACCCGAAGCCGGTGGCCTAACCCCTTGTGGGAGGGAGCCGTCGAAGGTGGGATCGGCGATTGGGACGAAGTCGTAACAAGGTAGCCGTACCGGAAGGTGCGGCTGGATCACCTCCTTTCTAAGGAGCACCACGAGAACCAGGTCCGCCCGCATCGTGTGGGAGTTCGGAGTTCTGGTCGATTCGTTGGATGGCCTGTTCACCTGTAGTGGGTGCAGGTCTGGTGCACGACAAGCAAAGTAACCAGGACCGGGGCCTTGAGGGTTTTCCTTGAGCGGTTTTTGGTGCTGCCAAACACACTGTTGGGCTTTGAGACAACAAGCCTGTGCCCCTGTCGGGGGTGGCCCTGCGTTGGTGGGGTCGGCGTGTTGTTGCTCCATCTTTGGTGGTGGGGTGTGGTGTTTGATTTGTGGATAGTGGTTGCGAGCATCTAGCACGCAGGAGACCTTTTGGGGTCTGTTGTGTGTTGATGTGCAATTTTTCCTAATCTCATTTTTTGGTTTTGTGTTTGTAAGTGTTTAAGGGCGCATGGTGGATGCCTTGGCACTGGGAGCCGATGAAGGACGTGGGAGGCTGCGAAATGCCTCGGGGAGCTGTCAACCGAGCGTTGATCCGAGGATGTCCGAATGGGGAAACCCGGCACGAGTGATGTCGTGTCACCCAACGCTGAATATATAGGCGTTGGGGGGGAACGCGGGGAAGTGAAACATCTCAGTACCCGTAGGAAGAGAAAACAATTGTGATTCCGTGAGTAGTGGCGAGCGAAAGCGGAGGATGGCTAAACCGTATGCATGTGATACCCGGCAGGGGTTGTGTGTGCGGTGTTGTGGGGCTTGTCTTCCTGGATCTGCCGGTCTGGGCTGCAGTGAGAAAAGAATGTGTTAGTCGAAGTGGCCTGGGATGGTCTGCCGTAGTGGGTGAGAGCCCCGTAGGCGAAAACATGTTCTCTGTAGTGGCGAGTTCCCGAGTAGCAGCGGGCCCGTGGAATCTGCTGTGAATCTGCCGGGACCACCCGGTAAGCCTGAATACTTCCCAGTGACCGATAGCGGATTAGTACCGTGAGGGAATGGTGAAAAGTACCCCGGGAGGGGAGTGAAAGAGTACCTGAAACCGTGTGCCTACAATCCGTCAGAGCCCTCGACTTGTCGTGGGGTGATGGCGTGCCTTTTGAAGAATGAGCCTGCGAGTCAGGGACATGTCGCGAGGTTAACCCGGGTGGGGTAGCCGTAGCGAAAGCGAGTCTGAATAGGGCGTATCCAAGTCGTAGGACTTGGTGTAGTGGTGTGTTCTGGACCCGAAGCGGAGTGATCTACCCATGGCCAGGGTGAAGCGCGGGTAAGACCGCGTGGAGGCCCGAACCCACTTAGGTTGAAGACTGAGGGGATGAGTTGTGGGTAGGGGTGAAAGGCCAATCAAACTCCGTGATAGCTGGTTCTCCCCGAAATGCATTTAGGTGCAGCGTCGCGTGTTTCTTACCGGAGGTAGAGCTACTGGATGGCCGATGGGCCCCACAGGGTTACTGACGTCAGCCAAACTCCGAATGCCGGTAAGTCCAAGAACGCGGCAGTGAGACGGCGGGGGATAAGCTCCGTGCGTCGAGAGGGAAACAGCCCAGATCGCCGGCTAAGGCCCCTAAGCGTGTGCTAAGTGGAAAAGGATGTGCAGTCGCAGAGACAACCAGGAGGTTGGCTTAGAAGCAGCCACCCTTGAAAGAGTGCGTAATAGCTCACTGGTCAAGTGATTGTGCGCCGATAATGTAGCGGGGCTCAAGCACACCGCCGAAGCCGCGGCAACGTAGTAATACGTTGGGTAGGGGAGCGTCCTGCACCCAGTGAAGCAGCCTGGTAATGGAGCTGTGGAGGGTGTGGGAGTGAGAATGCAGGCATGAGTAGCGATAAGGCAAGTGAGAACCTTGCCCGCCGAAAGACCAAGGGTTCCTGGGCCAGGCCAGTCCGCCCAGGGTGAGTCGGGACCTAAGGCGAGGCCGACAGGCGTAGTCGATGGACAACGGGTTGATATTCCCGTACCCGTGTGTGAGCGCCCAATGATGAATCCATTGTGCTAACCGCCCAAAACCTGTTCCACCAAGTCCTTCGGGACGCGGGGAACGGGGGCTGCGCGGGACCCTGATGGGTAGTAGTCAAGCGATGGGGTGACGCAGGAAGGTAGCCGTACCAGTCAGTGGTAATACTGGGGCAAGCCCGTAGGGAGTCAGATAGGCAAATCCGTCTGGCACATATCCTGAGAGGTGATGCATAGCCGAGTGAGGCGAATTCGGTGATCCTCAGCTGCCGAGAAAAGCCTCTAGCGAGCACACACACGGCCCGTACCCCAAACCGACACAGGTGGTCAGGTAGAGAATACCGAGGCGTACGAGTGAACTATG
The DNA here is from genome assembly GCF_001494595.1 of Mycobacterium sp. M26. Classification (GTDB taxonomy): domain Bacteria; phylum Actinomycetota; class Actinomycetes; order Mycobacteriales; family Mycobacteriaceae; genus Mycobacterium. The sequence continues at coordinate 1,125,690 of NZ_LN929908.1, forward strand.
GTTAAGGAACTCGGCAAAATACCCCCGTAACTTCGGGAGAAGGGGGACCTCCTACTGTCATGGCCCTCGCGGCCGGCAGCGGTGGGGGGTGGCACAAACCAGTGAGAAGCGACTGTTTACTAAAAACACAGGTCCGTGCGAAGTCGCAAGACGATGTATACGGACTGACGCCTGCCCGGTGCTGGAAGGTTAAGAGGACCCGTTAACCCCTCGGGGTGAAGCGGAGAATTTAAGCCCCAGTAAACGGCGGTGGTAACTATAACCATCCTAAGGTAGCGAAATTCCTTGTCGGGTAAGTTCCGACCTGCACGAATGGCGTAACGACTTCTCAACTGTCTCAACCATAGACTCGGCGAAATTGCACTACGAGTAAAGATGCTCGTTACGCGCGGCAGGACGAAAAGACCCCGGGACCTTCACTATAGCTTGGTATTGGCGTTCGATACGGTTTGTGTAGGATAGGTGGGAGACTGTGAAACTCACACGCCAGTGTGGGTGGAGTCGTTGTTGAAATACCACTCTGATCGTATTGGACTTCTAACTTCGGACCGTATATCCGGTCCAGGGACAGTGCCTGGTGGGTAGTTTAACTGGGGCGGTTGCCTCCTAAAATGTAACGGAGGCGCCCAAAGGTTCCCTCAACCTGGACGGCAATCAGGTGTTGAGTGCAAGTGCACAAGGGAGCTTGACTGCGAGACGGACATGTCAAGCAGGGACGAAAGTCGGGACTAGTGATCCGGCACCCCCGAGTGGAAGGGGTGTCGCTCAACGGATAAAAGGTACCCCGGGGATAACAGGCTGATCTTCCCCAAGAGTCCATATCGACGGGATGGTTTGGCACCTCGATGTCGGCTCGTCGCATCCTGGGGCTGGAGCAGGTCCCAAGGGTTGGGCTGTTCGCCCATTAAAGCGGCACGCGAGCTGGGTTTAGAACGTCGTGAGACAGTTCGGTCTCTATCCGCCGCGCGCGTCAGAAGCTTGAGGAAAGCTGTCCCTAGTACGAGAGGACCGGGACGGACGAACCTCTGGTCCACCAGTTGTCCCACCAGGGGCACCGCTGGATAGCCACGTTCGGACAGGATAACCGCTGAAAGCATCTAAGCGGGAAACCTTCTCCAAGACCAGGCTTCTCACCCATTAAGTGGGATAAGGCCCCCCGCAGACCACGGGATCGATAGACCAGACCTGCAACCGTAGTAATACGTTAGGGAACTGGCACTAACCGGCCGAAAACTTACAACAACCAACAACCCCACAAAATGGGGGAAACGTTGACACACAATGCCTCGCAACCACACCACAGCGGTCAAACAACACGACCACACCCCACCACCAAAACACACCTCCCCACACACGGGGAATCACTGAAAAAGTGAATAGAGTTACGGCGGCCATAGCGGCAGGGAAACGCCCGGACCCATCCCGAACCCGGAAGCTAAGCCTGCCAGCGCCGATGATACTACCCAACCCGGGTGGAAAAGTAGGACACCGCCGAACACAATTTAAGTCCTGGGCCCCCAATTTCGATTGGGGGCCCAGGCATTTGTGTATTCGAATTCGATTCTCATGCGCGCCCCTTTTTACAGTGCGCCCGCTCCTGAGTAAATAAGCGCACCGCCGAGCAGGCCGAAAACGATAACCGTTAATACACGCTGACGTCGCTGCATCCAATCGCGGAACGACTCGAGGAAACGGTCGATGCGATGTGTCCAGACGGCGTAGCCGAGAATGGGTACAGCTGCGGTGGAGCCGCCGGCGAGGGTGAAGAAAGCGACTGCGCCCGTAATTCCGGCGGCATTCAATGGCGCGGAGCCGATGAGGTAACCCGCAGCAGCGCAAGCCGCCACGACCTTCACGTTGATAATCGTCAGGACGACGCCCGTCACTGCGGCACTGGCCGGCGTGATTCGTTTAATGCGCTCGGCCCAGTGGGGAGCATCGGTAGTGACCTTCGACCGTCGCCAGTACATGATTGCGGCGGCCAGCGACAACACCCCCAAACCGATACGTAACCATCCCGTCCACGACGGCGCCGGTCCCTCCAGCTTGCTCACCAGCTGTGGCACCTGCAGGAACGCCACCGTGATAGCCGCCTTGCCGACCAGCCAGCCGGCGATGAAGGCCAGACCGACCGGACGGGGACGGTCACTGTGCACCACGAGCGCGATAGCGGGGATGACCGTAAACGGGGACAAGGCCACCACCGCGGCCAGAGCGGTCAACTCGCCGAGCAACGCCAACCAGCCGTGCCACATCGTTGTTCGTCGCCTCCTGCGAATCGGCGTCAAAGTAGCATCGCCGACACCACCGCGTAGGTCGAGCGCCCGGTCCCATTGGACGTAGCACCCGTGCCGCACCGCGATGAACTGCGGGCTCGGCGTGTTCCGCTCGGATCAGCACAATCGTTCTCGGCGAGCAGAATTCGGCAGAAGTTCAGTCGAACAGTGTGGCCGACTCCCGCATGCGCTCGAGGGCCAGCAGCTGGCGCTTGCGGTCCAGCCCGCCGCCGTATCCGGTGAGGCCGCCGCTGGCGCCGATCACGCGATGACACGGCACGATGATGCCGATCGGGTTTCGCCCGTTGGCCAGTCCGACCGCCCTCGAGGCGCCGGGAGATCCGATCTGCTCGGCGATCTCGCCGTAAGACCGGGTCTCGCCGTAAGGAATGGTGCACAGGGCTGCCCACACCTTGCGCTGAAACTCCGTTCCCACCAACTGCAGCGCGACATCGAATTCGGTGAGCTCACCGGCGAAGTACGCGCCCAGCTGCTCGACCGCCTCCGGGAAGGCGGTGTCGTCGGCGTCTACCCAATCCGAGCGGTCGGGTTCGTGCGTCTGATCCACCATCCGCAGATGCATCAGCGTCGCGTCCTGGCCGGCCAGGGTCAACGGACCCACCGGGCTGTCGATGGTCCGGTAGCACAGCGTCGTCATGGCGTCGTCTCCTTCGGGGGCCACTGATTGACGGAATGGTCGAGGGTGGTCCACAGGTGCTGAACCGCGTAGGACCGCCATGGTCGCCAGCGCGCACTGTGCGCCGACAGAGCCCGCGGCTCGCCGGGGATGCCGAGTTGTTCGGCGGCTAACCGCACACCGAGATCGGTGGCGGGGAACGCATCCGGGTCACCGAGGCCACGCATGGCGACGATCTCCGCCGTCCAGGGCCCGATGCCGGGTACGGCAAGCAGTTGGGTGCGGGCCCGATCCCAGTCACAACCCGGATCGAGCACCACTTCGCCGGCGGCCAGGGCCGAGATAAGCGCCGTCAGCGAACGTCGCCGGGCCGCCGGGACAGCCAGATGCTGCGGATCGATCTCACTGAGCTGGTCTATGCCGGGGAAGGTGTGGCTGAGCCCGCCGGTGGGATCGGCCACCGGGCTGCCGTAGGCCGAGACCAGACGCCCGGCATGGGTGCGGGCCGCTTTGGTCGACACCTGCTGGCCCAGCACCGCCCGCAGCGCTAGCTCCTGTTCGTCGACCGTGCGGGGAACCCGTTGCCCCGGTGCCTTGCTCACCACATCTCGAAGGTCGTCATCGACGCTCAGCGCCTCGATGACGGCTTCGGGGTCGGCGTCGAGGTCGAGCAGCCGGCGGCAGCGGGCGATGGCGGTGGCCAGGTCGCGGACGTTCTCCAGCACCAGGGTGCAGGCGACGTGATTGGGTCGCGGTGTGAGGCTGACGATGCCGTAGCCCGACGGCAACCGCAGGGTCCGCCGGAAGGCGCCGTCGCGGACCTCCTCGCAGCCCGGTACTGCGGTGGCCGCAAGGTGGCCGAATACTCCTTCATAGGCGAAGGGGGTCCGCACCGGCAACCGCAGGGTGAGGACTTGGCCGCCCGGCGCTAGATCGTGGCCACGGCGGCGGGTCGCGTTGTCCCGCAAGGCGGTTGGCGTCATGTCGCAGGCGGCCCGAACGGTGTCGTTGAACTGTCTGATGCTGGCGAAGCCGGCGGCGAACGCGATGTCGCTGAATGCCATATCGGTGGTCTCGATGAGGACCCGTGCGGTCTGAACCCGTTGTGCCCTGGCCATCGCCAATGGGCCGGCGCCGACCTCGGCCTGCAGCATGCGCTCCAGTTGGCGCGTGGTGTAGCCGACGCGGGCGGCCAGCCCGGTGACGCCCTCCCGGTCGACTACGCCGTCGCCGATCAACCGCATGGCGCGGGCGACGGCATCGCCGCGCGCATTCCACTCCGGGGAGCCCGGAGACGCGTCGGGGCGGCAGCGTTTGCACGCCCGGAAGCTGGCTCGCTGGGCGGCGGCCGCACTCGGATAGAAACGCACATTGCGGGCCAGCGGCAGCCGGACGGGGCAACTCGGCCGGCAATAGATCCCTGTCGTCAGCACCGCGGTGACGAACCAGCCGTCGAACCGGGAGTCCCTGGATTGGACGGCCCGGTAGCAGCGGTCGAAATCGTCGTGCATGCCTCGACTCTTACACGTGGCCACCGACAGCACTAGCGGAAAACCGACATCGTGGGCGGCGGGTGAAAGTCTGGTTTCGCAGCCGTTGGGGTGTGCGTTCGGTAGACAGACTTATGATCGAGCAGATTCCTCGACGACGAGCGCTAAGGAGTGCCGTGCCGCGCATACCACTGGTGGATTACCTCGTCCTCGACGATCAACCCCACCTCGTCGCCAACGAGTGCACCAGCTGTGGAGCCCGCTTTTTCGACCGGCGCAGCGGCTGTGCCAGCTGCAGTGGTCGGGACTTCCGCCCGGTGCGGATCGCCGACACCGGCACGCTGCGGACGTTCACGATTGTGAGCTTCGCCGCCGAAGGAGTCGATGTGCCGTTCGTGGCCGGCGTTGTCGACTGTGATGGCACCAGCGTGCGCGGCAACATCGTCAACGTGCCGCCCGACCCCGAACACGTCACCACGGGAATGAAGGTGCGGTTGACCACCGTCCCGGTGGGCGTGGATCACACGGGTGTTGAAGCGGTCGGATACGGCTTCGAGCCGGCGGAATAGGAGTCACCATGGCTGACAACGTGTGGATCCTCGGCATCTACATGACCAAGTTCGGTAAGCACAAGGACTCCGATGTTCTCGACCTGGCCTCGGAGGCCGCCTTCGGGGCGCTTGCCGACGCCGGGGTCTCGATCAGTGACATCGGTGTGATCGGTGCCGGAAACCTGATGGGGCCGCCCGGTTTCGGGCAGACCCTGCAGAAGCAGATCGGTCAGACCGGGGTGCCGGTGTTCAACGTCAACAACGCCTGTGCCACCGGAGCGACCGCCTTGCGGGTCGCGATCATGGCGATCAAGGCGGGGGAGGCCGACCTGGGCCTGGCCGTCGGCGTCGAGAAGCTGGCCGGTGCCGGCCTGCTGACCGGCAATGCTCGCTCGGCCGAGGGTGATCAGTGGGTTCCGAAAGGACGCTTCGGTGCCGTGGCGCCGCTGGACGGCCGGGTCGGCACCGAGACCATGCCGGGGGTGTTTGCCCAGATCGGTATGGAATACGGGCACCGGTACGGTGGTGCGGACTTCGAGCTGTTCGCCTCGATCTCGGAGAAGAACCACGCCCACTCGACGCTGAATCCCAAAGCGGCCTACCAGAAGCGCTTCACCCTCGAGGAGATCATGAACGACATCATGATCGCCTACCCGAACACCCGGCCGATGTGTTCGGCCAACTGTGACGGTGCCGCCGCGGCGGTCGTGGTCAGCGAGACCAAACTGCGCACGCTGTCCCTCGAGCAGCAGCGCCGGGCCGTGAAGATCAGCGCGTCGATCCTGACCACCGACCCGTACCAGGAGGCCTGCCAAATCCTGCCGGACGTCAACACGCTGACCCGCCAGGCCGCGAAGCAAGCCTTCGAGCAGGCCGGTATCGGTCCCGAGGATCTGGATCTGGTGGAGTTGCACGACTGCTTCGCCACCGCCGAACTCGTGCACTACGACAATCTTGGGCTCTGCGAACCGGGTGGCGCGGTGGACTTCTTCAAGTCTGGCGCCACCTGGCGAGACGGCCGGCTTCCGGTCAACGTCTCTGGTGGCCTGGAGTCCAAAGGGCACCCCATCGCGGCGACCGGCATCGCCAACATCTGGGAGATCGCCACCCACCTGCGCGGTGAGGCGGGTGAGCGCCAGATCGAAGGGGCCAGGGTCGGTCTGGCACACGTCATCGGACTGGGCTCGGCGTGCGGCATCCACGTGCTGGAGAAGTCGGCACTCTAGGGGCGGTGCGCACCGTAGGATCGCCACGGTGTCCGAACTGGTGCAGCGCTACCTCGATCAGGTCGTCGCGGAGTTCGCCGGGGTCACCGACGGGGCGCTGGCCGACTACATCCCGGAGTTGACTGAGGTCGACCCCTCCGGCTTCGGATTAGCGGTGTCTTCCTCGGATGGTTTCGTCTACGAATCCGGCGACGCCCGAACCGAATTCACCATCCAGTCGATCTCCAAGCCGTTCACCTACGCCCTAGCCCTCGACCAGGTCGGGGAGGTCGCCGTCGACGCCAAGATCGGTGTCGAACCCTCGGGTGAGGCATTCAACGAGATCAGCGTCGACGACACCACCAAGACTCCCAAGAACCCGATGATCAACGCCGGGGCGATCGCCGCCGTCGCACTGGTGCCCGGGGCCAGCCCCGACGAGCGGTTCGACACGATCCGGGACTTCTACTCGGCCTGTGCGGGCCGACCGTTGGAACTCGACGAAGACGTCTACCACTCCGAGAAGGCCACCGGCAGCCGCAACCGTGCGATCGCCTACATGCTCGACAGTTTCGGCGTGCTTGCCGACGATCCCGACGACGTGCTCGACGTGTACTTCCGGCAGTGCTCGCTGCGCGTCACCAGTGTCGATCTCGCCCGGATGGGCGCGACCCTGGCCCGCGGCGGAATCAACCCGCAGACCGGTCGACGGGTCACCAGCACGCGGGTAGTGCAGCGCACGCTGTCGGTGATGGTCACCTGCGGCATGTACAACGCCGCCGGCGACTGGGTCAGTGCGGTGGGCCTGCCGGCCAAAAGTGGCGTTGGCGGCGGGATCGTCGCCGTGCTGCCGGGACAGCTGGGCATCGGGGTCTACTCGCCGCTACTGGATTCTCGCGGCAACAGCGTGCGGGGAGTCCTTGTGTGCCGCAGTCTTTCCGAACAGCTGGGTCTGCACTTTCTGACCGTCAGCCGCGAGTCGCGCTCGACGATCCGCGCCATCTACGAGCCCGTCACGGGCATCCGGGTCTACGAATTGCACGGCGACCTGATGTTCGCCGGCGTGGAACAGGTGGCCCGTACGGTGCAGCGCAATGTTGCCGATTTCAAGGTGGCCATCGTCGACGTCACCCGCGTCGACGATATCAACGACTCCGCCCGCGATCTGCTCGCCGGGGTGAGCCGGGCGCTGCGCGACGCCGGCAAGCAGGGCTTCGTCGTCGACCCCGACCGGGTGGTGATCAGGCCCGAGCGCGGCTACGACGACGTCGTGTTCAGCACGGTCGAGGATGCCCTGTCCACCGCCGAAAGAGTGTTGCGCACCAACCCGATTCGCTAGCCGAGCTGGGCCAGCGTGGCGAGTTGGGTGGGCTGCTCGTAGCCGCGCAGCGTGACCGCCTCCGCCAGTTCCCAATAGCGGCTTTCATCGTCGTCGGCCGCGGTCACTGTCACCGCCGAGGCCAGTACCCGATGCGGACGGTTCTTGGCCAGTTCGGATAGTCGCGCCGCCTCGTTGACCGGCTCACCGATCACGGTGTATTCGAAACGTTCGTTGGCGCCGACGTTTCCGGCCACCACCTGCCCGGCAGCCACCCCGATTCCCGCCGGGCACTCCGGTACCTCGCGCTCCAGGCGGGTGACGATCGCCCGGGCCGCGGCCAGCGCGTCGTCCTCGGGGGTGTCCAGGGTGACCGGTGCGCCGAAGATCGCCAGCGTCGCGTCGCCCTCGAACTTGTTGACCAGTCCGTGGTGGCGGTTAACCTCTTCGACGATCACTGAGAAGAACCGATTGAGCAGGCTGACAACCTCTTTCGGGGGCAGAGTGCTCACCAGTTGGGTCGACCCGACGATATCGACGAAGATGACGGCGACGTGGCGCTCTTCGCCACCGAGGGTGGGCTTCTGCTGCTCGGCCGCCGCGGCCACCTCGCGGCCGACGTGGCGGCCGAACAGATCGCGTACCCGTTCGCGCTCCCGCAGCCCGCCGACCATGGAGTTGAACCCGCGTTGCAGTTCCCCGAGTTCGGTGCCGTCGAACACCACCAGGTTGGCGCCGAGGTCGCCGTCCTCGACGCGCTTGAGTGCCTCGCGTACTACCCGCACCGGAGTTGCGATGAGCCAGGCCAGAATCCAGGTCAGCAGGAAACCGAAGATGAATGTCGCCAGCGAGGTGATCAGGATCGCGACTTCCAGCTGCGTCTTGGTGAGGTTCTGCAGGATGAGCGAGAACAGCGCCACCAAACCGATGCCGATCACCGGGAGACCGGAGCCCAGCAACCATACGGTCATGGTGCGGCCCATGATCCCGGGGGCCAATCGGTGCGGTGGGGGACCCGCCGCCAGCGCCTGGGCGGCCACCGGACGGATCGCGAACTCGGTCAACAGGTAGGCACTGGTCGCCACGATCACCCCGCATACCCCGACGCCGAACGCCAGACGGGGGATGAAGTCGGAGTCGTACATGCCGTAGAGGATGGTGAACACCGTCGTGCCGACCGCCCAGAGCACGAGCTGGGCGCTCGCGACACGCCACGGCGTGAAGAACGCGTTGCGCTGGTCGGCGCGCGTCGGTGGCCTGCCGTCGATGGCCCAGCGCAGGTCGTTGACCGTGCGGGTGGTAATCCACCAGCTACCGAACGCCAGCGCTGCGGCACCGTAGGCCGGGACCACTGCGAACGTGAGCCAGCCGGGTGCGTCACGAAACACGCTGGGCACCGGGAACGTGACCGTGACCAGCAGGATCGCGACCGCGATGCCGATGAGGTTGACCGCGAGCATGAAGACGGTGATCAGGGTCTGGATCCGCACCCGCCGCTTGGCGGGACTCTCCGAGACTTTGCCCAGCAGCAACGATCCGTACGCGGGGGTGCTGGCCAGCCGGCCGCTCTGCCGGGTAACCCGCTCCAACACGCGGCCCAACCGCTGCGCGACACTCGGGCTGGCACTCATGGTGGCGTCAGCCTAATTCGTCAGGGCCCGGACGCCCTAAGCTTGGCCCGTGCGCCTCGTCATCGCCCAGTGCACCGTCGACTATGTCGGCCGGCTCACCGCTCATCTGCCGTCGGCTCGACGACTGCTGCTCGTCAAGGCCGACGGATCGGTCAGCGTGCACGCCGACGACCGTGCCTACAAGCCGCTGAACTGGATGAGCCCGCCCTGCTGGCTGACCGAGGACGGTGACGGCCCGCAGCCGGTCTGGGTGGTGGAGAACAAGGCCGGGGAGCAGCTGCGCATCACCCTGGAGGCCGTCGAGCACGACTCCAGCCACGAGCTGGGTGTCGACCCAGGTCTGGTCAAGGACGGGGTGGAGGCTCACCTGCAGGAGCTGCTGGCCGAGCACATCGAACTGCTCGGTGACGGCTACACCCTGGTGCGCCGCGAGTACATGACAGCGATCGGCCCGGTGGACATCCTGGCCCGCGACGAGCAGGGCCGCTCGGTGGCCATCGAGATCAAGCGGCGCGGGGAGATCGACGGCGTCGAGCAGCTGACGCGGTACCTGGAGCTGCTGAACCGGGACAGCCTGCTGGCCCCGGTCAGCGGCGTGTTCGCCGCCCAGCAGATCAAGCCGCAGGCCCGCACGCTGGCCACCGATCGCGGAATCCGCTGTGTCACACTCGATTACGACAAGATGCGCGGCATGGACAGCGACGAGTTCCGGCTGTTCTGATGCCGCGCCGCCGACCGGACCGCCGCCAGGGCACCGGTCTGCCGCCGCTGCCGATGCAGCGCCGCATCGAGGTCGGCCCGGACGGTTACGACTACCAGGTCCGCCCGGTCGCGGCGGCGCGCGCCGTCAAGACCTACCGATGCCCGGGATGTGATCACGAGATCCGTTCGGCCACGGCACATGTCGTGGTGTGGCGCGTTGATGATGGCGAGGCCGGGCTGGAGGACCGCCGACACTGGCACACTCCGTGCTGGGCCAACCGCGCATCGCGCGGGCCCACCCGGAAGTGGTCCTGAAGGACTTAGTGCTCAGCGGCCTTTTCGACGAGCTCCACCAGAACGCCCCCGGCGTCCTTGGGGTGGATGAAGTTGATCCGCGAGTTCGCGGTGCCGCGGCGCGGGGCGTCGTAGATCAGCCGGACACCTTGGCTGCGCAGCTGCTCGGAGATGGCGTCGAGATCGCTCACCCGGTAGGCCATCTGCTGGATGCCGGGGCCGCGCTTGTCGATGAACTTTGCGATGGTCGAGTTCTCGTCCAGCGGAGCCATCAGCTGGATCTGCGCGCACTCGCTGCCCGCACCCTTCAGCGACAGCATGGCCTCGCGGATGCCCTGATCTTCGTTGATCTCCTCATGGACGAGGATCATCCCCAGGTGCTCGTGGTACCACTGGATCGCGGCGTCCAGATCGGGCACCGCGATGCCGATATGGTCAACGGCCGTGACGAGCGCGCCGGCCAGGACGGGACGGGCATCAACTTGCTCAGCGGTCATAACGCAAAGGTAACCTAACGACATCGGATCCAACACTGCGGGATCTGTGATTAGCCGCATACCAGCGGCTCGAAACGCCTGTGGAGGTAGTCATGACGACGTCTGTGATCGTTGCTGGGGCGCGCACGCCCATCGGCAAGCTGTCGGGTTCGCTCAAGGGCTTCTCGGGCAGCGATCTGGGCGGGATCGCCATCAAGGCCGCCTTGGAGAAGGCCGGAGTGCCTGCCTCGCTGGTCGAGTACGTGATCATGGGCCAGGTGCTGACCGCCGGCGCCGGCCAGATGCCCGCCCGCCAGTCGGCGGTGTCCGCCGGGATCGGCTGGGATGTGCCGGCACTGTCGATCAACAAGATGTGCCTGTCCGGGATCGACTCGATCGCCCTGGCCGACCAGCTGATCCGCGCCGGTGAGTTCGACGTCGTCGTTGCCGGTGGTCAGGAGTCCATGACCCGCGCCCCGCATCTGCTAATGAACAGCCGCGAGGGCTACAAGTACGGCGACGTGACCGTGCTGGACCACCTGGCCTACGACGGCCTGCACGACGTGTTCACCGACCAGCCGATGGGTGCGCTGACCGAACAGCGCAACGACGAGGACAAGTTCACCCGCCTCGAGCAGGACGAATTCGCCGCCGAGTCGCACCAGAAGGCCGCTGCCGCCTGGAAGGACGGCGTGTTCGCCGACGAGGTGGTCCCGGTGTCGATCCCGCAGCGCAAGGGCGACCCGATCGAGTTCGCCGAGGACGAGGGCATCCGCGCCAACACCACCGCCGAGTCGCTGTCCGGGCTCAAGCCGGCGTTCCGCAAGGACGGCACCATCACCGCCGGCTCGGCGTCCCAAATCTCCGACGGCGGTTGCGCTGTCGTGGTGATGAACAAGGCCAAGGCCCAGGAGCTGGGCCTGAGCTGGCTGTGCGAGATCGGCGCCCACGGCGTGGTCGCCGGACCGGACTCCACCCTGCAGTCCCAGCCCGCCAACGCAATCAAGAAGGCCGCCGCCCGCGAGGGCATCAGCGTCGATCAATTCGACGTCCTCGAGATCAACGAGGCGTTCGCCGCCGTCGCCCTGGCCTCGACCCGTGAACTGGGCGTCGACCCGGCCAAGGTGAACCGCAACGGCGGTGCGATCGCGGTGGGCCACCCGATCGGGATGTCGGGCGCGCGGATCACGCTGCACGCGGCGCTGGAGCTGTCCCGGCGCGGTTCGGGCTACGCGGTGGCGGCGCTGTGCGGCGCCGGTGGCCAGGGTGACGCGCTGATCCTGCGCGCCGGGTAACCCGGTCTCGTCAACGACGGCGCGTAGTAGCTGGGCGCGCTCTCCGGCACAATGGCGCCATGACGAGCACTTTCGACATTCGCAGTACCGCTGGACGGTTCCGGTTGGTGGCGCTGGCCGAAGCGCTGACATGGGTCGGGCTGCTGATCGGCATGTACTTCAAGTACCTGGGCAGCCCGCGCACGGAGATCGGCGTGAAGATCTTCGGTATGGCCCATGGGCTGGTGTTCATCGCATTCGGAGTGACGGCCCTACTGGCCGGTATCGCTTACAAGTGGCGCCCGGTGACGTGGTTGCTGGCGTTGCTGGGCAGCATTGTGCCGCTCGGCAGTGTGATCTTCCTCATATGGGCCGATCGGACCGCGAAACTGGGTCCGGAAACCGGCTCTGAGCACCAGCGCGAGGGGTCTGCGGCGGCGGCGAATTCGGCGCCCTCGGCGACGTGACAGACTTGTGGGCGTGACACGTCCACGCCCATCGATTCCGGCCGCACTGGCCGGTGCCGTCGACCTCTCCGGTCTCAAGCAGCGGGCCCAGGCCCCCGCTGGCGGGAGTGCTCCCGCCGGCGGCGTCGAGATCACCGAAGCCAACTTCGAAGCCGAGGTGCTGGTCCGCTCCGGGCAGGTTCCGGTGGTGGTGGTGCTGTGGTCGCCGCGCAGTGAGGTCTGCGTCCAGTTGATCGAGGTGTTCGCCAGCCTGGCCGGCGCCGACAACGGCACGTGGTCGCTGGCCACCGTGAACGTCGACGTCGTGCCGCGGGTGGCGCAGATGTTCGGCATCGAGGCGGTACCCACCGTGGTCGCGCTGGCCGGGGGCCAGCCGCTGGCCAGCTTCCAGGGTCCGCAGCCGCCCGAGCAGCTGCGGCGCTGGATCGACTCGCTGCTGTCGGCGACGGCCGGAAAGCTCTCCGGGAGCGGCGAATCCGATGAGGTCGAGCAGGTCGATCCCGCGGTGGCCCAGGCCCGTGAGCACCTGGAGGCCGGTGACTTCGACGCCGCTGCTGTCGCCTATCAGGCGATCCTCGATGGCGACCCGAACCATGCCGAAGCCAAAGGTGCGCTGCGCCAGATCACCTTCCTGCAGCGCGCCACCGCGCAGCGTCCGGACGCCCTCGATGCTGCCGCCGCAGCACCCGACGATGTCGAGGCGGCCTTCGCCGCGGCCGATGTAGAGATCCTCAATCAGGATGTCAGCGCGGCCTTCGACCGGCTGATCGCGCTGGTGCGCCGGACTGCCGGTGACGAGCGCACCGCGGTGCGTACCCGGCTGATCGAGCTCTTCGAACTCTTCGACCCGGCCGACCCGGACGTCATCGCGGGCCGCCGCAATCTCGCCAACGCGCTGTACTAGCCGCCGAGATCGACGAATTGGTGCGATCTACTCGCACTGTTGCGCCCGTTTGTCGGGTTGGGCGAAAAGGGGGCTAGGCGGGTTCGAGCCAGATCGCCGAGGTGGGCGGCAGCACCAGCGTCGCCGACGCAGGCCGGCCGTGCCACGGATCGTCGGTGGCCTCGACCGCACCGAAGTTGCCTGCGCCCGCGCCGTTGTAGATCGTGGCATCGCTGTTGAGCACCTCACGCCAGGTGCCGGCATGCGGCAGGCCCAGCCGGTACTGGCCGTGTTCGGATCCCGAGAAGTTGAACACGCACGCCACCACTGACCCGTCACTGCCGTAGCGCAGGAAGCTCAGCACATTGTTGGCCGAGTCGTTGGCGTCGATCCAGGAATAGCCTTCCGGCTTGGTGTCCTGACTCCACAACGCGGGACGGGTGCGATAGATCTGGTTGATATCGGCGACGAACTTCAAGATGCCGTCGGAGAAGCTGTTCTCGTCGAGCTGAAACCAGTCGAGCCCGCGTTCCTCGGACCATTCGGCGCGCTGGCCGAACTCCTGCCCCATGAACAGCAACTGCTTACCCGGGTGTGCCCACTGGTAGGCGAGCAGGCTGCGCAACCCGGCCGCCTTGACGTGGTCATTGCCGGGCATCCGGCCCCACAGCGTGCCCTTGCCGTGCACCACCTCGTCGTGGCTGATCGGCAGCACGTAGTTCTCGCTGAACGCATAGAGCATCGAGAACGTCATTTCGTGGTGGTGAAAGCTGCGGTAGATCGGGTCGCGGCTGATGTAGTCCAGGGTGTCGTGCATCCACCCCATGTTCCACTTCATCGAAAAGCCAAGTCCGCCAAGATTTGTCGGCCGGGTGACCCCCGGCCACGAGGTCGACTCCTCGGCGATCGTCACGATGCCAGGTGCGACCTTGTGCACGGTGGCGTTCATCTCCTGCAGGAATTGGACTGCCTCGAGGTTCTCCCGCCCACCGTAGATATTGGGCGTCCACCCGTCGGCCGGGCGCGAGTAGTCCAGGTAGAGCATCGAGGCCACGGCGTCCACCCGCAGCCCGTCAACGTGGTACTCCTGCAGCCAGTACAGCGCGTTGGCTACCAGGAAGTTGCGCACCTCGGGCCTGCCAAAGTCGAAGACGTAAGTGCCCCAGTCGAGTTGCTCACCGCGGCGCGGGTCGGAGTGCTCGTAGAGTGCCGTGCCGTCGAAGCGGCCCAGCGCCCAGCCGTCCTTGGGGAAGTGGGCCGGCACCCAGTCCACGATCACCCCGATGCCGGCCTGGTGCAGTGCGTCGATCAGGTACCGCAGATCGTCGGGGGAGCCGAACCGCGAGGTCGGGGCGTAGTACGACGTCACCTGGTAGCCCCAGGAGCCGCCGAACGGATGCTCGGCCACCGGCAGGAACTCCACATGCGTGAAGCCCTGGGCCACCACGTAATCGGTCAGCTCTCGGGCCAGCTGGCGGTAGCTGAGCCCGGGGCGCCACGAGCCGAGGTGCACCTCGTAGGTGCTCATCGGTTCGAACACCGGATTGTGGTTGGCCCGCCGCGTCATCCACTCGCCATCGGCCCACGTGTAGTGCGACACGTTGACCCGTGACGCGGTCTGCGGGGGGACTTCGGTGGCGAAGGCGAACGGGTCGGCGCGGTCGACGACCGATCCGTCGATACCGTGCACCCGGAACTTGTAGAGCCCGTCGGTGGGGAAGTCCGGCCAGAACAGCTCCCAGACTCCCGAGGAACCCAGCACCCGCATCGGTGCGTCGTTGCCGTCCCAGTGGTTGAACTCGCCGATCAGGCTGACGCCCTTGGCATTCGGGGCCCATACCGCGAACGACACGCCCTCGACCACACCGTCTGGCGTGGTGAACGATCGCGGGTGGGCTCCCAGGATCTCCCACAGCCGTTCGTGGCGGCCCTCGGCGAACAGGTGCAGATCCATCTCGCCCAGGGTGGGCAGGAACCGGTAGCCATCGGCCACGGTCATGGTGTGCCCACCCGGGTAGGTGACCTCGAGCCGGTAGTCGGCGAGGTTGGTGAACGGCAGGGCCGCCGCGAACAGCCCGGCGTCGATGTGGCTGAACTCGTAGCGTTGGTCGCCGACGATCGCGACCACCTTTTCGGCGTGCGGGCGTAGCGCACGCAGCACGGTGTGGTCGTCGTACTCGTGGGCGCCCAGGATGCTGTGCGGGTCATGGTGCACCCCGGCCACCAGGCGGGCCAGCTCACCGGGATCCGGTGCCAGATATGGACTGGCGAGCTTGTCTGATCTCGTCATGTGCCTAGGCTCCTCTCGTCCCCGTCATTCCCGGCGCAGCAGACTCGCCCGCTGGTCGGCAGGGATCAGCGGCATGTTCAGGATGTGCGCGACGGCCCGCGCGGGCTCGATGCGCACGTAGTTGCCCTGGCCCCATTGGTATTCCTCCCCGGTGATCTCGTCACGCACCCAGAAACGGTCGTAGGGCTGCATACCCAATGCGGCCATATCCAGCCACACCGTTCCCTCTTCGGGGCCGAATGCGTTCAATGTCACCACCACCAGGACGGTGTCGCCGGTGACCGGGTCGAACTTGCTGTACGCCAGCAGTGCCTCGTTATCCATGTGGTGGAAGGTGATGGTGCGCATCTGGCATAGCGCCGGGTGCACCCGGCGGATCTCGTTGAGTCGCTTGAGGAAAGGCTCCAGTGACTGCCCCCGGGCCAGGGCGCCGTCGAAGTCGCGCGGACGCAATTCGTACTTCTCTGAGTCCAGGTACTCCTCGCTGCCGTCCCGGACCGGCAGATGCTCGAAGAGTTCGAAACCGGAGTACACCCCCCACGACGTGCCCAGGGTCGCGGCCAGCACCGCTCGGATTGCGAACATGCCCGGGCCGCCCACCTGCAGGCTCTCGTGCAGGATGTCGGGGGTGTTGACGAACAGGTTAGGCCGCGCATAGTCGGCGTGCTCGGCGATCTGGCGGCCGAACTCCTCGATCTCCCACTTGGCGGTCCGCCAGGTGAAGTACGAATAGGACTGGGTGAAGCCGAGTTTGGCCAGCCCGTACATCCGCGCCGGACGGGTGAATGCCTCCGATAGGAACAGCACGTCGGGGTGGGTGGACTTGACCTGACTGATCAGCCACGCCCAGAAGTTCGGCGGCTTGGTGTGCGGGTTGTCGACCCGGAAGATGTTGACGCCGTGGTCGATCCAGTGCCGGACCACCCGCAGCACCTCGTCGTAGAGACCGCCCGGGTCGTTGTCGAAGTTCAGCGGATAGATGTCCTGATACTTCTTCGGCGGGTTCTCGGCGTAGGCGATCGTCCCGTCGGGCAACTCGGTGAACCACTGCCGGTGGTTCTTGGCCCACGGGTGATCGGGTGCACACTGCAGCGCCAGATCCAGCGCCACCTCCATGCCGTTGTCGCGCACCGCGGCCACGAACCGGTCGAAGTCCTCGAGGGTGCCCAGGTCTGGGTGGATGGCGTCGTGGCCGCCCTCCTCGCTGCCGATCGCCCACGGCGAGCCGACATCGCCGGGCTCGGCGGTCACGGTGTTGTTGCGGCCCTTGCGGTGCACCTTGCCGATCGGGTGGATCGGCGGCAGGTAGACCACGTTGAAACCCATCTTCGCGATGCGGGGCAGCGCCTCGATCGAGGAGGCGAACGTGCCGTGCACGGGGTGGCCCTCCCCGTCCCACCCGCCGGTGGAGCGGGGGAAGAACTCGTACCAGGCGCTGCACCGAGCCAGCGGACGGTCCACCCAGACGCCGTAGGTGGCGCCGCGGGTGACCAGTTCGCGCAGCGGGAAGGTGGCCAGCAGGTCAGTGACCTCATGCGACAGCGCGAGCGCGGCGCGGGTGACGGGATCGCCGGGTTCGCGCAGTGCGGCGCTGGCGTGCAGCAGCGGGGTGCGACGGTCCCGCGGCACACCGGTCGCAGCCCGCTCCAGCAGCCGCGCCCCCACCAGCAGGTCATTGTTCAGTTCGGATTCACCCTGGCCGGCGTCCAGTTTCGCGGTGACCGCGTGGCGCCAGGTGGTGATCGGGTCACCCCAGCCGTCGATCCGGAACGTCCATAAGCCCACCCGGTCCGGGACGAACTGGCCGTGGAAGAGGTCCGGCGTGCGGCCCAGTGCCATCGGATACAGCTGGGGTTTGACCCGGTTGGCCGCTGCGGGACTGGCGGCTGCCTCGGCCGCCTCCAGCGCCTTGACCCGCCGGGCCGGGTTCTGTCCTAGTTGCGGATACGCCGGACCGAGGTAGCGGACCACCAGCGTCGCTGCCACCGCGTCGTGCCCTTCGCGCCAGACCGACGCGCAGACCGGGACCACCTCGCCGACGACAGCCTTGGCCGGGTAGGTACCGCAGGACACAACGGGCGCGACGTCATCGATCTCGATACGACCGGGCACCCAACCACTCCCATTTCTGACTTGTACGACGTGGCCCGCGCCGCGCCGGATCCGTGCCTTCTCGGGTAACCGCATCACGCTCTGTTCACACCGTAGTGGGCCGAGTCGATGCGAGTGGAAGAAGCGCACGCACACCTGTCGGCCTCAGTAAGGTTGGGTCACGTGAAGGCGCTACGGAGGTTCACGGTTCGGGCCCACCTGCCCGAACGACTCTCGGCCCTGGGCCGGTTGTCCACCAACCTGCGCTGGTCGTGGGATAAACCCACGCAGGATCTGTTCGCGTCGATCGACCCCCAGCTATGGGCCCAGACCGGCCAGGATCCCGTCGCCCTGCTGGGTGCGGTGACTCCCAAGCGGCTCGACGAACTCGCCGAGGATGCCGCCTTCCTGGGCGGCCTGGACCACCTCGCCGACGATCTCGACGACTACCTGGCCCGCCCGATGTGGTACCAGGAGCAGGACCCGGCGAGCATGCCGACCGGGATCGCCTACTTCTCGATGGAGTTCGGCGTGGCCGAGGTGCTGCCGAACTACTCCGGCGGCCTGGGCATCCTGGCCGGCGACCACCTGAAGTCGGCTTCGGACCTCGGCCTGCCGCTGATCGCGGTCGGCCTCTACTACCGCTCCGGCTACTTCCGGCAGTCGCTGACCGCCGATGGCTGGCAACGCGAGAACTATCCGTCGCTGGACCCGCAGGGCCTGCCGCTGCGGCTGCTCACCGATGCCACCGACACCCCGGTGCTGGTGGAACTGGCGCTACCGGACTCCAAGCAGTTGCGCGCCCGGGTCTGGGTGGCCCAGGTCGGCCGGATCCCGCTGCTGCTGCTGGACTCCGACATCCCGGAGAACGAGCACGACCTGCGCAACGTCACCGATCGCCTGTACGGCGGTGACCAGGAACACCGGATCAAGCAGGAACTGCTGGCCGGTATCGGCGGGGTGCGGGCCGTGCGCGCGTTCACCGCCGCGGCGGGCTTGCCCGCCCCCGATGTCTTCCACATGAACGAGGGCCACGCCGGATTCCTCGGCGTGGAGCGCATCCGCGAACTGATGGCCGCCGAGCGGCTGGACTTCGAGACCGCGCTGACCGTGGTGCGCTCCAGCACGGTGTTCACCACCCATACGCCGGTGCCGGCCGGAATCGACCGGTTCCCGGTGGAGATGGTGCAGCGGTACTTCGGCGATGACGGCCCGAACGGTCTGCTGCCCGGTGTGCCGGTGGCGCGGGTGCTGGCCTTCGGCGCCGAGGACGATCCGACGAAGTTCAACATGGCGCATATGGGGCTGCGGCTGGCTCAGCGGGCCAATGGGGTGTCGTTGCTGCACGGCCGGGTCAGCCGCGAGATGTTCGACGAACTGTGGCCGGGTTTCGATCCGGCCGACGTACCCATCGGGTCGATCACCAACGGCGTGCACGGGCCGACGTGGGCGGCGCCGCAGTGGCTGCAACTGGGTCGTGAACTCGCCGGCTCCACCGAGGCGCTGCGGGAACCGCAGGTGTGGGCCCGGCTTCAGGAGGTCGAGCCCGGCCACATCTGGTGGATCCGCTCGCAGCTGCGGGCCTACCTCGTCGAGGACGTCCGTCGCAGGCTGCGCCGCTCGTGGCTGGAGCGCGGCGCCTCCGATGCCGAACTCGGCTGGATCGCAACGGCTTTCGACCCCGACGTGCTTACCATCGGATTCGCCCGCCGGGTGCCCACCTATAAGCGGCTGACGCTGATGTTGCGCGATCCGCAGCGTCTGGAGGCGCTGCTGCTCGATCCCGAGAAGCCGCTGCAACTGATCGTCGCGGGCAAATCGCATCCCGCCGACGACGCCGGCAAAGCACTGATCCAGCAGGTGGTCAAGTTCGCCGATCGGCCCGAGGTCCGGCATCGCATCGCGTTTCTGCCCGACTACGACATGTCGATGGCCCGCTCGCTGTACTGGGGATGCGATGTCTGGCTGAACAATCCGCTGCGGCCGCTGGAAGCGTGCGGCACCTCGGGTATGAAGAGTGCGCTCAACGGCGGGCTCAATCTGTCCATCCGTGACGGCTGGTGGGACGAATGGTACGACGGCGAAAACGGTTGGGAGATACCGACTGCCGACGGTCTGGCCGACGAGGGACGCCGCGACGACCTGGAGGCCGCCGCGCTCTACGACCTGCTGGAGCATTCGGTCGGCCCGAAGTTCTACGACCGCGACGAGCGCGGTGTTCCCACCCGCTGGGTGGAGATGGTCCGGCACACCCTGCAGTCGCTGGGCCCCAAGGTGCTGGCCTCGCGGATGGTGCGCGATTACACCGAGAAGTACTACGCCCCGGCCGCCCGGTCGTTGCGCCGCACGCTGGCCCCGGTCGACGGGCTGCCGTTCGGGGCGGCGCGCGAGCTGAGTGCCTACCGGTTGCGCGCTCGTGAGGCGTGGCCCCAGGTGGCCGTCACCGACGTCGACAGCACCGGCCTGCCCGATACTCCGCTGCTGGGCTCACAGCTCACCCTGACCGCGGCCGTGCAGTTGGCCGGACTCACCCCGGACGAGGTCGTCGTCCAGGCCGTGCTGGGCCGTGTCGACGCCACCGACGTGCTGCAGGACCCGACGTGTGTGGAGATGACCCACACCGGACCGGGCGACGGCGGCACCGAATTGTTCTCGACGACGACACCGCTGCCGGTGGCCGGATCGGTCGGCTACACCGTGCGGGTGCTGCCACATCACCCGCTGCTGGCCGCCGACAACGAACTCGGCCTGGTGAGGATGGCGTAACGCTGACGGTTCCGGATCCGGTTAGCAGGTCAGGGGAGCCGCATGTAGGTTCCCAAAGGGAGTGCCGACCGGTACCGCATCGGGGCGGGCTGTCGGATTCCCGGGAAGGCGTTCGGGGCAGTGTTTGTGCGAGGCGTGGCCACAGTGGCACTGGTGGGTGGCTTGTTGTCGGCCGCGATGGCTCCTGCGTCGGCTGATCCGGACTCCACCGCGCCCGACGCGGCGCAGCCCGTGTCGGCCGAGGTGCCCGATCCCGCGGCCGCACCGCCGGTCGACGACGGCCGGGTCGAGTCCACCCCGCCCGCGACCACGAAGTCGCCCGACGGGTGGACGCTGACCATCTCGGCCAAAGACGAGATCCAGATGCCGGTCGCCCCGCTGACCACGGCGATCTCGTCACGCGAGTACGTCGTCGGCGGCGTCTACAACGGCGCACTGGCCGGCGACGGCTCCACCCCCAAGGGTGTCTTGGAGGTCGGCTACCAGATCGGCTGCGGTATCGACATGAGCACCTCCAACGGTGTCTCGCTGACCGGCACGGCCGGTATCAACCCGTCGATCGGCTACTTCGGCCTGGACTTCTCCAACACCATCGCCGACGGTCTGACCCCGGGTATCGGCGCCAACATCGGCGGCGGCATCACCGTGGGCCTCAAGCCCGGCATCATCAACATCGTCCCGGTGACCAAGAAGGAGTACAAAGGCTCCGCACCGTGGGTGTCGATCAGCAACTTCCACGTCAAGATCGACGGCTGCGTGGGGGAGTCGTTTATCCGGTCCTACGCGACGCTGACGAAGTCCACCGACGAGGGTGACGCCATCCTGTCCTGGTACGGGGTCACCAAGAAAATCTGATCCCGCTACGGAAAGCGCTTGATGCAGCGCTCCTGATCGCCGAGTACGCCAATGCGGAACGCGTCGATGCGGGAGAACCCGGCGGGCACCGTCTCGCCGTTGACGTCGCTGGCCGCCAGGCCGTTGGTCAGCAGCCCGGACACCGCCTCGTCGATATCGCCGGCCGTCAGTGCCACGGTGTTGCCGTCCGGCGTGGTGACCTCTTTCGAGAGCTTGGTGGTGGCCACCCCGGTCAGGCACGCGGTGCGCAATCCGGCCTCGGCGTTGTCCAGCACCAGCCCGCCCTGCTGGTGCTGCAGCGCCAGCATGTAGCGCGATACCAGCGCCGAGTAGGCGGTGTTGTCACCTTGGACCAGCGAGGTCTCATCACCCTCGTTCGAGGTTCCCATCTTCTCCAGACCGGCCAGGTCGACGGCGATGGTGTTGGTAGACGGGCAGAACGACACCGGCGGGCTGGGCCGGGCATCCGGGCACGACGCGGTCTTGCTGGTGTCGAACGTCAGCTGCGGCGGGTTCTTCGGTTCGAAGAGGATGTTCATCGCATCGACGATGGCCTTCGTCGACTCCTCGCTCACCGGCCATTCCCCGCTCTGATCGGACTGCAGCTCTACGGGCAGGTCACCGCGGCGCTGCCCGATCTCCTGGGCGTCGATGGTCGCGCACGACGATGCCCCGTCGGTGAAGCCGAACTGGAAGGCCGAGATCCGCTCGAAGGCCGAACCGTGCTCGTCGCCGGTGTCGTAGTAGTCGTCCTGGCTCAGCAGCGGGTCGCGGAACGAGATCATCGCGGCCAGCAGATTGTTCAGACCGTCACCGGTGGACAGGGTGAACCGCGGCGAGTTGCCCTCGGCGACCCAGCGCATGTACACCCCGGCCAGGCAGTCGGCCTGCTGCTCGGCCACCAGCGTGGGCGTGCCCTTCTTGTTGAGCTTGGCCAGCTTCTGGATGGCGTGGCCGTATTCGTGCGCCAGCACCATCGTGATGGCCATGTCGCCATTGGCCTGACGCAGCGAGGGCATGAGCACGCCACGGTCCCAGCCGATGGTGTTGTCGTCCTCGCAGAAGGCGGCGTTGATCAGTCCCGCCGTCGACTCGTCGCAGAACGTGCCGTCGTAGTCGTCGGAGTTCCACGAGATGACGGCCTTCACGGGCTTGAACTCAAACTTGAACGTCTCGCCGTACGCGCTCTCCCAGAACGTTTCCAGATCCGACACCGACTGGACCGCGATCTCGTCGACCTCGCCGCCGTCGCCGTCGGTGACCTTGCGGGTGGGCGGCTCGGCGTTGGGGCGCAGCCCGCTGCTGCCGTCGACGGCCTGCAGGCCGGCCACCTTGAACGGGTCGTCGAAGATCGACACGGCTTTGCCCTGCACGGTCGACCCGCAACCGGCCAGGACCACCGCGGTGCCCGCAACGGCGAGCAGGCGCCCCAGGTGTCGTGCGCGCATGAGTAGTGCCTCTCCACAGCGTCGGCGGGCTCGGTCGAAGTTCGCTATCACAATAGTGCCGTGGCTCGGTCCCGGCCGCTGTTCGCTCACCGCGGACTGTCGGCGCGTAGCCGTTGAAGTGCTTGTTTGGCTCGCTGCGCGTCGGTGGTGGTCCAGAACGGCGGGAGCGACGCCCGTAGGTAGCCACCGTAACGGGCGGTGGCCATCCGCGAGTCGAGCACAGCGACCACACCGCGGTCGTCCGCGCGGCGGAGCAACCGACCCGCGCCCTGGGCCAGCAGCAGCGCGGCGTGTGCGGCGGCCACGGTCATGAACCCGTTGCCGCCGCGTGCGGCCACCGCGCGCTGCCGGGCGGTCAGCAACGGATCGTCAGGGCGGGGGAAGGGGATGCGGTCGATCAGGACCAGCGACAGCGACGGCCCGGGGACGTCGACGCCCTGCCACAGCGAGAGCGTGCCGAACAACGACGTCTCCGGGTCTGCAGTGAACTTCGTCACCAGTGCTGCGGTGCTGTCCTCGCCCTGACACAACACCGGGGTGTCCAGCCGGGCGCGCATCGCCTCGGCAGCGGCCTTGGCCGCACGCATCGACGAGAACAACCCCAGGGTCCGGCCGCCGGCCGCCTCGATCAGCCCGGCGATCTCGTCGAGTTGGGCGTCGGTGCCGGTGCCTTCACGGCCGGGTGGCGGCAGATGGGCGGCGATGTAGAGGATGCCCGACTTGGCGTGCTCGAAGGGCGATCCGACGTCCAGGCCCTGCCAGGCCGGGCCGTCGGCCAGACCCCAGGAGCGGGCCATCGCCTCGAAGGAGCCGCCGATGGTCAGCGTGGCCGAAGTGAGCACGGCGGTGGCGGTGTCGAACAGTCGGCTGCGCAGCAATCCCGACACCGCCAAGGGGGCCACCCGCAGCACCGGCCGGAGGGCGCCCGACGGTCGGGTCTCCTCATGGTCGAGCCACACCACATCGGTCCGGTCCGGGATGGCCGGGACGAACGAGTCCAGCACCCGCGCGGCGGTGTCGCCGATCTCGGTCAGCGCCGCGATCGCCTCGCTGCGGGCGGCCGCCGCCTTGGGGTCCTTGGGCGAGGGGTCGATATCGGTGCGGGCCGCGTTGGCGGCATCCCGCAGTGCGGTCAGATAGGTGGCCATCTCGTCGTCGAGGAAGTCCATCCGCCCCGGCGTGCCGTCGTGGATGGCCGAGGAGAACGTTGCGACCGCCGCCTCCATCCGCTGGCTCAGTTCCGGCCGCACCAACCGGGAGATACGGCGAGCCGCGACACCCAATGGCGCCGGCGTCAGCTCACCGGTGGCCACCGACGTCACCCGGTCGACCAGCTCGTGGGCCTCATCGACCACCACGTAGTCGTGCTCCGGCAGCACCGAGGCCTCGGCGATCGCGTTGATCGCGAGCAGCGCGTGGTTGGTCACCACGATGTCGGCGGTGCCGGCAACACCGCGGGCCTTCTCCGCGAAGCAGTCGGCCCCGTATGGGCAGCGCGCCATCCCGAGGCACTCCCGGGCCGACACACTGACCTGCGACCAGGACCGGTCGGCCACGCCGGGGCTGAGTTCGTCGCGGTCGCCGGTCTCGGTCTCCGAGGCCCACGCCGTCAGCCGCGCCACGTCACGGCCCAGCGCGGAGGCGGCCATCGGCTCGAACAGCTCCACCTGCGACTCGTCCGGCTCGCGATCGTCTGCTCCGTGAATCTTGTTCAGGCACAGATAGTTTCGCCGCCCCTTGAGTAGGGCGAAGCGCGGCTTTCTGGGCATCGCCCCGGCCAGCGCATCGACCAGGCGGGGCAGGTCACGGTCGACGAGTTGGCGTTGCAGGGCGATGGTGGCGGTGGACACCACCACCGGTGTCTCCTCGGAGATGGCGCGTGCGATCGCCGGGATCAGGTAGGCCAGCGACTTGCCGGTGCCGGTCCCGGCTTGCACCGCCAGGTGTTCGCCGGACTCCAGCGCGTGGGCCACCGCCTCGGCCATCTGCACCTGGCCGGGGCGCTGGCTTCCGCCGAGTGCGTCGACCGCGGTGGCCAGCAGGTCGGCGACCGGGGGGAGATCCTGCGCGCTCACCGACGACGCACCGGCACCTGACGGGTCGGGATTGCCGGCTCGCCCTGGGACAGGGCCAGTCCCTCCCACGGCAGGCTGCGCAGACCGGCCGCCACCAGTTCGCGGGCCGCGGTCAGATCGGACTGCACCACCGGCTCGCCGTCACGCACCAGTGCCACGGTCAGCCGACGTGACGGCTCGGTGGTCTGCGGCGCCTCGTCGGCGGAGTGGACCACCTCTTCGATGACCGTTCCGGTCGGCTTGGCCAGCCGGGTCGCCGCCTTACGGCCGCCATGGGATTCCTTGTGGCTGCTGCGTTTCTGCACCGGGATGCCGTCGACCTCGACCAGCTTGTAGACCATGCTCGCCGTCGGTGCGCCCGAGCCGGTGACCACCGAGGTCCCGACGCCATAGCTGTCGACGGGGTCGGCGCGCAGCGCGGCGATGGCGTACTCGTCTAGATCACCGGACACCACGATCCGGGTGCCGGTAGCGCCCAGCGCATCGAGTTGCGCGCGGACCTGCCGGGCCAGCACCCCGAGGTCACCGGAGTCGATGCGCACCGAGCCCAGGCCCGGGCCGGCGACGGCGATCGCGTTGGCCACCCCGGTGGTGACGTCGTAGGTGTCCACCAGCAGCGTGGTGTCCAGCCCGAGTGCGTCGACCTGGGCGCGGAACGCGGACTGTTCGTCGGGACCCGACTCGGTGGTGTGCAGCATGGTGAAGGCGTGCGCGCTGGTGCCCAGCGCAGGTACGCCATAGCGTCGGCAAGCCTCCAGGTTGGAGGTGCCCGCAAAGCCCGCGATATAGGCCGCCCGCGCGGCGGCCACCGCGGCCTGCTCGTGGGTGCGCCGCGAGCCCATTTCGATCAGCGGCCGACCCTCCGCTGCGCTGACCATGCGCGCCGCCGCCGAGGCGATCGCGGTGTCGTGGTTGAAGATCGACAGCGCCAGCGTCTCGAGCACCACGCACTCGGCGAAGGTGCCACTGACCGACAGGATCGGAGAGCCCGGGAAGTACAGCTCTCCCTCGGTGTAGCCGTCGATGTTGCCGCGGAACCGGAAGTCGTGCAGGAAATCCAGGGTGGCCGGGTCCAGGAACGGCGACAGCGACTCCAGCGCCACCTTGTCGAAGACGAACTCGCCCAAGGCTTCCAGGAACCGGCCGGTACCGGCCACCACGCCGTAGCGGCGGCCGTCGGGCAGCCGGCGGGCAAACACCTCGAAGGTGGTGCGGCGCCCGGCGGTGCCGTCCCGCAGGGCCGCTGACAGCATCGTCAGCTCGTACTTGTCCGTCAGCAGCGCGGCGGTCACAGGGCAACGGTATCGGCTGCCACGGCATTGGGTTGTTATTGCGGCGGCTCGCTATCCTTGACGCCATGGGCGCGTCAGCAGCACCGACCCGGCCGGGCACCAGCGGGCAGCAGCACACTGATCCCGTTGACGTCGCGGACCGCCCCTGGGTGACCATCGTCTGGGACGATCCGGTGAACCTGATGAACTACGTGACCTATATCTTCCAGAAGCTCTTCGGCTACAGCGAACCGCAGGCCACCAAACTGATGCTGCAAGTCCACAACGAAGGTAAGGCCGTGGTGTCGTCGGGCACCCGGGAGTCTATGGAGGTCGACGTCACCAAGCTGCACGCGGCCGGGCTGTGGGCCACCATGCAGCAGGACCGCTGAGCCCGGTTCGGATGCGCAAATGGAAGCGGGTGGAGACCGCTGACGGCCCCCGTTTCCGCTCGGCCCTGGCCCCGCACGAAGCGACCCTGCTGAAGAACATGGTGGGCTCGGTGCACGGCATGCTCACCGAACGCGAAGACACCGCGCCCTCGGATCCGCTGGCCCAGCTGACCGGGATCCGGACCGGGAACTCCCAGCCGCCCGAGGACTCCACGATGCGCCGGCTTCTGCCGGACTTCTTCAAGCCCCAGCGCGAGCACCCGGCTGGCTCGGCCGCCGCCGAAAGCCTCAACGGCGCGTTGCGAAGCCTGCACGAGCCGGACATCATCGACGCGAAAAAGGCTGCCGCCCAACGACTTCTGGACACCCTGCCGGACGACGGCGCACGCTTCGAGCTCACCGTCGAGGACGCGAACGCCTGGATCACCGCCGTCAACGACGTCCGGCTGGCGCTGGGCACCCTTCTCGAGATCGGCCCGCAGGGCCTCGACCGGCTGCCGCCCGAGCATCCGCTGGCCGGCCATCTCGACGTCTACCAGTGGCTGACCGTCCTGCAGGAGTATCTGGTGCTCGGACTTATGGGTAAGCCGATCCGATGAGCGCGGGTTCGATCACCGACGTCGCAGGCATTCTCGTCGGCCAGCATCACCGGCTGGATCCGGATGCGACGCTGGGCTCGGGCTGGGCCTGTGGCACCACCGTCGTCGTCGCCCCGCCGGGCACCGTCGGGGCCGTCGATGTCCGCGGCGGTGCACCCGGAACCCGGGAGACCGATCTGCTAGACCCAGCCAACAGCGTGCGCCATGTCGACGCCGTCGTGCTCACCGGCGGCAGCGCCTACGGCCTGGCCGCCGCCGACGGCGTGATGACGTGGCTGGAGGAGCAGGGCCGCGGCGTGAAGATGGACGGCGGTGTGGTGCCGATAGTTCCGACCGCGGTGATTTTCGATCTTCCGGTCGGCGGCTGGGCGTGCCGGCCGACCGCCGAATTCGGCTATCAGGCCGCCCACGCGGCGGGCACCGAGGTCGCCGTCGGCACCGTCGGAGCCGGTGTCGGCGCGCGGGCCGGGGTGCTCAAGGGCGGGCTGGGCACCGCGTCGGTCCGGCTCGACAACGGGGTTACCGTCGGTGCGATCGTCGCCGTCAACTGCGCCGGCAATGTCGTCGACCCCACCACCGGGCTGCCCTGGATGGCGCGCCTGATCGAGGAGTTCGGGCTGGTCGCGCCGCCCGCCGAGCAGATTGCCGCGTTCGCCGCCCTCGATCGCGAATCCAGCCCGCTCAACACCACCATCGCAGTGGTGGCCACCGACGCGGCGCTGACCCCGATGGCCTGCAACCGGTTCGCGGTCGCCGCCCACGACGGCCTGGCGCACTCCATCCACCCCGCGCACACCCCGCTGGACGGTGACACCGTGTTCGCGTTGGCCACCGGTGCGATCGAGGTGGAACCCGACCCCGACATCCCGGTGGCGATGTCCCCGGAGACCAAGCTGGTCGCGGCGTTGGGTGCCGCCGGGGCACACTGTTTGGCGCGCGCGGTGCTGGTCGGCGTACTGGCCGCTGAGACGGCGGCAGGAATACCGACCTACCGTGACATGTTGCCCGGTGCGTTCGGTGCGCCGAACGCTCGCTGACCGACTGCCGTAGGAGGAGCCCGCCGTGCTGGTGATCCGTGCCGACCTGGTCGACGCCATGGTCGCCCACGCCCGCGCCGATCACCCCGACGAGGCGTGCGGTGTGGTGGCCGGGCCGGAGGGTTCGGACCGCCCGGAGCGGCACATCGCGATGCTCAATGCGGAGCGGTCGCCGACGTTCTACCGCTTCGACTCCGGCGAGCAGCTCACGGTCTGGCGGGAGATGGACGACAACGACGAGGTCCCCGTCGTCATCTACCACTCCCACACCGCGACCGAGGCCTATCCGAGCCGCACCGACATCTCGTTCGCCTCCGAGCCCGACGCCCACTACGTTCTGGTCTCGACCCGCGACCCCGAACAGCACGAGCTGCGCAGCTACCGAATCCTCGACGGCGTCGTCACTGAAGAGCCCGTCACCATCGTCGAGCAGTACTAGCCCCCAGAAAGGCGCCCCATGAGTGTCACCGTGTCCATCCCGACGATCCTGCGCACCCACACCGGTGGTGAGAAGCGTGTCAGCGCCTCCGGTGACACGCTGCAGGCGGTGATCGCCGACCTGGAGGCCAACTACTCGGGCATTTCGGAGCGTCTTGTCGATGGCGGCAAGCTCAACCGCTTCGTCAACATCTACGTCAACGACGAGGACGTCCGGTTCTCCGGCGGGCTGGCCACCGAGATCGCCGACGGCGACTCGGTGACGATCCTGCCCGCCGTCGCCGGCGGCGCCGTGGGGATGCGTTGACCCGCTACGACTCCCTGCTGCAGGCGGTCGGGCACACGCCGCTGGTCGGCCTGCCGCGGCTGTCGCCGCGCTGGGACGACACCGACGAGGGCCCGCACGTGCGGTTGTGGGCCAAGCTCGAGGACCGCAACCCCACCGGCTCCATCAAGGATCGCCCCGCGCTGCGGATGATCGAGCAGGCCGAGCGGGACGGCCTGGTGAAACCGGGCACCACGATCCTGGAGCCCACCAGCGGCAACACCGGCATCTCGCTGGCGATGGCGGCCCGGCTCAAGGGCTACCAGTTGATCTGCGTGATGCCGGAGAACACCTCGATCGAGCGCCGCCAGATCCTCGAGCTCTACGGCGCGGAGATCATCTTCTCCCCGGCCGAGGGCGGCTCCAACACCGCGGTGGCCACCGCCAAGAAGCTGGCCGCCGAACACCCCGACTGGGTGATGCTCTACCAGTACGGCAACCAGGCCAACGCTGACGCGCACTACTACGGCACCGGGCCTGAGCTGCTCGCCGACTTGCCCGAGATCACCCACTTCGTGGCCGGGCTGGGTACTACCGGCACGCTGATGGGCACCGGCCGGTTCCTGCGCGAGCATGTGCCCGGCGTCCAGATCGTGGCTGCCGAGCCCCGCTACGGCGAGGGTGTCTACGCGCTGCGCAACATCGACGAGGGCTTCATCCCCGAGCTGTACGACCCCGATGTGCTGACCACCCGCTACTCGGTCGGCTCACACGACGCCCTGCGGCGCACCCGGGAACTGGTCCAGGTCGAGGGAATCTTCGCCGGTATCTCGACGGGGGCGATCCTGCACGCCGCGCTGGGCATGGCGGCCAAGGCGATCAAGGCCGGTGAGCGCGCCGACATCGCCTTCACCGTCTGCGACGCCGGATGGAAGTATCTGTCGACCGGTGCCTACGCCGGTAGCCTGGATGAAGCTGAGGACGCCCTCGAGGGCCAGCTCTGGGCATGACATCGGAGGCGTGATGGGATCGGGCAACGGATGAACCAGCCGCTGGGTTATCCGCTCACCCCGGCCCCCGAACCCAAGAAGCGGCCGGCCTGGGTGGTCGGCGGGGTCACCATCGTCACCTTCGTGGCACTGCTCTACCTCATCGAGGTGTGGGACTCGGTGTCCGGGCATTCGCTGGATCGCAACGGCATCAGGCCGCTGGAAGCCGACGGTCTGTGGGGCATCCTGTTCGCCCCGTTGCTGCACGCCGACTGGCAGCACCTGATCGCCAACACCGGTCCGGCCCTGGTCCTCGGATTCCTGATGACGCTGGCGGGCATGTCACGGTTCGTCGTGGCCACCGCCATCATCTGGATCCTCGGCGGGTTGGGCACCTGGCTCATCGGCAACATCGGCGCCCACTGCCCCTACGTCGGGATCCGCTGCGAGACCAACCACATCGGCGCCTCCGGTTTGATCTTCGGCTGGCTGGCATTCCTGATCGTGTTTGGGTTCTTCACCCGCAAGGTGTGGGAGATCGTCGTCGGCATCATCGTGCTGTTCGTCTACGGCGGTGTGCTGCTCGGCGTGCTCCCCGGCACGTTCGGGGTGTCCTGGCAGGGCCACCTGTGCGGGGCCATCGCCGGGGTGATCGCGGCCTATCTGCTGTCCGGACCGGAACGCAAAGCGCGGGAACGCAAGAAGGCCGGCCAGTTCCCCGGCCTGCCCTCATGAGTGACCGGTTCGCCCCGGTCGGCATCTTCGACTCCGGGGTGGGCGGGCTGACCGTGGCCCGCTCGATCATCGACCAGCTGCCCGACGAGGACATCCTCTATGTCGGGGATACCGCCAACGGGCCTTACGGTCCGCTGAGCATTCCCGAGGTCCGAGCGCATGCCCTGGCCGTCGCCGACGACCTGGTGGAGCGTGGCGTCAAGGCCCTCGTCATCGCCTGCAACACCGCGTCCTCGGCCTGCCTGCGTGATGCGCGCGAACGCTACGACGTCCCCGTCGTCGAGGTGATCCTGCCCGCGGTGCGGCGTGCAGTTGCGACCACTCGCAGCGGGCGCATCGGCGTCATCGGCACCCAGGCCACCATCGCCTCGGCCGCCTACCAGGACGCGTTCGCCGCCGCCCGCGACGTCGACGTTACCGCGGTGGCCTGCCCGCGCTTCGTCGACTTCGTCGAGCGGGGTGTCACCAGCGGCCGCCAGGTGCTCAACCTGGCCGAGGGCTACCTCGAGCCGCTGCAGCGCGCCCAGGTCGACACCCTGGTGCTCGGCTGCACGCACTACCCCCTGCTGTCCGGGCTGATCCAGCTGGCGATGGGTGATGAGGTGACGCTGGTGTCCAGCGCCGAGGAGACCGCCAAGGATCTGCTGCGGGTGCTCACCGAGGGTGATCTGCTGCGACCGCATGACGCGCCGGCCGCCACCCGGGTGTTCGAGGCCACCGGAGATCCGGAGTCGTTCCTGACGCTGGCGTCCCGGTTCCTGGGACCGGCGATCACGGGTGTGGGGTCTGCGGTGCGTCACGTCGGCGCCGAGAAGTGATTCTCGATATTCAAAGCGGTGATGTTTTCCTCCGCGGCCATCCGGGCATGGCAAGCTTGTGACTGTGCGAATCACCGTGCTCGGTTGCTCCGGCAGTGTTGTCGGACCTGATTCGCCGGCGTCTGGCTACCTGGTAACCGCGCCGGACACACCGCCGTTGGTGTTGGACTTCGGCGGCGGTGTGCTGGGCGCGCTGCAGCGCTACGCCGACCCCAACGATGTCCACGTGTTGCTGTCGCATCTGCACGCCGACCACTGCCTGGATCTGCCGGGTCTGTTCGTCTGGCGGCGCTATCACCCGACACCGGCCAAAGGCCGCGGCATCATGTACGGCCCGAGTGACACCTGGACGCGGCTGGCGGCCGCGTCGTCCCCGCTGGGCGGAGAGCTCGACGACTTCTCCGACATCTTCGAGATCCGGCACTGGGAGGACGGCAACCCGGTGAAGTTCGGGGCGTTGACGGTGCTGCCGCGGTTGGTCACCCATCCCACCGAGTCGTTCGGGATGCGCATCACCGACCCGTCCGGGGCGACGCTGGTCTACAGCGGCGATACCGGGGTGTGCGAGTCGTTGGTGGAGCTGGCCTCCGGTGCCGACGTGTTCCTGTGCGAGGCGTCCTGGACGCACGCCCCAGAGCGTCCGCCGCACCTGCATCTGTCCGGCACCGAGGCGGGCCGGATGGCCAAACGGGCCGGGGTCGGCGAACTGCTGTTGACCCACATCCCGCCGTGGACCTCGCGGGAGGACGTCATCAGCGAGGCCAAGGCCGAGTTCGACGGCCCGGTGCACGCCGTGGTGTGCGGCGAGACCATCGAGGTAACCCACTAGCTCATGGTCGGCGAGCGTGCGTGTCGGTACACCGACACGCCGACGGAGTGTGCAGTTCGTGCACGCTCGGCCTCCGACAGGGGTTGCCGACCTGCCCGCGCTAGGGTTGCCACGTGTCACGACGACAAGACGGCAGGCTTGACGACGAGCTGCGCCCGGTCACCATTACCCGCGGTTTCACTTCCCATCCCGCCGGATCGGTGCTCATCACGTTCGGCGAGACCCGGGTAATGTGCACCGCCAGCGTCACCGAAGGTGTGCCGCGCTGGCGCAAGGGCTCGGGGGAGGGCTGGCTGACCGCCGAGTACGCGATGTTGCCCGGTGCCACGCACACCCGCTCGGACCGGGAGTCGGTCAAGGGTCGCCTGGGCGGGCGCACCCAGGAGATCAGCCGGCTGATCGGTCGCTCGCTGCGCGCGTGCATCGACCTGAAAGCGTTGGGGGAGAACACCATCGCCATTGACTGCGATGTGCTGCAGGCTGACGGCGGCACCCGCACCGCGGCGATCACCGGTGCCTATGTCGCGCTGTCGGATGCCGTCACCTATCTGGCGGCCGCGGGCAAGCTGTCCGATCCGAAGCCGCTGTCGTGTGCGATCTCGGCGATCAGCGTCGGTGTGGTTGACGGCCGGGTGCGCGTCGACCTGCCCTACGAGGAGGACTCCCGGGCCGAGGTCGACATGAACGTCGTCGCCACCGACACCGGCACGCTCGTGGAAATCCAGGGCACCGGCGAGGGGGCGACGTTCCCGCGTTCGACGCTGGACAAGATGCTCGACGCCGCGCTGGCCGCCTGCGAGACGCTCTTCGCCGTGCAGCGCGAAGCCCTGGAGTTGCCTTACCCGGGGGTGCTGCCGGAAGGGCCGGCGCCGAAGAAGGCGTTCGGATCCTGACCACTCGTCTGCTGGTGGCCAGCCGCAACCGCAAGAAGCTGGCCGAACTGCACCGGGTGCTCGACGCCGCCGGCGTCTCGGGTCTGGAGCTGGTCTCCCTCGAGGATGTGCCCGCCTTCGACGAGGCCCCCGAGACCGGGGCGACGTTCGAGGAGAACGCGCTGGCGAAGGCGCGCGACGCCTTCGCCGCCACCGGGCTACCAACCGTCGCCGACGACTCGGGCCTGGAAGTGGCCGCCCTCAACGGGATGCCTGGCGTGCTCTCGGCGCGCTGGGCCGGGCGGCACGGTGCGGACGTCGCTAATTACGAACTGCTGTTGGCCCAGTTGCGCGACGTTCCCGACGAGCGGCGCGCGGCGGCGTTCGTCTCGGCCTGCGCCCTGGTCCACGGACCGGGTCCGGACGAGCAGACCGTGGTGCGCGGGCAGTGGCCCGGTGTCATCGCCCGCGAGCCGCGGGGCGAGGGTGGCTTCGGCTACGACCCGGTGTTCCTCCCGGAGGGCGGAGCCCGCAGTGCAGCCGAGCTCAGTCCCGCTGAGAAGGACGCGGTCTCCCATCGCGGCCGCGCGCTGACGTTGCTGTTGCCGGCGCTGCGGGCGCTGGCCGGCTGACGTCACCGTTCAGCAATTTGTGTAGCGCATCTAATGTGTCATGATGCTGCCGTGGGTCGTCACTCGGTCCGGGCGGCGCACCCCGGCGTTCTGATCGCCGTGCTGGCGGCCGCCGGTATCAGTGTCTCGCTGACCCAGACTCTGATGATCCCGCTCATCCCGGAGCTGCCTGCGCTGCTGAACACCAGCCCCGCCAACGCGTCGTGGACGATCACGGTGACTCTGCTGACCGCGGCGGTGGCGACGCCGGTGTTCGGGCGTCTCGGCGATATGCATGGCCCCAAGCCGATGCTGATGATCTGCGCGGGCATCATGGCGTTCGGCTCATTCCTGGCCGCGGTGAGCAGCTCACTGGTGCCGTTCATCATCGGCCGCGGCCTGCAGGGTATGAGCCTGCCGATCATTCCGCTGGCCATCAGCGTGCTGCGGTCAGCGCTGCCCGCCGACCGGGTCGGCCCCGCCATGGGATTGATCAGCTCGTCGCTGGGGGTCGGCGGTGCACTCGGGTTGCCGCTGTCGGCGGTGATCGCCCAGAAGGCGGACTGGCACGTGCTGTTCTGGAGTGCGGCGGTACTGGGCGTCGGGGCCCTGCTGCTGTTCCACTTTCTGGTGCCCGACGTCCCGCCGAGTTCGGCGGACCGGTTCGACCCGCTGGGGACCGTGCTGCTGGCGGTCGGATTGATCGCGCTGCTGTTGCCGATCACCAAGGGCTCGACATGGGGGTGGACGAGCGCGACCACGCTGTCGTTGTTCGCCGTGTCGATCGTGGTGTTCGCGGTGTTCGCCCGCTGGCAGTTCCGCACGCCTGCACCGATCGTCGACCTGCGGACCACGCTGCGCCGGCCGGTGCTGACCACGAACATCGCCGCGGTGCTGGTGTGCTTCTCGATGTTCGCGCTCTCGCTGGTCGCCCCGCAGATTCTCGAACTGCCCAAGGGCACCGGCTACGGGTTGGGCCAGTCCATGCTGCAGGCGGGGCTGTGGATGGCGCCGGGCGGTCTGGCGATGATGGCCGCGTCGCCGCTGGCGGCGCGGATGGCCGGACGTCGCGGGCCGAAGTTCACGTTGGTCTGCGGTTCGGCGATCATCGGTGTCGCCTACCTCGGGGCGGTGTGGCTGATCGGGAGTCCCGCCGCGGTGATGGTGGCCAACATCGCCATCAGCCTGGGGGTGGGGTTCGCGTACTCATCACTGCCCGCGCTCATCAACGCCGCGGTGCCGATGTCGGAGACGGCGGCCGCCAACGGGATCAACGCGCTGGCCCGGTCGCTCGGCACGTCGATATCCAGCGCCGTGATCGGTGCCGTGCTGGCGTCGATGACGATCACCTACGCCGGCCATACCATGCCGTCACTGGCCGGTCTGCGGACCGCGCTGTTGATCGCTGCGGGTGTCGCGGGGCTGGCCGCCCTGGTCGCGATGACGATCCCGACGGTCACCGACCCCGACGACGAGGCTCAGAGGTTGAAGCGGGACTTGATGTCGCGGGTCTGAACCTGCTCGACGATGATCCCGAGCAGCGGCACCGTGCCGGCCAGCAAAACCCCGATGGTCTTGGCGATCGGCCAGCGCACCTTGACCGCCAGATTCGCGGTGAACAGCAGGTAGACGAAGTACACCCAGCCGTGCACCACGCCGATCCAGGTCGGCGGGTTGTCCACCTTCACGATGTACTTCATCACCATCTCGTAGCAGAGCGCGATCAGCCAGATACCCGTGGTCCAGGCCATCACCTGGTAGCCCCGCAGCGCGCTGCGGATCTTCTCGGCCGGCACGACCGGCTGGGTGTGAGGGGCGTCGCTCATCGGGTGGTCCTGTTCTGGTCGGTGGCCTTGTCGGCTTCGGCGAGCTCGGCGAGATAAGCGTTGTATTCACGCATCACCGGATCATCGGATTCCGTTGTGGCCCTGGGACGTTCGGGCAACAGGCCGGCCGGGATCTCGGTGCGAGCGTCGGGTGACGACGGCTGCGCGGTGGGCGGGTCGTCTTCATACCGCACGAATTTGCGGTAGGCGTAGACGCAGAACCCCGCGAACATCGGCCACTGCAGCGCGTAGCCCAGGTTCTGGAAGGACCCCGACGTCGACTCATAGCGGGTCCACTGCCACCAGCCCAGCGCCAGGCAGCCGCACGCGGCGAGGATCACCAAAGCGATCAGCGCAAACCGGCGGCGACGGGTCGTGGACACACCACGACCGTACCGTGCCAGCGGTTATGGGACGTTGGCCGATACCATCGCGGGTGCCGTGACCGAGGAGGGCACAATGCCGCGAAAGTATCTGATGGCGCCACTTCTGGCCCTGACCGCGACTGCCCTGGGGCTCGCCGCGGGCCCGGCCTGGGCGGGTGGACCGGACGGCACCGTCGAGGATGCCGGCGACATCTCCGTGGCCGTCGGCACCGGCGCTTTCCTGGACCGGCTGGTGGGGTTCCGGGCCACCGGCGCCACCAACGAGGAAGCCTCGGCCCGGGTGATCGCGCAGTGTCAGAGCGCTGGTGGTCAGGACTGCACCAGCGACGAGGTGACCAACGACCGGCTGTGCATCGTCTCGGTGGCCGACGCCGGGAACGGCGTGGTGGCCGGCGGTGCCGGCGCGACGATCGACGCGGCCCGCGCCGACGCATTCGGGCGTGCGGCCGCCAACGGCACGCCCATCGGCCCGAGCGCCGAGACCGTCATATCGGACTGTCACTGACAGGGTGGAGGACAGATGACCACACGACGCGCGGCGGCGCTCCTGACGGTGATGCTGGCGACGTCGGCCGGCTTCTTCGCACCATCCGCCTCCGCACTACCGAGCTGCCAGGACTCCGGTACCACCTCGACATGCCAGACCAACGGCAGTGTGTCGATCAAGGCTCGCCCGGGGACGGTGGCGCCACCGGCGAATCAGGTCGGCATTCGATGGGGCGGCTCGGGGGTGTCGCTCAACTTCGGCCGGTGACTAAACCCGGGGCCGCTGGCGGCACGCGATAGGGTAGGAGCGCTTGCGGGCGTGGCGAAATGGCAGACGCGCCGGCTTTAGGTGCCGGTGCTCGAAAGAGCGTGTGGGTTCGAGTCCCTCCGCCCGCACTCACAACTCGGCGGTCAACCCCGGTAGCAGCGGCAGTAATGCCAGCGCCACCGAGACCTCGAGAGCATCAGCGTCGATATCGCGGCCCAGTATCGTCTCGGCCTGGTTGACCCGGTAGCTGACCGTGTTGGGGTGCACCGTCAGGCGCTGCGCAGCCCGCGCGGGGCTGCGGTTCTCCTGCAGGTAGACCGCCAGCGTCATCGCCACCCGGTAGGTCGCCTCGTCATCCTCGGCCAGCGGTCCCAGCACCCGGTGCGCGAACGCCACCGCCTGCTCGGCGTCGACACTGGCCAGCGCGGCCAGCGCAACATCGCGGTAGCGGGTTACTGCGGCGGCCCGCGATCGGCTCAGGGTCGCCACCCGACGGGCCTGGCTGGCTTCGCTGTGACTGCCGCGGAATCCCTTGAGCCCGAACCTGGGATCGCCTACCGCGACCCGCACCCCGGACGGCAGAGCAGCGGACCGCGCGATGGCGACCGGGTCGAGCAGGGCGGGGTCGAACGCCTCCCGGCGGCTCAGCCACGCCGAGATGGATAACGGCCCCACCGGCTGGGTGAGCGTGCTCTCCGCGGACACGGCCCGGCTCAGCGCGGTGCAGACCTCGGCGAGGATCTGCTGGGCATCGCTGTCTTCGGGTGTGGCGTCCAGCCACACCGCAACGCCGACGTGCTGGCGGTTGAGGTCGTAGCGCAGCTTCTTGGCGGCCCGCTGCGCATCGCGTTCCCGCTCGCTGAGCACGTCGTCGATCGCCGTGGTGCGCGCCGCGGCGGCGCTGCGCAGCCAGGCTTCTCGCTGGGTTTCGTAGATCTCCTCGGTGAGCGCCAGCGAGCTGTCGATGTAGGCGAACAGCCAGCTGGTGGTCAGTTGGAGTGCCGCGGCCTGCTGGCCGGCATCGGATGCCGAGGCGATGATCCGGCCGAACAACCACTCCCACAGGGTGTCCTGGCCCAGCCGGTAGGAGCGGATCAGGAAGGCGAGCGGTACCCGCTGCTGCACGCGGGCCCGGCCCAGCGCGATCGCCTCGGCAGGCAAGTCCAGCTCGCGTGGGTCGGCGCCGTCGGCCACAATCTGCGCGAATTGGCGAATACTCGACTCGATGCCAGCCGGTTGACCTTCGATGAACAGGCTGTCGGGCATCAGCTGCGGCTGCTCGGCCCGAATCCGGTCCAGCACGTCCTCGGCAAGCTGTTCGGACTGCTCGAGCAGGTCGGCGGCTATCGGTCTGAGCACCGTCTGCCATACCCGTTGAGCTGCGACGTCGTCGCGAATCGGGGCCCACTCGGGATCCATGACCGACCACGCTAAACGCGTTGTGCCCGCACCACAACGGAACGCCGATGTTTGGCGTTGACGCACGAGTGCCAGGGGTGCCCGCGGACCTACTTTTCGTGACGTGGCAAACAGCCACACCAACCGCGAGAGTCGAGAGGTGCGAGCCCAGCATGACCACGGTAGTGACAGCCGACCGAGGGGGATACAACTTTCTGGAGCGCGCTCAGCAGCGCAGTCCGGGTTCGATCCTGGGGCAGATGCTGACCGTGAAACAGGCCGCGCAGTACCTGGGGATCACCACCACCACATTGCAGCGGCGGATCAAGACCGGTAGCGGGCCGACCCACTACAAGTTCGGCAACCGCATGCTGTTCAAGCGCGACGATGTCGTCAGCTACAAGATGGCGGGGCAGTAGCTGCTCAGAAGACGGTGTAGCCGCCGTCGATGACCAGGGTCTGCCCGGTGAAATACGCCGAGCCGCGCCCGGCCAGCCACACCGCCACCGCTTCGTAGTCCTCCGGAGTGCCCCAGCGCCGCAACGGAACTCGCGGCAGGATCTTGGCCTGGGCTGTCGGCGATTCCAGCAGACCCTCGGTCATCGAGGCCAAGGTCCAGCCCGGCACCAGGGCGTTGACCCGGATGTCGTCGCGGGCCAGTTCGACGGCCAGCGCCCTGGCCATCGCCACCAGGGCGCTCTTGGCCGCCGCGTAGTGCGTCGAATACGCCATGCCGTCACTGATCGAGACGCTGCTGGTGACCACGATCGAACCGCCCGCCCCCAGGGTCTTCATGTGACCCGCGGCCGCCCGCACGGTGAAGAACACCCCGTCGAGGTTGACCGCCATCACCCGGCGCCACTCGTCGGTGGTCATCGTGTCGATGCTCGTCGGGTGCGGACCCACCCCGGCGTTGGCGAAACAGGAATCGAGTCGCCCGAACTGGTCGACGACAGCGTGCACGCCCGCCGTCACCGCCTCCTCGTCGCTGACGTCGACGACGAACGAGGCGACCGGTGCGCCACCGGACAGCTCGGCGACGGCAGCGTCGTTCTTGGCGGCGTTGGTTCCCCAGATGACGACGGTGGCCCCAGCGTCGTGCAGGCCACGGGCCATCCCGAGCCCGATCCCGCCGTTACCACCGGTCACCAGCGCGACGTGTCCGGTGAGGTCGTGCCAAGCAGCCACTGCGACAGTCCTTTCCGAGTCATGAGTCGACGCCGAGGGTAACCCGACGGATCGCCAGGTTCGTACCGAGCTAGATCATGTCCTTGGCGGTCAGCCAGCGCATGATCGGCCAGCCCGCGAACACCGGCAGCCAACACGTCAGCACCCGGTAGAGCAGCACCGAGGGCACGCCGACCGCGGCGGGCACCCCGAAGGCGGCCAGGCCACCGATCAGGGCGGCCTCGACCGCGCCGACACCACCGGGGGTGGGGGCGGCCGACGCCAGGGTGCCGCCCACCATCGTGACGATCGTGACGGTCACGAAGTTGGTGTCGCCGCCGAAGGCCTCGATGCTGGACCACAGCACCAGAGCCATCCCCAAAGTCGTTGTCGCACAGCCCAGGACGATGATCGCCAGTCTCTTCGGCTCGCGCATCAGGTCCAGCAGCTCGCCACTGACCTCCTGCAGCCTGGGCCGGATCGCGGTGTCCAGCCAGCGCCGGGCCTTGGGCACGAACAGGAATGTGCCCAGTACGCCGAGTGCGATGCCGCCGATCAGGTACAGCAGCGTGCTGCTCGGCACGAAGTGCGACAGGTCGGCGGTCGCACCGGCGGCCACGCTGAAGAAGACCAGCAGTGTCACGTGGGTGATCACCTGCACGGCCTGCTGCAGGGCCACCGCCGCGGTGGCACGCAGCGCGCCCAGGCCGGCCTTCTGCAAAAACCTTGTGCTCAAAGCCAATCCACCCACGCCAGCCGGAGTGGTGGTGGCAGCGAAAGTATTGGCGAACTGCATGATGACGAGATTGCGGAAGCTGACCACCCCGGATGCGCACGCCCACAACGCCGCTGCGGCCCCCACATAGGTCGAGGCCGACACCGCTAGGCCCAGCAGCGCCCACCACCAGTTCGCGTTGCGCAGCTCACTGAAGAAGGTCGGCACCGTGCTGATGAAGGGGTAGGCCACGTAGACCAGGGCCACCAACAGCACCAGCTGGATGACCTGTTTGCGGGTGAAGCGGGTGATCGTCTCGGTCTTGATCTCGTTCGCCCCGGTCTGCCGCTTCACCTCCTCGCGCGCCGCAGCCATCACGGCCTTGGGCTCGGTGACGGTCTTGCGCAGCCGGGCGGGCACCGCGGATTTGGTGAGCCGCCGCGACGCGTTGAGCACGGTGTCCTTACCCAGCGCCTCGACGGCAGCGCGCACCGCCGTCTCCGCGCCGAACCGGTCGCTGGTTGTCACCAGAAGCTGGGCGATATCGGACTGCAGCTGCTCGTCGGAGGCGCCGTACTCGGAGGCCCCGAAACCGCCGAACAGCGCCTTACCCCCGTCCACGGTGATCTCGCTGAACCGCAGATCGCCGTGCGAGATCTGATGGCGCTGAAGCACTCCCAGCGACCCCCAGACCGTGGTGGCCAGTCCCTCGTCGGGCGCGTCGGCCACCTGGGTGCCCCGCGGCGGGGTGTGCGCGTATAGCGTCCAGCCCCGGTCAAGGGCGGCGACGGCCATCGTGGTGGTATTGGCCACGCCGAGGTCACCGACCGCGATCGTCATCAGCGCCCGGTGCTCGACGGCCCGCCGCATGGAGGCCTGCAGCGGGGCGGTCTCGGCGTCGCGCAGGATCAGCCAGCGCCAGAACTGGCGCAGCGCACCGGCGCCGCGCTGGTTGGGGCCGTACATCTCGATGACGGCTTCGGTTCCGGCGTCGGTGCGCGCCGAGAGCTCCAGCGGGCCGTGCCCGGCCGGGCGGACGACGGTCAGCGCGTTGACCAGGAAGCCGCGTTTGGACAGCGTTCGCACCGCACCGTCCAGCGGCACTTCCAGGGCGGGGGTGCCCACCACCCAGACGACCAGGGCGCCGACGAACCAGCCGACTGCCAGACCGAGCAGTGAGCGGGCCGGGATGATCGCACTGACCACCAGGTGGATCGGCACGAAGGCCAGCAGCAGCGTCCACCACCACCGGCGCCACCGGGCGGGCAGCCACGGACCGGACACGGTCAGCACGGCGGCCAGCATGGCGATCCAGCGTGGGTCGTCGAGGAACTGGGACAGCGTGGTCGACAGCCGCTCGGTGAGGTCGAAATGCCAGCGGGGCGCGGCGATACCGTTGCCGGTGATCGACAGTGCCAGCACGGCGATGGTGCCGGCGGCGGCGTAGGCGCCGAGCAGCTTCCACTGCCGCGCGGCGATCAACCCCACCAGGATCATGAACGGCAGCGCCAGGATCGCGATGCCGTAGGCCAGGTAGACCAGGTTGGACTGGGTGGGGGTGAGCACCCCGACGATGCCCGAGACGGACTTCTCCAGCCCGACCCAGTCGTTGCGGGTGATCAGCGAGCTGGTGATGACGATCGCCAGGAACAGGGCGGCCAAAGCCAGCCGGACGATGTCGTTGGTGCGGCGGGTCAGCGGTTGCAGCAGCTCACCGGTAACGGTGATGTCGCGTCCGTCCACTCGCATCGCTGGTGACTTTCCTGCCCGGCTCGGCGCCGCCTCGTCGCGGCTGCGGCCAAACCTATCTGACTTCGCCTCAGACGAAGCCGATGTAGCCCAGCAGCGCGGCGGCCCCGACCACGACCAACGGGTTGGTGTTGGTGCGGACGAAGATCAGAGTCGCCACCCCGGTGATGAGGTAGGCCCGCCAGTCGTGGTCGGCGGCCTTGCTCATGACCAGCGACGTCGCCAGGATCAGGCCGACGGTCAGCGGGGCGAAACCCTTCTCCACCGCGATGCGCAGCTTCGACTTCTCGGCCTTCTGCCAGGACACGGTGATCAGGTACATCAGGGTGGCCGCCGGCACCACCATCGCCACGGTGGCCAGCACCCCGCCGACAATCCCGCCCACCACACCGGCCACCCCGAGCCCGGCGGCGTACCCGACCAGCGCGACGATCAGGATGCTCGGTCCCGGCGCGGCCTGCGAGATCGAGAAGATGTCGGCGAACTGCGAGTTCGTCAGCCAGTGGTGGCCGCTGACCGCACGCAGGTGCATTTCGGGTAGCACGGTGTTGCCGCCGCCGATCGACAGCAGCGACAGCGATCCGAACATGCCCATGAGGGCCAGGTAGGTTTTCACGCCTCGGCCGCCGCTGGCTGCTTGCGCGGCCAGGCCCAGATCAGGCTCAGCGGAGCCAGGATGGCCAGGGTTTCGAGCAGCGGCCAGCGCAGCACGCCATTGAGGATGAAGGCAGCCAGGAACAATGCCACCGGCATGACTGACGTGAGGCACTTCTTGCCGGTCTTGATCACCATCGCCAGGGTGAGTGCGACGGCGGCGGCCGACGCGCCGTGCAGGGCACCCTTGACCGCCGGCACTTCCTTGAAGGTGAAGTAGACGAAACCCAGCGTCAAGATGATCGCGACCGGGACCAGGCACAGGCCGATCAGGGCGGCCGCCGCCCCGGCGATGCCCTTGAGTTTGGTGCCCACGAACACCGCCAGGTTCACCTGGTTGGCGCCCGGGACGATGCGGCACATCGTCATCGCGGACAGGAATTCCTCTTCGCTCATCCACTGCTTCTGGACCACGACCACCTCGCGCGACCAGGCCGACAGCCCGCCGCCGAAAGAGGCCAGCGCGATATGGTTGAACGACAACGCGATTTCCCACAACGAGGTCTTGGGCAGGGCGGCGCCGGGTTCACTCATGGACTAGGTCCTCGTCGTGCGGGAAGTCCTCTTCGGTATGCGTGGTGGTGTCCAGCGGGTCGGGCGGCTCGTACTGGTGGGCGGCCTTCCAGTCGCTGGTGAACACCTCGCCGAGGCGGTCTACCACCGCCGGGTCGTCGAT
Organism: Mycobacterium sp. M26; assembly: GCF_001494595.1. Classification (GTDB taxonomy): domain Bacteria; phylum Actinomycetota; class Actinomycetes; order Mycobacteriales; family Mycobacteriaceae; genus Mycobacterium. The sequence continues at coordinate 1,168,600 of NZ_LN929908.1, forward strand.
GATGACGCCGAGTTCGCGGCGCAAGTCGAATGCGCTGCGGTCGATGTTCATCGAACCGACCAGCACCCGTTCGTCATCCACGAGCAGCAGCTTGGCGTGCACGCGGAGGTTCTTCTGCTTGCGCACCTTCACCCCGAACCGGCGCAGCGTGCGCAGTGAGGCGAAGGTGTCGAGGATGTCCCAGTCGCTGATGCCGTGTTTGCCGCCGCACAGCACCTTGACTTTCACGCCACGGTCGGCAGCGGCGGCGATGTGGTCGAGGATCACGGCGTCGACGTATTTGGGGTGCTGGATGTAGAGCGACCGCTGGGCGGTGTCGATGAATCGGGCCATGTGGTAACGCGAATTCGAGTTGCTCCACAGCAGGCCCTCGTACCGGGGCGGGGTGAAATCGCGATGCTCCCAGTCGGCGTCGAACACCTCGACGATCTGCGCCACATGTTGCGGGTCGTGGGTGATGATCCCGTAGTCGCGGGTCAGCGTGAAGTACTTGACCATCAGGTTGTAGGTGGCGACCATCGCAGCCGTCTTGTCGACGACAATCGATTTCTCGTGTGTCACATAGAATTTCGGGTTCGACCACTGCACCTCGACGCCGGCGTCCTTGAGCTGGTCGTAGGTTTCGTCGTTCGCCCGGTCGCCGCCGGAGCGCTGGGGGTTGAGCATCACCCGCACATCCACGCCGGCGCTGCGCCGGCCGATCACCGCGTCGATCAGGCTGGGCTCGGTGAAAGTGAATTGCTTTATCAACAAGGAGGTTTGCGCGGTCTCGATGAACTCGCGGACCGGCTCGAGGCCGTCGTCTGGCTCGACGATCAAGCGGGGCGGGTTGGCAGGCATAGGTTTCGGATGCTAGCACCAGAACTTTGCTGGTTGATGAACCTTCTGCTACCCGCGCGGCCTCAGGCCGGCGGCGTGGGCGCGGCCGGTTCGGGCGTTGTCAGACCCAGCCCGGGCGGGAGGTAGATGCCGGCGGCGGGGGCGGTGCCCGGCAGGGGTTGGCCGAGTTGCTCGTCGGGCATTTGGCCGAGCAGTGCCCCATCCAGATCACCGTCGGAGTACATGGCGTGCAGGCGGCGCAGAAACGCCAGCCGTCCCGTACTCGGGTCCTCGGGCGTGGGGCCGATGCCCGCGGCGGGCACGCCCTCGCCCGGCGCGGCGGGGGCGACGTTCTGGGGGAGCAGATACTCACTGTTGAATGCGCGCAGGTCGGGTGCTGCGACGGGGGCCGCAGCGCCCGGTGCCGAGGGCACCGCGTTCTGGCCGAGGATCAGCCCCGGGGCGTAGGCCGACAGATCAGGCAGGCCCAGCGGCCCGGCCGGTGCGGCATCGCTTTGTGCCAGCACGCTGCCGATGCCGGCGCGGGGTGGGACGTAGGCCGGCGGTGCGGCGGCCGGGTCGACGACGGCCGGATCCGGTGCCGGGGGATCGGCCGACGCCGGGACCGACGAAATCAGTGCCGCCACGCCAAGTCCCAGACCGGCAAGCAGTGCACCCTTCATCGCTCACACGGTAACGGATGAGGTGAGGTCGATCAGCAGATCCTGGTCAGCCGGCCGGCGGCACCGGAGTCACCGGCGGCGCGACGTCGGGCGGTGGCGGCAAGAACTGCTCCGGTCCGGCGGGCAGCGCCACCCCAGGAGCAGGCGCGGTGCCGGGCAGCGCATCACCGAGCTGGTCGGCGGGCATCCGGCCCAGCGCGCCGTGCAGCAGCGCATGCACGCCCTTGAAGGCGTCGACCCGGGCGAACGGACCCGGGGGTGCGTTCTCGGTCAGCAGATACGGCGAGTTCATGTCCGGTGTCGGCATCCGGTAGTACTGCGGGAACAGCGTGGCCGCCGGTGCCAGCGGATCGGCACCTGAGGGTGAGGGAGCCAGATTCATCACCGTTGACGTCGGTGCCCCGAGCAGATCGGCCATCGCGTTCACCGGGTTCTGCCGGGTTTCGGTGGCCGCGGTGTACAGCGGATCCGGCGGTGGCGGCGGGGCCGCCTCGCCACCGGGGACCGGAATCGGCAACGCCGGATCGGGTGCCGGCACGGAGCCCAGCCGCCACCGTGATGGCGATCAGCAACCGGGCCATACCGATCAGAACACCTGGGTGATGCCGTAGTACGCGACGATGTCGTCGTTGTCGGTGCTGGAGCTGGTCAGCACCGCGTAGGAACGCAGCGACGATGCACCGACGCAGTTGTCCACCTTGATGTGGACGTCACGGATCGTCACACGCGCCGAGGTGCCCTTGAACGACTTCTTGTCGACCACCACGTTGGTGATAGTGCCGGGGCGGGGCTCGACCTCGATCTGGCCCTGGATGGGGAACGAGATGGTGCCCGGGGCGGTGAAACCGCCGGTGCCCAGGCTGGCGTTGCCGAGGCTGGCACCGACCGAGCCGTTCAGCTTGACCTTGTCCATTTCGACGCTGCAGCCGATCTGGTAACCCACTTCGAGCGTTCCGCCGGCGGTGTCACCGGTGGTGTTACCGGTGAAGGTGGCGCCGACCACCCAGTCGCGCGAGGACAGGGAGGTGGTCAGCGGGGCGACCGGCAGCTGCGTCTCATCCTTGGCCACGACAGTCAGAGTCCGACCGTCGGCGGTCTTGGCGATGCCCGGCACCGACGACGCCACGACGCCGGTGTTGACCGGGGGCGGCGCGGCAGCGGCGGCCGGGTCAGCGGGAGGTGACGCCGGGTCGGGATCGGCGTAGGCCGGCGCGGCCGTGCCGACGGCGACAAGGACGCTTGCCGTCACTGTGGCGAATCGAAGCAGCATGTCGTCGTGGCGCCTTCCTCGAGATGTCCTGGTGGTTTCGGGTCGATGCATCAGACGGCCCTCGTGACGCCCAGGTAGGTCACGACGTCGTCGGTGTTGTCGGTGGAGCTGGTGAAGGTCGCGTACGAGCGGATGAAGGACTGACCGGCGCACCCGTCGACCTTGATCCGGAATCCGGTGATCGAGACCCGGGATTTGGTGCCCTTGAACGACTTCTTGCCGACCGGCACGATGTTGACGGTGCCCGGCTTGAGGTCGATCTTGATCTGCTCCGATGCCGACAGGCCGAGGGTGATCGGCAGCAGATTGCCCGAGACGAACGGGATTCCGACGCCCGGCGTGATACCGCCCGTCGTGATCGACTCGATGTCGTCCTGGATGATGCCGCAACCGATCTGGTAGCCGGCTTCCAGGGTGCCACCGGCGAGCTTGGTCTTACCCGAACCGGTGACCGCACCCTCGAACACACCGTCGACGAGGTACTCCCGTGACCACGGTGAGTTCGTCAGCGACGCAACGGGTTCCAGCGACTCGTTCTTGGCGCCGATCGAGAGCACCCAGCCGTCCGGGGTGGTCAGGGTGCCCGGTGCACCCGAGGCGATCGGGGCAGCGCCCGGGCCGCCGGGGGCCGGCGGCGTAGATCCCGCGGCAACGGGAGCCACGTTCGGGTCGGCCGGCGGATCGGCCAGCCCATGGGGTGCCGTCGCAATGGCGGTGACAAGGCAGGCGCTGAGCAGCGCGGTGAATCGGTGCAACATGTCGCGATGGGGCCTCTCGATTGAGATCTGATCGTGTCGCTCGCGCGATATGTTTCGGCCCGAAAGTGTCTGATTGGGAAACGGATAGCGAAGCTTGGGTTCCCTGTTGCGGTCCAACACGCTTCGTCTCCTGACGGCCGTGATCGGGGCGATTTTCCCGCGGTAGTCTCTGCCGCGTCGGTTGGGAATCAACTGATTTCGAGAGGAACCCATGACATCAGCACACCGGGTGCCGCGAGCCATCGGCGCGACTGCGCTCGTGCTCCTTCCCGCCCTTATCGCTGCGCCGGTCGCGTTCGCCGATCCGGCGCCCGTCGATCCCGCGCCGGGTGACGTCACCCCGCCGCCCGTCCAGCAGGTGGTCTCGCAGACCGCACCGATCTCGCCGGATGCCATGGATGCCGTGTCCTCGGCGTGCCGCCAATTCGGCGGCGCTCTGGACCTGGCGGCGTCCAACTATGAGGACTTCGCCTACAACTCGGCCGGGGGCGGAAACAGCGTGGACTACCAGGATCCGAATGTGGCCAATGCGAACGTCGTCGGGCGTACCGCGTTGCGCGCGGCCGCGTCGGAGGCCATGTCTGCGGCGTCGACTCCGGGACTACCCAACGACGTCGCCGCGCCGATGCGGTCATGGTCACTGCGCGCCGCAAAGCTCCTGCTGATCATGGGACTTCGGGGCGGCGGCGACACGCTGAACTCGACTGCGAACGACATGAACACCGATGCCGGCAACGCCCAGATGGCGTGCGCGATCAACGGGGCGCGCGCCTAGCCCCACGAACCCAAACGCATCGGCCCCCCTTCCGCGGAAGGGGGGCCGATGTCGTGATGTGGTGCTATCAGGGGGCCGGAGTTCCGGCAGCGCCGCCGGTGCCGCCCTTGCCCGGCTGCGGGCCGAGGCCCGAGGTGCCCTGCGTGCCGGCCTTGCCGGTGGTCACACCGCTCTTGCCGCCGGTGCCGCCGTTGCCGCCCTTGCCGCCGCCGATCGCGCTGGCTCCGCCGTCGGCGCCGTCGCCACCCTTGCCGCCGGTGGTGGTGCCGTTGCCGCCGCTTCCGCCGCTGCCACCTGCACCGCCGCTGATCAGGCCGAATCCACCGGTCGCACCGTTGCCGCCGGTGCCGCCGGTGACCCCTGTGGCGCCCTTGCCGCCGGCGCCACCCGCGCCGCCGTTGTTGCCACCAAGACCACCGGTACCGCCCGTGCCGCCGTTGCCGCCGGTCGTCGATCCGGCTGCGCCGTCGCCGCCGGCACCGCCTGCGCCACCGTTGGCGGTCAGGCCGCCGGTGCCGCCGTTGCCGCCGCTGCCGCCGCTGCCACCGGTGCCGCCGGAGCTCGCGCCGCCTGCGCCTCCGGCGCCACCGGCGCCGCCGTTACCCGCGGCGAGTGCACCCTGGCCGCCGTCGCCGCCGTCGCCGCCGCCGCCCCCTGCCCCGGTCCCCCGCCGCCGTTCCCCGCGGCGAGTGCACCCTGGCCGCCGTCGCCGCCGTCGCCGCCGCTGCCGCCTGCCGCGGTGCCCGCTCCACCGGTTCCGCCGGCTCCGCCCGCGCCACCTGCGGCGCCGCCCCAGGTGCCACCGTTACCGCCGGCGCCACCGGCACCGCCGGCTGTACCTGTGGCCCCGCCGCCGTAGCCGGCGCCGCCGGTTCCACCCGCGCCGCCGGTGCCGCCGCCGACGATCGGCAGGCTCGCGGCGTTGCCGCCGTTGCCGCCGTTACCGCCCGCGGTCTCGCTGTCGGTGCTGGCGCCGCCATCGCCGCCCTTACCACCGCTGCCGGAGAAGGCGCCGGCGTTGCCGCCGTTGCCGCCGTTGCCGCCGGCGATACCCTTGCCGCCGTTGCCGCCACCGCCGCCGAACAGCGCGCCGGAGCTGGAGCTGCCGGCGAACAATCCGCCGTTGCCGCCGTCGCCCCCGTTACCGCCGTTGATCTCGGCGCTCAGTGCGTCGCCGCCGTTGCCGCCGTTGCCGTACAGCCCAGCGCTGCCGCCGTTTCCGCCGTTGTAGCCGTTGCCGCCGTTGCCGAACAGGAAGCCGCCCTTGCCGCCGGTGCAGGCCGCCGAGGCGCACTGGGTGTCCGAGCCGCTATAGCTATAGCCGTTGCCGATCAGCAGGCCGGCGTCCGGGTGTTCGGCCGTCCCGTTGCTGATGAAGATCGCAATGACATCACCGGCGGTGGCCGACGCCGTCGCGGAGGCCGTCAGACCGGCCGAGGTGGCCGAGCCGGACCCCGACACCAGGCCGAGGTCGGTGCAGAACGCCGAGCCCAGCGTGCACTGGCTGGTCGTGAGCGTGACGGCGGGTGCGGCCGCCACCGGGGTTGAGGTGTCGGTGGTGGCGAGCAGGAAGCCCGCGCCCACCATCGCCGCACCGGCTACGCCGGTGGTGACGAATGCGGGTGCAACCACGCCGCGATCCGACTTCTTACGGTGTTTGGCCAATTTCGTGATCCCCTTCGAGGAAGTACTGCCGGTAGGTGCGGCGAGTGCGCGAGGGAAATCCAAGAAGACCCGGCTTACCCGGGACTTGCTGCTTTCCGGCGCACCGCCGAACATCGGGCAAACGCGAAGCGAACTCGAGTTTTCGCCTAGGCGCGAAGGGGTGTCGGCGCGCTACTTGCAGAGAGCGGCGATCTTGGCGTTGGTGGCCTCGGCGTCGCGCAGCCTGGCGGCCTGCGCCGGGTTGTCGTTGGTCACCCCGGCCAGTGCGTTGATCGCGATGTCCTGCAGGCTGCCTGCGAACGATCGCATCGCGTCGGCCAGCTCGGGCGGTGTGCCCGGACCGGTCTTGGCGAGCAGGTAGGTGCCGCCGCCGGCCATCGCGAGCCGGGCATTGGCGGCGACGGCCTGGATGGCCGCCGGTTCGGTGCCCGCGTTGGCGTGGGTCTGCAACGCCACCGCGTTCGTGACCACCTGAAAAGCGCTGCAGGCGTTGGCTTTAGCCTCGGCCGACGGCGCTTCGGCGGCAGGCTTGTCCGCAGCAGGCGGTGGACGCAGAGCCGCCCAGCCGGCCGTGCCGGCGGCGATCAGTGCGATCACCAATGCGGCGGGGGCCACCCAGCGTGACGTGGACCGCGGCGCGGCGGGCTCGTTACGGGCGGCGGGGGCGTCGTCGTCGACGGTCGGCTCGGGCATGGCCGCGATCCTAGCCACACCTGCCAGCACAGTGTTGCAGCGTAGGATTTCCGCTGAGAGAAGGTGTGCTGACAGTGACGACCCGGTTCTGGCGACTGACCGCCCACGCTGCGGTGGGTGTGGCCCTGGCGAGCGGACTCATGGTGGTCGCACCGGCCACCGCCAGCGCCTGCCCGCCCGGACACGTCAACAACCAGCACACCAACCAGTGCTATCTGCAGGGCAGTGCCCCCACCATCAACGGGGTACCTTGTGTGGCAAGCAATCTCGGCCTGTGCAGCTCGTTCCGGCAGAACCAGCAGCCGCCGCGTAAGCCGTATACCTCGGTGGACTAGCTGCGGGTCAGCGTCTTGGTCATCAGGCGTTGCGTCCAGTTGGGCGACACCTGCGACATGGTCGCCAGGACCTTGGTCTGCCGGCCCACCGGATAGTGCACCTTCGGCAGCCACTTGCGCCGGCTGCGGGTCACTGAATACACCGCCTTGGCGACATCGGCGGGTTTGAGGTTGACGCCCAGCGACTTGGTGCTGCCGGTGTGGACTCCATCGGTCATCGCCGATTGCACGAACAACGGCCACAACGCCACCACCCGGATACCGTGTGGCCGCCATTCCAGTTCCAGGGCTTCGGTGAGCGCCCGCAGCGCGAACTTGGTGGCCGAGTAGGTCGCCAGTTCCGGCTGCCCGTACAGCGCCGAGGCCGAGCACATGTTGACGACCTGGGCGCCGGGGGTGTTGCGCAGATAGGGGAACGCTTGGTGCAACCCGGCCAGCGCGCCGTAGACATTGATGTCGATCATCCGCCGGTGGGTCGACAGCGGCACGTCGGCGAAGGCGCCGTCGGCCAGCACGCCGGCGTTGTTCACCAGGATGTCGAGCCGGCCCGACGGGCCGGTGAACGCTGCGAGTTGCTCGGACCACTGGTCGGCGTCGGTGACGTCGAGTCGTTCGGTGACCACCTCACCACCGGCCGCGGTGATCTCCTCACGCAGGCTCTCCAGCCCGGCCAGGTCGATGTCGTAGGCGCCGATCCGATAACCGTTGCGGGCGAAGAGCAGTGCGGTGGCGCGGCCGATCCCCGCGGCCGCCCCGGTGATGAACACCGATTGGTCGGCCACCTCAGACCACTTTCAGGGTGGGTGTCTCGGACGGGGTCTCGGGCGCGATCCTGTTGCTGGCCGCGGTCATCGCGGTATCGACGCGGGTAGCGGCGGTCTGGCAGGCCGCGCTGGCCCGCCGGCCCAGGCCGTCGGCCTCGTCGGCGGCGTTGCGGAGATAACCGGTCACGGCCAGCCGGAGCCGATCGCCGGCGCGGGCCATCCGGTTACGAACACGGTCGTCGACCATGATGGTGACGTAGGGCAGTTCGAGTTTGATCACGGTGCACCTCCCAAGCCGGTGTCTCGAATCTAGTCGAATCTTCCGGATGCCGAGTCCGCGATCTCCCGCCACCGCCGGCGCCGCCCGGAAACGACACACTCCCAAACTGAGAATATTATTCTCAGTCGACTGCGACAGAGAGGGAGTGTCATGCCGAAGGGCTACGTCATCTTGACCGAGGAGATCCGGGATCCGGAGGGGATGAAGGCCTACGGCCGGGCCGCCGGGGCGGCGATGGGCGAGGTGAAAGTCCTGGCCGTCGACGCCAGTCCGCAGCTGCTGGAGGGCACGTGGCACGGACATCAGACCGTGGTGCTGGAGTTCGAGTCGGTGCAGGCCGCCCAGGACTGGTACGACTCGGACGCCTATCGCGCGGCGCGGGAACTGCGGCATGCCGCTGCCTACACCAACGCGGTGATTCTCGCCGGCTTCTGACGTCTCACTCGGCGGCCCAGCGGTGCGCCCGGCCCTGTTCGGCGTACCAGTCGATCAGGTCGGGGTTGTCGACGGAGCGAGGGTCCAGCGACACCTCGCTGTGCCCGGCCATGATGGCGGTGACGGGCACCTCGAGCTTCTTGCCGGTACGGGTGTGCGGGATCCCCGGTGCCGCGATGACATCGTCGGGGACGTGACGCGGCGAGAGCTTGGTGCGGATCGCCGAGCGGATCGTCCCCACCAGGTCGTCGTCGAGTTCCCGGCCCTCGGCCACCGTGACGAACAGCGGCATCCAGTAGGCGCCGTCGGGGCCGTCGATGCCGAGCACGAAAGCCTCGGTGATCGCGTCGATGGCTTCGACCACCTCGTAGATGTCCGCCGAGCCCATCCGGATACCGTGCCGGTTCAGGGTGGCGTCGCTGCGGCCGTGGATGATCAGCGAGCCGCGCTCGGTGACAGTCACCCAGTCACCGTGCCGCCACACGTGCGGGGCCGGACCGTCAGCCCAGTGGTGGTCGAAATAGGCGGCGCGATAACGCGATTGGTCGTCGTCGTTCCAGAATCCGACGGGCATCGACGGCATCGGTGTGGTGATCACCATCTCGCCCACCTCGCCGATGAGGGGTTGGCGGGTGGGGGACCAGCTGTGCAGGCCGACGCCCAGGTAGCGGACCGTCAGTTCGCCGGCGATCACCGGCAGGCCCGCCGTGCCGCCGGCGAACGCGGTCACCACATCGGTTCCGCCGCTGATGGACGACACGGCGACGTGCGCACCGACTTCGTCATGAACCCACTCGAAAAGCTCTGCGGGCAGCGGTGATCCGGTGCTGCCGATGGTGGTGAGCCGGCTCAGGTCGTGGGTGACACCGGGGTGCAGGCCGGCTTTGCGGCAGGCCAGCAGATGGCCCGGGCTGGTACCGAAGTAGGTGACGGCCTCGTCCTCGACGATCTGCCACAGCCGGTCGGCGTCGGGGTAGAGCGGATGGCCGCTGTAGCAGACTATCGTCGACCCGCACAGCAGACCGGCGATGCGGAAATTCCACATCATCCAGCTCAGGGCCGTCTGCCAGAAGAAGACGTCACCGGGTCCCAGATCGGCATGCAGCGCCGCGGCTTTCAGGTGCTCGAGGATCACCCCGCCGTGGCCGTGGACGATACCTTTGGGCCGGCCGGTGGTCCCGGAGCTGAACAGTACCCACAGCGGGTGGTCGAACGGTACCGGTGTCACCACAGGCGCCACCGGGGTGGCGACCAGGTCTCGATAGGCCTGCCCGTCCAGTAGCACCAGCGCTACGCCATCGAGCAGTGTCACCAATTCGGCAGTGTCGGAACGCTTGTCGATCCAGCGGTCGTTGAGCCGGTATCCGTCGGCGCTGAACAGCACCTTCGGCTTCAACTGGGCCAGCCGCGCGGCGGCGCCCTGCGGCGCGTAGTCCTGGCCGCAGGCCGACCACACCGCGCCGATCGCCGCCGTCGCCAGGAACGCGATCATCGCCTCGGCGATATCGGGCAGGTAGCCCGCGACGGTGTCACCGCGGCCGACACCGAGGCGGCGCAATTCGGCGGTCACCGCGCCGACCCGTCCGGCGAGGGCTTCCCAGGTGATCTCGGTACGGGTGCCGTCCTCGTCGATACCGACGATCGCCGCTCCGGTGCGTTCGGTGGTGTGCCGCAGGATCTGGTCGACGTAGTTGAGGGTGACGCCGGGAAACCAGTGCGCGCCGGGCATGGTGGCATCGGCGAGCACGCCGGCCTCACCGGGTGCCGGCTGTTCGGTCGCGCGAACATCGAAGTGCTCCCAGACCGCGCGCCAGAACTGGGCCGGGTGATCGACCGACCACTGCCACAGCTCGGGGTAGTCCCCGGCGGGCGCGCCGTGGCGCTTGGCGGTGGTGGCGGCGAATCCTCTCCACTGCGGTTCGGTACCCGTGGTCCCGTCGGTACGCGACACTGTGCTCCTCTCTCGTGCCTCTACCAGCGGGGATCGCCGAAACTGCACACGGCTTGCCCAAAATGGTATTGGCATTCTCCTAATCTGCAAGTACGGTATCCAGACGATGGACTACCAATCTGAGACGTCGTCCGGGATCCCGCTGCGGCCGGTGTACGGACCGGCCGACCGCACCTGCGATCCTCCCGTGCCCGGCGAGTTCCCCTTCACCCGGGGCAACTTCTCGAGCGGCTATCGCGGTCGGCTGTGGACATTCCGCCAGTATTCCGGCTTCGGCACTGCCGAGGAGTCCAACCGGCGCTACCGCTATCTGCTCGACCAGGGCGGCACCGGCCTGTCGGTGGCACTGGATCTGCCGACCCAATGCGGCTATGACTCCGATGACCCGGAATACGGCGAAGAGGTGGGTCGGGTCGGTGTCGCGGTGGACACGCTGGCCGATGCCGAGATCCTGTTCGACGGTATTCCGCTGGACAAGATCAGCACGAGTTTCACCATCAACGGCACCGCGGCGATCCTGCTGGCCTTCTACGTCGCCGCGGCCGAGAAGAAGGGCGTGCCCCGGGAGAAGCTGACCGGCACGATCCAGAACGACATCCTCAAGGAGTACGCCTCCCGGGGCACCTGGATCTGGCCGCCGGAGCCGTCGCTTCGCCTGATCGCCGACACCATCGAGTTCTGCGCCGCCGAAGTGCCGCGGTTCAACGCGATTTCGGTGGCCGGCGCGCACTTCCGCGACGCCGGGGCCAACGCCGTGCAGGAGATGTCGTTCACCCTGGCCGACGGGGTGACCTACTGCGACACCGTGGTGCAGCGCGGCCGGATGACCATCGACCAGTTCGCCCCGCAGATCTCGTTCTTCTTCTACACCCATGGCGACTTCTTCGAAGAGATCGCCAAATACCGTGCGGGACGGCGCCGTTGGGCGACCATCGTGCGCGAGCGCTACGGCGCCAAGACCGACAAGGCGGCGATGTTCCGCTTCGGTTGTGTTTCCGGTGGTGCGTCGTTGTACGCCCCGCAGGCGCAGAACAATCTGGTCCGGGTTGCCTACGAGGCGCTGGCCTCGGTCCTCGGCGGGGTGCAGTCGATGTTCACCGCGGCCTGGGACGAGCCGTTCGCGCTGCCCAGCGAGGAGTCGGCCACGCTGGCGCTGCGGACGCAGCAGATTCTGGCCTACGAGACGGGCGTGACCCGGGTGGCCGACCCGCTCGGCGGTTCCTACTTCGTCGAGGCGCTCACCGACGCCACCGAGGAACGCATCATCGAGATCATGGCCGACCTCGAGCAGCACGGCGGCATGGTGCGGGCCATCGAAGACGGCTACCTGCAAGGTCTGATCGCCGACGAGGCCTACAAGATTCACCAGCAGGTCGAGTCCGGCGAACGTCCGGTGGTCGGGGTCAACAAGTTCGTCACCGACGAAGCGCCACCGGACATCGACACCTACGAACTCGACGCCGAGGGGCGTGACCTGCAACTCAAGCGGCTCTCGCAGGTCAAGGCCGAGCGTGACCCCGCTGCCGTGCAGGCCGCCCTGGCCGCGCTGTCCAGGGGCGCCGAGGGTGACGAGAACCTGATGCACCGGCTGATCGATTGTGCGAACGCGTATTGCACGGTGGGGGAGATGGTGTCGGCACTCAAGGCCGTATGGGGCGAATTCCAGCAACCGGTGGTGTTCTAAATGACTGCACGTATTCTCGTCGCCAAGCCCGGTCTTGACGGTCACGACCGTGGCGCCAAGATCGTCGCCCGTGCCCTGCGGGACGCCGGATTCGAGGTGATCTACACCGGGATCCGGCAGCGGATCGAGGACATCGTCTCGATCGCGCTGCAGGAGGACGTGGCCGTCGTCGGTTTGTCCATCCTGTCGGGTGCGCACGTCGCACTGACCAAGCGGACCGTCGATGCGCTGCGCGAGGCCGACGCCGGTGACATTTCCGTCATCGTCGGCGGGACGATTCCGCAGGGCGATGTGGCCAAGCTGACCGAAGTCGGTGCGGCTGCGGTCTTTCCGACCGGAACCTCGCTCGACGATCTGGTCCGCGACGTGCGGGCGCTCACCGAGAAGGCAGGCACGTCGGCATGACGTTCGCCCTGACTTTCGCGTCGAACGTGCAGTCACTGCGAACTTCGGGCCAGTTTTTAGCAGTGGACGCACGCTCGCCGCTGCATACCGCGACAGGAGGGTAGACGATGCGCCTTGGCGTGATGATCGGCGCCGAGCGTGGCGACATGGCCCGCAAGGTCAGCAAGTTCCTCGACGATATCGAGTGGGCCGAGTCGGCGGGCTTCGACACCGCGTGGATGCCCCAGGTGCCCAACGACTTCGACGCGCTGACCATGGTGTCGTTGATGGGCAACCGCACCAGTCGCATCGAACTGGGGACCGCGGTCGTCCCGCTTCAGGCTCAGCACCCGGTCGCGCTGGCCCGCCAGGCCCTGTCGGTGCACGCCGGCAGCGGCGGCCGGCTGGCGCTCGGTGTCGGGCCCTCGCACCACTGGATCGTGCGCGACATGCTGGGCATCCCCTACGAGAAGCCCGCCGCCTACACCCGGGACTATCTCGAGGTGCTCAACACCGCACTGGCCGGCCCGGGTGACGTCGACGTCGAGAACGACACCTTCACCGTGCATAATCCCACTGTGCTGGGCGCTGATTCACCGCTGCCGGTGCTGGTCGCCGCGCTCGGCCCGGTGATGTTGCAGATCGCCGGTGAGCTCACCGACGGCACTGTGCTCTGGATGGCCGACGAGCGGGCCATCGGGGACCACATCGCCCCGAAGATCACCAAGGCCGCCGAGAACGCCGGCCGCAAGGCTCCGCGCATCGTCGCCGGGATCCCGGTATGCCTGTGCGCCAACTCCGAGATCGACGCCGCCAAGGCGCGGGCCAACCGCATCCTGGCCGAGGCGGAGACCTCCCCGAACTACCAGCGGCTACTGGATCGTGGTGACGCCCGCGATGTCGGAGACCTCACCGCGGCCGGTGACGAGGACGCCATCCTGGCCCGGTTCCGGTCCTTCGCCGACGCCGGCGTCACCGACCTGTCGGTGCGGCTGCTGCCGATCGGGGAGACCCGCGACGAACTCATTGCCTCGAAATACCGCACCCGCGAGGTGATTTCGCAGCTGGCCGCCGAGATCCAATGAGGGGGCCCCTCGACGGCATCCGGATCATCGAAGTCGGCAGCATGCTGGCCGGGCCGTACGCCACCATGATGCTCGCCGACCTCGGCGCCGAGATCATCAAGGTCGAGGCACCCGGCGGGGAGATCTCCCGGCAGGTGGGGGACAGCTACTTCGCCAGCCTGAACCGCAACAAGCGCAGCATCAGGCTGGACCTCGGTTCCGAGGCGGGCCAGCAGACACTCGGTGAACTGGCCGCCGACTCCCATGCGCTGCTGGTCAACATGAAGCCCTCGGTCATCAAGAAGCTCGGCCTGACCTACGAGGCCCTGCGCCGGCACAACGAGCGCATCGTCTGCGTCGCGATCACCGGGTTCGGTCTCGACGGTGGCGACTATCCGGCGTTCGACTACGTCATCCAGGCCGCCACCGGGGTGGCCGCGATGACCGGTGATCCGGACGGCCCACCCGTGCTACCGGGATACTCGTCGGTCGACAACTCGACCGCGCTGACTGCGGCACTGGGGCTGCTGGCCATGATCGTCTCCGGTGCCGGCGGGCAGGTCGAGGTGTCGCTGCGCGACGTCATGCTCTCGCAGCTGAACTACAAGGCGTCGGCCTACCTCAACGACGGGGTTCATCCGCACCGGCATCCCTACGGCGCACACTCGTTCTACGTTCCGGCACAACTGTTTCCGACCGCCGAGGGCTATCTCGCGCTGTTCATCACCCATGACGGCTTCTGGCGAACCTTCGCCGCCGAGGCGGTCGTCGAGGGGTTCGCAACGATGGCCGAGCGTTCGGCGCGCCGCGACGAGGTGCTGGCTGCGGTCACCACGGCACTGGCGGCTGACACCGCCGCCGGCTGGGAGGCGCGGTTGCGCCCGCTGGGCATCCCGGCGGCCGCAGTGCGGTCGTTGCCCGAAGCATTGGAGGCCACCCCGGAGATGGTGGTCAGCGCCGGTGATTACCGGCTGGTGGCCAGCCCCGTGAAGGTCGCCGGCTATGAACCCGACTACCGGCCGCCACCCACGCTCGACGAATACCGCCGCGATCAGTCGTCGTAGTCGACGACCACCGACGTCTCGGGAATGCCCTGGCAGGTCAGCACCAACCCCTCGGCGATCTCACCGGCGTCGAGCACCTCGTTCACCCGCATCGTCACCGTTCCCTCGGTGACGGTGGCGATACAGGTGCCGCAGTTGCCGGCCTCGCAGCTGTACGGGGGGACCAGGCCGCCGCGGCGCGCGCACTCCAGCAGCGTCTCGCCCGCCGTCAACGGCAGCGTCACCGTGGTGCCGTTCAGCGTGATGGTCGCGGTGGTGCCGTTTTCCACGTGTCTCCCTCCAAGGCGCATTGTCATTCTACCCAGACGAGAATACAGTTCTCTACTGGCGATAGCATGTTCTCGTTTCCGATCGATGGAGTAGCGCTGACCATGTGCGAGTGGACCGCACCATGACCGATGCGACGGTTCTTGCGTTCGACGACCGCACGTACACACGATCCGAGCTTGATGCCGCGTCCGCCGGATTCGCCGAAACCCTGACCGGGCGTGGCGTGCGCGCCGGGCAGCGGGTGGCCGTGATGTCGTCGAACCGGCCCGAGTTCGTGGTCGCGGTGCTGGCGATCTGGCGGCTCGGGGCCGCCGCGGTGCTGATCAGCCCGGCCTGGAAGGCCGCCGAAGTCAGCCACGCGCTGGCTCTCACCGGTGCCCACCACGCCGTCGGCGACCACCCGGTCCTCGCGGACCTGATGCCGATGCTCGATCTCGACGAGCCGATCGTCCCCGCCGACGCCCCACCGGTGCCGCTCGATCCCGACGCCGATGCGGTGCTGGTGTTCAGTTCGGGCACCACGGGAATGCCCAAGGCGGTCCGCCACACCCACCGCTCGCTGGGAGCCGGTGTCCGGCACTGGCGCACCGCGCTCGGGATGACCGCGGCCGACCGCATGCAGATCGTCACTCCGCCCTCCCACATCCTCGGTCTGCTCAACATCCTCACGGTGCTCGATGCCGGTGCCTGGATGCGCCTGCACCGCCGCTTCGACATCGACGCGATGCTGCGCCACATCGCGCAGGACCGCATCACCATCGAGATGGCCGTCGCCCCGATCGCGCTGGCGATCGCCTCGCACCCCAATCTGGACACCTACGATCTGTCCTCGCTGCGCTACATCATGTGGTGCGCCACCCCCGTCACCCGGAGCGTGGCTGATGAGGTCACCGCCCGCACCGGCGTCGGCTGGATATCGGCCTACGGCACCAGCGAGGTGCCGGTCATCGCGTGCTGCCCGCTCGGCGAGTCCCGGTTGGACACCGTCGGCAGACCCGTCCCCGGCGTCGACGTGCGCATCGCGCCGAGCGGTGAGATCCAGGTCCGCTCGGAATCGGCGATGGCGGGCTATCTTCCCGACACCGAGACCGCGGCGGCACTGAGCGACGGGTGGTACCGCACCGGTGACATCGGCAACCTCGAGGACGGCTGGCTGCGGATCACCGACCGGCTCAAGGAGATGGTCAAGGTCCGCGGCTTCCAGGTGGCGCCCGCCGAGGTCGAAGCGGTCCTGCACGGTCATCGCGCGGTACGGGACTGTGCGGTGTTCGGCATCCCGGACGATCAGGACGGCGAAGCGGTAGTCGCCGCGGTGGCCACCACCGAGCCGGTGACTGCCGACGAACTCATCGAGCTGGTGGCCGATCGGCTGGCCTCCTACAAGCGCCCGCGCGACATCGTGTTCGTGCCCGACATCCCGCGCCTGCCCTCCGGTAAGGCGTTGCGGCGAATCCTGAAGGAGCAGTATGGACGTACGTCTCACCGATGAGCAGCAGCAGCTGCGCGATGCCGCGGCCAAGCTGGCCGACGACCTGGGACCCGGGTCGGTCGCCGACCTCGACGACCAGGCCCGCCGGACCCGGCTGGAGAAGACGATCGACGCCACGGGCTGGCGGTCGCTGCGCAGCGACGGGGCCTCCGGCGTCGAGGTGGCCATCGTGGCCGAGGAGTTCGCCCGCGGCCTGGTCGACGTCCCCTTCACCGGCCCGGTCCTGACCGACGACCTGCACCGGCTGCTCGGCCGCGCGCTACAACCGACCGAAACATCCTGTGGTCGTGTCGATCTGACCGCAAGTCTGGCCGGCGTCGTCGAATCACCGCCGGAGCTGGCCGAACTCAGCGACACCGACGCCGGCCGCTGGTACGCGCTGGCGCTGACGGTCACGGCCGCTGAACTGGTGGGCGCTTCGCGGGGTGCGCTCACCCTGGCCACCGAGTACGCCAAGGTGCGCGAGCAGTACGGCGCGACCATCGGGTCCTATCAGGCGGTCGCGCATCTGCTCGCCGAGGGGCTGGCCCTCATCGAAGGCTCGATCAGCGTGCTGCGCCACGCGGCCTGGGCCGTTGACGAGCTGCCCGCTGCCGAGGCCGTCGAGGCGGCCCGGGTCGCCAAGATCTATTGCGCGCGAGCCGCTCTCACGGTCTGCGAGACCTCGATCCAGGTGCATGGCGGCATCGGCAATACCTGGGAATGCCTGGCGCACATCTACTTGCGCCGGGCGCTGGCCGCCACCGAGACCTGGCCCGTCACGTTGAAGGAGCTGACCATTGGACTTTCGTGACTCACCCGACGAGGCCGCGTTCCGGGAACGGCTGCGCGGCTGGCTGCTTGAGCAGAAGGGGAAGTTCCCCACCTCAGGCGACGAGTACTGGGCGAAAGCGGGGGAGTGGCACCAGGCCCTCTATGCCGCCGGATTCTTCGGCACCTCATGGCCGGCGAAGTATGGCGGGCATGATCTTCCGCCGGTATTCGACGTGATCGTCGACGAGGAGATCGCCAAGGCCGGTGCGCCGGCCCGGCCCAGCCTGGGCTATCTGGTGGTCGGACTCAGCGCACACGGCAGCGAGGACCTGCGGCAGCGGTTCCTGCCCGGCATGATCAACGGCACGCAGCGGTGGTGTCAGGGCTTCTCCGAGCCGGGTGCCGGCTCGGATCTGGCATCGCTGACCACCACCGCGACAAGGGACGGCGATGAGTACGTCATCAACGGCCACAAGATCTGGACCAGCTACTCCGATTGCGCCGACTGGTGTCTGGTCCTGGCCCGCACCGACAAGGACGTCCCCAAACACAAGGGCATCTCGGCGTTCATCGTCTCGATGCACCAGCCGGGGATCGTGCAACGGCCGCTGAAGATGATCAGCGGTGTTACCAAGGAGTTCGGGCAGGTCGAGTTCGACGGCGCCCGGGTGCCGGCCGAGAACATGGTCGGCGCCCCCGGCGACGGCTGGAAGCTGGCGATGACCGTCGTCAGCCACGAGCGTGAGCCCTCGACCCTGGGATTCTCGGCGCGCTACGGAAAACTGGTGCGCCAGTTGGCCGCCCGCGTTGACGGCGATACCCCCGACGAGCTCGCCTGGGCCTGGGTGCAGACCGAGATGCTGCGCCTGCATGTGCGCAGGCGGCTCTCCGAACAGCTCGACGGGCTCAAGCACGGCCCGGACGGCTCGCTGGACAAGCTGCTGATGACATGGACCGAACAGGCCGTCGGCCATGCCGCACTGGCCACTGTCGGCACCGGGGACGAGGAACTCTTCGGTGCCTACCTGTACAGCCGCGCCCAGAGTGTCATGGGCGGCACCTCGCAGATTCAGAAGAACATCATCGCCGGACGCATCCTGGGATTGGGAGGCTAGACCTATGTACGACATGCCCGCCGAAATCGACGTGCAGGCCGACGGCCCGCTGCGCATCATCACCCTCAACCGGCCCGATGAACTCAACGCCGTCAACGACCCGTTGCATGTGGGCCTGGCCAAGGTGTGGGAGGCGCTCAACGAGGACGCTTCGGCGCGCGCGGCCGTCATCACCGGTGCGGGCCGGGCCTTCTCGGCCGGCGGTGATTTCACCTATCTCGACGAGCTGCGCCGCGATGAAGCGTTGCGGCGCAAGACCATCAAGCACGGCCGCGATCTGGTCATCGGCATGGTGCGCTGCCGCATTCCGGTGGTCGCGGCCGTCAACGGACCGGCCGTCGGACTGGGCTGCAGCCTGGCGGCGCTGTCCGACATCGTCTACATCGCCGAGAACGCGTTCTTCGCCGACCCGCACGTGTCGATCGGGTTGGTGGCTGCCGATGGCGGCCCGCTGGTGTGGGGATCGCAGATCAGCCTGCTGCAGGCCAAGGAGTTCGCCCTGACCGGTGTGCGCATCAAGGCGCAGCGGGCGGTGGAACTCGGCCTGGCCAATCATGTGGTGGCCGATCCGCTGGCCGAGGCGATCGCCTGCGCCAAGAAGCTGCTGGAGCTGCCGCAGCAGGCGGTCGAAGCCACCAAGCGCCTGATGAACATCCAGTTGGAGACGTCGGTGATGGCCTCGCTGGACTACGCCAACCTCGCCGAGTACGTCTCGTTCGGGACCGCCGACTTCAACCGGATCGTCGACGGGCTGACCGCCAACAAGTAGCTCGCGACAGTAACGCCACGGCGGCGAATCCCCCGGGATTCCGCCGTGGCGTTACTGTCGGCGGGCTTACTTCGGCGGGAAGCGCAGCGCGCCGTCGAGACGGATCGTCTCGCCGTTGAGGTAGTCGTTCTCGGCGATGGACAACGCCAGTCGGCCGTACTCGTCGGAGCGGCCCATCCGCTTGGGGAACGGCACCTGCGGACCCCAGTAGGCCTCCAGCTGGTCGGCGGCCTTGCCGTAGGCGGGAGTGTTGATGGTGCCGGGCGCGATCGACATCACCCGGATGCCCAGCGGCGAAAGATCGCGTGCGGCAACCAGAGTCATGCCGACCACGCCGCCCTTGGCCGCCGAGTAGGGCAACTGGCCGACCTGGCCTTCGAACGCCGCGATCGAGGCGGTGTTGATGATCACGCCGCGGCCGCCGTTCTCATCGGGCTCCTGGCGGGCCAGGGCCGCCGCCGCGTGGCGCATCACGTTGAAGACCGCCGTCAGATAGAAGGTGATGGTCTTGGTGAACGCCTCCATCTCCATCGGGGAGCCGTCCTTGCCCACCAGGCGCCCGCCGCCGGCCGGACCACCGTGGGTGTCCACCGAGATGCGGAAAGGGCCGAGTTCCTCGGCTGCGGCGATGGCGGCCAGCACGTCGTCGTCGTTGGTGACGTCGGTGCGCACGTAGGGAATTCCGAGTTCGGCGGCCAGTTCCTTGCCCTTCTCGTCGGCGAGGTCGGCGATCACGACCTTGGCACCGGCCCCGTGCAGTCGGCGCACGGTGGCCTCGCCGAGGCCGCCCGCTCCGCCGAAGACGACCGCGGAACTCCCACTGATCTGCATATCCATTACCCTTCTTGCAACTGACACTCTCAACTTGAGAGAATAATATTCTCATGAGGCCTGCATAGGTCAACTAACTAGGAGATGCCGTGCCAGAAGCCGTTATCGTCACCGCACTGCGTACGCCGATCGGCACCGCCATGAAGGGCACGCTGCGCGATACCGACGCCTACCAGCTGGCCGATCACATCGTGGGGGCCACCGCTGCCGAACTCGACGGCTCCGTCGACCGGGCCGACATCGACGACCTGATCCTGGGCGAGGGCCTCTACGGCGGCGGCGTCGTGGCCCGCCATGCCGCGATCACGGCCGGTCCCACGGGCGACGGCTCCGTCGACCGGGCCGACATCGACGACCTGATCCTGGGCGAGGGCCTCTACGGCGGCGGCGTCGTGGCCCGCCATGCCGCGATCACGGCCGGTCTCACGGGCGTGCCCGGGCTGGCGGCCAATCGGCACTGCGCGGCGGGTCTGGCTGCCGTGCAGGCGGCCGCGGGAAGCATCCGTGCCGGGATGGACCGGCTGGTGATCGCCGGCGGAGTCAACTCGGCGTCCACCTCGCCGCGGTTCACCCGCCGCGCGGGGGAGGAGATGGTGCCGTGGTTCCCGCCGACACATCCTGATCGTCCGGACGCCCCGAATATGGACATGTCAATCACCGTCGGCTGGAACGCTGCGGTGGAGGCCGGCGTCACCCGCGAGGAGATGGACGCCTGGGCGCTGCGGTCGCACCGCAACGCCATCGCCGCCATCGACGAGGGGCGGTTCAAAGAGGAGATCGTGCCGATCCAGACCCCGCACGGCTTGTTCGACACCGACGAGCATCCCCGCCGCGACACCACCATGGAGAAGCTGGCCGGGCTCAAGCCGCTGCACCCTGAGATCGAGGGGTTCTCGATCACTGCAGGCAACGCGTGCGGCGGCAATGACGCCGCCGCCGCACTGGCCATCGCCAGCGACGCTCTGGGCCTGCCCGCGCTCGGCACCGTCCGCTCCTGGGCATCCGTGGGGGTCGATCCGGCCAGGACCGGGCTGGCGCCCGTCGAAGCCATCCCGAAAGCGCTTGCCCGCGCCGGACTTTCACTCGATCAGGTGGACCTGTTCGAGATCAACGAGGCCTTCGCCGCGATGTGCGTGGCCACCATCAAGCTGCTCGACATCGACCCGGACCGGGTCAACGTCAGCGGTAGCGGATGCTCGCTGGGGCACCCGGTGGCCGCGACCGGCGCCCGGATGCTGGTGACGCTGACCCACGAGCTGCGCCGCCGCGGCGGCGGTATCGGGGTCGCTGCGATGTGCGCGGGCGGCGGAATGGGTTCGGCAACCGTGATCGAGGTTCCGGCTCCCTGACGTAGCGTTGCCGAACATGGAGGTCGCCGAACTCATCGCCGCTGCGCGCGCCGGGAACACCCGCGCCGCGGGCCGGCTGCTGAGCCTGGTGGAAAGCGAGCGCCGCGACGAGGTGCTGGCCGCGCTCGATCCGGTGAGCATCCCGGTGGTCGGAGTGACCGGCCCGCCCGGTGCCGGTAAGTCGACGACCATCGCGGTGCTCGTTGCCGCGTATCGCGAACGGGGACAACGGGTTGCGGTGCTCGCCGTGGACCCCTCGTCGCCGTACAGCGGCGGTGCGCTGTTGGGCGACCGGATCCGGATGGCGGCTCACATCAACGATCCCGACGTGCTGATCCGGTCGGTGGCGACCCGGGGCCACCTGGGCGGACTGGCTGCCGCCGTACCGGCGGCCATTCGGCTGGTCGGTGCGCTGAACTACGACGTGGTGCTCGTCGAGACCGTGGGCGTCGGCCAATCCGAGATCGAGGTCGCCGCATTGGCCGACCCGACCGTCGTGATCCTCAACCCTGGCGCCGGTGACGCCGTCCAGGCGGCCAAAGCCGGGCTGCTCGAGGTCGCGGATCTGGTGGTGGTCAACAAGGCCGACCGCGACGGCGCGGCGCAGACCGTGCGTGACCTGAAGTTCGAAACCCACGTGCCGGTGCTGACGCTCGTCGCCGCGCGCGCCGAGGGGGTGCCGGAGTTGGTCGAAGCCATCGAGGCGCACCGCCGTGCCGACACTCCTGCGCGCCGAGCGGCGCGGGCCAGGGCCCAGGTGCTGTCGCTGGCGCAGAGCAGGCTGCACGCCCACCCGGCGCTCGATGAGCTGGCCTGGGCGGTGGCCGAGGGCCGCTGCGATCCGTACAGCGCCGCGGAATCCCTGATCGCGAATTAGTTCGGAAATCGGCTATCCCGCGGGGCGAACCGCGTTCTCGGTTCAGTGTTTGGCGAACCCCTGCGAGCAGAAAGCCCACACCTCTTCTCCGGAGATCGGGCTGTGTGAGGTGTCGTCATCGGGCGCGCCGCTGGACTGCGCGATGAACATGATGGTCTGCATCGTCATCGCCGCCAGGCGCTTGGGATTGGCGTCGGAGCGCAACTCACCGGCCGCGGAGGCTTCGTCCATGAGTTCGGCGAACAAGGCGACCAGCGGCGCGTGCGCCACCTTGACCTCGTTGGGATGCGAGATCAGCAGCTGGGGGGCGAAGTCGGTGAACAGCGGCCGGCGCGCCGTCGGGTCGGGCCGGGACAGCTCGTAGAGCAGCGTCACCGCCACCTTGAGGCGCTCCAGCGGATCCTTCTGCGCCGACGTGGCGGCACGAATCTGGTCGGCAGCGCGGCTCAGCGCGTCCTCGAACAGGGCCAGCAGCAACTCATGCTTACCGTCGAACTGGAGGTAGAAGCTGCGCAGCGACTGCCGGGAGCGGTCCACCACTTCCTGAACCGTGAAGTCGGTGCTGCCCTTCTCGGTGATGATGGCCTGCGCGGCGTCCAGGAACCGCTGAACGCGCTGGCCGGCGCGCACCTTGGCGGTTCGGATCGACCGCTCGACCGCGCGCTGCTTCCAGGCGGGTTCTTCGCTCGGGCTGTTCACCCCCTGAGAGTACTACTCTCAGGGGCGAGAATTATATTCTCAGTCCCATACCTGGCGAAATTTTTTACGGCGTGTCGAAGTCTAACGGCCAATGGCAGACCTCAGGTCATGACATGCGTCACAGATTTACCACCCGCGGTGCGTAACCGGCAGCCCGGACCGCGGCGCCCGCCGCCCTGGTCAGGTCGCGGGTGGAACCCAGCAGGCCGTCGATCACCATCACCCGCTTCACGTGCCGGTGCAGGTCATGCTCCTCGGTGAAGCCGATGCCACCCATCACCTGCTGACAATGCTTGGCCGCTGTCAGCGCGGCCTGACCGGCGGCCGCCTTGGCCAGCAGGCAACCCAGGTCGTCGTCGGCGGCACGCAGCGTCGCCTCGGCTCCTTCGACGGCCACGAGGGTCTCGGCGAGCCGGTGCCGGACGGCTTGGAACGACGCGATCGGCTTGCCGAACTGGACTCGGTCGACCGCATGCTGGCGCGCCAGCGTCAGCATCGCGCGGGCCGAGCCCACCAGCCACCACCCCAGTGCCCGCCGCCCGGCGGCCAGCGCAATCGGTTCCCCGGCGGCCACGGTGTGGATCGGAAGCTCGCTGTCCAGGCTCGAGCCGGCCTCACCAGACCGCTCCCAGCGCACCCAGCGGCCGCCGGTGTAGGGCAGCTCGACCGTCCCGCCGCCCGGCCGTCCCGCGGCATGCAGCACGACATCGTTGAGCACCCCGGCATGGGTGCCGGTCTCGCCGAGCAGACCGAACACCAGCGCGGTTGCCTGGACGGGAATCTCGGCCAGCATCTCCAACCAGCCCAGCTCGGTCAGCTCTTGCTCGACGTTCGGGCGGTCGGCAGCGGCCGCGGCGGCCAGGCTCTTGCCCACGGTGTCGGCCAGCATGCCGAGGTCGTCGTCGTCCACCGCTCACTCCTTCCCGAGGTCGAGCAGTCGGCGCGCGATGATGTTGCGCTGGATCTCCGCCGTGCCGCCGTAGATGGTGGCCGCCCGGGAGTAGAGGAACTCCGGCCGCCAGGGCGTGTCATCCAGTTCCAGAGCACCGGGCAGCAGGTCGCGGGCCGTGTCGTAGAGGCGTTGCTCGGCGGCGGCCAGCAGCACCTTGTCGACGGAGGTCTCCGCGCCCAGCTTGGCCCCGGCGGCGAACCGCTGCTGAGTCTGCGCCGATGTGCAGCGCACGGTGTGCAGGGCTAGATAGGCCGCGCCGATCTCGGCGTCGGAGGCGTCGGGCGCCTGCTCCACGAGTCGGTCCAGCCGGGTGTACAGGTAGGCGATCCGCTGCCAGAAGCAGGTGGAGCGTTCGAATGGCAGCAGGTCGCCGGCCAGTCGCCAGCCGTCGCCCGGTGCACCCAGCATGCGTGCGCCCGGGACCACGACATCGTCGAAGTAGACCTCGCAGAATTCGTCGACACCGTGCATCGTGCGCAGCGGGCGCACGGTGACCCCGGGGGAGTCCATGTCGACGAAGAACGCGGTGATGCCCTGATGCTTGGGCGTCTCCGGGGAACCGGTGCGGGTGAGCAGCACGCAACGCTTGGAGAACTGCGCGAAGCTGGTCCACACCTTCTGGCCGCTGATCACCCAGTCGTCGCCGCGCGGGATGGCCCTGGTGGTCAGCGATGCCAGGTCGCTGCCCGAACCCGGCTCGGAGAACCCCTGGCACCAGTGTTCGTCGCCGCGCAGGTAGCGCGGCACCATCTCGGCGGCCAGCTCGGGTCGGGCGTACGAGATCATGGTCGGCACAAGCACTTCCATCATCGAGTACGGGCCGGGTTCGGCGAGGTTGCGGCCGAGGATCTCCTCCGCCACCACCAGCCGCATCACCGCTGTGCCACCGAGGCCCCCGACCTCGGTGGGCCAGCCGTACCGCATCCAGCCCGCGTCATAGAGCTCGCGGCGCACCCGGCTCATCTGATCGATGTGGCCGGCCAGTGAGTGGTCGGGCCCCGGGGTGAGGTCGTGCTCGGCGAGCCAATCCTGCAGTCCGGCCCGGAATTCGTCCACCGTCATCCGCCGGCAGGCCGTCCGATCGCGTGCGGGCGTCCGGAGTCGTGCTCGCCGCTGCGCCGGATGAACGTCATCGCCCTGGTGCGTAGCCGCCAGCCGTCGGCGGTCCGCAGATAGGTATCGCGGTAGTAGCCGATCCGCATGTCATGGGCGGAATGCTCGACGAAGCACAGCGGCTGGGTGCCGGTGGCCGCGTCGGGGTCGTTCGCGTCGAACTCCACGAGAGCCTCGCCGGTCATGAACAACCCCTTCGGGGCGGCGTCCACCAGCACCGGAAAGCGGGACAGCGAATAGGTTTCGCCGAAGGCGCTGTAGGTACCGTCCTCGGTGAAGACGGTGATCAGCCCGTCGACGTCGCCCTGGGTGATGGTCACCGCGTACTTGGCCAGCAGCTGCTGGATCTCGACGATGTCGTCAGTCCGTCTGGTGGACATAGACTTTCCCGCCTTTCATCACGAAACTGACGTTCTTGGTCACGGTGATGTCGGCGAGCGGATCGCCGGGCACCGCGATGATGTCGGCCAGCAGCCCCGCGGCCAGCCGGCCGCGGTCGGTGGAGTTGATCAGCTCGGCCGCGGTCACGGTGGCCGCCTTGAGCACGGCCGCCGGTGGCATTCCCCAGTCGACCAGCGTCACCAGTTCATCGGCGTTGCGACCGTGCGGAATTGCCGGTGCATCGGTGCCGACGGCGATCTTCACCCCGGCCTCGTAGGCCGCCTTGATCGAGGTGCGCGCCTTCGGGAACATCTCGGCGGCCTTGGCCTGCAGCACCGCCGGGGCCTTCGAGACATCCATCCCCTCGGCCAGCCGCCGGGTACTCACCAGGAAGGTGCCGTTCTCGACCATCAGCGCGATGGCCTCGTCGTCGATCAGGAACCCGTGCTCGATGCAGTCGATACCGACGCCCACCGCGTGTTTGACGGCACTGGCGCCGTGCGTGTGTGCGGCCACCCGCAAGCCGCGGCGGTGTGCCTCGTCGACGATCGCGGCCAGCTCCTCGTCGGAATAGTGTTGCGCGCCAGCCTCACCGGTCAGCGACATCACCCCGCCCGAACAACAGACCTTGATCACCTCGGCGCCGTGCTTGATCTGGTAGCGCACCGCCTTGCGGATCTCGTCGACACCGTTGGCGATGCCCTCTTCGATGGTCAGTTCCAGCACACCGGGCATGAACGCCGCGAACATCGTCGGGTCCAGGTGTCCGCCGGTGGGCGTGATGGCATGGCCAGCAGGCACGATCCTCGGGCCGTCGATCCAGCCCGCGTCGATCGCCTTGCCCAGTGCGACGTCGAGCAGGTAACCGCCGGTCTTGACGAACAGCCCGAGGTTGCGCACGGTGGTGAACCCGGCACGCAGGGTGCGCCGGGCGTTGCCCACCGCGCGCAGTACCCGGGTCGGCGGGTCGTCCTGAACCTGGGAGAGGCCGGGGTTTTCACCCCGGCCGCCCA
This sequence comes from Mycobacterium sp. M26, assembly GCF_001494595.1. Taxonomy (GTDB): domain Bacteria; phylum Actinomycetota; class Actinomycetes; order Mycobacteriales; family Mycobacteriaceae; genus Mycobacterium. The sequence goes on from NZ_LN929908.1 coordinate 1,194,835, forward strand.
TCAGGAGATTGACCTCCATGTCCATCAGTCCGGGAAGCAGGATGTGGTTCCCCAGATCGATGATCTGGCCTTCGGGTTCGCCCCCGACGGCGACGATGCGGTCGCCGTCCACCTTGACGATGCCGGGGCGGACGAGTTCGCCCGCCTCGACGTCGACATAGCCGGCGGCCTTGAGCGTGATGACTGATGAGCCCTCGGGCACGCTCAGACCACCGGCTCCCGGGTGATCTCCACCCAGGCGGCGCCACTGTCGAGCACCCTGGGCTGCTTCCAGACCTCCACCGGGAACGACACCATCACCACAGACTGCATCAGATGCATCAGTCGCTTGGCGTCTTCGGGCATGTCGTGCAGTGGAAATCGTGCGTCGAGGTAGACCATCACGTCCTCCAGGCGCGCGGTGCCGGCGTCGTACAGCGCCTGCATTTCCTCCATCGTCGAGGCGAGCCGTTTGGCGTACCGCTCCGGCTCGGTGGCCAGAATCCAGTCACTGAACCGCTCGAGGTCGGCGAACTCCGCCGGCAGCAATCCGGTGGTCGTTGACTCAGACATGTGCCACGCTCCCGTTGGTCTTCTCGTTCGACGTTGCTGTGCTCTGCTTGTACTCATCGACGTACTTGCGCGCCGTGTGGTGGAGGTGCCGAAGCAGTATCTCCTGGTCGCACAACGGGAAGTCGGTGACCGCCCGGGTGCCGATCTGGGTTTGGGTGGCCTCCAACGTGTTCGCGTCCTGTAGCGCGTACTCCTTGAATGTCACCGCCGCGAGTTCCTGGGACAGCCGTTGCCGGGTGTTCTTCGGCGGCACGAAGTACAGGTTCGCCTCGAAGATATGGCTATCCACACCGGTGGGCCAGTAGTTGTAGGTGAGATACCAGCCGGGAGCCCACAGCAGCAGCGTGAAGTTCGGGAAGAACTCGAAGGAATCCTGTCCCCAGGTGGGCTGCCGGGCCGGATTGACGGCCGGGGGCAGCTCGTCGGGCAGGATGCCCTTGATGTCGGGGCGGTCCCAGGGCCCGAACAGCCCGCTGTGCAGGATGCGCTCAATCGGCTTGACCATGTTGAGATCCTTGGGCGGGCTCATCCCGCCCCACGACGAGATCATCGAGTGCTGGCCCTTGATGTCGTAATGCAGGGCCTCGAAGCCCACCTTGGCCAGCTTGGCGGCCTCTTCGGCGGTTGCCTGCTTCATGTGCAGCACCGGCGCGTGGTAGAACTCGGTGAACGCGTCGATGAACAGCTTCCAGTTCGCGTTGATGGGTGCACGGTAGCTGTAGACCTCGGTCATTTCGTGAAAGGGATACCCCTCCAAGCCCTTCGCGAAGTCACCCAGGTAATCGCGCAGCGGCGCGGCGTCGTCGTCGAAGTTAACGAAGATGAAGCCTTCCCATACCTCGCACCGCACCGGCTTGAGCGGATAGTCGGCCTTGTCGAGGTCGAAGAACTCATCCTCCTGCTGAACAAAGGTCAGTTCGCCGTCCAGCGCATAACGCCATGCGTGGTACTTGCAGGTGAACTGGCGGCAGGAGCCGGAGACCTCTTCACCGGGAAAGTCGTTCCACACCAACTTGTTTCCGCGGTGCCGGCACAGGTTGTAGAAGGCCCGCACCGTGCCGTCCTTGTCCTTGACCACGATGATCGAGGTCCCCGTGCCAACGGACGGCATCTCCCTGGTGAAGTAACTGCCGGTCTTGGGGAGCCGTTCTACCCGCCCGACCTGAAGCCAGGTCTTGCGGAAGATCGCCTGCTGCTCCAGTTTCCACTGTTCTGGGTCTATCGAGTCGGTGTAGTCGACGGGCGCGGTGCCCAGTTCTGGCCAGTTCTCTGTCCAACTGCCGACTGCCGGCTTCGGGAAGTGTGCCAACGTACTTACCTTTCCTGTTCGAGCTGAACGCCAAAAGTGTTGAACGCCATGGCCAACATGCCGTAGGCGCCGACGATGAAGACGAAGTCCATCCGCTGGCGGTCGCTGAGGTACTCGCCCAGCGCCTCCCATGTCTGATCCGTCAGGTTGGATGTCGAGTCCAGTTCGTCGACCGCGGTGAGGATCACCCGGTCGGCGTCGTCGTGGGCCTCGCCACGGCGGATGGCCTCGACGTCGGCCTCGGTGAGTCCCTCGGCCGTTGCGAGGTCGACGTGGTGCGCCCACTCGTAGGCGCAGTTGCGCCGGTGCGCGACGCGCAGGATCGCCACCTCCCGCAGCCGGGCCGGTACGGAGGAACGGAAGAGGAGGTAGACGTTGAAGCCGAGGAAGGCCTTGGTCAGGTCCGGGTGTCGCACCAGTGTGGACAGCGCGGAGCCCGCCCCGTCGGGGTTCTGCCGATCCCGCGGCAGCATGCCCTTGAAGGCGGCGCGGACCTCGTCGTCCCACTGATCCGCAGGCAGCGGCGTCAGGCGCACCCGAAACCTCCTCTCACCGGAGAGAATCACATTCTCAATTCCGGATAACAGATTTCCATGAAGTCGGCCCGAGGTCAATCCCCGAGGGTGATCGGGGTGGTCGCGCCGAGCTGGGCGCCTCGTCGCGAGAGCTGGTCAGCAGCGGTGGCGCGCACGGTAAGATGGTTACCGCCAGTTGATTCTCCCTCCAGGAGAAGCTAGTTTCCATTGAGGGCTCCGCGACGAGAGGAACGGCCATGCGCAAAGAGGACATGATCCTGATCAGCGTCGACGACCACATCGTCGAGCCGCCCGACATGTTCAAGAACCACCTGCCCGCCAAGTACATCGACGACGCGCCGCGCCTGGTGCACAACCCCGACGGGTCGGACATGTGGCGCTTCCGCGACGTGGTCATCCCCAACGTCGCCCTGAACGCGGTGGCGGGCCGGCCCAAGGAGGAGTACGGCCTGGAACCCCAGGGCCTCGACGAGATCCGGCCCGGCTGCTACAACGTCGACGAGCGTGTCAAGGATATGAACGCCGGCGGCATCCTCGGCTCGATCTGCTTCCCGTCCTTCCCCGGTTTCGCCGGGCGGCTGTTCGCCACCGAGGACGAGGAGTTCTCCCTGGCACTGGTGCAGGCCTACAACGACTGGCACATCGACGAGTGGTGCGGCGCCTATCCGGCCCGCTTCATTCCGATGGCGCTGCCGGTGATCTGGAACGCCGAACTGTGCGCCCAGGAAGTGCGCCGGGTGGCCAAGAAGGGCGTGCATGCCATCACCTTCAGCGAGAACCCGGCGGCCATGGGATACCCCAGCTTCCACGACGAGTACTGGAACCCGCTCTGGAAAGCGTTGTGCGACACCAACACCGTGCTCAATGTCCACATCGGCTCCTCGGGCAAGCTGGCCATCACCGCGCCCGACGCCCCGATGGACGTGATGATCACCCTGCAGCCGATGAACATCGTGCAGGCTGCCGCCGACCTGCTGTGGTCGCGGCCGGTCAAGGAGTACCCGGACCTCAAGATCGCGCTGTCCGAGGGCGGCACCGGCTGGATTCCCTACTTCCTGGAGCGTGCCGACCGCACCTACGAGATGCATTCGACCTGGACCGGCCAGAACTTCGGCGACAAGGTGCCCTCGGATGTGTTCCGCGAGCACTTCCTGACCTGCTTCATCAGCGATCCGGTCGGGGTGAAGCTGCGCCACGACATCGGCATCGACAACATCGCCTGGGAAGCCGACTACCCGCACAGCGATTCGATGTGGCCGGGGGCGCCCGAGGAGCTGTGGGACGTGTTGAGCGCCAACGATGTTCCCGACAGTGACATCAACAAGATGACCTACGAGAACGCCATGCGCTGGTACTCGTTCGACCCGTTCAAGCACATCGCACGCGAGCAGGCCACCGTCGGCGCGCTGCGCGAAGCGGCGGCGGGCCACGACGTGTCGATCCAGGCGCTGAGCCATCACAAGAAGGGCGAGCGGGGCGGCAGCGCTCTGTTCGAAGCGGCGCAGGCCAACAGCGGCACCGAGTAGCTGCGCAGAGATCGCATACTCCCGTGGTCGGCGACCACAGGAGGGAATGGAGGACGGCCATGTCCGGCGGCATGAGCTTCGAGCTCACCGAAGATCAGGAACTCATCCGGAAATCGGTGCGGGAGTTGGCGGCCCGCTTCGACGACCAGTACTGGATGGAGAAGGACCAGGCGCACGAATTCCCGCAGGAGTTCTACGACGCCATCGCCTCAGGCGGCTGGCTGGGCATGACCATCCCCGAGGAGTACGGCGGGCACGGGCTGGGCATCACCGAGGCCACCATCCTCGCCGAGGAGGTGGCGCGGTCGGGAGGCGGAATGAATGCCGCCAGCGCCATCCACATGTCTATCTTCGGGATGCAGCCGGTGGTGGTGTACGGCTCCGAGGAGCTCAAGGCCCGTACCCTGCCGCGGATCGTCAACGGTGACCTGCACGTGTGTTTCGGTGTCACCGAACCCGGGGCCGGCCTGGACACCTCGCGGATCACCACCTTCGCCCGCCGCGATGGCGACAGCTATGTGGTCACCGGCCGAAAGGTGTGGATCTCCAAGGCACTCGAGTCCGAGAAGATCCTGCTGCTGACCCGCACCACCCCGTACGACGAGGTGCAGAAGAAGACCGACGGCATGACGCTGTTCATGACCGACCTCGACCGCAACCACGTCGACATCCGCCCCATCCCGAAGATGGGCCGCAACGCCGTGTCGTCCAACGAACTGTTCATCGACGAACTCCGGATTCCTGTCGAGGACCGGGTCGGCGAGGAAGGCAACGGCTTCTCCTACATCCTGCACGGGCTGAACCCGGAGCGGATGCTCATCGCGGCCGAGGCGCTCGGCATCGGCCGGGCCGCCCTGGACCGGGCGGTCAAGTACGCCACCGAGCGAGTGGTGTTCGACCGCCCGATCGGGATGAACCAGGGCATCCAGTTCCCGCTGGCGGACTCACTGGCCCGGCTGGATGCCGCCGAGCTGATCCTGCGCAAGGCGACCTGGCTCTACGACAACGGCAAGTCCTGCGGCCGGGAGGCCAACACCGCGAAGTATCTGTGCGCTGATGCCGGTTTCGCCGCGGCCGACCGCGCCCTGCAGACCCACGGCGGTATGGGTTATGCCGAGGAGTACCACGTTTCGCGGTTCTTCCGAGAGTCGCGGCTGATGAAGATCGCCCCGGTCAGCCAGGAGATGATCCTGAACTTCCTCGGCTCGCACGTGCTGGGACTGCCGAGGAGCTACTAGTGGCCGCTGCTGTGGCCCTCCGTATGGTGATGTGATGTCTTCTGCTGACCAGCCGGCCGCCCCACTGGCCGGCGTCACCGTCGTGGCCCTTGAACAGGCCGTCTCCGCGCCGATGTGCACCCGGGTACTCGCCGACTTCGGCGCCCGGGTGATCAAGATCGAGAATCCGGCCGGCGGCGATTTCGCCCGGCACTACGACGACGTGGTGAACGGCCTGGCCGCCCATTTCGTCTGGGCCAATCGCAACAAGGAGTCGGTGGCGCTGGACCTGAAATCGGCTGCCGGACTTGATGTCCTGCATCGCCTGCTGGATCGTGCCGACGCGCTGGTGTCCAACCTCGCGCCGGGCTCCACCGCCCGCCTGGGCATCTCGGCGCAGCAGCTGCGCGAACGTCACCCCGATGTGATCGCCGTCGAGATCGACGGCTACGGCGCCGGTGGCCCCTTGTCGGCGAAGCGGGCCTACGATCTGCTGGCCCAGGCCGAGTCCGGATCCTGCGCGGTCACCGGCTATCCCGGGATGCCGGCCAAACCCGGCCCGCCGATCGCCGACATCTCCACGGGCCTGTACTCGGCGCTGTCGATCATGGCGCTGCTGTACTCCCGCACCCAGGGGGACCGCCGCGGCGGGGCGGTCAACGTCAGCCTCTTCGACACCATGATGGACCTGATGGGCTACCCCCTGACCTACACCCAGCATTCCGGTGTCGACCAGCAGCCCCTGGGCATGAGCTCACCGGCGGTGGCGCCGTACGGGGCCTACCAGACCGCCGACGGCCAGACGGTGGTGCTCGGCACCACCAACGACCGCGAATGGCAGCGGCTGGCCCGCGAGATCATCGACCGCCCCGATCTCGCCGAGGATCCGCGCTTCGCGTCGAACTCCGATCGCGTGGCCAATCGCAACGTCCTCGACGAGGCCATCCAAACCTGGTGTGCCGGGCACGATCTCGACCACATCCAGAAGACGGCCGACACGGCGGGGATCGGCAATGCCCGGTACAACCTGCCCAGCGAGGTGCTCGGCCATCCGCAGCTGCGTGACCGCGATCGCTGGCGTTCCGTCTCGACCACCGGCGGCCCCATCCAGGCCATTCTGCCGCCGCCGATCATCGAGGGTTACGAACAACCGATGGGCCCGGTGCCCGGCCTCGGCGAGCACACCGATGCGGTGCTGACCGAGCTGGGGCTGTCGGGCGAGGAGATCAGCCGCCTGCGTGACCAGGGGGCCGTCGCGTGAACAGAGTTGGATGAACAGAGAGGAAAAGCCATGAGGGACGCGGTGATCGTCGAGGCGGTCCGTACCCCGGTTGGCAAGCGCAACGGCGGACTGTCCGGGGTGCACGCCGCGGATCTGTCGGCCGTGGTGCTGGGCGCGCTGGTGGACCGGACCGGCCTGGACCCGTCGACCGTCGACGACGTGGTGTGGGGCTGTGTCTCCCAGGTGGGTGACCAGTCGAGCAACATCGGCCGGTTCGCGGTCCTGGCTGCAGGCTGGCCGGAATCCATCCCCGGGACCACGGTCAACCGGGCCTGCGGATCCAGCCAACAGGCGCTGGATTTCGCGGCCCAGGCCGTGATGAGCGGCCAGCAGGACGTCGTGGTGGCCGGCGGCGTGGAGGTGATGAGTCGTGTCCCGCTCGGGTCGGCCCGGGCCACCGGTATGCCGTACGGCCCGAAAGTACTTGCCCGGTATGACGATTTCTCGTTCAACCAGGGCATCTCGGCGGAGCTGATCGCGCAGAAGTGGGGCTTTTCCCGCACCGATCTCGACGAGTACTCGGCGCGCTCCCATGAATTGGCCGCCGCCGCCCAGGATCGCGGTGCCTTCACCGACCAGATCGTGCCGGTTCCCACCGACGGCGGAACCGTCACCGCCGACGAGGGCATCCGGCGGGGTACCACCGCCGAGAAGCTGGCCGCCCTCAAGCCCGCCTTCACCGACGACGGCGTGATCCACGCCGGGAATTCATCGCAGATCTCCGACGGCGCGGCCGCTCTGCTGGTGACCACGTCCGAACATGCTGCGGCCCAGGGCTGGACACCGCTGGCCCGCTACGTCGCGGGTGCGGTGGCCGGTGCCGATCCGGTGCTGATGCTCACCGGGCCGATCCCCGCCACCCAGAAGGTGCTGGCCAAGACCGGGCTGAGCGTCGAGGACATCGGCGTGTTCGAGGTCAACGAGGCCTTCGCCCCGGTTCCGCTGGCATGGCTGGCCGACACCGGCGCCGATGCGCAGCGGCTCAATCCCCTCGGCGGGGCGATCGCGCTTGGTCATCCGCTGGGCGGATCGGGAGCGGTGCTGATGACCCGGATGCTGCATCACATGCGCGACAACAACATTCGCTACGGCCTGCAGACGATGTGCGAGGGCGGCGGCACCGCCAACGCCACCGTCGTCGAGCTCATCGGCTGATCAGGGGGAGTCATGCGCCGCGATCTCTTCACCGAAGACCACGAGGCATTCCGCCAGCTCGCCCGCGACTTCGTCGAGAAGGAGGTGGTGCCGCACTATCCCGAGTGGGAGAAGGGCGGCCGGATGCCTCGCGACGTCTTCAAACAGATGGGCGCCCTGGGCATGCTCGGCATGGCCATCCCCGAGGAGCATGGCGGGGCCGGGATGCCCGACTACCGCTACAACGTGGTGCTGCAGGAGGAGGCGGCCCGCGCGCTGGTCACCCTGTCGACGGTGCGCACCCAGCTCGAGGTGATCCTGCCGTACTTCCTGCACTACGCGAATGCCGAACAGCGGCAACGCTGGTTCCCCGGGCTGGCCGACGGCACCCTGCTCACCGCGGTGGCGATGACCGAGCCGGGGACCGGTTCGGATCTGGCCGGGGTGCGCACCACCGCGGTGCGCGACGGCGACCATTACGTAATCAACGGCGCCAAGACCTTCATCACCGGCGGCATGCAGGCCGATCTGGTGATCGTCGTGGCCCGCACGTCGACCGACCCGGACAACCGGCGCAAGGGTCTGACGCTGCTGGTCGTCGAGGACGGAATGGCGGGCTTCACCCGCGGCCGCGAGCTGGAGAAGATGGGCTGCAAGGTGCAGGACACCGCCGAGCTGTCGTTCGTCGATGTCCGGGTGCCGGCGACCAATGTGCTGGGGGAGGAAGGCGAGGCGTTCTCCTACCTCGGCCACAATCTCCCGCAGGAACGGCTGACCGTCGCTGTCGGCTCGGTGGCCCAGGCTCGGTCGGCGATCGCCGCGGCCATTGACTACACCCGCGACCGCAAGGCCTTCGGCACCCCTGTCGCCTCGTTTCAGAACACCAAGTTCGAACTCGCCGCCTGCTCGACGGAGGTCGAGGCCGCCCAGGCGATGCTCGACCGGGCGGTGGCACTGCACGTCGAGGGCGAGCTCAGCGGCGCCGATGCGGCGCGGGTCAAGCTGTTCTGCACCGAGATGCAGCAGCGGGTGGTGGACCGTTGCCTGCAGCTCTTCGGCGGCTACGGCTACATGATGGAGTACCCCATCGCCCGGCTGTACACGGATGCTCGAGTGGCCCGGATATACGCCGGTACCAGTGAGGTCATGAAGGTCATCATCGCCAAATCGCTGGGGCTCTGAGGCAGCGAGATCGACCTCAGCATCGTCGTTCCGTCCTGCTCACCACCCTGGCGTAGATCTGTCGCTGACTTTCTGCGCTGAGACCCTTGTCACATCGCCCAAACCAACCTACTGTGTGTTCACTAGGTTGGTTTGTGCGAAAGGAGCCCGGTGACCTCGACCCGCCCCTACGCCACCCTTCTCGCGAAGGGGGAGGACCGTAAGCAGCGGATCCTCGAGGTCGCGCAACGACTCCTGGCCCGCAACGGCTGGCGCAACACCACCTTGGCCCAGATCGCCAAGGAAGCCGGGGTCACCCCGGCTGGCCTGCTGCACCACTTCGAGTCCAAAGAACAGCTGTTGCACGCGGTGCTCGACGCCCGCGATGCCGATGACGTCGAGCACGCCGATCTGCATACCGGCGACCTCGCCGAGGCCATCGCCAGTGCGGCCGAGCGCTTCGAACGGTCCCCTGAGCTGGTCGGCACATTCGCGGTGCTGATGGCCGAGAACATCGCGCCCGACGCCCCGCTGCACGACCGCCTGGTGAGTCGCTACCGCGACGCGGTGAAGATCATCGCCAACCGGATCAGCGTCGGTCAGGCCGAGGGCCGCTACCGACAAGACCTGAACCCGGCCATCAAGGCCGTGGAAATCCTGGCATTTGTGAACGGAATGGAGACCTCATGGCTACTCGATCCCTCGATACCGCTGACCGATGTGTTCCGGGAGTATTCCCGATCTCTGGCGAAGCAACTGGCACCGGTCGCCGAATCATGAGGTACCGGCTCGACGTCGTCGCGCCGTCGGTGGCCGAGGCGGTCCGGTATGCCGGTGGCTGGATGTTCGACCGGGTGATGGCCGGGTGGGACGTCAACGTTCTGGTGCCGCACCCCGAGGACATCCGGCCGCTGTCGATCCTCGGGGCGCAGACCGTCGACTACGAATCGGTGATCGCCGCCGGTGACGACCAGCCGCACCCGCAGGCGCTGGCGGTGGCGGCCGATCTCATCGAGCGCGACGCCCGGGTGCGCGAGGGCGTGCGCCGGGCGCTGGACCACGGCATGACCGAGGTGGCGCTCTGGGGCGATACCCAACCCGAAACCCTGGGCCGCGGAGTCGATTCCGTACAGCACCGCCTCAGCGCGGCGGCTCGGGTCTTCAAGGCTCAGGCACTGGCCGCGGCCGAGGTGGCCGATCTCGCGGTCGCCCCGGTCGAGACCTTCCACAGTGGGGCGATGACCTGCCCGCCGATCGGCGCCGACCTGGTTCCGGCCGGCTAAGCCTCACTCCCGGATCGAGATCGCCTGCCGCGGGCACTGCCGGACGGCGTCGCGGATCTGTGCCTCGTTCTCCGGGGTGACCTCGTCGGTGAGCACGTGTAGGTAGTCCTGCTCGTCGACCTGGAACACCTCCGGGATGATGCCCATACAGATCGCATTGGCCTCACACAGGCCGAAATCCACTTCGATCTTCATCGCAGCACCTTGACCGGAACGCTGTGCCAGCCCGCGACATTCTGCATGTGAACCCGCGAGAGGCGGTCCCACTGGACCTCGTAGCGCGGCATGAAATCGAGTAGCCGCTCGAGTGCCAGCGCGCTCTCCATCCGTGCCAGCGCCGCACCCAAACAGCTGTGGATGCCGTAGCCAAGGCCGAGGTTCTGCGCCTCGGTGCGGTCCCGGTCGATGTCGAACCTGTCGGCGTCGGTGAATGCCCGCGGGTCCCGGTTGGCCGCCGCGCCGATCAGGAACACCGGTTTGCCCGCCGGGATCGTGACACCGTGCAGCGTCTTCTCCTTCAGCGAGTAGCGCACGTTGTACTGCACCGGGCCCTCGTAGCGCAGCAGCTCCTCGACCGCGGCGGGGATCTTGCTGCGGTCGTCGAGCAGCATCTGCCACTGCTCGGGGAACCGGGCAAAGATCACCGCGGCGTTGCCCATCAGCTTGGTCACCGTCTCGGCGCCGGCGCCACCGAGAAGCGTTGCGAATCCGCAGATTTCGATGTCGTCGAGCTTGCGCATGTTGCCGTCGTCATCGGGGATCTCGGCCGCGATCAGCTTGCTGATCATGTCGTCCTGCGGGTTCTGCCGGCGTTCCTGGACCAGGGCGTAGTAGTACATGGCTGTCTCGATGTTGGCCTGCATACCGGCTTCGCTGACCCCGATCTGGCCGGGTTCCCGGTGCAGGGAGGTGTCGATCCAGACCCGCACCTGCTGGCGGTACTCCTCGGGCACACCCGCCATGCGGGTGATGACCTCCACGGGGAAGGGTCCCGAGAAATCCTGGACGACGTCGAAGTCGTCGGGGTTGGCTGCCGACAGGAACCGGTCGATCTGCTCGATCACGGTCTCCCGCTGCGCCTCGACGGCACGCGGGGTGAAGGCCTTGTTGAGCAGGCTGCGCATGTGCCGGTGCTCAGGGGGGTCCATGAAGATGATCGATTTCGGCGGCGGCTCCGGTGACTGGACCATGGCGAGGTCGCAGCCACGCGCCGAGGAGAAGGTCTCGTGGTCCTTCATCGCGTCGGCCACGTCCTCGTGCCGGGTCAGCGCGTAGAAATCCATCCCGGGGTGGTAGTAGACAGGAGCTTCGTCCTGCATCCGCCGATAGATGTCGAACGGGTTGTTGAAGAACTCTTCCGAGAAGGGGTCGAAGACGAGTTCGGCCTGTGTCATTGCGTTCTCCTGCGAGGCGGGGCAGAGACGTTACGGATCGTCGGTTGATCGTAACGCTAACAGTGTGCGCAGCGGGAGAGCTGAAGACCGCTGAATCAGGACTTTTTCCGACCGTGCAACCCGGCGTCGACGACCTCGCCGAGCAGGCCGAGATCGCCACCAAGTTGTGCCACGGTGGAGCGGACGACGGCGACATCCTTGCCGATGAACTCACCGACAGCCGCGATGAAACCCTCTGCCGACCCGGCGGCGGCGATGCTGGTCAGGGCGCGGCTGGTCGCGCTGCCATGCGGCAGGGCGGACAGCAGGGTGGACTCGTCGACGCCGAACCGGCCGGCCAGCCGGACACCCTCGGCGACGATTCCGATCTGGGCGGCGAACATCGTGTTGTTGACGAGTTTGACCAGCTGCCCGCTGCCCAGTGGCCCGACGTGCAGCACCGGGTCGCCGTAGCCGGCCAGCACCGGGCGAACCCTGTCGAGGACTTCGGCGTCGCCGCCGACGAACAGGGTCACCGTCCCGGCGGCGATATCGTGCGGGCCGCCGCTGACCGGGGCATCGACCACGTCGACTCCGCGCTCGCGGCCGCGTTCGGCCAGTGCCTGCACGGTGCGCGGGCTGCCGGTGGTGTGCACGACGAGCACCGAACCGGGCGGCATCGCCGCGATCAGGCCGTCGTCGAGGCAGATCTGGCGGACCTGTTCGTCGGTGAACACACACACCACCACCGCATCGGCACCGTCGGCGACGGCGCCGAGGTTGTCGACCGGACGGGCTCCCAATTCGGCCACCGCCGAACGCTTTTCCGCGCTGCGTCCAAAAACGGTCACGTCGTGGCCGGCGGCGACCAGGCGGGCCACCATCGGGGCGCCCATCCGCCCGGCGCCCACGAAGCCGACCTTCATCGCGGGTTGTCCAGCAACACCAGCGCAGCGTCCGCGGTGGCCAGGACCGCACCTGGCTGCACACCGGCCTGGTCGGCGATGTCGGCGATCAGGCTGACGTCCTTGTGCAACAGCCCGCCGGCCACCTGCTTGAGCATGTCCAGACTGCCGCCGAAGCGCGCCACGCTGCTCAGCGCAAAGCTGTTGCCTGAACCGCGGCCGATCACCTCGGCCAGCTTCTCCACCGACACTCCCAGTGACTGGCCCAGATCCAGGGTGGTCTTGGCGGTCGCCAGATGCGCGGTGAACAAGAGGTTGTTCAGCAGCTTGGTCACCTGCCCCGAGCCCACGCCACCCAGGTGGACGATCGGGTCGGCATAGGTGGCGAACACCGGGCGCACCCGCTCGACCACGTCGTCGTCGCCACCGACCATCACCAGCAGCGTGCCGGCTTCGGCGGCCGGGCCGCCGCCGCTGACCGGGGCGTCGATCACCGAGACACCCTGGGCGGCAGCCCGCTTGGCCAGTTCGCGGCAGGTGTCCGGGTGCACCGTGGCATGCACGGCGATGATGCCGCCGGGCGCCAGGCCGGCCAGCACACCGTCGGCGCGGGTCGCCACATCCATCACATCGGCGTCACCCACCACGCACAGACACACCAGATCGCTCTCCGCAGCAAGGTCTTTCGGCGATGCTGCGACGGCCGCCGCGGTGTCGGCGAACGGCTCGAGTGACTCCGCTCGACGCGCCCACAGCGTGGTGGCGTAGCCGCCCTCGACGATGCGCCGCGCCATCGGCGCGCCCTGGCTGCCCAGCCCGATGAATCCCACCCGCATTAGCCGGCCTCCTCGTTGACATCGACGTTGATGCATTGCTGCACCCAGGACAGGACACCCGAGTGGTACTGCGCCGCAGCCACTCCGAGACTCAGGTTGTGCCCGCAGCCGCTCTGCTGGTTGATCTCGACCCGCGGCGCGGCGCAGAACAACGCGGCGATATCGGCCAGCGCTTCGGGCCCCGAATCCCAGACCCGTTCGTGTTCGGCGGCGGTGAAGCGGACCGGCGCGCGCACCCGGGCCGCCAATTCCGGGAAGTCGCGGCCTGCCCAGTTGGTCGACACCTCCGCTTCCTGCGGAGGCGACCCGGTAGCGCCGACGGCGTTGACGACATCGTCGGGATACAGGTCGGCGGGCGCCCAGATCAGCTCACGCAGGCCGGCCGGCCGGTGGGTCGGGGTGGCCTGCTTGAGGATCTCGCGCGCTGACGGGTATTGCCGCACAGCGGTTCCGGCGATCTCGAGGCCTAGGACGTCGGAGCCACGGTCGGCGACGGCCATCCGCAGCGCGAGCTCGCAGCCATTGGAGTGCGCCATCAGGAACAGCCCGGCCCCGCGCGGCCGCTGACCCAGGACGGCATCGGCTGCGGCATAGGCCAGTTCGACCCGGCGGGCCGGATCCCACATCTGATCGGCGTACGACGCGCTGGTGCCGTAGCCCGGGCGGTCCAGGGCGATCGCGGTGAAACCCGCTGCGGCGGCGGCCCGCAGCAGCGACAACTCGGGGTGGCCGGGGCAGTCGAAGTACGCCGCGGACGAGGCGCCGCCGTGCAGCGCGATGATCACCGCCCGGGGGTCGGTGGCCTCGGCGAACAGACCCGACATCGGGATACCGTCCACGGGGACCACCCGGCGCACAGGTGCGGCCGGTTCGGTCACGAGTCCACCCGCATCAGCAGCACACCGCTGGGGGTCAGCCCGCCGCTGCTGGCGACGGCGACCGTGGCGTCGCGGACCTGACGCTCGCCGGCTTCACCGCGCAACTGGGTGACGGCCTCGTGGATCAGGCCCATGCCATGGGTGCGACCGTGGGAGAGCTGACCGCCGTGGGTGTTGAGCGGCAGTATCCCGTCGCGGGCGATGTTCGTGCCGCCGGCCAGGAAGTCCTTGGCCTCGCCGATCCCGCAGAACCCCAGGGCCTCGATCCAGGACAGGCAGTTGAAGGTGAACCCGTCGTAGAGTTCGGCGACGTCGACATCGCTGGGCCGCAACGAGGTTCGCGACCACAGATGCGCCGACTGGCCCAGCACCTGGGGTTCGTGCGTCATCGTGGTCTGATCCCAGTCGGTGCGTTCGATGATCTGGGTGCCCACGGCCTCGAACAGCACCGGCGGTTTGGGCAGATCGCGGGCCGTCTCGACGGCCGAGACGATCACCGCCACCGCACCGTCACACGGGACGTCGCAGTCGTAGAGGCCGAACGGTGTGGTGATGGGCCGGGCGGACAGATAGTCGTCCATGGTCATCGGGTCACGGTAGATTGCGGTCGGATTCAGCGCGGCGTTGGCCCGCTGGTTCAGGGCGATCCAGCCCAACGTTTCCCGGGTGGTGCCGTAGCGCTGAAAGTGGCGCTGGGCGTTGAGTGCCAGCGTGTGTGCCGCCGAGGTCGCCCCGAACGGCATCTGCCAGCTGGTGGTCCGCAGGCCGCCGGGCGGGGCCATCCTGCCCTGCTTGAGCAGCTCTTGGAAGGTGGCCTCCCACAAGGTGCGGAAGCACAGCACGTGCCGGGCCATTCCGGTCGCCACGGCCATCATCGCCGCGATCACCGAACCGCCGGGCCCGAAGGTGTCCATCCCGCCGTTGATCCAGGTCGGGCGCAGGCCCAACGCACCCTCGAGTGCGGTCACCCCGCCCTCACCCATCCCGGCGACGTCCAGGCCGGGGTAGGTCGACAGCCCGTCGATATCGGCGAAGGTCAGACCGGCGTCGGCGACGGCGGCCGCACACGCCTCGACAGTCAGCGCCAGCGGGTTCACCATCAGCCGCCGACCCAGCCGGGATGCGCCGATCCCGGTGATGGCCGAGCGCTCCTCGAACTTGGCCGCACCGAGTGAGGGCCGGACGTGCCGGGCGAAGTCTTGCGGTGCGATCTCGTCGGCCGGCTGCTCACCGAACTGCACCGGCGTCACCGGCCGGAATAGCGGCAGGTATACGTCGTCGTTCTTCTCGAACACCACCTCGACCAGCTGGCCCGGCACGAGGTCGTCGGGGTCGGCGTCGATGATGTTGGTGGTCAACCGAACTCGCGGATCTTCCTGGATCGCCACCTGCGCCACCACGTAGGGCGCGGGCAGTCCGGGAATGGCGAACCGGTGGTTGACGGTGAAGGCCGACAGCACCCCGACGCCGCTGACCTCGCGCACTCCCATCGCGGTGCTGCGGCAGTACCGGCACACCGGCTGCGGCGGATGAATCAGCGCCTGGCAGCTGGTGCATTCCTGGATGCGGAGCGTGCCGTCAGCCCCCGATGTCCAGAAGAACTCGTTCTCCGCGGTGAGCTGTGGCAGCGGAGCGCGGGTTCCTCCCGCACTCACTGGGCGAAGCCCCAGCGCGCCTCGAACACCGGTTCTTCGTCGGCGGCCGGTGCGGCGGCGGGCCGCTTCTCACCGGTGAACTCGTCCTGGCTCATCTCGATGATCGCGTGCACCGGGCAGTCGAACAGCGCGCGCAGCACGTCGTCGCGGTCCTCCTCGGCCACGGTGCCGTCACCGATGAGCGAGGCATATCCCCACTCGTCCAGCGAGAAGTAGCCGGGGGCGTGCTTTCCGCAGATGCCGAAACCGTCACACAGCGTACGGTCGAGCCGGATTCGCATGTTCTCACTCATGTTTCAGGCCACCGTCTCCACCTCAAAGGGCCGCTGGGCGTCGAATGCGCCCGTCCGGCAGATCGCACAGTCACCCGCGAGGTGCTGCTCGACGAGATCAGGGAATCCACTGAGCACGCTCTCGGCGATGTTGGCCGCCCCGTCGAGGGTTGCGCACGCGCCACGGCCGCGTAGCACCTGCGACCACCGCTCCAGGCGCGCGACGTCTTCTCGGCTGGCGACGCCGTCGCGCAGCGCCCCGGCGGCCGCAGCCATCGCCGCGGTGCCGTTGAAGCAGGACCCGCACTGGCCGGCGTTCTCCCGGTCGAAGTAGGCCAGCACCGCGGCGGCGACCGCTACCGGGCACTCCTCGGTCAGCAGGGCCACCGCCCCGCAGCCCAGACCGCTGCCGACCGCGCGCAGAGTTTCGTGATCCAGCGTGGTGTCCAGCACCGAACGGCCGAGCAGGCCGGCGAAGTAGCCGCCCATCAGCGCTCCGCGCAGGGATTCTGGGGAAACACCATGCAGGGCAAGCAGTTCGGTGAAGGGCAGGCCGTGCGGAATCTCATAGAGCGCGGGGACGCGGCCGGCGCCGGTCACGGTCACCAGGAACGTGCCGGGGGAGGCCGGTGTCCCGGCCCCGCGGAATCCGGCGGCGCCGTGCGTCAGCAGGTAGGGCAGGTTGGCCAGTGTCTCGACATTGCTGACCAGGGTCGGGTGACCGTCGACGCCGTGCTGAAACGGCCGCGGCGGCTTGTCGGTGGGTTTGGCCGGGCCGCCATTGATGACACGGACGGCGGCGGTCTCCTCACCGGCCACGTAGGCCGGGGCCACGGTGACCACCGAGATCTCCAGCCCGCCCAGGGTGTCGAAGCCCACCTCCGCCAGCGCCGCCTCGACCGCGGCGGCCGCAGCGGCATCGGAGACATAGATGTAGGCCCGTTGGGCGCCGACCGCGCGGGCGGCCAGTCGCACCCCGTCGATGATGAGGTGCGGGCGGTGGCGCAGCAGCCAGCGGTCCTTCACCGACGCGGGCTCGCCCTCCTCACCGTTGGCCACCACCACAGTCTGGTGGCCGTTCAGGTGCGCACTGCGCACGGTGCGCAGCTTGACCGAGAGCGGGAAGGCGGCCCCACCGCGGCCGAGCAGACCGGACTGATCGACCTCGGCCAGCAGCGTCTCGACGTTGTCCAGCAACGCATATCCACCGCCGGCCAGATACGCGCTGTGCGATTCGACCGCGGCGGGCAGTCGCACCAACCGCGGCGTGATGCCGGGGGCGGCGGCCACCGTCACGGCCGTGCCCGCCTGGGCAGTCGCGTTCATCGGTCACCTCTTCTGATTCGGGCGCCCAGCGGGGGATCGCTAGGCTGATGGCCATGAGAACGGCTGTTGTCCGCGTCGACGTCGACCCGACGGGTGAGCTGTCGCCGCAGCAGCTCACCGAGGGCATGGCGACCCTGCGGGCGTTGGCCGCTCAGTCCGGTATCGAGGTGGTGGACAACAACCTCGCCGTGATGCCGCGTGGGCGCCGTGAGGCCGAGATGCTGATCGTCGGCGCCGACCCACAGGAGCTGCAGCAGACGGCGATCACGATGTGCGCCAACGCCTTCGGCACACAGCCCCGGGCGGGGACGCTGACCTACGTGAGCCGCGGCACGGACGAGGACGCCCGCGGTGTGCTGGCCGGATTCGGCCTGACCGGTGAGATCGAGCGCACCGCCGGGGACGACGGCTACGACATCATCTCCGTCACGCTGCGCAAGGCCGACATGGCGCGGATCCCGGAGAGCCGGGTGCACACCGCACTGGAGGCGTCGACCAACTGCGAGGTGCACATCCGCCTGGTGTGAGCTGGCCATCGTGCTCACCGATCCAGGAATTCCAGGATGGCCGGAGCCGCCTGCACCCAGGTGTCGAACATGTTGAAATGCTTGACCCTCCCGGACGCACGGTCCTCGCCGGCCCGCTCCCAGGCGTCTTCCGGCCACGGCGGGTCGATCAGTGTCGAACCCTTGATCAGGCAGTTCACCTCCAGCGACGTGCGCTTGGGGTGGTCCCAGTCGTTCTCGCCGCCGCGGATGATCAGCGTGGGCACCTTGATGTCACCGAACAGCTCGTCGTCCACACCCGGGATCGCCTGGCCCGGCTTGGGCACGAACGCGTTGAGCCAGCGCAGCATGACGCGCAGGAACTCGTCGGTGTCCATCGCCAGGATGCGCTCGGAGTTCGCCGGGTTCTCGGCGATCCGTTCCTTCCACTCGTCCACGTGCAGAAGGCCTTTGATACCCAGTCCGCGGACAGCCAGGATACTGGGCACCAGATAGTAGGAGCCCAGCACGAACGAGCCGTAGACGCCGCCCACGATGTTCCAGGTGACGAGCTTGGTGGCGATCTCCGGGTAGAGGATCGTGGTGAGAATCGAATCCCTGGCCCCGCCGGAGCCGCCGGCGATGACGCACGGGCCGATACCCAGGCCGGTGATCAGCCCGTGCAACGTCTCGGCGCGCATATGGGATTCACTCTGGCCGTAGAACTGCAGGTCGGACTTGCCACAGTTGGGCCGGTCCCACAGCAGCACCCGGTACCCGCCGGAGACCAGTTCCTCGGCCAGCGGCCGAAGACCCTCGATGTCCTTGCTGTACCGGCCACCGGGCGTCAGGGCGATGAAGTCGCCCGTGTCGCCGAGGATTTCGTAGACGACGTTGCCACCGTTGATCTCGATGACCTCTTCGCCATCGCGCAGCACCGGCCCGCTCATGCCATCACGAGCACATCGTTGCCGACCACCCGCACGGGGTAGGTCCGGATGCTCCACTCGGGTTTGACCGCGGTGGTGCCGGTGGCGAGTTCGAAACCCCACTGGTGCCAGGGGCAGTAGATGAACTCCATGTCGCGCACCATCACCGCGTCACCGGGAACGCTCTCGTCGACGACGTTGCGACCGCGGGGGCGTCCGGAACATAGCGGGCCGCCTTCGTGCGGACAGTAGTTGGCGATCGCATAAAAGGTGCCGTTGACGTTGTAGACGCCGACACCGTGGCGGCCGATCGGCACCAGTTTGTGTGTGCCGGGCGGGATCTCGTCGACGGTGGCCACCACGTGCTCCCGGCCCTGGGCGAGTCGGGGTTGCTTGTCAGAAGTCGTCATGTGCTCAGAAGACCCGCATCTGGCCTTCGACGGCGGGCACGGTGTCGGGCAGCTTGTAGGTCTCGATGCCGTTGCGGAACATCACGGCCTCCCTGGCGTGTTCGGGCAGGTGCTTGACCAGCCAGCGCGGATCATCGTAGGTCCAGTGCGGGTAGTCCGAGGAGAACAGCAGGATCTTCTCGCATTCCATCCATTCGAAGGCGCGCAGCAGTTCGGTCTTGTCCTCGGGGTAGTCCAGCGGCTGGGTGGTGAACTTGATGTGGTCCTTGACGTACTCGCTGGGCTTGCGCTTGATGTCCAGCCAGGATTTGCGGGCTTCGTAGATGGCGTCCATCCGCCACATCAGCGGCAGGATCCAGTTGAAGGCGTGCTCCACGAACACAATTCGCAAGGTGGGGTAGCGGTCGAACACGCCGTCGAAGATCAGGCTCATCACCTGGTTGGCCGCGGTCAGCGAATAGCTGACCATGAAGTCATGGTTGTAGCTCGGGAACCCCACCGGCGGGATCGGCAGCGTTTCGTATACTCCGCGCGAGAGATGGCAGCTGACCACGATGTCGTGTTTGGTGGCGGCCTGCCAGATCGGGTCGTACTGGGGATGACCCCACGACGGGCGGGGCTCGGCCTTGATCAGTGCTTGGACCATGAACGGGTGGCCGGCCCACTTCTCGATCTCGCGGGCGGCACCCTCGGGGTCCTCGATGGCCACGCAGATCGATCCGCGCCAGCGCTCGTGCCAGTTGTTCTTGCTGTCCAGCCAGTTCTCGGCCTGCCAGGCGTTGTGCGCGTAGGACAGCGCGGCCGTGGCCTCCGGCAGCCGGCACGTCCCGTGCGTCGGCTCCAGCACCGCGATGTCGGCGCCGGCCTCCATGATCGCCTGCCGGAACGCCAGATCCGGATCGGTGCAGGCGAATTCGCCGTCGTCGGGAAAGGTGTCGACGCGCATGGCGTAGGCGTGCGCGTAATCGGGTGCGTCGTAGTAGATCAGCTCGCCGACCCGGTGGTTCATGAAGTACTTGCTGCGCAGTGGCTCGGGGATGTACTCCGCCAGCACGCCGCGGCGCGGCACCGGATGCACGTCGGAGTCCACACAGCGCACCGCAACGCGCTCGGTGGGGGTGACCCGGTCCTGGGTGTGAATAACAGTCATCGTGGTCTCCTTGTCCCTACTGCGCGACTCAATGTGTTCCGACGGCGGCCGGGATGTCGATGCCGTACAGTCCGGCGGCGTTGCGCCAGCACACCTTTGCCCGTTGCTCGGCCGTCCACGCCGCCGGCAGTGAGCGGGCGTCACCGCAGTGCCAGTGCGGATAGCTCGAGCCGAACATCAGCATGTCGTCCTTGCCGGTGAACGACAGCCACTCGTCGGCGAAGTCGGCGTCACCGGGCCCGTCGAGGCTGTTGTGAATGAAGTAGACGTGGCCCGGCAGGTAGTCGCTGGGCATCTTCGGGGCCCACGGTGTCTGCTCCAGATGCGGCCGGCCGAAGCAGTCCATCCGCCAGATGAACGGGGTGATCATGTCGGCGGCGCCGTCGGCCCAGACGAACTTCAGCTCCGGCATCCGCTCGAACACGCCCTCGGCGATCATGTTGAGCAGGTGGTAGACGTAGTTGAGCGACATGAAGCCCAGATACTGCTCAAAGGTCCGGGTGTGGCCTGACGGTGTCGGCGGGAACGCGATGCCCTCGCCGGGCTCGATATGGGTGGCCACCGGCAGGCCCGCATCCACCGCCGCCTCCCACAGCTCCCAGAACTGTGGCTTGCCGTAGAGCTCCCGGGACTGCAGCGGGATACCGATCTGCACCACCCGGGGATGGCTCTTGTACTTGTCGATCTCGCGTAGCGCGCCGGTGATGTCGTCGGGGTTGACGCGGATGGTGCCGCGGAACCGCTCGCCGTACTCGGGATGCTCCAGCCAGCGCGACACCATCATCTCGTTGTGCGCGGCCAGGATGGCGGTGCCCAGATGGCGGTCGGGCATGATGCCGCGGCCCATCGGATGCAGCACCGCGACGTCGACGCCGCGATCGGTGAACAGATGCCGGGCGACGACCTCGGGGTCGGAGCCGGGGTACTGGCCGTCGGGGCCGCGGGAACCCTTGACGTACTCCCCGCCCGGGGCGCCGTACCAGTCCATCTCGTAGTCGGGAAAGCC
Source organism: Mycobacterium sp. M26 (assembly GCF_001494595.1). Taxonomy (GTDB): domain Bacteria; phylum Actinomycetota; class Actinomycetes; order Mycobacteriales; family Mycobacteriaceae; genus Mycobacterium. Next base: position 1,216,060 of record NZ_LN929908.1, read on the forward strand.
GCGGCTCTTGAACGGCTCGCGCATCACCGTCCGCAGCTCAGGCGTCGACCCGAAGAAGATGTGCACGCTCGCGTCGATGAGGGGCGTTGTCGTCCCGTCCCGGTTCTCGATCACCAATCCGCCTTCCCGCTGCCCGGCGTGCCTGACCGGATACCTCGTAGTGTAAATCCAAGTTCTTTCAATGCAAGAATAGTGTTCTCGCTGTGGAGAGTAGAACCTCGTTACCACTCTGCCTCACCTGACGGTAGGCAGCAAGGAAATTGGCCGGTAGAGTGCGATACCGAATTGAGAGAACCAACAACTCAATAATGGAGAATCAGGTTTCCAAAGGTTGGGTAGCTGGACAGGAGAAGTTGGGTGCTACTGGAATTCGACGCTGATCAGCGTTTGTGGCAGGACACCGTGCGCGACGCCGTCGCCAAGCAGTGTCCGGTCTCGTTGATCCGCGGTATCGCCGAGAACGGAGTGGATCCCGCCCCGCTGTGGGGTTCCTACGTCGAGCAGGGCTGGACGGAGCTCGCCGACCCCGAGAACGCGGTCGAGTTGGCGATCGTCTGCGAGGAACTGGGCCGGGCCACCGATCCCACCCCGTTCCTGGCCACCGCCACGCAGTTCGCTCCGCTGGCCGGCGATCGCTACGACCCGCAACTGGCCGGCGCCGCCGTCTACGACGGGGTCACCTCGCGCCGGGACGCCGACGGCTGGGTGCTCAACGGGACCGCCCGCCACGTGCTCGACGGTGATCGCGCCGAGAAGCTCGCGGTGGTCACCGATGGGGGCGTCTTCCTGGTGGACTGGTCGGCGATCACCGTCAGCCGCAACCCGGTCTTCGACCCGGTGCTGCACGTAGCCGACGTGACCTTCGCCGACGTGCGCGTCGCCGATGGCGACCGGTTGCCGGCCGACCCGGAGCGGGCGCGCCACGTCGCGTTGATGGGGATCGCCATCACCACCGTCGGGGCGTGCCAGCGGGTGCTGGACCTGGCTCTGCAGCATGTCCGGGACCGCCACCAGTTCGGGGTGCCGATCGGGTCCTTCCAGGCCGTTCAGCACAAGGCCGTCGACATGCACGTCGCGATCGAACGGGCCCGCGCGCTGGCCTATTTCGCGGCGCTGACGATCAGCGCCGACGACCGGCGCCGCCGGCTGGCCGCCGCGATGGCCAAGGCTGCCGCGGGGGACTGCCAGTCGGTGGTGTTCCGGCACGGCCTGCAGTTGTTCGGTGCCATGGGATTCACCTGGGAGAACGATGTCCAGTTCGCGCTCAAGCGGGCCAAGGTCGGCGAGCTGATGCTCGGCGGCGCCGCCGAACACCGCGCGATGATCGCCGAGGAATACGAGGACTTCTGATGCAGCTCACTTTTGATCCCGACGTCGAAGAGTTCCGTGCGGAATTCAGCGAGTTCCTCGACAAGCACCTGCCCTCGGAGGCTGAGACGCTCGAGCGGCCCCGCTCGGTGTCCCATATGCCGGCCTGGGCACGGCGCTGGCAGCGGCTGTTGTTCGACAACGGCTGGCTGCTGCCCGGCCAGCCGCCCGAGTTCGGCGGCCGCAACGCGACGATCCTGCAGCAGTTCGTCCACCTCGAGGAGCTGTGCCGTCGCCGCATCTACCACAGCTTCAATCCGCAGGGTGTCAATATCGTTGCGGCATCACTGATTTCGTTCGGCTCCGATGAACAGAAGCACCGCTGGGCGGTGCCGGTTCTCAAGGGGGAGAAGACGGCGTCACTGGGGATGAGCGAGCCCAGCGCCGGGTCGGACCTGGCCTCGCTGCGCACCCGTGCCGTGCTGGACGGCGATCACTTCGTGGTCAACGGCCAGAAGGTCTGGACCTCCGGAGCGCACGACGCCGACTTCCTGCTGACGTTCGTGCGCACCGATCCCGATGCCCCCAAACACAAGGGCATCAGCGTGCTGATCATCCCCACCGATGTGCCGGGTGTGGTCTGCCGGCCGTTCCCGTCGATCTGCGGGATTGACGACAAGGACTTCAACGAGGTCTTCTTCACCGATGTGCGGGTGCCTGCCGAGAACCTCGTCGGCCCGCTCAACGGCGGCTGGGGCGTCGCCAACGGATCACTGGGTCACGAGCGCACGATGATGTGGCTCGGTTTCGCCGACCGGATCGCCAACATGATCGGCGACTTCACCCCGCACACACCGCTGGAGAAAGACCAGTACGCCTCGATGATCATGGACTATCAGGCGCTTCGGCTGATGGGCTCGGCCGGGCTGGCGAAGGCCGCGCGTGGCGAGACCGATGTTGCCTCGGTCTCGGTGGTCAAGCTGTTCGGGTCCGAAGCCGAGCTGCGCGCTTCCGAAACTGCGCTCACCGCAGCGGGTTCGGAGGGTCTGATTCACCCGTCGACTACCGGCCCCTACGCGCATATGAATCTCGACCACTACTTCGCCAGCTGGTTCGAGCGCCATGCCCGCAGCTTCTCGGGCACCATCGCCGGCGGTACCTCAGAGATCCAGCGCAACATCATCGCCCAGCAAGTGCTGGGTCTGCCGCGCGGCAAGTAAACGTTGATCCAGACCTCACGCACAGGTCTACCCGTACTTCTTGTGCGTGAGGTCTGATTCAACGCAGCGCGGTCAGTCGATGACCGCGGCCTCCTTGCGTTCGGTGATCGGGCGGGCGAGCTCCTGCTCGTCGCAGATGCGCTGCAGCTTCTCCAGCGTCTCGTCCAGACCGGGGCCCAGCGGCTTGCCGGGGGTGAACGTCGCGGGCAGCTTGCGCATGCCCTGGATGACGCCGATGGTGTCGTAGTGCACCGTGCCTTCGGGATCGCACCGGAAGTCCGGCATCCGGTCGAGCACGCTGGTCAGCATGTCCTTGAACACCGTACGGGCCACATTCGAGCCGATGCAGCGATGCACGCCGATGCCGAAGCTGAAGTGGCGGTTGCCCCTCCCGGTGCACCGTGCCTGCGGGATCGCACCGGAAGTCCGGCACCCGGTCGAGCACGCGGGTCAGCATGTCCTTGAACACCGTACGGGCCACATTCGAGCCGATGCAGCGATGCACGCCGATGCCGAAGCTGAAGTGGCGGTTGCCCTTCCGGTCGAGGACCACCTCGTTGGGGTCGTGGAACACCGCGGGATCGCGGTTGGCCATCGCCCACGAGATCCAGACCCGCTCACCCTCCTTGAACTGGTGGCCTTCCAGTTCGACGTCATCGGAGAAGGTGCGGCCGTCGCCCGGGGCCGGGGTGTAGAACCGCAGGAACTCCTCGGTGGCCGGGTCGAGCAGGGTGTCCCGCTCGCGACTGAGCCGCTCGCGCTCGGCGGGGTGCTCGGACAGCCATTCCAGGGCATGGGCGGTCAGCGCGGTGGTGGTGTCGAAGCCACCGCCGATGATCAGCCCCAGCATGCCCAGGATCTCCATATCGGGTGCCGGCTCGCCGTCGATCCGCAGATTGATCAGTGCGTTGAGCAGTCCCGGGCGCGGATTCACCTTGGCATCGTTGAGCCGGGTGATGAGGTCGATCCCCATCTCCCGGTGCTGCTGGGCGACCCGCTCGGCGTCCGGTGAATGCTCGGGGGTGTAGATCGCGGCGTGGGTGGGCTCGCAGTAGACGGTCCACATCTTCAGCGGGATGCCCAGCAGCGCCATCGTCAGCACGGCGGGAACGACATTGGCCAGGTCGTCGATGAAGTCGATCCGTCCGGATTCGATCTTCTCGTCGATACTGGCCCGCACGATCTCGTGGACGAACGGCTCCCAGCGTGCGACCGCCGCCGGCGACAGGTACGGGTTGAGCACGTTGCGATAGATGCGGTGCTCGGGATCGTCCATCTCCAGCATGCCGCCGCGGGTCACCACGCGGCGGCTGGTGGGGATCGAAATCCCCTTGTAGCCGCGGCGTTCCCCGTTGATGTCGTGATCATTGGAGATGTGCGGGCAGCGGGCCAGCTCGAAGACCGCATTGCTGCCGGCCGCCACCCAGTGGCCGCCGTAGGTGTCCGACCACGCGATCGGGCACTTCTCGTGCATCTCCTCGGTGATCTTCTCGAACTGCACCCGGTACTCCGGGGTGTGCCGGTCGAAGTGGTACCGAGGTTGCTTGCGCTCGTCCGGCGCGGTGATGTCGTCGACGCTCAAGGCGTTGTCTCCCTTGACTTCTGGTGGGACGGTGAGTTCTCGGTCAGTCCTCGTCGATGAGGATCGCCTGTTCTGGGCAGGACTGCGCGGCCTCGCGCACGGCGTCCTCCTGGTCAACCGGGACGACCTCGGTGACTGCCGATGAGCTGCCGTCAATGTCGCTGAGCACGAACATCTCCGGTGCGATCATGGCGCACAGGGTGTGCCCCTGGCAGCGGTCCTGATCTACCCGAACCTTCACGGTGTGTCCTTCCGTTCTTCGCTGTCGAGTCGCGTGTCAGACGTGGTAGTCGTACCACTTGAGGTAGCCGCCGGCGTCGACCCGCAGCTGCATACCGGTGACATAGCGGGCCTCCTCGGAGGCCAGCCACAGCACCGCGTTGCTGATGTCGAGCGGCTCGACGAAATTGACCTTCATCGCCTGCTGCACACCGAAAACCGGCTCGGCATCGGCACGGGTCGGGTGTTCGAGATCGGGACGGAACGAGCGGTACATCGGCTCGCTCTGCAGCATGTCGGTGTTGCAGTTCGTCGGGTGCACCACGTTGGCCCGGATACCGCGGACGGCCAGTTCGGTGGCCAGGTCGTGGACATAGTTGGACAGCAGCCGCTTGGCCACCATGTAGGACATGCCGCCCGGGTCGCCACCGGGGTTGGGCTTGTTGTGGGCGTCCATCAGCGCCGCGGTGGAGCCGGTGGCGATGATCGACGCGCCCTCCTGCAGATGGGGAAGTGCCACCTGGATCGCGTTGATGGTGCCGATGAGGTTGGTGTTGATCACATCGCACCACGCCTGCAGCGGCGGCTCGCCCTTCATCCCGGCGATACCGGCCTGGGCGACAACGATATCGACCTTGCCGAATTCGGCCAGGCCCTGCTCGAGTGCGTCCTTGAGCTGGGCGGCTTCCCGGACATCGGCCTGCGCGGTCACGATGCCGCGGCCGGTCTTCTTGACCAGCTCGGCGGTCTCCTCCAGGTCCTCCGGGGTAGCCATCGGGTATCCGATGGTCTCGATGTCCTTGCACAGGTCGACGGCGATGATGTCGGCGCCCTCTTCGGCAAGCCGCAGCGCGTGGCTGCGTCCCTGCCCGCGCGCGGCACCGGTGATGAAGGCGACCTTGCCTTGGACTCGTCCCACAGTTGTTCCTTTCAGTGACGTTGGTAGATCGGTGTTTCCAGCCTGCTCAGGTGTTCCGGCCGCCGTTGACGCCCAGAATCTGGCCGGTGATGTAGCCGGCCTCCTCGGAGATGAAGAAGGCGCACGCCGCGGCGATATCCTCCGGTTTGCCCATCCGGCCCACCGGGGTCCGCTTGATCGCCTCCTCGATCGAGCCGAGGTTGCCCTTTTCTGCCGATGCGCGCAGCATCGGGGTGTCGATGAAGCCCGGGGGGACGGCGTTGACCGTGATGCCGGCCGGTCCGTATTCCAGCGCAAGGCTTTTCGTCAGTCCGTTGACACCCGATTTGGCGGCCACATAGGCCGACATGAACGGTGCCCCGGAGTGGGTGGACGACGAGGAGATGTTGACGATACGTCCCCAGCCCGCCTCGACCATGTCGGGCAGCACGGCCTGGATGGTGTGGAACACCCCGTGCAGGTTGATGTCGACGATCGTCTTCCACTCGTCGAAGCTGATGTTGGCGAAGCGCCGGAAGACCTCCTTGCCGGCTGCGTTGACCAGAATGGTCACCGGACCCAGGCTGGCGTGGATCTCCGTGACGGCGGCGTCGATCTGGGCGCGGTCGGTCACGTCGGCGATATAGGAGTGCGGAGTTTCCGATCCAGCGATGTCCAGGGTGGCCACCGTGTAGCCGTCCGAGCACAACCGACTGGCCACCGCTGCACCAATACCGGAACTACCGCCAGTCACCAGTGCCGTCTTCACCGACGGTCTCCGTCTCGGTTGAGCCAATCGATCTCGGTCGTCAAGAATCTCCCTTTCTGGAATGAGAACGCTACTCTCGCTGTGACGCATTTCGCAAGACACATTGACGCGAAGTGTCTAACTGCGGGAATGCTTCGCCAGGTGGCACTCCCGCGGGGCGGTGCAGGTCGTGACGGTATACGCGAAGGCGGCTTGAGTTCTCGTTGCCCGAATGTATGATTCGCCGAAGATGAGAACCGAGTTATCCGAACTCCGGGAGAGGCTGGTTTCCAGTGGACACAACGGCGACGATTGCCGGCGGCACCCACCAGCAGGAAGGCCAGGCGTCTGACCGGCACATGCTGATCGACGGCGAGCTGGTCGCAGCCGCCCGGAGCTACCCCTCGCTCAACCCGGCCACCGGTGAGGTCGTCGGATACGCCCCCGACGCCGACATCGCCGACGCGCAGCGGGCCATCGCCGCTGCCCGCACCGCATTCGACACCACCGACTGGCCGACCAACGTCGAGCTCCGGATCCGCTGTATGGACCAGCTCCACAAGGCCCTGCTCGACCACAGCGACGAGCTGCGTGCCATCACCATCGCCGAGGTCGGTGCCACGCGTGCGCTCACCGAAAGCGCTCAGCTCGACGACCCGATCAGGATCGTCGGCTACTACGCCGACCTGTTGAAGACCTATCCGATGACCGAGGACCTCGGGGAGATCGAGAGCCGCGGGCAGCGCCACCACCGCTGGGTGGAGAAGGAAGCCGCCGGCGTGGTCGCGGCGATCATCGCCTACAACTATCCCAACCAGCTGGCCCTGGCCAAGCTGGCGCCGGCGCTGGCCGCGGGCTGCACCGTGGTACTCAAGGCCGCTCCCGATACCCCGCTGACCACGCTGGCGCTTGGTGAGGTCATCGCCAAGTACACCGATATCCCCGCCGGTGTGGTCAACGTGATCAGCTCGACCGACGCGGCGGTCGGCGCGGCACTGACGGCCAGCTCCGATGTGGACGTCGTGACCTTCACCGGGTCGACGGCCACGGGTCGCAAGATCATGGCGGCCGCCGCCGAGACCATCAAGAAGGTCTTCCTGGAACTGGGCGGCAAGTCGGCCATGATCGTGCTCGACGACGCCGACTTCAACACCTGCGCGATGATGGCGGCGTTCATGATCTGCTCACACGCCGGGCAGGGGTGCGCCATCACCACCCGGCTGCTGGTGCCGCGCAGCCATCACGACGAGATCGTCGAACTGGTCAAGAACTTCATGGGCATGATCAAGTACGGCGACCCCGCCGACCCGGCCACCTATATGGGACCGCTGATCAGCGAGACCCAGCGCGAGAAGGTCGACGGCATCGTCAAGCGGGCCGTGGCAGCCGGCGCCACCCTGGTCACCGGCGGCAACAAGGTCGAGGGCCCCGGCTACTTCTACGAGCCGACCTTGCTGACCGACGTGGACCCGGACAGTGAGATCGCCCAGGAGGAGATCTTCGGACCGGTGCTGGCCGTGCTGGCCTACTCCGATGACGACGACGCCGTGCGGATCGCCAACAACTCCATCTACGGACTGTCCGGCGGTGTCTTCGGCGGGCAGGAGCGGGCCCGCGCCATCGCGCGGCGCATCCGCACCGGAACCATGGGCATCAACGGCGGCAACTACTTCGGGCCCGACACCCCGTTCGGCGGTTACAAGCAGTCCGGCGTCGGCCGTGAGATGGGCGTGGCCGGCCTCGAGGAGTTCCTGGAAGGCAAGACGCTCGCCGAGGTGGTCGGATGAGCAAGCCCCTGGAGGGTGTGCGCGTTCTCGAGGTCGCCATGTACGGCTTCGTGCCGTCCTGCGGTGCGGTACTCGGGGAGTGGGGTGCCGAGGTCATCAAAGTCGAGCACGCGGTGACCGGTGACCCGCAGCGCGGGCTGCGGCAGACCGGTCCGCTGCGCGTCGAAGGCGAACCGAATCCCAATGTGGAACATGCCAATCGGGGTAAGCGCAGCATCGGGCTGGACATGTCGGTGCCCGGCGGCAAAGAGGTACTGCTGGAACTCGTCCGGCGTTCGGACGTCTTCCTGACCAGCTTCCTGCCCGGTCATCGCCGCAAGTTCGGCATCGACGTCGAGGACATCCGCGCGGTCAACCCGGCGATCATCTACGCCCGCGGCAGCGCTTTCGGGCCGCGTGGCCTGGAATCGGAGAAAGGCGGTTACGACATGACCGCCTTCTGGTGCCGCGCCGGAACCGCGGCCACCATCACCCCACCCGGCATCGAAGGCATGATCGGACCGCCCGGGCCGGCCTACGGCGACACCATCTCCGGCACGAACCTGGCCGGCGGGATCGCGGCGGCGTTGTTCAAACGTGAACGCACCGGCGAACCTTCGGTCGTCGATGTCTCGCTGCTGGGCAGTGGGCTGTGGGCGATGGGGCACACCATCGCACTCACCCAGCATCTGGGGGAGCGGTTGGTGGCACCGGTGCCCGGCGTGCACGGTTCGCCGATCAATCCGCTGGTGGGCCTCTACGAGACCGCCGACGGACGCTACATCTCCTTCGTGATGATGCAGCCCACCAAGTTCTGGGCCGACGTGTGCCGGCACATGGAGATCACCGAATACATCGACGATCCGCGGTTCGGCTCTGCCGAGCAGATCGCGGCGCACACCGCCGACGCGGTGGAAATCCTGGGCAAGGCGATGGCCACCCGCACGCTGGCCGAGTGGTCCACGCGGTTCGCCACACTGGCCGGGCCGTGGGCGCCAGTGCAGGACACCTTGCAGGCTGCCGCCGATGCCCAGGTGCGGGCCAACGAGTATCTGGTCCAGGCCGGTGAACTGGAACTGGTGTCCAATCCGGTGCAGTTCGATGTGGCCGCTCCGCAGAGCGGCCCGGCCCCGGGTTTCGCCGAGCAGACCGACGAGATCCTCGAGGAGATCGGCCTGGACTGGGACCGCATCATCGAGCTCAAGACCGCCGGCGCGGTCACCTAGGCAACGCCGGAGAACTCATGTCCTGCCGCACCGAACTGGGTACCTTCCTTACCTTGAGGGCCTGTGACCTGGATCTCACTGGATCACGTAGCCCGGGTGAGATCACACAGGGTCGATACGCGTCCAATTCTTTGCCAGCTGGGCGCTATTTGCACACAAAAGCAATTGCGGATAGCGATGTGCCAATAACGCACGGCGTTAATACTCGGCCGTTCTCAGTTAAATCGATAGCGCAGCTATTCTTACCTGCCGATGGCAGTGGGGCACTCCGCGGCGGCACGCCAGTGGCGTCCAAAAGATGCACCTCAGACCGCATTTTTTCGGGTCGCGACGACGGACTGAGGGCCCGCGGGGATAGCACTGGCAGAGCCATCTCTGCGCCGCGAGCCAAGCGCATGAAGAATCGCGCGGACGCCGACGCGTTCGCCTACCGGACTTACAGGATGGCACGGTTGGCATCAGCTGATATTGATGTTGCTGAAGTTCACGATTCCCTCACCGTGACCCACCCGATCGGCTATGAAGATGTCGACTTCGCCGCAACCTCCACCACCCCGGAAGGACCGGTCGCCGATGGCAAGTAAGGGACCCGATCGTTGGTCGCCGGGTATTGCCCTGCGTAGTGGGGTGTCGGGGCCGATGCAGGCGATCGGTGGGTTGTTTGCGATGTCGGCTGATGCGGTGCGTTATGTGTTCCATAAGCCGTTTCAGTGGCGGGAGTTTTTGGAGCAGTCGTGGTTTGTGGCGCGGGTGTCGTTGGCGCCGACGTTGTTGGTGGCGATTCCGTTCACGGTGTTGGTGAGCTTCACGTTGAACATCCTGTTGCGGGAGTTGGGCGCGGCGGATCTCTCGGGTGCCGGTGCCGCGTTTGGTGCGGTGACGCAGGTGGGCCCTCTGGTGACGGTGTTGATCGTGGCCGGTGCGGGGGCGACGGCGATGTGTGCGGATTTGGGGTCGCGCACGATTCGTGAAGAGATCGACGCGATGGAGGTGTTGGGGATCAACCCGGTGCAGCGGTTGGTGACGCCGCGGATGTTGGCTTCGGGTCTGGTTGCGCTGTTGCTCAATTCGTTGGTGGTGATCATCGGCATTTTGGGTGGCTATGTGTTTTCGGTGTTTGTTCAGGATGTGAATCCGGGGGCGTTCGCGGCGGGGATCACGTTGTTGACCGGGGTGCCGGAGGTGATCATCTCGTGTGTCAAGGCGGCGTTGTTCGGGTTGATCGCGGGGTTGGTGGCTTGTTATCGGGGGTTGACGATTTCCGGTGGTGGTGCCAAGGCGGTGGGTAATGCGGTCAACGAGACGGTGGTGTACGCCTTCATGGCGTTGTTCGTGGTCAATGTGGTCGTGACGGCCATCGGCATCCGCATGACCACCCGGTAGAGGAACGCACCCATGGCACTCCCAGCGGTCTACCCGCGATTGACCCGGCAGCTCAAGCGACCCATCGGGACGCTGGGCCGCATTGGTGATCACACGCTGTTCTATGCCCGTGCGATTGGTGGGACGCCGCATGCGGCGGTGCATTTCCGTAAGGAGATCATTCGGTTGATTGCCGAGATCTCCATGGGGGCGGGCACGTTGGCGATGATCGGTGGCACGGTGGTCATCGTCGGGTTCTTGACCCTGGCCGCCGGTGGCACGCTGGCGGTGCAGGGCTATAGCTCGTTGGGCAATATCGGCATCGAGGCGCTGACCGGCTTTTTGGCGGCGTTCATCAACGTGCGCATCAGTGCGCCGGTAGTCGCCGGGATCGGGCTGGCCGCCACCTTCGGCGCCGGGGTGACCGCCCAGCTGGGCGCGATGCGGATCAACGAGGAGATCGACGCCCTGGAGTCGATGGGCATCCGCCCGGTCGAATACCTGGTGAGCACCCGGATCGTGGCCGGCATGGTGGCGATCACCCCGCTGTACTCGATCGCGGTGATCCTGTCCTTCGTGGCCAGCCAGTTCACCACCGTGGTGTTGTTCGGTCAGTCCGGTGGCCTCTATGACCACTACTTCAATACCTTCCTCAACCCGATCGATCTGCTGTGGTCGTTTCTGCAGGCGGTGTTGATGGCGATCACGATCCTGTTGATCCACACCTACTTCGGCTACTTCGCCACCGGCGGACCCTCGGGAGTCGGGGTCGCGGTGGGCAACGCGGTACGCACATCCCTGATCGTGGTGGTCTCGGTGACCCTGCTGGTCTCCCTGGCCATCTACGGCTCCAACGGCAACTTCAACCTGTCCGGATAGGGAGAAGACGTGACGCGAAACCTCGGTCCGGGCCCGGCTGACCGATCCGAAACCGAAACCGCCGCCGCGCCTATCGCGGCGCGGCCCGGCCAGAGCTTCGGCGCCCGCAGTTCCGCGCGCCCGCTCGCGGGTCTGGCGACGGTGCTCGCCATCATCGCCATCGTGGCCGTCTCGGTCGGGTTGTTCCGTGGTTCCTTCACCAAAACCGTTCCGGTGACGGTGATCTCCGATCGCGCCGGCCTGGTGATGAACCCCGATGCCCGGGTCAAGATGCGCGGGGTCCAGGTGGGCAAGGTGGCCTCGATCGAGGCCCGCTCGGACGGGACCGCGGCCCTGCACCTGGCGATGGATCCCGACCAGCTGCGCCACATTCCCGAGAACGTTCTGGTCGACATCGCCTCCACCACCGTATTCGGATCGAAGTTCGTCGAACTGGTACCGCCGGCGGATCCGTCGACGAGCCGGATGAAGCCCGGACAGGTGGTCACCGCCGGGCATGTGACCGTCGAGATCAATACTGTTTTCCAGCAACTGGTTTCAGTGCTCAACAAGCTGGACCCGGCCAAACTCAACGAGACCCTCGGCGCCATCTCGAAGGCGTTCAGTGGCCGTGGGGAGAAGATCGGGCAGACGCTGACCGACTTCGACCGGCTGTTGGCCAAGCTCGACCCCAGCCTGCCAAACCTGCGGCACGACATCGAGGTCTTCCCCGCAGTGGCCGATACCTACGCCGAGGCTTCCGACGATCTGATCCGCACCGCCGACAACGCCGCCCAGCTCAGTCGGTCGATCGTCGAGGAGCAGCAGAACCTCGACGCGGTGCTGATGAGTGCTGCCGGGTTCGCCGATCTGGGCAATGAAGTCCTCAGCGACAACCGGCAGGGGCTCACCGACGCGGTTCACGTGCTGCTGCCGACGACGGCCCTGCTGGCCAAGTACCACGAGAACATCTCCTGCGGCCTGGGCGGCATCGTTCCGTTCGCCACCTCGCCGCCGCTGCCGGTCCCCGGCGTCCTGGTCTCGGTCAGCTTCCTGCTCGGTATCGAGCGCTACCGCTGGCCGCAGGACCTGCCGAAGGTCAACGCCAAACTCGACCGCCCGATCTGCAAAGAGATGGGATTGCCCAACGTGCCCTACGAGTACGTGCCGCCGATGCTCGTCGGTGACGTGGGCGCCAACCCGTGGCGCTACGGCAACCAGGGCATCCTGCTCAACTCCGACGGCCTCAAGCAGGCGCTGTTCGGCCCGATCGACGGCCCGCCGCGTAACACCACCCAGATGGGGATGCCGGGATGATGCGCCGACACCGGACACTGATCAAGTTCGTCATCTTCGGGATCGTGATGTCGATCCTGACGGCCTCGCTGTTCTTCATCTTCGGGCAGTACCGCACCGGCGCCACCAACTCGTACTCGGCGGTGTTTAACGACGCCTCGCGGCTGAAGACCGGAGACACCGTGCGGGTGGCCGGAATTCGGGTCGGCACGGTCAACGATCTCGAGCTGCGCCCGGACAAGTCGGTGCTGGTGACGTTCGACGCGGACCGCGACGTGGTGCTGACCACGGGAACCAAGGCCGCCGTGCGCTACCTCAACCTCGTCGGCGACCGTTACCTGGAACTGGTGGACGGACCCGGCTCGACCCGGGTGATGCCGGCCGGATCGCAGATCCCGGCTGACCGTACGGCCGGAGCGCTGGACCTCGATCTGCTGCTGGGCGGCCTCAAACCTGTTATCCAGGGCCTCAATCCGCAGGATGTCAACGCGCTGACGACGTCGCTGATCCAGGCCTTCCAGGGCCAGGGCGGCACCTTGCAGTCGCTGTTTTCCAAGACCTCCTCGTTCTCCAATGCGCTGGCCGATAACAACCAGACCATCGAGCAGCTCATCGAGAACCTCAACACCGTTGTCGGGGTGCTGGCCAAGGACGGCGACAAGTTCGACGCGTCGATCGACAAGCTCGAGCAGCTGATCTCGGGACTGTCGGGGGACCGCGATCCGATCGGTACCGCCATCACCTCGCTGGACAACGGCACTGCCTCGCTGGCCAGCCTGCTCGGCGAAGCCCGCTCGCCGCTGGCCAAGTCGGTCGAGCAGATGAATCGCCTTGCGCCGCTGCTCTACGACAGCAAGGACGGACTGGAGGCCGGGATCAAGCGGATGCCCGGCAACTACCGCAAGCTCGTGCGACTGGGCGCCTACGGCAGCTTCATCCAGTACTACATCTGCGGCCTGTCGATCCGGGCGACCGATCTACAGGGCCGGACGGTGGTCTTCCCGTGGATCAAGCAAGAGACCGGAAGGTGCACGGAACCCGATGCTTAAGTACCGCGGAGCGAATCTGGCCAGGGCGGGTTTCCTTGGCGCGACCCTGATCATCCTGGTGATCCTGGTGGGCCTGCAGCCCGAGAAGCTGCTGTCGATGGCGACCAACGTCAAGTATCAGGCGGTGTTCAGCGAGGCCGGCGGCATCATGCCGGGTAACGACGTCACGGTGTCGGGTATGAAAGTCGGCAGCGTCCAGGATGTTTCGCTGGTCGACGGCGATGCCCTGGTCACCTTCCTGGTCAAGGGTGCGGTGCCACTGGGGTCGGATACGACCGCCCACATCCGCACCGGCACGCTGCTCGGCGAACGGGTGCTGACCCTGGAGTCGGCGGGCAGCGGCACGATGCCGCCGCGCACCCAGATCCCGATCACGAGAACGTCTTCGCCCTACTCGCTGACCGAGGCGGTCAGTGACCTGACCGCCAACACGGCGGGAACCGACACCGCCTCGCTCAACCAGTCGCTGGACACCCTGTCGGACACCCTCGATCAGCTTGCTCCGCAACTGGGTCCCACTTTCGACGGGGTGACGCGACTGTCCAAGTCGCTCAACGCCCGTAACGACTCGCTGGCCTCACTGCTCAAGAACGCTGCCGATGTCAGCGTCGTCCTCGGCAAGCGCAGCGAGAAGCTGAACACCCTGTTGCTCAACGGAAACGACCTGCTCGGTGTCCTCAACGACCGCCGGCTGGCGATCTCCAACCTGCTGGCCAACACCTCGGCGGTCGCCCAGCAGATCACCGGATTGGTCAATGACAACGAGGCCAAGCTGGCGCCGACGCTCAAGCGGCTGAACTCGGTGCTGGCGATGCTGGAGAACCAGCGTGACAACATCGCAAAGGCCCTGCCTGGGCTGGCGAAGTTCCAGCTGACCCAGGGCGAAACGGTGTCCAGCGGGTTCTATTACAACGCCTTCGTGCCTAACGTCCAGCCCGCCCAGCTATTGCAGCCGTTCTTCGACTATGCGTTCGGCTTCCGCCGCGGTATCGACGCCGGCCAGCCGCCGGACAACGCCGGACCGCGTGCCGAGATTCCGTTCCCCTACAACGGCATACCGCAGCCCAACGAACGGTGGGGTCAGCCATGAGACGGAATCGACTGGTCCTGGCGGCAGTGGCCCTGCTGGCTGTGCTGCTGCTCGCCGGTGCGGCGTTCCTGGTGCGCAAGATATATTTCGCCCCCACCACGATCACCGCCTACTTCCCGAGCGCCACCGGCATCTACCCCGGTGACGAGGTGCGGGTGTCGGGGGTGAAGGTCGGCAAGATCAGCTCGATCGAGCCGGACGGCACCCAGGCCAAGATCACCATGAACGTCGACCACGACGTCCCGGTGCCGGCCGACGCCAAGGCCGTCATCGTGGCCCAGAACCTGGTGGCCGCGCGCTACGTCCAGTTGACGCCGGCCTACCGCAAGAACAGCGGCCCGAAGATGGCCAGCGGCGCGGTGATTCCCGTCGATCGCACCGCGGTCCCGGTCGAGTGGGACGAGGTCAAGAATCAGGTCACCCGGCTGGCCACCGACCTGGGCCCGCAAGGCAACGTCTCGACCACCTCGGTGAGCAAGTTCATCGACAGCGCCGCCAACGCACTGGACGGCAACGGTGAGAAGCTGCGGCAGACCATCGCCGAGTTGTCCGGTGTCAGCCGGGTGCTCGCCGAGGGCAGCGGCAACATCGTCGACATCATCAAGAACCTGCAGGCCGTGGTGACGACGTTGCGGGACAGCAATGTTCAGATCGTCCAGTTCCAGGATCGGCTGGCCACGCTGACCAGCGTGATCAACGACAGCAGTTCGGATCTCGACGGCGCGATCACCAACCTGTCGGTGGCGATCGGCGAGGTGCAGCGGTTCATCGCCGAAACCCGTGACCCGACCTCCGAGCAGATCCAGCGCCTGGGCAATGTCACCCAGATCCTGGTGGACAACAAGACCGCGCTGGAGAACAACCTGCACATCGCGCCGACCGCATTCGCCAACGGCTACAACATCTACAACCCGGACACCGGCGATTTCGGCGGTGGCTTCACCCTGCCTAACTTCTCCAGTCCGGTCGGGTTCATCTGTGGCTCCATCGGTGCGCTGGAGAACACCACCGCGCCCGAGACCGCCAAGCTGTGTGCGCAGTACCTCGGCCCGGCCCTGCGGTTGTTGAACTTCAACTACATTCCGATTCCGACCAACCCGTACCTGATGAAGTCGGCGAACCCGAACAACATCGTCTACACCGACCCGTCACTGGCACCGGGTGGTCCGGGACCGCAGCGCGGTCCGGAGGATGCGCCGGCGATCTCGGCCTACACCGGGCTCAACAACGACGTCGGTGCGCCGCCCAATTACGGTCAGCCCCCGGCCATCGCGCCCGGACCGACCGCGCCTGATGTGCCGCACGCCCCGGTCTACCCGTCGCCGGCGCTGTTGCCGGGACAGTCGGTGCCGACGGTGTCCAACCTGCCGGGCATGTTGATGCCGGGCACCACCGGACCGATTCCCGACCCGTCGTATGTGCCGCCGGACGCCCCGCCCGCGCCGGCCGCCCCGCCTGGTCCGCCCATGCCGGCCGAAGGGACACCGTGATGAGTAGAACGACGATTCGGCACGCTGGAATCGAATTCGCCGGTGCTGATGAACGACGTCGTGATCGGCAGCGTCGGCAAGATGTCGCTGAAGGGCTGGCATGCGGATGTCGAGATCTCGGTCAAGCCTGAGATCGAGATCCCGGCCAATGCCGTGGCGACGGTGGGGCAGACCAGCCTGCTGGGCTCGATGCATGTGGCGCTCAACGCTCCGCTGGGGGACAAGCCCAGTGGACGTCTGGTTCCCGGCGCCACGATTCCGCTGAGCCAGACCTCCAAGTATCCGTCGACCGAGCAGACGCTCTCGGCGGTGGCGGCAGTGGTCAACGGTGGCGGGCTCGGGCAGATCTCCGACATCATCCACAACTTCAGCACCGCGCTGTCCGGGCGAGAGGACGACGTCCGGGATCTGCTGACCCGGCTGGACAACTTCGTCGGTGTGCTCGACGAGCAGCGCGACAGCATCATCGCCTCGATCAAGTCCCTCAACCGGCTGTCGGGCACCTTCGCCGGACAGACCGAGGCGATCGACCGGGTGCTCACCGAATTGCCACCCGCCCTCGACGTTCTCATCAAGGAACGGCCCGCACTGACCACCGCGCTGCAGAAGCTCGGCACCTTCAGCGACACCGCCAGCGGGGTGGTCAACAACGTCCAGGCCGACCTGGTGCAGAACCTGAAGAACCTGGAGCCCGCCCTCAAAGGTCTTGCCGATATCGGTCCCGACATCGGCAAGGCGCTGGCCTATGCGACGACGTTCCCCTACAGCCAGGGTCTGATCGACCGCGCCGTGCGTGGTGACTACATGAACCTCTACGCGGTGCTGGACTTCACCATCCCGCGCCTCAAACGAGGTCTGTTCCTCGGTACCCGCTGGGGTGAGGAGCACGCGAAACTCGTTCCCGCGCCCGGTGATCCGTGGTACCTGAACTACACCTACGAACCGCTGTCCGCCGGTGTCGCGCCGCCGCCGCAGGGTGACGACGGTGCGCCGATCAGTGCGGCCTCCGGGCCGATGCCACCGGTCAACGGGCCGGTCCTGCCGGTCGTACCGCCGGAATTCGGCGGGCTGCTGTCGGTGCCGAACCAGGAGGAGATCGACAAGATCTTCGCCGGCCCCTACGCCGCGCCACCGGGACCGCCGCCGGCCCCTGCTGCACCCACCGGAGGAAACTGATGCTGACGCGTTTCGTCCGAAACCAGCTGATCATCTTCACGATCGCCTCGATCATCGGTGTGGCGGTGATGGTGTTCACCTACATGCAGGTGCCCACGCTGCTGGGGCTGGGAAAGATCACCGTGAAGTTGGAGCTGCCGGCCAGCGGCGGGCTCTACCGGTTCTCCAATGTCACCTACCGCGGTGTTCAGATCGGCAAGGTCACCTCGGTGGACCTGACCGACACCGGCGCGGTCGCCACGATGTCGCTGGACACCTCGCCGAAGATCCCCGCCGATCTGCAGGCCAACGTCCGCAGCATCTCGGCGGTGGGCGAGCAGTTCGTGGATCTGGTGCCGCGCACCAAGTCCGGGCCGTATCTGGAGGACGGCTCGGTGATCCCGGTGAAGGCGGCCTCGATTCCCCAGCCGGTGGGCCCGATGCTCGATCAGGTGAGCAAACTGCTCGACACCATCCCGCAGGACAAGATGGCTCAACTGCTCGACGAGTCGTTCAAGGCCTTCAATGGTGCGGGTTTCGACATCCAGTCACTGCTGGATTCCGCGTCCAAACTGTCCGGTGACATCAACGGCATCTCGGATCAGACCCGGGCGCTGGTCGACGACACCGGGCCGCTGCTGGATGGCCAGGCGCAATCCTCGGACTCCATCAAGATCTGGTCGCGTAGCTTCGCCGGGATCAGCGACACGCTCAACAACAGAGATCCGCAGATTCGCACTATCCTCAAGACCGCGCCCGGTGCGATCTCGGAGGTCTCGGCGCTGCTGAACCAGGTCAAGCCGACGCTGCCGGTGCTGCTGGCCAACTTGAACACGGTGGGCCAGGTTCTGGTCACCTACAACCCGGGTATCGAGCAGCTGCTGGTGATCCTGCCGGCCTACATCGCCGCCCAGCAGTCCTTCGGTCTGCCGAAGAACAACCCGACCGGCCTGCCGCTGGGCGAGTTCTCGGCGATGTTCGGCGACCCGCCGCCGTGCACCGTGGGATTCTTGCCGCCGTCCCAGTGGCGTTCGCCCGCTGACCTGTCCGATATCGACACGCCGGACGGCCTGTACTGCAAACTGCCTCAGGATTCACCGATTTCGGTGCGCGGCGCCCGCAACTACCCCTGCATGGACAAGCCGGGTAAGCGGGCACCCACGGTGGAGATCTGCAAGAGCGACAAGCCCTTTGAGCCGCTGGCGATGCGCCAGCACGCGACGGGACCCTACCCATTCGACCCGAATCTGGTGTCGCAGGGCATCCCGCCGGATGACCGGGTGACCTTCCAGGATCAGATCTACGGTCCGCTGGAAGGCACCCCCCGCCCGCCGGGGCCGGTGCCGGCCGCGCCCGGGCCTACCGAGGCTCCGTTGGCTCCGGCCGCGGCCCAGGTGCCGCCCGCGCCGGAAGCTGTTGCGCCCCAGGCTGATCCGGCGGGTCCGCTGCCCGGTCCGGCTCCCGCGGAGGCGCCTGCCCCCGACGGCGGTGCGGTGCCCGTCGCGCCCAGTGGGTACGGGGCCGACGGCAGTGCCACCCCGAAGGTGGCGGTGGCCTACTACGACCCGCAGAACGGCCGCTATCTGACCCCGGACGGCCAGTATCGGCAGCAGTCGACGGTGGTTGCCGGCGGTACGCCCAAGTCGTGGAAGGACCTGCTGCCGACCTAGGCGGTGGTCCGGATTGGAGAGACCGTGATGCGTGCAGTCAACGTGACCCTCGGTGCGTGCGCTGTAACCCTCGTCGCCGCAACAGGTGTCGCGGCCCCGGCGCAGGCCAGTGGTCCCTATGGGATCGAGCTCAACGGGCGCTACCTGGTCACCTCGATCGGCAGCATGTCGAAGACCAACGAGGTGTTCCACGACGAGCAGAGCGTGCAGCAGGTGTGGACCACCACCTCGACGTGCGAGAGCCCGACATCGTGCACCGGTCACATGAGCAGCAGCCTGGGCTGGGAGGCCGACATGGTCTACACCGAGGACCGCTGGGTGGTGCGGCGCACGATCCCGAACTGGGAGCCGTGCTACGACGGCTCGGCCTCACCGGGCAAGCAGGAATTCCGGTTCTGGGTGGTCGATTCCAACGGTCAGCGCTACCCGTCGGACGGGTCGCTGTTCGGCGGGTACGACGAGACCTACGGCCTCAGCGGTGCCTGCGGGCGAAACCTGCCGTTGGTCATCAAGATGCCGGTGCGGGTGCAGCGCATCGTCGGCTGATCGTCAAGGCCATCAGGAGAATTCGACGTCGGACATCTTGATCTGTCCACCGTCGCGCTGCAGGCTGACCACCACCCGCCAGACCCGCGGCTGCTGATCCTCCTTGGGGGCGTTGGGCCCCTCGCGATGCGAGGTAGCCGCCACCAGGACCACAGCTGTCTCGTCGTCCATCTGCTCGACCGCGGCGTCATTGACGGTCACCTTGGTGATCATCTTCGAATCCTGCAGCGCCTTGATCAGATCCTCGGAGCTGTCCTTGAAGTTGTTCTGGAACTTGCCCACCGAGTCGTCGATGACCCGCTGCACGCTTTCCTTGGCCTGGTTGTAGTCCATCGACATCAGGTTGACCACACCCTGGCGGGCGGCCGCCGCGTACTCGGCGGTGCGGTGCCGCTCGTCGGCGGCCTTCTTGTGCTCCCAGAGCATGTAGCCGGTCGCGCCGAGCAGGCCGGCGATGACGAGCACCACCACGCTGGCCGCCACCGCCTTCACCGACGGCAGCCGAAGCCGGCGCTTGCGGGCGGGTGCCGGCTCGTCGGCGGTCTCGTCCTCGAGGTCGGCGTCGGCATCGAGGTCGGCGTCGGCATCGCTATCGGCGTCGGTGTCGGTCGCGTCCTGCGACGCGGTGTCGGTCTCAGTCTCGGTGCCGCCGGCCGCCTCCAGCTTGCGGCGCAGCTCCTCTGCGCGGGCCCGGGCCGCCTCGGCACGCGCCTCGGCCTCGGCGGCAGCGGCCTCGGCGGCAGCAGCGGACCCGAGGGTGTCGTCGGCGTCGGGCGTCTCGGACTCACGCTTGCCGGGCGGCATCGGACCTCCTCGTCCTTCGCGGTCGATTGCGGACCGTGACGTTAGCAGTGCCACCTAGCATTTCACAGTCCCATTTTCTGGTCAGAGGGGGAGAATTCGCTTACCGAATATGGGAAAGTGTGAGGGTGCGAAAGACCGTCGTAGCTCTGGCCGCGCCCCTGGTTGCTGGACTGCTGATGCCGGCCACGGCGTTGGCGGATCCGGACACCACACCGATCAATGCCAGCGAGTGCAATGACGCGTTCTGCACCCCTGGCATCACCGCCGGTGTGGAACTCGGTGCGCCGTGCAGCGACACCGGCTACTACGTCTTCGGCGTCGACACCCGCAACAACTGGGGCCGCCTGGTGTTCTGCGGTTCGCCGCGGCGCTACGAGCCGCGCTACTTCCGGTCACCGCCCATGGTCGGTGTCAAGGAGTTCAACACCAACTGCAGCGGGTACGAGAACGCTGTCGCCCAAGCGCCCGACGGCCTGTTCCTGACGTGCGGGATCCAGAACAACGAGTCGATCTGGGTTCGCGGCGACGCCTAGTCAGCCCGCCGCGGCGAAGCGGACGTTGATCTCGGTGAGCCCACGCAGGATGTAGGTGGGCTCGTAGCTGTAGCGCCGGTCTGCCGACGGCCCGTGTGCGTCCTCGTCGATGGTGATCTCACCCATCCGGTCCAGCATCCGCTCCAGGGATACGCGGCCCTCGACGCGGGCCAGCGGTGCCCCCGGGCAGGAGTGCACCCCGCGACCGAACGCGATGTGCTCGCGAACATTGGGCCGGCTCAACTGGAATTCGTGCGGATCGGTGAACCGGCGCGGGTCCCGGTTGGCCGCACCCGGCAACACCATGACGACGGTGCCGGCGGGGATCTCGAGATCGCCCAGCGTCGTCGACCGTCGCGCCAGCCGGGAGTCGCTCTTGACCGGACTTTCCAGCCGCAGCGACTCCTCGATGAAGGCGGGGATGAGGCTGCGATCGGTCCGCAGCGCCTGCTGAACGTCGGGCCGCTCGCCGAGCACCTTGATGGCCGCCGACAGCAGTTTCGCGGTGGTCTCCTGACCGGCGGCGAACAGGAACGTCGCGGTGCGCACCACGTCGATGATCTCCGGGGTGGAGCCGTCCGGGTACTTGGCGGTGGCCAGATCCGTGAGCACGTCGTCGCGCGGACGGCTGCGCCGGTCCTCGAGGTACCCGCTGAACTTCTCGTCGAGGAACTCCAGCGGATTGCGGCCCACTGATTCGTGGTCCAGGGAACCGACCCGGGCGCCGGGACGCTCGGCACCGAGAACCACCCGGAACTCCCGGTGATCCTCCTCGGGCACGCCCAGCAGGTCGGCGATCACCAGCAGCGAGAACGGCTTTGCGTACTCGGCGAGAAACTCCGCGCGGCCCTGGTCGAGGAACTCGTCGAGCTGCTGGTCGGCCAGCCGCCACATGAAGTCCTCGTTCTCCTTGAGCCGCTTGGGGGTCAGCAACCGGCTCAGCAGCGAGCGGGCCCGGGTGTGATCGGGCGGGTCCATCGTGACCATGTGCTCATACATCGGGAACTCGGTCCGGTGCGCGTCGATCTGCGCGTTGAGGTCGTGGCCCGCCGGGGTGAACGGAAGCGGGGGGAAGGGTCCACCGAGGGCGACGATCGAGGAGAAGTCCTCGACGTTCTTGTACACCGCGAGCGCTTCGTCGTAGCCGGTGACCGCGACGTACCCGTGCGGTGCGAGCCGCAGCACCGGGTTCTGCGCCCGCAGGTAGTCGTAGTACGGATACGGGTCGCCGACCAGTGACTGGTCGGTGAGGAAGTCGAGCCCGGCGAAGTCGGTCATGTATGAGTTCCTCCTCGATCGGCCACAGTGCTGAGCACTTGCTTAGCACGGGGTAAAGTGCGGGGTCAAGGTTGACCGCCGCAGCCCACGTACGATCGGCGTGTTCGATCGAGAGACGGAGGGGCCATGGCATCGGCGCGGCGGATCGGGGCGCCGGACGCAAAGAACCGCATGGCTCTGGTCGATGCCGCCGAACAGCTGATGCTCGACGAGGGCTACGCGGCGGTGACTTCCCGGCGGGTCGCCGAGAAGGCCGGCCTCAAGCCGCAGTTGGTGCACTACTACTTCCGCTCCATGGACGATCTGTTCCTGGAGGTGTTTCGCCGGTATGCGGATCTGGGCATGGCCGCCCACGAACGCGCGCTGGCCTCTCCGCAGCCGCTGTGGGCGCTGTGGCGGCACGGACTGAACCCGGCGGCCAGCCGGCTCACGATGGAGATGGCCGCACTGGCCAACCATCGCAAGGTGCTGCGCACCGAAATCTCGCAGTACGCCGAGCGGTTCCGGGAGCAGCAGCGGGCAGCCTTCGTGACTGCCCTGGAGCGCCATCAGGTACTGCCCGACGAGGTGCCTGCGGTGGTCTGGTCGGTGCTGATGACCGGGCTGTCCACCGTGCTGGTGATGGGGGAGGCGCTCGGCGTCACCGCCGGGCACCGCGAAACGCTGGAACTCGTCGAGCGCTACCTCACGCTGATGGAGGGGGAGCCGATGCCGGCCGAGGCCGAGTCAGCTCACCAGTGGCGCAACGAGCAGAGTGCGCCCTTGGCGCCGGAGTTCTCGGCAACCACGACGCCGTCGACTGCCAGCACGCAGTGAAAGTTGGGCGGGTTCGGTGACCTGCCGCTGGTGGCCATCACCATCGCCCACTCGTTGGGGTTGGCGAGCTGGACGTTGAGCACCCACTTCTGCGAGGGCCCGAGGTCGGCCTCGACGTTGGGGCTGAACAGGTAGGGGTCGTGGCTGTAGTCGGCCCAGTTCGGCGGATCGGTGTCGCGGTAGTAGATCTCCGCGCCGCGGAACGGCATCTCGGTGAACACGCTGTAGGTGACTTGGTGCATCACCGGGTCTTCGGCGTTCGCCGTCGCCTCGGCGGCAGCAACTCCGGCAGTGGCCAGAATGAGCGCTGAACCGACCCGGACGAACCTCATGGCGCAGCCTCGCACACCGCCTCCTTCACCAAAACCAGTTACCGGATTGTAGGGCCTGAAAGGGTCGGCTAACCGGCGAACCCGGGATATCGGGACTTGCTCACTTGGACCGGTTCATCACGCGGTCGGCGGCGTCCCAGTGTTCGTCGGAGACCCAAAACGCGGCAAACGCATCAATGGCCTGCTCGGCGGTACCGCCCGCGATCACGCGTTTGATGACACCGGCCGGCCGGTTGGCCAAAGACACTGCAAGTGAACGCCATTCGTCGGCGAACGACGACCGCGGCACCACCTTGTCGATCAGACCGAAATGGTGCGCCTCGGCGGCACCCAGAATCGTGCCGGAACCGGCCAGCATCAGAGCGCGGCCCTTGCCTACCAGTGCAGCCAGTCGCTCGGCGCCGCCCCAGGCGGGCATGATCTCCAGTGACACCTGATTGAAGCCGATCCGGATGTCGTCGGCGGCCACCCGGATGTCGGCAGCCACCGCCACTTCAGCCCCGCCGCCCAGCGCATGCCCATTGAGCGCGGCGATGACCGGTGCCGGGAAGTTCGCGATGCGGTCGCAGATGGTCCGCATCCGTCTGGCCATCGCGGCCGCCTCCTCGACGGTGCGCAGCGCGCTGAGTTCCTTGAGATCACCGCCCGAGACGAAGGCGCGGTCACCGCCACCGGTAATCACCAGGGCCCGAGCCCCGGCGGCGGCATCGAGCGCCTCTTCGAGTTCACCCATCGTGGACAGCGCGATGGCGTTGCGGGCATGCGGCCGGTCGATCGTGAGAACCGCCAGCCTGTCACTCCACTCGAGGTCCACCATTTTGGGTTCTCCGATTCCGGTATTGGCATTCTCGGCTTCGGAGAATAGCATCGCCAGCGACGTGGGAGGTGCAGGGAGGTCATGCGGAACATCCCGGTTGAGCTCAGAGAACACTACGAGGATCAGGGCTGGTGGACCCAGGAAACCCTGGGCGAGCTGCTCGCCCGTGGTTTGGCGGACAGTCCCGATACCGGGTTCTGCGTGCACTCCGACCTGCGGCCCTTCACCGGGACGTTCGGCGATGTGGAGATGATGGCCCGGCGGCTGGCCGCGGGGCTGCGGGCCCGCGGCGTCGGCCCCGGCGACGTGGTTGCCTTCCAGTTGCCGAATTGGGTCGAGGCGGCGGCCACCTTCTGGGCGTCGGCGTTCCTCGGGGCGGTGGTGGTGCCGATCGTGCACTTCTACGGCCGCAAGGAGCTGGGCTACATCCTGCAGACCGCCAAACCCACGGTGTTCATCACCACCGAGCGGTTCCGGCACATGGAGTTCCAGCCCGATCTGTGTCAGGACATCCCGATCGTGGGACTCGTCGGCACCGATTTCGACCAGTTGCTGGCCGACGAGCCGATGGCCGGTGAACTGCACACCGATCCCGCGTCGCCGACGCTTATCGCGTTCACCTCGGGCACCACCCGGGACCCCAAAGGCGTGATCCACAGTCACCAGACGCTGAGCTTCGAGACCCGGCAGCTGCTGGCCAACTACGCGACCGACCGGGGCCGTCAGATCACCGCTACCCCGGTCGGCCATTTCATCGGAATGGTGGGTGCCTTCCTGATCCCGGTGATCGAGGGCGCGCCGGTGGACCTGTGCGACGTCTTCGACCCGGGTCGCGTCCTGGAATTGATGGAGTCGCATGGCATGTCGATGGGCGGTGGGCCGCCGTACTTCGTGACCAGCCTGCTCGACCATCCCGATTTCACCGATGCCCATCTGAGCCGGATCAAGACCGTCGGCCTCGGCGGATCCACGGTGCCGGCCGCGGTGACCCGCCGGCTGGCCGATCTGGGCATCCATGTGTTCCGCTCCTACGGCAGTACCGAGCACCCGTCGATCACCGGCTCGGCGCAGGACGCCCCGGAGGACAAGCGCTTGCTGACCGACGGCAATGTGCGACCGGGGGTGGAGATCCGGCTGACCGAGGACGGCGAAATACTCTCGCGTGGACCGGATCTGTGTCTGGGCTACACCGATGACGAGTTGACCACGAAGGCCTTCGACGACGACGGCTGGTACCACACCGGTGACATCGGAATCCTCGATGAGGACGGCTATCTGACCATCACCGATCGCAAGGCGGACTTCATCATTCGCGGCGGCGAGAACATCAGCGCCCTGGAGGTCGAGGAGGTGCTGCTGACCATGCCCGCGGTGGCCGAGGCGGTGGTGGTCGCCGCGCCGGAGCCCAGACTCGGCGAGCATGCCGCCGCCGTCCTGCGGATCCGTGACGGGTACACCATGCCGACCCTTGACGAGGTGCGCGCCCACTTCCAGG
Organism: Mycobacterium sp. M26; assembly: GCF_001494595.1. GTDB lineage: Bacteria > Actinomycetota > Actinomycetes > Mycobacteriales > Mycobacteriaceae > Mycobacterium. The sequence goes on from NZ_LN929908.1 coordinate 1,241,618, forward strand.
AAGCGGGCGCGGCCCGGCAGAAGTGGCCAGAGGAGCTGTACCAGGTCGACGACTACCCGCGGACCGCCAGCGGCAAGGTGCAGAAGTACCTGGTGCGCAAGAGTATTCGTGAAGGATTTCAGCCCTGAATCGGGACGGACTCGCCGGTGGCGGCGCGGTAGCCGGCCCGGTAGCCGAACACCATGCCGGGGCCGATGGTCCCGCCGGCGCCACCGTAAGCCCGGCCCGTCACGCCCGCCATCGCATTGCCCGCGGCGAACAGTCCGGGGATCGGCGCGCCGCTGACATGCAACACCCGCCCGTCGGCGTCGGTGCGGGGGCCGCCCTTGGTGCCCATCGACCCGACTGAGATCGGGACGGCGTAGTACGGTGCGGTATCGATGGGGCCCAACGTCTTTCCCGCCGTCGTGGCCGCCGTGGCGTCGCCCCAGTAACCGTCGTACGCGCTGGAACCACGGCCGAAGTCCGGGTCCACCTCGTCAGCCACATTGGTGTTCCACCGGTCCAGCGTCTGCGCCAGGCCCTCGGGATCGATCCCGGTCTTCTCGCCCAGTTCGGCCAGATCCGAGGACTGGTTGAACCACTCCGGCGCCGGGCCGTCCGGTTCGACGCCCAGGAATCCGTAGTGCTTGAGATGCAGTGAGTCGAACACCATCCAGGCGGGATCGTTCACGTAGCCACTGCGCGGGTCCAAGTAGTGGAACGCCCCGGCCATCGAGTTGTAGTCACACGCCTCGTTGACGAATCGCTTCCCGGCGCGGTTGACGATGATGCTGCGCGGGCGGGTGCGTTCCAGACGCACGCTGCGGCTGCGCGGTTTGCCCTCGATGGTGTCACCGGGGATCCGCACGATCGGCACCCACCAGGCCTCGCCCATATTGCCCAGATCGGCCCCCTGGGCCATCGCCATCCGCAGGCCGTCGCCGGTGTTGTTCGGCGGGGAAACTGCGCCGCGCATCGGGCCGCGCAGGAATGCCCCGACGAGGCTCTCGTCCCACTCGAAGCCGCCCGTCGCCAGGACCACCCCGCGGCGGGCCCGGACCGTAATCTCGCTGTCGGGCAGACTGATTCGCACGCCCACCACTGCGCCACCCTCGACCACCAGGTCGGTCGCCCTGGCCTGGGTCACCGGGACGATGCCGCGATCCAGCAGGCCCTTGAGCAGTCCGGCGATCAGCGCACCGCCAGCCACCACGATCTGTCCGCCCTGGTCGTCGACGTCGGCGTTGAGTCGGGCTCGGGTTTCGGCGTCGAAACCGACGTTGCTCCAGTCCGCAGGGAACGTGGTGATCCGGTCGGCCCAGTCGCCCAGTCGTGTCACCTGGTAGGGCAGCGGGCTCAGTGATCGGCCGCCGACGGTCTTGCCGCCCGGTAGCTCGGGCTTGTAATCCATGTAGCCCGGCGCGATTTCGAATCGCGCGTCGCTGTGGTTCTCGACGAAGTCGATCATCGGTGCGCCGGTGCGCACGAACGTCTCCACCAACTCCTCGTCCATCGCGCCGAGGGCCTGGGCCCGCAGATAGGCCATGGCGTCCTCGACGGGGAGGTCCACATCAGCGGAGCGGTTGTGCGCGGGCGTCCACACGATTCCGCCGGAGACGGCGGTGGTGCCACCCACCGTCGCGGCCTTCTCATAGATCGCCACCGAGGCACCGTTTGCTGCCGCGGTGAGCGCCGCGGTTAGCCCGGCTCCGCCGGTGCCGAGCACGACGACATCGGCCTCATGATCCCAGTGCTGCGAATCCGCGTCCGCCATGATCGGCTCCGTTCCTGACTGCAATTGCGGCGCAACGTGTTTCGTGTGTGCAGATAGCGCACCAAACCGTTCGTTCTTTACACGCTAACGACGCAATTCTCTGGCTGTCAAGCGAAGCGACGGCATTTCCGCAGTTCAGCGGGGTGCTTAACTGAGAACCGTCGAGAGCCGTTGCGCCGCTTCGATCATCGCGTCCTTGCCGCGCCGCACCACATCCTCGCGGTGCGAGATCAGATTGATGCACGTGTGCGGCGAGTTCGGCGGCCGGTGCACCGGAACCGCAAGACCGTAGGTGTTCGGTTCGATCTCGCCATGGGTAATCACCCAGCCCTGAGTGCGCGCCTGGGTCACGAGTTCGCGCTCCCCGGGTGTCGGCGGCATGCCGGCCAGCAGCGCGATCCCGGCCGCGCCGCGATCGAGCGGGTAGCGACTGCCTTCGTGGAAGGACAGTTGGTAGGAGACATGGGTCGGCACGATCACCGCGATGGCGACCTGTTGATCGCCCTCGGCCACCAGGAGCGAGACCGTGGTGCCGAGCTGGTCGGCCAGGTCGCGCAGGATCGGCAGGCTCAGTTCGCGGACGTTGTTGTCGAAGGTCGCCCCCAGGGCGGCCAGGCCCGCCGCCACCCGGAACCGGCCGTCCTCGCCCTTGGCGACCAGCCGGTACTGGGCCAGCGTGGTGAGCAGCCGGTAGGCGATGGTGCGGTGCACACCAATGCTGTCGGCGACCTGCTGGATGGTCAGGCCGTTGCGCGCGCCCGCGACCAATTGCAGGGCGTTGAGCCCGCGGGCCAATGTCTGCGATCCCGGTGCCGTGCTGACCGGCCGGTCGATCTTCATCTGCGTCATGCCGTCTCCGTGTCGGAGGTGCCAAAGATGAGCCGAACACCATCGCAGCTCCTTGACAGACGGCACTGCGAGAGTGATGCTTTCAATCTATAGCACACCATAGTTCAATAATTACACATACCGCTTACAAAAAGCGAGAATGTCATTATCACACTAGACAGGGGCAACTGGGTGTCGGAGTTCGAAAGCGTCTGGGGCGATCTGCAGGGCGTGGCGTTCTCGCAGGGATATCTGGACGTCAACGGGGTGCGCACCCGCTATCTGCACGCCGGTGAGCAGGACAAACCGGTGCTGGTGCTGTTGCACGGTTCCGGTGGCCACGCGGAGGCCTACGTCCGCAATCTCGAGGCACACGCCGAGCACTTCTCCACCTGGTCGATCGACATGCTCGGGCACGGCTACACCGACAAGCCCGGTCATCCGCTGGAGATTCCGCACTACGTCGACCACCTCGCGGCCTTCCTCGACACCATCGGCGCCGAGCGTGCCCACCTCTCCGGGGAGTCTCTCGGCGGCTGGGTGGTCTCCCGGTTTGCCGTCGACCACCCCGACCGCCTCGACCGGCTGGTGCTGAACACCGCGGGCGGCTCGCAGGCCGATCCGGAGGTGATGAAGCGGATCATCACCCTGTCGATGGCCGCGGCGGAGAACCCCAGCTGGGAGACGGTGCAGGCCCGGATCAAGTGGCTGATGGCCGACAAGACCAGGGATTACGACGACATCGTGGCGAGCCGCCAGCGGGTCTACCGGCAGCCCGGCTTCGTCAATGCGATGCGCGACATCATGGCCCTGCAGGATCCCGAGATCCGCCAGCGCAACCTGATGCGGCCGCAGGACTACGGCGCCATCAGCGCACCCACGTTGGTGCTGTGGACCAGCGACGACCCGACCGCCGATGTCAGCGAGGGCCGGCGGATCTCGGAGATGATCCCGGGTGCGCGCTTCGAGGTGATGGCCGGCTGCGGACATTGGCCGCAGTACGAGGATCCCAAGACGTTCGACCGGCTGCACATCGACTTTCTGCTGGGGCGGTGACGGTGGGCGCATCCGGGAATGGCAACGGCGCGGCACACGATGTCGACGTCGTCATCGTCGGTGCTGGGCCGGTGGGGTTGACGCTGGCCAATTCGCTTGGCCTGCAGGGTGTTCGTACGCTGATCGTCGAGGAGCGCGACGCGCTCATCGACTACCCCCGCGGCGTCGGCTTGGACGACGAGGCGCTGCGGACGTTCCAGGGCATCGGCGTGGTCGAGGCGGTCCTGCCGCATACCGTGCCCAACCAGATCCTGCGATTCTTCGACGGCAAACGGCGGCTGCTGGCCGAGATGGCGCCGCCCGACGCACGGTTCGGCTGGCCCAAGCGCAACGGCTTCGTCCAGCCGTTGGTCGACGCCGAACTGCTCAGGGGCCTGGACCGGTTCGACCATGTCGAGGTCGCGTGGGCTCACCCGATGAGCACCATCATCGAGTCCGACCACGGGGTCACCGTCGAATTGGCACCCTCGTCGGGTACCCGTCGGGTGCGCGCCCGTTATGTCGTCGGCTGCGACGGCGGCCGAAGTGCCACAAGGCATCTCATGGGGGTGTCGTTCGACGGCACCACCTCCTCGACCCGCTGGCTGGTGGTCGACGTCGCCAACGACCCGCTCGGCCATCCCAACAGCGAGGTCGGCGCCGACCCGGCCCGGCCCTATGTGTCGATCTCGATCGCCCACGGTATTCGGCGCTTCGAGTTCATGATCCACGCGCACGAATCCGACGAACTCGCCGAGGATCCGGCCTTCGTTGCCAGAATGCTCGGCCAGCTGATCCCGTACCCGGAGAAGGCCGACATCATCCGCAGGCGGGTCTACACCCACCATTCGCGGATCGCCGGATCGTTCCGGGCGGGCCGGCTGCTGATCGCCGGGGATGCCGCGCATCTGATGCCGGTATGGCAGGGCCAGGGCTACAACAGCGGGATCCGGGATGCCGGCAACCTGGGCTGGAAGCTGGCCGCGGTGGTCAAGGGCCAGGCCCGCGACGAACTGCTGGACACCTACGACGTCGAGCGCCGTAAGCACGCCAGGGCGATGATCGACCTGTCGACCACGGTGGGCCGGGTGATCTCGCCGACGAACCGCCGGGTGGCGGGGCTGCGCGACGTGGTGATCCGCGGCGCATCGCTGGTTCCGACCCTGAAGCGCTACGTGCTCGAGATGCGGTTCAAGCCGATGCCGTTCTACGACCACGGCGCGGTGGTGCACAACAACCCGCCCTCGCCCGGGGTGGGCACATTGTTCATCCAGCCGCGGGTGGATACCCGCCAAGCACAGAACGTCCTGCTCGACGACGTGCTGGGCCCCTGGTTCGCAGTGCTGTGCTGGAACAACAATCCGCGAAAGATCCTGGGGGAGGACGGCTTTGCGGCGTGGAAGTCGCTCGGTGCGGTGTTCGTCGCACTGCGGCCGCTGACCCAGCTGTCCTGGCCGGACCAGGATGACCCCGACGTCATCGTGGTGGGCGATCGCACTGGGGCGCTCAAGGCCTGGTTCGACGCCCGCGAGGAATCGGTGATGTTCCTGCGCCCCGACCGCTGCATCGCCGGCGCGTGCATCGCTCAGCGTGCACCGGAATTGAGCGCGGCCCTCCTCGACACCCTGACCCTGATCCCGGGAGGCACCAATGACACTGGCCCTCTGCTGCATGTCGCACAGCCCGCTGCTGAACCTTCCGGGTCCGTCGGCGGAACTGCTTGAGGACGTGGAGGGCGCACTGACCACCGCACGCGACTTCGTCAGCGAGTACGACCCGGAACTGGTCGTCATCTTCTCACCGGACCACTACAACGGTTTCTTCTACAAGTTGATGCCGGCCTTCTGCATCGGCACCGCCGCGACCGGGGTGGGTGACTACGGCACCCAGACCGGGTCCCTGACGGTGCCGGCCGAGCTGGCCACCCAGCTCGCCGAACATGTCCTGGATTCCGGAGTGGACGTGGCGATCTCGGCGGGCATGGATGTCGACCACGGCACCGTGCAGCCGCTGGAAAGGCTGTTCGGTGACGCGACCGCGGTACCGGTCATTCCGATCTTCATCAACTCGGTGGCCACCCCGCTGGGCCCGCTGCACCGGGCCAGGGCGTTGGGTGCAGCGGTGGGCGCGTTCCTGACAACGCTGGACACCCGCGTGCTCGTGGTGGGATCTGGTGGCCTGTCCCATGATCCGCCGGTGCCGACCTTGGCGACGGCGCCGCCCGCCGCGCTGGACCGCATCGTGCATGGTGCCCCCATGACGCCCGAACAGCGGCTTGCCCGTCAGGATGCCGTCGCGGCCGCGGCCCGGCAGTTCGCCGCGGGCGAGGGCTCCTGCCAGCCGCTCAACCCCGACTGGGACCGGTCCTTCCTGGACCTCATGGACAGCGCCCGGTTCGCCGAACTAGACGGCTGGACCAACACCTGGATCGCCGGTGAGGCCGGTAACTCCGCCCATGAGGTGCGGACCTGGGTGGCCGCGTTCGCCGCGCTCGCCGCGCTGGGGCCGTACCGGACGGTGGACCACTACTATCGGGCCGCGCCGGACCTCATCGCCGGCTTCGCTATGCGCACCGCTGTTCCGGTGGGAGCAGGCCGATGAGCGGGTATTCCTTCGACAGCTCTGTCGACGTCCTCGTCATCGGGTCCGGCGGCGGCGGGATGACCGCGGCCCTGGCCGCCCACGCCGCCGGCTTGGACACCCTCGTCGTCGAAAAGTCCGCGCAGTTCGGCGGTTCCACCGCGTTGTCCGGCGGTGGTATCTGGGTGCCCGGGGCACCCTCGCAGAAGCGCGAGGGCTATGCCCCCGATCCCGAGGATGTCAAGACCTACCTCCGCCAGATCACCGGCGGTCTGGTCAGCGACGAACGCATCGCCGCCTACGTCGACTACGCGCCGCAGATGATGGAGTTCCTCGAGCAGACCAGCAGTTGGTGCGAATTCGTCTGGAAGCCGGGCTACGCCGACTACTACCCGGAGGTGCCCGGAGGTTCCGAACTGGGCAGCACGATCAACGTCCCGCCGATCGACCTGCGCAAGCTCGGCGAGGAAGAGGAGAACCTGCTCAAGCCGCTTGCGCTGGCACCCAAGGGAATCTGGCTGGGCCCCAAAGACCTTCGGCTGTTCTACCAGGTGCGGCAGAACTGGCGCGGCAAAGTCGTCCTGCTCAAGCTGCTCTGGCGTAAGTTCCGTGCGCACGCGTTCGGGGAGCGGATCGCCGCCATCGGGCAGTCGCTGTCGGCGCGGCTTCGGTTGGCGATGAAGGAGCAGGGCATCCCGCTGTGGCTGGACTCGCCGATGACCGAACTGATCACCGACCTCGACGGTGCCGTCATCGGAGCCGTCGTCGAACGCGACGGCGTAGCGCGGCGGATCGGTGCGCGGCGCGGGGTCATCCTGGCCTCCGGCGGCTTCGACCACGACATGGCCTGGCGCCGTGAACATCTGCCCGAGCTCACCGACGACTGGAGTTTCGGCAATCCGGCCGCCATGGGGGACGGGATCCGGGCGGCCGAGAAGGTCGGCGCTGGAACGGATCTGCTCGACGAGGCCTGGTGGTTCCCCGCGATCTGCTGGCCCGACGGTCGTCTGCAGTTCATGCTCAACGAACGGATGATGCCGTCGCAGTTCGTCGTCAACGGCGCCGGGCGGCGGTTCATCAATGAGGCCGCCCCCTACATGGACTTCGCGCACGCGATGATCGAAGGTCAGCGCAGCGGGGTCAGCCACATCCCGTGCTGGCTGATCACCGACACCCGCTCGTTCCACCGCTACGTCGTGGCCGGCCACCTGCCGCTGCCGAAAGTTCCGGGCGCCCCGGTACCCACCGGCCGCAAGGTTCCCCGGGCCTGGCTGGACTCCGGTGTGGTCCGGCAGGCGGCCACCCTCGACGAACTGGCCGTCGCGATAGGCGTCCCGCCCGGCGAATTGCGTCGCACCGCAGAGCGGTTCAACGATCTGGCCCGCAGCGGCCACGACGACGACTTCAACCGGGGTGACAGCGCCTACGACAACTACTACGGCGACCCCACGCTGCCCAACCCAAACCTGTATCCGCTCACCACGCCGCCGTATCTGGCCTTCCAGATCATCCTCGGCGACCTCGGCACCTCGGGAGGTCTGCGCACCGACGAACATGCCCGCGTCCTGCGGTCCGACGACACGGTGATCGACGGCCTGTACGCCGTCGGCAACACCTCGGCCGCGGTCATGGGCCGCAGCTACGCCGGAGCGGGCGCCACCATCGGCCCGGCCATGACATTCGGATACATCGCCGCCAACCACATCGCCGGTCGCACCGGCGACCGCTCTGCCAGCCAACAGGATTCGACACATTCCATCGGAGGTAAGTAGTCATGAAGATTTCGCTGTTCTACGAGTTCCCGCTGCCGCGGCCGTGGGGGGAGGACGACGAACACCAGCTCTTCCAGCACGGGCTGACCGAGGTGGAGGCCGCTGACAAGGCCGGCTTCTCCACGGTGTGGCTCACCGAGCACCACTTCCTGGAGGAGTACTGCCACTCGACGGCTCCCGAGATGTTCCTGGCCGCGGCCAGCCAGCGCACCAAGAACATCCGGCTCGGGTTCGGCGTGATGCATCTGCCGCCGGCGATCAACCACCCCGCCCGCATCGCCGAACGGGTCGCCACCCTGGACCACCTGTCCAACGGCCGGGTGGAGTACGGCACCGGGGAGGGCTCGTCGGTAGCCGAGCTCGGCGGCTTCGATATCGATCCGGCCGACAAGCGCACCATGTGGGAAGAGGCCCTTGAGGTGTCGATCCGCTGCATGGTGGAGACCCCGTTCAGCGGGTTCAAGGGTGAACATGTCGAGATGCCGGCCCGCAACGTCATCCCCAAGCCGCTGCAGTCGCCGCACCCGCCGGTCTGGGTGGCCTGCACCCGGCCGTCCTCGGTCCAGATGGCCGCCCAGAAGGCCATCGGCGCACTGAGTTTCGCCTACACCGGCCCGGAGGCCCTCAAGGACCGGGTGGACGGGTACTACCAGGAGTTCGCCGAAAAGGGTGTCCCCGTGACGCCGGCGATCAACCCGAACATCCTGGCCATCGGTGGTGACCTGTCGATGATGGTGGCCAAGACCGACGAGGAGGCGCTGGCGCGTCTCGGCATCGGCGGCGGCTTCTTCTCGTTCGGCATCATGCACTACTACCTGACCGGTATGCACACCCCGGGCCGCACCAAGGTCTGGGAGAGCTACGAGGCGGCGGTCAAGGAGGATCCGACACTGGCCTACGGGCCCGGTCGCGGCGCGATCGGCTCCCCGGAGACCGTGCGGGAGTTCCTGCGCGGCTACGAGGCCAGCGGCGTTGATGAGATCATCCTGCTGCTCAACCCGCGCAGCCATGAGGGCACCATGGAGTCCATCGAGATCATGGGCTCGCAGATCCTGCCCGAGTTCATCGAGCGCGACGAGAAGGCCGTGGCGGAGAAGGCCAAGCGGCTGGCCCCGGTCATCGAGCAGGTGGAAAGCCGCCGGCAGCCCTCGGACGCACCGCTGTTCGACGAGACCTACTCCTTCGGTGGACTGCCGACCGGCCGGGGCGGGAAGTTCACCGCCGGTGAGATTCCCGAGGCCATGGCCGAGATCAACGAAGGCCGCGTGAAAGCCGCGCAGCTGGAGAAGGAGAAGCGGGAAGCCCGCTAGAGCGTGGCCCACATCGAGGATCTGCTGCGCTACGACGGGCGCCGTGTCGCGGTGACCGGCGCCGCATCCGGGATCGGTGCGCAGCTGTGCAGCCAGCTGGCCGACCTGGGCGCCGAGGTGACCGGTCTGGACCTGCGCCCGCCGGCTACCGGGACGGGGCTGGCGGAGTTCGTCGAGATCGACCTCGCCGACGAGGCATCGGTCCGGCGCGCCGCGCACGCCGTTGGCGGACAGCTGCATTCGCTGTTCAACGTCGCAGGCGTGTCCTCCGGAATCGGTGACCCGCTGAAGGTCGTGCGGATCAACTTCCTGGGCACCCGGCTGTTCACCGAGGCGCTGCTGCCGTCGCTTGCACCGGGCGGGTCGGTGGTGTGCGTGTCGTCGCTGGCGGCCGCTCACTACCGCGACCACCTGGCGGAGGTGGCCGGACTGCTGGCCACCGGATCGGTGGCCGAGGGGATCGACTGGTGCAGCCGGCACCCCGAGGCCCTGGCCGACGGGGGATACCGGCTGTCCAAGGAGGCCATCATCGGCTACACCGTGCGCAACGCGGTGCCGCTGGGCGCCAGGGGAATCCGGATCAACTGCACCGCACCGGGCGTCACCGAGACGCCCATCCTCGATCAGCTCCGCACGGCCTACGGCTCGGACTATCTCGACTCCATCCCCAAACCACTGGGGCGGGTGTCGGACCCGGCGGAGCAGGCCGCGGTGCTGGCCTTCCTGGGCAGTGCGGCCGCTGGATACATCACCGGGCAGGTGATCTGGGTGGACGGCGGTAACGTCGCAGCCCGACAGGCTGTCGATTTCGAGGAAGGTGGGCACCGTGGCCAGCATGAGTGATTTCCGGCGGGTCTCCGATGACGTCCGCAACTGGGGCCGCTGGGGTGCGGACGACGAGCTGGGCACGCTGAACTTCATCACCGCCGGGAAGGTGGCCCAGGCCGCGTCCCTGGTGTCCCGCGGTGCGATCTTCCCGCTCGGTGTCGAGTTCGGCTCGTCCGGGCCGCAGGGCGCGTTCAAGTACCGGCAGAACCCGACCCACGTCATGACGATCGACGGTGGCGACGCCGACACCCTGCTGAAGTACGGGCCGTCCTGGCTGCAGAACCCGGGCGCGGTGCAGCTGAGCAGCTACAGCAAGAACGGTCCGATGCGGTTCAACGACGACATGATCATCATGCCGTTGCAGGCCGCCACCCAATGGGATGCGCTGTCCCACGTCTACTACGAGGACAAGCTGTACAACGACTTCCCCGCCGACTCGGTGACCAGCCTGGGCGCCTACTACCTGGGCATTGACAAGGTTGTCAGCAAGGGCATCACGTCGCGCGGCGTGCTGCTCGACATCGTCAAGTTGCGCGGTGTGCCCACCTTCTGCGAGCTCGGTGAGCCCATCACCCCCGCTGACCTCGACGAGGCCGCCAGGACCCAGGGAGTGACTGTCGAACCCGGTGACATCGTCCTGATCAAAACGGGTTGGTGGGCACGGTTTCTCGAGACAGGTAACGGCGCTGAACCCGGTGCCGGGCTGGACTGGACTTGCGCGTCGTGGCTGGCCGATTACCAGGTGGCGGCCGTGGCCGCCGACAACCTGATGGTGGAGAACCCGGTCTCCGGCGTGGATGACGCCATCCTGCCCATGCACATGCTCTGTCTGCGCGATATGGGGCTGATGCTGGGCGAGTACTGGAACCTCAACGAGCTCGCCGCCGACTGTGCCGCCGACGGCCGCTACGACTTCCAGCTCGTGGCGCCGCCGCTGTCCGTCACCGGTGCGGTGGGCTCACCGGTGAATCCGATCGCCATCAAGTAACGAAACAGAGGGCTGATGACTGATACCCCCCTGGTCGTCGGGTTGGGGGGCACCCTGCGTGCCAACTCGTCGACCGAACGTGCCCTGCGGCATTGTCTGCAGGCTGTCGAGGCGCGCGGTGGCCACACCGAATTGTTCTGCGGCGCAGACCTTGACCTGCCGATGTACAACCCGCACGATCCCGCCCGCACCGACAAGGCCATCGGCCTGATCGACGGCCTGCGCCGCGCCGACGCCGTCGTGGTCGCCTCGCCGGGTTACCACGGGGCGGTGTCGGGTCTGGTCAAGAACGCGCTGGACTACATCGAGGACATGCGAGCCGATTCCACCGTCTACCTGGACAACAAACCCTGGGGGGTGATCAGCTGCGCCTACGGCTGGCAGGCCGCGGTCGGCACACTCGGCCAGCTGCGGGTGGTCGGGCATGCCCTTCGCGCCTGGCCCACCCCGCTGGGGGTGGCCATCAACTCCGCCGAACCGGTGTGGAACACCGACGGCGAACTGGTCGACACCGGTGTGCGCAGCCAGTTGGAGCTGCTGGCCACTCAGCTGGTGACCTTCGCGCGGTCGACGGCCGCCCCGGCATGACGGCGCACCGCAGCATCCTCGTCGACGGGCTGAGCACGCACTTCCTGGAGGCCGGCGAGGGCGATCCGGTGGTGCTGCTGCACGGTGGCGAGTTCGGTGCCAGTGCTGAAATCGGTTGGGAGCGGATCATTCCGGAGTTGGCCACCCGCTACCGGGTCCTGGCACCGGACATGCTGGGCTTCGGTGAGTCGGCGAAGGTGGTCGACTTCACCGACGGCCGCGGGATGCGGATCCGCCACATCGCGCGGTTCTGCGAGGTGCTGGGGATCGACTCCGCGCACTTCGTCGGCAACTCGATGGGGGCGATCAATCTGCTCACCGATCTGACGTCTGAAAGCCCGGTGCTGCCGGTGCGCAGCGCCGCCGCGATCTGCGGAGGTGGTGAGATCCAGAAGAACCCGCACACCGCCGCCCTCTACGACTACGACGCCACCTTCGAGGCCATGCGCGCCATCGTGGCGGCGCTGTTCTTCGACCCGGCCTATCCCGCCGATGAAGACTATGTGCGGCGCCGGTACGAATCGAGTATCGCTCCGGGCGCCTGGGAATCGTTGGCGGCGGCCCGTTTTCGCCGTCCGGGACTTGAGGCGCCAGCGACGCCGTCGAGTGCGCGTGCCTACCAGCGCATCGCCGTGCCGGTTCTCGTCGTCGAGGGAGCGGGGGACAAGCTGTTGGCGCCGGGCTGGGCGGCCGAGATTGCCGGGCAGATCGCCGGAGCCACCTCCGCGGTGATCGATGCCGCCGGACATTGCCCGCAGATCGAGCAGCCGCAGGCGCTGTGCCGGGTGGTGCTCGACTTCCTCGACTCAGGCGCTCTGGGCTGAGGCGGCAGCCTTCTTCAATTCCCGGTAGGCCTGCAGGGTGTGCTCGGCAAGTGCCGAAACATCCTCGATCGCCGCGGTATTGGCGACGAAACCGAAGTCCATATGGTCGTGGTAGGAGCTCAGCGTGACGTTGAGCCCGATCGAGGCGGCCAGGGCGGAGATGGGGTAGATGCCCTGCAGCTGTGCACCATTGAGATAGCGGGGCTCTTTGATGCCGGGCACATTGGAGATCACCAGGTTGCAGGCCGGCGGCGTGACGTGGTCGACGTGGGTCTGGGCACCGAGGACCGCCAACCCGAGCAGCCCCGCGCCGTAGGTCATCGCGGTGTCCGACGACCAGCCGTCGAGATCCTGCTTGGCGGCCTGGACCGACTCCACGATCTGCTGGATGCGTTGTGCCACCGGCACCTGCGGCTCGCCCAGGCGGGGGAACAGCGCACTGACCCGGGTTCCGGTGGTGGTATCGCCCTCGGTGCGCAACGACACCGGGATCATCGCGACCAGCCGGTGCGGAAAGTGGTCGCCGGCATCCGCGAGGTAGGCGTGCACCCCCGCGTCGACGATGGTGGCGGCGACGTCGTTGAGCGTGCCGCCGAAGCGGTGCCCGATCTGGTGCATTTCCTCCAGCGGCAGGGACAGCGTGGCGAAGCTCCGGCCCTGCTTGAGGGGTCGGTTGGTGGGGGCGTGGTGGGCGAGGAACGGCACACTGCCCTTGGGGTCACCGCCGACGGCCGCGGAGATGGCTTTGCGCAGCATCTCCAGGGAGATCTGGTTGACCGCACCGGCTTGGGAGACCACCGAGCGGATCGAGTCGGTGATCTTGTGCAGCAGCGGGGTCGGCGAGTGCGGCTCCTCGGCCGGTGCCGTGGCGGGTAGCGCGAAGGCCGGCTCGGGGACGCGGCGTTCGTCGGTGCTGGACAGTCCCTGATAGAGCATCCGCAGCCCGGACACTCCGTCGACGATGCTGTGGTGGGTCTTGGTGTAGATCGCGAACCGGCCACCGGGGACGTTGTCGATGATCCAGCACCGGAACAGCAATCGGTCGCGATCGAGCATCGGTTCGTGCAGGTCGGCCACCAGCCGCAACAGGTCCTGGTAGGAGCTGCCGGACGGCAGCGTCAGGTGTCCGACGTGGTAGTAGGGGTCCCAGGTGTCCGTCTCGCGAAAGTGCGGCGTGCCGCGACTGACCAGTTCCGGCACCAGGGTGAACGGCGGGGTCGGGCGACACTGCCGGTAGGCGTCGACGATTTCCCGCACCACCGCCGACCCGCCCCGCGGCTTCTTGAACAACAGCATCGCACCGACGTGGGTGGTGCCGGCCGGGGTTTCGAACAACAGCCAGGACAGGTCCAGTGGCGCGATGGGCTGATTCATGTCGGACCTCCGGTCGCCTCGTGACCGAGATGCTTCTCGGTACGAGACACGGCCGCGAGGGCATTTGGACCCTGCCGCAGGCGACGGAGGTCCTGTGTACGCTCGTCCTACTTCAGGCAGCTGCCTGCGTCGATGGGCAGCGTGACCCCGGTGATGAAGCGGGCTTCGTCGGAGGCCAGGAACAGCACCGCGTTGCTGATGTCCACCGGCTCGACCCAGCCCACCGGCAGGGTGTGCATCAGCTGACCGATCGGCAGCAGGTCGTCGGGTCCCGGGTTCTCCAGATCGGGCCGGAACAGCTTCATCGTGGCCTCGTTCATGAACAGCGGTGTGTTCACGTTGGTCGGATGGACCGAGTTCACCCGGATGTTGTGCTGGCCGAGTTCCACGGCGAAGGTCCGCATCAAGCCCACCACACCGTGTTTGGCCGCGACGTAGTGGCCGGTGTGCGGGTAGGCCTTGAGGCCGCCGACCGAGCTGGTCAAGATGATCGATCCGCCCTTGCCACCGGAGAGGATACGCGGCACAGCGGCTTTCACGGTCTTCCAGACCCCGCCGAGGTTGATGTCGATCATGGCGGTCCAGTCTTCTTCGCTGGTCTTGTCCAGCGTGTTGCCGCCGTTGCCGATGCCGGCGTTGGCCACCACGATGTCCAAGCCGCCGAGTTGTTCGACGCCGCTGTCAACGGCGGCCTTCAACGCGTCGTAGTCCCGGACGTCGACTTCGGCGGTGACGATGCGTCGGTCGAAACCCTTGACCAGATCGGCGGTTTCGGCCAGATCCTCGGGAGTGGTCGCCGGGATGCGGTCGACGGTGTCGATCGGGCCGCAGATGTCCACGGCGATGATGTCGGCGCCCTCCTGCGCCAGTCGCACCGCGTGGCTGCGGCCCTGACCGCGAGCGGCTCCGGTGATGAATGCGACCTTGCCTGCTACACGTCCGGCCATAGGGTTCTCTCCTTCGTCAGTGTCAGGGGATGAGCGTCGGCATGGCTTCCCAGCCGCGGACCGCCGTGGTGGGGGATTTCACCGCATGGGCCCAGTCGACCTCCCAGGTGGGGAAGCGCGTGAGGATTTCCTCCAGCGCGATCCGGCCCTCCATCCGAGCCAGGGCGTTGCCCAGGCAGAAGTGGGTGCCGGCCCCGAACGTCATGTGCGACTTCTGTTCCCGGTGGATGTCGAACACGTCGCCGTCGGGGGCGAACCGGCGATGGTCGCGGTTGGCGGCACCAACGAGCATCAGCATGGCCGACCCGGCGGGCACTGTCTGGCCGTAGTACTCCACGTCACGGGTGACGTAGCGGGCGATCTGCAGCGCGGGCGGCTCCCAACGCAGAATCTCCTCGATCGCCTGCGGGATCAGTGCCGGGTTCTCGGCGAGTTCGCGGCGCTGATCGGGATGCTCCGCAAGGGTTTTGCCGGCCCACCCGATCAATCGGGTGGTGGTCTCGGCGCCGGCGGTGGCGATCACCGTCAGATACATCAGTAGCTCGTCACGCTGCAACCGGCGCACGGTGCCCGTCTCGTCTTCGAACTCGGCGTTGAGCAGGTCGGTCATGATGTCGTCGGACGGGTGCTGGACCCGGTAGTCGACGAACTCGGCGAACACCTCGCCGGTGGCCAGCAGGTCGATCTTGTCGGACTGCAGGGTGGCCTCGCCGTGGTCGGTGACCTGACGCTGGCGGTCTTCAGGGATGCCCAGCAGCATGCCGATCACCCGCATCGGCATCTGCTCACCGAGGTCGTTGACGAAGTCGAAACGCCCGGTTCCGATCAGCGGATCCAGGCAGCGCCGGGTGAACTCGCGGATCTGTGGTTCCAGGGCGGCGACCTTGCGGGGGGTGAACACCCGCGACAGCAGGTTGCGGTGAATGTTGTGAATCGGCGGATCTTCGAAAATCAATGTCCCGGGCGGGATTTCCATCCCGGACTTGATGATCTCGAGCAGAGCGCCGCGGCCGGAGATGAACGTCTCGTGGTCGATGAGCGCCTTGTTGACGTCGTCGTAGCGGCTGACGGCGTAGAAGTCGTGCTCGGGGTTGTAGTAGAGCGGAGCTTCCTCGCGCAGCCGGGCGAACATCGGGTAGGGGTTGATGTTCAGCTCGACGTCGTAGGGGTCGTAGTGCAGATCGCTGTCGGCGCTGACGGTCACGCGGGCAACTCTGGCAGCTGGTTCTCAATCATGTCAATGACGTGCGCAAAGTGAGAGAATCGGCTTCTCTATTCGCTCGGTTCAGCTCCGTTGAGTGTGCCGCCAGGGCGGGAATCGGCGCGATTTTCCGCCCTGGACGCACAGTCAACCCAACCCCGAGCGATTAAGTCAGCCGCTTGACTCAGGGTGGCCCGGCGAGTTGACTGCGCCGACATGGGCAATGAATTGGCAGGCAAGGTCGCGGTGGTCACCGGCGGCGCATCCGGACTCGGTGCCGGCATCGTCGAGCGCTTCGTCGCCGAAGGGTCGCACGTCGCCTTCGGCGATATCGACGTCGAGCGCGGAAGTGCCTTGGCTGAACGGTTCGGCGATGCGGTGGTCTTCGTGCCCACCGATGTCGCGGACAGCGAGCAGATCACCACACTCGTCGACACCGCGGTCAGCCGCTTCGGCGGGCTGCACGTGATGGTGAACAACGCCGGGATCTCCGGCACGATGCACCGCGGCTTCTTGCGCGACGACCTTTCGGATTTCGAGAAGGTGATGGCCATCAACGTCAAGGCCGTGATGACCGGAACGCGAGATGCCGCCCGGCACATGGCCGAAACCGGCGGCGGATCGATCATCAACCTGACGTCGATCGGCGGAATTCAGGCCGGTGGCGGGGTGATGACTTACCGCGCCTCCAAGGCCGCGGTCATCCACTTCACCAAGTGCGCGGCCATCGAACTGGCCCGCTACGAGATCCGGGTGAACTGCCTGGCGCCCGGCCACATCCGCACCGCGATCGTCGCCTCTTCGGCCCACGGTATGGATGCCGAGGACGTCGTGACGTTCGAAGCGGGCATTCGCGCCCAGATGCGAGCCGACCGGCCGTTGGAGCGCGAGGGGACCGCTGAGGACGTCGCCGAGGCGGTGCTGTTCCTGGCCGGTGACCGCTCGCCGTACATCACCGGCACCGTGCTGCCCGTCGACGGCGGAACCGCGGCCGGCAAGCCGCTGGCGAGGAAGACCAAGCCCTAGAATTCATAAATCAATCGCTTGACTTAAATGTGGAAGCTGGGGTTCACTGGGTGGCGATGACCACCGTGACCACCTCCGCCAGGAGCTCCCGTACCGAGCGGGCCAGTCTGACGCGGGAAGCGATCCTCACCGCCGCCGAGCGACTGTTCGCCGAACACGGCGTCTTCGCCGTCTCCAACCGTCAGGTCAGCGAAGCCGCCGGGCAGGGCAACAACGCCGCCGTCGGCTACCACTTCGGCACCAAGACCGACCTGGTCCGGGCGATCGAACACAAGCACGCCATCCCGGTGGAGCGACTGCGCGAACAGCGAGTGGCCGAGTTGGGGGATTCCGCCGAACTGCGGGACTGGGTCGAGTGCCTGGTACTGCCGCTGACCGATCACCTCACCGCCCTCGGTAACCCCACCTGGTACGCCCGGTTCGCCGCGCAGGTGATGGCCGATCCGGCCTACCACAAGACCGTCACCCGGGACGCGCTCGCGCTGCCAGCTCTGGTCACCGTGCTCGAAGGGATCAACCGCTGCCTGCCCGATGTGTCCTCGGACGTGCGCGTGGAGCGAAACATGATGGGGCGCAACCTGCTGATCCACACCTGCGCCGAGTACGAACGAGCCCTCGCCGAGGGTTCGCCGCTGCCGATCACCAGCTGGAGCCGGGCCGCCACCGGACTCGTCGACGCCATCGTCGGCCTGTGGCTGGCCCCCGTAACACGACAGGTCTAGCAACGATGAAGGTCACCGTCGACCAGAACAAATGTGTGTCCTCGGGTCAGTGCGTGCTCAACGCCTCCGACGTCTTCGATCAGCGCGACGAAGACGGTGTGGTGATCCTGTTGACCGACAACCCATCTGATGACCAGGCCGACAGTGTGCGCCGCGCTGCCGCGGCATGCCCGGCCCAGGCGATCGAAGTCGAGGAGTAGCGATGTCCGACACACTGACCGACGCACCGGAAGCGACTGCTGCTGCACCGGATTATCCGATGGAACGGTCCGGCCGCTGCCCGTTCGCTCCGCCGCCGGAAGTCATGGAGCTCGCCGCTGCCGCGCCGATGAGCAGGGTCCGCATCTGGAACGGTGAAACCCCCTGGCTGATCACCGGTTACGAGGAGGCCCGTGCGCTGTTCGCCGACTCCCGGGTCAGCGTCGATGACCGCAAGTCGGGCTTCCCGCACTGGAACGAGCACATGCTCGCCACGGTCGACAAGCGGCCTCGGTCGGTGTTCACCGCCGATGCCGAGGAGCACACCTTCTATCGACGGATGCTCTCCAAGCCGTTCACCTTCAAACGCGTGGAGGGCCTGCGCCCAGCCATCCAGAAAATCACCGACGACGCCATCGACAGGATTCTGGCGGGCCCCAAGCCCGCTGAATTGGTCAGCGCGCTGGCGCTGCCCGTGCCGACCGAAGTGATCTGCGAAATGCTCGGCGTCCCTTACGAAGACCACGGCTTCTTCCAGGAACACGCCAACGTCGGGTTGGCCCGGTATGCCAAGCCCGAAGACGGCATGAAGGGCGCGATGAGCCTGGCGAAGTACCTGTCCAATCTCGTCGAGGCCAAGATTGCCGAACCTGCCGAGGACGCGGTGTCGGATCTGGCCGAGCGGGTCAGTGCCGGCGAGATCAGCGTCAAGGAGGCGTCGCAGCTGGCCAGCGGTCTGCTGATCGCCGGCCACGAGACCACCGCCAACATGATCGGCATCGGGGTGCTCGCTCTGCTGGAGAATCCCGATCAGCTTGCGCTGCTGCGGGATACCGAGGATCCGAAGCTGATCGCCAACGCCGTCGAGGAACTGCTGCGCTACCTGTCGATCATCCAGAACGGCCAGCGCCGCGTCGCCACCGAGGACATCGAGATCTCCGGGCACACCATCAAGGCCGGGGAGGGCATCATCATCGACCTGTCCCCGGCGAACTGGGACTCGGCGATGTTCCCGCACCCCGACCAGGTCGACCTGCGTCGTGCCGACGCCGACAAGAACCTGGCGTTCGGCTACGGCCGGCATCAGTGCGTGGGCCAGCAGTTGGCTCGCGCGGAGCTGCAGATCGTGTTCAGCACCCTGCTACGCCGGATTCCGACGCTGCGCCTGGCGGTGCCGCTGGAGGAGATCCCCTTCAAGAACGACAAGCTCGCGTACGGCGTGTACGAACTGCCCGTCACGTGGTGAAAACCCCTCATTATCAGCCCGATTGGAGTGTCAACGATGTCAGCACCCACTAGCACGCTCTATCCCGCCGGCGGCCTCGGTGCACCCAAGGACCGGCACACCCACGCCGAGGAGGACAACGGCCTGCCCGCGGGCACCGTGGTGTTCTCCGCCGACAACCACATCTCGTTGTCCGAGGACATCTTCTACGAGAAGTTCCCCGCCGAACTCAAGGAGAAGGCGCCCCGGATCTGGTACGAGGACGGCGCCTACATGGTCGGCAAGACCAAGGGGCAGACCTTCCTGCCGCCGGACTTCAGCCGGGTCCTGATGCAGTACGACGACCTGGCCGGTGCGGCGACCACCAACATCGAGGCCCGCATCGCCGAACTGCACTCCGACGGCGTCGACAAGGAACTGGCATTCCCCAATGCCGTTCTGGCCCTGTTCCACTACCCGGACATGGCGCTGCGCGAGCGGGTCTTCCGCATCTACAACGAGCACATCGCGGCGCTGCAGGAGCGCAGCAACGGTCACTTCTACGGTGTCGGCCTCATCAACTGGTGGGACCCCGACGGTGCCCGGCGCACTCTCGACGAGGTGAAAGCCCTGGGGCTCAAGACCTTCCTGCTGCCGCTGAACCCCGGCAAGGGCGTTGACGGTGAGATCATCGACTACGGCAGCACCGCGTTCAGCCCGGTGTGGGATGAGATCGAGGCCGCAGGTCTGCCGGTGACCCACCACATCGGCGAGACTCCGCCGAAGACGCCGTGCGAGGTCAACAGCGTCGTGGTCGGCATGATGATCAACGTCGACGGCTTCCGCGAGACGTTCTCCAAGTACTTGTTCTCCGGGATTCTGGACCGTCACCCGTCGCTGAAGGTCGGCTGGTTCGAAGGCGGGATCGCCTGGGTGGCCACCGCCCTGCAGGACGCCGAGCATCTGCTGGCCTCCTACCAGCACATGTTCAACCGCAAGGTGGAACACGACATCCGCTATTACTGGAACAACCACATGAGCGCCTCGTTCATGGTCGACCCGCTTGGGCTGAAGCTGCTCGACGAGATCGGTGTCGACAACGTGATGTGGTCCTCGGACTACCCGCACAACGAGAGCACGTTCGGCTACTCGCAGAAGTCGATCAAGTCGGTCGTCGACGCCGTCGGCCAGGAGGCCGCGGTCAAGATCTGCAGCACCAACATCACCAAGTTCCTGGGAGTCTGATGACCACGTCCTTGACGGGGCCGGTGCGGTCGCTGGCCGACATCCCCGAGCAGCCGGACCGCACCCGGATGCGGGCCGAGACCGGGGCCCGCCTGCGCGCGGCGATGACCGAGCGCGGTGTTGGTGCTTTGGTGTTGTTGGGCAACAACGCCGTCACGTATGCGACCGGCACCAGCTGGCCGCTCGGCGATGCCGGGCTGTCCCATGTCGAACGTCCGGTGGCCCTGGTGCTCGCCGACGATCCCGCACCGCACTTGTTCCTGCCGTTCCGGGAGGGGGCGGCCGAGGAGACCGAGCTGCCCGCCGATCACCTGCACGGCCCGGTCTACCTCGAATTCACCGAAGGCGTCGAACATTTCGCGCGCACACTGAGTGAGCTCGTACCACGCGGAACGACCATCGCGGTCGACGAACTCACCGGGGCGATGCGCCGGTCGCAGAGCCTGCTGTTCCCCGACGGTGCCCCGGGAGACGCCGCGCTGATCGTCGGCGCGGCCAAGACCGTCAAGACCGCCGACGAGATCGCTTGTATCTACAAGGCCGTTCGCATCACCGACACCGCGATGGTCGACGTGCAGCAGGCACTGGCACCGGGCATCCGGCAGATCGACCTGTCGGCCGAATTCCTGCGCCGAGCCTTCGAACTCGGCGCGGTGGCCAGCATGCTGGAGCCGATCTGGCAGGTCATGCCCGACACCAAGGCCAACGGGGTATGGACCACGCACGGTGATCTGGCGTTGCCGCTGCTGTCCACCGAGCGCGAACTGCGCGCCGGTGACGTGCTGTGGACCGACGTCTCGATCACCTACGGCGGCTACTGCTCGGACTTCGGCCGCACCTGGACCGTCGGTGTGGACCCGGACGCCCGCCAGCAGGCACAGTTCCGCCGGTGGCGCGACATCATGACCGCGGTACTGGACGTCACCCGGGCCGGAGCCACCGCCGCCGATCTGGGACGCGCCGCGATCGCGGCCAACGACGGGGTCAAGCCCTGGCTGCCGCACTTCTACCTGGGGCACGGCATCGGCGTCAACGCCGCTGAAATGCCCATGATCGGAACCGATCTCGGTGACGAGTTCGACGAAAACTACGTCCTGCAGGCAGGCATGGTGCTGGTGCTCGAACCGGTGGTGTGGGAGGACGGCACCGGCGGCTACCGCAGTGAGGAGATCATCGTCATCACCGAGGAAGGCTGGATCAAGTTGACCGACTACCCGTACTCGCCCTATGGCGACTGAGGTCCTGGGTGACGATCGCGTTCTCCGCACCGGGCGGCGGGAACGCGCACTGGCCCAGATGGAAGCCCACGACCTCGACGCGCTCATCCTGGGCCGGCAGGCCAACATCCGCTATGTCAGTGGCGCCCAGCAACTCTGGGTGGCCGGAACCCGGCCGTTCGCCCCGTCATGCGTGTTGCTGCGCAACGGCGCGGTGCATCTGCTGAGCACCTGGGACGAGGGCGTGCCCGAGGACATCCCGCACGAGAACCTCTACGGCATCGCCTGGAACCCGGTCAACACCATCGAGAATCTCAAGAAGATTCCCGGTGCCGCTACCGCTCGCCGGGTGGGCTCGGACGCCTTGTCGCCGGGTTTCGCCCAACTGCTGCCGCTGGCCTTCCCCAACGCCGAACTGGTGGACGGCGAAGCGGCCATGCGGGAAGCCCGCAAGGTCAAGACAGCCGAGGAGATCGACGCGCTGCGCGAGGCGATCAGAATCGCTGAGGTCGGCCTGGATGCCGCCCTGGACACCCTGCACGACGGGGCATCTGTTCAGGATGTGACCGCCGTCCTGCTCGAGGCGATGACCGCAGGCGGGGTGAGCACCCCGGCGCATCAGGATGCCGTCTGGGTGACCGCCAAGGACCACCCGTGGCGCCGGGTCGTCGGTGACGGCCGGGTCCACGATGGCGACCTGGTGGCCGTGGCCTCCGGAGTTCTGGACCGTGGCTATATCGGCGAGGTCGGTCGTACCGTGCCGGTCGGGGAGCCCAGCGCGGGTTCACTCGACCTGTTCGCCCGGTCGCGCCGGTTGCAGACCGCACTGCTGGCTGCCTGCCGCCCGGGGGCGCCCAACGCCGGTCTGCTGGCCGCCTATCACGAAGCGGGTGAACCACTTCCGGTGGTGCCGGTGGCCCATGGTCTCGGGGTCGGCTTCGACTCGCCGGTGGTCTCGCCGCAACTGGCGGCCACCGCCGCCGCCGAGCGACTGGAGGCGGGGATGGTGCTGGCGGTGACCGGGTACGTGTTCGAGCCCGGTGTCGGGGCGGTGTTCCACCGCGACGCGGTGCTGATCACCGACGACGGGGCCGAGGTTCTGACATCGAGCCCCGGTTGGGGAGACGCCGATGGGTGAGACCCCCCGGCCGTCGGCGGAGGAGATCATCCGCTACGAGAAGAACCCGAAGACCAAGATCGCGACGATCACCTTCGACCGGCCCGAGTATCTCAACGCCCCGACGGCGGCCGCCCGGCTGCGCTATTCGGATCTGCTCTACCAGGCCGGTGTCGACGACCAGGTCAAGGTTCTGGTGATTCGCGGTGCCGGGGAGGATCTGGGCAGCGGCGCGGATCTGCCGGAGTTCATGGAGATGCAGGAGGCCGAGGACGAAGGTCCGCGGCTGTCGGAGTTCCGGATCGCGCCGGGTGAGGTCAGTTACCCGCCGAAGGGGTCTTTCCGCCGTGGTGCCACCATCAGCGCCTGGTATGCCAGCCCGCAGTCCGGTATTCGGACCCTGCAGGACTTCAAAAAGATCTCCATCCTGGAGGTCAAGGGGTATTGCTACGGCTGGCACTTCTACCAGGCCGCCGACGCCGACCTAGTGATCTCCAGTGACGACGCGCTGTTCGGGCATCCCTCGTTCCGCTATTACGGCTGGGGACCGCGGATGTGGTGGTGGGCCCAGATGATGGGCATCCGAAAGTTCCAGGAGATGGTCTACACCGGCCGGCCGTTCACCGCCGCTGAGATGGCTGAGTGCAACTTCCTCAACAGCGTGGTGCCCCGGGATGAACTCGAGGCCGAGGTGGACAAGTACGCCCAGGCCTGTGCCCGAAACCGGCCGACGGACACGGTGTTCCAGCAGAAGATCTTCTTCGAGGTCATGAAGCAGTTCCAGGGCGAGTACATGGGCAGCCTGCTGGGCGGCTACTTCGAGTCGATGGGTGCCTCGATCGCCCATGACGCCGACGACCTCGACATGCACGAAGCTCTAGACGAGGGTCTGTCCGGGGCGGTCAAGGACAACGACAGCAAGTTTCCGCCGGAGTGGCGACTGTCGAAGTCGGGCCGCAAGAACGCCAAGCCGAAGAAGAAGAAGTAGCGCCGTGACGGCCGCGCAGTCCACCTCGCCGTTGAGCGGGTTCATCGTCGTCGACCTTTCCAGCGGGATCGCGGGCGGTTACTGCACCAAGCTGCTCGCCGATGGCGGTGCCGATGTGGTGAAAGTCGAAGCACCCGAGGGTGATCCGCTGCGCTGCTGGTCGGCGTCGGGCGCGGTGATCGCGCCGGGTGAAGACGGCGCACTCTTCGCGTTCCTGGCCGGCGGCAAGCACAGTGTGGCCGCCGATCCCGGCGAGCTTGACGACCGCCAGTTGGTGGAGGACCTGCTGGCCGGCGCCGACGCTGTGGTGTGGTCGGGGGAGTCGGCGCTGGCACAGCTGCCGCAGCTGGCGCCCGAGGCGATCCTGGCCCGCCACCCACACCTGATCGTGGCGTCGATCTCGGCGTTCGGGCTGCACGGTCCCTGGAGCGGCCGGGCGGCAACCGAATTCACGCTGCAGGCGTGGTCGGGTGGCATCGTCGGCCTCGGCCGTGGCGCTCCCGACCGGGCACCGGTCTACGTCGGGGGACAGGTGGGCGACTACCTGTCCGGGGCGTATGCCAGTGCGGCGATCCTGGCCGCCCGGATGCGGGTGCTGGGTGGCGCGCCCGGCGAACTGATCGATCTGTCCATGCTGGAAAGCCATGTCCTGGGGCTGACCTACTACCCGGTGACCTACTTCGAGATGCTGGGCCGGCCCTGGCGTGATGCCCGCAAGCTCACCGTCCCCGGAATCGCCCGCGCCAGTGACGGTCTGGTGGATATCGGCTGTGGCACCGCGCAACAGTGGTTCGACCTGTGCGCGATGACCGGACACGAGGACTGGATCGACGAGGAATCCCCGCTGTCGATCACCGAGCAGGCCAACGAGAAGGCCGGCGAGTTGTACGCGTGGGTGGCCGAGCACACCGGCGAGGAGGTGCGCGACCTGGCCACGGCCTTCCGCATCCCGAACGCGCCGGTGGCCAACGGCGCGACCATCGAAGGGCTGGACCAGTTCCGCGAACGCGGCTCTTTCGTCGACCACCCGGCGGGATTCCGGCAGCCCGCGGCGCCCTACCGCATCTCGGGCGTGAACCTGCGCCCGCCGTCACCCGCGCCCCGGCTCGGCGAGCACACCGACCGCTACCGGGCCGCCGCTGGGACGCCCCGCCGCGCCGGTGCTGGTGCCCCGGACACGCTGCCGCTGAGCGGAATTCGGGTGCTGGACCTCACCACGTTCTGGGCCGGTCCGTCCTGCACCCACCCGATGGCGCTGCTGGGCGCTGAGGTCATCCACGTCGAGTCGGCCCGCCGGCCCGACGGAACCCGGCTGATCGCCGGGGTGCCGGTGACCGAGGAGCAGTGGTGGGAGAAGCAGCCGATCTTCGCCGCGCTCAACACCAACAAGAAGGACATTACTCTCGACCTGGCCACCGAACGGGGCCGCGAATTGCTGACCCGGCTGATCGCCACCGCCGACGTCGTCGCCGAGAACTACACCCCGCGGGTGCTCGATCAGCTCGGCCTGAATTACCCCGCGCTGCAACGCATCCGCACCGACGTGATCATGCTGCGGATGCCTGGGTTCGGGCTGGACGGGCCGTGGCGGGACAACCCGGCCTTCGCCTACGTCATCGAAGCGGCCGCCGGCATCAGCTGGCTGACCGGCTACCCGGATCGCAATCCCTACGAGCCGTACTCGGTGGGTGACCCGAACGCCGGACTGCATGCACTCAACGCCGTGCTGCTGGCCCTCGAACACCGGCGCCGCACCGGGCAGGGGTCGCTGGTCGAGGCGGCGATGATCGACGCTGCGCTCAACATCGCCGCCGAACAGGTCATCGAGTACTCCGCCTACGGCGCGTTGTTGGAGCGGGACGGCAACCGCGGACCGGTGTCCGCGCCGCAGAACCTATACCGCACCGCCGAGATCGACGAGTTCGGCCGGGACGATTCGTGGGTGGCGATCGCGGTGGCCACCGATGCCCAGTGGGTGGCACTGCGGTCGGCGCTGGGCGATCCGCCCTGGGCGGCTGATGGCGCGCTGGCCACCGCAACGGGGCGGCGTGCGCACCACGACCTCATCGACGAGCACCTGGCCAGCTGGTGCCGCCAGCGCACCGGCGACGAGGTGGTGGCCACGTTGTGGCCGCACGGCGTGCCGGTGGCCAAGGTGATGCAGCCGCATCGGCAGACCCAGCTCGACCAGCTCGGTGCGCGCGGGTTCTTCGAAGAGCTCACTCACCCGGTCACCGGACCGGCGCGCTTCACCACGTTGCCGTTCCGGCTCTCAGCCGGCCCGCAGCGATTCCACAGTGCCGCCGCCCCGCTTCTCGGCCAGCACAACCGGGACCTGCTGACCGAGCTGGGGCTGTCGGCGGCGGAGATCGACGATCTCGAGGCCGACGCAGTGATCGGCACCGAACCCGCGATGGGCGGCTCCAAAGCCGCCCGGTGACCCGTGGGTATTGAAGTTAGTCCATAATGAGAATATCGTTCTCATCAACCGAGTAGGAGGATTTCATGGGGCAGCTGTCGCACCGGGTCGACGTACCGTTTCCGATTTTCGACGCGGACAATCACCTCTACGAACCGCCGGAGGCGCTGACCAAGTTTCTGCCCAAGGAGTACAAGGACTACGTCCAGTACGTGCAGGTGAACGGGCGCACCAAGATCGCGTTGCGCGGCCAGATCAGCAACTACATCCCGAACCCGACCTTCGAGGTCGTTGCCCGCCCGGGCGCCTGGGAGGAGTACTTCAAGTACGGCAACCCCGAGGGCAAGACCAAGCGCGAACTGTTCGGCGAGCCGATGCGTGCGATCCCCGCGTTCTTCGAGCCGGCGCCGCGTCTGGAGGTCATGAACGAGCTGGGTCTGGACAAGACCCTGATGTTCCCGACGCTGGCCAGCCTGATCGAGGAGCGGCTGCGCGACGATCCGCTGGCCATCCACGTCCTGGTGCACTCGCTGAACCAGTGGCTGGACGAGGTCTGGGGCTTCAACTACCAGAACCGCATCTTCACCACCCCGGTGATCACGCTGCCGATCGTCGAAAAGGCGATCGAGGAACTGGAGTGGGTGGTCAAGCGGGGCGCCCGCTGCATCCTGGTGCGTCCGGCGCCGGTGCCCGGCTTCCGCGGACCGCGCTCCTTCGCGCTGCCCGAGTTCGACCCGTTCTGGGAGCGGGTCGTCGAGTACGACCTGCTGGTCGGGATGCACTCCAGTGACAGTGGCTACTCGCGCTACACCTCGGAGTGGGACGGTGCGGCCGCCGAGATGCTGCCGTTCCAGACCAACGCCATGGGCATCCTCAACGAGTGGCGGCCGATCCAGGATTCGGTGGCCTCGTGGGTCATCCACGGTGCGCTCTACCGCCACCCCAAGCTGAAGGTCGCCATCGTCGAGGCCGGCTCGAAGTGGATGACCCCGCTGCTCGACGGCCTGGCCGAGGTCTTCCGCAAGGCCCCGGAAGCCTTCCCGAGCGACCCGGTCGAGATGGTCAAGAGCCGCATCCACGTCAGCCCGTTCTTCGAGGACGGCATCGACGATCTGGTCAACCTCGTCGGTGTCGACCAGGTGCTCTACGGCTCCGACTGGCCGCATCCCGAAGGCCTTGCCGAGCCGACGTACTACGTCGAGGCACTTCAGCACCTCAAGCCGGAGGATCAGGCCAAGATCATGGGCGGCAACCTGAGTCGCCTTGTCACGGTGTGACCTTCCCAGGTCTGACGTGGCAGACCATCCCCGAGATGGTCATGAGCGCAGCGGAGGAGTTCGGCGACGCTGAAGCCGTCGTCGACGGTTCGCTGCGGCTCAGTTTCGCCGAGGTGGCCGACCGGGTGTGCCGCGCGGCGGGAGCGTTCGCGAGGTTGGGCGTCGAGAAGGGCGATCGGATCGCCATCTGGGCGCCCAACTCCGCGCACTGGATGATCGCGGCCTTCGGCGTCCTCACCGCGGGCGGCGTGGTGGTCCCGGTGAGCACCCGCTACAAGTCCGGCGAGGCCGGCGACATCATCACCCGTAGCGGTGCCAAGGCCATCCTGATCGACACCGCCTTCCTCACCGAGGTCCTGGGGTCGCAGGTCACCACCCCGCCGGGCGTGCCGACGGTGGAGATCGCCGGTGGCTTCCTCGACGACGGCACGCCGCTGCACCGTACGGTCAGCGGCAACGACATCGCCGACATCATCTACACCTCCGGGACCACCGGGCGCCCCAAGGGCGTGATGATGAACCACCTGCAGAACCTGCGGATGTACACCGAGTGGTGCGATCTGGCTGATCTGCGCCGCGGCGACCGGTACCTGATCGTCAACCCGTTCTTCCACACGTTCGGCTACAAGGCGGGCTGCCTGGCATCCTTCATCCGCGGTGCGACCATGCTGCCCGTCGCGGTCTTCGACGTCGACCGGGTGGTGGAACTGATTGCCGCCGAACGCATCACGATGCTGCCCGGGCCACCCACGCTGTACCACTCGCTGCTGGCCGTCGCCGACAAGAGTGCACTGGCGACTCTGCGCGCCGGGGTCACCGGTGCCGCCGACATCCCCGTCGAACTCATCCGGCGGGTGCACGAGGAACTCCCGTTCCAGACCCTGGCCACCGGCTACGGTCTCACCGAGGCCGGTACCGCCACCATGTCGCGCCCCGGCGACTCGTTCGACGACATCGCCACCACGGCGGGCCTACCCGTCCACGATGTCGAGGTGCGACTGGCCGAGGACGCCGAGGTGCTGGTACGCGGATACAGCGTGATGCAGGGCTATTTCGATGACCCGGCCGCCACCGCCGAGGCCATCGACTCCGACGGCTGGCTGCACACCGGCGATCTGGGTGCCTTCACCGACAGCGGGCGGTTACGCATCATCGGCCGAAAGAAGGACATGTTCATCGTCGGCGGGTTCAACGCCTACCCGGCCGAGATCGAGGGCTTCCTGATGGAGCATCCCGCGGTGGCACAGGCGGCGGTGATCGGGGTGCCCGACGACCGGATGGGTCAGGTGGGTAAGGCGTTCGTGGTCCGGAAACGGGGTTCCGACGTCACTGGCGAGGAGCTGATCGCCTGGAGCCGGGATCGGATGGCAGGGTTCAAGGTGCCCAGAACCGTCGAGTTCCTCGACGCCCTGCCGCTCAACGCCACCGGCAAGGTCATGAAAGATCACCTCCGCTGACCCCCATGAACGCACCATTTCCGCAGCTAGATCCGCTGGCAACGAACCCCGCCGGCGCCCACCCTGGTATAGGATCATTTCCGCTGAGTGATAACGTCATTCTCGCAGTCGAGGTTCGTCTGGGTTCCCGCCGGTCCCAGCCGCCTCGGCGGGCCCGTGGCGCATCGCCGACAATGAGCGGCGGTCGGCGGCCAGCGCTCAGCAGGCGCCCGTAAGCCGCCGGTCCCAGCCGCCTCGGCGGGCCCGTGGCGCATCGCCGACAATGAGCGGCGGTCGGCGGCCAGCGCTCAGCAGGCGCCCGTACGCTGGCTGGATGCTCGGTCCAGGGAGGAGTTCAGACATGTGTAGGTGGCATGGCATCTGAGGTGAACAGCAAGGGTGCGGCGGCCCCGGTGAGCCCGTCCGACGAGGCCGTCTCCGAGGTGATGGCACAGCTGGCTGAAGCCGAGGCGGCCGAGGCGCAAGCGCGCGCCGAGGCCGCGAAGGCGAAGGCGGCCGCGGCCCGCCTGCGGGGCGAGGCCGACGAACCCGAGGCCGACGAACCCGAAGCCGACGAACCCGAGGCCGAAGCCGAACCGCGGCGGCGGTTCCGGCTGCTGTGGCGCGTCATCGCGGCCGCTGTGCTCGTCGTCGGGATCGGCGCGCTGCTGACCGTGTCCGGTCTGATGATCTGGCAGCACCAGCGGGTGGAGGCGCAGCGGGCGCACAGGGCCCAGATGGTCGATGCGGCGAAAACCGGTGTGACGGCCCTGTTGTCGATCGACTACACCCGCGCCAAGGCTGACGTCCAGAAGGTCATCGACCTGTCGACAGGCACCTTCAAGGACGATTTCACCAAGGGGGCCGAGGATTTCGTCAAGACCGCCGAGCAATCCAAGGCGGTGACGGTGGGATCGATCAGCGCTGCCGCGCTCGAGAGCGACAACGGCGACTCGGGAGTGGTGCTGCTTGCCGCGTCATCTCAGGTGACGAATGCCAATGGGGCCAAGCAGGATCCGCGGGCGTGGCGGATGAGTGTGACGGTGACACGTGACGGGGACAAGTTGAAGATGTCGAATGTGGAGTTCGTGCCGTGAGCAATGACGACGAAGAGACCAAGACCGAGGACACCACGGCTGAGCAGGCCGAGGATACCAAGGACACCGAGGACACCGACGCCAAGGCCGAGGCCGAGGAGACCACGGCTGACGAGGGCGACGAGACCGAGGCCGCAGACACGGAGGTCGCCGAGCGCTCCCCGGGGGCGGTCGGACGGGCTGCCGGCGGGCTGCGCCGACACTGGGTGGCCGCGTTGCTGACCGTGCTGTTGGTGGCCTCCGCCGGCGCCGCGGGCGGTGTCTACTGGTGGCTCTATCGCCCGGATCAGCAGACCGGCGCCAAAGCCCAGGAGCAGGTCAACGAGGCCGCGCGGGAAGGGACCGTGGCCCTGCTGTCCTACGCACCGGACACCCTGGACAAGGATCTGGCCAACGCCAAGTCGCACCTGACCGGTGAATTCCTCAAGTACTACAGCCAATTCACCGACCAGATCGTCGCGCCGGCCGCCAAGCAGAAAGGCGTCAAGACCGAGGCCACCGTCGCGCGGTCCGCCGTCTCGCAGATCGAACCGGACCGGGCGGTGGTGCTGGTCTTCGTCAACCAGGTGACCACCAGCAAGGACCGGCCCGATCCGGCGCTGGCCACCAGCAGCGTGATGGTCACCCTGGTCAAGGAACAGGACCGCTGGAAAATCTCCGAATTCAATCCGGTGTAACGGCGGCACGAGGAGACGATCGATGAGTGTTGCACTGCTGCTGGAGATGGCGGCCTCCGACGCCGACCGCGTCGGCGTGGTCTCTGACGACCAACGGCTGACCGTCGGCGAGTTGAACGCGCTGGCCGACGGCGGTGCCGGGGTGATCGCCGGGTCGGGCGCCGACAGCGTGGTCTACGTCGGCACCGGTGGCGTGATGCTGCCTCTGCTCATCTTCGCCTCGGCGCGTGCGGCACGGCCGTTCACCCCGCTCAACTACCGGCTGTCCGGCGAGGCGCTCGCCGAACTGATCGATCGGCTGCCCAGCCCGCTGGTGGTCTTCGATGCCGAATACGCCGACGTGGTGGCCGGGGTGGGAACGGCCCGCATCGAATCGGCCGAATTCGTCGCCGCCGCCGGCCAGGCGGAGCCGGTGGCCGAGTTCCCCGACCCCGACGACGTCGCGGTGGTGCTGTTCACCTCCGGGACCACCTCGCGGCCCAAAGCCGTTGAGCTGTCCCATAACAACCTCACCAGCTATGTGACGGGCACCGTGGAGTTCGCTTCCGCCGAGCCCGGTGACGCTGCCCTGATCTGTGTGCCGCCCTACCACATCGCCGGGGTCGGTGCCGCGCTGTCCAACCTGTACGCCGGCCGAAAGATGGTGTACCTGCGCAAGTTCGACGCCAAGGAATGGCTGCGACTGGCTGCGGCCGAGGCGGTCACCAGCGCCACCGTGGTGCCCACCATGCTGGACCGCATCATCAGCGAGCTGCAGGCCGATCCGACCCCGCTGCCCGCGCTGCGGACGCTGGCGTACGGCGGCTCCAAGGTGGGACTGCCGCTGGTGCGCACGGCCCTCGAACTGCTACCTGACGTCGGCTTCGTCAACGCCTACGGTCTGACCGAAACCAGCTCCACCATCGCAGTTCTCACCCCCGATGACCATCGCGCCGCACACGCGGCCGACGACGAGGCCGCCCGCAAACGGCTCGGCTCCGTCGGCCAGCCGGTGCCCGGAATCGAGGTCCAGATCCGGGCCGAGGACGGCACCGTCCTGGGGCCGGAGGAAGTCGGCGAGCTGTACGTGCGCGGCGACCAGGTCTCGGGCAAGTACGCCGAGATCGGTTCGGTGCTCGACGAACACGGCTGGTTCCCCACCAAGGACGTCGCCTATCTGGATTCCGAGGGTTACCTGTTCATCGGCGGGCGTTCCGACGACACGATCATCCGCGGCGGTGAAAACATCGCCCCGGCCGAGGTGGAGGACGTCCTCGTCGAACACCCGCACGTCCACGACGTCGCCGTGGTCGGTGTCGAGGATGCCGAGTGGGGCCAGATCATGGTGGCCGTCGTCGTGCCCGTCGCCGACATCAACCCGGATCCCGAGGAACTGCGCGCCCATGTGCGCCAGCACCTTCGCGGGTCACGCACCCCGGACCGGGTGGTGTTCCGCCAGGAGCTGCCCACCACACCCACCGGCAAAGTGCTCCGCCGCCAACTGGCCGACGAACTCAAGACGCCCACCACCTAGATCCAGGGAGAACCACCATGATCAAGACGGGTACCCGGCTACAGAGCCAGGTCTGTGACACCCAGGTCATCGTCGTGCGCTCGTCGGACAGCCTCGACGACCTTCGGGCCGGGGGAGTGCCGATGATCCCGCTCGACGCCGAGAAGTCCGCCGACGCCACGCTCGACCCGAACCTGGCCGGCGGCGCGGTGATGGGCAAGCGCTACGTCGACGACAGCGGAGCCGAGGTGCTGGTCACCAAGGCCGGTGCAGGCACCTTGTCGGTGGGCACCACGCCGCTGGAACAGAAGACCGCCAAGCCCCTGCCGGCCAGCGACTGACCGACCCCGCCATGAGCGCCCCGGCGGACCACCAGGAGCACACCCTGGTGCTGGCCATGGACTACCGGGTGCCGGACCCTGCCAAGGTGTGGCCGGTGCTGCAGCGCAGCACGTCCTCACTGGCCGAACTCGGGGCGCACTACGTCCTGGTCTACGTCTCCACGCGGGACCCGGGTCGGGTCATGGTCACCATCTCGCTGCGCAGCCGCGAACCCATCCTCGAGGTGCTGCGCTCCGGACTGTTCCTGAACTGGTTCGACTCGGTGGGCCTCGACGACATTCCGGCGATCTTCGCCGGTGACACCATCGAGAAGATCGCCGTCGGAGCCTCCGACCCCGACGCCGCGCCCGGCGTCATCATGGCGACGATCGCCCGCGTCGACGATGTGCCGCGGCTGATGTCGCGGATCCGCGGGGCACTGCCCCGGTTCGCGGACGCCGGGATACGCAATCTCAGGATCTTCGGAGCCTTCGACGACGAGCACGAGGTGATGATCCTGCAGGAGGTCGAGACCGAGCAGGACGCGAGCCGCTGGATCGACCACCCGGATTCGGTGGCCGAGTGGATGGCTGGCGCCGGTGTCGGTGCCTACCCGCCGGTGTTCGTCGGCCGGCTGCAGCACATCATGCGGATCGACGAGAACGCCTGAGGCTCAGCGATGTTCGTCTGCCTGTGCAAGGGGGTCACCAGCCAGACGGTGGCTGAGGCGGTCGCGGCGGGCGCGACGACGACCAAACAGGTGGCCAAGGCGTGCGGCGCCGGATCGGAATGCGGGCGCTGCAAACACACCGTTCGCGCGATCATCGAAGCGGCGGCCCCGCCGGAGCCCAAGCGCCGCAGGGGTTTCCTACACCGAGGATGACGATGGACCTACAACGGATCAGCGACGAACTGGAGATCGCGTCGGTGCTGCACCGCTATGCGCGCGCCGTCGACGGTAAGGACTGGGAGCTGTGGCGCTCGCTGTTCACCGAGGACGCCCGTATCGACTACAGCTCGGTCGGAGGCGCGGTGGGCGATCGCGTCGAGGTATCGGCCTGGCTGGAACGCGGCCTCGCGCACATGCCGATGACCCAGCACTACATCACCAACATCGAAACCGAGATCGACGGTGACACCGCCACCGTGCGGGCGATGTTCTACAACCCGATGTTGCTTCCCGGTGCAACGACGATCAGCGCCTGCGGCGGGTACTACCACCACGTGATGGTCCGCACCCCGGATGGCTGGCGCAGCGCAGACCTGCGCGAGGAGAACCTCTGGTTCGACAACCCGCCGAGCCCGCAGTTGCGGGCCGAGCTCACCGAGTAGCGGCAGCACAAGTCCCCGCAGCAAGGGACTTACGTCTCTGGCACCGCCGGTGCGATCTGGGCGACTGTAGTGGTAGTGAGCGACCAGAGAAGGCGGCGAGAACCATGAGCGCGCATTTTCCCGACCCGCAGACAGTGCGGGCCGCGCTGACCCTCGCGACGCGAGCGCCGTCGGTGCACAACTCCCAGCCCTGGCACTGGCGCATCGGGCCCCACAGCATGCAGCTCTATGCCGATCCCAGCCGGCACCTGCCCAGAACGGATCCGGACCGCCGCGACATGCTGATCAGCTGCGGAGCCACCCTGCATCACTGCACCGTGGCGCTGGCCGCCATGGGTTGGCAGGCCAAGATCCACCGCTTCCCCAACCCGTCGGATCGCGATCATGTCGCGGCCCTGGAGATGCACCCGCAACTGCCGGGCGAACTGGACGTCACGCTGGCCGCCGCCATCGCCCGACGCCGCACCGACCGTCGCAACTACAGCTCCTGGCCGGTGCCCGGCGGCGATATCGCCCTGATGGGTGCACGCGCCGCCCGCGCCGGGGTGATGCTGCGCCAGATCGACCTGCTGCCACAACTCAACGCGATCGTGGCCGAGTCGGTGGCCAAGCACACCAGCGACACCGACTACCTCGCCGAGTTGAACGCCTGGAGCGGACGGTACGGCTCCGTCGCCGGGGTTCCGGCCCGCAATGCGCCACCGGCCGATTCCCGCGCGATGATCCCGGCCCGCGTGTTCGCCGGACCGGCGCTCAAGCAGCCGTCACTGACCTCGCCCACCGAGGACAACGCCGTCATGCTGGCCCTGGGTA
Organism: Mycobacterium sp. M26; assembly: GCF_001494595.1. Lineage (GTDB taxonomy): Bacteria > Actinomycetota > Actinomycetes > Mycobacteriales > Mycobacteriaceae > Mycobacterium. The sequence continues at coordinate 1,276,230 of NZ_LN929908.1, forward strand.
CCGAGACCGACGACGATCTGGCCCGGCTGCGTGCCGGCGAGGCCACCAGCCTGGTGTTGCTGTCGGCCACCGCGATGGGACTGGCGAGCTGCCCGGTCACCGAACCGCTCGAGATTCCCGATACCCGTGATGCGGTGCGGGCCGACGTGTTCGGCACCAGTGGCTACCCGCAGATGCTGCTGCGGGTCGGGTGGGCGGCGATCAACGCCGACCCGCTGCCGGCCACACCGCGGCGTCCGCTTCCCGACGTCGCCGACTGGCTCAATGACGGGGCGTTCATCGTCGGTGCGGACACGGTGAGCCAGGCGGGGTAGCACCGCCGGTATGGACACTTTCCTCCCGCGCCCCGGCGGTGACTGGTTTTCGCGGCTGTTCGCCCGAAACCCGTTGATACGCCGCAGCGACCGTGTCGAATCGTTGATCCTGATGCTGGCCGTCGCCGTGGTGCTCGCCGCCGCACCGGTGGCGGGGGCGATCGGCACCGCGGTGCACTCCAGCCGCAGTGCGGTCTACCAGGAGCAGATGCGTACCCGGCACACCGTGACGGCGACCGTGCTCGAGGACAGCACCTCCACGGTGCGGCCCTACGCGGTGTCGTTCGACGTGCACGCCCGCTGGTTCGACCGAGGTGTCACCCACGAAGACACGTTTGGCTGGGATCGGCCGGCGAAAACCGGTGAACAGCTGACGATCTGGGTGGACCAGAAGGGCGGTTACGTGGGTCCGCCGACCCGGCCGCACCGGGCGGTCAGTGACGCGGTGATCGCCGCTGTCGTGCTCTGGCTGTCGGTGCTCACCCTGGTGGTCGCGGCCACCACACTGGTGCGGTTCCGCATCGAGCGTCGTCGGCACGCCCAGTGGGACCGTGGGCTGCGCGGCCTGGTCGGCGACGGCGGCGGCCGCACCAGCAGCGACCACTGACCCTCAGGGGAACCGGAGCGTCGTCCCCGGGGTGAGCGTCTGCACGTGGCCGCGGCATTCGATCTCGATCGCCGGGTGGTCGGCCGGGTCGACGCTGATCTCGGCACTGCGACCGTGGATGGTCAGATGCAGCCGGTAGCCGCGGTAGTAGATGGGCAGCCTAAGGGCGCCAAGGCTTTCCGGCCACATCGGACTCAGGATGAGCCGGTCGGCGCGGGTTTCCAGGCCGGTGAAGCAGCGCTGTAGCAGATCGATGCTGCCGGCCATGGCGGCGATGTGGATACCTTCGGCGGTAGTGCCGCCCTGGATGTCGGCGACATCGGACATCAGCACCTGTTGGAAGTAGCGCATCGCCCGTTCGCGGTCGCCGCGGGCCAGCACCCAGGCGTGCACCACGCCGCTGAGCGTGGACCCGTGCGAGGTGCGGTGCAGGTAGTAGTCGACGGTCTTGGGTATCTGCTCGGGGGTGAACCGATAACCCATGCGGGCGAACAGTTCCCGCAGTTCGTCCGAGGACAGCAGATAGAACAGCATCAGCACGTCGGCCTGCTTGGAGGCGCGATAGCGGTTGACGCTGTCGTTCTCGGCCTCCAGGATCCGGTCGAGGCGCTGAATGTTGCCGTAGCGCTCGCGGTAGCCGTGCCAATCCAGTTCGGCCAGTTGGTCATAGCCCTGGAACTGGCTGATCACACCCTCATGAAAGGGCACGTACATGCGGCGGCTGACCTCGTCCCAGGTGTCGAGCTCACGGCCGTGGATGCCGAGCCTCTCCAGCAGATCGAGACGGTCGCGCAGCGGCATCGCGTCCAGGGCGTCGAGCGCCCGGACGATCACCCACACCGCCATCACGTTGGTGTAGGCGTTGTTGTCGACACCGTCGTACGGCCGGTCGGGATAGCCGGAATGGAACTCGTCGGGACCGATCACCCCGCGAATCACGTAGCGGCCCCGGCCATTGTCGAGAGACTGGTCGAATTCGGCGCGGCTCACCCAGAACCGGGCGATCTCAGCCAGCATCTCCGCGCCGTTCTCGATCAGATACTCCAGGTCGCCGGTGACCTGGTAGTACTGCCACACGTTGTAGGCCACCGCGATACCGATGTGGTGGGCCCGCGCACTGGCGTCGGGATTCCAGTGTCCGGAGTTCGGGTTGAGATGCAGCTTCTGGCTCTCCTCCCGGCCGTCACTGCCGGACTGCCAGGGGAACATCGCACCGGCGTACCCGGCTTCCCGGGCGGCGCGGCGGGCTTCGGGCAGCCGCCGGTAGCGGTACCGCAGCAGCGAGCGGGTGCTGGCCGGCGAGCGCAGGTTGAGCACCGGGAAGACGAACAGCTCATCCCAGAAGATGTGCCCGCGGTAGGCCTCACCGTGCAGCCCGCGCGCGGGAAGTCCGGCGTCGAGGTCGACAGCGCGGTTGGGCACCGTCTGCAACAACTGCAGCAGGTGCAGCCGAACCACCCGCATGGCCTCGTCGTTGTCCTCGAAGGCGATGTCGAAACGCTCCCACAGGTGAGCCCACTCCCGGGCGTGGCCCTCCCGCAGGTCGCCGTAGCGGCCGAGCTGGCCGAGCAGCCGCTCCGCGGCGTCGCCCGGTTCGGAGATCGCGGTATCCAGGCCGGTGAAGATGGCGGCCATCTTCTCCACGGTCACCGAGTCGCCCGGTGTCACCGAGATGACGTAGTCGTGTCCGGTGCGGCGCTCCTCGTCAACGAATCGGCCCTGTGCATCGAGCGGGGCGTCACCGCGCCAGACTGTGGTGCGCGCGGCCACGGCAATCGGAATCCGGGATTGCACCGTCTCGCACACCAGGAGCGCCGAATTCGGCGACAGCTCCCGGGTGGTGGTGGCCACCAGGTGGTCGTTGGACAGCGCGTTGTAGCGCTCGACGCCGGAGTTGCGGACATCGCCGTCGATGACCGAGAGAAACTCGATGGTGCCCGACCAATCCTCGGCCCAGATGGTGGTTTCCAGGGCGCAGGCGTGCGGCAGGTGCATCGCGGCGATCCGGCGCTGCATCACCTTGCAGGTTCGGCCCGCGGCGTCGCGGAAGCGGAACTCCCGGGTGAGCTCGGCCTGCCGCAGGTCCAGGCTCTGCCGGTAACTCAGCACAGTGGTCGAGTCGATGTCGAACCAGTCGCCGCCGTCGATGCGGAATTTCAGCGACAGCCAGTTCGGCAGGTTCACCAAGCTCTCGTTGTCGATGCGTACCCCACCGATCTCGTCGTAGAGCCGGTTGTAGAGCCCAGCGGCATAGGTGCCGGGGTAGTGGAACGGCCCGGCGTCTGCCTCGGGGGCGCAGCCCCGGGTGGCGCGGTACCCGTTGCCCACGGTGCACAACGCCTCCCGCAACCGCTCCTGCTCGGGGATATACCCGCCGAACGTGAATGACCAAGGGCTGGAGAGAATCTGGCGGTCCACGTCGCACTGCTCGACCAGCCGCTCGACGAACTCGCGGACGTGGGCCGGGTCGTCCAGGCAGTAGCGGGCAGCGGTGCAGCGATTGCCGTCCTCGCTGTGCCGGACCACGATTCCGATGCCGTCGTGCAGCACCGAGTCGAAGGCGTCCTCGTCAGTCAGGTCGTCGCCGAGGTAGATCGGCAACAGGGGCTCCTGGCCGGCCACCCGGTCGACGATCCACTCCAGGGTTTTGCCCTTGTCCCAGTCCATGTTCGGGCGCAACTCGACCACCTTGCGGCCCGCGGTGACCTTCAGGCCGTGGCGCACACCGGCCCGATGCACCGCGGCGGTGACCACGGCCTCGGCATCGGTGCCGCCGTTGCGGTAGTGCACCGCCACCGCGAACCGTTTGTGCTCCACCAGAATTCCGGTGAGCCCAGCCAGTTCGTCGCGCAGTTCACCGGCGGCAGTGGCCAGCAGTGGCACCGCGGCCGCGGCGGTTTCGTTCTGGTGGTGGACCCCGTCGGGTCCGACCATCTCGAAGCCGTGGCTGCCGGCGTACCAGAGTCCGGGGATGCCGATCCGCTCGCGGATATCGTCGAGTCCGCGTCCGGAGAGCACCGCGACCGGGTACAGCGCGGCCAGCGACTGCAAGGCCTTGTCGGCGCCCGGAATCAGTTCGGCCGCGCCGGGGTCGTCGACGATCTCCGAGAGCGTGCCGTCGAAGTCGAAGAACAACGCCGGCCGGCGGGCGCCGACCACACCGGCGATCTGGCCGAAGGACCGCAGGGCGTCAGGCAGTTCGGACATCCGCCGGTCGATGGCCCGCACCGTGACGTCGGCGAGATCGCCGATCACCGTGTCGGCACCGTTGCGCAGCAGGCCCTCGGCGGCCGCGCCGGAGCGGTCGACACCGATCACCAGACCGAATCCGCCGGCCCGGCCCGCCGCCACACCGGCTTCAGCGTCCTCGACCACCACGCAGCGGCCGGGCCGCACGCCCAGCCGGCGGGCGGTCTCCAGCAGCATCGCCGGATCGGGTTTACCCGGAAGCCCCAGGCGCTCGGCGGTGACACCGTCGACCCGGACCGCGAAATAGCTGCCGATGCCCGCGGCATCCAGCACCAGTTCGCAGTTACGGCTGGCCGAGTAGATCGCGGTGCCCACCCCGAGTTCGTCGAGGTGACGTACCAGTGCCACGGTGGACTCGAAGGTCGGAACACCGTCGGCGATACGGTCCAGGTACAGCTTCTGCTTGCGGTTGCCCAGTCCGCAGACGGTGTCCTCGCCCTCGTCGGACGGGGTGCCCCAGGGCAGTGTGATCCCGCGAGATGCCAGAAAGTCCCGCACGCCGTCGTAACGAGGTTTACCGTCGATGAAGTGCCGGTAGTCGGCGGGGGTGAAGTCGTAATCGTGAAAGAGCTCGGCCCAGGCCGCTTCGTGCAGCGAAGCGGTGTCGGTGACCACGCCGTCGAGGTCGAACAACACCGCGTCGTGATAGCGCGGGTCGATGGCCACCGGCAGTCCGATGTCGGGGCCGTCACGGTCGACGAGGCCGTTGCGATCGCCGAACATGCTCTGGCTGCCCATGCTGCGACCCTGCCACAACCGCACCGGCGCGATCAGGGCCTTGTGGCCATGCCGTATGGGACCAAGGCCTCATGATCACAGGGACACCTAGACCTAGTGTCGTAGGTAGCGCAGGTTAAGGAGAATTGAAATGTCAACTCCCGCAACTCATCGCGGAATCCTCGTCGGTGTCGACGGATCGCCGGAGTCCAAGGTCGCCGTGGACTGGGCCGCCCGTGGCGCCGCGACGCGTGACGTGCCCCTGAGGCTCGTCCACATCCTCAATCCGCCGGTGGTGATGACCTTCCCGGAGGTGCCGATGCCGCCGGGATACCTTCAGTGGCAGGAGGAATCGGGGCAGAAGGTCCTCGACGCCGCATGCCGCACGGCCGCCGAGGCCACCAGGGATCACCCGATCGAGGTGACCAGCGAGATGGTGACCGGCCCGACGGTGCCGACCCTGGTCGAGTTGACCAAGGAGGCCGACATGGTGGTCGTCGGCTGCCGCGGTCGCGGTGCGCTGGCCCGCAGTCTGCTCGGCTCGGTGAGCACCGGACTGGCGCACCATTCGCACTGCCCGGTGGCCGTTATCCACGATGAGGACCCGTTGATGTCCCATCCCTCGAAGGCGCCTGTGGTGGTCGGCATCGACGGTTCGCCGGCCTCCGAGCTCGCCACCTCAATTGCGTTCGAGGAAGCCAGCTTTCGCGGTGTCGACGTCGTGGCCGTGCACGCCTGGAGTGATACCGGCGTCTTCGAATTCCCGGGCGTGGACTGGTCGACCATGCAGGCCCTCGGTGAGGAGACGCTGTCCGAGCGGCTGGCGGGGTGGCAGGAACGTTATCCCGACGTTCCGGTACGCCGCGTGGTGGTCGCCGACCGGCCGGCCCGTCAGCTCATCGAGCAGTCGGAGTCCGCGCAGCTGGTGGTGGTGGGCAGCCACGGTCGCGGCGGATTCGCCGGCATGCTGCTGGGTTCGGTGAGCACGGCGGTGCTGCACGGTGTCCGGATGCCGGTGATCATCGCGCGCAGTTCCTGACTCAGGGCAGCGGGGCGCTCCAGCGCAGTACCGTGCCGCCGTCGGGGCCGTCGCTCACGCTGAACGCCCCGCCCACGTCGGCCGCGCGCCGGCGCAGATTCGTCAACCCGCTGGCCGTCACATCGGCGGGCATGCCCCGGCCGTCGTCGACCACCTCGATCTGCAGTTCGTCCTCGACGCGCACCGTCACGGTCAGGGTCCGCGCCTCGGCGTGGCGCACCGCGTTGCTGACCGCTTCGCGCACCACCGCTTCGGCGTGATCGGCCAGGGCGGCATCGACCACCGACAGCGGTCCCACGTACTGCACCGTGGTGCGCAGCCCGGAGCCTGCGAACGCGCTGACCGCCTCGTCGAGGCGCTGACGCAGGCGGGTGGTGCCCGCCGCGCCGCCGTGCAGGTCGAAAATCGCGGTGCGGATCTCCTGGATCACGCCCTGTAACTCGTCGACGGTGTCGCTGAGGCGCTGCTGAACCTCGGCCCCCCGGGCGCGGGGGATGGTGCCCTGCAACGTCAGTCCGAGTGCGAACAGTCGCTGGATGACGTGGTCGTGCAGGTCCCGGGCGATCCGGTCGCGGTCGGACAGCACGTCGAGTTCACGCAGGTGCCGCTGGGTGCTGGCCAGCTGCCAGGCCAGGGTGGCCTGATCGCAGAACGCGGCCATCATGTCGCGCTGCTCGTCGGTGAAGGTCTGCGATCCGCGTTGGCGCAGGATGACCAGGACGCCCGCCACGGTCTCGGTGGTGCGCAGCGGCAGCACCAGGGCGGGCCCGGCCTCGGGCATCACGTCGAGTGAATCGCCGAGGGCGTCGAGCCGGCGGGGGGTGCGCCCGGCGAAGGTGGCGCCGACGACGGTGCCGGCCACCGGGATCGGCTGGGTCGCCCGGGTCGGCCCCGCCACGCCCGCGGTCTCGACGATCATCAGCTCCGTGATGTCCGGGGTGGGCAATTCGCTGTCGGAAGGGACCGCGACCAGGACCGCATCAGCCGCGGTCAGTTCGAGGGCCTCGTCGGCGATCAGCCGGAAGACTTGCGCCGGGTCCGCCCCGCCGAGCAGTTCGGTGCCGATATCCCGGGTGGCCTCGATCCAGGACTGCCGGATCCGGGACTGCTCGTAGAGCCGGGCGTTGTCGATGGCGATCCCCGCGGCCGCGGCCAGCGCCTCCACCAGCACCTCGTCGTCCTCGCTGAACGGCTGGCCGTCGGCCTTCTCGGTCAGGTAGAGGTTTCCGAACACCTCGTCGCGGATCCGCACCGGCACGCCGAGGAACGTCCGCATCGGGGGATGGTTGGGCGGAAACCCGACCGACGCCGGGTGCTGCAGGATGTTGTCGAGGCGGATCGGCTTGGGCTCGTCGATGAGGTGACCCAGCACGCCACGGCCCTCCGGCAGCGGGCCGATGAGCTCGCGGGTCTGCGCGTCGATGCCCTCATAGATGAACTCGATCAGCTCGTTGTCGTGGCCGCGCACGCCCAGCGCGCCGTAGCGGGCGTCGACCAGGTCGATCGCGGTCTGCACGATGGTCTTGAGTGTGACGTCGAGTTCCAGACCCGAGGTGACCACCAGCATGGCCTCGACCAGGCCGTCGAGCCGGTCGCGGCCCTTGACCATCTGCTCCACCCGGTCCTGGACCTCGACGAGCAGCTCACGAAGCCGCAGCTGGGACAGGGTGTCCCGCAGCGGCGGCGCGATCTTGTGGTCCCCCTCCGGGCCGACAGAGTCGGTCACAACCCCCATCGTGCCAGATTGTTACTGGCGGGTTCAGTCTTCGGCGTGATGGCCCTGCTCGAGCTTGGAGACGAACACCGCGGCTTGCGTCCTGCGCTCCATGCCGAGCTTGGCCAGCAGCCGGGACACGTAGTTCTTGACGGTCTTCTCGGCCAGGAACATCCGAGCAGCGATCTGCTTGTTGGTCAGGCCTTCGCCCAGCAGCCCGAGCAGCACCCGTTCCTGCTCGGTCAGCCCGGACAGCGGATCGGATCGTTCGGCCGCACCGCGCAGTTTGGCCATCAGGGCCGCTGCCGCCCGGTTGTCGAGCAGCGAGCGTCCCGCGCCGACGTCTTTGATCGCCTTGGCCAGCTCCATGCCCTTGATGTCTTTGACCACGTATCCGCTGGCCCCGGCGAGGATGGCGTCCAGCATCGCCTCATCGGAGGTGAACGACGTCAGCATCAGGCAGCGCAGGTCGGGCATCTTCGACAGCAGGTCACGGCACAGCTCGATACCGTTGCCGTCGGGCAGCCGCACGTCGAGCACCGCGACATCGGGCTGCAGCGCCGGGATCTGGGCCAGGGCCTGCGCGACGGAACCGGCCTCGCCGATCACGTCCAACTCGGGGTCGGCGCCCAGCAGGTCGATCAGACCGCGGCGGACGACCTCGTGGTCGTCGACGAGAAACACCTTGACCATGGTGTGCCTTCCGGGTCGGCAACAGGGCGCAGCACGAATTCCGCACCCACTATGGCCAACGATATCCGCAGACAGTGCCGGATCGTCACAACAAACGTTGCCGGTCGGCGACCAGAACCGAGCAATCGGTGTTGTGCAGTGCCGCCGACCCGGTCGGGCCCAGCAGTTCCTCGATGCTCTCGGCATTGCGTGCGCCGAGCACCACCAGCTGGATGTCGGGCCCGTGCTTGGCCAGATAGTTCAGCACGCTGCCGTGCACGGCGACCGGCTTGACGTCGAGGTCGGGGTAGCGGTGCTTCCACCGGGAGATGCGCCGGTCGAGCTGGGCACGCACCATCCGGTTGCCGTCGGCGACCGCATGGGTGTCGTGGACATCGGTGTACCGGGACTGCCACGAGCTGAGCACCCGCAGCGGCGCGCCACGCAGCCGGGCCTCCTCGACCCCGCACTGCAGGACCGCCGCGCTATCCGGTGACTCGTCGAGGTCCACCACGATCCAGCCAGCTCCGGCCGGCGCGCTGCGGTCCGAGCCCCGGACGATGGCCACCGGGCAGTGCGCCGAGCTGACCAGGGAGACCGCGGTCGAGCCGATCCGGTTGTGGTCGAAATGTTTGATCCCCAGCGCGCCGACGGCGATCATCGCTGCCGACCGGGACGCCGCCACCAGGGCTGCCGTGGGCTTGCCGTGCACGATCTCGACCTCGACCTTGACCGGTCGCTCGGTGGCCTCGACCGCGCTGGCCACGTGCGCGACGGCCAGTTCGGCGCCGGCCTGCTCGCGGCCGTCCTCGTCCGGGTCGGTGCCGTGCGGGTCGACCGCACAGATCAGCCGCAGCGGGATGTCACGGCTGATCGCTTCGTCGATGGCCCAGATCGCGGCCCGCACCGCGCCTCGGGATCCGTCGACGCCGACGACGATCGAGGGCGGGGTGAACGTTTCGGGCATGATGTGGGACTCCCCCCAGGGGTGACACTCCTATTGTGCCGACGTTATCGCCGCGGTGGGGCCGCTCTGAGAGCAGAAAGTCCTCACTTGCGAGGCGAACGTACTGCAATGTCAGCCGGCCACCAGATCCATATCCACCGGCTCGGTGGTCTGGGCGAACAGCCGCTCGGTGTCCTCCCGGGTGCACGGCGCGGTGCCGGGGGTCAGCAGCATGGCCGCCCCGGCCGCAATCCCGAGCCGGATCGACTTGGTCAACGACCAGCCGCGGGTCAGGCCGACGGCCACGCCCGCGACCATCGCGTCACCTGCACCCACCCCACTGCCTGCCGGCACCTCCACCGGAGCGAACCGATGCCCGCCGTGCCGGGTGGCCAGCAGTGCGCCCTGGGACCCGAGCGACACCAGGACGTATTCCGCGCACCCGCGGTCGATCAGTTCACGGGCCGCCGCCAGCTGTTCGGCTTCGTCGGCGAGTTCCCGCTCGACGCACTCCCGCAGTTCCCGCACGCTCGGTTTGAGTAGGAACACCCCGGAGTTGACGTGTTTGAGCCCGCCGCCGGAGGTGTCGAGCACGAACACCGCGCCGATGTCGGCGCAGACGTTGGCCACCTGCTGGTAGAAGTCCGGCGGCACCCCGGGTGGCAGGCTGCCGCTGGCCACCACGATCGCCGCCGACGCCGCGGCACGGCGCAACTGCAACAGGCATTCGGTCTGCTCGGCCAGCGTCAGCTCCGGTCCCGGCAGCACGAACCGGTACTGCTTATCGGTGGAGCGCTCGTTGACCGTGACGCTCTCGCGGGTGGACCCGCCGATGTGGATCCGGTGCACCGAGAGACCCTCGGCCACCAGCAGCCGGTCCACCATCTCTCCGGCCGGGCCGCCGGCGGGGAACACCGCGGTGGCCGAGGCGCCGAGGACATCGGCGACGTGCGCGACGTTGATGCCGCCGCCGCCGGGGTCGTAGCGCGCCGCCGCGCAGCGCAGCTTGTCGGTGGGGCGTACCACGTCGGTGCTGGTGGTGATGTCGAGCGCCGGGTTCATCGTCAAGGTGACGATGCGATGCCCGGTGACGGCAATCTCGTTCAACGACAACCCTTTCGGTTCACAGTCCGCTCGGATAGGTCTCGGGGTTCTCCCCGGCGATCCACACGCTGGTCGGCTCCAGTGGTTCCAGTGCGCGCGTGTGGTCGATATGGATCATCGCGTCGAACTGGTCGGACGGCCGGACGTGGAAGTAGTGGCTCTGCCGTTCGGTCTGCGGCAGGTAGATCACCCCGATGGCGCGGGCCAGCCGAACGCCCTCGAGTGCCGCCGCAGCCGGTGACCCGTCGTGGGTGGGGACCACGAACGACGGTTTGGCGGTCTCATGCAGGAGTTCCTCGATGCTGCCGGCCAGTGCCGGGCGCACCACCTTGCGCTCGGCGATCCCGCCCCAGTCGCTGGCCGCGGTGACCGTCCCGCTGTAGGTGGAGAACCCGATCAGGCGGCAGTCCCGGCCGTAGTGTTCGCGGGCCAGCTGGCCGATGGTGAGCTGACCGTCGGCGGAGACCTCGGTGGCGCGGGCATCGCCAACGTGAGAGTTGTGCGCCCACACCACAATCCGAGCGGGCTCGCCGGTGCTGTGTTCGTCGAGGTGGGCAACCAGCGCGTTGAGGGTCTGGCCCATGTGCTTGTCGCGCATGTTCCACGAGGTGACCCGGCCTCGGAACATGCCGCGGTAGTAGGCCTCGGCATTGCGGACGGTCACGGCGTTCTGCTGGGCGTAGAACAGTTCGTCTTGGGCCTGCGGGCCGTCGGATCCGAGAAAGCTGACCGCGTCTCGCTGCAGTTCGACCAACTGCTCGACGGCCTGGCGCTCGCAGTTCGGGCCGGCACCGAACGCCGCCGCGTAGCCGTAGGCCTGCCCGTCGTTGCCCGACGAGTGGTCGAAGCACGCATAGCGCGCCCTGGCCCGCTGGGCGGCCTGGGGGTCGACGGTGTCGAGGTAGGCGATGACCTCCTGCATCGAGCGGTGCAGGCTGTAGAGATCCAGGCCGTAGAAACCGGTCTGGCGCCTGCCGTCGGCGGCGCAGCGTCCGTTGTGCCAGCGCAGCCAGCCGACGAAGTCCCGTACCACGGTGTTGCGCCACATCCAGGCCGGGAAGCGTTCGAACCCGCGCAGCGCCTCCTCGGGCGTCTCGTCGGACCCCACGCCCCGCACATAGCGGTTCACCCGGTAGGCGTCGGGCCAATCCGCTTCGGCGGCAACGGCATTGAACCCCTTCTCGGTGATCAGCCATTTGGTGATCTCGGCGCGGGCCTCGTAGAACTCGTGGGTACCGTGCGAGCTCTCACCGATCAGCACCACCCGCGCGTCACCGATCAGCTCCTCGAGCACATCGGCCGGCGGCACCCCGCCGGGAGCGTCGATCGCGGCGTGCGCCACCAGTTCGGCGGCACTCGGTGCTACCGGCGGTGGCGCGGTCGTGGTGGGGCGGCTCAACAGGTCGCGGACCTCGTCGTCGGTGACCTGGGTGAAATCCCAGAACGACTCGCCGACGGCGAGGAACGGTGTCGGCATCGACGCACACACCATGTCCTCGACGATGCCGGCGAACTCCCGGCAGGTGGATTCCGGGGCGGCGGGCACCGCGACGACGATCTCGGCGGGCTCGGACTCGCGCAACGCCTGCACGGCGGCCAGCATGCTCGATCCGGTGGCCAGCCCGTCGTCGACCAGGATCACCGTCTTGCCGGTGACCGCCAGCGGCGGGCGGCCCTCGCGGTAGGCGGCTTCGCGCCGAACCAGTTCGCGGGCTTCCTTTTCGGCGATGTCCCGCAACTGTTCCGGGGTGACCTTCAGTCCGCGCAGTACGTCATCGTTGACCACCACCCGGCCACCGCTGGCCAACGCCCCGACGGCGAACTCCTCGTGCCCGGGCGCGCCCAGCTTGCGGACGATGAACGCATCGAGTGGGGCGCCCAGCGAGCGGGCCACCTCATAGGCGACCGGGATGCCGCCGCGGGCCAAGCCGAGCACCACCACATCCGGTCGGCCCCGGTAGCTCTGCAGCAATCCGGCCAGCACCTGGCCGGCTTCGTGCCGATCTTTGAACACCCGCCGGGGCTGGTGGCGGCGGATCCCCGTGGAACGTGTCATGGCGCCCCCTTGCTACCTCTCGATCCGACCACCTGCGGTCGGGCGCGGGTAGGGACCGAAGTCCTCTGTTGAGGGCAGAAGACCCTACGGATCGGCTCCGATTTCGGACAGACTGGCGGCATGTGGAGGGGTGTGGTTGGCACGGCGCTGGCCGGGGCAGGCCTGTATGCGGCGCGGCGGTTCTACCGCAACTGGGGGACCACCAAGGAAGAGTGCGAAACTCCGCTTCCCGGAGACGAACTCGTCGGCGCCCCGGCGGTGCAGACCACCGAGGGCGTGTGGATCGATGCGTCGGCGGCCGAGGTCTGGCCGTGGCTGGTGCAGATGGGACAGGACCGCGGCGGCCTGTACAGCTATGAGGGGCTGGAGAACGCTGTCGGCCTGAAGTACCGCAATGCCGATCGGGTCCACCCGGAGTGGCAGCAGCTGGCCGTCGGCGACGCGATCCGGCTGGTTCCGCAGGGCTGGCTGGGACTGCGCGACGGTCTGGTGCTGCCGGTCGCCCAGATCGTCGACGGGCAGTCGATCGTGCTGCGTCAGGAACCGGGCCGGTTGCCGTGGGATGGCGTCTGGTCGTTCCACGTCATCCCGCACTGGGAGGACCGCTGCCGCCTGCTGGTGCGCAGCCGCAGCCGGATGCGGCTGCCCGGCGAGGTGCTGGGCGCCGAAGTCGCCGGGCCGGTGGTGTCGCTGATGACCCGCGGGATGCTGCTGGGGATCAAGCGCCGAGCCGAGCAGGCGCACCGGGCCGGTTGAGGGCGATCAGGCCCGGACTTCCAACACGTCGGCCAGCGGTCGGCGCGGCGTGGCCGGTGGCACCGAGGCCAGCGACGGCACCAGGCCCACCCGGATCAGCAGCTGCGGGTCGAACCCGCCGCCGGTGAGCGCCCGAATGATGTTTCGGCTGGCCTCGAGCTCGGTGAGATGGGTCAATGTGCAGGTGGCCAGTCCCGCCATGGTGGCTTCCAGCAGGACATCGGAGAGCACCTCGCCGCAGCCCAGCGCGTCACGCCGGGTGTCGCCGTAGGTGGACAACACCAGGATGGTGGACCGATCGCGGTCGACCTCCGGGCGGCGGTCGGCGTGCTCATCGGCCGGAAAGGCGCGGGCGACGTCGACGCGCTCACGTTCCGACACCGACACCAGCGTGCTGTAGGGGACGCCGTCGGACACCTCGTAAGGTGCGGTCCACCACCGCAATTCGGCGTGATACGAACTGTCGTAGCGACGGAGTGACTCGGTCAGCCGGGACGCCTCGGCCAGTTCGCCGCGCACGCTCTCGGGCAGTACGTGCAGCACCGCCTTGTCGGCGTCGATGGTGCTGCGCAACACCGGTTCGAAGGCTGCCCAGTTCGGTGGCGGCGCAAACGGTAGCCGGTCGGTGCGACGGTCCAGGATCGCGTCGGCCCGGGCCCGGTGCGCGTCGGTGCTGAGTTGCGCCGGGGTGAACGAGACCGTGGCCAGGTGGTCGAGATCGTTGGGGTTGGGGAATCGGTCGACGACCGCGGTGAAACCTGCTGCCGCGGCGGCCACCCGCAGATGGTCCAGCACCGCACCACAACTGATGATCGCTTCCCGGCCGGAAACGTCGGTGGCGTGCGGCACCCGATGCGGTTCGACGAACAACCGGAGTTCGGCGCCCTCGGCCACCCAGTGCCACGGCTGACTGTTGTGCACCGACGGCGCGCGGCAGGCCAACTCCACCATGTTCGCCAGCACCTGGGGATCGAGCGCCGATTTCGCCACGGCCAACCACCGCCTTCTGTTCTCCGTCTCCACGATAGGACGCAGATGTCCCCGTGAAAGGGGCACTAAGTCATCGGTTTAGCGGGCCGAGCGGCGAGGGTCTTTGGACTCTGGAAGGACCGGGCACGGCGGGCCAGGATCGTTGTCATGGGACCGGTACCGACGAACCACACCGCACCTGCCCCCTCGCCGGCCTCGCCGCATCCGCAGGTGGCCGAGACCCACACCGGTCTGGTGTTCCTCGTCGGCGATCGGGCCTACAAGGTGAAAAAGCCCGTCGTCACCGACTTTCTCGACTTCTCCACCCTGGACCGCCGGGAGACCGCCTGCGCCCGCGAGGTGGCGCTCAACAGCAGGCTGGCTCCGAACAGTTATCTGGGCATCGCGCACTTCGCCTCACCCGGTGGCGTACCCGAGCCGGTCATCGTGATGCGCCGCCACCCCGACCAGACGCGGCTGGCCACCCTGGTGCGCAGCGGCACGCCGGTCACCGACCAGCTGACGTCGGTGGCCCTGGTGCTGGCCCGCTTCCACGCCGGCGCTGCCCGCGGCCGCGACGTCGACGCGCAGGCCCGGGTCGACGCGGTCACCGGGCGCTGGCAGGAGAACCTGGCCGAGCTCGAGCGCTACGCCGACGGACTGGTCCCGGGTCTGAACCCGGACGTGGTGGCCGAGATCCGGCGGCTGGCAATCGACTTCATCGCCGGTCGATCGGTGCTCTTCGCCGGCCGGATCGCTGCGCGGCGCATCGTGGACGGTCATGCCGATCTGCTCGCCGACGACATCTTCTGCCTCGATGACGGCCCGGAGTTGTTGGACTGCCTGGAATTCGATGACCAACTGCGGTTCGTCGACGCCATCGACGACGCCGCGTTCCTGGCGATGGATCTGGAGTTCCTGGGACACCCGGAGCTGGCAGAGCACTTCCTGCAGACGTATGCGCGGCTGGCCGACGACGACGCACCGGCCTCGCTGCGGGACTTCTACATCGCCTACCGGGCGGTGGTGCGCGCCAAGGTGGACTGTGTGCGGCACGCCCAGGGCGTCTCCGGTGCAGCCGCCGACGCCCGCCGGCACCTCGAGATCGCCCATGACCACTTGCGTTCCGGTGCGGTCCGGCTGGTGCTGGTCGGCGGCGGGCCGGGCACCGGCAAGACCACGCTGGCCCGGTCGCTGGCCGATCACCTCGGCGCCCAGGTTGTCTCGACCGACGACGTGCGTGCCGAGATGGTGCGCCGTGGCGAACTCACCGGCGAGCCGGGCGCCCTCGACGAGGGCCTGTACACCCAGGAGAACGTCGACGCGGTCTACGACGGCGTGCTGCGCCGCGCCCACCTGGGACTGTGCGAAGGGCGCACCGTGATCGTCGACGGCACCTGGCTCAACCCGGATCACCGCGACCGGGCCCGCCGCATCGCCCAGGATGCAGCCGCCCGGCTCGTCGAGATCGCCTGCATTGCAACGCTGGAGGAGACCACCCGGCGGATCAGTGCGCGCAGGACGGGCACCTCGCAGGTGACCCCGGAGATCGCGACCGCGCTGGCCGAACGCGCTGACGCCGCCTGGCCGGGCGCCCACCGAATCGACACCACCCGTCCGCCGGCCGAGGCCGTGGCCGAGGCGCAGGACATCTGCCGTCAGGCCGTGTAGAGAAACACTGGAGGAGCCCGATGCCCAGCCGTTACGTCGCAGATATTGCGGACCTGAGGATGTCCGACGCCGAGGAAGCCGGCGGCAAGGGCGCGAACATGGGGGAGATGGTGGCCGCGCAGCTGCCGGTGCCACCGGGGTTCGTGGTCCTGCGCGACAGCTACCTGGAGTCCATGGCGGCTGCCGGTGTGGCCGACGACCTGAACGCCGCCCACCGCCAGGCGATGCTCAGCGCGGGTGACCCGTCCCGGTTCGACGAGATGTGCCAGAAGATGCAGGCGCTGGTACTCAAGGCGGGGATGCCCGACGGGGTGCGCGAGAAGATCCTGGCCGCCTACCGGACGATGGGCCCCAATGTCATTGTCGCCGTGCGCTCGTCGGCCACCGGCGAGGACGGTGCCGACGCGTCGTTCGCCGGGATGAACGCCACGTTCACCAACATCGCCGGAGAACACGACCTGATCGACGGGGTCCAGCGCTGCTGGGCTTCGCTGTTCGGTGCCCGGGTGGTGGCCTACCGCGCCAGCCGCGGCTTCACCGCCGATCCGGCGATGGCGGTGGTGGTCCAGCAGATGATCGCCTCGGAGCGCTCGGGCGTGGCGTTCACCGCCGATCCCACCACTGACGCCACCGACCGGGTGGTAGTGGAGGGCGCATTCGGTCAAGGTGAGGTGGTGGTGTCCGGGTCCGTCGAGCCCGACACCTATGTCGTGGCCAAGGACACCGGCGAGATCCTTTCCCGCCGAATCGGTTACAAGTCCTTCAAGATCGTGCGCGGCGCGGACGGCAGCGACCAGACGGTGGACCTCAGCGAGGCGCAAGCCCAGTCGCAGGTTCTCAACGATGACGAGGTCCGGGTGATCGCCGATATCGCGGTGCGCAGCGAGCGGCACGCCGGATGCCCGCAGGACACCGAGTGGGCCATCGCGGGCGGCAAGACCTGGATTGTGCAGACCCGCCCGATCACCACGCTGCACCGGGCCGGCAAGCCGGTCCCCGAAACCCACGAGGTGTTGCTGCAGGGACTGCCCGCCGTGCCCGGCGAGGCCTCCGGTGTGGTCCGGGTGCTGGCCGACGTGGCCGACGGCGCACGGCTGCAGGACGGCGAGGTGCTGGTCGCCCAGATGACCAACCCGGACTGGTTGCCCACCATGCGGCGGGCCGCGGCGCTGGTCACCGACACCGGCGGGATGACCTGCCACGCCGCGATCGTTGCCCGCGAACTGGGAGTGCCGTGCATCGTCGGGGCCCGCACCGCCTGGTTGCCCCCCATGCGGCGGGCCGCGGCGCTGGTCACCGACACCGGCGGGATGACCTGCCACGCCGCGATCGTTGCCCGCGAACTGGGAGTGCCGTGCATCGTCGGGGCCCGCACCGCCACCAAGGACCTCAAGGACGGGACCGTGGTCACCGTCGACGGCACCCACGGCCGGGTGCTGGCGGGTAAGGCGGTCGGCGGTGCGCAGACCACGCCGGTGGCCGCGGCGCCCGCGGTGGCGGCGGTCGCCGAGGTGACCGCCACCAAGATCTACGTCAACGTGGCCATGCCGGACAAGGCCGAACAGGCCGCCGAACTCGACGTCGACGGTGTCGGCCTGCTGCGTGCCGAGCTGATCCTGGAGGACGCCCTGCGCAATCGGCATCCCCGCGATCTCATCGAGCACGGTGAGCAGGACAGCCTGGTCGACTCGCTGGCCACCGCGGTGGGCCGCATCGCGGCGGCGTTCACGCCGCGGCCGGTGGTGTACCGGGCTTCGGACTTCCGCACCAACGAGTTCCGCAACCTGCAGGGCGGCCAGAAGTACGAGCCCGAGGAACACAACCCGATGATCGGCTACCGGGGCTGCTATCGCTACGTCAGCAACCCGGACCTGTTCGATCTGGAACTCACCGCCCTGGCCCGCGTCCGTGAGCAGAATCCCAACCTGCACTTGATGATTCCGTTCGTCCGCACCAAGTGGGAACTGGAGAAGTGCCTCGAACTGGTCGACGCCAGCCCACTGGGGCGCCAGCGCGGCCTGCACCGCTGGGTGATGGCCGAGGTGCCCTCGGTGGTGTACTGGCTGCCCGAGTACGTCGGCATGGGTATCGATGGGGTGTCCATCGGCAGCAACGACCTGACCCAGCTGATGCTCGGGGTGGACCGCGACTCCGACCTGTGCGCGGAGCTCTACGACGAATCCGACGCGGCGGTCCTCGACGCCATCGGCCAGATCATCACCACCGCGCGGCGGCTGGGGATCACCGCCTCGCTGTGCGGGCAGGCGCCGTCGAGCCGACCGGACTTCGCCGAACACCTTGTCCGGATGGGCATCACGTCGATCTCGGTGACGCCGGACGTGGCACAGCGCACCCGCCGCAATGTCGCGGCCGCCGAACGCAGACTGCTGCTGGAGTCGGCGAGGTCGCGTGACGGTGACCGCGGCTGAATCGACACTGACCGCGGTGTCGGTCGCCGCCGCCCCGGTCGCCGAGGTGCTGCATCGGTTGGACAGCTCCATTGACGGGCTGTCCAGCGCGCAGGCCGCCGACCGGTTGACCCGCTATGGGCCGAATTCGCTTCGGACGCATCGGGTCAGCGCCTGGGCGGTATTGCGCAGGCAACTCAACAACGCCGTCCTGGCGCTGCTGGCGGTCACCGCGGTGCTGTCGTTCTTCCTCGGCGACAGCACCCAGGCGGTGATCATCGGGATCATCCTGGTGGTCAGCGTCGGACTGGGCTTCCTCAACGAGTACCGGGCCGAACGTGCCAGTGCGGCACTGCACTCCCGGGTCCGGCACACCGCCGTCGTCCGCCGCGACGGGCACAACGTCAAGCTGGACGTCAATGCGCTGGTACCCGGCGACGTCATCGAACTCACGCTGGGCGAACTGGTGCCCGCCGACGTGCGGCTCATCGCCGTCAATGGGCTGGAGTGCAACGAGTCGATCCTGACCGGCGAGTCCACCGCCGCGGAGAAATCCACCGCACCGGTGCCCGCCGATGCCGCCTTGGCCGATGCCACCGACCTGGCGTTCATGGGCACCGTGGTCAGTGCGGGTGATGCCAGTGCCGTGGTCTACGCGACCGGTGCCGACGCCCAGTTCGGCAAGATCGCCGCCGGCCTGGGGGAGCGCCAGCCCGAAACCGACTTCCAGGCCGGTCTACGCCGCTTCTCGTATCTGCTTCTGCAGGTGGCGATCACGCTGACGGTGCTGATTCTAGTGACCAACCTGCTGCTGCGCCGCCCGGTCATCGACTCGGTGCTGTTCGCGCTGGCGATCGCCGTCGGCATCACTCCGCAACTGCTGCCCGCGGTGGTCAGTACCAGCCTGGCCACCGGGTCGCGCCGGCTGGCGGCCTGCAAGGTTCTGGTCAAGCGGCTGGTGTGTATCGAGGACCTCGGCGACATCGACATCCTCATCACCGACAAGACCGGCACGCTGACCGAAGGCCGGATCACGCTGCTCGAGGCCGTCGATCCCGAGGGTGGGCCCGCGCAGGATGTGCTGCGCTACGGACTGCTGGCCACCGACGTCGATCCCGCTGTGGGCGGCACCAGCGCCAACGCCCTGGACGCCGCACTGTGGGAATCCGAGGCCGGCCGTCAGGTCGTGACCACCGGCGTCAGCCGGGTGGCCGAACTTCCCTTCGACCACACCCGGCGGGCCGCCTCGGCGTTGATCGACGACAACGGTCGGCGGGTGCTGGTGGTCAAAGGCGCCCCCGAGCAGGTGCTTGACCACTGCGTGGCGCTGCCGCCCACGGCTCAGCGCACGCTGGATCGGCTGTTCGCCGACGGCCGGCGGGTGGTCGCGGTGGCCAGCAGACCGGCACCCGACCTACAGACCATCACCGCCGCCGATGAGACCGAGCTGACCCTCGACGGATTCCTGGTGTTCGCCGACCAACCCAAACAGGCCGCCCGTGACTCGCTGCAGCGACTGGCCGAATTGGGCATCGAGGTGAAGGTCGCCACCGGCGATAACCCGCAGGTGGCCGAAAAGGTCTGTGCGGATCTGGGTTTGACCTCCCGCGGCACCGTCACCGGTGCCCGGCTGGATGGCCTCGACGACGCCGGGTTCGAGGCTGCCGCCCAGTCGGCCACCGTGTTCGCCCGGATCTCGCCCGAGCAGAAGGCCCGGCTGATCACGGTGCTGCGCCGCACCGGCCGCTCGGTCGGATTCCTGGGCGACGGCGTCAACGACGCACTGGCGCTGCACTCCGCCGACGTCGGCATCTCGGTGGACACCGCGACCGACGTCGCCAAGGACGCCGCCGACGTGGTCCTGCTGGAAAAGGATCTGGGTGTGCTGGCCACCGGTGTCGCCGAGGGCCGGCGCATCTTCGCCAACACCATCAAGTACGTGCTGATGGGCACGTCGAGCAATTTCGGCAATATGTTCTCGGCCGCCGCGGCCTCAGCGGTGCTGACCTTCCTGCCGATGCTGCCCAGCCAGATCCTGCTGAACAACCTGCTCTACGACACTTCGCAACTGGCGATCCCCACCGACCGGGTCGACCCCGAGCAGTTGCACGCGCCGTCGCACTGGAACATCGCGTTCATCCGGCGGTTCATGCTGACGTTCGGACCGATCAGTTCCCTGTTCGACTTCCTGACCTTCGGCCTGATGCTGGGGGTGCTGCACGCCGGTCCGGTGGAGTTTCGCACCGGCTGGTTCGTCGAGTCGCTGGCTACGCAGACGCTGATCATCTTCGCCATCCGCACCCGGCGAATCCCGTTCCTGCGCAGCCGGCCCGGCGGTTGGCTGGTGCTCACCACCCTGAGCGTGATCGGCGTCGGTATCGCGCTGACCATCTCGCCGTTGGCCCACCAGTTGGGTTTCACGCCGCTGCCGTGGCAGTTCTTCGGTGCGCTGGCATTGTTGACCGTCGGCTATCTGGTCCTCGTCGAGATCACCAAGAAGGTGTTCTACGCCGAACCGATCCGCCACCCCGGTGAACCCGTGCGGACCCGCGGCCGCGAGCACCGGATCCACCGGCGGGCCGCACGATTCAGCCACAGCGGACGGCTGCCCGCGCGCAGCTAGCCGTTCCTCGTTGCTGCGAGGCTGTAGTTATCGCGCTGTTCACTCGCACTTTTGCGCGATAACTCCAGCCTCGGCGAAGTTCTGAAGGTGGGAGTGAGTTGTTGACTCAGGAGATCAGCCGTTGGACAACAGCCGCAGGCCGCCCTTGCTGCGGGCGCGGCCGCGGGTATCGGCCAAGGCTGTCAGCCGGGCCACCCCGCGTTCGATGCCGCGGGCGAGTTCGTCGATGTCCGGGGCGGCGTCGAAGTCGACCAGCAGTCCGAACGCCAACTCGTCGGCATAGCTGAAAATGGCGATGCCCGTGCGGAATCCGGCCGCAATGGGCGGGATCGGCAGCAGCCGTACCACCTTGTGGCCCATCACCGTCAGCGGGGTGCGCGGGCCCGGCACATTGGTCACCACCGTGACGACCGAGCGCTGTGGCAACCGGGACAACAGCCGTACCGTCCAGGCCGTGACCGGGAACGGCACCAGGCCGCTGGCCCACACCAGCAGGCTGCCGGCCTGGCGCTGACCGCCGGACTTCGCCGCACTCAACCGGTTGTGCACAGTGCGCAGCCGGTGCAGTGGGTCGGCGATGTCCACGGGCAGCAGGGGCAGCATCAGCGACACCCGGTTGTCGGAGACGTCCATCGCGTCGGCGCCGCGAACCGACACCGGAACCAGCGTGCGCAGCGAGTCCGGCCGCGGCTGCAGACCGCGGCGCAGCAGTGCGGTGCGGTAGCTGTCGGCCACCGCGGCCAGCGCCACGTCATTGATGGTCACCCCGAAGGTGTGGGCGATCCGCTCCACATCATGGATCGAGACCGCCGCCGAACCGTAGCGGCGCAGGTCGCCCACCGGGCCGTTGAACGACGACCGTGCGGCCGGCCGCAGCAGGCTGGCCGTCAGCCCCGCCGCCCCGCCGGCCGCGCGCAGCGCGAGCTTGCCGACGGTTCGGCCCATGGTGATCGAATCACCCAGCCAGTCAACGGGATTGAGGCTGGGCAGCGGAAGGGAGGGCCGCCGGGCCGGATGCTGGGCCGCGCCGATGGCGGTCGCGAAGCTGGACACTCCGGTGTCATCGCACAGGCCGGTCAGCAAGTTGCTGGCCGCGATACCGTCGGCCAGTGCGTGGTGCACTTTGATGAGCAGCGCCCAGCGGTTCTGCGCCAGGCCCTCGATCACCCAGCACTCCCACAGCGGGCGGTGCCGGTCGAGGCGGCGTTCCATGATCGTGGCGATCTCGGCGTGCAGGGCGGCGTCATCACCCGGCGGGGGCAGTGCGGCCCGGCGGACGTGATGGGCCAGATTGAACGTCGGGTCGTCGACCCACTCGGGTGCGGCGAGGTCGAACGGATGGGTGCGCAACACCTGTGTGCTGCGCGGGTTTGACAGGCATCGGGCACCGATCGTGTCGAGCAGATCCGCGAATTCGGGTGCGGGCCCGGCCAGGATGGCGACCCCACCGATGGCCAGGCTGACGTGTTCGTCGGCGTCCTCGAGTTGCAGAAATCCTGCGTCCAGCGTCGTCAAGTGTTGCGTCATCGCCGACCTTCTCCTCGCCTTACCCCTCAGTGTGGCGGCGCGACCTGGGGGATGGCAGGGCCGGAAGTCCCCGTTCGGAGGGCTTATCGGCGAGGCGGGGCGAGGACTTTCATGAACATCCGCATGGCCGGTTCCGGCACTCGGTCGCGGACCGCCAGTGCGGTGTTGGCCATCTTCGTGCGCGCCGGAGTGCCGCGGCCGAACAGTTTGTTGAGCGGTCCGCCGGTGGGTTCGAGGTCGACATGCAGGGGCGGGCCGCCGTCGGTGGCGCCGAGCGCAGACGAGATGACGATGCGCTGAATTTCGCTGGTGCCTTCGAAGATGGTGTAGAGCTTGGCGTCGCGGTACCACTTCTCCACCGGGTGGTCACTGATGTAACCCCATCCGCCCATGGTTTGGATCGCGCGTTCGGTGGTGCGTACGGCGACCTCGCTGGCGGCCAGTTTGGCCATCGACCCCTCGCCGCGGTCGAAGGGAACCCCGTTGGCGGCCATCCAGGACGCCCGCCAGGTGAGCAGCCGGGCCGCGTCGATCCCGGTCGCCAGATCGGCCAGTGGGAACGCAATGCCCTGGTTGTCGATGATGGGCGCCCCGAACGCCTCGCGACGGTTGGCGTAGGCGGTCATGTATTCCAATGCGGCGCGGGCGATCCCGAGTGCCTGGGCGGCCACCATCGGTCGGGTCTGTTCGAACGTTCCCAGGGTTGCCGACGCCGAGCGACGCCCGCCCGCCACGATCTCGCGAGCCCGGGCGAGTTTGTGCTCCAAGCGATCCTGGCCGCCGAGCAGGTTCCCACCGGGCACCCGGACACCGTCGAATCTCAGCTCCGCGGTATGCGACGCCCGGCAGCCCAGCTTGTCGAGTTTGCGCACCAAGTGCAGACCCGGGGTTCCGCCGGGCACCACGAACAACGCCTGGCCGCGGTGGCCGAGCTCTTCGTCGACCACGGCGTTGACCACGTGCACGTTGGCGATGCCGCCGTTGCCGATCCACATCTTGTGCCCGTCGATGATCCAGTCGTCCCCGTCCCGCCGGGCCCGGGTCCGCAGGTTGCGGACATCGCTGCCGCCCTCGGGTTCGGAGATCGCCAGGGCCGCCAGCTTGATGTCGCCGGGGGACCCGAAGCACTCCGGTGCCCAGGTGAGCATCTGCTCCGGGGTGGCGGCCTGGCCGATCGCGGCCAACGCCAGCGCGGGCATCACAATCGCCAAACCGATTCCTGCGCAACCCCAGAACAGTTCTTCCATGAACATCGGCAGCGACAGCCCGGTCGGGTCACCGATCAGATCCCGGTAGAACAACGGGCTGTAGAACCCCCGCTCGGCGGCTTCCTCGAGCACCGGCCACGGGAACTCCTGCCTACGGTCGTAGTCGGCGGCGACCGGGCGGATGCACTGTTCGGCGAATTCGTGGGTGCGCCGCGCGAGGTCGTGCTGTGCGGCGGTCGGCGTGAGGTCCAGGCCCATGCTGACCTGATACCTCCGGTACCACGAAGTCAAACCCCGACCACGATGAAGCCCCGGCTGCCGAGGAGTCGGTTGCTCGGCAGCACGGGGCTGACTGGGATATCGGCACCGCGCTCGCGGGCGTTACCCGGCTGACGTTTCGGGCCATGGGCAGCGGGTAGCCGACGTTCGGAGGTGACAGCATGCCCAAGACAGCCAAGAGCGGTAACGCCAAGAAGAGCGAACTGCCCAGCACGTTGCAGAAGTCCGATGCCAAGGCGCAGCGGACTTTCGCCAAGGCCCATGACTCGGCCGTCAAGGAGTACGGCGAGGGGGAGCGCGCCCACCGGGTGGCCTACAGCGCGCTCAAGCACAGCTACGAGAAAGTCGGCGACCATTGGGAGCCCAAGGACGAGAAGGGGCCCTCCGATGACCGGGCGCGCAGTGGTGGGCCGAATCCGACGGGTGCGTCCGCCGGTGGCGTGAACGCCAATGCCAGCAAGAAGCATCTGCTCGACGTGGCGCGCCGGCTCGACATCTCGGGGCGCTCGTCGATGAACAAAGACGAGTTGGTGTCGGCGATCGAGAAGGCCAACCGCCGCGAGACCAGCCGTAACCGCTGATCAGCGCTTGCGGGTGTCGGCCGGCTGCAGATCGGTGTCGCTGAAGAACTCCAGCAGGTACTTGCTCTCCTCGATGTCGCCGATCGTGCGGCGGGCCTTCTTGCGGGTGACGAGGATGCCGATCACGGCCACCACCCACACCACGTACTGCACGGACCACGCGAGCCGGAAGGACTCGAACGAGTAGCCGCCTGCCGCGCCGATGATCAGCCCCATCGCCTGCATCACCAGCAGCGAGGCCAGGAACCCGCCGACGTTGACCGCGCCCTGCGCGGTGCCCAGCGTGGGCTGCGGGTTGAAGGTGCGGGCGAAGTCGAAGCCCACCATCGACCCGGGCCCTCCCACCGAGATGATCACGATGAGCACCACCAGCAGCCAGTGCGGCGTGGGGGAGGGCAGGGCCAGCACCACGGTCCAGATCGCGGCATTGCTGCCGATGATGCCCAGCACGATCCGTGACCGCCGGTGCGGATGACGCCCGGTGAGGATCCCGATCACGACACCGGACACGATGGCCGAGACCACCGAGATGGTCAGCAGCGTGCCCGCCGCGCTACGCGAAAGATGCTGCGCCACCGTCAGATACGGAACACCCCACATCAACGCGAAGACGGTGACCGAGAACTGGGTTCCCATGTGGGTGAAGAAGCCCAGCCGGGTTCCCGGCCGCATCCACACCGTTTTGACGCTGCCCAGGGTCTCGCGCAGCGAGATCTCCTGCTTACTCACCTCGACACCGGCCGGGGCGTTGCGCACCAGCAGCAGGGTCAGCACCAGGGAGATAACGCCCAGTGCGGCCACCGAGACATAGGCGGTGGTCCAGCCGGAGCCGATCAGCAGGCTGAGGAACGGCACGGCCGACAGCACCTGCCCGAGTTGCCCGGAGATACCGGTCAACTGGGTCACCAGCGGGATCTGGCGAGGGCCGAACCAGTACGGCACCAGGCGCAGCACCGAGATGAACGTGAACGCGTCACCGAGGCCGACGACGGCGCGGGCGGCGATCGCTGTGGGCAGTGACTCGGTGAAAGCCAGCGTCAGCTGGCCGATCACCATCAGTGAGCCGCCGGCCAGGATCATCACCTTCGAGCCGAACCGGTCCAGCAGCAGGCCCGCCGGGATCTGTGCGGCCGCGTACACGATCACCTGCAGCACGACGAACGTCGAGAGCACCCCGGGGCTGGCGTTGAAGCGGTTGGCGGCATCGAGGCCCGAGACCCCGAGAGTGGTGCGGTCCAGTACGGCCACGATGTAGGCCAGCAAGCCGGTCGACCACACAATCCAGGCCCGCACTGACCCTCGCCTCTCGTTCGCCCGCCGCACTCGTCTTCGTCGACGTCCATCATCTCGCGCCGGTGCAAATCGTTTCCCGTCCTGCCGTAGCCCTGCTGGCTGGACAAAACCCCACGTCTATTGGCTGAAACTGCATCATCACGACACATTCACAGCTCCCGGCATAGCGTTTGCGCAGCTAAGGTGGTAGAAATAGCGTTTGATGTTGCCCAATCAAACGGATGCCTCTTCTTTGCTCTCATGACTGAGTACCGAATTACTGAGCTCGCGCGCGTGTCAGGAGTCACGTCGCGCAACATCCGTGCGTACCGCGAGCGGGGTCTGCTGGATCCGCCGCGACGGCAGGGCCGGGACGCCTTCTACGACGACCGGCACCTGGCCCAGCTCGAACTGATCAACCAGCTACTGGCCAAGGGCTTCACGTCCGTGCACATCGCCGCATTCATCGACGGCATCCGGCAGGGCCAGGACCTGTCCGAGGTTCTGGGCGTGCAGCCCGTCGAGGCCACCGACGAGATGACGCTGGACGCGGTGAGCGCCGCAGCGCAGCGTGCTGTCCGGCACGGCCTGGGCCGGGTCGTCGACGGCAGAGTGGTGATCACCGATCCGGAGATCGCCCGGGCACTGTCCGCAGTGGAGGACCCCGAGCAGTGCCTGCACCTGATGACCGAGGTGCTCGACACCACCGGCGAGGTGATCGACGACCTGGCGGTGCGGACAGTCGCGGTGTTGCGCAGTGGTTCCCCCAACGGGGTCGAGGACATCACCAAACGCGCCCTGCTCAGCCGGCTGCAGACGACCTTCGACGAGCACATGACCGCGCTGCTCTCGGAGTACGAGGCGTC
This sequence comes from Mycobacterium sp. M26, assembly GCF_001494595.1. Classification (GTDB taxonomy): domain Bacteria; phylum Actinomycetota; class Actinomycetes; order Mycobacteriales; family Mycobacteriaceae; genus Mycobacterium. The sequence goes on from NZ_LN929908.1 coordinate 1,302,808, forward strand.
CTAGCCTGCTAGACCCGGGTGGCGGCGGGATCCCCGCCGAAGCGCTGGGCCAGCCACACCGGGATCACCGCGAGCAGCGTCAGCGTCGCCGCGACGACGTTGATCACCGGCGCCTGGTTGGGCCGGAACAGATTGCCGAAGATCCAGATCGGCAGGGTCTGCACCGTCGGTCCCGCCGTGAAGGTGGTCACCACGATCTCGTCGAAGCTCAGCGCGAAGGCCAGGATCGCGCCGGCCACCAGAGCGCCGCGCATCATCGGGAACGTCACGTAGCGGAACGTCTGCCAGCTCGAGGCGCCCAGGTCCGAGGAGGCGTCTTCCAGGCCGGTGCCCAGCCGCCGCAGCCGGGCCTGGGTGTTGTTGAAGACGATCACGATGCAGAACGTGGCGTGCCCGATGATCACCGTCGCCAGTCCGAGGGTGACCCCCAGCGCCGAGGTGAACGTGGCGTTCAGCGCGATACCGGTGACGATGCCGGGCAGCGTAATCGGTAGGACCACAAGGAAACTGATCGTCTGCCTGCCGAAGAAGCTGTACCGCTGCACCGCGAACGCGGCCATCGTCCCCAGCACCAGCGCGATCGCCGTCGCACACAGGCCGACCACCACCGAGTTGCCCAGCGAGTGCCACATGCCTTCGCTGGACCACGCATCGGCCCACCACCTCAACGTGAAGCCGGTCGGCGGGAAGGCGAACGTCTTGGAGGCATTGAAGGCGTTGACCACCACCAGAAGCAGTGGGGCGTAGAGGAATACCAGCACCAGCCAGGTCCAGCCCCGGACCGTACGCCGCATACCCTTCGACAGCATCAGACATTCTCCAGTGCGCCGGTGCGCCGCATGGCCAGCAGGTACAGCACGATCGCGGTCAGCGGGATCAACGACAACGCCGCCGCCAGCGGCTGATTGTTGGCGGTGACGAGCTGCCCGTAGATGATGTTGCCCAGCATCTGGGTCTTGCCGCCCACGATCGTCACCGCGATGTAGTCACCCATCGACAGTGAGAACGTGAAGATCGATCCCGCGGCGATGCCCGGGAAGACCAGTGGCGCCACCACCGTCCGTAACGTCGTGGTGTCCGACGCGCCCAGATCGGAACTGGCGTCGATCAGCGCGTCAGGTACCCGCTCGAATGCGGCGAACACCGGAATCACCATGTAGGGCAACCACAGATAGGCCAGCGTGAGTGTTGTGGCGATCAGTCCATAGCCCGGCGTGTAGCCCGCCATCCAGTGCAGCGGGCCTTCGGGCGACAGCAGCATCCGCCACGCGTAGGCCTTCACCAGATAGCTCGCCCACAGCGGTGTGGTGACCGCGACCACCAGTGCCAGCCGTACCCGTGGCGAGGCCACCTTGGCCATGTAGAGCGCCAACGGGACGGCCAGCACGATGCAGATGACGGTGACCGTCAACGCGATCCCGATCGTGCGCAGCGTCGCCGTGCGGAACACCGCATCGGTGACGACCCGCACGATGTTGTCGCCGGTGTAGTTGCGCACCACCGCGCCGGTAAAGGGGTCCGTGCTCCAGAAGGCCGAAAGAAGCAGGACCGCAAGCGAACCCAGGTACGCGACGATCAGCCACGCCAGCGGGGGAACAAGCAGGAAGGCCAGCCGGAGCCGCTGGCCCACCCCCTGGGTCAGCCCTTGATCTGCTGCCACTTGTCGACCCACTCGCTGTAGGCCGTGCAGTTGTCGCCGCTGCCGTCCACGCACTGCTTCTGCGGAGTCGTCCAGTAACTGATCTTCTCGGCGTAGGCGGCGTCGGTGGCGTGGTAGGTGTCGCAGAACGACTTGTCGCTGGTGAACTCGCACGCCTTGGTCTGCGCCGGGGCCTCACCGAAGTACTCGGCCACCTGCGCGTTGATCTCCGGCGAGGTGATCCAGTCCATCCACTTGTACATGCAGGTCGGGTTCTTGGCCTTCGAGGCCACCATCCAGGTGTCCGACCAGCCGGTGGACCCTTCCTTGGGCAGCACGGTGGCGATCTTGACCTTGTTGTCGGATGTGAGCATGTTGGCGATCACCTGCCAGCTGGTGCCGATCACCGAGGTGCCGGACTCGAAGGCCTGGACCTCCTTGGTGTAATCCGACCAGTACTCACCGATGTTGGCGTGCTGTTCCTTGAGCAGGTCCACCGCCGCGTTGAGCTGGTCCTCGGTCAGCGAGTACGGATTCTTGATCCCCAGTTCGGGTTTCGTCTTCGACAGGTACAGCGCGGCATCGGCGATGTAGATCGGTGAGTCGTAGGCGGTGACCTTGCCCTTGTGGTCGGAGCCCGGGAAGACCGCGCCCCACGAGTCCGGGGCGTCCTTGACCACGTCGGTGTTGTACATCAGCAGGTTGGCTCCCCAGCCGTGCGGGATGCCGTACATCTGGCCGTCCACGGAGTTCCACGGCTTGTCCTTGAGGAACGCCGAGATGGTCTCGTAGTTGGGGACCAGCTTGGTGTTGACCGGCGCGACGTCACCGGCATAGATCAACCGCAGGGTGGCGTCACCGGAGGCGGACACACCGTCGTACTGTCCGGTACGCATAAGCTGCACCATCTCGTCGGAGGTGTTGCCGATCTTGATGTTGACCTTGCAGCCCGTCTTCTCCTCGAACGGGGTGACCCAGTTGACCTTCGGGTCGTTGGAGCCGTCCTCGGCGTAGCCCGGCCAGGCGACGAGGTTGAGCTGACCTTCGCCATTGCCCAGGGCCGCAAGCGGTTCCATCTTGGGCGGCGCGGTCGAGCTGCCGCCACTGGAGTTGGTGGAACTCGAACAGCCGGCGACCAGGGCGGCACAGGCGGCCAGGGTGACGCCGATCCGGCGGGTGGTGGTTCTCATCGCGGACTCCTTGTTTCAGTGCTGATCGGATAGTGCTCGGACGGCGCTGTCGGGCCAGGCCAGAACGACCCGGGCGCCGTGGTTGATGTCGGTGGACGCCTCGGCGGACAGCAGCGTCGCCGTCAGCCGTGCTCCGGCAGCGTCGGCGGCGACGCGGGTGATCGGGCCCGCATACACCACCTCGGCGACTTCGGCTGGGGCGCTGCGCATTCCGGCCGGTACCGATTCATTCGGCTGCAGTAGCAGGATGCGCTCGGGCCGGATCGCGAACGTGCCGGGGCGGCCCAGCAGGGACTCCGCGAGCGGGCCGGTGAACACGTTGGAGGTGCCGACGAAATCGGCGACGAACCGGTTGGCCGGATTCTCGTAGACCTCGCGAGCGGCGCCGATCTGCTCGATGCGGCCGTTGTTGAACACCGCGAGCCGGTCGCACAGCGTCAGCGCCTCGTCCTGATCATGGGTGACGATGACGAACGTGATGCCGACCTCGCGCTGAATGGCCTTGAGCTCCACCTGCATCTGCTCGCGCAGCTTCAGGTCGAGGGCGCCCAGCGGTTCGTCGAGCAGCAGAACCTTCGGGCGCCCGACGAGCGCGCGGGCCAGGGCCACCCGCTGCTGCTGGCCTCCGGAGAGCTGGTTGGGCTTGCGGTCGGCGAAGCCGGACAGCCGCACCATCTCGAGTGCGGCGCCGGTGCGTTCGCGGCGCTGCGCCTTCTCGACGCCTTTGACCTTCAGCCCGTATTCGACGTTCTGGGCCACCGTCATGTGCGGGAACAGGGCGTAGTCCTGGAAGACGGTGTTGGTGTCGCGTTTGGCCGGCGGCAGCGCGGTCACGTCGACGCCGCCGAGGTGGACGGTGCCGGCGGTGGGCTGCTCGAACCCGGCGATCATCCGTAGCACGGTCGTCTTACCTGATCCCGACGGGCCGAGGATCGCGAACAACTCGCCGTCGCCGACCGTCAGGTCTGCGCCCTCGACCGCCACGACCTCACCGAATACCTTCCTGACCCCACGCAACTCGATCTGTGGAGAGGCAGATGGCATGGGGGGATCGTACGGATAGCGTTGTTGCGCCGCAGCCCCATTGTTGTTTTCGCCGGTGGGCGCGCTGCTCGGCAACGGTTCGCGTGGGCGCACTGTCCATCGCGCCGAACGTGCATCCACTGCGAGAAAACGGACCAGATCTCGCCCTCACCGCACACTCGGCGGCAAGAGATGGGCGGGTGTGCACCCGGTGGTGATGCAGATGTGACCAGTGTCGATGATGTGGTTGGTGGGGTTCCTGTCATATTCTGAGGCTCGTGTTCGTGTCGCGACGCGACGTCCTGAAGCTTGCCGCCGCAACCCCGGCCGTCCTGGGTCTGGGGGCCATGACGTCAGCGCTGACCGCGCCGGAGGCGTCGGCCGAACCCCTCGGTGTGCTGCTCGACTACGCCGCCGGCGTCATCAGCGCCCAGGACCTGAAGGCCTCCGGGGCGATGGGCGCGATCCGGTATGTGTCCGACCGCAGGCCGGGCGGCGACTGGATGTTGGGCAAGCCGATCCAGCTGCCCGAGGCGCGCGACCTCTACCAGGCCGGCCTGAAGATCGTCTCGAACTATCAGTACGGCAAGCAGGACACCGCCGACTGGCTCGGCGGACAGCGGGCCGGGATCACCCACGCCAAACGCGGCTGGCAGTTGCACACCGCCGCGGGCGGGCCCATCGGCGCCCCGATCTACGTCTCGATCGACGACGACCCCTCCTACGACCAGTACAAACAGCAGGTGGCGCCCTACCTGCGGGCCTGGGAGTCGGTGATCGGTCACCAGCGTGTCGGCATCTACGGGAACTCCAAGACCATCGACTGGGCCCTCCAGGACGGCATCGGATCCTGGTTCTGGCAGCACAACTGGGGCTCGCCCAAGGGGTACACCCACCCGGCCGCACATCTGCACCAGGTCGAGATCGACAAGCGCAAGGTGGCTGGCATCGGTGTCGACCTGAACCACGTCATGAAGCCCAGCTTCGGCCAGTGGGACTGACGAATTCAGCGAAACTTACCGACCGGTAAGGATTTGCCAGCAAACATCGAAACGCCATTTTGGTGAACGATCGTGGACTGACCAACCGAGCAGATGCTTGGGCGGCGCCCGACGCGCGCCGCGACTGACAGAAAATTCTTACATAACGATTCGATAACAATCGTGCCTTGATCAGGGAAGTTATTCCTACTCCACCGTAACCACCTGCTTGCAGGACGTTTGTCCCGGTTCGTCTCGGTCGCCGTTCGGCCCCGTGTTACCGACCGTGTGGTTACCCGTCCGTAGAACTCGTCAGTAACCAATATCAGCGCGAAAATGGACCCGGTTCTTATGCCACTCTTAGTACAGCCGGTATGTCCGCAGACCCCTCCCGGAGCGGGGTTGGGGGAGCACTCCGGACACCGTGATTCGACGGGGAATCGCCACGAGCATCTACCGACATACGAAACGAAGCGCGACGCAACGCGACGACGAGCACCGAGGAGATAAGACAAGGTGACGATCCACGAGCACGACAGGCTGTCCAAGGGCGACGGATCACGACGCGGTGAGGCCATTCAGACCACCCACGCACTCGTCGACCGGCTCAACGCCGGTGAGCCCTACGCCGTCGCGTTCGGCGGTCAGGGCGCGGCCTGGCTGGAGACCCTCGAAGAGCTGGTGACCTCGGCCGGCATCGAATCCGAGCTGGCCACGCTGGCCGGCGAGGCTGAGCTGCTGCTGGAGCCGGTCGCCAAGGAACTGGTGGTCGTCCGCCCGATCGGCTTCGAGCCGCTGCGCTGGGTGCGCGCGCTGGCCGCTGAGGAGCCCGTCCCGTCGGCCAAGCAGCTGACCTCGGCCGCGGTGTCGGTGCCGGGCGTGCTGCTGACCCAGATCGCCGCGGTGCGCGCGCTGGCCCGCCAGGGACTCGACCTGACCGCCACCCCGCCGGTGGCCGTGGCCGGCCACTCGCAGGGCGTGCTGGCCGTCGAGGCGCTCAAGGCCGCCGGTGCTAAGGACGTCCAGCTCCTGGCCCTGGCCCAGCTGATCGGCGCCGCGGGCACCCTGGTGGCCCGTCGCCGCGGCATTTCCATCCTCGGTGACCGCCCGCCGATGGTGTCGGTGACCAACGCCGACCCCGAACGCATCTACGAACTCCTCGAAGAGTTTGCTCAGGATGTCCGCACCGTGCTGCCCCCGGTGCTGTCGATCCGCAACGGACGGCGTTCCGTCGTCATCACCGGGACCCCCGAACAGCTGTCCCGGTTCGAGCTGTACTGCGAGCAGATCGCCGAGAACGAGGCCGCCGAGCGCAAGAACAAGCTGCGCGGCGGCGCCGTCTTCTCGCCGGTGTTCGACCCGGTGCAGGTCGAGGTCGGCTTCCACACCCCGCGGCTGTCCGACGGCATCGACATCGTGGGCCGCTGGGCCCAGGCTGTCGGCTTGGACGTCGACCTGGCCCGCGCCATGACCGACGCCATCCTGGTTCAGCAGGTGGACTGGGTCGACGAGGTCGGCGCGTTGAACGACGCCGGCGCCCGCTGGATTCTTGACCTGGGCCCCGGCGACATCCTCACCCGGCTTACCGCCCCCGTCATCCGCGGCCTGGGCATCGGCATCGTGCCGGCCGCCACCCGCGGCGGCCAGCGCAACCTGTTCACCGTTGGCGCCGTGCCCGAGGTGGCCAAGCCGTGGTCGAGCTACGCCCCGTCGGTGGTCACCCTGCCCGACGGTTCGGTGAAGCTGTCCACGAAGTTCACCCGCCTGACCGGGCGCTCGCCGATCCTGCTGGCCGGCATGACGCCGACCACCGTCGACGCCAAGATCGTGGCCGCGGCCACCAACGGCGGACACTGGGCCGAACTGGCCGGCGGCGGCCAGGTGACCGAGCCCATCTTCGATCGCCGTATCGCCGAGCTGGAGACCCTGCTCGAGCCGGGCCGCGCCATCCAGTTCAACTCGCTGTTCCTCGACCCCTACCTGTGGAAGCTCCAGCTCGGCGGCAAGCGGCTGGTGCAGAAGGCCCGCCAGTCCGGCGCGCCGATCGACGGTGTGGTGGTCAGCGCCGGCATCCCCGAACTCGAAGAGGCCGTCGACCTGATCGACGAGCTGAACTCGGTGGGCATCGCCCACGTGGTGTTCAAGCCCGGCACCGTCGAGCAGATCCGCTCGGTGATCCGGATCGCCGCTGAGGTTCCCACCAAGCCGGTGATCGTCCACATCGAGGGCGGCCGCGCCGGTGGCCACCACTCCTGGGAGGACCTCGACGACCTGCTGCTGAGCACCTACTCGGAGCTGCGTGGCCGCTCGAACATCACGGTGTGCGTCGGCGGTGGCATCGGTACCCCGGAGCGGGCTGCCGAGTACCTGTCCGGCCGGTGGTCGGAGTCCTACGGCTACCCGCTGATGCCGGTCGACGGCATCCTGGTCGGCACCGCGGCCATGGCCTGCCTGGAGGCCACCACCTCCCCGGCGGTCAAGCAGCTGCTGGTCGACACCGTCGGCACCGACCAGTGGGTGGGTGCCGGAAAAGCCGTGAACGGCATGGCATCCGGGCGCAGCCAGCTCGGTGCGGACATCCACGAGATCGACAACGCCGCCTCACGCTGCGGCCGCCTGCTCGACGAGGTCGCCGGTGACGCCGACGCCGTCGCCGAGCGCCGCGACGAGATCATCGCCGCGATGGCGCCGACGGCCAAGCCGTACTTCGGTGACGTCGCCGACATGACCTACCGGCAGTGGCTGGATCGCTATGTCGAGCTCGCGATCGGTGCGGGCGACTCGACCGCCGACACCAAGACCGACGACTCGCCGTGGCTTGACATCACCTGGCGGGACCGCTTCGCCGAGATGCTGCAGCGCGCCGAAGCGCGTCTGAATGCCGTTGACAATGGCCCGATTCCGACGCTGTTCGCCGACGAGGCGCTGCTGGAGAACCCGGACGCGGCCATCGCCGCGCTGCTGGCGGCCTACCCGGACGCCGAGACGGTGCTGCTGCACCCGGCCGATGTCCCGTTCTTCGTCCAGCTGTGCAAGGTTCCGGGTAAGCCGGTCAACTTCGTCCCGGTCATCGACAAGGACGTGCGCCGCTGGTGGCGCAGTGACTCGCTGTGGCAGGCCCACGACGCCCGCTACACCGCCGACCAGGTCTGCGTCATCCCCGGCACCGAGGCTGTCGCCGGTATCACCCAGGTCGACGAGCCGGTCGCCGAACTGCTCGACCGCTTCGAGAAGGCCGCCGTCGACCAGGCACTGGCCGAAGGTGCCCGCCCCGAGCCGGTCGCCTCGCGCCTGCAGGTCCGCACCGACGTCGCCGGCCCGCTGGCCATCGTGCTGGATTCGCCCGACGTGCTGTGGGCCGGCCGCACCGCCACCAACCCGGTGCACCGGATCGCGCCGCCGTCGGCGTGGCTGGTTCACGACAATCGTTCTGCGACAAACCATTCCACCGGCGCTCGCCTGGAGGTCACCGGTCCTGACCGGGTCGTCTTGAGCGTGCCGCTGTCGGGTACCTGGATCGACATCGCCTTCACGCTGCCGGCCACTGTGGTCGACGGCGGAGCCCCGGTGGTGCGCACGGAGGACGCCGCCGCCGCGATGCGTGCCGTGCTGGCCATCGCCGCCGGTGTTGACGGCCCCGACGCGCTGCCGCCGGTGGTCAACGGCTCGACCACCGTCACCGTCGAGTGGGATCCCGAGCGCGTCGCCGACCACACCGGTGTCACCGCGACGTTCGGATCGCCACTGGCGCCGACGCTCTCGATCGTTCCCGACGCGCTGGTCGGCCGCTGCTGGCCTGCCGTGTTCGCCGCGATCGGTGCCGCGGCCACCGACACCGGCTTCCCGGTCGTCGAGGGTCTGCTGAGCCTGGTGCACCTGGACCACGCCGCTCAGCTGCTCAAGCCGCTGCCCAAGGACAAGACCCAATTGACCGTCACCGCAACGGCTTCGGTGGCCACCGACACCGAGGTCGGCCGCGTCGTCCCGGTCACCGTCAACGTCACCGACGCCAACGGGATCATCCTGGCGGTGCTCGAGGAGCGCTTCGCCATCCGCGGGCGCACCGGTGCGGCCGAACTGACCGACCCGGTGCGGGCCGGGGGAGCGGTGTCGGAGAACGCCACCGACACCCCGCGCCGCCGCCGCCGCGACGTCGCCATCCCGGCGCCGGTCGACATGCGGCCGTTCGCCGTGGTCTCCGGTGACCACAACCCGATCCACACCGACCAGGCCGCCGCGCTGCTGGCCGGGCTGGAATCGCCGATCGTGCACGGCATGTGGCTGTCGGCCGCCGCCCAGCACGTCGTCACCGCCACCGACGGCAAGCCGGTCCCGCCGGCCAAGCTGATCGGCTGGACCGCCCGCTTCCTGGGCATGGTCAAGCCGGGCGACGAGATCGACTTCCGTGTCGACCGCGTCGGAATCGATTTGGGCGCAGAGGTTCTCGAGATCTCGGCCAAGGTCGGCACCGACCTGGTGATGAGTGCCACCGCCCGGTTGGCCGCACCCAAGACGGTGTATGCCTTCCCCGGCCAGGGCATCCAGTACAAGGGCATGGGCATGGAGGTGCGGGGCCGGTCCAAGGCCGCCCGCAAGGTCTGGGACAACGCCGACAAGTTCACCCGCGAGACGCTGGGCTTCTCGGTACTGCACGTGGTGCGCGACAACCCGACCAGCCTGATCGCCTCCGGTGTGCACTACCAGCACCCTGAAGGTGTGCTCTACCTGACGCAGTTCACCCAGGTGGCGATGGCCACCGTCGCGGCCGCGCAGGTGGCCGAGATGCGCGAGCAGGGTGCCTTCGTCGAGGGCGCGATCGCTTGCGGTCACTCCGTGGGTGAGTACACCGCGCTGGCCTGCGTGTCCGGCGTGTACCCGCTGGAAGCGCTGCTGGAGGTGGTGTTCCACCGCGGTAGCAAGATGCACGACATCGTCCCGCGTGACGAGATGGGCCGTTCGGACTACCGGCTGGCCGCCATCCGGCCCTCGCAGATCGAACTCGACGACGCCGACGTGCCCGCCTTCGTCGCCGGAATCGCCGAGAGCACAGGCGAATTCCTGCAGATCGTGAACTTCAACCTGCGCGGTTCGCAGTATGCGATCGCCGGCACGGTGCGCGGTCTGGAGGCACTGGAGGCCGAGGTCGAGCGGCGCCGCGAGCTCACCGGTGGCAAGCGCTCGTTCATCCTGGTGCCCGGTATCGACGTGCCGTTCCACTCCAGCGTGCTGCGGGTGGGTGTCGACGACTTCCGTCGCTCGCTGGAGCGCGTCATGCCGCGCGACGCCGATCCGAACCTGCTGATCGGGCGCTACATCCCGAACCTGGTGCCGCGGCCGTTCACCCTGGACCGCGACTTCATCCAGGAGATCCGCGATCTGGTGCCGGCCGAGCCGCTCGACGAGGTGCTCGCCGACTACGACACCTGGCGTAACGAGAAGCCGCGCGAGCTGTGCCGCAAGATCGTCATCGAGCTGCTGGCCTGGCAGTTCGCCAGCCCGGTGCGCTGGATCGAGACCCAGGACCTGCTCTTCATCGAGGAGGCCGCCGGCGGTCTGGGTGTGGAGCGCTTCGTCGAGGTCGGCGTCAAGTCCGCGCCGACCGTCGCGGGCCTGGCCAGCAACACCCTGAAGCTGCCCGAATATGCCCACAGCACAGTCGAAGTGCTCAACACCGAGCGTGACGCCCAGGTGCTGTTCGCCACCGACACCGACCCCGAACCGGAGGAGGAGCCGGCGGCTGCCGAGCCGGTCGCCGCCGATGCGGCTCCTGCCGAGGCCGCTGCCCCCGCACCGGCGCCGGCTGCTGCGCCGTCCGGCGGGCCGCGTCCTGACGACATCGTCTTCGACGCCGGCGACGCCACCCTGGCGCTGATCGCGCTGAGCGCCAAGATGCGCATCGACCAGATCGAGCAGCTGGACTCCATCGAGTCGATCACCGACGGTGCGTCCTCGCGGCGCAACCAACTATTGGTCGACCTCGGCTCCGAGCTCAATCTGGGCGCGATCGACGGTGCCGCCGAGGCGGACCTGGCCTCGCTGAAGGGGCAGGTCTCGAAGTTGGCCCGCACCTACAAGCCGTTCGGCCCGGTGCTGTCCGATGCGATCAACGATCAGCTGCGCACCGTGCTCGGCCCGTCCGGCAAGCGGCCGGCGGCCATCGCCGAACGGGTCAAGAAGACCTGGGAGCTCGGCGACGGCTGGGCCAAGCACGTCACCGCCGAACTGGCGCTGGGCACCCGTGAGGGCAGCAGCGTGCGCGGCGGTTCGCTCGGCGGCCTGCACGAGGGTGCACTGGCCGACGCTGCCGCCGTCGACAAGGTCATCGACGCCGCGGTCGCCGCGGTGGCAGCCCGTAAGGGCATCGCAGTGTCGCTGCCGTCGGCCGGTGGTGCCGCCGGTGGTGTGGTGGACTCGGCCGCGCTCGGCGAGTTCGCCGAGAAGGTCACCGGCCGCGACGGTGTGCTGGCGTCGGCCGCCCGCCTGGTGCTGGGACAGCTGGGTCTGGACACCCCGGTGTCGGTGCCGGCCGCGGCCACCGACGCCGAACTGATCGACCTGGTCACCACCGAGCTGGGCTCGGACTGGCCGCGCCTGGTCGCGCCGGCGTTCGACGGCAAGAAGGCGGTGCTGCTCGACGACCGGTGGGCCAGTGCCCGTGAGGATCTGGTCAAGCTCTGGCTGGCCGACGAAGGCGATATCGACGCCGACTGGACCCGGCTGTCGGAGCGGTTCGAGGGTGCCGGCCACGTGGTCGCGACCCAGGCCAGCTGGTGGCAGGGGCGTGCACTAGCGGCTGGCCGCACCATCCATGCCTCGCTGTTCGGCCGGATCGCCGCCGGTGCGGAGAACCCCGACAAGGGCCGCTACGGCGATGAGATCGCGGTGGTGACCGGTGCGTCCAAGGGCTCGATCGCCGCCTCGGTGGTCGCGCAACTGCTCGACGGCGGAGCCACCGTGGTGGCCACCACGTCCAAGCTCGACGATGACCGGTTGGACTTCTACAAGAAGATCTACCGCGACAACGCCCGCTTCGGCGCGGCGCTGTGGATCGTCCCGGCCAACATGGCGTCCTACGCCGATATCGACGCCCTGGTGTCGTGGGTCGGCAGCGAGCAGACCGAAAGCCTTGGGCCGCAGTCGATTCACCTCAAGGATGCGCAGACCCCGACGCTGCTGTTCCCGTTCGCCGCACCGCGGGTGGCCGGGGACATGTCGGAGGCCGGCTCGCGCTCCGAGATGGAGATGAAGGTGCTGCTGTGGGCCGTCGAGCGGCTCATCGGTGGGCTGTCGTCCATCGGCGCCGAGCGCGACATCGCCTCGCGTCTGCACGTGGTGCTGCCCGGTTCACCCAACCGCGGCATGTTCGGTGGTGACGGCGCCTACGGCGAGTCCAAGTCCGCACTGGACGCGGTGGTCAACCGCTGGAACGCCGAATCGTCCTGGGCGCAGCGCGTCAGCTTCGCGCACGCCCTGATCGGCTGGACCAAGGGCACCGGCCTGATGGGTCACAACGACGCCATCGTCGATGCGGTCGAGGAAGCCGGGGTCACCACCTACACCACCGCGGAGATGGCAGCCATGCTGCTCGACCTCTGCTCGGTGGACGCCAAGGTGGCCGCGGCCAACGCGCCGCTGAAGGTCGACCTCACCGGTGGCCTGGGTGACGTCCAGCTGGACATGGCCGAGCTGGCTGCCAAGGCCCGCGAGGAGATGACGGCCGAGGCTGCCGCCGATGACGACGAACCGGCACCGGGCACCATCGCCGCGTTGCCGTCGCCGCCGCGCGGACTCACGGCCACCACTCCGCCGGAGTGGGCCGATATCGACGTCGACCCGGCCGATCTGGTGGTCATCGTCGGCGGTGCTGAACTCGGCCCGTACGGCTCGTCGCGCACCCGCTTCGAGATGGAGGTCGACAACGAGCTGTCGGCCGCCGGTGTCCTCGAGCTGGCCTGGACCACCGGGCTGATCACGTGGGAGGACGACCCGAAGCCGGGTTGGTACGACGTCGCCTCCGGTGACCTGGTCGACGAGGCCGAACTGGTGGAGCGCTACCACGACACCGTCGTGGAACGGTGCGGCATCCGCGAATTCGTCGACGACGGTGCCATCGGTGCCGACCACTCCCCGCAGCTGCTGGTCAGTGTCTTCCTGGACAAGGACTTCAGCTTCGTGGTGGCCAACGAGGCGGAGGCTCGGGCGTTCGAGCAGGCCGACCCCGATCACACCGTGGTGCTGCCCGTCCCGGATTCCGGCGACTGGCAGGTGATCCGCAAGGCGGGCACCGAGATTCGGGTGCCGCGCAAGGCCAAGCTGTCGCGCACCGTGGGTGGTCAGATCCCCACCGGGTTCGACCCGACTGTGTGGGGTATCAGCCCCGACATGGTCAGCTCGGCCGACCGGGTGGCGCTGTGGAACATCGTCGCCACGGTGGACGCGTTCCTGTCATCGGGCTTCACCCCGACCGAACTGATGCGCTGGGTGCACCCCAGCCTGGTGGCCAGCACGCAGGGCACCGGTATCGGCGGCCTGACGAGCATGCAGACCATGTTCCACGGCAACCTGCTGGGTACTGCCAAGCCGAACGACATCCTGCAGGAAGTTCTGCCGAATGTTGTTGCAGCCCATGTGATGCAGTCCTACGTGGGCGGTTACGGCGCGATGGTCCACCCGGTGGGCGCCTGCGCCACGGCCGCGGTGTCGGTCGAGGAGGGTGTCGACAAGATCCGGCTCGGCAAGGCCGAACTGGTGGTCGCCGGCGGCTTTGACGACATGACCTCGGACGCCATCACCGGCTTCGGTGACATGTCGGCCACCGCGGACACCGAGATGATGCGCGCCAAGGGCATCAGCGATTCGAAGATCTCCCGTGCCAACGACCGTCGCCGGCTGGGCTTCCTGGAAGCCCAGGGTGGTGGCACCATCCTGCTGGCCCGCGGTGACCTGGCGCTGAAGATGGGTCTGCCGGTGCTGGCCGTGGTCGGCTACGCGCAGAGCTTCGGCGACGGCGTGCACACCTCGATCCCGGCTCCGGGGCTCGGTGCGCTGGGCGCCGGTCGCGGCGGCAAGGATTCGGTGCTGGCCCGCTCGCTGGCCAAGCTGGGCGTGGGAGCCGACGACATCGCGGTGATCTCCAAGCACGACACCTCGACGCTGGCCAATGATCCCAACGAGACCGAGCTGCACGAGCGGCTGGCCGACTCGATGGGCCGTTCGCAGGGTGCCCCGCTGTTCATCGTGTCGCAGAAGACGCTGACGGGTCACGCCAAGGGCGGTGCCGCGGTCTTCCAGATGATGGGCCTGTGCCAGGTGCTGCGCGAGGGCGTCATTCCGCCGAACCGCAGCCTGGACTGCGTCGACGACGAGCTGGCCACCTCGGGCCACTTCGTGTGGGCGCGCGAAACCCTGCGTCTGGGTGACAAGTTCCCGCTGAAGGCGGGCCTGGTCACCAGCCTGGGCTTCGGTCACGTGTCGGGTCTGATCGCCCTGGTCCATCCGCAGGCGTTCCTGGCCTCGCTCACCGCCGAGCAGCGTGCGGACTACCTCGCGCGGGCCCAGCAGCGGGTGCTGGCCGGACAGCGGCGGCTGGCCTCGGCCATCGCCGGTGGGCGACCGCTCTACGAGAAGCCCGCTGATCGCCGGTTCGACCACGATCTGCCGGAGAAGCGTCAGGAGGCGGCAATGCTGCTCGACCCGGCGTCGCGCCTCGGCGATCACGATATTTACGTGCGGTAGGGTCTGTCGGCGTGGCGATTGTGGGTGTGGGTATCGACGTGGTGTCCATCCCGGATTTCGCCGAGCAGGTCGACCAGCCCGGGACGGTGTTCGCCGAGACGTTCACCCCGGGTGAGCGCCGCGACGCGGCCGACAAGAGTTCGGTCGCGGCGCGGCACCTCGCCGCTCGGTGGGCCGCCAAGGAGGCGGTGATCAAGGCCTGGTCGGGGTCCCGGTTCGCGCAGCGCCCCGTGCTGCCGGAGGGCATCCACCGCGATATCGAGGTGATCACCGATATGTGGGGCCGGCCCAAGGTCCGGCTCACCGGCGCGATCGCCGAGCACCTGGCCGAGGTCACCATCCACGTGTCGCTGACCCACGAGGGGGACACCGCCGCGGCGGTGGCCATCCTGGAGACGCTGTAACCCGTCAGGCCGCCGGCTTGTGTCTGCGCTGACTGGTGCCGGTTGTGTGCCGTGCAGTCGAATCGCCACTGGCTGCGGCCGCCCCGTGCGACGTCGTCGCCGATCGCTGACTGACCGTGCCTTTCCGAGTGGGTGCGAGCTGACGCGGCGAATTGTGCAGTGCCGGAGGCCGTGCGATCCGAACCTGAGGATCCTCATAACCCAGGTCGATAATCGGACGGAGTACGGAGTCGATGCCGTCGACAATCGATCGCTCTATTCCTAACTGGCGTAGAGGCATTGTGATTGGCAGCTCATGAGTGGGTACGCGGTAGACCGTGGTAGTGCCGCCCTGGCTGTTCGTACTGGTGGTGATGTTCTCGGCTGGAACGGAGGACAGGCTCGCGTTGTGTGCGACGGGATGGACGTAGAGGAATCCCATCACAGCGTTGATGTCGGTCAACAGATTCCACGGTTGTTTGATCGGATCGCCGATCAGGTCGTACTCGTTGACCACGATGATGGTGTTGAACCGCGTTTCCGGGATGGCGGCTGGCCGGTAATCGAGGATCGGAATATGAAGACCCGTAGCGCCTCGGAAGATGCCGTAATCGGGATCTGCAATGAGTACGAATGTCGTACTCGCCGGGACGCTGGGGTCTTTGTTCAAGCTGGCTTCCACCTGCTGCACCACGAGGGCCCCTTGGGAAGTGCCTGCCAAAACCTGCGGTCCTTCGCTGGATTTGACTGCGGTCGCGAGCCGTTCGGCGCCGATGTTCACCGAAGCGCCGAGCGTGTTGTCCCCTAGTCCGGTGATCGGCCAGAGTGCAGAAGGGTAATCGATCGTCGTGATCTGATCGTCCTCGAATAACCCGTCGAGCAGATCGGCTGTGCTACCGGAGGGGTTTGCTGGCAGGAGTTTGGCGAGTGATCCGCCGGTGCCGCCCACCCACAGGACAGTCGCCGAGTGCGCCGTCGGCACGTGAATGATCGCCACGATCAGAGCTGTGACTAAGAGAAGATACGGTCGTCGACGTAAGCGACTAGCCATCGCGATCCCCCCGCTCAACAGTTGCCCCATGGAATTGCGTTCCGCGCAACGCTGCGTCACTGGAAATCGTGGTGGGGAGCGGATTTGACGGGCTCAGTAGTGCGCTACTGCAATTCGTGGTCGGCCGTCGGAGCTGACTACCGTCCGCGCGAAGGCAGCGGTAAGGGGCTACCGTCGACTCCATGAGCGATCTCGTCGAACGCGTGCAGGCCGTGCTGCCCTCGGTGCGGGCCGACCTGGAAGACCTGGTGCGCATCCCGTCGGTGTGGGCCGACCCCGCCCGTCGTGACGAGGTACACCGCAGCGCGCAGGCGGTGGCCGATCTGCTGACCGCGGCCGGTTTCACCACCGTCGAGATCGTCAGTGAGGGCGGGGCGCCCGCGGTGATCGCCCACCATCCCGCCCCGCCAGGAGCGCCCACGGTGCTGCTCTACGCCCACCACGATGTCCAGCCCGAAGGTGAAGCAGCACAATGGGATTCGGACCCGTTCGAGCCGACTGAACGCGGCGGGCGGCTCTACGGCCGCGGCAGCGCCGACGACAAGGCCGGTATCGCCACCCATCTGGCGGCGTTCCGCGCCCACGACGGCAACCCGCCGGTCGGCGTCACCGTCTTCGTCGAGGGCGAGGAGGAGTCCGGCTCGCCGTCACTGGGCCGGTTGCTGGCCGCGCACAAGGACAAACTCGCCGCCGACGTCATCGTGATCGCCGACTCCGACAACTGGACCACCGAGATCCCGGCGCTCACGGTGTCGCTGCGTGGCCTGGCCGACTGTGTGGTGGAGGTGGCCACACTCGACCACGGCCTGCATTCCGGGCTGTGGGGTGGTGTGGTGCCCGACGCGCTCAGCGTGCTGGTGCGCCTGCTGGCCAGCCTGCATGACGACGACGGCAACGTCGCGGTGGCCGGTCTTTACGAGGGCACCGCCGCGGACGTCGACCGCGGCCCGCAGTGGGTACGCGAGGAGTCCGGTCTGCTCGACGGTGTGAGGGAAATCGGTTCCGGCCCAGTGGCACAGCGGATGTGGGCCAAGCCGGCGATCACGGTGATCGGCATCGACACCACCCCGATCGCCAAGGCGTCCAACACGCTGATCCCGCGGGCCAGCGCGAAGGTCAGCCTGCGGGTCGCGCCCGGCGGCGATGCGGCCGCCCATCTCGACGCGCTGCGCCGCCACCTCGAGTCCCACACGCCCTGGGGTGCCCACGTGACCGTCACCCCCGGCGACATCGGCCAGCCCTACGCCATCGACGTCAGCGGTCCGGTCTACGACGCGGCACGGGCCGCCTTCCAGCAGGCCTGGGGTACCGACGTCATCGACATGGGGATGGGCGGGTCGATCCCGTTCATCGCCGAATTCGCTGCGGCGTTCCCCGACGCCACCATCCTGGTAACCGGCGTCGAGGATCCCGGTACGCAGGCGCACAGCATCAACGAAAGCCTGCACCTGGGCGTTCTGGAACGTGCCGCCACCACCGAGGCGCTGCTCCTGGACAAGCTGGGCGATCTGCCCGCGTAGATCCACCCGCAGGGGCAGACTGGGCTCATGGGGGAGTTGACGCTGTGCAGCCTCGGCGGGGCGAGCACCGTCACGGGTTCCAAACACCTGCTGGGGAGTGGCAGCGCGCGAATCCTGGTGGACTGCGGGATGTTCCAGGGGGTCAAGAACCTCCGGGAACTCAACTGGAACCCGTTGCCCGTCGAGCCCGCCAGCATCGACGCGGTCGTGGTGACCCACGCCCATCTCGACCACACCGGCTATCTGCCGCGGCTGGTACGTGACGGATTCACCGGTCCGGTCCTGTCGACCGATGCGACCGCCGCGGTGGCCGCCATCATCCTGCGCGACAGTGCTTCTCTGCAGGAACGCGACGCCGAGTTCCTCAACCGGCACAAGGCCACCAAACACCATCCTGCGTTACCGCTGTATGACCGTGACGATGCCGAAAAGGCTCTCGAGAGGTTCACCACCCGGCCGTTCGGAGAGGCCTTCGAAGTGTTCGACGGCGGTCCGGTGGTCACGTTCCGCCGGGCCGGTCACATCCTGGGAGCGGCCACCGTCGAGGTGGCCTGGCAGGGACGGCGGGTGGTGTTCACCGGCGACCTGGGGCGCTACGACGACCCGGTGATGTTCGACCCGGAACCGGTGACCGCGGCCGACTATCTCGTGACCGAGTCGACGTACGGGGACCGCACCCACGGGCGGACCGACCCCGCCGAGACGCTGGCGTCGATCATCAACGCGACGGTGGAGCGCGGCGGCACCGTGGTAATCCCGGCGTTCGCGGTGGGCCGGGCCCAGACCCTGCTGTACTACCTGTGGCAGTTGCGGCGATCAGGCCGGCTGGCCGACGTCCCGGTGTATCTGGACAGTCCGATGGCGATCAACGTCAGCGACCTGCTGCGCACCCACCAGCACGACCACCGGCTGGGCCCCGAGGTCTACGAGCAGATGTGCGCGATGGCGAAATACACCCGGGATGCCGAGGAATCCAAACGGATCTCGGCCAGCAATGCGCCCAAGGTCGTCATCTCCGCCAGCGGCATGGCCACCGGCGGTCGAATCCTGCACCACCTCAAGGCCTTCGCGCCGGATCCGCGCAATACGATCATGCTCACCGGATATCAGGCACCCGGTACCCGCGGGCGCTCGATCGCGGCCGGTGAGCGCTCGGTGAAGATCCACGGCGAGTGGATCCCGATCAACGCCGAGGTCGCCAACCTGCAGATGCTCTCGGCGCACGCCGATGCCGATGAACTCATCCGATGGGCGTCCGGGTTCACCACCGCGCCGCGCCGGGTGTTCGTCGTGCACGGCGAACCGCAGGCCGCCGATACCCTGCGCAGGCGGCTGGACCACGAATTCGGCTGGCAGGCAACAGTTCCGCTGCCCAATCAGCTGTTCGATCTGTGACGGGGGATCGAGTGTGCATTCTGGGCGCCGAGTGTGCATCCAGGGCGGGATTCCACGCGAGATTTCGCCCCAGGCTCACACTCGGTGCCGTGAGTTCACACTCGACCGCTCAGACCTCGATATCGCGGCGCAGCTTGGCGACGTGACCGGTGGCCTTGACGTTGTACTGGGCGACCTCGATCTTGCCTTTCTCGTCGACCACGAACGTCGAGCGGATGACGCCCTGCACGGTCTTGCCGTACATCTTCTTCTCACCGTAGGCGCCCCACTCGGTGAGCACCGTCTTGTCCGGATCGCTCAGCAGCGGGAAGGTCAGCTCGTCGCGGTCGCGGAACTTGGCCAGCTTCTCGGGCTTGTCGGGGGAGATGCCGATGACGTCGATGCCCGCGCCGTTGAGTTCGGCCAGGCTGTCCCGGAAATCGCAGGCCTGCTTGGTGCACCCGGGCGTCATGGCGGCCGGGTAGAAGTAGACGATCACTTTGCGGCCCTTGAAGTCGGACAGCTTGACGGTTTTGCCGTCGGCGTCGAGCAGGCTGAACGCCGGGGCTTTGTCGCCAACCTCGAGGCGTGCTGTGTCGGTCACTGAGCGTCCTTTCTCCAAACCCTTGCCGGTGCGCCCGGTTCGCGGGGGCTGATCTAGGGTAGTTCGGCAGAGCGGCAGTTTGGAGGACGGAAGTGGCGGACCGGGATCCCGAGGCCATCAAGGCCGATATCGACGCGGCACGTGATCGGCTGGCGTTGACGGTCGACTCGCTGGCTGAACGTGCCAATCCCCAGCGCCTGGCCGACGACGTCAAGGCAGCGCTGCTGCGTTTCGTGAAGAAGCCCGCGGTGACCGCCGCCCTGGCGGGGGTCGGTGTGGTGACCGTCGTGCTGGTGGTCCGGCGCGTCCGGAACGGCTAGCGGCGGCGCAGCCAGTCGCCGAATGAGCGCCGGAATCCCGGCGGATTGGCCTGCAGGCCGATCCGGCTGCAACTGTGCACGGTCACCGGCGCAGGAGTGGTCGAGGCGGCATCGCGCTCAGGCTGGCGGGCGGGGCCGTCCGTCACCATGGGCAAATTCCTCACTGCGTCACTGGAAGCTGGGCCCGGATCTGACGTCCGGATCGAGCCAGCTAATTAGGACTATAACAGCATAGAACCCATCGACGCAGCACAATAGCCCATTATCGATTTCCAGCGCTTTGGTCGGTTATCGAAATCTAGAGGAAACCTGCTGGTCATCCCACGGCCTCCCGGAGTTGCCGCCGGTGTCTGCAGCGACCTTTCAGCGAGCTAACAGTTCGTCGACAAGCGCGCGCACCCGTCCGGCGATGTCATCACGGATGCGACGGACCACCTCGACCGGCTGGCCGGCGGGATCGTCGAGTTGCCAGTCCCGGTAGGACACGCCGGGAAAGTAGGGGCAGGTGTCACCGCACCCCATGGTGATGACGACGTCGCTGGTTTCGACCGCGTCCGCCGTCAGCACCTTCGGGGCGGCGGCGGTGATGTCGATGCCGATCTCGGCCATCGCCGCGACGGCGGCGGGGTTGATCTGCTCGGCGGGCTGGGTGCCGGCTGATCGCACCTCGATGCGATCACCGGCGAGCTCCGCCAGCAGACCCGCGGCCATCTGGGAGCGGCCGGCGTTGTGGACGCACACGAACAGCACGCTGGGGGTCATCGGAAGCGGCTCCTCAGTGCCAGCGAGACGTAGACCAGACCGACGAGCACGGGCACCTCGATGAGCGGACCGACCACCCCGGCCAGTGCCTGACCGGAGGTGGCCCCGAACGTCGCGATGGCGACCGCGATGGCGAGTTCGAAGTTGTTGCCCGCCGAGGTGAACGCCAGGGTCGTGGTGCGGGGGTACCCGAGTTTCAACGCGGCACCGACCAGGAACCCACTGGTCCACATGATCGCGAAGTACGCGAGCAGCGGCAGCGCGATGCGCACCACGTCCAGCGGCCGCGACGTGATCTGCTCGCCCTGCAGCGCGAACAGGATCACGATGGTGAACAGCAGTCCGTAGAGTGCCCACGGTCCGATCTTCGGTAGAAACGCGGTCTCGTACCACGTTCTGCCCCTGGCCTTTTCGCCGTAGCGGCGGGTCAGATAACCGGCGACCAGGGGGATACCCAGGAAGATCAGCACGGACTTGGCGATCTGCCATGTCGAGGCCGCGATGGCGGTTTGGTTCATCCCGAGCCAGCCGGGCAGCACCGACAGGTAGAACCAGGCCAGCACCGCGAACACGAGGACCTGGATCATCGAGTTGATGGCCACCAGGACGGCGGCCGCCTCACGGTCACCGCGGGCCAGGTCATTCCAGATGATCACCATCGCGATGCAGGGCGCGAGCCCGACGATGATGATGCCGGTGCGGTACTCGGGGAGGTCCGGCAGGAACACCCAGGCCAGGGTGAACATCAACGCAGGGCCGACCACCCACACCAGGAACAGTGCGGCCAGCAGCAGTTTGCGGTCCCGGGCGACGGTATCGAGCCGGTCGTAGCGCACCTTGGCCAGTACCGGGTACATCATCACCAGCAGACCGATCGCGATGGGCAGTGAGACGCCGTCGATCTGGACGGCGCTGATCGCGGTGCCCATCCCGGGGATGAGCCGCCCGAGCAGAAGTCCGAGTGCCATCGCCGCGCCGATCCAGACCGGCAGCAGCCGGTCGAGCGTCGACAGCCTGGCGGTGAGGTGGTCGTCGGTGGTCTCCGGGCTGGTCACGACGCGCAGCACCGACCCGGGGTGTCTGCCTCCTGCTCGTCGGCGGGCGCGCCGAAGAAGGTCTCCGAATCGGCCAGCACCGTGTAGACCTCCCAGCGTTCACCGCCGGGCCCGGTGACCCACACCTTGTCCTGGGTGGCGAAGCAGCAGGTGGAGCCGATCTCCTCTTCGGTGAACAGCCCTTCGCCGGCCAGCCGGGCGATCTCGGTGTGGACCGTGTCGCTGGTCTCCACTTCGACGCCGAGGTGGTTGAGCGTGCCGCCCTGCCCCGGGTTCTCCAGCAGCACGAGCTTCAGCGGCGGCTCGGCGATGGCGAAGTTGGCGTAGCCGGGCTTCACTTTGGCGGGCTCGGCGTTGAACAGCTTGGAGTAGAAGGTGATTGCGGTACCGAGGTCATCGACGTTGAGTGCGAGTTGTAGGCGCGACATGGGGACACCTCCGAGGTTCTGCGATATATGTCGAACTGGACGTCAGTCTGCCACCTTTTCGATATATGTCAATCCATGGGGCATACTGGTCGCATGCCCAAGGCTCTTCCGGTCATCGACACCACCGCGCCGGTGTGCTGCGCTCCCGTCGCCGCCGGCCCGATGAGCGACGATGACGCCCTGCACATCGCCCTGCGACTCAAGGCGCTGGCTGATCCGGCGCGGGTCAAGATCGTGTCGTATCTGTTCAGTTCGGCTGCGGGGGAGGAGACTTCGGGCGAACTGGCGGCGGTCCTCAAGCTCACCGAGTCCACGATGAGTCACCACCTGACCCAACTACGCAAGGCGGGTTTGGTGCTCTCCGAACGGCGCGGCATGAACGTGTTCCACCGGATTCGCCCGGAAGCGTTGCAGGCATTGTGTGCTGCGCTGGATCCCAACTGCTGCACCTAGGACGGCAGCATCACGCCCGGGTTCAGGATTCCCGCCGGGTCAAAGCTGTCCTTGATCCGGCGGAGCAGGGCCAGCTTGGCCGGGTCCTCGAGTTCGGCGAAATAGCCGGACTTCGCGCGGCCGACCCCGTGCTCGCCGGAGATCGCACCGCCCAGATCCATTCCCAGCGCGAAGATCTCGGTGAGCACTTTGCTGCGGACTTCGGGGTCCTTGCAGAACAGCACGCCGTGGACGTTGCCGTCACCGGCATGTCCGCAGCCGCTCATCACGGCCCCGGCGGCCTGCGCCAGATCGCGCGCCCGGCCGAGGAACTCGGGCATCAATCCCCGTGGCACCACGACGTCGATGATGTCGTCGGCGCCCAGTGCCTTGGCCGTCCAGAACACATTCTCCCGGGCTTCGATCAGGCGGCGGGCCGAATGTCCCTGCAGCACATAAGCATCCAGTGCTCCCCACTCGCTCAGTGCTTGGCACAGCTGCTCGGCATCCTGGTCGAGGCGGTCGCTGTGATTGTTCTCCAAAGCCACCACCAGGTAGGCCTCGCACGTCTCCCGAATCCGTTCGGGGATGCCCAGTTCCAGGTCCTCGGCCGCCGCGATCGCCGTCATCACGGCGCGGTCGATGTACTCGACGATGCTGGGACCCAGCCCGCTGGAGATGATCTTGGGCACGGCCGCCATAACCTGGTCGAAATCATCGAAGGGGGCCAGCACGGTGGCGCCGTGAGCGAGCCGCGGAACCAGTTTGACGGTCACTTCGGTGACCAGCGCCAGGGTGCCCTCGGAGCCGATGATCAGCTGGGTCAGGTCATACCCGGTGGAGATCTTCGACATCTTGCCGCCGGTGCGGATGATCTCGCCGGTGGGCAGCACCGCCTGCAGGCCCAGCACGTTGTGCCGGGTGACGCCGTACTTGACCGCGCGCATGCCGCCCGCGTTGGTGCCGACATTGCCGCCGACACTGGAGGACAGCTCACCGGGGTACACGGTGTAGCTCAACCCGACTTCGGCGGTGCGGGCGTCCAGCTCGGTCAACGTGACACCGGGCTGGACCACCGCGACGTGATTGTCGGTGTCGACCTCCAGGACGGCGTTCATCCGCTCGAACGAGATCAGCAGACCGCCGTCGACCGGTCGCGCCGCGGCGGACAACCCGCAGCCCGATCCGCGTGCGGTGACCGCCAGCCGATGCTCGGTGGCCACCGCCAGCAGCGCGGCCACCTCCTCGGCGGTGGCCGGTTTGGCGACGAAGCCCGGGCGCTGTGGGGCGACGTTGAGCGCCTCGTCATGGCAGTAGTCCTCGGAGATCGCCGCACCGGTCAGCAGGTGTGACGGGCCGACGGCGGCGGACAGCTGTGTCGCGAGATCACCCATGTGCCAGTCCTTGTTCGAACCGGAAAACACCGTCCGGGTCATAGGCGGCCTTGACCGCGCGTAGTCGTGCGACGTTCGCTCCCCAGTAGGCGGTCTCCCACTCCGGCATGCCGGCATTGGGAACGTTCACGTAGGCGCCGTCGGCATACGGGCCTAGTGCCGCACCGAACTCGGCGATCCAGGCCAGGCAGTGGGGCGTCAGGGGATCGTCGGTGGCCGGGACGCCGCCGCGTCGGCCCCACGCCGCCCCGGGCTCGGCATAAAAGGTGGCGTCACGGTGGGCGAACGCCGAGCCGCCGGTGGGCTCGCTGGTGGTGACCGCTCCGCCGAACGCGTTGGTGAAGTAATTGCATTCCGGCGTGGGGGCGCGCGACATGAAGTCGCCGATCACGTCGATGGCGGAAGCGGGGAACGGCTCGGACATGAACTGCGACAGGAACTTCCAGTTGGCCGGCTCCTCATCGAGCGGGATCTGGAATCCGGCATAGATCTGAGCCCAGTTGGCGGTCTCGGCGGTGATCTGCGGTGCGCCCACAGACAGAATCGAGTCCAGCATCTGGGTCGCCTCGTGCTGCGAACCCGCTGCGAGCGCGCCCACGAGCGTGATGTCGGACTGACGGATCTCGAGTTGGCTGGTGAGCCGATGGTCGGCGTAGGGTGCGCTGCGTTGCCAGGCGTCGAATACGTCGTGGAGATCGTCCAGGCCCGGCCACCGTGCGGTGAGGTAGGTGGCCTCGGTCAGCGGGTGAACGGCATAGGTCAACGACGTCACGATCCCGAAATTGCCGTTGCCTGCGCCCCGTAACGCCCAGAGCAGGTCAGCGTTCTCCGATTCGCTTGCCGTGATCACCGAGGCGCCGCCGTCAGGGGTGGCGATCACGATCTCGGCGGCCAACAGGTTGTCTGATGCCATCCCGAGCATGCGGGTCAGCAGACCGAAACCGCCGCCGAGCGTGGCACCCACCAGGCCCACGCTGCCTTCGGTGCCCGTCGCCGCGGCCAGGCCGGCCTGGCCGAGTGCGGTGACTGCTTCGAGCTGGTTGAGTCCGGCTCCTACGGTGGCGGTGCCCGCGGCGGCGTCGATCTGGGCGCCTTTGATACCGCTGACGTCGATGATCAGGCCGCCGTCGAGACTCGACCAGCCCTCCAGGCAATGCCGGCCACTGCGGATCCGGATCGGCATGCGGTTGTGTCGCGCCCAGGTGAGGGCGTTGACCACGTCGGTGGTGTCGGTGCAGAACGCGACGGCCTCGGGATGTTTCGAGTACAGCTGATTCCAGCCGGTGCGGGCGGCGTCGTACTCCGGATCATGCTGGCGGACAACGTGTCCCGTCAGCCGATCAGTGCTTGAAGACATCGGCGTCTCCGGGCTCGGTATCGAGCACTTCACGGTTGGTGAACATCAAATAGGTGAAGTAGACGCCGCCGACAAGCACGATTCCGATCGCCAGGAGTACCGCTGTCCGGGCCTCCCGGGGGGAGACCAGGATGAACACGACGATCGCCGACCACACCAGTGCACCGATGGCCACCGGCATCTCGAAACGGCCGATGTCGAAGGCATCCTCCTGACGGCCCAACCGCTTTCGCACCGACAGATAGAGGATGACGATCAACCCGTAGAGCACCGCGCCGATGAGACCGCCGACCGTCAACAGTTCCAGCAGAGCGTTGCCGGGCACCGCTGCCATCAGGGCGACGCCCAGCACGACGATCAGCAGCGTCGCCGGAATCGGGGTGTGGGTTTTCGGGCTCACCCGCTGCATGAGCCGGGGTGCGGGGAAGCGGTCGTCGCGGGCCATCGCGAACACCATGCGGGCACAGGTGGCCAGGGTCACCAGTCCGGCGCCGAAGAAGGCGATCACGATCGCGACCAGAAGTGAGCGTTCCATCACCACACCCAGCTGGTCGCGCAGGATCATGGCGACAGGCGAATTGCTGGCGCTCACGCGGGGAATGTCCTTGATGGCAATCGTCAACGCGATCGCGAAGACCAGTCCCAAAACTCCGGCTGCCACAACGGATCCCACGATCGCACGCGGAACGCTGCGGAACGGGTCCTTGGCCTCCTCGGCCATGTTGGCCGCGGCGTCGAAACCGACCAGCGTGGCGATCCCCATGATCATCGCGGCCATCAAGCCGCCACCGATCGAGAAGTAGTCGGCGGCGCCGTCTGCCACACCGCGCGAGGCGAGGTTGCCGGCCGAGCCGCCACCGGTGATGGCAACGGCGACGAAGAGCGCGATCGTCAGGACGACGACGATCGTCAGCTCCAAACCCACTGCGGCCGAGGTGATCAGGCCGACGATACGGGTGGAAGCGATCACCAGGATGGCCTGGGCGAGCAGCATGCCGACGGTGATCAGCCTGGCTGTCGTCTGGTTCTCTGCCATGCCCAGCAGGGGCATGAGAGCGGTGTTGGCCAGCGCGTTATCGACGGCGGCCACCCCGATGACCAGGTAGCAGAAGCTCAACCACCCGAAGAACCAGCCGATCTTCGGATTGGCCAGCCGCGAAGCCCATTGGTAGGACGAGCCGCTGAGCGGGATGCGGGCGGCGAATTGCGCGATCACCAGCGCGATCAACGTCTGGCCCACCGCCACGATCGGCCACAGCCAGATGCCGACCGGTCCCGAGTTCTTCAACACGTCGTCATAGGTGCCGAAGATGCCGACCGCGACCGAGATGAACGCGAACGAGACGGCGAAGACTTGGAACGAGCCCAGCGTCCGCTGGAGTTCGGGTTCGTAGCCGCAGTCTTCGCACAACGCGTCGGCGTCATGCGAGTCCGGCGAAACCTGCGTCATTGACCACCCCACCTTCGTCGCCCCCGACGGTGTGAATGTAGTGGCTGGGGTGAGGTGCTGTTCAGTTATCGAGGTATTGGGTCAGCTCGCGCCGGCAGCGATGGCCTCGTCGACTTCGTGGACCCGGGCCGTCATCTCGGCGTGCGCCTTGTCCAACTGCTCGGCCTGATCCTCGTCGGCCTTCATCAGACCGTCGATGTCGAAGCCGGCCATATCGTGAACACCCATGTCGCGGAAGGCTTTTTGCACCTTGTCGCCCCACAGGCCGATGTCCTTGACGATCGGCACGATGCGACTGAACAGGTGTGAGCGGAACTGGATCATCAGTGGCGAATTGTCCACCCACTCGGAGCACTGCTTGACGTCCATACCGAGGGTGGCCCATACCTCTTCGCCGCGGAACCGGTCACGCATCAGATAGCAGGCGTCGACCACGAACTCCTCACGGTCGGCCCGCTCGGCGTCGGACAGCGCGGAGTAGTAGTCCTTGAGCGAGATGCGACCGAAGGCGACGTGGCGCGCCTCGTCCTGCATCACGTAGGCCAGCAGTTGTTTGGCCAGGGAGTCCTGCGCGGCCATATCGCGCATCACCCCGAAGGCGGCCAGTGCCAGCCCTTCGATGAGGACCTGCATGCCGAGATAGGGCACATCCCAGCGCGAGTCGTGCAGGGTGTCCTCGAGCAGTGCGGTCAGGTGCGTATTGATCGGGTAGGCCATCTCGACCTTGTCCTGCAGGAACCGGCCGAACGCCTCGACGTGGCGTGCCTCATCCATGGTTTGGGTGGCCGCATAGAACTTGGCATCCAGATCCGGCACCACCTCGACGATCTTGGCGGCGCACACCATCGCACCCTGCTCCCCGTGCAGGAACTGCGAGATCTGCCAGGCCTGGAAGTGCCGGCGCATCTCCGCCTGCCGCGCCGCGTCGGCCGCCTCCCACATCGGGCTGCCGAAGAGTGGATGGAACTCGGTGGGCAGCGCCACCGGGTTGTCCGGGTCGACCTCCTGGGACCAGTCGATGCGGGACTGCGCGTCCCACTGTTTGTCCTTGCCTTTTTGGTACAGGGACAGCAGGCGGGCCCGGCCCTCGTCGTACTCCCAGGTGAAGCGCGCCTCGCCGGTGCTGGGCACCTCCCACGAGTAGGGGTCGGGAACCCCGGTGTAGATGTCTTTCGTGGTCATGTGCTGCCCCCTTTGGCTGCGGAGTCGTCAGGTGACGAACATCACAATCGTTACAGCGGCCGTCGGTGAGGTCAACACTGACGGACCTGTCAATTAACGATCATTTCCGCGGGGCAAGAGTCAGTACACGACTACTGCAATCAGTTGCGAATGAGGAACCCGTTGGGGGCGAAGGTGAAGCCGAATTTGTTCTCACGCTCGACGTCGTGGGTGTAGTCGTCGGGGAACTCCGCCTCATATGCCTCGATGGCCTCGTAGGGTCCCGGGCCCCAGCCCGGCAGGACCGGG
This sequence comes from Mycobacterium sp. M26, assembly GCF_001494595.1. Lineage (GTDB taxonomy): Bacteria > Actinomycetota > Actinomycetes > Mycobacteriales > Mycobacteriaceae > Mycobacterium. Next base: position 1,330,975 of record NZ_LN929908.1, read on the forward strand.
TGGCCGTTGACGATCGAATCCTCGACAAGCAGGTAATCGCCCGAGCTGAGCAGGGGGCGTAGCAGCTTCATCTCGCCCAGGACGTGGTCTTTGGTGTGGTCACTATCCAGGATTGCGAAGATCGGACCCGGGTACTCGTTCTTCAGGCTCAGGATTTGCTCGGCGATCTTCGGATCGGTCGATGACGCCTCCACGAACAGGATGTCGGGGTCCTTGCGCGCGGCCGGATCCAGTGGCTTGTGGGTGATGTCAACTGAGAGCACTTTGAACGGCCGGCCGATCTGGCGCATCACGCTGGCAAAGAACAACGCGGAGCCGCCCTGGTTGCTGCCGAACTCGATGACGAGTGACGGCTTCACCTGGACCAGGATCTCCTGGTAGTTCCACATGTCGCTGACGGACTTCCAGGTGGTGACGCCCATCCAGCTGGTTTTCCGCCAGACGAAGGTGTTGTAGTACCACTTGTTGTATTCCTCCGGCTCCGCGCCGGTCGGTTGATACATGAAGATGGCGAACGCAGATCGAGCCACGCTCCGCACTGACTTCAGCGTCGTTTTGAATACATTTGGACGCTTGGCGGTCCCAGCGTTGAGCACGGTCAACTGCGCTTTCCTCCCGTGTGTTCAGCACCCCTCGGACTGACAACGGTTTTCCTACCATAGGTCCGTATTGTTGCCTTCATTGTTTGCCCGTTCTACCCAAAGTGGACAAATGGCAAGCCGGATCCGGTTCGCATTGCGGATCTCGCCTGAGGGAAAAGGGGGAGTTGTGTGCAGAAACACGAAGACCCCGCCCGGGGGCGGGGTCTTCGTGGATTGTGCGCCGTCAGGGTTTCGAACCCCGGACCCGCTGATTAAGAGTCAGCTGCTCTACCAACTGAGCTAACGGCGCGTGAACTGCGTCGATGACTTTAACAGGCCAGTAGCCGTAGTGAGAAATCCCCTCGATGACGGCTTGACGGCAGCCGCTGACCTGCGCGGTCGCCACCAGGCGATCGCAGCCCCTAGACTGAAGATTCCCAGCTTTTACACAGCTAGCGAGGTAGTCCCCGGTATGTGGCAGGTCGGCTCGGCAACCCCCGCACGATCGCGGGTCCGGTTGTTCGTGCTCGCCCTCATTCCCGCTCTGCTGTTAGTCCTGAGCGCCTGTGGCAGTGACCCGGCGCCGCCGCCGGTGAAGGTGATCGCCGACAAGGGCACCCCGTTTGGGGACCTCCTCATTCCCCAGCTGGCTGCGTCGGTCAAAGACGGTGCGGTCGACGTCGCGGTGGACAAGCCGGTCACGATCACGGCCACCGGCGGTGTGCTGGGTTCGGTGACGATGGTCAACGAGTCGGGCACGGAGGTGACCGGACAGCTCAGCCCGGACGGCGTGACGTGGAAGACCACCGAGCCGCTGGGCTACAACAAGAGCTACACGCTGAGCGCGCGGTCGCTGGGTCTTGGCGGTGTCACCACCGAGAAGCTCACCTTCGAGACGCAGTCGCCGGAAAACCTCACGATGCCGTATCTGTTGCCCGGCGACGGCGAGGTCGTCGGTGTCGGCCAGCCGATCGCGGTGCGGTTCGACGAGAACATCCCCAACCGCGCGGCCGCCGAGCGGGCGATCAAGGTGACCACCGATCCACCGGTCGAGGGTGCGTTCTACTGGCTCAACAACCGCGAAGTGCGTTGGCGCCCAGCGAACTACTGGAAGCCCGGCACGAAGATCGACGTCGCGGTCAACACCTACGGGGTGGATCTGGGTGACGGGCTGTTCGGCCAGGAGAACCTGACGACCCACTTCACCATCGGTGATGAGGTGATCGCGACCGCCGACGACAACACCAAGACGCTGACCATCCGGCAGAACGGCGAGGTCATCAAGACCATGCCGATCTCGATGGGCAAGAACAGCACGCCCACCAACAACGGCGTCTACATCATCGGTGACCGTTTCTCACACATGATCATGGACTCGTCGACCTATGGCGTTCCCTCCAACTCGCCCAACGGTTATCGCACCGAGGTCGACTTCGCCACCCAGATGTCCTACAGCGGCATCTACGTGCATTCCGCGCCGTGGTCGGTCGGTAGCCAGGGCTACTCCAACGTCAGCCACGGCTGCCTCAACGTCAGCCCGAGCAATGCACAGTGGTTCTTCAACAACACCAAGCGCGGCGACATCGTCGAGGTGATCAACACCGTCGGCTCCACGCTGCCGGGCACCGACGGCCTGGGCGACTGGAACATCCCATGGCCGCAGTGGAAGGCCGGCAACGCCAACACGTAAGCGGCTCAGCGAACGTAGTTGCCCAGCGCCCAGCTTCGCTTGCCCGGGGGTTCCATCGTGTCCACCCGCCGGCCGTCCTTGAACATCTCCACCTGGCGGAGCACGCCTGCATCGATGGCCTCGGTCCAGGCCCGGTAGGGACCCTCGCCCCAGCTCAACCATGGGGTGAGGTCGTCCATCACCACTGCCGTCGACTCGCTGCAGCACAACCGCATGTTCGCGACGTCGGCCTGGGCGACGTCGTAGGCGTGGCCGCCATCGATGAACGCGAGGTCGAACCTGACGTCCGGATTCGCTCTGTGATACTCCGGCACCGTGATCGTGGAGTCGCCGGTGATCAGCGTATGACGGCCTGGGAATTTCTGGTCGATCAGCTTCTTCGCCGTGCGGCTGTACGCGTGCTCACCGAGGTCGAAGGACACGACCTCGATCTCGGGGTGCGCGCTGAGAAACGCAAAGCTGGAAAAGCCGGCGTTGAACCCGATCTCCCCGACCAGTCGGGCGCCGGTGTCCTGCGCGAGGTTGGCCAGGTACAGCAGTTCTTCGGTGGAGGTCGAACCCTCGAGCGGAGGACGGCCTCGCAACCACAGGTGCCGCACGATCTCTCGGCGCATCTTCCGAATGTCAGCGCTAGTGAGGTGTAGCGACGGCGCGCTTGTCATAACAGTTCCCCCGAACAATAGATGTGAGCCAGCGACTCTTGGTGCGCGAGGCATCGTGACGCGTGCCGCGACTTCGACCCCCCGAGACGCCGATTCTACAAGCCGATCTCGATGGGCAAGAAGAGAACGCTCACCAACAACGGCGTGTACATCATCGGTGACCGCTTCTCACACATGATCATTCGCCGCCCAGATGCCCTAACCTCAGCCCGAGCAATGCGCAGTGGTTCTTCAACAACACCAAGCGCGGCGACATCGTCGAGGCAGTGAAGGGCCGGCAACGGCAACGGCTGACGTTCGTCAGACCTGGATCAGACGACGATCTTGCTCCGGTGCCATTCGGCGATCGTGTCGGCGTCGTAGCCGAGTTCGGCCAGGACATCGTCGGTGTGCTCGCCGAGCAGGGGAGCGCCGGTGATCTCGGGCTGGAACGCCGAGAACTTCACCGGGCTGCCTACAGTCAGATAGTTTCCGCGGCCCTTCTGATCCACCTCGACAACGGTTCCGCTCGCGCGCAGCGCGGGATCCTCGGCGATCTCTTTCATGCTCAGGACCGGCGCGCATGGCACCTCGAAGGTGCGCAGGATGTCGACCGCCTCGAACTTGGTTTTGTCGGCCAGCCATGACTCGATCTCGGCGAAGATATCGAAGATCTTGTCCTGGCGGGCGCGCGCGGTGTTGTATTCGGGGTCATCGGCCCACTCTGGCCTGCCGATTGCGGCCGCGGTGCGGGCCCAGTTCTGTTCCTGGATGGTGAAGTAGATGTAGGCGTTCGGATCGGTTTGCCACCCTTTGCATTTGAGCACCCAGCCGGGCTGGCCGCCGCCGCCGGCGTTGCCGCCGCGGGGGACCACATCACCGAACTCGCCGTGGGGATACTGCGGGTACTCCTCCAGGTAGCCAACCCGGTCCAGGCGCTGCTGGTCGCGCAGCTTGACCCTGCAGAGGTTCAGAACGGCGTCCTGCATCGACACCGAAACCTTCTGTCCCTTGCCGGTCTTGTCCCGGGCGATCAGCGCGGTGAGGATACCGATCAGCAGATGCATGCCGGTGTTGCTGTCGCCGAGCGCCGCAGCGCTGATGGTCGGCGGGCCGTCCCAGAAGCCGGTGGTGGACGCAGCTCCGCCTGCGCACTGGGCGACGTTCTCGTAGACCTTGAGGTCGTTCCACGGTGATTCGTCGTTGAACCCTTTGACCGAGCCGAAGATCAGCCGCGGGTTCCATTCCTGCAGCGTCTCCCACGACAGACCCATCCGGTCCATTGCGCCGGGCGCGAAGTTCTCGACCAGGACGTCGGCCTGGCGAACCAGCTTCTCCATCACCTCCCGGCCCTGGGGCGACTTGGTGTCGATGGCCAGCGACCGCTTATTGCTGTTGAGCATGGTGAAGTACAGGGCGTCGACGTCGGGGATGTCACGAAGTTGATTGCGTGTCACATCACCCCCGCTGGTGCGCTCGACCTTGAGCACATCGGCGCCGAACCAGGCCAGCATCTGAGTGCAGGCGGGACCCGCCTGCACGCCGGTGAAGTCGATCACCTTGATCCCTGACAGCGGCTTCGTATCCATGACGATGTTCCTTCCTCGAGGCCGGGCTAACGGCATACTGTCGACTGTATACAATTGCAAAGATGAACAACAATGCGGTGTGACGTGATTAACTCTGCAACCCCCTCCGCTTTTGCTTGATGCAAAGGTGATTCGCTCCGCGGTGACCTTTTCGCCGGGCTCGCGACACGCTCTGGGGGAGAGCTGGTCGACTGTATACTGTGGCCCATGGTTCGAACTGTGCGCGCGCCACTGGAGCGCCCGGCAACCCTGCGCCAGTCGGTCTACGACGCACTCGCGGAGATGATCGTGACCCGCGAACTGTCACCGGGTGAGCACCTGGTCGAGCAAGAGCTTGCATCGCAGCTCGGTGTCAGCAGGCAGCCCGTTCGGGAGGCGCTGCACCGCCTGCAGAACGAGGGTTTTGTCGAATTACGGCCAGCCCAGGGCGCTTTCGTGCACGTTCCCACCGACGCCGAGGCCGATGATTTGTTGGCTGTGCGCTCCCTGCTCGAGGCAGAGTCGGCCAGGCTGGCCGCCCGGCAGGCGACCGCCGAACATGTCGAGCGTCTGCAGGAGTTGCAGCGTGCCGGAGAGAAAGCCCTCGCAAAGGACGACCAGGAAGCTCTGGTCGCCGCCAACGCCGCCCTGCACGACTATGTGGTGGCCATGGCCGGCAACTCTGTGCTGGCCGATCTCATCGCCTCCGTCGAGCGCCGGGTGCGCTGGTATTACTCACCCATTGCGCGCAGCCGCGGCAAGGACTCCTGGGACGAGCACGCCGAATTGATCGACGCGATCGCGCGCCGCAACAGCCGGCGGGCCGGTGATCTGATGCGCCGCCATACCGAACGCACCCGAGAGATCTACCATCGCCGTCGTCAGGACGCTGAACACGCCGGGTGACGTGAGTCCCGTTCATCCGAACGGATGACAGCGTGTCGTCCGCTGGATCGTCCGTTTACCCGAAAGACACCACGCCTCTCTAGCTGAACACTTTTTGTATACGGAATACCGTATGCATCTGAATCGCTGGAGAGAGAGGCATCATGTCCGCAGCGACCGCAACTTATCGCGAGATCATCGACGCGAAGGGCCGCGTCTACCGGGTCGGGGAAACCGACCGCGACATCCTTGGCAGATCCCGAGCCTCGATGGTCTGGCTGCCGTGGATCGCCACCATGGCTGTCAGTGTGTTCGAATTCGGCTTCGGCGCGGCAGAGGGCACTCTCGAGCAGGCGCATGGCTGGAGCCTGTCGCAGACATTCTGGCTGCTGTCCGTATGGGCGATGTTCCAGGCGGCCGTCGGCTTCCCGACCGGCTGGCTACGCGAAAAGGGGATCGTGTCGGCTCGCACGGCCATGCTGGCCGGCGCTGTGCTCTCAGGCATCGGCTTCTTCAGCATCGCCCACAGCAGCAACCTGGCCATCGCCTACCTTGGCTTCGCTGTCTGCGGCGGCACCGGGGTCGGCTTGGTCTATACGACGGGAATCAGCATCGTCGGCAAGTGGTACCCCGAGCGGCGGGGTGCCAAGACTGGCTTCGTCTGCAGCGGATTCGCCTACGGTGCAGTCCCGTTCATCTTCATCTTCAGCTACGCGCTGAGTCCGGACACCTACGTGTGGCTGCTGGACGCCGTGGGAGTGTTCATGCTTGTGGTCGTCGCCGCCTGCGGTGCGTTCTTCCGCGATCCGCCGAAGAACTGGTGGCCGGCGAACATCGACCCGCTGCAGTGGGCGGCCAGCAAGTCCGGCGCGCAGAGCCTGGCGAAGAACCCTCCCGCCTTCCGGCAGTACACCCCGCTGGAGGCGATCCGGACCGGAATGCTGCCCCTGATGTGGTTGTCGCTGGGTATCACCGCCGGCGTCTCCCTGTTCGGGATCAGCTACATGGTTCCGTTCGCCACAGATCTGGGCTTCGCTCCGATGATCGTGGCGATGGCGGCCGGCGTGCTGTCGGTCGTCAACGGAGTTGGCCGCGCGATCACGGGGTGGGTGTCGGACCGGATCGGACGCAAGCCGACTCTGCTGCTGGTGCTGGTGATCTCGGCCCTGGCCCTGATCGGCCTGCTCTACGCCGGCAAAGCGGGCAACGAGATCGTGTTCCTATTCTTCGCCCTGCTGGTGGGATTCGGCGGTGGCGCCTTCTACCCGCTGTTCGCCGCCATCACCACCGACTACTTCGGCGAGAACAACAATGCCAGCAACTACGGGCTGGTCTACAGCTCCAAGCTGGTGGGCTCCGCCGTCGGGATCGGTGTCGGCTCGGCGATCATCGATGCCTGGGACTACTCCGGCGCGTATTGGATCGCCGCGCTGAGCGCTCTGGTCTCCGCCGGGATTGCTGCGCTGCTGCGTCAGCCGGGTCGTCCGGGCCCGACGGAACGACCGCATTCTCCGACCGCAGGCCGCCTCGCCGGCGCACAATCGGCTCTTGTACTCGCAGAGCGCTGACACGAATACAACGGATAAGAAAGGGTTTACATCATGATCTCCACACCAGAACCCGGCGCTCTGACCGACGGCATTCATCTGGTCGTCGACGCGCTCAAGCTCAACGACGTGCAGACGATCTATGGGGTGGTCGGCATTCCGATCACGGACCTGGCCCGCCTCGCGCAGAAGTCCGGCATCCGGTACATCGGGTTCAGGCACGAGAGCGACGCGGGGCACGCGGCGGCCGCGGCCGGGTTCCTCACCGGACGGCCTGGCATCTGCCTGACGGTGTCGGCTCCCGGCTTTCTCAACGGACTGGTGGCGCTGGCCAACGCCACGACGAACTGCTTTCCGATGGTTCAGATCTCGGGCTCCAGTGAGCGTCACATCGTCGATCTTCAGCGTGGCGACTACGAAGAGATGGACCAACTCGCGGTGGCAAAGCCATTGGTCAAGGCGGCCTACCGGGTGTCGCGGGCCGAGGACATCGGCCGCGGCATCGCGCGGGCGATCCGCACCGCGGTGTCGGGCCGTCCCGGCGGGGTCTACCTCGACATCCCCGCCGCGGTGCTCGGTGAGGTCCTCGATGCGCAGCAGGCCGCCTCGACGGTGTGGCGGGTTACCGACCCGGCGCCGCGGCAGTGGGCCGACCCGCAAGCAGTCGATCGCGCGATCGACCTGCTGGCCGGCGCCGAACGCCCGCTCATCGTGCTGGGCAAGGGGGCCGCCTATGCGCAGGCCGACGAGTCCATCCGCGAGTTCGTCGAGACTACCGGCGTGCCGTATCTGCCCATGTCGATGGCCAAAGGGCTGCTGCCCGACGATCACCCGCAGTCGGTGGCGGCTGCCCGGTCGGTGGCCCTGCGCAGAGCCGACGTGGTGATGCTGGTCGGTGCCCGGCTGAATTGGCTTCTTGGACATGGCGAATCGCCGACGTGGAGTCCGGATGTCAAGTTCATCCAGGTCGACATCGCCGGCACCGAAATGGACAGCAATCAGCCCGTCGCGGCCCCGCTGGTTGGCGACGTCGGGTCGGTGATGGCGGCTCTCATCGAGCGGAACAAGCCGGGTCGGATCGCGGTCCCGGCGCCGTGGCGCGATGAACTTGCAACCAGGGTGGCGCAGAACGTCGCCAAGATGACCGACCGCCTCGCAGCGGCCCAGACCGCCCAGCCGATGAAGTTTCTCGGCGCCCTGCAGGAGATCCACCACGTCATTCGCGAAGACCCCCGCATCTATCTGGTGAACGAGGGCGCCAACGCACTTGACCTGACGCGCAACACGATCGGCATGCAGGTGCCGCGGCACCGGTTGGACAGTGGAACCTGGGGGGTGATGGGTATCGGGATGGGCTACGCCATCGCCGCGGCCGTGGAGACCGGCGAGCCGGTCATCGCGGTCGAAGGCGACAGCGCCTTCGGGTTCAGCGCCATGGAGCTGGAGACGATCTGCCGGTACAACCTGCCGATCGTCACGGTGGTCCTCAACAACAGCGGCGTCTATCGCGGCGACGATGTCTCCGGCTCGGGCGACCCGGCGCCTACCGCCCTGCGGGCTCGTCACGACGTGATGATCGAGGCGTTCGGCGGCAACGGATATCGGGCCAGCACACCTGCCGAGGTGGGCGCCTTCCTACGAGAGGCCCTGTCGGCCGGTGGGCCCGCGCTGATCGACTGTGTGATCGACCCGACGGACGGCACCGAGAGCGGCAACATCACCCATCTGAATCCCAAGGGCATCACAGTTCAGGAGCGGTCATGACCACTCAGAGATGGCTCGGCCACGTCATTGACGAAATTGCCTTGGCTGCACCGGATTCGACTGCCTTGATCATCAGCGCCGAGCGTCGACGGATCAGCTACGGTGAGCTGGCCGACATGGTCGTCACCGAATGCCAACGATTGCAACGGTCCCCACTTCAACCCGGCGATGTCGTGGCACTGCAGGCATCGAACTGCCTCGCATTCGTTGTGGGACTGCTTGCCGCGGCACGGGCCGGCCTCGTCATCGCGCCGTTCGACCCAGCCCTGCCGGATGCCGAAAGGCGTGCGCGGGCCGAGATGGCGCATGTCCGAGTCACCCTCGTCGACGGCCACCAGAAATCTCTTGGCGGGGATCCTGCCTGGCTGCTCGAGTCGGACGGGATCAGTATCGACGGCACGCCACGCACGTACGACGAACCGCTACCCGGGCTCACTGCTGGCGATGCGTTGCTGATGTTCACCTCCGGCACCACCGGAACCCCCAAGATGGTGCCCTGGACGCACGACAACATCAGGTCGTCGGTCACTGGCATCGTGGGCGCGTACCGACTCGGACGCGCCGACGCCACCGTGGCCGTGATGCCGTTGTTCCACGGGCACGGGCTCATTGCCGGCTTGCTCGCCCCGCTGGCCAGCGGTGGCCGGATCCTGCTTCCGGCCCGCGGCAGGTTTTCTGCGAGCACGTTCTGGGACGACATGAACACCGTCGAAGCCACGTGGTACACCGCTGCGCCCACCATCCACCGGATCGTGCTCGACCGGGCCGGCGCCGAGCTGACCCCCGCCTCGCGGGACCGGCTGCGTTTCATCCGCAGCTGCAGCGCGCCCCTCTCGCCGGCGACGGCGCGACAGCTGGAGGAGACGTTCGCAGCACCGCTGCTGGCGGCCTACGGGATGACCGAGGCGACTCATCAGGCCAGCTCCGTGTTGGCGTCCCACGACGAGGCCGCCCGGTTGAACACCGTCGGGATGCCCACCGGCCTGTCGGTGCGGATCGCCGACGCCGACGGCAACAGCGTTCCGGCCGGGTCAACCGGGGAGATTTGGCTGTCGGGACCGACCATCGTGCGCGGCTACCTGAACAACCCCGCCGCCACGGCCGGCACGTTCGTCGACGGCTGGCTACGCACCGGGGATCTGGGTGCGGTGAACGAAGACGGAACGCTGAGCGTGAAGGGGCGCATCAAGGAACAGATCAATCGCGGCGGCGAGAAGATCTCCCCGGAGCACGTCGAGCAGGTTCTCGCCTCCCACCCGGACGTCGCACAGGCAGTGGTCTTCGGGATTCCCGACGCCCTCTACGGCGAGCGGGTTGCCGCCGTGGTCGTGACGCGTGATCACGCCGAACCCGATCTGGGCGCCTACAGTGGCGGCCGGCTCGCCAGTTTCGAGATCCCCGAGCACATCACTTTCGCCGACGAGCTTCCGCTGACCGCCAAGGGCTCCGTCGATCGAGCCGCAGTCGCCCGGCAGTACGCCCAGTGAGGCCCCTGGAACAAAGTCAGGGGCCCTCGAAAGGGCCCCTGACGTTGGGGTGGCTGACGGGACTCGAACCCGCGACAGCCAGGATCACAACCTGGTGCTCTACCAACTGAACTACAGCCACCATTGCCGGGAAACCGGCGTCGTCGATACTAGCCGCTTTCGCCCTCGACAACCGAATCGGTATCGCCGACCGCGTCGATCGACGCCGCCGCGGCAGCGATCTCGCTGGTAGAAGGCCCCGGCTGGGGCACGAACGCCGTCTGCCGGTAGTACTTGAGCTCGCGGATCGATTCGCGGATGTCGGCAAGAGCCCGGTGCGCGAGCCCCTTCTCCGGCTGTCCGTAATAGATCTTCGGATACCAGCGCCGGCACAGTTCCTTGATCGAGCTGACGTCGATCATCCGGTAGTGCAGGTACTGGTCCAGCTTCGGCATGTCCCGCGCTATGAAACCGCGATCGGTGGCGATGGAATTCCCGGCCAGCGGGGCAGTCTTGGCGGCCGTGACGTGGGTACGGATGTAGTCCAGCACCAACTGTTCGGCCGCCGGCACGTCGATGGTCGACGCCCGTACCTCTTCGGTGAGCCCGGACCGGTGGTGCATCTTGGCGACGACCTCCACCATGCCGTCCAGCGCGTCGTCGTCGGCGTGGATCACGACGTCGACGCCCTCACCCAGAACGTTCAGGTCGGCGTCGGTCACCAGGGCCGCGATCTCGATCAGCCGATCGGTTCGCAGGTCCAGGCCCGTCATCTCGCAGTCGATCCACACCAATTCTTCACGCACAGCGATCCACAGTAAGCCCAACCCGCTTGTCGGTGCCCGTTCCACCCGTCTCCGGTCACCGATGGCAAGTAGTGTCGTAGCGGCCATCACGCGAGAAAAGACGGAGGATCGGGCCCATGACGAGCGAATCGACAGCGACTCCTGCCCAGCAGATCGCCGCCGGCTACGCCACCACCGGGCAAGCTCTCGAACTCGGCTCGGTCGTCATCGACGGCGCCGTCGATCCCGCCGCGCAGGTCCGCATCCCCTTGGCGATGATGAACCGCCATGGCCTGGTCGCCGGAGCCACCGGCACCGGCAAGACCAAGACGCTCCAGGTGATCGCCGAACAGCTCTCCGCCGCCGGTGTGCCCGTCGTAATGGCCGACATCAAGGGCGACCTCTCCGGTCTGTCCCGGCCCGGGGAGGCCAGCGAGCGCACCGTTCAGCGCGCCAAGGACACCGGTGACGACAACTGGGCCGGCGCGCCGTTCCCGGTGGAGTTCCTGTCCCTGGGCACCGGCGGGGTCGGTGTTCCGGTTCGGGCGACGATCTCCGCCTTCGGTCCGATTCTGCTGTCAAAGGTGTTGGGCCTCAACGCTACTCAGGAGTCGACGCTCGGGCTCATCTTCCATTGGGCCGACCAGCAGGGTCTGCCGCTGCTCGATCTGAAGGATCTGCGCTCGGTGATCACCTACCTCACCAGCGACGAGGGCAAGGAACAGCTCAAGACCATCGGCGGGGTGTCCCCGCAGACCGCGGGCGTGATCCTGCGCGCGCTGGTCAACCTGCAAGCCGACGGCGGCGACACCTTCTTCGGTGAGCCCGCCATCGACCCTGCCGACCTGTTGCGCGTCGACTCCCAGGGCCGCGGCGTCATCACCCTTTTTGAACTCGGCGAGCAGGCCGCCCGGCCGGTGATGTTCTCCACCTTCCTCATGTGGGTGCTGGCCGACCTGTTCACCTATCTGCCTGAGGTCGGCGACGTTGACAAGCCCAAGCTGGTGTTCTTCTTCGACGAGGCCCACCTGCTGTTCAATGACGCCTCCAAGGCGTTCCTGGCTCAGGTCGAGCAGACCGTCAAGCTGATCCGCTCCAAGGGCGTCGGCGTCTTCTTCTGCACCCAGTTGCCCACCGATGTCCCCAACAACGTGCTGTCCCAATTGGGCGCCCGCATCCAGCACGCGCTGCGGGCCTTCACCCCGGATGACCAGAAGGCACTGACCAAGACGGTCCGCACCTACCCGAAGACCCAGTTCTACGACCTGGAGACCGACCTCACGGCACTCGGTATCGGCGAGGCGATCGTCACCGTCCTCTCCGAGCGCGGCGCCCCCACCCCGGTGGCCTGGACGCGGCTGCGCCCGCCGCACTCGCTGATGGACACCATCGGGCCCGACTACATCAAGGCCGTCGCCCAGGCCAGCCCGCTGTTCCTCAAGTACGGCCAGACCATCGACCGCGAGTCGGCTTACGAGATGCTGGCGGCCAAGATGGCACCGCCGCCCGACGAGGTCGGCGGCGCCGACCTGCCGCCGATCCTGCCGACCGGCATCGATCTGCCGCCGATGCCCAAGCAGGTGGAGAAGGCCGAGCCCGGTGTCCTCGACCAGGTGATGAACAGCCCGGCCTTCAAGAGTGCGATGCGCTCGGCGGGCACCGTCATCGGCCGCGAGATCACCCGCAGCATCTTCGGGACGGGCCGCCGGCGCCGCTAGTCGCCGAGTGGCCAGTTGTGCCACGCTGCAGCGCGAAATCCGTGACGTAAGTGGCCACTCGCGGCGAAGGGGAGTGCCGCTAGTCGCCGCCGAGCTTCTTGTAGACCGCACCCACGATCGGCGTCACGATCGCCCGCGGCGCATACCCCGAGGCCACCGACATCGCCTTGGACGTCACGCCTGGAACCACGCGCATCTTGTTGTGCTCCAAGGCATCCAGCGACAGTCGGGCGGTGTACTCGGTGTTGATCCAGAGGAAATCCGGGATCAGCCGCTCCACCAGAGACTGCTCGGACTCATCGGGCAGCTCGGTGCGCACCGGGCCCGGCGCCAGCAGCGTCACGTGCACGCCGTCCTTCTTGACCTCACCGCGCAGCGACTCGCTGAACGTGTTGGCGAACGCCTTGCTGGCCGCATAGGTCGCGTTGTTCGGGATGGGGGAGTTGCCCGCCGCCGAGCCGGAGATCAGGATGCCGCCGGCCTTGCGCGCCACCATCTGCGGCAGCACCGCGAGCACCAGGTCGTGCACGCCGAGCACGTTGAGCTGAACCTGCGCCTTCTCGCCTTCGGGATCGAGCCTGGCGACCGGCCCGAACGTCGCGGTCCCGGCATTGGCGCACAGGATCGAGATCTCGCGGCTGGCGAGCTCGTCAGCCAGCGCACCGCGCGCGGCCGGGTCGGCCAGATCCACGGCGCGCACCTCGACGGTCACGCCGTAGCGATCGGTCAGCCGGGCGGCCAGCTCAGTGAGCACCTCGCCGCGTCGTGCGGTGATGATCAGGCTGTGGCCGCGGGCTGCGAGTTCGGTGGCCAGCGCCTCACCGATGCCCTGGGAGGCTCCGGTGACGACGGCACGACTGTCAGGTGAGGGCGCGGGGACTGGCATGCGGCCATCGTAGGGCGCTCGCTACTCTGGCCCGCATGAGCAGCCCCGGGCTGGGTTCACCGACCGCGGGGCGGTCCAAGATCGTGGCGTGGGCGCTGTGGGACTTCGGTGCCGTCGGCCTGATCGCCATCGTCGCGACCTTCGTCTTCCCGGTCTATCTGACCAGCACGGTCGGCGCCGACCTCGGGGGCGATACCTCGGCGGCCAGCTGGCTGGGCAGGACGCTGACCATCGCGGGCATCACCGTGGCGGTGCTCGCGCCGCTGACCGGTGTGCTGGTGCAGGCTCCGCAGCGGCGACGGGCCGCGCTGACCCTGCTGACCATCCTGGTCGTCCTCGCGACCTGCGCCATGAGCCTCATTAAGGCCCAGCCCGCCTACTTCGCCGCCGGTCTGGCTCTGCTGGCCTTCACCACGGCCTGCACCGATATCGCCAGCGTCCCCTACAACTCGATGCTCAAGCAGCTGACCACCCCAGAGAACGCCGGCCGCATTTCCGGCCTCGGCGCCGGGGCCGCCTACCTCGGCAGCGTCGCGCTGCTGATCGTCGTCTACCTCGGCTTCATCGGCGGCACCGGACCCACCCGCGGCCTGTTCGGCATCCCCGCCGCCGACGGCCAGAACGTCCGCGCCGCGATGCTCGTCACCGCCGTCTGCTTCGCCGTCCTGGCACTCCCGCTGCTGAAAACGGCGCACACCCTCAACCCGGTCGGTGCCCCCGAGCCGGCACCCGCCAGCATTCTCGGCGGCTATCGCCAGCTGTGGCGCGACCTGAAGTCGGAGTGGAACCGGGACCGCAACCTGGTCTACTACCTGATCGTCAGCGCCGTCTTCCGGGATGGCCTGGCCGGTGTCTTCGCCTTCGGCGCCGTCCTCGGCGTCGGCGTCTACGGCGTCTCCCAGTCCGACGTCCTGATCTTCGGTGTGGTGGCCTCGACGGTCGCGGCGGTGGGCGCAGTGATCGGCGGCCACCTCGACGACCGCATCGGTGGCAAGCCGGTGATCGTCGGGGCGCTGGCCGCCATGATCGTCGTCGGCCTCACCCTGCTCAGCCTGTCCGGGCCGGCGGCCTTCTGGGCGTGCGGGCTGCTGCTATGCCTGTTCCTCGGGCCGGTGCAGTCGGCGTCGCGCACCCTGCTGCTGCGGATGGCCGGCCACGGCAAGGAGGCGGTGGCCTTCGGCCTGTTCACTATGGCCGGGCGAGCCGCGGCCTTCCTGGCGCCGTGGCTGTTCTTCGTCTTCGTCGATCTGTTCGACGCCGACCGCGCCGGACTCGGCGGTATCTGCGTGGTACTGGCCGCCGGCCTGCTCGGCATGCTGGCGGTGCGGGTTCCCCGCTAGGCCGCGCCGGTGCAGATCGTCAGACCGCGCCCGGAACGCTGCCGCACCTGAACGCCGTTGACCGTCACGCTGCACGTCACATCGCGTCCGACGTTGACCACCGCCACACTGGCCGACCCGCGGGCAGGCGAGGTCAGACTGACCTCCTTGCTCCACGGCAGCAGCACGTTGAACTCGGTCTGCATGATGCCGCCGGTGTCGACGTAGGTGACGTTGATGGCCCGGCCCTCACCGTCGACGGTGTAGACGACGGTGTCGGTGCCGGTCGGGCTGGTGGTCTCGCCGGGCAACGGCGCTGTCGGTACCGCGCTCGGCGTCGGCAGGGTGGACTGCGACGTGGTCGGCAGCGGAATCCGGGTGGTGGAGGTGGCGTTGGGGGCGGTGCTGGTGCCGGTGACCGGCGGAACCGGCACGGCGACGGTGGACTCCCGCGACGAGCTGGTGACGATGACCAGGGCGATCACCAGGCCGACGACCAGCAGCACCGCGACACCGGCCAGGATCCACAACCAGCGCGGTGACTTGGGCGGCTGCGGCGGAGGGGGAGGATCGGCGGGCGGATACCCTGCGCCGGGCTGCCAGTAGGTGGGCAGCTGCTCGGTGGGCTGTGTCGCTAGGTGGGCAGCTGCTCGGTGGGCTGTGTCGCCGGTGGCACGTACCCCGAGCCGTAGCCGTAGTACTGACCCGCGTAGGCGGGATCGGGGTTCGGCGGGTACCCGTTCCCGATCTGCTGGGTCGGGTCGGACCACTCTGTTCGGCGCGGATCGTTCATTGCCACCTCATGCCTGCAGGCTACCGACTGCCGGTAGCCCCTCGTTTCCCCCAGAAGCCCAGCACCGTGTTTACCACCGGTGGGCTGCGTGGAACGAAGTACCGGGTAACTGGGAGGTCAAGGAGGTGACGTGGAGCGCGACGTTCGTGCAACGTACGGGGCGTCGTTGTCGCCCGATGCGACGGCCTTCGCGCATCTGGTGGACGACGGCGGCTACCCGCGGGCGGTGCAGCGGTTCCTGCGCGGCAGGCACGCCAGTGCCTCGCGTGACGTCGACCTGCCCGTCGACGGTCCGGTGACCAAGGTGATGCACTCCGCCGACGGTCACTGGCTGGCGTGCGAGGTGGCCCCCGAGGGCGGCACCCGCACCCAGATCTGGGTGGTCACCACCGACCCCGACGACCGGATGGCGCGACGGATCGACCGCATGCAGACCGGTACCGCGGAGCTGATCGCCTGGGACGGGTCACGGGTGTGCGCGATCCTTACCGGGGATGACGGGGTGGGCCAGTCCACTCTGATCGACCCGGCCGATGGGACGGTGACCGTGCTGGATCGCCGCTCCGGCGGCCGGCTCATCGATGCCTGGGCGGGTTCGGCGTTGATCCGGGTAGGCCCGCGCGGCTACCGCGAACTGATCATGCTGCACGGGACCACCGAAATCGCCTTGCTCCCTTACGATCCCGGATCCAGCACCGAGCTCGGGGTGATTCTCGACGACCACGCTCCCCGCCGCCTGCGGTCCGGCCCGGACGGTGATCTCACCACGCTGTACCAGCCCGGCGAGTACGTGCGCGCACTGATCCGCAGCGACAACGGGGCCGGGTACGCCCGCCTGCTGGAGGTCACCGTCAGCCCTGATGGCGTCGCCTACCAGGTCGTCGCCGAACGTGCCGGCCACGATCTGGACGAGTTCGCCGTCAGCGACGATTTGTCCACGGTCGCTCTGCTCTGGAACATCAACGGCTGCAGTGAGTTACAGATCCTCGAGTACGCCGACTACAGCCTGAGCGACCCGATCCCGCTGCCGAACATGGTGGCCGGTGAACTGTCGATCAGCGCCGGTGGCTCGCTGGTGGCGATGACGGTCGAGGGTCCGGACATGCCTCGCACCGTCGAAGTGGTCGACCCCCGGTCGGGGGTGTGGGAGCGCATCGACCGCAGGCCCAGCACCGGTCCGGTCTCGGCCGCCCCAACTCTGCACACGCTGACCGCCCGCGACGGCAGGCAGCTGACGGGCTGGCTGTACCGCCCGCCGCCGCACGT
Organism: Mycobacterium sp. M26; assembly: GCF_001494595.1. Taxonomy (GTDB): domain Bacteria; phylum Actinomycetota; class Actinomycetes; order Mycobacteriales; family Mycobacteriaceae; genus Mycobacterium. Next base: position 1,347,884 of record NZ_LN929908.1, read on the forward strand.
CGAGCAGATCGGCGCGCTGATCTATCTGCACGGTGGCCCCGAAGGTCAGGCACGGCCCGGCTACAGCCAGATCTTCCCGCCACTGCTCGACGAGGGGGTGGCGGTGTTCGCGCCCAATGTGCGCGGGTCTGGTGGTTTCGGTCGGGAGTTCGCCCACGCCGACGACCGGGACAAGCGGTTCGCCGCGATCGACGACGTCGCCGACTGCGCGGGATACCTTGCCGCCGAGGGCATCGCCGACCCGGACCGGATCGCGTGCGCCGGGTGGTCCTACGGCGGGTACCTCACCATGGCGGCACTGGCATTCCATCCGGGTCTGTTCGTCGCCGGCGTCAGCATTTGCGGCATGAGCGATCTGGGCACGTTCTACCGCAACACCGAGGCCTGGATCGCGGCCGCCTCCTACGCCAAGTACGGCCATCCGGTGGCCGACCGCGAACTGCTGGAAGAACTTTCCCCGCTGCGCCGCGTTCAGTCATTGACCGCACCGTTGCTGGTGGTGCACGGCGCCAACGACACCAACGTGCCGGTCAGCGAGTCCGAGCAGATCGTCGAGGCCTTGCGGGCCCTGGGGCGCACGGCGCGCCTTCTGCTCTTCGCCGACGACGGCCACGAGATCACCCGCCGGGAGAACCACACCGTGCTGGCAGGTGCGGTGGCCGACTGGCTGAAGAGCGCTTTTGGTTCCGATGTTTAAAGAACTTTCGGACGGGTAAAACCCTGTCCGCCAAGTGGTGCGGATGATCGAGGGAGGCTCACCATGCGAGGCCGCGGAATCATAGGAGTGATCGTGGTCGTGTGGCTGCTGATCGGAGTATTCGCTACCTGGCAGCGCGGTTACTTCTCGAACAGCGAAGCCAACTGTGCAACGGCAGGGTCCATCGCATTGACCGTTGTCGCCGGACCGCTCAACTACGCCGGCGTCAATCCCACTGTGACGGACTGCAATTTGCCGCAACCCAGCCAGTAGTGGTGCGAAAGAAGTTCAGCAAGTTACGTTTTGGAGGAAACAAATGATTGTGCTCGGAGCAATCCTGCTCATCCTGGGATTCGTGCTGAAGATCCAGATTCTCTGGACCATCGGCGTCATCCTGCTCGTCATCGGCGCCGTGCTGTGGCTGCTCGGTGCCGTCGGCCGTCCGGTCGCGGGACGTCGCTACTGGTATTGACCAACCGCGCGATGATGGCGGTCGCCGGCCGTGGACAACGCGGCGACCGTCATCGCGCGCAGCACATCGCGTGAACGCCCCGGGTCGGCCGATTTGGCCGCCAGGGGCTTCATGCTGTGTGGGGTGGAGTTGAGCAGACCGAAAACCGCATGGGCCATCAGGCGTGCGTCGGACTCCTCCAGTGTGGGGTCGACTTCACGCTGCACCGCCACCCACACCTCGACATAGCTGCGCTGGGCCCGGCGCACCTGCCGTTGTGCCGAAGCCGGCAGATTGGCCATGTCGCGGTCCTGGATCCGGATCAGATCGGACTCGCCGAGGGCGAAGTCGAGGTGGAACTCGATCAATCCCGCCAACGCGTCGGCCGGAGTGCCGGCCTGAGCCACCACATCCTGCGCACCGGCCAGCAGTCGGGTGCTGATGCCGACCAGCAGTTCCACCAGCAGCGCCTCCTTGTTGGGGAAGTGCCGGTAGATCGCCGGGCCGCTGACGCCGGCCGCCGCCCCGATGTCCTCGAGTCGCACCGCGAGGAAGCCCTTCTCGGCCATCAGCCGTTCCGCGGCGGCCAGCAGTGCGGATCGGCGATCCGACTTCTGCCTGCTGCGGCGGGTTGGCGCCTCGGGCATGACCCCTCCGGGAAGCACGTCTAGACGTTTCGGTTAATCTTCACTAACCTAACACGAGTTAGTCGTCATTAACTCAATTGCGACGGGACTTCGACGATGACTTCACCGGCCGCCAACCGCGAGGCGCACACCCAGCTCGTCGGGGAGCTGCGCGCCAAGCTGGCCGCTGCCGCCCTCGGCGGCCCGGAGCGAGCCCGTGAGCGCCACGTCGCCCGCGGCAAGCTGTTGCCGCGCGAGCGGGTGGACGGTCTGCTCGACCCCGGCAGCCCTCTGCTCGAGATCGCGCCGCTGGCCGCCGACGGCATGTACGACGACGAGTGCCCGGCCGCCGGAATCATCACCGGGATCGGCCGGGTCTCGGGACGCGAATGCATGATCGTGGCCAACGACGCCACGGTGAAGGGTGGCACGTACTACCCGGTGACGGTGAAGAAACACCTGCGCGCCCAGGAGGTCGCGCTACAGAACCGGCTGCCCTGCATCTACCTGGTGGACTCCGGTGGTGCATTCCTCCCGCGCCAGGACGAGGTCTTTCCCGACCGGGACCACTTCGGCCGGATCTTCTTCAACCAAGCCACCATGAGCGCGGCCGGCATCGCCCAGATCGCCGCGGTGCTCGGATCGTGCACCGCCGGTGGCGCCTACGTGCCCGCCATGAGCGACGAGGCCGTGATCGTCCGCAATCAGGGGACGATCTTCCTCGGCGGGCCTCCACTGGTGAAGGCCGCCACCGGCGAAGTGGTCACCGCCGAGGAACTCGGTGGCGGTGACCTGCATTCCAAGACCTCCGGTGTCACCGACCATCTCGCGCACGACGATCGCGATGCGCTACGCATCGTCCGTCGCATCGTCGACACCCTCGGCCCGCGCGAGCAGCGACCGTGGGACGTGCGCGCCACTGTCGCTCCGATTGCCGATCAGCATGAGCTCTACGACGTCGTCCCGGTGGATGCCCGCGTGCCCTACGACGTGCACGAGGTCATCACCCGCATCGTCGACGGCGGCGAGTTCAGCGAGTTCAAGGCCGAGTACGGCACCACCCTGGTCACCGGCTTCGCCCACATTCACGGCCACCCGGTCGGCATCGTCGCCAACAACGGTGTGTTGTTCGGCGAATCCGCGCTCAAGGGAGCACATTTCATCGAACTGTGCGACAAGAGGATGGTGCCGCTGATCTTCCTGCAGAACATCACCGGCTTCATGGTCGGCCGCGACTACGAGGCCGGCGGCATCGCCAAGCACGGCGCCAAGATGGTGACCGCGGTGGCCTGCGCGCGGGTGCCGAAGCTGACCGTCGTCATCGGCGGCTCCTACGGTGCCGGCAACTACTCGATGTGCGGACGCGCGTATTCGCCACGCTTCCTGTGGATGTGGCCCAACGCCCGCATCTCGGTGATGGGCGGCGAACAGGCGGCCTCGGTGCTCGCCACCGTGCGCGGGGAGATGACGCCGGACGAGGAAGAGTCTTTCAAGGCCCCGATCCGGGCCCAGTACGAACACCAGGGCAACCCGTACTACTCGACCGCCCGGCTGTGGGACGACGGCGTGATCGACCCCGCTGACACCAGGACGGTTCTGGGATTGGCGCTTTCGGTCACGGCCAACGCGCCCGTCGAGCCGGTCTCCTACGGCGTCTTCAGGATGTGACGATGTTCAACCGAGTCCTTGTCGCCAACCGGGGCGAGATCGCCGTCCGGGTCATCCGCACCCTGCGGGCCATCGGCATCGAATCCGTCGCGGTCTACAGCGACGCCGATGCCGGGGCCCGGCATGTCACCGAAGCCGACGTCGCGGTCCGGATCGGGCCGCCGCCGGCCCGGCAGAGCTATCTCGATATCGACGCCGTCGTCGGGGCCGCTTTGCGCACCGGGGCGCAGGCCGTCCATCCCGGGTACGGGTTCCTTTCGGAGAACTCCGATTTCGCTGCTGCGCTGGAACGGGCGGGCCTGACGTTCATCGGGCCGCCGTCCGGGGCGATCCGGACGATGGGCGACAAGATCGCCGCGAAGGCGGCGGTCTCGGCGTTCGGGGTTCCGGTGGTCCCCGGTATCGCCCGTCCCGGCCTGACCGACGCCGACCTGATCGAGGCTGCCGGCGACATCGGCTTCCCCATTCTGGTCAAACCGTCGGCAGGAGGTGGCGGTAAGGGGATGCGCCGCGTCGATGACGCCGCCGACCTGCCTGCTGCACTGGCCGCCGCGCGCCGCGAGTCGGGTGCCGCCTTCGGTGACGACACCCTGTTCCTCGAGCGGTTCGTGTTGCGGCCCCGGCATATCGAGGTCCAGGTGCTCGCCGACACCTATGGCACCGTTCTGCATTTCGGCGAGCGGGAATGCAGCCTGCAGCGTCGCCACCAGAAGGTCATCGAGGAAGCGCCCTCGCCGCTGCTGGATCCTGCCACCCGCGCCCGCATCGGCGCCGCCGCCTGCGACACCGCCCGCAGCGTCGACTACGTCGGCGCGGGCACCGTCGAGTTCATCGTCTCCGCCGACCGCCCGGATGAGTTCTTCTTCATGGAGATGAACACCCGTCTGCAGGTCGAGCATCCGGTCACCGAACTGGTGACCGGCTGGGATCTGGTCGAGTGGCAGGTGCGGATCGCGGCGGGGGAGAAGCTCACCGCCCGCCAGGACGACATCACCATGACCGGCCATGCCATCGAAGCCCGGGTGTACGCCGAAGACCCTGCCGCCGGCTTCCTGCCCACCGGCGGCCCGGTGCTGAGCCTGCGGGAACCCACTGATGTGCGGGTGGATTCGGGCCTGTCGGTGGGGATGACCGTCGGCAGCGACTACGACCCGATGCTGTCGAAGGTGATCGCCCACGGCGCCGACCGTGCGGCCGCGCTGCGCACCCTCGACCGGGCGCTGTCCGGCACCGCCGTGCTGGGCGTCGGTACCAACATCGAGTTCCTGCGGTTCCTGCTCGCCGACGACGACGTCGCGGCGGGCCGGTTGGACACCGGGCTGATCGACCGCACCGTCTTCACCGGCGAACCTGTCGACGACCCGCTGTTCATCGCCGCCGCAGCCTATCGCTGGCTGCAGCGCTGGCCGGCCACTACGGCCGACCTGTGGGACGTCCCGTCCGGCTGGCGGGTCGGAGCCCCCGCGGCCACCAGCGTGCGGCTGCGCTCGGGTGCACGCACCGACCACGTCCACATCACCGGCACCCCCGAGGCCGCCGTCGCCCGGGTCGAAGACGGTGAAACACATTCCCTCACTGCCGAACTAGACGGTGAGACCCTGTCGGTCACCGTTGACGGTCTGCTGACCACCTACACCGTCGCGTCCGACGGGCACCAGATCTGGCTGGCCGGTCAGGGTCGCACCTTGGCACTCGACGAGGTGCGCGAGGCGCCGGTGCGGGCCGACGACGAGCACAGCGGTGACGCCGAATTGGTCAGCCCCATGCCGGGATCCGTCGTCGCCGTCAACGTCGCCCACGGCGACACCGTCAACGCCGGCACCGTCGTGGTCGTCGTCGAAGCGATGAAGATGGAACATTCGCTCACCGCTCCGGTCGACGGCGTCGTCGAACTTCTGGTCGCCGTCGGCGACCAGGTGAAGGTGGGTCAACTGCTCGCCAGGATCACAGCCACCACACAAGAGAAAGCCACATCCGATGAGTGACTTCCTGTCCACGGGAACGCTTCCCGACGAGTATCAGCAACTCGCCAAGACCGTCCGCGACTTCGCCCGCAACGTGGTCGCACCGGTGGCGGCCACCCACGACGCCGAACACACGTTCCCGTACGAGATCGTCGCCGGGATGGCCGATATGGGTCTGTTCGGTCTGCCGTTCCCCGAGGAGTACGGCGGCATGGGCGGCGACTACTTCGCGCTGTGCCTGGCGCTGGAAGAACTGGGCAAGGTCGACCAGAGCGTGGCGATCACCCTGGAGGCCGGGGTGTCGCTGGGCGCGATGCCGGTCTACCGGTTCGGCACCGGCGCGCAGAAGCAGGAATGGCTGCCGCTGCTGACGAGCGGTCAGGCGCTGGGTGCCTTCGGTCTCACCGAAGCCGGTGGTGGCACCGACGCCGGCGCCACCAAGACCACCGCGCGCCTCGACGACGGGCACTGGGTGATCAACGGCACCAAGCAGTTCATCACCAACTCGGGCACCGACATCACCAAGCTGGTCACCGTCACGGCGGTCACCGGCACCGTGGGCGACAGGCGTGAGATCTCCTCCATCCTGGTGCCCGTCCCCACCCCGGGCTTCACCGCCGAACCGGCCTACGACAAGGTCGGCTGGAACGCTTCGGACACTCACCCGCTGACCTTCGACGATGTCCGGGTCCCCGCGGAGAACCTGCTCGGTGAGCGTGGCCGCGGCTATGCGAACTTCCTGCGCATCCTCGACGAGGGCCGCATCGCGATCGCCGCGCTGTCCACCGGCGCGGCGCAGGGCTGCGTCGACGAGAGCGTCAAGTACGCCAAGGAGCGGGCCGCCTTCGGCCAGCCGATCGGCCGCTATCAGGCCATCGAATTCAAGCTCGCCCGGATGGAGGCGCGCGCACATGCCGCCCGCACCGCCTACTACGACGCGGCCGCCCTGATGCTGGCGGGCAAGCCCTTCAAGAAGGAGGCGGCGATCGCCAAGCTCGTCGCCAGCGAGGCCGCGATGGACAACGCCCGCGACGCCACCCAGATCCACGGCGGCTACGGCTTCATGAACGAGTACACGGTCGCCCGGCACTACCGGGACAGCAAGATCCTCGAAATCGGCGAAGGCACAACCGAAGTGCAGCTCATGCTGATCGCGCGGGAACTGGGTGTGGCATGAGCGAGGAGAAGATCGTCGAACAGCGCGGTCTGTGGTTCGAGGAGTTCGAACTCGGGGTGCGCTACCTGCACCGTCCGGGGCGCACCATCACCGAGGCCGACAACGTCCTGTTCACCACGCTGACCATGAACACCCAGGCGCTGCATCTGGATGCGGCGTTCTCCGATGCGCTGCCGCCGTTCCATCAGCGGCTGGTGAACTCGATGTTCACGCTGTCGACCTTGGTCGGGTTGTCGGTGGCGCAGCTGACCCAGGGCACCATTGTCGGTAACCTCGGCTTCAGCGAGATCGCCTTCCCCAAGCCGCTGTTCCACGGTGACACCCTGTACGCGGAGACCGTCATCACCGACAAGCGGGAGTCCAAGAGCCGCCCCGGTGAGGGGATCGTGACGTTCGCGCACACCGGACGCAACCAGCACGGCGACATCGTGGCGACAGCGAGCCGCAAGACGATGGTCCGCAAGAGGCCGGTCTGATGGCGCTGAACCAACCGGGGCCGGCCTGGCTGTTCTGCCCCGCCGACCGCCCTGAGCGCTTCGAAAAGGCCGCCGCTGCAGCCGATGTCGTCATCCTCGACCTCGAGGATGGTGTAGCCGCCAAGGACCGTGAGGCCGCTCGCGAGGCGTTGCTGTCCGCCCCGCTGGATCCCGGTCGCACGGTGGTGCGAGTCAACCCGTCGACCACCGCCGATCATGCCCGCGATCTGGACGCCCTGGCTCGCACGCCGTACACCACGGTGATGCTGGCCAAGACCGAGACCGCCGAGCAGGTCAGTGCGCTGGCCCCGCTGGACGTGGTGGTGCTCGTCGAGACCCCGGTCGGCGCGCTCGCCGTCACCGACACCGCCCGGGTGCCCAACGCCTATGCGGTGATGTGGGGTGCCGAGGATCTGTTCGCGGTCCTCGGTGGCACCAGCAACCGCTATCCCGACGGCACCTACCGTGAGGTGGCCCGCCATGTGCGCTCGCAGAGCCTGCTGGCGGCGAAGGCCTACGGCAAGCTCGCGCTGGACTCGGTGTTCCTCGACATCAAGAACCTCGACGGGCTGCGCGCCGAGGCCGACGACGCCGTCGCGGTGGGATTCGACGCCAAAGTGGCGATCCACCCTAGTCAGATCGCCGAGATTAGGAAGGCCTACCAACCCAGCCCCGAGCAAGTACGTTGGGCGCGACACGTATTGGAGGCGGCGCGCGATGAGCGCGGCGTGTTCCAGTACGAGGGCATAATGGTAGATGCCCCGGTGCTGCGGCGAGCAGAGCGCATCGTCCAGCTCTCGCCCGACTCTGGCCGTTAGCTGGCACCCCGCCACAATGGGATTTTGCTCTGACCCGCCTCCGCACTGAGCAGACCTGAGGTCGTGACGGCCGAACATGCCGTCCACGTGGCCACAAGGAGGCGGCATGGGTCGGTTGGTGCAACTCATCGCACCGGACGGAACCGCTACGGCGGACTCCGACTACCGGCTGCCGCCAGAAACCTTGTCGTGGCTCTACGAACACCTCGTCATCACCCGCGACCTCGACGGGGAATTCGTCAACCTGCAGCGCCAGGGTGAACTGGCGCTCTACGCCTCCTGCCGTGGTCAGGAGGCGGCGCAGGTCGGGGCGGCGGCATGCCTGCGCAAGACCGATTGGCTGTTCCCGCAATTCCGGGAACTCGGCGTCTTCCTGGTGCGCGGTATCGCGGCCGGCCAGGTCGCCGCGGTCTGGCGCGGCTCCTGGCACGGCGGGCTCGACTTCACGGCGAAATGCTGTGCCCCCATCTCGATCCCCATCGCCACCCACGCCCCGCACGCGGTCGGCGCGGCGATGGCCGCTCAGCGTCTTGGCGAGAACAGCGTGACGGTTGCCTTCATCGGCGACGGGGCGACCAGCGAGGGCGACACCCACGAGGCACTCAACCTCGCCGCGGTCGAGAACGCGCCCTGCATCTTCTTCGTCCAGAACAACCAGTGGGCCATTTCGGTTCCGGCGAGCCGGCAGTACGCCGGGCCGTCGATCGCCGAGCGGGCGCACGGGTACGGGATGCCGGGAATCATCGTGGACGGCAACGACGTCCTGGCCTGCTACCGGGTGATGAGCGAGGCCGCCGACCGGGCGCGCAATGGCGGCGGCCCGACGCTGATCGAGGCCATCACCTACCGGATGGGCCCGCACACCACCTCCGACGACGCGGCGCGCTACCGGCCCGCCGAGGAAGTGGCGCTGTGGGCCCAGCGCGACCCGATTGCGCGCTTCCGCACCTATCTGGACAACCTCGGCCTGCTCGACGACCGGCTGGAGCATCGGGTGGCTGCCCGCTCGGAGCGGCTGCGCGCAGAGCTACGGGCGGCGGTGATCGATACCCCCGACCCCGATGTGGGTGAGTTGTTCGATGTCGTTTACGCCGAGACCACACCACTACTGGCCGCCCAGCGTGAGCAACTGCTGGCCGAGATCGCGAAGGAGGTGTGAGATGACCCAGATCATCGAGCCACCGGCCCTGATGAGCAGTCTGCCGGAGGTCACCACTCTGACCATGGCACAGGCGATCAACCGCGCACTACACGACGCGATGGCCGCCGACGACCGGGTGCTGGTGTTCGGCGAGGACGTGGCCCAGCTCGGCGGCGTCTTCCGCATCACTGAGGGGTTGACCGAAACATTCGGCACGCAGCGCTGTTTCGACACCCCGCTCGCCGAGTCCGCCATCATCGGGATGTCCATCGGGCTGGCGATCCGCGGGTTCGTACCCGTTCCGGAGATCCAGTTCGACGGGTTCTCCTACCCGGCCTTCGACCAGGTCGTCAGCCATCTGGCCAAGTACCGGACCCGCACCCGCGGCCAGGTGGATATGCCGGTGACGGTGCGCATCCCGTCCTTCGGCGGTATCGGCGCGGTCGAACACCACTCGGAGTCCACCGAGACATACTGGGCCCACACCGCCGGCCTGAAAGTCGTTGTCCCGGCCACCCCGTCGGACGCGTACTGGCTTCTGCGCCATGCCATCTCCTCCCGCGATCCGGTCATCTACCTGGAACCCAAACGTCGTTACTGGGCGCGCGAGGCCGTCGACCTCATCGAACCGGCACCGCCGATCGGTCGCGCGGTGGTGCGCCGCACGGGCAACGACGTCACGGTGCTCACCTACGGCGGGCTGGTCGCCACCGCGCTGGGGGCGGCCGATATCGCCGAGTACGACCTCGAAGTGATCGACCTTCGCTCGTTGAACCCGTTGGACTTCGACACGGTGGCCGCCTCGGTGACCAAGACGGGCCGGGCGGTGGTTATGCACGAAGGCCCACGCACGCTCGGGTTCGGCGCCGAACTCGCCGCGCGCATCTCCGAGGAACTCTTCTACGACCTGGAATCCCCGGTGTTGCGGGCCACCGGATTCGACACCCCGTACCCACCGGCCCGGCTGGAGAAGGTCTGGCTGCCCGGGGTCGACCGGCTGCTGGACTGCGTTGAGAAAGCGATGCGACGGCCATGAGCGATTTCCTGGTGCCCGACCTCGGTGAAGGTCTGCTGGACGCCACGATCACGTCCTGGGCCGTGTCGGTGGGCGATGTCGTCGAACTCAACCAGATCCTGTGCACGGTGGAGACCAACAAGGCTGAGGTCGAAATCCCGAGTCCCTACTCGGGCCGCATTGTCGCGCTGGGCGGGGCTGAAGGCGAAACCCTCGCAGTGGGAACGCTGTTGGTGCGTATCGATACCGGTGCGCCGGAACCGCGCACACCGGTTCTCGTCGGCTACGGCACCGACAACGGTCTGGACCGCAGCCGGCGGGCGCGGGCCGCGCCGAAGGTGCGCAAGCTCGCGGCCGAGCTGTCCGTCGATCTCGACAGTCTGGCGCCGGGATCCGGCACCGGCGGCATCGTCACCCGCGACGATGTCGAAGCCGCCGCGAGCACCGACACGATCGCGGTGCAGGGCGTCCGGGCCCGGATGGCGACTCAGATGTCGCTGTCGCGCAGCCGAATCCCCGATGCGCACGCCAGCGTGCAGGTGGACTGCACGGCACTGCTGCGGCTACGCGACCAGCTGGGCGTCACCCCGTTCGTGCTGACGCTGCGGATGCTCCTGATCGCACTGGGCCGACATTCCCTGCTGAACTCCACCTGGGTGGAAGGCCAAGGTGCCCCGCAGATCCGGATGAATCCCGACGTGCGACTCGGTGTCGCGGTCGCCACCGATCGCGGGCTCGTCGTTCCGGTGATCGGGGCAGCGAACACCCTCACCACCCGCCAACTCGCCACTGCAGTGGACGTGCTTGTCGACAAGGCCCGAGCGGGGGCGCTGAGTCCCGGCGAACTGGGCAACTCGACCTTCACCGTGTCGAACTTCGGCGCCCTCGGCCTTGATGACGGGGTGCCCGTCATCAACTATCCCGAGGCGGCCATCCTCGGCATGGGCTCGTTGCGGCCACGCGCCGTCGTGGTCGACGATGCGGTGGTGGCCCGGCCGACGATGTCACTGACGTGCGCGTTCGATCACCGGGTGGCCGACGGCGCACAGGTCGCGGCGTTCCTCACCGACCTGCGGGGCCTGATCGAGGCGCCGGAGACCGCTCTGTTGGACTGTTAGGCCTGCGGATAGGGCCAGTAGCGCTTGCTGTAGCCGATTTGGCGCGCGGCGATCTGGGCGGCCCGGTCATACGGGTATGCAGGCAGATTCAGTTGGCTGATGGGGACGACGACAGAGCTGACGGTCGGGTCGGTGGTGCTGTTCGGGTCGAAGTCCTGGAAGCGAATCGCCATGGTGCCCTGGTTGAGTCCACGGGTGGACACCCAGTTGGCAAATCCCGGATCGGTCGGTGAGACCACGATCGTGTAGGTCCCGTCGGGGTTGGCGACGGCCTGGCTGACGTTCATGCTCGTCTGCTCGTCCCAGTAGTTGTTGGTGATGGTCCAGTCGTTGGTGACGGGCACGCTGAAGTACCGCGCCTTGCCCGGATCGATCGTGAGAACCAGTGCCTCGTCGTCGGCGAGTTGGAAGTACCCGGTGCTCTGCACTTGCGTTGCCAGGAAAGAGGCTTGGCTGGACGGGTCAGTGAACACGTTGGCCTGTTTGGGCTGGCCTGTGACCGGGTCAGTGGTGGCCAGCGACATGTAGGTGTTCTCGCCGCTGATGCCCAGCAGCAGCATGATTGTGGCGGCCTCCACCGACTGCAGGAGGCGCGGTGCGGGCAGCGGCGGGATGAGCGAAACCAGCTGCGTCAACAGGGGGTTCGACGACACCAGGGGTCCGATGCCCGGAATGGCGAACCCGCCGATCTGGCTGAAGAAGCTGTCCGGCGGTCCGCTGACCCGCAGGATGGACAGGCTCATCGGCTCCTCGTTGTTCCAGTCCGCCAACGTGTTTCGAGTCGTGATCAGAGTCGTGCCGGGCGGCAGGTACAGGTGGTTGGTCTGGCCGGGAGCGGTCGGGGTGGAGTCCACGGTGATAGTGAACGAACCATCGGCGTTGAGTACCAGATCCTTGCCGTTGATGTTGTCGGCGGTGGTCCCGCTCAGACCGGTCAGGACACTGAAGTTGGTGTCGGCGGGCAGTGACCCGTCGAACCGTCCGGTGATGACGTACTTGGAGGCGGTGTTCACCCCGACGAAGCGGTAGATCGTGTCCGGGTTGTCGTACCAGATCCGCGCCCCGGAGAAGCTCTGCAGATACCAGCTATGTGGTGGATTGACTTGCTGCAGGATCTGCGGGCTGTTCGAATTCAGCAGCAGCACCTCGATGGCCGCCTGATTCGCGTACTCCGTCACCGCCTGGTCGAGCTGGGCCAGGTTGGCCGCGTCCGGCCCACCCACTGCGGCGAAGTTCTTCTGACCCAACAGCCACCAGCCCGCCTTGAGCACCACCTTGGCCAGCTGCATGATCGGTGAGTTCGCGATCTGCGTCACGAGCCGCTCAGCGGCGAGCTGGTCTGCGGTGGCGAGCACGCTTGACGGTAGCGCGCTGCCCGGGTTCTGCAACACGGTGACCTGCTGGGTGGCGGTCGCTCCGCCGTCGGGCGCGAAAAGCGTTGACAAACCGTGCCAGTGCGGTGCATTGCCGGGCCGGTCGTCGGCCACCACGGTGAAGGTGTCGGTGCCGCCGAGTGTGACGAAGTCAGGGTCGGGGGAGTAGGTGAAGGTGCCGTCGGCATGGACCTCGACGGTGCCACGCTGGGCGCCGCTGACCGTGTAGGTCAGTGCGTAGCCATTGGCCTGAGAGGCATTGAGGGTTCCGGTGATGACGCCATCTGCCGCTTGTACGTTCTGCGCGGCGTTATAGGCCAGAACCGGCGTCTGGGCGAAGAAGGTGTTGCTGATGCTCGGCGTGGGTTGGGTGGTGACCTGAGCCTGCTCGACCTCCCGGCGGGCGTAGCCGATCATCTCGGTGAGGCTCGCCGTGGTCCGCGGGACGACCGGCCGGCGGGGGCTGGCCACCGTGGCGCGGGGCCGGGCCGTCACCTTCATCACCTGGGTGCGCTTCGACGTGGTTTGGGTGGCCGACGCCTTGGTGGAGTGGCGCGCCGAGTGCGCCGTGGAGCCTCCGGTGTCGGCGGCGGCGACGGCCGTGCCGTTCGCGACGGCGACCCCGATTCCGAGGGCGACGGCAAGCGCCCCCACACGTCCGACGTAGCAGGAACATCGGCTAGGTGTGGTCTGCGTCACAAGATGCAATGTAAAGGACGGCCTGGCTCCGTCGGCCCAAATTGTCACAGGGACGACCTAGTATCGCACATATGTTCGAATCACTGATGGAGTTCGACCCCAGTACCGAGGAATCGGTGCTGGTGGAGCGCATTGCTGCGCTGGAGCGGCTGAAGGCCGCTGCGGCAGCGGGGCAGGCACGGTTGGCGGTGGCATTGGACACCAGTCGCCGTTGTGCGGAGGCGGCGGCCGGGGTGCCGGCCGCCCGACGCGGCAAGGGTGTGGGCGCCGAGGTGGCGTTGGCGCGCCGGGATTCCCCGGCCCGCGGTGGTCGTCATCTCGGGCTGGCCAAAGCGTTGGTTCACGAGATGCCCCACACTCTGGCGGCGTTGGAGGCCGGGGTGCTTTCCGAGTGGCGGGCCACCCTGCTGGTGCGCGAATCGGCCTGTCTGGACGTGGCGGATCGCCGGCGCCTGGACGAGGAACTCTGCGCCGACCAATCCCGGCTCGACGGCATCGGTGACGCCGCGCTGGTGGCGGCCGCCAAGGCCGTTGCCTACCGGCTCGACCCCCGGGCGGTGGTCGAGCGGGCCGCGAAAGCACCCGCCGATCGGCGGGTCACCCACGATCCGGCCCGCCCCGGACACCATGACGTATCTGACTGCGCTGCTGCCGGTCGCCCAAGGGGTCGCGGTTTACGCGTCGCTCAAGCACCAGGCTGACACCTGCTTCGATGGCCGCTCCCGCGGGCAGGTCATGGCCGACGCGTTGGTAGAGCGCGTGACCGGGCGTCCCGCCGACGTCCCGGTGCCGGTGGCGGTCAACGTGGTGATCTCCGATCAAGCACTGCTCGGGGTACACCAGGACGCGGCGGTGATCGCTGGCTACGGCCCCGTGCCTTCGGCGGTGGCGCAGCACATGATCCGCGACGCGGTCAGTGACGCGCGGTCGCGGGCCGCGTTGCGGCGGCTGTATGCCCGACCCGATAGCGGAGCGCTGGTGGCCATGGACGCCCGCACCCGGCGCTTCCCGAAAGGTCTGGCGACGTTCATCGCGCTGCGCGATCAACGGTGCCGCACCCCCTATTGCGACGCCCCGATCCGCCACTTCGACCACGCCACCCCGCACCACGCCGGCGGCGCCACCAGCGCCGCCAACGGGCAGGGGCTCTGCGAGGCCTGCAACTACATCAAGGAAAGCCCGGGCTGGACCGTCACTGCCGGGATCGATGAAAAGGGAAGGCATTCAACGCGACTCACCACACCTACGGGTAGCAGCCACCGGTCGATGGCACCTTCGGCGCCGGGGACACCGTCGGGTGAGGCTGCTGACGTCGAGGCTGCCGCGTAGGTCACCTCTGCTGAGCAGCCGCCAGTCGGGCCTTGAACTCCGGGGATTCGATCGAGGTGGCCTGCGGCCCGAGCTCGATGTCCTTGGCCGCCTCGTGGTGCGCGGTGTCCAGGAAGCCGGGGATCGCGGTGGCGCGCATCGAGGCCTTGGTCGCCAGGACCACCTCGCGCGGTGCGGCTGCCGGTCCCGTGGCGAGCTCAAGCGCGGCCGCCACCGGATCGTCGGCGACCTCGAGGGCCAGTCCGTGGCGGACGGCGGTCTCGGCGTCGAACCGCATCCCGAACAGCAGCGCGGCGCGGGCCACCTGCGGCCCGACCGCCCGCTGCAGCATCCAGGTCGCTCCGCCGCCGGGATGGATGCCGAGCTTCTGGAACCGCGGATCGAACAGTGCGTGTGGTCCGGCGATCCGGACATCGGCGGCCAGCGCCAGATTGAGGCCCGCGCCCACCGCCGCACCGTTCACCGCGGCGATGGTCGGCAGCGTGCATCGTCCGACGGCCATGAACCCGGCATAGATGCGTTCGAGGCCCTCGCGCGCCGCCGCGCCGAGTGCCGACAGGTCGGCGCCGGCGCAGAACGCCTTACCGGCACCCGTGACCACCACGGCATGTGCCTCGGCTTCGGCGGCTTCGACGGCCTCCTTCAGCTGCTGAGACATCGCGTCGGTGACCGCGTTTCGCCGGTCCGGATCATTGACGGTGATCAGCGCGACACGGTCGCGCACCTCATAAAGCACCAGGTCAGGCATTGCGCACCTCCACGAAGCCGAGGCTAGCAGTTAGGGTCGTCTCACTATGGGGGCACCGGGCGCACATCGCGTACGCGTATCGGTGATAGGGCCTGTTCGGGCTTGGCTCGACACGGTGCCCGTCGAAGTCGGCGGACCCCGGCAGCGTTCCCTGCTGGCGCGGCTGGTCCTGGCGCAGGGCCGGGTGGTCTCCGTCGACCGTCTTATCGACGATCTCTGGCAGGGTGAGCCGCCGCCGAAAGCGCTCTCGGCCCTGCAGGCGTACGTCTCCCATCTGCGCCGGGTGCTCGAACCCGGCCGAGAGCGACGCACTCCGGCCACCGTCATCGTCAGTGAAGCACCGGGGTACCGGCTGCAACTGCCTGCGGACGCTGTCGACGCGTGGCGATTCGACGAGCAGGTCCGCCACGCGCAGACCGACGACGACCCCGCCGGCCGCTCTGCGCGCCTGACGACAGCGCTCGACAGCTGGGACGGCGATCCCTACCTCGAGGTCGCCGATGCCCAGTGGGCGGCCCCCGAGATCGCCCGGCTGACCGAATTGCGGAGTGCCGCCCTCGAGTTGCAGGCCCAGGACCACCTCGCACTCGGCCACAACGCAGTGGTCGTGGAAGTCCTGGAACCCCACGTTCGCGAGCACCCCACCCGAGAGGGTGCCGTGGTCACCCTCGCCACCGCGTTGTACCGAATCGGTCGGCAGGCGGCCGCCCTGGACGTCCTGCGGCATGCCCGCAACCATCTCGCCGAGGAGCTGGGGCTCGAACCGGGCCGGGCCATCCGGGACCTCGAGCGAGACATTCTTGACCAGGCGCCGCATCTGGATGTCCGTCACCAGCCGAGCCCACCGGCCGTCCAGGCGCCGGCAACGGCCGCACCTGTCGCCGAACCTCAAGTGCCTCATGGCCGTTCACGTGAGATAGCGGCCATCGACGACGCCGGCGATGAGGCACGCAGGGTGGGGAGCCGGTTGGTCTGGATCGGCGGTGAAGCGGGGTGGGGCAAGACCACGATCGCCGAAGCCGCTGCCGCGCGGTTGCGGTCAGCGGGCTGGACCGTCGTCACCGGACGATGCCCGGAGGTGGACGGCGCTCCACCCGGGTGGGCCTGGACGGAGGCGCTGCGCCAGGTCGACAAGGCCTACCTGCCCGACGACCCCCACCGGCACGAGGCGCTCGCGTCCCTATTGCACGACGGCCATGCCGGCGACTCGGCCGGCAGCAGCCCGTTCTGGACCGCCCGTGCGGTCGCCGATCTGCTGGGGCGGGCGGCAGCGGACGGCCCGGTCGCCGTTGTGCTGGACGACCTGCACCGCACCGACGGGTTGACCCTCGAGCTGCTCCGCCTGGTCACCTACGAACTGCGGGATCGTCCGTTGCTGGTACTTGCCACCTACCGGCCGTCGGAATCGGGTAGCGAACTGGCTTCTGCGCGTGCGGCATTGGCGGCGCAGACCGCCGCACATCTCGTGATCGGCGGCCTGGACCATGACGCCACCGCGGCGCTGGCCGCGGACTGCGGATTGCGCCATCTCAGCAGTGAGGGACTGCGGACGTTGCACGACCGGACGGGCGGCAACCCGCTGTTCATCCGAGAGCTCGCGCGTCTGACGGCGGCCGAGGGACGCGACGCATCCCGGGTAGCGGTGCCCGCGGGCGTCGGTGATGTGCTGCGGCGCCGGCTGGCTCGGCTGCCGGGTTCCACGGTGACCGCACTCCGCCAGGCGGCCGTCCTGGGCCGTGAGGTCGACGTCGATCTGCTGGCCGAGGTGGCAGACCGCCCCCCGGACGATCTTCTCGATGCGCTGGAACCCGCTGTCCTGGTCGGCTTGCTCGACGAACCCGCGGCGGGCCGAATCCGGTTTGCCCACGCCCTGGTTCGCGACACCCTCTACGAGGACACCTCGCTGCTGCGGCGGTCGCGCCTGCACGCGAATGCCCGCGACCAACTGCTGCGTCACCGGGACACCGCCGATCCGGCAGCACTGGCTTATCACGCCGTCGCCGCCGCAACCCCGGCCACCGCTGTCGAGGCAGCTGATTTCGCCATGGCCGCCGCCCGTGATGCCGATCGGGTGGGCGCACCGGTCGAGGCCGCTCGGCAGTGGCGCGCCGCGGTGCAGATGCTGCAGCTGGCCAACTGGGCCGAATCCGGCCGCGACGAAGCTGACCGCAGTGTCGAGGCCTATTGCGGATTGGTCTCCGCCTCGGCGCGCATCGGCGATGTGGTGGCTGCACGCGAGGCGCTCAACCGCGCGCTGCCCATGGCGGCGGCTTCGACCGAGCACGCCCTGCGCCTGCTGACTTCCTGGGATGCGCCATTGGTGTGGCGCACCCGGGTGAGCGACCATTCCGATACCGAGATCGTCGCCGCCATCGGCCGGGTTCTGGCCGCGAATCCGACTGCTGAGCAACGGGTTCGGCTGCTCGCCCTGTTGTTCACCGAGTTGGAGGGTGCCGACCAGCCAGGCGCTCTGGCGGCCAGCGACGAGGCCTTGGCGCTGGCCCGCGAGTTGAATCGGCAGGATCCCGCCGCCCACGGCCGCACGCTCTGTATGGCGCTCAACATCGCGACCTACGGCGCGCTGGGTCCCGATCACGCCCACGACCGAGAGGCGCTGACCGACGAATTCCTAGCGGCTGCCGATGCTGCGGCCGCGGTCGACTACCAGGCTGTCGCCCACTGGCTGGCCTTCCTCACCGCAGGGGCCCGCTCGGATCTGTTTGCGGCACAACAGCATGTCTGGCTGGCGGTCGCACGCGCCGGAACCGGGCAGATCGCGCAGTTGCTGACCGTACTGGAGGTCTTCGCTGCGGAGCTCACCGTGCTCGCGGGCGATATCGACGGCGGCGAGCGGGGTTACGCGGCCGCGGCGGCCACGTTCGCCGAACAGGGTGCCGCCAACGGCGGCGTGATCTACATCATCGGCCTACTGACCGCGGCCCTGGCGCGCGGTGATCTCGCCCCCCTGGCCGATCAGCTGCTCGCTGTGCATGTCGACGTATCGAACTCCATCGCCGAGGCCGTGGTGCTGGCACTGCTCGACGCCGGGCGGACCGAAGAGGCCCACCGGATCTGGGCCACCCGCGGCCCGGTCGAGCGGTCCTACTACTGGTTGTCCGTCACGACGTTGCGAGCCCACGTCGCCGCCCGGCTCGGCGACGCTGACACCGCGGCTCAGTGCGCGCAGGAACTACAGCCGTACTCCGGCCGGATGGCCGGGCTCGACAACGGCAGCTTCCTGGTCGGGCCGGTCGATGATGCCCTGGCTGCCGTTGCCGAACTCCTCGGCCATGACGAGCAGGCGCGCCGCTACCGGGCTGAGGCCGCGGTCCTGCGCTCCCGGCTGTCGGCCGAGGCGAAGGCCGTGCTCTCGAACGTGCGGTAGCGGCGGGCAACCACACGCATCACCGTCCGCATCAGCGGGCTCAGCCGGCCGAGCATCTCAGCGCGCTCGTCATCGCTCATCACCGCCATCATGCGCGGGACGTCGAACGACAGCCGCCCGGTGCGCTGTGCGGTCTCCTCGACGGCCTGCCAGCTGGCCACCGACAGGTACTTCCGGATCACCGGGAAGATGTCGCGTTCCTCCTCGGTGATGTGCTCGGTCAACAGCGCGCGAAGGTTCGACAGCTCCGCCGCCAGCAACGTGGCAGTGCGGTGGTCACCTTCGGTGACGCGAAATGCGTTGGCGCGCCGCCGGATCACATCCAGCCGCGGATCCAGCGCGGCGTGGTCGTCGGTCAGCTCGGAGAGGTCCACGATGTCACCGGCGCTGGCATCGATCACCGGCCACAGCACCACGTCTTCGACGGTGTGGTGGTGATGGATGGAGTCGCACATCAGCTCGGTGTACCGGGCGAGGGCTCGGGCCCGGCGGGGGCTGCACGGCTGTCCGTCGCGGATGGCCGCCACAGCGTCGGCGAGGCGGCCGATGTCGGTGAGCATCGCGCGGTGAGCCAACTGGAGGCCGCGGACATCGGGATCGGGTTCGCCGGGCTGGCGGGCAATGACGCTGACAGGTTCGATGGTTTTCATGCGGCAACTGTGTGTGGCCGCGCTTGCGATGCACTTGCAGCCGACTTGAAGCCCAGCTCACAGACGGTGTCAGCTTCGCGGCGAGATGGCCCCGTCAGCCAGTAACCCCAGCACCGGTCCGAGCGTGCGCGCGTACGGCACGGTGACGTGATTGTCGTCGCGGAACACGAGGTCGTTGCCGATCACCACCGGACACACGGCGTCGGTGCAGAACAGCTCCGACAGATCGGCGTAGTGCCCGCCCGCCGACCGGACGGCTTCGGCCTCAGCGGCGCTACCCGCGGCGTTCAACGCTGTTGGTCGCGCGGGTGTGCAGTCCCGGGTGTCGGTCAGGTGGCCGGACAAACACACCGGCACCACCGAGTGCGGGTCGGGCACCGGGCCCAGCACCAGCACGCGGGCACCCGTCGTCGACCGCAGTTGGGCAACAAGGGTTTTCAGACTGGCCAGCCAGGCGCGGTCGTAGGCGGTGAAGCCGAAGTCCGCGCCGTACCGCCGCGACATGTCCAGCACCACCAGTTTGGGCCGCTCGGCCCGCAACCGCCGCAGAACCTCGCCCCGCCAGGTCTGGCACTCGGTGTACTCCCGACCCAGGTAAGGGCTGATGATGCCCACGTCCTGCAGCGGGCAGGTGATCTTGGCCATCGTCACCAGCCGCCAATGCCGTTGCTCGGCAACGGGTTCCATACCGGGCTGCCACATCGCGGCGTGCGAGTCGCCGACCAGGGCCACGGTCGTCGCGCTACCGGTGTCGCCAGCAGCGCATTCGGGCACGCCCGTCTCGCGCCAGGACCGCACACAACCGTTGACGAATACCGCCGGCTTGTCGGTGGACGCCTCGGACAGCGGGGGAGTGAGGTTGGACGGCACATCGTGGCGGGCGGCCGATGCCGTCACCGCTGCGGCGATCCGCGTCATCGCGTCGGTCAGCGGATCGGTGATCACTGCGCCGCTCGGTTCGACCATCGCCGCGGGGGCGGGCCGGCCCTGGCCCACCGAAGTCGGGACGAACATCGGCAGCACCAACGCCGCACTGACCGCCACGGCGGTCACCGCGCTGCCCAGCACCAGACTGCGGCCCGGCGAGTGTCGCAGCGGGATCGAATAGCGCACCGGCCGCTCGACATAGCGCAACGTCAGCACCGCCAGCGCGAATGACGCCGACACGGCCACCAGCCGCCCAAACACGCCGAGCTGATGGCCCACCAGGAGTGGCGCGAAAACCAGCACCGGCCAGTGCCACAGGTACCAGGAATACGACAACCGGCCCAGTGCCCGCATCCAGGGCAGCGACAGCAGATGGCCCGCCCCGCGCCCCGGCGTCGCGCACCCGGCCGCGATGATCAGCGCGGTGCCGAGCACCGGAAGCAGGGCTGCGGTTCCCGGATAGGGCGTGTGCTCGTCGAACTGGACACACGCCGTGATCACCATGGCCAGCCCGCCGAACCCGGCCAGCCCGGCCGACCCGGGTGCCAGCCGCCGCCAGAACCGTGCCGACAGAGCGACCAGTCCGCCGATGGCCAACTCCCACGCCCGCGACGGCAGCGCGAAGAACGCCCACGGCGGCGCAGAGTGGGTCCACAGCACCGCCAGTGCCAGGGACGCCGCGGCGACCGCCGCCAGCGCCGCCCCGAACTGCCACACCGACAGCCGCGCCCGTCGGCGGTGAACCAGCCAGGCGGTGCCCAGGATCAGCACCGGCCACAACAGATAGAACTGCTCCTCGACGCCCAGTGACCAGTAGTGCTGGAACGGCGAGGGCAGCGAATCGGCCAGATAGTCGGTGCCGTGCAGGGCGAACCGGTAGTTGCCCACGTACAACGCGCTGGCCACCGCATCACCCAGCGCCGCGCGTGCTTGCAGCGGTGGCAGCAGGACGGCGGCGCCGACGGCGGTGATCACCAGCACCGTGCCCGCGGCCGGCAGCAGGCGCCGGGCCCGTGCCGCATAGAACCGCGACAGGCGCACCCCGCCGGTCGCCGACACCTCCGCCATCAGTAGCCGGGTGATCAGGAAGCCGGAGATGACGAAGAACACGTCGACGCCGACAAACCCGCCGGACAGGCCCAGCTGGGCGTGGAAGGCGACCACCGCGATCACGGCCAGCGCCCGCAACCCTTCGATGTCGGGGCGAAAGTCTCTGCGCGACCGACGTCGTCGCGGTCGGGTCGGGGCCGGGGACACGATGGGCCCATTGTTGCCGCCGACCGCCCGGTCGCCGTGCCGCCACGCCCAGGCGAATTTGTTGTGACGGATTTGTCAAAGCGGCTCCATATTGACGGAGGCGCAGATTTGATAGTTGCGATTGAATTGAGCGGCCCAGCTCCGGTGCCCGTCAGAAGGGACGTTTGATGCCCACGATCGATGCAGAACCTTTCCCCCTGGACTTCGATGTGGACAGCACCGCGCTGGTCATCATCGACATGCAACGGGACTTCGTCCTCCCCGGTGGCTTCGGTGAAGCCCTCGGTAATGACACCTCACTGTTGCTCGCCGCCGTCGAGCCGATCCAGCGAGTGCTCAACCGGGCTCGCGAGATCGGGATGTTCGTGGTCCACACCCGCGAGGGGCATCGCCCGGACCTGTCGGACTGTCCCACCGCCAAGCTGCACCGCGGCGGCAAGACCTTCATCGGCGAGCCCGGCCCGATGGGCCGGATCCTGGTGCGCGGCGAGCAGGGTCACGACATCATCCACCAGCTGTACCCGATCGACGGCGAGCCGGTGATCGACAAGCCCGGCAAGGGCAGCTTCCACGCCACCGACTTCGGCCAGATCCTGTCCGACCGCGGGATCAAGACGCTGGTGGTCTGCGGGGTCACCACCGAGGTGTGCGTGCACACCACGGTGCGGGAGGCCAACGACCGCGGCTACGAGTGTGTGGTCCTCTCGGACGGCGTGGCCTCCTACTTCCCGGAGTTCCAGCGGGTGGCGCTGGAGATGATCAAAGCCCAGGGCGGCATCTTCGGCTGGGTCTCGGATTCCGAGCGGTTCCTGACCGCGGTGTCCTAGTCTCAGTGCGCCGAACGGGGTTGTCGGCGAACGGGTTTCTCCTCTCCGAGCAGAAGGCAGCAGCATGAGCACGAGTTCGCGGTTCTACCCCAACCTCTACAAGGATTCGGTGTCCTTGATGACGGTCTCGGCACAGGTGACGTCGGTCCCGGGTATCGAGGCCGCCTCGGTGGTGATGGCCTCGGCGACCAACGTCGACAACCTCGCCCAGGCCGGTCTCGGGACGTTCGAGGTGCGGCCCAACGATCTCGTCGTCGCCGTCTCGGGCACTGAGGAAGCCTGCGAAGAGGCACTGGCCCTGGCCGACTCGCTGTTATCGGCCGCGCCCGGCGGTGGGGGTGACGAGACGGCGGCCGCCGCACCGGTGACCAGCATTCAGATGGCGGTCGCCAAGGACCCGGCGCTCAACCTGGCCCTGATCTCGGTACCCGGTGACTACGCCGCCGCCGAGGCCATGAAGGCCCTGCGGCTCGGCCTGGACGTCATGGTGTTCAGTGACAACGTCAGCCCGGACGCCGAACTCGCGCTCAAGCAGTACGCCCGCGAGGCGGACCTGATGGTGATGGGCCCGGACTGCGGCACCTCGATCGTCAATGGCATCCCGTTGGGCTTCGCCAACGTGGTGCGGCGCGGGCCGATCGGGGTGGTCGGCGCGTCGGGCACCGGCACCCAGGAGGTCACCGTCCGCGTGCACCAAAATGGGTCGGGCATTTCCCAGGCGCTGGGCACCGGCGGGCACGATCTGGCCGACGCCATCGGCGGTATCTCGATGCTGCACGGCCTGGCCGCTCTGGACACCGACCCCGGCACGTCGGTGATCGTGCTGGTGTCCAAACCGCCCTCACCGGATGTGGCGGCGAAGGTTCTGGCCGCCGCCGAAGCCAGCGACAAACCCGTCGTCGTCATCTTCCTCGGCGCCGACCCGGCCTCGATCACCCGCAACGGGGTGTACGGCGCCGCCTACCTGGCTCAGGCCGCCGATATGGCCGTCGAACTGGCGCGCGGCGAGCAACCGCACGCCGGTGAGATCACCACCTCCAACGACATGCGCCGCGTCCTGAACGATCTGACCCGCTCGATGGCGCCGAGTCAGCGTTACGTCCGCGGCATCTTCTCCGGCGGAACCTTCTGCTATGAAGCGCAATTGGTGCATCGCGCCCGCGGTATCTCCGCCTGGTCCAACACCCCGGTCAAAGGCAACAGCGCGCTGACCGACATCCGGACCAGTGTGGAGAACACCATCGTCGACATGGGTGATGACGAATTCACCCAGGGCAGACCGCATCCGATGATCGACCCGTCCCAGAAGGACGCCCGGATCCGCGACGAGGTGGCCGACCCGACGACGGCCGTCGTGCTGTTCGACGTGGTGCTCGGCTACGGATCCGCCGATGACCCGACTGCCGAACTGATCTCCATCATCGGCACTTCGAAGGCCAAGGCCCGTGCCGAAGGACGCACCGTCGCCTTCATCGGCTACGTGTGCGGCACCGATCTGGACCCCCAGGACCGCGCCAAAGCCGTTGCCGGACTGAAAGCGGCCGGTGTCCTGGTCGCCTCGAGTAATGCCGAGGCGGCCGTCTGGTCGGCGGCGCTGATCGCCGATCGTGAAGGGGTGACGCAGTGAAGAAGCTCTTCGAAGAAGACCTCAAGGTCGTCAACGTCGGCCTGCAGGGCTTCGCCAACAACGTCACCGCGGCAGGCGGTCAGGTCACCAACATCACCTGGGCGCCGCCGGCGGGAGCCGATGCGGCACTGGGCTGGACGCTGGCCACCCTGGTGGGGGACCCGCGTATCGAGGAGGCCAACCGCACCGCCTACGACCGCTATCTGGCGGCCCAGCCCCGCCTGGTGGACCTGGTGCGTGCGACCGAGGCCATCCCGGGTCTGGGTCCCGAGGAGCGGCGCATCCTGCACTCCGGTCCGCCGATCGCCTGGCCGGACATGTGCGGCCCGCAGCAGGGCGCCATTGCCGGGGCCATCCTCTACGAGGGCTGGGCCGATGATCTGGAGGCCGCCGAAAAGCTCGCCGCCAGCGGGGCGGTGGCGCTGGAACCCTGCCACGAACACAGTGCGGTCGGGCCGATGGCCGGCATCATCAGTCCGTCGATGCCGGTCTGGGTGGTGGAGAACACCGCCGCCGGAAACCGGGCCTACTGCAACCTCAACGAAGGTCTGGGCAAGGTGCTGCGGTTCGGCGCCAACTCCACCGAGGTCCTGGACCGGCTGCGCTGGCTGGGCAGCGACTTCTTCGCCACCATGCAGGTTGCGGTGCGCGGCCTGGCCGATCCCGACCTCAAACCCCTGATGGCCCAAGCCCTGCACATGGGCGACGAGCTGCACAACCGCAATGCGGCGGCCTCGGCGCTGCTGTTCAAGCGGTTGACGCTGTCGCTGCTGGGCTCCGACCTCCCGTCGGATGCGGTGCGCCGGGCACTGGAGTTCGTCGCCGGCAACGACCACTTCTTCCTCAACGTGTCGATGGCGGCGTGCAAGTCGATGACCGACGCGGCCGCGGGCGTGCCGGGCAGCAGCATGGTGACCGTGATGGCCCGCAACGGGGTGAACTTCGGCATCAAGCTGTCCGGCACCGGTAACCAGTGGTTCCAGGCGCCCGCCAATCCCGTTGACGGACTGTACTTCCCGGGTTACACCGTCGACGACGCCGCCGCCGACCTCGGCGACTCGGCAATCACCGAGACCAACGGCCTCGGTGGGTTCGCGATGGCCGCCTCCCCGGCGATCGTCCAGTTCGTCGGCGGCACACCGGCCGACGCGACGGCCAACAGCCGCCGGATGCTGACGATCACCCTGGGAGCCAACCCGGCATTCACCCTGCCGCCGTTGAACTTCGGTGGCACGCCCGCCGGTATCGACGCCCGGTTGGTGGTGGACTCCGGTGTGTTGCCGATCATCAACACCGGCATCGCGCACCGGCAGGCCGGTGTCGGCCAGATCGGTGCGGGCATCACCACCGCGCCGATGGAATGTTTCAACGACGCACTGGCCGCGCTCGCGGCAGGACTGGAGTAAACCGTGGGGACCGCAATCGTCGCGTTCGGTGGCAATGCTCTGGTCACCGACGCCGAGCACGACTCCATCCCGCAGCAGTACGACACCGTCAGCCGCACCGTTCCGCCCCTGATCGACATGGTGGAGCAGGGCTGGAAACTCGTTGTCTCCCATGGCAACGGGCCGCAGGTCGGGTTCATCCTGCGTCGCTCGGAGCTGGCCTCCGACGAGGTCGATCCGGTCCCCGTCGACTACGCCGTCGCCGACACCCAGGGTGCGATCGGCTACATGTTCGTCAAGGCACTGCGCAACGAATTGGCGCGCCGCGGGCTGTCCCGGCCGGTGGTCGCCGTCGTCACCCACTCGGTGGTCAGCCTGGACGATCCGGCATTCGAGAACCCGACCAAGCCGGTCGGCTCGTTCCTCGAAGAGGACAAGGCCAAGCAGATGGCCGCCGCACTCGGCTGGACGATCGCCGAGGACGCCGGGCGCGGGTGGCGCCGCACCGTCGCATCGCCGCGGCCGACCGCCATCCTGGAGACCGAGCTGATCCGCAAGCTTCTCGACGACGGCGCGATCGTGGTCGCCGTCGGTGGCGGCGGTATCCCGGTGACACTGTCACCGGACGGCACCGTCGCCGGTGTGGAAGCCGTGGTGGACAAGGACATTGCCTCCGGTCTGCTCGCCCACGATCTGGCGGCCGACCTGTTGATGATCCCGACCGGGGTGCCCCGGGTGGCGATCGGCTTCGGCACCCCGGATGAGAAGTGGCTCGACGCGATCACCGTCGAGGAAGCCCGGCAGTACATCGCCTCCGGTCAGTTCGGGAAAGGCTCGATGGAACCCAAGGTCGAGGCGGTCGCCGACTTCGTCGCCAGCACGCCGGGTGCAACCGGGGTGATCGGTGCGGCCGAGGAGATCTCGGCGATCCTGGACGGCACCTCCGGCACCCGGATCGTCGGGGACGCGGCGCCGACACCGAAGGCTGACGCGACCGACAGCGGTTCAGTGTTGTTGGCGGTCAACGGAACCCTGATGCGCGGACTCAAGCTGTCGCCGAACATGGCGGCCGCCGGTGCCACGTTCATCCGGGAGACCGCCACCGAACCGGTGTACCGGATCTGGACCATCAACGATGACCACCCCGCGATGATCCGGGTGACCGATGGATCGGGTGTGGCGGTTGCGGTGGAGGTGTGGTCGGTACCCGCCGCCGGGCTGGCGGGAATCCTGCTGAACGAACCGCCCGGCCTGTCGATCGGGAAGGTCAATCTTGCCGACGGCTCAACGGTTCTCGGAGTGATCGGGGAACCGGCGCTGGTCGAGGGTCAGCGCGAGATCAGCCAGCACGGCGGCTGGCGCGCCTATACCGCCGCGGAGGGAGTCACGTAGTCATGACCGTCCTGGGCAAGAACGTATTGCCCGACGTCAACCTCGGATCACTGCCGTTCTGGCGACAGGTCCTCAGAGGGTTCTCGCAGTGCGCTTTCCAGGCCAATGAGATCACCGGCCTGCTCTTCGTCGTCGCCGTGCTGACCTACAGCTGGCGGATGGCGGTGTTCTACGTGGCGTCGGTTTTCATTGCGACGGTGGTGGCCCGGCTGGTCAAGGCCGACCGCACCCTTCTCGATCTCGGGCTGTTCGGGTTCAACTCGGGTCTGATGGGTCTGGCCATGGGCAACTTCTACGAACCCGATGTGGCGCTGTGGATCTGGGTGATGGTGCTCGCCGTCGTCGTCGCCCTGGTGGCGGTGGCGATGTCGAAGTGGCTGCCGATCCCGTTCCTGGCCGCACCGTTCATCGTGACGTTCTGGGTGATGTGGTTCATCGCCGATGCCCGGCCCGAACTGATCAAGCTCGATCTCGGGCCGTGGCCGGTGGAGGACGTGCACTGGGGTGCCGCGGTGATCACCGCGTTGGGCTCGACCCTGTTCGCGCCGTCGATCCTGACCGGGGTGTTCTTCCTGCTCGGTCTGCTGGTGAGCAACTGGCGGCACGCGGTGATCGCCGCCGTGGCCGCGCTGATCGCCGTGGCGATCGCCGAACACGTGGGCACGGCCGGTGGCGCGATCAACACCGGCTTCGTCGGCTTCAACGCGGTGCTGGCCGCGCTGGGTGCGGCTGCCGTTCTCAACGGCGATCTGCGGCTGGCGATCCTGGCGGCCCTGCTCGGGACGTGGTTCTTCAGCTACATCAACCGCAGCGCACCGGTACCGGCCCTGGCGTCGGGCTTCGTCATCGCCGTGTGGACCGTGATGCTGCTGGACTGGCTGCACCGGCATTACGGCCCGAAGCCGACGCCGCCGGCCACCTAGTTCAGCGCTTGAGCGGGCTGTAGAACACCAGGCCGTTGCCCTTGTTGTCGTAGACGACGGCGCGACGTTCGTGGGCGTCGTCGTAGGGGCCCTTCACGATGCCGCCGCCGCTGTCCTCGACCGCCTTGGCGGCGGCGTCGACATCAGCTGTCTTGATACCGACCACGACCTGGCCGGGGATCGGGTGGTCGATCTCGGTGGCCAGCGCCAGCGTGATGGGCCCGCCGTCGAGTGCGGCGAAGTGGGTGCCGTCGCGGAACTTCACCGCCATGCCGAGGGTGTCGCCATAAAAGCGGATCGACTCGTCGAGGTCGTCGGTGGACAGGATGATCATCTTCACTTCGTGATCGCTCACGGTTCTCCTTGGTCGTTCTGTCAGCACCCTGGCGGAAAGGTAACCCAGGCTGGCGACGACCGTGAAAGCGCCCCTGTTCAGAGTCGGTTGATGGTTGACGTTTGTGTGTCGGTTGATCCTTGACACTCGGTGTTGTGTGTTAGGCCGGTCCGCTGGTGCGGAAGGCCCTTTTGTTTCTTACCTCTCCGGTGCTGGTGCGTGCGGCGGTCTTGACCAGAACATCGCCGATGAAGAACCTCAACAGATCGCCGTCGACGTGGACGTCGCAGCGTGATCCGGCGTAGTGCCGGCCGATACTGACCTGCTGCCAGGACACACAGACCACCCCGTTGGTGGTGACCGTGCGCGAGACCCAGTCATTCCCGGCACGCCCAGTGCCGACCGTCGGCGCTGCGCTCTGCACCGGCCTGACCGGGGCGCCGGCGGCGAAACGCTGTGCCGGGGTGGCCATCTTCAACGATTGATGGGGTCGTGCGGTGTTGTAATCGGCCACCCACTCATCGAGGGCTTGTTGGGCGGCCTTCAGAGTGGGGAAAGGTGCTGCGGTGCTGAGGAATTCAGCGCGCAGGCTACGGTGGAATCGCTCGATCTTGCCGGTCGTGGTCGGTGAGCGCGGCTGAGTCAGCAGATGCTCGATGCCCTGTTCGCGGCAGATCGCATCGAAGAGCACTTCCACCGGCGGGTGGTTGAACCGCCCCGTGAACACTTTGCCGTTATCGGTCAGGATCTGCTCGGGTGCCCCATAGTGGGCCAGCGCCTGGCGTAGCCCGTCGCAGACTGCCCGCGTGCGTTCTCTGCTCATCAGATGGGCGCACACGCACAGTCGGGAGTGGTCGTCGATGCCGGTCAACGCCTTGGCCGATGTGCCATCAGCCAGCGGGAACCCTCCCACGACGTCCATCTGCCACAACTCCATGGGCGCACCGCGTTCCCAGCGTTTCCACGTACGCGCGCGTCGATCCCTGCTGGTTGGGTCGATCATCCCCGCGCGCAGCAACGCCCGATACACCGCCGACTCCGAGGGCACCGGCCGCACACCGCGCTTGTCGAGTTCGAACACCAACCGGCGCGGCCCCCAATACGGCCGCGACCGGCGCAGCTCCAACATGACCGCCTCCACCGACGCCGGCATCTGATGCGGACACCTGCGCGGTCGATGCGACCGATCCACCAAGCCCTCCAGGCCCTCAGCCTCGTAGCGGGCCAACCACGCATGCAGCGTCTGTCGCGACACCCCCACCTTCGAGGCGACCTGCGAAATCGATAACCCATCACTGATCACGGCCAACACGGCCTGATACCGCTGCTCAGCCACGCTCAACTCCCTCATCTAGGGAGTGTCAAGGATCAACCGAAATAGCTGTAAAGCATCAGCCGAAACACTGTCGCCCATCACCCGAAGCCGAAACGTCAAGCATCAGCCGAGGCCATACACCGTGAAAGCGCCCCCGGCAGGAATCGAACCTGCGACCTAGGGATTAGAAGGCCCTTGCTCTATCCGACTGAGCTACGGAGGCAGCGCGTGGGGAGAGTCTAGTCGGCCGGGTTTGCCAGGTAGGACCACCCACAGCCTTTGGCGGCTTCGAATCTGGCTGAGGCGAACTTACTCGGCGGCGAACCGCGACTGCAGTCGGTCGAGAAACCGCTGGACTTCGGCGCGCTTGGCGCGCAGCCGCAGCACCGGCTCCGGCGTCCGGGCGTTGCCCCAGCCGGCGTCGATCCGGTCGGCCCAGCGGGTCGAGGCGATGTCGATGAGCTGATCCAACTCGGCGATCTCGGCGCGCATGAGCTTGGCAAACACCCTGGCCTGGGCGGCATCGTTGGGATGCGGCGGCGGCGCGGCCGCGCGGAACCGGCGCGGGCCGGGGGCGGCATGACCCGCTCCCACCGCCGCTGGCGGGTTCCAGTCGTCGAGAAGCATCCACAAATCCTGGTTGCGTCTACTTCGCGTTTCCTGGGAACAGAGCCAACTGACAGCATCTGTCCACCCAGAATTCACTTTGCTCGCAGGATGAGCTACCGCGGTCGTGTCGGTTTCGCAGGCTTCTGGCCTGCGTGAACGCCGCAAGCTGTCGTGACCGCGGAAGAAATGTCGTTGAGTCCGCGGGCAATTCGCTATGGTGTGACGGGCAGCACACGCTAACCCTGCGTCGTGCTGCCGCAAACTGGGCAAACGCCTTAGGTTGGCTAAGTGTCGAGGGAGTCCGACCGCTCATGAGCAGTCCGATCGAGCAGGTGGCCGCGCAGTGCACGCGCGCCTACCACACCGGTTCGTTGCTGCTCCGCGGTTCACCAGCGGCTGCGGGCTGGATACTCGGGTGGATCGCCGCCGAGTTCGCCCCACACGTGGTCACCGGACACGCCCTGTCGGCGGTCCCGTCGCCGCTGGAGAAAGTGGCCGCGGCGCTCGCGGTGCAGCGCGCCGACACCGTTCTGGACACCGCCCTGCGCGAGACGTTCGGGGACGCCTACGCCGACGGCGTGCATCACCCGCTGGAGCCCTACTCGGCCCGCCGGCCCAACCTGACTGCGGTCCTCGAAGCCATGCGTCACCGGCGCCGCTATGCCGAGAAGACCACGAACATCTCCTACGGCCCCGGCGGACGTAACCATCTGCTGGACGTGTGGCGCCGTCCTGACCTGCCCGAGGGCTATCGGGCCCCGGTCCTCATCCACGTCCCCGGTGGGGGATGGTCCATCAACGACAAGCGCGGCCAGGGCTACCCCCTGATGACCCGGATGACCGAGCTCGGCTGGATCTGCGTGTCGGTCAACTACAGCCGAAGCCCCCGCAACGCCTGGCCCTCCCACATCGTCGACGTCAAGCGGGCGATCGCCTGGGTGCGCGCCAACATCGCCGACTACGGCGGCGACCCCGACTTCATCGCCATCACCGGCGGGTCAGCCGGCGGTCACCTGAGCTCACTGGCCGCACTGACCGCGGGCGACACCACGCTGCAGCCCGGCTTCGAGGACGCCGACACCAGCGTGCAGGCCGCGGCCCCGTACTACGGCGTCTACGACCTGACGAACGTCGACAACATGCACGGCCTGATGATGCCGCTGCTCGAACACGTCGTCATGCAGCAGCGGCTCGCTGATGATCCGCAGCTGTTCCGCGATGCCTCGCCGATGTTCCGGACCCATCGCCACGCACCGCCGTTCTTCGTCCTGCACGGCGAGAACGACGCCGTCGTCCCAAATTCGCAAGCCCGAGCCTTCTGCACGTCGCTGCGCGAGAGCGGCGCGCGCTCGGTGTCCTACGCCGAGCTGCCCAACGCCCATCACGCCTTCGACACCATCGCCACCCTGCGCTGCCAGCTGGCCTCCGAGGCGGTGGCCGCCTTCCTCGGCATCGTCTATGGCCGACATATCAACGCCCGCAAGCGTTCTCGGCGGCTGGTGGTCAGCTCGGCGAGCTGACCTCGTCCGGTCGCAGCAGCGGCACGGCTAGCCATACCACGATCAGCCAACCCAGTACCGCGACCGGGATGGCCCACATCCGGCGTACCGCCAGCGCATGTTGGCAGCGATCGACCGATCCGGCGAACTGCGCCTGAACTAGCTCGGCGCTGAAACCGCTGCCGCAGTTGATCTTTATGCCCCACGGGTCGTACTCCGGGAGGTACACCGGCCAGCGCAGCGCCAGCAGTCCGACCGTCAGCAGCACCGCCGCGGCGGCGGCCGCGAGCAGCCGGCCCGCGGTCATGTCATGCAGACATTCGCGAACAGCAGCACCGGCCAGGACACGATCGATCCGAGGAATGACACCACGAAATCCAGACCGTGCATCTGGTGGAGATGTTCGGTGTGGGTGGACGACCACACCAGACCGACGGCGAGGTAGGGGATTCCGAGCAGCAACCCGATCCCGATCAGTTCGGCGATCGTCAGCTTGTAACTCAGCACCTGGCGCAGTTTCGTCAACATCAGCCCTCCCGAGTGCGGTCAGGACGATCGTAGTCAGGACAGGTTCGGTTGCGGCCGGTTTGTGAGAAGCTATGTTCTCAGAAATTGAGGGAGGCCGGGTGGAAGCGTTGTTGGGCAAGCTGCGCCGGGTACTGAACCACGAAGTCAGCATCGAGCAGCTCATCGAGGTCGCGCTGTGGCTGGCCATCCCGCACCTGCTGATCGGGCTCACGTGGGCCTTCTTCCACGTCGAGCAGGTGCAGCAACTCAATGACCAGCTCGAGAAGATTCTGCCGGCCGGGGCCGAGGTGGCCTCCTACGTTTTGGCCGCGGTGCTGTGGCCGGCATTGCTCCTGTTGCCCCCGCTCTGCGTGGCCTGAGGTCACAGACGACTCACAATCCCCACCACCACCGGCGCGGGCCGACTAGCGTGGTTGGCGCGTTTCATGTCGGCCTTGTGGGTACAGGAGGGTGCTGGTGTCGATGAGGAGGGATCGATGAGCCGACCCGTCGACGAACTGGGCCCCCTGGACATGCTGCTGCATCGCGGTGAAGCCAACCCCCGCACCCGTTCCGGGATCATGGCGTTGGAGATCCTGGACACGACCCCGGACTGGGACCGGTTCCGCGCCTGCTTCGAGAACGCCTCGCGCAAGGTCCTGCGGCTGCGTCAGCGCGTGGTGGTGCCTACGCTGCCTACCGCACCGGCCCGCTGGGTCGTCGACCCGGACTTCAATCTCGACTTCCACGTCCGCCGGGTCAGGGTGCCCGAGCCGGGCACCCTGCGCCAGGTGCTCGACCTCGCCGAGGTCAGTCTGCAGTCACCGCTGGACATCTCCCGGCCGCTGTGGACGGCCACCCTCGTCGAAGGTCTGGAAGGCGGCAAGGCCGCGACCCTGCTGCACCTGAGTCACGCCGTCACCGACGGCGTCGGCGCCGCCGCGATGTTCGCCGAGATCTACGACCTGGAGCGCGAACCTCCGCCGCGGCCCGCGCCGCCCATGCCGGTGCCGCAGGACCTGACACCCAACGATCTGATGCGCGAAGGGCTCAACCAGATCCCGGGCGCTGTCGTCGGCGGGGTGCTCGGTGCGGTGGCCGGCGGGCTGTCGGTGATCGGACGCGTGGTGCGCAGTCCGGGCACCGCGGTCTTCGACGCGGTCGACTATGCGCGCTCGGGTCGACGGGTGATGGGCCGGGCCGCCGAGCCGTCGCCGCTGCTGCGCCGGCGCAGTCTGTCCTCTCGTAGTGAGGCCATCGAGATGCGGCTGGCCGACCTGCGGGCGGCCGCGCACGCTGCCGGCGGATCGATCAACGACGCCTACCTCGCCGGGTTGTGCGGCGCGCTGCGGCTCTACCACGAGGCGCTCGGCGTCCCGGTGAACAGCCTGCCCATGGCGGTCCCGGTGAGTCTGCGGGCCGAGGCCGACCCGGCCGGCGGCAACCGGTTCGCCGGGGTCAATCTGGCCGCTCCCATCGGTGTCGCCGACGCCGCGCTGCGGATCCAGAAGATCCGCAAGCAGATGACCTCGCGCCGGGAAGAGGCGGCCATCGACCTGATCGGCTCGGTGGCGCCGGTGCTCACCCTGCTGCCCGACGCCGTGCTCGAAGCGATGAGCGGGTCAGTGGTCGCCTCCGACGTCCAGGCCAGCAACGTTCCCGTCTACGCCGGCGACACCTACATCGCCGGGGCGAAAGTGTTGCGGCAGTTCGGACTTGGTCCACTCCCCGGTGTCGCGATGATGGTGGTGCTGGTATCCCGCGGCGGCTTTGTCACCGTGACCACCCGCTATGACCGCGCATCGATCACCAACGAAGCCCTGTTCGCCCAATGCCTGCGACGCGGGTTCGACGAAGTGCTGGCGCTGGCCGGTGATCCGCCTCCGCGGGTGGTGCCGGCATCGTTTCCTGATTCCGCCGACGACTCGGCGTCCACCCCTGCGAGCGGATCGGTGGCTTACTCATGAGCGAGAAGAACATGCGCCTGCCCGGTTCGGTCGCCGAGGTGATGGCCAGCCCACCCGGCCCGAAGATCGGGGCGTTCTTCGATCTGGACGGCACCCTGGTGGCCGGCTTCACCGCGGTCATCCTGACCCGGGAACGGTTCCGCAGCCGCGACATGGGGATCGGCGAGCTGATCACGATGATCTCCGCCGGGCTCAACCATCAGCTGGGCCGACTGGAGTTCGAGGAACTGATCACCAAAGCCTCCCAGGCCCTGCGCGGTCGTGCGCTGTCGGATCTGCACGAGATCGGTGAGCGGCTCTTCGTGCAGAAGATCGAAAAGCGGATCTACCCCGAGATGCGCGAACTGGTGCACGCCCACATGGAACGCGGACACACTGTGGTGCTGAGTTCGTCGGCGCTGACTCTTCAGGTCGAGCCGGTGGCGCGCTTCCTGGGTATCGAGAACACGCTGACCAACCGCTTCGAGGTCGACGAGGACGACGTGCTCACCGGTGAGGTGGTCCGGCCCATCCTGTGGGGACCGGGGAAGGCCAACGCGGTGCAGAAGTTCGCCGCCGACAACGACATCGACCTCAAGAAGTCCTACTTCTATGCCGACGGCGACGAGGACGTCGCGCTGATGTACCTGGTGGGCAACCCGCGCCCGACCAACCCCGAGGGCAAGATGGCGGCCGTTGCTAGGCGCCGCGGCTGGCCGATCCTGCAGTTCAACAGCCGCGGCAGCGGCGGGGTGTTGGGCCAGGTACGCACGCTGCTCGGTGTCGGATCGCTGGTGCCCGCCGCCTACGGTGCCCTCGGCTGGGGTCTGCTGACCCGCAGCAGGCGCCGCGGCGTAAACTTCTTCACCACCGCATTCCCGAACATGTTGTTGGCGGCCAACGGGGTTCGGCTCAACGTGCTCGGCGAGGAGAACCTCACCAAGAAGCGGCCCGCGGTGTTCATCTTCAACCACCGCAACAACTTCGATCCGGTCATCTCCGCGGCCCTGCTCAAGGACAACTGGACCGGGGTGGGCAAGAAGGAGCTCGAAAGCGACCCTGTCATCGGCACATTGGGCAAACTGGTCGACACCGTCTTCATCGACCGGGAAGATCCCAAGGCTGCTGTCGAGTCGCTGCAACATGTCGAGGATCTGGTCAGCAAGGGGTTGTCGATCCTGATCGCGCCGGAAGGCACCCGGCTGGACACCCGCACCGTCGGCCCGTTCAAGAAGGGGCCGTTCCGGCTGGCGATGGCTGCCGGCGTGCCGATCGTGCCGATCGTGATCCGCAACGCCGAGGTGATCGCACCGCGTGATTCCTCGACGATGAGCCCGGGCACCGTCGATGTGGTTGTCTATCCGCCGATTTCGGTGCAGGACTGGACGCTGGAGGACCTCCCGGACCGGATCGCCGCGGTACGTCAGCTCTACCTGGACACCCTCAAGGACTGGCCGGAGGACACGCTGCCAGTACCGGACGTCTACAAGAAAACCCCCGGCAAGAAGGCTCCGGCTAAGAAGGCGCCCGCGGACAAGGCGGCCGCCAAGAAGGCTCCGGCCAAGAAAGCGGCGGCGAAGAAAGCTCCGGTGAAGAAGGCGGCGGCCAAGAAGGCGCCTGCCAAGAAGACTGCGGCACAGGGTGAGACGCCCACGGTCAGGGGACGGCGATGACCTCCAGCGACCACTTGGCCGACTTCAGCACCACCGACGACGCGCTGGTGCTCGCCTCGGTGTCGTCCAAAGCCGAGTTCGATCTGCTGCATGACTGGCTGCACGCCCAGCGCCAAGCCCACCCCGACACCAAGGTCGAGGTGCTGCAGCTTCCCGCCGGCGATCCGCCCCCCGGGGTGGTGGCCCAGCTCGTCGAGGAACTCGCCGGCAGCGAGGACCGGCTGGTGGTTCCGGTGCGGGTGTTCTGGGTGCCCGGCGGACTGCCGACCCGGGTAAAAGTGGTCGGCTTGATCTCCGGTCGCGACACCTACCGGCCGCCGGAGATCCTGCAGCGCAGCATCCTTCGCAAGGATCCGTCCCGGGCCCGCATCGTCGCCGGTGAGCCGGCGAAGGTCTCCGAGCTGCGTCAGCAGTGGCAGGAGAACACCGTCGCCGAAAGTCCGCGGGACTTCGCCCGCTTCGTGCTGCGCCGGGCCACCCTGGCCATCGAACGGATGGAACTGCGGCTGCTGGGCCCGGAGTACAAGTCGCCGCGGCTGATCACCGATGAGCTGATGGCGTCGTCGCGGTTCATGGAGGGGCTCGAGAAGATTCCCGGCGCCAGTCCCGCCAAGGCCGAGGAGATGCTCAACGAGCTGGCCACCGGTTGGAGCCGGTTCTCGGTCGACCTGATTCCGAACCTCGGACGTGCGATCTTCAGCCGGGGCTTCGACCCACGGATCGACTACGACCCGGCCGAGATCGAGTCGATGCGGCGCTCGCTGGAGGACCATCCGGCAGTTCTGCTGTGGTCGCACCGGTCCTACCTCGACGGTGTGATCGTGCCGGTGGCCATGCAGGAGAACAAACTTCCGCCGGCGCACACCTTCGCCGGGATCAACCTGTCCTTCGGATTCATGGGCCCGTTGATGCGGCGGTCCGGGGTGATCTTCCTGCGCCGCAAGCTCGACGACCCGCTGTACAAGTACGTGCTGCGCCAGTTCGTCGGCTTCATTGTGCAGAAGCGGTTCAACCTGAGTTGGTCGATCGAGGGCACCCGGTCGCGCACCGGAAAGATGTTGCCGCCCAAGCTCGGTCTGCTGGCCTATGTCGCCGACGCCTACCTGGACGGCCGCAGCGAGGACATCCTGCTGCAGCCGGTGTCGATCAGCTTCGACCAGTTGCACGAGACCGCCGAGTACGCGGCCTACGCCCGCGGCGGGGAGAAGACGCCCGAAGGCGCGGAGTGGCTCTACAAGTTCATCAAGGCTCAGGGCGAACGCAACTACGGCAAGATCTACGTGCGTTTCCCGGATGCGGTGTCGATGCGCCAGTACCTCGGGGAGCCGGGTGGGCCGGTCGGATCGGACCCGGCCGCCAAACGCCTTGCGCTGCAGAAGATGGCGTTCGAAGTCGCCTGGCGGATCCTGCGGGCCACCCCGATCAACGCCACCGGTCTGGTCTCGGCGCTGCTGCTCACCACCCGCGGGCGCGCGCTGACACTGCAGCAGTTGCACCACACCCTGCAGGACTCGCTGGACTATCTCGAGCGCAAGCAGAGCCCGATCACCAACTCCGCGTTGCGACTTCGCACCCCTGAAGGAGTGCGTGCGGCCGCTGACGCGCTGTCCAACGGCCACCCGGTGACCCGGGTCGACGGTGGCCATGAGCCGGTGTGGCGGATCGCTCCCGAGCACGAGCATGAGGCGGCGTTCTACCGCAACTCGATTATCCATGCGTTCCTGGAGACCGCGATCGCCGAACTGGCGCTGGCCCACGCCGGCCGCGCGCCTGACGGGGATCGGGTGGCGGTGTTCTGGGAGCAGGCGATGCGGTTGCGCGATCTGCTGAAGTTCGACTTCTACTTCGCCGACTCCGCCGCGTTCCGTGAGCATCTCGCCGAGGAGCTCGCCTGGCAGGAGGATTGGGAGATCCAGGTCTCCGCGGGCGGCGACGCGGTGGACCGCCTGCTGCGGGCCAAGCAGCCGCTGATGGCACACGCCATGCTGCGCCCGTTCTTCGAGGCCTACGAGATCGTCGCGGACGTGTTGTGTGACGCCCCGGCCGATATCGGCGAGAAGGAACTGTCCACCATCGCGCTCGGCGTCGGCGCCCAGTACGCCGCGCAGGGCCGGATCCGCAGCAATGAGTCGGTGTCGGCGCTGCTGTTCGCCACCGCTCGGCAGGTGGCCGCTGATCAGAACCTGCTGGCCGCGGCCCCCGACCTGCGCGAGCGGCGGCAGGCCTTCCTGCACGAGCTGCGTGCCATCCTGGGTGACATGGACCGCATCCACGAACTGTCGACCGAACAGTTCTACGCCCGTGAGCTGTCGGTGCGTGACCAGGCAGGCTGATCGCAGCTCGGTGTGGCCGCTGCTGTCGGTGGTGGCACTGCTCGCCGGGACCATCGCCGCCGGTATCGGGGCGCTTGCGCTGGCCGACGCGCTGTCGGCGACGGGGCTGCCCGACCCGGGACCGGTGACCACCCTGGGCTTGCCGTTCGTGCGGGCGGCCGGTGAGATCGCCGCCGTCCTCGCCATCGGATCATTCCTGCTGGCAACGTTTTTCGTGCCGCCCCAGCAGACCGGCGTGCTCGACGTCGCCGGCTACCGCGCGCTGCGTCTGGGCACCGTGGCGTCCGGGGTGTGGACGGTGTGCGCGGCGCTGCTGGTGCCGCTGACCATCTCCGACGTGTCGGGACAGCCGCTCAATGACCACCTTAACCCGGTGCAGCTGTGGGCGGTGACGAGCCTGGTGGATACCGCGAGTGCCTGGCGGTGGACGGCGTTCCTGGCGTTGATCGTCACCCTCGCCAGTTCGGCGGTACTGCGGTGGGGGTGGACGCCGTTCCTGCTGGCCGGATCGCTGATCACGTTGATCCCGTTGGGGCTCACCGGGCATTCATCGGCGGGCGGGTCGCACGACCTGGGTGCCAACAGCCTGCTGATCCATCTGGTGGCCGGCGCGTTGTGGGCCGGTGGGCTGCTGGCCCTGCTGGCCCACGCGATGCGCGGCGGCGAGTACGCCGATCTGGCGGCCCGACGCTTCTCGGCGGTGGCGCTGTGGTGCTTCGTGGCGATGGCGTGTTCCGGAGTCATCAACGCCTTCATCAGGATTCGGGTCTCCGACCTGTTCACCACCGAGTACGGCGCGCTGATCCTCGCCAAGATCATCGCGCTCACCGCGCTGGCGGTGTTGGGCTGGCGGCAGCGCCGCACCGCGGTCGCGGCACTGCAGGCCGATCCGGAGAACCGGCGTCCGCTGATCCGGCTTGCCACTGTCGAGGCTCTGATCTTCGGGGCGACGTTCGGCATCGCGGTCGGGCTGGGGCGCACCCCGCCACCCCCGCCGGTGAACGCCAACCCGTCGCCCACCGAGGTCGCGATCGGTTACGACCTGGCCGGCCCGCCAACGGTGGCGCGGATCCTGCTGGACTGGCGGCTCGCCCCCCCCGCCGGTGAACGCCA
Organism: Mycobacterium sp. M26; assembly: GCF_001494595.1. Taxonomy (GTDB): domain Bacteria; phylum Actinomycetota; class Actinomycetes; order Mycobacteriales; family Mycobacteriaceae; genus Mycobacterium. Next base: position 1,386,886 of record NZ_LN929908.1, read on the forward strand.
ACCCGTCGCCCACCGAGGTCGCGATCGGTTACGACCTGGCCGGCCCGCCAACGGTGGCGCGGATCCTGCTGGACTGGCGGTTCGACCTGATCTTCGGCACCGCGGCGATCGTGCTGGCCGCGGTCTACGTCGCCGGGGTGATCCGACTGCACCGCCGCGGCGACCCGTGGCCCGCGGGGCGCACGGCGGCCTGGCTGCTGGGCTGCGCGCTGTTGTTGTTCACCACCTCGTCCGGGCTCGGGCGCTACATGCCGGCGATGTTCAGCGTGCACATGACGGCGCACATGCTGCTGTCGATGCTGATTCCCATCCTGCTGGTCCTCGGAGCCCCGGTAACGCTGGCCCTGCGGGCGTTACCCGCTGCGGGCAAGGACAATCCGCCCGGACCGCGCGAGTGGCTGCTCGACGGCCTGCACAGCCACTGGTCGCGGTTCTTCACCCACCCCGTCGTCGCCACGATCATGTTCGTCGCCGGGTTCTATGCGCTGTACTTCGGCGGCATCTTCGACGCCGCGGTCAGCCACCACGGCGCACACGTGCTGATGAACCTGCACTTTCTGATGAGCGGCTACCTGTTCTACTGGGTGGTGATCGGGGTCGATCCCGCGCCGCGTCAACTGCTGCCGGTGGCCAAGATCGGGATGGTGTTCGCCACCCTTCCGATGCACGCGTTCTTCGGTGTGGTGCTGATGGGCATGAAGCAGGTGCTCGGTGAAAGCTTCTACCGCTCACTGCAATTGAGCTGGCATACCGACCTGGTGGGGGATCAGCATCTCGGTGGATCGATCGCGTGGGCGGCCGGTGAGATCCCGCTTGTGGTGGTGATGATCGCGCTGCTGGTGCAGTGGAGCCGCAGTGACCGGAGGACCGCGAAACGGACGGACCGCGCCGCCGAGCGCGACCACGATGCGGATCTGGCCGCCTACAACGCGATGCTGGCCGAGCTCGCGCGGCGCGACGCCGGCGGCTAGCGCGGCTGGGTTGTCCACAGTCCCGGATTGATCCACAACCGGCTTGGCTCAGCTGATGATGGCCGGCCGGCTGTCGGTGGGCTGAGGCCCACTGAGGGTCCAGTGATCAACCAGAAAGGACCCCAGCCATGTTCGAAACCCATCTGACGGTCGTCGGCCGCATCGTCACCGACCTTCGCCGCAGGATCGTCAACAACCAGGAACTGATCAGCTTCCGGGTGGCCAGCAACTCGCGCCGCCGCAACGGCGAGGGCACCTGGGAGCCGGGCAATTCGCTGTTCATCACGGTCAACTGCTGGGGCAAGCTGGTCACCGGCGTGGGCGCCGCGTTGTACAAGGGCGCGCCGGTGATCGTCGTCGGCGACGTGTTCACCAGTGAGTACGAGGACAAGGACGGTCTGCGACGGTCATCGCTGGAGATGCGCGCTACCGCGGTGGGCCCGGATCTGTCCCGGGCGATCGTCCGCATCGAACAACCCCAGCCCAAGCCTGCCGAAGCGCCCGTCGAGGAGCCGGCCCCCGATGTCGCCGACGTGATCGACGAGATCGACGAGGCCGACGAGGAGCCGGAGATGGCGCTGTCGGTGTGAGGGGGCAGGCGGCCGCGCGGGGGAGACCCGGCGCGGCCGCTCAGCCGCGGTCTGCAGCCGCCTAGGATGGTCCGCGAGATATACGCAAAAGACGGAAGGCGACACCGCGGCAATGGCCGAATACATCTACACGATGCGGAAGGTCCGCAAGGCACACGGCGACAAGGTCATCCTCGACGACGTCACCCTGGCCTTCCTGCCCGGAGCCAAGATCGGCGTCGTCGGCCCCAACGGTGCGGGTAAGTCCAGCGTGCTGCGCATCATGGCCGGCCTCGACCAGGCCAACAACGGCGATGCGCTGCTGGCGCCCGGCGCCACGGTCGGCATCCTCATGCAGGAGCCGGTGCTCGACGAGACCAAGACGGTGCGCGAGAACGTCGAGGACGGCGTGGCCATCAAGGCCAAGCTCAACCGGTACAACGAGGTCGCCGAATTGATGGCCACCGACTACACCGACGAGCTGATGGACGAGATGGGCAAGCTCCAGGAGGAGCTGGACGCCGAGGACGCCTGGGATATCGACTCCCAGCTGGAGCAGGCGATGGATGCCCTGCGCTGCCCGCCGCCCGACGAGCCGGTCACCCACCTCTCCGGTGGTGAGAAGCGCCGCGTTGCCCTGTGCAAGCTGCTGCTGAGCAAGCCCGACCTGCTGCTGCTCGACGAGCCCACCAACCACCTCGACGCCGAGAGCGTGCTGTGGCTCGAACAGCACCTGGCCGCCTACAAGGGCGCCATCCTGGCCGTCACCCACGACCGGTACTTCCTGGACAACGTCGCCGAGTGGATCCTCGAGCTAGACCGCGGCCGCGCCTACCCGTATGAGGGCAACTACTCGACCTACCTGGAGAAGAAGGCCGAGCGCCTCGAGGTGCAGGGCAAGAAGGACCAGAAGCTGCAGAAGCGCCTCAAGGAGGAGCTCGCCTGGGTGCGCTCGGGGGCCAAGGCTCGGCAGGCCAAGAACAAGGCCCGCCTCGGCCGCTACGAGGAGATGGTCGCCGAGGCCGAGAAGACCCGGAAGCTCGACTTCGAGGAGATCCAGATCCCGGCCCCGCCGCGACTGGGCAACGTCGTGGTCGAGGTCGAGCACCTCGACAAGGGCTTCGAGGGCCGCACCCTCATCAAGGACCTGTCGTTCACGCTGCCGCGTAACGGCATCGTCGGTGTCATCGGCCCCAACGGTGTGGGTAAGACCACCCTGTTCAAGACCATCGTCGGCCTCGAGCAGCCCGACAGCGGCACCGTGCGGGTCGGCGAGACCGTCAAGCTCAGCTACGTCGACCAGTCCCGCGCCGGTATCGATCCCAGCAAGACGGTGTGGCAGGTGGTCTCCGACGGCCTGGACTACATCGAGGTCGGCCACAACGAGATCCCGTCGCGCGCCTACGTCTCGGCATTCGGCTTCAAGGGCCCGGACCAGCAGAAGCCGGCCGGGGTGCTCTCCGGTGGCGAACGCAACCGGCTCAACCTCGCGCTGACCCTCAAAGAGGGCGGCAACCTGATCCTGCTCGACGAGCCCACCAACGACCTCGACGTCGAGACGCTGTCGTCGCTGGAGAACGCGCTGGAGAACTTCCCCGGCTGCGCCGTGGTCATCTCCCACGACCGCTGGTTCCTCGACCGCACCTGCACGCACATCCTGGCGTGGGAGGGCGACGAGAAGAACGAGGCCAAGTGGTTCTGGTTCGAGGGCAACTTCGGGGCCTACGAGGAGAACAAAGTCGAGAGATTGGGAGCCGACGCGGCCCGTCCGCACCGGGTGACCCACCGCAGGCTCACACGCGACTAATGTGGTCGGCTGCGGACCAGCGTGGGTTCGCAAGCTGATCAGGAGTTCCAGGTATGACGGTTGACCCCAGAACTACCAGCCTCGACTTGCCGGTCGAGTGGACCCATCTCAGCCAGGCCGCCCTCGACGAGAAGGCGTCGGCGATGGGCGCGGCCTACCTGGCCACCTATCGTGGTCCGCACGGCGGCGCACCGCAGAGCGATGCCGACGCCGCCGACACCGGCCCGCTGACCCAGGTCAGCATCGACGACGTGGTGCCCCCGGCACTGATCGCGGCCCAGGAGCGGCTGGCGCATGGCCGGGCACCAGCGGAGACGCTGGTCGCGGTCTACGGCAGCGACGACCCGGGTGGCTTCGGTCCGGCGCTGCAGATCGTCACCGAGCAGGCCACGATGCTGCTCGATTCGGTGACGGTGCTGCTGCACCGCCTCGGGGTGGCCTACGTGGCGTTGATGAACCCGGTGTTCCAGGTTCGGCGCAGCGCCAGCGGTGAACTGCTCGACGTGCGGCCCCAGCCCGCCGACCCCGACCTGGCCAACGGGTTCCCCGAGTCGTGGATCCATGTCCAGCTGGCCCGCTCGGTCAACCGCAAGGCCCTGGCCGAGGCGCAGCGGCTGCTGCCGATGGTCGTCGCCGACGCCCGGCAGGTGGCCCTGGACTCGGTGTCGCTGAGCGAGGTGCTGCAGAACCTGGCCCGCGAGATGGACGCCGACACAGGTGTCCGATTCCCCAGTCCCGATCGCCGCGACGTGGCCGACCTGCTGCGCTGGCTGGCCGACGGCCACTTCGTGCTGCTCGGCTCGCAGCTGTGCTCGGTGTCCGACGGTAAGGCCACCGTCGACGAGACCAGTCGCCTGGGCGTGGCACGGCTGCGCACCGAGGTACTGCCTGAGCTCACCGAGCCGGGGGACCTCGTGGTGCTGGCACAGGCCACCATGCCCAGCTTCCTGCGGTACGGGGCCTACCCGTACATCGTGGTGGTCCGCGACAAGCGTGAGACCGGCGATGTGGAGCACCGCTTCGTCGGCCTGTTCACCGTGGCGGCCACCAGTGCCAACGTGCTCGACATCCCGCTGATCTCGCGGCGGGCGCGCGAGGTGCTGGAGCTGACTGCCAACGACCCCAGCCATCCCGGTCAGTTGATGCTCGACATCATCCAGACCATCCCGCGCTCCGAACTGTTCTCGCTGACCGCCGAGCAGATGCGGGCGGTGGCCAGCGCCGTGGTGGAACTCGGATCGCGCCGCCGCGCCCTGCTGTTCCTGCGGGCCGACCAGCTCGGCCACTTCGTGTCCGGACTGGTCTATCTTCCGCGCGATCGCTACACCACCGTGGTGCGGCTGGCCATGCAGGACATCCTGGTGCGCGAGTTCGGTGGCGAGTCCATCGACTACACCGCGCGGGTCAGCGAATCACCCTGGGCTGTAGTGCATTTCACCGTCCGGCTGCCCGACGAGCCGAGTCGGCAGGCGATCGACACCTCCGAGGCCAACCGCACCCGGGTGCAGGGGCTGCTTACCGAAGCATTGCGGACCTGGGGTGACCGGCTGATCGGTGCGGCGCGCAACGGCTCGATCGATCAGGCGATGGCCGAGCACTACGCTGATGCCCTGCCCGAGGAGTTCAAACAGGCCGTCACCCCGATCGAGGCGATCACCGACATCGGTTTCATCGAAGGGCTGCAGGAAGATTCGGTCAAGCTGCAGTTCGAGCCGGGCGACGACGGTCGTGACGCTTTCCTGACCTGGTACCTGGGCGGATCGACGGCAACGCTGAGCCATCTGCTGCCGATGCTGCAGTGCATGGGTGTCGAGGTGCTCGAGGAGCGGCCGTTCACTGTGGTGCGCCCCGACGGGCTGAAGGTCTGGATCTACCAGTTCAAAATCCGCCCGGACGCCTCCATCCCGGACGCGGTGACCACCGAGGAATTCGACGCCACCGCGCAGCGGTTCGCCGACGCGGTCACCGCCATCTGGCAGGGCCGCGCCGAGATCGACCGGTTCAACGAGCTGGTGCTGCGCGCCGGACTGACCTGGCAGCAGGTCGCCGTTCTGCGGGCGTACGCAAAGTACCTGCGGCAGTCGGCATTCCCCTACAGCCAGGCCCACATCGAGAGCGTCCTCAACGACAACGCCGGCACTGCGGCCTCCCTGGTCGCGCTGTTCGAGGCGATGTTCGACCCGGACTCGGCGGCCAAGGGCCTGGACGCTCATGCCGCTGCGGCAGCGGTTACCGCTGACATCGACGCGCTCGTGAGTCTGGACACCGACCGGGTGCTGCGAGCGTTCGCCTCGATGATCCAGGCCACTCTGCGGACCAACTACTTCGTCGCGGACCCGACGTCCGTCCGCGCGCAGAATGTGCTGTCGCTCAAGCTCAATCCGCAGCTGATCGACGAATTGCCGCTGCCCAGGCCCAAGTTCGAGATCTTCGTGTACTCGCCCCGGGTCGAGGGTGTGCATCTGCGGTTCGGGCACGTCGCGCGCGGCGGCCTGCGCTGGTCGGATCGTCGTGAGGACTTCCGTACCGAAATCCTCGGCCTGGTCAAGGCGCAGGCTGTCAAGAACGCCGTCATCGTGCCCGTCGGCGCCAAGGGCGGCTTCGTCGTCAAGCAACCGACCCCGCCGACCGGTGACGCCGCCGTCGACCGCGACAACTTCCGCAACGACGGCGTCGCCTGCTACCGGCTGTTCATCGCCGGACTGCTCGACATCACCGACAACGTCGACCGGACCACCGGCCAGGTCGTGCCGCCCGCAGGGGTGGTGCGCCGCGACGGTGACGACGCCTACCTGGTGGTCGCCGCCGACAAGGGGACGGCCACCTTCTCCGATATCGCCAACGACGTGGCGCAGTCCTACGGCTTCTGGCTGGGAGATGCGTTCGCCTCGGGCGGCTCGGTGGGTTACGACCACAAGGCCATGGGCATCACCGCCAAGGGCGCGTGGGAGGCCGTCAAGCGGCACTTCCGCGAAATGGGGGTGGACACCCAGAGCGAGGACTTCACCGTCGTCGGCGTCGGCGACATGAGCGGCGACGTCTTCGGCAACGGCATGCTGCTGTCGCATCACATCCGGCTGATCGCGGCCTTCGACCACCGGCACATCTTCGTCGACCCCAACCCGGATGCGGCCCGGTCGTGGGAGGAACGCCGCCGGCTCTTCGAGCTGCCGCGGTCCAGCTGGGAGGACTACGACGCCAGCCTGATCAGCGAGGGCGGCGGGGTGTTCAGCCGCCAGCAGAAGTCGATCCCGATCAGCCCGCAGATGCGCGAGGCGCTGGGCATCGAAGACGGGGTCACCGAGGTGACGCCGCCGACCCTGATGAAGGCGATCCTGCAGGCCCCCGTCGACCTGTTGTTCAACGGCGGTATCGGCACCTACATCAAGGCCGAGTCGGAATCCGACGCCGACGTCGGCGACCGCGCCAATGACACCATCCGCGTCAACGGAAATCAGGTGCGCGCCAAGGTCGTCGGCGAAGGCGGCAACCTCGGCGTCACATCGCTGGGCCGGGTCGAGTTCGACCTGTGCGGTGGGCGGATCAACACCGACGCGATGGACAACTCCGCCGGCGTGGACTGCTCCGACCACGAGGTCAACATCAAGATCCTGGTCGACTCGCTGGTCACCACGGGCAAGGTCAGCGCTGCCGAACGTACCGAGTTGCTCACCTCGATGACCGACGAGGTGGGCCGGCTGGTGCTGACCGACAACATCGACCAGAACGATCTGATGGGCACCAGCCGTGCCAACGCGGCTGCACTGCTCAACGTGCACGCCCGCCAGATCCGCGAGCTCGAGGATCAGCGTGGGCTCAACCGTGAGCTCGAGGCGCTGCCGTCGAGCAAGGAGATCCGCCGGCGTCAGGAGGTAGGCCTGGGCCTGACCTCGCCGGAGCTCGCGACCCTGATGGCTCACGTCAAGCTGGCGTTGAAGGACGAGGTTCTGGCCAGTGACCTGCCCGACCAGGAGGTGTTCGCCTCCCGGCTGCCGCAGTACTTCCCGAGCCAGCTGCGCGACAACTTCGCCCCGGACATTCGCAACCACCAGCTGCGTCGCGAGATCGTCACCACGATGCTGGTCAACAACGTCGTCGACACCGGCGGGATCACGTTCGCCTACCGGGTCACCGAGGACGTCGGCGTCGGCTACGTGGATGCGGTGCGCACCTTCGGCGCCACCGACGCGATCTTCGGGATCGGCGAGACCTGGCGGCGGATCCGCGACGGCGGTCTGCCGGTCAACGTCTCGGACCGGATGACGCTGGATCTGCGGCGGCTGCTGGACCGGGCCGCGCGCTGGCTGCTGAACTACCGCCCGCAGCCGCTGGCCGTCGGCGCCGAGATCAACCGGTTCGCCGCCACGGTGGCCGCACTGACCCCGCGGATGCCGGAGTGGCTGCGCGGCGACGACCGGGCCATCGTGAACAAGGAGGCTGCGGAGTTCGCCGCACACGGCGCTGACGCGGATCTGGCGTACACGGTGGCTGCCGGGCTCTACCAGTACAGCCTGCTCGACGTGATCGACATCGCCGACATCCTCGAGCGTGACCCGGCCGAGGTGGCTGACACCTACTTCGCGCTGATGGATCACCTGGGTACTGACGGACTGCTCACGGCGGTGTCCGGCCTGCCCCGTGATGATCGCTGGCATGCGTTGGCGCGCTTGGCGATTCGCGACGATATCTACGGCTCCCTGCGGGCATTGTGCTTCGACGTGCTCGCCGTGGGAGAGCCCGACGAGACCGGCGAACAGAAGATCGCCGAGTGGGAGCACACCAACGGGTCGCGGGTGGAACGTGCGCGCCGTACCCTGGCCGAGATCTACGAGGATGACGAACGCGATCTGGCCACGCTGTCGGTGGCGGCACGCCAGATCCGCAGCATGACCAGGACGAGTGGAACAGGAACAAGTGGTTAACGGCTTCACCACGGGCGTGCACGTCCGCTGGTCCGACATCGATATGTACCAGCACATCAACCACGCCACGATGGTGACGATCCTGGAAGAGGCGCGGGTGGACTTCCTGCGCGAGCCGTTCGCCGACGACATCGCCACCATCGGTCTGCTCATCCACGAGGTCCAGGTGCTCTACAAAGGGCAACTGCGACTTGTCGATTCGCCACTGCAGGTGACGATGTGGACCAAGCGGTTGCGGGCGGTGGATTTCACCTTGGGCTATGAGGTGCGTTCGGTGGGAGCCGAACCGAATTCGCGGCCGTCGGTGATCGCCGAGACCCAACTCGCGGCGGTACACATCGAGGAGCAGCGACTGGTCCGGCTCTCGCCGACGCACCGAGAGTATCTGCAGCGTTACCTGCGATGAGCCTCACCATTGCCGACCCGGTCCAGCGCAATGACCTGGCCGCCTTCGTCGAACGGGCCCTGCGCCTGGATGAGACGGCGGTGGTGCGGCTGCGCCAGCGCGCCGACGGCCTGATTGCGGCGTGGGTGGTGACCGGACTCGATGTCCTGGCGGTGCGGGTGGTGGCCGGCCAGCTGAGTCCGGCCGACATGTCCTGCGGTGCCGATCAACTGGCGCGCGGTCTGCGGGAGGCTGATGCCGCGGGGGGCGTCGACACCGGTTTTCCGATGGACTCCGCCTGGCGCGGTGTGCTGCCGCCGGACACCGGCTTCGCGCATCTGGACGACGTACCGGCCGCGGTGCTGGTGGATCTCGCCCGGCAGGGGGCTGAACTCGCCAAGGACCAGGGCAGCAAGTACGGGCCGCCCGCCTCGCTGCTGGACCAGGACGTGTTGCAGGTCAGCGCCGGCGACGTGACCGCCGGCGTGCCGATGCGCTGTGTGTTCGCCTTGACGGCAATGGGTTTCGTGCCCGAGTCGCCGCCGGCCGAGGAGATCGTGCGGGTCCGGGTGCTGCCGGCCTGGTTGCGCATCGACGCCAGGTTCGGGTCGGTGTTCCGCCGCCGCGGCGACCCGGCGCTGGTGCTGCGTTAAACATCCGCCAACGGGTTCGCGGGAGTAACCTCACGGCGGGAAAACCGGCGCTTCGGCACCGTGAGGTTACTGTCGGCGCACGCAAAGGGGGGACCGATGGAAAACAAGACACCCAACGGGTTGCCGTTGAGTCAAAGCCCCGCGGCACGGCTCGTTCTCGGGGCTGTCGCGGGCACCGTGGTCTCGGCATTGCTGTGGCCCCGCCAAGGACCGCTGTCGTTGCTTGGCGGGTGGGCTGTGCTCGCCTTTGTCTTCACCGGCTGGACCTGGAGCTTGTTGTGGTGTTTCAGCCCTCACGCAACTAAACGGCATGCGGGGCAAGAGCAGTTGGGGCATCGGCCCGCCATCGTGATGATCCTTGTTGGCGCGTTGGCGAGTCTCTCGGGGGTATGGGTTCTCTTCACGCGTGGTCATGATGATGGTGACTACGCACCTCGCTTACTGGCTGTCGGAAGCGTCCTGCTGTCTTGGCTTACCATCCACACGCTCTTTGCGCTGATCTACGCGAAGAGTTTCTACGCGGACGGGCACGGCAGCGGAATCGACTTCAATCGCCCGCATGGGAACCATGAGCATCCGAGTTATCCGGACTTCTTCTACGTGGCCTTTGCAATCGGCGTAAGTTTCGCGATCTCTGACACGAACCTCACATCGAGGCGGATGCGGAAGATAGCGCTTGGCCACAGCCTGCTGTCCTTTGTGTTCGGCGCGATGATCATCGCATCCGTCGTGAATCTTCTTTCGTCGCACTAATCCGGCACGATCCACGCCGCCGCGTCGGCAGGTAACGCACCGTCGTTCACCGCGGAGCTGGCGGCGAGCACCGTCCCGGCAGGCAACCGCACCGGCGTCGTCCCGGTGTTCAGCACGCACAGCACCCCGCCGGACAGGAACGCCAGCACATCGGAGCGTAGTGCCAACCATTCCACGTCATTCTCGGTGACGTGAAAAGCGCTGCGCCGCAATCCCAGAATGGTCCGGAAGAACGCCAGCGTAGACTCCGGATCGGCGGCTTGGCGTTCCACGGTCAACTCCCGCCAGTCGGCGGGGATCGGCAGCCAGGTATCCGGGTTGGCCGAAAAACCGAACGGGGGAGCGGTTCCCGCCCACGGCAGCGGAACCCGGCAGCCGTCGCGGCCTCGCTCGGTGTGCCCCGAACGCTCCCACACCGGATCCTGCAGCACCTCGTCGGGCAGGTCGACATTCGGCAGCCCGAGTTCCTCACCGTTGTAGAGGAACACCGCGCCGGGCAACGCCAGCATCACCATGGCCATCGCCTTAGCCCGCGCCAGACCGGCAGTACCGCCGCCGTATCGGCTCACCTCGCGGTCGACGTCGTGGTTGGACAGCGTCCAGGTCGGGCTGGCTTCGGCTAATGATGCTGCCGCCAAGGCATTTTCGATCGCCTCATGGATGCTGACCGCGTCGAAGTCGGCCCGCACGAGCCGGAAGTTGAAGCCCATGTGCAGCTCGTCGGGCCGCAGATACTTGGCGAAGTCCTCGTTGTCGAACACCCAGATCTCGCCGATCGACACCGCATGCGGATAGTCGTCGAGCACCGAGCGGATGCCGCGGTGGATGTCGTGGACGCCCTCGTGGTTGAACCGCGGATCGTCGTCCTGCGAGGTGAGCATCTCGACGTCGGGGTTGCTCATGTCGGGAAGCCCCGGAGGCTTGGACATCCCATGCGCGACGTCGATGCGGAAGCCGTCCACACCGCGGTCGAGCCAGAACCGCAGCGTCTTCTCCAGGTCCTCGAACACCTCCGGGTTGTCCCAGTTGAGGTCGGGCTGTTCGGCGTCGAACAGATGCAGGTACCACTGTCCGTCGGCAACCCGGGTCCAAGCAGGCCCACCGAACACCGACACCCAGTTGTTGGGCGGCTCGTCACCGATCCCGTCCCGGAAGATGTAGCGCTCGCGCTCCGGACTTCCCGGCGGCGCCGCAAGGGCAGCCTGGAACCAACTGTGTTGGGAGCTGGTGTGATTGGGCACCAGATCCATCGTGACCCGGATACCCCGGTCGTGGGCCTGGGTGATCAGCTGCTCCAGTGCACCGAGCCCGCCGAACAGCGGGTCCACATCGCGGGGGTCTGCGACGTCGTAGCCGTGATCGGCCATCGGCGAGACCATCACCGGGTTCAGCCAGATCGCGTCGACTCCAAGGGAGCTGAGGTGATCCAGATGGGCCACCACACCGCCGAGGTCACCCACGCCGTCGCCGTCACTGTCGGCGAACGAGCGGGGATAGATCTGATAGAAGATCGCGTTCGTCCACCAATGCGGTTCAGCGGTCACGCTCTCTCATTGTGCCGTGAGTGGCGCGTGCGCGTAGACCTGGTAGGTCCGGGCCACGAAATCGCGGAAGTACGGCAGGGACTCCGGACGCACGATGCCACCGAGCAGCACCCGCCAACCACGGGCCAGCCGGGCCAGGACGTCGTCACCGATGGCGTCGGAGAGCAGGTAGCAGCCGAGCACGGTGGCCCAGATCGATTCGCCGACATCGTCGACGTCGACGTCGACCCTCAGGTCGCCGCGGGCGAGCGCCTCGTGGGCCTGAGCGACGAACAGCGCCGTCGCGTCCAGGAAGACCTTCGGCCCGCGGTCGCTGACCTGGGTGAGGGACTGCGCCAGGAGTTTGCCCACCGCGACCGTGCGATCGGTGGCCATCAGGTCGGCGGCCGCGAACGTGGCACGAATGATGTTCTCCAACGCCGGCGAGGAGGACGTCACGATCGCCATCGCGGTCTCGGCGATCTTTCGATAGGTGTCATCGATGATCGCGGCGGCGACGGCTTCCTTGGAGTCGAAGTGGTAGTAGAAGGCGCCCTTGGTGATGTCGGCGCGCTGCAGAATCTCGGCGAGGCCGGTCTCGCCGTAGCCAGGGTTGATGAACAGCTCGACTGCGGTGTCGATGATGCGCTGTCTGGTTGCCTCGGCCCGGGCCTGACGTGCCATCCTCGGACCCCCTTTCCGCACCCCCAACCTGACGGTAGCGCGTCGAGGGGCTCAGAACGGTGAGTTGACCATGGAGTTGGCGGCCATTTCCAGGTAAGCGAGCAGCTCGCGGCGGTGCTCGTCGTCCATCGTCGCCGAATCGATCGACGCCACCGCGGTGTGCATGCTGCGCAACCAGGCGTCACGCTCGATGAACCCGATCTTGAAGGGGACGTGCCGCATCCTCAGGCGGGGGTGTCCGCGCAGCTCGGAATAGGTGCGCGGGCCGCCCCAATACTGCTCGAGGAACATCCGCAGCCGGTCTTCGGCGGCATCGAGCTCGTCTTCGGGATACAGCGGCAGCAGCACCTCGTCCTCACGAACCAGCTCGTAGAAACGAGACACGATCGTGCGGAACGTTGCGGCACCACCGACCGCGTCGTAGAACGTCTGCGGATCTTCGGGCACCCCACCATTGTGACGGTGGCCCTGACCCGAGTCGTCGTCACCCGATGTTCACGGATTCGACCAGCGAACACGACCCAAATTGCCGTGCACTCGCGGCCGATCCGTGGTGCACTGGTTCGCGGAGGACGCATGTCGCAGCGCAAACGGAACCGCGGCCACCGTGCCGCGGCGGGGACCGTCGGGTCCCTTCCGGGGTCAGGCCTGCACGCCGACCCTCACATACCCAGCCCGGCTGACGGTTCAGTGTGGGGACGTCGCCGGGTATTGCTGCTGAACTCGACCTACGAACCGTTGACCGCGTTGCCGATGCGCCGCGCGGTCATCATGCTTTTGTGCGGAAAAGCCGATGTCGTCCACGATGATCCGGCCGGTCCCGTCATCCACTCCGCCTCCCGGGTGATCGTCGTGCCTTCGGTGATCCGGCTGCGCACCTACGTGCGGGTTCCGTACCGGGCGCGCATCCCGATGACCAGGGCCGCGCTGATGCACCGCGACCGCTTCCGGTGCGCCTACTGCGGATCCAAGGCCGACACCGTCGACCATGTGGTGCCGCGCAGCCGCGGCGGTGAGCACTCCTGGGAGAACTGCGTCGCGGCGTGCGCGACGTGCAACCACCGCAAGGCCGACAAGCTGCTGACGGAATTGGGTTGGACGCTGCGGCTGGTGCCGACACCGCCGAAGGGTCAGCACTGGCGGCTGTTGTGCACGGTCAAGGAGCTCGACCCCGCGTGGGTGCGTTACCTCGATGAGGGCGCTGCCTGACGCTGCTACCGTTTGCATCGTGAGCACTGCAGCCATTCACTCGATGATGGGCGGGGTCCCGCTGCTGGTGGTAGCGATACTCGCCGCACTGATCTTCGCCCGAAAAGGCAACCATCCCGCCACCTACAAGCTTTCTGAGCCCTGGACGCATGAGCCGATCCTGTGGGCGGCCGTCGACGAGGTCGTACCCGGCGACGGACATCACGGGCATGGTTCGAACGAGGAGATCGTGGGAGGTGGCGCAAGTGGCAAGTGGTGACCATTCCACAGCAGTGGCCCACGTCGACCCGGCGAACCTGCCGGAAGGCTGGGCGGTGACGGCCAGCGGCCGGCTCTCGGGGGTGACCCAACCCGGTGAGCTCTCGGTGAACTACCCGTTCCCGATCAAGGACCTGGTGGCCCTCGACGATGCGCTGAAGTTCGGCAGCAGGCAGTCCAAGGCCCGCTTCGCGGTCTACATCGGCGACCTGGGTGCTGACACCGCGGCCCGTGCACGCGAGCTCCTTGCTGACGTGCCGACCCCGAACAATGCTGTGCTACTGGCTGTTTCGCCGGATCAGCGGGCCATCGAGGTGGTCTACGGCGCCGATGTGCGCGGCCGTGGAGCCGAGTCGGCGGCACCGCTGGGCGTCTCGGCGGCCGCCGGGGCGTTCAAGGAGGGCAACCTGATCGACGGGTTGGTCAGTGCGGTGCGGGTGTTGTCGGCTGGGATCTCCCGGCCCTGATCGCCACGTAGCGCTCCAGGAACGCCTTCTCGTCGAGACGTTTACGGCGCATCCAGCTGGTGACCTCGTCGTTGCACTTGCTGGCATTGCACGCCGCGCAGGCGGGTACGACGTTGTCCATCGTGTAGCGGCCGCCGCGGGAGATCGCCATCACGCAGTCGCGTTGCAGCGGCGTGCCGGTGGCCCCGCAATAGGCACAGCCGTTCCACGCGACCTTCAGCGCCGCCCACTGCTCCTCGGTCAGATCGTTGACCGCGGCCTTGACGCGCCGGGCACGCCTACGCGCGGCACGCGCTCGCCGACTGTTGGGGGCCGCCATGGCCCGATCTTCTCAGCGCGCGGTCACCCGGCGTCGAAGGCGCGCGCTTTCAGCGATCGTTCGATACCGGCGCGGCCTTCGAGTACCAGCCGGCGCAGTGCCGAGGGCAGCTCACCGGACAGGAACTCATCAGCCGCGGCCAGCGCCTCGGCGCTGATGTCCCACGACGGGTACAGGCCCACGACCACGGTCTGCGCCACCTCGCTGGATCGCCGCTCCCACACCCCGGGGATGGCCGCGAAGTAGCGCGCGGTGAACGGCGCCAGCACCGCACCCTGCCCGGGCTGGGCGAAGCCGCCGATGATCGCGCGCGCGGTGATGTTGGCCAGGGTGTCATCTTCGACCACCTGCTGCCAGGCCTGCTCCTTGACCGCAGCCTGCGGGCGAGCCGCAGCTGCCGCGGCGGCATGCCGCTTACCGGCCGCGGTCGGGTCGCGCTGGGCCTCGGCGTCGATGAACGGGGTGGCGGTGCCGTCGGCGTCCAGGTCACCGGAGGCGGCCAGCGCGGTGACGATGCGCCAGCGCAGGTCGGTATCGATCACCAGCCCCGGCAGGTTCACCGCGGCGGGCTCGTTGTCCAGCAGCGTGGCCAGGACGGCGACGTGGTTACGCGAGAGCACCGAGGTGCACAGGGCGTTGACGAAGGCGAGCTGGTGATCGGAGCCCGGTGCCGACTCGCGGGCCAGGTCCAGCAGCCGGTCCCCGAACGCCGGCCAGCCGGCTTCCTTGGCCCAGCCGGGCTCGGCGTAGGAGTTCAGCGCGGTCTGTGCCTGCAGCAGCAACCGCTGCGCCACCCCGACCTCGGTCTCGGCCTGCACCCCGCTCATCACCAGCGCCACGAAGTCGCGTGCCTTGAGTTCGGCGTCGCGGGTCATCTCCCACGCCGCCGACCACACCAGCGTGCGGGGCAGCGGTTCGGCGATGTCGGCGATCCGGCTCAGCGCGGTACGCAGGGAATCCTCGTCCAGCCGCAGCGAGCAGTAGGTCAGGTCGTCGTCGTTGACCAGAACCAGCTTGCCCCGCGAAACACCCTGCAGGGCAGGAACTTCGGTGACATCGCCGGAGACGTCGAGCTCTTCGCGGTGCACCCGCACCAGCTTGCCGGTGGTCGGGTCGTCGTCGTAGATACCGACAGCCAGGCGGTGCACCCGGGTCTCCCCGGCGCCGGGCTTGGCGCCGCCCTGGGTGATCGCGAAACGGGTGAAGCGCCCGGCGTCGTCGACGTCGAACTCGGCCCGCAGGGTGTTCAGGCCGGTGGTCTTGAGCCACTGGCGGCCCCAGTCCGACAGATCGCGGCCCGAGGCCTTCTCCAGCGCACCCAGCAGGTCGTCGAAGGTGGCGTTGTCGAAGGCATGCGCGGCGAAGTAGTCACGCAGCCCGGCCAGGAAGTGCTCCAGGCCGACGTAGGCCACCAGCTGCTTGAGCACGCTGGCACCCTTGGCGTAGGTGATCCCGTCGAAGTTCACCTCGACGGCGTGCAGATCGGGGATGTCGGCGGCCACCGGGTGGGTGGACGGCAACTGGTCCTGCCGGTAGGCCCAGGACTTCTCGACGTTGGCGAAGGTGGTCCAGGCCTCGGTGTACTCGGTGGCGTCGGCCTGGCACAGCACCGAGGCGAACGTCGCGAAGGACTCGTTGAGCCACAGGTCGTCCCACCACGTCATGGTCACCAGATCGCCGAACCACATGTGGGCCATCTCGTGCAGCACCGTCTCGGCGCGGCGCTCGTAGCTGTAGCGGGTCACCTTGGACCGGAAGACGTAGTCCTCCAGGAACGTCACCGCGCCGGCGTTCTCCATGGCGCCGGCGTTGAACTCCGGAACGAACAGCTGGTCGTACTTGCCGAAGGCGTAGGGCACCCCGAAGTTGCGGTGGTAGAAGCCGAAACCCTGTTTGGTCTCGGTGAACAGCCGCTCGGCGTCCATGTACTCCGCCAGCGAGGAGCGGCAGAACAGGCCTAGCGGGATCTCACCGTGCTCATCGGTGTAGACGTCATCCCAGCGGGCGTAGGGGCCGGCGATCAGGGCCACCAGGTAGGTGCTCATCCGCGGGGTGGTGGCGAAGGTGTGCACCTTGTTCTCGCCGCTGTCCTCGACGGAGGTGGTGGCGCCGTTGGAGATCACCTGCCAGTGCGCGGGCGCGGTCACCGTCACGTCGTAGGTGGCCTTGATGTCGGGTTGGTCGAAGCAGGCGAACATCCGCTTGGCGTCGGCGGTTTCGAACTGCGAGTACAGGTAGACCTCGCCGTCGACGGGGTCGACGAAACGATGCAGACCCTCACCGGTGTTCGAGTAGCGGCAGTCGGCGTCGACCACCAGGGTGTTCTGCTTCTCCAGCCCGCGCAGCGCAATCCCGGTGGACTCGTCGTAGCCGGACACGTCGATCGAATGGCCGTTGAGCACGGCGCTGTGGACGGCGTCGGCCGCCAGGTCGATGTAGGTGTCGGCGCCGGGCAGCGCCTCGAAGGTGACGGTGGTGGTCGACCGGAACGTCTTCTGGTCGGAGGTCAGGTCCAGGACGATGTTGTAGTTGTCGACGGTGACCAGAGCGGCCCGCTCGATGGCCTCATTGCGGGTGAGATTGGGAAGCACGCGTTCCAACCTATATGGACCGGGAACACTCGACGGTGTTGATGAGTTGTGCTCGACGTCATACCCCTGACCTGGAGGAGCCCGTATGTCCGAGAAGTCCCGCGCCGATTTCTGGTTCGACCCGCTGTGTCCCTGGTGCTGGATCACCTCCCGCTGGATCCTCGAGGTGGAGAAGGTGCGCGACATCGACGTCAACTTCCACGTCATGAGCCTTGCCGTCCTCAACGAAGGACGTGACCTGCCCGAGCAGTACCAGGAGCTGATGAAGAAGGCGTGGGGCCCGGTGCGGGTGGCCATCGCCGCCGAACAGGCCCACGGCCCCGAGGTGCTCGACCCGCTCTACACCGCGATGGGCACCCTGATCCACAACGAGGACAACAAGAACCTCGACGAGGTGATCGTCACGTCGCTGGAACGCGCCGGACTGCCCGCCGATCTGGCCAAGGCCGCCACCGACGCCAGCTACGACGACGCGCTGCGCAAGAGCCACCACGCCGGCATGGACGCCGTCGGCGACGACGTCGGCACGCCGACCATCCACGTCAACGGGGTCGCGTTCTTCGGTCCGGTGCTCTCCCGGATCCCGCGCGGTGAAGAGGCCGGCAAGTTGTGGGACGCGTCGGTGATCTTCGCCTCCTACCCGCACTTCTACGAACTCAAGCGCACCCGCACCGAGCCGCCGCAGTTCGACTGAGCCCTTCCGGTTGCGGGTTGGGCCGTCAGGGACGACCTTTAGTCCATGACAGTGGCTGACTCGGCTGAACCGAGCGTGCAGAGCGACGGCACCTATCGCGACAAGCTGGTGGCCGTCGAACCCGGTGGTAATGAGTTCATCTCGCACGAAGACCGGCACGGGCATCCGCGTCAGCTGTTCTGGACGTGGACCTCGCCGAACCTCGAGTTCGCCACGATCTTCGTCGGCATGCTCGCGGTCCTGGCGTTCGGGATGACGTTCTGGCAGGCGGTCGCCGGGATCGTGGTGGGCACCGGGCTCGGCGCGATCGCGCACTACTTCCTGTCCGCCCGCGGCCCGCTGCACGGGGTACCGCAGATGGTGCTGGGCCGCTTGGCATTCGGCTTCAAAGGCAACGCTCTGCCGGCCGGGCTGATGTCGGTGACCGCCGGTGTCGGCTGGTTCGCGGTCAACAGCGTCAGCGGCGCCTTCGCCCTGGCCACCCTGTTCGGTATCGGTCCGCTGCCGGCGCTGGTGATCGTGGTGCTGTTCCAGACCGGGTTCGCGTTCTTCGGGCACAACCTGGTGCAGGCCTTCGAGCGCTGGGCGTTCCCGGTGCTGGCGATTGTGTTCGTCATCGCCTCGATCGCGATCTTCGCCCACGCCGATCTGGGATCGCCGGTGGCCACCGCAGGCGGCGGCGGGGTCGGCGGATTCCTGCTGACCGTGGGCACCTCCTTCGGCTATGCGGCCGGCTGGACTCCGTATGCCGCCGACTACACCCGCTATCTGCCCTCGACGGTGTCCACGGCGCGCACCGGGCTGTTCGCCTCGCTGGGCCTGTTCGTGTCGTGCGTGGCGCTCGAGGTGGTCGGCGCGGCGTCGGTGACCACCGGCGAGGCCACGCTGGCCGACCCGACCGGGTCGTTCACCTCCGAGCTGGCGTCACCGCTGGCCAAGGCCACGCTGCTGGCCATCGCGATCGGGGCGATCGCCGCCAACTGCATCAACATCTACTCCGGGGCGATGGCGTTCGTGACTATCGGCATCAAACTGCCGGCGCACGTCGCGCGCGCCTTGGTGACGGTGTTCTTCGGTGTCGCGGGATTCCTCATCGCCTGGTGGGCGTTGGCCGATGCAGCCCACAGTTACGAGGCGTTCCTGCTGATCATCGCCTACTGGATCGGGCCGTGGCTGGGCGTGGTGTTCGCCGACCAGTACCTGCGCCAGGGGCAACCCGTCGCCACGTTCTTCTACGACCGGGCTTACACCAACTGGGGCGGGCTGGCCTCCTTCGCGATCGGCCTGGCGGCCTCGGTGCTGCTGTTCGCCAATCAGGAGAAGTTCGTCGGCATCATCGCCAAGGCGGTGCCGCAACTGGGCGACATCACCTTCTTCGTCGGCTTCCTGATCGCTGGTGCGAGTTATCTTGTGCTGTGCCGATCGAAGATCGCCGCGGAGCGCGCCGCGGTATGACCCCGCAGGACATGCTCGACGTCGCCTACGAGGAGGCCCGAAAAGGCTTGGCGGAAGGTGGAATCCCGATCGGGGCCGCGCTGTTCAGCGCCGACGGGGTGTTGCTGGGCAGTGGCCACAACATGCGGGTGCAAAGCGATGACCCGTCGATCCACGCCGAGACCTCCGCGTTCCGCAACGCCGGCCGTCAGACCGACTACCGCTCGACGATCATGGCCACCACGCTGTCGCCGTGCTGGTACTGCTGCGGACTGGTCCGCCAGTTCAACATCGGGGCGGTGATCATCGGCGACGCCCGCACCATCGTGTGGGGCCATCCGGAGTTAGCCGCCCTCGGGGTGAAGGTCACCGTGCTCGACGACGACCGCTGCTTCGACATGCTCAACACGTTCATCGCCGACAAGCCCCACCTGTGGAACGAGGACATCGGAGTCGCCGAATGATCGCCACCGTCGACATCTCCCGCTGGCACGCCGGGGGAGCGGAAGCCGACGCCGTCGCCGCCGAACTCGACGCGGGACTGCAGCAGGCCGGCTTCATCCTGGTCACCGGCCACGGCATCGACCCGGAGCTCAGTGCCGCGGTGCGCGGGGCGGCCCGGGAGTTCTTCGCCCTGCCCGACGTGGTCAAACGCCGCTATTCGGTGGCTGTCGGCGGGCACGGCTGGATCGCCCCCGGGGCCGAAGCCAACGCCTACGCCGAAGGCACCGAAACCCCGCCCGACCTCAAGGAGAGCTACAGCCTGGGTGCTGAGACGGCCGTCGGCGATCCGGAGGTGGACCGGATCTGGTTCGCCCCGAACGTCTGGCCGGACGAGGTGCCCGAACTGCAGGCCCTGGTCACCACCTACACCCAGGCGATGCGGACGCTGGCCGATGACCTGCTGGCGCTGATGTCGCATGCGCTGCTGCTGCCGGGCAACCCGTTCGCCACGCTGGCCGACCGGCCGACCTGGACGATGAATATCAACCACTACCCGCCCGTCAGCGTGGTGGGCGAGCCCGAGCCCGGCCAGTTCCGGATCGGGCCGCACACCGACTTCGGCACCGTGACCATCCTGGACCGCGAGCCGGGAGCCGGTGGGCTGCAAGTGTTTTCCGAAGCCGAGGGCTGGGCGGACGCGCCGTACGACCCGGCGGCGCTGACCGTCAACATCGGTGACCTGCTGGAGTACTGGAGTGGCTACCGCTGGCCGTCCGGGCGGCACCGGGTGCTGCCGCCGCAGCCGCACGCCCCCGAAGAGGACCTGGTCTCGCTGATCTACTTCTACGAGGCCAACCACGACGCGCTGGTGACGCCGCTGGAGCCGCCGGTGGGCAAGGTCGCGGGGCTGGCACCGGTGACGTGTTCGGCCTTCATCAAGGAACGCCTCGACGCGATCACCGTGGGCTGAGCAGCGTCAGTAAGGTATCGGCCATGCGTGTCTACCTCGGCGCCGATCATGCCGGATACGAACTCAAGCAGACCATCATCGAGCACCTGCGCAAGACCGGCCACGACCCGGTCGACTGCGGTGCCTTCGACTACGACGCCGATGACGACTACCCGGCCTTCTGCATCGCCGCCGCGGTGGCCACGGTGGCCGATCCGGGCAGCCTGGGCATCGTGCTCGGCGGCTCGGGCAACGGTGAGCAGATCGCGGCCAACAAGGTGCCCGGCGCCCGCTGTGCGCTGGCGTGGAGCACCGAGACCGCGTCGCTGGCCCGCGAGCACAACAACGCCCAGCTGATCGGTATCGGCGGCCGGATGCACACCGAAGAGGAGGCGCTGGCCATCGTCGACGCCTTCCTGAGCACGCCGTGGTCGCAGGCCCCGCGCCACCAGCGGCGCATCGACATCCTCGCCGAGTACGAACGCGACCACGTGCCACCGCCGGTGCCTGGCGCCTAACCGTGCCGGAGGGACACACCCTGCACCGGCTGGCCCGGCTGCACCACCGCCGGTTCGCCGGCGAACCGGTCGCGGTGTCCAGCCCGCAGGGCCGGTTCACCGATGCGGCCGTGGTCGACGGCCGGGTGTTCACCCGCGCCTCGGTATGGGGTAAGCACCTCTTCCACCACTACGACGGCGGCCCGATCGTGCACGTGCACCTCGGGCTGTACGGCACGTTCACCGAGCGCCCGGTCCCGATGCCGCTGCCGGTTGGCCAGGTGCGGATGCGGATCGTGGGTGCCGAGTACGGCACCGACCTGCGTGGCCCGACGGCCTGCGAGCTGCTCGACGAGGCCGAAGTGTCGGCGATCATCGCCCGGCTGGGGCCCGACCCGCTGCGCCGCGATGCCGACCCTGATCTGGCGTGGACGCGAATCGCCAAGTCCCGCAAGCCGATCGGCGCGCTGCTGATGGACCAGAAAGTGATGGCCGGCGTCGGCAACGTCTACCGCAGTGAGCTGCTGTTCCGCCACCACATCGACCCGTACCGCCCGGGCCGCGACGTCAGCGCCGACGAGTTCGCGCAGGCGTGGGCCGACCTGGTGGAGTTGATGAAGGTCGGGGTGCGCCGCGGCAAGATCGTGGTGGTGCGCCCCGAGCATGACCACGGTGCGCCGTCCTACCGGCCCAACCGGCCGCGCACCTACGTCTACCGCCGCGCCGGTGAGCCATGCCGGGTGTGCGGCACGCCGGTGCGCACCGCCGAACTCGAAGGCCGCAACCTCTTCTGGTGCCCGACCTGCCAGGTCTGAGCACTTCGGCCTGCATCCTCGCAGTGCGGCCGCGAGAATGCCTCCATGGAACTGATTCTCGTGGTCGTCGGCGCGATCGTGGTGACGGCGATCGCGAGTCGGCGAGGGTTCGAGCCGGCGCTGGTCATCGTCGTCGTCGGGATCGCGGCATCGTTCCTGCCCGGATTCGAAGCGCCTGAACTGGATTCGCACATCCTGCTGACGGTGGTCCTGCCGCCCCTGCTCTACTCCGCCGCTCTGGACTTCTCGTTTCCGACGTTCATCCGCAACATCAAACCCATCCTCGGCCTGGGGGTGGGCCTGGTCCTGGTCACCGCGTTCACGGTTGCCGCGGTGTCGGCCTGGGCGGTGGTGGTGCCCCTGACATTCGGTACCGCTCTGGTGCTCGGGGCCATCGTCGCCCCGCCCGATGCCGTCACCGCCGTCGCGGTCGGCCGCAAGCTGGGCCTGCCCAAGCGGGTGATGGCGATCCTGACGGGGGAGAGCCTGATCAACGACGCCGCCGCGCTGGCGCTGTTCCTGGTGGCGGTTGCCCAGGTGGCCGGCACCCACACGTTCATCGAGAACCCGGTGCTGCTGTTCGGCTACAGCGCCATCATCGGGCCCGCCGTCGGCGCCTCGCTGGGCTACGTCACGCTGTGGATCCGCAAACGACTCAACAATCCCGGCCTGGAGACCATTCAGGGCCTGATGGTGCCGTTCGCGGCGTTCCTGGCGGCCGAGGAGTTACACGCCTCGGGGGTGCTGGCCGTCGTGGTGGCCGGCTTCGTGGTCGGCAGCGGAACGTTGGGTGCGGGATATCAGACCCGGCTGCAGGAACGCTACGTCTGGCACGCCCTCGACGTTCTGTTGGAGGCGTTCGTCTTCGCCTACATCGGCCTGCACCTGCGCTTCGTACTCGAGGATCTGCGGGAGAACCACGAGTCGCTCGGCGAGGTGGCGATCGCCTCGGCCATCGTGCTGTTCATCGTGCTGGCCATCCGCCCGCTGTCGGTGTTCCTGATGTTCGGTCGCGGTGTGTTGCTGCGCCACGTCGACCGCACGTTGTCGGTGCCGATCCCGGCCGCGGGTGGTCGCGGCGCGCTGGGCACCCGGAAGCGGGAGAAGCCGGTGGGCAAGTGGCGCTCGATGATCGACCACCGTGCGCTGAGCTGGCGGGAGAACGTCGTGGTGTCGTGGACCGGCATGCGCGGGGTGGTGACCTTGGCCGCCGCGGCCGGTATCCCGCTGACGATGGCCAACGGTGAGCCGTTCCCCGAGCGGGCGACCATTCAGGCCATCGCGTTCGTCGTCGCGGTGGGAACCCTTCTGCTGCAAGGCTGGACGCTGCCGCCCCTGATCCGCCGCCTGCAGCTGTCCGGTCAGGAAGACGATCAGGCCTACGAGCGTGACGAGACACTGAAGGCCGAGCGGGTGGTCCACGATGCGGCCGACGAGGTGCTCACCGAATTCAGGTCCAACCCGCCCGAGGGGCTCGATCCGCGGGTGCTCGCCGAGATCCGCAACACGATCGCGCGGCACTCCCAGGACGCCGACGAGATGCCCGACCCGGAAGCACACACGTTGCGCGCCGAGGTGTTCTCCGCGCTCTACCGCGATGTGCTGGCCGCGCAGCGGGCCGCGCTGATCACTGAACGTGACGCCGGAAACATCGACGACGAAGCGGTGCGCGCCATGCTCGAACGGCTCGACCTGCAGGAGGCCGGTGTCACCGCGCGGCTGGAGAGCCGGCTCTAGAAGTCGCCGAACCCGCCGAAGTCGCCGCCACCGAAGTCACCGATGCCGCCGCCGTCGCCGCCCCAGCCACCACCGCTGTCGGCCCAGCCACCGCTGTCACCGCCCCAGCCGCCGCCGTCGCCACCCCAACCGCCGTCCTGGCCGCCTGCGGCGTCGAGCCCCTGGTCATAACCCTGGTCGAAGCCCTGGTCGAAACCGGAGCCGTAGCCGTTCTCGAAGCCGGAGGCGTCATAGCCGACTCCGCCCATGCCGGAGAACAGCGCGTCGAACAGCAGCACCGAGCCCACGCCCCAGGCGCCGGCCACCAGTGCGGTCTTCCACAGCGCGTCGAACAGCAGCACCGAGCCCACGCCCCAGGCGCCGGCCACCAGTGCGGTCTTCCACCACGGCTCGGAGTACCAGCCGGCCGGCACCGGGCGTCCGGCGACCCGGCCGCCGGGGTAGTAGTTCGGGGTGTTCGGGGTGGGCACCGGCGAGGCTTCGATCTCCCGGCCGTCGAACTGAACCTTGCGTTCCTCGGTCACTGTGCCCGCGGACTTCTGCCCGGAGATGCTCTCCAGCTCCGGACCCGGGTCCATACCCATCGCGGTACGCGCCGCGCGAACGTAGTACAGCCCCTCGAGCGCGCTCTCCTTGGCCAGCTGCGCCTGCTTGGCCGTGGTGGCCTGCTCGATCTGTGAGGAGGCCGCGGTGAACCGCTCGGAGGCATCGGCCAGCGCCTGGGTGGAGGCTTCGTTGGAGCCGTTGAGGTTGAGCACCTGACCGCCGAGGCGTTCGATCACCCGGCGGGCGTCGGCCTTGGCGTCGGCGAGTGTGGCGGCATTGCGATTGCCTGAGGCGCGCGACGAACTCCACACCGCCAGCGCGATCGCAGCGACGACCACCAGGATGAGCACTACGAGCACACCATTCATGGCACCCACAGTACCGAGCCGCCGGCAGTGCGCCGCGGGATGAGAATTTGCCTGTCAGAGAACGCCGATAGCGCGGTAGACCTCGTCGGACAGCGCGGTGCTGCGCGGGTCGGCATTGCACTTGGTGGCGTCGAAGTAGTTCATCACGTAGGCGTAGCCGATCCGGTTCTCCAGGTCGACGAAACCGTAGGAGCCACCGGAGCCGCCGTGACCGAAACTGCGCAGGTTCGGTCCGGCCACGCCGCGCTGATTGAGCATGTAGCCCAGGCCCCAGCCGTGGTCGGCCACCCGCGGGCCGAGCACCACGTCGGTGTCGAAGCCGCCCTGCGAGACGCGCGCGATGTCCATCTGCTCGCGACTGAGCAGCTTCTCCTGCGCCAGACCGTTGTAGAAGGTGGCCAGCCCGAGGGCGGAGACGTGGCCGTTGGTGCCGGGGAATTCGGCTGTGCGCCAACGGGTCAGCTCGTTGGAGCCCAACTCGTCGTCGGGGACGAAGCCCATCGCGATGGCCAGACCGGCCATCGGATGCTCGTCGAGGGACACCGGGTGCCCGGGCGCCTGACCACGGGCCAGCACGTCGCGGATATGCGGCTTGTTGACCATCTCGGCACAGCGCGAATGCTCGGCGGCGGGCAGACCGATGTGGACGTCGATGCCCATCGGCTCGGCGATCTCGGTGCGCAGATACTGCCCGATGCTGCGACCGGTGACCCGGCGGACGACCTCGCCGAGGATGAAGCCGAAGCTGACCATGTGATAGCCCTGGGCGGTGTCGGGCGTCCACCACGGGGCGGCGGCGGCGAGTTCCCCGCACACCCGATCCCAGTCGCTGGTGTCGCTCCAGTGCAGCCGCGTGCTCGGGCCGATCACCCCGGAGCGGTGGCCGAGCACCGAGGCGATGGTGATGTCCTGTTTGCCGTTGACGCCGAACTCCGGCCAGTAGGCGGCCACCGGCGCGTACAGGTCGATCTCGCCACGGTCGGCCAACAGGTGCACGCAGGTACTGGTCAGTCCCTTCGTTCCGGAGAAGACGCTCGCCAGGGTGTTCTGCCGCCAGTGCCGGCGGCGGCGTGCATCGCTGTAGCCACCCCACAGGTTGACCACGAGGTCGCCCTCCACCCACACGGCCACGGCCGCGCCGACCTCGTCATGGTCAGTGAAGTTCTGCACGAAGGCGTCGCGGACCGCCTCGAATCCCGCGACGCACGCGCCGCCGATAGGGATGGGGTTGCTCACCGCGCCTCCTGGTCGGATATCCCTGACCGGCGTCGGGAACCGCACCTGAATCTACGGCCGCCGAGGGTAGCCGCCGATCCTGCGAACTCGATTGGAGCCGAACCGACATCGTGTCGTGACCAGCGGGTTCAGTCGTTCAGCGGGAAAGAAACGGCAGGCGTGAGGCAAGCGAGAGATACAACTGGCACACGATGACGGCGAGGATCGGGATCGGGTCGTCGGCTGCCAGATAGGCCAGCCGAGCCCGGCCGAAGCCGCCCAGCGCCGGCCGGTCCTTGCGACGATGCGCCACCCAGTTGGCGAAGTCCCACGGCTCGATGATGAACCGCTCGCCGATGACCTGGGAGCCGGGCGGGATGGGGCGGCCGGACAGGTCCAGGTGCATGGCGCGCACCACGTCGACGCCCGCGTCGTTCTCGAACATCCGGAACTGGGCGCCGGGGCGGGGATTGAAGTCCAGCAGCTTGTACTTGCCGGTGCGCAGGTCACGCCGCCAGTCCATGTCGAAGATGCCGCGGTAGCCGATGTCCTTGCAGAACGCCGTTGCCATGTCGGCCAGTGTGCTGTTCACCGCGGTGAACCCCGCCGACGCAGCGCCGCCCCTGGCCGGCCATGCCCGGGACTTGCGTCCGGTGAACACCGGCCGGGCGGTGGCGCTGGCGTCGCAGTAACCGACGGTGAACCAGTCCTCGCCGTACTCGTCGGGCAGGTACTCCTGGATCGTCAGGTCGAAGGGCTCTTCCAGGGTGCTCGCCAACTCCCGCAGGGCGGTGCGGTCGGGCACCACCAGGGTGTTCTCCACTCTTCGGCTCGGCCCGCGGGGACCGGCGCTCTTGACGATCGCCGGCTCGTCCAGGTCGCCGATCACCGCCTCGAGCTCGGCCATGGTGTGGACGAAGGCCGAGCGTGGCACCGGAACACCGTGTTGCAGGCACAACCGGTCGAGCTGGCGTTTGTCGACCAGCTCGGCGGGCAACTCCGGCGCGACCGCCGGCAGGACGTAGCACTCCTCGAGCGCCTCGCGATGGCGTGCAGCGAATACCGCCATGTCATCGCTGGTGCAGACGATCAGGCACTTCGTGCTGAGCGTGCGGCCGAACTCCAGGAGGCGCTGCAGGAGCTCCGCCTCGCCGTCGCCGCGATGCGGTCGCCACACGACGCGCCCCTTGACGTAGCGCGACCAGGCTGCCGGTGCGTAGCGATGCCCAACGACGGCGTAGGCGGGAACGCCGGCGCGGCCGAGGCTGCGGAAAACACCCAGGCTGCCGTGCTGCAGCGGGAACTGCGACACCCACAGGACCATCACCGGCATCGACGTGTCGAGGTGCAGGCCGGGGCGGGAGGTGTCCAGCCGCGGGATGCGGTCGATCAGGGCCGTCACGCGTGCCTACCGGCCCAGCGCAGACGGGTGACCCCCCGAAAACAGGTCATTCGCCGGATTCTGCCACGCCCGCCCGTTCCCGGACCGGTACTCGCCAGTCTGGCCGCTGTGCCTCACACTCGACGCCAACACCGAGGTCCTGGGAGGACGATGAGCAGCAATACCGACGTGCACACCGCCGTGGTCTTCGTGCACGGTCTGCTCGAACGCCGGCCCACCGACATCCTCGATGCCTTCGCCAAGTCGGTGCTGACACCGCACCACGGCCGCTGGGAGTACTACCCCCAACCCATCGAGGTCACCGACTCCTACGAGGCACGGCGGTACTCCGCCCCGTCGGCCGGCGTCGACCTCTTCGAATACGACTGGTCGTTCCTGGCGACCAGCACGCGCTACGCCGGCTTCGCGCCGGCGCTGCTGCGGGTGCTGCTGCGACGCCCACGGCATGTGCCCGACCAGATCTTCGGCATCTGGCGGGCCGCCTGGCTGACGCTGCTGATCCCCGCCTCCGTGCTGATCACCCTGTTCATCGTCGGCGGGTACCTGCTGCACACCGGAATACCGGGCTGGATTCTCGGTGTGGTCAGCAGCGTGGTGGTGCTCAGCATCGCCGTCGCGGTGTTCCGGATGTTGCCGCGGGCGCTGACGAGGAGTTTCCTCACCACCGGATTCGTTTCTGTCGCGCGCTATTTCGATCTGCAACCGGAGTCTTTGGCGGCCCGGCGGGCCACCCGGGGCGGTCTGGTGGACTTGCTGCACACCCTGCATCAGGGCAGCTACGCCCGGGTGGTGGTGGTCGGCCACGGGGTGGGCGGGTTCATCGCGTACGACGCGCTGACGACCTTGTGGGCCGAAATGCATGAGCTGCATGCTGATTCGGCCTCGGGGCTGAGCGCGCTGGCGCCGGTCGAGGCGGCGGCCGGCGGTGAGATCGGCGAGTTCCAGGACGCGCAGCTGCGGCTGTGGCAGGACCTTCGGTCGCAGGGAAATCCCTGGCGTGTAACGGATTTCGTGACCATCGGCACGCCGATGGCATTCGCCGACCTGTTTGTGTCCCGCCCGCCGATCCTGGCCGGTTTGGGGCGGGTCGACGCCCGCCAGGGAAATCCCTGGCGTGTAACGGATTTCGTGACCATCGGCACGCCGATGGCATTCGCCGACCTGTTTGTGTCCCGCCCGCCGATCCTGGCCGGTTTGGGACGGGTCGACGCCCGCCACGCGTTGTTCGACCGGCTGAGCCGCAGGGGAGTGGTGCTGCGTTGCCCGCCGCGCTCAGAGGCGCTGACGGTCGACTCGGATGAGGACGGGCCGGTGTCCTACGGCTGCGGTCCGGTGTTGGGGGCGCAGTCGCTGTTCGCCGTGACCCGCTGGACCAACCTGTGGTTTCCGGTGGCTCGCGGCAGCGTGTCCGGGGACTGGTTCGGCGGGCTGCTGGCGCCGTTGTTCGGTGCCGGCGTCCGGGATATCGCGGTGACGGGCAATCTGCCCGAACGGCGGCGGCCCGGGGCAGCCCAGACCCAGTACTTCACCCACCCCGAGCACGACGCCCACGGGGACGTCGCGTGGCATCTACGCGCCGTGCTGGCGCTGGACCGTGGTGACCTGCAGGCCTCACTGGACGCGCCGGAGGCAGACCCTGCGACGGTGCGCCGGGTGGTCTACCGCTCCTGGCAGCGCAGCATGTGAACTCAGTCGGCGGAGGTCTTCTTGCCCCGCTTGCTGCTGCCGGTCGCTGCCGACGGCGCCGACTTCGTCGCGTCGCGGGCCGCAGTGGTGGTGGTGTCGTGCGGGCTCTCACCCGATGATGCGGTGGCCGGGGTTGCGACTTTCTTGACCGTCGGAGCCGCAAGGGCGCTGCGGGCGCTGGCGCGGTTGCTTCGTCCCACACTTCGGGGAGCGGGTGCGACGGCGGTGTCGCCGGAGTCGGTCACCGTCGCCTCGGCTGAGGCCGGTCGGGCCTGCGCGGCGGCCGCTGCAGCCCCGCAGTTCTGGCCGACGAAGCAGACCGGGAATGTCGGCACCTTCGGGATGTGCAGAAAGTCCAGGACGGGGTTGACCAGACCGGCGAAGCCGTTCCAGGCGTAGGCGACGGCGCCCAGGGTCACCGCGATCCCGCCCAGGCCGATGGCCAGCAGGCCCGGCAACGGGCCCAGTCCGAGGCTGTTGAGGTAGTCGAGGAACTGTGCGGCCAGAGCCAGCAGGTCCGGCGGCGACGTCGTGTCCGAAGCAGTGCTCGCCGCGGCGGGCCGGACGAGGGTTTGACTCGATGCCGCGGGGCGCGCCGACACGACCACGGGTTGAGGCGCGGCAGCCAACGCGGAGACGATCCGCACCACATCGGCACTCGCGTCTGCTGCCGTCGCTCCCGCGAGTTGCACCAGGTGACGTTCGATATGCGGCGCCGCAACGTGCGTCATCGGCGGTGCGGTGAGCAGGCCGAGGGTCACGATGCCGACACCGGCGACAGCCAACCCGGCGGAGTAGGGACGGACAGACGGGTACTCGAATGATCGGGGCATCGTTACCTCTGGTCGGCGGTCACACGAACGCGATCGATCCTCGCATCGGGAGCGCGAATGAAAGCCGATTCACGCAGAAAAGGCTCTGAACTGCAGGTGCAGGTCAGAGCCTTCGTCGGAGCGGGCGACGGGAATCGAACCCGCGTAATCAGTTTGGAAGACTGAGGCTCTACCATTGAGCTACGCCCGCGTACTTTGCGCGAGCCCAAATGTACCGGCGGCGACCAGATCAAATCCAGTCGGCCCTGTCGAACCCTCTTCGACAAGGTCGATTGAGGCTGAGCAGCGGTTGGGCCGTAGGATCGCGGGCGCGAGAAAGCACAGCACGGGGTGTAGCGCAGCTTGGTAGCGCATCCGCTTTGGGAGCGGAAGGCCGCAGGTTCAAATCCTGTCACCCCGACACGCCCTACAACCACGCGTCAACGAAGAACTACATGAGGAGCACCGCAGTGAAGAGCACCGTCGAGAAGTTGAGCCCGACCCGGGTTCGCATCAACGTGGAGGTGCCCTTCACGGAATTGCAGCCCGACTTCGACCGCGCCTACAAGCAGCTGGCTCAGCAGGTCCGGCTGCCCGGGTTCCGCCCGGGCAAGGCTCCGGCCAAGCTGCTGGAGGCCCGGATCGGTCGGGGCGCGGTGCTCGAGCAGGTCGTCAACGACGCGCTCCCGAGCCGCTACAGCGAGGCCGTCACCACCACCGAGGTGCGCCCGCTGGGTCAGCCCGATATCGAGATCACCAAGATCGAGGACGGCGAGGAGCTGGTCTTCACCGCCGAGGTCGATGTGCGTCCCGACATCGAGCTGCCCGACCTCTCGGAGCTCAAGATCGAGGTCGATCCGATCGAGGTCACCGATGAGGACGTCGACGCCGAGCTGCAGTCGCTGCGCGCCCGCTTCGGCACTCTCAAGGGTGTGGAGCGTCCCGCGCAGGACGGCGACTTCGTGTCCATCGACCTGTCGGCCACCGTCGACGGGGAGGATGTCCCGGAGGCCTCGACCGAGGGGCTGTCCCACGAGGTCGGTTCCGGCCAGCTGATCGACGGCCTCGACGAGGCGATCGTCGGGCTGTCCGAGGGCGAGTCGAAGGTGTTCACCACCAAGCTGGTCGCCGGCGAGCACGCCGGTAAGGACGCCGACGTGACCGTCACCGTCAAGTCCATCAAGGAACGCGAACTGCCCGAGCCGGACGACGAGTTTGCCCAGCTGGCAAGCGAATTCGACACAATCGAAGAGCTCAAGGCCAACCTGACCGAGCAGGTCGAGCGGGTCAAGCGCATCCATCAGGCCGAGAAGATCCGGGACAACGCCCTGGAACTGCTGCTGGAGAAGATCGAGGTGCCGCTGCCCGAGGCGATCGTGCAGGCGCAGGTCGACGAGACCGTCCACAACGCCATCCACGGCCTGGACCACGACGAGGCCAAGTTCGCCGAGGCGCTGGAAGCCCAGGGCAGCTCGCGTGAGCAGTTCGACGCCGACACCCGCGAGGCCGCCGAGAAGGCCGTCAAGACCCAGCTGCTGATGGACGCCATCGCCGACGATCTCGACATCCAGGTCGGCCAGAACGACCTGACCGAGCGGCTGGTGCTGATGTCGCGCCAGTACGGCATCGAGCCGCAGCAGCTGCTGCAGATTCTGCAGCAGAACAACCAGCTGCCGGCGATGTTCGCCGACGTGCGCCGCGGTCTGACCGTGGCCGCGGTGGTCGAGGCGGCCACCGTCACCGACACCGACGGCAACGTCGTGGACACCAGCGAGTTCTTCGGCCCGCCGGCCGGCGCCGAGGCGGCCGAGTCCGCCGAGGTCGAGGACGAAGCCGGCGAGTCTAGCGATGAGGACGCCGACGGCAAGGCCGACGAGGCTGAATAACGCCGACAGCGAAAGCGCGCTCCTCTGGGAGTGCGCTTCGCGGTTGGTTGGTTAGGGTCGAGTAGAACGTGGAGTAGAACTCCAGTTGGTTCAAGGTCTGTAGAAAGCAGGTATCAAGTCGTGACTCATATGCGTTCGGGCGGCGCGCCAGGGCTGAACCTCACTGACTCGGTGTATGAGCGGTTGCTCGCCGAGCGCATCATCTTCCTTGGCTCGCAGGTCGATGACGACATCGCCAACCGGCTGTGCGCTCAGATCCTTCTGCTCGCCGCGGAGGATCCGACCAAGGACATCTCGCTGTACATCAACTCGCCCGGCGGCTCGATCAGCGCCGGCATGGCGATCTACGACACGATGGTGCTCGCGCCGTGCGACGTGGCCACCTACGCGATGGGTATGGCCGCCTCGATGGGCGAGTTCCTGCTGGCCGCGGGTGCCAAGGGCAAGCGTTTCGCCCTGCCGCACGCCCGCATCCTGATGCACCAGCCGTTGGGCGGCATCACGGGTGGGGCCGCGGACATCGCGATCCAGGCCGAGCAGTTCGCGCTCATCAAGAAGGAGATGTTCCGGCTCAACGCCGAGTTCACCGGCCAGCCGATCGAGCGCATCGAGGCCGACTCCGACCGCGACCGGTGGTTCACCGCTCAGGAAGCCCTCGAGTACGGCTTCGTCGACCACATCATCACCCGCGCCCACGTGAACGGACTGTCCAATGCCTGATACCAATCCCTTTTCTGAGGCGAACCCCCGGTTGGCGCCGCAGTCGCGCTACATCCTGCCGTCCTTCGTCGAGCACTCGAGCTGGGGCGTCAAGGAGTCCAACCCGTACAACAAGCTCTTCGAGGAACGCATCATCTTCCTCGGCGTGCAGGTCGACGACGCGTCGGCCAACGACATCATGGCCCAGCTGCTGGTCCTGGAGTCGCTGGATCCCGACCGTGACATCACCATGTACATCAACTCGCCCGGCGGCTCGTTCACCTCGCTGATGGCGATCTACGACACCATGCAGTACGTCCGCGCCGACATCCAGACCGTGTGCCTGGGTCAGGCCGCCTCGGCGGCCGCAGTGCTGCTGGCCGCGGGCACCCCCGGCAAGCGCCTGGCGCTGCCGAACGCCCGCGTGCTGATCCACCAGCCCTCACTCGGTGGTGTCATCCAGGGCCAGTTCTCCGACCTCGAAATCCAGGCCGCGGAGATCGAGCGGATGCGGACCCTCATGGAGGAGACGCTGGCTCGCCACACCGGCAAGGATGCGGCCGTGATCCGCAAGGACACCGACCGCGACAAGATCCTCACCGCGGCCGACGCCAAGGAATACGGGATCATCGACACCGTCTTGGAGTACCGGAAGCTCTCGGCGCAGAACGCCTGAGCAATTCCGCGCTCCGCGAACCCGGTGTGACCACGGGCTTCGGTATCGTGGGCAACGGAGAACACCGCGACGCAACTCGCCGTTCGCCGTTGCCATTCCGGGCGCGTGCCCTCTCGGTTGGGTAACGGCGGCGACACGCCAGTAACACAGGTGCGCGTTCCGAAGCGACGAGAGCCGTGTCAGGGGATATGTTCACCATCACGAATACCACTGGCGCTATTCGGCTCTATCTGTCGCACCGCGGCGGAGCGAACGGGTAGCGTCGGGACATACACCACAGACAGTCGATGGCAACGATCGAAGACCGACGGCGAAGGAAGTAGGACCCCACCACCATGGCGCGCATCGGAGACGGCGGTGACCTGCTGAAGTGCTCGTTCTGCGGTAAGAGTCAGAAGCAGGTGAAGAAGCTCATCGCGGGTCCGGGCGTGTACATCTGCGACGAGTGCATCGACCTGTGCAACGAGATCATCGAAGAGGAGTTGGCCGACGCCGACGACGTCAAACTCGATGAGCTTCCCAAGCCGGCCGAGATCCGGGAATTCCTGGAGAACTACGTCATCGGGCAGGACACCGCCAAGCGCACGCTGGCCGTCGCCGTCTACAACCACTACAAGCGCATCCAGGCGCAGGAGAAGCACCGTGACTCCCGCGCCGAGCCTGTCGAGCTGGCCAAGTCCAACATCCTGATGCTGGGTCCCACCGGCTGCGGCAAGACCTACCTGGCGCAGACGCTGGCCAAGATGCTCAACGTCCCGTTCGCCATCGCCGACGCCACCGCACTGACCGAGGCGGGTTATGTCGGTGAGGACGTCGAGAACATCCTGCTCAAGCTCATCCAGGCCGCCGACTACGACGTCAAGCGCGCCGAGACCGGCATCATCTACATCGATGAGGTCGACAAGATCGCCCGCAAGAGCGAGAACCCGTCGATCACCCGCGACGTCTCCGGCGAAGGTGTTCAGCAGGCGCTGCTGAAGATCCTGGAGGGCACCCAGGCTTCGGTGCCGCCGCAGGGCGGACGTAAGCACCCGCACCAGGAGTTCATCCAGATCGACACCACCAACGTGCTGTTCATCGTGGCCGGTGCGTTCGCGGGTCTGGAGAAGATCGTCTCCGACCGGGTCGGCAAGCGCGGCCTGGGTTTCGGCGCCGAGGTGAAGTCCAAGGCCGAGATCGACACCCAGGACCACTTCGCCGAGGTCATGCCCGAAGACCTGATCAAGTTCGGGCTCATCCCCGAGTTCATCGGCCGTCTGCCGGTGGTCGCCTCGGTGACCAACCTGGACAAGGACTCGCTGGTGCAGATCCTGTCGCAGCCGAAGAACGCTCTGGTCAAGCAGTACACCAGGCTCTTCGAGATGGACGGCGTCGAGCTCGAGTTCGACGAGGATGCGCTCGAGGCGATCGCCGATCAGGCTATCCACCGCGGGACCGGTGCCCGCGGCCTGCGCGCCATCATGGAAGAAGTCCTGCTGCCGGTGATGTATGACATCCCCAGCCGTGACGATGTCGCCAAGGTCGTGGTGACCAAGGAGACCGTCCAGGACAACGTCCTGCCGACGATCGTGCCGCGCAAGCCGGCCCGGCCCGAGCGCCGCGACAAGTCCGCCTAGGTCTACTCGTTAGCCTTCATTCTCTGGGGTAGTCAAGGCGGCTGCCTCGGCGGCTGTACGCCCCAACCGTCTCTTTGTCTCTCTAGCTCGTGTCGAGTCGAGTTGGTCTAGAGCCGAATCGGACTGGTTGAACATGCCTTCGATCAGTTCAGGCACGGTTATCCCCAGCACTTCGCTAAGTGCAATCAAAGTTGAAAGACGAGGGTTGGCCGGTTTGCGCTCGCCTCGTTGGCCTATACCGCATTCAAGTAGCTGGTAATGGTTGCGACTGATCCCCGCCGCTTGCGCGACGGTTTCCTGGGTTAAGCCTCGGGCCTGCCGGAGTTCGGCGAGCCGCCTGCCGAGTGTCTCGGCTACATCTCGCTCAATCGAAGACTCCGACACTCCAGCAACATCGTTGCCTCACGCCAATCAGTCGACCATCTATAGATGGCATTCCACTGTGAGATGCGATAGCCTCTGCTGAGAAAGAAGCCATCTATAGATGGCAACCGACTTCTCGTAGATGAGGGAGATTTCACATGGCGGTGCGACGTAGCTTGTCAGTACTACTGGTAGGCGTGGTTGCCGGGTTAGCTTCTGCTGTCGCGATAGCGGGTGCCGCTGCGGCCTCGGCGGACGGTCTGACGACGCAGACGGGCGGTTCGGTTGACTACGACGGCACGCAGGGTTCTTTCGACAACGACGGCACAAGCGGTACGAGTCGCAATCTGACAACGTCTTCGACCGGTGGCCACGCCATCGTCAGTGATGCGTGCTTCGTTAAGCAGAATCCGCACTACTGCCCGCCTCCCGCGAGTTTCGACCCGAGCTATATCTCGTCTGTTTCGGGCGCGAGTGACCAGGTAGGGAGCGCGCTGGACTCTGACGGTTACCAGGCCGACCATGCGTTCGGCCCGAATATCACCGCGGTGCCAGGCTCGAAGGCAACGCCGCCCAAGGGCTTTTACCACTGACTCGTCTGAGCAAGCCGGAAAACCTCGTGCGAGCAACTGCGGCTCTGGCCCTGCTGATCCTGGGAATCACCGGTTTGGTGTCTGCGTGTGATGCCCGCCAAGAGAAAGCGCCGCCGTCTCCGCAAACCAGCACTAGCGTTGCCCCGCCGTCGCCAACAGAAAAGGCTGTCACTCCTGGCGGAGGCAATAGCTTTTCGCCCACAGTCAAAGCCCCGCCGGCCCCCACGGCGATCCCCGGAGACAACTAATAGCACCGTTAAGGTATCGGCCAGCCCGGTCTCTTACGCAAACGGCACTCTGGCGATCGTCGCCAGGGACTCGGCGAAGAAGTAGATCGCCTTGAAGAATTCGAGCAGTTCGCCGCGCTCCAGCGTCATCCGGCGGTCTGTGATGGTCCGCAGCACGTCGTAGCCCTCGCACAGGGCCTTCCAGTGGGTGTAGTCGGCCATCAGTACATAGGTCGCGTCCACGGGTTCGGAACCGGGCAGCACCCGGCACTCGCGGACGAAGTAGCCGGCCCACGCGATGTACAGGTAGCGATCGCCGCCGCCGAGTTCGGCGGGCAGGTTGCGCACGCCGAGCGCCCATGACGCGGTGTATTGCGCCCGCACGACGTCGTAGACATCCCAGTACTGCGTCAGCTTGCCGGCCAGGGTGGCATCGTCAGGCCCGGCATCCAGCGCGGCCCGGACGTCCTGCGCCCACTCGTCGCTGAAGAAGGCCGACGGCACGCTCAGCCGCCGGGGGCGATGTGGCCGATCGGCACGAGCATCCGTTCGAGGTCCGCGGTCAGCGCGACGCCGAGTTCGGCACACCGGCGGCGCAAACTGCTCGACACCAGCATGCGCATCTCGCCCTCACTCCACCCGAGCGGCTCGTGGAAGGCTCGGCGGCTCGATACCCCGCTCACCGTCAGGATCGTGCGCAGGGTGTCGTGAATCTCGTCGGCCAGCGTGGGATCCGCACGAAGCTCCTGCTGCAGGAACAGCAGCCCGCCGCGGACATGCCGGGAGTGATCGAGGTACGCCGACCGCGCTCCGTCGACAAATCCCGGCAGCACCCCGCGACCGGCGGCAAAGCCCATCAGCACACTGAAGAAGGACGTCGCCAGAACACCCTGGATCCACAGGAAACACGTTGTGGCGTAACGGACCCTGGCTCGCGGGTCGTGGGGCTGACGACGCAACTCCTCGGCCTGGAACGCCAACAGCCCGAACGGGCCGACGAAGGTCTCCTGCACCCGGGGATACGTCTCGTCCAGCATTCCCATGATGGCGGCGCCCTGAGCGCCGACGGCCTCGCGAAAGAACCTGCCGAAGAACACGATGTGCCGTGCATGCGTTTCGATCTGCGCGGCGATGTGGAGCTTGTGCTCCTCGGCTGAGCCGGCCATGAACTCCGGCAGGTTCGCTTCGAGTTGGCGACTGCCGTGCAGAAAACTCGCAGCGATACCCACGAACGACTCGCGCTCGTCATCGGCGATCGTGCGCACCCAATCCTTCTGGTCCTGGCCGAAATCCAGGCTGAAGACTTCCCAGCGGTCCCTGACGTACTGGCGATAGAGCAGCACGAAAGCCGACGGCGCGTTGAGTTCGTCGCCGGCGGCCGCACACCCGCTCAGGTCAGCGCGGGTAATGCCAATATGGTCACGGTTGAACAGCGTTCGCGTTCTCTCGTGATGCACCGAGATCGGTGCGTCAACCTCTGTCACCGCGTCCTCCCACCGTGCGTGACGAGCAATACCCCCGTATTGTCTCAGCCGATCACACGATCCGCTCGGCTGTAGACGTTCATTGAGTCACCCCGTAAGAAAGCGATCAGAGTTAGACCCGACTGGGTAGCCAGGTCAACGGCCAGCGATGACGGCGCTGACACCGCGGCCAACACCGGAATTCCGGCCATCACCGCTTTCTGCGTCAATTCGAACGAGGCCCGGCCGCTCACCAGCAGGATGGTTCCGCCGAGCGGAATCCGCTTGGCTTCCAACGCCCATCCGATCACCTTGTCGACCGCGTTGTGCCTGCCGACATCCTCGCGCACCACCAGCAGTGTGCCGTCGGCGGTGAACAATGCGGCGGCATGTAGTCCGCCGGTGCTGGCGAATACCTTCTGTGCCGCGCGCAATTGGGCCGGCATTGCCGTCAATGCCGCCCTCGACACCGCGGACGGATCATCGCCGGGGGAGTAGCTGCTGGACAGCCGAACCGCCTCGAGTGACGCTTTACCGCACACCCCGCACGACGACGTTGTGTAGAAGTTGCGGGTGACATCGGTATCCGGCGGGGGCACGTCGGGGTGCAGGGTCACGTCGAGCACGTTGTAGGTGTTGGTCCCGTCTGCGGTTTCGGCGCCCCGGCAGTATTGTACGGTCAGGACATCACCCCGTCGGCTGATGACACCTTCGGTGAGCAGAAAGCCTTGCGCCAGTTCGACATCGGAACCGGGCGTTCGCATCGTCACCGTCACCGGAACAGAGTTCACCCGGATCTCCAGCGGCTCCTCGACGACGAGTGTCTCGGGCCGCTCGGAGGCGCTGTCCGCGGTGAGGTGGCTGACTCGGCGCCGGGCGGTTACCCGTCCCATGTCTTCTCCAGCCGGATGACGATCGCCTTCGACACCGGTGTATTCGACTTGAGCGCAACATGATCCAGCGGCACCAGCGGATTGGTCTCTGGGTAGTAGGCGGCCGCATTGCCCACCGGTGTGGAGTACGGCACCACCAGAAAGTCCTTGGCGCGCCGTTCCTGAACCTCACCGCGGGCATCGGTGAACTCCGAGACCAGATCCACCCGATCGCCGTCGCTCAATCCCAGCGACGTGATATCGGCGGGATTGACGAAGATCACCCGCCGGCCGCCCTTCACGCCGCGGTAGCGGTCGTCCAGACCGTAGATCGTGGTGTTGTACTGGTCGTGGCTGCGCAGCGTCTGCAGCACCAAACGCCCCGCGGGCACCGGAACCCACTGCATCGCATTGACCGAGAAGTTGGCCTTGCCGGTGATCGTCGGGAACTCGCGGGCGTCCCGCGGCGGGTGCGGCAACTGGAAGCCATCGGGCTGACGCACCCGGGTGTTGTAGTCCGCGCATCCCGGCACCACGGCCGCGATGGCGTCGCGGATCCGGTCGTAGTCGGCGGTGAACGATTCCCACGGCACCGGATGATCGGCACCGAGGACCGCGCGCGCCACCTGACAGATGATCGCCACTTCACTGCGCACCTGATCGCTGGGCGGCGTCAGCGAGCCTCGCGAGAGGTGCACCATCGACATCGAGTCCTCCACGGACACAACCTGTTTGCGGCCGTCGACCAGATCCCGGTCGGTGCGCCCGAGCGTCGGCAGGATCAGCGCGGTCCGTCCGTGCACCAGGTGGCTGCGGTTGAGTTTTGTCGACACCTGCACCGTCAGCGCGCAGGAACTCAACGCCGCCTCGGTGACCGCGGTGTCGGGGGTGGCCGAGGCGAAATTGCCGCCCATGCCGATGAATACCGAGGCCCGGCCGTCGCGCATCGCCCTGATGGCATCCACCGTGTCATAGCCGTGTTTGCGCGGGCTGGCGATGCCGAACCGGCTGTCCAAGGCGGCCAGGAAGCTCTCCGGCACCTTCTCCCAGATGCCCATGGTCCGATCGCCCTGCACGTTGGAATGGCCGCGCACCGGGCATACCCCGGCGCCGGGCTTACCGATCATTCCGCGCAGGAGAAGGACATTGGTGATCTCGCCGATGGTCGCCACTGCGTGGGTGTGCTGGGTGATGCCCATGGCCCAGCACACGATGGTGCGCTGCGAGCCTGCCAGCATCGCGGCGACGCGGTCGAGTTGTGCCCGGTCGATCCCGGTGGCCTCGAGGACGGTGTCGAGATCGACGCCACGGGCCTCGGCGAGGTAGTCCTCGAAGCCGTGGCAGTGCCCGTCGACGAAGTCGCGGTCGATCACGCTGCCGGGCGAGCGGTCGTCGGCCTCGACCAACAGCCGGCCCAGCCCCTTGAACAGCGCCAGGTCCCCACCAATGCGGATCTGGACGAACTCGTCGGCGATCGGCACACCGTGGCCGACGACACCGTGCACCTTCTGCGGATCCTTGAAGCGGATCAGCCCCGCCTCGGGCAGCGGATTGATCGCAATGATCTTGGCGCCGTTGGCCCGCGCCTTTTCCAACACCGACAGCATCCGCGGGTGGTTGGTGCCCGGGTTCTGCCCGGCGATCACAATGACGTCGGCGTGCTCGACGTCATCGACGGTCACCGACCCCTTGCCGATCCCGATCGAGTCGATCAGCGCGGTGCCCGACGACTCATGACACATGTTCGAGCAGTCCGGCAGATTATTGGTGCCGAAGCTGCGCACCAGCAGTTGGTAGAGGAACGCCGCCTCGTTGCTGGTCCGTCCGGAGGTGTAGAACACCGCCTCATCCGGTGACGCCAGCGCGTTCAGATGCTCGGCGATCACCGCGTACGCGTCGTCCCAGCTGATTGGCTGGTAGTGCTGCTCGCCGGGCCGCAACACCATCGGGTGCGTCAGGCGGCCCTGCTGGGACAGCCAGTACTCCGGTTTGGCGGCCAGTTCGGCCACCGTGTGCCGGGCGAAGAACTCCGGGGTGACGCGGCGTTTGGTCGCCTCCTCGGCTACCGCCTTGGCGCCGTTCTCGCAGAACTCCGCCAGCTTGCGGCCGCCGTGCTCCTCGGGCCATGCGCAGCCCGGACAGTCGAAGCCGTGGCGCTGGTTGATCCGCGCCAGGGCTTCGACCGTACGTACCGGGCCCATCTCTGCCAGTCCGCGCCGCAGCGACACCAGGACGGCCGGCACCCCGGCCGCCTCGAGCTTGCGGGCGCCGATGGTGACCGCATGCTCGTCGTAGCCGGCATCGATGTCGCGACCTTCACCCATGCCTCTCAATCTAGGCCGACTGGCTCACGATCGGCACGCGGCCTCGGGCGTCCGCGGGTGTCAGTCCGCCGACTTGTGGGCGCCCCGCTTGCCCGATGCCCGGCCCGAGCCGCCCGAGGCTCCGGAGGAGGACTTCTCCGCACCGGCGCTGGCCGGCGAGTCGGACTCCTTCTTGGCGCCGGTCGCTGCGGCGGCAGCCGCCCGCGTGGTCCGGGCGCTGCCCGCCTTGGCCGGGGCCGAGGCGTCGCTGTCGTCCTCGGATGCCTCGGTGTCGTTCTTGGTGGGTTCGGCGGCTTCGACTTCGGGGGCTTCGGTGTTCTCCTTGTCGGCCACCGGAGCCGACGCGGTGTCCTCAGTACTGGAGGGGGTGGCGGTGCGCAGTACGGCGGTGGCTGCCGTGGCGGTCGCCGTCTGGCCGGTGAGCACCTTCTGGATCACCGCGGTGATGGTCGAAATGCCCTGGGCGACGGCGGTGGTGACGTTTTTGATGCCGGTCTGGATGACGGTGCTCAGATCGGTGGTTCCGATGGCACCCAGCACGTCGCTGACGGCGGCGGTGACGGCGGTGACGACAGGCGCGACGGCATCGGGCAGTGCGGCGGCGATGGTCAGTGCTCCGCTGATGAGTTTGGGCGCGAGCGTCAGCAGCTGGCCGATCTTGTCCAGGCCTTGCTGGATGGCCGTTCCCACGTTGCCGCCGATGGCTGAGGCCAGCTGTTGGCCGGCGTTGGCCAGCGCCTCGGCGATCGTCGAACCATTGGCCAAATCGGCGATCACGGCGCTCACCGCGGTCTGGATGGCCGTCAGCAGAGCACCGTTATTGGCCGTCAGTTGTTCGACGATGGTCGCCAAAAGCCCGCTCAAGTCGAGGTTGAATCCGCCGCCCCACCAATTCTGGGAACCGCCGTGGCCGCCCCAATCCTCTAAATCCCCGTCCCCGTGGTCGTGACCCCCGGACCAGGCTCCGGAATAACCATCGGACAATTGTTCAGTCGCATGGGTCAGCGCGATTTCGACCGACGTGAACGCGGCGGCCTGGCTGTGTTCCAGCGCGGGAACAGCCCCTGCGACCAGCGTGGCGACGGCAAAGGGCGCGACGATCCGCGAAGCGTGCATCATGATTTCCCCTTAAGAGTTTCCGACCCATGAACTCAAGCGGCATCACCATAACCCCACTTAGACCGCATTCGCGCGCCGTTTCGTAAAGGTCTTCCCGGGTTTTTCTCGGATTGCGGAACGGGCTTGAATTCGGTGTCCAGGAATTGCGGTGGCATTCCGTTATCCCGCGACGTTGCTAGAAATGCGGGGTGCCGGGAGATACGCCAGCGTGCGCCGCATTCTGCCGTTGACGCGGACGTAACAAGTTTGGAACCGAAGCTTCCTACTGTGGGCCGGTCGCATGCCCGCGAAGCAGACGCGGGTGTCTTGGGTGAAGAGGAAACACAGTTGAGCGGAAACACCGTCAGGCTTCAGGCGATCAATAGCGTCGAGGCATATGTACCCCCGGCGATCAGCTTCGACCCCGCTGAGGAGCCCGGGGAGATCTTCGGATCCAACGTGTTCACCAAGGCCGAGATGCAGCTGCGCCTGCCCAAGTCGATCTACAAGTCTGTC
Organism: Mycobacterium sp. M26; assembly: GCF_001494595.1. Classification (GTDB taxonomy): domain Bacteria; phylum Actinomycetota; class Actinomycetes; order Mycobacteriales; family Mycobacteriaceae; genus Mycobacterium. The sequence continues at coordinate 1,428,929 of NZ_LN929908.1, forward strand.
GTCGCCACCATTGAGAAGGGCGAGAAGCTCGATCCGGCCATCGCCGACTCGGTCGCGGCGGCCATGAAGGACTGGGCCCTGGAAAAGGGTGCCACCCACTACGCCCACGTCTTCTATCCGATGACCGGACTGACCGCCGAGAAGCACGACAGCTTCCTCGAGCCGGTTTCCGACGGGCAGACGCTGGCCGAATTCGCCGGCAAGACGCTGATCCAGGGTGAGCCGGACGCCTCCAGCTTCCCGTCGGGTGGTCTGCGCAGCACCTTCGAGGCCCGCGGTTACACCGGCTGGGACGTCACCAGCCCGGCCTACATCCTGGAGAACCCGAACGGCAACACGCTGTGCATCCCGACGGTATTCGTCTCGATGACCGGTGAGGCGCTGGACTACAAGACCCCGCTGCTGCGCAGCCAGCAGGCGATGGGTACTCACGCCGAGCGCATTCTGAAGCTGTTCGGCCACAAGGATTTCGACCACATCGTGTCGTTCTGCGGCCCTGAGCAGGAGTACTTCCTGGTCGACCGCCACTTCTTCCTGGCCCGCCCCGACCTGATCAACGCCGGGCGCACCCTGTTCGGCGCCAAGCCGCCCAAGGGCCAGGAGTTCGACGACCACTACTTCGGCTCGGTGCCTGACCGCGTGCTGGCCTTCATGATGGACACCGAGCGTGAGCTGTTCAAGCTCGGCATCCCGGCCAAGACCCGGCACAACGAGGTCGCGCCCGGCCAGTTCGAGATCGCCCCGATGTTCGAGCGGGCCAACATCGCCGCCGACCATCAGCAGCTGCTGATGACCACGTTCCGCAACATCGCCAAGAAGCACGGCATGGAGTGCCTGTTCCACGAGAAGCCGTTCGCCGGCGTCAACGGGTCGGGCAAGCACGTCAACTTCTCGGTGGGCAATGCTCAGTTCGGCAGCCTGCTGGTGCCCGGTGACACCCCGCACGAGAACGCCCAGTTCCTGGTGTTCTGCGCCGCGGTGATTCGCGCGGTGCACAAGTACGCCGGTCTGCTGCGGGTGTCGGTGGCCTCGGCCACCAACGATCATCGCCTGGGTGCCAATGAGGCTCCGCCGGCGATCATCTCGATCTTCCTCGGCGAGCAGCTGGCCGATGTGTTCGAGCAGATCGCCAAGGGTGCGGCCACCTCGTCAAAGGGCAAGGGCAGCATGATCATCGGCGTCGACACGCTGCCGGAGCTGCCGACGGATCCGGGCGACCGCAACCGCACCAGCCCGTTCGCCTTCACCGGCAACCGGTTCGAGTTCCGCGCCCCGGGCTCGGGCCAGACCATCAACGTGCCGATGATCATCCTCAACACGATCATGGCCGACTCGCTGGATTACATGGCCACCGTGCTGGAGAAGGCGGTCGGCGAGGGCGAGGACTTCGACTCCGCGGTCCAGACGCTGCTCACCGAGATCATCACCGAGCACGGTGCCGTGGTGTTCAACGGTGACGGCTACTCGGAGAACTGGCAGATCGAGGCCGCCGAGCGGGGTCTTCCCAACCTGAAGACCACCCCGGACGCCATTCCCGAGCTGATCAAGCCCGAGGCGGTCGCGCTGTTCGAGAAGTACGGCGTGTTCAACGAGCGCGAGCTGCACAGCCGCTACGAGGTCCGGCTCGAGCAGTACGTGCTGACCATCGCCGTGGAGGCCAAGCTGGTTCTGGAGATGGGGACGACGGTCATCCTGCCCGCCGCCATCCGCTACCAGACCGAGCTGGCTCAGAACGTCGCCACCCTCAAGGCGGCGGGTGTGGATGCCGACACCACGCTGCTGACCGAGGTGTCGGGTCCGATCTCGGCGCTGACCGCGGGACTCGCCGACCTCAAGGCCGCGTTGGGTACTCACGTCGAGGGCGCTGCCGAGGAGGCGCTGCACTACCGCGATGTGGTGCTGCCGGCCATGACGGCGGTGCGCGAGGCGGCCGACGGGCTCGAAGGCCTAGTGGCCGACGACCTGTGGCCGCTGCCGACCTACCAGGAGATGCTCTACATCCTCTGAGTTAGTTGTTCACGGGGCACTTACTGCTGGCTGGGTCCGCAGTAAGTGCCCCGTTCAGCATCTGGGCCGCAGCTTTCGCCGTCGAGTTTCACGTTTTGCCGCCAAAGATCGAGTGGACCGCCGCAAAACGTGAAACTCGCGGCACAGCGGCGAACTACCGGTGTCGGAGAGGCGGTTTCGGCGTTTCAGGGCCGGCGGCGCAGCGCGAAGACCCGCAATTCGCGGCTGGTGCGGGTGCGATACGACTTGTACATCGGGTAGGCCAGGAACCGCTGCAGCGCCCGGTCCCGTTCTGTCCCGGTGAGAAGTGCTGCCGAGACGGGGATTTCGACGCCGTTGATCGCCACCACCGCCTCAGGGTCGGCGATCAGATTCGCCGACCACGCCGGGTGGTGTTGTTGGCCGAAGTTGCTCCCCAGCACGAGTAGCCGGTCTCCGTCGCGCAGGTAGCTCAGTGCCGCCAACCGCGGCTGACCCGATTTTCTGCCGGTGGTCGTCAGCAACAACTCGGGCAGTGAGGTGGGGCCGAACAACGTGTACTTGCCTCGGGTGGCCCGCAGCACCCGCCGGTCCAGCGGAACGAGCAGCCGGACGAACCGTGACCCGGCAGGGGAGGAGGCCAGGGCGTAGAAGGGACGGAAGATCGTCAGCATCCGTTCCTTGCCCCAGTGGGCGTCGGGAAAATCCTGCGGCACGGATGTCATAGTGCCCGATCCCGACGCCACTGACGGGGCGGATCCCACCACAGGTGGCCACGGGCACCTGAGTCGAGCGCCGGCGAAGGTTTCAGCCTTGGCTAGATCACGCCGACACCACCGAAACACGTCACCGGACGCTTGCGGACGGAACAAGGTGGCGATGCTGGCCTGGCGTTGGCAAATCAGATTCGCGAACTGGCTCGAAACCTCCTGGCTGGCTTGATAGTTCGACGATCTGAGTTCGAGAGCGGGCCGCCGTCCGGTGTGTGAAGATCGGCTTCGAGCTGTTATCTCCAGCAGTGGCGGGAGGGATGATGTCGCCATCGACCGGCGTGCATCCTTTTCGGGCGCTGTGGGCCATGATGATCGGGCTCTTTCTCATCGTGGTCGACTCGACCGTCTTCGCGGTGGCCAATCCGGTCCTGAAACAGGAGTTGGGTGTCGACTACGGCTCCGCCCTGTGGGTGACGAGCGGCTACCTGTTGGCCTTCTCGGCGCTGCTGTTGGTCGGCGGGCGGTTCGGGGACCGGTTCGGGCCGAAGCTCATCTATCTGCTCGGGTTGGCGATCTTCAGCGCAGCATCGGTGTGGTGCGGCATGTGCTCGTCGCTGGAGATGCTGACCGTCGCGCGGGTCGCCCAGGGCGCCGGTGCTGCATTGTTGGTGCCACAGATCTTCACCACGATCACCCGTGCCTTTCCGTCCGAGCGGCGCGGTATGGCGATGAGCGTCTGGGGCGCCACGACGGGGTTGGGTTTGTTCGCGGGCCCGATACTCGGCGGCCTTCTGCTGGGTGGGCTGGGCTGGCAGTGGATCTTCTTCATCAACGCGCCGATCGGCGCGGTCGGTTTCGTACTCGCGGCGTTGTTCGTTCCGGCACTGCCGGGTCGGCGGTTGGACTTCGACCTTCTCGGCGTGCTGCTGTCCGGGGCGGGTATCTGCCTCATCGTTTACGGCCTCCAGGAAGGCCAGAACGCCCAATGGTCGGCAGGGATCTGGCTGACGATCCTCGGCGGGCTGGCCTTGATCGCACTGTTTTTCGGATGGCAGGCCATCCACCCGAACGAGCCGCTGATTCCGCTTCCGCTCATCGTCGACCGGAACTTCGTGCTGTCCAATGCCGGTGTCGCCCTGGCCAGTTTCACGTTCGTGGCATTCGTCGTCCCGCTGATGATCTATCTGCAAGAGGTGCGGGGGTTGGAACCGGTGCGGGCGGCCGTGCTCGCCGCGCCGATGGCCATCGCCACCGCTGTGCTGGCGCCGGTGGTGGGCTGGATCGTCGACCGGGTTGATCCGCGTCCGATCGTGATTCTCGGTTTCGCGATGCTCGCGGTCGCCCTGTTCTGGCTTGCGCTGGACATGACGGCGGTAACCCCGGTGTGGCGGCTGGTGCTGCCCCTGGCGTTGGTCGGCGCCGCAGGAGCGTTCACGTGGGAACCGCTGGCGGTCATCGCATCACGGGCGCTGCCCACCGATCTGGCGGGCGCGGGGTCGGCGGTGTGTAACACGGCCCGGCACTTCGGGGCAGCGCTATCCAGCGCCAGTGTCGCTGCGCTGATGGCCGCCCTGATCGGTGACGAGCAGTCCAGCGGGGTGCTCGCCGAGGCGATGCCGCGCTCGATGTTGTTGCCGGCGTGTGCCGCCGCGGGCGGCGTCCTCACCGCGCTGTTCCTGGTGCGCCGTGATCGCTCACCGGCTCAGGTTGTTCTGCAAGAGCTTCCGAGCAGACCAGCGAGCGTGCCCCGATGACCATTCTTGCCGGCGAATCACCTCCGATGGTCCATGACGCCGAGACGCTCACCGACGAGGACTTGCGCGATCTGTTCGCCTACCCGGCGGTCCTTCGCAGCCCGCTGTTTCGGGCCAACTTCATCGCGAGCATCGACGGGGCGGTGACCCTCGAGGGCTCTGGGCGCAAACTCGGTACGCCGACGGATCGCCGCGTATTCGGCCGGCTGCGTGAAGTCGCTGATGTGGTGCTGGTCGGTGCGACCACAGCGTGGTCCAAGCCCTACGTCGATATCCGGATGTCCACCGAGGCAGCGTCCTGGCGGCTCTCGAGGGGCCTGGCCGCCGCGCTGCCGGTGGCGGTGGTGTCCAGTCGCGGGGTTCTGCCGCCTGCGGTGCTCGGCAATCCGACGGCGCCCCCGGTGGTCCTCGTCTCGGAGAATGCCGACATTGCCGCGCGACGTGCGCTGCACCGATCCGGTGCCCGGGTGACTGAGCTCCCGGGAGGCCGCATCGATTCGGCGGCAATCCGAAGTGCGCTGGCAGAACTCGGCCTGCATCGTGTGCTCGTCGAGGGTGGTCCGACGCTGTTCTCTCAGCTCGTCTCCGACAACGAGATTGACGAGCTGTGTCTGACGACGAGTCCCAAGCTGGTGGCCGGACCGGCACGCCGCATCGCCGCGGCCGATGGCCACGTCGAGATCAACATGCAACGCAAAGGCATCCTGGCCGGTGGCGACGGAACCGTCATCGTCCGATGGGCCCGCTGCTGACCTCTGCCCCGAATACGCTCCCTTCATGGATGCGGTCCTCTACGTTGTCGACCTCGCGCGGATGGTCGCCTTCTATCGGGATGGGCTGCGCCTTGCCGAGTTGAGCCGCCACGATGGCGGAGCCGAGCTGCGGTGTGGGGCGTGCACCCTGCATCTGGTGACGGTCCCGGAGTCGGTGGCAGCCGAGATCGTCATCACCGACCCTCCGGTACGGCGGGAGGAGACGCCGATCAAGCTGATCGTGCCCGTCGAGAACTTGGCCGAGGCAAGGCGGCGTGCCGAAGAACACGGTGGCGTCGTCGACGGCCCCGACCATGAGTGGGTGTGGGCGGACAGCTGGCGCGTGGACGCCGTCGACCCCGAAGGCAACGTTGTGCAACTAGCGGCGCCGCGGCAGCACTAGCATTTCGCCCGTGCCGCCGCAGCCCGCCCCGCTCGTCGCGGGTGTGACCGTGCTGGGCAACCTCGCTGTCGACATCATCGATGGAGGGGATCCCACTCCGGGCGGGTGCGCGTCGTTCGCCGGGGTAGCACTGCAGGCCGCCGGCGGCCACGGTCGGATCGTGGGACTCGCGGCTGAGCCGGACCTGCCGCTGTTCGCGCCGCTGCTCGACCGATTCGGCTCGATCCTGACAATCCTGACCGCCGAGCGGACGAGCTCGTTCCGGCTGGACTACGACAATCTGGACCACCGCAGGATGTCGGTCGAGGCGATCGGTCCGGTCTGGGGTCCACGGGACGTCGACGCCGCCGGGCCGGACACCACGTGGGTGCATCTGGCGCCGCTACTGCGTACCGACTTCCCCGCCGACACCCTGGCGCTGCTGGCCCAGCGCGGGCACCGGGTGGCCTACGACGGGCAGGGTCTGGTGCGCGCCGACCGGCTGGGGCCGCTGGTCGTCGACCGGCACTACCCACCCGAGCTGGTGGCCGGCATCGACATCCTCAAGCTCGCCGAGGATGAGGCCGTCATCGTTGCCGGCGGCCCCTTCGGCCAGGCCGCCGCCGACCGGCTGGGTGTCCCCGAGATCCTGGTGACGTTCGGATCGCAGGGGTGCGACATCTACACAGGGGGCAGTTGCGTTCGTGTTCCTGCAGCGTGGCGCGTCGACGACGTGCACACCACCGGCGCCGGCGACATGTTCACCTCCTGTTATGTGGCCAACCGCGCGGCGGGGGCGGAGCCGGTCTGGGCGGCCAGGGCCGCCAGCGAGCTCGTTGCCGCCGAACTCGAGAAGCGGCGCCACGACGCGTCGTAGCCGTACGCATCGGAACGGGCGCGGCGCGGAGCTACTCGCGAGTAGCGAAACTCTTAGAGTTAACAAGCTCGTAAAAGTGACGAACGACACACCGATGTCTCATTCCGCCGTCCATCATGGCTGTGAGCTGTGACTTTGTCCCCTTGATTTCGGCGTGTCAGGTCTCACCCGCGGTATAGCTTGCCTAAGAAAGTGCAATAATCGGTACTGCGAGTGACAGCAACTGAAGACGGCTGTCCGATTTCGCTGGCGCGTCGTTGGACCGCGACACGGAATTGGCCCCAGAAGAACCAATGAAAGGCGGGCACGTGGGTCCGAACGGCAACGGAGCTACGGGTAACCGGCAGAAACTCGAGAAGGTTGTCATCCGGTTCGCCGGCGACTCCGGCGACGGTATGCAGCTGACCGGTGACCGGTTCACCTCGGAGGCCGCGCTGTTCGGCAACGACCTTGCGACGCAACCGAATTACCCCGCCGAGATCCGCGCCCCCCAGGGCACGCTGCCGGGTGTCTCGTCCTTCCAGATCCAGATCGCCGACTACGACATCCTGACCGCGGGTGACCGCCCCGACGTCCTGGTCGCGATGAACCCCGCGGCGCTCAAGGCCAACATCGACGACCTGCCGCGCGGCGGCCTGGTGATCGCCAACTCCGACGAGTTCACCAAGCGCAACCTGGCGAAGGTCGGCTACGAGAGCAACCCGCTCGAGGACAGCAGCCTCTCCGAGTACGTCGTGCTGCCCGTCGCGATGACCACCCTGACCCTCGGCGCCGTCGAGGAGATCGGGGCGTCCAAGAAGGACGGCCAGCGCGCCAAGAACATGTTCGCCCTGGGTCTGCTCTCGTGGATGTACGGCCGCCCGATCGAGACCAGCGAAACCTTCATCCGGGAGAAGTTCGCCCGCAAGCCTGATGTCGCCGAGGCCAACGTGCTGGCGCTCAAGGCCGGCTGGAACTACGGCGAGACCACCGAGGCCTTCGGTACCACCTACGAGGTGGCCCCGGCCAAGCTCGCGCCCGGCGAATACCGGCAGATCTCCGGCAACACCGCCCTGGCGTACGGCGTGATCGCCGCCGGTCAGCTCGCCGACATCCAGGTGATCCTGGGCAGCTATCCGATCACCCCGGCCTCCGACATCCTCCACGAGCTGTCCAAGCACAAGAACTTCAATGTGCTGACCTTCCAGGCCGAGGACGAGATCGCCGGCATCGGTGCCGCCATCGGCGCCTCCTACGGCGGGGCGCTGGGCGTGACCAGCACCTCTGGCCCCGGCGTCTCGCTGAAGTCCGAGGCCATCGGCCTGGCCGTCATGACCGAGCTGCCGCTGCTGGTCATCGACGTCCAGCGTGGTGGACCGTCCACCGGCCTGCCGACCAAGACCGAACAGTCCGATCTGCTGCAGGCGCTGTTCGGCCGCAACGGTGAATCGCCGGTCGCGGTGCTGGCGGCCAAGTCCCCGTCGGACTGCTTCGAGGTGGCCATCGAGGCCGCCCGGATTGCGCTGACCTACCGGACGCCGGTCATCCTGCTGTCCGACGGTGCGATCGCCAACGGCTCGGAGCCCTGGCGGATCCCGGACGTGGGCAGCTTCGCCCCGATCGATCCCAAGTTCGCCCAGCCGGGCGAGGATTTCGCGCCCTACAACCGCGACCCGGAGACGCTGGCCCGCCAGTTCGCCATCCCGGGCACACCGGGTCTGGAGCACCGCATCGGTGGCCTGGAGTCGGCCAACGGTTCGGGCAACATCTCCTACGAGCCGGCCAACCACGACCTGATGGTCCGGTTGCGTCAGGCCAAGATCGACGGCATCTCGGTGCCCGACCTCGAGGTCGACGACCCGACCGGTGACGCCGAACTCCTGCTCCTGGGCTGGGGTAGCTCCTACGGCCCACTCGGTGAGGCCTGCCGCCGCGCCCGCCGGCGGGGCATCAAGGTGGCCCACGCCCAGCTGCGCTACCTCAACCCGTTCCCGGCCAACCTCGGCGAGGTGCTCGCGCGCTACCCGAAGGTCGTCGTTCCCGAGATGAACCTCGGCCAGCTGGCGCTGGTGCTGCGCGGCAAGTACCTGGCCGACGTCCAGTCGGTGACCAAGGTGCAGGGCATGGCTTTCCTCGCCGACGAAGTCGAAGGCATCATCGACGGAGCCCTCGACGGAACGCTCAGTGAGACCGAAAGTGACAAGGCGAAGTTCGCCAGGCTGGCGGCTGCGACTGCGGGAGTGAACGCATGACCGACCTGATCGGAACAGACCTTCTGGCCCCGGCGTCGAAGACCGCCGGCGTCCCCACCACGGACGAGCCGCAGAAGGCCAAGGACTTCACCACCGACCAGGAAGTGCGCTGGTGCCCGGGGTGTGGCGATTACGTCATCCTCAACACCATTCGCAACTTCCTGCCCGAGCTCGGGCTGCGGCGGGAGAACATCGCCTTCGTCAGCGGTATCGGCTGCTCCAGCCGGTTCCCGTACTACCTGGAGAGCTACGGCTTCCACTCGATCCACGGCCGCGCCCCGACCATCGCGACCGGCTTGGCGCTGGCCCGCCCCGACCTGTCGGTCTGGGTCGTCACCGGTGATGGCGACGCCCTGTCGATCGGTGGCAACCACCTGATCCATGCGCTGCGCCGCAACGTCAACATCACGGTCCTGCTGTTCAACAACCGGATCTACGGCTTGACCAAGGGTCAGTACTCGCCGACCTCCGAGGTCGGCAAGGTCACCAAGTCCACCCCGATGGGCTCGCTGGACTACCCGTTCAACCCGGTGTCGCTGGCGCTGGGCGCCGAGGCCACCTTCGTGGGCCGGGCACTGGACTCCGACCGTGCCGGCCTGTCCGAGGTGCTGCGCGCTGCCGCCGCACACCGCGGTGCCGCACTGGTCGAGATCCTGCAGGACTGCCCGATCTTCAACGACGGCTCCTTCGACGTGCTGCGCAAGGAAGGCGCCGAGGAGCGGGTCATCAACGTCAAGCAGGGCGAGCCGGTGGTCTTCGGTGCCAGCGGTGAGTACTGCGTGGTCAGGTCCGGGTTCGGCCTGGATGTCGCGAAGACCGCCGACGTCTCGGCCGCCGACATCGTGGTGCACGACGCCCAACTCGACGACCCGGCGTACTCGTTCGCGCTGTCCCGGCTGTCCGACCAGAACCTCGAGCACACGGTGATGGGCATCTTCCGGCAGGTCAACCGGCCCGCCTACGACGATGCCGCCCGCGACCAGGTCCGCCTGGCCCGCGAGGCGACACCGCATGACCTCCACGCGCTGCAGTCGCTGCTGCGTGGCCGCGACACCTGGACCGTGGACTAACGGGTCACGCCGTGGGTGCCTCCGCTCCGCTGGCCGCTGTTGTCCTGGCCGGCGGTGCGTCGCGCCGCATGGGCCGTGACAAGGCCACCCTGCCGCATCCGAGCGGTTCGACCACCATGGTTGAGCACACGGTCGAGGTCCTCAGCCCCCGGTGCGCCCCGATCTTCGTGATCGCCGCACCTGGGCAGGCGTTGCCGACCCTGACCGCTGAGGTGCTGCGCGACGAGGTTCGTGGCGTCGGGCCACTGTTGGCCACTGGGCGTGGCCTGCGCGCCGCTGCCGCCGCGGGTCTGGAACGCGCCTTCGTCACCGCCGTGGACATGCCGAATCTGTCGGTCGAGGTCATCGACGCCCTGGTGGATTACGACGGCGTCGACATCGTGCTGCCGTGGGACGGCCGCGACCACTACCTCGCCGGGATCTACCGCACAGGACTGGCCGACCACATCGATTCACTCGTGGCTGCCGGCGAACGCAGTATGCGGGCGCTGGCCGAGACGGTGGTGACCCAGCGCGTGGTGGTGCGGTTCGAGCATGAGCTGGCAAACATCAATTCGCCGGTGGATCTGGCTCAGCAACAATAACGAACTTCCGATATTTCGCCGCTGGGACCGCTCCAATAACAAATCGGTATCGACCAGGTGTCCGAGAGGTGTCGGACGGTTGTCGCCCGCTGACGGAAACCCTTGCGCCCGTGGTCTTTTGGAGCGCTCGTCGAAGTGATGGGGCGGTCCGGTGCGGCGGCGCGGGATCGTCGCCGAGTCGGGGATCGTCGTGCGGCCGCCGCTCGGCCCGCAGGGCGGTCGACGGCGTCGCCCTACTGGCCGACGGCCGGCGGCAGCATCCGCAGTCGCCGCGAGGTGCGCTGCGGCATCGGCGAAACCCTATGGTCAAACGCCTCTTGAGGTGGTAGAGCGCCCGGGGAACGGGCCGGGTGCGTGGGTCCAGCCGACGTCGAGGGTTCGGTCAATTCAATGAAAGATTCTGCAGCGCAACAGTTTACGATGCGCAAACAGAAGAGCGATCGGCGATCCCGGACAGCTAACACTCTGCGCGTCTGATACCGCGGGTACTGGGCGTCGGGGCGGTTGATCTGCCGAAACGGCCCTTTTCATCGGCGTCGAGGCGTCCTGCGTTATCAAAACTACTGTGACGCAGGCCGCAAAAATGGCGTGATTTAGGTCACTAAATTGTCGGGCGCGTCACTTTCGGGGATCGCCGGAAATCGCCCAGCTGACCTGCACGGACTTCTCGCAGAAACGCATCGTGATCGTCTTGTTATCAAAACGAGATTGGCGTGTCGTGATGTGACTTCGCCCAAATGCCTCCGTACGGTCCTACCCGTTCCCAAAAGGAGCAAACAACTACACAGAAATAAACCCTGCGTGTGAGTGGGGCTGGGGAGGTCGAGGGGCCTCCTACGGACTGCCGGTGACCAAACCCGGCGCGACCGGCCGGCCACCACTGTCGTGCCCGACCGAGACGGTGCGACCCGAGGACACCGGTCCTGGATTTCAGGTTCCCCGCCACCCGGCGGGCGACTCCCCGGCGGACGCGCGGCGAAAGGATAGATGTTGAACCACCTCCGCAAGACGCTCGCACGGTCCTTCGGTATGGCCGCCATCGGCGGCGCCATGGTCGTCGCTCCGATGGCCCTGGGTACCGGCACCGCTTCCGCCGACAGCGGCGTGAACTGGGATGCGGTGGCCCGTTGCGAGTCCGGCGGTAACTGGGCGATCAACACCGGGAACGGCTACTACGGCGGCCTGCAGTTCACCATGGGCACCTGGCGTGCCAATGGCGGCTCCGGCTCGCCGCACATGGCCTCGCGTGAGGAGCAGATCCGCGTGGCCGAGAACGTGCTGCGCACGCAGGGCATCGGCGCGTGGCCGGTGTGCGGTCGCCGCGGCTGATCTGACGTTCGTCACGAGGGTGGCCCCGGACCATACGGTCCGGGGCCACCGTCGTCTCATTAAGAACTCCTCTATCAGAAATCTCAGAAATTTCAATTGACACGCCAGTAACACCCGCCGCTTGAGGTGCGATTCACCTCACAACAGCGCAGAAGTTGCGCCCCTTGGTCGGGAAGGGCACACAGATGAGCACCATTCGCAGGATCGTCACTCTGGCAGTCATCTCCGGAGCGCTGGCTCTGGCCGGATTCGTTCTGAGCATCGGGAACGCCTCCGCCGATAGCGGCGTCAACTGGGACGCCGTGGCGCAGTGCGAGTCGGGTGGCAACTGGGCGGCCAACACCGGGAACGGCTTCTACGGCGGCCTGCAGTTCAAGCAGGCCACCTGGGCCGCCAACGGCGGCGTCGGCACCCCGCACACCGCATCCCGCGAAGAGCAGATCCGCGTCGCCGAGAACGTCGTGCGCAAGCAGGGCATCGGCGCCTGGCCGACCTGCGGGGCAAAGGCCGGCGCTCCGACCTTCGCCGTCCCGGTCTCCACCGGCTCCGGTGCCCCGGCACAGGACCCGTGCGCCAACGTGCTGAGCGGGCCGTTCAAGTCGATCGACTTCAACAAGATGTGCCAGGCCATCAACAACCCGGGCAAGGCCATCGCCAACGCACTCGGACTGCGCTGACACCCCCGCCAACGACGCCCAGCCGGTTCACGCCGACTGGGCGTCGTTGCGTGTGGGCAGTTGAAAGGCCGACCGGGCCGCGATCGTGGCCAGGTGCCGCGTCACGAGTGCTTCGGGCATCAGGACCGTGGCCCGGCTCAGCACCCCGCTGAGGACAGCAGGCCGCAGGTTCACCATCCGGCCGATCATCCGCGATTCCCGCACCAACGCAGCTACCCGCCGGCGCCGGAAGGCGGCGTAGGAGGCGAACGCCGCCGGCAGGTCGTCGCACAGCGCCACGAACGCCCCCAGGACTGCGGCGTCCTCGAGTGCCTGGCAGCCACCCTGGCCCAGATGCGGACGCATCGGGTGCGCCGCATCGCCCACCAGGACCACGGGCCCCGACGCCCACGTCTTCGCGGTCGCCCGGTCATAGAGGTCGTTGCGCAACACCACGGCCGGGTCGGTGGCCGCCAGCATCGCCGGAATCGGTGCGGCCCAGGACGCCAGCTTCGCCCGCAGATACGCCAGCTCACCGTCCGGGGCGGTCCGGCCCTCGGCCACCCGTTCGGTGGCGAACCAGTAGGTGCGACCCGGGCCCATCGGGACGTGGCCCACTTCGGTGCCCGGCCCCATCGTCTCGCCGGCCAGCGCGGCATCCACCGCCATCGAGGCCACCCCGCGCCATGCGGTGTAGCCGGCGTAGCGGTGGGGCAGCGGACCGTTGAGGTGGCGGGCGATCACCGAACCGGTGCCGTCAGCGCCGACGACGGCGTCCACGACACGGTGCGACGCATCGTCGAGGTTGAGCCTGACCCCGCCCGGGGTGACCGCGATATCGTGCACCGCCACCCCGGACACCACCGTGTCCGGAGCCAGGGCGCCGCCGAGCACGTCGCGCAGGGTGGCCCGCTGCAGCACGACCAGCGGCTCGCCGAGCGCCGTCACGATGCGCTCACCGGACGGCTGACGCAACCAGCGACCGTCACGCCAGCGGATCGCGCCCGCGGTCACCCGGCCACCGGCGGCCCGGACCTGATCGCCGAGTCCGAGGACGTCGAGCGCCGCGAGGGCATTGGGCCAGATGCTGATGCCGGCTCCCGAACTGGTGTCGGTGCGTTCTTCGATCACCGTGACGGAATGTCCCCGCTGCTGCAGCGCGACGGCGGTGGCCAGTCCGGCGATACCCGCACCGACGACGGCGATGTCGGCCATGCCCTCGACCCTAGTGCCGGCTGTGCTACGAACGGGGAATGACCTCAGGTCCTTTCGATGACTTCAGCGATCTCGATGCCTACTTGGCCCTGCCCCGAGTGTCCGGGCTGGCGGTGTCACCCGACGGATCCCGCGTCGTGACCACTATCGCCGAACTCAGTGCCAAGAAGACCGAGTACGTCAGCGCGGTGTGGGAACTCGACCCGGCCGGAGCGCAGCCGGCGCGACGGCTGACCCGCGGCGCCAAGGGGGAGTCTGCACCGGCGTTCACTGCCAACGGAGACCTGCTGTTCACCGCGGTCCGGCCCACCGACGAGGACGACAAGCCGCCCGCCGCGCTGTGGCGTCTTGCCACGGCGGGCGGGGAGGCCGCCCGTCTCGCCGAACTGCCCGGCGGGATCAGCGCCGTGCTGGCGGCGGCCGAGGCGCCGGTGGTCGTGGCGACCGGGCCGCTGTTGCCCGCTGCGTCGTCCGTCGACGATGACCGGAGGCTGCGCTCGCTGCGCAAGGACAACAAGGTCACCGCGATCCTGCACAGCGGATATCCGGTGCGGCACTGGGACTCTGACCTCGGCCCCGATCAGACGCATCTGTTCACGGTGGCGCAGGACGGGACGCTGACCGACGTGACCGTGCAGCCCGGGGCTGCACTCGGCAGCGAGCCGCAGGTGGCCCTGAGCGCCGACGGCAGTTTCGCCATCGCGACGTGGCGGGTGCCGGCACCGCGCGCAGCCCTGCGATCGGTGCTGGTGCGCATCGACTTGAGTACCGGCGAACGCACCGTGATCGCCGATGACCCCGAGGCTGATCTGGAGAACCCGGCGATCTCGCCGGATGGCACGGCGCTGGCGTTCACCCGCGAGGCTCTGTCCACCCCGCACGAGGCCCCGCGGATTACGTTGTGTCACACGGTGTTGGGGTTGTCCGGCTGGTCTCAGCTCGCCCCGGACTGGGACCGTTGGCCGGCGTCGGTGACGTGGACGCGTGACGGCTCTTCACTACTGGTGACCGCCGATGACAACGGCCGGTGCCCGATCTTCGCCGTCGGCCTCGACGGTGCGGTGCGCCGCCTCACCGACGACGATTTCAGCTATTCCAACGTGATCGCCGCCCCCGGCGGGGTGATCTACGCGCTGCGCACCTCCTATGCCGCGCCGCCGCACCCGGTCCGCCTCGACGCGGCGGGCGTGACGGTGCTTCCGTGTGTGGAGTTGCCGCAGCTACCGGGGGAGCTCACCGAGGTGACGGCGAGCGCCGCCGATGGAACCCCGGTGCGGTCCTGGCTGGTGCTGCCGGCACCGGCGGGCAGGAGCGAAGCGACTCGGGGAGATGGTGAGCCCCATCCTGCGCCGCTGCTGCTCTGGATCCACGGCGGACCGCTGAACAGCTGGAACGTCTGGTCCTGGCGGTGGAACCCCTGGCTGATGGCCGCCCGCGGCTACGCGGTGCTGCTGCCCGACCCGGCGCTGTCCACTGGCTACGGGCAGGACTTCATCCAGCGCGGCTGGGGAGCCTGGGGAGGGGCGCCGTATGAGGACCTGATGGCCGCCGTCGACGCCGCCTGCGCCGATCCGCGGATCGACGCCGAGCGCACCGCGGCGATGGGTGGATCCTTCGGTGGCTACATGGCCAACTGGGTGGCCGGGCACACCGACCGGTTCCGGGCCATCGTCACCCACGCCAGCCTGTGGGCCCTCGACCAGTTCGGGCCCACCACCGACGGCGCCTACTACTGGGCACGTGAGATGACACCGGCCATGGCGCAAGCGAATTCACCGCACCGCTTCGTCGGCCGGATCAACACCCCGATGCTGGTGATCCACGGGGACAAGGACTACCGCGTGCCCATCGGTGAAGCGCTTCGGCTGTGGTACGAACTGCTCACCGAATCACGGCTGCCCGCCGCCGACGACGGCACCTCGCCGCACCGGTTCCTCTACTTCCCGAGCGAGAACCACTGGGTGCTCGCACCCCAGCACGCCAAGCTCTGGTACCAGGTCGTCACGGCCTTCCTGGCCGAGCACGTGCTGGGCCAGAGCGTCGCGTTCCCCGACACCGTGGGGTAACCGCGTCCCGGTAAGTTGGCGGACATGACCGCAGAGCAGCGTGAATTCGACATCGTTCTGTACGGGGCCACCGGCTTCGTCGGCAAGCTCACCGCCGAGTACCTGGCGCAGGCCGGCGGGGGTGCCCGTATCGCGCTGGCCGGCCGTTCGCCCGAACGGCTGCTGGCCATCCGCGAGACGCTCGGCGAGGCGGCGCAGTCCTGGCCGATCCTGACCGCCGACGCCTCATCGCCGTCATCGCTGAACGACATGGCTGCGCGGACCCGCGTCGTGGTGACCACCGTCGGCCCCTACAGCCGCTACGGCCTGCCGCTGGTGGCTGCCTGCGCGGCCGCCGGTACCGACTACGCCGACCTCACCGGTGAGGCCATGTTCGTGCGGCAGAGCATCGACGACTACCACAAGGAGGCCATCGACACCGGCGCGCGCATCGTGCACGCCTGCGGATTCGATTCCATCCCTTCGGATATGAGCGTGTTCGCGCTCTACCGGCGCGCCCAGCAGGACGGTACGGGTGAACTCGGCGACACCAACTTTGTGCTGCGCGGCTTCTCCGGCGGAGTGTCCGGCGGCACCGTCGCCTCAATGATCGAGGTGTTCCGGGCCTCGTCCAACGACCCCAACACCCGTCGCCTCTTCGAGGACCCGTACACGCTGAGTCAGGACCGGGCCGCCGAGCCCGAACTGGGTCCGCAGCCCGACCTGCCGTGGCGGCGTGGCCGCGACATCGCACCCGAACTGGCCGGCACCTGGACCACCGGGTTCGCCATGGCGCTCTACAACACCCGAATCGTGCGGCGCAGCAACGCATTACTGGATTACGCCTATGGCACCAGGTTCCGCTACGCCGAGAACATGAGCGTCGGCTCGTCGGTGCTGGCGCCGGTGATCTCGGCGGTCGCCACGGCGGCCAACAACGGGGTGGTGGCCTTGGGCAGCCGGTTCTTCCGGCTGCTGCCGCGCCGGCTCGTCGAGCGGGTGGCGCCCAAGCCCGGCACCGGTCCCAGCGACGAGGCCCGTGAGAAGGGCTACTACCGCGCCGAGACGTACACCACCACGACGGGTGGGGCGCGTTACGTGGCCACCATCGCCCAGCAGGGCGACCCGGGCTACAAGGCCACCTCGGTGATGCTCGGCGAATGCGGTCTGGCGCTGGCGCTCGACCGTGACAAGCTCTCGGATCTGCGTGGCGTGCTCACGCCGGCGTCGGCGATGGGCGATGCGCTGATGGCGCGTTTCCCGGCCGCGGGGATCACGCTGGAGACCGCGCGGCTGAACTGATTTTTCTGTGAGCGGAACTGGTGACCGCGAAGGTCGGCTCGACTAGTGTCGGCTCCGATCACCGCAAACATTCGTCTCGAAGGTGGAACCTCATCATGGCCGGTCTCGAAGACCTCTACAACCAGATCCCCGTGGCGGACATCGCCAGCAAGCTCGGCGCGGACCAGGGTGAGGTGAGCCAGGCGATCCAGACTCTGGTGCCCACACTGCTCGGCAGCATCCAGCACAACGTCGTCTCCGACGACATCGACTCCAGCACGCTGGAGTCCACCATCACCGAGACGGCCACCAGTGGCCTGCTCGACGGCGGCGTGAATGTCGACCAGGTCGACACCGGCCAGGGCGAGGCGATCGTCTCGCGCATCTTCGGCGGTAATGACACCAACCAGGTGGCCTCGGCGCTGGCCGGTGGCGGTGCCGGCGGCAACGACCTGATCAAGAAGCTGCTGCCCATCCTGGCCCCGATCGTGATCGCCTACATCGGCAAGCAGTTCTCCGGTGGCCAGGCCGCTGGTGGCGCGTCCACTCAGGCGGCCTCCTCGGGCGGCGGTCTCGGTGATCTGCTCGGCGGCATCCTCGGTGGTGCGACCGGCGGCGGTGGCGGTGGCAACAACGCGCTGGGCAGCATCCTGGGCAGCGTTCTCGGCGGCAAGCAGGGTGGCGCGATCGGCGACATCCTGGGTGGCCTGCTGGGCGGGAAGCGGTAGACCCCGCACCGCCCGACAAGCTGCTGGCGCCCGTTCCTAGAATTGACGGGTGACTACCACTCCTGACTCTCGTGCCGAGGCCCTGCCCAAGTCGTGGGAGCCGGGAGCGGTAGAGCAGCAGATCTATCAGCGCTGGGTGGACGCCGGCTACTTCACCGCCGACGCCACCAGCGAGAAGCCTCCTTACTCGATCGTGCTGCCGCCGCCGAACGTGACCGGCAGCCTGCACATGGGTCACGCGCTCGACCACACGTTGATGGACGCGTTGACCCGCCGTAAGCGGATGCAGGGCTTCGAGGTGCTGTGGTTGCCGGGCATGGACCACGCCGGCATCGCGACCCAGACCGTGGTGGAAAAGCAGATCGCGGTCGACGGCAAGACCAAAGAGGACTTCGGCCGCGAGCTGTTCGTGCAGAAGGTCTGGGACTGGAAGCACGAGTCGGGCGGCACCATCGGCGGGCAGATGCGCCGTCTGGGCGACGGGGTGGACTGGAGCCGCGACCGCTTCACCATGGACGAGGGCCTGTCCCGGGCGGTGCGCACGATCTTCAAGCGGCTCTACGACGCCGGGCTGATCTACCAGGCCGAGCGACTGGTCAACTGGTCGCCGGTGCTCGAGACGGCCATCTCCGACCTCGAGGTCAAGTACGAGGACGTCGAGGGCGAGCTGGTGTCCTTCCGGTACGGCTCGATGAACGATGCCGAGCCCCATATCGTCGTGGCCACCACCCGGATCGAGACGATGCTCGGTGATACCGCGATCGCGGTGCACCCCGATGACGAGCGCTACCGCCACCTGGTCGGCTCCACACTGCCGCACCCGTTCCTCGATCGCGAGATCGTGATCGTCGCCGACGGGCATGTCGATCCTGAATTCGGCACCGGCGCAGTGAAAGTCACCCCCGCCCACGACCCGAACGACTTCGAGATCGGCCTGCGGCACAACCTGCCGATGCCCTCGATCATGGACACCAAGGGCCGGATCGCTGACACCGGAACGCAGTTCGACGGGATGGACCGGTTCGAGGCGCGGGTCAAGGTGCGTGAGGCACTGGCCGCCGAAGGCCGCATCATCGCCGAGAAGCGGCCGTATCTGCACAGCGTCGGACACTCCGAGCGCAGCGGTGAGCCCATCGAGCCGCGGCTGAGCCTGCAGTGGTGGGTCAAGGTGGAGTCGATGGCCAAGGCCGCCGGCGACGCCGTGCGAAACGGCGATATCGTCATCCACCCCAAGAGCCTGGAACCGCGCTGGTTCGCCTGGGTCGACGATATGCACGACTGGTGCATCTCGCGTCAACTGTGGTGGGGCCACCGCATCCCGATCTGGCACGGGCCGGATGGTGAGACGGTGTGCGTCGGCCCCGACGAGACCCCGCCGGAGGGCTGGGAACAGGATCCCGACGTCCTGGACACGTGGTTCTCCTCGGCGCTGTGGCCGTTCTCCACGATGGGCTGGCCGGACCGCACCCCGGAGCTGGAAAAGTTCTATCCGACAAGCGTTCTGGTCACCGGTTACGACATCCTGTTCTTCTGGGTGGCCCGGATGGTGATGTTCGGGACGTTCGTCTCCGGTGACGACACGATCACCAACGGCGGCGCCCGCGGCCCGCAGGTGCCGTTCGAGAACGTCTTCCTGCACGGCCTGATCCGCGACGAGCACGGCCGCAAGATGAGCAAGTCGCGCGGCAACGGCATCGACCCGCTGGACTGGGTCGAACTCTTCGGTGCCGATGCGCTGCGGTTCACGCTGGCCCGCGGCGCCAGCCCCGGCGGCGACCTGTCGATCGGCGAAGACCACGCGCGGGCGTCGCGCAACTTCGCGACCAAACTGTTCAACGCCACCCGGTTCGCGTTGATGAACGGGGCCGCCCCGGCGCCGCTGCCCGCCGCCGGTGAGCTGACCGACGCCGACCGCTGGATTCTGGGTCGGCTGGAAGAGGTTCGCGCCGAGGTCGATTCGGCCTTCGACGGCTACGAGTTCAGCCGGGCGTGCGAATCGCTATACCACTTCGCCTGGGACGAGTTCTGTGACTGGTACCTCGAGTTGGCGAAAGTCCAGATCGCCAGCCAAGAAGGTGGGGCGCCGGTTTCGCGTACCACCGCGGTGCTGGCGGCGGTGCTCGACGCGCTGCTCAAGCTGCTGCACCCGGTGATGCCGTTCGTCACCGAGACGCTGTGGAAGGCGCTGACGGGTGAGGAATCTCTGGTGATCGCCGACTGGCCGGCGCCGTCAGGCGTCACGCTGGATCCCGCTGCCGCGCAGCGTATTGCCGATGTGCAGAAGCTGGTCACCGAGGTGCGCCGGTTCCGCAGCGACCAGGGCCTGGCCGACCGGCAGAAGGTGCCCGCGCGGCTGTCCGGTATCGAGGGAGTAGGTCTGGACGCCCATGTGCCGGCTGTGACCGCTCTGGCCTGGCTGACCAGCCCGGCCGCCGAGTTCAGCCCGACCGCTCATGTCGAGGTGCGGCTGTCCGGTGGCACCGTGAACGTCGAACTGGACACCTCCGGGACCGTCGACGTGGCCGCCGAGCGTCGGCGCCTGGAGAAAGACTTGGCTGCCGCGCAGAAGGAATTGGCAGGCACCACAGCCAAACTCGACAACGAGGCGTTCCTGGCCAAGGCACCCGACGACGTCGTCGCCAAGATCCGCGGCCGTCAGCAGCTAGCCCGCGAGGAAGTCGACCGGATCACCGCGCGCCTGGCCGCGCTGGCGTGATGAGCGAGCCCACTCCCGACGAGATCGCCGCGCTGCTGCAGGTCGAGCATCTGCTCGACCAGCGCTGGCCGGAAACCAAACTCGAACCGTCAACGGCCCGGATCTCGGCGCTGATGGAGTTGCTCGGCTCACCACAGCGCAGCTATCCGTGCATCCACGTCGCGGGCACCAACGGCAAGACCTCGGTGGTCCGCATGATCGACGCACTGCTGACGGCGTTCCATCAGCGCACCGGCCGCACCACCAGCCCGCATCTGCAGTCGGCGGTCGAGCGCATCGCCATCGACAACGAACCGATCAGCCCGGCCCGCTACGTCGAGGTCTACCGGGAGATCGAGCCGTTCGTGCAGATGATCGACGCCCAGTCCGAAGCGGCCGGCGGCCCGGCGATGAGCAAGTTCGAGGTGCTCACCGCGATGGCCTTCGCCGCGTTCGCCGACGCACCGGTCGACATCGCCGTCGTCGAGGTCGGGATGGGCGGCCGCTGGGACGCCACCAACATCGTCGACGCCCCGGTCGCGGTGATCACCCCGATCGGTCTGGATCACACCGAGTATCTGGGGGAGACCCTCGCCGAGATCGCCGCGGAGAAGGCCGGCATCATCAGCGCCCCGCGTGGCGAGCTGGTGCAGACCGACACCGTTGCGGTGATCGGCCGCCAGGACCCGGCCGCCATGGAGGTGCTGCTGGCCGAGGCGGTTCGCGCGGATGCCGCTGTGGCGCGCGAGGATTCGGAGTTCGCGGTCCGCAGCCGTCAGGTCGCCATCGGCGGTCAGGTCCTCGAATTGCAGGGCCTCGGCGGGGTGTACTCCGATATCTTCCTGCCGCTGCATGGCGAGCATCAGGCCCACAACGCCGCCGTCGCCCTGGCCGCGGTGGAGGCGTTCTTCGGCGCCGGTGCGCAACGCCAACTCGATATCGACATCGTGCGGGCGGGGTTCGCCGCAGCCACCAGCCCGGGCCGGCTGGAGCGGATGCGCAGCGCCCCGACGGTGTTCATCGACGCCGCCCACAACCCCGCGGGCGCGGCCGTCCTGGCGAGCGCGCTGAGCACCGACTTCGATTTCCGGTTCCTCGTCGGCGTGCTCAGCGTGCTGGGGGACAAGGACGTCACGGGCATCCTGTCGGCGCTGGAGCCGGTGCTCGATCAGGTGGTCGTCACCCACAACGGTTCGTCGCGGGCACTGGAGGTCGAGGCGCTGGCCCTGCGGGCCGAGGAGATCTTCGGCCCCGAGCGGGTGGCGCGCGCCGAGACGTTGCCCGACGCCATCGAGACGGCCACCGCGCTGGTCGAAGAGTCCGCCGCCGACGGCGACGGATTCTCCGGTGCCGGCATCGTCATCACCGGCTCGGTGGTGACCGCCGGGGCGGCGCGCACCCTGTTCGGGAAGGACCCGCGATGACCGACGACACGCCAGTGGCTCCGCCGGATCCCTGGAAGAGCTTCCGCGGCGTCATGGCCGGCACCCTCATCCTGGAGGCCATCGTCGTGCTGCTCGCCCTGCCCGTGGTGGGCGCGGTGGGCGGCGGCCTGACCGCCTGGTCGACTGCCTATCTGGTCGGTTTCGCACTGTTCCTGATCCTGCTGGCCGGGGTGCAGGGCAGGCCGTGGGCGATCTGGATGAACCTCGGCGTGCAACTGATCCTGGTCGCCGGGTTCTTCGTCTACCCGGCGGTGGGCTTCATCGGCCTGCTGTTCGTGGTGGTCTGGGGCGTGATCGCCTACCTGCGTGCCGAGGTGCTGCGCAGGCAGCGCCGGGGCCTGCTGCCCGGACAGCAGCAACCCTCCGACTGACGGGTACGCTGTCGGCCGTGAGCGAGCGGACACTTGTGCTGATCAAGCCCGACGGTGTGGAACGACGGGTGGTCGGCGAGATCATCAGCCGTATTGAGCGCAAAGGCCTGACCATCGCAGCCCTGGAGCTCAAGCAGGTCAGCGACGACTTGGCCCGTGCGCACTACGCCGAACACGAGGGCAAGCCGTTCTTCGGCTCGTTGCTCGAGTTCATCACCTCTGGCCCGGTCGTGGCCGCGATCCTGGAGGGCCCGCGCGCGGTCGCGGCGTTCCGCCAGCTCGCCGGTGGCACCGACCCCGTGGAGAAGGCCACCCCGGGCACCATCCGGGGCGATTTCGGCCTGGAGACCCAGTTCAATCTGGTGCACGGATCGGACTCCCCGGAGTCCGCAGAGCGCGAGATCGCGCTCTGGTTCCCCGCCGTCTGACGACGCGGCGGCGGCCAATGCCGCGCCACTACGTCAGAACTGCCCCCGCGGTGTGGGATACTGATGACGGATGTGCCCACAAACACATCCGAATGAAGACTTAGACGAGCGCGACCATCGCAGTTTGCGGTGCGGCGCCGACCGTCCACAGCCGTCATTCAGCCAGGCACCGAGCGCGTTCGCTACGAGCCGTTCGGAGCGAGACCATGACAAGCCCGGGGGAAGTAACCCGGGTACATAGCGGAAGCCCTCGCGTGGCCGCGTCGCTGGACGCGCCCGGGGGCTCTAGGAGACTACGTGGCCGACGATGACATCTATCAGGACCAGCCCGAAACCCCGAGTGAGCAGCAGTGGGAGCCACCCACGGTCGCCGCGGGTGAGGAACTGCCGGACCGCCTGAGGGTGCACTCCCTCGCGCGGGTGCTCGGCACCACCAGCCGGCGCGTACTCGACGCGTTGAGCGAACTCGACGGCCGCACCCGCAGTGCGCACTCGACCGTCGACCGCACCGACGCGGTGCGGGTGCGTGACGTGCTGGCTCAGGAGCCCGCGCCCCTCGGGGAGGCTCCCGCCGAACCCACCCCGATCGCCGAGGTCGACGAGACCGCCGACGTGGTGGCTGACGCCGAGCCGGAGTCGCGGCTGATCCTGGAGACCACCACCGTCGAGCAGTCGGTGTACATGCCGCTGTTCGTCGCCCCGCAGCCGGTGGCGGCGATCGCCGCCGACCCCGATGACGAGGCCGACGACGACGAGGACGAGGACGACGAGTCCGGCGCCGACACCGACGACGACCAGGCCGAGCGTCCGGCCAGCCGGCGCAGGCGCCGCGGCCGCCGGGGCCGCGGCCGGGGCCGCGGTGAACAGGGCGAGGGCACCGGCGAGGACGCCGAGTCGACCGCTGACGAAGACAGCACCGAGGACGACGAGACCGACGACGCTGCCGGTGACGAGGAGTCGGGCACCGGTGAAGCGGCCACCCGCCGCCGTCGTCGCCGCAGGCGCCGCAAGACCGGCAACGGGGGAGACGACGGGGAGGCCGGGTCGGAGGACGATCCGCCCAACACCGTGGTCCACGAGCGTGCCCCGCGCGCCAAGGCCGAGCGTGACCCTGACGCCATCCAGGGCATCAGCGGCTCCACCCGGCTGGAGGCCAAGCGCCAGCGCCGCCGCGATGGCCGCGACGCCGGCCGGCGCCGTCCGCCCATCCTGACCGAGGCCGAGTTCCTGGCCCGCCGCGAAGCCGTCGACCGGGTGATGGTCGTGCGCGACAAGATCCGCACCGAGCCGCCGCACGAAGGCGCGCGCTACACCCAGATCGCGGTGCTCGAAGACGGCGTGGTCGTCGAGCACTTTGTGACGTCGGCGGCTTCTGCTTCTCTGGTCGGCAACATCTACCTCGGCATCGTGCAGAACGTGCTGCCCTCGATGGAGGCGGCGTTCGTCGACATCGGCCGCGGCCGCAACGGTGTGCTCTACGCCGGCGAGGTCAACTGGGAAGCCGCCGGCCTCGGTGGCGCGCAGCGCAAGATCGAGCAGGCCCTCAAGCCCGGCGACTACGTCGTCGTGCAGGTCAGCAAGGATCCGGTCGGCCACAAGGGCGCCCGGCTCACCACCCAGGTCTCGCTGGCCGGCCGCTACCTGGTCTACGTGCCGGGTGCGTCGTCCACCGGGATCAGCCGCAAGCTGCCCGACACCGAACGCCAGCGGCTCAAGGAGATCCTGCGCGAGGTCGTACCCGCCGACGCCGGGGTGATCATCCGCACCGCCTCCGAAGGGGTGAAGGAAGAGGACATCCGCGGCGACGTCGAGCGGCTGCAGGAACGCTGGAACGCGATCGCCGCCGAGGCCGACCGGGTCAAGGGCAACAAGGCCGGGGCCGCCGTCGCGCTCTACGAGGAGCCCGACGTTCTGGTCAAGGTGATCCGTGACCTGTTCAACGAAGACTTCTCCGGGCTGATCGTCTCCGGCGACAGCGCCTGGGACACCATCAATGAGTACGTCAATTCCGTTGCGCCCGAACTTGTTCCGAAGCTGACGAAGTACGATCCGCCCGGCGGCGAGAACGGTCCGGACGTGTTCGCGGTGCATCGCATCGACGAGCAGCTGGCCAAGGCGATGGACCGCAAGGTGTGGCTGCCCTCGGGTGGCACGCTGGTGATCGACCGCACTGAGGCGATGACGGTGGTCGACGTCAACACCGGCAAGTTCACCGGCGCCGGGGGCAACCTCGAGCAGACGGTGACCAAGAACAACCTCGAGGCCGCCGAGGAGATCGTCCGCCAGCTGCGGCTGCGCGATATCGGCGGCATCGTGGTGATCGACTTCATCGACATGGTGCTGGAGTCCAACCGGGATCTGGTGCTGCGGCGCCTGACCGAGGCGCTGGCCCGGGACCGCACCCGGCATCAGGTCTCCGAAGTCACCTCGCTGGGCCTGGTGCAGCTGACCCGCAAGAAGTTGGGCACCGGCCTGGTCGAGGCGTTCTCCACCACCTGCACCCACTGCAGCGGCCGCGGCATCATGCTGCACGCCGACCCGGTCGACACCACGCAGGCCGTTGCCCGCAAGGCAGAGTCGGGTAACCGCCGCAGCAAGCGAGGCAAGAAGGGTCGCGCCGAGGAGCCGGTGGCAGCGGCGGTGGCCCGGGTTCCGGTGCACGGGCCCGGCGAGCATCCGATGTTCAAGGCGATGGCCGCGGCCAACGGCAAGCACGAGGACGACGAGTCCGAGGAGGAGCTGGCCGACGAACTCGACCGCGAGGCGATCGCCGAGGCCGAGGCTGACGTCGAGGAGCAGGTCGCCGACGAGGTGGTCGAGGAAGACCTGGACGACGAGGACTTCGACGACGAGTCCGAGGACTCCGATGACGAGGACGACGAGGACGAGATCGACGTCGACCTGGATGAGGACGACGAGGACCTCGACGAGGACACCCTCGACGTCGATGAGGACGCCGAGGACGACTCCGAGGACGACGAGGATCTGGCGGACAGCGACGACTACGACGATGACGTCGACGAACCCGTCGTGGCCCCGCCGGTGGTGGCGGCGGGCCGGCCCCGTCGCCGTGCCGCGGCCCGGCCCGCCGGGCCACCCGCCTCCTAGCGAGGCGGTTTGACCCTCCCGGTGCTGGTCACGTAACCTTGAGCAGTTGTCGCCAGGCGTCCGACGCCGGTGGCAGCGGGCTTAAAGATCCCGCACCCCCAGACCCGCGCACGCAGCTTCGGTTAGCGCGCGCCCACAGAGCAAGGCAGAGGAACGAATGGCGACGTACGCAATCGTCAAGACCGGCGGCAAGCAGTACAAGGTCGCGGTCGGAGACATCGTCAAGGTCGAGAAGCTCGAGGTCGAGGCCGGTAGTTCTGTTTCGCTGCCCGTCGCGCTCGTCGTCGACGGCGCCACGGTGACCACCGACGCCAAGGCCCTGGAGAAGGTCGCGGTCACCGGTGAGGTGCTCGAGCACACCAAGGGCCCCAAGATCCGCATCCACAAGTTCAAGAACAAGACCGGCTACCACAAGCGGCAGGGTCACCGTCAGCCGCTGACCGTGCTCAAGGTCACCGGGATCAAGTAGCGACAGGGAGCGAACAGACATGGCACACAAGAAGGGCGCCTCCAGCTCGCGCAACGGTCGCGAGTCCGCCGCACAGCGGCTCGGCGTCAAGCGGTTCGGCGGTCAGGTCGTCAAGGCCGGCGAGATCCTCGTCCGCCAGCGCGGCACGCACTTCCACCCCGGCGTGAACGTCGGCCGTGGCGGTGACGACACCCTGTTCGCCACCGCGCCCGGCGCGGTGGAGTTCGGTGTCGAGCGCGGCCGCAAGGTCGTCAACATCGTCCGCGTCGCCCGACCGGAGTAGGTCTTAATTTCGCGAGTGTGCGTCCTTTGCGAGATTGAGACCGATATCTCGCAGTAGGTACACACTCGACGAATGAAAGGACTCTCCGATGCCTCGCTTCGTCGACCGCGTCGTCATCAAGACCCGCGCGGGCAACGGCGGTAACGGCTGCGCCTCGGTGCACCGCGAGAAGTTCAAACCTCTCGGCGGTCCCGACGGCGGCAACGGCGGCCACGGCGGCAGCGTCATCCTGGTCGTCGATCCGCAGGTGCATACCCTGCTGGACTTCCATTTCCACCCCAATGTGGTCGCCCCATCGGGCAAGCAGGGGATGGGCAGCAACCGGGACGGCGCCAACGGGGCCGACCTGGAGTTCAAGGTTCCCGACGGCACGGTGGTGCTCGACGAACAGGGCAGGCTCCTGGCCGACCTGGTCGGAACCGGCACCAGCTTCGTCGCCGCTGAGGGCGGCCGCGGTGGGCTGGGCAACGCCGCGCTGGCGTCCCGGGCCCGGAAAGCTCCCGGTTTCGCGCTGCTCGGCGAGAAGGGTCAGGAGCGCGAACTCACTCTCGAACTCAAGACTGTGGCCGACGTCGGCCTCATCGGCTTCCCGTCGGCGGGCAAGTCCTCGCTGGTGTCGACCATCTCGGCGGCCAAGCCCAAGATCGCCGACTACCCGTTCACCACGCTGGTCCCCAACCTCGGCGTCGTCTCGGCAGGGGATCACACCTTCACCGTCGCCGACGTGCCGGGCCTGATCCCAGGTGCCTCCGAAGGCCGGGGTCTCGGGCTGGACTTCCTGCGGCACATCGAACGCTGCGCGGTGCTGGTGCATGTGGTGGACTGCGCCACCCTGGAGCCGGGCCGCGACCCGGTCTCCGATATCGACGCGCTGGAAGCGGAGCTGGCCGCCTATCAGCCCACGCTGCAAGGGGATTCCACTCTGGGTGACCTGGCCAGCCGGCCGCGTGCGGTGGTGCTCAACAAGATCGACGTCCCAGAGGCCCGCGAACTCGCCGACTTCGTGCGCGCGGAGATCGCCGACCGCGGCTGGCCGGTATTCGAGGTGTCGACGGTGAGCCGGGAAGGCTTGCGCGAGTTGACCTTTGCGCTGTGGGACATGGTGGCCGCCTATCAGGCCGCGCAGCCCGAGGTGGTACCGCGCCGTCCCGTCATCCGGCCGATTCCGGTGGACCAGAGCGGTTTCACCGTCGAGGAGGACCCGCACCATCCCGGCGGTTTCATCGTGCGCGGTGTGCGGCCAGAACGGTGGATCGCCCAGACCAATTTCGACAACGACGAGGCCGTTGGCTATCTCGGGGACCGGCTGGCTCGGCTCGGTGTCGAGGATGCGCTCCTGCGCCGCGGGGCCAAGCCCGGCTGCGCGGTGACGATCGGCGACATGACCTTCGACTGGGAGCCGCAGACGCCGGCCGGTGTCGACGTGATGCCGACGGGCCGGGGCACCGATGTGCGGCTGGAACACAACGACCGGGTCGGGGCCGCTGAGCGCAAGGAAGCGCGCCGGATGCGCCGGGAGCACGAGGACGAATCGTGAGCGAGTATCGCGAGGCGATCCGCACGGCACGCAGCGTGGTCGTCAAGATCGGCACCACGGCGCTCACCACCAAAGCCGGGTTGTTCGACGCAGGCCGGCTGGCGAAACTGGCCGACGCCATCGAGGCCCGGATGCAGGCCGGTTCCGACGTCGTCATCGTGTCCTCGGGCGCGATCGCCGCGGGTATCGAGCCGCTCGGGCTGAGCCGTCGGCCCACCGACCTGGCCACCAAACAGGCGGCAGCCAGCGTCGGGCAGGTTGCGCTGGTCAACTCGTGGAGCGCGGCCTTCGCCCGCTACGACCGGACCGTCGGCCAGATCCTGCTCACCGCCCACGACATTGCGATGCGGGTGCAGCACACCAACGCCCAGCGCACCCTGGACCGGCTGCGGGCGCTGCACGCGGTGGCGATCGTCAACGAGAACGACACCGTGGCCACCAACGAGATCCGGTTCGGCGACAACGACCGGCTCTCGGCGCTGGTGGCTCACCTGGTGGGTGCTGACGCGCTCATCCTGCTGTCCGACATTGACGGCCTCTATGACTCCGATCCCCGCAAGGGCGACGCGCGGTTCATTCCGGAGGTCGCCGGCCCGGACGACCTCGACGGTGTGGTCGCCGGGCAGGGCAGCCGCCTGGGCACCGGCGGGATGCGCTCGAAATTGTCCTCGGCACTGCTGGCCGCCGACGCCGGGGTTCCGGTGCTACTGGCGGCGGCCGCCGACGCCGCCGCCGCGCTGTCGGACGCCTCGGTGGGCACGGTGTTCGCCCCACGGCCCGACCGGATGTCGGCGCGGCGGTTCTGGGTGCGCTACGCCGCCGAGGTGTCCGGTGCCCTGACGCTGGATGCCGGCGCGGTGCGTGCGGTCGTCAAACAACGCCGCTCGCTGCTACCGGCCGGGATCACCGCGGTGTCCGGCCGGTTCTTCGGCGGCGACGTGGTGGAGTTGCGCGGACCCGACGAGGCCATGGTGGCACGCGGCGTGGTGGCCTATGACGCCACCGAGCTGGCCACCATGATCGGACGCTCCACCACCGACCTGCCCGCCGAGATGCGCAGGCCGGCCGTGCACGCCGATGATCTGGTGGCTATCTAGCCGCGTCCGCGGTGCAGCAGACCCCGGATACTTTTCTCCAGCTCGGCCAGTTTGGCCTTGAGCACCTCGGCGCGGTCGCCCGCCGCGTCCATCGGGTCGTCGTCGCGTTTGCGCACGGTGACCCCGTTGGCTTTGGCGGTGGCGATCACCGACTCGCTGACCTTCGGGTCGGCCAGGATCAGCGTGGAGATCACCCCGGGGGTCAGCACCTTGTCGCGCCGGAACCAGCCGCGGTGGTGCACCTCGGCGGGGATGCGGACATCGGCATGGTTTTCGATCTGCTGGCGGGCGGTGGCCATCAGCAGCGTCAGCACGCCCGCCGACGCCAGGCCGAGCAGCCGGCCCCGGCCGGGAAACCACGGCACCGGCAGCCGGTCCACCTGCTTTTCCACCGCCCCCGACAGCAGGTATTCGACCAGGTTGCGGGTGTCGATCTCGGTGATCTTCGACCACTTGGCGTCGTCACCGTCGAACTCCAGGGTTTCCGGCGTGATGGCCAGCCCACCGAACCGGTTGAGGAACAGCACCGCTCCGCGGATCCGCTGAGGTAGGCGGGCGGTGTCGGCGACGATATCGCCGATGCCCAGCGCCCACCGCTGCGTGATCGGACCCGGGGGCGGGCGCATCCGCTTGAGCAGGGCGGCGACCCGGCCGGCTTCCTCGTCGATGTCCTCTTCGGTGTGCGTACCGGCCCTGCCCCGGGAACGTTTCATGCAGACATGCTCTCAGTGAGCTCGTCGGCCAGCAGCACCAGGATCTCCGAGCACCCGTTGTCGATCTTCACCGTGGCGAGGTCGTCACCGCGGGTGGGCCCGCGGTTGATGATCGCGACCGGGATTCCCCGGGCCGCGGCGTGCCGGACGAACCGGTACCCCGAGAACACCGTCAGCGACGACCCGGCGACCAGCAGGGCATCGGCGGAGTCGACCATCGAATATGCCTGAGCGACAACCTCTTTGCGCACACTCTCGCCGAAGTAGACGATGTCGGGCTTGAGCATGCCGCCGCAGACCGGGCAGTCGATGAAGTGGAACGAGTCGGTGTCGTCCACCACCGCGTCGGCGTCCGGTGCGACGGCGATCCCGCCCACCTGCTCGGCGCGCTCGGTGAAGCCGGGGTTGGCGGCTTCCAGTTGCTCGGCCAGCGCCGCCCGCGACATGGTGTGACCGCAGTTCAGGCACACCACCTGGGCGTAGGTGCCGTGCAGGTTGATGACGTTGCGGCTGCCCGCTTTGGTGTGCAGCAGGTCGACGTTCTGGGTGATCACGCCGGTGACGACGCCGGCGCGTTCCAGCGCGGCCAGTGCCCGGTGCCCGGCGTTGGGCATGGTCTGGGCCATGTGCCGCCAGCCCAGATGGTTACGCGCCCAGTACCGCTGCCGGAACTCCCGGCTGGAGGTGAATTGCCGGATCGTCATCGGGTTGGCCGGCGGCGAGTCCGGTCCGCGGTAGTCGGGGATGCCCGAGTCGGTGGAGATGCCCGCCCCGGTCAGGACCGCCAGACGGCGTCCCGAGAGCACCGTGACGAGCTCGGGAGCCTCCATGCTTCCAGGATAGGCGGCTAGCCGATGTTGATGAACGGGCTGATCGCGTCGCGGGCGAACTGCGCCACGTTCACGGTGGGATCGCCGTCCGGGAAGCTCACCGTGGACAGCAGGTGGCCCCCGGCGTCGACGAAATCGCCGTCGGCGCGGCCCTGATGGGTCGACGACGTCACCAGGATGATGCCGGAGGTTCCGGCCTTCTCGGCCAGCGGCACCGAGAACTGAGCGTTCTGAACGGTGCTGTTCGCCCTGTCCTCCACGATGATTCGGTTGTCCGGGAATCCGAACATCATCAGCATTCGCCGCATCTGGGCGGCTTCGGTCTGCCCGTTGCGGGGGTTGCCGCCGGTGACGATGATCGGCGACTGCGGGAAGATCTGTGCCACGGCCAGCCCGGTGAGTACCCGGCTGCGCAGTACCGGCCGCATGCTGCCGTCCGGATTGAGCCCGTAGCCCAGGATCACGATCGCGGGCTTCGAGAAATCCTTGGCCGACGCCGGCGGCGCGGCCTGCGCCACCGCCGGTACGAACCCGCCCAGAACTGCAGTGACGGCGACGGCGAGAGCAGCGGCAGCGGCCTTGAGTCGACGCACGTGGTCCTCCGCAGAACTGGTGGGAATTGTCGTATGCGTCATCGCGCCCGAGGGCGCAGGCGTTACCGCCTCACAGCCGTTCCATCGCCCGCTTCATGGCCGCGGTCTCCAGGAAGTCGTGGTGCCGGGGCACGTAGCGGGAGTGGGCGGGCCGTTCGTCGACGGTGTGGACGGTGAACGCGGCGCGGGCGGCCGACGTCCAGCGCGACCACAGCCGGGGGCGTGCCGGTGCCGTCACACCGATCGCGGCAGCGGTCAGCAGCTTCACCTCGTTCTCGGTGATCAACACCGTCGGCTTCATGGCGGCGGGGGTGGTGGTCTGCGTTTCGGCCCGGTAGGCAACAACGGTCATGGCGGTCTCCCTGGTCTTGGTGGCCGGCTCGTCCGGCCCGTAGGAGAAAGCTATGGCCGCCGCGGCGGCGAGTAACGAGTAGCGACGTACTCGAATCTCGTGAAAGGGATTGGTGTGCAGCGAGTATGGGTCACCGGCTTGTGGTCCCGATCACACTGATCGGTGCGGTGCGCAGAACTCGTTCAGTGCCAACACTTTCCGGCCGCGACGAGCTCGGCGCTCATGTTGCGTTCCATCATCGCCAGGGCGGCCCGGCCCAGTTCGGCGTCGATGTGGGCGACCGCGTCCGGCGGCACCATCACCGAGTAGTGCCGCACGTAGGCGTCCAGTGCGCTGTAGAGGATGCACTGTTCGGTGACCTGGCCGGTGAGCACGACGCGTTCGACCCCCAGCCGGCTGAGCAGGTAGTCCAGCGGGGTGGCGTAGAAGACGCTGTGGCGCACCTTGGTCATGATCCGGTTGCCTGGGTGCGGGGTGATCGGATCGACCAGTTCGGGGTGGGCGCCGTCGAGTGCGGCGCGGACGAGGTCACTGGGTTCGTCGGTAAAGTCACCGTAGTTGTCGTTGACATAGATCAGGTCGACGTCGTCGCGCTCGCGTGCCCGCGAGATCAGATCGGCCAGCGGCTCGACGATCCCGGCGACGTTGTCGGCCAGGGCGTCGGCGTCGGGATGGCGGTAGCCGTTGAGCATGTCCACCACCAGCAGCGCGGTTTCAGCCATGGTTTTTCGCATACCCGTTTCCGGGCGGGCCCCTACACAGGCGACAATGAGGCATGGACTTCTCCTCCGCCTACCGGCACGGGTTCGCGCGGGTAGCGGCCTGCACGCACCACACGGTGCTGGCCGATCCGGCTGCCAACGCTGCGTCGGTGGTGCGGATCGCGCAGGCCTGCCACGACGACGGCGTGGCGGTGGCGGTGTTCCCGGAGCTCACCCTGTCGGGGTATTCGATCGAGGACATCCTGCTGCAGGACAGCCTGCTCGACGCCGTGGAGGAGGCTCTGGCCGAGGTGGTCGCCGCCTCCGCCGATCTGCTGCCGGTACTCGTCGTCGGGGCGCCGCTGCGCTACCTGCACCGGATCTACAACACCGCGGTGGTGATCCATCGCGGTGTGGTGCTCGGAGTGGCGCCGAAGTCGTATCTGCCCACCTATCGGGAGTTCTACGAGAGCCGGCAGGTGGCGGCGGGGGACGACCTGCACGGCACCATCCGCATCGGTGACGCCGAGGTTCCGTTCGGCCCGGATCTGCTGTTCGCCGCCGAGGACGTAGCCGGGCTGGTGCTGCACGTCGAGATCTGCGAAGACATGTTCGTCCCGGTGCCGCCCAGTGCGCATGCCGCGCTGGCCGGCGCGACGGTGCTGGCCAACCTCTCGGGAAGCCCGATCACGATCGGCCGTGCCGAGGATCGCAAGCTGCTGGCGCGCTCGGCGTCGGCGCGCTGCCTGGCGGCCTACGTGTACGCCGCCGCGGGGGAGGGCGAGTCGAGCACCGATCTGGCCTGGGACGGCCAGACCATGATCTACGAGAACGGCCGCCTGCTGGCCGAGTCCGAGCGTTTCCCGAAGGGCGAGCGCCGCTCGGTCGCCGACGTGGACCTCGACCTGCTGCGCGCCGAACGATTGCGGATGGGCACCTTCGACGACAATCGACGCCACCACCAGGATGCGCTGAACTCATTCCGGCGCATCGGTTTCGTGCTCGAGCCGCCCAACGGGGACATCGGCCTGCGGCGCGCGGTGGAACGGTTCCCGTTCGTGCCCAGCGATCCACTTCGCCTCGAACAGGACTGCTACGAGGGCTACAGCATCCAGGTGTCGGGTCTCGAGCAGCGGCTGCGTGCACTGAACTATCCCAAGGTCGTGATCGGGGTGTCCGGCGGGCTCGATTCCACCCATGCGCTGATCGTCGCGGCGCGGGCGATGGACCGGGAAGGCCGGCCCCGCAGCGACATTCTGGCGTTCACCCTGCCCGGCTTCGCCACCGGTGAGCGCACCAAGAACAACGCCATCAGGCTGTCCCGGGCACTCGGGGTCACCTTCGAGGAGATCGACATCCGGTCGACGGCGTCGCTGATGCTCACTGAGATCGGCCACCCCTTCTCCCAGGGCGAGCCGGTCTACGACATCACCTTCGAAAACGTCCAGGCCGGGCTGCGTACCGACTACCTGTTCCGGATCGCCAACCAGCGTGGCGGCATCGTGCTGGGTACCGGCGATCTGTCCGAACTGGCGCTGGGCTGGTCGACCTACGGCGTCGGCGACCAGATGAGCCACTACAACGTCAACGCCGGTGTGCCGAAAACCCTGATCCAGCACCTGATTCGGTGGGTCATCTCCTCGGGGCAGTTCAACGACGAGGTCGACGAGATCCTGCAGTCGGTGCTCGACACCGAGATCACGCCCGAACTGGTTCCCACCGGTGAGGATGAGGAGATCCAGAGCAGCGAGGCCAAGGTGGGCCCGTACTCGCTGCAGGACTTCTCGTTGTTCCAGGTGCTGCGCTACGGCTTCCGGCCGTCGAAGATCGCGTTCCTGGCCTGGCATGCCTGGAGCGACCCGGACCGCGGCAACTGGCCGCCGGGCTTCCCCGAGGGCAAGCGACCGGCCTACTCGCTCAAGGAGATTCGGCACTGGCTGGCGATCTTTGCCCAGCGGTACTACTCGTTCAGCCAGTTCAAGCGCTCGGCATTGCCCAACGGGCCCAAGGTATCCCACGGTGGTTCGCTCTCGCCGCGCGGTGACTGGCGGGCGCCGTCGGACATGTCGGCGCGGATCTGGCTCGCCGAGATCGAGCGGGACATCCCCGAGGAGTGGACCTAGGTCACCATCGGCCCGGTGAAGGAGAAGGTGATGACCTCCTCGGTGCTCGCATCGATGATGTAGACCGTTTGACCGTCGGGGCTGACCGCGATGTCACGCGCGTAGTAGTCCGTGCTCGCGTTTCCGGCGGTGGTGATGACGGTCTTGGTCGCGGTGTCGATCATCGTGATCGCGTCGCCGGTCAGCGAGGTGACGTAGGCGACGCTGCCGTCGGGACTCAACGCCACGCTGTATGCCTCTCCGGCGATCGGGAGGACCGTCACGTCCTCGGTGGTGAGGTCGACGATCTCAACGGCACTGCCCGATCCGCTGAAATCCCAGCTGTGAGTGAAGTACAGCGTGTTCCCGTCGCTGCTCACCGCAATGCCGGTGGGGGAGTTCGCCGGCGTGACGGCGATGGTCTTGGTGACGGAATCGGTCGCGAGGTCGTAGACGGTCACTGCGGTTTTCGTCACTGTGTAGAGCGTGCTGCCGTCACTGCTGAGAGTGAGTTGGACGCCCTCGATCGACAGGGTGCCGGTGACCGACGGTGTCGCGGTGTCGATGACGGCGACTGTGCTCGAACTAGGTCCGGTCAGCATGGCCACGTACACGGTGCTCTTGTCGGGGGAGACCGCGACGGAGGTGGCTGAGCCGGTGAGGGTGACGGTGGTGACGTCTGCGGTGGCGGTGTCGATCAGCGACGCTTTACCGCCGCCGACCACGTAGAGCGTGCTGCCATCGGCGGAGACCGCAATGTCGCTGGGGTTCATCGGAATCGAGACGCTAGAGCTGACGGCGGAGCTGGCGGTGTCGATGACGGTCACCGTCTGGGTGAAGTAGTTCACCACATAGACCGTGCTGCCGTCGGTGCTCAGCGCCATCCGGATGGGGAAGCTGTCGACGGCGATCGGGTCGTTGTGCTCGATCAGGGAAGTCTGGATAACAGGGGCGCCCGACACCGTGGTGGAGGCGCTACCGCCCTGGCCGTCGGATGCGGTCAGAGTGAAGCTGTCGGTGCCGTCAACCCCGGCGACACCGGCCGCCAGTTGCGCAGCCTGCGTGGGAGTGTAGGTCCAGGTGCCGTTCCCGTTGTTGGTCACGCTGCCGTAGGTGGGCGTGCTGGCGGTGACGGTGACGGTGTCACCGTCCGGGTCGGAGGTGTCCACTGTGTAGATGGTCGATCCGTTGCTCGTGGTGACCGAGCCGACGATGCTGATGACCGGGTTCTGGTTCGGCACAGCGATGGTGTACGCGGCGGTGGTGGTGTTACCTGCGCCGAAGAGTGCATGGGTTCCGTCGCTGACGGCCACGGTGAACGTGACCGTGCCGGGACCGGCCGCGGTGAGTGCGAAGGCCCCGGTTTCCTGGTTGATCGTCACTGCACCGACGACATTCGTTGCGGCAGTGACCGTGTAGCTCAGCGTGTCGTAGTCGGCATCGCTGGCATTGAGATTGCCGGTGATCACGGTGTCCCCGGTGACCTGGCTGATGGTCACGTCGGGCTCGGCGACGTCCGGTGCGTGGTTGGTGAAGACCGACTCGATACGCCGGTACAGACCCCAGACGGCTTCCAAGATCGGTGTACCGGAGGGGGCGTTGGGATCGAAGCCGAACACACCGAGCACGCCGAGAGTGATAGCGCGGATCGGGGCGAAAACCGGTGCAAGCACTCCCGGGCTCGGCTTGGTCACCGCGACGGTGACAGACGGGGTGGAGGTCACCGTAGATGTGGCAGCCAGGGCGGTGACCGCGGCGGCCTCTGGCACGGTCGAGGAGTCAGCCTGGGACTCGGTGACATCGATATCGGCTCGCGTCGGCAGGGTGGCTGACTCGGAAACTGTTGGCGTGGTGTCGATCTCACTGTCGATACTGATGTTGTGACCGTTGGTGGTGTCCGTGTTGTCGCGGACCGAAGCGCTGGACCGCGGCCGGGTGGAAGCGCGGGCTGCCGACGACTCAACGCTTGCAGCACTGGCCGCGGGCCCGCGCGACGTGGTGGACGATTTCGCGCTGCTGCGCCCCGAGGACCCGACGCTGGAAGAGGTGGTATCGGTCGACCCGTCGGAGTCGGCCCACGCCAGCCCGGCCGGTGCTCCGAACGCCGATCCTATTCCCAGAGCAACGGCCAGTGCTCCGACCCGTCCGACATAGACAGTGGACAGGCTGCGGCGATTCGCAACATGATTGGCCATGGTTGCCTCCCTAGGCGAGGTAAGTACCAGGCAGAGCAGCAATCTCTGTCGTTGCGTGCGCAAATTACCAGTCGTCCTAGTTTCGGGTCAGGATTCGGCAACTTCAGTTGTGACAAATATTCCGACCGTTGGTATCTTTTGCGTTCCCGTCGGCTGGACGGGCCACGGTCGAAGTGGATATTGCGCTGTGGCGCACGATCTTTCGGAAGATCCGCTAATCCAGCTTCGGTGCCCGGCCGCCGAGCCGGCGGGTGACCCGGGCCGCCGAATCGCGCACCCGTTCACCGATTTCAGCCGTCCTGGCTCCCGGCATCGGGTCGCTGGCGTCCACCAGACACAGAGCGATCGCCGGTTGGGCGTCGGCATCGAAGGCGACGGCGTTGATGGAGATGGGCCGGTAGGTCACCGAGGGTTCGACCGTGCCGACCAGAACGTCGAGGCTCAGCTGACGCTGGGCTTGCCGGGCGGCCAGCACCGTCAGCGGGTGTTCGGTGTCCCGTCCGCGCAGTTCGTCGACGAGGCTGCTCAGCGGATGCTCGCTCTGATCGGCGCACTCCACCGAGTACCCGCGTTCCCTGATCACCTCGAGGATTGGCTGATACGCCGACCGAAGCTCGTCGGCCGTCGTGCCGAAACGTGCTGCGCCGCGCTGAAACCACTCGTCGAGATGGTCCGGGGTGAACCATGCCGCCAAGCTCGCGCCCAGTGGCGGAGTGAGTTCCAGGGTGTCACCCGTGCGCAGACCCAGCGTCCCGCGCCTGCCGACATCGGGTTGAACCACCTCACCGACCACCAGGTCGTCGCCGGAGCGCAGGAACGCCACACACGCCAGCCCTGAGGCGTCGGCCAGGCTGTGCATCTCGGCGCGGGCGGCATCGATGGTGGCCGATGACGCGGCCGCGGCGGCTCCGATCGGGATCACCGCCGGCCCCAGCCGATAGGTCTTGTGAGAGGGGTGGCGTAGCAGCCAGCCCGCCTCGGTCAGGGCGATCACCATCGGATAGCAGGTGGCCTTGGCCACCCCGAGGTGGCGTGCGATCTCGGCCAGGCTGCGGCCGGTGTCGGGGTGATCGGCCAGCAATTGCATGAGCATGACGATCCGCTCAGTCTGCGGGGACGGCCTAGGCATGTTTGCATAGTGCCACTCTTGGCACGCTTTATGCCAACAGTTACATTCCAGACATGCTGGTTAACGGAGGCCAACTCTTGGCTCGAGCCCTGTCCGAGGCGGGCGTCACCGAGGTCTTTACCCTGCATGGCGGGCATCTGGACGCCTTCCTGATCGCGGCAGCAGCCCACGGTCTGAGACTCACCGACACCCGCCATGAGGCCACCGCGGGGCACGCCGCGGACGCCTACGCCAGGGTCACCGGCGACCTCGGCGTGTGTGTGGTGACCTCGGGGCCCGGCTTCACCAACGTGTACACGGCGATCGCGAATGCCTACCTGGACCGGACGCCCACACTGTTCGTCGTCGGTGCGCCCCCGCTGCGCGAGGTCGAAACCAATCCGCTGCAGGGAGGTTTCGACCAGATCGCCGCCGCCCAGCCGGTGACGAAGTGGGCACACCGCATCACCGACGCGGCCCGCGTTCCGGAGTTCGTCGCCCAGGCCGTGCGGACCGCCACGACCGGGACGCCCGGCCCCGTCCTGCTGGAAGTCCCGATCGACGTGATGTTCGGCGAGGCCGACGACCAGGCGGTCCGATTCCCGCGTAACTACCGCATCGAATCCCGGCCCTGCCCGGACCCCGCTGCTGTCGTCGCCGCCCTCGACCTGCTCCAGACCGCCGAGCATCCGGTGATCGTCATCGGCGGTGGAGTGCCGTTATCCGGTGCTGGGCCGGCCTTGCTGCAGTTCGCCGAAACCGTCGGCGTCCCGGTTTTCTACCCGGGCAAGGGGGACGGGGCCATCCCCGCCGATCACCGGCTGGCTGGTGGGGGACTGCTGGCGCTGGGCTCGCTTCCCGCGCTCGGTGCGCCCAGCCCGGACGTCGTCATCATCGCCGGGGCGCGATCCGGGATGTTCACCGGCGGCCGTGCGAGCATGTTCCCGGGGGCCAAGCTGGTTCACATCGATATCGACGCCGCCGAGATCGGCCGCATCTACGACATCGACGTCCCCATCCTCGCCGACTGCCGGCAGACCTTGACGGCGCTGGCCGCTGCCGCCGGTGAGCGATCCTGGCCGGACTGGAACGAGTGGGCGGCCACGGCCACCTCGGCCAAACATGCCCACCGCCTTGCCTTTTCGGAGAGCGCCACCGCATCGGGCAAGACTCACCCGTACTTCGCCGCCCAGGC
Organism: Mycobacterium sp. M26; assembly: GCF_001494595.1. GTDB lineage: Bacteria > Actinomycetota > Actinomycetes > Mycobacteriales > Mycobacteriaceae > Mycobacterium. The sequence continues at coordinate 1,467,754 of NZ_LN929908.1, forward strand.
CATCGTCGAGGCATGCCCGCCGGACACGCTGTTCGTCCTCGACGGTGCCGAAGCTCCGGCCTGGGCGGAGTTCTTCGCCACAGCCGACCGGCCGGCCGGCGTGCTGCGATTGGGCTATCTCGGATGTCTGGGTATCGGGCCGGGTTTCGCGATCGGCGCCGCCCGCGCACTGCCGGGGACAACCGTCGTGGTGATCACCGGCGACGGCGCGGCAGGTTTCCATCCCCAGGAGTTCGACACCATGGCGCGTCACGGCCTGCCCATCGTCACGGTGGTGTTCAACAACGCGGTCTGGGGGATGTCGATCCACGGCCAGCAGGCCGTGTTCGGATCCAGCGGTGTGGTGGTCTCGGAGTTGGCCGACAGTGCCTACGAGAAGGTCGCCGAGGCCTTCGGTGGATACGGGGAGCGGGCCAACGGCAGCACCCAGATCGCCGAGGCCATGAAAAGGGCTCTGGGAGCCGGTGTTCCGGCCTGCATCAACGCCGAAGTCGACCCGGACGTTGTGCATCCGCTGACCTTGATGATGCTCGGCGATGTGAGCAGCACCGACGAGATCGTGGTGCCCTACTACGAGAACATCCCCCGATGACCTCCGGGAGGGTGGCCGGCAAGACCGCGGTGATCATCGGCGGGGCCTCCGGCATCGGCTGGGCCGCAGCCCAACACCTGCACGCCGACGGCGCCGCGGTGGTCATCGCCGATGTCAATGAGCAGCAGGCCGCCACTCGGTCGCACACGCTCTCCGGCAGTCGCAGCCATCGGGTCGACGTCACCGACGAGACATCGGTGTCCGCCCTGTTCAGCACCGTCCGAGACGAGTTCGGCGGCCACGACATCGTGGTGAACTGCGCCGGCACCAACAAGCCGGGCCGGATCGTCGATCTCGACGCCGCCGACTGGCGCGCAACGGTCGACCTCTGCCTCACCGGGGCGTTCTACGTCATCAAACACGCTGCGCGGGCGATGAATCACGGCGGCTCCATCATCAGCATCGCTTCGCTCAACGCGCGCCAGCCCGCCGACGGTTTCGCCGGCTACTGTGCGGCCAAGGCCGGCCTGGTGATGCTCACCGAGGTTGCGGCACTCGAACTCGCAGCGCACGGCATCCGGGTCAACGCCATCTCACCCGGGCTGGTCGAAACCCCGCTCGTCGACGCGTTGACCTCGGTGCCGGTGATCCAGAACGACTTCACGGACAACACGCCACTGGCCCGCAACGGCCGACCCGCAGACATCGCCGACGCGGTGCTCTACCTCGCCTCCGACGAGTCCTCCTGGGTCACCGGGGAGGTCCTCAACATCAACGGTGGCGCGCACCTGCGCCGGTACCCCGATGTCATGAAGCACCTCGCGGCCTCGACCCACGAAACCGGTTAACCACCTAGGAGTCGCCAAACATGGCCTACCAGAACAGGTTCGACCAGAAGCGCGTCGAACTGAGCAGCGTGACATTGAGCGTGATCGACGAAGGCTCCGGCCCGCCGGTGCTGCTGCTGCACGGCTTTCCCGACCGCGCCGCCATGTGGTCCGACCAGATCGAGCACCTGCTCGCAGCCGGGTACCGGGTGATCGCCCCGGACATGCGCGGATTCGGCGACAGCGACCGGCCCGCCGGGGTGGCCAACTATGCCGGTGAACTCGCCGTCGCCGATGCCGTCGAACTCCTGGCACACCTTGGGGTCGACCGGGCGCACCTCGTCGCCCACGACTGGGGCGCCATGATCGCCTGGTCGATCGCCGCGATGGTGCCCGATGTCGTCGCGACACTGACGGTCATGTCGGTGGGACATCCGCGCGCCTTCTTCGTCACCGGTGACCGGCAGCGCCAATTGTCCTGGTATGTATTGTTTTTCAACCAGGTCGGGGTTGCCGAGGACATGCTGCCCCGCAATGACTGGCAGTGGTACCGATCCTGGGCGTTCGACGGTGCGGCGCGCGGCACCAACCCACAACTCGACCAACAACTGGCCGACCTGGAGCGCCCCGGCGCGCTCGAAGCGGGGCTCAACTGGTACCGCGCGAACTTCGCCCCCGAGATGTTCCTGGCCGACGACTCGTTCGCCGCGCTACCCAACGTCACGTGCCCCGTGCTGGCGATGTGGTCGGACAAAGAGATGGCTTTGACCGAGGAACAGATGACCGGCTCGGCGGACTATGTGGACGGCAGCTGGGAATACCACCGCATCCCCGGCGCCGGACACTGGCTACCCCGTCAGGCGCCTGCGGAGGTCAATGACCACCTCGGCCGGTTCCTGTCCGCACATTCCGGTATCGCCGCGCCGGCGTAGCGCTCAGAGCCGGCCGTCGATCTGCAGGTCGGGGTGCACCCAGTTGGGGGAGCGGCGTTCCTTGAAGGCCATGAACCCTTCGATCGACTCCGGCGAACCGAGACTGCGCTGCATGCCAATTCGGTCATAGAGCCCGATGTAGTTGTCGATACTGGACTTCACCACCGACCGCGCCCCTGGCGCGGTACGGCAGCACTGGGCCAACACCTCACGAGCGCTGTCCATCAGCTCGTCGTGAGGCACCACACGCGCGACCATGCCCCAGTCCAGCGCCTCCGCGGCGGTCAGAGTGCGGCCGGTCAACATCAGATCCCGGGTGCGCACCGGCCCGATCAGCCGGGTCAGCATCTGGCTGTAGTAGGTGTCGGCGATGCCACGGTAGAGCTCGGGCACCCGGAAGGTGGCCCGCTCGCTCACCACCGCCATGTCGGCGCACAGCGCGATCTGCAGGCCGCCGCCCTGGCACAACCCGTTGACCGCCGCGACCACCGGCTTTGCCGACTGGCGCAGGGTGTCGAACGGCATCGCGTCCATGCCCAGTGCAGCACCGAAGGTCAGCCAGTTGTCCGCACCGCCGCCGCCCATGTCACCACCCGGGGCGAACACGTCGCCGGTCCCGGTGATCAGGAGTCCGGCCAGGTCTGAATCGCCGCCCACATGGTTCACCGCGTACTTGATGCCGAAGTACATCGCCGGTGTCATGGCGTTGCGGGCCTCGGGGCGGTCCAGGGTGCACACCCCGAAAGCGCCTTCGCGGGTGAACTTCAGAAACGGCGTGCCCAGCCAGTCCCCATCGGGCGGCCGGGGTGAATCGGTGTGTGTCATCGTCGACGAGACTATCGCCCCTACCGTAGGTGATTCAGTACCGGGTCAGCGCATCGTCGATCGCCTCGGCTCGCGGTGCGCAGTCGCCGGCGCCCGGGACGAGAGTGGCCAGCGCCCCTGCTGCGCACGCCCGCCGGAGAGCCCGTTCGATTCCCGCCGTCCAGTCGGCAGCGAGCACACCGGCGAACACATCACCGGCCCCCGTCGTGTCGATGGCCTCGACCTCGGGGGTGGGGATCTCGGCCGATCCGCCCGGGCCCCGATAGCTGGCGCCGCGCGCCCCGCGAGTCACCACCACATGCGGCGTCGGCCAGGTCCAGTGCTGTTCCTCGGTGTCGTTGACCACCACGACATCGGTGAACGCGGCAAGGTCGGCCAGCGCTGGGTCCCCGCTCACCGGCGAGGCGTTGACGACGACCGTCGCACCGATCGAACGGGCCTCCCGCGCGGCAGCCAACGCCGTGGCGACCGGGATCTCCAGTTGAACCAGCAGCACGTCGCAGTCGGCGATGGCCGCCCGCGCGGCCGAACTCAGCGTCAGGTGTCCATTGGCGCCCGGCGCGACGACGATCAGGTTGTCGCCCTGCTCGCCGACGAGGATCACCGCGCTGCCACTGGGTGCGGACAGTTCTTCCAGCCCGTCGAGACCCACCCCGTTCGCGCCGAGATGGGCCCGTAGTTGGGCGCCGGCCGGGTCGGTGCCCACCGCCCCGACGAACGTAACGGTGGCGCCGGCGCGCGCCGCCGCCACAGCCTGATTGCCGCCCTTACCCCCGGGCTCGGTGCGCACCCCGGCGGCCAGGACCGTTTCCCCGGGCCGGGGCAGAGACGACACCGAAAAGAATTGATCGACATTCACACTGCCGACGACGCAAACCCGTGCCATACTCCCACGCTAGTTTGCTCACGCTGCACTATCGCGGCGGAAAAAGAAAATCTGTGGCCTGTTTGAATTTGCCACAACATGGTTCCGACGCCCGTGTTAATTTGATCGCCGTGACCGGCCGTCATCACACCACAAAGGTAGCGAAGGCCAAAGCCGGTCGGCATCGTAAGAAGCGGCAGCGCCGCATCGAGCCCTACGCCTGGCTCGGCGCGGGTGTCGCCACCGTCGCCGTCGGCGCCGCATTTGCTGCCGGTCCGGCCGTCGCCCACGCCGACACCACCGATTCGGCCGGATCGTCGGCGGGAACCTCAGCTCCGGCCCATGGTGGCACCGCCCGCCGCAGCACCGAGCGGTCCACCACTCCGGACTCCACTGCCACGACCACCGCACCGACCCGCAGCGTCGGCAAGTCCGGCCGGGCCAGCCGAACGCCAGACACCACGTCGACCCCCACCTCCAGCGCGGGATCGGGCTCGACGGCGACCGGCTCCGCTGCGAGCACCACCCCGGCACCGGCCGCAGCCAGAGTGCCCGCCGCCGCAGCCGCTGTGGTCACCGTGGACACCGAGGTGCCCGACACTGCGACCCCGGCTCAGCCCGCTGCCGACACCGCCGCGGAGATCGTCGCCGCGACCGTGGTCGAGGCGCCCGAAGCAGCCGCTGCGGCCGTGGCCGATGCGCCGGTGGCCCTCGCCGCGTCCACTACCGTCAGCAGCGCAGCGCTGGTCGGGGCCGATGACGTCTCGGCTGCACTGTCGGCCTGGGCGGCGGCCCTGTCCGCGCAGCTGTCTGCCGGCACCCTCCAGGACCGGCTTCGCACCTTCCTCGGCGTCCCGCTGTTCACCTCGCTGCTGACGTCGCTGGGTACCAATCTCGGACTGGGCAACGTCGGAGCGACCAATCTGGGCTCGGGCAACGTCGGCGACCTCAACCTGGGCTCCGGGAACCAGGGCAGCTCCAATGTCGGGGACGGCAATGTCGGTGACAAGAACATCGGCTCGGGTAACTCCGGCAGCAACAACATCGGCTCCGGCAACGCTGGAAGCTCGAATCTGGGCTCCGGTAACCTCGGCAACCTCAATATCGGCTGGGGAAACCTGGGCGACAACAACTTTGGGTTCGGGAATAGCGGCACCGGCAACATCGGGTTCGGGAACACCGGCACCGGCAATATCGGCATCGGGCTGACCGGAAACAACCAGATCGGTATCGGGGCGCTCAACGTCGGCACCGGCAACATCGGCTTGTTCAACTCCGGAAACAACAACATCGGGTTCTTCAACTCCGGTGACGGCAATGTCGGATTCTTCAACTCGGGCAACAACAACTGGGGCATCGGCAACGCCGGTGACTTCAACACCGGTCTGTTCAATGTCGGCAAGGCCAACACCGGGTGGGGCAACGTCGGCAATGCCAACACCGGCAACCACAACAGCGGCAGCTACAACAGCGGTGGCGCCAATATCGGCAATTCCAATACCGGTTCGGTCAACGTCGGCAGCACCAATACCGGCTGGGGCAACACCGGCAATTCCAATACCGGACTTGCCAATTCGGGCAACGTCAACACCGGGGCGTTCAACTCCGGCAACTTCAACAACGGCTTCTTCATTGCCGGCGACAATCAGGGACAGTTCGGCATCGACCTGTCGATCACCATCCCTGCGATCCCGTTCAACTTCACGTTCAGCATCCCGATCAACCAGGAAATCGACATCCCGACGCAGGCGGTCAACGTCCCGGGTGTGACCGTTCCAGCGTTCACCTACTCCACCACCGGGTTCTCGGCCTTCTTCGGGCCGATCATCATTCCGCAGTCGGTGCTGGACACCCCGGGCGTCAAGATCTTCATCGGGTCCTCGACCACCACCCTCGACATCACGATCACCGGCCAGGCCGACCCGTACACCATCACCTTCCTGAAGATCGACCCCGCACCGGGCTTCTTCAACTCGACCACCAATCCCACGTCAGGCTTCTTCAACTCGGGCACCGGCGGCGGCTCCGGCTTCTTCAACAACGGAGCTTTGGCCTCCGGGTGGGCCAACCTGGTCTCCACCGGCGGCTCCGGCCTGTCCGGTTGGCAGAACTACGGCTCGCTGGCCTCCGGCTGGGCGAACCTGGGCAATACCGTCTCCGGCTGGTTCAACACCTCGACGCTGAATCTTGCTGACCCGGCGTTTGTTTCGGGTCTGGCCAACATCGGTTCTCAGGTGGCCGGGTTCTTCCAGGGGGTGACCCCCAACCTCGGACTGGGAAACATCGGGTCCTGGAACATCGGCTTCGGCAACGTCGGTGACGGGAACCTGGGTGCGGGCAACCAGGGGACTCTCAACCTCGGTAACGGCAACGACGGGGACGGCAACCTGGGATCGGGCAACTCCGGCGACGGCAATATCGGCTCGGGCAACAACGGCAGCACCAATGTCGGGTTCGGCAACCTGGGGAATTTCAACTTCGGCCTGGGTAACTTCGGCGACAACAACTTTGGGTTCGGCAACACTGGCACCGGCAACATCGGGTTCGGCAACACCGGTACCGGCAATATCGGCATCGGGCTGACCGGGAACAACCAGATCGGCTTCGGTGGCTGGAATTCGGGCACCGGCAATATCGGGTTGTTCAACTCGGGCAACAACAACGTCGGGTTCTTCAACTCCGGTGACGGCAACATCGGGTTCTTCAACTCCGGGGACAACAACTTCGGGATCGGGAACCCGGGCAACCTGAACACCGGGTTGTTCAATGTGGGTAACACCAACACCGGTATCTCCAACGTCGGCAACACCAACACCGGCTACGGCAACAAGGGCAGCCACAACAGCGGATCGGTCAACGTCGGCAATACCAACTCCGGATCGGCCAACGCGGGCAACACCAACACCGGGTGGGCCAACTCGGGCAATTCCAATACCGGACTGGCGAATTCGGGTGACGTCAACACCGGCGCGTTCATCTCGGGGAACTACAGCAACGGCTTCTTCTGGCGCGGCGACAACCAGGGCCAGATCGGTGCCGCATTCGGCATCTACCTGCCCGTCTACTCCATCCACGCCACGGCCACCATCCCGATCGACATCCCGATCACCACCAATCTCGGCGACGTCTTCTACAACCTGCCCACCATCCCGAGCATCCCGTACGGCATCACGCTGCTGAGCATCTTCAGCATCACCGGCCAGATCAACTCCGTCACGGTCCCGACCGTCGAGGGCGTCACCTCCACCGTGGCGCCGCAGATCCTCATCGGCGGCCCCGGCACCGTGATCACCGGCACCGCAACGGCCGGCATCGGCGGCGTCTACATCCCGATCATCGACATCCCCACCGGGCCGGGCTTCTTCAACTCGACGACCACTCCGACGTCGGGGTTCTTCAACTCCGGTGCCGGTGGTGGGTCCGGCTTCTACAACTTCGGCGCCGGCAGTTCGGGCCTGTTCAACATGGTGCCCTTGGAGATCGTCGGCGGCTCGGGCCTGTCCGGCGTATTGAACTACGGTTCACTGGCATCCGGTTTCGCCAACCTGGGCTCGGCGATCTCGGGCTGGTTCAATACCTCGACCCTGAATGTGGGCACCGCCGCCGATCTTTCAGGTCTGGCCAACGTCGGCACCCAACTCGCGGGACTGTTCCGCGACGCCACCGGCACCACGTTCAATCTCGGCCTGGGCAACCTCGGGTTCCTCAACGTCGGCTTCGGCAACGTCGGAAATTGGAACCTCGGCTCGGGTAACGACGGTAGTTCCAATGTTGGTAATGGCAATGTTGGTGATGGGAATCTGGGGTCGGGGAACTCTGGGGATGACAATCTTGGTTCGGGTAATGCGGGGTCGGGCAATGTTGGGTTCGGCAATTTGGGGAACTCGAACATTGGGTGGGGTAATAAGGGGGACAACAACTTTGGGTTCGGGAACACCGGTACGGGCAATATCGGGTTTGGTAACTCGGGGACGGGGAACATCGGGTTTGGTCTGACGGGGAACAATCAGATCGGGATCGGTGCGCTGAACCTGGGGACGGGCAATATCGGGTTGTTCAACTCGGGGAGTAACAACATCGGGTTCTTCAACTCCGGTGATGGGAACATCGGGTTCTTCAACTCGGGGAACAACAACTTCGGGATCGGCAACTCCGGCAACCTGAACACGGGGTTGTTCAATGTGGGGAACACCAACACTGGTGTGTCGAATGTGGGTAGTACGAACACCGGGTATGGCAATGCGGGGTCGTTCAACTCCGGTGGGATGAATGTTGGGGATACCAACTCGGGGTTGTTCAACGCGGGTAACACCAACACCGGGCTGGGCAACGCGGGCAACTCCAACACTGGTGTGGCCAATACCGGCAACGTCAACACCGGGGCCTTCATCTCGGGGAACTTCAGTAACGGCCTGCTGTGGCGCGGGAATAACCAGGGCCAGTTCAGTGCGAAGCTCGGCATCACCATCCCCGAGTTGCCGATCAACCTCGACGTCAACGTCCCCATCGCGATCCCGATCACCGCGACCCTCGGTGCCGGCCCCGGGCCCGGCACCGTCACGATCCTCGCGTTCAGCATCCCGCAGATCCAGGCCACGATCGAAGGCAGCAATGCCATCACCATCGGGCCCATCAACATCCCGAACATCGTTGTCTCCGCCGACAACCCATTCCTGACCGCCGAGATCGGGGGAGCGGGAACCGCGATCCACATCACCGGCACCGGCGGTATCGGGCCGATCGTGATCTCGTTGTTGGATATTCCGGCGGGGCCTGGGTTCTTTAATTCGACGACGAGTCCGACGTCGGGGTTCTTCAATTCGGGTGCTGGTGGTGGTTCGGGGTTCTTCAACTTCGGGGCGGGTAGTTCGGGGTTGTTGAATGTGGTGCCGTTGACGTTGGTGGGTGCGTCGGGGCTGTCGGGGTTCTTGAACTATGGGTCGTTGTCGTCGGGTGTGGCGAATCTGGGGTCGGGGATCTCGGGGATTTACAACACCTCGAGTCTGAATCTTGGTGATCTGGCCAATATTTCGGGCTGGGACAATGTGGGTTCTCAGGTGGCGGGTCTGCTGCGTGGTGCGCAGGTGAACCTGGGTCTGGGGAATCTGGGCTTCGGCAATATCGGCCATGGCAATGTGGGGGATTGGAACCTGGGCCAGGGCAATGAGGGTAGTTCCAATGTTGGTAACGGCAATGTTGGTGATGGGAATCTGGGGTCGGGGAACTCTGGGGATGACAATCTTGGTTCGGGTAATGCGGGGTCGGGCAATGTTGGGTTCGGCAATTTGGGGAACTCGAACATTGGGTGGGGTAATAAGGGGGACAACAACTTTGGGTTCGGGAACACCGGTACGGGCAATATCGGGTTTGGTAACTCGGGGACGGGGAACATCGGGTTTGGTCTGACGGGGAACAATCAGATCGGGATCGGTGCGCTGAACCTGGGGACGGGCAATATCGGGTTGTTCAACTCGGGGAGTAACAACATCGGGTTCTTCAACTCCGGTGATGGGAACATCGGGTTCTTCAACTCGGGGAACAACAACTTCGGGATCGGCAACTCCGGCAACCTGAACACGGGGTTGTTCAATGTGGGGAACACCAACACTGGTGTGTCGAATGTGGGTAGTACGAACACCGGGTATGGCAATGCGGGGTCGTTCAACTCCGGTGGGATGAATGTTGGGGATACCAACTCGGGGTTGTTCAACGCGGGTAACACCAACACCGGGCTGGGCAACGCGGGCAACTCCAACACTGGTGTGGCCAATACCGGCAACGTCAACACCGGGGCCTTCATCTCGGGGAACTTCAGTAACGGCCTGCTGTGGCGCGGGAATAACCAGGGCCAGTTCAGTGCGAAGCTCGGCATCACCATCCCCGAGTTGCCGATCAACCTCGACGTCAACGTCCCCATCGCGATCCCGATCACCGCGACCCTCGGTGCCGGCCCCGGGCCCGGCACCGTCACGATCCTCGCGTTCAGCATCCCGCAGATCCAGGCCACGATCGAAGGCAGCAATGCCATCACCATCGGGCCCATCAACATCCCGAACATCGTTGTCTCCGCCGACAACCCATTCCTGACCGCCGAGATCGGGGGAGCGGGAACCGCGATCCACATCACCGGCACCGGCGGTATCGGGCCGATCGTGATCTCGTTGTTGGATATTCCGGCGGGGCCTGGGTTCTTTAATTCGACGACGAGTCCGACGTCGGGGTTCTTCAATTCGGGTGCTGGTGGTGGTTCGGGGTTCTTCAACTTCGGGGCGGGTAGTTCGGGGTTGTTGAATGTGGTGCCGTTGACGTTGGTGGGTGCGTCGGGGCTGTCGGGGTTCTTGAACTATGGGTCGTTGTCGTCGGGTGTGGCGAATCTGGGGTCGGGGATCTCGGGGATTTACAACACCTCGAGTCTGAATCTTGGTGATCTGGCCAATATTTCGGGCTGGGACAATGTGGGTTCTCAGGTGGCGGGTCTGCTGCGTGGTGCGCAGGTGAACCTGGGTCTGGGGAATCTGGGCTTCGGCAATATCGGCCATGGCAATGTGGGGGATTGGAACCTGGGCCAGGGCAATGAGGGTAGTTCCAATGTTGGTAACGGCAATGTTGGTGATGGGAATCTGGGGTCGGGGAACTCTGGGGATGACAATCTTGGTTCGGGTAATGCGGGGTCGGGCAATGTTGGGTTCGGCAATTTGGGGAACTCGAACATTGGGTGGGGTAATAAGGGGGACAACAACTTTGGGTTCGGGAACACCGGTACGGGCAATATCGGGTTTGGTAACTCGGGGACGGGGAACATCGGGTTTGGTCTGACGGGGAACAATCAGATCGGGATCGGTGCGCTGAACCTGGGGACGGGCAATATCGGGTTGTTCAACTCGGGGAGTAACAACATCGGGTTCTTCAACTCCGGTGATGGGAACATCGGGTTCTTCAACTCGGGGAACAACAACTTCGGGATCGGCAACTCCGGCAACCTGAACACAGGGTTGTTCAATGTGGGGAACACCAACACCGGTATCTCGAATGTGGGTAGTACGAACACCGGGTATGGCAATGCGGGGTCGTTCAACTCCGGTGGGATGAATGTTGGGGATACCAACTCGGGGTTGTTCAACGCGGGTAACACCAACACCGGGCTGGGCAACTCGGGCAACTCCAACACTGGTGTGGGCAACACCGGCAACGTCAACACCGGGGCCTTCATCTCGGGAGACTTCAGCAACGGCTTCTTCTGGCGCGGCCAGAACCAAGGCCAATTCGGCGCCGGCCTCAGCGTCAAGATCTCCGAGATCACCGGCTTCCTCAACGTCGACATCCCCGTCGACATCCCGATCACCGTCACTGCCACCCCGGTAAAGATCGACACCATCACGATCCCGACCGTCACCGTCGGACCCGGTGCCGTTACCGGCATCGCGCTTGGCATCTGTTCGATCCTCTGCACCGTCAACCAGGTCGGCGTCAGCGCCAACTTCGGCCCGATCACCATCGGGCCCATCCAGCTCGGGTTCGCCGACAACAAGGCCGCCACCGTCACTATCGGCGGCCCGGACACCGTCATCAAGATCGGTGCCACCGGCGGCATCGGGCCGATCGAGATCAAGCTGCTCGACATCCCCGCCGCCCCAGGCTTCTTCAACTCCACCACCAACCCGACATCGGGCTTCTTCAACACCGGCACCGGCGGCGGGTCCGGACTGTTCAACTTCGGTGCGGGATCCTCCGGCTGGGCCAACGCCGGAAACGGCCTCTCAGGTCTGCAGAACTACGGTTCGCTGATGTCGGGCTGGGCCAACCTGGGCAACACCATCTCCGGCTGGTTCAACACCTCGACGCTGAATCTCGCGACACCGGCCAACCTTTCGGGCCTGGCCAACCTCGGCACCAACCTGGCCGGCCTTTTCCGCGATGCCACCGGTACGACCTTCAACCTCGGCCTGGGCAATGTCGGGTTCCTCAACACCGGTTTCGGCAATGTCGGGAACTGGAACCTCGGCTCAGGCAACCAGGGCAGCAACAACTTCGGCAACGGGAACGACGGAGATGGCAACCTCGGCTCCGGCAACTCCGGAGACGGCAACGTCGGTTCGGGCAACAACGGCGACGTCAACATCGGCTTCGGCAACCTCGGCAATTTCAACTTCGGTCTGGGGAACTCCGGCAACAACAACATCGGCTTCGGCAACACCGGCAACAACAACATCGGCTTCGGGCTGACCGGGAACAACCAGATCGGCTTCGGGGCGTTCAACACCGGCACCGGCAATATCGGGTTGTTCAACACCGGCAATAACAACATCGGGTTCTTCAACTCCGGTGACGGCAACATCGGATTCTTCAACTCGGGCAACAACAACTGGGGTATCGGCAACGTCGGGGACCTTAACACCGGCCTGTTCAACGTCGGCGGCACCAACGTCGGTTACGGCAATGCCGGTAGCAACAACACCGGATTCGTCAACGTCGGCAACACCAACACCGGTTCGGCCAACGCGGGCAACACCAACACCGGATCAGGGAACTCGGGCAACTTCAATACCGGATTCGTCAACTCGGGCAACACCAACACCGGGCTGTTCAACTCCGGTAACAACAGCAACGGCCTGTTCTGGCGGGGCAACAACCAAGGGCTGATCAGCTTCAACTACGCGATCAGCATCGGCGAAATCCCGTACCACTATGAAGTGACCATCCCGATCGACATCCCCATCAGCGGCACCGTCAACCAGATCACGCTGGACGCGTTCAACATCAACATTCCGTTCTCGGTCACCACCTGGGATCGGCAGGGCGGCTGTGCGGCCTTCGCCGGGTGCGGGTTCACCTCGTGGTTCGCCCCCATCACCGTCGTCACAGGCAACATCCCGATCCCGATCGACAAGAAGACATTCGGCCCGTTCCAGCTGCCGCCCATCGCCTTCACCGACACCATCGACCTCGCCGGCAACGGAACCCTGGGCCCCTTCGTCTTCGACGTCATCAACTTCCAGCAGACTCCCGGCTTCTTCAACTCCACCACCACTGCGTCCTCCGGCTTCTTCAACAGCGGGGCCGGCGCTGACTCGGGCTTCTTCAACTCGGGAACCGGAAACACCTCGGGTCTGGCCAACTCGGGCGGCGACCTGTCGGGTCTGTTCCGGCGCGGCTGATCTCGGCCCGTAGGTTGGATGACCATGTACCCCAAGCGTGAAGCCTTCCGCACTCCGCCGGTGGTGGTCGTCGCCGCCGAAGCCCGGTTCACCGACTCACCCCGGCTGCGGCAGAAGGAGACACTCGACGCCATCGCGATCGCGCTGGAGGGCCGGTTCCCGTTCAGCGAACCGCTGACCGGAGTCGACGTGCAGGCCGTCGCACCCGGTATGCCCGCGCAACTCGCACCCCGCCAGGGCATCCTGCTGCGCAATGCTGAGCGCACCCAGGCCCTGACGCTGACGGCCACCGCGCTCACCTACGAGACCACCGACTACACCGAGTTCGAGGTGCTGCACGCCGCGATGGGCGCAGCCAGCCAAGCCCTCGTCGATGCCCAGGTGGCGCCGGAACTCAAGCGGGTCGGCCTGCGCTACATCGACGAGATCCGGGTGGACCAGCCGGTGACTGACGCCCGCGCGTGGCGGACCTGGATCGACGCCAGCCTGCTGGGGCCGATGGACATCACCCCCGACCATGTCCCGTCGGCAGGCATCCAGGGTGCCGTCGGCTTCGACCTGGGCGGGCGCGGTGGACTGAAGGTCCAGTACGCCAGCTTCACCGAGGGAGCCACCACCGTCCCGCTGCACCTGCGGCGCCGCGCGTTCGACCCCGGTCCGTTCTTCGCCCTCGACCTCGACGGGTTCGTCGAGTTCGGCCCCGACGAGTCGGTGCGGCTGGACGCCGGTGTCGTCACCGACCTGCTGGCCAAGGTGCACGCACCGCTGGGTGCGGCCTTCCAGGGCTCCATCACCGACGCCGCGAGGGCCTTGTTCCGCGGCGGCGCGGCCGGGGCGATCAACGGTTCGGCCAGCCCCCGGCATCGCAGCGGCAGCGAGCCGCAGATCGGCTGAACCAGCCCCCACCTGCCGGTTGGTCGGGAGCCCGATACGCTGGACCAATGAGTGTGCACGCACCATCGGTTCCCGATGTTCGCGAACAGGTGCATGAGGCGGCCCGACGCGCCCGCGTCGCGGCGCGCACGCTGGGATCCCTGACCACCACGGTCAAAGACCGCGCCCTGCATGCCGCGGCTGACGCCGTGCTCGCCCACACCCACCAGATCATCGCCGCCAACGCCGAGGATCTCGACGCCGCCCGCGCCGCAGGCACCCCTGAGGCCATGCTGGACCGGCTGGCACTCAACCCGCAGCGCATCGACGGCATCGCCGCCGGTCTGAGGCAGGTCGCCGGTCTGCCCGACCCGGTCGGGGAGGTGCTGCGCGGTCGCACGCTGCCCAATGGCCTGCAGCTGCGTCAGCAGCGCGTTCCGCTCGGTGTGATCGGGATCGTCTACGAGGGCCGGCCCAACGTCACCGTGGACGCCTTCGGACTGACGCTGAAATCCGGCAACGCCGTGCTGCTGCGCGGCAGTTCCTCGGCGGCCAACTCCAACGCCGAACTCGTCACCGTCCTGCGCGGCGCACTGGCCGGCGAGGGCCTACCCGAAGACGCGGTACAGCTGCTGCCCAGCGCCGACCGCACCAGCGTCACCCACCTGATCCAGGCCCGTGGTCTGGTCGACGTGGTCATCCCGCGCGGCGGCGCCGGCCTGATCGACGCCGTGGTGCGCGACGCCACCGTGCCCACCATCGAGACCGGTGTCGGCAACTGCCACGTCTACGTCCACTCGGCCGCCGACCTCGACGTCGCCGAGCAGATCATCCTCAACGCCAAGACCCGCCGGCCCAGCGTCTGCAACGCCGCCGAGACCCTGCTGATCGACGCCGGCATCGCCGAGGTCGCCGCGCCGCGGCTGCTCGGAGCGCTGCAGCGGGCCGGGGTCACCGTGCACGACAACCCGACCGAGGACGAGCTGCGCGCGGAGTTCCTGTCGATGGACATCGCGGTGGCCGTCGTCGAGGACCTCGACGCCGCCATCGAGCACATCAACACCTATGGCACCGGCCACACCGAGGCCATCGTCACCACCAATCTCGCAGCGGCACAACGGTTCACCGAACAGGTGGATGCGGCCGCGGTGATGGTCAACGCGTCGACCGCCTTCACCGACGGTGAGCAGTTCGGTTTCGGCGCCGAGATCGGCATCTCCACCCAGAAGCTGCACGCCCGCGGTCCCATGGGTCTGCCAGAACTGACATCGACCAAGTGGATCGTCTGGGGAGACGGCCACACCCGACCTGCCTGATCCGACAGGAGCATCCGTGACTGAATCCCCGGCCCGCCCGGCACCGCTGTTCGCCGATATCGACGACGTCTCCAAGCGGTTGGCCGAGACCGGCTATCTGCCCGACACCGCGACCGCCACCGCGGTGTTCCTGGCCGACCGGCTGGGCAAGCCGCTGCTGGTCGAAGGCCCGGCGGGCGTGGGCAAGACCGAGCTGGCCCGCGCCGTGGCGCAGTGCACCGGCTCGGGTCTGGTACGGCTGCAGTGCTACGAGGGCGTCGATGAGGCCCGCGCACTCTACGAGTGGAACCACGCCAAGCAGATCCTGCGGATGCAGTCCGGGGCGAACGACTGGGACCAGGCCAAGACGGACATCTTCAGCGAGGAGTTCCTGCTGTCGCGTCCGCTGCTGACGGCGATCCGGCGCACCGAGCCCACCGTCCTGCTGATCGACGAGACCGACAAGGCCGACATCGAGATCGAAGGCCTGCTGCTCGAGGTGCTCTCCGACTTCGCGGTCACCGTCCCCGAACTGGGCACCATCACCGCGTCGCGCACCCCGTTCGTCGTGCTCACCTCCAACGCCACCCGCGAGCTGTCCGAGGCCCTCAAGCGGCGCTGCCTGTTCCTGCACATCGACTTCCCCGACCCTGACCTGGAGCGGCGCATCCTGCTGTCCCGGGTGCCCGAACTGCCGGAATCGCTTGCCGCCGAACTGGTCCGCATCATCGGTGTGCTGCGCGGTATGCAGCTCAAGAAGCTGCCGTCGGTCGCCGAGACCATCGACTGGGGCCGCACGATCCTGGCTCTGGGTCTGGACACCATCGACGACGCCACCATCGCCGCCACACTCGGCGTGGTCCTCAAACACCAGTCCGACCAGCAGCGCGCGGCCGGCGAGCTTCGGCTGAACTAGGAGTCTGCAGATGGCCGTCCGCAGGGTGCGTCCCCCACAGCCGCTGGCCCCGCATGGCCTGCCCGGTCACCTGGTCGGCTTCGTCGAAGCGCTTCGGGCCCAAGGTATTTCAGTCGGACCGTCGGAAACCGTGGATGCCGGCCGGGTGATGACCGTACTCGGGCTCGGCGACCGTGAGGCGTTACGTGAGGGGCTGGCGTGCGCGGTGCTGCGCCGCGCCGACCACCGGCAGACCTACGACGCGCTGTTCGACCTGTGGTGGCCGGCCGCGCTCGGCGGGCGCACCGTGCTGGTCGACGAGGACAGTGACGATCCCACCCCGGAGGGGCTGCCCCCCGAGGACGTCGAGGCCATGCGTGGCATGCTGCTCGACCTGCTGGCCGACAATCCCGAGATCGGCGACATGGACGAGCGGTTGGTCGCGATGATCGCCCAGATCGTCGAGGCCTACGGGCGCTACACCTCCAGCCGCGGCCCCTCGTACTCGTCCTATCAGGCGCTCAAGGCGATGGGGCTGGACGAACTGGAGGGCCGGCTGCTGGCCGGGCTGCTGGCCCCGCACGGCGACGATCCCAGCCCCACCCAGGAGCAGATCGCCAAAGCGCTTGCCGCCCAGAAGATTCAGCAGCTACGACGGCTGGTGGAGAACGAGACCAAGCGGCGCACCGCCGAGCAGCTCGGCCGCGACCACGTCCAGATGTACGGCATCCCGCAGCTGGCCGAGAACGTGGAGTTCCTGCGTGCCTCCGGAGACCAGCTGCGCCAGATGCGCAAGACGGTCCAACCGCTGGCGCGGATGCTGGCCACCCGGTTGGCCGCCAAGCGCCGCCGGCACCGGGCCGGGGCGATCGATCTGCGCAAGACGCTGCGCAAGTCGATGTCCACCGGCGGTGTCCCGATCGACGTGGTGCTGCGCAAGCCCCGCCCGGCCCGTCCCGAACTCGTGGTGCTGTGCGACGTCTCCGGTTCGGTCGCCGGGTTCAGCCACTTCACTCTGCTGCTGGTGCATGCCCTGCGCCAGCAGTTTTCCCGCGTTCGGGTTTTCGCGTTCATCGACACTACCGACGAGGTCACCCACCTGTTCGGTCCCGACGCCGACCTGGCGGTTGCCATCCAGCGGATCACCCGCGAGGCCGGGGTGTACACCCGCGACGGGCATTCCGACTACGGCAACGCCTTCGTCTCGTTCACCGAGAACTTCCACAACGTGCTGTCCCCGCGCAGCTCGCTGCTGGTTCTCGGGGACGGCCGCACCAACTACCGCAGCCCGGCCACCGACGTGCTGGCCCGCATGGTCAACGCCAGCAGACACGCGCACTGGCTCAACCCCGAACCGCGTCATCTGTGGGGCAGCGGCGATTCGGCGGTGCCGCGCTACGAAGACGTCATCACCATGCACGAATGCCGGTCGGCCAAACAGCTGGCCGCCGTGATCGACCAGCTGCTACCGGTCTAGCGTCCGCGCGCCGCCCTGGCGCTACCGGCCGTGGACCGGGCCGGCCCGTCGGAGCGGGCGGCACTGCGTGGCTTCGGAGAACCGGTTTTCGGCGCACCGACCGCTGCCGCGCTGGGCCGCCGCAGCACGTTGCGCAGCGCCTGCGCCGGCGGCAGCAGCCGGGCCCGGGCCGGGCTGCTGTAGTCGGTCCGGTCGTAGCCGGCCTCCACCATCGGCCGCAGCGTCGAATCCAGCTGGTTGAGTACCGGTTCGGGCACGATGCCGCTCAGCGGCATCAGCAGCGGTAACCGCGGTGTGTGCACCAGGTAGTAGGTGGTGTTGTCGCGCTCCTGGTAGTACATGGTGTCGTTGCCGGCAGCCTTGGCGGCCTCGAGATCGGCGGCGGTCAGCTCGGTCTGGGTGCGGCCGTGGATGTAGACCATGCCCATGACGGCATTGGCCGTCGCCAGCAGATTCAACGGATAGGTGGGGAAGTCGGCCCAGCCGTCGTACTGCCGTGCCACATCGACGGTCAGATCGCCGTTGTCGGGGGTGGGACCCGTGAAGCTGACGTCGAGGACCGGGATGTAGAGCCCGTCGAACCTGGACAGCACGCCGCCGTTGGGCCGACTGGGGTTCTCCACGAGGACGAAGGTGTTGCCGGTCCCGCCGGGATTCTCGGCCTTGTAGCGCGACGCGACGACAGCCCCCTGCGACAGTCCGAAGATCACGTCGCCGTCGGGGTTGCGCGCACCGAGGTTCTGTACGCCCTGGGCCACGGACCGATTCCAGGTGAGGTCGAAGATCAGGCCGTGAGACACCGGCCAGAAGCCGGCGTTGTACTCGACGTTGCCGCTCGACACAGGCGGGTCGGAGGGCGTGTCGGTGCCGTCGAGCACCTGCTCGATGAAAGCGCGGTACTGGGCATCGGTGGGCGTCCAGCCGATGTTGGTTCCACGCAGATACGTCACGGAAGCCGCCAGCAGTTCGGGGACGGTCTGCACCGTCGGGGTCAGGGTGATGACCGCCGCGGTCATCGCGGCGGTCAGGCCGGTCAGCGCGCCGCCGAGTGTCATCACGTTGCCACCGCGGTCGAACAGTGCATCGTTGCACTCCTTCGTCGAGGCGCAGCGTAACCCGGGCTGGGTCGCCGCACGGGTGATTCGTCCGGGGTGTGCTCCCGTAAGCTGGTCAATCGTGGTTTCCTCGGCTCGGCGCAGGCTCGGTGTGATGGGTGGGACGTTCGATCCCGTCCACCACGGCCACCTGGTTGCCGCCAGTGAGGTCGCGGACCTGTTCGAACTCGACGAGGTCGTGTTCGTTCCCACCGGGCAGCCGTGGCAGAAGTCCCGCGACGTCACCCCGGCCGAGGACCGCTATCTGATGACCGTCATCGCCACTGCGTCGAACCCGCGGTTCTCGGTGAGCCGGGTCGACATCGATCGCGGCGGCCCGACCTACACCAACGACACCCTGCGCGACCTGCGTGACCTGAACCCCGACGCCGACCTGTACTTCATCACCGGCGCCGACGCGCTGGCCTCGATCCTGTCCTGGCAGAACTGGGAGGAACTGTTCGCCCTGGCGACGTTCATCGGGGTCAGCAGGCCGGGCTACGAACTCAACGGCCAGCACATCGTCGCCGCCTTCGACCAGCTGCCCGAGGAGGCGCTGAACCTGGTCGAGGTACCGGCCCTGGCGATTTCGTCCACCGACTGCCGGGCGCGGGCCGCCAAGGGCAGGCCGATCTGGTACCTGGTGCCCGACGGTGTGGTGCAGTACGTCGCCAAGCGCGGCCTGTACCGCGACCGCGGTGCGGTGGGGACGATGGCCGCCGCGACACTCCAGAAGGGACAGTAAGTGACTGCGTCTGCCGAGGCCATCGCGATGGCCACCATCGCCGCCCGCGCCGCAGCGGCAAAACTGGCGCAGGACGTCGTCGTCATCGACGTCTCGGGCCAGCTCGTCATCACCGACTGCTTCGTGATCGCCTCGGCGTCCAACGACCGCCAGGTCGGCGCCATCGTCGATGAGGTCGAGGAGAAGATGCGGCTGGCCGGCCACAAGCCGGCCCGTCGCGAAGGCACCCGGGAAGGCCGGTGGGTGCTGCTCGACTACGTCGACATCGTGGTGCACATCCAGCACCAGGACGAGCGCAATTTCTATGCGCTCGACCGGCTGTGGCGGGACTGCCCGCTGATCCAGGTCGACCTCGACGATGCCGGAGCCGCCGGGGAGACCTCGTGAGGGTGCGCCGGCTGGTGATGCTGCGCCACGGCCAGACCGAGTACAACGCCGGCAGCCGGATGCAGGGTCAACTCGACACGGATCTGACCGATCTGGGCCGTGCTCAGGCGGTGGCAGCGGCCGAGGTGCTGGCCAAACGTCAGCCGTTGCTGATCGTCTCCTCGGATCTGCGCCGTGCCTACGACACCGCCATGGCGCTGCATGAGCGCACCGCCTTGCCGGTGCAGGTCGACACCCGGCTGCGCGAAACCCATCTCGGTGACTGGCAGGGCCTGACCCACCACGAGGTCGACGCCCAGGCCCCGGGTGCCCGGATCGCCTGGCGCGACGATGCGACCTGGGCCCCGCACGGCGGTGAGAGCCGCATCGACGTCGCCGACCGCAGCGTGCCCCTGGTCGCTGAATTGGTTGCCGGCGAGCCGGAATGGGGCAGTGAGGAGCCCGACCGGCCGGTGGTGCTGGTGGCCCACGGCGGTTTGATCGCCGCACTGTGTGCCGCACTGCTGGACCTGCCGGTGGACAGCTGGCCCATCCTGGGCGGGATGGGCAATGCGAGCTGGGCGCAGCTGTCCGGGCACAGCCCCGAGGGGGCGGCGTTCACCGACATCCGCTGGCGGCTCGACGTGTGGAACGCCTCGGCCCAGGTGGCCAACGATGTCCTCTGAATCGTCCTCTGAATCCCGCCGGACCCTCCTCGTGTTCTGCGACTCGCTGTCCTATTACGGGCCGCAGGGCGGGCTTCCCGCCGATGATCCCCGGATCTGGCCCAATATCGTTGCCAGACATCTGGATTGGGATCTGGAACTGATCGGCCGCATCGGCTGGACCTCCCGCGACGTATGGTGGGCGGCCACCCAGGATCCGCGGGCGTGGGCCGCTCTGCCGCGCGCCGGTGCGGTGATCTTCGCGACCAGTGGCATGGATTCGCTGCCGTCCCCGCTGCCGACCGCATTGCGGGAACTCATCCGCTACGTGCGACCGGCGACGCTGCGCCGCTGGGTGCGCGATGGCTACGGCTGGGCGCAGCCCCGGCTCTCGCCGATCGCGCGGCCGGCCCTTCCGCCGCACCTGAGTGTGGAGTATCTCGAAATGACCAGGGCGGCAATCGACTTCAACCGGCCCGGGATTCCGGTGGTGGCCTCGCTGCCGTCAGTGCACACCGCCGAGACCTACGGCCACGCCCACCACGGCCGCCGCGGTACCGTTTCGGCCATCACCGAATGGGCCGACGAGCACCGGATTCCGCTGGTGGACCTCAAAGAGGCGGTGGCTGACGAGGTGCTGGCCGGCCGCGGCAACCCCGACGGCATCCACTGGAACTTCGAGGCGCACCAGGCTGTCGCCGAACTGATGCTCAAGGCGCTCGCGCTCGCGGGTGTGCCACCCGAGAATCCGCTCGACTGACCCATGGCCGTCGTCGTGGTGACCGACTCCTCGGCCCGGCTCCCGGCAGAGGACGTCGAAGGGTGGGGGATTCACGTTGTCCCGCTGCATGTTCTGGTCGACGGCCAGGATCTGCGCGACGGTGTCGACGAGATGCCCACCGACCTCTACCAGCGTGGCCAGGTCTCCACGGCCGGTGCCACCCCGGCGGAACTGACTGCGGCCTACCGCCGCGCACTCCAGGACAGCGGCGGCGACGGTGTGGTGGCCGTACACATCTCCGGGGCACTGTCGAGCACGCTGGGCGCCGCCGAGTACGCCGCCGGTGAGTTCGGCGGCGCGGTACGGGTGATCGACTCCAAGTCGACCGCCATGGGCACCGGCTTCGTCGCGCTGGCTGCCGCCGGTGCGGCGCGCGCCGGCTCTGATCTGGATGCCGTTGCCGCCCAAGCAGAATCGACGGCCGGCCGAGTACACGGATTCATCGTCGTGCATCGCCTGGAGAACCTGCGCCGCAGCGGCCGGATCGGCACGGCGGCCTCCTGGCTGGGAACGGCCCTCTCGCTCAAGCCGCTACTACGCATCGACGAGAGCGGCCAGCTGGTGCTGGTCGCGCGGGTGCGCACCGCATCCAAGGCGATCGCGGCGATGGTCGAGCAGGTTCTTGCGGCGGTGGGGGAGCGCCGGGCGCGACTGGCCGTGCACCACATCGACAACCCCGCCGCCGCAGCCGATGTGGCTGCCACCCTGGCGGCTGCGCTGCCGGGGTGCGGGCCTGCGGTCATCACCGATCTCGGCCCGGTGCTCGGCGTGCACGTGGGCACCGGCGCAGTGGGAGTCGTTGCGGCCCTTGAAGAGCCGCACGCGTAGTCAGCTGGCGGCGAAGCGGCCCGTCACCGGCGGCAGGTCGGCCAGCGTGACGATCCCCGGCGCGGCGGCCACCACCGCCGGCACGGCATTGGTCACCGGCATCGCGGTGTAGATCATGCCCAGACCCATAAAGCCGTCCTCGGGCCAGCCCTTGGGCGGCAGGCAGTGCAGCACCGTGCGCATATTGGGCACGCCGAAGACCTGGATGACGTGACCGTGCTCGAGTGGCTTGGGCGGTGTGACGTGGTAGCCCATGATCCAGTTGAACCCGACGCTGACCGCATTGCGGTCACCGACCCAGCCGCGGTGGTAGCCGTGCACTCCGCCGACGGTGCCCTCCGGGATCGTCATGAAACCCAGGTCGGAGTCGCCGGTGGCCGGGGTGAAGGTGACGTCGAAGGTCATCCGGTCCAGGTCGGCGCCGATGGCGTCGGCCATCATGGCTGCCGACTCGGCGAACACCTCGCTCTCGCGACGCACGCTCTCGGCCAGTCCCGGGGTGTCGGGGTCGCAGCCGAAGCCCATCGCGGTCTGGGTGCCCGCGGACTCGTAGGTCGAGCAATCCACCGACTCGGTGATCCGGATCTCGTCGACCCGCTCACAGGCGCCGGAGAGCACCATGCCCACCATGTTCGTCATCCCGGGATGCGCGCCACTGCCGAAGATCGTGGAATTGCCCTTCTCGCAGGCTTTTCGGATCCGGTCGAGGTCCCCCGGCGTCTGCTTACCGCCGGTGATCCAGGCCGCCGACGCGCAGACGTTGACGCCGGCCTCCAGCAGGCGGACCAGTTCGTCCACGCTCGGCCACAGCGGGTTGTAACAGCAGGCGTCCGGCTTGGTGGCCAGCAACGCGTCGATGTCGTTGGTCGCCGTGATGCCGGTCGGTTCCGGCCAGCCGGACAGCTCGGCGGCATCCACCCCGACCTTGTCGGCGCCGTGCGCGTACACCCCGACCAGTTCCATGTCCGGCCGGCCGATGATGGCGTGCAGCGACCGCCTGCCGATGTTGCCGGTAGTCCACTGGATGACCCGAATCGGCTGGTCGGTACGTGCGGTCATCGGGGCAACCTCCTGGGACGTCAGTAGACACTCTTTTCGCTTTGTACACGATGCGTGGCCGGCGTTGTGCACACTCCGGGATTCATCCACAGCCCGGTCCGGGCAGGCCTGCTCGACGGACTTTCGGGTCGGGTGGCCGCCCTACGGTCGCGGCATGGGATCTGAACCGCCGGCGGCCAGCCTGCACCGCCGTCTGGGAGTGACCGAGCCGCCTGCCCAGGATGCGGCTGACGACGCCGACGAGGCCGCCGCGCTGCCGAGCTGGATTCCGGAGAGCCACCCGCACCGCGGCCGGCAGGTGCTCGCCGCCATCCGGGCCGATCCCGGGCGAGCCGGGGCCGTCGCGCTGGGCGTCGTCGCCGTGCTGGCCGTGCTCGTCACGACCGTCACTCTGATGAGTGACGACAGCCCTCCGGTGATGTCAGCCAAGCTGCCACCGGTGGAGATGGTGTCCTCGGCGGCCCCGCGCGCCAGCGCCGTAGCCGACGAGCCCGTGGTGGTCAGTGTGGTGGGTCTGGTCAACAAGCCCGGACTGGTGACGCTGGCCCCGGACGCCCGGATCGCCGACGCCGTCTCGGCGGCCGGTGGCGCACTCGACGGTGCGGATCTGCTCGGGCTCAACCTGGCCCGTCATCTGACCGACGGCGAGCAGGTGGTCGTCGGCATCAGGATGCCGGCCGGCCAGCACGACGCGCTGGGAAGTTCAGTCAGCGGTGGACCGGCCAGCGGGCCGGCCGCGTCGTCTGCGTCCGCCGCGCCGCCGTCGGCACCGGTCGACCTCAACTCCGCGACCGTCGACGAACTCGACGCACTGCCCGGCGTCGGTCCGGTGACTGCGGCGGCCATCGTGGCCTGGCGCGAGAGCAACGGAAAGTTCACCAGCGTCGACCAACTCGGCGAGGTGGACGGCATCGGGACCGCGCGGCTGGAGAAGCTGCGGAGCCTGGTGCGGGTCTGACTCGTGGGCCCCGCCACCCGGCTGGATCTGCGGTTGGTTCCCGCCGCGCTGACCGCCTGGGCGGTCACGGCCGCCGGCATCCTCTGGCCGGTGGGCGCGGTGCTCGCGGCGGGGTGCGCGGTGATCGCCGCCGCCGCGGCCCTGCTGGGCTGGCGCGGCGGTGGGCCGATTCGGACCGGGGCCGTCGTGGTGACCGGCGCCGCGGTGGTCGGAGCCGGGTTCGCGGTAGCGGTGGCGCTGCGCAGCGACGCCGTGCGTGCGCATCCGCTCACCCACCGAGTCGGTGCCACGGCCACGCTCACGGTCAGCCCGACCGAGAGCCCCCGATCGCTGGGCAACGGCCGGCTGATGTTCCCGGCCAACCTCGACCGGGTCGATGACGGCGAATCATCGGGCCGCGTCGTGGTTTTCGCACCGGTGCTCGGGTTCGCCGAACTCTCGGCCGGTCAGCCGGTGCGCTTTCGCGCCCGCATCGGCCGGCCCGGCCGCCGAGACCTGACGGTGGCCGTCCTCAACGTCAGCGGCGAACCCGTGCTCGGAAAGGCTTCAACGGTGCAACGCGGCGCGCAGAAGGTGCGCTCGCGGTTCGCTGCCACCGCGCTGCGGGTGCTGCCCGCCGACCAGGCCGCCATGCTGCCCGGGCTCGTGCTCGGTGACACGGCCGCGATCACGGCCACCACCACCGCCGAGTTCCGCACGGCGGGGCTGACCCATTTGATGGCGGTCTCGGGCGCCAACGTCACGATCGTGTGCGGCACGGTGCTGCTGGCCGCGCGGCTGATCGGCCCGCGCGCGGCGGTGGGCCTGGCGGCGCTGACGCTGGCGGGCTTCGTGGTGGTGGTCCAGCCCGGCGCCAGCGTGTTGCGCGCCGCGGTGATGGGGGCGCTCGCCCTGCTGGCCGTGCTGTGCGGGCGCCGCCGCCAGGCCATCCCGGTGCTGTCGGCGGCAGTGCTGGCTCTGCTGGTCGTCGCCCCGCACCTGGCCGTCGATATCGGGTTCGCGCTGTCGGTGTCGGCGACCGCCGCGCTGGTGGTGCTGGCCCCCGGGTGGTCGGCGCGGCTGGTCGCCCAGGGATGGCCGGTTCCGTTGGCCGACGCGGTGGCGATCGCACTGGCTGCCCAACTCGTCACCGCGCCGCTGGTGGCTGCTATCTCCGGTCGGTTCAGCCTGGTGGCGGTCATCGCGAATCTGGCTGTGGCCGTGGTCATTCCACCCATCACTGTGCTGGGCACCGCGGCGGCGGCGCTGTGTCCGCTGTGGGCGCCCGGGGCGGGACTGCTGATCCGGTTCACCGGGCCCGAACTGTGGTGGCTGCTGCGCGTCGCGCACTGGGCCGCTGCGATACCCGGCGCCTCGATCCCGGTGCCGTCCGGTCTGGCCGGGGTGGTGACCGTCGGCGGTGTCACCGTGGCGGGCGCCGGCCTGTGGTGGTGGGTACGGCGGCGGTGATTCGGCGCTGTCGGGCGGGCATGAAACGATCGGTTCGTGAGTGCGACAGTGGCCGGCCTGCATCTGATCCTGGGTGACGAGGAACTGCTGGTGGACCGTGCCATCGGCGAGGTGCTGCGCGCCGCCCGCGCCGCGGCGGGCACCGCTGACATCCCGGTCAACCGGATGCGGGCGGGTGAGGTGTCCACCAACGAACTCGCCGAACTGCTGAGCCCGTCGCTGTTCGCCGACGAGCGGGTGGTGGTCCTGGAGTCGGCCGCCGAGGCCGGCAAGGATGCCGTCGAACTGATCGCCTCGGCCGCCGCCGATCTGCCGCCGGGCACCGTGCTCGTCGTCGTGCACAGCGGCGGGGGCCGGGCCAAGGCACTGGCCGATCAACTCAAGAAGCTCGGTGCCGAGGTCCATCCCTGCGCCAAGATCACCAAGGCCGCCGAGCGGTCGGACTTCGTACGTGCCGAGTTCCGCGCGCTGAAGGTGAAGGTGGACGACGACACGCTGGCCGCCCTGCTCGACGCGGTCGGCTCCGACATCCGGGAACTGGCCTCGGCGTGCTCGCAGCTGGTCGCCGACACCGGGGGACAGGTCGACGCCGCTGCGGTGCGGCGCTATCACAGCGGCAAGGCGGAGGTCTCCGGCTTCGATATCGCCGACAAGGCGGTGGTCGGGGACGTTGCCGGGTCGGCCGAGGCACTGCGGTGGGCGATGATGCGGGGCATGCCGCACGTCGTGCTGGCCGACGCACTGGCCGAGGCCGTACACACCATCGCCAGGGTGGGGCCGCTCTCGGGTGACCCCTACCGGCTGGCCTCAGAACTGGGAATGCCGCCCTGGCGCATCCAGAAGGCGCAGAAACAATCGAGGCGCTGGTCGCGGGATCGGATCGCCACCGCGATCCGCCTGGTGGCGGCATTGAACGCCGACGTCAAAGGGGCAGCAGCCGACGCCGATTACGTGTTGGAAGAGGCGGTGCGCAAGGTGGCGCACCTGGCCGCCGGAGGCGGCCGGGACTGACCCGGGCGGGTCAGCAGCGAATCAGATCTTGTTGAAGGCCTGGGCCAGCGCCGACTTCTTGTTGGCGGCCTGGTTCTTGTGGATCACGCCCTTGCTGGCAGCCTTGTCCAGCTTGCGGCTGGTCGACAGCAGCAGCTCGCCGGCCTTGTCCTTGTCGCCCTCGGCGGCGGCCTCACGGAACGCGCGGACAGCCGTGTGGAGCGAGCTCTTCACCGACTTGTTGCGCACCCGGCGCCGCTCGTTGGTGCGGATCCGCTTCTCCTGCGACTTGATGTTAGCCACGCGTGAATATCCTCTTCGTTCTCAAGCTGGGGGTGTCAGTCTTGCCGGGGCCGTTAGGCCCTCGGGCAGCGACTGTTCAGGGTACCAGTGAGGGGCACAAACGCCCAAAAGCGACAGCCAAGGCACTGCAGTGGCCTGCCGAAACGGCCAACGTGGTGCAGCATGTGACGGGTGAGCCTTCGCACCCTGCCCTCCGAATCCAGCCGCTCGTCGCGCAATGGTTCGCGCGAGCCCCGCCACCACGACCACATCTTCGGTGGTTACAACAAAATGGGCACCTATGCGAAGGCGTTCGACGAGATGTTCGACGCCCAGGGCAACGTGCGCGGACCGTACAAAGGCATCTACGCCGAACTCGCCCCGTCGGATACCGAGGAGCTCGAAGCCCGGGTCGAGGCCCTCGGCCGCGCCTTCATCGACCAGGGCATCACGTTCTCGCTGTCCGGCCAGGAACGGCCCTTCCCGCTCGATCTGGTGCCCCGCGTCATCTCCGCCGCCGAGTGGTCCCGGCTCGAACGCGGCATCACGCAGCGGGTCAAAGCGCTCGAGATGTACCTCGACGACATCTACGGCGATCAGGAGATCCTCCGTGACGGGGTCATCCCGCGCCGCCTGATCACCTCGTGCGAGCACTTCCACCGGCAGGCGGCCGGGATCAACCCGCCCAACGGGGTGCGCATCCACGTCGCCGGTATCGACCTGGTCCGCGACGCCCAGGGCACCTTCCGGGTGCTCGAGGACAACCTGCGCTCGCCGTCGGGGGTGTCCTACGTCATGGAGAACCGCCGCACCATGGCCCGGGTGTTCCCGAACCTGTTCGCCACCCACCGGGTGCGGGCCGTTGGCGACTACTCCTCACACCTGCTGCGCGCGCTGCGCAACGCCGCGGCCACCAACGAGGCCGACCCGACGGTCGTCGTCCTGACGCCGGGGCCGTTCAACTCGGCCTACTTCGAGCACTCGCTGCTGGCCCGCCAGATGGGCGTCGAACTCGTCGAGGGCCGCGACTTGTTCTGCCGCGACAACACCGTCTACATGCGCACCACTGAGGGCGAGCGCCAGGTCGACGTCATCTACCGCCGCATCGACGACGACTTCCTGGACCCGATGCAGTTCCGGCCCGACTCGGTGCTCGGGGTGGCCGGGCTGCTCAATGCCGCCCGGGCCGGCAACGTCGTCATCTCCAGTGCGGTGGGCAACGGGGTCGGCGATGACAAGCTGGTCTACACCTACGTGCCGACGATCATCGAGTACTACCTCGGCGAGAAGCCGCTGCTGGCCAACGTCGACACCTACCGCTGCTGGCTGGACTCCGAGCGCGAGGAGGTCCTGGACCGCATCGACGAACTGGTCATCAAACCGGTCGAGGGCTCCGGCGGGTACGGCATCGTGTTCGGGCCGGACGCCTCGGAGAAGGAACTGGCGGCCGTGCGCAAGAAGATCATCGCCGACCCGCGCGGCTGGATCGCCCAGCCGGTGGTGCAGCTCTCGACGGTGCCGACGAAGGTCGGCGACAGCCTGGCTCCCCGCCACGTCGACCTGCGGCCGTTCGCCGTCAACGACGGCGAGGACGTCTGGGTGCTGCCCGGCGGCCTGACCCGCGTGGCGCTCACCGAAGGCTCGCTGGTGGTGAACTCCAGCCAGGGCGGCGGATCCAAGGACACCTGGGTGCTGGCGTCGCGGTCCTCGGTGGCGGCCCGGGAACTGGTCGGCGCGGAGATCGTGCGCAAGGTGCCCAAGACCGCCAAGGCGCCCGCCACCGAGAAAGCCCCCGAACAGTCCGGCCAGCAACAGCAGAGCCAACAGCAGCAACAGCAGCAGGGAGTGATGCACTGATGCTCGCCCGTAACGCCGAGGCGCTGTACTGGATCGGGCGCTATGTCGAGCGCGCCGACGACACCGCCCGGATTCTGGACATCACCGTCCACACCCTGCTCGAGGACTCCAGCGTCGACCCCGACCACACCTCCCGGGTGCTGCTGCAGGTGCTCGGCATCGAGCCCCCCAAACATCAGCTCGATCTGTGGTCGCTGACCGATCTGGTCGCCTTCAGCCGGGGCTTGCCCGGCGGCTGCTCGATCGTCGACGCGATCTCGGCGGCACGCGAAAACGCCCGCTCGGCACGGGAAGTCACCTCCAGCGACATGTGGGAGTGCCTGAACACCACCTACAACGCGCTGGCCGAGCGGGAGCGTGCGGCCCGCCGGCTGGGCCCGCACGAGTTCTTCTCCTTCATCGAGGGCCGCGCGGCGATGTTCGCCGGGCTGGCCGACTCGACGCTGTCCCGCGACGACGGCTACCGCTTCCTGGTGCTCGGCCGGGCCATCGAACGGGTGGACATGACGGTGCGGCTGCTGCTGTCCCGGGTCGGTGACAGCGCCTCCTCGCCGGCCTGGGTGACAGTGCTGCGATCGGCCGGCGCCCACGACACCTATCTGCGGACCTACCGCGGCGTGCTCGACGCCAACCGGGTGGTCGAATTCATGTTGCTGGACCGGCTTTTCCCGCGGTCGATCTTCTACTCGCTCAAGCTCGCCGAGCACAGCCTCGACGAGCTGATGCACCGCGCCCACAATCGCACCGGTGCCACCGCGGAGGCCCAGCGGCTGCTCGGCCGCGCCCGCAGCGAGTTGGAGTTCATCCGTCCCGGTGTGCTGCTGGAGTCACTCGAGCAGCGGTTGGCGGCGCTGCAGACCACCTGCGCCGAGGTCGGAGAAGCCGTGGCGCTGCAGTACTTTCACTCCGCACCCTGGGTGGCGTGGTCGGATGCCGGTCGTAACGGTGCGTTGGTGGTCGAGGAAGGGGAGATCTAAATGTGGCGGATGCGCGTGGTGCACGCGACGGGCTATGCCTACAAGTCCCCGGTGACCGCCTCCTACAACGAGGCTCGGCTCACCCCGCGGTCGGATTCCCGGCAGAACGTGATCCTCAACCGGGTCGAGACCGTGCCGGCCACCCGCAACTACCGTTATGTCGACTATTGGGGCACGGCCGTCACGGCTTTCGACCTGCACGCCCCGCACACCGAACTCGAGGTGACCTCGTCCTCGGTGGTCGAGACCGACAAGGCCGAGGCGCCGGAGAAGTCCGTCACGTGGGAGGAACTGGCCTCCGAGGCGGTCCGTGACCGGTTCGACGAGGTCCTCACCCCGACGCACTACACCCCGACCAGCCGGCGCCTGGAACGGGTCGGCAGACGCATCATCAAGGAGAACGATCCCAACGACGCCGTGGTCGCCGCCGCCAAGTGGGCGCACAGCGAGCTCAGGTACGTCCCCGGCACCACCGGCGTGCACTCCTCGGGCCTGGACGCCCTGCGTGAGGGCAAGGGCGTCTGCCAGGATTTCGCGCACCTGACGCTGATCCTGTTGCGCGGGATGGGAATTCCGTCGCGGTACGTATCGGGCTATCTGCATCCCAACCGTAAAGCCGTCATCGGCGACACCGTCGACGGGCAGAGCCACGCCTGGATCCAGGCGTGGACGGGCAGCTGGTGGAACTACGACCCCACCAACGACACCGAGATCAACGAGCAGTACATCAGCGTCGGCGTCGGCCGGGACTACGCCGATGTCTCACCGCTGAAGGGCATCTACTCCGGTGAGGGCTCCACCGATCTGGACGTCGTGGTAGAGATCACCCGACTGGCCTGATCCCCGGGAACCGAACCGGCCTGCCGCACGACTAACTCCTCCAGGGCGAACCGATGGAGGAGTGGCGTGGCAACAATCGAGCGCGAACAACGCCGTGGCGATGCAGCGGTGCTGCGCAGGATCTGGCGGCTGCATTTCTGGGTCGGCCTGTTCGCGGCCCCGGCCCTGATCACCCTGGCCTGTACCGGGCTGATCATCCTTTACACCCAGCCGTTGGATCACTGGCTCAACGGCGATCTCACGACGGTGTCCCAGGGGTCGGCACAGGTCTCGCTCGACGATCAGATCGCCACCGCCCGCCAGCACGTCGGCGCCGACATGCAGTTCGACGCGGTCACCCCACCCAGCGCCCCGGACCGCTCGACCCAGGTGGACTTCGTCCCCACAGCGGGTCCGGAGGTGGGGGAGCGCAACGTCACCCAGGTGTTCGTCGACCCCTATACCGGGCGCTATCTGGGCCAGCGCCACGAACTCGACGGGCTGATCGGCTGGGCCAACCAACTGCACCGGCTGTTCGGCAACGACGGTCCGACCCTGGCCCTGCCGTCGCTGGGTCACCTGATCGCGCCGTCGGACTATCCGGACGCGACCATCACCGTGGGCGTGGGCAACCTGATCATGGAGATCACCGCGGTGTGGATCCTCGTGCTGCTGGCCAGCGGCATCTACCTGTGGTGGCCGCGCACCATCGAGAACGGCAAGCCGCGACTGCGCATCCGCTGGGCCAAGGGCGGCCGCATCCGGTGGCGAGATCTGCACGCCGCCACCGGGATTCTGCTGTCGGTCGTCCTGATCTGCTACATCGTGTCCGGGCTGACATGGTCCCGCTACTGGGGCGAGAACTGGCGGGCGGTGGCCACCACGGTGACCCCCTCGACCGAGATCGACGCGCCGTCGACGCCGGCCAAGCTGGGTGACTATGACCGTCTCGGACGCCGGATCGCGTGGGCGGCCAAGGACGATCCGATCTATGCCTCCCAGCCGGGCACCTCGGTCGCGGCGCCGCTCGGATTCGCCGAGATCGACCAGATTGCCAAGTCGGAGAACATGGTTCCCGGCTACTCGATCGTCCCGCCCGCCGACTCGACCGTCGACGGCAAGACCGTGTACGGCAGCTACACCGTCGTCAACCACTGGCCGCAGAAGCTGTCCGAGCAACGCACGCTGTACCTCAACCAGTTCACCGGCGCGACCATCGCCAATGCCACCGCCGCCCAGGACGGGGCGCTGACCCGGCTGACCAGCTGGGGGGTAGACGCCCACATGGGCACCCAGTACGGGCTGTTGACCCGGATCACCGCGACCCTGGCCTGCCTGGGTGTGCTGACCAGCATCATCACCGGAGCGATCATGTGGTGGAAGCGCAGGCCCACCGGTTCGGCGGGGCTGCCCGGCCGCACCAGCGACAGCATGCGGGCCAACACGCCACGGGGTGCGGTGATCGCGATCGCCGTGATCGCCACCGCGCTGTCGGTGCTCTACCCCGCGTTCGGCGCCAGCCTGGTCCTGGTGCTGGTCATCGAGGGCATCCTGTCGGCCGTGCGCGGCCGCCAGGACACCGATGAAGAGACGGTGCTGCCTAGCTGACGCTGACCCGGTGTAGGTCGTTGCCGAGTTCGATGGTTCCGCCGAACTCGGCGGCGGCCAGCGCTCGCCATTGATCTTCCTGGCCGGGGGCCAGTGGCGGTACGTAATGGGTGAGCACCAGGGTGCCCACGCCGGCCCGCGCCGCGGTGGCGGCGGCCTGCTGCACCGAGGAGTGGTAGTCGAGGATGTCGCGGATGCGCTGGACCGGCATCTGCTCGACCAGATCGGCCCGGATCACGGTGTGCACCAGAGCGTCAGCACCGGTGGCCAATTCATCGAGGGTGGCGCACGGGACGGTGTCGCCGGCCAGCACCACCGACGTGCCGTCGTGCTCGACGCGGAAGGCGATGGTCGGTTCCACCGGGCGATGATCGGTGGGCGCCACGGTGATTCGCACGCCATCGGCGTCCCACACCTGGCCTTCGGTGTACTCGTGCACCTGGATCGACGGCGGCTCGGTGATATCGGGATGGTGGCCGATGCGGTAGGAGATGTCGGGCGCCAGCGCGGCCAGTGTCGCCTCGACGACGGCCTTGGTGCCGGGCGGGCCGATGATGGGCAGCGGCGTCGGCACGAACGTCGTCACCCATCGGGTGGTGATGACATCGGACAGGTCGGTGATGTGGTCACTGTGCAGATGCGTCAGCAGCAGCGCGGTGATGTTGGCGGCGCCGACACCGACGGCCGCGGCCCGCATCAGTACACCGCGTCCGCAGTCCACCAGGAACACCGCATCGCCGGCCTTGACCAGGGTGGACGGCCCTGCCCGGTTCGGGTCGACCATGGGGCTACCGGTGCCGAGCAGCGTGATGTCAATCATGAGTCATTCCTACCGTGCCGGGGCGGTGGCGGCGGGTAACCGGTACCGATGGCGGCCACCGGTGTCGGCGCGCATGATCGTTTCAATACTCTATTGATCAGTGATAGAGCTGGCGGTGGAGAAATACACAGTTCACGGTCAGCACTGGCCCGCACTTTCAATAGGTCATTCACGGCTTGGAAACACCCCGGCAATAGAGCGCACCTACGGTCGGAGTTCTACCGCTGAAAGGACCCCGATGACCACCACGCTCGACGGCCATACGCAGCACGCTGAGGTTGATCAGATCGCCGAGACCTTGGCTGCCGCAGGCGTTCGGTATGCCGCGATCAGTTTCGTCGACATGCACGGCAAGCCGAAGTCGAAGATGGTGCCGCTGGCACACCTCGGGCAGGCCGCCTTCGGGTCGGAGATGTTCACCGGGGCCGCACTCGACGGCGTGCCCCAGGATGTCAACGACGACGAGGTGGCACCCCACCCGGATCTCGGCAGAGCGATCATCATGCCCTTCAACCGCGAGATCGCCTGGTTCCCAGGAGATCTGTGGATCGGAGACACCCCGTTCGAGGCGTGCAGCAGGCAGATCCTCAAGCGGGTGAGCGCCGACGCCGCCTCCCTCGGGTACACCTTCAACCTGGGGATCGAGACCGAATTCTTCCTGCTGTCCGACAGTTCGGGCGTGCCGGCCCCGGCCAGTCCGGACGACACCCTCGACAAGCCCTGCTACGACCTACGCACGATGCTGCACAACTTCGGCGTGGTGGACGAGATCGTCACCTCGATGAACGAATTGGGCTGGGATGTCTACTCGTTCGACCATGAGGACGGCAACGGTCAGTTCGAGACCGACTTCACCTACACCGATGTGGTGACAATGGCGGACCGCTTCGTGTTCTTCCGGATGATGGTCGGTGAGATCGCCCGCAAGCACGGCCTGTTCGCGTCGTGGATGCCCAAGCCCTTCGCCGATCGGACCGGCAGCGGTGCGCACTTCAACATGTCGCTGGCCGACTCCGCGGGCACCAACCTGTTCGCCGCAGCCGATGACCCCCGCGGGTGTGGTCTCTCGGAACTGGGATACCAGTTCATTGCCGGTGTGCTGGCGCATGCGCCGGCGATCTGCGCGGTGATCGCACCCACCGTCAACAGCTACAAGCGGCTGGTGAAACAGGGCAGCATGTCGGGGCTCACCTGGGCCCCGATCTTCGCCTGCTACGGGGACAACAACCGCACCAACATGCTGCGAATCCCCAAGGGCGGGGGCCGGGTCGAGTGCCGGGCCGCCGACAGTGCCAATAATCCTTATCTCGGTTCCGCGCTGATGCTGGCCGCCGGATTGGAGGGCGTCCGCGCCGGGCTGGATCCGGGAGAACCCAACCGGGACAATCTCTATCGGCTCTCCGATGTCGAGTTGCAGGACCGCGGGATCACCTGGTTACCGCGCTCGCTCGGTGAAGCGATCGAGGCGCTCGAATCGGACCCGTTGGTGCGCAGCGTCTTCGGTGAGGCGATGTTCGCCTCGTTCGTCGACGAGAAGCGCGCCGAATGGGATTCCTACAACGCCCACGTGTCGTCATGGGAGTCCGAGCGCTACCTGAGGTTCTTCTGATGGCTGATGGTGGCAGTCATCGCTGGGAGGAACTCAACTCGGTCCAGATCGCCGCACGCCTGGCTGCCGACCCTGACACGGTGGCGTTGATCCCGGTAGGGGCCACCGAGCAACACGGACCGCACCTGCCGGTCGGCACCGACACCATCATGGCGACCGCGGTGGCCGAGGCCGCCGCAGGCGACCTCGCCCTGATTCTGCCCGCATTGTCGTTCGGCGCGAGCATGTTTCACGGCACCGAGCTGGCCGGGACGGTCGCCTTCAGCGGCGAGGACACCGCCGACGCGGCGGTGCGGGTCGCGCAAGCCTGTGTCGATTCCGGGGTGCGGCGCATCCTGTTCGTCAACGGGCACGTCGGCAACGCCGCACCACTGTGGCTCTCCTGCGACCGTTTTCGCCGGCTGTATCCCGACCGGCGGATCGGTGTCATGCAGTGGTGGGACCTGACCCCCGACATCGCCCGGCGGGCCACCGAGGATGCCGCGGACTGGCATGCCAATGCCGCTGAAACCTCACTCATGCTGGCGATTCGCCCGGAGCTGGTGGACACCGAGGCGATGGCCGGCGCCGACGATCCCGACCGCACCGCAGGCACGGTGTTTCGCTATCCCGTCGGGCAGGTGTCCACCAACGGAGTGACCGGGTACCCGTCGCGGGCGTCGAAGGCCTACGGTCTGCAGCTGTGGCGGGATGTGGTGGCCGCGGCGCGCGATGTCGTCGAACGCGCGCACACCGAGGTCCCCCCACTGGGGTGATCGGCGACCGTAGAATTTCCGCTGTGCCGACACCGGAGAGCCGGTCGCCGCTGCGTTCCATCGGGCGACCCCGCAATGACACCGAGTCGGTGAGCGCGGCGTCCCCGCGGGACGGCATCATCAACGCCGCGACCCGGCTGTTCTCCGAAAAGGGTTACGCGCAAACCACGATGAGCGATATCGCCAGGGCCGCGGGTTTACAGCAGTCCTCGCTGTACTACTGGTTTCGCAACAAGGAACAGCTGCTGGGCGAGACGCTACTGGTGAACCGGGCGCCGCTGACGTTCATCTCCGAAGTGGGTGCCGGTTCGGGCTCGCCGGCGGTGAAGCTCTACCGGTTGCTGCGATTCGACACCCTGCAACTGGCGTTGTCGCCGATCGACTTCAACGAGATCCAGCGCATCGCCCACAACCAGCGCGCCGAATTCCACCAGTTCTGGACGGATTACGAGCGGCTGAGGAACTGGGTGGCCGATCTGATCGCCGCCGGTATTGCCGAGGGCAAGTTCATCGAGTGCGATCAGCAAGAGACCGCAGGCCTGCTGCTGAACTTCGACGAGGGAGCCCAGAAGCGCACCCGGCTGCACACCGACGAAGGCGACCGGGTGGCCGAGGCGATCAGAGTCGCCGAACAGGTTGCGGTCATCGCCGTGCGCGGTCTGCTCAAGCGCCCGAGCGAGATCGCGCGGATCAGCGGTCAGGCCGCACAGTTCGACGATGCCGCGATGATCATTCCCGGCCGGCCGACACCCAGGACAGGTCGGTGAACCGGTCGCCCGTCACGGCCGCGGCGGCCGCGTCGAGTGCGGCCACCTGCTCGGCGGTGAGCTGAATCGACAGCGATGCGGCGTTCTCGTCGACCCGTGTCGCGCGGCGGGTACCCGGGATCGGGACCGAGACGATGCCCAGTCCCTGGGCGCGCTGGCGCAGCCAGGCCAGCGCCACCTGGGCCGGGGTGGCGCCGATCTCGGCACCGACAGCGCTCACCGCGTGGACGACAGCCTGATTGGCGTCCAACGCCGCATCGGCGAAGCGCGGCATGGTGCGGCGGAAGTCCCACTCCGAGGAGAAGTCACCCGCCGAGCGCAGCGCTCCGGCCAAAAAGCCGCGACCCAAGGGGGAGTAGGGCACGAAACCGACGCCGAGTTCTACTGCCGTGGGCACGACCTGGCGTTCCACATCGCGGCTCCACAGCGACCATTCGCTCTGCACCGCGGCGATCGGATGAACGGCCACCGCGGCGCGCAGCTCGTCGGCGGTGACCTCCGAGAGCCCGAGGTGGCGCACCTTGCCCGCGGCGACCAGGTCCGCCATCGCGCCGACGGTCTCCTCGATCGGGACCGACAGGTCCCGGCGGTGCAGGTAGTACAGGTCCACCACATCGGTGCCCAGCCGCTGCAGGCTCTCCTCGAGGCACTGCCGTACGTACTCGGCGTCGCCACGGGCGCGCAACGCTCCGGTGGTCGGATCACCGGTGATGCCGAACTTCGTCGCCACCGTCACCTCGTCGCGGCGATCGGCGATTAGCCGGCTGATGAGCTGTTCGTTGGCGCCCAGACCGTAGACGTTCGCGGTGTCGAGGAAGCTGACCCCGATATCGACGCAGTGCTGCAGCGTCGCCAGTGACTCGGCGTCGTCGACCGCCCCGTATACCGGGGTCAGCGCCATCCCGCCGAATCCGATCGCACTGACCTGCAAGCCATCACCCAACACCACCGTGGGAACCACACTCATCTGGACTCTCCTCCTGTTACCTGCCCCAACACCAACACAGCCCGTTTGCATCCGCGCCGCACCGGAACGTCTTAGCCTGGTGTGAGGTCGATCACAAAGGAGTGACGATGCGCATCGCGGACATTTTGCGGAGCAAGGGCGCGG
The DNA here is from genome assembly GCF_001494595.1 of Mycobacterium sp. M26. Lineage (GTDB taxonomy): Bacteria > Actinomycetota > Actinomycetes > Mycobacteriales > Mycobacteriaceae > Mycobacterium. Next base: position 1,504,970 of record NZ_LN929908.1, read on the forward strand.
CGGTGGCGACTGTCACCGAGACGACCACGGTCAAAGGCCTGCTGACCGAGCTGGCCACCCACAACATCGGCGCCATGGTGGTCGTCGGCGCCGACGGCGTACTGGGCATCGTCTCCGAACGTGACGTGGTGCGCCAGCTCCACGAGCACGGGCCTGACCTGCTCCATCGTCAGGTCGGCGACATCATGAGCAGCACGGTGGTGACCTGCACACCCGATGACCACATCGATGACCTGTCGGCGCTGATGACCAACAACCGGGTCCGGCACGTACCGGTGCTGCACAACGGCCGGCTGGTCGGCATCGTCAGCATCGGCGACGTGGTGAAGAACCGCATGGAGGAATTGCAGGCCGAGCAGGAGCAGCTGCACGCCTACATCACCCAGGGCGCCAGCTAGTCGCCGCTCAGCTCCAGGAGTACTCGGCGCGCAGCCGGGCTGCGACGAGTTCGAAGGTCGCGGCGTCGAGGATCGCGCCCTCCCGGCGGATGCCCTCTTCGGGAACGTCGAGCACCCGGTCCAGTCGCACCCAGCTGGCCCGGCCGTCGTAGTCCCAGGTGCCCGCGCCGATCCCGATCCAGTTCGGGTCCTCGGCGTGCTGGGACTGACTCGACAGCATCAGACCCAGCAGGATCTGCCGGTCCCGGCCGACGACCAGGACGGGACGGTCCTTGCCCTGCGTGGGGTCGTCCTCGTAGACCACCCAGGTCCAGACGATCTCGCCGGGATCGGCCCGGCCGTCCAGGTCAGGGGAGTAGACCACCCTGCGAGCGCGGTGCGCGGTGGGGACGCCGGTCTTGGTCACGGGGCGACCGGCCGTGATCGCGGCGGGCGATTCAGGGGCGAGAGCCGTGGCGAGTAGTACATCAAGACCAATCTTGAGGCCCTGCTGGATGGTCCGCTGCACCCCCTGCGGACCCTGCAGCTGGCGGATGAGCTTCGGGGCCTCGTTGAACACGAGATGCTCAGTGCCTATCAGAATCCGCTGCAACGTCTTCCACTGCGACGCCATTCTCGACAGCATAGGCGAGGAGCGCAGGGCGCGATTGTGCTCGACGGCGCCGGTGTCGATACTCTTGAGCTGCCCAATGGCCCCACGAACACCGCCCGACCAGGAGATTCCCATCAGCAGTTTCGCCGACAAGACGTTCACCGCGCCGGCACAGATTCGGAACTTCTGCATCATCGCCCACATCGATCACGGCAAGTCGACGCTGGCCGACCGGATGCTGCAGCTCACCGGTGTCGTCGACGAGCGCTCGATGCGCGCCCAGTACCTGGACCGGATGGACATCGAGCGGGAACGCGGCATCACCATCAAGGCCCAGAACGTGCGGCTGCCCTGGAAAGTCGGGGATACCGATTACGTCCTGCACCTCATCGACACCCCCGGTCACGTCGACTTCACCTACGAGGTCTCGCGTGCCCTGGAGGCCTGCGAGGGGGCGATTCTGCTGGTCGACGCCGCCCAGGGCATCGAGGCCCAGACGCTGGCCAACCTCTACCTGGCCCTGGACCGGGACCTGACGATCATCCCGGTGCTCAACAAGATCGACCTGCCCGCCGCGGACCCCGAGCGCTACGCCGGTGAGATCGCCCACATCATCGGCTGCGAGCCCGGTGACGTGCTGCGGGTGTCCGGCAAGACCGGTGTGGGTGTGGCCGAGCTGCTCGACGAAGTGGTCCGCCAGGTCCCGGCCCCTACCGGCGACTCCGAGGCTCCCGCCCGAGCGATGATCTTCGACTCGGTCTACGACATCTACCGCGGTGTGGTCACCTACGTCCGCGTCGTCGACGGCAAGATCGTGCCGCGCGAGAAGATCAAGATGATGTCGACCGGCGCCACCCACGAACTCCTTGAGGTCGGCATCGTCTCCCCGGAACCCAAGCCGACCGACGGCCTCGGCGTCGGCGAGGTGGGGTACCTCATCACCGGGGTGAAGGACGTCCGCCAGTCCAAGGTCGGCGACACCGTGACCAGCGCGCGGCACGGCGCCACCGAGGCGCTGACCGGCTACCGCGAACCCAAGCCGATGGTGTACTCCGGGCTCTACCCGGTGGACGGTTCGGACTACCCGAACCTGCGCGACGCCCTGGACAAGCTGCAACTCAACGACGCCGCACTCACCTACGAACCCGAGACCTCGGTGGCCCTGGGCTTCGGGTTCCGCTGCGGCTTCCTCGGTCTGCTGCACATGGAGATCACCCGCGAGCGCCTCGAGCGCGAGTTCGACCTCGACCTGATCTCCACCTCGCCCAACGTCGTCTACCGGGTCATCCAGGACGACGGGACGGAGAAGATCGTCACCAACCCGTCGGACTGGCCGGAGGGCAAGATCCGCGAGGTCTACGAGCCGGTGGTCAAGACCACGGTGATCGCACCCAGCGAGTTCATCGGCACCATCATGGAGCTGTGCCAGTCCCGGCGCGGTGAGCTCGGCGGGATGGACTATCTGTCCCCGGAGCGTGTCGAGCTGCGCTACACGATGCCGCTGGGCGAGATCATCTTCGACTTCTTCGACGCGCTGAAGTCGCGCACCCGCGGCTACGCCAGCCTGGATTACGAGGAGGCCGGCGAGCAGGAGGCCGCTCTGGTCAAGGTCGACATCCTGCTGCAGGGCGAGGCTGTCGACGCATTCAGCGCCATCGTCCACAAGGACAGCGCCTCGGCCTATGGCAACAAGATGACCACCAAGCTCAAGGAGCTCATCCCGCGCCAGCAGTTCGAGGTCCCGGTCCAGGCGGCCATCGGCTCGAGAATCATTGCCCGCGAGAACATCCGGGCCATCCGTAAGGACGTGCTGGCCAAGTGCTACGGCGGTGACATCACCCGCAAGCGCAAGCTGCTGGAGAAGCAGAAGGAAGGCAAGAAGCGGATGAAGACCATCGGGCGGGTGGACGTGCCGCAGGAGGCCTTCGTCGCCGCACTCAGTACCGATTCCAGCGGCGACAAGGCCGGCGACAAAACGCGGAAGTAGGGGCACATCACACACGACGGTCACGTCGTTCGGGGGCGATCGATCCTTGGTGCCGTGCTCGGCATCGCCGCACTGGCCGGCTGCTCGGCCACGGTCGGGGGCAGTGCTGTGCCTCAGTCCGCCTCGCCGCGCCAGCTCGCCGCGGTGCTGCCGAGCAGTTCCGATGTCAGCCGGATTGCCGGAAACCCATTGAGCGACAACGGTTCTGCTCCCTACCAGGGTGGTATCGACGTCCTGCCCAACGGCATTCGGGACAACGACACCGCCCGGCCCATCGACTGCCTGGGGCCGGTGTCGCCGTTCATGCGGATCGTTTACGAGAAGGGTGACGTCGTTGGCGCCGCCTGGCAGGAGTTCTCCCGGTACGGAACGGGTCAGGCGGTCTCCAGCGTCGACGCCGGGGTGGTGCAGTTCGGCTCGCCGCAGGACGCGCAGCGGATGTTCGCCGCATTCGCGGATCGCTGGAAGGCGTGCCAGGGCACCACGGTGACGATCGCCCTGCACAACGCCGAGAACGCCGAACTGTACGAGAAGGTCACCGATGTCCGGATCGACGGAACGCGGCTCACGTCGGTCATCGTCAACTCCGACAACCAGGGCGGTGCGCAGTTTCCCACCGAACGGGCCATCGAGGTGGCCGGGGACTGCATCGTCGATGTCGACGTCGCCGTCACCGCAGAAAGTCCCGGCCAGGCCCCGGCTGCTGAGCGGGCGGCGGGTATCGCCCGATTGATGGCCGAGAACGTCGTGCGGGCGCGCTGATCGGCAAGGCCCCCGAAGGTGCACAGGAAACTGCCAGCGGGGGGACAATGTCGGGGTGATTCGCCCCGTGCCCGCGGTGGGTGCCGCCGCGCTCCTGCTCAGCGCCCTGATCGCCGGATGTGCCTCGACCGTGGGAGGAACCGCGGTCAAGGCGCACGGCGGCGGTTCGGCCCCGGCCAATGTTGCCGACCTCAAGGAATCCGATCTGGGCCGGGTGCTGCTCAGCGTGGGTGAGATCAACGGCGTGATGGGTGCCACCGGCATTCGAGAGACCGGGTCCACCGAGGACATGAGCGACAATTCCGACGCGGTGTCCGACCTGGACTGCCTGGGTGCGATCTACGGCGCCGAGGAGAAGGTCTACAAGGGCAGCGACTGGACCGCGCTGCGCGACGAGGTGCTCCAGGAACCCACTGGCGACAACGAGCACTGGGTGGAGCAGATCGCCGTGCTCTTCCCCTCGGCGGCCAAGGCGCAGCGCTTCCTCGAGGAGTCGCGCTCGACGTGGCAGTCGTGCGAGAACTCCTCGATCGATATCGACAACGACGAGGTGCACTCGACGTGGGATATCGGCCCCGCTGACGTCAGCGGTGACGTGCTGACCCAGGGCGCCGAGCAACAGGACGCCGGGGGATGGGGCTGTCAGCACGCGATGGCGTCGGCCGCCAACCTCATCGTCGAGGTCTGGGCGTGCAGCGACTCGATCGGCGACGAGGCCAAGACCATCGCCACCACCATGCTCCAGAACGCCGCTAAGAAGTAGACCGTCCGGCCGAGTAGGCCACCAGTGCGAGTACCGACAGCGTCACCATCACCACGGCCAAGGGCAGGGCGGTGTGCTGTCCGCCAAGACTGACCAGTGGAGAGACCGCCGCTCCCAGCCCGAACTGCAGGGCGCCCAGGCCGGCGGAACCGGAGCCGGATGCGCGCGGGACGGCGGCCAGGGCCAATGCGGTGGCGTTGCCCAGGATCAGGCCCTGGCAGGACACCGCGACGAAGATCGGGATCGCGATGGTCCAGGCCGGCGCACCCGTGAGCACCAGGGTCAGCAGGCTCAGAGTGGCGATCAGTGTCAGGCTCAGCCCCACGCCCAGCAGGCGGCGGCTGGACACACTGGCCGTCAGGCGGGCCGACAGTGCGCTGACCGCGGTGAGGCCAAGTGCGTTGACCGCGAAGGCGATTCCGTACTGCATCGGGGTGAGCCCGAGCATCACCTGATAGACGAACGGCGACGCCGAGATATAGGCCATCATCACCGAGAACCCGAAGCCGAACGCCAGGGTGTTGGCCAGATAGGTGCGGGAACGCAACTCACGCCAAGGCGAAACACCTTCGGCGGCAGAGGTTTTCAGGGCGGCCCGGCGCTCCTTGGGGTGGGATTCGCGTACCAGTGCGGCGCTGGCGAGGAACATCGCAACCGCGATACCGCCGACCACCCACAGGATGCCGCGCCAGCCGATCTGGCCGACCAGCAGGCCACCGGCGAACGGGGCGATGACGGGTGCGACGCCGCCGACGATCATCATCAGGCTGAAGGCCCTGGCGGCTGACTTGCCGGTGGCGAGGTCGGAGATCACGGCCCGGCCGATCACCATGCCGGCGGCGCCGGTGAAGCCCTGGGCGAAGCGGGCGGCGATGAGGACGCCGACGCTGGGGGCCATCGCGGCCACCGCGCTGGCGACCACGCACAGCAGGGTGCCCACGACCAGTGGGCCGCGGCGGCCGATGCGATCAGACAGCGGCCCGAAGGCCAGCTGCCCGAAGGTCAGCCCGAGCAGGAACGCGGTCAACGTCAACTGCACGGCCGTCGCGCTCGCCTGCAGTTCGACCGTCATCTCGGGGAATGCCGGCAGGTACAGGTCGGTGGCCACCGGGGCGACCGCCGACAGCAGCGCCAACACCAGCAGCAGCCAGGGCGAGATGGACGCGTCGCGCTCGCTGGTCCGGCCGATCACTGCGGTGGTCATGACGTCCTCATTCAAGTAGTTATGAAGTAATAACTATTAAGTCATAACCAATGCGCGTACGATTTGTCCATGGACAGTGAGCTGGCCGACCTCGCCGAGGTGATCCTGGCGATCGCCCGCGAACTTCGGATGGGCATGGACGCCGAGACGGTGCATCTGACGCCGTCGGAGGCTTTCGTGATGCGCTACATCGATAACCACCCCGGGGCCGCGCCCAGCGATGTGGCCAAGTACACCGGCTTGCAGCGCAGCAACCTCAGCACCGCGCTGCGGAGCCTCGAGCGGCGCGGATTCGTCCAGCGCCTGGCCGATCCGCACGACGCCCGCGGCGCCAACCTGTTTCCCACCGACCTGGCCGCGGCCAACCTGACACGGCTGCGCCGGCAGTGGGCGCGCCAGATGGCGACGGCCCTCGGCGACGACGCCGGCGACGTCGCGACCGTCAAGAATCTGCTGCGCACGGTCGAGTCGGCCATGCTCACCGACCGCCTCGGGTAGGCCCCTGCCGGGGCCGAGCCACGACAGTAACCTCCTGGCGGAACATCACGGGTTCGACCGCCGTGGGGTTACTGTCGGCGCGGCCAGCGTCCGGCCCGCTACATCGGGGCGTTGGCCGGTTGGAACACCCCGGTGCTGTCCGCCTCCTCCTCGGCGCGGATGACGTGCACCACGGCGTTGATCAAAGCCAGGTGGGTGAACGCCTGCGGGAAGTTGCCCAGGTGCCGCCCGGTGCGCGGCTCGATCTCCTCGGCGTAGAGATGCAGCGGGCTGGCGAAGGACAGCAGCCGCTCGCACAGATGCCGGGCCCGGCTCACCTCGCCGATCTCGACCAGCGCCGACACCAGCCAGAACGAGCAGATGGTGAAGGTGCCCTCTTCGCCGGACAGGCCGTCGTCGGTCTCCTCGACCCGGTAGCGCAGCACCAGGCCGTCCTCGGTCAGTTCGTCGGCGATGGCCAGCACCGTGGCCCGCACCCGCGGATCGTCCGACGGCAGGAACCGCACCAACGGCACCAGCAGCAGCGAGGCGTCCAGCGCGTCGTCGCCGTAGCGCTGGGTGAGCACCCCGCGCTTGTCGACCCCGTGGGCCAGGATGTCGGCCTTGATCTCCTCGGCGATCGCCCGCCACTGCTGGGCGTAGCTCTTCTCGCCGACCAGTTCGGCCAGTTTGGAGCCGCGGTCCAGGGCCACCCAGCACATCACCTTCGAAGAGGTGAAGTGCTGCGGCTCCCCGCGCACCTCCCAAATGCCGCGGTCGGGTTCCTTCCAATGCTTGATGGCCTCTTCGACCTGTTCCTTGAGCACCGGCCACAGCTGATCGGAGATCTGCTCGCGCGACTTGGCGTGCAGGTACACCGAGTCCAGCATGGTGCCCCAGATATCGTGCTGGCGCTGGTTGTAGGCGCCGTTGCCGATGCGCACCGGCCGGGCGTTGTCATAGCCCGACAGGTGGTTGAGTTCCTCCTCGACGAGTTCGCGCTCGCCGCCGACGGCGTACATCACCTGCAGCGGATGCCGCTCGCCGTTGTTGGCGCCCGACACGTCGGCGATGAACGAGAAGAAGTCGTCGGCCTCGCGGTCCAGCCCCAGTGTGTAGAGGCCCCACAGCGCGAATGTCGAGTCGCGTACCCAGGCATACCGGTAGTCCCAGTTGCGTTCACCCTGCGGTGTCTCGGGCAGCGAGGTGGTGCTGGCCGCCAGCAGAGCGCCGGTGGGCGAGTAGGTGAGGCCCTTGAGCGTGAGCGCGCTGCGCTGCAGGTAGGACCGCCACGGATGGTCGGGGAAGTCGCCTATGTTGATCCACTGCCGCCAGGCCTCGCTGGTCTGCCACATCTTGTCGGCGGCTTCTTCGTAGGTCTGCGGCGCCGGGTGCTTCGACCAGGACAGCGCGACGAAGATGTTGTCACCCTCTTTGAGCCGGGTCCGGGCCCTGGCCTCCCGGCCTTCCAGGCCGATGCGCAGATTGGTGGTCAACCGCAGGGTGGGGTGGGCGTCCGGATCCTTACGGGCCCGCGCGATCGCCTCGCCGTAGGCGTTCGCCGAGTATTCCCAGGTGGCGTTGACCCGGGCGTAGTCGAAGGACGGCTCGCAGTTCATCACCAGTTCGACGGTGCCGCTCACGCAACGCACCGTGCGCAGCAGGATGTGCTCGGCATCCCAGTCCATCGGGGTGCGCCGGTGGGTACGCGACCGGGTCTCGATGTCATGCCAGGGCCCCATGACCAGGGCATCGCGCACGATCACCCAGCCGGTGTGGGTCTGCCAGGTGGTCTCGAGGATCAGGCTGCCGGGAAGGTAGCGGCGCGCGGCGGGCACCGAGACCCCGTACGGTCCGAGCCGAAAGTGGCCGGCTCCGCGGTCCAGGATGGCGCCGAAGACGCTGGGGGAGTCCGGCCGCGGCACACACAGCCACTCCACCGCACCCGCCGACGAGATCAGGCAGGTGTTCTCGCAGTCCGACAGAAACGCGTAGTCGGCGATCGGCGGGAACGGGTTACGCAACGCCGCGCTGGAGGCGTAGGGCACCGGGGCCGTGGCGGACAGCGGTGCGGCTGTGTCGAACGCAGGCACGGCCGTGTTCTCACCTGCTGGCTGGGCTTGCAGAACCATCCAGACATCATCGACCGCGCGGACGCCCGGCGTCTACTTGTAGGCCGAACCGTAACTTTGCTGCTCACACCGATGGCGGTGGGGTAGCGGCGGCGGCCTAGGCTGGGGTGCGTGACCGGGATCCTGAGTTGGTGGGACGGCGTGGAGCTATGGCTGTCCGGGCTCGGGTTCGTGCCGCAGGTGATCATCGTGATGCCGGTGGTGCTCGCACTGGCCTACGGCATCGCGTGCGGGGTGGACGTGGTGCTGGGCAACGGCATCAAAGCGCTGCACTGGATTCGTCGCGATAGAGAGGAGCGGCGGTGAGCGGGATGCCCCGGTCGCGGGTGACGCTGGCACTGGTCGCGCTGCTGATTCTCGTCGTCATCGTGTGGCTGCTCAACCGCTGACTCCCCAACCGGCCTCACACCGGAACTCTGTTAAGCTTCGCGCCATGCAGTCGGCGACCGGTTACGGCGAGGGCCACATTCTGGCCCTCATTGCCGTCGGTGCTTGCGCCGTTGCTGATGTCGCTTGTTGTCGCTGACACCCCTACCCGTCCGCGGTCTGGTGTCGGTGATGGTCATGGCAATTCGCTGATGAAACATCGCCATTCCGTTGCGACGGGTTCGTTCCGCCCGACCCCGTAACGAGAAAGGCCCGTAATGCAGAGATTCCCCGCCGCCCGTCGCTGGCGCACGGCCGCCGCGCTCGCCGTCACCGCCACCGTGCTCGCCGCGTGCGGCGGCGGCTCCAGCGATGTCGCCGGTGACGGTGGCGGCAGCAAGGCCGACACCACGCTGACGCTGGTCGCCTACGCCGTGCCGGAACCCGGGTGGAGCAAGATCATCCCGGCCTTCGCCGCGACCCCCGAGGGCAAGGGCGTCGCGGTCACCACGTCCTACGGCGCTTCCGGTGACCAATCCCGCGCTGTGGTCGACGGCAAGCCCGCTGACATCGTGAACTTCTCTGTCGAACCCGACGTCACCCGGCTGGTGAAGGCCAACAAGGTCGCCGCCGACTGGAACAAGGACGCCACCAAGGGCATCCCGTTCGGGTCGGTGGTCTCGCTGGTGGTCCGCAAGGGCAACCCGAAGAACATCAAGGACTGGGACGACCTGCTTCAGTCCGGTATCGAGGTCGTCACGCCGAGCCCGTTGAGCTCCGGTTCGGCCAAGTGGAACCTATTGGCCCCGTACGCCGCCAAGAGCAACGGTGGCCAGGATCCGCAGGCGGGCCTGGATTTCGTCAACAAGCTGGTCACCGAGCACGTCAAGACCCGTCCGGGCTCCGGCCGGGAAGCCACCGACGTGTTCCTGCAGGGCACCGGTGACGTGCTGATCAGTTACGAGAACGAGGCCATTAACGTCGAGCGGCAGGGCAAGCCCGTCGAGCATGTCAATCCGCCCCAGACGTTCAAGATCGAGAACCCCGTTGCGGTGGTGACCACCAGCGCGCACCAGGACAAGGCCACCGCCCTGAAGAACTTCCTCTTCACCCCGGAGGGGCAGAAGATCTGGGCCGAGGCCGGCTTCCGCCCGGTCGACCCGGCTGTCGCGGCCGACTTCGCGGCCGATTTCCCGACTCCGCAGAAGCTGTGGACGATCGCCGATCTCGGTGGGTGGACAACGGTAGATCCCGCGCTGTTCGACAAGGAAAATGGGTCCATCACGAAGATCTACAAGCAGGCAACTGGATGACGGCAGCCGTAGAACCGAATCCTCAGGCGGTCCGGCCCGAGCTCACCGGCGGTGAGCCGGGCCGGCCGTCCGGTTTCCTGGCCGGCCAAACCGGTACGACGAGGTTGCGGGTCGGTGCCGCCTCGATCTGGCTGAGTGTCATCGTGCTGTTGCCCCTGGCCGCGATCGTCTGGCAGTCGGCCAAGGGCGGGTGGGCGGCGTTCGTCGCCGCCGTCACCTCTAACGCCGCGGTGGAATCGTTCCGGGTGACGTTGACGATCTCGATCGGCGTCACCCTGATCAACGCGGTGTTCGGGCTGCTGGTGGCCTGGGTGCTCACCCGCGACGAGTTCCCCGGTAAGCGGCTGGTCGACGCCGTCATCGACCTGCCGTTCGCGCTGCCCACGATTGTCGCGAGCCTGGTGATGCTGGCCCTCTACGGGCCTAACAGCCCCGTCGACCTGCATCTGCAGCACACCAAGTGGGGCGTGGGCATCGCCCTACTGTTTGTCACGCTGCCATTTGTGGTCCGCTCGGTTCAGCCGGTGCTGCTCGAACTCGACCGCGAGGTTGAGGAGGCCGCGGCGTCGCTCGGGGCCACCAACTTTGTGATCTTCACCAAGGTGATCCTGCCCGCGCTGCTGCCGGCACTGCTGTCCGGCGCCGGGCTGGCGTTCTCCCGCGCCATCGGCGAGTTCGGCTCAGTGGTGCTCATCGGCGGTGCGGTGCCAGGGGAGACCGAGGTGTCCTCGCAATGGATCCGGACACTCATCGAGAACGACGACCGAACCGGTGCCGCGGCGATCTCCATTGTGCTGCTGGTGATCTCGTTCCTCGTGCTGTTCGTTCTGCGGGCGGTCGGTTCGCGCGCGGCCAAGCGTGAGGAGCTGGCGTCGTGATCCTCTCGCCGCTGGTGCGCTACCTCACCCGGTATGCGGCGCTGGCCTACATTCTGGTGCTGGTGCTTGTTCCCGTCGGGCTGATCCTGTGGCGCACCTTCGAGCCGGGAGTCGGTGAGTTCTTCGCGTCGATCACCACGCCCGCTGCGATCTCGGCGCTGCAGGTATCGCTGTTGGTGGTGGCCATCGTGGTGCCGCTCAACGTGGTCTTCGGTGTCCCGACCGCATTGGTCCTGGCGCGCAACAAGTTCCGCGGCAAGGCGGCACTGCAGGCAATCATCGACTTGCCGTTCGCGGTGTCCCCGGTGGTCGTGGGTGTCGCGCTGATTCTGCTGTGGGGGACCGCCGGCGTGTTCGGCTTCGTGGAGAACAGCCTGGGCTTCAAGATCATCTTCGGGTTCCCCGGCATTGTGTTGGCGAGCATCTTCGTGACGGTGCCCTTCGTCATCCGGGAAGTCGAACCCGTCCTGCACGAATTGGGCACCGACCAGGAAGAGGCTGCTGCCACACTGGGTTCCAGCTGGTGGCAGACATTCTGGCGAATCACGCTGCCGTCGATCCGCTGGGGCCTGACCTACGGCATCGTGCTCACGGTCGCCCGTACCCTGGGCGAGTTCGGCGCGGTGATCATGGTGTCGTCCAACCTGCCCGGCAAATCCCAGACTCTGACCCTGTTGGTGTCCGATCGTTACAACCGCGGCGCCGAGTACGGCGCCTACGCCGTTTCGACTCTTCTGATGGCGGTCGCCGTCATCGTCCTCGTCGTCCAGGTCATTCTCGACGCCCGGCGTACGCGGGCCGCCGAGTGAGCCAGACAAGATTGGAAAAGTCATGACCAATGCGATCACCGTCAGCGGCGCCAATAAGCGCTACGGCGATTTCGTGGCCCTGGACAACGTCGACTTCGCGGTGCCGTCCGGCTCGTTGACCGCCCTGCTCGGTCCCAGCGGCTCAGGCAAGTCCACCCTGCTTCGGGCCATCGCCGGCCTCGATCAGCCGGACACGGGCTCGATCACCATCAACGGTCGCGATGTCACCAATGTCCCGCCGCAACGGCGCGGAATCGGTTTCGTGTTCCAGCACTACGCGGCGTTCAAGCACCTGACCGTGCGCGACAACGTCGCGTTCGGACTCAAGATCCGCAAGAAGCCCAAGACCGAGATCAAGGAGAAGGTGGACAACCTTCTCGAGGTGGTCGGCCTGGCCGGCTTTCAAACCCGTTACCCCAACCAGCTTTCCGGCGGTCAGCGTCAGCGGATGGCGCTGGCGCGGGCGCTCGCCGTCGACCCCGAGGTGTTGCTTCTCGACGAGCCGTTCGGCGCCCTGGACGCCAAGGTCCGCGAGGATCTGCGGGCGTGGCTGCGCCGGCTGCACGACGAGGTCCATGTGACCACCGTGCTGGTGACCCACGATCAGGCCGAGGCGCTCGACGTCGCCGATCGCATCGCCGTGCTCAACAAGGGCCGGGTGGAACAGGTCGGCACCCCCACCGACGTCTACGACAGTCCGGCCAACGCCTTCGTGATGTCGTTCCTGGGCACCGTGTCGTCGCTCAACGGAATTCTGGTGCGTCCGCACGATATTCGGGTCGGTCGTAATCCGGAGATGGCCATCGCGGCCGGCGACGGCACCGCTGAGTCCACCGGGGTCACCCGCGCCACCATCGATCGTGTCGTTTATCTGGGTTTCGAGGTCCGTGTCGAGATGACCAGCGCCACCAACGGTTCGCCGTTCACCGCACAGATCACTCGTGGCGATGCCGAGGCACTGGGCCTCAAAGAGGGTGACACCGTCTACGTGCGGGCCACCCGGGTACCGCCGATCGCTGGCGAAGTGCAGGTCGCGGCGAGCTAGGCCGCGGCGCGCCGCGCCACCGCCGCATCGAACCGGTCGAGCACCGTCGCGGCGACCAGTGGATGCGCGCCCAACGGCGCGGCCATCACCAAGCCGTCGGTCTCGGCGATCGCGGCGACCCGGTCGGTGATGCGCCCCGGCGCGATGAACCACGGCGCCAGCACCACCCGCCGGGCACCGGACTGCCGCAGCAGTGCGATTCCGTCGCGCACCGACGGGTGCGGACCGGTGGCGTAGGCCACCTGCGTGCCCGCCCAGTCGGTTCCGTCCTGCAGTGCCTCGGCCAGGGTTGCGGTGCGGGCGTTGGCCTGTGGCCGTGACGAGCCGACGGCCACCACGAGCACGCCCACCTCGCGGGTGTGCGCACTGACACCGACCTCGGCCAGGCGTTCGCGCAGGACGCTCACCAGGCGCGGATCCTCGCCGAGGGTGTCGGCCTGCAGCACGTCGGCACCGGCATCGGCGATCATCGCCGGGATGTCCACTCGCGCGTGGTAGGCGCTGGCCAGCAGCAGGGGAGTGACCACCGCCGGAGCGCTCTGCGCCCGCAGCACATCACGCAGATTGGGAGAGTTCTGCTCGCAGAACGCCACTCGGACATCCAGCGCCGGACGCTGCAGCCGGATCTGCTCGGCCACGGCGTGCGTCACCACCGCCGAACGCGGGTCGGCACTACCGTGTGCCGTCAGCACCAGCGTCACGAAACGTGAAGTCCGCATTCGGTTTTGGACAGACCCTGCCACCGCCCACTGCGCGGATCGGCGCCGTCGACGGGCTTGGCGGTGCACGGCGCGCAGCCGATCGACGGATACCCTTCGTCGACAAGCGGATTGACGAGAATGCCGTTGGCGTTGATGTAGTCCTGCATGTCCTCGTCGGTCCACGCCGCCAGTGGGTTGATCTTCACCAGGCCGAACGCCTCGTCGAAACTGATCAGCGGCGCGTTGGCCCGAGTGGGCGATTCGACCCGTCGGATCCCGGTCACCCAGGCCGAGTAACCCGCCAGCGCCTTGCGCAGCGGGGTGACCTTGCGCAGCCGGCAGCACTCGTTGGGGTCGCGGGCGAACAGGTCCTTGCCCAGCAGCTGGTCCTGCTCGGCCACGGTGTGCTCAGCCGTCACGTTGACGACGCGCACGTCATAGACCGCCTCGACCGCGTCGCGGGTACCGATGGTCTCGGCGAAGTGATACCCGGTGTCCAGGAACAGCACGTCCACCCCGGGGCGCACCTTGGCGGCCAGATCGACCAGCACGGCGTCCTGCATGTTCGACGCCACCACGTAGGTACCGGCGAAATGCTCGTCGGTCCACGCCAGCAGGTCGGCAGCACCGGCGCCGTCCAATTCGGCGGCACCGCGTTCTGCCAGTGCCCGCAGGTCAGCCTCGGTCATCTCATGCACCCCAATAGTCATCGCTGCCTTCTTCTCTTCGCGCGAGCGCTCATCGCAAATCAGCCTCGTCAGCGCGTACCGCCCACTGGGCGAAACGCTCTCCCTCGGTCCTTTGTTTCACGAAGTTGCGGACGACACGCTCGATGTAGTCACCCAGTTCGGTGGACAGCACCTTGTGCTGACGCAGCTTGCGGCCAAAGTTGCTGTCCAGACCCAGGCTGCCGCCCAGGTGAACCTGGAAGCCCTCCTCCGGGCCGTTACCCTCGTCGACCATCTGGCCCTTGAAGCCGATGTCGGCGACCTGGATCCGGGCGCACGAGTTGGGGCAGCCGTTGATGTTGACCGTCACCGGCACATCGAGCGTGGAGTTGATGTCCTCCAGGCGCTTCTCCAGATCAGGCACCAGGCTCTGGGCGCGCACCCGGGTCTCGGCGAAGCTCAGCTTGCAGAACTCGATTCCCGTGCAGGCCATCAGGTTGCGCCGCCAGTGCGACGGTGAAGACGGCAGGCCGATCGCGTCCAGGGAAGCGACGAGCTTCGCCACATTTTCGTCGGGGACGTCCAGGACGATGAGCTTCTGATACGGCGTGAACCGGACCCGCTGGGAGCCTGCCGCTTCGGCCAGGTCGGCGACCTTGGTCAGGATCGTTCCCGAGACCCTGCCCGCGATGGGCGCCACGCCAACGGCATTGAGTCCGTTCTTCAACCGCTGCACGCCGACGTGGTCGATCGGGCGCACCACCGGCTCCGGCGCCGGCCCGTCGATCAGGGGACGCTTGAGGTACTCGGTCTCGAGAACTTCCCGGAATTTCTCGACGCCCCAGTCCTTGATCAGGAACTTCAGCCGGGCCTTGGAGCGAAGTCGCCGGTAACCGTAGTCACGGAAGACGCTGACGACGCCCTCCCACACGTCAGGAACCTCGTCGAGCGGCACCCACGCGCCGACCCGCTGGCCCAGCATGGGATTCGTCGACAACCCACCGCCGACCCACAGGTCGAAACCGGGTCCGTGCTCAGGGTGGTTGACGCCGATGAACGCGACGTCGTTGACCTCGTGCACCACGTCCTGCAGACCGCTGATCGCGGTCTTGAACTTGCGCGGCAGGTTCGAGTACTCGGGCTTGCCGACGTAGCGGCGCACGATCTCCTCGATGGCCGGCGTGCCGTCGATGACCTCGTCCAGTGACTCTCCGGCCAGCGGCGAACCGAGCACAACACGCGGGCAATCGCCGCAGGCCTCGGTGGTCTGCAGGCCGACCTCGTCGAGCCGGCGCCAGATCTCCGGCATGTCCTCGACCCGGATCCAGTGGTACTGCACGTTCTCGCGGTCGCTGATGTCGGCGGTATCGCGGGCGAACTCGGTCGAGATTCCACCCAGCGTGCGCAGTGCCGCAGTGGTCAGTGCCCCGCCATCGCTGCGCACCCGCAGCATGAAGTACTCGTCTTCGAGCATTTCGGTGTTCTCGTCACCGGTCCACGTGCCGTCGTAGCCGGGCTTGCGCTGGGTGTACAGACCCCACCACCGGAACCGGCCGCGCAGGTCGCTCTTGTCGATGCTGTCGAAGCCCTGCTTGGCGTAGATGGATTCAATCCGGGCCCGCACGTTGAGCGGGTTGTCGTCCTTCTTGCTCTGCTCATTCGGATTGAGCGGTTCGCGGTAGCCCAGGGCCCACTGGCCCTCGCCGCGTCGTTTTGCTGGCCTGGCCGCATTGGTCGGCTGGGTCATGAATCGGTGCTCCTGGGAGTCAAGGAGCCGGCGTTCGAAGTGCGCACATCACCGGTGAGCTGTTCCGGCGGCGCAGATCCGGCGGCCAGCTGAAGAACAGGGTGGGCGGGGGTCTACGGCGTCAAGCCAGACAACAACAGGTACAGACGCGCTTGAAATCGACATGGCGCCGGGCCACCAGCGCACCGTTGCGCAGGGTCTGAGGGGCAGCCATGGCGGTCATTCTGCCATGAACGGCCGCGATACCTCTAACCGGGCCAGATTTGTGCTCGCGGTGAGCAAAAGTCGAACTCTGCGACACTGGCAGCATGTCGGTTCGCTCCGGTCCGGTCGCGGTGCCCGACCTCTCCATCACTCCGGGCACGGCGTTCGGCATCTATGTTCACGTGCCGTTTTGCGCCACCCGGTGCGGGTACTGCGACTTCAACACCTACACCGCCGGCGAGCTCGGCGGGGCCACGCCGGAGGGCTGGCTCGCGGCCGCCCGCGCTGAACTGGCGATGGCCGCCGATCTGCTCGGGGACGTCGCGGTCGACACCGTGTTCGTCGGCGGCGGCACACCGTCGCTGCTCGGCGGTGACGGACTCGCGGCGGTGCTGGCCGCCGTCGCCGACCACTTCCCGCTCGCCCCGGATGCCGAGGTCACTACCGAGGCCAACCCCGAGTCGACGTCGGGCGGCTTCTTCGAGCAGATCCGCGCGGCGGGGTACACCCGGGTGTCGCTGGGCATGCAGTCGGCGGTCCCGAAGGTGCTGGCCACCCTGGACCGGACCCATTCGCCCGGGCGTGCGCTGCAGGCGGCCGCCGAGGCGCGGGCGGCCGGCTTCGACCATCTGAACCTGGACCTGATCTACGGCACCCCGGGGGAGACCGACGACGACCTGCGCCGGTCGGTCGATGCGGTGTTGTCCGCGGAGGTGGACCACGTGTCGGCGTACGCCCTCGTCGTCGAAGAGGGCACGGCGCTGGCCCGTCGGGTGCGGCGCGGTGAGATCACCCGGCCCGATGACGACGTCCTGGCACATCGGTACGAACTGCTCGACTCATGGCTGTCCGAGGCCGGTCTGCAGTGGTACGAGGTATCCAACTGGAGTACCCCCGGCGGTGAGTGCCGGCACAACCTGGGCTACTGGAACGGCGGACAGTGGTGGGGAGTGGGCCCCGGTGCCCACGGTTTTGTCGGCGACGTCCGTTGGTGGAATGTCAAGCACCCCAACACCTACGCCCAGCGGATCGATGAAAGGCGCTTGCCGATAGCCGATTTCGAGCGCCTCGATGGCCATGACCGGCACGTCGAGGATGTGCTGTTGCGGATCAGGCTGCGCAGTGGACTGCCGGAGAGCCTGCTGACTCCCAACGAACAGGTCCGTGCCGAACGAGCGGTTGACGACGGTCTGCTGACCCGTGCGGGCCATCAGTTCGTGCTGACGCCGCGGGGCAGGCTGCTCGCCGACGCGCTGGTGCGCGACCTGCTCGACGACTAGCCGATGGGTTGCTGCATCATCGGCATCGGCATGTTGCCGAACAGCAACTGCTGGGTCGCCAGGTCCGGCGCTCCCGGCGACATCGAGTGACCCGGCTTCTCGCAGGTTGACGTCACCGAGTTGTCGCGGCACTCGGGCTTACCTGAGCCGGCGTGCGCCGGTGCCGATAGGCCGACGGCCAGAGCGGCAGCTGCCGCCAGAAGCATGGCCGCTCGATATGCGTTGTGGCTGTTCATGCTTGGCCTCCTCGCTGGTTGTGATGACACAACGGTAAGGCGGTGGCCAGTGTGTAGTCACGACATTCATAGCGCGGCCATATATGTCCGCACATGCAGCAAGGCCGCGAGGAGACCTCGGGTGAGGTTCCGTCGCGGCCTTGCGCTCGGGAGGTGGTTACTCGTTAGCCGAGCAGCCACATCGGCGACATGGGCCCGAATCCGAAGCGGCCGAAGCCGAATCCCTGATTAGCCCGGGCCGGCGGATCGACCTGGATCGAGGCGTGGCCCTGGCGCTGGCACACCGAGGCCTGCCCGTGGGTTCGGCAATCGGTGACATTGGATGCGGCCTGCGCGGGGGGCGCGACGGCGATGGCCGTGGCGGCCGCCGCGGCGGCGAGGAATGGGGCGAAGTGACGGAGCCTGATTATCATCGTTGATCCTTTCGTGGCTCTAGTGGTCTTCACTGCTGATTAGTCATGATCACTAAGTCGTCGCCTGCAAGTCTCACCACCTCCGTTGGCTGATGGGCTGAGTTGTAAGGTGCTCGGCTGCAACCTGTTTCGTTCTCTCTGCCCGATAACTCAACGGTATGTCAGTGGTGATTAACAGTCACGTTACTCATATCGAAATCACATGAGGCACAGAAGAGTTCACCTATAACTAGCTCAACCAGCCTGGCGCTGTGCCACTTCGAGTCCGCGGTTGACCGGCGTGACATTGAGAACCCGGGCGGTGGGGATGTCGTAGAACAACCCGATCACGCTGAGCTGACCCGCCGCCAATCGGTCGCGCACCAGGGGATGATTCATCAGAGTCTCGACCTGCACGTCGACGTTGACGATGCCCAGCTGGTCCACCTCGTCGAAACCTTCCTCGGCGGCCTCCCGGGCAAGCGGATGGTCACCGCCACGGAACGCCGACACCGCAGGCTCGGCGTGACCGAGCCACGATTTCAGATGATCCCCGCCGATGGCGCGGTCCGGTTCGTGACCCAGCAGTGCGCACATCGCGCTGCAGCCCGAGTGTCCGCACACCACGATCGAGGACACCTTGAGTTGTTCCACGGCGTAGGCGATCGCCGCCTCGACTGAGGAATCGACCTGCCCGACCGGTACCAGGCCGCCGATGTTGCGCACGGTGAACAGGTCACCGGGACCACTGCTGGTGATTGCGTTCGGCACGATCCTGGCGTCGGTGCAGGTGATGAAGAGGGTCTCCGCGTGCTGTGCGTTGGCCAGTTTCTCCATGTGCGGCCGCATGTAGGGCGCCGTGCGCCGGTGGTAGACATCCAGCCCGGCGAGCACCGCGCGCGGCGCTGTGCGGCTCTGCCACGCGCTCCACGGCACCACGCCGAGCCTCTTGTCGATCGGCGTGAACGCGCGGGATGGAGGTCCGGCCAGGGCGCTGCGCAGTTCGACGGCGCCGACCTCCTGGAGCACGACCGTGCCGCCTGAGGCCTCGTGCTGCGTGCGCCAGTCCTCGATGGCCTGCTGCGCCGCGTGATCGATGAAATCGACCGATATCTCCAAGGTGACCCGGGTGCCGGCCGGGACGGACGCCAGGGTGTGATGCAGCCGGGGCAGCGACAGGAAGGTGCACGACCCCTCGACTCCGACCCGCCATTCACCCGGGCCGGTCTGCTCAGCATGGATTCGTGCCCGCGCCACCCGCCACACCGTCAGGGCCACGGCGAGCGCCAGGCCCAGCAGCACCCCCTCGAGCAGGTTGAGGAACACAACACCGAGCAACGTGACCAGGTAGACGGCGATATCGCCGGTCCGGCGAGCGGTCTCGATATGAGTGATCTTGACCAGCTGGATGCCGATCACGATCAACAGGCCGGCCAGCGCGGCCGTCGGAATCTGCTCGGCCAGGCCGGCGAACGGCAGCGCGAAGACCAGCACCCAGACCGCGTGCAGCATGGTCGACGCCCGGGTCTTCGCCCCGGCCGCCACATTGGCCGAGCTGCGCACGATCACGCCGGTGATCGGCAGGCCACCGATGGCGCCGGAGACGACGTTGGCCGCCCCCTGTCCGACCAGTTCCCGGTTGAGGTTGGAGCGTGCTCCGGTGTGCATCTTGTCCACGGCGACGGCCGTGAGCAGGCTTTCGACGCTGGCGATCAGGGCCACCGTCACCACGCCGGTGGCGAAGGCGCCCCAGTTTCCGTCGGGCAGGCTGGGCAGGGCGAACGCGTCGAGCAGGGAGCCGTTGAGCTGGATGCGCGGTACGCCGGGGGCGGCCAGGGCGGCGACCGCACTGGCGACGACGATGGCGACCAGCGGCCCGGGCACCTTGCGGATGGGCTCGGGCACCCAGCGCCAGGCGACGAGGATTCCGATGACCAGGAGACCCACCAGCATTCCGGTGTGATCGGCGGAGAACAGCTGCATCGGAAGCTCGGTCAGGTTGGCCCAGGCGGAGCTCTCCGAGCTACCGCCGAGCAGCACGTGGACCTGCTGCAACGCGATCGTGATGCCGATCCCGGCCAGCATGGCGTGCACCACCATCGGCGAGATGGCCAGCGCCGCCCGGCCGACGCGGCTCATCCCGAACAGGATCTGCAGGACGCCGGCGCACACTGTGATGGCGCAGGTCACCGCCCAGCCGAACTCGGCCACCAAGCCGGCCACGATCACGGTCAGCCCGGCGGCGGGGCCGCTGACCTGCAGCGGCGAGCCGCCGAGAGCACCGGCGACCAGGCCGCCGACGATCGCGGCGATCAGACCGGCCAGCACGGGTGCGTTGGAGGCGATCGCGATGCCGAGCGACAACGGCAGGGCCACCAGGAACACCACCAGTGAGGCGGGCAGGTCGTAGCGCAATGCCGAACGTATGCCACTCCCACCGCCCGGCGTGTTCTCGGTGACTACCGGCCGGTCATCGCTTGCGAGTTGAGCGGACTGTTGCACGGCACATGCTCCTGTCGTCGGTTGGTGACGCACAGGTCAGGGGAGCGCTGGCGACGGGTGCGAGAAGCACTTTCGCCCAAGCGATTACAGCCCGTTGACCATGGCGCCAGGCCACTTCATAAGGGCCACAGTAGGTATCGCCGTGGAGCCCTTCAACGGACACATAGAAAACCCATATCTAACGAACTAGCAAGGCAAATATGACATTTCGATAACGACGGTGGCCCTTTTGCATGGGCAACATTTGAAACTCATATGTAGTTCATGACAGCCGAATCAGCGCTCACAACAATTAAAGTCATGATTATGTCGGTCAGTCCCAGTTCGCCCCGCTCCCGGCGTCCGCGGCAAGCCATCCTCGGTCAGCTGCCGAAGATCACCCGGGCTGACGGGACACCCATTCGAGTACTGCTCGTCGATGACGAGCCCGCGTTGACCAACCTGGTCAAGATGGCCCTGCACTACGAGGGCTGGAACATCGAGGTCGCCCGTGACGGCGGCGAGGCGGTGGCCAAGTTCAAGGAGTTCGAGCCTGACCTGCTGGTCCTGGACATCATGCTGCCCGATACCGACGGGTTGCAGGTGCTCAAGATGATCCGCGAGTCCGACCAGTACACGCCGACGCTCTTCCTGACGGCCCGGGACTCGGTGATGGACCGGGTGACCGGACTCACCGCCGGCGCTGACGACTACCTGACCAAGCCCTTCAGCCTCGAGGAGCTGGTGGCCCGGTTGCGCGGCCTGCTGCGGCGATCCAAGGCCATGACGGCGGAGGAGGAGGAGACCTTGCGGGTTGGCGGGCTGGTGCTGGACGGCTCCAGCCGCGAGGTGACCCGCGACGGTGAGGAGATTTCACTCACATCCACCGAGTTCGAGCTGCTGCGCTATCTCATGCGCAATCCGAAGCGCGCCGTGACCCGGGCCGAGATCCTGGACCGGGTGTGGAACTACAGCTTCGGCGGCCGGTCCAGCATCGTCGATCTGTACATCTCCTACCTGCGCCGCAAGATCGACGACGGACGGGAGCCGATGATCCATACCGTACGAGGGGTGGGCTACATGCTCCGACCGCCGCAATGACCCGTCCGTGGTGGCAGCCGCGGTCCCTGCGCCGGCAACTCGCACTCGGGGTGCTGATGATCGTCAGCGTCTCGCTGATCGGGGTGGGCGCGGTCTCCGTGTCGAGTCTGCGAGCCGAGGCGATGCGACTGTCGGACGACAATGTCAGCGACTCGCTGGCCGCCTTCAGCTATGCATACGCCAAAAGGGAACGTGGTCAGTCGACGACGGCACAGGACTCGCAGCACGGGTCATCCGGGGAGTTGGCTGCTTTCCAGGGGCAGGCGCCGGGAACGGTGATCGCCGTGCTGCGCAACAACTCTGCGGTCTATGCGGCGGTCTTCAGCGACGGTGAACCCACGTCGGCGCCGGATGACGCACTGCACGCATTGGAAACGATCAACTGGGCGAAGGCCGGCAACAAGTCGGTGGATCTCGGTGCTCTCGGTCAGTACCGGGTCGGTAGCCGTGAATTGCCCAGCGGTGATCGCTTGGTCTCGGCGGTGTCGCTCGAGCAGGCCAACAAGACGCTGGCGCAGGAGACCGCGATCGTGGTCCTGCTCGTGCTGTTGGCCCTGGTGGCGACGGCTGTGGGGACGATCTGGATGGTCAGCTACTCCCTCAAGCCATTGCGCCGGGTCGCCGCGGTCGCCGGAGAGGTTGCGGCACTGCCGCTCACCGATACCGACCACCGCATCACCGCGCGGGTCGACGAGATCGACACAGATCCGGAAAACGAGGTGGGCATCGTCGGGCACACCCTGAATCGCTTGCTCACCAACGTCGATCAGGCGCTGGCCGATCTCGCCGAGACCGACCGGCGGATGCGCCAGTTCCTCGCCGATGCCAGCCACGAACTGCGAACGCCCCTGGCCGCGATCCTCGGCTATGCCGAATTGACCAGGCAGGAAAGCGATGTGCTGCCTGAAACCACCGAGTATGCCCTGGCGCGTATCGAGGCTGAATCGCGCCGGATGACCGCACTGGTGGCGGATCTGCTACTGCTGTCCCGGCTGGACGAGCGCCAGGACCTCGACATCGAGGACATCGAGCTGGGTGACCTGGTCGCCGATGCCGTCACCGACGTCGCTGTCACGGCACCGGAGCACCACTTCGTCGTAGACCTTCCCGACGAGCCGGTGTGGGCACCGGGTGATCGGGTCCGCGTGCATCAGCTGCTGGCGAATCTGCTTGTCAATGCCCGTGTTCACACTCCACCGGGGACCACGGTGACCACGTCGCTGCGCAGCCGCACGGTCGACGGCGTCCCGATGGTCGAGTTGGCGGTGAGTGACGACGGCCCAGGTATTCCCGCCAACATCCTGCCCAATTTGTTCGACCGGTTTGTCCGGGCCGACAAGGCGCGCTCGCGTGAGCTCGGGTCGACTGGTCTGGGACTCGCGATCGTGCGGTCGATTGTGGAGGCGCACAACGGCACCGTGTCGGTGGCGTCGACCCCGGGCAGCACGGTATTCCTGGTTCGGTTGCCTGCCGCGTCGTGAGTTGAGCCCGGCCAACATTTGGGTTCTCTATGAGATTGATGCCGAGGCGCGTGAGGCTTCCTATCCTTGAGTCATGGGACCAAGGGTGATGAAACAAACGAGGGCCCAGCGGTTTTCGGATACGGGAACCGGCACACAGTACGACTTGTCACAGAAAGGGATCATCATGTCCATCAAGCTCCGCTACCTGACTCCGTTCCTGATCGCCGGCGCCGCCGCCACGGCCATTGCGGCTGCTCCCGCTGCCTCGGCGGCCACCGTGGGCTCACCGACCTGCCGCGATGCCGGCAACGCGTCGGTCTGCCAGAAGCAGGGCCACGCCTCGATCAGCGTCAGCCCGCGGGATTCGGTCAGCCAGCCGCTGTCCGGTCCGGGCCAGCTCAGCCTGGCCCAGTTGTGGGCGCTCGGCTAGAACCTGACTCCCTAGCCGGCAAGGCCGCGACGGGTACCTCGACGACGAGGTCCCTCGCGGCCTTTGTCGTGTATGAGCCATGCACGTCGGCCAACATATGATTTCGATATGAGTTGAGTGCCAACATATTTGGCCACAAATAAGATTGAGATGTGGGTCGGGGACGATCAAACAGACTACGGCCCAGCGGTTTTCATACCGGGAACCGGATCGCAGCAGGACCAAACCAGAGAGGGATCGCAATGTCTGTCAAGCTCCGTCACCTGACCCCGTTCATGATCGCTGGTGCCGCCGCCGCGGCGATCGCTGCCGCACCCACTGCGTCAGCCGGCATCGCGGACACGCCGACCTGCCGTGAGAGCGGGAGCGTCTCGGTGTGCCAGAAGCAGGGTCACGCCTCGATCAGCACCAGCCCGCAGGACAGGGTCGGTTCGCCGATGTCCGGACCAGGACAGCTGAGCCTGGCCCAGCTGTGGGCGCTCGGCTAGTCCTCACCCGCTAGCCGGCAAGGCCGCGAGAGCCGCCTCGATGACGAGGCGCCTCGCGGCCTTGTGCCGCTTTAAACGACTGTGACACAACATAATCTGCAACATTTGAAGTCTCTATGAGGTTGATGCGATGAGCGTGGGTAGTTCCTATCCTTGAGTCATGGGACCAAGGGTGATGAAAGAAACTAGGGCCCAGCGGTTTTCGGATACGGGAACCGGCACTCCGCAAGACTCACGACAGAAAGGGATCGCCATGTCCATCAAGTTCCGCCACCTGACCCCGTTGCTCATCGCCGGCGCCGCTGCCGCTGCCATCGCTGCGGCCCCCGCCGCGTCAGCGGCCACCGTCGGTTCGCCCACCTGCCGCGACGCCGGCAATGCGTCGGTCTGCCAGAAGCAGGGTCACGCCTCGATCAGCGTCAGCCCGCGGGATTCGGTCAGCCAGCCGCTGTCCGGACCCGGGCAGCTGAGCCTCGCCCAGTTGTGGGCGCTCGGCTAGTCCTCACCCGCTAGCCCGCAAGGCCGCGACGGCCGCCTCGACGACGAGGCGCCTCGCGGCCTTGTTGTCTGTGCGGACTAGTACGCGCCGGCCGTGCCGGCATCCATGTCGTAGACCCGGGCATGCAGCACGGTGCGGTTACGTAGCGCCGCCCGCACCGCCCGGTGCAGACCGTCCTCGAGGTACACCACGCCGTGCCACTTCACCGCATGCGGAAACAGGTCGCCGTAGAACGTCGAGTCTTCGGAGAGCAACCGATCCAGCGCCAGCACCGTGGTGGTGGTGACGAGTTCGTCGAGCCGGATCTGCCGGGGCGGAATCTGCGACCAGTCGCGGTAGGTCAGACCATGCTCCGGATACGGCTTACCTTCGCGGACACCCTTGAAGATCATCGACGCACCATCCGGAGCTGAACCCCCAGGGCTGGCGTCACCATTTGAGCAAGGCTAGTCGTTGCACGGCGGAATGCCAGCGCTGGGCGAAGTTCGGTGCGCCGGTGACCACCGCGTGACGCGCCGCGCCGTGGGGTGGCACTCGGCGGCCGTGGGTGCTAATTGTGCAGATGATGGCCGTAAAATGGAGACGACTTGGAGGTGTACCAGATGGGAAGTGCTGACGACCGTCGCTTTGAGGTGCTCCGTGCCATCGTCGCCGACTTCGTCGAGACGCAGGAGCCGATCGGCTCCAAGGCCTTGGTCGAGCGCCACAACCTCGGTGTCTCCAGCGCGACCGTGCGCAACGACATGGCTGTGCTGGAGGCCGAGGGCTACATCGCCCAGCCGCACACCAGCTCCGGCCGGGTGCCCACGGAGAAGGGCTACCGCGAGTTCGTCAACCGGCTCGATCAGGTCAAGCCGCTGTCGTCCCCGGAGCGGCGCGCCATCCTGCAGTTCCTGGAGTCCGGTGTCGACCTCGACGATGTGCTGCGCCGGGCGGTGAAACTGCTGGCCCAGCTCACCCGGCAGGTCGCGATCGTGCAATACCCGACGCTATCCACCTCGACCGTGCGTCACCTCGAGATTGTGGCACTGACCCCGGCGCGGCTGCTGATGGTCGTCATCACCGATTCCGGCCGGGTGGACCAGCGCATCGTCGAACTCGGCGACACCATCGACGACCACCAGCTGTCCCAGCTGCGTGAGCTACTCGGCCAGGCGCTGGAGGGCAAGCGGCTGGCCGCGGCCTCGGTGGCGGTCGCCGACCTGGCGGCAAGACTCGACGGCTCCGGCGGTCTGGGCGATGCAGTGGGACGCTCGGCCACGGTCTTGCTGGAGTCGTTGGTCGAGCACAACGAAGAGCGGCTGTTGATGGGTGGCACCGCCAACCTGACCCGCAACACCGCCGACTTCGGCGGCTCGCTGCGCACCGTGCTGGAAGCCCTCGAAGAGCAGGTGGTCGTTCTTCGGTTGCTGGCCGCCCAGCAGGAGGCGGGTAAGGTCACGGTGCGGATCGGTCACGAGACCGAGGCCGAGCAGATGCTCGGAACCTCGGTGGTGACCACGACGTACGGCAGCTCGAACACCGTGTACGGCGGCATGGGTGTGCTGGGCCCGACGCGGATGGACTACCCGGGAACGATCGCCAACGTCGCAGCGGTTGCGATGTACATCGGCGAAGTCTTGGGCAACAGAACCGGCTAGCCGGCAGAGATTTTCGAAAGGTCAAGCGTGGCACGCGACTACTACGGCCTGCTCGGGGTGAGCAAGGGTGCGAGCGATCAGGAGATCAAGCGCGCCTACCGCAAGCTGGCCCGTGAACTGCATCCCGACGTCAATCCTGACGAGGAAGCCCAGCATAAGTTCAAGGAGATCAGCGCCGCCTACGAGGTGCTGTCGGATCCGGAGAAGCGGCGCATCGTCGACCTCGGCGGTGATCCGCTGGAGAACGGCGCGGCGGGCAACGGCTTCGCCGGGTTCGGCGGGCTCGGCGACGTGTTCGAGGCGTTCTTCGGTGGCGGCACCGGATCGCGCGGTCCGGTGGGCCGGGTCCGTCCCGGCTCGGATTCGCTGCTGCGGATGCGGCTGGATCTGTCCGAGTGCGCGACCGGGGTGACCAAGCAGGTCACCGTCGACACCGCGGTGCTGTGCGATATCTGCCAGGGCAAGGGCACCCACGGCAACTCGACCCCGGTCACCTGCGATATCTGCGGTGGCCGCGGCGAGGTCCAGACCGTCCAGCGCTCGCTGCTGGGCCAGGTGATGACGTCGCGTCCCTGCCCGCAGTGCCGCGGCGTCGGCGAGGTGATTCCCGACCCGTGCCACCGCTGCGGTGGTGACGGCCGGGTGCGCGCGCGACGCGACATCAGCGTGAAGATCCCGGCCGGTGTCGGCGACGGTATGCGGGTGCGGCTGGCCGCCCAGGGCGAGGTCGGGCCGGGCGGCGGGCCGGCGGGCGACCTGTACGTCGAGGTTCACGAGCAGCCCCACGACATCTTTGTGCGCGACGGGGACGACCTGCACTGCACGGTCTCGGTGCCGATGGTCGATGCCGCGCTGGGGACCACGGTCACCGTCGATGCGATCCTGGACGGGCTGACCGAGATCACCATCGCGCCGGGCACCCAACCCGGGTCGGTGACCACGCTGCGCGGCCACGGCATGCCGCACCTGCGCTCCGGTGTGCGCGGCGATCTGCATGCCCATATCGAGGTCGGCATCCCGACCAAACTCGATGCCCGCACCAAGGAACTGCTGACCGAGATCAAGACGCGCGGTCACGAAGAGGCCGCGGTGCGCTCGGCCCACGCCCAGACGGCCAACTCCGGTGGCGGGCTGTTCAGCCGGCTGCGGGAAACCTTCAGCGGCCGCTGACGCCGTTGGCCGACACGCTGTTCTACACCGATGCCGTCCCGGCGGTCGGCCAGACCGCCGTCGTCGAGGGCGACGAGGGCTTCCACGCCGCGACCGTGCGCCGGATTCGGCCCGGTGAGGTGCTGGTGCTTTCCGACGGTGCCGGTGCGCTGGCCCGCTGCGAAGTCGCCTCGGCGACCAAACGCGGGCTGACCGCCACGGTGCTGGAACGCTGCGACGCCGCGCGGCCGGTTCCCGAGGTGACGATCGTCCAGGCCATCCCGAAGTCGGAGCGCTCGGAGTTGGCCATCGAATTGGCCACCGAGGCCGGCGCCGACGGGTTCATCGCCTGGCAGGCCGCCCGCTGCGTGGCGCGCTGGGATGGCGAGCGCGCTGAGAAGGGTCTTCGTCGCTGGCGTGCGGTGGCCCGCTCGGCGGCCCGGCAGTCCCGCCGGCCGTGGATTCCCGATATCAGCGGGCCGCTGACCACCGGGGCGTTGACCGAGCTCGTGACACAGCGGGTCGGTGCCGGTGCGGTGGTGCTCGCGCTGCATGAATCGGCCGACGTAGCGCTGGCCGATATGCCTGTCGCACAAGCAGATTCGATCCTGCTGCTGGTCGGGCCGGAGGGTGGGATCAGCGACGAGGAGCTGGCCGCTCTGACCACCGCGGGCGCCAGAACGGTCCGGTTGGGGCCTACCGTGCTGCGGACGTCCACCGCGGCGGCGGTGGCCCTCGGCGCCCTCGGTGTGCTGACTCCGCGCTGGGCGTTGCCGTCCTAGCGACCCGTCGTCAGACTCCGGTCGCAGGAGTGCCCAGCCGGGCGTAGATCGATGCCGCCTCGGCCCGGTTGGTGGCGTGCAACTTGCGCAGCACCCGCTTCACATGGGATTTCACCGTGCCCGGTGAGATCACGAGTTCGTCGGCGATCTGCTGGTTGGTGCGGCCGTCGGCCATCAGTCGCAGCACCTCGACCTCGCGGCGGGTCAGCATCTCATTGACCCGCGACGTGGCGGTGGCCAGTATCCGGCCAGCCGGACTGCGTTCGGCGGGTTCCACCTTGCGCAGTTCCAGGTCGGCGTCCTGCAGGGCCTGGGCGGCCTCTTCCGCGGTGGCCAATGCCGCGCGCACCTCGGCGTGCTGGCGGCGCATCCGCTCGACCAGCACGGTGCGCTCGAAGGCGTAGCCGAAGCCCTCGGCGAACGCCCACACCGTGTCGCGGTCGATCTCGTCGACGGTGCGCCCGCTGTAGAGCCGGTCGGCGTGCAGGAAGCCGATCACCCGGCCGGTCGGCATCACCGGCGCCGCCACGTAGGAGCGGGTCAGCGAGAAATCGATGATCGGCCGGTTAACCCGCGGGTCGTTGCGTGCGTCACGCACGATCGCCGGCGCGTGCCGGCGAATCATGGCCGTTTCCAACAACATATGGTCCAGCGGCGGCGCCACCGACTGGGCGAAGGCCACCATCTTCTCGGCGCCCTCGACATCGTCGCCGAAATACGCCGACTCCATCACCATGCGTCCGTCATGCACCCGGAACAGGACGGCGCGGTCGAACCCGCAGCACTCGACGAGCTCGCGCGGAGCGCGGTCGACGATCGCGGCCACCTCGTCGACGGCGCGCAGCTTGCTCAGTCCCTCCTGCACCTGCAACAGCGCCATCGCGCGGCGGCGCGCCCCGTCCTCGATCAGTTGGCGTTCCAGCAGCGACAGGTCGAGCACCGCTTCCAGTGCCGCCAGGGCGCGTTCGTCACCGACCGCCTCAAGCGTGTCCCGCACGATTGCGGCCTGCACGTCGATGGATTCGGCCACCGACCGGATCGGGTCGGTGCCGGGTTCGACGCCGCCGGTCTTGCAGGCCTCGGCGTAGCGACGCGACACCGGGCTCTGCGGCGCGGGCTTGGAGGCCCACCCCGGGTGGTTGCCGTCGGCCAGAGCACTGGCGGACAGAGGTTCGCTGGCAAGGGTCACAGTGCGTCGATCGTCGCATCGCCGACCGGGCCGTGGCGGGAAATCCGCCCGCTCGGGGGCAGAACTGACCTCCAACGGGAGATCGACCCGCTACCCACCCGACCGCGACGCTGGTTGTATGACCTCGACGACGACATCTGCGCTGCACCAACTCACGACACCGGACGGCATCGCCAACCCCTATCCGCTCTTCGATCACCTCCGCGAGGTGTCCCCGGTCGCGGGCTACCAGGACTGGCCGCCGGGCACCGTCCCGGGCGCCGACGAGCCGGTGACCGCCTGGGCGCTGTTCCGCTACGACCAGGTGTTCGCTGCCGCCCGGGACAATGAGACGTTCTCGTCGCGCGACCCCATCCAGGAGGCGTCCTCGGCACCCAGCCTGATGCTGGTCAACACCGACCCGCCGGCCCACACCGGCGAACGCAAACTGGTCAGCCAGGCGTTCTCGCCGCGCCGCATCCGTCGCCTCGAGGGCTGGCTGGCCGAGATCACCCCGGAGTTGCTCGCCGAGTTCGACGCCCGGACCGGTGACGGGGTGCGTGACGTCATGGAGTTCGCCGCCGAGATCCCCACCCGGGCGATGGTGCGGCTGCTCGGTCTGCCCGACGGTGACCACGTCCGGTTCAAGAACTGGGCCAACGCCTTCATGCTCTCCTCGGACATGACCCCCGAGGAGCGGATGGCCAGCAACGCCGAGATGGTCGGGGCGTTCACCGAGCGGGTCATCGACCACAGTGCCCGCCTCGACGAGGACCAGGACGTCGAGGAGGCCGAGGACCTGATCTCGGCGCTGCTGCGCGCTGAACTCGACGGTCAGCGCCTGACGCCGGAGCAGGTGGTCCGGTTCTGCGTGACGCTGGTGGTGGCCGGTAGCGAGACCACGACCTACCTGATCGGCAGCGTCCTGAACGCCCTGGCCCGCGAGCCCGCAGCGGCGGCCCGGGTGCGGGCGGACCGGTCGCTGGTCAGCACCTTCATCGAAGAGGTGGCCCGGCTCACCGGCCCGCAACGGCTGTTCCGGATCGCCACCCGCGATGTCGAGATCGACGGGGCCCAGATCCGCAAGGGGGAGTGGGTGGCGCTGTTCTTCGGGTCGGCCAACCACGACCCGGCGGTGTTCCCCGATCCGGGCCGGCTGGATCTGGATCGGCCCAACATCCGCCAGCACATGGCGTTCGGTCACGGCCTGCACTTCTGCCTGGGCGCGCCGCTGGCCCGTCTGGAGGTATTCGCCGTGGTCAATGCGGTGCTGGACCGCTATTCGGTCATCGCGCCGTCCGACGAGCCCGCCGAGCGCCAGACCGCCAGCCTGCTCACGAACGGTTTCGTCCGGCTCCCGTTGCGGCTGGCCCGATGAGCGAGCAACTCAACATCGACAACACCAAGGCCATCTACACCGCCGTCCCGGCCGGTGACGTCGAGACCGCGGTGGCCCTGCTCGATCCCGAGATCCGCATCACCTACTACGGCAGCGACGCCATCCCGTACGCCGGGGATTACCAGGGGATGGAGCGCGCCCTGGAGTTCTTCGCGACGGTGGCCGAGCACATCCAGATCGTGGCGATGGAGCCCTGGTTGTTCATCCCGGACGGCGACAACCTGGCTGTCTGGGGGCACCAGAAGTTCCTGCGGACGGCCACCGGCCACACCTGGGAGTCGGAATTCGCCCACATCATCACGCTGCGCGACGGGAGGTGGCTGCACTTCCGGGACTTCATGAACTCCGCGCTGACCCACGATGCGTTTGTCCGAGCGCGGTAAACTGGGGTTTCTGAACGCGCCGGGGAAACCCGGCGAAAACCCAGAAAGCAGGCTTCGAAGACCACGTGACGCCCCGCGAGACGACCGCTGCTCGCCCTGATCAGAGCCAGGTGCGCAGCAGCATGACTGTTCCGCCCGACCTCGTCGTGGGCCTTCTGGGTTCCGCCGACGAGAATCTGCGCGCCCTCGAGAAGAGCCTGTCCGCCGATGTGCACGTGCGCGGCAACACCGTGTCGATGGCTGGTGACGCCGCCGACGTGGCGCTGGCCGAACGGGTCATCTCCGAACTCATCGCCATCGTCGCCGGCGGGCAGAGCCTGACCCCGGACGCGGTGCGCCGCAGTGTGTCGATGGTGTCCGGGTCGGACAACGAGTCGCCGGCCGAGGTGCTGAGTCTGGACATCCTGTCCCGGCGCGGCAAGACCATCCGGCCCAAGACGCTCAACCAGAAGCGCTACGTCGATGCCATCGACTCCAACACCATCGTGTTCGGTATCGGGCCCGCCGGTACCGGCAAGACCTACCTGGCGATGGCCAAGGCCGTCAGTGCCCTGCAGACCAAACAGGTGACCCGGATCATCCTGACCCGCCCCGCGGTGGAAGCCGGTGAGCGCCTTGGCTTTCTGCCGGGCACGCTCTACGAGAAGATCGACCCGTATCTGCGCCCGCTCTATGACGCGCTGCACGACATGATGGACCCCGACGCCATCCCGAAGCTCATGCAGGCCGGCGTGATCGAGGTTGCGCCACTGGCCTTTATGCGGGGCCGCGCACAGCCGCTGTCGACAAAGGTGTTGACGCCTGCTGGCTTCCGCCCGATCGGTGAGCTCGCGGTCGGTGACTTCGTCATCGGCTCGGATGGCCAGCCAACCGAAGTTCTAGGCGTTTATCCGCAGGGTTTCAAGGAGATCTATCGGGTCTCGACCCAGGATGGCTCGTCGACACTTGCGTCTAGCGACCACCTGTGGGCGGTCTACACCGCGAGCGATAGGCGACGCAATCGTCCGGCGCGGGTTCTCGAGACCAAGGAGATGATCGGGAACCTTCGGGTTGCACATCAACACCGCTACGAGTTGCCGCTTCTCGGTGCGCCCGTTTCGTTCGATTCACGACCCGTGCCGCTGGACCCCTATGCGTTGGGACTGATGTTGGGTGACGGCTGTTTCAGTTGCCGAGCTACACCGACGTTCGCAACCAAAGATCCCGAACTGGCGCAGGCGCTGACCGATCTCATCCCCGGTATCCAGGCGCGGCAGAAGACCGACGTCGATTACGTCCTCAACCGGATCCGGAGACCCGGCGAAGTGATCACGATCGAGAATCCCGTGACTGGCGCGATGCGCCGACTTGGACTCGACGGCAGACGATCGAGCACAAAGTTCATCCCGAAGGAGTACCTCTTCAACTCCGCCGAAGTTCGGCTCGCAGTGCTGCAGGGACTGCTTGACACCGACGGGGGTCCCGTCACGCAACAGGGTCGCACTTGTCGGATCCAGTACACGACGGTCTCCGACCAACTTCGGGATGATGTCATCTTTCTGGTCCGCTCACTGGGTGGGATCGCCTACTGCCGTACTCGTAAAGCCGAGGGCCGCAAGCCTGGTCTCGCTCGCGGCAGAGCGGTCCACTACCGCTCCGACGCGCACGTCTTGGACATTCGACTGCCAGACGGGCTTGCCCCCTTCCGGTTGGCGCGGAAGGCCGCCAAGTACGACGCGACGGGTGGGGGGAACCCGAAGCGCTTCATTGACCGCATCGAGCCGGCCGGTACCCAAGAGGCTGTGTGCATTCGGGTCGCGGCCGCGGACTCGTTGTATGTGACCGAGGATTTCCTGCTCACCCACAACACCCTCAATGATGCGTTCATCATTCTCGACGAGGCACAGAACACCACGGCCGAGCAGATGAAGATGTTCCTCACCCGGCTGGGCTTCGGCTCGAAAATCGTTGTCACCGGCGACGTTACGCAGGTCGATCTGCCCGGTGGGGCCAAGTCCGGTCTGCGCGCGGCGGTCGAGATCCTGGACGGCATCGACGATATCCACTTCGCCCAGCTCACCAGCGCCGACGTGGTGCGCCACCGATTGGTCTCCGAGATCGTCGACGCATACGCCAAGGCCGAAGAGCCGGCTCTGATGAACCGGGCGCAACGGCGCTCGCCCCGACGTTAGGCGGCAGGCCACCACCATGAGCATCGAGGTATCCAACGAATCCGGCCTCGACGTTTCCGAAGAGGAACTGATCAGCGTCGCCCGCTTCGTGATCCGCAAGATGAACGTCAACCCGGCTGCCGAACTGTCGATGGTGCTGCTGGACACCAACGCGATGGCCGATCTGCACATGCGCTGGATGGACCTGCCCGGGCCCACCGACGTCATGAGCTTCCCGATGGACGAGCTCGAACCCGGCGGTCGGCCCGATGCGCCGGAGCCGGGTCCGGCGATGCTCGGCGACATCGTGCTGTGCCCGGAGTTCGCCGCCGGCCAGGCCGCCGCCGCTGGGCACACCCTGGGCCAGGAACTGGCCCTGCTGACCGTGCACGGAGTCCTGCACCTGCTGGGCTACGACCACGCCGAACCGGACGAGGAAAAAGAGATGTTCGCCCTGCAGCGTCAGCTGCTCGAGGAGTGGGTGGCCGACCAGGTCGAGTCCTACCACCACGACCGTCAGAACGAGAAGGACCGGCGACTGCTCGACAAGTCGCGGTATTTCGACGAACCGTGACCGGACTCGGCCCGCTACTCGGCGCCATCGCCCTCATCGCCCTGGGTGGCCTGTTCGCCGCGATCGACGCTGCCATCAGTACGGTCTCGGTGGCGCGGGTGGAGGAACTGGTGCGCGACGAACGGCCCGGGGCGCTGCGCCTGGCCCGGGTGATGGCCGAACGGCCGCGCTACATCAACCTCGTCGTCCTGCTCCGCATCGCCTGCGAGTCGGCGGCCACCGTGCTGCTGGTCGCCTTCCTCTGGGATGACCTGGGGCTCACCTGGGGCCTGGTTGCCGCGGCCGCCATCATGACCGTCGCCAGCTTCGTGGTGATCGGGGTGGGCCCGCGCACCGTGGGCCGACAGAACGCCTACACCATCGCGCTCGCGTCAGCTGTTCCGCTGCAAGCGATCTCGGTGCTGCTGACGCCGATCAGCCGGCTGCTGATCCTGCTCGGAAATGCCGTCACGCCGGGCCGCGGCTTCCGCAATGGCCCGTTCGCCTCCGAGATCGAACTGCGTGAGGTGGTCGATCTGGCCCAGCAGCGCGGTGTGGTGGCCGACGACGAACGCCGGATGATCCAGTCGGTGTTCGAACTCGGCGACACCCCGGCGCGCGAGGTCATGGTGCCGCGCACCGAGATGGTCTGGATCGAGGCGGATAAGACGGCGGGCCAGGCCACCTCGCTGGCGGTGCGCAGCGGTCACTCCCGGATCCCGGTGATCGGGGAGAACGTCGACGACGTCATCGGCGTGGTCTACCTCAAAGACCTTGTGCAGCGGACCTATTACTCGACCAACAGCGGGCGTGACACCACGGTGTCCGAGGTCATGCGGCCCGCGGTGTTCGTTCCCGACTCCAAACCGCTCGACGAGCTGTTGCGCGAGATGCAGCGCGACCGCAACCATATGGCCCTGCTGGTCGACGAGTACGGCGCGATCGCCGGGCTGGTCACCATCGAGGATGTGCTGGAGGAGATCGTCGGCGAGATTGCTGACGAGTACGACACCCACGAGGTCGCGCCGGTGGAGGAGTTGGGCGACAACAAGTTCCGGGTCTCGGCGCGGCTGCCGATCGAGGACGTCGGCGAGCTCTACGACATCGAGTTCGAAGAGGACCTCGACGTCGACACCGTCGGCGGGCTGGTCGCCCTGGAGCTGGGCCGCGTTCCGCTGCCCGGGGCTGAAGTGGAGTCGCACGGGCTGCGGTTGCGCGCCGAGGGCGGCCGCGACCACCGCGGCCGGGTGCGGATCGAAACCGTTCTGGTGAGCAGGACGGCACGGGAGAACGAGGTGAGCGATGACTGAGCTGGACGCTGAAGACACCAAGCTCGTGGTGCTCGCCCGCGGTGCGATGGGCCGGGCCGAGGCCACCGAGGGCGCGGCTGTGCGCGACCTGGACGGGCGCACCTACGCCGGCGCCCCGGTGACGCTGGCGGCGCTGCAGCTGACCGCCTTACAGGCCGCCGTGGCCGCCGCGGTGTCCAGCGGGGCCACCGGTCTGGAGGCCGCCGTCCTGCTCGGCGGCTCGGCCGCCGACGAGGGCGTCGCGGCAGTGAAGGAACTGTCCCCGGACGCGGCCGTCATCGTCACCGACCGGACCGGGAACCCGCAGTGAGCGACGAATTCCATTCCGGCTTCGTCTGTTTCGTCGGCAGGCCCAACACCGGAAAGTCGACGCTGACGAACGCCCTGGTGGGCACCAAGGTGGCGATCACCTCCAACCGGCCGCAGACCACCCGGCACACCATCCGCGGCATCGTGCACCGCGAACACTTCCAGATCGTGCTGGTCGACACCCCCGGCCTGCACCGGCCGCGCACCCTGCTCGGCAAGCGGCTCAACGACCTGGTGCGCGACACCTACTCCGAAGTTGACGTCATCGGTCTGTGCATCCCGGCCGACGAACCGATCGGCCCCGGCGACCGCTGGATCTACGAACAGATCCGGGCCGTCGCACCCCGGACGACTCTGGTGGTCATCGTCACCAAGATCGACAAGGTGGCCAAAGGCAAAGTGGCCGAACAGCTCATCGCGGTACACGAACTCGTCGGCGACACCGCCGCCGAGATCGTCCCGGTGTCAGCCACCAAGGGCGAGCAGATTGACGTTCTGATCGACGTCCTGGCCGGCCAGCTTCCGCCCGGCCCGGCGTTCTACCCCGACGGTGAACTCACCGACGAGCCCGAAGAAGTGCTGATGGCCGAACTCATCCGGGAGGCCGCACTCGAGGGCGTGCGCGACGAACTACCGCACTCCCTCGCAGTGGTCATCGAAGAGGTCGAACAACGCGACGGCCGTGACGATCTCATCGATGTGCACGCGGTGCTCTACGTGGAGCGCGACAGCCAGAAGGGCATCGTGATCGGCAAGGGTGGGGCCCGCCTCAAGCAGGTCGGCACCGCCGCGCGCACCCAGATCGAGAAGCTGCTCGGCACCAAGGTGTACCTGGACCTGCGGGTCAAGATCGCCAAGAACTGGCAGCGCGACCCCAAACAGCTTGGGCGGCTAGGTTTCTAGGTCCTTCACCGTCGGCGTGTTCCACCACACGTCGGGTTGTTTGTCGGCCCACCCGTTGATGGCCTCGAGCTCGGCGGCCAGCGAGATCAATAGCGGCTCACTGTTGGCCGGGCCCATCAGCTGCACTCCGATCGGCAGGCCGTCGGAGGTGAAGCCGGCCGGAATATTGATCGACGGCCAGCCCAGCACGTTCCACGGGAAGGTCACCGGGCAGGCCGCGATCATCGCCCGATCGGTGCCCGTCGGACCGAGGTCGTCGAACATCCGGGCGGGCGGCGGCGGCTGGGCGGTGGTCGGCGCCAGCACCACGTCGACGGCGTTGAAGATCGCGCCCACCCGGCGATGCAATGACGGCTCGCTGCGGCGCGCCCAGCGCAGCATCGAACCCGACAGCAGTTCACCCATCCGCATGTTGGCCTCGGTGCGGCGGTCGAAGGTGACGTCCTCGCCGAGCCGGTCGGCCCACTCCAGCAGCCCGGCGGTGGACCGGGGCAGAAAGCTCAGCGGTAACCGCAGCCCGTAGTTTGGGGTGCCCGGCCTCCAGGGGTGGCCAAGGGCGGCCAGCTGAGCCGGCCACCCCAGCACACGTCCAAAGCGGTGCCGCCGGCCATCCCGGCCGACCAGATGCCCAAGCACGTCGCCGTCGTCATGGACGGCAACGGCCGGTGGGCCACCCAGCGCGGGCTGAGCCGCACCGAGGGCCACAAGATGGGTGAGGCCGTCCTCATCGACATCACCTGCGGGGCCATCGAGATCGGCATCAAGCATCTGACCGTCTACGCGTTCTCCACCGAGAACTGGCGGCGCAGCGCCGAGGAAGTCCGCTTCCTGATGGGGTTCAATCGCGAGGTGGTGCGGCGGCGCCGGGAGAACCTCGACATCATGGGTGTGCAGATGCGCTGGGTCGGTTCCCGGGCGCGGATGTGGCGCAGTGTCATCAAGGAATTCGACATCGCCGAGAACATGACGACCCAGAACGACGTCATCACCGTCAACTACTGCGTCAACTACGGCGGCCGCGCCGAGATCGCCGAAGCCGCCCGCCAGATCGCCCGCGACGCCGCCGCCGGGCGCATCGATCCCGAGCGGGTCAACGAGGCCACCATCACCGAGCATCTGCACCGGCCCGACATCCCCGATGTCGACCTGTTCATCCGGACGTCGGGGGAGCAGCGGTCGAGCAACTTCATGCTCTGGCAGGCGGCGTACGCCGAATATGTGTTCCAGGACAAGCTCTGGCCGGACTACGACCGCCGCGACCTGTGGGCTGCGTGCGAGGAGTACGCCGAGCGCAACCGGCGCTTCGGACGCGCGTGACGCTCGCGGCCCGTCTGGCCGAGGCGTTGCGCGAGGTCATGCCGGTCGACGTCGAGGAGGACGGCGCGCTGACGGTGCGCCACGACGGCACGTTCGCCTCACTGCGGACGGTGACGATTGCCGAGGACATCGAGATGGTGTCGGTGACCCAGGTGCTGGCCTGGGATCTGCCGTTGAACGCCGATCTTCGCAAACGGGTTGCCGCACAAGCACAGTCGACGATGCTGGGCACCGTGACGCTCGTGGAACAACCCGGCAAGCGTGGTGATGTGATGCTGCGCTACAACTTTCCCGGTGACGGCCTGAGCGATCAGTCGCTGCAGACGCTGGTGCTCATGGTGTTGGCCGGCGGGGTGGACGCCCGCGCTGCGCTGACCGCCTAGCCTCAGCTGCTGCGCAACCCGGCCAGCGCATCGAAGGCTGCGCGGATGTGCGCCTCGGTGAGATCTGCGGCCGTTTCAGCGTCACCGGCCTGGATCGCCGCGAAGATTCCGTGGTGCTGGCTCTGCAGGACTCGGGCCAGCGCCGGCCAATCCTCGACCTGCCGCATGGCGTCAAGGATCGGCTGACGCAGCGACGCCCGGATGGCCACGGTCATATCCGACACCAACTGATTCCCGCTGGCCTGCGCGATCGCGACGTGGAACGCGGTGTCGGCGTCGTTGAAGCGCTCGACATCGATTCCCGCCGAATCCATCTCGAGAAGGGGAGCGCGGATCGCGGCCTGCTCGACGTCACCGGCATTGGCAGCGGCCAGGGCCGCACTGTTGCGCTCCAGGATGACGCGCGCGTCGACGATGTCGGTCATCGCGAAGTTGGACAGCGCGACGTGCAGGCGCAGGAATCGGGTCAGCGCGGTGCTCGACATGGCCGTGATGAAGGTGCCTGCCTCCGGGCCGGCGCCGACATTGGCGGTGACGACGCCCTGGGCCTCGAGCACCCGGATCGCCTCGCGCACGCCGGCGCGGCTGACCTGCAGACGGGCGGCCAGTTCACGCTC
Source organism: Mycobacterium sp. M26 (assembly GCF_001494595.1). Taxonomy (GTDB): domain Bacteria; phylum Actinomycetota; class Actinomycetes; order Mycobacteriales; family Mycobacteriaceae; genus Mycobacterium. The sequence goes on from NZ_LN929908.1 coordinate 1,543,449, forward strand.
CGGGGGCAGCGGGTCGCCCACCTTCAGTGCGCCCTGCATGATCTGGTCCTCGATGGCGGCGATGACCAGTTCGTGGGAGCGGACCTTCGCGACGGGGGTCCACTGGGGCGCCGGCGGGGCGGGTTCGGCCATAGGTCTCTCCCTATCAGGGGGGGTGACTGTGAGCGGGCTCACGCTTAGTGTACACACCACCTTGTGGTCAGACCACTAAGAGGTCGAACCCGACAGCAGTTCACCCATCCGCATGTTGGCCTCGGTGCGGCGGTCGAAGGTGACGTCCTCGCCGAGCCGGTCGGCCCACTCCAGCAGCCCGGCGGTGGACCGGGGCAGAAAGCTCAGCGGTAACCGCAGCCCGTAGTTCGGGTTGCCGGCCATCACGGTGTGGCCAAGGTCGACCAGCTGATCGCCGACCGTCTGCAGGGCGGCGCGGATCTCGGGGTGCAGTTTGGCCCCGAAGATGGTGAAGGGGAACCGCGTCGACAGCGCGACCCGCAGCGCCCCGGGCGCGACCCCGACGTGATCGGAGACCCGCACCGGGGGCGGCTGGTGCGGATCGTCGGCGACATTGCCCGAGCAGGCGTCGAGCACCAGCGCCGCATCGGCCACCGTGCGGGCCAGCACGCCGTTGACGGTGATGCCGTTGAACGGTTCGCACAGCGGCGCCGTCGAGATGCGACCGCGCTGTGGCTTGATGCCGACCAGGTGGGTCCACGCCGCCGGCACCCGGACACTGCCCGCCCCGTCGGAGCCGATGGCGGCGGCCACCAGGCCCGCGGCGACGGCGGCGGCGCTACCGCCCGAGGATCCCCCGGGGGTGTGCTTGCGTGACCACGGATTGCGGGTGTGGCCGAACGCCGGGCCACTGGTGAACGGCCACTGGCCCAGTTCGCAGCAGTTGGTCTTGCCAACGATCACCGCGCCCGCGGCCCGCAGCCGGCGTACCAGCTCGGCGTCCTCGGTGGCGGGCCGGATGCGTCCTGCGGTGCCGAAGGACGTGGGCACCCCCGCGATGTCGACGTCGTCCTTGACCGCGATCGGGATGCCGAGCAGCGGGGCCTGCTCACCGGCGGCCCGCCGGCGATCGGCCTCGGCGGCCTCGGCCAGGGCGCTCTCGGTGAGCACCACCCGGAAGGCGTTGAGCGTCGACTGGCTGACTGTGATGGCGTGCAGCGACCGGCGGACCAGCTCTGCGGAGGTCACCGCACCGCTGGCCAACTGGTAGAGCTGCTCGCCGACCGTCGGAAACCGGGTCGACCTGCTCGGATTGGCATTCACAGACATGGCGACGTCGAGACTAACGGCGCGCGTCCGCGTGGATGTCGCATTACGGTGCGAAACTCGTCTGATGCGGCTGTACCGGGATCGTGCGGTCGTGCTGCGCCAGCACAAGCTCGGTGAGGCCGACCGGATCGTCACCTTGCTGACCCGCGACCACGGTCTGGTCCGCGCGGTTGCCAAGGGCGTCCGTCGTACCCGCAGCAAGTTCGGCTCCCGGCTGGAGCCGTTCGCGCATATCGACGTCCAGCTGCATCCGGGCCGCAACCTGGACATCGTCACCCAGGTGGTGTCCATCGACGCGTTCGCCACCGACATCGTCAACGACTACGGCCGCTACACCTGCGCGTGTGCCGTCCTGGAGACCGCCGAGCGCCTGGCCGGTGAGGAACGCGCCCCCGCCCCGGCGCTGCACCGGCTCACCGTCGGGGCGTTGCGGGCGGTCGCCGACGGCAGCCGGCCCCGCGAACTGGTGCTGGACGCCTACCTGCTGCGGGCCATGGGCATCGCCGGCTGGGCGCCCGCGCTCACCGAATGCGCCCGCTGCGCGGCGCCCGGGCCGCATCGCGCATTCCACATCGGCGCTGGTGGCAGCGTATGTATGCATTGCCGGCCGTCGGGCTCGAGCACCCCGCCGCAGGCGGTGGTGGACCTGATGTCGGCGCTTTACGACGGGGACTGGCAGACGGCGGAGTCCTCGACGCCGTCGCACCGCAGCCACGCCAGTGGTCTGGTCGCTGCGCACCTGCAGTGGCACCTGGAGCGCCAACTGCGGACACTGCCCTTGGTGGAGCGCGTCTACCGGCAGCCCGCTAATCACGGTAAGGAGATGTTCAGGCAGGATGTGCCCCATGGCGATGAACCGGGTGACCAGCTCGTGGCGGGGGGCTGAGCGCAGACGGAAGGACACGTTCCCCCAGCTGCCCCCGGCGCCCGACGACTACCCGACGTTCCCCGACACCTCGAGCTGGTCACCCGGTTCATCGCTCGGCCATAGGTCTCTCCCTATCAGGGGGGTTGACTGTGAGCGGGCTCACGCTTAGTGTACACACCACCTTGTGGTCAGACCACTAAGAGGTCGGCCCCTGACTGGTTGGGCACCTGCATGTACACACCGAACCTGGCCCCGATCGCCGGCAGCCTGTTCTACTCGTCGTTGGTGGCGCTGCTCCCGCTGCTCGCGGTGTTCATCACCCTCGGCGTCCTCAAGTGGAAAGCGCACTGGGCCGGACTCACCGGCCTGGGCACGGCGCTGGTGGTCGCCGTCGCCGTCTACGGCATGCCCCGGGCCTGGCGGCATTGTCGGCCACCGAGGGATTCGCCTTCGGCGTCTTCCCGATCATGTGGATCGTCCTCAACGCGATCTGGCTCTACGAGCTCACCGTGACCAGCGGGCGGTTCGAGGACCTGCGCCGCGTCATCGACCGGGTCTCCGACGATCCCCGCGTGCAGTCGATCATCATCGCGTTCTGCCTCGGTGGACTGCTCGAGGCGCTGGCCGGTTTCGGTGCCCCGGTGGCGATCACCGGGGTGATGCTGATGTCGATCGGCTTCACCGCGATGCGCGCCGCCGTCGTGGTGCTGGTGGCCAACACCGCGCCGGTAGCGTTCGGCGCCATCGCGATCCCCATCATCACCGCGGGCAATCTGACCGGAATCCCCTTCACCGAGATCGGCGCCGTGGTGGGTCGGCAGACACCGCTGCTCGCGCTGTTCGTCCCGCTGATCCTGGTCCTGCTCGCCGACGGTCGCCGCGGGGTCCGTGACGTCCGGCCGATCGCCTCGGTCGTCGGCGTCACCTTCGCCCTGGCCCAGTTCGTCTCCGCCAACTGGCTTTCGGTGGAGCTGACGGATGTGATCGCCTCCCTGGCCGGCCTGGCCGCCGCCGTGCTGATGCTGCGGGCGTGGCGCCCGGCCAACACCGCCGAAGCCCGGGAGCGCCTGCTGACCGAGGGGGCCCGGGAGGATGCGGGTTCGACCAGTGGCCGGCCGGCGCCGCGGGGGACGACGGTCGTCGAGCCGCGGGCCGACACCGCACTCACCCCGTCGCGGGTGTTCCTGGCCTTGTTTCCCTATCTGCTGGTGATCGTGGTCTTCGCCGTGGCGAAACTGCTGGCCCCGGCCAAGAAGTGGTTGGCAGGAACGGATGTGAAGTTCGGCTGGCCAGGCCTGGACGGCCATGTTCTCACGGCCGCGGGCAAGCCGTCGGCGTCCACGGTCTACACCATCGGCTGGCTGTCCTCGCCCGGCTCACTGTTGCTGATCGCCGGTGTGATTGTGGCCGTGGTGTATCGCCTCTCGCTGGTGGAGGCCGCCGCGGTCTACGGCCGCACGGTGCTCAAGCTGAAGTTCTCGATCCTGACCGTCGCCTCGGTACTTGCGCTGGCCTATGTGATGAACCAATCCGGCCAGACCATTACCGTGGGAACGTGGATCGCGGGTACGGGTGCGGTATTCGCGTTCCTCTCACCGATTCTCGGCTGGTTGGGTACCGCGGTGACGGGGTCCGACACCAGTGCGAACGCCTTGTTCGCGACCTTGCAGCAGACGGCTGCCACGCACGCCGGGATCGACCCGACGCTGCTGGTGGCGGCGAACACCTCCGGAGGAGTTGTCGGCAAGATGATCAGTCCGCAGAACCTCACCATCGCCGCGACGGCCGTCGGGTTGGTGGGACGTGAGTCCGAGATCTTCCGCCGGGTGATCTGGTGGAGCCTGGGCATGTTGGCGGCGCTGTGCCTGCTGATCGGCCTTCAGTCGACGGTGCTGTCCTGGATGCTGCCATGATGAAAGTCGCCGTTTTCGCGACCTGTTACAACGACACCATGTGGCCGGAGACGCCCAAGGCGGTCGTCCGCCTGCTGCGCCGCCTCGGCTGCGAGCCGGTCTTCCCCGCCGAACAGACCTGCTGCGGCCAGATGTTCACCAACACCGGCTACGCCGCCGAAGCCGTTCCGGCAGTGCGCCGCTTCGTGACTGCCTTCGCCGACTGCGACGCCGTGGTCGCCCCGTCGGGATCCTGTGTCGGATCGGTGCGCCACCAGCACCGTGACATTGCCGCACGGGCCGGGGACACGGCACTGGGCGCGGCGGTGGATGACCTGGTCCCCAGGGTGTACGAACTATCCGAGTTCCTGGTCGACGTCCTCGGCGTCACCGATGTGGGGGCCTACTTTCCGCACCGGGTCACCTACCACCCGACGTGTCACTCGCTGCGGATGCTGCGGGTGGGGGACCGGCCGCTACAACTGCTTCGCGCGGTGCGCGGCATCGACCTCGTCGACCTGCCCGCCGCCGATCAGTGCTGCGGTTTCGGTGGAACGTTTTCGGTGAAGAACGCCGACGTCTCGGTCTCGATGGGCGCCGACAAGGCCCGCCACGTCAAGGATTCCGGGGCTGAAGTGCTTGTGGCGGGCGACAATTCGTGTCTGGCCCAGATCGGCGGCATCCTGTCACGCCAGCGTAGCGGCATCCGCGTCATGCACCTGGCCGAGATCCTCGCGGCCACCGAGGGGAGCGCATCGTGAGCGGGCACCCGCACGTCGGCGTCACTCAGGCATTCTTGGGCATGCCCAGGGCTTTGCCGAAGTTCCCGACGGCAGCCAAAGCGGCACTGCAGAATTCGGTCCAGCGCCGCAACCTCGCGCACGCCACCGGCATCATCCGTGACAAGCGCGCCGGCGTGGTGGAGGAGTTGCCGAACTGGGAGGAACTACGGCTGGCGGCCGAGGCGATCAAAGACCGCACGCTGGCCCGGCTCGACGAGTACCTGGAACAGTTCGAGGCCAACGCCACCGCCGCAGGGGCCGTCGTGCACTGGGCCCGTGACGCCGAAGAGGCCAACCGCATCGTCGTCGACCTCGTGAAGGCCACCGGCTCGCAGGAGGTCGTCAAGGTCAAGTCGATGGCGACTCAGGAAATCGAGCTGAACGACGCGCTCGAGGCGGCCGGTATCGCCGCCTGGGAGACCGATCTGGCCGAACTGATCGTGCAACTCGGTGACGACTGGCCCAGTCACATCCTGGTGCCCGCCATCCACCGAAACCGTGCCGAGGTGCGCCAGATCTTCCTGCGTGAGATGGGCAAGGTCGGCAGGCCCGCGCCCGCCGACCTGACCGACGAGCCGCGCCGGCTGGCCGAAGCCGCCCGGCTGCATCTGCGGGAGAAGTTCCTGCGCGCCAAGGTCGCGGTGTCGGGTGCGAACTTCGCCATCGCCGAGACGGGCAGTCTGGTGGTGGTCGAGTCGGAGGGCAACGGCCGGATGTGCCTGACCTTGCCGGAAACCCTGATCTCGGTCGTCGGCATCGAGAAGGTGTTGCCCGCCTGGCGTGACCTGGAGGTGTTCCTGCAGGTCCTGCCCCGCAGCAGCACCGGTGAGCGGGAGAACCCCTACACCTCGATCTGGACCGGACCCACCGGCGGCGACGGCCCGCGCGCGATGCACATCGTGCTGCTCGACAACGGTCGCACCGACGTGCTGGCCGACACCGTCGGTCGCCAGGCCCTGCGGTGCATCCGCTGCTCGGCGTGCCTCAACGTCTGCCCGGTCTACGAGCGGGCCGGTGGGCATTCCTACGGGTCGGTGTACCCCGGCCCGATCGGTGCGGTCCTCACACCGCAATTGCGCGGTACCACAAGCGAAGTCGACAAGTCGCTGCCGTATGCCTCGAGCCTGTGCGGAGCGTGTTTCGACGTCTGCCCGGTGCGGATCGACATCCCCTCGCTGTTGGTGCACCTGCGCACCCGGGTGGTCGACGAAGCCCGTGGCGGACTGCCGTCGCCCGAACAGGCCGCGATGACGGCGGCAAGTTGGATGTTCGCCGACCACCGCCGGTTCGAGGCGGCGCAGCGCGCCGCGGCACTCGGCGGGCGGGCGCTGCGCAGCCGGGCACTGGGCGGCAAGCAGGTGCTGCGCTCGCTGCCGGGACCGGCCGGCGGGTGGTCGAGCGCCCGGGACACCCCGGTACCTCCGGCGGAGTCGTTCCGGGCGTGGTGGGAACGCACCGACGGCGGACGCACGGAGGAGGACCGATGAGCGCGCGCGAGGAGATTCTCGGGCGGGTGCGGGCGGCGCTGGCGGACCGGCCGATCGCACCCGAACCGGCCTGGGCCTACGGCGAGCCGGTGTCGACCGACGGTGAGGATGTCGTGGAACGGTTCATTGAGCGGGCCGCCGACTACCGCGCCACCGTCGTGCGGGTCGCCAGCGACGCCGTCGGCTCCGCGCTGTCCGAGGCGCTGGCGACGGTCTCCGCGACCACCGTGGTGGCCGATGATCTGGTGCAGAACCGTTGGGGCGCAGAGGTTCCGGTGAGCTGGGTGGTCGATGACGGGCTCGGCCCAGCGGCTCTGGACGGTATCGACGCGGTCGTCACCACCGCCACACTGGCGATCGCGAACACCGGCACCATCGTGCTGGATCACGGTCCGGGTCAGGGCCGGCGGGCGCTGAGCCTGATCCCGGACGTGCACGTGTGCGTGGTCGGGGCCGAGCAGATCGTCACCGATGTGCCCGAGGCGGTCGGCCGACTGGTCGACCTCGGCAGCCACACCCGGCCGCTGACGTGGATCAGCGGACCCAGCGCCACCAGCGACATCGAACTCGACCGGGTCGAAGGGGTGCACGGGCCGCGCACCCTCTACGTGATCGTCGCCGGTTAGCGTCGCGCGCAGTCGGCGCAGGTGCCGAACAGTTCGATGGTGTGACTGACGTCGGAAAAGCCATGCGCGGACGCCACATCCGCGGCCCAGGCCTCGACCTCGCGGCCGCTGACCTCGACCGCCGACCCGCAGTGCCGGCAGACCAGATGGTGATGGTGGTGCGGCGCCGAGCAGCGCCGGTACATCGACTCGCCGGTGTCGGTGCGCACCATGTCGACCAGGTCGGCGGCCGACAGCGACTGCAGCGTGCGGTACACGGTGGTGAGTCCGATGTTCTCGCCGCGGCGGCGAAGCTCGTCGTGCAGGTCCTGCGCGGAGCGGAACTCCTCGACGGAGTCGAGCAGCCCGATGATGGCCGCCCGCTGGCGGGTGGCCCGTACTCCGCCGCCTGCGGAGCGGACCTCGGCCCCGGTCACGTGCGGTCCTCTTCGGAGTGAGTGATCGCGGCGACGACGATCTCGGCGAGGTGGTGGTCGACCAGCCGGTACATCACTTCGCGCCCGGAGCGCTCACCGGCGACGACGCCGGCCGCCTTCAGGATCCGCAGGTGCTGGCTGACCAGCGGCTGGGGGACGTCGAGCGCATCGACGAGCTCGTGCACGCAGCGCTGGGACTCCCGGAGCTGCATCACGATGGCGATGCGTATCGGGGCGGCCAGGGCGCGCAGCAACTCACCGGCGCGATCCAGGAGGTCGGCGGACAGCTGCGGTGCCGCATCGACATCAGCCCAATTGGAAACGGTTTTCATATACGGCCAGAATACATGCGCAGTTGTGCATGTCAACGCCACCGGCGGCGGCGGGGCGGCATCGCCGGGTCGCTAGGCTAAGGGACTGTTGCCCGATAAGCCGAGACAGATACAGCAGACAAAGGAGTGACACCCTCGTGGCGTCCGTGATCGATAACGTCGTCAACCTGGCCAAGCGACGTGGCCTGGTCTACCAGTCCGGCGAGATCTACGGCGGTACCAAGTCGGCGTGGGACTACGGCCCATTGGGTGTCGAACTCAAGGAGAACATCAAGCGGCAGTGGTGGCGCTCGGTGGTCACCGGTCGCGACGACGTCGTCGGCCTGGACTCCTCGATCATCCTGCCCCGCGAGGTGTGGGTGGCCTCCGGTCACGTCGCGGTGTTCAACGACCCGTTGGTCGAATGCCTGAACTGCCACAAGCGCCACCGCCAGGACCACCTGCAGGAGGCCTACGCCTCCAAGAAGGGAATCGACGATCCCGACTCGGTGCCGATGACCGAGATCGTCTGCCCGGACTGCGGCACCAAGGGCCAATGGACCGAGCCGCGTGACTTCAACATGATGCTCAAGACCTACCTCGGCCCGATCGAGTCCGAGGAAGGCCTGCACTACCTGCGCCCGGAGACCGCGCAGGGCATCTTCGTCAACTTCGCCAACGTGGTGACCACATCGCGCAAGAAGCCGCCGTTCGGCATCGGCCAGATCGGCAAGAGCTTCCGCAACGAGATCACCCCCGGCAACTTCATCTTCCGCACCCGCGAGTTCGAGCAGATGGAGATGGAATTCTTCGTCGAGCCCGACACCGCCAAGGACTGGCACCAGTACTGGATCGACACCCGCCTGCAGTGGTACGTCGACCTCGGGATCAAACGCGACAATCTGCGGCTCTACGAGCACCCGCTGGAGAAGCTGTCGCACTACAGCGCGGGCACCACCGATATCGAGTACAAGTTCGGCTTCGCCGGCAACCCCTGGGGTGAGCTGGAAGGTATCGCCAACCGCACCGACTTCGACCTCAAGACGCATTCGGAGCACTCCGGCACCGACCTGTCGTTCTACGACCAGGCCTCCGACACGCGCTACGTCCCTTACGTCATCGAACCCGCAGCGGGACTGACCCGTTCGTTCATGGCGTTCCTGGTCGACGCCTACTCCGAGGACGAGGCGCCGAATGCCAAGGGTGGGGTGGACAAGCGCACGGTGCTGCGGCTGGACCCGCGGCTGGCGCCGGTCAAGGCTGCGGTGCTGCCGCTGTCGCGCAACGAGGAGCTCAGCCCCAAGGCCCGCGACCTGGCCGCCGAGCTGCGCAAGTACTGGAACATCGAGTTCGACGACGCCGGCGCCATCGGACGCCGCTACCGCCGCCAGGATGAGATCGGCACACCGTATTGCGTCACAGTCGATTTCGACACCCTCGACGATCAGGCCGTGACCGTGCGCGAGCGTGACCAGATGACCCAGGAGCGGATCGGCCTGGACTCGGTGGTCGACTACCTGGCCACCCGGCTCAAGGGCTGACCGCTCACCCTCCAGCGCGAGCGTGCGTGTCGGTACAGCGACACGCCGCTCAGGCGTGCATTTCGTGCACGCTCGCGGCCGAAACCGACCGCTAGAACCGGCCCCCGCCGCCGAGCATCCCGCCGCCCGAGGAGCCCTGCGAGCCGCCGTAGGTTGCGCCCCCGCCGAACCCGCCACCGAATCCGCCGCCGCGGCCTCCGCCGGACAGGATGTTGCCCAGGATGATGCCGCCGATCACCGCACCCATGTCCGACGAACGGCCAACGCCGCCATAGTGATTCATGTAGGCGCGCTGGGCGGCCTGCACATCGCTGTTGGCCAGCTGCTGGGCCTGGGCAGCCAGCATCGACGCGCCGTTGGCGTGGGCGATGGCCTCGGAGATGTTGGACTTCTTCTTCGACTGTGCGGCCTCGAGCTGGCGCACCGCCTCATTGAGCCGGGTGCGGGCCTCCGGGCCGACGCTGCCGCGGCGGGTGTCGACGTAGTCCGACACCGAACGCACCCGCGACTGCGCGGTGAACAGCGCCTGGTCGTAGGACCGGTTGAGCCGCTCGGTAGCTTCGCGCTCCTCGGCCACCGCCGCCAGCAACCGGTCCAGCTGCGCGTCGGCCTCGGTGAGGGTGGTGAATGCGCCGAGCGGATCGGCGGTTCCGGTGCTCTGGGCGGCCGTCACCGCCTTGACCGCGGCGTCGCGCGCCGCCGACAGTTCTGCCGGGTTGGCCAGCTCACCCTGGGCGAGCTGGGTGGCGGCCTGGTTGATGCCGTTCTGAATGTCGGCGATCGCCGCCGGCAGCGTGGACACCGCGCGCCGGATGTCGGTGGCCGCGCTGTCCACCGCGTCGAGCATCGAACCCGCTTGCTGCAGAGCCGATTCCGCACCGCGGACGGAGTCGACCAGTTCGGATTGCTTGCCGGCCACCGGCTTGGCCACCAGCTCACGGCCGCGGGTGATGGACTCGTCGGCGAAGGCCAGCCGCTCCTTGGCGGCATTGACGTTGCGCGCCACCGATGCCAGGGCGGACTCGGAGAACTCGGTGTGCAGCTGGGTGAGCTTCTGCTGGGACGGATCGATCCGGGCGGTGATGTCGACCAGCTGCTGGGTCAGCGCGTCGAGCCGGTCCGGTGCGTTGATCACCAAATCGCGCAGCTGGTGGAACGACTCGGTCTGGGTTTCCAGTTCGCGGTTGGCCTTGGCCGCGGCCACCACCACCCGGGTCAGCAGATCGCGCCGCTGGGTCGGTGTCTCGGGGACGTCGTCGTCGAGCTGCTGGCGGACGTTGAACGCCTGCTGCAGCGTGATCCGGGCGTTCTCGACGGCCTTGGCGAACGGCGCGGTCTGCTGCTCGCCGAACTCCTCGACGGCCAGCGTCAGTTCGTTGTTGCTGGTGCGCACGGCGTTGTCGACGTCGACGACGATCGAGCGGGATAGCTCGTCGAGAGCATCCAGCGGTACCGCGGCCAACGCGGTGGGGTCGGTCGGGTCGACCCGCTTGGCGGCGGCGACCTCGGCCTCGTGCCGCTTGCGCTTGCGGTGCTTGCTCCACAGGATGAGCAGCGCGATCGCCAGCAGCACGATCGCGGCGATGATCAAGGCGGGCACGATCGAGATGCTCCCCGCCGCCGCACCGCTCGAGGCGCCCAGTGCGGCCAGGCCGTTGGCGGCCGCGATCGCCGAGCCTGCCCAGTCGTTGGATCGCAGTGCCGGTTCGATGCGGTCGCGCCGGATGTCGTCGACCTTCGTGGAGCTGCCGCCCGCCGCGGCTGACGGCACCAGGAACGAGTACGACCGGTCCTTGGTCGCCACCGCCAGGATCGCGTCCTCGTCACCCAGATCGCTGACCACCCGGGTGTCCTGGGCCCACGACATCGCGCCCTTGGGGGCGAACGAGTCCACGAACACCACCCACAGCCGTACCCGTCGGTCGGAGTAGAGCTGGTCGACGGCCTTCTGCACGTCGGCGAGCTGCTTGTCGGAGAGCACCCCGGCGTTGTCGGTGACGTAGTCGGGCAGCCGGAACGGTGGCTCGGCGGTGGCGGCCGGTGCCACCAGGGTCGCCACCGTCAGGATGGCGGCGAGCAGGCTGAGCAGACGGGCGAGGCGCATGAGCATCCAATCTAGTGGTGTACAGGCGGCGCGCCCGTGAAACTTCGACGCAATCGTCGTCGTCGGGGCCTGGCAGACTGTGCCCCGGTATGACGAATCAGTACGGCCGTTACGACGAGGCCGACCGCGAACGGGTGGTGACCGAGCCGCCCAAGGCTGCCGGGCTCCCCGGCACCAGCACCGAGCACCGCAGCGACTTCGCCCGCGACCGTGCCCGCGTGCTGCACTGTGCTGCCCTGCGCCGGCTGGCCGACAAGACCCAGGTGGTCGGGCCGCGCGAGAGCGAGAATCCGCGCACCCGGCTGACGCACTCGCTGGAGGTGGCGCAGATCGGGCGGGGGATGGCCATCCCGCTGGGCTGCGACCCCGACCTGGTCGACATGGCCGGCCTGGCCCACGACATCGGCCACCCGCCCTACGGGCACAACGGCGAACGCGCGCTCGACGAGTTCGCGGCCTCCTGCGGCGGGTTCGAGGGCAACGCCCAGAACTTTCGCATCCTGACCCGGATCGAGCCGAAAGTGCTTGATGCGCAAGGGCGCAGCGTCGGGCTGAACCTCACCCGCGCCGGGCTGGACGCGGTGACGAAGTACCCGTGGTTCCGCGGTGAGCAGGGCCGCAAATTCGGCTTCTACGACGATGACCGTGAGCTGGCGCAGTGGGTGCGCGGCGGTCATCCGGCGCGCCGGCCCTGCCTGGAATCACAGGTGATGGACTGGGCCGACGACGTGGCCTACTCCGTGCACGACGTCGAGGACGGTGTAGTCTCGGGCCGTATCGACCTGCGGGTGCTGGCCGACGACGACGCCGCGGCCACCCTGGGCAAGCTGGGGGAGTCCGATGCCGTGGCCGCCGCCGAACTGGAGGAGGCGGCCCGGCGGCTGTCCCGGCTGCCGGTGGTGGCGGCGGTGGGCAAGTACGACGGCACGCTGACCGCGGCGGTGGCGCTCAAGCGGTTGACCAGTGAGCTGGTCGGCCGGTTCGCCTCAGCCGCGATCGCGCTGACCCATGAGGTCGCCGGGCCGCAGCCCCTGGTGCGCTACCAGGCCGACCTTCAGGTGCCGGCCACCGTGCGCGCCGAGGTCGCCGTGCTCAAGACCCTTGCGCTGCAATTCATCATGTCCGATCCGCGGCACCTGGAACTGCAGGCCCGCCAGCGCGACCGCATCCATCAGGTGGCGAACTGGCTGCTGTCCGGCGCGCCCGCCACCCTGGACGCCATCTTCGTCCCGGAGTTCAACGCGGCCGCCGACGACGCCGCCAGGATGCGGGTGGTGGTCGACCAGATCGCCTCGTTCACCGAGGGCAGACTCGAGCGCATCGTCGCGCTCTAGACTGTGCCGATGGCAGCAGGCGTGGGCGGGGACCGCAAGGGGCGCATCTCCGACCGTGACATCGCCGCCATCCGGGAGCGCGTCCGGATCGAGGACGTCGTCGGCGACTACGTCCAGCTGCGCCGGGCCGGGGCGGACTCGATGAAGGGGCTGTGCCCGTTCCACGACGAGAAGTCGCCGTCGTTCCACGTTCGGCCCAACCACGGCCACTTCCACTGCTTCGGCTGCGGTGAGGGCGGCGACGTCTACGCCTTCCTCCAGAAGATCGAGCACGTCAGCTTCGTCGAGGCGGTGGAGACGCTGGCCGACCGGATCGGCTACTCCGTCACCTACAGCGGCGGCGGCACCAGCGTGCAGCGCGACCGCGGCAGCCGCAGCAGGCTGATCGCCGCCAACGCCGCGGCCCAGGAGTTCTATGCGGCCGCACTGGACTCCGATGAGGCCGCACCGGCTCGAAAGTACTTGACGGAGCGCAACTTCGACGCCGCCGCCGCCCGCCAGTTCGGCTGCGGCTTCGCCCCGTCGGGCTGGGACTCGCTGACCAAGCACCTCATCCGCAAGGGTTTCGAGTTCAAGGAACTCGAAGCGGCGGGACTCTCCCGGGAAGGCCGTCGCGGCCCGATGGACCGCTTCCACCGCCGGCTGCTGTGGCCGATCCGCACCGCCAGCGGCGAGACCGTCGGCTTCGGGGCGCGCCGCATCTTCGACGACGACCAGATGGAAGCCAAGTACGTCAACACCCCGGAGACGGTGCTGTACAAGAAGTCCAACGTGCTCTTCGGCATCGACCTGGCCAAGCGGGATATCGCCAAGGGGCATCAGGCCGTGGTGGTCGAGGGCTACACCGACGTGATGGCCATGCACCTGGCCGGGGTCACCACCGCCGTCGCCTCGTGCGGCACCGCGTTCGGCGACGAGCACCTGTCGATGCTGCGCCGGCTGATGATGGACGACAAGTTCTTCCGCGGCGAACTGATCTACGTCTTCGACGGCGACGCTGCGGGCCGGGCGGCCGCGCTCAAGGCGTTCGAGGGTGAGCAGAACCTGGCCGGGCAGAGTTTCGTCGCGGTGGCTTCCGACGGGATGGATCCCTGCGATCTGCGGCTGGCCCAGGGTGACGGCGCGCTGCGCGACCTGGTGGCCCGGCGCACCCCGCTGTTCGAGTTCGCGATTCGCACCGCCCTGGCCGAGCACGACCTGGACCTGGCCGAGGGCCGGGTGGCGGCACTGCGCCGCTGCGTGCCGATGGTCGCCCAGATCAAGGACCCGACCCTGCGCGACGAGTACGCCCGCCAGCTGGCCGGCTGGGTGGGCTGGGACGACGTGGCCCAGGTAGTCGGCCGGGTCCGCGAGGAAGCCGGCCACAAACCCGGCGCCCGCGCCGACAACCGGCGTCAGGCCACGGCCCGGCCCCGGCCGGCCGGTGATGCCGGTGCGGCCCGCCCCGACCCGCGCGACCCGACACTGTGGCCGCAGCGCGAGGCGCTCAAGGCGGCGCTGCAGTACCCGGCGCTGGCCGGTCCGATCTTCGACACCCTGACTGTGGAGAGCTTCACCCATCCCGGCTATGCGGCGGTGCGCATGGCGATCGAGACAGCCGGCGGCACGTCGTCGGGAGCCACCGGTGGGTTGTGGATCGACATGGTGCGGGAAAAGGCCGGGTCCGCGGCGGCTCAAGGCCTGATCACCGAGCTCGGCGTGGAGACCATCCGGGTCGAGGACGAGGACAAACTGCCCCGCTATATCGGCGGCGTGCTGGCCCGCCTGCAGGAAGTCTGGGTGGGGCGGCAGGTCGCCGAGGTGAAGTCCAAGCTGCAGCGGATGTCGCCGGTGGAGCAGGGAGACGAATATCACGCCCTGTTCGGTGACCTGGTGGCCCTGGAGTCCTATCGCCGCAGCCTGCTCGAACAGGCGAGCGGCGACGACCTGACTGCGTGACCACTGTGATCACGGTATGGTTAACACGCTGCCTGTCTCCGGCGAAAGGTCAGATATGACTACCGCGAATTCTCGTGCACGGCGTCTCGCCGCCTTCGGCGCGCTTGCCGTGGCTGCGGCTGCGGTGCCGGCCCTGGCGGCGCTGACCGACGCCAGCACGTCGAGCACCTCGGCGACCGGCACCTGCCTGGCCTGGGTGGGTTCCCGCAACGACGGCCAGTGCATCTCGTACTCCAACGGCACCCCGGCCTTCATCGGCACCCCGGACTTCGGCATCTACGGCCCGGACGCCAACGGTGGCAATGGTGGCGGTATCGGTGTCACCACGGGTCCGCTGCTGCCGGGCCAGACCATCAGCATCCCGCTGGGCTGAGCTTTCTGATCACAGCCCTCCGCCATCGCGGCGTGAGGGCTGTTTTCGCGTGCGCTCAGCGATCTCGCTGGACGGGTTCCACCACGGTGGTCTCCGCGTCGATCTCGGTCAACGTCACCATCTTGGGATCCGGGTCCGGTGAGACCCGGTCAGCGATCTTGCGTCGGCCGGCGTCGAGCACCGTCTTGGTGGTCGGATTCTCGGTGAGCGCACGGTAGGTACCTACGATCTGCTCGTAGCGACGACGTCCGGCTTTGGTGCCCAACACGTAGCCCACGCCCAGTACGGCCAGATACCGAATCACTGCGCTCCCTTCCTCGGCTCTGCCCCCATCCTGCCTGACGCGGTTGGGTGCCCGCTCGTCCGCCCGTTTTGGCATCAGGGGACCCCGGTAGGCTAGAGTCACTTTCCGGTCCGAGTCAGCGCGCGAGCGCCTGGACGGACAGGTAGTCCCCTGTAGCTCAATTGGCAGAGCTTCCGACTGTTAATCGGACGGTTGATGGTTCGAGTCCATCCGGGGGAGCAAGATCTCCCCAGTGCCGCGCTTCTAGAGCCAGAGATACAGGCCCGAGAGCACCGCCCACAGCCCCACACAATAGATCTCGAACGCCACGCGCAGCGGGATCGGGGCGTGCCGCAGCTCCATGAAATCCAGCCCCACCAAACGCACCTTGATGGCCGCGATCCCGAGCACGGCGACGGCCACCCAGGACCCGGTGCCGTGGTCGGCGCCCACCGCCCAGGACGCCAGCGTGGCGGCGATCAGGATCAGCCAGCTCAGCCCGGCCCGATTGCGGATCAGCGACAGCATCAGCTCACCAGGTACAGCAGCGGGAACAGGACGATCCAGAGCAGGTCCACCAGGTGCCAGAAGCATCCGCCGCCCTCGATCACGGCCAGCCGGGTGGCCGACAGCTCGGTCCGGCGGGTCTGGGTGAGCAGGAGCACCAGCACGACGATGCCGATGAGCACGTGCAGCAGGTGCAGCCCGGTCAGGATGAAGTAGTACAGGTAGAAGTTGTTGTCGCCCGGGCTGTGTCCGGCCCCGGCCAGCAGCACGTATTCGGTGACCTTGAGCGCCACGAACAGCACACCGCAGCCGATGGCGCCCCACAGCGCGCGGGCGGCGATGGTGCGGGCACCGGTGCGGATCCCGCCCACCGCGGCGACCACCAGCAGTGAACTGGTGAGCAGCACCAGGGTGTTCACCAGCCCGATGTTGAGGTGCAGTGTCTTGCGGGCGGCGTCGAAAACAGCTGGTGCTTTTGCTCTTTCGACCATGAACGTGGCGAAGAACACCCCGAACACCAGCATGTCGCCGAACAGGAACACCCAGGTGCCCTGCTCGCCGGGGATGCGGCGGGGCGCCGGCGGTGCGGACGGGCCCACCGCCGTCACGCGGCCTGCGCCTTCTGCTGGGCCGTGATGCCGCGCAGCAGGACGTAGGTCGTGGTGAACATCCAGACCGTCAGCGCCGCACCGGGGATGTAGAACGCGAACACCCCGGCCCAGGCCAGCGGTCCGTCGTTGAACACCACCACCACACACCCCGGCAGCGACAGCAGCGCCACCCACAGGTTCAGGTAGCCGTACCACCGCGGGAAGGTCTGGGGCTCGGTCTTGTCGATGAACGCCGTGATGGCCAGCACGATGTTCTGCATGATGATCGTGCCGACGATGCCGATGAACATCAGCCAGAACACGTCGTTGAGCGCGAGGGTGACCTCCGGCGGCCGGGTGTCGGGCCGGAAGGCCGCGGCGGCCATGATCAGGAACGGGAACAGCAGCGCGGGAACGAAGATCGCCGCGGCGAACAGCTGGGTGACCGTGAGCATGCCCCAGTGGCCCTCGACGCGGCGGATCCGCAGCACGATGGTGGCCAGGAACGGCAGCGCGATCACCGAGGTCAGCAGGCAGCCCGCGACGCCGATCCGGATCCAGATCTTGTGGTCGATGTAGAAGTCGGCGACCGTCTCGGCAGACCAGACCGGTGACATCGGCGGGAACATCCGCGCGATACCCGACATGGACGTTCCATAGAGGATCAGCATGACTGTCCCGGACCAGGCACCGATGCGCTGCAACGTCAGTTCCACGCCGCAGACCTTACTGCGCAATCAGCTGTGTTTTGTCAAAATTGTCAAAACTAGGCGAGGTGCTCCGGGTGCAGCATCTCCGCGTAGCGCAGCTGCTCAGGAATCCCGAACCCGTCGACGAGGGCTTCGGCGTAGGGCCGCAGCGCCCGGCAGCGTTCGTTGATGCCCCGGGTGACGGCCTTGGCCCGCTCGGTGGACAGATACCGGTGCTCGATGAACCAGGCCTTGTCCGCGTCGATCACCGACAGTGCGTACAGGTCGCAGACCATGCCCAGCACCCGGCGCGCCTCGGCGTCCTCACAGGCGTCGATACCGGCGACGAATGCCTCGAGCACGATCCGGTCGATGTGGGCCTGCGCGGTGTGCAGCACGTGATCCTGCACGGCGTTGAACGCGTCGAAGGCCGACATCTCCTTGGACTTGCGCTGCAGCCGGCGGGCCACCGAGGACAGCAGGTATTGCTCGCGGTCCTCGAACATGTTGACCTGGGTGCCCCGGTTGAACAGGCTGCCCTCCTCTTCACTGTCCTGGCGGGTGTCGAGGATGGTCTGCATGATCGTTTCGGCCGCAGTCCTTTTCAGTACCCGGTCACCGGCGAAGTTGGCCGCGAAGCGCACCCATTCGACCGGGCTCATGCCCTTGATGTCATCGGCGTAGGCGGTCAGCAGTTCCTTGGCGACCAGCTGGGTGAGCACGTGGTTGTCACCCTCGAAGGTGGTGAACACGTCGGTGTCGGCGCGCAGCGCGATCAGGCGGTTCTCGGCCAGGTAGCCGGCGCCGCCACAGGCTTCCCGGGCCTCCTGGATGGCCGCGCTGGCGTGCCAGGTGTTGGCGGCCTTGAGCCCGGCGGCCCTGGACTCCAGCTCGCGCTGCTCCTCGGCGTCGGGGTTGTCGGAGGTCTGCAGGTCATGCAGGCGGGCCACCAGCTCGTTCTGGGCGAACTGCAGCGCATACGAGCGGGCGATCAGCGGGAACAGCCGGCGCTGATGCACCAGGTAGTCCATGATCAGCACCTCGCCCTCGTCGCCCGGGGCACTGAACTGCCTGCGCTGCAACGCATATCGCACCGCGATGTCCAGTGCCACCCGGGCCGCGGCGGCCGCGCTGCCGCCGACGGTGACCCGGCCGCGGATCAGGGTGCCCAGCATTGTGAAGAACCGGCGGTTGGGGTTCTCGATCGGCGAGGAGTACGTGCCGTCGGCGGCGACGTCGGCGTACTTGTTGAGCAGGTTCTCCCGCGGTACCCGAACGTGGTCGAACATGATCCGGCCGTTGTCGACGCCCGGCAGCCCGCCCTTGTACTGACAGTCCGAGGTGGTGATGCCGGGCAGGTCGTTACCGTCCTCGTCGCGGATGGGGACGACGAAGCAGTGCACGCCGTGGCCCTCACCGCCCGTGATCAACTGGGCGAAAACAGCTGCCACCCGGGCGGTTTCGGCCGCACCGCCGATGTAGTCCTTGCGCGACGACGGGGTGGGGGAGTTGATGACGAACTCGCCGGTGCCCGGGTCGTAGGTGGCCGTGGTCTCGATGGACTGGACATCGCTGCCGTGGCCGGTCTCGGTCATCGCGAAACAGCCGAGCAGGTCGAGGTCGATGATGCGCCGCACGTAGGCCTGATGATGGCGTTCGGTGCCGAGGTTCTCGATCGCCCCGCCGAACAGCCCCCACTGCACACCGGCCTTGACCATCAGCGACAGGTCCGACATCGCCAGCATCTCGATGCGCGTCACCGCCGCACCCACGTCGCCGTTGCCACCGTGCTCCTTGCGGAAGCCGTCCTCGGCGGCGCCGGCGGCGGCCATGATCTTCAGCTGCTCGGCCACTTTCGCCCGGGCGATGGCGGTGTTCGGTGTGTAGTGCGGCCGGAACACCTCGGTGGAGAGTTCGGCACGGACCCCGTTCTTGACGTCGCGCCAGCGACCGTCGAGCGCATTACGAAGATGCTCCGCAGTGGTAGTCATACGTGAAAGTAGCCCGCTTCTTGTTCGCGCAAACGCTCTTGTGGCAAACACAGGTAAACCTGAGTCGCAGTGGCGCAGACGGCACGCGTTGAATAGCGGTCATGCCCGATCAGACCGGGGGCACCACGCAGCCTGAGGTTGCCCTTCCACACGAGATCGACCACTCGCACGCCGATGTCACCGGCGGCTGGCTGCGGGCCGCCACCTTCGGCGCCATGGACGGCCTGGTGAGTAACACCGCGCTGATCGCCGGCGTGGCCGCGAGCGCCAACGCGCAAACAGTCGTGCTCAGCGGCGTGGCCGGCCTGCTGGCCGGCGCGTTCTCGATGGCGCTGGGTGAGTACACCTCCGTCACCACCGCCAACGAGCAACTCGACTCGGAGGTGCGCGCCGAGCGGCTGGCCTTCGAACGCCATCCGCACGCTGAGCAGATCGAACTCGTCGCGATGCTGATGGACATGGGGATGACCGAGCCGACGGCCCGCAAGGCCGCCGAGGAGATCCACCTCGACGAGGACAAGGCCGTGCACTTCCACATCTCCCAGGAGCTGGGCGTGGACCCGCGCGAGAAGCCGTCGGCGATGGTGGCCGCGGTCTCCTCGTTCCTGCTGTTCGCGGTGGGGGCCATCATCCCGCTGCTGCCGTACCTGTTCGGCGTTGAGGCGCTGTGGCCGGGCTTGATCTGCGGCGGGGTGGGTCTACTGCTGGCCGGTGCCATCGCCGCCAGGTTCACCAAGGGCTCGCTGTGGTTCGGTGCCGGGCGCCAGCTCGCGTTCGGCGTCGTCGCGATCGCCGCCACCTACACCGTCGGAAAGCTCATCGGCACAGTCGTGTGACGGTGTGGCGCTAGCGGCTCACCGGCATTTGGCGACGACGGCTTCGGCGAACCGTTCGATGGGGGCGCGGTAGCGCTCGACGTCGGTGCCGTTCTCGATCTCGGGGACGGTTACCCACGGGGCGCACATCACCGCGGTGATCCCGATGTCCTCGGCCCGCTTGTACAGATCCGGGGTGGGGCGTTCCAGCAGCGCCACCATGATGTCGAAAGGTTCATCGGCGCGGCCGAATTCGCGGCGCAGCGCGGTCAGCTTCTCGACGTAGGCCACCGCGCCGTCCCAGCTGTAGGCCGTGCCGATCCAGCCGTCACACAGACCCGCCGCCCGGCGCAATGCCGCATCGGACTCGCCGCCGCACCAGATCGGAACCGGCTGCGGGGGATGGGGTTCGATCATCATCTCGGGAACCTGGTAGTAGGTCCCCTCCCAGGACACCCAGCCGCCCTGCCACAGCGCCCGCAGCGCCGGGATCATCTCGTTCAGCCGCTTGCCGCGGTTGGCGAACTCCTGGCCGAGAAGCTCGTATTCCTCACGCATCCAACCGATTCCGACGCCGAGCGACACTCGGCCGTCGGACAGCGAGGCGGCGGTGGCGACCTGCTTGGCCACCTCCACCAGCGGGCGTGCGGGTGCGACATACACCGCGTTGGAGAACCGCAGCCGGGTGGTCACCGCGGCCATCGCGCCGATCAGAACCCAGCTGTCCGGCCACGGCGTCTCCGGGGCCCAGCCGGGTTCACCGCTGGGCGATGGATACGGCGAGCGCAGCTCTCGCGGATAGATCAGGTGGTCGGCGGTGATCATGCCGTCGTAACCGGCCTCGTCGACCATGCGGGCCACCGCAGGGCCCTCGGCCGGTCGCTTCATGAACGGGGTGCCGCACCAGAACTGCATCGTTCTCCTCGGGTCCGGCCCCGCCGCGGCCGGTCAGCTGTCGCTGCCGACCGTCACCGCCGTGGCCTGATCGGTGATCTCCTCGAGCTCATCCTCCTCGAAGTCCACACCGCTCAGATGCCGACTCGTCATTCCCAGCACGCCAGCGCCGAGCAGCACCGCAGCCGCGCCCACCCAGAACGGGAGATGCGCGCCGTACCGCTCACCGAGCACACCGGCCAGCCACGGCGCCGCCGCCGCGCCACCGAAGCGCACGAAGCTGTAGGCCGCCGACGCCACGCCCCTTTCCACCGGTGCCGCCTTCATGACGGTCTCGGTGATCAGCGTGTTGTTGACGCCGATGAACAGACCCGCCACCACCACGCAGGCGGCCAGCACGGCCTTGTGGTCGGTGCCCAGCGCCATCACCACCAGTACGGCCGACATGCACAGCAGGTTGACCAGCAGCGTGGGGACGGTGCCGAAACGTGCCTGCAGCCGGGGTGCCACCACCACCGAGGTGAAGGCCAGCGCCAGGCCCCAGCCGAAGAAGATCAGCCCGATCTGGTGGGCGCTCATGTCCAGCGGGAACGGGGTGAACGCCAGCAGCGTGAAGAAGCCGAAGTTGTACAGCAGCGCGGTGATCGCGACCCCGAGCAGGCCCCGGTGGCGCAGCGCGCGGAACGGGTCGGCCAGCGTGGTGGCCCGCTGCGGGCGCGGGGTTTCCGGCAGCAACACCGCGGTGACCACCAGGGCGACGGCCATCAGCACCGAGACCCCGAAGAACGGCCCGCGCCACGAGATCGAGCCGAGCACCCCGCCGACCAGCGGGCCGACGGCGATGCCCAGGCCCAGCGCGGCCTCGTAGAGGATGATCGCCTGCGCCACCGAACCGCGCGCCGAGCTGACGATGGTGGCCAGCGCGGTCGCGATGAACAGCGCGTTACCCAAGCCCCACAGGGCCCGCCAGCCGACGATGCCCATTACGGTGTCCGACATCCCGGCCAGGCCGGCGCCGGCAATGATGATGACGAGGCCGAGCAGCAGCGTGCGCTTGGGGCCGATGCGGCT
The DNA here is from genome assembly GCF_001494595.1 of Mycobacterium sp. M26. GTDB lineage: Bacteria > Actinomycetota > Actinomycetes > Mycobacteriales > Mycobacteriaceae > Mycobacterium. The sequence goes on from NZ_LN929908.1 coordinate 1,565,242, forward strand.
CGACACCACTCCGGTGATGAGCATGGCCACTCCCATGACGGCCATGTAGCTGGTGAACAGCAGCGACACCTGGGACGGTGTGGCATTGAGGTTGTCGGCGATCGGTTTGAGGATCGGGTCGACGAGTCCGATGCCCATGAAAGCGACGACGGACGCGAAAGCAACGGCCCAAACAGCTTTGGGTTGGCGCCACATGTGTGGCCCCTCCTAACTTCTGTTGTGCGGTCAGTGACTATTGGGGAGAGGTGTCGAGATCGCCGAGGAGGCGGTGCAGGGCACCGACGGCGTCCGACAGAATGGCGCGGTCCTCCGCGGAGAGCCGATCGATCCGCGGGTCGATCACCGCGGCGCGATCCGCACGGACCTGTGCCAGCACCCGCTGACCTTCGGCCGTGATGCGGATCCGCACGGCACGGGCGTCGTCCGGATCGGGGGTGCGGGCCACCAATCCCGCGTCCTCGAGTCGGCGCACCTGGGTGGTCATCGTCGGCTGCGAGCAGTGGTCGAGTTCGGCCAGATCCGAGATCCGCGCCTCGCCCTGGTCGTCGATCGTGCTGAGCAGCCGGGCCTGCGCCCAGGGCAGCGGTAGCCGGATGCGCTGGGTGGCCAGCCGGTTCAGTTTGGCGACGACGCTGAGCAGTTCGGAACCCAGGCCAGTGGTCTGTGGGGGCGTCGAACTCATCTCTCCATATTTACATAGATTTACTATGTTAAGCGAACCCGGTAAGGGGTGGCTTTCCTCACAGGGGCCTCGGATCGGCGACCAGGACGTCCCGACTGGCAGAATCGTGAGATGACCGCGACGCGACCGGGAGCGCTTGAGCACTCTCCCGACTCCCCGTCGCAGGCCCCCGTCAGCCGATCGATGACGCCAATCGAGATGGCGCACGCCTCGGTGATGGCCGCCCTCGCTGCAGCGTTGTCCATCCTGTCGGTGGTGATCCCGTTCGCCGGCGGGCTGTCGCTGCTGGTGACCGTGCCAATGGGGCTGCTCGGCTACCGCTATCGGCTGCGGGTCCTGGTCGCGGCCACCTTCGCCGGCAGCATCATCGCGTTCCTGATCGGCGGGATCGCCGGATTCATGGTGGTGCTCAACTGCGCGTACGTGGGCGGGCTGACCGGCATCATTAAGCGCCGCAAGCGCGGGACACCCACGGTGATCGCGGTGTCGGTGGTGGCCGGGGTGATCTCCGGGCTGTTCATCATCGCCGCCCTCACCGTGCTGGTCCGGCTGCGCACCCTGACCTTCGACGCGATGACCGCCAACGTCGACGGGGTGGTGTCGGTGATGTCGCGGTTCGAGCCGTTCCGGCCCGCCGCGCAGGACTTCAAGGCGTTCTTCAGCACCGCGCTGCAGTACTGGCCGCTGATCATCATGGTTTACGCGATCTTCTCGATCATGGTCGTCACGCTGGTCGGGTGGTGGGCGCTGTCCCGGGTGCTCGAGCGGCTGCGCGGCATCCCCGACGTGCACAAGCTGGACGTCCCCGCCGAGACGGGCCCGGTCGCGCCGGTGCCGGTGCGGCTGGCCGACGCCCGCTTCCGCTACCCGGGTGCCGACCATGACGCGCTGCGGCCCCTGTCGATGACGGTCGAGGCTGGGGAGCACGTCGCGATCACCGGGGCCAACGGGTCGGGCAAGACCACCCTGATGCTGCTGCTGTCCGGACGGCAGCCGACGTCGGGCACCCTCGAGCGTCCCGGCTCGGTCGGGCTCGGGCAGGTCGGTGGGACGGCGATCATCCTGCAACACCCCGAGAGCCAGGTGCTGGGCACAAGGGTCGCCGACGACGTGGTGTGGGGTCTGCCGCCGGGAACGCAGACCGATGTGGCCACCCTGCTCGACGAGGTCGGCCTCACCGGGATGGAGGAGCGCGACACCGGTGGGCTGTCCGGCGGTGAGTTGCAGCGGCTGGCCGTCGCGGCGGCTCTGGCCCGGCAACCCTCGATGCTCATCGCCGACGAGATCACCAGCATGGTGGACCAACGCGGGCGCGAGGGTCTGCTCACCGTGCTGTCCGGGCTGACCGAACGGCACCGGATGGCCCTGGTGCAGATCACCCACTACGCCAACGAGGCCGACACCGCCGACCGGATCGTCAACCTCAGCGAGTCGCTGGACAACATGACCATGGTCGACAGTGCGGACGCACCGACCACCACCGCCTCGGCGCACGTGCCGCGCGGCGGTGCTCCGGTGCTGGAGTTGCAGGGCGTCGGGCACGAATACGCCAGCGGCACACCGTGGGCCAAGCCCGCGCTGCGCGACGTGAACTTCACCGTCCGCGAGGGCGAGGGCCTGCTCATCCACGGCGGCAACGGATCCGGGAAGTCGACGCTGGCCTGGATCATGGCGGGGCTGATCACCCCGACCACCGGCTCCTGCCTGGTGCGCGGCCGGCCCGCTGACGAACACGTCGGGGAGGTGGCGATCGCGTTCCAGGCGGCCCGCCTGCAGTTGATGCGGGCGCGCGTCGACCTGGAAGTGGCGTCGGCAGCGGGCTTTTCGCCCGATGACAAGGCCCGGGTAGCCGAGGCGCTGGCGACCGTCGGACTGGACGCCTCACTGGCGCGCCGGCGCATCGACCAGTTGTCGGGTGGTCAGATGCGGCGCGTCGTGCTGGCCGGTTTGCTGGCCCGCTCGCCGCAGGCGCTGATCCTCGACGAACCGCTGGCCGGTCTGGACGCCGGCGCTCAGCGCGGGCTGCTGCGCCTGCTGACCGATCTGCGCCGCAACACCGGGTTGACCGTCGTGGTGATCTCGCACGATTTCGTCGGACTCGAGGAGCTGTGCCCGCAGACACTGCATCTCGACGACGGGGTGCTGGCCGCGGCCCCGACGGCGGCAGGAGGGATGGCATGACGTCCACCCGCCAGCGCCGGCCTGTGGTCCTGCTGCGCCCGACGCCGGGCACCTCGACTATCCACGAACTGTGGGCCGGCACCAAGATCCTGATCGTACTGGCGCTCTCAGCGCTGCTCGCGTTCTATCCGGGCTGGGTGCCGATCGCGTTGGTCACCGTCCTGGTCGGCGTCGCGCTGTGGCTGGCGCGTGTCACCTGGGGTGTGGTGCCGACCATCCCGAAGTGGTTGTGGCTGTTGATCTTCCTGGGCGGTGTCACCGCAGCGCTAGCGGGTGGCAGCCCGGAGATCCACCTCGGACCGCTCACGATCGGCCTGCACGGCCTGCTGAACTTCCTGCGCCTGACCGCGGTGTCCTTCCTGCTGATCGCCCTGGCCGGCCTGGTGTCGTGGACGACGAATGTCGCCGACGTCGCTCCGGCCGTGGCGAAACTGGGCCGTCCGTTCAAGGTCTTCCGCATCCCGGTCGATGACTGGGCGGTCGCACTGTCGTTGGCGCTGCGGGCTTTTCCGATGCTGCTCGACGAGTTCCGGATGATGTATGCCGCCCGGCGGCTGCGCCCCGCCCCGGTGCTGACGTCGCGGCGGGCCCGCCGCCGGCGCTGGGCCATCGAGATCGTCGACCTGCTGGCGGCCGGTATCACGGTGACGCTGCGCCGGGCCGACGAGATGGGCGACGCCATCACCGCCCGCGGCGGCACCGGTCAGATCGCGGCCGCCCCCTCGGGTCCGCGCCGCGCCGACTGGGTGGCCCTGGCGGTCACCGCCACGGTGTGTGTGCTGTCGATCGTCCTGGAACTGACCGTCTTCGGCTAGCGGGTTGCCGCGATGTTGGCCGCCCGTTGTGCGGCGGCCAGGGCGTCGGCCACCGGCGTTCGGCCCAGGAACATCTCGTCGAAGTAGGGCTTGATCGCCTGATACCCGGCCGCGAAGCCCGCTCCGCCGGGTGCGGCGATCCGCGGGCCGTCGAGCACCCGGAAGAACGGGCTGACGTCGATGCCCTTGGCCGACCAGTAGTCGAAGTAGACCTGTTGTGCGGGCAGGACGGCGGGGATGGCTGCACCGCGCCGGCCCAAGTACGCGTTGCCCGGAGTGCTGCCCAGCCAGGCCAGTACCTCGCGGACCGCACCCGGGTGCTTGCTGGCCGGATTGCCCGCGGCGGCAATGCCGTTGGTGACGCTGACCCGCCCCGCCGGGCCGATCGGAAGCATCGCCACGCCCCAGCGGAACGGCGCCTGCTCGGCGATCTGCGCCAGGTTGTAGGTGCCGGACTGGAACAGTGCCATCCGCCCGGCCAGGAACTGGTTGCGGGAGAAGTCGCCATTGCCGTTGGTGTCGGATGCCGGCGGTGCGACCTTGTCGGTGTTGATCAGGCCGACGATGTAGTCGAACGCGGTGACCGCCTGCGGGTTGTCGAAAGCGAACCGGTCGTCGGTGGCGAACACGCCGCCGGCTGAGCCGATGTAGTTGAGATAGATGCCCTGTAAGTCGTTGGCGGCGTTGTAACCCCACTGCCTGCCGTGGGTGAGGCGCTTGAGCAACGGCCGCAGGTTGTCGACGGCGGGGTCGGGATCCCACCGCAGCGTGTCGAGTTCGTTCGGGCGCACGCCGTCGGCGGCCAGCAGGTCGGCGTTGTAGTAGACGGCAATACCCGCGTCGGTCAGTTGTGGCACACCCCAGAGCACACCGTTGCGGGTGAACTGGTTGACCACCGAGCGGTCCCAGTCCGGGCCGGGTTGCAGGGCCATCAGTCGGTTGTTGTCGGCGTATTCGGCGAAGTAGGCGTTGTTGATCCAGAAGATGTCATCGGCGCCGCCGCCGGCCACATCGGTGCGCAGGGTGTCGAAGTAGCTGGCGTAGGCCACCACATTGGTGCGCACCTCGATACCGGGGTGGGTCCGGTTGAACTCGGCGAAGGAGTCGCGGTAGGCGGCGGCGACCTGCTGATCCCACAACCGCACCGTGATCACGACCTTGCCGCTGGGCTCGTCGGTGCGGCCGAGGACCCACACACAGCCGATCAGCACCAGCACCACGGCCAGCAGTGCGCCCAGCAGGAGAGTCGAAGAGCGCGGCCTCATTTCAGCCCCGTCACCACGATCGAGCGCACGATATGGCGCTGGAACGCCAGGAACAGCCCCAGCAACGGGACGATCGCCACCGTCGTCGCCGCCATCACCAGCGTCCACTGCGCGTTGTACTGCGTCTGCAGGCCCGCGGTGGCCACCGTCAGCACCCGCCAGGTGCGGCCGCTGGTGATGACCAGCGGCCACATGAACGAATTCCATTGCGAAACAACAGTGATCAACGTCAGCGTCACCAGGATCGGCTTGCTGGCCGGCAGCACCACATGCACGATCACGTCCAGGGTGTTGGCGCCGTCCAAGCGGGCGGCGTTCACCAGATCAGCCGGGATGGCCCGAAAGTACTCCCGCAGCAGGAAGATCGCGTACGGCGAGCCGAACAGGAACGGCAGCACCAGCGCCCAGAACGTGTTGCGCAGCCCGAGTTCGGCCATCATCAGATACAGCGGCACCACCGTCACCGTCGCCGGCACCATCAGGGTGGCGATGTACACCCAGAACAGGGCGTCGCGGCCGCGGAAGTTCAACCGGGCGAACGCATACCCGGCCAGCACCGAGAACACCAGTTGTGCAAGGGTGATGATCGCCGTCATCAGCGCGGTCACCGCCAGCGCCCGCCCAAACCCCGCGTCGCCCAGAGCGCCGTAGTTGGCCAGCGTCGGCGGGTTCGGCATCGACAGTGGGGTACCCGTGGCGAACTGCTGAGCCGAGGTGAACGACGTCAGCAGCCCGAGGCCGAACGGCGCCAGCGTGATCACCGCCCCGGCCACCAGGCAGCCGTAGACCAGCGCGTTACGTGAGGTCATAGCTGATCCGTCGACGGAAGTAGAGGTGCTGCACGATCGTCGCGCCGACCAGGATCACGAACAGCACCAATGCCATCACCGCGGCCCGTCCGATCGCGGCCGCCCCGAACGCCTCGGCGTAGATGCGATGCGCCACCAGGTCGGTGCGGCCCGCCGGCCCGCCGCCGGTGAGGGCGTAGACGGTGTCGAACACCTGCGCGGCGCTGACGATGCCGGTGACCGACACGAAGAACAGCGTCGGGCGCAGCATCGGCAGGGTGACATGCCAGAACCGCTGCCAGCTGGTCGCACCGTCGAGGCGGGCGGCGGCCTGGATCTGCGGCGGGATCGCCAGGATCCCGGCCAGGAAGAACAGCGTCACGTAGCCGACGTTGGTCCACACCGTCACCGCCGACACCACCGGCAGGGCCAGGCCGGGGTCGGTCAGCCACTCCACGGGCCGGCCCAGCACGGTGCTCACCGCGCCGTCGGTGGGTGCCAGGATCCAGTGCCACAGGACGGCCACCGCCAGCGGCGAGCACACCCACGGCAGCACGTAGAGGGTGCGGAACACGCCGCTGCCGGGAAGTTCGCGGGCCAGCAGCCAGGCCGCCAGCAGTCCGAGCAGAATCTGGGCGGGCACCACGATCGCGATGAACGCCAACGTCACCAGCAGCGAGTTGCCGAACCCGGGATCGGTCAGCACCGAGCGCCAATTATCCAGTCCCACATAGCGGATCGGGCCCAGCAAGTCCCAGCGGTGCAGGCTCAGCCACACCACCACCAGCATCGGCAGCAGCAGAAAACACACCACGCCGAACAGGCTCGGCGCCAACAGCGCGTACCCCAGCAGGGTGCTGCGCCCACGCCGATTACTCACCTGAGCATTAAAGCCCGTGAGCGGGGCCGCCGGTTACGGTGTAGCGGTGAGTTCTCGTGACGTCGACCCCGACTTCCTGGCCCTGCCACGTCACAAACTGGCCGACGCCGCCCTGTCCGCGGCCCGGGCCGCCGGCGCCAGCTACGCCGACCTGCGCATCCACGCGATCACCAACGAGGTGGTCCAGCTGCGCGACGGCGAGCTGGAGGCGGCGGTCACCGACCGCGAGATCGGCCTGGCGGTGCGGGTGATCGTCGACGGCACCTGGGGCTTCGCCTCGCACGCCGAACTGGCACCCGAGGTCGCCGCCGACACCGCCCGCCGGGCAGTGTCCGTCGCGACCACCCTGGCCGCGCTGAACGCCGAGCGCATCGAGCTGGCCGCCGAGCCGGTCTACTCCGATGCCACCTGGGTCTCGACGTACGCCATCGATCCGTTCAGCGTGTCCACCGCCGACAAGATCGCGCTGCTGGGGGAGTACTCCGGCCGGCTGCTGGCGTCCGACGGGGTGGACCACGTCTCGGCGATGGTCAACACCGTCAAGGAGCAGGTTTTCTACGCCGACACCTTCGGCTCGAGCATCACCCAGCAGCGGGTGCGGGTGATGCCGATGCTGGAGGCGGTGGCCGTCGACGCCGCCGCGGGCAGCTTCGAGTCGATGCGCACCCTGGCCCCGCCCACCGCGCGCGGGTGGGAGGCGGTCGCCGGTGACGAGGTCTGGGACTGGACCTCCGAGCTCGCCGAACTGCCCACCCTGCTGGCCGAGAAGACCAAGGCGCCCAGCGTCGTCGCCGGCCCCACCGACCTGGTGATCGACCCGACCAACCTGTGGCTGACGATCCACGAATCCATCGGGCACGCCACCGAATACGACCGCGCGATCGGCTATGAGGCGGCCTATGCCGGCACCTCGTTCGCCACCCCGGACAAGCTCAACACCATGCGCTACGGCTCACCGGTGATGAACGTGACCGCCGACCGTACCGTCGAATACGGTTTGGCGACAATCGGTTACGACGATGAAGGGGTGGCCGCGCAGAGCTGGGATCTGGTGCGCGACGGCATCTTCGTGGGCTACCAGCTGGACCGGGTGTTCGCCCCGCGGCTGGGCCAGGCCCGCTCCAACGGCTGCTCCTATGCCGACTCTCCGCACCACGTGCCGATTCAGCGGATGGCCAACGTCTCGCTGCAGCCGGGCGCCGAGGACCTGTCCACCGACGACCTGATCAGCCGGGTCAGCGACGGCATCTACATCGTCGGTGACAAGTCGTGGTCAATCGATATGCAGCGCTACAACTTCCAGTTCACCGGGCAGCGGTTTTTCCGGATTCGCGACGGCAAGCTGGACGGCCAACTGCGTGACGTCGCCTATCAGGCCACCACCACCGACTTCTGGAACTCCATGGAAGCCGTCGGCGGGCCCTCGACCTGGCGCCTGGGCGGGGCGTTCAACTGCGGCAAGGCCCAGCCCGGTCAGGTCGCCGCCGTCAGCCACGGCTGCCCGTCAGCCCTGTTCCGCGGTGTGAACGTGCTCAATACCCGTGAGGAGGCCGGCCGGTGATCCCCGCACAGCAGGTCGTCGAACTCGCCCTGGCCGCCGCCACTGCCGACGAGACCATCGTCATCGTCACCGACCGGGCCGAGGCGTCGCTGCGGTGGGCCGGGAACTCGATGACCACCAACGGCGTCGGAACCACCCGCACCACCACGGTGATCTCCATCGTCCGCAAGGGCAGTGCCGCCCACACCGGGGCGATCCGCACCAGTGACGTCGACCCGGCAGCGATCCCCGCCGTGGTGGCCGCCGCCGAGCAGGCGGCCCATGCCGCACCCGAGGCCCGCGACAATGCCCCGCTGCTGTCCGGTGGCAGCACACCGCAGGACTGGAACGAGGCGGTCGCCGGGACCGGGGCCGAGGTGTTCAGCGACGTCGCCGAATCCCTGACCCGCGGATTCGCCGGCACCGACAAGCTCTACGGCTACGCCCATCACCTGGTCGAGACGACGTTCCTGGCCACTTCGACGGGGGTGCGCCGCCGCTTCACCCAGCCCACCGGAACTGTGGAGATCAACGCCAAACGTGACGGCGCCAGCGCCTGGGCCGGGGTCAGCACCCCGTGGTTCACCGACGTGCCCACCGACGCCCTGCTCGACGACCTCGCCCTGCGGCTGGGTTGGGCGAAGAGGACCGTCGAGCTGCCCGCCGGCCGCTACGAGACGCTGATGCCGCCGTCGACGGTGGCCGACATGATGATCTACCTGGGCTGGTCGATGGACGGTCGGGGCGCGCAGGAGGGCCGCACCGCGCTGTCGGCGCCGGGCGGCGGAACCCGGGTGGGGGAGAAGCTCACCGACCTACCGCTCACGATGTACTCCGACCCGTTCGCGGCGGGCCAGGAGTGCGCGCCGTTCGTGCACGCCACCAGTAGCTCGGAGCGAATCTCGGTGTTCGACAACGGAATCGACATCGGCCGCGTCGACTGGATCCGGGACGGCGCCATCCACGCGCTGGCCTACCCGCGCGCGGCCGCCGCCGAGTTCGGTACGAACCCCGCGGTGCCCGCCGACAACCTGCTGATGACCGGTGGTAGCGCCGATCTGGCCGATATGGTGGCCGCCACCGAGCGGGGTCTGCTGCTGACCACCCTGTGGTACATCCGTACCGTCGACCCCACCACGCTGCTGCTGACCGGGCTCACCCGCGACGGGGTGTACCTGATCGAGGATGGCGAAGTGACCGCCGCGGTCAACAACTTCCGGTTCAACGAGAGCCCGCTGGACCTGTTGCGGCGGGCCACCGAAGCCGGTGTGGCCGAGGCGACCCTGCCGCGCGAATGGGGTGACTGGGCCACCCGCGCGGTGATGCCCACCCTGCGAATCCCGGACTTCCACATGTCCTCGGTCAGCCAGGCGCAATAATCCTGAAGATGAGCGACGATCTCGATGCTGAGCTGACCTCCCTCGTCGTGCAGTCCGCGCCCGACCAGCAGCGGCTGGTGGGGTTGATCCGCTCGACGTGCGCGACCGCACTGCAGCTGACCCCGCTGCCGTCCGAGCAGGCGGTGACCGAACCCGAGTCGGACACCGAGCGGATCGTGGCCGATTTCGCCGAACAGTTCAGCGTGGACGTCTCCGCGGTGTCGGATGCCCAGCGCGCGGCGCTCACCGGTGCGCTGGGCGCGGCGAGCTTCGGGGCGGTGATCCAGATGTTCGTCGCCGACTTCCTGCCGCGGGTCCGCAACGGGCTGGAGGTACTGGGGCAGCCGATCCCGTGGCTGCCCGAGTCGCCGCGCTGGGACGCCGGCATCGACGTCGGCGACGTGGTGTTCAACCGGCTGCTGCCCGGGGTGGCCCGGCTGCGGGCACTGGATCCGGTGACCTCCGAGGTGGTGCGGCTGCGCGGCGCGGCCCAGCACAACTGCCGGCTGTGCAAGTCGCTGCGCGAGGGCAACGCGCTGGACGCGGGTGGTTCGGAAACCCTCTACGAGGACATCGAGCACTACGAGAACTCGGCGTTGCTCTCCGATGCGCACAAGGCCGCCCTGCGCTATGTCGACGCGCTGATCTGGTCGCCGGCCCGGATCAGTCCCGCGGTGGCGGCCGGGGTGCGCGAGCACTTCACCGCCGAGCAGGCCCGCGAGCTCACGCTGGATGTGATGCGCAACGCCAGCAACAAGATTGCGGTGGCGCTGGCTGCCGACGCCCCCCGGGTTGCCGAGGGCACCGAGCGTTATCTCATCGACGCGGACGGTCAGACGCAGTACGCCTGAGCACGCCGAGTGCGGCGTCGACGTCTTCGTCGGTGGTGGCCCACGAGCAGACGAACCGCACCGCCGGTTTGTGCGGGTCGGGGACGTGGACGACGAAGTGCTCGCGAATCGCACGCAGGGTGTGCGGGTCCAGCTCGACGAACACCTCGTTGGCGTCGGCGGGGGAGGCCAGCGGCAGACCGAGATCGGTCATGCCGGTGGACAGCCAGGCTGCCATCGCATTGGCATGGGCAGCCGCTCGCAGCCACTCGCCGTCGGTCAGCATGGCGTCGAATTGCGCTGATACGTAACGATGTTTACTGGCGAGATGGCCGATCTGCTTCTGGGTGAACTCGATACCGGTGAAGTGTTCGGGGCGACGCACCAGAATGGCGTCGCCGAACATCATGCCGATCTTGGTGCCGCCGACCGTCACGATATCGGCGTCGGCGATGGCTTCGGCCGGTGTAACGCCTAGAGCGGCAATGGCATTGGCGATCCGGGCGCCGTCGACGTGGACCAGCAGATCCAGGCTGTGGGCATGCTTGACGAAAGCCGCCAGGGCATCGGGCTGCCAGACCCGGCCGTTCTCGGTGGACTGGGTGATGCTGACAATGCGCGGCTGGGAATGGTGCACCTCACCGCGGCGGGTGATCCGCCGGGTCAGCAGCTCCGGGTCAATGATGCCGTCGTCGCTGGGCAGTGGGACCAGGCTGGCGCCGGAGATGCGGACCGGGCCGCCGGCCTCATCCATCAGGGAGTGCGCGATATCGCTGCACAGGATTTCGTCCCAGGGGCGTACCGCTGCGGACAGCGCAATGATGTTGGCGGCGGTGCCGGTGAAGGCGAACAGCACTTGGGCCTCCGGCGCCTCGAACGTTTCCCGGATCCGCTCGCTGGCCCGGTGGGTGATCGGGTCGGCGCCGTAGGAGGACAAAGCGCCGTGGTTGGCGGCGATCACGGCATTGAGTGCGGCCGGATGTGCGGGGGCGGCGTTGTCGGAAGCGAAGGCGGCGGACGTGTGCGGCACAGGTTTCATCGTTACACCCGGATTCGGAGTGAGGGAAACGCTCGACCATCCCGACCGCCGCTGGGACACTCCGGGTATGGCGAGCGCAGAACCCCACAAGACCGATACCACCGCAGGACTGGCGCCCTTGGCCGGCCGGTTGGACAAGATCGCCGAGCAGTTGGGGGTGAAGTCGGTGCTGGTGATGCGTTCGGAGCCTGACTCGATGGTGGTGGCTGCGACCGCAGGTGAGGCCACCCAGCACTACACCGTCGGCGCGGCGGGCAAGAAGGCGCTGGCCGACGAGTCCCGGGTGCCGCTGTACTGCGAGCGGGTGGTCGACTCCGACAGCCCGGTGTTCGTCCGCGACTCCCGGGAGGACGCGACCTTCGCCGGCAACGAGGACGAGGTGGAGTTCGGTCTGCACAACTACCTGGGCCTGCCGGTGCACGACGGTTCCGGCCGGGTGGTGGGCACGGTGTGCGTGCTCGACGACTCGGCGCGCGAGTACACCGAGGACGAGCTGGCGCAGCTGTCGGCCCTGGCCGGCGAGGTCGAGGGCATCATCGACAGCGACGGCAGCGCGCTGGGCTGACCTGGGGCTTGTCGCGGCCGAACCCCCGAGCATGCGACCATAGGTCCGCACCGGGGGCGGTAGCTCAGTCGGTTAGAGCCGCGGACTCATAATCCGCTGGTCGCGGGTTCGAGCCCCGCCCGCCCTACTCAAGATCAATCCGCCGCGGCCCGGCCATACTGGGTCTGGTGAGGCAACTGACATTCGTCGAACCAGGCGTGCTGGCGTGGCAGGACGCCCCTGACCCGCAGCCCGGCGCCCGCCAGGCCGTGGTGCGGCCCTTGGCCGTCTCCCGCTGCGATCTCGATATCGCGATGGCCGCCTTCGGCCTGTTCCCAGGGCCCTTCACCGTCGGCCACGAAATCGCCGCCGAGGTCATCGACGTCGGCCCCGGCGTCGACCGCATCCGACCCGGTCAGCGGGTCGCCGTGCCGTTTCAGGTCTCGTGCGGCACCTGCGCGCCCTGCTCCGAGCGGCACTACGCCGCGTGTCTGCCCAACCAGGCCCGCGCCGGGGCGGCGTTCGGCTTCGGCGCGGCAGGCGGCGGCCATGGTGGCGGACTGGCCGACCTGCTGCTGGTGCCCGATGCCGACCATCTCCTTGTGGAGGCGCCGCCCTCGATCAGCGACGTCGCGCTGGCCACCATCCCCGACAACGTCATCGACGGATACCGGGCCGTCGTCGACGGCCTGCGGGAACGGCCGGGCTCTGACGTCCTCATCGTCGGCGGAGACGCGCCGTCGATCAGTCTCTATACGATCCTGTGCGCGCAGGCCTTGGGCGCCGGACGGATCCGCTATGCCGACGGTGACCCGCAGCGGCTGGCCGCCGCCGCCGACCTGGGCGCCGACGTGATCGACGTGGGCGGTGAGTTTCCGCGCCGCCTCGACCGGGCCCCGATCGTCGTCGCCGCTTCCCTGCAGCAGGAGGGCCTGCACTGCGCGATCCGATCCACTGAGGCGTACGGCCGGCTGACATCGGTGACGATTCACTTCACCCCGGAGACGCCGCTGCCGTTGCTCGAGATGTACACGCGCGGAATCACTTTCCACACCTCGCGAGCTGATTCCCGGCGCTACCTTCCCGAACTACTCGACCTGGTGGCGGCCGGCCGTATCGATCCGCTCGCCGTGCCCACCACCACGGTCGGCTGGGACGACGCGGCCGGGCACTGGCTGCAACCGGCATTGAAGATGGTGGTCGTCCGGAACTAGTGCGCCAATTGTTCACGTTTCAAGTGATCTGATTCTGCATCCGTCCGGACCAAGATTTGCCATGCTGAGGCAACATCGTGAGGGACGGGGGTCCCAGTATGGGCAAAGCTGCCCGATCAGGGATGGCGACCATTCTGGTTTTCGGCGCCGTGTTGTTGCTGGCACTGACGCCGCTGCCGTCGGTGGTCGTCGCGCTGACTGCCACGGCGCTCTACCTCGGCGGCACGGGTCATCCGCTCAGCATTCCCGAGGACACCACCGAGTTCATCACCCAGTACATCGACAAGGCCGGCTCCCTGTACGTCTCACCGTCGGGATTGTGTGGCGGGGTGTGCTCGCCGGCCGCCGTCTACAGTCCCGAGCAGTTCCGGTTCGACACCGGCTTCTGGGACCTGCCCTACGACGAGTCGGTGGCGATCGGACTGGCGAATCTCGATGCCTGCCTGCGCAAGAAGCCGTGCACCGTCACCAAACCTCCGTACACCCTGACCGAGACGGCGACACTGACCGACGCCTCGTATGTGGTGTTCGGGTACTCCCAGAGCGCGGGGATCGCCGCTCTGGAGAAGTACGACCTCATTGCGCACCCGCCGCCGGGAACCACGGTGAGCTTCGTGCTCAACGCGAACCCGAACCGGCCCAACGGCGGCATCCTGGAGCGCTTCGTCGGGTGGTACCTGCCCGTCATCGGCGTGACGTTCAACGGGGCGATGACCACGAATTCGCCTGAGCCGCATCCGATCACGACTGTCGACGTCGCCAATCAGTACGAGCCGGTGGCTGACTTCCCGACCAACCCGCTCAACCTACTCGCCGATCTCAACGTCCTCGTCGGGTTCCTCTACCTCCACCCCGAGACGGCCTACTTCGCGGCGACCGATATCCGGCTGCAGGGCCAATACCAGGACACCACCTACTATCTCGCGCCCGCCAAGACGGTGCCGCTGCTGATGCCACTGGAGCAGATCCCGCTCATCGGCCCGGCGTTGGCCGCCACCCTGGATCCGCCCCTACGCGTTCTCATCGAAGCCGGCTACGACCGTACGATCAATCCCGGCCAGCCCACGCCGGCCCAGTGGCTCTACGTGCCCGACCTGCTCAAGACCACGGTCAACTTTCTCGAAGCGATCCCGACGGGATGGGACAACGGGATTGCCCTGCTCACCGGCGATCCGGCGAACCGGCCGTTCCACACCACCCCGCCGGGACCGTACGGGGTGGGCGGGCCGCCGGTGTACGCCGGCGCTATCGACCCTTACGGCGATCCGACGCCCCTGACGCCCACACCCAGCCCGGTGGCATCGACGCGGACTGCCGCCACCGCCACGGTGGCCCGGCCGGCCCGCAGCAAGCGGTCGGCCCCGGCCAGGCCGTCCCGCACCGCGACCGAGCCACGTGAACGCGGCACGTCGCATACCGGGGCCAGCGGACGGCATCGCGCCCCAAGTCAGGCTGACTGAGCGTGATGAACCGGCACCGGTGTGCCGCCCCGCGTGATATGTCTTCGCCAGGAAGCTGTGCATCAGCACTGTTCCAGAGCCCACGGGGGGTCAGGATGTCTGGTTCATCGAGAAAGACACTGCCGGTGGTGCGGTGGCTGCAGGTGGGTGCCGCTGCGGCTGGCGTGGGCATGGCCCTTCTCGCCGCGCCGGGAACAGCCCTGGCCGATGACGACACGGGCTCGGCCCCGTCCGCCGGGTCGCACTCCACAGCAGGCCACCACAAGCCACGATCGTCGGCGGCCAGCACCAACTCGGCCCGTCCCGCGTCGGCAACCCGGCCCACCGCTTTTGCCAGCAGAGCACCGGTGCGCCGCGTGGTCACCGTCGTGGGATCGACACGGCGAGTTCTGTCCACCGCCCCCACGCCGGCGCTGTCCTCCGCACCCACCCCGGCCCCGACGCTGCCGCAGGCCGTGAACGGACTGCTGTATTCGGTGGCGAACCTGCTCTCGGTCCTTCCGCAGGGGCCCGTCAACTACGTTCTCGAAGCTGCCGCAGGCCGTGAACGGACTGCTGTATTCGGTGGCGAACCTGCTCTCGGTCCTTCCGCAGGGGCCCGTCAACTACGTTCTCGAAAGCGCGCTGTGGGTGGTCCGCCGGACGCTGTTCCCCGCCAGCGTCGGCGTCATCACCACACCCATCACGGTGCCGCTCTACTTCACCGACATCGACTCCGACGGGGACGGAACAGCCGATACCAAGAAGCTTGGCATCTACGCCACCCTCGGTAACGGCGCCACCCCGAAACTCTTCGAATTCGACACGGGCGCTTCAGGATTCTTCGCGGCCTACGCATCCAATGACCCGAAGATCTCGGACTGGTGGGGCAACGGCGTGCGCGGCTCGACCACCCTGGTCTCGCGTGGCGACGACAGTGGGATCACCTACAGCGGCGTGGCCGCCACCACCACGGTGTCGTTGTTCGCGCAGGGCAACTCGCTGCCGCTGGCGTCCACCGGGAGCGTGCAGGTCGGGCAGGCCAACCTCATCACCAACGGAAGCAGAAATCTGTGGACGCCCAGCGGAACGTCGATCGACGGCGGCATCCATCCGCCGCCGGTGGAGAAGGCGTTCTACGGCGATTTCGGCGTCGGGCCCAACTACGAAGCGGACGGCCTCACAAGTCTGCTGTCCCAGTTCACCTTCGCCAATGGCATCGCACCAGGATTCATCGTTCATGCCGACGAACAGAGCCAGACGGCCTGGGTTCAGATCGGGCTGACGGCAGCGGATCTGCAGAACTCCGCGACGGCCTTCTTCGCCATGGACAAGGACAAGTCGGCCGAGGACAAAACGGTTCCCAACAGCGGGGTTCGCTTCTACAAGCAGGACCTGATCAAAGCCAAGATCAATATCTTCGACGGCACCGAGCACGTCATCAAGGACTCCGAGGTCAAGGTGGTCGTCGATACCGGTGCCAAGACCACCATCCACAACACCGACAAGAGCCCTGAGGCCACCGACTACGACAAGATTCTGCAGCCGTCGCACGACGACGAGAAGAAGGGCGTTCTAGTCGCCAATCTGTCCTTCTCGCTGAAGGGCGACACCACGTCCGGAAACCATCAGACGTACTTCGAGATCACCACGACCACCGATCGCCAGGAGGCGGAGGGCTCGACACAGGTGGTGGAGTATCGCAATGACGGGGACCGCTACGGTGTGGACTCCGACAAGGCCAAGTACTACCTCAACTCCGGGATCCAGCTGTTCTACCAGTACGACGTGGTCTACGACCTTGGCACCTCAGCCGGTGGCGGCCAGCTCGGGGTGACCCCGGTGACGACCTAGGACAACCCGCCGAGGTCGTCGGGCACGTCGACGGCGTACTGCTGCAACGTTTCCAGCGGCACCAGGTCCAGCGTGCGTTCGTGGGTGCAGGCCAGCACCACCGGTGCCGCACAACCGTCCTGATGCGCCCGCAGCCAGTTTCGGGCGGTGACGCACCAGCGGTCCCCGGGTGCCAGCCCGGGAAATCGGTACTGCGGCATCGGCGTGGCCAGGTCGTTGCCGATCGAACGCTGGTGGTCCAGGAACTCCGCGGTCACGACCGCGCAGATGGTGTGCAGGCCGACATCCTCCGGACCGCTCGAACAACAGCCGTCCCGGTAGAAGCCGGTCAGCGGTTCGGTACCGCAGGGTTGCAGTTCGCCTCCGAGGACGTTGCGATCAGCCACCGCACCATTATCGGCCCCGAGCGCGCCAACTGCGGTAACCCCGGTGCGCGGCGAACGCCCCGATGATCGCGGTCACGCACCAGACCCCGATGGCGGCATACGCCAGCGGAGAGGAAAGATCCGAGATCGAGGCCCCCAGTGCGGTGTAGACGAAGGCGCGCGGCGCCGACCCGATGAACGCACCGATTGCCATCTGCCACAACGGCATTCCGAACGCGCCGAACGCGTAGGAGGCCAGCGCGTCGGAGATGCCGGGGATGAAGCGCTGTCCGACGACCGCCCACAGCCCGCGGCGCTTGATCTGGCCGTCGATGCGCTGGGACCACTCCTCGCCGATTAGTGCCCGCGCGCTGTCCCGTCCGGCGCGCCGGCCCACGAGGGCGGCGATGGTCGCCGTGGTCACCGTCGACCCGAGCGTCACGAACGTGCCCAGAACAGGCCCGAACAGAAAGCCGCTGCCGGCGGCCAGCAGTGGGCCGGGGACGAAGATCGCGGCCAGGACGGCCGCCACCAGGAGGTAGGCCACCGGCGCGACAGGGCCGGTGGCGGCGACGGCATCGCGGATCTGGTCGACGTTGATCACGCGAGCGATGGCGACCAGGTAGAACATCGTCAGCAGCAGGGCGACGAAGACCGCCAGACGCAGGATGTGCGGCCAGCGCCGAACTGCGGGGGAGTCCTCCCCGTCAGCCATTGAGGATCTGCAGCGCGGCGGCCTGACCTTCGCGGAGAAACTCGACGATCTCCGTCGCGGTGGTCTGTACCTGCTTGCGGTTGGCCCGTTCGGGTCCCAGCAAGGCGGTCACCGCAGGGCCCAACACCTGGAGCGGATCGGTGCCGACCCAGTCCGGCTCGGGCCGCACGATCGAGGTCACGGCACCGGTGATCAGGAGGTGCAGTGCCATTGCCTGCTCTTTGACTTCCCAGTCCTCGCGGGCCAGCCCGTGGCGGCGCCAGATCGGCAGGATGCCGTGCAGCATGGCGCTCGGTCCGAGCTCACGGTGCAGGGTCACCGACCGGGGGTGGTCGGCCAGCACGCCGAGCAGGTCCTCGTTGTGGTCCTGCAACGCGGAGATGAGGGGATTGGTGGCCACGTTCTGCAGCATCATCGGGCAGAAGCGTGACGGCCGGACCAGGTCGGGCTCGTCGGTGACGCGCTGAACCAGGCCGTCCATGATGCTCATGAAATTGCGGCCGAGCAGCCCGATCAGCAGGTCCTCTTTGGTGGGCCAGTACAGGTAGACGGTCCCTTTGCCGACGTGCGCCCGCTGCGCGACATCGGCGACGGTGAATC
This sequence comes from Mycobacterium sp. M26, assembly GCF_001494595.1. Lineage (GTDB taxonomy): Bacteria > Actinomycetota > Actinomycetes > Mycobacteriales > Mycobacteriaceae > Mycobacterium. The sequence continues at coordinate 1,583,372 of NZ_LN929908.1, forward strand.
CCTTGACCCCGCGCGCGACCAGCAGGTCACTGGCCGCCGCCAGCAGCCGGGCCGCCTTGGCCGAGTGCTGCTCGGGCAGGCCGTCGAGGGAAGTGCTCACCGTCGTGACTATATCGGCGGGCACGTTGATCACTGACACATCGCCGTCTATCGACACGCCGACCATTGTGACATACTGACCAAAATGGTCGATTGGTCAGTTTTGGGTTAGCATCAGATGCCTCGCCGGGACCCCGGCCGAGGACACGTACCGCGCCGTTGAGGAAGTCAGCCGAAAGGGGAGTCCGTGTTAAAGGTGTTGAGGCGCATATGGATTCCCCTGCTGATCGTGGCGATACTGGCGCTGGCGGCCACCACGATGTCGCGGGTACGCACCTTCTTCGACACCGGCGCGCAGTTCGGTGCGCCCAAGCCGGTTGCCGACGATGCCAAACCCTTCGACCCGAAGATCGTCACCTATCAGGTCTGGGGTGACGGGACTGCCGCCGACATCAACTATCTGGATCTCAAGACCCAGCCGCAGCGCCTCGACGGGGCAGCACTGCCCTGGTCAGTGACATTGCAGACCACCGACCCCTCGGTGTTCCCGAACCTGGTGGCCAAGGGCAACGGCCAGTCCATCAGCTGCCGCATCACCGTCGACGACGTCGTCAAGGACGAGAAGACCGCGACCGGAACCGGTGCGCAGACCTTCTGCCTGGTCAAGTCCGCATGAGCGCCGTCGAGCCGCCCGAGCATCGCGGCCCCGCGGTGTGGATCCGGAAGCTGGCCGTCCCGATCATCCTGGGCTGGATCGGCATCATGATCACGCTCAACGTGGTGGTGCCCCAGTTGGAGGTGGTGGGCAAGCTGCGTTCGGTATCGATGAGCGCCAACGATGCCGCCTCGGTGGTCGCGATGAAACACATCGGCACGGTGTTCGGCGAGTACAACTCCGACAGCTCGGTGATGATCGTCCTGGAAAGCGATCACGCCCTCGACGACGCCGCGCACACGTACTACGACGAGTTGGTCCGCAAGCTCGAAGCGGACACCAAGCATGTCGAACACGTTCAGGACTTCTGGGGCGACCCGCTGACCGCTGCGGGTGCGCAGAGTAAGGACGGCCGGGCCGCCTACGTCCAGATCTTTACCGCCGGAAACCAGGGTGAGGATCTGGCCAATGAATCGGTCGCGGCGGTCAACACCACCGTCAACAGTGTCTCGCCGCCGTCGGGGATCAAGGCCTACGTCACCGGAGCCTCGGCGATGACCAGCGACCAGCAGGTCGCCGGTGATCGCAGTATGAAGGTCATCGAGAACCTCACCTTCGCGGTGATCATCGTGATGATGATGTTCGTCTACCGCTCGATCATCACCACCGTGCTCACCCTGCTGATGGTGATGCTCAGCCTGGCGACGACCCGCGGGGTGGTGGCTTTCCTGGGCTATTACAACGTGATCGGGCTGTCGACCTTTGCCACCAGCCTGCTGGTGACGCTGGCCATCGCCGCCGCAACGGATTACGTCATCTTCCTCATCGGCCGGTATCAGGAGGCGCGAAGCAGGGGTCAGGATCGGGAAGCGGCCTATTACGAAATGTTCCACGGAACCGCTCACGTGATCCTGGGCTCCGGCCTGACGATCGCCGGGGCGACGCTGTGTCTGCACTTCACCAACCTGCCCAACTTCCAGACGCTCGGCATTCCGCTGGCCGTCGGCATGCTCGTCGTGGTGCTGGTCGGCTTGACCCTGGGGCCCGCCGTCATCACCGTCGCCAGCCGGTTCGGCAAGGTCCTGGAACCCAAGCGCGCCATGCGAGTTCGGTTGTGGCGCCGTATCGGCGCGGCCGTGGTGCGCTGGCCCGGGCCCATCCTGGTTTCGGCTGTCGCCTTGTCACTGGTGGGTCTGCTCGCCCTGCCCGGGTACCGCACCAACTACAACGACCGGCACTACCTGCCGTCTGACCTGCCGGCCAACTCCGGGTACGCCGTCGCCGACCGGCACTTTTCGCAGGCCCGGATGAACCCCGAATTGCTGATGCTGGAAAGCGATCACGATCTGCGTAACCCGGCCGACTTCCTCGTCATCGACAAGCTGGCCAAGGCCGTGTTCCGGGTGTCCGGTATCAGCCGGGTGCAGACCATCACCCGACCCCAGGGAACGCCCATCGAGCACACCTCGATTCCGTTTCAGATCAGCATGCAGGGCATCACCCAGACGATGAACCAGAAGTATCAGCAGGACATGATCGACGGACTGGGCGACCAGGTCAACGCGATCCAGAGTTCCATCGACTCCCTGGAGAAGATGCAGAGCGTCACCGGTCAGATGTCGGAATCGATGCACCAGATGGTCGCCAAGATGAAGACGATGTCGATGGACGTCGCCGAAATGCGGGACGGCATCGCCAATTTCGACGACTTCTTCCGTCCGATCCGCAACTACCTCTACTGGGAACCGCACTGCTACGACATCCCGATGTGTCAGTCAATGCGGTCTGTCTTCGACACCCTCGACGGTATCGACACCATGACCGATGACATCCAGGACATGCTGCCGGTGATGGAACGGCTGGACGGTCTGATGCCTCAGATGGTCGCGGTCATGCCCAACATGATCGAGACCATGAAGACCATGAAAAAGACCATGGAGACGATGTATCACACCCAGAAGAGCCAGCAGGATCAGTCGGATGCGATGCAGAAGAACTCGACGGCCATGGGGCAGGCCTTCGACGCCGCGCAGAACGACGACTCGTTCTACCTGCCACCGGAGACCTTCGACAATCCGGACTTCAAGCGGGGCATGAAGATGTTCCTCTCGCCGGACGGGCATGCGGTGCGGTTCATGATCAGCCATGACGGAGATCCGCTGACACCGGAAGGGCTCAGTCACGTCGAGGCGATCAAACATGCTGCCAAGGAGGCCATCAAGGGCACGCCGCTGGAAGGTTCCGGACTTTATCTCGCCGGTTCGGCGTCGATGTTCAAGGACATGCAGGAAGGCGCGAACTGGGATCTGGTGATCGCCGGAATCGGCTCGCTGTGCCTGATCTTCATCATCATGCTGATCATCACCCGCAGTGTGGTGGCCGCAGCAGTGATCGTCGGAACCGTGCTGCTGTCCCTGGGTGCCTCTTTCGGTCTGTCAGTCCTGTTGTGGCAGCACATCATCGGTCTCGAGCTGCACTGGATGGTGCTGGCCATGTCGGTCATCATCCTGCTGGCGGTCGGCGCGGACTACAACCTGCTGCTGGTGGCGCGACTCAAGGAGGAGATCCACGCCGGTATCGGCACCGGCATCATCCGGGCGATGGGCGGCAGCGGTTCGGTGGTGACCTCGGCGGGCCTGGTGTTCGCCTTCACGATGATGTCGATGGCGGCCAGCCAATTGACCGTGATCGGCCAGGTCGGCATGACCATCGGGCTCGGTCTGTTGTTCGACACCCTGATCATCCGGGCTCTCATGACACCGGCGATCGCAGCACTGCTCGGCAAGTGGTTCTGGTGGCCGCAGCGGGTCCGGGAACGGCCCGTCCCCGAGCCGTGGCCCGCCCCCATCCAACAGGATCCGGCAGCCACCCTGACAGGAGCCACCTCATGACGATGCGACGGGTCGCGTTGGCGGTCCTGCTGGCCGCCGGTGCGATCACCATGGCCCCGACGGCCCAGGCCGACCCGGACACCGACTTCGCCACGCAGTTGCACCAATTCGGCATCTACGGGCCCAGGGATTACAACGCCTGGATCGGCAAGATCGCCTGTACCCGGCTGGCCGGCGGGGTGGACGCCGACGCCTACCAATCGGCAGCGTTCGTCAGCGAACAACTGCAGCACGGCAGCACCACCGACCAGGCCTGGAAGTTCCTCGGCCTGGCGATCGCCACCTACTGCCCCGATCAGACCCCGGCGCTGCAGCGCGCCGCGCGCACATCCTAGGAGGCCCAGCATGATTCGGTATCTGCGCGCCGCGCTTGCGGCAGTGGCGGCATGTGCGGTGCTTGCGGCCGCGTGTGCGGCGCTGCTGGCAGCATCGCCGGCGGCCTCGGCGGACGCCACCGACGACTATCCGATTCCGCACCGCATTCTGACGACGGGGTGCACCGCCGAGCAGATCATGGCCGCCGCCCGAGACGTCGAGCCGATCTACTACGAGCGCTACATGATCGACTACAACAACAAGTCGGCCGATGTGCAGCAGGCGGTCCAGGACCGGATCCACTGGTTCTTCTCGATGGACTACGCCGGACGCCGGCAGTACTCGGAAGACACCGCCACCAATGCCTTCTACGAATCGCTAGCCTGGAATTGGCCGAACTGGGCCAAGCTGTTCTTCAACAACAAGGGCGTCGCGGCCCACAGCACCGACGTCTGCCAGAACTATCCGCCCGCCGACATGTCGGTCTGGGCGTGGACGTAGCAAGGGAGCGATTTCATGCCGAACACCGTGCCGGACAACGAGTCCAACGACGTTCCCGAGCTGGATCACCTCATCAACGAACCGAGCCGGGTGCAGACCCTCACCAAAGCGATCCTGGCGGTGGCCGACCGATTGAACCCGATCGTGGATTTCGGTAAACCCTATGTCGACGGATTGGAGAACCTGCCCCGGGACGGGCGCTTCCTGCTGGTGGGTAACCACACGGCATTCGGGATCGCCGAGATCCTCATGATCCCGTATTTCGTGCACCGGGAACTCGGGATCCGGGTGCGCGCGCTGGCCGACCAGCAGTTCGGGACCATGACCGGCTTGGTCGCCGACGTCATGGCGGCGGCCGGAGGGGTCGTCGGCACCCCGGAGAACGCCGCCATGCTCATGGCCAACGACCAGACCGTCCTGGTGTTCCCGGGCGGTGGGCGGGAGATGCCGAAGTTCAAAGGCGAGAAGTACCAGTTGAATTGGGAGCGCCGGATCGGATTCGCCCGGCTGGCAATCGCGCATGAGTACCCGATTGTCCCGGTCGGGCTGGTGGGCGGTGACGACGTCTATCACGGCCTGGTGGAACGAGACAGCCTGGTGGGCCGGATCAGTCAGTTCCTCGGCAGTCGCATCGGTGGCAGGCCGGAGATGGTCATGCCGCCGGTTCGTGGCCTCGGGCCGACACTATTGCCCGATCCCCAGCGGATGTACCTGCGGTTCGGGACGCCCATCACCACCGTGAAACCGGCGCGGACGAAAGTCGAGACCTGGCAGGCGACGGTCAAACAGGAGACGCAGACCGCGCTTGAAGTGATCCTCGCCGATCTGCAGAAGCTGCGCGCCACCGACCCCTACCGCAAGCTCAACCCGCTGGGCTGGGCGCGGGCCGTGCAGCCGTCAGCCGCGTCCTAGCCGCTCCCGCACGGTGTCGGTGATGAACCGCACCGGTGACGCCGGCCGAAATGCCTTGGCGGCCGCGGTCAGCGCATCCCGGGACGCGGCGGGCAGTTCGATATCGGCTGCGGCCACGTTGAACTCGAGTTGCTCGACGCTGGAGGCGCCGGGGATGGCGACCACCCCGGGAAGGCTGATGAGCCAGGCCAGTGCCACCTGAGCCGGCTGGGCATTCACCTCGGATGCCACCTCGCGCAGCGTCTGCAGCAGCGGTTCGGCCCGCCGCAGGTTCTCGGTCCCGAACAGCGGGTTGACCGCGCGAATCCCGCCCGGGCGGTTATCGAGTCCGTACTTGCCGCCCAGCAGACCCTGCTCCAGCGGGCTCCACGCGATGATGATCCGGTTCTCCTGCTCGGCGAACGGCACGAGATCGTCGAGCGGGCCGGCGTGCGCCAGCGAGAAGTGCACCTGATTGCTGATCACCGGGCGGCCCAGCGCGGCATCGGCTTTGCGCCACCGGGACAGCGAGTAGTTGGACACTCCGGCCGCGCCGATCGCGCCGCTGTCCAGCAGATCGCGCATACCCGGCATGATCACCGAATCCGGCACCACCGGGTTGGGTTGATGAATCTGGTAGAGCGGAATCCGGTCCAAACCCAGTCGCTGGGCGCTGGCCTTCTCGCGCTGGCGGATCACCGGCGGGAAGGGCGCCACCGGGAACACCTTGCTGGCCACCGCCACGTTGGCCCGTTGCGCGCCGAGTGCCTCGCCGAGAATCCGCTCACTGCGCCCGAAGCCGTAGACCTCGGCGGTGTCAAAGAATGTCACGCCCAGCGCCAAAGCGCGTTGCACGATCTCGCGGGCCGCGCCCTCGGCGTACTCGTCGCCGTAACCCCATTCGCTGGAACCGAACTGCCAGGTGCCCAGACCGATCCGGCTGACCCGGCCCACACCCTCGACGTCGATGTACTTCATGCCACCAACCTACGTGGCCGGCAGCTGTGCCTGCATCGCGGTCTTGTCCGGGTCAAAGCTGAGGAGGCCGGCGATGGGCAGGCTCTCCGGCAGCGGGTCGTCATAACTCCACGCGACGTCGTCGACCACGACGTCGCCGATCCTGGCCGACCAATAGGTCGCCACGCCCTTGTAGTTGCAGTAACTGGTGGTCTCGGTTGGGGTGAGCAGGTCCATCCGGACCTGGTCGCGGGCGACATACAGCCGCGGCTCGAGTGCGGTCTCGAACAGGATCATGGTGTCGTCGGTGTCGACCAACGTCGTGCCGGCGACCTCGACGCGCAGCCGCCGAGTGGTCGGCCGGCAGTCCACCCGGTGATACGGGTTGGGCGGATAGTGGACCAGCCGCCGGCCCTCCTCGAGCCAGGTGTCCACCGAATTCCAGCGCACCACAACGTAGCCCGGCGCCAGCGGTTCGGGCTCATGGGGCAGGTCGCCGACCTCGTCGTGCGGGAAGGCGTAGCTCAGCGGCTCGCCGGCGCGGTGCACCAGCAGCGCCCGCTCGGTGTCGATCACCGTGCGGCCGTGGCGAATTGCCTGCACGCGCCGGGGGTGTGGCTCCAGGTAGACCAGCGCCTCGGGGATCGGGGCGGAGAACCTGCCTGCGGGATCAGGCCCCAGCGGTCCCCGTCCCGCCACCAGGCTCACCGGATCACACCACCGTGGTGTGCAGCGGCGTCAGGTCGGTCTGCATCAGCGTGACGTTGTACGGACCCCACAGCGACATGTTCCAGTACAGGTTGCTGACGTCGGCGTTGCCGCTGCTGTCCGTCAGCTTTCCGGTGCCCGACCACGGATGGATCATCGGCGCGTAGAGCCCCGGGTACTGCACCGAGGTCGCGATGGTGATCGGATCCGACCACGGGCCCTCGGGCCGGTCGGCGGTGCGCAGCACCACGTTGTTCTGGCCGTTGCCGTACAGCACCACGTACTTGTCCAGATACTCGTTGTACTGCACCGACATCTCGCTGACGTTGCCGCCGGTCTTGGCTCCGGTCAGCCCGGCGAACCAGCCGCCGAAGAAGTTCGGGTTGTTGGCCAGATCGATGATCGGCCCGAACAGGCCGGGGGAGCTGGTGGAGTCACCGAGGATCGGTGCGGCGACGGCGGGTTTGCCCTGCACCCAGTTACTGCCGTCCCAGTACTCGTACTTGCTCAGATCGGTGATGTTGTCCTTGGCCACCCGCGACAGGTAGGCCGACCCGGCCCGCCCGGACGGTGTGCCGAAGGCGTACACATACTGCGGGTCACCCTCGGCCACCTGGTCGGCGGGCTGCAGCACGTAGGCGGCCTGCTGGAAGTTCTGGCTGCCCGGCACATACGGCGTCGAGGACCGGAACCACCCGGCCGAGCGGATCGTCGAGGGCACCAGCACCCACTTGTCGGTGGCCTGGTCGTACATCGAGATCGCCGAGTAGTTGGTGGTCCAGCGGCCCGGGGTGTCCCAGGACTTGACCGACATGTAGTTGACGTACTGCTGCTGGTTCACCGAGATCGCCGCCGTCGGGATGATCGTCACCTCGGAGTTGAGGATCGGGAACAGCGCACCCGGCGCACTCGGAATGAACTGGTAGGCATAGCCGGTCTGCAGCAGGCTCAGTCCGTTGGTGAGGTTCGTGTCGGTGCTGAGCAGCAAGACGTTCGAGCGCCAGTCGCCGGTCATGTTCGGCCCGCTGAAGGTATCGCCGAACGCCAGCTGGATCTTGCCGGTCAGCCCGTTCTCCCACATGATGCCGAGATCGGTCCCGTAGATCCCGAAGCCGTTGGTGATTCCCGGACCGGTCACCCAGCCGACGTTGCGGGTGGCCAGCGTCCCCGTCGAGGTGGTTGCCGCGGCGGCCACAGCAGCCGTCTGGGCGGCCTGGGCAGCCTGGACGGTGGCGGGCGTGGTGTCGAGTTCACGTCGCGTCCAGGCGGCCAGCGTCCAGATCGCCGGGGACGGAGCGGGTGTCGGGGCGACCGGCGAGGTGGCGGTTCCCACTGGGGCCAGCCCGACGGCCGACAGGATGCGCGACACCACGGGTGCGGCGACTGGGATGGCGGTGGCTTTCGGCGGTGTGACGATGCGGTTTACCGGTTCGGTGACGGCGGTGCTTCCCGTCGCTGCTGCCGGGACCGGTTCGGCCGCGGCACTCTCCGGAGCTGACGACGCAGCCGACGATGAGGTCGTGGTCCCGCTGGTGACGGCGCCCCCGGAACTCGTCACGACGGGCCGCGCGGCCGCGCTCTTGCCGGACTTCTTCGACGATGACGCACTGGAATCCGATCCCGGTGTGCGCGGGCTGCGTGCCGAGGACCCCGTCGACTTCGACGCGTCCTTACCCGGGGAACTCGCGGTCGAGCCGGCGCCGCCGGCGCCCGGGCTGTCGTCAGCCCAGGCCGCCGCGCTGCCGTTGGCGATGGCCGCGCCGACCCCCAGCGCTACCGCCAGCGCCCCCATCCGGCCCACGTACATCCCTGCATTCTTCGAAGCACCCATCAAAGCCACCCCTCATCAACTGTTCTGCAGCAGTTCACCCATCGCGGGAACGATCGTGTGTAAAGCCTTCAGCGGTCTGATCATCACCTTGACGGAGGTGATCTTGCCGTCGTCGTTCCAGTGGATCATGTCGATGCCCTCGACAGTCACGCCGTCGACCTCAGCGGCGAATTCCAGTACCGCCGAACGGCTCTCGATCCACTTGCCGACGTAGCGGAAGTTCGCAGCGGAGAACAACGTCTCGGCGGCCCGCAGATACTTCGCCGTCAGCTCCCTGCCCCGCTGGGGGGTGAACACCGCGGGCGAGTAGAACACGGCATCCTCGGCGAGCAGGTCCTCGAGTTCGTCGGTCTTCCCGGACTCGATGACGCGCAGCCATCGATCGATGACAGAAACGGTCACCTCGCTGGTCCTTTCGCATTACGGGCTTCCAGCGTCCCACAGCCGCCCGGTTCGGTGGTTCGGGTAGGTCCAGTCGACGCGAAATTGGGACCTTCGTACCCCGATGCCCGCGAAGCCAGCAAAGAAAAAACATTGCTCAAGTGGTTGCCAGTTCTGCAGATTCGTGACAGTATTCTCCCGTCCGGCGAAGTCAAATGCCGCCGGCCAGAATTTTCGCGGCGAACCTTTTTCTCGCCGCCAGAAGAGGAGAAATCCCATGAACGCAGGTCGTTCCTACGCCAGCCTGGCAATTGTTGCCGGCACCTCCATGCTGATCGCCTTCAGTTCGCTCGTCGCCGGTTGCGGCAACGACAGTAAAGAGGCTCCGGTCAGCACGACCCCGACGAGCAGCACACCGGCCTCCAGTGCGCCGGTGTCGCCGACGGAGAAGTCGCTGAGCCCGACCGAGGGCAACAAGTTCACCCCGCCGGTGGTCGCCCCGCCCGCACCCACCGAGGGCACCGGCAACCACCATCACGGCCTGAACGGCATCGGCTAGGCCGATCCGGCCTGCAGTTCCCGCGCGATCGCGGCGTGATAGCGATCGATGTTGGCCGGGTTGACGATTCGGAAGAAGCCGTCGGGCATCGGTTCGTCGCGGGGCGCTTCGATGGTCATGGTGCGGCGGAACAGGGTGAGGCCCTCGCCGGGCTGGGTGAAGTGATACTGCACGGTGATCCGGCCTGCCATCCCGCCGTTGCCCTGCCGGTCGTGACCGAGTCGGCCCACCGAGGTGAACTCCCACAGTGACGGCCGGACCGCGATCGCCAGGTGCCAGGTGAAGATGCGCTCGCCATCGGGCCCGCCCTCTTCCCAGGTGTCACCGACCTTCAGCGGCAGTGCGTCGAGCTTGCCGACGTAGTTGCTGCCGGGGTAGGTCTTGGTCCAGTTGGCCGGATTGGTGACGAAGTCGTAGAGCGTTTCCGGCGAGTGCTGGAATACCGTCTCCGAACTCGTTGTGACGATGCCCAATTGGGGTGCCCTTTCACCTCGGCGATGTGTGCGTAGTTTACACATTCGCGTCGATTTGTAACTATCTACCGGCTCCGCCGGATAGTGTTCGACGATGCGTTCGGTGATCCGGTTCGGAGCTCATGTCGGCCGCGGGGTGCATCGGCTTGCCGTCGACACCGCGCTGGGCGCCCGTCGTGACTTCCCGCGCCGCATCGACGATCTCGACGCGGCCGCCCTGTCGACGATCATCGGCCGGTCGGTGGCCACCGTCTCCCGGCTGGACGGCACCGCGGGCACCTCGAGTCGCGCCCGGCTCGCCCTGAGCGGCGACGGCGTTCCGGACTCGGTGTTCGTCAAGATGTCGGCGGCCACCGCGGGCATCCGGATGCTGGGGGAGTTGGCGTCGCTGGGTGAAACCGAGGCGCGCTTCTACGGCGAACTCGCCCCGCTGCTGCGCACCGGCGTGCCGCACTGCCACGGCTCGGCGTTCGACGCGGTCACCGGGCGGTTCGTCATCGTCCTGGAAGACATGGCCGCCACGGACTGCCTGTTCCCCGACACCCTGCATCCGCTGTCGACCGACCAGCTGGCTCAGGTGCTCGAGGTGCTTGCCGGACTCCACGCCACGTTCTGGGGTCGACTGCCTGTCCAGCCCGGGGGCAGCGGCCCGTTCGGCTGGCTGCAGGCCCCGTCGTCGGATCCGGCCAACCTGCTCACGCCATCGGTGATGAAGCTGTCGGCTCGCAAGCTTGCACAGACCACCTCGATCCCGGTGGACGCCGGCCGCTACCTCTGGGAGAACTTCGGCCACGCCACCGCCGTTGTCGACAGCGGCCCGCATACCGTCCTGCACGGCGACAGTCATCCCGGAAACACCTACTTCCGGGATGGCCGGGCCGGACTGCTGGACTGGCAGGTGGTGCGCCGTGGCCATCCGTCACGCGATCTCGCGTATGCGATCGTGCTCGGCACGCCCGCCACCGACCGCCACGACGTGGAGGCTGACCTGCTGGCCGTCTACCGGTCGGCTCTGAAGGCCGCTGGCGGGCCGGATCTCGACGGCGACGAGCTGTGGACCCGGTACCGGCAGGCGGTGGTCCACCCGTACCTGTCCGCGCTGAGCACGGCGGGTCTGGGCGGGCTGCAGGATGACGATATCGCCCTGGAGGGATTGCGCCGGGCGGTCACCGCGCTCGACGAGCTCGAGACGGTCACCGCCCTGGCGGCGGCCCGGTGAACTACTTGGCGCAGTTGATCGTCACGTAGGCTATCGGCTGGCTGCCCGCCGAACCGGCGGTGTTGATGTCGGTCACCGTGCACTGCGACAACCCTGCGTTGGGGACGCCGTTCTCGTACTGCAGAGACACGTCGTATCCCGCGGCATCGAGGTCGCCGATGGTGGCGGCTGCCGACTCCGAACCGGGCTCGGGGATGTTGGGCGGATCGGCAAACGCCATGGGAGCCAAGGCGATCGACACGCCAAGGCCGATCGTCACAGAGGTGGCGCAACGCAAGCGGATCGACATGTCAGGACTGTCGCGGTTGCGGCTTGCCAACCGGGGGACGACAGGTGAACGGATCCCTAACGGGACGTGTCGGGTCAGCTCACCAGTTCCACACGGACATATCGTCCGGCGGGTAGTTCATGCAGACGTCGGTGGTCTTGGCGGCCACGCCCTTGTTGTTGAAGAACAGCTTGGCGTGGTTGGGCCAGCGGAAGACCAGCGGATCGGAGTAGATGTTGGTGGCCATCTCCTCCGACCAGCCGCGGCGCGCCGCGGCGTCCAGCGAGTAGAACCAGTGCACGTAGTCCTGGGCTGCCTGCTGCACGTCGGCCGGCTTGTTGTTGTAGTCGATCATGTAGCGCTCGTAATAGACGGGCGTGACGTCGCGGGCCGCCGCCATGATCTGCTCGGCCGTGCAGGTCGTGATGATCATGCGGTGCGGGATCGGGTAGTCATCCGAGGCGTCCGCCGACGCCGTCGCCGGCATCGCCAGCGCGGCCATACCCAGCGCCGCCGCAGCCGCTCCCATGCGGACAGTCCTGCTCATCGTTGTCATGTTGAACCTCCCTCAGGGCTGGCGCCCACGGATAGCCGATCCGTATCGTCCGATTCGTCGCGGCGCGGTGCCGGCCAGTTCTGCGGGAGCGGGCGCTGGCGCACCCGCTGCGGCCACCAGAACCACCGGCCCATCAGCGCGGCGATCGACGGTGTCATGAATGACCGGACGATCAGTGTGTCGAACAGCAGACCCAGCGCGATCGTCGTGCCGACCTGGCCACCGACCCGCAGCGGGCTGATCACCATCGACCCCATCGTGAACGCGAAGACCAGGCCCGCCGATGTCACCACCGAACCGCTGCCAGCCATCGCCCGGATGATACCGGTGTTGAGTCCGGCGTGGATCTCTTCTTTGAACCGGGCGACCAGCAGCAGGTTGTAGTCCGAACCCACCGCCAGCAGGATGATCACCGCCATCGCGATGACCATCCAGTGCAGCGGCTGGCCGAGGATGTGCTGCCACAGCAGGACCGACAGACCGAACGAGGCGCCCAGCGACAACAGCACCGTGCCCACGATCACCGCCGAGGCGACCACCGCCCTGGTGATCACCAGCATGATGACGAAGATCAGGCACAGCGCCGCGATTCCGGCGATCAGCAGGTCGTAGTTGGCGCCGTGCTGCATGTCCTTGTAGACCGACGCGGTGCCGCCGAGGTAAACCCTCGACCCCTCCAGTGGACTGCCCTTGATGGCCTCGAACGCCGCGTTCTTGATCTTGTCGATGTGCGAGATGCCTTCCGGCGTCGCGGGGTCACCCTCGTGAGAGATGATGAACCGCACCGCTTTTCCGTCCGGGGAGACGAACATCTTCAGACCGCGCTTGAAGTCCGGGTTGTCGAACACTTCCGGTGGCAGATAGAACGAATCATCGTTCTTCGAGGCATCGAACGCCTGGCCCATCGCGGTGGCGTTCTCCTGCATCGCCTCCATCTGGTCCTGGAAGCCGTTCATCGTCGACTGCATCGTCAGCATCGACGCCTTCATGTTCTTCATGGTCGCGATCATCGGCGGCATGATCTGGACCATCTTGGGCATCAGGACGTCGAGCCGATCCATGTCGACGACGATCGACGACAGGTCGTCACTAAGGGTGTCGATGCCGTCCAGGGCGTCGAAAATGGACCGCAGCGCATGGCAGATCGGGATGTCGTAGCAGTGCGGTTCCCAGTAGAAGTAGTTGCGGATCGGCCGGAAGAAATCGTCGAAATCGGCCAGGTTGTCCCGGATTTCGTTGGTGTCGGCGACCATCTGCTTGGTCTTGGCCACCATGTTGTGGGTGACCCCGACCATCTCTTTGGTCAGGGCCAGCATCCGCTCCATCGTGTCGATGGTGACCTGCAGTTCGTCACCCATCTTCAGCAGGTCCTTCATGCGGTCCTGCAGGTAGGACATGTTCATCGTCTGGTTGGTGCCGGACATGCTGATGATGAACGGAATCGAGGTGTGCTCGATCGGGGTGCCCAGCGGGCGGGTGATGGTCTGCACCCGGCCGATGCCCGGGATGTGGAAGACGGATTTGGCGACCCGGTCGATGACCAGCATGTCCGCCGGATTCCGCACGTCGTGGTCGGTTTCGATGAGCATCAGCTCGGGGTTCATCCGGGCCTGCGGGAAGTGCCGGTCGGCGGCGGCGTAGCCCACATTGGCCGGGATGTCCTTGGGCAGATAGTTCCGGTCGTTGTAGCTGGTGGTGTAGGACGGCAACGCCAGCAGGCCGACCAGCGCCAGCGCGATCGAGGCGACCAGGATCGGCGCGGGCCAGCGCACCACCGCGGTGCCGACCCGGCGCCACATGTGGGTGTTCATCTTGCGCTTGGGCTCGAAGATGTTGCGGAACCGGCTGCCGATCGAGATCACGGCGGGTCCGAACGTCAGCGCGGCGAAGACCACCACGAGCATGCCGATGGCCAGCGGGAAGCCCAGCGACATGAAGTACGGCAGCCGCGCGAAGTGCAGGCAGAACGTGGCGCCCGCGATGGTCAGACCCGAGCCCAGGATCACGTGGGCGGTGCCGTGATACATCGTGTAGTAGGCGGTCTCGCGGTCCTCGCCAGCGAGGCGCGCCTCGTGATAGCGCCCGATCAGGAAGATCGCATAGTCAGTGGCCGCGGCGATGGACAGCGTCGCCAGCAGGTTCACCGCGAACGTCGACAGACCGATGACCTCGGCGTTGCCCAGGAACGCGATGACACCGCGGGCTGCGGTGAGTTCCAGGAACACCATCACCAGGATCAGCACCGTGGTGACGATGGATCGGTAGACCAGCAGCAGCATCACCAGGATGACCGCGATGGTGACCATTTCGACGACCTTGACTGCCGAGTCGCCGACGTTGTGCTGGTCGTGGCTCAGGGCCGTCGGCCCGGTGACGTACACCTTGATCCCGGCCGGCGGGGGGTTGGCCGCGACGATCTTCTGGACCGCGTCCACCGATTCGTTGGCCAGCGCCTCGCCCTGGTTGCCGGCCAGATACACCTGGACGTAGGCGGCCTTGCCGTCAGCGCTCTGCGAACCGGCCGCCGTCAGCGGATCGCCCCAGAAGTCCTGGATGTGCTCGACGTGCTTGGGGTCCTCGCGGAGCTTCTTGATCAGCCCGTCGTAGTACTGGTGGGCGTCGGCTCCCAGTGGCTGGTCGCCTTCCAGCAGGATCATCGCGCTGCTGTTGGAGTCGAACTCCTGAAAGTCCTTGCCGACCTTCTGCATCGCCTTCATCGACGGCGCGTCCTGCGGCGCCAGCGAGACGGTGTGTTCCTGGCTGACCTGCTCCAGTGGCGGGACCGCGACGCTGAGCACCACGACCAGGCCGACCCAGAACAGCACCACGGGGATCGCGAAGGTCCGAACCAGCCGGGGGATCAGCGCATGCGCTCCGGATGACGGGCTCATGCGGACTTCACCAGGCAGAAGGTCTGGGCGTTGACACCGGTGGAGGTCTTCTCGTCCTTGAGCACACCGTCGACCAGGATCCGGCAGCCGATGGTGTCGGTGTCACCCTGGGCGACGATGTTGGCACTGGCCGCCGGCGCGGTGGTGGTCAACGTGATGGACCAGGGCAGGGTGACGTCGCGCGCGATCTGGGGCTGGGCGTCCAGGTCGAGGTAGTTGATGGTCGCGACCGCCCCCTGCGGTCCGTAGATCTCGTAGGTCACCTGCTTGGGGTTGAACGGCTTGGTGTCATTGGCCAGACCGCTGCCCGGACGGGTCAGTTCGGTCTTGCCGAAGACGCCGTGCAGGCGGAACACCGCAAACCCCGCGATGGCCACCACGATGACGATGACCACCGGTATCCACCCGCGTCTGAGTGCCTTGACCATAGGTTTCTTCCGACGAGGTCAGGACGCCGACACGGGCAACGCGCAGAATCCTGCGACGCCGATCGTGAGGGTGCCCGTTCGTCTCATCTCAACCCCGATTTTCTCGCGCCGCGACCGATTAGCTGATGTAACCCAAGAGATTAGCCCACTTAACTGATCGGACAATACCCCCGGGTAGCTCGACGGTCCGATTTCCCTCACCCGTTCGTGCCCGAGGTCACACCGGGCTTCCGCGCGTGTGGTTAGCAGGCCTACAATTCCGACTCATGAACGTCACGAGGCTTGCCATGGTCGCCGCAGCTGCCATCGCGGCACCGCTGGTCCTGGCCACGCCGGCGCACGCCGACCCCGACATCGATTTCGCCAATGAGCTGCACGGTTTCGGTATCTACGGGCCCCGGGACTACAACGCCTGGATCGGCAAGATCACCTGCAAGCGGCTGAACAACGGCCTGGACAAGGACGCCTACCAGTCGGCCAAGTTCGTCCTGACCAATCTGCCGAACGGCTCGACCCAGACCCAGGCCGTGCAGTTCCTGGGGGCGGCGATTACCACCTACTGCCCGGAGCAGATCGGCGTCCTGCAGCGGGCCGCCGTCCAGTAAGGCCTGCTCATGGCCGGGCCGGTTGACCGGACCATCAGCGAGGACGTACCCGGTGCGCCGGACGACGTCCGCGACCACTACGTCGACCTGGACAACATCACCGACATCCACCCCTTGGTGGTCTCGGTGCGCACCCTGCATCGCAGCGAGTCGCCCGAGGGATATGTCCACACCTACCAGGTGGCCGACCGCATTCCGCTGGGCCCGGCAACCCTGCCGATCAGCTACACGGCGACCCTGCGGGTGCCCCGAACCGGCCCCGTCATCACCGAAGCCCGCCAGTTCCCCCGGGTCCGGCTCGACGGGGTGGTGTCCTTCGACCCCACTCCCGGCGGTACCCGGCTGACCGAGCGGATCCGGATCAGCGCGCCCTGGCCGCTGCTCGCGATGACCGCCCGGCAGGCGGTCGCAGCGCATCAGGAGATGCTCGCCGGGATCCGGCGACGCTTCGAAGAGGGGGCTTAGCCCGCGGTCTTGCCGTTGTCCACGTTGTAGACCGCGCCGTGGATGGTCGATGCATCGTCGCTGGCCAGGAAGGCGATCACCTTAGCGACGTCGCGCGGGTCCATCATTCCGCGGGGTGCGGCGATCCGCATGATCAGGTTCCAGTCGGCGTCATCGGGCGTCGCGAACTCGGTGACCTGCGGGGTGAGCATGCCGCCCGGGCACACCACATTCACCCGCAACTGCTCCTTAGTGAATTCCACCGCCAGGGCCCGGGTCAGACCGACCAGGCCGTGCTTGGCTGCGCAGTAACCGGCCGAGTAGACCTCACCCTCGATCCCGGCGATCGACGCGACGTTGACGATGTTGCCGCCGGCTTCGAGCAGGTGGGGCAGCGCCGCCCGGCACAGGTAGAACGGGCCGTTGAGGTTGACGGCCAGGTCGTAGTCCCAGTCGGCGTCGGCCACCGCGGGGGTGTGCCGCATCTGGTGAAAGCCCGCGGCGTTGACCAGCACGTCGAGCCGGCCGAACCGCTCCACACAGCCCGCGACGGCATCCCGGCAGGCCTGGGCGCTGGTGATGTCGACCGAGGCGAACTCACCGCCGGGGACGGACTC
Source organism: Mycobacterium sp. M26 (assembly GCF_001494595.1). Lineage (GTDB taxonomy): Bacteria > Actinomycetota > Actinomycetes > Mycobacteriales > Mycobacteriaceae > Mycobacterium. Next base: position 1,600,601 of record NZ_LN929908.1, read on the forward strand.
GAACACTCCTGCCATCCGCTCGGTGTCGCGGGCGATCCCGTAGACCGACGCACCGCGTTCGGCGAAAACCTGAGCCACCGCCGCCCCCAGTCCCGACGACGCTCCGGTCACCAGGGCGACTTTCCCGCTCAGCTGTGTCATCTTCCAACCTCTCCAGGCCCGATTTCTCCGCCCGGCTGGGCGTGGACGTTGCGCAGGCCCACCGCGTTGCGCAGTCCCGAGCAGTTGTAGCACCCGACACATCCCACGCAGTCGGTGCACCGGGCACAGGCCAGGCACGCCATGCACGTGCGGCACGCGAAACATGCTGCGCAGGCCACACATTCGCGCATCGCGATGCACAGCAGCGTCAGCACGCAGCCCGTCAGCACCGCGCTGCCGGCGCTCAGGATCGAGCCGGCGATCACCGCGCTGCCCGCGGTGGCGATAGACCCCGCCACCACGGCGCTGCCCGATGTGGCGATCGAGCCGCCGACCACCGCGCTGCCCGCGGTCGCGATCGATCCGGCCACCGCCGCGCTGCCGGTGGTGGCGATGGATCCGGCAATGGTCGCGACGTCCTCGCTGGCGGTCCGCATCGGCCCAGTATTCCAGCAGGTAGACGGACTTTTGGGGGCATCTCGGTCGCGGTGCAGAAAATTACGCGTACGTGACCATGTGCGTTCTGACAAGGCATCGAGGTCACTACTCGCCTTGAATTGGACCCAAGAGCACCACCGTCTGGTTGCATCGGCTATCAGAGGGGTATCGCATGCACGGTGCTCGGCCCGGGTCGAGGTGGCCCGCCACGGGGAAGGAGCAGCCATTGCGCGCATCTGACGCAGTCTCGCTGAACGGCGCGCGTGTGCCCGCGGCCACGGGTGTGGCCGTCGAACACGACGCGCAGTTCGAGATCTGGCGCAACGGTGTGCGGCAGTCTGCGCTCGCCCACGTCGCCGACTTCGTCGACGGCCACTGTGTTCCGCAACTGGCCGGCGCCGGAATCGACGTCGCCGCCGACATCCTTGTGCAGTTCGTGGGCGGCGGAAAGTGCTTGCGCTCCACGTTCATGTACCTGGGCTGGCTGTGCGGCGCGCCGGCCGACGACGCCGCGCTGCGGGCCTCCGCCGGTCTGGAACTGCTGCACGCCTTCGCCCTGCTGCAGGACGACGTGATGGACGACTCGGACATGCGTCGCGGCGCTCCCGCCGCGCACGTGCAGTTCGGCCAGTGGCATCGCGACCAGGGCTTCAGCGGATCGCAATGGCGCTTCGGTGCCTCGGCGGCGATCCTGCTGTCGGATCTGTGCCTGGTTTGGGCCGAACAGATGATGCGTGACAGCGGCGTGCCCGCCGATGCGCTGGCACGCGCCTGGCGGCGCTACGACGCGATGCGGGTGGAGCTGGCCGTGGGCCAGTTCGCCGACGTCGCCAATGACTACGGTGCCCTGCCCACCCTGGACCAGGTGCTCGACGTCGCCCGCCGCAAGTCGGGCAACTACACCGTGCGACGGCCGCTGGAGATCGGTGCGGCGATGTCCGGCTGCGAGGACCTGATCGGCGCGCTGGGGGAGTATGGCAGCGCCGTCGGCGAGGCGTTCCAGTTGCGCGACGACATCCTCGGCGTGTTCGGGTCACCGACGGTGACCGGCAAGCCGATCGGGGGAGACCTGGCCGAGCGAAAGGCCACCAGCGTCGTGGTCGCGGCTCACCAGATGGCCGATGCCACCATCCGCAGGCAGTTCGTCGAACTGATGAACGCCGAGGAACTCGACGCCGCCGACATCACCCGGTGGCGCAACCTGATCGTCGCCACCGGCGCCGTCGAGTGGATCGAGGACATGATCGACGAACTGGTCGGCACCGCGGTGAACCACGTGTGCGACAACCGAATTGACGACTGGGTGCAGTCGACGCTGGCCAATATGGCGGCGGCCTGCACCCTGCGAGTGACCTAGAGAACAGGAGACGATGATGCGTACCGTCCCAGGGGCGACCGACCACGTCGTGGTGGTCGGAGCCGGGCTGTCCGGGCTGTCTGCTGCCCTGCAGCTGGCGGGCCGCGGCCGGAGGGTGACGGTGGTCGAGCGCTACCCGTTCCCCGGCGGGCGAATGGGCCAGGCCGACATCCGCGGTTACCGCATCGACACCGGACCCACGGTGCTCACGATGCCCGACATCATCGAAGAAGCGTTCGCCGCGGTCGGCGCCTCGATGGACGACCACCTGCAGCTTGACCTGGTGGACCCGGCCTACCGGGCATCGTTCGCCGACGGCTCGTCGCTGGACGTGCATACCGATGCCGCCTCGATGGCCGCCGCCATCGAGGAGTTCGCCGGTCCGGCCGAGGCGGCCGGCTACCACCGGCTGCGCGACTGGCTCACTGAGCTCTACCAGCTGGAGATGAAGGGCTTCATCGCCTCGAACTTCGACTCCCCGCTGTCACTGCTGACCCCGCAGCTGGCCCGGCTCGCCGCGATCGGCGGCTTCCGCGGCTGGGAGAAGATGGTCAGCAAGTACATCAAAGATGAACGGCTGCAACGGGTTTTCACCTTCCAGGCGCTCTACGCCGGAGTTCCGCCGCAGCATGCGTTGGCCGCCTATGCGGTGATCGCCTACATGGACACCGTCGCGGGTGTCTACTTCCCGCGCGGCGGTATGCGTGCGGTGCCCGAAGCGCTGGCCGCTGCCGCAGCCGCTGCCGGGGTGGACTTCCGCTATCAGGCCTCGGTGACGTCGCTGGAGAAGTCCGGCTCGCGGGTGACCGCGGTGCGTACCGACAACGGTGACCGGATCGCCTGTGACGCGGTGGTTCTCACCACCGAGCTGCCGCTGACCTATCAGCTGCTGGGTCGTACCCCGCGGCGCGCGGTCAAGATCCTGCCCGCCCCGTCGGCGGTCGTCGTCCACGCCGGGGTGCCCGCCGTCGGCGACAAGCTGGTGCACCACAACATCAGCTTCGGCAAGCAGTGGTCGCGGACGTTCGATGAGATCATCCGCGACGGCACCTTGATGAGCGATCCGTCGCTGCTGGTGACCAGGCCCACCGCGGGTGACGCCAGCTTGGCTCCTGTCGGCCGCGACCTGCTCTACATCCTGGCACCGGCCCCGAATCTTGATGTGGGCGTGGTGGATTGGTCTTCCGCCGGTGAGGCATATGCCCACCAGGTGGTGGCCAAGGCCGGGGAGCGGCTGTTGCCGGGCCTGGACGAGGACGCCGACATCCTCGACATCGTCACCCCGGCGGACTGGGCCAAGCAGGGCATGGCTGCCGGCTCGCCGTTCGCACTGGCCCACACCTTCTCTCAGACCGGCCCGTTCCGGCCCGCCAACCTCGTGCGCGGGATCGACAACGCGGTGCTGGCCGGCGGATCCACGGTGCCCGGCGTCGGTGTTCCCACCGCCCTGCTGTCCGGCCGGCTCGCCGCCGAGCGGATCGCCGGCCCCGTTGACGAATTGTTCCGCAAGCGCATCATCACCAGGTCGGGAAGCAGGTAGCGATGATCCACACCGAGTTACACGCCGCGGGGATCGACGACGAACGGCTGCGCGAGTCCTACCGGTACTGCCGCAGGCTCAACGCCCAGCACGGCCGGACGTACTTCCTGGCCACCCGGCTGCTGGCCCCCTCGCAGCGGCCGGCCGTGCACGCGCTGTACGGGTTCGCCCGGTACGCCGATGACATCCTCGACGATCTGGAGTCGACGGCCACCATCGCCGAACGGGAGGCCCGCCTGGATCGGCTGTCGGCCAAGTTCTTCAGCGGCACAGCCGATCCCAGTGAGCCGGTGTTGCCCGCGGTGCTGCATACCGCGCGCACCTACCGCATTCCGCTGGATCTGTTCGACGATTTCCTGACGTCGATGCGGATGGATCTGACCGTCACCGACTATCCGGACCGGGCCGCGCTCAACCACTACATGCGCGGGTCGGCCGAGGTCATCGGTCTGCAGATGCTGCCGATCCTGGGCACGGTCGGTCCGACCGCCGAGGCCGAGCCCTTCGCCGAGGCGCTGGGCCGGGCGTTCCAGCTGACCAACTTCCTGCGGGACATCGACGAAGACCTCGACCGCAACCGGGTCTACCTGCCCGCCGACGAGATGGCCGCCTTCGGGGTGGACCGCGACCTGCTGACCTGGTGCCACCAGAGCCGTCGCACCGATTCCCGGGTCCGTCAGGCCCTGGCCGCCCAGCACGACATCACCCGGGAGATCTACCGCGAGGCCCGCAAGGGCATCGCGCTGCTGGCCCCGCAGTCGCGGCCGTGTGTGGCCACCGCGTTCACGCTGTACTCGGAGATCCTCGACCGCATCGAGTCGATCGACTTCGAAGTGTTCAGCCAGCGGGCTACCGTCGGTACGGGTCGCCGGGTCCAGGTGTTCGCCGGCGGACTGGTCCGTGCGCGACGGGCCCGAAGGTACGGCGCTGCCTGATGTACTGCATCATCGGCGCTTTCGATCGAAAGGATCGCCAGTGGTAAGTGTCGGCCAGCGAGGACTGCAACGGGAACAGGTTCCCGGCGCCTTCGACGTCGGCGCGGCGGCCTACGACCGGCTGGTCGGCGCCAACCCCGGCTATCACGACCACCTGCGCATCTCGGCACGCCGGATGCGGATCGCCGACGGCGGCCGCGGGCTGCGCCTGCTGGACGCCGGCTGCGGCACCGGTGCGTCGACCGCGGCCCTGCTCGAGGCAGCCCCGCATGCCGAGATCGTCGCCGTTGACGCCTCGGCGGGCATGCTGACCGAGGCCAGGGCCAAGTCGTGGCCGGACAATGTGCGCTTTGTTCACACCCCGATCGAGGGGATCGCCGAGGCCGGGGTCGAAGGGCCGTTCGACGGCATCCTGGCTGCCTACCTGCTGCGCAACCTGGCCGATCCCGACACGGTCCTGCGGACCTTCCGTGGCCTGCTGCGGCCAGGTGCCACCCTGGCGGTGCACGAGTATTCGGTGAGCGATTCGCGTGCGGCCAAAGCGATTTGGAACGCCGTGTGCTGGGGCATCATCATCCCGGCGGGCTGGCGGCAGACCGGGGACAGCACCCTCTACCGCCACCTCTGGCGCAGTGTGAACACCTTCGACGGTGCCAAAGACTTCCAGCGCAGGCTCGCCGCCGCCGGGTTCACCGGCGTGCACAGCGAGACCATGCCCGGCTGGCAGCGCGACATCGTCCATACCTTCCTGGCGGACGCACCACAATGATCGATCCACGCCGAGTCGCACATCCGGCTCAGTCCGGGCTGCCGCATGCCAACGCGCTGCCCAACACCCCGCACGTCGTCGTCGTCGGCGCCGGTATCGCCGGTCTGGCCGCGGCCACCGGCCTGGCCGAGCGCGGGGTCTCCGTCGAGGTCCTGGAACGCCAGGACTATCTGGGCGGCCGCGTCGGCGGCTGGACCGAGACCCTCGATGACGGCACCGAGGTGGCCAACAACCGCGGCTTCCACGCCTTCTTCCGGCAGTACTACAACCTGCGTGCCCTGTTGCGCCGCAGCGATCCCGGACTGGACCGGTTGCGCCCGGTCGAGGACTACCCGCTGGTCGACGGCGAGGGCCGCCGGGACACCTTCCGCGGCCTGCCCAAGACACCGCCGTGGAACGCACTGGTGTTCGCGCTGCGCAGCCCCACCTTCCGGATACGGGATCTGTTGCGGCTCAACGCACCTGCGGCGGCTCCGCTGGCCGCGGTGTCGGTGCCCGAGATCTACGATCAGCTCGACGATCTGGACGCCGAGACGTTCCTGACCAACATCAACTTCCCGATCGCGGCCCGGCACCTGGCCTTCGAGGTGTTCGCCCGCAGCTTCTTCGCCCGCCCTGAGCGGTTGTCGGCCGCGGAGCTGGCGGCGATGTTCCACATCTACTTCCTGGGCTCCAGCGAAGGTCTGGTGTTCGACGTCGCCGAGTCGAACTTCAACACCGCGCTGTGGGATCCGCTGGGGGAGTATCTCGTCGAGCAGGGTGTCGTCTTCCGCACCGGGGTGTCGGTGGATTCGGTCAACCAGGGTGGTTCCAAGACGCTGCAGGTGAGCGTCTCCGACGGCACCACCATTGATGCCGACGCCGTGGTGCTGGCCACCGATCCGGGCGGCTTGCAGCAGATCGTGGCGGCCTCGCCGGGACTGGGTGATGAGCAGTGGCGCGAGCAGGTGGCACGTTTGCGCACCGCGCCGCCCTTCGTGGTGCAGCGGCTGTGGCTGGACCGGCCGCTCGACGCGGGCCGCCCGCCCTTCCTGGGCACCGGCGGACTTGAACCGGTCGACAACATCAGCGTGGTCAGCAACTACGAACGCCAAGCCGCCGAGTGGGCCCGCGCCCACGGCGGTTCGGTGGTCGAGGTGCACTCCTACTCGGTGGTGGACCCGCCGCCGTTCGAGGGGCTGCGGGAACGCATGCTGGGCCGGTTGCACCAGCTCTACCCGGAGACCGCGCAGGCCGGGATCGTCAAGGAGACCATCCTGTTCCGCGAGGACTGCCCGCTGTTCTACCCGGGTTCCTTCGCCGACCGGCCCACCGTCGAGACCCCGGTGCCCAACCTGATGCTCGCCGGTGACGGCATCCGCATCGACCTGCCGGTAGCGTTGATGGAGCGCGCCGCCACCACCGGGTGGACGGCCGCGAACCGGCTGCTGGCCGGCTGGGGGGTCAGCGGACATACGGTGCACACCGTTCCGGTGCAGGGTCGTTCGCCGGTTCTGCGCCGGCTGGCCACCCCGAGAAAGGCTCAGGCGTCATGAGCATCACGTCGCGGCTGGCCGCCCGTTTTCCCAAAGGCATTCCGCTGCAGGTTGTTCCGAAGCTGGACTGGGCCAACCAGAAACCCACCTATCAGGATGCCCAGCCCGCTCTGATCAACTCGGCACTGCAACGCGCCGAGCAGCGGGCCAGCGGTAACTGGTTCGTCTTCGCCGCCAGTTCGGATGTCAAGTCCGACAAGCCGTTCGGCACCCGGGTCGGCGGTGTGGAGATCGTGGCCTGGCGCGACCAGCAGGGCGGGCTGCACGTCGGCCCGGCGGCCTGCCCGCACCTGGGCGCGGACCTCGCCACCGGCACGGTGGACTGCGGTGCGTTGATCTGCCCGTGGCACGGCCTGAAACTCGCAGGCAAGCGGGAGTTCGGCTGGAAACCGTTGCCCGCGTTCGACGATGGCGTGCTGGTGTGGGTCCGGCTGGATCGCGTCGGCGGTGAGGAACCGCTGGAGCAGCCGGTGATCCCGCCACGGCCGACGGGTGCGCGGCTGGCCGCCGTGACCCGGCTCGAAGGCATCTGCGAACCGTCCGATGTCATCGCCAACCGGCTGGACCCGTGGCACGGCGCCTGGTTCCACCCTTATTCGTTCACCCAGCTCGAGGTGCTCAGCGCCCCGCCGGACGATGCCGACGAGGACACCGACCGGTTCCTGGTCGCGGTGACGTTCCGGATGGGTCGCCTCGGTGTCCCGGTGATCGCGGAGTTCACCACCCCGGAGCCGCGCACGATCGTTATGCGGATCGTCGACGGCGAGGGCGCGGGCAGCGTGGTGGAGACCCATGCGACCCCGATCGGCCGCGGACCCGACGGGCGGCCCCGCACCGCGGTGATCGAGGCCGTCATCGCCCAGTCCGACCGCACGGGTTTCAAGTACTCGCTGCGGGCCGCTCCGTTGATCACCCCGCTGATGCGGGTGGCCGCCGCGCGGCTGTGGCGCGACGATCTGGCTTACGCCGAACGTCGATTTGCTTTGCGGGACAACTCATCCAGCTAGGCTCCGAGCGTGGCTAAGCGAATAGTGATCTGGGGTACCGGTTTCGTCGGCAGGATGGTCATCCCGGAGGTGCTCAAACATCCCGAGTTCGAACTGGTCGGGGTGGGGGTGAGCAACCCGGCCAAGGTCGGTGTCGACGTCGGCGAGATCTGCGGACTGTCCGAGCCGACCGGGGTACTGGCAACCGATGACGTCGACGCCCTGATCGCGCTGAAGCCCGACGCCCTGGTCCACTACGGGCCCACGGCCGCGCACGCCGACGCCAACATCGACCTGATCAGCCGGTTCCTGACGGCCGGCATCGATGTGTGCTCGACGGCCATGACGCCGTGGGTGTGGCCCAAGATGCACCTCAACCCGCCGAACTGGATCGACCCGATCACCAAGGCTTGCGAGGAAGGCCGCTCGTCGTGCTTCACCACCGGCATCGACCCGGGGTTCGCCAACGACCTGTTCCCGATGACCCTGATGGGGCTGACCTCCGAGGTGCGCCGGGTGCGAGCCTCCGAACTGCTGGACTACACGAACTACGAGGGTGACTACGAGTTCGAGATGGGCATCGGCCGCGAGCCGGAGTTCAAGCCCCTGCTGCAGAACTCCGACGTGCTGGTGTTCGCCTGGGGCGCCACGGTGCCGATGATCGCCTACGCGGCCGGGATCGAACTCGACGAGATCACCACCACCTGGGACAAGTGGGTGACCCCCACCGAGCGCAAGACCGTCAAGGGCGTCATCCAGGCGGAGCATGTGGCTGCGGTGCGATTCACCATCAACGGCGTCTACCGGGGCGAGACCAGGATCCAGCTCGAGCACGTCAACCGGATCGGCAGAGACGCCGCCCCGGATTGGCCCTCGGGTGACCAGGACGACGTCTACCGGGTCGACATCGAGGGCACGCCGAGCATCTTCCAGGAGACCGCGTTCCGCTTCACCGACGGTTCCGGACGCGATGCCGCCACCGCCGGCTGCCTGTCCACCGGCCTGCGCGCGCTCAACGCCGTCCCAGCCGTGAACGACCTGTCCCCGGGCTGGGTCACACCCCTGGACCTGCCCCTGATCCCGGGTCGCGGCATCATTCGCTGAGTAACGTCCGCGGCGGTCAGACCGACATTTCCGGTGATGACTGACGCAACGAAACCGGCCATTGGCCTGTCGGTCGGAGCTACCACACTGGCTGCTGTGACGTCGGACCGAAGTGTCACGCGCAAGCCCGTTCTCACGCTTCCCGGCCTGACGATCAGCGACTTCGTCGACCGTGTCGGCGATCCGGTGGGCATCGTGGCCGCCGACGGATCGGTGCATTCGGCAGGAGATTTGCTGGCCGACGCGCTGCGCGGGCTGGGCTACGAGGCCACCGCCGGCCGTCCGCTGCCGCCTGCCGCCGCGCTGACCTACCCCGCGCACTGGGCACCGGCAGCTGTTGAGGGTCTGCGCCGTGCCCTCCGCCGCCTCCCCGAGTGGTCGGCCGCTGACCTGCTGCTGGTCCCCGATGCGGCAGCGGCTGCGACGGCCTTGCAGGTCGACCCTGGGCTGCCGGCACGCGGGTTGGTGGCCCTGTGTGACGTCGGCGGCAGCGGGACCACGGTGACCCTGCTCGATGCGGCGGCCGGATATCGGCCGATCGAGGCGCCCCTGCGCTACCAGGACTTCTCCGGTGACCTGGTCGACCAGGGTGTGCTCGCCCATGTGGTGGGGGAACTGTCCGCGGGCATCGACATCACCGGCACCTCGGCCATCGGTTCGCTCACCCGGCTGCGGGCTGACTGCCGGGCCGCCAAGGAACGGCTGTCCACCGCCTCGGTGACCGCGATCCCGGCCCAGCTGCCCGGTTTCACCGGTGACGTCCGGCTGACCCGGCTGGAACTCGACGAAGTGCTGCGCCGGCCGCTGGCCGACCTGGCAGCGGCAGTGATGGACCAGCTGAGTCGGGCGGGGGTGCGTCCGGCCGAACTGGCCGCCGTCGCGACGATCGGCGGCGGCGCGGCCATCCCGGCACTCACCACGACCCTGTCCGAGCATCTGCGGGTGCCCGTCATCACCGCGCCGCGCCCGGGCCTCATCCCGGCGATCGGTGCCGCATTGCGGGCCGCCCGCGGCCCGGCTGACGACAACCCGACCGCGCTGGCCGCCGCCCCGGTTGCGGCGCCCCTGGTCGCACCGGCCGCCGATCCCGCGCCCCTCACCGGCGCCGCGCTGGCCTGGTCGCAGGCCCCGGACGTGCCGGACATCAAGGCACCCGAGCCCGAACCCGCCGTCGCTATCCGGCCGCCCATCGACTTCGAGCACGAGCCCGCCGAGGTGGCCGACGGCCCCGCGCCCTGGTATCGCAGGCCGTTGCCGGTGGTGGCGGCTGCACTGGCCGTGATCGCGCTGGCCGGGGCCGGAACGGCCGTTGCGCAGCGTCGCCCAGTCCGGTGCAACTGCAGGCGCCGGTCGAGCAACCGGCACCGCGGACCGTGGTGCAAGCCCCGGCGCCGGTGACCCAGGTGGTCGAGGCTCCGCCGCCCCCGCCAGTGACCGAGACGGCGACGACGACCGTCGTCACCACGACAGTGTCGACCCCGCCGCCGGTCACCGAGACGGCCACTGTCACTGCGCCGCCGCCGATCATCCCGACGATTCCGCCGATCCCGACGATTCCCGGCCTGCCGCCGTTCTTGCAGCCCACAATCTCAGGCTGACGGCCGCTTCTCCAGGACCAGCTTGGCCAGCGGGATCGACATCTGCTCGGGCGCGGCAGCCAATTGGGCGGCTACCCCGGCCTCCAACCGGTCGACGAACTCGGTGCCCCGTGGGTCGCCTAAGCCGCCGTCGAGCGCGGCGGCCAGCGTGGGGAAGATCGAGGCACGAAGGAACCCAGCCCAATTCGCGCCGAATACCGTCGCGTCCTTATTAGTGCGGTACTGCGCCCAGAACCGGTCCTCGGCGTTGAACAACTCCAGATGCTCGATCGACAACCCCTCGAACCGGCCCGACGGCGCGAACGGTGCGCGAAAGTCCTTCTCGTCGCGGCCCATTGACGGTATCGACATCCGTCGCACCTCATCGCTGGTGACGAACTTGTCCTCGACCATCTGCCGCAGCTGGGCGACCACCGCGTCGAACGCCGGCCGAAACCCCGAGCCGCCATCGGGTTCCAGCCCGACGGTCAGCACCACCAGCCGGCCGCCGGGGGCCAGTTCGCGGCCGCGGAATGCGACGAACTCGTGCCAGTCCTCGGCGGCCTGGCGCGCGTAGGCGCGGCGGGCCTGTTCGTCGGAGCTGTAGGAGATCTGTACGTGGTCGGGGATCGGCGTCGGCACCCGGCTCAGCCAGTGCACCGCCCACGAACTCCAGCCCAGCGCAATGCTGTCCGAGGGCAGGATCTGCTTGTAGAACGATCGCCCGACCGCGGAGGCGAAGGTGGCGGCGTCCTTCTTCAGGTAGCTGTCCTGATCATCGGACAGGGTGGCGAACAGCGCACTGAAGTCGTTGTCGGGGACGTCGGTGTGGGCCACCAGGATGGCGTGGTCGGGACGGGTGCGCCCGCGCACGATCGCGATGGCCGCGCTGATCGGGAGCAGCGAGTTGAACCCGTTGGCCGCGCCGTAGTCCGCGATCGCGATCGGCTGCGGGGCGCGCGGCAGCGGCACACTGCGGGCGGCGTCCTCGAAAAGGGCGATGGCAGGGCGCAATCCGGCTGCCTGCAGTCGCGAGGAGGCAGTGTAGGTGGCGCTGTCCATCGGTTGTGGACGCACCACGATGCTGGACTCGGGCACGTCAGTTTCGGCGACGGCGACCCAGCAGCAGGCCGACCACGACGCCCACGACGAGCATCGCGGTCAGCAGCAGCCACATCGGTGACTCCACGGTGATCCACAGAACGTGCACCTGCTGGCGATCGCGGTTCTGGCCGATGAAGACCGCCGCGAGCACCACCAGCAGGATGGCCAGCCAGTAGCGCAGCGCGAATCGCTGTACCGCCCCGCCGGTGGGCTTGGACTCGTCAGGGGACATGGCGACCTCCCGTACTCGCTGCTGTGCAGGTGACGGTAGTCGCCCCGGGATCAATTGTTGGGATAACGCACGCCGGTGAGATCTTCCGAGATCTGCCAGAGCCGCCGGCATCCGTCGGCGTCGGTGGCGCGGGGCAGGATCTTGCCTTCCTTGACCCCGCCGCCGGCCATTTCCATGAAGCCCTTGGGCCCGTAGAACTGGCCGCCGCGGGCGTTCGGGTCGGCGGCGGCATAGAGCACCGGGAGGATGCCCTCGTCGACCTCCTGCCACATGAACGGCATGTAGCGCCAGCTGAACTGGTAGAACCGGGCGAGTGCGGTGGGCTTCTCGCGGCCGTGTGACGGTCCGCTGATCTGCAGGTTCGTCTTGCACAGGCCGGGGTGCGCGGCGTTGGACAGGATGCCCCAGCCGTGCTGGCGGCTGAGCCGGTCCAGTTCGATGGCGAACATCAGCGTCGCGCTCTTGGACTGCGCGTAGGAGGCGTTGGCGGAGTAGCTGCGCTCGAAGTTGGGGTCGTCGAAGTTGATGCCTCCGATCCGGGCGGCCAGGCTGCTCAGCGAGACCACGCGGGGGTTGGTCGCGGCCCGCAGCAGCGGCAGCAGGTGGGCGGTGAGGGCGAAGTGGCCCAGGTGGTTGGCGCCGAACTGCAATTCGAAGCCGTCGGAGGTGGTGTCGCGCTGCGGCGGCTGCATGACGCCGGCGTTGTTCACCAGGATGTCGATCGGGCGGCCTTCGGCGTTGAGCTCCTCGCCGAGCGCGGCGACGCTGGCCAGCGAGGACAGGTCGATGCTCTTGAGCGTGAGTTTGGCGGCCGGGTTGGCGGCGCGAATCTCGGCGGCCGCGGCTTCGCCTTTGGCCTGGTTGCGGATCGCCATGATGACTTCGGCGCCGGCGGCCGCGAAGCGCTTGGTGACGCCGAGGCCGAGGCCGCTGTTGGAGCCGGTGACGACGGCGAGCTTGCCGGACAGATCGGGAACGGTGAGGGAGAGGTCAGCCATGGCCGCGACAGTAACAGAACGCTGGTCTGATAACAAGAGAACGGTGGTCTGCTAAATTATGGCCGTGACGTCGACGTTCCAGCGGGCCCGCCGGCCCGAGCAGATGGCCGCCCGGCGGACGGCCATCCTGGCCGCCGCGCGCGAGGCGCTGGCCGTCAGCGGTGTCGACGGCGTCACATTGCGCGATATCAGCGAACGCGTGGGGCTGGCGAAGTCCAATGTGCTGCGCTACTTCGAGAGCCGCGAGGCGATCTTCCTGGAGCTGCTCGACTCGGAGTGCCGGTCCTGGCTCGTCGAGCTGGATGAGCGTCTGGGTGCACCACAGCCGCGAAAGCCGAACTACGACAGCGAGATCCGGGTCGCGGCCGTGATCGCCGAGACACTGGTGGAGCGGGCTCTGCTGTGCGAGCTGCTCGGCGCGATGGCCGGGGTGCTCGAGCGCAACATCTCCGCCCAGTTCGCTTTGGACTTCAAGGTCCGGGCCATGCAGACCATCGGTGAGCTGTCGGCCGTGGTGGGCAGGCAACTGCCGTGGCTGGCCGAGGAGTTCCTCGGATTCATCGGGGAGGGCATCCTGACGCTGGTCGCCGGGATGTATCCGTTCTCGGTGCCGACCGAGCCGGTGCGCCAGGCCGTCGAGGAACTCGGCTTTCCCGACCCGGCATGCCGGTTCGCCGACGGGCTGCAGGCCGGGCTGACGACCTGGCTGATTGGGGCGGCGGCGCAGAGCCCGTCGTGACACACTTGGCGGCCATGAAGGGCAGCTGGTCGGCCTCCCGGATCATGGCCATCACCGGAATCCTCGGCATGGTCGTCGGCGGGGTCGGGTTCATCATCGTCATGGTGCTCAATGCCTTCGTCCTCGACGAGTTCGATGCCTACGGCGAGATCCCGATCCCCGGCTCCGGTCAGATCGAACTGCCGGCCGGCGAGGTGCAGATCAGCTTTCACACCTCGGTGACCGGATCGCCGTCAGGCAACTTCCCGGTGCCGGCCCTGAAGCTGAGCATCATCCCACCGGAGGGCGCCCCCGACCCGGTGCTGACCGAAAAGCCCAGTGGGACAACGACGGTCAACAGTGATACCCACCTGCGAATCTGGATCGCCCAGGTGGACACCGCGGGCGTCTACCAGATCAAGACCGGCGGCGACGTCAACGGTTACATCAACCCGAGGCTGGCGTTCGGTCACGAGAGCGACTACGACTTCCTGCACTGGGTGTTCCTCGCGGTGTTCGGGGTGGGGTTGCTCGACGTGATCCTGTCGCGGGTGTTCAAGCGGCTGCACAACAGCGGGTCGCAGGGGGTGGGACTGCAGGAGATGCCGACTGCCCTGTCCCCGCCGGTGGACCCGTTCGCCCCCACTGACCAGGGCGTTCGTCTTGAGCAGCTGAAAACCATTGCGGCCCTGCGAGACTCGGGTGCGCTGACCGAGGCCGAGTTCGAAGCGGAGAAGCGGCGAATTCTGCGGGGATAGCGCGGCCTACACTCGGCGCTGTGAAGGCTGTCAGCTGTGTGCAGGGAACATTGTCGGTTGTCGAGATCGCCGCTCCGCGGCCCGCGGACGGGCAGCTGGTGCTCGACGTGCGAAGCTGCGGGATCTGCGGGTCTGACCTACACGCCAAGGACCATGCCGACGAGTTGGCCGGGATCTTCGAGGAGACCGGTTATCCGGACGGCATGCGCGGCGACACCCCGACCGTCTTCGGACACGAGTTCTCCGGCGAGGTGGCCGAGCGGGGGGCCAAGACGCCGAAGGCCTTCAAGGTGGGCACCAGGGTGGTGTCGTTCCCGATGGTGCGGGCCCACGGTGGTGTCCAGCTGACCGGGCTGTCCCCGCTGGCACCCGGTGGTTATGCCGAGCAGGTCCTGGTCGAGGCGGCGATGACCTTCGCGGTGCCCAACGGGCTGTCGATGGACGTCGCGGCCCTGACCGAACCGATGGCGGTGGCGTTGCATGCGGTGCGACGCGGCGAGGTCACCAAGCGCGATACGGCCATCGTGATCGGCTGCGGGCCGGTCGGGCTGGCGGTCATCTGCCAGCTCAAGGCCAGCGGCGTCGAGACGATCGTCGCCAGCGATTTTTCGCCCGGCCGGCGCGCTCTGGCCGCCCGCTGCGGTGCCGACATCGTGGTGGACCCGAAGGTGGAGTCGCCTTATGACCGGGCGTCAGGCAAGGGGGTGGTGACTGACTTCTCCGGCCTGACCGACCTCGCGGTCGGGTCGATGGAGAAGCTGCGCAAGCTGCCCGGGTGGCAGCACGTGTACCGCATCGCCGATGCGCTCGGTGCCGCTGGACCCAAGCGCCCGGTGGTCTTCGAATGCGTCGGCCTTCCGGGGATGATCGACGGAATCATCGCCGCCGCGCCACTGGGCTCACGCGTGGTCGTCGTCGGCGTGTGCATGAGTCCCGACACGTTCCGACCTGCGCTGGCCGGCGGCAAGGAGATCGACCTGCGCTTCGTGTTCGCCTACACGCCATTGGAATTCCGCGACACCCTGCACATGCTGGCCGACGGCAAGCTCAACGCGTCACCGTTGATCACCGGCAAGGTGGGCCTGGCCGGGGTGGCTGCGGCGTTCGAGGCGCTGGGGGATCCGGAATCTCACGCGAAGATTCTGGTGGACCCCCGCAGCGCTGCGACCACGCCCTAGTGGCCTCTGGCGACCCAGTCGTCGTAGTTGACCAGCTCGTCGCCGATCCGGGTGGTGTCACCGTGGCCGGTGTACACCACGGTATCGGCGGGCAGTTTGCCGAGCTTGTCCTTGATCGACCCGAGGATGGTCGGGAAGTCCGAGAACGAGCGTCCGGTGGCACCGGGGCCGCCCTGGAACAGGGTGTCCCCGGAGAACACCGCACCCAGTGCCGGTGCGTAGAGGCAGGTTGAGCCGGGGGAGTGCCCCGGGGTGGCGATCGCGTGCAGCTCGATGCCGTCGGCCTTGAGCACCTGACCGTCCTCGATGGCGCGGAACTGCTTGTCGCCGTGGGTCATCCGCCAGAGCATGTCATCGGCCGGGTTGAGCAGGACGGGTGCGTCGAGGTCCGCGCTGAGCTGCGGGGCGACGGTGATGTGGTCGTTGTGGCCGTGGGTGCAGACGACCGCGACGACGTGCCGGTTGCCGACGGCATCCTCAATGGCTTTGGCGTCGTGCGCGGCGTCGATGACGATGACCTCCTTGTCGTCACCGACGATCCAGATGTTGTTGTCGACTTCCCAACTGCCACCGTCGAGTTCGAAGGTGCCGTGGGTGACGAGCCGCTCGATGCCACTCACAGGACGACCACCGAACGCAGCACTTCGCCGGCGTGCATCTTGTGGAAGGCGTCCTCGATACCTTCCAGGCCGATGCGCTCGGAGACGAACTTCTCCAGGGGTAGCCGGCCCTGGCGGTAGAGGCTGATCAGGGTGGGGAAGTCGCGCTCGGGCAGGCAGTCGCCGTACCAGGACGACTTCAGCGCCCCGCCGCGGGAGAAGAAGTCCACCAGCGGCATCTCCAACTTCATGTCCGGCGTCGGAACACCCACCAGCACAACGGTTCCGGCCAGATCGCGGGCGTAGAAGGCCTGCTTCCAGGTCTCCGGACGGCCGACCGCGTCGATCACCACGTCGGCGCCGAACCCGTCGGTGAGGTCCTGGATGGTCTCGACGACGTCGAGCTCCTTGGCGTTGATGGTGTGGGTGGCGCCGAATTCGCGGGCCCAGTTCAGCTTGGTGTTGTCGGTGTCGACGGCGATGATCGTACGGGCCCCGACCAGAGCCGCACCGGCGATGGCGGCATCGCCCACGCCACCGCAGCCGATGACCGCGACGGTGTCGTCACGGCCGATATGCCCGGTGTTGACCGCGGCGCCCAGACCGGCCATCACGCCGCAGCCCAGCAGGCCCGCGACAGCGGGGTCAGCCTCGGGATCGACCTTGGTGCACTGACCTTCGTGCACCAGCGTCTTGTCGGCGAACGCGCCGATGCCCAGCGCCGGGGTGAGCTCGGTGCCATCGGTCAGGGTCATCTTCTGGGTGGCGTTGAAGGTGTCGAAGCAGTACCACGGACGGCCGCGCTTGCAGGCGCGGCACTGGCCGCAGACCGCGCGCCAGTTGAGGATCACGAAGTCACCGGGGGCGACGTTGGTGACGCCGGGGCCGACGGCTTCGACGGTGCCCGCGGCCTCATGGCCGAGCAGGAAGGGGTATTCGTCGTTGATGCCGCCCTCGCGGTAGGTCAGGTCGGTGTGGCAGACGCCGCACGCGGTCACGTCGACTACGACTTCACCCGGACCGGGGTCGGGGATGATGATGTCGACGAGCTCGACGGGCTGCTTCTTGGATCGAGAAATCACACCGCGCACTGTTTGACTCATGAGTCAAACCTTAGCGTGAGTCCGCCGGAATGCCGCATGCCAGTTCCAACCAGCGATACGGTTGAGGCTTGCTTGCCGTACGACTCGAAACCCAGCCTGATCTCCTCGCCGCCGCCCGCGCCGCTTACCGGGAGGGCGACTGGGAGAACAGCTATGCCGCGTTCTCGCGGGCCGGTGCGGTCGGTCCGCTGAGCCTCGACGACCTTGATGCGATGGCCGTCGCGGCCTGGCGGTTGGGGCACGGCCGAGAGGCGGTGCGCGTCGCGGAGATGGTCTATGTGCGGCTGGTCAGAACCGATCCCGGGGCCGCGGCGGCCAAGGCTGTCGAGCTGGGATCGGCGTGGCTGGCCCGCGGGGACGTGGCTGTCGGACAGAGCTGGATCAGCCGGGCCCGCGGCTTGCTGGGTAGTGCGCCCGACGGCCCGGCCGTGGTGCGGCTGACGTATCTGGAGACCGTGGTCGCGGTGCTGACCGATCACGCTGAGGGGGTGGCCGAGCGATCGGCGGCGCTGCGCGGGGTGTCGCGGCCGTTCGATGCGGCGGTTGAGGGCGAGCCGGTAGAGGCTGCGGCGCGGCGGGCCCGCGGGGAGGCGTTCTACGAGTTGGGCGAGGTGCGCCGGCGGCGCGGGGATGTCGACGGCGCGTTCGCTGCATACGCCAGGGCCCGCGAACTCGGGGTGGATCCGCAACCCGGTGAGGCGCTGCTGCGCTGCGCACGCGGCGACGTGGACTCTGCGCGCGAGCATGTGCAGGCGGCGCTGGCCGAGGCTGACCCGCGTCACCGGCTGCGGCTGATTCGTGGCGCGGCTGAGATTGCCCTTGCCGCAGGTGATCTGGATGCCGTGGCAGGTTATCTGCGCGAGCTTGACGAGGCCGGATCGCCCGATGTGGTGCTGCGTGGGGCGCTGCTGGCGTGCCGGGGCCACTACCGCGATGCGACTGTCGCTCTGCGGGCGGCGTTACGTGACCCGCGGGTCAACGGGGTGGAGTACGAGGTCGCCGAGGTCTACCGCTGGATGGCGGTGGCACACCGGGGACTCGGCGCCCGGCTGGGCTAGCCTCACCGGATGCACACGCCACTCGACGTCATTGCCGACTGGCCGGTGCCCGCGGCGTCGGCCGCCGTGGTCGGACCGGCCGGGGTGCTCGCCCGGTATGGCGACCTCGATGCCTCGTACCGGCTGGCGTCGGTCACCAAGCCACTGGTCGCCCGGGCGGCGCAGGTTGCGGTGGAGGAGGGGGTGGTGGAACTCGACACCCCGGCAGGCCCGCCCGGGAGTACGGTCCGCCACCTGCTGGCGCATGCGTCGGGGCTGGCCATGCACTCGGCCGAGGTGATGGCCGAGCCCGGCAAGCGGCGGGTGTATTCGAACTACGGGTTCACTGTGCTGGCGGAGACGATCGAGGCGAACTCGGGGATCGAGTTCGGGCAGTACCTCACCGAGGCGATCTTCGAACCGCTGGGGATGGCGTCCTCGGGATTGGCTGATGGCGCGGTCGCGGCCGGCTATGGGGCGGTGTCGACGGTCGCTGACCTGGCGGTATTCGCCGGCGACCTGCTGGTGCCGCGGACGGTGTCGGCCTCGATGCATGCCGAGGCGACCAGCGTGCAGTTCCCCGGACTGACCGGCGTGCTGCCCGGGTTCGGGGTTCAGCGGCCCAACGATTGGGGGCTCGGCTTCGAGATCCGCGACGGGAAGTCGCCGCACTGGACCGGGGCGGGCAACTCGGCGCGGACGTTCGGGCATTTCGGCCAGACTGGCACGTTCATCTGGGTGGACCCGGAGCGGGCATTGGCCCTGGTAGTGCTCACATCGCGGGACTTCGACGAGTGGGCCAAACCGTTGTGGCCGGCGTTGTCTGATGAAGTTCTGAGAGAGTACGGCACCGACTAGCGCAACAGGCGCCTCACAAGGCACAATAAACACGCACGAAACAACTGCATCTTCTGCACACACCAGGTCGTTGGGGAAGACGTCCCTCGTGGAGCCGAAGGAGCAAGTTATGCGTGCGTCGAACCAGTTCGCCGACGCGACGACTGGCGTGGTGTATGTCCATGCCTCGCCCGCGGCGGTGTGCCCACATGTCGAGTGGGCGTTGTCGTCGACCCTGAATGCCAGGGCGAATCTGAAGTGGACCCCGCAACCGGCCATGCCTGGCCAGCTGCGCGCGGTCACCAACTGGGTGGGCCCGGTGGGTACCGGTGCCCGGTTGGCGAATGCGCTGCGCTCGTGGTCGGTGTTGCGTTTCGAGGTCACCGAGGACCCCAGTGCGGGCGTGGATGGCCAGCGGTTCTGCCACACCCCGCAGCTGGGTCTGTGGAGCGGATCGATGAGCGCCAACGGTGACACCATGGTCGGCGAGATGCGCCTGCGAGATCTGATGGCCGCCGGCGCCGACACCTTGGCCGCTGAGTTGGATTCGGTGCTCGGCACCGCGTGGGACGACGCGCTGGAGCCCTATCGCGATGGTGGCGACAGCGGCGAGGTCAGCTGGCTGAGCCGCGGGGTCGGCTGAGCCGCGGTCAGAACGGCGGCGGTGCGTTGCGTTCCGCGACCCGTGCGTCATTGAGTGCGCGTTCGCGGCTGATGTAGCGGGCCCGGTTCTGGGCCCGGGTTCGTCGCCGGGTCGGCATCATCAGGGTGCGGGCACGCGATGGATCGACTTTTCCCGGTGGCGGCAGCGAACTCGTCGTGGTGTTCCACTGCGGGAGAAGTAGCCGGCTGCCCGGTGTGGTCAGGTAGACCCTGCCGGTCGGAGACGTCCACTCGACAGTGCCGTCGGGGAACTGCACATCGGACCATCCGTCCCAGAACGTCTTGAGCAAGTGGTCTTTTCGGCACATGCACTTGAGGTTGGACGCATGGGTCGGGCCGAATGGCCACGGGATCGTGTGGTCGATATCGCAGAGTTCGGCCGGCACGTCGCAGTTCGGGAATCGGCAGGTGAGATCGCGGAGGCGGACGAACTCCGCCAAAGCCGCCGACGGGCGGTAGCCCGACTCGGGCTCGTCGGCGGGCCTGCGGATGTTCCGCACCCGGGCGCCGCCACGGATGTACTCGGCCAGCAGCGGTGTCGGAACGACCCCGCCGCGACCGGTCAACGTCGCGGTGCCTGTCTGCCCCGGCGCGTCATCGTCGGCATCGACATCCTCGCCGGACATCGCTGGATCCGGGGTGAGGGTGGTGACGTCGGCATCGGTGATCACATGGATCACGACGCTGCCGGCGCGTCCGTCGTCGTCGGCCGCCGGGCAATCCGGTGCGCCGCACTGGCAGGCCAGCCGATCCGACCCGGCCGCCAGGGCGCCGAGTGCGTCCGCTCGGCGTTGCCCCGTGGTGCGCGGATCGTCGTCGCAGACACCGCGGGCCATTTGCATGAGGCGGCGGTCGAGCAGGGCGGCGTCGGTGGCGTAGAGGCGGCCGCGCACTGAGGTCGTCCCGCCCGCATCATTGCGTGAGCCGAATTCGACGTCGCGATCCCTTGCCCGCGAACGGGTCTGATGCAGTGCGCCAGGATCGATCCGGTCCACCCAGGCATCGACGGCCTTCTCCAGCTTGTACGCCGACAGCACGCCCCACGAGCGGGCGTGCTCGGCGATCGCGGAGTCGATGAGGTGAAGGGCCGTGCGGTCCTGGATCAGGTCGGTGCGGTCGGCGATCGCGGCGCACACCCGGTAGCTGATGAGGCCTTCCAGAAACAGGTCGGCGACCTGGGGCAGGCGGTGGCGCAGCGAGAGACCGAGGAACATGTCACCGGAAGCGCGGCCCCGGCTCACCCCGAGGGCGGCGCCGATCTCGGCGGCAGCGGCATCCCACGGGTCGCAGGCCCAGTAGCCGCGCTCGTCATCGCCGCAGCGCCTGCGCACCAGTTCGCTGATCGCCGCGACGCGCCTGGCGGCAGTCCTGGCCTCCTCGCGGGCGAGGTCCGCGATCGCCGTCACGACGTCGGCGTCGCTGGCGAATCGAAGACCATTATCGAACATGTGTTCGAGTATGCCAGATGGGTCTGACAAGATGTGTTCGCGCGACGATCTGGTAAGTGACCTGCGACGTGACGAGTTCGCTGACGGGCGCGAAGCCGAGGCTGCGGGTGAGGGACAAGCTTCGGGTGTTCCAGGACTGGACGGCCGCGCGCACCGTCTTGCTTGGGAATCGCTCCTCGACGAAACGCAGGACGATGGCTCCGAACTGCTGACCGTTGCCCCGGCCGGTGAGGTCGGGACGCAGTCCGAGACCGAGATCGACCGTGTCCTTCTCTTCGGTCATCCCGGCTACTCGCGCGGCCGCTCCGGTGCAGAGGAAACCGACGGGCCCGGAGCCGTCCTCGACAACGAAGTACAGGGGGAGCTGATCGAGGAAGGCGGACACCGACGGCTGGTCGTATACCGCCCAATCGCCGTCGTAGCGCCACCCCGCGACGAGTTCGGCGTCCGCGGCCGTCATCGCCCGCACACGAGCGCTCGGCCACTGCACCATCGAATCCACCTGAGACCCCCTCTCGACAATGGGGTACCCCAACACTAGTTTCCGGTCCGCGGTGACCGTATACGGCCTAGCCTGCAAATATGCTGCACCTGCGCGTCGAGCGGACCATCGCGGCGCCGCCGGAACGAGTCTTCGACTGGCTGGCCGATCCGGTGAACCTGACCGCGACGCCGCTGATCTTCCGGGCTGGTTGGTCCGCGCCGACCGTTGAGCCGGGGGTGGGTGCGGTTCGCGAGGCGGTGGCGGTCTCGATGTGGCTGCGAGAGGAGATCACTGCGTTCGATCGGCCGCACGGATACTCCTACCGCATCATCCGATCGTTCCCACCGATGCACCATGACGGTGGGAGCCTCACTCTCACCCCCACCGCCGCCGGAACTCACGTGGTGTGGGTGAGCGATCTGGCCTATCCGCTGCGGGCCGGCGGGCGACTCACCGAGGCGATCGCCGCGCCGCTTTTGCGGTCCGGGTTCTCGTCCATCCTCGCGGGCTGCGCAAAGGCGCTCGAGGGCTAGGCCGGAACGAAAATCTTCAGCGCGCCGGGCACCGCCGAGATCTCGGCGGGCAGCGGGCAGACGTAGTCACCGTCGGCGTAGGCGTTGATGCCGGGGCACTCCACGGTCACGGTCCGGGCCCGGTCGACGGTCACCTCGTCGAGGTTGACGTGGGTGCCCTTGAACACCGTGGGGAACAACCGGATCAACCGGGTCCGCGATTCTGAGTGCACCATCGTGATGTCGAGCATCCCGTCAGAGTGGTTGGCGCCCGGGCAAATCTGCATCCCACCGCCGTAGCTGCGGGTGTTGCCGAACGCCGCCAGCGTGAGTCGGGTGTTGATCTCTCGCTCGCCGTCGAGCACCATCCGGAACGGCAGCAGCCGAAGCTTCGACAGCTCGGCCACCATCGCCAGGTTGTAGCGCATCCGCCCGTGCGGCCAGCTCATCCGGTTCACCCGGTCGCTGACCAGCGAGTCGAAACCCGTTGCCGCGACGGTGCCGAACCACGTGCTGCTGCCGTCGACACCCTTGATCAAACCCAGGTCGACAGTCTCGAGACGTCCGGCCGCGATGATGTCCACCGCGCCTTCGGGATCGCTTGTCGGCAAACGGTATTCGCGTGCATGGTCATTTCCCGTGCCGGCCGGCACGATCCCCAGCGGAATCTCGGTACGCGCCACCGCCTGCAGCGCCAGCCGGATCACCCCGTCACCGCCCACCACGACGAGTGCGTCGGTGTCCTGGCTCAGCGCCTCGTCCACCAGTTCACGGGCATGGGCGGCGTCACGGCCGACAACCTGGACGACATCGATTCCCAACTCCTGGAACCGGGCCACCGCCCGCTCCGAGGCATGCGGGGCATTGCCATGCCCCGACATCGGATTCGTCAGCAGCGTGACATGGCTGATCATGGAATCAGCTTGCCCGGGTTCAGGATTCCGGCCGGATCCACCGCCTGCTTGACGGCCTGCAGCACCTTCACTCCGAGTTCGCCGACCTCGGCGGTCATCCACGGACGGTGGTCGGCACCCACCGCGTGGTGATGGGTGATCGTCGCTCCGACGCGCGTGATCGCCTCGCAGGCAGCCACTTTCGCGGCCCGCCACTGCTCGGTGACATCTCCGCGCTGGCCCGCCACGACAGTGAAGTACAGCGACGCTCCGGTGGGGTACACATGCGAAATGTGGCACATCACCAGCGCCGGTGTGCCGCTTTCGGCCAGCGAGGTCGTCAGCGCCTCCGTCACCGCCGCCTTCAGCACCGGAAGATTCGACCACGTGGTCGCTGTCTCGAGCGTTTCGCACAGTGCCCCGGCCGCCAGCAGCGAGTCGCGCAGATAGGGGGCGTCGAAACGGCCGTGCTCCCAGGCGCGTGCCGGGCCTTCACCCAGCGACGTCCCGCCGTTGGCCTCCAGTACCGCCCGGGTCTCGGCGTGCCGGCTCTCGGCATGCTCGGGGGTGCCCTCGAACACCGTGATACCCAGGCAGCCGCCGGTGATGGTCTGCTCGCCGATGCTGCCGGTGGTGGCAAGGTTGACGCCGGTCTCGGCCTCGTCGGACAGCCGCATCACGGTCGGGCCGGTGCCGGTCTGGGTCACCGCGCGCAGGGCCGCGGCGCCGGTGCTGAAGTCCGGGAACGACCATGCCTCGTAGCGCACCGCCGCCGGAACCGGGTGCACCCGCAGCCGGACCCGGGTGATGACGCCGAAGACGCCCTCGGATCCGGAGAACAGCTCACGCAGATCCGGCCCGGCCGCGGTCTCCGGCGCCCGGCCGAGGTCGAGAACGCCGACCGGCGTGACGACGGTGAGTCCGCGGATCATGTCGTTGAACCGGCCGTACCCCGCGGAGTCCTGTCCCGAGGACCGGGTGGCCGCGTACCCGCCGATGGTGGCGAAGCGGAAGCTCTGCGGGAAGTGTCCGAGGGAGAAGCCGCGCTCGCCGAGCAGTCGCTCGGCGTCCGGGCCGGTGACGCCCGCCCCGAGTTCGGCCTCGCTGGACGTCTCGTCGAGCCAGTGCAGTGCGTCGAGGCGTCGCAGATCCAGGGAGATGACCGAACCGAACTGTCCGCGGATCGGATCCAGACCGCCGACCACACTGGTGCCGCCGCCGAAGGGGACCACGGCGATGCCGTGCTCGGTGCAGTACGCCAGCACGGCGGCGATCTGATCCTCATCGGCGGGCAGCAGCACCGCGTCCGGCGCATCCTGGTGAGTCTGCTTGCGGCGCAACAGGTCCAGCGTGGACTTGCCGCCGGCGTACAACAGACGCTCACGGTCGGCGGTCCGCACATAGTCTGCACCGACGATCGCGACCAGGCCCTCCCGGTCGCTGGCCGGCAGTGACGACGGCCGCAGCACGACCTCGTCGATGCTCGGGGCTGCCACGGTGGAGGTGGTCACTCCCAGGGCCTGCTCGAGCAGGCTACGAATGCCGTCGGACAGCGGTTTGGCCGCTTCCGGGTCGCCCCAGGCGTTCCACGCCATCGGCGGAATGAGGGTCTTCTGGCCATCGTCGTTGATCATGCGTTACAGTATTACACATGCTGTCAATCAGTAACGCAGATTCGGTCGCCATCGACGATCGCATCATGACCGCCGCGGCCAGCTGTGTCCGCGATTTCGGCGTCGATCGGGTCACCCTGGCCGAGATCGCCCGTCGCGCGGGCGTCAGCCGCCCGACCGTCTACCGGCGCTGGCCCGACACCCGCACGATCCTGGCGTCGCTGCTCACCGACCGGATCACTGGAACGTGGACGTCCATCCCGGCCCGCCAGCCGGGGCGCGAAGGTGTGGTGGCCCGGGTTGTCGAGGTCGCCCAACGGCTGCGTGACGACGAACTGATCGTCGCGGTCCTGCGGTCGGCCCCGGACCTCGCGATGGTTTACATCACCGGCCGGCTCGGTACCAGCCAGCAGATCCTGATCGACCTCGTCGAGAAGGAACTGCGCACCGCCCAGGCCGACGGCAGCGTGCGGGCCGGTGACGCCCGGCAGATGTCGGCCATGGTCCTGCTGATCGCCCAATCGTCGATCCAGTCCGGCCCGATCGTGGAAACCATCCTCGACGCCCAATCCCTGGCCGTCGAACTCGCCCATGCACTGAACGGATACCTCGCACCATGAGTGACCTCACCGCCCTCAACGCCGCCCGCCGCACCGCCGACCTGACGGCACTCGGAGACGACGGCCGCGTCGACGTCATCGTCATCGGTGGCGGCATCACCGGCGCCGGCATCGCCCTCGACGCCGCCAGCCGGGGACTGTCCGTCGTACTGGTCGAAAAGCACGATCTGGCGTTCGGCACCAGCCGCTGGAGTTCCAAGCTGGTCCACGGCGGCCTGCGCTACCTGGCCACCGGCAACGTCGGTATCGCACGCCGCAGCGCGGTCGAGCGCGGGATCCTGATGACCCGTAATGCGCCGCATCTGGTGCACGCCATGCCGCAGTTGGTGCCCTTGCTGCCCTCGATGAGCCGGGCTCAGCGTGCCCTGGTCCGGGTCGGGTTCGTCGCCGGTGATGCGTTGCGCGCGTTGGCCGGAACGAAATCCGCCACTCTGCCGCGGTCGCGGCGGATCGGCCCCCAGCAGGCCGTGGCGATGGCGCCGACGGTCCGGCGCGACGGCCTCGACGGAGCACTGCTGGCCTACGACGGCCAGTTGATCGACGACGCCCGCCTGGTCACCGCGGTTGCGCGAACCGCCGCCCAGCACGGCGCGCGGATCCTGACCCGGCTGTCGGCGACGTCGGCCACCGGCGACTCGGTGCTGCTGACCGACGAACTGACGGGGGAGACGCTGACCGTGGCGGCCCGCGTGGTCATCAACGCGACGGGAGTGTGGGCGGGCGAAGTGGACTCGTCGATCACGCTGCGTCCGAGCCGGGGAACCCATCTGGTGTTCGACGCCGCCTCGTTCGGTAATCCCACTGCGGCACTGACCATTCCGATCCCGGGGGAGATCAACCGCTTCGTCTTCGCCATGCCCGAACAGCTGGGCAGGGTGTACCTGGGACTCACCGACGAGGACGCCCCGGGGCCGATTCCCGATGTCCCCGAACCGACTCCGGCCGAGGTCGGCTTCCTGCTCGACACCGTCAATACCGCGCTGGGCACGGCACTGGGCACCGCTGATGTGCGCGGCGCGTACGCCGGTCTGCGGCCACTGATCGACTCCGGTGAAGGCCGTACCTCCGACCTGTCCCGCGACCACGCCGTCATCGAATCCGGTGCCGGGGTCTTCAGCGTGGTCGGCGGCAAGCTGACCGAGTACCGGCACATGGCGCAGGACACGCTGGACCGCGCGTTCGCCGCCCGATCGGTGAGCGCCGGTCCGTGCCGCACCCGCAACCTGCCCCTGGTTGGTGCGCCGGCCAATCCCGTTGCCACGCTGCGCACGACGGCTGAGCTGCCCGGGTCGCTGGTCGCCCGCTACGGCGCCGAGTCGCCCAACGTCATCGCCTCGGCGCGCTGCGAGCGGCCCACCGACCTGGTCGCCGACGGGATCGACGTGACCCGTGCGGAGTTCGAGTTCGCCGTGACGCACGAGGGCGCGCTGAGCGCTGACGACGTCCTGGACCGGCGCACGCGGATCGGCTTGGTGGCGGCCGACCGTGAGCGGGCGACCGCGGCCGCCGAGGAGTTCCTCGCCGCGACCAGCTGACAGGCTTAACCGCCGGCTGAAATGGGCATTCAACGTCTGTTTCCCGCGACGCCGGAGGATGCCATGACAGCGACACCGACCTTGAAGAAGGCCCTCAACCAGCGGCAATTGCGAATGATCGCGATCGGCGGCGTGATCGGCGCCGGCCTGTTTGTCGGGTCCGGAGTCGTGATCGGCGATACCGGTCCGGGAGCGTTCATCACCTACGCGCTCTCGGGCGTCCTGATCATCATGGTCATGCGGATGCTCGCCGAGATGGCGGTGGCCAACCCGTCGACCGGGTCGTTCGCCGACTACTCCCGCGAAGCACTCGGCCACTGGGCCGGCTTCTCGGTTGGCTGGCTGTACTGGTACTTCTGGGTGATCGTCGTGGGCTTCGAGGCGATCGCCGGCGCCAAGATCGTCCAGTACTGGGTCGATGTCCCGCTGTGGTTGTGCGCCTTGGTGTTCATGGTGCTGATGACGGCGACCAACCTGTTCTCGGTGAAGTCCTACGGCGAGTTCGAATTCTGGTTCGCCGGAGTCAAGGTCGCGGCCATCCTGGTCTTCATTGCGATCGGAGCCTGCTTCGTGCTGGGGCTGTGGCCCAACAAGTCGCTCGACTTCGGCAACCTCACCAGCAACGGCGGCTTCCTGCCGATGGGTGCCGGGGTGATCACGGTCGGTATCGTCACGGTGATCTTCTCCATGGTCGGCCCGGAGATCGCCACCATCGCCGCTGCCGAGTCCTCAGATCCGGAGAAAGCCGTTGCGCGAGCAGCGAATTCGGTGATCATGCGGATCCTGGTGTTCTACGTGCTGTCGGTGTTCCTGATCGTGACGATCGTGCCGTGGAACGACAGCGGCCTGGCGGCCTCACCGTTCGTGGCGGCGTTCACCAAGATGGGCATTCCCTACGCCGACGACATCATGAACGCCGTCGTGCTCACCGCGGTGCTGAGCTGTCTGAACTCCGGGATGTACACCGCGTCGCGGATGATGTTCGTCCTGGCGGCGCGACGGGAAGCACCCAAGGCGTTGGTCCAGGTGACGGCACGCGGAGTGCCGGCCAATGCCATCCTGTTCTCGTCGATCATCGGCTTCGCCTGTGTCATCGCCGCCGCGTTCGCCGAGGACACCATCTTCGCGTTCCTGCTGAACTCCAGCGGCGCGATCATTCTGTTCGTCTACCTGCTGATCGCGGTCTCACAGATCGTGCTGCGCTACCGGCACGGACACGCCGAACTGCGGCTGAAGATGTGGCTGTTCCCGGTCCTGTCGATCCTCACCATCGTCGCGATGCTGGCGATCCTGGTGCAGATGTACCTCGACGACAAGCTCCGCTCGCAACTGCTGCTGAGCCTGCTGTCGTGGGCGGTGGTGGTGGTCCTGTACTTCGTGGCGCGCAGATTCACCCGCGAGCCCGAATCCAGGGAACCGGCCACGGCCTCCCGTTAGGGACGGGTTACAGCGGAATGTTCTTGTGGCGGCCGCGACGGGCGGGTGCCTCGGCCAGGGCCTGGGTGACCTTGCCGCGGGTGTGCGCCGGGTCGATCTTCTCGTCGACCACGCCGATCTCGATGGCGGAATCCACCCCGCCGGCGATCCGCTCGTGCTCGGCGGCCAACTCCTCGTGCAGCGCCTCGCGCTCGTGATCTTCAGCGGCGGCCAGCTTCTTCTTGTGCAGAATGCCGACCGCGGCCTTGGCGCCCATGACCGCGACCTCGGCGTCCGGCCACGCGAACACCTTGGTGGCACCGAGCGAGCGTGAGTTCATCGCGATGTAGGCCCCGCCGTAGATCTTTCGGGTCACCAGCGTGACGCGGGGGACCGTCGCCTCGCCGAAGGCGTGCAGCAGCTTCGCGCCGCGACGCACCACGCCGCCCCACTCCTGGTCGACACCGGGCAGGTAGCCCGGCACGTCGACGATGACCACCAGCGGGATGCCGAACGCGTCGCACAGGCGAACCAGACGTGCTGCCTTCTCGGCACTTTCGGAGTTCAGGCAGCCGCCCAGGCGTAGCGGGTTGTTGGCAAGGATGCCGACGGACCGGCCGGCCAGCCGGCCGATGCCGACCACGATCGACGGCGCCCACTTGCCCTGGAACTCTTCGAATGTCGAGTTGCCCTCGTCATCCTTGTCCAGCAGTGCCTCGACGAGCGGGTGCACGTCGTAGGCGCGGCGCGGGGACTCGGGCAGCAGTGCATGCAGATCGACCTCGCCGGCCTCGGCCTTGCTGCGGTCGAAATGACCCTGCTGGCTGAACAATCCGACCAGCCGGCGGCCGCGGGCGTAGGCGTCGAGCTCGCTGTCGGCGACGATGTGGCACACGCCGGACTTCTTGTGGTGGGTGTCGGGGCCACCGAGCGAGGCCATGTCGACGTCCTCACCGGTGACGCTGCGCACCACGTCCGGACCGGTGACGAACACCCGGCCCTCGCTGGCCATGATGACGACGTCGGTCAGCGCCGGCCCGTAGGCGGCACCGCCGGCGGCGAAGCCGACGACCACCGAGATCTGCGGGATGTAGCCGGACGCCCGGATCATGGCCTCGAACACCAGGCCCACGGCGTGCAGGGCCTTGACGCCCTCGGCCAGCCGCGCGCCGCCGGAGTGCCAGATGCCCACGATCGGACTCTGCTCCTCGATGGCGGTGTCGTAGGCGTTGACGATGTGCTGGCAGCCCTCCACACCCATGGCGCCGCCCATGACGGTGCCGTCGGTGCAGAACGCGATGGTCCGCACACCGTTGACGGTGCCGGCCGCGGCCAGGACACCTGAGCGGTCACGCTCGTGCAGCAGCTCGACGCTGTCGTCGTCGAAGAAGGTGCGCAGGCGCAGCAGCGGGTCGCGCGGGTCGAGCGATTCGCCGACCGTCTCAGGTGCCATGATCGTCATCCAAATCTCCTTAGTGCGCGCCGGTCGTCCGACGCCTTCGGTACTCAGTACTTTCCGAAAGCGATCGCGACGTTGTGACCACCGAATCCGAACGAGTTGTTTACCGCGTATTGGTAGTTGCCTGGCCGGGGTTCGCCGGCCACCACGTCCAGATCGATCTCCGGATCGAGGTTGCGCAGGTTGAGCGTGGGCGGGATGACTCCATCCCGCAGCGCCATGATGGTCAGGATCGACTCCACCGCTCCGACGGCACCCACCGAGTGGCCCAGCGCCGACTTGGGCGCGTAGACCGCGGGCCGGTGTGAGCCCATCGCGTTGTTGATCGCCTTACCTTCCGCCACGTCACCAACCTGAGTGCCCGTCGCGTGTGCGTTGATGTGATCGATATCTGTCGGTTGCAATCCAGCCACCCGGATGGCCCGGGTGATCGCCTGTCCTGCTTGGTCTCCCGTGGGATCAGGCGCCACGATGTGGTAGCCGTCCGAGGTGATGGCCGCCCCCATGATGCGGGCCAGAATGTTGGCGCCGCGGGCCTTGGCGTGCTCCTCGGTCTCGATCACCAGCAGCGCGCCACCTTCGCCGAACACGAACCCGTTGCGATCCTTGTCGAAGGGCCGGCAGGCGCCGGCGGGATCGTCGTTCGTGGTCGACAGGACGATGCGCATCTGGGCGAAGCCGGCGATCGGCACCGCTTCGATCTTCGTCTCGACGCCGCCGCACACCGCGATGTCGGCCTCGCCGAGCACGATCTGCCGCCACGCCTGCGCAATACCCTCCGACCCGGATGCGCACGCGGACACCGGGGTGATGACCCCGGCCTTGGCGCCGAGTTCCAGGCCGACCGCCGCGGCCGCGGCGTTGGGCATATACATCTGAACTGCCAACGGCGACACGGCGCGAAGACCCTTCGCGCGCATGCCGTCGTAAGCGAACACCAGCTCCTCGGTGGACCCCATGCCGGTACCGATGGAGACCATCAGCCGTCGGGTGTCGACCTCAGGGGAGCCGGCGTTCTGCCACACTCGCCGACTCAGAACGACGGACATCTTCTGGAGGTAGGACAGCCGACGCAGTTCGACCCGCGTCAGTTCCCCGTCGAAGTCCTCGACCAGATGTCCGCCGATCCGGACGGGCAAGTCGTACTTCTCGACGAACTCGTCTTCGAGCAGTCGGATACCACTTTGCCCGTCCAGCAGCGCCTTCCAGGTGCTGTCGGCGTCAGATGCCAGGGCTGTCGTCATGGCAATACCCGTGACGACCACGTTGGGGAAACCGTTCCCCGTTGACAGTTGTGTCAACCCTGCCATTCGCTGTTGTTCGTCCTTTCCCCCCGGATCAGTAGCGCCCGAAGGCGAGCGCCACGTTGTGTCCTCCGAATCCGAACGAGTTGTTGATCGCGTACTGGTAGTCGCCGTAACGCGGTTCGCCCGCAACGACATCCAGGTTGATCTCCGGGTCCGGAGTCTCGTAGTTCAGCGTCGGCGGGATGACCCCATCCCGCAGTGCGAGCACGGTGAGGATCGACTCCAACGCACCCACGGCACCGATCGAGTGGCCCAGGGCCGACTTCGGTGCGTACACCGCGGCGTGGTCCACACCGGCGACCCGGATGGCGTTGGCCTCGGCGACGTCACCGATCGAGGTGGACGTGGCGTGAGCGTTGACGTGGTCGATGTCCTTGGCGGACAAGCCCGCCAGCTCCATCGCCCGGGTCATCGCCCGGCCGGCCCGCAGGCCGTCCGGAGCCGGCGCCACCATGTGGAAGGCGTCCGACGTGATACCCGCACCCATCAACCGGGCCAGCGGCTTGGCGCCGCGAGCCTTGGCGTGCTCCTCGGTCTCGATGATCATGAGCGCACCGGCCTCGCCGAAGACGAAACCGTCGCGATCCTTGTCGAACGGACGCGAAGCGCCCGCCGGATCATCGTTGCGGGTCGACATCGCGCGCATCATCGAGAACGTCGCGATGGGCAACGCCTCGATTCCGCCCTCGACACCGCCGCAGACCGCGAAATCAGCGTCACCCATGACGATCTGGCGCCA
The DNA here is from genome assembly GCF_001494595.1 of Mycobacterium sp. M26. Taxonomy (GTDB): domain Bacteria; phylum Actinomycetota; class Actinomycetes; order Mycobacteriales; family Mycobacteriaceae; genus Mycobacterium. The sequence continues at coordinate 1,632,236 of NZ_LN929908.1, forward strand.
CGCGTGGGCGATGGCCTCCGACCCCGATGAACAGGCCGACACCGGCGTGATGACGCCGGCGCGGGCACCGAGCTCGAGGCCGACGACCGCCGCCGCACCGTTGGGCATGATCATCTGAACGGCGAGCGGGGACACCTTGCGAGGCCCGCCCTCGTTCATCGCGTCATAGGTTTCGACGATCTTCTCGCCGCCACCCAGGCCCGTGCCGACAACGACGGCGAAGCGGTCCGGGTCGACCTCCGGCTTACCGGCGGTCTCCCACAGCTGAGCGCTGAGGAACTTGGACATCCGCTGGACGTAGGACATCCGGCGGAAGTCGAGCCGACCCATGTGGTCGTCGACCGGATCCTTGAGGTGTCCGCCGATCTTGACCGGCAGATCCCATTTGGTGACGAAGTCGTCCTCGAGAACGCGGATGCCGCTCTCGCCGGCCAACAAACCCTTCCACGTGCTCTCAATGTCGCCCGCGATGGAGGTGGTCGCCGTAACGGCGGTCACCACCACATTGGGGAAACCGCCGTTAGAAAGGGAAGGCTTGGTCACTGTGCGAACTTCTTGCGCACGCCGCCCAACAACCCCTCCCACGTGCTCTCAATGTCGCCCGCGATGGAGGTGGTCGCCGTAACGGCGGTCACCACCACATTGGGGAAACCGCCGTTAGCAGTGGAAGGCTTGGTCACTGTGCGAACTTCTCGCGCAGCGCGGCAGCAGCCTCGGGGTTCTCTTCCTCGAGCTTCTGGATGTAGCTGACCACGTCACCGACGGTGCGCAGGCCGGCCAGATCCTCATCGGGGATCTTCACGCCGTACTTGTCCTCGGTCTGAACGGCGATCTCCACCATCGACAGCGAGTCGATGTCCAGGTCGTCGACGAACGACTTCTCGGGGGTCACCTCAGACGGCTCGATACCGGTGACCTCTTCGATGATCTCGGCGAGACCGGCGATGATTTCTTCCTGGCTGGCGGCCACAATGGCTCCTTCGTAATTGGTTGTGTTACTTGGTGAATCTGTGTTGACGTGCGTTATGTGGTTGTCTGGCGGATGCCGGCCCAGGTCTAGAGCTCGGTCAATTCGTCCAGGTCTGCGGGTGTCTTGACGGCGCGCGTCGCGACCCCCCGAAGTTCTCGTTTGGCGATTCCGGTCAGAGTGCCCGCAGGCGGGAACTCGACGATCGCCTCGACAGCAAGCTGCCGCATGGTCTCGGTGCACAGGTCCCAGCGCACCGGACGGGTCAGTTGGGCGACGAGCTTGTCCATCGCGTCGGCCGCCGAGCTGACCGGCTGGCCGTCGGCATTGGACAGCAGCGTGGTGGTCGGCTCGCTGGTCGCGACCTCGGCGGCCGCGGCGGCGTAGCCGTCCAGCGCGGAGGCCATGAAGTGGGTGTGGAAGGCACCGGCGGTGGCCAGCTGGCGCACCCGGGCCTTGGCCGGGGGATCCTCGGCCAGCTTCTCCAGTGCCGCGACCGCACCGGCGGCCACGATCTGGCCTGCCGCGTTGCGGTTGGCCGGGACGAGATCCAGCGCCTCGAGGCGGGCCAGGACCTCGGCCTCGTCACCGCCCAGGACGGCGGACATGCCGGTGGGCTCGACCGCGCAGGCTTTGGCCATCTCGGCGCCACGGACGGCAGCCAGCTTCACTGCATCGTCGGGGGAGATGACGCCGGCGATCGCGTAAGCGGCGATCTCGCCGACGGAGTGGCCGGCGACGACGGTCTTCTTGCCGGCGAGCACGCCGCGCTTGACCAGTTCGGCGTTGGCCAGCAAGGTCGCGGCCACCACCAGTGGCTGGGTGACCGCGGTGTCCGTGATTTCCTCGGCCGTCGCCGTCGTACCCAGCTGGGCCAGATCCAGGCCGCTGATCTGCGACCACGCCGCAATCTGATCGGCAGCACCGGGCAGCTCGAGCCAGGGCGCGAGCATGCCGGGGGTCTGTGATCCCTGTCCGGGAGCGAGCAAAGCAATCACGTTCTTAAGGGAACACTGTGAAACCGGTTTTGCGCGGTGTAAGAGATTATGAACCTTGTCTTAGGTTTTTGTAGCTTGTCCACAAAAGTGCATGTGATGCGACTTCGTTGAGATCTTCTCGCAATCTGTGGCCTGGGTCACTTGAAGCCGTTGACGCTCGCCAGTATCGGTGTGAGCTGCGCTACAGATCTGTTTGCCATGGTCTGAGGCGGCGCAGGGTAGCCGAGGCGGGCGACGGTAGCCGCGACCCGCAGCACGTACGCATCGCGCGGCATGGTCGGATCACGGCCGGTGAAGTCGGTGATCCGCTTCAGGCGGTACCGCACAGTATTTGGATGAACGAACAGTTTTCTGGCGCAAGCTTCAATTGCTCCGCCGCTGTCGAGGTAGGCGTCGAGCGTCTCGGTGAGCGCCGGGCCCGCGTCGGCCAGCGGCCGCATGATCTCGGTATGCAGGGATGCGATGGCCAGGGTGTCGCCGAGCAGCGCCCGCTCGGGCAGCAGTTCGCGGGCCAAGACCGGTCGGGGCGCCCCGCTCCAGCCGACCACGGCGTTCATCCCGGAGATCGCTTCGATGGCGCTGTGGTGGGCCGCGGTGAGCATCGCTGCCGTCGGCCCGATCACCACCGGGCCGTCGGAAAACGCGGTGAGCAGCTGGTTGAAGAACTTGTCGGTCGGTGACAGCGGGCCGGAGATGATCGCGATGAGCCAGGTGCCGTGTACGTCGGCCAGCGCGCCGCGCTCGAAACGCAGCGCGATCTCGCGGATGTCCTCGCTGGCCAGGTCCTCCCGGCCCGGTGGCGGGGTGCCGACGACCACCGTCGCCGGTGCGGTGGTGTCCCAGTTCAGGGCGGCCGCGCGGGACAGCAGCTCCGGACCGGCGTCCCCGCGGACGATCGCGTCGACCACGCTGGCTTCCATCCGGCTGTCCCACGAGCCGCGAGCCTCGGCGGCGTCGGCGTAGGAGGCGGCCGCCGCGAAAGCCAGGTCGCGGCTGTAGCGCAGGATGCCGATGGTCAGGGCGGTGAGCTGCTCGTCGGTGCGGGCCAGCAGCGGCACCACCTCTTCGAAGAACTCCATGGTGACCCGGACCATGTCGACGGTTTGGGCCAGCGCGATGCGCCGGGTCAGATCCTGCGGAACCAGTTCGAAGGCCTGGGCGGTGTAGCCGACCTGGCTTTCCGGGTTGCGCATCCACTCGACGAAGTTGACCACCGCGGCCTGCACCACCAACTGGACGCTGGCGCGCTGGGAGGCCTCGAGGTCACCGAAGAACGGCAGCCGCTCCTCCATGGCGTGCACGGCCTGGGTGGCCAGCCGCCCGGAGTATTGCTTGAGCCGGCGCAGGGTGGAGTCCGGAACGTTGGCCAAAAGCTCCAACGGCGGGCGCGGCCCGTCCGGGCGCGGGTTGTCGGGCATCCCTAAAAGCTACGCCTTGGTTATGGATGTTCCCACCAAAGACGCGGCTGGCCGCCCCGCGCTTCCCCCGCGAGTGTGCGGTTTCATCCGCAACACGCCGCCGCGGGCGTATGCCGATGCACACTCGCGAGAGGAGCAGGGGCAGGCTAGGCGCTCCCGGTGTCCACGTAGGAGACCTGAGCCGCCTGCACGTCGTCGATCTGGTACTCGCGTGCCGCGGCGACCGCCACCGACGGGTCGATCTCGCCGTCGCGGGCCAGCGCCTCCAGCACGGCTACCACCACCGACTCGGCGTCGGTGTTGAAGTACCGGCGCGCGGCAGGCCGGGTGTCGGAGAAGCCGAACCCGTCGGTGCCCAGCGTGACGTAGGTGTTGGGCACCCACGGCCGGATCTGCTCGGGCACCGCCCGCATCCAGTCCGACACCGCGACGGCCGGGCCTGCGGTCTCGGCGAGCACCTGGGTGATGTACGGCGTCGCGGCCGGACGATCCGGATGGCGCAGCAGATCCTTCTCGATCGCCACCCCGTCGCGGTTCAGCTCGGTCCAGCTGGTGACCGACCAGACGTCGGCGGCCACATCCCAGCGCTCGGCCAGCAGGTCGGCCGCCCGCAGCGCCTCCGGCATCGCCACACCCGAGGCCAGGATCTGCGCCACGTTGGAGCGCTTCTCGGTGGCCGCGCGGTAGCGGTAGATGCCGCGCAGCAGACCTTCGGGGTCGAAGTTCTCCGGCTCGGCGGGCTGGGCGTAGGGCTCGTTGTAGATGGTGACGTAGAAGTAGATGTTCTCCGGGTTCTCCCCGTACATCCGGGACAGCCCGCTCTCGACGATGTAGGCGATCTCGTAGGCGAACGCCGGGTCGTAGGCCACCACGGCCGGGTTGGTCGACGCCAGCAGCAGCGAGTGACCGTCGGCGTGCTGCAGACCCTCACCGGTCAGCGTGGTCCGGCCAGCGGTCGCACCGAGGACGAAGCCGCGGGCCATCTGGTCGGCGGCCGCCCAGAAGCTGTCGCCGGTGCGCTGGAACCCGAACATCGAATAGAAGATGTAGATCGGGATCATCGGCTCGTTGTGCGTGGAGTACGACGTGCCGACGGCGGTGAACGATGCCGTCGAGCCCGCCTCGTTGATGCCCTCGTGCAGGATCTGGCCGACTTCGGATTCCTTGTAGGCCAGCATCAGCTCGGCATCCACCGCGGTGTACAGCTGGCCGTTGCGGTTGTAGATCTTCAGGCTGGGGAACCACGAGTCCATCCCGAAGGTGCGGGCTTCGTCGGGGATGATCGGAACGATCCGATCGCCAATGTTCTTGTCGCGCAGCAATTCCTTGAAGGTGCGGACGATGGCCATGGTGGTGGCCACGTGCTGCTGGCCGGAGCCCTTCTTCAGCGGCTTGTACACGTCCCGCGACGGCAGGGTCAGCACCTTGGACTTGGTGCGCCGCTCGGGCACGAACCCGCCGAGCGCGCGGCGGCGATCCACCAGGTAGCGGATCTCGGGTGCCTCCGGTCCCGGGTGGTAGTACGGCGGCAGGTAGGGGTCTTCCTCGAGCTGGGAGTCGCTGATCGGGATGCGGATGGCGTCGCGGAAGTCCTTGAGGTCTTGGAGCGCAAGCTTTTTCATCTGATGGGTGGCGTTGCGGCCCTGGAAATGGGCGCCCAGCGAATACCCCTTGATGGTCTTGGCCAGGATGACCGTCGGCTGGCCCTTGTGCTCCATCGCCGCGCGGTAGGCGGCGTACACCTTGCGGTAGTCGTGGCCGCCGCGCTTGAGGTTCCAGATCTCGGCGTCGGACATGTTGGCCACCAGGGCCTTGGTGCGCGGGTCGCGGCCGAAGAAGTGGTCGCGCACGTAGGCGCCGTCGTTGGCCTTGTAGGTCTGGAAGTCACCGTCGGGCGTGGTGTTCATCAGGTTCACCAGCGCGCCGTCCTTGTCGGCGTGCAGCAGGGCATCCCATTCGCGGCCCCACACCACCTTGATGACGTTCCAGCCGGCGCCGCGGAAGAACGACTCCAGCTCCTGGATGATCTTGCCGTTGCCGCGCACCGGGCCGTCGAGGCGCTGCAGGTTGCAGTTCACCACGAAGGTCAGGTTGTCCAGACCCTCGTTGGCGGCCACCTGGATCAGGCCGCGGCTCTCCGGCTCGTCCATCTCGCCGTCGCCGAGGAACGCCCACACGTGCTGATCGGAGGTGTCCTTGATGCCGCGGTCGTGCAGGTAGTGGTTGAACCGGGCCTGATAGATGGCGTTCATCGGGCCCAGGCCCATCGACACCGTCGGGAACTCCCAGAAGTCGGGCATCAACCGCGGGTGCGGGTAGGACGGCAGCCCGCCGCCGGGGTGGCTGTGCTCCTGGCGGAAGCCGTCGAGCTGGTCTGCGGACAGCCGCCCTTCCAGGAACGCCCGGGCGTAGACGCCGGGGGAGGCGTGGCCCTGGATGAACACCTGGTCGCCGCCGCCGGGATGGCTCTTGCCGCGGAAGAAGTGGTTGAAGCCCACCTCGTAGAGCGCGGCGGAGGAGGCATAGGTGGAGATGTGGCCGCCGACGCCGACGCCGGGCCGCTGGGCCCGGTGCACCATGATCGCGGCGTTCCAGCGGATCCAGGCCCGGTAGCGGCGCTCGACGTCCTCGTCGCCGGGGAACCACGGCTCCAGCTCGGTGGGGATCGTGTTGACGTAGTCGGTGGAGGTCAGCGCCGGAATGGCAACCCGCTGCTCACCGGCGCGCTCCAGCATGCGCAGCAGCAGATAGCGGGCCCGGGCCGGCCCGGAACGCGACAGCAGTTCGTCGAACGACTCCAGCCACTCGGCCGTCTCCTCCCCGTCGATATCGGGCAGGTAGGACGCAACTCCCTCACGGATCACTCGCACACGATCAGATTCGGTTGGGCTGTTTGAGTTTTGAGCCAGATCGTGGCGCGCGAACTCGGTGGTCAACATCAGCTCCTTAGTAGCTGGTGCAGGTTTTGCACCCTCTGCCCACTATCGTGCCGCACTTGGGGCTATACCGACGAGTAGTCAAAGAGCCGACCGGTGAAATTAATGCACCGCGCCGAGCTGGGCAGTTTGCCGGTAACCTCTCGGGCTGTGCTCATCAGAACGGCTCGGGGGTTGCGGATTGGCGGACTGCTGGCCGGCAGCGCCGCGGCCATCGTCATGGGCGTCGTGGGTTGTACGACGGTCAGCGACGGCACCCCCAGGGTCAATGCCGGTGATGCACCGGCCTACCGGACCTCGATGTCGGTGTCGTTGTCGGAGTCCGCGGCCTCGTCGAGCGCCCGCGAATCCGAGCGGCAGGCCTCGCTGACCACCCAGGCCATGCACGACACCTGCGAGACGCTGTCGACCACCAGCGCCGACGCCATCGACGCGGTCAACACCTATGTCGGCGCCTTCAACGAAGGTGGCGGCAACACGTCGGCCACCGAGGGGCCGGCCGTCGACGCTCTGAACCAGAGCGCCGATGCCGTGCAGGGCAGCATCACCGACGCCATTCCGGACGAACTGCGCCAGGCGTTCACCGATTGGGTGGACGGAGCTCGCGCCACCGCCAAGGCGATCACCGATCAGGCCCCGGCCGACGAGTTCAACAAGACGATCAGCGACCTCAACGACACCCGGTCCAACGCCTTGAGCCTGTGCGACGCGACGTATTGAGTCGCCACCGCGCGGCGTGCAATCGCGCGTGTCGTGCGACGATAGCCCTAGACAGCCGACCCTGACGATGAGGAGGTCCTGAAGGTGGTCGCGGAGAGTGGCCCCCCGAACTACGCCCAGAGGCTGGGCGTACTGAAGGGTCAGGTCGTTCAGGAGTTGGGCTGGGACGAGGACACCGACGACGACATCCGGGCCGATGTCGAGGACGCCAGCGGTTCTGAGCTGCTCGACGAGGACGCCGACGAGGTGGTTGACGTGGTGCTTCTATGGTGGCGCGACGGTGACGGCGACCTGGTGGACCGGCTGATGGACGCCATCGCACCGCTGGCCGACGACGGCATCATCTGGGTGCTGACGCCCAAGACCGGTAAGCCGGGCCATGTGGTGCCCGCCGAGATCGCCGAGTCGGCGCCGACCGCAGGGCTGATGCCGACCTCGTCGGCCAACCTCGGCGACTGGAGCGCCAGCCGGCTGGTGCAACCGAAGTCGAAGGCTGCCGGACGGCATTCGTGACGGCCGCCGTCGGTAGCGAGGCGCCCGACTTCACCCTCAAAGACCAGAACGGCCAGCCCGTCACGCTCAGCGACTTCCGCGGCCGCAAGAACGTGCTGCTGGTGTTCTTCCCGCTCGCGTTCACCGGAATCTGCCAGGGCGAACTCGATGAGATCCGCGATCATCTGCCGGTCTACGAAAACGACGACACCGCCACCCTGGCGATTTCGGTCGGACCGCCGCCCACGCACAAGATCTGGGCCGTGCAGAGCGGCTTCCTGTTTCCCGTGCTGTCCGACTTCTGGCCGCACGGGGCGGTGGCCCAGGCCTACGGCGTCTTCAACGACGGGGCCGGCTATCCCAACCGCGGAACGTTCGTGATCGACCGTGCCGGGGTGATCCGATTCGCCGAGTGCCTGGAGCCGGGCCAGGCCCGCGACCAGTCGGTGTGGACCGAGGCATTGGCCGCGCTGAGCGCCTGACCGGGATTTCCCTGCACCCGCGCACTCCGTGTAACCTGCCCGGGCACGGGCGTGTAGCTCAGTGGTAGAGCTCTGGTTTTACACACCAGCGGTCGGGGGTTCGAAACCCTCCGCGCCCACCAAGAAATCCGCAGTTCAGCGGTTCGCTAGCCGGCTTCTCCGGATACCCACTAACCCCCGTTGTGCCAAGAATGTGCCAACAGTTTTCGAGCGCTGGTTGGTCCGCGCGCGGTGCAACCTGCTGGAGGACGTACCAGTTCTGCGGCTAACTTGGTCCGGTGACATTGGTACTTGCGCTGGCGTCAGAACACGAAGTTCATATGACTTGTGATTTCAGGCTCACCTACCTGGATCCGCCCGACCGTCAACCCGATGACAACACGCACAAACTGATTACGGTGGCACGGAGCGACTTTGAGGCAATCATCGGCGTTACGGGGTGGGCGTTTCTAGGCAGGACGCCGATCGGCAAATGGGTCGCAGAGAAGACTTCGGATCTAGCATTCGACGCCACACTCAACGATTTGCTCGATGTGCTGCACAGTGCATCCGTGTCGCTATCCCGCGTGCAAAATCGTTACAAGCAGCATCGCAGACTCACTCTTGTGGTGGGGGCCATCCAAGGGTCTCAGTCGGTCGTATGCATGCTCTCGAACTTTGAGAATCTGCGTGGACGATTTCTCGCGGATGGTGAGGAGCCGGGCCACGAACTCGTCTCCGACATCACGAGGCCGAGCAGCGTCCAGCTTTTCACCGCCGGGTCAGGTGCTGCATTCGTCCATGAGGATGAGAAGAAGCGACTCGAATATCTCCTCCGGAGCGGCCTTTCCACGCCCGAACGGATACAGGAAGCAATGGCCGGCCTTAACGAGCAGGTAGCAGGACGCACTACCGATGTCAGCCAGGGCTGCTATGCCGCGAGTCAATTTGCGACCGGCTTCGGGCAGACGCGCCCGTTCCTCGTTGAACAAGTCGGCAATTTCAACCCGCCCGCGTTCCACGAGTTGTTTAAGCGTATGGGTATCGTTTTGAATCCAAAGATTCGACCTGACGGCACGCCGGAACCAATCCAGATGACAAGTTCAAGCTCATTCAGCTACAACCCGAGTCCGGCCTGGTTCCGCGAGCAGTTTAAATTGCGGCCGCACGACGCTGAACTCTGGAATAACTTTGGCACCTTTAAACAAGGACGCGGTCTCGTAGACGAAGCAATAGAAGCGTACGAAAAGGCTCTCGAACTTGACTCGAAGTATTACAATGCAGCACGCAACCTTGCAAATTTGCTATGGTCCGCTCGTGGCGAACGAACGCGCGCCCTTGAATTATTTGAAGTCGCCCTTGAGAACCCTGATTCAACCCAACGTCGCGAGACATTAGCCTTGCGCGCTGATTGGGCGGCGTTTCGGGACAGGGATCTAGACGCGGCACGTGAATACTTCGCCGAGGCTGTGGTTGGCGACTTCATGCCGAGCGTATCGGTTCTCTGGTCTCGCATGATGCTCGTTTTTGACCCTCCGGAACACTTGGTAACCGTAGAACAGTTAGCGGATCAAACGTTGCAAACGACACCTTCAGATGCCATGGCAACGACCATTAAGGCGACCTGTATATGGTGGCTGCATGGAGATCTTCCGGCGGCGAATTCCCTAATCGCGACCTCGCTCGAAGGCTATCCTAAAGATCAACACTTATTGGCGACTGGCATTCGTCTGGGTGTGGCCGCTAATGATCTAGACCTGGCCGAATCTTTGCTAGCCCGGCTATCGAAGGTTATCGCGGATGAAGATAGTCAACTGTTATTGTGCTATCGAGTGATACTGGGTATTTGCCGCGGAAATAGTTTGTCCGATCTGATCGCACTGTTTCACGGTCCGGGCCTCGATAATGCAGTAAGTCTTGCGCTGTTACTTTGGGCTCAAGAGCGAGATGAGGAATGCGAAGAGATAGTCGCTTGCGTCGCGCGTGACGCCCTCACCTATCAGGGGAGAATCGAGTTCGATGTGCTGCAACGCTTGCTCCACGCCGACGTCTCCAGCGAGTACACCGATCTGGCCGGCCACTTGCTCGACCCGACCACCTTGCGTGCGATTTCGGCACATCCCGAGCTGTCAGAGTCACGGCGGGACCGACTGAATGCTGTTCTCGACGCTATCCGCGCCTGAATTCTTGCCAGAGATGTTGTCTAGCAGCGCATTTAGGCGAAGGTGTAGCAATGGCGCGTATCGAAGTGCTACCGGCCGTTCCTTAGAGTTCTCGCGCCCCTGGCCATCCGGCTTCGACGTCGGGCATGCGGACTTTGTCGAGCACATAGCGAATGGACCTGCGGCCAAGACCTCGCTTCGGGAGTCGTGGCCACGAGACTTCCAATACGGGTCTGGGCGTGATCTAGTTCCTGGCGGGCCGCGCCGCTGACTGAGTGGCGTCACACGACAGAAAATGTCGGAGGCCGTTGGCATACTCCCGCCATGACCGAGAGCACATGGGACAGCCGAGATCTGCCGGTGTTGAGAGCGGCGGTGGACATCTACGAGCGGACTGGACGCACGATGAGGCCGCGCCAGATCGAGCAGGAGACCGGCTTCGATGGGGACACCGTTCAACGTGCGCTGCGGGTGCTCAACCGCGAGCCCTATTTCGAGAAGGTCAGTGGTGCGTTCGGGGGTCAATTCCTCATGGTGGGCGCACCGACTGCCGACGCCTTGCGCGTGGCCGGGCAGTGGCCAACACCAGAGAACCAACTGGAGCGGATGATCGCCGCCTTCGAGGCTGTCGCCGCCGATGAGGCCCGCCCAGAGGAGGAGCGGAGCCGCGCCAAACAGGTTGGGCTCTGGCTCGCCGGGGCGCTGTCCCAGGTCGCCATCGGGGCGCTCGGCGGCGCTGGCGGCAACATGCTGACCGGGTAGCGGCACGCCTATGTCTAGTGCGTATCTTGTCGTGACGGTGTGTCTGCGGAATCGCCCCGCAGACAGGCCGTTTCGTCTATCCCGTCTGGTTTGGTGTCGGGCCGTTTGGGCGCATCTTGGCCACTTCTTGGCCATCCGGGGGTCAGCTCGCCCAGGTGTTCGACGGACGCAAGTTCGGCGCTTGGCGGGCTTGAAAAGTCATTGCTCAAAAATGGGCAAGGTCCTAGGGGTCGCCTACAGAGTCCGGGCCGGCGGCATCGCTAAGCTCGTTATAGCGAACCATCACTCGATCAAGTGCGCTTTGGAGACGCGGACGTTCTGAGGAAAGCGCCTCAAGATCCACCACCCGGTACAACTCGCGCGCGACTTTCTTAAGGGCTTCATGCAGCGAAAGCAGCACGTAGTCTGCGTAGTTGTTCAGCCCTAAGAGTCGATCGACGCCGGCAAGGGCCTCGTCCACACGATCGATGTGGAGCTGTGCAATGACTCTCATGGCGTCGAGAATTACTTCGCCCTCCAGCGAGGTGCTCGCCGCCGCGAACTGGTCTGTGAAATCGAGGAGTTCTGCGAACCGACCCGCCTCGTAGAGCTCGTTGGCCCGTCTCATTTGAGTCGCCTCCTGCGTAGCAAGTGACGGGTCTCGTTGGGTCACTTCGGAAAGTCTTTGCCTGATTGCAGAGAGTCCCGGGGCATCACGGTAGACATCCAGTCGGTCTATGGCAGCCAACGTATCGCCCGCAAGGGTGTAGGCCAACGCGCGGACTGCTTCATTGCCGTCGAATTCAGCCTCAGCCACTGAGCTAACAAACGGTATCGCACACCTCCGAAGTGCTTCTGGAGGTGCCTGCGCCATGCTCAGATCCGCAATCAAGTTGGCGAGTATCTTCATTGCTATCCGCCGAGCGTAAGGCTCGTGCATGTACCGCGACAGTGTCTGAAGAGCTGATCGTCCGAGATCAAATGCCGCCTGCAACCTGCCGCGGCTAGCCGCGCAAGTGCTTAACTCCGCCTGCAGCAGCGTCTTTGCGTATGTGTAGACCCGCGCGCTGTTCGGCGAGAACGAGGACATTGGTTCGTTGTCAGCCACGAGCTCCAAAAGCGCGTTGGCGTGCAACCGCAGTTGTTCGACTGCGAAGTATTCGCCCGCGGTCCGCATCGACCCAAGCCAACCGATCAGGAAGTACATGAACACTGTGCACTGCGATTCCAGGTAGCCGGGTGGAACCGCTGCCAAGTAAGAGCGTTGGAGAATGTCGTGAACTAGCGGGTGGATTGCGACTGTGTCGCTGACCGCCGTGTGACCGCCGTCTCCCTCGTTGACTACTCGCCGCGCGATTGTCTGCGTTCGCAAGGTGGAGAGGACTCCCCTTAAGGTCACCTTGTCGACTTCCGCGGGCTTTGGCAGATTGGCCAAGTCCAACTGCATCTCTCCGGGCGTCGCGAACAGAATGAAATTCAGGGGCAAGAGCTCTGGGGCCAGCAAAGATCCGATCTCTAACACCGCCCGAGCCGACCTGCCGTAGGTGTCGCCGGCGGGCGTGCCCTTCCCGAGGTTCCGGACCGCGTACTGAATTGCCGCGAAGGCCGTTCTTGGAAAGCCCGGGGGTCTGGAATCGCTGTCCGCTAGAGCTTCGAGATCGCTAAAATACCGCAGCGCCATCTCATGAAGCTGGCCCTCAGTGTTCTTGAAGTAGATTGCGGACATACTGACTGCTAAAGGTATTAATCCCAGCCGCCTTACAATCTCCAAAATCGAAGACCGAACATCTTCGAGATTTGCTTCACCAACGCCCGCGTAGCTGGCGAAGCAGTCGACAGCCTCGGCTTCTGTCATTTCGCCAACTTCTATCACGGGCACGTCTGGCCACCAATTGAGGCTGTTGTTGGAGGTCACAAGAATTGAACCGTTTCCCATTGACGGAATATATGCATCGATGTCACTTCGATTTTGGATGCCGTCGAATACGAGTAACCATGGCCCGCTGTGGCGTCCAAGTATGCCGGTAAATACCGAAGGGATCGCCGCGTCAGGAGCCATCTGCTCCCTTGTCAGCTGGAAAATGAGGTTCCGAACCTGTGCCTCAATGAAGTCGACCTCGCGGCAATCGATCCAGCATATGAATTCGTACGAGATAGATTCGACATGGCAATAGTCGGTTGCAAGTACGGTTTTGCCGTTGCCTGTGCGGCCGGTCAACACAACCCTGGCTGGTGAGGTGGTCGCGTCATCGGGGGCGAGATACTCCTGCATCTGCTCCAGATAGTCGACCCGAGGGACGGTTGACAAGTAGTTTGGGATACCGGTGATTGGGACGCCCCAATCAAACCCGCCGGCAACGTGGGCAATACGCGGATCCGGCATAGCCAGCATTTCGAGCAGGTCAAGCGCACTGATTCTGCTCTGCTGCTGTCCCGCAGCTGCGGAGAATATGTAGTCCTGCAATATCGGTACGAGAAGCCTGGCTGACACCACGCCTTGGCGTAGCTCTCGTTGGCCCCGGAAGAACCTTATAAGTTCCGCGATCGAGTTGCGGATCTCGACCGGCTTTCGAGAATCAACGATGATATTGGGTGGAGCTCCAGTTTCACCGGGTTGCCTCTGCGGGCCTTTTGCCCACGTGTAACGGGTAGTCGTTTCTACACCGTCTCCGGGCTCGGTTTCGACCTCGTCGAGCAAATCTGGAGAAATCGGCTTATTCGTCAGAAGAATAATGTTTGGCGCTCGGTGGACAACTAGTCGGTCCAACGCAGTGCGTGCGGGAGCGGGTTGGAGTGGATACTTGTCAGGCTCCGAGGAGGCTTTTACCTGAACGCTGTACAGCACCTCGCCGTCAACCTCAATGGCGAAGTCGACGACATCGTCGTCCTTGCCATCGGCTTTTATTCGCAAAGGCTCAATCACTAGCGCCGCACGGGCGATGAGCTCGGGGTTCTCCCGGAGCAGACTGAGAAATACTTCGGCAGTCTGCAAATACTGATAGTTGAATCCGAAAGCGGCGACCCCACCACCGCCTAGACCACTATTCATTGGGTCCTGCCCTTTTGGTCGGACATCGACCGCGCCGGCTTGCTGCGCCAGAGACGATCTCCAGTTTCGTTGGCTAGACCCTAAACCGTTTCATCTCGGCAGTGGGCTTGTCTACGCCTTTCTAACGAGGCGCTTACGGCCACGGCAGCTAGCGCGGGCGAAGCGATGTAGCTTCGGCGTGGGTGTCGCACGGCTTACAGTGATCGACAGCTTGATGCCGCCCCGGCCGCCGCGTCGTCGGTGACCCCGAATGCAGCTAGGACGTCTGCGTGGCTGATCTCACCACGGGCGGCGTTATTGGCAAACGGCCCGCGCGAGTCCGACCCATCAGCGCGTCGCCAGCCGCCGCCAACGCGTCGTCAAAGACATGCCCGTACACCCGCAGGGTGATGGCAGGACCGTGGCCTATCCATCTCGCGGTCGCGGTCGCGGTCGCGGTCGCGGTGGTTCCGCCATCCACTAGCATGGTCGCAGCAGTATGGCGAACGTCGTGCAGTCGAATCCCAGGGACTCCAGCAGCTTTCGACTGGTGGGCGAAATCAGCCGAGTAGTTTTCTGGCCGAATCGCCGATCCGTCCTCGTTGACGGCCACCAGCCCGCTGTCGCGGTAATCGTTCCCCAACGCAAGGCGCTCGGCGGCCTGCTGAACCCTGAATGTGCTTAGCGCGGGGAAAATCTCAGGAGTCATCGGAAACGCGCGTCGTGATCGCTTCGATTTCGGATCACCTGTCACAGTTCCAACACCTTGGACCACGACGCGGCCCTGGGCCACGGACACTGTGCCCGCGTCGAAGTCCACATCAGACCACCGCAGCCCCAGGACATCTGATCGCCGCAGCCCCGCGAGGGTGAGCAGCCAACACGCTGCAAGGCGATCATCACGGATGTGGTCCCAAGATTGCGTCGCTTGCTCAGGTGTCCACGTGGCCATCTCGTAGTGCTTGACCGCGGGACGCTTCACCATGCGGGCGACGTTGCGGGTCACCAAAACCCTGCCTCACCGCGCCGTCGAGCGCCGCTGAGAAGATAACCAGCATGCTCACCACCGTTCGCGCCGTGACTCCGCCGGGTATCTTCGGACGCTGAGGATCTGCGGGCTGTGCCGCCAGCTAACGTCCCCGCGTTGGCCGCATCACATCGCCGGCTTTCACCAGTCGATCGAGTGCCTTGCTGTCCGAATTGCCCAAGGCGGCATAGATATCCGAGTACTGCGCTCAAGCGGGGTGACTGCGAGAAATGCGAGCACCTCTGCTGCGCGCCGGCCCCACTTGTCCCGTTGCGCGACGGGCTTTCCTTCGAGCCAACGAATCATCTTGTGTCGTCGAGATCGTCATAGGCCCGGGCGGCAATGTTCACTCTGAGCGTGCTGTTCGAATGCTGTTGCAATCCAAGGGTTATAACCCAGATCAGGTGACGATCATCTAGTCTTTGGCCCCATGCCGCGACTAGGAGGACCGGCTTGGCCGTGCGCGATCCTCCCGGCGCGCTTCGTTGAGAGCTACATGGATTAATCAAGGATCCAAGTCAGGTTATTCATGGTGACGGGCAGGGCCTATCGGCAGCAAAGTGGTTCTTCAGCTATCGACAGGCTTTGCCCTGGGCCGCCGACACAGTTGCGGAGCGGTCAATCAGCGAGCAAGCGCCTACGGCACAGGCACCGGAACAACCGCACGCGTGGACGATAGCGTCGCGCCCGCTGGCGCGATTGATACCGCCGGCTCACCCAAACTCAACTACGACGGCGGCATGGTCGAAATGTCGCAGCTACGTTGGCATTGCATTTCAGGTCTCGTTAGTCAGTCTCGGCAAGCGTGAACTCGCTGCGGCGGCTGCCATCGCTTCCCGCTGCTCACCAGTCGTCATCGCGTTCGTAAGGTGCATCGAATTCGTAATCCGACCAGTCACGATCTTCCTCAGGCCACGATGAATGAGGGTTAGCGGATTGGTACATCTCACGCAGTGGAATTAGGCCGAACAGGGCGTCCAGGCAGCCGGGGTGAAACGCGAGCGGTAGTTGGCTCTCTGGCAATTTTTCGATGTCCCAGGCGAAACGCTTGCCGGCGTCGTTGACCTTCGTATGGGCGCTGTAGTCGTCGAGCAAGGCCTCGTCGAGGTGCACCAGCGAGTTCCGAAGCTGACGAACGAGGTCATCGACGCCGTCGCCGTGGGCCTTTCTGCGCCACATCTGGAAGTGAAAGTACGCCTCGACTGCTTGTTGGCCGCTGACCCACCATGCCGCTAACTCGTCCCGCAATTCGCGCTCAGTGGGTGACCAATCCTCGCCCTTGTCTATCGCCCAATCTGTCCAATTGACCAAGCATGCGAGACGGTAGTACCGCTCGCCCGTCCTTACCGCTTCCCTCGCCCAAGTGATCAGCATCCGAGCTTCGTGCTGTGCCGCGGAATCCTTGGCTGGGGCGCTAGCGGTAATCCCATCGGGGGGAATCAACAGCAGCCCCTCGCCGGAAAGGGGTATGGCTGGACGATTGAACTTAGGCCTGAAACTAGGCGGCACCTCTCGTTGATAACTCGTGAACCAGCGTGTGGGTGGCCAAGGGGTGATGTCTGGATCATCCATGCCGGAGATGGTGCCACTTGCTCCGTCGATTGACGTGTACGCCTATCAGGCACACAATGGAGGGCATGGCTACGAAGTCTGAACGTTTCGCGGTGCGCCTGACCCCTGAGCAGGACGCGCTGATTCGCCATGCCGCCGAGGTCGAAGGGACAGACCTCACCACTTTCACTGTGACGGCGACCGTTGCGCACGCGCGTGACGTGCTGGCTGACCGCCGGCACTTCCTAGTCGACGACGCCGCGTGGTCCGAGTTCAACGCCTTACTCGACCGGCCAGTCCAGTACAAACCCGCGTTGGCAAAGCTATTCGCCAAGCCGTCGTTATTCGATCCCGAAGCGTGAGCGGATACACCCTTCCAAGGCCGATCAGCGCCGAGGACGACACCACGGCATTCGACAGCGGCGAATCCAGCCTCGACGACTACCTGCGGAAAAGGGCGTTAGCCAACCATATTGGTGGAGCGTCTCGGTGTTTCGTCACCTGCCTAGATGGCCGAGTCGTCGGCTACTACGCGATCGCCTCTGGGTCGGTATCTCACTCCGGAACCAGCGGCAAGTTTCGCCGAAATATGCCCGACCCGATACCAGTGATCCTGTTGTCCCGCCTAGCGATTGATCGTAAACACCAAGGCTGCGGGCTTGGCGAGAACCTGCTGCGCGACGCAATTGCACGCTGCGTCGAAGTCGCCGATCAGATCGGTGTCCGAGCGATCCTCGTCCACGCGCTTCACGATGAAGCAAAGCGGTTCTACCTCCGATACCAATTCGAGCCGACACCCACTGATCCCCTCCACCTGATGCTGCTAATCAAAGATGCCAAGGCGAGCGTCGGGGGCTTGGGGCAGCAAGCGGACCAAGCAAGCCAGCGTCGCGCATTGACCGACGACATGGTGGCCGAGGGAGCGGACCGTGACCATCTGGACTCGTTGACTGACGAGCAGTTCAGACGTTTAGTCGCCCTTTCGATGCTCGCGAACGCTGAGCGTTTGCGAGAGCTTATCCCAGACGGCGCAGAGTCGGCGCTGGCTCTTGCGCGGGAAATCACCGGCTTCGTCGACCGAGAATTACGAACGGTGACGCTCTCGGATGGCACTGGGGTCCTCCTCGGTGACGATAACGAGGCGACCGACGATGAGATCCGCGAGGCGTTCGACGGCGAGGACTGAAGAATGTGGACCGGCTCATTGGCTCACTAGAGGTTGTCCTCTGGTTCCACAAGGAACAAAACTGACCCCCCGTTGTGCCGAGGGTGTGCCAAGAGAGGCAAGAACAGACGATTGTCCGTCGACGTAGTGGAACGGCTACGACGCCCTCAGCTGCATAGACTCGGATCGGACGCATCAGACTAGACGCCACGAATATCTCAACAAACCCTTTACACACCAGCGGTCGGGGGTTCGAAACCCTCCGCGCCCACCACATCTCAGTCCAGTTCGGCGAGAGCCTTTCGGGCTGCTTCCAGTTCGGCCTCCAGTGCCGCCACCCGGGCGGCCTGCTGGCGGCGGGCCTCGTCGATCACCTCGTCGATGGGCCCCGAGAGATCCTCGTGCAGTTCCTTGGCCGCCCGCGATACCGCCGCGGCGGCGACTGCCAGATCACGGGCCAGGTAGCTGCTGCCCTGCTTGAGTTCCGCGCGCCACTCACCGTCGGCGGTGCCGGTCACCGTGAGGGTGAGCTCGAGAGTCTTGGCTTTCTTGCCGGGCCCGCGTTTGGCGGGAGCCTTGGCGGGGGCGGATTCGCTGGCTTCGGCGACCGGGCTGTCGACCGAATGCAGCAGCGGCGGGGTGAGGGTCTCTACAGTCATCGGGTGGCGCTTTCCTGGTGGATGTCGCCCGTGATGCGGGCCGGGGACACCATTAGAACATCTGTTCGACTTAGTGCCAAGCTTCGGCGCGCCGCCCGCTAATCGGGTTGTGCCTCAAGTGCTTCGACTCTGCGGCCAGGCAGGTATGACAGGCTAGCGCGGTGAACCGCCACGAACCGGACCTGTCAGCGGCGGAACGCACAGCGGCGAGTGCCCTGCTGGTGCTCGCGGTGGTCCTGGTGGCGATCAATCTGCGTCCGGCGGTCACCAGCGTCGGTCCCGTCCTGGGCGACATGCAGCGGGCCATGGGCGCGTCGGCCGTCTGGGCCGGCGTGCTGACGGCCCTGCCCGGGTTGTGCTTCGCGGGGGCGGGCCTGGCGGCGGCACACGTGTCGCGCCGATTCGGGCTGTTTCGTTCGATCAGTCTGGCGCTGGTCGCTGTGGTTGTCGGTCTGCTGATCCGCGTGGTCGATGGGCCGTGGGTCGTCATCGGCGGAACGCTGATCGCGACTTCGGGGATCGCCGTCATCAACGTGCTCATTCCGGCGGTCATCAAAGAGTCGTTTCCCGCTCGCCTGGGCATGATGACCGGGATCTACACCGCGGCGCTCCAAGGGGGAGGGGCGCTGGGCTCGGCCGCTACGCCGCCGCTGGAAACTCTGGGTGGTGGGTGGCGGCCGGCGCTGGGCAGCTGGGCCCTGCTGGCGGCCGCCGCATTGGCCTTGTGGCTCATGGCTTCCCGTCGTGACGACCCTGCGCCGGACCGCACCGACGTGCCGGTCGCGCGTCGCTCACTCCTGCGCAACCGGCTGGCCTGGACCATCACGCTGTTCTTTGGAACGCAGGCGATGCTGGCCTACATCATGCTGGGCTGGTTGCCCGAGGTGTTCATCGATCACGGCGTGAGCAAGACGAACGCCGGACTGCTGGTCGGGCTGCTCTCGGTGATCGCCGTGCCGATCAGCCTGATCCTCGCGCCAATCGCTGCCAGAGGTAGCCATCAGAGTGGCTGGATCGCAGCCCTGGGCGTGGCCGGCGTCGCCGGTGTGGTGGGGCTGCTCGTCGCGCCCGATTTCAGTCCGCTGCTGTGGAGCTTCCTGGTCGGTGTCGGCATGAGCGTGTTCTCGTTGGCGCTGACGGTGATCGGATTGCGGGCCCGCACACATGAGGACACGGTGCAACTCTCGGCGATGGTCCAAGGATTCGGGTATCTGCTCGCCGGGATCGGGCCGTTCCTGTTCGGGATGCTCCACGATGTGTCCGGTGGCTGGACGGTTCCCTGGCTGCTGGTTCTGGCCGTCTACGCCGTCCAGATCGTCACGGGCGTGCTGGCTGGGCGCAATCGCTACGTCTGAGTGGGAAGTGCTGAACGCCGCGAGCCCGCCCGGTGATCGTCACGGGCGGGCTCGGGCGGGTTCGGTGGGTCAGCTACCGGCGTAGCAGCGCTCGTCGCCGTTGTCGTTGATCCAGCAGTTGTTGCTGATGAAGTGGGCGCCGGGGCCGGGCAGGTTGAGTACGCAGGTGCCGTTCTCCAGGTGGTAGCCGTAGCCACAGCCGTCGGCGGCATTCGCAGCGGGGGCGAAGCCGAGGCCCATCGCGAGCGCGCCGGTGGCCAGAGCACCGGTGAAGAGTCCTGCGGCCCGCTTGGTGATCTTGCTGTTCATGGTTTTCTCCAGGGTTGTTCGTTGTTCTTTGGTTGGTGGGCGTTCGGGGTGTTCTCGAACGTCGAGATGAATAGTGCGCCCGCTCACAGTCGCTGTATGTCCCCCTGCCGGCCATTGCATGTGATGAACCTCGGGTCCCCCGATCGGTGGACAGCTCAGCCAAAGGCGCTGGCGCACAACACAATTCTGCCCGGACCCTCAGGGCCCGGGCAGAATTGGTCAGTTGTTGGCTCAGTAGCAGCGCTGATCACCGTTGTCGTTGATCCAGCAGTTCGGGTGGCCGGGGTCGGCCTGTGCGCCCGGGCCGGGCGCGTTGGCCACGCAGCTTCCGCCGTCGAGGTGGTAGCCGTAGCCGCAGCCGTTGGCGGCGCTGGCGGTCGGCGCGAAGCCGAGGCCGAGGGCGAGCCCGCCGGTGGCCAGTGCGCCGGCCAGCAGTCCTACCACGCGCTTTGAGATCTCAGCAGTCATTGTGTCCTCCAGGTCTTGGGTCCGCCCTCCCATGAGCGGCTCGAGATGAATATTGCGCCGCCGCCACCGGTGTCGTCTGTCCGCCAAGTGGGCCCTGAACTGGACGAATCGCGTGTCCCCCGATCGGTGGACACGGCCGTTTCTGACACGTTCGACAATCAACCCCGGATCGTGATCGCGGCAGCCAATACTGGACGGGCGATCAAGGGGGTAGTGCATGCGAACAGCGGCGTACGTAGGCCGAATCGGCGGGCTGGCGATAGCTCTGGGTGTGGGCACCGCACTGGCCACCGGCACCGGGATTGCCGCGGCCGATTCCGGTGACTCCACGTCCAGTTCGTCCTCGACGGCCCACTCGCCGCGCCACCAACGCACCGCCGCCAAGCCCACCGCGGCCAAGCCGGCGAGAGCGGCGGCCACCACCACGGCCAGAGCGGCTGCCGCCGCCGACACCATCGACACACCGAAAGCGCTGCCCCGCAGCGCTTCCCGTAGCACCGGCCGGTTCGCCCCCAACCGCCCCGCCGCCCCGGTCGACCCAACTCCGTTGATCGCGTTCGCATCCTCCCGTAGCACCGGCCGGTTCGCCCCCAACCGCCCCGCCGCCCCGGTCGACCCAACTCCGTTGATCGCGTTGGCATCCTGGACCCGCCGCGATCCGGAGACCGCCGCCGTGACCGCGGTGACGTCGGCGCCGGTCACCACGAGAGTCGGCTGGGTCACCGGACCCGGCAACGGCACGTCGGCCCGGTTCGGTATCTACGGCACCGACGTCGGGATCATGTGGGACAACGGCATGACCGGCGACCAGCACCAGGTGCTGATGATCTTCGGCGACACCTTCAGCGGCCCCAACCAGAGCGGCGTGTGGCGGTCGAACGTGCTACTGCGCACCACCGACCCGATCACCCGTGCCTTCGCGACCGGCTCGCTCACCGACCCCTTCGCGGGCTCGCCGTTGACCTCCACCGGTATCTCCAAGCAGGTGATCCGCGGCAATGCCAGCTATCTGGGCCTGTTCGGCTCCGAGGTGACGATCATCCCGACCGCGGCGATCTCGGTGCCCTACGACAACACCTATGGCGCGCGGCAATACTTCAACTTCATGTCGGTGCGCTCGTGGGACTTCGGCGGGCAGTGGACCACCAACTACTCGGCGATCGCCTACTCCGACGACAACGGGCAGAACTGGACGGTGGCCCCGCAGACCATCCGGGCCGCCAGCTGGCTGCGCTCCAGCCGGTCATTCGTCTACGGAAATCAGAACTTTCAGCAGGGGGCCTACGTCAAGCCGCCCGCCGACTCCGCGGACGCGGGCTACGTCTACTCCTACGGAACGCCCTCGGGCCGGATGGGTTCGGCCTACCTCTCCCGGGTCAAGGAAGCCGACATCCTCGACCTCACCCAGTACGAGTACTGGAACGGCTCCTCGTGGACCATCAACGACCCGGCCGCCGCGGTGCCGATCCTGCCGCCGACCTCCCAGAACCAGAACGCCGGCGGCTTCCTGGGACAGCTCGGTCTGTTCTTCGGAAGCTGGGTGGCAGGCGTATTCGGTGTCGGCGGACCCAACGGGCATGTCAGCGAAATGTCCGTGCAGTACAACACCTATCTGAACAAGTACGTGGCGATGTACTCCGACGGCACCGGCACCGTGGTGATGCGGACGTCGGACTCCCCGCAGGGCACCTGGTCGTCGGCCACCCCACTGGTCACCTCGCTGCAGTACCCGGGGCTCTACGCCCCGATGATGGACCCGCTGTCCACCGGCCAGGACATCTACTGGAACCTGTCGCTGTGGGGTGACTACAACGTGGTCCTGATGAAGACCACGCTGGCCTAGCAGCAGGTGCGGTGTGCCTTATCGTTGAGATGGGTGTGCTCGCCGGCGTCGACACCCTTGACGGCGCCGAGGAAGGCGTCGAGGTCGATTCGCTTGCCGCTCAACCACGTTCCACTGACCTGAGCCTTCTCGGCCAGCGTCGCGGGATCGACGGTGTACGGGTCGGCCGTCAGCTCGGTGAAGTCGGCGAGCTTGCCGACGCTGATCGACCCGACGAGGTCCTCACGGTGCAGAGTGCGCGCCGCGTCGATGGTGTGGGCTCGCAGCCCGGCGTCCAGCGAGATGGCCTGTTCGGGGCCGTGCACGTTGCCCGCCCGGGTTCGCCGGCTGACCGCGGTCTGGATGTTGAGCACCGGGGTGGGCGGGGACACCGAGCCGTCGTTGTGCAGTGACACCACCGCGCCACTGGCGACCGCGTCGCCGAAGGCCTGCCACCGGCTGCCGTGCTCGTGGTCGAAGAGCTTGCCGTCCAACAGCTCTCCCCAGTAGTAGTACTGGAACGGCGCCATCGAGATGTAGACGCCCAGGGCGGCCGCACGCTCGAACTGAGCTCGGGTGCCGGCCCCCAGATGTTCCAGCCGCCAGCGGTGATCGGTGCCGATCAGGTTGTAGCGGTGCAGCGCAGCCTCGTAGGCATCCAGCGCCAGATCGATCGCCAGATCACCGTTGGCGTGGAACGCCATCTGCCAGCCGGCCGGCGCGGCCTTGTCCAGCGTGGCGTCGAGCTGTTCTCGGCTGTAGTTCATCGATCCGATCCCACCGGCCACCGCGGGATCGATCCCGGCGTCGCGGGTGGTCTCGTTGCTCAGGTACGGAAAGGAGATCGCGATATTGCCGATCCACGGCGAGCCGTCGGTCCACAGCTTGACGCCGCGCTTGACCAGCATGGCCTCACCCGCGGCGAAGCTCTCCGGCTCGGTGAAGCCATCCGAGGTCGACATCTCCCACATGCTGATCCGCAGCGGACACGACGGTGCGGCGGCCAGTGCCTCGTAGGCGGGTTTGAGCGCCCGGTCGTAGGTCATGTCCGAGGTGGAGGTGTAGCCGCCACGCGCCATCGTCGCGTAGTACTCCGCGGCGCTGACCAGCGGATTGCCGCCGATCTGTGTCATCACGGGCGCGGCGATGGACATGATGGCCGGGGTTTCGAAGGCCTGCCCGTTGAGGCTGCCGTCGGGATTGCGGCCGAACCGGCCGCCGACCGGATCCGGCGGGACCGTCACGTCCCAGCCGTTGCGCTTGATCAGCGCGGTGTTGAAATACGCGCCGTGCCCGGAGTTGTCGGTGATGACCGCGATCCGGTCGCCGAAGATCCGGTCGAGTTCGTCGACCCTGGGGGAGGGCCGGCCGTGCAGCAGGGCGTCGAACCCGGCGAACAGCAGCGGGGTGGCCGGGTCGGTGGTGGCGATCGCGTCGGTGATGATCGCCTCGGCATCGGCCCATGACGGCGCCACCCAGGGTGCGATCGAGCGGGCGGGCGGTTGGGTGGCCACCCCACTCATCACCGGATGGCTGTGCGGTTCGATGAATCCGGGCAGCAGCGCGGCCACCCCGGTGTCGACGACTTCGGCGTCCGGGCTTGCTGCCCGGCACTCGTCGAGCGACCCCACTGCCGTGATCCGCCCGTCGGTGATAGCGACGGCCTGCGCCCGCGGACGGTCCGGATCCATCGTGATGATCGTTGCGGCCGTGAGTATCTGGCTGGACATGTATTCCCCCTCGATGGTGATCAGACGATGCGTTGTCCCAGGCGGGCTCGGGCCCGCATATCCCAGAGATACATCTGGTAGCCGAGAATCCAGGCGCGGTGCGGGATCAGCGCGTCGGCCAGCCGAAGCGCGCTGAGTAGCCACTCGAAGCGGCGCTGCTGGGTTTCGCCCCAGGGCAGCTTCATCATGGCGCGAAACTCCGGGGGCAGGAATCCCGTGGTGGCGAACAGGTTGAAGCGGCCCAGCGTGGCGCGCACCGGCCACGGCATGAACGCCATGCCGGCAACACCTTTCAGGTGCTCGCGCACTGGCGGATCGATGGACAGCTCGTCGAGCGAGCGCTTCCAGTACTCGTCGAAGGCCAGCCGGTCGGCCGGCCACATCGTCTCGCGCACCTGCAGTGTGGTGCCCAGCCGCTTGGCGTCGGCATACACCGCGTCGGCGGCTTCGTCGTCGAGCGGGCCGTGCAGGAACTCGTGCTGGTCGACGTAGTAGCGGTACAGGCAGGCTGCGACCCACAGCTGCAGCTTCGGGTCGAATGCCCGGTAGGACACCGGGCTGTCCGGCCGCGAGCGCACCTGGGCGTGCGCGGTGTCCACCGCCGACCGGATCATGGCGCGGTCGGCGTCGGTGCCGATCGTCGCCACCGCCAGGTAGGTGCCGGTCGTGCGGGCCCGCTTGATCGGGTGCTTGTAGACGTTGCCGCTGTCGACCGGGCTTTCCAGGACGCCGTAGCCCACCCCGGGGTGGGCGAGTTGCATGACGACATTGGCCGCGGGCAACAACACCGCGGCCGGGTTGAGCAGGTCGGCAACCCGCATCGGGTGTCGCGTCATCGCGGCCTCATGGGGGCAGTACACCACGTGTGAGAGAGTGCCGGGGTGTTTGTGCGCAGACCGTGGCGAGCCGCCGGGATCGCGCTCGGCCAACTGGCCGACGTCGCCTTCGCCGACCCCGCCCACTGGCACCCCGTCGCGGGGTTCGGTTGGTGCGCAGCCGCACTCGAAGCCAGGACCTACCGCGACAGCAAGGCCGCCGGAGCGGTGCACGTGGGTGTCCTGCTGGGTGGGTTGGCGCTGCTGGGAGTGGCGGTGCAGCGCGGCGCCCGGGGCGGTCCAGCGCTGGGTGCGGTGACGGCCGCGTCGACCTGGGTCACGCTCGGCGGGACGACGCTGGCCCGGACCGGCACCCGGCTCGCCGATCTGCTCGACGCCGGCGATATCGACGGGGCCCGCGCCCTGCTGCCGTCGCTGTGCGGGCGTGACCCCTCGGTGCTCGACGCCGACGGCCTGGCCCGCGCAGCGCTGGAGTCGGTGGCCGAGAACACGTCCGACGCCCAGGTTGCCCCGCTGCTGTGGGCGGCGGCGGGCGGGGTGCCGGGGGTGCTGGTGTATCGCGGGGCCAACACGCTGGATGCGATGATCGGCAACCGCTCGCCGCGCTACGCCCAGTTCGGCTGGGCGGCAGCACGATTGGACGATGCGGCCAACTACGTCGCGGCCCGGGTGGGTGGGGCCCTGGTGGTGCTGTGCGCACCGCTGATCGGCGGGTCGGCGGCCGGTGCGCTACGGGCCTGGCGCCGCGACGCAGCGCGGCATCCGAGCCCGAATGCCGGGGTGGTGGAGGCGACGTTCGCCGGTGCACTCGGGGTGCGGCTCGGCGGGCCCACCCAGTACCGGCAGCGCACCGCTGATCGGCGGGTCGGCGGCCGGTGCGCGACGGGCCTGGCGCCGCGACGCAGCGCGGCATCCGAGCCCGAATGCCGGGGTGGTGGAGGCGACGTTCGCCGGTGCACTCGGGGTGCGGCTCGGCGGGCCCACCCAGTACCGGCACGAGCTGGAGATCCGCCCCACCCTCGGCGACGGGCGGGTACCGCAGGTGGCCGACCTGCGCCGCTCGGTGCTGCTGTCGCGGGTGGTTCAGCTGGCCGCGGCGGTGCTGGCCGTCGGGCTCAGCGCCGCCGGCCGTAGCGGTCGGCGAGCTTGTCCTCGACGGTGAGCGGTTCGGCGGGCGTGACGGCCGCCGCGGCCTCGGCCTCGCGGCGGCGGGCTTTGAGCTCGGAATACACGAAGTAGCCCAGCCCAATCGGCGCCACGATGCCGAACGCGATCCACTGGATGCCGTAGGACAGGAACGGCCCGGCGTCCAGGTGCGGCAGTTCGGCGACGCCGAGCCCACCGGGCTGGTTCTCGACCAGCTGCAGGTAGGTCCCCGCCAGCGGAACCCGGGTGGCCGCCGACACCGCGCGGGTGTCGATCGCATACACCTGGGTGATGCCGTTCTCGGTGAACGGACCCTTGTCCGGCGGTGCGGTCTCCGAGTCGCGCAACCGCGCGGTGATCGACACCGTGCCGGACGGTGCGGGCGGGATATCCGGCACTGCGGTGCCCTTCACCGGCCGGACGTACCCCCGGTCGACCAGAACGGTGGGCCCACCGTCGACGGCGAACGGCACCAGCACCTCGTAGGCCGGTTCACCGCCCACCACCCGCAGCCGGGCCAGCACCTGGGCCTCGGTCAGGTAGCGGCCGGTCGCGGTGACGCGGTGCCACTGCGTATCGGGCGCCGACGAATTCTGTTGCGGCAGATACGTTGTCACCGGGACCGGCTCGGCCGACAGCGACGACTGGATCTGCTGATTCTCCCGCTCGGTCTTGGTGTTCTTGCCGAGCTGCCAGGGGGCCAGCACCGTGAAGCACAGGTAGGCGAACGCCACGACCACCAGGCCCAGCGCCCACCAGCCGGGCTTCAGCAGGAACGACCACCGCTTCATCTAGCCCGCCAAACCCTCGGTGGCCAGTCGCTCGTCGACCCAGCTGTGCAGACCGGGCAGGGCCGCCTCGATGACGGTGAAGGTCTCCTCGAAATCAGCGTGGTCGCCGTAGTAGGGGTCCTCGACGTCCGGGGCGTGCGCACCGGACCGTGGGTCGAAGGAGCGCAGCAACCGCACCCGGTCGGGCTCGACCCCCAACTCGGTGAGGAACCGCAGGTGGTTGCGGCCCAGGGCGATCACCAGGTCGGCGCTCAGGTGGTCATCACCGAGGCGGGCGGCCCGGTGGTCGGTGGGGTAGCCGTGCTGGCGCAGGACGGCGTTGGCCCGGCGGTCGGCCCCTTCGCCGACATGCCAGTGGCCCGTCCCGGCGCTGCTCACCCGCACCACGTCGGCCAGACCGCGCTGGGCGATCTGGTGGCCGAACATCTTCTCGGCCATCGGCGAGCGGCAGATGTTGCCCGAGCACACGAACGTCACATGCACGAGGTCAGACACCGAGCACCTCCCGCAGTGCGGACACCGAGGTGACGTGGGCGGCGGCCGCGGCGGCGGCTTCCGGGTCGGTGAAGTCCTCGGCGCCGTAGCCCCAGCCGACGACGACGGTGTCGATCCCGTGCTCGGCTGCGCCCTCGACGTCGTGGGCGCGGTCGCCGACCATGACGACCCGCTCGGGCAGCGGCTGCAACTGGTCCAGGGCGTGCGCTACCACGTCGGACTTGCTGGAGCGGGTGCCGTCGACGCTGGCCCCGGCGATGACGTCGAAGTGTTCGGCCAGGCCGAAGTGCTCCAGGATGCGGCGCGCGGTCGGCTCGGCTTTGGAGGTTGCCACCGCCAGCCGCACGCCAGCGGCCCGCAGGTCTTCCAGCAGCTGCGGAATGCCGTCGAACAGGCTGTTCATCGACCATCCGCGGGTGGTGTAGTCCGCCCGATAGGCGGCGATCGCGTCGTCGGCCAGGTCCCCGAGCCCCATGCTCTGCAGCGTCAGGTGCATCGGCGGACCGACGATGCGGCCGGCCAGATCGCCACCGGGAACCTCGGCACCCACCGCGGCCAGGGCATGGCGGAAGCTGGCGACGATACCGTCCGCCGAGTCGGTCAGGGTGCCGTCGAGATCGAAGAGCACCAACTGCGGGCGGGTATCGGAGGCCGTGCGGGTCACGGCCCCATTGTCCCTGATCGCCCGACGGTACTGTGCTTCACGTGGTGGAGACGACGCGATGAGCACAACACTCGCCGAGATCATCGCCGTGCTCGACGAGGCCTACCTGCCTGGTCTGGCCCACAGCTGGGACTCGGTGGGCCTGGTCTGCGGCGACCCGGCCGACACCATCGACTCCGTCACCGTCGCCGTCGACGCCACCGCCGAGGTGGTGGCGTCGGTGCCCGAACGCGGACTGCTGCTGGCCCACCACCCGCTGCTGCTGCGCGGGGTGGATACCGTCGCGGCCAGCACCCCGAAGGGCGCCCTGATCCACCAGTTGATCCGTCGCGGCGCCGCGCTGTTCACCGCCCACACCAATGCCGACGCGGCCGATCCGGGGGTGTCCGACGCGCTGGCTGAGGCCCTCGGCCTGACCGTCGAGGCGGTGCTCGACCCGGCGGCCGCAGCGCCGGACACCGACAAGTGGGTGATCCTGGTCCCGCCGGAGAACACCGACGCCGTCCGCGACGCCGTGTTCGCCGCCGGTGCCGGTCATGTCGGCGCCTACTCGCACTGCAGTTGGAGCGTCACCGGCAGCGGGCAGTTCCTGCCGGGCGAGGGCGCCACCCCGACGGTCGGGACGGTCGGCACCGTCGAGCACGTCGCCGAGGAACGCCTGGAAGTGGTAGCCCCGACGCGGCTGCGAGCCCAGGTGCTGGCCGCGCTGCGCGCCGCGCATGTCTACGAGGAACCGTCGTTCGACTTGCTGAGCCTGGCACCGCTGCCCGCCGGTGTGGGCATCGGCCGGATCGGCCGCCTCGCCGAGCCGGTGCGGTTCGCCGACTTCGTCGCCCGCGCCGATGCCGCGTTGCCGCGGACCACCTGGGGGGTGCGGGCCTCCGGTGATCCGGATGCGACGGTGTCCCGGATCGCGGTCTGTGGCGGGGCGGGGGACTCGCTGCTGGGCGCGGCCTCGTCGGCCGGAGTCGATGTCTATCTGACGGCCGACCTGCGCCACCATCCGGCCGACGAACATCGCCGGGCCGGCGGTCCGGCGCTCGTCGACGTCGCACACTGGGCCAGCGAGTACCCGTGGTGCGCGCAGGCCGCCGCGCTGCTGAGCGCGCACTTCGGCCCGGCGCTGCCGGTCACGGTGTGCGATATCCGAACCGATCCGTGGAATATCGAGCATCACTCATCGAAAGGCAGCCTGTGAAAGCTGACGTGACACAGCAGCGTTCGCTGCTGGAGCTGGCCGAGCTGGATGCCGAGCTGAGCCGCGCCGCGCATCGGGCGGCCAACCTGCCCGAGCAGCAGACCTACGAACAGGTGCAGGCCGATCACCGCGCCGCCGGTGACCAGCTGGCCGCGCTGACGCTGGCGATCGAGGATCTCGACGCGCAGGTGTCGCGGTTCGAGTCCGAGATCGACGGGGTGCGCCAGCGGGAGGACCGCGACCGGGGACTGCTGGACTCCGGCACCGTCAACCCCAAGCAGCTCGAGGAGTTGCAGCACGAGCTGGAGACGCTGGAGCGCAGGCAGGCCAGCCTGGAGGACTCGCTTCTCGAGGTGATGGAACGCCGCGAGCAGTTGGTCGCCGAGCAGTCCGAGGCGTCGGCGAAAGTCGAAGCGCTGCAGCATGATCTGTCCACCGCGGCGGCCGGCCGGGACGCGGCATCAGAGGAGATTGACAAGGTGCGGGCCGAACGGTCGGCGCGTCGTGGTGAGGTGCTGGCCGGGCTGGACACCGCGCTCGCCCAGCTCTACGAACGCCAGCGCACCTCGTCGGGCGTCGGTGCGGCCCGGCTGCAGGGTTCGCGGTGCGGGGCGTGCCGGATCGAGATCGACCGCGGCGAAATGGCCCGGATCTCGGCGGCCGCCGAGGACGAGGTGGTGCGCTGTCCCGAATGCGGGGCAATCCTGTTGCGTATCACCGGGTTCAGCCGATGAAGGTGATCGTCGAGGCCGATGGCGGGTCGCGGGGTAATCCCGGGCCGGCCGGTTACGGCTGCGTGGTGTGGTCGCAGGACCGGCAGCGGGTGCTGGCCGAGCATGGCAACGCGATCGGTGTCACCACCAACAACGTCGCCGAGTACCGCGGCCTGATCGCCGGGCTCGAGGAGGCGCGCAGCCTGGGGGCCACCGAGGTCGCGGTGTTCATGGACTCCAAACTCGTCGTCGAGCAGATGTCCGGGCGCTGGAAGGTCAAGCACGCCGCGATGGCCGAGCTGCACCAGCAGGCCCGCGCGCTGGCGTCGACCTTCGATGAGGTGACCTACGAGTGGATTCCGCGCGAGCAGAACGCCTATGCCGACCGGTTGGCCAACGAGGCGATGGATCAGCCCGCCTCGATCGCGGACCCGCCCGCCGGGGCGGTGGCCGTCCCGCCGTCGGCCTGGACCGGCAATCGGGGTGCCCCGACCCAGCTGCTGCTGTTACGGCACGGCCAGACCGAACTGTCTGTCGCACGGCGCTATTCGGGACGCGGCAACCCGGAGCTGACCGAGACCGGCCGCCGGCAGGCCGAGGCGGCGGCCCAGTATCTGGGGGAGCGCGGCGGGGTAGCCGCGGTGGTGTCCTCACCGCTGCAGCGCTGCGTCGCGACGGCGACGGCGGCGGCCACCGCGCTCGGTTTGGACGTGACGATCGATCAGGACCTGATCGAGACGGACTTCGGGGCATGGGAGGGTCTGACGTTCTCCGAGGCCGCCCAACGCGATCCCGACCTGCACGGCAACTGGCTGCGCGACACCAGCCTGCGCCCGCCCGGCGGAGAGAGCTTCGATGACGTCGCCCTGCGGGTGCGCCGCGCCCAGGACCGCATCATCGGTGAGCATCCCGGCCAGACCGTGCTGGTGGTGTCGCACGTGACGCCGATCAAGACCATGCTGCGGCTGGCGCTGGACGCCGGGGCCAGCATTCTGCACCGGCTGCATCTGGATCTGGCGTCGCTGAGCATCGCGGAGTTCTACCCCGACGGCGGGTCGTCGGTGCGGCTGGTCAACCAGACGTCGTATCTGGCCTAGTCGCGCAGGTGCACGCGCTCGCCGTGCGGGCCGAACAGGATGATGGCCTCCACGGCGGTGTCGACGGCGCCGAACCAGTGCGGTGTCCAGGTGCTGAACTCGACCGCTTCGCCGGGGTCGATGACGAAGTGGCGCTCGCCCAGGATCAGCTGGAGCCGGCCGGAGAGCACGTAGAGCCACTCCTGGCCCTCGTGGGTGGGCAGTTCGGCCGGTGGGGTGCGGCGGCGGGCACTGATCCGGATCTTGAAGGCCTGTAGGCCGCCCGCCCCGCCGCCGCGGGTCAGCGGCCAGTAGGTGACCTGGTGGCGGGTGTGCGACGCGGCCCGCACGCGGGGGTCGGCGGCCTGGTGGCTGCCCAGCAGCTCGTCGGTGCTGACCGAGAGCGCGGCTGCCAGGCGGGGCAGGTGGTCGAGGGCCAGCCGTCGTTTCCCGGACTCCAGCCGGCTCAGCGTCGAGACGTCGATTCCGGCTCGCGAGGCGACGTCGTCGAGCGTCATGCCCTGGCGGGCCCGCAGCTCACGCAGCCGCCGGCGCACCCTGAGGTCGACGTCGTCGTCGTTTGCCTGCATGGCAAACAACATTGCCAGTCAGGCGGGGGACCGGCAAGCTTTGAGGCATGGACAACGAACACCACAGCCACTGGGAACAGCGCTACGCCGAGAAGCCACAGATCTGGAGCGGACGGGTCAACGCCCGGTTGGAGGAGATCGTCCCGCAGATCGACGGCGACATCGTGCTGGATCTGGGCTGCGGTGAGGGTGGCGACGCCATCTGGTACGCCGAACACGGCTGGGAGGTGGTGGCCGTGGACGTGTCGAGTACCGCGCTGGCCCGGGCCGCCAAGGAAGCCGACAAGCGGGGAGTGCTGTCGCACATCGACTTTCAGCAGCACGACCTGACCCAGACCATGCCGGAGGGACCGTTCGATCTGGTGTCGGCGCAGTTCTTCCACAGCATGGTGGACATGGACCGGCCGGCCATTCTGCGCCGCGCCGCGGCCACCGTGGCACCCGGCGGCACGCTGTTGATCGTCGACCATGGCGGCGCGCCGCCGTGGGCACCCGAGGAGGTTCGCCATCACGTGTTCCCGGCGGCCGAGGAGGTGGTCGAGAGCCTGGCGCTGGACCCCGTCCAGTGGGAGCGGGTTCGGGTGGACAGCGTGGCGCGGTCGGCCACCGGGCCGGACGGTCAGCAGGCCGAACTGCTCGACAACGTGATCCAGCTGCGACGCCGATGAGCTACCGTGATCAGGCGGACGAGTTGGCCGGGCGGCCGCGGCGAAAGCCGAGGAAAGTCCGGACTTCACAGAGCAGGGTGATTGCTAACGGCAATCCGAGGTGACTCGCGGGACAGTGCCACAGAAAGCAAACCGCCACCCTTCGGGGTGGTAAGGGTGAAACGGTGCGGTAAGAGCGCACCAGCATCCCGGGTGACCGGGATGGCTCGGTAAACCCCACCCGAAGCAAGGCCAAGAGGCCGCACCTGGTGCGGCTGCGCAGGCGTTCGAGGGCTGCTCGCCCGAGCCTGCGGGTAGGCCGCTCGAGGCACCCGGCGACGGTGTGCCCAGATGGATGGTCGCCGCCGCCTTGCCACGGTCAACCGGGGCAGGGCGGAACAGAATCCGGCTTACAGGCCAACTCGTCCGCCCCGCGTGGGTCCCACGCTCGGGGGCGGCATGGCTGCATGCTGAGTGGATGTCGAAACGCGCGGAGTACGTCATGGCGCTGTACGAGGGGTCGTTGGCAGAACCTGGCGATCGGAACCCCTACGCCGGAGAGTCGCTCGTTTTGGCGAAGTTGTGGATGCGCGGGTATCTGCGGATGTTGCACGTGCGGGTCGAGACTGGGCCGGCGATGCAGAGGTACCGCCGAGCGCGCGCCGAACGTGGGGTTTATGCATGCTTGTGCTGGATTTCGCGTACATAACCCCCACAGTCGGCGCACCGTCTAGTGCGACTTGGCCACCGCCCGCTTCAACGCCGCCAAGGCCTCGTCGAGCTGCTCGCGCGAGGTCCGGGCCAGGTCGTCCTCCTGCTGGTAGAGCAGGCCATAGGTGAAGGTGTCCTCACCGGCGGCGTGCGCAGCCTCAGCCTGCTGGCTCAGGTGCGTCCGGCTGACCACACTGTCCTGGTGATCGCCCAGCAGGGTTTGGATCGTCTTGGCCTTGTCGGAGACCTTCGACTCGCCGGTGGCCGCCGCGACATAGCGAAGACGCTTGGCGCCCTTGCGAATTCGGTGGAGTGCCTCATCCTTGTGCTCTTCTTCGGCGTGCGCGGCCGTCCTGGCGGCCTTGCGGATCCGCTTGTACGCCGAGTCGATGGTCACCGGCGCGTGCTCCTCACCGGGCGCCGGCGGGGCGGGCTCGGCGGCCACCAGCGCCTCCAGCGCATCGAGCAGCCGGAAGTAGCGCGGCGAGCGCATCGCCGTCAGCGAGCGGCGCAGGCCGGCCTGGTAGCGGCGATTGGCGCCGTCGACCAGCCGCTCGCGCACCTGCCCGCGGACCAGCTCCGGCGGCAGTTCGTCCAGCGCCCGCTCGTAGCGCTCGGCGAGCACCTCGGCGTCGCGCGCCACTCCGAGCACACCGGCGAGCTGACGCAGCTCATCGAGCACCCAGGCGTCGTCGGTCAGCCCGAATGCGTCCTCTGATGCCTGCAGCAGGCTGCGAATCTTGCGGGTGGTCACCCGCATCTGGTGCACGGAGTCCCAGGTGTCGGCCCGCACCGCACGATCCCACTCCAGCAGCTGATCCACCTGCTCGGCCACCGCGCGGTGCACCGGGTCGGCGGACGGTTCGGGACGGGCAGGCGCGGGTGCGCCGCCCTGCAGCACCTTGGCCAGCTTCGAGCCATGCCCGGCCGGAGCGGCACCGGCGTCGATCAGCCGGTTGGCCAGCCGGCGCAGCACGTCCTTGCCGCCGGCGACTTCGCCGTCGACCAGTTCGAGCTCCCACTCGTGCCAGCGCTGCTCCTCGCCCGGGGTGCCGTCGGCGGGGTCGATCGCCGACGCGCTGACCTCGTCATCGCAGAATTCGGCCAGTGCGGTGCCATCGGTGCCGTAGATCATCACCACATTGCGGGTGGTGCTGATCCGGGCGACCGGCACCAGCGGCCGGTCGCGCACGATGGCGAGCACGATATCGACGAGGTCCGCGGGAACCTCGCTGCCTGCCGCGTGGGCGCCGCCCTCCAGTGGCGCGTGCACCTCGGTGCGGGCGTCGGGACCGGCGGGCAGTTTCAGGTGCCAGCCGGCGTCCGGTCCGCCGGTTCGCCGGCGCAGGGTGACACGCCGCCGGGCCAGATCCTGACCGGATGTGTCGAAGTACACCGCGTCCAGGGATTGTGACGGGAGCCGCTCGACCCGGGAGACGAACGTCAATCCCTCGAACGACGGGAACACCGTCGCCGGGGGGACGTCGAACTTTTGCTCAACCTCCACGTGGCGGGACGAACCCGCAGCTTTTGCAGCCATTTCCACCTTCGCTCGTGCCACCGTTGGCGGTCCGTGTGCCGCACAGGGTGTCACATCCAAGTGAACACGAAGCCGCGCCGCGGTGTCGGCGGCTGTCGCCGTGGTCAATAACGGCCGGGCCTGCGGGGGGCGCGGCAGCCGGGGAAATGCGCTGGCCGACCGTAAAATTCGCTCATGAGCCACGAACCCGCAGCTGCCTCCGGTCAGGGGATTCGGCTCAAGCTTGAGGACTATCTCGACGAGCACGGGAACATCGCGCTGCCCGCAGACCAGACGATCACCCGGTTCCTCGACCACAACATCGATCAGTTCGGCGAGACCGCCGCTTACCGCTACCTGGACTTCGAGCACGACGCCGCAGGCGCGCCCGTCGAGCTCACCTGGCGCGAACTCGGCGTCCGGCTGCGCGCTGTCGGTGCGCGGCTGCAGCAGGTCACCTCGCCCGGCGATCGGGTGGCGATCCTGGCGCCCCAGGGTGTCGACTACGTCGTCGGCTTCTTTGCCGCCATCCAGGCCGGCAACATTGCGGTGCCGTTGTTCGCCCCGGAGCTTCCCGGGCATGCCGAGCGCCTGGACGCGGTGCTCTCGGATGCGCTGCCCTCGGCGGTGCTGACCACGACGGCGGCCGCCGAGGCTGCCCAGGCTTTCGTGCGCAAGCTGCCCCGCGCCCGACGCCCGCGGGTGATCGCCATCGACGCGGTACCCGATTCGGTCGGCGAGACGTTCGTGCCGGCCGAACTGGAGAGCAATGGCATTGCGTATCTGCAGTACACCTCCGGCTCGACCCGCACGCCGGCCGGTGTCGAGATCACCCACCGCGCGGTGTGCACCAACGTGGTGCAGATGATCATCTCGGTGGGTCTGGACTGGGACACCGCCAGCGTCAGCTGGCTGCCGCTGTTCCACGACATGGGCCTGCTGATGATCATGTTCCCGGCGCTGTTCGGCGCCCAGTTGACGTTGATGTCGCCGACAGCGTTCGTGCGCCGGCCGCACCGCTGGATCAAGGAGCTGGCCGCAGAGGCCAAACGCGGGCGTACGTTCGCCGCGGCACCGAACTTCGCCTTCGAACTCGCGGCCCAGCGCGGTCTGCCGGCCGCCGGCGACGACCTCGACCTGAGCAACGTCGCCGGCCTGATCAACGGCTCCGAACCGGTGAACATCACGTCGATCGACAGGTTCAACGCGGCGTTCGGTCCCTACGGGCTC
Source organism: Mycobacterium sp. M26 (assembly GCF_001494595.1). Classification (GTDB taxonomy): domain Bacteria; phylum Actinomycetota; class Actinomycetes; order Mycobacteriales; family Mycobacteriaceae; genus Mycobacterium. The sequence continues at coordinate 1,667,861 of NZ_LN929908.1, forward strand.
TCGCCGACCGCGGTCAAGCCGTCCTACGGGATGGCCGAGGCGACGCTCTTCGTGTCCACCATCGGCTCCGAGGACCGCGCGACCGCGATCTACCTGGACCGCGAGGAACTCGGCGCCGGCCGTGCCGTGGTGGTGGCACCAGATGCCCCCAATGCCGTCCCGCAGGTGTCCTGCGGGAAGGTCGCCCGCAGCCAGTGGGCGGTGATCGTGGACCCTGAATCCGAGGCCGAGCTGCCCGACGGGCGGGTGGGCGAGATCTGGCTGCACGGCGAGAACGTCGGCCGCGGCTACTGGGGTCGCGACCGCGAGACCGACCAGTCCTTCCGCAACAAGCTGCAGGTGCGGTTGGACGCCGGTAGCCACGCCGACGGCGTCGCCGCTAACGCGATGTGGTTTCGCACCGGCGATATGGGCGTCTACCTCGACGGCGAGCTCTACATCACCGGCCGGATCAAGGATCTGGTGATCGTCGACGGCCGCAATCACTACCCGCAGGACATCGAGGCCACCGTCGCCGACGCGTCGAGCGCGGTGCGGCGCGGTTTCGTCGCAGCGTTCTCGGTGCCCGACGGCACCGGCGAAGCGCTGGTGATCATCGCCGAACGCGGGCCCGGCGCGGGCAAGGCCGATCCCGAACCGATCATCGAGGCGATCCGCGCCGCGGTGTCCCGACAGCACGCGCTGCCGGTGGCCGACATCCGGCTGGTGGCGGCCGGCGCGATCCCGCGCACCACCAGCGGCAAGCTGGCCCGCCGGGCCTGTCGCGCCGACTACCTGGCCGGTGTGCTGGCCGCACGCTAGCTGGCCAGCTGACCGGAGAACTCACCGGCCTTGTCCCAGGCCTGCCGTTCGGCGGCGAACGCCTCGGCCTGCTGGGCCCGGAACGTCGCGATGCTCTCGGCGTTGGATGCCAGGAACCGGTCGTACTCCGACATCGAGAACTGGCCGTCGTGGATTTCGACGTTGCCGCGCCCGGCTGCCATATCGGCCCGCAGATCCAGTAGTTCCTCGGCGCTGACCGGGTAGAAGCCGATCCGGTCGAAGTAGCGCAGCAGCCACGGAGTGCCCGGCTCGAACGACTGAGAGTCGTTGGGGTGCTGGTGATTCCACACCTGGGTGGTGCGCCCGACGAACTGGTAGCCGCCTGGGCCCTCCATCCCGTAGATGCACAGGTAAGCACCGCCGATGCCGACGGCGTTCTCCGGTGTCCAGGTGCGCGCCGGGTTGTATTTGGTGGTGACCAGTCGGTGGCGCGGATCCAGGGGAGTGGCCACCGGCGCGCCGAGGTAGACGTCGCCGAGGCCGAGCACCAGATACTGGGCGTCGTAGACGATGTCGTGCACCGCATCGACATCGGCCAGACCGTTGATGCGCCGGATGAACTCGATGTTCCACGGGCACCACGGGGCATCGGCACGCACACCGTGGATGTAGCGCTGGATGGCCTCGTGCGTCGAGGGGTCGTCCCACGACAACGGCAGCCGCACGGTGCGGCTGGGGACCACGAGTTCGTCTGTGGCAGGCAGGGATTCCTCGGTGCGGGCCAACAGGTCGACGAGTTCGGGCATCGAGATCACCGCGGGGTCGAACTGCACCTGCAGCGAGCGCACCCCGGGGGTCAGCTCGGTGACGCCGGGGACGCCGGTGGCCAGCATCGACTCGTAGAGCACGTGGACCCGCGCGCGCATCGCCAGGTCGAGCACCATCGGCCCGTACTCGACGAGCAGGCCGCCGTCGCCGGCCCGGCGCACGGTGATCGCGGTGTCGTCGGCCGCGGTGAAACGGGTGAGCACGCCGTCGTCCTCGTCGCCGGAAGTGGAGATCACCAGCGGCAGCGAGGCCCGGCGGTCGGCGTCGATACTGCCCAGGGACGGGGCGCGGTCGGCGCGGACCGGCACGAAGCGCACCGTGTCACCGGGTGCCATCTGGCCGAGCTTCCACCGGTCGCCGCGCACCACGGTGACCGGGCAGACGAACCCGCCCAGGCTCGGGCCGTCCGGTCCGAGCAGGATCGGGGTGTCGCCGGTGAAGTCCAATGTGCCGACGCAGTAGGCGTTGTCGTGGATGTTCGACGGGTGCAGGCCGGCCTCGCCGCCGTCGGTGCGGGCCCACTGCGGCTTGGGGCCCTCCAGGCGCACGCCGGTGCGATCGGAGTTGAAGTGCACCGTGTAGTCGGTGTTGACCAGGGTGTCGATATCGGCGCGGGTGAAGAACTCCGGTGCCGCGTGCGGGCCTTCGGTGACCGCCACCTCCCAGCGATGCCCGATTGCGGGCTGCTCGTCGATCGCGGCGCGGGCCGGCCGGCTCGACACCGGCCCGGGATCCTCACCCGCGGTCAGCTCGTCACCGACGCGCAGCGGCCTGCCGTCGTGCCCACCGAACGTGCCGAGGGTGAATGTCGCTGTACTGCCGAGATATTCGGGTTCGGTGAGCCCGCCGGCGATCAGGATGTAGCAGCGCATACCGGGGCCGTCGACCATGCCGACGTCGAGCACTCCGCCGGCCGGAACGGTGACCGATTGCCACTGGGCAACCGGGGTTCCGTCGAGGGTGACCGGGGCCGGTGCGCCGGTGACGCACACCCGTCCACCGTCGGGAAACCGCAGTGCCGGACCGGCTTTGGTGCACTCCAGGCCGGCGGCGCCTTCGGGGTTGCCCAGCACGCGGTTGCCGATCCGGAACGAGAGGTCGTCCATCGGACCGGACGGGGGCACGCCGACATGCCAGTAGCCGATCCGGCCGGGCCAGTCCTGAACGGTGGTCAGCATTCCCGGCCGGACCACCTCGAGGGTCGTCATGATGACGTGATCACCATCCGCACCGGCGTGGGGTCGAAACCGTTACAGGGGTTGTTGATCTGCGGGCAGTTGGACACCAGTACCAGCGTGTCGCTCTCGGCGCGCAGCGTCAGCGACTTGCCCGGGGCGGACAGGCCGTCGACGATGCCCAGGGTGCCGTCGGCCTCGACCGGCACGTTCATGAAGAAGTTCACGTTGGAGACGATGTCGCGCTTACCCATTCCCCACTTGGCGGCTTCGGCGAGGAAGTTCTCCGCACAGGCATGCTGATGAACCGTGTGGTGGCCGTAGCGCAGAGTGTTGGACTCCTTGGAGCAGGCGCCCGCGATGGTGTCGTGGTTGCCCACCTCGTCGGCGACGATCGTCACCAGCGGACGGCCGTCGGCGGCGAGCAACGTCGATCCCGTGGTCAGGAAGATGTTGCGCTGCGCGGCGATGGTGGTCTGAGCGCTGTAGCGACCGGCCGGATCGACGCGGTCGCCGTCGACGGCGTAGAAGAGCGTGTCGACCGCCTGGTTGCCGTGCAGGTCGATGATCTGCAGGGTCTGGCCGGTGCGCAGGATGGCCGACCACGGCGCGCAGGCGCCCACGACCTCGTCGGCGATCACCGTCGGTGTTGCGGTTGTCATCGAAGTGCCTCACTGGATTGTGCTGCGGCCCAGGTTGATTCGGTGTTGAACAGGGCCCTGAGATATTCGGGGTCGTCATTGACCGGGGTGGCGAGCTCCTCGGGGGCGCGCCAGCCGACGATGTCGAGTCCGGTGACAGCTGGCGCGGGGTCGAGCGGATGGGCGGTGTTGACGACTGCCACGATCACCGGCAGGTGGATCAGCAGGTCGATGGAGGCGCCGGGGCCGGCCGAGCCGGTGAAGGTCAGTGCACCGGATTCCTCCACCGCGGCGCCCTTGAACAGGGTGGCCGACGGCGCCACGTCGCGAATGTCCATGCCGTGCTTGATCGCGGCAAGCAGCATGGTCGGGCGTGCCGACGGCGGCAGGCCGCAGAGCATGTCGTGATGGCCGGAGGTATCGGCGACGACGGTGGCCAGCACCCGGCCCTGATCGGACAGCAGGGGATGGCCCGGACCGAGGTAGGCCTGCCACGGCACCTTCATGGTGTCGGCGACGTTGAGGCGCTCCCATGACGCGTCGGCGCGAAAGAGCAGCAGGTGCGCGCAGGCGCCGCCGTCGGGGTCGGTGAACCGCAGGCGGGTGCCACGGCCCAGCACCCGGGTGGCGTAGGACTCCGCGGGCACGGCCTCCGACCACACCAGGCGAGTGTCGTCCACACCGTCCGGCAGGGCCGGGATGCGCATGTCCGCTGCCGCCGCCTGAGAGCGGGCGTGCGAGCGGGCGCCGTCGGTCGACGCGGTGGTCATGGTGTCACTCCTGTCCGGGCAGGGCCCGATTAACTGTCACTTGAAAGTTTTCTGCGACACCGTTCCCGTCGGGTGTCACCGGTGTAACGTCTGCGTTGACTCTATTTCTATCAAATGACAGGTATTCCCGCATTCCGGGAATGCAACAATGTCGTATGCGCAGCGAGGGCCGAGGAAGGCCGCGGCTCGAACAATCCCGCCGACCGGGCAACACGGCGCGCGAGGAGATCCTCGATGCGGCAGCTGAGCTGTTCACCACCGTCGGGTACGCCGCGACGTCCACCCGCCGGATCGCCGACGCGGTGGGGATGCGGCAGGCCTCGCTGTATCACCACTTCGCCACCAAGGACGACATCCTGGACGCGTTGCTGGCCGGCACCGTCGACCAGCCGCTGGCGCTGGCGGCCGATCTGCTCGACCAGCCGGGGCCGGCGGCCGAGCGATTGCATGCCCTGGTGGTCGGCGACGCCTCGCAGCTCTGTGCCAAGCGCTGGAACCTCGGTGCCCTCTACCTGCTGCCCGAATTGCGGGTGGACCGCTTCGAACAGTTCCGGATCAGCCGCGAGCAGCTGCGCGGGCGCTACCGGCAGCTCGCGGCGGCGGTGATCCTCGAATGCGACGGGGTGCCCGACGCCGACGACCTCCCGTTCCGGCTCGTCGAGTCGGTGATCAACAGGCGCTCCGACGATGGCGTGTGCCCGCCGGAGACGCCGTGGATCATCGCCGACGGGGCGGTGCGCATCCTGGGCTGGCGGGGTGACGTCGCCGCGCTGCGGGAGCGCAGTGCCGCGCGGCTGGAGACCCGGCGTGAGGAGCCCGCGGTCACCGGTTAACGTGTGCCGCGTGAGCGAATACGAGACGCTGAGCTTCGAGCAGAGTGGCCCGATCGTCAAGATCGTGCTGGACCGCCCTGAAGCCGCCAACGGCATGAACGACACCATGACGCGTGAACTCGCCGTTGTCGCGCAGCGGTGTACCGCGCCGGAGGTCAAGGCCGTCGTGCTCACCGGTGCGGGCCGGTTCTTCTGTGCCGGTGGCGATCTGAAGGCGATGGCCGCCTCCCCGCTGGGGCCGGGCCGGTTCGTCAAGGGCATCGCCGACGATCTGCACAAGGCCATCGCGATCTTCGCCCGGATGGACGCGGTGCTCATCACCGCCGTCAACGGAACTGCGGCCGGAGCTGGCTTCAGCCTTGCGGTGGCCGGTGATCTGGCGCTGGCCGCCGACACCGCGTCGTTCACCATGGCCTACACCAGGGCCGGTCTGAGCCCGGACGGCAGCTCGTCGTACTACCTGCCGCGACTGGTCGGGGTGCGCCGCGCCACCGAACTCATGCTGACCAACCGGACGCTGAAGGCGGCCGAGGCGCTGGAGTGGGGATTGCTCACCGAGGTGGTCGCGGCCGACGAGCTGGCCGCCAGGGCTGACGCTCTGGCCGCTCAGATCGCCTCGGCGGCAAAGGGTTCCAGCGGTGCGGTCAAGAAGCTGCTGCTGGCGTCGTTCGGCAACACCATCGAGGACCAGATGGATCTGGAGTCCGAGTTCATCGGCGCGTGCGCCGACAGCCCGGACGGCCGCGAGGGTATCGACGCGTTCCTGAACAAGCGGGCTCCGAACTTCAGCTGACCGCGGGTTCGCGCCGAGCCCTAGAAGCTGTGCTCCTCGGCGGGGAAGGTGCCGGTCGCCACTTCGCTGGCGTATTGCGTTGCCGCACGGCGTAGTTCAGCGCCGACGTCACCGAATCGCTTGACGAACTTGGCCGTCTTGCCACTGGTGAGCCCGGCCATGTCCTGCCACACCAGAACCTGGGCGTCGCAGTTGGGGCCGGCGCCGATGCCGACGGTCGGGATGGTCAGCTTGCCGGTGATCTGGGTGGCCAGCTCCGCGGGCACCATCTCCATCACCACCGCGAACGCACCGGCCTCCTGGACGGCGATCGCATCGTGAATCGTCTGCTCGGCGGCGTCGCCGCGACCCTGAACCTTGAAACCGCCGAGGCCGTTGACGCTCTGCGGTGTGAAACCGATATGGGCCATCACCGGGATACCGGCGGCGGTCAGCGTGGCGATCTGGTCGGCCACCCGCTCGCCGCCCTCCAGCTTGACCGCGTGCGCGCCGGCTTCCTTCATGAAGCGGGTCGCGGTCTGGAGGGCTTGTGCAGCGCCACCCTCGTAGCTGCCGAACGGCAGGTCGGCGACCACCAGGGCGTGCTCGGCGCCCCGCACCACACCGCGCACCAGCGGGATCAGCTCGTCGACCGAGATCGGCACCGTGGTGTCGTAGCCGTAGACGACGTTGGCGGCGGAGTCACCGACCAGCAGCACCGGAATCTCGGCCTCATCGAAGGCGCGTGCGGTGGAGTAGTCGTAGACCGTGAGCATGGCCCACTTGTGGCCTTCGGTCTTCCACTTGAGCAGGTGCGGGGTGCGTACCTTAATGCGAGGTGCAGAAGGCGCGCTACAGCCACCGTAGACAGTCTGTTCAGACATCATTGTCCCCATGTGATGGTCGGGTCGATCCTCGTGGCCCATCCGGGTCCCCGGGTTCGTCTGACGTCCTTCAGTCTGCCACCGCGCCATGGCGAAAATGAACGCGAACCGCAGTGGACTTTGTCACACCACAATCCGTGCGAGCTGCTCAGCGTTGGGCGAATCCGGCTCGGCTGACAGGCTGCGGACATACCATCGGCGCATGGTCCAACACCTGCAGCGGCTCAGCGGACTCGACGCCAGTTTCCTCTATCTCGAAACACCCTCCCAGCCACTGCACGTGTGCTCGGTGCTGGAGTTGGACGCCTCCACGATTCCCGGCGGCTACACCTTCGACCGGCTGCGCGACGCGCTGCAACTACGGATCAAGGCCATGCCCAACTTCCGGGAGAAGCTGGCCAACAGCTTCCTGAACCTCGACCATCCGGTGTGGGTGGAGGACGAGGACTTCGACATCGACCGGCACGTGCACCGCATCGGGCTGCCCGCACCCGGCGGCCGCGTCGAACTCGGCGAGATCTGCGGCCATCTGGCGTCCCTGCCGCTCGACCGCCGTCACCCGCTGTGGGAGATGTGGGTGATCGAAGGGGTGGCCGGCACCGACGCCCGTGAGGGCGGCCGGCTGGCCGTGCTCACCAAGGTCCACCACGCCGCCGTCGACGGTGTTACCGGCGCGAACCTGATGTCGCAGCTGTGTTCCACCGAACCCGACGCCCCGCCGCCGGCGCCGGTCGACGGTCAGGGCGATGCCAACCCGCTGCGGATCGCGCTGGGCGGGCTGGGCAACTTCGTCTCCCGGCCGCTGCACCTGGCCACCAACGTGCTGCCCGCCACCGTCACCACCGTCGTCGACACCGTCAAACGGGCGGTCGGCGGCCGCGCGATGGCGGCCCCGTTCGCCGCGCCGCAGACGCCGTTCAACGCCAGCGTCACCGCGCACCGCAACGTCGCCTTCGCCCAGCTGGAACTCGAGGACATCAAGAAGGTTAAGAACCACTTCGGGGTCAAGGTCAACGATGTGGTGATGGCGCTGGTGGCCGGGGTGTTGCGCCAGTTCCTGCTCGACCGCGGCGAGCTGCCGGATTCGTCACTGGTGGCGATGATCCCGGTTTCGGTGCACGACCGCTCGGATCGGCCCGGCCGCAACCAGGTTTCGGGGATGTTCTCCAAACTCGAGACGCAGATCGAGGATCCGGCCAAGCGGTTGCAGGCCATTGCCGAAGCCAATGACATGGCCAAGGAACACAGTTCGGCGATCGGGGCCACCCTGCTGCAGGACTGGAGCCAGTTCGCCGGCCCGGCGATCTTCGGTGTCGCGATGCGGGTGTACGCCCGGAGCCGGCTCACCGAGGCCCGGCCGGTGCACAACCTCGTCGTCTCCAATGTGCCCGGCCCGCAGATCCCGTTGTACTTCCTGGGCGCCGAAGTGACCGCCATGTATCCGCTCGGGCCGATCTTCCACGGCTCGGGCCTGAACATCACCGTGATGTCGCTCAACGGCAAGCTCGACGTGGGGCTGATCTCCTGCCCCGAGCTGCTGCCCGATCTGTGGGATATGGCCGACGACTTCGCCGTCGGGATGAAAGAACTGCTCGACGCGACGAAACCGGCCGCAAAACAAGGCCGGAAGTGACCGTCGGCTGACGTCACAGCCCCGTCGGCGGGTCGGTGTGCGAGGCACCCCCGCCGAACATGGCAGCATGTTTGCCATGAGGCAGTACCCCCGCCCGCGCGTCGTCCGCACCGCACTGGTGCTCACCGCTGTGGCCGGGCTCGTCGCGAGCGCCGGTTGCAGCACCATGGTCTCGGGACGGGCGGTCATCGCCGAACCGCAGATCGGCCAGCCCGTGCAGTGGGGGCCGTGCCGGGTAGCCGGCGGTGGCGGGGGTAATGCGCTGCCGATCCCGGCGGGTGCGCAGTGCGGCAAGATCGCCGTCCCGGTGGACTACTCCAAACCCGACGCCGGGACCGCCAGCCTGGCGCTGATCCGGTTCCCGGCGACCGGCGACAAGATCGGCTCGCTGATCATCAACCCCGGCGGGCCGGGGGAGTCCGGTATCGAGGCGGCCGCCAGCATCGTCGAGAACCTGCCTGCCAACGTGCGGCAGAAGTTCGACCTGGTCGGGTTCGACCCGCGCGGTGTCGGAGCGTCGACCCCGGCGCTGTGGTGCAACTCCGATGCCGACAACGACCGGCTGCGCGCCGACCCGCAGGTGGACTACAGCCCCGAGGGTGTCGCGCACATCGAGAACGAGACCAAGGCGTTCGTCCAGCGCTGTATCGACAAGATGGGCAAGGACTTCCTGGCCAACGTCGGTACGGCCAGTGTGGTCAAGGACATGGACGCGCTGCGCGCGGCCGTCGGCGACGAGAAGATCACCTACCTCGGCTACTCCTACGGCACCCGCATCGGTGCGGCCTACGCCGAGGAGTTCCCGGAGAAGGTCCGGGCGATGATCCTCGACGGCGCCGTCGACCCCAACGCCGACCCGATCCAGGCCGATATCGACCAGGCCGCGGCGTTCCAGCAGGCGTTCAACGACTACGCCGCCGACTGCGCCAAGGATCCCACCTGCCCGCTGGGTACCGATCCGGCCAAGTCCGTCGACGTCTACCGCAGCATGGTCGACCCGCTGGTGGACAAGCCGCTGCCCACCGCCGATCCGCGCGGTCTGGGCTACAGCGACGCGATCATCGGCACCATCATGGCGCTGTACTCGCCCAACCTGTGGCGGCATCTGACCCAGGCGCTCAGCGAGATGAAGGACGGGCGCGGAGACACCATGCTGGCGCTGGCCGACATGTACATGCGCCGGGACGCCCAGGGGCACTACACCAACGCCACCGATGCGCGCATCGCGGTGAACTGTGTGGACCAGCCGCCGATCACCGACCGCACCAAGGTGATCGAGGAAGACCGCAAGATGCGCGAGGTCGCGCCGTTCATGAGCTACGGCGACTTCACCGGCCACGCCCCGCTGAGCACGTGCGCGTTCTGGCCGGTGCCGCCGACCAGCACCCCGCACCTCGCCAGCGCACCCGGTCTGCCGCCCGTGCTGGTGGTCTCGACGACCAACGATCCGGCGACGCCGTACCAGGCCGGTGTCGACCTGGCCAAGCAGCTCGGCGGATCACTGTTGACGTTCAACGGAACCCAGCACACGGTGGTGTTCCAGGGCAACACCTGCGTGGACAACTACGCGGCCGCCTACCTGGTGGATCTCACCCTGCCGCCAGCCGGGGCCACCTGCTGAGGCCCGGGGCCGTCAGTCCACCTTGACGACGAGCTTGCCGACGTTCTTGCCGTCGAAGAGCATGTTGATCGCGGTGGGCAGCTGCTCGAAGCCCTCGACGACCGTTTCCAGCGGTGTCAGCTTGCCCTCGGCGATGAGGCCGCCGATCTCGGTAGCCGCCTGCGCCGACTGACCGAGGTGGTCCAGGACGATGAAGCCGCGCAGCGTCACCCGCTGGATCAGCAGGTTGCCGAAGGCGCTCGGTCCGGGCGGCGGGTCGGCCTCGTTGTAGCCGGAGATCAAGCCGCACAGCGCAACTCGCGCGCCGATATTGAGCCGGGCGAAGATCGCATCCATCAGCGGGCCGCCGACGTTCTCGAAGTCGACGTCGATACCGTTGGGCGTCGCAGCGGCGAGCTGGGCGCGCCAGTCCTCGGCGCGGTGGTCCACCGCGGCGTCGAAGCCGAGTTGTTCGGTCAACAGCGCGCACTTCTCGGGGCCGCCGGCAATCCCGACCACCCGCGCACCGTCGGCCTTGGCGAGCTGCCCCGCCACCGACCCCACCGCGCCGGCGGCCGCCGACACGATGACCGTTTCGCCGGGCTTCGGCTTGCCGATATCGCGAATGCCGACCCAGGCGGTGAGCCCGGTGCTTCCGAGTGCACCCAGCAACGCGCTGGGGGAGACGCCGTCGGGGATCTCGGTCGGCATGACGAACGCCCCCTCGGACGCCACCAGGTAGTCCTGCCAGCCGAGAAGGCCCTGGACAGCCTGTCCCACAGGGAGATTCGGGTTCTTGGAGGCCACCACCCGGCCCAGTCCGGCGGCGCGCATCACCTCACCGATCGCGACCGGAGGAAGGTAGGACGGGGTGTCGTTGATCCACATCCGGTTGGTCGGGTCCAGCGAAATCCACTCGACCCGGACCAGTGCCTCGCCGTCGGCGATGTCGGGAACCGCCTCCTCGACGAGTTCGAAGGTGTTCGGCCCGATCCGTTCGGTGGGGCGTTCGCGGAGCAGGAATCGACGATTGCGTTCAGCCATGAGCGCACCGTACCCGCACCTCGCCCGCGTTTTCGGGGCATTGCCGTTCTGCAGGGCCTACACCGATTGACGTCAGCGAAAGTTCATTGTTATTGACACTGCGCGCTTCTGAGATCAACGTGTGACCCCTCCGGGGCGACCCGGTCGTTGCCGCCGTGCGACGATGACAGCTATGGGAAGCACGAGTCGGATCGGCTCGGCTCTGCTCCTCTGCGCCGCGCTGACCGCCGGTGTCACGGCCCCCGCGGCCATGGCCACCGAACCAGGGACGGGTCAGACGACAGCGCCGCAGGCTGCGTGGGGAAGCTGTGCACGTTTCCTCGGGACGGCGTCGGCTGAGCTGCCCACCGCGACATGCACCACCGTCGCAGTCCCGATCGACGATGCGGATCCCACTGGCGCACAAGCACAACTGGCCGTGATCAAGATCCCGGCGACCGGGCAGCGCATCGGCTCACTGTTTATCAACCCCGGCGGCCCGGGCGCCTCCGCCGTGGATGCTGCGGCTGCCATGGGCTACGCGCTGGCCGGCAGTCCGATCAACGAGCACTTCGACCTCGTCGGCTTCGACCCGCGGGGAGTGGGGTACTCCACACCCGAGCTGCGCTGCCGCACCGATGCCGAGTTCGACGCCTGGCGACGCAACCCGATGGTCGACTACAGCCCCGAAGGCGTCGCGGCGATCGAGCAGCTCTACCGCGACTACGCCCAGGAATGTGCCGACAAGCTGGGCCCCGCGTTCCTGGCCGGCGTCGGAACCGCCTCGGCGGCACGGGATATGGACACCGTCCGCCAGGTCCTGGGTGACGAGCAGATCAACTACCTCGGCTTCAGCTACGGCACCGAGTTGGGTACCGCCTATCTGGAGCGGTACCCCGAGCGGGTGCGCACGATGGTGCTCGACGGCGCGATCGACCCGGCGCAGGACACCGTGGACTCGGTGATTCAGCAGATGACCGGCTTCCAGGTGGCGTTCAACGACTACGCGGCCGACTGCGCCAAGTCGCGCGGCTGCCCGTTGGGCACCGACCCGACGCAGTGGGTCACCCGGTTCCACGAACTCGTCGACCCGTTGGTCACCACACCTGGGCCGACCTCCGACCCGCGGGGACTGTCCTACCAGGACGCGATCACCGGAACGTTCAACGCGCTGTACGCGCCGCAGTACTGGAAGTTCCTGACGAGTGGCCTGCTCGGATTGCAGCGCCACACCGACGCCGGTGATCTGCTGTTGCTCGCCGACGAATACCAGGGGCGGGACCCTGCGGGTCGCTACAACAACGGGCAGGACGCCTTCAACGCCATCCGCTGTGTCGACGATCCGACGCCGACCGACCCGGCGGTGTGGGCCGAAATTGACCAGCGCACGCGCGAACTCGCGCCGTTCCAGGCCTACGGTCAGTTCACCGGTTACGCGCCGCGAGACCTGTGCGCCTTCTGGCCCGCGCCGCCGACGATGACCCCGCACGCAGCGTCACCGGCCCCGCCGGGCAGCGTCGTCGTCGTCTCCACCACGCATGATCCCGCCACCCCGTACGAGGCCGGGGTGAACCTGGCCCAGCAGCTGGGCGCACCGCTGATCACCTACGACGGCACCCAGCACACCGCGGTGTTCAACGGCGACCTGTGCGTGGACTCCGCGGTCGTCCGCTACCTCGTCGACCAGGTGGTGCCCGGAAATCTGACCTGCTAGTCGGCAGCCTTCTTGGCGCGCTTGGAGCCGCCGGAGGATTTGGCGCCATCGCCTGACGACTTCTTGGCCGAGGGTTTCGACGCGGCCGCCGGAGAAGCCTTGCGGGCGTTGACCGCCGAGGCGCCGCCGACGGTGACGCCGTTGATGTTGATGCCGGGGCCAGTCTTGGTGATGTTCTTACCGCTCTGCCCGATCGATCCGGCGATAGCGAGGGGCCCAGGGCCGGCAACCACGGTGTTGTTGTCGCCGAAGATGGCGAAAGCGGTGTTGAACACCCCCACTTGCGGAGGGGACGCTCCGGCGCCGACTGTGTTGTCGGTTCCGCCGAGTCCTACCGCGATGTTGAACAGGCCGGACGTGCTCACGACTTGGCCGGACTGTGTCGTACCGTTTCCGAAAAGATTGACGCTCAGATTTCCCAGACCTGCGGCGAACGCTTGACTGGCTTGCGTTGCACTGTTCGCCAAGGACACGTTCAGCGCGATATTGAGCCCCAGGTTGCCTGGGTTGCCCAGGTAGTTCGATCCAACCGTGACGGCCTGAGCGTCGTTGGCCAGATTGATCGCAATCCCGAACAAGCCCTTGGCTTCGGCTACTCCGTTTGCGCCGGCGTTGATAGCGAAGGTGAATGCGTCACCGGTCGCGGCGTAGGACTGGTCACCCACGCTGAAGGCCGCGCCGAACAGGCCGTCTGCGAACGCCTGGGCGTTGTTGCCGATGGCGACGGCGAGGCCGAAGACGCTACTGCGGCAGTCCGGGCCGGAGCTGAGGCCGAAGGCCGATACACAGCTGGCTGTTGCCGTCGGGGCAGTGCTGACGCCCGCGCCGATCACGGTTGCGGTGACGGCAGCCGCGGCTGTTATCGCCCCCGCGATCGCAGTGCGGTGTGGCACCATCGTGACTCCTTCTTCTAGTCGGCGGCCTTCTTGGCGCGCTTGGAGCCGCCGGTGGAGGTGTTGTCGCTTGATGACTTCTTGGCCGACGGCTTCGACGCGGCCGCCGGAGAAGCCTTGCGGGCGTTGACCGCCGAGGCGCCGCCGACGGTGACGCCGTTGATGTTGATGCCGGGGCCGGATTTGGTGATGTTCTTACCGCTCTGCCCAATCGATCCGGCGATAGCGAGGGGCCCAGGGCCGGCAACCACGGTGTTGTTGTCGCCGAAGATGGCGAAAGCGGTGTTGAACACCCCCACCACGGGAAAGCTTCCGGCGGTGAGTCGGTTGTCGTTTCCGCCAAGACCTACCGCGATGTTGAAAAGGCCGATCGCGTCGGCGCCTTGGCCGCCGGGTGTCGTGCCGTTTCCGAAAAGATTGACGCTCAGATTTCCCACACCTGCGGCGTACGTGGTGCTGGTCAACGGTCCATTGTTCGCTGCGGACACGTTCAGCGCGATATTGAGCCCAAGGTTGACGAGCCCGCCTACTCCGATGTTGCCCGGTCCAGACGTGGCGGCCTGACCACCGTTGGCCATGTTGATCGCGATCCCGAACACGCCATTGGCGTAGGCCTTTCCAGCAGTGCTGGCATTGATGGCGAAGGTGAATGCGTCGCCGGTCTGGGCGTCCGACTGGTCACCGACGCTGAAGGCGGCACCGAACAGGCCATTCGCGCGAGCCTGGGCGTTAGTGCCAATGGCCACGGCAATCCCGAAAACGCTGCTGCTGCAGTCCGGGCCGGAACTGAGGCCAAAGGCCGATACACAGCTGGCTGCTGCCGTCGGGGCGGTGCTCAGGCCCGTACCGGTCAACGTCGCGCTGATCAGTGCGGCGGCTGTCATCGCGCCGGCGATCGCAGTGCGGTTGGACATCGTGGGTACTCCTTGTCTAGTCGTCGGCGGTCTTCTTGGCGCGCTTGGAGCCGCCGGTGGAGGTGTTGTCGCCTGACGACTTCTTGCCCGAGGCTTTGGCCGCGCCCGCGGGGGAGGCCTTGCGGGCGTTGACCGCCGAGGCGCCGCCGACGACGAGGCCGTTGATGTTGATACCGGGGCCGGATTTGGTGATGCCCTGGCCGTTCTGCAGGAGCGCTACCGAGATGGCGACCGGGCCCGGGCCTGCGTAGACGCTGTTGGTGCTGCCCAGGGCATTGATGGCGAGGTTGAGCCCGGGGCCACCGCTGTTGGCCGCCACTACGGTGTTGCTCACGCCGCCGAGATTGGCTGCGATGTTGGCCACCCCGCCGGCGACGACTGCATTCTGCTGCACGATATTGCCGGAGCCGAAGAGGTTGACCGCGAGGTTGCCGACGCCGGTGGCCTGCACCGAACTGTAGGTATTGGCGCCCACCCCGACGTTGAGCCCAATGTTGAAACCTAGGTTGCCGAGGCTGGGTGCCCCCGTCACCGTGACCGCGCCACCTCCGCCGAACTGAGCGGCAATGGTGAACGAGCCGAGCGAATGCGCGGTGGAGTTGTCGCCTGCGGTGACCGCGAAGCTGAAGGAGCCTGGGTTGACGGCGATCGCACTGGAGCCGATCGCGAACGCGGTTCCGAACAGGCCCGTCGAGCTGGCTATCGCGTTCGGACCGATCGCGATGGCGATGCTGGTGGGGGTGCTCGTGCAGTTTCCGCCGTTGCCGAGTCCCCAGAACGAGGCGCAGGTGGCGTTGGCGCTGGGGGCGGCCAGCCCGGTGCTGAGCAGAGCCGCAGTGGTGAATGCCCCGACGGCCGCCGCAGTGGTGGTGCGACGAGAGTTGATAGCGGTGCCTTTCGTGGTGGGGTTAGTCGGCAGCCTTCTTGGCGCGCTTGGATCCGCCGGTGGACTTGCTGTCGTCGTTCGCGGAGCTGCTCTTGGCTGACGGCTTGGATGCCGCTGCGGGAGAAGCCTTGCGGGCGTTGACCGCTGAGGCGCCGCCGACGACGAGGCCGTTGATGTTGATGCCGGGGCCGGATTTGGTGATGTTCTTGCCGTTCTGCAGGATCGCACCGGCGATGGCGAACGGACCGGTACCGGCGCCAACGTCGTTGCCGCCACCGAGGATGTTGAATGCGGTGTTAAACGCTCCGCTGGTACCCCCGTTGGCCAGTACGTTGTTGTTCTGGCCGCCGAGGTTGATTGCGGTGTTGGTGATACCGGTCGCGGCGACGTTGTTCGACGTCATGGCGCCGGTTCCGTCCCCGAACAGGTTGACGGCGAGATTGCCGATGCCGACTGCCTGGGCGGTGCTGTACGACGTACTGCCCAGCGAGACATTCAGCGCGAAGTTGAAGCCGAGGCCGAGGGTCGTGCCTGCCGTGACGGTCTCGCCATTGGCTCCCAGCTGAGTGGCGATGTTGAAGAACCCGTTGCTGATCGCAATCGCGTTGTCGCCGACCGCGGTAGCGAAATTGAAACCGCCGATGTTGGTGGCCTCGGCATTGGCGCCGATCGCAAAGGCAGTCCCGAAGATGCCGTTCGCCGTCGCTTTGGCGCCGGGGCCGATGGCGATGGCGATACCGGTGACGGTGCTCGTGCAGTCGGCGCTGTTGCCGATTCCCCAGAATGAGGCGCAGGTGGCGTTGGCGCTGGGGGCGCCAATCCCGGTGCTGAGCAGAGCCGCGGTGAATGCCCCGACGGCCGCCGCGGTGGTGGTGCGACGAGAGTTGATAGCGGTGCCTTTCGTGGTGGGGTTAGTCGGCAGCCTTCTTGGCGCGCTTGGATCCGCCGGTGGACTTGTTGTCGTCGTTTCCGGAACTGCTCTTGGCTGACGGCTTGGATGCCGCAGCCGGAGAAGCCTTGCGGGCGTTGACCGCCGACGCGCCGCCGACCACGACGCCGTTGACGTTGATGCCAGGGCCGTTCTTGATGATGGTCTGGCCGTTCTGCAGGATCGCTGCCGAGATGGCGAGCGGGCCGGGGCCCGCGTAGACGGTGTTGCCGCCGCCCAACGTATTGATCGCCAGGTTCAGCCCTCGGTCGATCGCCGAGACGGAGTTGCCCGCGCCGCCGAGGTTCGCCGCAATATTGGCGACGCCGCCCGCGGTCACCGTCGTGACCTGCACAAAGTTGGCGCCGGGGCCGAACAGGTTGACCGCGAGGTTGCCGATGCCGGTTGCCTGGACGTAGCTGTAGGAGTTGTCTCCCACCCCGATGTTGAGGGCGATGTTGAGGCCGAGGCCGCCAGCGCTGGTCAGACCCGTGGTCGCGGCCGTACCGCCGGTTCCCAACTGTGCCGCGATGTTGAACAGGCCGCTGGACTGGCCGATTGATTCGTCGCCCACGGTGACGGCGAAGCTGAAGGAGCCACTGTTGGTGGCGATCGAGTTGGCGCCGACCGCGAATGCGGTCCCGAAGAGGCCTGCCGAGTTGGCTGTCGCGTTCGGGCCGATGGCGATGGCGATGCTGGTGGGTGTGCTGGTGCAGTTGGCGCTGTTGCCGATTCCCCAGAACGAGGCGCAGGTGGCGTTGGCGCTGGGGGCGCCGAGTCCGGCGCTGAGCAACGTCCCGGCGGCCAGGGCGCCGAGTGTGGTGGAGCCGATGATCTTGTGGGTATGCATGGCCGAGCCTCTTCCATTGGTTGCCTTCGCAAGCAAAATAGTGCTCGCCCGGGCAACTCGGGCCGGAATTGACTCCGGGGACAGATTTGGCGTGTCCGGCGCGTCAGCCACCCTGCGGCACTACGTACGTCGGCTGATACGGGTTCTGGCCCGCCTCAATGGCCTTCGCCTTCAGATAGGCGTCGATCGAGGGGTAACCCGCGATCTCAGCCTGCTTCTGCAAGGCCCGCTGGCGGGCCAACTCGGTCTGGGCCTGGGCTGCCGACACATCGGCGTCGGCCTTGGCCTTGGCGGCTTCCGCGTCGGCAACACCCTTGGCCTTGACGGCATTCGCGTCGGCGATGGCCTGCTGCTCGGCAGTGATGGCGGCCTTCAGGTTCGGATCCACCGGATCGGGTTTCATCACCGTCACCTGGAAGTTGGTGAAGTACTCCTCGCCGTTGGTGCGGTTCTTGGTGGCCTGCGGCAGGGTGTCGCGCAGCGCGTTCTGGAACTCGATGCGGACCTTCTCGTCGTTCCAGATCTGCCGCCAGGTGTACTTCTGCGCGACCGACACCAAGGTGTTCTGCAGTGGCTGGCCCACGACGTAGCGCAGCAGGTTCTTCCAGCCCAGTGACACGCTGCCGTCGCTGTTGAGCCAGCCCTGGTACTTGGTGCCGAAGTCGCGGTGGAAGTTCATCAGCTTCCCGCAATCGGTGGTCAGGTCGAAGGTGACCGACACCGGCACCTTCAACTCGGCGGGAGCAGAAGCGTTCGACACGACGATGGTGGCCGGCGCTTCGGCGTCGTCGGCGTCCAGGGCGTCCCAGCTGATCTGACGGGCGGGATAGAGGTAGGCCTTGAAGCCTCCCGGCGGGTTGAACTCGGAGGTTTCCGGGTTGATGCAGCCCTCCACCTTCGGGTCGGTGGGGATGATCAGGAAGTCGTCGACCTTGACTGCCGTGGTGCCCGCCCCGACTTGGGTGCTGCAGCCGGACAGGATGAGGCCGCCCACAATGAGCACCGCGACGACGGCGCCGATGACGATCCTTCGAGCTGTCACGTGTCGTTCGCTCCTTTGTTCCAGATGATCTGGTTCAGCCGTTCCTGGCGCTCGGCCTCGTACCGCTCTTTCTCGCGCGCCATCAACTCGCGCGCATAGGCTCGGCGCTCCTTGGGGGACAGAAATATCAGCGGATCGTCGACGCCGCGCAGCATCTTGCGCAAGTGGTGGATGTAGATCGCCATGGCGAGAATGACGATGCCCACGATCACAAGAATCGGGATGACCGCCCTCATCGGACAAGTATCGGGACAACCTCCTCAATTCGCCTGGTGATGCGGCATTTACCCCGCGTGTAACACAGAATTAACAGCCGGTGCATACGCTCGCGTCATGGACCGCCAGAAGGAATTTGTGCTGCGCACGCTGGAGGAACGCGATATCCGGTTCGTCCGGTTGTGGTTCACCGACGTGCTCGGCTTCCTCAAGTCGGTCGCCATCGCGCCCGCCGAACTGGAGGGTGCCTTCGAGGAGGGCATCGGCTTCGACGGTTCCTCGATCGAGGGTTTCGCGCGCGTCTTCGAATCAGACACGGTGGCGCGCCCCGATCCGTCGACCTTCCAGGTGCTGCCCTGGACCACCAGCGGCGGTCAGCATCACTCGGCTCGGATGTTCTGCGACATCACCATGCCCGACGGCTCGCCGTCGTGGGCCGACAGCCGGCACGTGCTGCGCAGGCAGTTGGCCAAGGCCTCTGATCTCGGGTTCTCCTGCTACGTGCACCCGGAGATCGAGTTCTTCCTGCTCGAGCCCGGACCGTACGACGGCAGCGTGCCCGTCCCCGCCGACAACGGCGGCTACTTCGACCAGGCCGTGCACGATTCGGCGCCCAACTTCCGCCGCCACGCCATCGACGCGCTGGAGCAGATGGGCATCTCGGTGGAGTTCAGCCACCACGAGGGCGCCCCCGGCCAGCAGGAGATCGACCTGCGCTACGCCGACGCCCTCTCGATGGCCGACAACGTGATGACGTTCCGCTACGTCGTCAAAGAGGTCGCGCTCGCCGAAGGGGTGCGGGCATCGTTCATGCCCAAGCCGTTCGCCGAATATCCCGGCTCGGCCATGCACACCCACATGAGCCTGTTCGAGGGTGAAACCAACGCTTTCCACAGCCCCGAGGACCCGCTGCAGCTATCCGACGTCGCCAAGTCGTTCATCGCCGGAATCCTCGAGCACGCCAGCGAGATCAGCGCCATCACCAACCAGTGGGTGAACTCCTACAAGCGCCTGGTGCACGGCGGCGAGGCGCCGACCGCGGCCTCCTGGGGTGCGGCCAACCGGTCGGCTCTGGTGCGGGTGCCGATGTACACCCCGCGCAAGGCGTCGTCGCGTCGCATCGAGGTGCGCAGCCCCGACTCGGCCTGCAACCCCTACCTCACCTTCGCGGTGCTGCTGGCCGCCGGGCTGCGCGGCGTCGAGAAGAACTACGTGCTGGGCCCGCAGGCCGAGGACAACGTGTGGATGCTGACTCCCGAGGAGCGCCGCGCGATGGGCTACCGCGAGCTGCCGTCCAGCCTGGGCATGGCGCTGGCGGAGATGGAGAGCTCCGAACTGGTGGCCGAGGCGCTCGGCGAACACGTCTTCGACTACTTCCTGCGCAACAAGCGCAAGGAGTGGGAGGACTACCGCAGCAACGTCACGCCGTTCGAGCTGAAGGCTTACCTGTCTCTGTAGCCGACCCCCTGAACCGCGTGCGATACCGTCGTGGGCGTGGCCAAACCAGCGACGCAGCGTCCACGCGTACCCAGCGTGGGCCGACTCGGTTTGGTCGAGCGGTCGGCACCCGCTGACCTGGCCACTCTCGGCTGGGACACCGATGCTCACGTCGAGCTGCTGTGGTCGTTGTCCCGGGCACCCGATGCCGACGTCGCGCTGCACACCATGGTCCGGCTGGCCGAGGCGCTCGGCCCGGATTGGCAACAACTGAACGCCGCTCTGCTGAAGGATCGTGGACTTCGGGGCCGGCTGTTCTCGGTGATCGGTTCGTCACTGGCGCTCGGCGACCATCTAGTGGCCAACCCGCGGTCCTGGCATCTGCTCGAAGGTGCGGTGACCCTTCCCGACGCCGGGCACCTGCGCCAGATCTTCGATGACTGCATCGCCGAATTCGGCACGGCCGCAGCCACAATCATGCCGAAGCTGCGCACGCTGTACCGCGACCAGTTGTTGATCCTGGCCGCACTGGATACCGCGCCGACCGTTGAGAACGAGCCGGTGCTGCCGTTCGAGACCATCGGTGCCCACCTGTCGGACATGGCCGACGCCGCCCTGCACGCCGCGCTGCAGGTGGCCGCCGCGACGGTCTGCAAGTGCGACACCCCGGTACCGCGGCTGGCCGTCATCGCGATGGGCAAATGTGGTGCCCGCGAATTGAACTACGTTAGCGACGTCGACGTGATCTTCGTCGGGGAGAACGCCGACGCCATCACCACCCGGGTGGCGGGGGAGATGATGCGGCTGGCCTCGGACACCTTCTTCGAGGTGGATGCCGCACTGCGGCCCGAGGGGAAGCAGGGCGCGCTGGTCCGCACGCTGGACTCCCACGTCGCCTACTACCAACGGTGGGCCAAGACGTGGGAGTTCCAGGCCCTGCTGAAGGCCCGGCCCGCGGTCGGTGACGCCGAACTCGGCCGCCAGTACATCGAGGCACTCATGCCGATGGTCTGGACTGCTTGTGAGCGTGAGGATTTCGTGCCTGAGGTGCAGGCGATGCGCCGGCGGGTCGAGGCGCTGGTTCCGGCGGACGTTCGCGACCGCGAGATCAAACTGGGCACCGGCGGGCTGCGCGACGTCGAATTCGCCGTCCAGTTGCTGCAGTTGGTACACGGCCGCACCGACGACTCGCTGCACGTCGCCTCCACCCTGGAGGCTCTCACGGCGCTGGGGTCCGGGGGATACGTCGGGCGCGACGACGCCGCCAACCTGACCGCGTCGTATGAGTTCCTGCGCCTGCTCGAGCATCGTCTGCAACTGCAGCGGCTCAAGAGAACTCACATGCTGCCGGCACCCGACGATGTCGAGGCGCTGCGCTGGCTGGCCCGCGCGGCGCATATGCGTCCCGACGGCACCCACGACGCGCTCGGCGTGCTGCGTGAGGAGATCAAGCGACAGAACCTGCGGGTGTCGCGGTTGCACGCCAAGCTGTTCTACCAACCACTGCTCGAATCGGTCGGCCCGTCGGTGGGTATCGCCGGCGGCCTGACCCCGGCTGCGGCCGAAAGGCAGCTTGCGGCACTGGGTTACGAGGGACCGCAGACCGCGCTGACCCATCTGAGCGCCCTGGTGAACGAGAGCGGTCGTCGTGGGCGGGTGCAATCGGTGCTGTTGCCCCGGCTGCTGGACTGGCTGTCGGACACCCCGGACCCCGACAGCGGACTGCTGGCCTACCGTCGCATCAGCGAGGCGCTCTCGGAACACCGGTGGTACCTGGCGACCCTGCGCGACGAGAGCGCGGTGGCCAAACGCCTGATGCGGGTGCTGGGCACCTCGGCCTTCGTGCCGGAACTGCTGATGCGCGCGCCCGAGGTGATCCAGCAGTACGCCGACGGACCGACCGGCCCCAAGTTGCTCGACGTCGAACCCGACGGGGTGGCGCGCGCGCTGATCGCCTCGGCCGCACGGCATCCCGACCCCGTTCGGGCCATCGCGGCCTCGCGGACGTTGCGTCGCCGGGAACTGGCCAGGATCGCCTCGGCCGACCTGCTCGGCATGCTCGAGGTGCGGCAGGTGTGTGCGGCGCTGACGTCGATCTGGGTGGCGGTGCTGCAGTCGGCCCTGGAGGTGGTGATCCGGGCGAACACTCCCGCCGAGGGTGTACCGGCCAGGCTCGCCGTCATCGGCATGGGCCGCCTCGGCGGCGGCGAGCTGGGGTACGGCTCGGACGCCGACGTGATGTTCGTCTGCGAACCTCACGACGGGGTGGAGGAGTCCCGGGCGGTGAAGTGGTCGGTGTCGATCGCCGAGCAGGTCCGCGCACTGCTGGGTACCCCGAGCGCCGACCCGCCGCTGGAGGTCGACGCGAACTTGCGCCCCGAGGGCAGGCAGGGTCCGCTGGTCCGCACCCTGGCCTCCTACGAGGCGTACTACGACCAGTGGGCGCAGCCCTGGGAGATTCAGGCGCTGCTGCGCGCCCACCGGGTGGCCGGCGATCTCGAACTGGGCCACCGCTTCCTGCTGATGGTGGACAAGACGCGCTATCCCGCCGGCGGCGTGTCGGCCGAGGCCGTGCAGGAGATCCGGCGGATCAAGGCACGGGTGGATGCCGAGCGGCTGCCACGCGGTGCCGATCCCAACACCCACACCAAGCTCGGTCGCGGTGGTCTGGCTGATATCGAGTGGACCGTGCAGCTACTGCAACTGCGCCACGCCCATCAGGTGCCCGCCCTGCACAACACCTCCACGCTGGAGACACTGGACGCCATCGGCGCCGCGGAGTTGCTCGCCGAAGACGATGTGGATCTGCTGCGCCAGGCCTGGCTGACGGCGACCCGGGCACGCAACGCGCTGGTGCTGGTGCGCGGCAAACCCACCGACCAACTGCCGGGTCCCGGCCGGCAGCTCAACGCGGTGGCAGTGGCCGCCGGCTGGCACAGCGACGACGGCGGGGAGTTCCTGGACAACTACCTACGGGTGACGCGGCGGGCAAAAGCGTTCGTGCTCAAAGTCTTCGGGGGTTGAGGCGGAATGGAGTTCGAGTGGGACACCATCAGCGCCGAGGACTACGAACGGATAGCCTCGCTGCATGAGCCGTTGGCGCAGGCGGTACGCAGGTTGATCCACGCCACGATCCACACCGGTGCCGACGCCGACACGATCGAGCGCGCCCGGCTGGCCATCGACGAGGCCAGCCAGACGCTGGAGGACACCCCGGCCGGACGACCGCGGACCTTGCGCCACGCGGAGACAGGTCTGCCGGTGGTATGGATCAATCCCGCTGCGGGGAGCCACAATCCCATCGCACCGCCGATGACGACGCACCACGACGAGTCCGGTCGGTGCTGGAGTGAGTTCACGCTCGGCCCGGTGTACGAGGGTCCGCCCGGGTTGGTGCACGGGGGCATCTGCGCACTGCTGCTTGACCAGATCCTCGGCGAGGTTGCCACCGAACGGCTCAGCACGCCGAAGTTCACCGGCACGATCACGCTGAAATACCTTCGCGGTACCCCGCTGGGGCCGCTGCGGGCGCAGGCGTGGGTGGACCGGACAGAGGGACACAAGACGTATGCGCGTGGCTCGTTGAGTGATGCGCAGGGCACCACCGTGGAAGCAGAAGGGGTATTCATCATGCCGGCGTGGGCGAGGGTGACAACGGGATGAAGTTCTACGTCAGCTGTGCATTCCTGAAGACCAGTGACGTCATCGAGATCGCCAAGGCCGCCGACGATCTCGGTTACGAAGGCCTGGGCATCCCCGACCATGTGGTGAACCTGGAGAAGCTGGCCACCCCCTATCCCTACACCCCCGACGGTGAGCGCCGGTGGCAGCCGTTCACCGACTGGCCCGACCCGTGGGTTCTCGTCGGCGCCCTGGCGCAGGCCACCGAACGGCTGAAGTTCCTCACCACCGTCTACATCCCGGCGATGCGAGACCCATACTCGGCGGCCAAGGCCATCGGCACCGCGGCCTACCTGGCCGACGGGCGGGTGGAACTCGGCATCGGCGTCGGCTGGTGCGAAGAGGAATTCACCCTGATGGGCCAGCAGTTCGCCAAGCGCGGCAAGCGAACTGACGAGATGATCCGCCTGATGCGGGCCCTATGGGAGCCGGGCTGGACGGAGTTCGACGGCGAGTTCTACCAGACACCGCGCCTGGAGATGACGCCCACGCCGCCGCCCATCCCGGTCTACAGCGGCGGGCTCTCGGATATCGCGCTGCGCAGGGCCGCGGGTCTGGACGGCTGGATCGGTGATCTGATCACGCTGGACCAGGCCATCGAGCGGGTGGAGAAGGTGCGGGCGCTGCGCGCCGAGAAGGGCCTGAGCATGGACGGCTACACGGTGGTCACACCGCTGTCGGATGCCTTCCTGCCCGAGCACTACGAGCGCGCAGCGGCCGCCGGAATCCACGGCATCATCACCATGCCGTGGGTGTTCTACTGCGGTGCTGACGCCACCGTGGCCGAGAAGATCGACGGCATGCGGCGGTTCCGCAAGGACCTCGGTCTCGACACCTAGTTCGAGTTCGCCTCGTGTAGGACGGTCAGGATCTCGCCGATGTGGTGACCCCGCTCGACGGGGTGACGCAGCGGGCGATCTGCCTTGACTTTGTAGTAGTTGCGCCGACCGTCGCGCAGCCGGTCCAGATAGCCGGCTTCGACCAGGTCGCTGACGATGCGCTGGGCTGCGCGTTCGGTGACACCGACGCGTTCGGCCACGTCACGCAGCCGAATCCCGGGATCTCGAGCGATACACAGCAGCGTGTGGGCGTGATTGGTCAAGAACGTCCACTCTGCCATACCGGAATTCTAGGTCGTCAACGTCATATCAGGAAACACCCATCTCCGGTTCTGCGGCACACCAGCTGACTCAAACAAGATTCATATTTCCCGAAGATTGACACCGGAAACTAAACACATGTAATTTCTGTCGTATGTTGAGCGGAATCGAGACCACAGCGACCGGATCACCGGTCATGAATGCAGTGTTGGTGGCCAGCGTGCTCGGCCCGATCGCAGTTGCGGCGCTGGCCGCGGTGCTCGGCCGTAGCAACGCCCGGCTGATCGGTCGGCTCGGGGCGGGGGTCGCCGGCTTCGGATTCGTCGGCGCGGTCGCCCTGGCCTTCGCTTCGGCCCGCGGCGAGGCGGTGTCCATCACCGCCAGCGGGGCCGACGGACAGCCCATCCTCGCCGTCTCGGCCGACCGGCTGGCGGTGGTCCTGCTGCTCCTCGTCTTCGGAGTCAGCACCATCGTGCAGGCCTACGCGGTGCGGTATCTGGCCGAGGATCCCCGCGCCGGCTGGTTCACCGCGGGCGCCGGGCTGCTCACCACGTCCTCCGCGCTGCTGATGACCGCGCAAACTCTGGTGGTCCTGGCCCTCGGCTGGACACTGGCCGGGATCGCGCTCTGCCTGCTGCTCGCGACCTACTGGCACCTGCCCGCCGCACGCGACGGCGTCCGGCGCACCGCCACCGCCTTCCTGATCGGCGATCTCGCGCTCTGGGCCGCGGTCATCCTGGTCGCCAATCACACCGGCACCGTCGACCTCGCTGCCCTGCGCACCGAACCGCTGGCCGGCACGCTGATGGGAATCGCGGCGGTTCTGGTGGTCGCGGCCGCCCTCTCCCGGTCGGCGCAGATCCCCTTCCACCGCTGGCTTCCCGCCACACTGGCCGCCCCCACCCCGGTGTCCGCGCTGCTGCACGCCGGTGTGGTCAATGCGGGCGGCATCCTGCTCATCAAGCTCAGCCCGCTGATGGCCGCCTCCGGACTTGCCCAGGCGCTGACCATCGTCGCGGGCATCGCGACCCTGGCCTACGGCGCGGTCATCATGCTGGTGAAGCCGGATATCAAAGGGGCGCTGGCACATTCGACCATGGCTCAGATGGGCTTCATGATCCTCACCTGCGGGCTGGGGCTCTGGGCGGCCGCGGTCTTCCACCTCGTCGCCCACGGCTTCTACAAGGCCACGCTGTTCCTGTCCTCCGGATCGGCCATCGCCTACCGGCGCCGCAAGGCAATGCTGCCGGCGAGCACCCTGGCTCCCGCCCAGCGACGGGCCGCCCTGGTTGCGGCGCCGATCCTGCCGGCCGCAGCACTGGCGCTGGCGGTCGCGGTGGTCCCGGCCGGACCCGGTGACCACATGGCCGAGTGGGCGCTGCTGATCTTCGCCTGGGTCACCGGTACCGCCGCGACCTGGGGCTGGCTGACCCGACGCCCGGGAGGCCGGGGAGTGCTCAGCGCCGCAGCCTTCCTGCTGCCGGTCGCCATGGCCTACGTCTGGCTCATCGCGACTGTCAGCGGATTCCTCGCCCCCGCGCTGCCCGCCGCAATCCTGACCGCCGGCGTGACCTGGTTCATCACCGGTATCGCACTGACGGTGCTGGTCAGCCTGGCCGCGCTGCGCTGGGCGCCGGCCGGCAACCGGCTGCAGCGCACCCTCTACACCCGCGCCCTGAGCGCCGGGCATATCGCAGCACCCGCACCGAACCGTCCCGCCACCGAACTGACAGGAGCACGTTCATGACGACCGCCTACCTCGAGCCCGGACTCGCCAAACGACGGTCCCAGCTGCGCAGCGACATCACGCTGGCGGCGCGGGTGTTGCCCACCCACTACCCCCTGGAGACCTTCATCGCGGTCAACCCCCTGGCTGGCCTGGAGAACCTCCCCTTCGAGCAGGCGGTCCGCCGCGCCGGTGACCTCTACGGCATGCGGGGGACGCTGACCGAGGACGGCTTCCGCGATCTGTACCGGACCGGACGGATCACCGATGCCGACCTGGACCGGGTCCTCGAGCGGCGCTACCAGAACCTGCTGGCCGAACCGGGACTGCGGTTCGGCGACCGGGACGTCACGCCCGCCGAGTTGCTGCGGGGCGACCTGCTACACGGCACCGGCACCCCTCAGCCGACCCGCCGGTACCGGACCAACGGTGAGCGGTTCGCGCCCGAGGTCGCACGGATCGTCGATGCGCAGGCGGCCAAGTGGTGCTCAGCCTTCTTCGGCTCGGCCGGCTGGCCGATGCCGGGCCGGGACGGCGGCTTCTACGCCGCCTGGCGCGGGCTGGCAGCTGCCGATCCGACGCTGTCCCGCAAGACCAGGGCCAGGCTGCGCACGGTGGCCGGGCGCGCTGACGACGCTGTGCTGCAGGCGCTTTCGGCGCTCGGTGTCGGCGACGACGAGCGGGCCGCCTATCTGCAGGCGCACCTGACCCGGCTGCCCGGCTGGGCCGCGCACATCCAGTGGTGCGCGGGTCGCGGGGAGGGTATCGACCTGATGGGTTACCTGGCGATGCGGCTGAGCTACGAGGCCGTCCTGCTCGCCGAGCGCAAGAACGGTACCCCCACCGAGCCGCAGGACGAACGGGTGCCTGCCGCGCGGCAGCGCGCACTGCACCTGGCCGAGGTCTGGGGTGTCGGCGAGGTGGCCGACGCCGATCTGACCGCAGCCGCCCGAGTGCTCGCCGCACTGCCGGTGAGCTCGCGGGAGATGGTGTGGCAGAACGCCTTCGAAGGCCACTACCGCGACGGGCTGCTGGCCGCGCTTGCCGAGGCCGCGACGGTGGCGCCGTCGGGCACCCCGCACACCCAGGTGGTCACCTGCATCGACACCCGCTCCGAAGGGTTGCGCAGGCACCTCGAATCGCTCGACGGGTACCAGACCTTCGGGTTCGCCGGGTTCTTCGCGGTGGCCATCCGGTTCACCGACCTGCTCGGCGGGGCGTCATGCGACCTCTGCCCGGTGCTGATCGAACCGAACCACGACATCCACGAGGTGCCTGCCCCGGATGCAGCCGATGCGGCCGCCCGCCGGGTCTCGGGCATCACCGGATTGGCGGGAGCCGAATCGGCCTTCCACGCGGCCAAAGATGCTCTGGCGGCACCGTTCACCCTCGCCGAAGCGGCCGGCTGGGCCGCTGCACCGCTGTCCGCGGCCAAGACCCTGACTCCGAGTGTGAGCGGGCGACTGCGCCAGCGGCTGCGGGATCTGCTGGCCCCGCCCGCCCCGACCGAACTCAACGTCGATGACCTCGCGTTGGAGCAGCGGGCGCTGTTCGCTCAGGTGGCGCTGACCACCATGGGTCTGACCCGCGACTTCGGTCGGCTGGTGGTGCTCTGCGGACACGGCAGCACCACCGAGAACAACCCGTACCAGGCCTCGCTGGACTGCGGCGCCTGCGGCGGGCAGGCCGGCGGGCCCAATGCTCGCACCGCAGCGGCGATCCTGAACCAGGCCGAGGTCCGTGACGAGTTGCGGCCGCTGGGTATCGACATCCCGGACGACACCTGGTTCATCGCCGGCCAGCACGACACGGCCACCGACCGCGTGACGGTGCTCGACCATCACCTGATTCCGGCCTCGCACCGCGACCAGGTGGTGGACCTGCAGCAGGCACTGGCGATGGCGGGCGCGGCACTGGCCGCCGAGCGCAGCGCGGTCCTGCCCGGTGCACCGCGGGAGATGTCGCCGGCACGGGCTGCCCGGCACGTCGTCGGCCGGTCGCTGGACTGGGCCCAGGTGTACCCCGAGTGGGGTCTGGCGGGCAACGCCGCCTTCCTGGTCGGGCCGCGCGGGATGTCGCAGGGAATCGACTTGCAGCGCAGGACGTTTCTGCACTCCTACGAGGCCGAAGTGGACACCGACGGTAGTGCGCTGGAGACGATCCTGACCGCCCCCCTGGTGGTCGCGCAGTGGATCAACTGCCAGTACTACTTCTCCACGGTCGCGCCCGAGGTCTTCGGCGCAGGCACCAAGACCATTCACAACGTGGTCGGAACCGCGGGTGTGATCGCCGGCCACGAAGGCGACTTGCGGCTGGGCTTGCCCTGGCAGTCGGTGGCGACCGGCCAGGGTCTCACCCACGAGCCGATGCGTCTGCTCGCCGTGGTGCAGGCACCGCTGGAGCGCATCGACATGATCGTGGCCCGCAACCCGATCCTGCAGCGACTTTTCGGTAACGGCTGGGTCTGCGTCGCGGCCCGCGAGGAGCCGGGGCAGGACTGGCAGAGATGGACGCCGTCGGGATGGCGTTCCTGGTCCGAAAACCACAGCACACCAGAAGTTCTCGACAAGGAGGAGATGGTCCGATGACAGCACCGACGCTGACCAAGATGATCAAGATTGAGGTGGTCGTCGCCGGAAGCGACGCACCGGCGGTACGCGAGCTCATTCAGAGCGTCGGTGCCACCGGGTTCACCAGCCTGTCCGGGGTGTCCGGACTGGGGCACAACGGTTACCACCAGGGCCGGCTGCTGTTCAACCAGCAAGCAGCGCTGGAACTGCTGATCACCGTGGTGCCCGAAGACAAGGTCGACGCACTGCTGGCCGGTCTGCGGCCACTGCTCGACGCCTCATCCGGCGTGATGTTCGTGACCGAGACCTACGTCAGCCGTCCCGACTACTTCTCCTGATTCACCAAACACGAAAGGTGTACTGACATGTCTGATCCCATGACGGCCTGGCAGCGGCTGCGTGCCGGCAACGAGATGTTCTTCCGCCCGGTGCGTGTGCAGCGGCAGACCTTCCACGACGGCGCGCCAGTGGCAGCGGTGTTCCGCTGCGCCGACGCCGAGGTGGCCAGTGAGGTGGTCTTCGGCCAGAGCTGGGGTTCGCTGATCGACCTGAGCACCTGGGGTCACGTGGTCGACACCGGCGTGCTCGGCACCCTCGAGCATGCCGTCGAGAACTACAACGTGCCACTGATCGTGGTCCTCGGACACCACCACTGCAGCGCGATGCAGGCGGCATTGCGGGCCTGGGACACCGCCGAGGTTCCGGACGGCGCCAGCCGGCTGGCCATCGAGCAGGCGCTGTCCTCGATCGTCCGGAGCGGGTCTGCCGCCGACAGCGTGGACGCGGTCTCGGCTGCACACATCGTCTCCGTCGGCATGTCGCTGCTGGAGAAGTCGCCGGTGGTCGCCCGCCGGGTCGACGCCGGTCTGTGCGGAATCGTCTGCGCCACTACCGATCACGACGGCAGGATCCAGCCTTACGCCACCGTCGGCGCGGTCGGGGAGCGGGGCGACTCGCTGCTGGAGTACGTCTAGCCGCTACAGCGATCGGCTGATGATCTGTTTCATCACCTCGTTGGCGCCGGCGTAGATCCGCTGGACCCGGGCGTCTTCGTACATCCGCGCGATCAGGTACTCCCGCATGTAGCCGTACCCGCCGTGCAGCTGTACGCAGCGATCGATGACGGCGCACTGCTGGTCGGTGATCCAGTACTTGGCCATCGCGGCATCGCTGCCGTCGAGCTCACCGCGCAGGTGAGACTCGACGCAGTGGTCGAAGAAGGTGCGGCACGTGCGGGCGATGGTGGCGCACTCGGCCAGCTCGAAGGCGGTGTTCTGGAAGTCGAACAGGCTGTGGCCGAAGGCTTCCCGCGACTTCGTGTAGGAGATCGTCTCGTCGACCGCCCGCTCCAGGCCGCCGATGGCCTGGGCGGCGACGACGAGGCGCTCCTGGCCGAGCTGGTCGATCATCTGCCCGAACCCCTGGCCCTCCTCGGGGCCGAGCAGGTTGGCCACCGGAACCCGGACGTCAGTGAACGACATCTCGGCGGTGTCGGCGCCGTGCTGGCCGACCTTGTCCAGCACCCGGGTCACCTGGAAGCCGGGCGCGTCGTGAAGATCGATGAGCAGCAATGAGATTCCGCGCGCGCCGGCCTTCGGGTCGGTCTTGACCGCGAGAAGGATCATGTCGGCCGAGCCGCCGTTGGTGATGAAGGTCTTGGAACCGTTGACGATGTACTCGTCACCATTGCGGACGGCGGTGGTACGAATGGCCTTGAGGTCCGACCCCGCGCCGGGCTCGGTCATCCCGATGGCGCAGAGCATCTCGCCGGTGGCCATCGGCGGTAGCCAGGTGCGCTTCTGCTCCTCGGAGCCGTACTTGGCGATGTAATGCGGCACGATCCCGCTGTGCACGCCGATACCCAGCGACAGGTCACCGGCGTAGCCTTGGGCCTCCAGGACGGCCAGGTCATGGGCGAATGTGCCACCGCCGCCGCCGTATTCCTCGGGCACCGAACACAGCAGCAGCCCCAGTTTGCCCGCCTCCAGCCAGACGCTGCGGTCGATGCGACGCTGGGCATCCCAGGTGTCGACGTGAGCGACGACCTCACGTTCGAAGAAGCCCAATGCCAGTTCGTAGAGCGCCCCGACTTCGTCGTCGTGCCAGGAGGGTGTGTGCTTGCGGCCCATGGCTAGCTCTTGCGCACCGCGAGGCCACCGACGCCGGCGAACGCGATCAGCAAGAACGAGAAGCAGTACAGGATCGCCAACTCACCGCCGTTCTCGATGGGCCACAACGCTTTCGGCTGGTGTTCGGTGAAGTACGCGTAGGCCATCTGGCCCGAGCCGATGATCGCCGCGATCCGGGTGATCACGCCGAGGCCGAGGATCACCAGCACGCCGACGACGAGTTCGATCACGCCGGCGTACCAGTACGGCCAGGTGCCGACGGGTACGGCACCGCCGCCCTGATCGATGGGCCAGGCGAACAGTTTCACCGTGCCGTGAATGGCGAACAGGAAGCCGACGACGATGCGGAAGATGCCGAGCACAGGGGAGTGGTAGGTGGTCAGGCGGGCGTCCAGTTTCTGTGACATGGCTGAAAGCCTACTATTCGGACCGCAGTCCGGATAGGGCTGGATCGGTGAACTCTGTCCTTCGCGCTCGTCAGAGCGTTACCGTCCTGTCCAGGGGGAGCACTCTCTCGGAGGTCCACATGACCCACTCCGTCCCCATCGTGAAGAAGGCGCGCCCGGCGGGTGTCCTCGCCGGTGTTCTGGCCTGCGGTGCGCTCTCGGTCTCGGCGCTCGGCACAGCGCCGCCTGCGTACGCGACATGTGCGTCGTTCTTCGGGCTTGGCAACAGTGCGGAATGCAAGAGCGGTTTCGGCAGTATCGCGATCGGCATCGGGCCGGGTGCCACCGCGTGGGCTGAGGGACTCTTCAGTGCGGCGCTTGCGATCGGCACCAATTCGACGGTCTACACCGCCAACACCGGTGTTCTACAGATTGGCGTGGCGTTGGGAGATTCAGCGGAAGCTGAGTCCTACGGCGCGCTCAACATCGCCATCGCGACTGGCGATGATGGCGCAGCGAGGGCGGAGAACGGAATCGCCAATATCGCCCTCAACCTTGCGACGCAGTCTTCCTTCACCTTGGCCAAAGGCAGTCTCAACATCGCCGTCAACCTATTGGGCGGCCAGACGGGCGGAACGGCCAACACCACGGTGGCGCTGGGAACCGCAAACCTCGCTGTCAATGTCAATGTGCTGGGCGACAACAAGGTGGAGGCAGGCGAATACTTCCCCGACGTTCCCGCTGTCGGCAGCGTGGCCGTGAATCTGTTCGGCAACGGAAACACGGTCACCGCCGGACCCGGCCCGCTGGCGATTGCGGGCTCGATCGGTCAGAGCGGGGCCACCGTCACCAAGACAGGTCCGGGCTTCAACATCAACGGCGTTCGGGTGTTCGGGGCGGCCGCGGAGCGCTCGGGCGCCAAGAAGGCGTCGGCCAGTAGCGGTGCGACGAAGTCCGGCGGTTCGACGGGCGGCTCGGGGCGCCAGCGCGACTGACGATTCTGTCGGTGCCCCGCAGTACGGTGCCGACATGTTGACCATGCTCATCGCCATACTGCTCGCCGTCGGCGGTGCCGGCCTGATGGCCATCTCCGTCGTGGGGCTGCGTCGCCGTGACGCCGACCTCGAGGATCTGGCCCACAACGCCAGCGAGCCCACCCACAACGCGATTCGGAGGGATCGCGGAGCGGGTGGGCTCGGCCGGCCTACTGCGACGAGTGGTTACACGTCGTAGTACAGCGCGAACTCATACGGGTGAGGCCGGATCTGCACGGGCAGGATCTCGTTCTCACGCTTGTAGGAGATCCAGGTCTCGATCAGGTCCGGGGTGAACACGCCGCCCTCGGTGAGGTAGTCGTGGTCTTCCTCGAGCCGGTCGATGACCGACGCCAGTGACGTCGGCGCCTGCGGGATGTTGGCGGCCTCCTCGGGCGGCAGCTCGTAGAGGTCCTTGTCGACCGGAGCCAGCGGCTCGATCTTCTTCTTGATGCCGTCGATGCCGGCCATCAGCATCGCCGCGAACGCCAGGTACGGGTTGCCCGAGCTGTCCGGGCAACGGAACTCGAGGCGCTTGGCCTTCGGGTTGTTGCCGGTGATCGGGATACGGACGCAGGCTGAGCGGTTGCGCTGGCTGTACACCAGGTTGATCGGGGCCTCGTAACCCGGGACCAGACGCTTGTAGGAGTTCACCGTCGGGTTGGTGAACGCCAGCAGCGACGGCGCGTGGTGCAGGATGCCGCCGATGTAGTGGCGCGCCAGGTCGGACAGGCCCGCGTAGCCGGACTCGTCGTGGAACAGCGGCTTGCCGTCCTTCCACAGCGACTGGTGGGCGTGCATGCCGGAGCCGTTGTCACCGAACAGCGGCTTGGGCATGAAGGTGACCGTCTTGCCCGCCTGCCACGCGGTGTTCTTGATGATGTACTTGAACAGCAGCACGTCATCGGCTGCGTGCAGCAGCGTGTTGAACTTGTAGTTGATCTCGGCCTGGCCGGCGGTGCCCACCTCGTGGTGACCGCGTTCGAGGGTGAACCCGGCGTTCTGCAGGTTGGTGGCCATCTCGTCGCGCAGGTCGACGTAGTGGTCATACGGCGCGACGGGGAAGTAGCCGCCCTTCGGGCGGACCTTGTAGCCGCGGTTGGCCGAACCGTCGGCCTCGAACGGCTCGCCGGTGTTCCACCAGCCCGACTCGGAGTCGATCTCGTAGAACGTGCCGTTGATCTTGGAGTCGAAGGTCACCGAGTCGAAGATGTAGAACTCGGCCTCGGCGCCGAAGAAGGCGGTGTCGGCGATGCCGGTGCTCGCCAGGTAGTTCTCCGCCTTGCGGGCGACGTTGCGCGGGTCGCGCGAGTAGGCCTCGCGGGTGAACGGGTCGTGCACGAAGAAGTTGAGGTTCAGCGTCTTGGCGGCGCGGAACGGGTCGATGCGCGCGGTCTCGGGATCAGGCAGCAGCATCATGTCGGACTCGTGGATCGACTGGAAGCCGCGCACCGACGAACCGTCAAACGCCAGGCCGTCCTCGAACACGCTCTCGTCGAATGCCGATGCGGGGATCGAGAAATGCTGGACGACACCGGGCAGATCGCAGAAGCGGATGTCGACGTACTCGACCTTCTCGTCCTTGATCAGCTTGATGATGTCGTCAGCGGTCTTTTCTGCCACTTACAAACTCCTTCGTTGCAGCCGGTGATGCATGTCCAGGCACACATTCTTAACCCGCAGGTGACGCTAGGTAGGTGATGTTGCACGCCAGTCAAGGCCATGTTGCGCCGACGTTACGCATCTGCGCGACGCAGGTCACCGCCGGGGTCCACCTATCCTGGGGCCATGGCGCGTGAAATCGGATCGTGGCTGTCAGGACCGGAGTCGGTCGAGCCGGACGGTCCAACCGGCTATCCCGGCCAGGCCCTCGGTTTGCCCGAGACCGGCTCGCGTTCGCTGGCAGGTATGGGCCGGCGCTTCGCTGCGCTGATCGTCGACTGGTTCATCAGCTACGGGCTGGTTGGTCTTCTGATCGCCACCGGTGTGGTGACCACGTCCATGCTGTCCACCGCGGTGCTGGTGATCTGGTTCCTGCTCGGCGTGCTCTCGGTACGCCTCTTCGGGTTTACCCCGGGCCAATACGCCCTCGGCCTGATGGTGGTGCCGGTCGACAACCGCCTGCATGTGGGTACCGGTCGCGCGATTGTCCGCGGCCTGCTCATCGCGATCGTGATCCCGCCGCTGTTCACCGATTCCGACGGCCGTGGCCTGCACGACCGCCTGACCGCGACGGCCGTCGTCCGGCGTTGATTCAGAAGTGACGACGCAGTTCACTCGCAGTTTTTCTGCCTGAGGTCTGACTCAACGAGGCTGTGGATGGCTGGCGGCGCGATTTGTCTGCGATTGACATCGTTCCCGCATGCGAGTGTTCATCGGCAGTGAAGCTTTAGCCGCTGGTGTGGTGTCGAGGTACGAACTGTGCTCTGCATACGACCGCCTTTTGCCTGATGTGTATGCGCCGAAGGGCGCGGCGCTGGCCCTGGCGGATCGCACCGCGGCCGCCTGGCTCTGGTCAAAGCGGCGCGGCGTTGTCAGTGGTTTGGCGGCGGCAGCCTTGCATCATGCCAAGTGGATCGATGCCTCCGTCCCGATCGAGCTGATCTACGCGAACAACAAGTCCCCGAACGGTGTCGTGGCTCGGCAGGAGACATTGATCGCAGGTGAGGTCCGGCGACTCGGGGAGATGTCGGTGACCACCGCTGAGCGAACGGCATTTGACCTGGCGCGACGCGGTTCCATTGTCGACGCGGTTGCCCACCTCGACGCGCTGGCCAGGGCGACGGGTTTCAAGGCAGACGATGTGCTGGCGGTCGCCGATCGGCATCCCCATATGCGAGGTGTTCGCAGGATCCCCCGAGTCCTCGACCTCGTCGACGAGGGTGCCCAGTCACCGAAGGAATCCTGGCTGCGGGTGCTTCTCATCGACGCGGGGTTTCCCCGGCCGCAGACGCAGATTCCGATCCTCGCCCCAGACGGCTATCCGCGTTACTTCCTCGACCTCGGTTGGCCAGAACTCAAGATCGCTGTCGAGTACGACGGCGAGCAGCATCGCACCGACCGGATCCAATTCCGGGGCGACGTGACGCGGGCGGAGTACATCGAACACCTCGGCTGGCGGCGGATCCGAGTGCTTGCGGGCGACCGCGGACCAGAGGTGATCAGACGGGTCGAGCGGGTATGGCCGCGTTGATGCAGAACTGACGCAGAGATCTACTCGCACTTTCGCAGCGTGAGGTCTGGATCAACGCTCAGCGGCGGCGAACGGTGCGCTGCACGCCCTTCATCTTGGCCTGCGCCGGCAGCGGGCCCTTCGGCATCGCGGCCGGGCCCATCCGGGATCCCAGCGCCACGAGCTTGGACTCCAGGGTGTCCATCTGCTTGACGGTGATGTTGGCGGGCAGCCTGGTCAGGTGGCGCTCCAGCTTGGACAGCGGAACCTCACCCTCGCCGTTGCCGACGATCACGTCGTAGATCGGGACATCGCCGACCAGTCGGGCGGTGCGCTTCTTCTCCTGCGCCAGCAGCGGCTTGACCCGCGAGGGTGCGCCCTCGGCGACGAAGATGACGCCCGGACGCCCGATCACCCGGTGCACGGCATCGAAGTGTCCGGTCGCGGCGACACCTGGGGTGACCCGCCACTTGCCGCGCAGATTGTCCAGCGCCCACGCCGCAGCACCGGTCTGCCCCTCGGCCTTGCTGTACACCGATTTCTGGGCGCGCCGACCAAAGATGATGAACGCCACCAGCGCGCCGAGCACGACACCCAGCAGGATCATCAGGTACATCGTGAACCCGCCGGTGTAGATGCCGACGGCCACCGAAGCGGCGACGATCAGCACGAATGCGCCGATCATGTAGGGAAGCAGCCGCTTGTCCTCTTTGCGCTGCATCTGGAACGCCTGCCACAACTGCTTGCGGCGCTGCTTGGACGCGGCCTTCTGGGCGGCCTTCGCCTCGGCCTTGGCGGCCTTGGTCTCGGCGGGAGTACGGGATTTCGCCATCAGAACAGGATACGGGTCAGGCTATGGGTGGCCGAGCGGCGATCGTCTGCGCATACAGCCGGCCCGCACGGTATGACGAACGCACCAGTGGTCCGGCCAGCACACCGGCGAAACCCAGACCCTCGGCGTAGGCCGCGAGATCGACGAACTCGTCGGGATGGACCCAGCGCTCGACGGGGTGATGCCGCGCCGACGGCCGCAGGTACTGGGTGATGGTGACGATGTCGCAGCCGGCGGCGTGTAGATCGGCCAGCGCGGTGTGCACCTCGTCGATGGTCTCGCCCATCCCGAGGATGAGGTTGCTCTTGGTCACCAGGCCGAAGTCGCGGGCGGCGGTGATGACGTCCAGGCTGCGCTGGTAGCGGAACGCCGGCCGGATCCGCTTGAAGATCCGCGGCACGGTTTCGACGTTGTGCGCGAACACTTCTGGACGGGACTCGAACACTTCACGCAACAGATCGGGATCGCCGTTGAAGTCCGGCGCCAGCAGCTCCACCCCGGTCGCCGGGTTGAGCGACTTGATGGCGCGCACGGTCTCGGCGTACAGCCACGCCCCGCCATCAGGCAGGTCGTCGCGGGCCACGCCGGTGACGGTGGCGTACTTCAGACCCATCGCGGCGACGCTCTCGGCGACTCGGCGCGGCTCGTCACGGTCGAGTTCAGCGGGCTTACCGGTGTCGATCTGGCAGAAGTCGCACCGCCGGGTGCACTGTTCGCCGCCGATCAGGAAGGTGGCCTCGCGGTCTTCCCAGCACTCGTAGATGTTGGGGCAGCCGGCTTCCTCACAGACGGTGTGCAGACCCTCGCGGCGCACCAGTCCCTTCAGCGCGGTGTACTCCGGGCCCATCCGCGCGCGGGTCTTGATCCACGGCGGCTTGCGCTCGATGGGAGTCTCGGCGTTGCGAACCTCCAGACGCAGTAGTTTCCTGCCGGCCGGTTCGACGCTCACGAGGTCAATGCTACGTGAGTCGACACTGGTAGGCGGCCGTCGAGTGCGTCACATACCGCCTCGGCAACCCGGGTGCGGACGTCACCGATCCCGACCTGCCTGCCGAGTTCGGCGCTCAGCGACGTCACCCCGGCATCGGCGATTCCGCACGGCACGATCGCGGTATAGGCCGACAGGTCGCAGTCGCAATTCAGGGCGAAGCCGTGCAGTGTGGTGCCGCGTGCCACTCGGATGCCGATGGCCGCGATCTTGCGGGCTGGGCGGGTGGCGTCGGCGGGTAGCCACACCCCCGATCGGCCCTCGACGCGGCCGGTGGTCAGACCGAAGTCAGCGCACACCGCGATCAGCGATTCTTCAAGTCGCCGAACATAATTCACCACATCCAGCGGCTCGGCCATCCCGATCACCGGGTAACCCACCAACTGGCCGGGGCCATGCCAGGTGATCTTGCCGCCCCGGTCGGTGTCGACGACGGGGGTGCCGTCCATCGGACGTTCGTGATCCTCGGTGCGCTTGCCGGCGGTGTAGACCGCGGGGTGCTCGAGCAACAGCAGGGTGTCGGGGCCGCCGGCCACCCGGGCGTCGGCTAGGTCGCGCTGCAGCTGCCAGGCGGTCAGGTAGTCGACCGTTTCCAGTTGACGCACCTCGACCGGCGCGGAACTGGATCGGATGGACTCTCGCACGCCTTCGACGCTACTAGCCCTGCGCCGAGGAGGTGGCATACGCCAGCGCCTCACCGATGGTGTTGTGGTGGAACACGAACCCGGCCCGCTCCAGGGCGGCCGGGATGGCTCGCTGGCCGCCGAGCAGACCCTCGTCGGCGAACTCGCCGAGCAGCGTGCGTAGTGCGAAGCCGGGCACCAGCCACGGTGTCGGGCGGTTGAGTGCGCGGCCCAACGCGGCGGTGAATTCCGAGTTGGTCACCGGCGCGGGCCCGGTGAAGTTCACCGGTCCGGCCAGCTCCTCGGAGTTGATCGCGAACAACAGGGCGCGGACCTCGTCCTCCAGGCTGATCCACGGCATGTACTGGCGTCCGCCGCCGAGCCGGCCGCCCAGACCGAACGAGAACAACGGACGCAGCTTGCCGAGCACCCCGCCGCCGCCGGGGGAGAGCACCAGCCCGGTGCGCGCCAGTACCACCCGGACACCGGCGTCCTCGGCGGACAGAGCTGCGGCCTCCCAGTCCACGCAGAGCTGGGCCAGGAAACCCGTTCCCGCAGGCGCGGTTTCGTCGACGACCCGACCGCGGGTGTCACCGTAGAAGCCGACGGCACTGGCGTTGATGAGGACCGGAACACCGGCATCGACGACGGCGGCCGAGATCACCTCGGTGGGGGCGATGCGACTGTCGCGCAGGGTCTGCTTGAACGAGCCCGACCACCGCTTGTCGCCGACACCTACGCCGCAGAGATTGACTACGGCGTCGACGCCCTCCAAGCCGGCGGGGTCGAACTCGCCGCTATCGGGATTCCAGTGCAGTTCGTCACCGTTGGCCGGGGCGCGCCGCACGATGCGGATCACCCGGTTGTCCGCGGCGCGCAGCGCCGAGACCAATGCCGAACCGATCAGCCCGGACGAACCGGCGATGGCCAGGACCATCCCGCCACCACGCCCGGCAACCGAGTCGCCCATGGTGTCTACAGCCCCAGGTCGGCCTCGAACGCCCCTTCTTCCAGCCGCCGCTTCACCGTGGTGAGGAAGCGGCCGGCGTCGGCGCCGTCGATGAGCCGATGATCGTAGGTCAGCGGCAGGTAGCAGATCGACCGCACGCCGATCGACTCGTTGCCCAGTTCGTCGACGATGACGCGGGGCCGCTTGACGATCGCGCCGGTACCCAGCATCGCCGCCTGCGGCGGCACCAGGATCGGGGTGTCGAACAGTGCACCCTGGCTGCCGATATTGGTGATGGTGAAGGTGCCCCCGGACAGCTCGTCGGGCTTGAGGTCACCGGAGCGGGCACGGGCGGCGATGTCGTTGATCGCCCGGGCCAGCCCGGCCAGCGACAGATCACCGGCGTTGTGGACCACCGGGGAGAGCAGACCCTGCTCGGTATCCACCGCGAAGCCGAGGTTCTCGGCGTCGTAGTAGGTGATCTCCTTGGTGTCCTCGTTGTAACTCGCGTTGATGTTCGGGTGAACCTTGAGCGCGTCGATCACCGCGCGGGCGATGAACGGCAGATAGGTCAGGTTCACGCCCTCGCGCTCGGCGAACTTGTTCTTGGCCTTGGCCCGCAGCGCCACGATCTTGGTCATGTCGACCTCGTGGGTCTGCGTCAGCTGCGCGGTGGTCTGCAGCGACTCACGGGTCTTCTTGGCGGTGAGCTGCCGGATCCGGTTGGCCTTTTGCGTGGTGCCCCGCAGGTGAGCCAGCGGGGAGGCCGCGGCGGCAGGCGCAGGCGCGGACGCGGCAGGCGCGGCGGCCGGTGCCGGAGCCGCGGCAGGGGCCGGGGGAGCCTTCTTGGCTTCCGCGGCCGCGAGCACGTCCTGCTTGCGGATGCGGCCGCCGACCCCGGTGCCCTTCACCGTCGCGAGGTCAACTCCGTTCTCGACGGCCAGCTTTCGCACCAACGGCGTCACGTAGGGGCTGCCGTCACCATCGGACTCCGCGGCCGGTGCGGGCGCGGGGGCGGCCGCAGGGGCAGGTGCCGGTTCGGGCTTGGGCTCCGGCTTGGCTTCGGGGGTGCAGCGGGCGCGGGCGCCTCGGCAGCAGGCTCCGGTGCAGCGGGCTCGGGTGCCGCGGCGGGCTTCTCCTCCTCGGCGGGTGCCGGCGCGGGTGCGGACTGAGCAGCCTCGCCCGCCTCACCGATGACGGCCAGTTCGCCGCCGACCTCGACGGTGTCGTCCTCCTGCGCGACGATCTTCGTCAGCACGCCGGAGGCGGGCGACGGGATCTCGGTGTCGACCTTGTCGGTGGACACTTCCAGAAGCGGCTCGTCGACCTCGACGGTGTCACCCTCTTGCTTGAGCCAGCGGGTGACAGTCCCTTCGGTCACGCTCTCACCGAGTGCGGGCATCTGGACGGAGACGGCCATAGGTGTTGACTCCCTCGAACGGTCAGTCGTGCGGGTCGATGTCCATCCTGTCATCACCGGGCCGCAGATACGCACTCAGGGCGAAGCATGTTTTTTCTCTGGCACCATCGAAGAAAGCCCGCCGAAAGGAGTTCAGCAAAAGTTGGGGTTGTTCGACAGGTTCCGGTCCGGCCGCCGCGGTGCGTCGGGGTCGGCCGCCGACCAGAAACACCTACGCGAGTGGGCTGCGCAACGCACCGGTGTCGAGGCGTTCGTCGAGCCTCAGACCAGCGTGACTCCGATGACGATCGTGCTGGTGGCTGCCGACGGCGAATGGACCCGACGCCCGGTCGGTGGGGCTGCCGGGGCGCGTCGCCTTGGTGAACAGCTGAAGATCCCGGTGTATGACGTGCAGAAAGTCGGCTATCCGCAGCGGATGCGGGATTACGACGCCAAGCGGCGCATCGAGCGCCGCCGGGCCCTGCGCGACGAACTCGAGGAACGCTGACGTCTTGACATCGGCTCGCGATGGCGGGCAGGGTCAAAGTTGTTCGGTACCAACGGTATGAGCTACTGGCCGTTACAGGTAATCGTCTCGAGAGGGGTCTGATGCCCGCGCGCTACGTCGACAGCAAAGACGGCACCCGCATCGCGGTGTACGAGGAGGGCAATCCGGACGGGCCAACCGTCGTCCTGGTGCACGGCTGGCCGGACTCGCATGTGCTGTGGGACGGCGTCGCACCCCTGCTCGCCGGAGCATTCCGCGTCATCCGCTACGACAACCGGGGTGCCGGGGAATCGTCGGCACCGGCGAAGGCGTCGTCGTACACGATGCCGTTCTTCGCCGACGACTTCGCGGCCGTCATCGCTGAACTGAGCCCAGGG
The DNA here is from genome assembly GCF_001494595.1 of Mycobacterium sp. M26. Taxonomy (GTDB): domain Bacteria; phylum Actinomycetota; class Actinomycetes; order Mycobacteriales; family Mycobacteriaceae; genus Mycobacterium. The sequence goes on from NZ_LN929908.1 coordinate 1,709,136, forward strand.
GAGCGCGTGCACGTGCTGGCCCACGACTGGGGGTCGGCCGGGATGTGGGAGTACCTGAGCAGACCGGGTGCCGTCGACCGGGTGGCGTCGTTCACCTCGGTATCGGGTCCGTGTGCCGACCACTTCAGCCGGTACGTACGTGACGGCCTCAAGCGGCCGTATCACCCAAAGCGCTTCTCACACGCCCTTTCCCAGGCCGGCCACCTCAGTTACATGGCCGGGTTCTCGGTTCCCGTACTCGCACCCGCGCTGATGAAGGTAGGGGCAAAGCGGTTGCGGCCGTTGATGACTCGTGGCATCGCCGCCGACCGTGTGCACGACGGGCCGACCTACGTCACCGATGCAGCCAACGGGATGAAGATCTACCGGGCCAACTTCTTCCGGTCGCTGCGCCGGGCCCGCACCGACCGCTACATCGACGTTCCCGTGCAGCTGATCGTCAACCTCGACGACGCCTACGTGCGGCCCTACGTCTACAACGACACCCCTCGCTGGGTGCCGCGGCTGTGGCGGCGCGAGATCCGGGCCGGGCACTGGTCACCGTTCTCGCACCCGCAGGTGCTGGCCACCGCGGTACGCGAACTCGCCGAGCATCTCGACGGCAAGCCGGCCAGTCGCGCGCTGCTGCGCGCCGAAGTGAACCGGCCGCGTAAGGAATTCGGCGACATGCTCGTGTCAGTGACCGGTGCGGGCAGTGGGATCGGGCGCGAAACCGCGCTGGCCTTCGCCCGCGAGGGCGCGGAGCTGATCGTCAGCGATATCGACGAGGTCGGTCTCAAGGAGACGGCGGGCCGGATCGCCGCTCTGGGCGCCGTCGCCCACTCCTATCCACTCGACGTCTCCGACGCCGCGGCCGTCGAACGCTTTGCCGACGAGGTGTGCACTACGCACGGGGTGCCCGACATCGTCGTGAACAACGCCGGCATCGGTGTCGCGGGTGCGTTCCTGGACACCCCGGCCGAGCAGTTCGACAAGGTCCTCGACGTCAACCTCGGCGGGGTGGTCAACGGCTGCCGTGCCTTCGCCCGCCGCCTCGTCGAGCGCGGCACCGGCGGCCATATCGTCAACGTGGCCTCGATGGCCGCCTACGCGCCACTGCAGTCGCTGAACGCTTACTGCACGTCCAAGTCCGCGGTGTACATGTTCTCCGATTGCCTGCGTGCTGAATTGGACCCGGCCGGAATCGGTCTCACCACAATCTGCCCCGGCGTCGTCAACACCAACATCGTGTCCACCACCAACTTCCACGCCCCCGACGGCCAGCGGGCCGCAGTGCCCGGCCGGCGCGCGCAGCTGGAGAAGATGTTCGAACTACGCCGCTACACCCCTGACAAGGTGGCCAAGGCCATCGTGTCCGCGGTCAAGAAGAACAAGCCGATCCGGCCTGTCACCCCGGAGGCCTACCTGCTCTACGGCACGTCACGGATCGCGCCTCAAGCGCTGCGCAGCACCGCGCGTGGCAAGGTTTTGTAGGACGCTCCTCGCCGAATAGTGTGGCCTAAGTGGCCATTCGGCGAGGTTCTCGAGGGTCTCAGCCGTTCGCGGCGATGTCCTCGAGGACCGCGAACATCGTCCGTGTCGGCACGCCGGTGCCGCCCTTGGGGGTGTAGCCCCACGGACCCGCGGTGTTGTAGGCCGGACCCGCGATATCGATATGCGCCCACTGCACGCCGTCGGCGACGAACTCGCGCAGGTACACCCCGGCGACCAGCATGCCGGCGAACCGCTGCGAGCTGACGTTGGCCAGATCGGCCACCGAGGACTTGAGATCATCTTTCAATTCTTCGGGCAACGGCATCGGCCAGGCGTTCTCACCCTCGGCCTGCGACAGCGCGGCCACCCGGTCGCGGAACTCGTCGCTGCCCATCACACCCGGCGTGCGGGCGCCCAGCGCGACGGTCTGCGCGCCGGTCAGCGTCGAGGTCTCGATCAGATAGTCCGGGTTGTCCTCGCAGGCCCGCACGATCGCGTCGGCCAGAATCAGCCGGCCCTCGGCGTCGGTGTTGAGCACCTCCACGGTGATGCCGCCGTACTGGGTCAGCACGTCGCCGGGCCGCTGGGCCGTCGAGGACGGCATGTTCTCGGCCATCGGCACCGTGGCGATCACGTCGATCGGCAGCTGCTGACGCGCGGCCAGCACCACGGTGGCGATCACCGCGGCCGCCCCGCCCATGTCGGAGGTCATGTGATGCATCGAGGCGGCCGGCTTGATCGAGATGCCGCCGGTGTCGAACGTGACGCCCTTGCCCACCAGCGCCACACGTTTTGAGTTCTTGCCCTTGGCTCCCCGATGCGCCAGCCGCACCAGCCGCGGCAGCCGGGAGGATCCCTTGCCCACCCCAACGATGCCGCCGTACCCGCCCTTGGCCAGTGCCTTGTCGTCGAGCACCTCGACCTCGAGACCCGCTGCTTCGCCGAGGGCTTTGGCGCGCTTGGCGAACTCCGCCGGGAACAGATGGCTCGGCGGGGTGTTCACCAGATCCCGCGCAGTGTTGACCGCAACCGCGATGTCAGTGGCCCGCACCGCCGCCTTCTTGGCACCGGGCGCCGTGCTCAGTGCGGTGATCTTGGCCAGCGCAGCGTCTTTGGGCGCGGTCTTGGCGCTGCGGAACTCGGTGAACCGGTAACTGCCCAGGATCAGCCCCTCGAGCGCGGCTTCCAGGTGCAACTCGGTCAGGGTGGTGAGGACCGACTCCACGCCGGCCAGCGACCGGACGGCCACGCCCGCGGCGCGCCGGATGGTCTCGGCAGGCCACTCCTCGCGTGCCGCGCCCAGACCGACGGTCAGCACGCTGGCGACCGGAAGCGACGGCACGTGCAGCCGGGTCACCTGTTCGGCGCCGCCCTTGGCGCCCAGCGCGCGCAGCGCCACCTCGATCTCGCCGATCGCCTCGGCGTCCAGGAACGGGCCGCCGACCACCTCGGGCGAGCCGTTGTCCTCGCCGGTGATGACGGGAACGACCAGCACCGCCGAGCCGACCCCACGCTTGGGCAGCGAGGTGGCGACGGTGATGACGGGGGCGCGGTATCCAGGTTCGGTGCTCACGGGTTCACCCTAACGATGGGGCACTAGTGTTGTTGGCCGTGACCGACACAGAGCTGCTGCACGGCCCCCTGGAGAACCAGCACCGCGAGCTGGGCGCCACGTTCGCCCCCTTCGGCGGGTGGCTGATGCCGGTGTCCTACGCGGGCACCGTCGGTGAGCACACCGCCACCCGGGAGGCCGTCGGGTTGTTCGACGTGAGCCATCTGGGCAAGGCGCTGGTGGTAGGTCCGGGCGCGGCGGAGTTCGTCAACTCCGCACTAACCAATGATCTGCGCCGGATCGGCCCGGGCAAGGCCCAGTACACCCTGTGCTGCACGGCCGACGGCGGGGTGATCGACGACCTGATCGCCTACTACGTCAGCGACGACGAGATTTTCCTGGTGCCCAATGCCGCGAACACCGCGGCAGTGGTCGCCGAACTGAAGAAGGTTGCCCCAGAGGGTATTTCGGTCACCGACGAGCACCGGTCGCACGCGGTTCTGGCGGTGCAGGGACCGCGGTCCACCCAGGTGCTCGCAGCACTCGGGCTGCCCACCGATATGGACTACATGGAGTATGCCGACGCCGAGTACTCCGGGGTCCCGGTGCGGGTCTGCCGCACCGGCTACACCGGCGAGCACGGCTACGAGCTGCTGCCGCCCTGGGACTCTGCGCCGGTGGTGTTCGACGCCCTGGTCGCCGCCGTCGGTGACGCGGGTGGTCAGCTGGCCGGCCTGGGCGCCCGCGACACCCTGCGCACCGAGATGGGCTACCCGCTGCACGGCCACGAACTCTCGCTGGACATCTCGCCGCTGCAGGCCCGCTGCGGCTGGGCGATCGGCTGGAAGAAGGATGCCTTCTGGGGCCGCGATGCTCTGCTGGCCGAGAAAGAAGCCGGGCCGCGCCGGCTGCTGCGCGGACTGCGGGCCGTCGGCCGCGGGGTGCTGCGCCCCGAGCTGGCGGTGCTCGACGGCTCCACCCCGGTCGGCGTGACGACCTCGGGGACGTTCTCGCCGACGCTGAAAGTCGGTATCGCCCTTGCCCTGATCGACACTGCGGCCGGGATCGAGGACGGCGCGACGGTGACGGTGGACGTGCGTGGCCGGGCGCTGGAGTGCGAGGTGGTCAAGCCGCCGTTCGTCGAGGTCAAAACTCGGTAGCTGCCCGGTCTACAATTCCAGCTATGACCAACGGCCCCCTCGCATTCACGGTTGAGCGCAACGCGAACCCGGTGAGCGATGAGGTACGGGGTCAGATCCTGGCCGATCCCGGGTTCGGCCGCTACCACACCGACCACATGGTCTCGGTGCTCTACAGCCACGACCGCGGCTGGCACGACGCACGCGTGCTGCCCTACGGGCCGATCGAGCTGGACCCGTCGGCCGTCGTCCTGCACTACGCGCAGGAGGTTTTCGAGGGACTGAAGGCGTACCGCTGGGCTGACGGATCGATCGTGTCGTTCCGGCCGGAGGCCAATGCCGCGCGGCTGCGTGCCTCAGCGCGGCGGCTGGCCATCCCGGAACTGCCCGAGGACCTGTTCATCGAGTCGCTGCAACAGCTGATCTCCGTGGACGAGCAGTGGGTGCCGCCGGCCGGTGGTGAGGAGTCGCTGTACCTGCGGCCGTTCATCTTCGCCACCGAACCCGGCCTGGGGGTGCGGCCCGCGACCGAATACCGCTACCTGGTGATCGGTTCCCCGGCCGGCGCCTACTTCAAGGGTGGCCTCAAGCCGGTCAGCGTGTGGCTGTCGACCGAGTACGTGCGCGCCAGCCCCGGTGGCACGGGTGCGGCGAAGTTCGGTGGCAATTACGCCGCCTCGCTGCTGGCCCAGGCCGAAGCGTCCCAGCACGGCTGCGATCAGGTGGTGTGGCTCGATGCGATCGAACGCCGCTACATCGAGGAGATGGGCGGGATGAACCTGTTCTTCGTCTTCGGCAGTGGCGGGTCGGCGCGTCTGGTCACCCCGGAACTGAGCGGCTCCCTGCTGCCCGGCATCACCCGCGACTCCCTGCTGCAACTGGCCAGCGACGCCGGCTTTGCCGTGGAGGAACGCAAGATCGACGTCGAGGAATGGCGCAAGGGGGTGGCCGCCGGTGAGATCACCGAGGTCTTCGCCTGCGGGACGGCCGCGGTGATCACTCCGGTGTCGCACGTGAAGTTCGGCGAGGGCGAGTTCACCATCGCCGACGGCGAGCCCGGCGAGGTGACGATGGCCCTGCGCGACACGTTGACCGGCATCCAACGCGGCACGTTCGCCGATACGCACGGCTGGATGGCCCGGCTCGGCTGACGAGCTAGCTGCTGACCGCGTTTCGGCCGGATCGCTTGGCTCGGTAGAGCGCCTCGTCGGCGCGGGCCAGCCACGAGTCCAGGCTGTCACCGGCCCACCGCTCGGCGGCGCCGATGCTGACTGTCACCGGCCCGACGTCGACGAAGATCATGTCGGCCATCTGGCCGCGCAGCTTCTCGGCCGTGGCCATACCCTCGTCGATGTCGGAGCCGCGCAGCAGGATGACGAATTCCTCGCCGCCCCATCGGGCCACGATGTCGGTGCTGGGCAGGTTGGCCTGCAACCGTCGGCTGACCTCGATGAGCACCCGGTCACCGGCCTGATGGCCGTAACGGTCGTTGATCGCCTTGAAGTGGTCGATGTCGAGCATGAGCAGGGTGAGGGGCCTGCTGGTCTGGCGGGCCTGGGTGAGTTCGGCGTTGAACAGTTCCTCGCCGTGCCGCCGGTTCCACACCCCGGTGAGCGCGTCGGTGACCGCAAGCCGCCTCAGTTCCGACTCGAAGGCCTTGCGTTCGCTGATATCCCTTGTGACACCGATGATTTCGACGACGCAGCCGTCCTCATCAAGGTGCGGGATGACCTGGATCTCGGCCATCATCGTGGTGCCGTCGCCGCGGTACATCTCATGTTCTTCGCGCAATGTCGGCGGCGGGGTGCCGTCCCGGATGGACAGGTGCAGGTTGCGGAAGTAGGTGCGGATGCTGTCTGCCGACGACGGCGGGTAGATCTCGTCGAGCGGCTGGTTCATGGCCTGCTCGACGGTGATGCCACGGACCCGCTCCACCGACGGACTCACATAGGTCACCGTCCCGGTGGCATCGGCGGTCCAGATGATCTCCCAGGCGTTCTCGGCCATCAGCCGGGACCGTTCCTCGGACTTGCGCAGCTCGGCCTCGACCCGTTTGCGTTCGCTGACGTCCCGGCTGACCCCGAGCAACTCGATGAGCTCCCCGTTGTCGTCGACATGCGGAATCACCTGCAGGTCGGCCGACATCACCGCCCCGTCCTTGCGGTAGAAGTCCAATTCGCCGCGGAAGGTCGGCAACTCGTCGCCGTTCTCCTTGGCCTCGAAGATCTGGCGGAAGTAGTCCAGCGCGATGGCGGTGGACTCCGGTGTCAGGGCCTCGGCGAGCGACTCGCGCATCGCCTCGGCGGGTGTCAGTCCACGCTGCTGCTGCACGGCCGGGCTGACGTAGGTGATGGTGGTGTCCATCCCCATGGTCCAGATGACTTCCCAGGCGTTCTCCGACAGCAGCCGGTGGCGCCTCTCGGACTGCTGCAGTTCGAGTTCGGCCTCGCGCAGCTGGGTGACGTCGCGGGCACTGCCCTCCAGCACCACCGAACCGTCGTCGCGCCGCCGGGAGCGCACCCGGATGCGACTGGCGGTGTCGCGGCCGTCGCGGTGCCGCCACACCATCTCGATCGCCGTCTCCTGGCCGGGTTCCAGGGCCAGTGTCTCGGCCAGCCGCTCGGTGTAGCCGGCATCGATGCGGCCGAGTACGGATTCGGCATCGGCCAGGGCCTCGGCGGCCGAGACGCCGATCTGGGCCTCGATGGCGTCGTTGATGAACTCGAACGCCACGTCGGGCTGCACCCGGAGGAGGAAGAAGACCAGACCGTTGCCGTCCGCCATCCGGCGGAACCACTCAGCGTCGGGCAACTCGCGTGCCTCGTCCATCTCACCCCCTTGTTTGAAGGTGACGCCTGGCGCCAGGTTAGTCCTCGACCCCGAGTGGCACGCCGATTCGGCACGTTCAGTGCCCGTGAATGACCAATCCCACCGCGGCCATCGTGGTCGACAACTCGAGGACCGCGCCCAGGACGTCACCGGTGATGCCGCCGAAGCGCCGCACACAGTGCCGGACCAGCAGTCCGGCCACGGCCAGCACCACGAGCACCGTCAACGGTCCCTGCCACGGTCGACCTGTCGCAAGCACCGACAGACCGCCGAGCAGCACCACCCACAGCGCCACGACCGCGAGTGGCTGGGTGCCTGCGACGCGTTCGCCGAGAACACTTCCCGACGCGGCGGGCACAGTGCGCCGACAGGCCAGCACTGCCGCGACGCGGCCGGTGCTCACCGCGGTGACCACCGCTGCCACCCCGGTCGGCCCCGGCGGGACGGCGGCGAAGGCCAGTGCCTGGGTCACCACCACCACGACGACGGCGGCGACCCCGAACGGCCCGGCGGTGCCGTCGCGCATCACCGACAGCGCGCGCTCGGGTGGGCCGTAGCAGCCCAGCCCGTCGACGGTGTCAGACAACCCGTCGATGTGCAGGCCCCTGGTGATCATCAGCAGCAGGGCCACGGCCAGCACCCCGGCCAACGCACTGTGCGGACCGAATGCCCAGCGGCCCGTCCACAGCAGGCCCGCCGCCAGGACCCCCAGGACGACACCGACCACCGGGAACACCGTCATCGTCGACCGGCCGACACCTCCTCGGGCCGGCACCGGCAGAACGGTGCCGAACGCGAAAGCCGTTGCCAGCGAGCCGAACACGGTCAGTCCGGAAGTCGGTCGGAGACGCCTGCGCCTTCGAAGGTGGCCATCGAGGCCAGCGTGGCCACCGCGGCCCGCACGATCGGCAGTGCGACGGCGGCGCCGGTGCCTTCGCCGAGGCGCAGTCCGAGATCTACGATCGGTTCCAGGCCGAGGTGATCCAGCGCCAGCGTGTGCGCCGGTTCGGTGGACCGGTGCCCGGCGCGCCACCACGCCCGCGCCCCGGTCGCCATCCGGTCGGCCACCAGTGCCGCCGAGGTCACCACGAGACCGTCGAGCAGCAGCGGAGTGCGGCGCACCGAGGCCTGTGCGCAGAACCCCGCCATCGCCGCGAGGTCGGCCCCACCGCACGTCCGCAACAGGCTGACCGGATCGGAGCGGAACCGGCGGGCCCGGAACATCGCATCGCGCACCGCCGCGGTCTTGCGGGACCAGCCCGCGTCGTCGATCCCGGTGCCGCGCCCGACCACGACCACCGGCTCGGTGTCGGTCAGGGTGGCGATGAGTGTGGTTGCGGCCGTGGTATTTCCGATACCCATGTCGCCGGCGATCAACAGGTCGGCGCCAGCGTCGACCTCCTCGTCGGCGATCCGCTTGCCGGCCTCGAGTGCCGCGCGCACCTCGTCGTCGGACAGTGCGTCCTCGATCGCAATGTTGCCGCTGGAGCGGCGCACCTTGTATTCGGCGGTCTCGGGGTCCCCGCCGTCGCAGTCCACCGCGACGTCGACCACCCGCACCGTGGCGCCCGCCGCCTCGGCCAGGACGTTGATCGCCGCACCGCCGGCGCCGATGTTGGCCACCATCTGGGCGGTCACCTCGGGCGGGTAGGCCGATACCCCGGCGCGCGCCACGCCATGGTCCCCGGCGAAGACCACGACCCGGGCGCGCTCGAATTGCTGTGGCGGACAGAGTCCTTGGCAGGACGACACCCACACCGAGAGATCTTCGAGCCGGCCGAGCGCACCAGCCGGCTTGGTCAGGATCTCCTGCCTGCGGCGGGCCGCAGCGGCAGCACGCGAGTCCGGTGGGGCAACCGGGGAGAATTCCATCAGTTCGGTACCTCCGTCGGTTTGACCCAGACCGGCAGTCCGGCGACCACCAGCACCACGCGGTCACAGCTGTCGGCAAGGCGTTGATTGAGCAGGCCCAGCTCGTCGGCGAAACGGCGACCGGCCGCGGTGGCCGGTACTACCGTCAGACCGACCTCGGGGCTGACCAGGACCAGTGAACCGGCGAATTCGTCGACCGCGGTGACCAATTCGTCGATGTCGGTCGCCACCGAGCCGCCCTCCCAGCCGCGCCGATCCAGTGCGGCGGTCAGCCAGCCGCCGATGTCGTCGACCAGCGTCGGGGTGTGCGGCTGGGCGCGGAGCTGGGCGGCGACGTCGGTGCTCTCCACGGTGTCCCACGAGGCGGGCCGACGGTCACGGTGCCGGGCCACTCGCTGCGCCCAGGACGAGTCGTCGTCATCAGCCCCGGGCCCGGTGGCGATGTAGCGCACCGCCTGTCCGGTATCGACCGCTGACTCCGCCCAACGCGATTTGCCCGACCGGATTCCGCCGAGCACGAAGGTGCGCACCGTGCTCAGAGGGACTCAGGCGACCTTGGCGCCGCGCTCGACCCGAGGTCGCGGGGCGCGCATGCGGCGCATCTGAGACGCCCGGCCCGCGGCGTAGAGCCCGAGCTTGAAGGAGCCTTCGGTGTTGTCCGGGAACTTGGCGGCCACCGCCTTGTTCACCTTGCGGCCCAGCAGAACCGCGTCCAGGCCCATGATCGCCATCAGCACCAGCATGGCGGGGGAGATGAACAGCTGGACCTTGGGCATGGCCAGCATGACGAAGATCATGAACAGCGCGGCCGGCATGAACAGTCCGAGCACATTGCGCCGGGAGTCGACGATGTCGCGCACATAGCGACGGACCGGGCCCTTATCGCGCGGCAGCAGGTAGTCCTCTTCGCCGGCCATCATCCGCTCGCGGCGATCGTTCATCGCCGCGCGGCGCTGCAGCTTGTCGGCCTTGCGCTCCTCCTTGGTCAGCGTCGCGCGCATCTCCTTGCGGCGCTTACGTGCCTCGGCGGTCGTCATCGGGGCCGGTGCCACCGGCCCGCGGCGCTTGGCGGACTGGCTGCGCTTGGGCGTCGGCCTGCCCTTGGGTGCCGTCGTCCGTGCCGCCGACTCGTCGATCTCGGTCGTCGGCTCGGCCTCCGGCGCGTCGCCGTCGTCGTTCTTGCGGCCCAGCAGCTTCACGCCTGCCAGGTTACTTCGCCATGCCGCGGCTCTGCGCATGCACCTCTGGATGCCTGCCCTTACCCTGCAGGAATGACCGGCTCCCAGGCCGCGCTCCGGGTGCTCGTGGCCCCGGACTGCTACGGCGACAGTCTGACCGCGGTGCAGGCTGTCGACGCCATCGCCGCCGGCTGGCTGCGGGCCCGGCCGGGGGACCAGATCGTGCGGGCGCCCCAGTCCGACGGTGGGCCGGGTTTCGTCGGCGTGCTGGCCGAGCGGTTCGGCGGCACCCGGCACGCCCGGGTGTCCGGGCCGCTGGCCGAGGAGGTGGACGCCGAATGGGTCTACGACAGCGCCACGGCGACCGCCTACATCGAATGCGCGCAGGCCTGCGGGCTGTCCCTGCTCGGCGGGCCGCCGACTGCCCAGACCGCGGTGGCCGCGCACAGCCGCGGGGTGGGCCAGTTGGTCGACGCGGCGCTGCTGGCAGGCGCGACCACGATCGTCGTCGGCCTGGGCGGCAGTAGCTGCACCGACGGCGGGCGCGGTCTGATCGATGCGCTGGGCGGTGTGCAGCAGGCCCGGGCGCACCTCGACGGGATCCGGCTGATCGCGGCATCCGACGTCGAACATCCGCTGCTGGGACCGATGGGTGCGGCCCGGGTCTTCGGACCGCAGAAGGGTGCCGATCCGGCGACCGTCGAGATCCTCGAAGAACACATGACAACCTGGGCGGCGCAGCTGGACGCCGTGGCCGGCGAGCCCGTCAGCGGGCTGCCAGGAGCAGGCGCGGCCGGGGGATTGGGGGCCGCGCTGCTGGCGCTGGGCGCCCGCCGGGAGTCGGGGGCCGCGGTCATCGCCGCCCACACCGGCCTGGCCGATGACATCGCGGCCGCCGACGTGATCGTGACCGGCGAAGGCCGCTTCGACGACCAGTCCCTGCACGGCAAGGTGGTCAGCGCGCTGGCCGACGGGGCGCGACCGCGCGGCATCCCGGTGCTGGTCCTGGCCGGACAGGTCACGCTGGATCCGGCGGTGCTGGCCGACGAGGGCATCGCCGCGGCCCACTCGATCACCGACTACGCCGGGTCGGTCCAGCTGGCCATGGACGACGCCTTCCACCAGCTGACCGGGCTGGCCGAGCGCACCGCGGCCGGACTGGACAGCGCCTGAGTCGGGAATAGCGGCCGAACAAGGTACCGTTGATTAGGTGGGCCTCATCCCACGGGAACCCACCACAGACATCTAGAGGGAGACGTAATGACTGTTTCCGACGAGTCGACCACCACGACCGCTCACGGCGTGACGCTGACCGACGCCGCGGCCGCCAAGGCCAAGTCCCTGCTCGACCAGGAGGGCCGCGACGACCTGGCCCTGCGCATCGCCGTGCAGCCCGGTGGCTGCGCAGGTCTGCGCTACAACCTGTTCTTCGATGACCGCGCCCTCGACGGTGACCTCACCGTCGAGTTCGGCGGTGTGAACCTGACCGTCGACCGGATGAGCGCTCCCTACGTGCAGGGCGCGACGATCGACTTCGTGGACACCATCGAGAAGCAGGGCTTCACGATCGACAACCCGAACGCCACCGGCTCCTGCGCCTGCGGCGACTCGTTCAACTGATCGATTCGACCAACGTCTGACGTGACGGCCGCCCGGTTAGAACTGGGCGGCCGTTCGCAATAGGTAGGAGCACACCAGCAGCTGGTTGTCCTGGCGCAGCACCTGCGCGACACCCTGCTCCTCGTCGCGGCCATTGCGGGCCGCCGACGTCGGTGCCACCCGCATGGTGAACAGCACCTGGGCCTGATACGACGACCACGGCACGATCTTGTCGATCGAGATCACCTCGGCGCGGGCGAACTGCCTGCGGAACGCGTCGCTGGCCAGCTTCGCCAGCGCCTGATCGGCGCGCTTGTCTTTGACCGCGTCGAACATGCCGCAGGACGTGTTTCGCGCGATCGTCTCGGTGTCGCCGTTGGACAGCGCGGTCAGATAGTTCTGGATCGTCGACTGGGTCGAGGCTGCGGTGAAGGCCCCGCCGCCCGCGCCCGGCCGCTCGGTGCGAATGATCAGCACCGCCGCGACCAGTGCTCCCACGAGGACCAGGGCCAGCAGGCTCAGCCACACTGCCTTGCGCCGGCGCGGCTTGGCGGTCGGATAGGACACCGCCGGCGGCAGCATGCCCGGATAGGGCACACCCGGCTGCGGCGGGCCCGGGGGTGCGAACCGGTCGTCGGGGTACGGCTCGGAGTACGGGGGCTGGCCGGGGAAGGGTTGACCCTGCGCGCCGGCCTGCTGAGGCGGCGGAAAGGGGTCAGCCATCGATGTGTCTCCTGGGGTCTGCGGAGTGAGCTACGGACCTACCGCCCACATCGGCACCGATGCCGGGCCATATAGTCGGCTCTTGTAGGCAGGCTAGCGCACCGGGCTGGAAATGAACGGTCGCGCGACGCCGGTATGGTTGCCTAGGTTAGCTATCAATCGAAGGGCGGACGCGTCGTGACCATCGCGGTGACCGGATCCATTGCCACCGACCACCTGATGCGGTTCCCCGGGCGGTTCTCCGAGCAGCTGCTCGCCGAGCACCTGCAGAAGGTGTCGCTGAGCTTTCTCGTCGACGATCTGGTGGTGCACCGCGGCGGGGTGGCCGGCAACATGGCCTACGCCATCGGCGTACTGGGCGGCAAGGCCGCCCTGGTCGGGGCCGCCGGCCAGGATTTCGCCGACTACCGCGCCTGGCTGGAGTCCGCCGGGGTGGATTGCTCGGGCGTGCTGATCTCGCAGACCGCCCACACCGCGCGGTTCGTCTGCACCACCGACACCGAGATGGCCCAGATCGCCTCGTTCTACCCGGGTGCGATGTCGGAGGCGCGCAACATCAAGCTGGCGAGCGTGGTCGACGCGATCGGCACACCGGAACTGGTGATCGTCGGCGCCAACGACCCCGACACGATGTTCCTGCACACCGACGAGTGCCGCACGCTCGGGTTGGCATTCGCCGCGGACCCGTCGCAGCAGCTGGCGCGACTGTCCGGCGCGGAGATCAAGCAGCTGATCGACGGCGCGACCTACCTGTTCACCAATGACTACGAGTGGGACCTGCTGCTGTCGAAGACCGGCTGGACCGACGCCGACGTGCTCAGCCAGGTCGGCCTGCGGGTCACCACCCTGGGTGCCAAGGGTGTGGACCTGGTCAGCCCCGACGGCAGCACCATCCACGTCGACGTCGTGCCGGAGACCGCCCAGGTGGACCCGACCGGTGTCGGCGACGCGTTCCGGGCCGGCTTCCTGACCGCCCGCAGCGCGGGCCTGGGCCTGGAGCGCGCGGCACAGCTGGGCTCGCTGGTGGCCGTGCTGGTGCTGGAGACCACCGGCACCCAGAACTGGACGTGGGACCTCGAGGTGGCCACTTCGCGCCTGGCCGATGCCTACGGCGCCGAGGCGGCTGCCGAGATTTCGGCCGCGCTGGGTTAGACGCTCGGGTTAGAGCTGCACCGGGTAGTGCGGCTCGCTGATCGTCGGGGTGATGCTGTGCTCGACGAAGATCGCGTGCCACAGCATGAAGATCAGCACCGTCCACAGCCGGCGGCTGTGATCGCTCACACCGGCCCGGTGCTCGTCGAGCATCGTGCGCACCGCGGCGATGTCCACGAGGTGGCCGGCCTGTGAGGTGTCGATCATCTGGTAGGCCCAGTCCATCAGCTCACCGGAGCGCAGCCAGTGCCGAATCGGTACGGGGAAGCCAAGTTTCGCGCGGTTGAGCACATGCGCGGGCACGATCGGCTCCAGCGCACGGCGCAGGGCGTACTTGGTGGTGGTCCGGGTGATCTTCTGGTCGTAGGGCAGCCGCGAGGCCACCGCGAACACCTCCGGATCCAGGAACGGCACCCGCAACTCCAGGGAGTTGGCCATCGTCATCTTGTCGGCCTTGACCAGGATGTCGCCGCGCAACCAGGTGAACAGGTCGATGTGCTGCATGCGCGCCACCGGATCCCAGCCAGCCGATTCCGCATAAACCGGTGCGGTGACGTCGGTGTGGGTCCAGGCCGGGTTGAAATCCGGCAGTACCGCGCGCAGGTGGTCGTCGGAGAAGCTGCGGGCGTTGCCGTAGTAGCGCTCCTCGAGCGTCAGCGAGCCGCGATGCAGCAGGCTCTTGCCCCGCATTCCCTCCGGCAGTGGCCGTGACGCCCGGCCCAGCGACTTGCGCACCGGTCGCGGCAGGTAGTCGAAAGGCTTGAGCGACAAAGGTTCCCGATAGATCGTGTAGCCGCCGAAGAGTTCGTCGGCACCCTCGCCGGACAGCACGACCTTGACGTGCTTGCGGGCTTCTCGGGCGATGAAGAACAGCGGCACCAGCGCCGGGTCGGCCACCGGTTCGTCGAGATACCAGACGATTTCGGGCAGGGCGGCCACGAACTCCGACTGGCTGACCACCTTGGCCACGTGCCGGGCGCCGATGGCCTCGGCCGAGGCCACCGCCACGTCGACCTCGGAGAAACCCTCACGCTCGAACCCGGTGGTGAAGGTGATCAGCCGCGGGTTGTGCCGGATCGCCAGCGCGGCGATCGCGGTGGAGTCGATGCCACCGGACAGGAATGCCCCGACGGTGACGTCGGCGCGCATGTGCTTGGCCACCGAGTCCTCGAGGACGGCGGTGATCTCGTCGTAGCGGGCCTGCTCGCCGCCGGGGCGGAACGGCACGGCGGAGAACCGGGGCACGAAGTAGCGGCTGGTCTTGGGCTCCTCGCCCGGGCGGATCACCGCGTAGCAGCCCGACTCCAGCCGGCGAATGCCGCGATGCAGCGTCTCCGGTTCCGGGACGTACTGCAACACGGTGTAGTGCTGCACCGCGCGGACATCGATGCCGGTGTCGAGGTCCAGGGTCGGGGCGAGGTCCAGCAGGCACTTCTTCTCGCTGCCGACCACGGTGCCGCCGGGACCGGTGGCCATGAACAGCGGCTTGATACCGAACGGGTCGCGGGCGCAGAACAGCACCTGCTCGCGGGTGTCCCACAGCGCGAAGGCAAACATGCCGCGCAGCCGGCTCAGCGCCGCGGTGCCCCAGAAGTGATAGGCCGCCAGGATGGCCTCGCCATCGCCGTCGGTGGCGAACACCGCGCCGAACTCGGACCGCAGTTCCTCGCGCAGTTCGAGGTAGTTGTAGATCTCGCCGTTGAACACCAGGACATAGCGCTCCGGATCGTCCTGCGGACCCCAGCGCAGCGGCTGGTGCGAGTGCGCGATGTCGATGATCGAGAGCCGGTTGAAACCGAGCACCACCCGATCGTCTGACCAGGTGCCGGGTTCGTCGGGCCCGCGGTGACGCATCAGCGGCGTGGCGCCGGCCACCGCCTCGACGGTCTGGGCGGAGATCCCGCTTGCCGGGGCAGAAACCAGGGCAAGCAGTCCGCACACGCGGCCAAGTATGCCGCACGTCGCGGGGCGCTTCGAACGCGCCACATGACGGAAATGGAGGTGTGTCGGGCTTGGTGTTCCCGCGTGGTCTACGCTGCGTAGTATTCGATTCGCGGAAAAGTTCCCGTGATCCGAAAAATGCGGTTCATTAGGGCCACGAGCAGGACCTGAAACAGGAGGCGCCAAAGTGAAGACCCGCGGTTCCCGGCTCCGTTCGGTGGCGCTGGCCGTCACCTTCGGTGTACTGGCGCTGACGCTCAGCGGGTGCAGCTGGCAGGAAGTCCTGGGCCTCGGCTGGCCCAAGGGCATCACCCCGGAGGCGCATTCCATGCGTGAACTCTGGGTGGGCTCGGTGATCGCCGCCCTCGTCGTCGGTGTGATCGTGTGGGCGCTGACCTTCTGGACCATGGCCTTTCACCGCAAGAAGAAGGGTGACGACTCGCTGCCCCGCCAGTTCGGCTACAACATGCCGCTGGAGCTGGTGCTGACCGTCGTCCCGTTCCTGATCATCTCGGTGCTGTTCTACTTCACCGTCGTGGTGCAGGAGAAGGTGCTGCACCGGGATCCCAATCCCGAGGTCGTCATCGACGTCACCGCCTTCCAGTGGAACTGGAGGTTCGGCTACCAGAAGGTGGCCTTCGCCGACGGCACCTTCAACTACGACGGCGCCGACCCGGCCCGCAAGGCCGCGATGGTCTCCAAGCCCGAGGGCGTCGACGCCCACGGCGAGGAGAAGGTCGGCGCGGTGCGCGGCCTGAACCCCGAGGATCGCACCTACCTCAACTTCGACAAGGTCGAGACGCTGGGCACCAGCGACGAGATCCCGGTGCTGGTGGTCCCGCAGGGCAAGCGCATCGAGTTCCAGGTGGCCTCCGCCGACGTCATCCACTCGTTCTGGGTGCCGGAGTTCCTGTTCAAGCGCGACGTGTTCCCGGATCCGGAAGCCAACCACTCCGAGAACAAGTTCCAGGTCAGCGAGATCGAGCAGACCGGTGCGTTCGTCGGGCGCTGCGCCGAGATGTGCGGCACCTACCACTCGATGATGAACTTCGAAGTCCGGGTGGTCTCGGCCAACGACTTCAAGGCGTACCTGGACGCCCGCATCGCCGGCAAGACCAACGCCGAAGCGCTGCAGGCCATCAACCAGTCGCCGGTCGCCATCAGCACGCACCCCTTCGATACCCGTCGGGGCGAGCAGGTCATTCCGCAGGCGAGCAAGTAGGGAATCGCTCATGCATATCGAAGCCAGGCTGTTTGAGATCCTGACCGCGTTCTTCGTCCTCGCCGCTGTGGTGTACGGAGTGCTCACCGCGCTCTTCCAGCACGGCGGCATCGAGTGGGCCGGCACCACTGCGCTGGTGCTGACCGCCGGTCTGTCGTTGATCATCGGCACCTTCTTCCGGTTCGTGGCCCGTCGTCTCGACACCCGGCCCGAGGACTACGAAGAGGCCGAAATCAGTGACGGCGCAGGGGAGTTGGGCTTCTTCTCGCCGCACTCCTGGTGGCCGATCCTGATCGCGCTGTCCTTCTCGACCGCCGCCGTCGGCGCCGCGCTGTGGCTGCCGTGGCTGATCGCCGCCGGTGTGGTGTTCGTGCTCGCCGCGGTGTCCGGTCTGGTCTTCGAGTACTACGTCGGCCCCGAGAAGCACTGACCATTCGAAGGTCACAATCGGGGCGTCACTTGGCGCCCAACGGTGTGCTGCGACGCGCCCGGCTCGCCCGGTTGGGTAGGGTTCTGCCAGGGCAACGCGATCCGTCGGCATGCTGCGCGCCAGTCCTTGGCCCGCGTGCTGCGGTGATGTAGTCGAAAGAGGACGGGCGAGGATGAGCGGGCCGAATCCGCCACATGAGGAGCCGGGCGGTCAGCCCCTGGATCAGCCGACCGAGGAATACCGCGAGGACACCAGCGGTACCGGATTTCAGGCCTACTCCGCGCCCGAGTCCGAGCAGTGGACCGCAGGCCCCTACGTGGCCCCCGATCCGCGGCTCTACGACTACGACAGCTACGACTCGGCCACTGAACTCGTCGAGGATGCCGAACCGCCGAAATGGCCATGGGTCGTCGGCGTCACTGCCATCATCGCCGCCATCGCCCTGGTGGTTTCGGTGTCACTTCTGGTGACCAGCACCGACACCGACCAGTTGGCCACCCCCCAGACCACCACGACGGTCAGCCTGCCGCCGGTTCAGGACGAGATCACCACCCCACGACCACCACGCCGGCCGGGCCGCGACAGGTGACCTACAGCGTCACCGGGACCAAGGCGCCCGGCGACATCATCACGGTGACGTATGTCGACGCCTCCGGCCGGCGCCGCACCCAGCGCAACGTGTACATCCCGTGGTCGCTGACGGTGACACCGATCTCGCAGTCCGACGTCGGCTCGGTGCAGGCATCCAGCCTGTTCCTGGTGAGCAAGCTGAACTGCTCCATCACCACCAGTGACGGAACGGTGCTGTCGTCCAACCAGAACAACGCCGCGCAGACGAGCTGCTGATGGCGCGCGACACGGAGTTCGCCGGGGCAGGGGCGACAGAGGACAACGACCGGTCACCGGAGACGGTGGACCGCATCCTGGTCGGCATCTGCGGGGCGATCTGGCTGGTGCTGCTGGCGGTCACGGTCATCGCGATCGTCGCGCTGGTGGATCTGGGCCGCGGCCATACCCTCGGCGGCAGCGCGGGTAAGGAGACGCCGTGGGTGCTCTACAGCGTCATCGTGGTCTCCGCGCTGATCATCGTCGGCGCGATCCCGCTGCTGCTGCGCGCCCGGCGAGCCGCCCTAGCCGAACCGGTCACGCCGCCCGCGGCCAAACCCGCCGGAACGACGCCACAGCCGCCCGCTTCGCCGTCTGTACGCCCCGCTGAGGCGCCGACGGAGAAGCTGAAGGTATTCGGTGCGACGGTCGACCCGTACGAGCCGTATCAGCCGGCGTTCGCCCAGTCCTCGACCGCGCGGGCCGATCTGCTGATCCCGCCGACCGAACTGGACCGGCTGTGGCTGCGCGGCACCGTGACCCTGCTGGGTGCGATCGGCCTGGCGCTGGTCGGAGTATCGCTGGCGACCTATCTGCTGGCTGTCGGCAGCGATACCGTGGCCTGGGTGTCACTCGGGGTGGCCGCCATCGTCACGATCGCCATGCCGGCCATTCCGGTGTTCTATCTGCGTGAGCTGCGCACCGCCCTGGATGAGGCCGCGCCCGCTCAGTGAGCCTGGGCGCCGCGACGTGGGTTGTGGCGCAGGCGCTTTGGCCGCGAGAGTGTCGGCCCGCACCGACCACCACCTTTGTGCTGAACCCCATGTGCGGTGTGCTGTTCGCGACGCTGCGCACCGTGACCGGGTCACCCTGGTACGCCCACGACGCGACCTATGACGTGATGCCGGTCCGTGACGAAGCCCCGATGACCACTCGTGCGCTGGACCGGCTGGCTCGCCAGGTCCTACCCGGCGCCACCGTCCGCCGGCTGCTGTTTTGGCGCTACCTACTCGTCTGGCACAAGCCACCGGGGTAGGGGAGCGCTGAACGCCGAAACCCCGGATCACAAGGACCCGGGGTTTCGACTGGTGGAACTGTTTAGTGGTGGGCGCTGCCGTTGGAGCCGTTGCTGCCATTGCTGCCGTTGGTGGCGCCGGACTCTTCGTCCTGCCACTCGCGCAGCGCGGTCAGCGCCTTGTGTTCGGTCGCATGCGCGGCCTCGGTGAGGGCAGCATCCTCGGAAGCCGGATCGGCCGTGAGGAAGCTGCCGCGACCCGGTGCGCCACCGGAGCCCAGCTTGTTCATTCGCTTGGGTAGCGCAGCCCCCTGGTATTCCAGCGGGATCGGGTGGCCGTGGTCGTCGACCGGGCCCAGCGGCTGGTGCAGCTCTATGTAGGCACCGTGCGGCAGCCGCTTGATGATGCCGGTCTCGATACCGTGCTCGAGCACATCGCGGTCGCTGCGCTGCAGGCCGACGGCCCACCGGTAGGCGATGAAGAACACCAGCGGCGGCAGGACCACCATGCCGATGCGGCCGATCCACGTCGTCGCGTTCAGCGAGATGTGGAACTTCAGCGCGATGATGTCGTTCATGCAGGCATACGTCAGCAGGATGTAGAACGAGATCGCCATCGCGCCGATGGCCGTGCGCACCGGTGCGTCACGCGGACGCTGCAGCAGGTTGTGGTGCGCGTCGTCCTTGGTGAACCGCTTCTCCAGGAACGGCCAGACCATGAGCAGGATGAACACCAGGCCCATGCCCAGCGCAATCCACACCGGCTGCGGGATGGTGTGGTTGCCGAAGTAGATCTCCCACGGCGGGAACAGGCGGATCAGGCCGTCGGTCCACATCATGTAGAAGTCGGGCTGGCTGCCCGCGGACACCTGGGACGGCTTGTAGGGACCGATCTGCCAGATCGGGTTGATCTGCAGCAGGCCGCCCATCAGGCCGAGGATGCCGAGCACCATCGCGAAGAAGGCGCCGGACTTCACCGCGAACACCGGCATGACCCGGACACCGACGACGTTCTTCTCGGTGCGGCCGGGGCCGGGGAACTGGGTGTGCTTCTGGAACCACACCAGCGCCAGGTGAATCCCGATGAGCGCCAGGATGATTCCCGGGATCAGCAGGATGTGCAGGGCGTAGATGCGGGGGATGAAGATGGTGCCCGGGAAGTCGCCGCCGAACAGCGCCCAGTGCATCCAGGTTCCGACGACCGGGATACCCATCGTGATGCCCGACAGGGCGGCGCGAACGCCGGTGCCCGAGAGCAGGTCGTCGGGCAGCGAGTAGCCGAAGAAGCCCTCGAACATGGCCAGGATGAGCAGCAGCGAGCCGATCACCCAGTTGGCTTCACGGGGCCGGCGGAACGCGCCGGTGAAGAAGATGCGGGCCAGGTGCACCATGATCGCCGCGGCGAACATCAGTGCCGCCCAGTGGTGGACCTGCCGAACGAACAGGCCGCCGCGCACCTCGAAGCTGATGTCCAGGGCCGTCTCGTAGGCTCGCGACATCTGCACACCGCGAAGCGGCTGGTACACGCCGTTGTAGGTGACCTCGGCCATCGACGGATCGAAGAACAGGGTCAGGTACACGCCGGTGAGCAGCAGCACGATGAAGCTGTACATCGCGATCTCACCCAGCAGGAACGACCAGTGCGTGGGGAAGACCTTGTTCAGCTGTCGCCGGACTGCGGCCGACGGGTGATAGCGGGAGTCGATGGCATCGCCTTGGACGGCAAGGCGGTCAGCGATCTTGGAACTCATGATTTGCGCTCCCAGAATGCAGGTCCGACAGGTTCGATGAAGTCGCCGTTGGCGACCAGGTAACCGTCCTGATCAATCGTGATCGGCAACTGCGCCAGAGCCCGGGCGGCCGGACCGAAGATCGGCCGCGCGAAATGCAGTGCGTCGAACTGGGATTGATGGCAGGGGCACAGGATGCGGTAGGTCTGCTGCTCGTACAGCGAGGACGGGCAGCCCAGGTGCGAGCAGACCTTGGTGTAGGCGAACAGATCACCGAAGTTGAAGCTCTCCTGGCCCTGACGCTTGACCACCCGCGGCATGTCGACCGGCTTGATGCGGATCAGCATCACCGGGTTGCGCACGCCCATGGCGATCTCGCCGAGCTTCTCGTGCGATTCGACGGTGGTGCCGTCGCCGTCGGACTCGCGCCACGGGAAGACCGTCTCCATACCGCCGGCGTCGATGTCCTCGGGGCGAACCTTCACGAACGGCGACTCACCCGGCAGGCCGGTGGCCCGGGCCAGGAAGATGGTCTCGCCCTTGAAACGGGGCGTCCACCCGGAGGTCCACAGCACCGCCTTCTTGCCTTCGGCGGTGGGCACGACCGGCTTCCACGGGTTCTTGATCAGACCGCCGATGAAGGCCACCAGGGTGCCGACACCGAAGGCGCCGATACCGATCCCCAGCGACAGGCCGATCATCTTGCGGCGCCGGATCGTCGAGCCTTCGAGGGCATCGCTGAGGTTGGCCACCACGGTCTTGCGGTCGAGTTCGGAGGAGGGCCCGTCGTGGCGCTCCTGTACCGAGATCTCCTGCGGGATGAACCGCTTCTGGAAGAGCACCGCGCCGATGCCGATCGCCAGGATCGACAGACCGAAGGTCAGGCCGTACAGCGGGGTCGCCAGGTTGTACAGGAAGTTGCCCTTGGCGCCGTCCGGCTTGTACTCCCACGGCCAGAACAAGAAGATCAGCAGCAGAGCCAGGCCGGACACACCGCCGAGCAGCAGCCAGAACGCCACCAGGCGCTCGGCACGCTTCTCGGCGCGGGTGCCCTCGACCGGCCAGCGCGGCTCCTTGAGGATGGTCTCGACGCCGTCGATGCGGCCACCGAGTTCGACCAGCTCCTCGCGCGACATCTCCGCGAGCTGCTCGTCAGTCGGCTTGTTCACGTCGCTCATGCCCTCGCCCCGATCCACAGCGCCACACCGATTGCGGCGACCATGCCGATGATCCACATCGCCATACCTTCCGGCGCCGGCCCGAAACCGCCGAGCCCGTAACCGCCGGGATTCGGTGTGTCACTGGCCATCTTGACGTAGGCGACGATGTCCTTCTTCTCCTCCGGCGACAGCTGCCGGTCAGAGAACTTCGGCATGTTCTGCGGCCCGGTGAGCATCGCGGTGTAGATCTGCGCCGGGGTGGCCGCGTCGAGCTCCGGTGCGTACTTGCCCGAGGACAGTGCACCGCCCCTGCCGGTGAAGTTGTGGCAGGACGCGCAGTTCAGCCGGAACAGGTCACCGCCGCGGGCGACGTTGCTGCCCATCAGCGAGTGATCGGCGATCTGACCGTTGGCGTCGCGGGGGACCAGCGGGCCGCCACCGTTGGCCTGGATGTAGGCGCCGAGGGCGTCGATCTGGTTCTCGTCGAAGATCGGGTCCTTGCGGGGGGCCTGGGCCTCACCGCGCATCGCCGGCATGCGGCCGGTCGACACCTGGAAGTACACCGCCGCCTCGCCGACGCCGATCAGGCTGGGCCCGCGGCCGTCGACGCCCTGGAGGTTGGCGCCGTGGCAGGTGATGCACGCCGTGTCGTAGAGCTGCTGACCGGTGCGCAGCAGTGCCGACTGGGACTCGTCGGCGACCGCGACCTGCGGGGTGGGAGTCAGTGTGGCGGCCAGACCACCGGCGAAGCCGAGTCCGGCCAGCAGCAGCACGGCGCCGGTCAGGCGACGACGCAGTCGGCGGCGCGACTTGTCGCTCATGCCGGATCCGAACCGCCCCGTTTTCTTGAGCATCGAACCCCTTCTCATCAACGGATGAAGTAGATCGTCGCGAACAGTGCGATCCACACGATGTCGACGAAGTGCCAGTAGTAGGACACCACGATCGCCGCAGTGGCCTGCGCCGGTGTGAACTTGCTCATCCGGGTGCGCAGCAGCAGCAGCACGAAGGCCACCAGACCACCGATGACGTGCAGGCCGTGGAAGCCGGTCGCGAGGTAGAAGACGCTGCCGTAGGCGCTACCCGGGATCGTGGTCCCGTGGGTCACCAGGTGGTAGTACTCGTAGCCCTGGCCGAGCACGAAGAAGATGCCCATCGCCAGGGTGATCGTGTACCAGCGGCGCAGCCCGAACACGTCACCGCGCTCGGCCGCGAACACACCCATCTGGCAGGTGAACGACGATGCGATCAGCACCAGCGTCACCGGAACCGCCTGATACAGGTTCAGCTCGGTCGGTGGCGGCGGCCATACCCCGCCGGCCTGAGCACGGGCAGTGAAGTACATCGCGAACAGCCCAGCAAAGAACATCAGCTCACTGGAAAGCCACACGATGGTGCCAACACTGACCATATTCGGCCGGTTCAGCGAATGTACGCGCGATGTGATCGCAGTTCCCGAAGTGCCAACAGCGCTCGTCACATCAAGAAGTATGACGCTTTGTAGTTGTCGAGGTACAGCCAGGGGCCGAATTAGTCATAACTGTCGTTGATCGGCACTGTGAAGTTCCCGGTCGGCATGCGAATATCGGCGCGTGACCCAGCCCGATTCGCACCCCGCGTCCGACTCTCCGATTTCGACATGGCCGCAGCTCCTGGGCCGATTGACGGCCGGGCTGGAGCTCGAGCCCGGGGAGGCCGGCTGGGCGATGGACCAGATCATGACGGGAGTCGCGACACCGGCTCAGATCGCGGCTTTCGGCGTGTCGATGAAGATGAAGCGCCCGACGGCCGCCGAGGTGCGGGAGTTGGCCGACACGATGCTGTCCTACGCCCAGCGGGTGCCCACCGATGTCATCGGTACCGACACCGTCGACATCGTCGGCACCGGCGGCGACCGCGCCAATACGGTCAACCTGTCGACGATGTCCTCGATCGTGGTCGCGGCGGCCGGGGTGCCGGTGGTCAAGCACGGCAACCGGGCGGCGTCGTCGAAGAGCGGCGGTGCCGACATGCTCGAGGCGCTCGGGTTGCGGATCGACCTGGGGCCCGAAGAGGTCGCCCGCTGCGTTGCCGAGGTCGGCATCGGGTTCTGCTTTGCCCCCGTCTTCCACCCGTCGCTGAAGTACGCCGGGGCGCCGCGGCGCGAGATCGGGGTGCCCACGGTATTCAATCTGCTTGGGCCACTGACCAATCCGGCCGGACCGCGCGCCGGGCTGGTGGGCTGTGCCTTCGCTGATCTCGCCGAGATCATGGCCGGGGTGTTCGCCGCCCGGCGCTGCAGTGTGCTCGTGGTGCACGGCGACGACGGCCTCGACGAGCTGACCACCACGACCACCAGCACGATCTGGCGCGTCCAGGCCGGCACCATCGACAAGCTCACCTTCGATCCGCTCGGTTTCG
The DNA here is from genome assembly GCF_001494595.1 of Mycobacterium sp. M26. Lineage (GTDB taxonomy): Bacteria > Actinomycetota > Actinomycetes > Mycobacteriales > Mycobacteriaceae > Mycobacterium. The sequence goes on from NZ_LN929908.1 coordinate 1,733,376, forward strand.
GGTTCCCGAGGGCCCGGATCGAGGAACTCGTGGGCGGCGACGCCGCGTTCAACGCGGCCGAGGCGCGCAACGTGCTGGCCGGTGCGCAGGGGCCGGTGCGCGATGCGGTGATCCTCAACGCGGCCGGCGCGATGGTGGCCCACTCGGGGTTATCCAGTCGCGCCGAATGGCTGCCGTCCTGGGAGGAGGGGCTGGACCGGGCTGCCCGGGCGCTCGACTCCGGGGCGGCCGAACAGCTCCTCGCGCGTTGGGTGCGGTTTACCCAGCAGCTCTGAGTCCAGCCGCTCGGCCTGCTCGGCGGCCAGCCGGGCCGAGCGTGCGGTGGCCGCCCAGGACGACCACGGCCCCGCCGACCCGATCGGGGATGCGAAACCTGTTGTCGCGCTGACGATTCGGACACCCGGGGCGGTAAGCCAGCGGGCGATCAGGGCCGTCTCCTCCACCAGCGCGCCGCCCAGCGGTGCGGCCTGCGGCAGGATCGTCTGTGCGCCGGCCTGCAGCGCCTCGACCACCGGCATCGGGGGCACCCGACGGGGTGCCACCCCGGCCGCGGCCAGCTGTCCGTGCCGGACCACCGCCAGCTGCCAGCCGCCGGCGCCGTCGGGTGCGGCCGCCACCAGTTCCTCGACGGCGGCCAGCGCCCGCAGCCGCTGCCCGCGCCACAGCACGTCGACGGCGGCCGCGGTCTGATCGCGCAGCCGGGCCGCGCTTTCGTAGCGGGACTTTGCGGCCAGCTTGGCGACCCGGCCGACTGCGGCGGCCAGCGCGCCGTTGTCGAGCCCGTCGATCAGCGCGGCCGCCCGCGCCGGCGCCGCGGCGTAGTCGGCGACGCCGATACCGCGGGGGGCGGGGCAGGGTGCGACCTCGCGCTCCGGGCAGGCCGGGCCGTGCTCGCCGGTGCGACCGATCCGCGAGGTGCAGGTGCGCACCCCGGTGAAGCGGGCGACGAGGTCGGCGGTGTCCAGGGCATCGGCACGGGAGCGGAACGGGCCGATGGCGCGATCGTGGCGGGGCTCGCGGACCACCGACAGCCGCGGGAATGCCTCGTCGGTGAGCACCACCCACCACCACCGGTGCGGAAAGCGGGAGCGGCGGTTGTAGGGCGGGGCGTGGGCGGCCAGCAGGCGCAGCTCGCGGACGCCGGCCTCCAGCGGGTGGGCGCACTCGACGTGGTCCACCGCGGTGGCCAGGCCGACCATCTCCTTCATCCGGCCGCGCGGATCCGAGCCGTTGAAGTACTGACCCACCCGGCGGCGCAGATCGGTGGCCGTTCCGATGTAGAGCACTTCGGCGCCCGGTCCGCGGAACAGGTACACCCCGGGCCGGTTGGGCAGCCGCTGGGCCAGGGAGCGCTTACTGCGCTGGGCGTTGGAGACGTTCGGTAGGTAGCCGCGCAGATCGGTGTAGGTGTGGATGCCCTGATTGCCCACCCGCTCGATCAGCGCGTGCAACACGTCGACGGTGGCCCGGGCGTCGTCGAGGGCACGGTGGGTGGGCCGGGTGGCCGAGCCGACCAGGGCGGCCAGCGTGGCCAGCCGCACGCTGGGCGCCTCCTCGCGGGTCAGCACCCGGCGGGCCAGCTTCACCGTGCACAGCACCGGGGGCCGGGGCCAGGTGATCCCGCACTGCTCGGCGGCCGAGCGCAGGAAGCCGATGTCGAAGCCCGCGTTGTGGGCGACCAGCACCGAGCCGCGGGCGAATTCGAGGAACATCGGCAACACCGCGTGGATGGTCGGTGCGTCGTGGACCATCGCCGTGGTGATCCCGGTCAGCTGGACGATCTGCGGCGGAATGGACCGCTGTGGGTCCACCAGGGTGGCGAATTCGCCGAGCACCTCGCCGCCGCGCACCTTGACCGCACCTATCTCGGTGATGGCGTCGCGGGAGCCGTCGGCCCCGGCGGTGGCCCGCCCGCCGGTGGTCTCCAGATCGACCACGACGAAGGTGGTTTCCCGCAGCGAGATGTCAGCGGCCGGGTCAACGTCGGCGAAGCTCAGCTGAGCGTCGATCGGTGAACCGGCCACAGCTGCAGACGGTAGGCAGCCGCACCGACAGGTCCGGGATGCCACTCCGCGGCCGCCGGAACTTGTCGGTGCCGCGAGCTAGCGTGCGGCCAAGCCGAAGAGAGGAGACCCGTCATGGGTACGGAGCCAGGCGATCCGGTCGTCATCGACTGCGACGACTGCGCGGTGCGCGGTCCGGGCTGCCGGGATTGTGTCGTGAGTGTTTTGCTGGGAGTTCCGGAGACATTGCTCGACGACGAACGCGCTGCACTCGAGGTTCTCGCCGAAGCGGGGTTGGCACCCCGGTTGCGGTTGGTGCCGATCCATCGTCACGGGGGGCCGGGCCTGGCCAGCTGATGGCTGGTAGGTTGGCCGTCAAGGTTGTGACTTGTGTGGCAGGCGTGACTGGCCATGTGTTAAATCTTGGTCTCACGTTGGACAATGCCGATGCCATTTCGTAACCTATTCGAGACCTAAGGCAGCTCGATGCAGACGGCGTCGACGGCACTTAAAAGGATGCTTTATCTTGAGGTTTGATCGCAGGTCCCTGGCTCAACGCGTTCTTCGACGCCATGTAGTAGGTGGGATTGCGGGCCTCGCGGTGTTCTCCGCCGTTATCTCCGGCACTGTGCACGCCGATCCCGCCGAAGACGGTGTGGCAAAGCTCAACGAGTTGTCCCGCCAGGCCGAGCAGCTCACCGAATCCATGCATTCCGCTCAGCTTGATCTGGACAAGAAGCTGCAAGTGCAGGCCGCCGCCGAGAAGAAGCATGTCGATGACCTGGCCGCCGCCGATGCCGCCAGGGCGCAGCTGGCTACCTATCAGGTATCCGTCGACAAGTTTGCTGCCGCCATGTACATGGGTGGCCGCACCGATGGTTTCAATGCGATCCTGACCGCCGAGTCGCCGCAGGGCCTGATCGACAAGATGGCCGTCCAGAAGGTGATGGCCACCGAGATGTCGGCGCAGATGCAGAACTACCGCCGCGTCTCCGACGAGTCCGTCAAGGCCGAGGCCGCCTCGGCCAAGTCCGCCGCGGACGCCAAGACGGCCGCCGAGCAGGCCGCCGCCGTACGGGCCGACCTGCAGCGCAAGCAGTCCCAACTGCAGGTCCAGATCGCGATCGTGAAATCCCGCTACCAGATGCTGACCCCCGAGCAGCGGACCGCACTGGCCGCTCCGGGCCCGCCGCCGCCGGCCGAGATACTGGCCGCGCCCGCACCGGATGCGCTGCCCCCGATCGATGCCCCGCCGCCTCCGCCCGAGGCCGCCGAGGTGGTTCCGATGGCCGCCGTGCCCGCACCCAGCGAGGGCTCCGGTGAAGGTGCCATCGCCGTGCAGGCCGCACTGACCCGCATCGGTGACCCGTACGTGTGGGGCGGTTCCGGTCCCAACCAGTTCGACTGCTCGGGTCTGGTGATGTGGGCCTTCCAGCAGGCCGGCATCTTCCTGCCGCACTCCAGCCAGGCGCTGGCCGCCGGCGGACAGCCGGTGTCGATGGACAACATCCAGCCCGGCGACGTCGTCAACTACTACTCCGACGCCTCGCACTCGGCGATCTACATCGGCGACGGCATGATGGTGCACGCCTCGACGTTCGGCGTACCGGTGCGGGTCGCCCCGGTGAACAACGCGCCGATCTACAACATCCGCCGGTACTGATCCACCGCTCCGTTCGCCGGTGGCTTCCGGTCACGCTGGCCGTGGTGATCGCGGCCGCGGCCATCATCACCGCAGTTCTGCTCAATACCCGCACTGACGAAGCCACTTCGGGCAATACACCGTCAGCCGTCCCGACCACCGCACCGCTGATCGTCGGCGACCACCGCACGGTCCGGTTGATCAGCCTGGGTGGCCCCCGCACCGACGCCCTGCTGAGCCGGGTGGCCGCCGATATCGGCGACGCGGTCGCGGCGGTCGAGAGGTTCTGGGGCACCGACTGGGAGCACGAGATCGTCATCATCGCCACCGACTCCCAGGCCCAGTTCGTCGCCGAGGCGGGCCTGGACCCGGCCCGGGACTGGTCGGATATCGCCGCGGTGTCGGTGGCCGACAGCGTCGACCTCGACCGGCGCCGCGCCACCGGCCAACGGATCGTCCTGGCGCCCGGCGCTTCGGACATGAGTGCGGGCTCCCTGCGGATCGTGCTGACCCACGAGCTGTTTCACCTCGCGGCCCGCACCGGCACGGCGCTGGACGCACCGCGCTGGCTGGTCGAAGGTGTCGCCGACTTCGTCGCCCGGCCGGCCACCCCGCTTCCGGCAGGTGCCGCCGCCGACACCGCGCTGCCCACCGACGCCGCCCTGGATGCTGCCGGCCCGGCCCGGGCGATGGGCTACGACCGGGCCTGGTGGTTCGCCCGCTTCGTCGCCGACACCTACGGCGTTGACGCGTTGCGCCGGCTCTACATCGAAGCCGCCGGTCCCGGTCACCCGGACTTCGCCACCGCCGTGCAGCGCGCCCTCGACACGGACCTCGCCGAGGTGCGCGCCCGCTGGGCGCAATGGCTGAGCAGATAGCGTGTGAGGCGATGACGCGGGTCCTGCTGGTTACCAATGACTTTCCGCCGCGCCCCGGCGGCATCCAGTCCTACCTCGAACAGTTCGTCGGCCGGCTGGCCGCCGCCGGCGAGCATCAGCTGTGGGTGTACGCCCCGCGGTGGAAGGGCTGCGAGGACTATGACGCCGGCGCCGGTTACCCGATCGTGCGGCATCCGGGCACGCTGATGCTGCCCGAGCCGGGCGTCGAGCGCCGGATGCGCGAACTGATCGCCGACCACGAGATCGAGACGGTGTGGTTCGGGGCCGCCGCCCCGCTGGCGCTGCTGGCCACCCGGGCGCGCCGGGCCGGCGCTGACCGGGTGCTGGCCTGCACCCATGGCCACGAGGTCGGGTGGTCCATGCTGCCGGGCGCGCGGTCGGCCCTGCGCCGGATCGGCGACACTACCGACGTGGTCACCTACGTCAGCGACTACACCAGGGGCCGGTTCGCTTCGGCCTTCGGGCCCCGCGCCAACCTGCAACACCTGCCGCCCGGCGTCGACACCGACCGGTTCCGCCCGGACCCCGGCGCCCGCGAGGAACTTCGCGAGCGTTACCGGCTGGGGCAGCGGCCCACCGTGGTCTGTGTGTCCCGGCTGGTGCCGCGCAAGGGCCAGGACATGCTCATCAAGGCGTTGCCCGATATCCGGCGCCGCGTTCCCGAGGCCGCCCTGGTGATCGTCGGCGGCGGCCCGCATGCCGACCAACTGCACCGGCTGGCCCGCGACGCCGGAGTCAGCGACCACGTGGTGTTCACCGCCGGGGTGCCCAGCGCCGAACTGCCTGCCCACTACGCCATGGCCGACGTCTTCGCGATGCCTTGTCGCACAAGGGGTTACGGGCTGGACGTCGAGGGTCTGGGGATCGTCTTCCTGGAGGCGTCGGCCACCGGGGTGCCCGTGGTCGCCGGCCGCTCCGGCGGGGCACCCGAGACCGTCCGGGACGGCGAGACCGGCCGCGTGGTCGACGGCCGCTCGCACAGCCAGATCGTCGAGGCCGTGAGCACCATCCTGGCTGACCCGGCGCTGGCCGCACGGATGGGGGCGGCCGGGCGGGCCTGGATCACCAGCGACTGGTCGTGGGCCTCCCAGGCTGACCGGCTGTCCGAACTGGTCTCGCCGAGGCGCCCCGACGTGTGACCATGTGCGGCATGCACAACCCGATGACGACGATCGCCGCCGTCGCCCTGGCGGTCGCCGCGATGATCACGGGCGCCCCGGCGGGTCCCGCCGCCGACGACTGTCCCGATGTCGAGCTGATCTTCGCCCGCGGCACCGGGGAGCCACCCGGCGTCGGACGGGTGGGCCAGGCCCTGGCCGATGCCATGGCACCGCAGCTCGGCGGGCGTTCACTGGGCATCTACCCGGTCAACTACCCGGCGAGTATCAACTTCCTGGCGGCATCCAGCGGAGCCAACGACGCCGCCGCACGCATCGCCGACATGGGCGCGCGCTGCCCCCAGACCCAGCTTGTCCTCGGCGGCTTCTCCCAGGGCGCGGCCGCGGTGGCCATGCTGGCCGGGGTGCCCCCGGTGGGAGACCGGATCGGCAGCGTCGGCTCGGCACCGCCGCTGCCGCCCGCCGCGGCAGCCCGGGTGGCCGCGGTCGCGGTGTTCGGCAACCCGGGTGGGCGATTCGGCAGCCCGCTGTCCAGCACCGGCGCCTTCGCGGGCCGGGCCATCGACCTCTGCGCGCCAGGTGATCCGATCTGCGAGGTGGGGGCCCGCGACCGCGGCGCCCACAGCGCCTACGAGCTGCCGCCCTACCCGCAGCAGGCGGCCGGCTTCGTGGTGGGATTCCTCTGAGCGGCTACTTGGTGTAGATCGCGTCGATCTCGTCGGCGAACTTCTGCGCCACGACGTTGCGTTTGACCTTCAGCGTCGGAGTCAGCTCGCCGGTGAGCACGGTGAAGTCGCACGGCAGAATCCGGAACTTGCGGATCGACTCGGCATGGGACACATGCTGATTGGCGTCCTTGACGGCCAGCTCGATCTCGGCCACCAGGTCCGGATCCTCACGCAGGTCACCGACCGAGGCGTCAGCGGCCTTGCCGTGATGCTGCTTCCAGACCTCGAAGGACTCCGGGTCGATGGCGATCAGCGCACCGATGAAGGGCTGGTTGTCCCCGACGGCCATCGCCTGGCTGATCAGCGGGTGGGCCCGCAACGCATCCCCGAGCACCGCAGGCGCCACGTTCTTGCCGCCCGCTGTGACGATGATCTCCTTCTTGCGGCCGGTGATCGACAGGAATCCCTCGGAGTCGATGCTGGCCAGATCACCGGTGTGGAACCAGCCGTCGACGATCGCCTCGCTGGTGGCCTTTTCGTTGTGCCAGTACCCGCTGAACACCACGCCGCCCTTGACCAGCAGTTCGCCGTCCTGGGCGATCTTCATGCTGTTGCCCGGGACCAGCTTGCCGACCGAGCCGACCTTGAGTTCGCCGATGCGGTTGACGGTGATCGCCGCGCTGGTCTCGGTCAGACCGTAGCCCTCGTAGATCGACAGGCCCACGCCGCGGTAGAAGTGGCCCAGGCGCTTACCCAGCGGTGCCCCGCCGGAGATCGCCGCCCGGCAGTCACCGCCGAGAGCGGCCCGCAGCTTGCCGTACACCAGCCGGTCGAACAGCGCATGGCTTGCCTTGAGTAACAGGTTCGGCCCGCCGGATTCCAGTGCCTCGCTGTAGCTGATCGCGGTCTTCACGGCCAGCTCGAAGATCCGGCCCTTGCCGCTGTCCTGGGCGTTCAATTCGGCTGTGTTGTAGACCTTTTCGAACACCCGCGGCACCGAGACCACGATGGTCGGCTTGAACACCTGCAGCATTGGCACCAAGTTCTTGATGTCACTGGTGTAGCCCAGGGTCACCTTGTTGGCGAACGCCGTCATCGACAGCGCGCGGGCCAGCACGTGAGCCAGGGGCAGGAACACCAGCAGCCGCTCGTTCTGGCGCAGCAGGGTGGGGAAACACGCTGCCGCACCTCGGGTCTCATGCAGCAGGTTGGAGTGGGTCAGCTGCACGCCCTTGGGCCTGCCGGTGGTGCCCGAGGTGTAGATCAGGGTGGCCGGGTCGCTGGACCGCAGGCCGTCGATCCGCCGGGTCAGCTCGGCGCCGTCGACGGAGGCGGCGATCTCGGCGAGCTCGTCGAGTGCCAGCGGGCCCGCACCCTCGACACGGAACGTGGTGCGCAGCGCCGGCAGTTCACCGCGCAACTCGGCGACCATCTGGGCGTGCGCCTCGGTCTCGGTGAACGCCACCACGGCCCCGGAGTCCTCCAGCACCCACCGGACCTGCTCGGCTGAGGAGGTCTCGTAGATGGGCACCGTGACGCCACCCACCGACAGGATCGCGTAGTCCAGGATCACCCACTCGTAGCGAGTGGCCGACAGGATCGCCACCCGGTCGCCGGCCTGCACACCGGCCGCGATCAATCCCAGCGCGGCCGAGCGAATCTGGCCGGCCACCTCGGCGCACGTCACGTCCACCCAGGCGCCGTCGACCTGGCGCTGCAGGATCACATAATCGGGGTCGTTCCGCTCGTGGTCGTAGACCGAGCTGACGACGTTGTCGTGCTCTGAAATGGTGAACGGCGCCGGAACGCTGTACTCACGCACATGAACCCCTCGTGGAATCGCGCTGTAGATGCCGCCAGCCTAGTCAACTGCGTGGCGCCCGCTGTGACGGCGTTCACCCGCCGGGCCGCGACGGGCGCAGGCGGCCCATATGTGAAGCTTGTCGCATGCACAGCATCCAGATCGCCGACGAGACGTTTGTCGCCGCGGACCCGGCGGCCGTCGGCCGGGCGGTGGGGGATCGCGCGAGCTGGCGGCGGTGGTGGCCGGACCTGCGGCTCGAGGTCGTCGAGGACCGCGCCGACAAAGGCGTGCGCTGGACGGTTACCGGGCCATTGACCGGCACCATGGAGATCTGGCTGGAGCCGGTGCTCGACGGTGTTCTGCTGCACTACTTCCTGCATGCCGAACCGACCGGGGCGGCGGCCTGGCAACTGGCCAAGATGAACCTGCCGAAGCTGACCCACCAGCGCCGGGTGGCGGGCAAGCGGGTCGCCTTCGAGGTGAAGGCCGCCCTGGAGGCGAACCGCCCGGTGGGGGTCGCACCCCAGCGGTGATATCCGGTCACAGTCCGGGCCGGGAGGGTACCGTTTGTGGCCAAGGAGGCAAGGCATCAGTGGCTGACAAAACGGCGCAAACCATCTACATCGATGCGGATCCGCGCACCGTGATGGACGTGATCGCCGACATCGGGTCCTACCCGCAGTGGGTGTCGGAGTACAAGGAGACCGAGGTTCTCGAATCCGACGAGCAGGGTTATCCGCTGACCGCGCGGCTGCACCTGGACGCCGCCGTCCTGCGCGACACCATGGTGCTGTCCTACGTGTGGCCAGCCGACCGCAAGTCGGTGCGCTGGTCGCTGGTGTCCAGCTCGCTGCTCAAGGCTCTGGACGGGGCGTACACGTTGCGGCCCAAGGGTTCTGGAACCGAGGTCACCTACGAGCTCTCGGTCGACCTGATGATCCCGATGATCGGTCTGCTCAAACGCAAGGCCGAACGCAGGCTGACCGACACCGCGCTGAAGGACCTGAAGAAGTGGGTCGAGGGCTGAGTGAAGCCCCCGCACCCTCCCGCCGCCGATGCGGGCACCGATGCCCGGGCCCGGATCAGCTTCTTCGTCGGCAAGGGGGGAGTCGGTAAGTCCACGCTCGCCTCGGCGACCGCGGTCCGCGCCGCGCTGACCGGTGAGCGGGTCTTGGCGGTGTCCACCGACCAGGCGCACTCGCTGGGCGACGTCCTCGGTGTCGCCGTGCCGCCGACGGGTGCCCGCGAGCCCGTGCGCATCCTCACCGAGCAGGAAGGCGGGCACCTCGACGCCCTGGCGCTGGACACGCTGGCACTGCTGGAAGCCCGCTGGCGTGAGGTGGCACCGGTGCTGGCTGCACGCTTCCCAGAGTCGGACATCAAAGACCTTGCACCCGAAGAGCTTTCGGCCTTTCCCGGCGTGCAGGAAGTCCTCGGCCTTGCCGAGGTCGCCGCGCTGGCCGACAGCGGTCAGTGGGATTACGTGGTGGTGGACTGTGCCTCGACCGCCGACGCGATGCGGATGCTGACCCTGCCCGCGGCGTTCGCCATGTACGTCGAACGGGCCTGGCCCCGGCACCGCAGGCTCAGCTCCGCCGTCGAGGACATCCGCGGGGTGGCCACCGTGGCGGTGGTCGAGTCCATCGCCGCCGGGATGGAGGGTCTGTCGGCACTGCTCACCGACGGCGAGCGGGTCAGCGCGCATCTGGTGCTCACCGCCGAGCGGGTGGTGGCCGCCGAAGCCGTGCGCACTCTGGGCTCGCTGTCGCTGATGGGGGTGGCTGTCGCCGAACTCATCGTCAACCAGGTTCTGATTCAAGATGATTCATACGAGTACCGGAACCTGCCGGACCATCCCGCCTTCGACTGGTACGCCGAGCGGATCTCCGAGCAGCAGGCCGTCCTCGACGAACTGGCCACCACGATCGGGGACACCGCTCTGGTGCTGGCGCCGCACCTGGCCGGTGAGCCCATCGGCGCCAAGGCGCTCGGCCAGCTGCTGGACAGCGTGCGCCGCCGGGACGGCTCGGCGCCGCCGGGACCGCTGCGTCCGATCGTCGACCGCGAATCGGGTTCCGGGCTCGATGCCGTCTACCGGTTGCGGCTAGAGTTGCCGCAGGTCGACTCGGGCACGCTGACGCTGGGCCGGGTCGACGACGACCTGATCATCGGCGTCGCCGGGATGCGGCGCCGGGTGCGGCTCGCCTCGGTTCTGCGCCGATGCATCGTGACCGACGCCGCCCTGCGCGGCCATGAGCTGACCGTGCGTTTTCGACCCAACCCGGAGGTGTGGCCGGCGTGAGTGGCACCAGCCACCCCGATCTCGGGCCCGAGCTGCGCGCGCTGGCCCAGGCGATCCTCGACCGCCTGGACCCGGCCGTGCGCGCCGCGGCGGCGATGGCCGCCAACCCCGACGGTGGACCCGGTAAGTGCCAGCAGGTGTGGTGCCCGGTGTGCGCGCTGGCGGCACTGGTCAACGGCGAACAGCATCCGCTGCTGACCGTGATCGCCGAGCACAGCGTCGCCCTGATGACGGTCATCCGCACGATGGCCGGCGACACCGCGACGCCGCCCGGGCCCGATGCGCCGCCGCCCCCCGACGGTGCGGCCGCCGATGAACCGCCGCCGCGCAACCGGTACCAACCCATCCCGGTGGTCGTCGAAGAGTTCGGCGGGCCATCCTCGGAAGATCAGGTCTGAAGATCCGGTGTGAACCGGCACCGACCAGTGGTCGGTGCATCACCACCTGGGTAGAGTTGGCCCAAAGCGCGCGCGCCCGATCGGGAGGCTCCATGTGGTATTGGCTGTTCAAGTACATCTTCATGGGACCGTTGCTGTCGTTGCTCGGTAGGCCGAAAGTCGAAGGGCTGGAATATGTTCCGGACTCCGGGCCGGCCATTCTGGCGAGTAATCACCTGGCGGTCGCGGACAGCTTCTACCTTCCGCTGGTGGTCCGGCGGCGGATCACGTTCCTGGCCAAACAGGAATACTTCACCGGCACCGGTCTCAAGGGCTGGTTCACCCGGTGGTTCTACACCGTGGCCGGACAGGTCCCGATCGACCGCACCGATGCCGATGCCGCCCAGGCCGCGCTGGATACCGCTGAGCGTCTGCTGAGCCAGGGCAAGCTACTGGGCATGTACCCGGAGGGCACCCGTTCGCCCGACGGCCGGCTCTACAAGGGCAAGACCGGGCTGGCCCGCCTCGCCCTGGAGACCGGTGTTCCGGTCATTCCGGTCGCGATGATCGGAACCGACGTGGTCAACCCGCCGGGCTCCAAGATGTGGCGCTTCGGCCGGGTCACCGTCAAGTTCGGCAAGCCGATGGACTTCTCCCGGTTCGACGGTCTGGCCGGCAACCGGTTCATCGAGCGTGCCGTCATTGACGAGGTGATCTACGAGCTGATGAAGCTCTCGGGTCAGGAGTACGTCGACATCTACGCCGCCTCGATCAAAGAGGCACAGGACAGCCCTAAGCCGGGTGGACCAGGTCAGCCACCGGCGCGGATCCCGGAGAAGGCCGCAGGCTAGTCCGCGGCATACGCACGGTCAGGCCGGCCACGACGAGCACGGCCAGCGCCCACCACACGTAGGACATCCCGAGCAGCTGACGCCACCACGAGGCGGTTTCTTCGTGGTGCTTGGGCATCAGCTCCAGCGGAATCCACACCATCAGCGCCACCCCGACCGCACTGACCACCGCGAGCCACAGGTTGTGACGCTGGTAAGCCAGCACCAGGGTGACCACGACCGTCGGCAGTGCCCACACCCAGTGGTGTGACCAGGACACCGGCGAAACCATCAGCCCGAACAGCGCCACACAGATCAGCGCCAGGGTCGGTTCGCCGGCTGTCAGCACCCGCCGGGCTGCCCAGATGGTCAGACCCAGCACCGCGAAGCAGGCCGTGGTCCACAGCAGGAAATGGGTGGAGTGACCCAGTTCCAGCCGGGCCAGCGACCCGGCGATGTTCTGGTTGGTGTTCAGCGCCGCGCTGCCGATCCGGTCAGTGTGACGCACCGTGGTGGTCCAGTACTCGACGGAGTCCTGCCAGGCGAACACGAATCCGACCACGCCGGCGGCGAGGAAGGTGACGAGGGCGGTCACGGTGGCGCGCACGTCGCGGCGCAGCACGAAGTACAGCAGGAACACCGCGGGGGTGAGCTTGAGGGCGATGGCCACGCCCAGCAGCAGCCCCCGTGGCCACGGCGTGCGGCGCGGCACGCAGTCGGCGATCACCAGCGTCATCAGCACGACGTTGATCTGGCCGAAGGCGAAGTTCGCGATGATCGGCTCCAGGTAGATCACCGACAGCGCCACAATGCCCGCCGACAGCCAGCAGCGCCGCAGCCAGGCCGGTTCGCGGGTCAGCGCCGAGTTCGCCCAGACGTCCAGGCGGGTCAGCACGATCCAGGTGGACAGCAGCAGCAGAACCAGGGTGATCACCGTGATCGCGATGCTCGCGCCGTCCAGACCCAGCCAGGCGAACGGGCTGAACACGATGGCGGCCAGCGGGGGATAGGTGAACGGCAGGTCCAGGCCGATGCGGGTGTGGAACGTCGCATCCCCGGCATAGAGCGGGCGACCGTCGAGCCAGGCCTGGGCGCCCATCCGGTAGACGTCGATGTCGATGCGGTAGGGGATGTGCCCGAGCAGTCGCCACCCCGCGTAGACCAACAGGCCGACGATCGCCAGCTGGGTCACCCGCCAGCCTGCGGTCAGCCAGGGCTGAGCCTTCGGCGATAGCGCCAAGCGCCCGAACACACTGCCCTCATCGGACGCCTGCCACGTACTCATCTCGCAGACAGACTATCGGTGCGGGCTGTGTGCAGGCCGCATATCCCTGGCTGGGCGGGCATTGCGCCGCTGGTTGGGTAAGTTCTCTGCTCGTGCCCCTGACCGTGCACTTCGACGTCGTCGCCCCCGGGCGGATCCCACTGATGTGGTGCCTCATCGCGTTCATCGTGACGTTCTTCGTGACCAGGACGATCGTGCGCTACATCCGCAGCAACGCCGGCAAGACCGGCCCACGCAAGTGGTGGCAGCCGCGCAACATCTCCAGCAAGGGCGGATTACACATCCACCATGTGGTCATCGGGATCGTGTTGGTGATGATCTCCGGGGTCACCATGGTGACCATGGCGACCGAGGGGACCGGCGGCGAATTCACCGCCGCCGCCATCGTTTTCGGTATCGGTGCGGCCCTGGTGCTCGACGAGTTCGCCCTTGTTCTCGACCTAGACGATGTCTACTGGTCCGAGGACGGCCGGGCTTCGGTCGACGCGGTGTTCGCCGCCGTGGCGGTGACCGGACTGCTGATCCTGGGGTTCAACCCGCTGTCGTTCTTCGATATCGGCATCTGGCGCGACGACGACTCGGTGGTGGCCCGCACGACGGTGATCGTGATGGCCGCGCTGACGCTGGGCCTGGCGGTGATCGTGCTGCTCAAGGGCAAGGTGTGGACCGGTCTGATCGGGATGTTCATCACCCCACTGCTGTTCATCGGGGCGATCCGGCTGTCCCGGCCGCACGCCCCTTGGGCGCGCTGGCACTACCAGGACAAACCCCGCAAGATGCACAAGGCGCTCGAGCGGGAGCGGTACCTGCGCAGGCCTGTCGTGCAGGCGAAGCTGTGGCTGCAGCATGTTGTCGCTGGTGAGCCGCGGTTCCCGGCCGACGCCGAGGTGGATGCCGAACTGGATCGCGAGATCCATGCTGCCCCTGTGAAACAACCTGGCCGCTCGACATATAGCGCCGACTCGCGTTTTGTTGCTGAACCACATGACGTTGGATAGGCCGTCGCAGAAAGCGAATATCAATTGCTAGATCGAATGTTGACCAGCCCGATCCCCGTCTGCTGGATCTCCAAAAAGAATTTGGTGGTCAGTCGCTAGAAAGGTGAGGGGAAACCTGGACTTTGCGGCAGCGAGGACTGCATTTGAATCAACGGCGGGATTCAGGTGTGTCAGGTAAAGGCCACCCACGCCAGCGGAGGCTGCAACTTGACCAGCCTGTACGCCGGATGCATGTCCGATTTCGGCGTCGCACGCGCCCCACGCTTCGTGCAGGAGCCATTTGACGTCCGCCGCGAATGAAATTGAGGATTCATCATATTCAGTATCCGTCACATATGCGAATTCATCAGCTATGCGGAAAGCCATTGAGGGAAGGGTATGGCGGAATTGGCCTCGACTGGCCAAATTCCAGCCATTCACCTCACTATCGCCTTCGATTATGTCAACAAAACTGGCATCAATAAGAGGGTTCGAGGTCTTGAAAGGCTTTCCGAGAATCTCAAATAGCAAGTTCTTTGTAGACATTCCATAGAGAGACAAGCCTGGGCCACCAATTGTTACCGGGATATCGAACCCGTTCGTCATCGAAAGTCCCTCGATATGATCCAGATGAAAGTGCGATAACAATATCGTTAGATCCGTCACATCGTTCAATAACTCTGGTTCGAGTGTTAACCGACCGAATCCAGACCCTGCATCTAAAACCAGGGCTCGATTGCCCGACTTGAACAAGTAACACGATGTCAGGCGAGTGTTTGTTGGAATCCACCCGCCGGTCCCTAGTGCAGTCATGCTGCCGAGAGTCGACACGATGGCTGAAGACTTGCGCTTGTCACTCATCTTGCAGCGTCTTCGATCTGGGGTTGAATCTCGCCCTCTCGAACTGATGGCTTGTGCCTAAGCCACCGCCAGTAGCGCAATCCAGACACCGCAATGACGGCAAGAACAGCAAAGGATGTCAAAGTCCAGGCTGGCCAATAACGCTCAAGATCCCACATCGAGGTCGCAGGCTGAACGTCGCTTTGTGTCCCGGTTCCAAAGTAAGAAAGCAGAAGCGCAAATGGCACAATCAGACCAGAGAGAACGCTAACCCAAAACTGCCATTGGCGTTGCCTCGCTTCGAATCTTGCCGAAGTTGCCAGTTCTTGCTCAGTGACCGACGTCTCGACCACTTCGGAAAGTGTCGACAATTGTACTTGTGCGCTCTTGATCAACGGAGAAACGGCAAGTAACTGTGCGAATGTCCCTCTTACTGAGTCGAGCACGCGGTCGGGCGAGTCTACTCCAGCGACAGCTGGGATGACGTCGAGCGCTAGTGTGAGTCTAGTTTGTCGAATCTCGATAATCAGGCGTCGCAACTCTGCAATTGAGTGGGCGTGATTCTCCGCTGTTATCCTATAGCGGAGGCCCTCCATTTCGGTTGAAAGTCTTCTACGTATACGCCGAACTTCTGCAGCTGCAAAGAGCAGGTCTAGTATAGTCATTAAAGCGGCGGCGATAACCTCGGACTCGTGGCCGGCAGTTACTACTACGCCTCGACCGTGTGCAAAGCACACTTCCGAAGATGAGTTCAGTTCAGATGGTAATGCGACGGCCGTCTCCCGACGCTGCTCCGACCATTCGCGCGAAACAATCGATTGGCATAGCGGAGTTGGCATTTGATGTTCGTAGAGTATCTCGGCCGGTTCGTTTATGAACCTCACGGTTTGGAGTACATCCGTGGCGAGGCCTATGCCGTGTCGACCGGGAATGCATCGGGCCAGCCAGTCGCTGAAAGCAATTCCATCGATATGCAAGCGATGCCGCCTTCGGCACATAGTGTGGAGATGTTCCACCAAAGCTCTACTATCTAGATCTGCCTCGTAATCTAGGGTTACGAAAACCACATTGATGTTTGCCGACACCATCGAAATCCGGACATCGGTAAGCTCGAGTGCTGCGTTGCTGTCCAGATGGCAGACAGTCATACTGCGCCTCGATTGAATTTCTGCTACGTGTGCCGGGTTAGCCATCTGTCCAAAGTGAACATCGAACCTGCCGACATCGTAATAGTCATTCCAACGGCGGCCGTACTGGACTCTCGCGGCGGTGGTAACAGCGAAGGCGTGCCAAATGTTAACCAGCATCCCGAGATTCGATTCCTATCTTTATCGGATTTCTGCACAGCTTTTGTCGGCGAGCCACTGATCTGTGGGAATGCCGCAACTCAAGTCGCTGCTGGTCTCGTCGAAATATCTATAGGCTACCCTGTGCGCGCAAATTATGTATCAGATGGGAGCCAAGTGCGGTACTTCTACGACACCGAGTTCATCGACAACGGGCGCATCATCGATCTGATCTCGATCGGCGTGGTCGCCGAAGACGGCCGGGAGTTCTACGCGATCTCCACCGAGTTCGACCCGGAGTCGGCCGGCAAGTGGGTCCGCACCCATGTCCTTCCCAAGCTCCCGTCGCCGTCGTCGCAGCTCTGGCAGTCCCGACGGCAGATCCGCGAAAGCTTGGAGACGTTCTTCGACATCGACGGCGACGAGCCGATCGAGCTGTGGGCCTGGGTGGCGGCCTACGACCACGTGGCGCTGTGCCAGCTGTGGGGGCCGATGACCAGCCTGCCGCCGCAGATCCCGCGGTTCACCCGCGAGCTGCGGCAATTCTGGGAGGACCGCGGGTGTCCGCGGATGCCTCCGCGGCCGCAGGACACCCACGATGCACTCGTCGACGCCCGGCACAACATGCGGCGCTACGTGCTGATGACCACGGGTGTCGACCTCGGCGCGGTCCCCACCGACACCCCTATCCGCAGGTAGCCCCACCTGGCGGGTGGTAAAAGCGGTGGTTTTGCCCGGTTACCATGGATGGGTGAACTGGACCGTTGACGTACCGATCGAGCAGCTCCCGTCGCTGCCGCCGTTGCCGGCGGACCTGCGGGCGCGCCTGGATGCCGCGCTGAGCAAGCCGGCCGCCCAGCAGCCCAGCTGGGACGCCGGGCAGGCCAAGGCGATGCGGACGGTGCTGGAGAGTGTGCCGCCGGTGACGGTGCCCTCGGAGATCGAGAAGCTGTCCGGTCAGCTCGCCGCGGTGGCCCGCGGCGAGGCGTTCCTGCTGCAGGGCGGCGACTGCGCCGAGACGTTCGCCGACAACACCGAGCCGCACATCCGCGCCAACATCCGCACCCTGCTGCAGATGGCCGTGGTGCTGACCTACGGTGCCAGCCTGCCGGTGGTCAAGGTGGCGCGCATCGCCGGGCAGTACGCCAAGCCCCGCTCCGCTGATATCGACGCGCTCGGGCTCAAGTCCTACCGCGGCGACATGGTCAATGGGTTCGCCCCGGACGCCGCGGTGCGCGATCATGACCCGTCGCGGCTGGTGCGCGCCTACGCCAATGCCAGCGCGGCGATGAATCTGGTTCGCGCCCTGACCTCGTCGGGGCTGGCCTCGTTGCACCAGGTGCACGACTGGAACCGTGAGTTCGTCCGCACCTCGCCCGCCGGTGCCCGCTACGAGCAGCTGGCCGGGGAGATCGACCGCGGCCTGAAGTTCATGAGCGCCTGTGGGGTCAACGACCGCAATCTCGACACCGCCGACATCTACGCCAGCCACGAGGCGCTGGTGCTCGACTACGAGCGCGCGATGCTGCGGATGGATGCCGACGCCGAGGGCGGCCCCAAGCTTTATGACCTGTCGGCGCACTACGTCTGGATCGGGGAGCGCACCCGCCAGCTCGACGGCGCGCACGTCGCGTTCGCCGAGGTGATCGCCAACCCGATCGGCGTCAAGATCGGCCCCGGCACGTCACCGGAACTGGCGGTCGAGTACGTCGAGCGGCTCGACCCGCACAACCAGCCGGGCCGCCTGACCCTGGTCAGCCGGATGGGCAACCACAAGGTGCGCGACGTGCTGCCGCCGATCATCGAGAAGGTCCAGGCCTCAGGTCACCAGGTGATCTGGCAGTGCGACCCGATGCACGGCAACACCCACGAGTCCTCGACCGGCTACAAGACCCGCCACTTCGACCGCATCGTCGACGAGGTACAGGGCTTCTTCGAGGTGCACCGCGCGCTGGGCACCCACCCGGGCGGCATCCACGTCGAGATCACCGGCGAGAACGTCACCGAGTGCCTCGGTGGTGCGCAGGACATCTCCGACTCCGACCTGGCCGGCCGCTACGAAACGGCCTGCGATCCGCGGCTGAACACCCAGCAATCTCTCGAGCTGGCGTTCCTGGTCGCCGAAATGCTGCGCGACTGACGGGTGTGACGCGCGCGCAACGCCGTCTCCCACTGGGGGCCTTGGCGTTTCGCGTCGTACCGCTGTTGCTCGTGCCGGTGTTCCTCGGGCTCAGCGTCTTTCCCGGCCGGTTCCAGGTGTCCTGGTGGTACGCGCTGCTGTCGATGGGCTCGGCGGTCTGCTTCGGTGCCGGGTGGCGCTGGCCGGCGCCCGCCTCGTTCGCGCTGTCGGCACTGGCGGTTCCGTTGTTCGCCGCCGAGGCGTGGGGGCTGTCCGGCCTGATTCGGTGCCGGGTGGCGCTGGCCGGCGCCCGCCTCGTTCGCGCTGTCGGCACTGGCGGTTCCGTTGTTCGCCGCCGAGGCGTGGGGGCTGTCCGGCCTGATCCCGTACCTGGGTGCGGTGGCGCTCGCCGACGCCATCGCCCGCAGTTCCCGTGTCCTGCCGGTCGTCGCCACGACTGCGGCATGGTCGGCGGCGGTGGTCATCGGCAACGCGCTCGACCAGCACACCTCGTTTCGCAGCGCCGCCACGGTGGTGACGGTCGCGGCGGCGGTCGCGGTGCCGGTTCTGGCCGGACTCTACCTGCGGGCTCAGCGGCGCCTGGCGGACCTGTACCGGCAGCGCGCCGAGGATGCCGAGATCCGCAGAGCGGCAGCGGAATCCGTGGTGCGATCGCAGGAACGCACCGCGATGGCGCGGGAGTTGCATGACGTGGTGGCCCACCACATGGCCTCGATCGTGCTTCGAATCGCGGTGGCGCAGAATACGATTCGCGATGCCGACCCTGGTATGACCGCGGTGCTCGATGATGTCCACGGCACCGCCGCGGCCGCGCTGGCCGATATCCGCCGGCTCAACGAGGCGTTACGTGACCCGGGGCTGAACGAGGTGGTGATGGTCGAATCCGAGACGCTGTGGACCGAGCTCGACGCGGCCGTCGAGCGTGCGGTGGCCGCCGGTTTCGGTGTGCAGGCGGATATCGATCGCGGTGTGGGCGAGTTGGACGTCCTGTCGCGGCTGACACTGCTGCGGGTGACGCAGGAGGCGCTGACCAACGCGATGAAGTACGCCGACGCCGCAGACCCGGTGCAGCTGACCATCGAGAGCCGCGATGACGGCGTAGCGGTTCGGGTCATCAACACCTGCGCAATTGCGCTGCCGCCCAACGCAACCGGCCACGGAATCATCGGCATGGCCGAGCGGCTGCACCTCGTCGGCGGCCGCTTCGACGCGCGGCGCCTGGACCGGCGGTGGGTGCTGGACGCGTGGATTCCACTGCGGGTCGCCAGCCTGGGAGAGGTGCGATGACGACCTCGATTCGGGTGCTGATCGTCGACGACCAGAAGCTGGTACGTGCCGGACTGCGCATGCTGTGCGAGGCCACCGAGGGTCTTGAGGTGGTGGGCGAAGCCGCCGACGGTGAGCAGGCGATCCGGATGGCCGCCGAACTCGCGCCCGATGTGATCCTGATGGATCTGCGCATGCCGGGCGTGGACGGCGTCGCCGCCACCCGGACTCTGATGTCCACCAAGCCGGAGTCGAAAATCCTGGTACTCACCACCTTCGACGACGACGAGCATCTCTACCCCGCACTGGCCGCGGGCGCGGCGGGCTTCCTGGTCAAGGACACGTCGCCGGCCCAGCTGGTCGACGCGATCCGGCGGACCGCGCAGGGGGATATGACGGTGTCCCCGCACCTGTTGCGGCGACTGATCGCCAGGGCGGTGTCGGACAGTCCTGTTGCCCCATCGCCGCGACCGGTGGCGTTGACGGCGCGCGAGCGTGAGGTGCTGGCACTGATCTGCACGGGGTCGTCCAATCGGCAGATCGCCGAGAACCTTCACCTGGGGCTGACGACCGTGAAGACCCATGTCGCCAATCTGTTGGAAAAGACGGGCTGCGCCAACCGTGTGCAACTGGCGCTCTACGGGTCTCACGACATCGAGTGATGGCCGGCGTGCATCTGTTCGGGCATGGGGGCAGGTGTCTGACCCGGCGCGAGCACCAGGAACTGGCCCATCATGCCGCGGTCTTCATGCATCGCCAGGTGGCAGTGGTACATGTAGGGCAACATCGCATCGGTGTAATCGGCGAATCGGACGGACAGCGCAATCCGTTGTCCCGGAGCGACGTACACGGTGTCCTTGTACCCGGCCAGCGCTGGTGGCGGTGGTGACCCGTCGATGTCGATGACGCGGAACTGGGTGTCGTGCACGTGGAAGTTGTGCGGCCAGTTGTCGGTGTTGTGAACGGTCCAGATCTCGGTGGTGTCGACGGTGGTGTTGAAGTCGATGACCGCCATGTCCATCCGTTTCCGGTTGATCATGAACCAGCGCAAGTCAAAGTTTCGGGTCGCTGCTGCGTTGGAGATGTCGGGTGCGGGGACGGCGGCCAGCACCGCCGGGATATCAGGACCGGATCGCAGTGTCGGGTCAGCACGCAGCGCGAGAATCTCGAAGGTGTCCTGCAGGCCGCAGCGTTTCGACTCCGACGGGGCCACTCCGGCGCGGTCGTCGAAGGCGAATGACCGCAGGGAAACTGCTGAGCCGGAACGCAATTCGACCACGATCTCGGCCCGTTCACCGGGGCTCAGCCGCACCCGGGTGGTCTCGACCGGCGCCGCCAGCAGACCTCCGTCGCTGGCGACGATGTGGAAGGATCGGTCGTCGCTGAAGCCCAGGTTGTAGAGCCGGCCGCCGGAACCGTTGAGGATGCGCAGGCGAACCCGATCGGAGCGGACGCGCAGGAACGCATCGGTCACACCGTTGGTGATGATGGTGTCGCCGAGCAGCCCGACGTCGGTCGGGTCGGACTCGTCGAGTTCGCCGGAGGCGGTGAACCGGCGGTCCTGGATGATCAGCGGGATGTCGTCCACGCCGTACTCATGCGGAAGTTGTTCTGAGCCTGCGTCGTCGACGATGAAGAGCCCGGCCAGGCCGCGGTAGATGTGCTTCTCGGTCGCACCGTGGGGGTGCGGGTGATACCAGAGCGTCGCGGCCGGCTGCCGGATCGTCCAGGTCGGTCGCCACTGGCCGCCGGGTGCGACGGGCTGGTGCGGTCCGCCGTCGCAGTTCGCGGGGACGTGCATGCCGTGCCAATGCACGGACGTCGGCTCCGGTAGTGCGTTCTCGAACCGCACCGTGACGGTCTCGCCGTCCCGGGCCCGCAGCGTCGGACCGAGGATCGCGCCGTTGTAGCCCCACGTCGGGGTGTGCTGTCCGGCCCGGATCTCCGATGTTCCGGGCGCAGCGCGCAGCGAGAAGACCCGATTTCGCTGGTCGTCGATCGTCGACTCGGCGAGCGGCGGGATCGGCAGCGGCCGCTTGCCGCCGCCGTCGGCCGACGACTGTCGGGTCGTACACCCAAGCGACAGGGCGATCGGGCTGACCGCCAGCCCGAGCAGGAATCCTCGACGGGATACCGGTAACACGTTGACTCCGAAGGATGCGGGACAGGGACATCCACAGTCTTCGGCCTGCCGGCACTGCGGCGTATCGTCCCGGAGGCCGGTCAATCCCGGACAGAAATCCTCCTTCGGGCCCTTGAATCCGGCGCTCCGTTCCGGTAGGAGATCGGTCGCGCTTAACCCATTGGCGCCGCCACGATCGCCGCTGCGGGGTCGGCGGTGATCTCGTCGGTATCGGTGTCGTAGTCGAACAACTCGCCGTATCGGCCCCAGGCGATCGCGGTGTCGAGTTGCCGGCGGGCATCGTCGGGCCCGAATCCGCGGCGCAGCAGGTCCAGGAAGAACTCCGAGCGCAGCGTGCCGTCGGCCGATGAGCTGAGGGCGCGGCAGATCGTGCGCACCAGCGGAGCGTGCTCGCGCGCCGCGGTGGCGAAGATCTGCTTGCTGGTCTGGATGTCGGCGCAGGTGAACGACCGACCCATCGCGGTGACGGTCAGATCGCCCCCGCTGACGGTGAGGAACCCCAGCATGGCGGCGGCATCGACGAGCGGCAGCAGGTCGTCGATGTCGAAACTGAGGTCCGCGGCGATATCGGGTAGATCAACCCGGCCACCGCGCGCCGCGGTGATCTCAACCAGACCGGCCAGCCCGCCGACCGTCGCATCGGGCAGCGGGCTGCTGGTGGGCGTGGCCTCGGCGGTGCCGGTGCCGACCTCGGCCGGACCGCTGCCGGTCAGCAGCCCGTACAGGGTGTCCACCACCGCGGCGAATGCCGGTGACCGCCGATTCCGGGGGCGGGCCAGGTCGATCGGCAGCTGGGCCCGGACCCGGCCGGGGTTGGCGCCGAGCACCACCACACGGTCGGCCAACAGCACCGCCTCCTCGATGTTGTGGGTGACCAGACAGATGGCCTTGGTGGGGAAATCGTCGCGGCTCCACAGGCTCATCAGCTCGGTGCGCAGGTTCTCCGCGGTCAGCACGTCGAGGGCGGAGAACGGCTCGTCCATCAACAGTAGATCGGGCTCGAGCACCAGCGCGCGCGCGAAGCCGACCCGCTGCCGCATGCCGCCGGAGAGCTCCTTCGGGTAGGCCGACTCGAAGCCGTCCAGCCCGATGACGTCGATGGCATTGAGCGCCCGGGCTTTCCGCTGTGCGGGTGGCACACCGCGGGCGGCCAAACCGAGTTCGACGTTCTCCTGCACGGTCAGCCACGGCATCAGCGCGAAGGTCTGGAACACCATGGCAGTGCCCGGGTTGGCCCCGTTGAGTTCGGCGCCCCGGTAGCGGACCGCGCCGCTGGTCGGGGCGATCAGACCGGCGATGGTGCGCAGCAGTGTGGACTTGCCGGAACCGGAGCGCCCGAGCAGCGCCACGATCTCACCCTCCCGCAGCTCCAGACTGATGTCGTCAAGGACCCGCAGCGGCTCACCGGCGGCGCCGGGAAAGCTCTTGTCGATGTGCTCCAGGCTCACCAGAACGTTGTTCACGATCTGTTCCTTTCCGTTCGAATCCTCAACTGGCTACAGCGAATACCGGTTCTGGGCCAACGCGTACATCCGGCGCCAGAACACCCGGTTGGTGGTCACCACGAACATGCTCATCACGATCACGCCCACCAGGATCCGGCCGGAATCCCCGGCTGCGGTGGCCTCGGTGATGTAGGAGCCCAGGCCGGTGGCGGTCAGGGTGGTGCCGTGGAAGCTGACCACCTCCGCGACGATCGAGGCATTCCACGCGCCACCGGCTGCAGTGATTCCGCCGGTGACATAGCTGGCGAAGATCGCCGGAAGAATCAGTGTGCGCCAACGCAAGAGGGGCGGCAGGCGCAGATTGGTGGCGGCCTCGCGCAGGTCGTTGGGAATGGCGCTGGCCCCGGCGATGACGTTGAACAGGATGTACCACTGCGAACCCAGTGCCATCAGCAGGATCCCACCGATGTCGAGGCTGACCCCGGTGGCGATCAGAGCGGCGGTGACCAACGGGAACAGGAAGTTGGCCGGGAACGACGCCAGCACCTGCACGACCGGCTGGGCCAGCCGGGACACCCTGGGGTTCATCCCGATCCACACTCCGACGGGCACCCAGATGACGGTCGCGACCACCACCACGGTCAGTACGCGGGCGAAAGTGGCCAGGCCCAGCAGGAACGCATGCCCGACCTCGGGCAACCCCACGCCGTGGTGGATGTAGCTGATCACCCGGTACGTGCCGTAGGCGATCACCGCGCCGACCACGACGGCGAAGATCACATCACCGGTGCGCCGCCGAAACTCGATGCTGCGCAACGGCCGATCGGCGATCCCGAAGACCGACATCACCCGGTCCACCGGATGGTTCAGCCGGCCCAGCGGTCCGAGGGCCAGGCGCGGCAACCGGGAGCGGCGCAGCACATCGAGGGTGATGCTGCGCGGCGCCTCGGCGGTCTCGGACTCTTCGACGCGGAAGCGCTCGGACCACGCCGTCAGCGGGCGCCAGAACAGGGCATTGACCGCCACGACGACGACGATCATCACCACCACCGCCAGCCCTACCCGGCCGAGCTGGCCCTCGTCGGCCGCAGTGGCCACGTACGAGCCGATGCCGGGCAGGGCGAACTCATGGCCGTTGACGCTCAACGCTTCCGAGGCCGTCAGGAAGAACCAGCCGCCGCCGAAGCTCATCATCCCGTTCCAGACCAGCGGCATCATGCCGCCCGGTAGGTCGACGCGCCAGAACCGCTGCCAGCGCGACAGCCGCAGCAGCCGGGCGGCCTCGTCGAGGTCGCGGGACTGCGACTTCAGTGAGTGGTAGAAGGCGAACGTCATGTTCCAGGCCTGGGAGGTGAAGATCGCGAAGATCGACGCACATTCCAGCCCGAGTTGTGATCCGGGGAACAGCGCGATGAACCCGGTCACCGTGATGGAGAGAAAGCCCAGGATGGGCACGGACTGCAGGATGTCGAGCAGAGGGACCAGGACCTTCTCCGCCCGGCGCAGCCGCGCGGCGGCGGTGGCGTAGATGAACGTGAACACCACCGACAGCCCCAGCGCGATGAACATCCGCAACAGCGAACGGGCCGTGTAGTACGGCAGATTCGCGGGATCGGTCGACACCGACGACGGTGCGGTGTCGACGGTCCAGGGCACGGTGGTACCCGAGGCCACCCGGACCACGAGCCACAGCAGCACCGCCGCGCCGGCGAACACCGCGACGTCGGCAAACCGGCTGCCGGCGGGCCGCAGCAGCGCGGCACGGCTGGAAAAGGTGGTGACGGACATCGGAATTCACCCGGCTTTCGGCAGTCGGCGGGCGGGCGTGACAGAGCCCGTACATGAAACGAATCGATCCATGCCCACCAGCCGATGACGCCGGGGTCTACCGAAAGCGAAACTCAGCCGCAGAGATGCGATGCCGGCACGCCAGACAGCAGGGCATGGGTGCGGCTTCTACTTCCGTCTTCCATGTCCTCACCTCCTGCTGTCGATCGCGGCACAGCGCCCTGGGGCGCGCAGAAAGTAGACCCCACCGAGGTGGCCGGGGTCAACTGGGAATTCGCTGTGTGCCTAGCGGCCGCTCACCGGCTGGGCGGCCGCCGACGCGGAGGACGACGGCACCGTCGAGGGGCGCTCGATGATCGTCGACCCGGGTCCACCGACGCGGTAGCGCGCACCGCGATGCTCCTGCGGCAACCGGTCACCACGGCCAAGGAGCTTGTGGCGCAACGTCCCCGGGGCATACTCCGCCTGATAGGCCCCACGCTCGGTGAGCACCGGAACCACATGGTCGATGAGATCGGCGAAGGTGCCTGGGCTGATCGCATAGGCGAGGTTGAAGCCGTCGACGTCGGTCTCCTCGACCCACTCCTGCAGCGTGTCGGCCACGTGCCGGCCCGATCCCACGACCCGCGGCCCCATCCCGCCGATCTCGCCCCATTCGGCGATATCCCGCACCGCCCACTCGCGACCGTCGGGGTCGGCGGACTGGAAAGCGGCCACGGCCGACAGGATCGCATTGGAGTCGACGTTGCCGATCGGCTCGTCGAGCCCGTACCGGGCCAGATCGACGCCCATCCAGCCGGACATGAAGACCAGCGCTCCCTCGGGATCGCCGTAGGACAGGTACTCGGCGTGCTTGGCGTGGGCTTCCTCGTCGGTCTCCGCGGTCACCACGGTGGTGAGGTTGAAGATCTTGGCGGCGTAGGGATCTCGACCGGCCAGCTCGAGTTCGCGGCGGATGGTGGTGACCGTCTTGGTCAGGATCTCCTTGGTGGGTGCCGCGGTGAAGATCGCTTCGGCGTTCTCGGCGGCGAACCGTACCCCGCGCGGGGACGATCCGGCCTGGAAGATCACCGGTGTGCGCTGCGGCGAGGGCTCGGACAGGTGCACGCCCGGCACGCTGAAATGCGTTCCCTGATGGCCGATGTGGTGCACCTTGGCCGGGTCGGTGAACACGCCCCTGTCCCGATCGCGGACCACCGCGTCGTCCTCCCAGGAGCCCTCCCACAGCTTGTAGAGCACCTCGAGGTATTCGTCGGCGTGGTCGTAGCGCGCATTGTGGGCGGGTTGGTCGGTCTGGCCCATGTTGCGGGCCGCCGCGGGCAGGTAGCCGGTCACCACGTTCCAGCCGATTCGGCCCTTGGTGAGGTGGTCCAGCGTCGACATCCGGCGGGCGAACGGGTACGGATGCTCGAAGCCGGTGCCGGTGGTCAGGCCGAACCCGAGGTTCTTGGTCACCAGCGCCATCGCCGACACCAGCAGCAGCGGGTCGTTGACCGGGATCTGCGCGGCATGCCGGATCGCGGCCTCGTCACTGGCCCCGTACACGTCGTAGGTGCCCAGGACATCGGCGATGAACAAACCGTCGAAACGACCGCGTTCCAGCAGCGTGGCCAGTTCGGTCCAGTACTCCAGATCCTTGTACCGCCAGGATCGATCGTCGGGGTGGCGCCAGAGGCCGGGGGACTGGTGGGCGACACAATTCATGTCGAAGGCGTTGAAGCGGATCAGACGGGTCACTGGCCGAATACTGTCCGATCCGCTCGATCAGAGCACCGGTTGCACTCAAACCGATTGTATTTCAGCCTGTTACGGCGCCGCTAATTTCCGAGCAGGCCGTCCAGGTTGGTACCCAGGGTCCACGCGCCCGCGGCCACCAGGCCGGTCAGGATCAGCACGGCCAGCACCCAGAACACCACGGTCCGGCGGGCCCGTTGCCGGGCCCAGATGAAGTCGGTGATGTCGATGCCCGCGAATTGCTGTGGCACCTCGTCATACTCGGGCTCGTACTCGTCCTCGACCGGTTCGGCTGCGGCGGCGGGGGGCTGCTGCCAGTCGGGGTCGCGGATCAGCGCGCGGGGTGCTCGGTGGTGGGCTGCTCGGCCATCCGGCTGTGATAGGCCGTCGCGGCGGTGTGCTGTGCGGAGTTCTGCGGTGCCGGCACCCGAAATGCCGGCAGTGCGAGTTCGGCGGCGATCGCATCGAGATCGGCGGCCATCTCGGCGGCATCGGCGTAGCGCTGTTCCGGGTTGCGCGCGGTGGCATGTGCCACGAACTCGTCGAACTGCGGCGGCACCCCGCTGATCGCCGCACTCGGCGGCGGCACGTCGGCGTCCATCCGCTGATAGGCGACCGTCAGCGGATTGTCACCGCTGAACGGTGTTGTCCCCGTGATCAATTCGTAGGTCAGGATGCCGACGGCATAGACGTCGCTACGCGGGTCGGCCGTGCCGCTGCTGACCTGCTCGGGGGACAGGTAGGCGGCGGTGCCCAGGATCACACTGGTGGAGGTGATGCCGGCCTCGGCGACAGCGCGGACCAGGCCGAAGTCGGCCAGCTTGACCTCGCCGTCGTCGGAGATCAGCACGTTCTCCGGTTTGATGTCGCGGTGCACCAGCCCGGCTCGGTGCGCCACCGCCAGCCCGCCCAGCATCGGGCGCAGCACCGCGGCAGCCGCATGCGGGGGCATCGGGCCGCGCTCGGCCAGCAGTTCGCGCAGGGTGCCCCCGTCCACCAGTTCCATGACGAGGAACGGGTGGGTGGCGTCCAGGCCCTGGTCGTACACGTCGACCAGGCCGGCATCCTTGAGCCGGGCCACTGCCCGGGCTTCGCGCTGGAACCTGGTGAGGAACTGGCTGTCGTTGGCGTAGCGGCTGTCCATCACCTTCAACGCGACCGGGCGGTCCAGTCGGACGTCGAGCCCGCGGTAGACCGTCGACATGCCGCCGGTGGCAATCCTGGTCTCGACGCGGTAGCGGCCGTCGAGCAGCGTGCCTTCCAGCGGGTCCGACATCACCGCCACATGGTACGTGGCGCGACCACGGCTCTAGACTGACGCCGTGAGCAGTATTCCGGCCGGTGATGACGTCCTGGATCCCGACGAACCCCTCTACGACCTGCCGAAAGTCGCCGAATTGCTGCGTCTGCCGGTGACCAAGGTGCATCAGCAGTTGCGCGACGGGCACCTGGTCGCGGTCCGGCGGGGCGGCGTCCCGATGGTGCCGCAGGTGTTCTTCACCGAGTCCGGACATGTGGTCAAGTCGCTACCCGGTCTGCTGGCGGTGCTGCGCGACGGCGGCTTCCGCGATACCGAGATCCTGCGCTGGCTGTTCACCGCCGACTCGTCGCTGACGCTGACCCGCGACGGTGTGCGCGAGCCGATCACCAACGCCCGGCCCGTCGATGCGCTGCACTCCCACCAGGCTCGCGAGATTCTGCGCCGCGCGCAGGCCGCAGCGTACTGATCAGGCGCCGTCGGCCGGCTGCGGCTCCGGGGTGCGGTGCAACGAGTACCAGGCCGCCAGCGCACACGCTGTGGCCAGCAAGACGTGAATCCACGAATACATGCCGTGCGAACCGTCCGGTTTGAAGATCACCATGATCCAGGTGGAGAACCCGGCGATCAGCGCGATCGCGGCCCGGGACTGGGCCAGTGCCGCGACCACCGCCAGCGGCCAGGTGTAGTACCAGGGCAGGGCAGCCGGCACGAACAGGACCACCACCAGCATCGCCCAGGCGATCCCGGTCAGAGCCTCCCGGTCGGTGTGCCGAAAACGCCACCACAGCAACGGAAGTGACACCGCGATGATCCCGATGCCGATGATGCGGGTGACCTGCAGGACGGCATAGAAGTTCACCGGGAACAGCAGCCCGCCCACGGCGTTGGTGAGGTTTGCGATCGCGGTCGGCACGGTGAGCCAGTTGATGATCTTCACCGAACCGGCCAGCGCGGTGAGCCAGCCCAGACCCACTCCGGCCAGACCCGACAGCACCGCGAACACGGCGATGAAGACGGCGATCGCCGCCGCCGTCGCGGTCGCGAATGCCTTTGCCGCCGAAAGGTTTCTACTCTCCTTGAGATGGCGCATCCACACCCACACCATGAACGGCAGGGCCAGCACCGCGGTGGCCTTGACCGCCACCGCGATCGCGATCAGTGCGGTCCCCGCGACGTGATGGCGGGCGAAGGTCAGGGCGATACCGGCCATCATCATGCCGACCATCAGCATCTCGTTGTGCACACCACCCATCAGGTGGATGATCACCAGCGGGTTGAGCACGCAGATCCACAGCGCCACCGCACCGTTGCCGCCGACGTGGCGGGCCACCCGCGGCGCGGCCCAGATCAACAGCACCAGCCCGGGCAGCATGCACAGCCGCAGCAGCATCGTGCCGGCCACCACGTGATCGCCCACCAGCATCGTCACGAACTTGGCCACCAGAATGAATGCCGGACCGTACGGCGCGGTGGTGGTGGTCCAGATCGGACTGACGTTGTCCAGCAACGAGTTCTCGTTCTCGATCGGCCCCACCGCGTACGGGTCGAAGCCGTCACGCAGCAGCGCGCCCTGAGCCAGATACGAGTAGGTGTCGCGGCTGAACAGCGGCACGCTCAACAACAGCGGCGCCAGCCAGAACCAGGTGGTGGCCTTCATCGCGTACTCGGTGACGCCGGAGTCGATCAGCCGCCGTCCCAGCCACAGCCAGGCCAGCAGCATCACCACCACACCGCCCCACAGCAGCACCGAGGACACCACCAGACCGTGGCCGAATCGCAGCCAGGACAGGTGCAGCGACTCCAGCAGCGGATCGTGCAGGCGGGTGCTGCCCGCGCCGAGGCCGCCCAGGGTGATCAGGACTGCGCCCAGGAATCCGAGCCGGGCCGGCCGCCCCTCGTCGCCGGAGGCGAACGCCGCCAGCCGGGCCAGGCCCGTCGGGGCCGGTGCCGGCATCATCGGTGTCGTGCTGGACATGGGCCTATGCCGACCGGTCGACGGCCAATCTGGCGAGCTCGGTCAGACCCGCCCTGGCCGGTGCGTTGATGGGTGCGCTCTCCAGCAGGGCCAGTCCACGCCGGGTCAGCGTGCCGATGTGCTCTTCGACGGCGGCCAGCGCGCCGACCGATTCGATGACCCCGCATAGCTCGCGCACCTGGGCGTCGGTCAGGTCGGTGCCGATGCCGTTTCGCAGCAGTTCCGCGGCGGTGGTGTCGGTCTGGTCGGCTCGTTTGAGCGCCTCGGCCAGCAGCACAGTGCGCTTGCCCGAGCGCAGGTCGTCGCCGGACGGCTTACCGGTCACCGCCGGGTCCCCGAACACCCCGAGCACGTCGTCGCGCAGCTGGAACGCCACCCCGAAGTCGGTGCCCAGCTCATAGAACAGCTCCTGGACGTCGGGGCGGTCGGCGGCGGCCGCGGCGCCGAACTGCAGGGGGCGCGAGATGGTGTAGGAGGCCGTCTTGTAGGTGTTGACGTTCATCGCCGATTCGATGGTCTCCGCACCGCTGGACTCGGCGACGATGTCGAGGAACTGGCCGCCGAGGACCTCGGTGCGGATGTCCGACCAGACCCGCTGCACCCGGAGCTGGGTGTCGCGCGGCACGTCGGCGCCGGTGACGATGTCGTCGGCCCAGACCAGCGAGAGGTCGCCGAGCAGAATGGCCGCCGAGCGGCCGAACTGCTCGGGTGAGCCGCGCCAGCTCTGGCCGCGATGCACGTCGGTGAAGTGCACGTGCACGGTCGGCCAGCCGCGCCGGGTCGCCGAGTCGTCGATGACGTCGTCGTGCACCAGAGCGCAGGCGTGCAGCAGCTCGAGCGCCGAGAACAGCAGGAAGATGTCGTCGTCCACCGGGTCGTCGGGGTTCTCGGTGACGGCGCGGTAGCCCCAGTAGGCGAACGCCGGCCGGACCCGTTTCCCGCCGCGGAGGACGAAATCCTCCAGCGCAGCGATCAGACCGTCGTAGTCGGTGCCGATGTAGGCGGCCTTGGCGCGGCGGTCGGCCAGATATCTCCGCAGCTGCTCGGTGACCGCGCTGGCCAGCTCGACCGCTGACGGAGCTGTTGCTTCGACGCTCAGCGCAACGCCCCTTCCTGTGTGCTTCGCAGAACCCTCGGTGGGTTCACCCAGAGTAGAGCGTGACAGCGGATTTGCCCTACCGACAGTTACTCGTCGCCCTGGTCGGCACTGGCGAAACGGGGGGACTGGTCCCGGCTGTGCCAGGCCAGGGTGCCGATGAGACCGGCCACCACGAGGGCGCCCAGCCCCAGCCACAGGGCGGCCGCGGTGAACGAGCGGGTGCTCGGGTCGGTGACCCGGGCCTGGGCGCTCATCGTCGACACCACTCCCGGCTTGAGTTTCCACTCGACGATGTCGGAGTCCACCCGGTCGCCGTTGGTGGAGGTGACCTCGCCGGGGAAGGCGACGGTGAACTGGACGTCGGCGTCGGGGTCGCTGAGGTTGGTGAGGTCGACGCGGCCCTCGAGGATCACCAGGTTGCCTGCGCGGCGCAGCGAGATGTCCACCCCGGTGGCGTCCCGGTTCAGGTTGGCCAGCTGGGGGACCTCGGCGAAGGTCAGATCGGAGAACACCGCCTCGGAGCCGACGTAGTCGTCGGATTCGTACTTCGAGACGGCGACTTTCTGGCTGAACGGGACGTTGAGGTCGAACTGCGGGCCCTGGTCGTCGCTGTTGCGGGCTTTGGCCGCCGCGACGATCTGGCCGGAGACGCGGTCATCGGGGGAGACCGTGATCGAAGCGTGGACGCGGATGCAGCCGACCATCAGCGGTGCCACGACGAGCAGCAGCATCGCCAGCGCGCGGACGCGCGGGCGGTGTGATCGGTTGCGCACGATGGGTATCGTGCCAGACCCGGCCCGGTGGCGTGCCGTCTCACAGGGGCAGGGCGCGTCCCAGGATTGCGAACGCCCGCGGGTCACCGGCGAAGTGGTAGCCGCGGATCACGTCGCCGAAGCCCAGCCGGCGGTACAGCCGCCAGGCGCGGTTGGCCTCGCCGATGATCTCCGGGGTGGACAGCAGAACGTTGGCCTCGGGCCGTCCGGCCAGCAGCCGCCGCGCTAACGCCTCGCCGAGGCCGCGGCCCTGGGCCCCGGGGTGGATATGCAGCTCGGTGAGCTCGAAGTAGCTGCTCATCAGGCGGCTGATCTCCTCGGCGGGCACCCCGACCCGCTGCAGCCCGGAGACCACCTGTTGCTGCCACCACTGGTCGGGCGCCCCGCAGTAGCCGTAGGCGATTCCGAGCAACGGGGCCGCGCCCAGCTCGGTGGCGCTGGGTTCGCTACCGGCCGGGGTGTCGGTCTCGACCGCGGCGACGGCCTTCCAGCCGTGCCTGCGGGTGTGCTCCAGCCACATCGAGGCCCGTTGACCCTCGGTTCCACGCGGGTAGCGCATGGCGTCGACATACACCGTCAGCGCGTCGTGAAGACGGCGTTGCATGTCGTGGGGCGACAGATCGATGAGGAATGTCGCCAACGCCTCGGGGCCTTTCGTCGCGTGCGGATTGGTCGTGGTTCTCCGCCATTATCTTCGGTCCCGGTGCCGGGCTGACGCCGCGACTGGTGACGACCGGCTGACGTCCGTGCGGTGGTGGCCGAACATCCCCAGGACACAGCTACAATCGGGTGGACCAACTAGGTGGTACAGCGCACTTTCAGCTCGTATCATGTGGTTAGTTGCCCGGCCCGTGCTGGGCAGCCATGTCTTATCGCCTGATGTGACCCGCCGTGTCGGCAAGGAGGGACGAATGCCACTCTCCGATCATGAGCAGCGCATGCTCGATCAGATCGAGAGCGCTCTCTATGCCGAGGACCCCAAATTCGCCTCGAGTGTGCGGGGCGGGAATCTGCGGGCTCCGTCGACGCGGCGCCGACTCCAGGGCGCCGGTTTGTTCGTCATCGGCTTGGCGATGCTGGTCGCCGGCGTGGCGTTCAAAGCCACGATGATCGGAAGCTTCCCGATTCTGTCGGTGCTCGGGTTCCTGGTGATGTTCGGCGGCGTGATCTTCGCGATCACCGGCCCCCGGCTTCCCGGCGGCCGCGACGGTGGCGTCGCAGGTCCGGGACCGTCCGGCTCGCGCCAGCGCCGGGTGAAGGGTTCCGGCTCGTTCACCAGCCGCATGGAGGACCGCTTCCGGCGTCGTTTCGACGAGTGACAGCGCGTTCGCTGACGGGGTAGCCAACCGGCTGCCCCGTTTTTTTGTGCCGCCTACCGCCGTGGTGTCGATCTCGGCGTTCCCCACAACGCCCCACCAGGGTTTGACCTGGGCTTTCAGCATGCGCTGAGGGGGAGAGGCGAGGGTCGAATTGGTTGAGGGTGGGACAAGGTGGAGGACATGCCCCAAAATGCCCCGCAATGGTGGAGCAAAGTGGGGGATTGTGGGGTATTGTGGCGGCTAACGGAGTGAAGGAGGCTCCGGGGCGGCAGGAGGTACGGGGATGTTTCTCGGTACCTACACGCCCAAGCTCGACGACAAGGGGCGGCTGACACTGCCCGCCAAGTTCCGCGACGCGCTGGCAGGAGGGTTGATGGTCACCAAGAGCCAGGACCACAGCCTTGCGGTCTACCCGCGTACGGAATTCGAGCAGCTGGCCCGGCGGGCCGCGCAGACCTCGCGGAGCAATCCCGAGGCGCGTGCCTTCCTGCGCAACCTGGCGGCCGGCACCGACGAACAGCATCCCGACTCCCAGGGCCGGATCACCCTGTCGGCCGATCACCGCCGCTACGCGAACCTCTCCAAGGATTGCGTAGTGATCGGCGCGGTCGACTTCCTGGAAATCTGGGACGCCCAAGCCTGGCAGGACTACCAGGAGACCCACGAAGAGAACTTCTCCGCGGCCAGCGATGAAGCACTCAGCGACATCATCTGACCTGGCCCGTGCACCGTGGCCTCTGCCCGAACCGACCCTGACGTACTTCCCCAACGCCAGGTTCGCGATCCCGGGCAGGGACCTCGGTGCAGGGGCACCGTCTGATCTACCGGGAGGTTCCGTCGTGGTTGACACCCCCGACCACGGACACGTCCCCGTCCTGCTGGACCGCTGCGTCGAACTCCTGGCCCCCGCGCTCACCCGCCACGCCGCCGACGGATCCGGTGCGGTGCTCGTCGACGCCACCCTGGGGGCAGGCGGGCACGCCGAACGGTTCCTCACCGAGTTTCCCGGACTGCACCTGATCGGCCTGGACCGCGACTCCACCGCGCTGGTGAACGCCGGCCGCCGGCTGGCCCCGTTCGCCGACCGCATCACCCTGGTGCACACCCGCTACGACGGAATCGTCGACGCGCTGGCCGAAGCCGGTTGCGCAGCAACCGAATCCATCGACGGCGCACTGTTCGACCTGGGTGTCTCCTCGATGCAACTCGATCAGCCCGAGCGCGGCTTCTCCTACGCCAAGGACGCACCGCTGGACATGCGGATGGACCCCGAGGCCCCGCTGACCGCCGCGGAGATCCTCAACACCTACGACCGTGGCGAGCTCACCGACATCCTGCGCCGCTTCGGTGAGGAGAAGTTCGCCCACCGGATCGCCGGCCTGATCGTCGAGCGCAGGCAGCGCGCCCCGCTGACCACCACCAGCGAACTGGTCGAGATCATCTACCAGGGCATCCCCGCTCCGGCCCGGCGCACCGGCGGCCACCCCGCCAAGCGCACCTTCCAGGCGCTGCGGATCGCGGTCAACGCCGAACTGGACTCACTGAGCGCAGCGTTGCCCGCTGCGCTGGCCGCGCTGCGGCCGGGCGGCCGGGTGGTGGTGATGGCCTACCAGTCGCTGGAGGACCGGATCGTCAAGACCACCTTCGCCGCTGCGACCGCGTCCCGCAGCCCGGCCGGCCTGCCCGTCGAATTGCCCGGCTATGAGCCGGAATTCACGGCGATCACCCGCGGTGCCGAGCGGGCTGACGCGCAGGAGATCGAACGTAATCCGCGTAGTGCGCCGGTGCGGCTGCGGGCCGTTGAGCGTGTCACGACCAGCAACCCGGGACGGGGAGGGAACAAGTCATGAAGGTCGGGCGCAAGGCAGCCGGTCCCGCGGATCGCGACAAGAAGGCCAAGAAGGGCGGGGGTACCGCGACTCGTCGTCGTCCCAGCGAGACCGCCGCCCGCGGTGGCCGGCCCCGCGCCCTGAAGCAGGGGCCGCAGACCGCGCCGATGCCGCGGCCCGTCGAACGACCGGCCCGGCCCAAGACCACCAGTCAGGCCAAGGCCCGTGCCAAGGCCCGGAAGGCCAAGGCGCCCAAGGTTGTCCGGCCGCCATTACGCGAACGGCTGATCGCCCGGCTGGCCACCGTCGACCTGCGCCCGCAGACCTTGATGGCGAAGGTACCGTTCGTCGTCCTGGTCATCGGCTCGCTGGCGGTGGGCCTGGGCGTCACGCTGTGGCTGTCCACCGATGCCGCCCAGCGCTCCTACCAGCTGGGCACGGCCCGGGCCACCAACGAGGCGCTCACCCAGCAGAAGGAAGCCCTCGAGCGCGACGTACTGGAAGCCGAATCCGCCCCGGCACTGGCCGAGGCCGCCCGCAATCTCGGCATGATCCCGTCCAAGGACACCGCGCACCTGGTGCAGGATCCTTCGGGGAACTGGATCGTGGTGGGTAAGCCGAAGCCGGCCGAGGGTGCCCCGCCGCCGCCGCTGAACTCCAAGCCGTACCCCTGGCCGGAGGAGCGCAGTGAGCCGCAGTCCCAAGTCGTCGCCGCGGACGGCCGGTGGCCGTCAGCGCGCCCAGGTGGCCAAGCAGTCATCCGAGATCGGTCATTCGGCGAAGGCGCGCCGTACCCGCCAGCCCGCCGAAACCGAATCGCGCACAGCCTCATTCGTGTTCCGCCACCGGGCCGGCAATATCGTCATCGGGGTCGCGCTGCTGATCGCCGCCGCGCAGCTGTTCAACCTGCAGGTGCCCAAGGCCGCCGGTCTGCGCGCCGAGGCCGCCAGCCAACTGAAGGTCACCGACATCGAGAAGGCGGTGCGCGGCAGCATCGTCGACCGCAACAATGACAAGCTGGCCTTCACCATCGAAGCCCGGGCGCTGACCTTCCAGCCCACCAAGATTCGCAAGCAGCTCACCGAGGCCAAGCAGAAATCGCCGTCGGCGCCCGATCCGGACAAGCGCCTGATGGAGATCGCCAAGGATGTCTCGGCCAAGCTCGACAACAAGCCCGATGCCGCAACGCTACTCAAGAAGCTGCGCAGCAACGAGACCTTCGTCTACCTGGCCCGTGCGGTCGACCCGGCCGTCGCCACGGCGATCATCAAGAAGTTCCCCGAGGTGGGCGCCGAACGTCAGGACCTGCGCCAGTATCCCGGCGGGGCGCTGGCCGCCAACATCGTCGGCGGTATCGACTGGGACGGGCACGGCCTGCTCGGCCTCGAGGATGCGATGGACTCGCAGCTGGCCGGCACCGACGGGTCCATCACCTATGACCGCGGATCCGACGGCGTGGTGATCCCGGGCAGCTACCGCAACAAGCACGATGCCGTCGACGGTTCCACCGTGCAGCTGACCCTTGACGATGACATCCAGTTCTACGTCCAGCAGCAGGTTCAGCAGGCCAAGGATGTCTCCGGTGCCAAGAACGTCTCGGCGGTGGTGCTCGACGCCAAAACCGGTGAGGTGCTGGCGATGTCGAACGACAACACCTTCGACCCCAGCCAGGACATCGGCCGCCAGTCCGACAAGCAGATGGGCAACCTCGCCGTCACCTCGCCGTTCGAGCCCGGATCGGTCAACAAGATCGTCACCGCCTCCTCGGTGATCGAGTACGGCCTGTCCAACCCCGACGAGGTGCTGCAGGTCCCCGGCTCCATCGACATGGGCGGCGTCACCGTCGGCGACGCCTGGGCGCACGGTGTGATGCCCTACACCACCACCGGGGTGTTCGGGAAGTCCTCCAACGTCGGCACCCTGATGCTGGCGCAGCGGGTCGGCCCCGACCGGTTCTACGACATGCTCGGCAAGTTCGGTCTCGGCCAGCGCACCGGCGTCGGCCTGCCCGGCGAGAGCTCCGGCCTGGTGCCGCCCATCGACCAGTGGTCGGGCAGTACGTTCTCCAACCTGCCCATCGGGCAGGGCCTTTCGATGACCCTGCTGCAGATGGCGGGGATGTACCAGGCCATCGCCAACGACGGGGTGCGGATTCCGCCGCGCATCCTCAAGGCCACCATCGCCGCCGACGGCACCCGCACCGAAGAGGCCCGGCCCAACGGCATCCGGGTGGTCTCGCCGGAGACCGCCCGCACCGTGCGCAATATGCTGCGCGCCGTCGTCCAGCGCGACCCGATGGGATACCAGCAGGGCACCGGTCCGGCCGCCTCGGTCGACGGGTATCAGATCGCCGGGAAGACGGGCACCGCCCAGCAGATCAACCCGGCCTGCGGCTGCTACTACAGCGACGTCTACTGGATCACCTTCGCCGGCATGGCCCCGTCGGACGACCCGCGGTACGTGATCGGAATCATGATGGACAACCCGCAGCGCAATGCCGACGGCACGGCCGGGCATTCCGCTGCCCCGCTGTTCCACAACATCGCCGCCTGGCTGCTGCAACGGGAGAACATCCCGCTGTCGGCAGACCCCGGTCCGCCGCTGACGCTGCAGGCGATGTAGTAGCCGGGCTACCGGCCCGGCTCGGTAGGGTGTCAATCCGATGACCAACCCCCTGCGGCCCCGAACGACACCGGCCTTGGCATTGCCGACGCTGGCCACCCGGATCGGCGCTGTACCGGCTGCCGGCGGTGCGGTTCCCGACGTCCGGATCACCGGTGTCACCCTGCGCGGCCAGGAGGCCCTGCCCGGTGACGTGTTCGCCGCCCTGCCCGGATCGTCCTCGCACGGCGCCGCCTACGCCGGCGACGCACTCGCCCGTGGCGCGGTGGCGGTGCTCACCGATGCCGACGGTCTGGCCGTCCTGCATGACAGGCTCGGCGATCCCGCCCCGGTGCCGGTGCTGGTGCACCCCAATCCGCGGACCGTCCTGGGCGAGCTGGCCTCCGCGGTGTACGGCCACCCATCGGACCGGGTCGTGGTGCTGGGCGTGACCGGGACGTCGGGCAAGACCACCACCACCCACCTGATCGAAGCCGGGTTGCGCTCGGCTGAGCGGGTCCCCGGGCTGATCGGCACCGTCGGGGTGCGGATCGCCGGGGCCGACGTGCCCAGCGCACTGACCACACCGGAGGCACCCGCCCTGCAGGCGCTGCTGGCGGTGATGGCCGAGCACGGGGTCGACACCGCGGTGATGGAGGTGTCCAGTCACGCCCTCGAACTCGGCCGGGTGGACGGAATCCGGTTCGCCGTCGGCGGATTCACCAACCTGTCCCGCGACCACCTCGACTTCCACCCGACCATGGAGGCCTACTTCGAGGCCAAGGCCAAACTGTTTGATCCGGCCTCGCCCGTGCACGCGGCGCTGTCGGTGATCTGTGTGGACGACGATGCCGGCCGGGCGATGGCCTGGCGGGCCGCCGAGGTGGTGACGGTCAGCGCCGAGGGGCATCCGGCCGACTGGCAGGCCCAGGACATCGTGGTGCTCGACAGCGGGATCCAGGAGTTCACCGCCCAGGATCCGGCCGGCGTGCACCATCGGCTGCGCATCCGGCTGCCCGGCCGCTACAACGTCGCCAACACGCTGCTGGCCCTGGCCATCCTCGACGCTGTCGGGGTGTCGCCCGAGCAGGCCTCGCCCGGCCTGCGGGAGGCCTCGGTGCCCGGCCGCCTGGAGGCTGTCGAACGCGGGCAGGACTTCCTGGCCGTGGTGGATTACGCGCACAAGCCGGGCGCGCTTCAGGCGGTGCTGGAGACCCTGCGCAGGCCCGGTGCCCGGCTGGCGGTGGTGTTCGGGGCCGGGGGAGACCGTGATCCGGGGAAGCGTGAGCCGATGGGACGGATCGCCGCTGAGCTGGCCGACCTCGTGGTCGTCACCGACGACAACCCGCGTGACGAGGATCCCGCGACCATCCGGGCAGCCATTCTGGCCGGCGCCGCCGCGGCCGGCACCGACGCCGAGGTCGTCGAGATCGGGGACCGTCGCACCGCCATCGGGCACGCGGTGGCCTGGGCGCGCCGCGGCGATGTCGTGGTGATCGCGGGCAAGGGCCACGAGAAGGGCCAGACCGGCGGCGGCCAGACCCGGCCTTTCGATGACCGCGACGAACTGGCACTGGCCCTCGAATCGTTGGGAACCGCACCATGATCCCGTTGACCATCGCCCGGATCGCCGAGATCGTCGGCGGAGAACTCGCCGACATCAGCCCGGCCGAGGCCGCTGAAGTCCAGGTCACCGGCACGGTCGAGTTTGACTCCCGGGCCGTTACCCCCGGCGGACTGTTCCTGGCCCTGCCCGGCGCGCGCTCCGACGGCCACGATTTCGCCGCCGCGGCCGTGGCGGCCGGCGCGGTGGCGGTTCTGGCGGCCCGTCCGGTCGGTGTGCCGGCGATCGTGGTGCCGCCGGCGACGGCGTCGGACGCGAATGCCGGGGTGTTCGAGCACGACAGCGACGGTTCCGGTGCGGCGGTGCTGGCCGCGCTGGCCAAGCTGGCCTCGGCGGTGGCCGCCGAACTGGTCGAGGGCGGACTGACGATCATCGGGATCACCGGGTCGTCGGGCAAGACCTCGACGAAGGATCTGATCGCCGCGGTGCTGAGTCCGCTCGGCGAGGTGGTGGCCCCGCCCGGCTCGTTCAACAACGAACTCGGCCACCCGTGGACGGTGCTGCGCGCCACTACCGACACCGACTTCCTGGTGCTCGAGATGTCGGCCCGGCACCGCGGCAACATCGCCGCGCTCGCCGCCATCGCGCGCCCGTCGATCGCGGCCGTGCTCAATGTCGGTACCGCCCACCTGGGCGAGTTCGGCTCGCGCGAGATCATCGCAGAGACGAAATCCGAACTGGTGCAAGCACTTCCGGAGACCGGTGTGGCGGTGCTGAACGCCGACGACTCCTACGTTGCGGCGATGGACGCCAAGACCGTCGCCCGGGTGGTGCGCGTCGGGCGGTCCGAGGGTGTTGATCTGCGCGCGGAGAACGTCGAGCTCGACGAGTTGGCCCGGCCCCGGTTCACCCTGCGCACCGCCACCGGGTCGGTGGATGTGCAGCTGGCCGTGCACGGCGAGCACCAGGTCAGCAACTCGCTGTCGGCGGCGGCGATCGCGCTGGAGTGCGGGGCCAGCCTGGCGCAGATCGCGCAGGCGCTGGCCGGCGCCGGTCCGGCGTCGCGGCATCGGATGGAGGTGCGCACCCGCGCCGACGGGGTGACCGTGATCAACGATGCCTACAACGCCAACCCCGACTCGATGCGCGCCGGGCTGCAGGCGCTGGCGGTGATGGCGCGGGCGACTGGGCGCAGCCGAGTCGACGATGCGGCCGAGGGACGAGGCCGAGGAGGAGCGAGGCAGTCAGGCAGGAGAAGCTGGGCCGTGCTGGGCGAGATGGGTGAACTCGGGGAAGACTCGATAACCGAGCATGACCGCATCGGCAGACTCGCGGTGCGCTTAGATATCAGTCGACTCGTCGTCGTCGGAACCGGGAGGCCTATGAGCGCCATGCATCACGGGGCGGTCATGGAGGGTTCCTGGGGTTCGGAGTCCGTCATGGTCCCCGATGCCGACGCCGCCCTGGAGTTGCTGCGCGCCGAGCTGGCGCCCGGCGACGTGGTGCTGGTCAAGGCGTCCAACGCCGCGGGTCTGGGAGCGCTGGCCGAAGCGCTGGTGGCCGATACATGAGACTGATCCTCATCGCCGTCGGCATCGCGCTGGCGGTGTCGATTCTGCTTACCCCGGTACTGATCCGGCTGTTCACCAAGCAGGGCTTCGGCCACGAGATCCGCGAAGACGGCCCGCCGAGCCACAAGACCAAGCGCGGCACGCCGTCGATGGGCGGGGTGGCGATCATCGCCGGCATCTGGGCCGGTTACTTCGGCACCCATCTCGTCGGCCTGGCGATGGGCGGCGACGGGCCGTCGGCCTCGGGCCTACTGGTACTCGGCCTGGCCACCGCGCTGGGGGCGGTCGGGTTCGTCGACGACCTCATCAAGATCCGGCGTTCCCGCAACCTCGGGCTGAACAAGACCGCCAAGACCGTCGGCCAGATCACCGCCGCGGTGCTGTTCGGCATTCTGGTGCTGCAGTTCCGCAATGCCGACGGCCTGACGCCGGGCAGCCCCGAACTGTCCTACGTGCGCGAGATCGCCACCGTGACGCTGACCCCGCTGCTGTTCGTGCTGTTCGTCGTCGTCGTGGTGAGCGCCTGGTCGAACGCGGTCAACTTCACCGACGGGCTCGACGGCCTGGCCGGCGGCAGCATGGCAATGGTCAGCGCCGCCTACGTGCTCATCACGTTCTGGCAGTACCGCAACGCGTGCGCCACCGCGCCGGGGCTGGGCTGCTACAACGTGCGCGACCCGCTGGACCTGGCGCTGATCGCGGCTGCCTCCGCGGGTGCCTGTATCGGGTTCCTGTGGTGGAACGCCGCCCCGGCCAAGATCTTCATGGGCGACACCGGCTCGCTGGCCCTCGGCGGCATCATCGCCGGGCTGTCGGTGACCAGCCGCACCGAGGTGCTGGCCGTCGTGCTCGGGGCGCTGTTCGTCGCCGAGGTGACCTCGGTGGTGGTGCAGATCCTGGCGTTCCGCACCACCGGGCGCCGGGTGTTCCGAATGGCGCCGTTCCACCACCACTTCGAGCTGGTGGGCTGGGCTGAGACGACGGTGATCATCCGGTTCTGGTTGCTCACCGCGATCGCGTGCGGCCTGGGCGTGGCCCTGTTCTACGGCGAGTGGCTCTCGGCCATCGGGGCCTGAGGTGACAGGCCTGCAGCCGCTGGCGCCCGGAGCCCGGGTGCTGGTCACCGGGGCCGGTATCACCGGACGCGCGGTGGTCGCCGCGCTGGCCACCCTCGACGTTCATATCCAGGTCTGTGACGACAACGCCGACGCACTGAACACGTTCTCCGCCAACGGGATCGGCGTCATCGAACCGCAGCGCGCCATCGCCGGGATGGACACCGTGGACCTGGTGGTCACCAGCCCCGGCTTCCCGCCGACCGCACCGGTCCTGGCCGCCGCGGCCGCGGCGGGCGTACCGATCTGGGGTGACGTCGAACTGGCCTGGCGGCTGGACGCCGCCGGACACTACGGCACACCCCGGCGCTGGCTGGTGGTCACCGGAACCAACGGCAAGACCACCACCACCTCGATGCTGCACGCGATGCTGGTGGCCGACGGCCGTCGGGCCATCCTGTGCGGCAACATCGGCGACCCGGTCCTCGATGTGCTGTCCGAGCCGGCCGATCTGCTGGCCGTGGAGCTGTCGAGTTTCCAGTTGTTCTGGGCACCGT
This sequence comes from Mycobacterium sp. M26, assembly GCF_001494595.1. GTDB lineage: Bacteria > Actinomycetota > Actinomycetes > Mycobacteriales > Mycobacteriaceae > Mycobacterium. The sequence goes on from NZ_LN929908.1 coordinate 1,775,527, forward strand.
CGCTGCGCCCGGCGGGTGGAGCGGTGCTCAACATCGCCGAGGACCACCTGGACTGGCATGGCAGTTTCGCCGCCTACGCCGCGGCCAAAGCACGCGCGCTGGACGGCCGGGTGGCCGTCGTCGGACTCGATGACGCGCCGGCCGCCGCGCTGTTGCCCGACGCCGCAGCGCCGGTGAAGGTCGGCTTCCGGCTCGGTGAGCCGGGCCCTGGTGAGCTCGGGGTGCGTGACGGGATGCTCGTCGACCGCGCCTTCGCCGACGACCTGGCGCTGGCCCCGGCCGCATCCATCCCGGTGGCCGGTCCGGTGGGGGTGCTCGACGCGCTCGGCGCCGCCGCCCTGGCCCGGTCGGTGGACGTGCCGGCCAGCGCCATCGCCGAGGCCCTGGCCGGATTCCGGGTGGGCCGGCACCGCGCCGAAGCCGTCGGCGTGGTCGACGGCGTGCACTATGTCGACGACTCCAAAGCCACCAACCCACACGCCGCGCAGGCGTCGGTGCTGGCCTACCCACGGGTGGTGTGGGTGGCCGGTGGCCTGCTCAAGGGCGCCTCGGTGGACGAGATGATCACCGCGGTGGCCGACCGCCTGGTGGGCGCCGTGCTGATCGGCCGTGACCGTGCCGTGATTGCCAAGGCGTTATCGCGACACGCACCCGATGTCCCCGTCATCCAGGTTGTGACGCGGGAGGATGCTGTGGTGCAAGGGACTAATGAGTCAGATGTTGCTCATGGGACTCGACTGGTCGATGCCTCCGGACCAGGGCTTGGGGCGCAGGTGATGACCGAGGTCGTCGCCGCCGCTGCCGGCCTGGCCCGGCCAGGTGACACGGTGCTGCTGGCCCCTGCCGGTGCGTCGTTCGATCAGTTCGCCGGCTACGGCGATCGCGGGGACGCGTTCGCTGCTGCCGTGCGCGCCGCGGCCCGGTAGCGGCGATGGCCGACAACATCCTGACCCGGCTACGGCGTCGGGGCGCCAAGGGTGCCACCGACAGCACCGACACGTCCGCACCCGCTGACGAGACCACCACGCCGGACGACGGCGACACCACCACAGCCGCCGCTGCCGCCGTGGCGGTTGCCACCGAACCGGCCCCGTCCCGGTTCCGGTTCGGCCTGCACAAGACTTTCGGCACCTGGCTGAACCGGCCGATGACGTCATTCCACCTGATCATCTCGGTGGCGGCCCTGCTGGTCACCCTCGGCCTGACAATGGTGCTCTCGGCCTCCGGTGTGCACTCCTACGACGAGGACGGCTCACCCTGGGCGATCTTCGCCCGGCAGGTGGTCTGGACCCTCCTCGGCCTGTTCGCCTGCTGGATCGCCCTGCGCCTGCCGGTGCGCTTCCTGCGCAGCACGGCGTTCCTCTCGTTCGCGATGACGATTGTCATGCTGGTGCTCGTGCTGATCCCGGGGATCGGCCACGAATCCAATGGCACCCGCGGCTGGTTCATCGTCGGCGGCATCTCGATGCAGCCCTCCGAGCTCACCAAGATCGCGTTCGCCATCTGGGGTGCCCACCTGCTGGCCACCCGCCGCATGGAGCGGGCATCGCTGCGCGAGATGCTGGTGCCGCTGATCCCCGCCGCGGTGATCGCACTGGCGCTGATCGTCGCCCAGCCCGACCTCGGCCAGACGGTGTCACTGGGCATCATCCTGCTGGCCCTGCTCTGGTTCGCCGGCCTGCCGCTGAAGGTGTTCCTGTCCTCGGTGCTGGCCGCTGTCGCCGCGGCCGCGGTCCTGGCGGTCTCGGAGGGTTACCGCTCCGACCGGGTGCGGTCCTGGCTGGACCCCAGCGCCGACGCACAGGGCTCGGGCTATCAGGCCCGGCAGGCCAAGTTCGCGCTGGCTAACGGCGGGGTGTTCGGCGACGGTCTCGGCCAGGGCACCGCGAAGTGGAACTACCTGCCCAACGCCCATAACGACTTCATCTTCGCGATCATCGGCGAGGAACTCGGGTTCGTCGGCGCCTTCGGGCTGCTGGCGCTGTTCGGTCTGTTCGCCTACACGGGTATGCGGATCGCCCGGCGCTCGGCGGATCCGTTCCTGCGGCTGCTGACCGCCACCGCCACCATGTGGGTGATCGGCCAGGTCTTCATCAACGTTGGCTACGTCATCGGCCTGCTGCCCGTCACCGGCATCCAGCTGCCGCTGATCTCTGCCGGTGGAACCTCCACGGCCACAACGCTGTTCATGATCGGACTGATGGCGAACGCGGCCCGGCACGAACCCGAGGCGGTGGCCGCGCTGCGGGCCGGCCGCGATGACCGGATGAACCGGCTGCTGCGCCTGCCGTTGCCCGAGCCCTACGTGCCCACCCGGACGGAGGCGCTGCGCGACCGGCTGCGGTCGCGGACCGACGGCGCCAAACCGGCCAAACCGGCCAAGAAGGCCCCCAAGAAAGTCGAGAAGAAGCCCACCCGTGGTCGTGCCGCGGTACCCGCCAAATCGAGGACGGCCGAGCGGCCCACTCGGCGCGCAGGGCATCATGGTGATGCTTCGCCTCGCGGGGCACAGCGATATGGCAACCACGGAGCCGGCCAGCCACGGCGGTCCCGCACATTGGAAGGTCAGCGTTACGGGTGAGTGTCTCGGGGGTCGACGGCGGTGAGCGCGGCGCATCGTTCTCGGTCGTCCTGGCCGGTGGTGGCACCGCCGGACACGTTGAGCCCGCGATGGCCGTGGCCGACGCACTGAAGGCACTGGACCCCAACGTTCGCATCACCGCTCTGGGCACCGCCCGTGGGCTGGAGACCCGGCTGGTCCCGGATCGCGGTTATGACCTCGAACTCATCACCCCCGTTCCGCTGCCCCGCAAACTCAACGGTGACATGCTGCGTCTGCCGCTGCGGGTGCGCCGGGCGGTCCGCGAGACCCGCGCGGTGCTCGACAACGTGGATGCCGACGTGGTGATCGGGTTCGGCGGCTATGTCGCGGTGCCCGCCTATCTGGCCGCCCGCCGCAGGCACGTGCCCGTCGTGGTGCACGAGGCCAATGCCAGCGCCGGGGTGGCCAACCGGGTCGGCGCGCGAACCGCACGCCGGGTGCTGGCCGCAGTGCCCGACTCGGGCCTGGCGAATGCCGAGGTGGTCGGCATGCCGGTGCGCGCCGCGATCACCGAACTGGACCGCGCGGCGCTGCGATCGGCGGCCCGCGCCCACTTCGGCTTCGCCGAGGATGCCCGGGTGCTGCTGGTGTTCGGCGGATCGCAGGGCGCGGCCTCGATCAACCGTGCGGTGTCGGGTGCCGCGGCGCAGCTGGCGGCCGCCGGGATCTCGGTGCTGCACGCGCACGGACCGAAGAACACCCTGGAGCTGCCGACCCCGCAGCCGGGCGACCCGCCGTATGTCGCGGTGCCCTACCTCTACGAGATGAACCTGGCCTACCCTGGAGCTGCCGACCCCGCAGCCGGGCGACCCGCCGTATGTCGCGGTGCCCTACCTCTACGAGATGAACCTGGCCTATGCCGCCGCCGACCTGGCGATCTGCCGGTCCGGGGCGATGACGGTGGCCGAGGTGTCGGCGGTCGGGTTGCCTGCCGTCTACGTCCCGCTGCCCATCGGTAACGGCGAGCAGCGGCTCAACGCGCTGCCGGTGGTCAACGCGGGCGGCGGTCTGCTGGTCGCCGATGCCGACCTGACCCCGGAATTCGTCGGGCGTGAGGTCGTCGGCCTGCTCACCGACCCACCGCGCTTGGCCGCGATGACCGCCGCCGCTGGGCAGGTCGGGCACCGGGATGCCGCCCGCCGGGTGGCCGAGGTGGCTCTCGACGTCGCCAGGACCCACCGATGAGCGCCGCCAAGACCCTGCCGCCGGAACTGCAGCGGGTGCACATGGTGGGCATCGGCGGCGCCGGCATGTCCGGGATCGCGCGCATCCTGCTCGATCGCGGGGGACAGGTGTCGGGTTCGGATGCCAAGGAGTCGCGCGGAGTCGTGGCACTGCGGGCCCGTGGCGCGCAGATCAGCATCGGCCACGACGGGGCCAACCTGGACCTGCTGCCCGGCGGGCCCACGGCCGTCATCACCACCCAAGCCGCGATCCCCAAGACCAACCCCGAACTCCTCGAGGCGGCCCGCCGCGGCATCCCGGTGATCCTGCGGCCGGTGGTGCTGGCCAAGCTGATGGCCGGGCAGCGCACCCTGCTGGTGACCGGCACGCACGGCAAGACCACCACCACCTCGATGCTCATCGTGGCGCTGCAGCATGCCGGGATGGACCCGTCGTTCGCGGTGGGCGGCGATCTGGGCGAGGCAGGGACCAACGCGCACAACGGAAGTGGCGACTGCTTCGTTGCCGAGGCCGACGAGAGTGACGGCTCGCTGCTGGAATACACCCCCAACGTGGCGGTGGTGACCAATGTCGAAGCCGACCATCTGGACTTCTTCGGCAGCCCGGAGGCCTACAGCGCGGTGTTCGACGCCTTCGTCGACCGGCTGGCACCCGGCGGTGCGCTGGTGGTGTGCACCGACGACCCCGGCGCCGCCGAACTCGCCGAGCGCAGCGCGCAGCGCGGGGTGCGGGTGCTGCGCTACGGCAGTGGACCGGCCGACGGACTGGCCGGCGCGCTGGTCGACTGGGAACAGCACGGCACCGGGGCGGTGGCCCACGTCCAGCTGGCGGGGGAGTCCCATCCCCGGGTGATGCGCCTGGCGGTGCCGGGCCGGCATATGGCGCTCAACGCGCTGGCCGCCCTGCTGGCGGCACTGGAGGTCGGTGCGCCGGTCGAGGACGTACTCGACGGGCTGGCCGGATTCGAAGGTGTGCGTAGGCGTTTCGAGCTCGTCGGGGTCGCCGGTGGGGTCAAGGTGTTCGACGACTACGCCCACCACCCGACCGAGGTGCGGGCCGCGTTGACCGCGCTGCGCGCGATCGCCCGCCAGGACCGTACCGGGCATCCGACCATCACCGGGGCCCGCAGTGTCGTGGTGTTCCAGCCCCACTTGTATTCGCGGACAAAGACTTTCGCTCGCGAGTTCGGCCATGCCCTGGACACCGCAGACGAGGTGTTCGTGCTCGACGTCTACGCGGCGCGGGAACAGCCGATGGCCGGCATCAGTGGGGCGACGGTGGCCGAGCACGTCAGCGTGCCGGTGCACTACGTCGCGGACTTCTCCGCGGTGGCCGCCCGCGTCGCGGCCTCGGTGGGCGATGGTGACGTGGTGGTCACCATGGGAGCCGGCGACGTGACGATGCTCGGCCCGGAGATCATCGCCGCGATCCAGGACAAGGTCGGCCGGGAGGCACGGTGACCGAGCCGGATCCCCCTGACGCCCCCGATCCGCCGAACCCCACGGACGGGCGCGAAACTGCGAGTGACGACGTGCAGAACGTCGATCTCGACGACGCGCAAGAGGCCCCAGCACCCGCAGAACCCGAAGCCGCCGAGGACGCCGAGGCGGCCGAGGAGCCCGATCTCGAGGGTCCCCGACGCAAGGCGCGCCGGGAGCGTGCCGAGCGCCGCGAGGCCCAGGCCCGCGCGCGGGCCATCGAAGACGCCCGCCGTGAGGCCAAGCGCCGGGTGCGCACCCAGCACGACGATGCGCCGAAACAATTGGGGCGCGGGACCGTTCGCGGACTTCGGCTGCTGGTCTGGCTGATCCTGCTGAGCGTGATCGGCGTCGGTCTCGGCCTGATCCTGTACTTCACCCCGGTGATGTCGGCCCGCTCGCTGGTGATCACCGGGATCGGCGCGGTGACCCGCGAGGAAGTGGTCGACGCGGCGAAGGTCCAGATCGGCACGCCGCTGCTGCAGATCAATACCGATGCGGTGGCTGACCGGGTGGCCGGTATCCGCCGGGTGGCCAGTGCTCGGGTGCAGCGCGAGTACCCCTCGACGCTGCGCATCACGATCGTCGAGCGCATCCCGATCGTGGTGAAGGACTATCCGGACGGTCCGCATCTGTTCGACAAGGACGGGGTGGACTTCGCCACCGCACCGCCGCCGCCGGGACTGCCCTACATCGATGTCGACAATCCCGGGCCCACCGATCCGCCGACCCGCGCCGCACTGCAGGTGATGACGGCGCTGAGCCCCGAGGTCGTGGGTCAGGTCAGCCGGGTGGCCGCCCCGTCGGTGGCCTCGGTGACGCTGACCCTGACCGATGGGCGGACCGTGGTGTGGGGGACCACCGACCGCACCGAGGAGAAGGCCGAGAAGCTCGCGGCGCTGCTGACCCAGCCCGGCCGCACCTACGACGTGTCGAGTCCGGATCTACCGACGGTCAAGTAGGCGGGGTTGCCGCGCGTGATCGACATCGCGGGAAATTCGCTCGCAACACGTCGGCGCGCCTCCCCAATACAGCGCGGACCGGCCATACCGTTCTGGTTGCGCGGAACTACTTGACATAACTCTAAGCCTGAGGTTGAGGTTGAGGGTTTGCAGAGTGACATCAGGGAGCCGCGTCCAGCCCGATCCCCACCAGGGAGGAAAGACGAGACGATGACCCCCCCGCATAACTACCTCGCCGTAATCAAGGTCGTTGGCATCGGTGGCGGCGGTGTCAACGCCGTCAACCGCATGATCGAGCAGGGACTCAAGGGTGTGGAGTTCATCGCGATCAACACCGACGCCCAGGCGCTGTTGATGAGCGACGCCGACGTCAAGCTCGACGTCGGCCGCGACTCCACCCGGGGTCTCGGCGCCGGCGCCGACCCGGAGGTCGGCCGCAAGGCTGCCGAGGACGCCAAGGACGAGATCGAAGAGCTGCTGCGCGGCGCCGACATGGTGTTCGTGACCGCAGGTGAGGGCGGCGGCACCGGCACCGGTGGCGCGCCGGTGGTGGCCACCATCGCCCGCAAGCTCGGCGCGCTGACCGTCGGCGTGGTGACCCGGCCGTTCTCCTTCGAGGGCAAGCGCCGCTCCAACCAGGCTGAGGCCGGTATCACCGCGCTGCGCGAGAGCTGCGACACCCTGATCGTCATCCCGAACGACCGTCTGCTGCAGATGGGCGACGCCAACGTCTCGCTGATGGACGCCTTCCGCAGCGCCGACGAGGTGCTGCTCAACGGTGTGCAGGGCATCACCGACCTGATCACCACGCCCGGCCTGATCAACGTCGACTTCGCCGACGTCAAGGGCATCATGAGCGGTGCGGGCACCGCGCTGATGGGCATCGGCTCGGCCCGCGGTGACGGCCGCGCGCTCAAGGCCGCTGAGATCGCCATCAACTCCCCGCTGCTGGAAGCCTCGATGGAAGGCGCCCAGGGTGTGCTGATGTCCATCGCGGGCGGCAGCGATCTGGGGCTGTTCGAGATCAACGAAGCCGCCTCGCTGGTCCAGGACGCCGCCCACGCCGAGGCGAACATCATCTTCGGCACGGTCATCGACGACTCGCTCGGCGACGAGGTCCGGGTCACGGTCATCGCCGCCGGTTTCGACGCCGCGGGTCCTAGCCGCAAGCCGGTGGTGGGTTCAGGCCCGGCCATCGCGCCGGGAGCGGCGGGCAAGCTCAGCTCCTCGCTGTTCGACCCGATCGACGCCGTCAGCGTGCCGGTGCACACCAACGGCGCCACGGTCAGCATCGGTGGTGACGACGGCGGCATCTCCGATGACGACGTCGACGTGCCGCCCTTCATGCGGCACTGACCGCCGTCCGTCACGCGCCCGGATACTGGGTTCTGTGACTGTTCGCATCCGTCGGGTGACCACGACCCGGGCCGGCGGAGTCTCCAAGCCGCCCTTCGACACCTTCAACCTCGGTGACCACGTCGGCGACGATCCGGCTGCGGTCGCGGCCAACCGGGCCCGGCTGGCGAAGGCCATCGGGCTTGCCGATGACCACGTGATCTGGATGAACCAGGTGCACAGCGCTCACGTCGAACTGGTCACCGAACCGCGCACCGACGCGCTGCCCGACACCGACGCTCTGGTGACGACCACGCCGGGGCTGGCGCTGGCCGTCGTGACCGCCGACTGCGTGCCAGTACTGCTGGCCGACGCCCGTGCCGGCGTCGTGGCCGGGGCCCATGCCGGCCGCGTCGGGGCGGCCAACGGCGTCGTGCTGCGCACCCTGGAGGCGATGCTGGCCGCCGGTGCCCGTACCGAGGACATCTCGGTGCTGCTCGGGCCCTCGGTCAGCGGGGCCAACTATGAGGTGCCCGAGGAGATGGCCGCCGACGTCGAAGCGAAGCTCCCCGGCAGCCGGACCAGGACGGCGCGGGGGACGGCCGGACTGGACCTGCGCGCCGGTATCGCCCGCCAACTTCAGGGCGCCGGTGTCAAGGCGATCGATATCGACCCGCGCTGCACCGTGGCCGACCCGAATCTGTTCAGCCATCGCCGTGGCGCCCCGACGGGCCGGCTGGCCTGTCTGGTGTGGATGGAATGAGCGACCGCGAATCGGATCTGGCCGCGGCGCTGAGCGGGCTGCGGGACCGGCTGGCCGCCGCCGCGCAGGCCGCCGGGCGCGACGTGGCCGATGTCGAACTGCTGCCGATCACCAAGTTCTTCCCGGCCACCGACGTGGCCATCCTGTGGCGGCTGGGGTGCCGCAGCTTCGGTGAGTCCCGCGACCAGGAGGCCTCGACCAAGGTCGCCGAGCTGCAGGCGTTGACCGGAGCCGACGACGCACACTGGCACATGGTCGGACAGATTCAAAGCAACAAGGCCAAACACATTGCGCGATGGGCGGATACGGTCCATTCGCTGAGTACGGCCAAGGTTGCGGCCGCACTGGACCGCGGCGCGCTACAGGCCATCGACGAGGGTCTGCGTACCGGACCGGTGAAGGTCTTCGTGCAGATCAGCCTGGACGGTGACACCGAACGCGGCGGCGTGGACGTCGGCGACCCGGCCGCCGTCGACGCGATCTGCGACCAGGTGGCCCGCGCACCCGGGCTGGCATTGATCGGCCTGATGGCAGTCCCGCCGCTGGGCGCCGACCCGGACACGGCCTTCGCCGCGCTGGCCGATGAGCACCGCCGCGTGCTGCGCAACCATCCCGAGGCCACCGAACTGTCCGCGGGGATGTCCGGTGACCTGGAAGTCGCGGTGCGACACGGTTCAACGTGTGTGCGTGTCGGTACAGCGCTTCTGGGACAACGTCCTCTAACGTCTCCCTGAGTAGTCACTCCAGTCACATCTTCATCACAGACACCGAACTTCACGCTCTAGAAGGGTCCAGCGATGAGCACTCTCCACAAGGTCAAGGCCTACTTCGGGATGGCCCCGATGGACGATTACGACGACGAGTACTACGACGACGAAGACCGCGGCGCCGGCCGCGGCTACCCGCGTCGCGGTGAGCGGTTCGCCGAGGACTCCTACGAGCGGGGCGGCCGCTACGACGACCGCGATCCGCGCGGTGCCCGCGAGTACGACGATCCGCGTGGCGATTACGACGCCCCGCCCACCGGCGGGTTCCGCTACGCCGAGGAGCCGCGGTTCCGCCCGCGCGAGTTCGACGACATGCCGCGGCCTTCGCGGTTCGGTTCCCTGCGCGGATCCACCCGCGGCGCCCTGGCGATGGACCCTCGCCGGATGGCCGAACTGTTCGAGGCGGGCAGCCCGCTGTCCAAGATCACCACGCTGCGTCCCAAGGACTACAGCGAGGCCCGCACCATCGGTGAGCGGTTCCGCGACGGCCAGCCGGTGATCATGGACCTGGTCTCGATGGACAACGCCGACGCCAAGCGGCTGGTGGACTTTGCCGCCGGCCTGGCCTTCGCCCTGCGCGGATCCTTCGACAAGGTCGCCACCAAGGTCTTCCTGCTGTCCCCGGCTGACGTCGACGTCACCGCCGAGGAGCGGCGCCGCATCGCCGAAGCGGGCTTCTACAGCTATCAGTGACTCAGCCGACACCCGGCGCCGCCGGTCTACTAGGTAGGCTGGCGGCGTCGCGCTGGAGTCATCCCAGCGATGTCGGCAATGTCACATCCGCTGCTGAGTAAGGACCGGCTTTAGTTGGCGCTGTTCTTCGAAATCCTGGGCTTCGCGCTGTTCATCTTCTGGCTGCTGCTCATCGCCCGGGTCGTCGTCGAGTTCATCCGTTCGTTCGCCAGGGATTGGCACCCGCGCGGTCTCACCGTGGTGGTCCTCGAGGCGATCATGACGGTCACCGATCCTCCGGTGAAGCTCCTGCGCCGGTTGATCCCGCAGTTGACGATCGGGGCCGTCCGCTTCGACCTGTCGATCATGGTGTTGCTGCTGGTGGCCTTCATCGGCATGCAACTGGCCTTCAACGCGGCGGCCGCGGCGGCCTGATCCGGCCGGGGAAGATACTGCACCCGAGGCAAAAATCCGGTGAGGCGCGCCGTGGCGCAGGGGAGTGAAAGTTTGAAATTCGCTCTTAATTATTGGTCTCGCGCGCAACCGGCGGTTCTGGTGTGACAGGATGGACGCCAGTTACAGTACGGAACGATGAACGTGACATGCGTTCTTCTACACTTTGACATCGGTTCGACCGTCCAGACTCGAGGGGGCAGACAATGCCACTTACACCGGCCGACGTGCACAATGTGGCGTTCAGCAAGCCACCCATCGGCAAGCGCGGCTACAACGAGGACGAGGTCGACGCCTTTCTCGACCTGGTGGAGAACGAGCTGACCCGCCTGATCGAAGAGAACTCCGACCTGCGGCAGCGGGTCAGCGAGCTCGATCAGGAGCTGGCTGCGGCCCGGGCCGGCGGCGGCGGACCGCAGCCCACCCAGGCGATCCCGCTCTACCAGCCCGAGCCGGAACCGGAGCCCGCTCCGGCCCCCGTCCCGCAGCCGGCGCCCGCGCCGTCGCCGTCGGTCAGCGAGGAGCAGGCCATCAAGGCGGCCCGCGTGCTGAGCCTGGCCCAGGACACCGCCGACCGGCTGACCGGTACCGCCAAGGCCGAGGCCGACAAGCTGCTCGCCGATGCCCGCGCCAACGCCGACCAGATCCTGTCGGAGGCCCGGCACACCGCCGAGACCACCGTCGCTGATGCCAAGCAGCGCTCCGAAGCGATGCTGGCCGACGCCCAGACCCGGTCGGAGACGCAGCTGCGGCAGGCCCAGGAGAAGGCCGACGCCCTGCAGGCCGACGCCGAGCGCAAGCACTCCGAGATCATGGGCACCATCAACCAGCAGCGGACCGTCCTGGAGGGCCGGCTCGAGCAGCTGCGCACCTTCGAGCGCGAGTACCGCACCCGCCTCAAGACCTACCTCGAATCGCAGCTCGAAGAGCTGGGCCAGCGCGGCTCGGCCGCCCCGGTCGACTCCGGTGCTGCCACCGACGGCGGTGGGTTCAACCAGTTCAACCGGGGCAACAACTAAGGTTCCGTCGGGCCGGTCCGTCGGGCTGTGCCGTCCGCGGGTCCGCGTCCACCGAAGAATCTGGCTGCCGGAGGTTGACCGATGCTGATCGTTGCGCTGGTACTGGCGGTGATCGGCCTCGCCGCCCTGGTCACCGCAGTCGTCACCAGTAATGAACTGGTTGCCTGGGTGTGCATCGCGGCCAGCGTGCTCGGGGTGATCCTGCTGATCGTCGATGCGATCCGCGAACGCTCGCAGAAGGAGCCGGCTGTCCCGGCCGAACCTGAACCCGCCGACGAGCCGGCGATCGCCTACTCCGACGAGGACGTCGTCGAGTCGACGTACTCCACGTTCGACGCCGACTACCCGGCCGATGACCTGACCGAAGAGGACCACCCCGACGAGGTGGTATCCGAGGATCCCGAGTCCGATCTGCCCAGCGACGACGAGCCCGACCTGCCGGAACCGGCCGAGGAGGCAGCCGTCCATCCGGTGGACGAGGCGGACAGCACCGAGGAATCGGACGAGACCGCCGATGAGACCCCCGATGAGACCGCCGGCGAGGCCGACGACGTGGCGGAGAACACCGAACGCCGCTGACGGCACGGCCCATCCGGGCCACCCTTGGCTCCGAATGCTCATCGTGGGAATTGAATACGCGAGCATCGTCGACCATCCGCTCGACGAGGTGTTCGCCTGGCACACCCGTCCCGGCGCCATGCGCAGATTGGTTCCGCCCTGGCAGCCGATGCGGGTGGTCGCCGAGACCAACTCGCTGGCCGACGGCGTGGCCATCCTCGGACTCCCGGCCGGGCTGCGCTGGATCGCCCGCCACGATCCGGCCGGCTACGATCCGCCCCACCAGTTCGTCGATGTGCTGTCCTCCGACGGCCTGATGACCCTGCCGCCGCGGATCATCGGATGGTGGCGGCACACCCACCGCTATAGCGACGCTGGCGATGGCACCACCCGCGTGCATGACATCGTCGACACCACGGTGCCGGGCGCGGCGCTGCGGTCCACCTTCGCCTATCGGCACCGCCAGCTCGCCGACGATCTCGCCGCGCACCGCGATGCCGCGCAGGCCGGTGCGGGCAGCCTGGTGATCGCGATGACCGGATCCTCCGGCCTGGTCGGCACGGCGCTGGCCGCCTTCCTGTCCACCGGCGGCCACCGGGTCATTCGGCTGGTTCGGCGTGACCCGGCCAACGCCGACGAACGACGTTGGGACCCAAGCGATCCCGCGCCTGATCTCTTCGACGGAGTGGATGCCGTCGTCCATCTGGCGGGTGAGTCGATCGCCGGTCGCTTCACCGACAAGCACCGGGCCGCCATCCGCGACTCGCGCATCGAACCCACCCGCAAGCTCGCCGAACGTGCCGCCGCATCGGGCCCCGGTCTGCGGGCCTTCGTCAGCGCGTCGGCCATCGGCATCTACGGCTACGACCGCGGCGACGCGCTGTTGTGCGAGGACAGCGCCCGCGGCGACGGCTTCCTGGCCGACGTGGTCGCCGACTGGGAGGCCGCCACCGCGCCGGCCGCCGACGCCGGATTGCGAACGGTGCTGGTGCGCACCGGCATCGTGCAGGCCGCAGCCGGTGGCACGCTGCGCCTGATGCGTCCGCTGTTCGCCGCCGGGCTCGGCGGCCGGCTGGGCAGCGGCAGGCAGTGGCTGTCCTGGGTCGGCATCGACGACCTGCTCGACGTGTACTACCGCGCCCTGTGGGACGACCGGTTGTCCGGTCCGGTCAACGCCGTCGGCCCCAACCCCGTGCGCAACAGCGAGTACACCGCCGCGCTGGCCACGACGCTGCACCGGCCGGCCCTGCTGCCGGTGCCGTCGATCGGGCCGCGGGTGCTGCTCGGCGAGCAGGGCGCGCGTGAGCTGGCCGAGGCCGACCAGCGGGTGCTACCCACCAAGCTGCAGGCGCTCGGGCACCGGTTCCGCCACCAGACCGTCGACGACGCGCTGGCCCACCAACTCGGGCACGACCCCGCACCCGGGGTGCTGTAACTAGGGTGCGGCGGCGGCCCACGAGTGCAGCGGGCGCAGCAGCGAACTCTTCTTGTACTCGTGGCCGGCCATCCGGCCCAGGATGTCATCCAGCGCGATCACCGCATCGGTGATGTAGGGCCCCTTGTTGAGCATCACGCACTCGGCGCGTTCGGCCATCGCGGCGTCACTGATCTCGGCGCGTGACGGCAGCCCGGTTTTGGCCAGCTGTTCGAGTACCTGGGTTGCCCAGATCACCGGCAGGTGCGCCGCCTCGCACAGGCACAGCGTCTCCTCCTGCACCTCGGCCATCCGTTCGTAGCCGCATTCGACCGCCAGATCCCCGCGCGCGATCATCACCCCGACCTTCGGACGCCGCATCGCGATGAGCATCAGCTGCGGCAGATGTTCGAAGGCCCGCCGGGTTTCGATCTTGAGCACCACCCCCAGGTCGGCGTCGCCGAGCCGGGCGAGTTCGTCGAACAGGCGGATCACGTCAGCGGGTTCCCGGACGAACGAGAACTGGACGACGTCGGCGATGGCGACCACCGTCGGGAGGTCGGCGAGGTCCTTGTCGGTCAGCGCCGACACGGTCAGGTCGGTGTCGGGCACGTTGATGCCCCGGCCCGCATGCAGTTTCACCGTTCGGTGCACCGGGTGCTCGATCCGGACATCGGCCCGGTCGGGGGCAATGGCCACCACCCGGCCGCCGATCTTGCCGTCGTCGAAGAAGATTCGCTCGCCGGTCTCCACACTGTCGAATACCTCCGGCAGCGTGCAGCCGATCCGCGGCGGATCGTCGTCGGCTGGCACCGGCGCGCAGTCGCGGGTCAGGCGCAGCACGTCACCAGCCGTGAGCGCGATGCTCTCGTCGACCACCGGCAGTGCTCCGACCGCGGTGGTGTCGTGGGTGGGATGCGACGCCGTCAGCACCGTCCCGGTTTCCAGGTACGTCGTCTTCTCCGTGGTCACCACCACGCCGCCGGGAGCGGCGGCCCCCACCAGCAGCCGCCGCTTGGAGCCGCGGCTGTCCTGCAGCAGCACCTCTTCCCCCTCGACCCGCCTGCTCAGCCACGCCGGGTCCACCGGGACCGTGGTCAGCCCCGGTTCGGGTGCCCGCGCCGGGCGCTGACTGGAGGTCAGCCAGCCCCGTGCGGCGGCCACCACCTGCCCACGGACGTTGCGGCTGGGATGCAGTCGCACCACCTGCGGACCGTCTTGAAGCGGGCCGGTCCGCAGCTTCGGCCCGGCGAGGTCCATCGCGATCAGACATGTCCGGCCGGCACCGGCCGCGGCAGCCCGGACGTTGGCGGCCATGGCTTTCCAGTCGGCGGCGTCATCGTGGGCGCAGTTGATCCGCGCGATCCGCATCCCGGCGTCGATCAGGGCACGCACCAGGGCGATGTCGGCGGCCGCTTCCGACGGCAGGGTGACCATGATCCGGGCGGCACGGTCCTGCGCGCCCGGCCCCAGCAGGGCGTCGGCATTACGGCCGAGCAGGCTCGCCCCCTGCGCGGGGGTGACGGTGACGTCGGTGCGCGGCTGCCACCCGCGGCCCCGCATCGCCGCGATGGCGGCCGACACTGCCGTCAATGTGGCCTGCACGTGGGCTTCGCTGCGCCCCAATGACGAGAGGCCCAGTGCCGCCAGGCGGCTCTGCAGGTCGCGCAGGTCGCACTGCCGCAGTGCCCAGTAGTGCACCAGATTGATTGCACTGCATCGGTTTTCGGGTTCCACCGGATCGGTCCAGGGGCGCCAGCGGGCTTGGGCATCGGCCAACTGCTCCAACACGGCGTCGACATCGCGCGCAAGGGCGTCCAGCTGATCTGTTTCGGCAGACATGATCCGGACGCTAGTGAGGTCAGGTTGCAATCCGGTGAACGATAGGGGTGATGTGACTTTAGGCCCTCACCGGTAGCCCGAATGACCCACGCGCCGGGCCGTCTACGTGCGCAACGATGGCGGCATGGCAGCCAGCGATGCCGTCGTCCTCGACGGCGCGGGTTTGCACCGACTCGTCGACGAACTGCGCGGGCGGGGCTACACGGTGGTCGGTCCGACACTGCGCGACAACGCGATCGTGCTCGCGGAGCTGACGAGTGCCGATGATCTGCCCCGCGGCTGGGGCGTCGACGTCGCGCCGGGCAGCTATCAACTGCGCCGCCGCACCGATTCCGCGGCGTTCGGGCACTCTTCGGGACCACAGTCCTGGAAGCAATTCCTGCACCCGCCCCGCCAGAAGGTGTGGGGGTGCAGCGCCGAGGGTCTCGACGCGGCAGACGAACCCGAGCCCAAGTACGCCTTCCTCGGGGTGCACGGCTGCGACCTGGCCGGTATCGGCGTGCTCGACCGGGTGCTGTCCGGCGGCACCCACCCCGACGGGTCCTATGTCGGCAGGCGCAGGCAGGTGTTCGTGGTCGCGGTCAACTGCACCGAGCCCGGCCGGCTGTGTTTCTGCGCCTCGATGGACACCGGGCCGGCCTGCCGCTCCGGCTACGACCTGGCCCTGACCGAACGCCTCGACGGCCCGGAACCCACCTATGTGGTCGAGACCGGCAGCGCGGCAGGCGTCGACGTCCTTTCCGCTGTGCCGCATCGGCCCGCGCAGCCCGCCGAATCCGCCGCTGCGGCCGAGGAGGTCCGCGCCGCGGCCGACCTGATGAGCCGCCGCATGCCGGAGGTCGACCTGCGTCAACTGCTGATCGACTCGCGCGAATCCCCGCACTGGGAGGATGTCGCCAGTCGCTGCCTGACCTGCGGCAACTGCACCATGGTCTGCCCAACATGCTTCTGCACCAGCACAACTGAGGTCACCGACCTCACCGGCGAGCACGCTGAACGGTGGATGGAGTGGGCGTCGTGTTTCGAGCTGGACTTCACCTTCGTCCACGAAGGTCCGGTGCGCCAGTCCGGCCCGTCGCGCTACCGGCATTGGCTCACCCACAAGCTGTCCAGCTGGCACGACCAGTTCGGCACGTCGGGCTGTGTCGGCTGCGGCCGGTGTATTGCGTGGTGCCCCACCGGGATCGACATCACCGAGGAGATGGCGACGTTCGCCCGGCTGGCCGGGGAGGACGGCGATGAGTGAGGCCGTGACGCGCGGGTGGGCGACGGAGTCCTCAGCGATGGCGCCGACGCCCTACCGGGTGCGCTCCAAGGTGGTCGAGAACGCCGACTCGGTGACGCTGTGCCTCGAGCCGATGGCCACCGAGCTGTCAGCCCCGCAGCCGGGGGAGTTCATGATGCTGTACGCCTTCGGCGTCGGTGAGGTGGCCATCTCGGTCAGCGGTGACCCGTCGCTGTCCGATGGCACCATCACCCACACCATCCGTTCCGTCGGCGCGGTGAGCGCTGCACTGTGTGCGGCCGAACCGGGCAGCACCCTCGGCGTCCGGGGGCCGTTCGGCACCAGCTGGGGTCTGGACGAGGCGGCCGGGCGTGACCTGGTGATCGTTGCCGGGGGTGTCGGCCTGGCCCCGCTGCGGCCCGTCGTTCTCGGGGCGCTGGCACATCGGGATCGTTACGGCCGGGTGATCCTCATCGCCGGTGCCCGCGCGCAGCGCGACTTCCTCTACACCGAGGAAATCCAACGCTGGCAACAGGATTCACGACTCGAGGTGCACCTGACCGTGGACGTGCCGATCCAGGGCTGGCCCGGTGAGACGGGGTTCGTCACCGAACCGCTGCGGCGGCTCGCGCTGGACCCCACCCGGGTCACCGCGTTCCTGTGCGGTCCCGAACCGATGATGCGTTTCGGCGCCCAGGCGCTGCTGGACAAGGGTGTCGCCGACACCGACATCCGGGTATCGCTGGAACGGAACATGCAGTGCGGCATCGGCTGGTGCGGGCACTGTCAGCTCGGACCGTTGCTGGTGTGCCGCGACGGGCCGGTGGTCGGCTACGACGTGGCGCGCCCGCTGCTGGAAGTCAAGGAGCTCTGAGATGCCCAGCCTGGCCGTGTGGAAGTTCGCCTCCTGCGACGGATGTCAGCTCACCCTGCTCGACTGCGAAGACGAGCTGCTGACGCTGGCCGAGCAGGTGCAGATCAAGACGTTCGCCGAGGCGTCGAGCGCCGTCGTCGGCGGTCCCTACGACGTCTCCCTGGTCGAAGGATCGGTCACCACCGCGTCCGATGAGCGCCGGATCCGCGAAATCCGCGAGCAGTCCGGCATTCTCGTGGCGATCGGAGCGTGTGCCACCGCAGGCGGTGTGCAGGCGCTGCGCAACTTCGCCGACGTCACCGAGTTCACCTCCGTGGTGTATGCCCGGCCCGACTACATCAGCACGCTGGCCACCTCGACCCCCGCCTCGGCGCACGTCACGGTGGACTACGAGCTGCGCGGCTGCCCGATCGACCGGCGCCAGCTGCTCGACACCCTGGCCGCGCTGCTGGTCGGGCGCAAACCCCGGCTGCCCGCCGCGACGGTGTGCACCGAGTGCAAACGCGCCGGGGTGACCTGCGTGACGGTAGCCGACGGGATCGCCTGCCTGGGCCCGGTCACCCACGCCGGCTGTGGCGCGCTGTGCCCACGCCATCACCGCGGCTGCTACGGGTGTTTCGGGCCGATGGCCACCCCGAACATGCCCGCCCTGATCCCGCTGCTCCATCGCGACGGCATGTCCGGCCCGGATGTCGACCGGGTGTTCGCGACGTTCAACGTCACTCAGTTCACCGCGGAGCGCGACGCCCATGACTGAATCCCGGACCATCCGTGTCGGTGCGCTCACCCGGGTCGAGGGCGAAGGCGCGCTGAACGTCGAACTGCGCAATGGGGTGCCCGAGCGCGTCGAACTCAACATCTATGAGCCGCCGCGGTTCTTCGAGGCTTTCCTGCGCGGCCGGGCCCACACCGAGCCGCCCGACCTGACCGCGCGGATCTGCGGCATCTGCCCGGTGGCCTACCAGATCAGCGCCTGCAACGCTCTCGAGGACGCCTGCGGGGTCACGCTCGATCCCCAGGTGGTGGCGCTGCGCCGGCTGCTGTACTGCGGGGAGTGGATCCACAGCCACGCCCTGCACATGTACATGCTGCACGCGCCGGACTTCCTCGGGGAGCCCGACATCATCGCCGTCGCCAAGAACCACCGGGCCGCCGTCGAACGCGGTCTGGCGCTGAAGAAGGCCGGCAACCGGTTGATGGAACTGGTCGGCGGCCGCTCGATCCACCCGATCAACGTGCGCCTCGGCGGGTTCTACTCCGTGCCCACCAAGGCCGATCTGGCGCCGATGGCCGAACTCCTGCGCACGGCACTGGACGACGCATTGGCCACGGTGATCTGGGTGGCCGGCTTCGACTTTCCCGACCTGACCGTGGAGCACGAACTGCTCGCACTGACCGGGCCGAAGTATGCCATCGAGGACGGCGTGATCGCCCGCAGCGCCGGTGCGCCGTTCGCGATCGCCGAGTTCAGTGAGCACGTCCGCGAAACCCAGGTGCCGCACTCGACCGCGTTGCATGCCACGCTGGACGGTGCCCGCCATCTGACCGGGCCGCTGGCCCGCTACTCGCTGAACTCCGGTCTGCTCTCACCGATCGCCCGGCAGGCGGCGAGTGCGGCCGGGCTCGGCGACGAGTGCCGAAACCCGTTCCGCAGCATCGTGGTTCGTGCCGTGGAAACCGTCTATGCGGTGGAGGAGGCGCTGCGGATCATCGCCGACTACGAGCCGCCGGCCCGCCCGTTCGTCGATGTGCCTGCCCGGCCGGGGATCGGGCACGGGGTCAGTGAGGCGCCGCGCGGGCTGCTCTACCACCGCTACGAGATCGGTGCGGACGGGCTGATCACCGCCGCGGTGATCGTGCCACCGACGGCACAGAACCAGGCCGCGATCGAAGACGATCTGGCCAGGGTGGTGCTGGCCGGGGCGGACCTCGATGACGCCACCCTGACGGCGTTGTGCGAGCGGGCCATCCGCAACTACGACCCGTGCATCTCCTGCGCGACGCACTTCCTCACGCTGCGGATCGACCGCCGGTGAGGGTGGTCATCGGTCTGGGCAACGAGCAGCGCCGCGACGACGGTGTCGGCCCGGCCGTGGCCGCCGAGGTGGCCCGTCGCCGGCCAGGGGTCACCGTGCTGACCTGCGCGGTGGAACCGGCCGCCATCATCGACGCCTGGGACGGTGCCGACCTCGCGGTGGTGATCGACGCGGTCGCCGGGCCGGGAACGCAACCCGGCCGGGTCCGGCGCTGCGAGGTCGGCGATCTGGTGTCGCCGGGTGTGCTCACCTCCCACGACCTCGACCTGGCCGCGACCTACGAGTTGGCCGCCGCCCTGGACCGCGCCCCCGCGACGGTGGTGGTCGTCAGCCTCGACGTGGCCGATGTCGGCTACGGAGCCGGTTTGAGTCCTGTTGTGGCCGAGGCTGTTCCGCACGCCGCCGCAATGGTGTGCGCGGAACTCGACGTGCTAGCGGCTGACACCGAGCAGCAGCGCTGAGGCGGCCGCTCCGGTGCGGTCAGCCGGATGCAGGCGGGCCTGATGGGCATAGTTCACCTGCCAGCCGGCGCCGAGGATGTCGTCGAGGGCGGGGGTGGCGGCCGCCGGGAGAATGTGGGTGTCGATGATGAGGTGGAACCGGGAAACGCCCTGGGGGGAGGATGTCGCGACTTCACGCAGCGGCGGTGGCAGCGCCCCGTCGTAGCCGAGGTACCAGCTGATCTCGGCCACCGTGAAGCTCACCGTCGCCCTCTCGTTGCCGCCGGCATAGCTGCATTCCAGGCTGACGGCGGTCGGGGACAGGTCCAGCACGATGATCGTCGGGCGGTCGGCGGTGCGGGATACCAGGATCACCGCCTCGTCACCGCCCGGATCGAGGAGATCGCCGAAGAATCGGCCGGGCTCGCGCAGGGCGATCGCCTCACCGTCGGGTCCGCCGGATGTGCCCGGCAGCCACTTTTCGGCCATCCGATCGCCGTCCCAGCCGCAGCGCAGCGAGGTGGTAGTCATGGCAAGACCGTACCGACCAGAATAGTCATTTGGTCAGTTAGTGATCTAGATCACGCCGAGTGGGCGGTTGGGGCGTCGGCGACGGTGTCCAGAAACCCTCGCACCAGCCGGCGCAGCCGTCGCGCGGCGTCGTCCCCATGGGTGCTGGTGTGGGCGCGCAGGTCGTCGTGACTGAGGCCGAGCCGCTCGACGTCGCGGGTGCCGTGGTAGTCGTCATTGATCCACAGCTCCAGCAGGCCCTGGTCGAGTTCGGGATGGAACTGCAGCCCCATCGCCCGGCCCTTGACGAAAGCCTGTGAGGCGCGGTCGTTTCTGGCGATCTCCACCGCGTCCGGCGGCGGGGTGAACCGGTCGAAGTGCCACTGGAACCACAGCCCTTCGGGCACCAGGTTGTGGTCACTGCTGTGGACGTGGTGCCAGCCGACCTCGGGGGAGTCCGAGCGGGCGACCGAGCCGCCGAGTGCGGCGGCCACCAGCTGACCGCCGAAGCAGACGCCCAGCACGCCCACTCCGGCGTCGACCGCGCGGCGCACGGTGTCGATCTCGTCGGCGATCCAGGGCAGCGTGTCGTCGTAGACCGCCCACCGCGAGCCCAGCGGCACGATCACGTCGTAGCGCGTCGGGTCGGGGAAGCTCACCTCGACGGCGGGGTCGGCCGCTTGATGGGCGGCGACCACCTCGAAGGTATCGACGTCGAACCCGAGTTCGGTGAACGTCTCCCCGAGTTGCGCCTCCGGGGCGATCGGATCGTTGTAGATGAACAGGACCTTGCGCGGCACCCGATTACGGTACGACAGATCGGCGGCGCCGTCAGATGCAGTCCGAGCCGCCGTCCACCACGATCACCGCGCCGTGGGTGTAACTGCTCTGCGCCGTGCACAGAAACGCGATCGTCGGGGCGATCTCGTCGACCCGGCCCATCCGGCCGAACGGGATGTGCGCCATTTCGCTCGCCACGATTTCAGGTGCGGCCTGCATCGGCGCGGTCATCGGGGTGTCGACGGTGCCCGGTGCCACCGCGTTGACGCGGATGCCGTACTTGGCCCACTTGACCGCCAGGTTGCGGGTGACGTTGATGATTCCGGACTTGGCCGCCCCGTAGCCCGGCACCATCGGCACCGAGCGCAGCGCGGACATCGACGCCAGGTTCACCACGCTGGCCCCGCCGGGCAACTGCGAGGCGCGCAGTGCCGTGCGCAGGCCGACCGTCAGCCGGTACGGCCCGGTGAGGTTGACGGCGACCGAGGCGGCAAACCCGTCCGGGGCCGACTCGTCGAGGCCGCCGGGAAAGTTGACGCCGGCGTTGTTGACCAGGATGTCGAGGGACGAAAACGATTGCGCCAGTTCATCGATCGAGGCGTTGTCGGTCAACACCAGCTGCCGGTAGGTCATGCCGGACAGGTCAGTGTCGTAGTCGGCGGCCGAGGCTTTGGTTCCGGTGACGGTGACGGTGGCGCCGGCGTCGCGGAACAGCACGGCCGTGGTGTGGCCGATACCGCTGGTTGCCCCGGTGATGAGCACCGTGGCGCCGGTGAAGTCGAAGGTGACGCTCGCAGTCATGAGTACCTTTCGATCTGTTTGGTCAGCCAGGCGGTTTCCCAGAAGTTGACGCTGCCGGACAGCAGGGCCTCGTGGGCACTTTTGAGGACCGCGCGGGCCTGCGGGTGGTCGGGATCGGTGTCGGTGACGATCTCGGCGAGGTGGATCGCTTCCAGCGGCCGCCCGCCGTCCAGGTGTGCGCGGGCCCGCGCCACCACGGCGTCGGCCCCGGCCAGCTCCACCAGGTCGGCACTGACAGTCTCCGGTCCGACGGGGTAGAGCTCGGTGGTGGAGCGGTGGTGGAACCAGCCGGAGTAGTTCTCCCAGATGGCCCGCACGTCCCACGCCACCTTGCCGTACCCCTGGCCGACCTCCAGGTGGTCGGGCAGCGTGATCTCGCGCATCAGCGTCCGGACGTCCTTGCCGGCGTTCATCCCCGCCACGGTCTGGTCGTGGAGGTACTGGATGGCATCGCGCAGCCGGGTCAGTTCGGCATCGATCAGATCGGCGCCGACGATGGGGTCGAAGTGCCCGGTGAGCAGGATCTCCGGGCGCAGCGCGCGCACCCGTTCGACGGTGTCGATCACGGTCAGCGCATCGCGGTAGCGATCGCCGCGGATGGTCACCAGGTTGGGGATGTGCCCGAAGACCGGGCCGAAGGTGTTGCTGCACAGGCAGACCCGCTCGTCGGGCAGCCACACCACCATCGAGTCGGTGGTCTCTCCGCCCGGGGTGGCGATGAACTCGAAGCGCCGACCGCCCAGTTCCAGGCTGTGCCGGTCGGTGACGACGATATCGGCGGTGGCACTGCTCTGCGGTGGCAGTTTCTTGCCGAACCGGCGCTGAATGCCGGCGATGCCGTCGGCCAGCCGGCCCGAGAAGGCGAAGGCGCTGCGGTTGGCGCGGTAGGGCAGCAGGCGTTCATTGTCATCGCGCCACTGCTCCCAGTTAGCTTGTGCCACAACCTCGGTCTGCGGGTCGCGCAGGGTGTCCAACCCGCCGACATGGTCGTAATGGCCTTGGGTGATCACGATGTAGCGCACCGGGGAGTAGTCGACGGCGTCGAAGTTGGCCCGGTGCACCGGACCCTCGAAACCCATCCCGGTGTTGACGACCACCCGCCCCGCGGAGGTGGTCAGCAGGTAGGTGTTGGTCAGGCCCGGTGAGCACCAGATCCCCGGTGCCACCTCCTGCGCGGATTCGGCCGACGCGGGCGCCATCGCGTCGGCACCCGGGCGGCTGCGGTAAATCGGTTGCACAGGTGGGCCTCTCAGATCTCGGGTCGGACGTCAAAGCGGTTGAAGTAGAAGTCGAACCGGGAGCGCAGCTCCGCCGGATCCACCCCGAAGTGGCCGCGGATGTCGTACGGGATGCGGCCTTTGCCGCCGCGGCGGTTGCTGTCGATGTAGGCCTGGAACCGTGCGGCCACCTTGTCCGGGATGTCCACCCCGGCGCGGGTGTAAAACTGCTCCAGCACCGGCATCTCGTTGCCGTTGAGGTGGTGGAACGAGACGTCGACACTGCGATCGGCGGGCACCAGGTCGCGGTCACGCACACAGGCGCTCAACAGCCGGTGGATCCGGTCCGACCAGTAGTCGACCAACCAATCGGGGTCAATCGCGCTGCGGCGCAACCGGTCCGAGTAGGCCATCATGGTGATCGCGGACTGGATCACCGCCACCGGGTCGCGGTGGGTGAACGCCACTGTCGCGTCCGGGAAGGTCGCCATCAGCGGGCCGAGTTGCTCGGCGTGCTGCGGTGACTTCAGCACCCACGTACGTGGCCCGCGCAGGAATGTCAGCGCCTGCAGCACTTTTCTCATGTAGAGGTAATGGCGGTACTGGTCCAGGCCCAGGTAGTAGTCGCGCCACTGCGGAACCCGGGCATGCCATTCCAGGACGTAGCCGGCCAGGTCGAGGTCGAGCAGTTCGACCTCCTCCTCGATGGCCTCGGGGAACTGGTCGTGCATGGCGGCCACATACGGGGTGCTCGCCATCAACGCATCGTGTTCGGCCTTCGCCCGGGCGAAACGCGGGTCGACACCGAATTGGTCCGGCCCCTGACCGGGGGCCGGGATGGGCTCCTGACTCTCCCAGTAGGGCAGTGCCCGGCGCCGCGGGTCCTGGGCGATCAGGTTGACCAGGTGGGTGGTCCCGGAGCGCGGCATCCCGACGACGATCAGCGGCCGCTCGATCTCGATGTCCTCGATCTCGGGGTAGCGCGTGAGCAGGTCGGTCAGCGACAGTCGGTTGCGCAACAGACGCACGACGCGGGCGCGCAGGGTGCGCCGATTGAGTTGTCGCATCCCGGTGTCGGATTCGATGGCCGCGACATGCGCCGTCAGCCGCTCGCCGAAACCGTCGTCGTCGGCGAGGTCGTGGCAGCCGGCCTGCGCCACGGCCTCGGCCAGCATCCGGTCGACGTCGAACACCACCTCGCGCGCTTCGGTGTAGTCCAGGATCTGCCGCTGCAGGTCGGTGAGGACGGGGGAGGTGAGGTCGTCGAGGTTGAGGGTCTCGGTGGACGACATTCACGCACCCCTTGCTGGTGTCGAATATTCGACGTACTGTTCGGAAATATGACGCTCAACGTAGACACGGCTATTACCCCGCGTCAAGCGTCCTCCCCACCCACCGAGCGGGTGATCGGAATCATGGAGATGCTGGGTGCGGACCCCGGCCGGTCCTTCTCGCTGGCGGAGATCTCCCGCCGCCTCGGGATCAGCCGGGCCACCGGGCACGCGATCATGTCGACGTTGTTCGACCACGACTGGGTCAGCCGCGATCCGCACACCGCCAGGTACGCCTGGGGTCCCGCCATCAGCCGCCTGGCAGGCACCGGGCTGTTCGGGACGGAACTCGAACGGCTGGCCGCGTCGACCGGAACCCAGGTCTATCTGGCGCATCGCGACGGCGACACTCTGGTGATCACCGATGTGGCCGGCGAGAATCGCAACGCGCTGGGCATCGGGAGGGGAACCCGAACCCCGCTGGTTGCGCCCTTCGGTCGCGACTACGTGGCGTGGTCCACGGCGCAGGAGCAGGAGTCGTGGCTGGAAGGTATCGGAGCGCCCAGTGACGCACTGCGCACCCGAATCTCGCTGGTGCTCAATGAAATCCGGCAGCGGGGTTTCGTGGTCGACCGGCTCACCACGGATTACGTGCGGGTGTACAGCGCCGTACAGGCGCTCAGCAGCGGTGGCGAGGTCGACGCGATGACCGCGCAGCTGGCACGGGCCTTCGCCGATCTGAGCGTCATCGACGTGCTGCCCGACGAGTTGGGTGCCGGTGCCACCCACAACGTCGCGACGGTGTCGGCCCCCATCTTCAACGCCGAGGGCGTCGTCACGATGTCGGTCACCGCCGCCCCGTTCACCACATTGGACGCCACAGCCATCGCCCGGCTGGGTGAACAGGTCCGCGTGGCCGCCGCACAGATCGGCCATCCCCAGCGAGAGGACGCCTCAGCATGACTATTGAACAGGCCCGGATCCACGGCCCCGGCCTCGTTGCCGTCGACGAGGTCGAACTCGCCGAGTGCGGCCCCCGCGACGCCATCGTCGACGTCCACGCCTGCGGCATCTGCGGCAGCGACCTGAGTTTCATCGGCATGGGCGGCCTGGCCGGACCCGGTCAGCCGATGGCGCTGGGTCACGAGTTCTCCGGCGTCGTGCGCACTGTCGGCGCCGAGGTGACCGACGTCAGCGTCGGGCAGCGGGTCGTCGTCCATCCGGGTGACGACGAACTGGGCCGGATCGGGGCCGGATCTCCCGAAGGCGGGCTGGCATCCGCCGTACTGGTACGCGAAGCCGTCCGACCCGGGCGGCTGTTCGGCATCCCGGACGGCATCTCGCTGGACGTCGCCGCGCTGGCCGAGCCGCCGTACTGGTACGCGAAGCCGTCCGACCCGGGCGGCTGTTCGGCATCCCGGACGGCATCTCGCTGGACGTCGCCGCGCTGGCCGAGCCGGTGGCCGTCGGCATGCACGCCGCCGAGCGCGTCGACGTCGGGGTCGACGACAAGGTCGCGGTATTCGGTTGCGGGCCAATCGGACTGGCGGCCATCGCCGCGCTGGCCGACCGGGGTCTGACCGATATCGTCGGCATCGATCTGTCGGCGACCCGGCGAGGCCTGGCCGAGCAGGTGGGCGCCGCCGTCACCATCGACCCCGCCGCCCAGAGTGTGTGGCGCGAACTCGGCCGGGTGCACGGCACCACCACGCAGACCTTCGGCAAGGCCCCGGCCACCAAGGGATACATCGAGGCCTCCGGCTCCGACGCGGTGCTGACCGACATCGTGAACCGCGCTGGACGCAAGTCGCACATCAGCGTGGTGGCGTTGCACTACAACCCGGTGCCGGTGAACTTCGTCAATGTCCTGATGCGCGAACTGAGCATCCATGGCTCGATGGAGTATCCGGACCGGTTCAGCGACGCCCTGGATCTCCTGGAACGGCGCGACCTGTCGGCGCTGATCACCGACCGGTTCCCGCTCAGCCGGCTCGATGAGGCGCTGGCGCTCCTGCAGAACAGCAGGGAGTGCGGCAAGGTGCTGATCGAGGTACACGCCGCGCAGTAGCGGCGGGCACCGCTGCCGCCCGACTATCCTGTGGCATAGCACGGCATGGTCTCGGGCAGGTGGGAGATGACGACGTTCTACACCCTGGTAGTCTGGCTGGTGGTCGTCGCGCATTTCGCGTTTCTCGTCTACCTGCCCAGCGGTGGCTTCCTGGCGCTGCGCTGGCGGCGCTCGATCTGGCTGCACGTCCCGGTGGTGCTGTGGGGCATCGGTAGCGTCGCGCTGCACTTCTGGTGCCCGTTGACCGCGCTGGAGCAGTGGGCTCGTCCGCGCGCGGGGATGGCACAGCTGGGTTCGGAGGGCTTCATCGACCACTACATCACCGGGGTGATGTACCCCTCCGGCGGCACGGGTTACGCCCAGGCGGCGGCCTTCACCGCGGTCCTGGTGTCGTGGATCGCCTACGCCGTGACGGCCCGCCGATCAGGCCCAGCCGTCGGCGCGCCAGCACACCCAGTCGATCTCGACCAGGGCGCCCACAGCCAGGCCCGTCGAGCCGACGCAGGTTCGGCTCGGTAGCCGGTCGGGAAACCACGGCGCGTAGGCGGCGTTGAACGCCGCGTAGTCCGACCAGTCGGTCAGGAACGCCCGCACCGACACCACGTCGGCGATCCCGCCGCCGCACAGTTCGGTGACCCGCAGCAGATTCCGCAGCACCTGGTCGGTCTGGGTGGCCACCTGCGAGCCGACCAGCGCACCGGTGGTGTCGGTGGGCATCTGCCCGGTCACATAGAGGGTCTGCCCGGCGGCGGTGGCATGGGAGAACGGGGCCACCGCCGGCGGCACCCCCTGCGCCGGGGTGAACGTGAACGCCTGGATCATGCCGCCGGATTCTGCCACCGCGGGAAGCACCGCTTGTCGATCCGGGCGTGCACACCCTGGCGCTGATCGACCACCTGCGTCACGGTGAAGTCCACCGCCACCGACATGAACGAGTAGGCATCGGCGCGCGACAACCCGAAGTGGCGCACCAACAGGTCCAGCGCCCGCAGCGCCGCAGCCTTCATCGCGGCGTCCAGACTCTCGCCGAATCCGTGCACCAGCAGTTCGGTCGCGGTTTCCAGCACCGGCACGGTGAACGGGAGATCACGCCGAATCGTCAAGCGCAGCAACCCGTTCAGCGATGACTCCAGTGCGGTCCCGCTGACCTCGCCGTCACCCTGCGACACATGCGGGTCACCTGCCGACAACAGCGCGCCGGGAACCTGCACCGGGTAGTACATCCGGCCGCCGGTCCCGATCCGCCAGTTGTCGACGTTGCCGCCGTGATCGCCCGGCGGCACCGACGAGACCCGGACGGGCTCGGCCGGGGCCACGCCCATGGTGCCGAAGTGCGGGCGCAGCGGCACCACGACGCCGGGCAGTGCTGGTTCGCGGCTGCTGTCCGAGGGGGTGACGATGGTGCCCGGGGCGTCGGCCAGCGGTGTGGCCGTCCAGTCGTAGCCGAACAGGGCGCGGCCCAGCAGCGCCTCGGTGTCCAACTCGTAGACCGTCACCCGCTCCACCGGCAACTCGCCGTAGAGGTAACCCCAGTGCGCGGCCAGGTTGGATCCGTAGGGCAGTCGCGGGGTGGCGGCCAGGATGTCGACCTGCAGCACATCGCCGGGGCGCGCCCCGGCGACCGCGATCGGCCCGGTGAGGATGTGCGGGCCGGGGCCGCGGTCGTCGACCTGCTCGAACACCCGGGTGATGCCGTCGTCCATCAGCAGGTCGGGGGCGTCACCGGCGTGATGGGTCAGCGTCTCGATCACCACCAGGTCGCCGGACTCGACGGTGAGCGCGGGGGGGTTGCCGCGGATCGAAGTAACCCCAGTGCACCGTCTGCGGTGTCGCCGGAAGCTGGTGCAGCGTCATAAGCACCGGATCATGCCAGCGGGATGCGCCCGGCGCGCGCTGAGACGACGGCCGCTAGACGGCGTGATAGCGGCGCTCGGGCCGGCCCGCGCCGTACTGCAGTCGCAGACCGACGGCGCCCTCGGCGAGGAAGTGCTCGAGATAGCGCCGTGCGCTGACCCGGGAGATGCCGACCAGGTCGGCGCATTCGGCCGCCGACACCTCCCCGGCGGTGCGGACCGCGTCGAGGACCAGCCGGCCCGTCTCGGCGCCCAGGCCCTTGGGCATCGGCCGGGCCGCGACCGGCGCCGACGCGCGACCGAATACCGAGTCGACGAACGTCTGGTCCACACCGTCGGCCGATCCGAGCGCGTCGGCCCGCGCGGCGTAGGCCTCGAGTTTCGTTCGCAGCTGGTCGAATTCGAACGGTTTGATCAGGTAGTCGGCCGCGCCGCCGGCCACGGACCCGCTGACGGTGTCCAACTCGCGGGCGGCGGTGATCATGATGACGCCCACCGCGTCGCCGTCGGCCCGCAACTGCTGCAGAACCTGAAGTCCGGTCATATCGGGCAGGTAGACGTCGAGCAGGATCAGGTCGGGGCGCAGCTCGCGGGCGGCCTGCAGGGCGGTGGCGCCGGTGTTGGCCACCCCGACGGTGCGGAAACCCTCGATCCGGTCGACGAACCGGCGGTGGATCTCAGCCACCATGAAGTCGTCATCGACGACGAGCACCTCACGCATGGCTCACCGACTCCACCCGCGGCATCCGGGCGGCGAACAGCGCACCGCCACCCGGCGCGTCGTGCACCTCGACCGTGCCGCCGTGCTGGGCGGTGATCAGCCGCACCAGCGCCAGGCCGATCCCGCGCCCACCGGGGACGTCCGGTTTGGACGTCACTCCGCGCGCGAAGATCTCACTCCGAAGCTCCTGCGGCACACCAGGTCCGGAATCGCTGACCTCGATGTCCAGCCCGTCGGCGTCGGTCACGCGCACCGTCACCCGGGCGTGGGCCGACCCCACCGACACGTCGACGGCATTGTCGATGAGGTTGCCCAGCACGGTGATCACATCGGTGGCCAGCGCCGGACTCAGCGGTGCCAGATGGGAGTCGTCGGCAAGGTGTAGTGAAACCCCGCTCTCGGCGGCCAGGGTGGTCTTGGCGATCAGCAGGGCTGCCACCGCGGGGTCCGAGATACGGTGCGTCACAGCGTCACTGATCTCGGCCCGCCGGCGGGTGAGCGTGCCCACCAGTTCGCGCACCGAGTCGTACTCACCCAGCTGGACCAGCCCCGAGATGGTGTGCAATTGGTTGGCGAACTCGTGGGTCTGAGCCCGCAGGGTGTCGGTCACGCTCTTGTGCGAGGAGAGTTGACCCTGCATCGACGCCAGTTCGGTGCTGTCGCGCATCGTGGTCACGGTGCCGATCCGCTGGCCCTGGCTGGTGGCCGCCCGGCGGTTGAGCGCCAGTACCCGGTGGGGCGTGGCGATGACGACATCGTGGCCATCTTCGCGGGACAGCAGGAAGTCGGCGACCGCAGGGTCGATCCCGGCTTCCCTGACCCGGCGGTTCACGGCGTCGGGTCCGATTCCGAGCAATTCCTGCGCGCTGTCGTTGACCACGGTGATCACCCCGTCGGTGTTCACCCCGATCACACCCTCACGAATGCTGTGCAGCAACGCTTCTCGATGTTCGGCCAGGCCGGCGATCTCGGCGACCTCCAAACCGCGGGTGTGCCGCTTGATCCGCCTCGACAGCAGCCACGAGGCGCCCAGGCCCAGCACCGCGCCCAGACCCAGGTACACCAACAGGCGTTCGCCGGCACCGCTGAGCAGCTGCCACGCCGACGGGTACGGCTCGCTGACCGACACCACCGACAGCACCTCACCGGTGGTGGACAGGATGGGCACCTGACCGATCAGGGCGTGCCTGCCGTCGACGTCGCCGTCGCCGAACCACGCCCGGCCCTCAGTGACCAGGCTGGGCCCGAAGCCGACCTGCCGCCCGACGCGGGACGGGTCGGAGGACACCCGCACCACGCCCGCGGGGTCGATGATCTCGGCCAGGCCGGCCCCGGACAGTGCGATCGCGCGATCCACGTCGGGTGCCAGCAGGCGGGCCGCGAACGGGTCGCTATAGCGTTCGCGCACCAGTGGGGTGGAGGCCACGTTCTCGGCGACAGCGATCATCCGTTGGCCGCGGACATCGCGAAACTCCTTGGTGGATTGGGCTACGGACACCGCCGCCACCGCAATCAGCACAACGGCGACGACGAGCAACTGGAACGCCAGGAACTGTCCCGCCAGGCTTCGGCCGCTACGGACCAGCGATGACCACAACGACCAAAACTTCCTTTGCGTCCCAAAGAGTGACCCCCGTCACCCTGTCTACCAGTATTGCTGAGCATCACATCAATGCGAAGGGGCACCACGATGTTGCGGCGCAGTCGACGACCGTTGTTGCGGGTGATTGCCACCATGGTGATCCTCGCCGTGACACTCACCGCGTGTGGGGTCACCCGAGGATCCGATCCACAAGGCCTGCACCGGCTGCGAATGATGGTGCCCAACAGCCCCGGTGGCGGATACGACCTGACCGCGCGCACCGCGGTGAAGATCATGGAAGACAACGACATCACCGGTCGCGTCGAGGTCTTCAACGTCATCGGTGCCGGCGGCACGGTCGCGATGGCCCGGCTGATGAACGAGCGGGGCAATGACGACTTGATGATGACGATGGGTCTGGGTGTGGTCGGCGCGACCTACACCAACGGGTCCAAGATCAAGGCGTCCGATGCGACGGCCATCGCCAAGTTGATCGAGGACCCGGGCGCGGTTTTCGTCCCCGCCGACTCACCGTTTCGCACGATCGCCGACTTCGTCGCGGCATGGAAGGCGGATCCGAGCAAGGTGACGATCGGCGGGGGCTCCTCACCGGGTGGTCCCGATCACCTGTTCCCGATGGAACTCGCGAAGAAGGTGGGCGTCGACCCGAAACAGGTCAACTTCATCACCTACGACGGTGGCGGTGATCTGTTGACGGCGCTGCTCGGCAAGAAGATCACCGCGGGCACGTCCAGCCCGGGCGAGCTCATCGACCAGATCGAGGCCGGTGAGTTGCGGGTGCTCGCGGTGTCGAGCGCACAACGTATCGACGGCATCGATGCGCCGACACTGATCGAATCCGGGATCGACCTCACGTTCGCCAACTGGCGTGGTGTCCTTGCGCCACCGGGCATTTCGGACAGAGCCAAGCGCGCGATGGTCAAGGTGCTCGAAGAGATGCACGGCACGGATCAGTGGAAGCAGGCGCTGGTCAAGAACGGCTGGACGGACGCCTTTATCACCGGCGCGGACTTCGAGAAGTTTCTGATCGACCAGGACAACCGGGTCTCGTCGACACTGACCGAATTGGGGCTGCTGTGAGCATCGAAGACAAGCAGACAGAACAGTCGGCGACCCGCACGGTCGACTACGCGCAGTACCTCGTGGTGGCCGTCCTGGCGCTCGTCGGCGGGTTTCTGGTCTACAGCGGACTGACGTTGGAGGAGGGGTTCGCCAAGGTCGATCCCGTCGGGCCTACGTTCTTCCCCTTGGTCATCGGTGTTGCCGCGCTGCTGCTCGCGGTGATCCTGGCCGTCGCGATCCCGCGCGGCAGTAAGGGTGAGGCCGACGCCGGTGAGGACATCGATCCCGAGGCGCCGGGGGACTGGCGCACCGTCGGGCTGCTCATCGCGCTGTTCGTCGCGCTGATCTTCTTGGTCAACCCGCTGGGCTGGGTGATCACGAGCGCGTTGTTCTTCGCCGGTGCGGCAACGGTTCTGGGCAGTAAGCACTACGTGCGCAATGTCGTGATCGGTGCGGTCTTGGCGCTGGCGAGTTTCTACGCGTTCTACTCCGGGCTCGGAATCCCGCTGCCCGCAGGCATCTTGGACGGGATTCTGTAAATGGACAACTTCGACTGGCTGATGCAGGGGTTCGCCGAGGCAGCGACCCCGATGAACCTGCTCTACGCCGTCATCGGCGTGCTGCTGGGAACCGCCGTGGGCGTGTTGCCCGGCATCGGGCCGGCGATGACGGTCGCCCTGCTGCTGCCCATCACGTACAACGTCAGCCCGAGCGCGGCATTCATCATGTTCGCCGGCATCTTCTACGGCGGCATGTACGGCGGATCGACCACGTCGATCCTGCTGAACACGCCGGGGGAGTCGTCGTCGGTGATCACCGCGATCGAAGGCAACAAGATGGCCAAAGCGGGGCGGGCCGCGCAGGCACTGGCGACCGCGGCCATCGGCTCGTTCGTCGCGGGCAGCATCGGCACCGCCTTGCTGGCCGCGTTCGCACCCGCGATCTCGCGGTTCGCCGTCACCCTCGGCGCGCCGTCCTATCTGGCGATCATGCTCTTCGCGTTGGTGGCGGTGACCGCGGTACTGGGTTCGTCGAAGCTCCGCGGCGCCATCTCGCTGGTGCTCGGCCTGGCGATCGGCATCGTCGGCATTGACTTCCTCACCGGCCAGCCCCGCGCCACATTCGGTATCCCGCAACTGTCGGACGGCATCGACATTGTGGTGATCGCCGTCGCGATCTTCGCTGTCGGGGAAGCGCTCTGGGTCGCTGCACACCTGCGCCGCCGCCCGGCCGACGTGATCCCCGTGGGACGTCCGTGGATGGGCCGGGACGACTGGCGGCGATCGTGGAAGCCATGGCTGCGCGGCACCGCATTCGGCTTCCCGTTCGGGGCGCTCCCCGCTGGCGGGGCCGAGCTGCCCACGTTCCTGAGCTACATCACGGAGAAGAAGCTGTCGAAGCATCCGGAGGAGTTCGGGCGGGGTGCGATCGAAGGGGTGGCCGGACCAGAGGCGGCCAACAATGCTTCCGCCGCAGGCACCCTGGTGCCGATGTTGTCGCTGGGCCTACCGACCAACGCGACCGCCGCGGTTATGCTCACCGCGTTCGTCTCGTACGGAATACAGCCGGGGCCAACACTTTTCAGCAAAGAGCCGCTGCTGATCTGGACGCTGATCGCCAGCCTGTTCATTGGCAACCTGCTGCTGCTGGTGCTCAACCTGCCGCTGGCGCCGTTGTGGGCCAAGCTGCTGCGCACGCCGCGGCCGTACCTGTATGCGGGCATCTTGTTCTTCGCCACCCTCGGGGCGTTCGCGGTGAACCTCCAGCCGCTGGATCTCGGCCTGCTGCTGTTGTTCGGGCTGCTCGGTCTGATGATGCGCAGGTTCGGCCTACCGGTGCTACCGCTGATCATCGGGGTCATCCTCGGCCCGCGGATCGAACGGCAGCTGCGGCAGAGCCTGCAGCTCGGCGGCGGTGACTGGTCGAGTCTGTTCACCGAGCCGGTCGCCATCGTGACTTACGTATGCATGGCGGTGCTGCTGGTCATCCCGCTGGTGTTGCGGCTGCTGCACCGCGACGAGGAGACGCTACTGGTCGTCGAGGACGACAAGGATCAGCGAGAGAAGGCACAGACCTCATGATTGTCGTGGGGTACACCAACGACCAGTACGGCGCCGCGGCGCTGGACGCCGGCATCGCCGAGGCGGTGCTGCGCGGCACCGACCTGCTGGTGGTGAATTCGACGGCAGGGGATTCCTACGTCGACGCGGCGTTCGCCCAGCCGGGGCAGGTCCGCGATATCGAGGAACGCCTGCGCAGCTGCGGGGTGAACTTCGAGGTGTCGCAGCCGGTCGGGGTGTATGCCGCCGACGCGTTGCTGGAGGCGATGGAGCGGCCCGACGCCGAGCTGCTGGTGATCGGCCTGAAACACCGCAATCCCGTCGGCAAACTCCTTCTCGGCAGCGTCGCGCAGCAGCTACTTCTCGAATGCCCAAAACCCGTGCTCGCGGTGAAGTCTGGCTAATACCGCATAATGGCAGCATGGACGTGTCGTTGACGATCTGGGTCGTCACCTGTGTCGTGATCCTTGGCCTGTTCGTATTCGACTTCTTCGCCCACGTGCGGGTGCCGCACGAACCGACCTTCCGCGAGTCGGCCACCTGGTCGGCGGTCTATATCGCGCTGGCCATCGTGTTCGGGTTCCTGATCTGGTGGCTGTGGGGCGGGCAGTTCGCCGGGGAGTACTTCGCCGGGTACGTCACCGAGAAGGCGCTGTCGGTGGACAACCTGTTCGTCTTCACCGTCATCATGGCGACCTTCGCGGTGCCCCGGGAGTTCCAGCAGAAGCTGCTCCTGATCGGCATCGTGATGGCCCTGGTCATGCGGGCCGGGTTCATCGCCGTGGGTGCCGCCGCCATCAACACCTTCAGCTGGGTGTTCTACATCTTCGGCATCTTCCTGGTGCTCACCGCGGTCAAGCTGGCCCGGGAGGCAGGCCACGAGAAGGAGGTCGAGGAGGAACGCGACAGCCGCATCATCGCGCTGGTGCGCAAGTTCGTGCCCACCACCGACGACTATCACGGCGACAAGTTCCTCACCACGATCGAGGGCAAGCGCACCGTCACGCCGATGTTGCTGGCGCTCATCGCGATCGGCTTCACCGACCTGCTGTTCGCCCTGGACTCGATCCCGGCGATCTACGGTCTGACCGAAGAGCCCTACATCGTGTTCACCGCCAACGCTTTTGCGCTGATGGGTCTGCGCCAGCTGTACTTCCTCATCGGTGGGCTGCTCGACCGCCTGGTGTACCTGTCCTACGGGCTGTCACTGATCCTGGCGTTCATCGGTGTGAAGCTCGTGCTGCACGCCCTGCACGAGAACACCCTGCCGTTCATCAACGGCGGCGCGAAGGTCAAGGTGCCGGAGATCACCACCGGCCTGTCGCTGAGCGTGATCGGCGGAATCCTCGTCATCACCACCGTCGCCAGCCTGATCAGGACCAGGGGGCGCACGGCGGCCGACGAGGGCGCTCACGGGTAGTCCCGTCAGTTATTGCTTGACGGGCACGAGACGTCGACGAACACGTCACCCGGGTTGCTCTCGTCCATCGACATCATCAGGCTGCCGTCGGGCATCATCATGACCACCAGGCCGTGCACACCGGTGACCGAACACTTGGCCAGCGGCCCGAGCACGGTGCCGTTGAACTGCACGCTGTAGCCCTGATCCTGAAGGGTTCTGACGACGTCGGCGGCGGACCCGCTGGGCGGGATGGCGGCGGCCGTCCCCGCCGTGGCTACTGCGGCCGCCGCGGCCGCACCGGCGATGGCGGAGATCAGAACGGTCTTCTTCATGAAAGGTCCTCGGGTTTCGGGGCCCCGCTCTGCGAGGCCGCAATGATGTTCCACGGCTTGGTGGTTCGGCCCGGCCCATGCGTTACGCCCCGCGTGTAACGGATTGCGGGTGGGGGAGCACCCAACGGATGACGCACTGACGCAGCCGTTGAAAGGACACCCCGATGACCGTTACTGAGGCCGACCGCTTTGTCCGCCTACCGGATTCGACGCTGAGCCGGTTCGGCGCGTTCGCAGCCCGTTACGGGCTGGTGGTGGTGATCGCGTGGATCGGCGCGCTGAAGTTCACCGCCTATGAAGCCGAGGGAATTGAACCTCTGGTGGCGAACAGTCCGGTGATGAGCTGGGTCTACACACTGTTCACCGTGACGGCGTTCTCGGCGGTGCTCGGCGTCATCGAGCTGGTCACCGCCGGGCTACTGGCGATCAAACCGTGGTTTCCGCGGCTGTCCGCGCTGGGCAGCATCTCGGCCATCGGACTGTTCCTGGCCACACTGAGCTTCCTGATCACGACGCCGGGAATCGGGGAGGAGTCCGCGGGCGGTTTTCCGGTGCTGTCGTCTACCGGCCAGTTCCTGGTCAAGGACATCGCCCTGCTCGGCATCGCGGTGTGGACATTCGGGGATGCGCTGAGCGCGGCCCGCCGCGGCTGATCCCAACAAGCGAAACGGCCCCGGGTGACCGGGGCCGTTCTGCTGTGTCCGAGGGGGGACTTGAACCCCCACGCCCGTTAATAGGGCACTAGCACCTCAAGCTAGCGCGTCTGCCATTCCGCCACTCGGACCGATCTTGGGCAGCTAAGGCTAACGGATCGACGACCCGAGTCCCAAACTAGGCCGACGGCAGCCGGCCGGCGATCTGGCCGGCGATGGTCGAGGCCGCCGACGTCGGCCCGTCCAGGCTGCACGCTTCGACGTCGACCGCCACATTGCTGTGCACGGTCAGCGCCCGCTGGCAGGACCATTTCTCCGGGGTCTGCTGCACCCGGGACACCGCCAGCACGTCGTGATCGGTGCTCGGGCGGCCCACCGACCACACCTGCGACGGGCCTATCGGCTGCGGGTAGCTCAGCTCGCGATCCGAGCACTTCGACCACTGCTGCTGGGAGGCGGTGAAGAAATCGGCCGCCGCCCGGGCGGTGGGGAACAGCACCACGGCCTGCACGGCGTAGTGCGACCAGGCCGGCGCCGTCGGCGGATCCCGCAGCACCTGGCCATGCACCGCCGTCGAACCGGTCTGGGCGTACACGCTCTGCTGGGCCGCACCCGCGATGGCCAGGCAATTCACATCAGCCAGTCGGGCGCTGTCGTTCCAGGCCTTGGTCACGTCGGCGGTGATCACCACATCGTCGCTGGCCAGTGCCGCACCCACGGCACTGGCGGGCAGCAGCAGCGAGGGCAGCGCGTCCGCGGTGGCCAGCGGAGCACGGTCAGCGGACATCGCACTGCCCGAGGTGGTGGCCGTGCAGCCACTGATCGTCAGGCACAGCAGCGCGGCGATCATGGGCAGGCGGAAGGTCACGGGTAAATAAAACCCTAAAACGGCGTGTTGCGCATGTGGTTGGAGAGAAACGTGTGGTAAGGCCCGGACGCCGCACCTCCAGGCTCGGGCTGCCAGTGGTAGGAAAGGTGACTGTGACAGAACCCGTCGACGAGGTGGTTGATCTCGTCAGCGCCCTCATCCGCTTCGATACCTCCAACACCGGTGAGCTCGAGACCACCAAGGGCGAAGCGGAGTGCGCGCTCTGGGTCGCCGAGCAGCTCAGCGCGGTGGGTTACGCCACCGAGTACGTCGAATCCGGCGCTCCGGGTCGCGGCAATGTGTTCGCGCGGCTCGCCGGGGCCGACCCGAACCGCGGCGCCCTGCTGATCCACGGCCATCTCGACGTCGTCCCGGCCGAACCCGCCGACTGGAGTGTGCACCCCTTCTCCGGCGCCATCGCCGACGGCTACGTGTGGGGTCGCGGTGCGGTCGACATGAAGGACATGTGCGGCATGATGATCGCCGTCGCACGGCACTTCAAGCGCGCCGGCATCGTCCCGCCGCGGGATCTGGTGTTCGCGTTCGTCGCCGACGAGGAACATGGCGGCACCTACGGTGCGCAGTGGCTCGTGGACAACCGGCCTGACCTGTTCGACGGCATCACCGAAGCCATCGGTGAGGTCGGTGGTTTCTCACTCACCGTGCCGCACAAGGACGGTGGCGAGCGCCGGCTGTATCTGATCGAGACCGCCGAGAAGGGCCTGTCGTGGATGCGGTTGACCGCTCGCGGCCGCGCCGGACACGGCTCGATGGTGCACGACGACAACGCCGTCACCGCCATCGCCGAAGCCGTGGCGCGGCTGGGTCGTCACCAATTCCCGCTCGTACTCACCGATTCCGTGCAGCAGTTCCTGACCGCGGTGGCCGAGGAGACCGGCTACAGCTTCGACCTGGACTCTCCGGATCTCGACGGCACGATCGCCAAACTCGGTGGTATCGCCCGCATCGTCGGCGCCACCCTGCGCGACACCGCCAACCCGACCATGCTCAAGGCGGGCTACAAGGCCAACGTCATTCCGCAGACGGCCGAGGCCGTTGTCGACTGCCGCGTGCTGCCCGGCCGCAAAGAAGCCTTCGAGCGCGAGATCGACGAGCTCATCGGTCCCGACGTCACCCGCACCTGGGAGCGTGACCTGCCGTCTTACGAGACGACGTTCGACGGCGACCTGGTGGACGCCATGAACGCCGCCCTGCTGGCCGTGGATCCGGAAGCCCGCACGGTTCCCTACATGCTCTCCGGCGGAACGGATGCCAAAGCCTTTGCCCGCCTTGGTATCCGGTGCTTCGGCTTCATTCCGCTGCAACTGCCGCCGGAACTGGACTTCGCGGCGCTGTTCCACGGCGTCGACGAGCGGGTACCCATCGACTCGTTGCACTTCGGTGTCCAGGTGCTCGAGCACTTCTTGAAAAACTGCTGATCTCACCCCGAAAGGACTGGCTCACATGGCCTTTGACTACAACCCCTACGACTTCCTGCCGGAACTACCCAGCTTCACGCTGACCAGCACCGACATCACCGACGGCCAGCCCCTGAAGAACGCTCAGGTCAGCGGCATCATGGGCGCCGGAGGCGAGGACGTCTCACCGCAGCTGAGCTGGTCGGGTTTCCCGGAGGAGACCCGCAGCTTCGCGGTCACCGTCTACGACCCCGACGCCCCGACGGCATCGGGCTTCTGGCACTGGGCGGTGACCAACCTGCCCGCCACCACCACTGAACTGCCCTCCGGTGTCGGCGACGGCTCGCTGCTGCCCGGGGACGCGCTGACCCTGGTCAACGACGCCGGTGTGCGCCGGTTCATCGGTGCCGCCCCGCCGGCCGGGCACGGCTACCACCGCTACTTCGTGGCCGTGCACGCCCTCAACGTCGAGAAGCTGGAGCTGTCCGAGGACGCCAGCCCGGCCTTCCTCGGCTTCAACCTGTTCATGAACGCGATCGCCCGCGCCGTCATCCACGGCACTTACGAGCAGAAATAGCGGTCAGCGCACCGCGGAGCCGACGGCCTCGCTCAGTGAGCTGAACCCACCGGCGTGCAGCCGCTGGGCGATCCCGTCGTGAATCTGCTTGGCCCACAAGCCTCCGCCGTAGACGAAGCCGGTATACCCCTGCAGCAGAGCGGCGCCCGCGGTGATGCGCTCCCACGCGTCGTCGGCGGTTTCGATGCCGCCGACGCTGATGAGCACCAGTTTGTCGCCGACGCGGCCGTACAGGCGGCGCAGGATCTCCAGCGAGCGGCGGGCTACCGGCGGTCCGGAGATGCCGCCGGTGCCGAGGTCCTCGACGCCGGGGGTGCGTAACCCGGCCCGCGAGATGGTGGTGTTGGTGGCGACGATGCCGGCCAGGCCCAGTTCGACGGCCAGGTCGGCGACGGCGTCGACGTCCTCGTCGGACAGGTCGGGGGCGATCTTGACCAGCACCGGCGTCGAGGTCTCGGCCAGCACGGCACTCAGGATCGGCCGCAGCGACTCGACGGCCTGCAGGTCACGAAGGCCCGGGGTGTTGGGGGAGCTGACGTTGACCACCAGGTAGGCGGCCAGCGGGCCGAGCAGCCGTGCGCTGGAACGGTAGTCGTCGGCAGCCTGTTCGGGAGGCGTCACTTTGGACTTGCCGATGTTCACCCCGATCGGCACGTCCGGATGATGGCGGGCCAGCTGCAGCGCGAGCTGGCCCGCGCCGTGGTTGTTGAAGCCCATCCGGTTGAGCAGGGCACGATCCTCGGCGAGCCGGAACAGCCGCGGCAGGGGATTGCCGGGCTGCGGCACCGCAGTCACCGTGCCCACTTCGGCGTAGCCGAAGCCCAGTGCGCCCCAGGTGTGCAGGCCGATCCCGTCCTTGTCGAATCCCGCTGCCAGCCCGAGCGGTCCGGGGAAGCGCACCCCGAACACCGTGCTGGCCAGCACGGGATCGTGCGGGGCCAGCCGGCGACCGAGCTGCCTGCGGGCCGGTCCGGTGGCCGTCGCGGCGCGCAGCGCGCTGAACACCAGCGTGTGGATACGTTCCGGCGGCACCAGGAACAGTGCCCGCCGCAGAGCTGTGTACATCACAGCCCCGGCTGATCGGCGGTGCGGCCGTCAAGGCGGGTTTTCTTGCGGCGCAACAAAACCCGTCTGCTCCCGTCGGTATACAGCCGCACTCGGGTGAGCTCCCAGCCGCGGTACTCGGCCTCGATGGACAGCCGCGTCGACGCGGTGATGCGGGTGACCTCCGGTGGCAGCCGCAGCGGAATCCACTCGTAGTCGTCGGACAACTCGACTTCCCAGCTCGCCGGCATCCGGCCCCGGCTCGCTGCGCTCACCGGCGACCGTCCGCGTTGCGGATCACCTGAACCCCCGCGCCGGAACCCGACACGACGTAGAGCGTGCCGGACGTATCGTCGAAGGCGAGCGAGTTCGGTTGCTGCACGGTCGGGTAGCGCACCTTTTCCACGGGGATACCAGTAGCGAGATCGTAACCAATGACGACGTTGGCCGCGGTCTGCGAAACCCACACCAGCGTCCGCGATCCGGTGACCCCGTACGGCGCCTCGGGCACCGGATAGGCCTGCCGTTCGATCAGCGGATCGACACCGAACACCAGCAGCTGCCCGCCGCGGGTGTCGGCCACGAGCACCCGGCCCACCGGATCGGCGGCCAGTGTGGTGGCACCTTCGCCGGCCCGCAGCGCCTGCTGGGCCTTACCGTCGCTGCTCAGCGCCGTCACCGAAGTTTGTCCGCGATCCAGGATCACCGCACTGTCACCCTCGGTGACGATCGCGTCCACCCGGGCGAAGATCTCGGCTTTCGAGGCCACCGTGTTATCCGTGGCCAGCGTGTACGCGGCGCCGTGGTCACTGCCCAGGACCAGCCGGCCGTCGGCCCGCCGGGCGATCGCGGTGAAGTCGGTCTCGCGTTCGCCGTCGATGTCGACCCGGCGGGAACTCCCGGCCGCCAGGTCGACGACGAAGTAGCCGCCCCGCGTCGACAGGTACGCGGTGCCCTCGCCGTCGCCGGTGATCGCCGACGCGGGACCGCCGAGGGTGACCACCCGGGGTGCGCCGGAGGCGTTGAGCACGCTGACCGTCGCTGGGCCCGCCGGCTCGGGGCTGGGTGTGAACACCGCCAGGGCGGCCGTCTTGGCGTCGAACAGGGCCGCCTGCGGCCGGCCGCCCAGCGGCAGGACCTGACCGGCGGGCTTGGCGGCGGCAGGTGGGGACACCGCGGGCTGGGCGGGCTCGATGGGCGGCGGCGGCGCGTCGAACGGGGTGGGCGAGCAGCCGGTGGCCAACGCGGCGGGCCGGCCGCCCAGCGGCAGGACCTGACCGGCGGGCTTGGCGGCGGCAGGTGGGGACACCGCGGGCTGGGCGGGCTCGATGGTCGGCGGCGGCGCGTCGAACGGGTTGGACGAGCAGCCGGTGGCCAACGCGGCGACGACCAGAAACACGCTGGCATACCTGCGCAAACCAGCGCCGTTTACAACCATTGGCAACGGGTAGCCCCCGGATGTGTGCATGATCGAGCGACCTGGTCGCCCTCTGTCGATCACCGATTCTAGGTGTCAGCGCAGCAGACAAATTTACGGACATGTCTACTGGAATGCCGTAACTGGCGTTATGGTGGCTTCATGACGCTGGCTGCAACACCGGAGTCCGACGGACGAGAGTTTGCCATCGAGGATCTGTCGACCGGCATGTTCGCCAGTGGTTTCGGTCACCTCGGGGACGGCCGGAGCTTCTCGTTCCACGTTCACCGCGGCCAGCTGATCGTTGAGGTCTACCACCCGCGCCTGGCCGGACCGGTTCCGCACGCCGAGGACGTCATTGCTGCGGCCACCCGCAATATCGGTGACATCGACGTCGACGACGAGCGCCGCCTGATCGCCGCGCTGCGTGACGCGGTTGCCGACGCGCAGCCGGTGCCGCGACCGGCGCGCTGAAACTCCAGCTTCATCCAGTACGGTCGGCGGCGTGGATGTCGCGCCGATGTCGTGGTTGCAGGTCGTCGTTCTGTCGATCGTCCAGGGTCTGACGGAGTTCCTGCCGGTTTCGTCGTCGAGTCATCTCGCGATCGTTTCCCGCGTCTTCTTCGATGGTGACGCCGGCGCCTCGTTCACCGCGGTGTCGCAGCTGGGGACCGAAGCCGCCGTGCTCATCTACTTCGCGCGCGACATCGGCCGGATCATGAAGGCCTGGTTCAACGGAATCTTCGTCAAGGCGCACCGCGACAATGTCGACTACCGGATGGGCTGGTACGTCATCATCGGCACGATTCCGATCGTGGTGCTCGGGGTGGCGTTCAAGGAGGCGATCCGCGGTGAGGTTCGCAACCTGTGGGTGATCGCCACCGCGATGCTGGTCTTCTCCGCTGTCATCGCGGCCGCCGAGTACTTCGGCAGGCAGACCCGGCATGCCGAGAATCTGACCTGGCGCGACGGTCTGCTCGTGGGTATCGCGCAGTGCTTGGCTCTGGTGCCCGGAGTGTCCCGATCGGGGTCGACCATCAGCGCCGGTCTGTTCCTGGGTATGGATCGTGAGCTGTCGGCGAGATTTGGCTTTCTGCTTGGTATTCCGGCGGTCTTGGCTTCGGGGCTGTTCTCGCTGCCGGATGCCTTCCATCCGGTCACCGAGGGTATGAGCGCGACGGGCGCGCAATTATTGGTGTCGGTGGTCATCGCCTTCGTCGTCGGCTTCGTCGCCATCGCCTGGCTGCTGCGGTTCGTGGCGAACCACGCCATGTACTGGTTCGTGGGCTATCGGGTGGTGCTGGCGCTGGTCGTCATGGCACTGTTGGCCACCGGGGTCGTGGCGGCTTCATGAGGGGTGCCCTATGACGGTGATCCTGTTGCGACACGGCCGCTCCACCTCCAACACCGCCCACACCCTGGCCGGCCGCACCGAGGGAGTGGAACTCGACGACAAGGGCCGCGCCCAGGCCGCCGGGTTGGTCGACCGGGTCGAGGGTTTGCCGATCAAGGCGTTGGTGCGTTCGCCACTGCTGCGCTGCCGGATGACGCTCGAGCCGCTGGCCGGTGCACTCGGCCTGGACCCCCTGATCGACGACCGGCTGGCCGAGGTGGACTACGGCCAGTGGACCGGGCGGGCGCTGAAGGAACTGGTCAAAGAGCCGCTGTGGTCGGTGGTCCAGCAGCAGCCCAGCGCCGCGGTCTTTCCCGACGGCGAGGGCCTGGCCCAGGTGCAGGCCAGGGCGGTCGCCGCGGTCCGTGAGCACGATCGCAGGCTCGCTGAGGAGCACGGCGCCGACGTGCTGTGGGTGGCGTGTAC
Source organism: Mycobacterium sp. M26 (assembly GCF_001494595.1). Lineage (GTDB taxonomy): Bacteria > Actinomycetota > Actinomycetes > Mycobacteriales > Mycobacteriaceae > Mycobacterium. The sequence continues at coordinate 1,818,628 of NZ_LN929908.1, forward strand.
GCATGGTGACGTCATCAAGTCCGTGGTCGCCGACGCGCTCGGCACCCACCTGGACAGCTTCCAGCGCATCACCGCTGACCCGGCCTCGATGAGCGTCATCCGCTACACGCCGATGCGGCCGTTCGTCATCCACGTCAACCACACCGGCGGCCAACTGGCCTCGGTGCTGACCGCCCCGCCGCCGTCCGACGGCGACAAACCAGCCGACGACGCCGTCGTCGGCGGATCAACGGACTAGAACATCTCCGCGCCGAGCGGCTCTGTCGAATTACGGCTCAGCTGCTTCTGACGGTATTTTGGAGGTAACCATGGCCCGCGCTATTCACGTCTTCCGCACTCCCGACCGATTCGTGGCCGGGACGGTCGGCCAACCCGGAAACCGGACGTTCTATCTGCAGGCGGTGCACGACAGCCGGGTGATCTCGGTCATCCTGGAAAAGCAGCAGGTCGCAGTGCTAGCCGAACGTATCGGTGCGCTGCTCGTCGAGATCAATCGCCGGTTCGGCACCCCGCTGCCTCCGGAGATCGAGGTCGAGGACCTCAGCCCGCTGATCACCCCGGTCGACGCCGAATTCCGGGTCGGCACGATGGGGCTGGGCTGGGATTCCGAAGCCCAGACCGTGGTAGTCGAACTGCTGGCGGTCAGCGATACCGAGTTCGACGCGTCGGTGGTGCTCGACGACGCCGAGGAGGGCCCGGACGCGGTGCGGGTGTTCCTCACCCCGGAGTCGGCGCGGCAGTTCGCCAGCCGCTCCCATCGCGTCATCTCCGCCGGACGCCCACCCTGCCCGCTGTGTGACGAGCCGCTGGATCCCGAGGGGCACATCTGCGTGCGTACCAACGGATATCGGCGCGGCGCATTCGGCGAGGCCGAGGACGACCTGGACTCGTGACCGCACCGGACGAATCCGCGGCCCGCGAGGTGCTGCAGGGCGGAGAGCTGAACGTTCTCGGCCGCATCCGGTCGGCCAGCAATGCCACCTTCCTGTGCGAGGCCACACTCGATGACCGGATGCTGCACTGCGTCTACAAGCCGATCGCCGGCGAGCAGCCGCTGTGGGATTTCCCCGACGGCACGCTGGCGGGCCGCGAGTACTCGTCCTATCTGATCTCCGCGGCATTGGGCTGGAACATCGTGCCGCTCACCGTGATTGGTGATGGACCGGCCGGGCGGGGGATGCTGCAGCGGTGGGTCGATCAGCCCGGCGACGCCGATGCCACCGAGTCCACCGGCCCGGAACTAGTCGATCTGTGTCAGCCGGGATCGATTCCGCCAGGCTATCTTTCGGTGCTCAATGCCTACGACTACGCGGGCAATGAGGTCACCCTGGTGCACGCCGACGACGACCGGCTGCGCCGGATGGCCGTCTTCGACGTCATCGTCAACAACGCCGACCGCAAGGGCGGCCACATCCTGGCGGGGGTGGACGGCCAGGTCTACGGCGTGGATCACGGTATCTCCCTTCATGTTCAGGACAAACTGCGGACCGTGTTGTGGGGCTGGGCCGGTAAGCCGGTCGATGACGAGACACTCGCCGCGGTCGCAGCCCTCGGTGAGAAGCTCGACGGCCCGCTGGCCGACGAACTGTGTGGTCACATCACCGACGTCGAGGTCATCGCGCTGCGCAGGCGTGTACGCGCGCTGCTGGACGAGCCGGTGATGCCCGGTCCGGACCGGCGCCGGCCGATTCCCTGGCCGGCCTTCTAGGGTTTCGGCGCCGGGTTGGGCTCCCAGTGCAGGATGCCGCCGTCGGCCAGCAGCGACATGTGCAACTGACCGTCCTTGAGCAGGTAACCCCGCACATAGCCCAATGCAGTGGACACCTGGGTGTCCAACGAGGGCTGTGGGCAGGCCATCCGGGTGGTGGCGATCGGCCCGAAGGTCAGGCTGCCGGAGTCCTCGGCTGCCGCGCTGGCCTGCCAGGTCGCGTTGCCGCGGTTGCAGTCAATGCGAAACGCCGCCCGGCCGTCGGGGCCGAACTCCACCGTGAACGCCGACGGATCGGCAACCCGTGTGGTGCCCTGCTTGTCGTCCATCGACTCCAGGCTGAGCAGTCGCCAACTGGTTCCGTCCAGCGGATGCTGGGGCGTGCTCGACCCGCAGGCGGCCAAGGCCAGGATCAGGGTCGGCAGGAGCCAGATCAGGCGCATTGGCAGCAATCTACGGGCGGCCGTGCTGGGCTGATCGTGATTCGGAGATACTGGCACGGTGAGTCTGACTGACGCGGAGCTTGCCGCCGATCTGGCCGAACAGGCCGGACGGCTGCTGCTGGCGGTCCGCGACGAGGTCGGGCACGACTACCCCTGGGAACTCGGTGACGCCGGGGACTTCCGGGCCAACGCCTACATACTGCGTCGGCTGCGGGAGGAACGCCCGCACGACGCGGTGCTCTCCGAGGAAGCCTACGACGACCTCAAGCGGCTCCAGGCCGACCGCGTCTGGATCATCGACCCCCTCGACGGCACCCGCGAGTTCTCCATGCCGCGGCGGGTGGACTGGGCGGTGCATGTGGCGCTCTGGCAGCGCACCGGTGACGACGACGGCCGGCTCACCGACGCCGCCGTCGCGCTGCCCGCCATGGGGGAGGTGTATCGCAGCGACACCGTGACCGCCCCGACGGCGCCGCAGTCCGGTCCGATCCGCATCACTGCCAGCTCCAACCGCCCGCCCGCGGTGCTGTGGCGGCTGCGCGACCGCCTGGACATGGAATTCATCCGGATCGGATCGGCGGGTGCCAAGGCGATGGCGGTGGTGCGCGGCGATGCCGATGCCTACATCCACGCCGGTGGGCAGTGGGAGTGGGACAACGCCGCGCCTGCCGGTGTGATCCAGGCGGCCGGTCTGCACGCCACCCGGCTGGACGGGTCGCCGCTGCGCTACAACCAGCCCGACCCCTACCTGCCGGATCTGCTGATGTGCCGTCCCGAGGTGGCCGATCTGCTGCTCGACGCCATGTGGCTGGCCAGCTAGGGAATGTATCCGGCCGCGCCGTTGTAGGAGTGTGGCGAAGGACGAAGCAGGATGAGGCCCCTCACCACCCGGAGCGACGTGACGAGCGAACCCCTTAGAGTCAACGCCATGCAGTCGTGGCCGGCCGTCGATATCCCGCAGCTGCCCGGTCAGGGGCCGGCGCTGCGGCTCTACGACAGCGCTGACCGTCAGGTGCGGCCCACCTCGCCCGGTTCGACCGCCACGATGTACGTCTGCGGCATCACCCCGTACGACGCGACTCACCTAGGGCACGCTGCCACCTATCTGACCTTCGATCTGGTCTACCGGGTGTGGCGGGACAACGGGCACCAGGTGCATTACGTGCAGAACATCACCGACGTCGACGACCCGCTGTTCGAGCGGGCCGAGCGCGACGGGATCGACTGGCGGGATCTGGGTTCCCGCGAGATCCAGCTGTTCCGCGAGGACATGGCCGCGCTGCGGGTGCTGCCGCCGCAGGACTACGTCGCTGCCACCGATGCGATCACCGAGGTTGTCGAACTCGTCGAGAAGCTGCTGGCCGCCGGGGCGGCCTACGTGGTCGACGACCCGGAGTTCCCCGACGTCTACTACCGGGCCGATGCCACCGCCCAGTTCGGGTACGAGTCGGGCTATGACCGCGACACCATGTTGCGGTTGTTCGCCGAGCGAGGTGGTGATCCGGACCGGCCGGGCAAGGTCGACGAACTCGATGCGCTGCTGTGGCGTGCGCAGCGGCCGGGGGAGCCGAGCTGGCCGTCGCCGTTCGGCCCGGGCCGTCCCGGCTGGCATGTGGAGTGTTCGGCTATTTCGTTGGACCGCTTGGGTTTTGGATTCGACGTGCAGGGCGGCGGCAGCGACCTGATCTTCCCGCATCACGAGTTCTCCGCTGCGCACGCCGAGTGCGCCACCGGCGAGCGCCGGTTCGCCCGGCACTACGTGCACGCCGGAATGATCGGCTGGGACGGGCACAAGATGTCCAAGAGTCGCGGCAATCTGGTGCTGGTCTCACGGTTGCGTGAGCAGGGTGTGGACCCGGCCGCCATTCGGCTCGGACTGTTCGCCGGGCACTACCGCAGCGACCGGTTCTGGAGCGACGAGGTGCTCGCCGAGGCCAACGCCCGGCTGCACCGCTGGCGCAGCGCGGCGGCTCTGCCCGCCGGCCCGGATGCCACTGATCTGCTCGCCCGGCTGCGGCAGTATCTCGCCGACGATCTGGACACTCCCAAGGCCCTGGCCGCGGTTGACGGATGGGTCACCGACGCGCTCGAGTACGGCGGTCATGACGAGTCTGCGCCGGCCACCGTCGCGGCGGCCGTCGACGCGCTTCTGGGTGTGCGCCTGGCGGTGTAGTTTTGGCGGCCATGAGCTCCGTCACCAACACAGTCGTCTTCATCACCGGTGGTGCCCGCGGCGTCGGCGCCGACGTGGCACGCCGGCTGCGCCGCAAGGGCGCCAAGCTGGTCTTGACCGATATCGATGCGGCACCGCTGGCCGAGCTGGCCGCCGAGCTCGGCGAGGAACATGTGCTGACCGCGGTCGCCGACGTCCGTGATCTCGCCGCCATGCAGGCCGTCGCCGATCAGGCCGTGCAGCGCTTCGGCGGGATCGACGTGGTGGTGGCCAATGCCGGGATCGCCACCTACGGCTCCGTCCTGCAGGTCGACCCGGAGGCCTTCAAGCGGCTGATGGACATCAACGTCAACGGCGTCTTCCACACCGTGCGGGCCACCCTGCCGTCGGTCATCGAGCGGCGCGGGTACGTGCTGATCGTGTCGTCGCTGGCCGCCTACAGCGCCGCGCCGGGTCTCGCGCCCTACCATGCGGCCAAGGCTGCGGTGGAGCACTTCGCCAACGCGCTGCGCATCGAGGTGGCCCATCAGGGTGTCGATGTCGGCTCGGCCCACATGTCGTGGATCGACACCCCGATGGTGCAGGACGCCAAGAAGGACCTCAGCAGCTTTCAGCAGATGCTGGCCAGCCTGCCGAACCCGTTGGGCAAGACCACCAGTGTGGACAAGTGCGGCGAGGCCTTCGTCAAGGGCATCGAACGCCGCAGCCGCCGGGTGAATGTGCCCGGCTGGGTGGGCGCCTTCCGCTGGCTGCGTCCAGTCCTGTCGACCCCGCTGGGGGAGAAGCAGGTGACCGCCGTCGTCCCGACGATCCTGCCCAAGATGGATGCCGAGGTGGCATCACTCGGGCGCTCGACGAGCTCGCGGCTCGAGGAGCTGGAGAGCCGCTGACCTACAGCGCGACGGTGCTGTAGTTGCCGACCTGCGCGGACAGGAACCGCAGCTGGTCGGTCGCCGAACCGAGGGTCTGGTCGATACCGGTCAGCCGGGCCGCGTAGTGCGCGATCGGGTACTCGGCGGTCACGCCGATACCGCCGTGCATCTGGATCGACTCCTGCGAGATGTGCTTGGCGGAGCGGCCGATCTGCAGCTTGGCGCGCGCCGCCACCACCGGATCGAGCCGGCCGTCGATGATCGACATCGCCGCGTAGTAGCTCATGCTGCGGGCCAGTTCGAGGGAGACGTACATGTCGGCCGCCCGCTGGGTGAGCGTCTGGAACGTCTTGAGCGGAACGCCGAACTGCTTGCGCTGCTTGAGGTAATCGGTGGTCAGCCGCAGCGACTCGTCCATGGCGCCGACCGCTTCGGCACACAGTGCCGAGGAATACCGGATCAGCGTCGCGTGGATCTTCTCGCTGGCGTCGCCGCCGCTGCCCAGCGGCTGGGCCGGGGCGTTGTCGAAGTCGATCTGCGCGCCGCGCTGACCGTCGAACGTCCGGTAGGACTTGCGGGTGGTGGCGTCACCGTCGACCAGGAACAGTCCGGTGCCGCCGCCGGGCAGGGCCGCGGTCACGACCAGGACGTCAGCCGAATCACCGGCCAGGACCGGGTTCTTGCGGCCGGTGATGGTCCAGGTGTCGCCGTGGTGGCTGGCATGGGTCGACAGCTCGTCGGACCCGCGCAGTCCCGGCTCGAAATGCGCCAGCGCCAAGAGCTTTTCGCCACCGGCCACCTCGTCGAGCAGAGCGCGCTGTTCGTCAGTGCCGAGTTCGGCGATGACGCCACCGGGGATCAGGGCAGCCGCGGCCACCGGCTCGGGGGCCAGCCGTCGCCCGATCTCGGTCATCACGACCATGATCTCGATCTGGCCGGCCTCCTCGGGATCGAAACCCAGTCCCAGGATGCCGATTTCGGCGAGCTGGCCCCAGACCTCGCGGCTCCAGCCGAGCTCGGAGTCGACGGCCTTGTTGCGGCTCTCGGTGTCGTAGCTGCGCGATAGCACATCGCGTGCGGTGTCGGCCAGTAGTTGCTGCTCTTCAGTCAGGTCAAAGTTCATGGCCGGTTCTCACAGTCCCAGGATCGTCGAGGAGATGATGGTGCGCTGAACCTCGTTGCTACCGCCGTAGATCGAGGTCTTGCGGAAGTTCAGGTAGTGCGGCGCGGCGTGCTGTGCCCACTCCGGCGATTCGATGGCGTCGCCGCCGTCGAACGGCAGCGAATCCGGGCCGGCCACCTCGACCGCCAGCTCGGTGACGGCCTGCTGCAGCTGGCTACCCCGCAGCTTCAGGATCGACGACGCGGGGTTGGGCTTGCCGGTGCCCTCGTCGCCGCTGACCCGCAGCTGGGTCAATTCCAGTGCCAGCAGCTCGTTTTCGATCTCCGCGACCTTGGCCGCGAACAGGGTGTCCTCCAGCAGGGTGCCGGAGCCGACCTTGGTCTTGGCGGCGCGCTCCTTGACGTCGGCGAGCCAGACCTTGGTGGTGCCCACCCGCGCAATACCGGTGCGCTCGTTGGACAGCAGGAACTTGGCGTAGCTCCAGCCCTGGTTCTCTTCGCCGACAAGCTGATTGGCGGGCACCCGCACGTCCTCGAAGAAGACCTCGTTGACCTCGTAGCTGCCGTCGATCAGCTTGATCGGGCGCAGCGTGATGCCCGGGGTGGACATCTCGACGAGGATGAAGGAGATGCCGGCCTGCTTCTTGGGCGCGTCGGGATTGGTGCGGGCCAGCACGAAGATCCAGTCGGCGTACTGGCCGAGCGTGGTCCACGTCTTCTGGCCGTTGATCACGTACTCGTCGCCATCACGGACGGCGACGGTCCGCAGACCGGCCAGGTCGGAACCGGCCTCGGGCTCGGAAAAGCCCTGGCACCACCAGATGTCGAGGTTGGCCGTGGCCGGCAGGAAACGCTCCTTGAGTTCCTGGGAGGCGAACTGCGCGATCACCGGGCCGACCATGCTGGCGTTGAACGCCAGCGGCTCGGGTACACAGGCCATGCGCATCTCGTCGGCCCAGATCTGGCGCTGCAGCGGCGACCAGTCCTTACCGCCCCATTCCACCGGCCAGTTCGGCACCGCCAGGCCTGCCTCGTTGAGGATGCGCTGGGTGGTGACGATGTCGTCGGGCCAGATCAGTTCTTCGCGGCGGGCCCGATCCCGGATGTCGGCGGGAATCTTCGTGGTGAAGAACTCCCGCAGCTCATCGCGGAATGCTACGTCCTCGTCGTTCAGTGCCAGTCTCACGACTTCGACCTCGATTCGTCGTTACTCGCGGGTATCCGATGGGAGCAACGGTAGCGCAGCCCGACCAACTGGTCGGCAGGACCACCCCCTTGCGCCGCTGACGCTTCCGTGACGAAGATTTTCTGTCGGTGGCCCGGCGTAGTGTTTCGAACATGAGTTCGATCATCGCGGCGTTGGACGCGCTCGATGCGGCGGTCGAACAGGTCGGCGCGATCGATCTCGAGGAACTGCCGGCCCATCAGCGGTTCGGGGTCATTCAACGGGTGGAGTCCGCGCTGCGCCGCCAGGTCGCGATCTCCCACGAACAGATCAGTCATCTCGAGCAGTACGAGGGCTGCCCGCCGATCCCGATTGTGCTCGCCGATGTGCTGCGGATCAGCCGCGCGGCGGCCAAACGCCGCATCCGTGATGCCGAACAGCTCGCACCGCGGCTGACGCTGACCGGCCAGTCGCTGGCCCCGCTGTTGCCGGCCACCGCCAAAGCCTGGGATGCCGGATTGCTCGACATCGAGCACGTCCGGGTCATCCAGAAGTTCTTCCGCGACCTGCCCGACCATGTGGGCCCCGACGAGCGGGCCCGTGCGGAGCGCTCCCTGGCCGAGCACGCCGAGAACCTGCGCCCGGACCAGTTGGAGAAGGTCGCCGCGCGGCTGGCCACCTTTCTCAATCCCGACGGGGTCTTCTCTGATGTCGACCGGGCCCGTCAGCGAGGCTTCGTGTGGTGCGGCGGGCAGCGCCCGGACGGGATGAGCGTCGGCAAGCTCACCGCCACTCCCGAACTGCGCGCGATGATCGAGGCGTTGTTCGCCAAACTGGCCGCCCCCGGACAGTGCCACCCCGACGGTGTCGGAGCCGACGCTGATGCCCGCGGGCTGGGGCAGCGCCAGCACGATGCCCTGGCTGAGTTGGCCCGCCGGCATCTGGGGGATCCGAAACTGGGCCAGCACAACGGACTTCCGGTCACCGTCATCGTCACCACCACGCTGCAGGACCTGGCCGCGAAGGCCGGCTACGGGCTGACCGCCGGGGGCACCCTGCTGCCGATGACCGACCTGATCCGGATGGCCACCCCGGCGTGTCACTACCTCGCCGTCTTCGACGGTGTCACCGGCCGCTCACTGTGGCTGGGCCGCACCAAGCGCCTGGCGTCGGCCGATCAGCGCATCATGCTTTTAGCCAAAGACCGCGGCTGCACCGCGCCCGGATGCAGCGTGCCGGGCTATCACACCCAGGTGCACCACGCCGCCGCCGACTGGAAACACGGCGGTGCCACCAACATCGACGACCTCACCCTGGCCTGCAAACGCGACAACCTGCACGCCGAAAACGACGGCTGGGGCACCCGAAAACTCCCCAACGGCGACACCGACTGGATCCCACCGCCCAACGTGCCCCTCATCGGCGGCACGAACAGCTACCACCACCCCGAACGCCTACTCCGGGGCAACGAGGACGACGACGACCCTTAGGTGTACTGACCCGAGAGGTTAGGTACGCGGCTGGCGGGGGGTTGTCCTCCGAGTGCGGTGTGGCCGCGGTGGTGATTGTAGGTGTGCAGCCAGATGGCGAACTCCGAGCAGCGTTCGGCGTCTGTGCGATAGAGCCTGACGTAAGCCCATTCGTCGGCCAGAGTGCGGTGAAATCTTTCGACTTTGCCGTTGGTCTGCGGTCGATAGGGGCGTGTGCGACGGTGCTCGATGTCACCGAGTGCGTCATGGAAAGCGTGGGAACGGTAGCAGGAACCGTTGTCGGTGAGGACTTTTCGCACGGTGATCCCGTGGTGGGAGAACCAGCTGTTGGCGCGCCGCCAAAACCCGGCGGCGGTCTCTTTGCGTTCGTCAGCCAGGATCTCGCTGTAGGCCAATCGGGAATGTCCATCCAAAGCGGTGTGCAGAAAGTGGTATCCGCGCACTGGGTTGCGGTGGTTGTTGGTCAGACCGGTCTTGTCGGCTTGGGAGTTGCGGTGGCCCATTGATCGGCCGACCATGCGCCATCCTCCGCCGGCGGGGATCTTGCCAAGCTTCTTGACGTCGATGTGCACCAGGTCCCCGCAGCGGGCCGGTTCCATGCGCCGGATCACCCGGCCGGTGGGCCGATCCAGCCAGCTCAGCTTGGCCAGGCCGTAGCGGGTCAGTACTCGGTGCACGGTAGACGGATGGATTCCGAGCAGATAGCCGATCCGCGCCGGCCCCCACCGGCGGATAACCCGCACCTTGATGATGCGGCGCTCGGTACGAGTAGGAGTCTGGTGGGGGCTGTGATGCGGACGTGAACTGCGATCAGCCATGCCAGCTTCACCCAGTGCGCGGTAGCGGCCAGCCCACCGCGACGCGGTGGTCACCGCCACCTGGAATCGTTCAGCCGCTCGCCGAAGCGGCCAGCCGTCCTCGACGACGCAGCGGGCCAGACGCAGACGCCCAGTTTCCGACAAAGGGGCATTACGGTGGGACACGAAGACCTCCGAGGTGAGTTGGTGCGTTCCTAGACAGCTCGCACTTCACTCGGAGGTCTTCGTCATGTCACCACGCCACGCCGTCACCAACGTCCGTGGTCAGTACACTTAGGTCAGCGGCCAGACCTGCCGGACCCGCCGGTCGAGCGCTTGCCCGACGATCCGTTGTCATCGTTGGCGCGGCTGCTGGCGGCCGCGGGCCGGGCCTTCTTGCCGCTGTTGATCGCGGCGGCGGTGTTGGGGATCTTGAATCCGTTGATGTTGATGCCCGGCTGCTGCTTGCTGACAACCGCGCCGGTTTGTCCGACCGAGACCGCGATAGCGAGCGGACCTGGGTTGGCGTAGACCGTGTTTCCGCTTCCGCCGAGGTTGGTCGCGTTGTCCAGGAATCCTTCTCCAGACTTGACCGAGGTGTCGCTACCGCCGAGGTTGAACGCCGAACTGAGGATGCCGCCGCCCGTCCACACGTCGTTGTTGTTGCCGCCCACATTGACGGCAAGGCCTAAGTAACCGATGGACAGGACTTCCTTGGTTCCGAAGGTTGTACTCGTGCCGAACAGGTTGACCGCCAGGCTGCCGACACCGCCAGCCGCCACGGGATAGAAGCCAGGGTTGGTGGGTGAGATGTTCAGGGCGATGTTGAAGCCGAGGTTGCCCAGGTTGGGGTCGCCTTGAGTTCCGGCGCTCGTCCCCTGGCCCAGAGCAAGGCCGATGCCGAACAGGCCTTTGGTGACGACGATGGTGTTGTCGCCGGCAGCGATTGCGAACTCGAAGGCGTCGTTGGTGACACTTGCCGCTCCGGTTCCGGCCGAGAAGGCAGCGCCGAACAGACCGTTGGCCTGGGCCTGCGCGCCGTTTCCGATGGCGATGGCGATGCTCAGCGGTGTGCTGGTGCAGTCGGCGCTGTTGCCGAGACCGAAGAACGACGCGCACGTCGCGTTGGCGGCCGGAGCCGTTGCGAAACCGGCGGTGGCGATCGCCGCTGCCGTCAGCATCGTTCCGGTGATCCTGGCCGTACCCGAGGTGCGCATGCGCATTGCTGTCTCCCGCCTGTGAGTTCCCTGACCGTCAGGCGATATCTAACGGTTGAGGACCCCGGGGCGGACGAAAATTGACTAAAAAGTCAATTACCCTGATTTAGGGCCGGAAGCCGGGACCGCGCCGGCGCAGGTACCGCTCGAACTCGGCAGCCAGCGCATCACCGTCCACTTTCGACAGCGCCTCGTTGACGTCCACGTCGGCGTCGCCGCGCTGCTCCAGCGCCGTCACGTACTCGGCGATCTCTTCGTCGTCGGCGGTCATCTCCGTGACCGCCTGCTCCCACTCCTCGGCCTGGGCCGGGAGGTCGCCAAGGGGCACCTCGATGTCGAGCACGTCTTCGACCCGGCGCAGCAGGGCGACGGTGGCCTTGGGGTTGGGCGGTTGCGAGACGTAGTGCGGCACCGCCGCCCAGAACGTCACCGCCGGAATCCCGGCCGCTACACACGCGTCCTGGAACACCCCGGCGATCCCCGTCGGTCCCTCGTAGCGGGTCTCTTCGAGTCCGAAGAACTTCGCCGACTCGGGGGAGTAGGCAGCGCCGGACACCGGAACCGGCCGGGTGTGCGGCGTGTCGGCCAGCAGCGCCCCGAGGATCACCACGGTGTCGACGTTCAGCTTGTCGGCGATGGCCAGCAGCTCGGCACAGAACGTGCGCCAGCGCATGTTGGGCTCCACACCGTGCATCAGCACGATGTCGCGATCAGACCCCGGCGGACGGCAGTGTGCGATGCGCATCGACGGCCACACCAGTTCGCGGGTGACGCCGTCGACCTGCCGGATCACCGGCCGATTCACCTGGTAGTCGTAGTAGGCCTCGTCGTCGATCTCGACGATCGTCTCGGCCTCCCAGATCGCATCGAGATGTTCCAGCGCGTCACTGGCGGCGTCACCGGCGTCGTTCCAGCCCTCGAACGCCGCAACGATGATCGTGTTGTGGAGTTCGGGCAGGTCCGGGCCCTTGGCGCCGCTGTAGCTCGACGGTGTCACCAGTTCAGCCTAAGGCTTGCGCGGCTGCAATGAGCCCTCTCCGACCGATACCCTGGAGTGGTGGCTGCGCCTGACGAAATTGGTTTGGGTGCAATCCGGTTAACCCAAGGGGTTGGGCGTCCCGACGTCGATTTCCTGACGTCGTAGACTTTTCTCCGTCGAGAGGCGTTGCAACGGATCTGGTATCCGCCACGCTCGACAGAGTTAAGGACGCCTTCCGCTATGGAAGGAACGTATGAGCGCTGACGTGAACACCCCAGCGTCGAAGTTCGAGCCGAACCTTCGTCCCGACTGCACCGATGAGCTGGCCGCCACCCTGCGCCAGCGGATCATGGTGATCGACGGTGCGATGGGTACCGCGATTCAGCGGGACCGGCCGGACGAGGCGGGGTATCGCGGCGAGCGGTTCAAGGACTGGCCCAGCGATCTCGTCGGCAACAACGACCTGCTCACCCTGACTCAGCCGCACATCATCGAGGCGATCCACCGTGAGTACCTCGAGGCCGGCGCCGACATCCTCGAGACCAACACGTTCAATGCCAATGCGGTCTCGCTGTCGGATTACGGCATGGAGGCGCTGAGCTACGAACTCAACTACGCCGGCGCAGCCCTGGCCCGCTCAGTGTGCGACGAGTTCAGAACCCCGGACAAGCCGCGCTATGTCGCCGGAGCGCTGGGGCCGACCACGCGGACGGCGTCGATCTCACCGGATGTCAATGACCCCGGTGCGCGCAACGTCTCCTACGACCAACTGGTCGCCGCCTATCTCGACGCCGCGCGCGGCCTCATCGATGGCGGTGCGGACCTGCTCATCGTCGAGACGATCTTCGACACGCTGAACGCCAAGGCCGCGATCTTCGCCATCGAGACGCTGTTCGAGGAGCGCGGCCGCCGCTGGCCGGTCATCATCTCGGGCACCATCACCGACGCCTCCGGGCGCACGTTGTCCGGTCAGGTGACCGAAGCGTTCTGGAACTCGATCCGGCACGCCAAGCCGATCGCGGTCGGCCTCAACTGCGCCCTGGGCGCCCCGGAAATGAGGCCCTATCTTGCCGAGATGTCGCGGATCGCCGACATCTTCGTCTCGGCCTATCCAAATGCGGGCCTGCCCAACGCTTTCGGCGAGTATGACGAGTCGCCCAAGCGTCAGGCCGGCTACGTTGCCGACTTCGTCGAGGCCGGTCTGGTCAACCTGGTCGGCGGCTGCTGCGGCACCACCCCGGCGCACATCGCCGAGATCGCCGCGGTCGTCGAGGGTAAGCCGCCTCGCATCGTGCCTGAGGTCGAGGTGGCCACCCGGCTGGCCGGGCTGGAGCCGCTCAACATCACCGACGACTCGCTGTTCGTCAACATCGGTGAGCGCACCAACATCACCGGCTCGGCCCGGTTCCGCAACCTGATCAAGGCCGAGGACTACGACACCGCGCTGTCGGTCGCCCTGCAGCAGGTCGAGGTCGGTGCGCAGGTCATCGACATCAACATGGACGAGGGCATGATCGACGGCGTCGCCGCGATGGACCGGTTCACCAAGCTGATCGCCGCCGAGCCGGACATCAGCCGGGTGCCGGTGATGATCGACTCCTCCAAGTGGGAGGTCATCGAGGCCGGCCTGAAGAACGTGCAGGGCAAGCCGATCGTCAACTCGATCTCCCTGAAGGAGGGCGAGGAGAAGTTTGTCCGCGAGGCCCGGCTGTGCCGCAAGTTCGGCGCCGCCGTCGTCGTGATGGCCTTTGACGAACAGGGCCAAGCCGACAACCTCGAGCGCCGCAAGGAAATCTGCGGGCGCGCCTACCGGATCCTGACCGAGGAGGTCGGCTTCCCGGCCGAGGACATCATCTTCGACCCGAACTGCTTCGCGCTGGCCACCGGTATCGAGGAGCACGCCACCTACGGCATCGACTTCATCGACGCCTGCGCGTGGATCAAGGCGAACCTGCCGGGAGTGCACATCTCCGGCGGCATCTCCAACGTGTCGTTCTCGTTCCGCGGCAACAACCCGGTCCGCGAGGCGATCCACTCGGTGTTCCTGTTCCACGCCATCAAGGCCGGACTGGACATGGGCATCGTCAACGCCGGCGCGCTGGTGCCCTACGACTCGATCGACCCGGAACTGCGGGACCGTATCGAGGACGTCGTGCTCAATCGCCGGGAGGACGCCGGCGAGCGTCTGCTGGAGATCGCCGAGCGGTTCAACACCAAAGACAAGGGTGAAGACCCCACCGCAGCGGAATGGCGCAGCCTGCCGGTCCGCGAGCGCATCACCCACGCCCTGGTGAAAGGTATCGACGCCCACGTCGACGACGACACCGAGGAACTGCGCGCCGAGATCGCGGCGGCTGGCGGTCGCCCGATCGAGGTGATCGAAGGCCCGCTGATGGACGGGATGAACGTCGTCGGCGACCTGTTCGGCTCGGGCAAGATGTTCCTGCCGCAGGTGGTGAAATCGGCTCGGGTGATGAAGAAGGCCGTCGCTTATCTGCTGCCCTACATCGAGGCCGAGAAGCAACCGGGCGATGCCGATCGGTCCAATGGCACGATCATCATGGCCACCGTCAAGGGCGACGTCCACGACATCGGCAAGAACATCGTCGGGGTCGTCCTGCAGTGCAACAACTACACCGTGATCGACCTCGGTGTGATGGTGCCTGCCCAGAAGATCCTGGATGCAGCCAAGGAGCACAACGCCGACATCATCGGGCTGTCCGGTCTGATCACCCCGTCGCTGGACGAGATGGTCAACTTCGCCGTCGAGATGGAGCGCCAGGGTTTCGACATCCCGCTGCTGATCGGCGGCGCGACCACGTCCCGCGCGCACACGGCGGTCAAAGTGGCCCCGCGGCGCAGCGGCCCGGTGGTCTGGGTCAAGGACGCCTCCCGCTCGGTACCGGTGGCCGCCGCCCTGCTCGACGACCGGCAGCGCCCCGCTCTGCTGGAAGCCACCGAGAAGGACTACGCGTCCCTGCGCGAACGGCACGCTCAGAAGAACGAACGGCCGATGCTGACGCTGGAGAAGGCCCGTGCCAACCGCACCCCGATCGACTGGGACGGTTACACCCCGCCGGTGCCCGCCCAGGGTCTCGGCGTGCGGGAGTTTCACGACTACGACCTGGCTGAACTTCGTGAATTCATTGACTGGCAGCCATTTTTCAACGCCTGGGAGATGAAGGGCCGGTTCCCCGACATCCTCAACAACCCGGCCTCCGGCGATGCGGCGCGCAAGTTGTACGACGACGCCCAGGAAATGCTGGACACCCTGATCAAAGAGAAGTGGCTGACCGCCAACGGGGTGATCGGCTTCTTTCCCGCGAACGCGGTCGGTGACGATATCGAGGTCTACACCGACGACACCCGCACCGAAGTGCTGACCACGCTGCACAACCTGCGTCAGCAGGGCGAGCATCGCGAGGGCATTCCGAACCGATCCCTCGGCGACTACGTCGCCCCCAAGGACACCGGTCTGCGGGACTATGTGGGCGCTTTCGCTGTCACGGCCGGGCTCGGCAGCGCCGACAAGATCGCCGAGTTCAAAGCGGTGCACGACGACTACAGCGCAATTCTGCTGGAGTCGCTGGCCGATCGGCTGGCCGAGGCATTCGCCGAACGCATGCATCAGCGGGTCCGGCAGGAGTTCTGGGGTTACCAGCCCGACGAGCAGCTGGACAACGAGGCGCTCATCGGGGAGCGGTACGTCGGAATCCGGCCCGCGCCCGGCTACCCGGCCTGCCCCGAGCACACCGAGAAGCTGACGCTCTGGAAGTTGATGGACGTCGAGGCGCGGACCGGTATCGAGCTGACCGAGTCAATGGCGATGTGGCCGGGTGCTGCGGTGAGCGGCTGGTACTTCTCGCATCCGCAGTCGCAGTACTTCGTGGTCGGCCGGCTGGCTCAGGACCAGGTCGCCGACTATGCCCGCCGCAAGGGCTGGACGCTGGCCGAAGGCGAGCGTTGGCTGGCTCCGAACCTGGGGTACAACCCGGAGGACTGAAACCCGTTGCTGGGCAACGGGTTAAAGTGGACAGCTGTCTTGACATCTGTCAAGTGCGGTAATCGTGCAGTGTCGCAAGGGAATGCGTATGTGTTGACCGCTGCACTCACCGGCCGCTTCGAACGAAAGTTTGCTGCAAGTTAGCTCCATCACTTGAACCGTGGTACAGTCGACGGCGTTCTGGATCAGCGTGCGTATCCGCTGAATGACCCCAGGGCATGACAATGACTGTCAGCGGTTCACGTGCACGTCGACGTAGACCTTGGTGCCGATGGCCCAGGGTGTCCGTGCTCCCGGCTCTGTAATACCCCCGCACTAGTGGCTTCTAGCTGCGGATTTTAGCCTGCGCACAGGTCGTCGACGACACCCGTATGCCGTGCTGCGCCGGGTGATCCGCTGCGCATCCCATCGTGCGACAAGCGCGACGCAGTAGGAAGGCGAATGTAGTGAGCGAGACGGAGTCGACAACCCTGTTCGACCGCGGTCGGGTAACCCGTCGTGACGAGATGATGTTTGCTGCCAGGCTTGTGCTGGTAGCGGTACTGCTGACTTTCGGTGTGACAGTTCAGATCTGGGGTGGCCCGATCGGGATCGCACTGGGCATTCTGGTCCTGGCCGCCACGTATACCCATATGGTGGAACTGCAGCATCAATGCCTGCATCATTCGGCCTTCCGAACCCCGGGGTGGCACCGCGCCGTCGGTGTGCCGCTGGGCCTGCCCTCGCTGGTGTCCTACACCCATTACCGGGTGCGGCACCTGCAGCACCATCGGTATCTGGGCACGCCGAACGACTCCGAGTTCTTCGGATTCGACACCCGCCGCCCGATCACCTGGGGCCGGCTGCTCGCCGGCGCTTTCGACTATCTGCGGATCCTGCACGTGCTGCGCGCGATCGGTGCGGCCAGCGTCGGGCGATGGGACTACACCGAAGGACAGATCTCGGCCCGCCGCCGCACGGAGGTCAACGCCGAGTACCGGCTGATGGGTGTGCTGCTGGCCGCGCTGGTGGTGGTCGCGGCATTCGGTGGCTGGCGAGAAGTGCTGCAGTTCTGGCTGATTCCGATGCTCGTCGCGGTCCCGATTCACTTCCTGGTCGAACTGCCCGAGCACGCCTTGTGCGACCGCGACTCGACGGATGTCCTGCGCAACACCCGCTCGATCACCGGGTCGCCGCTGACCACCTGGTTCACCAACGGCAACAACCTGCACGTTGAGCACCACGCGGCGATGACGGTGCCGATGAACCGGCTGCGCGAACGCCACGGTGAGGTGCAGCGCACCGCCGAGAATGTCGAGCCGACGTACCTCGGGTTCTACTGGCGGGTGGCCAAAGCTGCCAGTGGGCGCTCGGAGTCCTGACGTGGTGCAGGCCACATGGATTTCCGCCCCGGGGCGCGGTGATGCGAGAATGGCACCCATGCGTGCGGTGCTGTTCGACATGGACGGCACCCTTGTCGATTCCGAAAAGCTCTGGGACATCTCGCTGCAGGAGCTCTACAGGCGGCTCGGTGGTGAGCTCACCCCGGAGGTGCGCGACGCCACGGTCGGTGGCTCGGCAGAGGGTGTCATGCGGATCGTCTACGACGACCTCGGCCTGGACCATGACCCCTCCCACATGGCGGAGAGCGCGGACTGGCTGCATGACTACACCGCCGAGCTGTTCGACGGTGGTCTGCCGTGGTGCGACGGCGCCCGGGAGCTACTCGACACCCTCGCCGACGCGGATGTCCCGATGGCGCTGGTGACCAACACCCGTCGCGCTCTGACCGAGCGGGCATTGAACAGCATTGGCCGCCATTACTTCTCGGTCAGTGTCTGTGGTGACGAGGTGGCGCGAGCCAAGCCGGCACCCGATCCTTATCAGCGGGCCGCGGCGTTGCTGGGGCTGGAACCCGCACACTGCCTGGCCGTCGAGGATTCCATCACCGGGGCCGCCGCCGCGGAGGACGCCGGGTGCCCGGTCTTGGTGGTGCCCAACGACGTCGAGGTCCCGGCCACGCCCCGGCGTCGGCACGTTTCGTCGCTGTCGCAGGTGGGCATTCCGGAGCTGCGCGAGATCTACACCGAGTTGCGGCTTGGCCTCGGGGAACGCTCCGCCTGACGGCACGCCCAATAACGTCGTGCCGCCTGGCTGACTGTGCAAAGGTAGTCCTCACCGAGTCTCGCAGTGCTGCGGAAAGGACGCCTCATGGCCGGCCAGGGCCCCATCGACCAAACACCATCGGTCATCTCTGATGAAGATTTCTCGTCGGGCGGGACGGCTGTCCGGATCGCCTCGGTGGCCGCCCTGGGCGGCTTCCTGTTCGGCTACGACAGCGCCGTGATCAACGGTGCCGTGGCCTCGATCCAGAGCCACTTCGGCATCGACAACTACGCGCTCGGGTTCGCCGTCGCCTCGGCCCTGCTCGGCGCTGCCGCGGGCGCGATGACGGCGGGTCGTATCGCCGACCGCATCGGCCGCATCTCGGTGATGAAGATCGCCGCGGCGCTTTTCTTCATCAGCGCATTCGGAACCGGCCTGGCCAACAGCGTGTGGCTGATCGTGGTGTTCCGCATCGTCGGCGGTATCGGCGTCGGTGTGGCCTCGGTGATCGCGCCGGCCTACATCGCCGAGACCTCGCCGCCGCGGATCCGCGGGCGCCTCGGCTCCCTGCAGCAGCTCGCGATCGTGACGGGCATCTTCTTGTCGCTGGCCGTCGATTACCTGCTGGCCCATATCGCCGGCGGCGCGAGCAAAGAACTGTGGCTCGGCATGGAGGCCTGGCGGTGGATGTTCATCGTGATGGCCGTCCCGGCGGTGGTCTACGGCCTGCTGGCCTTCACGATCCCGGAGTCCCCGCGTTACCTCGTTGCCAGCCACAAGATTCCGGAAGCCCGCAAGGTGCTGACGATGCTGCTGGGCGAGAAGAACCTGGAGATCACCATCAGCCGGATCCAGCAGACGCTGGAGCGCGAGGACAAGCCGTCGTGGCGGGATCTGCGTAAGCCGACCGGCGGGCTCTACGGCATCGTCTGGGTCGGCGTCGGGCTCTCGGTGTTCCAGCAGTTCGTCGGCATCAACGTCATCTTCTACTACTCCAACGTGCTGTGGGAGGCGGTCGGCTTCGACGAGAGTTCGTCCTTCGTCATCACCGTCATCACCTCCGTCGTCAACATCCTCACGACGCTCATCGCGATCGGATTGATCGATAAGATCGGCCGTAAACCGTTGCTGCTCATCGGATCAAGCGGGATGGCGATCTCACTGGCCACGATGGCCATCATCTTCGGCACCGCCCCACAGGTCGACGGCACGCCCCAGTTGGGCGATGTCGCCGGCCCGGTTGCGCTGATTGCCGCGAACCTGTTCGTGGTGGCCTTCGGCATGTCCTGGGGTCCGGTGGTCTGGGTGCTGCTGGGTGAGATGTTCCCCAACCGCATCCGGGCCGCGGCGCTGGGTCTTGCGGCGGCGGCGCAGTGGGCGGCCAACTGGGCGATCACCGTCTCGTTCCCCGAACTGCGCAACTACCTCGGTGTGGCCTACGGCTTCTACGCGCTCTGCGCGATCCTGTCGGGATTGTTCGTGTGGAAGTGGGTCCGCGAGACCAAGGGCGTCTCGCTGGAGGACATGCACGCCGAGCTGCTGCACGAGGACAAGACCGCGACGGCGTAGTCGGCGGCTAGCCGACGTCGGTGTACTGCCAGCTCGTTCCGGTGGAGGAGAACGTGAATCCCTTGCCGGTCTCCTCGCTCAGACAGGCGATGCCGGTGGCCTCCTGCACATTGCAGTGGAAGCCGGCCGCGGCCAGGATCCGGCCGAACGGCAGCGTCTTGGCCGTGCCGGTCGGCGGCTTGAACTGATCGGCGGTCACCGCCGCGAACTGCGGATCACCCTCGGTGCGGACCAGGATCGCGTTCGGGCTGACGCTCTGGCCGCTGTCGTCGGTCACGGTCTGGGGCGCGCCCTGGACACCGAGGCTGCCGCCGGAGGACTGGCACCCCGCCCAGCTGCGCGGCACGATCACGCACCGCCAGTTACCGCTCGGGCTGACGAAGTAGTAGCCGGCCCGGTCATCGGTCTTCACGTAGTAGTCGAAGGCGTTGACCAGCTTGTCGTTGCTCGGCCGGGTGGTGGTGGTCGGCGGCGGAGCCTCAGGCGGGGGCTGGTTGGTGTCGTTGCTGATCGAAATCGGGCTCGAGCAGCCCGCGACCGCCACCGCGGCAGCCATCATGATCGTCACCCGGATTGCACCCACGGCACCGCAGCCTAGTCGGCGCCGGAGAAACCGCCGTGACGCCGGTTCGGCCGCCATGAAACAATCGCTGCCCGTGAAGACCTTCGAGGAGCTGTTCGCCGAACTGGGGGAGCGTGCCCGCACGCGTCCTGCGGGCAGCGCCACCGTCGCCGCGCTCGACGCCGGCGTGCACACCCTGGGCAAGAAGATCCTCGAGGAGGCCGGCGAAGTCTGGCTGGCCGCCGAGCACGAGCCCGACGAGGCGCTCGCCGAGGAGATCAGCCAGTTGCTCTACTGGACCCAGGTCCTGATGGTCGCCCGTGGGCTGACCCTCGACGACGTCTACCGGAAGCTCTGATGGCCGCCATGTTGCGTGTTGCCGTCCCCAACAAGGGGGCACTGTCCGAACCCGCCGCCGAGATCCTCTCGGAGGCCGGCTACCGCCGGCGCAGCGATCCCAAGGACCTCACCGTCATCGACCCGGCCAACGGCGTCGAATTCTTCTTCCTGCGCCCCAAGGACATCGCCATCTACGTCGGGTCCGGCCAGCTCGACTTCGGGATCACCGGGCGGGATCTGGCTGCCGAGTCTGAAGCGCCGGTCAACGAGCGTTTGGCGCTGGGCTTCGGATCGTCCAGTTTCCGCTACGCCGCCCCCGCCGGCCGGGACTGGCAGATTGCCGACCTGGCCGGTAAGCGGATCGCCACCGCCTACCCGAATCTGGTGCGAAAAGACCTGCGGGACAGGGGAATCGACGCCACCGTGATCCGCCTCGACGGGGCGGTGGAGATTTCGATCCAGCTCGGTGTGGCTGACGCGATCGCCGATGTGGTCGGCTCCGGGCGCACCCTGAGCCTGCACAACCTGGTGGCCTTCGGCGAACCGCTGTGCGATTCCGAGGCGGTGCTCATCGAGCGCGCCACCAACGGCGACGACGCCGACCGGGCAGCCCGTGACCAGCTCGCCGCCCGCGTCCAGGGTGTGGTGTTCGGCCAGCAGTACCTGATGCTGGACTACGACTGTCCGCGCACGGTCCTGGACCGGGCCACCGCGATCACCCCGGGTCTCGAGTCGCCCACCATCGCACCGCTGGCCGACGCGGACTGGGTGGCCGTGCGGGCCCTGGTCCCGCGCCGCGACGTCAACGCCATCATGGATGAACTCGCCGCCATCGGCGCCAAGGCGATCCTGGCCTCCGACATCAGGTTCTGCCGGTTCTGAGCGTGCTAGCGTCCGCATGTGACGCACGCACTCGTACTGCTGCTGGCCCTGCTGATCGGGGTCGTCGCCGGCCTCCGCGCGTTCACCGCCCCGGCGGTGATGGCCTGGGCCGCCTTCCTGGACTGGATCAACCTGTCGGGCACGTGGGCGTCCTGGGTCGGCCACTGGGCCACCGTGACGGTTCTGACGATCATCGCGCTGGCCGAGCTGATCTCCGACCAGATGCCGCAGACCCCCAGCCGCAAGACCGCGGTGCAGTTCATCACCAGGATCGTCGCCGGTGCCTTCGCGGGCGCCGTGCTGGGTACCGCGTGGGGCTACCAGTGGAGCAGCCTGGGCGCCGGCATGATCGGCGCCGTGCTCGGCACCATCGGCGGCTACGAGATCCGCACCCGGCTGGTCCGGGCGAACGGTGGCCGGGATCTGCCGATCGGCGTGCTCGAGGACGTGGTGGCGGTGGTGGCGGGGTTGGCGATCGCCTCGCTGGTCAACGTGCTCTGAGTCAGCGCCGCTGCACCAGCAGCGTCTGGGCCGAGGTCCCGAGGAAACCGTCCCGGTCGAACAGATCCGCGGTGGTGGCCCCGATCCCGTCGGGCCCGATCGAACCCCGCGCGCGCAGTGCGAAGTCGTGTCCCGTGGGCAGCCGATGCAGGTGGACGGCGGTGTCAGTGTTCATGAACACGAACGCTTTCGGATCCAGCGCCGCGCCAACACCATTCGCCGAATCGACCACCATGGCCAGCCGCTGCAGGCCGGTTGTCGGCTCATCGTCGACCAGGCCCACCAGCGGGGTCAGCCAGTAGACCGCACCGGAGGGCTCGTCGTACTGGGGCCGCCACTGCACCGTATCGAGGTAGCCGCCGGCGTCCTGCCACTGCAGGGCCAGCGGCGCTGTCTCGCCCTCGATCAGCGGCTCGTAGCGATCGGTGACGGCGTCGGCGGTGTCGGAGGTGGCCAGCGCCCAGGCCGACACCCGGGCCACCGCACGGTCGGCGGACATCTCGGCCGACCACAGCGAGATCCTGCTGCCGGGCCGGTCCACCCGGACCCGCACTCGCACCTCCGTCACCGGAATCGCCCCGAGGATGTCCAGGGTCATCCGGCCGATACGCATCCCCGGCGGCAACTGCTCCTCGATGGACTTGGTCAACAAGGCCAGCGGCGGTGAGCCGTGCTGAATCTCGGGAGTCCAGTTGCTGCGGGTGTGATCGGTGGACGCGAACACCGCGACGTCACCGTCGGCGCCGAGCCGGCGGTAGTAGCACTCGGTCATGCCTGCGGCCAGCCGGGGTAGGGCGGAGGTGTGCCGTCGTAGGCCGGGCACAGCGCACGATGGCTGCACCACCCGCACAGCCGGGACGGGTTGGCCCGGAAATCGCCTGTCGCACCGGCAGATTGAATGGCACGCCAGATCGCCATCAACGTCTTCTCGAAGCGCAGCAGCTCGTCGAGGTCGGGGGTGTAGTCCAGCAGTTGGCCGTCGGCGAGGTAGATCAGCCGAAGTCGGGTGGCCAGCACCTCACGGGAGCGCAGCAGTGCCACCGCGTAGAACTTCATCTGGAACAGCGCCTTGAACTCCGCCAGCGCCCGCGCTTCCGGCGGGGCCTTGCCGGTCTTGTAGTCCACGATCCGAACCTCGCCAGTGCCCGCCACATCGATACGGTCGACGAAACCGCGCAGCAGGGTGCCATCGGACAGCTCCACCTCGATGCGCTGCTCGCAGCTCTGCGGATCGAAGCGGGTCGGATCCTCCAGCCGGTAGTAGCCGGTGAGCAGGGCGCGGGCCTCGGCCAGCAGCTTGCCGGTGTCCTCGGCGCTCAGACCGTCGACCAGGTCGGGATGGGTGGCCAGCACCTGCTGCCAGGCCGGTTCCACCAGCGCGGTGGCCATCTCGGGCGCGCGCTCGGCGGCGGGCATGCCGTAGAGCTGCTCGAGTGCGCCGTGCACCACGGTGCCGCGCAGCTGGGCCACCGACGGTGGTTCGGGCAGCCGGTCGATCGCCCGGAACCGGTACAGCAGCGGGCACTGCTTGAAGTCGGCCGCCCGGGACGGCGACAACGCCGGCCGCGGCCGATCCACCGAGGCCTGGCCGGCCTCCGCTGTGAGCAGCGCCTGATCAGGCATAGCCCGAGCCTAGGCCCCGACACCGACAACCGGAGGCCACGCCGTGCGGCGAGTCCGCTATGGCAGGCTGAACGGCTGTGACCGACGCCCTGCGCAGGACCGGACCCTTCGTCACCGGAGACCGGGTACAGCTGACCGACGCCAAGGGCCGCCACTACACGATGATCCTGTCGCCGGGCAGCGAGTTCCACACCCACCGCGGCGCGATCGAGCACGACACCGTCATCGGGCTGCCCGAGGGCAGCGTGGTCAAGTCGACCAGTGGGGACGCCTTCCTGGTGCTGCGGCCGCTGCTCATCGACTACGTGCTGTCGATGCCGCGCGGCGCCCAGGTCATCTACCCCAAGGACGCCGCCCAGATCGTCCACGAGGGCGATATCTTCCCCGGTGCCCGGGTGCTGGAGGCCGGCGCCGGTTCCGGGGCGCTGACGTGCTCGCTGCTGCGCGCGGTCGGCCCCGGCGGGGAGGTGATCTCCTACGAGATCCGCGACGACCACGCCGAGCATGCGCGACGCAATGTGGACACCTTCTTCGGCCAGACCCCGGACAACTGGCGGCTGCTGATCGGCGACCTCGCCGAGTCGGATCTGCCGGAGGCGTCCGTCGACCGGGTGGTGCTCGACATGCTGGCACCCTGGGACGTGCTGGAGACCGTCGCGCGGCTGCTGATCCCCGGCGGCGTGCTCATGGTCTACGTGGCCACCGTGACCCAGCTGTCCAAGACCGTGGAGACGCTGCGCGAACAGCAGTGCTGGACCGAGCCGCGGGCCTGGGAGTCGCTGCAGCGCGGCTGGAACGTCGTCGGCCTGGCGGTCCGTCCGCAGCACAACATGCGCGGGCACACCGCATTCCTGATCTCCGCGCGCCGGCTGGCTCCGGATACCGTGACGCCGACGCCATTGCGGCGCAAGCGACTTCCGGTCTGATCGTTCAGTCGTCGCTGTGGTGCAGGCCGCGGCGGGCGGACAGCAGCTCGATCTCCGGGCGTGCGGCCACCAGCCGTTCGGCGGCATCGAGGACCTCCACCACATGGGCCCGGTCGGCGGCCACCACCGACACCCCGATGCCGGCTCGCCGGTGCAGGTCCAGGGAGTCGGTTTCGGCAGCGGCGACCTCGAAGCGGCGACGCAGTTCGGCCACGATCGGCCGCACCACCGAGCGCTTCTCCTTCAGCGAGCGGACGTCACCGAGCAGGACGTCGAACTGCAGCCAGCCGATCCACATCTAGGGGGTCGGCGTCGGTGACGGCGTCGCGGGAGCGCTCGACGGCGGGGGAGGCGCGTCGGGAGGCCGGGGACTGGCGCCGGTGGCCTCGGTGCGGGCGTTGCCGAACGCCAGCAGCATCTCGGCGGTCTGCCGGGACAGCTGCCAGGCGCCCTGGTGGGAGCGGAATTCCATCGGGAACGTGAAGCCACCGGGGTTGGCCGGGTTCGACGTGGTGATGTTGATCGTGGCCAGGGCATCGTCGGGCTGGCGATCCGACCACCGGATATCGGCGGCGGTGAAGGTCAGCGGGGTGAAGCCGCCGTCGCGAAGGGCGGCGGCGAACTTGTCGATGGTGGTCGCGTCGTCCGGTGTGGTGCCCTCGACCAGGCCGAGCTTGTCACTGCCCTTCACCGCGGGGTCGGACAGCCGGTACAGCACGTCGGTCAGCGCGTCCGGTGCGGGGAGGGCAGCCGACGTCGCCGGCGCCGCGACCGCCGGGACCGACGGGTCGACCGGACTGCTCGCCGGTTTCGACTCGTCCTGGTTGGAACACCCCGATAGTGCGAGCGCCGCCACAATTGTGGCGGCGCCCAGCACGACGAACGGGTTGCGACTCATCCAGCGGCGACTCAGCTGGCCGCGCTCATGAGCGCCAGCGCCGACGACTTCGTCAGCTGCCAGCCGGTGGGGCTGGGACCTGCGATGAACTGGATGCTCTGGCTGGCGGTGGCGCCGTTGGACGCGGTCGCCGTGACGTTGGCGGTCGCCGTCGGCCCCTCCTGGTCGATATCGGCCACGGTGAAGCTCAGCGGGAAATACCCCTTGGCCGAGGCGTTGTTGAAGGCGCGGTCGGCGGTGATGCCCTCGATCCGGCCCAGACCACCCTGGATGAAGGCGGCCTTCGAGCCCGAGAACGACCCACCGCTCTGCAGGCCGTCCAGCGTGGCCACCAGCGCACTCTGCAGTTCGGGAGCCGGCTGCTGAGGCAGCGGAACGCCGAAGACGACGGGCGCCACGGCAGGCGATGCGGCGGGCGTGCTGAAGGCGACCGAGGTCACTCCAGCGGCGGCACCGGCGACGATTGCGGCGGCTGCTACGCCCGTGGCTAGCAGTTTCAGGGTCACGGCTGTCCTTTCGATCGGCCCGACTCATCCATGAGGTTAACAGTGTTGCCAGTGTGTCGAAATTCCCCGAGCGCACATGATCGGCTGTGGGCCGGTAGCGTTGAGGTATCCGCCGCACCAACTCTCGGTGTGGGAAAGGAGCGCAACATGACTGAGTCACAGCACGAAGAGCCACAGCTGTCCAGCGATGACGCTGCCGAACTGGAGCAGCTGCGCCGGGAAGCGTCGATCTTGCGCGAGCAGCTGGAGAACGCCGCCGGGCAGGGCACCTCGCGTACCGCCCGCGACGTCCACCAGCTCGAGGCCCGGATCGATTCGCTGGCCGCCCGCAACGCCAAGCTGATGGACACTCTCAAAGAGGCCCGTCAGCAGCTGCTGGCTCTGCGTGAAGAGGTCGACCGGCTCGGTCAGCCGCCCAGCGGATACGGCGTCCTGCTCGGCGCCCACGAAGACGACACCGTCGACGTGTTCACCTCCGGCCGCAAGATGCGGCTGACGTGCTCGCCCAACATCGACGTCAAGTCGCTCAAGCAGGGACAGACCGTGCGCCTGAACGAGGCGCTGACGGTGGTCGAGGCCGGCAACTTCGAAGCGGTCGGCGAGATCAGCACCCTGCGCGAGATCCTGGCCGACGGGCATCGCGCCCTGGTGGTCGGGCACGCCGACGAGGAGCGCATCGTCTGGCTGGCCGAACCGCTGGTC
This sequence comes from Mycobacterium sp. M26, assembly GCF_001494595.1. Taxonomy (GTDB): domain Bacteria; phylum Actinomycetota; class Actinomycetes; order Mycobacteriales; family Mycobacteriaceae; genus Mycobacterium. The sequence goes on from NZ_LN929908.1 coordinate 1,845,190, forward strand.
GCGGTCGAGGATCTGCCCGCCGACCTGGCCGATGAGCTCGACGACGATCTGCGCCCGCGCAAACTGCGCCCCGGCGACTCGCTGCTGGTCGACACCAAGGCCGGGTACGCCTTCGAGCGCATCCCCAAGGCCGAGGTCGAGGACCTGGTCCTCGAAGAGGTGCCCGATGTCGCCTACAACGACATCGGCGGCCTGACCCGCCAGATCGAGCAGATCCGCGACGCCGTCGAGCTGCCGTTCCTGCACAAGGAGCTCTACCGGGAGTACTCGCTGCGTCCGCCCAAGGGTGTGCTGCTCTACGGTCCGCCCGGCTGCGGCAAGACGCTCATCGCCAAGGCGGTGGCCAACTCGCTGGCCAAGAAGATGGCCGAGGTCCGTGGTGACGACGCCCGCGAGGCGAAGTCCTACTTCCTCAACATCAAGGGCCCCGAGCTGCTGAACAAGTTCGTCGGCGAGACCGAACGGCACATCCGGTTGATCTTCCAGCGGGCCAGGGAGAAGGCCTCCGAGGGCACCCCGGTGATCGTGTTCTTCGACGAGATGGACTCGATCTTCCGCACCCGCGGCACCGGCGTCAGCTCCGATGTGGAGACCACGGTCGTGCCGCAGCTGCTCTCCGAGATCGACGGCGTCGAGGGCCTGGAGAACGTCATCGTGATCGGCGCCTCCAACCGTGAGGACATGATCGACCCGGCCATCCTGCGGCCCGGCCGCCTGGACGTGAAGATCAAGATCGAACGGCCGGATGCCGAAGCCGCCCTTGACATCTTCAGCAAGTACCTCACCGAGGAACTGCCGGTGCACGCCGACGATCTGGCCGAGTTCGACGGCGATCGCGGCCAGTGCATCAGGGCGATGATCGAAAAGGTTGTCGACCGGATGTACGCCGAGATCGACGACAACCGGTTCCTGGAGGTCACCTACGCCAACGGTGACAAGGAAGTCATGTACTTCAAGGACTTCAACTCCGGGGCGATGATCCAGAACGTCGTCGACCGCGCGAAGAAGTACGCGATCAAGTCGGTGCTGGAGACCGGCCAGCGCGGCCTGCGCATCCAGCACCTGCTCGACTCGATCGTCGACGAGTTCGCCGAGAACGAGGACCTGCCCAACACCACCAATCCGGATGACTGGGCGCGGATCTCGGGCAAGAAGGGCGAGCGGATCGTCTACATCCGCACGTTGGTCACCGGCAAGAGCTCGAGTGCCTCGCGGGCGATCGACACCGAGTCCAACCTGGGTCAGTACCTGTAAGCGACGCGCTCAGCAGAGGTGGATGACGGCGGCCTCGTAGATGAAGGTCGCCTCGTCCACCCCGACGCTGTCGGCGGTGTTGTTGTAGATCGCCTCGACTGTGGTGTCCTGCGGAACACCGTGCTTGACGTCGGTGCAGATCTCGTAGCCCATGCTCAGCGCCGCGGACGTCGGGCCGTCAAATCCGTTGTTGGCCAAGTCCTGTAGGTAACTCGACTCGTCCGCGGAGGCGGGGGCGGCAGTGGCCAGGCCGGCGGCCAGGGCGGCGGCGGCCAGCGGCAGCAGTAACTTCTTCATTGATCTCTCCTTTCACCCGTGCCGCGGAGTTTGCCCGCACAGGGCATTCACCGCTGACGCACAGCATTTGCGCAGTGTAGGAGCGTCGGCGGTGTTGCGCAGCGCAATCGCTGGGAGCGCTGTCCTAGAACTCCAGCGAATAGGTGTTGGTCAGATCGTCCTGGGTGACATGCGCGTCGCGGGTGGTGGTGTCCACGCTCAACCGTTCGGTGAGCACCCGGGTTTCGTAGCGCCAGCCGTCCGGAAGGTTCAGGCGGCGACCCAGACCGGGCAGATCTTCCAGCCCCAGATCGCCGTCGACGATCTGACTCCAGGTCTGCATCACCCAGCGCTGGCCCTCGGTGTCGACGAGCTCGAACACCGGCCGGCCGGCGTCGAAGTGGAACACCGTGTGGCGCGAGACGTGGTTGACGCTGTAGGGCTGCGGGTTCTGCGACGCCAGTTGCACGGTGGCCTGTTTGATCATGTCGATGCCGCCGAAGGACTTGATCTCCGGCTCGCCCTGCGTGACTTTGTCGATGCTGCTCATCAGCCAGTAGCGCGGACCGTTCAGCAGTGCGGCCACGGCATCGTTCTCCCGTGCCAGCGCCTGGGCGTCCAGTTTGTCCCACAATTCGGCGGGGCAGTCGTTGAGGGGAAAGCTGTTGTACACGCTGGCTTCCGGGCCGGATTCACCGATGTTGACCAGAAGCACTTCACCGTAACGTTTTCCGAACAGATCGCCGGTCTGCTCAACCATTGCGCCCCTCCATTTCCAAGTATGCGTCCCGCCCCGCCAGGCTCACCGCCACATCGGCAATCAACGGATCAAAGAACCGTTGCCGGTACAGCGGGTCCACGCTTGTGCTTACCGTGAAGTAAAGACCTGACAGAACAGCTACGAATAGCGAAGTATGCACCACCGTCTGGGGCACCGGCACGTGGATGCCGAACCACGTTCCCGCACAGGGCGGTTGGCCCACCGAACACTGCTCCTCAGCCGACCACAGCACGGTCACGTCGTCGGGAATCGCAATCGTTCCCAGCGCCAGGAAGAACACGAACAAGCCCGTGGTGAAGAACACCACCTGAATCGCCTGGGATACCACCATGACCGCGACGACGTTGACCTGCTCGGCCAGTGACAGCGGGGTGCGGGCCGGTTCGGTGTCGGTGGCCAGTGGGGTGCCGGCCAGCAGCGCGGTGGTGTCATGCGCGCCGGATCGGTCCTCGCGCAGGGCGGCCACCTCGTCGCGGATGGTGACGACCATGAAGGCGATCGCCACCAGGGCCAGGAAACCGATCGTCTGCCACAGCCGTTGGCGGGTCATCCGGGCCGCCAGCTGCCACAGCTCACCGGTGAAGTAGACGACCACGGTCAACATCAGCAGCGGCAGCGCCCGGCTCATCAGCGTCCCGAGCGCGCCGAACTGCACCCAGGCATAGCGGAACGCCCGTAGCAGAATCGAGCCGATCCCGATGTAGGTCAGCCAGACCGCCAGCAGGGCAACGATTCCGAATCCGGCCACCTCGGCTAGCGTGAGCCCGGACCAGCCGCTCAGCGCGAACGGGAAGCCGATCACGAACAGCGCCATGACGACCAGCGCCGCGCTGCGCCTGCCGGCCTCGCTGCGGGTGGTACCCGCCTGGTGCAGCAGGTACAGCGCGAAGGGGGCGGCCGTCAGCAGCACGGCCAGCAGGATCAGTTTGATCACATTGCCGGTATCGGCCTTGCCGTCGCTGATGTCGGCGACCGCGGCCGTGGCCGCGATCAGCGCCCCGATACCGCTGACCACCGGCGCGGACCGTTCGATCAGGGCCCGGGAGCGCACCCGGCGGGTCAGCACCAGGGGCAGGCCGCGGGCCAGGAACCACTCGTGGACGCGACGGATGTCCGACATGCTCACCGCTTCGGCAGCATCGAGCGGTAGCGGTCCCGCGCCACCAGCGTCAGCCGCACCTCGTCGAGCAGCGGGTCGATGAACTGCGCGCGGTAGGCGGTATCGCTGACCGCCTTCGCCGACAGGTACATGAAGGTGATCGCGGCCAGCAGCATGCTGGTCTGCAGCAAGGCATCTGGCACCGGCAGGGTCATCCCGAACAGTTGACCGTCGGGCCGCCCGACACCGCGGGTCCAGGCGTCCAGTGTCTCGGGGCTCAGGATGATGAGCCCGAACATCACGAAGATGGCACCGGTCAGCATCGCGACGGTGAGCACCTGGCTCAGTTGTGAGGAGGCGACGACGAAGACCACGTTGACCCGCTCGGTGCGGGACAGCGGTGCGGCGCCGGGACGGTCCGGCAGGTCGGCGAACGGCGTGCCGTCGAGGGTTTCGTCACCCTGCAGTGTCGGGCTGGACTCCGCCAGAATGGGCCGCACCTTGTCCAGGGTGGTCGACACCAGGAAGGCCGCGGCGATGGCAACCAGGAAAAGCATTCCTGCCCAGAGCCTTTGGCGGCTGATGACTGCCGTCATCTGCCAGACCGGGCCATTGAAGAAGACCAGGAACGTCAGCAGCACGACCGGTAGCGCGCGGACGAACATCCCGCCTATCGATGCCAGATTGGTGCGCGTGACGTAGAACAGGAAACCGAGCACCGATCCGGCGCCCGTGGCGGTGGCGGTCAGGATGATGGCGACCGTGATCGCGGCGCTGACCAGATTCACCAGAATCCGGTAACTCGGCCCGCCGAAAACCATTCCGATGACGATGAGCACCAACGCCACGTTGGCCGCCATCACCCGGTGTAGTGGCTCGGTCAGGCGGGACACCAGCCAGCCCACGAGTGCGGCGACCGGCAACACCAGCACCACCAGTGCGAGCGCGACGCCCTCGGCCAGATCGGGGCGGCCGGGAATGTCGACGGTGTGCTGGCCGGTGACCGCGACGATCGCGATCGAGTTCAGCGAGATGACGGCGTACGCCGCCAGCGCCGGCGCCGACCGGCTCCACACCCGGCGCACCAGGGCGCGTCTGCGGACCACGGCGGGCAGCCCGTGGACCAGGAACCAGTGCTCGGCGGCCAGGGGCGGAGGGGATGTCTGGGTCATCGGGAGGGGGTCGCGGGTCAGGAACCGTAGAAGAGTTGATGGACGAAGGGCGTCGAGTCGGCCATGGACGCCAGCACGGTTCCGCTGTGGTCCTCGTCCGGGTAGATCTTGAGGATCACATCCTGGTTGTTGGCCCGCAACTGGTCGAACAGCAGGATCGACGACCGGGCGGGCACGTCGGTGTCGAGCAACCCGGCGCCGAGGAAAATCGGCCGGTCGTAGCCGGACACCGGGGTCCCCATGTAGTTGTCCAGGGCCGCGTCCACACCGGGCAGGGACGCCAGAGGAGCGCGGAAGAACGCGTTGGGCGTCATGGCCTTCAGTCTTTCGTCCAACGCGGGTTTGCACAGCGTTTCGGCCGCGTCCACGGCGGAGCGCCCGGCCGGGGTGAGTACCGAGTCGATGTCGAGATCGGGGTTGGCTTCCCGCAGGCCGGCCAGGATGTAGGCGGTGTAACTGTTGGCGGCGGGGCCGAGTTCGGCCGGCAGTTCGAGATCGGGTCCGCCGAGTTTGACGATGGCCTCGATGTTGGCGGGCGTGCCGGTGGCGACCACGCCGCGGTAGTCGAGTCCGGAGCCGGCGCTGAATTCGGTTGCCCAGCGCGCACTGTTGACGGCAGCCCCGCCGCCCTGGGACTGCCCGACGATCGCCCACTCCGGCGACAACGGAAGGTCCATGCGGTGCATGGCGATCACGGAATCGACCACCGCGTGGGCGGTGGTCACGCTGTTGAGGTAGCTCATCAACCCGGGCGTACCCAGCCCCACGTAGTCGGTGCCGACAATGGCGTAGCCCTGATCGAGCCAGTGGGACAGGTACTCGTTGTCGCGGGGGCTGCGGGGCAGTGCCGACGGTGTGCAGTCGTCGCCGAGGCCCACGGTGCCGTGCGCCCACGCGATCACCGGCCAACCGCCCTGTGGCGCCGGTGTTTTCGGGGTGTACACCACCGCTGTGCTCACCGCGGGATCGCCATGCTGGTTGGTGGTGGCGTACAGGATCCGGTAGGCCGCACCGGCGCCGCCGACCGACAGTGCGGGATCCAGTGGCACGGTCTGGATCAACCCGCCCGGCGGGGGAATCGGGCCGTCGTAGGAGCGGGCATCCAGACCGGACCACTCCGGAGTCGCCGCCGCGGCCACGGGGGCCAGGAGAACAGCGGCTGCGGCTAACACGACCGCGAACAGGATCCGGTGCAGTCGCGTCATGTCAGTGCGAACCCGCCGCGATTGCCCACCGTCTTGCCCTCCTTCATCACCAGCAGGATATTGGCCGCATCGCCGAGGGAGTCGATGTCATCGAGGGGATTGCCGCGCACGACAACCAGATCCGCGGTCTTGCCGGATTCGACCGAGCCGAGGGTGTGGTCGAGTCCGCACAGGGCCGCCGATGTCAGCGTGCCGGCGACGATCGCCTGCATCGGGGTCAGGCCGCCGAACTTCACCAGCAGGCCCAGCTCTTTGAGGTTGGTGCCGTGGTCGGGGGACAGGCCCGCGTCGGTGCCCACCGCGATCTTGATCCCTGCTGCCGCGGAAGCGGCAATCGAATCATGGGCCATGGCATGCCATTTCGCGCTCTTGGCCGCGCCCTGCGGAGTCGCCGTCACCTCTGTCATGGTTTCCAGCAGCGTCGGCACCAGGAACGTGCCCTGCTCGACCATCTGGTGGCGCAGGTCGTCGTCGAGTTCGTAGCCGTGTTCGATGCTGTGCACACCGGCGTCGACGGCGGCCTTGATGCCGGCGTAGCCGATCGCGTGGGCAGCCACCGGACGGCCGCCGTAATTGTGACCCTCCTCGACGATCGCGGCGATCATCTCGCGGCGCATCCCGAGCCAGGTGGGGTCGTCGTTGGGCGAGGCCACCCCTCCGCTGGAGGCAACCTTGAGGACGTCGACCCCGGCGCGCAGCAGTTCGCGGGCCCGGGTGCGGGCGGCATCGACGCTGTCGACCAGGTAGGCGCCGATGAAACCGCCGAGGTCGATCCCCGAGGGCAGGTGGAAGTCGGCGTGGCCGCCGGTCTGGCTCAGCATGTTCACGGCGACCAGCAGCCGCGGGCCGCTGATGAGCCCGTCGGCGACGGCCTCCCGGACGCCGGTGTCGATGCCCATCAGATCCCGAGCGGTGGTCACCCCGTTCGCCACGGTCACCCGCAGCCGCTCGATCAACTCGAAGTAGCCGTAGGACGCCGGCTTGAGCGCCTTTTCCAGCGGGCTGCCCGAGGCGCCGGGCAGCCCGAAGTGGACGTGGCAGTCGAAGAAGCCGGGGCACACCGTGTGCCCTCCGAGATCGATACGGACCGCGCCGGGCGCCGCCGGGGCGTCGTGTTCGGGCCCGGCCCAGGAGATCCGGTCGCCGTCGACCACCACCGCGGCGTTGTCGACGGGTGCGGCGCCGGTCCCGTCGATCAGTTGGGTGTTGTGTAGGACGTAGGTCGTCATCGTGCTGCCCACTCCACCAATTCCCCCGGCGGCGCGCAATCGCCCACGCCGCTGCTACTCCTGCGCAGCCGGGAGAGGCGTCCCGTTAGGCTTACGGCATGCAACGGATTATCGGGACCGAGGTCGAGTACGGCATCTCCTCGCCGTCCGACCCGACCGCCAATCCGATCCTGACCTCAACCCAGGCGGTGCTGGCCTATGCCGCGGCCGCGGGGATCCAGCGGGCCAAGCGGACCCGCTGGGACTATGAGGTGGAATCCCCGCTGCGCGACGCCCGCGGCTTCGACCTGAGCCGCGCCTCGGGGCCGCCGCCGATCGTCGACGCCGACGAGGTCGGCGCGGCCAACATGATCCTGACCAACGGTGCGCGGCTCTACGTCGACCATGCTCATCCGGAGTACTCGGCACCCGAGGTGACCGACCCGATGGACGCGGTGATCTGGGACAAGGCCGGTGAGCGGGTGATGGAGGCGGCCGCGCGGCATGTGGCCAGCGTGCCCGGGGCGGCCAAGCTGCAGCTCTACAAGAACAATGTCGACGGCAAGGGCGCGTCCTACGGCACCCACGAGAACTATCTGATGAGCCGCCAGACCCCGTTCTCGGCGGTGATCTCCGGTCTGACGCCGTTCATGGTGTCCCGGCAGGTCGTGACGGGTTCGGGCCGGGTGGGCATCGGACCCGCCGGTGACGAGCCCGGGTTCCACCGCCGGTGACGAGCCCGGGTTCCAGCTGTCCCAGCGGGCCGACTACATCGAGGTCGAGGTCGGCCTGGAGACCACGCTCAAGCGCGGCATCATCAACACCCGCGACGAACCGCACGCCGACGCCGACAAGTACCGCCGGCTGCACGTCATCATCGGTGACGCCAACCTGGCCGAGACCTCGACGTATCTCAAGGTGGGCACCACCTCGCTGGTACTCGATCTGATCGAGGAGGGCCCCCAGCACGGGCTCGATCTGTCGGATCTGGCGCTGGCCCGGCCGGTGCACGCGGTCCACGTGATCAGCCGGGATCCGTCCCTGCGGGCCACGGTGGCGCTGGCCGACGGCCGCGAGTTGACCGCCCTGGCGCTGCAGCGCATCTACCTGGACCGCGTCGCCAAACTGGTGGACGCCCGCGATCCCGACCCACGGGCCTCGCACGTCGTCGAAACCTGGGCGCACGTGCTTGACCTGCTGGAACGCGACCCGATGGAATGCGCCGAGCTGCTGGACTGGCCGGCCAAACTGCGGCTGCTCGAAGGTTTCCGCAACCGGGAGAACCTGAGCTGGTCGGCGCCCCGACTGCACCTGGTCGACCTGCAGTACTCCGACGTCCGGCTGGACAAGGGCCTGTACAACCGGCTGGTCGCCCGCGGGTCGATGAAACGCCTGGTCACCGAGCAGCAGGTGCTCGACGCGGTGGACAACCCGCCCACTGACACCCGGGCCTACTTCCGCGGTGAATGTCTGCGCCGGTTCGGCGCCGATATCGCCGCCGCGAGCTGGGACTCGGTGATCTTCGATCTGGGTGGTGACTCGCTGGTCCGGATCCCGACCCTGGAGCCGCTGCGGGGGAGCAAGGCTCATGTCGGTGCTTTGCTGGATTCGGTGGATAGCGCCGTCGAACTGGTGGAACAACTCACGACCTGACGATCGTTAGAACGAGCAATACCGGCCTCGACCGGTACTGTGGAAGAACCGGCGGCCCGTACCGGATGGCACGACACGGTCGCCTGACGAGCAGGAGGCAGCGATGGCTCAAGAGCAGACCAAGCGTGGTGGCGGCGGCGGCGAGGACGACGACCTCACCGGCAATGCGGCCGGCGGGCAGGAGCGTCGCGACAAGCTCGCCGAGGAGACCGACGATCTGCTGGATGAGATCGATGACGTCCTTGAAGAGAACGCCGAGGACTTCGTGCGCGCATACGTCCAAAAGGGCGGACAGTGACCTGGCCGTTCTCTGATCGCCTGGCCACTAGTTCACCCCTGACGGATCTGTCTTCGTTCTCCGAGTTCCTCCGGCGCGAAGCACCTCAGCTGTTGCCCACGGCAGGGACCGTTGGCGCCCCCGCGCCCGGTGATGCCCTGCCGCACGGCACCACGATCGTCGCGCTGAGGTATCCCGGCGGGGTGCTCATCGCCGGCGATCGGCGTTCCACCCAGGGGCACATGATCGCTGGGCGTGACGTCCAGAAGGTCTACATCACCGACGATTACACCGCGACCGGCATCGCGGGCACCGCGGCCATCGCCGTCGAGTTCGCCCGGCTGTACGCGGTGGAACTCGAGCACTACGAGAAGCTCGAAGGCGTGCCGCTGACGTTCGCCGGCAAGGTGAACCGGTTGGCGATCATGGTGCGCGGCAACCTCGGTGCGGCCCTGCAGGGTTTCGTGGCGCTGCCGCTGCTGGTGGGCTACGACCTCGACGACCCGGATCCACAGGCGGCCGGCCGCATCGTGTCCTTCGACGCGGCGGGCGGCTGGAACATCGAGGACGAGGGCTACCAGTCGGTGGGCTCGGGTTCGATCTTCGCCAAGTCGTCGATCAAGAAGCTCTACGCCGGTGTGACAGACGCTGATTCGGCGCTGAAGGTCGCTGTCGAGGCGCTCTACGACGCCGCCGACGACGACTCGGCGACGGGCGGGCCGGACCTGGTCCGCGGGATCTTCCCGACCGCGGTCACCATCGAGGCCGACGGCGCCGTCGAGGTGGCCGAGGAGCGGATCTCCCGGCTGGCCCGCGAGGTCATCGAAACACGTTCCCGGACAAACACGTTCGGCCCCGGTAAGGGCCCGAGCAACGAAGCACCGCGGGTGGATTAGTGAGCTTCCCATATTTCATCTCGCCCGAACAGGCGATGCGCGAGCGTTCCGAGCTCGCGCGCAAGGGTATTGCCCGGGGACGCAGCGTGGTCGCGCTGGCTTATGCCGGCGGTGTGCTGTTCGTCGCCGAGAACCCGTCGCGGTCCCTGCAGAAGGTCAGTGAGCTCTACGACCGGGTGGGCTTCGCGGCTGTCGGCCGGTTCAACGAGTTCGACAACCTGCGGCGCGGCGGTATCCAGTTCGCCGACACCCGCGGCTACGCCTATGACCGCCGCGACGTCACCGGCCGTCAGCTGGCCAACGTCTACGCCCAGACCCTGGGCACCATCTTCACCGAGCAGGCCAAGCCCTACGAGGTGGAGCTGTGTGTCGCCGAGGTGGCGCACTACGGCGAGACGAAAGCCCCTGAGCTGTACCGGATCACCTACGACGGGTCGATCGCCGACGAGCCGCACTTCGTGGTGATGGGCGGTACCACCGACCCGATCATCACCGCGCTCAAGGAGTCCTACTCGGAGAACGCCGAGTTGGCCGACGCGGTCAAGATCGCGGTCGACGCGCTGCGCGCCGGTATCTCGAGTGCCACCAACAACGCCACCCCACCCGCCGAGCCGCGGGTGCTGGGACCGTCCACCCTGGAGGTGGCGATCCTGGACGCCAAGCGGCCGCGCCGGGCGTTCCGCCGGATCACCGGTGCCGCGTTGGAAGCCTTGCTGCCCAAGGATGATTCATCGGCTCCTGCGGCTGAGAGCCCCAACGCCGAGTAGATCTACCGGATGTGGTCCCGGTCGCCGGTGATCACCGCCAGGATGGCGCGCCACGCGTCGGATGGTTCGGTCAGCACGTCGCTGTGGGTCGACGGACCGACCATCGGCCATCCGGTGAGACGCCGGCCGGCCGGCAGCGCGATGACGCCGGGCATCTCGTCGGGGTCGGCGCCGTGCGGCCCGAACGGGATGCCCTGAACCGCGCTGATCAGATCGCCCGGTGCAGTCATGCTGAACCGCAGCACATCCCGATTGCGGTTGTGCCAGTCCGCGGGGCTGTGCACCCCCACGCCCGCGCCCGCGGCTTCGACATAGATCACCCGGTCGGCGGTCAGCCCCATCCGCTCGGCGGTGCCCACGATCGACCCGCCGTAGGAGTGCCCGATGACGGTCACCGGGATAGCCCCGGCGCGGCGTTCGACATCCTCGCTGAACGCCACCAGGCGCGGCGCCATCGCCTCGGCGTAGTGCGGGTCGGCGGCATCGGCGATACCCGCCAGCAACGGTCCGGTGGGGAACTGCCCGCCCAGATAGCTGATCATCGCGACGTCGCCGCCGGAACCCGCGACGAAACGCCGGGCGGTGGCGACGTCGTCGGCGATGTCAGCGAACCGGGTATTGAGACCGGGTACCAGCACGGCGATGGCCCTGGCCCGGGACAGATCGCCGGACAACTCCACCAGCGATGCGCGCTGCGGGTCGAATGCCAGGATCTGGCGGGGAATCCGGCGCTGCGGGTCCATCGGGTCGGGGACGTCGGCGATAAGTGTTTCGTAGTAGGCGATCCGCTGCCGGGCCGCGCGGTCGTGGCCGGCGATCGCGGCGTCGCGCAGCACGGGATCGGTGTGCAGGACTGCCCAGAGTCGTTCGGCGTCAGCGGGATTGAGGGCAGGGGAGATGGCTGCCCGGAGCTTGTCCTCGACGGGACGATCCAGGGTGCGCCGCTCGTCGAGGATGGCGGTGGCGATGTTGACGCGGTTGGCGGCGATCCTGAGCTCCCAGGGCACGCCATCGGTGTTGCCCACCTCGTGCGGGTGTTGTTCGGCCAGCAGGTGCTGTTCGGCGGGGGACAGGGCGGCGATCTGCGCGCCGATGCGGTCCTGGGCCAGCGTGGACCAGCCGGCCGGGTCGGGACCGCTGACCCCGGCGGGGCGGGTCGCGGCCGGACCGGGGGTGATGTCGAAGGCGGCGTCGATGGCACGGGCCGCGTCGGCATCGGCCCTGCCGAGTCGCTCCAGGCTGTCCTGCACGCGCCGGGTCAGGTCGGCGCACCGCACGTCGAGCATCACCGTGGCGGCCGCCGCCGACCCACCGGCGCAGGCCACCAGGAGTTCGGGCGGATTCGGCGGCGGGCCGGCGGTGCCGTCGTCGGCGATCGGACATCCCTCGGCGTGCGCCTCGGCGAGCACGGCGAGCACCCCGTCGCGGGCGGCACCCAGCGTCACTGCCGCATCGCGGGCTTGCGCCGCGGCCAGCACCAGAGCCCGGCACATCGTCCGCAGTCCGGTGGCGGCGGGTGTGATCGCGGTTCGGGCCGCTTGTGCCGCGGTCCCGTTCCACGAGGTGGTACCGGCTGCCTGGTCGACGGTGTCGGCGTGGCTCTGCAGCGCGCCGGCCGCACGGTCCCACTCCTCGGCGAGCTCACCGAGTGCCTCGGGTTGCCACGCCAACGCCTGGGAGACGGTCGGCCTGCTCACCGCAGTCGCTCGGCGTGGTCCTGTTCTGCGGTGGTCAGTTCGCCGGCGCAGCGCCGGGCGGCCTCCGCCCATCGGCCGGCCGTCGCGGCGTGTCGGTGCACGTCAGCGGTAGCGCGCGCGGGTGCCTGCGAGGCGGCGAGCGCCGAACCGGTCAGCCCGCGTACCTCGGCGATGGACAGCGCCGACAGCGCCGTCGCGCACCGGGCCACCCGGTTGGTCAGGGCCCCGAGTGCGGCGGTGTCGAGGCCGACGGGTTCGGGCATGGCTCATGCTCACACGGGTTCCCGGCGACGGTATTCGCCGATGCACAGGGCAATCCGCCGCGACCCGAGCAGGTTTCGCTGACGGCTTGCCCACCGCTACCGCATGACAACCAGTACGCTCGGTGATGTGCAGCGACGGATCATGGGCATCGAAACGGAATTCGGTGTCACCTGCACGTTCCACGGCCATCGTCGGCTCAGTCCGGACGAGGTCGCCCGGTACCTGTTCCGCCGGGTGGTGTCGTGGGGCCGCAGCTCGAACGTATTCCTGCGCAACGGCGCGCGCCTGTACCTGGATGTCGGCAGCCATCCGGAGTACGCCACCGCCGAATGCGACAACCTGGTGCAGCTGGTCACCCATGACCGCGCCGGCGAGCGGGTCCTGGAAGACCTGCTCATCGATGCCGAGCAGCGGCTGGCCGATGAGGGCATCGGCGGGGACATCTACCTGTTCAAGAACAACACCGACTCGGCAGGCAACTCTTACGGGTGCCATGAGAACTATCTGATCGTGCGGGCCGGGGAGTTCTCCCGGATCTCCGACGTGCTGCTGCCGTTCCTGGTCACCCGCCAGCTGATCTGCGGTGCGGGCAAGGTGCTGCAGACGCCGAAGGCCGCGACGTTCTGCCTGTCGCAGCGCGCCGAACACATCTGGGAAGGCGTGTCGAGTGCGACCACGCGCTCGCGGCCGATCATCAACACCCGCGACGAGCCCCACGCCGACGCCGAGAAGTACCGCCGGCTGCACGTGATCGTGGGCGACTCCAACATGTGCGAAGCCACCACCATGCTCAAGGTGGGCACCGCCTCGCTCGTGCTGGAGATGATCGAGGCCGGTGTGGCGTTCCGCGACTTCTCGCTGGACAACCCGATCCGGGCCATCCGCGAGGTCAGCCACGACCTGACCGGCCGCAGGCCGGTGCGGCTGGCCGGCGGGCGGCAGGCCAGCGCCCTGGACATCCAGCGGGAGTACTTCACCCGCGCGGTGGAGTACCTGCAGACCCGCGAGCCCAACACCCAGATCGACCAGGTGGTCGACCTGTGGGGCCGTCAGCTCGACGCGGTCGAGAGCCAGGACTTCGCCAAGGTCGACACCGAGATCGACTGGGTGATCAAGCGCAAGCTGTTCCAGCGCTATCAGGACCGCTACAACATGGAGTTGTCCGACCCGAAGATCAGCCAGCTCGACCTGGCCTACCACGACATCAAGCGCGGCCGCGGCGTGTTCGACCTGCTGCAGCGCAAGGGGCTGGCGGCCCGGATCACCACTGACGAGGAGATCGAGGCCGCCGTCGACACCCCGCCGCAGACCACCCGCGCCAAGCTGCGTGGTGAGTTCATCAGCGCGGCGCAGGAGGCCGGCCGGGACTTCACCGTCGACTGGGTACACCTCAAGCTCAATGACCAGGCCCAGCGCACGGTGCTCTGCAAGGACCCGTTCCGCTCGGTCGACGAACGGGTCAAGCGGCTCATCGCCAGCATGTAGGGCCAGGGGCGCGCCGCACTGCTGACCGGCCGATTCCCGCTAAGGTTGGGCGAGTGGCGACATCCAAGGTCGAACGGTTGATGAACCTCGTCATCGCCCTGCTCTCCACCCACGGCTACATCACCGCCGAGCGCATCCGCGAGAGCGTCGCCGGTTACGCCGACAGTCCCAGCGACGAGGCGTTCTCCCGGATGTTCGAACGTGACAAGAACGAGTTGCGCGACCTGGGTATCCCGCTGGAGACCGGACGGGTGTCGTCGTTCGACCCCGCCGAGGGCTACCGCATCAACCGCAACGCCTACGCCCTGCCCGATATCGAACTCACCGCCGAGGAAGCCGCCGCCGTCGCGGTGGCCGTCCAACTCTGGGAGTCACCCGAACTCATCACCGCCACCCAGGGCGCGCTGCTGAAACTGCGCGCCGCCGGGGTCGACGTCGACCCCGATGCGGCGGTCGCGATCACGACCGCCGCGGGTCCGCCGGGACTGCGTGGCTCGGAGGATGTGCTGGGAATCCTGTTGTCCGCCATCGATTCCGGGCAGCCGGTACGGTTCCGGCACCGGCCGCTGCCGACCGAGCCCTACACGGTGCGCACTGTCGAACCCTGGGGTGTGGTCACCGCGCGGGGACGCTGGTATCTGGTCGGGCACGACCGGGACCGCGACGCCACCCGCACCTTCCGGCTGTCCCGGATCGGGGCCGACGTTCAGACCGTGGGGCCGCCGGGATCCGTGACCCGGCCCGAAGGCGCCGATCTGCGGGCCATCGTGGAGAAGGCGATCGGCGAGGCGCCCACCGGGGTGCGCGCCGCGGTGTGGGTGGCCGACGGGCGGGCGACCGCGCTGCGCCGGGCCGGGACCTCGACCGGCCCGCGCACCATCGGTGGCCGCGCCGGCGAGGTCCTCGAACTCGACCTCGGCACCCGCGACCGGCTGGCCCGCGAGATCGCCGGCTACGGTGCGGATGCCTTGGTCCTGGAACCGCAGTCGCTGCGCGAGGACGTGGTGGCACGGTTGACGGCGCAGGCCAAACCATGACCCCCGTCTCGACCCGCCTGGTGCGGCTCCTCAACATGGTCCCGTACCTGAAGGCCAACCCGCAGATCACCTACGACGAGGCCGCCGCCGACCTTGGCGTCACCCGCAAGCAACTGCAGCAGGACCTCGACCAGTTGTGGATGTGCGGCCTGCCCGGCTACGGGCCCGGCGACCTGATCGATTTCGAGTTCTCCGGCGACTCCATCAACGTGACGTTCACCGCCGGGGTTGACGCGCCGCTGCGGCTGACGTCCCCGGAAGCCACCGGACTGCTCGTCGCGCTGCGGGCCCTGGTGGACATCCCCGGCGTCGTCGACCCCGAGGCCGCGCGCAGCGCCATCGCCAAGATCGAGTCGGCAGCGGGCACCATCGCTCACGACCAGACCCATGCCGCGGCGGCCGAGAACGAGCCGGCGCCGATCGAGAGCGGCGCCGCCGCGGCGGTGCGCGCCGCGGTCCGCGGCGGGCGGGCACTGAGTATCGAGTACTACTCGGCCTCCCGGGACATGCTGTCCACCCGCATCGTCGACCCGATCCGGGTGGTCCTGGTCGCCGACCACAGCTATCTGGAGGCATGGTCGCGCGAAGCCGAGGGGGTTCGGCTGTTCCGCTTCGACCGCATCGTCGACGCCCACGTCCTCGACGAACCCGCCGCACCCCCGGCACCGGCGGTGCAGGCGCAGCCGGACACCTCGCTGTTCACCGGCGGTGCAGGCGCAGCCGGACACCTCGCTGTTCGACGCTGACCCGGCGCTGCCGTCGGCCACCCTGCTGGTGTCGCCGACGGCGTCCTGGATGCTCGAGTACTACCCGATGCGGGTCGGCAAGCAACTGCCCGACGGCTCGTGCGAGGCGGCGATGACGTATGCCTCCGACGACTGGATGACGCGGCTGATCCTGGGCTTCGGCCCCGATGTGCGGGTGCTCGCGCCACCGTCCCTGGTGACGCGGGTGGCCGAGGCGGCCAACGCGGCCCTGACCGCCTACCGGGAGCTGACCGGCTGAATCCGCGTCCACGCTCGTCACCGGGCAGGTGGGGTAGCATCGAACAGACATCTGGAGGTGACCAAATTGGGTGCTCTACAACCGTGGCACTGGCTGATCCTTATCGCCGTCGTGGTGCTGCTTTTCGGGTCGAAGCGGTTGCCTGATGCTGCGCGTTCGCTGGGTAAGTCGATGCGGATCTTCAAGTCCGAGGTCAAGGAACTGCAGAGCGAGAGCAAGGCGGACACCCCCGTCACGCCCGCGCAGCCTGCCACGCAGGTGCAGTCCGAGCGCGTCGAGGCTCCGGTGACACCGCCGCCTGCGCAAAACCCGACCGACGCCCGACCGGCCTGAACCGACCGCGATCCGGCGCCCCGGCGCTCGTAGTCAGACGCTGCCGTGCGCACCCCTAAGTTCATGTCGCGGCTCGATCCGCGACTCGGCCCATTGTCGCGGCTCGACCCGCGGCAGCGACGGAGCCGCACCAATCCCGACGGGACGATGTCTCTCGTCGACCACATCCGGGAACTGCGGACCCGCCTGCTGATCTCGATGGGTGCCGTCGCCGTCACCACGATCTTCGGCTTCCTCTGGTACAGCCACGGATTCTTCGGGGTGGAGAGTCTGGGTGAGTGGCTGCGCGAGCCGTACTGCTCGCTGCCGCCCTCGGCCCGCGCCGATATCAGTGCCGACGGCGGTTGCCGCCTGCTCGCCACCGCACCGTTCGACCAGTTCATGCTGCGCCTGAAGGTCGGGATGACCGCGGGCATCGTGCTGGCCTGCCCGATCTGGCTGCATCAGCTGTGGTCCTTCATCACCCCCGGGCTGTACAAGAACGAGCGCCGCTTCGCGGCCGCGTTCGTCACGGTGGCCGCGGTGCTGTTCGTCTCCGGCGCCGTGCTGGCCTACATCGTGCTGTCCAAGGCCTTGCACTTCCTGCTGACCGTTGGCAACGACGTCCAGGTCACCGCCCTGTCCGGCGACCGCTACTTCGGCTTCCTGATCAACCTGCTGCTGGTGTTCGGCGTCAGCTTCGAGTTCCCGCTGCTGATCATCATGCTGAACGTGGTCGGCGTGCTGCACTACGAGAAACTCAAGAACTGGCGCCGCGGGCTGATCTTCGGGGTGTTCGTCTTCGCCGCGTTCGCCACACCCGGCTCCGACCCCTTCTCGATGCTGGCGCTGGGTCTGGCGTTGTCACTGCTGATGGAGTTCGCCATCCAGGTCACCCGACTGCATGACCGGCGCAAGGCCAAGCGGGAAGCCGCCGCCCGGGCGGCGATTCCCGACGACCAGGCCGCGCCGCTGGAGCCGCCGGAACCGGTGGCCGCACCCGCGCAGCTCGGGGCCCAGCATGACGACATCACCTGAGGCGCCAGGTGCGGGCCTCACCCAGTTCGCCGAGCTGCTGACCTTCACGCTCGACCCATTCCAGGTCCAGGCCTGTGAGGCCCTCGAGCGCGGGCACGGAGTACTGGTCTGTGCGCCCACCGGCGCCGGCAAGACCGTGGTGGGCGAGTTCGCCGTGCACCTCGCCCTGGCGGCCGGCCGAAAGTGCTTCTACACCACGCCGATCAAGGCGCTGAGCAATCAGAAGCACAACGACCTGGTGCGCCGGTACGGACCCGAACAGATCGGGCTGCTCACCGGAGACCAGTCGGTCAACGGTGACGCGCCGGTGGTGGTGATGACCACCGAGGTGCTGCGCAACATGCTCTACGCCGGATCTGATGCCTTGCAAGGACTTTCGTACGTCGTCATGGACGAGGTGCACTTCCTGGCCGACCGGATGCGCGGTGCGGTGTGGGAGGAGGTCATCCTGCACCTGCCCGAGGACGTCCGGCTGGTCAGCCTGTCGGCCACCGTCAGCAATGCCGAGGAATTCGGCGGCTGGATCCAGACGGTGCGGGGTGACACCACCGTCGTCGTCGACGAGCACCGGCCGGTGCCGCTGTGGCAGCACGTGCTGGTGGGCAAGCGGCTGTTCGACTTGTTCGACTATTCCAACGACAGGGGCGGCGCAGGTAAGCAGCACCTGGTCGATCCCGAACTGCTCCGCCACATCGCGCACCGCCGCGAAGCCGACCGGCTGGCCGACTGGCAGCCGCGCCACCGCGGGCGGGGCCGCCCCGGTGGTGGGCCCGGGTTGCACCGGCCGCCGTCGCGTCCCGACGTCATCGCCGCCCTGGACCGCGAGGGGCTGCTGCCCGCCATCACCTTCATCTTCTCCCGGGCGGGCTGTGATGCCGCCGTCAAACAATGCCTGCGCAGTTCGTTGCGGCTCACCACCGACGAAGACCGGGCCCGGATCGCCGAGGTGATCGACCGCCGCTGCGGCGAGCTCGCCGACGCCGACCTGGCAGTCCTGGATTACTACGAATGGCGCGAAGGCCTGCTGCGCGGTTTGGCCGCCCACCACGCGGGCATGCTGCCGATCTTCCGGCACACCGTGGAGGAATTGTTCACCGCGGGGCTGGTCAAGGCGGTGTTCGCCACCGAAACACTGGCGCTGGGCATCAACATGCCCGCCCGCACCGTGGTGCTGGAGAAGCTGGTGAAGTTCAACGGCGAGCAGCACATGCCGCTGACGCCGGGGGAGTACACCCAGCTGACCGGTCGGGCCGGCCGCCGCGGCATCGACGTCGAGGGACACGCGGTGGTGTTGTGGACCCCGGAGGTCGAGCCGGCCGAGGTCGCCGGACTGGCCTCGACCCGCACCTTTCCGCTGAAGAGTTCGTTCGCGCCGTCCTACAACATGACGATCAACCTGGTGAACCAGATGGGCCGCGAGCAGGCGCACCAGCTGCTGGAGCGATCGTTTGCCCAGTATCAGGCGGACCGCTCGGTGGTCGGGTTGGTTCGCGGGGTGGAGCGCGGGGAGAAGATGCTCGACGAGATCGCCGCCGAACTGGACTGGGACCGGCGGGCCAAGCCGATCCCGGAGCCGGCGGTCCTCGACTATGTGCGGTTGCGGGCCAGGATCAGCGAGCGGGAGCGAGCCCAGTCGCGGGCGTCGCGGCTGCAGCGCCGGCAGGTGGCCAACGATGCGCTCACCTCGTTGCGCCGCGGCGACATCATCAACATCACCCACGGCCGCCGCGGTGGGCTGGCCGTGGTGCTGGAGGCGGCCAACGACGCCGACGACCCTCGCCCGCTGGTGCTCACCGAAGACCGTTGGGCGGGAAGGATTTCCTCGGCGGACTACCCGTCGGCGGCCGCGCCGATCGGGTCGATGTCGCTGCCCAAACGGGTCGAGCACCGCCAGCCCCGGGTGCGCCGCGACCTGGCGTCGGCGCTGCGTTCGGCGGCGGCCGGGCTGGTGGTGCCCGACCCGTTTGGGCCCGGGTGCGCCGCGACCTGGCGTCGGCGCTGCGTTCGGCGGCGGCCGGGCTGGTGGTGCCGTCGGGTCGGCAGCGGCGCGGCGGCGGCGACGATCCCGATATCGACCCGGAACTGATCGCCCTGCGCGACCAGATGCGCCAGCATCCGGCCCACCGCATCGCCGACCGGGAGGCCAAGGTCCGCATCGGCGAGCGCTATCTGCGGGTGGAGCGCGACAACGAGCAGATCCGCAAGAAGGTCAACGCCGCGACGAATTCGCTGGCCCGCACCTTCGACCGGATCACGGGGCTGCTGACGGAGCGCGGGTTCATTGCTGAGGGCCCCGGCGGGCAGGAGCGGGTGACCGCGGACGGTCGGCTGCTGGCCCGGATCTACAGCGAGAGCGATCTGCTGGTCGCCGAATGCCTGCGCAAGGGGGTGTGGAACACCCTGCAGCCGGCCGAGCTGGCGGCAGTGCTGTCGGCCATGGTCTATGAATCGAGGGGCGGGGACGGCCCCACCCAGGCCGTCGATATGCCGACCCCCGCGGTGCGCCGGGCCCTGGTCGAGACCCGCAGGTTGTCCGGTCAGTTGCGGTCCGACGAGAACCGGCACCGGATCAGCCCGACGCGCGAGCCCGACGAAGGCTTCGTCGCCGCGGTGTACCGATGGGCCACCACCGGCAACCTGGCCGCGGCCTTGGATGCCTCGGATATCACCGGCACCGGCACCCCGATGTCGGCGGGCGATTTCGTGCGCTGGTGCCGCCAGGTGCTCGATCTGCTCGACCAGGTTCGTAACGCCGGGCCCGAGGCTGGCTTGCGCAGTGCCGCGAAACGCGCCATCGACGACGTCCGGCGCGGCGTCGTTGCTGTTGATAGCGGGTAGGGTGATGCAAACGCTACGGTGGGAGCGGCGAATCGCTACCAGACCAAGGAGAGACGATGAGCGGACCGCAGGGATCTGACCCCAACCCCTGGCAGGCCCAGCAGCCCGCCCAGGGTGAGGATCAGCCTGCCCCCAGCTCGGAGCAGCCGCAGTCCGCGGCGCCGTCCTGGCAGCCTCCGGCCAGCCCCGAGCCGCAGGCGACCGAGACCCCGGCCTGGCAGCCCACCGGCGGCGAGACCCCGGCCTGGCAGCCGCCGCCGGCGTACAACCAGCAGCAGCAGTACCCGCAGTACGGCCAGCCGCAGCCGGGCTACCCGCAGCAGCCCTACCAGCAGCCCACCGAGTACAACCCGGCCGCCTACGGCCAGCCGGGGCAGTACGCGCAGCCGCAGTACGGTCAGCCGCAATATGGGCAGCCCCAGTACGGTCAGCCGCAGTACGGCCAGTACCCGCAGCAGCCGGGTCAGCCCGGCCAACCG
The DNA here is from genome assembly GCF_001494595.1 of Mycobacterium sp. M26. Classification (GTDB taxonomy): domain Bacteria; phylum Actinomycetota; class Actinomycetes; order Mycobacteriales; family Mycobacteriaceae; genus Mycobacterium. The sequence goes on from NZ_LN929908.1 coordinate 1,865,933, forward strand.
GGACAGCCGGGTCAGCCCGGGCAGTACGCCCCCTACCCCCAGCCCGGTACCGAGGAGGCCGCCAAGAAGTCGACGGCGGCGATCGGCATCATCATCGGTGTCCTCGCGGCCATCGTGCTGGCTGTGGTGCTGGTGCTCGGGTTCTGGAAGCCGGGCTTCTTCGTGACGACCAAGCTGGACATCAACAAGGCCCAGCAGGGTGTTCAGCAGATCCTGACCGACGAGACCAACGGCTACGGCGCCAAGAACGTCAAGGACGTCAAGTGCAACAACGGTCAGAATCCGACTGTGAAGAAGGGTGACACCTTCACCTGTGAGGTCAGCATCGACGGGACCAAGCGGCAGGTGACCGTGACCTTCCAGGACGACAAAGGCACCTACGAGGTCGGCAGGCCCAAGTAAGCCGGGTTAACACTCGGTATGAATTGACGCGCGCGCAGTCCAATTGCGCTGTGCGGCAAGATAAATCCAACTGCATCCAGGCTGAACCCGCCTGGATGCGCACGCGCGGTGCTACCGTCGGGTCATAACGACGGTGAGCGGAGTGCCCTGATGACCAGTGCAGCGGAGCGTGCCGAACAGTTGGCGTTGATCTCGCGGCTCAAGACCACTTTTCCCGAGGTCTCCGAGTGGCCGATGCCCGACGAGGTGGACAGCGACCACTACTGGGCGTACCAGAAGACGGTGCACGACGTCGGCGGTGAACTGCAGGTGCCGCTGCCCTACGAGAACAAAGAAGAAGAGCAGTGGGAGCTGATGACCTACGTGCTCTGCGAGGTTCTCGGCTGGCGGGGCATCTGGGTGTCCGAGGAGCGGCGCCGGATCGGCAATGTCGACGTGGGCCGGGCGATTTATCTGGGTCTGCCGTACTACAGCCGGTGGCTGTGGGCGGTTGGCCGGGTGCTCATCGAGAAGGGCTACATCAGCTGGGGTGAGCTCACCGACCGCCTGGCCGAGGTGCAGGCCCGCTATGCCGGCGGTCTCGACGGACGGCAGCCGGACGCCGAGCCGAAGTTCGAGGGCGACGGCAGCGCGGTCAAACGCAACGGACACCACCGCGAAGCCGTCGGCATCGGGGATCCGCAGATCTACGCGGGGAAGGCCGGCCCGGCCAAGTTCAAGGTCGGCGACCGGGTCCAGGTGCGAGACCTGCCGGCCATGTTCTACACCCGCACCCCGGAGTACTGCCGCGGGGCGCAGGGCGTCATCGCCGAGGTCACCTACGAAAGCCCCGCACCCGAGGACGAGGCGTGGGACCGCGAGGACGCCGCACCGGAGTGGTTCTACATCGTTCGGTTCAGGCAACGCGATCTCTGGGACACCTACACCGGACCCGATACCGACACCTTGCAGACCGAGATTCCCGAACGCTGGCTACAGGCCGTCTGAGAAGGAGTGCACCCGATGTCTGATCACGGGCACGACCACGACCACGACCATGACCATGACCATGACCATGACCGCACCGTCAAGCCGATGGTCGACGAGATCACCGACTTCGAGGTCCTCGAGATCGCACTGCGCGAATTGTGCATCGAGAAGGGGCTTTTCACCGCCGCCGAGCATCGGGTGTTCACCGAGTATGCCGAACAGATCGGGCCCACGCCGGCGGCTCGGCTGGTAGCAAAGGCCTGGCTGGATCCGGACTTCAAGCAGCTCGCGCTGACCGATGCCGTTGCCGCGGCCAAGGAGGTCGGGGTGGACTGGCTGGACCCGACCGGTTTCGGCACCCCGAGCGATTTCGTGGCCTTCAAGATCCTCGAAGACACACCGACAGTGCACAACGTCATCGTCTGCGCGCTGTGCTCGTGCTACCCGCGGCCGATCCTGGGTAACTCCCCGGAGTGGTACCGCACCCCGAACTATCGCCGCCGTCTGGTGCGCTGGCCCCGACAGGTGTTATCCGAGTTCGGCTTACAGCTGCCCGACGATGTCGAGGTCCGGGTGGAGGACTCCAACCAGAAGCACCGCTTCATGGTGATGCCGATGCGTCCGGACGGGACCGACGGCTGGACCGAGGAGCAGCTGGCCGAGATCATTACCCGCGACTGCCTGATCGGCGTCGCGCTGCCTAAGCCGGGCGTCACCACCAACGTCTACACCACCGCCCGCCCGGCTGTGCGGCCGATCGTCGAGTCATGAGCGGCGACGAGTTCGTCGTGCTCGACGAGATCGTGGCGCGCCGGCAGGTCTGGCGGGTGATGGCCGAGAAGTACGGTGTTGAGAATCCGCTGCCGCCGTGGAAGACCAGTCTGGACGGCCTCTGCGATGTGCTCGACAAGTCGTGCAGCACAACTGATCTCGACTTCAAACAGCGCCGGGACGAAGAGGACGAGCTGTCCGCCACCCGGTACGCCGATCTGCCGTATCCGGAGAACCAGTTGGTGGCGCTGGCGCACTCGCTGATGGCGCGCGGCGTCATCGACGAGGCTGAACTACGGCAGCGGCTGGCCGCGGTGCGCGCCCGGCTCGAGGCGCACTAACGCCGAATCAGCGCGCGGCGCCGACGAACGGGATCGACGCCGGCGGCGCCTGCGTGGTGCGCCCGTCGAACAGGCCGCGCTCACGCAGGATCGGCACCACGCCCTCGCCGAACCAGAACAGCTCCTCCAGGTGCGGGTACCCGGAGAAGATGAACTCGTCGATACCGGCCTGGGCGTACTCGGTGATCCGGTCGGCCACCTCGGTGTGGCTGCCCACCAACGCCGTTCCGGCCCCGCCGCGCACCAGGCCGACGCCGGCCCACAGATTCGGGGCGATCTCCAGACTGCGTGCGTCATGCCAGGAGCCGTCGGCCCGGTTCGCCTCGTGCAGGGCCAGCATTCGGCGCTGCCCCTCGGACTGGCTGCGCGCCAGGCCGGCCTGCGCCGAGCGCACGGTGTCCTCGTCGAGAGCGGCGACCAGCTTGTCGGCCTGGGTCCACGCTTCATCGGAGTCGTCCCGGGAGATCGTGTGCAGACGGATGCCGAAGCGCACCGTCCGGCCCTCGTCGGCGGCCAGCCTGCGGATCCACTCGATCTTCTCGCGCACCGCGGCCGGCGGCTCACCCCAGGTCAGATAAACATCGGCGTGCCGTGCCGCGATCGGGCCCGCCGCCGCAGAGCTACCTCCGAAGTACAACGGCGGCAACGGGTTCGGCAGCGTAGCCAGGCTGGCCTCCTCGACGCTGACGTACTGGCCGTCGGTGGTGACGGTCTCACCGCGCCACAGCCTGGTGACGATGTCGAGGAACTCGTCGGCGCGGGCGTAACGGGCGTCCTTGTCCAGGTGGTCGCCGAAGGCCCGCTGCTCGTGGGCCTCGCCACCGACCACCACATTGAGCAGAATGCGCCCGGGGGCATGACGGGCGAAGGTAGCCGCCATCTGCGCCGACAACGTCGGGCTCACCAGGCCGGGCCGGAACGCCACCAGGAACGCCAGGGAGGTGGTCTCCCGGGCCAGCAGGGCTGCGGTGATGAACGCGTCCTCGCACCACGCCCCGGTCGGGATCAACGCTCCGGTGAAGCCGAAGGTCTCGGCCGCGCGCACGATCGAGGCCAGGTAGTCGATGGAGGCGTCGCGGTCACTGTGCGCGGCACCCGCCGGTGTGCCGTGGCCGCCGCCGACGATCAGCCGGCTGTCGCCGTAGGTGGGCAGAAACCAGTGCAGCGCGATCGACATAGCTATCGACCCTAGACAATCAGCGGGCCGGCCCGTACCGCTCGGACATCGGCCGCCGCCCGCCATCTGCGGCCATGGTTTTCGTCGTCGTGATTCCTAGCCGTCGCTAACCGGGCAGCGCGTCCAGGGCCTTCTGCAGCCGCGCGATCGACGAGCCCACCCCGTAGGCCTTGGCCAGCTCAGCCACCCGCTGCGGATCGGCCGCCGTGAGCGGCAGCGTGTCATCGGGTGTGGAGAGTTCGACCGGAGCGTCGCGGGCCACCGCCACCACCGGTCCGGCCGCCGAGATGTAGTCGGTGGCACCCAGGATCTTGGTCCGGAAGGCTTTGGGCAGCTTCGACTTCGGATCGTGGGCCGCCGCCAGGATGTTCTCCAGCGACTCGTACTGGGACAGCATGGTGGCCGCGGTCTTCTCACCGACGCCCGGCACGCCGGGCAGCCCGTCGGACGGATCACCGCGCAGCAGCGCCAGTTCCGCGTAGGCAGGCCCGGCGCGATGGGCCGGCACCCCGTACTTCTCGGCCACCTCGGCGGGACCGAACAGCACCGCATTGGACAGGCCGCGGCCCAGATACAGCACCCGCACCGTCACCGGGTCGTCGGCCACCAGCTGCAGCAGATCACGGTCACCGCTGACCACCACCGCAGGACCGTGCCGCTCGGCGGCGGCGAGAGTGCCCAGCACGTCGTCGGCCTCGAAGCCGGGCGCTCCGGCGGTGGCGATACCGAACGCCTCGAGCAGTTCCATGATCATGTCGACCTGTGGCGTCAGCTCGTCGGGCACCTCTTCGAGATCCGGCTCCCCGGAGTAGGTCTCTTCCGCGACGCGGTGGGCCTTGTAGGACGGGATCGCGTCCACCCGGAACTGTGGGCGCCAATCCAGGTCCAGGCACACCGCCAGCCGGGTGGGGCGCTCCCGGGTGACCAGGGTGGCGATGCTGTCGAGGAAGCCGCGCACCGCGTTGACCGGCCGCCCGTCGGGTGCGGTGATCGACGAGGGAACGCCGAAGAACGAGCGGAACCACATGCTGGCCCCGTCGAGAAGTAACACCGGACCGGACATCAGTTCTGGATCCTGATCACGGTGTGATCGTATGCCCGCGGCTAATGTTGCTGGCATGAGCGCCAGCCGTTTTCCCTCCGAGGTGTACGCCCGCAGGCTCGAGGCCGCCGCCGCGGCGGCATCCCGGGCCGGGCTCGCCGGACTGGTCGTCACGCCCGGCTATGACCTGCGCTACCTGCTCGGCTCCCGCGCCCAGACCTTCGAGCGGCTGACTGCGCTGGTGATCCCCGCCGCCGGCGCGCCGATCGTGGTGCTGCCGCGCCTGGAGCTGGCCTCGCTCAAGGAGTCCGCCGCGACCGATCTCGGCCTGGCGGTGCAGGACTGGGTGGACGGCGAGAACCCCTACGACCTGGTGGCCGACGCCCTCGGCGGGCAGGCCCGCGCCGCGGTCACCGACGCGATGCCCGCGCTGCATCTGCTGCCGCTGGCGCAGCGCCTGGGCACCGTGCCGGTGCTGGCCACCGACGTCCTGCGTGAGCTGCGGATGCACAAGGATCCGGCGGAGATCGAGGCGTTGCGCACCGCCGGGGCGGCGATCGATCGGGTGCACGCCAGGGTGCCGGAGTTCCTCAAGCCCGGCCGCACCGAGGCTCAGGTCGCCGCTGACATCGCCGAAGCCATTGTGGCCGAAGGACATTCGGAAGTGGCCTTCATCATCGTCGGCTCCGGGCCCAACGGTGCCGACCCGCACCACGAGTGCTCCGAGCGGGTGCTGCAGGACGGTGACATTGTCGTCGTCGACATCGGCGGACCGGTGGAGCCCGGGTATAACTCGGACTGCACCCGCACCTACAGCCTCGGCGAGCCGAGTGCGGAGATCGCCGAACAGTACGCCCTGCTGCAGCAGGCACAGGCCGCCGGCGTCGCTGCCGTGCGCCCGGGGGTCACCGCCGAGGAGGTGGACGCCGCCGCCCGCGACGTGCTGGCACAGGCGGGGCTGGCCGACTACTTCGTGCACCGCACCGGGCACGGGATCGGGCTGTCGGTGCACGAGGAGCCCTACATCGTCGCGGGCAACGACCTGACGCTGGCCGAGGGCATGGCGTTCTCCGTCGAGCCGGGGATCTACTTTCCGGGCCGCTGGGGTGCCCGCATCGAGGACATCGTCATCGTCACCGCCGACGGTGCGCTGGCCGTCAACAGCCAGCCGCACGACCTGGTCGTGGTGGGCTGATCGCCGCTCAATCCTTGGCGCGGTCCAGCAGGCTCGAGGAGCCCAGCACCCGGGTGACGTGCACCTCGATCACGACGCGGCGCGGGTTCACCCGCGGGGTCCGGTAGCGCTGGGCGTACCGCAGCTCGGCTTCCCGGACCGCCGCCGGGTCGCGGTTCACGCTGGCCTGGCCCTCCAGCGACAGCCAGCGGGCACCGTCGACCTGGGACAGCACACCCACGCCGGACCGCTCGGCATTGATCGCCTTCTGGGAACCGTCGCTGGTGATCACCCGGGCGATGTGCGTGATGGGGTCGAAGGTGAATCCGACGGCCACGACGTGCGGCGAGTTGTCCGCGCGCAGCGTGGTCAGCATCGCGAGGTGGCGCTCGGTGAGAAATGCCAGCGCATCGCTGGTCAGTCGCGTGGTTGAGTTCGCCATCAGGCTCCACGCTAGCGCAGTGAATAATCGACACCCGTGAGTGACACGGGGGCCGGTCCGGTGGTGATCTTCGGCGGCCGCAGCGAGATCGGACTCGAGCTTGCCGTCCGCTTGGCGCCGGGGGCGACGGTGGTGCTGGCGGCCCGGGGTGCCGACCGGCTGGAAGCCGAGGTGACCGCGGTCCGGGCGGCGGGAGCGGCTGCTGTACACACCGTCGAGTTCGACGCCGACGACCTGGCTTCCCACGGCCCGCTGGTCTCGACGCTGGTGGCCGAGCACGGCCCGCTGGGCACCGCGGTCCTGGCGTTCGGCATTCTGGGCGATCAGAGCCGCGCCGAGGCGGACGCGGGGCACGCGGTCGCGATCGTGCACACCGACTATGTGGCACAGATCAGCCTGCTGACCCACCTGGCCGCGGCCATGCGAGCCGCAGGCCGTGGCGCGCTCGTGGTGTTCTCCTCGGTGGCCGGGGTGCGGGTGCGCCGCGCCAACTATGTGTACGGCTCGGCCAAGGCCGGTCTGGACGGTTTCGCCTCCGGGCTTGCCGACGCGCTGCACGGCAGCGGGGTGCGGCTGCTGATCGTGCGACCCGGCTTCGTGATCGGCCGGATGACCGAGGGGATGGATCCGGCGCCGCTGTCCAGTACACCCGCCCAGGTGGCCGAGGCTACCGCGCGCGCACTGGCCGCAGGCCGCCGCACGGTGTGGGTACCGTGGGCGTTGCGCCCGATGTTCTTCGGGATGAAACTGCTGCCGCAAGCGGTGTGGCGGAGGATGCCCCGATGATCGTGGTGGTGGGGATCGGAGCCGACGGGATGGCCGGTCTGACGCCGGCGTCGGCTGCCGAATTGCGCAGCGCCACCGTCATCTACGGCTCGCAGCGTCAACTGGATCTGCTGGACGACACCGTCACCGCCCTGCGGCACTGCTGGCCTTCGCCGCTGTTGCCTGCGCTGGACGGCCTGCTCGACGAGAACCCGGGCACAGACGTGCATGTGGTCGCCAGTGGCGACCCACTGATGCACGGCATCGGCACCGCCCTGATCCGCCGGCACGGCGCCGACCGGGTCCGGGTGCTGCCGCACGTGTCGTCGGTGACCCTGGCCTGCGCCCGGATGGGCTGGCCGGCGCAGAGCACCGAGGTCATCAGCCTGGTCACCGCGCCGGTGCATACCGCGGTCCGGCGCGGCGGTCAGGCGCTGGTGCTGTCCCGGGACGCCTCGGTACCCGCCGAACTCGCTCGGCTTTTGACTGAAACCGGCCGTGGTGCATCCGAATTCACCGTTCTGGAGCAGCTAGGTGGCCCGGGTGAGCGGATCCGCAGCGCAGCCGCCGACGCCTGGGCGGCGGCGCCGCCAGGTGACGTCGACGATCTCAACGTCATCGCGGTGCGTTACCTGCCCGACGAGCGCATCGCCCAGGTGCTGCCCGACGACGTGCTGGCACACGACGGTCAGCTCACCAAACAGACCATCCGGGCTGTCACGCTGGCCGTGCTGGCACCGCGCCCGGGTGAACTCCTGTGGGACGTCGGCGCCGGATCTGGCAGTATCGCGGTGGAGTGGTGCCGCAGCGCACCGGGATGCCGGGCGGTGACCTTCGAAAGCCACCAGGAGCGGCGCGACCGGATCGCGGTCAACGCCACCGCCTTCGGTGCCGAGATCGAGATCCGCGGCGCCGCACCGGAGAGTCTCGATGGCGCTCCGCAACCCGATGCCGTGTTCGTCGGTGGCGGGCTGACCAGCCCCGGCCTGCTCGCCGCATGCCTGGACCGGCTGCGGCCGGGTGGCCGACTCGTCGCCAACGCCGTCACCGCCGAGTCCGAAGCGCTTCTGGTGGAATGGTATTCGCGTCTTGGCGGCGAGCTGCGGCGCTTCCAGCACTACCGCGGCGAGCCCCTCGGCGGGTTCACCGGGTGGCGGCCCGCGATGCCGATCACCCAGTGGGCGGTGACGACCCTGTGACGGTCTACTTCATCGGCGCCGGTCCGGGTGCGGCCGATCTCATCACGGTGCGCGGTCAGCGTCTGCTGCAACGCTGCCCGGTCTGCCTCTACGCCGGGTCGATCATGCCCGACGACTTGCTGGCGCTGTGCCCGGCCGATGCCACGGTCGTCGATACCGGGCCGCTGACGCTCGACCAGATCGTCGACGAGATCGCCGCCGCCGACGCCGCCGGCCAGGACGTCGCCCGCCTGCACTCCGGTGACCCGTCGCTCTACAGCGCCGTCGCCGAGCAGTGCCGTCGCCTCGACATTCTCGGGATCGGCTACGAGATCGTCCCGGGCGTCCCGGCCTATGCCGCCGCCGCCGCGGCCCTGGGCCGCGAACTCACCGTGCCCGGCGTCGCACAGACTGTCACCCTCACCCGGGTGGCCACCCTGTCCACCGCCATGCCTGATGGTGAAGACCTCGGCACCCTGGCCCGCTCGGGCGGGACCCTGGTGATCCATCTCGCGGCCCACCGCATCCAGGCGATCGTCCCGGAGCTGCTGGGCAGCGGCTACCGGCCAGACACCCCGGTTGCCGTTGTCGCCTTCGCCAGCTGGCCGCAGGAGGTGGTACTGCGCGGAACGCTGGTCGATATCGCCGGGCAGATGCAGGAAGCGGGGATCACCAAGACCGCGGTGATCATCGTCGGCGATGTGCTTGCCGCCGAAGGGTTCACCGACAGCTACCTGTACTCCTCGGGGCGGACCCGGGGCAGCAGTCACTGATGCGGGTCCTGCTGCTCGGCGGAACGGGGGAGGCCAGGGCGCTGGCCGCCCGCCTGCACCCGGATATCGACGTCATCAGCTCACTGGCCGGCCGGGTACCCGACCCGGCGCTGCCCGTCGGTCCGGTGCGGATCGGCGGGTTCGGCGGTGTCGACGGCCTGGTGGCTTGGTTGCGCGACAACGATATCCGCGCGGTCGTCGACGCCACCCATCCGTTCGCGGCCACCATGACCGCGCATGCGGCGCAGGCCTGCGGCGAGCTGGCGTTGCCGCATCTGGTGCTGGCCCGGCCCGCCTGGGATCCCGGCACCGCGATCATGGTCGGCTCTGATGTGGAGGCGGCAGAAGTCGTTCATCAGCAAGGCTTTACGCGCGTCTTCCTGACCAACGGCCGATCCGGGGTGAAGCCATTCGCCGGCAGCGACGCCTGGTTCCTGATCCGCGTCGTCACCGCCCCCGATGCCGATGTGCTGCCCACGCATCATGAGGTGCTGCTGTCGCGCGGGCCGTACGGCTACGACGACGAGTACACCCTGCTGCGGGACAACGCCATTGACGCGCTGGTCACGAAGAACAGCGGGGGAGACCTGACCAAGGCCAAGCTCGCGGCCGCCGCGGACCTGGGCGTGACGGTGGTGATGATCGACCGCCCGCCGCTGCCCGCCGGGGTGACGACGGTCAGCACCGTCGACGACGCCGCGGCGTGGGTGGCGGGGCTGCACCCCTCGCCGACTGGCCACTTATGACACGGTTTTGCCCGAAAAGCGTGCGCTAACTGGCCACTCGGCGGGAATCAGGTCGGGTAGCGGCGCGGCGTGAACACCGTGTCGCCCGTCGCGGCGGTGTACCACTGGGTCTGCGATGACCCGATGATGAGCAGGCAGCGCATATCGACGTCGGCCTGATCCAGGTCGGCCAGGCGCACCACTTTCACCGTCTCCTGCGGCCCGGCCACATCACGGCCGATGACGACGGGGGTGCCGGGGTCGCGGTGCTCCAGCAGCAGATCCCGCATGGCGGCGACCTGCCAGGTGCGGCTCTTGGAGGCCGGGTTGTAGATCGCCAGCACCATATCGGCGGCAGCCGCGGCGGACAGCCGCGCGGAAATGACCTCCCACGGCTTGAGCCGGTCGGACAACGAGATCACCGCGTAGTCATGGCCCAGCGGTGCGCCGACCCGGCTGGCCACCGCCTGGGCGGCCGTCATCGCAGGGATCACCCGCACCGCGACATCGGGCCACTGCTTGGCTTCCTCGAGCACCGCGGTCGCCATGGCGAACACGCCCGGATCGCCGGAGGACACCACCGCCACCGCCCGGCCCTGCTCGGCGAGCTCACAGGCCAGCCGGGCGCGGGCCGGTTCGTCGGTGTTATCGCTCGGATGACGGATCTGGCCGCTGCGCAACGGAATCCGATCCAGGTATGGCCCGTAGCCGATGAGATCCGTTGCGGTGTCCAGCTCCCGGCGGCTCTGCCGGGTCATCCAGTCGACGTCACCCGGGCCCAGCCCGACCACGACGACGCTGCCCGCGGTCGGTGCCACCCGACGCCCACCCGGCACGATGGCGATGGAGAAATACGGCACGGTGGCCACGTCGACCTCACCGGCAGGCAGCACCCGCTGCGCATCGGTGCTCGCCCGCTCCACGTAGAAGGCCTCGTCGAGCCGGCCGGCCATCGACAGTGCCTCGCGCACTTGGGGATACGTCCGACCGAGCTTCATCACCACGGCAGCGTCGGCGTCTGCCAGCCGGCGGGCCAGCTCGCGCACCGGCATGGTGCCGGGCAACACCGACAGCACCTCCTCGCCGGTCACCAGCGGAGTAGCGATCGCTGCCGAGGCGGCACTGACCGACGTCACGCCGGGGATGATCACCGCGTTGAAGCGCTCGGTGAGCCGGGTGTGCATGTGCATGTAAGAGCTGTAAAACAGCGGATCACCCTCGGCCAGCAGAGCGACATCGCGCCCGGCATCCAGGTGGGCGGCGATCCGTTCGGCGGCCTCGCGGTAGAAGTCCTCCATCGCACCGGCGTAGCCGCCGGGGTGGTCAGTGGCCTCGGTGGTCACCGGGTACACCAGGTGCTCCTCGAGCTGACCCGGCCGCAGATACGGCTCGGCGATCCGCCGCGCGATGCTACGGCCATGGCGCGCACTGTGATACGCCACCACGTCGGCTGCACCGATGATGCGGGCGGCCTTGACCGTCACCAGTTCAGGATCGCCCGGGCCCAGCCCCACGCCGTAGAGGGTGCCGCTCATTCGCGTTCACTCGCAATCGCGTTCACCGCTGCGGCCGCCATCGCACTGCCGCCGCGACGGCCACGCACCACCAGGTACTCCATCCCGCGTGGCCGCTCGATGAGCTCGTCCTTGGACTGGGCGGAGCCGACGAACCCGACCGGCCCGCCGAGCACCGATACCGGGGCGGGCACACCCTCATCGATCAACTCCAGCAGCCGGAACAACGCGGTCGGCGCGTTCCCGATGGCCAGCACCGCGCCGTCGAGCCGATCGGCCCACAGCTCCACCCCGGCCGCCGATCGCGTCGTCTCCCGTCGCGTCGCCAGTTCGGGGGCACGCGGGTCGGCGACCAGCGAGACCACCTCGTTGCGCGCCGGCAGCCGGGCGGCGGTGATCCCTGCCGCCACCATCGACGAGTCGCACAGGATGGGCGCTCCGGCAGCCAGCGCAGCATGCGTGGCGGCGACGACGCCGGGGGTGAAGGCGACGTGCTCGGTGAGGTCGACCTGGCCGCAGGTGTGGATCAACCGGACCACCACGCGCGCGACATCCTCGGGAAACGGGGCGAGGTCGGCCTCGGCGCGGATGGTCGCGAACGACTGCCGATAGATCTCGGCTGCGTCGCGGGTGTAGTCGAGCACCTGCCCACCCTACGACCTAGCGCTCGACGGCTCGGAACCCCTCACCATCGGCGATCATCACCACTCCCGACAGTGGACTGCCACAGGCTCTTTCGCAGCCCACATAGTGCACATGGCCGTGCACAGTCTGATCAGTGACCGCCCGGGTGGCCTCCGCGCGGACGTCGGCCAGCGACTTCTCACAGCCGGGACTGCCGACGCAGGCGCTGACATCCAGCCACCGCGAGGTCTCATCGAATACCAAACCCATCGGGGCGAGCACCCGCAGCGAGGTGTCGGCCACCGGCTCGTCGAGATCGCACACCAGAACCGAACGCCACGGCGTGATCACCACCGGTGCCTCGATCGCGGCCAGGAAGTGCGCCTGCCGGGCGGTCAGTACCCCCAGCGGCACACCGGCCCCCAGCGCCACCCGGCCGTCGTCCTGGACGATCCAGCCGACCGGCGGGCGCACCGTCGGGGGATAGCACGCGCCAGGCGGCTCGGTCACCGGGTAACCCGCCCCCCAGCGGCACACCGGCCCCCAGCGCCACCCGGCCGTCGTCCTGGACGATCCAGCCGACCGGCGGGCGCACCGTCGGGGGATAGCACGCGCCAGGCGGCTCGGTCACCGGGTAACCCGCCAGCAGCGAGGTGGCATCGGCCAATTCGGCCACCCGCCAAGTCTTTCCGCGCACGGCGACGAATCGTCGCGCAATCTCCAGCAGGGTGTTCACCACCTCGTCGGCACCCAGCCGTACGCCGGTATCTGAGCCGGCTAGCAGCAGTGCCACCTGCTCGCCCAGCACATGTGCCCCCACGTCGGCTCGCAGCCCGGAGACGTCGCCGGAGCCGTCGTCGACGCTGAACAGGAAGCGACCGGGTAGCCGGGCCAGGTCCGGATCGGCCTGGATGCCGCGGTCGAGTTCGGTCACCCACGGCCGCACATCGGCCAGGCCACCGACCCGTCCGGACAGCGGCGAGGCCACGATATTGCGCACCCGCTCGTGGCTCGGCGAAGGAAGCAGCCCGGCGGTGGCCGCCGCGTCGGCGACCGCCTCGGTGTCGCTGACACCACGCAGTTGCAGATTGCCGCGCGCGGTCAGTTCGATCGTGCCGTTGCCGTACTGGTCTGCCGCCTCGGCCAGCGCCGACAACTGCGCAGCGGAGATCATGCCGCCGGGGATCCGCAGCCGGGCCAGCGCGCCGTCGGCGGCCTGGTGCACCTGTAGTGCGCCCGGGCACGCGTCGTCGTCACGCGTCCTGATCATCCATCCACCGTACGAGACCTGACATCACCGCGAGCGTGCGTGTCGGTACGCCGACACGCCGCGGCAGCGGGCGTTTGGCGCACGCTCACGGGCGAGGGAGCGGGTGCCTGCTCAGGCCCGGGGCAGCTGGTAGCCGTTGAGCCACTGCAGCGCCGGCCCGGCGGCCGCACGCGCAGCGACCACCCCGTCGACCTCCTCCTGCTGCAGCGCGAACACCCGGGGATCACCGAACCCGCGGTCGATCCGGTCCCGCACGAACGCCAGCTCGATGACCTGGTGGGCGAACTTCTTGACCCCGCTGGCCGCGGGTTTTCCGCCGAACTGCCGCGCTGCGGCCACCACCTGCTTGCGGGTCTTGATCGAGCCCAGCCATGCCGTCTCGGCGGGGGTCACCAGTCCCGCCGCCACCATGCCGGGCAGCTTCTGGGCGACGATCACCTGCTCGCGCTTGCGGCTCTTGACGGCCAGCACGATGGCCAGGGCGAACACCGGCATCATCCACACCACGTACAGACCGAAGTAGGCACCCGGACTCACCAGCGCCGAGCCGTTCCACAACGCGTGCATGATCACCGCCCCGGCGAACCCGAGCGCGATGTAGCCCACCTTGGCCGCCGTATTGCGTTGCTGCAGAGCGAAATACACGCCGATACCGGTGAACGTGGTGAACAGCGGATGGGCGAACGGCGCCATGATCAGCCGCATCGCCGCGGTCACCAGCGAGCTGGCCAGCGATTCGCCGTTGGCGATGTAGAAGATGTCCTCGAGCCAGGCGAATCCCACCGCGGTCACGCCGGCGTACACCAGGCAGTCGGTCAGCGAGTTCAGCTCGTGGCGGCGCACCCCGGTCATCATCAACAGCAGGAACGCCCCCTTGGCGGCCTCCTCGATAACCGGCGCGGCGACGGCCACCGTGAAGAAGCTGGTCTCGTCCTGGCCGGCGTTCACCGCGGACTCGACGAGCAGTTCCAGGATCACCGACACCACGATCGCCACCGACGCGCCCCACAGGAACGCGAAGACCAGCAGTCGCGGCGGTTCGGGCTCCCAGCGGTCCAGCCACAGGTAACACAGCAGCACCAGGACCATGGCCAGGGTCGACAGGACGAACCCGATGGTCGTGCCGACCGGGTTCACCGCGGTCAGCAGGATCAAGATCAGGCCCGCGACGGTGCCGCAGGCGATGATCGCGGCCAGGGGCGCTCCGACCTTGCGGATCGGGCGCGGCAGCGGTGGCAACGTGGCGTAGGACACGAGTGGAGACTAGTCGGCGGGAAGAGCCTCGCGGACCCGAGTTTGTCCAGCGTGTGCCCAGTCGAGTAGGCTCGGACAGTACCTGTGTGCGCTCGCTCTGAATAGGCAGCGTGCGGGTACACCCAAAGAAACTGTCCCTACGATCGACCCTGTCCGGAGCAACCCAACAATATGCCAAGTCCCACCGTCACCTCGCCGCAAGTAGCCGTCAACGACATCGGCTCGGCTGAGGACTTCCTCGCCGCCATCGACAAAACCATCAAATACTTCAACGATGGCGACATCGTCGACGGGACGATCGTCAAGGTCGACCGGGACGAGGTTCTGCTCGACATCGGTTACAAGACCGAAGGCGTCATCCCGTCCCGTGAGCTCTCCATCAAGCACGACGTCGACCCCAATGAGGTTGTGTCCGTCGGCGACAAGGTGGAAGCCCTGGTCCTCACCAAGGAGGACAAGGAAGGCCGCCTGATCCTGTCCAAGAAGCGCGCCCAGTACGAGCGCGCCTGGGGCACCATCGAGGAGCTCAAGGAGAAGGACGAGGCCGTCAAGGGCACCGTCATCGAGGTCGTCAAGGGCGGCCTGATCCTCGACATCGGCCTGCGCGGCTTCCTGCCCGCCTCCCTCGTCGAGATGCGCCGTGTCCGCGATCTGCAGCCCTACATCGGCAAGGAGATCGAGGCCAAGATCATCGAGCTCGACAAGAACCGCAACAACGTGGTTCTGAGCCGTCGTGCCTGGCTGGAGCAGACGCAGTCCGAGGTCCGCAGCGAGTTCCTCAACCAGCTGCAGAAGGGCGCCATCCGCAAGGGTGTCGTGTCCTCGATCGTCAACTTCGGCGCGTTCGTCGACCTCGGTGGGGTCGACGGCCTGGTGCACGTCTCCGAGCTGTCCTGGAAGCACATCGATCACCCGTCCGAGGTGGTTCAGGTGGGCGACGAGGTCACCGTCGAGGTGCTCGACGTCGACATGGACCGCGAGCGCGTCTCGCTGTCGCTGAAGGCCACCCAGGAAGACCCGTGGCGTCACTTCGCCCGCACCCACGCGATCGGTCAGATCGTGCCGGGCAAGGTCACCAAGCTGGTGCCGTTCGGTGCGTTCGTCCGCGTCGAGGAGGGCATCGAGGGTCTGGTCCACATCTCCGAGCTGGCCGAGCGCCACGTCGAGGTGCCGGATCAGGTCGTCCAGGTGGGCGACGACGCCATGGTCAAGGTCATCGACATCGACCTGGAGCGTCGCCGCATCTCGCTGAGCCTCAAGCAGGCCAACGAGGACTACACCGAGGAGTTCGACCCCTCGAAGTACGGCATGGCCGACAGCTACGACGAGCAGGGCAACTACATCTTCCCCGAGGGCTTCGACGCCGACACCAACGAGTGGCTCGAAGGCTTCGACAAGCAGCGCACCGAATGGGAGGCCCGGTACGCCGAGGCCGAGCAGCGGCACAAGATGCACACCGCGCAGATGGAGAAGTTCGCCAAGGCCGAGGCCGAGGCCGCCGAGCGGCCCGCGGGCAACGGCTCGTCGTCCTCCTCCTCGAGCTCGGGCGAGTCGGCCGGCGGTTCGCTGGCCAGCGACGCCCAGCTCGCGGCCCTGCGGGAGAAGCTGGCGGGCAACGCCTAGCTCTCACCTGTCGAGATTGGAATCGCGCAGGAAGTCTTCGGGCTTCCTGCGCGGTTTCGTTTGAGGAGCCTAGGAGGAGTCGAAGATGCTTCGGATCGGACTCAGCGGCGGGATCGGCGCCGGCAAGTCCACGGTGTCCGCGACGTTCTCGGAGTGCGGCGGCATCGTCGTCGACGGTGACGTCATCTCCCGCGAGGTCGTTGAGCCGGGCACCGAGGGGTTGTCCAAGCTCGTCGACGCGTTCGGGGTGCAGATCCTGCGGCCGGACGGCGCCCTGGATCGGCCCGCCCTGGCCGCGATCGCCTTCAGTGACGAGGACAAGCGGCAGACCCTGAACGGGATCGTGCACCCGCTGGTGGCCCACCGTCGCTCGGAGCTCATCGCCGCCGCCGGTGAGGATGCGGTGATCGTCGAGGACATTCCGCTGCTGGTGGAGTCCCAGATGGCGCCGATGTTCCCGCTGGTGGTGATCGTCAACGCCGATCCCGAGGTGCGGGTGGCGCGACTGATCGAGTACCGCGGGTTCACCGAGGCCGACGCCCGGGCCCGCATCGCCGCCCAGGCGACCGAGGAGCAAAGACGCCAGGTTGCCGACGTCTGGCTGGACAATGCCGGCAGCTCGGGTGAACTCGTCGAGAAGGCCCGCGACCTCTGGTACCAGCGCATCCTGCCGTTCGCGCACAACCTCACCACCGCGACCCCGGTGCACGGCAAGCCGGACCTGGTCGCGGCCGACCCGACCTGGGCCGACCAGGCCCGCCGCATCGTGGCCCGGCTGAACACCACCTGCGGGCATCGCGCCGTGCGGATCGACCACATCGGCTCCACCGCCGTCCCGGGCATGGACGCCAAGGACGTCATCGACGTCCAGGTGACGGTGGCCTCGCTCGAAGTGGCCGACGAACTCGCCGCGGACCTGCTGCGCGCCGGGTACCCCCGGGTCGGGGCGATCACCGCCGATGTACCCAAGGCCGACGCCCGCAGCACAGTCGGACAGTTCGACCACACCAACGAAAACTTGCTGTGGCACAAGCGATTCCACGCCTCAGGAGATCCGGGACGCCCGACGAATGTGCACATCCGGGTGGACGGCTGGCCCGGCCAGCAGTTCGCTTTGTTGTTCGTCGACTGGCTGACCGCCAACCCCGGTGTGCAGTCGGACTATCTGGCGGTCAAGCGCGCCGCGGCCCGCCACGACGATGTGGCGCGCTACGCCGAGGCCAAGGAGCCGTGGTTCCTCGACGCGTACCGGCGCGCGTGGGAGTGGGCCGACACCACCGGTTGGCGCCCCTGAGTGCTCAGGCGGCCGGGGCCGGCGCGTCGGCCGGCGCCGCCTCCGAGGGGCTGGGAGTGTTCAGCGGCGCACCGCACTGCAGCGTGCCGTACAGCGGGTCGTCCTTGACCCGGAAGAGACGCGGGGCGATGAACTGATCAGCCTGGGCCACGGTCTGGTCGTCCACGAGAATCTCGCAGTGCAGGTTGGACCCGTAGGGCCACTGGATCGAGATCTCCATGCCGGCCTGCTTCGGGTCTTTCATGACCGTGTTTACCTCGAACGTGAAGCCGGGCAGCAGCGTCGGCTGGTCACTGTTGACGTTGTTGTCGTCGATCTTGTAGGCCACCACGGCGCCGCGGGAGGTGCCGTCGGCACGGGCCCGGTAGGTCACGTTGTGCAGCACCTCGCCGGTGGGCGCCGGTGCGTCGGTCGGTGCGGGCGGTTCCGGGTCGGCCTGAGCCGGAGCCAGGCTTAACTGAGACCCCGCGACCATCACCGCGCCCAGGGCTGCGGCCAGCCATCTGTGCTTGGTGGGGCTCATGTGTAGCGAGACTACTCGTTACGCCCCGGGCTGCTGAAACGTTGCCGGTCAGCGCCAGCTCAGGGTGATACCCGCGGCGGCAAGCCAGGCGTTCAGGTCGTGGCCGAACCGGGCCAGCCCGGCGATCGTCGCCGTGGCCTTCTGGACGGCGGAGTCGGCGACCGCGGTGCTGACCAGGCCGTCGCGGTGCGCGTCGAGCAGTTCGTCGACGTCGACGAGGTCGGCGCTGACCCCGGTGCGGACCACGATGTCGAGGTAGTGGTCCTCGGTCTGCCAGACGGCGTCGCCGACGGTGATCTCACCGATGTCCAGGTAGTAGTCCTGCGGCTGTTCGTGGCCGGGATTGAAGTGGAAGACGTTGGCCCGCAGACCCAGCGAGGGCAGCAGCCAGGACTCCAGGTAATGGAATTGGGCCCGGCCGGGTGTCGGGCGGGCCATGTAGAGCCCCCACGGCTGCACCACGAACTCGTCGACCGCACGCACGATGCCCTTGTTATCGGTGTTCGTCCGTGCCGCCAGATCGAAGGTCTCGCGTTTGGGGGGATGGACGTGACCGCTCACCGGCGACGCAGCCAGCGCAGGTCGAGAGTGCGGGGACCCTGCCCGGCCGGGCGGGTGATCAGGCGCAGCACGAATCCGCCGACCAGGGTGACACCGAACGCGGTCAGCAGGATGTCGGCGGCGTCGAGCCAGTCGCACTGGTAGTTGGTGCCGAGCCGATCGTTGGCGCAGCTGCGGCCCATCGCCTCGGCCACCCGGAACGGGCCCGGCCACACCAGGGCGACCAGACAGCCCAGCGCGACGATGAGCAGCACTAATCCCAGGATGCGCAGGCTGATCCGCAATGGTTCGGGCACGGCGATAGCGTACGGAATCCAGCGGGAATGAATGTGTCGGTGGGGGCGCTTAACCTGGACACATGGCCTTCGCAACCGAACATCCCGTCCTCGCGCATTCGGAGTACCGCGCGGTTGAGGACGTCGTGCGTACCGGGGCCCGGTTCGAGGTGGTCAGCGAGTACTTGCCGGCCGGGGACCAGCCCGCCGCGATCGAGGACCTGGAACGCCGGATCAGGTCGGGGGAGCGCGACGTGGTGCTCCTGGGCGCCACCGGCACCGGCAAGTCGGCCACCACCGCCTGGCTCATCGAGCGTCTGCAGCGGCCCACCCTGGTGATGGCACCCAATAAGACGCTGGCCGCGCAGTTGGCCAACGAGCTGCGAGAGATGTTGCCGCACAACGCTGTCGAATACTTCGTCAGCTATTACGACTACTACCAGCCCGAGGCGTACATCGCCCAGACCGACACCTACATCGAGAAGGACAGCTCGATCAACGACGATGTCGAGCGGCTGCGGCACTCGGCCACCTCGAGCCTGCTGTCGCGGCGCGATGTCGTGGTGGTGGCCTCGGTGTCGTGCATCTACGGCCTGGGCACCCCGCAGTCCTACCTGGATCGCTCGGTGGAACTGCAGGTCGGCTCGGAGGTGCCGCGCGACGGCCTGCTGCGGCTGCTGGTCGACGTGCAGTACACCCGCAACGACATGTCGTTCACCCGCGGATCCTTCCGGGTGCGGGGCGACACGGTGGAGATCATCCCGTCCTACGAGGAACTCGCCGTGCGCATCGAGTACTTCGGCGACGAGATCGAAGCGCTGTACTACCTGCACCCGCTGACCGGTGATGTGGTCCGCAAGGTCGACTCGCTGCGGATTTTCCCGGCCACCCACTACGTCGCGGGGCCGGAGCGGATGGCCCAGGCCATCTCGACCATCGAAGAGGAATTGGCGCAGCGGCTGGCCGAGTTGGAGAACCAGGGCAAGCTGCTGGAGGCCCAGCGGCTGCGGATGCGCACCAACTACGACATCGAGATGATGCGCCAGGTCGGCTTCTGCTCGGGGATTGAGAACTACTCACGGCACATCGACGGCCGTCCCGCCGGATCGGCGCCCGCCACGCTGCTCGACTACTTCCCGGACGACTTCCTGCTGGTCATCGACGAATCGCACGTGACCGTCCCGCAGATCGGCGGCATGTACGAGGGCGACATGTCCCGCAAGCGCAACCTGGTGGAGTACGGCTTCCGGCTGCCGTCGGCGGTGGACAACCGCCCCCTGACCTGGGAGGAGTTCGCCGATCGGATCGGCCAGACGGTGTACCTGTCGGCCACCCCGGGTCCCTACGAGCTGGCCCAGACCGGTGGCGAGTTCGTGGAACAGGTGATCCGCCCGACCGGCCTGCTCGATCCGAAGGTGGTGGTCAAGCCCACCAAGGGTCAGATCGACGACCTGATCGGCGAGATCCGGGCCCGCACCGAACGCGACGAGCGGGTGCTGGTCACCACGTTGACCAAGAAGATGGCCGAGGACCTCACCGACTACCTGCTCGAGATGGGCATCCGGGTCCGGTACCTGCACTCCGAGGTGGACACGCTGCGCCGAGTGGAGTTGCTGCGCCAGCTGCGGCTGGGGGAGTACGACGTGCTGGTCGGCATCAACCTGCTGCGTGAGGGTCTCGACCTGCCTGAGGTGTCGCTGGTGTCCATCCTCGACGCCGACAAGGAAGGGTTCCTGCGCTCCACCCGAAGCCTCATCCAGACCATCGGCCGCGCGGCGCGCAACGTGTCCGGTGAGGTGCACATGTACGCCGACAAACTCACGGACTCGATGAAAGAGGCGATCGACGAGACCGAGCGCCGCCGCGCCAAACAGATCGCCTACAACACCGAGAACGGCATCGACCCGCAGCCGCTGCGCAAGAAGATCGCCGACATCCTCGACCAGGTGTACCGCGAAGCAGACGACACCGAGTCGGTGGAGATCGGCGGATCGGGCCGCAACTCGTCGCGCGGACGGCGCGCACAAGGCGAGCCCGGCCGGGCGGTCAGTGCGGGCATCGTCGAGGGCCGCGACACTTCGACGATGCCGCGCGCCGAACTGGCGGATCTGATCAAGGACCTCACCGCGCAGATGATGGCGGCGGCCCGGGATCTGCAGTTCGAACTGGCGGCCCGGATCCGCGACGAGATCGCCGACCTGAAGAAGGAACTGCGTGGAATGGACGCCGCCGGCCTGAAATAGGCCGCCGCGCTTGAGCTCAACCGCGGTTGAGCCTCTACGGTGATGCACATGACCGGGAAGACGGCGTCAGCCGCGGGGAGTTGGCGCGAACTACTGGGCAACCACCTCGGCGCCACCGTCGTCCTGGCCGGTGGGGTGGCGATCTACGCCATCAACGAGTTCATCACGATGAGCCTATTGCCCAGCACCGTCGCCGATATCGGCGGCGAGCGGCTCTACGCGTGGGTGACGACGGTGTATCTCGTCTCATCGGTGGTGGCCGCAACGACGGTGGGGCCGTTGCTGACCCGGTTCGGTCCGCGCTCGTCCTATCTCGGTGCCCTGCTGAGCTTCGCCGCCGGAAGTGCGCTCTGCTCGGCCGCGCCCTCGATGCAGCTGCTGTTGGTGGGCCGGGTGGCCCAGGGGCTGGCCGGGGGTGTGCTCGCGGGTCTGGGCTATGCGGTGATCAGCGCTGCGCTACCGGACCGGCTGTGGACCCGCGCCTCGGCGGTGGTGTCGGCGATGTGGGGCATCGGCACCCTCGTCGGACCCGCGACGGGTGGGTTGTTCGCCCAATTCGGTTTCTGGCGAGGCGGATTCGGATCGCTGGCCGTGCTGGCGGTCGCGATGAGCGTGCTGGTGCCGATCGCGCTACCGGCCCGCACCGAGTCGACGGGCGAGGATCCGGCGCGCACCGGTATCCCGATCTGGTCACTGCTGCTGCTGGGGATGGCCGCGCTGGCGGTCAGCGCCGCCGCGATCCCGCGCAACCCCGCGGTCATCGCAGGCCTGCTGGCGGTAGGCCTGGTATTGGTGGGGACCTTCCTTGTGGTCGATCGACGGCTCAAGGCTGCGGTGTTGCCGCGCTTGGCGTTTGGGTCCGGACCGCTGAAGTGGATCTACCTCACGCTGGGCTTGCTGATGGCCGCCACGATGGTGGACATGTACGTTCCGCTTTTCGGTCAGCGGCTCGGCGGGCTGGCACCGATCTTCGCGGGCTTCCTCGGGGCGGCGCTGTCGGTGGGGTGGACGGTCGGTGAGATCGCCAGCGCCTCGATCACCAATGCCCGTCGCACCGTGCAGGTGGTCGCCGTCGCGCCGCTGGTGATGGCGGTCGGTCTCGCTGTGGCCGCGGTGACCCAAAATGACCATGCCTCAACACAACTCGTCCTGGTGTGGGCGGCGGCGCTGGCGCTGACGGGGGCCGGCATCGGGATGGCGTGGCCGCATCTGTCGGCCTGGGCGATGGGCTCCGTCGTCGGCGACCCGGCGCAACAGGCGGTGGCCGCGGCCGCGATCAGCACCGTTCAGCTGATGTGCGGTGCGTTCGGGGCGGGTCTGGCCGGTGTTGTGGTCAACCTGCGCGACACCCCCGACGTCACTTCGAGTCGCTCGATGTTCGGGTTGTTCGCGGTGCTGGCGGCGGTCGGTGTGGTGGCCTCCACCCGTTCGGGGCGCGGTCGGGTGTCGGCCTAGTCGTCGTCCTTGCCGGCCATGCGGCGGACGCTGGTGACGCCGTCGACGCTGGCGACGGCGCTGGGGGCGTGCCGGATTCCCGCGCCGGTCAAGGTCAGCAGGACCCCGCCGTCGGGATCGCTGTTGAGTTCGGACAACGTCCACTGGTGTTTGTCGCAGGCGTGCAGGATGCGGCCGATCACACCGTGATTCGGCACATAGGTGATGTGCAGCCGGACCGAGCCGGACAGCCGCGCGGTCAGCCGCTGCGTCAGCGGGGTGAAGCCCAGCACGATCACGAAATGCAGGATCGTCACGACGATCGCCAACTTGACCAGACCCGCGCCGGCGGCCATGCCGATAGCGGCGCACTCCCAGATCGCCGCCGCGGTGGTCAGACCGTGCACGGCGCCCTGTCGGGTGATGATCAGACCGGCGCCCAGGAACCCGATACCCGAGACGATCTGGGCGGCCACCCGGGACGGATCAACCTCGACCGTCCCGGGGCTGAGCACGTCGGAAAAGCCGTACTTGCTGATGATCAGGATCAGCGCCGCCGCGGTGCCGACGATCGTCTGGGTGCGCAGACCCGCGGCCTTGCCGTGCACCTCGCGCTCGAGTCCGATCAATGCGGTGAGGCCGAACGCGATCAGCAGTTCGACGATCTGGCGGGTGCCCTGTCCGGGGCCGCCGAGCAGGGGCGGGTCGGCCAACCAGGTCTGCATGACGACACGGTAAGGCGCGTGGGGCCCGGTCAGCTAGTGCTCACGCTGATCGAAACGCTGGTCGGGGCCGTGCCGTGCTGGAATCGTGACCAACACGTGCGGGTGTGGCTGAGTGGCTAGGCACCGGCCTGCAAAGCCGTTTACACGGGTTCGAATCCCGTCACTCGCTCCACGTTCTTGGCCCCGTTCCGGCGTCGTGTCACGGCCCGGGTAACTGCCGCGGCACCGCTTAGCAACAGTTCGGTAACCCCCCGAAGGGCACCGCCGCGCGGAACTTACACGTCTGTAGTTTTCCCGTCAGGCCTCACCACAAGAACGGGGGAACCATGTCTCGAACCACCAATCGCATAGCGGCGGTCACCGCTATGGCGACTGCTGGGTGCTTCTGGACGGCTCCTTTGTTCAGCCCACGCGCGGTGGCCGACATTGCACCCGGTATTCCGTGCGTCAACATCATCCAGCAGGTCGCCGCCAATCCGCCCGACCTGAGCCAGGGCGTGCCCGGCGCGGCGTCGTCGATCTTCACCAACAACCCGCCGGTCGCCGGCGGGCCGGTCCCGCCGGCCACCGTTCCCGGCACCATCAAGGTGCCCCCGGCCAGCGTTCCCGGCGCCCCTGGCACCCGCGCGGTGACCAGTGGCGCGACGCCGCCTGCCTCGGTCCCCGGCGCCCCGGGCACCGGAGTTTCCCGCACCGTGCCCACTCCGCCCGCCGCCGTCCCCGGTACCCCTCCGGGCGGCATCGTCGGTGGCACCTCCACCCCGCCTGCCGCGGTCCCGGGCGGGGTGCCCGGGACCGCCTCCGCGTGCCGTGCCCGGCAACCCGGGCGTCAACGCCGCGGCCAGCACCCCCGGGCTGCCGAGCCTGATCCCGGCCGCACCGATCGCCAACGCCGCAGGATCGTTGCCGACGCCGCCCGCCGAGGTGCTGCCCGCGGTGGCCCAGGGTGTCGCGACGCTGCTGTCACCGCCGCAGGTCACGATCCCGGGCATCCCCGGGTTCGGGATCCCGCTGCCGACGTCGATCTCCACACCGCGCGACCTGCTGTGCGTCGGTACCGGATGGTCGGCGGGCAAGGTGGGTCCGACCTCGGGTGCACCCGCCGGCGCGGTGCTCGGGGCGGACCTGCCCAAGGGTGGTCGCTGGTTCGACGACTGAGACCGGCCTACCGGCGGTTACCGCGTCGACTTGGTCACCTGGGCGAAGCTGAACTGCCAGCGCTCCACCACCCGGAAGCCGAAGCGGCTGGGAACCTGATAGGCCATCGCCCGGCCCAGCCGGGGACCGGGCTTGAGGTCGGGACCCTGCTCGTGGTCGGGCAGCGTCGCGTCACGCTCGGTGACCGTCCAGATCGCCGGGCAGCCGGGCATCTTGTCGGCCCAGGTCCAGATCGCAACATGGCTGTCCCACAGCCGGTTTCGCTGGATCGCGGGCATCCCTCGGCCGTAGTCGTGCAGCGTGGCGAAGGCAGCGGGCCGGGCGGCGATCAACGGTCGGATCGGGCCCGGCTTCCATGCCGCCGAGTTGTCCATCACCAGGCAGTCACCGGGCTTGGCGTGCCGGGTGATGATGTCGGCGACCTGGCTGTAGTCCATGCCCTCTTTGGCGTAGGGGCCGCGTTGCGCGAGGTAGTTCGGGGTTGCCGCGAAGGCGAATGCCAGCAGCAGAGCGGTGATCCCGGCCCGTGAACGCCCCACGACGACGACGCACAGACCGAGCAGCAGGGCGATCGCCGGTGCGGTGAACGACAGGTAGCGCGGGTAGTAGACGGGGTGGCGCACCACCGAGTAGATCAGCAGGGCAACGGTGGGGATCGCGATCCACGCGACGGCCACGATGACGAGCCGGGCCGGCTGATCGCCGCTGACGCCGAGGGCCCGGGAGCGGCACAGCAGTGCGGCCACGATTGTCACCGCGGCCAGGATGGCGAAGGACAGCGAGTGGTCGAAGTATTGCTCCTGCAGGATCTTTCCCACCGTCTGGGTGCCCAGCCGCGAGATCCACCCGACCTGGAACAGCTGGGTCTGGGAGAACAGCAGGAACGGCGTCACCGCCGCGGCAGCGGCTAACGCCGCGCCGCCCCAGCGCAACCGGATACTGCGCGCATCGGTCAGAACGGCCACCAGGACGGCGTGCACACCGAGAATCAGCACCACGAACACGTTCAGCACTGTCCCGACCGCCACCAGCGCGGAGTACGCCGCCCACCACCGCGCCTGGTTGTGCCGAATTGCGCTGATACACAACACCGTCAGCCACACCCCGGCCACCATGCACAGGGCATACGAGCGGGTTTCGATCCCCGCCCAGGTGACGCGGGGGAGAAGAGCGAACATCACGCCGGCCGTCACGGCAACCGATCGGGTCGAGAGTTGACGGCCCAACACCACCACGCCCGCCGCGGCCAGTCCGATCGCCAGGGAACTGGACAACCGCGACCAGAACTCGGTCGCCGGCACGATCGCGAACCAGCCGTGCATCACCAGGTAGTAGAGGCCGTGGACGGCGTCGATGTTGCCGAGCATGCGCCACAATTCCGGAACGCTGCGCGTGCCGGCGGAAATGGTGGCTGCCTCGTCGAACCACAACGAAGGCCGTGCTGCGCCCGCCGCGCTGACCACGACGGCGAAGATGCCGACCGCGACAGCATCGAGTTGCCGCGCGGGGCGCACTGACCCCGCAACGACGCCAGTGACTCGCTCTGGCCGGAAAGTAATGCTCACGCCGGTGATCCCGTACCCATCTCCTTTGGTGCAAAACGGTAGCCTGCACGGCTGGCGGCCGCGCGGCAGGCGGTGTCGGATGCGCTGAATTCGGAGCGCAATTAGATATGGCCAATGGTGTGGCGCCACCGACAAACGTCATTCCGTGCGATCCGGATTTGCAATTCGGCGTGTTGTCGCGAAACTCACCGCACCTACCGGGAAATGCGTTTTCCCCGGTAAAGTGGCGTCCCACGACGTTGCGAAAGTGCCGCGTGGGGTGAATCGCACCCTGGCGTGGTGCCGAGGCGTTACTGTTCCGGATGGCGCTGTCATTGGAGACTGGAGGGTACGGATGGGCGGTTACAAGACCGTGGTCGTCGGCACGGACGGCTCGGATTCCTCGCTGCGTGCAGTCGATCGGGCGGGCCAGCTCGCCTCCGACCCTGACGCGAAGGTCATCGTGGCGACCGCTTACTTCCCGGCCTCGGAGGACACCCGCGCCGCCGACCTGTTGAAGGACGAGGGTTACAAGATGTCGGGCAACGCCCCCATCTACGCAATCCTGCGCGAGGCCCGTGACCGCGCCAAGGCCGCCGGTGCGGCGAACATCGAGGAGCGGGCCGTCGTCGGCGCGCCCGTGGATGCCCTGGTGGAGCTCGCCGAAGAGGTCAACGCCGATCTTCTGGTCGTCGGCAACGTCGGCCTGAGCACGATCGCCGGCCGTCTGCTGGGCTCGGTGCCTGCCAACGTGGCGCGCCGCTCCAAGAGCGACGTGCTCATCGTGCACACCACCTGAGCGCGGGAAACTCTCCGTCCACGTCGGTGAGCACGGCACCGAACGCCGTTCGCACTCGGCTCTGGGTCTCCGGTGAGCTCAAGGCCGAGAACTTCCCGCTCGCCGACGTGTCGATGCACCTCGGCGAGGACGACTCGCTGGTCTGGGTAGACCTGTGCAACCCCGACCACGACATGTTGTGCCGGCTGGCCGAGGAGCTCAGTCTCGACGAACACGCGGTCGAGGATGTCGTCGAGCGCAGTGAGCGCACCAAAGCGACTCGGTATGCCACACACACGTTCCTGACCGTGTACGCCACGGCTCTGGGTCCACAGCTGCCCAACGATCTGGAGTCCCGGTTGCTCACCGCGCGGGTGTCGATCTTCGTGCTACACGGTGGCATCGTGACCGTCCGCCACGAAAACCATCCTGCTGCACCGGTTTTCGATGTCGACGAGGCGGTTCGTCGCTGGGATGACAACGCCGATTTGTTGAGGCTGGGAAGTCCTGCGCTGCTGCACGGACTGCTCGACGTGATCGTCGACGGCCAGTTCGAGACCATCCAGGACCTCGACGACGCCATCGAGGCACTCGAGGACGGCCTGTTCGATGACCGGGCCCAGACTCGCACAATCCAGCGCGATACCTACCGGCTCCGCAAGGAACTCGTCGAATTGCGGCGCATCGTCCTGCCCATGCGCGAGGTGATCAACACGATCATGCGGCGCCGCGCCGAGCGCGGGGACACCGTCGAACTCGACAGCTGGTACGCCGACCTCTACGACCACGTCATCCGCGCCGCGGAGTGGACCGAGTCGCTGCGCGACATGATCACCACCGTGTTCGAGACGAACCTGTCCCTGCAGGATGCCCGGCTGAACACGATCATGAAGAAGCTGACCGGCTGGGCGGCGATCATCGCGGTCCCGACGGCGGTGACGGGGTGGTACGGCCAGAATGTGCCGTACCCGGGTTTCAACAGCGCAGTCGGGGTGATCGCGAGCGCCGCGATCATCCTGATCACCTCGGCCTTGCTCTATGTGGCGTTCAAGCGGCGCGGCTGGATCTGAGGCGGGCGGGTGTTCGGTTAGCGGCTAGGTGTCGTCGTCGACGTCATCGCCGCCGGTGAACACCTCTTTGGTGCGTTCCACGGCGTGGGTGGCGATGTCGACGGAGTCGGACACGATCGCGCCGACGCCCTCGGTGACGTTTCCGCGCAGCACGTGTGCCGCGTCCTCGACGATGTCGGAGGCCTTCTCGACGGCATGGGTCGCGATGTCCCTGGCCGCGTCGAGTGCGTCTTTCGGATCAAAGCCCATCGGATCCTCCTGGTGTTGGCTGGTGTCGACACTAGACCCGTTCGCCGCGCCGCGGGGGATGCCGGCTATCGGGCGCTGCCGCCGGTGCTCTTGGAGCCCGAGCGGCCGGCGGCCTTCTTCGTGCTGTTCGAGGTGGAAGTTTTTGCAGCAGAACCTGATTGGGGCGAGCGCTTGCCGAGAGCCGAGGCGCCCCCGACGGCGATGCCGTTGATGTTGAATCCCGGTCCGGCCTTGGTGACGATGGCGTCGGTCTGGAAGATCGAGCCGGCGATCGCGAATGGACCTGGACCGGCCTGGACCACTTGTGTCACCGATCCGGTGCCACGGCTGCCGATAGTGAAGGCGGTGCTGAGGAACGCGACCGTCATCGAGCTCGCCGAGGTGTTGCTCTTGGTACCGAACAGCGACAGGGCGTTGCTGAAGTTGCCGTACACCGACGTGAACGATTCCGTGCCCCCGACGTCAGCCGCGACAGTTGCGCTGCCCTGGACGCCGACATCGGACGTATCGCCGAAGAGGTTGATCGCGACATTGGCGATGCCCCGGGAATCGGCGATGCAGTCCTTGGTGCACAAGGCGACAGCGACGTTGCCGACTGACGCCGGTGCGTAGGGGGTGGCTTGTCCGGCACTGGCCGAGGCGTTGACGCCACCGGCGAGCGCGACCGAGAGGGCCCCGCTGTCGGTGGTCGCCGCGCTTCCGTCACCCACCGCTGTCGCGAAGCTCAGCGGACCGTCGGTCTGCGCCCCGGCGTTGGTTCCCACCGCGAACGCCGCGCCGAACAGTCCGTTGGCCTTCGCCGTGGCATTGGTGCCGATGGCAATGGCGATCGACGTCAGATTGCTGGTGCACTCGGCGGTGTTGCCGATCCCGAAGAACGACGCGCACGAGGCGTCGGCGTTCGGGGCGGAGGCCAGCCCGCCCAGCGTCAGCGCCCCGAGGGCCGCAGTGGCAACGAAGGTGTGAGTGCAACAGGCGCGGCGATTCATTTCGCCTCCTTGGTCACGAGGCTGGGTGTGTCCTGTGAGCCGATGCTATGCCGGGGACGGGCCTGCGGTGGCCGGATCGCGTTGAAACGTCACACAGACACACAGCCCCCGGCCCGATGTGCCTCACCAGCCGCGTTCGCGCCATTCCTGCAGGTGCGGGCGTTCGGCGCCCAGGGTGGTGTCATCGCCGTGGCCGGGGTAGACGACGGTGTCGTCGCCATAGGCGTCGAACAGCCGGCTGCTGACATCTGCCAGGAGTTCCTCGAAAGCGCCTGGTTCCCAAGTCTTTCCGACGCCGCCCGGGAACAGGCAGTCGCCGGTGAACAGCTGGGTGGCGGTGCGCTCACCGCCGGGCCGCAGCGCAAGGGCCACCGAACCGGGGGTGTGGCCGCGAAGATGGATGACGTCGAAGGTGAGATCACCCACGTCGATGGTGTCCCCACCCGCCAGGAACCGGTCCGGGGTGACCGGCAGCGGCTCGGCGTCGAGCTGGTGGACCGCCGTCGGGGCGCCGGTGGCCTCGGCCACCGCCGACAGCGCCTGCCAGTGGTCGAAGTGCTGGTGGCTGGTCACGATGAGATCCAGCTTGGGTGCGTACTCGCCGACCAGTTCGACGAGCAACTCCGGGTCGTTGGCGGCGTCGATCAGCAGGCTCTGCCCGGTCGTGGAACACGTCACCAGGTAGGCGTTGTTGTCCATGGGGCCCACCGACGTCTTGATGATCGTCGCCCCAGGCAGCGTGCGCCGCGCCGAGGCCTGCGGCTCGACATGTCCGGTGTAGGTGTCGTCGACGACTGTCATGGTCGCCACGTTACTTGTCGGAGGGTCGACATAGCATGGGGGCGATGTGTTGGGTGCCCGGAAAACCCGCAGGAAGGGGAGCTGGTGGCTGACCGGCTGATAGTCAAGGGCGCGCGTGAGCACAACCTGCGGAGCATTGATCTCGAGCTGCCCCGGGACAGTCTCATCGTGTTCACCGGGCTGTCCGGTTCGGGTAAGTCGTCGCTGGCCTTCGACACCATCTTCGCCGAGGGGCAGCGCCGCTACGTCGAGTCGCTGAGTGCCTACGCGCGCCAGTTCCTCGGCCAGATGGACAAGCCGGACGTGGACTTCATCGAGGGTCTGTCGCCCGCGGTGTCGATCGACCAGAAGTCCACCAACCGCAACCCGCGGTCCACGGTCGGCACCATCACCGAGGTCTACGACTATCTGCGTCTGCTCTATGCCAGGGCCGGTACCCCGCACTGCCCGGTCTGTGGTGAGCGCATCGCCCGGCAGACCCCGCAGCAGATCGTCGACCAGGTACTGGCCATGGACGAGGGGCTGCGCTTCCAGGTGCTGGCGCCGGTGGTGCGCACCCGTAAGGGAGAGTTCGTCGACCTGTTCGACAAGCTCAACACCCAGGGCTACAGCCGGGTCCGGGTCGACGGTGTGGTGCACCCGCTGACCGACCCGCCGAAGCTGAAGAAGCAGGAGAAGCACGATATCGAGGTGGTCGTCGACCGGCTCACGGTCAAGGCCAGCGCCAAGCAGCGGCTCACCGACTCGGTCGAGACCGCGCTGAACCTCGCCGACGGCATCGTCGTGCTGGAATTCGTCGACCGCGAGGACGATCACCCGCATCGCGAGCAGCGGTTCTCCGAGAAGCTGGCCTGCCCCAACGGGCACCCGCTGGCCGTCGACGACCTCGAGCCCCGGTCGTTCTCCTTCAACTCGCCCTACGGCGCCTGCCCGGAGTGCAGCGGCCTGGGCATCCGCAAGGAGGTCGACCCCGACCTGGTGGTTCCCGATCCGGAGCTGACGCTGGCCGAGGGCGCGGTGGCGCCGTGGTCCATGGGCCATAACGCCGAGTACTTCACCCGCATGCTGTCCGGCCTCGGTGAGGCGCTGGGCTTCGACATCGACACCCCGTGGCGCAAGCTGCCGGCCAAGGCCCGCAAGGCGATCCTGGAGGGCTGCGACGAGCAGGTTCACGTGCGCTACAAGAACCGTTACGGGCGCACCCGGTCGTACTACGCCGACTTCGAAGGTGTGATGGCCTTCCTGCAGCGGCGGATGGAACAGACCGAGTCCGAGCAGATGAAGGAACGCTACGAGGGCTTCATGCGCGACGTTCCGTGCCCGGAGTGCGACGGCACGCGGCTCAAGCCGGAAATCCTGGCGGTGACGCTCGCGGCCGGCGACCGCGGAGCGAAGTCCATCGCCGAGGTCTGCGAACTGTCCATCGCCGACTGCTCGGACTTCCTCAACGAGCTCACCCTGGGGACCCGCGAGCAGGCGATCGCCGGACAGGTGCTCAAAGAGGTGCAGTCCCGGCTGGGCTTTCTGCTCGACGTGGGCCTTGAGTACCTGTCGTTGGCGCGTGCCGCGGGCACGCTGTCCGGTGGCGAGGCGCAGCGGATCCGGCTGGCCACCCAGATCGGCTCCGGCCTGGTCGGGGTGCTCTACGTGCTCGACGAGCCCTCCATCGGGCTGCACCAGCGTGACAACCGCCGGCTGATCGAAACCCTCACTCGCCTCAGGGATCTGGGCAACACCCTCATCGTCGTCGAGCACGACGAGGACACCATCGCCCATTCCGACTGGGTGGTCGACATCGGTCCGGCCGCCGGTGAGCACGGTGGCCAGGTGGTGCACAGCGGGCCGTACCAGGACCTGCTGAAGAACCCGAACTCCATCACCGGCGCCTACCTGTCGGGCCGGCAGAGCATCGACGTGCCGACGATCCGGCGCCCCACCGACCGGCGCAGGCAGCTGACCGTAGTCGGTGCCCGTGAGCACAACCTGCGTGAGATCGACGTGGCCTTCCCGCTGGGTGTTCTCACCTCGGTGACGGGCGTGTCGGGCTCGGGAAAGTCCACACTGGTCAACGACATCCTGGCCTCGGTGCTGGCCAACAAGCTCAACGGCGCCCGTCAGGTGCCGGGCCGGCACACCCGGATCAACGGGCTCGAGCATGTCGACAAGCTGGTCCGCGTCGACCAGTCGCCGATCGGGCGCACGCCGCGGTCCAACCCGGCCACCTACACCGGGGTGTTCGACAAGATCCGCACACTGTTCGCCGCGACCACCGAGGCCAAGGTCCGGGGCTACCAGCCCGGCCGGTTCTCGTTCAACGTCAAAGGTGGCCGCTGCGAGGCGTGTTCAGGTGACGGCACCATCAAGATCGAGATGAACTTCCTGCCGGACGTCTACGTCCCGTGCGAGGTGTGCCAGGGCGCCCGGTACAACCGGGAGACCCTCGAAGTGCACTACAAGGGCAAGACCATCTCCGAGGTGCTCGACATGTCCATCGAGGACGCCGCCGAGTTCTTCGAGCCGATCACCGGTATCCACCGGTATCTGCGCACGCTCGTCGACGTCGGCCTGGGCTATGTGCGGCTGGGTCAGCCCGCGCCGACCCTGTCCGGTGGTGAGGCGCAGCGGGTGAAGCTGGCCGCCGAACTGCAGAAGCGGTCTACCGGGCGGACGGTCTACATCCTCGACGAGCCGACCACGGGCCTGCACTTCGAGGACATCCGCAAGCTGCTCAAGGTCATCAACGGTCTTGTGGACAAAGGCAATTCGGTGATCGTCATCGAACACAACCTCGACGTCATCAAGACCTCGGACTGGATCATCGACATGGGGCCCGAAGGCGGTGCCGGCGGCGGGACGGTCGTGGCACAGGGCACGCCCGAAGACGTCGCGGCGGTGCCGGAGAGCTACACCGGCAAGTTCCTCTCCGAGATCCTCGAAGCTCCGGCGCCCAAGCGCACCACCCGGCGGCGCAAGGTCAGCGCGTAGCAGCTCAGCCGTCGGCCGGTTTGCGCATCGAGGCGCGGATCTCTTCGAGCTTGTCGTGCGCTGCGCGCTGACGGGCCTCGTACTGTTCCTCGATGCTGCGGCCCTCGGGAGTCTCGGCGTCCAATTCAGCTGAGCCGAGGGCGGTTCCGTAGCGCGTCTCAATCTTGTCGCGGACCGAGTCGAACGTCGGCACGCCGTCCGAGGTGTAGCCGGTGTCCACGGCGGGCGCGGTCGCCGGTGGCGGGGTCACCGGGGTCGGCGCGGGCGCCGGAGCCGGTTCCGGCTCGGGCTTGGCGTGGCGGGGGATGTAATCGTCGGCCATAGCAGTCACCGTACTCCCGGCAGGTGCCCGCCCCGGCGGGTTAGCGCACCGCGGCCTGCAGTGGCGGCGGACCACCGGCCGCGGCGATCGTCACCGGTCCCGGCGGTCGCACCGGCGGTACCGGCAACGCCACCGCCGGGACGTCCGGCGTCCCGATCTGGCCGGCCAGCCAGGGCAGCGAGGCAGTGAACACCCGCGCGGCGAACGGCCAGTCGTGTTTACCCGGCTGGGCCACCACCGCACAGTTGATCCCGTCCGCGCTGCCCAGGGCGCACAGCGTGTTGGCCGCGGCGGTTTGGTCGCCGGGGTTCGGGTTGGCATCCCGACCGCCCAGCCCGGTCGCGCTGACGGTGATCGTCTGCGGTGTGGTCGGCTGGCTGGAGGGACTGCCCGAGATGGCGAACCAGGCCGAAATATCTTGGTATCGGCCGTGCTTGGTGATCACGGTCGCCGGGTCGAAGGCGGCGTACGCCGCGGCGTCCCCGCCGAACAGCCGGTCGATGGTCTGGGTTTTGGTGCCCGAATTCGGGGCGAAGTCACCGGCGATGTCGACGATCGAACTGAACATGTCCGGATGCATGGTCGCCAGGTCGACGGCGCACGTGCCGCCCATCGACCAGCCGACGATGCCCCAGCGGGCACGGTCGGGGCTCACACCGAAGTTGGACTCCATGTACGGCACGACGTCCTTGGTGAGGTGGTCGGCGGCATTGCCGCGCGGACCGTTCACACACTCGGTGTCGTTGTTGAACGATCCGCCCGAGTCGACGAAGACGAATACCGGCGCATTGCCATGGTGCGCGGCGGCGAACTGATCGATGGTCTTGATCGCATTGCCGGCCCGCATCCAGTCGGCCGGGGTGTTGAACTCCCCGCCGATCATCATGACGGTCGGCAGTTTCGGCGGCGGGTCGGTGGCGAAGTAGGCCGGTGGCAGGTACACCCACTCGTTGCGGTGCTTGAACTGCGATGCGGTGGACGGGATGGACACCGAGACCACCGTGCCGGTGGCCGGGATCGCATGGTGGGCGACCATCGCCGTCACGGTCGCGCGGTCGGTCTGATCGGGCAGTGGACCGGCGGTGAGCTGATTCCACGCCGTCTGCACGGTCGGGAAGTAGCCCACCCAGAGGTTGAGCATCAGCGCCGCCGACAGAGCGCACAGCGGTATCGCGAGCACCGACATGCCGCGGCGCCACCACCGCGCGCTGCGCCACCCCACGACCGCGACCGTCGCCGCCAGGCCGGTCACCGCGATCCATACCCACAGTTGTCGCGGCGCCGGGTCACCGGCCAGGCCGTCGTCGGCGATGCTCCAGTAGGCGTAGCCGGCCAATGCGACGCCGACAGCGGCCGCCAGCGGCAGCCACAGCAGCCGCCAGCGCCGGCTTCGCCAGCCCACCGCCAGCACCAGCACCACGCCCGCGACGATCTGGGCGCTCAGTGGCACCCAGCCGTGCATCAACGAAATGTGTTGGTGGAACGGACTCGCCGGGTCCGCGAGGAACGTGTCGGCGACCATCGTCGTCGAAGGTGTCACCGCTCTATCGTGACGAAGGTTCCTTGAAGGTCGCTGTGAGGACGCCGTGAGCCGGCGTCAATTTCAGCGTGGTTTGGCCAGCGGGAAGGGCAGCGTCTCGCGGATGCTGCGCCCGGTGATCAACATGACGACGCGGTCCACACCCACGCCCAGCCCTCCGGTCGGGGGCATCGCGTACTCCATCGCCTGCAGGAAGTCCTCGTCGAGTTCCATCGCCTCGGGGTCACCGTCGGCGGCCAGCAGCGACTGCTCCTGCAGCCGGCGGCGCTGCTCCACCGGATCGGTGAGCTCGCTGTAGGCGGTGCCCAGCTCCACGCCCCAGGCCACCAGATCCCACCGCTCGGCGACACCGGGCTTGCTGCGGTGCGGCCGGGTCAGTGGCGAGACCGAGGTGGGGAAGTCGGTGTAGAACGTTGGCGCCTCGGTGCGGTCCTCGACCAGCCGCTCGTAGAGCTCCAGCACCACCGCGCCGGCGTCCCAGTGCGTCAGGTAGGGGACCGACGCGGCGTCGCACAGCCGGCGCAGCACCGGCAGCTCGGTCTGGGCGTCGATGTGCTCGCCGAGGGCCTCCGAGACGGCGTCGTGCACGGTCTTGACCGTCCACGTCCCGGAGATGTCAACCGGCTCCAGGGCGCCGTCGCCGCCGTCGGCCGGCCGCATCACCACCGCCGAGCCGTTGGCCGCGATCGCCGCGTTCTGGATCAGCTCGCGGCAGCCGTCGATCCACACCAGGTAGTCGGCGTGCGCCTGATACGCCTCCAACAGGGTGAACTCCGGGTTGTGGCTGAAATCCACACCCTCGTTGCGGAACGCCCGACCCAGCTCGAAGACCCGTTCCACACCGCCCACGCAGAGCCTCTTGAGGTAGAGCTCGGGGGCGATGCGCAGGTAGAGGTCCAGGTCGTAGGCGTTGATGTGGGTGGTGAACGGTCGGGCGTTGGCTCCGCCGTGGATCTGCTGCAGGATCGGGGTCTCGACCTCCAGGAAACCCTTGGCGAACAACGTTTCCCGGATGGCGTGCAGCACATTGCTGCGGGCCCGGATCAGCTCGCGCGCTTCGGGGTTGATGGCCAGATCCACATAGCGGGCCCGCACCCTGGCCTCGGGGTCCTGCAGGCCTTTGCGTTTGTCGGGCAAGGGCCGCAAGCACTTTCCGAGCATCCGCCAGTGCGCCACGATCAGCGACCGCGTGCCGTTCTTGCTGTAGCCCATGTGACCGCCGGCCTCGACCAGGTCCCCGAGATCCACGCCGGCGAAATCCTCGGCAGCGCCGTCCAGCGCCGACTTGTCGAGCAGCAGCTGCACATCGCCGGACCAGTCCCGCAATTGGGCGAACACCACACCGCCGTAGTCGCGGGTGCGCAGGATCCGCCCGGCGACGGTGAGGGTGACGTCGTCGGCTTCGGCCAGGGCCTGGGCGACCGTGTGGGTCGGCGGCTTACCGACCGGGTAGGCGTCGATTCCGTTGTCCTGCAATGCCTTCAGCTTGGCCATCCGGACCCGGACCTGGTCGGGGAGCCGGGCTTCGGCGGATTCACCGGCCGGCTCGGCAGCGGGCCGGTCGGTGTCGGGGGCACTGCCGTCGGCATGCAGCCGGCCGCTGGCGGCAAGATCGTGCGGTACCGAGGAGCGGTGGCCGGTGTGCTGCTTGTTGCGCCGCGAGAACGGCAGGACCAGGAAGCCTTCGGCGATCACCGAGGCAACGCCGACCCGGGGGATCAGCCGGGCGTCCTCGTAGCAGGCGTAGCGCGGTACCCACTGCGGCTGGTACTTCATGTTGGACCGGTACAGCGTCTCCAGCTGCCACCACTTGGAGAAGAACACCAGCAGCGCCCGCCACAACCGTGCCACCGGGCCTGCGCCCAGCTGTGCGCCCTGCTCGAAGGCCGACCGGAACATCGCGAAGTTCAGCGAAACCCGGCTCACACCAATGTCTTCGGCGTTCTGCATGAGGTCGCTGACCATCAGTTCGATGGTGCCGTTGGGGGACTGCGGGGAGCGGCGCATCAGATCCAGCGACAACCCGTTGTTGCCCCACGGCACGAGGGACAGCATCGCCACCACCTCACCGGCATCTGACCCCGAGTCGCTTCGCTCCTGCCCACCGGAACCAGAAACGGCCTCCACCAGCAGGCAGTCCCCGTCGGCGGCGTCGCCGAGCCGGCCCAGCGCCATCGAGAAGCCCCGCTCGGTCTCGGTGTCACGCCAGGCGTCGGCGCGCTTGATCACCGCAGCCATCTCCTCGGCGGAGAAGTCGCGATGCCGGCGCATCCGCACGGTCAGCCCGGCGCGGCGGGCCCGGGTCACGGCCTGGCGGACCGCCCGCATGTCCGACCCGGACAGGTGGAACTTGTCCGGATACAGGATGGCCTCGTCACCGAGTTGCAGGGCGTTGAGCCCGGCCTCCCGATACGCCTGCGCGCCGGTGGAACTGGCGCCCATCACACCCGGCGCCCATCCGTAGGTCTGGCACAGGTCCAGCCAGGCGCCGATGGCCTGCTGCCAGGCCCGCGGATCACCGATCGGGTCGCCACTGGCCAGGCACACCCCGACCTCGACGCGGTAGGTGATCGCGGCGCGGCCGCTCGGCGCGAACACCACCGACTTGTCCCGGCGGGTGGCGAAGTAGCCCAGCGAGTCGTTCTTGCCGTAGACCTCGAGCAGGCCGCGGATCGCCGACTCGTCCTCACCGGTGAGCGCGTTGTCGGCCTTCTGGGACTGGAACAGCACGATCGCGGCCACCATCAGGGCCACCGCCCCGAACAGGCCGAGTAGCGCGTTGACGAAGACGTGGGGGTGGCCGGTGAACGCGTCGGCACCCGCCCCGGCGAACGCGCCGACCCGGTTCAGCGCGTACCAGAACCGGTCTTCGCGGGCCAGTGTGCCGGGGAACAGTTCGAGCAGGCCCCAGCCGACCAGGGTGCCGATGGCCATCCCCGCGACCAGGGTGGCCGCCGCCTTGAGCAGGGCGCCGGATCGCACTCTGGCCCAGAACTCGCGGTAGGCCAGCAGCAGGAAGCCGACCGAGGCCACGTGGAAGACCAGGCCGATGACCTCGCCGACATCGACGGCGGCGGACTCTTCGCCGGTCAGCAGATCAACGGTGTTCCAGACCGCGGCCGCGACCATGTAGAAGACGAGGATCCACCACGCGATCCGCTTGCGGGCGGCCAGCGCAGCGGCCAGCAGTCCGAGGACGAAGGCCCAGGCGAAGCTGGTGTCCGGGAAGTTGAAGATGTAGTCGTTGATGAACTCGCGCGGCACCTTGATGATGTGCCGCAGCAGCGGCGAGACGCTGGACAGCAGCGACAGGGTCGCGATGACACCGATGATCCAGCCGGCTGCGGCGGGTACCCAGTGGAAGCGTGAGGTTGGCCGACTCGTGGTGACGGTCATAGGCCGCGAGGATATTCGCTCGGCCTGCTAAATGGGTGCACCGCTACCACACGGGACCTGTGTACTTCTCGCCCGGACCGGTGCCGGGTTCCTCGGGTGCGGCGCTGGCCTCCCGGAAGGCGAGCTGCAGACTCTTCAGCCCGTCACGCACCGGGCCGGCATGCGGTCCCAGATACTCGGCCGAGGCGGTGACCAGGCCGGCCAGCGCGGTGATCAGCCGACGGGCCTCGTCCAGGTCGCGACGCTCGCTGGCGTCCGGATCGGGGTCGGCCAGACCCAGTTTCTCGGCGGCGGCGCTCATCAGCATGACCGCAGCCCGGGTGATGACCTCGACCGCCGGGATGTCGGCCAGGTCGCGGATGCTAGGGGAATCCGTCATGCCTGTTAGACTGGCATGCACGACCGTCCCGGCGTACGCCAGGGACAGCAAGTGGAGTCCCACTCCCACCGCCGGCCGCGGAATTCTCCGAAGGCCACGCGGTCCGGTCACAGATACCGTCACGGTATCTGTTCTGCGGTTTCGCAGGCAGCTCAGGCTGTGATCGGTCGGCATTGGGCCCTGCTTCTACGCAGGGCCTTACTGTTCGGTTGAACAGTGTGCTGGTGGCGTGGTGTCCGCACCGCTGCTCCCGCCGTCACCGCGGGCGGTCAGCAGAGAAACGCTAACCAGGGAGGCCCCATCAGCACTGAGACACGTGTCAACGAGCGCATTCGCGTACCTGAAGTCCGCCTGATCGGACCGGGTGGCGAACAGGTAGGCATCGTGCGCATCGAAGACGCCCTCCGCGTCGCCGCGGATGCCGATCTCGACCTTGTGGAAGTAGCCCCAGACGCCAGACCGCCGGTCTGCAAGATCATGGACTACGGCAAGTACAAGTACGAGACGGCCCAGAAGGCGCGCGAGTCTCGCAAAAACCAGCAACAGACCGTCGTCAAGGAACAGAAGCTCCGTCCCAAGATCGACCCGCACGATTACGAGACCAAGAAGGGTCACGTCATCCGCTTCCTGGAAGCCGGGTCGAAGGTCAAGGTGACGATCATGTTCCGCGGTCGCGAGCAGTCCCGGCCCGAACTCGGGTACCGGCTCCTGCAGCGCCTGGCCGGTGACGTGGCCGACTTCGGCTTCGTCGAGACCTCGGCCAAGCAGGATGGCCGCAACATGACGATGGTGCTGGCACCGCACCGCGGCGCGAAGACTCGCGCCAAGGCTGCGCAACAGACGATCGGAGCGCCGGCGGCAGAACCCGCCCCAGAGCCCGACGCTCCCACCGACAACTGATAACGACGAGAACTGAGGACACATGCCCAAGGCCAAGACCCATAGCGGTGCCAGCAAGCGTTTCCGCAAGACGGGCACCGGCAAGATCGTGCGGCAGAAGGCGAACCGTCGCCACCTGCTCGAGCACAAGCCCAGCAAGCGGACCCGTCGCCTCGACGGCCGTACCGTGGTGGCCCCCAATGACACCCGGCGTGTCAACGCGATGCTGAACGGCTAAGCGCCGTAACCCCTTTGCTTCTGACCGACCAAGAATAGGAACACCCCCATGGCACGCGTGAAGCGCGCACTGAATGCCCAGAAGAAGCGGCGCACAGTACTGAAGGCGTCGAAGGGCTACCGCGGCCAGCGCTCGCGGCTCTACCGCAAGGCCAAAGAGCAGCAGCTGCATTCGTTGACCTACGCCTACCGGGACCGTCGTGCCCGCAAGGGCGAGTTCCGCAAGTTGTGGATCTCCCGCATCAACGCGGCCGCCCGCGCCAACGACATCACCTACAACCGGCTGATCCAGGGCCTGAAGGCCGCCGGTGTCGAGGTGGACCGCAAGAACCTCGCCGAGATCGCCGTCAGCGACCCGGCCGCGTTCACCGCGCTGGTCGAGGTGGCCAAGGCCGCCCTGCCGGAGGATGTCAACGCTCCCTCCGGTGAAGCCGCCTGATAACGGCACTCACTGAACGATCCGCCCGGGTGGTGGCTGCAGTAAAACTGCAGCGCCACACCGGGCGTCGTCGTGCTGGGCGCTTTCTGGCCGAAGGTCCCAACCTGGTGCAGGCCGCCGCCCGGCGCGGACTGGTCGACGAGGTCTTCGCCACCGAGGCTGCCGCGGAGCGGCACGCCGACCTGCTGGCCGGGCTGGCGGTGCAGCCGGTCACCGAGCGCGCCGCCAAGGCGCTCTCCGAGACGGTGACACCCTCCGGGCTGGTTGCGGTCTGCACGCTGCCCGAGACCGGCCTCGACGACGTGCTGAGCGGATCTCCGGCCCTGATCGCGGTCGCGGTGGATCTGTCCGAACCCGGCAATGCCGGGACGCTGATCCGGCTCGCCGACGCGATGGGCGCCGCAGCGGTGGTCTTCGCCGGGCACAGCGTCGATCCCTACAACGGCAAGTGCCTGCGGTCCTCGGCGGGCAGCATCTTCGACGTCCCGGTGGTGGTGGACGAGGACACTCCCGCCGTGTTCGCGCGGCTGAAATCTGCGGGCCTGCAGGTACTGGCGACGACCCTCGACGGCGATGTGGACCTCGACGACGCCGAGCAGATGCTGCGCGCCCCCACGGCGTGGGTGTTCGGGCCGGAGGCCCACGGCCTGTCACCGGAGCTGGCGGCACTGGCCGAGCACCGGGTGAGCATCACGATGGCCGGGGGAGCCGAGAGCCTCAATGTCGCTGCAGCAGCGGCGATCTGCCTCTACCAGAGCGCGCGGGCCCAGCGGCGGGCAGGCTCAGGCGAGCCGGGCTAGGTCATAGACCGTCATCGCCGCGGTGATGTGCACGATCGCCGCCGGATCGTCCAGCTCCTGATGGCACAGCTTCTCGATGCGGCGCAGCCGCTGCGCCACCGTGTTGGGATGGATGACGAGTTCAGCCGCGGTGGCGCCCCGGTCTCGCCGGCAGTCCAGGTAGGTCCGCAGCGTCGTGAGTAGCTGGGTGCGGTGCTCGGTGTCATACTCGATCACCGGACCCAGTGTGCGCAGGGCGAATTCGTCCAGTTTTGTCGAGTCCTCGACCTGCAGGAGCAGCCCGACGATACCCAGATCGTCGACCGTGACCACGCTATTCGTCCGGCCGGAACGGATCGCGATCTCGAGCACTCCCTTGGCGATCCGGTAGGCGTCGGCCGAAACCGCCGACGGGCGTTCGGAGACCGCGACGGTGACAACGCCACCGGGCACCGATTGCTCCAGGGTGCGCATGACCGCGGCCGGTGCCCCGTCGATATCCGGTGCCGTCGTCTGCGGCCACAGGATCACGATGTGGCCGCGATGCATGGCGACCAGCGGCCGGGGACGGAACCCGGCCGCCAATCTGGCGACCTGGGTGAGCGCCCGCTCGTAGGCCATCGACTCGCTCTGCCCGTCCGGCGGAGCCACCGCGGCGACCATCGCCACATGCGCGACGGTGAGATCGTGGCCCAGGCGCTGGGCCCGCAGCAGAAGCTCGTCGGCGGGTGCGGTGCGGCTGGCCAACAGATCGGCGAGCAATTCACCGCGCAATCG
The DNA here is from genome assembly GCF_001494595.1 of Mycobacterium sp. M26. GTDB lineage: Bacteria > Actinomycetota > Actinomycetes > Mycobacteriales > Mycobacteriaceae > Mycobacterium. The sequence goes on from NZ_LN929908.1 coordinate 1,907,354, forward strand.
GTGTTCGACCTCGGCGGCGGTCCGGTCGCGCAGCAGTTCCAGCGCCACCACCAGCGATCCGTGCTCGACGGCCCGCGAGTCGATCGGACCGATCGCAGAACCGTTGGCGGGAAACCAGATTCGGGCTACCACGTCGCTACCGAGCCGGACGGTGCTGACGTACATCTGCTGCGGTCCCGACTCGCCGACGAGCACCGGAGCGGACTCGGTGTCGTCCTCCCCGTTGGCCGCCCGCCAGTGCGAGTCGGGGAACTGGCTGCTCTCGCCGGCCAGTGCCAGGACGGTATGGCGGGCGTCGTCGATGAGCACGGGGCGGCCCAACAGTTCCCGTAGCGTGGCGGCGATTCCGGCCAAGCCGCCGGAGCGCAGCGTGACACCGAGCAGACGTTCATGGATCTGCTCGGAACGGCGCAGTGCGTCACGCTGTTCGCGCAGTGAGGCGTTCAGCGTCCGCAACTCCTCGAGCCGGCTCGCCGAGGTCAGCGCGATAGCAGCGTGGTTGGCCAGCAGCGTCATTCGTTGGATGCCGTGCTGGGTGAAGGTGTGCGCGGGGCTGTAGTAGCCGTTGAGCGTCCCCAGCACTTCGTTGTGGGCGATCAGCGGCACTGCTATCACCGCGCGGTAGCCCTGCTCGCGGGCGATGCCTGCCCACAGGGCGAACCCGGGCTCTGCGGTGACGTCGCGGACCGCGACCGCCGCGCCGGTGTGGAACGCCCGGCTGGACGGCGACGTGCTGTCGAGTTGGATCGGCCGATCGGAGTTGACCCGTTGGACGTAGTCGTCGGACAGGCCACTGAATCCTGCGATCAGTAGCCGCTGTCGCTGTTCGTCGGGCACCAGGACCCCGCAGAAGTCGAAGCCCAGCAGGCTTCTGGCCGTATCGGCGACCAGGTTCAGCACCTGCTGCAGGTCGGCGTCGGCTGTTGCCGCGGTACTCAGCACGCTCAGGGCGTCGAGCCAGGTGAGCAGCTCGCGGCCCGGCCGGAGCGGGGTGGTGTCGGGCATGCCCCCATTGTGCCGGTTATGTCGTTAGAGACATTGCAGATACCAAAGTATGTCGACACGAACATTGAGTGCCTGCCCATGAGTGACGACACTCATATCCGACGGCCCATAGCGGGCACATCACGCACCGAGAAGACCGACGGATGTGAGGACAGATGAACTACGCGAACGCCGAGACCGCCGCGGCGCCGATCGGCGACACCAGCCCGCCGAACACGCGCGACATCGTCAACCCGTCCACTGGCGAGGTGATCGCGACGGTCGCCGAAGCGTCCGCCGCAGACGTGGACGTCGCCGTCGCCCGGGCCCGAGCCGCCTTCGACAGCGGGCCGTGGCCGGAGATGACCCGGACGGAGCGGGGTCGGCTGCTATTGCGGATGGCCGACGCCATCGATGCCGCCACCGAGCGGCTCTACACCCTCGAGGCGCAGAACAACGGTCGCCCCATCACCGAGACGCGAGCCCAGCTGGCGCGCGTGCCGGAGTGGTTCCGTTACAACGCCGCTCTGCTCGCCGCCCAGCGCACCGCGGTGCTGCCCGGCGACGGACCGTACCTCACTTATCAGCAACGGTTACCGCTCGGGGTGTGCGGCATCATCACTCCGTTCAACCACCCGATGCTCATCCTGGCCCGCAGCCTGTCGGCGGCACTGGCCAACGGCAACACGGTGGTGGTCAAGCCGTCCGAGCTGACGCCGCTGACCACGCTCGCGCTGGCCGAAATCCTCACCGAGGCAGGCCTTCCCGACGGGGTCCTGATGGTGGTGACCGGCGGTCGTCCGGCCGGTGAGCGGCTGACCACCCATCCCGACATCGCCAAGATCACGCTGACCGGCGGCACCGAGGCCGGCCGTGCCGCGGCCGTGGCCACCGCCTCGCGTTTCGCGCGGGTGACCGCCGAACTGGGCGGCAAGACCCCGATCCTGGTCTTCGATGACGTCGACCCGCACATCGCCGCCGAAGGCGCAGCCTTCGCCGCGTTCGTCGCCGCCGGCCAATCCTGCGTCGCCGGTTCACGTTTCCTGGTCCAGCGGCGCAGCTATGACGCCTTCGTCGAGACCCTCGCCGCCCGGGCCCGCGCGATCCGGGTGGGTGACCCGGCCCTGCCCATCACCCAGATGGGCCCGCTGATCAGTGCGACCCAGCGTGACAAGGTGCGGGCACTGATCGACAGCGGTCTTGCTCAGGGAGCGCGGCTGGCCGCCGGTGGCGGGGTGCCCGCACTCGACCCGCGCCTGCAGTCCGGGTTCTTCCTGGAGCCGACGGTGCTGTCCGAAGCCAGCATGGACATGGCGGTCGCCAGCCAGGAGATTTTCGGACCGGTGGCGGTGGTGATTCCGTTCGACGACGAGGCCGACGCCGTGCGGATGGCCAACGACAACCGCTACGGGCTGGGTGCCGGCGTCTGGACCACCGATGTCGCCCGCGCCCATCGGGTCGCCTCGCGCATCGTGGCCGGGATGGTGTGGGTGAACGACCATCACCGGCTCGAGCCGTCCCTGCCCTGGGGCGGGGTGAAGGAGTCCGGTCTGGGCAAGGACGCGGGTACCGAATCCTTCGACGACTTCTCCTGGGTCAAGACCATCGTGGTCCGGACGGCAGCCGAGCCGGTCGACTGGTACGGCGCCGAGACACCCGGCCGGCTGAACTGACGGCGCGATGACTAATCACCAACGTACTGAGGGGAATTCGATGACTATCGACACAAGCCGACAGGCCCGCACACGAATGGGCTGGCGGCACGAGATCAGCCGTACCCAGTGGCTGGTCCTGGCCGGCACCACGCTGGGGTGGGGGCTGGACGGCTTCGCGGGCAGTCTCTACGTTCTGGTTCTCGGGCCGGCCATGACGGAGCTGCTGCCCAACAGCGGTATCACCGCCGACCGCGGCGCGATCGGACTCTACGGCGGCCTGACCATGGCCCTGTTCCTGGCCGGCTGGGCCACCGGCGGCATCCTCTTCGGAATCCTGGCCGACTATTTCGGCCGGACGAAAGTGCTCTCCGTCGGCATCCTCACCTACGCGGTGTTCAGTGCGGCCGCGGCGTTCGTCGACAACTGGTGGCAGCTGGGGATCCTGCGCTTCATCGCAGGCCTGGGGTCGGGTGTCGAGGCCCCGGTGGGTGCCGCACTGATCGCCGAGACCTGGCGCAACCGATTCCGGGCGCGGGCCGGCGGTGTGATGATGGCCGGCTACGCGGCAGGATTCTTCGCCGCCGCCGGCGCCTACGCCGTGCTGGGCGGTCAGGGCTGGCGCGTGATGATGATGCTCGCCGGGCTGCCGGCCCTGGTGGTGTGGTTCATCCGGCGGTTCGTCCCGGAACCAGCGGAGATCACCGAGCACCTGCATTCCCGCCGGCAGCGTAAAGCCCAGGGAGCCAGCACATCCCAGGATCGCTTCGTGCTCTGGCGGCTGTTCAGCCCGCCGCTGCTGCGTCCGATGCTGGTGTGCACGGCGCTGGCCACCGGCGCGCTCATCACCTTCTGGAGCGTCTCGACGTGGTACCCGCAACTCATCAGGCAGATCACCACGGCAGCAGGTCTGCCCGGTGCCGTGGCCGACCACCGGGTGGCACTGGCGGCGATGTTGTTCAACGCCGGCGGCATCATCGGCTACGCATCATGGGGGTTCATCGCCGACCTGATCGGCCGTCGCACCACATTCCTGATGAGCTTCACCGTGTCGGCGGTCGCCATCGCCTGGACATTCCCGTTCGACCGGGACTACCCCGAATACCTGGTCGCCATGCCGATTCTCGGGTTCGGGCTCTTCGGTGCACTCTCCGGCACCTTCATCTATGCACCGGAGTTGTTCCCGCCCAGCGTCCGGGCCACCGCGCTGGCCGTGTGCAACAGCGTGGGCCGCTACATCACCGCACTCGGGCCGCTGGCGGCCGGCGTCATCGCCACCACCTGGTTCGACGGCAACCTGGGCCAGGCCACCGCGGGGGTCGCCGCCCTCGGCCTGATCGCCGTTGTCGGGCTGGCGTTCGCGACCGAGACCCGTGGTGCGCCCATGCCGTCGGACACCGAGGTCACACCTGTGGAAGGGAGCCGGTCATGACCGCCTACTCCAGTGCCTCAGCCGCCGTCATCGGTGGCTCCATCGGAGGCCTCACCACCGCACTATTGCTCCGGGACTTAGGCTTTCACGTCGATGTCTACGAGCGCACGCCGACGCCTCTGGACGGCCGGGGCAGTGGGATCGTGCTGCAACCCGACACTGTGCGCTGGTTCGCCGAACGCAGCGGCCAGGACCTCGCCGATCTGAGCACCTCGACGTCCCACGTCCAGTACCTGCAGCGCGACGGCGGAATCGCGCACCGGGAGAAGGCCACCTGGACCTACACCTCCTGGGGGACCTTCTATCGCGCCCTGCTCGCCGACTTCGGCACCGAGCACTACCACTACGGTGAATACGCCTGTGGCTTCAGCCAAAACCACGATCAGGCCACCGTGCGGTTCGTCAGCGGCGCCACCGCCACGGCCGATCTGGTGGTGTTCGCCGACGGGATCACCTCGACGGCACGGGAACGGTTCGACCCCGATGCCTCCCTGCGGTACTCGGGCTACATCGGCTGGCGCGGCACCGTGCCCTGGGCGGCCCTCGGCGATGCGACCCGCGCGATTCTCGACGATGCGATCACCTATGACGTGGTGCCCAACTCCCACATCACCATGTATCCGATCCCGGGTGAGGACGGACTCGACGTGGACCACCGGTTGATGAATTACGTCTGGTATCGCAACGTCGCGCCGGGTCCCGACCTCACCGAGATGCTCATCGACAAGCGTGGCTTCCACGGCTCGGTGTCCGTGCATCCCGGCCAGGTCCAGGATCGATATGTTAGCGAGATGCGCACTGCAGCAACGGAATTGTTCGCACCGGCGGTCGCTGAGGTGGTGACCGCCACCGAGACGCCCTACCTGCAGGTGCTCTCCGATGTCCGCTCGGCCCGGATGGCGCAGGGCCGGGTCGCGCTCATCGGCGACGCCGCCTGTGCATCGCGTCCGCATGCGGCGGCCGGCACCGCCAAAGCGGCTGCGGACGCGTGGGCCCTGGCGGCGGCGCTGAGCGACGCCGCCGGCGACATCACCTCGGCGCTGACCAAGTGGGAACCCGCGCAGCTCCAGCTCAGTGACGCGCTGCTGCGCCGGGTCGTCGACATGGGGGAGCGCTCACAGTTCCACAACACCTGGGTTCCCGGGGACCCGGACCTCCGGTTCGGACTCTACGGGCCCGGCCGCTAACCACCCTGAAAGGAAATCCGATGACTGACAACAACTTTCTGGCCGATCTGCCGCTCGCCGGTGAGCTGGTGGCCACCGACTTCGAGACCTGGCCGGAGTGGCTGCGCCTGGAGTTCGCCGAGCACGCTCACGACGGTCACGTTGGATCGCGGCTGCTGAGCCAGAATGACCGGGTCCGGGTGTGGGAGATCCGACTGGCCCCCGGTGAGCGCTGGCATGCGCACCGACATGTGCTGGACTACTTCTGGACCGCCGTCAACGCCGGGCGCAGCCGGCAGCACACCCATGACGGCACGGTCCGCGAGGTCTCCTACTCGGCAGGCGAGACCCGGCATTTCCACTTCGGTCCCGGCGAGTTCCTTTTGCATGACATCGAGAACATCGGCGACGATGATCTGGTGTTCACCACCGTGGAACATCTCGACAGCGCCAATGCGCCGCTGGATCTGCACGCCGGTGCGACAGGCGATGGGGAGCCCCGGTGATCACGAACCCGATCGCCGACGGCGTGGTCGACGTCCACGCACACTGGCTGCCACGCGAGCTGTTCACCCTCCCGCCCGGCGCCCCGTACGGGCCGATGCATGACCGGGACGGTCAGCTGTATCTGGGTGATCTCCCGCTGTCGATCGCCACGGAGGCCATGAGCGATCCCGACGCGGCAGTGCGCGATATGGATCACGGTCAGCTGTATCTGGGTGATCTCCCGCTGTCGATCGCCACGGAGGCCATGAGCGATCCCGACGCGGCAGTGCGCGATATGGATCGTGCCGCAGTCGGCGTGCGCGTGCTGTCGGCACCGCCGTTTGCCTTCCCGCTCGCCCCCGGTGACGAGGCAGCAGGCTACGCCGACGCCTTCAACGCCGCCCTCGGCGAGGTGGTCGCCACGTCCGAGGGTCGGCTGCTCGGGCTCGGCATGGTCACCCTCGGTGATGCCGCCCAGGCCACCCGACAACTGACGATGCTGGCCGAGACCGAGGGGATCGGCGGGGTGGCTATTCCACCGGTGGTGGGCGGTGGATCGCTCGACAGCGACCCACTGCGACACGTCCTGGCCGAGGCCACCCGCCTGGGTCTGGCGGTGCTCGTCCACCCGATGCAGCTGGCACGGCCGGAATGGTCGAACTACTACCTGGCCAACCTGATCGGAAATCCGGTGGAATCGGCCACCGCGGTGGCCACTCTGCTGCTCAGCGGCCTCGTCGACGAACTGCCTGGTCTGCGAATCTGTTTCGTGCACGGCGGCGGCTGCGCACCAGGCCTGGTGGGCCGGTGGAGCCACGCCTGGACGGCGCGTCCCGACGTCAACGCCCGCGCGTCGCGTCGCCCGGGTGACGCGTTTCGCGATCTGTACTTCGACACCGTGACACACGGCGAGGCCCAGCTGGCCCTGCTCAACCAGCTCGCGGGTACGGACAAGATCCTGTGCGGCAGCGACTATCCGTTCGACATGGCCGAGTCCGAGCCGGCTCGCTTCGCCACCGAGTACGGGCCGGGAGCCGACGCACTGGACCGTGCCGCACAGGCCTTCCTGGGAGTGCGGGCGACGCACACTGCCTCCTTGGCGGCGTCATGACCGCGCTCTTCACCCCTCTGACGTTGCGTGAGGTGACTTTCGCCCACCGGCTGTGGATGTCACCGATGATGCAGTTCTCCGCAGTCCCGGAGGGCCCGCAGATGGGAGCGCCGACAGACTGGCATGTGCAGCACCTCGGCGCCCGCGCGGTCGGCGGGGCGGCGCTGGTGATGACCGAGGCGACGGCTGTCGACCCGGTGGGGCGCAGCAGCATCTACGACCTCGGGCTGTGGAACGACGCGCAGGCCGAGGCCTTCCGCCGGATCACCGGTCTGCTCACCGCCCAGGGCGCCGTGCCCGGAATCCAGCTCGTGCACGCCGGGCGTAAGGCCTCGACCGGCAGGCCGTGGCCGGATCCGAGCCGGGACCCGCAGCAGTGGCCGACGGTCGGCCCCAGCCCGGTGCCGTTCGGGCGCTTGCCTGCGCCGCAGGAACTCGACACCGCGCAGATCAGTTCGATCGTCGACGCGTTCGCCGCTGCTGCGCGGCGGGCCGCGCGGGCCGGATTCCGGGTCCTCGAACTGCACGGTGCCCACGGCTACCTGATTCACCAGTTCCTCTCGCCGGCCTCGAATCTGCGGACCGACCGCTACGGCGGGAGCCTGGAGAACCGGATGCGATTCGCACTCGAGGTGGTCACCGCCGTGCGCGAGCAGTGGCCCGCGGAGCTGCCGCTGTTCTTCCGGGTATCGGCGACCGATTGGCTGGCCGGCGACACCGACGATCCGCGGCCGGGCTGGACGCTCGAGGAATCCATCGAGCTCGCCCGGCGGCTGCAGAAGCTCGGCGTCGACCTGGTGGACGTCTCGACCGGGGGACTGGTGCCGGACGCCACGATCCCGGTGAGTCCCGGCTACCAGGTCCCGTTTGCTGCAGCGGTACGCAGCAAGGCCGACATCCCGGTCACCGCGGTTGGACTGATCACCGAGCCCGACCAGGCCGCGGCCATCGTCGAGACCGGGCAGGCCGACGCTGTTTTCCTGGCTCGTGCGTTGCTCCGAAGCCCGACATGGGTTCGTGAGGCCGCCGCAGCACTCGGCGTGTCCCTGCCCTTCCCGCCGCAGTACACCAGGGCGTTCACGTGACGATCGGGCTGCCCGTCACCAGGGTCGAAGGCGCCGACAAGGTCACCGGCCGCGCCCGCTACACCGCGGACACCGCGGTCGACGGACTCGCTTATGCCGCCGTCGTGCAGTCCGAGGTGGCCCGCGGGGTGGTCAGCGCGGAGTCACTGCAGCACAGCAGTGCCCGGGCCGCCGCAGCACCCGGCGTCCTGCATGTCCTGACTCCGCTGAATTGTCCTGTTCTGCAGCGCCTTCCACGGGATCTGACATTCGATCTACCGCTGGAGCGCCGCCCTCCGCTGTCGGATCTGAGCGTCCAGCATGTCGGGCAGCACATGGCGGTCGTGGTCGCCGAGACACCGGAGGCCGCCACCTATGCCGCCTCGTTGTTCGACCTGCACTACGACGTTCACCCGGCCGCCTCCAGTGCCGCCGACGTGCTCGGCTCCGCTGCGCCGCCGGACGAGAAGGACGGCGAGATCCGCTATGGCAGTTACCTTCCCGATCACTTCGTGAAACTCGAGGAGGAGAAACTGCAGGACCATCGAGGTCCCGCGGAGGAGCCGGTGTCATCGGCGCGGGTCGCCACGCGCTACACCACACCGTTGCACGCGCACTACCCGATCGAATTGTCGGCCACCATCGCCGACTGGACCGGCGACGTCCTCACCGTGCACGACACCACTCGCTGGATCACCGGTGAGCGCACCGCGTTGGCGGCCTACCTGGGTCTGCCGGAATCCCACGTCCGCGTGATCGCGCCTCTGGTCGGTGGGGCATTCGGCTCGAAGAGCTTCCTGTGGATGCATGTCGTGTTGTGCGCGGTGGCCGCCAGGGAGATCGGCCGGCCGGTGAAACTGGTGCTGACCCGCAACCAGATGTTCTCCTCGACGGGGCATCGGCCGCGCACCTACCAGGACGTGGCCTTGGTGGCCGACGACAACGGTGCACTGGCCAGCATCGAACATCACACGCTCACCGAGACCTCGACGGTGGCACACTTCTGCGAGCCGGCCGGACTGTCGAGCCGGTTCCTCTATCGCTCGCCGCGTCTGGTGGTCTCGCACCGGGTGGCCCGAATCAACGCTCCGACACCGTGTTTCATGCGCGGACCGGGAGAGGCGCCGGGCCTGTTCGCCCTGGAGTCGGCGATGGACGAGCTGGCCTGGGAGCTGGGCATGGATCCGCTGGACCTCCGGATCCGCAACCATGCCGGGATCGACCAGGCCAGCGGCAAGCCGTGGTCCGGTAATCATCTGCTGGACTGCTATGCCCTCGGGCGTGAGCGGTTCGGCTGGGACAAGCGGCCGCTGCAGCCGCGGTCGTTGTCAGCCGACGGACTCCAGATCGGCTGGGGGATGGCGACAGCCACCTACCCCGGCCGACGGATGCCGGCCTCGTGCCAGGTCACCACGTCATCTGACGGGACTGTGCGATTCGCCTCGGCCACCCACGAAATCGGCACCGGTGTTCGCACCGTTATGGCGCAGGTCGCGGCCCAGGCCACGGGTCTGCCGCTGGCCCAGGTGGAGTTCGACTCCGGCGACTCGCTGTTCCCTGACGCCCCCTACAGCGGAGCGTCGCAGACCACCGCTACGGTCGGCTCGGCGGTCTTCGCCGCGGCAACGCAGTGGGCGGGCCGACTGCTCGACCTGGTCCGCACCGACCCCGCGAACCCATTCCACGAATGCCGGCGTGACGAGATCGCCATTGACGCAGGAGATGTGGTGGCCCGCGGGCATCGGGTCGCCGTCGCCGAGGTGATCGCACTCGGAGGCCGGCGCTATCTCGATGAGCTCAGTTTCACGGCATCGGTGGACGGTGGTGATCAGGCGGATGTCACATCCCAGTCGTTCGGGGCACACTTCTGCGAGGTGGAGGTCGACGAGCAGATCGGCCGCGCGACGGTGACCCGCTGGGTCGCGGTCATGGACTGTGGGCGGGTGCTCAACCCCGTCCTAGCCCGCAACCAGGTGATGGGCGGCATCACCTTCGGGGTCGGCATGGCCTTGCTCGAGCAGGTGTCCTACGACCCGCGCACCGCACAGTTGATCGGCGAGTACTACGTGCCCACCCATGCCGACCGCCCGGACTTCGACATCACGTTCGTCGACGAACCTGATTACGCGCTCGATCCGATCGGGGTGCGCGGTATCGGCGAGATCGGGGCGTGTGGTGTGGCGGCCGCAGTGGCCAACGCAGTCTTCCATGCCACCGGTCGCCGACTCCGCGACCTTCCGATCACGATCGAAGACCTGATGGGGGACCTGTGACGGAAACCGGATCATCGCAGGAGGTTTCGCTCACCGTCAACGGCGCGCGACATGCGGTCGCGGTCGATGTCCGGACCACGCTGCTCGATCTGCTGCGCGAACGGCTTGGGCTGACGGGTACCAAGAAGGGCTGCGATCACGGATTGTGCGGCGCGTGCACGGTCGTCGTCGACGGGGAGCGGATCGTGAGCTGCCTGGCGCTGGCCATCTCGTTCGACGGATCGACGGTGACCACGATCGAAGGCCTCGCCGACGGTGACGATCTGACAGCGGTCCAGGCTGCCTTCCTCGAACACGACGCTTTCCAGTGCGGGTATTGCACACCGGGACAGATCTGTTCGGCTACGGCGATGCTGCGCGAACACGACCGGGGTGACCTGAGCGCGGCCTCCTTCGACGGTGACCGCCGGGCAGCGCTGCAGGGCCCCACTGCCTTGACCGAGGCCGAGATCCGGGAACGGATGGCCGGCAACATCTGCCGGTGTGGCGCTTACTCCCACATCGTCGATGCCATCGCGGCGGCGGAAGCGCAACCACGATGAAGCCCTTCGCCTTCCAGCACGCGGTGTCGGTGGCCGATGCCATCACGGCGGTCAGCGAGTCCGGTGGCGCCTATCTGGCCGGCGGAACGAACCTCGTCGATCTGATGAAAAACGGAGTAGTCCAACCCGATCGGCTGATCGATATCCGCCGGCTGGGTCTGGCGATGGTGGAGCCGACCGCGTCCGGCGGAGTGCGCATCGGGTCGGGCGTCACCAACAGTGCACTGGCGAATCATCCGCTGATCAGGTCGCAGTACCCGGTGCTCTCGCACGCGATTCTCAGTGGTGCCACCACCCAGCTCCGCAATATGGCCACCGTCGGCGGCAATCTGCTGCAGCGGACCCGGTGTCCCTACTTCATGCAGCCCGAGTTCAGCCAGTGCAACAAGCGGCAGCCGGGATCGGGATGTGCTGCACTCGGCGGATTTCACCGGGAACACGCCATCTTCGGGGCCAGCGCGAGCTGTGTGGCGATCAACCCCTCGGATATGGCGGTGGCCCTGAGCATCCTCGACGCCGTCGTGCACGTCGAGGGCCCCGACGGTCCGCGGTCCATCCGGTTCGGGGACTTTCACACCCTGCCCGGCGCCAACCCGGAGGTCGAGAACTCCCTGCGGCCGGGCGAGCTGATCCTGGCCGTCGAACTGCCACCGTCCCCCTATGCCGATCGTTCCTGGTATCTCAAGCTGCGGGACCGGCACAGTTACGCCTTCGCGCTGGTGTCCGCGGCGGTGGGCCTTGAACTGTCCGACGGGGTGATCACCTCAGCCGCTGTGGCATTGGGTGCAGTGGCGGCCATCCCGTGGCGGGTGCCGGCAGCGCAAGAGGCGTTGATCGGTCGCCGCGCCGACCACGACGCGTTCGAGGCCGCGGCACAGCTGGCGATCGAAGGTGCCGAGCCGCTCCAGCAGAACGCGTTCAAGGTCCCGCTGGTCCGCCAGGCCATCATTCGGGCGCTCAGCCGGGCGGCGGCCGCCTCCGACAGTCGGGATTAACCGCCCGGTAGCGGTCGCGACGGCACGCCCGGTGTCCCGATCCGGCCCGCCAGCCACGGTAGCGCGTCACGGAAACCGCTTGCTGCCGAACCGAAGTCGTGGCCGCCGCGATAGCCCACGACCGAACACTCGACACCGTGCGCAGCGAGGAGCTCGCAGAGCTGGTTCGCGGTCTTGTTGTGGTCCTCGGAGTAGGTGTCCCAGTCGGGATACTCGGCGTCGCGCGAACCGCTGCCTGCCGCTCGGTGCACCGTCGGAACATCGGCGGACACTCCGAGCCAGGCCGCCACGTCGTAGTAGTACCCGCGCTTCTCGACGATGGTCTTGGGATCGAAAGCCGCCCAGGCTTGTTCGTCCCCACCGAAGAGCCGGGCGATGGTCTGCTGCCTCTTCCCGGCGTTCGGCCCCAGCTGGCCGTCGAGGTCGACGAAGGCGCTGAACTTGTCGGGGTGGCGCACCGTCAGGGTCAACGCGCACGTTCCCCCGGACGACCATCCCACCAGACCCCAGTTCGCGGCCTGATCGCTGACGCCGAAGGTGGAGATGACATAGGGCACAAACTCGTTGACGAGGTGATCGGCGGCGTTGCCGCGCGGCCCGTTGACACACTCGGTGTCGTTGGTGAACGAACCGCTGGTGTCGGGGAAGACCACTACCGGTGTCACCCCGCGGTGCTGCAGGGCGAAGTCGTCCAGGATGCTCAGCGCATGACCGGATTGCAGCCAGTCCGCGGGGGAGCTGAGCTCGGCGCCGAGCATCATCACCACCGGTAGTTCGGGCGGCGGGTTCGAGGTGAACCACACCGGCGGCAGGTAGACCAGTTCGGTGCGGTGGGCGAACCCGGACACATCGCCTGGTGTCACGATCGACACCACGGTGCCGCGCGTCGGGCGCACCCCATCGCGTTGCATCGCAGCCAGTTTCGCCTGATCGATCCATTGCGGCGGCAGCTGGCCGGTGACCCGCTGCCACGCTGTCTGGACTGTCGGCAGATAGCCCAGCGAGGCATTGAGCACGGCCGCGGCCGCCACTACACACAGTGGAACCGCGAGGATCGCCACGAGGCGGCGCCACCACGGCGACCCCGGCCAGCCGAGCACCAGCACCGCGGCGGCCAGGCCGGTCAACCCGATCCACACCCACATGCCCCACGGATAGACCGAACCGAGTCCCTGGCGGTCGACGAACCACCACACCGCGCCGATCAGGACCACCCCGACGGCCGCGCTCACCGGAAGCCAGCGCAACCGCCATCGCCTCGTCCGCCAGCCCACCGCGGCGATCACCGCGGCACCCGCAACGACCTGCAGGGCCACCGGCAGCCAGCCGTCGATCAGTGACAGCCCGGGGGATCCTGCGGGCGCGATATCGCCCGGCGGGCTGGCCGCCGGAACAGCGCTGGGGCTATTGCCCGGTTGGGGTTCGGCTTCCGGTTCCGGGGCCGGGATGGGATGGGCAGCCAGGAAGGACTCGCAGTCATTGGGTACCGGCTGTTCGGACAGCCGGCTGGCGATCCACGTCAGCACGTCGGGATCGAGGGTGGGCGACGGTTGCGGGCGGACGGTGATCTGGTCGCCCATCCCACAGGCCCGCGCGATGGCCCGCTCGGTCCACGATGCGGGTGCCAGTGTGTCCTGATCGCCGTAGCTCACCAGCATGGGCTGCTGCGCAGGTCCTTGTGGCAGTGAGGTTTTCCGTAGATAGGTGCGCAGTGTCGCCAGCGCAGCCGGGGTGGCTGGCCGCAGGTCGTCGGGGCTGATCTGGGCGCTGGCCGCCGCCCGCGCCGCGTCGTCAGCGGGCTGGCAGCCCAGCAGCAGATCCCAGTGCTGGGTCGCTGCACCGCGGCGGTAGTCATCGAGCCGGAACTGGCCCTTGTACTCAGTTGCCAGGGCGGCCAGATAGGAGATGTAGAGGCGTTGCTGTTCGGGTGTCAGCGTGCCGTCGGCGGCCGCGTCGGCCAGCCCCGCGAGATCCGTCAGCGGCGACAGGCTGACGGTCCCGCGCAGGCTTCCGAAGCCGTAGTTGTCGGCGAGTTCGTTGAGCGCCCAGGCCGCCTGCCCGCCCTGCACCTCGCCCATCGCGGCCCAGATCGGTGAGGTGTCGGCCACCAGGTTCTTGGCGGCGCGCACGGCATCGATCAGGTTGTAGCCGGCGGTGGTGGAATCCAGCGCGGGATAGTAGAGCCGCTTGCCGTCGGACGGGTCGCCCAGCCCCTGGTAGTCGGGCACCGCGACGACATAACCGGCGGTGAGCAGATCATTGATCGTGTTCGGTTGCGGCCGTGCGCATCCGGGGCCGGATCCGGCGATTGCCGGACCGTAGGCCACCACGTGATAACCGCCCGGCGGTGCCGGGCTACGGGGAACGTAGACCGATCCGGTGACGTGGGTGGTGGAGTCGTCGACGCCGGAGCGCGACACGTAGGTGATGCGCCGCGCCTCGGCCGCCGCAGCGGGCACGGTTCCCGACACCGTCTCCTGCTGCAGGATCGCCCCCGAATCAGACGCCTGTTGCGGTGGCTTCGGGGCTGATCCGCCGCAGCCGGCCAGCAGGACCGCGACGACGATCGCCAGGACGATGCGCACACCGGCCATCGACTGCCTCCCCGAACTGTGCGGTGCTAGCTTCCGCTGAGCAGACCCTTGGCCACGTGGGTGATCTGCACCTCGTTACTTCCGGCGTAGATCATCAGCGACTTGGCGTCACGGGCGAGCTGCTCGACCCGGTACTCGGTCATATAGCCGTTGCCGCCGAACAATTGGATGGCCTCCATCGCCACGTCGGTGGCGGCCTGCGAGCAGTAGTACTTCATCGCCGACGCTTCGGCCAGCGAGATCGTGGTACCGGTCTCGCCGCATTCGATGACCCGGAAGAGCATGTTGCGGACGTTCATCCGGGCCACTTCCATGTTGGCCAGTTTGAGCTGGATCAGCTGGAACTGCCCGATCTCCTTGCCCCACAACGTCCGGGTCCTGGCGTAGTCCACACACAGCCGCAGGCATTCCTCGATGGCCCCGAGTGCCATCGCCACCACACCGATCCGCTCGGCGGCGAAGTTGGACCGCGCACTGGCCCGGCCGTCGCCCGAGGCGTTGTCCTCGGTCTCGCCGAGCAGCCGGTCCCGGCCCAGACGCACGTTGTTGAAGAACAGCTCACCGGTGCGGGAACTGTGAATACCCATCTTGCGGAACGGCTTTGCCTGGACGAAGCCCTCCATGCCCTTCTCGAGGACGAAGGTCAGCACCTTGCGGTCGCGCTTGTCGATGGTCGGGTCGCCTTCGTCGAGCTTGGCGTAGACCACCACGATGTCGGCGTCGGGCCCATTGGTGATGAACGTCTTCTGCCCGTTGAGGATGTAATCCTCACCGTCACGAACGACATAGGATTTCATGCCGCCGAAGGCGTCCGACCCGGAATCCGGCTCGGTGATCGCCCACGCGCCGACCTTCTCGTAGGTCACCAGTTCGGGCAGCCAGCGCTCCTGCTGGGCCAGCGTGCCGCGCGAAGCGATGGTGGGCACGGTCAGCCCCAGGCTGACCCCCATCCCGGTGACCAGACCCATGCTGACCCGGCACAGCTCGCTGATGAGCGCGAAACCCATACCGCCGGAGCCGCCTTCGCCGAACATGCCGGACGACTTCGAGCCCGCATCGCTCTGTCCGGTGGCTTCCTTCTCGCGGGCACGGGCCAAGCGCTTGTCCAGCGATTCGCGTGCCATGTCGGCGATGCCGAAGGTGGCGAACAACTTCCGGATGATGGGGTAGGGCTCCATCTCGCCGCTCTCGAGCGCGTCGATGTGCGGGCGCACCTCTTTGTCGACGAATTCGCGGACGGCGTCACGCACGGCAAGGTCGACGTCGGACCATTCGATCACGGGTTAGCTCCGGTTCACGCGGCTGCGGTACGTCCTCGGGCGGGCCGCAGTCCGGCAAGTGAGAACGTCGTGTGGACCAAGGATCCGGCGCGCGCGACGAGCCCTTTGTGTCTGGGGACATAGTGCATGGGCATGCCGCGGCGATCTTTCGGGGGTGCCATGAAGCCGGGTGCTTCCACCAGTGGCGAGTTCTCGGGGACCTTTCCGGCAGCCCGGCGATACGCCGACAACGCGCGCGGATGCAGCCGAATCTCGTCGGGAACGCCCCAGAACGCCACCTCGACGGCCTTGCCCAGCAGCCTCAGCAGAATCTCGTCGGCCGGGGTCCACCGCATCCCCGCCTTTTCCCGCACCACCGGGTCGAACAGGCCGGCGGCGATCCAGCGCTGGCCGGCCACCATCGGCTTGAACAGCTGGTCCCAGACCGGGGTGGGCATCATGACGAACTTCGGTTTGGGAATGCGGATGTCGAAGATGTCCAGCGTCGCCCGATTGATCTCCAGCTCGTCGCGGCACACCCGGTCCCAGTACTCGCAAAATTCCTCCCACGACTTCGGGACCGGCCGCATGCTCATGCCGTACATCTCGTACCACTGCACGTGCTCGTCGAACAGCTGGCGCTTCTCGGCCTCGGTCAGGCCGCCGCAGAAGTACTCGGCCACCTTGAGGATCAGCATGAAGAACGTGGCGTGCGCCCAGTAGAAGGTCTCCGGATCCAGCGCGTGGTAGCGCCGGCCGGCCTGGTCCACGCCTTTGATGGAGGTGTGGAATCCCTTGATCTGCTCACCGGTCTGACGGGCCCGCTGGCCGTCGTAGACCACCCCCATGATCGGGTAGACCGACCGGGCGACGCGCTGCAGCGGTTCGCGCAACAGGATCGAGTGCTCCTCGACGCCGGCACCGAGTTGCGGATACATGTTCTGCAGCGATCCGATCCACACCCCGAGCATCCCGGTGCGCAGATCGCCGAAGTACTTCCACGTCAGCGAGTCCGGCCCCAGCGGAGTCGGCTCGGCGGGTTTCTGGGTCTTCTTCGACCTCATCGTCTGACGATAAGGCTGACAACACGCGTTGTCTAGAATGGCGACGAAGCTGTGACCAGTCGTTTGGCGAAGCGATACGTTGGCCCGCTCACACCTGGTTGGCTGCACCGAAAACCGTTCCCTACCCTTGATCTTGTGGACGTCGAGCCGTCCGACGGTCAACCTGTTCCCGACGTTGACGTCGACCAACTTCCGCGGCAAGGACGGGGTCCCGCCGCGTGGCTGCACCACACCAACCACCACCCCGATGTGATCGCGCTGATCCGCCGTGCCCGCCGCATCCTGCCGGGTGATCCGGACTTCGGTGACCCGCTCTCGGCGGCGGGCGACGGCGGCGCCAGAGCCGCCGCCCGGGCTGCCGACCGCCTGCTGCGCGACCGCGACGCCGCCACCCGGGAAGTGAGTTTGGCCACCCTGCAGGTCTGGCAGGCGCTGACCGAACGGGTATCGGGACGGCCCGCCAACCCGGAGGTGACGTTGGTGTTCACCGACCTGGTGGGTTTCTCCAGCTGGTCCCTGCAGGCCGGTGACGACGCCACGCTGCGGCTGCTGCGCCGGGTCGCCCAGGTTGCCGAGCCGCCTCTACTCGACGCCGGCGGCCACATCGTCAAGCGCATGGGCGACGGGATGATGGCCGTCTTCCGGGACCCCGCGACCGCGCTGCGGGCCACTGTCGCTGCCCGCGAGGCCGTCCGAACGGTCGAGGTAGACGGCTATACGCCGCGGATGCGGGCCGGTATTCACACCGGCCGCCCGCAGCGGATCGGCTCGGACTGGTTGGGTGTCGACGTCAACGTCGCCGCCCGGGTGATGGAACGCGCCACCCGGGGCGGACTGATCGTGTCCGAGAAGACCCTCGAACGCATCGACCAGGACGATCTCGATGCGCTGGGCGCCACCGTCAAGCGGGTCCGGCGCCAAGTGTTCGGGTCACGCTCCCACGGGGTGCCGCCCGATCTGGCGATGTACCGGGTGCGGACCCGCAGGGACCTCCCAGCCGAGGACGATGCCGAGGACCTCGACGCGCAGGCATAGTGGAGAGCGATGTTTCGTGCAGTACTGGCCCGGCTGGCTCGCGTCCGGGTGACCCTCGGCTACACCGCGGCCCTGGTGGCGGTCGCAACCGCCCTGCTGGCGCTGGGTCCGCATGTGCGCGACCAAGTCATCCGGCACGCCAGTACCAATCTGCACAATCTCGGTGAAGGCCGGATCGGCACGCTGATCGGCAGCGCCTTCGTCAACGAGGCCGGACCGATCTACGTCTGGCTGCCGGGGCTGGTCGCTCTGCTGGCCGTGGCCGAACTGGTGCTGCGCAGCTGGCGGGTGGTGGTGGCCTTCGTCGTCGGCCATGTCGGCGCCACTCTGCTGGTCGCGGCCGGGCTGGCCGCCGCGGTCGGCGTCGGCGTGCTGTCGATGTCGATCGTCGATGTCACTGATGTCGGGATGAGCTACGGCGCCATCGGGGTTCTCGGAGCGCTGACCGCAGCGATCCCGCGGCGATGGCGGGCCGCGTGGACCGGGTGGTGGCTGGCGGTGGCCTTCGGCTCGGCTGCCGTCTCCGGTGGAGACTTCACCAGCGTGGGGCATGCCGTCGCCCTGGTATTGGGCATGGTCGTCGGAACCCGCTTCGGGCATCCCGCGCACTGGACCACGGCCCGATACGGGCTGCTCGCCGTCGCTATCGCCTTCGGTTACATGATCCTGGCCTACACCCCGGTATCGATTGCCGCGACGGCCGCGCTCGGCAGTGCCGGCGCCGTGATGGCGTACTGGGTCGACCGGCGCCGGCAGGTCCGGCGCACGATCGCACCCGCTCCGGCTGCCGCGCCACTGACCGCCTCCTGACCTTCCGCTGATCGGGTTCAGGGAATTCGCCGCACTCAAAATTGAGTCATATATGACGCAAATCTAGTCACATGTGACATCGCTGTGGTACGAATTCTCCTGACGCCGAAGGGAGCCACCGCATGACCGGATCACTTGTCGACATCGGGCGCGGGTAGGGGAATCGGCGACCGGACATGACACACCGGCATGCGACACCGGCAGTGCGACGAGCGGTCCGCCCCGTGGTGGGGCTGGTGTCGGTGGCGTTGCTGGTTGCGGTCGTCGCCACCGCGGTGATGATGTTCCGCGGCGACGCGGGAGACGGCGTTCCGATCACGGTCGTCGCCCCCCGCGCCGGTCTGGTGATGAATCCGGGCGCCAAGGTCAAGATGCGCGCGATCCAGGTCGGCACTGTCACGGCGATCGATCAGTCACCGAATGGCCAAGCCGTGCTGCATCTTTCGATGGACCCGGCGCAGCTGCACCTGATCCCGTCGAACGCGACGGTCGACATCGCCTCGACCACCGTGTTCGGGGCCAAGCTCGTCCAGCTCAGCTCACCCGAGCAGCCCTCACCACAACCGATGCACGCCGGGCAGGTCATCGACGCGGGCAACGTGACCGTGGAGATCAACACCGTCTTCCAGCAGCTCACCTCGATGCTCTCGCGGATCAAGCCCGAACAGCTCAACGAGATCCTCGGCGCGCTCGCCGCCGGGTTCGACGGCCGCGGCACCACGCTCGGCGAGACGTTCTCCCACTTCGATGCGGTCCTGGCCCAGATCGAGCCCAGCCTGGACAACCTGCGGCACGACATCTCCGCGGCCGATACCGCCGCCGCATCGTATGCGGCGGCGGCGCCCGACCTGATGCGCACCGCCGCCAACGCGACCCGGATCAGTGACACGATCATCGATCGTCAGGGTGACCTGGATGCGTTGCTGCTCAGTGCAATCGGGCTCGCCGACATCGGCACCGACGTCATCGACACCAATCAGCACGCCATCACCGACGTCCTGCACCTGCTGGCTCCCACTACCGATCTCGCCAGCAGTTACCACGAAGCGCTGAACTGTTCGCTGCTCGGACTGCTACCCATCGCCAAGGCCCCGCCCCAGGCAGAACCGGGCGCGGTGGTCTCGGTGAGTTTCACCTTCGGCCTCGAGCGCTACCGCTACCCGGGCAATCTCCCGAAGGTGGCCGCCACCGGCGGACCGCACTGCGCCGACCAGGGCCTGCCGTACGTGGCGCCGGAGACCAGTCCGCCCTTCGTGGTGACCGATATCGGTGCCAACCCCGCCCAGTACGGCAACCAGGGCATCCTGCTGAACTCCGACGGGCTCAAGCAGGCGCTCTACGGTCCACTCGACGGGCCACCACGCAACTCCGCGCAGATCGGGCAACCCGGATGAGGTCCACCGGGGTGAAGTTCACCGTGTTCGCCGTGGCGATGGTGCTGGCGACCGTAGGGCTGTTCGCGACATTCGGGCAGTACCGCACCGGTGCCACCTACGGCTACTCCGCGGAGTTCACCGACGCCTCCCGGCTGAAGGCCGGTGACAGCGTGCGCGCCGCCGGAATCCGGATCGGCACCGTGAACTCCGTCGAACTGCGCAGCGACGCAACCGTTCTGGTTACCTTCGAAGCCGACAGGGACGTCGTCCTGACTACCGCGACCAAAGTGGCGGTGCGCTACCTGAACCTGGTCGGTGACCGCTACCTCGAACTGGTCGACGCGCCGGGATCCACCGCATTCCTGGCGCCGGGGGCCCGTATCCCGGTGAGCCGCACCCAACCCGCGCTCGATCTCGACGTCCTGCTGAACGGACTCAAGCCCGTCATCGCCAGTCTGGAACCGCGAGACGTCAACGAACTCACCACCGCGCTGGTCGGGATTCTGCAGGGCCAGGGCGGCACCCTGCAGTCGCTGTTCTCCAAGACCGCATCGTTCACGACGGCGCTGGCCGACAACGACCAGGTGATCCAACAGCTCATCGACAACCTCAAGACGGTGCTGACGGCGCTGACCAAGGAGGGGAGCCGATTCAGCGACGCCATCGACCGCATCGAGAAGACCATCACCGACTTCTCCGGCGACCGTGACGACATCGGTACCGCCATCGACGCATTGGATCGGGGCACCGCCTCGCTTGCCGACCTGCTGGGAACGGCCCGGCCGCCACTGGCCGGTGTCGTGACTGAATTGAGCCGGGTGGCACCACTTTTGGATCAGGACAAAGAACGCGTGGATCTGGCACTGCAACGCGCGCCGGAGAACTATCGCAAGCTCACCCGGCTGGGTGCCTACGGCAGCTTCATCCAGATGTACGTCTGCGGGATGTCGGTGCGGGTCTCCGACCTGCAGGGCCGGACCGCGGTATTCCCGTGGATCAAGCAGACCGAAGGCAGGTGTTCCGAACCGTGATGCTGCGCTACCGGGGTGCCGCACTGATTCGAGCCGGGGTCATCGGCGTCGTACTCGCGGTGCTCGTCGTGCTCGTCGGGCTGGCACCACAGCGGCTGTGGTCGTGGGGAACCCAGGTGCGGTATCAGGCCCTATTCCCGGAGGCCGGTGGACTGGTGGCCGGTAACGACGTGCTGGTCGCCGGGGTCAAAGTCGGCACCGTGTCGGCGGTGAGCTTGCGCCGCGGTGACGCGCTGGCCACCTTCACCGTGGACGGCAGCGTGTACCTGGGCTCCCAGACCACGGCCCACATCAAGACCGGCACCGTACTGGGTGCCCGGGTGGTGACACTGATCCCGGCCGGAAGTGGTGCCCTGCACCCCGCCGATGTCATCCCGGTTACCCGGACATCATCGCCCTACGTGCTCACCGATGCTATCGGTGACCTCACCACCAACGCCGCCGGTGTCGACACCGCAAGCCTGAACGCCTCATTGCAGACCCTGTCGGACACCGTCGAGGCCATCGCACCGCAACTGGGGCCGACGCTGGACGGGCTGACCCGGCTGTCCCGATCGATCAACGGCCGCAACGAAACCCTGCGCGAGTTGCTGCATCAGGCCGGCGATCTGTCCGCGGTGCTGGCGCAGCGCCGCCAACAGGTCAACGCGCTCATCCTCAACGGATCCGAGCTCGTCTCGGCCCTCGCCCAGCGGCGCCAGGCCATCGCCGCCCTGCTCGCCAACACCTCCGCGGTGAGCCGTCAACTCTCCGGCCTGATCCACGACAACGAAGACAAGCTCGCCCCCACCCTGGCCAAGCTCAACTCGGTGATGGCCGTCCTGCAGAAGAACAACGACAACATCGCCAAGGCGCTGCCCGGGCTCGCCAAGTACGAGATCACCATGGGGGAGGCGGTATCGAGCGGGTTCTACTACCAGGCCTACACCGCCAACGTGGTGCCCGCCGAATTCCTGCAGCCCTTCCTCGACTACGCCTTCGGCTTCCGCCGCGGCACCGACGCCGGCCAGCCCCCGGACAATGCCGGGCCGCGCGCGGAGTTTCCGTTCCCCTACAACGCGATTCCGCAAGCAACTCCCCAGCAGCAGGAGGGCCCACCGTGATCACCCGCCGCAGAATGACGATCGTTCTGGCTGCCGTGCTGGTTGGGATCGCCGCCGCCGGTGGCGGGCTGCTGGTACGCGACATGTTGTCGCGGCCCACGGTGCTGACCGCC
Source organism: Mycobacterium sp. M26 (assembly GCF_001494595.1). GTDB lineage: Bacteria > Actinomycetota > Actinomycetes > Mycobacteriales > Mycobacteriaceae > Mycobacterium. The sequence continues at coordinate 1,929,444 of NZ_LN929908.1, forward strand.
TACTTCCGCACCGCCAACGCCATCTATCCGGGTGACGAGGTCCGCGTCTCGGGTGTTCGGGTGGGGCGAATCGACACCATCGAACCGGTCGGCGATCAGGTCAAGATGGTGCTGTCGGTCGACCACGGTGTGTCGATCCCGGCCAACGCCGGTGCCGTGATCGTCGCCCAGAATCTGGTCGCCGCGCGGTATCTGCAGCTGACGCCGCCCTACCGCGACGAGGGTCCGACGATGCCCAGCGGCGCCGTCATCCCGGTGGACCGTACTGCCGTGCCGGTCGAGTGGGACGATGTGAAAGCACAGCTGATGCGTCTGTCCACCGATCTTGGCCCGAGTGCGCAGGCATCCAAACCGGCTCTGGCGCAGCTGATCTCCACGACCGCCGACGCCATGGGCGGCAACGGGGAGAAACTGCGGCAGACCCTTGCTCAGCTGTCCGGGGTCGCCCGTATCATCGGCGAGGGCAGTGGCGACATCGTCGGGGTCATCCGGGACTTGCAGGCGCTGGTGTCGACGCTGCGGGACAGCAGTGACTCCATCGTGGAGTTCGAACAGCAACTCGCGGCCCTGACCGGAACCCTCGGGCAGAGCACCCCGGATCTGGATGCGGCGCTACGGGATCTGTCGACCGCCACCGTCGACATCCAGCGCTTCGTCGGCGACACCCAGCAGGCCACCGTCGAACAGGTCACCCGGCTGACCGACGTCACCAGAACCCTCGCCGACAACCGCAAGAACCTCGAACAACTCCTGCACGTCGCCCCCAACGCGTTCGCCAACTACTACAACGTCTACAACCCGGACACCGGGGACAACATCGGCTCCATCGTGTTCAACAACTTCTCCAACCCCGTCCAGTTCATCTGCGGGCAGATCGGGGCCATCGAAAACGCCACCGCGGCCGAGACCGGAAAGCTGTGCGCCCAGTACCTGGGTCCTGCACTGCGATTGCTCACCTTCAACCTGCTGCCCATCCCGATGAGCCCCCTGCTCATGAAGGCGCCCGACCCCGCGAACCTGATCTACTCCGAACCGGGGTTGGCCCCCGGCGGAACGGGCGGCAAACCGGGCCCGCCGGAGATCCCCCCGGCGGTGTCGGCGTACGGCGGCGAGAGTCCGGCGCCGTGATCGCCCGCCGGTTTCTCGCCTTCCTCACCGCCGTGTGCGTCGCGGCCGGCGCATCGGGTTGCTCCTTCCGCGGACTCAACTCGCTGGCCCTGCCGGGCACCGACGGCCACCAGCCAGGTGCGGCGGTCTATCACATCCAGATCGCCAATGTCGGCATGCTGGAATCGAATTCGCCGGTCCTGATCGACGACGTGGTGGTTGGCAGCGTAGGCGCGATGCGGCTTCGGGATTGGCACGCCGACGTCGAGGTGTTCATTCGCCCCGGCGTGGTCGTTCCGGGCAACGTGATTGCCTCGGTGGGGCAGACCAGCCTGCTCGGCTCGGTACATCTGGAACTCGATCCGCCCCCCGGCGAGCCACCCCGGGGACAGTTGCCCTCCGGCGCCACGATTCCGCTGAGCCGGTCATCGACGTACCCGTCGACCGAGCGCACTCTGTCCACCCTGTCCGCGGTGGTCAACGGCGGGGGGCTCGGACAGATCGGCGACATCATCAAGAACGCCAACGCCGCCCTGTCCGGCCGTCAGGACCAGGTCCGCGACCTGCTGCAGCGACTCGACACCTTTGTCGGCGCACTCGACGGGCAGCGCGACGAGCTGATCGACATGATCCACCAACTCAACAGCTTCACCGCCGTCGTCGCCGATCAGCGTGAGGTGGTCAGCCGAGCCCTGCAACGGCTACCGGACGCCCTCGACGTCCTGCTGCGCGAGCGGCCCCGCATCATCACCGCACTACAGAAGCTGAGAGCGTTCAGCGAGTCGGCCACCAATCTGGTCGACACCACCCAAGCCGACCTCGTGACGAATCTTCAGAACCTCGAACCGACCATCAAGGCGCTCGCCGATGTCGGTCCCGACCTGGACACCGCACTCGCGTTCGCGGTGACCTACCCCTACAGCCAGAGCTACATCGACCGCGCTATCCGCGGTGACTACGTCAACATGTTCCTGGTCGCGGACCTGACCGTGCCGCGGCTCAAGCGGACCATGTTCCTGGGCACCCGGTGGGGAGAACAGGGCGCCAAACTCGTTCCGGCGCCTGGTGATCCGTGGTATCTGAACTACACCTACGACCCGCTGGGAGTCGGGGTTCAGGATTCGCCGCCGGCACCTACGGGGGGTCGCTGATGCTGACCCGTCTGGTGCGTGCGCAACTGGTGCTGTTCGGCATCGTGTCGATCGTCGGTGTGCTGGCGATGGCCTTCGTCTTCGTCCAGGTCCCGACGCTGCTCGGCCTGGGCCGCATCACCGTCACATTGCAATTGCCCAGTGGCGGCGGGCTGTACCGGTTCTCCAACGTCACCTACCGCGGTGTGCAGGTCGGCAAGGTGACCGCCCTGCGGCTGACCCCGCAGGGCGCCGAAGCAACGCTGTCACTGAACACCTCGCCCCCGATCCCTGCGAACCTGCGCGCTGAGGTGCACAGCGCCTCGGCGATCGGCGAACAGTACGTCGACCTGCGGCCGCTGACCGCCGCCGGGCCTTACCTTCGGAACGGTTCGGTCATCCCGGTCGGGCGCAGCACCGTCCCGCAGGCGGTCGGGCCCATGCTGGACAACGTCAGCGCGTTGGTCGGCAGCATCCCCGACGACAAACTCGCCGACCTGCTCGGCGAGGCCCACCGCGGGCTCAACGGAGCAGGCTATGACCTGGCCTCGCTGGTGGATTCCTCCGCTGCCATCGCCACCCGACTCGACGGTGTCGGGCCCCAGACCCGAAGCCTGATCGACGATTCCGTGCCGCTGCTGGATTCCCAGGTGGCCAGCGCGGAGTCGCTGGCGGTGTGGGCCCGTGGTCTGGCCGATGTCACCCAGACGGTGGCCGACGACGACGATCAGGTCCGGGCACTGTTGCGCACCGGTCCGGTGGCTGCCGATCAGGTAACCGGTCTGCTGAATGATCTCAAGCCGACGCTGCCGGTGCTGCTGGCGAACCTCGGTGCGGTCGGCCAGGTTCTGCTCACCTACAACGCCTCACTGGAACAGCTGCTCGTCCTGCTGCCACCGGTCATTGCGAGCACGCAGGGTTTCGGTCTGCCGACGAACAACCCGACTGGTCTGCCGGTGGGGGAATTCGCGATCACCCTCGGTGATCCGCCGCCGTGCACGGTGGGATTCCTGCCGCCCTCGTCCTGGCGGTCGCCGGCCGACACCACCACCCTGGACACCCCGGACGGCCTGTATTGCAAACTGCCGCAGGACTCTCCGATCGCGGTGCGGGGTGCGCGCAACTATCCGTGCATGGGCAAGCCGGGCAAGCGGGCTCCCACCGTCGACATCTGCGACAGCGACCAGCCGTTCATCCCCACCGCGGTGCGCCAGCACGCCGTCGGCCCGTATCCGATCGATCCGAACCTGATCGCACAGGGCATTCCGCCCGACAGCAGGGTCGAACCCGACCAGAACATCGTCGGACCCGGCACGGGAACTCCGTTGCCGCCCAACGAGTCCGGCGTGCCCGCACCGGACCAACAGCCGCCGGTCTCGGTTGTTCCGTACAACCCGGCCACCGGCGGGTACGTCGCGCCCAGCGGGCGCCGCTTCGTCCAACAGGGTCTGGGCACACCGGCGCGGCCGGCCTCGTGGCGGGAGATGTTGCCGTGGTGACCCGCGCCTCAGACGCCCGGGCTGTTCTCCCGCCACAGCGGTGCCAACCCGGAACGAAGCAGGTTGACGCTGGAGAGCACCACCTCGCGCAGGTCGGTGGTGCAGCCGTCGCGGCCCCACTTCTCCACCGAGGCCACCAAGGCCCCGGCCAGTGCGGCCGCGGCCACCTCGGCGACCAGGTCGATGTCGGGGATGTCGGTGTAGCGGGTGGTGATGAACTCGGTCAGCACCGCGGCGAACGAACCCTGCACCACCCGAAGGTGACCCGCCGCCTTGTCGCCGTCGATCAGGGTCGCCCGCAGCATCGCCGCCTGGCGGACGACCTCCAGATCGTGGGGGAAGCTGACCACGCTGCCGAGCACGGCATCGAACACCGACTCGGTGGCCGGCCGGCGGGCGAGCGCCTCGGCGAACCACTGCAGCTGCGTCTCGTAGTCCTGGAACAGCACGGCTTCCTTGGTGGGGAAGTGGCGGAAGAACGTGCGCTGGGTGACGCCTGCCTCCTCGGCCAGCTGGGCCACGGTCACGTTGGCGAAGCCGTCGCGGGCGAATCGTGCGAGTGCTACTTCGCGGAGGGTCTCATGCGTCGAGCGCCTGCGGCGCTCGTGCAGGTTCGTCATTACGACATTATCGCACAATCGTTTTCGCAAATCCCGGCACTAGCACTTCTCACACAGAAACCGGAATGAGCCGGAGTCTGGACCGACAAGTAAGGAGAGAGAACACATGACCGATTACGACGCGATCGTCGTCGGTGGGGGCCACAACGGCCTGACCGCCGCGGTGATCCTGCAACGCGCGGGTCTTCGGACCCTGGTGCTCGAACAGAACACCTATTCCGGCGGAATGGCGGCCACCGTCGAACTGATCAACGGCTTCCGTTACGAGATCGCCGGTTCGGTGCAGTTTCCCACCGCCCCCGAGGTGGCAGAGGCCCTCGAGTTGCACACGATTCCCCAGGTGCACGCCGAGGTGCAGTCGGTCAACATCGGCGAAGCGGGCGAGGAGCCGATGATCTTCTACAGCGACCCGATGAAGTATCTGATGCACCTGTCGGAGAAGCACGGCGACGACGCGGTGATGGGAATGGCCAAGACCCTGGAGTGGACCGTCGGGCCCGCCAAGGCGCTCGGCCGATTCGAAGCGCGAACACCACCGAAGACCCTTGATGAGATGTATGCCTGTGCCGCAAACCAATCCGAGCGTCGGGCTATCCACGAGATGCTGTTCGGCACCGCAATGGACGTCATCGACCGCAACTTCCCCGACAAGGACAAGTTCGCCACCATCCGTGGCATGCTGGCCTTCCTCGCCATCAACTCCACCTACCGCGGCCCGTTCACTCCTGGCAGCGCAACATGTTTGGCCTTCGCGATGTGCGTGCCCGACGAGAGTGCCACCATGATGACCAAACTTGAAGGCGGCATCGGTGCGGTATGTGAACACCTCAAGAATCTGCTGCTCACCACCGGCGGCCAGATCCGCTACCGTGCCAAGGTCGAACAGATCCTCGTCGAGGCCGACCGGGTCACCGGTGTGCGTCTGCACGACGGATCGGTGATCACCGCGCCGGTCGTGGTGTCCAATGTGTCCCCGGATGTGACGTTGACCGATCTGGTCGGCACCGAGAATCTGCCCGGGGAGTGGGTGATCCGGCTGTCCGGCCGCGACCACCGCGCGACCTTCATCCAGATGCACTTCGCGCTGGACGGTTTGCCGAAGTTCGCCGCACCGTACGAACTGCTCAACGAGGACGGCATGCAGCAGTCCGTCGGGATCTTCGGAACCCCCGAAGAGCAACAGCGCCAATGGGAAATGGCCCGCGCCGGCTTCATCCCGGACAACCCGTCGCTGGGCATGCAGATCCCGTCGGTCAGCGATCCCGGGCTCGCTCCGCCGGGCAAGCACGCCGCCAGTGCCTACGCGTACGGATTCCCGGTGGCGGCCCCGCGTGAGCAGCACGGCAAGCTCAAGGAAGAGATGGCTCGTCGCGTGATCGACAAGATCACCAAGTTCGCGCCGAACTTCAAGGACATCCAGATCCGCCACATCACCTTCGCGCCCTATCACATGCAGACGATGTTCGGCGCTCCCGACGGAGACTTCTGCCACGGGCTGCTGCAGCCGGAGCTGATGGGCCCGAATCGCCCGGGGCCCAAGGGTTTCCTGGACATGCCGTTGCCGATCGAGGGTCTCTACCTCGGTGGGGCCGGCTGCCACGGCGGGCCCGGCATCACGTTCGTGCCGGGATACAACGCTGCGCATCAGGTGCTCGACGATCTGCAGACGTCATGACCTACGTCATCGGCGAACCGTGTGTGGACATCCTCGACAAGGCATGTGTCGACGAGTGCCCGGTGGACTGCATCTACGAGGGGGAGCGGATGCTCTACATCCACCCCGAGGAATGTGTCGACTGTGCGGCGTGCGAACCCGCCTGCCCGGTCGAGGCGATCGTCTACTGCGAGGAGGCGCCCGACGACTGGCTGCCCTATGTGCAGGCCAATGCCGACTTCTTCGCCGATCTCGGGTCCCCGGGCGGGGCACGCTCACTCGGGAAGCAGGCGTGCGATCCGCCGCTGATCACCCAGCAGCCGCGCCGGGACACCGCCCACGGGTAAGTCGGTAGCTCAGCGGAATTCGTCGGCGCTGGCCTCGATCCAGTCCGATAGCCACGCCTCGGGGGCGTCCTCGAGGAGCTCACCCGGCATCAGCCAGTCGTAGATCTCGGCATAGGTCCGGGTGCGCTGACCCTCGATGCGGCGGTTGAGCATCGAAGGTTCCAACTGGTCGAAGCCGTCGAGCCCCATCGAGGCGACGATCTGGGCCGCGCTGGCCACCGTCGCCTGCTGGAAGTTGGCGACGCGGTCGATCTTGTCCGGCACGTACAGGGCGCGGGCCAGTCCCGGGTCCTGGGTGGCCACCCCGGTCGGGCAGCGGTTGGTGTTGCATTTCATCGCCTGGATGCAGCCCAGGGCGAACATCATGGCGCGTGCGGACAGGGTGAAGTCGGCGCCCTGGCAGATGCGGGTCACAATGTCGACGCCGCTGGCCACCTTGCCCGATGCGCCCACCCGGATGTGCGGCCGCAGGCCGGTGCCCACCAGGCAGTTGTGCACCAGCATCAGGCCCTCGGTCAGCGGCATGCCGACGTGGTCCTCGAATTCCTGTGGGGCGGCGCCGGTGCCACCCTCGGAGCCGTCGACGATGACGAAATCCGGGGTGATGCCGGTCTTGAGCATGCCCTTGCAGATCGACAGGAACTCGGTGCGCGCCCCGACGCACAACTTGAAGCCGATGGGTTTGCCGCCGGACAGGCTGCGCAGGGTGGCGATGAAGTGCATCATCTCGACGGGGTTGTGGAATGCGGTGTGTGCCGGCGGTGACACCACGGTCTGGCCCTGCGGGACACCGCGTGTTGCGGCGATCTCGGCGCTCACCTTCGCACCGGGCAGCACCCCGCCCAGGCCGGGTTTGGCGCCCTGGGAGAGTTTGATCGAGATGGCCTTGACCGACGGCAGCGCCGCCTTCTCCTTGAACTTCACCGCATCGAAGTGCCCGTCGGCGTCGCGGCAGCCGAAGTAGCCGGAGCCGATCTCCCAGATCAGGTCGCCGCCGTGGGTGAGGTGGTAGGGGCTGATCGCGCCCTCGCCGGTGTCATGGGCGAACCCGCCACGGGCCGCGCCACCGTTGAGTGCCTCGATGGCATTGCCGGACAGCGCCCCGAAACTCATCGCCGACACGTTGAACAGTGCGATGTCATACGGCTGCGCGCAGTCCGGGCCGCCGAGACGCACCCGCGGGTTCAGCTCGGTCGCGGTCCTGGCCCGCAGGGAGTGCCGCAGGAACTCGTAGCCCAGGCCGTACACATTGCGTTCGGTGCCGAACGGCTCATCGCTCTTGATGCCCTTGGCCCGTTCGTAGACCATGTCGCGGGTTTCCCGGTCGAACGGGCTGGCCTCGGTGTTCGACTCGATGAAGTACTGCCGGATCTCCGGGCGCAGCAGCTCGGCCAGGAAACGGGCATGGCCCAGGATGGGGAAGGCCCGCAAGATCGTGTGCTTGGTCTGCAGGACGTCCCAGGTGCCGAGCCCGGCCAGGGCCGCGACGACGGCGGCCAGAATCCACCACCACGGGCTGACGAACACGGCGAGCAGTGCCGCGGCCAGCGCCGCCACCCATACTGCTGCGACGGCGAGGGCTCTGAGCATCGGACATCCTCGGGCAGTGCAACCCGGCCGCCGGCGGCCGGCCGGGCGAAATGCCCGCGAAGCGTCATTCTGGCATCACCTATGATCGGCACTTGCGTCACACCCGTGCCGCGCCCCAAGCCTGCTAGCCAAGGAGAGTCTCGCCGCGTGGGTGAGCAAGCCGCCGACCTGCTGTCTCAGGACTCGCTGACCGACGCCGTCAGCGCGGCCCGCCAGGCGTTCAGCCAGGCCGGCGACCTCGACGCGCTGGCCAAGGCCAAGACCGAGCACCTGGGTGACCGCGCCCCGCTCGCCCTGGCCCGCCAGGCACTGGCCTCGCTGCCCAAGGAAGACCGCGCCGACGCCGGCAAGCGCGTCAACATCGCGCGCACCGACGCCCAGCAGAGCTATGACGACCGCCTGGCCGTCCTGCGCGCCGAGCGTGACGCCGCGGTCCTGGTGGCCGAGTCCATCGACGTCACGCTGCCGTCCACCCGCCAGCCCCTCGGCGCCCGGCATCCGATCACGATCCTCGCCGAGCACATCGCCGACACGTTCGTGGCCATGGGCTGGGAGCTGGCCGAGGGCCCCGAGGTCGAGACCGAGCAGTTCAACTTCGACGCGCTGAACTTCCCGCCGGACCACCCGGCCCGCAGCGAGTCCGACACCTTCCACATCGCCCCGGAAGGGTCGCGCCAACTACTGCGCACCCACACTTCGCCGGTGCAGGTGCGCACCCTGCTGGACCGGGAGCTGCCGGTATACATCGTCTCGATCGGCCGGACCTTCCGCACCGACGAACTGGACTCCACCCACACCCCGGTGTTCCACCAGGTGGAGGGGCTGGCGGTGGACCGCGGTCTGACGATGGCCCACCTGCGCGGCACGCTGGACGCCTTCGCCCGCTCGGAGTTCGGGCCGACGGCCCGCACCCGCATGCGGCCGCACTTCTTTCCGTTCACCGAGCCGTCGGCCGAGGTCGACATCTGGTTCCCGAACAAGAAGGGCGGCCCCGGCTGGGTCGAATGGGGTGGCTGCGGCATGGTCAATCCGAATGTGTTGCGCGCCGCCGGGATCGACCCGGAGGTCTACTCCGGGTTCGCCTTCGGAATGGGTCTTGAGCGAACTCTGCAGTTCCGCAACGGAATTCCCGACATGCGTGACATGGTCGAGGGTGATGTCCGGTTCTCCCTGCCGTTCGGAGTCGGTGTCTGATGCGTCTTCCCTACAGCTGGCTGCGTGAGGTCGTCCAGCGCGGTGCCCCCGGCTGGGATGTCGAGCCGCACGATCTGGAGCAGGCCCTGATCCGGGTCGGGCATGAGGTCGAGGACATCATCACCCTGGGACCGGTGAGCGGGCCGCTGACGATGGGTCGCGTGACCGCGATCGAAGAGCTGACCGAGTTCAAGAAGCCGATCCGGGCATGCAAGGTCGATGTCGGTGAGGCCGAGGACCGCGACATCGTCTGTGGCGCAACCAACTTCGCCGTCGGAGATCTGGTCGCCGTTGCGCTGCCGGGTACCACGCTGCCCGGCGACTTCCACATCGCCAGCCGTAAGACCTACGGTCGGCTCTCGGACGGCATGATCTGCTCGGCCGCCGAACTCGGCCTGGGTGCCGACCATTCGGGCATCATGGTGTTCCCGCCCGGGACCGCGGAGCCGGGTGCCGACGCCGCCGCGGTGCTGGGCCTGGATGACGTGGTGTTCGACCTGGCCGTCACCCCGGATCGCGGCTACTGCATGTCGGTGCGCGGCATCGCCCGCGAAATCGCCTGCGCCTACGACCTGGACTATGTCGATCCCGCCGACGTTCCGGCGCTACCGGTCGAGGGGCCCGCGCTCGGTGTGACCATCGCCCCGGGTACCGGAGTCAGCCGGTTCGCCCTGCGTCCGGTCACCGGCATCGACCCGAAGGCATTGTCGCCGTGGTGGTTACGGCGACGGTTGCTGCTCTCGGGGATCCGGCCGATCTCGCCGGCGGTCGACGTCACCAACTACGTGATGCTCGAGCTCGGCCACCCGATGCACGCCCACGACAGCAGCCGCATCCACGGCGACTTCGCCGTGCGCTTCGCCGAGCCGGGGGAGACCGTGGTCACCCTGGACGACATCACCCGCACCCTGGACCCCGGTGACGTCCTGATCGTCGACGATGTGGCCACCGCGGCCATCGGCGGCGTGATGGGTGCGGGCACCACCGAAATCGACGACGACTCCACCGACGTGCTGCTGGAAGCCGCGGTGTGGGATCCGGCCGCGGTGTCACGCACCATCCGCCGGCTGCACCTGGTCAGCGAGGCGGGCCGCCGCTACGAGCGGTCGGTGGATCCGGCGATCTCGGTGGCCGCGCTGGACCGCTGTGCGGGGCTGCTGGCCGAGATTGCCGGTGGCACAGTGCAACCGCGGCTGACCGACTGGCGTGGCGACCCGCCGCGACAGGACTGGTCGCCCGCGCCGGTGCGGATGCGCTTCGACCTGCCCGACCAGATGGCGGGTGTCGAGTACGAGCCGGGCGCCGCAGTGAACCGGCTGACCCAGGTCGGCGCCGACGTCGTGGAGGATGACGCGGATCCGGCGATCCTGGTCGTCACCCCACCGAGCTGGCGTCCGGATCTGGTGCAGCCCGCCGACCTGGTCGAGGAAGTACTGCGGCTGGAAGGCCTGGACAAGATTCCGTCGGTGCTGCCGACCGCGCCTGCCGGACGGGGCCTGACCGTGACGCAGAAGCGCCGCCGCGCCGTGGGTAAGTCGCTGGCGCTCTCGGGCTATGTCGAGGTGCTGCCGACCCCGTTCCTGCCCGCCGGCATCTTCGATGTCTGGGGGCTGGCGGCTGATGACCCCAGGCGGGCCACCACCTCGGTGCTCAACCCGCTGGAGGCCGAGCGGCCGCACCTGGCCACCACGCTGCTGCCGGCGCTGCTGGAAGCGTTGTCCCGCAACGTGTCCCGGGGCTTCTCCGACGTCGCGCTGTTCTCCATCGCCCAGGTGGTGCAGCCGACCGCCGACACCGGCGCCGTCGAGTTGATCCCGACCCATCGACGGCCCACCGATGAGGAGATCGCCTCGCTCAACGCGTCGCTGCCGCATCAGCCGGTGCATGTCGGCGCGGTGCTGAGCGGTTTGCGGGAGCCACGCGGTCCGTGGGGGCCCGGCCGGCCCGTGGAAGCGGCCGATGCCTTCGAGGCGGTACGGGTCATCGCGCGCGCCTGCGGTGTCGAGGTGACGCTGCGGGCGGCCCAGCATCTGCCGTGGCATCCCGGCCGGTGCGCCGAGGTCCTGGTCGACGGCCACGTCGTGGGCTACGCCGGTCAGTTGCATCCCGCGGTCGTCGAGCGTGCCGGGTTGCCGAAGGGCACCTGCGCGGTGGAGGTGAACCTCGACCTAGTGCCGATCACCGAGACGCTGCCCGCGCCGCGGGTGTCGCCGTTCCCGGCGGTGTTCCAGGACGTGAGCCTGGTAGTCGGTGCCGATGTCGCTGCCCAGGACGTGGTCGATGCGGTGCGCGACGGTGCCGGCGAGCTACTGGAAGATGTCGCACTGTTCGACGTCTACACCGGGCCGCAGATCGGGGAGGGCCGCAAGTCGCTGACGCTGGCGCTTCGTTTCCGGGCCGCTGATCGCACGCTGACCGAGGACGAGGCCAGCGCCGCCCGCGACGCCGCCGTGGCCGCCGCACAGCGCCTCGGAGCCGAACTGCGGGCCTGACCGCGCTCCCACTGCCGCCCAAACCAACGTTTGGCTGCACTTTCTCGGGTAGATCCCGACATTTCGTCGATCTCGCCGCGATACTCAGGGTCTCGTCCAGACACAGGGGGCCGCGGGTGAAGACGTCGTCCGTGGGCCGCGCCGGTTCCCAGTGGCCCGCGCTGCTGGCGGTGGTCGTCATGGTCATCGGCTTCACCTACAGCGACGACATCGTCGAGTTCGCCCTCACCGTCATCGGTGCGTCCGTGAGCGGCTGGCGCTGGTTCGTGCTCGCGATCGACCTCGCCCTGCTGGCCGGTGCCGCCTACCTGAAGTGGCGGATCACCCGGCAGAGTGAACCCGGCCTGACGTGGCGACAGTTCCAACCGCGGCTGCTGCACAGTTGGTGGGCGCTCGGCACGGTGGTGGTGCTGGCCCTGCACGTGACGATCATCCTTCTGGCCGGCGCGGAGAAACACCTGCCGCTGTGGGGCAGCCTGGCCGGTGCGGCGGTCTTCGTGGCGGCGATGGGCCTGGTCCTGGCGTCCACACTGGACACCAATGCGGCACCGGGGGTTGGCTTGACGCGCCACGGCTGGGCGGTGCCGCTGGTGGCCGGCACCTTCGTTGTCCAGGTGGCGTCGGCGCTGTGGTTTCCGGTGATCGACTACCGGCCCTCCTGCGCCAACGACATCTCGACCGACTTCTTCGCCCAGATGGTCCAGGTGATCCCGGTGCTGCTGATCACCCTCGGTCTCGAGATGGGCTTCCTGCGGTGGCGTAACACGGTGATGCGGCCCGCCGATCGGGCCGCACCGCTGCTGACCGTGCTGCTGCTGTGTGTCGCCGAAGGGCTGGCGTTCTCCATGTTGGTCCACACCGGCGTCGAACACTGCGGGGTGGCCGCCGTCTGGCACGAGTACATCGCCTTCGTGGTCTGTGTCCACGCGACCGCCATCGGCCTGGCCACTCTGGCGTGGTTGCTCATCGCGGAAAACTCGGCACAACGGCCGGTTCCAGAGGGCGCCGAAGAGCCCAAGGAATGAATTTGCATGATTCTGCATAAACATGCAGAATCGCTGAATGACTTCGGTGGCTGTTGCCGGTGCTAGCGGTTATGCCGGCGGTGAGATCCTACGGCTCCTGCTCGGCCACCCCGCCTACGCCGACGGCAGGCTGACCATCGGCGCGCTCACCGCCGCCGCCAGCGCGGGTTCGCCGCTCTCCGAGCACCACCCCCATCTGCTGCCGCTGGCCGACCGGGTACTGCAGCCCACTGACGTCGATGTGCTGAGCGGGCACGACGTCGTGTTCCTGGGCCTTCCGCACGGCAACTCGGCGGAGTTGGCCGAGCAGCTAGGCCCCGACACCGTGATCATCGACTGCGGTGCGGACTTCCGGCTCACCGACGCCGCGGCCTGGGAGCGCTTCTACGGCTCGCCCTACGCCGGAAGCTGGCCCTACGGGCTGCCCGAGCTGCCGGGCAACCGGGAACGGCTGCGCGGGGCGACCCGCATCGCGGTGCCCGGCTGCTACCCGACGGCCGCGCTGCTGGCTCTGCTGCCTGCCGTGGCCGCCGACCTGGTCGAGCCCGCGGTCACCGTGGTGGCCGTCAGCGGCACCTCCGGTGCGGGCAAGTCGGCCAAGGTCGATCTGCTGGGTTCGGAGGTCATCGGCTCGGCCCGGGCCTACAACATCGCCGGCGTGCACCGGCACACCCCGGAGATCGCGCAGGGGCTGCGCGCGGTCACCGACCAGCCGGTGACGGTGTCGTTCACCCCCGTGCTGATCCCCACCTCGCGGGGCATCCTGGCCACCTGCACGGCGCGCACCACCGCGTCGGACTCTGAGATCCGCGCGGCCTATGACAAGGCTTACGGCGCAGAACCTTTCATCCACCTGCTGCCCGAGGGGCAGTTGCCGCGCACCGGGTCGGTGATCGGCAGCAACGCCGCGCAACTGGCGGTCGCCGTGGATGCCGACGCCGGGGTGCTGGTGGCGGTGTGCGCCATCGACAACCTGGTGAAGGGCACCGCCGGTGCAGCGGTGCAGTCGATGAACCTGGCGTTGGGATGGCAAGAAACGGAAGGACTGTCGATCGTGGGAGTGGCGCCGTGAGCAAGCTGGTGCGCACGCAGGGCGTCACCGCCCCGGCCGGGTTCCGCGCCACCGGAATCGCCGCGGGCATCAAGAAGTCCGGAGCACTCGACCTGGCACTGGTGTTCAACGAAGGCCCGGATTACGCCGCGGCCGGGGTGTTCACCCGCAATCAGGTCAAGGCCGCCCCGGTGCTGTGGAGCCAGCAGGTGCTGACCACCGGGCGGCTGCGCGCCGTGCTGCTGAACTCCGGTGGTGCCAACGCCTGCACCGGTGCCCTCGGTTTCCAGGACACCCACGCCACGGCCGAGGCGGTGGCCGCCGCGTTGTCGGAGTGGGGCACCGAGACCGGTCCTATCGAGATCGCCGTCTGCTCGACGGGACTGATCGGTGACCGGCTGCCAATGGATAGGGTGCTGGCCGGTGTCACCGAGATCGTGCATGAACTGGGCGGCGGTCTCACCGGGGGTGAGGAAGCCGCCCGGGCCATCATGACCACCGACACCGTGCCCAAACAGGTTGCGCTGCATCACAGCCCCGACTCGGGACAGAACTGGACGGTTGGCGGAATGGCCAAGGGCGCGGGCATGCTGGCCCCGTCGCTGGCCACCATGCTGGTGGTGCTCACCACCGATGCGGTGGCCGACGCCGAGGCGCTGAACACCGCGCTGCGCCGCGCCACTGCCAAGACCTTCGATCGGCTCGACGTCGACGGCAGCTGCTCCACCAACGACACGGTGCTGCTGCTGGCCTCCGGGGCCAGCGAGATCGCGCCCAGCCAGGCCGATCTCGACGAGGCCGTGTTGCGGGTGTGCGATGACCTATGCGCGCAGCTGCAGGCCGACGCCGAGGGAGTGACCAAGCGGGTGGCGATCACCGTCACCGGCGCGCCGACCGAGGCCGACGCCGTCACCGCCGCGCGGGTGATCGCCCGCGACAGCCTGGTCAAGACCGCGCTGTTCGGTTCCGACCCGAACTGGGGCCGGGTGCTGGCCGCCGTCGGCATGGTGCCGTTCCCGATCGAGCACGAGCGGATCACCGTGTCCTTCAATGGTTTCCCGGTGTGTGTCGACGGTGCCGGGGCGCCCGGCGCCCGTGACGTCGACCTGTCCGGACCCGATATCGACGTCACGGTCGCTCTCAACCTCGGTGACGGTCAGGCCACCATCCGCACCACCGACCTGTCGCACGCCTACGTCGAAGAGAACTCGGCGTACAGCTCATGACCGTCAGCACCCAGACCAAGGCCGCGGTCCTCGCCGAAGCACTGCCGTGGCTCAAGGCGCTGCACGGCAAGATCGTCGTGGTCAAGTACGGCGGTAACGCCATGACCGATGATCTGCTCAAGGCCGCGTTCGCCGCCGACATGGTGTTCCTGCGCAATGTCGGCAGCTATCCCGTCGTCGTCCACGGCGGTGGGCCGCAGATTTCCGCCATGCTCAAGAAGCTCGGCATCGCAGGCGATTTCAAGGGCGGCTTTCGGGTCACCACCCCGGAAGTGCTCGACGTCGCCCGGATGGTGCTGTTCGGTCAGGTCGGCCGTGAGCTGGTGAACCTGATCAACAGCCACGGCCCGTACGCGGTCGGTCTGACCGGTGAAGACGCCCAGCTGTTCACCGCAGTGCGGCGCAGCGTCACCGTCGACGGGGTGGCCACCGATATCGGACTGGTCGGCGACGTCGATCACGTCAACACCGCCGCGGTCATGGATCTCATTGCCGCCGGGCGCATTCCGGTGGTCTCGACCATCGCACCCGACGCCGACGGGGTGGTGCACAACATCAATGCGGACACCGCCGCGGCCGCCCTGGCCCAGGCGCTGGGTGCCGAGAAGTTGTTGATGCTCACCGATGTCGAGGGTCTCTATACCCGGTGGCCCGACCGCGAGTCACTGGTCAGCGAGATCGACACCGTAACCCTGAACCAGCTGCTGCCCAGCCTGGAGTCGGGCATGGTGCCCAAGATCGAAGCCTGCCTGCGCGCCGTGGAGGGCGGGGTGCCCAGCGCCCACGTCATCGACGGCCGCGTCGAGCACTGCGTGCTGGTGGAACTGTTCACGGATGAGGGGACGGGGACGAAGGTGGTGGGAGTATGAGCGGCGGGCAGGAGCGCAGCGACTCGGGGGATCAACACAGCCTGTTGGACCGCTGGCAGTCGGTCATGATGAACAACTACGGCACCCCGCCGGTCGCGCTGGTCAGCGGCGACGGGGCCGTGGTCACCGACGAGAGCGGCAAGACCTACGTGGATCTGCTGGCCGGTATCGCGGTCAACATCCTCGGCCATCGCCACCCCGCGGTCATCGAGGCCGTCACCACCCAGCTCAACACGTTGGGCCACACTTCGAACCTGTACGCCACCGAACCCGGTGTCGCACTGGCCGAAGCGCTCGTCGACCAGCTCGGGGCGCCGGCCCGGGCGTTCTTCTGCAACTCCGGTGCCGAGGCCAACGAGATCGCCTTCAAACTCACCCGGCTGACCGGGCGCACCAAACTGGTCGCCGCCGAGAACGCCTTCCACGGCCGCACCATGGGTGCGCTGGCGCTCACCGGTCAACCCGCCAAACAGGCTCCGTTCGAACCGCTTCCGGGCTACGTCACCCACGTGCCCTACGGCGACGTCGAGGCCTTGGCGGCCGCCGTGGACGATGACACCGCGGCAGTGTTCCTCGAACCGATCATGGGGGAGGGCGGCGTCGTCGTCCCACCGGCCGGGTACCTGGTGGCGGCTCGCGAGATCACCAGCCGCCACGGCGCGCTGCTGGTGCTCGACGAGGTCCAGACCGGGGTGGGCCGCACCGGTGCGTTTTTCGCCCACCAGCACGACGGCATCACCCCGGACGTCGTCACGCTTGCCAAGGGTCTCGGCGGCGGCCTGCCGATCGGAGCGTGCCTGGCCATCGGACCGGCAGCCGATCTGATGACACCGGGCTTGCACGGCAGCACATTCGGCGGCAACCCGGTGTGCACCGCTGCGGCACTCGCGGTGCTGCGGGTGCTGGCCGCCGAGGATCTGGTCGAACGCGCCGACGTGCTGGGCAAGACCCTCAGCCACGGTATCGAGGCGCTGGATCACCCGCTGGTCGACCATGTCCGCGGGCGCGGGTTGCTGCGCGGCGTGGTGCTCACCGCCCCGCAGGGCAAGGTGATCGAGACCGCCGCACGCGACGCCGGCTTCCTGGTCAACGCCGCCGCACCCGACGTGATCCGGCTGGCTCCGCCACTGATCATCACCGAGGCGCAGATCGACAGCTTCCTCACCGCCCTGCCCGACATCCTCGAAAAGGCAGCCCCATGAGCACACTTCGGCACTTCCTGCGCGACGACGACCTGTCACCGGCCGAACAGGCCGAGGTGCTCGAACTCGCCGCGACTCTCAAGAAGGAGCCGCTGAGCCGGCGTCCCCTGGAGGGGCCGCGCGGGGTGGCGGTGATCTTCGACAAGAACTCCACCCGCACCCGGTTCTCCTTCGAGATCGGCATCGCCCAACTCGGCGGGCATGCGGTGGTGGTCGACGGTCGCGCTACCCAGCTCGGCCGGGAGGAGACCCTGGAGGACACCGGACGGGTGCTCTCGCGCTACGTCGACGCGATCGTGTGGCGCACCTTCGCCCAGAAGCGGTTGAACGCCATGGCTTCTGCGTCCACCGCTCCGGTGGTCAATGCGTTGTCTGACGAATTCCACCCCTGCCAGGTGCTCGCCGACCTGCAGACCCTGGTCGAGCGCAAGGGCTCGCTGGGCGGTCTGCGGATGACCTACTTCGGTGACGGCGCCAACAACATGGCGCACTCGCTGATGCTGGGCGGGGTCACCGCCGGGGTGCACGTCACCATCGCCGCCCCGGCCGGTTTCGAACCCGATCCGCGGTTCGTGGCCGCCGCTGAGCAGCGTGGTGCCCAGACCGGCGCCACCGTGACGCTCACCTCCGATGCCACCGCCGCGGCCAAGGGTGCCGATGTGCTGGTCACCGACACCTGGACGTCGATGGGGCAGGAGAACGACGGTCTGGACCGTGTCGGTCCGTTCAAACCCTTCCAGGTCAACGCCGAACTGCTGTCGCACGCCGACTCGGAAGCGGTTGTACTGCACTGTCTTCCGGCTCACCGCGGATTCGAGATCACCGACGAGGTGATCGACGGGCCGCACAGCGCGGTGTGGGATGAAGCAGAGAACCGGCTGCACGCCCAGAAGGCACTCCTGGTCTGGTTACTGGACAAGCGATGACCACCGAAGTCAGCTCCACCCGCGCCGGACGGCAGGCCAGGATCGTGGCGATCCTGTCCTCGCAGTCGGTGCACAGCCAGAGCGAGTTGGCCGCGCTGCTGGCCGACGAGGGGATCGAGGTCACCCAGGCGACGCTGTCGCGTGACCTCGAGGAGCTGGGTGCGGTCAAGCTGCGCGGCGCCGACGGCGGGGTGGGCGTCTACGTCGTCCCCGAGGACGGCAGTCCGGTGCGCGGGGTGTCCGGTGGCACCGAGCGGATGTCGCGGCTGCTGGGTGATCTGTTGGTGTCCACCGACGCCAGCGGTAATCTCGCCGTGCTGCGTACCCCGCCGGGCGCGGCGCACTACCTTGCCAGTGCAATCGACCGGGCAGCGTTGCCCGACGTCGTGGGCACCATCGCCGGCGACGACACCATCCTGGTGGTGGCCCGTGAGCCGATGACCGGTGCCGAGCTGGCCACCATGTTCGAAAACATCCGATAGAGCCCACAACAAAGGAGACACTTCATGTCCGAGCGCGTCATCTTGGCGTATTCCGGCGGTCTGGACACCTCGGTGGCCATCAGCTGGATCGGCAAGGAGACCGGCCGTGAGGTCGTGGCCGTGGCGATCGACCTTGGTCAGGGCGGCGAGGACATGGAAGTGGTCCGCCAGCGCGCCATGGACTGCGGTGCCGTCGAGGCGGTGGTGGTCGACGCCCGCGACGAGTTCGCCGAGCAGTACTGCCTGCCTGCCATCCAGTCCAACGCCCTCTACATGGACCGCTACCCGCTGGTGTCGGCGCTGAGCCGGCCGCTGATCGTCAAGCACCTGGTGGCCGCGGCCCGCGAGCATCGCGGTGGGATCGTGGCCCACGGCTGCACCGGCAAGGGCAACGACCAGGTGCGCTTCGAGGTCGGATTCGCCTCGCTGGCACCCGATCTGGAGGTGCTGGCCCCGGTCCGCGACTACGCCTGGACCCGGGAGAAGGCCATCGCCTTCGCCGAGGAGAACGCCATCCCGATCAACGTCTCCAAGCGCTCGCCGTTCTCGATCGACCAGAACGTGTGGGGCCGCGCGGTGGAAACCGGCTTCCTCGAGCACCTGTGGAACGCGCCGACCAAGGATGTCTACGACTACACCGAAGATCCGACGCTGAACTGGAACACCCCCGACGAGGTGATCGTCGGGTTCGAGAAGGGTGTTCCGGTGTCCATCGACGGCAACCCGGTGACCGTGCTGGAGGCCATCGTCGAGCTCAACCGCCGCGCCGGAGCACAGGGCGTCGGCCGCCTCGACGTGGTGGAGGACCGCCTGGTCGGTATCAAGAGCCGCGAGATCTACGAAGCCCCCGGCGCCATGGTGCTGATCACCGCCCACACCGAGCTCGAACACGTCACCCTGGAGCGCGAGCTGGGCCGGTTCAAGCGCGGCACCGACCGCAAGTGGGGCGAACTGGTGTATGACGGTCTGTGGTTCTCGCCGCTGAAGCGCTCGCTGGAGGCCTTCGTCGCCGACACCCAGAAGCACGTCACCGGTGAGATCCGGATGGTGTTGCACGGCGGGCACATTGCCGTCAACGGCCGTCGCAGCCCGACCTCGCTGTACGACTTCAACCTGGCCACCTACGACGAGGGCGACACCTTCGATCAGTCCTCGGCGAAGGGCTTCGTGCACGTGCACGGCCTGTCGTCGAAGATCGCGGCCCGCCGGGATCTGGGCCTGTGACCCGCAGCGGGCAGCGATGAGCACCAACGAAGGGTCGCTGTGGGGCGGGCGATTCGCCGACGGGCCGTCGCCCGCGCTGGCAGCCCTGAGCAAGTCCACCCACTTCGACTGGGTGCTGGCCCCGTATGACATCGCGGCCTCGAAGGCACACGCCAAGGTGTTGCATCGCGCCGGGCTGCTCACCGACGAGCAGCGCGACGGATTGCTGGCCGGGCTGGACAGTCTGGGTAGTGACGTCGCCGACGGCAGCTTCGTCCCGCTGGCCACCGACGAGGATGTGCACGGCGCGCTGGAGCGCGGCCTGATCGATCGGGTCGGCGCGGATCTCGGGGGGCGGTTGCGGGCCGGCCGGTCCCGCAACGACCAGGTGGCCACGCTCTTCCGGATGTGGTTGCGCGACGCCATGAGTCGGGTCGCCGCCGGCGCGCTGGAGGTGGTCTCGGCGCTGGCCACCCAGGCCGCCGCCCATCCCACGGCGATCATGCCCGGCAAGACCCACCTGCAGGCCGCACAGCCCGTGCTGCTGGCGCACCATCTGCTGGCCCATGCCCATCCGCTGCTGCGCGACGTCGACCGGATCGTCGACTTCGACCGGCGCACTGCGGTGTCCCCGTACGGCTCCGGGGCGCTGGCCGGTTCGTCACTGGGACTGGATCCCGATGCGATCGCCGAGGAACTCGGTTTCGCCGCGGCCAGCGACAACTCGATCGACGCCACCGCCTCCCGCGACTTCGCCGCCGAGGCCGCCTTCGTGCTGGCGATGATCGGTGTCGACCTGTCCCGGCTGGCCGAGGACATCATCCTCTGGAGCACAACCGAATTCGGCTACGCCACCCTGCACGACTCGTGGTCGACCGGTAGCTCGATCATGCCGCAGAAGAAGAACCCGGATATCGCCGAACTCGCGCGCGGCAAGTCCGGCCGGCTGATCGGCAACCTGACCGGCCTGCTGGCCACGCTGAAGGCGCAGCCGCTGGCCTACAACAGGGACCTCCAGGAGGACAAGGAGCCGGTATTCGACTCGGTGGCCCAACTGGAGCTGGTGCTGCCCGCCATGGCCGGGCTGGTCGCCACCCTGACCTTCGACGAGGATCGGATGGCCGCGCTGGCGCCGGCCGGTTACACCCTGGCCACCGATATCGCTGAATGGCTGGTGCGCCAAGGAGTTCCGTTCCGCGTCGCCCACGAGGCCGCGGGCGCGGCGGTCCGCACCGCTGAGGGCCGGGGTGTCGGCCTCGACGAACTCACCGATGACGAACTGGCTGCGATCAGCGAGGCGCTCACCCCGGACGTGCGCGAGGTGCTGACCGTGGACGGGTCGGTGTCCTCCCGCGACGCCCGCGGCGGGACCGCACCGGTGCAGGTGGCCAAGCAACTCGCCGTGGTGCGCGATACCGCCGACAGGTTGCGGCTGCGCCTGCGGTGAGCGCCACGGGTGCGGGCGGGGGATACCGGCTCTTCGCGCAGCGACAGTTCCGCGAGTTATGGTCGGCCAATCTGCTGTCCAGCCTCGGCCTGGTCATGCTCCTGCTCGGCGCCGCCTGGGTGATGTTGTCCCTGACCACGAGTCCCCTTCTCATCAGCATGGTGCAAACCGCGACGAGCTTGCCGTTTCTGCTCCTCGGGATACCGGCCGGGATCATGTCGGATCGCTACGGACACCGGCGGTTGCTGCTGGGGGCGCACACCTGGATGCTGGTGGCGGTTGCCGGCCTGGCCGGGCTGACGTTCGGGGGCCTGCTCAGCGCCGGCGCGGTGTTGGCCGGGCTGTTCCTCGTCGGTATCGGCCTGGTGTTCCAGCAGGCAGCATGGAAACCGTTCCTGCATGATCTGCTGCCCGCCGATCAGCTGGTCGCGGCGATCTCGTTCAACACGCTGAGCAACAAGCTCGCTCAGGTCGCCGGACCGTTGATGGGCGGTCTCCTGGTCGGCTTCAAAGGCGCGCTGGTGGTCTTCGGTACCCGGGCGCTGTCGCATGTCGTGATGATGGTGGTCGTCAGCCGGGTCCCGAAACCCGTTCGCCCGGCCCCGGCCGGTTCGGTCGGGGAGGCGTTGGCGTCCTTTGGTGACGGGTGGCGCTCACTGCGGGCGTCCCGCGAGTTGCACGGCCCGCTGATCCGGTTGGCGGCGTTCATGCTGCCGGGCACCGGAATGGTGGCGCTGCTGCCGCTGGAGGCCAAGGAGAACATCCAGACCGATGTGATCGGTTACGGCGGTCTTCTCACGGCGCTCGCGGTGGGCACGGTGTCCGCAGTGTCGCTGATGCCCTGGATGCAGAACCGAGTGCGGATGACGACCTTGAGTTCGGTTGCGCTGGCGTGCTTCTCGATCGCGACGCTGGGAATCAGTCAATGGGACAGCATGCTGCTCGACGCGACCTTCCTGCTGGTGGCCGGATTCTGCTGGGGCATCCTCACGGTGGCTCATCAGTGGGCGGTGCAGACGGCGGCACCCGAGGAGAATCGTGGCTTGATGACGTCCTTCCACAGCCTGACCCTGCAGGGCTCGCTGGCGGTGGGCAGCTTCGCGTTCGGGTTGCTCGCGACCTGGGTCGGTGTCAGCCCGACAATCCTGATCTGCGGCCTGGTCGCCGCGTCGGGGCTGCTGTTGGTGCGGCTGTTCCCGATGCCCGACGGCGTCGCGGGGCACTGAGCTATTCGATCAGCTCGGACAGCTCCAGCCAGCGGGCCTCCTTCTCGGCGACCTCGTCTTCCAGCTCGCGCAGTTCCTTCGTCAGCCGGCCCAGTCCGACGTGGTCGGACTGATCGTGCTCAGCCAGCTCGACGTGTTTGGCGTTGACCCGGTCGGACAGCTTGCCCAATGCGCGGTCCAGCGCGGCGATTTCCTTTTCCACCGAACGTAATTCGGCACCGGACAACGCGGCGCGGTCCGGGACGGCAGACGGTGTGACCCCGGAGGCTTCGCCGCTGTGCCGGCGGGCGGCGATGCGCAGGTATTCGTCCACCCCGCCGGGCAGATGGCGCAGGTGGCCGTCGAGCACCGCGTACTGCTGATCGGTGACCCGCTCCAGCAGATAGCGGTCGTGGGACACCACGATCAGGGTGCCCGGCCACGAGTCGAGTAGATCCTCGGTGGCCGAGAGCATGTCGATGTCGACGTCATTGGTCGGCTCGTCGAGCACGAGCACGTTGGGTTCGGAGAGCAGCACCAGCATCAACTGCAGCCGGCGCCGCTGACCACCGGACAGCTCACCCACCCGGGATGACAGCTGTTCGCGTCGAAAACCCAGGCGCTCCAACAACTGTGTCGGGGTGAGCTCGCGGCCGTCGACCTCGTATCCGGCTTTCAGCCGGCCGATCACATCGCGAACCAGGTCACCTTCGATGTCGGCGAGCTGGCTGGACTGCTGGTCGAGCATGGCCAGCCGAACGGTCTTGCCGCGCTTGACCCGTCCGCTGTCGGGTTCCAGGGTGCCGGCGATCAGCCCCAGCAGCGTCGATTTACCCGCGCCGTTGGCGCCGACGATGCCGGTGCGCTCGCCGGGCCCGATGCGCCATTCGACGTCGCGCAGCACGGGCTTGCCGTCGAACGACACCGATGCGTCGAGCAGGTCGATGACGTCCTTGCCCAGCCGTGCGGTCGCCAGCCGGGACAACTCCACCGTGTTGCGCAGCGGCGGCACGTCGGCGATCAGCTGGTTGGCCGCATCGATGCGGAACTTCGGCTTGGAGGTTCGGGCCGGGGCCCCGCGGCGCAGCCACGCCAGCTCCTTGCGCATCAGGTTCTGGCGCTTGGCCTCGGTGGCGGCCGCGATCCGGTCACGTTCCACCCGCTGCAGGACATAGGCGGCATACCCACCGTCGAACGGTTCGACGACCCCGTCATGCACCTCCCACGTGGTGGTGGCCACCTCGTCGAGGAACCAGCGGTCGTGGGTGACCAGCAGCAGCCCGCCCGCGGTGCGCGCCCACCGGTTCTTCAGGTGCTCGGCCAGCCAGGTGATGCCTTCGATGTCGAGATGGTTGGTCGGCTCGTCCAGACCGATCACGTCCCAGTCGCCGATCAGCAGGGCGGCCAGCTGAACACGGCGCCGCTGACCACCCGACAGCGATCCCACCGGCGTCTGCCAGTCGATATCGGCGACCAGGCCGTCGACCACGTCGCGCACCCGGGCGTTGCCCGCCCACTCGTGCTCGGCTTGTTCCCCGACCAGCGCGGAGCCGACGGTGCTCGCCGGATCCAGGGTGTCGGCCTGGTCCAGGGCCGCGACCCGGACCCCGCCGCGGCGGGTGACGCGCCCGGAGTCGGGGGTGATCCGGCCCGTCAACATGCCCATCAGGCTGGACTTTCCGTCCCCGTTGCGACCCACGATCCCGATCCGGTCGCCCTCGTTGACGCCGACGGTCACGGACGCGAAGACCACCTGAGTCGGATACTCGAGGTGAAGGGCTTCGGCCCCCAGCAGGTGTGCCACTGGAAGGACCCTATAGGTGATGCCAAAGTGGCAGGAGGCACACCTGGGCTGTGCCATGATGTGCTGGCTGTCGGGGGCCGCATGCAGCAGAGACGGTGGACAGGGGAGCAGTTCGTGGATCTGAACTTGTCGGCGGTCACCAGGCCTGTCGAGCGTCTGATGGCGACCGCCCAGAACGGCTTCGAGGTCTTGCGCTGGGGCGGTCTGGAGACCGGTGTCGTGCCGTCACCGTTCCAGATCGTCGAGAGCAAGTCGATGTACAAGCTGCGGCGCTACTTCCCGCCGGACACCCGCCCGGGCCAGCCGCCCGCGGGTCCGCCGGTGTTGATGGTCCACCCGATGATGATGTCGGCCAACATGTGGGACGTCACCCAGGAGGACGGCGCCGTCGGCATCCTGCACGCGGCGGGCATCGACGCGTGGGTTATCGACTTCGGCTCGCCCGACGAGGTCGAGGGCGGCATGGAACGCACCCTGACCGACCACATCGTCGCCCTCAACGAGGCGATCGACACCGTCAAGGAGACCACCGGCCAGAGTGTGCATCTGGCCGGCTACTCCCAGGGCGGCATGTTCTGCTACCAGACCGCGGCCTACCGCCACACCAAGGACATCGCCAGCATCGTGGCGTTCGGCTCGCCGGTGGATACCCTCGCCGCACTGCCGATGGGGATCCCCGCCAATTTCGGCGCGGTGGCCGCCGACTTCATGGCAGACCATGTCTTCAACCGCATCGACATCCCAGGATGGTTGGCGCGCACCGGTTTTCAGATGCTCGATCCGCTGAAGACGGCCAAGGCCCGGATCGATTTCGTGCGCCAGTTGCATGACCGTGACGCGTTGCTGCCCCGCGAGCAGCAGCGCCGCTTCCTCGACAGCGAGGGCTGGATCGCGTGGTCGGGTCCCGCCGTCTCCGAACTGCTCAAGCAGTTCATCGCCCACAACCGGATGATGACCGGTGGCTTCGTCATCAACGAGCAACTGGTGACGCTCTCCGACATCACCTGCCCGGTGCTGGCGTTCGTCGGTGAGGTCGACGACATCGGCCAGCCGGCGTCGGTGCGCGGTATCAAGCGTGCCGCGCCCAGTGCCGACGTCTACGAGGTGATGATCCGGGCCGGCCACTTCGGCCTGGTGGTGGGATCCAAGGCGGCCACCGCGACGTGGCCGACGGTGGCGGACTGGGTGCTGTGGCTGTCGGGCCGCGACGCCCGTCCCGCGGCCATCTCGCCGATGGAGGACAGCAGCGCCGAGCCCGAGGACTCCGGGGTGGCGCTCAGTTCGCGGATCATGCACGGCGTGGCCGAGGCCTCGGGTCTGGCGGCCTCACTGGTCCGCGGCGTCGCCGACGCCGTCGTCACCACCAACAAGTCGATGCGCACGCTGGCCGTGGAAACCGCGCGCACCCTGCCTCGCCTGGTGCGCCTGGGCCAGATCAATGACCACACCCGCATTTCACTGGGCCGCATCATCGACGAACAGGCCGACGGTGCACCCAACGGCGAGTTCCTGCTGTTCGACGGGCGCGTGCACACCTATCAGGCGGTCAACCGGCGTATCAACAACGTGGTGCGCGGCCTGATCGCCGTCGGGGTGCGCCAAGGCGTGCGCGTCGGGGTTCTGATGGACACCCGGCCGTCGGCACTGGTGGCGATCGCCGCACTGTCCCGGCTCGGTGCCGTCGCCGTCCTGATGCCCCCGGACGCGGACCTCGCCGAGGCCGTCCGTCTCGGCGGAGTCACCGAAGTCATCACCGACCCGGGCAACCTCGAGGCCGCCCGCAAGCTGCCCGTCCAGATCCTGGTGCTCGGCGGCGGTGAGGCACGCGACCTCAACCTGCCCGGGGACAGCGGCGTCATCGACATGGAGAAGATCGACCCCGACGCGGTGGCGCTGCCGGGCTGGTACCGCCCCAACCCCGGGTTCGCCCGCGATCTGGCGTTCGTGGCGTTCAGCACCGTCGGCGGCGGGCTGGTGCCCAAGCAGATCACCAACTACCGCTGGGCGTTGTCGGCGTTCGGCACCGCCTCGGCGGCCGTCCTGGGCCGCAGCGACACGGTGTACTGCCTGACCCCGCTACACCACCAGTCCGGTCTGCTGGTCAGCCTGGGTGGCGCGGTCGTCGGCGGGGCGCGCATCGCCCTGTCGCGCAGCCTGCAGCCGGAACGGTTCTCCGCCGAGATCCGCCAGTACGGCGTGACGGTGGTGTCCTACACCTGGGCGATGCTGCGTGACGTCGTGGATGACCCGGCCTTCACGTTGTCGCCCAACCACCCGGTGCGGCTGTTCATCGGCTCCGGTATGCCGACCGGTTTGTGGCAGCGCGTGGTCGATGCGTTCACACCCGCCAACATCGTGGAGTTCTTCGCCACCACCGACGGGCAGGCCGTGCTGGCCAACGTCGCGGGCGCGAAGGTCGGTAGCAAGGGCCGCCCGCTGCCCGGTGGCGGTGAGGTGGAGCTGGCTGCCTACGACGCCGACGATGACCTGATCCTCGAGGACGAGCGCGGCTTCGTGCAGATCGCCGAGCCCAACCAGGTCGGTCTGCTGCTGGCGCGGCCGTGGGGTCCGATCGACCCGACGGCCTCGGTGAAGCGCGGGGTGTTCGCCCCCAGCGACACCTGGATCTCCACCGAATACGTGTTCCGGCGCGACGCCGACGGTGACTTCTGGCTGCTCGGCAACCGCAATCTGCTGATCCGCACCCGGCGCGGGGTGGTGTTCCCGGAGCCGTGCACCGAGGCGGTCGGCCGCATCCCGGCGATCGATCTGGCCGCGACCTACGGCGTTGACGCACCCGGCGGCACCCTGGCCGTCACCGCCGTCACCCTGCGGCCCGGTGCCAGCGTCACCGCCGCTGACCTCACCGAGGCGGTGACGGGGATGCCCGTCGGGCTGGCTCCCGACGTCATCCACGTCGTGCCCGAGCTGCCGCTGACCGCCACCTACCGGCCGACGGTGACGTCGCTGCGGGCGGCCGGACTTCCCAAGGCCAGCCGTAACAGCTGGTACCTGGACGCCGATACGGGAAAGTACAAGCGGTTCACGGCCGCGGTTCGGGCGCAGCTGGCGGGAAGCCAGAACTGAGCTTCTGCCCAGGTCGTGCCGCACTGTTAGGCTCGCCGGGAGTCCCAGATCGCCACGCGTCGGAGGAATGCATGACAACCCAGACAGTTTCACGTCACTGGCGTCGCGCCGTCCTCGGCGCGGCGATCGGTGCCCTGACCGCGGGGCTGCTGGTCGGCGTGGGTACGCAGCAGGCGCTGGCTGATCCGACCACAGCACCGGCCACCCCCACGGCGCCGGCGACAGCGGATGCCAACGGCGTCCCGCAGTTCCAGAACGCCGACCAGTTGCTGCTCTTTATCGACCAGGAGTATGACCAGGGTGCCGGCGGCGGTCAGCTGTCCAACCTGATCAAATCGGTGATGAAGCTGCGCGCCCAGGGCATCAAGCCCTCGAAGACCAATGTCGCCGAGATCCAGGACGCCCTGCAGTACCGCCCGAATCAGAAACCGCTGATCCAGGCGCTCCAGGACACCCTCGGTTACCAGCAGAAGATCCAGGCCCAGATGCAGATCCTGCAGCAGGCGCAGCAGGCACAGCAGAACAATGCGGTGATGGGCGCCGGCCAGATGCCCTCGGACGGCAACCCGAACATCCCGGGGCAGTAAACGCGTGCTCGACGAGAAGCTTCTCAGCATTCTGGTGTGCCCCGCTGACCGCGGTCCGCTGCTGTCGGTCGACGGGTTGCTCTACAACCCACGTCTTCATAAGGCCTACCGCATCGAGGACGGCATCCCGGTATTGCTGGTCGACGAGGCCGTCGAGGTCAGCCCCGAAGAGCACGAGCGCCTGGTGGCACTCGCCGGAACGTAACCGCTTCTGGCGCAACGTCTTTCGGTCACAACGGCAGGTCGCCGGTGAGATAGCGCTGCAGGGTCGGCCCGAGGACCTCGGCGATCTGGTCTGGCGGTAGCGAAGCGAACGGCTCGACGCCGACGATGTAGCGGGCGATCGCGACACCCAGCATCTGGCTCGCCACGAACTGCACCCGCAGCTGGCCGGTGCCCGGCGGGCTGTCCACCCGTGGCGCGATCTCGGCGGTGATGATGTCCTCGATGAAGGTGCGGATGAGGCTGACGTCGGCACCGCCGAGGATCGACCGCATGGTGGCCACCAGGGCCGCACCCATCTCGGAGTCCCACAGTGCGACGAGCATGGCCGGCAGCGTGTGGCCGAGTTCCTCCACCGGCGTCTGCCGCATCCGGTCGATGATCACGGTCGGGTCGATGGGCATCCGAATCGCCGCGGCGAACAGCTGCTGCTTGGTGCCGAAATAGTGATGCACCAGCGCCGAGTCCACCCCGGCTGCGGCCGCGATGGCGCGAATGGAGGTTTTGTCAATTCCGTTGCGCGCGAACATCTCCCGGGCGTTGGCCAGGATGCGTTCGCGGGTGTCGGAGTTACCCGGCGGGCGGCCGGGACGTCTCACGGGGTCCGCCGCCGCAGCGTCGCGGCCGCCAATGCCAGGGCCACCACGGCGAAGCCGAGCACCACGAGCATGTCGCGCACCGCGGTACCGGTCAGCTCGGCATGGGCGCTGACCTGCTGCAACGCCTCCAAGGCATAGCTGGCCGGCATCGCATTGCTGATCCACTCCAGCCAGGTCGGCATCAGCGAGCGGGGCACGATGATCCCGGCCAGCAGCAGCTGGGGGACGATCACCACCGGCATGAACTGCACGGCCTGGAACTCGGTGCGGGCGAAGGCGCTGGCCAGCAGGCCCAGTCCCACGCCGAGGACGGCGTTGATCACCGCGATGACGAACACCCACAGCGGGCTGCCTTCGGTCTGGAAGCCGAGCAGCCAGAACGACACCACGCACGCCAGGACCGCCTGCGCGGCGGCGGCGATGGAGAACGCGGTGCCGTAGGCGGCCAGCAGGTCGAGGCGGCGCAGCGGTGTGGTCAGGATCCGTTCCAACGTTCCCGAGGCCCGTTCGCGCTGCATGGTGATCGAGGTGATGAGGAACATCACGAACAGCGGGAACAGTCCCAGCAGGATCAGGCACGCGTTGTGGAACGGCGAGACGGCACCCGGCCGGGTCGGCACGTCGGCGAACATGAAGTACATCAGTGTGATGACCGCGCTGGGCACCACCAGGATCATCGCGATGCTGCGGTGATCGGAGCGCAGTTGGCGCAGGATGCGGGTCGTTGTCGCCAGGTAGGCGCGGGGGCTCAGCCGGCTGGCGTGGCGGTGGTGCGCCGGATGACGGACAGGAACGCTTCCTCCAGTGACGTACATCCGGTGTCCTCTCGTAGCCGGGCGGGGGTGGTGTGGGCCAGGAGCCGGCCTTCGCGCATGAGCAACAGGTCGGCGCAGTGCTCTGCCTCGTCCATGACGTGGCTCGACACCAGCAGCGTGGTGCCGCGCCGGGCCAGGGCGTGGAACTGCGCCCACAGGTCGGCGCGGAGTACGGGGTCCAGGCCGACGGTCGGCTCGTCGAGGACCAGCAGGTCGGGGCGGCAGACCAGCGCGCAGGCCAGCGAGACCCGGGCGCGCTGTCCGCCGGAGAGGTTGCCGCAGTAGGCGTTGGCATGGTCGCGCAAGCCGACACTGTCAACGGCCTCGTCGGCGGCCGAGGCGTGCACGCCGTAGAGCGCGGCGAAATAGCGCACATTGTCGATGATTTTGAGGTCGTTGTAGATGGTCGGGTCCTGGGTGACGTAGCCGACGCGGCGTCGCAGCGGGGGAGAGCCCGCCGGGTGCCCGAGCACGGTTACGGTGCCCGACGCGACGATCTGGGTTCCGACGATGCTGCGGATCAGGGTGGTCTTGCCGCAACCGGACGGGCCGAGCAGTCCGGTGACCGTGCCGCGGGCGATGTCGACCGAGAAGTCGTGCAGGGCCACCCGCTTGCCGCGCACCACCCGCAGATGCCGGACGTGCACTGCGCCGTCGGCGGCGTCGGGAATTAATTCATCAGCCGATGAACTCATCACACGATGAATAATGCGCCGGGGATGTCGGGCTGTCAACGAAACGGGGCACAATCCCTGACGTGACGGCCGAACTGCTGACCACCGATCCGGTGACGGCTGCCCGGCGGCTGCTCGGTGGGGTGATCAGCTGCCGCGGGGTCAGCGCGCTGATCGTCGAGGTCGAGGCCTACGGCGGACCACCGGATGGGCCGTGGCCGGACGCCGCCGCGCATTCCTATCGCGGGCCAACGGTCCGAAACAGCGTGATGTTCGGTCCGCCCGGGCGGCTCTATACCTATCGCAGCCACGGGATCCACGTCTGCGCCAATGTGTCGTGCGGACCGGACGGTGTCGCCGCCGCGGTCCTGTTGCGGGCGGCGGCCATCGAATCGGGTCTCGACGCCGCTCAGGCCAGGCGGGGTCCGGACGTGCGCCCGCTCGCATGGGCGCGCGGCCCCGGGAATCTGTGCTCCGCGCTGGGGATCGTGATGGACGACAACGGGCTCGACGTGTTCGACGCCCGCTCGCCGGTTACCGTGCAGCTCGGCGACCACGGTCCGGACAGCTGCGGGCCGCGGGTCGGGGTCAGTCAGGCCGCCGACCGGGCCTGGCGGTTCTGGCTGGCCGGGCGGCCGGAAGTGTCGGCCTACCGGCGCAGTCCGCGTGCCCCACGGCCGGGCGCGAGCGACTGAGCCGATCCGATACGGGAAGATCAACCCATGAGCACGACGATCCTCGACGAGTTGGGTTGGCGGGAACTGATCGCACAGTCCACCGATCTCGACGCGCTCGCCGCCGCCGCGGCGCAGCCTCCAATGACGGTGTACGCGGGATTCGACCCGACCGGGCCCAGCCTTCATGCGGGACATCTTGTTCCGTTGCTCACACTGCAGCGTTTTCAACGGGCCGGTCACCGGCCGATCGTGCTGGCCGGCGGTGCCACCGGGTTGATCGGTGATCCTCGCGACGTCGGCGAACGAACCATGAACACCACCGACACCGTGGCCGAGTGGTCGGACCGCATTCGCGGTCAGCTCGAACGGTTCGTCGACTTCGACAATTCGCCCACGGGCGCGGTCGTGGAGAACAACCTGAACTGGACCGGCCAACTGAGCGCGATCGAGTTCCTGCGCGATATCGGCAAGCACTTCTCGGTGAACGTGATGCTCGACCGCGACACCATCCGGCGTCGGCTGGACGGTGACGGCATCTCCTACACCGAGTTCAGCTACATGCTGCTGCAGGCCAACGACTACGTGGAGTTGCACCAGCGGTACGGCTGCTCGCTGCAGATCGGCGGATCCGATCAGTGGGGCAACATCATCGCCGGCGTGCGACTGGTCCGCCAGAAGCTCGGCGCGGCCGTACATGCGATGACCGTGCCGTTGGTCACATCTGCCGACGGGGCCAAGTTCGGCAAGTCCACCGGCGGGGGCAGCCTGTGGCTGGACCCCGAAATGACCAGCCCCTACGCCTGGTACCAGTACTTCGTGAACACCGCGGATGCCGACGTGATCCGGTATCTGCGCTGGTTCACGTTCTTGACCGCCGACGAGCTGGCGGAGCTGGAAGTGGCCACCGCCGAGCGTCCGCACGAGCGGGCAGCGCAGCGCCGGCTGGCCCAGGAACTCACGACATTGGTGCACGGTGAAGCCGCGACCGAGGCGGTTGAGCACGCGTCGCAGGCGTTGTTCGGCCGTGGCGAACTGTCGCGGCTGGACGAAGCGACTCTGGCCGCGGCGCTGCGGGAAACCTCGGTGGCCACGCTCGAACCAGGGGCGCCGGACGGAATCGTCGACCTTCTGGTCGCCACGGGGTTGTCGGCCAGCAAGAAGGAAGCCAAGCGCACCATCGCCGAGGGCGGGGTGTCGGTGAACAACGAGAAGATCGCCAGCGACGACTGGGTGGCACAACCGTCCCACTTCCTGCACGGCAGCTGGTTGGTGCTGCGCCGCGGGAAGCGGAATATCGCTGGGGTGCAGCGGGTTTGAGCCTTCAGTGCGGGTTCGAAACGCCGATCTAGCAGGCGATTTGACTCCCAGTTAGCACTCACGTAACTTAATCCACGTCGCCGCGACGCGGGTCAGCCCGAAGAGCGCGACGGCATCCTCGAGGAATACTCCCGGATTCCGGGTTGTTCCGACTGTCCGCACACCGCACGCGGCGAAAGCCGCGGGTTTGTTGCGCGGCCGGTGAAGGTGCCGAGGTGTGTTGTTTGAGAACTCAATAGTGTGTTTGGTGGTTTTTGTTTGTTGTTTTTTGCCATGCTCTGATACCCCCGTGTTGGGGTGTGGCTGTTTTTGATGCCAGTTTTGGTGTCGTTTTTGTTAGGTCAGATTTTCTCTGATTGGAATTCGCCTCGTTTGTCGAGGGGTTTTTGTTTGGAGAGTTTGATCCTGGCTCAGGACGAACGCTGGCGGCGTGCTTAACACATGCAAGTCGAACGGTAAGGCCCTTCGGGGTACACGAGTGGCGAACGGGTGAGTAACACGTGGGTGATCTGCCCTGCACTTTGGGATAAGCCTGGGAAACTGGGTCTAATACCGAATACACCCTGCTGGTCGCATGGCCTGGTGGGGGAAAGCTTTTGCGGTGTGGGATGGGCCCGCGGCCTATCAGCTTGTTGGTGGGGTGATGGCCTACCAAGGCGACGACGGGTAGCCGGCCTGAGAGGGTGACCGGCCACACTGGGACTGAGATACGGCCCAGACTCCTACGGGAGGCAGCAGTGGGGAATATTGCACAATGGGCGCAAGCCTGATGCAGCGACGCCGCGTGAGGGATGACGGCCTTCGGGTTGTAAACCTCTTTCAATAGGGACGAAGCGCAAGTGACGGTACCTATAGAAGAAGGACCGGCCAACTACGTGCCAGCAGCCGCGGTAATACGTAGGGTCCGAGCGTTGTCCGGAATTACTGGGCGTAAAGAGCTCGTAGGTGGTTTGTCGCGTTGTTCGTGAAAACCCACAGCTTAACTGTGGGCGTGCGGGCGATACGGGCAGACTTGAGTACTGCAGGGGAGACTGGAATTCCTGGTGTAGCGGTGGAATGCGCAGATATCAGGAGGAACACCGGTGGCGAAGGCGGGTCTCTGGGCAGTAACTGACGCTGAGGAGCGAAAGCGTGGGGAGCGAACAGGATTAGATACCCTGGTAGTCCACGCCGTAAACGGTGGGTACTAGGTGTGGGTTTCCTTCCTTGGGATCCGTGCCGTAGCTAACGCATTAAGTACCCCGCCTGGGGAGTACGGCCGCAAGGCTAAAACTCAAAGGAATTGACGGGGGCCCGCACAAGCGGCGGAGCATGTGGATTAATTCGATGCAACGCGAAGAACCTTACCTGGGTTTGACATGCACAGGACGCCGGCAGAGATGTCGGTTCCCTTGTGGCCTGTGTGCAGGTGGTGCATGGCTGTCGTCAGCTCGTGTCGTGAGATGTTGGGTTAAGTCCCGCAACGAGCGCAACCCTTGTCTCATGTTGCCAGCACGTTATGGTGGGGACTCGTGAGAGACTGCCGGGGTCAACTCGGAGGAAGGTGGGGATGACGTCAAGTCATCATGCCCCTTATGTCCAGGGCTTCACACATGCTACAATGGCCGGTACAAAGGGCTGCGATGCCGTGAGGTGGAGCGAATCCTTTCAAAGCCGGTCTCAGTTCGGATCGGGGTCTGCAACTCGACCCCGTGAAGTCGGAGTCGCTAGTAATCGCAGATCAGCAACGCTGCGGTGAATACGTTCCCGGGCCTTGTACACACCGCCCGTCACGTCATGAAAGTCGGTAACACCCGAAGCCGGTGGCCTAACCCGTAAGGGAGGGAGCCGTCGAAGGTGGGATCGGCGATTGGGACGAAGTCGTAACAAGGTAGCCGTACCGGAAGGTGCGGCTGGATCACCTCCTTTCTAAGGAGCACCACGATGTTTGGGCCGGCCCGCAGAGCGCGGATTCTCCGGTGTCCCGAACGGATTCGTTGGATGGCCCCGCACCTGTAGTGGGTGGGGGTCTGGTGCACGACAAGCAAAGTAACCAGGACCGGGGCCTTGAGGGTTTCCTTGAGCGGTTTTTGGTGCTGCCAAACACACTGTTGGGCTTTGAGACAACAAGCCCGTTGTTCCTGGACTGCGGTTCGGGAGGCGTGTTGTTGCTCCATCTTTGGTGGTGGGGTGTGGTGTTTGATTTGTGGATAGTGGTTGCGAGCATCTAGCACGCAGGAGGCTTTTGGGTCTGTTGTGTGTTGATGTGCAATTTTTCCTAATCTCATTTTTTGGTTTTGTGTTTGTAAGTGTTTAAGGGCGCATGGTGGATGCCTTGGCACTGGGAGCCGATGAAGGACGTGGGAGGCTGCGAAATGCCTCGGGGAGCTGTCAACCGAGCGTTGATCCGAGGATGTCCGAATGGGGAAACCCGGCACGAGTGATGTCGTGTCACCCAACGCTGAATATATAGGCGTTGGGGGGGAACGCGGGGAAGTGAAACATCTCAGTACCCGTAGGAAGAGAAAACAATTGTGATTCCGTGAGTAGTGGCGAGCGAAAGCGGAGGATGGCTAAACCGTATGCATGTGATACCCGGCAGGGGTTGTGTGTGCGGTGTTGTGGGGCTTGTCTTCCTGGATCTGCCGGTCTGGGCTGCAGTGAGAAAAGAATGTGTTAGTCGAAGTGGCCTGGGATGGTCTGCCGTAGTGGGTGAGAGCCCCGTAGGCGAAAACATGTTCTCTGTAGTGGCGAGTTCCCGAGTAGCAGCGGGCCCGTGGAATCTGCTGTGAATCTGCCGGGACCACCCGGTAAGCCTGAATACTTCCCAGTGACCGATAGCGGATTAGTACCGTGAGGGAATGGTGAAAAGTACCCCGGGAGGGGAGTGAAAGAGTACCTGAAACCGTGTGCCTACAATCCGTCAGAGCCCTCGACTTGTCGTGGGGTGATGGCGTGCCTTTTGAAGAATGAGCCTGCGAGTCAGGGACATGTCGCGAGGTTAACCCGGGTGGGGTAGCCGTAGCGAAAGCGAGTCTGAATAGGGCGTATCCAAGTCGTAGGACTTGGTGTAGTGGTGTGTTCTGGACCCGAAGCGGAGTGATCTACCCATGGCCAGGGTGAAGCGCGGGTAAGACCGCGTGGAGGCCCGAACCCACTTAGGTTGAAGACTGAGGGGATGAGTTGTGGGTAGGGGTGAAAGGCCAATCAAACTCCGTGATAGCTGGTTCTCCCCGAAATGCATTTAGGTGCAGCGTCGCGTGTTTCTTACCGGAGGTAGAGCTACTGGATGGCCGATGGGCCCCACAGGGTTACTGACGTCAGCCAAACTCCGAATGCCGGTAAGTCCAAGAACGCGGCAGTGAGACGGCGGGGGATAAGCTCCGTGCGTCGAGAGGGAAACAGCCCAGATCGCCGGCTAAGGCCCCTAAGCGTGTGCTAAGTGGAAAAGGATGTGCAGTCGCAGAGACAACCAGGAGGTTGGCTTAGAAGCAGCCACCCTTGAAAGAGTGCGTAATAGCTCACTGGTCAAGTGATTGTGCGCCGATAATGTAGCGGGGCTCAAGCACACCGCCGAAGCCGCGGCAACGTAGTAATACGTTGGGTAGGGGAGCGTCCTGCACCCAGTGAAGCAGCCTGGTAATGGAGCTGTGGAGGGTGTGGGAGTGAGAATGCAGGCATGAGTAGCGATAAGGCAAGTGAGAACCTTGCCCGCCGAAAGACCAAGGGTTCCTGGGCCAGGCCAGTCCGCCCAGGGTGAGTCGGGACCTAAGGCGAGGCCGACAGGCGTAGTCGATGGACAACGGGTTGATATTCCCGTACCCGTGTGTGAGCGCCCAATGATGAATCCATTGTGCTAACCGCCCAAAACCTGTTCCACCAAGTCCTTCGGGACGCGGGGAACGGGGGCTGCGCGGGACCCTGATGGGTAGTAGTCAAGCGATGGGGTGACGCAGGAAGGTAGCCGTACCAGTCAGTGGTAATACTGGGGCAAGCCCGTAGGGAGTCAGATAGGCAAATCCGTCTGGCACATATCCTGAGAGGTGATGCATAGCCGAGTGAGGCGAATTCGGTGATCCTCAGCTGCCGAGAAAAGCCTCTAGCGAGCACACACACGGCCCGTACCCCAAACCGACACAGGTGGTCAGGTAGAGAATACCGAGGCGTACGAGTGAACTATGGTTAAGGAACTCGGCAAAATACCCCCGTAACTTCGGGAGAAGGGGGACCTCCTACTGTCATGGCCCTCGCGGCCGGCAGCGGTGGGGGGTGGCACAAACCAGTGAGAAGCGACTGTTTACTAAAAACACAGGTCCGTGCGAAGTCGCAAGACGATGTATACGGACTGACGCCTGCCCGGTGCTGGAAGGTTAAGAGGACCCGTTAACCCCTCGGGGTGAAGCGGAGAATTTAAGCCCCAGTAAACGGCGGTGGTAACTATAACCATCCTAAGGTAGCGAAATTCCTTGTCGGGTAAGTTCCGACCTGCACGAATGGCGTAACGACTTCTCAACTGTCTCAACCATAGACTCGGCGAAATTGCACTACGAGTAAAGATGCTCGTTACGCGCGGCAGGACGAAAAGACCCCGGGACCTTCACTATAGCTTGGTATTGGCGTTCGATACGGTTTGTGTAGGATAGGTGGGAGACTGTGAAACTCACACGCCAGTGTGGGTGGAGTCGTTGTTGAAATACCACTCTGATCGTATTGGACTTCTAACTTCGGACCGTATATCCGGTCCAGGGACAGTGCCTGGTGGGTAGTTTAACTGGGGCGGTTGCCTCCTAAAATGTAACGGAGGCGCCCAAAGGTTCCCTCAACCTGGACGGCAATCAGGTGTTGAGTGCAAGTGCACAAGGGAGCTTGACTGCGAGACGGACATGTCAAGCAGGGACGAAAGTCGGGACTAGTGATCCGGCACCCCCGAGTGGAAGGGGTGTCGCTCAACGGATAAAAGGTACCCCGGGGATAACAGGCTGATCTTCCCCAAGAGTCCATATCGACGGGATGGTTTGGCACCTCGATGTCGGCTCGTCGCATCCTGGGGCTGGAGCAGGTCCCAAGGGTTGGGCTGTTCGCCCATTAAAGCGGCACGCGAGCTGGGTTTAGAACGTCGTGAGACAGTTCGGTCTCTATCCGCCGCGCGCGTCAGAAGCTTGAGGAAAGCTGTCCCTAGTACGAGAGGACCGGGACGGACGAACCTCTGGTCCACCAGTTGTCCCACCAGGGGCACCGCTGGATAGCCACGTTCGGACAGGATAACCGCTGAAAGCATCTAAGCGGGAAACCTTCTCCAAGACCAGGCTTCTCACCCATTAAGTGGGATAAGGCCCCCCGCAGACCACGGGATCGATAGACCAGACCTGCAACCGTAGTAATACGTTAGGGAACTGGCACTAACCGGCCGAAAACTTACAACAACCAACAACCCCACAAAATGGGGGAAACGTTGACACACAATGCCTCGCAACCACACCACAGCGGTCAAACAACACGACCACACCCCACCACCAAAACACACCTCCCCACACACGGGGAATCACTGAAAAAGTGAATAGAGTTACGGCGGCCATAGCGGCAGGGAAACGCCCGGACCCATCCCGAACCCGGAAGCTAAGCCTGCCAGCGCCGATGATACTACCCAACCCGGGTGGAAAAGTAGGACACCGCCGAACACACATTAGGAAACGCCCCCCGAGAAATCGGGGGGCGTTTCTCTATTCTCGAATGAATTGCATTGGGCGAATTGAAGAATGCCGAATTGTGGCGCTCTTGGTGCTGCCCGTATCCTTTACAGGTGGTTGACGACAGGCAAGGCAATTCCGGTGGGCGTCCGATTCGGCGCCCAGCCGGCGCAAACGGCGCTGCAGGCCGCGATCGTCGAGGACCCAAAGCTCCCTACCGCTCCGGCGGTGGCCGCGCCCGGCCGGCTCAGCCGCAGCATCAGCCGGAGGCCGAGGAGGCCGCCCGCCCCAGCGGCCCGCGCATCCCGGAGTCGATCGAAGCCAAGCAACTCGCGCCCGAAATCCGCGGCGAGCTTTCGACTTTGGACCGCTCCACCGCTGACACTGTCGCCCGTCATCTGGTGGCGGCCGGGGAACTGCTCGACGAGGATCCCGAAGCTGCACTCGCCCATGCGCAGGCGGCCCGAGCGCGTTCCGGGCGCATCGCCGCGGTGCGCGAAGCCGTCGGTATTGCGGCCTATCAGTGCGGCGACTGGGCCCAGGCGCTCTCCGAATTCCGTGCTGCCCGCCGCATGGGCAGTAAGTCCCAACTTCTTCCGTTGATCGCCGACTGCGAACGCGGTGTGGGCCGTCCCGAGCGTGCCATCGAACTGGCCCGCAGCGCCGAAGCTGCCGCCCTGACCGGCGACGATGCCGACGAGATGCGCATCGTCGCGGCCGGCGCCCGATCCGACCTCGGCCAACTCGAGCAGGCGCTGGCGCTGCTGTCGAGTCCGCAGCCGGACCCGTCGCGCACCGGTACCACTGCGGCTCGACTGTTCTACGCCTACGCCGAGACACTGCTGGCTCTTGAGCGTTCCGAGGAGGCGCTGCAGTGGTTCATCCATGCCGCAGCCGCCGACGTCGACGGCGTCACCGACGCCGAAGAGCGGGTCAGCGAGCTGGCCTGACGTGACAACACTTGCGCAGCAACACGATTGCCTGCTGCTGGATCTCGACGGCACCGTCTTCCGCGGCCACGAACCCACCGAGGGTGCTATCGACGCACTGGACCGGGCGCAGACCCGCAAGCTGTTCGTCACCAACAATGCCTCCCGTGCGGCCGACGAGGTGGCCGAGCATCTACGCGAACTCGGTTTCACCGCTACTGCCGAGGACGTGGTGACCAGCGCCCAGAGTGCGGCCGGTCTGCTTGCTCAGCAGCTGCCCGCCGGGGCGAAGGTGCTGGTGGTCGGCACTGACGCACTCGCCGGGGAGATCACCGCTGTCGGTCTGCAGCCGGTGCGACTGTTCGACGACGCTCCGGTAGGCGTCGTCCAAGGCCACTCGACCACCACGGACTGGGCGATCCTCGCCGAGGCGGGTCTGGCGATCCGCGCCGGGGCCCTGTGGGTGGCGGCCAACGTCGACCGGACGCTGCCCACCGAACGAGGCCTGCTTCCCGGTAACGGATCCATGGTGGCCGCCCTGCGGGCCGCCACCGACGCCGAGCCCCAGGTCGCGGGCAAGCCGGCGCCCGCGCTGATGCGAGATGCGTTGGCCCGCGGCACCTTCAACGCCCCGCTGGTCGTGGGCGACCGGCTCGACACCGACATCGAAGGGGCCAACGCCGCTCAGTTGCCCAGCCTGATGGTGCTCACCGGGGTCAACAACGCCGTCGACGCGGTGCACGCCAGCGTCGCGCAACGGCCCACCCATATCGCCGCCGACCTTCGCGATCTGCACCGTGCGGCGGCCGATCTCGCGGTGGCCGCCCACCCGGCCTGGCGGGTCGAGATCGGCGACGGGATCGTCACGGTCTTTGCGGCCGACAACGAGACCGACGACGAGCTGTCGATCGTTCGCGCCACTGCCCGTGCGGTGTGGGACGCCTCGCCCGGCGGGGAGGCCATCACCGTCGCCGCGGGTGATGACACGGCCCGCGCCGCGCTGGAACGCTGGTCACTGCTGACGGCGGCTGATCGGCTAGCGTGAACGGTGAGATGAACACCGATCCCGAACAGATCCGCGCCGAGGTCGATGCCGTGCTGGCTGAAGTGCCCAGCATCGACGCTGACCGTGCCGACCTTGACGGCGTCGACATTGATGAGGTCGGCCGCCGGCTCGAGGACGCGCACCAAATCCTGGTCCGTGCGCTGGAGTCGGTAGAGAAGGGCTGAGGTCGGCGTGGCGCGGCGTGCCCGGGTTGACGCAGAACTGGTGCGGCGTGGTCTGGCCCGGTCGCGCCAGCAGGCCGCCGAACTGATCGGTGCCGGCCGGGTCAGCATCGACGGGATGCCGGCCGTGAAACCGGCGACGGCGGTGTCGATCACCGCCAATCTCACCGTCGAGGGTGATGACGAGAAGACGTGGGTGTCGCGCGGGGCGCACAAGCTGATCGGCGCACTCGATGCGTTCGGCATCGACGTGACCGGCCGGCGGTGCCTGGACGCGGGGGCCTCGACCGGCGGATTCACCGAGGTCTTGCTGCACAGAGGCGCCACCGAGGTGGTCGCCGTCGACGTCGGGTACGGACAACTGGCCTGGTCGCTGCGCTCGGATGAGCGGGTGCGGGTGATCGAACGCACCAATGTGCGCGACCTGACGCCGGAGGCGATCGGCGGTCAGGTGGACATCGTGGTCGCTGACCTGTCGTTCATCTCCCTGGCCACCGTGTTGCCCGCGCTGACCGCATGCGCGCAACCCACCGCCGATATCGTCCCCATGGTGAAGCCGCAGTTCGAGGTCGGCCGCGACCAGGTGGGCTCCGGGGGGGTGGTGTCCGACCCGCAGCTGCGGGCCACCGCTGTGCTGGCCGTGGCCGCCCGGGCCGAGGCGCTGGGCTGGCAGACCGTCGACGTGACGGCCAGCCCGCTGCCCGGGCCGTCAGGCAATGTCGAATACTTCTTGTGGTTGCGCGCCCAGACCGATCGCGCGCTGCTGGGAACCGAACTGGACGCCGCGGTGCGCCGCGCCGTCGCGGAAGGACCGCAATGACTCAGGAGCGGGAGATCCTGCTCGTCGTCCATACTGGCCGGGACGAAGCTACCGACACCGCGCGTCGCGTCGAGAAGGTGTTGAGCGCCAACGGAATCAGGCTTCGGGTGCTGTCGGCCGAGGCCGTCGACCGTGGTTCGGTTGACGTGGTCGACGCCGACGAAAGTGCCGCCGAAGGCTGCGAACTGGTGCTGGTGCTCGGCGGCGACGGAACGTTCCTGCGCGCCGCGGAACTGGCCCGCAACGCCGAGATTCCGGTGCTGGGCGTCAACCTCGGCCGGATCGGCTTTCTCGCCGAGGCCGAAGCCGAGGCCATCGACACCGTGCTCGAACATGTCATCGCGCGCACCTACCGCGTCGAGGAGCGGATGACCCTCGATATCGCCGTGCGCGTCGAGGGGCAGGTCGTCTCCCGTGGCTGGGCACTCAACGAGGCCAGCCTGGAGAAGGGCACCCGCCTGGGCGTCATCGGCGTGGTCCTCGAGATCGACGGCAGGCCGGTGTCGTCCTTCGGCTGCGACGGCGTGCTGGTGTCCAGTCCGACCGGCTCGACGGCGTACGCGTTCTCCGCGGGCGGACCAGTGGTGTGGCCCGACCTGGAAGCAATCCTGGTGGTGCCCAACAACGCCCACGCGCTGTTCGCCCGGCCGATGGTCACCAGCCCGCACGCGGTGATCGCCATCGAGATCGACGCCGACAGCCACGACGCGCTCGTGCTGTGCGACGGCCGCCGCGAGATGCGGGTGCCGGCGGGTGGCCGCCTCGAGGTGACCAAGTGCAGCACACCGCTGAAGTGGGTGCGGCTGGACAGTGCGCCGTTCACCGATCGTCTGGTGCGCAAGTTCCGGCTGCCGGTCACCGGCTGGCGCGGGAGGTAGGCGATGCTCGCCGAGATCCGAATCCAGGCTCTGGGAGCGATCAGCGCCGCGACCGCCGAATTCGACAAGGGTCTGACCGTGCTCACTGGTGAAACCGGTACCGGCAAGACAATGGTGGTCACCGGCCTGCACCTGCTCGGTGGGGCCCGCGCTGACGCCACCCGGGTGCGCTCGGGCGCGCCGCGGGCCGTGGTCGAAGGCCGGTTCAGTACCGAGGACCTCGACCCGGTGACCGCAGCCCAGATCGACGAGATCCTCGATTCGGCCAGCGCCGACCGCGACGAGGACGGCAGCATCATCGCGCTGCGCTCGGTCAGCCGGGAGGGCCCTTCGCGCGCCAACCTCGGCGGCCGCAGCGTGCCGGCCAAGTCGCTGACCACCTTCACCAACGGTCTGCTCACCCTGCACGGCCAGAACGACCAGCTGCGGTTGATGCGGCCCGACGAACAGCGCGGCGCCCTGGACCGGTTCGCCGGGGTCGAGGGCAAGCTCGAGCGCTACCGGAAGGTGCGCAACGAGTGGCAGATCGCGCGCCGAGACCTCGTCGACCGGACCAACCGGGCCCGTGAACTCGCCCAGGAAGCCGACCGGCTCAAGTTCGCCCTGACCGAGATTGACGGGGTGGATCCGACGCCGGGCGAGGACGAGACGCTGGTGGCCGACATCCGGCGGCTCTCCGAACTCGACGCTTTGCGGGAAGCGGCTGCCGGCGCGCGGGCCGCCCTGTCGGCATCGCTGGATGACGTCTCCGACGGCGAACCCCACTCGGCCACCGACACTCTGGGCCGGGCCATCGCCCTGCTGGAATCCACCGACGACACCGCGCTGGCCGCGCTGGCGCGTCAGCTCACCGAAGTCCTGACCGTGGTGGGAGATGCCGCCCGCGAGCTCGGCGACTTCCTCGGTGAATTGCCCACCGACGCCAGCACGTTGGAGACCAAGCTGGCCCGCCAGGCCGA
Source organism: Mycobacterium sp. M26 (assembly GCF_001494595.1). Taxonomy (GTDB): domain Bacteria; phylum Actinomycetota; class Actinomycetes; order Mycobacteriales; family Mycobacteriaceae; genus Mycobacterium. The sequence continues at coordinate 1,971,974 of NZ_LN929908.1, forward strand.
ATTGCGCAGCCTGACCCGCAAGTACGCCGCCGATGTCGACGGGGTGCTGCGCTGGGCGGCGGAATCCCGGGAACGGCTGGCCCAACTCGACGTCTCCGAGGAGGCGCTCGGCGGCCTGGCCCGCCGGGTCGAGGAACTGGCCGCCCAGGTGGCCGCCGCGGCAGGCGAGCTGTCCAAGGCCAGGGCCAAGGCGGCCAAGGGTCTGGCCAAGGCGGTCACCGCCGAACTGGCCGGACTGGCGATGGCCGACGCCGACTTCACCATTGCGGTGTCGACCATGCCCGCCCGAGATGACGACAGCGCACCGCTGCGACTGCCCTCCGGGGAGCTGGTGCACGCTGGCGGTGAGGGCGTCGACCTGGTCGAGTTCGGCTTCACTGCGCATCGGGGTACCGATGTGCTGCCGCTGAACAAGAGTGCCTCCGGCGGTGAGCTGTCCCGGGTGATGCTGGCGCTGGAAGTGGTGCTGGCCGCCTCGGCCGAGGGAACCACGATGGTGTTCGACGAGGTGGACGCGGGCGTGGGTGGGCGGGCTGCCGTCCAGATCGGCCGCCGGCTGGCCCGGTTGGCGCGCAGCCACCAGGTCATCGTCGTCACGCACCTGCCGCAGGTCGCCGCCTACGCCGACACGCATCTGGTGGTCGAGTCCGGCCGAAACGGGGCCAGTGAGGTGCGGCGTCTCGATGACGAGCAGCGGGTGGCGGAGCTGGCTCGGATGCTGGCCGGGCTGGGGGAGTCCGACACCGGGCGGGCGCATGCCCGCGAGCTGTGGGCCGCTGCCCAGGAGGATCGCGCCGCAACATAACCGTGTTACTTCTGTGACAGAATGTGACTTGTGGGGCTGGTGTTACGGCGCGCCTCCACGGATATGTGTGTTCTCGCCGACAGAATCGGCGCATGAAGATGTCAGCGCTCCTCTCGCGAAATACCAGTGCACGCCCAGGTGTGACGGGGACAGCCCGCGTCGACCGCGACATCGACCGACTGCTGCGGCGGGTCGGGGCGGGCGACATCGTGGTGCTCGACATCCTGGACCTGGACCGGATGACCGCCGACGCGCTGGTGGACGCCCGGATCGCCGGAGTGGTCAACGTCTCGCCCTCGATCTCAGGGCGCTACCCGAACCTGGGCCCCGAGGTGTTGGTGGCCAACAACATCGCCCTGATCGACAGCGTCGGCGACGAGGCCTTCAAGAAGATCAAGGACGGCGCCAAGATCCGGCTGCATAACGGCGGCGTGTACGCCGGTGACCGTCGCCTGGTGCACGGTGTGGAGCGCAGCGACGAAGAGATCGCCGACCTCATGCACGACGCCAAGACCGGGCTGGTCGCGCATCTGGAAGCCTTCGCGGGCAACACGATCGAGTTCATCCGCAGCGAGAGCCCGCTGCTGATCGACGGGATCGGCATCCCCGATATCGACGTCGACGTCTTTCGCCGCCACGTCGTCGTGGTCGCTGACGGAGCCGGCGCCGAAGACGACCTCAAGGCGCTCAAGCCGTTCATCAAGGAGTATCAGCCGGTCCTGGTCGGTGTCGGTGCCGGCGCTGACATCCTGCACAAGTCCGGCTACCGGCCCGCGCTGATCGTCGGCAATCCCGACTCGATGAGCGCCGACGTGCTCAAGTGCGGCGCCCAGGTGGTGCTGCCCGCCGACGCCGACGGCCACGCCGTCGGTCTCGAGCGCATCCAGGACCTCGGCATCGGAGCCATGACGTTCCCGGCCGCGGGGTCGGCCGCCGACCTGGCCCTGCTACTGGTCGACCACCACGGTGCGTCGCTGATCGTCACCGCAGGCCACTCGGCCACCATCGAGGAGTTCTTCGACCGCTCCCGTCAGCAGAGCAACCCGTCGACCTTCCTGACCCGGCTCAAGGTCGGCGAGAAGCTGGTCGATGCGAAAGCTGTTGCCACGCTGTACCGCAACCACATCTCCGGCGGTGCCATCGCCATGCTGGTGCTGGCGGTGTTGTTCGCGATCATCGCCGCGCTGTGGGTGTCGCGAGCCGACGCGGTGGTGATCGACTGGATCGTGACCTACTGGAACCGCTTCACGCTGTGGGTGCAGGGCTGGGTGACATAGCCCGGCCGCAGAGCAGAAAGGCTCATCGGCTGTGATTTCGCTACGCCACCATGCCATTTCACTGGCAGCGGTGTTTCTCGCCCTGGCCCTCGGGGTCGTCCTCGGCTCCGGGTTGCTCTCCGATACGTTGCTGTCCGGGCTGCGCAGTGAGAAGCAGGATCTGGCCAACCAGATCAATGCACTCACCGATCAGCGCAACGCGCTCAACGAAAAGCTGGGCGCCGCCAACGAATTCGACACCCAGATGTCGGGCCGGATCGTGCGTGACGCGCTCGCCGGCAAGACGGTGGTGCTCTTCCGCACCCCTGATGCCGACGACGACGACGTCGAGGCGATGAGCCGGGTGGTCGGGCAGGCCGGCGGCGCGGTGACCGGGACGGTGGCGCTGACCCAGGAGTTCGTCGACGCCAACTCCGCCGAGAAGCTGCGCACGGTCGTCAGCTCGTCGCTGCCGGCCGGCGCCCAGCTCAGCACCACGATGGTCGACCAGGGGTCACAGGCCGGTGACCTGCTCGGCATCGCCCTGTTGATCAACCGCAACCCGGAGATCAAGCCGGTCGACGACCAGCAGCGCGACACCGTGCTGGCCGCCATGCGCGAGACCGGCTTCCTGGCCTATCAGGGCGACCATGTCGGTGCTGCCAACACCGCGGTCATCGTCACCGGGGGCGCGCTGGGCGACGACGCCGGCAACCAGGGCTCCACCGTCGCGCGTTTCGCGGCGGGGCTGGCCCCGCATGGCACCGGCACCGTCCTGGCCGGTCGCGACGGCTCGGCCACCGGAACCTCGGCGATCGCGGTGACCCGCGCCGACGCCGGTATGGCCGCCGCGGTGACCACCGTCGACGACATCGGGCTGGAGTCCGGCCGGATCACGAGCGTCCTGGCGCTGCAGAAACTGATCGGCGGCGCACCCGCGGGGCAGTTCGGGACCGGGCCGGGCGCCGCCTCGCTGACGGTTCCGCAGTAGCGGCAGGCGTAGCAGGGACGTAACGCAGCCCACTGGCGTGTTAGCGACGGCTTGTCGGCGTCGGTGTTAAGGTGAGTTTCCGTGGGTCGGCAGGCCCCAACTAGGTCTCGAACCCCTGTCAAGATCTGGAAAACCAAGCCCTGCGCCGTCATCACGGAGGTTGCTCTTGCCACCATTGCGCAAGCACCCACAGACCGCGACCAAGCATCTCTTCGTCACGGGCGGTGTGGTTTCGTCGCTCGGCAAGGGTCTCACCGCGAGCAGCCTCGGTCAGTTGCTGACCGCGCGCGGCCTGCAGGTGACGATGCAGAAACTCGACCCGTACCTCAATGTGGACCCGGGCACCATGAACCCGTTCCAGCACGGTGAGGTGTTCGTCACCGAGGACGGTGCCGAGACCGATCTCGACGTCGGCCACTACGAGCGCTTCCTGGACCGGGATCTGTCGCAGTCGGCCAATGTGACCACCGGTCAGGTGTATTCGACCGTGATCGCCAAGGAACGCCGCGGCGAGTATCTGGGCGACACCGTGCAGGTGATCCCGCACATCACCGACGAGATCAAGCGCCGGATCATGGCGATGGCCCTGCCCGATGCCTCCGGAAACCGTCCCGATGTGGTGATCACCGAGATCGGCGGCACCGTCGGCGACATCGAGTCGCTGCCGTTCCTGGAGGCCGCCCGCCAGGTCCGCCACGAGGTCGGCCGGGAGAACTGCTTCTTCCTGCACGTCTCGCTGGTGCCGTACCTGGCCCCCTCCGGTGAGCTGAAGACCAAGCCGACCCAGCACTCGGTGGCCGCGCTGCGCAGCATCGGCATCTCCCCGGACGCGCTGATCCTGCGCTGCGACCGCGACGTCCCTGAACCGCTGAAGAACAAGATCGCGCTCATGTGCGACGTCGACATCGACGGTGTGATCTCCACCCCCGACGCGCGGTCGATCTACGACATCCCCAAGGTGCTGCACCGCGAGGAGCTCGACGCCTACGTGGTGCGCCGGCTGAACCTGCCGTTCCGCGACGTCGACTGGTCGGAGTGGGACGACCTGCTGCGCCGGGTGCACGAGCCCAAAGAGACCGTGCGAATCGCGTTGGTGGGCAAGTACGTTGACCTGTCAGATGCCTACCTGTCGGTGGCCGAGGCACTGCGCGCCGGTGGATTCGCGCACCGCGCCAAGGTTGAGATGCGCTGGGTGGCCTCCGACGACTGCGAAACCGACAGTGGTGCAGCCGCCGCCCTCGACGATGTGCATGCGGTGCTGATTCCCGGCGGTTTCGGCATCCGCGGTATCGAGGGAAAGATCGGTGCCATCCGCTATGCGCGGCACCGCGGACTGCCGGTGCTCGGCCTGTGTCTGGGTCTGCAGTGCATTGTGATCGAGGCGGCCCGCTCGGTCGGCCTGACCGAGGCGAACTCGGCCGAATTCGACCCGGGCACACCGGATCCGGTGATCTCGACGATGGCTGATCAGCGTGATGCGGTGGCTGGCGAGGCCGATCTGGGCGGCACCATGCGGCTGGGGGCGTACCCCGCCGTGCTGGAATCCGGGTCGATCGTGGCAGAGGCTTACGACTCCACCCGGGTGTCGGAACGTCATCGGCACCGCTACGAGGTCAACAACGCCTACCGCGACCAGATCGCCGAAAGCGGGCTGAAGTTCTCCGGTACCTCACCGGACGGGCACCTCGTCGAGTTCGTCGAGTACCCGCGTGAGGTTCACCCGTTCCTGGTCGGCACCCAGGCACACCCCGAGCTCAAGAGCCGCCCGACCCGTCCGCACCCGTTGTTCGTCGCCTTCGTCGGCGCGGCCATCGATTACAAGGCGGCCGAACGGCTTCCGGTGGAGATCCCCGAGCAGAATTCCAACGGCAAGGAGCATCCCGACCCCGCGGCACAGGCGCTGCCCGATCAGGTTCCAGAACACGTCACCCGTGGCTAACCACGATTTCGACACCGTCTTCTCTGAAACCGTTTACCGCGGAAAGATTCTCGCGTTGCGCACCGACGAGGTGCGGATGCCCGGCGGCAACACCGCCATCCGGGAGGTCGTCGAGCACTTCGGTGCCGTCGCCGTCGTCGCCGTGGACCAGGACCGCCGCGTCGCGATGGTCTATCAGTACCGCCACCCGGTGGGCCGGCGGCTGTGGGAACTGCCCGCCGGCCTTCTCGACGCGGCAGGCGAAGACCCTGCGGTCACTGCCGCCCGGGAGTTGCACGAAGAGGCCGGTCTGGCCGCCGAGCACTGGAGCGTGCTGGCCGACATGGTCACCTCGCCGGGGTTCAGCGATGAGGCTGTGCGGGTCTATCTGGCCCGCGGGCTGACTCACGTCGGCCGGCCCGAAGCCGATGACGAGGAAGCCGACCTCACGCTGCACTGGTTCGACATCGAGCACGCCGCGCAGCGGGTGCTGGCTGGTGAGATCGTCAATTCCATTGCTGCCGTGGGTATTCTGGCCGCCCACGCGGTGATCGTCGACGGCGAACCGACCCGCCCGGTGGATGTCGAGTGGCCCGACCGGCCGACCGCGTTCGCCGCCCATCGGGAGGGCTCGTGACCACATTTCACGTTGCCGCCCTCGACGGGCAGCTGCAGGGCTACCTCGATCACCTCACCATCGAGCGTGGCGTGGCGGCCAACACCATCAGCTCCTACCGCCGTGATCTGCGCCGCTATGCCGAGCACCTGACCCAGCGGGGGATCGACGACCTGCGCAATGTCACCGAAAACGACGTCAGCGACTTCCTGGTGGCGCTGCGCCGCGGTGATCCCGAGGCCGGGGTGACCCCGCTGTCGGCGGTGTCGGCGGCCCGTGCGCTGATCGCGGTGCGCGGCCTGCATCGGTTCGCCGCCTCGGAGGGCATCATCGACCTCGACGTCGCCCGCGCGGTCAAGCCGCCGACCCCGAGCCGGCGGCTGCCCAAGAGCCTGAGCCTGGACGAGGTGCTGGCCCTGCTCGACGGTGCCGGTGGTGACGAGCCCTCGGACGGACCGCTGACGCTGCGCAACCGGGCCCTGCTCGAACTGCTGTACTCGACCGGCGCGCGGATCTCCGAGGCCGTCGGTCTGGACCTCGACGATGTCGACACCGAGGCCCGCTCGGTGCTGCTGCGCGGGAAGGGCGGCAAGCAGCGCCTGGTGCCGGTCGGCAGGCCGGCGATTGCTGCACTGGACGCCTACCTGGTGCGTGGCCGCCCGGACCTGGCCCGGCGGGGCCGCGGCACCCCGGCGATCTTCCTCAACGCCCGCGGCGGTCGGCTGTCCCGGCAAAGCGCGTGGCAGGTGCTGCAGGACGCGGCCGAACGGGCCGGTATCACCGCGGCGGTGTCCCCGCATACGCTGCGGCACTCGTTCGCCACCCACCTGCTCGACGGCGGCGCCGACGTTCGCGTGGTCCAGGAACTACTCGGGCACGCCTCGGTGACCACCACCCAGATCTACACCCTGGTCACGGTGCATGCGCTGCGCGAGGTCTGGGCCGGGGCCCACCCACGAGCGTGATGTCACCGGTATGGCTCTCGGGGAAACAACAGATGGATAGACTTGCGCGGATGTTCACGCCGCCGATGTGCCTGTTCCGGGGGGCTTGGGCGTGACCGACGAGGCAGACGACGACGCACCGATCGGTCTCACCGGCCGCCCGCCCCGCACCATTCCCGCTCCCGCACCGCTGACCTCCCACGGTCCGGCGCGGGTCATCTCCATGTGTAACCAGAAGGGTGGCGTCGGCAAGACCACCTCGACGATCAACCTCGGCGCCGCGCTCGCCGAGTACGGCCGCCGGGTTCTGCTGGTCGACCTCGACCCCCAGGGCGCGCTGTCCGCGGGTCTGGGCGTGCCGCATTACGAGCTGGCGCAGACCGTGCACAACCTGATGGTCGAGCCGCGGGTCAGCATCGACGACGTCCTGATCCATACCCGGGTCAAGGGCCTGGACCTGGTGCCCAGCAATATCGACCTGTCGGCGGCCGAAATCCAGCTGGTCAACGAGGTGGGCCGGGAGCAGACCCTGGCCCGCGCACTGCACCCAGTGATCGACCGCTACGACTACATCCTCATCGACTGCCAGCCGTCTCTGGGCCTGCTCACCGTCAACGCGCTGGCCTGCTCGGACGGGGTGATCATCCCGACCGAATGCGAGTACTTCTCGCTGCGCGGCCTGGCCCTGCTCACCGACACCGTCGACAAGGTCCGCGACCGGCTCAATCCGCGGCTGGCCATCAGCGGCATCCTGATCACCCGTTTCGACACCCGCACCGTCAACGCACGCGAGGTGATGGCGCGGGTGATGGAACGCTTCGGGGATCTGGTGTTCGACACCGTCATCACCCGGACCGTGCGTTTCCCCGAGACCAGTGTGGCCGGTGAGCCCATCACCACGTGGGCCCCGAAATCGGCTGGCGCACAGGCGTACCGATCGCTGGCCCGTGAGGTCATCGACCGCTTCGGCAAGTGACCGCCGAGCCCGCGCCGGACAAGGGTGGTTTCCGCGTCCGGCTGACCAACTTCGAGGGCCCGTTCGATCTGCTGCTGCAGCTGATCTTCGCGCACCGGATGGACGTCACCGAGGTGGCGCTGCATCAGGTCACCGACGAGTTCATCGCCTACACCAAGGAGATCGGGCCCGAACTCGAACTCGACGAGACCACCGCATTCCTGGTGATTGCCGCCACACTGCTGGACCTCAAGGCGGCTCGGCTCTTGCCGGCCGGCGAGGTGCACGACGAGGAGGACCTGGCGCTGCTGGAGGTGCGCGACCTCTTGTTCGCGAGGCTGCTGCAGTACCGGGCGTTCAAGCATGTCGCAGAGATGTTCGCCGAACTGGAGGCGGCCGCGCTGCGCAGCTACCCGCGCTCGGTGACCCTCGAGGAGCGCTACAACGACCTGCTGCCCGAGGTCATGCTGGGTGTCGACGCCGCCAGCTTCGCCCAGATCGCGGCCGCCGCATTCACCCCGCGGCCGGTGCCGACGGTGCGCACCGACCATCTGCACGAACAACAGGTGTCGGTGCCCGAGCAGGCCGAGCGGCTGCTGGAGTTCCTGGAGCGGCGCGGGGTGGGGCAGTGGGCGTCGTTCAAAGAGTTGATCGCCGACTGTGACGCACCCATGCAGATCGTCGGACGCTTCCTGGCGCTGCTCGAATTGTTCCGTTCCCGGGCGGTAGCATTCGAGCAGTCAGAACCGCTTGGTGTGCTCCAAGTTTCGTGGACCGGGGACCGGCTGGTGAATGAAGAGCTGGTCAAAGCCGAGTGGGAAGAAGAGTAAGCCGACCATGACCGACGAAGTACCCGATATCGACCTGGGTATCGACGTTGCCCATGCCGAATTGGACGACGACGAACTGACCCGGGTGCTCGAGGCACTGCTGTTAGTTGTCGACACCCCGGTCAGCGCCCAGACTCTGGCCTCGGTGACCGAGCAGCCGCTGGATCGGATAAGTACCAAGCTGGAGACTCTGGCCGGCGAGCTCACCGAGCGCGACAGCGGTATCGAGCTGCGGGAAGCCGGCGGTGGCTGGCGGATGTACACCCGCGCGCGGTTCGCCCCGTATGTGGAGCGCCTGCTGCTCGACGGGTCGCGCTCCAAGCTGACCCGCGCCGCCCTGGAGACCCTGGCGGTGGTGGCCTACCGCCAGCCGGTGACCCGGGCCCGGGTCAGCGCGGTGCGCGGGGTCAATGTCGACGCGGTGATCCGCACCCTGGTGGCTCGCGGGCTGATCACCGAGGCCGGCACCGACGAGGACAGCGGTGCCACCACGTTCGCCACCACCGAACTGTTCCTGGAGCGCCTCGGTCTGACCTCGCTGACCGACCTGCCGGATATCGCGCCGCTGCTGCCGGATGTCGACGTGATCGATGACCTCAGCGAAACCCTGGACAGCGAGCCGCGTTTCGCCAAACTCTCCGGAGGCGGGCAATCCGCCGGACCGGCCGTTGCCTTCGATGTGGATACCGATGCCTGAACCAGAAGGCGTACGCCTGCAAAAAGTCTTGTCCCAGGCCGGAATTGCCTCCCGGCGGGTCGCCGAGCGGATGATCATGGACGGCCGGGTGGAGGTCGACGGCCACATCGTCACCGAACTGGGCACCCGGGTGGACCCCGATGCTGCCGACATCCGGGTGGACGGCAGCCGCATCGTGCTCGATGACTCGATGGTGTATCTGGCGCTCAATAAGCCCAAGGGTATGCATTCGACGATGTCGGATGACCGGGGGCGACCGTGCATCGGTGATCTGGTGGAACACCGGGTGCGCGGTAACAAGAAGCTGTTCCACGTCGGCCGGCTCGACGCCGACACCGAGGGACTGTTGCTACTGACGAACGACGGTGAACTGGCGCACCGGTTGATGCATCCGTCCTATGAGGTGCCCAAGACCTACCTGGCGACGGTGACCGGTTCGGTGCCAAGGGGTTTGGGCAAGACGCTGCGGGCCGGGATCGAACTGGAGGACGGACCGGCAGCGGTCGATGATTTCGCGGTGGTCGATGCCGTGCCGGGAAAGACGCTGGTGCGGTTGACCCTGCACGAGGGACGCAAGCGGATCGTGCGCCGGCTGCTGGCCGCGGCCGGATATCCGGTGGAGTCGCTGGTGCGCACCGAACTCGGTGCGGTGGCGCTCGGGGAGCAGCGGCCGGGCAGCATCCGGGCGCTGACCCGCAAAGAAGTGGGCGACCTGTACAAGGCGGTTGGGCTGTGAACGTGATCGTGGCGGTCGATGGACCTGCCGGTACCGGAAAGTCCTCGGTATCAAGGGGTTTGGCGCGCGCCCTGGGGGCCCGCTACCTCGACACCGGGGCGATGTACCGGATCGTGACGCTGGCGATGCTGCGCGCCGAGGTGGATCTGGATGATCCCGCGGCGATCGCCGCGGTCTCCGATGTGCCGCTGTCGGTGGGTCACGACCCGGATGTGGACCGCGCTTACCTTGCCGGCGAGGATGTGTCGGCCGAGATCCGGGGTGACGCGGTGACCCGGGCGGTGTCGGCCGTCTCGGCGGTGCCGCAGGTGCGCGAGAAGCTGGTGGCGTTGCAGCGCGAACTGGCTTCTGGCTCCGACAACGTCGTCGTCGAAGGCCGTGACATCGGCACCGTCGTGCTGCCCGACGCCGACGTCAAGATCTTCCTCACCGCCTCGGCCGAGACCAGGGCCCGGCGCCGCAACGACCAGAACATCCGGTCCGGTCTGGGCGATGACTACGAAACCGTGCTGGCCGATGTGCGCCGCCGCGACCATCTGGATTCCACCCGCGCGGTGTCACCGCTGCGACCCGCCGAAGACGCCCTGATCGTCGACACCAGCGACATGACCCAGGACCAGGTGGTGGCCCGGTTGGTCGAACTGGTCGAGCAACGAAGCGGAGCGATGCGATGACCCAGGACGGAACCTGGTCCGACGAGAGCGAATGGGAACTCGGCGAGGAAGGATTCGACGAGGAGTCCGGCGAGGGCGGTGCCCCGCCGCCGGTGGTGGCCGTCGTCGGCAGGCCCAACGTCGGCAAGTCGACACTGGTGAACCGGATCCTGGGCCGGCGCGAGGCCGTCGTGCAGGACCTTCCCGGGGTGACCCGCGACCGGGTGTCCTACGACGCGTCCTGGACCGGACGGCGGTTCGTGGTCCAGGACACCGGCGGGTGGGAACCCGACGCCAAGGGTCTTCAGCAGTTGGTGGCCGAGCAGGCCTCGGTGGCCATGCAGACCGCCGACGCGATCATCCTGGTCGTCGACGCCGTCGTCGGCGCCACCACCGGCGATGAAGCGGCGGCCAAGATTCTGCGCCGTTCGGGCAAGCCCGTCTTCCTGGCGGCCAACAAGGTCGACAACGAGAAGATGGAAGCCGAGGCCGCCGCGCTGTGGTCGCTGGGTCTCGGTGAGCCACACGGGATCAGTGCCATGCACGGTCGCGGGGTGGCCGACCTGCTCGACGAGGTGCTGGCCGCGCTGCCTGAGTCGTCCGAAGTCGGTGCTGTCACCGGCGGTCCGCGCCGGGTGGCCCTGGTCGGCAAGCCGAACGTCGGCAAGAGTTCGCTGCTCAACCGGCTGGCCGGTGCGCAGCGCTCGGTGGTGCACGACGTCGCCGGCACCACCGTCGACCCGGTGGACTCGCTGATCGAATTAGACGGCAGGATATGGCGTTTCGTCGATACCGCCGGGTTGCGCCGCAAGGTCGGCCAAGCCAGCGGCCATGAGTTCTACGCCTCGGTGCGCACGCACAGTGCCATCGACGCCGCCGAGGTGTGCGTCGTCCTGATCGACGGTTCGCAGCCGATCACCGAGCAGGACCAGCGAGTGCTGACGATGGTGATCGAGGCGGGCCGCGCGCTGGTGCTGGCGTTCAATAAGTGGGATCTGGTCGACGAGGACCGCCGCTATCTGCTGGACCGCGAGATCGATCTGCAGCTGCACCAGTTGCAGTGGGCGCCGCGGGTCAACATCTCGGCCATGACGGGCCGGGCGGTGCAGAAGCTGGTACCGGCGATGGAGACGGCGCTGGAGTCCTGGGACAAGCGGATCTCCACCGGTCAGCTCAACACTTGGATCAAGGAGGTCGTGGCCGCCACGCCACCGCCGGTGCGCGGCGGCAAGCAGCCCCGGATCCTGTTCGCCACCCAGGCCACCGCACGGCCGCCGACGTTCGTGCTGTTCACGTCGGGTTTCCTGGAGGCCGGCTACCGGCGGTTCCTGGAACGGCGGCTGCGGGAGACCTTCGGGTTCGAGGGCACTCCGATCCGGATCAACGTGCGGGTCCGGGAGAAGCGCAAGCTCAAGCCGCGCTGAATCCTCGGTTCGAAGCGTTCTGGTGGCGTTCGCACAGTAGATTGGCAGCATGAGGTTTGCTGTCGCGGGCGTTGCCGCCCTGGTGATCGTGGGTGCTCCCGTCGTGGCGGTGCTGTCCGGGGTGACGTCCGCTCCGGCCCCGCAGATGCTGGCCTGCCAGGAGACCGACCAGGAGGACAGCTTCTCGATGAACTGTGCTCCTGCGGTGATCCCGGATACCACGGACCAGTTGACCGAAGCCGAAGTCGCCGAGCCGGGCTGGAATGCCCATCCCGGCGGCAACGGCGGCGGTGGCGGCGGCCACGGGCACGGCTAACCGCCGTCAGCCGTTGAGCCACACCCGCTTTCCGTAGCTGTCCAGATGCACCACCTGCTCGACGGGTTTGCGGGTGGTGGGTCCGTAGCGTCCCTTCGGCCAGCCCAGCGGGACCACGCACACCGGTGTGACGCTGAGCGGCAGGCCCAGGATCTTGCGGGCTGAGGCGACATTCCACAGCGGCATGGTGATCAGCGAGGCGCCCAAGCCCATGGCGCGGGCGGCCAGCAGAAGGTTCTGCACGCTGGGATAGATGGAGCCGAAGAACGAGGTCTCGGCGACGAACGGTGACGGCACATAGGGCGGGCGTCCGCCGCGCAGGCAGGGGATCACGAGCACCGGGATCTCGCTGAAGTGCTCGACCTGCCACTGCACCGCCCGCAGGATTTTCTGCATCGACTCGTCACCGGCGGTGCGGCGCTGGCCGATCTTCTCGTAGATGGCCCACGGCTGGCGGTAGCGCTTTCCCAGCTGATCCTTGGTGTGCTGGTCCTTGACGACGATGAACTCCCAGTTCTGGCCGTTGGATCCGGTGGGTGCCCGCAGGGCCAGTTCGATGCACTTGAGCACGATCGCGTCGTCGACCGGATCAGGCCGCACCCGGCGCACCGCGCGCTGGGTCATCATCGCCTCGACCAGAGGCATGTCGAGGGCGGCCAGGGCCTCCTCGGTGGTCGGGATGGGGCTGGGGGAGTCGCTCATGAATCCGAGGCTACGGCGCTTGCTTGCGGGCGAACAGCTTTCGTCCGTTGGAGTCCCCTAGGGTTGTCGGGTGTCCGTCGCCCACATGATCCTGATCGCGCTGGCCGGAATGGGAGCGGGGGCGATCAACTCGCTCGTCGGCTCGGGGACGCTGATCACCTTCCCGACCCTGGTGACACTCGGGTATCCGCCGGTGACGGCGACGATGTCCAATGCCATCGGGTTGGTGGCCGGCGGGGTGTCCGGAACCTGGGGGTATCGGCGCGAGCTCACCGGGCAGTGGCGACGACTGCGCTGGCAGATCCCGGCATCGCTGACCGGGGCGGGTATCGGGGCCTTCCTGCTGCTGCACCTGCCGGAGAAGGTCTTCACTCAGGTCGTGCCGGTGCTGCTGATCGGGGCGCTGGCGCTGGTGATACTGGGCCCGCGGATTCAGGCCTACGCCCGGCGGCGCGCCGAGGAGGCCGGCCGGTCGGCCGAGCACGTGTCGGCGGCGCGGATGACGGCGCTGGTGGCCGGGACGTTCGCGGTCGGGGTGTACGGCGGCTACTTCACCGCCGCGCAGGGCATCCTGCTGATGGGGGTGATGGGCGCGCTGCTGCCCGAGGACATGCAGCGGATGAATGCCGCGAAGAACCTGCTGTCGCTGCTGGTGAACATCGTCGCGGCGGTGGCCTACACGGTGGTGGCGTTCGACCGGATCAGCTGGGCGGCGGCGGGCCTGATCGCGCTGGGCTCGCTGATCGGCGGCTGGCTGGGAGCGCACTACGGGCGGCGACTGTCGCCGAACGCGTTGCGCGCGGTGATCGTGGTGGTCGGCCTGATCGGGCTGTACCGGCTGCTGTCGGTGTGAGACACCGGTGCCCGGATTCGGGTCTGCGGTGGGGGTTGGGGTAGTCTTTCGTCCTGCTGCCGGCGATCCCGGCAGCGCCGCGGGCTGTGGCGCAGCTTGGTAGCGCACTTGACTGGGGGTCAAGTGGTCGCAGGTTCAAATCCTGTCAGCCCGACTGAGGTTCTTGCAGTTCAGAGGCGGTTTCCGAGACATCGGCAGCCGCCTTTTCCGCACTGTGCCGGTCGAGGAATTCGATGACGGCGGAGGCGAAGATATCGTTGCGGTCGCCGACGACCATATGCCCCGCGCCGCGAACATCAGTGAACTCGATCTGCGGATAGCGCGCGAGCAGCCGGTCGGCATTCGCCTGGCTGACCAGATCGCTCATCTGGCCACGCACCAGCAGCATCGGCGTCTGGTCTTGCAGAATCCTGCCGATGGCGGTGTACAGACGTTCGTGGTCGCCGATCTCGACCGGTCCCTGCGTCGTCATGCCCGTGATGAAGCGCGGATCCCAGTGCCAGTACCAGCGATCGCCGCGGCGGCGCAGGTTGGTGGCCAGGCCGGCCAGATCGGTCGGCCTGGCCCGGTGCGGGTTGAACCCGGCCAGCACGTCGGCCACCTCGTCCAGCGATGCGAACCCATCACTCATGTTGTCGGCCATGAAGTCGAAGATGCGCCGGGCACCGGACTCGTCCATTTCGGGCACGATGTCGACCAATACGACGGCGCGCGCCACGCCGGTGGCGATCTCACCGGCGAGCAGCATCGCGGTGAACCCGCCCAGGGAGGCGCCGATCACCACCGGGCTGTCGGGAAGAGTGCGCAGCACCGCGAGCACGTCCCCGGCGAAGCTGACCACCCGGTAGTCACCGTCTTCGGCCCAGTCCGAGTCACCGTGGCCGCGCAGATCGACGGTGACGGCCTGCCAGCCGCGGGCTGCTACGGCTGCTGCGGCCTTGGCCCACGACCGGCGGGTCTGTCCTGCTCCGTGCAGAAAAACTACCGCGGGCGCGTGCGCAGCACCGCGACGGTCGCAGGCGATGTCCAGTCCGCCGTCGCTCTGGACGGCGAAGGTCTGCACGCCGGGGAGGCTCATCGCCGTGATCGTGTTGTGGACTTGACCGAGCTGGCGGCGACCGTGCGGTGGCGCCGGCGCGTTGCCAGGGGACGGTGAGCGTCGACCTCGGACCGAAAGACTGGCCCCACCCAACGACGTAGATAGGCCCGCAACGCCTTTCCCGTGCGCAGGTCCGCCGGGTCGACCATCACCAGCTCGATGATGCGCAGCATGTACTCGCAGATCTCCTCCAGCTGCACATCGCCGATTCCGGCGGCGCGCCAGTCGACGTCCAAGCGCTGCAACAGGTCGCGATTGAACTGGATCACCTCCGTCGAGGTGATCCGTTGAGAGGCTCTCGGCAGGTCGTAGGAGAACAGCAGCCGAATCCCCTTTTGTTCGGCAAGAAAATCGATCGTGAATGCCAATGCTTCCAGCAGCGCTTCCACCGGATCCGTCACGCCGGCGAGGTGCTCGGTGATGCGGTCGGAGAACCGTACGGCGGCCCGCACTGCGACGGCTTCCAGCAGCGCTCCCGTTCCGGGAAAGTGGTTGTAAACCGTCTGGCGTGAAATTCCCAGTGCCCGAGCAACTTTCGCGACATTGAATTCGCCCTCGTCGGACTTGATCACGGCGTCGGAGGCATCGAGGATCCGTTCGATCGCTTCCTCGTCAGACGCAGGGGCTGAGCCCCCCCAACCACGGGTGCGCATCGTGGCTCACCGCGCCTTACGGCTGTCGAACGGCGAGCAATGCATGCCTGCGATTGTGTTGGCGGCGGGGGACAGTGTCAATCACCCGACCCGATTGGACACTCTTGACTCAAGTGTCCAATCATCCCTACTCTCGGAGAAGCATCGCCTCGGTACGGTGCGGCGGAGAGGATGGAACCGCATGACGGATGTGACATTCCGCAAGATGCGCTTCGACATCGACGAATCGGTGCCATTCCAATGGCATCCGGCCAATCCCGCCGCGGGCATGATGGCCAACGCCATCTCATTCATCGCAGTCGGTTTCGAGCGCTACATCGTGCTGGCGGTCAAAGAGGCGCTGCAGTCGCGCATCACCGATCCCGAGTTGCGAGCCGAAGCTGAAGTCTTCCTGGCCCAGGAGTCACAGCACTCCGCGGCACACCGTCGTCATGTCAAGGCACTGACCGCACGCTATCCCGGTCTCGCCGACGTGCTGGACCGGGTGATCGCATCCTACGAAACTCTCTTTTCAGCAGAAGATTTGAACTTCCATTTGGCCTACGTGGCCAATATCGAGGCATCCTTTCCGCCGATCTTCGGGTTCTTCATCGAACGACGTGACTGTTTGTACAGCGGTGACAACCGGGTGGCGTCGCTGTTCCTGTGGCACTACATCGAGGAGATCGAGCACCGCAGTTCGGCGGACATCATCTTCGAAGGTGTCGTCGGCAGCCGGCGCTACCGGCTGAGCACGGTCCGCCGCACATGGCGCCACCTGATGGAGGTGCTCGACATCGTCATCGCCGGATTCACCGAGCATGTCCCGTCCGGCGACATCGGAATCAGTCCGCAGGCGTTCCGCACGGTGATCTTCCGCAACGAGGCCATCTATCGGATACCTATGCTGCGCAGGCGGTTTCCGCCGCAGGAACAGCAACTGCTGGCCGGAGTCAGTACCCCGCGACTGGTGCGGATGTTCGGCGGGATCGCCTTGTCGCAGCTTCCGGGCCGGCGGCCCGCAGACGCCCCGGTACCGGATTGGTACTACACCTGGATGCGCAGCTACGCCGCCGGGGAGGACATGGCTCACTACTACGGGACTGCGTGCGCGGGTTGATCGCGTCGACAAGACGGTGTGTTGTCCACTGCGTGGATAGATCTGGTCGGCAGCGCCACAACGGTGAAGCGGACGCACGGTGGCCGTCACAGTCGCCGCCTGTGTGGGCTCCCAGGGTCGCGACGAATCGAGCATTGTGGTGGCGCGACAAGCAGGCCCAATTCTTTGGCGGCTCGTCACGAGTGCCGTCACGGGCTGCGCTCTAGCTTCTCTATTGACGCCATTGGCGTTGCTCGCGGATGCCGGTTTTCTCCTTTCCGGCCGAGGTGAGCGGCTGGGGCGGTCGGCGGAGTGTTCAAGAAGGGGGCACTCGGCTGCCGCCCCGGCCCCCTGGCCGTGTCCGGCGTAGCCTTGCCGCCGAGATTCACAGCGATGTTGCCATCCTCCATCGACGCGCTATAAATCAACGGTGAGCACACACGTGAATCTGACCGCGCAGGAAACCGCGCTGATCGACCAGTCGCATCCCGCCGCGCTGGAGCGCATGGACGCCGCGGCACTCAAGGACCTGCAGGGTCAGCTGCGACGCGCCCGCGACAAGAACTTCAGCCAGTTGCGGCGCCAGGGCGCGGCCCGGGTGGAAGCCGAGGGCGCCCGCGGGGCCGCCCAGCCCGCCAACGAGAAGCGCGGCGAGAAGGTCGACGTGTTCGACGAGGCGCTGGCCCGCGTGCAGGCCCGCCTCGACACCCTGGCGGATTAGCTCGCCGCCTCCTGCTGCAAGCCACCGCCGCTGCCGCCGAATCCGCCGCCGCCACCGGTCCGCTCCACCTGCTCCGCCCATGGCGTCCTTGCTCGCACCCTCGCCACCGAACCCGCCGTTACCGCCGCGTCCGCCGAACACTCCCGCGTTTCCGCCGCTGCCGCCGTTTCCGCCGTTGGCACCCGGGGACCCGATGCCACCGGACCCGCCATTGCCGCCACTGCCGAACAGCAGGCCGCCGCCACCGCCGTCGCCACCGTTGCCGCCGCCGGCGGCGCCGGTGCCCCCATCAGCACCGAACCCGGCGATCAGACCACCGCGACCACCGTTTCCACCGTTGATGTGTTGGTCATTGCCATTCCCGCCCTGCCCGCCGTTGCCGAACAGCCCCGCGTTCCCGCCATCTCCGCCGTTGACGCCGTTTCCGCCATTACCGGCCAACAATCCGCCGTTGCCGCCATGGCACGCGGTGCCACAGGTGGTGGGGTCCGGGGTGTAGCCGTTGCCGATCAGCAGGCCGGCGTCAGGGTGTTCGGCGGTGCCGTCACCGACCAGGACCATGCTCAACGGTGCCGCCGCAGGGCCCGGTGATACCGCTGTGCCGAGGCAGGGTGATCCTGGAAGGCATTGGATGGCAGCGGTATTCGGATCGGCTGACGCTGACGCTGCAGTCATTGCCGACATCAGATAGCCGGTTCCGGCCAGCGCGGCACCGGCCAGTGCAGTGCGCAGGTAGGGCGGCGAGGACGCCAGGGAGCGGTGTTTAGCCATGGGCGGCAACCTTTCTCGCGCGGCCGATCTTCAGCGGGTGCACGATGGCAGGCATCCCATGCCAGAGGTCATCCTGTGCGTCGACGGCATAGCCGTGTGCGGTCATCAGCTCGACAGTCGGGCGGTTGCACACGCATCCCCCGGCGAAGCCGCGCCAGGCGCGCATGAGTGCGTCCTGGCATGCGGCGATCAGCGTCGACCGCGACCGCACGTGTTCGATGAACAGCACTTGACCGCCGGGGCGCAGTACCCGTGCGATTTCCCGCAGTGCGGGGGCGGCATCCTCGACCGTGCACAGCACCAGGGTGCTGATCACGGTGTCCACCGACGCATCGGCTAGCGGCAGGCGTTCGGCGGGTGCATCGAGAACCCGGGCGTGGCGGTCATGGCGTGCCAGTCGGCGCTCGAGCTTGCGGCGCATACCGGGTTCGGGCTCCGCGAGCAGCAACGTGTCAACGGCCTTTGGGTAGTGCGGCACATTGAGTCCGGTGCCGGCGCCGATCTCCAGGACCCGGCCGTAGGCCTGCGCCAGCAGCTCACGGCGGTGCTGGCGCATCCCGACGATCTCGCCGAACCATAGGAACGGGTCGTAGAGCACCGCCATCACCCGCAACCAGCGGGTCGACGTGGTCGGGGCATGCGCGGTCTCGGTCATACCCGGAATCTAGGAATCGGCACGGTGTGGCCGCATCGCTCGATGCGGCCATCTTCTCCGGATGGCCGGTTTCGGCTACCTCAGAGCAGACCCAGGCGCGCGGCTTCGGCCACCGCCGCCGTACGGGACGTCCGACCCAGCTTGCGCCGGATGTTGGCGACATGGCGGTGGACGGTATGCGGGCTGAGCACAAGCTGTTCGGCGATTTCCCGGTCAGCCAGGCCGCGGGCAATACAGGCCAGGACTTCCCGCTCCCGGTCCGACAGCAGCACCGGATCATCCCCGGCGGGTGTCATCGATGCCTGCTCTGCGGTCAGGGCCTGGCGACAGGCGCGCGCGACCGATTCCACGTCGCCGTGCCAGGGAAAGTGCGAACTACCCTGCAGCGGAACGAATGTCGCTCCCGGGATCGTCGCGGCCACCTCGCGGCCGAGCCGGTAGGGCACGGCACGGTCGTCGCGTCGGTGTACGACCACGGTGGGGGACTGGATCCGCGGGAGGTGCTCGCGCACATCGAGGCGATACACCAGAGCCAGCAGGGCAGCAGCGGTCTGCGCGCTGGCCGAATCACGCTGCAGGCGGGCGAACCGATCATGGTCGGCGGCGTCGCCCCCGTCGAGGAACAGATCGCTGAGCATCCGGGAACCCAGACCCCAGTGCGCGCGGACCGCACCGATGATCGCCTCGTCGACGCCGGGTGGCGTCAGCTGCTGACCGTCGGTGTAGGAGCCGTAGAGGACCAGGCGATCCACCCGCTGCGGATGGGCCGCGGCGAAGGCCACGGCGGTACAGCTGCCCGATGATCCACCCAGCAGTGACACCCGGTCGATCCCGAGTTCGTCGAGCAGCGCCTGCAGCACCGCGACTTCGCCATCCAGGATGAGATCCGCGTCGCCGACGATGCGGTCCGACATACCCACGCCGAGCCGGTCGTAGCGGATCAGGGTGTAGCCCTGCGCGACGGTCTCCCAGAACCGTCGTACCGCCGGGTCCTGCCAGTCGAGTTCGAGATGGCTGACCCACCAGGCCGGAGCCACCAGTGGCGGCCCGCTACCGCGCACCTCGAAGGCCACCCGGCGGCCATCGAAGGGCAGAAAGCGGATCTGCGACTTCCCGGACATCGTGTTGAGCCTACGGCGGGACCGCGGCGCAGCTGGGAAGTACAGAGAGACGGCTGGGGCTACAAGACGTAGTTTCCGATCAGCTTTCCTATCGTGTTGATGTCAACCTGACCCTTGAAGTCGAGGTGAACTTTTCCCAGGCCTGAGAACCACAGCTCCAATTCAGCATCGAGGTCGAAGCGTCCGGCAGATTCGATGCTCCAAGCCTGGACCTTGCTATAAGGAAGGGACGAGTAGTCGCGCTTCTTTCCGGTCAATCCCTGCACGTTGATGGCTATGAGCCGCTTATTCGTGAAGACGACGGAGTCGCGCATGCCCTTGAAGCTCAGATGAACAACTTCGCCGTCCACCAGGATTGGGGCTAGCTCTTGTGCAAAGGGCCTTGGATCAGTTGGACCGAGCTTTGCGAAGGTGCCGTTTTGGAAGTCGATCATCACTGAAACTTAGCGCGGTCGGAGGTCGTATCCAGCCCTTCTTACATTGACCACGTACTGGTCCACCAATAGCCAGACAGGTGGGTCGCAGCCCGGCTACCGTGTGTTTTCCCGCAGGATTCGCGGACGACGGGTTGGCTGAGGGGGGTGCAGGCGTGGGTGCGTCACGGTGGGTCGGTCGAGTAGGGATGCTCGCCGTCGCCTTGGGCATCGGCACTGCCATCGCCTCCGGTTCGGCCATCGCCGCCGCCGACACCGCCGGTGACACGGGCTCCTCGGCGACCACCACCCGTTCCGTCGGCTCGCCGTCACCACGCGGACCGCAGAAGCGGCCCACCACCGCCGGCACGACGGCGCGCACGCAGCTGACCCCCGCCCGGTCGGCCTCCGCACGCCCGAGAGCGGTCCCGGCGCGCACGGCGCCGCGCAGGGTCGCGGCACAAACCAGCGCACCGTCGTTCGACGACATCGTCGAGTACACCTTCTTCAACACGTCGCCGACCGCCAGCCCGGCACAGAACCCGGGGCAATCTGCCACCGGTGTGGTCACCGGCGATCTGCGCGCCAGCACGACCAACGACGGCGTGCTGACCTATGCGCTGACCACCGCACCCACGCACGGCAGCGTCGACATTCACGCCGACGGCACCTACACCTACACGCCCACCAGCACCCTGGCCGCGGCCGGCGGCGTCGACAGCTTCACCGTCACGGTAGACAACGGCAGTACGTTCCGGCTCACCGGTCTGGCCGGCGCAATCCAGGCCATCCTGCACTCGCTGGCCCAGGCCGTCGGCATCAGCCGATCCGACACCGTGCTCACTACCGTCCCCGTAACCATCGCCGCCACAAGTCTTTACGACGGGTTCGACGGACCGGCCGGAGCCGCGCCCGATCCCACCAAGTGGTCTCCCATCGAAGGAACCGGGTGGGACATCGGGGTGCAGGACTACCGCGCGGGCAACGCTGTGCTGGACGGGCAGGGCAATCTCGTCATCCAGGCGGTCAAGACCGACACCGGTTACACCTCCGGGCGGGTGCAGACCAGAGACCTGGCCAGCTTCGGCTACGGCACCTTGACCGCACGGATCAAAATGCCGTCAGGACAAGGACTGTGGCCCGCGTTCTGGTTGGTCGGTGCCGACGAGAGCACCAATCCGTGGCCCGGCGCAGGGGAGATCAACGTGGTGGAGATGGTCAACGAGGCCGTCACCCACTATTCGGCGATTCACGGGCCGATCACCGGCGTCGGGGACTACCTCCAGGTCCAGATCACCGGCACCGGAAGCGATCTGAGTACCGACTTCCACAACTACTGGGTGACCCGCGCCGAGAACTCCATCACCGTGGGTGTCGACGACACCGTCTGGGGAACGTTTACGCCCGACATGCTGCCGCCGACCGCACAGTGGGTGTTCAACAAGCCGTTCTACGCGATCCTCAACCTCGCCGTCGGCGGCCCGTGGGCCGGACCGCCCGACAGTTCCACCCAGTTCCCGGCCACCATGCTCGTCGACTGGGTGGAGTGGAAACCGGCGTCCTGAGACCAACGCCATCGTCGAGCAAAGGGTCGTGCCGTCAATAACCGGCCGCCGCCTGCTACGGTAGAACAGTTCCAACTGGTCCTCGGCTGCGCGGATCTTCCATGCCGCGCGGGCCACCCTGCCCCTGCCGCTCGATGCAGGTGAGGTGTGATGGTCAACCAGTTAACGGATGCAGTCTTGCTATCCGAGCTCGAACCCACTGCAGAGGCCAACCTCAACCGGCATCTCGCGGCAGCGGTCGATTGGCACCCGCACGAGTATGTGCCCTGGGAACGAGGTCGGAACTTCGCCGCGACGGGCGGTACCGACTGGGCTCCGGAGCAGTCCCCGCTGGGCGAGGTGGCTCAGGCGGCGATGATCACCAACCTGCTGACCGAAGACAATCTGCCGTCCTATCACCGGCAGGCTGCCGACAACTTCTCTCTCGACGGAGCCTGGGGCACCTGGGTGGGCCGCTGGACCGCTGAAGAAGGCCGGCACAGCATCGCCATCCGCGACTACCTCGTGGTCGGGCGCGGTGTGGACCCGGTGGCGCTTGAACGTGCCCGCGTCGAACACGTCACCAACGGGTTCGGGCCGACCGCCGAGGAGGAAGCCCGGCACAAAACGGATTTCCTGCTGTCGATCGCCTACGTGTCCTTCCAGGAACTGGCCACCCGCGTCAGCCATCGCAATACTGGCAAGGTGTGCGACGACCCCGTCGCCGATCGGCTCCTGCAGCGGATCGCCGCCGACGAGAACCTGCACATGATCTTCTACCGCGATATGTGCGGTGCGGCTCTCGATCTCGCGCCCGACCAAGCACTGGAAGCCATTGCCGCCGTGGTGGAAAACTTCCGGATGCCCGGCCAGGGGATGCCGAACTTCCGCCGCAATGGCGTGCTGATGGCCAAGCACGGCATCTACGATCCGCGTCAACACCTCGACGAGGTGCTCCTGCCGACCCTGCGCAAGTGGCAGCTCTTCGACCGCACGGACTTCACGTCGGTGGGGGAACAGCGCCGCGAACAGCTGGCGGACTACCTGACGACGTTCGAAGCCCAGGTGCGCAAGTTCGAAGAACAGCGCGACCGTCTGCTGGCCCGTAAAGCTCAGAAGGCCGCGCAGTAGATCAGCCGGCCGCGCACCCGGACAGGAATAGCTTCGCCGGAATGGTCGCGTCGGCCGGTGGGGTGGTGGTGGTCGGGTTGGTCCCGCACACCTTCGCTTTGTCCTGGAGCACCCAGAACTGGCCCTCGGCGCGGAACACGAACGACGTCGGGGCCCCCTGGTTCGGGTTCTGCGTGCTGGCCAGCAATCCGCTGGTCACCGCCCAGCCGTCGGCACACTCCAGATTGTCGATGCTATAGACGTTGTCGCTGCCCAGCGAGCGCGCCGCGGACGTCGCAGCGTCGGCGAGTTTCTTTTTGCTGCAGTGAGTTTCGCCGCCAACCTCGGCTTCTGTGGTCTCTGTCTGCGTCTGCGTCTCTGTCTGCGTTTGGGTCTGGGTCTGGGTCTGGGTTCGGGTCTGCGTCTGGGTTTGTGCCGTGGTGGCCGGAGACGTCGAGCTGGCTGCCGGGTTCTCCGTCACTTGCACGCAGCCGACGGTGGTCATCCCAACCATCAGGAGTACTGCGGCGAGGTGACGGTTCATTGTGGCCTCCATTAATTGACGGTGATGCTTGGCAGGGTACCGCTCGGGGCGCTGGATGCCAGTCCGGCGAAGTAACTTCCCGACCACATCCACAGACCGGCCTGCAGTCGCAGCGATGTGCTGCCGATCCCTGCGTCACCGTCGGCGGCGGCGATCATGCTCGAGAGCACCGCAGCCTTGCTGACCATCAGGTACGCCGAACTCAAATCCACCAGCGCCGCATAGGATGTCGGCGACAGCCCGCCGGCCGCGACGATGGCTTGCCACACGAATCGTCCGGCGCCGGTAGCACTTTCAAGCACCTTGCTCCACACAGCCATCTCCGCCCAGCCCAGCGTGGTCGGCTGGTCCAGCTGCGTCAGGGCGCTGTCATAACGGGTGGCCAGTTCCAGCGGGAAGGCGCTGGAATTGCAGTCCAGGAATCCGTTGCAGGTCAGGGTGTCGGCCATTGACGGCACGCCCGGCGGCGGGTTCTCCAGCACCACTTCGAGATAGCCCTTGTTGTATCCGTACAGCGCCAACAGCACCGGCACTGACAGGTGTGCAACGGTATTGACGATCCACGGGTTGCTCTGTGCCGCGCCGACCAGGCCGGCTGCCAATCCGTCGAACAACCGCAGGCCGAGCGCTGCGGGCGAGAGGTCGATCACCGGCGCGGTCGCGGCGGTCACCGTGGCCTGGGTGGCGGCGGTGGCGGTGTCACGGAGGTTGTCCCGCAACCAGATTCCACCGAAGTACCCGGAGACCGCGAGGTTGCCCAACAGCAGCCGGGTCTGATCCGGGGTGACAGTGGGGTCGGCGAGTTGCTCGAGGCTGGCCACCGCGAGATCGCCGAAGAAGAAGCGCGGGCTGTCGGCTGGATCACCACCACCGGCGACGTAGTTCGCCGCGAACTCGGCGATCACGTCTCGGGACACGGTGAACGACGCTCCACTTTCCACCGGCATGGCGGGAACGTCGACCGACACGGTCTGCGGTGTCGAGGTCAGCGGAGCGGGGTCGGGTGAGCCGGTGTTCGCCTCGGTGGGCGCTGTGACGAGGACGCGTCGCGATCCGGCCACCGTGGACGCGGCGGGGCGCACGGCGGCGGCCGAGCGAGTGCGTGACGCCGCGGCCGGTCTGGTCTTGGCGGCCTGCCGCGCCGAATGCCCAGCGCTTGAGGAGGTCGCACGCGAGGCGGACGGGCCCGGCCCGGAATCAGCGTCCGGGGTGGCCCATGCCGAGCCGGCCCCGAACAGGACGGCGGCGCCGACACCGAGCCCGATCGCCAGACCTCCGACTCGGCCGATGTACCTCGAAGCGCCCATGCTTCCTTCCCCGGGCAATGATGCCCTTGACTGCTCGCCTGCAGAGGCTATCAGTCCAGCAAATATTCACGCAGGCGCTCGGTGGCCTCAGTCGTCGTCCAGCGCACGACGCACCGCCACCAGCGTCTCGTCATCGCACAGCCCCTGCGTGTGCGCCACGGCGGCCGCCTCCGAGGCGTCGGCCACCAGATAGAGCGGAATGCCCTCGTCGCGCAGGGCTGCCGCGCGTTCCGAAACCTGCCGGTTGCGGTCGTCGTCCTCGGAGCCGACCAGGCGGATCAGCACCAGCTTGACGTGGCCGGGGAAGTCGCGGGCCATCTCCTCGTAGGTCAGCGGATCACGCTGACCGCTGTCCCCGATGAGGACGAACTGCATCCCGGGGTAGGCCTCGAACAGCCGCCGAATCGCCGTGCGTTTGTGTTCGGCCCCGCTGCGCCGTAGATAACGCTCGGTGGGACCCCAGTCGGTGAGGAACATCGGGCCGGTGGGAAAGTCGCGCAGCTCGGCGAACTGCTCGAGCAACGGATAGAACGACCAGCTTCCGGTCGAGACATAGAAGAAGGTCGGCTTGGGTTTGCGGCTGCCGGATCGAGTCGGCAGACCCCGCTGCAGCCCCCGATACAGCGCCGACATCCCCGGTATCGCCCGGCGCTGCTCGGCGTCACGCAATAGCGTGCGGGTCACCATGGCCACCCCTTCGGTGAGCCCGGTCAACAGGATTGTGTCGTCGATGTCGGAGATCACCAGGAACGGCGCCCGCAGCGAGGGCTTGACCACCGACCCGGTACCCGATGCCGTCTCACCGTCCTCGATCGGCTGCGTCTGCGCCACCGCCGTATGCCACCCGACCCGCAGGCCCGGCACCGGCAGCGCGAAGGTGGCGAAACCATGATCGTCGGTGATCTCAGTGGCCGCATGCGCGCCGATCCGCAGCGTGACCTCGGCGCCGACGATATGCAGTGCAGCGTGCCTGCGCAGGTTGGCCTGGGCGACGTCCCAGTACGGAATTCGGCTGTCGCCGGGCAGTTCCGGGGCCTCGATCACCCGGACCCGCACCCGCGCCACGTCGTCGGCGACGAAACCGCGGTAGACGATGACGTGCACCCCGCGAAACGCACCCGACTGGATCTTCTGCTCGCGCCGCCGCGCGGTGAGCTTGCCTTCGATTCCGGCCACCGCACCGGCCACCTGCGGGCTGCGCAGCGTCGCGGTGAACTCCGAGGCGATGCGACGGGGGAGGCGTGGCATGGGTTCAGCATGCCGATGACCGCGCGGCTGCGCCGCATTATCGGGTCATCCCAGGATTCGGTCGGCCTCGCGCAGTCCACTCAGATACGCCCCGTGCACGGTGGCGAAGTGCTCGGGGTAGGTGGCTTCGCCGGCGAAGAGCAGCCGGTCGGAGGCCGGCTCGGCCAGTGCGTTCTGGTCGGCCGGGCTCGATCCGACTGCCAGATAGCTGTAGGAGCCGCGGGCGTATGGGTCGGCCGCCCACCGGGTGACCAGCGACCCCTTCACCGCAGGCGCCCCCAAGGCGGCGCGCACCTGCTCGACGCTCTGCTGATCCGAGAGTTGTTCGCGGTCACGGGCGGCCGCACCGCCGCGCACTCCGATCAGGAGCGGCCCCGCGCCGAAGGACAGCCCGTTGACCAGCACCGGCAGCGGCGCGTCGGGACCGGCCAGCCCGATCGCATCGGGCGAGGTTGGCCAGAAGGGCGTGTCGAAACTCAACACGACCTTGTCGAGCACGCCGACGCCGAGGCGCTCGATCGCGGTGCGCTTGGCTGCCGGAAGGGCAGGTTCGAACGTGATGGTGCCGGCCTTGAGCACGCCCAGCGGGACGGTGACGATCACCCGGTCACCTGCCAGCGCCCCGCGCGAGGTGTCGACGCGGACCTGCGTGCCGTCGTCGGTGATCCGGGTGACCTCGGTGTCGAGCTGAATGGTCAGGCCGTCGGCGAGATGGCGGGCCAGCTGCTGATATCCCTGGGGCAGGATCAGGTCCGGGCCGTCGAACTGTCCCTCGGCGCCGAACCACCGCAGCGACAGTTGCTCGGGGTCGGCGGCGTACTCCGCGGCGATGTCGGTGGCCACGTGCCAGGTGGTCAGCGAGTCGTCGAGATCGGTGACCCGGGCCAGGGCATTCTCCAGCGAGGCGTCCGGCGCGGCATCGGCGGTCATCGAGGTGACCTTGTCCAGCGCCGCCTCCCATGCGCCGGTGGCTTTCTCGATGGCCGCCTCGCCGACCTCGGTGCGCCCCTCGTACAGCACGAGATTGTCCCAGTCGGTTTCAGAGGTCCGTGCGCCAGCCTTCTCGGCAAGGGCGACAAGGGGATTGCCCTTGGTGCCGTGAATCCACGCCGCACCGAGGTCGATCGGCACGCCCAGCGAGGTGTCGGTCCACATCCGGCCACCGATCCGGTCACGGGCTTCGAGCACCGTGACCGTAATCCCGGCGTCGGCCAGTTTCCGTGCGGCAGCCAACCCCGCCATCCCGGCGCCGATCACCACGACGTGCTCGCCGGTCCGGGCCTGCTCGGACCCGCAGGCCGCCAGCGCCGCCGCTGCCGCCAAACCACCCGCGCCGCAGAGGAAGTCACGTCGCGTCAGCCCGGCCATGTTGCTGAGGTTAAGCCCGAGCGCCGTCGCCGCGCGGGAGGTATCGCCACACTGCTCTGCCACACTGGTGTGGTGAGCGATAGGGAGTCCCTGGTTTCGGGTGTCTCGGACACCGCACGCTGGGTCGCGGTGTACCGGGCCCAGGAATCCGCCCGGCCCGACGCCCTGTTCCGCGACGATCTCGCCGACCTGCTGGCCGGCGAGCAGGGCCGCGCGATCGTGGCCGCGGCACCGCGCCGGATCCGGGATGGCTGGTGGTTGGTGGCGCGCACCAAGCTCATCGACGATCTGATCGAAGACGCCATCGCCCAGGGCTGCGATCGCGTGCTCAACCTCGCTGCCGGCCTCGACACCCGGCCCTACCGGCTGGACCTGCCCGCTGATCTGGTGTGGGTGGAGGCCGACCTACCGGCCCTGGTCGCGGAGAAGGACCGGCTATTGGCTGACCGGACCCCGCGCTGCCAGCTGTCCCGCCACGCCGTCGACCTGGCCGATCCGGCGGCCCGGGACCGCTTCCTCGATGAGGCGCTCGCGGGTGCCCGCAAGGCGTTCGTGCTGACCGAGGGTCTGCTCATGTACCTGTCCGCCCAGGACGTCACCGGGCTGTCGGCCGCCTTCACCCGTCCCGAGATTGCCTGGTGGACATTCGATTTCGCCTCCCGTGGCCTCCAGAAGACGATGAACGAGAAAGCCGACGGCCTGCTGCGCAACGCCCCGTTCACCTTCGCCCCCGACAACGGCCTGGCGTTCTTCGAAGACCTGGGGTGGACGACGGTCAGCGTCGAGTCGGTGATGACGGCGGCCTACCGGTACCGGCGGCTGCCCCGGCTCATGCGGCTGCTCGCCCGGCTCCCGCAACCGGACCCGCGCCGGCCGGGCACCAAGGTGCTCAGCGCCGTTGCCTGCATGACGCGTTAGGCCAGCATCGGGTCGATAGCCGAGCGGGGCACCAGCACCTGCAGCGGTCCGGCCGCCTCGGCCAGCAGCGTGCCCTGGCTGAAGAAGAAGATCACCCCGTCATTGGTGATGGCGAAGTTCTGGTAGTTGGCCGGGTCCAGGCCGGCGCCGGCGGGGATCACCACCTGCTGGCCGGTCTGCTTCTGCAACTCGGCCGCCACGATCGGGTACACCACCGGAAGTGGATCGGCGGTGGGCTGCCACAGGGTGTCCCAGGTGATGGCCTTGCGGTAGGTCTGATCCCAGTTGAACGACGCGTAGGACGTCTCCGGGTGCGCACCGCCGGTGTTCCGGTAGGTCTGCAGTACCACCGCCTGCGTGCCGCGCGGCGGGACCGACGAGTTGTAGGTGGTCGCGGTGATGTCCAGGGCGTACGGCAGGTCGTGCGGGGCGGAGGACTTGGCGACGTTGAGGAACTCGTCGCGGGTCTTGCTGACGTAGTCGGCGATCGACTTGGTGTCGGGATAGCTGCTGGGGAAGCTGATGGACACCTCGTAGGCCGGATCGTTGAGCTCGATCTGGCAGGTCTGCCCGGTGTCGACGCCCTTGAGATCGGCGCAGTAGTTCTTCGGTGCGGCCGAGGCGACTGCTGGGCAACTCGCTACGGCGGCCGCCGTGACCAGGGTGGCAATTCTCAGTGTGCGCATGGTTCGACCTTCCTCCCCGTCCCCGGGCGGTGCCGTCACCGCCGAGCACATGCTAGGACACCATCCTGATCGGCGTCCTGATCGTGGTGCCGTAGCAGCAGCACGCTCAGCAGGCTGACCGCGCAGAAGCCGGCCATCATGACGGCGATCGCTCCGCTGCCGTGGGCGCTCATCAGCACAGGTGACAGGACGGGCGGGATTGCGCCGCCGGCGATTCCGGCGAGGTTGCTGGTCATCGCCGTGCCGGTATAGCGGTAGTCGAACGCGAAGATGCCGGGGATGAATGACGCCATCGGGCCCATCACGATGCCGGTGATCGCGTAGGTCACCACGATGGCCAGGCCGTAGAGCAGCGGTTCGCCTGTTTCGATCATCGGGATGACGACGAAGGACCAGGGCACCGCCAACGCAAACCCGGCCGCAATCGTGCGCCGGGCCCCGATGCGACGGCTCAGCGTCGCGGACGCAAACACCAGCGCCACCGTCGCCAGTCCGCCGAGAACCCCGACGACGAAGATGTCGGTCCGGGAAATGCCGGCTTGGCGGTGGGCCAGAGTCGTGAAATAGGTGCCAGCCTGGAACGCCAGCATGAACAGTCCGCTCATCACGCCGACGGCCAACAGCAACTCGGTGGCCTGTCGACGCAGCAGCTGCAGGATCGGTACCTCGATCGGGCGTTCGGGGGCCTCGGTGAAGACCGCCGTCTCGTCGACCTTCAGCCGGATGTACACGGCGGTGCCGAGTAGTACGGCACTGAGCAAAAACGGTATGCGCCAACCCCATTCGAGGAAGGCGGTACTGGCGGTGCCCAGCAGGGTGTGCGCCAGCAGGAACACCAGGTTGGCCAGGACGAGTGCGCTACCGAGCCCCAACTGGATGAACATACAGGCATACGAACGCTTTTCACGGGGAGCGCTCTCCGCACATAACAGCGCCGCACCCGCCCACTCGCCACCCACCGCGAAGCCCTGGATCAGCCGCAGCGCAATCAGCAGTGCCGGTGCGGCCAGGCCGATGGATGCGGTGGCCGGAATCAGACCGACACCCACCGTCGCGAGCCCCATCATCAGCAGCGTGATGACCAGAGTGCGCTTGCGTCCGATCCGGTCACCCATGTGGCCGAAGAACGCGGCACCGACCGGGCGGGCCAGGAATGCGCTGGCGAAACTGCCCAGCGAGGCCACCGTGCCCATCGTGGGACCCAGGTGCGGGAAGAACACCACCGGGAACACCAAAGCGGCCGCGGTGCCGTAGATGAAGAAGTCGTAGTACTCGATCGTCGAACCGACGTAGCTGGCCATGGTGGCGCGGCGCATCGTGGCCCGCGCGGGCACCGCGATACGTCCGGGATGTTCCCGCACTGACTGCATCGGATCATCGTCGCCGGATCCGGCCCGCCGCGGTGTCGGCCGGTCGACGGGTCCGGTGGGGGATTGTGTTGTCCCCCAATCGGAGGACCGGGTCAGCGGCGCCGAGTAGCGTGATGACGGCGAACCGATCTGCGACGAACGAGCTCGAGGTGCACAACCATGCGTGCGATACATGACATCCTCGACGCGCACGGCGGTCTTGAGTACTGGAATTCGCTGTCGGCCATCGATATCGAGATGTCGGCGTGGGGCTTCCTGTTCACGGCGAAGCGGGTAGCGCCGCAGCGGCACGCGCGGTTGACGGTGGACACCCGTGCACCACACGTTGTGCTGCATGACTATCCGGCACAGGGCCGCAGGGCAGTCCTTCACGGCGGCGTCCGTGTCGAGATTCTCGACGCCGCCGGTGCTGTCGTCGAGTCACGGGACAATCCCCGCGATGCCTTCCGTTCCGGTCGCGTACTGCGCTGGGATGCCATCGATTTCGCCTACTTCTGCGGCTACGCCATGTGGAACTATCTGAGTTTGCCTTTCCTGCTCGTTGCCCCTGGCGTCGCCGTGGATACCTCGCCGGAGCCCACCCCTGCTGGCTGCACCCGATACCGGGTGCGTTATCCGCCAGAGGTACCGACACATTCGCAGGTGCAGGACCTCCACTTCGACAACTCGGGTCGTCTGCTGCGCCACGACTACACCGCTGAGGTGGTCGGTTCCTGGGCCAAGGCCGCACACATGTGCCGGGACTACCGGCAGTTCGGTGGCTTGTGGTTGCCGACCACACGACGGGTCTATCCCCGAGGTCCGTTGAACCGTCCGCTACCGTTGCCGACCTTGGTCGCCATCGACATCCACAGCGCCACCCCGTGCTGACTCAGAGCAGCGACTGAATCCAGTCACGGGCGAAGTACACCACGAAGCCGGCGGTGACGATCCACAGCAGCGGGCTGATCTCGCGGGCCTTGCCGGCGGCCGACCGCACCACCACCCAGCTGATGAATCCCACGCCGATGCCGTTGGCGATCGAATAACTGAACGGCATCACCGCCACCGTCAGCACCACCGGTAGCGCCACCGAGAACTCGGAGACGTCGACGTGGCGAAGCTGGGAGAACATCATCGTCCCGACGATCACCAGTGCGGCGGCGGCCACTTCGCTCGGCACGATCGAGGCCAGCGGCGAGACGAACATCGCCGCCAAAAACAGCACGCCGGTGACCAGGTTGGCCAGCCCGGTGCGCGCGCCTTCCTCGATGCCGGCCCCGGACTCGATGAACACCGTGTTGGAGGAGGCGGAGACGCCGCCGCCGACCATCGCTCCGGCACCTTCGACGATCAGCGCCGAGCGCAGCCGCGGAAACTTGCCCTGCGCGTCGGCGACACCGGCCTCACGTGACAGGCCGGTGAAGGTGCCCATGGCGTCGAAGAAGTTGGCGAACACCAGGGTGAACACCAGCATGGTGGCGGCGAGAATGCCGATGCGGCTGAAGCTTTCGAGGCTGAACGCGCCGACCAGTGACAGGTCGGGCAGGGCGAACGGTGATCCGGACAGGGTCGGCACCGACAACGACCAGCCGCCGGGGTTCTTCACCGCCGGACCCAGATGCCAGATGGCCTCGATGGCCATCGCGACCAGGGTGCCGATCACCAACCCGATGAGAATGCCACCCCGGACCCGGCGCACCACCAGGATGGCGGTGAGCAACAACGTGAAGATGAAGACCAGCGTCGGGACGGTGCTGATGGATCCGTTCCCCCCGCTGCCCAGCCCGACCGGGGGAGAGGGCACCCCGGTGGACTCGATGAAGCCGGAGTCGACCAGACCGATGAAGAGGATGAACAGACCGATGCCCGCGGTGATGGCCAGCTTCAGTTGCATCGGCACGGCGTCGAACACCATCCGGCGCAACCCGGTGGCGGCCAGCACCACGATTATCAAGCCGTTGATCACCACCAGGCCCATGGCCTCGGGCCATGTCACGGTGCCCACCACCGTGGTGGCCAGGAACGAGTTGATGCCCAGGCCCGCGGCGAACGCGAACGGCAGCCGGGCCACCAGACCGAAGACGATCGTCATGACACCAGCGGCCAGAGCCGTGGTGGCCGATACCTGACCGAACTCCAGTTTGTTGCCGGCGACGTCGGGAGCGCCGGCCAGGATGATCGGGTTCAAGACGATGATGTAGGCCATCGCGATGAACGTGACGAGGCCGCCACGGATCTCCGCACCCATCGTCGACCCTCTGGCCGACACCTCGAAAAACCGGTCGAGACGATTCACGTCTGGAACCCTAAGATCCCGGGCACGGAAATTCCGTGTAACGGCGAGCCGCGCGTGGCGCACGATAGCGGCATGACGTCGGGGCGCGGAACCCGGACGGCGCAGCGCCGTTCGACGGTACTGCTCGCGGCGCTGGGTCTGATCACCGTGACTGCGGCCGTTCTGCAGACCGGCGTCGTCCCCATTCTCGGCGCCATCGCCTCCACACTGCAGTCGCCCGCGGTGGACGTCAGCTGGGTGCTCACCGCGAACCTGCTCGCGGCGGCGGCAAGCACCCCGCTGATCGGCCGGCTGGCCGACGTCTACCCCAAGAAGACGGTGCTGCTGGTGGTGCTCGCCATAGTTCTGGCCGGATCACTGCTCGCAGCGACTACCACGTCGCTGCCCCTGCTGGTGGTGGCCCGGGTGCTGCAGGCCGGGTCCTTCGCCTTGTTTCCAGTTTGCGTCTCGATTCTGCGCGACGAGATTGCTCCGCAGCGCCTGGTGCGGGCCATGGCGGTGCTGTCGGCGACGCTGGGTCTCGGCGGTGGACTGGGGCTGGTGCTGACTGGGCTGCTCTCGACGAGCGGCGCGGACTATCACGTGGTGTTCTGGCTGCACTCGGCGATGTCGGTGGCGGTGTTGATCGCCGCCGCCCTGGCCGTCCCCCGGCGACCCGGGCAGGGCCGGGTGCACATCGACTGGCTGGGGGCCGTTGGGCTCGCGGTTGGTCTCTCGGCGCTCCTGCTGGCTCTGACCCAGGGGCGCGGCTGGGGCTGGGGATCGCCGAGAACACTGGCTGGGGGCCGTTGGGCTCGCGGTTGGTCTCTCGGCGCTCCTGCTGGCTCTGACCCAGGGGCGCGGCTGGGGCTGGGGATCGCCGAGAACCGTTGCGACCGCGGTGGGCGGGGTGGTGGTTCTTGCGGTGTGGTGGTGGTGGAGTCGGCGCATCACCGCACCACTGGTGTCGACGGCGATGCTGTCGCGGCGTCCGCTTCTTCTCACCAATGCCGCGACGGTACTGGTCGGGATGGGTCTCTACATCGCCTTCCTCGGGGTGACCGACTTTGTCGAGGCGCCTGCCGGGCGAGGTTATGGCTTCGGGGCCACTGTGCTCGAGGCCAGTCTGGCGTTCCTGCTGCCCGGCGCGATCGCGGCAGCGCTCACCGCGCTCGTGGGCGGCTACTACGTCGACCGTTTCGGTGCTCGTGTGGTGGGGATGGTCGGCGCCGCGGCCGGTCTGGCCGGGTTCGTGTTGCTGGCCGTCCTGCACAACACCGGTTGGGAGATCGTCGCCGGCTACGTGCTGGCCAACGCCTACATCAGCCTCGCCTACGGGGCGTTACCCGTGCTGGTCGTCGATGAAGTGGAACCCACGGAGACGGCCGTTGCCACCGGGATCAACGCCATCGCCCGGACGGTGGGCAGCGCCATCGGTGCGGCGGTGGTGGCGGTGCTCGTGATTCCCAGCGACGTGGGACAGGTACCGGAAGGCGACTTCGTCGCCGTCTTCACCGTGGGCGGACTGACGGCGCTGGTCGCGATGGTGCTGTTGTCCCGGGTGAAGTCGGTTGTCCCGCAACGGCTGTCAGGTCAGCCGACGTAAATCTCATTACCCGAAGGGTACCCACCGCCATTGGTGGCGATGTGGACATGGGTGTAATGGTTGGCATCGTCGGAGCCGTAATTGCCCATCAGTGACGGGGCGCCGTTGTGCGAGTACAGCACCCGCCGCCAGATCACGTGGTTCAGCGACAGCCGGTCGGCGTTGGCCAGCGCGAACGCCGCGATCCGGTCACCGAGTGCCTTACCCGCCGGAGTTTGGTAGTTCGGGATCATCACGTCGATGGCCAGGCCGTTGGGATGCCACTTGAGGGCATCGGCGCGTACCCCGCCGATGGTCGTGATCTCCGGGAAGTACGCGCTCACGAGCCGCTCGGCGAGGATGGTGTTGACCTGCAGCCCCTTCTCGTCGCAGCGGCCCACGGGAAGCACCCGCCGGTTCGCCGCGGCCCGGCTGGCCGCCACGTCCGCTGCGGACATGACGATGTAATGGGCGGCAACCGGTGCGGTGCGGATGTCGAGGTCGGTCGCGGCCACCAACTCCGCTCCGTGGGCCTCGATGCTCGCCGGCGGGGTGCCCGGATGGGACACGGTACTGCTACCGACGGCGAGGACGATGACGGCGGGGATGGCGGCCCGCACAGCGCTGCTGATCGACCAGCGGCGCCGTGGCTTGGCTAACCGATGCTTCCCCACGCGCGGCACTTTACCTGCCCTGTCCTGCGGCGATGGCATCGTTCGCTATCTTCGGTGCCTCGCCGAAGCGGGTCCGAAGGGCAGCCGTGACGGCCGCGGCCGTTGCTATGTTGCGCCGACGCAAATTCTCGTCGGCGGCAGGCATTGACCGGAAATTCACGCCCTGAACTGGGCGTTCATCTTCCGTTCACCGAACCGAATCCCCAGCGATACTGTTGGAGTTTCAGTTCGCTCCGAGCGGCCTCGTTGCAGCGGAAACTCGCGGGCCTATTTTTTGAATCGGCCAGCAAATCCGCGCAGCGGCAGGTCTGCGCTTGTGATCAGACCGGGCGGGGCTGCGACCACCGAGGCGATGGCGTTGAGCGCGGGCAGCCCGGTGACCGTCATGCCGATGGAGGCGAACGAGTCCGGATCGGAGAGGTCCACGCCGGGCTTCGGGAAGATCATGTGCTTGTTGTAGATGCACGGATCACCCTTGATCTGGGTGATGTAGCAGCCCTTGATGTCCCAACTCGGGTCGGTGTGCGGTGTCATCTGCCACTCCAGGTGGGTCTCGACGCGTGGCACACCGTCGACCAGGCCCTGGTACTTGATGTAGTTGCCGCCCAGCGATCCCTTCGGCAACACGTACCAGCCCAGGTCGACATCCTTGGTGCAGGCTCCGAGTTCGTAGCTGAAGGTCACCTCGTCGAGCTGCAGGTCGAAGCAGTCCGCCATCATCAGCACGCTGTCGGTGAAGACGCGGGTGTACTTCTCCAACTTGCCCGGGATGCTCGGGTCATCCACGGGCAGGCCATAGCCCACCTCGATCCAGGTGTCCTTGGAGTGATGGCAGGACACGTCGACCGACTCGATGGTGGTGACGTTCTCGATCTCCGCCACGTCCGCCGAGCAGACCACACCGAGAATCTGGTTGACGCCGGGGTTCATGCCGGTGCCGTAGAACGTGGAACCGCCCTTCTCGCAAGCCTCTTGGAGCAGCTGGGTGACCGGCTTGCCGGAGGGGTGCGGATGGTTGGTGTCGCGGTGCCAGCCGGTGATCCAGTCGGCGGTGGTCACGATGTTGATTCCGGCTTCGAGCACTGCGACGTAGAGGTCTTCGTCGGGGAAGACGCCGTGGAACGTCAACACATCGGGTTTGGCGGCGATGATCTCCTCGACTGATCCTGTCGCGGTGACGCCGATCGGGCCGATGCCGACGATCTCGCCGGCGTCCCGCCCGATTTTGTCCGGCGTATAGCAGTGCAGGCCGACCAGTTGCAGGTCGGGACGATGCGCCATCCGCTTGATCATCTCGGAACCGACATTGCCGGTGGCGACCTGGAAAACCCGGACCGGTGTGGACATGGACGTACTCCTCAATCGTGTTGTGCCGCAGCGGGATGCAGCTGGGCCGGATTATCGGGGTAGAACTGGTTGGCCCACGTGCGGAATGCCGTGAAGCCGTCGTATTCGGAGGTCGCCAGGGCCGGGCGCAGCGTGTAGCGCTGGTGCTGCCAGATCTCGATGTCGGCGGCGAACTGGTCGATCACCATTTGGGCGAACTCGCGGGCCTTGCGCTCGGCCTTCTCGCTGTCGTCGCCGGCGACCCGGCCGATGTAGACCATGAACCGGATGTCGGAGGTGTACTCGTCGACGGGGGTGATCGCGGAGATGGTCCGGTTGTCCACCATCCCCCAACTCTTGGTCACCGCCACGCCCAGTCCGCCGTTGATCGCCTCCACGCCGCTGTTGACGTCGTCGATGATCTGACCCTCGTCGCCCTCGAAGGTGATCGTGAAGTCGACGTAGGACACCGGGGTGTCGAAATCGTGGCGGGTGAACAACGGCACGATCGGTGTTTGGTGCACGTACTTGAAATGGGCGAAGTCGACGCCGTTTTCGAGCACGTACTGCGGATGGATCTGCAGCCGGGAGCGGAATAGTCGCGCTTGCGGGTAGTAGTCGTCGGCGCAACTGTTGTCGTGGAAGTCGGCGAAGATGTCCGGAACGTCGAAGTAGGGCTCGCGGGCTTCGGTGTCGTGCCAGATGTAGATCGACGAGTTGCGCTCGACCACCGGGTAGGTGCGGATGCGCCGGCCGCGGTTGGGCCGGTCCTCGTAGGGGATGCAGACGTTGCGGCCCTCGCTGTTCCACTGCCAGCCGTGGAACGGGCACTGGATGACCTCGCCGACGACGGTGCCGCCGTACCCGAGATGGGCGCCGAGGTGCTCGCAGTAGGCGTCCATCACGGTCACCGCGCCCGACTCGGCGCGCCAGGCCACCATGTCGAGATCGAAGTAGGTCATCCGGTGGACGTCGCCGACATTGATCTCGTCGGACCAAGCCACCTGAAACCACCCGGTCGGCTTCATCGGCAGGGCTGGTTTGGGCATGTCGGCGAGTCTAGGAATCCTTCATAGAGGTGTCAATGAAACTCGCGGGGCGGGCTACCATCCAGGGATGGCGGAAGCGGACAGCGCGCGGCGCAGGCCGAACCGGCGGGGTTCGGCCACGCGCGAGAACCTGCTGGAGGCGGCCTTGACCGCCTTGGCGTCCGGGGACCCGGGCGCGGTGTCGGCCAACCGCATCGCCAAGGAGATCGGCGCGACGTGGGGCACCGTTCAGTACCAGTTCGGCGACACCGACGGGTTCTGGGCCGCGGTGCTGCGCTACACCGCCGAGCGGCGGGCCAACATCTTCAGCCCGCCCGACCGGCCGGCCAGCCTGCGGGAGCGGGTGTCGCGGATCATCGACACGCTCTACGCCGGGCTGACCAACCGCGACTCGCGGGCCATCGAGAACCTGCGAGCCGTATTGCCCAGTGAGAACACCGAACTCGAGCGGCTCTACCCGCAGACCGCGGCCGAGCTGATCTCCTGGCGGCAAAGCTGGCTGGAGACCTGTCAGAAGGCCTTCGCCGATCTGCATGTCGACCCGCAGCGGGTGCGCGAGGTCGCCACCCTGATCCCCGGTGCCATGCGGGGCATCGCCTCGGAGAAGCAACTGGGCACCTATGCCGACCTCGACGAGGCGCGCCGGGCCTTGACCAACGCCATCGTGGCCTACCTCGACGACGGCCGTGACGTCTCGGCGTAGACGCCGCGGCGCGTTCGTGATGCTCGCCGTACTGGTGGTCGGCGCCGTCCTGAGTCTGGTGCTGTGGGATCGGCATCAGGCCGAGCGGCGCACGTCCGGCCCGTCGCCGACGTGGACGGCGACACCCTCCACAAGCGCGCCTGCACCGCCGCCGGCGACAGGTGCTGCGACGCCGCGGTTCGATCAGGCACGCGCTCAACTCGCGGCGCTGCCGGTCAAGGGCTGGGATCGCACCCAGGACTTTCAGCGCTGGCGGTTCGGCAAGGCCTGGAGTGACGACGTGAACGTCGAGTTCGGCCACAACGGCTGCAACACCCGCGATGACATCCTGCGGCGCGACCTGACCAACCTCGTCGTGCGCTCCGGTACCTGCTACGCCCAGACGGGAGTTCTGCACGACCCGTACACCGGCACCGTCATCGATTTCGTTCGCGGTCCCGAGACGTCCAACACCGTCGAGATCGACCACGTGGTCTCGCTGGCCGACGCCTGGTACAAGGGCGCCCGAGCCTGGGATCCGCAGCGCCGCCTCGATTTCGCCAACGATCCGCGCAACCTGCTCGCGGTGAGCCCGAAGGCCAACTTCGACAAGGCATTCCGCGACGCCGCCTCGTGGTTGCCGCCCAACGAGGCCTTCCGCTGTGACTTCGTGGCGCGTCAGGTGGAGGTCAAAGCCGCCTACGGGCTGTGGCTGTCGGCCAAGGAGAAGCAGGCGATGGCCGACGTGCTGGCCCGCTGCTGAGCCTCAGGTGATCAGGCGCCGGGCGTGCTTGAGCAGATAGGCGCGCAGTGCGTCGTCGTCGACGTCGACGGTCAGCGGGTGCATCACCGCCACCCCGATCGCACCCGCCAGCATGGCCGCGCCCAGTCGCGCCTCCTGGCCCGCCTCGCCGATCAGCACTCCGTAGAGCCGCGCGATGTACTGCTGAAACGGGGGATGGGCGGCCAGTAGCCGCACCACCACCGGATCGAACTGCAGCGTGCTGGCCAGCCGCCGGTCCTCGACCGCCAGATCGATGATGGCTTTGAGCAGGGTGTCCTTGGCGCGCTTGGTATTCGGTGCGGATTCAGCCGCCTCCAGCGCCTCGTCGAGCCGTCCCAGCCCGCGCTCGGTGGCGGCGATGACGATGTCGTCCTTGGCCTTGAACTGCCGGTACACCGCAGCTTTGGTGACGCCGAGGCTGTCGGCGATCATCTGCAGCGAGGTGCCACTGACACCGTGCTGTGCGAACAGGTCCAGCGCGGCATCCAGCACCCGGGTCTGCGCGGCGGTGCGTGGCACTCGGGACCATGCCGGCGTGCCGGCGCTGTCGGCGCTCACGAGAGCCAGGATAGCCGAACACTATTGACCCCTTAGTTGCCGATCGGCTACTTTCGCCGGTAGCCGATCGGCAACCAAACGCGCTCGTGAGGACTCGACGATGAGACGACTCGACGGTGAGCTCATCCTGTGGTGGACGCTTCCGGTGCTGCTGATCCTGTGGGTTGGCGCATTCCTCATGTTCCCGGGCTTCCACCCGCCGATGGCCCCGACCATGCCGGTCGACGACGTCGCGGCCTTCTATCGCGACAACACCGCGCGGGTGCAGTACAGCATGATCCTGTTCAACTGGTTCGGCGCGGGACTACTGCCGATCCTGATGCTGATCGCCATGCAGATCCGCCGGATGGCCCATCGCACCCCGATCCTGCGCTATTGCGTGATCAGTTGCGCCGCAGGCGGGCCCACCCTGTTCCTCGTGGGCAATCTGTTCTGGCTCATCGCCGCCTTCCGGCCTGAGCGCGCCCCCGAACTGACCCAGCTGCTCAACGACCTCGCCTGGATCGCCTTCACCGCCGGCGTACCGTTCCTGATCGCCCAAAGCGTCTTCATCGCGCTGGCGATCTTCCTGGACGACCCCGCGAGCCCGGTCCTGCCGCGCTGGGTGGCCCCCTTCAACCTCGCTGTCGCCGCTGCGCTGACGCCTGCCGCCTTCACCGCGCTGGCCCACGACGGCCCGTTCGCCTGGAACGGCGCGCTGTCCTTCTGGTTGAAGAACGCGGCGATCGCGGTCTGGATCCTGGTGATGGCAGCGGTGCTGGGGCAGGCGATTGCGCGGGAGCGCCGGGCGGCGGCGGTCGGGGCGTGATCACCGCGTGGCGGGCGAATCCGAAGAGCGAGCTGTGGTTCGCGTGGTGGACCACGGTGGTGTTCTATCAGGTTTTCGGGTTGGTGTTCTTCGTGCTCACCCGAACCCAGCCGCCGCCACCGCCGGGCTGGGACGCCGCCCGGATCGCGCAGTGGTTCAACGACAATCACCACGGTCTGCTGATCGGCTTCGCGATGATGTTCCTGGTCACCGGAATGGTCGCGCCGGCCAACGCGCTGATTGCGTACTCCATGCGCCGCATGTCGATCAGTCCGGCCTTCGGGTACGCCTACCTGGTGATGTACGCGCTCAGCGCAGTCCCCGGACTGCTCCTGCTATGCATCGCCCTATCGGTGGGGGCGATGCGGCCGGACCGCGACCCGGAACTCATCGCCTGGATCTACGACTTCGCCTTCCTCACGTATATCGGCACGATGGGGATCTTCCTGCTGGGGTCGCTGGTGTGGATGGCGGCCATACTCATCGACACCAACCGGGTGTTCCCGACATGGTTCGGCTACCTGAACCTGTGCAACGCCCTGACTGAGGTGGTGGTGTCCCCGGCCTGGCTGTTTCATCGCGGCGTCTTCGCCTGGAACGGACTGATCGCCTGGTGGATCAACATGGTCGTGTTCGTCACCTACACCGCGGTCTTCATCACACTGCTGCGCAGGATGATCCAGCGCGAGGACTTCGGTACCGGAAAGTTGCCCGACCTGGCCGGAGCGCCGGCATGACCGCCACCGCGTCCCGCGAACAGCACCGCTTCATCCCGGGCCAGCCCGACATGTGGGCGTTCGTGCTCTTCGAAACGCTACTGTTCACCAGCTATTTCGCGGTGTACCTGTTCTCCCGGGCGCGCGAGGAGAACCTCTACCTCCAGGCCCAGTCCCACCTCGAACTACGCGTCGGGGTTCTCAATACCGTGGTGCTGCTGTCCAGTTCCTGGGCCGTCGCCCGGTGTGTCCAGGCGGCCCGCGAGGGCCGTTATCGATCGGCGCTGTCCCACGCGCTGCTGACCGGTGGGCTGGGCGTGGTCTTTCTGGCGTCCAAGACCGCGGAGTGGGTCAAGCAGGTGCGGGCGGGCAATACGTTCACCACCAACGACTTCTTCATGCACTACTACTTCCTGACCGGTCTGCACTGTGTTCACCTGCTGATCGGCTTCGTGGTCATCGGCATCGTCGTCCACCAGATCCGTGGCCCGGCCCGCCGCTCGCAAATCCTGATCGAGACCGGGGCCACCTACTGGCACACGGTGGACTTCCTGTGGGTGCTGATCTTCGCGATGCTCTACGTGGTGAGGTGACACCGGATGCGACTGGTCATCGTCTGGGCTGCGCTCAGTGCCCTCACCCTGAGCTATCTGTGGCTGGATCATTCCGCGGGCCGGGCCGCGAGCACCGCGGTGACCGCAGCCGCCATCGCCATCGCACTGGTCAAGGTGCGCCTCATCTTTCGTGAATTCATGGAGGTCCGGCACGCCCCGGTGCTGCTGGGCCGGCTCACCGATGCCTGGCTGGCGGTGATGGCGATCAGCCTGCTGGGTGCCTACGTCGCGGGTAGCGCGCTGAACTGATCACGACCGCCGGGGCGGGCGCGGGAAGAACCCACTGGTGCGGGCGACATAGGCGTCGTAGGCCGGGCCGCGGCTACGGCGCATGTTCTTCTCCAGCAATGCCTTTCCGCTGACCTTGACCAGGAAGAAGCCCATCAGCAGCGGTGAGATGACGGTGACCAGACCGGCTGGATGGCCCAGCGCCAGCAGCCACAGCCCGACCCAGACGCACACATCGCCGAAGTAGTTCGGGTGCCGAGTCCACGCCCACAGGCCACGGTCCATGATCTGGCCGGCGTTGGCCGGGTCCTTCTTGAACCGGGTGAGTTGCAGATCCCCGAGCGCCTCGAAAGCGAACCCGATCACCCACACCGCGATGCCCAGTGCGCCAACGATTCCCAATGGAGCGCGCTGGTACATCGCGAACTGGACCGGCACCGACACCAGGTACAGGATCACCGCCTGCGGGAGGTAGATCTTGCGGGCGACGTACCCGGCCAGCGATCCGGCGCGATGACTCATGATCGCGTCGTAGCGCGGGTCCTGGCCGTGGCCGACGTTACGGATCCCGATATGCAGACCGAGCCGGATACCCCAGATCGCCGTCAGCGCCAGCACCACCAGACGGCGGACGTCGTCACCTCCGCTGTGCCGCGAGGCCAGGTAGCTGACCACGGCCACCAGGACGAACCCCGGTCCCCAGAAGATGTCAACGATCGACTGGTTGCGCACCCGGATCGACAACGCCATGATCGCGGCGAAGTACACCGCGACGACCAGGGCACACAGCAACAGGTTGACGCCGACGGCGCCCCAGGACAGCTCAGTCCTCCTTGTTGATCAAGCGGGTGAGGGCGGCGCGGTCAGGCTCCAGCAGTTCGGCGATGCGGGCCTGGTTGACATCGGCCACGAGGATCTCGCCGACATCCTTGTGCACATCGCTGAAGATGCCGTGCGCCTTCATCTTGTCGGCCTGGTACACGTTGTCCTCGGTGGGCGTCACGTAGTACACGGCGTCGGCCTTGAACCGGTGCACCATCCACAGGTGGATCACCGTCATCAGCCGCTTCTGGCGCAGCTTCTCGGCGTAGGTGTTCTGGTCGCGCACCTGCAGGATGCTGCGGCCGTGGCGGTCCTTGATCGGGTCGAAGACCACGTCGGCCAGCTTCTCACCGTCGTCGGCCCCGTAGATGCCCAGTTCTAGGACGTCGGAGCCGGCGCGGCGCGGCCGCAGCTGGACCCGCAACTTCTCACCGAGTTCGTAGTGCTCGCTCCACAACGCCAGCCAGTCCTCGAGCAGCTTCTTGGGCACCTCGGTCTGCACCAGATGCTGATGCTGCGTGGAGCCTGCGCCCATCGCCTTGGTGGTCGCGGTGCGACCCGAGGAAGCCGCCAGCGCGGCATCGCTGCGCGGTCCGCCGACGAGGGTTTGCGGTGTGCGGTAAGGAGATTCGACGAGCCGCATCTTGCGCTGCAGCCGGGCCAGCGCGAGCATGCCGTCCTGTCGCAGTGCGGTGGCGAACTCCTCAGCCGCGACACCGTCGATCTGGTGACCGCCGTACGTCATGAAGTTGAAGACGAAGCCCATCTTCCCGATCTCCTCCGGGAAGGCCCGCATCTGCTCATCGCTCATACCGGTGGTGTCCCAGTTGAAGGATGGCGAGAGGTTGTAGGCCAGCATCTTGTCCGGGTAGACGGCGTGGATGGCGTCGGCGAACTCCTTGGCGTCGGCCAGGTCGGCGGTTTTGGTCTCCATCCACAACAGATCGGCAAACGGTGCTGCGGCAAGGGATTTGGCGATCGCATACGGAATGCCGCCGCGCACCTGGTAATAGCCCTCGGGTGTCCTGGCCCGCTCGCAGTCCCAGGCGGCGTCGACACCGAGCCCACGCGCCTTCTCCCGCGCGGCGTACAGCGAGGCTGTCTTGGCGAACGCCTTCCAGTCCGCGACGCTCATGTCCAGCGACTCGCCTTCGCTCTCGCGGAACTTGAGCAACTCGGCCACGGCGTCGCCGTAGGTCTCCAGGCCCGCGTCGTCCTGCCAGGCTTCGACGAACGCCGACTCGACCTTGTCGAACAGCGAATCCAGGGAACCCTTGCGGCCGTCGAGCCACGCCGTCGCGGCATCGCTGACCGCAGCGCCGATGCCGTGCTTGTCCAGC
The DNA here is from genome assembly GCF_001494595.1 of Mycobacterium sp. M26. Taxonomy (GTDB): domain Bacteria; phylum Actinomycetota; class Actinomycetes; order Mycobacteriales; family Mycobacteriaceae; genus Mycobacterium. The sequence continues at coordinate 2,015,719 of NZ_LN929908.1, forward strand.
CAGGCGTCGGCCACGGCGTACTCGCCCTCGGGCAGGGCGTAGAGGAGGTGGCCGTTGAGTTCGGTGACACCGGAGTCGTAGAAGCGGCGCACCATCGCCAGGAAACACGCCTTGTAGGGCGGGATCTTGAGATTGGTGGCACCCAGCAGGAACGGCTGGTCGCGCTCGTCGGCGCGGCTCTCGACCAGGTTGGCGGCCTCGGCGTCGGTGCGGGCGACGATGATGCCGGGCACCCGCATGATGTCGAGCTGGAAGCGCGCGGTGTTGAGGCGCTTGATCTGCTCATCGGAGGGAACCAGAACCTTGCCGCCCTGGTGACCGCATTTCTTGGTACCCGGACGCTGATCCTCGATGTGGTAGCCGGACACCCCGGCCTCGACGAAGCGCCTGATGAGGTTGCGGACGTGCGGATCCCCACCGTGGCCGGTGTCGGCGTCGGCGATGATGAACGGCCGGTAGTCGACGGCCGGGGTGGCGGCACGCTGCTCGTCGGTCATCTGCAACCGCAGGAACTGCTGGTTGCGGTCGGCGGTCAGCAGCGCCCGCACCAGGCCGGCGGCCTCGTCGGGGACCTGGCTGAGCGGGTAGCTGGCGAGGTCGGGACCCGGGTCCTCGGTGACCGAGCCCTTGGCCGAGGTGGCCCACCCACCCAGATAGATGCCCTCGATCCCCATCCGCTTCATCGTCACGGCCTGGCCGGGGGAGTACGGGCCGAAGGTGGTGATGCTCTTCTTCTGCGCGAACAGCTCTTTGAGCCGCTGATAGAAGGCGGTCGAGGCTTCCCTGGCCACGGTGTAGTCGACCGGGATGGTGCCGCGTTGCTCGACGACCTGCCGGGCGGTGTAGAGGCGGGTGATCCCCTCGAAACGTGGGCTGTCGAAGTACCGCTGGGTGTCGGCGACCTCCTCGTCGAATCCCGACTGGGTCACTGGGTCCGCTTCGATGATGGACATGAGTCGTACGCTCCTCGTTGAGCTGGTTCCCGCGCAGGCGTCGTCGCCCTGGCGACGTTGTCGATTATCCCGACTCCACTGCCAACTGGAGTAGCTTTGGCCGCACTCGGCATCGACCGTCCCGAAACCCGTGCGCCCACGGTGACGCGACAGACCCGCTCTCGCGCGATGGGCAAACGGATTCGCGTGTGGTTCGGAATTTATTTCGGAGCCCGTCAATAATTGCGAGCAATCATGGAATCAGCTGTGCGACAGCACCATTAGACGAAATCCTATGAATTGACATCCGGGACACAAATTCGGCGATGTCCAATATGCGGCGAATTACGCGAATGCGCTTCACTCGAATTCCTCACTCGGGTACATTCCTGTGGTCCGCCTCACTGTGATCGACGGGTGGACGGCACCGAATCGCACTTCGGGTTGGGGGAAGGAGACGGGCATCGCGATGAGCTTCGCCGATCGCCCCCCACTCAAGACCGTCGGGCTGGTCACGGTGCTGGTCTGCGCGCTGGTCCTGACGCTGATCTATCTGCAGTTCCGCGGCGATCTGTCGCCGAAGACGACGCTGACTATGGTGGCCAACCGGTCCGGCCTGGTGATGGATCCGGGATCCAAGGTGACCTACAACGGGGTGGTGATCGGGCGGGTCGGCACGGTGTCGTCGACCAACCGCGACGACAGGTCGGTGGCGCGGGTCACCCTGGATGTCGACTCGCGCTACCTGTCGTCCATCCCCGCCAACGTCCGCGCCGACATCAAGGCCAGCACGGTGTTCGGCAACAAGTACATCGCGCTGACCGCACCCCAAGACCCCTCGGCTGCGCGCATCAGCGCCACCGACGTCATCGACGCGACGTCGGTGACGACCGAGTTCAACACCCTGTTCGAAACGGTCACCTCCATCGCCGAGAAGGTCGACCCGATCCAGCTCAATCTGACGCTGTCGGCCACCGCTGAGGCGCTGAATGGGCTGGGTTCCAAGTTCGGCCGTTCCCTCGTCAACGGCAACGCGATCCTCGACGACGTCAACCCGCAGATGCCTCAGATCCGCTTCAACATCCAGCGGCTCGCCGACCTCGCCGACGTCTACGCCAAAGCCAGCCCGAATCTATGGGACGGTCTGGAGAACGCGGTGACCACGGCCCGATCGCTCAACGAGCAGCAGTCGGACATCGACGCGGCGCTGCTGGCATCGATCGGATTCGGCAACACCGGTGCCGACATCTTCGAGCGCAGCAGCCCCTACTTGGTCCGCGCGGCCGCCGACCTGGTGCCCAGCACCCGCCTGCTGGATAAGTACAGCCCCTCGATTCTGTGCGGCATCCGCAACATCGCCGGGGCCCTGCCCGCCGCGTCGGACTCCTTCGGGGGCAACGGCTACTCCCTGAGCACCGTCACCGAGATCCTCGGGGCGCCGAACCCGTATGTCTATCCGGACAACCTGCCAAGGACCAACGGTCAGGGCGGCCCGGGCGGGGCGCCCGGATGTTGGCAGACGATCGACCGAAACTTCTGGCCCGCACCGTATCTGGTGGTCGATGACGGTGCCTCGATCGCGCCGTACAACCACTTCGAACTCGGCCAGCCGCTGCTCACCGAATACGTGTGGGGCCGCCAGGTCGGGGAGAACACCATCAACCCCTAAGGTTGCTGGCCTACCCTGTCCCCGATGAACGCGGGAGAAGAGCCGAACACCGGGGCGACCCTGCGGCGGACGCTCAACGTCTGGTCGGCAGTCGGAGTCTCGGTGGCACTGATGGCCCCGTCGATGGCCATCAACATCAATCCGCAGGGCACCGCGGCGGCGGTCGGCCGCGCCGTTCCGCTGGCCTTCCTGATGGCCACCGTGGGTGTGCTGCTGATCGCCCACACCTTCGTGCGGCTCTCGCAGCGCTACAGCCACTCCGGCAGTGTCTATGCCTTCGTCGGTCTGACGCTCGGACCGCGCGCCGGCAGTGTGGCCGGCTGGCTCAACGCGGGTACTTACCTCTTCTACGGAGCGGTGACCTCCACGGCGGCCGGGATCTTCCTGACCGATCTCGCACGAAAGGTGTTCGGCGCCAGTGCAGTACCGGACTGGGCGGGCTTCCCGTTCGCCTGGCTGGTGCTGATCGCGGTGTGGCTGCTGTCGGTGCGGGAGATCAAGCGCGGGACGGCGCTGCTGCTGGCGGTCGAGGGTCTGACGATCGCCGTGATTCTGGTGGTCGCGGCGATCACCCTGGGCAAACTGATCACCGGCCATGCCCCGGGTGGTCAGCGGGTGGACTTCTCGGTGTTCACCATTGCGCCGGGAACCTCGGTATCGACGGTGTTCCTCGGAATTGTGTTCGGCTTCTTGTCTTTTGCCGGTTTCGAGGCGGCCGCGACACTGGGCGAGGAGACCCGCGAGCCGCGCCGCAACATCCCCCGGGCCATTCTCGGTACCGCACTGTTCGGCGGTGCCTTCTTCGTCGTCGTCACGGCGATCGAGATGATGGCATTCGGCACCGACCCCCAGGGAGTCGCGGCGTTCACCAAATCCGAAGCGCTGATGGGGGATCTGTCCGAGCAGTATGTCGCCCCGTGGCTGTCCTATGTGATCGTCGTCGGCGCCACCTTCAGTGCGGCGGCGTGCTGTCTGGCCAGTGTGGTGGGAGCCTCCCGGTTGATGTTCGCCCTCAGTCGCGACGGGATGGGCCCAGCCGCGCTGGCGGCGGTTCATCCCGTGCGCAACACGCCCCACCTGGCGGCGACCGCGGGTGTGCTGGTGGTGCTGGCGATTCAGGCGCTGGGCTGGGCAGCCCTGCGTGCCGCGCCATTCGACGTGTTCACCATCTCGGCAACAGCGGGCACTCTCATTCTGTTGGTGGCCTACGCGCTGGCTACCGTGGGTGCCGTTCGGCTGCTGTTCTTCTCCGCTCGCGGCGAGGTCCGCGCGTGGGAGGTGGTCATCCCGGTGCTGGGTCTGGCGCTCCTGGGCTACACGCTCTACCGCAATGTCATTCCGCTCCCAACCGGGTCGGCACTGTGGGGACCGGGGCTGGCTATCGGGGTGCTAGCCGTGGTCGTGATCGTGACCTTGGCCCGACCGGCCGCGGCGCGGCAGGCGGGTGCCAAACTGCTCAGCCAGTCCGGCTTCTGACGCAAGAACCGCACTGCGTCGGTGCGATGCAGTGCGGTTCTTGTGCGATCAGGGTCAGGCGGGCATTCCCGCGGGGTCACCGGGCAGTGGCGTGACGTTGCCGACCGGGACGACGTCCGGAGCCGGCGGGAGTCCGTCGGCAGGCGGCGGAGGCGGAGGAGCATCGGTGACGCCCACGACCTCGGGGGCAGGTCCCTCCGGCGGCGGCGGGGGCAGCGGAACGTCGGGTGCCGGCGGGGCATCCGGTGCCGGTGCGGCCGGATCGGTCTGCATCTCCTGCGCCGGCATCGGCAGGTACATGTGATGGGTGAACTGCTTCTGGTAGGCGATCGGTCTGCATCTCCTGCGCCGGCATCGGCAGGTACATGTGATGGGTGAACTGCTTCTGGTAGGCGCCGCCGCCACCGACGCGCACCCCGCCGCCTTCGCCGCTGGACACCGGTGTGCCGTCGGGCAGCGTGACAGCGGTGTGGCGGCTGTTCCAGCCGATCACCAGGGAGTTGGGGGCAGTGCCGTAGTGGAAGCCACGGGCGAGCAGAGCGGCCTCTTCGTTTCCGGTGTGAAACCGGCTGCCGAACGCGGGTCGGCCGGTGGCCACATTGGACACCCACGAGGCCAGCCCCGAGCAGTCGGTCCCGGCGGGTGTGTCACCACCGGGGATGTACGGCGTGCCGGATACCTGGTTCACCAGGGCCAGCAACGACGCGGTCGCGATACCAAACATGCGGCCGAACGTAACAACATATTTTGGGCTTCGCCAAAACCTGTGGTTTCCATCACGTTTGGCGAAAACCTATGGCGCACAGCATAAAAACAGCGATAAATGCGAACACAATCGGCGTCGCAGAGTTTGAGCAGTAAGCGAATTATGTTGTGGAGAAGCAGGTTTCGAGAAGTGAAATCGGCAGCGGAATCGGGGGCCGTGGTGGGTATGGTCAACGGGCCGATGTCAATTCGGCTGGCGCTAGCAACGAAATTTCGCTGAACGCGTGACGTTCCCGATACTGCTTAATCGATTCAGAAGACCCGATCCGACGTACCGCCGTGATCTTCGGCGAGACGTCGGATCGTGGGCTTTCAGTCCTGTGCGCGGACCTGATCCTTGACCGCGGGCACGATCGGCGGGGCGGTCCGCCAGTTAGGCAAACCGTCTTCCTCAAGGCCGACCGGGAACCCGTTCTCATGCACCTGCGCCCAATGCGAGTGATTGAGCTGATGCAGCGTGAAACAGGCGTTGAGGGCGTTGTAGAACCCCATGTTGTCCACCGACTGGTTCACGGCCTCCTTGGCCAACAGCGCCGCCATCGTCGGGACCTCGGCGATGCGACGGGCGAACTGCAGCGTTTTGTCGGCGAGCTCGTCTTCGGGGAAGACCTTGGACACCATGCCGAGCTGGTAGGCCTCGTCGACGGTCAGCGCGTCGCCGGTGAGCATCAGTTCCTTGGTCTTACGCGGACCGAACTCCCACGGATGCGCGAAGTACTCGACACCGCACATCCCCAGCCGGGTGCCCACCACGTCGGCGAAGCGGGTGTTCTCGGCGGCAATGATCAGGTCGCAGGCCCACATCAGCATCAGTGCGGCGGCATACACGTCACCATGCACCTGCGCGATGGTGATCTTGCGCAGATCCCGCCAGCGCCGGGTGTTGGCGAAGAAGTGGTGCCATTCCTGCAGCATCAGGCTCTCCGCGCCCTCCCGCGTCCCGCCATTGACCCGGTAGCTCGGGTGCTGGTCGGGGCCCGGGGTGTATTCGGCGCGCGAGACCGCCGAGCCCAGGTCGTGGCCCGAGGAGAACATCGGTCCGAGTCCGCCGAGAATGACGACGCGCACCTGGTCGTCGGCCTCGGCGCGCAGGAACGCCTCGTTCAGCTCGACCAGCAGGCCCCGGTTCTGGGCATTGCGGGCGTCGGGGCGGTTGAGCATGATCCGGGCGATGCGGCCCTCGTCGAGTTCTTCGTAGGTGACGAAGCGGTAATCCTGTGACATATCGGCATTCTATGCAGACGAGAATGTCGTTACCCGAGCCGGGCGCGCAGCTCGCGTTTGAGTACCTTGCCGTAGGCGTTCTTGGGCAGATCCTCGACGAAGACGTAGCGTTTGGGCCGTTTGAACCGGGCGATCCGGTCCAGCAGATGCGCATCGAGAGCCGCCTCGGAGACCGATCCGACGACGAAGGCCACCACCACCTCGCCCCACTCCTGATCAGGCGCCCCGACCACGCAGGCCTGCGCCACCCCGGGGTGTTCGAGCAGGATCTCCTCGACCTCGCGCGGGTAGATATTGCTGCCGCCGCTGATCACGACGTCCTTGGACCGGTCCCGCAACGTCAGGTAGCCGTGGGAGTCGAACGAGCCCAGATCGCCGGTGTAGAGCCAGCCGTCACGCAGTGTGTCGGTGGTGGCAGCCGGGTTGTTCCAATAGCCGCTCATGACAACGTCACCGCGACAGACGATTTCGCCGATCTGACCGACCGGGGCTGGTGTGCCGTCGGCCCCGAGTACCCGCACCTGCACCCCCGAGCGGGGATAGCCCACCGAGCCGAGCACGGCATCATCGCCTGACTCGTGATCGGCACGGCGCAGGCCGGTGATCGTCATCGGGGACTCGCCCTGGCCGTAGATCTGGGCGAAGACCGGGCCGTACGCGGCCATCGCCCTTTTCAGGCTCTCGACGTACATCGGACCGCCGCCGTAGACGATGGTCCGCAGCGCGGCCGGCCGCGGACGGCCGGTGTCGACCAGTCGCGCGATCATGGTCGGGGCCAGAAAGGCGCTCGAACCGGGATGGTGGGAACACAGGTCGAGGAACTCGCCGAGGTCGAAGGCGCCGGACGCCGGTATCACCTGGCGCGCACCGCGCAGGACGTAGGGCGCGATGTAGAGCCCGGACCCGTGCGACATCGGTGCGGCGTGGACCAGGCTGCAGTGCTCGTCGGGGTGGTCGATATCGGCCAGGTGCGCGACCGTCATCGCCATCAGGTTTCGGTGGGACAGCATGGCGCCCTTGGATCGCCCGGTGGTGCCGCTGGTGTAGAACAACCAGGCCAGTGCCGCGGGGTCGGTCGACGGCACCGCGGTGGGGGCGGCGCCCAGGCGGTCCCGGTAGCCGGGGCTGTCGATGACCTCGACGGGGGTCGCGGTCAGCGGCTGCAGGCTGGCCCCGATCTTCGGTGAGGCGAAAACCGTTGCTGCATCGCAATCCTGCAGAATCTGGTCCATCTCGCGTGGATGCAGCTTGAAGTTGATGGGCACCACCACGCACTCCGCCGCCCACACCGCGTAGAACAGTTCGACGAGTTCGGGCCGGTTCTCACTGGCCAGTGCGATCCGGGTGCCGGCCGGATAGGTCGCCCGCAGCGTGGCGGCCAGCCGTAAAGCCCTGTCCCGTAACTCGTTCCAGCTATGCATCCGGCGCTCACCGCAGAACACCGCGCCGTCGTCGCCGAACCGGGCGGCGGCCTGGTCGAGCGTGGCGAAGATGTTCACCGCGCAGTCCACTCCGAGGACAGGGCGAACTCGGAGAGGTACTTCGTAGAACTCCAGCCGCCGTCGACCACGATGGTCTGGCCGTTGATGAAGCTGCCGCCGGGGGAGCACAGGAACGCCACCGTCGAGGCGATGTCCTCCACCCGCCCGAGCCGGGGATACGGCGTCATCTCGGTGTTGATCTTGCGGAATCGCTCATCGTCGAGACGGTGCTCGACCATCGGGGTCAGCGTGACCCCCGGCGCCACGGCGTTGCACCGAATCCCTTGCGGCCCATACTGGCACGCGATGTGCGTGGTGAGCGCCGTCAGCCCGCCCTTGGCGGCCGAGTAGGCCCCGCCACGCAGGCCTCCGACGACGGCGAAGGTCGAGGTGACGTTGATGATGGCCGACCCGGACTGCATGTGTCCGATGACGTCGCGGGCCAGCCGGAACGGGGCGCGCAGCATGACACCCAGGAAGTAGTCCAGGGTGTCATCGTCGGTCTCGTGCAGCGGTTTCGGGCTGCCGACGCCGGCGTTGTTGACCAGGAAGTCGATCCGGCCCCACCGCGAGATCGCGAGATCGACGATGCGCTGCGGCGCGTCGTCCGCGGTGAGGTCCACGGCGATGGTCGCCACCCGGTCCGGATCGCCGATGGCGGCGGCCAACCCCGCCAGCCGCTCCTCGTCACGGCCGGTGCCCAGCACGGCCATCCCCATCTCGGCCAGTGCCGTCGCGCAGCCGAAGCCGATACCGCTGCTCGCGCCGGTCACGATCGCTACCTGGACATCACCCATTGTCGACCAACCTCGCTCGAATCAGATGTTTGAGAATCTTGCCGGCGTCGTTCTTGGGCAACGACTCCCAGACGGTCACCTGCTCAGGGCATTTGAACCGGGCGACCCCGGCAGCAGTGAGATACGAGCGCAGGTCGTCCACGTCCGGGCCGGGATCCTGCGCCGGGACGATGACGGCACACGCCCGTTCCCCGGTGCGTGAATCGGGCACGCCGACGATGGCGATCTCGGCGATCCCGGGATGGCCGGCCAGCAGGTCCTCGATTTCCTTGGGCGCGATGTTCTCACCGTTGCGGATGATGATGTCCTTGGCTCGTCCGGTCACGACCAGATAGTCGCGGTCGGCCCAGCGGCCCAGATCGCCGGTGCGGAAGAAGCCGTCCTCGTCGAAGGCCTCGACATCGTCGTCGGGGTGTAGGTAGCCCACCAGCATCTGGGGACCGCGGGCGCAAATCTCACCGTCGCGGTCGGGGGCCGCCTCGTGACCGACGATCCTGATGGTCGCGATACCTGCGCGGCCATCGGTGCCGGCGGCATGCTCGGGATCATCCGGGGAGCCGATCGTGGTGACCGGAACCTCGGTGGACCCGTAGACCCGGCTGACGATGGCATGCTCGAATGCGGCTGTGGCCCTTCGGATCAGGGTCGGTGAGACCGAGGCGCCACCGCAGATGAACACCTTCAGGGTGGGCAGGCGGGTACCGGCCTGCCCGGCCGCGGCCAGGATCTGCTCGAGGAACGGGGTGGCACCGGCCATGTGGGTACAGCGTTCGGATTCCAGCAGTGCCACCGCGGCCCGTGCATCCCAGCGCTCCATCAGCACTGCCGTCGTCCCGAGCAGGACGGGGCATTCGAAGGCGTAGATCGAGCCACCGATGTGCGCGATCGGCGAGGGCACCAGGAAGCGATCTCCGGGGTCGACCAGCCAATGCCTGCCGATCTGGCAGATCAGGGCGTGGATCGAGTTATAGCTGTGCAGAACACCTTTTGGCCGGCCCGTGGTGCCCGACGTGTAGAGCAGCATGCGAACCGAATCGGCGTCCACCGCGGGGAACACCGCAGGCGCCGCGGTGGCCGCCAGGTCCTCGAATGCCGACTGGCCGTCCACCGGCTGGCCGCGGAGCACCACCACCTCCGGTGGCGCAGCCAGTCCGGCGGTGACCCGCTCCAGCATGGCCGCGTAGTCGTATCCGGCGAACTGCGCGGGGATGACGATCATCCGGACGTCGGCGTCGGCGAGGATGAACGCCAGCTCGCGGTCCCGCAGCGAGGGCAGGATGGGATTGACCACCATCCCGGCCAGGGTGGCGGCGTGGTAGACGATGGCGGCCTCATGCCAGTTCGGCAGCATGAACGACACCACCGAACCGACCGGGATGCGGGTCAGCATGGCGCCGGCCAGTGCGGCGGCCCGCTGGTAGAGACTCTGGCAGTCCAGTCGCACCGCACCGTCGACCAGAACCTCACGGTGCGGAGTCTCGGTGGCCGCCGCGCGCAGGGCGGCGCCGAGCGTCTCGGACACCCACAGCCCGTCGGCATAGGCCTGCTCCGCCAGCGAGGAACTCCGCACCACGGCTAGGGCCGCACCCGTCGCATCGTCATCGAATGCCGGAACCGCGACGCCGGGTGGGTGTTGACGGTCACCTGGGCGATCTCGTCATCGGAGGTGGTGTAGGTGCGTTGCATCTGCAGTGCGGGGGACCCGGCCGGCACCCGCAGAACCGCGGCCAGGTGCGGGGAGATCTGCACTGCGGCTATCTCCTGATGCACCTCGACGACGCTGATCCCGAATAGATCCTCCAGCAGCGGGAAGATCGGCCCGGTGTGGTTCTGCAGCATCCGGCCCACGGCGGCGAACGACCGGTTGATGTAGTACTCGGTGTGGCACACCGGCGACGGGGAATCCTCGGCCTGCCGTACACCTTCGACGGCAAGCCACTGTTGCCCGACCGCCAGGCCGGTGCGCTCGGCGATGTCGGCGTCGATGGTGACCATCGATGTCGAGGCGATGGCGAACCGCGCACCCGTGGCGAAGGCCAGCAGGTCGTTGATCGACACCACATCCTGGGCGTAGGCGTGCGAGGCGGGTCGGGGCACCACCATGGTGCCCGCGCGGGGGCGGGACGTGACGAGATTGTCATCACGCAGCCGGCGCAGGGCCTCCCGCACGGTGTACCGGCTCACCGAGAATCGTTGGCACAGTTCGTGTTCGGTGGGTAGCTGGGAGCCAACCGGGTAGATGCCGTCGACGATGTCCTTGCGCAGGGCGCGGGCGACCTGAATGTAGCGGTGATCTCCGGCAGGCTGAGTCATGTCAGCCCTGCCTGCGGATGGCCAGGACGCTGCCCTCGGCGTCGGCGGAGAGGTAGATCGTCCCGTCGGCGCCGGCGGCGATCCCGGTGAAGGGGCCCTGCGGGCCGGAGAACGGCGGCATCCCCAGCAGGGGCTTGGGCGTCACACCGGGCGGGGCGCCCACCGGCAGCCCGGAGGCCACGACCTTCCGTCGGCCGCTGTCGAGGTCCACCTCGATGAGGGACTTGGCACCGGCGTCGACCACGTACAGGAGTCCGTCGAGCACCAGAATGCCGTGCGGGCAGGACAAGTCGTCGATCACGGTCTCGGTGCGCGCTGCGGTAACCCGGCTGACGCGTCCCGCCCCGGACTCCGATACCAGTGCCGATCCATCCGGCGCCACGCTCACTCCGACCGGGATGTCCAGCTGGTCGGCCAGCACCTCGACGTGGCCGGCCGATATCGACAGCAGTCGCCCAGCACCCTGCTCGACGGCCAGCACCGGGCCGCCCGGCGTCGCGCTGACTCCGTACAGCTGATCGAAACCCTCAGCGAGGACGGCACTTTCGCCCTTTCCGGGCCAGAACCGGGCCACCTGTCCGCTGGACGTGGTCACGGTGAATTCGCCATCACCGGATGTGCACAGGCCTCTGGTGTAGCCGGGAAAGCCGGGGGTGAACAGCATGCCGACGGGCGTGACCGTACCGTCAGCGAGCAGGGCGTGCAGGTAGGGGCCGTCGGCGATGTACAGCAGGCCGTCGGATCCGACGGTCAGGTCCAGCGGCCAGTTGAAACCACCCGGTAGCAGGGAACGGGTGGTGCCGTCGGCGAGGATCTCGGTGATCTCGCCGGAGAAGTTGGAGACCAGCAGGCGACCGTCGGCGAAGGTCAGGTTGTCCAGGCCGGGATACAGCTGGGCCAGCACGGTGGTGTCCCCGTTGCGCGGATCGATGCGCAGCACCTGCCCGGTATGGGCCTGGGTGGAGACGATGAACCCGTCGCCGTCGAACTTCACCGAATCGGGCACGCCCAATCCGGTGGCCACGGTCTGGGCCGGACCGCCGTCGGGATCGATGCGCCAGATCTCGTTGGCGCCCATCACCGGGAAGTAGAGCAACCCGTCTGGGCCCACCTCCATGGCATTGGGCATCGGGACGTCCTCCAGCAGCACCCGCGGCGGGCCACCGGCCAGGTCCAATTCGAGGATGCGTCCACCGGGCCGGCACTCGCCGATGAAAAGCCGGCCGCGGTGGATCGTGATGCCGTTGGCGACCGGCAGGTCATCTCGCAGCACGCGGCTGCGACCGGCCGGGTCCAGGACGGCGACCCGGCCGTTGAGCACCTCGGTGGCATACAGGTTGCCTGCCGCGTCGAAGGCGATGTCGTCGGGCGCGACGATGTCGCTGCCCTTGGCGCTGACGGTGGCCAGACCGCCGGTGGCCAGATCCAGTGCGCTGATCTGGCTGCCGCTGACCTGGGCGATGTAGACGCGGCCGTCGGGACCGGTGCGCAGGCCGTTGGCGCCGAAGAGCCGGCTGGGGGAGGTGGCGCGCTGGACGCTCCACCCCGGTGCCGGGGTCGCGGCCGTCGCCGCGGCGAACCGGCTGTCCTGCACTGACATCGTCATCGGTGGCGAGACCCTCCTCCGGACTGTTCCGCCTGGACGGTATCAAGGTCAACTAGTCCAGACAATAGCGCCGAAAAGTCCGAATCATCCCCTTGACCGCGATATAACTGCTGCGGAATGATGTTCTCCATTCGGCAGAGTCATGATGTTGGTCCGGACAAATCGGCGAGCGAAAGTGGGTCATGGCAGATCTCCTGAGCCTTGACGGTCGCATCGTCGTGGTCTCGGGCGCTGGTGGCGGGGGGATCGGGACCACGGTCACCGAGATGGCCGCCCGCGCCGGGGCGACAGTGCTCGCGGTCAGTCGATCCGCCGACAACCTGGCCGAGCACATCGGACCGTTGGTGGACGCGGGGTTGCCGGTGGTGCCGGTGGCCGCCGATGCCGGCACCGATGACGGGATCGCGACAGTCCTGGCCGCGGCGCGGGAGTGTCCCGGCCGGTTGTACGGCCTGGTCAACATCGCCGGCGGAGCCGCCCCGTCGACATGGATGCCTGCCACCCGCGTCACCCGATCCGACTGGCGCGAGTTGTTCGCCGCCAACCTCGAGACGATGTTCTTCATGAGCCAGGCGGTGGCCGCCGAGATCCGGGCAGCCGGCGGTCCCGGGTCCATCGTGTCAGTGTCCTCGATCAGCGGGATGAACACCGCACCCTTCCACATCGCCTACGGCACAGCGAAAGCCGCGATCGTTGCCGCGACCCGCACCATGGCACTGGAGCTGGCGCTGGACAACATCCGGGTCAATGCGATCGCTCCCGGCGTGACCGAAACCGAGGCCTCGCGCACCTACGTCGAGCCGGACCCGCAGCGCGACGCCGCTGCCATCGCCATGGGCCGCCGCGGCCACCCGCAGGAGCAGGCCGGTCCGATCCTGTTCCTGCTGTCAGACCTGGCGAGCTACATCACCGGCCAAACCCTGCTCGTCGACGGCGGATTGGACCTGAAGTGGAGCCATCTGGGCGCCGATAACACCTCGCTGTTCCTGAAGGACGACGCCTTCAGACAAGCCATCCGGAGGATCTGATGGACGACGAACTCGGTGAACCGATGACGGTGCCGGTCCAGGCCTACATCTCGCCGGAGTACGCCCGCGCCGAGCGCGACCGGTTGTGGCGCAAGGTGTGGCAGCAGGTCGGCCGCGTGGAGGAGCTGCCCGAGGTTGGCGGCTACCTGACCTATGACATCCTTGACGATTCGATCATCATCGTACGAACGGGCCCAACGGAATTCGCTGCCCATCACAACGTGTGCATGCATCGGGGCCGTCGGCTGGTCGACGTCCCGGCCGGGGCCCGCAACGCCGTCGGGCGGGCCCGGAAGTCCTTCGTCTGCGGATTCCACGGCTGGACATACGGGTTGGACGGCTCCTGCACCCACATCCGGGAAGAGGCCGACTGGAAAGGCGCGCTGACGCCGGCCAACACCCACCTGCGGCCGGTCGCCGTCGACACCTGGGGCGGCTGGCTGTGGATCAACATGGATCCCGATTGCGAACCGCTGGCCGACTATCTGCACCCCGCCGCGAAGATCCTGGACCCGTTCGGGCTGGAGAACATGCGGTGCAAATGGCGCAAGTGGCTGCAGTTCGACTGCAACTGGAAGGTCGCCCTGGAGGCCTTCAACGAGACCTATCACGTGTACACCACCCATCCGGAGTTCAACCGGTTCGGCGAGTTCAAGGGCTGGGCCCGGGCGCAGGGCAAGCACAGCAACATCGGCTACGACGCGCCCGAGGAGATGGCCGAGACCCAGTCCAAGATCAGGCTGGGCACCGGTGATCCGCGCATCTCGACCGCGGAGATGCAGGTGTACACGATGGAGGAAACCAACGCGACCACCACCCAGACGTTGGTGAACGCCGCCCTGCGCCTGGTCGACGAACTCCCCGAGGGCACCCCGGCGGACAAAGTGCTCGAACACTGGCTGGCCTCGGCGCGCCGCGATGACGCCGCCCGCGGAGTGATCTGGCCGGAGATTCCGCCCGACGTGCTCGGGCAGAGTGGGACGGCCTGGCAGATCTTCCCGAACTTCCAGATCGGCCAGGGCCTGACCAGCGCGCTGTGCTACAGCGCGCGACCCGATCCCGGGTACAACCCGGACAGGTGCATCTTCGAGGCGGCCGTCTACGAGCTCTACCCGAAAGGCCAAGAGCCGCAGACAGAGTGGGAGTACACCCCGGTCGGCGATCCGCGGTGGCGCAGCGTCCTGCCGCAGGACTTCTCCAATATGGCAGCCGTGCAACAAGGCATGAAGTCGATGGGATTTCCGGGCACCATGCCCAACCCGTACCGCGAGCGCAGCACGGTGAACCTGCACTACCAGTTGTCCAGGTACATGGGCGCCGGGGAACCCCGCGCGCTCGGCGAGGAGGGTGGCCAGTGATCCCGGACTGCGGGCCCACCGATGTACCGCAGGACGTCGACATCGACGCGCTGCGCGAGAAGTACCGGTTGGAACGGGAGAAGCGGCTGCGCCGGGAAGGCTCCGCACAGTATCTGGAGCTTTCCGGCGAGTATTCGGACTTCTACGAGGTGGACCCCTACACGCCTGCGCCGGAACGTGATCCGATCGCCGAGGACGCCGATGTGGTAGTGCTCGGCGGGGGGTTCGCCGGACTGCTGGCCGGGGCGTATCTGAAGAAGGCCGGTGTTGAGGGCGTCCGGATGATCGAGATGGCCGGCGACTTCGGCGGGGTCTGGTACTGGAACCGGTTTCCCGGAATCCAGTGTGACAACGACTCCTACTGCTACATCCCGATGCTGGAGGAACTCGGCTTCATGCCGAGCAAGAAGTACGCCGACGGCGCCGAGATCTTTGCGCACTGCCGCAATATCGGCAAGCACTTCGGGCTCTACGACGGCGCGCTGTTCTCCACCCAGGTGCGCGAACTGCGCTGGGATTCCGCGCTGAACCGCTGGCGCATCAGCACCGACCGGGGCGACGATATCCGGGCCCGGTTCGTGGTGATGGCGCAGGGCTCCTACAACCGGCCCAAACTGCCTGGTATCCCGGGCATCGACACGTTCCGGGACGCCGGCGGTCACGTGTTCCATTCGGCCCGCTGGGATTACGACTACACCGGCGGCGACGCCAGCGGCGGATTGACCAAGCTCGCGGATAAGCGGGTCGCCCTGGTCGGCACCGGAGCCACCGGTGTCCAGCTGGTCCCGCACCTGAGCCGGGACGCCCAGCAGCTCTACGTGTTTCAGCGCACCCCCTCCTCGGTGGATGAGCGGGCCAACACCCCTACCGACCCGGACTGGGCCCGTTCGCTACAGCCCGGCTGGCAGGATGAGCGCAAGCGCAACTTCCACAACTGGTCGCCGTTCGTCGGCGTGGTCTTCGGCGAACCGGATCTGGTGTGCGACTTCTGGACGGAACTGGGCCGCAACGTCACCGCGCGGATCGGGGCCAGCGAGAACCCCGCGGCGCTGGGCGTCGAGGAGATCATGGCCATCCGGGAGGAGGAGGACTACAAGATCATGGAGCGCCTGCGTCGGCGCATCGCGGGCATCGTGACCGATGCGCGGACGGCTGAGGCGCTCAAGCCGTACTACCGGTTCATGTGCAAACGGCCCTGCTCGAGCGAGGATTACGTGCCGGCGTTCAACCGGCCGAATGTGACGCTGGTCGACGTGTCAGCGGCCAAAGGGGTGGAACGGCTGACAGAGAAGGGCATCGTCGCCAACGGCACCGAATACGAGGTCGACTGCGTGATCTTCGCCAGCGGATTCGAGATCTCCACCGAGATCAGCCGGCGTTACGCCATCGACGTCATCGAAGGCCGCGACGGGCTGTCGTTGTTCGACCACTGGAAGGACAGTTACAAGACGCTGCACGGGATGACCAGCCGGGGTTTTCCCAACCAGTTCTTCACCGGTTTCATCCAGGGCGGGGTCTCGGCCAACACCACCGCGATGTTCGAGCAGCAGGCTCAGCACATCGCCTACATCATCGCCGAGGCGCAGAACCGGGGTGCGGTCACCGTCGAACCCAGCAGCGCGGGCCAGGACAACTGGATCAGGACCGTCCGCAACCTGTCAATTGACAACTCCGCCTTCGAATTGTCCTGCACTCCGGGCTATTACAACAATGAGGGCCGGGGCGGGTCCGAGGGCAACGCCTCGTTCCTGGGGGACTTCTACACACCGGGCTTCTACGCGTTCGACGACCTGCTGGCGCAGTGGCGTGCCGCCGGCGACCTCGACGGTCTGGAGCTGAGGAGTTGACGGGCTGGGTCGCGACAGTAACCTCACGGCGGAAAATCCGGCCAATCTCCGCCGTGAGGTTACTGTCGGCGGGGGTAGGGCTGGCCGATGGCTGACCTGAGGTTCGACGGCCGGGTGGCCGTGATCACCGGCGCCGGCCGCGGACTCGGCCGCCAGTACGCCCTGCTGCTCGCCGCCAGGGGAGCAGCCGTGGTGGTCAACGACAGCGGAGCCGGCCTGGCCGGTGACGGTGCCGACACCGCCCCCGCACACCAGGTGGTCGAGGAGATCCGCGCCGCCGGTGCAACGGCGATCGCCAGCACCGAGTCGGTGGCCACCGCCGCCGGCGGCGCTGCCGTTGTCGCCGCCGCGCTGGAACACTATGGGCGGGTGGACATCCTGATCCACAACGCGGGCATCGTGCGCCGCGCCCCGCTCTCGGAGATGACCGAGACAGACTTCGACACCGTGCTCGACGTACACCTGCGCGGTGCCTTCCACGTGTTGCGCCCCGCCTTCGCCACGATGTGCGAGGCGGGCTACGGCCGGGTGGTGCTGACCTCGTCGATCGGCGGACTGTACGGCAATCACGGGGTGGCCAGCTACGCGGCGGCCAAGGCCGGGATCATCGGCCTGTCCCACGTCGCCGCCCTCGAGGGGGCGCCGCACAATGTGACCTCCAACGTCATCGTCCCCGGCGCGCTGACCAGGATGGCCGAGGGGATCGACACCTCGGCCTACCCGCCAATGGGACCCGAGCTCGTCGCTCCGGTGGTGGGCTGGCTCGCACACGAAACCTGTTCGATCACAGGCGAACTACTGGCTGCGATCGCCGGGCGGGTGGCCCGGGTGGTGGTCGCCGAGACGCCGGGTGTGTACCAGCCGGCCTGGACAATCGAGGGTGTCGCGCAGCGGATCGACGAGATCTGCGACGCCACTGCGCCACTGATCTTCCCGGTGGTCCCCGCCGGTCACAACGACCACATCGGCTACAGCTTCGCGATGGCAGGCGGGGGCGGGGATGTCTGAGACCTCTGGTGGCGGACCGTTGGCCGGGGTGCGGGTGGTGGACCTGACCGCGATGGTGATGGGGCCCTACTGCACACAGATCCTGGCCGATATGGGCGCCGACGTCATCAAGATCGAACCGCCGCAGGGTGATGACACCCGCTACGTCTCCGTCGGTCCCGCACCGGGAATGAGCGGTGTGTTCGTCAACGTCAACCGCGGTAAGCGCAGTGTGGTGCTCGACCTGCGCAGTGACGAGGGCAGGGCGGCGTTGCGGGCACTGATCGCCGAGGCCGATGTGTTCATCCATTCGATGCGCTCCAAGGCGATCACCCGGCTCGGTTTCGGCTACGACGACGTTACCGCCCTCAACCCGTCGATCGTCTACACCAACTGCTACGGCTATGGGAGGCGTGGTCCCGAGTGCGACCGGCCCGCCTACGACGACACCATCCAGGCCGAATGCGGGCTGCCCGCTGTGCAGAAGGAGCTGACCGGTGAGGCCAACTACGTGGCCTCGATCATCGCCGACAAGGTGGCCGGACTGACCGCCGTGTACGCCACGATGATGGCGCTGTTCCACCGCGAGCGCACCGGCGAGGGGCAGGAGGTGGAGGTCGCGATGTTCGAAACGATGGCCTCCTTCATCCTCGTCGAGCACGCGAACGGGGCGATGTTCTCACCGCCGCTGGGCCCGGCCATGTATCACCGGACCATCGCGCCCAACCGCAAGCCCTATCGCACCAAGGACGGTTATCTCTCGGCGCTGATCTACAACGACAAGCACTGGGCCAGTTTCGTCGAGGCGGTGCGCCCGGACTGGAACAACGAGCGGTTTGCGACGCTGGAGGCACGCGCCGCCGAGATCGACACCATCTACGGGCTGGTGGCGCAGACGATGACCGAACGCACCACCGCCGAGTGGCTGGACCTGTTCGTACGCCTGGAGATTCCGGCGGCGCCGCTGAACACGCCCGAGGAACTGTTCGGCAACGAACATCTCAACGCTGTCGGCTTCTTCGAGACGGTGGACATGCCGCACGGCACCGCCCGCCTGCCGGGTATCCCCACCTGGTTCTCCCGTACCCCGGGCCACATCAGGGGCGGCGCCCCGCAGTTGGGCGCCGACACCGAGGCCGTGCTCGCCGAACTGGGCCTGGCCGAGGCGGACCTGACGTGAGCATGGACTTCGACATGGGGCCGGCGGCCGCGGCGCTGCGCACCGAACTGCGCGCGCTCATCGCCGAGCACGTGCCGCCGACCTTTCTTGGCGCCTTCACCGACAATCCCGCGGATCTTGCGGTCGCACAGCAGTTCTGCCGCACGTTAGCCGAGAAGGGTCTGCTCTGCCTGGCCTGGCCGGAGGAGTTCGGCGGGCGCGGCGCCTCGGTATGGGAGCAGACCGTGGTGCGCGAGGAGATGTGGGCGCATCACGAACCGCGCGGCGCGCAGTACATGGGCGTCAACTGGGTCGGTCCGACACTGATGCGGTACGGCACCGACGAGCAGCGCCGCCGGCATCTGCCGCCGATCGCGGCCGGTGAGGTGATCTGGTGTCAGGGCTTCTCCGAACCCGAGGCGGGCTCGGATCTGGCGTCGCTGCGCACCACGGCACGCCGGGCCGCAGATGGTTCAGACGGCTGGCTGATCAGCGGCCAGAAGATCTGGACCTCGTACGCGACCATGGCGCAGTGGTGCTTCCTGCTGGCCCGAACCAGCAGGGGCGAGAAGAAGCAGCAGGGGCTCAGCATCTTTCTGGTGCCGATGAGCGACCCCGCCATCGAGGTGCGGCCGATCCGGTCGATGATGGGTCCGCACCACCTCAATGAGGTGTTCTTCGACAACCTGCGGGTCACCGAGGCTGATCTGCTCGGCCCCCTCGACGGTGGCTGGTCGATCGTGCAGGACGTACTGTCGTTCGAGCGGGTCGGGATCGCGAGATATGCCCGCTGCGAACGACTTCTGATGCTTGCCCCCGAGGTGCTCGGTGATCGCTGGGAGCGGGTTCCCGAAGAGCTGCGCGGCCGCTGGGCCCGGATGTTGACCCATTGCCGGCGAGCCCGCCTGCTGGCCTATCGAGTGGTGGCACTGCAGACCAGTGGGCGCATCCAGCCCGCTGATGCCGCCGGCTACCGCATCGCGGTGACCCGGCTGGACCAGGACAGTGCCGAGGTGTTGATGGAGATCATCGCCACCGTGCCCCGTGATGATGAGACGAGCCGGTATTTCCGGGCCGAGGTTGAAGACCATTGGCGCTACTCGCAATCGGCGACCGTGGCGTCGGGCAGCATCGAGATGCAGCGCATCCTGATGTCGCGAGCCCTGCTCGGAGGCGGCCGGCGATGAAGCTCGAACTCTGCGATGACGCCGTCGAATTCGGCCGCCAGGCGCTGCGGGCGTTCGACGCCGCCGGCGGCGACGAGCTGGTTGCGCGGGCCGAAGCCGCGCCGGGGGAGCGCGCCGCCCTGGTGGCCCCGGTGCTGGCCGAACTCGGTGCGTGGGATCTGGAGGTGCGCAGCGATCCCGACTCGCGGGAGGCGGCCGCGGCACTGTGCCGAAGCGCCGGGTACTGGGCGTTGCCCTACCCGCTGGCCGAACGCCTGGCCCGGCCCGTCGACCTTGACGTGGACGGCCTCATCGTCATCTCGGACACCCCGGAGGGTGCGGTGGCCGGACTCGACAACCGTTGGGCTGCCGTCACTCTCGACGGACACCGCGGTATCGCGACGCCCGGCCGCACCGGTGGCCCGGCCTTCATCACGACGCTGGACGTGGCCCCGCTGGACACCGACGGTGCTGCCGACGTGGCCCTCGGCCTGATCCTGCCGTGCTGGACGCTGCTGGGCATGCTCGACCGCGCCATCGAACTCACGATCGCGCACATCACCCTGCGCCAGCAGTTCGGCCAGCCCCTCTCGGCATTCCAGGGGGTGCAGTTCCAGCTCACCGAGGCCGAGGTGGAACGCAGCGGGTGCGAGA
Source organism: Mycobacterium sp. M26 (assembly GCF_001494595.1). Lineage (GTDB taxonomy): Bacteria > Actinomycetota > Actinomycetes > Mycobacteriales > Mycobacteriaceae > Mycobacterium. The sequence continues at coordinate 2,036,181 of NZ_LN929908.1, forward strand.
TCCTGGCCAAGCATGCGCTGTGGACGCTGGACACCGATGACGCGCTGGCCCTTCGGATGGCCGCGATCGACGCCGCCGACGTGGTGTTCCGGGTCTGCCACCAACTGCACGGCGCGGTCGGCTTCTGCGACGAGACGACACTGTCGTGGCTCTCGCGCTACAGCCAGCCGCTGCGGCGGCTGCCATTCGGCCTGTCGGCCACCAGAACTCAGCTGACCCGCCGCCTCGGCAGGCGAGGGCTGACGGGGCTCTATTCGTGACGCAGATCGACAACAGGAGACGATGACGATGGCGGTACCGGTCTACACACGCATTCTCGACCTCTTCGAGGCCGAGGGAGTACGCACGCTGTTCGGCATCCCCGACCCCAACTTCGTGCACATGTTCACCGAAGCCGACGCCCGCGGGTGGTCGGTGGTGGCACCCCATCATGAGCTCAGCGCGGGTTTCATGGCCGAGGCGGCATCGCGGATGACTGGCGCGCCCGGGTTGTGCATCGGCACGCTCGGCCCGGGGATGGCCAATATGGCCGGTGCGATCCAGTGCGCGCTGGTGGAGAACTCGCCGGTGATCTTCCTCGGTGGGCAGCGTGCTCGCATCACCGAACGCCGGGTACGCCGCGGCCGCATCCAATTCGTCGCGCAGGAGCCACTGGTCGCGCCGTCGGTGAAGTTCCACAGCTCGATCGAGTACGCCGACCAGACCGACGAGATCATCCGCGAGGCCATCCGTCAGGCCATGTCCGGCACCCCGGGCCCGGCCTATGTCGAGTTCCCGTCCCACGTCATCCTCGAGGAGCTGGACGTCCCGGACCCGTTGCCGCCCAGCGTCTATCGACTCGTCGCCCAGGGTGCCGGCAGCCGCGAGATCGCCGAGGCCGCCGATCTGATCCGCGCGGCGAGCAACCCGGTGCTCTTGGTCGGTCATGGTGTGCACACCTCGCGGACCCAGGATGCCGTCCGCCAGCTGGCCGAGCTGATGGCGTGCCCGGTGATCCAGACCTCTGGCGGCACATCGTTCATCCCCGGCCTGCAGGACCGGACCTTCCCGTACCTGTTCTCCCCGGCGGCCAACGACGCCGTCGAGGAGTCCGATCTGTGTGTGGCGCTGGGGACCGAACTCGGTGAACCCATGCACTACGGCCGCACCCAGCACTGGGCTGCCAACAACGCCACCCGTAAGTGGGTCTACGTCGAGCAGGACCCGGCCGCCATCGGCGTCAACCGGCCGGTCGACGTGGCACTGGTCGGCGATCTGCGCGGCGTGGTGCCGCAACTGGTGGAGGCGCTGCGGGACAGCCCGCGCACCCCCTCGCCGAAGCTGGCCGCACTGATCGAGGCCGACGCCGCCGAACTGGCGCGGGTGGCCGAGGAAGCCCCGACCGGCCGCACCCCAGTGCACCCGGCGCGCTACGTCGTCGAGGCCACCAAGGCCTTCAACGATCTCGACGACGGCATCCTGGTCCGCGACGGCGGCGCGACCGTGATCTTCCAGTGGACCTACTCGCAGACAAAACCCCGCGACGTCATCTGGAATCAGAACTTCGGGCACCTCGGCACTGGCCTGCCCTATGCGGTGGGCGCTTCGGTGGCCGAGGGCGGTAACCGCCCGGTCATGCTGCTGACCAGTGACTCGGCGTTCCTGTTCCACATCGCCGAGCTGGAGACGGCGGCCAGGCTCAACCTGCCGCTGGTGTGCGTGGTCGGCGTCGACCACCAGTGGGGGCTGGAGGTCGGCGTCTACAAGCGGACCTTCGAGCAGCCCTCACCCCAGCCTGGGGTGCACTGGAGCAAGGATGTCCGAATGGACCGGATCGCCGAGGGTTTCGGCTGCTATGGCGAGTACGTGGAGAAAGAGGAGGAGATCGGTCCGGCGATCGCCCGCGCGTACGCCAGCGGCAAGGTCGGCGTGGTGCATGTGTGCATCGACCCCAAGGCCAACTCCGAGGAGATGCCGAAGTACGACCGATTTCGAACGTGGTATGCCGAAGGCACCCAGTAAAAACCCGCGCGATGACAGGATGGCCCCATGCGTGATTACTTGAAGTTCTACATCGACGGACAGTGGGTGGACCCGGTCGAGCTGCGCACGCTCGACGTCGACAACCCCACCACCGAACAGGTCGGCGGCAAGATCGCACTCGGCTCCAGCGCCGACGTGGACAAGGCGGTCAAGGCCGCCCGCGCCGCCTTCGCCAGCTGGTCGGTGAGCACCAAGGAAGACCGCCTCGACGTGCTGCAGGCGATCCTCGACCAGTACCAGAAGCGGGCGAAGGACCTCGCCGACGCGGTGCACGAGGAGATGGGCGCACCACCGTCGCTGGCCGCCGGCCCGCAGGTGATGATGGGGCTGGGCCACCTGTCCACCGCCATCGACGTGTTGAAGAACTTCAGCTTCGAAGAGCAGCGCGGCGAGACCATGGTGGTCAAGGAGCCGGTCGGGGTGTGCGGGCTGATCACTCCGTGGAACTGGCCGATCAACCAGATCGCCTGCAAGGTGTTCCCGGCGCTGGCCGCCGGCTGCACCATGGTGCTCAAACCGTCCGAGGTCGCCCCCTACTCGGGCCAGATCTTCACCGAGATCATGGACGCTGCCGGTCTGCCCGCCGGCGTCTACAACATGGTGTTCGGCGACGGGCCCGGCGTCGGCGTCGCGCTGTCCAGCCACCCCGGCATCGACATGGTGTCGTTCACCGGATCGACGCGGGCCGGTATCGAGGTGGCCCGCAACGCCGCCCCGACCGTCAAGCGGGTCAGCCAGGAACTCGGCGGCAAGAGCCCGAACATCGTGCTCGATGACGAGGCCTTCGGTCAGAGCGTGGCCGCCGGTGTCGCGGTGATGATGATGAACTCCGGACAGAGCTGTAACGCCCCGTCGCGGATGCTGGTGCCGAACTCACGGATGGACGAGGCCGTCGCCGTGGCGAAGGCCACCGCCGAGGGTGTCAAGGTCGGCGACCTGTCCGACAGCTCGGCGATCGGGCCGGTGGCCTCCCGGATGCAGTTCGACAAGGTGCAGGGGCTGATCGAAAAGGGCATCGCCGAAGGCGCGACGGTGGTCGCCGGCGGCCCGGGCCGGCCCGAGGGACTGACCACGGGGTATTACGTGCGCCCGACCGTGTTCGCCGGGGTGAACAACGAGATGACGATCGCCCGCGAGGAGATCTTCGGCCCGGTGCTGTGCATCCTCGGCTACGACGACCTGGACCAGGCCGTCGAGATCGGCAACGACACCGACTACGGCCTGTACGGCTACGTCTCCGGCGCCGATCTGGATCAGGCCCGGGCGCTGGCCAAGCGGATCCGCGCCGGCGCGGTCACCATCAACCACGCCTTCGACATCAAGGCGCCGTTCGGTGGCTACAAGACCAGCGGCAACGGCCGGGAGTGGGGCGAAGACGGTTTCACCGACTTCCTGGAGACCAAGGCCATCCTCGGCTACGCACCGGCCGGTTCGGAGTAGTTAGCATCAGCGCCTATGCGGGTGCTGGTGCAGCGGGTCACGTCGGCCTCGGTGTCGGTGGGTGGTGAGGTGGTCGGAGCGATCCGGCCCGAGAGTCAGGGTCTGCTGGCCCTGGTCGGCATCACCCACACCGACACCGGGGACACGGCCACTCGGATGGCCGAAAAGCTTTGGCAGCTCAGGATTCTCGACAATGAGAAGTCTGCTGCCGACGTCGGCGCACCGATCTTGGTGATCAGTCAGTTCACGCTGTACGCCAACACCACCAAGGGCCGCAGGCCGACGTGGAACGCAGCCGCGCCCGGCGCGGTGGCCGAACCGCTGGTGGCGGTGTTCGCCGACACGCTGCGGACACTGGGTGCCGAGGTGGCGACCGGGCGCTTCGGTGCCGACATGAAGGTCCAGCTGGTCAACGACGGACCTGTCACGGTGATGCTGGAGCTGTGAGGCCGTCCGGTGTCGGAGAGCCGAGTGCGTGTAGCGGTCGGGCAGCGGTTTCGCGCAACGTCAGCACCGCGACGAGGGACACCACCGCGGCGACCGTGAGATAGATGCCCGCGGCGTAGTCGTTGCCGGTGTTGGCAGCCAGCAGCGTCACGACATACGGCGTGGTGCCGCCGAACACCGCGACCGAGACGTTGTAGCCGACCGACAGGCCGCTGTAGCGCACCCGGGTGGCGAACTGCTCGGTGGCGGTGACCAGGGAGACCGAGACGAAGATCGATTCGAACGCCGCCAGCAGGAGGTAGGCGGTGAGCGCGGCGGCCAACGACCCGGAGTTCAGCAGCAGAAAGCCCGGGTAGGCCAGCACCGCGAAGGCCACCGCACCTGTCATCAGCAGGGGCCGTCGCCCGATCCGGTCGGAGAGCGCGCCCAGGGGCAGGACCAGCGCCAGCATCACCACGCAGGCCAACGTCAGCGCCACGAACGACACGGTCTTGGAGAAGTGCAGCGTCTTGATGAAATACGTTGGCAGATAGGTGAACACCACATAGAAGCCGACATTGTGGACCACCAGCAGGGCGATGACCCGCAGGATCGGGCCCCATGCGGTGGTGACCGCCTCCTTCAGCGGTGAGGCGGCGACGTCATCGGCGGCGGACAGCTCGGCGAACGCCGGACTGTCCTTCAACTTCGTCCGTATGTAGAGGCCCACAATGCCCAGCGGCCCGGCGACCAGAAACGGAATCCGCCAGCCGTAGTCATCCATGGCGCCGGCCGGCAGGAGGGCCTGCAGCAGGGTTACGGTCACCGCGCCGAGGAGGAATCCCAGATTGCCTGACCACACCATGTAGGCCACCACGTACCCGCGCCGGTGGTCGGGTGCGAACTCGGCGAGATAACTTGCGCCACCGCTGTATTCGCCGCCGGCGGAGAACCCTTGCAGGCACCGCAGCACCAGCAGGCCCAGCGGGGCGAACACCCCGGCGGTGGCATACGTCGGAAGCAGGCCGATCGCCAGAGTGGACCCCGACATCAGCAGGATGACGATCGCGAGCACCCGCTGGCGTCCGATGCGGTCGCCCAGAGGGCCGAAGAACAGGCCGCCCAGCGGTCGCATGAAGAAGGCGGCCGCGAAGATCGCGAACGTGTTGAGCAGGGCCGCCGTTTCGTTTCCGGGGGGAAAGAACTTCACCGAGATGAACGTGGCGAGAAAGCCGTAGATGGCAAAGTCATACCACTCCACGGCGTTTCCGATCGAGGCACCGCTGATGACCCTGCGCAGCGGTGACTCGGATGGGCGCTCGTCGGTCGGCAACATGTTCTCCCGCAGTCGAAGTCATGCGAACTGTAACGAAGATTCGCCGACTTCGACTGCGGGATAGGGTAACCGGCGCGCTTAGAAACGCATATCGCCGCTGACGCGGGTCGCGGTGACCGGGACATCATGCACAACAGTGGTCCAGGTGCCGTACTGCATCGGCGGGGCCTGCTGCATCTGCTGGTCGAGCCGCATCTGGCGGACCTGGTCGCGGTACTGCTGCTGTTGCATGGCCAGCGCGTCGGTGACCTTGTGGTCACCTGGGGCGCTGTTGTCCATGACACCGGTGATGGTGCGATCGGGGCGCACCACGTAGGAGGCGCGCGCCTCCTGCATGGTGGCGGTGTAGATACCGGCCGGCGCCGCCGCGGCGGCCGCGCTGAAGGCGTACGGGGTCTGATCACCGTTCATCGTGAGGGTTCCGCGCAACGTGCTGCCGTCGTAGTCGGCCTGGATACGGTCGGCGTACATCGACATCAGGTCAAGCTTTCCGCCGTTCTGGGTGCCGAAGAACCAGGCCTCTTCGTTGCTGCCGTTGGTGGCGTAGGCAACCACCTGCTCCTTGTCGACGGTCACCGCCAGCGTCATCGGTTCGGCGCCGGTGGCCGCCATATCGGTGACGTAGGTGGCATCCGCGGGCATGGTTGCCGCCTGCGCCTGCGGGACGGCCGGGGCCGCGAGGGCGAGTGCCAGCGCCGCGACCGCGGCGGCGATGGTGCGGTGGGTGCGCTTCATATCAGTGCTCCTTCGGAGTGGTCTTGCTCATGGGTGCCCGGCGGGTTTCGAAGCGTTACAGCCGTGTCGGTGAAATCTGTCCGGGGTACCTGGGTAAGTGGTTGTATGACGGGCGGGGTCGGGAGTGGGAACACATGCAGTCGGAATTCGTGGATCCGGGCGTACCCGAGGAGCTTCGGCGTCGGGTGTTCGAGGCCGCCTTCGACGAGCTGACCCGGTGGGGTTTGGAGCGGTTCAGCGTCGCGACGATGTGCGCACGGCACGGTATCGACGAGAAACTGGTGGCCACCTATTGGCACGACGGCCGGCGACTCGCCCTGGACACGTTGCTCAGCTGGAGCGAGGAACTGCTTCATCCGCCCGATACCGGATCGTTGCGCACCGACCTGCAGGCGCTGGCGGCGGCCGTGGCTCGTCAGGTCAATACCGACGTGGGCCGCAGCCTCATGCGGGCGATGGTGGTCGACGACCGGGCCGCGTTCACCGACGACACCCGGATGGAGTTCTGGAAGCAGCGTTTCAACGCGGTGCGCACGATCACCGACCGGGCCGCGCAACGCGGCGAACTGCGGGCCGGCGTGGATGCGCTGGCCGCCGTCCAGCTGGTCATCGCCCCGCTGAACATCCGGGCGCTCTACACCCGCGAGCCGATCGACGACGCCTACTGCCAGTCCATCGCTGACCTGGTCTGGCACGCCATCAAAAGCTGAGACGGGCCGGCCTGGCACGACCGAACTGTTACCGGTCCGCGTTCTTGCATCGACATCGGGCGTGAGAACGTAGAGGCCTATGCACACGCACACCTTTGTCACCTACGAGGAATTCGGCCGCCGGTTCTTCGATGTCGCGGTGACCGAGGAACGGGTGGCCGCCGCACTCGCCGAGATCGCCGGCGGCGAATTCGAGATGGGCCCGATGGCCCAGGGGCCGGCCGGACTGGCCAAGGTCACCGCGAAGGTGCGCATCCAGCAGCCGATCGTGCGGCGCAACGTCGGCGACACCATCACCTTCAGTATTCGCATCCCGCTGGTCATCGAACTCGTCGTCGACCTTCGGGTAGACAAGCAGCGCTTCACCGTCGACGGGGATATCGCGCTACGGGCCACCGCCAGGGCCGCCGAACCGCTGCTGCTGGTGATCGATGTGGCCAAGCCCCGGCCGTCCGATATCGCCGTGCATGTGACCTCCAAGTCGGTCCGTGGGGAGATCCTGCGCATCGTCGCGGGGGTCGATACCGAGATCCGGCGATTCGTCGCGGCCTACGTCGCCGACGAGATCGACAGTCCCGGAACGCAGCAGGCCAAGGTCATCGACGTCGCCGAAGCTGTGGCCTCGGCATGGGACGCGGACTGACCTGCCGGGTGAACCCCCGGCGAACGCGAAGTTTCGCGAATATGGGTAATCCACGACGGTGACCGGCTTAAGTGGTAACTGATGACCGCGACCCAGATCGCCGACGTGCGAAACCGCCGGCTGACGCTGCTGCGTCGCCTGGCCATCGCGGTCTGGATCGGTGTGATCGTATTTCGCACCGCCACAACCGGTTTGGCATTCAACCGCGAACTCATTCTGCTCTACATCTGTACCGGCCTGCTGGCGGCCAGTATCGGACGGCGCCAGGTGCTGCTGGTGATCCGGGACTGGTTGCCGTTCGCGCTGGTGCTGGTGGTCTATGACCTGAGCAGGGGAGCGGCCGATCTCATCGGCACGCCCACCCAGTGGGCGTGGCAGCCGGATGTGGACCGGCGGATGTTCTTCGGGTCGGTGCCCACGGTCTGGCTACAGGAGCGGCTCAAGATGCCCACCCCGCCCTGGTGGGAAGTGGTGGTCAGCACCGTCTACATGTCGTTCTTCATCCTGCCGTACGTCGTGGCCGGGGCGTTGTGGCTGCGCGACCGCGAGGTGTGGAAAGCCTTTGTGCGGCGGTTCGTGGTGCTGTCGTTCGGGGCGCTGGCGATCTACGCGGTGTTGCCGGCGGCGCCACCATGGGCGGCAGCACGCTGCCAGTCGGCGGACATCTCCGGCGGGCCTGCCGACCCGCCGTGCATGTTCCGGCCCGGGCCGGCCGCCGACGGCGGCCTATTGGGTCCGGTGGGAGCGATGCACGACGGTGCCCGGGACTGGGTGGAACGGATCTCCACCCGCGGTTTCAACACCCTGCACCTCGACGTCGCCCGTGCCCTGCTCGACGAGGGCCAGGCCAGTGTGAACCTGGTGGCGGCCATCCCGTCCCTGCACGCTGGCCTCTCGGTGATGATCGCGGCGTTCCTCTGGGGCCGGGTGGGCCGCTGGTGGCGACCCGCCCTGGCGGCTTACGTGCTCATCATGGCATTCGCGCTGGTGTACTCCGCTGAGCACTACGTCGTCGACATCCTGCTGGGGTGGGCTCTTGCGGTGCTCGTGGTGCTGGCGATCCGGCGCTTCGAACGCCGCCGGTCAGTCGCGGCGCCGCCGGGACAGGTTCAGTGGCCGTCCGACCGCCGCGAGTTGGGTGAGGACGTCCTCGACCCGGGCCCGGGGCACCTCCGCGCGCCACTCGGGCAGGCTGCCGGACAGGGTTACGGTGCCCGGCCCGAGGCTCAGATCGGTCAACGTCAGACCGCTCCCCAGTTCCGGTAACGCCACCGGGTAGGCCGGCACCCGGGTCGGCAGCCGCCAGCGACGCCGACCCAGTTGGACCACCCGCGGCTGCAGCAGCAGCGTGGTGCCGTCGACTTCGACGCCGACCTCGACCCAACCGATACCGGGGCGGCGCGCCCAGGTCAGCCGGGCCACGCCGTCCTCACCGACATGTGCGGCCAATCGCGGGAAGGTGAACCCCACCACCTCGGTGAGGGCCTGTGACGACATGTCCAGGGTGATCTCCACCGGAGCGGCGACCAGGACCGGCGGGACACCAGGCCGCACGTGCACGTTGCGCAGGATCAGTCGGGCGTCGTCGAAACGTCTTTGCTCCCAACCGATGTCGCTGGCCGCAAGATGGACGTCGTTGAGCTGCCCGACCGCCAGGCGGCGTACGTCCAGGCGCGAGTCGAACTCGGTGATCGTCAACGTCATGTCACCGCTGTCGAGCCGTACGGTCAGGGTCCGGCCGACGACCAGGCGCTTGATGGTGATGAACAGAGTCCGATAGGCCACTGCCGCGCCCGAACTGACCGGGGGCAGCGCGGCCGCCGATGACCACACCGAGGAGAGCATGTCCAGCGGCCGCAGGAGATCCCAGCGGGCAAGACCGAGCGATCGCGCCATAAGGCCTCCCATCCTGCTCGGGGGTCACGGCGCGGCGCAACCGCCGGCGACGTTTGTGATGCGGGGGCCCGGGTACCCGAGCGCTCGATGACTTCTGTGGTGATCGTCGGCAGCGGTTTCACCGGGTTCGAATGCGCCCGTCGACTGGCCCGCGAGTTCCGGCGCACGAAGGCCGACGTCGAGGTGACGATCATCTCGCCGGTCGACTACATGCTGTACACACCGCTGCTGCCCGATGTGGCCGGCGGACTGGTTGACGGCCGATTCGTCACGGTTCCGTTGGCCGGGACCCTGAAGGGTGTGCGGGCCGTCCGCGGTCGCGTCGAGAAGGCCGATCTGGCCGGGCGCACGCTCACCTACACCGATCCCGAGGAGCGCAGTCATGAACTGCGCTGGGATCGGTTGGTGCTCACGCCCGGGTCAGTGACCCGGCTGTTCGACATTCCCGGTCTGGCGATTCACGCCCGCGGGCTGAAGTCCACCGCAGAGGCCCTGTATCTGCGTGACCATGTCCTCGAACAGCTCGAACTGGCCACTCTCGACGACGATCCGGCCGTGGCGGCAGGCCGGCGCACTGTGGTGGTGGTGGGGGCGTCCTACTCCGGAACCGAGCTGATCGCGCAGCTGCGCGCGCTGGCCGATGCCGCGGCCCAGCAAGGTGGGTTCGACCCGGCGTCGGTGCGTTTTCTGCTGCTCGACGTTGCCAAGCAGGTCATGCCGGAGGTGGGGGAGAAGCTGGGCAGTGCCGCCATGCGAGTGTTACGCGATCGCGGGATCGACGTCCGGCTGGGCATGACGTTGAAGGAGGTGCACGCCGATCATGTTGTGCTCAGCGATGATTCGCGGGTCGACACCCGCACCGTCGCGTGGGTGACCGGAGTGACCGCAGCGCCCCTGATCGAGACACTGGGACTGCCGACCGACAAGGGCAGACTGAAAGTTGATACCCGGCTGCAGGTTCCGGGTCACTCCGATGTGTTCGCCGCGGGGGATGCCGCAGCCGTACCCGATCTGACTCGGCCCGGCACGATCACCCCACCGACCGCTCAGCATGCCACCCGGCAGGGAAAGATGTTGGCGCGCAATGTTGCTGCGAGCCTCGGATATGGCAGACCCAAGGACTACCGGCACCGCAACATGGGTCTGGTGATCGATCTGGGCCCGCGCTACGCGGTGGCCAACCCGCTCAACATCCCGTTGTCCGGATATCCGGCAAAGGTGGTGACCCGCGCGTACCACCTTTACGCGATGCCGAGGGCGGTCAACCGCTGGGCGGTGGCCCTGGCCTACCTGACCGATGTGCTGTTCCCACGCACGGTCGTTTCGATGGGACTGTCCACCCAGGAGGATGCGCAGTTCAGCGCCAGCGAGGGCATCTTGATGCCCAGGGCTGACTGACGGACTAGCCGACCTGGGTCGGGGTAACCGTCACGACGCCGGGCGCGCCGGGTGTCGGCCGGGCACCGCCGCCGTCCTGGGTGCCGGCAGTGGGCGCCGTCGACACCGATGTCGCCGACGGCGGCTCAGGCTGGGCGGCCTCGGTGCAGTTCAGCATCAACTGCATCTTGCCGCTGGCCAGATACTTCTGGCTCTGCACCACACACTTGGCCTGCTGGACGTCACTGCCGACCGAACCGCCGAACACCGTCGAGACACCCTGGGCGTGCAGGATGGCGACCGCCTTGTAGTAGGGCTCGCCGAGAACGTTGAGAGTGCCGCCCGCGTTGGGGTCGGCGCTGCTGGATCCCATGCCGAGGGCCGCGGCTGCCGAAGCTACCGCAACCGCACCGGCAGCACCGAGGATGAGCTTCTTCACGGAACCTCCGTCTGTGTCTCGGTCGAACATAGCGCAGTTGTGACAGCTGCGAGAAACCTGAAAGCCAGCTCACAACGGTGCGCCAGCGCCTTCTCAGGCCCTTCTGCGGGATCTATCGTCACAACCCCGCCCTGACGTTTCATCCCGAATGAAATCAGGTGCCCCTCCATGCGGAGGGGCACCTGAGCTGGGGGGTTACTCGGCCGAGTCCGAGGAACCGGCGTCCTTCTTGGGCGTGGTCAGGTTCTTGACCGCGTCGCGGACGCTGTCGGCCACCTTCTTGGCCGGTTTGGCCGCAGTGGGCGGGGTCGCCGTGGTGGAGGCAGTCGCCGAGCGGCGGCTGCCGCCCGTGGCGCCGGTCTTGGTGGTGGTGGTGCCGGCATCGTCATCGGCCTTCTCGGAGTCCTTCGAGCCGGCGCTCTCGGTGGTCTCGGTGCTCTCGGTGGACGTGCTGGTCAGCGCGGGTGTGCTGGCCTCGGTTGCGGCGGCCTTCGAGCTGGTCAGCGCCGCCGACGGCTGCGGCAGCTGGCTCGCCGGCCCGCCGATCGCCACGTTGATGTCATTGATAGCCGACCCGATCGCCGAGGTGATGCTGCCCGCTCCGCCGCCGATCGTGGTGGCACGCAGGGTGTCGAGGATGCCGGTGGTGCCCAGCACGCCGTCGATGATGGAGTTCCACATCCCCTCGAAGTTCAGCGTCTGGAGGTTGTTCGCAAACTGCTGGCCGGTGGCGACGGTCGCCCCGATGGTCGCGGTGACCGCGTTGACGGTGGCGGTGATGATGCCCAGCACGGCCGACGGCAGCACGTTGACCAGGGCGGTGAGGTGGTCGATGGTCTGCGTGACGACCTTGGTGATCTTCGGGATCGTCACGTTGGTCAGCTCGACGGCGATGGGCTCGATGAACGCAGCCTGCAGCGCCAGGATCGCGCCCTGGACGTCACCGCTGAGTAGTTCGGTGGTCGCGGTGATCACGCCGGACGGGATGTTCCACAGCGAGGCGCCGACGCCGATGCCGATGGCTCCGGCAGCGACCAGGAGGTCGGTGACATTGCCGATCTGGTTGACGGCCAGCGTCCGCAGAATCGGCAACGGATCGGCCACCGGACCGGAGATCAGCGAGGCGATGTCCTCGACGGTGTATTCCAGGACAGGGCCGAAGACGATGAACGGATTGTCGAACTGCACCAATTGAATGGCAGGAGCGTGCACGGTGGGGAGGACGTTCGGCTGCGTGATCGGCGTGATGGCGATGGCACTGGCCCCCACCACCGCGACTCCCGCGATGAGCTGCGAACGTAACGAGATCTGCATGTCTGCCCTTCTGGGAATTACGGCGGTCCTAAGAACCTACCTGAGAACGTGCTGAGACTGTGATACCACAGCAAAGTTTTTTGCCACCAGAGGCTGGACCTGAGTGTTTCCGACCTACCGTCGGATTTCTGGAAGCGGCAGTTCACGGCAGATATGCGGATCACAGTGATGCGCTGAGCCAGGGCGGACGGGTAACCGGCCTACCGCTACCGCCACTTGCAGCAAAAATTCGGGGCAGGCGGCCGGTGGTAGCTCAGAATTCCTCGCGGTGGGCTTCCTGCTCCAGCACCGCATCGAGGTCGGCGAGCTTGCGCATCGAGGACACCGACCGCGCCGTCCGCATATTGGCGGCCAGCAGGTCCTGGTGGCGGTGCACGAAAGCCCAGTAGCCGGCGGTGAAGGGGCAGGCATCCTCGCCGAGCCTCTTCTTCGGGTCGAACCGGCAGCTCGAGCAGTGGTTACTCATCCGATTGATGTAGGCGCCGCCGGAGGCGTACGGCTTGGTGGCCAGCAGGCCGCCGTCGGCGTGCTGGCTCATGCCGATCACGTTCGTCGGCATCACCCACGCGAAGCCGTCGACGAAGGCGGTGGCGAACCAGTCGCTGAGTTCGCGCGGCTGATAGCCGCGCTCCACGGCGTGGTTGCCCAGGATCATCAGGCGCTGGATGTGGTGCACCCAGCCGCGGTCGCGGACGCCGGCCACGGCGTGACGCAGACATTCGGCGGAGATCGCGTCGGCGTCCAGGTCGGCCCACCACGGCGGCAGCGGGGTGTCGGCCTGCAGCCGGTTGTTGTCCAGATAGTCCGGCCCGAAATGCCAGTACAGATGCCACATGTATTCGCGCCAGCCCAGGATCTGGCGGATGAAGCCCTCGGTGGCGGCCAGCGGGGCGGCGCCGTCGCGGTACGCCTTCTCGGCTGCATGTACCGCGTCCAGCGGGTGCAGCACCCCCAGATTCAGCGGGACCGACAGTAGCGAGTGGGCCATCGCCCAGTCCCCGCCCATCATGGCGTCCTCGTAGCGGCCGAACAGCGGAAGCCGGTCGTCGATGAACTTCTTCAATGCCCGGCGCGCCTCGGCCGGGGTGACCGGGAACAGCCGGGGTCCGTCGCGGCCGACGGTGTCCAATCCCATGGCGTCGAGATCGCGGCGCACCGCGTCATCGATCTCGTCCTCGCGCGGCCGGTACGGAGCGGGTACGTCGAGGGTGGTGCTGCCCTTGGGCGGGGACTCCCGGTTGTCGGTGTCGTAGTTCCACCGGCCTCCCACCGGTTCGGAGCCGTCCATCAGGACATCGAACCGACGCCTCTGGTCGCGGTAGAAGTCCTCCATCCGGAATCGCTTGCGGGTTCCGGCCCAGGTGTGAAAATCCTTGCGCGGCAGCGCAAATGTCGGCGTCGGGAGAATATCGGCGACCAGGCCGTCGCGGCGCAGCCGCTCGACGAACTCGGCGGCGGCGAAGGACGTCGGTTCGTGCACCAGGACCGGGCGCCCGTAGTCGCGCAGCGCCTGGGTGTAGGTGTCGGCCTGCAGCAGCGTGGCGCGCTCCCCGAGATCGGCGGCAGCGTGTCGCAACGCCGAGACCACCAGGTGCAGCTTCTGCCGGTGGAAGCGGCGTCGGCGCAGTGCGGAGGCGGCCTCCACCAGCAGCACCGGCCGGTGCGCGTGCTCGCCGCCGTAAACCCTGGGCCCCAGCTGGTCGGCGAACAGCCACAGCGGGGTGTCGTCGGCAGCGCTGCTCATGGAAGCCCTAGCCGCCGTTGCCGCGCAGAATCTCCTCCGCGCAGCGCAGTCTGCTGTGTCCGGTCTCGGCCATACAGATGCGCACCGGGGACTCGTCCTCCGACGGCGGTGCCGCGCTGGGCGGCGCGGACAGGATCGGGTTGGGAATCTCGGTCTGATGCACTGACCACAGGTAGCGGTTTGTGTACTGCAGTTGGCTGCAGTACACCGTGGCGCCGTCGGCGGTGGTGCCGGTGGCGCCGGGTTCGCCGCACCGGGCGCCGACAACGGCCGCCGGCGCCTGGTCGACGGTGACGGTGTTGGTATCGGTCACCGCGGGGCTCGCTGTGGTGGTGGTGGTTTCGGTGGCCGTCGTTTCGGTGGGTGTCGTGGTGATCGGCGGGGGAGCCGGGGCGGGGCTGCTGGAGGTGGTGGAGTCACGCATCTCGCTGCTCATCACGTCCTCGCCGCGGAACCGGCCGGCGACGAATGCCACCGCCACCACCAGGAGCAGGCCCAGTAGCGCCGGCAGCAGAACCCGCGGGCGCGTCCACCAGCGCCCGTGGGCAGGCACGGCTTCGGCGCCGGTGGGTGCCGCGTCGGCGATGGGCGTGATGCTGGTGGCATCGGGGTCAGCGCCGATGTCGCCGGACATCGGCGTGGTGATGTGGTGGGCCAGCGCCCGGGCGAAGTCGACGCAGCGGTCGAAGCGCTGGGCGGGGTCCTTCGACATCGCCTTGCGCAGCGCCGAATCGAGAGTGGCCAGCTCTGGACGGGAATCGGCCAGGCTCGGCGGCATAGCGGTCAGGTGCTGGCTGATGACGACGGCCGGGTTGGAGTGTGAGAACGGTGGTGAGCCGGTCAGCAGGTGGTAGGCGGTGGCGGCCAGCGCGTACTGATCGGCCCGGCCGTCCAGATCGCGGCCCATCAGCTGCTCGGGCGCGGCATAGGACACCGTGCCGACCGTCATATTGGTCTGGGTCAGCCCGCTGGCTTCATTCTCCCAGCGCGCAATTCCGAAGTCCGCCAGCACAATTCGCTGTTCGCCGGATTCCAGGCGGGCGAGCAGGATGTTCGCCGGCTTGACGTCGCGGTGCAGCAGGTGGCGCTGATGGGCGTAGTCGAGCGCCTCGGCGACGGAGGTGACGATGTTGAGCACGTCGCGCTGGGGCAGTCCGGTGGGATGGCTGCGCAGCAGATTGGCGGCGTCGGTGCCGTCGACGTAGTCCATCGCAATCCACAACTGGCCGTCGACCTCACCGCGGTCGTGTACCCCGACGATGTTGGGGTGCCAGAGCGTGGCGGCGATATCCGCCTCGCGCTCGAATCGGGCCCGGTATTCGGCGTCGGTGCTGACCGAGGCCGGCAGCACCTTGAGCGCGTCGCGGCGGGGCAGGCGGGGATGCTGCGCGAGGTAGACCTCGCCCATCCCGCCCACGCCCAGCAACCGCAGGATGGTGTAGCCGGCGAACGTCTCGCCCTCGGCCAACGGCATGGACCCGATCCTACGGGCGCGGCTGAGCTCAGCCGACACCCTGTAGCGCGGCGCCGGCCGCGTAGCGCCGCAGCCGCTCGCGGGTACCGTCGCGCAGCGCGGTCAGCGCGTCATCGGTGACGCCGAGCACTCGCAGACAGGCGTCGGCAACGTGGTGGGGCAGCGCGATGCGGTCCGGTCGTGGCTGTCCTGACCACATGTTCACCAGCGACTCGACCAGGCGGAACGGCAGGTCGGCGGCATCGTCGTGGACTCCGGTGGTGGCCAGGATCGTCCGGCTCAGGTCCAGGTAGCCCAGCCGCAGCCGCTCCCGCTCGGTCCAGAACGTGGCCAGTCGGGCTTCGCGCAACTCCGGGAGCAGATAGAGCGCGCCGAGATTCCATCGCGAGGTCAGCAGCTGGGCGCCGTCGAAGGCGGCGAGCGCATGCAGGCATTGGGTCGCCGACAGCGGCGGATCGCCATCGCGCAGATCGGCCAGGAAACACAGTGTCGGCGTCACCGTCTGGTGCAGCAGCGCCGACAGCAGTTCGTCCTTGGTTTTGAAGTAGTGGTAGAGCGAGGCCTGCCGGATACCCACCGCGGCCGCGATGGCCCTGGTGGACGTGCTGGCATAGCCGCGCGTGGTGAACAGTTCCCCCGCGGCGTCCAGAATCTCGTCTCGGGCGGTCGTACCGGGCCTGCGCTGTTCGGTCAGGCGCGGGCGCCCCGCCCGCGGTGTCGCCATGGTTTCGATGGTGACCCACGCGACCTGGGAAAAAACAGACCTGCGGATTTTCTGTCACACGACAGAAACGCGCGATACCTATCGGTTACGCCGCGATAAGTATTGGTTACGCCAGCGACACCAACCGCGACATCGCTACCGCAAAACTGTCAAACGACAGGCTGGTGCCTCACCGACGAGCACCGCCACCGTGAACCCCTCACCCTCACGGGAGCAAACTGGTGATGGCGAGTACCGCAAGCGTCGAGCTACAGGCGGACGTGGCGCCCGCGCCCGGCGGCGGCGACGCGGTCGCGGTGGTCGATGACGTGCATGTCACGTTCCGCCGGGCGGGCAAGGACGTGCACGCCCTGCGTGGCGTGTCTCTGCAGATCGAGCCCGGCGAAATCATCGGGCTGGTCGGCGAATCCGGCTCCGGCAAGAGCGTTTTGGGCTTCAGCATGCTGGGCCTGCTCGGGAGCAAGGCCACTGTCACGGGCAGAGTCCGGGTGTGCGGCACCGATATGGTCAGCGGGGAGGCCAAGCAGCTGCGTAAGGTCCGCCGCCTGGACCTCGGAGCGGTGTTCCAGGACCCGATGACGTCGCTGAACCCGACGATGCGCATCGGCAAGCAGGTCGAGGAAGTCGCGGGCAGTCCCGAGGAAGCGCTCAAACTGCTGACCGCCGTGGGTATCCCGGAGCCGGAACGGCGGATGCGCGCCTACCCGCACGAACTGTCCGGCGGTCTGCGCCAGCGGGTGATGATCGCCATCGCGGTGGCCGGCAACCCGGAACTCATCATCGCCGACGAGCCGACCACCGCGCTGGACGTCACGGTCCAGGCGCAGGTGCTGGCGCTACTGCAACGCCTGCGCAGCGACATCGGTTGCAGCATCGTGCTGATCACCCACGACCTCGGGGTCGCCGCCCAGATCGCCGACCGGATAGCCGTGCTGTATGCCGGTCGGATCGCCGAGATAGGGCCCACCGCTGAGGTTCTCGACGCGCCGGCACACCCTTACACCTACGGTCTGCTGCGCTCGCGGCTCACCCTGGAGACCTCGCGGGACCATCGGCTCACCGCGATGGCCGGACAGGTCCCCAGCCCCACTGCACCGTTGTCCGGCTGCGCGTTCGTGCCGCGGTGCCCGCTGGCCCGCCCGGACTGCTCCGTCACACCGCCGGAGCCGGTCGCCGTCGACGCCGGGCGGGTCAGCGCCTGCCTGATCGCCCCGCCGGAGATGCGGACCCTGCTCGAGGCCGAGATCGGTTCGCTGGGTGAGGCTTTCGCCGCCGGTGAGGGCACCTCCGACCAACCGCCGGCAGTCCAGGTCAAGAATGTGATCAAAGCCTTCACCGTGCGCCGCCGCTGGCTGGACCGGTCCGGGCCGAAGCAGAGCAAGCTGCAGGCCCTGCGCGGGGTGTCGCTGACCGTGGCCCACGGCGAGTCGGTGGCTTTGGTGGGGGAGAGCGGCTCGGGCAAGTCCACTCTGTTGCGCATCATCGCCGGGCTGGACACCCCCACCTACGGCGACGTCGACCTGGCCGGCGGGCAGCGGCCGCAGATGGTGTTCCAGGACGCCGGTGCCTCGTTGACGCCCTGGCTGTCGGTCGGTGAACTGATCGGCGAGCGGCTGCGCGCCACGTCGATGTCACGCAGCGAGCGCAAGCAGGCTGTTGCCGAGGTCCTCGAGCGCGTCGGCCTGCCCCAGGAGGTGGCCAAGTCCCGGGCCGCGCAACTGTCCGGCGGTCAGCGCCAACGGGTTTCGCTGGCGCGGGCCACGGTGATCCCGCCGCAGGTGCTGCTGTGCGACGAGCCCACCAGCGCCCTGGACGTCTCGCTGGCAGCCTCGGTGCTCAACCTCATCGGTGACCTGCGGCGCAGTCTGGACATGTCGGTGGTCTTCGTGACCCATGACCTGTCGGTGGCGCGGGTGGTGGCCGACCGGATCGCCGTCATGTACCTGGGCCGCATCGTCGAGATCGGACCCGCCGATGAGGTCATCGGCAACCCGACGCATCCCTACACCCAGGCGCTGGTCGATGCGATCCCGGACCTCGGCCGGGACTGCCGGGTGCTCGCCGGGGAACCCGCCAGCCCGCTGTCACCGCCCACCGGGTGCGCCTTCCACCCACGGTGCCCGATTGCGATCGACGCCTGTTCGGACGCCGGACTCGACGTCCGGCTCGAGGGCGTCCCGGGAAGTCCGCACCAGGTGGCCTGTATCGAACGGAAGGCGCGCTGATGGCCGTCGCGATTCCCACACCCGCCCTGCTGCGCAGCAGACAGCGCCGGCTGGCGGCATTGCCCAAAGACCGTGCGCTGATCGTCAATTGGATCGGGCTGTCATTGATCTTCGTGGTCACCCTGGTCGCCGTGGCGGTGCCGGTGCTGGCCCCGCACAACCCGCTGATCCCGGTCGGTATCCCCCTGCAGGCGCCGGGCAAGAACGGCTTTCTGCTGGGCACCGACAGCGTGGGCCGTGACATCCTGAGCCGGGTCCTCTACGGCGTGCGGTCGAGTTGGTTCGCCGCCCTGGTGGTGGTGGCCGGCGGCCTGATCATCGGCGGACTCATCGGGCTCATCGCCGGGGCGGCCGGCGGCTGGCTGGACGCCACGCTCATGCGGATCACCGACGGCTTTCTGTCGCTGCCGGCGCCGGTGCTGGCGATCGCCGTCGTCGCGGCGCTGGGACCGGGCTTCGTGCACACCCTGATCGCCGTGTCGATCGTGTGGTGGCCGTTCTACGCCAGGCTGGTTCGCGGCGAGATCGCCCGGCTCAAGGCGCGCCCGCATGTGGAGGCGGCCCGGCTCTCCGGCGTCGGCCGCGTGCGACTGGCGCTGCGACACCTGCTGCCCGGTGCGGTTCCCAACGCCCTGGTGGCAGCCAGCCTCGATATCGGCACGCTGATCCTGACCCTGGCTGCGCTGTCGTTCCTGGGGCTCGGCCAGTCGGCGCCGGCACCTGAACTCGGCGCCGACGCGGCCCGCAACCTGAGCTACTTCCTGCAGCAGTGGTGGGTTCCGGTGATGCCCGGTCTCGGGGTTCTGGTTCTTGCCCTGATCGGCAACATCGCCGGCGACAGCCTGCGCAACCTGATGAAGACGAACTAGGAGGGCGGCGATGAGAACGTTCATAGCTTCCCGGCTGGCCGCGACGATCGCGATCCTGGTCGCGCTGACCGCGGTGATGTTCGTGCTGCAGAAGATCTCCCCGCTGGATCCGATCAAAGCCCAGATGGGCGCGCAGGCGTCGGCGTCGGCGGTCGCCGCCCGTCGCGAAGCACTCGGCCTCAATGAGCCTGTGCTGGTGCAGTTCTGGCACTACCTGACAGGGGCGGTACGCGGCGATCTCGGAACGTCCTACCGCACACGGCATCCGGTCGCATCAGACCTGAGCTCGTTCTTCCCCGCCACCCTCGAACTCGCGATCTACGGGATCATCATCGCGCTGATCCTCGCCGTGCTGCTCGCCTTCAGCACCACCCTGAAGTGGCGGGGATCAGCAGTGCTGCGCGCCATCCTGTTCACCGGAGCCTCAGCACCGATGTTCCTCCTCGGCATCGTCGGGCTGATCGTCTTCTATCAGAAGCTCGGCTGGGTGCCGGCCAACGGCCGCACGGCCATCAGCAATCCACCGACCGGACCGACCGGGCTGCTGACCGTCGATGGTCTGTTGGCCGGCAGGTTGGACGTCGTCTCCGACGCCCTGCACCACCTGATCCTGCCCGCACTGGTGATCGCACTCGGTCCGGCGGTCGCGATCGGCCGTGTGCTGCGCTCGAGTCTGCTGACCGACATGGACAGTGACTACGCGCGCACCGCGCGGGCCAAGGGCTTGCCCGAGAGCCGGATCGTGGCCGGCCACGTGCTGCGTAACTGTGTCGGCTCGGCACTGTCGATGACGGGCCTGCAGGTCGGCCTGATGTTCTCCGGTGTGCTGGTCGTCGAGCAGGTATTCGGCTGGCCCGGGATCGGTCAGTACATCGCCCAGAGCATCCCCGTCGCCGACTTCCCGGCCATCGCCGGCGTCACGCTCATGCTGGGCGCGCTCTATGTCTTCATCAACACGGCCGTGGACCTGCTCCAGGCCGCCGCAGACCCCCGTATCGCAGTGACAGGAGGATAGGTTAGGTGCCGAAACAGCCACTGATCGTGGGCAATCCGGTTCTGGTCGTCGTCGACATGCAGGAGAGCGGCGACATGCCCGCCGAGGAGATGGGCATCGCCCATATGCCCGGTTACGAGGGCCGGATCGAGGTGGCCGAGCGCTTGATCTCGGCCGCCCGCGCCGCCGGCATCCCGATCGTGTTCTTCCAGGAAGTACACCGGCCCAGTGGGGTGGACTTCGGGCGTGAACTCGACGGCGCGGAAGGGGTGCACTGCGTGGACGGCAGGCGCGGCACCCCGCTGCATCCGCGGCTGCTGCCCGACCTCGACGGGCCCAACCACGAGTTCCACATCGTCAAACGGCGCTACTCCGGTTTCATCGGAACGGAATTCGAGATCGTGCTCTCCGGTCTGAAGGCCGACACGTTGATTCTCGTCGGCGGCCTGACCAATGTCTGCGTGCACTACACGTTTGCCGATGCACACCAACGTGACTTCTACGTCCGGGTGGTCTCCGACTGCGTCGGCGGTTCGTCGGTGCCCGCGCACGAGGCCGCCCTCGAGGCCATGGAATACCTGCAATCCGGCGCAGTGCGCACCAGCGACGAAATCCTTTCCGCCTTCACCTCACTGACCACCCCGGTACTCGAAGGAGCCGCCCGATGAAGACACTCCGTACGATCCTCGCGATCGGCGCCACCGTGGCGCTCACCGTAACCGCGTGTGGCGGCTCCAATTCCGGTGGGAGCAGCACCCCGAACGCGGCCCCGACCGACAAGGTGCTGCACCTGTCCTTCCTGCAGGACCCGGGTCAGCCGCCGGACCCCGACATCTACTACGCCGGCCAGGGCCTGCTCCTGACCACCAACACCTACGAGGGCCTGCTGCAGTACAAAGCCGGCACCGACAAGGCGGAACTGCAGCCACTGCTGGCCACGGAGTGGACCGCATCCCCGGACAACAAGGTCTTCACCTTCAAGCTGCGTGAAGGCGTGAAGTTTCACGACGGCACCCCCTTCACCTCCGCGGCCGTCAAGGCCTCGTTCGACCGGCGGGCAGCGGTGAACCAAGGTCCCGCCTACATGGTCTCCGACGTGGAATCGGTGACCACACAGGGTGATTACGGCGTCACCGTCACCCTCAAGGCGCCGAACTCGGCGTTCCTCGACTACCTGGCATGTCCCTACGGGCCGCGGATGATGAGCCCCGAAGGCCTGCAGAAGAACGGCGGCAGCGACCACGCCCAGACCTACCTGACCACCCATGATCTGGGTACCGGGCCCTACACGCTGACCGCCGCCGAGGTGGGCTCGAAGTATCAGCTCACGGCATTCCCGGACTACTGGGGCACCAAGCCGTACTTCGAGAAGGTCGAGCTGCCGGTGATCACCGACGTATCGGCACAGCAGCTGCAGTTCAACAACGGCCAGCTCGCCGCGATCCTGCACGACCTGCCGTCCTCGGCGGTGCAGTCCTACCTGGACAACAAGGCGTTCGCCAACTACTCGTTGCCGACCATGATGTCGAACTTCGTCTACATCAACCCCAAGAAGGGGATGATGACCGACGTCAAGAACCGCAACGCGGTGATGCAGGCCATCGATGTCGATGAACTGGTCAAGCAGACCTACTTCGGCCGCGGCAAGAAGGCCGAGCAGATCTATCCGGCCAACATGATGGCCGCCGAGTACGGCAAGCAGTCGGTGACACACGATCCGTCGGTGCTGACCGGAATCGCCGCGAGCCTGCCCGCTGACCAGAAGTCCGTCACCATCGGGTACGACTCGAGCAACCCGGACAACCAGCTGATCAGCAACCTGCTCCAGACACAGTTGGCCGCAGCGGGATTGAACGCCAAGGTACAGGCCTACCCGACCTCGGAGATCTACGGCTGGGTCGGCACCGACGGCCAGTCCGCGCCGGAGATCATGACCTACCTCGGCTGGCCGGATGCGCCGTCGCCCTACACCTGGGGGCACATCTCCTGGGATGCCGACGGCGGACTGAACTTCTTCGGCTGCTCGGCACCGGCGGTCACGGAAGCATTGGCCAAGGGTCTGCCCACCGGCGACAAAGCTGACTTCTCCACGGCCGGCGAGGAAGCCGTGAAGACGGGCTGCTGGCTCAATGTCGCCGACGTCAACGACTTCATGGTCGCCCAGCCGTGGCTCAAGGGTGTTGAGCAGGCGCACGTGGTGACCGACCCGAACACGCTGCGGCTGGCCGCGTTGTCGGTCGGGTAGCCGGTGACGTCGGGGCTGGGCGTGGGAACGACCGGGGTTCGCCGGATAGTCCTGTTGACGCTGGGCTGGGAGGACCTTCCCAAATCGGTGTCGGTTTACGGGGCCGCGCCGGAGTTGCGGATGCGGGAGCCGGTGCCGGGTGTGCTGTTGCAGACAGACGGCGGCTGGGTGTTGCTCGACACCGGCTTCAACACCGCGCTGATCCGCGACCCGGCGCTGTACCGGCGGTTCTTTCCCACCGTCGAGTACATCCCGGTGCTGCCGGGGCTGGGCGAGCCGATCGAGGAGTCGTTGCACGACATCGGAATCGACATCGACGACATCCACACCGTGGCACTGTCACACCTGCACCACGATCACTCCGGGGGGCTCAAGCTGTTCGCCGGGAAGGTGCCGGTGCACGCCCAACGACGCGAGCTGGAGTACGGGATGTCGAATCATCCTGAGCCCGAGCACAATGCGATCAACCGCATCGATTTCGACGATCCACGGATCGACTGGGTGCTCGCCGACGGTGAGGCGCAGATCGCTCCCGGCATCACCGCGGTGCCCACGTATGGGCATACGCCGGGGCATCAGAGCTTCGTCGTCGAACTCGACCGCAGCGTCGGTGGCGGGGGCTTCGTGTTCGCCTTCGACGCCGCTGATCTCACCGAGAACATCGAGCACGAGTTGCCGATCGGCGGCTTCATCGATGTCGACCCGGCCGAGACGGTGGAGCCGATCCGGCGGCTCAAGAAGCTGGCCGCCGACAAGGGCTACGAGCTGGTGCCCGGCCATGATCCGCACGTCTGGCCCGAGCTCACCCACCGGCTCGAGGAACGCTTCGGACCGCTGCGCCCCCGATGAACATGCTCGACCAGGTGATCCGCGCACCGCGCGCGGTGATTGACGACGCCGTTCGGCCCGCCGCGATCGGCGTGGCCGACGGCGTCATCCGGGTGGTCACCGACCTGGAGGCGCCGCTGGACACCGTCGCGGAGACCTCGGTGCCGCCCGGTGCGGTGGTGCTGCCCGGGCTGGTCGACACCCACGTACACGTCGACGAACCCGGCACCGACTGGGAGGGTTTCGCCTCGGCGACGGCGGCCGCGGCGGCCGGTGGCATCACCACCATCGTCGACATGCCCCTGGACAGCGACCCGGTGACCACCACCTCAGCGGCGCTGGGGGTCAAACGCGCTGCGGCGCAGGCACAGTGCCGGGTGGACACCGGGTTCTGGGGCGGCATCGTCCCCGACACCCTGCACACCTTCGGTGAGCTCGCGTCCGACGGGGTGCTGGGTTTCAAGTGCTTCCTGTCCGAGTCCGGCAATCCGCAGTTCCCACCGCTGGACCCCGATCAGTTCCGCACCGCCATGGCCGGTATCGCTGCGTTGGATTCGGTGCTGCTGGTGCACGCCGAGAGCGCCCGGGTGCTGGCCGACTGCGCGCCACCGGCGGGTCGCGGGTACAGCGCCTTCCTGCAGTCGCGGCCGGAGTCCGCCGAACTCGACGCGGTGCACATCGTTCTCGACGCCGTCGCCGATACCGGAGCCCGAGCCCACATCGTGCACATCTCCAGCGCGGCCGTGCTGCCCCTGATCGCTGCTGCCAAGCACGCGGGCCTTCCGGTCACTGCCGAAACCTGTCCGCATTACCTGACATTCGCCGCCGAACAGGTGCCCGACGGGGGGACGATCTTCGCGGCCTGCCCACCGATCCGGTCCGAGAGCAACCGCCGGCTGCTGTGGGCAGGGCTGGCCGACGGGACCCTGGACATGGTGGTATCCGACCACTCGCCGTGCGCACCGGAATTCAAGGACCTGGGCGGCGGTGACTTCGGCTGTGCCTTCGGCGGGATCAGCTCGCTCCAGATCGCGCTGCCCGCGCTGTGGACCCAGGCCGCGGCACTGGGGTTCGGACTGCCCGATGTCTGCCGGTGGATGGCACAGGCCCCGGCGGCGCTCGCCGGGTTGACCGACCGCGGCGTGATCGCCGTCGGTGCCCGCGCCGACTTCTGCGTCTTCGACCCCGCGACCACCTGGGTAGTTCGCGGATCCGATCTGTTGCACCGCCACCCGGTCACCCCCTATGACGGGATGACGCTGACCGGCACGGTACTGCAGACCTGGCTGGCCGGGCGCGTGGTCGACGGGAGTACCCGGGCCGGGTTGCTGGGCGGCGCCTTACGTCAGGAGCCGGCGTGAAAATCCTTGTCCTGAACCCGAACACCTCGGCGTCGATGACGGCCGAGATCGCCGCCGCCGCGCGCGCCGCCGCGGCCCCCGGAACCGAGATCGTCACCGCCGAACCGGCGTTCGGCGCGGTGGCCATCGATTCCGCGGCCGAGAGCTACCTGTCGGCCGTCGGGGTGATGGACGTGGTGGCCAGCGCACTGGCCGACGGGACGTTCGACGCCGACGCGGTGGTGCTGGCCGGCTTCGGCGAACACGGTAAGGACGCGCTTCAGGAGATGCTCGACGTCCCGGTGCTCGACATCGCCGAATCCGCCGCCCACGTCGCCCATCTCATCGGTAGACGGTTCTCGGTGGTGACCACTCTGGCCCGTTCGATCGCGCCCATCGAGGACCGGTTGCTGCTCGCCGGGCTGGCGGCGCACTGCGCCTCGGTGCGAGCCTGCGGGCTGGGCACCGCCGAGGTGGACGCCGACCCCGACGGTGCGGTCGCCGCGATCGTCGCCGAGGCCGCCCGCGCGGTATCCGAGGACGGCGCCGACGTGATCTGTCTGGGCTGTGCGGGAATGGCCGGTGTCACCGAGGCGATCTCAACCACCCTTGGCCTGCCCTGCGTAGACGGCGTTGCCGCCGCGGTCGGGCTGGCGCAGATGTTGGTCGGCCTCGGCCTGTCCACCAGCAAGGCGGGCGTTCTCGCGCCGGGGCCGGACAATCCACGGTCGCACTGGCCGCTGAGCGCGGCGTTAGGAGTCCGGTGAACATCGATTTCAGCGCCGCTCTGGATCTCGCCTCACGCGCGGTCGGCGGCAGTGTGGTGGCGGCCAGTGACGAGTCGTTCGGGTTCAAGGAGAACCTGATCGAGCCGGCCGAGCCGAATTTCGTTCCGGGGACCTTCGACCTGCGCGGCGAGGTCGTCGACGGGTGGGAGACCCGCAGACACGCCTCGGCGGGGGATTGGGCCATCGTCCGGCTCGGGGTGCCGGGGCGGGTGCGTACGGTCGACGTCGACACCCGGTTCTTCACCGGCAACCATCCCACCGGTGCCAGTGTCTACGGGGCGTCGCTGGCGCCCGGTGACGATCCCTGTGGTGAGGCGTCCTGGCACCTGCTGGCCCCGCCCACATCGCTGAAACCCGATGCGCACAACCTCATCTCGGTGAACGACCCGCGGCGCTACACCCACCTGAAGCTGGTCATCGAGTCCGACGGCGGGGTGGCCCGGTTGCGCGCGCACGGTGATCCCATTCCTGATCCGCGACTGTGGTCCGGGGTGACCGTCGAGGTGTCCGGTGCCGAACAGGGCGGCCGCGTGGAGCACTGCAGTGACACGTTCTACTCCGATGCCCGGTCCCTGATCGCCGGTGGCCGCCCGGCGAACATGGGCGCGGGCTGGGAGGCTCGGCGCAGGCGTGATATCGGGCCCGACACCCATGACGCGGTGACGATCTCGTTCCTGGTCCCCACCGACGTGGTCCGCATCGAGATCGACACCTCGTACTTCGTTTTCAACGCCTCCCGGGAAGTCTGCATCCTGGGCACCCACGACCGGCCGAGTCAGTGCCGGCCCTGCTGGGCGCTGCCGTTCGACGAGGTCGTGTTGCCGCGCACCACACTGGTGCCGGATGCCCGCCAGGTCTTCGTCGTCGACGCTGACGACATCACCGCCATCCGGGTGGCGGCCTATCCCGACGGCGGTATCGCACGGGTCCGAGCGCTGGGCCGGCCGACCGCCGCGGGAATGACCGATCTGCAACGGTTGTGGGACGGGGCCCAGTGACACCACAGATCGCGCAGTGCTCCGGACTGTGGCGGCGCACCCTGCTGATCGACACTGACGGCTCCCGGGACACCACGACGCAGGTGCTGTGGCTGCAGGGTCTGTCGGCGTTCGTCGACTTGCGCGGTCCCGGTGCAGGTTTCGCCGGGCGGCTCTCCCAACGCGACGACGTCTTCGAGTGGACCAGGACCATCGATCTGCAACCGCCGGGTCCGCCCGACGCCGGGCGGATGAGCTGGGAGGGCGACATCCTGGTCGAGGTCGGCGTGCACGCCGACTACATCGAGCACTGGCAACGTGACGTCGAGCCGCTCGAACCCTGCTGGGGCCTGCTGATGTCCGGTCCGGAGGGCGGGGTGGCCATCCTGGTACGCGTCGGTGCCCGCTTCGGCTGGGCGGTGACCAGCACGACCCGCGCCGAGATCTCGCTGGGCACGGTCACCGGTACCGACTGGCTGATCACCGACTCCGCGCACTCCGGCCGAGTGGGCGTGACACTGCTACCCCGGCTGGAATCGGGGCATCTGCGAGTCGACGACGACTTCGCCTGGACCGTCGAAGAACAAGAAGGAAGCGTGACACTGTGAGTGGGGCGACGTCATTTCAATCGATCCCGGTGATCGATATCAGCGGACTGCGATCGGACGATCCGGCGCAGCGGCAACGGGTTGCCGACGAATTGGGCGCAGCGGCACGGGATGTGGGGTTCTTCTACATCTCCGGTACCGGCATCGGAGAAGATCTTTTCGAGCGGATGCTGGCGGCCACCAAGGAGTTCTTCGCCTTGCCGATGGCGGAGAAGATGAAGTCCTACATCGGCCTGTCCACCTGCCACCGAGGTTATGTGCCCGTCGGCGAGGAGGGACTCTACGGCGACAAGACCGACCTGAAGGAGGCGTTCGACACCGCGCTGGACCTTCCCGCCGATGATCCGGACCACCTGGCAGGCAACCCCATGCTCGGCCCCAACGTCTGGCCGGATCTGCCGGACTTCGCCCAGGCCGTCACCGACTATTACCAGGCCGTGCTCGGTGTCGGACGGGAATTGTTGGGCGCGTTCGCGATTGCCCTGGGTGAGAACCCCGACACCTTCACCCGGTTCGCCACCAAGACCCCCAGCCAGCTGCGGCTGATCTACTACCCGCACAACCCCGAGGCGCAGGATGTCCAGGGCATCGGTGCCCACACCGACTACGAGTGCTTCACCCTGCTCAAGCCGACGGCGCCGGGGCTGGAGGTGCTCAACGGTGACGGCGAGTGGATCGATGCACCGCCCATCCCGGGGACCTACGTGGTCAACGTCGGCGATCTGCTCGAGCTGTGGACCAATGGCGCCTTCGTCGCCACCTCGCATCGGGTGCGAAAGGTCAAGGAGGAGCGGTACTCGTTCCCGCTGTTCTTCAATGTCGACTACCACACGGTGGTCAAGCCGCTGCCGCAGTTCGAGACCACGGGCGGACCGGCCCGCCAACCCCTGGTGGCCGGTGAGCACCTGTTCGCCCAGACCGCCCAGACGTTTGCCTACCTGCGGTCCCGGCTGGAGTCCGGCGACCTGGTCCTGCCCGAAGGTTCGCTGGAGACCGGCACGTTCGGTCAGCAGGCCCTGCAGTCGCGGAACTGACCGGTCATCGCAGCCGGCGCGCCGGGCGGGTCTCGATAGCGTCGATGGTGAGTCGGCGACGTGCCACCAGCCACCCGCCTGCGGTTCGGACGTAGTCGTCGTCGTAGCGCAGATACCACACCAGGTCGGTGATCTCCTCGCCCCGGCGGCTCCAGTGATGGGCCGTGGCAGCGATCCGGCCGTGGGCCTGTTCGGTGCTTGCCGCGCGGTAGACCTCGGAGTCAATGACGTGATGGGTACGTCCCACCCGGGTCGCCGCGCCCAGTGCGCTGCGGATGGCCTCGGTGCCGCGATGCGACAGCGTCGCCTCCAGTACGTCCGGGGGATCGGGGAGCACCAATTCACCGTCAGCAGTGAACAATTCGGCCACCGCGTCCACGGCACCATCATCGATACCGGCGGCGTACCGGTGCACCAGATCCGACAGGGCCACTCGGTCGGTGCCCGCCAGGCTCACGATGTCAGGCCCAGCCGCTGCGCGCAGGCCGATAACTG
Organism: Mycobacterium sp. M26; assembly: GCF_001494595.1. GTDB lineage: Bacteria > Actinomycetota > Actinomycetes > Mycobacteriales > Mycobacteriaceae > Mycobacterium. The sequence continues at coordinate 2,064,864 of NZ_LN929908.1, forward strand.
GTCCTTGGCCTCCTGCAGGTCGGTGACCGCAGGCATGGCCAGCACCACCCGATCGGCGCCCGCCTCGGCCAGTCGCCCGGCCCGGTCGCCGTCCACCTTGGTCACCAGATGGCCCAGCGACAGTTCGAGATCGTCGGGATTGCGCCCGGCATCCTCGGCGGCCGAGCGCATATCGGAGATCAGGTTCGCGAGCTTCTCACCGGCCACACCCAGTGGTTGCAGACCATTGCCGAGCCGGCCGGCCCGGCGTGCAGCGATCCGGCTGTGACCGCCGATGTGGATCGGAACACCGTGAGCTGCAGCGGGTTTCGGATAGCTGGTGGCGGCGTCGAAATCGAAGAACTGGCCGTGGTAGCTCGCCCCGTCCGGCGAGTCGGCCCACAGCGCGCGCAACACCTCGATCTGCTCGTCGGCGCGCCTGCCCCGGCTGTCGAAATCCACCCCGCAGGCCTCGACCTCTTCGCGCAGCCAGCCGACCCCGACGCACAGCCGCAGCCGCCCACCGCAGAGAGCGTCGACAGTGGCCGCCCGCTTGGCCAACACCACCGGGTGGTGGTTGGGCAGCACCAGCACGCCGGTGGCCAGCCCCAGCGTGCTGGTCTGACCGGCCAGGAACGCCAGCAGGTCGAGGGGATCGGGCACGGGGCAGTCCGCGGCCAGTTCGACCCGCCCGCTGGCGTCATAGGGGTAGACACTGTCATAGCGGGTCATCAGCACGGTGTGCTCGACGACCACGATCGATTCGAATCCGCAGGCCTCCAAGTGCTGGGCGAACTGCGACATCCACAGCGGATCCGCGGTCACCCCGGCGCCGACGGGCGCGACGACGGCGAACTTCACACCCTGCAGGCTATCCCCGCACGTCGGCCGAACCCTCGGATAGTCCCACCAGATGAGGCTGGGCCATCAGCCGATCGAGAAACGCCACATGGCCCTTGAGCAGCTTGCGGCGCGCCGAGGCGACCGGCAGCCACGCCACCCGGTCGAGTTCGGGGAACTCCTGCAGCCGTCCCGACCCTTTCGGCCACTCCATGCTGAAGGTGTTGCTGCGGGCCGCGGTGACATCCAGATCGGCGCCGACGGCGAACACGGTGAGCACCTTGCCGCTCGGCTGCTTGACCGGGTCGAAGGCGATCGGCTCGCCGGCGGGCAGTGCCATGCCGAGTTCCTCGGCGAACTCCCGTCCGGCGGCGATCCACGGATCCTCGTCCGGCTCGTACTCGCCCTTGGGGATCGACCAGGCGCCGTCGTCCTTACGGGCCCAGAACGGTCCACCGGGATGGCCGATGAGCACCTCGACGACACCGTCGCAGACCCGGTAGAGCAGCACCCCGGCACTGAACTTCGGCACCTGGCAACACTAGTCTGCGACCGGCTCGATCGAATGCCGCAGGGCATCGGCCAGCGCCGCCGCCCGGGGATCGGCCAGCACGTCCTCCAGCAGCAGGGGGGTACCGTCCGGCCCGGTCAGCGGGACCCGCCAGTTCGGATACTCGTTGGTGGTGCCGGGCTGGTTCTGGGTGCGCCGGTCGCCGACCGCGTCGGTCAGCGCCAGGGCCAGCAGCCGCGACGGGGTCCGGCCGAGATAGCTGTACAGCCCGCTGATGACGTCCTGCTCGTCGGGCTCGGGGCCGAGCAGCCCGACCCGGCGCAGTTCGGCCAGCCACGCCGCCTGTTCGGCACGGTCGTCGGCGAGCTCGTCCTCGGCGGGCCGGGTGAGCAGACCCAGCGCGTCGCGCAACCGGACATGTTCTCCGGCAAGGTAACCCGGAGTGGGGGGCAGGTCATGGGTGGTGACGGAGGACAGGCACAGCTCGCGCCAGCGTTCCGCAGGCAGCGGCCCGCCGCCGCCGTCACGATCCAGCTCGAACCACAGGATCGAGGTGCCCAGGATGCCGCGGGCGGACAGGTAGTCGCGCACCCACGGCTCGACGGTGCCGAGGTCCTCACCGACGATCACCGCCCCGGCCCGGTACGCCTCCAGCGCTACGATGCCGATCATCGCGTCGTGGTTGTAGCGGACGTAGGTGCCCTCGGTGGGCGGGACACCCTGCGGGATCCACCACAGCCGGAACAGTCCGATGATGTGGTCGATGCGTACCCCGCCGGCATGCCGCAGAATCCCCTCGATGAGTGCCCGGAAGGGTTGGTAGCCAAGCTCTTCGAGACGATCCGGCCGCCACGGCGGCTGCGACCAGTTCTGGCCGAGCTGGTTGAACTCGTCCGGCGGGGCGCCTGCCGTGGCGCCGAGGGCCAGGACGTCCTGCAACGACCAGGCGTCGGCGCCGTCGGGATGTACGCCGACCGCCAGGTCGTGCATGATGCCCAGCGGCATGCCGGTGCGCACCGCCTGCGACTGTGCGACGGCCAGCTGCTCGTCAAGCTGCCATTGCAGCCAGCGGTGGAAATCGACTGCGCGGCCGTGCCGTTCGACGAACTCGGCGACCTCGGGGCAGGCCGGATGCTGCAGACCCGCCGGCCAGCGATGCCAGTTGCCGCCGTGTTTCTCGGCCAACGCACACCACGTCGCGAAGTTGTCCAGGGCCTGGCCTTCACGTTGTTTGTAGGCTGCGAAGGCGAGCTCGCGGCCGGCCGACCGGGGCACCCGGTAGACCAGCTTCAGTGCCTCCCGTTTGGCCGCCCACACCGCATCACGGTCAATCCCGTCGAAGTTGGCGGTCCGCCGCTGGATGGACTCCCGCAGTTTCCACACCCGGCTGCGCTTGGGCAGGTAGGCGAACTCGGGGATGTTCTCGACGCGCAGATACAGCGGATTGGCGAACCGGCGCGACGTCGGCAGGTAGGGCGAGGGTTCCATCGGAGCGGTGGGTGCGGCCGCGTGCAGCGGGTTGACCAGCACGTAGCCCGCTCCGTGGCGGGCGCCCGCCCACACCGCGAGATCGGTCAGATCCGCCAGATCGCCGATGCCCCAGGAGTTTTTCGACCGCACGCTGTAGAGCTGGGTGGCCAGCCCCCAGGTGCGCCGTGCGCCCAGCCGCGGCGGCAACCCCAGCCAGGCCGGGGTGATGATCAGCGGTGTGCTGGTCTCCTGCCCGCCCGAGCGCAGGTGCACGCGGTGGTAGCCCAGCGGGAGATCGGCAGGCAGGACGAACGTCGCCTCGCCGATCAGCCGGCCGTCCAGATCGTACGGCGGGGTGAAGTTGTCGGCCTGTCGGACCCCGGACCGCACGGTCCCGTCCTCCAGACGGACCCAGACGTGGGCGGGGTCACCGTGGCTGACGTGCACCCAGAACGACGTCTCGGCGTCGGCGCGGCCCACGATCGTGGGCGGCAGAGCCCGCGACCAGTACCGCCTGTCCTGGTCGGAAAGTGCTGCCGCACAGCTTTCTTCGGTACTCGCATCGACACCGAGGGCCGCCAGTACCGCCACCAGGGTGGCCCGCTGGACCGGGACGTAGCGCCCGGTCCAGTCGTAGTAGTCGGTGGCCACACCGAACCGGTGGGCCAGTTCGGACAGCGACGCGTCCAGCTGTGTCATGGATGCCATCTTCCTTGGTTACCCGCGATCGCGTGCAGTACAGCGGATCACCCGCACCTGCGGTACCGTCGCGCCACGTGAGCAGCCAAGAACCGGACATCCGCGATCGGCGGTCGCGGGTCGCGGTCGCGGCGTTGTTCCTCACCAACGGCGCACTCTTCGCCAACCTGCTGCCGCGCTATCCGGAGATCAAGTCCGACCTTGCGCTGAGCAACACCGTCTTCGGTCTCGCGGTGGCGGCGTTCTCGGCCGGCGCGCTGCTCACCGGTCCGGCCGCCCCGACGCTGATCCGGCGGTTCCGCTCGTCGGTGGTCGCGGTGGCGGGCAGTGTGCTGCTCGCGGCGTTCGTCCTGGCTGCCGGGCTGGCACCGTCGGGTGTGCTGCTGGCGGCGGCACTGTTCTGCGCCGGGGCGGCGGATTCGGTGGTCGATGTGGCGCAGAACGTGCACGGGCTGCGGGTACAGCGCAATTACGGCCGGTTCATCATCAACTCGCTGCACGCGGTGTGGTCGATGGGCGCGGTGCTGGGCGGACTGATGGGCGCCGGCGCGATCTATCTGCACATCCCGCGGACGGTCCAGCTGTCGGTCTCCGGCGTGCTGTTGAGCGTGACATGTCTGGTGAGTTACCGCTTCCTGCTGCCGGGCCACGACCACGCGGCCGCGGAGGCCGATACCTCGTCCACCTCGGCGGGCTCGCGGCGATCGGTGTACCTGGTGCTGGCCGCGCTGGTGGGGATCGCGATCGCCGGGTCGGTGATCGAGGACGCCGGTAACTCGTGGGCGTCGCTCTATCTGCGCGATTCGCTGGGCGCCCCGGCCGCCCTGGCCGCCTTGGGATTCGTGGCTGTCGTCGGTTTCCAGTTCGTCGGGCGGCTGCTCGGTGACCGGATGGTGGACCGGTTCGGGCAGCGGGCGGTGGTGCGTTCCGGTGGTGTGCTGATCGCCGTCGGGATGGGTGTCGCACTGGCGTTCCCGACGGTGCCCGGCACGATCGTCGGGTTCGCCGCCGCGGGATTCGGCTCGGCCACTCTGGTGCCGGCCGCCTTCCACGCCGCCGACGAGGTGCCGGGGCTGCGGGCGGGCACCGGGGTGACGGTGCTGAGCTGGCTGATGCGGGTGGGCTTTCTGACCGCGCCGATCGTGGTGGGGGCGATCGCCGATGCGGCCAGCCTGCGAGCGGGCCTGCTGATCGTGCCGGTGGCCGGTGTCGCGGCCGTCCTGCTGGCCCGGGTGCTCAGCCCGCGGATCCGCTCAGTTCGATCGTGAGCACACCGGCGATGATCAGCGCGATGCCGCCGATCATCACCGGGGTCAGCGGCTCGCCGAAGATCGCGCGGGCGATCACCGCGACCAGCGCGACCCCGGCCGCCGACCAGACCCCGTAGGCGATGCCGACCGGCATACCCTGCGCCAGCGTGAGCGCCAGCAACGTGAACGCCACCACATAGCCCGACACCACCGGGACGATCCACTTCCGGTTGCGGAAACCATTGGAGGCGCGCAGCGACAGCGTGGCGAACACCTCCACCAGAATCGCGCCGGCCAGCGTCAGCCACATCATGAGCTGCGGTCCCCGGAGTGCCGGGACCCGAGTTCCACCATCAACACCCCGGCGATGATCAGGGCGATCCCGGCGATGATCGGCGTGGTGAACGGGTCGTCGAAGATCACCGTCCCCAGCGCGGCGGTGATGGCGGTGCCCAACGCACCCCAGATGCCGTAGGCCACCCCGACCGGCATGCCGGCCCGCAACACCATGGTGAGGAAGAAGAACGAGGCGATGTAGCCCGACACCACGACGATCAGCCAGGCGGATTGGTCGAGGGAAGCGCGCAGCGACAGGGTTGCGGTGACCTCGGTGCTGATGGCCCCCAACAGCAGACCCCACTTCCGCACCCGCGGCACCTCCGTTGGCCACTCCGCGCCAATCCGAGAGTGATCAGCCCGGCCAGGATATCGGTCATGTGAGCAGCCCTACGCCCCGCACAGCGGCCACGGCCATTACCCGTCGGTAACGTGGACAGGTGGTGAGGAGAACGATGACAGCGAATGTGGTGCAGACCGGGTACGGACCGGTCCGGGGCAGTGATGACGGCCGGGTGCGGACCTGGAAGGGGATTCGCTACGCCGCGGCTCCGGTCGGCGACCTGCGCTGGCGCGCCCCGCAGCCACCCCAGCCGTGGACCGAGGTCCACGACGCCACGACGTTCGGCCCGGTCAGCCCGCAGCCGCGCAGCCCGATCCCGATGGGGCTGGGTACCCGCGCCGACGAGGACTGCCTGTTCCTCAACATCTGGGCACCCTCCGATTCAGCCGACGACTCGTCAGGTGATCCCAAACCGGTCATGGTCTGGGTGCACGGTGGGGCCTACATCTTCGGCTCCGGCAGTCAGCCGCTCTACGACGGCACCACCCTGGCGGCTGACTCCGACGTCGTCGTGGTGACCATCAACTACCGGCTCGGCGCACTGGGGTTCGTCGACTTCTCGTCATTCGACCCGAGCTTCGACAGCAACGTCGCATTGCGCGATGTGCTGGCCGCGTTGCGCTGGGTGCGCGACAACATCGCCGGGTTCGGCGGCGACCCGGAGCGGGTCACGCTGTTCGGTGAATCGGCAGGTGCCGGGATCGTCACGACGCTGCTGACGGTGCCGCAGGCCGCCGGCCTGTTCTCCCGGGCGATCGCCCAGAGCTCGCCCGCCACCTCGGTGTACGACAGCAGCCGCGCCCGCGCGGTGGCTCAGCTCGTGCTCGACCGGCTCGGTATGACCGCGCAGGAGGCCCACCGCGCACCGGTGCAGGCACTGGTCGATGCCTCGGCACATGTCTTCGACCACGTCCCGACGGCCACCCCGGGCCGGCTGGCCTTCGCCCCGACCGTTGACGGCGACCTGGTCCCGGACTATCCGGTGACCCTGGCCCGGGCCGGCAAGACGCACCCGGTCCCGCTGCTGATCGGCACCAACAAGGACGAGGCCGCCCTGTTCCGGTTCATGCGCTCACCGCTGATGCCGATCGCCCCCAAGGCCATTCGCACCATGTTCGAGGAGATCGCCGACGACCAGCCAGGGTTGCAGATCCCCACCGAGGAGCAGATCGGCGCGGCCTACCGGGCCCGCCGCGCCCGCACCCGCAGCCTGGGTGTGGCCAGCGATGTCGGCTTCCGGATGCCCACGGTCTGGTTCGCTGAGGGCCACAGCGAGGTCGCGGGGGTGTACCTGTACCGATTCGATTGGGCGACACCGATTTTCAAGCTGATCCGGCTGGGCGCGGCGCATGCCACCGAGCTGATTTACGTATGGGGCAACCTGGTGTCGGGTTCGCGCGACGTGACCTTCAAACTCGGCGGCCTCAAGACGGGGGAGGCGCTCTCCCAGCGGATGCGGGCCCGCTGGGCCAGCTTCGCCGCCACCGCCGAACCGGCAGGCCCGCCCGGTGAGCCGCACTGGGCGCCGTTTCGCACCGACGGCCGTTGCACGCTGGTGATCGACGCCGTCGACCGGGTGGTCGACGACCTCGACGGCACCATTCGCGCGGCCTGGGGGGATCAGGTCCTCAGCTTCCGCTGACGGCGGGAAAACTCCCCGTTGACGCCGGCGTCAACCATTACAGTGGGCCCACGACCGGAGGGGGGCCAGCCGTGACGACCACAGCCGAGCCTGGCACCAGATCCCGTTCCTTGAGTGCGCCGGCCTTCGGCGTGATCGTCCTGCTGCTGTTCGGCTTCGCCTTCAGCGAGGAGATGGTCACCGCCGTCCTGGAAGCCTTCGGCCGTGATGACTCCGCCGCGCCGATCATCGTGATCGCGGTGGATGCCGTGATCCTGCTGCTGGTCGGTGTCCTCAAACGGATCGTCGACCGGATCGACGGGGGCGGGCCGGGGCTCAAACGGATCGTCGACCGGATCGACGGGGGCGGGCTGGGGCTGTGGGGCTGGTGGTGGACCGGGGCGGTGACCATCCTGGCGTGCGATCTGCTGCTCAGCCTGATGGGCGCCCACCCGCCGGTGTGGGCGGACCAACTCCTCGCGGTGCTGCTGGCCGTGGCCATGGGGCTGGTGTTGGTGTCCTCGCTGAACGCCGACCCGCTGACTCTGGTCAGCGCACGCAAACGCGCCGAGATGCCGCTGGACTGGCAGCGGGTCCGTGCCGTGGTTCCGCTGGTGATCGGCAGTTACGCCGCCTATGCGGGTGCGGCGCTGTGGTGGGACGCCCGCAGCATCGACGTGATGCGTGAACTCGACCCCGCCATTGCCGCGGAAATCCCGAACATCCCAGTCAGCCTGCGGGGCCAGTTCTTCGTGTTCTCCTGCTGGGGGGCGGTGAGCCCGCGCTACTTCGACCAGATGGCGTACGTGATTCCGATGCTGCTGATCACCCTGGGCATCGAGGCGGGATTCTTCCGCCGCCACCTGCGCGACCCGATCCAGCGGGTGTCGACCGGTGTGGTGGTCATGGTGATGTCGCTCGGCCTGGTCGGCGCCCTCTCGACGCTGCCCTGGGAGGGCCTGGGCTGCGGCCAGGTGCTGTCCAAGTGGCACGAGTACATCGTGTTCGTCCTGACCCTGCAGGCCGTCTTCATGGGACTGGCCACGCTGGTCTGGCAGCTGCTGGTCGCACTTCCCGACGCCAGGCCGGGTCCGGCGGACGACGCCGGATAAACTCGCGCCAGGAGGTGTCAGGGTGGACCGAATCGGGGAGTGGTTGTCCGTTCTCCCACCGCAGATGCGCGAACCCGTGTTGTTCGCGATCCCATTCTTTCTGCTGCTGCTGACCATCGAGTGGACCGCGGCACGCAAGCTCGAGCGGCTCGAGAACGCGGCCGAACCGGGACGCCCGGGAGCCGGCGCGTACCTGACCCGAGACGCCTGGACGTCGATCTCGATGGGGCTGGTATCGGTGGCGACAATGGGCGCCTGGAAGTTCCTGGCCCTCATCGGCTACGCCGCGCTGTACACCTACGTCGCGCCGTGGCACCTGTCGCCGAGCAAGTGGTACACCTGGGTGATCGCGATCGTCGGGGTGGACATCCTCTATTACGCCTACCACCGCATCGCGCACCGGGTGCGGCTGATCTGGGCCACCCATCAGGCCCACCACTCGTCCACGTACTACAACTTCGCCACCGCGCTGCGTCAGAAGTGGAACAACAGCGGCGAGATCATCATGTGGACTCCGTTGCCGCTGTTGGGCGTTCCGCCGTGGATGGTGTTCACCGGCTTCTCGATCAGCCTGATCTACCAGTTCTGGATCCACACCGAACGGATCGGCACCCTGCCTGCGCCCATCGAGTTCATCTTCAACACCCCGTCGCACCACCGGGTGCACCATGGGATGGACCCGGAATACCTGGACAAGAACTACGGCGGCATCCTGATCATCTGGGACCGGCTGTTCGGCACGTTCCAGCCCGAAACCTTCCGCCCGCACTACGGGTTGACCAAACCGGTGAACACCTACAACCTGTGGACCCTGCAGACCCGCGAATACGTGGCGATCGCCCACGACGTCCGGGCCGCCACCCGCTGGCGCGACCGGCTCGGGTACCTGTTCGGGCCGCCCGGGTGGGAACCCGCCCGCGGATAGCCGCCGTCATCGAGGATGGAGCCCATGGAGGTCAAGGAAGTCCTGCTGCCCGGTGTCGGCCTGCGCTATGAGTTCGACAATCACGACGGTGCCCGGATCGGGGTGATCGCCCGTCGCTCAGGCGATTTCGAGGTTGTGGTCTACGCGGCCGATGATCCGGATCAGGCCCGACCGGTGTTCCGGCTGACCGAGGAGGAAGCCGAGGCGCTGGCCCAGATTCTGGGCGCCCCGCGCCTGGTGGAACGCTTCGCCGACCTCACCAAGGAGGTGCCCGGCCTGGACGCCGGCCAGGTGGAGGTGAGTACCGGTTCGCCGTTCGTCGACCGGGCGCTCGGCGAGACCAAGGCACGTACCCGCACCGGCGCCTCGATCGTCGCCATCGTGCGGGACGACGACGTGCTGGCCTCACCCGGACCTGAGGAGGTGCTGCGCGCCGACGACGTCCTCGTCGTGATCGGCACCGAAGACGGCATCGCGCGGGTGCGGCAGATCGTCGACCAGGGCTGACCGGCGTGGCTGTGTCGGTGGCGCTGCTCCTCGAACTCGGCGTCATCCTCACGGTGCTCACCATCCTGGGCTCGCTGGCCCGCCGGTTCGCGCTCTCACCGATCCCGCTCTACCTGCTGGCCGGACTGGCACTGGGCAACGGCGGTATCGCGCCGGTTCCGGCGGCGGGGGAGTTCGTGTCCACCGGCGCGACGATCGGCGTGGTGCTGTTGCTGCTGACCCTGGGCCTGGAGTTCTCCATCGCCGAGTTCGCCGCCAGCATGCGCCACCATCTACCGTCGGCCGGCGTCGACCTCGTCCTCAACGCCACTCCGGGCGCCATCGCGGGCGTGCTGCTCGGGCTGGACGCCGTCGGCATCCTGGCCATGGCCGGCATCACGTTCATCTCCTCGTCCGGCGTGATCGCCCGGCTGCTCAACGACCTTCGCCGGCTGGGCAACCGGGAAACCCCGGCGGTGCTCTCGGTGCTGGTGCTCGAGGATTTCGCGATGGCGGCCTACCTGCCGCTGCTGGCCGTGCTGGCCGCCGGCGGCGGCTGGTGGGAGGCGCTGCTGTGGATGGCGGTGGCCCTGATCGCGCTCGGTGGGGCGTTCGCCGCGTCCTACCGCTGGGGCCATCATGTCGGCCGGCTCATCTCCCATCCCGACGACGAGCAACTGCTGCTGCGCATCCTCGGGCTGACCCTGATCGTGGCCGCGCTGGCCGAGCACCTGCATGCCTCGGCGGCCGTCGGCGCCTTCCTGGTCGGGCTGACGTTGACCGGTCAGGCCGCGCAGCGGGCGCGCAGCGTGCTCGGACCGTTGCGCGACCTGTTCGCCGCGGTGTTCTTCCTGGCCATCGGGTTCTCGGTGAACCCCGCTGATCTGGTGCCGATGCTGCCCGCTGCGCTGCTGCTCGCCGTTGTCACCGCAGCGACCAAGGTGCTCACCGGCGCCTATGCGGCACGGCGGGACGGGGTGGCCCGGCCCGGTCAGATCCGGGCCGGGACGGCGCTGATCGCCCGCGGTGAGTTCTCCCTGGTGATCATCGGGCTGGCGGGGACGACCGTCGCCGCGATCGGCCCGATCGCCACCCCGTACGTGTTCGTTCTGGCCATCGTCGGACCCCTGCTGGCCCGGTTCGCCAAGTAGAGCCCGTCCGGCGTGGCACCATGGCCTGGTGCAGACCGTTTTTGACCGTCACGTCGATCCTGACCTGATTGCGCGCTCGCTGGGCTCCGCCGCCTTCGGTTCGATGTGGCTGGACATCCCCCGGCCCGAGTACCCGGCGCTGCCCGGCGCCCTGAGTTGTGACCTGCTGGTGGTGGGCGGCGGCTACGCCGGACTGTGGACCGCGCTGCACGCCGTGGAACGCAATCCCGGCGCGCGGGTGGTTCTCATCGAGGCCGAGCGGATCGGCTGGGCGGCCTCCGGCCGCAACGGCGGCTTCGTCGAGGCCAGCATCACCCACGGCGCGGAGAACGGAAAGTCCCGCTGGCCAGATGAATTCGAGCGTCTCGAGGAACTCGGCCTGGCCAACCTCGACGGGATGCAGGCCGATATCGACACCTACGGCATGAAGGTGGACTGGGAGCGCACCGGCATGCTGGCGGTGGCCACCGAGCCGCACCAGGTGCCGTGGCTGCGCGAGGCGGCCGACGAGGGGGAGGGCCGCTTCCTCGACGAAGCGGCGATCCGCGCCGAGGTGGCCTCGCCGACCTATCTGGCCGGGTTGTTCGCCGAGCAGACCTGCGCGATCACGCACCCCGCGAAGCTGGTGTTCGAGCTGGCCCGGGCCGCCACCGAGCACGGCGTGCAGATCTACGAGCACACCGCAGCGGTGGACGTCGAGCGGGAGCGGTCCTCGGTGCGGGTCACCACCCGCGCCGGGGTGATCACTGCCGACCAGGTTGTGTTGGCCACCAACGTGTTTCCCAGCCTGCTGCGCCGCAACCGGCTCTACACGGTTCCGGTGTACGACTACGTCCTGGCCACCGAACCGCTCAGCGACGAGCAGCTCGACCGCATCGGCTGGCGCTCGCGACCGGGCATCGGCGACAGCTCGAATCAGTTCCACTACTACCGCCTGTCGGCCGACAACCGGATCGTGTGGGGCGGCTATGACGCCGTCTACCACTACGGCCGTCGGGTGGACCCGATGTACGAGGACCGGCCCGAGACCTACCGCAGACTGGCGGCGCACTTCTTCATCACCTTCCCGCAACTCGATGATGTCCGGTTCACTCACCGCTGGGCCGGAGCGATCGACACCAACACCCGGTTCTGCGCGCACTGGGGGTTGGCCGGGCGCGGGCGCATCGCCTACGTCAACGGGTTCACCGGCCTCGGGGTGGGGGCCGCGCGGTTTGCCGCCGACGTCTGCCTGGACCTGCTGAGCGGTCGCCCCACAGAGCGCACCGAGTTGGAGATGGTCAACCGCAAGCCACTGCCGTTCCCGCCGGAACCACTGGCCAGCATCGGAATTCAGGCCACCCGCTGGTCGCTGGACCGGGCCGACCACAACGCGGGGAAGCGAAATGTCTTCCTGCGCACCCTGGATCGCTTCGGGCTCGGGTTCGATTCGTAGACCGCGCCATTGGCCGATGTTGGCAAACGTTTTCTGTGTGTTTCCGTCGTATTGATCACAACACGACACTTCACTGAGCTTCCTCAGTAGGCTTTCGACGCGCGCCCGAGAAGAGGGCGTCTTACAGGAGGAAAGTTCGTGGGAGACACACTCACCGAAGGACAGAAGCTGGGGAAGGGCGATTCGCTCACCTCACCCAACGGGGCCTACACCCTGACCCTGCAGGAGGACGGCAACCTCGTGCTTGCCGCCCGCGGCGAAGCGGTCTGGGCGACCGGCACCAACGGCCAGGACGTGGTCCGCGCCGAAGTGCAGACCGACGGCAACTTCGTGCTCTACACCGCCGACAAGCCGATCTGGCACACCGACACCAAGGGCAAGAAGAACGTCAAGCTGGTGCTGCAGGACGATCGCAACGTCGTGCTGTACGCCGCTGACGGGCCGGCCTGGTCGTCGCGCACCGAGACCGACGCCCCGCCGCCGCCCGAGGTGGTCGAGGAAGAGGTCGTCGAGGTCGCTCCGGTGGCTGTCGAGGAGCCCATCGAAGAGCCGACCCCTCCGCCGGCTCCGGAGCCCCGCACCTACACCGTCGTCGCCGGCGACACCCTGTGGGCGATCGCCGAGCGCTTCTACGGTGACGGCAACCGTTACCCGGAGATCGCGGCCGCCAGTGGCATCGCCAACCCCGACCTGATCAACGTCGGACAGGTCGTCACCATCCCTTAAGCGGGATTCCTGCGGGAACGACGCGGGTACGCAATAGTGCGTTGGTAACGATCGGCGCGTCACGCCGATACACAGTCGACACACTATTGCGACCGCGTCGTTGACGGGTCGCCGACCGATCGGAGTGTAAGGTGGCCCGCTTACCTCTGCGATATGCCCTCGCCGCGGTTGCGGCAGCGGCGCTGTGCTCGACGGTGGCACCCGTGGCGCAGGCCGATCCCGGTGTTGTGGTGTATCCCGGGATGGAGATCCACCAGGACAGCAATGTCTGCACTCTGGGCTATGTGGATCCGGTCGCGCGGATCGCCTTCTCCGCCGGGCACTGCCGCGGCAGCGGGCCGGTCACCGACAAGGACGGCCGGTTCATCGGCATGGTCACCAATTTCCGGGACAACACCCCCGACGGTTCGGTGGTTCGCACCGATCAGGTGATCACCGACTACGAGACGATCGGGCTGGCCGCCGACGTCGCGGTCAACAACATTCTTCCCGGCGGCCGCCAGCTGGTCGCCGACCCGGCACCCCCGATGACCGTCGGCCAGCCGGTGTGCCACTTCGGCGTCATCACCGGCGAGAGCTGCGGGACCATCGAGCGGGTCAACAACGGCTGGTTCACCATGACCAACGGTGTGGTCAGCAAGAAGGGCGACTCCGGCGGTCCGGTCTACCTGCAGGTCGACAACAACAAGGCCGTGATCATCGGTCTGTTCAACAGCACCTGGGGCGCCTTGCCGGCAGCGGTGTCCTGGCAGGCCACCGGCCAGCAGGTTCGCGAGGACGTCGGCGGCGTGGTCAGCGTCGCGGCCTCCCAGCAACCGCAGCCTTAAGTCAGCGCGAACACCGGAATCAGTGGCGCGGCCGACCGCAGTTCGTCGGGCGTGGACGTCGGTGTCAGACCGGCGATGTGGCCCTTGACCTCCCAGTACCACCGGTCGAGGTAGCGCTGCAGTAGTGCCGGCTTGGCCGCATCGTCGACCTCGGTGACCGGCACCGTCCGGCGCCGCCAGCGCGGTCCGACCTCCACCGCGCCCGCCGCGCGGGCATTGCGGACCCACTGGGTGGCCCCGCGTGGGGAGACCACATAGTCGACGCCATCGACGCGAAGGATGTTGACCACCACAGCGCGCATCACACCGCTACTGCGGCCGCGGACCCGCAGCGCGCGGGTGCCTGCGACGCTGATGCCGAGCTCGGCGAGGTGGCGGATGACGGTGTTGAAGGTGCGGGCGGCCACGCCGGGCCGGTCGTAGTGGATGGTCATCGGAACTCCTCATCGGTAGAAGTGTGAGCACTGCTCTCGTTTGCAGCGTGCCACGCCGTCGGATGAAAAACAAGAGCAGTGATCTCGTTTTGTGTCAGACTGCTCGGATGGGGAAGCGACAGGAGTCCCGGCAGCGCATCGAGGCGCAGATCCTCGACCTCGCCCGCCGGCAGCTCATCACCGACGGCGCGGCCGGGCTGTCGGTCCGCGCCATCGCCCGCGACCTCGGGATGGCGTCCTCGGCCGTCTACCGCTACGTCGCCAGCCGTGACCAGTTGCTCACCCTGTTGCTGGTGGCTACCTACTCGGAGTTGGCCGAGTGCGTCGAGCAGGCGCGCGCGCAGATCGACGGGGACTGGCGTGCCGACGTGATGGCCATCGCCCACGCGATGCGAACCTGGGCGCTCGACCAGCCGGCCGGCTGGGCGCTGCTGTACGGCAGCCCGGTGCCGGGATACCACGCGCCGGCGGAGCTGACCGTCGGGCCCGGCACCCGGGTGGTCGGCGTGCTGTTCGACGCGGTGGCCAAAGGTCTGGCCAGTGGTGACATCCAGGGCGGCGAATCGGCTGTGGGACAGCCGCTTTCCGGCGACCTCCAACAGATACGCGCCGAGTTCGGCTTTCCCGGCGACGATGCCGTGGTGCTGCGCTGCACCACGCTGTGGGCCGTCGTGGTGGGGGCGATCAGCCTCGAGGTCTTCGGGCAGTACGGCGCCGACACCTTCACCGACACCCAGGCCCTGTTCGACCACCAGGTCGGTCTCGTGGTCGATCTTCTGGACGCCCGGGCCTAACTAGAACACGTTCTAGCCACCGGCGCGGTGCGGCGATATCCTTCGTAGCGATGACAAATCAGACACCTGTCCAGATTGCCTGGGTGACCCGTGATCTCGGCGCCACCGAGGCAATGCTCTCGGCGCTGTTGGGCGCCAAGAAGTGGGTGCGGATGCCCGATATCCACTTCGGCCCAGACACCTGCCGCCACCACGGCGAACCGGCCGATTACCGGGCCGACATCTCGCTGAGCTACGCCGGTGACACCCAGCTCGAGATCATCGCTCCGACCTCGGGCACGAGCATCTACACCGAATTCCTCGACGAGCACGGGCCAGGCCTGCACCACATCTGCCAGGAAACCGACGACTTCGAGGCCACCCTGGCCCACGTCGCGTCCTCCTCGGCCGTCGTCGCCCAGGGCGAGATGCCCGGCGGCATGAAATTCGCCTACGTGTCCGCCCCGGCGGCCGGGGTGCCCTACGTCGAGTACGCCGCCATCCCAGCCGAGATCAAGGCCTTCTTCGACCACATCAGACAGGAGCAGAAATGAGCGGGCTCGACATCCCGGCGACCGTCGCGGCATCCGAGGTCACCGAGTGGTCCGATGAGGTCGACGTCCTGGTTCTCGGCTTCGGCATCGGCGGCGGCTGTGCCGCGGTGAGTGCGGCCGCGGCGGGTGCGCGGGTGCTGGTCCTCGAGAAGGCCGCCGCCGCAGGCGGAACCACCTCGATGGCCGGCGGCCACTTCTACCTGGGTGGCGGCACCGCCGTCCAGATCGCGACGGGCCATCCGGACACCGCCGAGGAGATGTACAAGTACCTCGTCGCTGTCTCGCGGGAGCCCGAACTGGACAAAATCCGGGTCTACTGCGACGACAGCGTCGAACACTTCAACTGGCTCGAAGACCTCGGCTTCGAGTTCGAGCGCAGCTTCTACCCGGGCAAGGTCGTCGTCCCGCCCGGTACCGAGGGCCTGTCCTACACCGGTAACGAGAAGGTCTGGCCGTACTGCGAACAGGCCAAGCCTGCGCCCCGCGGACACTCGGTGCCGGTGCCCGGTGAGCTCGGTGGTGCGTCGATGGTGATCGACCTGCTGCTCAAACGTGCCGACGAGCTCGGGGTGCAGGTGCGCTACGAGACCGGTGCCACCAACCTGGTGGTCGAGGACGGCGCCGTGGTGGGGGTGCGCTGGAAACACTTCACTGAGACCGGCGCCATCAAGGCGGCCTCGGTGGTGATCGCCGCCGGCGGTTTCGTGATGAACCCCGACATGGTGGCCGAACACACCCCGGAGCTGGGCCAGCCGCGCAAGACCAAACACCACGGCCTGGTCGCCCCCTACATCCTGGGCAACCCCAACGATGACGGCCTGGGCATCAAGTTGGGTGAATCCGTGGGTGGGGCAACGAAATTCATGGACGAGAAGTTCATCACCGCTGCCGCCTACCCGCCGGAGATCCTGCTGACCGGTGTGATCGTCAACGCCGAGGGCAAGCGGTTCGTCACCGAGGACTCCTACCACTCGCGGACCTCGGCCTTCGTGCTCGAACAGCCCGAGCAGACCGCCTACCTGATCGTCGACGAAGCCCATACCGAGATGCCGGAGATGCCACTCATCCGGTTCCTCGACGGCTACGAGACCGTCGCGGAGATCGAGACCGCGTTGGGGATCCCGGCAGGCAACCTGGCCGCAACCCTGCAGCGCTACAACGAGTTCGCGGCCAAGGGCGAGGACCCGGACTTCCACAAGCAACCCGAGTATCTGGCCGCGCAGGACCAGGGGCCCTACGCCGTGTTCGACCTGTCGCTGGGCCGGGCAATGTACTCCGGCTTCACCATGGGCGGGCTGGCCACCACGGTCGACGGGGAAGTCCAGCGCGCCGACGGCAGCGTGATCCCGGGCCTGTACGCGGCGGGCGCCTGCGCCTCCAACATCGCCCAGGACGGCAAGGGGTACTCCAGCGGCACCCAGCTGGGGGAGGGCTCCTTCTTCGGCAGGCGGGCCGGCACCCACGCCGCGCAGCACGCGAAGGCCTGACCGGCGTTGGGCGCCAACGTGATCGACCTCGGCGACGTCACCGTCGCGCGCATCGAGGAGAGCGGCGGCACGGCCGTTCCGGCCGGGCTGCTGGTGCCGTCGTTCGACGCCGGCCACCTGGCCGATCTGGGGCCCGACACGCTGGCCCGGCTGCTGGTTCCCGGCACCGACCAGATCGTGCTCAGCATGCACACCTGGCTGATCCGCACACCGCAGAAAACCATCCTGGTCGACACCTGCAACGGCAACCACAAGAAGCGCAATCCGCCCAATATCGGCATGCTGCAGACGGATTGGCTTGAGCACCTGCTGGCAACCGGCATCACACCCGACGACGTCGACGCCGTGGTGTGCACCCACCTGCATGCCGATCACGTCGGCTGGAACACCACCCTGGTCGACGGGCAGTGGGTGCCGACCTTCCCGAACGCGCGCTATTTCATCAATGCCACCGAATACCGGTTCTGGGACCCAACGGTGGCCGGCCCCGGTGACGAGGAGTTCAACGGGCTGGTGTTCGAGGACTCCGTCAAACCGGTGTTCGACCGCGGCATGGTCGAGTTGTGGGATGGCGACGGCTGCGACGTCGACGACCACCTGCGCCTGGAACTATGCCCGGGCCACACCCCGGGACACAGCATCGGCTGGCTGCGCGGATCGCGGGGCAGCGCGGTGTTCTCCGGGGACTCCATGCATACCGCGCTACAGGCCTACCACCCGGACTGGAACAGCGCCTTCTGTCTCGACGGCCCCACGTCGGCAGGCAGCCGGCGCAGGATCTTGGAGACCGCCGTCGAGCGGGGCGCGATGCTGCTACCTGCCCACTTCGCCGCGCCGCACGCCTTCACGGTGCAGGTGCGCGGTGACGATTTCGCACTGTCCGACGCGTCGTAAACCGTTGGGGCGCAGGCTCACACACCGACCGGATCAGAGCGGCGATCAAGCTCCCAGGCGCCGCCACCGAGCAGTCGCAGATGGTGTTCGTGGTGCTGCTCGACGGTCGTGCGGTGGGTGACCGAGACGACGATGCAGTCCGGCAGGCGGGTGCGCAGCAGGCGGTACAGGGCGTACTCCTGGCCCTCGTCGACCGCGGAGGTCGCCTCGTCGAGGCACACCGCCCTGGGTTCGCGGAGCAGGATGCGGGCGAACGCGATGCGCTGCTGCTCACCGGGTGAGAGCACCTTGGCCCAGTCCTGTACCTCGTTGAGCCGGGTGCCCAGGTGCCCCAGCGCCACATCCTCCAGCGCGGCCAGCAGCCGCTCGTCGGGGATGCTGGCCTCGGTCGCCGGGTAGCTCAGCACCGCCCGCAGATCTCCCAGCGGCACATAGGGCACCTGGGACAGAAACATCGTCTGCCCGTCCCCGCCGCCGGGCTGGCTGACCTCACCGGAGCTATACGGCCACAACCGGGCCAGGCTGCGCAGCAGGGTGGTGCGCCCGCACCCCGACGGGCCGGTGATCACCAGTGCCTCACCGGGTTCCAGGCGCAGGTCCAGACCGTCGATCAGGATGTCGCCGTTGGGCCGCCGGACCTGGACATCGCGCAATGCGATCGCACCGTCGGGACTGTCCTGGGCGTCCAGCCGCGGCAGCTCCCGGGCCCGCTCGTTGGCGTCCACCAGCCCGTCGAGGCGGATGATGCAGGCGCGGTAGGCGGCGAACGAGTCATAGACACTGCGGAAGAACGCCAGCGAGTCGTGGATGTTGAGGAAGGCGCTGGAGGACTGGGTGACGTCGCCGAAGGTGATCTGCCCGGCGAACAACCGGGGTGCCTGCACCACCAGGGGCAGCGGGGTGATGATCTGGCTCATCGTCTGGTTCCAGCCCAGCAGGTACAGGCTGCGCACCACGAAAGCCCGGTAGTTGGCGATGATTGCGGTGAACCGGGAGCCCAGGATGGTGCGCTCGGCGGTCTCGCCGCGGTAGAAGCCGATCGCCTCGGCGGCATCGCGCAACCGCACCAGGGCGTAACGGAACGCGGCGTTGGTCAGCTCGTTGCGAAAGCTCAACAGGATCAACGGTTTACCGATCCAGAATGCGATGACGGTGGCCACCGCCACATAGAGCAGCACCAGCCAGAACAGCGCGTGGTCGAGGGTGAACCCGAACAGGCTCAGCGGCCCGGACAGGTTCCAGAGAATCGGGGTGAACGACACCACCGACACCAGCGAGTTGATGGCACCGAACAGCAGTGTGGTCGACGTGCCCACGGTCGGCGTGTTCGTCTCCGCGCCGGTGCAGGTGGTGAACACGTCGATGTCCATCTGGATGCGCTGGTCGGGGTTGTCGATCGGCTTCTCGATGAATCGCCCGCGGTAGTAGGCCTCCTGGCCCAGCCAGTCACCGGTGAGCCGGTCGGTCAGCCACACCCGCCAGCGGATGATGAAGCGCTGCATCAGATAGATGTCGACGATCTGCCTGCTGATGTAGACCGTCGCGATGAGCGCGAACGTCAGGATGGCCAGCCAGAATCCGTTGACACCGGAGTCGCGCACCGCGATGTTGCCGGCCCCGGCGCCCTCGAAGGCCACCTGCAGCGACGAGTAGAGGTCGTTGCTGTAGTAGCTCAGCAGCACGTCGAGACGGACGGCGATCATCGTCGAGAACAGCAGCACCCCGAGCCACGCCCAGACCACGATGCTGGACCGGCCGCGGAAGTAGCCACCGGTGATCCGCCAGAACTGGCGGCCCCAGACCGTATAGCGGGCCAGCAGCACCAGCACCAAGACGGCCACCACCGCGCTGATCGCCCACGCCTTGCAGGCCCACAGCAGCGAGTGCGGGATCTCGTTGCTCCAGTCCAGGGAGGGTTTGTACATCTCCATGGGGCGACTCCTCGCCGTCGGCTCAGACCGGAGCCGGCTCGTTACCCTCGATCCGGCCCAGCCGCCACTGGCCTTCCCCGAGCAGTTCCAGGTGCCGTTCGTGATGCTGCTCGACGGTGCTGCGGTGGCTGACGCTGACCAGGATCGTGTTCGGCAGCTCGGTGCGGATCAGGTCGTAGAGCGCGTACTCCAGACCCTCATCGAGTGCCGAGGTGGCCTCGTCGAGGAACACCGCCTTGGGGCAGGTCAGCAAAACCCGGGCGAACGCGATGCGCTGCTGCTCGCCCGGCGAGAGGACCTTGGCCCAGTCCTGCACTTCGTTGAGCCGAATTGTCAAGTGCGACAACGCCACCTGGGTCAGCGCCCGCTGCAGCGACTCGTCGTCGATCTCCCCGCAGTTGGCCGGGTAGGACACCACCGTGCGCAGATCTCCCAGCGGCACGTAGGGCATCTGGGACAGGAACATCGTCGCGTGGTCGTCGATCGGGCGGCGCAGCGTGCCCGAGGTGTAGGGCCACATCTGGGCCAGGCTGCGCAGCAGGGTGGTCTTGCCGGCCCCGGACTTGCCGGTGATGACCAGCGTCTCGCCGGGCTCCAGGCGCAGGTCGATCGGGTCGACCAGCTGGGCCCCGCCGGGGGTGCGGACCTCGACGCGCTCCAGCTCGACCGAGCCGTCGTGGCTGGCCACCGTGGTCAGCTTGGGCAGCTCGCGGGCCACCGAGTTGGTCTCCACCAGTCCGTGCAGACGGATGATCGCGGCGCGGTAGGCGGCGAACGAGTCATAGGCGTTGCGGAAGAACGACAGCGAGTCGTGGATCGAGCCGAAGGCACTGGAGGACTGGGTGACGTCACCGAGTTTGATCTGCCCGGCGAACAGTCGCGGCGCCTGGATGACCAGCGGCAGCGGGTTGATGATCTGGCTCATCGTCAGGTTCCACCCGGTCAGCGCGATGGTCCGGTTCACGTAGCGCTTGTAGTTGGCGATGATCTCGGCGAACTTGCGTCGCAGCAGACCCCGCTCGGCGTCCTCGCCGCGGTAGAACCCGACCGCCTCGGCGGCGTCGCGCAGCCGCACCAGGGCGTAGCGGAACACGGCGTTGGTCAGCTCGTTGCGGAAGCTCAGCCGGATCAGCGGATGGCCGATCCAGAACGCGATGATGGTCGCGAATAGCACGTAGACGATGACCACCCAGAACAGCGCGTGCCCGAGGGTGATGCCGGCGATGGTCAGCGGACCGGACAGGTTCCACAGGATCACCGTGAACGAGACGACCGTCATCAGGGAGTTGATGGCGCCGAACAGCAGTGTGCTCGACGTCCCGATCATCGGGGTGTTGGGTGAGGAGCCCACCCCGGCGGTGAAGATGTCGACGTCCATCTGGATGCGCTGGTCGGGGTTGTCGACGTCGGAGTCGGTGAACCGGGTCCGGTAGTAGGCGTGATCGTCGAGCCAGTCACACGTCAACCGGTCGGTCAGCCACATGCGCCAGCGGATGATGAACCGCTGGGTCAGGTAGATGTCGAGCATCACCCGGCTGATGTAGATGGTCGCCAGGATCGCGAAGATGATCAGCGCGATCCAAAAGCCCTTCACACCCGAGTCGCGCAGGGCCGTGTCGCCCGCGCCCGCACCCTGGAACGCGGTCTGCAACGCCGAGAACAGGTCATTGCTGTAGTAGCTGAGCAGGACGTCGATACGCACCGAGATGACCGTCGACAGCAGCAGCACCGCGATCCAGACCCAGACCCGAATGCTCTGGCGGCCCTTGAAGTAATCACCGGTGATGCGCCAGTACTGCCTGCCCCACACCGTGTAGCGGGCCAGCAGAACCAGCACCAGCAGACTGATCACGGCGCTGATCGCCCACGCTTTGGCAATCCACAGCAGTGAGGGCACGAGTTCGTGCCCCCAGTCCATGGACGGCGTGTACATCTCCAACGAGCACTCCTCCTACGGCGGCGTCGCATGACGACCCGATCCAGTAGCTTCCCGGCGAACCTACCTTGGAAGTCCCGGTACGGGCGGCTGGCCGGACCAGATCACTGGCGAAATGTCAGCTTCGGCACGGACACCTCGCGTCTGGCCGCCACTGCCGCCGGTACCGTTGACGCGTGGCGAAGAATCGCAAGACCACCACGGCCGGGCCGGGCCGCCTCAGCCGGGGGTTCTGGCGTCTGCTCGGGGCGACGACGGAGAAGACGAAGGCCGAGTCGATGGCCGAGGTCGATGCCTCTGCCGAGTTCGATGAGAAGGCCAGCGGGCTCGACGATGAGCAGCTGAAGAAGGCCGCCGCCCTGCTCGAGCTCGACGAGCTCGCGGGTTCGGCCGACATCCCGCAGTTCCTGGCCATCGCCCGGGAGGCGGCCGAACGCACCACCGGGCTGCGCCCGTTCGATGTCCAGCTGCTCGGTGCGCTGCGGATGCTGGCCGGTGACGTCGTCGAGATGGCCACCGGTGAGGGCAAGACGCTCTCGGGTGCCATCGCCGCCGCGGGTTACGCCCTGGCGGGACGGCACGTGCACGTCGTGACCATCAACGACTACCTGGCTCGTCGCGACGCCGAGTGGATGGGGCCGCTGATCGAGGCCATGGGCCTCACGGTCGGCTGGATCACCGAGGACTCCACCGCCGAGGAACGCCGCGCCGCCTACCAGTGCGACGTCACCTACGCCTCGGTCAACGAGATCGGCTTCGACGTGCTGCGCGACCAGCTGGTCACCGACGTCGCCGACCTGGTCTCGCCGAACCCTGACGTTGCCCTGATCGACGAGGCCGACTCGGTGCTCGTCGACGAGGCCCTGGTTCCGCTGGTGCTCGCCGGCACCACCCACCGCGAGACGCCCAAACTGGACATCGTGCGGTTGGTCGGTGAACTGCAGGCCGGTCAGGACTACGACACCGATGAGGACAGCCGCAACGTCCACCTCACCGAGACGGGCGCTCAGAAGCTGGAGAAAGCCCTCGGCGGGATCGACCTCTACTCCGAGGACCACGTCGGCACCACCCTGACCGAGGTCAACGTCGCCCTGCACGCCCACGTGCTGCTGCAGCGCGACGTCCACTACATCGTGCGCAACGGCGCGGTCCAGCTGATCAACTCCTCCCGCGGGCGCATCGCGCAGTTGCAGCGCTGGCCCGACGGCCTGCAGGCCGCCGTGGAGGCCAAGGAAGGCATCGAGACCACCGAGACCGGCGAGGTCCTGGACACCATCACGGTGCAGGCGCTGATCAACCGCTATCCCACGGTCTGCGGGATGACGGGCACCGCGCTGGCCGCCGGTGAGCAGCTGCGCCAGTTCTACAAGCTGGGCGTCTCACCGATCCCGCCGAACACCCCCAACATCCGCGAGGACCAGCCCGACCGGGTCTACATCACCGCCGCGGCCAAGACCGAAGGCATCATCGAGCACATCATCGAGGTGCACGCCACCGGCCAGCCGATCCTGGTCGGCACCCACGACGTCGCCGAATCCGAGGAGCTCTTCGAGCGGCTGGTGCGCCGCGGCGTGCCCGCGGTGGTGCTCAACGCCAAGAACGACGAGGAGGAGGCCGCCGTCATCGCCGAGGCGGGAAAGCTCGGCGCGGTCACGGTGTCGACCCAGATGGCCGGCCGCGGCACCGACATCCGGCTCGGCGGCTCCGATGTCGACGACCAGTCCGCCGACCATGAGAAGGTGGCCGACCTCGGCGGCCTGCACGTCATCGGCACCGGCAGGCACAACACCGAACGGCTGGACAACCAGCTGCGCGGCCGAGCGGGCCGCCAGGGCGACCCGGGTTCCACGGCGTTCTTTGCCAGCTGGGAGGACGAGGTCGTCACCTCCCATATCGAGCGCGGGAAGCTGCCGCTGGACACCGACGATGCCGGACGGATCACCAGCCCGAAGGCGGCCTCGCTGCTCGACCACGCCCAGCGGGTCGCCGAGGGCCGGTTGCTCGACGTGCACGCCAACACCTGGCGCTACAACCAGCTCATCGCCCAGCAGCGGTCCATCATCGTCGAGCGGCGCAACACGCTGTTGAGCACGGCGGCCGCGCGTGAGGAACTCGCCGAGCTGTCACCGGAGCGCTACGAGGCACTGGCGGACAAGGTCTCCGAGGAACGGCTCGAGAAGATCTGCCGCGACATCATGCTGTATCACCTGGACCGCGGCTGGGCCGACCACCTGGCCTACCTGTCCGATATCCGGGAGAGCATCCACCTTCGCGCGCTGGGCCGGCAGAACCCGCTCGACGAGTTCCACCGGATGGCCGTCGACGCGTTCGGGCACCTGGCCGCCGACGCGATCGAAGCCGCCCAGCAGACCTTCGAGACGGCCAACGTGCTCGAGGAGGAGCAGGGCCTGGATCTGTCCAAGCTGGCCCGGCCCACCTCGACGTGGACGTACATGGTGCACGACAACCCGCTCAACGACGACACCCTGTCGGCGCTGAGCCTGCCCGGGGTGTTCCGCTAGCGATAGGTTCAACCCATGACCAACCGCGGCGACGATCGGGTGCTGACGATCCCGAACGTGCTGTCGGTGATCCGGCTCGTGCTGATGCCGGTGTTCCTCTACCTGCTGCTGGTCACCCATGCCTATGGCTGGGCGGTGGCGATCCTGATGTTCAGCGGATTCTCCGACTGGGCCGACGGCAAGATCGCCCGCCTGGTCGACAACCAGTCCTCCCGGCTGGGCGCGCTGCTGGACCCGCTGGTGGACCGCATCTACATGCTCGCCGTCCCGCTGGGGCTCGGACTGTCCGGTGTGGTGCCGTGGTGGGTGGTCGGCACGCTCGTCGGCCGGGATGCCGTGCTGGCGGCCACCCTGCCGGTGGTCCGCAGCCGCGGCCTGGATGCCCTGCCGGTGACCTACATCGGCAAGGCCGCCACCTTCGCGTTGATGTCCGGATTCCCGCTGGTGCTGCTCGGCCAGTGGGACGCCACCTGGAGCCGGGTGATCGGCGCCTGCGGATGGGGCTTCGTCATCTGGGGCATGGGTATGTACCTGTGGTCGGCGGTGCTCTACCTGCTGCAGGTGCGTCTGGTGGTCCGCACGCTGCCCCGAGTCCACGCCGCACGCGATGCCCACACAGGCTGACCCCGCCCTCGGCGGCTACGACCCGCAGGCCGGGCGGCCGCCCGGCGGGATCGACCATGCCGCCCGGATTCCGCTGCCCTCACTGCTGCGCTCCCTGCTCACCGACCACCTCGACCCCGGCTACGCCGCCGCGGCGGCGCGCCGCGAGGCCGGCCAGGTCCGCACCCGCGGCGCCGACCGGCTGTGGCAGGCCGCGGCCGCATTGCTGATCGCCGCGGTGTTCGCCGGCGCGGTCGCCCAGGCCCGCTCGACAGCGCCCGGTGTCAGCGCCGCCCAGCAGGTGCTGGCCACCAGCGTGCGCACCGCCGAGGTCAACACCGACCGGCTGACCGAACGCCGCGACGCGCTGGCCGCCCAGGCCGACGACGTCCAGCGGCGCGAATTGCGCGACGACGCCACCGGCCGCGACCTGCTCAGCCGGCTGGATCAGCTGAGCCTGTCGGCCGGCACCACCGCGGTGATCGGGCCCGGCCTGGACATCACCGTCACCGACCCGAACATCGGCCGCGACCTGACCGACGTCTCCAAGCAGCGGGTCCCCGGCAGCCGCCAGGTGATCCTGGACCGGGACCTGCAACTGGTGGTGAATTCGCTGTGGGCCAGTGGGGCAGAAGCGATTTCGGTTGGCGGGGTGCGCATCGGGCCCAACGTCACCATCCGCCAGGCCGGTGGCGCCATCCTGGTGGACAACCACCCGATCGCCAGCCCGTACACGATCCTGGCGGTCGGCCCGCCCAACACCATGCGGGAGACCTTCGAGCGCAGCGCGGGCCTGCAGCGGATGCGGCTGCTGGAGGCGTCCTACGGCGTCGGTGTCCAGGTCAGCAGCGGCGACGGCCTGTCGCTGCCCGCGGGCCCGGTCCGAGAGATTAAATTTGCCAAGCAGATCGGGCCCTAGGAAGAGGACATGATCGGAATCGCGGCACTCGTTGTGGGCATCGTGCTGGGCCTGGTGTTCCACCCGAGCGTGCCCGAGGTGATCCAGCCCTACCTGCCGATCGCCGTGGTGGCCGCACTGGACGCCGTGTTCGGCGGCCTGCGCGCCTATCTGGAGAAGATCTTCGACGCCAAGGTGTTCGTGATCTCGTTCGTCTTCAACGTCCTGGTCGCCGCGCTCATCGTCTACGTGGGCGACCAGCTCGGGGTGGGCACCCAGCTGTCCACGGCGATCATCGTGGTGCTCGGTATCCGGATCTTCGGCAATGCCGCCGCCTTGCGCCGCAGACTGTTCGGGGCCTGAGATGACCGAGGGGGAGCAGCACACCGAGCCGGACCCGCCGCCGCGGCGCACCCGGACCCAGCTGGTGTTCGGGGTGCTCGGGGTGCTGCTGTGTCTGGTGCTCGGCATCGCGATCGTCACCCAGGTCCGCCAGACCGAGTCCGGGGATGCCCTGGAGAGTGCCCGGCCCGCCGACCTGCTGGTGCTGCTGGACTCGCTGCAGCAGCGGGAGGCCGCGCTCAATACCGAGGTGGCCGAGTTGCAGCGCAACCTGGCTGCCATGCAGGCCGCGGGCAACAGCGACCAGGCGGCCATCCAGAACGCCCAGACCAGGCTGGCCGCGCTGTCGATCCTGATCGGCACGGTGGCGGCCACCGGCCCGGGAGTGAGCATCACGATCAACGACCCGGGGCCCGGGGTGGCGCCGGAAACCATGCTGGATGTGATCAACGAACTGCGGGCCGCCGGTGCCGAGGCCATGGAGATCCGGTCCGGCCAACAGGCTGTACGGGTGGGGGTCGACACCTGGGTGATCGGGGCTCCCGGCGCGCTGCAGATCGATAACCAGATCCTGAGCCCGCCGTATTCTGTTCTCGCCATTGGCGATCCGCCGACGCTGGCCGCCGCCATGAACATCCCCGGCGGTGCCGTCGACAGTGTGGAACGGGTCGGCGGAACCATGACGGTGTCCCAGACCGATCGTGTGGACATCACCACCTTGCGGCAACCGAAAGCACGCCAATACGCTCAGCCCGTCAAATGAGCGTTCTCGAAGGAGCACTGTGAGCGAAATCCCAGCCGACCTGCGTTACACCCCCGAGCACGAGTGGGTGCGTGTCACCGGTGGCAGCACCGTGCGGGTCGGGATCACCGACTTCGCCCAGTCCTCCCTCGGCGACGTGGTCTACGTCCAGTTGCCCGACGTCGGCACCGAGGTCACCGCGGGTGAGGCGTTCGGTGAGGTGGAGTCCACCAAGTCGGTGTCGGACCTCTACGCGCCGGTCACCGCGAAAGTAATTGCCGTCAACGGCGATCTGGATGCCAACCCGGCCCTGGTGAACTCCGACCCCTACGGCCAGGGGTGGCTGTTGGAGCTCGAGGTCGACGGCGATAGTCTCGAACAGGGGTTGGCGGCGTTGCTCGATGCGGACGCCTATCGGGGCACAGTGACGGAATGAAGTTGTTAGGGTGCCTGCCAGTCACCGATCCGGCGGTGGTGGGCACATCGGCGACCACCGCGCGGTACGGTCGACGGAAGTGATGATGAGGGCGGACGGGCGCCTGGTGGGGCACCCCGCCAGAGATCGCCACGGCAGCCAGTGAGGAGCAGCGGGTGACGGACAAGGACCAGAACTCTGGGGCGGACCAGGTGTCTGACGAAGTCACCGTGGAGACGACATCTGTCTTCCGCGCGGACTTCCTCAACGAGCTGGACGCACCGGCGAGCGCAGGCGGCGAGGGCACGGTGTCCGGGGTGGAAGGCCTCCCGGTCGGTTCGGCGCTGCTGGTCGTCAAGCGTGGGCCCAATGCGGGCTCGCGGTTCCTGCTCGACCAGCCGACCACGTCGGCAGGCCGGCATCCCGACTCCGACATCTTCCTCGACGACGTCACCGTCAGCCGCCGGCATGCCGAGTTCCGGTTGGACGGCAACGAATTCCAGGTCGTCGACGTGGGCAGCCTCAACGGCACCTACGTCAACCGCGAACCCGTCGACTCGGCCACCCTGGCCAACGGCGACGAGGTGCAGATCGGCAAGTTCCGCCTGGTCTTCCTGACCGGACCGAAGCCGGCCGACGACGAAGGCGGTCCAGGAAGCTAGTGACCGCTCCCGATACTCCCGCGCTTGCCGGGATGTCGATCGGAGCGGTCCTGGACCTGCTACGACCGGACTTCCCGGACGTGACGATCTCCAAGATTCGGTTCTTGGAAGCTGAGGGTCTCGTCACGCCCCAGCGCACGGGATCGGGGTATCGGCGGTTCACCGCTTATGACTGCGCGCGGCTGCGGTTCATCCTCACCGCGCAGAAGGATCACTACCTTCCGCTGAAGGTGATCAAGCAGCAGCTGGACGCCTCACCGGACGGCGAGCTGCCGCAGGCCGGATCTCCTTACGCCGTACCACGATTGGTGCCGGTGTCCGAACAACCCGGCGCCGAGGAGACCGCGGCGGTGGCCCGCGCCCAGGTGCGGCTGAGCCGGGAGGACGTGCTGGACCGTTCCGGCGTGGGCGATGCACTGCTGACCGCGTTGTGCAAGGCCGGGGTGATCACCACCGGCCCCGGCGGTTTCTTCGACGAGCATGCCGTGCTGATCGCCCAGTGCGCCCAGGCCCTCGGTGAGTACGGCATCGAACCGCGGCATCTTCGGGCGTTCCGCTCGGCGGCCGACCGGCAGTCGGATCTGATCGCCCAGATCGCCGGCCCGGTGGGCAAGGCGAGCAAGACCGGCGCCCGTGACCGCGCCGACGATCTGGCCAGGGAGGTCGCGGCGCTGGCCATCACGCTGCACACCTCGCTGATCAAGTCCGCTGTGCGCGACGTTCTCGATCGCTGAGGATTAGACTCGCAACGGACGGCACAACCAGCTCGGAGGTCAGACACAAATGGGTGAGGTTCGTGTAGTCGGCATCCGGGTCGAGCAGCCCCAGAACCAGCCGGTTCTGCTGCTGCGCGAGTCCAACGGTGACCGTTACCTGCCCATCTGGATCGGTCAGTCGGAAGCCGCGGCCATCGCGTATGAGCAGCAGGGCGTGGAGCCGCCGCGGCCGCTCACCCACGACCTGATCAGAGATGTCATTGCCGCCCTTGGGCATTCGCTCAAGGAGGTGCGGATCGTGGATCTGCAGGAGGGCACCTTCTACGCCGACCTGATCTTCGACCGTGACATCAAGGTCTCGGCGCGACCGTCGGACTCGGTGGCGATCGCGCTGCGGGTCGGTGTCCCGATCTACGTCGAAGAGGCGGTGCTCGCCGAGGCGGGTCTGCTGATTCCCGACGAGAGCGACGACGAGTCCACGGGAGCCGTCCGCGAGGACGAGGTCGAGAAGTTCAAGGAATTCCTCGACAGCGTGTCCCCGGACGATTTCAAGGCCACCTGAGCGGGTAGCCCGCTGCCGGTCAAGATCACGGATCCGTCTCATCTCGGTCGGCAGCGGTTCGACACGCGTGGCGGATGCCGGGCAGCATGCCCGGTGGCGGCCATACTTTGATTGCGACGACGAGCACGACCGCCCGTCGACAAGCGTATGCTCGAAAGACTCGGACGCAGGGCAAACGCGGTGGGGCAGCGGTCAGCGGGCCATGGTTCGAACGGCGAGAGGAAGCATCGTGGGCGAGCAGCCACGTCAGGGACAGCTGGATCTTGCCGGCGCGGGCCTTTCCGATTCCGCGGGCCACTTCGAGGACGACAGCGCCGTGCGCCCGGTGAGTGAACCGGTGCAGGCCGGGCTGTTCCCCGATGACTCGGTGCCCGACGAACTCGTCGGCTACCGCGGCCCGAGCGCCTGCCAGATCGCCGGTATCACCTACCGTCAGCTCGACTACTGGGCCCGCACCTCGCTGGTGGTGCCCTCGATCCGCGGTGCGGCCGGCTCCGGCAGCCAGCGGCTGTATTCGTTCAAGGACATCCTGGTCCTCAAGATCGTCAAGCGTCTGCTCGACACCGGCATCTCGCTGCACAACATCCGGGTCGCCGTGGACCACCTGCGCCAGCGTGGCGTCCAGGATCTGGCCAACATCACCCTGTTCTCCGACGGCACCACGGTCTACGAGTGCACCTCGGCCGAAGAGGTCGTCGACCTGCTGCAGGGCGGTCAGGGCGTGTTCGGGATCGCGGTCAGCGGTGCCATGCGCGAGCTGTCCGGTGCGATCGCCGACTTCCCCGGTGAGCGGGCCGACGGTGGCGAGTCGATCGCCTCGCCCGAGGATGAGCTGGCCTCACGGCGCAAGAGCCGCGACCGCAAGATCGGTTAACAGCTAGAATCTGTTCTGCATCGCCCTTGTGCGGGAGAGTTCCGTGGCCGCCAGTCACGGACGCCGAAGGAGCAATACCTCTCCGTCAACCTCTCAGGCCCCCGGACCGCACTCGGCCACGATGCCTCTGGAAAGTGGTGACCCCTGGTCACCCGCCCATGGGGAAAGGCGTCTGAACCGCGCCGAATCTCTCAGGCACCCGGCACGGGTCGACGACAGAGGGAGAGGACGCCGCTGACGGCTGCGTCCGCCCGAGTCCAGGAGCCCTCCCCGTGTCAGACCACACCCAGCCCAGCTTCGCCGATCGCCACATCGGACCGGACTCCCACGATGTGGCGCGGATGCTCGACGTCATCGGGGTTGCCACCCTCGACGAGCTGGCCGCCAAGGCGCTACCCGCCGGCATCCTCGACCTGCCAGGCTCCGACGGCACCGCGCCGGGCCTCGACCGGCTGCCCGCCGCGGTCGGTGAGCACGAGGCGCTGGCCGAACTGCGGGCCATGGCCGACAGCAACACCATCGCCGTATCGATGATCGGGCAGGGCTACTACGACACGCTGACCCCGCCGGTGCTGCTGCGCAACATCCTGGAGAACCCCGCCTGGTACACCGCATACACGCCGTACCAGCCGGAGATCAGCCAGGGCCGGCTGGAGGCGCTGCTGAACTTCCAGACCATGATCGCCGACCTGACCGGACTCGAGGTGGCCAACGCCTCGATGCTCGATGAGGGCACCGCGGCCGCCGAGGCGATGACGCTGATGCACCGCGCCTCGCGTGGATCGTCGGCCCGGCTGGCGGTGGATGCCGACCTGTTCACCCAGACCGCGGCGATCCTGGCCACCCGCGCCGAGCCGCTGGGCATCGAGATCGTCACCGCCGATCTGCGGAACGGATTGCCCGAGGGTGAATTCTTCGGCGTCATCGCGCAGCTGCCCGGGGCCAGTGGCCGGGTCACCGACTGGTCCAAGCTGGTCGAGCAGGCCCACGAGCGTGGCGCGCTGATCGCGCTGGGCGCCGACCTGCTGGCGCTGACCCTGATCGCCCCGCCCGGGGAGATCGGCGCCGACGTGGCCTTCGGCAGTGCCCAACGCTTCGGTGTGCCAATGGGATTCGGCGGACCGCACGCCGGCTTCCTGGCGGTGCACTCCAAGCACGCCCGGCAGTTGCCGGGCCGGCTAGTCGGGGTGTCCGTGGACGCCGACGGGTCGCCGGCCTACCGGCTGTCGCTGCAGACCCGCGAACAGCACATCCGTCGCGACAAGGCGACCTCCAACATCTGCACCGCCCAGGTGCTGCTGGCCATCATGGCGGCGATGTACGCCAGCTACCACGGTGCCGACGGTCTGGCCGGGATCGCCCGGCGGGTGCACGGCCACGCCCGCACGCTGGCCGCCGGCCTGGCCGCCGCGGGTGTCGAGGTGGTGCACGACACCTTCTTCGACACCGTGCTGGTGCAGGTGCCCAACCGGGCGGCCGCGGTGCAGGCCGAGGCCAAGGGCCGGGGTATCAACATCTGGCGGGTGGACGCCGACCACGTGTCGGTCAGCTGTGATGAGGCCACCACCGCCGTACACGTGGCCGCGGTCCTGGAGGCCCTCGGTGCGGCCCCGGCCGGGGAGTATGCGGGTCCCGAGATCGACTCGCGGACAACGGACTTCCTGACCCACCCGGCGTTCACCAAGTACCGCACCGAGACCGAGATGATGCGCTACCTGCGCTCGCTGGCCGACAAGGACATCGCGCTGGACCGCAGCATGATCCCGCTGGGCTCGTGCACCATGAAGCTCAACGCCGCCGCGGAGATGGAGTCCATCACCTGGCCGGAGTTCGGCCGCCAGCACCCGTTCGCCCCCGCCGGGGACACCCCGGGCCTGCGCAGGCTGATCGCCGACCTGCAGGACTGGCTGACCGCCGTAACGGGCTATGACGCAATCTCGTTGCAGCCCAACGCCGGATCGCAGGGCGAGTACGCCGGGCTGCTGGCCATCCGCGACTACCACGTGGGACGTGGCGAGGGTCACCGCGATGTGTGCCTGATCCCGTCGAGTGCGCACGGCACCAATGCCGCCTCGGCCGCCATGGTCGGGATGCGGGTGGTCGTGGTCGCCTGCCGGGAGAACGGTGACGTGGACCTCGACGACCTGCGGGCCAAGGTGGCCGAGCACGCCGAGCGGCTGGCCGCGATCATGATCACCTATCCGTCCACCCACGGCGTGTACGAGCACGACATCGCCGACATCTGTGCCGCCGTGCACGACGCCGGTGGGCAGGTCTACGTCGACGGTGCGAATCTCAATGCGCTGGTCGGTCTGGCCCGGCCGGGCAAGTTCGGCGGCGATGTGAGCCACCTGAACCTGCACAAGACGTTCTGCATCCCGCACGGCGGCGGTGGCCCCGGTGTCGGGCCGGTGGCGGTGCGGGCGCATCTGGCCCAGTACCTGCCGGGCCACCCGCTGGCCGAGGAATTGCCGCACGGCCATGTGGTGTCGGCGGCGCCCTACGGTTCGGCGTCGATCCTGCCGATCACCTGGGCCTACATCCGGATGATGGGCGGGCGCGGCCTGCGCGACGCCACGCTGACGGCGATCGCGTCGGCCAACTACATCGCCCGCCGGCTCGACGAGTACTACCCGGTGCTCTACACCGGCGAGAACGGCATGGTGGCCCACGAGTGCATCCTGGATCTGCGGGGGATCACCAAGGCCACCGGCGTGACCGTCGACGATGTGGCAAAGCGCCTGGCGGACTTCGGCTTCCACGCCCCGACCATGAGCTTCCCGGTGGCCGGGACTCTGATGGTGGAGCCGACCGAGAGTGAGAGCCTGGCCGAGGTCGACGCATTCTGCGAGGCGATGATCGCCATCCGCGCCGAGATCGACAAGGTCGGTTCGGGCGAATGGCCGGCCGAGGACAACCCGCTGCACAACGCGCCGCACACCGCGGCCTGCCTGCTGGTCGACGAGTGGACGCACCCGTACACCCGCGAGCAGGCGGCCTACCCGCTGGGTCAGGCGTTCCGGCCCAAGGTCTGGCCGCCGGTGCGCCGCATCGACGGCGCCTACGGTGACCGCAACCTGGTGTGCTCGTGCCCGCCGGTGGAGGCCTTCGCCTGACGATGGCGTTCAGACCGCACTGAGGGCGAAGAATTCGCCAGGGTTTCGCTCTCAGTGCGATCTCAACCCCTGATAGCGTCACACCTGTGTTGCCCGCCAGCGTTCGCCAGTGGCAAGAAGGTGGCCGGCTCGTATCGACGAGCGCGGGTCAGGTGTTCGTCCGCTCCTCGCCCGGTGCTGGACCGACTCTGCTTCTGCTGCACGGGTTTCCGTCCAGTTCCTACGACTTCCGCGGGGTGGTCGACCGGCTGGGCGACCAGCCCTGGCTGACCCTGGACTTCCTCGGGTTCGGCCTGTCGGACAAGCCGCGGCCGCACCGCTACAGCCTGCTCGAGCAGGCTGACATCGTCCAGGAGGTCGTCGCCGACGCAGGCGTGGGCCCGGTCGTGCTGCTGGCCCACGACATGGGCACGTCGGTGGCCACCGAGCTGCTGGCCCGCGACCTGTCCGGCGCGCTGCCGTTCGATCTGCAGCGGGCGGTCCTGACCAACGGCAGCGTCATCATCGAGCGGGCCAGCCTGCGCCGCAGCCAGAAGATCCTGCGCGGGCCGCTGGGCCCGCTGTTCGCCCGCCTGACCAACAAGAGCGGCTTCATCCGTGGCTTCGCCGAGCTGTTCAGCGCGGCGCATCCGCTCTCACCCGAGGAAGCCGAAGCCCAGTGGGCGATGCTGGCCCGCGATGACGGTCACCGCATCTTGCACCTGCTGTGCGCCTACCTCAACGAGCGAGTGCGCTTCGCGCCGCGCTGGCACGGTGCTGTGCGGGACTGGGCGAAACCGCTGAGCTTTCTGTGGGCCACCGGCGATCCGGTGGCGACCACCGATGTGCTGGCCGGCCTGACCGAACTGCGCCCGGCCGCCGAGGTCATCACCCTGCCGGGGATCGGGCACTACCCGCAGCTGGAAGTGCCCGACGAGTTCACCGCCGGCGCCCGCCGACTGCTCGGGCTCGATTAGGACAGCAGCTGGCTGACCGCCGCGATGAGGTCGGGGGAGTCCGACGTCGCGACGTTCTGATAGGAGCCGCCGGAGATCTGGGCGACGGCCTCCCAGGTGGCGCGATCCGGGTCGTCACCGAGATCGATCACGTTGACCGCGACCGGCCGGGCCGGATCCACCGCCGACTTGATGTACTCCTGCAGTCCGGGACCGTCCAGGGACTGGTCGGTATGCGGGCCCTGGGTGATTACCAGAATCGAGTTCGCTTGTCCCTGGCGGAAGTTCGTCAGCGCATCGCCGTAGACCAGACGCAGCGTGGTGAAGGAGACCGCCCCGCCGCCCGAGGATGACAACCCGTTGAGGGTGTCGGTCAGGACCGCCGAACGGGCCTGCCCGTCGAGCTGATCCGACAGCGGTCCGATGCCCACCGCCGAGCGGCCCTCGACACCGTTGAATGTCCACAGCCCCACCGCGGCGTTCGGCGGCAGCGCCCCGATCCGGCCGTCCAGAGCGGCCACGACATTGGCCAGCCGGGACTTGCCGCCCTCGTCACCGGTCATCGCCTGGTCGAGCATGATCGTGGTGGCCGATCCGGTGGCCGGGGCCGACAGCGCGGCGGCCAGGGTGGCCCGCACCGAATCGTCGCCGACCACCAACGGGGCGCCGAGCTGGCCGAAGCTCACTACGTCGTTGCCGGACGGCGTGGTGCCCTCGGCACGGAACCCGGCCTTGGCCAGTTCGGCGAGCTGCTCCGGTTTGCGCATGTAGCGGGCGAACTCACTGGCCGCGCTCACCTGCTCTTCGGACAGCCAGTTTCCGGCCAGCAGCACGGTCGGATAGTCGGCCAGCGCCACCGGGCCCGGCGGCAGGACACCCGCCACGGCGTTCTTGGCATCCGAGATCGACGCCGACCGCGCGAACAGTTGCTGTTCGGTGGTCGCCACCGCATGGACCGGGGCCGCGGCGACGTCGCCGGATGCCAGCAGCGCCTTCCAGGCCTCGTCGGCGGTGTTGTCGGCCAGTTTGGGCTGACCGCCGAACAGGGTGTTGACCGCGCCGAGCCCGGCAGTCGCAGGACCGTCCGGGGGAGCGGCCGCCGAGGCCACCGCCTCGCCGACAAGGTAGGTGGCGTCACTGTCACCGACGGTGGGCAGCGCCAGCCGCAGCGATCCCCAGCCGGGCAGATCCAGGGAGTCCAGTGCGGTGGGGTTGGTCTGCAAACCGGGCAGCGCGCCCCAACCCTGTTGCTCCAGGGCGGCTTTCAGCGGCGGGCGGACCGCCAGCAGCACCGGCGAGGTGACCAGGGAGCGGGCGTCACTGACCACCTCTTTGCCCGCGGTGGCCTGCAGCCGGGCCGCCGACACCGAACTGGCCGGAATCCACAGGGCGGGCCGCTCGCCGAGGTCGGCGGGCCACTGGTTGACGAATCCGTTGATCACCGGGTCTGAATCGGCAATCGTGACAACGACTTTCACGCAGCGATCGCCGACCGGCGTCGCGTTCGCGTTGTAGCCCTCGGCGAACTTCTTGACGTTGTCCGCGATCGACGGGTCGACCACGACGGGCACATTGGCGGTGCCGGCCAGGCACTGCTGGGCGGCTTCGGTGGACCGATGGGACAGC
Source organism: Mycobacterium sp. M26 (assembly GCF_001494595.1). Lineage (GTDB taxonomy): Bacteria > Actinomycetota > Actinomycetes > Mycobacteriales > Mycobacteriaceae > Mycobacterium. Next base: position 2,100,597 of record NZ_LN929908.1, read on the forward strand.
ACGCCGCCGAAGAACCGCCACAGGATTACCGCGCCGACGACCACGACCACCGTAATCAGCGCAGCGATCACGCCGAGGCTCACTCCGCGCCGTCCGCCTTCGCTGCGATGGCCACCTTCCCAGCCGCTGCGCCGCCGTCCACCGGTCGCCGGTGGCGGCGGGGGCGTGGCGCCATACGAGTCGGCCGGACCGTCGTCGTACTCGTCGCGGTAGTCGGGTTCGTCGTCGGGCAGATAGCGGTCATCGAGCGGCTCGTAGTGCTCGAACGGCGCGTCCTCGGGCTGCTGAGCGAACCGGCCGGTGGGCGACTCCGAGGAGTCGGCGGGCTCAGCAGGTTCGCCGAAGGATTCCCCGGGACCGGGTTTGCTGTGCCTGCCCATGGCGGTGCCTAATCCTCTTTCGTCGAACGGTTCGCGCCAGACCCCGCACGAGTCTAGCGATCAGCAGTCCGCCACCTCGCAGTGGCGAGCCGGGCGGTTCAGGACCCGACGCTCGCCTTGTACTCGCGGCGGCGGCGGTGCAGGATCGGCTCGGTGTAGCCGCTGGGCTGGGCCGCCCCCGCCAGGATGAGTTCCTGCGCCGCCTGGAAGGCGATGCTGCCCTCGGGGTCCGGCGCCATCGGGCGGTAGTCCGGATCCGAGGCGTTCTGCCCGTCGACCACGGCGGCCATCCGGCGCAGGCTGGCCTTGACGTCGTCCTCGGTGATCACGCCGTGCCGCAGCCAGTTGGCCAGCAGCTGGCTGGAGATGCGCAGCGTGGCGCGGTCCTCCATGAGCGCGACGTCGTGGATGTCGGGCACCTTCGAGCAGCCCACGCCGGCGTCGACCCAGCGCACCACATAGCCCAGGATGGACTGGCAGTTGTTGTCGACCTCTTCGTGGATCTCCTCCGGCGACCAGGCCAGTTCGGCGGCCAGCGGGATGGTCAGCAGCTCATCGCGGGTGGTCCGGGACTTACCGGCCAATTCCTTGTGCACCGCGTAGACGTCCACGTAGTGGTAGTGCATGGCGTGCAGGGTGGCTGCGGTGGGTGAGGGCACCCAGGCGGTGGTGGCGCCGGCGCGCGGCTGGCCGATCTTCTGCTCGACCATGGCGGCCATCAGATCGGTCATCGCCCACATGCCCTTGCCGATCTGGGCCTTGCCGGAGAACCCGGTGGCCAGCCCGACGTCGACGTTCTGGTCCTCGTAGGCCAGGATCCAGGGCTGCGTCTTCATCGCACCCTTGCGGATCACCGGGCCGGCTTCCATCGAGGTGTGGATCTCGTCGCCGGTGCGGTCCAGGAAGCCGGTGTTGATGAAGGCGACCCGGTCGGCGGCCGCCTTGACGCAGGCCTTGAGGTTGGCCGAGGTGCGGCGCTCCTCGTCCATGATGCCGACCTTGATGGTGTTCTGCGGCAGGCCCAGCACGTCCTCGACCCGGCTGAACAGCTCGCAGGTGAAGGCCACCTCGTCGGGGCCGTGCATCTTGGGCTTGACGATGTAGATGGACCCGGTGCGGCTGTTCTGGCCGCCCAGCCCGTGCAGGGCGATCAGCGTGGTGAACAGGGCGTCCTGAATACCCTCGAAGACTTCTGCGCCCTCGGCGTCCACGATCGCGTCGTTGGTCATCAGGTGACCGACGTTGCGGACGAACAGCAGGCTGCGGCCGGGCAGGGTGAACTCACCATCGCCGTCGGCCTTGGTGTAGGTGCGGTCGCCGTTGAGCACCCGGGTGAAGGTCTTACCGCCCTTGCTGACTTCCTCGGCCAGGTCGCCCTTGTTCAGGCCGAGCCAGTTGCGGTAGCCGAGCACCTTGTCGTCGGCGTCGACCGCGGCCACCGAGTCCTCGAAGTCCATGATCGTGGTGATCGCGGACTCCAGCACCACGTCCTTGATGCCCGCCTTGTCGGTCGAGCCGACCGGGGACTCCGGGTCGATGAGGATTTCGATGTGCAGGCCGTTGTTGACCAGCAGCACCGACCAGTCGGGGGAGCCCAGCGTGCCGGTGTAGCCGAGGAACTTCTCCGGCTCGGCCAGGCCGGTGACCTGATCGCCCTGCGCGATCTCCAGGACGCCTTCGACGACCGACAGGCCGGTGGCGTCGCTCCAGGATCCACTGGCCAGCGGCACGGCCTTGTCGAGGAACGTGCGGGCGTAGGCGATGACCTTGTCGCCGCGCACCTTGTTATAGCCGGAGCCAGGCTCGGCGCCGCCTTCGGCGCTGATCACGTCGGTGCCGTACAGCGCGTCGTAGAGCGATCCCCAGCGGGCGTTGGCGGCGTTGAGGGCGAAGCGCGCGTTGAGGATCGGCACCACCAGCTGCGGGCCCGCAGTGGTGGTGATCTCGTCGTCGACACCTGCGGTGGTGATGGTGAAGTCGTCCGGCTCGGGCAGCAGGTAACCGATGTCGGCAAGGAACTGCTGGTACTCACCGGCGTCGATGCCGCCGATGATGCGCTGGCGGTGCCACTTGTCGATCTGGGCTTGCAGGTCGTCGCGGCGAGCCAGCAGCTCCTGGTTTTTCGGGGTGAGGTCGGTGACCACCTTGTCCACACCCGCCCAGAAGCTGTCGGGGTCGATCTCGGTCCCGGGCAGCGCCTCGTTGGTGATGAAGTCGTACAGCACCTGCGCCACCCGCAGGTTGCCGACGGACACGCGTTCTGTCATCAAGCCTCCCTCACGACAATCCATTCAGCTTACCCGTCAGTAACGTGCCCTCTTGCGCCGCGGCGGCCTCCAGCAGCAGCTCACAGCGCGAGAGCAGCGCAGCCCGCAACGGTGCGGCGCGCTGGGCGACAACGTTCTGGCAGCGGACGTATTCCGCCCGCCCGGCGGGGTCTTCGACGCGAATCGGTTCGAACCCGAACGCGCTGAGGTCATAGGGGCTGGCCCGCATGTCGAGTTCGCGGGCCTGCGCGGCCAGCCGCAGACAGGCCAGCACGAGGTCCGATCCGACCAGCGGGCCCAGCTTGTAGGCCCACTTGTAGAGGTCCATGTTGGCGTGCAGGCAGCCCGGCTGCTCCCAGTCGCGTTGGGTCGCGCGGCTCGGTGTCACCTGATTGCGCGGGACAGCCGCCGGGGTGAAGAAGCGGAACGCGTCGAAGTGGCTGCAGCGCAACGGCATTGACTCGACGACGGCATCAGTGCCGTCGGCTCCTAGCCGCAGCGGCACCGCGCCGTGCCGGACGTCTTCGGTGCGGTAGACCATCGCCCATTCGTGCATGCCGAAGCAGGTGTACTGCGGTGGGCGGTCGGCAGTCGCCTGCAGCAGGCCGGCAACGAAGCCTACGGTCTCCAGCCGCGAGTGCAGGTACTCCGGGTCGGCCGTCACCCCGGCCGGGCGCGAGCAGTAGCCGGTCCGGTCGAGGTACTCCCGGGCCGCCGGGCCGGCCAGCGCGGTGCCGTAGCCGGGATGCCACACCCGCAATTGGCGGGGCCGCAGGCTGTAGTAGGTGAAGAGGAAATCCCAGACGGGGTGAGCTTCACCACGTTGGGCGCGACGCTGGTGGTCAGCGGTGAGCGCCTCGACGTCGGCGCGGTGGGCGGCGGCCCGGGCCAGCCAGTCGTCCTCGTCGAGAACGACGACTTCAGGCACGGTGGGTTCCGTCGCGCACGGTGCCGACGAGGTCCTCCACCAGGTCTTCGAGGGCAGCCATCGCGCAGACCCGGCCGTCGGGGGCGATGACCATCGCCAGGTGGCTGTTGTCGGCGCGCATCCGCGACAGCGCATCCGGCAGCGGCAGATCAGAGGCCAGCTGCGGCAGCGGGCGCACCACCGAGGCGTCCAGCACGGTCTGCGGGTCGTCGATCTGGGACAGCACATCCTTGATGTGCAGATAGCCGATCAACGAGCCGTCGGTGCCGACCACGGGGAACCGGGAGTACCCGGTATCGGTCAGCGCCTCGGTGACCGCGCTGACCGTGGGGCCCTGACCGGGCCCGGCGACCGGTACCGCGCGGACCTGGGCCAGCGGGACGGCGATGTCGTTGACCACTCGGTTGCGGATCTGCAGGGCGCGGGTCAGGCGCAGATGTTCTTCGGGGTCCAGCAGTCCCTCGGAGCTGGACTCGGCGATCATCTCGGCCAGTTCGACGGTGGACACCGTGACGTCGAGTTCGTCCTTGGCTTCCACACCGAACACGTGCAGCGTGGCGTTGGCCGCCCAGTTGTAGAACGCGATGAACGGCCGGGCGATCCGCACGTACACCAGGTAGAACGGCACCACCAGCATGGCGGTCTTCTCCGGTCCGGCGATCGCGATGTTCTTCGGCACCATCTCGCCGAGCAACACGTGCAGCGTCACCACGATGCCCAGCGCCACCAGGAACGACACCGTGTGCAACACGGCATCGGGCACACCGACGAGGTCGAACGGTGTCTCCAGGAGGTGGGCCACGGCCGGCTCGCCGACCCGGCCGAGCAGGATCGAGCACACCGTGATGCCCAGCTGCGCCCCGGCCAGCATCAGCGACAGCTGCTCACCGGCCCGCAGCACGGTCACCGCGCTCTTCTTGCCCTGTTCGGCGAGGGCTTCCAGCCGGTCCCGCCTGGCCGAGATCAACGCGAACTCGGAGCCGACGAAGAACGCGTTGGCCACCAGCAGCAGCACGGTCAGCAGCACGCCGAAGATGTCACCGCCCATCAGTCGGCCTCCACCGTCGCGTCGTCATCGTGGCCCAGCTCGATCAGCGCCAACTGGTCGATGCGCCTGCCGTCCATCGCGATCACGGTGGCCCGCCAGCGCACCGGGTCATCAAAGGGGCCGTCCGGGTCGAACGCCGACAGTTCGATGGATTCGCCGAGTTCGGGGATATGTCCGAGCTTCTCCAGAACCAGGCCGCCGATGGTCTCGTACTCGCCCTCGGGCGCCCGGAAGCCGGTGGCCTCGTCGACCTCGTCGATGCGCAGCAGCCCGGAGACCTGCCAGCCCAGCGGGGTCTTCTGCACGTCAGGGGTGGAGTCGTCGTGCTCGTCACGCACGTCGCCGACGATCTCCTCGATGAGGTCCTCGACGGTCACCATGCCGGCGGTGCCGCCGTACTCGTCGACCACCAGCGCGGTCTGCAGGCCGTTGGCCCGCACCTGCGCCATCAGGGCGTCACCGTCGAGCGTGGACGGCACCGTCGGCACGGGCACCGCCAGTAGCTTGAGTCGGGTGCTGGCCCGCATCTCGGCGGGCACCGCGAATACCTGCTTGACGTGCACGATGCCGATGGTCTCGTCGAGATCGCCGTCGACCACCGGGAACCGGGAGAACCCGGTCTCGGCGGCAGCAGCCACCAGGTCGGTGATCGTGTCGTCGGCCTGCAGCACCTCGATCTCGGTGCGCGGGGTCATGAACTCCTCGGCGATGCGGGAGCCGAACTGCAGCGAGCGGTTGACGAGCTCCGCGGTGGACTCGTCCAGCGCCCCGCGCTCGGCGGAGTTGCGCACCAGCGACCCGAGTTCCTCCGGCGAGCGCGCCGAGCGCAGTTCTTCGGCCGGCTCGATCCCGAACCGGCGCAGAATCCAGTTGGCGGTGCCATTGGTGGCCTTGATCAGCGGGGTCATCACGGTGGAGAACATCAGCTGGAAGCCCGCGGTGGCCCTGGCCGTCGGCAGCGGTCGGGCGACCGCCAGGTTCTTGGGCACCAGCTCGCCGAACACCATCGACAGCGAGGTGGCGATCAGGATCGCCAGCACCAGCGAGATCCCCGGCACGACGCTGGCGGGGATCCCCACGGCGTCCAGCGCCGGGTCCAGCAGCCGGGCCAGCACCGGTTCCGCGAGGTAACCGGTGGCCAGCGTGGTGATCGAGATGCCGAGCTGGGCGCCGGAGAGCTGGAAGGACAAGGTCCGGTGGGCGCGCTGGACCATCTTGTCGCGGCGGCCGCCGGTGCGGGCGTTGGCGTCGACGGTGCTGCGTTCCAGGGCGGTCAGGGAGAACTCCGCCGCCACGAACATGGCGGTGCCCAGGGTCAGCAGGACGATCGCCAGCAGGCTCAACACGGTATAGAGGACGTTCACCAGGCCCTCACCGACTGGGAGCCGGGCCTTGCGCCCGGCTGTCTAGGGGAGGGTTCGGCCTCGGCCCCGTCCGGTGCCTGCTCGGCCAGGGCAGCCCGATCCGCGGGGGCCTCGACGGGTGCCAGCGGCACTCAGATCCCTTTCCTCAATGGCTCGAACAATCCCTAATGGTAGCGGCTTGCGCGCGCCGCACGGTCTCACCAGCCGGTCGGCAGGGGGTGTCCCTCGGCGAATCCGGCCGCCGACTGAACTCCCAGCACCACCCGGTCGTGCAGTTCGGCGATGGTCGTGGCGCCCACGTAGGTGCAGGTGCTGCGCACCCCGGAGGTGATGTGGTCCAGCAGATCCTCGACGCCACCGCGGTCGGGATCCAGCGCCATCCGCGAGGTGGAGATGCCCTCTTCGAACAGTGCCTTGCGGGCCCGGTCGAAGGCGCTGTCGGCGCTGGTGCGCGCCGCCACCGCACGCTTGGACGCCATCCCGTAGCTCTCCTTGTAGGGCTGGTTGTCGCGGTCGTACATCAGGTCGCCGGGCGATTCGTAGGTGCCGGCGAACCACGAGCCGATCATCACGTTGGAGGCACCCGCAGCCAGTGCCAGTGCGACGTCGCGCGGGTGACGCACCCCGCCGTCGGCCCAGACGTGTCCGCCGAGTTCCCTTGCTGCCGTGGAACATTCGACTACCGCCGAGAACTGGGGCCGGCCGACGCCGGTCATCATCCGGGTGGTGCACATCGCGCCGGGGCCCACGCCGACCTTGACGATCGAGGCGCCTGCCGTGATCAGGTCGCGCGCTCCGTCGGCAGAGACCACGTTGCCGGCGGCCAGCGGGATGCCGAGGTCCTGCGCGGACACCGCCTTGATGGCGTCGAGCATCTTGCGCTGGTGGCCGTGCGCGGTGTCGACGACCAGCACGTCCACCCCGGCCTCGGCCAGCGCGCGGGCCTTGGCCGCCACGTCGCCGTTGATCCCCACCGCGGCGGCGATCCGCAGCCGGCCCGCGGCGTCGACGGCGGGACTGTAGATCCCGGCGCGGACCGCACCGATACGGGTCAGCACACCGGCTAGCGAGCCGTCGGCCTCGGTGAGCACCGCCACATCGACCGGGGCGTGCTCCAGCAGGGCGAACACCTGCTTGGGGTCGGTGTGCACCGGCGCGGTGATGAAGTCGGTGACGGCGACGTCGCGGACCCGGGCGAACCGGTCGACGCCGGTGGTGGCAGCCTCGGTGACCAGCCCGACCGGCTTGCCGTCGGCCACCACCACCGCGGCACCATGGGCGCGCTTGTGGATCAGGGCGACCGCGTCGGATACCGAGTCCTCCGGGCCGAGGGTGACCGGGGTGTCGGCGATCAGGTCACGGCTCTTGACGAAATCCACGGTCTGCTGGACCGCCTCGATCGGCAGATCCTGCGGCAAGACCACGATCCCGCCGCGGCGCGCCACGGTCTCGGCCATCCGCCGGCCTGCGACGGCGGTCATGTTGGCCACCACCACCGGGATGGTCGTGCCGGTGCCGTCCGAGGTGGACAGGTCCACGTCGAACCGGGAGGCGACGTCGGAGGAGTTCGGGACGATGAAGACGTCGTCGTAGGTCAGGTCGTACGGAGGCCGGTGGCCGTCGAGGAATCGCACCCGACCAGCCTAGTTGGCCGGGTTAGGCCTCCACCTCGGTGCGGTCCCCGCTCCACAGCGTGTGGAAGCGGGCGGCCGGGTCGGCGTCGGTGCGGCCGTAGGTGTGGGCGCCGAAGAAGTCACGCAGACCCTGGGTCAGCGCGGCGGGCAGTCGCTCGGTGCGCAGCGCGTCGTAGTAGGACAGCGCGGAGGCGAACCCGGGGATCGGGATGCCCAGCTCGGTGGCGGTGACCACCACTCGGCGCCAGCTGTCGATGCCGGCCTCGACGGCATCACGAAAGTACGGCGCGGCGATCAGTGTGGCCAGGTCGGGGTTCTCGTCGAAGGCCTCGGTGATCCGGTTGAGGAACTTGGCCCGGATGATGCAGCCGCCGCGCCAGATCCTCGCCATGTCGCCGGGAGTGATGTTCCAGTTGTATTCGGCCGAGCCGGCCTGGATCTGGTTGAAGCCCTGTGCGTAGGCGATGATCTTCGACGCGTACAGCGCCTTGCTGACATCGTCGATGAATTGCGTTGCGTCCGCGGGGCGTTCGCCGAGAGCGCCGGAGGCCAGGCCGGTAGTGGCCCGGCGTTGCGGAACCGAGCCGGACAGGGCACGGGCGAACACCGCCTCGGCGATGCCGGTGACCGGCACCCCGAGGTCCAGGGCGGACTTGACCGTCCAGCGGCCGGTGCCCTTCTGCTCGGCCTCATCGACGATGACGTCGACGAGCGGCTGTCCGGTCTTGGCGTCGATCTGGCGCAGCACCTCGGCGGTGATCTCGATGAGGTAGCTGTCCAGGTCGCCGGAGTTCCAGTCGGCGAAGATGTCGGCGATCTGCGGGGCGGCCAGGCCCAGCCCGTCGCGTAGCAGCTGGTAGGCCTCGCCGATGAGCTGCATATCGGCGTACTCGATGCCGTTGTGCACCATCTTCACGAAGTGCCCGGCCCCGTCGGGTCCGATGTGCGTGCAGCAGGGCACGCCGTCGACATGTGCGGAGATCTCTTCGAGCAGCGGGCCCAGCGACACGTAGGACTCGGCCGGGCCGCCGGGCATGATCGAGGGCCCGTTGAGTGCGCCCTCCTCGCCGCCGGAGATGCCCGCGCCGACGAAGTGCAGCCCGCGCTCGCGGATGGCCTTCTCGCGCCGGATCGTGTCGGTGTAGAGAGCGTTGCCGCCGTCGATGATGATGTCGCCGGGCTCCATGGCGTCGGCCAGCTCGTTGATCACGGCGTCGGTCGGGTCACCGGCCTTGACCATGATGATGACCCGGCGCGGCTTCTCCAGAGCGGCCAGGAATTCCTCGATGGTCTCGCTGCGGACGAACGTGCCCTCCGAGCCGTGCGCGTCGAGCAGGGCGTCGGTCTTGGCCACCGACCGGTTGTGCAGGGCGACGGTGTAGCCGTGCCGGGCGAAGTTGCGGGCCAGGTTCGAGCCCATCACGGCCAGGCCTGTCACGCCGATCTGTGCGGTGCCGTTCGTGCTGCTTTGCGACGAGCTCATCTAACGCCTTTCGAATAGGTGTGGTGCGGCAGAGCGGCTTTCGCCCGTAGAGCTAGGTCAAAAACAATCGGTGCAGCTCGGTCAGCCACGGCACCGCGACGGCGACGGTGGGAACGACGAGGATCGCGGCGGCCGCGGTGTAGGCGCCCAGTGACAGCCACACGCTGTTGGGTCTGCCGCACAACCGCCGCACCCGGATGACGGTGGTGGGACCGCCGGCGGCCAGTGCCCCGGACGGGGTGCGGCCCGACGCGCAGGCCACCAGTGCGCGGGCCAGCGGACCGGGCCCGGCGCTGCGCACCGCGGCGTCGTCGGCGAGCAGTTCGACCAGCAGTCGCACGGCGCTCAGCGCACTGCCGCTACGGACGAAGCGGGGGAATGCGGTGTGTACCGCAATGAAGGCTTCCAGCACCAGGTCGTGGCGGGCCCGCAGGTGAGCGCGTTCGTGGCTGAGGATCGCGACCAGTTCGGGATCGGTGAGCGCCGACAGCGTGCCTTCGCTGAGCACCACCCGACTGCGGACCCCGGGCAGGCAGTAGGCCAGCGGTTCGTCGACGTGCAGCACCCGCAGCCCGCTCGCGCCGTCCGGACAGTCACCCAGCAGGTCGACGACCATCCGGTGGTGGGCCCGGCGCCGCCGGGTCGCGATCGCGACCTGGACCGCGGCGACCATCAGTCGCGCGCCGATGAACAGGGTCACCCCGAACACCGAGATGTAGAGCAGCCACAACGGCCAGCCCAGCACCGCGATCTCGCTGGTGATGGTGGCGGTCGGGCGACCATCGGGTCCGGGGACGAACAACCGGCTGGCGATGGCCAGACCGGCGCTGAAGGCGGACAGCACCGCGGCCACGGCAACCGACTGCCAGAGCACGATGGCGGCGCGTGGTGCACGCATCGGCCAGGACGCCCGCGCCAGCACGGCCGGCACAGGGCCGACCAGAGCTAAGGCAAGAAGAGCGAAGGCCAGTGCGGACACACTGTCAGTGTCCCTCAGACGACAGGCGTACCGCCAGCGGGCTGGGATGACCGGTGTTTGGCCTCGAGTTCGGCCAGGGCCCGGCGCAGGGCGTCGGCCTCGTCGGCGCCGACGCGTTCGACGAAGTGCACCAGCGCGGCGCGCCGGTCACCGGAGTCGGCGGCCTGGTCCAGGGCGTCGACCATCAGGCCCGCGACGAGTTCGTCGCGGCCGTGCACGGGGGCGTACTGATGGGCGCGATCGTCACGGATCTGCGACACCAGATTCTTGCGGGCCAGCCGCTGCAGGACCGTCATCACGGTGGTGTAGGCGAGGTCACGTTCCGCGGAGAGGGCCTCATGCACCTGTCGGACGGTCAGCGGCTGGCCGGCGGCCCACAAGTGATCCATCACCGCGCGTTCGAGTTCGCCGAGACGATTCAACTTGGGCATTTTCCGTTCATCTCCGTAGCAATGACGTAAGGGTACTCCCGGTTACTACCGGGCGTCGTATCCAACTTGCCTGGCTCAACTCCCCGCTGCGCTGCGAGTGTTCCCGGCCGTTCGCCGTGATTCAAAAAACGCGCAGGCCAGCACATAGATCTCCTCGCAAAGTGTGACAGCACTCACATAAGGCAAGCCTGTACTAGCTCGTGGTATTTATGGTTAGGCTTGCCTAACTTACACGAGGAGGTGCTGTGACCGCAGCTGTCGCCGACCCACTGATCCGGGCCATGACGATTCGCCGGGTACTGCCGGTGCACGAGTCCAGCCGGCGGTTGCGACGACTGACCCCCGACGCGCCCCGGGTGCACGGTGTGGCCCTGATGGCTGACGTGTCGCGGCGGCGATGGTGGCCGCTGGAACCGGTGGTCCGCAGCGGCCGGCTGGCCGTCATGTACGAGGCCGCCGTCGCCGAGCTGGACAACCGGCGGACCGCCGCCGCGCAGGTCGCTGCGGCCTTCACCCACGCGGTGCTGGGCCGGGTGCTGACGCTGCTGATGCTCGAGGGGCGGGCCTGGGACGCCGGCCCGGACAACCTGTGGATGCACGTCGACTCCGAGGGGGCGATCGACTGGGCCGGCGTGGTCAACCCGACGCTGCGGGTGCTGCCCGACGACCCGGCCAGCACCGGCGTGGTCCGGCTGCCGGGCGAGGCCGCCCTGGCCACCTGGACCGCCCACCGCTGCCACCGCTCGCTGGCTCCGCTGTTCGAGGAACTGCAGGACCTCAGCGGCGGCGCGCTGACCACGACCGCGATGTGGCAGTCGGTGGGGGCCGCCGCGGTGATCACCGCCACCCAGGTGCCGCTGATGTCCGGTGCCGGCGAGGTGGTCTGCATGCGCCGAGCCCAGGCGGTTCTGGACGCGCTGGCCGGCTTCGGCCTGCCGGTGCGCGCCGTGCGCCGCATCGCTTCCTAGCTTCGGACCGCGCCGGAGTCCTGAGGGCTGCAGAGACTCCCGGTCCATCCCGAGGACGGACCCCGCGTATCACGCGCGGGGTCCGTCCCTGTAAACACGTAAATCGTGCAACCGGATCAGTCGCTCACCGAGCAGATCGCCTTCGACGCCCCCTTCGACAACCAGCTCGGGTTGCAGTTCACCGAGCTCACCGTCGACGGCGCCAAAGCCCAGCTCGAGGTGACGCCCAAGCTGCTGCAGCCGATGGGCATCGTGCACGGCGGGGTGTATTGCGCGGTGATCGAGTCGATGGCCAGCACCTCGGCCTACGTCTGGCTCGCGGCCAACGGCGGCGGCAACGTGGTCGGCGTCAACAACAACACCGACTTCCTGCGGGCCATCGGCTCCGGCACGGTCTACGGCGTCTCGGAGCCGATCCACCGCGGCCGCCGCCAGCAGCTGTGGCTGGTCACCATCCGCGATGACAAGGATCGTCTGCTTGCCCGCGGCCAGGTGCGGCTGCAGAACCTGGAAGTCGATCCGCCGCAGCAGTAGCGCCGCCGCCCTGCCGATGCGTGCGCGCCGTGGCAGGATCGCGCACTATGCGCCTGACACCGCATGAAACCGACCGGCTGCTGATCTCCTACGCGGCCGACCTCGCCCGTCGCCGACAGGCCCGCGGACTGAAGCTCAACCATCCCGAGACGGTCGCGATCATCACCGATCACATCCTCGAGGGTGCCCGGGACGGCCGCACCGTCGCCGAGCTGATGGTCAGCGGACGTGAGGTGCTGACCCGCGCCGACGTCATGGACGGCGTGCCGGAGATGCTGCACGACGTACAGGTCGAGGCCACCTTCCCGGACGGCACCAAACTCGTCACCGTCCACCATCCGATCCCGTGACCGCCAGGAGCGCGCAGTGATTCCCGGAGAAGTCCTCCTCGGTGACGGCGACATCGAGCTCAACGCCGGTGCGCCGCGCCTGGAGCTGGAGATCGTCAACACCGGCGACCGCCCGGTCCAGGTCGGCAGCCATGTGCATCTGCCGCAGGCCAACGCGGCGCTGGCCTTCGACCGCACCGCCGCCTACGGCTACCGCTTCGACATCCCGGCGGGCACCGCGGTCCGCTTCGAACCCGGTGTCGCCCAGCGGGTCTCGCTGGTGCCGCTGCGCGGCTCCCGTGAGGTCCACGGGCTGAGCCTGAACCCGCCCGGAAGGCTCGACTTGCGATGAGCGCTTGCGCGAAGAGAATCGACCGATGACCGCGCTGTCCCGCGCGCGCTACGCCGCGCTGTTCGGCCCCACCACCGGTGACCGGATCCGGCTGGCCGATACCGACCTGTTGGTGGAGATCACCGAAGACCGTAGCGGCGGACCGGGCCTGGCCGGTGACGAGGCGGTGTTCGGTGGCGGCAAGGTGCTGCGCGAGTCGATGGGGCAGGGTCGGGCCACCCGCGCCGACGGCGCACCCGACACGGTGATCACCGGGGCGGTGATCGTCGACTACTGGGGAATCATCAAGGCCGACATCGGCATTCGTGATGGCCGGATCGTGGCTATCGGTAAGGCCGGCAATCCCGACATCATGTCCGGGGTGCACCCCGACCTGGTGGTGGGCCCGTCCACCGAGATCATCGCCGGCAACGGCCGCATCGTCACCGCGGGCGCCATCGACTGTCACGTCCACCTGATCTGCCCGCAGATCATGGAGGAGGCCATCGGCGGCGGTATCACCACGATCGTCGCCGGCGGCACCGGACCGGCCGAGGGCAGCAAGGCCACCACCGTCACGCCCGGAGCGTGGCATCTGGCCCGGATGCTGGAATCGCTGGACACCTGGCCGCTCAACGTGGCGCTGCTCGGCAAGGGCAACACCGTGAGCTCCGAGGCCATGTGGGAGCAATTGCGCGGCGGCGCAGCCGGTTTCAAGCTGCACGAGGACTGGGGGACCACCCCCGCCGCGATCGACGCGTGCCTGACAGTGGCCGACGCCGCCGGGGTACAGGTGAACATCCACACCGACACGCTCAACGAAGCGGGCTTCGTCGAGGACACCCTGGCCGCCATCAAGGGCCGCGCGATCCACGCCTACCACACCGAGGGCGCCGGCGGCGGCCACGCACCGGACATCATCACCGTCGCCGCCGAGTCCTATGTGCTGCCCAGCTCCACCAACCCGACCCGCCCGCACACCGTCAACACCCTCGACGAGCACCTCGACATGCTGATGGTCTGCCACCACCTGAACCCCAGCGTGCCGGAGGATCTGGCCTTCGCTGAGAGCCGGATCCGGCCCTCGACCATCGCCGCCGAGGACCTGCTGCACGATATCGGCGCGATCTCGATGATCGGCAGCGACGCCCAGGCGATGGGCCGCATCGGCGAGGTGGTGCTGCGCACCTGGCAGACCGCGCATGTGATGAAGCGCCGCCGCGGGGCCCTGGAGGGCGACGGCGCCGCGGACAACAACCGGGTCCGCCGCTATGTCGCGAAATACACCATCTGCCCGGCAGTAGCGCACGGCCTGGACCATGAGATCGGCAGCGTCGAGGTGGGCAAGCTGGCCGATCTGGTGCTGTGGGAGCCGGAGTTCTTCGGTGTGCGCCCGCACGCGGTGCTCAAGGGCGGCATGATCGCCTGGGCCGCGATGGGTGACGCCAACGCCTCCATCCCGACCCCGCAACCGGTGTTGCCGCGCCCGATGTTCGGCGCCGCACCGGCCGCTGCCGCGGCGACCTCGGTGCACTTCGTTGCCCCGCAGGCCATCGAGGACGGTCTGGCCGACCGGATCGCGGTCAACCGGCGGCTGGTGCCGGTCGGTAATGTCCGCTCGATCGGCAAGGCCCAGATGCCGCTCAACGACGCCCAGCCGCAGATCGAGGTCGATCCCGACACCTTCACCGTGCGCATCGACGGTCAGGTGTGGCAGGAACAGCCGGCCACCGAACTTCCCATGGCGCAACGCTATTTCCTGTTCTGATGTCCATCACGCTGCTCACCCTCGCCGACTCCCGGTTGCCCACCGGGGGACACGTGCACTCCGGCGGGGTGGAGGAAGCGGTCACCAGCCGGCTCGTGGTGGACCTCGCCACGCTGGAGGCCTACCTGCTCCGCCGCATCCGGACCAGTGGTCTGGTGACCGCGTCGATCGCGGCCGCCGTACACCGGGGCGAGCTGACTGTGGCGGCCGCCGACGCTGAAACCGATGCCCGCACACCGGCTCCGGCCACCCGGCTGTCCTCGCGCGCGCAGGGCCGTGGGTTGCTGCGGCTGGCGCGGCGGGTGTGGCCCGAGGGCGATTGGGACGCACTCGGCGCCCGGCCCCATCTCGCGGTGGCGGCAGGCCGGGTGGGCGCGGTCAGCGGGCTGAGCCCCGAGCAGACCGCGCAGTCGATGGTGTACACCACCATGACCGGCACCGCGACCGCCGCCCAGCGCTTGCTGGCCCTGGACCCCGCCGACGTCGCGGCGCTCACGTTCGGGCTGGCTGAGCTCTGCGAACGTACCGCCGTCGAGGCCGCCCAGGGTCTCGCCGACCTGTCCGACCCGCTGCTCGACGAATTGGCCCAGCGCCACACCGAGCGGGACCGCCCCCTGTTCGTCTCCTGAAAGAAGCCTCATGCCACCACATTTCATTGACGGCGAACCGCATTCCCATATCGAGCGGCCCAAGCGGGTGCGGCAGCCCGGCGAGCCGTTGCGGATCGGGATCGGCGGGCCGGTCGGCTCCGGTAAGACCGCTCTGGTGGCCGCGCTGTGCCGGCAACTGCGTGACGAACTGTCGCTGGCGGTGCTGACGAACGATATCTACACCACCGAGGACGCCGACTTTCTGCGCCGCCATGCGGTGCTGCCCGACGACCGGATCGCCGCCGTGCAGACCGGCGGCTGCCCGCACACCGCGATCCGCGACGACATCACCGCCAACCTCGACGCCATCGACGACCTGATCGCCGGTCACGACCACCTTGACCTGATCCTGGTGGAGTCCGGCGGTGACAATCTGACCGCGACGTTCTCCTCCGGTCTGATCGACGTCCAGATCTTCGTCATCGACGTCGCGGGCGGCGACAAGGTGCCCCGCAAGGGCGGACCCGGCGTGACGTTCTCGGATCTGTTGGTGGTCAACAAGACCGACCTCGCTCCGCTGGTGGGTGCTGATCTGGACGTGATGCGCCGCGACGCCGCGAAAGTCCGTGAGGGCCGCCCGACGGCGCTGATCTCGCTGACCGAGGACCCGGCCGCCACGCCGGTGCTGGACTGGGTGCGCGAGCAACTGCGCGTGCACCAGCCGGCCTAGAGTCCGCGCTGTGCATTCCGACGTCGTGGTGGTGGCCGAACCCGGCCGATTACCGCGCATCGAGTGCCGCGGGGGAGTCGCGGCACGCTATACCGAAACCGACACCGTGCACTTCGTGTCGGCGGCGGCCACCCCGCTGGGCGGTGACACCATCGCCGTGCGGTTGATCGTGGAACCCGGTGCGAGGCTGCGGGTGCGCAGTGCCGCGGCCACCGTCGTGCTGCCCGGCGCGGACTCCCGCGAGTCGCGGGCCTGCTGGCAGATCGAGGTCGGCGGGGAACTCGACCTCGACCCGGAGCCAACCGTGGTGGCCGCCGACTCCCGGCACCTGAGCCAGGTCCGCGTCCAGCTGGCCGACACGGCCCGGCTGCGTATCCGCGAGCGGGTCCAGATCGGCAGAACCGATGAACGGGAAGGGTTCTGGAGCGGGGCGATGTGGGCCGACCGGTCCGGGACCCCGCTGCTGCGGCACCGCGTCGAGCTCGGGACCGGGTCGGTGGCCGACGATGCGCTGGGCGTGCCGCTGGCATGTGTCAGCGAGCTGCGCTTCCCCGAACCCGCCGAGGACGCGGCGGGCACCACCTTGGAGCTGGCCGGCGGCGGCAGCCTGTCCACCTGGCAGGGTGCGCGCCTCTATTCGTGACGGCCGGCCAGCGTCAGCACCAGGCGGGCGCCACCCAGCGGGCTGCTATCCAAATGTGCTGTGCCACCATGCAATTCGGCCTGCTGCGCCACCAGGGCCAACCCCAGGCCGGAACCGGACCGCGACGCCGTCGAGCCGCGGGAGAACCGTTCGAACACCGCCGCCCGCTCCGACTCGGGCACCCCGCTGCCGTTGTCATCGACGGCGATCTGCACGCCGTCTGCCGAACTCTCCAGCGACAGCCGCACCTCGGTGGCCCCGCCGTGCTTGACCGCGTTGGCGATCGCGTTGTCGATGACCAGCCGCAGGCCCACCGGCAGACCCACCATCAGCACCGCCGGTGAGGGCACCAGCGAGACTTTCAGATCCTGATAGATCCGCTCGGCATCGTGCGCGGCCCGGTCCAGCAGGTCGGTGACGTCGAACGGCACAAAGTCGTCGGCAGTGGTCAGCTCACCCTGGGCCAGGCGCTCCAGGGCCGTCAGGGTGGCCTCGATGCGGCTCTGGGTGCGGATCACGTCGCCGATCACCTCGGTGCGCTGCTCGGGGCCGAGATCCAGCGTGGAGAGCACCTCGAGGTTGGTGCGCATCGCGGTAAGCGGGGTGCGCAATTCGTGGGAGGCCACCGCGGCGAAGTCCCTGGCGGACTCCAGCGCGGCCTTGGTGCGGTCCTGCTCGTCGCCGATACGGGCCAGCATGCCCTCGACGGCCTCTGCGATCTCGACGGCCTCCCGGACACCGCGCACCTGCACTTCATCCGGGTTGGACTGCGCGTTGATGGCCCGGGCCTGCTGGGCCAGCAGCCGGAACGGGTTGATCATGATCAGCGAGATCAGCCAACCCACGACGATGGTGCCGACGATCACCCCGGCGCAGATCAGCAGCACCCGCAGGTGCAGCTCGTCGATCCGGTGTTTGGTCTCGGTCAGCGGGGCGCCCAGCGCGATCGTCGCCCCGGCCACCGAAAACGTCCGCACCCGGTACTCGACGCCGCCGATGGTGGTGTTCGCGTAGCCGTTGGGCAGCTCGGGCAGTTCCACGTTGGGGGGCACCGACATCGCGAGCCCACCGACGCGCACGGTGCGCACCAGGTTGCCGTCCGGGGTGGGTGCGCCCTCGCCGGGCGGGCGCGTGCTCAGCAGGGTGCTGAAGTCACCGAGGCTGCTCACCGAGTCCAGCCGGCGGTCGAGCTGGCTGTACTGGTCGTGGGTGACGCCGATCCACACCCAGGTGCCCAGCGTGAGCACCAGGATCACCACCGACAGCGCCGCGACGATGACGATGCTGCGCAGCGAAAGAACCCGGGTCGGCAGCCGTTGCAGAACCCGGTAGACGAGTTCGTCGGGCTTCATGACCACGCCGACCACCTTAGAGTGCGCCGGCTTTCACGCTCGGGTCAGACCACCCCGGGGGCCAGCGGCCGCTGCCCGATCCCGCACCGGTTGCGGAAATCGGTCGACGGCTGACGGATGTTGTCCAGGTCGGTGCGGACCTGCGGGTTGGCATCCAGGTAGGCCTGCGTCTTGGCGCCGATCTCCTTCTTCGGCAGGCCCTGCAGGCTGCTGAAGAAGTCGTTCACGTCCGGATGCGTGAACAGGTAGGTCGACATGGCCGCCGACACACCGGCCATGATTCCGGTCATGTCGGCGGTGGTGCAGTTCGGCGGCTGATCCGCTGCGGCGGGGCCGGCAGCAGTCAGCAGCACCGCAGCAGCGCCCAGCGCTGCAGCGGCCGCGCGGCGCACAGACCTTGATGACATGGAGCCCCCTCGGTGTGGTGTGTCCTGGCGATCATCGTAGGCCAGCGCACCTGCTGGAACGGTCGAATCACCCGCGGGCGCGGGGATACCCAGCGAACGCACAGACCTCGTCGTCAGGACGCGGCTTTCTCGTCCTCTACGGCGGCGGCGATCTCCTCGAGTTGCTCGATCCGCGTTCGCGCGTAGGCCTGCTGCTCGGTGATCGTCAACTGGCCGCGGTGGCTGCCGATGAACGTGCTGATCCACGACAGCGATGTGGTCAGTCGCGCCTTGAACCCGACCAGGTAGATCAGGTGCAGGAACAGCCAGGCCAGCCAGGCGAAGAAGCCGGCGAACTCGATCTTGCCGATCTTGGCCACCGCCGAGTATCGCGACACCGTGGCCATCGAGCCCTTGTCGAAGTACTCGAACGGCTCGCGGGCGGCCGGGTCGGCGCCCTTGAGCTCGGCCTTGATGAGCTTGGCAGCATAGGCGGCGCCCTGGATGGCGCCCTGCGCCATTCCGGGGACACCGTCGACGAAGGCCATGTCGCCAATCACGAAGACGTTCGGGTGACCGGGGACGGTCAGGTCGGGCAGCACCTTGACCCGGCCGGCGCGGTCGACCTCGGCGCCGGATTGGTTGGCGATGATCTTGCCCAGCGGGCTGGCCGACACACCGGCCGACCACACCTTCGTCGCGCATTCGATGCGGTCGATGGTGCCGTCACCACGCTTGACGCTGATGCCGTTGCGGTCGACGTCGGTGACCATCGCGCCGAGCTGAATCTCGACACCCAGCTTCTCCAGCCGGGCGGCGGCCTTCTGGCCCAGCTTCTCGCCCATCGGCGGCAGCACCGCCGGTGCGGCGTCGAGCAGGATCACCCGCGCCTTGGTGGAATCGATGTGCCGGAAGGCGCCCTTGAGGGTGTGGTCGGCGAGCTCGGCGATCTGGCCGGCCATCTCCACACCGGTGGGCCCCGCGCCGACCACCACGAAGGTGAGCAGCTTGTCGCGGCGCACGGGGTCGCTGGAGCGCTCGGCCTGCTCGAAGGCGCCGAGGATGCGGCCGCGCAGCTCAAGGGCGTCGTCGATGCTCTTCATGCCGGGCGCCCACTCCGCGAAGTGGTCGTTGCCGAAGTAGGACTGACCGGCGCCGGCGGCCACGATCAGGGTGTCGAAGGGCGTCCGGTAGGTGTGGCCCAGCAGGATCGAATCGACCGTCTTGTTGTCGAGGTCGATGTTGGTGACCTCGCCGAGCAGCACCTGGCAGTTCTTCTGGTCCTTCAAGACCACGCGGGTCGGCGGGGCGATCTCGCCCTCGGAGATGATGCCGGTGGCCACCTGGTACAGCAGCGGCTGGAACAGGTGGTGGGTGGTCTTGGCGATCATCTTGATGTCGACGTCGGCGCGCTTGAGCTTCTTGGCGGCGTTGAGCCCGCCGAAGCCGGATCCGATGATGACGACCTTGTGCTTATCCGATGGAGTGGCACCGGGATGGGTCATTCTCTACTCCTCATTGACATGCACAGGACACCTTCTACGGTAGTCGCCCCGGCGTCAGACTTCGCGTCGGTCCCCCCACGGCCCAGGTGATATCAGCCACCCGGGCCTCGGGTCAGCTCCCGACCACCGGCCGCAACGCCTCGCCGACCTTGGTGATCGCACCGGGCACGTAGCCGGGCATGTTGATGATCACGCCGTCGATACCGGCGTCGATCACGTTGGTCTTGATCTGCTCGGCGACGTGGTCGGGGGTGCCGACCACCATCCGGCCTGCCATCTCCTTGGGGATCAGGTCCTGGCTCAGGTTGTCGCCGGCGACCACGCTGACGAGCACGCTGGTCTCCAGGGTGGCCGGGTCGCGATCGACCTCCTCGCACCGCTGGGCCAGTACCGACACCTTGCCGGGCAGCTCCGGGAAGCCCGCGATGATGTTGAGGTGGTCGAAGTGGCGGGCGGCCAGGCCGAACGTCTTCTTCTCGCCGCTGCCGCCGATCATCAGCGGGATGTGGTCGCGGAAGCGGGGATTGGCCAGCGCCTCCTGGGTGCGGTAGTAGGTGCCGTCCACCGTCGGGCGCTTGCCCTCGATCATCGGCACGATGATCGACAGCGCCTCCTCGAGCTTCTTGAAGCGATCGGTGAAGGTGCCGAACTCGTAGCCGAGCTGATCGTGTTCGAGCTCGAACCAGCCGGTCCCGATGCCCAGGATGGCCCGGCCCTGGCTCATCACGTCCAGCGTGGTGATGGCTTTGGCCAGCAGGGTGGGGTTGCGGTAGGTGTTGCCGGTGACCAGGGTGCCCAGCTGGACCCGCTCGGTGGCGGTGGCCAGACCGCCGAGCGCGGTGTAGGCCTCCAGCATCGGCTGGTCGGGGGAGCCGAGCATGGGCAGCTGATAGAAGTGGTCCATCACGAAGACGGAATCGAACCCGGCGGCCTCAGCCTCCTGGGCCTGGGCGATCACGGTGGGGAACAGCTCGGCCACACCGGTGCCGTACGAGAAGTTCGGGATCTGGAAACCAAGTCGGATCGTCACCCAGCCGACAGTAATCGTCGCCGGCGAACGAGAGGTGAATCAGCCGAAGTTGGCCAGGGCCCCGCGACCGACGTGCAACGTCTGACCGGTGATGTGCCGGGCCGACGGGCTGGTCAAAAACAGTGCGAGACGGGCGATTTCGGACGCCACCGACGGCGGAGTGCTGCTGAGCCCGTCGTAGGACGGCTCGGCGCCCAGCCCGCACGCCACGGTGTTGATGGTGATCCCGCGGGTGCCGAAGTAGTCGGCCTGCCCGGCGGTCCAGTTCGACAGCGCGCCCTTGACCGCGGCCTCGGCGCTGCCATCGCGGGGGTGCTCGGGCACGACGGTGACGATGGCGCCGCCGGACCGCAGGTGATCGCCGATGTTCTGGATGAGCAGCACGGCCGACAGGACGGTGGCGTCCAGCGCCGACCGCCACGCGTTGGCCGTGTCGGCCATCGTGTAGGTCCGGGGATCGCCGCCGACCCAGCGCGGGGCAGGCACATGGACGATGGTGTCGAGGTGGTGCGGGAACTGGGTGCGGGCTTCGGCCAGTGCGGCCGGATCAGCGGTATCGCAGACGATCGCGTCGACCTCGAGTTCCTTGGCCGTGACCTCCAGGTCCTCGCGGCGCGCGCCGCTGATGACGACCTTGTGGCCGGCGTCGCGGAAACCTTCCGCCACGATGCGACCCAGTTCGGTATCACCGCCGGTGACCAGCACGTCCATCGCCGTTGACCTCCTCGTGCTCGACGCTGAACCCGGCATGTCGACGCCGGTTCGCTGATGAATGTTACTGGACAGTAGCTAGAAGGTGCTAATACGCCGCGACACGATCAGGACACGAGCCGATGCAGCGACCTAGGGTGTGACGGATGAGGCGGATCGGGGTGCCTGCGCTGCCGCGCTGGGTGTACCTCCCGGCCGCCCTGGGCGGCGCCTTCGTGGTGCTGCCGCTGGTCGCGATGGCCCTGAAGGTCGACTGGTCGCGATTCTGGCCGCTGATCACCAGTCCCTCCTCGCGGGATGCGCTGCTACTCAGCCTGCGCACCGCGGCCGCCAGCACCGTGCTGTGTCTGCTGCTCGGGGTGCCGATGGCGATGGTGCTGGCCCGCAGCAGCGGCCGGTTCATCCGTGCCGTGCGACCGCTCATCCTGCTTCCCCTGGTGCTGCCACCCGTCGTCGGCGGTATCGCCCTGCTCTACGCCTTCGGCCGCCTCGGCCTGCTCGGGTCGTACCTCGAGGCCGCCGGGATCCGGATCGCCTTCACCACTACGGCGGTCGTGCTGGCCCAGACGTTCGTCTCGCTGCCGTTCCTGGTGATCGCTTTGGAGGGTGCGGCACGAACTGCCGGTGCCGACTACGACGTGGTGGCCGCGACGCTGGGGGCGCGCCCGGGCACCGTGTGGTGGCGGGTGACACTGCCGCTGCTGGCGCCGGGCCTGGTTTCCGGTGCGGTGCTGGCCTTCGCCCGGTCGTTGGGGGAGTTCGGCGCCACACTGACGTTCGCAGGCTCGCGGCAGGGCGTCACCCGCACGCTGCCGCTGGAGATCTATCTGCAGCGCGAAAGCGATCCGGACGCAGCGGTGGCACTGTCGATCCTGCTCGTCGCGGTGGCGGCCGTCGTGGTCCTCGGCCTCGGTGCGCGGCGCCTGGCCGGCTGGAACGCGCAGGTGGGCAGCTGATGGCCGGGCTGCGTTTCGCCGCGACCGTCCGCGACCGCGATGTCACCGTCGAGTTCTCGGTCGAACCCGGCGAGGTACTGGCCGTCCTGGGTCCCAACGGGGCGGGCAAGTCGACGACCCTGCACGTTCTCGCCGGTCTGCTTGTGCCCGACTCCGGTGTCGTCACCGTCGGCGATCGGGTGCTGACCGACACCTCGGCCGGAGTCCAGGTGGCCACCCACGACCGCCGGGTGGGCCTGCTGTTGCAGGATCCGCTGCTGTTTCCGCACCTGAGCGTGCGGGCCAACGTCGAGTTCGCGCCGCGGGCACGGGGGTTGGGCCGGGGGACAGCCCGGCAATGGGCCGAGTACTGGCTGACCGAGGTGGGGCTGGCTGAGCTGGCTGACCGCACACCGGCGCAGCTGTCCGGTGGGCAGGCCCAGCGGGTGGCGATCGCGCGTGCCCTGGCCGCTGAGCCGGAGGTGCTGCTGCTCGACGAGCCGCTGGCGGGGCTCGACGTGTCGGTGGCGGCGTCGGTGCGTGCGGTGCTGCGCCAGGTGGCCTCGGCAGGCGGGCGGGCCATCGTGCTGATCACGCATGACCTTCTCGATGTGCTGACACTGGCTGATCGGGTGCTGGTGCTGGAAGACGGTTCGGTGGCCGAGATCGGTTCGGTGGCCGACGTGCTGGCCGCCCCACGCAGCCGGTTCGGGGCGCGGATCGCCGGCGTCAACGTGGTGCGCGGGCTACTGACCGGCGCCGACACCGTGCGTGATGCCGACGGCGTCGGCTGGCACGGCACGCCCGCCGAGCCGCTCACGCCGGGAAGCCGGGCGGTCGCGGTGTTCACCCCCGCGGCGGTGGCGGTGTACCGCGATCAACCGCACGGCAGCCCCCGCAACTGTGTCGCGGTGACCGTGGCGGAGCTGGACGTCACCGGGGCCACCGTCCGCGTGCGCGGCACCCCTCAACGGGACGGCGCACCGGGCCTGGCGGCCGACATCACCGCCGACGCCGCCGCGGACCTCCGGCTCAGCCCGGGGCAGCCGGTCTGGTTCACCGTCAAGGCGCAGGAGGTCGCAGTGCACGGCGCGGCCCGGGAAGCTGTGGACTGACTGGGAGCCGCTGCCCGGGGCGCGGTCGGCCCGGACCGGTGGTACCGGGCGCTGAGCTGGGAATTCGGCGAAATTTGTGGGTTGGTCACAGCGCGTCGGCACACCACATCGTGAGCAGGC
Organism: Mycobacterium sp. M26; assembly: GCF_001494595.1. Classification (GTDB taxonomy): domain Bacteria; phylum Actinomycetota; class Actinomycetes; order Mycobacteriales; family Mycobacteriaceae; genus Mycobacterium. The sequence continues at coordinate 2,124,158 of NZ_LN929908.1, forward strand.
CACACTTGCGTCACGGCTGTAACACGGTAGGTTCAACGCCATGAGTGAGCCGGACCCGACATCACGTCGCACAGGACTGTGGTCGGCGCTGGCGGTCACTGCAGTGACCGCGGCCAGCGCTGTCACGATCGTCCTTCCGTCGACTTCGGCGACCGCCGATCCCGCGACGCCCACGCCGTCCACGACGGCCGCCATACCTGCGCCTGTCGCGCCGCCGGCCTCCGAGGTCCCGCCGCCTCCGGCCGATCCGAACGCTCCGCCTGCCGATCCGAACGCCCCGCCGCCGGCCCCGCTGGACCCCAACGCGCCGCCGCCGCCGCCAGCCGATCCCAACGCTCCGCCAGCCGATCCGAACGCGGCTCCGGCGCCGCCGCCGGAGCCCGGCCGGATCAACAATGCCAGCGGCGGCTTCAGCTACCTGCTGCCCGCTGGCTGGGTGGTGTCGGACGCCTCCCGGCTGAACTACGGTCAGGCGCTGCTCAGCAAGGAGACCGGTCCGGCCCAGAACGGCCAGCCCGCGCCGACCGCCAATGACACCAGCATCCTGCTGGGCCGGCTGGACCTGAAGCTGTTCGCCGGCGCCGAGCAGGACAACAGCAAGGCCGCTGTCCGGCTGGCCTCCGATATGGGCGAGTTCTTCATGCCGTTCCCCGGTGTGCGGGTGAACCAGCAGACCGGTGCGCTGCAGGCCGGTGACCTGCCCGGCTACTTCTCGTCGTACGAGGTGAAGTTCACCGACACCTCCAAGCCCAACGGCCAGATCTGGGCCGGTGTGGTCGGCACCGCCGTACCCAACGCCCCGCGCAACGAGCGCAACCAGCGCTGGTTCGTCGTCTGGCTGGGCACCGCCAAGGATCCGATCGATCCTGCGGCCGCCAAGGCACTGGCGCAGTCGATCAAGCCGTACACCCCGCCGCCTCCGCCGGAGCCGGACCCGAACGCCCCGGCTCCCACGCCGACGCCCGGTAACCGTGTCGGGGTGCCGATTCCGGTCGAAACCCCGGTTCCGGAGATGATGCCGGCCGGCTGAACCGGCTTCGTGGCCGTTTCGACGAGCAATTCGTTACCCGCCAGCGGTATACCAGTGGGATAGCGCGCGGCAGCCACGCCGTTCGCCGACGACAGGGAGACCCTCATGGACGTGATGGCGGCGACTGAATTCCTCGCCCGGTCAACCACGCTGACCAGCGTGGGCTGGATCGGCTACATCATCATCGGCGCGCTCGCCGGCTGGATCGCGGGCAAGCTGGTCAAGGGCAGCGGCTCGGGCATCCTGATGAACATCGTCATCGGTATCGTCGGTGCCCTCATCGGCGGCTTCCTGCTCAGCTTCTTCCTGGACACCGCCGCGGGCGGCTGGTGGTTCACGCTGTTCACCGCGGTGCTCGGCTCTGTGATCCTGCTGTGGATCCTCGGCAAAGTCCGTAAGTAGCTAGTTGGCTGTCTGCAGCGACGACCCGTCGAGGTAGGCCGCCACGTCGGTGAGCGGCCGGCGCGGGGTCGCGGGCAGCGGGTCGGCGTTGAGCGCTGCCCACCCGATACGCAGCAGCATCTGCGGGAAACCGTCGCCATCGAGCAGCCGGGTGCGCACCTGCTCGCGGGTGCGGTCGATCTCCAGCGGCTCGGTCAGCGGGCAGCTGGCGAGCCCCAGTGCTGTCGCGGTGAGCAGGACGGCGCCGGTCGCCTCGCCGGCCCGCAGCAGTGCCTCCGGGTCGTCGGTGGCGGTGGCCAGGACCAGCACCACACCGGCGTCGTCGCGCGGTTCGATGCCACCGGGCTGCTCCAGCGCCGGGTTGGCGAACACCCGTGACGGAAACGTGCCCTGCTTCTCGGAGGCCGGCGTGTTGCGGGCGGGCACCCCGGCGACCGTGCCGTGCCGTCCGCTCCACATCGACAGTTCGGCGAGGTACTCGGGATCGCTGATGTGTTGGCGCACAGCCTGTGCCACCACCGCCGCCAGCTCGCTCTCGTCCTCGACCCGGCGTAGTGAGATGCCCGCGCGTGCGGCCCGTGCCGCCATCAACGCGATGTCGCCGCTGGGCACCGGCCATGACGAGAACCACCGGCGGTCGGTGCGCCGCCGCGGGATGGCGGCCGCCAGGGCGATGTCTTGATCGTTGGCCGCACCGCCGAGGATTTCGATGCTGGCCAGGTGGTCAGCGTCGGCCGGATTCGGGAAGCGGTGCACTTCGGTGGCCCAGCCCAGTGCTGAGAGCGCGACGGTGAAGTGTTGCAGCGCAACACCGCAGCTGAGCATGAGGTCGCGTCGGGCCGGGTCGATGTGGGGCAGGTGCCGGGCCGGATCGGCGTACAGGTGCACGCTCTCGTCGCCGATCCGCCAGCGCCAGGGCTGGGAGTTGTGCACCGAAGGCGCCCGGACCGCCAGAGCCAGGGCGGCCTCCAGAGTCGCTTTGTCGGGCAGTTCCTTCTGCATGCTGACTCCTCCTCGCTCGATGGCCGTGCTTCACCGTCGCACCGAAAACCCTGACGGCACAGGCATCGAAAGGCCCCGATCACGGGCCATTGGTCCCTTGATCCCGGCACCCCTGTCGCCGGCGGCGCGCGCGTTGCACGATGGAGTGATGCCGACCCAACCGACCACCATGCGGGCGTGGCGGGTGCGCAGGCCCGGGCCGATGCGCACCGGCCCCCTCGACCTCGATACCGCAGCGGCCGTGCCCGAGCCGGGGCCCGACGAACTACTGGTCGCGGTGCTGGCGTGCGGCGTCTGCCGGACCGACCTGCATGTCAGTGAGGGTGATCTGGCCGTCCACCGGCCCGGCGTGACGCCGGGGCACGAGGTGGTCGGCGAGGTGGTGGCCGTCGGTCCCGACGCCGGTGCCGGGTTCGCGGTCGGGGACCGGGTGGGGATCGCCTGGCTGCGGCATACCTGCGGGGTGTGCGCCTACTGCGTGCGGGGCGATGAGAACCTGTGCCCCGACTCCCGGTATACCGGGTGGGACGCTGACGGCGGTTACGCCGACTTTGCTACTTTGCCAGCCGCTTTCGCCCACCATCTGCCGCAGGGTTACACCGACAGCGAACTGGCGCCGCTGCTGTGCGCGGGCATCATCGGCTATCGCTCGCTGCTGCGGGCCGAACTGCCTGCCGGTGGACGGCTGGGGCTCTACGGGTTCGGCGGCAGCGCCCACATCACCGCCCAGGTGGCGTTGGCTCAGGGGGCGCAGGTGCACGTGATGACCCGGGGTGCCCAGGCCCGTGAGTTGGCGCTGGGTCTCGGCGCCGCTTCGGCGCAGGAGGTGACCGATCCGCCGCCGGTCGCACTCGACGCCGCCATCCTGTTCGCTCCCGTCGGCGACCTGGTGCTCCCGGCGCTGGAAGCGCTCGACCGGGGTGGCACTCTGGCGATCGCCGGGATCCACCTGAGCGACATCCCGACGCTGAACTATCAGCGACATCTGTTCCAGGAGCGCCAGATTCGTTCGGTGACGTCGAACACCCGCCAGGACGCCCGAGAATTCCTGGCGTTCGCCGAGCGGCACCGCATCGAGGTGACGAGTCCGGAATACCCGCTGGCGCAAGCTGATCGGGCGCTGACCGATCTTGCCGAGGGCCGAATCGCCGGCGCCGCGGTCCTGCTGCCCTGACTACAGGGCGGCCAGAACTCCGCGCAGTTCGGCTGCCAGGCTGCCACTGCCGTTGCGGTACAGCGGGCCGCGGCCGTCGGACAGCAGAATCCGCAGCCGCGCCATCCCGCGGGCCCGCACCGGACGAGGAGAGTGCAGCAGCAGGGTGATGTCGTCGATCACCGACTCACACGTGGCCACCCGCTCCGGATGTACCGGGATACGCAGCGGCACGCCGGGACGCCCGTGCTCGGGTTCGTGCAGGACGCTGCGCAGCGAGCGGGCCAGACCTTCGCGTTCCCCGGTGGAGGTGATGGTGGCCATGTGCAGTGCGAGCGCGCTGCCGGGTTCGGGGAGTAGCCCCGCCTCCACGTCGCGGTCGAGCCGGCCGGCCAGGAACCGCGCGTAGAGCCGTGCGGTGAGAGGTGCCCCGCTGATGGCCGGCGGCACGTCGGGCGCGCCGGATACGTCGAGGTCTTGGTGGAAATTCTTCTGCCCCATGGGCTGTTCCTTGCTGTTGGACGCCGTTGTCCCCATTCGGGTGTGACTGGTGAAAACGCTACACCGGTCACTCATGACCAGTCAAGTTGATTTGATGGTCACGTCTCTCTATGCTTTCTCTCATGCCTCAGGCTCCCTGGCTCGGCGATGCCGAGGCCAAACCTGCGCCCGAACCGCTTACCCGGATTCAGGCGTTGGTCAACACCCTTGATCTGGAATCGGGTGCCGACCGGTTGGCCCAGGCGGATGACGCTGAGCCCTGGTTGCGTGCCCACGGGCTGCTCACCGACGGCGGTGTCGCGACCAGCGCAGACCTGCACGCCATTCGCGAAATGCGGGAGGCGTTGCGGGCGATGCTGGTGCACAACGCCGGCGGCCCCGCCCCGAGCGCCACCGAGTTGCTCCCCCTGAGACACGTTGCCGAGTCTGCCACTGCCCGGGTCCGTCTGGACGCAGACGGGGCCGTTGCGGTGGGTGCTGACGAGGATTCGGTGCAGGGCCGCCTGTTGGGGCTCCTGCTGGTGGTGGCCCAGGCGCAGCGCGACGGCACGTGGAGTCACCTGAAGGCGTGTGGCAACGAGGAGTGCCGGTGGGCGTTCTACGACCGCTCCCGCAACCACGGCGGCACCTGGTGCGATATGGCGACGTGCGGCAACAAGCTCAAGAATCGCGAATTCCGCGCCCGGCGCAGCCGGACCCCCTGAGGCTTACGTCGACAGGTGCCACACCAGCGCGGCCGCCAGCGCGCCCATGCCGTTGAGAGCCCAGTGCAGTGCGATCGGGGCGATCAGGCTGCCGCTACGGCGGCGTAGCCAGGTGAAGACGAAACCGGCTGCGGCGGTTGCCACCACGGCCATCGCGACACCGGCGACCATGCCGAACACGCCGCCGCCGAGAATGCGGGTGAATCCGACGTTGCTGCTCGTCAGCCCCAGCGACGTGGCGATGTGCCACAGGCCGAACAACAGCGAACCGGCCGCCGCGACACCGCGGAACCCCCACGCCCGGTCGAGTGCTCCGTGCAGCACGCCGCGGAAGGCGAGTTCTTCGGGGATGACGGTTTGCAACGGGATGATGATCATCGAGGCCACCAGGGCGCCCGACAACGTCGCATAGTGGTTGTTCAAGAACATCGGCCGAGTCCACGGCAGCAGGGCGCCGATCGCGATCACCGTCAGGACCAGCAGCACCGCGCCGAGCGCGTAGAGGGCACCGGACTTCCAGTGCTCGCGGCCCAGTCCCAGTTCGGCCCAGCCGAGCCCGCGGGAGCGCACCAGGAACACCAGTCCGATCGCCGCGGCGGGCACCACCGCGACATTGGCCCACGGGGTGGTGAAGTGGGCGATCAGGTTGGTCAGCGCCAGCACCACCACCACGATGCCGACGTCGACGTAGACGCGGGCATGATGCAGCGCCGCGAGCTGGGACAGCGCGGGATGCGGATGCTGCGCGACCACCGCGCTCGACTCAGACATGTGCTGCCTATTGTACGCGCGCGTAAGAGGGCGTTATTCGTTATCGCCGCCGGTCGCGGCGGTGGCGTCCACCACAGTGGCGGCGCCCACGTCGCGGGCGCCGGGCCACACCCAGTCGCGCACCTCCGGGATGTCATCGCCGTGCTCGCGGGTGTACTCCCGGGCGGCCAGCCGCTTGTCGACCATCTGCTGACGCAGGGTGGCGTACCGGGAGCCCAGGCCGGGCACGCGGTCCAGGACGTCGATGACCAGGTGGTAGCGGTCGAGGTCGTTGAGCATCACCATGTCGAACGGCGTGGTGGTGGTGCCTTCCTCCTTGTAGCCGCGGACGTGGATGCGGCTGTCGTTGCTGCGCCGGTAGGTCAGCCGGTGGATCAGCCACGGGTAGCCGTGATAGGCGAAGATCACCGGCTTGTCGGCGGTGAAGATCATGTCGAACTCACGGTTGGACAGTCCGTGGGGATGTTCGGTCTCGTCCTGTAACCGCATCAGGTCGACGACGTTGACGAACCGGACCTTCAGCTCCGGCAGGTGCTGGCGGAGCAGGTCGACGGCGGCCAGTGCCTCGAGAGTGGGCACGTCGCCGGCGGCGGCGATCACCACGTCGGGGTCGGTACCCAGGTCCTCGTTACCGGCCCACTCCCAGATGCCCAGGCCACGGGTGCAGTGCGCGATCGCCTGCTCCATCGTCAGGAAGTTGGGGTGCGGTTGTTTGCCGGCGACCACCACGTTGACGTACTGCCGGGAGCGCAGGCAGTGGTCATAGGTGGACAGCAGGGTGTTGGCGTCCGGCGGCAGGTAGACCCGGACCACCTTGGCGCTCTTGTTCACGACGTGGTCGATGAAACCCGGGTCCTGATGGGAGAAGCCGTTGTGGTCCTGGCGCCAGACATGGCTGGACAGCAGGTAGTTCAGGCTGGCGATCGGCCGCCGCCACGCGATGTGGTCGGTGACCTTCAGCCACTTGGCGTGCTGGTTGAACATCGAGTCGATGATGTGGATGAACGCCTCGTAGCAGTTGAACAGCCCGTGCCGCCCGGTCAGCAGATACCCCTCGAGCCAGCCCTGGCACTGATGCTCGGAGAGCATCTCGACCACCCGGCCGCTGCGCGCGAGATGTTCGTCGACCTCCGCGGAGACGAACTCGGCGTTCCACTGCTTGTCGGTGACGTCGAAGACCGCCTGCAGCCGGTTCGACGCCGTCTCGTCGGGCCCGAAGATGCGGAAGTTCTCCGGGTTCAGCCGGATGACCTCGGTCAGCCACTGGCCGAGCACCCGGGTGGCTTCGGCGATCGTCGCGCCGGGGGCGGCGACATCGACGGCGAAGTCCCGGAAGTCGGGCAGCCGCAGATCCTTGAGCAGCAGACCGCCGTTGGCGTGCGGGTTGTCGCTGATGCGCAGGGAACCCGCCGGGGCCAGCGCGCTGATCGTGGGATCCACGACGCCGTCGTCGCCGAAGAGTTCCTCGGGCCGGTAGGAGGCCAGCCAGTCGGCGAGCACCTGCAGATGTTCGGGGGTGTCCCTGGCGTTGGCCAACGGCACCTGATGGGCGCGCCACGACCCGGTGGTCTTCTTGCCGTCGATGTAGGCCGGGCCGGTCCAGCCCTTGGGCGTGCGGAAGACGATCATCGGCCAGGCCGGGCGCTGGTCGCCGGGGGAGGCCTTGATGGCGGCGATCTCGTCGAGCACCTCGTCGAGCAGCGCCGCGAACCGGCGGTGCGCGCCGGCATGGTCGGCGGCATCGGCGTCGGTGACCTCGAAGAAGTAGGGCTGGTGGCCGTAGCCGACCATCAGGCTGCGCAGCTCGTCCTCCGGAATGCGTGCCAGCACAGTCGGATTGGCGATCTTGTAGCCGTTGAGATGCAGAACGGGCAGCACCACGCCGTCGCTGGCCGGGTTCAGGAACTTGTTGGAATGCCAGCTCGTCGCCAACGCCCCGGTTTCGGCTTCACCGTCTCCGACGACCGCCACCACCAGCAGGTCGGGGTTGTCGAAGGCCGCCCCGTAGGCGTGCGACAGCGCGTATCCGAGTTCGCCGCCCTCGTGGATCGACCCCGGTGTCTCCGGTGCGACGTGCGACGGGATGCCGCCCGGGAAGGAGAACTGGCGGAACAACCGGCGCAGACCCTCGGCGTCGCGGGTGATGTCCGGGTAGGTCTCGGTGTAGGTGCCGTCCAGATAGGCGTTGGCCACCAGTCCGGGGCCGCCGTGGCCGGGGCCGGTGACGTAGATCGTGGACTGCCTGCGCTGCGCGATCGCCCGGTTGAGGTGGGCGTAGAGGAAGTTGAGACCCGGAGTGGTGCCCCAGTGCCCCAGCAGGCGGGGCTTGACGTCGTCGCGCGACAGCGGCCTGCGCAGCAGCGGGTTGTCCAGCAGGTAGATCTGACCTACTGAGAGGTAGTTGGCCGCGCGCCACCAGCGGTCGATCTGGTCGAGTGTCGCCTGGTCGGGTTGCGCTGTCATAACCCCATTGAACCTTCGCTGATCGGTGCCGGGCATTCCGAGAACGGGTTGTTTACCCAGGCTTCGATATCGTGAACCCGTCTTGCCGTCCGAAGCACACTTTCGAGGAGAACCGGTCATGCGCGTCAGGGAGCCGTTGCTGGCTGGGGTTCGGGTGCTCGACCTGTGTGGCGGACCTGGTGACACGGTGACCCGATTGCTGGCCGACCTCGGTGCCGACGTGCTCAAGGTCGAGCCCGCCGAGGGCAGTGCCGCCCGGCATGCACTGCCCACCATCGACGGGGTCAGCATCCCGTTCGCGTTGCACAACGCCAACAAGCGCAGCACCGTGCTGAACCCCTCGAACGAGGCCGACCGGCGGCTGTTCTTCGAACTGGTCGCCGGAGCCGACATCGTCGTCGACGACGGGGACACCGGCCAGGCCGCGGCGTTCGGCACTTCGTGCGCGGCGTTGGCCGACCGATTCGAGCAATTGGTGACGATGTCGGTCACCGACTTCGGTGCCGAGGGGCTGCACAGCTCCTGGCAGGCGACCGACCCGGTGATGTATGCGATGTCGACCGCGCTGTCCCGGTCGGGGCCGGCCACCGGAACGCCGGTCCTGCCGCCCGACGGTATCGCCTCGACCACCGCGGCGGTCCAGGCCGCCTGGGCGGTGCTGGTCGCGTACTTCAACCGGTTGCGTTGCGGTGCAGGCGATTACATCGACTTTTCCCGGTTCGACGCGGTGGTGTTGGCACTGGATCCGCCGTTCGGCACCCAGGGTCAGGCCGCCACCGCCGGCAGTGCCGCGAGTCGCTGGCGCGGCAGGCCGCGCTACCAGGACGCCTACCCGATCTTCGCGTGCAGCGACGGCTACGTCCGGATCTGTGTGCTGGCGCCGCGGCAGTGGCGCGGGCTGCGGGCCTGGCTGGGGGAGCCCGAACAGTTCCAGGATCCGCGGTTCGACAGCATCGCCGCGCGCACCCAGGCATTCGGTGAACTCGGCGCCCTGATCGCGGAGTTCTTCGCCGGTCAGACGATGGAGCAACTGGTGGCCGACGGGCAGGCGCATGGGGTGCCGATCGCCGCCGTGCTGACCCCCGCCGAGGCGCTGAAATCCGAGCATCTGGCCGAGGTCGGTGCTCTGGTCGACACCGAACTGGCGCCCGGCGTGACGGCCCGCGTTCCGGTGGGCTACTGGGTGGTCGACGGCGAGCACGCCGGCTACCGCACTCCGGCGCCCGCCGTCGGCAGCAGCGATGTGGATTGGCAGACAACATCATTCGCGCCGGCGCCGACCCATCCGGTTGGGGGTAGGCCGCTGGAGGGGATCCGGGTCGTCGACCTGGGCGTCATCGTCGCGGGCGGCGAGCTGAGCCGGTTGTTCGGCGATCTGGGCGCCGAGGTGATCAAGGTCGAGAGCGCGAGCTACCCGGACGGACTGCGTCAGACCCGTGAGGGCCAGGCGATCAGCGAGGCCTTCGCCCGCGCGCATCGCAACAACCTGGCGCTCGGACTGGAACTGCGCAGTCCCGGCGGCGCCAAGATATTTGCTGATCTGGTGGCCGCTTCCGACGCGGTGTTCGCGAACTTCAAGCCGGGGACGCTGGATGCGCTGGGCTTTACCTACGAGCGGCTCACCGAGCTCAATCCCGGTCTGGTGCTGGCTGAAAGCAGCGCGTTCGGTGACACCGGGCCGTGGAGCAGGCGGATGGGCTATGGCCCGCTGGTGCGGGCGACCATCGGTGTGACTCGGTTGTGGACGTCCGCCGACGCTCCGACCGACACCGCCCGGCACCCGTTCTTCGACGCCACCACGATCTTCCCCGACCACGTCGTGGGGCGGATCAGTGCGATCGGCGCGCTGGCCGGGCTGATCCGTCGCCAGCGCCTCGGTATCGGTGCGCGCATTCACGTCTCGCAGTCCGAGGCGGCCATCAATCAGCTCGACACGCTCTATGTCGCCCAGGCCGCCGAGGTGTCCGGGGTCGGCACCGTCGTCGCGGATCAGGCTGAGCATCATGTGCTGGCCTGTGCCGGAGACGACGAATGGGCTGTGGTGTCGCTGCGCGGCGAGAATGACCGTCGGGCCGTGGCGAGTGTGGTCGGGCGCGACGGCATCGATGCGCTGACCGAGTGGGCCGCGACGCGGTCACCGGGGGAGGTGGCCGCGGCACTGCAGGCCGTCGGGGTTCCCGCCGGGCCGATGCACCGGGCCGCCGACGTGCGGGACGATCCCCAGTTGCAGCTGCGAAAGGTGTTCAGCGACATGGTGCATCCGCTCTTCGAGCATCCGCTGCCCACCGAGGCCGGGCCCGCGCCGTACCGGCACATCCCGCCGGCGTTGCAGAACCCCGCGCCGCTGCCGGGCGCCGACACCCGCCGGGTGTGCCGGGAGGTGCTCGGCATGGCTGACGAGGCGATCGACCAGTTCATCACCGACGGTGTGCTGTTCAGCGCACCGGCCCGAACAGGAGTGGGCGCATGAGTGGGACGGCACAGCTGTTCATCGACGGCCGACTGGTCCACACCGACAACGTCGAGCCCGTGATCGAGGCCGCCACCGGCGAGCCACTCGGTGACGGCGCCAGCGCCACCGAAGCGGACATCGACGCGGCGGCGGCGGCGGCCCGGGCGGCCCTGCCCGAATGGCGTTCAGCATCACCGGAGCATCGCGCGGAACTTCTCGGCGCCTTCGCCGCCGCGCTGGACAGCCGGGCCCGCACCACCGACGAACTGGTGACCCGGGAGAACGGCATGCCGATGTCGTTGTCCCGCGGCGCCAATGGCCGTTTTCCTGCTGCCCTCCTGCGCTACTACGCCCAGCTGATCACCGAGACTCCGATCGAGGAGATCCGGCCGAGCATGATCGGCCACACGATCGTGCGCCGCGAGGCCATCGGCGTGGTGGCGGCGATCGTGCCCTGGAACTACCCGCAGGCGCTGGCCGCGTTCAAGCTGGCGCCCGCGCTGGCCGCGGGATGCACGGTGGTACTCAAGGCGGCACCGGAAACGGCACTGGATGCCCTGGTGTTCGCCGAGGCCGCGCAGGAAGCCGGCCTGCCGCCGGGTGTGTTGAACATCGTGCCCGGCGGGGTGGCGGCGGGTCGGCACCTGGTGTCGCATCCGGGTGTGGACAAGGTGACGTTCACCGGGTCGACGGCAGCGGGGCGGATCATCGGTGAGGTCTGCGGGCGGCTGCTGCGCCCGGTCACCTTGGAACTCGGCGGCAAGTCGGCGGCGATCATCCTTGACGACGCCGACCTGGAGGCCACCATGAAGGGCCTGCGGGTGGCGTCCTTCGTCAACAACGGCCAGACCTGCCACCTGAGTTCGCGGATCCTGGCACCGCGGTCCCGCTACGACGAGATCCTCAGCGCGCTCGCGGAGATGGTCGGCGGGCTAAGGGTCGGTGATCCGCTGGACACCGCCACCGACATCGGTCCCGTGGTGAGCCGCAGACAGCTCGACCGAGTGCTGGACTACATCGCCGAAGGCAAGAGCAGCGACGCGAAACTCATTGCGGGCGGCGGAGTTCCGGACGATCAGCCCCGCGGCTGGTTCGTGGCCCCGACGGTCTTCGCCGATGTGCACAACTCCGATCGGATCGCGCAAGAGGAGATCTTCGGACCGGTGCTGGCCGTGATTCCCTATGACAGCGATGAGGAAGCCATCGCACTGGCCAACGACAGCGAGTTCGGTTTGGCGGGAACGGTGTGGTCCACCGACGATGAGCGCGCCACCGAGGTGGCCCGCGCGGTGCACACCGGCACCATCGGCATCAACGACTATCAACTGGACTTCCGCGCCCCGTTCGGTGGGGTGAAGGCCAGTGGAATCGGTCGCGAACTGGGTCCGGAAGGCCTCGAGGCGTTCTTCGCGCTGAAGTCGATCTACCGGGTGGGTCCAGCCGGCGCCTGACGCGTTGAAACGTCACACTTTTCCGGTCCGATCAGGCGTATCTGGCGGTGTCATTGCATAGCATCCGTCAGGGGAACGTGTTGGAGGTAAGTGACATGTCCACAGTTCTGCGTCGACCCGTCCTCGCGGCCGCCGCGGTCAGCGCCGCGATGGTGGTCGCGGTCAGTCCCATCCAGCCGGTCGAGACGAGTGCGGTCGTCGCCCCTCGCGCCGTGTCGGCGGAGGTGCGGTTGGCCGTGGATCCGATCACCGCGCTGCTCCAGGTCGCCACCGACACCGCCGACAACATCAAGACGTTGACCGCGAGCTTCGCGGCAAATCCCACACCGGTGATCACCAAGATCATCCAGAACCAAATCGCTTACGCCACATACCTGGCCAGTAATCCGACGCCGGCTGCGCTGCTGGCCGTCGCGGCGTCCCAGGCCACCAATCTGGTCAATGCGCTGGGTGCCGTCTTCAGTCTGGATGTGCTGTCGCGGGTGGTGGCCATTCCGACGGCGCCGCTGCTCAGCCTCGCCGGCGGAGTGGTGGCGACGTTCCAGGACCCGATCAACGTGGTGGCGATTCTGGCCGGGGCATTCCTGAACGGGATCAAGGTGCCGACCGGGCCCAGCAGCACCGTGCAGCTGTACGGTGTGTTCACCCCTGGTGGGCCGACCGTGCTGGACCCGGGCGGGTCGATTCAGGACATTCTCGATATCCGTGTGATCATCGCCAACGCCATCAAGCCGTTCACCCCGCCGGTCATGCTCGTTGCCAGCGCCACGGCGCGGAACGCCGCCGCTCAGGACGACACCGCCACGTCCACGCCGGCTCCGAAGCGGGCCACCGGAACCAGCGGGCGTTCGGTTGTCACCCGATCGACGGCAGCCGCCGCGGCCTCCGCGGCGGCGGGCACGTCCAGCCCGTCGAACGAACGCTCGACGTCAGCGAAGAAGACCGCGCACAGCAGCGGTTCGAGCGGAAGGTCCGCCCGAACCGCCGACTGATGCTCGAGGTGGGTGTCAGCCGCCGGTTCCGATGCAGCCGACACCGTTGATGCAGCCACCACCGCCGTTGGGGCCTCCGCCGCCGCTACCCACACCGGGGATCGAACCGCTACCGCCGCCGGGGCCGCCGCTGCCGGTCGGACCACCCGGGATTTCGCCGCCGCCACCGCCGGGGCCGCCGCTGCCGGTGGGGCCACCGGGAATCGCGCCGCCGCCACCGCCGGGCCCGCCGCTGCCGGTCGGTCCTGCCGGGGCCTCGGTCGTCGCGGTGTCGGTGGCGGCCGGGCTCGTGGTGACGGTGACCGACGTCGTCGTCACCTCGCTGGAGGACGGCGCCACGGTGCTGCTCTCTGAGCCGCCGCTGTCACTGTTCCCACAGCCGACGGCCAGGGCGAGCACGGCCGCTCCACCGGCGAGCGTCAGTGCGGCCCTTGATGTCGGTCTTCCGAAAGGCATGCGTTCTCACTTTCTTTGTCGGGACGGATGGTCCCGTACCCGAAAAGCCGCAGCACAAACCCTCGGACCCGGTCGTCAGGCTGCGATCACCTTGACGAGCTCACCGTTCAGGTACATCTCCGCGGCGCTAGGGGGCCGGGTGGCGGTACCGGGTGCCGGCGGCGCGACCGAGTGGTAGTGCGCGCCGGTCGGTGTGGTGAATTCGGCTGTGTGCCTTCCCTTTTCCGTGCTCGTGACGACCGTCCAGCCGCGGGTCTCCTTGGTGTAGTTGCAGGCCTCGCACAACCCGGCGCCGTTGTGAGCGCTGCTGGCGCCACCCCGGCGGTGCGGGGTGGCATGGTCGGTGTGCCGGAACGGCGCATCGCAGTACGGGGTGCGGCAGCGGTGATCCCGCAGAACGATGAACTGAGCCAGGCCCTTCGGGAAGATCCGGGCTCTGGACTCCATCGCCACCAGCGCGCCGCTCGCCGGGGTGGCGTACAGCCGCCGCAGCGTGGCTCGGGAGCGCTTGTCACCGACGGCATCGAGCACCATCGCCTGCGCCACCGCCGAGGGCACCGACCCGTAGCCGACGATGGCCGCCGCGGAATGTTCGGCGCCCAGCAGTGCCTGATCCGAGATGACGACGTTGACCGCGACCGGCACCGGCACATCCGCGGGCCGTCCGGTGACCCGTTCGACCAGGGCATCGGCCATCACCTGCCCGCGCGTACGCCCGTCGAAGCACCCATCAGCCTCGCGCTTGAGGGCGGCATACACCGACACTCCCTGGGCCACCGGCAACAAGGCGGTCAGATACGTCATGGTGTCGGGGGCCGGCCGAATCGTGACGGTCCGCTCGCCGGCCGCCTTGGCCGCCCGGTCCACCACCGCGCGCGGATCGAGCCGGTAGGCGATGGCCTTGGCTGCGGCTACCAGGGCCGCATCTCCAAGGCCTTCCAATGTGGCCGGATCGGAGCACAATTCGGCGTCCAGGCACCGTCGGTCGGCCACCTCTAGGCAGGCGGACTCGCGGACCACCAGGGTGGCCCGCCACTCTGACAGCAGCCCCTGCTCCAACGCCGCGAGGGTGTGCGGCATCTCGTACACCAGAGCCTTGGCGAAGCCCAGGTGCCGCCCGCCGCGCGCCGGGGCATCGCGACGTGCCAGCGCCACCTCGGCGCCGACCCCCTTACCCCGGCGTGCCACGGGTATCCCGGCCGCCTCGTCGGCCGCACGGCGCGAGGCATCCAAGGCCACGGCCAACCGCGCCTGTCCCGCGGCGGCCGCGGCCTTGAGCCGCTCCAGGGCGGCAATGCGCTCTACCAGCACCGATTGCTCGGCACCGGTGTCGATCTCCACTACTGATTCGAACATGCGTTCGACAGTAATGGAGGGGTCCGACAATTCAGTCCCGGGCGAACGCGGCGGCTGCGAGCTTCTCTAGATCCAGGTATTGGTCCTCGCCGACATCGACACCGACGCCGACGATGCGGCCACCGGTGAACGGGAAGTTCGGCGGGTAGGACCGGCTCACCGGGTCGGCGCTGTCGTAGCCCACGCAAAGTCCGTCGCCGCACAACGTGAACGGCCCGATCTGGGCGCGCATCGGCCCCTCGGCCACCACCTGGTCACCGACGTACAGCTTCGCGGTGCCCAGCGACTCCTGGTGCTCGCCGGCGCCTTCGCGGATGAACTCGACACCCAGCGTCAGCTGGCCGGGCTCCAGGACATCGGAGACGAACGTCTGCTCCGGCTTGATGCCCAGGAAGTTGTAGACGTAGTGCAGCTTGCGGTCCTTGATGAACAGCGTGTGCCCGCCGAAACGGGATCCGTGCGCAAAGATCACGCCCTCGGACTCCGCGGTGACCTCCACATCGGCCAGGATCTTGTAGGACCGGCCGCGGATGTTGACCGCCGTGGACTCGGGCACCGGCGAGGTGTCCGGGTAGTAGATGTAACGGGACCGGGGCGGCTCGCCGGACGGCCGGTCGTCGCCACTGATCTGCTCCAGGGCTGTCCGGTCATCAAGCGGCAGAACGAAATTCGCCTCCGCCTCCTCGAACCAGACGTTGATCAGCTCCTGCAGCTTCTCGGGGTACTGGTCGGCGAGGTTGCGCGATTCCGCCCGGTCCTCGTCGACGTGGTACAGCTCCCATTGGTCCTGGTCGAAATGCCCCTTGCCGCTGATCGGCGCGTGCAGTGCGGCGGCTTTCCAGCCGTTCTCCCAGATGCCGCGGGTGCCGAGCATCGAGAAGTATTGGCGCTTCTTGGTTGTCGGCGCGTGCGCGTCGTCGAAGCTGTAGCGCATCGACACGCCGTTGAGCGGGTATTGCTCGACTCCGCGGTAGACCTTCGGCATCTCGAGGCCGACGGCTTCCAGGATGGTCGGCACGATATCGGTCGAGTGGTGGTACTGATGCCGCATCTCTCCGCGGGCCTTGATTCCCCTGGGCCAGTGGATGACCAGCGGGTCACAGGTGCCGCCCGCGTACTGCGAATACCGCTTGAACATCTGGAACGGAGTCGAGAACGCCACCGCCCAGCCGGTCGGGTAGTGGTTGTAGGTCTCCGGGGTGCCCAGCTCGTCGAAGTAGGACATGTTCTCTTCCAGGCTGTCCGGGAAGCCGTTGAAGAACTTGTTCTCGTTCACCGAACCGTTGGGCGTGCCCTCTCCGGATGCGCCGTTGTCGGCGCAGTAGAAGATCAGCGTGTTGTCCAGCTGGCCGGTCTTCTCGAGGAAGTCGACGATGCGGCCGACCTGGGCGTCGGTGTACTCGGAGAACCCGGCGAACACCTCGGCCATCCGGCAGAACAGGCGCTTCTCGTCGTCGTTGAGTTCCGCCCACGGCCGCACGTAGTCGGCCTCGTTGGCCACGTCGTCGGGCATCGGGTTCAACGGGGTCAGCTCAGTGCCCTCGGGCACCACGCCGCGTTCGATCATCCGGGCCAGCACCCACTCGCGGTAGGCCTCGTAACCGTCGTCGAACACACCCTTGTACTTGTCGATGTATTCCTTGGGGCTGTGGTGCGGGGCATGGTTGGCGCCTGGGCAGAACCACATGAACCACGGCTTGGACGGCGCCGACGACCGCTGGTCGCGCAGCATCCGGATCGCTTGGTCGGCAAGGTCTTTCGACAAGTGATAGCCCTCGTCGGGGGTGTAGGGCGGCTCGATGGCGCGGTTGTCCTCGACCAGGTCGGGATACCACTGGTTGGTCTCGCCGCCGAGGAACCCGTAGAACCGGTCGAAACCCTTCGACAGCGGCCACTCTGACTTACTCCCACCGGGGGACAGGTCCTCCACCGGGACGTTGTGGTTCTTGCCCAGCCAGAACGTGCCATACCCGTTGTCCTGCAACACCTGTGCGACCGTGGCGCACTCGGCGGGCAGCCGGCCGGCCGCACCCGGGAAACCCATCGATCCCTCGGTGATCGAGGCGCACCGGTTCACGTGGTGATTGCGCCCGGTGAGGAAGGTTGAGCGGGTGGGCGAGCACAGCGCGGTGGTGTGCCACTGGGTGTAGGTGACGCCGTTGTCGGCCAGCCGGTCCATCGTCGGCATGTTGATCCGGCCCCCGTAGGGCGACCACGCGGCCAGGCCGGTGTCGTCGTAGAGCACGATCAGGATGTTCGGCGCGCCCTCCGGCGGCTGCTTGAGCAGATACGGCGTCCAGTCCGGAACCGAATCCCGCACGTCGAGTTTGATGACTCCGTTGAAAGGCTGCGTCACGCTCATTCCTCCCGGACCGCGGCGGCTCGCTTCTCGACCGCCGACTCGGCGCCCATCGTGGCACCGCGATGGGCGCCGTGCTGGCCAAACGCGCCGAAGACACAGAATCCCGTAAGAACCCCGCCCAGGCTCCCTGATAGGTTTTGACAGGCGTCAACAGAAAGGACTCTCCGATGGGCCTGGATCCCCGAACACCGGTCATCGTCGGCGTCGGTCAGGTCAACGAGCGGGAAGACTCCGCTGACGTCGAGCCTGTCGACCTGATGGCGGCCGCCGCGCGCGAGGCCGCCGACCCGCGCGTGCTGCAGGCCGTCGACGCCATCCGGGTGGTCAACCTGCTGTCCTGGCGCTACCGCGATCCCGGGCTGCTGCTCGGTGCGCGCATCGGCGCCCCGAACGCCTCGACCTACTACACCGGTGTCGGCGGCAACACCCCGCAGTCACTGGTCAACCAGGCCTGCCTCGACATCCAGGCCGGCCGGGCCGACGTCGTGCTGCTGGCCGGTGGTGAGACCTGGCGGGCCCGGAAACGTTTGAAGACCAAGGGAATCCGGCCGGACTGGACGCGCCAGGACGACAGCGTCGCCGTCCCGCCCGGCGCCGAGGACGAGGTGCCGATGTCGGGACCGGCCGAGGAGCGCATCGGGCTGCTGCTGCCCTCCCACGTCTACCCGTTGTTCGAGCAGGCTCTGCGGATCGCGAACGGAGAGGGTGTCGAGGAGCACCGTCAGCGCATCGGCGAACTGTGGGCCCGGTTCAGCGCGGTGGCCGCGGCCAATCCGCACGCCTGGAGCCGCGATGCCGTCCCGGCCGAGCAGATCTGGCAGGCCAGCGCCGACAACCGGATGATCAGCTGGCCGTACCCGAAGCTGATGAACTCCAACAACATGGTCAATCAGGCGGCCGTCGTGGTGGTGTGCTCGGCCGAGAAGGCCGACTACCTGCAGATCCCGCGCGACGAGTGGGTGTTCCCGTACGCCGGCACCGACTCGCACGACACCTACTCGATCGCCGAACGCGGCGAGCTGCACCGCTCGCCGGCGATCCGGCTCGGTGGCCGCCGGGCCCTGGAACTGGCCGGTGTCGGTGTCGACGACCTCGACTACGTCGACGTGTACTCGTGCTTCCCGTCGGCGGTCCAGATCGCCGCGACCGAACTGGGCCTGGCGCTCGATGACCCGCAGCGCCCGCTGACGGTCACCGGCGGGCTGACGTTCGCGGGCGGTCCGTGGAACAACTACGTGATGCACTCGATCGCCACGATGACCGAACTGCTGCGCGCGAATCCGGGATCTCGCGGCTTGATCACCGCCAACGGCGGCTTCCTGACCAAGCACAGCTTCGGCGTCTACAGCGCGACTCCGCCGCCTGCCGAGTTCCGGTGGCAGGACGTGCAGGACGAGGTCGATCAGCTGCCGACCACGGTCTCGCATGCGGACTGGGCGGGTGACGGCACGGTGGAGTCGTGGACGGCGCCGTTCGACCGCGACGGTCAGCCCGAGAAGGCCTTCCTGACGGTGCAGACCCCCGACGGCGGTCGTGCGCTGGCGGTGATCGCGGATCCCGATGCCGCCGCGGTCACCGTGCGCGAGGACATCGCCGGAGCCAAGGTCACGGTCGGCGCCGACGGCAGGGCCAGCTTGAACTGAGGGGCCAAAGCCCCGAAATTTTGCCCGCACCTCCCATAAGCTCGTCGCAGCGCACGGGGGAAGTAGGGCCTGGAATGCAGATCTTGCTCACAGAGGTCACCAGTGGGCTCGGTCGTGCGCTGGCCGCAAGCTTGCTGGCAGCCGGACATGACGTCACAGGGATCGCCGATGGCGCGCACCGCGACCTCTACCCGCTGGCCGCCGAGGCCGATGTGGTGCTGGTGTTGCCCGGCCCGCGCGCCGGGGTCCGATCGGCCGACGTGGTCCGCGTCTGTGATGCCGCCGCCCGCGGCGGCGCGCGGATCGTCTTCCCGTCCCTGTCGCTGCTGGAGCCCGCCCGCTGGAGCCAGGCCGAGGAACTCGTGCGCACCGGATGGGCGCCGAACCTGATCGTCCGACTGGCCGCCCCGCTGGGTAGACAGGTCGATGCCCCGGTGTGCCGGTCGGTGGCGGCGGTGCTGGTCGCACCCACGACTGGGATGGTGCACGTCATCCATGTCGACGACGTCGTCCGATTCCTGGTGGCCGCGGTGGACTCCGACCGCACCGGGACGGTCGACCTCGCCACCGCGGACACCGCCACGGTGGTGTCTGCACAGCAGATCCTGGGCCGGGTGGACCCGCGGCCCAAAGCGCGGCCCGCCGACGGCTGGGCGGTGCTCTGCCCGGCCGTGGACCTCGCCCCGCTGCGCGACGAGTGGCGCTTCGAATGCGCCTGGGGGGCAACTGAAACCGTCCTCGACACCGCACGCGGTCTGCAGGGCCGCAAGCTGTCGCCGGACGGGGCGCTGACCGTGGCCGGGCGGATCCCGATGCCGGTCAGCCCTGCTGGCCGGCCGGCCCGGCCGGATCTGCTCCGCGCCGCCCCCGACGAGGCCGAGTTCGACGACCGCATCGATCCACGCTTCCCGGTGTTCGTGGCCAGTCCGTTCGCCGAGACCAGCAGTGGCCCGCTGACGCCCATGTCGCTGGACCTGCACCTGCCCGGTGTGCGGGCCGCCGCCGGTGCGCTGGCTGAACTGCTCGACGTCCCCGCAGCACTGGCGCCGGAGTGGGGCGAGCGGCTGGTGGCGGTCTTCGGGCACCGGGTGTATCTCGGTGCCTCGGCCATCGCCGCGGCGGCTTCCCGCCTGCCCGGGCGCGCCGCGGACCTGGGCGCCCAGTTGTGTGCCGCCGCCGACATGTCCACGGTGTCCGCGCATCGTCGGCTCCTGCGCAATAGCCCGCTGTCGATGACGCGGATCATCTCCGGGGCCCGCATGATCGGCCGGCATGTCGAGGCCTACACCGACGCCGCCGAGGACGAGTACCGCGATGCCGACGCGGTGAGCACGCTCGGCGATGCCCAGCTCGACGCGCGTATCCGATTGTTGTGCAGCCGAATTCACGAGGGCTGGACGCTGGCCGCCCAGGCATGGCTGTTGTCCGAGCTGGCGCCTGCCCAGCTCGCGGGCGCCGGCCGGGACGGTATCCGTATCGAATCGGAACTGGCGTCACTGGCCAGTGTGCTGCGAGCCCACCCCTACATTCAGGACGCACTGAGCAAAGGCGACCTCGACGCGGTGCGGGCCGCGGCACCCATGGTGGCCACGGCGTTCGACTCCGTCATCGCCCACCTCGGACATCGCGGTCCGGGTGGCGTCGAGGTCGCCGCATCGGTGATCGGGGATCGCACCGATGCCCTGATTGCCGCCGGTGAGCGTGCCCGGCAGCGCTATTCGAGCGGCGACTCGGGCGAACCGCAGCCCTACCACCTGCTGGCCTACGACAGCCTGTTGCGCTTCACCCATCAGATGCGGTTGGCGCTGCGCGAACTGGCGCGCCGGCGGGTCGCCGAGGACAAGCTCGCCGCGATCGACGACGTCTTCCTGCTCACCGTCGAGGAGGCACTGGTCATGCCGGTCGACGCCCGGCTGCGAGTCAAGCGCCGCGCCGCCGAACGGGAGCGGCTGCAGACGGTGCGTGTGCCCGCGGTGATCGACGGCGGCTGGACACCGCAACCGCTGGTCGATGTCGCGGCCGCCGGCGAGCAGCTTCGGGGGACACGCTGCGGGGGAGGCACTTTCGAGGGGACGGTGCGGGTGGTCAGCTCGGACGCCGATACCGGCCTGGGGCCGGGTGATGTCGCGGTGGTCGCGACGGCCGACGTGGAATCGCTGGCATTGTTCGGCACGCCCGGCGCGGTGATTGTCGAAGACGGGGTGACGCTGACCGACACGAGTGGTCTGGGGATCCCCGTCGTGGCCGGTGTCGCCGACGCGACGGCCCGGTTGGTCACCGGCACTTCGGTGCGGGTCGATGGGGCCACCGGCACCGTCGTGGTGCTGGCCGACTCCGGGGCCGTCGCCGAACTGGTCGCCGGGGCCGCGACCTGACGGCGCTGTGTACCGTGGCCCGATGATGTGGCGCGGAATTGCGGTGCTCTCGGCACTGTGGTGTGTGCTGGTCGTCGCACCGGCGGTGCTGGCCGCGCACCTGCTCGCCGAAGCCACCCAGACTTCCCAGAAGGGCTGGGCGCTGGGGGTGTGGGTGGTCGGCTACATCGCACAGTTCGTGGTCTTCCTGCAGATTTCGCGTCGCTGTCCGCGGACCGTCGCGCTGGGCTGGCTGATCGCGTCGACGGTCCCATGGGCGGCGGACTGGACCGCGCCGCTCGCCGGCTGGGCCGTCGCAGTGTGCGCCGCCATCGTGGTCGCCTACTCGGTTTGGTTGATCTCGGCGGTGCGGCGGGTCGATCGGCTGCGGGATGCCGGGGTCGAGGCGTGGGTCGAGGTGCTCGAGGTCGTGCGGCCGGCTCTCAACGTCGTGGTCACCAAGGACTCGGCCCGGCGGACGATGCGGGTGCGCGTCGAACCGGCTGACGGCGCCGCGCCCTACGAGGCCAGGGTGACGGGCACCTTCACCCTCGGTGAGATCCCCGAACAGGGGGACCGGCTCACCGTGCTGGTGGACCCGGCCGACCCGCAGCACCTCGAACCGGTACCCGATGAGCCGATCGTCCGCAGCGCGCCGGTGCCGGAGGATCTGGACGCCGAGGCGGCCGAGATGCTGCGCCGCCTGGTGACGATGCGCGACCGCGGCGACATCACCGACGCCGAGTTCAGCGCCGCCAAGAAGCAGTTGCTGAGTCCCTAGCCGAGCAGGTCGCGCAGCTCGAGTGCGTTACGCACGGCGTGACCGCTGCCGTCGTTGTTGAAGTACGTCAGCACTCGGCGCCCCTGCTGCCGCCACTCGTCGATGCGGTCGGCCCACCACCGCAGATCGGCGCTGGTGTAGCTGCCCGCGTACAGCGGTGCCGTGTCGGGGCCGTGCATCCGGACATAGACGACATCGCTTGTGGCGCAGAGGTGACAGCCCATTCCCGGCCCGCTGGTCACCACATAGGCCGCGTGGTGGCGCTCCAGGAGTTCGTAGACGTGCGGATCGTTCCACGACGGGTGCCGTGCCTCGATTGCGATGGTGATCCAGTCCGGGATCAGACTGAGGAACCGCTCCAGCCTGGCGTCGTCGCGTGGCAGGTCGGGATGCAACTGGACCAGGACGGCTTCGCGGGTGCTACCCAGCGCGCGCTGGCAGCGTTCGATACGGTCGGCCCACGGCTCGGGCGTCAGCAGGCGGCGGAAGTGACTGAGCCCGCGATGCGCCTTGACCGACATCGTGAAGCCGTCGGGCAGCCGTCGATGCCAGCCTTCGAAGGTGGCATCGCGCGGCCAGCGGTAGAAGCTGGCGTTGAGTTCCACGGTGTCGAACACCTCGACATAGCGGGCCAGCCGCTTGGCCACCGGGAGGCCGGGCCGGTAGAGCACGCCGTCCCAGTGGTCATACGACCAGCCCGAGGTGCCGATGCGGACTGTTCCCGCGGAAGTGGCCATCGCAGAACGGGTTACCCGCGCACCACGCGCCCAACCGCGCTACTTCGCGGGCAGTTCGGCGGCGTAGCCCGCGCCGACGTTGACCCACTGCTGCAGTTGGCGTGCGGTGCGTACCCCGGCGAGGTCGATACGGACCCAGCCCCGGGTTTCGCGACCGGACATGATCATCGGCGAGACGTGGGACCGGGTCAGCATCGTCTCCGTCGCTTCCGGCGGTACCCGCACCATCAGATCGCCGCGGCCGCTGGCGGCCACCGCCATGTTGCCGTTCACCAGGAAAGCCAGCCCGCCGAACATCCGTTTCTCGGTGACGCCGCGCACACCGCTGAGCGTCTCCCGGATGCGATCGGCCAGTGCTGGGTCGTGGGCCATAGCTGACAAGGCTATCGTCGCAGACCCGGCACCGTCGCGCGATCAGGCCGCCGAGCTGACCGCCTCACCGGCCGGTTCCAGCGCCAGCGCGACGATCTCGGCCACATCGGTCATCGGCTTGACGGCCAGGGCGGCGAGCACTTCAGCGGGCACGTCGTCCAGGTCGGGCTCATTGCGAGCCGGGATGAAAACCGTTGACAGACCGGCGCGTTGGGCCGCCAGCAGCTTCTGCTTGACGCCGCCGATCGGCAGCACCCGGCCGTTGAGGGTGACCTCACCGGTCATGCCCACATCCGAACGCACCTGCCGTCCGGTGGCCATCGACACCAGGGCGGTCACCATGGTGACACCGGCCGAGGGGCCATCCTTGGGCACCGCGCCCGCAGGCACGTGCACGTGGATCTTGCGGTCCAACGCCTTCGGGTCGACACCGAGTTCGGCGGCATGCGAGCGGACGTAGGACAGCGCGATCTGCGCCGACTCCTTCATCACATCACCGAGCTGACCGGTCAGCTGCAGTCCGGGCTCACCCTCGGTCGATCCGGCCTCGATGTAGAGCACGTCGCCGCCCAGGCCGGTGACGGCCAGGCCGGTAGCCACGCCCGGCACCGCGGTGCGTTCGGCCGACTCCGGGGTGAACCGCGGCCGGCCCAGGTACTCGACCAGGTCCGGCTCGTCGATCGTGACAGGGGCGTCGTGCGAGTCCAGCGTGGTGGTCACCTTGCGCATCGCCTTGGCCAGCAGCCGCTCGAACTGCCGCACACCGGGTTCCCGGGTGTAGTCCGCGGCGATCTTGCGTAACGCGTGATCGGTGACGGTGACCTCCTCGGGGGTCAGCGCTGCCCTTTCCCGCTGCCGGGGCAGCAGGTAATCGCGCGCGATCGCCACCTTGTCGTCCTCGGTGTATCCGTCGATCGTCACCAGCTCCATCCGGTCCAGCAGTGCTGACGGGATGTTCTCGATGACGTTGGCGGTGGCCAGGAAGACGACGTCGGACAGGTCCAGGTCCAGATCCAGGTAGTGGTCGCGGAAGGTGTGGTTCTGCGCCGGGTCCAGGACCTCCAGCAGCGCCGCACTCGGGTCACCCCGATAGTCCGAGCCGACCTTGTCGATCTCGTCCAGCAGCACAACGGGATTCATCGAACCCGCCTCGCCGATGGCGCGCACGATGCGGCCGGGCAGGGCGCCGACGTAGGTGCGCCGGTGGCCGCGGATCTCGGCCTCGTCGCGCACGCCGCCGAGCGCGACGCGCACGAATTTGCGGCCCAGCGCGCGAGCCACGCTCTCACCGAGCGAGGTCTTGCCGACGCCGGGCGGACCGGCCAGCACCATCACAGCACCGGATCCGCGACCGCCGACGACCTGCAGGCCGCGCTGGGCGCGACGGGCCCGCACCGCCAGATACTCCACGATGCGGTCCTTGACGTCGTCGAGTCCGTGGTGGTCGGCGTCCAGAATCTCCCGGGCCGCCGTCAGGTCGGTGAAGTCCTCGGTGGTGACGTTCCAGGGCAGGTCCAGGACGGTGTCCAGCCAGGTGCGGATCCAGCCGCCCTCCGGGCTCTGCTCGCTGGAGCGTTCCAGCTTGCCGACCTCGCGCAGCGCGGCCTCGCGCACCTTCTCGGGCAGCTCGGCCGCCTCGATGCGGGACCGGTAGTCCGCCGAGTCCTCGGACCCGTCGGGGTCCAGCTCGCCGAGTTCCTTGCGAATGGCATTGAGCTGCTGGCGCAGCAGGAATTCCTTCTGCGTCTTCTCCATGCCCTCGCGGACGTCCTGGGAGATCTTGTCGCTCACCTCGACCTCGGCGAGGTGCTCGGCGGTCCAGTCGATCAGCACCCGCAGCCGCTCGTCGACGTTCTCGGTCTCCAGCAGCTGCCGCTTCTGCACATCGCTGAGATAGGACGCGTAGCCCGCCGTGTCGGACAGGGCCGACGGTTCGGTGAGCTTGTTGACCGCGTCCACCAGCTGCCAGGCCTCGCGGCGCTGCAGCAGGGCCAACAACAGTTTCTTGTATTCGGCGGCAAGCGCTTTCGTGTCGTCGGTGGGCTCGGGCTCGGTTACTTCCTCGACCTCGACCCACAGCGCGGCGCCGGGGCCGGTGGTGCCGCTGCCGATATGTGCCCGACGCTCACCACGCACCACCGCGGCCAGCCCGCCGGCCATCCGGCCGACCTGCACGATCGACGCGAGCACACCATAGGCCGGGTAGCGATCCTCCAGGCGCGGGGCGATCAGCAGCTTGCCGGAATCGCTGGCGCGGGCAGCGTCGACCGCGGCACGGGCGGTGTCGTCCAGGGTGATCGGCACGACCATGCCGGGCAGCACGATCGGGTCGCTCAGAAACAGGACGGGCACAGATGTGGCTTCAGCCATCAGTCCTCCAAAGTTCAGTCTGAAGGGCTCAACCTTGGTGGAGGTTCGAATGTTCCCGAACGCGTGTTCGCTCAGGGTGGACAACGCAGCGAGCCTGCCGCCGAAGGGCGACAGGCTCGCTGTTGTGTGTGTTGGATCAGCCGGCGGTCGGGGTGGCTCCCAGGGTCCGCTGGATGTCCGGGATCATCGACTGGAGCTGTTGGCCCCAGTAACCCCAGCTGTGCGTGCCGTTGGCCGGGAAGTTGAACACGCCGTTGCGTCCACCAGCCGCCAGGTAGTTGTCCATGAAGGTCTTGTTGGTCCGCAGGGTGAAGCCCTCCAGGAACTGCGCCGCCATCAGGTTGCCGCCACCACCGGAGGTGTCCAGCTCCGACGGCGTACCGGTGCCGCAGTAGATCCAGATCCGGGTGTTGTTGGCGACCAGCTGGTTGATGTTGACCATCGGGTCGTTGCGGCGCCACGCCGGATCAGACGACGGACCCCACATGCTCTGGGCGTTGAAGCCGCCCGCGTCATTCATGGCCAGACCGATCAGCATCGGCCACCAACCCTCGGAGGGGTTCAGGAAGCCGGACAGCGATGCCGCGTAGGGGAACCGCTGCGGGTAGTAGATCGCGTAGGTCAGGGCCGCGCTGCCGGCCATCGACAGACCGACGACTGCGTTGCCGTTGGGGTCGATGCCGTAGTTGGTGGCCAGGTAGGTCGGCAACTCCTGGTTCATGAACGTTTCCCACTTGTAGGTGTAGTTCTGACCGTTGCCCTGCGACGGCTGGTACCAGTCGGTGTAGAAGCTCGACTGTCCGCCGACCGGCATGACCGCCGACAGGCCCGAGCCGTAGAACCACTCGAACGCCGGGGTGTTGATATCCCAACCGCTGTAGTCGTCCTGCGCACGCAGGCCGTCCAGCAGGTAGACCGCGTGCGGTCCGCCGCCCTGGAACTGGATGCGGATGTTGCGGCCCATCGAGGCCGACGGAACATCAAGGTAGAGAACCGGAAGCCCGGGCTTGGAGAAGGCGGCCGCTGTCGCCGAACCGCCGACAACGCCGATCAAGCCGGGCAAGAAGAGTGCGGCCACGAAGGCTGCGGCCACGCGGCGCAACCAAGTGCCTCGCATCATCTCGACGATTTTCATGACGACAACCATCACCTTTCGTATGTATTCAGTCCTGAGGACAAAAGCTGTGCGCGGGTAGCTAAACACGCACGGCACCGCCGACTCGGTACGCCAAGCGGTGTGCCAAGTCGCGGTTAGCTAACGATCGGGAGACGCGCAGGACTCGCCAGCCTGATCACATCCGTCACATGAGCCACAGCATCGGGCTAGGAGATGTGCTCTGACGTGCGGCGACCTGAGGGATGGCTGGTTGGCACTACCGCGGGTCGATAACGGCCCGATCACGCCCCAGCAACAGCACGGGGTGGCACGGTGGAGAGATGGACGACCCGTTCGACCTCCAGCGTTTCGTCGACGCCCAGGGCGGCGCCTATGAGCGCGCCGTCGCCGAACTGCGCGCCGGGGCCAAACGCAGCCACTGGATCTGGTATGTCTTCCCACAGCTCAAGGGGCTCGGAAGTAGTTCGACTGCAACGTTTTACGGCATTTCCTCGCTCGCCGAGGCCCAGGCTTACCTCGCCCATCCGGTGCTGGGGCGGCGGCTACGGGACTGCGCCCGCATCGTCGCCGGATTGCGTGGCCGGTCGGCCAGTGACATTTTCGGCTGGCCCGATGACATGAAGGTCCGGTCCTCGATGACGTTGTTCGCCAACGCCACTGAGGACAACGCCGACTTCCTTTCGGTGCTCGACACGTTGTACGGCGGCGAGCAGGACGCCCGGACCCTCGCGCTGCTCTAACTCACTCGGGACGCAGCACCAGCCAGCCCTGCGGGGGCACCACCACGTCGCTCACCAGATCCTCCGGTGGTGCTCCGGTACCGCCGACCAGCCGGGCCGGGTGCCCCGCGACCTCGGCCACCGCGAACCGCATCGGAGTGTCGTCGACGTTGAGCGCGACGATCAGCGCGTCGTCGCCGTTGCGGGTTTCGTAGGCATAGCAGCGGTTTTCCAGCTGCAGTGCCCGGGTGGTGGCCTCGTGCAGCCAGGGGTTGCGGCGCCGCAGTCCGATCAGATACTGATGCAGGTTCAGGCTCGCCCGGCCGTCGTCGTCGAGAGGCAGTGGTGGCGAGCCGAATTCGGGCCGCACCGCATCATCGCCGCCGGCCCGCTCCTCCTTGACGCCCCGATAGCCGAGTTCATCACCGGCGTAGACCGTCGGCACCCCACCGGTGGTGAACAACAGCACCAGGGCGTGGGCCACATGCTCGGCGCGGTCAAGCTGGCTGGCGATCCGGGTGACGTCGTGGTTGCCGACGAAGGTCTGCGGGACGAACCGGGCCAGGAAGTCGTTGTGCCGCTGCAGGGCCCAGTCGAGTTCGTGGAAGTTACCGTCGTTGAGGCTGCTCCACACGGCCTTCCACAGTTCGTACTGGGTCACCGCATCCACGCCGGATCCGTCGACGAAGCCGACATAGTCGCCGTGGATGACCTCGGCGACGAACCAGGCCTCGGGGTGGTGTTCGCGCACCCGCGGTAACACGGTGGCCCAGAACGACTCCGGCACCGCGTAGGCGGCATCCAGCCGCCAGCCGTCCGCGCCGCGATGCAGCCAGTGATTCATCACGTCGACGACGTAGTCCACCACCGCGGGACTGCGATGGTTGAGCGTGATCAGCTCGCCGTGCCCCTCGAAGGTGTGGAACCGCCCGGGACGGCCGCGGAACCAGCCCGCTGCCTCGTCGTCACCGTCCAGCGCGGCGCGGTAGCGTGCGAAATCCGTTCCCACATGGTTGAACACGCCGTCGAGCAGCACCCGCAGGCCGCGCTGGTGGGCTTCGGCGATCAGCGTGTCGAAGTCGGTGTCATCGCCCAGGCGTGGGTCGATCCGGTAGTGGTCGGTGGTGTCGTAGCCGTGGGTCCGGGAGGCGAACACCGGACCCAGGGCGATTCCCGACGTCCCGAGTTCGACGGCGTGGTCGAGCCAGTCCACCAGCCGGCCAAGCCGATGCTCCTCAGGGCCCGGTGCTGGGTCGGCGGGGAACGCGCCGACGAAGCCCAGGGGATAGACGTGCCACCAGATCGCGTGGCGAACCCACGACGGCGCGCTCACGGCCGGAACTTCGCGGCGTAGAGGGCCATCATCTCGTCTTGGTACTGCGGTGCGGGGCCATCGGCCACCAGGTGCGGGGCCACCGCGGTGACCGGCAGCGGCGCCACCGGGGGCAGCGGCGCGCCCCAGTCGGTCAGCCACTGGGCCAGCTGGGCGCCGGAAGCGGCAAACACGATGCGCCCCAGCCCAACCCACGCATGGGCGGCGGCGCACATCGGGCAGTGCTCGCCGGAGGTGTACACGGTGGCGGCCGCACGTTGTTGGGGTGAGAGGTGCTGTGCCGACCAGCGGGCGATCGCGAACTCGGGATGCTGGGTGGCATCGCCGCCGGCGACGTGGTTGTGGTCTTCGAAGAGCAGCTGACCTTCGGCGCTGATCAGCACCGAGCCGAACGGTTCGTCACCGGCGTGCAGGGCGGCGCGGGCCAGTTCGACGCAGCGGGCGAGCCATCGGGTGTCCTCGTCGCTGAGCGCCACGGTGTCCTACTCTACGCAGCGGCACGGCGCCTGCGCGGCGTCACCGGATAGAGCGCCAGGCCGATCAGCAGGGCGGCCAGATGGCCGACCGCGGTGAAGGTCGGATGCAGGGCGACCGATCCGGCGAACCAGCCGAGTGCGGCCACCAGGTAGAGCAGCCGCCAGCGCCGCGGGATGGCGTAGGTGAGCACCCCGATGATCCCCACCACCACGTAGCTCACGCCGACATCGCGGGCGTTGAGGTAGCGCGGCGACACCATGGACTCCTGGATTTGCCAGTACAGGAAGCCCTCGCTGAGATAGGTCGCCACGACGTGGGCGATCAGGCCGACGAGGACGAACCGCAGCGAGCCCAGCCAGCGTTCGGCCGGGGCCAGGAAGACGCAGAACACCAGCAGGTAGAGCCACCACCACCGGTAGCCGTCCAGCCAGAGCAGGCTGGTGCCCAGCACCCGCAGCGGATCCTGCGCCAGGTGGTGCAGATTGGTCGAGTCGTTGCGCAGCATGCGGATCAGGTGCCACCGCGGCAGCACGTGCTGGGCGACGGTGGTCATCAGCAGCACGGTCAGCCAACTGAACGTGACGGGGGCTGAGCTGACGAAGCGGGCGATCGCCTGCGGCCAGCTGCGCTGGTCAACCCCGTCGGTCACGTGTCGACGATACGTGCCGTCAGCCGCAGCAACTCTTCTCGAACACCTCGAGACGGCAGGCGCAGGAGGCCAGGATCGGCACATCGGCGCGAGCCTTGGCCAGTTCCAGCTGGCGGCCGATGATCACCGCCTCCTCGTCGCGGCCCAGCCGCTGCAGGCATTCGTGGTAGCCGTGCAGGCTCCAGACATTGTTGGGGTGCTGACAGGACCGGCTCAGCGTCGGGTCCAGGCCGAGGTCGGCGGCATACACCCGGGCGGCCTCCTCGACATGGTTCTGCTCGAGCAGCAGTGCCCCGTAGGCGTGCCGGGTGGGCTGCATCCAGCCCCACGGTTCATCGTAGGGCAGCGCGTCGTCGAGTTCGATCGCCCGCCGCAGATGCGAGTAGGCCTCGGCGTAATGGCCTTCGCGGTAACTGATCTCACCGTCGAGCATGGCCGCCCCGACCGCGAGGATGTCCCGGCTGGTGTTGTTGAACAGGTACCGGGACTCCGGAATCGTGGCGTAGGCCTGGTGGAAGGCGTCGCGCTCGGCGTTGGCTGCGGCCAGCGCTCCGGTGGCGGCGTAGGCCACGCCACGTCCGTAATGAATGGTTGCCGTTGTGGTGCAATATAATTCGGGATCATCCGGGAGCGGCAGGGCGATCAGGTCGGCCCACCGGCCGAACCGGATCAGCACGTGCACCCGCAGCGGGACGAAGGCCTCCAGCCAGTCCGCCATCGGGGGAGAGGCGATGGAGAGCAGTTCCGGCGTCAGCTGCCCGGCGAGTTCGTCGGCGGCGGCCAGCGCCACCTGCGACTGTCCGGAGAACATCGCTGAATACACCACGAAGTGAAGGTCGTGGGCGCGGTAGAGCGAGTAGAAGTTCAGTGGACCGGCATGCTCGACGAACCGCCGGTCGGCGCGCACCGCCGACTGGTTGGCCAGCACCGAGGAGCGGTACTCGCCGCACAGCACGTCGATGTGCGACGGCATGTGCTCGAGGTGCCCGGCGTCGGGGACCAGGCCGCGCAGCAGGTCCGCCGCGGGCAGCGCATCCTCCGGGTGCGCCGACATCTCCATGGCATGGATGTACAGGTGCAGCACGCCGGGATGGGCCCGGCCGATTTCGGTGGTCAGCGCCCGGTCCAGGAGCGCCTTGGCCTCCACCACCCGCGACCCGGGTGCCGGTTCACCAGTTCGGCTGTCCCACAACGCCCATGCGGTCACGTTGACCAGCGCATCGGCGGCCAGTGCCAGCACGTCGACATCGTCGGGATAGGTCGCGGCCAGCTGCGCCATCGCCTCGGCGTAGGCATCATGCCCGGCGGCCAGCGCATCGGCGTCGTCGGGGTCGTCGGTGGGGAAGCGGGCGGCCAACGCAGCGATCAGGCCCTGCTCGACCGCGCTGGCCCGGCCACCGGCGGCCAGCCGCAACTCGGTGCGCGCGCGAGCCAGCGACTCCGCCAAGTCGATGGGATCAAAGGCCTCCCAGGCCTTGTTGTAGTTCGGTCCGATCGCATACGCCACACCCCAGCGGGCGATCGCCAGATCGGGATCCAGGGCCAGCGCCCGCTCGAAGCATCGGATCGCCTCCTCGTGGTTGAACGCATAGGCCCACACGAGTCCGCGGTTGAACCAGACCTGGGCCGGCGCCGACCCGGTATCGACGTGCCGGTGGTAGGAGCCCAGGTCGTAGTACGGCTCGAGGTCGCCGGGTTGTACCGCCATGGCGCTGAGAATAGGCCAGCGGCACCGGAGTCGATACCGTTGCAACCCGGCAGAACGAAAGGATGCGACCGTGATCCGCTGTGTGCGCTTGTTCACCGGTGCCGACGATCAGTCCCATGTGCAGATCGGCAGGCTGGATCTGACCCCGGGCCGCAACGACGACCTGGTCTCGACGGCGATGGCCGCCGCCCGCGTCACGGCCGAGGAGACGGCCAGCGGTGGAACTCTGGCCTGGCACACCGCCCCGGTCCGCCAGCTCGTCGTCACGCTGGCCGGCACGCTGGTGTTCAGCACCCGCGACGGCGAGGAGTTCACCCTGAACCCCGGCGACATCCTGCTCGCCGAGGACACCGCCGGCTCCGGCCATCAGTGGCGGCTGGTCGGCACCGACCCGTGGCGCCGACTCTACGTCGTGCTGGCCGATGACGTCGAGGTGCCGTTCGTCGCCGGCTAGCCCGGACTAGTGGCCAGCGACGACGTCCGACTCGTCGACCGTGACCGGCTCGTTGGCGCCCGGCAGGAACGAGTACGCCAGGCACACCACGGCGAAGAACAGATAGCCCAGTGCCACTTGCGGATTGGCCGCCCAGGAGATCTCCGGGGCGTGGATCAGCCCGATGAACGACAGCACCGCGGCCACCACTGAGGCCAGGGCGGCGAAGCGGAACTTCTTCTCCAGGATGAAGGTCACCATGGTGCCCAGCAGCAGGCCGACGAGGATCGCGCCCTCGCCGAGGGTCTGCAGTCCGTCGTAGACCACACCGGCGCCGCCCAGTGCGTCCATTCCGACCTTGGTGGCCGAGGTACCTGCCGCGTTGAGCGCGTTGTCGATCAGCCCGCTGGCCCACTGCGCCAGGTTGGGCAGCAGCGCGGCCACCACGGCCACGGCGTGCAGTCGCGGCACCGCCTGGAAGGCCTGCGCACCGATCAGCAGACCGATGTAGAGCAGGATCGGCACGATCGCGGGCACCGGCAGCAGCGCGGCCAGCACACCGAACAGGCCCAGGAAGCACAGCAGGCCGATCACCACACCGCTGGCCAGCGAGTAGCCGGCCCGCCCGCCGGCGTCCTTCCAGCCCGGGTGGCCGATGTAGACCGCGGGCGGGAACGGCGAGCCGAACGCCGACCCGATCACCGCACCGGCACCGTCGGCGAGCAGCACGCTGCGCAGGTTGTAGTTGTCACCGGCGGCCGCCGCGCTCTCGACGTTGCTCATGGCCTCGGTGAAGTTGTAGACGCCCAACGGAATTGCGGTGCCCAGCAGCGGCGCCAGATGCGACAAGCCGGAGAACAACAGATCGATCCGCAGATCGGGGATGCCGATGGCGATGTCGGAGACGGCCTGGCTGACGTCGGGCGCCGACATGAAGCCGCCGATCCAGCCGATCGCGGTACCGACGAGCAGCGCCACCAGGCCGACCGGGATGTTGCCCGGCAGTTTCACGTCGGTGAAGAAGCCGATCAGGATGATCGCCAGCACCGGCAGGCCGATCCAGGCGGCCTCCCACATCTGGGCGGCGGGCCGCATCGAGATGAACGTGATCGAGATACCGGCCAGCGTGCCCAGCATGGCCGCCCGCGGCGTGAGCTTGCGGATGTAGGGGCCGACGAACCCGCCGATGATGACGATGACGCCGATCATGAAAG
Source organism: Mycobacterium sp. M26 (assembly GCF_001494595.1). Lineage (GTDB taxonomy): Bacteria > Actinomycetota > Actinomycetes > Mycobacteriales > Mycobacteriaceae > Mycobacterium. The sequence continues at coordinate 2,157,160 of NZ_LN929908.1, forward strand.
CCCATGCAAGGCCGGACTTCCAGGCCTCGATCGGATCTTTGGTGGCCAGATACACCGGCAACATGACCACGAAGACGACGATGAACATGTGCGGGACGCTGGGCCCGTACGGCAGTGCGGTGACGTCGGTGCGGTTCTCCCGCTGGGCCAGTCGGCGGGCCAGGAACGTGTAGTAGAGGTTGCCCAGTACCAGCGCCACCCCGAGGGCCGGCAGCACCGTGCCCAGCACATCGTCGGCGGGCAGCTTGATCACGCCGATCATCAGCGTGGTGAGCGTCAGGACGTTGACCAGAATGTTGAACCCGAGGCCGAAGAAGGCATTGAGATCACCGCGGGTCCACCACGCGATCTTCACGTCGTTGGGTGAGGATGCGGGTTGGTCGGTCACGTCGGTGCTCATCTATTGGCCTCCTGGGGCGCTAAGGGCTACCTGCAGATTCTCGACGGAATGATTCCGAACAGGGTACGGCTGTGTGTCAATCGTGTTAGCCGATATCGGGAGGCCGGTTAGACACCCGCGGTAGAACCGTGTTCTAGTGCAGGGGTGCTGGAATTCACCGTCGAGGACATCTCCGCCGAGGAGGTCGCGCGATTGCGCGCGATCTACGAGCCGCTCGCCGAATCAGTGCGCGATCTGGTCGACGCGACCATCCGCACCGAGGTCGACGCCGAGACGGTGGCCGCGGTCAAGGCCGATATCGACGCAGCGGTCGCGCGCCTGCGCAGCCGGCAGATCGAGGGGGCGTTCGGCGCGCGCCGCAGCACTGACGGCGAAGCCATGAACTGGGGCAATGCCGTCATCGGTGTGCGCAACGCGCTGGCTCCGCCACTGCAGGTGCACCGCGAGCCCGATGGCCGTCGCTGGGCCGAGTTCCACCTGGGTGCCGCCTACGAAGGTCCGCCCGGGCACGTCCACGGCGGGGTGTCGGCACTGATCCTGGACCACGTGCTGGGGGAGGCCGCCAGCCCGGACCGCAAGCCGCGGTTCACCGGCAGCATCACCATGCGCTACCTGCGCGCCACCCCGCTGGGGCCGCTGCGTGTCGAAGCCGGTATCACCCGCACCGACGGGGTGAAGACCTTCTGCGCCGGTCACATCTCCGACGCCGAGGGCATCACCGTGGAAGCCGAAGGGGTGTTCATCATCCCGCGCTGGCTCCGGGACTGACTACTGCTTGCCCATCGCCAGCTTGAGCCGGTCGGCCGGGGTGATCAGATGATCGTGGTTGTCCTCGCCGATGTCGATCTGCACCCAGTCGATGGTTCCGGTGAACTCGTTGTGGGTGGGCCCGTAGTCCGGTGAGGCCGGCGACCCGGTGTCGCGGCCGACGTCGCAGGCTTCGTCGGCGGAGAACCCCATCGGGATGGTGATCTCGACCCGGCCGCTGCCCACCGCTTGGCCGTCGTGATACAGCGTGACGGTGCCGCCCTTGGCCAATCCGCCTCCGTCATAGGCGAATTCCATCCGCACCTGATGCTTGCCCGCGGGCAGCGGGGTGTCGGCGGTGACGGTGAAGTACTGGATGCCGAAGAAGTTGTAGCAGTACTTCAAGGTGCCTTCGTGCACGTAGAGCGACCAGCCGCCGACCTGACCGCCCTGGGTGATGATGACACCGGCGGCACCCTCGTCGGGCACCACCAGGTCGGCGGTCACCGAATGCGACTTGTTCTTGATGTTGAGCACGCAGCTTTCGCTGACCCGCATCCCGGAGAACAGCAACTGGCTGGTGCCCTTGATCAGCTGTGGGCGTCCGGCGATATCGGGGTTGATCCGCTCGAACGACCGGTCATCGAGCGGCACCACGTTGTACTTGACCGCCTCGATAAGCCAGAGTCGTTGCAGCTCGGCAAGTTTGGCCGGGTTCTCCTCGACCAGGTTGTGCCGCTGGGTCCAGTCGTCGGGGCCGTAGAGCTCCCACACGTCGGCGTCGAAGGCGGGCGGGGCATCGACCTTCCACGGGGTGCGGTGCTTGGTGCAGGCCGTCCAGCCGTTGTGGTAGATGCCGCGGTTGCCCATGATCTCGAAGTACTGCACCAGATGGGATTCATCGGCCTTGGGGTCGCGCAGCGTCGGCAGCATGCTGACACCCTCCAGCGGCGCCTGCTGAATCCCGTTGACGCTGAACGGTGCCGGGATACCGGCTGCCTCCAGGATCGTCGGGGCGACGTCGATGACATGGTGGAACTGATTGCGGGTGCCGCCGGTGTCGGTCAGTCCGGCCGGCCAGTGCACGATGGTGCCGTTGCGGGTGCCGCCCCAGTGCGAGGCCACCTGCTTGGTCCACTGGTACGGCGTGCACAGCGCGTGCGCCCAGCCGACGGCGTAGTGGTTGTAGGCCTCCGGGGTGCCGAAGTCGTCGATCTTGGACAGCAGGAACTCTTCGGTCTCGATACCGCCCATCCCGTTGAGCACGGCCATCTCGTTGAAGCACCCCACCGGGGTGCCTTCGGCGGAGGCCCCGTTGTCGCCGATGATGTAGTAGACCAGGGTGTCCTCGAGCACCCCGAGATCTTCGAGGGCGTCGACCACCCGGCCGATCTCGTGGTCGGTCTGCTCCAGGAAGCCGGCGTAGATCTCCATCTGGCGCGCCAGCACCGGCTTGAGTTCGTCGGACATGTCGTCCCAGGCCGGGATCTCGTCGTGGCGCGGGGTCAGTTCGGCCGATTCCGGGATCACACCGAGCTTCTTCTGTACGGCGAAAATCTTCTCCCGCAACACATCCCAGCCCTCATCGAACTTCCCGCGGTATTTGTCCGACCATTCGGCGGGCACGTGGTGGGGAGCGTGGGTGGCACCGGGCGCAAAGTACATGAAGAACGGCTTGTCCGGCATCAGCGCTTTCTGCTGACGCACCCAGGTGATGGCGTGGTCGGCCAGGTCGGCGGTCAGGGTGTAACCCTCTTCGGGGGTGCGCGGCGGCTCGACCGGCGTGGTGCCCTCGTAGAGCCCCGGGTAGTACTGGTTGGCCTCGCCGCCGATGAAGCCGTAGAAGTACTCGAACCCCGACCCGGTCGGCCACTGCTGGAACGGGCCGACGGGGGACACCTCCCACACCGGCACCTCATGGCACTTGCCGAACTGGGCGGTGGAATAGCCGTTGAGGCGCAAGGTCTCGGCGATCGGCGCCTTGTTCTTCGGCCGGATACTGCTGTTGCCCGGCGCCGACGTGGCCATCTCGGTGATGGCGCCCATCCCGACCGAGTGGTGGTTGCGGCCGGTCAGCAGGGCCTGGCGGGTCGGCGAGCACAGGGCGGTGGTGTGGAAGCGGTTGAGCTTGACCCCCTCGCCGGCCAGTCGCTCGGCCACCGGGGTCTGGCACGGCCCGCCGAACGCCGAGGACGCGGCGAAGCCGACGTCGTCGATCAACACGATCAGCACATTGGGTGCGCCCTTCGGCGGGCGCAGCGTGGTGATCGGCGGATAGCTGGTGTTCGGGTCCTTCGCGTCGTAGGTGGTCAACCCGACGTGCTGCGGATCAGGGATGGGAAGAACGTCGCGTGCAACGGCGTCGGTCATGGAGCTCTCCTGTGTCCCGGGGGCGAAAGTGCCGCCAGAGTACGCGGCGAAGCTATGGGTGGAGCCGGATCGACACGGCTCAGTGGACGTCGTCGCCGACGGCGTAGGCGTAGCTCAGGTGACCGGTGACGCGTTCGGCCATGTCGCCCAGCGCGAGCGCGTGCCGGGTGATCGCCTCGATCTGGGTCAGTGCGGCAGCCACCCCGTCATCGCCGGCCAGCACCGAGCCCTCCAATCGCAGTCCCTCGCCGGCGGATCGCAGCCAGCTGGAGTCCAGCCGCCACGGCACTCCCGCGCCCACCAGTGCGGTGGCGTACTCGTCGGCGGCGTCGGCCAGCAGATCGGCAGGCAGCGCAGGTGCGTTGTCCAGCGTGGCGATCGCGACGGCCAGGCCGGTGGCCTCCTGCCGGGCCGCATCCAGCAGCTGTGCGGTCGCGGCGGTGGTCACCCGGGTTGCCGAGGCCACGCTGTCGAATGCCCGCCGGGCCGCCACCGCCCGGCGGCGAGCAGCGTCCCGCTCGGTGCCGTCTACCGCCGCCCCGGTGCACGCCCGGACCGTCACGGCCGCGTACTGCAGCTGGGCCCGCAGCATCTCGGTGATGCCGCGGTAGAGCTTGGCCCGCGGCGGATCGGGCAGCAGTGCATACATCCAGAGGGCGATGGCGGCGCCGATCGCGGCCGCGTACAACCGGTCGCCGAGCACGTCGGCCACCGAGCCCGCGCTTTGCGTCACCGTGGCCACCGCGGCCACGATCACCATCGCGGTACCCCAGGCGCCGCGGGCCTGGACCGCCCATCCCGCGGCCAGGAAGGCGACGGTGAGCAAGGCCAGCACTGGCGGGATCGGATGCCAGAACACCGTGATCACCGTGGCGATCGTCAGGCCGGCCGCGAGCCCGGCGATGCGTTCCAGGGACCGTACGTAAATGCGTGCACATCCCGGACGAAGCACCATCAGGGTGATCAGCGGAATCCACAGACCCTCGGGTAGTGGGCGCAGCGAGATGAGGGTCAGCGCTGCGCCGACACCCACCGCCAGCCGGACCGCGTGACGGAAAATCGGCGAACTCCAACGGATTTCGCGCGACACGACGGTCAGCGTCCGGCGGTGCAGCCGGGCCAGCGGCTCCTCGATGCCGAACCGGGCGGCCACTGCCTCGTGCAACTGCCCGCGCAGCCGCCAGGACGCCGCGGTGGCGTTCGGCGTGCGGGTGGCGTCCAGGCGCCGCAGCGCCTCGGCGGCCGGACCGGCTGCCTGCCGGCGGTCGTCGCCGAGGGCCGTCAGCACCTCGACGGCGGCGCTGACGCAGCGGTGGTCGGCGCCGGGTGCCTGCAGAGTCGTCGCGATGCGATGGGGAAGGCCGTGTAGCGCAGCATCGGTATCGGTGCGGGCGGCCCCGGCCAGAACGGACCTGGCGAGGTCGGCCACCCGGCGGTACTGCGCGGCCGCAGCCATCTCGGCGCAGCGCCGGCCGGGGGAGCGCCAGCGTGGGACGAGCAGCACCTGCGCCGCGCCGAAGCCGAGCACCAGAGCTGCCGTGGTCACGGTGGCGGCCAGGGTGGCCGGGACGGCACCCGCGCTCACCGCGACTGTCGCCAGACCGACGCCCACCAATCCCGCGCCGCCGCCGAGTGTCCACATCGCCGCGGCAGCCAGGCAAACGACCATCACGACAACAATGCGAACCGGCGGATAAGCGGCGGCCGGTACGGCGACTATCACTGTTGCGGTCAACACCGACAACAGAACAACGGCCACCGGACGGCGAATCGGAGCGCCGTCGTCGCTCAGTGTCGATCCCAGCACGCCGGTTGCCACCCCGACCGGCACGGCCGCATGCACGGGACCCCATGTCAACGCCACCCAGACTGCGGCGAACACCAGTAGCAGACCGCGAAGGGCCGGACCGGCATCCGCCGACAGCCAGTGACCCCCGCGCCAGCGCATCGGCCAATTGTGGCGTGCCGAATTCAAAAGCGAAAGCCCTTGAATTTGTTATGGGAAAAGTAACGGCGGGATACCCGGCTTTCGCGCCAGCGAATGCGCAGTGAATTTCCTTGCATTTCGAATGGGCTGCAGTGGGACAGGCCCTCGACATCGCGGCGCCGCCCGCTAAGTTCGGGCGAATGGAAAAGGTGATCATCACGTTGCGAAGCGGGAGTGCTGACGACGACTGGGCGCAGCGCCTCCGGGGGCCGATCGCCGACCAACTGCTCGCCCTCGACGTGCCCGGGCTGACCATCAATGTCCGCGACGCCGATGTCCGCGACGCCCTGATGACGCTGACGACACTCGACCCGCCCGTCCAGGGTTTCGTCACGCTGTGGACCCAGCAGTACTACGGCGAGCAGGTGCGCGCGGCGCTCGATCTGCTCGCCCGCCACGCCGATCAGGTGGCGCCCTATCTGGTCACCGAGTCGGCCCCGATGCCGGCGCCCGTGACGGCTCCCGGGCAGCGTACGGCCGCACTCGCCAACATGGCCCTGCTGCGCCGTCCCGCCGATATGGACGAGCCGACCTGGCTGACCCGCTGGCACGGCAACCACACCCAGGTCGCCATCGACACCCAGTCCACGTTCGGGTACATCCAGAACTACGTGGTCCGCGCGCTGACGCCCGATGCGCCCGTCGTCAATGCGATCGTCGAAGAACTCTTCCCCAACGAGGCGGTCGGCAGCCTGCACGCGTTCTTCGGCGCCGCCGACGATGACGATCTGCGCGACCGGATGGAGCAGATGGTCGCCAGCACAGCGGCATTCGGGGCCAACGTCAACATCGACGCCGTGCCGACCAGCCGCTACCTGTTCCGCAGCCCGTTCCGCGACTAGGGTCGCCCGCCGAGTGGCCACTTGCGTCACGGATTCGGCGCGATCGCGTGACGTAACTGGCCACTCGAGGCGAAAGGGGTGGGTCGCGCGCCAGTCCTGGTCTCGGCGACCCGTTTTCGTCCCAGCCGTTAGGTTCGTGGCCATGACGCTGCTCATCGACGACGAGAACCGGGTTCGCACCATCACGCTGAACCGGCCGGAGGCCCTCAACGCGTTCAACGAGGCACTCTACGACGCGACCACCGAGGCATTGCTGGCCGCCGCCGAGGATCCCGAGGTCGCCGTCGTCATCATCACCGGCGCGGGGCGGGCGTTCAGCGCGGGCCAGGACCTCGGCGATATGCAGGCCCGGATCACCGACCCGGATTTCCCGGCCGGCAAGCACGGCTTCCCGGGGCTGATCACCGCGCTCACCGACTTCCCCAAGCCGTTGATCTGCGCGGTCAACGGCGTCGGACTGGGGATCGGGGCGACGATCCTGGGCTACGCCGACCTGGTATTCATGTCCAGCACGGCGCGGCTGAAGTGCCCGTTCACCAGCCTCGGCGTGGCGCCGGAAGCGGCCTCGTCCTACCTGCTGCCGCAGTTGATGGGCCGGCAGAACGCAGCCTGGTTGCTGATGTCCTCGGAGTGGGTCAACGCCGAGGAGTCACTGCGGATGGGGTTGGTCTGGCGGGTGTGCGAGCCCGACGATCTTCTCGCCGAGGCCCGCAAGCACGCGGATGTGCTTGCCTCCCGGCCGATTCCGAGCCTCATCGCGGTCAAGCAGACCATGGTTGAGCCCACCCGTGCCGAGATCACCGCCGCCACTGCGCGGGAGTACGCGCTCTTCGAGAAACTGATGGGTGCGGCGGCCAACGCCGAGGCACTCGCCGATTTTCACCGGGGCCGCTCGAGTTAGGTCAGCGCGAGGCGGCTTTCCACCCGTGCGACGCACGCACCGCAATCCGGCGCGGCGGCCGTGGCCCGTTCGCGGTGGGCATTGATGATGGCCTGCACCGACTTGCGGCAGCGTCCGCAATCGCGTCCCGCGCCGCACGCCGCGGCCACCTGCTTGGACGTACAGGCCCCGGCCGCCACCGCGTCGTTCACGGCCTGGCTGGTGGCACCGGTGCAGAGGCAGACGTACACGAGCGCCATATTAGCGCAGCCTTACTTAAGTTAGGTAGGCCTACAACACTCGGGGTGTCAAAGTCGGCGCCCACCCAGTTCGCTGGACTAGATTGAAAACGCACCAGCCAGCCCGACTGACGAGCCCGTCCAGGAGACATGCCATGCAAGGTGATCCCGAAGTACTGCGTCTGCTCAACGAGCAGCTCACCAGTGAGCTGACCGCCATCAACCAGTACTTCCTGCACTCCAAGATGCAGGACAACTGGGGCTTCACCGAACTGGCCAAGCACACCCGCGAAGAGTCCTTCGACGAGATGCGCCACGCCGAGGCGATCACCGATCGCATCCTGCTGCTCGACGGCCTGCCCAACTATCAGCGACTGGGCTCGCTGCGCGTCGGCCAGACCCTGCGTGAGCAGTTCGAGAGCGACCTGGCCATCGAGTACGAGGTGGTGGCCCGGCTCAAGCCGGCGATCATCCTGTGCCGCGAGAAGCAGGACTCCACTACCGCGGTGCTGTTCGAGGGCATCGTGGCCGACGAGGAACACCACATCGACTACCTCGAGACGCAGCTGGAGCTGATGGACAAGCTCGGTGTGGAGCTGTACTCGGCGCAGTGCGTCTCACGCCCGCCGAGCTGACCGTCACATCCGCACCGCGGGTCGGTGCTCGATCACGGCATGAGAATGCGTGCCGAGGGGAATACTTCGCGTCGGTCGGCGACGAAAGGTACCCATGACATCCACGGCCGAGGCGGCGATCGCCGATCCGGAATCGAGTAGCGCGGGCATCAGCCCGCAGCGGCGCAACCTCATCTTCGTCGCGATCCTGCTGGGGATGCTGCTTGCCGCACTCGACCAGACGATCGTCGCGACGGCGCTGCCCACCGTGGTGGCCGACCTCGGCGGAGCGGGCCACCAAGCCTGGGTGGTGACCAGCTACCTGCTGGCCTCCACGATCACCACCGCGGTGGTGGGCAAGCTCGGCGACCTGTTCGGTCGCAAGACGGTGTTCCAGACCGCCATCGTGTTTTTCTTCGCCGGCTCGGTGCTATGTGGACTGTCGTCGTCGATGTCGATGCTGGTTGCCTCGCGCGCCCTGCAGGGCATCGGTGGCGGCGCCATCATGGTCACCGCGATGGCCGTCATCGGCGAGGTGATCCCGCTGCGGGAGCGCGGCCGCTACCAGGGCGCACTCGGCGCGGTCTTCGGCGTCACCACCGTCATCGGCCCGCTGCTGGGCGGATTCTTCACCGACCACCTGTCCTGGCGCTGGGCGTTCTGGATCAACGTGCCGGTCTCGGTGGTCGTGTTCATCGTGGCCGCCGCCGCGATCCCGCGGCTGGCCCGCGGCGGCAAGCCGGTGATCGACTACGCCGGCATCCTGTTCGTCGGCCTCGGCGCCTCGGGCCTCACGCTGGCCACCAGCTGGGGCGGCAGCACCTACCCGTGGACCTCGCCGATGATCATCGGGCTGTTCGTGGCCTCGGCGGCAGCGCTGGCGATCTTCGTCTGGGTGGAACTGCGCGCCGAGGAGCCGGTGCTGCCGATCCGCCTGTTCGGCAGCCCGGTGTTCACCGTCTGCTGTGTGCTCAGTTTCGTCGTCGGCTTCGCGATGCTCGGTGCGCTGACCTTCCTGCCGACCTTTATGCAGTTCGTCGACGGAGTCTCGGCCACCACCTCGGGGCTGCGCACCCTGCCGATGGTGGTCGGCCTGCTGATCACGTCGATGGGCAGCGGCGTGCTGGTGGGACGCACCGGCCGCTACAAGATCTTCCCGGTGGCCGGCACCGCGATCATGACCGTCGCCTTCGCGCTGCTGTCCCAGATGAATGCGGCCACCCCGATCTGGCAGCAGTCGCTATACCTGTTCATCCTGGGCACCGGCATCGGGCTGTGCATGCAGGTGCTGATCCTCACCGTGCAGAACACCGTGAACTTCGATGACCTCGGGGTGGCCACCTCGGGAGTGACGTTCTTCCGCACCATCGGCAGTTCGTTCGGGGCGGCGATCTTCGGTTCGCTGTTCGCCAACTTCCTGCAGGACCGCATCGGCCCGGCGTTGATGGCCAGTGGCGCGCCACCGGAAGCCGCCCAGTCGCCGCAGGCGTTGCATCAGCTTCCGGCTCAGATGGCCGCACCCATCATCGACGCCTATGCCGACTCGCTGGGCACCGTGTTCCTGTGCGCGGCACCGGTCGCCGCGGTCGGCTTCGTGCTCGCGCTCTTCCTCAAAGAGGTGCCGCTGCGCGAGATGGAGGATGTGCTCGCCGTGGACCTCGGGGAGGGCTTCGGCATGCCGTCCACCGAAACCCCGGAGGAGATCCTGGAAGTCGCCGTCGGACGGATGATGCGCGATTCGCCGGACCTTCGGCTGCGCTCGATGGCGCAGCGGCCCGAGTGTGATCTGGACGTGGCGTCGTTGTGGGGGCTGCTGCAGATCTACCGCAACAAGCAGGTGTTCGGCACCGCCCGGCTCACCGATATCGCCGAACGGCTGCGCGTGCCGTGCGAGGTGCTCGAGCCGACGTTCGCCCGGTTGGTGGACGGGGGCTATGCGCTGCACACCGGCGACGAGCTGTGGCTGACCCAGGCCGGCGCGCGGGAGGTCGACGCGGTGTCGACGGCGCTGGTACGCAAAATCGTTCACCGGCTTGCCAAGTCGACCAATTTCGAGGGCCGGCCCGACCGTACCCAGGTGGAGGCGGCCCTGGAGCGGATCGCCCAGCGGATGCTGGTCCAGCGCGAGTGGGCCCGCGACGAGATGCGGACGCCGGCCGCCCCCGGCACCTAACTAGAACGTGTTCTCATTTTGCGGATCCCGGCGTACCATCGCGCCATGAGCCGAATCGGAAACTTCGCCGACGACGACGTATCGGGCTGGGCCGTGAAGTCCCCGCATCTGGGTGGGGCCATGGCGGCCTTCAGCAGTGCGGTGTACAGCGACAAGAACCGGTTGCCGCTGCGGACGCGGGAACTCGCCCGCGCCGTGATCGCGCTCGACAACGAGTGCGTGCTGTGCCAGAACACTCGCGACGCCGACGGGCCGGCGGCCGGGGTGGACGAAGACCTCTATGACCACGCCGCCGAATGGCGCACCTGGCCCGGCTACAGCGATCAGGAGCGGATCGCCGCCGAGTTCGCCCACCGGTTCGGCACCGAACACGCCAAACTGCGTGACGACGACGACTTCTGGGAGCGGGCCCGCCCCCACTTCTCCGACGAGCTGATGACCGACCTCACGATCTCCTGCGCCATGTGGGTCGGGATGGGCCGGATGCTGAGCACTCTGGATATCGGTCAGTCCTGCATGATCACGCTGCCCAGCCGCGCCTGAGGCAGACGAACCCGCGCACCCCGGCGCGGCGGTCGGCAGAATGGCTGCCATGACCACTCCGCTCGCCGGCGCCGGGATCGCCCAACTCGAGGCCGATGGCGTCGACACCGTCATCGGCACCGTGGTGAACCCGGCCGGTCTGACCCATGCCAAGACCGTGCCGATCCAGCGGACCAACGCGTTCGCCAACCCCGGTCTGGGTGCCAGCCCGGTCTGGCACGGGTTCGCCATCGACCGCGCCGGAATCGCGTTCACCGAGGGCATCAGCGTCGTCGGCGACGAACGGGTTCGCATCGACCTGGAGGGCCTGCGGGTCCTGGGCGACGGTCTGGCGTGGGCGCCCGGGGCGTTCTTCGACCAGGACGGCCGACCCATCCCGTCGTGCGCGCGAGGCACATTGGCGCGCATCGAATCCCGGTTGGCCGACGCCGGCTTACGGGCCCTGGTGGGTCACGAGATCGAATTCCTGCTGGTCGATCCCGACGGAAACCGGCTGCCCGGCAACCTGTGGGCCCAGTACGGGCTGGCCGGGGTCCTCGAACATGAAGGGTTCGTGCGTGACGTCACCGCCGCGGCCGGTGCGGCGGGGGTGGCGATCGAACAGTTCCACCCGGAGTACGGCGTGAACCAGTTCGAGATCTCGCTGGCTCCCCGGTCCCCGGTGGCCGCCGCCGACCAGCTGATCCTGGCCCGGATCATCATCAGCCGCGTCGCGCGCACCTACGGTATGCGGGTGAGCCTGTCGCCGGTTCCGTTCGCCGGCAGTGTGGGTTCCGGTGCCCACCAACACTTCTCGCTGTTACGCGGTGACGATCCGGTGTTCTCCGGCGGCGACGGCCCACACGGCCTGACCGCCGAAGGGCAGGCGGCCATCGGCGGGATCGTTGCCGGCCTGCCCGCCGCGCAACTGATCTTCTGCGGCTCGATCGTGTCGGGTCTGCGGATGCAACCCGGTAACTGGGCGGGCGCCTACGACTGCTGGGGCACCGAGAACCGGGAAGCCGCGGTCCGCTACCTGCACGCCGGGCCGGGAAACCCCTACGGCGCCAACGTCGAGGTGAAAATCGTCGACCCGTCGGCAAACCCGTACTTCGCCACCGCGGCGATCCTCGGACTGGCGCTCGACGGTATCGAGCGCAACGCCGCACTGCCCCAGGAGATCCCGGTGGATCCGGCCACCCTGTCCGACGAGCAACGCAGCGCGGCCGGGGTGGTCGCGCTCTCGGCGGACCAGGGCGTGCAGATCGCCGCACTGGACGGCTCGCAGACGATGCGGGCCATCCTTGGCGACCCGGCGGTCGACGTGCTGGTAGCCGTGCGTCGCTACGAGCAGGAGACGTACTCGCATCTGGACGCCGAAGCGCTGACCGACAAGTTCCGGATGGCGTGGAGCCTGTAGGTGCCTGGGAACCCCGTGCTCGCCGAGCACATCGCCGGACTGCGCCTGGTCGACAACCACGTGCACGGCTATTGGCTGGCCGATGCCGACCGGCGCCGGTTCGAGAACGGGCTCAACGAGGCCAATACCGAGCCGCTGGCCGACTTCGACAGCGGTTTCGACACCCAGATCGGGTTGGCGATCCGGGCGCACTGCGCGCCCATGCTCCGACTCCCCAGACATGCTGCACCACAGGACTATTGGCAGCGACGCTCGGAGCACTCCGAGGCTGAACTGGCGCAGCTGTTCCTGCCCGCCGCCGGGGTCAGTGACTGGCTGGTCGATACCGGACTTGCGGGGGTGGCCGGTCTCGCCGAGATCTCCGCGGCCTCCGGCGGGCTGGTGGGGGAGATCGTGCGCATCGAGCAGGTGGCCGAGCAAGCGGCCGCGGCACCGGGGGAGTACGCCGAGGAGTTCCGCCGGATCCTGCATCAACGGTGCGCGCAGGCGGTGGCCACCAAATCGATCCTGGCCTATCGCGGCGGTTTCGACGGCGACCTGTCGGAGCCGGACCCGGTCGCGGTCGCCGAGGCGGCGGCACGCTGGCGTGACGATGGCGGGCGACGGCTGACCGACCGGGTGCTGCTGCGGTTTGGACTGCACGAGGCGCTGCGGCTGGGCAAGCCACTGCAGTTGCACGTCGGCCTCGGCGACCGGGACTGCGATCTGCACCGGACCAATCCGATGCTGCTGCTGGATTTTCTGCGCAACTCCGGCGGCACCCCGGTCGTGCTATTGCACTGCTACCCGTACGAACGCGAGGCCGGCTACCTCGCCCAGGCCTTCAACAACGTCTATCTCGACACCGGGCTGAGTACCAATCACCTCGGCGCCCGCGCCCAGGCTTTCCTGGCCCGCACACTGGAACTCGCACCATTGCGCAAGATCCTGTATTCCTCGGACGCGTTCGGCCCCGCCGAACTGCACTATTTGGGAGCACGCTTGTGGCGCAACGGAATCAGCGCGGTGCTCGGGGAGTTTGTCGATCGCGACGAGTGGAGCCTGGCCGACGCCATGCGGGTGGCCCAGCTGATCGGCCGGGACAACGCCCGCCGGGTCTACGCCCTGGACTGAATGCTCACCAGGCGGGGACGTCGAAGTGCACCCACTTGGCGGCGCCCGGCGGGCCGACGCACTGCAGCGGGATTCCGGGAACCTGGATCTGCAGCGTATTCCCGCTCAGCCGGGTCTGGGCCGTGGTGCCGGGTGTCGCGCAGCGCAGCGCGGGAGCCGCCTCACCCTGAAGGGGCCCGGTGGGAACCCAGGTGCCGGCTGCCGAGCAGATCACCGTGTTGTTCGCCGCGTCCAGGCCGAAATTGAAGTTGATACTCGGCGTGCACGGCATCCCGGCGGAAACGTTGCGCGCCACGTTGGGCAGGCAGCTCGCCGAGTCACAGGCCGCCGACGCCGGACCCGCCAATGGCAGTGCCGCCGTAAGCAATCCCGTGACTGCCGTTGCAACCAAGATCGAGCGCATGCTGGCCCTTCCGACGATCAAACGTTCCCGGCCAGTCGAGAGTAGCCCGGGGACGGCCGCTCCGAGCTACATTTGGGGCTGCGTACCAGGGGGAACCATGATCAAGCACCTCATCGTCGCGGTCGCTGCGGTGGCTGTGGCATTCGGGCTGTCGGAGCCGGCGCACGCGGACGCCTCGGGATCCTGCTTCGCCCCGGCCTTCATGAACAACTTCGGCATCCCCATCGCCGCGACGCCGTCGCTGTGGCTCAACCCCAGTTGCGAGGGGCCGCAGAGCGGTCGGCGCTGCGCCTGGACGCACCTCCCGGTCGACGGGTGTATCGATTTCCCGCCCGGCCCCTGACTGACCGGAGTACCTTCCAGCCACATCACAGCTTCGAGGCGAGGAGCACCGCCGTGGCCCGGACACCAGGTACTTTCCTGCTGGCAGGCGCGGCAGCAGTCGCGATGGCCACCGCGTCGATCCAGTCCGCGCCGACGGCCAACGCCACCTGCGCATCGTTCTTCGGCATCGGCAACAGTGCGAATTGCCAGAGCAACCTGACCAGCATTGCCATTGCCATCGGCACCAACGCCCAGGCGCTGGCCCCCGGCTACTTCGGTGCGGCGTTCTCCGTCGGTACCGACGCCGTGACATTGGCACCCGGTCTGTTCGGGATCGCCGCGGCCGTCGGGGACAACACCGGCGCGGTGGCCAACGGCGTGTTCGGAATCTCCGGCGCGTTCGGGAACTACGCCCAGTCCAGCGCGGGCGGTCAGGGTCTTAACATCGCGCTGAACCTCACGCCCGGCACCACGGTCAGCGGCGGCAGCAAGGTCGGCGCCATCGGGTTCGGCAACATCGCCGTCAACCTGTTCGGCAGCGGCACCACGTTCGAGGCCAACCAGGCACTGGCGACCGGGATCGCCAACACCGCAATCGATCTCGGCGGCAACGACACCATCGTGTGGGCCGGCGGCGGCACAGGTGTTCTCAATGGCGCACTCAACGTGGGCGGCAACGACAACTTCGTGGCGGCGGGTCCTGGCCCGGTCTCCATTGCGGTGTCGATCCTGCAGAACAGTCAGGGCGTCACCAAGTCCGGGCCCGGCTTCAATATCAATGGCTTTACGGTCGGGGGAGCCGCCGCCACCGGCCGCGACACCCCGCACCGCAGCGCGACGCCGTCCGCTGCGTCGGACAACGGGGACGGGCCGCGCAGCACCGGCTCGTCAGCCCGCGGGCGGCGCGGCTAGATCAAGCCGGTCGCGTCGAACACCCAGGACATGTCGGCCGTCGCGAAATCCTCCAGCCAGGTCGGCGGCGCGAAGCTCGTCAACCCGTTCATGTCCCAGTAGTCCTTCCACAGCGTGATCTTGCCGTCCTGAACCTTGTGCACGGTCACGAACTGCAGCACACCCTGTTCGCCGGACGTGAACGTCCAGGTCTCGGAGTGCTCGTACATGGTGTCCACGCCGTTGCTCACCAGCACACCGTCGTGGTTCTCGTAGCCGGCCAGCGACTCCAGGCCGACCTTGAGCCGCTTGACGATGTCCTCCGGTCCGCGGGCGGCCGCGGCGGGGCCGACCGGCATGTCCACGTAGATGCAGTCCTCGGACAGGAAGGTCTTGACGGCCTCCCAGTCCCGCGCCGAGAGCGCCTTCCACATACCCAGGACCGTCTCGGCGACGGTGGCGGGAACGGCTGCGGTCTCAGTGGGCATGGGCGAACTCCGATGTGGTGGTGGTGGTGGTGGACGACGGGGCCGGGGCGGACTGGCCGACCCGTAGGAAGCTGCCGGTGCGCTGGGCGCCGAGCACGTCGGTGGGCTGGCCGTGGCGCACCACGGTGCGCCCGCCGATCAGGACCAGTTCGACGGTGTCGTTGTTGCGGTTGACCATCCGCGGCAGGCCGGCGTACTGCTCGACGGGTTCCTCGGCATACTCGTCGAGCTGGCTGTCGAGGTGGTCGGGGTCGATCACGACGAGGTCGGCCCGGTCTCCGAGCCGTAGATGCCCCGCGTCGATCTGGTACCAGTCAGCCAGCTCGCCGGTCATCCGGTGCACGGCCTGTTCGATCGTCATGAACGGCGAGCCCATGCGCTCGGCGTCGCGGACGTGGCGCAGCAGCCGCAGCCCGTAGTTGTAGAACGCCATGTTGCGCAGGTGGGCGCCGGCATCGGAGAAGCCCATCTGGATACCCGGATCGCGGGCCAGCTTCTTGAGCACCTCGGGCCGGTGGTTGGAGATCGTGGTCCGCCACCGCAGCTTGGTGCCATGCTCGAGCACCAGATCCAGGAACGCGTCGACCGGGTGCAGCCCGCCGCGGTCCACGCCGACCTGGCCGAAGGACTTGCCGACCACGGATTCGTCGGGGCAGGCCACGATTTCGGCGTCGAAGAAGTCCCGGTGCCACACCCGCACGCCGAACTTGCTGTCGTAGTCCTTGCGGAACTGGCGGCGGTACTCCTCGTCGGCCAGCAGGGCGTTGCGCTCGACCTCGTCGCGCAGGTGCAGTGCGGCGGCACCGGAGCCGAACTCCTCGAACACCACCAGGTCGATCCCGTCGGCGTACACCTCGAACGGCACCGGCAGGTGCTGCCAGCGGAAGTCCGCGCCGAACCTGTTCACCAGCCGGGCCAGCGGGCCCATCATCAGGATGGCCAGCGGGTTGGCCTTGACGTCGGCGGCCGACAGCAGGCTGGTCTTGAGCTTCTTGCGAAGCACCGGAAGTGATTGCGCCACTTGGGAAGCCAGATTCAGCGGGTTCTGGATGTCCGGGCCGGACTGCAGCACGCGGCCGCGCTTGCGCACCAGGGACTTCAGCCGGCGCAGCTCGCGCGGTCTGGCGTAGGTGGACGGCAGGGTGCGCGACCGGCAGGTCTCGCCGTCGATCTTGTCGAACAGCAGCTGCTGGGAGGACAGGCCGACGAACCCGGCGTCGAGGGCGTCGACGAGCATCCGTTCCATCTGCGCCTGCTCAGTGGCCGTGGGGCGCTGGTCCTTTCGGGTGGCGCGGTCCAGACCCATAGTGGCGGTACGCATATCGGAATGACCGATGAACGAGGCGACGTTGGGGCCCAGGGGACGTGACTCCAGCGCCTGTACGTACTGCTCGGCGTTGCTCCACGTTTTGGAGTCGTCCACGGCCTTCATCACGTGTTCGCGCGGGATCGCCTCGACCCGGCCGAACAGGTCACCGGCATCGCTGCCGTCCACGTACAGCGTCGACAACGAGCACGAGCCCAGCAGCACCGTGGTGACACCGTGGCGTACCGACTCCGGCAGGCCGGGACCACCCAGCACTTCCACGTCGTAGTGAGTGTGGACGTCGACCATTCCGGGCAGCACCCACTTGCCGGTGGCGTCCACGACCTCCGCACCGGTCTCGTCGAGCGGGTGTGGTGTCACCGCCACGACCCGGCCGTCCCGGATTCCGATGTTGCGGATCGCCGAGGGCGCGCCGGTGCCGTCGAACCAGCGGCCGTTGCGGATGATCGTGTCGTAGGTCACGACGTCCATAGAACCGGCTGGCAGGACGGGTGTCAACGACCAAGTAGACATTTTTTTGGATGTGTTCACAGCTGCTGATCAGGCGTCATGGTCAGGGGTGCCGACCGCGCGCATACTCGCGGAGGTGACTCCGCTACAGCGCTACATCGCCGAAGAGATCGCCACCGACCACGTCGACGGTCTGCTCAGTCGCCGGGAAGCGTTGCGGCGCCTGGCCCTGCTCGGGATGGGCGCCGCCGCAGCGAGCGCACTGATCGCCGCCTGCGGTCAGGACAAGCCCGCCGGCGCACCGGCGGCGTCATCGTCGTCACGTGCGGCGGCACCCCCGCCCGGGATGGACACCGCGGTGGAGGCGACACCGGCCAGTTGGGCCGGCCCCCGCGGCGAACTCCTGGGCCGATGGGCGCCGGCCGCCACCCCACGCGGGGCCGTACTGGTGATCCACGAGAACAAGGGGCTCAACGACTGGGTCGGTTCGGTGGCCGGCCGGCTCGCCGGTGTCGGTTACTCGGCACTGGCCATCGACCTGCTGTCCGAAGAGGGTGGCACCGCCACGTTCAGCGACCCGGCCGCCGCCACCGCGGCCCTTGGCGCCGTCGCCCCCGACCGGTTCCTCGCGGACCTGCGCTCCGGCCTCGACGAAGTACAGCGCCGGGTTCCCGGCCAGAAGGTGGGTGTCGTCGGCTTCTGCTTCGGCGGGGGTCTGGTGTGGCGACTGCTCGCATCGGGGGAGCCGCGCCTGTCTGCGGCGGCGCCGTTCTACGGTCCGGTGCCCGACAACCCGGATTTTGCCGGTTCGAAAAATGCTGCGGTACTCGGCTTCTACGGTGCACTCGACCAGCGGGTCACCTCCACCGAGCCGACCGCGAAGGCCGCCCTGGAACGGGCCGGGCTGGTGCACGAACTGATCGTCGAACCCGACGCCGACCACGCCTTCTTCAACGACACCGGAGCGCGGTACAACGCGACAGCCGCCGCTGACGCGTGGCAGCGGCTGCAGGACTGGTTCGGCCGCTACCTGGCGTAGGGGAGTTCACCGGCCGTTCAGCAGGCGGCAGCGTCGCGGTCGGTGTGCGCACATCGGCGCGCGGTCGGATGGGGCCATGATGCGCGTCGCGCAGGTCGCGAACTTCTACGGCCCGCGCTCGGGTGGCCTGCGCACCGCGGTGGACCGGCTGGGCGCCGAGTATGTCGCCGCCGGCCACGAGGTGTTCCTCATCGTCCCGGGCGCACAGCCGAGCACTGTCCAGCTGCCAACCGGGGTGGTGCGAATCGCGGTGCCCGCCAGGCAGATTCCCTTCACAGGTGGGTACCGCGCGGTGCTGCCGGCACCGGTCGTCGGGGTGCTCGACACGCTGTCTCCGGATGCCATCGAGGTGTCCGACCGGTTCACGTTGCGCTCGCTGGGGCGCTGGGGTGCCAGGCGCGGTGTCACCACGGTGATGATTTCCCACGAGCGCCTGGACCGGCTGACCGGCCAGATTCTGCCCACACCGCTGGCCCGCAGGCTGTCCGATGCCGCCAACCGGCGCACCGCCGCCGACTATGACACCGTGCTGTGTACCACCGCCTTCGCCCGCGAGGAGTTCGACCGCATCGGCGCCAGCAATGTCATGACGGTGCCGCTGGGAGTCGACCTCGACACGTTTCACCCCCGTAGGTTCTGTGCAGACACCCGCCGCCGGTGGGCCGCTCCCGATCAGGTGTTGCTGGTGCACTGCGGCCGGCTGTCGGTGGAGAAGCGTGCCGACCGCAGCATCGATGCCCTTGTCGCCCTTCGTGATTCCGGTATCGACGCGCGACTGGTCATCGTCGGCGACGGTCCGCTGCGAGCCCGGTTGCAGCGATACGCCGCCGGGCTACCTGTCGACTTCACCGGGTTCGTCACCTCCCGCGACGACGTGGCCACCCTGCTGGCGACCGCCGACGTCGCGCTGGCACCCGGACCGCACGAAACGTTCGGGCTGGCCGCGCTGGAGGCGCTGGCGTGTGGTACCCCGGCCGTGGTGTCGCGCACCTCGGCGCTGGCCGAGATCCTCACCCCGGACAGCGGCGCCAGCGCGGACAACGACCCGCGGGCCTTCGCCGGTGCGGTGGCCGATGTGATCGACCGACCCGAACCGGACCGGCGATCGTGCGCCCGGCAGCGAGCGGAGAACTTCCCCTGGCCGCGGTCGGCGGCCGGGATGCTCTGTGCGCTCGGCGCGGTTTGAGGCGGTGCCGGGGCGGGAACGAGTGGTTATTGACGGTGCCGCGTCCGGCGACACCGCGCGACGAAGGAGCCCTCGATGACCACCAACACCATCGTCTGGATCGTCATCGGCGTGATCGCGGCGGTCGTCGTCATCGGCGCAATCGCCTGGCTGGCCCGTAACAAGCAGGCCAGCCGCCGGCACGCCCAGGCCGAGGAGATCCGCGAGCAGGTCCGCGAGGAACATCAGACGGTGGCGCGCCGCGAAGCCATCGCCGAGGAGACCGCCGCGAAAGCCCGTGCGGCACAGGCTGAAGCAGAGGCGAAGGTGGCTGAGGCGCGACGCCTGCAGGACAACGCCGACAAGCACCGTACCGAAGCGGCGGCGCGTCGCGAGGATCTCGACGAGCGGCTGTCGCACGCCGACTCGATCGACCCGCATGTCGACGCCGAGGCCGCCGACGCGCAGAACCGGCCTTGAGTCAGTCCCGCGACGGGATCAGACCGGGCGCGCCCAGGCTGACCGGAAGCTCGGCCCAGCCCCGCAACACCCGGGTGTCGCGGCGGGTGCCCAGCCCGGCCAGCCGGACGTCGGGGAAGTGGGTGAAGAACCGGCGCAGCCCGACCTCCCCTTCGGCGCGGGCCAGTGCGGCACCCAGGCAGAAGTGCCGGCCGCCGGAGAATGCCAGGTGCTTACCAGCGTTCTCGCGGCGCACGTCGAAGCGGTGCGGATCGGCGAACACCGCCGGGTCGCGATTGGCCGCGGCCAGGTAGGTCACCACCATCTCGCCGGCGCGCACCGTCGTCCCGGCCACCTCGGTGTCGGTGCGGGCCACCCGCGCCGAGAGCTGCACCGGTGACTCCAGCCGCAGGATCTCCTCGACCGCGTTGGGCCACAGCGACGGATCTTCGGCCAGCACGGCCAGCTGGTCCGGTGAATTGAGCAGCAGCCGAATGCCGTTGCCCAGCAGGTTCACCGTGGTCTCGAAACCGGCGGCCAGGACCAGCCCGGCGGTGGCCTGCAATTCGGTTTCGTCGAGCAGCGCGCCGTCATCGGCGACCTTGATCAGCTGGCTCATCAGATCGTCACCGGGGTGCTCGCGCAGGCTGCGCAGGTGGGCGGCAAGCCAGGAGTTGAAGCCGGCGATCCCGTGCTGCACCCGCTGGTACTGCTGCCAGCTCAGCCCGACGTCGAGGCTGGGTGCGGCCAGCTCACCGAACTCCAGCACCTTGGGCCGGTCGCGATCCGGAACACCGAGGATGTCGCTGATCACCGCGACCGGCAACTGCGAGCAGTACCGCGCCACGATGTCGACCACGCCCCGGCCGTCGCCCAGTCCGTCCAGAAGCTCACCGGCGGTGTCCTCGACACGATCACGCAGCGCCGCCACGGCCCGGCTGGTGAACACCGAGGACACCGTCTTGCGGTAGCGGGTGTGGTCGGGCGGTTCGACCGCGAGCAGCGACGGCGGCCGCAGCGGATGCAGCAGGGTGTCTCGGGTGCGCCGCTCCAGCCAGCCCACCGGCCCCGGCAGGTTCGCGCCCAGCGAGATCACCCGGAAATCCTCGGACCGCAGGATGTCGTTGGCGATCGCGTGGTCGACGGTCAGGTAGCTGACCCGGGAGCGCACCAGCGGGCCGATCGCCCGCAGTTCGTCATAGAACGGCACCGGGTCGGCGCGCACCGCGGGGTCGGCCACCAACCGGGCCTGGGCATCGCCGCGCCGGGCCGACCACCCCGCCACCGCGCGCACCACCCCGTGCATCGCGAACCAGTGCAGCCGTTGCTTCATGGTGGCTCTCCTTAGCTCCCGCCCGTGCACCACGCTACGAGGGTGGCAGCCGCCGCGCCAGCAACGCTCAGGACGGCGGGGTCCAGCTGACCGGTAGCCGCTTGATGCCGTGGATGAACGCCGACAGCAGCATGGCCGGTTCTTCGGTGACCTCGATGTCGGGGATGCGGTTGCGCAACTCCTCGAACACCACGGCGATTTCCCGGCGGGCCAGGTTGGCGCCCAGGCAGAAATGCGCTCCGCCACCGCCGAATCCGACGTGGTGGTTGGGGTTGCGGGTGACGTCGAACAGCCACGGGTTGTCGAATTTGTCCTCGTCGCGGTTGGCCGAGGCGTACCACATGGTCACCTTGTCGCCCTGCGCCATCTTGACCCCGCTCAGTTCGATATCGCGGGTCACGGTGCGGCGCATGTAGATCACCGGCGAGGCCCAGCGCACGATCTCCTCGACGGCGCTGGACGTGGTGGCCTCGAAATCGTTCCACCAGATCCGGCGCTGATCCGGATAGCGGGTCAGGGCCAGCACACCGTGGCTGATCGCGTTGCGGGTGGTCTCGTTGCCGGCCACCGCCAACAGGATGAAGAAGGACGCGATCTCGGCGGAGGTGAGCTGTTCCCCGTCGACCTCGGCGGCGACCAGTGCGGTGGTCAGATCCTCCCGCGGATTGCTCCGGCGGTCCTCGGCCAGCGCGGTGGCGTAGGCCCCGATGTCGATGGCGACCTTCATGAACTCGTCGAAGTCGGTGGTCAGGTCGGGGTCGCCGAAGCCGAGGATGATGTTGGTCCAGTGGAAGATCTGCTGGTGGTCGGACTCCGGGATGCCCATCATGTCGCAGATGACCTGCAGCGGCAGCGGCCCGGACAGCTCGGTCACCAACTCACCGGTGCCGTCTGGATTGTTCTCGACCATCGCCGCCACCAGGCTGCGGGCGCGGTCGCGCACCGAGGCCTCGGTGCGGGCCACCACCTTCGGGGTGAACGCGCTGCGCACGATGTTGCGCAGCCGGGCATGCCGTGGATCGTCCAGGGCGATCATCGAGCCGAAGTACTCGGCGACCTCCGGGATCTGGTCGCCGATGGTGATGTTCGGGTAGGAGCTGAAGATGTCCGGGTGCCGGCTGGCGTAGAAGACGTCGTCGAGTTTGGTCAGCGCCCAGTGCCCGGGCCCGGCGGGCACCCCCTCGAATTCCACCTCGTGGAAGAAGGTGATGGGCGATTCCCGGCGCAGGGTGGCGAACGCTCCGTCGCGCACGCTGTCGTCGAGTTGCCAGAACTCGAATGTGCCCAGGTTGATGTCGCTCAAGGCGATCTCGGGTGGTGGCTGACCGTTGACTCGAGTGGCGATGCCCATGCTCGGAGACATTAGGGGCGCAGGCTTGGTCTCGTGATCGTTTCGGAAGTAGGGCATGCTTGCGATTCGATGACGCGTACCACCACCACCCTGCACTTCGCCCTGCTGCTCACGGTGACCAACGCATTCCTCGACGCGCACACCTACATCGCCCGCGGTCACGTCTTCGCCAACGTCCAGACCGGCAACGTGATTTTCTTCGCGATGGACGCCAGCGAAGGGCACCTGATGACCGCCCTGGCCCACGTCTGGCCGATCCTGGCGTTCATGGCCGGGGTCTGGCTGGCGGCCTACCTCAAATCCGGCCGCGGCGACCGCCACCTCAAGCACCCGCTGCGGTGGACGATGCTGGTGCAGGCCATCGTGCTGGCCGCCTTCGGGTTCGCGCCCGCTTCGATACCGCACGTCCTGGTGACGGTGCCGATCTCGTTCGTCGCGGGCATCCAGATCGGGTTGTTCCGCAGTATCGGCGACCTGGTGTACGTGCCGCTGGCCACCACCGGCAACATCATGCGACTGGTGGAGTTCGGCTACTCCCGGTTCGCCGAACACGATGACAAGAGCCGGGCGGGTTTTCGTACCTATGGGCTGCTCACGCTGTTCTTCGCGCTCGGCGCGGTGGCCGGGGCCTACGCCACCCGGGTGATGGGGGTGCGGGCCATCTGGCTGCCCGCCGCGCTGCTCGCCATCACCCTGCTGCTGTTCGTCATCGACGAGCGGCGCGGCATCGAGCCGTGACGCAGATGTATTGATCAGGCTGACCGCAAACCTGGTGTCACCGCGCCCGGTATCCCTACCTTGCCGGGTATGACGCAGTTGCACGATGCCCCGACCGCCGCTGACCGATCGGTCTCCGATGCGGAGACCGATCTGCTGCGGCGGCTACACGAGGGCAGCCTGCGTGAAATCGAGGTGGCCTGGAGCGATCCGTTCGGCCACGCCGCGGGCAAGCGCATCCCCGCCAAGCAGTTCCTGGACCGGGCCCGGCACGGGTTCGCGTTCTGCGAGGCCGCGCTCGGCTGGAACACCGACGGCACCGTGATCGACGGGTTGCAGCTGACCAACTGGGACGACGGGTACTCCGACGTCCACGCCATCCCGGATTTCTCGACCTTCCACCTGCTGCCCTGGCGGCCCGGCGTCGGCCATGTGATCTCCGACATCCTGCGCCCCGACGGCAGCCCGTCGCTGCTGGATCCGCGCGGGGTGCTGCGCCGGGTGCTGGCACGGCTGGCGTCGCTGGGCTACACCGCGAAAGTGGGGGTGGAGTTCGAGTTCTACCTTCTCGAGCGCGATGGCTCACCGGTGCAGAACGACATCCACGCCTACTCCCTGGAGAACGCCAACACCCTCGACCCGCTGCTGACCGATCTGTACGAAACCCTGGACGCCTTCACCCGACTGGAGGGCGTGCAGACCGAGTACGGTCCCGGCCAGGTCGAGACCAACCTGGTGTATGCCGACGCGCTCGACGCCGCCGACGACAGCGCCCGGCTGAAGTACGCGGCCAAGGAGGTGGCGCGCAAGCACGGCAAGGTCGCCAGCTTCATGCCCAAACCGTTCTCCGATCAGTCGGGAAGCTCTGCGCACCTGCACATCTCGCTGTGGCGTGACGGCCGGCCGGCGTTCGCGCCGGTGGACGGCGCCGAGAACGAACTCGAACTGTTCGCGATCGCGGGCCTGCTCGAGCACCTGCCGTCCATCACGCTGTTCGGTGCGCACTCGGTGAACGCCTACCGGCGCTACACGCCCGACTCGTTCGCCCCCGACACGGTCAACTGGAGCCGCGACAACCGGAGTGCGGCCGTCCGCTCACTGGTCGAATCGCCGGAGGGCACCCGCATCGAGTTGCGCACCGGCGCTTCGGATTCCAACCCCTACTGGCTGGTGGCCTCGGCGCTGGCCGCGGTGATCGCCGGGATCGAGGCGCGCCGGCTGCCACCCCCGGGCGGGGAGGGCAACCTGTACGGCAAGGGTTCCCCGCTGCCGGACTCGCTGGGCACCGCGCTGGCGTTGACCGCCCAGGACGACACGATCCTGGAGATCCTCGGCGCCGCGTCGGTCACCGACTTCATCGCGATCGCACGCAGCGAATGGCAGTCGTACACCAGTCACGTCAGCGACTGGGAACGCCAGCGCTACCTGACCTCCTCATGAGCGGCCCCCGATTCGGGGTCTGGGCGCCGGTCTACGGCAATCACGGTGCCCGCAACCATCCCGACGACCTGCCTGATCCCAGCTATCGCCGCAACCGGGACCTGCTGGTGCGTGCCGAGCAGGCCGGATTCGACGCCACCCTGGTGGCCCAGCACGTCATCCATCCCAGCGACACCGAGAACGACGTCCTGGAGACCTGGTCGACGCTGGCCGCACTGGCCGAGGCCACCTCGACCATCGAGCTCATCGGCGCGGTGAAGCCGCTGCTGTTCAACCCGCTGGTGTTCGCCAAGATCGCGGCCAACATCGCCGACATCGCGGACGGCCGGTTATCGATCAACGTGGTGACCGGCTGGTTCCTGCCCGAACTGGAGGCCCTGGGCATCGACCCGCTGGCCCACGACGACCGCTACGCCTACACCACCGAATGGCTGGACACGGTGGTGGACCTGTGGCGTGGCAAGCAGGTCGCCATCGGTGACGGCCACGGCCAGCAGGCCCTGGTTCGCCCTGTGCCACAGGAGATTCCACCGATCTATGTCGGGGGCGAGCTGCCGGACACCGTCGAGCTGATCGAGGATCTGCGCGGCCGCCCACGTGACCGCGAGCCGTTGCGATTCGGGTTGTCGGCGTTCGTCATCGCGCGGGAGACCGAGGCCCAGGCCAAGGCTGAAGAGGCCCATCTGCAGGCGCTCATCGACAGCGAGAGCAGACCGGAGATCTCCTCGGGCACCGATCCCAACACCGCGATGTACCAGGTGCTGGCCGGTACCCGCCGGATCGGCTCGAACGGTGGCACACTGGCCGGTCTGGTCGGCAGCTACGAGCAGGTCATCGAGCGGATCGACGCGTTCCACGAGGCCGGCGTCGAGCTCTTCATGCTGCAATTCCAGCCCATCGAAGCCGAACTGGATCGCTTCGCCGACAACATCATCGCGCACTACCGTTGAGAGGTTCCGTCACCGCATGACCGCCGTATCCGAGGCGGCGCGCCCCGTCGCGCCGCGCCCGCGTTTCACCACCGAACCCCTCGGCGGATCGCCCGCCGAGCGTCTCGACCGGCTGACTGCGGTCGTCGACGGATTGCGGGGCACCGACGCCGCCGCCGAGCGCGATCGGGTGCTGCAGTACGACGCCGTCGAGGCGATCCGCGGCACCGGCGTCCTCACGCTGCGGGTTCCGGCCCGCTATGGCGGCCCCGGCGGTTCGGTGCGCGACGTGCTCACCGCGGTCATCCGGATCGCCCGCGGGAGTTCCAATGTGGCTCAGGCACTTCGGCCGCACTTCGGCTTCGCCGAGCGACTGCTGAGCAACCGGGCCACCGAAGCCGAACGCGCCGAATGGTTTCCGCGGATCAACAGCGGCATCATCGTCGGCAACGCGATCACCGACGCCAAGGGTAGGACCCCGTCGGGCGCCGACACCACGCTGCTGGCCGACGGCGACGGTGTGCTGCGGCTCAACGGCTACAAGTTCTATTCCACCGGAACGCTGTTCGCCGATCTGATCGCGGTGTCGGCCAGCGATGACCAGGGCCGCGACCTGCAGGCGATCGTGCCGGTGGACCGCGAGGGCGTCGAATTGTTCGACGACTGGGAGGGTTTCGGCCAGCGGACCACCGCCAGCGGCGGCACCCGGTTCACCGACGTCGAGGTCCGCCCGCACGAGGTGACGACCGTCTCCGACGGTAACCACCTCGGCCACAGCACGGCCTTCCTGCAGCTGTACCTGGCGGCGGTGGCGGCCGGGATCGCCGCGGCGGTTCGCGACGACGCCGTCTGGTACGTGCAGAACAAGGCCCGTCCGGCTGCGCATTCGCTGGCCGACTCGGCCGCCGAGGATCCGTTCACCCTGCACGCGGTCGGGGAAATCTCGGCCCATGCGTCGGCCGCCCAGACCCTGGTGCTCGGTGCGGCCGATGCGATCGACGCAGTGGTGGATTCGGGCCGGGTCGATGACGCCGACGAACTGGCTCGCGTGGCGATCGTGGTCGCCGAAGCCCAGTTAATCGCTGAGCGGCTCACCCTGGATGCCGCCGAGCGGCTGTTCGACACCGGCGGCGCCTCGGCCACTGCGCGGTCGCTGAACCTCGACCGGCACTGGCGCAACGTGCGGACGGTGTCGACCCACAACCCGCTGGCCTACAAGGCCCACGCGGCGGGCAACTACGCCGTCAACGGGGTGTGGCCGCCGGCCAACGGCTACTTCTGAGAGCCGCGGCTAGGACTCCCAGCCCATCTTGCGGGCGAAGGTGATCGCCTCGTCGGAGGCGGTGCCGAGTTCTTTGCAGCGCTGGATGTAGCCGCGGACCATCGGGGTGAAGTTCATCGGGTTGTAGGCGTCTTCCTCGTAGCTCCACAACCCGTCGCCGGCGTACTTGAGCACCGAGAGGTTGGGCTCCTCGTGGATGCTGCCGTCGCCGGGATCGCGCATCCGGTTCTGGAATTCGCAGATCACCCAGCCCTTCTCCTCGTCGATCGAATGCCAGGTCGACGGGTAGAACGGCATCTCGCTGCCGGGGAAGGTGCTCATGGTCTTCACGATCCAGGCCCGGATCTGCTCGCGGCCGTGCATCTTGCCGTACATGTGCTCGACGTAGGTGGCGTCCTCGGTGAACTGATCGGCGAACCGTGCCCAGTTCCATGTCTCACCGATGCCGACGACCACCTGCTTGTGCGCGATGAACGCGGACTCCAACTCGTTGCGTGACCACTGACCCATGCAGCGGTTCTACCAAACGAACTCGGGGCCCGACCTAGGTTTCCTCGACAACTGCCTTGATCCGCTCCAGCGTCTTGCGCATGTCGCGGACGTTGCGCCGGCCGCGCAGATACCCGGCGAACAACCAGAACACCCGCATCACCGGTGAACTGTTGAGGCGGAACGACTCGGTGACATCGGTGCCGTCACCGCTGGGCTCCAGCTTGTAGTGCCAGTTGTTCAGGGCGCGGTCACCGGCGAGCACCGCGAACCCGAACTCGCGGCCCGGCTCGCATGCGGTGACCCGGCAGGTGGTCCAGTAGACCGGGCCGATCTCGTTGCGGCGCACATGGCCGCGGAACTTCGCGCCCAGGGCCGGTCCGGTGGCGCCGTCGAGCCATTCGGCCTCGAACACCTCCGGCGAGAATCGCCCGGTGTTGCGGACATCGGCGATCAGATCCCAGATCTTGTCGGCCGGTGCGGCCATGTGCACGGTCACGGAGCCATCCATGGCGCGATCTTATGCGGCGTAGCGTCGATCGCGTGGGCATCGACCGCTACATCGACGCGCCGGCCGCCGCGGTGTGGCAGATCCTCGTCGACCTCGACACCTGGCCGCAGTGGGGTCCGTCGGTGGCGTCGGCCGCCCTCGACGACGGGACCCGGCAGCTCTCAGCGGGTGCCACCGGCCGGGTCAGGACGGCAGTCGGAGTCGAATTGCCGTTCCGGATCACCGAATTCGAGCCGGGTCGGCACTGGGCGTGGGCGGTGGCGGGAGTGGGAGCCACGACGCACACCGTCACCGAAGACGGCGACGGCTGCCGGGTGAGCTTCGGGGCGCCCTGGTGGGCCACGCCGTATCTTGCGGTGTGCGGGATCGCGCTGGCCCGCATCGAACGGCTGGCTAGGCCGAGGTGACGTACGGGATCTCCGGCTGCAGAAAGACGTCGTTGAGCGTGACGGTGCGCAGGTTGCGTGACCGGATGATGTCCACCAGCGCCGGATAGACGTGCGTGACCGGCAGATGGTTGAGATGCCCGATGACGATGTTCTGCTGGATGAAGTACTGGTCGGCCATCTTGACGATGTAGTCCTCGGTCACCGGGACCGAGTCGGCGAGCGAGCCTGCCCACATGGTCGGCACCCGGTAGCCCATGTCGGCGGCGATCCCGTCGACCACGTCGTTGTGGTTGCCGTACGGCGGGCGGAAGTACGGGGTGGCGTCCGCGCCGTAGGTGTTGCGCAGGAACTGGTCGTTGCGCCGCAGCTGGTCCTTGATGTCGTCGGCGCTCAGGGTGGTCAGATCGGGATGCGACCAGGTGTGGTTGCCGAGCTGGATCTGGCCGGAGTCCACCAGCGGACGCAGCAGTGCGGCATTGTCCCGCCACGAGTCGTACACCCCGTTGACGAAGAAGGTCAGCCGGATACCGGTGTCCTTGGCCAGCTGGGTGTAGGCCCGCACCACTTCGGAGTTCACCCCGTCATCGACGGTCAGCGCCAGCAGATCCCCGTCGCCGGGCAGCTTGGCCAGCTCGCCACCGCCGGGAAGCGCGACCCGCGCGGTGACGGGAGGAGGCGGCAGTAACGGTGCCGAGCCGATCGGCGGGGGTGGCGGCGCCTGGGCGGCGGCCTGCGACCCGCTTCCGGAGATGCCAATCGTGCGGGATGCTCCCACCAGGGCTGCCGAGGCCAGCAGGCCGACGACGAACTGGCGTCGGGTTACCTCAGGCACTAGTCCCACCCGTCACACCAGTCACATGCTCAGGGTACGGGCGGGGGGCGGTGAAACCGTGCAGCCACGCGCCTGTGTCGCCTGCGGATCGACTGTGCAATCTGGGCGTCGAGTGTGCACACTCGAACGCCGTGCGTCGGGCGGCACCGGCTAGCGTGGGTGGCGTGAAGATCCGGTTCGGAGTGAGCCTGGGCACCGGGACACCCGTGGAGGCCCTGCCACGGCTGATCGACCGGCTGGAGACCGCCGGCGTCGACTCGCTGTGGTTCTCCGAACTGGTCTACACCGACGCCGTTGACCCTTTTGCCGGAATGGGTTTCGCACTCGGCCGCACCACCCGGCTCAAGGTCGGCACCTCGGTGGCCGTGCTGCCGGGCCGCCACCCGGTGCTGGTAGCCAAACAGCTTGCGTCGCTGGCCGCCCTCGGACCCAAACGGGTGCTGCCGGCGTTCGGGCTGCGGCCCGCGTCGGCCGCCGAACGCACCCTCTTCCCAGTGCCCGATGGGCAGCGGGCCGCGGTGTTCGACGAGGCGCTCGAGCTCATGCGGGCACTGCTGTCCGGCGACGACGTCACCTTCTCGGGACGGTTCTTCCAGGTCGAGGGGGCGACACTGGGTACCCGCCCCTCGACGCCGGTGGATATCTGGCTGGGCGGCTCGGCACCGGCGGCCTTCCGGCGCATCGGCCGGTTCGCCGACGGCTGGCTGGGCAGCTTCCTGACTCCCGCCGAGGCCGGTGCCGCACGGGTCAGCATCGACCGGGAAGCCGCCGCCGCGGGCCGCGAGATCGAGCCGGACCACTTCGGCCTGAGCTTGGCGGTCGGTGACGGCGACCTGCCGGAGCAGGTGATCACGGCGGTCCGGGCCCGCAGGCCCGACGCCGACCCGGCCGATCTGCTGGCCGCCGACTGGCCGCAATTACACCGGCAACTCGACGGATTGATCGCCGCGGGTCTGACCAAGTTCGTCATCCGGCCACTGGGCGCGACACCCGCCGAAGAATTCATCGACCGTTTCGTCGAAGAGCTGTTGCCGCGCCAGAACTGATCGGGCACAGTGCCGATAACGCGGTAGGTTGGAGCACACCGAAACAGCCGACTAGGAGTCGTCGATGTCGAACCATTTCACCGGTCTGAGCCTGGGTCCGCCGCTGGGTGATCAACGGCTGGATCTGTGCGACCTGTATGCCTTTCCGTCGCCGGCCAATCCGGACAACACGGTGCTGATCCTCAATGCCAACCCGAATGCCGATGCGCTGCACCCGGATGCGATCTACCGGCTGGCGATCGACAACGACGGCGACCTGCGCAACGACATCGCGTTCAGCTTCGTCTTCTCCGAGCCCCAGGACGGCGCACAGACCGTCGATGTGTACCTGGCCTCCGGTGAGGAAGCGGAATCACCACAGGCGGTGGGGGAGAAGATCTTCTCCGGCGTCGAGGTGTCGTTCGGGCCGACGCCCAATGTGGTGCAGTCCGACAGCATCACGTTCTTCGCCGGGGCCCGAAGCGACGCGTTCTTCTTCGACTTCGACGGGATCAAGAACCTTTTCGACATCACCGGTGGGCGCAACTTCACCGCACCCCACCTGGGCGGCACATCGCCGTGGACCGGGGTGGACTCCAACACCGAGGCCAATGTGTTCTCGATCGCGATCGAACTGCCGACCGCCGCACTGGGTGCCGATCCTGACATCCGGATCTGGGGCCGCTGCAGCCTGTGGCGCGACGGTGAACTGGTGCACGTCGACCGGGCCGGTCATCCGTCAGTGAGCAGTTTCTTCAACACCGACGAGACCAAGGAGGAGTACAACGCCAGCGAGCCGGTCCACGATCGGGAGCGCTGGATCGGACAGTTCATCCACCTGATGGGGCACACCGGCGACTACAGCCGGGACGAGGCCATCGCGGCGATCGACGCCGAAGGCACGCTGCCCGACATGCTCACCTACAACCCGTCCAAGCCGGCGAAATACCCGAACGGCCGGGTGTTCACCGATGACGTCATCGACTACCGGCTGGCGTTCCTGACCAAGGGTGACTGCCCGCCGACGGGGCTGTCACCGCACACCGACACCCTCGACGTCTTCCCCTACCTGGGGCATCCGCACCCGACGGGCTAGCCGCCGGTTGACGGGCACCATTGGGCGAGGTAGCCGGGTGCTCCCTTCGGCACCAGAGCGCGGTCGCGGCGTAGCACCGAAATCCGCGGCGCCTCCTCGGCACATGCCGCGCTGAAGTCGGCGAACGGCTGATCGCCGTATTCGATCTCGATGACGTGGGGACCGTAAACGTCGGTGTACGAGTCGCATTCGCGGTAATGCTGACACTCTTCGGCGACGGCGAAATCGAAGCCTGCGTCGCGAGCGCGCTGGCCGAGTTCGGCAGTGTTCTTCTGGGCCACCGCCAGTCCGTTCTGATGAGCTCGGGCCACCAGGGTCGTAGCCAGCGCCAGGTTGTCCTCCGGTGACAGCAGTCCCTCGGAGCGGGAGTACGAATCCAGGTTGTCGAGTTCGACTGCGCGAAAACCGGCGCGCCCGCACTCGTCGATCCAGTTGTTCACCACCTGAGCGATCGCCAACCGGCGGGTGGCTGTCGAGGTATCCAGCAATGCCTCGTCCCAGTCGTGGTCGACCACCTGTCGACCGTCGCGATCGCGCAGCGTCAGCTCCTGCCCGTCGATCGTCCAGTTGGCAGTCTCGCCGGGTTGAGCCTGGAACGCGTTGAGGTAGCACACGTTGTACAGGCCGGCCGCAGGTCCGGCGGTCCGGTCGCGGACGACAACCTCGACTCCGGGATCAGGTGGGTAGGCTCCGCCGAGCTGGTAGTCGACACGCACCCCGACGGGCGGCGTCTGCACGGCTGGCGCGGCTGAGGTCGTCGGCGTGGAGGTACACGCTGACAGCAGAACGACCGCGAGTGATGCCAGACTTGCCCCGCGTCGCACAGCCGTCGCCGCTAGCCGCCGCAGTAGGACCGGGTGGCCACGTCGAGGGCCGCGCGGTAGAGGTCGTCGAAGCTGCGTTCCGCCGCGACGGTGGCCTTGGCGTCGGCGAGCTCGGCCGCACACTGCGGGGACTGCAGCACCGGCCACTGCACCGCGATCTGGTCGACCATGCGGCGGTTGAGGCCGTCGATCACCGACCGCGATGCCGACAGGTCGGGAGCCACCGCCGGCGCGGTGGCCGGATCGAACTTCCAGCCGGCGAAGCGGCTGTACTGAATCCCTTCGGTGGCGTTGATCTGGTCGGTAAACACCTTCTTGACGTAATCGGTTGACACACCGTCCTTTTCGGCTTCGACGGACACCTGGTCGAGAACCTGGCCGACCCGGGCCGGATCGGTGATCGGCCCGCCACTGAGCCACTTCGAGGCCGCCACCGGATCGGCCGTCTGCAGCCGCTGGGCGGCCGCGTCGATCAGGTCGTAGAGCGGGTCGCCCGGATCCGCGGACGCCGGAGCGGCCACCGGCGCTGCGAGCACCGCCATCGTCACCATTGCCAGCCGAATTCTCATGGTCTCTATAGTGCACGCCGTTGCCGAGGCAATGGCGGTGGCGTTAACTGTGTCGGTGGCGAACTGGAGCGGCGAGGACTATCAGCGGGTCAGTGCCCTGCAACGGACGGTCGCCAGCGAGACGCTGGCCGAACTCGTCCTCAACGGTGCCGAGTCGGTGCTCGATGTCGGCTGTGGCGACGGATTTCTCACCCGCCAGATCGCCGCGAACCTGCCCGACGGCCTGATCGTCGGGATGGACGCCTCGCCGTTGATGGTTGCCGCCGCCCATCGCGCCGAGTCTTCGCACGGGGCAACGTATTTCGTGCGCGCCGATGCCCGCCGGCTGCCGTTCGGGCGGCAGTTCGACATGGTGGTCTCCTTCA
Organism: Mycobacterium sp. M26; assembly: GCF_001494595.1. GTDB lineage: Bacteria > Actinomycetota > Actinomycetes > Mycobacteriales > Mycobacteriaceae > Mycobacterium. The sequence goes on from NZ_LN929908.1 coordinate 2,190,165, forward strand.
ATGCGCTGCACTGGGTTCCGCAACTGGACGAGGCGCTGGCCGGGATCGCGGCAGTGCTGCGCCCCGGCGGCCGAAGTGTGATCCAGATGGTGTGTGCCACGGCGCGCCCCAGCATCGAGTCCACCGCCATGCAGGTGGCGGCCGACCCGAGGTGGGCGGCCTACTTCGACGGATTCACCGCGCCGTTCCGGCATATCGACCCCGCCGTGTTCGCCGACCTGGCCAACGGGTGCGGGCTGCGCGTGTCGGCACTGACCGTGCGTGACCGGGAGTGGGACTTCGGGTCACGGGAGCAGTTCACCGCGTGGTGCTCGGTGGGCAGCACCGCATGGAGCGACCGGATCCCACCCGAACAGCGCAGCGCCTTCGTCGACGACCTGGTGGCCGCCTACGAGCCGGTGACCGGGCGGCCCGGGCTGTTCCGCTTCATGCAGATGCGCGCCGAACTGCTTGCCTGAGACGGTCAGCCGACCGGGCCGCGGGCCAGCACGATCGGTGCACTGCGCGGTGCGCCGGTGCGATCGATCCAGGTCAGGGTGACGGTGTCGCCCGGGCGGTGGCTGTCCATCACGTCGGACAGGTTGGACGCCGAGTTGATCGGCACACCGTCCACCGCGGTGATCACATCACCGCTCATCAGACCGGCGCCGCGGGCCGGGGTGTCGGGAAGCACCTGGCGGACCACCGCCCCGCCGGCTCCGTTGGCGTCGGCGATACCGACCCCGATGAACGCGGTGTCACCGAGATGGATGCCGGGCGCCGGGGCGCCGCTGCGGATCTGGTTGGCTACGCCGAGGGCCCGGTCGATCGGGATCGCGAAACCCTCGCCACCGCGGACCCCGCCCATTCGGTAGGTCAAGGTGGCGGCCACGTTGACACCGACCACCTGGCCGGCACTGTTGACCAGTGGCCCGCCCGAGTCGCCGGGCCGGACATCGGCGGCGACCCTAATCAGATCAGTGAGTTCCCTTGCGCCACCGCCAGATTCGTCAGAGGCGCGCACCGAGGCGCCGATCTCGGTGACGGATCCGGGGGCGAAGCTCGGTGCGCCGCCCGCACCACCGGCGTTGCCGATCGCGGCGATCGGATCGCCGACGGCCACCGATGACGAGGTGCCCAGCGCGGCCACCGGCAGGTCGCTGGCGCCGCGCAGCCGCACCAGGGCGATGTCGTTGGTGCGGTCATAGCCGATGACGTCGACGGGGTAGGTGCGCCCGTTGGCCAGGCTGGTAGCGGTGATCTCGGTGGCGCCTTCGATGACGTGGTTGTTGGTGAGCACTTCGCCGTTGGGGTCGAGCACGATGCCGGTGCCCGCGCCCACCGCACCCTGGTAATCCAGCGTGGTGTTGATGTCCACCAGACCCGGGGTGACCTGGCCCATGACGGCGGACTGATCCAGCGGAGCCTGCGGCTCCGGGACGGGCGTGGCGTGGGCCGGGGCTGCCAGCAGCCCCGGGACCAGCACGAGCGCGGCCAGCACCGCCGAAAGGCGGCGACCGCGACGAAGTGGATGCTGTGCGTCCATCTCTCAACTCTGCCTGAAAAGTGACGCGCGTGGCAGCACGGCGCTCCGATCGTTGCTGGCTGAATTGGTCGTGTTTTGTGGGTCACACATTCGGGCAATCCAGTACCGCGCCATGACACGGCGTGTTCCACCAGGGCAGAACGGATGGCGAATGTGAACAGCTCGCACGGCTCCGAACCAAGTGACGAGGCGAAGGCTAAGGCCAAGGAGATGGCCAGGGCGTACGAGGATCGCCCGACCGCCGTGCTGCCGGGATCGGACAACACGATCACCGGCACCGCGGTCAACGACTGGCTGGACGACGACGGTAATCCAATTTACGGACGCGACAACGCGATCGAGAACCCTCGAGAAAGCTGACAAACCTCTGACAACCCCTTTGCTCGACTGGGGCCGGGCTACCAGGTCCCGTAAAGTCAGCCCGGTACGACACGAGGGGAGTGCGGCCGGTCTCGCGGGGGTGGGTCGGTACGAGACGCAAGAACAGGACAGACCATTGTCGAATACGCCCGCAAACATCACCCATATGGAGCCGCACTTCGACGACGTGCAGCACCACTATGACCTGTCCGATGATTTCTATCGGCTGTTCCTGGACAGGACCCAGACCTACAGCTGTGCCTACTTCGAGCGCGACGACATGACGCTCGAGCAGGCCCAGATCGCCAAGATCGATCTGGCACTCGGCAAGCTGGGGCTGCAACCGGGGATGACCCTGCTGGACGTGGGATGCGGCTGGGGCGCCACCATGATGCGCGCCGTCGAGAAGTACGACGTCAACGTCATCGGCCTGACGCTGAGCAAGAACCAGGCCCTGCACGTACAGCAACTCTTCGACGATTCCGAGAGCCCCCGTTCCAAGCAGGTGCTGCTGGAAGGCTGGGAACAGTTCCACGAGCCCGTCGACCGCATCGTGTCCATCGGGGCCTTCGAGCATTTCGGCTACGACCGCTATACCGCGTTCTTCAACCGGGCGTTCAATCTGCTTCCCGATGACGGAATCATGTTGTTGCACACCATTGTTCAGGGCGCTACCGACGAGTTCGGCCAGCGCAACCTGCCTATCACGATGCGGCACCTGAAGTTCTTCAAGTTCATCATGGACGAGATCTTCCCGGGCGGGCGGCTGCCCAGCGTCGGGCTCGTCAAGGAGCACGCGGACCTGGCCGGCTTCGAAGTCGCCCGGGTGCACCCGTTGCGACTGCACTACGCCCGGACGCTGGAGATCTGGGCCGCTGCGCTGGAGGCGAACGAAGAAGAGGCGGTCGCGCTGCAGTCTCGCGAGGTCTACGACCGCTACATGAAGTACCTGACCGGTTGCGCCGAGCTGTTCCGCGACGGTTACACCGATATCTGCCAGTTCACCCTGGCCAAGGGCTGAAGTGGTCGCAGCGAGCCCTTGGCCTCCCCCCGGGTGAACCCATCGGGTACATCGCCAGCGCATCCCCCTGGTGCGCCGTAACGCGATGTCGTCTCCGACGCTATAAGGGCCGACGGTGTCCCGTCGCGGGCCGAAGGGCCGAAGCTGCAGGGCCGTTGGTCCCCAACCCGGTGCTAGCATGCGCCGCATGACGCGCGTGTTGGCTGTGGCGGGGGCGGTGTCGGCCCTGGCGTTCGCGGCCGCACCGGCCAGTGCCGACAGCACCCGGTACATGTTGCCCAGCTGCTATGACCCCAGCCAGCCGGTTGCCGAGCGACCGCAGCAGGTGGTCTACGGCTGCGACGCGACCAACGTCATGGAGAACATGACGTGGACGTCCTGGGGAGCCGACGGGGCCCGCGGCACCGGCACCGACAATGCCGTGCAATGCCAACCGAACTGCGCCCAAGGACCGCACCTGATCAACCCGATCGTGGTGCACGCGTGGAACCCGGTGCCCGCCGATAAGCCCGGCTGTCCGGACAACGTGCTGTTCTACTCCGACATCACCGTCGCCTACCCGGCCGGTGTGCCGCCCTGGGTGATCCCGGGGACGACGTGGAGTTCCGATGTCGAGTACACCTACGTCGACGGTATGCCCGCCGTGCACTTCTCCGACCAGCACCCGTACAGCTGCACGCCGTTGAGCTGATGTCCGCGTCGAGCACCCTCCGCTCCAGGCCCGTCGTGCTCCTGATCGCGGCGGCGCTGACGATGTCGCTGGTGCTCGGCGTGACTTACCTTCTGCTGCACACCTTTCGGGAATCCCGGGGCGCTGCGGTGGAGCCGGTCGCCCATCCGCTGACCGACGACCAGTCCCGGGCGCAGGTGCTCGGGCCGGCCCGCGACATCGTTACCGCCGGCCGGCTGACCGGTGTGTCGGGGACCTACCTTCTGATGTCGTGCCAGAACGCCGACGATCCGCCCTACCAGGGTGCGGTCTACCTCAACTTCGACGTACCGGGAGTGATGGGGACGCCGAAGTTCTTCGCGGCGATCGCCGGCGCGATGCGGGCCAGGGGCTGGCAGGAGGCACTGCCGCCCAACCGTCACCCCGGTGGTCACGCCCTGACGCGGGACGGCGTGACGATCCTCTACTTCCGCAACGACGACACCTCGACCCGCGGCACCATGCAGATCTACGGCGAATGCCGCAACGTCACCGACCACCGGTTGGACACCACCGGCTGGGCCGATATCACCGCCGAACTCCGCCCATAGCTGCTGACCAGCCACAACGTCTTCGGTCCCGGAAAATTGGGGTCTTTGGTCCCCGGCGTGCCGGGCCTTCTATCCGTGTCTGGTACGACGAGTTACAGATAGGCTGCCAGTCATGACCTACGTGATCACCAGTGCGTGCGTGGACGTCAAGCACAAGGCATGCATGCAGGAATGCCCGGTCGACTGCATCTACGAGGGCGACCGGACGATGTACATCAACCCCGAGGAGTGCGTCGAGTGCGGCGCGTGCAAGATCCTCTGCGAGGTTGACGCGATCTACTTCGAGTCCGATCTGCCCGACGAGGAGAAGAGGTTCCTCGCCGACAACGCGGCGTTCTTCAACGAGATCCTGCCTGGGCGGGATGCTCCGATCGGAAGCCCCGGCAGCGCAAGCGATTTCGGGCCGACCGGGGTCGACACCCCGATGGTGGCGGCGCTCCCGCGCACCGAGCACACCACCGCGGGCGTCTGATCGGGCTCAGGTCGCCTTCGGTTCGGCGGCATCGGCGAATTCGCTGAACGCCTGGTAGGCCCGGGCTCCGTACACGGTGCCCGGGCCGCCGTGCATCATGATCGCGACACCGATGGCCTCGGCCGCCTGCTCGCGGGTGGCGCCGGCCCGCACGGCCGCGCGGGCGTGCGAGGCGATGCAGCCGTCGCAACCGTGCACCACGCCGATCGCCATCGCCATCAATTCCTTGACGTGGGGCTCGAGCGCCCCGGCCGCCATCGCGGCACCGCTCATATCGTTGAACGCGCGATAGACGTCGGGGATCATCTGCCGCAAGGCGCGATGCTGGGGGCGCAGTTCGTCGAGGACCTGGTGGTAGTGGCCGTGTTCCATGCCGATCATCCTATACCCCTGCAGGTATTCGAACTGCGGTTTCCGTAAGGCAATCGAGCCCTGTTTGTGACCGTCCCGCGGCCATTCGCCGGTATAGGCCGCTGCGGGTAGGCTCCACGGAGGTCGACCCGGCCGCACGTGATGCGGCCCGCGTGTCCGACGCTCTGGAGTATCGCAGCCCGGCACGAGAGGAGTGCTTCTTGGACACCGTCCTGGGTCTGTCGATGACACCGACCACCGTGGGGCTGGTTCTGGTCGAAGGCGACGGAGTGGACGGGGCCACCAAGAACCATGACGCATTCGAGGTACGCCGCGGCGGTTATAGCCCGGTGACCACCTCGGAGTTCGTGGCCGAGGCACTCTCCCGCACCCAGGCCATCGCCGGCGGACAGCGGCTGCAGTCGATCGGTGTGACCTGGAGTGACGACGCCGCCGTCGAAGCCTCGCTGCTGCTGGACTCGCTGGCCGACTCCGGCTTCCACAATGTCGTCCCGATCCGGCTGCCGGAGGCCACCGAGGCCTTCGCCCGCGGGATCGGCCAGGTCATCGACTCTCAGGTGACCGCGGTCTGCGTCGTCGAACCCGAGGCCGTGGTGGCCCTCGTCGTCGACACCGTCACCGACACGACCAACAGTGTGGTGAGCTACGAACTCCAGACCGAGCAGGACCTGATCGGCTGGCTGGCCGACGTGCTCGCCCACGACGGGTGGCAGGCGGACAGCCTGGTGCTGCTGGGATCCGGGGAAGAACTCGACCAGATCGCCCGGGAACTCGAACAGGTGCTGGGCATCCCGGTGTTCGCCCCGGCCGAGGCGGAACTGGCGCTGGCCCGCGGTGCTGCGCTGGCGTCGGTGAACAGCGTCGGGCTGCTCGATGACCCCCTCTTCGTGCTTCCGGAGCCGCCGCAGCGCCGCCGCCCGCTGGCCCAGAGCGCGCCGGTGGCGATGCTCGTCGGCGGGGTGCTGACTTTTGTGGTGTCGGCCTCGGTGGCCGTCGGCCTGGCGGTGCTCCCCGAAGGTGATGCCCCGCGCGCCGCCGAGCCTGTCGTGACCACCGCGGAAACCCCGGCGGTCAAGCCGGTCAACGCGCCGGTGGCCCCGCCGCCCGTGCTGGCGCCGCCGCCCGCACCCGAGCAGGCCCCGCTTCCCGCACCCGCGCCAGAGGTGGCCCCTGAGCCCGCCACCGAAGTGGCGATCACCGAGGACCCGGCCGCCGCGGTGCCTGCCGAGGTGCCCGCCGACGTGCCCGCCGCGCCGCCGGTGGCCGATCCGGTCGAGGCGGCAGCCCCGCCGCCGGTGGTCACCCAGCCGACCGTCCCGCCGGTGCCCACCGAGAAGCCGTCACTGCGCACGCGCATCCTGGAGCGCCTGTCCGGCCTGCGCGACGGTAACGGGTAACACCTCGCGCCGTTTCGCTGATACATCAGCGTGGTACCTGTGCAGCATTCGCATGTCGCCGTTATGGCACGTACCGCGCGCGTTCCCGGTCCGAACTGCGGCCAGGAACTAGACTGTGACTTTGCTGATCTCCACGAGGACGGGAGCTAATGGTCAAGGCAGTACGACGTGCACTTGCCGCCGTGGGTATCGCGGCGCTGGCCCTGACAATGTCGGCCCCCGCGAGCAACGCCTCGGTGGCCCCGTCCTTCGGCGGGGCGACGGTGGCCTCGGTTCAGCCCATCAACGGCCAGACCGTCGGCGTGGCGCATCCGATCATCGTGACGTTCACCGGACCGGTGACCGATCGGGCGGCGGCCGAACGTTCGATCACCGTGACCGCACCGGCCCAGCTGTCCGGCCGCTATGAGTGGCTGCAGGACAATGTCGTTCAGTTCGTGCCCGACCAGTACTGGCCGGCCCACTCCCAGATCACCATGATGGCCGGCGGCATCCCGCGCAGCTTCGGCACCGGAGCCGCCGTCCTGGGCGTCGCCGACATCTCGGCACACACCTTCACGGTCAGCATCGACGGCCAGGTGGTCCGGCAGATGCCGGCCTCGATGGGCAAGCCCAAGCACCCGACTCCCGTTGGCTCGTTCGCCGTGCTGGAGAAGCAGAGCTCGGTGGTGATGGACTCGCGCACCATCGGTATCCCGCTGAGCGATCCGGAGGGCTACAAGCTCACCGTCGCCGACGCCGTGCGCATCACCTGGGGCGGGGTCTACGTGCACTCCGCACCGTGGTCGGTCGGATCGCAGGGCTACGCCAACGTCAGCCACGGCTGCATCAACCTGAGCCCGGATAACGCCGCCTGGTACTACGACCAGGTCAACATCGGCGACCCGGTGGTCATCAACGCCTAGGGGCGCACGTCGGCCGCGGCGTGCAGATTCTTGGCCGTCGGCGAGGTCGGCACACTCGCCGGATCGGGGTAGGTCCGCAGTACCCGGTCAGCGGTGCCCGGCGTGGTGACGCCGAACCAGTAGTGCTCGTTCTTGAAGTGATGCAGCCGGTGATCGCGCCAGATGGCCCGGTAGACAACGCCTTTGGGCTTGTAATCGGTGTGGATCAGGTAGTGGCACCACTCGTAGATCAGGCCGAAGGTCAGGATCGTCACCAGGAAGGTCAGTCCCATCGCGGTCCTGGGGAACGCCAGCAGCGCGATCAGCAGGGCCGAGACGAGCGCGCCGATCAGCGACTGCAACGGGATGAATACCAGGGGGATGTCGCGCGGGGCGATGTGATGCTCGCGGTGCTTGCGGGCCAGCATCGGGTCCACCACCAGCCTGCCGACCCGGCGCGGACGCCAGTGCAGGACGAACACGTGGATCAGCCATTCGAAGAACGGGAACGCCGCCGCCGTCAGCACCGGAACCAGGGCGTCGCTGGGCCGCCAGTCGCCGACGGCGATCCGGGCGACCACCGCGGCGGTCAGGGCGCCGCCGAGAATCCACGGGGTCCGGTGGCGCAGGAACTCGCGCGCCGCATCGGCCAGGGTCATACCGCGCATGGCTCCAGCATGTCGGGTGGACCCCGATTGGTCAAGTGGTCAGACCAGTTCTATTTCGGGTGTCGCGCGGTGAAGCGCAGGGTCACCTCGTCGGCCACCTTCATCGTGCCCATCAGCAGGGAATACGGCTTGACCCCGAAGGCGGACTGGACCACGCCCACCTCGGCCGACATCACCCACACTCCGCCGGAGTCGGTCACCACCAGGTCGACGGTCTGCGGGGCGGTGGTGCCGTGGATCTGCACCTCACCGGTCATCCGGTAACCGGCCTTGGTCTTGGTGATACTGCCGGCCTCGAACCGGATCTGCGGATACTTCTTGGCGTCCAAGGACTTCAGCGCATTCGTGCGCACCACGACCTTCTCCGGCCCGGTCAGCGGGGTGACGCCACCTTCGCCCTTGAGAACCTGCAACGAATCCACATCGACCACGAGCGCGGCCGCCACCGGCTTGCCGGCCCGCCAGTCCACCGTCGCCTGCCAGGACGCCATCGCGATGGTCAGGCGGTGGCCCATCTTCGCCGCAGGCCCGCCGACACCGGTCAGGATCTGCAGTTCGCCATCAGCTGCGGTCAGTGTCCAGGAATCGGTCACGCCCCGACTGTATCGCCGAGCGCGGCAGGGGTCTTGCCCGCACCGGTGTAGTCGACCTGCCAGTGCTTGATGCCGTTGAGCCAGCCTGAGCGCAGCCGTTCGGGTTTGGCCAGCGGTGTCAGGTCGGGCATATGGTCGGCGATCGCGTTGAACATCAGATCGATCGTCATCCGGGCCAGGTTGGCGCCGATGCAGTAGTGCGCCCCGGTGCCGCCGAACCCGACGTGCGGATTGGGATCGCGGAAGATGTTGAACGAGAACGGATCCTCGAACACCTCCTCGTCGAAGTTGGCCGAGCGGTAGAACATCACCACCCGCTGGCCCTTCTTGATCGACACCCCGCTCAACTCGGTGTCCTTCAGCGCGGTGCGCTGGAACGACGTCACCGGGGTGGCCCACCGGACGATCTCGTCGACCGCGGTGACCGGGCGGTGCTGCTTGTAGAGCTCCCACTGCTCGGGGAAGTCGGTGAACGCCGTCATCCCGTGGGTGATCGAGTTGCGGGTGGTCTCGTTACCGGCCACCGCCAGCAGGATCACGAAGAACCCGAACTCGTCGTCGGAGAGCTTGTGTCCCTCGACGTCGGCCTGGACCAGCTTGGTCACCAGATCGTCGCGCGGATTGGCCGTCCGGTCGGCGGCCATCTGCATGCCGTACATGATCAGCTCGCCGGCCGCGCCCTGCGGATCATTGCGGGCGAACTCCGGATCGGCTTCGCCGACCATCTGATTGGACCAGTCGAACAGCTTCTTGCGTTCGTCCTGCGGTACGCCCATCAGGTCGGCGATCGCCTGCAGCGGTAGCTCGCACGACACCTGCTCGACGAAGTCGCCGGATCCCTCCGCGGCGGCGGCCTTCACGATGGCCTCGGCACGCCGGGCCAGGTCCGCCCGCAGCGTCTCGATGGCCCGCGGGGTGAACGCGCGCGAGATGATCTTGCGCAGATGGGTGTGATGCGGGGCGTCCATGTTCAGCAGGACGAACTGGCCGGTGTCCTTGTGCGACACCGCGGCGTTGTCGGGGTAGCGGGGCAGTGCGGTGTTCTCCAGGCTGGAGAACACATCGCTGCGCCGGGAGATCTCCTTGACGTCCTTGAGCTTGGTGACGACCCAGTACCCGTCGTCGTCGAAACCGCCTACCCCGGGCGGCTGCTCGTTCCACCAGATCGGCGCGACCCGGCGCAGCTCGGCGAGCTCCTCGACGGGCAGCCGTTCGTTGTTCAGATCGGGGTCAGTGAAGTCGAAACCAGGGGGCAGGTTCGGACTTGGCATAAACAGCGCACCTCCACACGAAGTCATCTAGTGCCCGATGATCCATGCCTACACCACGTGCGGAGGCCTCGTTGGCACGTTGGGAAAACTCACAACTGAAACGTGTTCTAAGGCGAGGTCGCGGCGGCCCGTAGCGCCTGCGCCGTGGATTCGTCGGCGGGCAGGAACGCCTCGATGCCGAGTTCGGCGGCGGTCAGATCCAGCGCGGTGCCGAACGTGCTGACCAGGCTGAGGAACCGCAGCAGGATCCCGTCGGTCCGGTAGAGCTCCAACGGCACCGCCACATCGCCGAGGCCGGCCGGATCGTCGTCACCGCCGGGATAAGCCTCGAGTTCGGCCAGCAGTTCGCGAGTTGCAGCCGTGCCGGCGACCGCGGCTTCCCGGCGCAGGCGACCGATCACATGATGTCGCCACTGGGCGAGATTGCGGATCCGCGGTGCCAGGCCGTCCGGGTGCAGGGCGATCCGCAGCGCATTCGGTCGCTCCAGCAGCTGTGGCGCGACACCCTCGAGGAGCACCGCGGTCCCGGTATTCACCTGCAGCACATCCCAATTGCGGTCCACCACCAGGCAGGGATAGGGGTCGTAGGCGGCCAGGACCCGGTCGATGCCGGTGCGGACCGCGGCCATCGCCGGGTCGTCGAGCGGGCGTTCGGGGTAGGCCGGTGCCAGCCCCGCGGCGATCAGCAGCTGGTTCTGGTCCCGCGGCGGGACGGCCAGCGCCTCGGCCAGCCGCAACACCATCGTCCGGCTGGGAGCCGACCGGCCGGTCTCCACGAAGCTGACGTGGCGGGCCGAGACATCGGCCTGCAGGGCCAGATCGAGCTGGCTGAATCGCCGCTTGTGCCGCCAATCCTTCAGCAGCTCACCGAACACCGGATGACGGCTCATCGGTCCAGCATGGCCCAGCGTCGGCGGCCAGGCCATTACCTGTCAGGTAATTGCGGGCATTACCTGGTGGGTAGACCGTGGAGACATGACGCGCACACAGCAGACCCGGCCCGTCCCGCGGTGGCTAGGGCTGGTCATGAAGGCCGATCGGGCCGGCTCATCGTGGTACGTCGGTACCGGTTTCTTCTTCGCGCCGGTGCTGGCGGTGGTCGCGCCGTGGCCGGCGGTGACGACTGCGATCTGGGTGGCCGTCGCGCTGGCCGGGTTGTGGCTGGGCCTGCTCGGGATCGCGATGGCCACCGGCCTGGCGATGGTGCTGCGGTCGAATACCGAGATCCCCGAGGACTATTGGCGCTCGATCGTCGACTACCCGGCCACCCCTAGCTCACGATGATGGCGTTCTCCGGGCAGGCCTGTGCGGCTTCCCGGACACTGTCGGCGAGGTCGTCGGGCACCTCGTCGACGATCACCTCGGCGTAGCCGTCGTCAGTGAGAACGAAGACCTGCGGACAGATCGTGGTGCACACACCGTGGCCGCGGCAGCGGCCGTCATCGACATCGGCTTTCATGGCAGGTCGAACTCCAGGTGCAACTCGGTGAGCCCACGCAGGATATAGGTGGGCACGTACTTGTAGCTGCGGGCACCGGCCGGGCCGTGGTGCGCCTCGCTGATGCGGATGTCGGTGGTGCGGTCGAGCAGTCGCTCGAGGGCGACCCGGGCCTCGGCGCGGGCCAGTGGCGCACCGGGGCAGGTGTGCACACCGCGGCCGAACGCGATGTGCTGGCGCGCGTTGGATCGGTTGGCGTCGAACGTGTTCGGATCGGTGAACCGGCGCGGGTCGCGGTTGGCCGCACCGTTGACGACCATCAGGGTGGACCCCGACGGTACGTCCACGCCGCCGAGCGTCACCGCCTCCTTGGACAACCGGAAGTCGCCCTTGACCGGGCTCTCGAAGCGCAGCGCCTCCTCGATGAAGTTGCCCACCTTGGACCGGTCGGCGCGCAGCATCTGCTGGATGTCGGGCCGGTCGCCGAGGATCTGCAGTGCGGCGCTGAGCAGCCGCACCGTGGTCTCCTGGCCGGCGGTGTAGAGGTTGGCGGCGACTTTGGCCACGTCACTGGGGTCCGGCACCGAGCCGTCCGGAAAGGTCGCCGCCGCCATCTCGGACAGCACGTCACCGCTGGGGTTGGCGCGGCGGTTGACGATGTAGGCGCTGAACTTGTCGTAGAGGTATTCCAGCGGGGACTTGGCCAGGGATTCGCCCTTGACGCTGCCGATTCCACCACCGTGGTGGTCACCCTGCTGCATCTCGGCCAGGAACTCGTCGCGGTCGGCATCCGGGACGCCGAGCAGGTCGGCGATCACCATCAGGGTGAACGGCTGGCCGAAACCGGCAATGAACTCGCCGCCGCCACCCACCAGATAGTCGTCGAGGGCCCGGTCCACCATGGTCCACATGGCGTCCTCGTTCTCCTTGAGGCGCTTGGGGGTGATCAGCCGCATCAGCAAGGCCCGGTGGTCGGTGTGGACCGGCGGGTCGAGCGTGGGCAGCTGATCGTTGAAGGGCAGTTCGTCGCGGTGTGCGGCAATGAGTTCGGCGACATCGTCGCGACCCTCGACCGGCACCGGGAAGCCGGGGAAGGGCCCGGTGACCGAGATGCACGACGAGAACCGGTCGGCGTCGCCGGCCACCTCGCTGGCTTCCTCCCAGCCCGTCACCATCCAGACGCCGTGATGCGGTTCGCGAGCGACCGGGCACTGTGCCTGCAGTGCTTCCAGATACGGGTACGGATCGGCGACCACGTCGCGGTCCATGAAGAAGTCCACGTTGTCGGTCATCGAGATCCCTCCAGATCGAGTGTTTGCCCATACGATCGGCAAGGGCGATGCTAGCCGATCGTATGGTAGATTACTAGCCGATCGTAAAGGTGATTGCTTGTCGATCGGCAAGCAGACAGGGAGGTGTCGACCGATGAGTGCCACGACTCTGGCCAGCGCACCGCAGACCGACACCAGGGCCCGGCTGATCGATGCCGCCATCGCACTGTTCATCCGGCACAGCTTCGCCGGCACCTCGCTGCAGATGATCGCCGACGAGCTGGGGATCACGAAAGCCGCTATCTACCACCATTTTCGGACCCGTGAGCAACTGCTGACCGCTGTTCTGGAACCGATCTTCGCCAGCCTCACCGAGATCGTCGACGACGCCGAGAAGCACCGCGGCACCCATGCCAGGGCCGAGCGGATGCTCACCGGCTACGCCCGGGTCGCGGTCGACAATCCGCTGCTCGTGGCGGTGCTGGCCAACGATCCCGGCGTGCACAGTGTGGTGAAGTCCAACCCGGTGTGGACCGACATGATCGCGCGTCAACTCGCACTGTTCGCCGACCTCGACCCGGGTCCGGAGGGGTTGATGCGGGCCCGCTTCACCTATGCCGGTCTGGCCGGGTCGGCCGATCCCCGGCTGGCCGCCGATCGGGACTGGCTGCACCAGCAGTTGGTCGAGGCCGGCAGGCGCACCCTGGGCCTGCGTGCCCCGCGCCGAAACAGATAGTCCAGCAAGAGAATTCGCGAACTCAGCGGCTCGTCCGCCGGAAGGGAGAACAACGTGTCCAAAACAGCGGTGGTGACCGGCGGTGGTTCGGGAATCGGGGCGGCGGTGGCCGACCGGTTGCGCGCCGACGGTTACCACGTCGCCGTCATCGACCTCAACCCGTCGGAGCACGACTTCTCCTACGTCGCCGACGTCACCGACCGCGCCCAGCTTGATACCGCACTCGATGAGATCCGCGGGGCGCTGGGGCCGGTGACGATTCTGGTCAACGCTGCCGGCAAGGACAGCTTCCGCCGCTTCACCGACATCAGCTTCGAGGAGTGGAAGAAGATCATCGACATCAACCTGCACGGGGTGTTCCACACCATCCAGGCCGTGCTGCCCGACATGCTCGAGGCCGGCTGGGGCCGCATCGTCAACATCTCGTCGTCGAGCACCCACTCCGGAGTGCCCTACATGTCCGCCTATGTCGCGGCCAAGTCCGGCGTCAACGGGCTGACGAAAAGCCTTGCGCTGGAATACGGCCCGGCCGGCATCACGGTCAACGCCGTCCCCCCGGGCTTCATCGACACGCCGATGCTGCGCAGTGCGGAGGCCCGCGGCAACCTCGGTGACGTGCAGGCCAACATCGAGGCCACCCCGGTTCGGCGGATCGGCAAGCCGGAGGACATCGCGGCGGCGTGCGCGTTCTTCATCTCCGAGGAGGCCGGCTACATCACCGGTCAGATTCTCGGTGTCAACGGCGGGCGCAATACCTAGCCGCTCTAGTTGCCGGACTTCGTCGTCGTCGCGGTGACCGTGACGGTGGTGGTGCTGACCGTGGTGGTCGCGGCTGCTGAGCTGCTGGCTGAGGTCGTCGTGCTCTCACCGGAGAATCCGGGCTGCTGGAACTCGATCCACGAATCGCGGTAGATCACGCTGTCGCCCTCGGAGACCAGGAAGACCGTGGGGGAGATGGAGTAGGTGACGCCGTCGTTATCGGCGACGATGGTGCCGTCGGAGCCCCGGCTGGCCGCGACCTGGATACCGGCGTCATCGCGCAGCCGCAGGCCGCGGTACTCCAGCTTGCCGTCGGGGTCCACACAGACCACCGCCAGCGAGCGTTCGGTGCGGCCGTAGGCCACCACGGTCTGGCTGTCGTCGCAGCGGGCCTTGGTGTTGGCGTAACCCTTGCTGTCCGGCTTGTAGGTCGGCGCCGCCGACCCCGAGGTGGTGGTGGTGCTCGTGGCCGAGGTGGTGGCTGTCGCGGACGTGGAGGCCGTGGTGGAAGCCGTGGTCGACGTAGTGGACGGCGCCGCCTGGGCGGCGGGCAGGGTGTCGGGGGAGCCGGCGGTGATGGTCACCCCGACCACCAGGCCCACCGCGGCCAGCACGGCTGCAGCGCCGGTGGCCGCCCACAGCCTGCCGCCGGACGGGGTGGGCGCGTCGTGATCGTGCGGGTCGTGGACCGACATGGGTTCCCTCCGGCGGCGACGGGTGATGTCTCTAAGCGAACCACCACGGAGCCGGTTTTCGGCGCTGCCCAGGCGGCGTTTCGCCTGTCATTTGGCCCACGGCGCCGGTGCGGTCCCGATCGCTACCCTCGATCTGGTGAATGGGCAACGTTTCGTCTTCACCGGACACATCGCCGGGGTGGGCACCGAGTCCGGCGTCCGGCTGGTCATCGGCCGCTGGCCGGTCTCCCCGTTCGGCTCGTTCGCCGACGTGATGGTCCAAACTCCCGACGACGAGCGCATCCTGCTCGCGCCGAGCTCCGAGGTCGCCGACTTCGTGTCCTCGACCTATCAGTTCGACCGCATCGAGCTCGGCGAGGTGACCGCGGACCTCACCAGCGACCGGCTCACGGTCGGCGCCCCCGGACTGGACGTCACCGTGCGGATCGGCGCGGCGGCTCCCGTCGACCGGCTGCTGCGCCTGGTACCCGGCCGGCTGGCCACCGCACCCTGGTGGCTGGCTGCGATCAATCCGGTTGCCGCGCTGATCGTCCCGGGGGTGCGCACCGCGGGCAGTGCGGGCAACGGCCGCCGCGAGTACTACGGGGTGCGGCGATCCCGGCGGGTCATCGGTGCGCAGGGCACGTTCTGTGGGCGCGACCTCGGCGGCCTGGCCCCGCTGCTGCCGGCCGTCAGCTTCGGGTTCTCCTCGGCGCCGCCGGACCCGCAGATCGTGTCGGTGACGACGACGATCGACATGCCGGCCTCAGTTGCCGGGTGATACCGGTTTCGAGGCGTGGGTCAGTACCGCCCACAACAGCCGGGCGGCCTTGCGGGCGGACTCGTCCGGGACGATCGGGGTGCCGACGTCGGGCTGTTCGGCGGGCGAGCCGCTGATCTGTTCCATCAGTGCCACCGCCAGCACCCGCAGTTTCACGTTCGACTCGTGGCTGGCACGGCGCAGGGTCGACCACGCGGTTTCGGCATCGCAGCCCAGCGCGCCCATGATCGCGCCCTTGGCCTGCTCGATCGCCCCCCGGGACTGCAGCACGGCCATCATGTCGGCGACCGCCGTGCCGTCCTGAGTGCCCGCGGTGATCATCGCGGCCGAGACCAGTTGTTCGTAGCCGATCAGGGTGTTCACCGTGCCCGCCGTCGCGGGACGGTCCAGCGTGCACGACAGCACCACGGTCCCGTCGGCTTCCCAGACACCCGGGACGGCGACCGAACCGGCGGCACGGCGCAGGTCCTCGCCGTGCTCGGGTGCGCGGGCGAGCATCGCCTCCGCGGTCAGCGCCGGCCAGCGGTCATCGGGCCACAGGTCCAGGCTCAGGACGGGAACCTGATGGGTGAACGCGTCCACCACCGGTCCGCCCAGGCCGTCGAGTTGGCCCTGCACGATCGGGCCACCGATACCGACGGCCGCGACGATCGTCATACCTTCGTAGAGCCGGTGGTCGTGAACCGTGATCGCCAGGCCCAGCGCCTCGGGCACGTCGCGGTGGACACGCTCCAGAATGCGATCGAAAAGCTCACTGTGAGCGGTGTTTTCGCGGGGCTGGAAGGTCGGGGCTGGCACGGTGCGTCTCACTCCTTGGTGACCACGGCGGCGACACGGTCCAGTCCGGAGATCCCGAGAAGCGTGGTGATGGGTCCGGCGGCGGACACGATCATGGTGAGTTCGGTGCTCGCGGCGATGGCGAACAGGGCTCGTACCGCCGCACTGTCACAGTAGTTGACCTCGGTCAGGTCGACGGTCAGGGCAGGGGAGCCCGCGGCAGCCTGGTTCATCACCGACTGAAACTCCGCGACGTTGGCCAGATCGACGTCCCCGGAGGCGGCGACGACGGGTGCCGTCCCCTCCGCGGGAGGGATGACCCGGAACTGGGCCTCTGTCATCGAGTCGACTCCTTGGTCATGTCAACGGTGGTTCCGTGCGGGGTGGGCGTCAGGCGCATCGTGTCGACCAGAGCGGCGATGAGCCGTAGCCCGTGGCCCCGAAAACCGGGCGACTCCGGTGGTTCCCTCCAGCACCCGTCATCGGAGACAACCAGTCGGACGCCCGCAGCGGTGATCGAGGCGGTCACGGTCAGCATCACCCTATGCCGTGCGCCGATCGGGGCGTGCTCGGCGGCATTCGATGCGGCCTCACCCACCGCGAGCAACAGGTCGGCTGCGGTCTCCGGATCGATCCGCGCGGCCGGGAACCATTGCCGCAGCTGGGCCCGGACGAGCGCGAGGTTGGCCGGATCGGCTTCGACGCGCAGCCGGAAAGGTCCCGGCGGGAACCCGTCGGGCGGTGGCGGTTGCGCCGCGCCACTGTTCATCCACCCCATTCTGTCGCCGTATGCGTTCCCCCGACGGCGTAACCGCCGCAGCGTATCAACGCCACCTGAACCCACCCAGGGTTTGCCCGCGCGCCTTTGCGGTTTCACCCGAAGTCATCGTGTCGTACCCACTAGGCTCACCGGGGAGGGCCTCGGGGCACAGGGCCCGGGGACCCGCGACTGGTGAGGGTGGATATGTTCCGCGAGATCGTTACCGCAGCAGCTGTGGCCGGCACCGCGTTGTGTGCGGCCCCGACCGCCGGAGCCGACGAACCGCACGGGCCGTTCCCCGGGGACCCGCCCGGCACCAACTACGAGGCCTACCTGCACGCCCCGTGCTACAACTTCGACCGCTTCATCTTCGGCCGCGGCCCCGGCGGTGAACCCCTGGCCTGCCATTGGATTCCGAACCAGTCGACGGTCGGGATGGACCGCTCGCCGGCCGACGCCGGTGCGTGGGTCATCTCCTACAAGCTCTACGGCGTGCAGACCGTCGGCTCGCCGTGCCCGGGCCCGCAGGCCGCGGCTCAGTCGCCCGACGGGCTGCCGATGCTGTGCCTGGGCGCGCGGGGCTGGCAGCCGGGCTACCTGACCTCCGGCGAGTGGGGTAACGGAAGTTCGTTCAACCCGGTCGGCTGAGCCGCAGCCGACCGGGCCCGCGCCGGCCACCGTCAGACGGCGGCCGCCGCCTCGTTGATCTCCTCGAGCCGACCGGTGGCCTTCAGGTACTCCTGCACCCAGCGCTCGATCACCGCCGAGGTCTTCTCGACCTTGCTGAACTGCCCGACGACCTGTCCGACCGGGTTGAACGCGACGTCGACCGTCTCGTTCGGGTACTTGTTGGTCGCGGCCACCGCCATCCCGGACACCATGTACTGCAACGGCATTCCGAGCGGTTCGGGGTTGCCGGGGGTCTGCCAGGCCTCGGTCCAGTCGTTCTTGAGCATCCGGCACGGCTTGCCGGTGAACGAGCGGCTGCGCACGGTGTCGCGGCTGCTGGCCTTGATGTAGGCGGCCTGCTGCACCGGGGTGTTGTGGGCCTCCTCGACCATCAGCCACTGCGATCCGGACCAGGCGCCCTGGCACCCCAGCGCGAGCGCGGCGGCGATCTGCTGACCGGTACCGATACCGCCGGCGGCGAGTACCGGACGGGGTGCGACCTCCTTGACGACCTGCGGCCACAGCACGATCGAGCCGACCTCGCCGCAGTGGCCGCCGCCCTCGCCGCCCTGGGCGATGATGATGTCGACGTCGGCCTCGGCGTGCTTGCGGGCCTGGGCCGGCGAGCCGCACAGTGCGGCGACCTTACGGCCGGCCGCGTGGATGTGCTTGATCATGTCGACGGGCGGGGTGCCCAGCGCGTTGGCGATCAGCGTGACCTTGGGGTGCTGCAGGGCGACGTCGACCTGCGGGGTGGCGGTCGCCTCGGTCCAGCCGAGCAGCTGCAGGGCGTTGGAGTCCGCGTCGGAGGTGGGCACGCCGTGGTCGGCCAGCAGCTTCTTGGCGAAGTCCAGGTGCTGCTGGGGGACCATCTTCTTGAGCATGTCGGCGAGTTCGTCACCGGACATGTTGGCGTCCATGCCCTCGTACTTGTTCGGGATGACGATGTCGACGCCGTAGGGATGGTCGCCGATGTTCTCGTCGATCCACTTCAGTTCGATCTCGAGTTCTTCGGGGGTGAAGCCGACCGCGCCGAGAACGCCGAAGCCGCCGGCCTTGCTGACGGCCACCACCACGTCGCGACAGTGGGTGAAGGCGAAGATCGGGAACTCGATGCCGAGCTCATCGCAGAGGGAAGTGTGCATGACCGGCTCCTTAAAGCGGGCGGTAGGCGACTGGAACGTGTTCTAGTTTAGTACGCCCGCATGGGGTCCAGTCCAGGTGTTCCCCACAACGAACTCACGAATGGCTATCTGCCCAGGTGGACCAGGGGTACACGTCAGCCGCGCGTCACGCATTCGCGGGTCGCACAGGAGTACCGTCGATTGTGGTGCCCGACGACGAGCACCGAGCAACGAATAGGGGTTCGCCATGGCTGCCCTTCGGCACACCTCGCACCGCGTTCTGATGACCGCATTCGCCCTCGGAGCATTGACCGCGGGACTGCTTCCCGCCGTCGCCGACACCCTGACCCCACCGGAGGCGCAAGCCAGTGCGGGGCCGCAGAGTTGCGTCAACGGCGTCATTCCGCTGAACCCCTACGTGGTGAACTGCAACCTTCCGCGGCGGGGCAATCAGGTGATCGGTGCCGCACCCGATGCGGGCGCGCTGATCGCCTGCCGGCACAGCCCGACCTGCATCTCGTACTACGTGAATTACCCGGGGACGCTGATCGTCCCCGGGTATCCGAGCTACTAGGTTTTCGAGCCCACGCCGGTCCGGCCGCCGACCAGTAGCGCGCCGGCGCCGACGAGCACGCCGATCACGGTGACCGGGATCGACCAGGCCCGCCGCTGGGAAACCGCCGACTGGCACTGCGCGACATAGTCGGCGTGCGGGACGACCTGATTGAGGATCGGAACGTTCGCCACCGTCTTGCTATTGGCTTCCCGGGCGGCCGACAGGTCAGCCGCGACCGCGTTGCCGCAGCCGATGCTTCCGCCGTTGCCGTCCGAGGTGGACACCGGAACCAGCAGCGCGATGACGCCCACCACGAACAGGGCCACACCAACCAGCAGGACCAACCGCTTCACCGTCACGTCTGTCTCTCCTCTGCTTATCGCCGGGTCGACGAATCGCAGCGGGGACTACCCAACGGGGTGCCGGGCCAAACCCCGGCGCACTTCGCTAGGGCGCCGAGAACAACTCCACGTCGGACACCAGCGGCAGGTCCAAGGTGGTGCGCAGACCGGGCGGTCCGGCTACGACGGCCGGGATCGCGTTGACCACGCGGGCCGCCCCCGCGGCGATGGCCGCGTGGTTGTGATCGCCCTTCGTGCTCGTCGGGCAGATGTCGACGACATAGGACGGCTCGCCGGTGATCTCGACCCGGTAGGAACCGCCCTCCTGGGCGGGCTGTGCCCAGTCCGGGCGCAGGTCACCGCGCACCCGGGTGACGTGCTCGACGACGATCACCGGGTGATCGCCCACCATGCCCTTGATCTCGAAGCGGACGGCGGCCACCCCGCCCTTCGGGATATGCCCGGCAGCGATGTCGAAGGCCTCGGGCGCGGGCTCGCGCTCGTAACTCTCGGTGACGGAGTCCAGTTCGATGTTCAGCCCGGCAGCCAACTGCCGGATCGCGCACCCCCACGCGACGCTGAGGACCCCGGGCTGGAACAGCATCGGCACCTCGTCGAGCGGCTGGCCGAAGCCCATCACGTCGAACATCACCGTCGCGCCGTCATAGGTGGCGTAGTCGGCGATCTCCATACACCGCACCTGCTCGATGCTCGCGCAGGTGCTGGCGAACGCCAGCGGGATCAGATCGGTGATGAAACCCGGATCCACGCCGTTGATGTAGATACTCGAATTGCCTTGCTGGGCAGCCTGTTCCAGTGGAGTGATGTACTTGTCGGGCATCACACCCCAGGGGTACTGCAGCACACCGGGAGAGGTGCCCACCACGTTGATGCCGGCGGCCGCGATCTTGTAAACGTCGGCCATCGCCTGCGGCATCCGGTTGTCACCCATCGCGCAGTACACCGCGCAGTCGGGCTTGGTGGCCAGCACGGCGTCGAGGTCCTTGGTGGCCAGAATGCCGGTGCGCACGTCGAGACCGGCCAGTTCCCCGGCGTCCTTGCCCACCTTCTCGTCGGCCGACACGCACAGTCCGGTCAGCTCGAACCCCGGATTGCTGATCAGTTCGGACAGCGCCAGCCGGCCGACGTTTCCGGTGCCGATATGGGCGACGCGGATAGCCATTCGTTCTCCTCGCGACGGTGATGTGTCGACCCAGTATGCGCACACGACGAGGAAACTGGAACAGGTTCTATTTCAAGAATTGTCGCTGAGGTAGCCTGTCGCGTCATGGGACGCGTAGACGACAAAGTTGCGATCATCACGGGTGGGGCGCAGGGGATGGGTGCCGCTGACGCGCGGATGCTCGTCGCCGAGGGTGCCAGGGTGCTCATCGCCGACATCCTCGACGAGAAGGGTGAGCAGCTGGCCGCGGAACTCGGTGACGCCGCCCGCTACGTCCACCTCGACGTCAGCGACGCCGAGCAGTGGCAGACCGCCGTGGAGACCGCCGTCAGCGCGTTCGGCAAGGTCAACGTCCTGGTGAACAACGCTGGCATCGTTCAGGTTTCGCCGCTGAAGTCGATCGACGTGGAGAAGTGGAACCGGGTCCTGGCGGTCAACCTGACCGGCGCGATGCTGGGGATCAAGGCCGTGCTGGAGCCGATGAAGGCCGCCGGTGGGGGATCCATCATCAACGTGTCGTCCATCGAAGGGATGCGCGGCGCCTCCTGGGTGCACAGCTACGTCGCCTCCAAGTGGGGCCTGCGCGGTCTGACCAAGTCGGCGGCGCTGGAGCTGGCCTCGGACAACATCCGGGTCAACTCGGTGCACCCCGGCTTCATCCGCACCCCGATGACCAAGCACTTTCCCGACGATATGGTCGGCGCCCCGCTGGGCCGTCCCGGTAAGCCCGAAGAGGTGGCGACCTTCATCGTGTTCCTGGCCAGCGACGAGTCGTCCTTCTCGACCGGCTCGGAATACGTGGTCGACGGCGGTCTGATCACCGACGTGCCGCACCGGGCGCTGCCGTAGGTCAGCTCCGCGGGCCGCGGCGGGTCCGCAGGGCCAGCGAGCTGAAGGCGGCCCCGAGAGCGGCCCGGCCCAGCGCCGGCAGGTGGCCCAGTGCATTGGCCGTTGCTCCCGGCCGTCCCGGAATGGACAGCGCCAGCACCGGCCAGTCGTGGGCGGCGGCCTTCGCGGCCAGACCCGGTCGCGGATTGACCGGTCGCGGCTGGCCGACCAACGCCATCAGGTGGGCATCCTCGTCGCCGTCGGCGTAGAAGTAGCTGTGCGCCAGATCGACGTCGTTGGCTTCGCAGAACCGTTGCACCGCAGCGGCTTTGCGCCGTCCCCAGACGATCGGCTTGGCTACCCGGCCGGTGAGCAGACCGGCCTCGTCGAGTTCGAAGGTGTTGCACACGACGTGGGTGATACCCAGCGCGCGGGCCACCGGCTCGGCGTGGATGGTCAACGCGGAGGAGCTGAGCACCACGGTGTGGCCGCGGTCCTGGTGGGCGGCGACGATCCGGCGCATCAGCGGGTAGACCCGGTTGGCCACCTGCTCGGTGTAGAGCCGCTCGCCGATCTCGTCGAGCTCGGCCAGCGACTCCCCGCGCAGGTATCCCGCGGCCCGGTCCAGCAGCCGTTCGAACTGCATCCGCCCCAGCTTGTAGCGCACCGAGGCCTCCACCACGCCGAGCACCTCGCCGACCCGGGCCTGGCCGCGCCGGATCCGGTCACTGGCATGAGCGGTGGCGGTGAAGCCGGCCACCAGGGTGCCGTCGAGGTCGAAGAACGCGCCGACCGCAGGGCCCGGCGGGCTCTCGGCGATCTGCGTGACGGGGTCCACCCCACCATCATGCCGATCTTCCGTGCGTCGGGTTGACGCTGAGTCCACAAGACCCCACACTTGCAGTCATGTTCAGGCAGAAATCCACAGTTTCGGTCATGTGACGTGCTGCCTGTCGAGCGCCACGAGGCGATCATCGAGGCGGTCAGCGCCGGTCAGGCGGTGAGCACCGACGAACTGGTGCGGCTGTTGAGCGTGTCCGCCGAAACCGTTCGCCGTGATCTGGCGCTGCTGGAAGACCAGGGTGCGATCCGCCGGGTACACGGCGGGGCCGCCGCGGTGGCCGACCGACCCGGATCCGAGCCGTCCTTCACCGAACGGTCGCTGATCTTCCACCAGGCGAAGGCACAGCTGGCCAAGACGGCCGTTGGTCTGCTGCAGACCGGGCAGACCGTGGTCATCGACATCGGCACGACAGCGGTCGCCGTGGCGCGCGCCATTCCGCGGTCCTTCACCGGCACAGTGATCACCCCGTCGCTGCCGGTCGCGGTGGAACTCGCCGACCGGCCCGGAGTGCAGGTCCTGCTGGCCGGCGGTCGAGTCCGGCCCGGCGATCTGGCGTGTTCCAACGCGCACGCCAAGGCATTCTTCGCCGATGTCTACGCCGACATCGCCTTTCTCGGCTCCGGCGGGGTGGACGCGCGCGCCGGGCTGACCGACTTCCATCTCGACGAGGTCGACGTGCGGCGCACCATCATCGCCAACAGCTCACGCAGTTTCATCCTGGCCGACTCCTCCAAGCTGGGGCAGGTCGCGCCGTACCGGGTCTGCGGTCTGGCCGATATCGCCGGCCTGATCACCGACAAGCCTGCGCCGCCGGCCATCGCCGCGGCGTTCGACGAGACGGGAGGTGTGGTGCTGTCGGCGCGGCCTGCTTCGCAGGGCGACTGACCTCATTTCCCGGCAAAAGGGTGCGGGCGGCGTTGCAGCGCCGCCCGCGGGACCGAACCGCCACTACCGAAACCGTCAAATCTCAGTCAAGGAGTTCGATCCGATGACAGATTCTTCCACATCAACCGGCGCACCCCTGGTACGTGCGGGCGCCTATACCGACACCCTCGAGCGCTCCACCGGGCGCTTCGCGTCGTTCGCCGTCGCGTTCGCGTTCGTGTCGATCGCGACCGGAATCTTCACCACCTACGGAAGCGTGCTGAAAAGCTCGGGCCCGCTGGGCATCTGGACCTGGCCTCTCGTGATCGTCGGTCAGCTCGCGGTGGCGCTGCTGCTCGGGGCACTGGCCGCCCGCATCCCGGTAACCGGGTACGCCTACCAGTGGGTGTCCCGCCTCGCCAACCCCGTGCTGGGCTGGATCACCGGATGGATCTCGTTCACCTTCCTGGTCATCGTGGCGGTGGCCGTCGACTACACCGTGGCCGCCACCGTGGTGCCGGCCCTGTTCGACTTCACCGGGACGGCGCTGACCTCCTTCCTGATCACCGCCGGCGTGCTGGTGCTCCAGGGTCTGCTGGTCGGTTTGTCCACCAAATGGACTGAACGGGTGAACAATTTCGCGGTGACCGCCGAACTCGTCTGCATGGTGGCCCTGGTCGTGCTGCTGTTCGTCGTCGGTGTGATCGCGCACAAACTCTCGATGGGCAATCTGTTCTCCCGCGGTGACATCCCGGCCGACGGGTACTGGAGCTTCGGCACCGCGACCAGCGTCGGCCCCTGGATGCTCGGCTTCCTGCTCGGCGCCTTCACCATCGTGGGATTCGAGTCGGCCGCCAACCTCGCCGAGGAGACCAAACGTCCCGAAGTCGTTGTGCCCCGAGCCATGTGGCAGGCGGTGCTGGCCTCCGGCGTGCTGGGATTCCTCTTCCTGCTGGTGGTCACCGCGGCGGTCAACGATCCGACCGCACTGGCCGAATCCGGCACCCCCATCGCCGACGTCATCCAGGACATCCTCGGTTCCTTCGTCGGCACCGCGCTGCTGGTGCTGGTGGCCATCGCCATCTTCGCGTGCGGGCTGGTGATCGTGATGAGCGGTGTCCGGCTGGTCTGGGCGATGTCGCGTGACCAGCGCTTCCCCGGATGGCAGGTACTGCACAAGGTTTCACCGCGGTTCAAGACACCGCTGAACGCCACGATCGCCGTCACCACGATCTCGGCGCTGATTCTGGGCCTGTTCTCCACCAGTACCGACGCCCTGTTCATCCTGTTCTCGGCGGCCACCCTGCTGCCTGCGATCATCTACGCCATCACCGTCACGCTCTACATCGCGACCCGCCGCCGACTGCCCGACAGCACAGGATTCAGCCTGGGTCGCTGGGAGATTCCGATCATCGTGGTCGCCGTGATCTGGCTGGTGTTCGCACTGTCGCTGTTCCGGGACGCCTCGTTCGCCCAGCCGTGGCTGTATGTGGCCGTCATGGTCGCCATCGGCGCGGTCTATCTGGGCTACCTGCTCGTGACCCGCGGGACGAAAGGACTCAAGATGCCCGAACTCCGGTCCATCGACGCCGAGTTGGATCTCCTCGGCACCCACCACAACCAGGGGTAGTACGTGAGCGTTCTGGCAATCGATCAGGGGACCTCCGGCACCAAAGCCATCGTCGTCGACCCCGAGGACGGGGTTGTCGGCCAGGCCGAGATCGCGGTGCACCCGCGGTATCTCGACGGCGGCGGTGTCGAACAGGACCCCGACGAGATGCTGAACTCGGTCCTGGATGCCGGACGGGCGGCGGTCGCACAGGCCGCCCGTCCCATCGAGGCCGTCTCACTGGCCAATCAGGGTGAGACCGTGCTGGTCTGGAACCCCGACACCGGCCGGCCGATGAGCCAGGCGATCGTCTGGCAGGATCGCCGCGCCGAGACGGTGTGCACCACCCTCGGCGACCATGCGGACCTGCTGGCCGCGCGCACCGGACTGGTTCTCGACCCGTACTTCTCGGCCCCGAAGATGGCCTGGCTGCGCCGCAACGTCGAGCGCGGTGGCGTGGTCACCACGTCGGATACCTGGTTGCTGCACCAGCTCACCGGCGCGTTCGTCACCGACGCCACCACCGCGAGCCGCTCGCTGGTCGTCGAACTCGGCGAGCAGGGGTGGAGCCCGGAACTGCTGGCGGTGTTCGGCCTGGCTGACGAACGGCTGCCGGCGATCGCCTCGAATGACGAGATCATCGGCAGCACAACCGCATTCGGTGGGGATATCCCGGTCGGCGGTATCGTCGTCGATCAGCAGGCGGCATTGCTGGCCGAGGGCTGTGTGGACCAGGGGATGGCCAAGTGCACCTTCGGTACCGGAGCGTTCCTGTTGGCCAACACCGGTTCTGAGCCGGTGCTGTCGACCAGCGGCCTGACCTCGTCGGTGGCCTGGCGGGTCGGCGGCAGGGACACCTTCTGCGTGGACGGCCAGGTCTACACGGCGGCCTCGGCGGTGCGGTGGCTCTCGACGCTGGGCATCATGGCCAGTGCCGCCGAGATGGACGGTCTGGCCGCGGCCGACAACAACGGCGTGCTGTGTGTGCCCGCCCTGGCCGGACTGGCCGCCCCCTGGTGGAAGGCCCACGCCACCGCCACCTTGTCAGGCATGACACTGGCTACCGGACGCGGCCACGTCATCCTGGCCGTCCTGCAGGGCATCGCCGCCCAGATCGCCGAACTGGTCGGCGCCATCGATGCCGACGCGCCGGCACCCCTGATCGCGCTGCGCGCCGACGGCGGCCTGACCCAGTCGCGGGTGCTGATGCAGGCCTGCGCCGACATCGTGCAATTGCCCGTCGAGATCTACCCATCCCCGCATGCCACCGCACTCGGTGCGGCGGCACTGGCCCGGCTCAGCCTGCAGCCGCAGTTGTCGGTCCGCGACGTCGTCCCCGCCTGGCAGCCGTCGGCCACCTACGAACCGGCGTGGACACCGGAGCAGGCCGGCGAATTCCGCGACCGCTGGCGGCGGTTGGCGGCCACCACCTACCCCGAACAGGAGTCGTCATGACCGCCCTGGATTGCGATGTCGCCGTCATCGGTGCCGGCATCGTCGGATCCGCCATCGCCCGCGAACTGGCCGGCGGTGACCTCCGCGTCGCGCTGATCGAGGGCCGCGCCGATGTCGGCGACGGCACCAGCAAGGCCAACACCGCGATCCTGCACACCGGCTTCGACGCCACACCCGGCACCCTGGAGTCGCGGATGGTCAGCCGCGGCTACCGGCTGCTGTCCGACTACGCCGCCCGGACCGGAATTCCTGTCGAGCCGACCGGCGCCATCCTGGTGGCCTGGGACGCCGAACAACTCGAGGCGCTCCCCGGGCTGAAGGAGAAAGCCGAAGCCAACGGCTACCACCACTGCGAGATCATCGATGCGGCAGGCGTCTACGCCGACCTCCCACACCTGGGCCCCGGCGCACTCGGCGGACTGACCGTGCCCGACGAATCCATCATCTGCACCTGGACGGTCAACCTTGCGTTGGCCACCGATGCGGTCAACCGCGGTGTCACGCTGCTGACCGATCATCGCGTGGCGCGCGTCGAGGTGGGGGACACGTCGACCACGGTGCACACCGAACGCGGACGTGCGCTGACGACCCGGTGGGTGGTCAATGCCGCGGGACTGGGTGCCGACCACCTCGACGCGCTGTTCGGCTATCACCGGTTCACCGTCACCCCCCGGCGTGGGGAACTCATCGTCTACGACAAGCTGGCCCGGGCGCTGGTGGACAAGATCGTGCTGCCGGTTCCCACCGCGCGGGGCAAGGGCGTGCTGATCAGCCCGACGATCTACGGCAACGTCATGCTCGGCCCGACGTCGGAGGATCTGCAGGATCGGACCGCCACGGGTACCTCGGAAGCCGGTTTCGAGTTCCTGCTCGACAAGGGCCGCCGACTGATGCCGGCGCTGCTCGACAAAGAGGTGACCGCCACCTATGCCGGTTTGCGCGCGGCGATCGACCACGGCGACTACCTGATCGAGGCCGACCCGGCGCAGCGCTATCTGCTGGTCGGCGGCATCCGGTCCACCGGGCTCACCGCAGGCATGGCGATCGCTGAGTATGCGCGCGAGGTGCTGGCTGCGGCGGGGTTGTCGTCGACACCCCGGCCGGATCTGCCGGACCCGCCCCGGATGCCCAACCTCGGTGAGGCGTTCCCGCGGCCCTACCAATCCACCGGGCTCACCGCAGGCATGGCGATCGCTGAGTATGCGCGCGAGGTGCTGGCTGCGGCGGGGTTGTCGTCGACACCCCGGCCGGATCTGCCGGACCCGCCCCGGATGCCCAACCTCGGTGAGGCGTTCCCGCGGCCCTACCAACAGGCCGACCTGATCGCGGCCGACCCGACCTACGGTCGCGTCGTGTGCTTCTGCGAGCGGGTGACCGAGGGGGAGATTCGCGATGCCTGCCAGTCGGTGATCCCGCCTGCCACCCTCGAGGGGGTGCGCCGGCGCACCCGCGCGATGAACGGCCGCTGCCAAGCCTTCTACTGCGGTGCCGAGGTACAGGAGATGTTCGAATCCCGCTGCCACGCAGCGATCCCGGAGAGTAAGCGATGAGCGCTACCGACACCACCGACGTCGCCATCATCGGGGCCGGACCGGCGGGTCTGACCGCCGCCACCGCGCTGGCTCGCGGAACCGGCTTGAAAGTCGTTGTGCTGGAACGTGAATCACATCCCGGGGGGATACCCCGGCACAGCGACCATCCGGGCTACGGCATCCGCGATCTGAAAACCTTCATCAGCGGGCCCGCCTATGCCCGCCGCCTGACGGCCGGTGCCCTGGCCGCCGGTGCCACGATCCGGACCAATGCGACGGTGACCGGCTGGGCCGATGAGATGACGGTGGAAGTCACCTCACCCCAGGGCCGTTCGCTGTTGCGGGCCGGCGCGGTGGTGCTGGCCACCGGCGCCCGGGAGCGCGCCCGGCCCGCCCTGCTGATTCCCGGTGACCGGCCGTCGGGGGTCTACACCACCGGGCAGCTGCAGAACCTGGTACACCTCAAGCACCGTGACATCGGACAGCGAGCTGTGGTCGTGGGGGCCGAATTGGTCAGCTACTCCGCCGTTCTCACCCTCAAGCACGCCGGTTGCCGCACCGTGCTGATGACCACGACGTACCCGACCCCGGAGTCCTACGGCGTGTTCAACCTGGCCGGCCGAACGCCGCTGCTGGACGTCCGCGTCGCCTGTCGCACCCGGGTGGTCCGCGTCATCGGCAAACCCGTTGTCACCGGGGTCGAGATCGAGGATCTCGACAGCGGTGCCCGCCGGGTCGTCGACTGCGACACCGTGGTGTTCACCGGCAACTGGATCCCCGATCACGAACTCGCACGCTCGGCGGGACTGGCGATCGACCCGGGCACCTTGGGGCCGGTGGTCGACACCGGGCTGCGCACCAGCCGACCGGGGGTCTTCGCCGCGGGGAACCTGCTGCATCCGGTGGATACCGCCGATATCGCCGCCCTGGACGGCCGGCACGTGGCGGCCCAGGTCCGCGCCCATCTCGACGGTCGGCGGCCCGCCGACCCCGGGGTGCGGATTCAGGCGGCGCCCCCGCTGCGGTGGGTCGCGCCGAATCTGCTGCGGCCGGGCGATCCGGCCCCGGCCCGCAACCGGCTGCTGCTGTGGACCGACACACTGGTGCGGATCCCGACCGTGGTCGCCCGCCAGGACGGTCGCGTGGTGGGCACCAAGCGGCTGCCGTGGCCGGCGGCTCCCGGCCGGGTGTTCCGGGTTCCCGGCGGGATTCTCGATGGCGTCGACCACAACGGTGGTGCGGTGACGATCGCGCTGGGCTAGGGAATTCTGCGTGACCGGCGGCGTTGCACACCGACATGAAGCTCAACGACGCCGCACGCGCTCTGATCGGCCGGGGTGCCGATGCCACCCTGGTGACCCTCAACCCGGACGGCAGTCCCCAGGTGTCGCTGGTCTGGGTGGCTCTGCAATCGGGTGACGACGGCGACGAACTGGTGGTCGCCCACCTGGGTGAGCACCAGAAAGTCCGCAACATCCGCCGCGACGGCCGCGTCGCACTGACCATCGTCGCGCCCGACCCGGCCGCGCCGATGACGCCCTACCTGTTGGTCAACGGCACCGCCAGGGTGGTCGAGGGTGGGGCACCCGAACTGCTCACCGAGCTCGCCGCCGCGCTGTACTAGGGCGACGACTTTCCGCCCAAGGACGCTCCACCCGGATTCTTGACCCGCATCCGCATCGACCGGGTCGGTGGCATGGGCCCCTGGGTCTGATCAGGACGTCGGTTCGGCGCCGGCCTTGGCCGCTGAGGCCGAGGCCTCCAGTTCGTCCTCCCAGGCGCCCTCGTCGCGACCCAGCGCGATCGTGGCCGCGGCCATGGTGGCCGCCGCGATCAGCAGCGCGACCGCGACAGGTTTGCTCACCGCCAAGTGCTCACCGAGCACCACTTCGCCGAGCAGCACCGCCACCACCGGTTCGAGCACCAGCATGGCCGGCACCGAGGCCCGCAGCGAGCCCGCGTGGAATGCCGACTGCTGCAAGAGGGTTGCGATCACACCGACGAAGATCAGCAGGTACAGCACCGGCGAGGCGAACAGTCGCTGCAGGTTGCCCTCGGTGACGATGTGCATCACGAGTTTGGTCAGCACCGCCACCACACCGAACAGGACGCCGACCCCGACCGCCAGCATCAGGGCCCGTCGCCAATCGGTCAGCCGCAGCGCCACCGGCACGCAGCACGCGACGAACAGCAGGCAGATCCCGGCGGCGATCGCCGCGGTCCACGTCGACCCGTCGTAGTCGCCGGGCTCGGTGCGGGCCAGCGCCACGAACACCCCGAGTGACAACGTCAGCAGTACCGCCCAGCCCCACTCCGAGCGGGTGACGCGGCGATGGGCCAGCCGTGCGCTCAGCGGCAACGCGAACAGCAGCGCCGAAACCAGCAGGGGAGCGACCAGGATGATCGAGCCGTAGGCCAGGGCCACCGCCTGGAAGGCGTACCCGGTAACCGCCGCGGCATTGCCCGCCCACCACAGTCGCCGGCGCAGCAGCGTCGCGATCATCACCGTGCTGACACCCTGATCCGCGGGAACGTCCATGGTGGCCCGCTGGCGCACCACGATGCCGATGGCGGCGAACACCGCGCCGGCGAGGGCAGCTGCCACAACCAGGGCGTGCTGCAGCAATGTCCTCAGTCCCTTCCACGACGACGGCGGTGCCACCCGAACCCTAGGGCAGACCGGCGAACTCAGCGCACCTGCACGACCACGGGCGCGCTGTTGTATCCGGTCACTCTCACCCATTGTGCCGGTGGACCGCCGTCGGGCACGGTTCCGGTGACGGTGACGGTCTCGCCGGGGAAGACGGTCACGTAGTTGTCGTCGTACTGGATCGGCAGGATCTCGTCGGCCAGCGGACCGGTCAGCAGTTCGGCCCGCTCGAAGAAGGCGATCTTCGTGGTCGGGTTGTGCAGCGCCACGCTGACCTCACGGCCGCCGTCGGAGGCGCTGGCGGTGATATCCAGCGGCACCTTCGGCAGGGTGTTCAGCGCCGTCATATCGGCCCAGCTGACCTGCTTGGAGTCGAAGGCGGCGTCGTTGGCCGGCGGCCCGACGTCGTCGACGGTCCGCGACTGCCAGTAGATGTTGTCGGCTACCACCGCACCTGCCGAGTCGAGCAGCTCGCAGCGCACGAAGAACACCGGTGCATCGGCAGGCCCGGGCGGCAACGTCATCGCCTGGGTCGCCGACCCGGAGTCGACGCTGACGTCATCGGCGGCGCGATCGTCGCGCAGCCTGCCGGTCACGTCATAGGTACGCACCCGCACCCGCAGGTTCTCGTGCTTCTCCGGGGTCTGGTTCACCACGGTCACTCTGGCCTGGCGGTGATTGCCGGTCGCGTAGGAGTCGAACACCACCGACAGCGGTTGCAGGCCCTTCTTGGCGCCGTAGTACGCACCGCCGGGACGCAGGTAGTAGTCGAAGATGTTGCCGAAGAACGACGGCCAGTGGCTGTTGAGCATCCAGTAGATCGTCATCTTGTGGCCGTCCCAGCCGTTGGCGGCGAACGACTCGAACTGGGCCCGGGTGGCCTCGTAGTGCGCGAGTTGTGCCTTGGCGGCGAACATCTGGGCGCTGCTGGACGGGCCGTAGCGGCGGTCGATGACACGGCGGACGTTGACCAGTTGCGAGTTCTGCGGGCCGGACCCGGCGTGGAAGAACCAGGTGTCGTTGATCGGCCACAGCTTGTCGGGCGGGATGAACTTGCGCAGGCTCGCGAACGGCGGAATGTGTTCGTTGTCGCCCTGTTCGGCCGAGGAGCCGCGGGCGGCGCCGTAGCGGCCGCTGAACCAGTAGGACGGCGGGCGCCAGCTGTAGGGCCCGGCCATCTGGATGCCGTCCCACTGCGGCTGGCCGCTGGCGTCGCGGGCGAACGACGACACCGTGTCCACGGTGGCGTTCTGCCAGTGCAGGTCGTCGAGGATGCGGTGGTAGTTGGCCAGGACTTCGGCAGGCGGGCGCCCGTCGCTGCCGTTGGCCCAGATGAACACCGACGGGTGGGAGCGCAGCATGTCGATCTGGGACCGCATGCTCTCCTGGGCGACGCGGCGGTCCTCGTCGTCCCACTGCGGCCACTTCTCCCACTGGTTGCAGCACATCCAGCCGTACATCAGCGGGATGCCCAGTTCGTCGGCCATCTCGACGAAGCGGCTCGAGGAGATCTTGGACTCCAGCCGCAGCATGTTCAGGCCCAGATCCTTGACGTAGCGCAGGATCGCGGCGTCGCGGTCGGGGTCGTACTTGAACAGCAGGTCAGGGGTGTAGGTGGCGCCGCGGACCAGGAAGTCCTTGCCGTTGACCTTCAGGTAGAAGTTGCCGCCGGTGCCCAGTTCGGCGAACGAGTCGTCGGTGTCGCGGCCCTGGGTGATGCTGCGAATCCCGAACTTCTGGGTGGCGACGTCGGTGACGACCCGGTTCTGGACGAACTCCAGCCGCAGGTCGTAGAGGTTGGGCGGACCCATCGTGTAGGGCCACCACAGATCGGGGTTGGCCACCGCGAGCGCGGCGAACCGATCCGGGGTCAGCGCGATCTCGCGATCTTCGCCGGGCTGCAGCGACACCGGCTCGTCGACGTGGATCGGCGCCTTGCCGTCACGGGTGATGGTCGCGCGCAGCACGCCGCGGACCCGGTCCGCCGAATAGTTGTGCACGGTGGCGTAGACGGTCAGCTTCGCGCGGTCGGTGTCAGGCAGCGGAAGTTCGGTGTTGACGGTGGCCGCACTGATCTGGACGGGTCCGGATGTCTTGAGGTGCACCGGTTTCCAGATCCCCGCATTGCGGTCCGGAACGAACGAGTTGCCGTTGGCCGGGTTCTTGTCCGGCCCCTGATAACCCAGGTAGCGCCAGTTGATCCAGTCATACCAGCTGTCGGCGAGCTCGACGCCGTCGACGTCCTGGATGGCCCGTTCCGGGGTGACCTTGACGGCCAACGTGTTCGGCTTGCCGCGCACGATCGCGTCGGTGACATCGAGTTCGTGGTCGTTGTACATGCCGACGATGTCGCGGTTGGTGGCCACCCGGCGGCCGTTGAGCCAGATGTCGGCGCGGTAGTTGATGCCGGGGAAATCCAGCACATAGGTCTGCTGGTCGGCGGGGGCGTCGAAGGTGGTCCGGTACCACCAATCCTGCTTATAGAGGTCCTGGGGAACCTCGGTGAGCATGTTCTTGCCGTAGTACAGATTCGGGTAGACCCCGTCCTGCTGCAGGATCTCCAGCACGGTGGCGGGCATCCGCTGGATCGGGTGCCAGGCCGCGTCGTCGTAGCCGGCCTGCGAGACTTTCGCGCCGTCGGCGCCGAGTCCGGTCGCCGAGGCCAGCTTCCAGCCGGTGGCCAGTTCGATGTCCTGTGCGCCCGTCGGCGGGGGACCGGAGAACACCCGGTAGTCGCCCGCACACACCAGCAGGAGCACGACGGCGAGGAGCGCTGCGAGCCTCTTCGCCACGGTCGTCCGACTCCTTGTTTCCCAGAATGCGACACGACAACCGCTCGGCAAACGGCAGGTGTCGCGGGTCCATCTTGGCAGAGCCCCACCGGGCACGCCCGCGCTGGTTTATGTGGGCCTGCGCACAGGCGCCTAGGGGGCGGTGCGGGTGATGCAGGTGAAGGGTTCGTCGATCCAGTACGTGTTGTGCTGCTGGTCGTACACCACCGGGTAGGTGGTGGCGGGGTCGCACAGCGTGTCGATCTGCGCCTTGTCCGCCGAGGCGATGGTGAACCAGTACTTGTTGACGCCGGGGCCGATGTTCTCGCACCGGTAGAAGAAGCCGCGTAGACCCGGACCGAACACGACGCTGAGGAAGTCGGTGGACAGCTTCTTGTTGAGGTTGATGTTGTCGCAGTCGGCGCGCATCCCCTCGACGCTGGTGGTCTGGGCGGCCTCGGTGGTGTACCCGCGCGCGGTGTGGGTGCCCGAGGCGGTCCAGACCTGGGCGGGCAATCCGATCTGGGTGGCGACTTCGGTGAGGAACGGGTTGGGCGGTGAGGTGGTGTCCGGGTCGGCGGCGGCGGGGCCGGCACAGACGCCGACCACGATCGCCGGGCCGGCCGCCAACGCGGACCATCGGGCCACACGCCTCATCTCAAGCCTCCTTCTGCAGGGTCGCTGACTGGAATCGCACCCTAATCGTCCTGCGGCGGCAACCGCGGGAAATGTCCGTCTTCGGGGGGACGCCGCCGAACCCCGCTCGCCGTTCTACGCTTGGGGCCATGACCGACCAAGACCGTGCCGCCGCCCGCCGCGAGATCGCCGACGCCCTGCTCAATGCGCTCGAACGCCGGCACGAAGTGCTCGACGTCATCGTCGAGTCCGCTGATCGAAACACCGCGGTCAAGGAGATCACCACCCTGCTCGGCATCTCCCGCCGCGGCGGCGAGGCCGTCATCGGGATGTCCTTCGACCAGCTGACGAAAGATTCGCGGCGCCGGATCGCCCAGGAGATCGAGGACCTGAACAGCCAGCTGAGCTTCACCCTCGGGGAGCGTCCGGCCAGCTCGGATGACCGCCTGCAACTGCGGCCGTTCTCCCACGACGACGATCGCGACCTGTTTGCCACCCGTACCGACGAGATCGGCGCCGCCGGTGACGGCTCGGGATCACCCGCCGGTGACCTCGATGACGAAATCCGTTCGGCGCGTGAGCGTTCCAACGCCGAGGAGGCGGCCTGGTTCGTCGCGATCGACGGCGAGGACAAGGTTGGCCTGGTGTTCGGCGAACTGGTCGACGGTGAGGTCAACGTCCGGATCTGGATTCACCCCGAGCACCGCAAGAAGGGCTACGGCACCGCCGCGCTGCGCCGGTCGCGCTCGGAAATGGCCGCGTGCTTCCCGGCCGTGCCGTTGGTCATCCGTGCTCCCGGCAGTACCCGCGGCTAGCTGCTCATGCCGGGCGGCCAGGCTCAGCTGCTGTGGCTGATCGCCGCCCTGGTGGTGGCGTTGGCGGCCATCACGCTGGCAGTGGTCCTCAGATTCCGCAGCCGGTACCGCGCGGCGGCCCAGTGGGCGAGTACGGTGCTCGACGCCGACGGGGTGATCCGCCCATTCGAGAAGGGTGTCTACCGGGGTACCACCGCAACCGGCTACCCGGCGGTGAAGAACAACGGCCGGATCGCACTGACCCGCAGGCGGCTGGTGTTCGTCACGCTGACCGGGGTGCGCATCGAGATCCCTCTGGCGGCGATCACCGCCCTGCGGCAGGCCAGATCCTTCAACGGCAGTGTCGTGGGCGGCTACACCCACCTCGTCGTCGGCACCGATACCGGCGAGATCGCTTTCTTCGTACCCGATCTCGCGGCCTGGCTGCGCGATCTGGGGGAGGCGTCCGGCGTCACCCCGGCCCCGTCCTGACACCCCGACCGCGCTGCGTAGTCTCGCAGCTATGAGCGCACGCGCGGGAATCGTGGTCACCGGTACCGAGGTGCTGACCGGCCGGGTGGCCGACCGCAACGGACCGTGGGTGGCCGACCGGTTGCTGGAGCTGGGTGTCGAACTCGCCCACATCACGATCTGCGGAGATCGTGCCGCCGACATCGAGGCGCAACTGCGCTTCCTGGCCGCCGAAGGGGTGGACCTCATCGTCACCTCCGGCGGGCTGGGCCCGACGGCCGACGATATGACGGTGGAGACGGTGGCCCGATTCTGTGGCCGCGACCTGATCCTCGACACCGAACTCGAAGCGACGATCGCCGGGATTCTGAAGTCGCTGATGGCCCGCTATACCGGGGTGGATTTCGACGCCGTGATGGCGGCCAACCGCAAGCAGGCGATGGTGCCCGCAGGCGCGGAGGTCATCAACCCGGTGGGCACGGCACCCGGGGTGGTGGTGCCGGGCAAGCCCGTGGTGATGGTGCTGCCCGGGCCGCCCCGCGAACTGCAGGCCATGTGGCCCAACGCCGTTGCCAGCGATATCGTCGCGCAGGCCATCGCCGGCCGGACCGTGTACCACCAGGACACCGTGCGCATGTTCGGGCTGGCCGAGTCCGGACTGGCCGAGACGTTGCGGGAGGCCGAGCGCGTCATCCCCGATTTCGAGGCCCTCGAGATCACCACCTGCCTGCGCCGCGGCGAGGTCGAGATGGTCACCCGCTACGAGCCGCACAGTGCCGCGGTGTACCAGAATCTGATGGCCCTGGTGCGTCAGCGGCATGGGGCGATGGTGTTCTCGGAGGACGGGTCGCTGGTCGACGACCAGATCGCCGAACTGCTGTCGGGGCGGCGAATTGCCACGGCCGAATCCTGCACGGCCGGGATGCTGGCGGCCCGGCTGACCGATCGGCCGGGCTCGTCAGGATACGTCGCAGGCGGTGTCGTCGCCTACGCCAACGAGGCCAAGATCGATCTGCTCGGGGTCGACGCCGCACTCATCGACGCCCACGGCGCGGTGTCGCAGGAGGTCGCCGAGGCGATGGCCGCCGGTGCGCTGGCCCGCTTCGGTGCCGATACGGCCGTGGCGATCACCGGGATCGCTGGTCCCGGTGGCGGCACCGCCGACAAGCCGGTGGGCACGGTGTGGTTCTGTGTGCGACTGGCCGACGGCACCACGGTGAGCCGGTCGGTACGTCTGCCCGGGGAGCGGTCCGACATCCGGGAACGGTCCACCACCGTGGCCATGCACCTGCTGCGCCGGACGTTGCGTGGCGAGGCGGGTTCGGCCTAGTTCAGGCAGATTTCGGCGTCGTCGGGATCGATGTCGAAGGAAACGGTGGCCTGCAGATCGCACAGCGCGAAAAACCGGCCGCCGAGATTGGCCAGTTCGATGACGAGTTCGGCCCGGTCCAGGCCGGCATCCAGCGCTTGGTCGAGCAGCGCGATGACCTCGTCGCGGCACTGCTGCGCACCGTCGACCCGAAGCCCGGTCGCCTGAGCCTGACGCGCGGCCCGAATCATTCGCCAGGCGTAGCGCCTCTCGTCGGCGAAGTCGTTCATCCGGAGAGCCTTTCGACGGCGGTGCGACGAGAACGCCGTCTGTGCACCGGGTTTCTGCAGTACACCTCTACAGTGCCAACCCGGCCGAACGGGGGACAGGGACTTGTGGCCCACGCTTGGTAGGACGTTCGCCATGACAAACAGACGAATGGTTGGAATGGCAAACAACAATCAAGCCATTTACCCGTAGCCCAACAAATTCCGCGCGTAATGTGTGCCCAATCCGCTATTCCGACCACCATTCTGGGAGCGCATATGCGAAAAATCATGATCGGTTTTGCCGCAGCCGGAATCATCGCCGGTTCTTTTTCCGGCGTGCAATCCGCCAATGCGGCGCTGCCGAATAATGCGACGCCGTCGAACCCGAACAATTCGGTGCCGAGCATCACCGCACTGGATTGCTACGGCACCACCGGCAACATGGGCTGCGGTCCCGGGTTCTTCTGGCGCGATGGCTGGCGCGGGTGGGGCTGCTACCCCTGCTGAGCCCGTCCATCGACCGCACTTTCCAGCCCAACGAAGGACCTTTCTCATGACAGCACATCATGTCGGCGCGCTGACCGGCGTGCTCTTCTCCGCGGCGCTCACCGTCGGTGCCGGACTGGCCTCGGCGGCGCCCAACGACTACACCGCTCTGATCGTGGACCCCAACGTGGTGACGGACTCCCAGGCCTACGCGGCCGGCCCGGCGACCGTCGATCCCGGCGGCCAGCCGGGGGCGGCGATCGTGTTCACCCATCGGGACGGGCGCACGATCACCGACACCGTCTGGGTGCTGCCCGACCCGGCGGCGGCATCCGGTGCGATCGCGCAGGCCCAGGCCAACACCCCGGTGGGTAACCAGAAGTTGACGGCGTCCCCGGTGGGCTCCAATGGCCAACTCATCACCGGCACCTCGCCCGACGGAACGCAATCGCTGAGTGTTCTGTATTTCACCGAGGGCAACGCGGCCTCAGCCATCGAATTCGCCGGCCCCGCCGCCGATCCGGTGCCCGCGGATCTGGTCACCGAAATCGGTCAGAAGCAGGACGCGCTGATCAAGAGCCAACTCGGCGGGTAGTTCCGGTTACCCGGGCAGTGCCGCACGGTCGACCGGGAAGTCGAAGTAGGTCTCGGGGTAAGGCTCGGGCTGGTAGGTGAAATGCCACCACTCCTGGTCGTAGTTGACGAAGCCCTGACGCTCGAGACCTTCGGTGAGCAGTAACCGGTTCTTCAGTTCGTCGCCGCCGATGCGGGCATCGAAGGTGTGGGCCAGGGTGTCGAAACAGTCGAACCCGGTGCCCATGTCGACCGAGTTGTCGGCGAACCGGATACCTTGCGGCGCAGCGCAATCCACCAGGGGCTGGCCTGGGAGGTACGGCGGCTCGGCGGCGGCGGGCAGCGCGACCAAGGTCAGGTCCACGGTGCTGCCGCGGCTGTGGCCGGACTTCTCGGCGATGTAGCCGTCGGCGAACAGGGTCGACTTGTCCACCCGCGGATAGAACTCCGTCTTCATCCGCTGATCGCCCAGATCCTGTGCCCAGGTGACGAAGTCGTTGACCGCGCGTTGTGGGCGGTAGCAGTCGTAGACCTTGAGGGTGTAGCCGCGTTCAGTGAACTCCTGCTGTGCCCGTTGCAGCGCCTCGGCGGCCCGCCTGGTCAGGATGCAGGTGGCATCGCGATAGCCGTCCACCGGCTCACCGGTGAAGTTGTGCGGGGTGACGTAGCGCATGTCCTGCAGGATCGACGGGTCGACGTCCTGCAGGGCCACGAAGTCCGCCGGCGCCACCGGATCGGGCGCGGCGATTGCGGGCGGGGCGGTGACCATCGCGATCGCCACCGCGGCGATCAGTGAAAAGTATTGGTATTCAGCGCTTTTCGTCACGATTCCAGATGTCCAGCATGGCGCTCAGGATATCTTCGGCGCGGCCGAGCCCGGCGAGATGACTTTCGCCCGGAAGGTGGTACAGCTCGGCATCGGGCAAACCGTTGACCACGTGCTGGCCGTGGGCGAACGGAACGATGTGGTCCCGGTCGCCGTGCCACCACCGGACCGGCACTTTGACCTCATCGAGCCGGAAGCCCCAATCCCGGGCGAAGACCACGATGTCGGCGAACGGGGCCGCCAGCTGCTTGCGGCTGCCGTTGAGCAGGTCGTCGAGGAACATGGCCTTGAACTCCGGGCGCACCAGCATCTTGCGGTCCGCCTCCGGCGAGATCGCCGCGTAGAGGTAGACCGCGGGTTCGGCGACCGGCCGGACCAGCCGGATGAAGGTGCTGGCCGCCAGCCGGATCGGCCCGCCCGCCACCTCGATGAGCGGGGCGGCGACCGTGCCCAGCGCCATCAGCCCCCCGCCGATCGCATCGGGTCCCACCGTCGGTGCGACGCCCCCCAGGACGCCGGCCGCCACCACCCGCTCGGGCAGTGCAGCCGCGCAGCCCAGGGTGTACGGGCCCCCACCGGAGAGCCCGACGACGGCCATCTTGTCGACCCCGAGCGTGTCGGCGATGGTGGTGAAGTCGTTGGCGAACGACAGCACGTTGTCGTACTGGAACGGCGTGGATGAGCCGATACCGGGGCGGTCCAGGCCGATGAGCCGGATCCCGCGCTGCTCGGCGAACACCCGCGCCTCCAGCGGGATCTGGCGGCGCGCCCCGGGGGTACCGTGCAGCCAGAACACGGCCCTACCCTGCGGGTCGCCGAACTCGGCAAAGCCGATCTGCCGGTCCTCGCCGACCGCGATGTTGCCTTCCAGCTTGGGACGGGCGATAGAGACAGCCATGGGCACAGTCTCGCACGCGGGGCCGGGGGTCCCGGACGAGTTCAGCGGCGAGCGCTCACCGGCTGCCCAGCCAGCCTGGTGGCCGGCGATCCGCCCACGGCAGCGCGGTCTCCAGCTGCGCGGCCAGTTGCAGCAGAACGGTTTCCTCGGGTGCGGTGAGCTGCACGCCGATCGGCAGTCCGTCGGGGGTGACTGCCAGCGGCAGCGAGATGGAGGCCCAGCCGGTGACATTGGCCATCGTCGTCCAGCCGGTGTGGGCGAACTCCACGTCGAAGAACGCCCGGGTGGTGCCGCGCGGCTGGTCGAGCACCCGGTAGGGCGGCGGCGGGGCGAGCAGAGTGGGAGTCAGCAGCACGTCGTGGGCGGCCATCCCCGCCGCGTACCGGCGGGTCTGGGCGTGCAACGTGCCGATGGCGTCGGCGTAGGCCACGCCGGTGGTGGTGAATCCTTCCCGCATCATCACCCAACTGCTCGGCTCGAATTCGTCCTCGCGGGGTTCGCGGCCCAGATGCTCGGTGGCCAGGTTGTACAGCTGGACGTTGCTGACGTTGTGCAGCACGGCGATGGCGTCGGCCACCGCGTCGGCGTCGAACACCGGGGCGCCGGCCTCGATCCGGTGGCCCAGGCTCTCCAGCGCGCGAGCCGTGGCCTCCACAGCCGCCACCACCAGGGGATCGGTGCCGGGTCCCGGGAAGGGCGAGTCGGTGGCGACCAGGATCCGCTGCGGGCCCGGATCGACGGCCAGTGCGCTGGTGAACGACTGCGCGGGAAGCGGGGCGTTGTACGGGTCACCCGGTGCCGATCCGGTGACCGCATCCAGCAGCGCGGCGCTGTCGCGGACGGTCCGGGTCAGGGCGTGCTCGACGGCCAGGCCCTCGAGCAGATGCCCGCCGGGCGCGAACGAGGTGCGGGCCCGGCGCGGTTTGAGCCCGACAAGGCCGCAACAGGATGCCGGCACCCGGATCGAGCCGGTGCCGTCGCCGCCCGAGGCGGCGGGCACGATGCCGGCGGCCACCGCCGCCGCTGACCCGCCTGAGGAGCCGCCCGGCGTGATGTCCGGCGACCACGGATTGACGGTCGGGCCGAACAGGGACGGCTCGGTGGTGCAGTGGTTTCCCCACTCGGGGGTGTTGGTCTTGCCGAACACCACCAGATCGGCCTGCAGGTAACGCTGCACCAGCCAGGCGGTCTCGTCGGCGATGTAAGTGCGCAGCGCGCGGCTACCCATCGCCTCGGGGGCACCGGCCAGCGAGGCGCCAAGATCCTTGAGCAGGAAGGGAACTGCGGCCAGCGGGCCGGCGGAGCCGCTCCGGACGGCCCCCGCGGCGTCGAGTGCGGCGGCCTGGTCGCGACCGCGTTCGAAGAGGTCGGTGATCACCGCGTTGAGCCGACGGGCCGACTCCAGCCGGGCGATCGCAGCTTCGAGAAGCTCGACCGCCGACACCTCACCGGTTGCGGCGAGCGCGGCCTGTCCGATCGCATCGAGTTCCGCGAGTTCCGCGGCGAATGTGGCGTCCATTGCTCGCGATCCTTGCCGCCGTCGAGCGCGGCGGCAACCCGAGGGGTCAGTGCTTGTTGTTGGCGTCGAGCAGTTCGCTGGACTGGCTCTGGTCGCTGGCCGCCTGCTGAGCGGCCTGCTGCTCTTCAGTTGCCTTCTCCGCCTGGCCTTCCGGGCTGGCCAGCGAGTTGCCCGGCGTGCCCGCCGAGGCGAGTTTGGCGTTGCAGTTCAAGAACAGCAGCACGGTATCGGTCACCGGGCTGAAGTTGTCGCCCTTGAGCCAGGGCGCTTTCTGCGAGCGGGTCACCACGCAGTCGGCCTGATCCACGGCGTCACCGACGGACGAGGCGATCACCGCCTTCTGGCCGGCACCGCTGATCGCCGAGGATGCGTCCGAGTAGGACTTGCCCGCATAGTCGTCGGCGCTCGCCACGCCGGTGCCGAAGAAGGTGACTGATACCGCGGACAGGGCTAACGCTCCCAGTCCAACTCCGATGACCTTGTTCACGTCGTGTGGCCTCCCATGCCGGTGTGCTACCTGCTGCGTCACAGCCATCGGGACGCGAATCCACAGGCTAGAGGGGCATTCTGCGAACAAGCTGGGCGGCGACTGCGAGCCCGCTGCGGGGGATTGACCACCGTCGGCACGGCACCGGACACCTTGGCGTCAGCCGTCGTTCGCCGGAATGCGGTTCACTGGAGGCATGGCATCGATACGCCGACACCGCACCTCGCGGCTGCGCCACCCGCTGTCCGTGGGGTTCGAGGCACATCGTGGACTGCTGATCCTGCGATTGCGCTGGCACGAGCGCGCCGCGCGCCGGGCGCCGGGCGCAGCCATCAGACCGCGGAGCTGGTGACCCGCGCCCGGTATGACGACGGCGTCTCGCCGCAGAATCCGGCGAATGCCCGGGTGAACGACCCGACGCTGTCGAAGCCCACCGCCGATGCGGTCTGCGCCACCCCCTGACCCGGGGCCGCGAGTAGAGCCATCGCCCGTAGCATCCTGGCATGCAAAAGGTAAGTGCGCCATGACAATCCGGCTTCGCTCTGGAATTGGCGGCGTAGCGTGCGTTCGGAGACAGCGACCGCACGGCAGACCTGCTCGAGAGTGACCGTCTGCAGATTGTCCTTGGTGAAGGCCATCGCCGCGGCCACCACGGGATCCTCGGAGGTCGGCAGGCTCAGCGGCGCTTCATGATCCAACGCCTCGGCCACCAGGTTGGCCAGCGCGATGAAGAACGAGTCCGAGATCGCGTCGCCGGCCGCGCGGGCGATCGGCCAGCGCATCGCGTAGAGCATCATCTCGCGCAGCAGCGGGGAGACCGCCAGAATCCGGGCCCGGTCGCCGGGGTCGGTCAGCAACGACGGGTCGAACATCACCGCCAGCGTCCTGACCGACGGATTCATGGTCGCCTGGTGCTCCAGCCCGGCCGGAATCCAGGCCGCCTGCTGGGGCGGGAGCAGGTAGTGACCGGCCGCGGTTTCGACCTCGACCACGCCGCCGATCGCGTACTCGATCTGGTGGACATCGTGGACGTGCCAGCCGGTGACCAGCAGATCGCCCTCGTAGAGATAGCTGCCGGCGAGGACTCGGCCACCCCGCCGCAGCTCGATCTGGGCGACGTTGGCCGGTTCGGACAAACCTCTGGCCGAATGCGCGGAGACGGTCATGTTGATCGAGGGTACAACTAACCGCATGAACGTTGACGATCTGATCCTCGTGAGCATCGACGACCACGTGGTGGAGCCACCTGACATGTTCCTGCGCCACGTTCCGGCCAAGTACCGCGATGAGGCCCCGATCGTGGTGACCGACGCCAACGGCGTCGACCAATGGATGTACCAGAGCAAACCGCAGGGCGTCAGCGGCCTGAACGCCGTGGTGTCCTGGCCGGCCGAGGAATGGGGCCGCGACCCTGCCGGATTCGCCGAGATGCGGCCCGGCGTCTACGACGTGCACGAGCGGGTCCGGGACATGAACCGCAACGGCATCCTGGCCTCGATGTGCTTCCCGACGTTCACCGGCTTCTCGGCCCGTCACCTCAACCAGCACCGCGAGCAGGTCACCCTGGTGATGGTGTCGGCCTACAACGACTGGCACATCGACGAGTGGGCCGGCGCCTACCCGGACCGGTTCATCCCGATCGCGCTGCTGCCGACCTGGAATCCCGAGGCGATGTGCGAGGAGATCCGCCGGGTGGCAGCCAAGGGCTGCCGCGCGGTCACCATGCCCGAACTGCCGCACCTGGAAGGTCTGCCGAGCTACCACGACGACGACTACTGGGGCCCGGTGTTCCGGACGCTGTCGGAGGAGAACGTGGTGATGTGCCTGCACATCGGCACCGGCTTCGGCGCGATCAGCATGGCGCCCAACGCGCCCATCGACAACCTGATCATCCTGGCCACCCAGATCTCGGCGATGGCCGCCCAGGATCTGCTGTGGGGTCCG
Source organism: Mycobacterium sp. M26 (assembly GCF_001494595.1). Classification (GTDB taxonomy): domain Bacteria; phylum Actinomycetota; class Actinomycetes; order Mycobacteriales; family Mycobacteriaceae; genus Mycobacterium. The sequence goes on from NZ_LN929908.1 coordinate 2,233,822, forward strand.
GCGATGCGCAAGTACCCCGACCTGAAGTTCGCCTTCTCCGAGGGGGGCATCGGCTGGATCCCGTTCTACCTGGATCGCTGCGACCGGCACTACACCAACCAGAAGTGGTTGCGCCGCGACTTCGGCGACCAGCTGCCCAGCGATGTCTTCCGCGATCATTCCCTGGCCTGCTACGTCACCGACAAGACGTCGCTGAAACTGCGCCACGAGATCGGTATCGACATCATCGCCTGGGAGTGCGACTACCCGCACTCGGACTGTTTCTGGCCCGATGCCCCCGAGCAGGTGCTGGCCGAACTGAATGCCGCGGGTGCCGACGACACCGACATCGACAAGATCACCTGGCAAAACGCCTGCCGTTTCTTCGGCTGGGATCCGTTCGCCCGCACCCCGAAGGATCAGACCAGTGTCGGCGCGCTGCGCAGCAAGGCCACCGACGTCGACACCTCCATCCGCTCCCGCAAGGAGTGGGCCGCCCGCTACGCCGAGAAGCAACTGGCCAAGGCGTGAGCCTTCCCGGGGTGGCCGGCAAGGCCGCCGTCGTCGCCGGCGGCGCCACCGGGATCGGGGCGGCCACGGCGATCCGGCTCGCTGCCGAGGGAGCGGCCGTCATCGTCGGGGATATCTCGGCTGACGGCGCCGAGGCGACGGTCAGTGCGATTCGTGCCGCCGGCGGCACCGCGCAGGCGGTGGCGTTCGACCTCGCCGACCCGGATTCGGTGAAGGCGCTGATCGACGCGGCGAGTGCGGCATTCGGCGGTCTGGACCTGTTGTTCAACGTGGGCTCGGATATGAGCCTGCTGCGCGGTGACACCGATGTCGTCGACATCGATTTCGCGATCTGGGATCGCACGATGACCGTCACCCTGCGCGGCTACCTCGCGGCGATGAAGTACGCCATCCCGGCGATGCTGTCCGCAGGGGGCGGGGCGATCGTCAACATGTCGTCGGCCGCGGCATTCATCGGCGAACCCAGCAGACCGGCCTACGCCGCGGCCAAGGCGGGAATCGGTGCGCTCACCCGGCACGTGGCCTCGCGCTGGGGCCGCGACGGGATTCGTTGCAACGCAGTGGCTCCCGGGTTCACCGGCACCGACGCGATGCGGGCAGCCCCGCAATGGCCGCAACTGGAGGCCGGTGCCCTGCGTGGCGTGCGTTCCACCCGGGTCGGTCACCCCGGCGATATCGCCGCGATGGTCGCATTTCTGATGTCCGACGACGGCGCCTGGATCAACGGCCAGGTCATCAATGTCGACGGCGGTGCGGTCCTGCGCTAGCTCTGACCGGCCGCCACGGAAGTTGGTATCGGTAGCCGCGGGTCACCTCTGTACTTGCTCGTGACGGCGCCACCAAGGCGACCGGACATGAGCGAAGGGAATACAGGTGAAACGAGTTCTCGCGGTCGGTGTCGGCGTGATCGGCTGCAGCATGCTGCTGATGGCCTGCTCCGACAACAACAGCAGCAGTAAGGGCAGCACGTCGGCGTCCGCCTCGGCCCCGGCGTCGGCCACGGTGGCCAGCGGCGGCAAGACCTCGGTGAAGGTCGAGGGAAACGACCTGCCGGGTTTGGACACCAGCACGGTGACGTGCGTGAAGCAGGGCGGCAACATCAACATCGCCAGTGGAGCGATCGGCGGGCAGCAGGGCCTCGGTGTGGTCATGACCAACGAACCGACGCCGAAGGTGACGTCGCTGGGCATGGTCGTCGATGGCAACGCACTCGCGGTGAGCGACACCATGGGAGTCAAGACTGGTTCTGCCGACGTCAAGGTTGACGGCAACACCTACACCATCAGCGGTGAGGCCGCGGGCGCGGACATGAAGAACCCGATGGCGGGCATGATCACGAAGAAGTTCGAGATCACCGTCACCTGCAGTTGAGGTGAGCCAGCAAGGGGAGGGATGGCGGACGTGTCACGCACGTCCGCCATCCCGGCGTTTGTCCAGTTTGGCGGGGCGGCCGCCCTATGATTGCGCCGTGTCGATCCCCGGCGAGTTGCAGCGCGCTCGCCAGCTCATCCTGGCCGCCAAAGAGGAAGCGGCCAAGGATGTTCTGCTCGCGGTGCTGCCCGAGATCGAGCGCGAGGAGCGCGACGATCTGGCGCTGGAGGCCTTCGCCCTCCTCGGCGAGTTGTACCTGAACCGGACGGCTTACGACGGCACCGAAGAATGCCTGCGCCGGATCGCGGACTGCCTGGCCGGCTACACCCCGGCCCCACCCGGATCCGAGATCGACCGGATGGTCTCGCGCTACCGGATGCGAGCGCAGTTCCTGCGGGTGGGGCTGGTCGCGGCGCGCGGTGAGCACGAGCAGGCCGCCGTGGAGCTGGCTGCTCTGGGCGACGACGACTGCGTGGCACGATTCGACGACCTGGCGGCCGAGCGGCAGCATCTGATGGCACTGGCCGGTGTGCTGTGCGCGACCGCGCTGGCCGATGACGATCTGCACGCCCGCGCAGCAGCGTTGTGGCGCAGCATCATTCCGGTCATCGACGAGCTGGCCGAACCGTCCGATGACGCCGATCAATTGCTCGTCGCCGGCGGTCTGGCCTACGGCCGGTTCTGCGTCGAGACCGGCCGGCTGGACGAGGGGGAGCAGTGGCTGCGCCGGGCCGGTGCCCGCGCACAGCGTCGGGACTGGGCATTGTATTGCGCGCGAGCCGAACTCGAGACGGCCGCGGCGAGCTGGATCCGGGGCGATCACCAGACTACCGAGCGACTGGTCGGCGGCGCCTATCCGGTGATCGTCGAGGGCAACCGCGCCCATGACGTCTCGCGGTCCTGGCTGTACTTCGGGTTGACCCGGCTCGGGGTCGGCATGGTCGAGGCTGCCGACGAATCCTGGTCGCATGCCGAACGGCACTGGCGTGAGCTCGGCAAGCCGCTCTACATCCACCGAATCCTGGTACAGCGCAGCTGGATCTCGGTGTTCCGGGGCCGGTTCGCCGAGGCCGTCGAACTGGTGGCACAGGCCCGCGAACTGCTGGATCAGTGGCCGCGCTCGAGCTGGCTGCAGTACGCCCGGCTCGACGACCACCTCGGCAACATCTGGCGCGCTGATGCGCTGGCGGACATGGGCTTCGACGGGATCAGTGAACCGACCGACGATTACCAGGCCACCGAGGCCCGGCAGGCCGCAGCCTTGGGAGTCATGCACGTCGAGCCCGGCAGCGACGCGCACCGCAGCGCGATGGCCAAACTCGAACGAGCCGCGGAGCTGAAGATCCCGGCGGCACTGGCCGTCGATTCGGTGCGGTACTCGATGCTCGACGCCGAATCCCGCTGGCGCTGGGGAGCCCACGTGTCGGGCGCTATGCTGGCCGGCGCGTTCTCGGTGGCCTGGGAGTGGGAGAACACCGAACTGGTCAGTGAGCTCGTCGAATATCACAGTGCCCGAGGAACTTTCGCCCACGAGCCGCTCGGCGAGTCAGCGACGTGGGACGGTGCGGTCGCCACGACGGTGGTGGCCGACACCGCGGTGGAGGAGGCGCTGGCCGCGGCCGGGTCGTCGGTCGACGCCCTCACGCTGACCACCCTGGGACCGCTGCCCGCGCTGCAGATGGATCCCACCCGCGGACCCATCCTCGAGCACTACCGGCAGTTGGCGCAGACCCGCTACGGCCAGATCGTCACCTCCGACGGACCGGTCTGGACGACATGGCCATGACCACCACCACGCTCGTCCTGCGCTTCGCCGATCTCGGCGTCGCGACCTACGGCAGCCTGCGCATCGTCGGGCGCCCCGACCAGACGGTCACCTGGGTGGTCGAGGAACCCATCCTGCTGGCGGCCATCGAGGAATTGCAGGGCGCGTTGCCGGATCCCGACGGCACCGAGACACTGTCCGATGCGCTCAACCGGGCACTGACCACGGGTCCGTTCGCCAGCCCGGACCGCGAACTGACCCTGGCCTACATCCTCGGTGTGCTGTTGATCCCCGCACCGGCCTGGCAGCTGCTCACCGACTGCGTATCCGATCCCCGCCCGCTGCTGTACATCTCGCCGAGCGCGCGGCTGGCCCGTATCCCGTGGGGGCTGCTGGCCGTGCCGCTCGCCGGTCCCAGCCGTGAGGAGCTGGTTGCCGCACGGGCCGAGGCGATCACCACCAAGGGCACCAGGGCGGCCCGCATCCCGTGGCAGCTCGCCGATATCGGCACCCTGACCGAGGGGCACCGGCTGATGGAGCTGGCCGATGTGGCGATGGCAGTCCCGCCGAATATCGCGCACGCTCCCCGGGCATCGGTGAGCTGGTCTGAACGGGAAAGCGCTGCAGCACTTCTGGTGCTCGATCCGCGGGTGCCCGGCCAGCGTCCCGACTCTGCGCTGGGCTCCGTGCTCGGGCGGCCGTCGGCGCAGGGCCGGCTCTCCCAGCACTTCGACCAGGTGATGGCCGAACGCGCGGTGCTCCCGGATGCCGACTCCGCGGTCGAGCTGTTCCGCCGCAGCGACGCCGACCGCGGCTGGCTGGCCTCCCAGCTCCAGCGGAATCCGGGTCGGCTGCTCTACGTCGGGCATGCCAGCGCCGCCGACCGGGCCCACGGCTATGCCGACCGCGCCGCCATCCACCTGGCCTGCACGTCTGCGCTGCCCGGTGCGGCCGAGCCGGTCGGGGACCATCGCCCACTGCTGGCGGCCGACCTGATGTCCGCGCAGTTGCCGATGCCACCGCGGGTGGCGTTGCTTGCCTGCGGCTCCGGCGGTGACTACCAATTCGACGAGGCCACCGGACTGGTCGCGGCCATGGTGCTGTGCGGCGCTCAACTGGTCACCGCGACACTGTGGTCACTGCCCACCACGGCGGGTTACCGGCGCTTTGCCGGGCGCCTAGAGGACCCGATGGCCGACGTGGTCGTCGCCGTCGACGAGGCCCATGAACAGGATGACGCGATCGTGGCCCTCAACCGCTGGCAGCGGAGCCAGATGCGGCGCTGGCGGGACGGTGACACCAGCGCCAGCCCGTTGTACTGGGCGGCGCTGGTGACGTTCTCGGTGGATGGTGCGCGGTGAACCGGTCAGGTGCTCGGCAGGCACACCGCGACGGCGCTCTCGTCCTTCGGGCGGTAGTAGGCGTCGATGATGCTGCCGGGGGAGAGCCGGGGCAGCGAGGAGGCCGGCACCACCGTGGTTTCCTGGGCCGGGAACTGCCCACCCCCGCGGCGACGGACCATCACGTCGAGCTCGACCTCGCGCAGATCGTGGCCGGCGCTGCCGGTGGTGCGCATTCCCGTGACCACACCCGAGGAGCGGGTGCCGTGCCGGATGAGGTCGAGCTGGTCGTCGGTGAGCAGCCCGCGGCGCACCGGGGACTGCGCCGCCCGCACGGCGACCACGTCATCGGCCAGCGACAGCCGGCCGGGGGCCTGCGGGTCGAAGGACACCAGCAGGATCATCCCCGGCCGCAGCGCCGACACGGCCGGGTCGCCCTCGCGGTGGCACAGCCGGCCGGCGAACCGTTCACCGTCGACACGTTCGACTTCGATGACCACCAGCGGGTCGGCGGAGTCGGCGACGGCCCAGACCGTGCCGAGGGCGACCGCCCGGGCGGCGGGGCTCCGGCGCCGGGGCGTCCGGGGCGGCTGGCCGCACAGACCGGCGGCGACGAGGATCGTGGCGAGTGCGATGGCGGAGACGACGGCGATGGCGCCCAGCAAGGTGTCAGACATGCGGGGAAGGTTGCCGTGGCGGCCGCACTACCGAACCCAACTTTGCCGGGGCTCTATTCTGACGGGATGGACGCCGGGCCGGGATCGGTGCTCACCGCCGGCGCGGCCGTGCCGCGGCGGGCGGTCATCGACGCTGCGTGGCGGGCGATCGGTCCCGGTGTCGAGGTGCTCAGCGGAGACGACGGCGGTCCGCTGCGCCGGACCGTCAAACGCATCATCGACGCTGGTGGCGGGCGATCGGTCCCGGTGTCGAGGTGCTCAGCGGAGACGACGGCGGTCCGCTGCGCCGGACCGTCAAACGCATCCTCGACCCGCTGGTGCTCAGGTTGCGCGTGAACGCCGCCTACTCGGCGCCGTTCGTCGCCACCGAGGTCGCCGACGAGATGACCGGGCTGATCGCCGAGCACGCCGAGACGTTGCGTGCCACTGCGGCCTGGTTTGCACTGATGAAATCCGAGCGCCGCCGGCTGCGGGTCACCTCCGGCAACGCCCAGGACCTCTATTTTCCGGTGTGTTTCGAGCTGGCCGTCACCAAGGGCGCGCCCGCCCAGGATGGCGCGGAGGTGGCCGCGGCCACCTTGCGCGCTCTACACGAGGACCGCGACCGCACCGACGTCGAGGTGCTCAACCGGCACCTGGCCAACCCCCAGGTGGTCGCGCGGCTGTCCCGTCAGCTACAGCACAGCTGGGGTGACGTACGGCCCGACGACACCATCACCGGACCGTTCTTCGCCGGCCTGACGACGGTCCTCGGTCCCGCCGATTCCCATCGCGAAACCGTTGCCCGCCAACGGGTGTGGAGCGCGCTGATCGCCGATGCCACCCCCTACAACCTGGGGGCGGGCGCCCGCGTCGCCGGTTCGCCGCTGCCGTGGTCCATCGTGGTGCTGGGGCTGACCTCGCAGCTGCCGCTGCAAGCGCCCCCGTTGACCGCTGACGGCGACGCCGAGCGGCCGCTGGATCGCGGTGTCGTGGACCGGGTCCGGGCCACTCTGCGCCGCGCCCTGGACCGCGACGAGCTGCCCGACGTTCCGCTGCTGTGTGCAGAAGAAGTCGACCGCGCCTGCGCGCCATGGGGTTTCCTGGGCGAGGACAAGCAGGCCACCCTCGTCGTCGGCATCGAGGTGGCCGGTGAGCTTCGGCCCCTCGACGAGCAGGCGGTGGCCCGCTACGGTCTGGCGGCCACCATCCAGGCCCGGCTGCGCAAGGAGGCCTATGTGTTGCACGCCCGCCGTGCACTGGCAGCCGGGCAGCCGATGCATCCGCGCCAGCGACCCGTCGTCGACGACCTGGCAGCTTTTGCACGGCCGTACCTGAGCCGGTTGTGGGCCCGTCTGCACGGTCGCGACGTCTGGCAGGAGCCCTGCGATGATGTCGACGATATCCGCGCTCTGCTCGAAGGAGTGGCCCGTTCGGTCAGCCTCGATCACCGCCAGCGCATCAAGGCGATGCTGGAAGTGCAGGTGGCGCAATGAAATTGGTGGTGGATTCCGGATTGTGGAGCACCGGTCCGGCGCCGGCCCCGGTGCCGCTGGCCGCGGTGATCGAGGTCGACGGTGCGGTGCTGTCCTGGACGGTTGACGCGCCACCGGGGGCCGCCGCACAGATCACCCTGACCGACCCCGCCCGGGCGGACTGGCTGTGGCGCATCGTGGGCGAGTCCGGCCACCGGCTACTTGCGGAGGCGACCGGCAGCGCCCCGCCGGATGACGCGGCGGCGGTGGAACTGCCCGGCCTCGACGTGCTGCCGGGCTCGTTGGCGCCGCTGCACCGGCTGGCGCTGGGCCACTGGCTGCGCCGGTTCTGGCCGGAGAGCATCCAGGAGGCGATCGCCGGCTTGGATCCGGCCCTGCTGGATGCCGAACTCGCGGTGGCCACGGTCGAGGCGGAGGACTTCTTCGGCGACGGCACACTGGATTCGGATGTGGCCGAACTGCTCGCCCCGCACGCCGCCGCGGTCGAACTGCTGGTGGCTTCCGGTGATCCCCGGATCGTGGAACTGGCCGGCCGGTGTGTTGATCTGGTCGAGGAGATGGGCTTGGACGCGCCGGGCTGGTCCGCGGTGGCCGAGGCGATCGAGGACCTCGCCGTGTCGTCCGGGGTGCCCGGCCGCCAGGACGACTATGCGCTGGCCGCGGGCCGCGGAGTGGGTATCGATCCGGTCGAGGTGATCGCCCGTGGGGTGGCGTCGACGACCTTCAGCGGTGTGCCGGCCGCGGTGTTCGACGCCGCCGACGACACCGTGGGCTGGGCCATCGCCGTACAGGATGGACAGGCCACCGCTGTGCTCAGCACTCTCACCCTGGGCCGCCAGTCCCCGGAAGGGATCCCGGTAGCACTGCGTTGCAAGGGAATTCGAGCCGAAGGCGCGCTCGACAGCCAGGGTCGCGCGACGCTGCCACTGGTCGACGAGGCGGGCGGCCCGGTTACTCCGTCGCTGGCCTGGGATACCGACTGGTCGGCGACCACGGTGATCGTCGGGGTCGAGGTCGACGAGCCCGCCGAGGTCCGCGCGCGGATCCGGCGGTTCGCCAGGGATCGACTGGCCAGTCCTCGCCCGGATGCGTTCCTGGCCGAGATCCTGGCCGCCGAATCGGACTACTAGATTCGGGGGCCGGGGAAACTAGGTCGCCAGCGGTGACGGTGGTCCCGGTTTGGCCTTGGCGGCATCGCGGCGACGGGCGGCCATCCCGGCCAGTGCCTCGAACACCACCCGGTGCGCGGCGTTGACGGTCAGCTCGGCGTGGTCGTAGGCCGGTGCCACCTCGACCACGTCCACCCCGGCCACATCGTGCTCGTAGCACAGCTGCCGAACCATCCGCAGGAGGTCGGCACTGGTGATACCGCCCGGCTCGGGGGTTCCGGTACCGGGGGCGTGCGCAGGATCGAGCACATCGATATCGACTGATACATAGAGCTTTTCGGCCTTCGCCAGCGCCTCGCTGACCGCCTGGTCCATGACCGCCTTGAAACCGCGGTCCCAGATCTCTTGCATGGTGTGCCAGACCATGCCCTGCTCCTGCATCCACTCGAAGGTGTCCTGCGGCGGCCAGTAGCCGCGCAGCCCGACCTGGACGAAGTGGGTTCCCGGGACCGCCCCGGATTCGATCAGCCGCCGCATGGGGGTGCCATGGCTGGCCAGATTGCCGTCGATGATGTCGGCGGTGTCGGCGTGGGCGTCGAAGTGCACGATCCCGACGTTGCCGTGTCCGTGGAAGTCGGCCACCGCGGTGGCCGCGGGCCAGGTGATCGAATGGTCACCGCCGAGGATCACCGGCACGATGCCGCGCGAGGCCACCGTATGCACGCGTTCGCGGATGTTGGCGTGGGACTGTTCGGTCAGCCCGTGCGGGCACCACGCGTCACCGAAGTCCACCACCTCGAGCCAGTCGAAGATCTCCAGGCCCAAGTCCATGTGATAGGTCCCGGGCTCATAGGCGGTGGATCTGATGGCGCGCGGGCCGAACCGGGCACCGGGCCGGTTGGTGGTGGCCACGTCGAAGGGTGCGCCGACGATCGCCACGTCGGGCTGCCAGGAATCGAGCTGCTCCGGCTCGGTCAGGAACGGCCGGTTACCGAACGACGCGACGCCGGCGTACGGCAGATCCAACTGCTCGGCCATGCCGGGCGGCAGTTCACGGTTGGGCTTGTGGTCATGGCCGGAGCTCATTCGGCAGACAATACCGCCGGGCGGGCAGATGAGCGGTGCCGTTGGCCCCATCCGGTGGGGGACCTAGTGCCCTTGGCCGCGGCACCCGAGCGGCAGGACAGTGGTAGAACACCGGCGCAAGGGGAGGAAACGCCATGTTTCGATTGGTGCGCAACGGGTTCGGATCCCATCGACAGTCCACGCGCAGTCGCGGCGGCCCGCCCAGCTTCCGGCTGACCGACCGGCTGCACGAGGGCCGGACGGTGACGGTGACGGTCAATGAGATCGCCGCCACGGTGTCGGGCTGGCTGGCCGAGCTCGGGGTGCACAGCCCGCTGGTCGACCAGCTGGCCGCTGCGCTGCGTGGCGGCGACTGGGCGGCGGCGCAGGCCATCGCCGATCACCTCGCCGTGGAGATCACCACTGCGCCGTGAAGCCGCTCTGCGCCGCGCTACGGTCAGCAGATGAGCGAAACCGTGGATCGCGTCGAGATCGCGCGTGCCTTCTCCCAGCACCGCTTCGCCGACGCGCTGCCGCATCTGGCGAAAGATGTGCGCTGGACGATCGTGGGCTACTCGGTGCTCGAAGGTGCCGATGCGGTGGCGCGAACGTGCCGGGACACCGCGGGCAGCATCGGCGAGACCACTCCCAGCTGGGAGCACTGCCTGACGGTCGAGCAGGGCGACACCGTGGTGGTCGAGGTGCACGGGCGGTACACCGGCGGAGACTCGGTGACCGCTGTGGCCACCTGCTACCTCTACACCTTCACCGGCGACCGGATCGCCAGCATCACCTCCTATGCGGTGGAGGTGGATCCCGAGTCCGTGGGTGCCCCGCCCAACGCGATCCAGCGCTGAGCGCGACCTCCGGTCACAGCAGCGGCGTCTCGGGTTCGTCGTCCTCGTCGACCACGCTCAGCGTGGGGCGCACGATATAGCGGGCCTGGTTGCCGCCGGCTCGGCGGGCGTCGTACATCGCCGTCGTCGCCAGCGCCACGATTTCGTCGAGAACATCGTGCGGGGGAGCCTCGACCAGGGGCCGCAGCGGCGTGGCGACCACCCCGATACTGGCCGTCATCCCGGTCGGGGTCGCGGCAATGGCGCCGCGTACCCGCTCGACCAGGGGCGAGGGATCGGTGGTGGTGAACGTGTCGGCGATCAGATACTCGGCCTCGCCGATGTGCGCGACGATGGCGTTGCGCCGCACCGTTTCCCGCAGCGCCTGGCCGGCGGCGATCCGGGCCCGATTACCGCCGCGATTGCCCAGCACGCTGACCATCGCCGCAAAGCTGTCGATGTTCACGACGGCCACCACCAGGTAGCGGTCATCGTCGCGATTACGGGAGGCGAGCAGGGTCGCGGTCTGCTCGTAGAACGACTCCCGGTTGAGCAGCCCGGTCAGCGGTTCGAAGCCGTCCGGACCGACCGCCGTCCCGGTCAACCTGACCACCAGCCGGCAGGAGAACGCGGCAAACGCGAAGAGCAGGAACAGCATCACCGTCGACACCACGGCCATCAGCACGTCGTGATCGGCCACCTTGATCGCCAGATAACCGACGGTGAGCACCGCGACCGTGATCATCGCGCTCAGCAGCCGCATCCCGTGCAGTAGAGCGACATAGCCGATCATCAGAGCGAACGACGGCGCGCCCACGATGCCGAACATCGGGTCCACCGGGACCAGGCAGGCAATCGGAACGCCGATCATGGAACCACCGGCGAGCAGGGCGGACTCGGTGCGTGTCGGCCACCGGTGGCGCAACCAGATCGCCCCCGTGACGAAACACGCCGCCACCACCGCACCCAGCAGCGGCGGGCCGGCCGGCCGATGCAGCGGCAGCGGGCTGACCAGCACCACCAGCAGCATGGTGCCCAGCGCGATGAGGAACGAGGCGATGACGCGGGAGGTGAAGGTCTGGGCGCCGCGGGCGGCCAGCATCGCGGTGAGGGTGTAGTACTGGTTGAGGCTGCGGCCCACCCACGGCAACCTCATGCGCAGTTCCCCTCAACGATTCCCGTCGGCTTCGCGGATGCCCAGCAATCCCCGAACACCTTTTGGCCATGGCCGGGGACCGAGCCTAGCGAACACAGACAGCGCTGACCACCCTCGCGGGATAAAAACCGGCAGCTGGGATTTTCGGCCGGATTTCCGCCGGGATTCAGCCGCCGCCCGTACCGGCGGCCCGGTGCACCGACACCGCGTAGTCGCCGCCGGCGAACGGCTGGCGATCCCAGGTCGACCACCGCGACACCGGGACCAACCCGGCCGCCGCGGCGAGCTCGTCGTAGCGCTCGACGGGCAGCCGGTCGGGCCGCACGCTGAAACCGGCGACCAGCAGTGCCCCCGGCGCCAGCCGGGCCGTCAGGCCGGCCAGCACGCGGTCTTCGGTGCCGGGTTCCAGGAAGATCATCACGTTGCCCGCCAGCAGGATGAGGTCGAACGGTCCGGGCAGTCCAGCACCCAGATCAGCCAGATCGCCCTGCACCCAGTCCAGATCGGGCGCTTTGCGGCGGGCCGCGGACAACATGCCGGCGTCGGCGTCGACCCCGGCGACCGCGAATCCCCGGCGGGCCAATTCGATGCCGACCCGTCCTGTTCCGCAGCCCGCGTCCAGCACCGAGCGGGCACCGGACGGGCGCATCAGGTGTTCGACGAGGTCGGCTTCGCCGTGGATGTTCTGCCCGGCCTCGGCCAGCGACCGCCAGCGTGCGTCGTAGTCGTCACCGCGTGGCGCGGTGGACTCCTGCCAACGGTTGCTCATCGCACCATCGTCGCAGAGGCCCGGGTCAGGCCGGAACGACGATCGTCAGCTCGTTGCCGTCGCGCTCGACGCGCATCGTGGCCCGGCGCGCCACCGCCGCCACCGCCGCGGCATCGCCGGGTTCGGACCTGCTGGCCGCCAGTACCCGGGCCAGCCGGCCCTTGTGGGCCTTGTTGAAGTGGGTGACGACGGTGCGCCGGCTGTCGGGATGCTCGGCGAGGACGTCCACGCGCACGGCGCCGGGCACCTTGCCCAGCCCCGCATAGGAACCCGAACGCAGGTCGACCACGAGCTCATCGGCGGCCCACTGCGCGAGCACTGGTTCCAGTACGGGCCGCCACCGCGACGCCAGCGTCGGGCTGCCGGGCAGCTTGGAGGATGCCGACAGGCGATAGGCCGGAATCAGGTCGTCGGCGCGCACCACCCCGAACAGCGCCGAGCCCACGGCGAGCCGGGCCCGGGCCCGGGCCGCCTCGGTAGCGCGCAGGGACCCGACGTCGAGCGCGTCGTAGAGCACACCGGTGTAGCGCTCGATGGCCGGCAGTGTCGGCGAGGTCAGCAGCGTGGCGTTGCGCTCGATCTCGGCGTCCTGGGCGGCCGACAAGCCCAGCGCTTTCCTGCTCGCCGCGACATCGCCGGCCAGGTCCACCAGTTCACCGACCAGTGCGGTGCGTAGCGGGGTCAGGTCAGGGGAGCTCAGCGCGTCAAGCCGCAGCGCAGGGCCGTCGCCTCCGGCCCGTTTGGTCTCCGACGGCGGCAGCAGCACGATCACGACGCAGTACCTTAATGCCCGCCGCGCCGGTTCCTTTACCCCCATTTGACCGCAGGGTAAATTGGGCGGCGGTGGTGCGCGGATTTGTATTGGGGGCGTGCTCAGTGCTCGATGAAGAGCTCTCCGCCGCGGAGGACGTCCGCAGGCTGCGGCTGCTCATCGACCGACTGCCCGCCATCATCGGTTACTGGGATCGGGACCGGCGCAACCTTCTGGCCAACGACACCTACATCGAATATTTCGGGCTGGCGCCGGGTGAGAGCCGCGGCAGGCACATGCGCGAGATCGTCGGCGACGAGGTCTACGCCGCGGTGCAGCCGTACGTCGATGCGGTCCTCGAGGGTCACGCCCAGGTGTTCACAACCACGCTGACCGACCCGCTCGGGCGGCCCCGCCAGTTCGAGGCGTCCTACATTCCCGACATCATCGATGGGGAGGTCCGCGGCTTCTACTGCCACGCCGTCGATATCACCGACCGGCTCGAGGCCGAGCGGGTGCGCGACGCGGCACTGCAGCTCTTCCAGATCAGCATGGCTAACGCTCCGTTCGGCGAGGCGGTGCTGACCACCGACGGGCGGGTGCTGCGGGCCAACCCGGCTTTGTGCCAGATGATCGGCTACCGCGCCGAGGAGCTGGCCGGGGCCGACTACCGCGCGTACGTGCACTCCGACGATGTGGGCACCGGCGAGGACGAGATGGAGGCGTTGCTGGCCGGCGCGGTCCAGCAGATCTCCTCGGAGCGCCGGTATGTCCGCAGCAACGGCTCGGTCATCTGGTTGCAGCGCACCGCGGTGCTGGCACCGGGCGCCGAGTACGGCGCCGACGATGTGGTGATCGCCCAGTTCCAGGACGTGACCGCCCGCCGGTGCGCGGAGGCCGAACTGGCCCGGATGGCGGTCACCGACCATCTCACCTGCCTGCATAACCGGCATGCCCTGGTGAACCGGATCGAGGAACACCGCGCGGCCGCACCGGCCGCACCCGTCGGCATCATCTTCGCCGACCTGGACGGCTTCAAGCGGGTCAACGACGACTACGGCCACGCGGCCGGCGACGAGGTGCTCGCCGAGGTGGCGCAGCGACTGCGACGCGGGGTGCTTGCGCCGAACTCGGTGTTCCGCCTGGGCGGCGACGAGTTCATCGTGCTGGTGCCCGAAGCCGACGAGACCGCCGTGGTGGCTGCGCTGGCCGACCGGATCGCCACACTGGTGACCGGGCGTTACCGGGTCGGCTCGCTCGACGTCTGGTTGTCGGCATCGGTGGGCTGGACCTGGGGTCCCACCGACGATCTCGAGGACCTGATCCGCAGTGCCGATGCGGACATGTACCGGAACAAGGCCCGGTTGCGGCAGTCCGCTCAGCCGTAGGCCAGCAGCAGCGGGACCAACTGCTCGGCGCTGGTCAGCGAGCCGTGGTGGCCGATGAGGGCGGACTCACCCGGCTCCACCGTGCGGCGCAGCAGGGCAGCGTTGTCGCGGGCGGCCGCCACGATGTCACCGATGCGGGGCCGGACGCGGTCGGCTACTGCCGGGCCGAACCAGCCGGCGTCGATCGCCTCGTCGCGGGTCAGCACCCACGCCCGCGAACCGAGTGTCTGCCGCCAGGCCGCCAGCACGTCGTCCGTAGCGCCGTCGGCGGTGTACACGTGACGGGCCCGCGGTTCGCCGCCCACCGCCGATACACCATCGAGAAGTGTTGGCGCACTGTCGATATCGACGGACTCCTTGCTATCGACGGCCACCATGCCGTGATCGGCGACCACGGCGAGCAACCCGCCCGGCGGCAGTGCGGCGACCACGGATTCCACCAGCCGATCGATCTGGCGCAACTGCATTCGCCAGGCCGGCGAGCCCGGGCCGGACAGATGACCGAGCAGATCCAGCTCGCTGTGATAGCCGTAGCAGAAGCCGCCGGCGGCCACCGCGGCGTTCACCTGTGCGGCCAGGTCACCCAGCGCGTGCACCCCGACGTAGCGGCCGCCGCGCAGCACCGCACGGGTCAGCCCGGAGCCGGTGAACTCCGCACCCGAGATCACACTGACGGCGATCCCGGTGGACTCGGCGCGCTCGAAGGTGGTCGGCAGCGGCTGCACTGTCTCCGGTGGCACCGTCTCACGTAGATCCTCACCCCATGGGTGCGGGCGCCAGCGCAGTGCATTGATCACCCCGGTGTCGGGCAGCCTGAACGAGTAGCCCACCATGCCGTGACCGCCGGAAGCGCAACCGGTTCCGATCGCGGCCAGACCGGCGGCCGTAGTCGACGGGAACCCGACCGTCAGCGTCGGGCCACGGAGCTCGGCCAGCACCGGTGCGTCGGCGCGATAGGTGTCCAGTAGTTCAGCGCCCAGCCCGTCGATCAGCAGCACGCATGCTCCGGCGATCGGGCCCGGCAGCGCGATGGGGGAGTCGAAACCGTGGTCTCCCATCGCGGTCAGCACCGCGGGCACCACGTCGGCCAGGTGCGGGACGTCGGGGTCGGGGCGGGGCAGATCCACGTCCCGAGCCTGCCACATCAGGGCTTGCCGAACCCGGCCTCTCCGAGAATCTGCTGACCGGTCGGCCCGGTTACCAGATCAACGAATTTGCCTGCCAGCGTGGGGTTTTTAGCCTGAGACAGGGTGGCGATGGGGTAGGTGTTGACCGCACCGGCTGCTTCCGGGAAAGCCACCGCGGTCACCTTGTCACCGGCGGCGGCGGTATCGGTGACGTAAACCACGCCGGCGTCGGCCTGGCCGCTGGTGACCTTGCCCAGCACGTCGGTGACCGACGACTCCTCGCTCACCGGGGCGATGTCGACGCCTGTGGCGGTCTCCACCTTCTGGGTGGCCGACCCGCACGGCACCTGTGGTGCGCACACCACTACGGTGACGCCCGGCTTTGTCAGATCGCGAAAGCTGGTGATCTGCTTGGGGTTTCCGGGTGCCACGGCGATCGTCAACGTGTTGGACGCGAAGTTCACCGGCTGACCGGCGAGCAGTCCGGCGGCGGACGCCTTGTCCATGTTCTTGGTGTCGGCGGAGGCGAAGACATCGGCGTGGGCGCCCTGGGTCAGCTGGGTGACCAGATCGGAGGAGCCGGCGAACGAGAATTCGACGGAGGAGCCGGGATTGGCCTTGTTGAACTCCTCGCCGATCTGGGTGAAGGTCTTCTTCAACGAGGCTGCGGCGAACACGATGAGCGTGTCCCCGGTGGCACTGGAGCTTGGTGCCGGTGAGGTCTTCTCGGACCCGCACGCAGGCAGCGCGAGCAGGGTCAATGCGGTGGCAAGGGCGGGCAGGACGCGGTTCACGACTGGCCTCCCGGGGTTTCGACGATCACCGTGGTGGCCTTGACCACCGCGACCGCGACGCTGCCCGGCTCGAGCTTGAGGTCGCGGACCGCCTCGCTGCTCATCAGCGAGACCACGGTGAAGGGGCCGCACTGCATCTCGACCTGGGCCATCACGGTGTCGGTGACCACTCGGGTCACCAGCCCGGCGAACCGGTTTCGCGCTGAACTGGCCACCGACAGCGGATCTTTCGGCGCGGTCGAGGCGTTCTCGCGGGCGAAGGCCGCCAGCGCAGCACCGTCGATGGTCTTGGGCCCGCCCGCGTCGTTGCTGACCGGCAGGGCGCCGTCATCGATCCAGCGGCGGACTGTGTCGTCGCTGACGCCGAGCAGTTCGGCGGCCTCGCGGATTCTGAGCTGGGGCACCAGGGCAGCCTAGCGAATGATCCGCAAATACGGAGAAATCAGAGCTGAATTGCCGTGACTGCGGATGGCAGAGTAGCGCCACCGCCATATCGGGCGCAGTGGGCCGTAGGGTGTGACGGTGCCCGGCAAGACATGCGCTGCGCTGGCGGCGGTGGCCATGGTGTTCATCAGCTCTGTGCCCGCCCACGCCGACCCGAACGCACTCTGGACGATCGTGCACGACCATTGCGTGGCCGACGAATTCGCGCATCGCGATCCGGCTCCGTGCGCGCAGGTGAACCTCGACGGTGGCGAGCGGTACGGCTACGCCGTCATGAAGGACATCGACGGCGACCGGCAATACCTGCTGCTACCCACGGCGCGCATCACCGGAATCGAAAGTCCTGAGCTCCTCGAACCGGGTGCCACCAACTATTTCGCCGAGGCGTGGCTGGCCCGGGCCTTCACGGAGCAGCGGGCCGGCGGCACGCTACCGCGGGACTGGGTGAGCCTGGCGGTCAACTCCGAGGTCTCGCGCTCGCAGAACCAGTTGCACATCCACATCGACTGCGTTCGCGCCGACGTGCGGGCGGCGCTGCGTGCCCAGGCCGCCGCGATCGGCCCGGCCTGGGCGCCGTTCCCGGCGCCGCTGGCCGGTCACACCTACTGGGCGATGACCGTTCCCGGCGCGGATCTGACCGTCAACCCGTTCACCCTGCTGGCCGACGGCCTGGCCGGGGCGCGTACCGATATGGGCAGCTACACGCTGGTGATCGTCGGGGCTGACGACGTGGCCGGGCAGCCCGGATTCATCGTGCTCGCCGACCGGGCTGACGGAGAAACCGGCGACTTCGCAGGCGGGGAACAGCTGCAGGACCACGATTACTGCCCGCCGCCGCTGCCGCCCAGCGGCGCCACCGCCAAGTAGCAGGTCAGGACGGCGGCAGCTGGCCGTTGCCGGACGCGCCCGAGAGGCCGTTGATCACGTCGAGGTAGTGGCGCAGCTGAATGCCGGACAACCACGGCGGGTTCTCGTTCGGCGGCGGCGCATCGGTGAGCTGCCACGGCTGGCAGCCGTTGGTCTTGAATGCGGTGTCGGTCGGCTCGATCTGCACGATCTGCGGCTTTCCGCTCAGCGCGTTGTCCAGGGTGGTGGCGCCGTCCGGGCCGCCGACCCGCTTCCAGTAGCACTTGTCGCCTTCGACCGGACCGGCCGAGGAGTAGGTGCCGGCGACGATGTCGGTACCGACGGTGTAGGTGCCGTTGTGGTCCATCGCCGACTGAGGCACCGCCGGTGGGGTGGTGGTCGGCGAGCTGGCAGCGGGCAGTGACAGGGCGGGCACGCTCGGAGCGGTCGTCGACGTGGACGGTGCCGGCACGGGATCCGGCGTCGCCGGATCAGCTCCGGCCGCACCGGCTCCGACGAGCACCGCAACCGCGGTCAGCGACGCAGCGGTCAGGATGACAGATGTTTGACCCACGACGATCAGGGTACGCGCGCCGGAGAACCCGGCGGTTTTCGCTCAGGCCGTCTTGCTCAGCAGCGGCAGCAGGAAGCGGCGGCGGTTGAGGATCGCGTCGTCGAACTCGTGCTCGGCTTCGGCCAGTGAGGCCACCACCGGGAACAGCACGTCGTTGTTGCGGATCCGCAGCCGGCGCTTGACGGCCTCGCTGGCGACCACCGCCCAGTCGACACCGACGGCGGTGCACCGGTCATCGAGAGCGAACAGCAGCCGAAGCGCTTGCGGGGTAAAGGAATCCACGCCGCTCAGGTCGAGCACGAACGGCTGGTCGGCCAGGACGAAGCGCTGGACGAACTCGGTCAGGTGATCGACGTTGGAGGCGTCGACGCGACCGCTGATCGCCGCCACCGTCGCGACATGCCGGAAGTGGGCCCGAACGTGCGCACCCTTGTAATCAACAGCGGGGTTGCCGTAGCGAGAGGTGAAACTCGTCATGTGCAGCCTCATTCCGGTCAGTGTTGCGGATGCGGGTATGCCGTGTGGCCTCCCCACCGATGAAACGTATGCCGCAAATTTAAGGCCCCAGGGAGCACTGCCTAAAACTCTGGTAAGAACCCAACTTTCACGCCGATGACGGTCGTCGGGCAACTTCGGCAGGCTACTGATCAGTAGCGACGGCGGGCCGCGACCAGATCGATCGCCGACTGGAAGACCAGCGTCGCGTGCAGTTCGAAGAGTTCGACCAACCGGTCCGGATCGTCGTCGATCTCACCCACGATGAACAACCCGTCGGCCCCGGCGATCAGATAAGTCGTCAGCAGATCGACCTTGTCGTCGTCGAGTTCGGGGGCGATCTGGCGGATCAGCCGGGCGAATTGATCGAACGTACTGGCCCGGCTCTGCAGGAACTCCCGCTTCGCGCGGCGTTCGACCGGGCGGCGGTCTAGCGCCAGTTTGAGCCCCAGTCGCAGGAAGTCGGGCGCCTCCTGCAGCGCCTTGGCCACCTGGGTGCCGATCTGGCCGGCCCAGCGGGCGGCATCGGCGCCCTCGGGCAGGCTCAGGGCGCCCATCCAGCGCTGGTAGCTGCGTTCGATCACCGCGGCGATCAGGTCGTCCTTGTCGGTGAAATGCCAGTAGATCGAGGTCGGAGGCAGGCCGCTGGCCTTGCTCACCGCCGAGATGGTGGTCCCGTCGTAGCCGCGCTCGGTGGCGACCTCGGTGGCCGCATCCAGGATGCGTTCGCGGGACCGGTCGCCGTTGGCCCGGGTGCGCCGAGCCGGGCGCGCGGGCGTCGATCGTGATTCCTCGGACATGGCCTGCCGATCCTCGCATGGTTGACCGGGCAACAACACGACCTTAGTGTACGTATCGCTACATCAACAATGGAAGGGGCGCGACCGCGTGACACCTACTCCCGAAGGAACCAGCCGGCGGACCTTCCTGGCCATGGCCGGCGTCTCGCTGGCCGGGGCCTCACTGGCTGCGGCGGCCTGCGCACCCAAACCGGCGAGCACGCCGTCGGCGCCCAAGACCGGACTTCCGTCGGCGGCCAAGCACAACATCGTGTTCGTCTTCACCGATCAGGAGCGCTACTTCTCCGAGTGGCCGGCGGGGATGTCGCTGCCGGGCCGGGAGCGGTTGCGTACCGACGGCGTCACCTTCACCAACCACTACTGCCCGGCCGTGATGTGCACCAGTTCGCGCGCGGTGATCCTGACCGGACTGCAGACACCGGACAACGGGATGTTCGAGAACGTCGACATGCCCTACGTCAACTCGATGAGCACCGACATCCCAACAGTCGGGGACATGCTGCGCAAAGCCGGCTACTACACCGCCTACAAGGGCAAGTGGCATCTCAACAGCGCCTTCGAGACCGAGCAGCCCGACCACCTGTTCACCAAGGAGATGGATGCCTACGGCTTCTCCGACTACGTCTGGCCCGGCGACGTCCTGACCCACACCCTCGGCGGGTACCACTACGACAACATGATCGGCGGCAGCGCGGTGTCGTGGCTGCGCGACCAGGGCCGGTCGCTGGCCGACGAGAACAAGCCCTGGGCGTTGTTCGTCAGCCTGGTCAACCCGCACGACATCATGTACTTCAACACCGATGCCCCCGGACAGAACGTCCAGGACACCGGCAGGCTGCTGATGGAGGCCGCCCGGGCACCGGAGAACGAGCTCTACGCCAAGACCTGGGACACCGCGCTGCCCAAGAGCCTCGCCCAGCCGATGGACGAGCCGGGCCGGCCCGCCGCACACGGCGAATACCTCAAGGCCTGGGCCTACGCGCTGGGCGCCATCCCACCCGAGGAGGAGCGCTGGCGGCGCTTCTCCGACTTCTACCTCAACAGCATCCGCAGTGTGGACCAGCAGTTGCAGCTGCTGCTCGCCGAGCTCGACAACCTCAAGCTGACCGACAACACGATCGTGGTGTTCACCAGCGACCACGGTGAGATGGGCGGCGCACATGGCCTTCGCGGCAAGGGGCCGTTCGCCTACCAGGAGGCCATCCACCTTCCGATGCACGTCGTACACCCGGATGTGGCTGGGGGACAGGATGTCTCCTCGCTGACCGGCCACATCGACCTGGCCCCGAGCCTGCTGGCCTTCGCCGGGGTGACGGGGGGCAACGAAGGCGAGGTCGCCGGCCGGGATCTGCCGGGCCGGGATTTCAGTGCGGCACTGGGCAATCCGCGCGGTGCCAACGAGCACACGGTGCGCGACGCGCTGTTGTTCACCTACAGCGGGCTGGCCACCAACGACAGCGAGGTCATCCGGATCATCGCCGATGCCAAGGCCGCCAAGAAAGACCCCAAGCAGGCGATGGCCGAAGCCGGCTATCGGCCCGACCTGAACAAGCGGGGCAGTCTGCGCACGATGTTCGACGGGCGCTACAAGTTCACCCGCTACTTCGCGCCGACACAGCGCAACCTGCCGCGTGATCTCGATGAGCTGTACCGGTTCAACGACGTCGAGCTCTACGACCTGCAGAGCGATCCGGCCGAGATGACCAATCTGGCTGCCACCAAGGGGCAGAACGCCGAGCTGGTGCTGGCGTCCAGCGCCAAACTCGAGGCGCTGATCAAGCAGGAGATCGGGGTCGACGACGGCCGCGAGATGCCGCACTTCGACCACATCAAGTGGACGATCGACCGCCTGGATCTCTAGGTGTACTGACCACGGACGTTGGTGACGGCGTGGCGTGGTGACATGACGAAGACCTCCGAGTGAAGTGCGAGCTGTCTAGGAACGCACCAACTCACCTCGGAGGTCTTCGTGTCCCACCGTAATGCCCCTTTGTCGGAAACTGGGCGTCTGCGTCTGGCCCGCTGCGTCGTCGAGGACGGCTGGCCGCTTCGGCGAGCGGCTGAACGATTCCAGGTGGCGGTGACCACCGCGTCGCGGTGGGCTGGCCGCTACCGCGCACTGGGTGAAGCTGGCATGGCTGATCGCAGTTCACGTCCGCATCACAGCCCCCACCAGACTCCTACTCGTACCGAGCGCCGCATCATCAAGGTGCGGGTTATCCGCCGGTGGGGGCCGGCGCGGATCGGCTATCTGCTCGGAATCCATCCGTCTACCGTGCACCGAGTACTGACCCGCTACGGCCTGGCCAAGCTGAGCTGGCTGGATCGGCCCACCGGCCGGGTGATCCGGCGCATGGAACCGGCCCGCTGCGGGGACCTGGTGCACATCGACGTCAAGAAGCTTGGCAAGATCCCCGCCGGCGGAGGATGGCGCATGGTCGGCCGATCAATGGGCCACCGCAACTCCCAAGCCGACAAGACCGGTCTGACCAACAACCACCGCAACCCAGTGCGCGGATACCACTTTCTGCACACCGCTTTGGATGGACATTCCCGATTGGCCTACAGCGAGATCCTGGCTGACGAACGCAAAGAGACCGCCGCCGGGTTTTGGCGGCGCGCCAACAGCTGGTTCTCCCACCACGGGATCACCGTGCGAAAAGTCCTCACCGACAACGGTTCCTGCTACCGTTCCCACGCTTTCCATGACGCACTCGGTGACATCGAGCACCGTCGCACACGCCCCTATCGACCGCAGACCAACGGCAAAGTCGAAAGATTTCACCGCACTCTGGCCGACGAATGGGCTTACGTCAGGCTCTATCGCACAGACGCCGAACGCTGCTCGGAGTTCGCCATCTGGCTGCACACCTACAATCACCACCGCGGCCACACCGCACTCGGAGGACAACCCCCCGCCAGCCGCGTACCTAACCTCTCGGGTCAGTACATCTAGGACAGCGCGGGCAGGACCCGATCGGTCAACAGCTGCACGGACTTGCAGGCCTCCTCGACCGGCATCCCGCCGACCAGGGGATGCAGTGTGATCGGCCCGAAATCGACGGCGGACCGGTGCTCCTCGATCAGTTGTTCGGGAGTCAGGAAGCGGTAGCGCCCCGAGGCCCTGACCTCCTCGATGGTCTGCACGCCGGGCAGGTGCATCAGGGACCGGGTCTCGGTGGACCACTGGCCGTAGGTGACGGCCTCCCAGAGGATGTGCTCGCCGAGTTCGGCCCACGCCCGCTCGGGGTCCTCGTGCAGATAGATCATGCCGCGGTTGACCTCGGCGGGCATGATCACGAACGGCCGCTGCCCGGCCTCGGCACACAGCTCGGCGTAGTACGCCGCCAGGTCGGGCCGGTGATCGGGCAGGCTCAGCGGCAGGCCGAAGCGCACCGCGCGGCGCACGGTGGCACGCACCCCACCCCCGACATACAACGGCGGGTGCGGGCGCGACCAGGTGCCCGACACCACCCCGGTGTCGCCGGACCAGGCCGCGAGCATGGTCTGCAGCGCAGTGTCCATCAGTTCGCCGCGCCGCGCGAAATCGACGCCCAGAGTGGTGTACTCGGCTTCCCGGTAGCCCAGTCCGACGGTGGTGTGTAGCCGGCCGCGGCTCATCCCGTCCACCAGGGCGATGTCCTCGGCCATCCGGACCGGGTTCCACAGCGGCCCCAGCGCGCAGTCGATGCTGGCGATGATGGAGCGGGTACGGGCCAGCAGCATCCCGGCCACCATCACCGGGTTGCAACTCCAGCCGTGCCCGGTGACGTGGTGCTCGTCGACGCTGACGGCGGCCACGCCGCGGGTATCGACATACTGCGCCATTTCCAGTGCTGCCGAGAGCAGTTCGCCCTGGACCTTCGGATCGCCGCCGGGGGAGGCGAAGTTGAACCGGAGAACCGCGAACGCCATCCCCGCACTGTATGGGTTCCGGTCACGGTTTGGCAGAGGAGTCCCGTTGCGGCGCCGCGATGTCGGTGCGACTGGCTACGGTGTCGGCGTGCGCCAGGACTCCAGCATGAACACCGGCCTGCAGTGGCTGGGCCTGTGGCTGGCGGCAACCGGACTACTGGCCCTGGCCGGCCTGCTCAACCGCGGTGCGTGGGTGCTGGCGGCCATCACCGCGGTGATCGCGCTGGTCAGCACGTGGCGGGCGATGCTGGCCTATCTCGATGACCGGCAGGACCGACGGCTCGACGCCCTGTATCGGGCCTCCGGGCAGGCCGCCGTCGACGAGATGACCGGGGTGGAGTTCGAGCATTACGTCGCCGCGGTCCTGCGCGGCCGCGGCTATACCGTCGAAATGACCAAGGCGACAGGCGATTTCGGGGTCGACCTGATCGCCACCCGGGATGACGTGCGCACTGCGGTGCAGTGCAAACGCCAGGGCCGGGTGGTCAACGGTGCCGCCATCCAGCAGGTCGTCGCCGGTGCGGCCGTCTACGAGTGCCAGACCACGATGGTGGTGACCAACCATCGCTACACCGCAGCCGCCCAGCAGTTGGCCGAGGTCCACGGTTGCACGCTGGTGGATCGGACCCGCCTGGCGCGGTTGGCCCGCAGCCCGCGTCAGCCGACGAAGCGGTCGCGGTAGCCCTTCAGCCGGGCAGCCACCTCGTCGGTATCCAGTCCGACGTCGGCCAGGTCGTAGATCACCTCGCCGTAGCGGCCCCGCGGATGCTCGGCGATGAAGGTGTCCATCGCGGCGTGGACCTCGTCGTCGTAGGGTTGCCCGGCCAGCTCGTAGATCGCTGCCAGGGTGCCCTGCTCGTCGGCCATGAAGTCACTGAACCGGACGTCGATCGACTGGTCGGCGGGCAGCACGTCGCGGTCGCGCAGGCAGCCGTCGAACAGGTCACCGGCTCGGCCGAGCCAGTACCGCCCAACCCGGTGCGGGTCGGGCGCGGCGGTGGCCATCCGCGACGAGTACGCGATCATGGTGGCCATCGACCGGGTCACCTCCACCGGATCGCGATGTGTCACAACGAATGTCGCATCCGGGAACGTGGCGTACAGGGTGGCGAACTGTTCGAGGTGCTGTGGCGACTTGAGCACCCAGCGGGTACCGCCGCGCAGGAACTGCATGGCCTGCAGACTGCGCTTGAGGTAGGCGTAGGACGGTCCCTGGTCGTGCGACTTGTAGTACTCGGCGAATGTCGGGATGTAGTAGGTGGTTTCGAACAGCATTGTCGAGATGTCGTTGGCGAGGATCTGGATTTCCTCGTGCGCGTGGTCCACGGTCATGTCGTGCATCCGCTTGAACTCGGGCATCGAGGTGTTGACCAGTTCCAGCCCGGCGCTACATCGGTCGCGGCGGGCCTGCTCATCGTCACCGGGCGCCGGGAAGGGTTCCAGACTCTCCCAGTACGGCAGATACCGCAGGTTCGGGTCGGCGGCCATCAGGTTGTGCAGGTGGGTGGTGCCGGTGCGGGGCAGCCCGCAGATGATGATCGGCCGGGCGATCTCGACATCCTCGATCTCCGGATGAGCCGTGATCAGAGCTTCCAGTCGGAGCCGGTTCACCAGATTGCCGACCAGCTGCTCGAAGACCACCGCCACACCGACATCGGAGAGGCCGGCCTCCTCGCGCAGGGCCGCACACAGCACCTCCAGGCGCTCCCGGAACGCCGGATCGCCGAAGTCGTCGAGTCCGGTGCGTTCGGCGGCGGCCGCCAGCATCGCCTCCGGCGTCAACTCCAGGATCGTGCCGTACCCGGCCAGCGCCTCGCGCATCGGCCACGCCGCTTCGGGATACACCGGATCGGCCAGGTCGGTGAACCGGATGGGCGCCGGTCGCGTCACCCCGGCGGTCATGCGCTGACCTCGGCCACGTCGACCACCCGGCAGACCGGGCGTTTCGGGGTTTCCGATGGCAGGAACCAGCGCAGCCAGATCAGCCCCTTGCGGCGCCCGGCCGTCGAGACCCAGTTGGGGTGGCCCGGGTCGGTATCGCTGACCACGATGCGCCACGATCCGTCCGGCTCGTAGGTGACGTGTGCGCCGTTGATGGTGACCCGTTCGTAGGTGTAGTCGTAGGTGTGCAGCCAGGGGTTCCACAGGCACAGGTTCCAGAACACGCACTCCGGTGAGGTGCCCTCGATGATCAGCGCCTGGTTGGGGCCCAGCTCGTAGGCGCCCATCGCGTAGGCCGCATCGCCCGCGGCCCACCCGAAGGTCTGCTGTGGGACCGGATACGGTTCGGCGATCTCGTTGGGCGGTTCGACCTTGGTGGGGATGAACGAAACCTGGTCGGTCAACCAGGTTTTCGCCGACCGTAGCCGGCGGATCAGGTCGGTGCGGGTCTCGACCAGGCGGGCCGGCGGGTCGATCGCCTCGATCGTCCACTGCACCCGCCGATCGGTCTCCGGGTTCTCCAGATAGTCCCGGGTGAGTGCGACGACGGCATCGGGCTCCAGTTTGAGCCAGGCGCCGGGTTGTGGGTCGGGGCTGATCATGAATTCGAAGTTGCCGTCCTCGTCGAACTCCAGGGAGCGGTCGTTCATGGTGCCGACGATGCGGTTGCTGTAGTGCCCGTCATCAGGGCCGCCGTAGACGGTGATCGACAGGTACACCGAGTCGCCACGGTTACCGGTGACCCGGTAGGTGCGGTTCGGGTCGATCGGGGCCAGTTGGTAGAACGCGTCGGAGTTGTCCCCGCCCCACCGCTGATAGGGGCCGATGACGTCGACGAAGCGCGGGTTGTCCTTGTCGCCCCACACGTAGGCGTCCACCGCCACCCGTAACAGGCTGAACGTCAGACGGTAACCATCGATGACGTCCGGCTCGTCCAGTGGGGGATCGGCGCCCAGGATCTTGCTCTCGATCGCCGCCACCTCGTCGAGCAGGTCGCGGAAGGCCGTCGAAAGTTCCTGTCCCACAGCATCTGTCGTCATCGTGCGTCCTTGTCCTCTCGGTGTGCCTGTACGCCTCGCAGTACCAGCGAGCAGAGTGTGTCGGCGAGGTGCTCGGGGCTGCCTCGTCCGTCGACCAGCGTCGAATAGAAGGCCGTGCCGACGACGGTGTTGAACAGCGTGTCGGTGTCGACATCGGGGCGGACCACGCCCTGTTCGGCACCGGCGCGAACCAGCGCGGCCAGTTCACCGCGGATCATGTCGTCGAGCAGTCGCTGGGTGCGGATGTGCAGTTCGGGGTCCCGGTGCCAGTCGGCGAGGATGCCTATCGTGGCGGCTTCGACGACGGGCTGTCGCCAGAACGCGACGGTGCGGCGGACGAACTCGCGCAGGTCGGTGTCGAAGTCGCCGGTTCGCGACACCAGATCAGGGTCGGCAGCCGTACCGAAGGCCGCTTCGAAGACCACATGCGCTTTCGAGGGCCAGCGGCGGTAGATCGTGGGTCTGCTGACCCCGGCCGCGCGGGCGATCGATTCCATCGACACCTGGTCGTAGCCGACCTCGGTGAGCAGCCGGCGGGTGGCGGCCATGATCGCCGCATCGGTCCGGGGGTCGCGGGGACGCCCCCGTACCGGCTCCGATGCCGGCTCCGGGGCCGGTCTGTCGGCCGCGGTAGCGCTCACGGCGATTTATGTTCCAGCGTGTCACGTAAATTGTCAAGGGTGTCCGGCGGTCGGCGATGACGCATTTCTGACCGTTGGCCCGAGGCCGTGGCGAGGGTGTAAACCCGCCCATACCGTGATCTCCAGAACCGTCGCACCCGTGACACCAGCGTGAGCCCGTCACGCCCACATCCACGACGGCCGGGAGGTCTACATGAAGAGTCCGTTGCACCGAGTGCTCCGATCGGCGGCCCTGATGCTGGCTGCCACCGCACTGGCATTCAGCGTCACCGCACCGCCTGCCGCGCTGGCCGACAATCAACTGGACTTCACCGGGACGACGCTCAGTGGCGCGCCGTTCAATGGGTCGAGCCTGCAGGGTAAGCCTGCCGTGCTGTGGTTCTGGACGCCGTGGTGCCCGTTCTGCAACGCAGAGGCTCCCAACGTCAGCGCCGTCGCCGCGGCCAATCCGAAGGTCACCTTCGTCGGGGTGGCCGCCCGCTCCGACGTCGGGCAGATGGAGAACTTCGTCTCGAAGTACAACCTGAACTTCACCAACCTCAACGACGCCGACGGCTCGATCTGGGCCCGCTTCAACGTGCCGTGGCAGCCCGCCTACGTCTTCCTGCGTCCGGACGGCACGTCGACCTTCGTCAACAACCCCACCTCGGCGATGTCGCAGCAGGAACTCAGCGACCGGGTGCGCGCGCTGGCATCCTGACCCGCCGTGGACCCCAATCTGGTCGGCCTGGCGTTCGCCGCCGGACTGGTGGCCGCGCTCAACCCGTGCGGATTCGCCATGCTCCCGGCGTATCTGGCGCTCGTGGTCAACGGCGATGACGCCGGACGCCTGACCGCGGTGGGCCGGGCGCTATTCGCCACCCTGGCGATGGCGTTGGGCTTCCTGGCGGTGTTCGCCACGTTCGGTCTGCTGACGGTGTCGGTGGCTTCGACCGTCCAGCGGTACGCGCCCTACCTCACCGTCGTCGTCGGGACTTTTCTTGTCGCCCTTGGTCTTTGGCTGGTGTCGGGGCGCGAACTGGGAATCGGGTCGGGTGCCGCTCGGCTCGGCGGCCGATGGGCGCCCACCGCGAAACTCGGGTCGATGTTCGGGTATGGGGTCGGCTACGCGATCGCCTCGCTGTCGTGCACCATCGGCCCGTTCCTGGCCGTCACCGGTGTCACGGCGCGGGGCGGCTCGCTGCTCGACGGCCTGCTGGTCTACGTGGCATACGCAGCCGGGCTGGCCCTGGTGGTCGGCGTGCTCGCCGTGGCCGTCGCGCTGGCCAACTCGGCGCTGGTCGACCGGATGCGCCGGATCCTGCCCTACGTCAACCGGATCAGCGGTGTGGTGCTCATCCTGGTCGGCCTCTACGTCGGCTACTACGGCATCTACGAGATCCGGCTGTTCAGCGCCGGCGGCAGCGCGCAGGACCCGGTGATCGACACCGCCGGCCGGGTGCAACGGGCCGTGGCCGGCTGGGTCTACGAACACGGCGGATGGCCGTGGGTGCTGGCGCTAGGGCTGCTCATCATCGCCGCCGCCGTCGTCTGGCGACGGCGACGGCGGAGCGCAGTCGGCTGACGGGCCCACGGCCTGCGGCGATGCTCAGATCCGCGGGGCGCACAGCGGGCGTCGATATACTCCGCTGCACGTCCGACACCGGCCCGGCCGACGAGGAGATGAGAGACAGATGAAGTACTCGGTGCGAACCCTGAGCTGTGCCGCCGCCGCGGTCATGGCCATCACCGGCATCCCCCTGACGATCACCACGATCCAGCCCAGCGGAGAGGCGCAGGCCGACGTGTGCGCCAGCGCCGGCCGGCGCGTGACCGTCAGCGGCTGCGCGAACCTGGCCGACGTGGTGGCGCCGTACGTGCCGCCACCGGCCTACTACGCGCCCATGCCCGAGGACTACCCGCCGCCGCCTCCGCCACCCCCGCCCGCCGTCAACGGCTGCGTCGGCTGGAACGGCCGGTGGGTCAGCGCGAACGCCTGCAACTAGCCCACCATGACGAAACCCCGCGGACTCCAGGTCCGCGGGGTTTCGCCGTTTAGCAGAGATCAGGCCAGATCGAAGCGATCGCTGTCCATGACCTTGGCCCACGCCGCGACGAAGTCCTTGACGAACTTCTCCTTGGCGTCGTCCTCGGCATACACCTCGGCCAGCGCCCGCAGCTGCGAGTTCGAGCCGAACAGGAGGTCGACCCGGCTGGCGGTGTACTTGGTCGCACCACTGGCGCGGTCGGTGCCGATGTAGGTGCCGTCGTCCGCGGGCGACGGCGCCCACTTGGTGCTCATGTCGAGCAGGTTCACGAAGAAGTCGGTGCTCAGCACACCCGGCTTGTCCGTGAACACACCGTGCTTGGTGCCACCGAAGTTGGTACCCAGCACCCTCAGACCGCCGACCAGAACGGTCAGCTCCGGACCCGACAGGCCGAGCAGGTTCGCCCGGTCGATGAGGTGGTACTCGGCAGGCAGGTTCAGGCCCTTGCCGGCGTAGTTGCGGAAACCGTCGGCCTTCGGCTCCAGGTACGCGAACGACTCGACATCGGTCTGGTCCTGGGTGGCGTCACCACGACCCGAGGTGAACGGCACCTCGATGTCGAAGCCCGCCGCCGCGGCGGCCTTCTCCACACCCACATTGCCGGCCAGCACGACCAGGTCGGCGAAGGACACTCCGAAGCCCGCCGAGGACTGGATGCCCTCCAGGGCCCGGATCACCTGGGCCAGCTCGTCGGGCTCGTTGACCTCCCAGCCGAGCTGCGGCTGCAGCCGGATGCGGCCGCCGTTGGCGCCGCCGCGCATATCGCTGTTGCGATACGACGACGCCGCCTTCCATGCGGTCGAGACCAGCTGGGGCACCGTCAGACCCGAGTCGGCGATCGTCGACTTGAGTGCTGCGACCTGATCGGCCGACAGGGGAGTGCCCGCCGGGACGAGGTCCTGCCACAGCCAGGTCTGCTGCGGGGCCTCCGGTCCGAGGTAACGGACCACCGGACCCATGTCGCGGTGCAGCAGCTTGAACCACGCCTTGGCGAACTCTTCGGCGAGCTCCTCGGGGTGATCCAGCCAGCGGCGGGTGATCTCGCCGTAGATGGGGTCGAACCGCATCGACAGGTCGGTGGTCAGCATCGACGGGTGGGTCTTGCCGTCGCCCTGCGCCATCGGCACCGAGTTGGCCCAGCCGTCGTTCTTGGGCTTCCACTGATTGGCACCGGCCGGGCTCTTGGTGAGCTCCCATTCGTTGCCGTAGAGGATCTCCAGGAAGCTGTTGTCCCACTTGGTCGGGGTGTGCGTCCAGATCACCTCCAGACCACTGGTGAAGGCTTCGTTGCCGACCCCGCTGTTCTGGGTGTTGCGCCAGCCCAGGCCGAGCTCCTCGAGCGGAGCGGCCTCCGGCTCGGGCCCGATCAGATCGGGGTTGCCGTTGCCGTGGGTCTTGCCGAAGGTGTGCCCGCCGACGATCAGCGCCGCGGTCTCCACATCGTTCATCGCCATCCGGCCGAAGGTCTCGCGGATGTCGACCGCCGCGAGCAGCGGATCCGGATTGGCTTCGGGGCCTTCAGGATTCACATAGATCAGGCCCATCATGGTGGCACCCAGCGGGTTCTCCAGCTTGGTGCGGTCACTGCCGGAGTAGCGCTCCTGCGAGCCGAGCCACTCGGCCTCGGCGCCCCAGTAGATGTCCTCTTCGGGCTCCCAGTAATCCGGGCGGCCGAACGCGAAGCCGGCGGTCTTGAAGCCCATGTTCTCCAGCGCCCGGTTGCCGGCGTAGACGATCAGGTCCGACCAGGACAGCTTCTTGCCGTACTTCTTCTTGACCGGCCACAGCAGCCGGCGCGCCTTGTCCAGGCTGGCGTTGTCGGGCCAGCTGTTCAGCGGGGCGAAGCGCTGCATACCCTTGCCGCCACCACCGCGGCCGTCCTGCACGCGGTAGGTGCCCGCGGCGTGCCAGGCCATCCGGATGAAGAACGGACCGTAGTGGCCGAAGTCGGCGGGCCACCAGTCCTGCGAGTCGGTCATGATGGCGTCGACGTCGCGAGCGAGCTGATCGAAGTCGAGCGAGAGGACCTCGGAGCGGTAGTCGTAACCGGGATCCATCGGGTTGATGACGTCGGGATCCTTCTGCAGGATCTTCAGGTTGACGGCATTCGGCCACCAGTCCCGATTGCTGCCGCCCTCGACCGGCGGCTTGATACGCATGGGGCAGCCGCCGTTTTCGGCGGGTTCGGTCTGCGCCTCACCAATGGGTGGGGTTTCCTCAGCCACGTTCATTCCTTTCGGGTGTGGGTGTTGGTGAATCTCAGCGGAATCACGGATGCGATCCCGAAGTTCGGGTGGAGCAATCGGGGCACAGCCCCCAGTAGATGACCTCGGCCTCGTCGATGGCGAAGCCGTGATCGTCCGCGGCCGTCAGACACGGGGCCTCGCCGACAGCGCAGTCGACGTCGCCGATGACCCCGCACTGACGGCAGACGATGTGGTGATGGTTGTCGCCGACCCGGGACTCGTAGCGGGCCACCAGTCCGGATGGCTGGATCCGGCGGACCAGGCGGGCCGTGGTGAGTGCATGCAGCACGTCGTAAACGGCCTGCCGGGATACGTCGGGCAGACCGGCACGGACGACACCGAAGATGGTCTCGGTGTCGGCGTGCGGGTTGGCCTGCACTGCTTCCAGCACCGCCACCCGCGGCCGGGTCACGCGCAGATCAGCTGACCGCAGCTGATCCGCGAAATCCGACATCGAGCTCACGCCCGAAATACTTCCACCGTTTTCTGGACTGAGTCAAGACTAAGTTGGCGGCGTGTCGGACGAAACGCGCTCAGGCTCCCGGCTTGGTATCGGTGTCGTTGGGCACCGTCGGGGTCAGCGGCGGCAGCGGCTTGGGACTGAAGTTGTTCGGACCGCCCGTCACCGACTTCTGGGTGGGGGTGGCCGACGGGCTGGTGGTGGCCGGTGCGGGCTTGTCCTCGGCCTTGGCGCACCCGGCCAGAACACCGACCGCGGCCAGCGCTGCGGCCAGTGCCACCGCGCTGCGGCGCGGGTTCGAACGGGTCATCGGCTGTTCCTCCCGCGATGTGGGCCGGTGGCCCCCGAAGCTACCCGCCGGCGGGGGACCGAACAGGAGTTTGCCGCATAAGTGTGGTGGTGTCGCGCCGACGAGCCGGTATCCGCCTGTCTGAAGCCGGACGCAGGCCGCTGGGTATGGTGATGCATCCGGTGGACCCCGCTGAGGATGCGGCCCGGTACCGCCGGGACCACTGTCGTCTGATCAGGAGCAGCTTGGTGCCCCTCAATACGGTCGCGCTCGAACTCGTGCCCCCGAACACCGACCGCAGTCCGGAGGAGATTCTCGACGAGGCCCGCAAGGTCGTGCGGTTTTCGGCTGAGACCGGACTCGACGGGGTGATCCGGCACGTGATGATCCCGGGCATGATCGCCGAGGACGACGACCGTCCCGTCGAGATGAAACCGAAGCTCGACGTCCTGGATTACTGGTCGCGGATCGCACCGGAACTGCCCGGCATCCGGGGCCTGTGCACCCAGGTCACCGCCTTCATGGACGAGGCCACCCTGCGGGCCCGGCTGACCGAACTGCTCGCCGCGGGTATGGAGGGCATCGCCTTCGTCGGCGTCCCCCGCACCATGAGCGACGGCGAGGGCTCCGGTGTGGCGCCCACCGATGCGCTGACCATCTACCGCGACCTGGTACCCAACCGCGGTGTCATCCTGATCCCGACCCGCGACGGCGAGGCCGGCCGGTTCGGCTTCAAGTGCGGGCAGGGCGCCACCTACGGCATGACCCAGCTGCTGTACTCGGATGCGATCGTGCCGTTCCTCACCGAGTTCGCCCGCGAACACGACCACCGCCCCGAGATCCTGCTGTCGTTCGGTTTCGTGCCGAAGGTCGAGACCAGGGTCGGGCTGATCCACTGGCTCATCCAGGATCCGGGCAACGCCGCCGTCGCCGCCGAACAGGAGTTCGTCCAGACCCTGGCGGCCAACGAACCCGACGTGAAGCGCAAACTGCTCGTCGACCTCTACAAGCGGATCATCGACGGTGTCGGAGATCTGGGTTTCCCGCTGAGCATCCATTTCGAGGCCACCTACGGCATGTCGAAGGCGGCGTTCGACACCTTCGCCGAGATGCTGGCCTACTGGTCCCCGACGTCCTAGCGTTTGCGCCCGTGCAAACCCTGGTCGACTTCGACACCGCGCCGGTCTTCGCGATCCCGGTGCGCGACGGCTACCGCGGCTTCGCGGGCCGGGAGGGCATGCTGCTGGAAGGCCCGCAGGGGTGGGGCGAGTTCAGCCCGCCCGGCACCGAGGCCGACCTGGCGGCGGTGCGATTCCTCACCGCGGCCGTCGAAGCCGGCACCGTCGGCTGGCCGGACCCGGTTCGCGGCCGCGTGCCGGTCGCGGTGGCCATTCCCGCCGTCGGCCCTGAGCAGGCCGCCGCCATCGCCGCCGACAGCGGATGCGCCGCCGCCGACATACGGGTCGGCTGTGCACCGGACACGCTGTCCGATGACGTGGCGCGAGTGGCGGCGGTGCGCGAGGCGCTGGGCCCGTCGGCTGCCCTGCGCTGCGATGCCGCCGGAGCCTGGGATGTGGAGACCGCGGTCTCGGCCATCGCCGCCCTTGACCGCGCCGCGGGCGGCTTGCAGTTCGTCGAACAGCCGTGCGCGACGCTGGCGGAACTGGCTGCGGTACGCGGGCGGGTCGGGGTCCGGATCGCCGCCGACGAATCCATCCGCGACGCCGCCGATGCGTTCGCCCTCGACATCGGCGAGGCCGCCGACATCGCGGTACTCACCGTCGGTGCGCTCGGCGGGGTGCGCCGCACGTTACGGGTCGCCGAACGCTGGGGGGTGCCGTGTGTCGTGTCCTCGCCACCGGACAGCAGCGTCGGGCTGGCCGGCGGGCTGGCCGTCGCGGGCGCGCTACCCGACCTGCCGTTCGCCTGCGGGCTGGCCACCGTGGTGGCACTGCAGGGTGATCTGGTGTCCCCGGGGCGATCGTTGCGCCCGGTCGACGGCCACCTTCCGGTGGCACCCATGCCGCCGGCGCCGGACCGCGAGCAGCTACGGCAGTTCGAGGTGACCGACCCTGCCCGGGTCGCCTGGTGGCGACAGCGGCTGGCGGCCGTCCAGAACCTGCTGTGACGCTAACGGCGCCGCCACGCCGCGATCGCGACGCCCAACCCGACCAACGCGATGATCGGTCCGAGCACCGACCACGTGGTCGTGTTGCTCATCGGGCTGCCCTGGACGGCACCAAAACCCTGCAGCGTGAACAACAGGCCGAACAGCGCCACCAGGACGCCGAGCCCACCCACGACGTGGCGCATGTCAGTTCCTTCCTCCGCTGGGGATGGCGGCGGACACCGCCCGCATCAATGCTCGTTTGACCTTGCCCGCCCCCGACTCGGCGGCCGGCCGCTGCGGCGGTTCCAGCTGCAGCACATCGCCTTCGGCGATCTGACCCGCCTTCGTCACCGTGCCGTAGGCGCCCAGGCACCGCCGGGAATGCGCCGCGATGGTGCGGGTGATGCCCCGGTCCTGCTTGAGTTCGGGCTGCTCGTGGGAGGGCATCACGCAGCGGATCGTCGGGATCATCGGGGCCAGGTCGGCGTGCGGACCGTGCAGCACACCACCGCACCAGTCCCACTCCGGATGATCCGACGTCGAGGCGGCCTCGACCAGGATGGTCGGCCGGAACCGGCGGACGTCGAAGTCGGAGTCGGGTGCCACTGCGGCCATCGCGGCCAGGCTCTGGGTGGTCAGGATGTGCACCGGGTAGGCGTCGACGTAGCTGCCCACCGGGGTGGCGTACCGGGTGATCTCGGCGAGCTTACGCACCGGGAACATCGACAGGTCAGGCAGCGGCTCGTCGTCGGCCAGCCCGAAGATGGTGCGCAGGTCGCTCTTGGTGGCCATCGGGGTGCGGTACTGCTGGCGATCCGACATCGGCGGCAGCGGATGCAACGCGACGTCGTGGTCGACGTACTCCGACAGCGCGCGGTGCACGGCGGGATCGGAGCTGGAGAACTCCCGGCCGTCGGGCAGGCCGACGATGACCTCGGGAGCCTTGCCCGGGCCGGCGTCCGGCGGGGGTGCCTGCGCGTAGCGGGCGGTGCACCACAGCAGGCCGGGCAGCTTCTTGGCGCTGGTGGTGCAGTCGTGCTCGAGGTCGCGTACCGCCCAGGTGCGGTCGGCGTGCAGGCCGAGCGTCCCGATCGGTGCGGCGGCGATCTGCTCACCGGCCATGGACTTCACCGGATACCGCCAGAGGGACACGATGCGACCGGCCTCGACCATGACCCCACACTATGGCCTCGGGGCGCTGCTGCCAGGATGGACCCGGACATCTGCAGTACGGAAGGCACCAGGGCACCACCATGTACGACCAGAGCAGCGGCTGGGATTCGCACGATTCGCACGACGTCGGATTCCGCATCGACCCCGTACTGGCCCGCAGCTGGCTGCTGGTCAACGGAGCGCACGCGGACAAGTTCGCCGCGGCGACGCGGTCGCGGGCCGACATCGTGGTGCTCGATATCGAGGACGCCGTCGCGCCCAAGGACAAGACCTCGGCCCGCGACAACGTGGTGCGCTGGCTGGCCGCCGGCAACAGTGACTGGGTGCGGGTGAACGGCTTCGGCACGCCGTGGTGGGCCGACGACCTCGAAGCGCTGTCCTCGTCCTCGGTGGGCGGGGTGATGCTGGCGATGGTGGAGTCGGTGGACCACGTCACCGAGACCGCCAAGCGGCTGCCGAACAAGCCGATCGTCGCGCTCGTCGAGACCGCGCGGGGGCTGGAGCGGATCACCGAGATCGCCTCGGCCAAAGGGACTTTCCGGCTGGCCTTCGGTATCGGTGACTTCCGCCGGGACACTGGCTTCGGCGACAACCCGGCCACCCTGGCCTACGCCCGGTCGCGGTTCACCATCGCGGCCAAGGCGGCACACCTGCCCGGCGCCATCGACGGCCCGACCGTCGGGTCGAGCGCGCTCAAGCTCAGCGAGGCCACCGCGGTGTCGGCCGAATTCGGTATGACCGGCAAGATCTGCCTGACGCCCGACCAGTGCCCGGCGGTCAACGAGGGGCTGGCCCCGTCCCAGGAGGAGATCACCTGGGCCAAGGAGTTCTTCGCCGAGTTCGAACGCGACGGCGGCGAAATTCGCAACGGCTCCGACCTTCCGCGCATCGCCCGGGCCAACAAGATCCTCGACCTGGCCCGCGCCTACGGCATCGAGGTCTCGGAGTTCGACGACCAGGCCGTGCACGTGGCCGCGCCGTCGGACACCTACCACTACTGAGTTCTCGCGCCGACGTCATAAATGACCTAAGCGTGACCGGTTGGCCCACAGGCCATCCGGCGGGTGCGCGGCACCGAATCGCGGGTGCATCATCGACTCAGCCCCGCGTAGCTTTCAGGAGCAGCGCAATGAACTCACCACTGTCCACGGTCGCGGCAGCCCAAGGCGATGCGATCGATTCCCGTTATCACCCGTCGGCCGCGGTCCGGCGGCAACTCAACAAGGTCTTCCCCACGCACTGGTCGTTCCTGCTGGGTGAAGTCGCCTTGTACAGCTTCATCGTTCTTCTCATCACCGGCGTCTATCTGACGCTGTTCTTCGATCCGTCGATGGCCGAGGTCACCTACAACGGGGTCTATCAGCCGCTGCGCGGGGTGGAGATGTCGCGGGCCTACGCCTCGGCGCTTGACATCAGCTTCGAGGTGCGAGGTGGACTGTTCGTGCGGCAGGTGCACCACTGGGCTGCGCTGATGTTCGCCGCGGCGATCATGGTGCACCTGGCCCGGGTGTTCTTCACCGGCGCGTTCCGCCGGCCGCGCGAAGCCAACTGGGTGATCGGCGGTCTGCTGCTGATCCTGGCCATGTTCGAGGGCTTCTTCGGCTACTCGCTGCCCGACGACCTGCTCTCGGGCACCGGGATCCGGGCGGCGCTGTCCTCGATCACGTTGGGCATTCCGGTGATCGGCACCTGGCTGCACTGGGCGCTGTTCGGCGGCGACTTCCCGGGAACCATCCTGATCCCGCGCCTGTATGCCATCCACGTCCTGATCTTCCCGGCAATCATGTTGGCGCTCATCGGGATTCACCTGGCGCTGGTGTGGTTCCAGAAGCACACCCAGTTCCCCGGGCCGGGAGCGACCGAGAAGAACGTGGTCGGGGTGCGGGTGATGCCGGTGTTCGCGGTGAAGTCCGGCGCCTTCTTCGCGATGGTCCTGGGCATCCTGGGCCTGATGGGTGGGCTGCTGCAGATCAACCCGGTGTGGCAGCTCGGCCCGTACAAGCCTTCGCAGGTCTCAGCGGGCAGTCAGCCCGACTTCTACCTGATGTGGACCGACGGCCTGATCCGGTTGTGGCCGGCCTGGGAGCTCTACATCGGCAACCACACGGTGCCTGCGGCGGTCGCGGTGGCGCTGCTGATGGGCCTGATCTTCATCCTGCTGCTGGCCTACCCGTGGATCGAGAAGCGCCTCACCAAGGATGATGCGCACCACAATCTGCTGCAGCGCCCACGCGACGTTCCGGTGCGAACGGGTATCGGCGCCATGGCGATTGCGTTCTACATCGTGCTCACCTACAGCGCGATGAACGACATCATCGCCTACAAGTTCCACATCTCGCTCAATGCGACCACCTGGATCGGCCGCATCGGCATGGTGGTGCTGCCGCCGCTGGTGTTCTTCATCGCCTACCGCTGGGCGGTGGCGCTGCAGCGCAGCGACCGCGCTGTGCTCGAGCACGGTATCGAGACCGGCATCATCAAGCGGTTGCCGCACGGTGCCTACATCGAGCTGCACCAGCCGCTGGGCCCGGTCGACGACCACGGGCATCCGATCCCGCTGGAGTACCAGGGCGCGCCGGTTCCCAAGCGGATGAACAAGCTGGGCTCCGGTGGCGCACCCGGACGGGGCAGTCTGCTCACCGCGGATCCGCCTGCCGAGCAGGAAGCGCTCGCCGAGGCTGACGAGGCCACCGAGCGTAGAGTTCTTATCGCCCTGCGCACCCGCCAGGCGTTCAACGGATCCTCCGAAGGCGGTGGCTGATGGCGGAGAAGTCGCGGCTGTTCAGCTTGGCCGGCGGCGTGATGAGCCGGCCGTGGATGCGACCGGTGACGCGGACGTTCAGCGACCTGCACGCCACCCTGTACCGGGTGACCGGGGGTGCGGCGCAGAATCCGAACTATCCGACAATGCTGCTGACCGTCACCGGTCGCAAGAGCGGCAAGCCGCGGACAGTTCCGCTGATCTATCTGCAGGACGGCGACCGGTTGGTGATCGCCGCGGCGTATGCCGGCAGTGATTCGAATCCCACCTGGTGGCTGAACCTCAAAGCCCACCCGGAAGCTGTTGCGCGGCTGCGGGATCGGGAGATACCGGTACGTGCAGAGCTGGCCGCGCCGGAGGAGCGGCCCGAGTTGTGGCGGCGGCTGGTCGAGATGTACCCGTACTTCACCGAGTACCAGCAGCGGACCGATCGGGAGATTCCAGTCATCGTGCTCAACCCGGCTTGACCGCCTGCAGCGTGTAGCTCAACGGCAGCCGCTCGCCGTTCTCGACCAGGCGCCACTCGCCGTCGTCATCGCGGCGCATCCGCTCGTAGAGCGCGTTCCAGGGCACCGAGTCGTGTTCGACGAGCATGGTGAGCTGCAGCCCGGCGTCCAGGATCGCGGTGACGATCTCACCCAATCCGTGGTTCCATTCCCGGGACTGGGTGTGGGCGAAGACGGCGTCGGTCTCGACGTAGGTGTCCGGGGAATCGAAGCGCAGCGGTTCTGCGTGCTCGAAGTACGGGTAGCCCAGCGTGATCGCATCAGCGCGCTGCTCGTCGACCGCCCACAGCACGGGGTGACCCTCGCGCAGGAACAGCCGGCCGCCCGGCCGCAGCAGCCGGGCCACCACCTGCGCCCAGCGCCGCACGTCCGGCAGCCACACCAACGCGCCGATGCCGGTGTAGACCAGATCGAAGGTGTTCTCGCCGAGGGCTTCCGGCGCGGAGTACACATCGGATTCGACGTAGTCGACGTCGAGGCCGGCCGAGTCGGCGATCGTCCGGGCGATCGCCAGTGCGGCGGGGGAGAAGTCCAATCCTGTCATCCGGGCGCCGAGGCGCGCCAGTGAGATCGTGTCGGTGCCGATGTGGCACTGCAGGTGCACGCCACGCAGGCCGGTAACGTTCCCGAGTCGGGGTACATCGAACCGTACGACATCGGACAACCACCGGGTATCGGCGAGCAACTCCGTCACCGCGTAATCCGGCGAAGCGGCGTGGGCCGGGGCGCGCTCGTCCCACATGGCGCGGTTGACCTCGCGGTGTTCGTCGTACACACCATTCACTGTGACAGCGTCATCAAGTGACCCTTGAAACACGAAATGTATTTCCGTAGTCTGGTGTCGTCATTCCACCCCACTGAAGGAGACGACGATGTCAACCACCGCCCGCTACTCGGTGCTGACCGTCCCCCTGCTCGCCGCGTCGATCATTCTGGCGCCCAACGCTTCTGCCGAACCCAACCCCGTCCTGCCGCAGCCCGGCAGCGGTCCCGCTGATGTGATCATCGGCGAACTCCAGGCACTCGGGTACAACGTCGCCATCAACTGGACCAACGGACAGGACTCCTCGCCGCTGCTGTCCCGTTGCCGGGTGGTGGCCTTCCACAATCCGGATCGGTCGGGGGGTCCCGCACCGGAGGGCGCGACCGTGCACGTGGACGTGCTGTGCCCCGATGAGTCCGAGGACTGAGGGGCCGCCCGCTACAGGTCTACCGGCATCGGGGTGACATTCCAGATGTCGTCGCAGTACTCGGCGATTGCCCGATCCGAGGAGAACTTTCCGCTGCGGGCCGCGTTGAGGATCGACATGTGCGACCACGTGTCCCGGTCCTGCCAGGCGGCACTGACCTTGGCCTGGCAATCGACGTAGGACCGGTAGTCGGCCAGCACCAGGAACGGATCGTGGTGAATCAGGTTGTCCACCACGGGCCGCAGCACCTCGGTGTCGCCATGGGTGAAGGCGCCCTGCAGGATCAGCTCGAGTACCTCGGCCAGTTCGGGATCGCTCTCCAGGTAGCTGGCCGGCCGGTAACCCTCGGCCTGGATTCGCTCGACCTCTTCGACGGTGAGTCCGAACAGGAAGAAGTTCTCGGGGCCGGCCTCTTCGCGGATCTCGACGTTGGCACCGTCCAGAGTGCCGATGGTCAGCGCGCCGTTCATCATGAACTTCATGTTCCCGGTGCCGGAGGCTTCCTTACCGGCGGTGGAGATCTGCTCGGAGAGGTTGGCCGCTGGGTAGATCAGATGGGCGTTCTGCACGTTGAAGTTCGGCAGGAACACCACTTTCATGTAGCGGTTGACGTCGGGGTCGTTGTTGACGGTGGCCCCGACGGCGGTGATCAACCGGATGATCCGCTTGGCCATGAAGTAGCCGGGCGCGGCCTTGCCGCCGAAGATGAACGCCCGCGGCGCGATGGCGAAGCTCGGGTTCTGCTTGAGCCGGTTGTAGAGCGTGATGATGTGCAGCACGTTGAGGTGCTGACGCTTGTACTCGTGGATTCGCTTGACCTGGATGTCGAACATCCAGGTGGGATCCAGTTCGATACCGGTGGTGGAGTGAACGAACTCGGCCAGTCGGCTCTTGTTGGCCCGCTTCACTTCTCGCCAGCGCTGCCGGAAGGCCGGGTCGTCGGCGAAGTTCTCGAGGGCGCGCAGCTGGCCGAGTTCGGTCAGCCAGCCGTCGCCGATGGTCTCGTCGAACAGGGTGCGCAGCCCCGGATTGGACAGGGCCAGGAATCGCCGCGGGGTGACACCGTTGGTGACGTTGCCGAAGCGCTCCGGCCACATCTCGTAGAAGTCCTGCAGCACACTGGCTTTCAGCAGCTCCGAGTGCAGGGCCGCGACACCGTTGATCGCGTGGCTGCCGACGGTGGCCAGGTGCGCCATCCGGACGCTCTTGCCGCCGTCCTCGCCGATCAGCGACATCCGGCGCAGCCGGTCCTCGTCGCCGGGGAAGCGTGCCTTCACTTCGTCGAGGAAGCGGTTGTTGATCTCGTAGATGATCTCCAGGTGCCGGGGCAGCGACTCCGAGAAGATGCCCAGGGGCCACGTCTCGAGTGCCTCGGGGAGCAGGGTGTGGTTGGTGTAGCCGAAGGTCTCCAGCGTGATCGCCCAGGCCTCGTCCCAGCCCATGTGGTGCTCGTCGATCAGCAGCCGCATCAGCTCGGCCACCGCGATCGAGGGGTGGGTGTCGTTGAGCTGGATGGCCCACTTCTGCGGCAGCGCCTCCAGCAGTAGCTCGGCGCGCTCGGTGTGGATCCGCAGGATGTCCTGCAGGGAACAGGAGACGAAGAAGTACTGCTGCTGCAGGCGCAGCCGCTTGCCGGCGTCGGGCTCGTCGTTGGGGTAGAGCACCTTCGAGACCTTCTCGGCCACGACCTCGTCTTCGACCGCCTTGTAGAAATCGCCGGTGTTGAAGGCCTCCAACGCGAACGACTCGACCGAGCGGGCGCTCCACAGCGTGAGCGTGTTGCAGGTGTTCACGCCGTAGCCCTGAATCGGGGTGTCGTAGGAGACGCCCTTGATCACCTGCTGGGGGATCCAGCGCACCCGGTGGTGGCCGGCCAGATCCTCGTACTGCTCGGTGTAGCCGCCCCAGTTCACGATGTAGCTGGCATCCGGTTTGTCGATCTCCCACGGGTTGCCGCCGACCAGCCAGTTGTCGGTCTTCTCGACCTGCCAGCCGTTCTGGATCTCCTGGTCGAAGATGCCGAACTCGTAGCGGATGCCGTAGCCGATCGAGGGCCGCTCCAGGGTGGCCAGCGAGTCCAGATAGCAGGCGGCCAGCCGGCCCAGGCCGCCGTTGCCCAGCCCGGGCTCCTCCTCACAGGCCAGGATCTCGTCGAGTTCCTGGCCCAGCGCGGCCAGCGCCTCCCGGGCCTGCTTCTCGATTCCCAGGTTCAGCAGGTTGTTGCCCAACTGGGGGCCCATCAGGAACTCCGCCGACAGGTAACAGGTCACCTTGTTGGACAGATCCAGCCAGTCCTGGGTGGTGGCCATCCAGCGCTGCTGCATGCGGTCGCGCACGGCCAATGCCAGGGCCCGGTAGTAGTGGTCTGGCGTCAGCACCGCCGCCGGGCGGGCGATCGAGTAGGTGAGGTGGTCGCTGATGGCGCGGCGCAGCGCGTCGGCGGACAGACCGGTGCGGCTGTGCTCGTGCACCTGCGGGGTGGACCCGGTGGCGTCGAAGTCGCCCACATCGCCCGCCGTGGTGTTGACGACATCGGTCATGGCCTGCTCCCTGCGTCTCGACAGCTGGTGGTGAGGACCGCAGTGTGGCATCGCCATGTTTCGGCACGGCGAGGTCCGCGAGTCGCTCCCGTGAACTATGGCCCATCAGCGGCCATGGCGCGCGTCGAGCAAATCTGACGCGTCCCGCGTCTTGCCCCGCCGCCGGGATCCGGTCTATACACTTTTTCAAGGTTGTTCACTGCCGTGCAGCCCACCGCGTCAAGATCGGAGAAGTTCAGTGACGGCGATGCTGGAAGCGGGGGATCAGGTTCTCGACGTCGCGCGGGGGATGCGCGATCTGGTGGCCGATCAGGCCGCCGAGTCCGAGCAGTTGCGCACGATGTCGCGGGCGATCGTCGAGGAGATGTGGGGCAGTGGTCTCATGTCGGCGTTCAACCCCGTGGAAGCCGGCGGGGTGGAGCCCAGCTTCGCTGAGATGATCGAGACCTGGATCGAGATGGCCTGGCAGGACGGTTCATTCGGCTGGATCGGCATCGCCAATTTGCCCTCGACCTTCGCCGCGGCCGCCTACCTGCCCGATGCCGGGTTCGCCGAGGTGTTCACCGCCAACGACAACCATGTGACGATGGGCGGCCAGTTCTTCCCCAACGGGCAGGGCGCGGTGGTCGACGGCGGCTACCGGGTGACCGGGTCGTGGAGCTTCGGGTCGGGGACCGGTCACGCCGAGTACGTCTGTGCAGGCTTCTTCCCGCTCGACGACGGCCAGCCGCGGATGGCCCCCGACGGTCTGCCCGAGATGCAGGTGGCCGTCATCCCGCGCGAGGAAATCATCTTCAAGGACGGCTGGCATGTGCAGGGCCTGAAGGGAACCGGGTCCTACGACTACAGCGTCGAGGACGTCTTCGTCCCCACCCACCGCACCTTCCCGCTGTTCTCCAAGACCCCGCACCGCGGTAGCTCGCCGGCCACCCGGATGGGCTTGATGCCGGTGACGGCCGCCGGCCACGCGGCATGGGCACTGGGCGTGGCCAAGAGCATGCTCGACGACGTCCAGGCGCTGGCGGCGACCAAGTTCCGGATGAGCGATATGGCCTCCCTGGCCAGCCGCCCGACCTTCCAGAA
The DNA here is from genome assembly GCF_001494595.1 of Mycobacterium sp. M26. Classification (GTDB taxonomy): domain Bacteria; phylum Actinomycetota; class Actinomycetes; order Mycobacteriales; family Mycobacteriaceae; genus Mycobacterium. Next base: position 2,277,036 of record NZ_LN929908.1, read on the forward strand.
GGATCTCGCCCTCCATGTCTCGGAGTGGCGCGCGGCCCGGCTGCTGATCCTCGACGCCTTCGGCGCCGCCGAGTCCGCCGTCGCGGCGGGGCAGGACCTGACCCCGCTCCTGCGCGCCGACATGCGCGCGGCCGCGGTGTATGCCACCGATGTGGCACGCCGGTGCGCCGAATGGGCGCACCTGGCCGCGGGCACCACGGCGATCCGCGAGGGCAGCCGGCTCGAGCGCGGATTCCGGGACATCTACACCGGAACCCAGCACGCGTTCATCAGTGAGAAGGTCGCCATGGACGCCGCGCAGATCTGGTTGGGGATCATCGAGGATCAGCCCGGCCTGTAGGGCGCGGCACGCTGAGAAATACGGCGCGGTGCGGGCCGGGCGCGGCTAGAGTCAGGAAGCTATGACGACCTGGTCGGCCCCCGCGACACTGGATCGGTCATGCAGCCGCCGACAGGCCAAACGCCTCAGCCAGCAGTTCGCCGAAGTGGGCGTGACCATCAGCCCGGACCGGCTGCGCCAGATTTCGATGGGCAGCCCGACCAGCGAAGCCGAGCTGATCGACGTGAGCTTCGCGCTGAGCGCCAGCCAGCTGCTCAGCGAGAAGCGGCAGTCCAAACGTGGTCGTAAACAACGACGTTGGACGCATTCGCTGATCGTGCTCGGCGCGATCGTGGTGGCGTTGAACCTGCTGCTGTGCCTCGGTCTGGTGATGTTCGTCCTGACCCAGCACACCTCCCCGTACTGAGCCGTACTGATCGGCTACTGCAGCCGCGCCACCTCGTCGGTGCGGTTACGCACCAGGTCGTTGTAGGCCTCGCCGGGTCCGATGTGGTCCCACAGCGCCGGCGGGTAGTAGGTGACGTACATGGTGCGGCGCCCGCCGGTCCCGGTCGGTGGCGGTGAGGCGTGCATGACGTCCTGGACGTGGACGGTCACGTCACCGGGTTCGGTGTCGATGCTGACGTAGGCGATGTCGTCGGACCGTTGCATCCACCGGTAGTGCACCGCCTGGCCGTGACTGCCGGGGATCACCTGCAGGTTGCCGGTGGCGGCGCTGGATCCGGTGAGCTGGATACCGATGCCCACCGCCGGGCACAGGATTGAGTGCCCGCCCAGCCCGCAGTCCTGATGCCAGGGGATGTTGGACAGTCCGCTGGTCTTGCCCGGAACCTTCAGCAGCACCGCAGCACCTTCCATCCGGTCCGGTGCGGCCCGCAGCGCAGGGTTGAGCAGCGTGCCGAGCCGGCGGATGCGGGCGTCGCGTTCCAGTTCGGCAAGGACCGTCGAGCGCAGGCTGGCATACACCAGCCGGCACAGCGCACTGTCGCCGGATTCACCGGTCACCCACCAGGATTGGTCGTCACCGGGTGCGGCGGCGGCCGCCAGCCGGTCCACTTCGCGGTTGGCCGCCGCCATCTCCTCGGCGCTGAACACCGACCGCACATGCAGGTAGCCCATCGCGTTCAGCTGCGCGCGCAGTTCGTCGTCATCGTCGTCGAGGGTGAACGACGCCAGCGGGTCGCGGCCGCCCAGGTCGATGCGGTCGGGATCGTAGGGCGGGATGCCCGCATGCAGATACTTCAGCACCGGGTCCCAGTCGGCCAGCTTCTCGAAGCTGCCGCGCTCGACGGTCAGCTCACCGGCGATCATCAGACCCATCACGGTGCGGACCTGGGATACCAGGTCGTCGAACGCCGTCCGGCTCAGCCGGACCGCGGTGCCGCCGAGGTCTCGCGGCACCACCTCGACGGCCGCGTCGTCGGGCAGGTAGCCGATCGCCTCATCCTCGAGGAGGAACGTGATCGGCGCGAGCCCGCGGGTGGCGTCAGCCAGCACCGCGGGGTCGCTGCCGACCAGGGTGGGAACGACGGTGTTCACCGCCTCAGTATGACTCTCAGCCGGTCACATACGTGTCGGCAACGTCGAGCGCCTTGTCCAGGATCGCCAGACCTTCGGCGACCTCGGCGTCGGTGATGTTGCAGGCCGGGACCGCATGGATCCGGTTGAAGTTGGCGAACGGCAGCAGGCCGCCGGACTTGCACGCCGCGATGACGGCGTTCATCGCCTCGCTGGATCCGCCATAGGGCGCCAGCGGCTCGCGGGTGGCCTGGTTGGCGACCAGTTCGATCGCCCAGAACACACCGAGCCCGCGGACCTCGCCGACCGAGCGGTGCCGGGCGGCCAGCTCGTGCAGACCCGGGCCGAGCACCTTCTCGCCGAGGCGGGCGGCGTTGGCCACCATGCCCTCGTCCTCCATCGCGTTGATGGTCGCGACGGCGGCCGCGCAGGCCAGCGGATGACCGGAGTAGGTCAGGCCACCGGGGTAGGCGCGGTCGGCGAAGGTCGCGGCGATGGCGTCGTTGATGGCCACCCCGCCGAGCGGCACGTAGCCGGAGGTGACACCCTTGGCGAACGTCATCAGGTCGGGCACCACGTCGAAATGGTCGATGGCGAACCACTTTCCGGTCCGGCCGAAGCCTGCCATCACCTCGTCGGCGATCATCACGATGCCGTGGCGGTTGCAGATCTCCCGGACGCCGGCCATGTAGCCGGGCGGCGGCACCATGATGCCTGCGGTGCCGGGCACCGACTCCAAGATGATGGCCGCGATGGTCGAGGCGCCCTCGTGGGCGATAAGGCGCTCCAGGTACTCCAGCGCACGCTCGGATTCCTGCTGCTCGTTCTCGGCGTAGAACGACGAGCGGTAGAGGAACGGGCCGTTGAAGTGGATGACGCCGGCGCTGGCGTAGTCGTTCGGGTAGCGGCGCGGGTCACCGGTCAGGTTGATCGCGGTGTCGGTGCCGCCGTGGTACGAGCGGTAGCGGGAGAGCACCTTGCGACGGCCGGTGTGCAGCCGGGCCATCCGCACCGCGTGCTCGACGGCGTCGGCGCCGCCGTTGGTGAAGAACACCCGGTTCAGGTCACCCGGGGTGCGCTCGGCGATCAGCCGGGCGGCCTCCGACCGGGCGGCGTTGGCGTGCTGCGGGGCGATGGTGCACAGCTTGGCGGCCTGCTCGGCGATCGCGGCGACCACCTTCGGATGCTGGTGGCCGATGTTGGTGAACACCAGCTGGCCGGAGAAGTCCAGCAGCTTGTTGCCGTCACCGTCCCAGATGTAGGAGCCCTCGGAGGCGACGACGGTCATCGGCTTGATCTGCGCCTGCGCCGACCAGGAGTGGAAGACGTGCTGACGATCGAGCTCGTAGGCCCGGGCGGCCTCGGCGCGGGCGGTCTCGGCATCCAGGCCGTTGGGCAGCAGGTGCGAAGTCGTTGCGGTCATGAGTGTGCGTTGCCTCTTTCGGGCTCAGTTGTTCTGGGGGAAGCCGAGATTGATGCCACCGTGGCTCGGGTCGAGCCACCGGCTGGTGACCACCTTGCCGCGGGTGAAGAAGTGCACTCCCTCGGTTCCGTGCGCGTGGGTGTCGCCGAACAGCGACGACTTCCACCCACCGAAACTGTAGTAGGCCGTCGGCACCGGGATCGGGACGTTGATGCCGACCATGCCGACCTCGACCTCGTTCTGGAACCGGCGGGCCGCGCCACCGTCGTTGGTGAAGATCGCGGTGCCGTTGCCGTAGGGGTTGGAGTTGATGAGAGCCACTGCTTCTTCATAGGTTGCCACCCTTACCACCGACAGCACCGGGCCGAAGATCTCGTCGGTGTAGACGCTCATCTCGGGGGTGACATTGTCGATCAGGGTCGGGCCCAGCCAGAAGCCATCGGCCTCACCGTCGACCTGCACACCGCGGCCGTCGACCACGATGGTGGCGCCGTCGGCTTCGGCGGCGTCGACGTAGGAGGCCACCCGGTCGCGGTGGGCCTTGGTGACCAGCGGGCCCATGTCGGACTCGCGGGTGCCGTCACCGGTCTTCAGGGTGCGGGTGCGCTCGGCGATCTTGGCGACCAGTTCGTCGGCGATCGGGCCGACGGCGACGGCGGCCGAGATGGCCATGCAGCGCTCACCGGCGGAGCCGAAACCGGCGTTGACCATGGCATCGGCGGCCAGGTCCAGGTCGGCGTCGGGCAGGATCAGGGCGTGGTTCTTGGCGCCGCCGAGGGCCTGGACGCGCTTGCCGTGCATGGTGCCGGTCGAGTAGACGTACTGGGCGATCGGGGTGGAGCCGACGAAGGACACCGCCTTGATGGCGGGGTTGGTCAGCAGTTCGTCGACGGCTACCTTGTCACCCTGCAGCACGTTGAACACGCCCGCGGGCAGGCCGGCCTCGGCCCACAGGTTGGCGATCCACAGCGCGGCCGACGGATCCTTCTCGGATGGCTTGAGCACGACGGTGTTACCGGCGGCGATGGCGATGGGGAAGAACCACATCGGCACCATGGCCGGGAAGTTGAACGGCGAGATGACGGCCACCGGGCCCAGCGGCTGGCGGATCGAGGCGACGTCGACGTTGGTTGAGGCGTTCTCGGTCATGCCGCCCTTGAGCAGATGGGCGATACCGCAAGCGAATTCGACGACTTCCTGACCGCGGCTGACTTCACCGAGGGCGTCGGAGAGCACCTTGCCGTGCTCGGCGGTGATGAGCGCGGCCAGTTCCTGCTTGCGGGCGTTGAGCAGCTCCCGGAACGCGAACAGCACCGAGGTGCGCTTGGCGATCGAGGTGTCGCGCCAGGCCGGGAAGGCGGCGCGGGCGGCCTCGATGACCGCCTTGGCATCGGCGACGTCGGCCAGGGCGACCTGACCGGTCACCTGGCCGGTGGCGGGGTTCGTGACGGGGGCGGTGCGGTCACTGTTGCCAGCGAAGAGCTTGCCGTCGGACCAGTGGGCGATGGTGCGGACGCGGGTATTGGGCGCGGTGAGAGTCACGGGAGTCCTGTTCGTTGTCGATGTCTGTCCTCGATTCTGGGCCCTACGGAGGTCCAATGCGTCCGACGATCTGTCATGTTCTGCACTCAATCTTTTACACTGTGTCAATGCAACCCACGGTCCGCGAGGTTCTGGATCTCCCGGCGCTGCGCGCCGGTGATCCGGAGCTGGTGTGCGTGGGCGACCTGGACCGGCCGGTGCGCTGGGTGCACGTCAGCGACCTGGCCGATCTATCCGGGCTGCTGACCGGTGGCGAGCTGGTGCTCACCACCGGTCAGGCGCTGGCCGACCCTCGTGTCGCCGATGACTACCTGCCCGGCCTGGCCGACGCCGGCGCGGTGGGCGTAGTGGTCGAACTCGGGCTGCACGTCGATGAACTGCCCGCCTCGGTACTGCAGGCGGGTGCGGCCGCCGGCTTACCGGTGGCCGTCCTGCACCGGCCCGTGCGGTTCATCGACGTCACCGAGGAGGTGCACCGGCGCATCGTCGCCGACCAGTACGCCGAGGTGGCCTACGCTCAGCGCGTCCACGAGGCCTTCACCGCGCTGAGCATGCGGCGCGCCTCGATCGACCAGATCGTCGCGGCGACCGCGGACATGCTGGAGACCCCGGTGGTTCTCGAGGACCTGAACCGTCAGGTGCTGGCCTTCGCCGCCCGCGACGTGCCAACCTCGCGGCTGCTCGCCGACTGGGAGCGGCGCTCCCGGCTGGCGGCCGACGACTCCTGGACCGCGCGACCGGTCGGCCCCTATCGGGAGGTGTGGGGACGGCTGATCGACCCCGAGGTTGCCGACGCCGACCCCCGCACCGTGACCACGCTGGAGCGGGCGGCCCAGGCGCTGGCCCTGCACCGGATGGTCGAGCAGAACCGGAGCTCGCTGGAACTGCGAGCCCAGAGCGGGCTGGTGGACGACCTTCGCCGCGGGCGCATCGTCGACGAGGCCGAGGCCACTGCGCGGGCGCACGCACTGGGCTTGCGTCCGGCGCTGACCTACGTTCCGATGGCCGCCCGGCTGCAGGAGAGTGCGGCCGCCGATCAGGTGGTGGTGCAACAGCGCCGGGTGCGCACGCTGGACGCGATCATGCACGCGGTCCGCGCGGCCGGGCACACCGGACTGGCCGCCACCCGCGATGACGGCCAGATCGACCTGGTGCTCGCACCGCAGCGGGTCGGCGGTCAGGCCGGCTCACGGGATGCCGCGTTGAGCGCGGTGTGCTCGGAGATCCGGCGCGCGGTGGTGCGGCTCGACGGAGTCAGTGACTGTGTGATCGGGGTCGGGCCGGAGTCCAGCCGCCTCATCGATGCTGTCGGCGGGTTGCGGGAAGCCGGTCACGTCGCCGAGGTCGCGATGTCAATGCCGTTGCACGACAAGCCGTTTCACCGATCGGCCGATGTCCGGCTGCGCGGGCTGATCTCGCTGATCCGGTCCGACCCGCGGGTGCAGGCGTTCGCCGAGACCGAACTGGCCGGCCTGCTGGCGCACCGGGCCGTGCACGGCGATGAGGCGTTCGACCTGTTGCGCAGCTTTCTTGAGGCCGGCGGCAACAAGGCCGAACTCGCCCGCACGCTGCACATGTCGCGCCCGACGCTCTATTCGCGGCTCGATGCCCTGGAACGGATCGTGGGCCTGGATCTCGACGACGCCGAGTCGCGGACCTCGCTGCATGTGGCGATGTTGATCCTCAGCCTGGCCGGGGAGTAGACCGTTCCATCTCGCGGCGCTCGTCCTTGAGCCGCTCCTTGCTGCGCAGCAGCCGCAGCAGGGTCACCAGCACCAGGCCGCCCACCATATTGCCGATCACCGTGTAGCCGAACCAGCCCAGCCAGTCGAGATAGCCGAATGGGGCGTCGCCGGTGATCAGCGCGCCGAAGATGAGCAGCGAGTCCAGGATCGAGTGGAACAGCTGAAGTCCGGCCAGCAGGAACGCCCCGGCCACCGCTGCGGCGATCTTGCCGGGCACCGAGTCGGTGCCGTGCTGCATCCGCGTCATCAAGGTGATGACCATGCCACCGAGAACGGCCAGCGCGGCGGTCTCCATCGACAGCGGCGCCGTCGCGAAGTGGCCGGCCGATTCGATCGTCTGATCGGCCAGCTTCGGCAACGCCGTGATGATCAGCGCCATGATCACCCAGCCGCCGACCAGGTTGGCCACCAGCGTCCCGCTCCACAGCTTGACCAGTTGACCGAAGGCGGCACGCTTGGCTACCACCGTGGTCACCGGGACCAGGAACCCTTCGGTGAACAACTCGCTGCGGCCGAGCAGCAGCGCCAGGAAGCCGATCGAGAAGGCCAGACCCGCCAGTAGCTGGTTGTGGGTCTGAGCCAGCACCGCCAGATAAGCCAGCACGCCCATGGCCACCTCGGTGCCACCGAAGAACCCGGTCACCAGAACTTCCCGCCAGCTGCGGTGCAGGCGCTGGCTGCCCTCGTCGACCATGCGGGTGAACGCCTCTTCGAGCTCGTCTTCGATCGGGCTGTCGGAGTCGCCGAGCTCACGCTGACTGGTTTCGGTCACGACCTGCACATACCCACCCGAGGTACCGCCATACACTCGACAGCCGTGGGTATTCTCATCGGTTTCGCACCGTGGATCGTGTACTGGGTGCTGGTCGGCAACGTCCCGTTCGAGACGGCCGTCCTGGTTGCGCTGGCGGTGGCGGTCGCCGGCCTGGTGTTCGGGCGGGCCAAGAAGGCTCCCGGCTTCACGTTCGAGATCGGGGCGGTGGGCACCTTCGCGGTGCTGACGCTGCTGACGTTTACGGTCAGCCAGGCCTTCATGGAGCGCTGGATGCAGCCGCTGAGCAACCTGGGGATCTTCCTGGTGACACTCGGCGGTGCGCTGATCGGCAAGCCGTTCGTCCGCGAATTCGCCGCCGCGGGGCGACCGGACGACGTGGTCAACAGCGAGCTGTTCGGGCGGATCACCACTCTGCTGACATGGATCTGGGTGGCGGCGTTCGCCGGGATGACGGTGTCTTCGGCGATCCCGCCGATCGTCCAGGGCGATGCGACGATCCTGGACACCAAGACCCCGCTGTCGTTCGTCTGCTATTGGGTGATCCCGTTCGTTTTCATGGCGTCAGCGGCGCTGGCTTCCCGGATTCTGCCTGACCGGATGACCGTGCCCGACAACGTCGTTCGGGAGACATCGTTCGTGGCCTACAGCGAGGCCTCCATCGACGAGCTGTACTACCTGGCCCAGCAGCACGCCAACCGCGAAGTCGGTGCGGGCAGGGAGGCCTACGACGTCAAGGTCGGTGGGATGGGGATGGCGTTGACCGGGGATGAGTCCCGCAAGTCGTGGCCGTCGACGTATCGGGTGCGCGACGCCACGCGCTAGGCGCCCGTCTCGGCGATCCGTTTGATGCCGGCCACCACGGTCTGCATCGCGGTGCTGAACTGACCCATGCGGCGGGCCACGATCTCCTCCGCACGATCGGGGTCACGGTCGATCAGCATGGTGACACCGGACTTTCCGGGGCCCAGCCGAGCCGAGTAGCGCAGCTGCGTCCCGTCCGTTGCTGGGGAGAGGTCGAATCGCCACACAGCCGCCGGTGCGGTGACGTCGCCGACGGCCCATTCGAAGACTCGGTGCGGCTCGCAGGCGGTGATCTGCGAGCGAGTGGTCCAGGTGCCGATCGCGTCGTGGCAGTTGGTGCCCAGGAACTGGGCCCCGAGGCACGGTCGGTCGAATCCGTCGGCCCACTCGACCCGCTGCAACTCCGTACTCAGGTCGGGCATCAGAGTGATGTCGCTGACCAGGTCCCAGACCCTTTCGACGGGTGCGTCGATAGCGACGAACACCTCCACCTCGCGGCCCACCATGGCCCTGAGCCTAGGGGAGCGGCGCGGCGCCGAAGGCGGTCCTGCCAAACACGCTGAGCGCCAACCGCACAGCGGGCGCGCCGGATGAAACCGCAACTGTTCGGCCAACTTTGGGGCGCGCTACGGACACCGTTTCATCACGGTTCGGACAAACTGCCTGGTCAGCGAAAAATCCGGGTGGCCGGGCGCTGCGGGTTTGCTGTAGAAGTTACTGAAGTGACTTTTGTGAACATCGCGGGTTTTGCTCCCGGGGCGTTCCCGTCACGGGGGACACGAAGTGGGCGCGGGGCCGGATCACACGATCACCACCGGGCCCGGAGGAGATGGAGAACACGATGAAGCGCCTCTATGCCATTGCGATCAGCCTGGCCGTGCTGCTGGCGATCCCGGGTCTGGTGTCGGCGAGCGCCAGTGCCGCCCCGGTGACCCGCGACCAGTACGTCAAGATCGTCATCGACCGCGGGCTCGCCCAGCGCGGTGTGCCGTACTCGTGGGCCGGTGGCGACATCACCGGGCCCACCCTCGGTAAGGGGACCGGCGCCACCACTGTCGGTTTCGATTCCTCGGGCCTGATCCAGTACGTCTACGCCGGCGTCGGAGCCAAGCTGCCCCGGTCCTCCGGCGATATGTACAAGGTCGGCCAGCACGTGACCGCCGATCAGGCCCTGCCGGGCGATCTGATCTTCTACGGACCGGACGGCACGCAGAGTGTGTCGATGTTCCTGGGTAATGGTCAGATGCTGGAAGTCACCGACACCGCCGTGGCCGTCTCGCCGGTCCGTACCAAGGACATGGCTCCCTATCTGGTTCGCGTCATCGCCTAACCCGGCTGACCGGCTTCCCCACGGGGCGCGCTGATCTCGTCGACGATTCGTCGGCGGGCGGCGCGCCCTTCGGGTATCGGCAGCAGGGGATAGACGTGGACCATGCCGTCGCCCTCGACGTAGTCGATGTCCACACCCGCCTCGCGCGCCTTCCGGGCCAGCACGCGGGCGTCGGGGTTGAGGATGTCGCGGGTGCCGGAGAACAGCGTGGTGGCGGTCAGCCCGGCCAGAGGTGCGAACAACGGGCTCACCCGCGGGTCCTCGATCGGGAGCTCACCGCGCCACTGCTCGGCGTACACCACGACACCGGGACGTGCCAGCCACGGATCGTGCGGCTGGACTCTGCCGATCTCGGGGTTGTTCAAGGTGGCGTCGACAACCGGGGAAATCAGAAACACCCGGCCGGGCTGTTGAGAATGGTTGTCGCGCAGCCAGATCGACGCCGATAAGGCGATCTGGCCACCTGCGGAATCGCCCAGCAGGAAGACGTTGGCCGCTCCGGCTTCGGTTATCTCGGCGCTCACCAGATCGGCCACCTTGGGTACCACCTCACTAGCGGTTCCCCACGGAATCAGGGGATAGATCGGCACCCGCACCGTCGTGTCGGACGCGGTGGCCAGGTGGGCGATGAACCTCCAGTGGGCGGGGTCGATCTCGTTGACCCAACCGCCGCCATGGACATAGACCGCGCGGCGCCGGCCAGTGCGACCCTTCGGGCTGACGGTATAGACCGGCCACCCGGCCTCGTGACCGACGCTGACGTCGACGTCAGTACCGAGCCGGCGCGGGGGACCGAATGGCGCTGGGCGCAGCCGCCGTTCGGCGATCCACCGATGGGCTGCGGTGGCGCTGGACAGCTCGTCACCACGGCCGGTGATCCGGATGGCGGCGACGACGAGCCGGCTTGGGAGGCTGGGCACCCGCTCATTGTCGCCGAGCGGACCGCCGGTTTAGGCGCAGTCGGTGCAGATCAGCGCGGCGGCGTCGGCCAACCGGCTGCGATGGTGCACCAGAAAGCAGCTGGTGCAGGTGAACTCGTCGGCCTGCTTGGGGATGACCCGGACGGTGAGTTCCTCATCGGACAGGTCAGCACCGGGCAGCTCGAACGAGTCAACGGCATCGGCTTCATCCACATCGATGACCGCCGTCGCGGCGTCATTGCGCCGACCCGCGAGATCTTCCAGCGATTCGTCCTCAGGCTCAGCCTGCGTGCGACGGGGGGCGTCGTAGTCAACCGTCATATCCGTGCCTTCCCGTAAAGATCTTTAGTCAACCGACGCGACAACGTGGCTGAATGCGGGTTTGTTCCCGAACCGGCCGCCGGCTAAACACCGGACTTCCGGTCAATGCGCCCAGCCCTCGGCGGCCTGCTCATCGAAGGTGCGATCGATGCGTTCGAACCGGCGCCGGATGGAGCCACGTGCATTGCTGTGCGGCACAACATACAGCCTGTTGGCCGCCACGGCATCAACCGTGAGCCGCGCCACCTCGTCGACGTCGAGCACCACGTCGTCAGTGACGTGCTCGGCGAACGGCGGGTCAGCGTCGTCGGCGGCGGGCTCGGCGAGCAGGCCGGCCCGGCTGCGCTGTGAGTTCGTCTCCAAGTTGGTGCCCACCAGCATCGGGCACAGGACTGAGACGCCGATGCCGTCGGTGCGCAGTTCGCGCGACAGCACTTCGGCCAGCGCGACGACGCCGTACTTGGCCACGCAGTACGGGCCCAGGCCGACGTTGGCCACCAGTCCGGCGAACGAGGCGGTGAACAGCAGGTGGCCGCCGCCGGCGCGCTGCAGCCGCGGGACGAACACTTCCACGCCGTGGATCGGACCCCACAGGTCGATGTCGATCAGCCAGCGCCAATCCTCGTGGGACATCTCGGCGATCGGGCCGGCCAGCGCCACACCGGCGTTGTTGAAGACGATGTCCGCCGGGCCCAGGAGACGCTCGGCCTCGTCGGCCAGGTTTTCGACGTCCTCGAGCCGGGTCACATCGCAGATCACGCCATGGGCGACGTGGCCGTCGGCCCGCAGGGCGGCGACGGCGTTGTCGAGGGCGGGCTGTGCGACGTCGGCCAGGACGAGGTGCGCACCGCGGCGGGCGAATTCCCGGGCGGTGGCCAGGCCGATCCCACTGGCGCCTCCGGTGATGACCGCTCGACGGCCCTCGAATGTCTCCACGGGGCGCAAACCTAGCGCACCCGGCAGATCGCCATGCTCAGATGCGCCAGAGCGACTCCTGGGCCACACTGGCGACCAGCGTGCCGTCTTCGGCGTGGATCGACCCACGGGCCAGGCCACGGGCATCGCTGTGGCTCAGTGCGACCGAGTCGTAGAGGTGCCACTGATGCGGATCGCTGCGGCGGTGCAACCACAGTGCGTGGTCAAGGCTTGCGGCGCCGCCCCGACCCGGCATCACCTGCCCGGGTGGACGGGCCGAGGACACCAGGCCCAGATCCGAGATGAAGGTCATCGCACAGGCCCGGATCACTGCGTCGTCCTCCACCGGCTCGCGGGTCCGGAACCAGAACGGCTGTTCCGGCCAGTCCGGCGAGGTGTCGGGGGCGACCCGTACCTCGAAATGGTCGGCCCATTTCTCGGGAAGGGCCGTCACCACTGTCGCGTCGTCCAGTGCGAGCCTGCGGGTCTCCGGACGCTGCCAGTCGGTCGTGGTTTCCGGCTGGTGGAAGGAGGCGAGCATCTCGAAGATCGGTACCCCGTTCTGGGCGGCGGTGATCCGGCGGGTGTTGAAGGAGCGCCCGTCGCGGGTGCATTCGACGGTGAACTCGACGTCGACACCGACCTTGCCGCCCTTGATGAAGTAGGCGTGCAGCGATTGGGGCAGCCGGCCGGGGTCGACGGTCGCCGCCGCGGCCGCCAGGGCCTGCGCCGCGATCAGCCCGCCGTAGAGTCGCGGACCTGCCCCGAACGCCGCCGAGGTGCTGAAGGTGGTGCCACTTCCTTCGAGCCGGACCAACTCGGCAATCCAACTCGGCATGCTTCCCCTGAGGCCGCAGTGACAAAAATCGCACCCACGATAGCGTGCGACGATCGCCTCAGGATCCCCGGACCTGGGGCTTGCGCTGCATAGACTTCGGTCATGGATCGGGGGCACAGCGCGGTGCCGGACGGCCTGCTGCGCATCGAGGACTGCATGGACGGACGGGGCGGCGTGGTGCTGCCACCGGGTGTCACCCTGATCTCCCTGATCGAGCGCAACATCGCGAATGTCGCTGACGCCGTTGCCTATCGGTACATCGACTACGGTCACGACGCCGACGGCCACGCCACCGAGCTGACCTGGACGCAGTTGGGCACCCGGTTGCGGGCGATCGCCGCGCAGGTGCAGTCGAGTGCGGATCGGGGTGACCGGGTGGCGATCCTGGCCCCGCAGGGGTTGGACTACGTCGCAGGGTTCTTCGCCGCGATCAAGGCGGGCACCATCGCGGTGCCGCTGTTCGCCCCCGAACTACCCGGCCACGCCGAGCGACTGCATACCGCCTTGGCCGACTCCGGCCCCACCACTGTGCTGACCACGTCGGCGGCCCGTGCGGCGGTGCAGGGCTTCCTCGATCAGCTGCCCCCGGCGCGACGCCCGAGAGTGCTGGAACTCGACACCATCGCGGATTCGGCGGGTGAGGCCTTCATTCCCACCGAGATCGACGTCGACGACATCTCCCATCTGCAGTACACCTCGGGATCAACCCGGCCACCCGTCGGCGTCGAGATCACCCACCGCGCGGTCGGGACCAACCTGATCCAGATGATCCTGTCGATCGACCTGCTCGACCGAAACACCCACGGCGTCAGCTGGTTACCGCTCTACCACGATATGGGTCTGTCGATGATCGGCTTTCCGACCGTCTACGGCGGGCATTCGACCCTGCTGTCGCCGACCGCGTTCGTCCGCCGACCGCAGCGCTGGATCCAGGCCCTGTCGGACGGCTCGTCGGTAGGCCATGTGGTCACCGCCGCACCGAATTTCGCCTACGAGTGGACCGCCCAGCGCGGCAGGCCCGATCCCGGCGCGGCCATCGACCTGTCGAATGTGGCGATGATCATCGGCTCCGAACCCGTCAGCGCCGATGCCATCGACGCTTTCACCACGGCGTTCGCCCCGTTCGGGTTGGTGCCGACGGCGTTCAAACCGTCCTACGGCATCGCCGAGGCCACACTGTTCGTGGCGACGATCGCCCCCACGGCAACCCCGACCGCGGTGCACCTGGATCGCCGGCAACTGGCAGCGGGCCGTGTCGTCCCGGTGTCGGCCGACAATCCCGCTGCAGTCCAACATGTTTCGTGCGGTCAGGTGGCTCGCAGTCTGTGGGCGGTGATGGTGGATCCCGAGACGGGCCGGGAGCTGGCCGACGGTCAGGTCGGCGAGATCTGGTTGCACGGCGACAATATCGGCCGCGGGTACTGGGGCCGGCCGGAAGAAACCCGCGAGGCCTTCGGCGTGCCGCTGGCGTCGCGGCTGGGCGAGGGCAGCCACGCCGACGGAGCGCCTGCGGGGGCGGGCTGGTTGCGAACCGGTGATCTCGGCTTCTACCTCGACGGCGAGCTCTATGTCACGGGCCGACTGGTCGATCTGGTCACCGTCGACGGGCATACCTTCTACCCGCAGGACATCGAGGCGACGGTGGCGGACGCGTCGCCGATGGTGCGCCGCGGTTACGTCAGCGCATTCTCGTTCTCCGGCAGGGACGGTGACCAGCTGGTGGTGGTAGCCGAACGGGCAGCGGGAACCAGCCGGTCCGATCCGCAGGCCGCGATCGCGGCGGTCGGTGCGGCAGTGTCGGAGCAGTACGGTATCGCCGACGCGCAGATTGTCCTGGTTCCCGCCGGCACGATCCCGCGCACCACGAGCGGCAAGCTGGCCCGCCGGTCCTGCCGCACCGCGTATCTCGACGGCCACTTCGCGGCGCGCTGAGCGCGCCGTAGGACAGGCTTGCCTCATGACATGCGGCAGCCGTTCGGCGCTGCTAGCGTCGGCGCACCATGATGGAGGTTGTTGCCGGAGAGCCGATCTGGGACTTCCACGTCGAATGTGACCGATGCAGCGCGGCTATCGACGTGTCGGTTCTGGTGTGTCGCCCGAATCCGGCGATCGCCAAGCACACCCTCAACGAGCTGCTGGTCGACTTCGGCTGGCTACCCACCGTCCAAGGCGGGTTCTGCCGCTCGCACGCCCTGCAGCTGCGCGGTCGATAACCGTTATCCGGCAAGACCTTTGACGACGGCAAAGAGCGGATCGTCCGGCCCGATGTCCAGCGTGCACTCGTCGAGCCGGGGGTCGGGGACGAAGGCCCAGAAGAGCACGCCCGCCGATCCGGCCCGACGCTGGGCGTCGGCCTTGCGGGCCAGGTCGTCAGCGCGAGCCGACAGCGGCCGGCACGACCCGGCCGGCTGGCCCATCTCGGCCACCACCAACGGCTTTCGGGCAGTGGCAGCCTGCTGTAACCGTCGTTGCACGCCGTCTGCCGTGCTGCCCGGCAGGGGCACACCGGGCGGGCCGTAGTCGTGAAGGTCGAGGACGTCGACGCCGGGGGATTGGGCCATCGTGAGGTAGTCGTCGCCTGCCGAGCCGCACTGACCGCCCCCGGCCAGGCCGGCCCAGATCGGGGTGTCGGCGTCCAGCGAGCGCAGCCTGGCCCCGGCGCTGTCGAAAAACCCGCGCAGCGCTGCCGCCGCATCGGGTGGGCAGGACCGCTGCTGCCATCGGCACTGCTGGTCACCGCACACGCTGGGCTCGGGTTCGCCGACGAGCTCCCAGCCGGCCAGGGCGCGGGACTGTCCCCAACGGGCGACCGCCGTGTCGAGCCAGTCGGCATACGGTGACGACGTCCAGCCACCCCCATACCAGGCGGTGTCCTTGAAGTTCCCGTCGTCGCAGGCTCCCTCACCAGAGGCCAGCGTGACGACCAGCAACTGCTGGTGCCGTTGCGCCGCGGCGAAGACCGCATCCAATGCGCTGAAATCCGCCGCCCCGGTACGCCGATTGCGGGCCAGGGGCGCATAGGCGTTGAACCGGGTCAGCGAATTCGGCGGCAGCGACCCGAAATAGCGGTCCAGGTCCACCTGCGCGCCACAACCGGAATTCACCGCCCAGTTGGTGCCGAGTTCGTAGGCATCGAACCCGACCGGCCACCACGGCTGGCCGTCGAGGGTGAAGGCGCCCGCGGACACCGCGACCCGGGAACCGGACTGCGCGCCGGCCGTTCCGGGCGCAACCGTCACACCGGCGGTCGCGACCACCGCGGCAGTCAGGGCCGCCACCCACCGTCGAATTCGCATCGCACCGCAGACCCTAGGGGGTTTGCGCGCACGCTGTGCAGCGAACGTCGTCGGTAACGCGTCACGGAACGGTGTCGATAGGGCGGGTAAGCGGCGTGACCCGGGCGAATGGGAGTCGGCGATGAAGCCAGCGTATGCAGCAGTGACGGCGTTGGTCGCCGTCTGGACCGTCACGGCGGTCCCGATGGCGGGCGCCACCACCGAAAGCGTGCCCTGCGGGGTGCTCGACCAACTGCGCGACAGCCTCGACACCGGCGTTTCGGCCGGGATCGCCGGGGTGCGGACCGTCATCACCTCCCCCTACGTCAGCGGCGTGGCACAGAAGCGTGATGCGGAGGCCAACCTGGTCCTGGTCAGCCACGGCGTGCACGTCATGGAGGACACCAACCGCGCCGGCGTCGTACCAGGTCTGGCGCCGCTGCTGGAGAACCTGGACCGCGCAACGTCGGATATGAGCGATGCGGTGGAGGCGCTGTTCCAGGTCACCTGGGGCGGCGGTTACGACCTCGACTTCGGGTCGACGTACACGCTGGCCTTTCCGCAACCCGCGACGTGGACTGTCATCGACTATGCAGACCAGAAGAAGGACGAAGTGTACGCCCTGATCAACAGTCTGCAGCCGACGTGCGCCCGGTAGCCGTGCGAATGGCTCCGCAGCCAACGGCAAGCGACGATAATCAAACCGGGTCGGGAGGACCCCCGGGGATGAGAAGGACAGGGAGATGAAGAAGCTTTCTGCTGCAGTACTGGCCGCCATGGCGCTGGGTGTGGCACCGGTCGCGATCGCGCCATCTGCGAGCGCTGACGTGTGTGGTGATGTCGGCGGCCGGCATGTGTCGGTCGGCGGATGTACCGATGTCGCAGGCGATGTCGCCACCGGCGCCGCAATCGCCGGGGCCGCTACGGCCGACGACGCCGCCGCGCAGGCGGCCGCCGGTCAGCCGCCCTGCTACACGCCCGAAGGGGTGCCGTACTACACGCCGGGCGACGCGCCCTGTAACTGAGCGGCCCGGGCGGCACTGGGTACCTGGCCCGTCCACCGTCGATAGGCGCGCCGGAACTCGCGGCCGTCGGAGAAGCCGACCTCGGCGGCGATGGCGGTGATCGGCAGCGGCGAATCCGTCAGCAGGAAGGTGGCCCGCCGCTCGCGCATCCGGTCACGAATCGCCGCGAAACTGTCGCCGGCTGCCTCGAGTTGACGGCGCAGGGTGCGGTCGCTGATGTGGAGTTGCGCTGCCACGTCACCGATACTCGGCGGCCGGCGCAGATTGGCGTTGATCACGGTTTCGACGACGGCGACGACGTCGGGTTTGGTCTGGCCGGGATTCAGCAGTCGCCGGCAGGCATCGACGGCGGCCGCGTGCATGAACCGGTCGGGCGTGGGCATCTCCCGCTCGAGCACCTTGAGCGGGAACAGCATCCGGTTCGCGTCCCCGCCGTAGCGGATCGGGCACCGGAAGTAGCGCTGGTACTCGCGGGCATACACCGGTTGCGGATAGCTCAACTCGAGATAGGACGGGTCGCGGTCGGCGCCGAGCAGCGACCGGATCAGCGCCAGGGTGCTGCATAACGCCTCCTCGCAGAGGAAGGCCACGAGTTCGGGCTCGGGCGAGCGCTCGTGCAGACGCAGCGCGAACTCGGCCGGAAAGTACTCGACCTCGGTGTCGACGAGGCTGCCTGCGGCCTGGTGAAGCTCCACGCCGACCGTCAACGCCTCGGTGATGGTCGAGCAGGATTGGATGGCCACCCCCAGCATGCCGAAGGTGGACAACACGTCACGCGCCCCGGTCTGCAGTCCCAGCGGTCGGTCCGGGTAGTCCCGTACCGCTCGGCGTAGCACGGTGCTGGCCTGCCGGAACGACACCAGCGGGGCGTCGGCCGCCAGAATCTGTGCCGGCGTGAGTCCGGTGCCCGAGAACCAGCGAGACACCTCGCGGCTGTCGTTCTGGCCCACAGCGATGACGCCGGCGAGCACCGATGGCGGGATGACCGCCGCCGCCAGCCGATCCATGCCGGCCCCTCCATCCTGTCCGCTTTGCCCCCCATTGTGACCGCTGCTGCCCTCACGCCGCAGCCTCGATCCGCGATTGGGTAGGACCACCACCGACAAAGAGGAGGACCTGACCATGACAGTGCCCACCGAACAGCGGGTGTGCATCATCGGCGCCGGACCGGCCGGGCTGTCTGCGGCCCGAGCGCTTCGGCGCCTCGGTATCGACTATGACCAGTTCGAGCGCCACAGTGACGTCGGCGGAATCTGGGACCTCGACAACCCGGGTACGCCGATGTACGAGTCCGCACACTTCATTTCCTCGCGCGACGTGTCCGGCTTTTTCGATTTCCCGATGCCCAAGACGTTTCCGGATTACCCGGCGAATCGCCAGATCCTCTCGTACACCAAGAGTTTCGCGCAGTCCTACGGCCTGTACGACAACATTCGCTTCGACACCGCGGTCAGTGACGTCCGGGGGACTACCGAGGGCTGGGAGGTCGCCCGTGCCGACGGCACCACCTCGCGCTACCGCGCGGTGATTTATGCTACCGGGGTCACCTGGTCGCCGCGGATGCCCGAGCACCCGGGTACGTTCGCGGGCGAACGGCGTCACGCCGTGACCTACCGCAGCCCGGCTGAGTTCCGCGGCAAGCGAGTCTTGATCGTCGGGTTGGGGAACTCCGGGGCGGACATCGCCTGCGACGCCGCCACCAATGCCGAGGCGACGTTCGTCAGCATCCGCCGCGGCTACCACATCATCCCCAAGCACCTGTTCGGGCTGCCGTCCGACGAGCTCACCGCGCGCGGACCACAGTTACCGCTGCGGCTGGAGCGGCCGGTGCTCAGTGCCCTGCTGCGACTACTGCAGGGCGACCTGACCCGCTACGGCATGCCGAAGCCGGACCACAAGTTGTTTGAAACCCATCCGCTAATGAACAGTCAACTGCTGCACCACCTTCAGCACGGCGACGCCCAGATCCGGCCCGATATCGACCATCTCGACGGCGGGCGGGTGGTCTTCGCCGACGGCAGCAGCGAGGACATCGACCTGATCCTCTACGCCACCGGCTACGACTGGTCGCTGCCCTACATCGACGACAGTTACTTCACGTGGCGGCACGGCCGTCCCGACCTGTATCTGACCGCATTCAACCGCGGGCACCGCAACCTGATCGGCCTGGGATATCTGGAGACCAATTCCAGTGCCTACACATTGTTCGACCACATCAGCAATGTGGTCGCGAACTATCTGCACGACCAGGTGCACGACCCGCAGCGCGCGGCGAGGTTTGACCGGCTGATTGCCACCGACCAGCCCGACCTGACCGGCGGCATTGCCTTCGTCGACTCACCCCGGCACGGCAACTACGTCGACTCGCGGACGTACCGGAACTACTTGCGCACGCTGGGTAAACGCATGGGATGGGCCGGCCTGACCCCGGGCATGTTCGATGCGTTGCGCACCACGGCGACGATCGGAGCATCGGTATGAGGACCGCCGTCGTCACCGGTGCCGCGGGCGCCATCGGTTCTGCGGTGTGTTCGTTGCTGATCGGCCGCGGCTTTCGGGTGGTGGCGGTCGACGTCGATGCCGACGGGTTGGCGCGCCTGCCCGACGATGTCAGCCCGGTGGTCGCCGATCTCACCGATCCCGACTTCACTTCCGCTGTCCGCGAAGCCGTCGAACGCCTCGGGGGGCGCTGCGACGTCCTGGTGAACAACGCCGGGATCGTCAACACCACGCCGGTGGACCAGCTTCGTCCCGAGCAGGTCCTCCGTGAGCAGGCCATCAATCTGCAGGCCCCGATCCTGCTGTCGCTGGCTCTGATGCCGGCGCTGAAAGCGGCTGGGGGACAGATTGTTTCCGTCGTGTCGCTGGCATCGATGCTGCCGCTGGCCGAAAGTCCCGGCTACTGCGCCTCCAAAGCCGGGTTGCGGGCGTTCATGTCCTCACTCGCCCTCTCGGAGAACACCACCGGAGTGCGGATCAGCATGGTGCACCCCGGCGCGGTCGATACCCCCATGCTGCAGCACGAAGCCCGCTCGGGTGGCTCGGCGCTGAACTTCCTGACTCCGCCGATGAAGCCGGCGGCCGTGGCGAAAGCGGTGGTCGGGCAGATCGACCGGCCCAAGCTGGAGGTGCTGGTTCCGGCATCCGACGGGTGGCTGGTGAGGCTGGCCGCGACCGTCCCCGCGGTGTTGCGCCGCTCGAACGCCGTGTTGTGCCGGCTGGGCGAGCGGGGACGGACCCGCTATCTCGGCAGCCTCGGATAGCGGCGCGGCGTCAACGAGCCTTCCACTGGGGCGGGCGCTTGTCCCGCCACGCTGAAAGGCCCTCGGCGACATCCTCGGTGGCGCCGGCGACCTTGCGCATCACCTCACCGAAGCGCACCGATTCGATCCAGCCCATGTCGGCGGTGCGCCACGCCACCTCTTTGGTGGCCCGCTGCGCCAGGGGCGCGGCCTCGGTGAGGACCCGCGCCCACGCCTGAGCTTCTGCGAGCAGATCGGCGGCGTCCACCAATCGCCACACCAGTCCGATCTCCTTGGCCCGCTCGGCGTCGATCGGGCGTCCGGTGAGCAACAGTTCCATGGCGTTGGCCCAGCCCACCCGGCCCGGGAGCCGGATCGCACCGACGATGGTCGGCACGCCAAGCCGCACCTCCGGATAACTGAACGTCGCCTCGGTGGAGGCAATCACGAAGTCGCAGAACAACACTCCGGTCAACCCGTAGCCGACACACGGCCCGTGCACCGCGGCGATCGTGGGCTTGTAGAGCTCCATACCGGATTCGAACGAGTTGATCGTCGGCTTCTCCCAGAAGGTGCCTGCGAAGGTACCGACCGAGCCCTCGCCGTCCTTGAGATCACCGCCGGCGCAGAACACGTCACCGCTGGCGGTCAGGATCGCCACCCAGGCGTCCTCGTCACCGCGGAAGCGCTCCCAGGCGGCGTTGAGGTCGGTCCGCATTGCTCCATTGATCGCATTGCGGGCCTCGGGCCGGTTCATCGTGATGGTGGCGACGTGGTCGTGCACGTCGTAGGTGACGAGGCTCATTGCTGCACTGTAGTTTCGCCGCGCCGGGTGTCGTCAGCCCTGTGCTGAGAGGGCAAGAGGTTGCCACTGTTCCCAGGTGTCCAGCCGGCTGGCGTATTCCGCCCGGGCCAGTGCCAGCGGGCCGGCACCGAAGAACGCCCGCAGCGGCGGATCGGGGCAGTCGACGATATCGAGCAGCGCGGTCCCGGCAGCCTGGGGTTGACCCATCGCCGACATCCGCTCGGTGCGGTCCCGTTCGAATCTGCGGTGCTCTGCGGCGTAGGCGGGCAGCCGGACGGACTGCTGTGCCGATCCCACCCACGCGGTGTCGAAGCCGCCCGGCTCGACGAGGGTCACGCGGATGCCGAACGGTTCCACCTCCTGGGCCAGCGACTGCGAAAAGCCCTCCAGCGCCCATTTCGAAGCGTGGTAGATCCCGAGATGGGGGAACGCGGTGACCCCGCCGATCGAGGACACCTGGATCAGGTGTCCGCTGCCCTGGGCGCGCAGGTACGGCAGCGCCGCCTGGGTGATCCACAGCGCTCCCAGGAAGTTGGTGTCCATCTGATCGCGGACTTCGGATTCGGAGAGCTCTTCGACGAACCCGTACTGGCCGTAGCCGGCGTTGTTGACCACGATGTCGAGCTGCCCGAAGTGGTCGTGGGCACGGCTGACGGCGGCAAAGGCGGCATCCCGGTCGCGTACATCGAGGCGGATCGGCAGGACGGCGTCGCCGAAGTCCCGGACGAGATCGGCCAGGGCGTCGGTGTTGCGGGCCGCAGCAGCCACCCGATCACCGCGCCGCAGGGCCGCCAGCGTGAACTCCCGGCCGAGCCCGCGCGACGTTCCGGTGATGAACCAGACCCTCATCGGTCAGGCGCTTCGCTTGGTGAACAGCTCGGCCCCGGGCGCGGACACCGGCGCGGTCCCACCGAAGTCGATGCGGGCCGCCGGGTTGGCGATCGCGGTCACCAGTCCAGTGCCGAAGGGGCCGCTCTCATCGAACAAGGTGGCGTTGCCCACCGAGATGCCGTCGGCCGACCAGTGCGAATCAGCCTGAATACCAAGGTGTTCGCTGCGCGGCAGCCGCGACAGCGCCACCGTCAGGTCGCCGTTGATGTAGCCGATACCCTCGGTGCCGAGGTTGGTGACGAGGTTGGTCGCCGCCTCGGCGACGATCACTGAGCGAACGAACGGGCTGGTGCGACGGCCGGCCACGACATCGCAGCCGCGATAGTAGGCCCGCTTGCGCTGGACGTTCTGATGATGCACGCCCATCGGGCTCCAGCCCACCTCCTCGCTGCCCACGTACACGTCGTCGCCGGATGCGTCGCGGGGCGGCTCGAAGGACGACTCGGTGGTCCACTCCAGACCGCCCGGGGCGCCCGAGATCAGGTACTGCAGCATGGTCGCTCGCGCGACCAGTCTGCCGTCCTGCACCACATCGCATTCGCTGCTGCGCATCCGCCTGCCGTCCCGAAGGACACGGGTGTGCACGGTGGTCGGTGCCGAGGTCGCGGGCCGGAGCAGGTCGATGGTGAACCGGGACGGCAGCAGGTCGGTCGCACCGAACCTGTCGTCCAGTGCCCAGGCGGCCAGTCCGGCGACCGCGGGTCCACTGAGCACTCCGTCCCCCCAGTACCCGGCGGCGACCGGAGTGGGGCGGAAGGTGTCCGGGCCGGACGCCACGAAGTAGGTGGGGGAGTTCGCCGGGGTGCCGACGCTGACGAGTGGAGCCATGGTGCAGTCCTTCGTGCGGGGGGCCGCTGCCTGTTCAACGTGCCCTGCGTCACTATGGCGCGGTCAACCGCCCGACACCGTCCCCCGGCCGGACCGACTTGAGGTGGACCTGCGCGTCCCCCGATCGGAGGACGGCTACTGCTCGCCGAGGCCCATCATCTCGGTGACGCCGTGATCACGGCCTGCCGTGTAACCGCCATCGACGGCGATCGCCTGCCCGCTGACGAAACTGGCATCCGGCGAGACCAGGAACGCCGCGACCGCCGCCACCTCGTCGGGCCTGCCGAAGCGGCGAAGTTTGTGCTCGTGGCGCAGCCCCTCCCGGGAATGCTCCAGCCCGGGCAGGCCGATCACCGATTCCAGTAGAGGGGTCTCGATGAATCCCGGGCAGATGGCGTTGGCCCGAATTCCGCTGGGGCCGTAGTCGATCGCGATGTTCTTGGTCAGCAGGACGACACCGCCCTTGGAGGCGTTGTAGGAACTGCCGCCGGCGGTACCTTCCAGACCCTCGATACTGGCGAGGTTCACGATCGATCCGCGCTCGCCCTCGGCGCGGTCCTGCTGGGTCATCTGGGTCAGCGCCGCCCGGTTCACCACGAAGGTGCCCTTCAGGTTGATCCCCAGCACCCGGT
Source organism: Mycobacterium sp. M26 (assembly GCF_001494595.1). GTDB lineage: Bacteria > Actinomycetota > Actinomycetes > Mycobacteriales > Mycobacteriaceae > Mycobacterium. Next base: position 2,300,202 of record NZ_LN929908.1, read on the forward strand.
CCCATTCCTCGTCGGGGACCAGGTGCACTGGACCGCCGCCGGCCACCCCCGCGGAGTGCACCACGCCGTCGAGACGTCCCGCGGCCGCCACCACATCGGCGACAGCGGCGGCAACGGCCTCAGCGTCGAGCACGTCGGCCTGCCGGTAGGCACTGATCCCCGCCGGGGCGTCCGCGGCGAGGTCGATACCCACCACGGTCGCACCCGCGGCCAGCAGTCGCTCGACGGTGGCCAGCCCGATTCCGGAGGCCGCACCGGTGACCAGAATGCCCTTGCCCTGTAAGCCTTGCGCTGTGCTCAACGTCGGATCCTTTCGTGGCCCGGGACGGCCCGGTGATCAAGATGCCAGACGTCCTGGGATCAGTCGAAGAACTGTCCCAGTCGTTCGGCGATCGCCGCCGGGCTTCCGCCCTGGTCCTGCGCCGCACCGTGGTTCGCCCCGGGCACGTCCACAGCGCGGGCGTGGGGGAGCACTCCCAGCAGGGCATCGCGGGTCGCGGTGAACAGTGGTGGTGCGCCGGTGCCGCACATCAGCAGACATTCGGCGAGCACGCCGCTGTAGTAGTCGATGGTGTCCTCGGTGGCCGCGACCACCTTGAGTTCCGGGATGAGCGCGGGCACCAGATCGCGCAGTGCTACGCGGTCGCCTCGCGCGGCCAGCGCATCCAGAGCCAGCAGCACCCGGCATACCGCCGGCGTGGTCAGAACCCGGCCCAGTGCCCGGTAGGGAGCGGAAACAGTCTGTGTCCGAGGATCATTCGCGGCATCGGCGGCCAGGCTCGACATGGCCGTTGCAAGGTCACCACTGGCGATCAGGTACTCGGCGCGGGCGATGGTCGCCCTGAACTCGGGCAATCCGGGCTGACCGACGAACAGGACCGGCTCGAAGACGGCGACTTTGCGGATCTGGGGGAGCGCGGCCGCGCCGTGGAGGGCGAACAGGCCGCCGTCGGCAGTGCCGAAGACGCGTTCGGCACCGGTGGCCGCCACGATCGCGGCAAGGTCCTCATCCTCCCGCTCGATGCAGTAGTCGGGTCCGTAGGGTCCGCTCATCCCGCGGCCGCGCCGGTCGGGGATACAGACCGTGAAGCGGTCAGCTAGTGCCGCACCCAGCGTGCGGTAGTGCTGGGAGGCCAGGGCACCGCCGTGGAGGATCAACACGGCGGGTCCCGAGCCCATTTGCCGGAAGCCGATGGTCGTGCCGTCGCGCGACGTCACCGACTTCCAGATGGTGTCCACGGGATGTCAGGCCAGTCGGTCGGCGGCCGCGGCCAGTTCCTTCTGTGCATCGGCCCAGGTGCTGCGGATGATGTCGGCGACCGGGGCGATCTCCTCGATGCGGGAGGACACCTGGCCGGTGTTGGCGACGCTGGCGTCCATGTCACCCCCGAAGTACAGCTCGGTGATGGCGCCGAGTAGGGGCGAACCGTCGTGGTCAGCGACGCGGCGGGCCAGACCGGTCCGCAGCACGCGCATGGTCGGGTTGCCCGGGATGTCGAGCAGCACCGTGCCGGCGTCATCGGCGGCCACGATCGCCTCCTTGAAATTCGCGTGCACGGCGGATTCTCGGCTGGCCAGCATGCGGGTGCCCATCTGGACGCCCTCGGCACCCAGCACGACGGCAGCCGCCGCGGACCGGGCATCACAGATCCCGCCGGCCGCGATGAGCGGCAGATCGACGTGTTCGGCCACCAGCGGAAGCAAGACCATCGTCGACGCCGCGAGGGCGGATTTGAACCCGCCGCCTTCCACCCCCTCGACAACCAGGGCATCCACCCCGGCGTCGACCGCCTTGCGGGCACCGGCCAGCGAACCCACCACGTGCACCACGATCATCCCGGCGTCGTGCAGCCGGTCGGTGAACAGTTTCGGGTCACCGGCGGAGGTGAAGACGTGCCGGACGTCGGCCGCGGCGAGCACGTCGACGATCGACGGGTCGCGCTTCCAGCCTTGGATCATCAGGTTGGCCGCCACCGGCCGGTCCGTCAGCTCGCGCACCCGCAGCAGGTCGGCGCGGCCGTCTTCGGTCAGCGTCTCGATCATGCCCAGACCACCCGCCTGCGACACCGCGGCGGCCAGCTCCGCACGGGCGATGTAGGTCATCGGGGCCTGGACGACGGGGTAGGCGATATCGAACAAGCGCTGAATCCGGTTGGGCACGCCTCATCTCAGCACACCCCCGCGAGCGGCCACGACGTAACAGGTCGGCCGATATGTGCGACGATGCCGATAGAGTTCGCTGACGTCGTGCCCACTGCAAGTCCCGGCGAGCCCAACAGAGAGGACCGCCGGATTGAAGACCGATCGGCATCGCACCGTCACGTTTCCGCTGGCCGGCGCATTCGCGCTTGCCGTGGCGCTCACCGCGTCCGTCCCGGCCGGCGCTGACCCTGCCGATCCCGCTCCCGCACCCGTCACGACCGTGGCCGACGCTCCGCCACCGCCCCCGGTTCCCGGCGACGGCGCCTCGATGACACCGAACCAGCCTGCGGCCGCCCCCGCCGATCCCGCCGCACCGCCGGCTCCGGTGTTCCGGCAGGAGGTTCCTGAGATCGCCAACCCCACCTACGGGTCCGGCGGTGGAGTTCTGGGCACCCTCAAAGACTTGTGGCACCAGGCGCAGAACCCGTACTACGCGCCCGACGAAGTAGCGGGCGGAGGTTCGGTCGCACCGCCGCCCGGTGCCGGACCGGCACCCGCGCTGCCGCCGGGATACGTCTCGATCAACGCACCCGGCTCGGAGACCCCGGCCAGTTCCACCGGCGGTGCCGGACCGGCGACCGGCCGTCCCGCGTTGCCGCCCGGCTACTACTCGACGAGCGGACCTCCGCCGCCGGGCTATGAGTACAACGCCGGACCGGGATCTCCTGCGGCGCCGACCACGACCGCGGTGCCCGCACCTACTCCCTAGCGGAAGGCTTGTGCCGCAGCGGTTTTCAAGACCAGCGCGCCGCCAGCGGTTCGGGCGCCCACGACGGCCAGCGGGGCGCGCCGATCAACTCCCCTCCGGAGACCTGGGCGATGATGCGCGGCCCGGCCAACCGGCTGTTGTCGTAGGTGGTCGCCGTGTCAGCGCGAACCATGGCAGTGGCGACCAAGCCCACCAGTCGCTGATGGCGCTGGCGAATCTTGTCCTCGGGCACATGGTGTCCACCGGCCCGGACCCGATGGATCACCCGCTCGACGGCCAGGTTCTCCGGGACGAGCACGACGTGCACCACCACGATGAAGCCGGCCGACTGTGCTTCGGTCAGCAGGTCGAGTTTGGACGGGTGGGAGAACACTGTCTCGGCGATGAAGGAGCGACCGCGGGAGATCAGCGCTGACCGGGTGGCGGCAGCGATCGTGGCCGCCTCATAGGAGTGCGCGGCGGGATCCTGCGGCCAGCGCCGTTTGGCGATCTCGTCGGCGTTGACCACCACGCTGGCGGGCAGCAATGGGGACAACGTCAACGCGATGAAGGTGGACTTGCCGGCGCCATTCGGGCCGACGACGAGATCGAGCCGCTTCATGGAGTGACGGGGCCGATCAACTGTCCTGGGACAGCACCACCGAGGTCCCGTCCGGGCGGTATTCGACGATCTCACCGGCGTCGTCGAGCGCCACCGTGGTCACGCCGCCGGCGGCCAGCATGTGACCGTAATGCGTACGGGTGAGGTTCTCCTCGATCGCCGCGCTGATCTCAGAGTTGAACACCACACCCTCTTCGACCGTCAGATCGGCGAGATCGAGCTCGCCCGCCAGTGCTGCCTCGACGCGGCGCCGGGCGGCCGTGTGCTGGCTGGACACCGCCCGGCCCACCCGGGCCCAGTGATCTAGCTGCTGCTTGGCCGAGCGGCTTTGGCGTGCGCCTTCCGCGGCTGCGCTGTCGACCAGGTCGGCAGCCATCCGAATGACGCGATCCGCGGTATCAGCCATCACACCCTCCGTGTAGCAATTCGTAACAAAGTGTAGCAGTCTGCTACACGGACGGGTGGCGGCCGATTACGAGGCGCTGAGGATCTTGATCGCGAAGATCAAGGTGTCACCGGGGGCGATCCCGGCACGGGGCTCGCCATCGGGGTAGCCGTCGGCCGACGTCATGGCCACCGCCACGGTGGAGCCGACCTTCTGGCCCGCGATGGCCTTCTGGAAGCCCTTCACCACACCGTCGAGTGGGAAGTCGGCGGGCTCACCGCGTTCGTAGGCGCTGTCGAACACCGACCCGTCGCGCCCATTGACACCCATGTAGCAGACCGAGACGGTCGCAGTCGGCGCGACGACAGGACCGTCGCCGGCGGTGAGGGTGTGTACCTGGGTTTCGGAGACGCTGAAGGGCGCAGTGACCTTGATGTAGGGCGCCGTGGTGTCGGTGGATCCGGTGACCGCGACGCTGCCGGTGGCACCGGACAGCGTCCACTCCGGGGTGGGAGCACTTGCCGGTGCCGCCGACGGGCACCCGCCGGACGCGGCCGGCGGAGCCTCGGGCATCGAGGAGGACAGCGCGTCGGCGATCGATGACGACGTCGTCGATGACGCCGAGGATGTCGAGGCGGTTTCGGAGTTGGAGCCACATGCGGTGAGTGTCATGCCAAGCGCGACGGCACAGGCGGCCAGCGCGGCAGAAGAAGATCCACGGGAGAAGTTCACGGTCGCCACGCTACAGCCACCCGGGCCGGCAGCGACCTGCTGCCCCCGCGGCCGGATCAGGTGCGCACAACGAAATTGTGCACAGTCGTGCACATACAGCGAAGCGAGTGCTGGCAAACATCTCGGGTTCTGTTCTGCATATTTGCCGAATTGTCGCGGATTCGGCAAATAAATCCTTCTACGTACGCGTCAATACCCGCGGTCCGCTTAGTGCTTCCCCGGAACAGACAATGTGCGAAATCGCTTGATGAACAAGGGCTTCGGTGGCCCAATTCGGGTCCGGACCAGACGCCCGCGGTTCAGATTATTTTCACCAATTCACGCTGCACCGCGAACTCTGCTGAGTTATCTTTCGCCCGTTAGCGTTTGATGCCACAAATAACTGCACAGTAGGGGAAGCGCAATGGGGAAGTTGGGCTCGGTCAGTGCGGTCGGCGCGAAAGTGCGCACAACTCTTGAGAAGCAAGGGCTTCCCCGATCTACCGAGGTTTACGCTGCCTTGGCTGCGAGCGTCTTCGCTCTGGGTGCGAGCGCTTTGCTCGCGACCGGGTGCGGGGTGGCTCACGCCGACAGTGGCCGAAACACCAGCAATTCCACGTCCTCCGGCGACAGCAGCAGTTCCAAGTCCACCACCGCGGCGTCAGCGGCGTCAGCCCGCGCGGCGAGCAGCTCGGCCACCCAGGCGGCCTCGGGGCTGCCGAAGGCCGTTCGCCGCTCACTCGTCCAAGCGCTACCCGCCACGGCACGTCAGTCCCGCATTCTGACTGTGCCGACGGCGGTTTCGTCCCCGCCGGCCACCCAGGAAGCCACCGCGGCCGCAGCATCCACCGGTACCTCACCTGCGGTTCTGGCCCTTGGCCTGGTCGCCGCAGTCGGCTCGGCGGCCCCGGCTGCCGGCGCGACTCCCGCCGCAGCGTCGACCACCACGGCTACGAAAACCACTGCCGCGGCGTCGACCTCAAGCCGCACCACAGGCGGCTTCGCGAAAAACCGGACGCCGTCGGCATCCTCGACCGACAGCACCGCCACGCTGCAGGCCCTCTTCGACAACCTCAAGCCGGGCCAGACCCTGACTCTCAACGCCAACACCACCTACAAGCACAGCGGTGTCCTGACGATCAACGTCCCCAACGTCACGATCAACGGCAACGGAGCCACCCTGGTGGCCACCAACGACCTGACCTCATCGCTGTCGATCGTCGGCGACGGCGTGACGCTGACCAACCTCAACCTCAGCGCCGCCCTGACCGGCACCCGCTACTCCGACCTGAACCAGAACAGCCTCAACATCCTGGGCGACAATGCGACGGTCAGCAACGTCACCATCACCGGTTCGGCGGCCGCGGGCGTGTTCGTCTACGGTGCAACCGGTTTCACCCTGACCAACGTCACCGTCCAGAACACCCGCGCCGACGGTGTCCACATCACCAACGGCTCGTCCTTCGGTCAGCTGACCAACGTCACCACCAAGTGGACCGGCGACGACGGCATCGCGGTGGTGTCCTACGGCGACGACCCGTCACCGTCGCATGACATCGTCATCAATTCTTCGACCGTCGCCGGCACCACCTGGGGCCGGGGCCTGTCGGTGGTCGGTGGCTACAACGTCACCGTCAACAACATCACCGTGTCGTCCACCTCGGCGGCCGGGATCTACATCGCCACCGAGGGCGCGCCCTACTACACCAGTTCGGTCAGCAACGTCACCATCACCGGCGGCACGGTGACCGGCGCCAACACCAGCACCACGGTGATCCACGGCGCGGTTCTCATCTACTCGGGCAACGCCGGCGCGAGCATCAGCGGTGTCACCATCTCCGGCCTGACGGTGGCGAACACCACGAGCACCGCCGGGCGCAACCTCGGCATCATCGTCGATGCGGGCACCGTCAGCGGTATCAAGCTGCTCAACATCGCCCTCAAGAACACCAACCTCTGGACGCTGGGCCTCTGGAACGTTCCGGCAGGCAGCTACACCGCCACGGGGTGGACGCTGAACGGCGCACCGCTGTCCGTCGCGTAAATCTCTGCCGGTCGTTTCGCCGCCGTCCCGGCGTTGCGGCGTGGCGTAGCCGTTCCAGGACTTATCTTCATGGGTAGGGAACAGGCAGCGCTTTAGAAGACAGGCGGAGTCGTGGTCGCGGAAGACAGCTTCGGGTTATCGAAGCAGGAGCGCATCGTCGAAGCTGCCTTGGACGTGTTCGCCGAGCACGGCACCTCGGGTTCGACGTTGCAGATGATCGCACAAGCCGCAGGCGTGTCGGTGGGACTGGTCCAGCACCATTTCGGTTCCAAGGACAATCTGATCGAGGCTGTCGATGTCCACGCCTTGACCGTGATCGGGGCCGGCATGTCGGCTCCGCTGCCGGAAGATCCCACCGAGGCCGTCCTTGAACTGGGCCGACGGGTGATCTACCTGCTCTCTGAGCACCTGGCGGCAGTCGACTACCTGGCCAGGCTGTTGGTCGAGGGCGCGCCCGCGGGGGCGGCGTTCTTCGATGCGACCGCGGCCATCGTGATGGGGCACTGGCGTCAGCTTGACGCCATCGGCGCCACCGCGGACAACCTCGACCTGGTCTGGGCGGCGCTCAACCCCATCATCCTGACCATGGGTGCGGTGATCATGCGCCGCCACATCGACCGGCACCTGCCGGAACCCCTCACCACGCCGGCCCAGCTGCGGAGGTGGGAAGAGTCGGTCAACGGCCTGCTGGAGCGCGGTCAGATCAAGCGGCCACCTGACTAGCGGTCCCATCTGATTAATTAGCGATCCTACAATATCTACGTATTGTAGGATCAGCAAACTATGGTTGGTTCGCCCTCGCCAGACGCCCACGTCAGTGCCGAACGGCTCGCGCGCGCACTCGCCACGTTGGGGGAGTCGGCGCGGGCAGCCGTCCGCACGGCACACGACGAAGCGTATTCGTACGCCAGCAACTTCGTCGGATCGGCACATCTGCTCCTGGGGTTGGTGGCCGACACGTCGCATCGGATCACTGCCGGGCTGCTGGAGCACGGGGTCGCGCTGCCGGTGATCCGAGAGCGCGTGGAACAGGTGTCCGGGGTGCGCCAGCGGGCCTCACCTCGGTTCGTACATTTGCCGTTCAGTCCGCACGCCCGGTCCTTGCTGGTCACCGCGTCGCAGCTGGCGCAGGACGCAGGGGCCGCGGCCACCGAGCCGGATCACCTCTGGCTGGCTCTGACGCGCAGCCACGGCCTGCTGGCCGGGCAGGTTCTCGCCGATCTCGGTCAACTCGACTTCGTTCGCCAGCTGGCCCTGCGCGGCCAGCAGCTCTGAGCTGCCGGCGTCTCAGGTATTTCGGCGAATCTTTGCTGTCGCCAGGCTCCCGCGACCTAAACTAATCATTCGGTTGATTACGCATGGTCGGCCGAGACGGGGGGGATTGCACGATGAACGCCATCGTTGTGGGCCGCGTCGGCGCCCTGGCCATTGCACTGGGCATCGGAACGGCGATCGCGACAGGAGTGGGCTGCGCGGTAGCCGCCGCCGAGACCGGGGATTCGACAGGCGGCCCGGCGCACACGTCCAGCGCCGGACACTCACCACGCGCCAAGTCCGCGGCGGCGCAGGGCGCCGTGACGCGCGCTCGGCCCGCGCCGAAGGTCAGCGCGCCGGTGAGTTCGACCTCGCCCGCCGGGCCGGCCGACACCGCAACCGCGGTGTTGCTCAGCGCCGCGCGACGGGAGCGAGCCACCGCCGCGGCCGCGTCCCGAAAAGGGGCCGCCCAGGTCGCCGCCTCCACGACGGTGAGCTCGGTCGAAGCCGAGAGCATGACCGTAACTCCCACCGCGTCGGCGCGGGTGATCAGCGATGCGAACGCCTCCGGCGGTGCGGCACTCGCCCTGACCGACAACGGAACAGCCTCGGCCACAGTCGCTTTGGCGGCATCGAACGGCTTGGTGATTCGCGCCAAGGCATCACTGAGTTCGGGTCCGCCGAATCTGGCGTTGGCCATCGACGGCGTGGCGGTGACCACGATCATGGTGAATGCGACGTCGTGGTCCAATTACACCTTCGCCGGCGCGATTCCGGCCGGAACCCACACGCTCAGCATCACCTATTCCAACAACTACGACGCCAGCTCCACGTCGCAGCGCAATCTGTACCTCGACAGCATCTCGACCATCAACGGCGCGGTCGGCGATGAGTTCCTCGGCAGCGCCGGGGCGGCCCCCAACAGCGCGCTGTGGACGATCAAGACCGGAACCGGCTGGGATCCGGGCGTTGAGAACTACACCACCAAGAACGTCACCCTCGACGGGCAAGGGCACCTGGTGATCTCGGCGACCAAGACCGGTAGGGGATACGCCTCGGGCTGGATCGAGTCCAAGAACAAACTAAGTATGGGATACGGCACGATCATCGCGCGCATCAAAGTGCCCAAGGGGCAGGGTCTTTGGCCGGCATTCTGGCTCAAGGGCGCTGACGAGGACACCACGGCCTGGCCGCAATCGGGCGAGGTCGATGTGCTCGAACTGCCGAGCACCACCACCACGGTGTACTCGACTCTGCACGGCCCGATCAGTGGCACCACCGCCACCCAACAGGCCCAGATCATCGCCAACCTGCCGGACCTGTCCACGGACTACCACGATTTCTGGGTTCGCCATCTGGAGAACGAAATCACCTTCGGCGTCGACGGCACGACCCTGGGGACCCTGACTCCGGAATCGCTGAGCCCCGGATCGACGTGGGTCTACAACCGCCCGATGTTCGCGATCCTGAACCTCGCCGTCGGCGGACCGTGGGCCGGGGCGCCGAACAGCTCGACCCGGTTCCCGGCCAAGATGCTGATCGACTCGGTGCAGTGGGTCCCGGCCTGACCAGTGGGCTAGATCACTCCGCCGGTACGGAATCCCCGGTCAGGCCTGCCGACTTGTAGGTAGCAGTCGCCAACGAGAACGGGGTTCATCTCATGACTGCATCGCAACTGGCTCGCAAGGTCACGCAAACCGCGCTGTTCGCCACGCTGGTCGCCGCGGCGGTCATGGGTGGACCCGTCGCAACGGCCAACGCCGCCGACGATGCCTGCCCCTCCGTCGAGGTCGTGTTCGCGCGCGGCACCTTCGAGGCTCCCGGCGTCGGTGCCACCGGCCAGGCTTTCGTCGATGCATTGAGCGCCCGCCTGCCGGGCAGAACGGTCGAGGCCTACGGGGTGAACTATCCGGCGTCGCTGGACTTCGGGCAGGCCGCCGACGGTGTCGCCGACGCGGCCAACCGGATCCAGGCGATCAGCGCCCAGTGTCCGTCGACCAAGATCGTGCTCGGCGGATACTCGCAAGGTGCCGCCGTCGCGGGCTACACGACCGCCAGCGCGGTTCCGGCGGGATACGCACTGCCGGCCAGCATCTCCGGACCCATGCCGGCGTCGGTGGCCTCGCACGTCGCCGCTGTGGCCCTGTTCGGCACCCCGGACAGCTGGTTCCTGGGCCTGGCCGACCGGACCGCTCCGCCGATCACGATCGGCGACGCTTATGCAGGCAAGACGATCCAGCTGTGCGCGGCCGGTGACCCGGTCTGCTATCCCGGCGGACTCGACCGCGCGGCGCACAGCTCCTACAAGGTCAACGGCATGGCGGACCAGGCTGCCGACTTCGTGGCGGCCAAGCTGGGAGCGCCGGTCGCGGCGGCACCGGTGGTGCAGACCGCAGGCGAGATCGACCCAGCCAACTGAGTCCACGACCACCAGGCCCGGCCGAGACCATACTGTGACCCGGCCGGGTCATCGCTTTATCGGCTGATCTGCTCCCGTCGCTGGCATCGAATAGTGTTGTGGGACAGTCGATATACCCCATGGGCGAGGCTGCGGATCGGTGTTTCTTACCCGCGTCGAGCCCTGAAAAAGTCTTCGACGGAACCGAACTCATTCTCAGCAACGACTCAGTCGGTGCCGTCATCCTTGTGACATCCGCCGGTTAGGCGCAGGTATCCATGTCTCGAGGAAGCAGAAGCACACGCAATGAGCGACCGCTATACATACCCGTCTCAGGGTAGCGATCACTACGGCCGTCCCAAAGAAACTGTCGACCAACACAACTCGCAGCCGTGGAGCACGGGCGGGTACTACCAGCCCTACGGCTCTCCCTACGGCGCTCCCGGCTACCAGCATCCGTACGGTCAGCGTCCCGGAATGAGTGATCCCGCCCACACCGCCGTCAAGGCTTCGTCTCGGCAAAGGAAGACTCCGCGCGCCGGCCTGCTGGTCACCGGTACCGCTGTCGTGGCCATGGCCGTCGGCGCCGCCACCGCGGTGGCGTTGGTGGACCACAACGACCATCCGGCAGCCCCCGCCCCGGTGGCTCCGGTAGCCGTCGGCAAGACGGCCCCCGCCCAGGGCCAGCCGACCGCGGTGACCGCACCGGGCTCGGTCGAAGAGGTGTCGGCGAAGGTCCTGCCCAGCGTGGTCAAGATCCAGATCGACAGCGGCCAGGCACGCGAAGAGGGCTCCGGGATTATTCTCAGCGCCGACGGCCTGATTCTGACCAACAATCACGTTGTGGCCGCGGCCGCAGGGAGCCAGGGCAGCCCGTACGGACCCGGGTCGCTGAGCCAGTCCGGCGACGGACTGAAGGCCACCGTGACCCTGTCCGACGGCCGGACCGCGCCGTTCACCGTCGTGGGCACCGACCCGGCCGACGATGTCGCGGTGATTCGCGTCCAGGGTCTGGACAACCTGACACCGATCAGTATCGGCTCGTCCAAGGACCTCAAGGTGGGCCAGAACGTGGTGGCGATCGGCTCCCCGCTGGGCCTGCAGGGCACCGTCACCACCGGCATCATCAGCGCGCTGAACCGGCCCGTGGCCACCGGCGACGATCAGACCGGACAGCACTCGGTGATGAGTGCGATCCAGACCGACGCCGCCATCAATCCGGGTAACTCCGGTGGTGCGCTGGTCGACATGAGCGGCAATCTGATCGGGATCAACTCGGCAATTGCCTCGATGGGCGGCGGCCAGGATTCGCCTGGAGCACAGGCGGGTTCGATCGGTCTCGGCTTTGCCATCCCGGTTGACCAGGCCAAGCGCATCGCCGACCAGCTCGTCGCCACCGGTACCGTGCAGCGGGCCTCCCTGGGCGTGAAGCTCAGCGCCGACGACAGCGGCCACGGCGCCGCCATCGCCGGCGTGGTCCAGGGCAGTGCGGCGGCCGAAGCCGGTCTGGAGAAGGGCTCGGTGGTCACCAAGGTCGACGACATGGTGATCGACGGGCCGGAGGCCCTGGTGGCAGCCATCAGCTCCAAGGCGCCGGGCGACAGCGTCGCGCTGACCTACGAGGACCCGTCGGGTTCGTCGCACACCGCGCAGGTGACGCTGGGTCAGCAGCAGCAGTCCTAGCGCGTCGTTGACGCCGTCGAGTGGCCACTTGTGAGCGCCTGGTTCGTCTCAGGCGTGTCGTAGGTGGCCACTCGGCGTCGGGAAACGGTAGACCTGTTGATCGTGCATACCCAGATCGGGCCGTACTCGTTCAGTGACCGCGATGCCCGTCGAATGCTGGCTCAGGCGGGCCCCCTGTTCGGCGGGCTCGTGGCCCGCTCGACGGTTCCCGGTTACACCGAACGCATCGAAGTCCACCGCGATACCGCCCTCGACGTGATCGCCGACGAGGGGGAATCGCAGGCCGAGAAGCTGCGTGCGGTGTGGGAAGCCTGGGAGGCGGCGGCCGCGGCGCTACGAACCTCCGGCGCGCTCGGACCATCGGTCACCGGCCGGATTGCGCACCTCGCCGCGTCCGGCGGTGGCGTCCCCAAGGTGCCACTCGAGCGAGCCGAGATCACCTGGTCGGGTGTGGCGGGCGATCGCCAGTCGAATCGCAAACACCATGGCGCACCATGGCAGGCGCTGTGTCTGTGGAGCAGCGAGGTGATCGACGCGTTCGCCGCGCAGGGGCACAACCTCGCGCCGGCCCGCGGCGGCGAGAACGTGACCGTGAGCGGATTACCCTGGGACAGAGTCGGTCCCGGCTCACTGATCAGCCTCGGCGACACCGTCTGCCAGGTATGGGACTACACGACACCGTGCAAGAACTTCACCCAGTGGTTTGCGGGCGGGCGCCTCAAACCCGAACACCGCGGCCCCGAGGTGGCGCGGGTCTACGCGTCTGTCGTGCAGCCCGGCACGGTGTCGGTGGGGGACCCTGTCGTCCTGCACTGAGGGACGAACGGTCGGCTCACACACCCAGTTCCCGGGCCGCGACGGCGAAGATGTCGTCGACTGATCCGATGGCCACAAAGTGTCCGGCGCCCTCAACCGGATGCCACACCGCCCCGGGCATACGGTCAGCCACCGTCTTATTGATGACCGCCGGCACCAGGGTGTCGGCGAGCCCTTGCCACAGGTGGACGGGCCTTTCGATGGTAGTGACGTCGCAGTCCCACGACCGGTACAGCGGGAGGGCGTCGCGCACCAAACCGTCGGAGCCCTGGGCGAAGCACTCGACGGTTGCGGCGTAGAAGGCTTCCTCGACGTCGGGTGCAGCCAGAATGCGCCGATCGTCGTCGTTGACTGCGGTGCGCAGCTGAGTCATGTACGTGTCGCGGAAGTGGACCGCGGTCACGTCGAGCACCTTGTACATCAACCGGAAGCCGGGCGTGAAGTGCAGCGCCAATCGTCCACCGAGCGCGTCGGCCGTGCTGAGATGCGATGCTGCCCAATTTTCTCCGAAGGTGCCGTAGCTCGCCCCGGCGATGCTGCTGACGTGGCGGAGTCGGACCGGATCGATGTAGGCGGCGGCGGTCAACGCCCAGGGGCCGCCCTCGGACCATCCCGTCACACCGAACTCGTTGTGGCCCAGGGCATCCGCGAGCATGGTGAGATTGTGGGCCCACGCGGCGAAAGTACGGGTGTCCTGCGGATCGGATTGGCCGATACCCGGCCGGTCGACGCCGATGAGCCGCAGACCCTTCTGCCTCGCGGCATCGGCGAAGAGGCAGGCTTCCCATCGGCTGCTGGGGCCGCCGTGGTTGTGGATGACGAGGGCGCCCTCCGGATCTCCGGCGTCGATGTAGGCGAGATGTCGGCCGTCCGCTGTCACCACCGTCTTGGTTTGCACCGGAAGCTCCCTCGCTGTGGTCGGGTCAGGCGTCCACTTACCATCAAGCCCATGGCATCCCCATTACAGCAAGTTCCGGCGATGAGACGTCGATGGCGCGCGTAATCGTGGTGGGCGCCGGCGCGGCGGGACTGGCCGCGGCCCGGACGATGGTCGCCGGGGGAGCTGAGGTCACGGTGCTGGAAGCCCGTGACCGGGTGGGCGGACGGATGGAAGGCGGCCGCACCGCCGATGGGGTGCCGGTCGAACTGGGCGGCCAGTGGATTGGCCCCACCCAGGACCGGATGTATCAGCTGGTCGACGAACTCGGCCTGCGGACGTTTCCCACGTTTAACGAGGGTCAGATGGTGATTCATCTAGGTGGCCGTTCGTCTCGGATGAGCAGCAAGAAGGGCGCTGTGCCCAAGCTCAATCCGTTCGTCCTGCTTGATCTGGCCCAGGGCCTGCTGCGCTTCAACCGGGCATCACAACGGGTCGACCTCCACCGACCGTGGCAATCGCGCGCCGCTCGTGATCTCGACGGGCAGACGTTCGAGACGTGGATCCGCCGCCACCTGCGTACCCCGTTGGGGCGCGCCTACTTTCGCATCGCCACCGAGGCGGTGTTCTCCGCCGAATCCACCGACCTGTCGGCCCTGCACGCGATGTTCTATGCGCACTCCGGCACCGATCTGGAGACCCTGCTCGCGGTGGAAGGCGGTGCGCAACAGGACCGCATCGTCGGCGGGTCGGTGCGCATCGCCGAAGCGATGGCCGCGGAACTGGGGGACCGGGTACGGCTGTCGCATCCGGTGCGTCGCATCGACCATGGGCCCCACGGCGTACGCGTGCACACCGACACGTCGACGTTCGACGCCGACCGCGTGATCATCACGCTCCCACCCACGCTGGCCGGCCGATTGGTCTACCAGCCGGGGTTGCCCTCGTGGCGCGATCAACTCACCCAGCGGTTGCCTGCCGGATCGGTGATCAAGCTGTACTGCATCTACGACGAACCCTTCTGGCGCGCCGCCGGACTCAACGGCCAAGCCGCCTCGGACGTTGGACCGGTCAAGGTGACCTTCGACAATTCACCACCCGAGGGCGGCCCGGGCGTGCTCATGGGTTTCATGGAGGCCAACGACGGACGGTTCTGGGGGCGGCGTAGCCGCGAGGAACGCCAGGCGGCCGCCGTCGAGTGCTTCGCTCGCTATTTCGGCGAGAGGGCCCGGCATCCGATCGAGTACCTGGAACGGGACTGGATGGCCGAGGAGTACACCCGCGGGTGCTATGGCGCCCATTTCACGCCGGGTGTGTGGACCGCATTCGGGGGTGCGCTCAGTGAGCCCATCGGACCGATTCACTGGGCCGGCGCGGAATGCGCGACGCGGTGGAATGGGTACCTGGAGGGCGCGGTGCGCTCCGGTGAGTCGACGGCCCGGACCGTTTTGGAAGGTCTGTGACGGCGTCAGGCCCGAATTGCCGGAAAGCGCGAATCCCGTTGCATGAACGTGGAATCGGGTGCGACGAAACCGAACGTGGCGTACAGATCATGGGCGTCGTCGGTATGCAGCATCCACCGGAAGTCCCGGCCCGGTCCGTCGTCGATCATCGTCCGCACGATGCCGGTCCCGATGCCACGGCCGCGCTCGTCGCGGTGCACATAGACATCGGCCAGATAGGCGGACGCGACGCCGTCGGAGAAGGCCCTGCAGAATCCCACCATCCGGCCGTCATCGCGGTCGTAGGCGCCGACCACCCGCCAGGCTGTGTCGAGCTGTCGGTCGAACATCTCGCGGGTGCGGTACTTGGCCCAGTAGGCGTGTTCGGTCAACTCGTGCCAGAGCCACTCGCGATCGACCCGGCCTATGTCGGTGGAGAACTCGACCTCTGCCATGCCGCCATTATTGCGTACGCCTACATGGCGTCGCGACAGTGACTGTGGCGCTTGGTATTACCGGTCTTGACTTGCTATTCGAAGCGCTCGGCGAGACGCTCCAGCGTGGCGGTCATGCCGCGCTCGAGGTGACTCCGGCGATCCCGTGCCCCCACGATGTCCTGCAGGAGCACCACCGCCCGCAGCTGCGGAGCGTGCTTGCGCATCGTCTCGGTCACCAGTGTGCCGCCCTCGACGTCGGAGAAGGCATAGTGCCAGTGAGTCTCCGACGGTGAGTCGGTCAGGAAACCGAACGATTCGCCAGGGATGTCATCGGTGACCGTGGCGGTCATCGACCACCGGTAGAGGGGACCGATCCGATTGCGTCCGGTGAACCGACGGCCCGGTTCGATCCAGCGCGCCGCGGTGGTCTCGGGACTGATGGAGCCCATGTTGGTGATGTCGCTGACGAAGGAGTACAGCTCGTGCCGTGGCGCTCTGATGACGCGGGAGACGCTCAGGTGCATCGCCGGCGGGCTGAGTTCGGCGACCAGCCGACGCGCCAGTTTCTCCGATGATTGCGGGTTCTGACCGGTGTAGAGGTTGCCGTCCACCACCACATAGGGCCGAAACGGCAGTACAGCCTTGCTGTAGTCGACACTCATTTCCTTGAGGCGGTCCTCGAGAAGCCAGGGTCGGCGCACGACGCCGGTGATCTCTTGGACGCCAAGCATCTGCTCGCGCTTCGGCAGCGGGGCCGTAGCGGCGCCGACCTCATCCACACCGTCGAGACCTACCTGCGGCACGACCGCAACGTCGATGCCACGGCACAGGCATTGTTTCTGCACCGCAACAGCATTCGCTATCGATTGACGCGCTTTATGGAGGTCACCGGCTTGGATGTGGAGAGCACCGATGGGGTAGTGCTGACCTGGTGGCTACTCAACCGGTCAGGTCCGATCGGCGGCCTCAGGGATGCAGATTCCACTGGCCCACATCAGACGCCAGCGCATCGTTGACGTCAACCTCGAGGCCACCGACCAGCGGGCCCGGATTTGATGCGGTGGCGACCACCCGCTGATAGAGAACCGCGCCGGGATGAACCTGATTGCCGGACCAGGCCTTGGTCTGCCATGCCCACCAGCGACCAGGTGTGCTGGACCGTCCGATCACGCCGTCGGCTGCCGCCCACTCGCAGACGTCGATTCCGCCATACACTCCGGTCCGCTGTACGCCGATCACCGAATTGATCCCTTTAAACCACTGCAAAGCAACGGTGTTCCACGTATTGCGGTTGATGTCCTCGTCGATGGTGAAGAAGATCGGGGCGCTCTGCCCGCCGCCGGCCGCGGTGTGCAGCTGCCACGCGGTACGGGCGTCGGCGATGCCGCCGGCATAACCCCGGGTGAAATCCGACGGCGCCGTACCGCCCGGCTTGCCGTACTGATAGTTGCTCACGATCACCAGGCCCGCTGCGGCAAGCGACTGGGCGTAGGGCCGGGTGATCGGCTTGGCGCCGAACGACGACCCCGGGCGGGACAGCGAGACGTAGTTGACCACCCCGGAATGCCCGGCGGCGCGGATCGCCTGCGCGGGGATCTGTTTGGCGGCGAAATCGATCAGAGTCGGCGCCGCGGCGGACGCCGTCGGGGCGCCGGTTCCCAACGACACCGCTCCCAGCCCCGCCAATGCAGTGGCATAGCGCAGCGCGTCACGCCGGGTCACCGGTCGTGACACCCGTGGGTTGAGGTGATCGGACACGCCGCGACACTAGCGGCGGCACAACACAGATCGGTGTATCCACGCTGGCCGTGTTCGATCTCTGGCCAAGTTGAGTTCGGGTCGTTATGACTGTGACATATTTGTGGCCGGCGGGACTTTCGGGAGAGGATGACAACCGCGGCAACTGGATCTGTCGAATGCCCCGGCACCCATAGCTCACCAGTCAGTAGTGAACGTTTAGGAGCAGGGGATGACCACGCGCGAATTCGGTGCGGATCTTGAGGTTGCGGTGATCGAACCCGCGATCCTCGAATTTCAGATCACGCTCGCTCAGCAGACCGGAGCCGACGTCACGGAAACGCTCGAGTTCCAGGCGAACGGCAAGACCGTCCACCCTGAGGTGATTGTCGGTGATGTCGGCTCGCGAATCCACCGGTTCGCGGCCGACAAGGGCACGGTGACCGCGAGGTACCGGGCGACCGCGGTCGGGGCGTCCGACCCGTCGCCGGTCACCGACTTCGACCTGACGAACTACCTGCGACCGAGCCGTTACGCCGAGTCGGACAAGTTCTTCGGTTTCGCGGCAACGGAATTCGGCGAGTATGCCAGTTCAGTGACCGTGCTGGAGAAGGTGTCGTCCTGGGTCGGTACTCGGCTGGATTACGTGCCGGGTTCCAGTGATCCGATCGACGGCGCCGTCGACACGCTGCTCGCAGGCCGGGGTGTGTGCCGGGACTACGCCCATCTTGTCGTTGCCCTGCTGCGGGCGGTGAAGGTGCCCGCGCGACTGGCCGCGGTGTACGCGCCCGGGTGCGAGCCGATGGACTTCCATGCGGTGGCCGAAGCACTGGTCGACGGTGCATGGCGAGTTGTCGATGCGACGTGTCTGGCGCCGCGCCAGTCCATGATGCGGATCGCGACCGGGCGTGACGCCGCCGACACTGCCTTTCTGGACAACCACGGCGGCGCGATCTCGTTGGAGCACATGGAAGTCACCGCGGTGGTCGACGGCGACCTTCCCCGCGACGCGGTGACGGATCTGGTGTCGCTGCGCTGAGTTCGGGCTGGCGCCAGGGGAGTCTGCGCTGTTAGCGTTTCGTGCTGTAGGCGCGCTGTCGCGCGTCTCCGGACGAGATGTGCGCCGTACCCGGACTGCCAAGACGACGCACTCTGGAGGTTGTCATGTCCGGTGTTTCGTTCGATCCGAAGCTGTCCGCCAAGCCGCTCGAGGTGAGCTGGATTCACGGCTCGGTGTCCGCCAAGCACAACACCGATCCTGATCTTCAGATTTATTGGTACGACGACAACACCGTCATCCTGCGGCAGAACAAGGCGATCGACTACGAGGCGCCGTTCTTGTTTCTGCTGTTCGGCCGTGAGCGTGCCGTTCTCCTCGACACCGGGGCGACAGCCTCGGCGGAGTATTTCCCGCTGCGCCGGGCGGTCGACGAGTTGATGGGGCAGTGGTTGGGGCGCAATCCCCGGGACGGATACGGATTGCTGGTCCTGCACACCCACTCCCACGGCGATCATGTTGCCGGCGACGGGCAATTCGTGGACCGGCCCGATACCGAGCTGGTATCGGCAGATCGAGAAATCGCGTGGGAGTTCTTCGGCTTTTCAGAAGACTCGGACGCGATCAGACATGTCGATCTGGGGGACCGGGTCTTGGACGTCATCGCGACGCCAGGTCATGATGCGGCGGCTGTCACCTTCTACGATCCCTGGTCGGGCTTCCTCCTCACCGGGGACACGGTCTATCGGGGGCGTCTCTACATTGTCGATTGGCCGGCTTTCACACGAAGCATCGATCGCATGATCGAGTTCTGTCAGACGCGACCGGTGACGCATGTGATCGGGTGTCACATCGAGATGACACGCCAACCCGGTGTGGACTATCCGGTGCGGACCACCTATCAGCCCGATGAGCCGCCGCTGGAGATGGCGGTGGAGCACTTGTACGCGGTACGGGCAGCGCTGCGTGAGGTTGGCCCGGAGCCGGCCCGCCGCGCCTTCGACGACTTCATTCTGTGGCCCGAGGACGACGAGTCGGAGAACGGCTAGCCCTCACGCCACACTGCTGATGATCGCGGCCACTAACCCGGCCAAGGTCAGCACGCCGACCACCACAGCGGCGGCGATGGCGCGCCCACGTCGGCCCCGACGAACGTCGTAGATCGCCATCGCGAGGCTGGCGAAGATCAGCGCCGCATAGGCGGCCAGCCCGATCGTCAGTGCTGCTGTGGAGGAAGCACTGGCCAGCAGCGTCACAGTGTGCACCCGGCGAGCCTACTTCGCTGCGCAGGCGAGCCTTCAGCGCTCAGGCCTTCACTCCAATGGCTCGGGGGTAAAGGTGACGTCGACTGCGCCTATGCTCATCGTCACCTGACCTTCGAGCAGCATCACCTGCGCAGAGATCCGTCGATCGACAGTCTGGGCCAGTTGCTGCACTGCCGCGTGCGGTATCTGCACCACCGACAGGTTTGGCAGTCCGGCCACTTTGGGGCCGACCGTCCGCCACCAGGTGGTCACGCTGGAGGCGAACGGAAACAACAGCACCTGTTCGGCCTGGCCTGCCGCCTTAGCCAACGCTCGTTCATCTGGCTGGCCGACGTCGATCCACTCCAGGATGCGGCCCGTGTAATCGGCGAGCCGCAAGTCCGGTACACCAGGGGTGGACAGCCCCGCCCCGAACGTCAACTCACCGTCGACGTCGTTGAGTCGGTGTGCGCGCAGCCCAAACGCCAACAACCGCACCACCATCCGCTCGTCGGTCTCACTGGGGTGGCGGGCCACGGTCAGCGCGTGATCGGCGTAGTAACCGTGTTCGACATCGGAGACGCCGAGATCGACTTTGAATACCGTTGCGGAAAGAGCCACGCCATAGTGTCCACCAGGTTCTGCGAACTTGGGACCGGTAGGCACCCGGATGGTATTCACTCGACGCCATGAAGAACATCATGATCGGCGCGATCGCGACGGGTTGCGCCGTCGCCAGCGTCGGCCTGGCCGCACCCGCCAACGCGGAACTGGCTCCGGGCGACTACAACTACCACAGCGTTATGGCCAACGGGGCCGTCACCGACAACCTGGTGCGGGTGACGAGTTGCGGCCCCAGCTGCATCTCACTGTTCAATGTCACGCTGAATGCCGACCAGGGTCAGGCGTACGTCCAGGGCAACCAGTACGTGCTCGACCAGTTCATTCGCGGTGGCGCGTACTGCCCGGACGGTCGCCCGGTCGACGTGGCCACCCGCTACACCTTCGACCTCGACGGGACGAACGGGCTCCTCACCCTCAACGGTCCCAATCCTTGCGGCAACAACGGCCCGGTGGGCGAGACGCGGTTCACGTTCACTCCCGCGTGAGCGACGCGATAGTCGCATGTGCTGACGAAGGCGCCGATGACCAGGACTTCGTTGAGGCCATCTCGACGCCATGGGACGACCTACGCTACTGGTGATCCTGCATATTCGATTGCCACACATTCTCCGTTCACGGCTGCTGTAGCCGACTGAGGACGCGCGCGTATATACTCAATGAACATTTCGTATATACGTAAGGTGGCGATGACCAAGCGTTTGATTGACCTCGATGACGACCTGTTGGCCGCCGCGCAAAAGGAACTCAAGACATCCGGCGTTTCAGATACCGTCCGCATCGCGTTGCAGCAGGCTGCAGCGGCGTCTGCACGCGCTCGCCAGATCGCGTGGTTGAAGTCTGGCGGTATGGGGGAGATGGCGGACCCTGGTAAACGAGGTGATGTGTGGCGGTAGTAGCGCGCTATCTCATCGACACCAGTGCCGCGGCACGGATGACAAACCCCGAGGTCGCCGACCGACTTGCTCCGCTTATCGAGGCCGGATTGGTCGCAACCACCGCTCAGCTTGATGCCGAGGCTCTCTACAGCGCCCGCACCGCCGCGGACTACATGCAGATATGGTCAGATCGCCGCCTCGCATACGAGTACCTGCCGACCAACGATGACCACTGGCAGGCGGCGTTGGCTGCGCAGCGGTCGCTGGCCGGCACTGGTCGTCATCGTGCCGTCGGCATGGCCGACCTCCTGATCGCCACCCTTGCCAACGCCCATGATGTGACACTGCTGCACTATGACGCTGATTTCGAGATCGCTGCCGAGGTATTGCCCTTCCAGCATCGGTGGACGTTGGAACGGGGCACGATCAGTTAGGCCAGGGCAGGGTGTGGTGGAGTCGAAACCGGTTGGTGCGAAGTGCAATACGTACTGGCTCACTAGTAACCTCGCATATTCGATTACTGCATATGCCTTTTGGGTGGTGGACCCGTGGTCCAGCATCGGCATCGACGTCGGCGCCGGATCGGACCTAAGGGGCAAGGCCTCCACGCATCGCCCCGGCGTTGCTGCAGCGAAAAGCGCAGGTCGCCCAGCAGGGCCAGGAAGCCTGTACCGCGATCGACTCGGCATGTTTCACGTCGATCTTGCGTTCGGCGAACTGGCCGACCCGGGTAGCAGAAGGCCTGGGCCCGAAGGCTGAGGGACTTAATCTACGAAAGATATTGATACACAAATGATTACACCTGTATTCGACCTAGTCTCCAGATCGCTCATTCACGATCGCCGGTGGAAGCCCCGGCCACCTCCAGCCCTGTGATGTGGGCGCATCCGCTGCAGCACCTCGACCACGTGATAGGGCCCAGGCTCCACCCTCGCGGCCTCGTCGGCAAACGCGCTACCCAGCTGCATCGCCACTTCAACGTCACCGACTAGGCAATGTTCGTTGACCGCTTGCTCGTCCGCGATGCTGTTGCAAGACAGTGGCGAGCAATCAAACCACCCGCCGAAACTGGTGTTGACGATGTCGTAGCCGATCGGCGCGTACGCCGACAGGTCTGGGCTGGTGGGTAGGCCCGGCCAGTCGTCGGCGGGCGACCAAAGCTCACTGTTCCCGTCGCCGAAGCGGATACAGACCGCTCGGTACGCGAACAGCGTGTACGCGTACCGCTCGTCCGCGGGCACCACGCTCCACGCTAGAGCCTCGGTGTCGTAGAACCCGGCGGAGTTGTGGGCGCAGCGCTCAAGCCGATCAGGCGCGCTCGGCGAGATGTGCTCGCTGACACTGCAGACGTCGTCGATCGGGGCCTGCGCGAGGAACTCTGGCCGCACAGCGACCTGGCGGGCCACGAAGCCGACAAAGGCAGACTCAAACATGTTCGGTCCGAGGCTATCGCACAATCGACCAGGATTGCGGTCGCGGCTGAATGGCGATGATCGCCGCTAGCGGCTCAGATGCCTGGCCAAGGGTTGCGTCTGTGTTCATGAAAGCCAGGTCGGGGTAGGTGCTGCGGGCGATGGCAACCATGTGTCGGGCGAGGCCACTCAAGGCGTCCGCGATTCACGATCAACATGGCGTACTTCAACTGACATAATGTGGCTTATCGGCAAAACGTCATGCGTGGAGAAACCTGTCGCACCAGGTCAACGCCGGTCACTGTTCGCCGATGCTCGACTTGAGCGGCCTGGACCACACCCTCCCTTCACGTCCGCCACTCTGCGGACAGAGTGCCATTCGTCGCCAGGACGCGCTCTCTACAAACAGACTCGGCGTACGGCGTGCCTGAAGTATCGGGCCGGCGTTCCAGGTCGACCTCTCGGATCACCCTTCGGTCCTCTCCACTACCACCTTCGACACCTCAATACGTCACAGTGACAGAATGATATGGTGTGGCTGGATAGCCCAAATACATTCCTGCTCAGCATCTTTGGCCCGTGCAGGCGCCTCACACGCCCGCGGCTCCGTCGATCCGCTCGCGGATCAGGTCGGCATGGCCGCAGTGTCGCGCGTACTCGGTCGCCATGTGGGTGTAGATCCAGCGCAGGCTCACCTCGCCGCCGGCGAACGCACTCGTGTGGTCGAGTGAGCGCTGCGCGCAGATCGATCGTGCCTGCTTGATCTCGCGCTGCCACGTCTCAAGCGCTGCATTCAGAGACGACTCCGCCTTGATGTTGAAACCACCGTCGTGTCCCTGCGGATGTACTGCCGGCCCGTAGATCGCGGGCGCCGATTCGCCGGCCAGCACCCGGCGAAACCAGTTCCGCTCGACCTCGGCGGCATGCTGTACCAAACCCAACAACGTCAACGCCGACGGCGGCACCGACGCAAACCGGACCTGATCTTCAGTGAGACCCTCGCACTTGGCGGCCAGCGTGGCCCGGTAGAACTCCAGCCAGCCCTCCAGCGTGGAGCGCTCGTCGGCAGTCATGGGCGGTGTAGGTCGAGGTGTGGACATCACTCCTCCGATGCTGCCAAGTTCCGACTGGTCCTTACGTCACGTGATGATTTAGCGGACAGCCGCTGCCGCCTGGCAGGATTTACTGATGTTATCGTCGTATATGATGGTTTCGTCAGTTAGCGAACTACCGCCCTTCTGAAAGCAGCCCGACCTGTGAATGACCTGCTCTGGCCGCGATACGCCGCCCCCGCCGACGTCATCGCTATCGAGTCCGTCGCCCTGGCGCAGCGCGGCCTGCCGGAATCGACCTACGCGGTACTCACCCGCGCAGCCACGCTGTGGCCCGACCGCATCGCGGTCTCGGTTCTCGCGGACGCCGAGCGCTGGCGGCAGCCGACGTCACGCACCTTCGCCGAACTTCTCGCCGACGTGCATCGCGGCGCAAATGTGTTGCGCTGCAGCGGTATTAGCCGCAGTGACCCGGTTACACTGATCAGCCCTAACTGTGACGAGCTGATCACCGCAACGCTGGCCGCCCAGCTCGCCGGCATCGCGGCACCGATCAACAGTGGCTTGTCCGCCGCGCATATCAGTCACCTCATCGAACGGTCCGGGTCGCGCGTTCTCGTGACGGCCGCACCCGAGCTCGACGACGCCAGCTGGCAGATCGCCCGCCATCTGGTGCGTGCGGGCGTCATCGACACCGTTCTGCTGCTTCGGCCCACCGGTGCGTCGCCAGGCATCGCGGCACCAGCCATCGACGGCGCAGTGGTCCGCTATTTCAGTGACTTTCCGCCGGACGACGACGGGTCGGTGTTTCACGGCGATGCTCCCCGCGCCGGCGATCTGGCGGCGCTGTTCCACACCGGCGGCACCACCGCCAAACCGAAACCTGCCGCGCACACCCACGCCAACCAGGTCACCGACGCCTGGATGATCGCCGCCAACAGCCTGCTGGACCAGGATTCGGTGCTGTTCGCCGCCCTGCCGCTGTTCCACGTGAATGCACTCATGGTGACCGTGCTCGCTCCGCTGCTGCGCGGTCAGCGCACAGTCTGGGCCGGACCGCTCGGGTATCGCGATCCCGCGCTGTATGCGAACTTCTGGAAGATCGTCGAGCGCTACGACATTAGCGCCATGAGCGCGGTGCCGACGGTCTATTCGGTGCTCGCACAGATCCCCCGCGACGCCGACATCACCAGCCTGCGTTACGCATTGGTCGGCGCCTCGGCACTGCCGGCAGCGGTCCGCCGGGACTTCGAATCCCATACGGGAGTGTCACTGCTGGAAGGCTATGGGCTCACCGAAGCCACCTGCGCCAGCGCCCGCAGCTTTACCGACCACCCTCGCCCTGGATCGGTGGGTCAGCGCTTGCCCTACCAGCACGTCAAAACGATCCGGATCGACGACGAGGGCAATTGGCACGACCTGCCCGTCGGCCAGGTCGGCAACCTCGCCATCAGTGGACCCACCGTCTTTCCCGGCTATGTGATCGGCCGGACGGACGCAGGTTACGTGCTCGACGGTCTCGGCAAGCTCAACGACGGATGGCTCGACACCGGAGATCTGGCTCGGATCGATGCCGAAGGTTTCGTGTACCTGACCGGACGTGCCAAGGATCTGATTATCCGAGGCGGCCACAATATCGATCCCGCCACGATCGAGGACGCCCTGCTGGCACACCCGGATGTCACCGGCGCCGCAGCGGTGGGTCGCCCGGACGCTCACGCCGGTGAGGTACCCGTTGCCTACGTGACTGTCTCGTCCGACTCCTCGGTCACCGAGGACGATCTCCTGCGCTGGGCCGCAGATCGAGTCGCCGAACGTGCGGCTATCCCCAAGGCTGTGACGATCGTGGATGCCATTCCGGTCACCGCGGTGGGCAAACCGTACAAGGTGAGCTTGCGCGCCGATGCGACGCGAATCGCGGTCCAGGAGGCGCTCGCCGGTGTGGATGGAGTGGAAGCCGTCGAAACCCACATCGACGACGGTGCGATCATGGTGACCGTATGCGTAGGACCCGACATCGAAACTGATTCCCTCACCGACATTCTCGGCCGTTACCCGATCAGCTGCGAGATCCGGCACGGCGCATCCGCAGCCGTGGATCTCAACACCTAGTCCAGATTCAGATACAGCGTCAGGCTTCGCGGCGGCAGGCTGGTGCCACCGAACCAGGTGTGCACCCGGAAAGCGGTCCACCGGTTGGGGTGTAGGTCGGCCGGGATCGGTTTGAACACCGAGGTGGCACCGTAGGACACGGTGATGCCGCTGTAATCGACTGAGAACGTGAAGGTTTGGCCCACCGGTACCGGGATGATCTCCGAATCCGACGGCAGGATCCGGGCCAGATCGACGTTGTAGTACGGCGCAACCTCGAACTGCTTGCTGTCCACGTTGTATCGCCACGCCACCATCAACGCGTTCTGGTCGGGTCGCAGGATGTTGAACGAGATCCCGGTCAGCTTGTTCCAGTCGTACTGGTCGACGGTCTTCAGGTCGTAGATCGTGTTCTCGGTGAGCATCGCGTTGCCGGAGACCTTCGTGATGAAGAACGCCGGCATCCGGGGCAGGCTGAACGGCAGGTTCTTAAAGATCGAGATCTGTCCCTTGAACCCGACGTGAAACTTCACCGGTGTCAACGGAGTCGCCTTGATGCCGGTCCCCTCAGGGACATTGGTGGACGGCCACGGGATGGTCTCAGTGCCGGGCAACGGCAACCGGACAGGCTCAGCAGAGGCCACCGCACGCGGGGGTGACACGCTGCGGTGAGCCACACCCACTGCGCGCGGTGTGCGCGCCGAGGCGGAAACGGGCCGAGCCGATTCCGTGCGTGCCGCACGGGCGCGCGCCGATCCGGCGGCCCGTGGTCCGGTGCTGCCGGTTGCCGACACCGAGTGATCGGAGCCGGTATCGGCGGCTGCCGGCGAGGCCATGGCGGATCCGATCGCGGCCCCGATCCCCAGCGCAACCGTCACCGCACCGATACGCCCGACAAGCGCTGCTGTCGTCATCATCATCGTCACCACCCCGGCCACTGCTAGGGAGCGAGCCTAACCGTGCCGACCTGCTGCCGGGGTGCGCTTGGACGGATCCGTACCCACCGATCGGGGGACGCGAAAGTCCCTGCGGACGGAGGATGGCGGCCGGGCACCGCCCCTGGGATGCTTCCTCCCAACCGGTCCGCGGAGAAAGGCTCAGCGCATGCTCGACATTCTGCGTGGCCGCTGGTCGCTGCTGTGGCTGCTGGCTCCGGCAGTGCTGTTCCTGGGTCCGCTGCCTTTCGTCAACCGACCACATCTGCTGGGGCCGTGGCTGCTCGGCGCGACCCTGCTGACCCCGCTGTTCGTCTACCTCGCCGCCCGCGGCGACCCGGTGTTCGGTAGCCAGCCCCCTACCGAGGATGACGTCGATTGAATCCGGCCGTCTCGGTGACCGTGCTCGCGGTCTTCCTCGTCATCACCGTCGCCCTCGGCGTCGCGGCGCGCAACCGGGCGGCAGGCACCGTCGACCTCGCCGAGTGGTCGATCGGCGGTCGCAGCTTAGGTCTGGTGTTCACCCTGGTGTTGATGGCTGGTGAGAGCTACACCAGCTTCAGCTACCTCGGCGCCGCCGGATGGTCGTATACCCATGGACTTTCGGCCCTCTATGTCGTCGCCTACGTCTCGATCGGCATGAGCGTGAGTTATCTCATCGGCCCGATCCTGTGGACCTACGCCCACCGGCACAACCTGGTCGGCATCAGCGATATCGTTGCGCACCGATTCGCCGCGCCCTGGCTGGGAGCGCTGACCGCGGTCCTGGCCACCGTCTTCGTCCTGCCCTACATCCAGTTGCAGATCACCGGAATGGGCGTGGTGGTCAGCACGGTGAGCTACGGGGCGATCGGCCTGTCGGTGGCCTACCTGGTGGCGTTCGTGGTCTCCGAGGCGTTCATTCTGGTCAGTGGATTACGCGGCAGTGCCTGGGTTTCGGTGCTCAAGGACCTCCTCGCGGTGAGCACGCTGAGCCTGGTGTTCGTCTACATCCCAGTGCACTATTTCGGGTCCTACGGCGAGATGTTCCACCGGATCAGCCAGGCCCACCGGGACTGGCTGACTCTGCCCGGACCAGCCGGCCACGCCCTGGGCATCAGCTGGTTCGTGTCCACGGTCGTCCTCAACGGTGTGGTGATGACGGTGTTTCCCACCCAGGTGACGGCCTACCTCAGTGCGAAAAGTGCTCAGACACTGCGGAAGAACGCCATCATCCTGCCGTTCTATCAGGTACTGCTGTTTGTCCCGGTGATATTGGGCCTGGCTGCGTTGATCATTGTGCCCGGACTGAAGGACTCCAACCTGGCGCTGTTCAGGATGATCGAATCGGTCATGCCGTCCTGGCTGCTCGGCGTGATCGGCGCGGCCGGTGCGCTCTCGGCCATCGTGCCGATGGCCATGTTCATGCTCGTGATCGGAACCATGTGGGGCCGTTCGGTGTTGGGCATCCATCCACGCACCGCACCTCGACAGCGCGAACTGTCACAGGCGGTGGCGCTTCTGGCCGGCGTCATCGCCCTCGGCATGACCTACGTCTGGCCCAACGCCCTGGTTCGGCTGTCCCTGCTGTCCTACGAGGGCATGGCCCAGCTCATGCCCGCGGTGCTGCTGGCGCTGCTGTGGCGCAAGATCTCGGCGAGCGCGATCGTCAGCGGCCTGCTCGTCGGGGTCAGCCTGGTGAGCTGGCTGGTGTTCACCGACCGGGATCCGTTCCACGGGGTCAACGCCGGTCTGGTGGCGCTGGCCGTCAACATCGCGGTGGTGGCCGCGGTCAGCCTGGCCCGACCGGCCCGGACACCCCGGGAGCGGATGGCGCAGCCCGAACGGCTCGTGCGGGCCTATCGTTGAGGCGTCGCGCGCACCAGGAGGAGACGATGCCGGCAGCAGGTCTACCGCAACCCGCCGCGCCGCGCGTCGATCTGGCCGCCCGCCTCGACCGGTATCTGCTGGCCGGATTCCGGCTGCAGCTCGGGCTGCGGATCCTGCTCCTGGCGTTCATCACCATCACCCTCCTGATCGAGCATCCGCACGACAAATTCGGGCTCTGCATGCTCATCGTGGGCGTCTATCTGGCCATCGTGGCGGCCTGGGCGGTGTGGGTGTTCACTCCCCGCCCCGCCGAGCAGCGCAACTCCCGGCGGATCGCCTTCGCCATCCTGCTCGCCGACATCACGGCCGTCGCCTCCGTCACCGCGATCACCGGCATCGCGTCCCCGACCAGTTGGACCTCCGACATCCTGCGCGAGGGATTGTTCCTGATCCTGTTCATCGCCGCCGCTCAGCTCAGCGCCGGCATTACCGCGGCCACCGCCGTGCTCACCGTCCTGGCCCAGGTGGTAGCCAACTGGATCAACCAGGCGGCCAACGAAGAGCCCTGGCCGCCGATCATCCTGCACGCCTGCTTGCTGGCCACCGTGGCCGCGGGCTCGGTGATGCTGTCCTACCTGCAGCGGGCGCGGATCGCCACGATCCGGAACCTGCTGGTCCAGCGCACCGAGTTGCTCGACGAGATGCTCGGCTTGGAGAAACGCCAGCAGACCGAACTGTCCGAACGACTGCATGACGGTGCCCTGCAATCGGTGCTCGCCGCCCGCTACGACCTGGCCGCGGTCCGCACCGGATCGACCGAGGCGATCGACCGGATGAGCAGCACCCTCACTGATGCCGTCCACCTGCTGCGTGATGTCGTCCGCGAGCTGCATCCCGAAGTGCTCAACCGGTCCGGTCTGCACACCGCCGTCGAACAACTCGCCGACACAGTCGCCGAACGCGGCGCTCTCACAGTCGATCTCGATACCGACGACTGGCCGGAAGGCGTCCGTACCGACGCCGACGTCCTGCTGTTCAGCTGCGCCAGAGAGCTGACCAACAACGTGGTCAAACATGCCGGTGCCGGCACCGTCGCGATCAGCCTCGCGCTGACGGATACCTTGGGCCGCATCACTATTGCCGACGATGGCGGGGGCATGGCTGAGGTGGATCTGGCGGCGAAGCTCGAGGACGGCCACATCGGCCTGGCCGCCATCCGGACCAAGGTGCTGGCCGCCGAGGGACAGTTCGACGTCGACACCGGCCCGCACGGCACCCGGGTGACGGTGACGGTTCCGCTGCGCCACACGGCGTGATCCGGGTGCATCACGGTAAAGTCCAGCCCAGCGACACGAGGAAGGCGGGTGTGGCTCAGTGCAGACGTCGGAGACCCGCACCAGGGTCGTGGTGTGTGACGACCATCCGCTGTTCCGCGAAGGCATGGTCCGGGTGCTGCGTGCCAGTGGCCTGGACGTCATCGGCGAGGCCGCCGATGGCCGCACGGCCCTGGACACCATCCGGGAGCTGAGCCCCGACGTCGCGGTGGTCGACTACAAGATGCCTGGGCTCGACGGGGTGGCGCTGGTCCATGCCGTCACCCGCGACGAGCTGCCCACCAAGGTGTTGCTGGTGTCGGCGTTCGACGACAGCAGCATCGTGTACGAAGCGTTGTCGTCGGGAGCGCTGGGGTACATCAGCAAGGAGGCACCCCCCGAGCAGGTGGTGGACGCGGTCCGCGCCATCGCCCGCGGCGAGGAGGTCGTCCCGCCGGAGCTGGCCCGGGGTCTGGCCGCCGAGGTCCGTAAGCGCGCCAAGGGCAACATGATGGTGCTGACGCCGCGCGAACTCGAGGTGGTCCGGTTCATCGCCGAAGGCCTGTCAGTACCCGATATCAGCAAGCAGATTCACCTGTCCCCGGCCACGGTTCGCACCCACATCCAGAAGCTCTACGAGAAGCTCGGGGTCTCCGACCGGGGTGCGGCCGTTGCCGAGGCGATGCGCCGCAGGCTGCTGGAGTAACGGCGCCTACCGGGAGGTATTGACGGCGATCGCGGCGTGGATGAGGGCGGTCAACGCCTCCTCGTCGATAGCGTCACCCTCGCGAAAGTCGATGGCCCGCCGGGTGTTTCCATCCAGACTGGAGTTGAACAGCCCGGACGGATCATCCAGCGCCGCACCTTTCGCGAACGTCACCTTGACGACGTTCTTGTAGGTTTCGCCGGTGCAGATGATGCCGTCGTGCGACCACACCGGCACCCCACGCCATTTCCACTCCTCGACGACATCCGGATCGGCCCGGGTGATCACCGCCCGGATCCGGGCCAGCATCTCACCGCGCCAGTCGTCGAGTTCGGCGATCCGGGCGTCGATGCGCTGCGTTGCGGAAGCGTTGTCGTCCATGGTGGTTGGCCCTCCCCGTGTCGCTGACATCACCGGCATCTCCCTGATTAACCTGGGCGAACGCTGTGGTAAACCTCCGCCGCGGATTTGGTAAAACAACCCGTACGGTTGTATCTTTTCCGGCGGCCCAAAATCGTTTCGGAAAGCAAGAAGATGCGCACCCATTACAGAACCCGCGGCTTCTCCACCCGTCCGCAACGTAGCGTCCGTTCCCACCGAGTGCTGCAGCCTGTCGCCGGCCAGTGCTTCGAGATCGACATCCGCCCCGAGAACAATCGGTGGATCATCGCGATTCCCGAAATCAACGCCGTGACCGAGGCTGCCAACCGGGCCGCCGTCGAGCTCGCCGCCCGCGAATGCATCGCCACTCACACCGGCATCCCGATCGGCTACATCTCGGTCTGGGTGCGCGACTGATCCGGCTCAGGGCACTGGCCGAAACAGTGGTATCCAGACCCGGCTGTCCTCCTCACCCGACAGCCCGGTCCATTCTTCGAAGAACACCTCGACGTCCAAGCCCACGCGCATGTCCTCGGGCGCGACGTCGACGACATTGCTGATCAACCGGGTGTCCGGTTCCTCGGCGAGTTCGATCATCGCCACGATGTAGGGCGGCTCGAAACCCGGTATCCACGGCTGCCGATTGACGGTGAACGCCGCCACCGTCCCCCGGCCTGACGCTTTCTCCGGGGCAACATCGGTGCTGCGGCAGCGCCAGCAGATTGGTCCGGGCGGGTGAAAGAAATGGCCGCACCCGCGGCAGCGTGAGATCAGCAGGTCGCCGTCGCGTCCCCCGGTCCAGAATGCGGCGGATTCCGGTGTGGGACTGGGGGCCAGCCGCAGTGCCGGCCGCTGGTAGCCGGTCATCGGCTGCTCAGCAACATCGACCCGGCCACCGGGCCGCCGCCCACCCCGACAGCCACCACCTCCGGGGTACGCGGTGCCTGGCGCTCACCGCCCTCGCCCCACAGTTGCACACACGCCTCGTGCAAGAAGCCCATGCCGTGCAGCCGTCCACCGGACAGCTGGCCTCCGCTGGTGTTCAGCGGCAGCTCGCCGTCGAGCGCGATCCGGTGTCCACCGTCGATGAACTCGCCGACCCGGCCGTGTTCGCAGAATCCCAACGCCTCCAACCACATCACGGTCAGGAAGCTGAACCCGTCGTACAGCTGCGCCATGTCGACATCGGCGGGCCGCAAGGTTGTGTGCTCCCAGAGGGTCGCCGCCGAATCGTGGGCGGCCATCGTCGTGAGATCGAAACGCTCCTCCCACGTGGGCCTTTCGAACATCCCGGGACCCACCGACTCCACCGTCAGCGGATGCCGCGGCAGGCCCGCTGCGGCATCCCGGCGCGAGATGATCACCGCGGTGGCTCCGTCGCACGGGACGTCGCAGTCGTACAGGCAGAGCGGCTCGGAGATCATCCGAGCCGACAGGTAATCCTGCATCGACATCGGATCGCGGTACACCGCATCGGGATTGAGCCCGGCGTTGCGGCGGGCATTGATGGCGATGGCACCGAGTTGTTCGCGGGTCAATCCGAAGTCGTGCATGTAGCGCTGTGCGGGCAGCGCCAGCCAGGTGGCCGCCGACAGCGCGCCGAACGGCGCCGTCCACTCCATCTGCGGGGGTAGCTTGCCACCGCCGCTGAGCAATACCGAGGCGTGGCCGCCGCCCGCCTGCGCCGCCGCGGTGGATTCCCAGACCGACCGATACACCACAACGTGATTGGCCAGACCGAGCGTCACGGCCATACACGCCTCGATCGCCGGGCCGATCTGGCCGGCGGTCTCCAGCGAGGACAGATACCACCGGCTACGGAGCCCGAGCGCGGTGCGCACCTCGGTGACGTTGGCCCCGGAGAACCCGGCCGCCCCGGCCGCCGGTCCCGGATAGCTGGCGATGCCGTCGACCTCGTCGACCGCCAGTCCGGCGTCCTCGATGGCCCGCAATACCGCTTCCAGCGTCAGGTCCAGACCGGTGCGGCCCAGCCGGCGACCGACGGCGGATTTGCCCGCGCCGGTGATCACGGCCTTGCCGTCGAACGGTCCTCGGCTCACGTGTCGAGGTCTTCGCGGGGTTTCATCGACGGTTTCGGGGCAACAGCCTGCTGGGTCAGGCCCAGCGCGATGAGGATGTCGACCGCGGTGATCACCAGACCTGTGTAGTACATCCAGCGGACCGTCGGATCGGGTTGGACGACGAAGTACAGCGCCAGGAAGATCGGGCCGACGATGCCGAACATGAAGATCATCGCCTGGATCCGCAGATAGGTCCACAGCGTGGACATCGCTACTCCGCCCCGCGGGCGACCGCACGCCCGGCGTCCGAACTCCATTGCGACCAGGAGCCGGGAAACAGTGCGGCCGGCTGGCCGAGTGCGGTCAGTGCGGCGATCGCCACCGCCGCCGTGACACCCGATCCGCAGTAGACGCCGACCGGTTCGTCCTCGATGACGCCCCGCTGTGCCAGCTGTTCGCCGATGGCGTCGTCGGGTAGGAAGGTGCCGTCGGCGTTCAAGACGGCCGTGCTGGGCAGGTTTCTTGCGCCCGGGATGTGGCCGGCCACCGGGTCGACGGGTTCGACGTCTCCGCGGTAGCGCTCCGGGGCGCGGGCGTCGAGCAGCAGCACCGTATCGACCTCGTCGGCACTCAGCGTCGGCATCGCGCCGCGGTAGAGGTCGTCGTGCGGCAGCGTGACGTCACCGGGCTCGGGGTCCACGGCCCCGCTCTCCAGTGGTCCGCCGGCGGCCCGCCACGCGGCCAGTCCCCCGTCCAGGATGCGGACGTCGGTCAGCCCGGCCGCCCGCAGCACCCACCAGGCGCGTGCGGAGCCGGCCCGATTCCAGTCGTCGTAGACGACGACCGGCCGGCCGTCGCGCACACCCCAGCGCCGCGCGGCCTCCGTCAGCGCCGCTGCCGACGGCAGCGGATGACGGCCCCGCCCGCTGACCGTGTGATCGCTGAGCTCCTCTTCCAGCGAGACGTAGACCGCGCCCGGGAGATGTCCGCTCAGGTAGGCGGCTCGCCCGTCGGGTTCGGCGAGCTGCCAGCGGACGTCGAGCAGGGTTATCGGCTCATCTGCGCCGATGCGGCCGAGCAGGTCGTCGGCGGTGATCAGCACGCCGGAACGGGTCGCCATCGATCTCCTTCACACGGATGTGAGGACGATCATGCCCAATGGCCAGCGGGTGTGTCAGCCGATGTCCCTCGGTAGGGTCTGCGACGTGACCTCACCGCAGGCCTTTACCAGCGACGGACGGCCGCGGGCGCGCGGTCTGGGCATCACCACGCTCGGCGAACCGGGGCCGCTCAACGCGATCACCGATGTGCCGGGCGTCGAGGTCGGGGTGGTGACCCTCATCGACGGGGACGGCCCGCTGCAGGTCGGCCGCGGGCCGGTGCGCACCGGTGTGACCGCCATCCTGCCCCGCGGTCGGTCCGGGGTCGGGCAGCCCTGTGCCGCGGGCTGGCATTCGCTCAACGGCAACGGTGAGATGACCGGCACGACCTGGATCGAGGAAGCCGGTTCCTTCAATCTGCCTGTGCTGCTGTCGAATACGCATGCGGTCGGGCCATGCCACACCGGGGCGATCTCCTGGATCAACCGGGTGAATCCGGTACTGGCGCGCCAGTGGCTGCTGCCGGTCTGCGCGGAAACCTGGGACGGCTACCTCAACGACATCAACGGCGGTCATGTCCGCCCCGAGCACGCCGAGGCTGCCCTCGACGCCGCGGCGGGCGGTCCGGTCCCGGAGGGTTCGGTAGGCGGCGGGACCGGAATGAACTGCTATGAATTCAAGGGCGGCAACGGAACCGCCTCCCGTCTGGTCCGTTATGGCAGCCACACGTTCACCGTCGGCGCCTTCGTCCAGGCCAATTTCGGCTCGCGCGAGGAACTCACCGTCGCCGGCTGGCACGTGGGTGCGCAACTGGCCCAGGACAATCCACTGGCAAGCGACTGGTTCGAGCACGACCTCAACCGGCCCCCGCCCGGTGCCGGTTCGGTGATCGCCGTGATCGCCACCGACGCCCCGTTGCTGCCCGGCCAGTGCAAGGCGCTGGCCCGCCGGGTGCCGCTCGGTCTGGCGCGCACCGGGACCACCGGAAGCCACTTCTCCGGCGACATCTTCCTGGCGTTCTCCACCGCACCGGCGCCGGGCCTGGCCAGCCGCTTCCCCATCGGCGCACCCGCCGACGACGAATTCGGGCAGCTGACGTTCCTGCCGTGGGGGCGGATGGACGACATGTATGCCGCCGTCGTGCACGCCGTGGAGGAGGCCGTCCTCAACGCGCTGATCGTCAACGCCGACATGGTGGGCCGCGACGGGCACCGCTCCCCCGCGCTCCCGCACGACCGACTGCTCGAACTGCTCTGAGGCTCACACCTGCAGAGTCGGCACCGCATTGAAGCCACCGAAGTCGAGCTGCGCGGCGGGGTTGGCGATCGCGGTGACCATCCCGGTACCGAACGGCCCCGCGTCGTCGAACAGTGTCGCGGTGCCCACCGACACACCGTCGGCGGCCCAATGCGATTCTGCCTGCAACCCAAGGTATTCGGAGTTCGGTAGCCGGGTCAGCGCCACGGTCAGATCGCCATTGATGTAGCCGATACCCTTGGTGCCCAGATTGCAGACCAGGCTGGTGGCCTCGCTGACGATGACCGCCCGCACGAACGGGCTGATCCGCTCACCGGCGACCGCGTCGATCGGCTTGTGGTAGAAGCGCTTTCGCGACGTGTTCTGGTGCACTCCACCCCTGGTGTCCCACCCGGCGTCCTCGCTGCCGATCAGGTAGGCGTTCTCGTGGGTGTGCTCCGGCGGACTGAACGTCGGGTCGCCGAACCACTCGTCACCCGGTGGCGGCGCCGAGGTGCGGTACTGCACCAGCGTGGCCCGCGCCACGACGACGTCATCCTGGACGATGTCGCACTCGGAGTTGCGGATCCGGTGGCCGTCGCGCACCAATCGGTTGTGCACGTAGGTCGGCTTCTTTCGCGCCGCCTTGAACAGGTCCACGGTCAGCCGGCCGGGCAGGAATTCCGGCAGGCCGTAGTGCTGCTCCAGATTCCAGGCCGCCAGCGCCACCACGGCCGGTCCGTTGAGCATGTCCTCACCCCAGCGGCTCTGCGCCCACTGCGTCGGACGGAACGTGCCGTCGGATTCCGCGGTGAAATGCGCTGGACCGTTCCCCATCCGCGCATCCTCGCACAACCCCCTCCTCCGGTGAGCGCCCGGATCATTAGTCGACATAATCAAGGGGGTCGGCGCGACGGAAGGGAGGGACCGTGTCCGAACTCGGCGCCCTGCACCCCCGGACCGGCCCGGCTGACGGCCATCCCCGGCCCGGATTGCTGCTCGCCACGCTCAGCGTGGTGGCGCTGACCGTCGCCGTCCTGCAGACCGGAGTGGTGCCGATCCTCGGCGTGATCGCCCGCCAGCTCAATGCCTCGACCGTCGACGTCAGCTGGGCGGTCACCGCCAACCTGCTCGCCGCGGCGGCCAGCACTCCGTTGATCGGGCGGCTGGCCGACCTGTACAGCAAGCGCCGGGTCCTGCTGGTGGTGCTGGCGGTCGTGCTGGCCGGGTCGCTGCTGGCCGCGCTGACCGCGTCACTGCCCCTGCTGATCGTCGCGCGGGTACTGCAGGGGGCGTCGTACTCGCTGTATCCGATCAGCGTGTCGATCCTGCGCGATGAACTGCCGCCGGACCGGCTGATGCGCGCCATGGCGGTGCTGTCCGGAACGCTCGGGTTCGGCGGCGGCGCGGGACTCGTCGTCACCGGGCTGCTGATGCGCGGCGACGCCGGTTACCACCGGGTGTTCTGGCTGACCACGGTGTTCACCGCGCTCGTCATCCTCTCCGTTGTGCTGGTCGTACCGTCACGGCCCCGCACCGCCACGGGCACCATCGACTGGGCCGGAGCGGCGGGCCTGGGCGCGGGGTTGTCGGCGGTGCTACTCGCCATCACCCAGGGCACCGGCTGGGGCTGGACTTCACGGCGCACGATCGGTTGTGCGGTGGCCGGCCTGGTGGTGCTCGGCCTCTGGTGGTGGTGGGAGCGCCGGTGCCGTCAACCGCTGGTGTCCACCGAGATGCTGTCCCGTAGGCCGATCCTGCTGACCAACATCGCCACCGTGCTGGTGGGCATGGGCCTGTATCTGAGCTTCCTGGGCCTGACCGATTTCGTGCAGACGCCCGTGCAGAGCGGCTACGGGTTCGGCGCCACTGTGCTGGGCGCCAGTCTGGTGTTCCTGCTGCCGGGTGCGATCGCCGGGTTCGTGACCGCCGTGGCCAGCGGGCGCTATATCGACCGGTTCGGGGCACGCATCGTGCTGGTGGTCGGCGCCGTCGCCGGTGTCATCGGATTCGCGCTGCTGGCGCTCGCCCATGACCAGCCCTGGCAGGTCATCGCCGCCACCGTGCTGGCCAACGCCTACATCAGCCTGGCCTATGGCGCGCTCCCGGCCCTGGTGGTTCAGGAAGTGGATGCCGGCGAGACCGGCGTCGCCACGAGCATGAACGCGATCGCGCGGACCATCGGAAGCTCGGTAGCGGCCGCGATCGTGGCCGTGCTGCTGAGCCGGTCGCACCACGGCTACCCGGCCGAGAGCAGTTTCATCGCGATCTTCGTCCTCGGCGCGGTCACCGCCCTCGGCGCGCTCGTCCTGATCGCCACCACCAGACCCCGGTTGCGCCGGCTGGAATCGCTCGACGACATCACCGACTCTCGGGCGATGAACCATGAGTGGGGCTGACCGGGCGGGCACCGCCACGCGCGGCACCGATGCCGGCCGCCACCACGAACCCGATGCCGACGACCGCCGAGACGGTCGGAACCTGGTGTAGGACCAGGAATCCGATCACCAGAGCCAATGCGGGTTCCAAGCTCATCAGCGTGCCGAACGCCGCGGTGTTCAGGCGGCGCAGCGCCAGCAGTTCGAGTACGAAAGGCGCCATCGGCAGCAGCAGCGCCAAACCGAGGCCGATGAGCAACAGCTCCGGGGTCATCCTGGACAGTACGGCGTGGCCGACGGCCGCGGTGGCCACCAACGCGGCCACCGGCATCGAGACTCCGAGACCCTGCAGCCCGTCGACACCGTCACCGACCCGCTGGGTCAGCAGGATGTAGGCCGCCCAACACAACGCCGCGCCCAGCGCCAGCCACACCCCGACCGCATCGATGGTGCCGTGCCACGGTTCGGTGAGCAGCAGGACACCGGCACCGGCCAGAGCGGGCCACACCAGCCGGCCCCGGCCCCGGCCGCTGACCACGGCCACCCCGAGGGGCCCGAGGAACTCCAGCGCACTGGCCGTCGCCAGCGGAATGCGCGCCAGGGCGAACATGAACAGCAGCGTGGTCAGCGCCGTCACCGCGCCCAGCGCCACGCACGTCGCAAAGGTGGTCCTGGTGAACGCTGACGGGCGGGGCCGCACCAGGATCAGGAACAGCACCCCGGCCCAGGCCAGCCGCAACCAGACGGCACCGTCGGCACCGATCCGGCCGATCAGCCCGACCGCGACCGCCAGGCCCAACTGGACGCAGACCATGGCCCCCACCGCGAGGGCCGCGCCGGTCCTCGCGGGGTGAGCAGTCATGGTTGGCATGATTGCAGAGGACAATCAGGCCACCCTCGCCAGAACGGACCGCTCGTGAGTTCTTCACCGAAGGACGAGTCGCTGGACTCGATCAGCGCCACGCTGGCCCAGGTGATGCGCCTGAGCGGTAGCCGGTCGATGTTCGCTCGCCAGGCCGAGGCGGCCGGGGTGGGCCTGACCCAGCCGTCCTACCTGTTGCTGCGGGTGCTCATCGACGAGGGGCCGCGCGCGATGGGCACCCTGGCCCGCACGGCGCACATGGACGTCGGGATGGCCACCCGGCAAGTGAGTGCCCTCGTCGAGGCGGGTCTGGCGACCCGGGAGCCGGATCCGGCCGATGCGCGGGTGATCCTCATCGCGGTCACCCCGGCAGGCCGCCGCGTCGCCGGGTCCCTTCAGGACATCCGCCGAATCCACTTGCAGCGCGCGCTGTCCCGATGGACCAGAGCCGAACTCGACGAGTTCGATCGCCTGCTGTCCCGGTTCCTTCAGGACACAGTGGCCACCCCGTTCGAGGACTGACCGCTCACCCGGCCTGCAGAGCCCGGATGCACTCCCGCAACGGGCCGTCGTCGCCGGTGCCGGCGATCTGCGGCAGCTGCACTCCGTCGGCCAGGCCCTCGTAGCGCGCCAGCAGGATGGCCGGCAGTTCGTCGTAGCGGCCGCAGACCAGCAATGTGTCGAGCACCTCATCGGTCAGCACGGACGGCAGCTCCTGCCAGCGGTCGCCCTTGACGACCGCGCGTAACCGGTCGCCGAGATCGGTCAGACCCTGACGGTCCAGTGCCGGCGCGTAGGCCGGGGTGGAGTACAGGAATGCGAGCATGCCGCGCTGACGCTCGCGGTCCCGGGCCAGGGCCGCATCGTCGGCCCCGGTGGCGATGGCGCAGGACGCGATGATCGACGGCGTCTGCCGACGATGGGCGGCGGCCGCGCCGCGGTCTAGCGCCGGGCGCACCACGGACCGCAGGTAACCCGGGTCGGCGTTGGTGGAATGGGTGACGACGCCGCAGGCGAGTTCGCCGGCCAGTTCACACATTCCGGCGTTGACAGCACCGAGCCATACCGGCGGCGGTGTGACGTCGACGTCGGGGCCCGGGTTGAAGTAGGGCTGCAGCCGGGTCAGCTGATAGCTCTCGCCGTCGAAACTCAGCGGCCCGCCGGTACGGAAGACAGTGAACAGCGCATCCAGTGCCCCGAGGTAATCCCGCATCCGGGCCCGCGGCTCGCTCCACGGCATGCCGAATCGGCCGGTGATGTTCTGCTTGATCTGGCTGCCCAGACCCAGTTCGAAGCGGCTCCCCGACAGGACGGCCAGGTCCCAGGCGGTGTAGGCCACCAGCGTGGGGCTGCGTACGAAGGCCAGAGTGACGGAGGTCCGCACCGTGATCCGGGTGGTGTGCTCCAGCGCCAGCAGCGCCACCGCGAGCGAGTCGTGAATCGTTTCGGCGACGTGCAGCCCGTCAAAGCCCAGCCGCTCGACCCGCTGGGCGTAGTCCGCGACCGCGGCCAGCGGCATCCGGGGATCCATGCCCGCATAGACCTTCATGGCGCCTCACCCTAACACTTGCTTGACATTGTCAACTTTTAAGTCTTAGCCTTCGGCCATGGCCGGAGCACGCTTCCACTTCGACTGGGGCAACTATCTGACCATGCTGCGCCTGTTGCGGGCCGAACCCGATGCGGCGCGGCGGCGCAGGTTGCTCACCCTCTTTCTGGTCGGCATCCCGCTGATGGCCGCAGTGCACACCGTGTGCTTCGCGCTGGATCCGTTGCTGTTCCCCGCCCTGCGCCGCACCGAGGTTCGCGAGCCGGTGTTCTGTGTCGGGCACGCCCGCAGCGGCACGACGTATCTGCACCGGCTGATGGCCGCCGACGACCGGTTCAGCACGGTGATGCTCTACGAGATGCTGTTCCCGTCCCTGCTCGAAAAGCGTCTGTTGCGCCTGCTGGTCCGCGCCGACCAGCGCTTCGGCGGCCGCCTGCGCCGCAGTATCGATGAGGCCGAGGAACGCGCGTTCGCCAAGACCAACGACATGCACCGCACCGGGTTCTTCTCCCCCGAAGAGGACGATTTCCTGCTGACCTGCTCGATCGCCTCGGGCGGCTGGATCGCCCTGTTTCCCTATATGGGTCAGTTCGACTTCTACCATCTCGACCGGTGGAGCCCGGCCAAACGCCGCAAGGTGATGACCTTCTACAAGGAGTGCGTGCGCCGTCAGTTGGTGCTCAATGCACGACCGATTCACCTGAGCAAGAATCCGACCTTCTGTGGCCGCATCGAGACGCTGATCGAGGTGTTTCCGGATGCGAAATTCGTTGTGCTGATGCGTAATCCGTATGAGACGGTACCCAGCCTGCTCAAGATGCTGCAGACCGGCTGGGCGCTGCGAGGCCATGACCCGCAGTTGATCGACGATTCGATGAAGCGGCTGGCCGACCAGTCCTATCACTCCTACCGCCACCCGCTCGAGGTGCTGGCCCGCCACCCCGAAACCCGATCCTGCGTGGTGGATTACCGCATTCTGGTCGCCGAGCCCGGTCAGACCATGCGCGAGGTCTACGCAGCCCTCGACCTCGACCTGGCACCGGAACTCGCCCAGCAGTTCGACGCCTCTCGCGGCAAGGGCCACGAGACTCTGCACCGCTACAGCCTCGAGGAATTCGGGCTGGATCCCGCGACGATCCACCACGAGCTGGCTGATCTGTTCGAGCAGTACGGCTGGGATACCGAAGGAGAACACGCACGTGCCCACTGATCACGGCTCCGCCGAGTTGCGCGCTGCCTGGGACGATCTCATCGCGGGACTGCAGCGCGCGCGGGACGCCATCGAGTCCCCGGACCTGCACGCTCCCCCGCCTGACGAGCGGGTGCTCGCCGAGGGCTACCGCTATCTGCTCGGCTACACCTTCTCCGCCATCGAGCGGGCGTTCTTCGAGGATCCCGGCTTCCCGTACTTCCGGCGCGCGATCCAGCCCGTCGACAAGGCCACCATCGACAACGCCGACGCGCTGTACTTGTCGGCCGCCATCGATGGCGAAAAGACCTACCGGATTCGGGGCACCGTCGTGCCGAACGCCCCGCAATACATCATCTTCGAGACACACGTGTCCTACGCGGGTGACTCGGGCAGCCTGGCTGAGCTCAGCCCGGTCACCCGGATGATCACCGGATCACTGGACAGTGCTGAGCTCCAGATCGCCGATGACGGCACCTTTGAGATCCTCGTCGCGCCGGAGAAGCCGGCAGCTTACACCGGCAACTTCCTGCCCAGCCGCAAGGTCACCGACGCCGCAACCGGGGTGGCGCGCTACATCATCGTCCGGATGCTGTTCCACGACTGGGAGACTGAGGCCTGCCCCGAACTGCACATCGTCCAGGACGGCAACGAAGGTGCGCACCCCGCTGCCGTGGATACCGCGGCGGCTGCGGCCGCGATGCGGCGCATCGGCTCGATCGTCGACGGGCAGATGAGGTTCTGGAACGACTTCTACGACATCGTCCTGGAGACGCACGGCGACCGTAACGGCGACGGCAAGCAGTTCATGCCGACCAACGCCCTCAACGCACCGGCCCGGGCCAATATCGCCGCCGGTGGCGGGCAGAACACCAACGTCTATGCCGGCGGCGTCTTCGACCTCGCCGCCGACGAGGCGTTGCTCATCGAGATCACCGTGCCGGTCCAGCCGGCCTACAGTGGCTTTCACCTGGCCAACCTGTGGGGTGAGTCGCTGGACTACGCCAATCACCAGTCCAGTCTCAACGGATTCCAGGCCGAGCCCGCCGCCGACGGCGTGCTCCGCTACGTCGTTTCCCACTCCGACCCCGGTGTGCCGAATTGGCTTGACACCACCGGGATTCCGCGCGGATTTCTCAGCCTGCGCTGGACCTACTCCGAGGAACCCGAAGACCTGCCGGAAGCGACGGTCAGCACAGTGCGCCTCGAGGATCTCCGCGAGCATCTGCCCGCGAGTACCCGGCAGGTCTCGGCGGCCGAGCGGGCCGAACAGATCGCCATTCGGCAGGCCCACGTTCAGCGCCGCTACCGGCAGTACTGAACCTTCAGGCGGTCACCCGGTCCACCAGTTCGCGGGCCAGCGCGAAGGCGGAGGTGGCCGCCGGCGACGGAGCGTTGCGGACGTGGGACACCGCACCGGTACGGGAGATCACAAAGTCGTCCACCAGGGCGCCGTCCCGGCCCACGGCCTGCGCCCGTACCCCGGCATGGGACGTCCCGTCCAGATCAGCCAGCGACAAACCGGGCATGTAGCGGGCCGCCGCCTCGACGAAAGCCCGTCGGCTGGCGGCCATCCGGATCTCGTCGACCCCCACCCGCCAGTACCGCTGGGCCACCCGCCAGGTACCCGGCCAGGTCAGGGTCTCCCAGGAGTCCCGCCACCGCCACCGGCGCAGCGAGTAGCTGTCCCGTGCCGGAACCATCATCGCGGTCGGCCCCAGCGTCACCGCGCCGTCGATGTGCTTGGTGATGTGCACGCCCAGAAACGGCAGGTCCGGATCCGGGACCGGATAGATCATGCCGTTCAGCCGCGGCTGGGCCGTGGGTTTCAGGCCGAGGTAGGCACCGCGGAACGGCACGATCTGCGGGTCACGGGGTGCCCCGGAGCGGCGGGCCAGTCGATCCGACCACAATCCGGCACAGGCGATCACGGTGGTGGCCCGCAGCGGGCCCTCCGCGGTGTGCACCAGCGGATCCCGGCCGCTGTCGATGGCGGTGACCGCGGTGCCGAACCGCACCGCCGCACCCAGTCCGGCCAGTTCGGCGACGAGCGCCCGTGCCACCCCCGGGTAGTCGACGATCCCGGTGTTC
Organism: Mycobacterium sp. M26; assembly: GCF_001494595.1. Lineage (GTDB taxonomy): Bacteria > Actinomycetota > Actinomycetes > Mycobacteriales > Mycobacteriaceae > Mycobacterium. The sequence continues at coordinate 2,343,363 of NZ_LN929908.1, forward strand.
GGGGCGTGAAGCGCTTGCAGACCAACGGCATTGGGTTCGATGTCGGTGATCTCGCCGGCGGTGATCCGGCGCAGTCCGGGTACCGCATTGGCGTGTCCGCGCGCCTCGAGATCGTCGAGGCGGGGCAGTTCGCCGGCCGACACCGCGACGATCAGCTTGCCGCAGCGCTGATGGGCGACACCGTGCTGCTCGCAGTACTCGTACATCAGGCGGGCGCCTTCGACGCACAGCCGGGCCTTCAGCGAGCCGGGCTGATAGTAGATCCCGCCGTGGATCACCCCGGAGTTGTGTCCGGTCTGATGCTGGGCCGGACCGGATTCGCGCTCGAGCACCAGGACCGAGTCGGCGGGTCTGCGCGACAACCATTCCCGCGCGACGGCCAGACCGACGATGCCCGCCCCGACGACGATCAGGTCATGTGTCGGGGCTGTCATCGTCCTCAGTGGTTGCCGCGGCGCGCAGGACATGCGCCCGGCGCTGTTCGATCACCCGGCCGAATTCCTGGAGCAACAGCGGATTGTCTTGCACCACAGCCTCGATCCGGTCGCGGCCCACGAAGACGATGGTGACTTCGTCGACGGCGTACACCGATCCGATGACCGGTTGGCGGGTCAGTGCGCTCTGGCCGAGGAACGAGCCTTCGTCAAGGGTGTTGACCTCCACTTCGGAGCCGTCCTCGGCGTTTGCGGTGACCTGGACTTCCCCGGACACGATGAACTTCATGCCGGCCGGCACCTCACCGGAGCGCTGCACCAACTCGCCGGCGCCGTAGCGCTCCAGCCGCGCATGGGCCAGCAGCTGCTGCTCCTCCTCGCGGTTGAGCCGCAGGACCGGTGCCACCACGCGGTGAACGGCCTTGGCCACCCGCTCGGGTGAGGAGAACTCGTCCTCGGTCTCGTCGAGGTGGAGTCCGGCCCGCCGCGCCGAGTACCAGACCCAGCGCAGGAACGTGGCCTTGGCCTTGCCGTCGTCGGCGGGGGTGCGAAGCGGGATCTTGGTCTGATACTCCTTGGCGCCCAACGCCACTGCCGACGGAGTGCGATCGGGATGACACTGTGGCAGTTCGGATGCCACCCGGGTGAGCATGGCACAGACCTCGTCGGGCGCATCGTCGATGGCGAACACGCTCGTCACCGTGAGGGTGTGCTTGCCGGGCGGGCGACTCAGGTTGGTGATCGACGCCGCCGCCAGTACCGAGTTCGGGGTGATCTGCAGGCCGGTACCGGTCTCCAGGTGCACTGCGCGCCAGTTGACCTCGACCACACGGCCTTTCGCCGTCGGGGTGTCGATCCAGTCGCCGAGTTTGAAGGGCTGCTCGAACAGCATCAGCAGACCGGAGATGATCTGGCCGACCGAGTTCTGCAGGGTGAGACCGACGACGATGGAGGTCACGCCCAGCGCGGTGAACAGACCCTTGACGTTGGCACCCCAGATGTAGGCGAAGATCATGGCCAGACCCACGGCGATGACCACGAATCGGGCCACGTCCAGGAAGATGCCGGGAATCCGCCTGCGCCACGAGCCTTCCGGGGCGCCCTGGAACAGCGTCGCGTTGATCCCCGAGAGCACCAGGACCAGCACGACGAAGGCCACCAGCGTGCTGACCATCCGCACCGAGGTGGCCTCCGGCGGGATCTGGGTGGCTTGCAGCATCAGCAGCAGCAGCGCCCCGAGCGGCAGCAGGTAGTTGCGCAGCACCGCCACCGGCCGGGCAAGGAAACTCTGCCGCCGTTTGAGACTGTGCTGCCACTCGGTGAGGGCCACCAGGATCAGCGGCAGGCCGATGGTGATGCCGATCGCCCACAGGAACCACGAGGAGGTGAAGATGTCGGCCATCAGCCGCGCTCCGGGATGCGCCAGATCGGTTCAGGCTCGCCGTCGACGGTGACCGAGCCGGCCTCGGTGAAGGTCATCGTCTCGGCGAGTACGTCGTGCACGCGTGAGGTGACGTAGATGCCGGGCTGTGCCACCCCGTTCTTCACCTGGCGGGCCAGGTTCACCGCCGATCCCCACATGTCGTAGATCACCGACGGGCGGCCGACCAGGCCGCTGCTCACATTGCCCGAATCGATACCGGCATGCAGTTGCAGGTCGGTATCGGCCTCGTTGTTGAAGCGCTCGATGATCCGCTGGCACTCCAGGGCGAATTCCACCGTGCGCCGGGCGTTGTCCAGCCGTGGCACGGTCAGCCCGCAGCTGGCCAGATACCCGTTGCGTACCGTGCGGACCCGCTCGATGCCGAATTCCTCGGCGGCAGCGTCGAACTGGCGGGACAGGTCATTGATCATCGCGAGCATGTCGTTGGACGTCAGTTCGGCCTGCAACCGATCCATGCCGACGATGTCGGCGAAGATCACCGAGACATTGTGGTGCTCGGTGGCGATGATCTCCTCGCCCTGCATGTAGCGGTCGGCCATCATGTCCGGCATCAGCGAGCGCAGCAGTTGCTCGTTCTCGGCACGCTGCTGGTTGAGCAGGTCCTCCTTGACCGTCAGGCTGCGGCTCATCTCGTTGAACGAGCGGGTGAGATCACCGATCTCATCGCGCGTGTCCACCGGAATCGACACGTTGTAGTCGCCCTCGCTGATCCGGTGGGCCCCTTCTTCGAGTCGGCGGATCGGCCGCAGGAAGACCTGGGCGAGGAAGATCGCCAGGATGCAGACGGCGAAGATGATCCCGGTGGTGGCCAGCACCATCACCCGGGTGAAGTTCGATTCCCGGTCGAAGGCCTCGGAGGTACTGACCGTGGCGACGATCGTCCAGTGCAGCTCTGATCCTTTGGCCACCAGCGGGGCGTAGGCCTGAAGGGCCTCCTGCCCCAGATAGTCCTTCGTGATCAGCGTGCCCGACAAGCCTTTCTGGGCCTCTCGGGTGGCTGCCGACGCCGCGGGTTGGACTAGCGTGGTGCCCCCGAGGCGGATCGCCATATCGGCGACATCCGGTGGGGTGCCGGCCTGAACGACGTCCTTCTTGTACTGCTCGGGGTTCTCCAGGAACATCCGGGAGTCCGACCGCATCAGACCGTCGGAGCCCACCAGATACGTCTCGCCGGTCTTCCCGAGTCCGGTGCCCTGCCAGTTCCGGTCGAACGTCATCAGCCGGTTGATCTTGGTGATCGGGAACTGCAGCGCCAGAACGCCTTCGGCCTTGCCGTTGGGTGGCAGCGGCGCCACCATCCAGGCGGTGGGCTGCATCTCGGCCGGCTGGTAGAACTCGAAGTCCGTGAAGGCGACGAAGTCGACCTCGTTGGCGGACATGGCCTTCTGATAGGCGTCGTGCAGCAGCGACCCGCTGTATGGGCCGTTGAGGATGTTGGTGCCCAGATCGACGTCCTTGTAGGCGCTGTAGACCACGTTGCCCCGGCCGTCGATCAACAGGGCGTCCTGGAACTCGAAGCGGGTGACGATCTCGCGGAAGTACTCCTGATAGCGGGCATTGGCTGCCGACCAGGGGCTACCGTCGCGCGCGTCGGTCACGGTGAGCGCGACATCGTCGTTCTGCCGCTGCGCGGTGTAGTTGGCCTGCAGGTAGCGCTGTGCGGGCGACGTCGGCAGCAGGGCGTCCGGATCCAGTTCGGCCCCGGTGTACTTCTGCGTCTGCTTGATGAAGTCGTTGTTGTAGTAGTTCACCACCGACTGCCACTGCTCGGGCTTGACGGTGCTGGTGGCCAGTTGGTCGAAGCCGGCCGTGAAGTCCCGCAGGGCAGCCTGGGTGGTGCCGCCGTGGGTGTAGACGATCAGGGCGTCCTTGAGATCGGTGATCTGGTTCTCCAGCGCCCTGGACTGGAATTCCCGGACCTGGACGAGACGGTTGAACACCGCGGTGCGCAACGCCTCGCGGCCCGCGGTGAATGCAATGCCGCCCACCACCGCCGCGGCCAGGATGGCGCACAGCACGAGCATCAGGATGAGCTTGGACTGGATGCTGATCCGCGACAGCACGAAACGTCGCCGCAGGCCGCCACGCCGAGCGCGGCTATCGTGACCCCGTTCCGGCGCTGTGTCAGCTATGTCCTGCTCAGACACCTGCGTCATCGGCATCCCTCCGCCGGCCAGGCGAACACAGCACTGACCAGGGAGCAGACTAGCAGTTGATGTGACCCATGGGACTGATGTGACCGTTGGCCGGGGGCCTGATGTCGCCGACTCACTGACCGGAACGCCCCATTGAGCAACGGCCCCGCAAATGATCGGATACCAGGCGTGGAGATCACCTACGAGGGCACACTGCGCGAAGTCAGCACCGACAAAGGCGTCCTGCGCTATCACGAGGCCGGCGACGGTCCGCCGCTGTTGCTGCTGCACGGCTCCGGACCGGGTGTCACCGGGTGGCGCAACTTCCGCGGCAACCTCGGGTTCTTCGCCGAACACTTCCGCTGTCTGGTGCTGGAGTTCCCCGGATTCGGCGTCAGTGACGACTTCGGTGGCCACCCGATGCTCGACGCCCAGGGCGCCGTCCCGATGTTCCTCGACGCCCTCGGCGTCAAGAAGGTCGACGTGATCGGCAACTCGATGGGTGGCGGCGTCGGGATCAACTTCGCCATCACCAAGCCGGATCGGATCGGCAAGCTGATCACCATCGGCGGGATCGGCACCAACATCTACAGCCCCGGCCCCAGCGAGGGCATCCGGCTACTGCAGGAGTTCACTGAGGACCCCACCCGGCAGCGTCTGGTGGACTGGCTCAACTCGATGGTCTACGACCCCGAGCTGGTGACCGAGACCCTGATCAACGAGCGCTGGGAACTGGCCACCGACCCGGAGACGCTGGCCAGTGCCCGGCGGATGTACGGCAAGGCGGCGTTCGCCGCGACCATGAAGATGATGCGCAACGCCGACTTCCCGCTTCCGTGGGCGATCATGCACAAGGTCAAGGCGCCCACGCTGCTCACCTGGGGGCGTGACGACCGGGTCAGTCCGCTGGACATGTCGCTGGTGCCGATGCGCACCATCCCCAACGCCGAATTGCACGTGTTCCCCAACTGCGGACACTGGGTGATGATCGAGCAGAAGGCGGCCTTCGAAGCCACCGCACTGGGCTTCCTGCAGCGCGCCTAATCGGCGGACGGGATCAATTCGAAGCCCTTGTACCCTGAGGCCGCCACATCGGCGCAGATGTCGTTGTAGGCCGCGAACCCACCGCAGAACAGCATGAAGACCCGTGGCTTGCCGGGCACGTTGGCGCCGAGGTACCAGGAGTTCGCCTTGGTGAACAGGGTGCCCTCGGCGCGCTGGGACAGCTCGGCAACCCAGTTCTCCACCGCGTCAGCAGTGGCTTCGATTGCGGCATAACCATTGTCGTCGAGGTGGGCGATGGCCTCAGCGATCCAGTCGACGTGCGACTCCGCGCCGAGCACCATGTTCGCCAGCACCGCAGGGCTGCCCGGACCGGTGATCACGAACAGGTTCGGGAATCCGTCACACCCCAGACCCAGATAGGTGCGCGGCCCGGCCGCCCAGTCCTCGGACAACGCCTGTCCCCCGCGCCCGACGATGTCGATCTTGCCCAGCGCACCGGTCAGCGCGTCGAATCCGGTGGCGAAGACGATCGCGTCGACGTCGTAATGGGCTGCCGTGGTGGCGATCCCGGTGGCATCGATCGACTCGATCGGGGTGCGGCGCACACTGACCAACTCGACGTTGGGCCGGTTGAAGGTCTGGAAGTAGGAGGAGTCGGTGCAGATCCGCTTCGCACCGATCGGATGGTCATCGGGGATCAGCAACTCGGCCACCGCGGGATCGTCGATGACGGCGCGCACCTTCTCCTCCCAGAACTTCCTGGCCTCGTCGTTGGCGGCCAGATCCGTCATCTGATCGGGGAAGGTCTTGGAGAACAGCACACCGCCGAGCTGCCAGCGTGTTTCGAAGGCTTCCCGCCGCTCCTGCGGGGACACCTCCAGCGTCGGCTTCGGATGCGCGATATGCGGAGAACCGCCCCCGCTGCGGAAGGACACCCGGCGCCGCTCGGCGTAATCCGCCTTGATCCCGGCCAGCTCCTCGGCGCTCAACGGCCGATTACCGGCCGGCACGCTGTAGTTCGGGGTGCGCTGGAAGACGTAGAGCTGCTCGGCCTGCTCGGCGATGATCGGAATGGACTGGATGCCCGAGGATCCGGTGCCGATCACCGCGACCCGGCGGCCGGTGAAGTCGACGCCGCCGTGCGGCCAGTGTGCGGTGTGGAAGATCTCACCGGCGAAGGTGTCCAGCCCGGCGATATCGGGGGTGAGCGCCGACGACAATGCTCCGGTGGCCATGATGCAGAACCGGGCGGAGATCACCTCGCCGGAGTCGGTGCCCACCGTCCAGCGCAGTGTCGACTCGTCGAGCACCGCCGACGTGACGCGGGTTCCGAAGGTGATGTCGCGGCGAAGGTCGAGTTTGTCCGCCACCCAGTTCAGGTAGTCGAGGATCTCGGCCTGGGTGGCGTAGCGCTCGGTCCAGTTCCATTCCTGCTGCAGCTCATCGGAGAACGAGTAGCTGTAGTCCACACTTTCGACGTCACAACGCGCCCCCGGGTACCGGTTGTAGTACCAGGTTCCGCCCACCCCGTCGGCCGCCTCGATGACGCGAACGGTCAACCCCTGCGCGCGCAGTCGGTGCAGGGCGTACAACCCGGCGAAACCGGCTCCTACGATGACGGCGTCGAGGTGTGCTGGGCCGGTCTGCTGCATGCTGGTCACAGTGACAAAATCTAAGGTATTTGTAAACCCCCGCAAGGGGGGTGGTCCGCTCATCGGGACAACTCGTCGCGCGGGGTGCACAGCTGCCGCACTATGGAGGAACCACGCCCGACAGATGAGGTAAAACGCATGACCACACGGGTTATTGACAAAGTCATGGATGCCGCGGACCAGATGCGCGAGCATGCCGTGGAGGCCGAGAAAATCGGCAAGCTCACCGAGCAGACCGTCAAGATCATGAAGTCGGCGGGCAACATCCGCCTGCTGCAGCCCAAGGAGTACGGCGGCCTGGAGGTACACCCCCGGGAGTTCGCCGAGACCGTGATGGCCACCGCCGCCCTCGACCCGGCCGCGGGCTGGATCAACGGCGTGGTGGGTGTCCACCCGTATCAGCTGGCCTACGCCGATCCGCGTGTGGCCGCCGAGATCTGGGCCGACGACGTCGACACCTGGGTCGCCTCCCCCTACGCGCCGCAGGGCATTGCGGTGCCGGTCGACGGCGGCTACATCTTCAACGGCCGCTGGCAGTTCAGCTCCGGCACCGACCACTGCGACTGGATCTTCCTGGGCGCGATCCTCGGTGACGCCGAGGGCAAGCCCGTCATGCCGCCGCAGATGCTGCACATGATCCTGCCCCGCAAGGATTACGAGATCGTCGAAGACTCCTGGGATGTGGTGGGCCTGCGCGGAACCGGGTCCAAGGACGTCATCGTGCGCAACGCTTTCGTGCCCGACTACCGCACCATGGATGCCTTCAAGGTGATGGACGGCTCCGCCCAGCGGGAAGCCGGCATGACCGACACCCTCTACCTGATGCCGTGGTCGGCGATGTTCCCGCTGGGGATCTCCGCTGCCACCATCGGTATCTGCGAAGGCGCGCTGGCCGCCCACCTGGACTACCAGCGCGAGCGTGTCAGCGCGGCCGGCACGGCCATCAAGGACGACCCGTACGTGATGTACGCGATCGGTGAGGCAGCCGCCGACATCAACGCTGCGCGTCAGGAGATCCTGGCCAACATCGACCGCATCTACGACATGGTCGACTCCGGCCAGGAGGTGTCGTTCGCCGACCGGGCGGCCGGCCGGCGCACCCAGGTACGCGCGGTCTGGCGCGCCGTGATGGCCGTCGATCAGATCTTCTCCCGCTCCGGTGGCAACGGAATGCGGATGGACAAGCCGCTGCAGCGCTACTGGCGCGACGCCCACACCGGCATGGCGCACGCGATTCACGTACCGGGCACCGTCTTCCACGCATCCGCGCTCAGCTCCTTCGGCGTCGAACCCGAAGGTCCGCTGCGGGCGATGATCTGACACGGCGAACTCGATGAGTCTGTTCTCCAGCCTCGGCTACGTCACCATCGCGACCGCCGATATCGAGCGCTGGCGTCAATTCGCCTTCAGTCTGCTGGGTTTCGCCGAGGGCAAGGGCCCGGATCCCGATTCGCTGTACCTGCGGATGGACGAGAGGGCCGCCCGGATCATCGTCACCCCCGGAGATGGCGACCGAATCGTGGCCTCCGGGTGGGAGGTTCGCGACCGTATCGGCCTGGACCGGGTGCGTCAGACCCTCGACGCCGCGGGGGTGCCCTATAAGAACCTTCCGCAGAGCGAGGCCGATGATCGCCGGGTGGAGGAGGTCATCACCTTCGACGACCCGGCAGGCAACACGCTCGAGGTGTTCCACGGCGCCGTTCTCGACCACAGCCCGGTCGTCACGCCGTACGGCGCCCGGTTCGTCACCGGCGACCAGGGTCTGGGACATGTCGTGCTGCCCGCCCTGGACGCCAACGGTCTGTTCGAGTTCTACACCGAGACACTGGGTTTCCTGTCCCGCGGCGCATTCCGGGTCCCCCTGCCCAAGGAGTTCGGCCCAATCCGGATTCGGTTCCTCGGAGTCAACGAACGCCACCACAGCCTGGCCATCGCCCCGGCGACCACCCTGCGCGATCCCGGCCTGATCCACATGATGGTGGAGGTCGACAGCCTCGACGCGGTGGGCGCCGCACTCGACCGGGTGAACAAGGAGGGCTTCCAGCTGTCCTCCACACTGGGCAGGCACACCAACGACAAGATGGTGTCGTTCTACGTCCGCGCACCCGGCGACTGGGACATCGAATTCGGCACCGGCGGTCTGCGCATCGACGAAAACCATTACACCGCTGAGGAGATCACCGCCGACAGCTACTGGGGCCACCAGTGGGTCAGCGACCTCCCCGCTGCCATGCGGCCCTGACATGCCGACGTTCGATGAGACAGTCGACGTCATCGTCGCCGGATCCGGTGGTGGCATCACCGGGGCCTATACCGCGGCACGCGAAGGCCTGTCGGTAGCCCTGGTCGAGGCCACCGACAAGTTCGGCGGCACGACGGCCTACTCCGGTGGCGGTGGAATGTGGTTCCCCTGCAACCCCGTTCTGCAGCGGGCGGGCAGCGACGACACCGTCGAGCGCGCACTGAACTACTTCCACTCCGTGGTCGGTGACCGAACCCCGCGCGAGTTGCAGGACGCCTACGTCCGCGGCGGGTCGGCACTCATCGAATACCTGGAGGCCGACGAGAACTTCGCGTTCACCGTCCTGCCGTGGCCGGACTACTTCGGCAAGGCACCCGACGCGCGCACCGACGGGTTGCGCCACATCGTCGCCGTGCCGATCCGCGACGAAAAGCTGGGACCCTATGCCGGTACCGTCGGCGGACCCTTGGACACCGAACGGCTCGGGGCCCCGGCGCCGGGCAAGTTGTTCGGCGGGCGCGCTCTGATCGGCCGATTTCTGGCCGCGCTCAGCGGGTTTCCCGATGCCGCGCTCTACCGCAACGCCGAACTGGTGGAGCTGATCACCGATGACGGCCGAGTGGTCGGGGCGGTGGTGCAGCGCGCCGGAGTGCAGGTGAGCATCGGCGCGCGACGTGGTGTCTTGCTGGCGGCCGGCGGATTCGAACACAACCCGGCGCTGCGGCAGAACTTCGGCGTGCCGGGCGATCCCGCCGACTCGATGGGCTGCCCGGGCAATACCGGCGCGGCGCTTCAGGCGGCCATCCGCATCGGCGCCAGCCTGGATCTGATGGATCAGGCGTGGTGGTCACCGGGTCTGACCCATCCTGACGGCCGGTCGGCCTTCGCGCTGTGGTTTACCGGCGGCATCTTCGTCAACGACGCCGGGGAACGCTTCGTCAACGAATCCGCCGCCTATGACCGGATCGGCCGGGAGATCATCGAGGAGATGCGAGCCGGCCGGCTCAGCCTGCCGCTGTGGATGATCTACGACGATCGGGAGGGCGAGGTACCGCCCGTCAAGGCCACCAACGTGTCCATGGTGGAGACCGAGCGCTATCGCGACGCCGGATTATGGCGTACCGCAAGCACTCTGGCGGAGCTGGCCGAGTCCATCGGTGTTCCGGCTGATGGCCTGCAGCAGACGGTGGCGCGGTTCAACCAGCTGGTCGCCGACGGCGCCGACGCCGACTTCGGCCGCGGGGACGAAGCCTACGACCGGGCCTTCTCGGAGGGAAAGCTCCCGTTGGTGCCCGTCGACCAGCCGCCGTTTCACGCCGCGGCATTCGGGCTGTCCGATCTGGGCACCAAGGGCGGATTACGCACCGACGCCCGGGCCAGGGTCCTCGATCAGGACGGTCAGCCGATCCCGGGCCTCTACGCCGCGGGCAACACCATGGCGGCCGTCAGCGGCACCACCTATCCCGGTGGCGGAAACCCGATCGGGGCGTCCATGTTTTTCAGCCACCTCGCGGCACTCGACATGGCCGCGACAACGGGTTAGGTCTGCTTGACCAACTTGAAGGGCATGCTGATGTAGAGCGGCCCACTGCGGCCGCAGGCCCCCGGCGCGCCGGTCGTGCCGTCCTCCCCCACCAGGATGTTGGAGGTCGGGTCGGACGCCGAGCCGTCCGGGGTGACCCCGTGGAAGCGGTACACCTGCTTACCGGGTGCGGTGGAACCGTCGTAACACGGCATCCAGTCCGGGATGACGCGCTTGACGTACCATTCGCCACCGGTCTGGTAGATCGGGGCCGTCCACCCCCAGTCGCTGGACACCGTCCCGGTGCACTCGGTGGGATAGCTGCACTGCGAGGAGATGGTCCAGATGCTGCGGACGCTCTTCTCGTCGTGGAACACGTCGTTGTTGGTGGCCCACTCGCCGTTGGATGTCGCGATGAACGTCCCGTTGAGCGCCCACCGGTCCGAGGCCTGCGCCGTCGCCGGGTTCAGGCCGGTGCCGACGACGGCGGCGGTCAGTGCCGCCACGGCCACCAGCGTCGGTGTCGTACGCATCCAGCCACCTCCTGTCATGTCGTGGGCAACAGGTCTTTCCACGACCGCTCAGCACCCGGCTTCACCAGATCCGACTGCCGGAACACGCTGCCGTCCGGGGTGGCGTACTGACCGGTTGCCGGGTCGTACGTCGCAATGGCCACCGAGGGTCCCGTCGGCCCTCCGGTGAAGGCGCTGGGCGCCACCCCACCACCGGAGTCCATCGGCGCCAGGTCGGGAACCGGTGCCGGCGGCGGGGCGTCGGCGGGCGGTACCTGGGCCGCGGCCGGAGCCAGCGGAGCCTCAGCCGGCGGTGCCGGTGCCGCGGGGGCAGGTCCCGGTGGCCGCGGGGTGCCCTGCAGCGGTCCGTAGATGTTGTCGTTGAGGGTCACCCGGTCATCCGGCGGAATGCCCTGCGAGACCAGGTTCGGGTCGAACGGGTAGGGCCCGGTCGCGTGCTGGCGCATGGCCAGCGGCTCGAACGGCTTGTCGCTCTCGCACAGCTCGGCCGTGGGCGCCCGCTTTCCGGGCTGCCCCTGGCACGGGTAGTTGCGCGCACCGCGGACCGCGATCGGCGAGTCCTGCGGAAGCTTGCAATACAGCCCGTCCGGGGTGTCGATATCGGACAGGTCAGCAGGCGAACGCCACGAGGACGGCGGCAGGAAGCCGACGGTGCACGCCGGTGGGTCGCTGATGCCGACGGTGAAGTCGCCCTTGGCCATACCGACCGGGTTGTTCATCGGGCCGATGGACTGGATGGAGGCGATGTAGGGCGGCAACAGCACGAGCAGCTGCTCCAGCGACGCGTGATAGGTCACGCCCACCTGGCCGATGGTTGTCAGGTTGGCCAGCAACACCGGCAACGTCGGCTTCACCTGGTTCAGCAGGGCCGAGGCTTCATCGGCCGCGCCGGGACCGTTCTGCAGGATCTCCCGCCACTGCGGATCGTTGGTCACCAGCTGGCCGCTGATCCCCGCCAGGCTGCGGGCCCAGGTCTTGATGGAGTCAGTGGAAGCCAGCTGACCGTCGAGCAGCGGCCGGCTGTCCTCGATCAGGGTGCGGGTTTGGTCTCCCGAGCTGTTGAAGTCGGCAGCCAGCCGCGACGCCGAATCGGCCAGCACACTGAGGTTGTCAGCGGTGCCGTTGAGCGCCTTGAACGACTCGTCGAGCAGGTCCGGGATCCGGTCCTTGGGGATGCTCTTGAGCAGCGCGCTGACCTGGTCGAGCATCGGCCCCACCGCCTGCGGCACGGTGGTGTTCTTGGCCGGGATCACCGAACCGTTCTCCAGGTACGGCCCGGAGTCGGTGTTGGGCACCAAGTCGACGTACTGCTCACCGACCGCGGACACACTGAGCACCCGGGCCTGCAGATCAGCGGGTACCTTCGGCGACGTGGCCAGCGACAGCGTGGCTTCCGCGCCGGTCTTGGTCGGCCGCACCTCGGTGACCTTGCCCAGCTGCACGCCGCGATAGGTCACATTCGAGAACTGGTAGAGCCCACCGGTTCTCGGCAACTCCAGTTTGACGGTCATCCGGCCGATCCCGAGCAGTGTCGGGGCCTGCAGGTAGGCGACCACCATCACCGCGATACCGACGATCGAGGCGATCGTGAAGATGATCAGCTGGTTCCGAACGAAGCGGGTCAGCATGTCAGTTGCCACCTCCGTCCTGCGGCACCGCATCGGGTGCCGGTCCGGGAAGCGGGCCGGTTCCCGTGCCGTGGGCGGTGGAGGTGTCGGCGGTCAGAGCCGACTGCGAACTGGTCGCCGAGGCCGGCGGGTCCACCAGCGGCGGAATATCTGCCACCTGGGCCGGTGTCGGGGTCAGCGGTGCCTGCAGCGGATCGTAGGTGTACGTCGCGTAGAACGGATCACCCGGCGCCGGAACCAGTTTCGCGTTCTCATCACCCCAGCGAGTGCCCAGGAACAGTGTGCGCTTGAGCCGCGGCACGGTGAAGTCGAAGATGATGAACTGGTTCATGTAGTCGCCGCGAATGGCACGGTCGACGACGCTCTGGGTGTACGGGAATGTCGGGAAGTAGGACAGTGCGGTGTCGAGCTTCGGGCCGACATCGGCGAGCGCCTTCAAGGTGGGTTCCAGATTCTGCAGGTTGCGCACCAGGTCGGCACCGGAGTCGTTGACCAGCCCGGTGGCCAGGTTGGAGAAATCGCGGAACTTCTCCAGCGCTGTGGTGATACGGGGCCGTTCGTTGATGAGCACGTCGAGCGCCGGAGGGATCCGGTTCAGCGCACTGGTCAGCACCTCGCGCTGGCCGGCGAACGTGCCGGCCAGGTTGTTCAGCGAGGTGACCGCCGCGTTGATGCTGTCGCGCTGATCGGAGAGCAGCCCGACGAAGTCGTTGAGCTGGGTCAGCAGATCCCGGATCTTGTCCTCGCGGCCGTTGAGTGCCGCACTGAACTCGCGCACGAAGTCGCCGATCTGGCCCAGCCCGCCGCCGTTGACCACCACCGACAACGCCGACAGCGTCTGCTCGGTCGACGGGTAGGTCGAGGACCGGTTCAACCCGAGCGTGGCGCCGGGCTGCAGGACCCCGCTGGGTGCCTGGCCCAGTGGCGGGTTCAGTGCCAGGTGCATGGAACCCAGCAGGCTGGTCTGCCCGACCGTCGCGACTGCGTTGGCCGGGATGACGATCCCCGGCTTCACCGAGATCTCAACGTTGGCGTGCCAATCGCTGACCGTCATCTTGCCGACACTGCCGACTACCACATCGCCGACCAGAACCGGTGAATTCGACTCGAGCTGACCGACATTGGCGAGCTCGACGTGATAGGTCTTCGAACCTTCACCGTGTCCGACCGTGCCCGGCAGGGGCAACGAGTTCAGGCCACCGAAAGCACAACCGCTGGTGCTGATCGCGACGCAGGTCGCGATCACCGCCAGGCGGCGCACCGAGTCACGACGGGTCATGATGGCGGTGTCCCTTCGACGGGTGGCGCTGCCGGTGCGGCCGATTCAGCCGGGAGCAGCATGCCTTCGACGGTGGACGGCGGCGGTGCTGCAGGTCCGGTCACCGGTGCCGGCACACCGGGCGGAACGGGGGCACCCGGATACAGCGCGGGCTGAGGGTCGGCAGGAAGACCGTTGGGCGCATACGCACCACGGAAGTTGGGATCCGCGGGCGGGACACCCCAGCCGGCCGGGCCGGGAACGTCACCGTTGTAGCCGGTGTAGGCCGACACCGTCGGCGGAATCTCCGCCGGTGGGGCGTAGCGCGAACCGCCGGGGGCGATCGCGGGATCGGAGTAGATGAGGTTCTCCGGGCTTGGTGACTTGCCGAGGTAGCTGTTGAACGGCAACGGCAGGTAGTTGAAGTTCAGCAACCGCAGCGCCGGACCCAGGTACTGCGCGCACAGCTTGGCAGTCTCGGCGGACGTGGCGTTCTCGATCGCCGCGATCGCGGTGCACACCACGCTCACCGGGTTGGAGAAGTTGGCCAGCGCGAAACCACCCAGTGCGCTTTGGGTGTCGGGGTTGTAGATGTTGTAGGCGTTGCCGATGGCGTTGGGCGCCACGTGCAGCACGTTCTTGAGCACCATCTGGTTGTCCGCGAGGTTCTTGGTCACGCTGGTCAGCCGCTGCAACTGCTCAGTGGTCTGGTTGCGGCTGCCGGCGATGAAGCGCTGGACGTCCACCACGGCACTGGACAGATTGGTCAGCGCGGCATCCAGGTCGGACCTGCTGCCGTCCACCACGCTGGTCAGGCTGGCCAGCCGGTCCTGGAACTGCACGATCTGCACGTTGCTGTCCTTCAGCGCGGTGACGAAGGTCTGCAGGTTCTTGATGGTGTCGACGATGTTGCCGCTGCCGTCGGCGAGCACCCGGCTCACCCCGGACAGTTCGGCGATCGTGTCATGCAGCTTCTGGCCGTTACCGTCGAGCGCATTGGCGGCGCTGTCGATGAACCGGCTGACCGCGGTGGTGGACTCGGCGTCCTTCGGGCCCAAATCCGTTGCCAGCCGGGTCAACTGGGTCTTGACCTCATCCCATTCGACCGGAACCGCGGTGCGGTCGAGGCCGATCACCGCCCCGTCGGCCATCTTCGGGCCACTGTCCTCGTACGGCGGCGTGAGCTGGACATACCGTGCCCCGACGAGGTTCTGCGAGACGATGATCGCCTCGGCATTGGCCGGGATGGGGACATTGCGGTCGACCGCCAGCGACATCTTGGCCTTGGTGCCCTGCGCCTCGATCGACTTGATGGTGCCGACTTTCACGCCGGCCACCCGCACCTCGTCACCCGGGTAGATCGCGGTGGCGCTGCTGAAGTAGGCGGTGATGGCCGTCGGCTTGAAGAAGGCCTGCCGCACCAGCAGTCCGACCCCACCGGCCACCAGCAGGGCCAGGATCACCGCGGCGATCGCCGTCAGCCTCTTGCGGGTCATGGCTGCCCCCATCGCTCATTGGGCTGCGGTATGCCGTTGTACGGGAACGGAATCTCGGCCCGCGGTCCGGCGTTGTCCGGCGGCTGTCCGGCGTCGATGCCGCGGCGGAAGCCCAGCGCGTAGTCGAAGAACGGCTGAAGCGTCTGAGCCGGGCTGAGGTTGGCCACGAACGCGTTGTAGAGGAACCCGCTGTTGACCGCCTCGGCCTGGGTGATCTGGTACTTGGCCAGGCCCTTCATCGCGGCGGTGATGTTGTCGTTGTTGCGCTCCAACATCGCGGTCACCGAGTTGAGCTTCTCCAAGGCGGGGGCCAACTCCTTCTCGTTGTCGGCAACGATTCCGGTCAACTGCTGGGACAGCGCGGAAGTGTTCGCCAGCAGGTTGACGATCGCGTACCGGCGCTCGGCGAGCACGCCCACCAGATCGTTGGCGTTGAGCAGCAGGGTGTTCACCTGTTGGCTGCGCTCCCCCAGGATGCTGGTCACGTTCGCCGCGCTCTTAAGCAGGCTCGCCAGAGATTCGTTGCGCTCATTGATCATTCGCGACAGCTTGCTCAGACCGTCGAATGTCGGCCCGATCTGCGGCGACACCCGGTCCAGGGTGTCCGACAGTGTGTTGAGCGACTGATTCAGCGCGGCGGTGTCGGTGTCGGCGGTGTTCGCGGTGAACTCCGAGAGCGAGTCGGACAGCGAGTACGGCGCCCCGGTGCGCGACACCGGGATGACCTCGGCTGACTTCAGCTCGCCCTTGCCATTGGATTCCAGAGTCAGAATCCGTTGGCCCAGCAGCGTTCCGGTGCGGATGTGAGCGGTGGTGTCGGTGCCCAGGTGCACATTGCCCTTGACCATGAACGTCACCAGCGCCTTACCGCGCTCGAGCGACACGTCGGACACCGTGCCGACCTTGACGCCGGACACCTTGACGTCATTGCCGGCCTGGAGCCCACCGGCCTCGGTGAACAGCGCCTGGTGCTTGACCGAGGTGGCCCAGGTGAGGATCCGTTCGGGCGCCAGCCCGACGGTGATGACGAGCACGATCAGCGCCAGGCCGATGAAGCCCGACCTGATCAGAGAGGAACCGCGGTATTTGAGCATCAGGGCTCCCCACACCTTCCACTGTGTTGCATGATCCAGGGGAAGTAGGCGGTACGGCCCTGCAGGTCGGTGACCCGGAAGGACAGCCCGCACAGATACTGGTTGAGGAAGCTTCCGTAGGCGCCCAGGCGCACCAGCTTCCGGTAGTTCTTCGGCGCCTTCTGGATCGAGATGTCCAGCAGCTCCTTGTCCTGATCGAGCAGCGGGGCCAGCCGGCCGAGCTGGTCGATGGTGCCGGCCAGCGGGGCGCGCGCCTGACCGAGCAGGTCGGTCAGCGAGGCGGTTCCGTTGTCCAGCGCGGTGACGGCCTCACCGATCGGGTCCTTGTCGGCGGCCAGGCCGGTGACCAGTTTCTCCAGCTTGTCGACGGCGCCGGAGAACTTGTCACCGTCCTTGGAGATGGTGGCCACCACCGTGTTGAGGTTGTCGATCAGCGCTTGCACGGTCTGTCCGTTGTCGGCCAGTGCGTTGGAGAACGACGAGGTCTTGGAGAACAGCGACTCGATGCTGCCCTCCTGACCCTGCAGGATCTGGATCAACGAGTTGGTCAACGCGTTGACGTCCTGCGGGTTGAGGCCCTGCACAACAGGTTTGAGGCCGCCGAGCAGAAGGTCGAGGTCCAAGGCGGGCTCGGTGCGGTCCAGTGGGATGCGGGAGCCGGCGGGCTGGATCTTGCCCGATCCGGGGCTGTCGACCAGTTCGAGGTAGCGGTCA
Source organism: Mycobacterium sp. M26 (assembly GCF_001494595.1). Taxonomy (GTDB): domain Bacteria; phylum Actinomycetota; class Actinomycetes; order Mycobacteriales; family Mycobacteriaceae; genus Mycobacterium. Next base: position 2,360,520 of record NZ_LN929908.1, read on the forward strand.
CCGACCAGGTTCAGATACCGCACCACGGCCTTGGTGCCCTGGGTCAGGACGATCGTGCGGTCGGCGTTGAAGTCGACGATCACCTTGTTGTCCGGTTGCAGCGCAACGTCGGTGACGGTTCCGACCCGGACGCCGGCCACCCGCACCGAATCTCCGGACTTCAGGCTCGAGGCGTCGGCGAACTCCGCGGAGTAGCCGTTGTCCGAGCCTGACCGGTACTGGCCGAAGATGGCGAACAGCGCCGCGGTCAGCAGCAACATCACGACCCCGAAGATGCCGACCTTGACGAGGGTCTTCCACGTCGCGGTCATCCGGGCTGTCCAATCTGTGCGGTGTTGCGGGGCGGCCCGTCGATCGGCCCGAACAGCGCCTGCTTGAGCGCATCCGAGTTGAGCAGGATGCCCTGGTTGCCGTACTGGGCCTGGTTGGTGCCGATGTCGGTGACCACGAACGGTGCGCTCTTTTCGAACGGCACCTTGGGCAGGTCCGTGCACTGCGGGCCGCCCTTGGCGGCGACCTTAGGCAGGTCCTGCGGGTAGCGGTAGCGCTCACGGCCGAGGAAGAACGACTGCAGCAGAACGACACCCGGTAGCGACTGGCCGGGACCGGTGGCCAGCGGGAGCAGGCCGGCGATTCCGCAGTAGAGCGCGTCGTGGTACTGGTTCAGCAGGTCGGTGGTGGGCACCAGCAGGTGCAGCACGTCGGTGAGCGCCTGGCGGTTGGTCGACAGCACCTCGGTGCCGACATCGGCCAGGCCGATCGCACTGACCAGCAGGGTGTCCAGGTTCTGGTTCTGGTCGACGATGGTGTCGCTGATCTTGCTGGCGTTGTCCACCGTCGCCACCAGATCCGACGAGGCCGATGCGTAGGCATCGAAGACCGGTGGGGCAATCGCGATCTCGTGATTCAGGGTGTCAAGGCTCGGGTTCAGTTTGGCCAGTGCAGAGTCGAGGTCGACCAGCGACTGGCCGAACTTCTGGCCGCGGCCGTTGAAGCCCTTTGCGATCGCTCCCAGCGTCTGGTTCAGCTTGGCCGGTTCGATCTCGGACAGCACGTTGACCAACTGCTGGAAGACGGTGTTGATCTCGACAGTGACGTGGTTGCCCTGGATCACCTGATCGGCGCGCAGCGTCTGCGCCGAGGGATCCGCCGGCGGCACCAGTTCGACGAACTTGGACCCGAACACCGTCGAGGAGGTGATGTCAGCGCCGACATTGGCCGGGATGACGTCGACCATCTTGGGGTCGATCGCCAGGTGCAGGGCGGCCTTGCCATCCGGCAGCGAATCGATCGAGGCCACCTTGCCCACCTGGGCGCCGTTGATCTTGACCTTCGCGTCGGGGTTCATCACCAGGCCGGCGCGGTCTGAGATCACCGTCACCGGAACAGTTTTGGTGAAGCTGTCATTGAACAGCCCGACTGCAATGGCGACGATCGTCGCGAGGGCGACGACTGTCACCAAGCCCGCCAGCGGGCGGGCGATACCTGATTTCATCGGGTTCCTCGCCTATCCGGACAGGTTGAAGTTGCCGTTGGAGCCGTAGATGGCCAGGGAGACCAGCAGGGTCACCGAGACCACCACGATCAGGGATGTGCGTACCGCGTTGCCCACCGCGACCCCGACTCCCGAGGGTCCGCCGGTGGCGAAGTAGCCGAAGTAGGTGTGGATCAACAGGATCGTGATCGCCATCAACACCGCCTGCAGAAATGACCACAGCAGATCGATCGGGTTGAGGAAGGTATTGAAGTAGTGGTCATAGAGGCCACCGGACTGACCGAACAACACCACGGTGGTGAACTGGCTGGCCACGAAGGACAGGATCACCGCGATCGAGTACAGCGGGGTGATCGCCACCATGCCGGCCACGATCCGGGTGCTCACCAGGTATTCGACCGGGCGGATGCCCATCGACTCCAGGGCGTCGATCTCCTCGTTGATCCGCATCGCGCCCAGCTGGGCGGTCACCCCGGCGCCGAAGGTGGCGGCCAGCCCGATCCCGGCGACTACCGGCGCACTGATGCGCACGTTGATGAACGCCGCCAAAAAGCCGGTCAGCGCCTCGATGCCGATATTGCCCAACGAGCTATAGCCCTGCACCGCCAGCGTGCCACCGGCGGCCAGGGTCAAGAACCCGACGATGACCACCGTGCCACCGATCATCGCCAACGTGCCCGCCCCCATGGAGATCTCGGCAATCAACCGAATGATCTCCTTACGGAAATGCACCGCCGCATGCGGCGTCCCACCAATCGCACGGGCATAGAACAGCGTGTGATCACCAATGCGGCCCAGCGTCCCGATGGGTCGCTTGAGCTGCCGGGTCAATCGCGGGTAGACCGCTGGGAGTGCCATGGGTGCGTTCCTCTACCGGGTGGTCATGCGGATGCCGATGGCCGTCACGACCACATTGACCACGAACAACGCCATGAAGGCGTACACCACCGTCTCGTTGACCGCATTACCCACCGCCTTGGCACCACCACCGGAAATCGTCAACCCCCGATAACAGGCCACCAACCCCGCGATCAACCCGAACAACGCCGCCTTGACACACGAGATGATCACCTCCGGCACCCCGGTCAACAACGTGATCCCCGCCGCGAACGCCCCCGGATTCACATCCTGAACAAACACCGAAAACACATAGCCACCCAAAATGCCGATGATCACCACCAACGAATTGAGCAACAGCGCAACCAGACCCGAAGCCAACATCCGCGGCGTCACCAACCGCTGCACCGGGTTGATCCCCAACACCTCCATCGCGTCGATCTCTTCACGAATCGTGCGCGACCCCAAATCCGCACACATCGCCGTCGCCCCCGCACCGGCCACGATCAACACCGTCACCAGAGGGCCCACCTGCGTCACCGCACCAAACGCGGCACCGGCACCCGAGAGATCCGCCGCGCCCAACTCCCGCAACAGGATGTTCAACGTGAAGCTCACCAACACCGTGAACGGAATCGCCACCAACAACGTCGGCGCCAACGACACCCGCGCCACAAACCACGACTGCTCCAAAAACTCCCGCCACTGAAACGGCTTATGGAACACATAACGCACCGCATCAGCCGACATCGCAAACAACCCACCGATCGCCTGCATCGGCCCCGACACCCCACTGCGCAGGGCAATACCCGGCGACCAACGATCTGCTGCGCGGTTTGTCATTGCGTGTTCAGAGCCTCCATCGTCGTGCCGGACGGACATTCGGCTATGTACCTACGCGTCAATAAAACTGGAACACGTTTCAATGGCGCTTTGGCAGAGTAGTGCACTTATCGCCCGTCTGGAAGCAGATCCCGAGAATCGAGACGATAGGCGCGTCGCGGTACCCAACAGGCTTCCATGAGCGACTAGTGCACCCCAGATTCCACGTCGCCCACCGCGGTCTCCCACCCAGTGGGACCACGGCAGAGCGGCCGTAACCGCGCTGCACAATTCTCTTCTACGAGCACGCCGACAAGCCGCATTCACCCAAGGAGAGCAGTCCCTTATGGCCAGCAGTGAGCGTTATGCCGACCGTCGAGTCCTGATCACCGGCGGCGGTTCGGGGATCGGCCAGGCGTGTGTCTTGCGCATCCTCGACGAGGGTGGCCGGGTGGTGGCCGCCGATATCAGCGAGTCGGGCCTGAAGGACACCACCGCCAAGGCCGGCGACTTGGCGGCCCGGTTGTCCACGGTGGTGATCGACGTCGGCAGCGAGGACTCGGTGAAAGCCGGTGTCGGCGAGGCGGTCTCCACGTTGGGCGGGCTGGACACCTTGGTCAACGTGGCCGGCATTCTGCGCTCGGCGCATTTCGAGAACACCTCGCTGGCCGACTTCGAGCAGGTGTTGCGGGTGAACCTGGTCGGCACCTTCCTGGTCACGCGGGAGGCGCTGCCGGCTCTGCGCGGGGGCAACTCCCCCGCGGTGGTCAACTTCAGCTCGACTTCAGCGGCGTTCGCCCACCCCTACATGTCGGCCTATGCCGCCTCCAAGGGCGGCGTGCAGGCGATGACGCACGCACTGGCCGCCGAGTTCGCCAGGGACGGCATCCGGTTCAACTCTGTACAGCCCGGCTCGATCTCATCGGGGATGACCGACGGCAGCGGCGAATCGAAGCAGAGCGTCGGCCCCGGGCTGCCCGAGGACGCCAACTACAAGTTGTTCGGCCGGGTGGCCCCGCTGCTGCCGTTGCCGGACGGTGCGATCTTCGCCAACCCGGATGCGGTGGCCGCCGTGGTCGCGATGCTCGGTAGCCCGGATGCGTTCTTCGTCTCCGGCACCGAAGTGCGCGTCGATGGTGGCGCGCACATGTGATCAGGCGTTGATGCCTGCGGTCAGGATGGCCGCCAACTCCCGGTAGGCGGCCGCGTCGTCGAGACCGGTGGCCGTGCGCACCGTCCCCTGCTGGATGCGGACCATCGCGGCTGCCGCGAGGTCGGCGGCGAAGGCTGCGTGTACGTCGCGGAAGTCCCCGGCGGCGACGCCGTCGGCGATCAGCTCCCCTACCCGGCGGGCGGCGATGGCGGTGTTCTGTTCGTAGACCGCCCGTGCGGGCCCGAACGCGTCGAGATCCGCCATGAACCTCGCTGAGGCCGCTCCCAGCGCGGCCCCCACCGCGGTCAGATAGGCGGTGATCCGCTCCCGCGCTCCGGTCACCCCGGCGACCTGCTTTTCGACGTCGTCGGTAGCACAGCGGAAGAAGTGCACGGTGACCGCGTGCACAAGTTGTTCCTTACTTCCGGCGAGGGTGTAGAGCGTGCCTTTCGAGCAGTGCAGCCGGGCGGCGATGTCGTCGAGCGTCAGATGGGCGAACCCTTCGGCGAGGAACAGCGCCAGCAGTGCGTCGAACAGCTCGCTGCGACGTTTGGTGCCGAAGTCGGGGCGGGTCGCCATCCCTGAATAGTACTGCAGGATGTAATTCAGTACTATCTCTGGTACCAACAGAGAGGCCATCCATGCCCGTCGACCGACTCCTTCCGAACCAGGACGCCACTGATCTCATCGCACTCACCCGCGAGATCGCCGACAAGGTGCTCAGCCCGATCGTCGACGAACACGAACGCTCGGAGACCTATCCCGACGGAGTGTTCGCCCAGCTCGGAGCGGCCGGGCTGCTGAGTCTGTCCCAGCCCGAAGAGTGGGGCGGCGGCGGTCAGCCCTATGAGGTGTATCTGCAGGTTCTCGAGGAACTGGCGGCCCGGTGGGCGGCGGTCGCCGTCGCGGTCAGCGTGCACAGCCTGGCGTGTCACCCACTGCTGGCGTTCGGCACCGACGAGCAGAAGCGGCGCTGGCTGCCCGGCATGCTCTCCGGGGAGCAGATCGGCGCCTACAGCCTGTCCGAACCGCAGGCCGGGTCCGACGCCGCCGCCCTGCGCTGCGCCGCGGTTCCCACCGGGGACAGCTACCTCGTCAACGGCTCGAAAGCGTGGATCACCCACGGCGGGATCGCCGACTTCTACAACCTGTTCGCCCGCACCGGAGAGGGATCGAAAGGCATCACCTGCTTCCTGGTTCCCGGCGACCAGGCCGGCCTCAGCTTCGGCAAGCCAGAGGAGAAGATGGGACTGGCCGCGGTGCCCACCACCTCGGCCTTCTATGACAACGCCGAGATCGGCGCCGACCGCCGGATCGGCGCTGAAGGCCAGGGTCTGCAGATCGCCTTCAGTGCACTGGACGCCGGCCGGCTCGGTATCGCCGCCGTGGCCGTCGGCATCGCCCAAGCCGCGCTTGACGAGGCGTGCTCCTATGCCCACGAGCGAACGACATTCGGCCGCAAGATCATCGATCACCAGGGTCTGGGTTTCCTGCTCGCAGACATGGCCGCGGCGGTCGCCAGCGCCCGAGCCACCTACCTGGATGCCGCGCGCCGCCGCGACGCGGGCCTGCCGTACTCGCAGGCCGCCAGTGTCGCCAAGCTGATCGCCACTGACGCCGCCATGAAGGTCACCACCGACGCCGTTCAGGTGCTCGGCGGCGTCGGCTACACCCGTGACTATCGGGTGGAGCGCTACATGCGGGAAGCCAAGATCACCCAGATCTTCGAAGGAACCAATCAGATCCAGCGGCTGGTTATCGCACGCGGGCTCGCAACGGTCTGAACCCGGATAAAATCCGTCCGGCGACACTGATGACCGGTGCCGTCCCACGGAAAGCCGCGTCCCTACCGGGGTTCTGACGAGGGATTCCATCGAATAGATCCAACTTTGTTGCGGAATCGGTTGCGCGAAGCCCGTAAATCCGCGATGGTTTTAGCCACGGGAGCCGACGCATCGTCATGTCTGTCGGCCGACGGGACTATAAGGAGGACGGGCCCTGACCGAGACCGGCGCCACCGCCACCGAACAGACCACCGGGGATACCGGATCCACGCGAACCAACGGCAAGCCCGTCATCGAGATCGACCATGTCGTCAAGCGGTTCGACGACTACATCGCGGTCGCCGACGCCGACTTCTCCATCGGAGCCGGTGAGTTCTTCTCGATGCTGGGTCCCTCCGGGTGTGGAAAGACCACCACCCTGCGGATGATCGCGGGGTTCGAGACACCGACCGAGGGCGCCATCCGCCTCGAGGGTGTCGACGTCTCGCGCGTGCCACCGCACAAGCGCAACGTCAACACCGTGTTCCAGCACTACGCGCTGTTCCCGCACATGACCGTGTGGGACAACGTCGCGTACGGGCCGCGCAGCCAGAAGAAAGACAAGGCCAAGATCAAGAAGAGCGTCGACGAGATGCTCGAGGTGGTCCGGCTGACCGACTTCGCCCAGCGCAAGCCCTCCCAGCTCTCCGGCGGCCAGCAGCAGCGCGTCGCACTGGCCAGGGCGCTGGTCAACTACCCCAGCGCGCTGCTGCTCGACGAGCCCCTGGGTGCGCTGGACCTGAAGCTGCGCCACGTCATGCAGTTCGAACTCAAGCGGATCCAGCGCGAGGTCGGCATCACGTTCGTCTACGTGACCCACGATCAGGAGGAAGCCCTGACGATGAGTGACCGGATCGCGGTCATGAACCAGGGCAACGTCGAGCAGATCGGTACCCCCACCGAGATCTACGACCGGCCCGCCACGGTCTTCGTCGCCGGCTTCATCGGCCAGGCCAACCTGTGGCATGGCCGCCAGACCGGCCGGGCCAACCGTGACTACGTCGAGGTCGAGGTGCTGGGCAGCACGCTGCGCGCCAAGCCGGGTGATACCACGATCGAGCCGGGTGGTCAGGCCACGCTGATGGTTCGCCCCGAACGGGTGAGGGTGGCGATGGAACAGCTCACCGGCGATGTCGCCACCGTGCCGGCCAAGGTCGTCGACCTGACTTTCCAAGGGCCGGTGCTGCGGTTGTCGCTGGCGGCCGACGACGGTTCGCCGATCGTCGCCCATGTCGGTCCCGAGCAGAATCTGCCGATGCTGCGCCCCGGTGACGACGTGTACGTGGGCTGGTCCCCGGATGCCTCGCTGGTGCTGCCGGCCGCCGACATCCCGACCACCGAAGACCTCGAAGAGATGCTGGACGACTCCTAAACCGCCCCGCGCTCGCCCGACAACCTGCTTTCATCAATCGACCTCCCCTTACGAAAGGCTTTACGGCACATGGCCAAAGAGATCGACCCTCGACTTCTCGCCCAGCTCGCCTCCCGGCGCCGGTTCATCGGTGGCGGTGCCGCCGCTGCCGCCGCCCTGGTCCTGGGCCCCTCCTTCCTGGCCGCGTGTAGCAAGTCGGAGGAATCCTCGGGCACCGCGAGTGGCCCGACCACACCGTCCGACGACGGTTCGCCGGCGACCGGCAAGCTGCGCATCTCCAACTGGCCGCTGTACATGGCCGACGGTTTCGTGGCCGCCTTCCAGACCGCGACCGGCCTGACCGTGGACTACAAAGAGGACTTCAACGACAACGAGGAGTGGTTCGCCAAGAACAAGGAACCGCTGTCGCGCAAGCAGGACATCGGCGCCGACCTGGTGGTGCCCACCCAGTTCCTGGCCGCCCGGCTCAACGGTCTGGGCTGGCTCAACGGCATCAGCGAAGCCCGCTGGACCAACAAGAAGAACCTGCGCCCCGATCTGCTGGACGCCAAGGCCGACCCGGGTCGCAAATTCAGCGCGCCCTACATGTCCGGCATGGTCGGTCTGGCCTACAACCGGGCTGCGACGGGCCGCGACATCACCAAGATCGAGGACCTGTGGGATCCGGCCTACAAGGGCAAGGTCAGCCTGTTCACCGATATGCAGGACGGTCTGGGGATGCTGATCCTCAACACCGGCGGTTCGGTGGAGGACCCGACGACCGAAAGCGTGCAGAAGGCCGTCGACCTGGTCAAGGAGAACAAGGACAAGGGCCAGATCCGGCGCTTCACCGGCAACGACTACGCCGATGACCTCGCCTCGGGCAACGTCGTTATCGCACAGGCGTATTCGGGCGACGTGGTGCAGCTGCAGAAGGACAACCCGGACCTGAAGTTCGTGGTTCCCGAATCCGGCGGCACCACCTTCGTCGACACCATGACGATCCCCTACACCACGCAGAACCAGAAGGCTGCCGAGGAGTGGATCAACTACGTCTACGACCGGGCGAACTACGCCAAGCTGGTGGCCCACACCCAGTACGTGCCGGTGCTGTCGGACATGACCGACGAGCTGAACAAGATCGATCCGGGCCTGGCCACCAACCCGCTGATCAACCCGCCGAAGGCCACCCTGGACAAGCTGAAGTCCTGGGCGGCGCTGACCGACGAGCAGACCGCGGAGTTCAACAAGCTCTACGCCGAAGTCACCGGCGGCTGACGGCATGGCCGGTGTAGCCAGTAGCAACCGGCAGCGGAGCAAGCTCGCTCCGTACCTGATGATCCTGCCCGCTCTGATCTATCTCGGGATCTTCTATGTGGTGCCGTTCATCTCGCTGTTCCGCACGTCGCTGTCGAACATGGGCGGGTCGATCTACCTGCCGAAGCTCACGTTCGCGTGGGACTTCAGCAACTACGGTCACGCGCTGAGCACGTATCAGGAGCAGATTCTGCGCTCCTTCGGGTACGCGCTGGCCGCCACGGTGCTGTGTGCTCTGCTGGCCTTTCCGCTGGCCTATGTCATCGCGTTCAAGGCAGGCAGGTACAAGAACCTGCTGCTGGGGTTGGTGATCCTGCCGTTCTTCGTCACGTTCCTGATCCGGACGCTGGCGTGGAAGACGATCCTGGCCGACGACGGCTGGGTGGTCAGCGCACTGAACACCATCGGCCTGCTGCCCTCTGATGGCCGGCTGCTCTCCACCAGCTGGGCGGTGATCGGCGGTCTGACCTACAACTGGATCATCTTCATGATCCTGCCGCTGTACGTCAGCCTGGAGAAGATCGACGCCCGGCTGCTGGAGGCCTCCCGTGACCTCTACGCCACCAACCGGCGGATGTTCGGCAAGGTGATCATGCCGCTGGCTATGCCGGGTGTGCTGGCCGGCAGCATGCTGGTGTTCATCCCGGCGGTCGGTGACTTCATCAACGCCGATTACCTGGGCAGCACCCAGACCAAGATGATCGGCAACGTCATCCAGAAGCAGTTCCTGGTGGTCAAGGACTATCCCGCGGCCGCGGCGCTGAGCTTCGTGCTGATGGCGCTGATCCTGGTCGGCGTTCTGATCTACACCCGGGCGCTGGGCACGGAGGATCTGGTATGACGACCCAGCGAGGAGCGAAGGCGGATCGCGCATGAGCACCGAAGCCGGGGTGGCGATCGCCCACACCATGGACCAGGGCGGTCTGGCCAAGCCGGGCCGGAACTTCCGCGGCACGTTCAAACTGGGCGATCTTGCACTGCGCATCATCGCCGGGCTGGTGCTGTTGTACCTGTTCCTGCCGATCCTGGTGATCATCGTCTTCTCGTTCAACAAGCCGGCGGGCAAGTTCAACTACACCTGGCAGGGTTTCACCCTGGACAACTGGGCCAACCCGTTCAAGTACCCGGCCCTGACCGAGGCGCTGAAGCTGAGCATCAACGTGGCAGCGGTATCGACGGCGATCGCCGTGGTGCTGGGTACCTTGGTCGCCATCGCCCTTGTGCGCCAACGGTTCCGGGGCAGCAAGGCGGTGGACACCTTCCTGGTGCTGCCGCTGACCTCCCCCGAGGTGGTGATGGGTGCCTCGCTGCTGACCCTGTTCCTGGACCTGGGCTGGGCAACCGGTTACACCACCATCCTGATCGCGCATGTGGCCTTCGAGATCAGCTTCATCGCGATGACGGTGCGGGCCCGCATTCGCGGCTTCGACTGGACGCTGGAGGACGCCTCGCTGGATCTGGGTGCCAACCCGGCGCGGACGTTCTTCAAGGTGACGCTGCCGTTGGTGGTGCCCGGCATCGTGGCGGCGGCGATGCTGTCGTTCGCGCTGTCGCTGGACGACTTCATCATCACCTACTTCGTCAGCGGTTCGACGGTGACCTATCCGCTGTACGTCAACGCGGCGGTGAAAGCCGCTGTGCCGCCTCAGATCAACGTGTTGGCCACCGCGATCCTGGTGATCAGCCTGCTGCTGCTCGGGTTGGGCACGCTGTACCGCCGGAAACGCGAGGCCTGAGCTCCGGCACGCTTATCCTTGGCGGGTGAACGTCGAGGCGATCCTGGAGTCCATTCCACCGCTCGCGGTGTACCTGGTGGTGGGTCTCATCATCGGCATCGAGAGCCTGGGCATCCCGCTACCGGGTGAGATCGCACTCGTCAGCGCCGCACTGCTGGCCTCGCGGCACACGCTGGACATTTCGCCGGTTTGGGTGGGCGCGGCCGCCACCATCGGTGCGATCATCGGCGACACGATCGGCTACACCATCGGCCGCCGCTTCGGGATGCCGCTGTTCGAGAAGCTCGGTAAGCGGTTCCCGAAGCACTTCGGTCCAGGACATGTCGCACTGGCCAAACAGCTCTTCACCCGATGGGGCGTGTGGGCGGTGTTCTTCGGCCGCTTTATCGCACTGCTGCGAATCCTCGCCGGGCCGTTGGCCGGTGCCCTGCGGATGCGGTACCCGTACTTCCTGGCCGCCAACGCTTCTGGGGCCATCTGCTGGGCGGGTGGTACCACCGCCGTGGTGTACTACCTCGGGCTGGCCGCCGAGAAGTGGTTGTCGCGCTTCTCCTGGGTGGCCCTGGTGGTGGCCGTCCTCATCGGTATCGGGATGACCATGCTGCTCAAGGACCGCACGCGCGCGCTGATCGAACAACTCGAAGCCGAGCACGACTGGGAGACCCTGCGGCACGCCAAGTAGGCTCCGCAGCCCCTTGCCTGCGCGCCGACAGTAACGTCACGGTGAGATTCCGGCGTCAGAACCGCCATGAGGTTACTGTCGGCGACCTCGCCTCCGCCGCCGGGATGCGGTTTGCCCGCGGCGAATCGGGGGAAGCCCAATTGCCATGGCCGACAATATGGTGCACGGCACCGTGGACCGCGCAACGGACAGCCCGGCATTCGTCAACGCCGCCCGCACCGGCTACGGCGTCAGCGGTCTGCTCCATCTGCTGATCGCCTACATCGTGCTTCGCCTGGCGTTCGGCTCGGCGGGCAATGCCGACCAGTCCGGTGCGATCGCCACGCTGGCCGCCCAGCCCGGCGGCGCGGTGGCGCTCTGGGTCGTGGTGGTCGGCCTGGCCGCGCTGGCGCTCTGGCGGCTGGCCGAGAGTGTGGTGGGATCGCACCCCAACGAGCCGGGCCACTCCGATACGGGTGCCAAGAAGACCTTCAAGCGCGTGAAATCCATTGCGCTGGCGGTGGTGTACGCCGGTATCGCGATCACGGCGATGCGCTTCGCCACCGGCGGCGGCAAGTCCAACAGCGCCGACAACGTCACCCTCACCGCACGACTGTTGCAATCGGGCTGGGGCAAGGCGGTGCTACTGGTGGCGGCCGTGGCGATCATGGCGGTCGGCGGCTATCACATCTACAAGGGGCTGTCGCAGAAGTTCGAGGACGACCTGTCGGTGTCCGGCAATCGTGCCGTGACGGTGCTCGGCACCATCGGGTACGTGGCCAAGGGCGTGGTCCTCGGCGGCGCCGGTGTGCTGCTGGTGGTGGCGACGCTGACCTCCGACCCGGCCAAGGGTGCGGGATTGGACGCCGCGGTCAAGAGCCTGGGCCAGGCGCCGTTCGGCAAGGTACTGCTCGTTGCGGCGGCATTGGGGTTCGCCGCCTACGGCGCCTACTGTTTCGTGCTGGCCCGGTTCGCCCGGATGTAGGTCACTCGGCGAAGTACGTGAGCCGGCTGATGGCCCGCCCGCCCTGGGCCAACTCGGCGATGAGCACCGCGGGTTGCGGACCGGTCAGCGAGACGGTGACCGACGATCCGGCCAGCAGGATCTTGGTCGGCACCCGTCGTTGGATTTCTTCGCGAAAAGCGCTGAACTTCAGGGTTGTTCGTTCGGCCCGGGTGATGGTGGCACCGGAGGTCAGCGTACGCCTGGCGCGCAGTTCATCACCGGCCGCAACGGCATCGAGGAGCGCTCGCACCGTCCGCTTGCCACGGATTCGGGGACCGCGGAACCCTGCCGCGAAACCGACCGCCCCGCGCAACCCCTGGTTGGCCAGCAGCGCCCGGCTCAGTGCCATCCCCTGCGAGCCGGCTGCCACACCGTTGCCCAGGAACTGCCACACCATGGCGGGCAGCTCCCAATATGCCTGCAGCCGTTGAAATTTCCACTCGCCATCCACCGCGCGCAGGTCGTAGCGCAGTACAGCCGGGATCCGCATCCGTACCGTCGGGCCCATGCCCACTTCGAGCACCACATCGCGGATCACCGTCGATCCGCAGACGATGTCGGCGGCGCGGTGAAAGACGATGTCGCGCGGCCCGATGAAGGTGTCATAGAACCGGCCGATCGACAGTGCGCCGACATGCGGTCGTGACCCGACCGGATCCTCGACGCGGCCGTCGGGGGCGAACAGTCCGACCCATCCGGCCCGATCGTGCGCACCGGCTGCTTCCGGTGAACGATCCACCGTTGCAACGAGATCCGAGCGCAGCACAGCCATCAGGAGCTGTGCACCAGTTCCACCCCGTGCCCGCGCATCTCCTCGAGCGCGGCAGCGGTGCTCTGTTCGGCGACTCCGGCGGTCAGGTCCAGCAGCACCCGCGTCTTGAACCCGGCGTCGGCGGCGTCATCGGCGGTTTCGCGCACGCAGTAATCGGTGGCGATGCCGACGACGTCGACTTCGTCGACGCCCCGGGAACGCAGCCATTCGTCCAGTGGGGTGTCGTCGGCGGCACCCTCGAAACCGCTGTAGGCCGCGGTGTAGGTGCCTTTGTGGAACACCGCCTCGATCGGCGCGGTGTCCAATTCCGGGTGGAATTCGGCACCCGGGGTACCGGCCACGCAGTGCGGCGGCCAGGAGTCGACATAGTCCGGCTCGTCGGCGAAATGACCGCCGGGATCAATATGCAGATCCTTGGTCGCGACCACATGGGCGTAGCCGTGCTCCCCGGCCAGCAGCGCGTTGATCGCCCGCACCACCGCGCCGCCGCCGGCGACCGCCAGTGAGCCGCCCTCGCAGAAATCGTTTTGTACGTCAACGATGATCAGCGCCCGCATCCTGTCACCGTATCTGTTGCTCAGCTGGCCTCGCAGCGTTCGCGGCGGCAGTACAGTGAGACCGCCAAATTGCCAGACGAGGATGCCCGAGTAGCGAGATGACCCTGTTCGACTTCTTCCAGGCCGAGGAACTGCCCGTCCCGGCGATCACTGCTGACCAGGCGCGCGAGATCGCCTCGGCGCACTTCGGTGTCGATGCCGAGATCACCCCGCTGGGCAGCCAGCAGGACGCCAACTTCCTGCTCACCGGCGCCGGCGGCGAGCCGGTCGGCGTGCTCAAGATCGCCAATCCGGCGTTCTCCCGCATCGAGTTGGAGGCCCAGGACGCGGCCGCGGCCTACATCTCCCAGACCGAGCCCGGTGTCCGGGCAGCCACCAACATCGAGCTGCCCGGCCACCCCCCGATCGCCGAGTTCCGCGCCGAGGACGGCACCGTGCTCTACGGCCGGATCATCGCCTACCTGTCGGGCGGCACGATGAGCGGCGACCGGTACGTCACCCCGACCCAGGCCGCCGCGCTGGGCACGTTGGCGGGCCGCACCTGCCGGGCGCTGGCCGACTTCGAGCACCCCGGCGTCGACCGGATCCTGCAATGGGACCTGCGCTATGCCCAGCGGACCGTGGAACTGCTGTCCGGGCACATGACCGACACCGCCCGCCGCGAGGCCGTCGAGGCCGCCACCGCCACAGCGTGGAACGTTCTCGCCGATCTCGGCGACGACCTTCCGGTCCAGGTGATCCACGGTGATATCACCGACGACAACGTGGTGTGCGGGACGCTGGCCGACGGCAGGCTGCCCGACGGCATCATCGACCTCGGTGACCTCACCCGGTCCTGGACGGTCGCTGAACTCGCCATCGCCGTCTCCTCGCTGCTGCGCCACGAGGGCGGGGAGCCGGCGGCGACGCTGCCCGCGATCGCCGCATTCAACGCCGTACGTCCGCTCTCCCCCGCGGAGATCGAGGCGCTGTGGCCGCTGGTTGTGCTGCGCGCCGCCGTGCTGGTGGTCAGCGGTATCCATCAGGCCAGCATCGACGCGGACAACGAATACGCGACCGGCGCGCTGGACTTCGAGTGGCGGATTTTCGAACGCGCCATCGAGGTGCCCAACGAGGTGATGACGGCCCTGATCCGCGACCGTCTGGGCATCGCCCACCCACCGGCTCCGGTAAGCCCGGAGGCACTGCTGATCGACGGCCTGGACGCCGGGTCGGTCGTGCGGCTCGACCTGTCGGTGGACTCCGACGCCGTGGATGCCGGGGCATGGCTGAATCCGGCCTTCGAGGCCGATCTCGCCGCTGCCGAACTGGCCCGCGGGGCGGGCGCGGTGATCACCACGTTCGGCCAGCCCCGGGTGAGCAGGTCGGCGCCGCTGAGCCCCGAGTCACCGGCGACCGTCGGCACCGGACTCGACCTGTGGCCCGGGGCCCCGCTCACCCTCACCTCGCCCTGGGCGGGTGTGGTCGAATCCGCGACCGGCGACACCGTGGTCGTGACCGGGACGTCCGGTTCGGTGCGGGTGAGCGGTGCGCTCAGCGTCGACCCCGCTTTGCGGACGGGCCAGAGCGTGGCCGCCGGCGCGGCGCTCGGCGTGGTCGATGGCCATGTCTGGATCCAGTGCCTCACCCACGCCGATGTCGTGGTCCCCGACCTGGTGCGTCCGGAGTACTCACCAGGCTGGCTGCATCCGGTGTCCGATCCCGCTCCCCTGCTCGGGCTGGAATCCCTGGTCGGATCGGCCGGCGACAGCGAGGCCCTCTGGCAGCGGCGGGCGGACTCCTTCGCCACCGTGCAGGAGCACTACTGTGCAGGAGCACTACTACCTCAACCCGCCGCAGATCGAGCGCGGCTGGCGCGAGCACATGCTGGCCACCGACGGCCGCAGCTATCTGGACATGGTGAACAACGTGGCGATCCTGGGCCACGGTCACCCGGTGCTGGCTGATGCCGTCGCCCGCCAGTGGCGCCGGCTCAACACCAACTCGCGGTTCAACTACGGCGCCGTGGTCGAACTCTCGGAGCGGCTGGCGGCAACTCTGCCCGACCCCCTGGACACCGTGTTCCTGGTCAACTCGGGCTCGGAAGCCGGCGACCTGGCGCTGCGGCTGGCGATGGCCAACACCGGCAGGCATGACATCGTCGCGGTAGCCGAGGCCTACCACGGCTGGACCTACGCCACCGACGCGGTGTCCACGTCGGTGGCCGACAACCCGAACGCGCTGGAGACCCGCCCATCCTGGGTGCACACCGTGCCATCGCCGAACGCCTACCGGGGCGACTACCGCGGCCGCGACGCCGCACGGTACGCGCCGGAAGCGGTGGAGATCATCGAAAAGCTTGCTGCGCAAGGACATCCGCCGGCGGCGTTCATCTGTGAGCCGTTCTACGGCAACGCCGGCGGGATGGCCTTGCCGGACGGTTATCTGCGGGCGGTCTACGGCGCCATCCGGGCGGCCGGCGGTCTGGCGATCGCCGACGAGGTGCAGGTCGGCTACGGCCGCACCGGCCGCTGGTTCTGGGCGTTCCAGCAGCAGGAGGTCGTGCCCGACATCGTCACCGTGGCCAAGGCGATGGGCAACGGCCAGCCGCTCGGCGCGGTGATCACCACCCGGGCGATCGCCGACAAGTACCGCACCCAGGGGTACTTCTTCTCCTCGGCGGGCGGAAGCCCGGTGTCGTGCGTGGTCGGGCTGACCGTTCTGGACATGATCGAGAAGGAAGGCCTGCAGGAGAACGCGCTGAGCGTCGGCGACCACCTGCGGGCCCGTATCGAGGCCATGGCCGACCGGCATCCGCTGATCGGCACCGTGCACGGCAGCGGCCTCTACATGGGTATCGAACTGGTCCGCGATCGCACCACGCTGGAGCCGGCCGCCGAGGAGACCGCCGCCATCTGCGAGCGGATGCGTGAACTCGGGGTGATCGTGCAGCCCACGGGTGACCGGCAGAACGTGCTCAAGGTCAAGCCGCCGATGTGCATCACCCGCGAGTCGGCGGACTTCTTCGTCGACATGCTCGACCGGGTCTTCAGCACCGGCTTCTGAGCCAGTCCCGCTGCCGTCGCACGAACGCGGCGTCGACGGCCGCGCCGTGGCCCGGGATGTAGACCGCATCCGGGCCACCCAGCCCCAGCACGTGGTCCAGGGTGGCGACCCACGCGGCGACGTCGGACTCGGCGTTGACGGCCGGATCCGCCGATTCCTCGACGAGGTCACCGCAGAAGACCACGGTGGGGTCGTCTGCGGTGATCGGCGGGACGACCACGACCAGGTCGTGGTCGGTGTGGCCGGGCCCGGGATGTTCGACGTGCACGGTCCGGTCGCCGAGGTTTAGGTCTGCGTCGGTGATGACGTGGTCGGGGGTCCGCGCCACGGCGATGGCCCGGTCCAGTTCAGCCGGGTCGGCGTCGTACTGCAGGGCATGTGCGCGAACCTCGGCAAGTCCGGTGCTCAGCGCGCGTGCCACCGCCGCAGGGGCGTAGCTGGTGGCACCGGCGAAACCGGGTGCGCCCAGGATGTGATCGAAGTGGTGGTGGGTCATCACCAGCTGCGTCACGGCCCCGCCGGTGATCTCGGCGATATCGGAAACCAGCTGCTCTGCTTCCAAAAGCGTTGTGCCGCAATCAATGAGGACAATGCCGTCGCGACCCTGTACCACACCGACCGTCACGTCGAGGTACGGTAACCGGCACCGGTGGACGCCGCGCGCCGGCGATTCCCAGTCATAGAACATGCGGCTGAAACTAGTCGCTGGCGGGGCCCTGCGCGCGGGACTTACGTTGCAACATGTAGCTAATCGAATTATAGTCCAGACACATGTCCAGACAGCTCGCTACCGATGTCCGGATACCTCAACGATGACACATGCGAGCCTGACGGGTAACCCGGCCGCGTCGATCACGGACAGTTCAGGAGCGTGACCATGCGAATTGCGTTGCTGTCCTATCGCAGCAAGACACACTGCGGTGGGCAGGGCGTCTACGTCCGTCACCTGAGCCAGGGACTCGTTGAGCTGGGCCATCAGGTCGAGGTGTTCTCCGGCCAGCCCTACCCGGAGATCCTCGATCCCCGGGTCCGCCTGACCGAGGTCCCCAGCCTGGACCTCTACCGCGAGCCCGATCCCTTCCGGGTGCCCCGGCCCAGCGAGATCCGGGACCGCATCGACGTGCTCGAACTGGCCACGATGTGGACCTCCGGGTTCCCCGAGCCCCGCACCTTCAGCCTGCGGGCGGCCCGCCTGCTCGCCGCGCGCCGCGGTGATTTCGATGTGGTGCACGACAATCAGTGCCTGGGCACCGGACTGCTCAAGATCGCCGCCGGTGGTCTTCCCGTCGTGGCCACCGTGCACCACCCCATCACGCGCGACCGGGTGCTCGACCTGGCCGCCGCCAAATGGTGGCGAAAGCCGTTGGTGCACAGGTGGTATGGCTTCGCCGAAATGCAGAAGAAGGTGGCTCGCCGGATCCCCGATCTGCTGACGGTGTCATCGTCGTCGGCCACCGACATCGCCGACGATTTCGGGGTCGACCCCAATCAGCTCAAGGTGGTCCCGCTGGGCGTGGACACCGATCTGTTCAAGCCCCGTGACACCCCTCGGGTGCCCGGGCGGATCATCGCCATCTCGAGTGCCGACCGGCCACTCAAGGGCATCGGGCACCTGTTGCACGCGGTGGCCCGGCTGCGCGCCGAGCACGATATCGAGCTGCAGTTGGTCGCCAAGCTGGAGCCCAACGGGCCCACTGAGAAGCTGCTCGCCGAGCTGGGCATCTCCGATATCGTGCACACCTCCAGCGGCCTGAGCGACGCCGAGCTCGCCGAGCTGTTCGCCTCCGCGGAGATCGCCTGCATCCCCTCCCTCTACGAGGGGTTCTCCCTGCCCGCCGTCGAGGCGATGGCCAGCGGGACGCCGATCGTCGCCAGCCGCGCCGGTGCGCTGCCCGAGGTCCTCGGACCCGACGGCGAGTGCGCCGACCTGGTCACCCCCGGTGACGTCGGCGAGCTGACCTTCGCCCTGGACCGGCTGCTGGCGTCGCCGGAGCGCAGGCAGTGGCTGGGTACCGCGGGTCGCCGCCGCGCACTCGACGTGTTCAGCTGGGAGTCGGTGGCGGCCCAGACCGTCCGGGTCTACGAACAAGCGATCGCCCGCACCGGCCGGGTCCGCTCCGATATCGAGGTGGTCGACGAACCATGCTGACGGTGGATTACGACCGGCTCGGTGTCGGTCCGGGACGCAAGGTCATCGACGTCGGCTGCGGCGCCGGCCGGCACAGCTTCGAGGCCTATCGCCGCGGCGCGAACGTGATCGCGTTCGATCAGGACGCCGAGGAACTGGCCAACGTCGACACCATCCTGCAGGCGATGGGTCAGGCCGGTGAAGCGCCCGCATCCGCCAAGGCTCAGGTGGTGGTCGGTGACGCGCTGGCCCTGCCCTATCCCGACGGCAGTTTCGACACGGTGATCGCCTCGGAGATCCTCGAACACATCCCCAACGACGATGCCGCGATCTCGGAGCTGATCCGCGTGCTGCGGCCCGGCGGCACGCTGGCCGTCACGGTGCCGCGGTGGTTGCCTGAGAAGATCTGCTGGCTGCTCTCCGACGAGTACCACGCCAACGAGGGCGGCCACATCCGGATCTACAAGGCCGACGAGTTGCGCGACAAGCTCACTCGCGGTGGCCTCACCTTCACCCACGCCCACCACGCGCACGCGCTTCATTCACCGTTCTGGTGGCTCAAATGCGCTGTGGGCGTGGACAAGCCGGAACACCCGGCGGTCAAGGCCTATCACAAGCTGCTGGTGTGGGACATGATGTCGCGGCCCGCAGTGACGCGGGTGGCCGAGTCCGCACTCAATCCCCTGGTGGGCAAGAGTGTCGCGCTCTACTTCGAGAAGCCGGTCACCGATGGCGCGGCGACCTGACCTCGACGGTGTGCCCGGCATAGCCGGGGTCCTCACTCCGCAACAGTGCCGGCAGACGGCGGAATCGATTGCCGCCGTGCAGCAGCGGTCCGGCGAGATTCCCTGGTCGGATACCGGGCACACCGATGTCTGGGATCACGTGGAGTGCGCCATGGCACTGACCGTGGCCGGACTGACCGAGCAGGCCCGGGCCGCCTACGACTGGTGCCGTCGCGAGCAACGTGCCGATGGGTCCTGGCCCATCCAGTACCGCCGCGGTGTCATCGAGGATGCCAACAGCGACAGCAACTTCTGCGCGTACATCGCCACCGGGGTGTGGCATCACGTGCTCGTCACCGGTGACCGCCGGTTCGGTGAGCTGATGTGGCCGACGGTGCGCGCGGCCATCGACTTCGTCCTGGAACTGCAGGCCGGCACCGGTGAGATTTATTGGGCGAAAAGCCCTTCCGGTGTACTGCCGGAAGCATTGTTGACCGGATGCGCCAGCGTCTACCACTCGATCCGGTGCGCACTGGCGCTGGCCGACTTTGTGGACGACCCGCAGCCCGAGTGGGAGGTCGCCCTGGGCCGCCTCGGCCACGCGATCAGCGAGCACCCTGACTCGTTCACCGAGAAGCCGCACCACTCGATGGATTGGTACTACCCGATCCTGGGCGGGGCGATGCGCGGTGCGGTGGCCAACGCCCGCATCGCCGAGCGCTGGGATGAATTCGTTGTCGACGGGCTGGGCATCCGGTGCGTCAACGACCGCCCGTGGGTCACCGGCGCCGAAACCTGCGAACTGGTGCTGGCACTGGACGCGATGGGCGAACGCCACCACGCGCTGACCCAGTTCACCGCCATGCAGCACCTGCGGGAGGCCGACGGCTCCTACTGGACGGGACTGGTGTTCTCCGACGGCAAGCGCTGGCCGGTCGAGCGGACCACGTGGACCGGTGCGGCGGTGATCCTGGCAGCCGACGCCCTCTCGGCCACCACCGGCGGCAGCGGCATCTTCCGCGCCGCCGAACTGCCCCGCGGACTGGAGGGCGACTACGACTGTGAATGCGTCAGGCGCTGAGCGGGTCCTCGCCGGCGGCTCCCGCGGTGCGCTCCAGAACCCGCAGCGAACCCATCGCGCTCGCCTCGGTGAAATGCCCGGATTCCAGTGCGCGGCAATAGATGTTGTACGGAGGCCGGCCGCCATCACGCGGATCCGGGAACACGTCGTGGATGACCAGCGTGCCGCCCGGCGCCACCCACCGAGCCCACCCTTCGAGATCCTGCTGCGCGGCGGTTTCACTGTGCCCGCCGTCGATGAACAGCAGTTGCAGCGGGGTGCGCCAGCCGCGGGCAACCACGGTCGACTTGCCGACCACGGCGACAATGGTGTCGTCGAGGCCCGCCGCGTCCAGCGTCCGGCGGAACATCGGCAGCGTGTCAAAGCGTCCACTCACCGGATCGACCATCGAGGTGTCGTGGAACTCCCAGCCCGGCTGGTGCTCCTCGGATCCGTGATGGTGATCGATCGTGTAGAGCACGCTGCCCGTCTCCGCGGCGGCTGCACCCAGCAGAACCGTGGACTTGCCGCAGTACGTGCCGATCTCGACGGCGACCCCATGGTCCAGGAAGCGGATCGCCGCGTCGTACAGCGCCCGCCCCTCGTCAGCAGGCATGAAGCCGATCACCTCGTCGGCAAGATCGAACAGTCGGGAAGTTTGCGCGGCAAGGGTGCTGTCGGTACGGCTCATGCTTCGAACCTAGCCTGTCGCCGTGCCTGATGGCCAGCGCGCATCTTGTCCGCCGGTAGTCGTTGTAGTAGCGTCCGGACATGTGTCTGAACCGGTAGCTCGCGAGGCGACGCGACGCCGGTTGACAGCGAAACAGGCTGCCACCGTGGAGCGCCTCGGCCGGGCCGCGGTCGACGTACTCAGCCGTGAGGGTTTCGCCGGTCTGACGATCCGGATGGTCGCGGCCGAGGCGGGAGTCGGCGCGGCCACCGCTTACACCTACTTCTCGTCTAAGGAGCACCTGGTCGCCGAAGTGTTCTGGCGACGGCTGGCCTCCACGCCGGCTCCCCCGTTCGACTCCGCCGACACGACCGACCGCGTCGTGACAGTACTGCGCAATATCGCGCTGCTGGTGGCCGACGAGCCCGAACTGGCCGGTGCGGTCACCACCGCGCTGCTGGGCAGAGACCCCGACGTCGAACACCTTCGCTTCCGCATCGGCCGCGAGATTCACGAGCGACTGTGCTCAGCGCTTGGCGCACAAGCGGATTCGGCGATCATCGAGTCACTCGAGCAGTTGTATGCCGGTGCGCTCGTCCGCGCCGGGATGGGGTACGCCTCCTACACCGAGATCGCTGCCAAACTGGAGCGATCCGCCCGGCTGCTGCTGGCCTGAACCGGTTTCGGCCGGCCGTCGGCCGGGCATGCCATCGAGGTGGACGTCGACCATCCCGAACTCGACCGGTCATGGGATGCCGCGGCCCGGTCGGAGAGCGAGATGCAGCGACTGGACCGCAACTGGTCGAGCCTGCTGCAAGAGTTGCGGGTCACCCAGACCGGCGTCCAGCTCCTCACCGGTTTCCTGTTGACCCTGCCGTTCCAGGCCAGGTTCACCACGCTCGGAACAGGTCTGCACGATGCCTACCTCGCCACCGTGGCGGCGTCGCTGGGCGCCACGGTGCTGCTTGTGGCACCGGTCGGGATGCATCGCATGCTGTTCCGCCAACACCGGCTCGCCACCCTGGTCTCGGCCGCCCACCGATGCGCCTACGTCGGGCTGCTCCTGCTCGGGGCGGCACTCACGGGCGTGGCAGTGGTCGTCTTCGGCACCGTGCTCGGCCCGCGAGCAGCCGTCGCCGCGGGAGCGGTGACCGGCGTAGCGATGACCGTCGCCTGGGTCGGGTACCCGCTGTGGATGCGGCACCGGTCACCGAACTGACCCTCGGCGCAGCCGGGTTTGGCGATCGGTGCGTTCGGGAACACCGCGCCCATGTTGATTCGCAGAGTGGCCCGTCCCATGCTGGCGGCCGTATTCATCGGCCAGGGTTTTGACGCGTTGCGCAGCCCCAAGCTCGCCGCCGACGCCGCCCGGCCCACGCTGGAGGGTCTGCAGAAGCTGCCCGATCCCGTCGGCGGCGGTGTGCCGACAGATGCCGAGACGTTCGCCAAGGTGACCGCCGCAGTGCAGATCGGTGGCGGCCTGCTGCTCGCGACAGGACGGCTGCCGCGATTGGCCTCAGCGGCGTTGGCCGCCACGGTGATTCCGGCCAACCTCGGTGCGCACATGTTCTGGAACGAGAACGATCAACAGCTCAAGGCACAGAAACG
The DNA here is from genome assembly GCF_001494595.1 of Mycobacterium sp. M26. GTDB lineage: Bacteria > Actinomycetota > Actinomycetes > Mycobacteriales > Mycobacteriaceae > Mycobacterium. The sequence continues at coordinate 2,383,286 of NZ_LN929908.1, forward strand.
CCGCGAGTTCCTCACCGACATCAGCCTGCTCGGCGGGCTGATCATCGCCTCGGCCGACACCGCGGGCAAGCCGTCACTGGGATGGCGCGGCCGTCGCGCAGCCCGCAAGGTGGCAGACGCGGTTTCGGCCACCCTGCCGAACTCGAACTCCGCCCTGATCGACAGCGAGCTGGCGGACAAGGTCGGCCACGGGTTGAAGGAAGGCGCCGAGCGCGGCCGTGAACTCGCGCTGGTGGCCGGCGAGCGCACCGCACCGCTTCTGGAGGCGGCGCGCAAACGCGGCGCCGAGCTGGCCGATGTGGCCCTCGAGCGCGGTGCGGTACTGGCTGATGTCGCACGGGAACGTGGCACCGAGATCGCCGATGCCGCCCGCGACCTGGCCCGGGAGCAGGGCGCCGAGCTTGTCGATACCACCCGGTCACGGGCCAAGAAGTTGGCCAAACGCTGAGGTTCTGATCGCCGCGCGGCGAAGCCTCCGACGGCCGTGGGTGTGCGGGGTAGATTGGGTGCCCCATGACATCGGCACCAAGGAGATCTGATGACGACGGGTGATTACGATCCGAACGCCTACGGGCAACCGCAGGGCTTTCCCCCGCCGCCACCGCCTCCGCCGGGTCAGTACGGCCAGCCCGGCGGCTACCCGCCGCCGAATCCCTACGGTCAGCCGGGTTACCCGCCGCCGCCCGTTCCCGGGGTCGAGCCGGGCAGTCTGGGCCTGCGGTTCGCGGCCCGTCTGATCGACGGCATCTTCGTCGGCATCGTGGCGTTCGTGCTGGCCTTCGTATTTCATGCGACCAGCAATATCCTTGTCACCGGCCTGTTTTCGGGTCTGCTGACGTTCGCCTACTTCGTGATCTTCGAGGTCAGCCAGGGCTGGACACCGGCCAAGAAGCTCCTCGGCCTGTCGGTCCGCGGACCGGGTGGGGCGCCCAAGCCGACCGCCCAGCAGTCGGCGATCCGCAACTCGTTCACCCTGCTGTCGGTGATCCCCTACATCGGTGGCCTGCTGGCGTTCATCGCCTACATCGTGATCGCGGTGACCATCAACAACAGCCCGACCAAGCAGGGCAAGCACGACGAGCTGGCCGGCGGCACCCAGGTGGTCAAGGGCTGATCGGCTCTCGCCGGACCCGGTTCATCGCGGCGGTTGCCCGGCGCTGCAGCCGCAGTATCGTGGCCGACCCGGCCACATAGTCGGGCAGCGAGCTGTGGTGCCCCAGATAGAGGCGACTACGGCGCAACCAGATCGGGATGCTGCGGTTGCAATTGATCATGTTCTGCGCGGTGGTCACCAACTGAGCAGGCAGGTCGTCCTTGCTCTGCGGATGCGGGACGGGTGTGCAGATTCCGTTGCGCCGTCGATCATCGACATCGAGTAGTTCCAAGTGCGCGATCAGTGCCGCGCTGAATGTCTGCTGGCACATGAAGATCGGTTGCAGTGTGACACGGCCCGGTGCGAACAACGGCTGTGCGGGCCGCCTGGCCAGGCCGTCCGCCGAGCAGTCGATGAACAGACTGTCCGGAACGATGTCGATCGACCCGCGGTCGAGGACGACCTCATCGCGGCCGACGCGTTGCACCCGGCCCATCCGGACGACGTTGCGGATCTGGCGCAGCTTGGCCAATTCCGGCCGGTCGACGGTGGCGCACCGCCATTTGGTCGGCAGCGTGTCCGGATCCAGCCGCATGATGACGCCCTGGCGTTCCAGCTGCAGAAAGATGTCGTCGACAGTGGCCGCGTCCACCAGGCTGCGCACCATCGACACCACCGAGTCCAGGACGATGCCCGGTTGCATCGCACCACGGTTGAGCAGCCACGCGTCCTGCGAGACGATCCACTGGATGCGCTCGGGTGCAACCCCATTGGCCAGTAGGAAGAGAATCGAGTCCATCCCCGTCTTGCCGGCGCCGATCACCACGTAGCGCTGCGACGGTTGGCCGATCGTGGCCAGTCCGTTCGGCGGAATCAGGGCGACGCCAGGGTCGACGGTGTAGCGCGGAGGACAGACCGACGGCACCGTGACGTTCATGAACGTGGCGTCGACAACGCGGCGCGCTGCGGTCACCGTGGTGACCCGGTCATCGTCGACGGTGGACACCACCCGGCCCTCACCCCGGTACTCACTCATCGGCAGGAAGTCGACCCGGCCGCTGGCCAGGAAGCGATCCATCGCCCTGCGGAAGTAGGCGACGATCTCGGCACCCGAGCTCAGATCGGCCCCGCCCTGTCCCAGCGGTGTGGTCTGCAAACCATAGAATTCCGCGGGCTGGTGCAATCGGACGAAAGGGTAGGCGTCGTTCCAGTGACCGCCGGGGTTGGCGTGCCGGTCGACCATCACGATGCGCGCCGCGGGATCCTCATCGAGGATCACGTCGGCGAACGCCATACCCATGGCGCCGGCACCCACGATCAGATAGTCGGTATCCAGATGCTGTACCGCTGGATTCATCAGCTCCGCCTCTCTCCCACTGCGACCGGCTCAAACTAAGTCGCCCGGGAAGCGGATTTCTTCGCCACAAGTGGTACACGTTGTAGCCATTCGGGGTGAAACCGCTGTATTCCGGGTGTAGCTGCAGCGCGTGGATCGGGATCATGGGACCCGATCCAGCAGACGGCGCCACACGTCCGCACCGCACAGCAGAGGACAGCAATGACACCACCCACCGCGATCCGAAACACCCAGCGCCTGTTGATCGGTCACGGCGCACTGCTGATCTTCTTCGGCGGCGTGGCCGGGTTCGGGTTTCTGTTCTATCTGCTCGGGCGGATCGACGTCTGGCCGTTCCCGGTGTTCGACGTCCAACTTCCGGGGAGCGAAAAGGCCTGGCGGATGACGCATTTGGAAGCCATCATCAACGGCTTGATCCTGTGGATCCTGGCCCTGTTGCTGCCGCTGTTGCCATTCGGTGGCCGCGGCCTACGCCGGGTCTCGATCGGCATGATCGGGGTCGGGTGGATGTTCTCCATCGCATCGTTGTTCGACGCGATCTTTCCCAACAGCCGCGGACTCTATTTCGGCGGGCCGCTGACCAACCGCATTCCGTTCTTTCTCTTCTACGTCGGCATCGTCATCGTCATGGTCGTGTTGGCGATGATCGCCTGGCGCTCGCTGGTCACCAAGCGGCCCACGGCTGTTGACTCGGAGACGCCGCTCACCGGCTCCGACGTCTAGGTGCCGGGCCGGATGTCACGGTTGTTGCGCCCGAAGCCAGATGGTCGCCGCCTCGACGCGGTTCGCCGCTCCGAGCTTGCGCAGAATCCGCTTCACATGTGACTTCGCGGTGTCCTCGGCAATCACCAGCCGCGCAGCGATATGCGCATTCGAGGCACCGGTGCCCAGCAGCGCCAGCACCTCGAGTTCGCGCTTGGAGAGTTGCCCGGGTGTCGCACTGTCGACGGGTGGCAGGATCGCGGCGGTCGCACTCGTGGCTCCCGCACCCGCCGAGTCGACGCTGACGAGTTCCACTTCGGCATCGAGGTATTCGGCAACGACCGCGTCGGTTCGCTGCAGCAGCTTGCGCAACTCGTCGCCTTGGGCCCGCAGTCGATCGGCGAGCTGGGCTCGCTCGACCACGTGCCCGAAGCCTTCCGCGAACGCCCACAGGCTGTCCCGGTCGAACTCGTCGACCCGGCGTGGTTTGAGGCGATGGTCAGCATGCAGGAAGCCGATGACCCGGCCCTCCGGCATGATCGGCGCCGCGACGTAGGAATGGCTGTCGTAGGCCTCCACCAACGTGGCGAGCACCCGCGGATCCCCGATGGCATCCTGGATCGCCATCGGCTTCCGGCCCCGGATCATCTCGGATTCGAGGATGCCCGCGGTCAGCTCGGCGGGGTGATCGCGGCTGAACTCCAGCAGCCGCACGGATGTGGCGGGATCGCCGTTAACCCAGAGCGACTCGGCCAGCATCTGATTGCCGCGCAACCGGTAGAGCACCGCCCGATCGAAGCCGCAGGCTTCGCAGGCCTGCCGGGGGGCTGCCGCGATGATCGCCTCGGCGCTGGGCATCCGGCGCAGATGGGACAGGGCCTTCTGCACTCGGCCCAGCACGTCGAGGCGCTCGCGCAACTGGGCATCGGCGGCCCGGTCGCGTCGTTCGTGCAGATCGGCCAACGCTCGCACCGCCGCTTGCACTTCTGGCGGGCTGGACGCGGTGAGACGTCCCAACAACTCCTCGAGATCGGCCAGCTCGTCATCGAGTGCCGCGCGCTGTTCGGAGCTCACGCTGGCGGGCGGGTTGTCCGGCCACGCCGGCAGCACACCTGCGAGGCCGTAGCTGCGCAGATCGCTGCCGGCACGGGTCACGAGTGGACGCTAACAGCGCGCCGCAGCCCGTGGTCCGAGATGCCGCTAGATCACCAGGCCGAGCAGCAACACCACCACCAGACCGGTCACCGAGAGCACTGTCTCCATGATCGACCAGGTCTTGATGGTCTGTCCGACGCTGAGCCGGAAGTACTGGTTGACCAACCAGAACCCGGCGTCGTTGACGTGCGAGAAGAACAGCGAGCCCGCGCCGACGGCGAGTACGACCAGCGAGACCTGCGAGCCACTGAGTCCCTCGACCAGTCCGAGTACCAGTGACGACGCGGTGATGGTCGCGACCGTGGCCGAGCCGGTGGCCAGCCGGATCAGGACCGCGAGCAACCAGGCCAGCAGGATCACCGAGATGTTGACGTCCTTGGCCCAGTCGGCGAGCAGGGTGCCGATGCCGCTGTCGACCAGAATCTGCTTGAAGCCGCCGCCCGCGGCGACGATCAGGATGATCCCGGCCACCGGCGGCAGCCCCGACTCCACGCACGTCGTCAGCTGACTGCGCGACATTCCCGCGCCCAGACCCAACGTGAAGATCCCCACGATCACGGCGATCAGAAGAGCCACCAGCGGGGTGCCCAGGACATCGAAAGTGACTCGGAACCACTGGTTTTTGTCATCGATGAAGATGTCCACCAAGGCCTTGCCGAGCATCAGCACCACCGGCAGCAGCACGCTGAACATCGTCATCCCGAAGGACGGGCGGTGCAGCCGCCGCTCCTCACCGGTGGCCAATGCGGCTCCGGGACCCTCACGGCGCGCGGCGAATTCGTCGGGCGCGAAGGTGTCCGGCGCTTCCACGACCACCCACCGCCCGGCGAGCTTTCCGAACAGTGGGCCGGCGACGATGATCGTCGGGATCGCGACGCCGACGCCCAGCGCCAGGGTGAGACCGAGGTCGGCTCCGAGCAGATTGATGGCGGTCAGCGGACCGGGGTGTGGCGGTACGAAACCGTGCATCGCGGAAAGCCCTGCCAGCGCTGGGATTCCGACCGTGATCAAGGACAGCCCGGAGCGGCGCGCGACCAGGTAGATCACCGGCATGAGCAGTACCAGACCGATCTCGAAGAACATCGGGAGCCCGATGATGGCGCCCACCAGAGCCATCGCCCACGGAAGGGCGCGTGGCGAGGCATGTCCGACGATGGTGTCGACGATCTCGTCGGCGCCACCGGAGTCAGCGAGCAGTTTGGCGAACATCGCCCCGAGCGCGATGAGAATGCCCACGCCGGCTGCGGTCGAACCGAAGCCGTCGGAGAACGACTTGAGCACCTTCTCCAGGTTCTCCCCCGCGACGATCCCGACCGAGAGGGCACCGAAGATCAAGGCCAGGAACGGATGCAGTTTGGCGATCGTGATCAGCACGACGATCACACCGATCCCGGCGAGGAAGGCCAGGATGAGCTGCCAGCCGGAGGCCACCGGTTCGGGAAGCTTCGGCGCTTCGGCCAGAAGAAGGCTGGACGGATTCATGCGGTCTCTCCTGTCGTGCGGGACATGTAGCTCTCGACAATCGCGTCGATGCTCTGGTCGATGTCGATGGCGACGCCATGCTCGTCGTCGTCGAGGGGTTCAAGGGTGTCGAACTGCGAGGCCAGCAGGGAGGCCGGCATGAAGTGGCCCGGCCGGCTCGCCTGCCTGCGGGCGATCACGTCGGGAGACCCGCTCAGATGCAGAAAGATCACCCCGGGGCAATGCCGCCGCAGTTGATCGCGGTAGCTGCGCTTGAGTGCCGAACAGCTCATCACTCCACCCCCGGCATGGTCGGCAAGCCAGCGGCCGATGGTCTCCAGCCAGGGATAGCGATCGGTGTCGTCGAGCGGATGACCGGCCGTCATCTTGGCGATGTTGGCCGGTGGGTGGAAGTCGTCGGCATCGGCGAATGGCACTCGGAGTCGTTGGGCCAAGGCGGCACCGACGGTCGACTTCCCCGAACCGGACACCCCCATGACCACGATCGGTGAGGTCATGCCTGCGTCTACCCTGCTGTGCGGCATGTCACACAGCATGCCTCAATAGTCATACTTATTCAAGACCAAATCGTTATGAATCTGTTTTTATGGTTAGCAGAGCTCGTATGACAGCATGTATGGGTGACCTCGGAGCCAATAGTCGGCGAGTTGCATGGCAATGTGCTGACCGCATTGGGCCAGGACATCGTCTCCGGGCGCTACCAACCCGGTCAGGTGCTGACCCTGGACTCCGTCAGCGCCGCCCACGGGGTCTCCCGGTCCGTCGCACGCGAAGCCATCCGGGTGCTCGAGTCGATGGGCATGGTTGCCCCGCGCCGTCGGGTCGGCATCACCATCCAGCCCTCGACCAACTGGAACGTTTTCGACCCCCGGGTGATCCGTTGGCGCCTCGACGTCGGCGACCGCGCAGCCCAACTACTCTCGCTGTCCGAACTACGGCGCGGGTTCGAGCCCGCCGCCGCGGCACTGGCCGCCCGGCGAGCCGACCCCCATCAGTGCCGGATCATGGCGGCTGCGGTGTCCGACATGGTGGTACACGGCCGATCCGGCGATCTGGACGCATACCTGTTGGCGGACAAAGTCTTTCACCGCGCGTTGCTGGAAGCCAGCGGCAACGAGATGTTTCGGGCGCTCTACGACGTGGTGGCCGAGGTGCTCGCCGGCCGCACCCACCACGGGATGATGCCCAGTACCCCCAACCCCGCCGCGATCGAATTGCACGATCAGGTGGCGCGCGCGGTCCGGCTGCGTGACGAAGACGCCGCCGAGCGCGCGATGCGCGCCATCATCGACGAGTCAGCCGCGGCGGTGGCCGCGGACTCCTCGGGGGCACCCGGCTAGGGTCAGGCCTTCGGCTCGAAGCTGTAGTTGACCGTATCGCCGTCGACGGTGGTGACCGTCAGCGTGAAGTCCTGGTTCTCCTCGCCCGCAACCACCGCACAGTCCACCGTGGTGCCCGGCTTGCCCTCGAGATCGCCGGAGCAATCCGCGGAATCAGGCCGCTGCCCCAGCTGAGCTTCGAGCTGATCCAGCAGCGAGTTCTCCACCTGGGCCTTGGGCAGCACAGGGATGACGGTGAAGTTCATCAGCAGGTTGTTCACCTCGGTCACCTCGACGGTCCGCTTCAGGGTGACCCCGCCCGCCGTGACATCACAATGCGCCTCGGCGCCCTGCTTGCCGTCCAGACCGGACTCGCAGCTGACCGAATCGACCTTGGCGCCGGAGGCCTGCGACACCATGTTGGCCACGGTCTTCTCCAGCTGCTCCTTGTTGACCGCAGGCGACATGTCGTAGCTGACGGTGGAACCCTCGACCTTGGTCACGGTGACGATCGGCTCGAAACTGTTGGTGCTGCTGAGCACCACCTCGCAGCGGGTGGTCTTGCCGACCTCGCCCTCCAGATTGTCCTTGCACGTCACCGATTCCGGCTTGGCGCCCGCCTTGGTCAGCCGCTCAGTGATGTCTTTCTGCAGATCGGCCTTGTCCACCACCGGCTTTCCGGTCGAGACGTTGAACGAACAGCCCGCCAACGCCGCACCGCCGACCACCAGCGCCGCCACCACAGCACTCGTCCGTCGCATTCTGGCCTCCCAAAGTTTGCCGTCACCACGGGTTCCGTGGATTTCTGCGAGCAAGATACCAAGTTGCTGAGAGCCCGACGAGGTAACCGCCCAAGTCCCGTGCCGACCGGGTCGCGGCAGGTGATTGACTGCTGAGGTGAGCAGAACTCCCCGGCTGGCCCGCCGCTTCTTCGACCGGTTCGAACCCATCCACGCCGTCACCTATTTCGCCCCCGAAGTCCAAACCGAATTGGGCGCCATGGGATTCACCGGCTTCTGGCGGGGCTACTTCGCTGCGCGGTCCGCACCGCTGGGCGTCGTGGCACCCGAGGTGGTGACAGCGATCTTCTACAACTTCTCCGCCGACCGCGTGCACCGGATGCTGCCCTCAGTCTGGGAGATCGCCGCACCGCCGGAGGTGCTGCGCGTCCGCGAGGAGACTGCGGTCATCGCACTGCGCCGCTACGGGTTGACCGATGACACCCCCGGAGTCGCCGAGGCGGCCCGGCTGGCCGCCGATGCTGCCCGGCGCGCCCCCCTGGATGGCCGACCGCTGTTCGCCGCGAACCTGGCGCTACCGATGCCCGAGACGCCACTGGCCTTGTTGTGGCACGCCGCGACTCTGCTGCGCGAGCAGCGCGGTGATGGTCATGTGGCCGCTCTTGTGGCCGAAGGTATCGGTGGCCGGGAAGCCAACGTGCTGCATGTCGCGGCCGGCGCCGTCCCTGAGGCGTTCATCAAGCGCAGCCGGGACTACAGCGACGACGAATGGCAGTCCTGTGTCGAGAGCCTCGCGGCGCGCGGATTACTCAGTGCCACAGGTGATCTCACCGACGCGGGCCGGGCACTTAAGGATCGGGTCGAGGATCGCACCGACACAGTGGCGCTCGGCGGACTTGCCGGCCTCGACGACACCGAGGTCCAGCGCCTGTTCGCAGCACTGACACCGCTGACCCGGCAGGTGATCGCCGCCGGCGATATCCCGGCGACCACCCCGATGGGTTTGCAGCGCGACGACCTCGACGACGACGCCGCGCACCTCTAGTTCAGAGGTTGCGGTTCCACTCGGCCCAGCCGACCCCGCGCCGCCCGTCGGCGGTCTCGACCTCGACCCAGGCCCGCGGGAACTGGGCCACCCGGCCATCCGGTCCGACCAGTCGTACCGGTGCGTGGCCGAGCACCCGGATCGTGGTGTCGACCGGGCCCGGTTCGTAGACGATCCGGGTCTGCACCGGCAGGCCGTTGTCCTCGAAGGTGGCTTCCGCGGTCACCGAGGTGGTCTCCACGACCGGCTCATCCCCGCGTTGGAGGTAGCCGACGCTGACCGGACCCAGCCCGGGGATGCTCAGGGCCACTCCGTGCAGATGGCTGCCGTCGTCGAGGTGCAGTGCACTCCACACCCAGTCCATCCCCCACCAGTCCCGCACACCGTGGGAGTGGTCGCGCTGCCCCGGCACCGAATCGAAGGTGTAGGTGTGGCCGTCGACGGTGACCGTTCCGCTGATGGTGCAGGGAATTTCGTAGCGGGTGGAGATCCGGTAGGCATACGGCGTGCCCGTGGTGGTCCAGGTGAGATCCATCTCCACGTCGACCGGTCGGCCCGGCTCGCCGCGCAGGATCGCCGACGGATCGTCATAGGCCTGGCCCACGCCGCGGACCTCGACCCGATAGGACCGCAGCGGATCCGTTGCGCCGTGCCGCAATTCGACGCCGTCGCCGACAACAGTCCAAGGATCGGCGGGGACCGGCGCCTCGAAGTCCAGCAGGGCGATCGTCGGCATGTCCGGCCCGCACACCAGCGCGTTGATCCACGACACCTGCTGGTTGGGCACCAAACCGAGCCTGATCCAGCCACCGATGCCCTGGCCCGGATCGGCGAAGTCCCAGTACCAGCTTTCATTCCATAGCGGTTCGTCGTCGGGCTGGTGCGGACCCTCGTCGACGGGGTCGGGTACCAGGGCCGGTTCAGCGACATCGGGCAGGATCGCCAGCGCATCGGTGTCCAGCACGTGACTGCTATGCCGATCCAGCATGGTCAGGAACATCTCGTCGCCACGTTCGGTCCGCTCGACGAGCATCGAGGAGACGACGGCCATCATCACGCCGGCAAAACTCTGTCGCCGGACACCGTCGCGTACCTGCTCCAGGGTGACCGACGTGTCCGGGCCCAGGCCAGCGTGGTAGGCCCGCAGCAGGTCGTCGTAGTGCTCCCGGCGATCCTCGATCGTCAGCGCGCACCCGATGAAGTAGGCGGCATCGGTCATCGCCGGGCCCCACCCGACGGTCTGCCAGTCCACCACCGTCAGATCTCGTCGTGAACCGGGGCGACCGAACAGCATGTTGTCCAACCGGTAGTCACCGTGGACCAGGCCCTTGATCCGGTCCGATGCGCGTTCCTCGGCGAGGTAGGCGTCGAAGCTGTCCACCAGACGCTGACACACGGTGCGCTGGTCGGGTGTGACCGCGTCGCCGTAGCGGTCGAGGAAACCGGCGTACAGCTGGGAGATGAGCGCCTGGTTCATCGGGGCCTCGCGGTTGAGCCAGTCGGCCTCGGCGAAGGTTTCGCTACCGATCACCGGGGCGTGCAGCCGGCCGAGTTGGGTCAGTGCCAGTTCCGCGTCCTGCTTGGTCGCACCGCGGATCTCATCCCCCACGACCGCTGGGGCGGCGTCATCGATCAGCAGGGTGAAGATGCCGGTCTGCGGGTCGTAGTAGGAGTGAAAGCACTCGGCGATCGGCCCGCCGAGACGGGGCGCGACCTCGGTGTAGAACCTCACCTCACGCTCGTAAAGCCCCAGCGCGAGACCGGTCTGCCGGCTCACCGGGTCGGTGGCGGCAACCTTGAGGATGACCGTCGCCGGCCCGTCCTGACCGTCGGCGTAGGTGAGCCCGATGCGGTAGCACTCGCTCATCTGGCCGGTGCCGATGCGATCGGCGGTGAAGGCGGTGACCGTACCGGCCCCGACGACGGCGGTCAGCCATTCGGCGGTCAGGTCACTGGGGCGTTCGACGACGAGGTCATTGGTCTGCACCCGACCAACCTAGGGCACCCGGGGTCTTCGGCGATAGACCTTGCGGGCTATTTTTTGACGGCTGTCAAACAGCTAGCGGCCGGCCAGTGAGAACCCGGCCCATGCTTCGCGGCGGTGGGCATGCGGGTCGTATTCGATATGGGTGTGCCGGTCGAACACCAGGACGGGCCGCTCCGGGTGCGAGTAGGTGGGCCAGCCGTCGCCGGGGACCCCGGTGCGGCTGAAGTTGCGCCACCGGCTCTGCACCTCCCGGCTCACCCGCAGTGCGGAGGGCCGGTCGATCCCGACGGTCAGGGCACCCCCCAACCGGGTCCGGTAGATGTCGAACACCGCCAGCAGTTCCATCGCGTGGGTGGCACCCAGACCCGACCAGTGCAGCGTGCGCGGTGCGTAGTCATACCGGTACACATAGGTCGGGACGTGGGAGCCGTGCGCTTCGGCGATCTGCCAGGCCGCCGTACCGAAGGCGAAGTCGCCGCCGAGTTGCACGCAGGCCTCCGGACGGGGGTAGCCGGGGTAGGCCGCGGTGATGCGCTCGCGGGTCTCGGGTTCGGCGAACGCCAGCAGCTTCTCGATGGCGTGCTCGGAGGTCGGCAGTAGCTTCATGAACCGGGTGAACAACTTGCCCTCGTCGGCGTTGGTACCCACGATCAGCGGAACCTTGTGCGCTGCACCGGTTCTCATCGCCTCGATCGGGTCGAGCGGCAGAATGTCGTCACCGTGGGTCGGGCCGACAGCGAAAGCGCCGTCCATTTCGTGCAGGCTACGTTCGAGCAGCAGGTCCAGGGTGGTGACCAGATCGGCGGGCCGGGCCCGCATCAGGGCCGCGGCGGCATCGGTACCCTCGGCGCCGAGCGCGTCGGCGAATTTACGGGCAATCGCCGCAGCGGTCTCTCCGGTGCTGACCAGACCCGAGGCCGGGCTCTCCGAAATCGCCTGCCGGAACAGGCCTTCGGCCTCGGGAACGGCGAGCAGGGTCGCCACGGCGTGCGCGCCGGCGCTTTCCCCGAAGATCGTGACATTGTCGGGATCGCCGCCGAACGTGGCGATGTTGTCGCGCACCCAGCGCAGCGACATCACCAGATCACGCAGGAACAGATTGCTGTCGATAGGGAACTCGGGTGTCGACAGCGAGGACAGGTCCACGCAGCCGAGCGCCCCCAGCCGGTAGTTGACCGACACGTACACGCACCCTCGGCGGGCCAGCGCCGCGCCGTCATAGAGCGGTGTGGCCGAACTGCCCATGATGTAGCCGCCGCCGTGGATGAAGAACATCACCGGCAGCGGCTCGCCCTCGGGTGCCGGGCCCGGCCACTGCGGCGTCACCACGTTGAGGGTCAGGCAGTCCTCGCTCATCGGCTGGTACTTGCCGACCCCGAGCATCGTGTAACGGCGCTGCTGCGGGGCGCAGTTGGCAAAGCTGTGGCAGTACCGCACCCCACGCCAGGGCTGGGGCGGCTGCGGGGCGCGAAGCCGCAACGCACCCACCGGCGGCCGGGCGTAGGGAATGGACCGCCATCGGTTGACGCCGTCGCTGGTGAACCCTTCGACGACGCCGCCGGTGGTCGTCGCGCGGACGGTGTGTTCGTGCATCACTCGACGGTAGCGAACAACCGCCACCGACGCGCCTGACGTCCCGCTCAGCTGGGTGCCGTTAGCCTTGCTGGATGCGAATTGCCGTGTTGCTCGCAGCGTCGCTGCTGGTCGCCGGATGTTCCGGGTCGACAGGCGGACAGCCGCGCCCGACGGCCCTGACACCCATCACACCGACGCCCAAAACCTCGTCGACGTCACCGACGACGACCACCAGCTCGACCGCCGCGCCGCCGCCGGGAGTCCCGATCGCCGGGGTGATCACCTGGATCGAAGGCGGCGCCCCGGTCGACGCCGCCGGGTATCACATCGCGCTGCGCGGCGGGGCCAGTACCGATCTCGGTGACGACATCGCGTTCACCACAGCGGCGGGCACCACCTGCATGACCGACGCCAAGCACGGCGCTGCCGGCCTGGCCTGCCTTGTGGAGCTGACCGACCCGCCACCGCAACCGCCTGATGTGTACGGGCAGTGGAAGGGCGGCTGGGTCGACTTCGACGGTGCCACCGTGCTGATCGGCTCAGCGCACGGCGATCCGGGCCGGTTCGGCAGCGGACAGGGCCCGGCTCTGCCACCGGACTCCTCGCTGTCCTTCGGCGATTACCGGTGCCGCACCGACGCCGAGGCACTGTACTGCGTCAACTACGCCCATCAGTCGGCCATCCGCATGGCCGCCAGCGGGGTGGACTCCTACGCGTGCGCCCAGCAGATCACCCCGCCGCCCGGGATCGGGCTGAAATACGTGTGCTAGTGCGCCGGATAGGCGTGCACGACTGCGGTGTTCAGTGTGGGGATCGCGTGGGTCAGCGCGTGCTCGGCGTCATGCGCGAGTTGGTGGGCCTGACGCAGGCTCAGCTGCGGGTCCACGTCGAGCTCCACGTCGGCGTCCAGCCGTAACCCGACCCACCTCATCCGGACCCGTTGCACCCCAAGTACTCCGGGCTGCCGGGCCAGTTCGCGGTAGGCGGTGTCGACCAGAGTCGGGTCCACACTGTCGAGCAGCCGGCCGAAGACCTCCCGGGCGGCGACGACCATGACCACCACGATCGCTGCCGCGATGAGCAGCCCGATGATCGGGTCGGCGGCCGGGAACCCCAGCGCCACCCCGATCGCCCCGAGTACCACGGCCAGCGACGTCAAACCGTCGGCGCGAGCGTGCATTCCGTCGGCCTGTAGCGCAGCCGAGGAGATCCGCTTGCCGACCCGGATGCGGTAGAGCGCCACGAGCTCGTTGCCGACGAAGCCGACCAGACCGGCCGCGGCGACCCAGCCGACGTGGGAGATCGGCGCGGGATGGAGCAGACGCTGGATCGCCTGGACGGCGGCGACCACGGCGGAGATCCCGATCACCGCGACGACGAACAGCCCGGCGAGGTCTTCGGCCCGGCCCAGCCCGTAGGTGTAGCGCCGACTCGGGTTCCGTCTGCCGAGTGCGAACGCGATCCACAGCGGGATCGCGGTGAGCGCGTCGGAGAAGTTGTGGATCGTATCGGCAAGCAGCGCAACAGATCCCGATATCACTACGATGGCCACCTGCACCACGGCTGTGACGGCCAGCGCAGCCAGGCTGATCTTGACCGCGCGGATGCCGGCGGCGCTGTCGCGCATCGCGTCGTCAACCCGGCCCGCGTGGTCATGGCTGTGTCCGTGCCCCATCACGCTCCCCCGCCCTGATGGTGTGCCGGTACCCCACCGGCGGCATGCTCGGCGTTGAACACCGCATCGGTGACCAGTTGGCGCACATGGTCGTTCTCCAGCCGGTAGAACACCTGGGTGCCCTCCCGCCGGGTCCGGACCAGTCGCGCCATCCGTAGCTTGGCCAGGTGCTGGGACACCGACGGACCCGGTTTGCCGACCCGTTCGACAAGGTCGTTGACACTGAGTTCGGCGTCCCGCAGCGCCCACAGCAGTTGCACCCGGGTGGCGTCGGCGAGCATGCGGAACACCTCGACGACGAGGGCGGCATGATCGTCGGCCAACCTAGATGCATCAATATCTGCATTCATAAGCAGATAGATTAGCGGACCGGCTCCCATGCGATGATGGGCAGCACGTCAGCGGCGTGCAGCGTGCACACCGCGATGGTGTAGGTCTCGCCGTTCTCCGCTGCACGGACCACCCGGATTCGGGCGGGGTGTCGACATTCCTCGCTGTCGACGAGGAACTCGCACGCAATCATGTCGATCATCCTTTCGTTGAGGACGACCGTATGGCCGGGGCCACCTGCCTGGCTTGTGCCGGTGATCCAACGTCTGCGCGGCCCTTGTGGGCCGGACACGACGGTCAGCCGGCGATGACGCCTTTGGCCCGCAACAGCGGGAACACCCCTTCGGCGAACCAGTACGCCTCTTCCAGATGCGGGTAGCCGGACAGGATGAACTCGTCGAACCCGAGCGAGTGGTACTCCCAGATCAGGTTGGCCACTTCTTCATGGCTGCCGACGAGGGCCGTACCGGCCCCGCCGCGCACCAGACCGACGCCCGCCCACAGGTTGGGGTAGATCTCGAGTTTGTCGATCTGGCCGCCGTGCAGTGCGGTCATCCGGCGCTGACCCTCGGAGTCCGACCGGGAGTGCAGCTTGGTGGCCTCCTGGATCTGCTCGGGTGTCAGTTCCTTGACCAACTCCTCGGCCAGCGCCCACGCCGCCGCCGAGGTGTCCCGGCTGATCGTGTGCAGGCGGATCCCGAATCGCAGGCTCCGGCCCCGCTGCGCGGCGAGGTCACTAACCTTGCTGATCTTCGCGGCAGCGGCCTGTGGCGGCTCACCCCAGGTCAGATAGACGTCGACATGCTCGGCGGCGATCGGAAGCGCGGCGGCCGACGAGCCGCCGAAATAGAACTGCGGCAACGGATTCGGTGGTTCGGAGACCCGGCCGTCCCGGATCGTGAAGTACTCGCCGCTGAAGTCGAAAGACTCGGTCTCCCAGATCGACTTGACGATGTGCAGGAATTCCCCGGTGCGCGAATACCGTTCGTCGTGGCTGAGCCAGTCCCCGAACCGGCGCTGTTCGGAATCGTCGCCGCCGCTGACCACGTTGAGCAGCAGCCGGCCGTCGGAGAACCGCTGGAACGTCGCAGCCTGCTGGGCGGCCAGGGTGGGCGGCACCAGGCCGGGCCGGAAGGCCACCAGGAATTTCAGCCGCTCGGTTTCGGCGAGCATGGCCGAGGCCGTCAACCAGGCGTCCTCGCACCACGTCCCGGTGGGCGTGAGAACGCCTTCATAGCCCAGCCGGTCAGCGGCCCTGGCGATCTCGGCCAGATACCGTCGGCCGGGTGCCCGGTACCCGGCCGGGATCGCATGGTGGGTCGACGCATGCGAGGCGCCGACGATGGAGCGGCTGTCACCGTTGGTGGGCAGGAACCAGAAGAACTTCGCCGACATCCGTTACCCCCTAGTTGGCGCTGATGAGACTGGACTGAAGTGCGCTGTTGTAGCGGCGGTCGACCCACTTGGCGAAGTCCAGGCGCTGGCGCGTTCGGTCGACAGTAGGAACAGCCCGCGACACGGATAAGGGTTTGATTCGTGATGAAGAAATCGCCGGGGTCAGCTCAGCCGGCGCCGACGTCGCGACGGGAGGTCGGTCAGCGCCATCCGTCGGCGGCTTTGGCCGCCTTCACCAGTGCGTCGCAGAGGTGCCGAAGCTCGGCGCGGTCGGCACCCTCATCGACCGCGGTCGCCACATCCTCGGCAGCGCATCGCACCTGGTAGACCCGGTCGGACAACTCGGCGGCCTCGTCGGCAGTCAGGACCACGGCGTCGGCGGGCACCGAGGTGCCCTTGACCATGGCGCGCTGCTCGTAAGCGCGCTGGCGGCAGGACTGCCGGCAGTACTGCCGGCGCCGGCCCAACCCGGAATCGGCCACTTCGCGGCCGCACCAACGGCACGGCTGCGGGCGGGTACGACGCGTCACGCCTAAGGACTGTAGACGGCTGGGGCCGGTGATCCCGGTATCATGGACGGTCGGGTCGGGAACTGCGGACATAGGTCTTGCGTTCACTATCCGGACTTCATATTTGGCTTAGGAGATGTTGACGATGGCTGATCGTGTCTTGAGAGGCAGCCGGCTCGGAGCCGTGAGCTACGAGACTGACCGCAACCACGACCTGGCGCCGCGTCAGATTGCGCGGTACCGCACTGAGAACGGCGAGGAGTTCGACGTTCCGTTCGCCGACGACGCCGAGATTCCCGGCACCTGGCTGTGCCGCAACGGCCTGGAGGGCACCCTGATCGAGGGTGACCTGCCCGAGCCCAAGAAGGTCAAGCCGCCGCGCACCCACTGGGACATGCTGCTGGAGCGCCGGTCGATCGAGGAACTCGACGAGCTGCTCAAAGAGCGCCTCGACCTGATCAAGACCAAGCGTCGCGGCACCTAGTCCGAAACGGGACTAGCGGACCACGCCCCGGGCGCGGTCCAGGCGCCCGCCGATCCCCCACTGGGCGACCTTCACCATCGCCTCACGGATGTTCGAACCGCTCATCTTCGACACGCCGAGTTCGCGCTCGCTGAAGGTGATCGGCACCTCCACCACGCTGAATCCGCTGTTGATGGTGCGCCAGGTCAGGTCGATCTGGAAGCAGTAGCCCTTGGAGTCGACGGCCGACAGGTCGATCTTCTCCAGCACCTCGCGCCGGTAGGCGCGGTAGCCGGCGGTGATGTCATGGATGCCGACACCCAGCAGCACCCGCGAGTAGGTGTTGGCGGTCTTGGACAGCACCAGCCGCCGCCACGGCCAGTTGCGCACCGTACCGCCATCGACATAGCGCGAGCCGATCGCCAGGTCGGCCCCGTTGTCGATGGCGTCCAGCAACCGGTAGAGCTGTTCGGGGGCGTGGCTGCCGTCGGCGTCCATCTCGACCAGGACGTTGTACTGGCGGCTGAGCCCCCAGGCGAAGCCGGCCAGGTAGGCCGCACCGAGCCCGTCCTTGGCGGTGCGGTGCATGACGTGCAGACGGTCCGGGTCAGCCAGGGACAGCTCGTCGGCCAGCGCACCGGTACCGTCCGGGCTGCCGTCGTCGACGACCAGCACGTGCACGTCGGGACGGGCCTTGTGCACCCGGCCCAGGATCAACGGCAGGTTCTCCAGCTCGTTGAAGGTGGGGATGATCACCAGGGTGCGCTGGCTGGGACGCGGCGCGCCCTTGTCAGAGCCCTTCTTGCCCTGGTCGCTCATGAATCTCCTCTATCGTGCTGCCCGGCCAGGGCAGACGGCTCGTCGCCCTCGTCCGGCGGGGCCTCGTCGCGTTGCTGCCGTCGGCGGCGCAACGGTCGTATGAACCATCCATTGTGCAGTATGGCGGCGCCAATCACGGCAACCGCTGCTCCTACCAGCACCCATTGCACCAGCGGCCCCCACCGCGTCGCCGGTGTCTCGGTGGTCTTGAGCCGGATCGGGACGTCGAGGTAAGCCGGGCTGAAGAACTGGGTGCGGGCGATTTCGCTGCCATCGGGGGCGATGACGGCACTGATCCCGGTGGTGCCGGCGACGATGACGTAGCGGTCGTGCTCGACGGCCCGGGCCCGGGCGAACGCCAGTTGCTGCTCGCTCATGTTCTGGTCGAAGGTGGCGTTGTTGGTCGGCACTGTCAGCACCTGGGCGCCATTGCGCACCGATTCCCGCAAAGCGCGGTCGAAGATGACCTCCCAGCAGGTCGCCACTCCGATCGGTACCCCGGCTGCGTGGACCACGCCGTCGCCGGTGCCGGGGACGAAGTAGCCCGCCCGGTCGGCGTAGGACGACAAATGCTTGAAGAAGCTGCGCCACGGCAGGTACTCGCCGAACGGCTGGATGATCTGCTTGTCGTGGCGCTCCCCCGGCCCGGACACCGGATCCCACACCACGACGGTGTTCGACGCGGTCGGGTTCTCCGGCGTCCACTCCGGGCGGGCCAGCACCGTGCCGACCAGAATCGGCGCCCCGATGGCCTGGACGGCCACCGAGATCTGCTGGGCGGCGTCCGGGTTGGTCAGCGGGTCGATGTCGGAGGAGTTCTCCGGCCACACCACGAACTGCGGTTGCGGCACCAGCCCGGCACGCACGTCCTCGGCGAGTTGCACGGTCTCGCGGACGTGGTTGTCCAGCACGGCGCGGCGCTGTTCGTTGAACTCGAGCCCGAGGCGCGGCACGTTGCCCTGGACCGCGGCGACGGTCACCGTGGGTTCGTTGCCCGCACCCGCCCGGCGCACCTGGGGTGCGGCCAGTGCGGTGGTCAACAGCACGGCGGTGATGCACAGGCCGGGCACCAGGACTGCCACCGGCGAGGGAGTCTGGTGCTTCTTGCCCGACCCGCTGTGCTGCCACCAGCGCACGATCTCGATCCCCAGCGCGCACAACGAGGTGCCGACCAGGGCGATGCCGAACGACAGCAAGGGCACCCCGCCCAGCTGGACGAGCGGCAGGAACGGTCCCTGGGTTTGGCCGAATCCGACGACACCCCAAGGGAATCCGCCGAACGGCACACTGGATTTGAGCCATTCCTGCAGCGACCACACCAGCGCCAGCCAGACCGGCCAGCCCGGCAGCGTGCGCACCACGACGGCGAACATGCCGAACACCGCACAGAACAGGGCCTGCAGCGCCGCCAGGGCAAGCCACGGGATCGGCCCGACGAGTCCACTGATCCACGGCAGCAGCGGGATGTAGAACGCCAGGCCGAATAACAGGCCGTAACCGAATCCGCCGGCCACGGTGGTCCTGGGGTGAACCAGTACCCAGGTCAGCAGCACGAAGCTGAGCACCGCCGACCACCACCAGCCGATGGGCGGGAAGCTGATGCACATGGCCAGCCCCGCGGTGGCGGTGGCGAGTAGCCGGAACATCCGCGGTGTGAGCGCGGCGATGATGCGCTGCAGGCGCGATGGGGTGTCAGCCATGCAGCACGACGCCTCGGTGCACCGTCTGCAGGCAGCGCGGTAGCGGATCGGAGGGATCCAGGCGCGGCAGCGCCGGAACCCGCGAACGGGGGTCGGTGGACCACCGCTGCACGGTGTCGGCGGGGGCGGCCACGTCAAGGTCGCCCACGTCCCACACCGCGTAGGACGCCGGTGCACCGGGCACCAGCGTGCCGGTGATGCCGTCGCGGACACCGCCCGCACGCCAGGCGCCGCGGGTGGCGGCGGCGAAGGCGGCACGCATGGAGATGGCACTTCCCGGGGTCTGGTGGTGGCCTGCCGCGCGCACCGTCGCCCACGGATCGATGCTGGTCACCGGGGCATCTGAGCCGAACGCCAGGGGCACGCCTGCCGATGCTAACAGCGCGAATGGATTGAGCAGTGCGGCTCTGTCGATACCGAGGCGACGCGCATACATGCCGTCGGTGCCGCCCCACAGCGCGTCGAAAGAGGGCTGCATGCTGCCCGTGACACCCCACTGACCGAGCTTGGCCGCCTGGTCGGCCGACACCATTTCCAGGTGTTCGAGGCGATGCCCGCAGCGTGCCACCGCGGGCGCACCGAACCTATCGACGACCTGTTCCAGCGCATCGACCACAGCGCCGACGGCCGCGTCGCCGATGACGTGGAACCCGGCGGTGACGCCCGCCTCGGTGCAGGCCATCAGGTGCTCGGTGACGGTCGCGGGGTCGAGGTAGCAGTTGCCGCAGGTGTCCGGTTGGTCGGTGTACGGCTGGGACAGCCAGGCGGTGTGCGATCCCAGGGCACCGTCGATGAACAGGTCGCCGGCCAGCCCCTGGGCGCCGGTGGCCTGGATCAGGGCCCGGGCCTGGGCGGCACTGGAGACCGCCTCACCCCAGTAGCCGATGACGTCGACACCGTGCTCGGTGGCGCGCAGTTCCTGCCAGTCGTCACTGCCGCCGATATCGGGGCCTGCGCATTCGTGGACGGCGACGATGCCGGCGGCTGCGGCTGCGTCCAGTGCGGCACGGCGGGCCTCGGCGCGCTGCTTCGAGGTGAGCAGGGCCCTCGCCTGTGCGCGGACCAGGTGGTGCGCGGTGGACGACAACGGCCGCTGTGGATCGAACCCGGCGACAGCGGACAGCCCCGGCACCAGCGCGCGCAGCGCGCTCGACGCCACCGCCGAATGCACGTCGATACGGGCCAGGTAGGCCGGGGTGGTCCCGACAACGGCGTCGAGTTCGTCGGTGCTGGGGGCCCGGTCACCGGGCCAGGCGGTGTCGTCCCAGCCGTGCGCCCAGATCGGTTGACCGGGATGGGCGGCGACGTGCTCGGCGATGCGCCGCAGGCAGTCGCTCGCAGACGTGGCGGTGGTCAGGTCCAGTCCGGTCAGCAGCAGCCCGGTCGAGGTGACGTGGATATGGCTGTCCACAAACGCCGGGGCGACGAACGCGCCGTCGAGGTCGATGATCTCGGCATCGCCGAATTGGGTGCGGCCGACGTCGTCGCTGCCCAGCCATGCCACGACACCGTCGCGTACGGCCATGGCGGTGGCGTCCGGGTGCGACGGGCTGTGCACGCGCCCGCCCAACAGCAGTGTGGTCACGTCGGTCAGTGTCCCGCGCGAGGCAGGTGTGGAAGAAACCGAGTCGGGCTAGTTGTAGCGGCGGACGATGTTGGCGTCGTGGATGCGGCCGTACACCTGATCGTCGATGACCTCGCCGTCGATGTAGTCACCGGCATAGCGCGGCGGTGCGTACATCCGGCCCGGGGCGTTCAGGTTGATGACACTGACACGGCGGGTGATGCCACGGGTCAGGAGCAGCCCGGCCAGCGGGCGCATCGCGCTGCGCGTGGGTGGCAGCAGCATCAGCGCACCGACGACGGTGGTGACCAGGCCCGGGATGAACACCAGGAAGGTGCCCAGCGCCACCAGCATGCCGTCGGCCACCGCCCCCTGCGGATTGGTGCGCGAGCGCTGCAGCCGGGCGATCTGCCGCTTCACCTGTGATCCGGCCAGTGCCACGCTGACCACCGAGGTGGCCAGCAGCACGAGCAGGGTCCACCCCAACCCGATGGACCAGGTCAGGGCGGCCAGCACCGCCAGTTCGACGAGCGCGTAGACGAGGAACGTCCGCATCACCATGTCTAGGCAACGACTCGGGTGCGGGCCGGGTTCCGACCGGGCCTGATAAGACCCTGTGAGTTTCAGGCTGCGCGCAGTTCCAGGCCGACGTTGCGGTGCGCTCCACCCCGCAGCTTGCTGAAGAAGTTGAAGACCTTGCCCAGCAGTCCGTAGCGGTTTCCGATGGCGCTGTAGACGGTCTCGAGGTGATTGTCGTCGAGCACGGTGGCGACGGCTTCGACGGTCTCCCCGGTGACCTTGCCCCGGCGGTCACACGGCGCCAGCGTCACCCGGGAGGTGTTGCGGATTCGCTTGACCTTCCACGAGTCGCGGCCGGTGATGACCAGGGCGCGATCACCATCAGGAGCGAGCCAGATCGGCGTCGGCTTGGGCCGGCCGTCCTTGGTGAAGGTCGTCAGCGAGACGTACTGCGACTTGATCACGTCGGCGAAAGTGGTAGCCATCTCCCTAATGTAGTTCCCCGGGTCGCTACGCTCCTGCCCGCCGGTCCGAGCGAATCAGCGTGCTTCAAGATCGCCCTCGGTTTCCAGCAGCACCTGACGCAGTCCCTGCAGGGTTTGCGGGTCGGGTTCGGCCCACATGCCGCGGCCGACCGCCTCCAGCAGTCGCTCCGACATCCCGTGCAGCGCCCAGGGGTTGGATTCGCCCAGGAACTTGCGGTTCTCGGGGTCCAGGACATACTTCTCGGTGAGCTGTTCGTACATCCAGTCGGCCATCACCCCGGCGGTGGCGTCGTAGCCGAACAGGTAGTCCACCGTGGCGGCCATCTCGAAAGCGCCCTTGTAGCCGTGCTTGCGCATCGCCGACATCCACCGCGGATTGACCACGCGGGCACGGAACACCCGGGTGGTCTCCTCCGACAGGGTCCGGGTGCGCACGGCATCGGGCCGGGTGTTGTCGCCGATGTAGGCCGCCGGCGCCTTCCCGGTGAGCGCGCGCACGGTGGCGATCATGCCGCCGTGGTACTGGAAATAGTCGTCGGAGTCGGCGATGTCGTGCTCGCGGGTGTCGGTGTTCTTGGCGGCCACCACGATTCGGCGGTACTGGATGGACATGTCGTCGGCGGCCGGCCGGCCGTCGAGTTCGCGCCCGTACGCAAATCCTCCCCAGGCGGTGTACACCTCGGCCAGATCGGCGTCGTCGCGCCAGTTGCGGCTGTCGATGAGCTGTAGCAGGCCTGCCCCGTAGGTACCCGGCTTGGACCCGAAAATCCTTGTGGTGGCTCGTCGTTCATCGCCGTGCTCGACGAGGTCGACCTGGGCGTGGGCGCGCACGAAGTTCTGGTCGGCGGGTTCGTCGAGAGCCGCGACCATGCGCACCGCGTCGTCGAGCATCGTCACCACGTGTGGGAAGGCGTCCCGGAAAAAGCCGGAGATGCGCACCGTGACATCGATACGCGGCCGGCCCAGTTCCTCGAGTCCGATGGCCTCCAGGTCCACCACCCGCCGGGAGGCGTCGTCCCACACCGGCCGAACACCCAGCAGCGCAAGGACTTCGGCCACGTCGTCGCCGGACGTTCGCATCGCCGAGGTACCCCACACCGACAGGCCCACCGAGCGCGGCCAGTCGCCGTAGTCGGCGCGGTAGCGGGCCAGCAGCGAATCCGCCATCGCCACCCCGGTCTCGTAGGCCAGCCGTGACGGCACCGCCTTGGGGTCCACCGAGTAGAAGTTGCGCCCGGTGGGCAGCACGTTGACCAGGCCCCGCAACGGGGAGCCCGAGGGGCCGGCGGCGATGAATCGGCCCTCCAGCGCCCGCAGCACCTGGTCGATCTCAGCCGAGGTACCGGCCAGCCGGGGCACCACCTCGGTGGCGGCGAACCGCAGGATGCGGGCCACCTGGGGGTCGTCGGTGATGTGGTCGACCCGCTCGGGATCCCAGCCGCTGTCCTGCAGGTCGGCCAGCAGGTGGCGGGCCCGCTCCTCGGCGGCGTCGACCACGGTCCGTTCGTCGCTACCGTCCTCGGCCAGGCCGAGCGCCTCGCGAAGCCCGGGCAGGTGCTGTTCCCCGCCGAAGAGCTGACGGGCTCGCAGGATCGCCAGCACCAGGTCCAGTTCACCCTCACCCTGTGGCGCTACACCCAGGATGTGCAGGCCGTCGCGGATCTGGACGTCCTTGATCTCGCACAGCCAGCCGTCGACGTGCAGCAACATGTCGTCGAAGCTGTCGTCGGCTGGACGGTCGTCCAGGCCCAGGTCGTGGTCCATCTTCGCCGCCCGCATCAGCGTCCAGATCTGCTGGCGGATGGCCGGTAGCTTGCCGGGGTCCAGTGCGGCGATGTTGGCGTGCTCGTCGAGCAGCTGCTCAAGCCGCGAGATGTCACCGTAGGTTTCGGCGCGGGCCATCGGCGGGATCAGGTGGTCGACCAGCGTCGCATGCGCCCGGCGCTTGGCCTGGGTGCCCTCACCGGGATCGTTGACCAGGAACGGGTAGATCAGCGGCAGGTCGCCGAGCGCGGCATCGGTACCGCACTGCGCGGACATGCCGACGGTCTTGCCGGGCAGCCACTCCAAGTTGCCGTGCTTGCCCAGATGAACCAGGGCGTGCGCCCCGAATTCGTGGCGCAGCCAGAAGTAGGCCGCCAGGTAGTGGTGGCTCGGCGGCAGGTCCGGGTCGTGGTAGATGGCCACCGGGTTCTCCCCGAACCCGCGGGGCGGCTGCACCAGGATCACGATGTTGTCGGATTGGATTGCCGCGACGACGATCTCGCCGTCGGGGTCGCGGCTGCGGTCGACGAACAGCTCGCCGGGCGGTGGCCCCCAGTGCTCCACCATCGCCTCGGCCAACTCGCCGGGCAGCGTGGCGAACCACTCGCGATACCGGGCGGCGGGCACCCGGACGGGGTTGCCCGCCAACTTGGCGTCGGTGAGCCAATCCGGATCCTGGCCGCCGCGTTCGATGAGCGCGTGCATCAGCGCGTCCCCGTCGCCGGCCTCCACACCGGGCACCTCGCCGATCCGATAGCCGTTGTCCCGCAACGCCGTCAACAACGCCACCGCGCTGGCCGGGGTGTCCAGCCCGACGGCGTTGCCGATGCGGGCGTGCTTGGTCGGATAGGCCGAGAACACCAGACCCAACCGCTTCTCCGATGCCGGCACCGTGCGCAAGGTGGCGTACTTGACCGCCAGGCCGGCCACCCGGGCGCACCGTTCGGGATCGGGCACATAGGAGATCAGTCCGTCGGAGTCGATCTCCTTGAACGAGAACGGCACCGTGATGATGCGGCCGTCGAATTCGGGTACCGCGACCTGAGTGGCCACATCCAGCGGGGTCAACCCGTCATCGTTGGCGGACCAGGTGGACCGTGAGCTCGTCAGGCACAGGCCCTGCAGGATCGGAACATCCAGGGCGGCAAGATGGGTGACGTCCCAGCTGCCGTCGTCGTTACCCGCCGTGGCGGTCGCCGGGCGCACCCCGCCCGCGGCGAGCACAGTCACCACCAGGGTGTCGGCGGTCCGCAGCAGGTCCAGCAGTTCGGGTTCCGGGTTGCGCAGCGAGGTGCAGTACACCGGCAGCGGTCGGCCACCCGCCTGCCTGATCGCCGTACACATCGCCCGGATGTAGGCAACGTTGCCCGCCAACTGCTGGGCCCGGTAGAACAGCACCGCGATCACCGGTCGTGGATCGCCGTCGCGCTGCACCCCGCAGCCCTCGCATCCCTCACAGGGCGGGTCCAGCAGACCCCACGACGGCGTCGGCGCCGGCGGACTGAACCCGTAGCCGGTCATCAACAGCGTGTCGGACAGGAAGGCATGCAACTGGCGCAGGTTCTCCACCCCGCCCTGGGCCAGATAGATGTGGGTCTGCATGGCGATGCCGGCGGGCACCGTCGAGCGTTCCATCAAGTCGGCGTCGGGCGCCTGTTCACCACTGACCACCACCACCGGCACCCCGGCGGCGACCACGGTATCGATGCCCTCCTGCCAGGCCCGGTAGCCGCCGAGGATGCGCACCACCACCGCGTCGGCCCCGGCCAGCAGGTCAGCGAGTTCTCCCTCTGCCAGCCGCGACGGGTTGGCCCACCGGTAGCCCGCCCCGCTGGCCCGCGCGGTGATCAGGTCGGTGTCGGACGTCGACAGCAGCAAGACGGTGGGAGGCACCCTCCATTCGTACCGTACGACCGCAGGTAGAGCCCATTCGGATCGTGGCTAGCACAATGGTGTACGGCCAGCGTCGCGCCGCCCAGGATGGCGTCATGCCTGCTTCCCTCGACGTTTCCAAGCTCGGCGCCAACATCGGCGCGGTGATCTCCGGTGTCCGCCTCGGCGGCGATCTGGATTCCGCAACCGTCCGCGCCATCAACGACGTGCTGCTGGAACACAAAGTGATCTTCTTCCGCGGCCAGCATCATCTCGACGGCGAGGGGCAGGTGGCGTTCGCGCGACTGCTCGGGGTGCCGACCATCGCCCACCCGACGGTGACCTCGCGCGGCGAGACCCTGCTGCCGATCGACTCGCGGTTCGGCGCGGCCAACTCGTGGCATTCCGACGTGACATTCGTCGACCGCATTCCCAAGGCCTCGCTGCTGCGGGCGGTGACGCTGCCCAGTTACGGCGGCAGCACGGTGTGGGCGTCCACCGAGGCTGCCTACGAACAACTGCCGCCGCCGCTGCGGGCGCTGGCCGAACAGCTGTGGGCCACGCACAGCAATCTCTACGACTATGCCGCCGACCGCGCCGAGCCGGACACCGAAGTCACCGAGGAGGTCCGCGCGTACCGCAATGAGTTCGAATCGGATTACTACGAGACAAACCATCCGGTGGTGCGGGTCCACCCTGAGACCGGCAAGCGGGTATTGCTGCTCGGCCACTTCGTCCGGAGTCTGATCGGCCTGGGCAGCGCCGAGTCGGCCACGCTGTTCGCCCTACTGCAGAGCCGGATCACCCGGCTGGAGAACACGGTGCGCTGGGACTGGGCCGAAGGCGATCTGGCGGTGTGGGACAACCGCGCCACCCAGCATTACGGGGTGGCCGACTATGACGGCCAGGCCCGCTATCTCGAGCGGGTCACCCTGGCCGGCGACATCCCCGTCGACGTGCACGGCCAGTCCAGCCAGTCGATCGCCGGGGATGCCGCACACTACTCCGGCATCGTCGCCGCGGACACGGTTGCCGCGCAGGCGGTTCCGGCCTAGCGGCTAGTGCGCCGCGGCATCCCAGCTGCGGCCGTAACCGACCGACACTTCCAAGGGCACGTCCAGCGGGTAGGCGCCGCCCATCTTGTCGCGCACTAGCGCCTCGACGGTCTCACGTTCGCCGTCGGCGACTTCCAGCAGGAGTTCGTCGTGGACCTGCAACAGCATGCGGGTCTTGAGGCCGGCGTCCTTGATGGCCTGGGCGACGTTGATCATGGCCACCTTGATGATGTCGGCGGCGCTGCCCTGGATCGGCGCGTTGAGGGCGGCCCGCTCGGCGGCCTCGCGCACCTGACGGTTGCTGCTGTCCAGCTCGGGCAGGTAGCGACGGCGGCCCAGCACGGTCGAGGTGTAGCCGTCTTTACGGGCCTGGTCGACGATGTCGCGCAGGTAGTCGCGGATGCCGCCGAAGCGGGCGAAGTACTGGTCCATCTGGACTTTCGCCTCTTCGGTGGAGATCTTCAGCTGGGCCGACAGACCGTAGGCACTCAGCCCGTAGGCCAGGCCGTAGGACATCGCCTTGACCCGCCTGCGCAGCTCCGGGGTGACCTCGTCGATGGGCACCTCGAACGCGCGGGAGGCCACGAAGGAATGCAGGTCCTCCCCGGTGCGGAACGCCTCGATGAGGCCCTCGTCTTTGGACAGGTGCGCCATGATGCGCATCTCGATCTGGCTGTAGTCGGCCGTCATCAGCTCGCTGTAGCCCGCTCCGACGATGAAGGCGTCGCGAATGCGGCGGCCGGCGTCGGTGCGGATCGGGATGTTCTGCAGGTTGGGTTCGGTCGAGGACAGCCGGCCGGTGGCCGCGATGGTCTGGTTGAACGTGGTGTGGATACGCCCGTCGGCGGCCACCGACTTCAGCAGCCCGTCGACAGTGACCTTCAGTCGCGTCGAATCACGATGGGCCAGAAGGTGTTCCAGGAACGGATGGCCGGTCTTGTCGAACAGCGACTGCAGCGCATCGGCGTCGGTGGTGTAACCGGTCTTGGTGCGTTTGGTCTTCGGCATGCCCAGCTCATCGAACAACACCACCTGCAGCTGTTTGGGCGAGCCGAGGTTGATCTGCTTGCCGATCACCGCGTACGCGGCGTCGGCGGCCTCGCGGATCTGGTCGCCGAACTCCCGCTGCAGGGTGTCGAGGGTGTCCAGGTCGACGGCGATACCGGCACTTTCCATCCCGGCCAGGACGGTCTGCACGGGCAGTTCCATCTCGCCGAGCAGCGAGGCGGAGTCGATGCGGGTGAGTTCCTCGTCGAGCGCGTCGGCCAGGTCGGCGACAGCACGAGCCCGCAGGATGAGGGTCTGCACCGCCTGATCGTCAACGCCGTCGGTATCGTCGAGCAGCGAAAGCTGTTGCTGCTCAGCGTTGTCCGCACGCAATTCGCGCCGCAGGTAGCGCAGGGACAGGTCATCGAGGGCGAAGCTGCGCTGACCGGGCCGGACCAGGTAGGCCGCCAGCGCGGTGTCGGAGGTAACCCCGTCGAGCGTCCACCCCCGGCCGGCCAGATCGTGGATCCCGATCTTGGCTTCGTGCAAGGCCTTCGGCTTGTGGGTGTCGGCCAGCCAGGTGCCGAGCGCGGATTCGTCCTCGGGTGTCAGCGTGGTGGTGTCGATGTAGGCACCGTCCCCGTCTGCGGCGGCGATGGCCAGCGCCGTGGCGTCACCGTCGTACACGCCGTGCGTACCGACCACGGCCAAACCGCTACGGCGTCCGTCACTGGCGTGCTCGGCCAGCCAGGCCGCGACCGATCCCGGGGCCAGCGCCCCGCCGCGCACGTCGAAGCCCTCGTCCACCTCGGGCTCCACGGCGGCCAGCGTGTCGAACAGCCGATCGCGCAGCACCCGGAATTCCAGGTCGTCGAACAGGCGGTGGATCTGGTCGCGGTCCCACGGCAGCAGGCGCAACGTGTCCGGCGTCTGCGGCAACGGCACGTCCTTGACCAGATCGGTCAGTTCCCGGTTGAGCACCACGGTGGACAGGTTGTCGCGCAAGGCATCGCCCACTTTGCCCCGCACGGTGTCGACGTTGTCGACCAGGCCCTGCAGCGAGCCGTATTCGACGATCCACTTCGCGGCGGTCTTCTCCCCCACCCCCGGGATGCCGGGCAGGTTGTCGCTCGGGTCGCCGCGCAGCGCCGCGAAGTCAGGGTACTGGGCCGGGGTCAGCCCGTACTTTTCCACCACCGCCTCCGGGGTGAAGCGCGTCAGGTCGCTGACCCCCTTGCGCGGGTAGAGCACCGTGACGTCCGGGCTGACCAGTTGCAGCGAATCACGGTCGCCGGTGACCACCAGGACGCGGTAGCCCTCCTGCTCGGCCTGGGTGGCCAGCGTGGCGATGATGTCATCGGCCTCGAAGCCCGGTTCGGCCAGCACCGTGATCCCGAGCGCGGCCAGCACTTCCTTGGTGATGTCGATCTGGCCGCGGAACTCGTCCGGGGTGGCCGATCGACCGGCCTTGTACTCCGGGTACTTGTCCACTCGGAAGGTCTGGCGGGACACGTCGAAGGCGGCGGCGATGTGGCTGGGCTGCTCATCGCGCAGCAGGTTGATCAGCATGGCGGTGAATCCGTACACCGCGTTGGTGGTCAGCCCGTTCTTGGTCTTGAAGTTCTCGGCGGGAAGCGCGTAGAACGCCCGGTAGGCCAGCGAATTGCCGTCCAACAGCATGAGGGTGTGCTTCTGGTCCGTCGCGCTCGCCGTCACGGACTTCACTCTAGGCCCCGCCACTGACGCCGGTAGGCGGTGGGAGCGCAGCCGAACCACCGATGACAGGACCGGGTCAGCACACTCTGCTCGGAGTATCCGAGTTTCTCGGAGAGATGTTCGATATCGATATCGGTGTCGCGCAGGTAGCGCTCGGCGTCGTGCCGGCGCACCTTGTCGACCAGTGCCGCATACGTGGTGCCCTCGGCCGCCAACCGTCGCTGCAGCGCCCTGGGGTGCAGGTGCAGATGCCCAGCGACGGTGTCGATGCTCAGCGTTCCGCTCACCAACAGTGCGCGAACCAGGCTTGTGACGGATTCCGGCAGCGAAGGATCAGGGCCCGGCACTAGAGCGGCAAGAATCTCGTCTGCATCGTGAAAACCCGACCCTGGCGGGAAGAGACGGCGTCGAAAATCGTTTTGCGACAGCGTGAATCCGGCTTCGGGTTGGGCAAAACGGGCACTACAGCCGAAGTCTCGGACATAGCTCGTCGGGCTGGTCAAGGCGGTGTGCGGCAGATGAACTGACCGGGGTGCGTAATCGTCACCGACAAGGGCACGCATGATCTGCAGTGCCGCCCCCAAGAGGACCTCGACTGCCTGGCGCTGGCGAGGTGGCGGGTCCAGAACGATCGCAAAACCCACGAACGACGACAACCCGTCATCCGTTGGTGTCAGTTGCACCCGCAAACCGGGACTATGCGCGCTGATGTACCTCACGAAGATGCCGAGGGCCTCACCGAGGGTGCCTACCGAGCGGGCCGCAAGACCCACCGCACCGATCGTCTCGATTCCCCGTCGGGCAGCGAGGCGACGCCCGAAGTCGGGCACGCCGGTCACATCAGCGGCGAGATCAACCGCCTCGACCGCCCCCAGCAGCGGGATGAAGCGATCGAACCGACCGGCGTCCCGGGGCGACAGGCCCACGGCGGCCAGGATCGCCTCAGAGTCACCACCGAGTTCGGTGACAAGTTCGTCGAACTGGAGAAGGCAAGAAGCCCGGATGACAGGCACACCCGGCAATCTCAGCTAGGTGTCGCGAATTGTCAAGCGGGGTTCGGTGGCCCCCCGCAGAATCGACGCATGCTCTCCCCCCGAGCAGATCATGGCGAGGACTCAGGTCTCTGGGGTCCCGCACTATCCATTCTTCGGCGTTGGGATCCCACGTGGGCCCAACGCAGTTGGGCGATGAGCGTTCACCCCTGGTCGGCCGCGGTGCTCGGGACTCGCTTCGCCGAGCTGATCTGCGTGGCACTCAATGCCGCACCCACCACGCTGGACCCAGAGGCCACCCGTCGGCATATCCGCGCCGCCCTCGACGCCGGCGCGACCCGCGATGACATCGTGTTCGTCACCAAGTGCGCAAGTGTGGTGTCAGTACACGCGCTGTCGGTCGCGGCTCCAGAACTGCTGGCCGAAGCGGGCCCTGCGCACAACCAGGCCGAACAGGTACCGACTCCGTGGTGCGATGCGATGCACAACAACGGCCAGTGGAATGCCGCGTGGGACCCGTTTCTGGAGTTGGACGCCGAGTGGACCGAACTCTTCATGGCCGTCGGCATCGACATCTACAGCACGGACCTGTTCTCCCCCAAGGAAATCGAGCTGCTCAGTATCGCGCTGGACGCCAGCGTCAACCACCTGTATGCCCCAGGCATCCGCCGCCATATCCGTACCGCACTCGATCTTGGTGCCAGTACGGCTGAGATTGCTGCGGTGTTGCAACTGTGCGTCAGCCAGGGCATGCAGTCGTGCAACGTAGCCATCCCGATCCTCGACGACGAACTGTCTCGAAAAGAAAAACTCAGCACCGAGGAGATCTGAATGTATTTCACCGACCGGTCACTCTTGCCGGAAAACCAGCCGCCACTCGTGATCACCGCTGCCCCATACGGGCCGGTGTGGATACCGTCGGACTTTCCCGGCGAGATCCCCGTCACCTGGGACGAACAGGTCCAGAAAGCGGTGGACTGCTATGAGGCGGGCGCGCGCATCCTGCACGTGCACGTGCGAGATCCCAAGACCGGCAAGATCTCCAAGAATTTCGAGGAATACGGGGCCCAGATCGCGCGATTGCGGGAGGCGGTCCCGGACATGGTTCTCCAGATCGGCGGGTCAATCTCGTTCTCCCCGGAGGGCGACGACGTCGCCAAATGGCAGAGCTACGACACCCGGCACATGCTGGCCGAGATCGATCCGAAACCCGATCAGGTGACCGTCGCGATCGGGTCGACACAGTACGACATCACCTCGCTGGCAACCATCGACGATGTGGCCGGGACCCACGCCGCCGACCCGCACGTTTTGTGGCAGTTCTCCCAGATGGTCGCCGACGCCACACCGGAGTTCTACATCGAACACCTGAAGCGGCTGCGCAACAACAAGATTCAGCCGTACTTTGCGCTCGCCCACGTCCACTCCCTGGAGATCGTCGAACGTCTGATCCGCCAGGGCCTGTACATGGGGCCCGTCAACGGCTTTTACAGCATGGTCGGCGGCGGCGTCACCGGCTCCAACCCATTTGACCTGATGGAACTGATCCGGCGGGCACCGCAGGGATCCTCATTCACCTACCAGTCAGTGTGGCGACTGGTCTGGCCGCTGTCTGCCGTCTGCATTGCCCTCGGACAGCATGTGCGCGCCGGTATCGAGGACAACCTGTGGGGGCCGGTCAAGGGCCAACGACTAACCAGCGTGGAGATGATCCGCAAAATGGTCAACATCGCCAACGAGTTGGGTCGTCCCATCGCCACCGCCGCCGAGACTCGCACGATCCTCAAGCTCGGCGAGTGGTACGACACCCCCGACGAGACGTTGTACAACCTCGGTCTGCCGCCCAACCGGGACGAAGGTCAACGCGGGTTCCTCACCTACAACACCGACGGTCGGATCCAGACACCGCTGGAGACGCCGTCGGATCCTCGGCACCTGCTGTAGGTCGGCCTCTCAGTAGCCGAGGAACTTGCGGAACTGCTGTCCGACGGCCATCGACTGCCCCATCCGCTGCACCCAGCCGTCGAGGGCGGCCTTGACGTCGGCCGGATCCCAGCCGCGCTCCTGTCCCAGGGCGATCATGCCCGCCTCGTCGGTGACGCCGCGGCTCTGGGCGGTGCGGGCCAGGTCGGCGTAGTCCTGCAGCGAGATGCCGTTGATGGGTTCCCAGATCGGGTCGGTCTCGGACACCGATCGGGTGGACGGGCCGCCGAGCACCGCCGGGTCGACCAGGCCGGCGCCGCGAACGTGCACCATCCCGTCTCCCTGCGGCTGATTCATGGCCTGCGCAGCGGCAGCAGCCGCCTCTTTCGCCTTCTTGAAAATCCCCATGACTGGTCTCCGATCCTCTGTGCGCCAGACGGGATGTCCGGGACGCTACTCGCGGACCAGTGCACGCGGAGCAGATCGCTACCGATCCCAACCTCCCGCCAACTGGAACACGTTTCAGTTCACTGCCGCGGATCACTTACGATGACGACGTGCCAGCTTCTCCAGACGCCCCCACGCAACTACCGGCCATCGACGGTTGGTGGGATCACGACGATGCCGGTGTTCCCCATCTCGTCGGCGCCAAGTGCCCCCAGTGCGGCACCTACGTCTTCCCGCCGCGGGCCAACAACTGTCCCAACCCGGCCTGTGACAGCGACGTACTCGAACCCGTGGCCCTGTCCCGGCGCGGCACGGTGTGGAGCTACACCGAGAACCGCTACGCCCCGCCGCCGCCGTATCCGTCCCCGGATCCGTTCGAGCCGTTTGCAGTCGCCGCGGTGCAGTTGGCCGACGAGGGTCTGATCGTGTTGGGCAAGGTGGTCGAGGGCACGCTGGCCGCCGACCTGGAAGTCGGTATGGAGGTGGAGCTGACCACCATGCCGCTCTACACCGACGATGAGGGTATCGAGCGGGTCACCTACGCCTGGAGGATTGCGAAATGAGCCCGGATCCGGTGTACATCCTCGGTGCAGGTATGCACCCCTGGGGCAAGTGGGGCCGTGACTTCACCGAGTACGGCGTGGTGGCCGCCCGTGCCGCCCTGGCCGAAGCCGGATTGGACTGGCGCCAAATCCAATTGGTCGCCGGTGCGGACACCATTCGCAACGGCTACCCCGGCTTCGTCGCCGGCGCCACCTTCGCCCAGAAGATGGGCTGGAACGGCATCCCGATCACATCGAGCTACGCCGCCTGCGCCAGCGGCTCCCAAGCGCTGCAGAGCGCCCGCGCCCAGATTCTGGCCGGCCTGTGCGACGTCGCGCTGGTGATCGGTGCCGACACCACCCCCAAGGGCTTCTTCGCCCCCGTGGGTGGTGAACGCCGCAATGACCCGGACTGGCAGCGCTTTCACCTGATCGGCGCCACCAACACCGTGTACTTCGCGCTGCTGGCCCGCCGGAGGATGGACCTCTACGGCGCCACTCTGGAGGACTTCGCGCAGGTCAAGGTCAAGAACGCCCGCCACGGCCTGAACAACCCGAACGCCCGCTACCGCAAGGAAGCCAGCGTCGAGGACGTGCTGGCCAGCCCGGTGGTCTCCGATCCCCTGCGCCTGCTAGACATCTGCGCCACCTCCGACGGCGCCGCCGCGCTGATCGTGGCGAGCAAGTCGTTCGCCGAGAAGCACCTCGGGTCGCTCAAGGGGGTGCCCTCGGTGCGGGCCGTCAGCCTGCAGAGCCCGCAGTACCCGCAGCATCTGCCCGAATTGCCTGATATCGCCACCGATTCCACCGCCGCGGTGCCCGGCCCGGAGCGCGTCTTCAAGGACCAGATTCTGGATGCCGCCTACGCCGAGGCCGGCATCGGACCCGAGGACCTGTCGGTGGCCGAGGTCTACGACCTGTCCACCGCCTTGGAACTCGACTGGTACGAGCACCTGGGACTGTGCGCCAAGGGTGAGGCAGAGCAGCTGCTGCGCAGCGGGGCCACCAGCATCGGCGGGCGGATCCCGGTCAACCCGTCCGGCGGTCTGGCCTGCTTCGGCGAGGCCATCCCGGCCCAGGCGATCGCGCAGGTCTGCGAACTCACCTGGCAGCTCAAGGGTCAGGCCACCGGCCGCCAGGTCGAAGGCGCCAGCGTCGGCGTCACCGCCAACCAGGGCCTGTTCGGCCACGGCTCCTCGGTCGTCGTAGCCCGGTAACCTCACCCCGGTGGCCGAAACCGTCGTCGTCACCGTCAAGCCCGGCAGCAGCAAGGGCCCGCTGGTCGACACCGGCCCCGACGGTGCGCTGACGATCTTCGTGCGGGAGCGCGCGATCGAGGGCAAGGCCACCGAAGCCGCCGCACGTCTGCTCGCTGAGCATCTCGGCGTGCCACGCAGCCATGTCCGGCTAGTCTCAGGTGCCACCTCGCGGGTCAAGCGCTTCACGATCGACTGAGGAGAAACCGATGAGCGACGCCGCATCGGATGCCGAGCTGGAACGGCTCTGGGAACGTCACACCGAGCTCGAGTTCGAAACCCGGGACGCCGAAGCCACCGTCGCCACGATGACACCGGACAACTACGTCAACCACGTGCCGGTCATGACCGGCGGGCGCGGCAGCGCGGAGATGATCGAGTTCTACGGCAAGCACTTCATCCCGAAGATGCCCGCCGACACCACATTACGACTGCTGTCGAGGACCGTCGGAAACCAGCGGGTGATCGACGAATTCGTCTTCGCCTTCACCCATGACGTGGAGATGGACTGGATGCTGCCCGGCGTCGCCCCCACCCACCGCCCCGTGGAGGTGCCGATGGTGGTCGTCGTGCAGTTCGACGGCGACAAGATCGCCTGCGAACGCATCTACTGGGATCAGGCCTCGGTTCTGGTCCAGGTGGGTCTGCTCAACGCCGAAGGTCTGCCGGTCACCGGGTCCGCGCAGGCCCGCAAGTTCGAGGACCCAGCTCTGCCGGCCAACGAGCTGATGGGCGAGGCCTGGCGGGGCTAGGCCACACCCAGATACGCCGCACGAATACTGTCGTCGGCCAACAACTCTCGCGCCGGACCGCTGCGGGTGACCGTGCCGGTCTCCAAAATGTAGGCGCGATCCGAGCGGCTCAGCGCCTGTTGGGCGTTCTGCTCGACCAGCAGCACCGTGGTGCCCGCGGCATTGATCTCGGAGATGATCTTGAAGATCTGCGAGATGATCATCGGGGCTAGGCCCATGGACGGTTCGTCGAGGAGCAGCACCCGCGGCCGGGCCATCAGCGCCCGGCCGATCGCCAGCATCTGCTGCTCGCCGCCGGAGAGCGTACCGCCGACCTGGGTGCGGCGCTCGGCCAGGCGCGGGAAGGTCTCCAGGACCCAGTCCAGGCGTTCATCGTGCTCGGCCTTGCTGGCGAACTTACGCCCGTAACAGCCCATTTCGAGGTTCTCCAGCACCGACATCCCCGGGAAGACACCACGACCCTCCGGGGCCTGGACCAGACCGTCGATGGCGCGTTCGTGTGCCTTGACCTTCGAGATTTCCTTGCCTTCAAACCACACCGAACCCGCCGACAGCGGTCGCAGACCGGAGATGGCGCGCATCATGGTGGTCTTGCCAGCACCATTGGATCCGAGCAGGGTGACCAACTCCCCCTGGCGGACTTCGAGCGAAACACCGTGCAGCGCTTCAATTCTGCCGTAGTGCACGACGACGTCGCGCACCTCCAGCAGGATGGGGCGGTCGTCAGAGCTGGTCATCGGGGACTCCCAGGTAGGCGGCGATGACAGCCGGGTCCTCGCGGATCTCGGCGGGCAGGCCGTCAGCGATCTTGCGGCCGAATTCGAGCACCACGATGCGATCGGTCACTCCCATGACCAGTCGCATGTCGTGCTCGATCAGCAGCACGGTGTAGCCGTCGTCGCGGATGGCGCGGATGAGGTCGATCAGAGCGGCCTTCTCGCTGGGGTTGAAACCCGCTGCGGGCTCGTCCAGGCACAGCAGCTTGGGCTCGGTGGCCAGTGCCCGGGCGATCTCCAAGCGACGCTGATCGCCGTAGGGCAGGTTCTTGGCCTTCTCCTCGCCACGGTGTGCGATACCGACGAATTGCAGAAGGGCCGCGGCCTTTTCGATGGCAGTGCGCTCCTCGGCGCGGTGCCGTGGGCTGCGGATCAGGGCGCCGGGCACCGACGTCTTGTGCCGGGCGTCGGTGCCGACGATGACGTTCTCCAGCGCCGTCATCTCACCCCACAACCGGATGTTCTGGAAGGTGCGGGCGATGCCGCGGCGGGTGATCTGGTGGCGCTTGATCCGGCCCAGCGGTTCGCCGTCGAAGGTCACCGACCCCGAGCTGGGCCGGTACACCCCGGTGATCGCGTTGAAGCAGGTGGTCTTGCCGGCGCCGTTGGGTCCGATCAGGCCGAGGATTTCGCCGCGCTTGATCGAGAAGCTGACCGAGTCCAGCGCGGTCAGGCCACCGAACTTGACGGTGAGATCCTGTGTTTCCAGCAGCGTTTCGCCCTCCGCGGCGTTGACGTCGCGGTGCAGGGCCGCCATGCCTTCGTCGATCACCGGCTCGCTCATGCCGCCGCCTTGGTGTCGTCGGCGGCGCCCAACAGCTTTCGCGCCGACTTGCCGTAGGCCAGCAGCTGCTGGCGCACCGGGAACAGGCCCTGCGGGCGGAAGATCATCAACACCACCAGCGCCAGACCGAAGAACAGGTACTTCAGGTCGCCGAGGTTGATGCCCAGGAACTCCACGCCGAGTAGCCGGTTGGGCAGGTACACGATGATGAACGCCCCGAAGACGACGCCGAGCTTGTTGCCCTGCCCGCCGAGCACCACGGCACAGAGGAAGAGCATCGAGTTGATGATGTTGAACGTCGGCGGCGCGACGTACTGCACCTGCCCGGCGTACAGCGCCCCGGACAGGCCGCCGATCGCCGCGCCGATCACGAACGCCCACAGCTTGAACCGGAAGGTGTTGACGCCCATTACTTCTGCGGCGTCCTCGTCCTCGCGGATGGCCACCCAGGCGCGGCCGACCCGGCTGCGTTCGAGGTTGCCGACCAACAGCAGGATGACGATCATCAGGATCAGGCCCAGCCAGAACCACCACGTGCCGTAGTTGGCGTTGCCCGTGGAGTTGCCGCTGGAGAACACGCCGTCGGGGTATCTCGCGGTCTCCACGACGTGCGGGTAGGCGATCTGGTTCAGGCCGCGCGAACCGTTGGTGACCCCGGAGAGGTTGTCGGCCAGCAGCCGGATGATCTCGCCGAACCCGAGGGTGACGATGGCCAGGTAGTCACCGCGCAGCCGCAGCGTGGGGATACCCAGGATCAGCCCGGCCAGTGCGGTGGCGGCCATCGCGATCGGCACACAGGTCAGCCAGGCCCACTTGTCGCTGAACAGCCAGCCCGAACCCAGCCGATTCCAGGGTGAGTCCGGACTGGTGAGCAGCGCGACGGTATAGGCGCCGACGGCATAGAACCCGACGTAACCGAGGTCGAGCAGGCCGGCCTGGCCGACCACTACATTGAGACCGATCGCGATGATGGCCACCATCGCGAACTGCGCCATAGTGCCGCCAAAGCTGATGCCCGGGGTATCCAGGAACGGGGGCGGAAACAGCGGCATCAACGCGAGCAGACCGAAACCGATGACGCCGAAGCCCCACTTCTGCACCCGGCTGAGCCCGGCCCACCAATCGCGCAGGCCATCGCCGGGGGCCAGCAGCCGCTTGCTCCAGCCGCCTGCCGTCTGGGAATCGTTGCGATGCGTCATGCCCTCGCCTTTCCGAGGCTCTCCCCGAGTATCCCGGTGGGCCGCACCAACAGCACCAGAACCAGGAGCACGAACGCGACGACGTCACGCCACTGGGTGCCGAACACCGCCTGCCCGTAGTTCTCCATGATGCCCAGGATCAGGCCACCGAGAAGGGCGCCGCGCAGGTTGCCGATACCGCCGAGGACGGCTGCCGAGAACGCCTTGATACCGAGCAGGAAGCCGCCGGAGTAGATGATGCCCTGGGGCACCTTCAGTGTGTAGAGCAGCGCGGCGGCGCCGGCGAGCATGCCACCGATGAGGAACGTGGTCATGATGATGCGTTCCCGGGAGACACCCATCAGCGTCGCGGTGGTCGGGTCCTGGGCCACCGCCCGGATACCGCGGCCGAACTTGGTCCGGTTGATCGCCATGTCGGTCAGCAGCGCCAGCACCAGGGCGGCGGCGACGATCACCAGGGTGACGTTGCTGACCGAGGCGCCGAAGATGTGGAACTGGGTCTTGGGCTGCACCAGGGTAATCGGCTGCTGGGCGTTGCTGCCGCCGTAGCCCTTGATGATCTTGGGCAGCACGAAGTGCACGAACTCCTGCAGCACGAACGACATACCGATGGCGGTGATCAGGAAGGTCAACGGCCGGGCATTGCGTCGCCGCAGCGGCCGGTAGGCCACCGCCTCCAAACCGACTGCCGCAGAACCGGATACCAGCATCGCGAACAACATCGCGATGCCCAGATACAACACCGTCAGCAGCACGCCCTTGTTGTAGGCGTTCCCGCTGGGGGTGAACCCCAGGATAATGTCCAGGCAGAAGTAGGCGCCGAACATGCCGAGCATGAAGATCTCGGAATGCGCGAAGTTGATCAACCGCAGCACGCCGAAGACCAGGGTGTAGCCGACGGCCACCAGGGCATAGATCGCACCCCAGGACAACCCGTCGATAGTCAACTGCCAGAAGCCGTTTCGCAGGTTCTCGATGTTGAAACCGATGTCGCCGGCGAGACAGGCGTACTGACCGAGGCACTCGTGGATCATCCTGGGGCCGACTCCTTGCTACTCAACGAGAACGCGCCCGAGCCAAGTGGTCCCGGACGCGTCTCGCGAATCACTTACTGAACCTTGTAGATCCAGATCAGGGTCGTGGTGAGTTCACCCTTGTCGGTCCACTGGTACTTACGGGCCACACCCTGACCGTTGTAGGTCTTGACCCACTCGAGCAGGTCCGGACGGGTGATCTTGCCGGCGTCGATACCCTTCAGCAGCACGGTGCCCAGGTCGTAGCCCTCGGTGCTGTAGGTGCCGGGAGCCTGACCGAACTTCTTGGTGTACTCGTCAGCGAAGGCGCCGGTGGCCGGGCCGCACGGGCAGGACAGGATCGCGTCCTTCGACGACGAACCGGCCTGCTTGACGAACTCCGGGTCCTTGGTGCCATCGGCACTGACGAACTTGCCGGTGAATCCGCCGTCGCGCAGCTGCTGGACGAACGGTGCCGCCTCGGCGTAGTAGCCGCTGTAGAACACCGAATCCGGCGACTGACCCTTGACCTGGGTCACCGCGGCCGAGAAGTCCTTGTCGCCCTTCTTGACCGAGATGTTGCAGTCGGACACCGCCACCGAGCCGAGGGTCTCGCGGACCGCCTGCGCCAGGCCGGTGCCGTAGTCGGTGCTGTCGTCGACGACGCAGACCTTCTTGTCACCGAGGGTGTTCTTCAGGTAGTTGGCGACCGACGGACCCTGCACACCATCGTTGGCCAGGCCGCGGAAGAAGGTCTTCCAGCCCTGCTCAGACAGTGTGACGTTGGTGGCCGAGGCGGTGGCCGAGACCAGACCCGCCTGGTCGAAGACGGCACCGGTGGCCTTGGTCTCGCCGGAGAACGCCGGGCCCACCAGACCGATGGTGAAGGCATCGTCGACGATCTGCGGGGCGATAGCCGTGGCCTTCTGCGGGTCGCCTTCCGTGTCGAACGGCTTCAGCTGAACCTGGCAGCCGGGGTTGGCGGCGTTGTGCTTGTCGATGGCCAGCTGGACGCCGTTCTTGATATTGATGCCGAGGGCGGCGTCGGGGCCGTTGAGGGCACCGGCCATGGCGATCGACACCGGCGGGCAGGTGGCCTTGCCGTCACCGGCGGGGTCGGCCGGGACCGCACCCGCTTCGGGCTTGACCTCGGCACCGTTCTGGTCGATCTGGACCTGCTCGACGATCTTGAGATCGCTCTGCGACGAGTTCTCACTCGGCGTGGACTGGTTACAGCCGGCAATGCCAAACACCACCAGCAGCGCCGAACTCGCGGCGATTGCACTCCGTGTCGTGCGAGAGCGCACCTTTCACCTCCGGGTCAGTAGTTTCGTCGGGTGGGTAGAACATAGCCAACGCTGGGCTGCAGCGCGTGATCTTGGCCAACGGCTGGCTGCGAGCATATTGCGGTTGCCGCCAAACGGCGCGGTCAGACGGCCACGTGCCGACGGCGGGCCGACCAGGAAACGCAGAGTTAACGCGGCGCGTCGGAGAAGTCAGCTCTCCGACGCGGAGTCTTTGGGGGTGTCCAGGGTTTCCAGGACCACTTCGGCAACCCGCTTCATGGTGGTGCGGCGGTCCATGGCGGCCCGCTGAATCCACTTGAACGCCTCCGGCTCGGTCATACCCTGCTTGCTCTGCAGCAGGCCCTTGGCCCGCTCGACGAGCTTGCGGGTCTCCAGCCGGTCGGAGAGGTTGGCCACCTCGCGCTCGAGTTCGGTGATCTCGGCGAAGCGGCTGACGGCGACCTCGATAGCGGGAATGAGGTCGGTGATGGAGAACGGCTTGACCAGGTAGGCCATCGCGCCGGCGTCACGCGCCTTCTCCACCAGATCACGCTGACTGAAGGCGGTGAGCACGACGATCGGGGCGATCCGCTTGGCGGCGATCTCGGCGGCCGCGTCGATCCCGTCGCGGCGGGGCATCTTGACGTCCATGATCACCAGGTCGGGCCGCAGCTGTTCGGCGAGTTCGACGGCTTCCTGCCCGTCGCCGGCCTCACCGACGACCTCATAGCCTTCTTCGCGCAGCATTTCGGCGAGATCCAGCCGGATCAGCGCCTCATCTTCAGCGATCAGTACACGGTGGGTAGCGCGGCCGTCGGCGTCGTTGGTGGACCCGGTCATGAGGCTATTGTCGCGTGGACTGTGCCAAACAGCGACCGCGGGGCCACTCCCCACACCGCTTGGCCGGTTCCCCGCGGCCATCCACTATGGTGGACAACCGCAGCCACGCGGCCCGCCCTCGTATCCCAACTGGCAGAGGAAACGGATTCAAAACCCGTGCAGTGTGAGTTCGAATCTCACCGAGGGCACCAGCACACCTGTTCAGACGCGACCCGGTAGCGGACGAACTGGGCGAGGCCAGTAGCGCCTAACCCGCCTTGTTCAACAGGAATTCGATGTTGTCCGCGCCGGGATTCGTGTTCGGGCTGACCTTGTCGCTGTTGAGGACGATCAAGCCGGTGCAGGTCTTGGGAGCGCATTCGGTAACGAGCATGGTCTGGTTGCGCATCTGCACCTTGAAG
Organism: Mycobacterium sp. M26; assembly: GCF_001494595.1. Lineage (GTDB taxonomy): Bacteria > Actinomycetota > Actinomycetes > Mycobacteriales > Mycobacteriaceae > Mycobacterium. Next base: position 2,424,805 of record NZ_LN929908.1, read on the forward strand.
GGTGTGACGATCTCGTTGTTGAGGTGCGCGAACAGGTTGTGCTCCAGGCTCCCGACGTTCCACGCGCGGAACTTCTTGCCCATCACGGTGATTACGCTGTCCTTCCACTTGCTTTCCTCAGTAGCGATGTTCCGCCACTGGTTGTCGATGTCGGCACGGGCAGCCTGCTGCAGCCTGCTGATGTGGATGTGCAGTTGGTCTTTGCTGCGGTTGTCGGCCGATTCGATGCCCAAGGCCCAGTCAGTCCCCTTGGGCAGAAAGCTGCGCTGGTTGTAGGCGTCCAGGAAGTACTCGGGAGCATCCGACTGCAACAGGGTCGGGCATTCAATGCCCTCCTGACGCCCGGTCGCCAGGAGCAGCCAGTTGTACTGCGCGCCGCCGCGAGCGCCGTCGTGGATGGCGAACCCGCGGGACCGGTCGTTGCCCCCGGGGAATTCGACGAGCTTGTTGTTGCCCGGATCGGAGGGGGAAGCGTTTTTGACGTCGCTCCACAATTCATCGGTGGAATTGGGATCGCCGCACGCGGGTAACGGATTGATGCCCGCCGGCTCCTGCGGAACAGCCGGCAACGCCTCGGCGCGGGGTGCCTGAGAGCCCCAAATCAGCAAACCACCCAGCGCTGCAGAAATCACCGACATGAGAGCGATTGCCCTCATGCCATGGCCCGAGCCGCGCCGGTTGTCGGAAGAATTCATGCAGCGTTCAGGGCACATTGTGATTGTCCTTCGCGATTAAGCCGGCGCTATACCCGGGCGGTCGGCTCACACTATAGGTTCACGAGTAGTCCCGCAGCAAATTATCGGTGACGTCACCGAATGGGTCCGGCGTTGCTGTGTACGAACGCCGATGCCATCAACCGTTCGGGCAATTCGTGGTCGGCAGGAACAGCGACCAGCACCAGCCCTCCGGCAGCGGCGGGGTCAGGTTCGGCGGCGGTGGCGGTGGCGGTGGCGGCGCGTCCCCTTCGAAGATGTTCTGCGCGACGTTGCCCTGCCCGGAGTACACGTAGAAGTAGGTGTGGCAGACGTTGTTGTCCCACACCACCGGATTGACCTTGAGATTGCCGGTCTGCACCGGCGGGTCGCCCGGGCACCAACGGCACGGTCCGGACGGGCTGTCGGGTGGGCAGCCCGGCCAACTGTTGCCGGGCTGCGCCTGGGCACTGACCTGCGGCAGGGCCAATCCCCCGAGAGCGAGGCTCATCGAGAGCACGGCGCCTGCGGCGATCCGGGTGCGGTGGCGACTGATGTTCATAGCGGTATCCCTCTGCGACATCCCCGACGTCTGAACGGTAATCGCCACTATTGACGTAATTGTTAGTTTGCGCAGTTGCGTTGCCGCGAGACGACAAAGCCGGGCGGGGTGTTCGCACCACCGCCCGGCTTTGCCTGATCAGCTACCTAACGCATTCGTTGCCGACAACTTCCTTGCACACCGGTCCCGGCGGTGCCGGATTCACGGTCGGCGAGAACGAATTGTTGCCACCGGGGCCCACCGCCTTTTCGGTGGGCGATACCGACGGCGCCGACGTCGACGTCGTCGTGCTCGTCGCCGGGGCTTCCTTTTCGCTCGGGCTGCAGGCGGTCAGCGCCCCCATCCCGACGATCGCGGCACCGCCAGCAAAGAGGGCAATCTGACGAGTCAAGCGACCAGACCTCATAGCGCTTCCTATCTGTGTGTGCCGAAAGTCGAATGTCCACATCGCTGGCCCCGGCCCGTTACCAGCATCCCCCACTGGGGTGGACAATCGCTGAACGTATCGCAATAGCGCGTTGTGCAGGGCAAAGTTCGGCCAATCCGCACCGACCGGACCATGGACGACCGGCAGCCCCTACGCTGCCGTGTCGCCAGAATCCCCCGATTCAACGCGACCACGCGATCGTGGTCCAACAAACGGAGCGTACCCACGAGGCAAAGCCCGACCTAGGGCACAAGGTCATCTTGCGGGCTATCGCCGCCCGGGCAGTTCAGTAGAGGTCGATGCGCCGGTCGGCGAACAGGTCGACGTGCTCAGTCAGGGTCTTGTCGTGCGTCAGGCTCAAGTCCACATCCGCGATCGCCAGTCCCGCACCCGCACCGGCCACCGCCACCACCCAGCCGTCGGGATCGACGATCGCCGTCCCCTCGGTCCACGGCTGTCCCCGTTCCACCCCGGCCCGATCGCATGCCGCCACGGCGACCTTGTTGGTCCGCGCCGTGGACATGGCGGTGATCACCTCACCGGGGCGCTCCCCCTCCGGACGGGGAAACAGCGGCCAGTTCACGGGCGCCGCAATCAGTTCCGCACCAGCCAGGGCCGCCCGCCGGGTCAGCTCGGCGAATTCCAGGTCGTAGCAGACCATCACGGCGATCACACCGTGGCGCGTCGTCAGCACCGGCGGCAGAGCAGCACCCGGGGTGAAGATCAGCTTCTCCCGATCCCACAGATGTGTCTTGCGGTAGCTGGCGAGCACGCCGTCGCGCTCCAGCACCACCGCGCTGTTGTAGAGCAGGCCGTCATCGCCGAGTTCGCAGAAGCCTCCGATCACCACTGCGTCACCGGCTGCCGAGCGCCACGCGTCGAACTGCGGCGCATCAGGACGCAGCGCCACCGAGCGGGCCTCGTCGGCGTCGGCAAACATGTAGCCCGAGGTGGCCAGCTCCGGCAGCACAACGATGTCGGCTCCGGCCGCCGCCGCATCGGCGATCGCAGCGGCCGACAACTCCAGGTTGGCGTCGAGCTCTCCGACGGTCGGGGCGATCTGGGCGCAGGCGATCCGGCTCACCTCTGCAGGCTAACCGCTGAGCGGGCTTTGAGCGCGAGCCACAGCTCCATCCGGTCCTCACCATCATCGAGACGACGGCCGGTCAATGTGGCGATCCGCTCGATCCGGTTACGAACGGTGTTGCGGTGCAACGACAATCGAGCCGCCGCAGGATCCCAGGCGCCGTTGGCCCGCAACCACTGTTCGAGTGTGCGCAGCAGTTCGAGTCGCTCCCGGGGATCGAGTGCATCCAAGGGTGCCAGCACCGCGTCGGCGAACCCCCGCACCGCATCAGGCGCCCCCAGGGACAGCAGCAGCGACACCGTCTCACCCTCACTGGCCGTCACGATGCGCCCGAGCCGGATGCTCACGGGCACCAGGGATCGAGCCTGCATCGCCGAGATGGCCAGCGCGGCGGCACTTGTGGCTGCCCCGACACCGCATGGCAGGCCGGCCGCATGGGTTTTCAACGTTTCGAGCAACGAGTCGAGATCGGCATTCACGATCTCGACCGCGTCGCCCCGCACCAGCACCAGGCTGTCCTGCAAGCTCGCCTGCACGCGGAAGGCCAGCGATTCGGGATCGTCGGCGATGACGACGGCCACCTGGCAGGGGCCGGTATCCAGGCCAACCGTGCCGGCCAGCGCCAGCGCCCGCTCCCGTTTCAGGCCGGGCCGCAGCAACTGGGCCAGAACCTGCGAGCGGCGGGTGCGTTCGGCCTGACCGGACAGGTTGCGCCGTTCGATGTCGACGGCGATCAGCGAGACCAACACCGTCGAGGAACTGCGCGACCGCAGATCCATGTCGGCGCCGAGCGCAATGAACGCCAGCGGATTTCGGGCGCCGACAGCATGGACCTCGAACCCGTCGATCACCGACCACCCCGCTCCCGACCGCTGGGCGGCAGCGACAGCCGCCACCGCCGCATCCACCACCGTGGGGGTGGTCGCCGGTGTCTCGCCGATCACCCGCCCTGCCGCATCGCAGACCACGCACGGTGTGCTGCTGGCCTGCGACCACGCCGACAGCAGCGCGGCCAGCGGCGCCGAGCTAGTGGCCACCGCGGTCAGCGAGCGGTTGATCTCCAGCGCCGTCTGCAGCTCCTGACGCTCCTGACGGGCGATGGTCTCGAACACCCACTTGGTGACAGCGATGAATGGAGTCTCGTCGGGAACCGTCAGCAGCGTGACACCGCACTCGCGGGCGGCCTCGACCAGCGGCTCCGGGCAGTCCCGGTAGGGCAACCCGTGGCCGAGACCAAGTGCCACCGCCGCCACTCCCGCGGTCGCGCACTCGGCCAGGTAGGCGCGGCACTCCTCCCGCCGCATCGGCAGCAGCAGGCCGACGGTCATCAGCAGCTCGCCACCGCGCAGCCAGTCACCCGGCGACGTCAGCTCGGAGACATGAGCCGAGGTCACCGCGCGGGATAAGTCCCCGCTGACCAGGACCTGGAGATTGAGGCTGGGTTCGGTCGCGACATCAGCGACGGTGACCACAACGTGCCTTCGTTGTACACATCGTCCAACCGTAGTAGATGGATTGAACAATTTCGCCATGGTGCCAGCCACACCAACAGCGCATCGTGAGACGCACTACCCCGACTCCCCCTCGGAGGCACCGTGACCACTCCCACGACTCGCTCCGCGACGCTCATCGAAACCCGTTCCATCGACTACGTCCCCGACGACGAACGTCACGGCAAGGTCGGCCATCAGGGGCCGTTCTGGTTCGTCGGCAACTTCCAGCCGTTCACGCTGGCGTTGGGTTTCGTTGGCCCGAGTCTGGGCCTGTCACTGTGGTGGACCATCGTCGCCGGCCTGGCCGGTATCGCGTTCGGCACGGTGTTCATGGCGTTCCACGCCACCCAGGGCCCGGTGCTGGGTCTGCCGCAGATGATTCAGTCCCGCGCCCAGTTCGGCTATCGCGGTGTCCTGCTGCCCCTGATCGGAACGCTGTTCACCTTCGTCGGCTTCAACGTCGTCGACGTGGTGATCATCAAGTCCGGTCTGGAGTCGATCTTCGGCTGGAATCCGGTTGTCGTCGCCGTCGTCATCACGGTCGCTGCTGCGCTGCTCGCCATCTACGGGCATGACCTGCTGCACCGCACGTTCCGCATCCTGTTCTGGCTGTCCCTTCCGCTGTGGGTGGTGCTCACCTTCGGCGTCGTATTCGGCTCGGTGACCGGAACCACCACTGCTACAGGCGGTTTCAGTCTGGTGGCCTTCCTGGTCCAGTTCAGCGTGGCCGCCTCCTACAACATCACCTATGCCCCCTATGTCTCGGACTACAGCCGCTATCTGCCCCGCGACACCAAGCCGTCGTCGATCATCGCCTCGGTGTTCATCGGGGCGTCGGCCTCGCCGGCCTGGCTCATTCCGTTGGGCGCGTGGATGGCGACCTATCTCGGCGCCAGTGATGCGCTGTCCGGGATCAACACCACCGGTAACGACGTGGTGCCCTTCCTCGGTGCGGTGCTGGCCGTGGTGTCCACCCTGGTGCTGGTGGCCACCATGGGCCTGAACGCCTACAGCGGGATGCTGACGGTGGTGACCGCCATCGACTCGCTCAAACCGGTCACCCCGACCCGCCGGCTGCGGGTGGTGACGATCGCGGCACTGGCGGTGGCCTGGCTGGCGATGAGCCTGGCCCTGACCAACGCCACCACAGCCTTGAACACCACGCTGCTGATCATGCTGTACCTGCTGGCCCCGTGGACCGCGGTCAACCTCACCGACTACTTCTTCGTCCGGCGCGGCCACTACGCGATCGCCGACCTGTTCACCCCGGCCGGCATCTACGGCGCCTGGTCCTGGCGAGGTCTGACGGCGTTCACCGCCGGTGTGCTCGCCGAGATCCCGTTCGTGGACCTGCCGTTCTTCGTGGGGCCCGCCGCCGAGGCGATGGGCGAAGTCGACATCGCGTTCGTCGTGGGGATGCTGGTTTCCGGTGTGGCCTACGTGGCGCTGACCCGAACGCTGAATGTCTCCGCCGAATTGGCGATTATTAGGGCCAACCCGGCGCTGGCCGATCCCGTTGATGCGGTCGCCATCGCGAGAACCGTTGCCGAGGAGGAACAATGACGGCCGAGATCGTCGGGCAGACCGACGCCACCAAGTACCCCCGCTACACCGAACCGAGCACCTTCGCCCGGCTGCCCCGAATCTCCGAGGTGCCCGACGCGGCGGTCGGGATCGTCGGCGTGCCATTCGACAGCGGGGTGTCCTACCGGCCCGGCGCCCGGTTCGGCCCCTCGCACGTACGAGCCGGCTCGAAGTTGTTGCGGCCCTTCAACCCTGCGCTGGGCGTGGAACCGTTCGCCGTACATCAGGTGGCCGACTTCGGCGACATCCCGGTGAACCCGTTCAACATCGACGAGGCCATCACCACGATCGACACCGAGATCACCGCACTGCGCAAGCATGGTTCGACGCTGCTGACCATCGGCGGTGATCACACCATCGCACTGCCGATCCTGCGCTCCCTGGCCCGCGACCACGGCAAGATCGCCGTGCTGCACTTCGATGCCCATCTGGACACCTGGGACACCTACTTCGGCGCGGCCTACACCCACGGCACACCGTTCCGGCGGGCCAGCGAAGAGGGCCTGATCGACATGGAGCGCTCGCTGCACATGGGCATCCGCGGACCGCTCTACAGCAAGACCGATCTCGAGGACGACGCCGTACTGGGCTTCCAGGTGATCCGCTCCGACGACTATGAATTCGACGGTGTCGCCAGCATCGTGGAGCGCATGCGGGCACGGCTTGACGGCGGCCCGGTCTACGTCTCGGTCGACATCGACGTGCTGGATCCCGCGCACGCCCCGGGCACCGGCACCCCGGAGGCCGGCGGCCTGACATCACGGGAACTGCTCAACACGCTGCGCGGCCTGGTCGGGCTCAACGTGATCGGTGCCGACATCGTCGAGGTCGCGCCCGCCTACGACCACGCCGAACTCACCGGGATCGCCGCGGCGACCGTTGGCTACGAGTTGCTGTCGGTGCTCGCCGCCAACAGTTAGTCTCGGGGGGTGGGCACCAGGCGGAAATGCGCTGACCCGGTGCCGCCTGACGGCGTACCCCGGGAGTCGGACTGCGAGCGGATGCAGCGCCGCCCGTCGGCCCGCAACCAGCACTGGGTCGAATCGGTGTCCCGGCAGATGCGGGTGCTCAACATCGCGGCCTACATTGCCGGCTTCGTCACCGCGTGCATCGCGATCATGCAGATCCTCACCGGCCCCGGCGCGATGTACATCGGCTTCATCAATCTCGGCACGGCGCTGATCTTCTTCTTGATTCCACTGCTGCAGCCCTTCGGTGAGGTGATCGCCTCACTGGTGTTCGTGTTCTTCGCGTTCGCCTCGCTGACCATCGTCGGCTGGCAGGTCGGCACCGACTCGGGTCTGCAGTTCTACTACCTGGTCTCGGCCTCGCTGGCCGTGCTGGTCCTCGGCGTCGAACACGCCGTGCTGGCCTCGGTGGTGGTGGCGATCGGAGTCGGGCTGACCATCGCCTCACAGTTCCTGGTGCCCGGCGACACCCACCTGCAACCCCGCTGGGCGGTCAACGCCGGCTTCGTCATCACCACGGTGTCGGCGTCCGTGCTGATTTTCGCGACCGTCTGGTACGCCATGCGCGAGGTGTACCGCGCCGAGAGCGCCATGGAAGTCGAGTACAAGCGCTCCGAAGCACTGCTGGCCAACATCCTGCCCGGCAGCGTGGCCGAACGGCTCAAGGATCCGGCCCGCGGCACCATCGCCGACCGCTACGACGACGCCTCGATCCTGTTCGCCGACATCGCCGGCTTCACCGAACGGGCCAGCCAGATCCCGGCGGCGGACCTGGTGCGGTTCCTCGACCGGCTCTACACCACCTTCGACCGCCTCGTCGACAAACACGGGCTGGAGAAGATCAAGACCACCGGCGACTCCTACATGGTCGTCAGCGGCGTACCCGAACCCCGGCCCGACCATGTCGAGGCGCTGGCCCGGCTGGCCCTGGACATGTCCCGTGCCGTCGCCGACCTGCGCGACCCGAACGGCCAGCGGGTGCCGCTGCGGATCGGGATGGCCTCCGGCCCGGTGGTGGCCGGGGTGGTCGGTGCCCGGCGCTTCTTCTACGACGTGTGGGGCGATGCGGTCAACGTCGCCTCCCGGATGGAATCCACCGACCCCGAGGGCCGGATCCAGGTGCCCGAGAACGTCTACGAGCGACTCAAGGACGAGTTCGTGCTGGAGAAGCGCGGCGAGGTGGACGTCAAGGGCAAGGGCATCATGTGCACCTGGTACCTGATCGGCACCCGGGAACCGAAAGCAATTGCGCCAGAGAATGTTCGGGTCGAGAGCCCGGCCGGCTAGCCGGTTACATCACCTTCGACAGGAACGCCTTGGTGCGATCGTGCTGCGGGTTGCCCAGCACCTCGCGGGGGGCACCGCTCTCGACGATCACACCGCCGTCCATGAACACCAGCTGGTCGGCGACCTCGCGGGCGAAGCCCATCTCGTGGGTGACGACGACCATCGTCATTCCTTCGCTGGCAAGCTTTTTCATGACGGCCAGCACTTCGCCGACGAGCTCGGGGTCCAGGGCCGAGGTGGGCTCGTCGAACAACATCAGCTTGGGGTCCATGGCCAGCGCCCTGGCAATGGCCACGCGCTGCTGCTGACCACCGGAGAGCTGAGCCGGGTAGGCATCGGCCTTGTCGCCCAGGCCAACCTGGCCGAGCAGATCGCGGGCGCGCTCTACCGCCGTTGACTTCTTGACCTTCTTGACGTGGATCGGTGCCTCGATGATGTTCTCCAGCGCCGTGCGGTGCGGGAACAGATTGAAGTGCTGGAACACCATGCCGATGTCACGCCGTTGTTTGGCGGCGTCCCGTGGGGACATCTCGAAAAGCTTGCCCTGGCCCTCGCGGTAACCCACCAGTTCACCGTCGACGTAGAGCCGGCCGGCATTGACGGTCTCGAGGTGGTTGATGCAGCGCAGGAAGGTCGACTTCCCCGAGCCGGACGGCCCGACGAGCACCAGCACCTGACCACGGTCGACGGTCAGCGTCACACCCTTCAACACCGACAACGCCCCGAAGTTCTTGCACACCTGCTCGGCGCGCACCATGGGTTCGGTCGTCATACGTGTCCTGCCTCCGTGCCGGTCTGCGCTTTGGCCAGCGCCTCGAGCTGCTTGGAGGTCAGCCGGCGCGAGATGCCCTTGGAGAAGTACTTCTCCAAGTAGTGCTGGCCGACCATCAGGATGCTGGTGACCACCAGATACCAGGTGGCGGCGACCAACAGCAGCGGGACGGGTTCGAAGATGCGGGCGGCGATCTCCCGCGACGCGATGCTGTACAGGTCGTAGGAGTACGGCACCGCCGTGACCAGTGAGGTGGTCTTCAGCATGCTGATGACCTCATTGCCGGTCGGCGGGATGATCACTCGCATCGCCTGGGGAAGCACGGTGCGCCGCATCGTCATTCCCCATGACATACCGAGTGCCGTCGACGCCTCCGACTGGCCTTCGGGCACAGAAGTGATTCCGGCCCTGATGATCTCGGCCATATAGGCCGCCTCGTTCAGCCCCAGGCCGACGACCGCCAGCACGAACGGGATCGACAGGCTCTGCAGGTTCAGGTGGAACAGCGACGGCCCGAACGGCACGCCGAGCTGGATGTTCTGGTAGATCGTCGGGATCAGACCCCAGAACACCAGCTGCACGTAGACCGGGGTGCCACGGAAGATCCACAGGAACACCCAGGCCACCGAGCGGAAGACCGGATTCGGTGACAGCCGCATCACCGACATGATGACGCCGAGCACCACACCGAGCACCATCGAGTAGATGGTCAGCTGCAAGGTGTTGAACACACCCAGCAGGATTCGCTCGTTGAAGAGGTACTCACCGTAGGTCGACCAGCCGTAGGCCGGGTTGGTGGCCGCCCCATAGAGGAACAGCCCGACCAGGATGACGATGACGGTCGCCCCCACCCACCGCCACGGGTGCCGAAGGGGCACAGCATTGATTGCGGGCGGGGCCGACACGTCAGCTGCCATGTCGCTTAGCTGGTCCCGCCGTTGATGACCGGCTTGTCGATCATGCCCGCCTCGACGCCCCAGTTACTGGCGATCTCCTTGTAGGCACCGGTCTCGATCAGGTGCTCGAGCGCCTTCTGCAGCGACTGCGCCAGCGGCGAGCCCTTCTGCACCGGCCAGCCGTAGGGTGCCGAATCGAAGATCTCGCCGGCGGCTTCCAGCTTGCCCTTGCTCTGCTTGATCGCGTACGCGGTCACCGGGGAGTCCGCCGACATCGCGTCGGCCTGACCGAGCACGACGGCATTGGTCGCGGCGTCCTGGCCGTCGAACTTCAGGATCTCGATCGCCGGCTTGCCCTCATCGGTGCACTTCTTGCTCTTGGCGGGAAGCTCGTCGGTCTCCTCGGTGGTGGTCGCCTGCACGGCCACCTTCTTGCCGCAGGCGTTGTTCGGGTCGATCGGCGAACCCGGGCGCTGCGCCCACAGGATGCCGGCATTGAAGTAGTCGACGAAGTCGACCGAGGCCTGGCGCTCCTTGGTGTCGGTGAACGAGGACATGCCGACGTTGTAGGTGCCCTGCTGGATGGAGGGGATGATCTTGGCGAAGTCCGACTCGCGGTACTCGGCCGTCAGGCCCAGGGTGGAGGCGATGGCGTTCATCAGATCGACGTCGAAACCGACGATCTTGCCGCTGGCGTCCTTGAATTCATTGGGGGCGTAGGGAATGTTGACGCCCACGATCAGCTTGCCGGACTTCTTGATGTCCTCGGGCAGGGTGGCTGCGATGTCATCGACCTTCTCGGCCTTGACCGCGGTCGACGATTCCGACGGGCCTGCGGTGGGCTCGGATTTGCTGCTGCAGCCTGACAGTGCCAGGGAACCCGCTACTGCGACGATCCCGACGACACGCCACCAACGTCCGGTCCCTCGTCGGTCTTGACATCCACTAAGCACGTTGACTCTTCTTTCTGCTTCGGGCCGCTCCGCGCCCTCACGCCGAGGACGCCGGTAACGGAACACTAGGCCATCGTGTGCGTCGTACGGGGAAACTTAACCCTGTTGATACTGATGTGCTGTCCGAGCTGGGGAGGAAGTTGTGACGTCCGTGGAAATTCCCGTATCGCGATGCCGCTGACGTGCAAGAATCGGTGTTTCCGCACACAGGAGTCAGCAATGGGTCCACAACGCCGTTTCCTGACCGCCTGCGCCGGGTTGGCCGGCGTCGCCCTGGCCACCTCAACGCTGGCCGCACCGCCGACAGCCCATGCCACGTGCGCGTCGTTCTTCGGAATCGGCAACAGCGCCAGCTGTTTCAGCAACCCGACCAGCATCGCGATCGCCATTGGATCGATCGCGACCGCTCGCGCCCAGGGCTGGTTCGGACTTGCCATATCACTGGGCGATTCCTCAGATTCGCTGACCTACACGGGCAGCGTGCTGAACCTGGCGATCGCGGCCGGCGACAATGCGACGGCAGGCGCGGATGGCTATCTGTCAGTCGCCGCCGCGATCGGCAATGAAGACGGATACGCGTTGGCCGGAGACACCGGCACCTTCGCCAACCTCGCACTGACCCTCGGTCCCGGCGACACGCCGTTCTCGCGGGCCGACAACGGGAACTTCAACACTGCGATCAGTCTGTTCGCCGACGGCGAGGTGTCCAGCATCGGCAACTTCAACGCCGCCTACGGCGTCGGCACCCGAGGCAACGCTGGCAGTGTGAGCGCCACCGGGACTGCGAGCCAGGCATTCGATCTGTTCGGCACGAACAACACCGTGACGGCCGGTCCCGGCCCACTGGCGATCGCCGGCTCCGTGCTGCAGACCGGGGCATCGATCACCAAGAGCGGACCAGGTTTCAACATCAACGGCATCGTCGTCGGAGGCGCCGCAGCCACCTCCGGCAAGAAAAAACCGGCGGCGAGCCCAACAGCCCGTTCGAACGCCAAGGAAGCAGCCAAAAGCACTGGTCGTAGCAATCGCAAGAATTAGCCGGGACTTAAGGCCTCAATCAGTTCACGAAGCCTTCAAATGCTCCAACCGGCCATCTCGCTGTGTCACACTTCGGCCATGACAACGACATCTGCGCCACCACTGCTGCCACACCTGTGGAAGTCAGTCCTGCTGTCCGGAATCCTGTCGCTGGTTCTGGGCATCCTGGTTCTGGTCTGGCCGGGCATCTCGATCCTGGTTGCCGCGATCTTCTTCGGCGCCTATCTATTGGTCACCGGTATCACCCAGGTGTTCCACGCGTTCACCCTTCACGTGTCGGCAGGCGGCCGGGCTCTGCTGTTCATCAGTGGCGCGGCTTCGCTGGTGTTGGCGGTGCTGTGCTTCCGCAGCATTGCGAACTCGATCCTGCTGCTCGCCATCTGGATCGGCGTCGGCTTCATTTTCCGCGGTGTCGCGACGGCGGCTTCGGCGATCAGCGACCCCGACACCCCCGGCCGCGGCTGGGAGATCTTCGTCGGCGTGATCAGCCTGCTGGCCGGCATCGTCGTGCTGGCCTCGCCGTTCCCGTCGCTGGCCACCCTGACTCTGGTCGTCGGCATCTGGCTCGTCGTGATCGGCGTGTTCGAGATCGTGTCGTCGTTCGGGATCCGCAAGGCGTCCAAGAACCTTCGGGAGCGCGTCGCCGAAGCCGTCTAGCTCGCCTATGACCCTGGTCACCTAGGACGAAAGACCCTAGCGCCGAAGGCGCGGATCGCTACTACACTATGTCGTAGATAGGCGATCCGCGTCTTCGGTCTTTCGTTTTGGGGAGACTTTTGTTATGGGTGCTCTTGACGTTTCACGGTGGCAGTTCGGCATTACGACCGTCTACCACTTCATTTTCGTACCGCTGACGATCGGGCTGGCTCCCCTGATCGCCATCATGCAGACGGTCTGGGTGGTCACCGACAACCCGGCCTGGTATCGGATGACCCGCTTCTTCGGCAAGGTCTTCCTGATCAACTTCGCCATCGGTGTCGCCACCGGCATCGTGCAGGAATTCCAGTTCGGCATGAACTGGAGCGAGTACTCGCGCTTCGTCGGGGACATCTTCGGCGCACCACTGGCGTTGGAGGGCCTGGTCGCCTTCTTCCTGGAGTCCACCTTCATCGGGCTGTGGATCTTCGGCTGGAACCGGATCCCCAAATGGCTGCACCTGACCTCGATCTGGCTGGTGGCCATCGCGGTGAACCTGTCGGCGTTCTTCATCATCACCGCCAACTCGTTCATGCAGCACCCCGTCGGAGCCAAGTACAACCCGGAGACCCGGCGGGCCGAATTGCAGAGCATCACCGAACTGTTCACCAACAACACCGGTGTCGCCGCGTTCTGGCACGCGGTGGCGGCGTCGTTCCTGACGGCGGCAACCTTCGTGGCGGCGGTCTGCGCGTGGTGGATGGTCCGGGCCAAGGGATCGCCCGACGCCGCCGCACTCTTCCGGCCCGGTGCGATCCTCGGTGCCTGGATCGCCATCGTCGCCTCGTTCGGCCTGTTCTTCACCGGCGACGTCCAGGGCAAGCTGATGTTCCACCAGCAGCCGATGAAGATGGCCGCCGCGGAATCGCTGTGCCACACCGAACTCGACCCCAAGTTCTCGGTGCTCACCGTGGGGACGCACAACAACTGCGACAGCATCACCCGCGTTATCGAAGTGCCCTACGTGCTGCCGTTCCTGGCCGAGGGCAAGTTCAGCGGGGTGACGCTGGAGGGCGCCAAAGACCTTCAGCAGCAATATGAACAGCGGTTCGGCCCCGGCTGGTATGTGCCCAACCTGTTCGTCACCTACTGGTCGTTCCGCGCGATGATCGGGTTCATGGCGATCCCGTTCCTGTTCGCCCTGAGCGTGCTGTGGCTCACCCGACGCGGCCGCGTCCCCGACAAGCGGTGGTTCTCCCGGTTCGCGCTGGTGACGATCCCCACCCCGTTCCTGGCGTCGATCTCCGGCTGGGTGTTCACCGAGATGGGCCGGCAACCGTGGGTGGTGGCACCCAATCCTGATGGGGACCAACAGGTTCGGTTGACCGTTCAGGAAGGGGTATCCCTGCATGGACCGGGTCTGGTCTGGGTGTCGCTGATCTCGTTCACGCTGATCTACGCCGTCCTGGCGGTGATCTGGTTCTACCTGATCCGCCGTTATGTCGTGGCCGGACCGCAGGACCACGATTCCGAGCCCGCACCGCCGACGCCTCCCCGCGAGGACGAGGTGGCTCCGCTGTCCTTCGCCTACTGAGGAGGTGAGCATCATGGGTCTTCAAGAATTCTGGTTCGTCATCGTCGCGGTGCTGTTTCTGGGCTTCTTCATCCTGGAAGGCTTCGACTTCGGCGTCGGCATGCTGATGGAGTGGCTGGGCCGAATCGGCAAGGGCGACATCGAGTCCCACCGTCGCGCCGTGCTGAACACGATCGGCCCGGTGTGGGACGGCAACGAGGTGTGGCTGATCACCGCCGGCGGCGCCATGTTCGCGGCGTTCCCGCACTGGTACGCCACCGTCTTCTCCAGCCTGTACCTGCCGCTGCTGGTGATCCTGCTGGCGATGATCGCCCGGATCGTCGCCATCGAATGGCGCGGCAAGATCGACGACCCCAAGTGGCGGTTCTGGTGTGACATCGGAATCGCGGCGGGCTCCTGGCTGCCGGCCATCCTGTGGGGTGTCGCCTTCGCCGTGTTGGTCAGCGGGCTGCCGGTGGGCCCCGACAAGAACGTCGTCGGCCTGTCCTTCACCGACGTGGTCAACCCCTACACGCTGTTGGGCGGACTGGCCACCTGCTCTCTGTTCCTGTTCCACGGCGCAGTCTTCCTGGCGCTCAAGACCGGTGGTGCGGTCCGCCTCGACGCGGTGCGTCTGGCCCGCATCCTCAGCATCCCCGCCACGGTCCTGGTCGCCGCCTTCGGCCTGTGGACCCAGCTGGCCCACGGGACCAGCTGGACGTGGGCGCTGGTTGCTCTGGCCGTCGTCGCCCAGTTGGCGGCCGTGGCCGCCGTCGGTGCCGACCTCGAAGGCTGGGCATTCCTGTCCACCACGCTGGTGGTCGCCGCGGTGGTGGTGCTGCTATTCGGTTGCCTCTACCCGAACCTGGTGCCCTCCACCCTCGACCCGGCCTACAGCGTCACCATCTACAACGGCTCCTCGAGCCCCTACACGCTGAAGGTGATGACCTGGGCGGCACTGATTTTCACCCCGATCGTCCTGGTGTACCAGGGCTGGACCTATTGGGTGTTCCGGAAACGGATTTTCGCTGAATCCATTCCGCCGTCCATCGGGCTGTCGCTGAGGCGGGTGCCCTGACCCGGTCCGGGCAACGACGATCGGGCCCGCTTGATCCACGGCTATGGCGGGCCTCCCCGGCGGTGCGCCGATTCCTGATCGCCACCGTCGCCTGCGGCACCGTCATCGCGGGCTGCGCGATCGGCACCGCCGTCATCCTCGGACATCTGGTGGCCGGGGTGATCACCGACCCGGCCACCCGCAGCATCGGCTACTGGCGCACCGATCTGATCCTGCTCGCCGCGCTGTGGACGCTGCGTACCGCCGCCCAGTGGCTGCAGGGCCGGCTCGGTCAACGCGGTGCCAGTGCGGTCATCGCCGATCTCAATGGGCAGGTGCTGCGGGCGGTGACCGATCTGCCGCCGCTGGCCCGGCAGGCACAGCGCGACGAGGCCGCCACCCTGGTGACCGCCGGTCTGGACAAGCTGCGGCCCTACTTCACCGCCTACCTCCCGGCACTCTTTCTGGCTGCCGTGCTGACCCCGGCCAGCATTGTGGTGATCGCTCTCAACGATGTGCAGTCCGCTCTGATCGTGCTGATCGCCTTACCGCTGATCCCGGTCTTCATGGTGCTGATCGGCCTGGCCACCGCCGAGCGATCCGCCGCCGCGCTGACCGCGATGAGCACGCTGCAGTCCCGCCTGCTTGACCTCATCGCCGGGATCCCCACCCTGCGCGCGCTGGGCCGGGCCGACGGACCGGCACACCGGATCGATGCGTTGGGCGCCGCCCATCGACGGTCCGCGCTGGCGACGTTGCGGATCGCGTTCCTGTCCTCCTTGGTGCTCGAATTGATTGCGACGCTGGGGGTGGCTCTGGTCGCGGTGAGCATTGGGCTGCGCCTGGTATTCGGCGAGATGACGCTGGCGGCCGGGCTCACCGCACTGCTGCTCGCGCCCGACGTGTTCTGGCCGCTGCGCCGGGTCGGGGTGGAGTTCCACGCCGCCCAGGATGGAAAGACAGCCGCCGACAGGGCTTTTGCGCTGATCGAGCAGACCCCGCTCACCACCGGCGGCCGGCGCGGACCGGCCGGCGGCGCGGTCACCATCGCGTTCGACGAGCTGTCGGTGGCCGGGCGCGACGGGCTGGCACCGGCACGGCTGTCCGGCCGGTGTGAGCCCGGTCAGGTCACCGTCCTGACCGGTCCGAACGGGGCAGGCAAGAGCACGACGTTGCAGATCGTCGCCGGCCTGATGACGCCGACCGAGGGGCGGGTCACCGTCGACGGCATCGACGTTCGCGATCTAGACCTCGATTCCTGGTGGCGTGAGCTGGTGTGGCTGGCCCAGCGTCCGGTCATCATCCCCGGTACCGTGGCCGAGAATCTGGCCCTCTTCGGTGAGCTTGTCAACATCGAATATGCCAGTCGTGCTTCGGGTTTCGATCAGGTGCTTGCCGATCTCCCCGATGGCATGAGGACTGTGCTGGGCCGCTCGGGTGCCGGGCTGTCGCTCGGACAGCGCCAACGACTCGGTCTGGCACGGGCGCTCGGGTCCTCAGCCCGGGTGCTGCTGCTCGACGAGCCCACGGCCCACCTCGACACCGGCACCGAGGCAGCCGTCCTCGAGGCCATCGCGGCGCGAGCGGCCGCGGGCGACACGGTGGTGATGGTGGCCCATCGTGACAGCGCGGTGGCCATCGCCGACCGTGTCATCACTGTGCAGGCGGACACCCATGCCCGGCTCTGAACTGCTGCGCGCGGCGCTACCCCTGTTACGTCCCCGACTCCCCCGGCTCCTGCTGGCCGTGACACTCGGCGCCCTGTCGCTGGGCAGCGCGCTCGCACTGGCCGCGGTGTCAGCCTGGCTGATCACCCGGGCCTGGCAGATGCCGCCGGTGCTCGACCTGTCGGTGGCGGTGGTGGCAGTCCGCACGTTCGGCATCTCCCGCGGCGTCCTGGGCTACTGCGAGCGACTGGCCTCGCACGACACCGCATTGCGTGCCGCGGGCACCGCCCGCACCGAGATCTATCGCAGGCTCGCCTACGGCCCGCCGCAGGCCACCGCGCGACTGCACGGCGGCGACCTGCTCACCCGGGTGGGGGCCGACGTCGACACCCTGGCCGATGTTTTGGTTCGCGCCCTGGTGCCGATCGGGGTGGCGGTGGTGCTGGGCCTGGCGGCCACCACGGTGCTGGCGTTCATCTCTCCCGCCGCTGCCATGGTGCTGGCCGCCTGTCTGCTGATCGCCGGTGTCCTGGCACCCTGGCTGGCCGGCCGGGCGGTGCGCGGCCAGGAAGACCTCGCCCGCCTGCACCACGCCGGCCGCGATATTGCCGCCATCACCGCACTCGACCATGCCGCCGAGCTTCGAGTCGCCGGCCGGCTGCCGGATCTGATCGCCGATGCCGAAGCCCGGCAACGTGATTGGGGGACCGCGATCGACCGAGCCGCAGCACCGGCCGCGCTGGCGGCCGCAGTGCCCACCGCCGCCATGGGGGTCAGCGTGATCGGCGCGATCGTCATCGGGATCACCCTGGCGGCCGGCACTGCGCCGACCACCTTGGCGGTGCTCATGCTGCTGCCGCTGTCGGCGTTCGAAGCCACCGGCATGTTGCCGGGCGCCGCGGTCGCGCTGGCGCGAGCCAGGATCGCGGCCGCACACATCCTGGACCTCGTACCGGCCGGCACGCCCGCCGCGCGCACCCCTGTCACGATCAGCACCCCGCCCAGCACGCCCCGACTGCAGGCGGCGGCCGTCGCTGCCGGCTACCCCGACGGTCCCGAAACACGAAGTATCACAGTTGATCTCGAGCCGGGTTCGCGACTGGCGGTGACCGGTCGTAGCGGGGTGGGCAAGACGGCGCTGTTGATGACGCTGGCCGGGCTGCTTCCGCCGCTGCGCGGTGACGTGCTCATCGACGGAACAGCCACCGACCACCTCAGCGAATCCGACGTGCGCAGCGCAGTCTGCTATTTCGCCGAGGACGCCCACCTGTTCGCCACCACGGTCCGGGACAACCTGCTGGTCGCCCGGGGCGACTGCGCCGACCAGAAACTGATCCACACACTGGGCGTAGTGGGCCTGGACGACTGGCTCAGCGCCCTGCCCGAGGGGCTGGGCACGGTGCTGATCGGTGGTGCGGCGGCGGTCTCGGCGGGACAGCGTCGCCGGCTGCTGCTGGCCCGTGCGCTGTTGTGCCCGGCACCGATCATCGTGCTCGACGAGCCGACCGAGCACCTCGATGCCGCCGATGCGCACCGGGTACTGGCGGCACTGCTCGACGCCCACCACGGCCTGTTCTCACCAGCCCGCACCGTCGTCGTGGCCACCCACCAGCTCGACGGGGACATCACCTGTCCGCGACTATCGATCAGCCGCGACGGGTAACGTGCACACCATGACTGAGCCTCCCACCCCGCCTCAGCAGCCCGGCCCGCCGCCGCAGTACCCGTATCCCTACCCCTATCCGCCAGGGCCGGCCTCTTCCACCCCGCCTCAGCAGCCCGGCCCGCCGCCGCAGTACCCGTATCCCTACCCCTATCCGCCAGGGCCGTATCAGGGTGGGTACCCGCCGCCGCCTCCGCAGCCCTACGCCGGCTACACCCCGCCGCCGGTGGGTCCCCGCAACGGGCTGGGGGTGGCTGCACTGGTCGTGGCGATCGTTGCGCTGGTGTCGTCGTTCACCGTCGTGGGCGGTGTGGTGCTGGGCATCGTGGCCGTCATCATCGGTTTCGCCGCGCGGGGCCGGGTCAAGCGGGGCGAAGCCGACAACGGGGGTATCGCCCTGGCCGGTGTGATCCTGGGTGCCGTCGCCATCATCGTCGGCCTGATCTTCATCGTGATCTACGTCAACGCCCTCAAGGACACCGGTGTCGGCGACTACTTCGACTGCCTGAGCAAGGCCGGCTCGGACAAGACCGCGCAACGGCTCTGCGAGAACGAATTCCGGCAGTCGGTGGAGAACCAGTTCAGTGTGACGCTGACGCCGACGCCATAGCGGCGGTCAGCTGCCGCCGCCTGGGCATGAATTCCAGCGAGAGCAGCACCACCAGCAGCGGCAGCACCTGGCTGTAGGACAGCAGAACGTAGCGACGATCTGCCAGCGCGTGGAACTTGCGCAGGTAGCGATACAGCGACTCCAGCGCGATCAGGGCATCGCCGAGGTGGATCGCGGTGTAGAAGAAGCTGCTCAGCGGCCCGCGTTCCTTGTCGTTGAAGATCTCCGGGAACGCCGCAAACGCCAGCGAAAGACGTTGCGCGCCAGCTTTCTTCATGGCGGCAATCATGTCCACTGACAGCCGTTCGTCGATCCCGTTGGGCGCCCCGCGACGCCGCCACGGGACGTCGAGGGTGACGTCGCTGCCGGCACCGGCCAGCGCGTAGCGGTGAAAGCCCTGCACCCGTCCGGTGCTGTCGCGGGCGACGATGAGCAGGATGCCGGGATAGCGGCCGGTGAGCGCGCCGTCGAGGATCATCGAGAAGCCGCGCTCGCTGCGCGACCCTTTCGGCGAGGACAGCAGGACATCGGTCAACTCAGCGATCTGGGCGTCGTCGAGGTCCTGTTCGGCCACGATCTCGGTGGTGATACCGAAGTTGCGGGTGCGCTGCACCGCCTGGCGAAGGTTGCGGAAGCGACGGCCGACCATGTCGAAGGCCGGCACGTCGATCACCACGTCGCGGCCGATCGGGACCGGACGCAGCGTCTGTCCGACGATCGCCGGATCAGACCACAGCCCGAGGCGGCGTTGACTGCATCCGAGCACCACCACCCGCCAGCCGTGCGCATGGCACATCGCTGCGAAGTCGGCCACGAGCTCCTGATAGCGATCCTGCTCCCCGATTGGATCTCCGCTGACGACGGCGTAGCCGAGCCGGGTGCGGTAGGCGATGGCCGCCGATCCGTCGGCGGTGAAGTGATAACTCTTGTGCGCCAGCATGGCGAACGGCGCCACCGGGTCACCGCTGGTCTTGTCCACCAGCGCCCAGACCCGGGGTAGCTCTTCGGGCTGCGGGCGCATCGAGGTCGGCCACATCAGCACCAGCCCCGAGAATGCGATCAGGACATTGCCCAGCACATCGGAGGCCACGATGTGGGCACCGAAGCCGGCGAGCACGGTCAGCGCCGCCGCACCCGCGTGCGCCGCGGTCACCGGCCTGCCCAGATAGATCCCCCGAGCGATCAGGGTGACCCCGGCCAGGATCGTCAACGACCAGGCCAGCCGGCCGTCAGCGTGCCAATTCGCGTGGTGATGGGAACGCGCGACCAGGGTGACCAGCCAGCTCGCGGCGATGAGCAGGGCCAGCGCCCCGAGCCATCGGGCAGCCGGGGAGTCGACATGCACGACCACCCGCTCGCGGGCGCGAAGCCGCGGCGCGACGTGCAGCGGCGGCTCTGTCATTGCACCTCCCCCAGGTCAACAACGTCCTTGCGGACAGATAAACAGTACGCCTGCGGTCAGGGATTACCCGGGAAGTGCTTGACGATGCCCTCCTGGACGACGGTAGCCACCACCTGGCCGGCTCGATTGAAGAAGTGGCCGGTACCCAATCCGCGGGACTCGGCGGCCACCGGTGATTCCGTCGAATACAGAACCCAGTCGGAGAAGTCGACCTGGCGGTGAAACCACACCGAGTGGTTGATGGTGACCGCGAAGATCCGGTCCCAGCCCCAGGACAGCCCGTGGGTGGTGATGATCGAGTCGAGCACCGTGGTGTCTGAGGAGTACACCATCGCGGCGGTGTGCAGGGTCGGGTCGTCGGGCATCGGGCCATCGGCGGTCAGCCACACCCGGTTGTGCGCCAGTTGGCCGCCCTTATCGCGCATCACCCATGCCGGGTCATTGGTGTAGCGCCACTGGATGGGGCGCAGCGCGGTGACGAAGTGCGGCACGACCTCCTCGTACCCGACCAGAAGCTCGTCGATCGTCGGCAGGGTGGCCGGGTCGGGCAGTTCGGGCATCGCGGTGTTGTGCTCCAGGCCCGCCCCGCCGGACAGGTAGGACACCAGGGCGGTGGCCAGCAGCTTGCCGTCCTGGATGGCATCGACCCGCCGGTTGGCGAACCGGCGTTCGTCGCGCAGCCGGGTGACGTGGAATTCGATATCGGCCGCGGGGTCGCCGCCGGCGATGAAGTGCACCGACAACGCCGTGGGCGGCAAATCGTGCGCCAGGGTTCGGGTGGCGGCGACGAAGGCCTGGGCCATCAGCTGCCCGCCGAACGTCCGCACCGGATTCTTGCGCGGATGCGCGCCGGCGAAGACGTCGTCACCGATCGCGGAGAGATCGAGGATGGCCAGCAGGTCAGCGAGGTCCGCGTTGGCCACGTGTCGATATCTCCTTTAGTGGTCGTCCTCCCCGATGCGGTGGACGTGGATCAAGTTCGTCGAGCCTACTGTGCCCGGCGGAGCACCCGCGACGATGACAACCAGATCACCGCGCTTGTAACGGCCCAGCTCCAGCAGCGAATGGTCGACCTGCCGGATCATGTCGTCGGTCGCCTTCATGTGCGGAACGATGAAGGTCTCGGTGCCCCAGGTGAGCGCCAGCTGGCTGCGCACCTCCGGCAGCGCGGTGAACGCCAGCAGCGGCAGCGGGGTGTGCAGCCGGGCAAGCCGGCGCACGGTGTCACCGGACTGGGTGAAGGCGACCAGCGCCTTGGCGTCCAGGCGCTCGCCGATATCGCGGGCGGCGTAGGAGATCACACCGCGCTTGGTGCGCGGCACGTGGGTCAGCGGCGGTGCCGCCGTCGAGTTCTCCTCGACCGCGGAGATGATCCGGGCCATCGTGCGCACCGCCTCGAGGGGGAACTTACCCACCGAGGTCTCACCGGACAGCATCACCGCGTCGGCGCCGTCGAGCACCGCGTTGGCGACGTCGGAGGCTTCGGCGCGGGTCGGCCGGGAGTTCTCGATCATCGACTCGAGCATCTGGGTGGCCACGATCACCGGCTTGGCGTTCTCGCGGGCCATCTGAATAGCCCGCTTCTGCACCAGCGGCACCTCTTCGAGGGGCAGTTCGACACCCAGGTCACCGCGGGCCACCATGACTGCGTCGAACGCGAGCACGATCGCCTCGAGGTTGTCGATGGCCTCGGGCTTCTCCAGTTTCGCGATCACCGGCACCCGGCGGCCCACCCGGTCCATCACCTCATGCACCAGTTCGGCATCCGAGGGCGACCGGACGAACGACAGCGCCACCAGGTCCACCCCGAGCCGCAGCGCGAACTCCAGGTCTTCGATGTCCTTCTCGGACAGGGCGGGCACCGAGACGTTCATGCCGGGCAGCGATAGACCCTTGTTGTTGCTGACCGGGCCGCCCTCGGTGACGGTGCACACCACGTCATCGCCGTCGATGTGCTCGACGACCAGGGCCACCTTGCCGTCGTCGACCAGCAGCCGGTCACCGGGCTGGGCGTCCTTGGACAGCTGCTTGTAGGTGGTCGACACCCGGTCATGGGTGCCTTCACAGTCCTCGACGGTGATGCGGACGGTTTCACCGTTGGCCCAGTAGGTCGGGCCGTCGACGAACCGGCCGAGCCGGATCTTCGGTCCCTGCAGGTCGGCCAGGATGCCGACCGCCCGGCCAGTGGCATTGGATGCCTTGCGTACCCGGTTGTAGGCCGCTTCGTGGTCGGCGTAGTCGCCGTGGCTGAAGTTCAGGCGGGCGACATCCATGCCCACCTCGACGAGCGCCTTGACCGATTCGTCGGTGCTGGTGGCCGGGCCGAGGGTACAGACAATCTTGCCGCGTCTAGTCACGGCGCCTCAGCATAGTCGCGGTTCATGGGCATCTCGACCGATACAGATCGGGGTGGCTGCTTGTTCACTCAGACGACCGCCAACGGCAACTGATTGGGCCGCACCGGTTCGGGCAGGTCCGACTCCCCCATCAGGTAGGTGTCCACGGCATGCGCGGCGGCCCGGCCCTCGGCGATCGCCCACACCACCAGCGATGCGCCGCGGTGCGCGTCGCCGCAGACGAAGACGCCGGGAGCCGAAGTCTGCCAATCGGATCCGCAGGAGATGGACCCGCGCTTGCTCAACTCGATGTCCAGATCGTCGAGTAGCGGCATGTGCTCGACACCTTCGAAACCGATAGCCAAAAGCGCCAGATCACAGGGGATTTGGAAGGGCTGGCCGATCGGGGAGATGATCCGCCGACCGTCCACCCGCTCCACCTTCACCTCGGCGATCTCCATGGCCCGCACGTGGCCCTCCTCGTCACCGACGAAGCGCTGGACCGCCACCTGGTAGTGCACGGTGCCGCCTTCGGCGTGCGCCGGTGAGGTGCGCAACACCAGCGGCCAGGTGGGCCACGGTGAGCGGGCGTCATCGCGGACGTCGGGTGGCTGCGGGTTGTAGTCCAGCTGCGTGACCGACACCGCACCTTGGCGATGGGCCGTGCCCAGGCAGTCCGCGCCGGTGTCGCCGCCGCCGATGATCACCACATGCTTGCCCTTGGCGGTGA
The DNA here is from genome assembly GCF_001494595.1 of Mycobacterium sp. M26. Classification (GTDB taxonomy): domain Bacteria; phylum Actinomycetota; class Actinomycetes; order Mycobacteriales; family Mycobacteriaceae; genus Mycobacterium. Next base: position 2,448,238 of record NZ_LN929908.1, read on the forward strand.
TCTTCGACGGGCCGTCGCCTTCGCACTCCCGGTTGGCGGGCACCAGATGTTCCATCGCCAGGTGGACTCCGCGCAGCTGACGTCCCTCGACGGTGTTGTCACGCCCGCGCAGTGCGCCAACGGCCAGCACGACGGCATCGAACCGGTGCCGGAGCTCCTCCACGGAGACGTCGACGCCGACTTCGCAGTCGGTGACGAAACGTGTTCCCTCCGCGCGCATCTGGGAGAGTCGCTGGTTGAGCGTGGCCTTCTCGAGCTTGTATTCGGGGATGCCGTACCGCAGCAGACCGCCGAGCCGGTCGTCCCGCTCGTAGACCGTGACGTGATGGCCGGCCCGGGTCAACTGCTGGGCCGCGGCCAGACCCGCCGGTCCGGAGCCGACGACGGCGACGTTCTTGCCGGTGCCGATGGCGGCCGGCTGGGCTTCGACCAGACCCAGGCGCCAGGCGTTGTCGACGATGGTGTTCTCGATGCGCTTGATCGTGACGCTGCCACCGGTCTGGTCCTCGGCGATCGAGAGAACACAAGCCGCCTCACACGGTGCCGGGCACAGCCTGCCGGTGAACTCGGGGAAATTGTTGGTGGCGTGCAGACGCTCACTGGCGGCATCCCAGCGGCCGCGGCGCACCAGGTCGTTCCATTCCGGGATCAGGTTGCCCAGCGGGCAGCCCGCAGTACCGGAGTGGCAGAACGGAATCCCGCAGTCCATGCAGCGGCGAGCCTGCTGAGCCACCTCGGCAGCCCGCTGCTGTGGGTCCTGGGCGTCGTACACCTCATTCCAGTCGCCGACACGTTCGTCAACGGGCCGCTTGGCGGCCTCGATCTTGGGAACCCTCAGAAATCCGGTCGGATCAGCCACGGGTCGCCTCCATGATCGCGGTGTCCACGTCACGTCCTTCCGCCTTGGCCATCCGGGTGGCCTCCAGCACCTTCTGGTAGTCCGTCGGCATGATCTTGGTGAATTGCGAACTGCGCCTTGGCCAGTCCGACAGCACGGAACGGGCCAGCGTGCTCCCGGTGTAGCGGGCGTGCTTGGTCACCGCATCGTGCAGCCACACCAGGTCGTCGGGTTCGGGCCGCTGCAACTCGACCATCGCGGTGTTCACCTTCGCCGGGTCCAGACCCAGCACGTAGGCGATACCACCGGACATCCCGGCAGCGAAGTTGCGTCCGGTGCGGCCCAGCACCACGACCCGGCCGCCGGTCATGTACTCGCAGGCATGATCACCCACGCCCTCGGTCACGGCCAGCGCACCGGAGTTGCGGGCGGCGAAGCGTTCCCCCACCCGGCCGCGCAGGAACACCTCGCCGGAGGTCGCACCGTAGAGCAGGGTGTTGCCGGCGATGACGTTGTCCTCGGGCAGGAACAGCACATCGTCGGGCGGGCGCACGATCACCCGGCCGCCGGACAGTCCCTTGCCGACATAGTCGTTGGCGTCACCGATGAGTTCGAGCGTGATACCCGGCGGCAGGAACGCACCGATCGACTGGCCGGCCGAGCCGGTGAGGGTGACGTGGATGGTGTCGTCGGGCAGGCCCTGGGCGCCGTAGCGCCGGGTCACCTCGGAGCCCAACAGTGTTCCCACGGTGCGGTTGACGTTGCGCACCGGCAGCTCCAGGCGCACCGGATAGGCGTCCTCGAGGGCACCTTCGGCCAGCGCGATCAGGGTGCGGTCCAGCGCTTGATCGAGGCCGTGATCCTGGTCGCGGACCCGGCGGCGCCCGGCGATCGGCTCGCCGTCGGCGCCGGTGGGGACGGCGAAGATCGGGCTAAGGTCCAGGCCCTGGCTCTTCCAGTGCGCGAGCGCTTCGTCGGTGTCGAGCACCTCGGCATGCCCGACCGCCTCGTCGATGCTGCGGAAGCCCAACTCGGCCAGCATCTTCCGGACGTCCTCGGCGATGAAGCGGAAGAAGTTCTCGACGAACTCCGGCTTGCCGTTGAACCGCTCGCGCAGTTCGGGGTTCTGGGTGGCCACGCCGACCGGGCAGGTGTCGAGGTGACAGACCCGCATCATGATGCAGCCGGCCACCACCAGCGGTGCGGTGGAGAAGCCGAACTCCTCGGCACCGAGCAGGGCCGCGATCATCACATCGCGGGCAGTCCGCAGGCCACCGTCGCACTGCACGGTGATGCGATCACGAAGTCCGTTGAGCAGCAAGGTCTGCTGGGTGTCGGCCAGGCCGATCTCCCAAGGCGCACCGGCATGCTTGAGGCTGGTGAGCGGGGCTGCACCGGTGCCACCGTCATGCCCGGAGATCAGCACCACGTCGGCATGCGCCTTGGACACCCCCGCCGCGACGGTGCCGACACCGACGGAGCTGACCAGCTTCACGTGGATGCGGGCCTGGGAGTTGGCGTTCTTCAGATCGTGGATCAGCTGCGCGAGATCCTCGATGGAGTAGATGTCGTGGTGCGGCGGCGGGGAGATGAGCCCGACGCCCGGGGTGGAGTGCCGGGTCTTGGCGATGCTCGGGTACACCTTGAACCCGGGCAGCTGACCGCCCTCCCCTGGCTTGGCACCCTGGGCCATCTTGATCTGGATGTCGGTGGCATTGACGAGGTAGTCGCTGGTGACACCGAATCGTCCGGAGGCCACCTGTTTCACGGCGCTGCGCCGGCGCGGATCGTAGAGCCGGTCGACATCCTCGCCACCCTCGCCACTGTTGGAGCGGCCACCGAGGTTGTTCATGGCGATCGCCATGGTCTCGTGGGCTTCCTTGGAGATCGAGCCGTAGCTCATGGCGCCGGTGTTGAACCGGGCACAGATGGAGTCGACGGATTCCACCTCGTGTAGCGGGACCGGGGTGCGCAGGTCGGCCTTGAAGGTGAACAGACCGCGCAGTGTGCCGCCCTCGCGGGAGAGCCGGTTGACCTCCTCGGAGTACTTCGCGAACACCTCGTGGCGTCCGGTACGGGTCGAATGCTGCAGCAGGAAAACGGTTTCCGGGGTGAACAGGTGCAGTTCGCCCTCGCGGCGGAACTGGTATTCGCCGCCGACCTCGAGGCGACGGTGCACCCGCTCGGTCGGGTTCTCCGGGTAGGCCCGGCGGTGACGCAGCTTGACCTCCTCGGCGAGCACGTCCAGGCCGACGCCGCCGATCTGGCTGACCGTACCGGTCAGGTACTCGTCGACGACCTCCTTGCTCAGGCCGATGGCCTCGAAAGCCTGTGCGCCGGTGTAGGACCCAACGGTGGAGATGCCCATCTTGCTCATCACCTTCATGACGCCCTTGCCGAGCGCCTTGAGGTAGTTGCGCACCGCGGTGTGGGCCTCGATGCCGGTGAGCTCGCCTTCGCGGATCAGGTCCTCGATTGACTCGAAGGCCAGGTACGGGTTGACCGCCGCGGCGCCGTAACCGATCAGCAGGGCGATGTGGTGCACCTCGCGGGCGTCACCGCTCTCCACGACCAGCGCCACCGTGGTGCGCTTCTTGGTGCGCACCAGGTGGTGGTGGACGGCCGAGACCGCCAGCAGCGACGGGATCGGGGCCCGGGTGTGGTCGGAGTCGCGATCGGAGATCACCAGGGTGCGGGCACCCTTGGCGATGGCCTCGGTGGCCCGGTGGCGCAGGTCCTCGATAGCCTCGGCCAGACCTTCACCACCGCGTTCGACGTCGTAAAGCGCCCGCAGCACAGCCGTTTTCAGGCCGGGGTGCTCACCGTCGTCGTTGATGTGGACGATCCGGCTGAGTTCGTCGTTGTCGAGCACCGGCCAGTGCAGCAGGATCTGGCGGCACGACGCGGCGGTCGGGTCGAGCAGGTTCTGTTCGGGCCCCATGACGCGGGCCATCGAGGTGACGATCTCCTCGCGGATGGCGTCCAGGGGCGGGTTGGTGACCTGGGCGAACAGTTCGACGAAGTAGTCGTAGATCAGCTTGGAGCGCTGCGAGAGCACCGCGGGCGGGGTGTCGGTGCCCATCGAGCCCAGCGGCTCCTGCCCTGAGGCGGCCATCGGGGTGAGCAGGATCCGAAGGTCTTCTTCGGTGTAGCCGAAGGCGATCTGGCGACGCACCACCGATTCGTGATTGGGCTGAACCCGGCAACGGGCCGGCAGGGTCTTCAGGTCGAGCAGACCGGCGTGCAGCCACTCCGCATACGGTTCGGCGGCGGCGAGTTCGCCCTTGATCTCGTCGTCGGAGACGATTCGTCCGGCGGCGGTATCGATGAGGAACATCTTGCCCGGCTCCAGTCGGCCCTTGGCCACCACTTCGCCCGACGGGATGTCCAGCACGCCGCTCTCACTGGCCAGGATCACCCGGTCGTCGATGGTGCGCCACCAGCGGCCGGGCCGTAAACCGTTGCGGTCCAGGACAGCTCCGACCACGGTGCCGTCGGTGAACGTCACGCAGGCCGGACCGTCCCACGGCTCCATGAGCGAGGCGTGGTACTGGCAGAACGCCCGGCGGGCCGGATCCATGGTGGTGTTGTTCTCCCAGGCCTCCGGGATCATCATCATCACTGCGTGCGGCAGGCTGCGGCCACCGAGGTGCAGCAGTTCGAGCACCTGGTCGAAGGATGCCGAGTCGGAGGCCTCCGGGGTACAGATCGGCGAGAGCCGGGCCAGATCGCCCTTGATCGTGGAGCTGGCCAGCATGGCCTCACGGGCGTGCATGCGGTTGCGGTTGCCGCGCACGGTGTTGATCTCACCGTTGTGCGCGACGAAGCGGAACGGGTGGGCCAGCGGCCAGGACGGGAAGGTGTTGGTGGAGAAGCGGCTGTGCACGATGGCGATGGCGCTGGCGCAGCGTTCGTCGCGCAGGTCCGGGAAGTACTTGGGCAGCTGCATCGTGGTGAGCATGCCCTTGTAGGCCATGGTGCGACTGGACAGCGACGGGAAGTAGACGTCCTGCTGCTCGGCGCGCTTGCGGGCGGGGTAGACGAGACGGTCCAGGTCGATCCCGCCGGGGCGGGAGCCGTTGCGCTCGGGGGCGGCGACGAACAGCATCGCCATGTAGGGCATACAACCGAGTGCGGTCGCACCGACCTCGGCGCCGTCGGGGTCGACCGGGACGGCGCGCCAGCCCAGGACCTCCAGGCCCTCGTCACGCACGATGTCCTCGACCCGCGCGGTGGCGGCCTGCCGGGCGTCAAGACTTTGCGGAAGGAAGCAGATTCCGGCGGCGAACGTGTTGGTGCCGTCCGCGGCAGGCTCAGGAAGTGCGAAGGCCACGACGTCACGCAGCAGTTCGGTCGGCAGTTGCAGCAGGATGCCGGCACCGTCGCCGCTGTTGGGCTCGGCTCCGGCGGCACCGCGGTGTTCGAGGTGTTCGAGCGCGACCAGGCCGTCGTGGACGATCGCGTGGGAGCGTCGGCCCTGGATGTCGGCGACCATCGCAACACCGCACGAGTCAGCCTCGTGCTGTGGGTCGTAGAGCCCCTGGGCTTCCGGAAGTGCCGAATACAGCATCTTCACGCTCCTCCGCGGTCGATCATGCGGGTCGTGAAAGCTGTTGCGCCTCAATAGCACTGGGACTTTCGGCCGTACCGCAGTCTGACGTGTGACGTCCGGGACTGCGCCGGCCCGATGAATCGGCACGGCGAAGAGCCGTACCGACCTCCGAGTGTATCAGCGCGGGGCGGCGCCTACCGGTCGAGAAGTGTGGGGACCAGCGGAAAGCCGGGCAGGTTGCGGGTGATCGTCCACGCGATGGCGGCGACCACGATGACGACGACGGCGGGCACAGTGAACACCCGCTGGCCCGTCTTGAGACGCCAGATCGCCCAGAGCGCCAGGGCGGGCAACCCGACCAGGAGGAAGAGATTCTCGACCACCGCGGCCGACAGGTTGCCGTGCAGCAGGTCGTGGGTCATCCGCAGGCCACCGCAGGCCGGGCAGTTCCAGCCGGTCAGCAGCTTGAACGGGCACGGCGGGAACAGGAAGCCCGGGCGGTGCGGGTCGCCCAGTCCGACGTAGGTCAGCGCCGCCGCGGCCAGGATGCCCGTGCCGAGTGCGGTGTAGGCGCGGGTGTGGCGGTGTGGCGCGCTAGGTTCCATCACGCAGTGGGCGGCCCTGGGGGTCGCGCACCTTGTCGGTGAGGATCAGCACTGCGTCGACGATGCCCCAGATGACGGCGCCGATACCGCAGGTGATGAGGCCGACGACCAGCTGGGCCACACCCAGGCCGGTGTAGCCGAGGTAGATCCGGCCGATGCCGACGATGCCGAGCAGACCGAGCAGCTGCAGCAGGCCCCCGACCACCTTGGACTTGTCCGAGAGAGGTTCACCGGTCAGCGGGTGGCGGCCGTACGGCGCCGAGGGGTCCTGATAGGCGCCGGCTGGGTACTGGGTGGGCGGCGGGTACTGCCCTGGTGGCGGGTAGTCAGGCGGCGGGAGGTAGTTGGGCGGCGGTGTGCTGCCTTCGGTGCCTCCGAACTGCGGCTCGGTCATGTGTTCAGCATGCCAGAGCCGGGCGGTAGCTACTGTGACTAGGGGGATTGCCGATCAGTCAGGAGAACATCGTGGGGCGCTGGCGACCGGTCGTGGCCGGTCTTCTCATCGTCGCGATGGCGGTGGCGTCGGCTCCCCTGGCCCACGCCGACACCGTGTTCGACGACTTCGACGGCCCGGCGGGGGCTCCACCCGATCCCGACAAGTGGACCGTCGTGGAGGGTGACGGATGGGATGCCGGTATCGAGGAGTACACCGCGCCGAATGCGGTGCTCGACGGTCAGGGCAATCTGGTCATCACGGCGGCGCGGGACGGCTCCGGGTTCGCCTCAGGCCGGGTGCAGACGAAGAACAAGGCGAGCTTCGGGTACGGGACGTTGGTGGCCCGGATCAAGATGCCGTCCGGCCAGGGGCTGTGGCCGGCGTTCTGGCTGGTCGGCGCCGACGAGGACAGCAATCCGTGGCCGGGGGCTGGTGAGATCGACGTGGTGGAGATGGTGTCGGATGCGACCACCCACTACTCGTCATTGCACGGGCCGATGCCAGGCGTGCGGGACTACCTGCAAGCACAGATCGTGGGTGACGGACCCGATCTCAGCGACGGCTTCCACAACTACTGGATGACCCACACCGAGGACTCGATCACACTCGGCGTCGACGACACCAATTGGGGCACATTCACGCCGGATTCCCTTCCGCCGGAAGCGGACTGGGTGTTCAACAAGCCGTTCTACGTCATCCTGAATCTTGCGGTCGGCGGCGGCTGGGCCGGCCCGCCGGACAGGTCGACGAAGTTCCCAGCGGCCATGGTTGTCGACTGGGTGAGTTGGGAACCCGCCTGAACTAGAACGGCGGCGGATCGTCGTCGTCGACCGGTGGCGCCGGACCGAAGAGGACACTGTCACGGTCGTGTTGTTCGGTGTGGTTGCGGTTGCGTTCGGTGGTGATGGCGTGGGCGCGGGTGGTGGTGCGGGTGGGCATCTTGGCCCCGCAGGAGGTTCCCCGGCCGCACAATCGGGCTGCCCGCACCGGCACGCCAGCCGATCCAGCCCCACCGCGATCGCCCCCAACGCATCAGCACGACGCTGCTCCTTGGTGCGCGGATCACCACCGCACACCGTGGCGGCCACCGCATCCAAACGCTGGTCGAGGGCGGCGGCCTCCACCGACCCCACCCGCCCATCAAGCTTGGCCGTGCCATCCCCGCTATCCCACACCGACACATGCCGGTCCTCGCGGCGCTCCCGGGAGCGGCGCACCGCATCCCGGTCATGGCGGGCCACCACCCGATCAATCTCGGTATCCACCCGGCCCCGCGACATCGACGGCCAGCGCGCCACCCGGGCCGCCAACTCCGCGTCGACCGCCGCCATCACCGCCTCATCAGTGATGCACTCGGTGCGAAACACGATCGCCGCGAACACACCCAGATCGATCTCCCCGGCCTCGAACACCGCCGACACCGCCGGCAACCGCAGCATCGCCGTCGCATAACTCATCACGCTGCCGGCCTTGGCCAGACTCACCCGCAACGCCGCGGCCAACTCCGCCCCAACCGCCGCCCAGGTATCCACCGCCCACTGCGCACGCTCCCCACGCTGCTCACGACGCATCTCAAAGAGCTCACACACCGCCCGCAACCGCGCCGCCGCCGCCCGATTCTCCGACCGGGTCCCCCCCAATCCGGGCCATCACCGCCTCAGAAGCCGCCGACACCGGCGGCTCCCAATACTCGTGATACCCCGAACCGAACATACGTTCGAACATACCCCACCCACCGACAAGATCTAGTTGCGGTGGATCGGAGGGATCGCGGGCTTAATCCCGGCGGATCTCGACACCCCAGAGGACGCGGCGCACAGTCGCACCGAAGCTGCGGCGCTGGACGGCAGGCTCAGCGGCGGGCGCCGCTGCAGGCTCCGGCTCGGGCTCGGGCTCGGGCTCAGCTTCCGGCTCAGGCTCCGCTTCGGCCTCAGGTTCCGGCTCTGCCTCCGGCTCCGCTTCAGCCTCCGGCTCAGGCTCGGCTTCACCCTCCGGCTCAGGCTCGGGTTCAATCTCAGGCTCGAGTTCCGCCTTAACCTCGGGCTCGGGCTCCGCTGCGGCCGCGGACTCGGCTTCCGGCTCTGTCTCGGCTTCAGCCTCCGGCTCGGCTTCTGCCTCAAGCTCGGGCTCGGACTCGACTTCAGCCTCAGGCTCCGCTTCGGCCTCCGCCTCAGGCTCGGGCTCGGCTTCGGCCTCGGGTTCCGGTTCTGGCTCGGCTTCGGCCGCAGACTCAGCTACAGCCTCAGGCTTGGCCTCAGCCGCCGCCTCAGGCTCAGCCTCCGCCTCGTCGACATCGCCGACGGCCTGGGCATCCTCGGCCTCATGCTCACCCGCGACGCTCGCGGCAGCGACGATGCCGCTGCCCTTTGCGGCCGCGACCAACTCTTCGGCAAGCTCCTCGACCGGGCTCTCCTCAAGATCGGTCTGGTTACCGCCGAGGGTGGCCGGATCTTCACGGCCCTTTGGCGCCAACATGATGTAAACCACCGCGCCGATGAACACGAACACCGAGGTGAACGAGTTCACCCGGATTCCGGCGATATGCGTGGCGGTGTCGTCGCGCAGCAGCTCGACCCAGAACCGGCCAACGCAATACCCGGCGACATACAAGGCGAACAACCGCCCGTGGCCCAGCTTGAACCGCTTATCGGCCCACAGCAGGAGCACGAATACGAGCAGGTTCCACAGCAGTTCGTAGAGGAACGTCGGCTGCACGACAGCGGCCACCTGGCCGGTGGAAACCCCGTCGAGGGAGTGCACGTCGACCATGCCCGACGAGTCGCGCCGGTAGAAGATCTCCATCCCCCACGGCAGCGTCGTCTCGCGCCCGTACAGCTCCTGATTGAAGTAGTTGCCGAGCCGGCCGATCGCCTGCGCCAGGATGATGCCCGGTGCAATCGCGTCACCGAAGGCCGGCAGCGGAATCCCCCTGCGGCGGCACGCAATCCAGGCACCGACGCCGCCGAGTGCCACCGCACCCCAGATACCGAGGCCGCCGTCCCAGATGCGCAGCGCCGCGCCGATTCCGGCGCCACCTTCACCGAAGTACGTCCGCCAGTCCGTCATCAGGTGATACAGCCGGCCACCGATCAGACCGAACGGCACCGCCCAGAGCGCGATGTCGTAGATGACGCCACGCTCGCCACCGCGGGCCTCCCAGCGGCGATCACCGATGACCAACGCCGCGATGATGCCCGCGATGATGCACAGCGCGTACGCGCGGATCGGGATCGGACCCAGGTGCCAGACACCCTGAGACGGGCTCGGGAAATAGGCCAGCACAGTCGTCGTCACGAAGCAGGCACCTTCTGTCGCACACCAACGGCCAACTCTTCGGTCAGCGCCCGCACCGCCGAAACCCCGTCGGTCAGCGCCGACACCAACGCGGATCCGACGATCACCCCGTCGGCGAACGCTGCGATCTCGGCGGCCTGCTCACGCGAGCGCACACCCAGACCCACTCCGACCGGGATGTCCGAGACTTCCTTCACCCGGTGCACGAGCTCCGGCGCGGCGCTCGACACGACGTCACGCGCACCGGTCACACCCATCGTCGACGCGGCGTAGACGAATCCGCGGCAGGCCTGCACCGTGCGCGCCAGCCGCTCCGGCGTCGATGACGGCGCCACCAGGAAGATCCGGTCGAGGTTATGGGCCTCGGACGCGGCGAACCACTCGTCGGCCTCGTCGGGGATCAGGTCGGGGGTGATCATGCCCAGTCCCCCGGCCGACGCCAGGTCCCGAGCCCAAGCCTCAATGCCGTAGTGCAGCATCAGGTTCCAGTACGTCATGACCACCGGGCTGCCGCCCGCGGCGCTGATCGCCTCGACCGCGCGCAGCGAATCACGGACCCGGACGCCACCCTGCAACGCGGCTTCGGTCGCCGTCGCGATGACGGGGCCGTCCATCCCGGGATCGGAGTACGGAACCCCGACTTCGATGATGTCGCAACCAGATTCGGTCATCGCCACCATGGCCTCGATGGACGTCTCGACGTCCGGGTAGCCGGTCGGCAGATACCCGATCAGAGCGGCCCGGCCGTCGGCGCGGCAGGCATCGAACACCGAACCGAGCCGCCCCGGCTGGCTGTGCTGAACGGTCACGAGTCCCCCTTGGCCGGGCCGTCCATCAACCCGAACCACTTGGCTGCCGTTTCGACGTCCTTGTCACCGCGACCCGAGAGGTTGACCAGGACGATCGAGCCGGTGCCCAACTCTGCCGCCAGCTTCACCGCACCAGCCACCGCGTGCGCCGACTCGATGGCCGGGATGATGCCCTCCATCCGGCACAGCAGCCGGAAGGCGTCCATGGCCTCGACATCGGTGATCGGGTAGTACTCGGTGCGGCCGATGTCCTTGAGGAACGCGTGCTCAGGACCGACGCCGGGGTAGTCCAAACCGGCTGAGATCGAATGGGATTCGATGGTCTGGCCGTCCTCGTTCTGCAGCAGATACGAGTACGAACCCTGGAACGCGCCTTTCGTGCCACCGGTGAAAGTGGCTGCGTGCCTACCGGTTTCCACACCGTCGCCGGCCGCCTCGTAGCCGACCAGGCGAACAGCCGGATCGTCGATGAACGCGTGGAAGATGCCGATGGCATTGGAGCCGCCACCGACGCACGCGGTCACCGCATCCGGCAACCGGCCGGCCTGGGCCAGCATCTGGGTGCGGGCTTCCAAGCCGATGACGCGCTGGAAGTCGCGCACCATCAGCGGGAACGGGTGCGGGCCGGCCGCGGTGCCGAAGCAGTAGTAGGTCTCGTCGGCGTTGGTAACCCAGTCCCGGAACGCGTCGTTGATGGCGTCCTTCAGGGTCTTGGATCCGGACTCCACCGACACCACCTCGGCACCGAGCAGGCGCATCCGCGCCACGTTCAGCGCCTGGCGCGCGGTGTCCACCGCGCCCATGTAGATCACGCACTCCAGACCCAGCAGCGCGCACGCCGTCGCCGTGGCCACACCGTGCTGGCCGGCGCCGGTCTCGGCGATCACCCGGGTCTTGCCCATCTGCTTGGCCAGCAGCGCCTGACCGAGCACGTTGTTGATCTTGTGCGAGCCGGTGTGGTTGAGGTCTTCGCGCTTGAGGAAGATGCGCGCCCCACCGACGTGCTCGGACAGCCGGACCGCCTCATACAGCGGCGACGGGCGCCCCGCGTAGTGGGTCTGCAGGTTGTCGAGCCGGTCCAGGAACGCCTGATCGGTGCGGGCCTTCTCGTAGGCCGCGGTCACCTCTTCGATGACCGCCATCAGCGCCTCGGGGACATACCGTCCGCCGAACACCCCAAAATGGCCGCGGGCATCGGGATCGTGGGTGGTGGGCTCGGCGACGGCCGCACTGGTACGCGGCACGTTCGGAGTCGAGATGTCAGCCACGACTCAGCGGGCGGGTTTGGGGCAGGACGGATGGGCTCCCGCAGTCACCAGGTCAGCCACCGCACCACGGGGATCCCCGCTGGTGACCAGACCTTCGCCGACCAGCACCGCGTCGGCGCCGGCACCGGCGTAGGCCAGCAGGTCGGCGGTGCCGCGCACGCCGGACTCGGCGACGCGGATGATGTCCGACGGCAAGCCCGGCGCGATCCGCGCGAAGCAGTCCCGGTCCACTTCCAGCGTCTTGAGGTCGCGGGCGTTGACACCGATGACCTTGGCCCCGGCCTGCAACGCCCGGTCCGCCTCCTCCTCGGTGTGCACCTCGACCAGAGCCGTCATGCCGAGGGATTCGGTGCGCTCCAGCATCGACTCCAGCGCCGGCTGCTCGAGGGCCGCGACGATCAGGAGCAGCATGTCCGCGCCGTGCGCGCGGGCCTCATGGATCTGGTACGGCCGGACGATGAAGTCCTTGCGCAGCACCGGAATTCTGACCGCCGCACGCACCGCGTCGAGGTCGGCGAGCGACCCGTGGAAACGGCGCTCCTCAGTGAGCACGCTGATCACCCGGGCGCCGCCGCTCTGATAGGCGCGGGCCAATTCGGCCGGGTCTGCGATGTTGGCCAGCTGGCCGCGTGACGGGCTGGCGCGCTTGACTTCCGCGATGACCGCGATCCCCGGCGCGCGCAGTGCCGCAAGCACGTCGAGCGGGGCGGGGGCGGACTCGGCGGCTGCCTTGACCTCGTCGAGGCTCACAATGGCCTCGCGGGCGGCAACGTCAGCGCGGACTCCCTCGATGATGGAGTCGAGCACGGTTGCCGAACTCATGCCAGTCGGGTCCCTTCTTGCCGGTTCTGACCGTGACATTGATGTCCGTGAAAGGGTAGCCGCTCCATACGTGTCACCCGTCACCGACCCTCGGTGTTGGACTCGGTCGGATCGTGGCCCTCGTCGAGGGCATCCCACATGGTCCGCTCCGACACTTCCCCGCCCTCGGCGACCGTTCGTCGCGCTCCCGGAGCGGCGTACTTGGCGGCCGCCTGCCGGGCGGTGCCCGCTGAGCGCATCATCAGCACAGCGGCCAGTAGCGTGCAGGCGGCAGCCGCCAGCGTCACCACGGCGCCCAGAGAGTGCCGCTCACTGCCCACCAGGGACGCCACCGGCACCTGCGCCAGCTCCGCGGCGCGCGGCGCGATATCGGGCATCACGATCAAGCTGACACCCAGATAACCCAGCACCAGGCTCACCGCCGCCACCAGCACCGCAACCACCCGCAGGCCCCAGCCGTGCACGGCCAGGCCGGCCACCGCGGCGGCCAGCAGCAACACCGCCATCGGCACCAGGGCGTTCGACCACGTCGCCCCGTTCAGGGTCGACGTTTTGGGCTGGCCGAGGCCGTCGGACGACGTGATCGCCGCCCACGGCAGTCGCGAGGCCACCCACAGGCCGATCGCCGAGATGACCAACAGCAGCTGCCCGATCCGGATCACGGGGCGCCCAGGGTCTCGGCAGCGGCGATGGCGTTGAGCACCGCCTTGGCCTTGTTAGAGGCCTCGTTGTACTCGTAGGGCCCGTTGGAGTCCGCGACGACGCCGCCACCGGCCTGGACGTAGGCCGTCCCGTCCCGCATCAGGGCGGTGCGGATCGCGATCGCGAAGTCGGCGTTGCCGGCGAAGTCGAGGTAGCCGACCACCCCGCCGTAGAGCCCGCGACGGGTCTTCTCGACCTCCTCGATGAGCTCCATCGCCCGGACCTTCGGGGCGCCGGTGAGGGTGCCAGCCGGGAAGCACGCCGTGACCGCGTCCAGTGCGGTGCGGTGCTCGGCCAGCAGGCCGGTGACCGTCGACACCAGGTGCATGACGTGGCTGTAGCGCTCGATGTGGCTGTAGTCCTCGACCCGCACCGTGCCCGGCACGCACACCCGGCCGAGGTCGTTGCGGCCCAGATCGACGAGCATCAGGTGCTCGGCGCGTTCCTTCTCGTCGGACAGCAGTTCCTTTTCCAGCAGCTGGTCTTCCTCTTCGGTCTGGCCGCGCCACCGGGTCCCGGCGATGGGATGTGTTGTGGCCCAACCGTCCTGCACTGTCACCAGCGCCTCGGGGCTGGAGCCGACGATCGAAAAAGCCGTTCCGCCAGACTCATTCGGAATCTGCAGCAGGTACATGTAGGGGCTCGGGTTGGTCACCCGCAGCATCCGGTAGACGTCGATCGGGTCGACGTCGGTGTCCATCTCGAAGCGCTGCGAAGGCACCACCTGGAAGGCCTCGCCGGCCTCGATCTCCTTGACCAGACGCTCCACCACGGCGCTGTACTCCTCCAGCGTCCGCTGCGACCGCTGCCGGGGGGCGGGGCGGGAGAACGTGGCGACCGTGGACGGCAGCGGCTGACCGAGCGCCTCGGTCATCACGTCGAGGCGGGTGACGGCGTCGTCGTAGGCCCAGTCGACCCGTTCGTCGCTGCCATCCCAGTTGACCGCGTTGGCGATCAGGGTGATGGTGCCCTCGTGGTGGTCGACGGCGGCGATGTCGGTGGCCAGCAGGAGCAGCATGTCGGGCAGCCCGAGGTCGTCGACGACCAGTTCCGGCAGGCGCTCGAGGCGGCGGACGAAGTCGTAGGCGAAGAAGCCCACCATCCCGCCGGACAGCGGCGGCACACCGGCCAGCGGTCCGGTGGACAACAACTCGACGGTCTGACGCAGCGCCTGCAGCGGGTCACCGCCGGTGGGTGCACCCTTCGGCGTGGTCCCCAGCCATACCGCCTGGCCGTCGCGGACCGTCAGCGCCGAGGGCGCTCCGGCGCCGATGAACGACCACCGCGACCATGACCGGCCGTTCTCAGCAGACTCGAGCAGGAACGTTCCCGGGCGGTTGGCGGCCAGCTTTCGGTACGCCGACAGGGGTGTTTCGCTGTCGGCAAGCACCTTGCGGGTCACCGGCACCACGCGATGTTCGGCGGCCAGGACCCGGAACTCGTCGCGCGTGGTCGTGACGGCGAGGTTGGAATGCACGGCTACATCTTCCCAGACTCACCGCGTCTGATTTACCGGCGTAGCCTGGTCACCCATGAAACGTGGTGACCGTGTAGCCGACTTCGAACTGCCGGACCAGACCGGCACTGTGCGCTCGCTGAGCAGCCTGCTCGCCGACGGGCCGATCGTGCTGTTCTTCTACCCCGCCGCGATGACACCCGGATGTACCAAGGAGGCCTGTCACTTCCGGGACCTGGCATCGGAGTTCGCCGCCATGGGCGCCTCCCGGGTTGGCATCAGCACCGACGAGGTGGACAAGCAGGCGAAGTTCGCCGAGTCGCAGCGCTTCGACTACCCGCTGCTCTCGGATGCCGACGGTGCGGTGGCCACGGCGTTCGGCGTCAAGCGCGGGCTGCTGGGCAAGTTCCTGCCCGTCAAGCGCACGACGTTCGTCATCGATACCGACCGCACCGTCCTGGAGGTCATCTCCAGCGAGGTCAACATGGACACCCACGCCGACAAGGCGCTCGAGGTGCTGCGGGCCCGCAAGACGGCGTAGAGCTGCCGCCCAGTGGCCACTTGCGTCACGCTTCGGCGCGTTTTGCGTGACGTAACTGGCCACTCGTGGCGGGGTGTGTGGCGGGGTGTGTGGGGCTCAGCGCTTTTGCGTGACGTAACTGGCCACTCGTGGCGGGGTGTGTGGCGGGGTGTGTGGGGCTCAGCGCCGACCGCGTTTGGGCGGGTCGGGTTTGCGGGCGACCTTGCCCGCGGCGGCGCGGGCGGCCTGGCGGGCCAGCGTCTTCTCCCGCGCAGTGCGTTTAGGTGTCGGCTGGGTCTGGCCGCGCGACGAGCTGGGCTTGCGGCCCCGCACGATCCCGATGAACTCCTCGACGAGCTCGCTCTGCGGACCGGCCGGGACGGCCAGGGCCACCGGACACGCGGGCGCGTCGGCGATCGGGCGATAGGTCAGGTCCTTGCGATGGTACAGCCGGGCCAGTGACTGCGGCGCGATCAGGACACCCAGCCCGGCAGCGACGAGTTCGATTGCCGCCTCAGTAGTTTCGGGCCGGTGATCGATCGGGACGCCCGGAGCCGACGGCCAGTCCACGACGTCGTCGAGCGGGATCAGCCGCGACTCGTCGGCCAGGTCGTCAGGGCTGACCTCATCGACAGCTGACAGGAGGTGGTCGGCGGGGACGACCACCACCGTCGTCTCGTCGTAGAGCGGGATGACGGCCAGCCCGGTGGCATCGGTCGGCAGCCGCAGCAGGGCCACGTCGACGACTCCGGAACGCACCGCATCGGCGGCCTGCGCCGCGGTGAGTGCCGTCAACGTCAGCGGTGTGTCCGGGTGGCGTTGTGCCCAGTTGCGCGCCCACTTCGCCGGTGTCCCACCCGGGACGTACCCGACGGTGATGCGGGGCGCGGTCACCGCATCAGGTTACCGATACCCTTGACGGCATGAGCAGGCCTGATGCGCAGTCCATGAAGCCGGCGACGGCAGCCAAGAAGCTGGACGTGTATCTGCCGGCGACCCCGGAGGACTTCCAGCAGAACGCCATCACCCGCACCGAACTGGAGGCGCTGGCGGCCGACCCGCCGCAGTGGCTCAAGGATCTGCGCAAGAACGGGCCGCACCCGAAGAACCTGGTCGCCGCCAAGCTCGGTGTGTCGATCGCCGGGCTGGCCCGCGGCGGGGTGACCGAGGCGCTGACCACCGAACAGATCAACGCGCTACTGGCGGACAAGCCGGACTGGCTGGTCGCCGAACGCGAGAGCTACCAGAACGTCCTCAGCGAGGAGCGCCGGCTCAAGGCGCTGCGGGCGGAGAAGGCGAAGAAGTAGCTATTCCTCGCCGATCAGCAGGTCGGCGTCGAAGCAGCTGTGATCGCCGGTGTGGCAGGCCCCGCCGACCTGATCGACTTCGAGCAGCACCGCGTCACCGTCGCAGTCCAGGCGGACGCTGTGCACGTGCTGGGTGTGCCCGGACGTCGCACCCTTGACCCAGTACTCGCCGCGTGAGCGCGAGTAGTAGGTGGCTTCCCGGGTTTCCAGGGTGCGGGCCAGCGCCTCGTCGTCCATCCAGGCGATCATCAGCACGTCGCCGGTGCCGCGCTCCTGGGCGATCGCCGCGAACAGGCCGTTGGCGTCGCGCTTGAGCCGTGCGGCGATGGCGGGGTCCAGGCTCATCGGACCACGATTCCTTCCCCCGCCATGGCCGCCTTGACCTCACCGATGGTCAGCTCGCGGAAGTGAAAGACGCTGGCCGCCAACACCGCATCGGCACCGGCCTGAACGGCGGGCGCGAAGTGCTCGACGGCCCCGGCGCCACCGCTGGCGATCACCGGCACGGTCACCGCCTTGCGCACCGCCTTAAGCATCGTGATGTCGAAGCCGGCCTTGGTGCCGTCGGCGTCCATCGAATTCAGCAGGATCTCCCCCACACCCAACTCGGCTCCGCGGGTGGCCCATTCGACGGCGTCGATCCCGGTGCCCTGGCGGCCGCCGTGGGTGGTCACCTCCCAGCCCGACGGGGTTGGCTGCGAACCCTGAGGAACGGTGCGGGCGTCGACGGACAGCACGATGCACTGTGAGCCGAACTGGCGGGACAGCTCAGCGAGCAACTCGGGGCGACCGATCGCCGCGGTGTTCACCGACACCTTGTCGGCACCAGCGCGCAGCAGCGAATCCACATCGGCCACCGAACGCACCCCGCCGCCGACGGTCAGCGGGATGAACACCTGCTCGGCGGTGCGGCGCACCACGTCGAGCATGGTGGCCCGCCCCGACGACGACGCCGTGACGTCCAGGAAGCACAGTTCGTCGGCGCCCTCGGCGTCGTAGGCCGCGGCGAGTTCGACGGGATCGCCTGCATCACGCAGGTTCTCGAAGTTCACACCTTTGACCACCCGCCCGGCGTCAACGTCCAGGCAGGGAATCACGCGTACTGCTACGTCCATTACCGGTAGCCCTCCGGGGAGCCCACTCGATCCACAATTTCCATCAGGTGTTCGTGCACCCCCGGGGCCGCCGCGAGCGCCGAGCGCGACGTCGCGGTCCACGGTTCGCCCGACAAGTCGGTGACGACTCCCCCGGCCGCCCGCACCAGCGCCACCCCGGCCGCATGGTCCCAGATGTGGTGGCCGAAACTGATGGCACCACCCAGGATTCCGGCGCTCACGTAGGCGATATCGATGCCGGTGGCACCGTGCATCCGCATCTTGGAGCACACCCGGCTCAGTTCTTCCAGGACCGCCAGCCGGTAGCGCCCCGGGAAGCGGCCACCCCAGTCGACGTTGAAGGTGCCGATCCCGATGACGCACTGCGCGATATCGCCGCGGCCGATCGGCGGCTGCGCCACCCCGTTGAAGTAGACCGGGCCACCCTGCACCGCGGTGTAGCGCTGGTCGGTGAACGGCAGCCAGGTCAGGCCCGCCACCGGTTCGCCGTCGCACAGCAGGCCCAGCAGGATCGCCGCCATCGGCGAACCCGCCGCGTAGTTGAAGGTGCCGTCGATCGGGTCCAGCACCCACACCAGTGGCGAATCGATGTCCGCGCCGCCGAATTCCTCGCCGTGCACACCGATTCCGGTAGCTGCCTCCAGCGCCTCGACCACTTGGCGCTCGATGGCCAGATCGACCTCGGTGGCGAAGTCGTTGCCCTTCTTCTGCACGGCAGAGTCGGCCCGGTGGCCCGCGACGAACGGCTTGGCCGCCTCGTCGAGGATCGCCGCGGCCTGCGCCACGAGGGCGTCGAGATCCACTACCGGCTCACCGCGGCCAGCGCCTCCGGCAACGTGAAGCGACCCGCGTACAACGCCTTACCGACGATCGCGCCCTCCACACCGCTTCCGGTCAGCGTCGCGATGGCCCGCAGATCATCCAGGCTGGATACCCCACCGGAGGCGATCACCGGGGCGTCGGTGCACTCGGCGACACCTTCGAGCAGATCGAGATTGGGTCCGGTCAGCGTGCCGTCCTTGGTGACGTCGGTGACGACGAACCGCGAACATCCCTCGCTGTCAAGGCGTTCCAGCACCTGCCACAGGTCACCGCCGTCGGTCTCCCAGCCACGGCCACGCAGCCGGTGCTCGCCCTCGACGATCTGTACATCGAGGCCGACCGCGACCTTGTCACCGTGCTCGGCGATCGCGGCCGCACACCACAGCGGGTTCTCCAGTGCGGCGGTGCCGATGTTGACCCGCGCGCAGCCGGTGGCCAGCGCCGCCTTGAGCGACTCGTCGTCGCGGATACCGCCGGACAGTTCGACCTTGACGTCCAGCTGACCGACAACCTCGGCCAGCAGTTCGCGGTTGGAGCCGCGACCGAATGCCGCATCCAGGTCGACCAGGTGGATCCACTCGGCGCCGTCGCGCTGCCAGGTCAGCGCGGCGTCGATCGCCGAGCCGTACTCTGTCTCGCTACCGGCCTTGCCCTGCACCAGGCGGACCGCCTTGCCGTCGACCACGTCAACGGCAGGAAGAAGAATCAGTGCCACTCTTAAAGCCCCTCAACCCAATTCGCGAGCAGCGCCGCCCCGGCGTCGCCGCTCTTCTCCGGATGAAACTGTGTGGCCGACAACGGGCCGTCCTCGACGGCGGCCAGGAACCGCACGTGATGGGTGGCCCATGTCAGCAGCGCGTCGGATGCGCCCTCCCACTCCTGCGCCGCGTAGGAGTGCACGAAGTAGAACCGGGTATCGGCGTCCAGACCCTTGAAGAGCGCACTGCCGGGTGC
Organism: Mycobacterium sp. M26; assembly: GCF_001494595.1. GTDB lineage: Bacteria > Actinomycetota > Actinomycetes > Mycobacteriales > Mycobacteriaceae > Mycobacterium. The sequence continues at coordinate 2,467,738 of NZ_LN929908.1, forward strand.
GGCCTCGACGACGTTCCAGCCCATATGCGGGATGACCGGGGCATCGAGCCGGGTTACCGAGCCCGGCCACTGTCCGCAGCCCACCGACTCGACACCGAACTCCACACCGCGCGCGAACAGGATCTGCATCCCGACACACACTCCGAGCACCGGCCGGCCAGCGGCCACCCGGTCGGCGATGATGCGCTCACCGCCGATACCCCGCAACCCGGTCATGCAGGCTTCGTAGGCGCCCACACCGGGAACCAGCAGACCATCGGCCGCCAAGGCGCGGTCGGCATCCGCGGTGACCTCGACGTCGGCGCCGACCCGTTCCAGCGCACGCTGCGCCGAGCGCAGGTTGCCCGATCCGTAGTCGAGCACCACCACCGATTTGGCTGTCACAGTGCGCCTTTGGTGGACGGCACACCGGCCACCCGCGGGTCGGGCTCGACGGCCTGCCGAAGCGCACGGGCCACTGCCTTGTACTGCGCCTCGGTGATGTGGTGCGGGTCGCGGCCGTACAGGGTGCGCACGTGCAGCGCGATACGGGCGTTGAACGCCAGCGACTCGAAGACGTGACGGTTCACCACGGTGTGGTATGGCACGCTGGAACCCGCAATCGTGAACTCCACCATGAACTCCGGCTCGCCGGTGTGCACGAAGTACGGCCGGCCGGACAGGTCGACGGCGGCATGCGCCAGGGTCTCGTCCATCGGGATGTAGGCGTCACCGAAGCGGCGGATGCCCTTCTTGTCGCCGAGGGCCTGACCGAGTGCGGTGCCTAGCACGATCGCGGTGTCCTCGATGGTGTGGTGACCCTCGATGTCGACGTCCCCGCGGGCGGTGACGGTCATGTCGAAGCTGGCGTGGGTGCCCAGTGAGGTCAGCATGTGGTCGAAGAACGGCACCCCGGTGTCCACCCGGACATCGCCGGTTCCGTCAAGGTCGAGTTCGACGACGATGTCGGATTCCTTGGTCTTGCGTTCGACCTTCGCGCGGCGGGCGGGGCTGTCGATGGCAGTCATGGTGCTCCTATGTGAGCCAGTTCGGTGGCGGCCAGCCGTGCGCTGGCAGCCAGGAAAGCGTCGTTCTCGTCGGCCAATCCGATGGTGGTGCGCAGATATCCGGGGATCCCGACGTCACGGATGAGGATGCCGTTGTCCAGGTAGCGCTGCCAGGCGGCCGCGGCGTCGGCGAATTCACCGAAGAGGACGAAGTTGGCGTCGCTGGGGATCACCCGGTAGCCCTGCTCCTCGAGTGCGGCGCTGACCCGGTTTCGTTCGGCGATGAGTTCGGCGACGCTGGCCAGGGTGTCGTCGGCGTGCCGCAGTGCCGCGCGGGCAGCGGCCTGGGTGACCACCGACAGGTGGTAGGGCAGCCGGACCAGGAGCACGGCGTCGATGATCGCCGGAGCGGCGACGAGATAGCCCAGCCTGCCGCCGGCGAAGGCGAAGGCCTTACTCATCGTGCGGCTGACGATCACCCGGGTCGGGTACTCGTCGATCAGCGCAATGGCGCTGGGCTGGCTGGAGAACTCGCCGTAGGCCTCGTCGACAATCAGGATGCCGTGCGTCATCGCGTCCAGCAGGCGGCGCAGGTCGTCGAGCGGAATGCTCTGTCCCGACGGGTTGTTCGGGCTGGTCACGAAGACCACGTCGGGATTCCGGTCGGCGATGACCGCCACGGCGGCGGGCACGTCGAGGCTGAAATCGCTGGCCCGCGTCGACTCGATCCACTCGGTCTGGGTGCCATTGGAGATGATCGGGTGCATCGAGTACGACGGCACGAAGCCGATCGCGGAGCGGCCGGGTCCACCGAACGCCTGCAGCAGCTGCTGCAGGATCTCGTTGGATCCGTTTGCCGCCCAGAGGTTCTCGACACCCACCGGAACACCGGTCTGGGTCCGCAGGTAGGCGGCGAGGTCGCGGCGCAACTCGACCGCATCGCGGTCGGGATAGCGGTGCAGGTCGGCGGCGGCGGCCTGCACCGAGCGCGCGACATCGTCGATGAGCGCCTGGCTCGGCGGGTGCGGGTTCTCGTTGGTGTTCAGCCGCACCGGAACGTCGAGTTGCGGTGCGCCGTAGGGCGACTTGCCGCGCAGGTCGTCGCGCAGCGGCAGATCGGACAGACCGATGCCGGCGCCGGGCACCGTCATCTCTCGAACCTCCGGCGGACCGCCTCACCGTGGGCGGGCAGGTCCTCGGCCTTGGCGAGGGTGATGACGTGACCGGCGACGTCCTTGAGGGCGGCCTCGGTGTAGTCGACGACGTGGATACCGCGCAGGAACGTCTGCACCGATAGTCCACTGGAGTGCCGCGCACAGCCCGCGGTGGGCAGCACGTGGTTGGAACCAGCGCAGTAGTCACCCAGGCTCACCGGCGACCACGGCCCGACGAAGATCGCCCCGGCCGCACGCACGCGGCTCGCCACCTCGTTGGCTTCCACGGTCTGGATCTCCAAATGCTCTGCGGCATAAGCGTTCACCACCCGAAGACCAGTGTCGATGTCGTCGACCAGGACGATGGCCGACTGCTTGCCGGTCAGCGCCTCGGTGACCCGCTCACGGTGCACGGTGGTCTGCAGCTGATCGCCCAGCTCGATGTCGGTGGCATCGGCCAGGGCCACACTGTCGGTGACCAGCACGCTGGCGGCCATCACGTCATGCTCGGCCTGGCTGATCAGGTCGGCAGCGACATGCACCGGATCGGCGGTGTAGTCGGCCAGGATCGCGATCTCGGTCGGGCCTGCCTCGGCGTCGATACCCACCTGAGAGCGGCAGATGCGCTTGGCGGCGGTGACGTATATGTTGCCCGGCCCGGTGATCATGTCCACTGGTGCCAGTTCGGTGCCGTCGGTGTCGGTGCCGCCGAAGGCCAGCAGTGCGACCGACTGCGCGCCGCCGACGGCCCACACCTCGTCCACACCGAGCAGCCGCGCGGCGGCGAGGATGGTCGGGTGCGGCAAGCCACCGAATTGGGCCTGCGGCGGGCTGGCCACCACCAGCGATTCGACGCCGGCGGCCTGGGCCGGCACCACGTTCATCACGACACTGGACGGGTACACCGCGTTGCCGCCCGGCACGTAGAGGCCGACCCGCTCGACCGGAACCCAGCGTTCGGTGACGGCGGCGCCGTTGTCGAACAGCGTGGTGGTGTCGGTGCGCCGCTGATCGGCGTGCACCGCACGGGTCCGCTCGATGGCCACCTCGAGGGCGGTGCGCACCGCCGGGTCCAGATCAGCCAGCGCGTCGGCCAGTGCCGACTCGGGCACCCGCACCGCCTGCGGCCGCACCCCGTCGAACTTCTCGCCGGACTCCAGTGCCGCAACAGCGCCGCGGGCGGCCACATCGTCGACGATGGGACGCACCGTCGGAACGACCGCGTCGACGTCCACCCCGCCCCGGGGCAGCGCTGAGCGCAACTGGGCGGCGGTCAGGTGTGCACCGCGCAGGTCGATCCGGGACATCGCGAAGCTGGTCATCCCTGCAATTGTCCCGTATCGGTGCACCCGAATAAAAATCGATTGGGCACCGGCGGGCACAGCCCCGATACTGCGGTAATGCAATGGGACCTGTGGTTGGCGTTCATCGGCGCCTCGATCGCGATCAGCGTCTCCCCCGGAGCCGGTGCGATCCAGTCGATGTCCACCGGTCTGAGCTGCGGTCTGCGCCGCGGTTACTGGAGTATCACCGGCCTGGAGATCGGGCTGATGGTGCAGCTGGCGGCGGTGGCCGTGGGGCTGGGCGCGGCCGTGGCCCAGTCCGTCGTCGCGTTCACCGTGATCAAGTGGATCGGGGTGGCCTACCTGGTGTTCCTGGCCGTGCGGCAATGGCGAATCCGCCCCGGCGACCTCGGCGAGCAACTCAATGCGTCAGCGGACTGCGGGCGATTGTCCCTGGTGGTGCGCGGGTTCCTGGTCAATGTGACCAATCCGAAGGGCCTGGTGTTCCTGCTGGCGGTGCTGCCGCAGTTCGTGGTGCCGACGGCGCCGCTGCTACCCCAGTATCTGGCGATCGCGGCGACGATGGTGGTGGTCGACCTGGTGGTGATGGGCGCCTACACCGGGCTCGCCGCCCGGCTGCTGCGGTGGCTGCGCACCCCGCGTCAGCAGACGATCATGAACCGCACCTTCTCCGGGTTGTTCGCCGCGGCGGCCGTGGTGCTCTCCCTGGTGCGCCGCGCCGCCACGACGGCATGATGGTCGCCATGGCGACCAAAGATCACCCCAACAATGCCCCCGGCGTGCCGATGAAGGTTCCGGTGTGGGCGGAGAACTTCCAGATCAAGTACCTCAACCCGATCATCCAGCCGCTCGCCAAGTACCTGCCGGGCATGGCCGTCATCAAGCATCGCGGCCGGACGTCGGGCACGCAGTACGAGACGGTCGTGACGCCCTACCGGACCGGCAACACCGTGGTGATCATGCTGATCCACGGAAAGACGAACTGGGTCAAGAACATCCTGGCCGCCGGTGAGGCCGATATTCATGTCAAGGGCGAGGACCTGCATCTGGTCAATCCCCGGGTGCTGCCGGCCGGCTCCGACGAACCGGGTCTGCCGCGTATGGCCCGCACTCAGCTACGGCGGGGCGTCGGGGCCTTCGCGGCCGATATCGCCTAGCGGCTCACAGGTCCAGGCCGACGTCGAGGACCCGCACCGAGTGCGTCAGCGCGCCGACGGCCAGGTAGTCCACCCCGGTGCCGGCGTACTCGGCGGCGGTGTCCAGGCTCAGCCCGCCGGATGACTCCAGCAGCACTCCGGGGGCACGGGCGTCGCGGCGCTGAACGGCGATCTGGGTCTGCCAGACCGGGAAGTTGTCCAGCAGGATCAGCTGCACATCCTCGGCGAGCACCTCGTCGAGCTGTTCGAGAGTGTCGACTTCGACTTCGCACGGCAGATCCGGCGCTGCCGCCCGAACGGCGTGCAGGGCGGCCACGACCGATCCTGCGGCCGCGACATGGTTGTCCTTGATCAGGGCGGCGTCGCCGAGACCCATCCGGTGATTCACCCCGCCGCCGACGCGGACCGCGTACTTCTGCAGGGCACGCAGGCCGGGCAGCGTCTTGCGGGTGTCCCGGATCTTCGCGTTGGTGCCCTCGACGGCGTCGACCCAGGCGGCGGTGGCCGTCGCGATCCCGGACAGGTGGCAGACGAGGTTCAGCAACGTGCGCTCGGCGGTCAGTAGGCCGCGGGTGGGCCCCTGCACCCGCAGCAACGTCGAGCCGGCCTCCAGGCGGGTGCCGTCGTCGACCCGCTCGAGGACCTGGTAGCCATCGGCGCCGAGGACCTCATCGAGCACCAGCAGCGCCACATCGATGCCGGCGGCCACCCCGGGTTCGCGAGCGACCAGGGAGGCGACGGTGGTGGCGTCCTCGGGCACGGTGGCCACCGTGGTGACGTCGGGCCCGTAGCGCAGATCCTCGTCGAGGCCGCGGCGAATCGTGCTCAGCGCTTGCGCGCGCTCGTCGTCGGTCAGTGTCATGACAGGCAGGCGGTGGCCGGTTCGGCATGCAGGCTACGGCTGAACGCCTGCGCCGGATCGGTGTCCGGGTAGTCACTGCGGTGGTGGCAGCCGCGGGATTCGGTGCGGGCCAGCGCAGCTGCCGTGACGACGCGGGCGGTGGCCGTCAACGCGACGTCTTCGAAGTCGGCGCGGCTGGTCAGCCGGCGGTCCGTCGCCGTCGACAACAGTTCGGTGAGCGTCTGCAGCCCACCGCCGTCCCGAACCACCGAGGCGTAGTGCGTCATCGCCGACTGCAAAACCCGTCGATCCAGCGAATCACGCTGCACCGGTGTCGCTTTCGCCAGCGGCACACCGGCACTCTCGGCGTGTGCGGCCGCCAGCCTGCCGGCCCGGCCACCGACCACCAGGCCTTCCAACAGGCTGTTGGACGCCAGCCGGTTGGCGCCGTGCATGCCGGTGCGGGCCACCTCACCGGCGGCGAACAAGCCGGGAAGTTCGGTACGGCCGTACACGTCGGTGAGCACCCCGCCGCAGCTGTAGTGCGCGCCGGGAACCACCGGAATCGGTTGTGCCGTCGGGTCGATTCCCGCGGCGAGGCAGGCCGCGGTGACCGTCGGGAAGCGGCGCTCGAGGTCGTCGATCGACCGCGCGTCGAGGAAGACGCACTCGTCGCCGGTTTCGCGCAGCCTGGCTTCGATGGCCGCGGCGACCACGTCGCGCGGAGCCAGATCACCCATCGGGTGCACCCCGGCGGTAACCGACTGTCCGCGGGCGTCGCGCAACACCGCTCCCTCGCCGCGCAGCGCTTCGGTGATCAGCGGCCTACGCCCGCCGGCGTCCCGGCTGAACAGCATGGTGGGGTGAAACTGGACGAACTCGACGTCACTGACCCCGACACCGGCCCACAGCGCCAGCGCGATGCCGTCACCGGTGGAGCCCTCGGGATTGGTGGTGGCGCTGTACAGATGGCCCGCGCCGCCGGTGGCCAGGATGACCGACGGGGCGTGCACCACACCGAGCCCGTCGGAGTTACGCACCAGCACTCCGGTGACGGCGGCACCGTCGTGCAGGATCTCCAGTGCCACATGGTTGCGCCGGATGTCGAGGGTGGCCGCAGCGTGATTGAGGGCGCGCTGCACCTCGGCCCCGGTCGCGTCGCCACCGGCGTGGATGATGCGGCGCATGGAATGGCCGCCCTCGCGGGTCAGCGCCCACTGGCCGGGTGCGCTCTCGTCGAAACGGGCACCGTCATCCACCAGATCGGCCACCGCGCGGTAGCCGTCGGCGACGATCGAACGCACGGCGTCCGGGTCGCACAGACCCGCACCAGCCGCAAGCGTGTCGCGGACGTGAGCCTCCACGGAGTCCTCGGTATGCGGCAGGACCACCGCGATGCCGCCCTGCGCGTAGAACGTCGCCGTGTCATCGGCCTTGCTGACGATGACGGTGCGACGGCCCTTGCGGTGCGCCGCCAGCGCGGCGGCCAGGCCGGCCACGCCGGTGCCGATCACAACGACATCGGCGCGCTGCTGCCAGTCGAGGCCCGCGCTGTTGGCACCGCAGGCCGCGGGGCGTGTCATTCCCCGCCGCCAGGTTGACCGATCTCGATCATCCGCTGCACGCTGGCGCGGGCCAGGCGGGCGGTCTCGGGATCGACGTCGACTTCGTCGGCGGCCTCGATCAGGCAGCGCAGCAGGGCGGCAGGCGTGATCATCTTCATGTACTTGCAGGACGCCCGATCGTTGACCGCCTGGAAGTCGATACCCGGTGCGGCACGGCGCAACTGGTGCAGCATGCCGACCTCGGTGGCCACCAGGACCTGCTTGGCGTGCGACTCCTTGGCCGCGTCGAGCATCCCGCCGGTGGACAGGATCTTGACCCGGTCAGCCGGGAAGGCACCCTCACCGGCCAGATACAACGCCGATGTGGCGCAACCACATTCGGGGTGGACGAACAGCTCGGCGTCGGGGTGGCTGCGAGCCTGATCGGCCAGCTCGTCACCGTTGATGCCGGCGTGCACGTGGCATTCACCGGCCCAGATGTGCAAGTTCTCCCGGCCGGTGACCCGGCGGACGTGGGCTCCCAGGAATTGATCGGGGCAGAACAACACCTCGCGATCGGCGGGGATGGAGGCCACCACCTCAACGGCGTTCGACGACGTGCAGCAGATGTCGGTCAGCGCCTTCACCGCGGCCGTGGTGTTGACGTAGGACACCACGACAGCGTCCGGGTACTCGGCCTTCCACGCCCGCAGTTCGTCGGCCGTGATGGAGTCGGCCAGTGAGCAGCCGGCCCGCTGATCGGGGATCAGGACGGTCTTGTCCGGGCTCAGAATCTTGGCCGTCTCGGCCATGAAGTGCACACCGCAGAACACGATGGTGTCCTCGGGGGCGTCGGCCGCGATCCGGGACAGCGCCAGCGAGTCACCGACATGATCGGCCACATCCTGGATGGCAGGCAGCTGGTAGTTGTGCGCCAGGATGGTCGCGCCGCGCAGTGTCGCCAGCCGGCGCACCTCGGCAGCCCACTCCTCGTCACCGATCACGCCGGTGTAGCCACCGGGGCCGTCGGTGATATGCGCGGCCAGGCCGTTGGCGGCCGCATCCGCACGATCCAGGACGGTCATTGCCGCCTCCTGTCTGGTGTCCGGGGTTTTCGACTTATAATCGAAAACATGGGTCATACTAGCACTGAACATGAAGTGCTCGCCGTCGTATTCCAGGTTGGTGACGTCACCTCCCGGAAACCCGCGCTCAACGTGCTGTTATGGCAGCGGGCGCTGGATCCCGAGCGCGGCAAATGGGCCCTGCCCGGCGGCCGACTGCGCGACGACGAAGATTTGACGACGTCAGTTCGCCGGCAGCTTGCCGAGAAGGTCGACGTGCGTGAGATCGCCCACTTGGAGCAACTCGCGGTGTTCTCCGATCCGGGCCGGGTGCCCGGCGTCCGCACCATCGCCTCCACGTTCCTCGGCCTGGTGCCCTCCCCCGCGACCCCCGAACTGCCGCCGGACACCCGGTGGCACCCGGTGAACGCGCTGCCCCCGATGGCCTTCGACCACGGACCCATGGTGGCCTACGCCCAAGCCCGCCTGGTGGCCAAGCTGTCCTATACCAATATCGGATTCGCCCTGGCACCAAGGGAATTCGCCCTTTCCACGCTGCGTGATATCTACGGCGCGGCACTGGGCTACCAGGTTGATGCGACCAACCTGCAGCGGGTGCTGGCCCGCCGGGGCGTCATCACCCCCACCGGAACCACCGCTCACCCGGGCCGCAGCGGGGGCCGGCCGGCCGCGCTATATCGCTTCACCGACTCCCAGATCCGGGTCACCGACGAGTTCGCCGCACTGCGTCCACCCGGGTGAGTCGACTGGATTCTTAGACCCTTCTTAAGGTAAGAAGGTTTGCGATGACTGTTGCTGCCGGGGCCCCGAGCCCTGAATGGATCGGCCGCGCACCGCACGAGGAGCTCGTACGGGGTGGCCGTCCGGTGCTGCCCAGCAACGACCCGTTCTACGAACCGCCGGCCGGCTTCGAGCACGCCGAGCCGGGCACGGTGCTGCGCTCCCGCGACGTCGAACTGGGCTTTCTCGGGCTGGTTCCGCAGCGGGTGAACGCCACCCAACTGCTGTACCGCTCGCACGATCTCAACGGCAACCCGCAGGCCGCCGTCACCACGGTGCTGGTGCCCGCCGGCCACAGCCCCGAGCACACCCGCCACGTGGTGTCCTACCAGTGCGCCATCGATGCGGTGTCCTCGCGCTGCTTCCCGTCGTATGCGATGCGCAGGCGGGCCAAGGCGGTCGGTTCGCTGGCTCAGCTTGAATACCTGCTGGTGGCTGCCGCCCTGGCCGAGGGCTGGGTGGTGTCGGTACCCGATCACGAAGGTCCCGACGGCATGTGGGGCGCCCCGCACGAGCCCGGCTATCGGGTGCTCGACGGCCTGCGCGCCACCTTGAACTTCGAACGGTTCGGTTTGGCCAAGGACACCCGGGTCGGCCTGTGGGGCTACTCCGGCGGCGGGCTGGCCAGCGCCTGGGCCGCCGAGGTGCACGCCGAATACGCGCCCGAACTCAATATCGTCGGTGCCGTGCTGGGCTCCCCGGTGGGCGATCTGGGCAACACGTTCCGCAGACTCAACGGCTCCAACCTGGCGGCGCTGCCCGCGCTGGTGGTCTCGGCCCTGGCCAAGACCTTCCCCGACCTCAACCGGGTGATCGAGGAGCACGCCACCGAGGATGGCCGCGCGCTGCTGGCCAGCCTGGAACGGATGACCACCCTGGAAGCCATCATCCGGCTGTTCCGCAAAGACATGGACGACCTGGTGCGCCCGCCGCTCGATGAGGTTCTCGAGATGCCTGAGGTGCAGGACGTTTTCGCCAGCATCAAGCTGGGCGGCACCGCGCCGAGCCTGCCGGTGCTGATCGTGCAGGCGGTGCACGACTCGGTGATCGCGGTGGAGGACATCGACGATCTGGCGCAGACCTATTACGCCGGTGGCGCGCAGGTGACCTACCACCGCGACATGTTCAGCGAGCACATGCTGCTGCACCCGATGTCGGCCCCGATGACGTTGCGCTGGCTGACCGACCGGTTCGCCGGGCGGCCGCTGGACGCTCACATCATCCGCACGCACTGGCCGACACTGCTCAACCCGATGACCTATGCCGGGATGTGGCGCCTGGGCGGCATCGTCACCCGGGTGATGTCGGGTGGCCGCGTTCCGTTCCGCCCGCTGTAATCCGTTACGGGCACAGCATTCCCACCAGTGCCGCGACGGTGTCCGGGTCACCGACCGGTGCGGGCAACCCCTCGGGGCGTCGGCCCCACAGCAGAAGCGTCCGTGCCGCGGGATGGCAGACCACCGCCGGGTAGTCCCCCCGCTCGCCGGCAAGCGTGACGCTCGTGACCGCACCGCCCGTCACCGCCACATCGCGTGCGCCGCAGGCGCGTAACAGGATCGTCCGGTGCGGACCGGAGCGGGCCGGAAAGACGTTGGGCCGCATACCTGTCACAGTGTTGACGGCGTGATCCCCCAACCGCGGATCGCTGAGCAGGTCGACACCGAGATCGTCGGAGCCGACCAGATCCCAGCGGTGCAGCACGAGCTCGCTCTCGATATGTGCCACCAGGGTCGCCGCATCCAGGCGTACGCCGGTGAACCACACCTGGGCTCCGGCTTCGGCCAATCGCTCGGTGGCCGCCGCAGCCCGCAGTGCTTCGCGAAAGAACGCCTCCCGCACCACTTCTGGGGCCAGTGCGCGATAGGGCGATTCCCGTTCTTCAAAGTCCCGGGTCGGCCGACTCGGGCCCCCTTCGAGCTCACCATCGACCACGTCGGCGATCTCGGCCGATCCGGCCGCCAGGTGAGCAGTCAATTCGTGGACCGACCAGCCGGCACATGCGGTCGGAGCGTCAGGCTTCACCGATAACAGCGCGTCGACGAAGGCGTTGACAACCTGAGTGTTCATGGCACTAACCACACCATCGGCGGAGCCGGGGTGCTGGCGGGTTTGCGACGTCTAGGGTTGCGCGGGAATCGGGAGCGCGGGATGCTCCTGCGCCGGCCACGCCCCGAGGTCGTCGCGCGGGGTGGCCACCGCGATCAACGCGTAGGTCAGGGCCGCGATCGCCGCCGGGAACAACAGCGTGGTGGCGATCTGCAACGGCCCGTGCGCGAAGAACACCGGCGGCGCCTCGGTGAAGTAGTAGACGCGGTTCTCCGGCGTCACCGGGGCCGTCTCGAACGGGACGGCGCCGTAGCGCCAATGCACCAGTGCCGCACCGACTCCGGCGGCAGCAGCCGCAGCCGCCACCGATCCGGCCCACAGCGCCGTCACCAGCACCGGCCCGCGATGCGCCCGCCACTGCCACACCAGGACCGCGGCGATGATCGCCAGTGGCGTGAGCATGCCGATCAACATGGCTGCCGCCACGAACAGGTGATCGGACTCGCTACCCAGATACGTCTGGATGCGCTGACCCGACCGGGTCAACGCCACCACGCCGTGTGCCGGCGGGGCCAGCCAGGACCACAACGCACCCACAAGCGCACCGGCCACGGCCAACCCGACCACCACGGTGACCGCAGCCTGCCGCCGGGAGAACCGCGGAGCCGAGACGCTCATCGCTCCGTCTCCAGGTCCTTGGAGTCCACGTGGCCGTGCCGGGAACACTCGGCCCACCAGCCGTCCGGACGGACCTGCACCACCATCCGCCGGCCGCATTCGGCACAGAACCGCGGCGGCTCGAGGCCCAGCTGAGCGGCGGTCGGCACCGCGCTGCCCGCCTGCGCCCCGGTGTAGACGTTGTAGATCCCGGCGCCGACCGGCGCGGGCAACTGCGCGACCATCTCCACTACAGGCTGGCGTTCAGAGCCTTGATCGGCATCTGCAGATCATCGAGCAATTCGAGATCAGCCTCGGCGGGCCGCCCCAGCGTGGTCAGGTAGTTGCCGACGATGACAGCGTTCACACCGCCCAGGATGCCCTTCTTCGCGCCGAGGTCACCCAGGGTGATCTCCCGGCCGCCGGCGAAGCGCAGCATCGTGCGCGGCAGTGCGAGGCGGAACGCGGCCACCGCCTTGAGCGCCTCGGCGGCGGGCAGCACCTCGAGGTCACCGAACGGCGTGCCGGGACGCGGGTTCAGGAAGTTCAGCGGCACCTCGTGCGGATCGAGCTCGGCGAGGTTGGCGGCGAACTCGGCGCGCTGCTCCAGCGTCTCGCCCATTCCGAGGATGCCGCCGCAGCACACCTCCATCCCGGCGTCGCGGACCATCTGCAGCGTCTCCCAGCGCTCCTCCCAGGTGTGGGTGGTGACCACGTTGGGGAAGAACGACTTCGCCGTCTCCAGGTTGTGGTTGTAGCGGTGCACACCCATCTCGGCCAGCCGGTCCACCTGCTCCTGGTTGAGCATGCCCAGCGAGCAGGCGACGTGGATCTCCACTTCGTTGCGGATGGCCTCGATACCGGCGGCGACCTGGGACATCAGCCGCTCGTCGGGGCCACGGACAGCAGCGACAATGCAGAACTCGGTGGCGCCGGTCTTGGCGGTCTGCTTGGCGGCTTCGACGAGGCTCGGGATGTCCAGCCAGGCGCTGCGCACCGGCGAGGAGAACAGACCCGACTGCGAGCAGAAGTGGCAATCCTCAGGGCAGCCGCCGGTTTTCAAGCTGATGATGCCCTCGACCTCGACCTCGGGACCGCACCAGCGCATCCGGACCTCATGGGCCAGGGCGAGCAGTTCTTCGAGCCGATCGTCGGGCAGCTGCAGGACTTCGAGGATCTGCTCCTGGGACAGGCCCTCACCGCGCTCGAGAACCTGTTCCCGGGCCGATGCCAATACGTCCACAGCTGCCTGCGTCACCGGCGCGCTCCTCCTGCTACGTGTCGAACTTGAACAGCGTTCAGGTTAGAGTAATCGCGTGCAGCTGCACAAACGCGACGTGGTGGCCAAGGCCGCCGCCATCCTGGACAACTACGGCATCGCCGACCTCACGATGCGCCGGCTCGCCCGCGAGCTCGACGTGACGCCCGGCGCGCTGTATTGGCATTTCGCCAACAAGCAGGAACTGCTCGGCGCCGTGGCCGACGAGGTGCTGGCCCCGGCCTGCGCGGAGCTGCCCGCTGCCGGCTGGCGAGAGCGCATCGAGCTGGTGTGCCGGGCCCTGCGCGATGCTCTGCTGTCGCATACCGACGGCGCCGAACTGGTGTCGGCGAGTTTCGCGGCCGGGCAATCCCGCGCCGTCGAGCACATCCTGGGCGTGCTGGCCGAGGCGGCCGGTGAAGCCGGCGTAGACCCCGGACACCGGGTGCAGGCCGCGCGGACGGTGTTGCACTACGTGCTGGGTGTCACCGCCGACGAACAGTCCCGGCTGCAGTGGGACGCCGCCGGGGCGGATCTGCCCGATCAGCAGTCGGTGCTCTCGTCGGATCCGTCGGCGGGGTTCACCTTCGGCCTGCAGCTGCTGACCGACGGGCTGGCCGCCCAGCGGCTGGCCACCGCCGACGCGCCCTAACCGATCAGCATGGTTTCGACCCGCTGGTCACCGTCCCAGCGGCGCAGCCCGACGATGCGGGCGCTGATATCGGCGCAGAGCCCGTCGATGACCTGGATCGCAGTGCCGATCTGCTCCGGGGTGAACCGGCGGCCCAAGGTGACGTGCGGGGTCCAGCGCCCGGGTGCACTGTGCCCATACGGCTCCCCCGGCACATGCGCCAGGCAGCGTTCGTAGACCTCACGGTGCAGGTCCAGAAGCTGCTCCGAGGCCACGCCGAGCCGGGCCAGGGTGAGCCGTCCGCCCCCGAAGATCAGCGGCGCTCCCACCAGGACGGCCAGCGGGAAGGACGGCTCGAGTTTCAGCAGAGAGTCGTCGACTTCCGGCGCGATCCGCTCGGCGGCGATCAGCGTGATGTGGGGGCGGTTGGACGCCGACTTCACCCGCACCTGGCTGGGCAATCCGGCGTCATCGAGCGCCGTCCAGACCTGGCGGATCGCGGCGTCGCTGCGGTCGTCGAGCAATACCTCGATCGAGTGCGCCATCGGGTCTAGAGACCGGCGAACCAGTCCGGGTCGAACGCCCGCGCGCTCAACAGCTCGAAGTCCTTGGGTGACACTGTGGACACCCCGGCGGGCAGCGCGGCGCGCACCGGAGCCATCTGGGCCAGCGCGTCGCGATTGGACTTCTCGACGGTGCCCGGTTGCGCCGGCCATGCACCGATGACCAGGCCGGCCGTCGAAAGTCCTTTATTCGCAAGGGCTTCCAGATTCAAAGCGGTGTGGTTGAGCGTGCCCAGCCCGGCCTCGGTGACGATGAGCACCGGGGCGCTCAGCTCGACGGCCAGGTCGCGCAGTGTCGCACCGCCTTCGGCGAGTTCGACCAGCAGCCCGCCGGCGCCCTCGACGAGGGTGAGCCGACCGGGGCGGTCGACGGCGCGGATGGCGGCCAGCAGGTCAGCAGCCGTCGGCAGTGGCAGACCGGCCTGCTCGGCGGCGGCCACCGGCGCCAGCGGTTGCGGATATCTGGCCACGCCGACCAGTTCGGTGACACCGGCCAGCCGCCGGATCTCGGCGAGGTCGTCGTCTCCGTCGGCGGTGCCGGTCTGGACCGGTTTGACCACCGCGACATCGCGGCCCGTCAGCCGGGCATGGCAGGCCAGCGCGGCGGTGGCGACGGTCTTGCCGACCCCGGTGTTGGTTCCGGTGATGACGACGACGCTCATGACCGCTGCGTCCCCAGTACGGTGGTGAAGACCTCGCGGGCCAGTTCCATCTCGTCGTCGGTGAGCGATGCCCGCGCGGTCAGGCGCAGCCGCGACGTGCCCGCGGGCACGGTCGGCGGGCGGAAGCAGCCCACCCGCACACCGGCGTCGAGGCAGGCGGCGGCGGTGGCGACCGCGACCTCGGGATCGCCCAGGATCACCGATACCACCGCGGACTCGGGGGCTTCCGGAACGTCGCACATCTCGGCGAGGGCGCCGGCCCGGCTGATGACGGCCTCGGCGCGCCACGGTTCGTCGATCAGCACGCCTAGGGCGGCCGCGGCGGCGCCGACGGCCGCGGGGGTGAGCCCGGTGTCGAAGATGAAGGTGCGGGCCGCATCGATCAGGTGGTCACGGACCGCGATCGGACCCAGGACCACCCCGCCCTGGCTACCCAGCGATTTGGACATCGTCGTGGTCACGACGATGTCGGGTTCACCGGCCAGTCCGGCCTCGTGGACCAGGCCGCGGCCACCGGTGCCGCGGACCCCCAGGCCGTGCGCCTCGTCGACGAGCAGCAGCGCGCGGTGCCTGCGGCAGACCTCGTGCAGGTGACGCAACGGCGCCAGCGCACCGTCGGTGCTGAACACCGAGTCGGTGATCACCAGCGCGCGTTCCTCGTCTCGGCCGGCCAGCGCGGCTTCGACGGCGTCGACGTCGTTGTGCGCGGTGACAGCCACCCGGGCCCGGGACAGCCGGCAGGCGTCCACCAAGGAGGCGTGGGCCAATGCATCGGAGACGACGAGGGAGCCCGCTCCGGACAGCGCCGTCACCGCACCGAGGTTGGCGGCGTAGCCGGACGAGAAGACCAGCGCCGACTCGGCACCCATGAACTCGGCGAGCGCGGTTTCGAATTGTTCGTGCAGTTCGGTGTTACCGGTGACGAGGCGCGATCCGGTGGACCCGGCACCCCACGTGCGCAGTGCGGCGACACCGCCGTCGATGACGGCCGGGTGCTGGGACAGCCCGAGGTAGTCGTTGGAGGCCAGGTCCAGTTCGCAGGCCACCGCGGGCCGTTGGCGCAGCGACCGGCGCAGCCCGGCCTGCCGGCGCTGCTGCTCGACGGTCTCGAGCCAGGCCAGCGGGGAAACACCGACGCGCGTCACACGGCACTCCTCAAGGGCGTGAATTGAACACCGTTCAGGTTAGCGTGACGACGAGCCCCGGGGAACGAGGGGTGAGGAGTCGCGCAGTCAGACCCAGCGTGACGACGAGGCCCGAGGAACGAGGGGTGAGTGGTCGCGCAGTCACGGCAGGGCACGGGCGGCGGCAACCATCGCCGAGGTGATCTGCTCTATTTCGTCCGGGGTGCAGATGAACGGCGGCATCGCGTAGATGAGATTGCGGAACGGCCGCAGCCACACCCCGTGGTCCAGGGCGACGCGGGTGGCGGTCGGGACGTGCACGGGTTCGCGGGTCTCGATAACCCCGATGGCCCCGCAGACCCGGACGTCGGCCACTCCCGGCAACGCCCTGGCAGGTTCCAGCCCGCGAGTGAGCCCGGCGCTGATCTCGGCGACCCGGGCACGCCAGTCCTGGCCGAGCAGTACCTCCACGGAGGCCACCGAGACCGCACAGGCCAGGGCGTTGGCCATGAACGTCGGTCCGTGCATCAGCGCCCCGGCCTCGCTGCCGCTGATGGTCCCCGCGATGTCGAGCGTGCACAGCGTCGCCGCCAGGGTGACGTAACCGCCCGTCAGCGCCTTACCCACGCACATGATGTCGGGGCTGACCCCGGCGTGGTCGGCGGCGAACATCTCACCGGTGCGCCCGAAGCCGGTGGCGATCTCGTCGAAGATCAGCAGCACGTCGTTGCGCTCGCAGATCGCCCGCAGATCCACCAGGTAGCGCGGATCGTGGAAGCGCATTCCGCCGGCCCCTTGCACCACGGGCTCGACGATCACGGCCGCCACCTCATCGGCGTGCTGACGCAGCTGGGCTTCAAAGGCCTCGATGTAGGCGGGGTCGTAGTCCGTCGGCACGGCCGGGGCGAACAGTTGGGGGAACAAGACGTCGGTCCACAGCGAGTGCATGCCGCCCTCGGGGTCGCACACACTCATCGGGGTAAAGGTGTCGCCGTGGTAGCCGCCGCGCCAGGTCATCAGCCGGTTCTTGCCGAACCGGCCCAGGCTGCGCCAGTACTGCAGCGCCATCTTGATCGCGACCTCGACAGCCACCGAGCCGGAGTCGGAGAAGAACACGGTGTCCAGGCCCTGCGGCGTGATGTCGACGAGCAGCTGGGCCAGGCGGGCGGCCGGCTCGTGGGTGAGGCCGCCGAACATGACGTGGTTCATCACCGACAGCTGACGGCGGATGGCCTCGTCGAGAACCGGGTGGCCGTGGCCGTGCACTGCTGTCCACCAGGAAGCCATCGCATCGAGGGCCTGCACCTCGGCACCATCGCGAACCAGGGTGAGCCAAGCACCGCGGGCGGCCACCGCCACCACCGGCGCCATCGCCTCGGCGCCGATTGTGCTGTACGGGTGCCACACATGCGCGGCGTCGATGGCGCTGATCTGTTCAGGGGTCAACGCCGACACGTTGCGCAAGCCTAGTGCAGTGCGAAGGACGGCCCGGCCAGCTCACCGCCGGCCTTTGCTCATCGGCGATCAGCAGCCGGGAGAACGGTTCGCTGGAGATGAGCCACCCGTCGCGGTTCGGTAGATTATGCCTCGATCATGATGACCCTCACCCCGGCCCGACCGTCGGCAGCGACCACAGCGGGTCCTGCTCCGACTGCGGCCATGGGGACCCGGAAATCCGGGTTCTACCGGCACGATCTCGATGGGCTGCGCGGTGTCGCGATCGCTCTGGTGGCCGTGTTCCATGTCTGGTTCGGGCGGGTGTCCGGCGGGGTCGACGTGTTTCTGGTGCTGTCCGGCTTCTTCTTCGGGGGTTCGCTGCTGCGCACCGCGCTGAAGCCGGAATCGTCCCTGTCGCCGTGGCCCGAGATCGTCCGACTGGTGCGCCGACTGCTTCCCGCACTCGTGATCGTGCTTGCCGCCGCAGCGGTCCTGACGATCCTGGTGCAGCCGGAGACCCGCTGGGAGACGTTTGCTGACCAGAGCCTGGCGAGCCTGGGTTACTACCAGAACTGGGAGCTGGCGGCCACCGCGTCCAACTACTTGCGCGCCGGTGAAGCGGTCAGTCCCCTGCAGCACATCTGGTCGATGTCTGTTCAGGGCCAGTTCTACATCGCGTTCCTCGTGCTTGTCTTTCTGTTTGCCTACGCGCTGCGCCGGCCACTGGGCAAACGGTTGCGGCCCACCTTCATCGTTTTGCTGAGCGCGCTGACGATCGCGTCCTTCGTCTTTGCCATCATCGCCCACCAGGCCGACCAGAGCACCGCCTACTACAACAGCTTCGCCCGGGCGTGGGAGTTGCTAGTGGGCGCGCTTGTCGGGGCTCTGGTCCCCTACGTCGCGTGGCCGATGTGGCTGCGCACACTGGCCGCCAGCATCGGTCTGGCGGTGATCGCCTCCTGCGGTGCCCTGATCGACGGCGTCAAAGAATTCCCGGGGCCGTGGGCGCTGGTGCCGGTCGGTGCCGCGCTGTTGATGATCCTGGCGGCCGCCAACCGGCAATCCCGCCCGGATACTGCGGACCGCTTGCCGGTGCCCAGCCGATTCCTGGCGACCGCGCCACTGGTGACGCTGGGTTCGATGGCCTACTCGCTGTATCTGTGGCACTGGCCTCTGCTGATCTTCTGGCTGGCCTACACCGGCGAAGCCCATGCCGGCCTGCTCGACGGCGCGGCGATCCTGGCCATCTCGGGCGTGCTGGCCTACCTGACCATGCGCTTCGTCGAGGAACCCCTTCGGTACCGGCGCCCCGCCGCATCGGCCGCCCCCCAGGCCAACGTCATCCCCTGGCGGACCCGGTTGCGCCGTCCCACCATCGCGCTGGGCACCTCGGTAGCCCTGCTCGGTGTCGCCCTGACCGCGACATCCTTCACCTGGCGTGAGCACGTCACCGTGCAGCGGGCCAGTGGCAAGGAACTGGCCGGGCTGTCCTCGGACGGCTATCCGGGTGCCCGCGCCCTCACCGAGCACGCCCGGGTGCCCCAGCTGCCGATGCGGCCCACCGTCCTGGAGGCGCAGGACGACCTGCCCGAGTCCACCAACGACGGCTGCATCAGTGATTTCGACAACGTCGGCATCATCAACTGCACCTACGGCGACGCCTCGGCCACCCGCACCATCGCGCTGGCCGGCGGATCGCATGCCGAGCACTGGATCACCGCCCTGGACATCCTGGGCAAGATGCACAACTTCAAGATCGTCACCTATCTGAAGATGGGCTGCCCGCTGACCACCGAACAGGTGCCGCTGGTGATGGGTGACAACCGGCCCTACCCGAAGTGCCACACCTGGAACGAACGGGTGATGGACAAACTCATCAAAGACCACCCGGATTTCGTGTTCACCACCTCGACCCGGCCGTGGAACATCAAGCCCGGCGACGTCATGCCCGCCACCTACATCGGAATCTGGAAGACGTTGTCGGACAACAATATTCCGATTCTCGCCATGCGTGACACACCATGGATGGTGCGCAACGGCAAGCCGTTCTTCCCGTCGGACTGCCTGGCCAAGGGCGGTGATGCGGTCTCGTGCGGCATCAAACGCTCCGAAGTGCTCTCCGCCCGCAACCAGACACTGGACTTCCTCGGGCAGTTCCCGATGATGCACGTCCTGGATCTCAGCGACGCGGTGTGCCGGCCCGACTGGTGTCGCGCCGTGGAGGGAAATGTGCTGCTCTACCACGATTCTCACCATCTGTCAGCGACCTACATGCGCACCCTGGTTCCCGAACTGGGGCGTCAATTAGGTGCGGCGACGGGTTGGTGGTGAGTACCGAGCGACGCGGCCCCGCCGCCGATAAGGTCAGACAATGTCGTCGAGCGTGACCACGGTGTGGCCCGGCACTCCCTACCCTCTGGGTGCCACCTACGACGGTGCGGGCACCAACTTCTCGGTGTTCTCCGAAGTGGCCGAGAAGGTCGAGCTGTGCCTGATCGCCAAGGACGGCACCGAGACCCGGATCGAACTCGACGAGGTCGACGGCTTCGTCTGGCACGCCTACCTGCCCACGATCACCCCCGGCCAGCGCTACGGGTTCCGGGTGTACGGCCCGTGGGATCCCGCCGCCGGACACCGCTGCGACCCCAGCAAGCTGCTGCTGGACCCCTACGGCAAGTCATTCCACGGCGACTTCGAGTTCACCCAGGCGCTGTACTCCTATGACATGACCGCCGAGGACCTGGCCACCGGCGGCACGCCGCCGATGATCGACTCACTCGGCCACACGATGACCAGCGTGGTCATCAACCCGTTTTTCCACTGGGGATCCGACCACCCGCCACGAACCCCGTATCACGAGACGATCATCTACGAAGCGCACGTGAAAGGGATGACCCAGACCCACCCGGGCATCCCCGAGGATCTGCGCGGCACGTATGCCGGCCTGGGACATCCGGCGGTGATCGACCATCTCAAGAGCCTCAACGTCACCGCGATCGAGCTGATGCCGGTACACCAGTTCCTGCACGACCACCGGCTGGTCGACCTCGGACTGCGAAACTACTGGGGCTACAACACATTCGGCTTCTTCGCGCCGCACTACCAATACGCGGCAACCCAGCACGCGGGCGCGGCGGTGGCCGAATTCAAGACAATGGTGCGCTCGTTCCACGAGGCGGGTATCGAGGTGATCCTCGATGTGGTCTACAACCACACCGCCGAAGGTAACCACCTCGGCCCGACGATCAACTTCCGCGGAATCGACAACGCCGCCTATTACCGGCTGCTCGACGACGACAAGCGGTTCTACAAAGACTTCACCGGCACGGGCAACAGCCTCAACGCCCGCCACCCGCATACCCTGCAGCTGATCATGGACTCGCTGCGCTACTGGGTACTGGAGATGCACGTCGACGGGTTCCGCTTCGACCTGGCCTCCACCCTGGCCCGCGAGTTCTACGACGTCGACCGCCTGAGCGCGTTCTTCGACCTGGTGCAGCAGGACCCGGTGGTCAGCCAGGTGAAGCTGATCGCCGAACCGTGGGATGTCGGCGAGGGCGGCTACCAGGTGGGCAACTTCCCCGGACTGTGGACGGAGTGGAACGGCAAGTACCGCGACACCGTGCGCGACTACTGGCGCGGTGAACCCGCCACCCTCGGCGAGTTCGCCTCCCGGCTGACCGGCTCGTCGGACCTCTACGAGGCCACCGGGCGGCGGCCGTCGGCCAGCATCAACTTCGTCACCTGCCACGACGGCTTCACCCTGGCCGACCTGGTGTCCTACAACGAGAAGCACAACGAAGCCAACGGCGAGGACAACCGCGACGGCGAAAGCCACAACCGGTCATGGAACTGCGGTGTCGAGGGCCCGACCGACGACCCGGAGATCCTGGCCCTGCGCCATCAGCAGATGCGCAACATCCTGGCCACGCTGATGCTCTCGCAGGGCACACCGATGATCTCCCACGGTGATGAGATCGGCCGAACTCAGTTGGGCAACAACAACGTCTACTGCCAGGATTCGCCGATCTCCTGGATCGACTGGAATCTGCGCGATACCAACGCCGACCTGCTGGACTTCACCCGCAAGGTGACCGCGCTGCGCAAGAACCATCCGGTGTTCCGCCGCCGCCGGTTCTTCGACGGGAAACCGATCCGCAGTGGTGATCAGGTGCGCGACATCGCGTGGCTGACCCCGGCCGGCCAGGAGATGACGCCGGAGGACTGGGGCAGCGGGTTCGGTCAGTGCGTCGCGGTCTACCTCAACGGGGAGGCCATCTCGGCACCCAACGCCCGCGGGGAACGGGTGGTGGACGACTCGTTCCTGCTGTGCTTCAACTCGCACGACCAGACGGTCGACTTCGTCACACCGGACGGGGATTACGCCGAGCAGTGGACCGCGATGCTGTCGACTGCCGAGCCGACCGACGGCGGTGGCCTGGTCGTCACCGCGGGCGAGAAGGTGACGCTGCCGGCGCGTTCCGTTCTCGTGCTTCAAAAGACGGCCTAGCGGGAACAGGGACAGCTATGGCCTACCCGGTGCTGTCCACCTACCGCCTCCAACTCCGCGACGGATTCACCCTCGCCGACGCGGAGAAGATAGTCGACTATCTCGACGACCTCGGCGTCACGCACATCTACCTGTCCCCCATCCTGACCGCCGCCCCCGGCTCCGAGCACGGCTACGACGTCACCGACCCCACCACGGTTTCTGCCGAACTGGGCGGTGCCGACGGGTTGGCGGGTCTGGCGGCGGCCGCCCAGGCCCGCGGTCTGGGTCTGGTGGTCGACATCGTGCCCAACCACGTCGGTGTCGAACGCCCGGAACACAACCCGTGGTGGTGGGACCTGCTGCGCTACGGCCGCGACTCCGACTACGCCGGCTTCTTCGACGTCGACTGGTCGCTCGACCCTGACGGGCGAATCGTGTTGCCCGTCTTGGGATCTGATGACGATGTCGCGTCTCTGGAAGTGGACGGCGACACGCTGCGGCTCGGCGACCTGGTGTTCCCCATCGCCCCGGGCACCGGCGGGGGCGACGGCTCAGAGGTTCATTCGCGACAGCACTACCGGCTGACCGGCTGGCGCACGAACATCTGCGGGTACCGCCGGTTTTTCTCGATCACCTCGCTGGCCGGTCTGCGTCAGGAAGACCCGGCGGTGTTCGAGGCCAGCCACGCCGAGGTGGCGCGCTGGTTCTCCGAAGGCCTGGTCGACGGGGTGCGGATCGACCATCCCGACGGACTCACCGACCCGTCCGGCTACCTGGTTCGGCTGCGCGAGCTGGTCGGGCCACGGGCCTGGATCGTGATCGAGAAGATCCTGGCCGTCGGGGAGCCGCTGGATCCTGCACTGCCGATTGACGGAACCACCGGCTACGACGTGCTGCGCGATGTCGGCGGGGTGTTCATCGATCCGACCGGAGCCCAGGCGCTGACCGAACTGGTGGACGCCGCCGGGTTCGACTACGCGAGTGCCCCGAACATGATGCGGGAGTTGAAGATCACGGCCGCCACCGAGACCTTGGCCAGTGAACTCGCCCGGGTGTGCCGGGTGATGACGGCCGCCGCCGGTACCGGGCACCCGCGGCTCGCCGAAGCGGTGACCGCACTGCTGACCAATGTCGGCGTCTACCGGTGCGACTACCAGAACCTGGCACAGCTGCTGGGCGCGGCGATCGCACGCACGGTCACCGAGCATCCCGATCTGGCGGGAGCACTGGATGTGGTGGCCACCGCGCTGGCCTCCGATCCCGAGGCGGGTGCCCGGTTCCAGCAGCTGTGCGGGGCGATGACGGCCAAGTCGGTCGAGGACTGTTACTTCTACCGGGATGCTCGCCTGGTGTCGCTCAATGAGGTCGGCGGTGAGCCGACGCACTTCGGGGTCAGCGCCGCGGAGTTCCACCGCAGTGCCACGGTGCGGTCGCAGCTGTGGCCGCACACCATGACCACCCTGTCGACGCATGACACCAAGCGCGGCGAGGACGTGCGGGCCCGCATCGGGGTGCTCTCCCAGGTTCCCTCACTGTGGGCGCAGTTCCTCACCCGGTGGGAGAAGACCACGCCGTCCCCGGATCCGCTGACCGGATTGTTTCTGTGGCAGAACATCTTCGGCGTCTGGCCGAACACCGGTGACGTCACACCCGAGTTGCGCGAGCGGCTGCATCGCTACACCGAGAAGGCCATCCGCGAGGCCGGTTCGCGTACCACCTGGACCGCTCCGGACACCGAGTTCGAGGAGGCCGTGCACCGGTGGCTGGATGCGGTGTTCGACGGTCCGGTGGCCGGTGAACTGACCGAGCTGGTGGCCCAGTTGGCACCGCACGCGCACAACGATGCGCTGGGTCAGAAGCTGCTGGCGCTCACGGTTCCCGGGGTGCCGGATGTCTACCAGGGCACCGAGGTGTGGGAAGACAGCCTGGTCGACCCGGACAACCGGCGGTTGGTCGACTACAGCGCACGTCGCGCCGAACTAGAGCGTGGCACCCACCCCAAGGTCAGGGTGGTCACCGCCGCCCTGCAGGCCCGCCGGCAACGGCCGCAGACCTTCCTGGACGGCGGGTACCTGCCGGTGCTGCCCCGCGGGCAGGCCGCCGAGCACATCATCGCCTTCCGTCGTGGCGAGGACGTTCTGGTGGCGGTCGCACGCTGGACGGTGCGGTTGGACGAACGCGGCTGGGGCGATACCGTTCTGCCGCTGCCGGAGGGTACGTGGCGGGACCGGATCACCGGCGCGAGCTGGACGGGCGCGGCCCCGGCCGCCGACGTGTTCGCCGAGCTGCCCGTGACGCTGTTGGAGAGGTCCGATGACTGAGTTCGCTGTGTGGGCGCCGCTGCCGAAGACCGTAGAGGTGGACGTCGACGGCACCCGCCACGAGATGACGCAGGGCGCCGATGACTGGTGGCGCGCCGAGGTGCAGTGTGCGCCCGATGCGCGTTACGGCTTCGTCCTCGACGACGATGCGACGGTACTGCCCGATCCGCGGTCGGCTCGGCAGCCCGACGGAGTGCACGAGCGCTCCCAACTCTGGAACCCCACTTCGGCGCGGTGGACCGACCAGAGCTGGGCGGGCCGGTCGATCGAAGGCTCGGTGATCTACGAGCTGCACACCGGAACCTTCACCGAGACAGGCACATTCGACGCCGCGATCGAGAAGCTGGACTATCTGGTGGATCTGGGCATCGACTTCGTGCAGTTGATGCCGGTGAACGCGTTCAACGGCACGCACGGCTGGGGCTACGACGGGGTGCTGTGGTACGCGGTACACGAACCGTACGGCGGGCCCGACGGCCTGGTGCGGCTGGTGGATGCCTGCCACCGCCGCGGGCTGGGCGTCCTGATCGACGCGGTGTTCAACCACTTCGGGCCGTCCGGCAACTACCTGCCGAAGTTCGGGCCGTACCTGTCGTCGGTGAGCAATCCGTGGGGCGAGGGTGTGAACCTGGCCGGGCCGGATGCCGACGAGGTGCGCCGCTACATCATCGACTGCGCGCTGCGCTGGATGCGGGATTTCCACGTCGACGGGCTGCGACTGGACGCCGTGCACGCGCTGGTGGACAACACCGCGATCCATATCCTGGAGGAGCTGGCCGCCGAAACCGACGCCCTTTCAGCCGAACTGGGCCGGCCGCTGTCGCTGATCGCCGAGAGTGACCTCAACGACCCGCGGTTGATCACTCCCCGCGATCGCGGCGGGTACGGGCTGACCGCCCAGTGGGATGACGATATCCACCACGCGATCCACACGGCGGTCAGCGGCGAACGGCAAGGGTATTACGCCGATTTCGGCTCACTGGAGACGCTGGCGATCACCCTGCGCAACGGCTACTTCCATGCCGGCACCTACTCGTCGTTCCGGCACCGCAGACACGGTAGGCCGCTGGACACCTCGTCGATTCCGGCCACCCGGCTGATGGCCTACACCTGCACCCACGACCAGGTGGGCAACCGCGCCGTCGGTGATCGACCGTCTCAGAACCTCGACGACGGCCAGCTGGCGATCAAGGCCACCCTGGCGCTCGGATCGCCCTATACTGCAATGCTTTTCATGGGTGAAGAATGGGCGTCGTCGCATCCCTTCCAGTTCTTCAGCTCACACACCGAACCCGAACTCGCGATCGCCACCGCCGAGGGACGCAAGGCCGAGTTCGCCGATCACGGCTGGGATGCCGACGACATCCCCGACCCGCAGGACCCGGAGACGTTCCAGCGCTCGAAGCTCGATTGGGACGAGGTGAACGCGGCCGAGCACGCCGACCTGCTGGCGTTCTACCGCGGGCTGATCGCCCTGCGGCGTACCGAGCCCGACATGGCCGATCCGTGGCTGCCCCACCTGGGCGTCGACTACGACGAGGAGCACCGCTGGATCGTGCTGCGGCGCGGCGCGATCGCGATCGCGTGCAACCTCGGCGAGCAGGCGACGTCGGTGCCGGTCACCGGCGAGGTGCTACTGGCCTGGGGTGAGGTCGAAGTCGGCGCTGCCCAGACCGGCCTGCCGGGGCATTCGGTGGTGGTGACCCGCAGCCCCTGACGGGGGCTGTGGATAACCGAAGTCGTCGCCCAGTGTCATCGCCGACGATGACTGCCATGACCGATCTGCTGCCGATCCCCCCGATCGAGACCGCCACCGATCCGATCCACTCCCCTGCCGATATGCGTGCCCGCTGGCGAGCCCTGATGGGGCCGTTGGGTTTTGGCGAGCGGCTGCTCTGGGTCGGCTTCGTCGGGCCCGACCGGTGCATGCACAAGATGCTCACCCAGATGCCCATCGGGCGCTGGCCGAACCGCACTGTCGTCGAGAATCTGCTGGGCGGCTTGGCGACTGTGCTCGAGCAGTCCGCCCGAGGCAGTTCGCTGGCATTGCTGGTGACCCGGCCGGGTTACGACCACATCAGTGCAGAGGACCGGCGGTGGTCAGAGGTGCTCGATGAGACGGCACGCGAGATCGGAGTCCGCCTGGAGCCGATGTTTCGCGCCAACGACGCCGACCTGCTGCCGCTTTGAGTGCTACCTTGTGCTACATGGATCGGATCGGACTGCGCGAACTCCGCCAGCACGCCAGCCGTTACGTCGGACGGGTGGCCGGTGGCGAGTCGATCGAGATTGCCGTCCGAGGGCGATTGGTGGCCCGGCTGGTCCCCGCCTCCGACAGTGGGTGGCAGGACCTGATCCGCCGCGGCGACGTCCACCCGGCATCCTCACTCCAGGGATTGCTTGACGAGCCCGCCGGCGACTACGGCATCGGCGGCTCGGCAGCACTGGAGCAGATGCGCCGCGACGACCGGTGATGCAGCTGTATCTGGACACCTCGGCGTTGGTCAAAGTCGTTGTCGCCGAGCGAGAAAGCGCGTCACTGCGCGACTATCTCGCCGAGCACCCGGAAGATGTTCGCTTTACCGCCGCGCTGAGCAGAACCGAGCTGCTACGGGCGGTCGGGCGCGGCGGATCGTTCGATGCCGTCGCACACGCCCGTCGCGTTTTGAGCAGGATCGACATGGTGGCACTCACCCATCGGCTTCTCGATGAGGCCGGTTCGCTGGGACCGCCCTGGCTGCGAACTCTCGACGCCATCCACTTGGCGGCGGCGCTCACCGCTCCGGCGTTGCGCGGGTTCGTCACCTACGACGCCCGCTTGGCCCAGGCTGCCGAGTCGATCGGGATCACCGTGGTGACGCCGGGCTGACGGCGGTTAGGTCAGGTAGCGGTAGGCCGGTGAGCCGGGTTCGAGGGCTTCCACGTGCAGGCCGGAGGTTTCCATCCGCTCGCGCAGTCCCTCGTAGTCGGCTGCCGAGCTCAGCTCGATGCCGACGAGCGCCTCACCGGTCTCCCGGTTGTTGCGCTTGACGTACTCGAAGAGCGTGATGTCGTCGCCCGGTCCGAGCACCTCGTCGAGGAAGCGACGCAGCGCGCCCGGCTCTTGCGGGAAGTCCACCAGGAAGTAGTGCTTGAGACCCAGGTGCACCAGCGAGCGTTCCAGCACCTCGCCGTAGCGCGACACGTCGTTGTTGCCGCCGGAGATCAGGCAGACCACCGTCGACCCCGGGGTCACGTCAGCCTCCAGCAGACCGGCCACCGACAGCGCGCCCGCAGGCTCGGCGATGATCCCCTCGTTCTGATACAGGTCGAGCATCGCGGTGCAGACCGCACCCTCGTCGACGGTACTGACCGACACCATGTCGCCGGCCGCGGCCAGCGCCCGATAGGTCAGCGCACCGGCCCGCTTGACCGCGGCACCGTCGACGAACTGGTCGACGTGCTCGAGGTCCACCGGCTCACCGGCGGCCAGCGCAGCCATCATCGAGGGGGCGCCGGCGGGCTCGATGCCCAGTACCGCGGTGTTGGTGGTCCGCTCGGCCAGGTAGGTGGTGATCCCGGCGATGCAGCCGCCACCGCCGACCGGAACCACGACCAGGTCCGGCTCGGAGTCCAGCTGGTCGAGGAGCTCGACGGCGATGGTGCCCTGCCCGGCCATGGTCCGCGGGTCGTCATAGGGCGGGACCAGCGTGGCGCCGGTACGCGCGACGTCGTCGAGGGCCGCCGCCGCCGCCAGGTCGTAGGTGGCACCGCCAACGATCAGCTCGATGAATTCGCCGCCGTGGTAGCGGATGCGGTCACGCTTCTGCTTGGGCGTCTTGCCCGGCACGTAGACGCGACCACGCACCCCCATCGAGCGGCACGCGAGGGCGAAGCCCTGGGCGTGGTTGCCGGCCGAGGCGCACACCACACCGGCCCGCAACTCCTCCTCGGAGAGCTGCATGAGCAGGTTGTAGGCGCCACGCAGCTTGTAGGACCGCACGACCTGCAGGTCCTCGCGCTTGAGGTACACCTGGGCGCCGGTGGCGGCCGACAGCCGGTCGCTGTACTGCAGCGGGCTGGTGGAGACCACGCCGGAAATTCGCCGCGCAGCCTCGTCGATGTCAGCCGCGGTAAGCGGCGCTGACAATCGGCTCTGGCTCACTTCGGCGGTCACCGGACAATGGTCCCACCAACCACGCGAAATCAGTGAATCGGGGCAAGCCCGAACCGCGGTCAGGCCGGGTTGAGCAGCCTGGGGTTGACCAGCATCGAATCCTTCATGCGGTGCAGGCCCTTGGCGGCGGCAAGCACGCCGAGGTCGGCCAGCGGTTCAACGATGATCACGGTCAGGTAGGCCGCGCCGAAGGTCGCGATGCTGGCCACCGTCTGGCCGCTGAACCCTTCGCCGTACAGCGCCCAGAAGGCGACCCACGACACGATGCCGGCCTGGTAGGTGGTCGACAGCGCGAGTGCCTGGCGGTACTGGAGCTGGACGTACGGCGTGTTCGACGGGATCACCCGGTTGGCGACCATGGACAGCGCGAACAGCGGCACCAGCAGGGTGGTGACGTTCATGCCGTACTGCGGCAGGTCGAACGGGGCGAAGAACAGGCCCTGCAGGAGCAGACCGCCGGCCAGGCCGATCGCCGCGGGGGCCGCGCCGAACAGCAGGAACAGCGTCGAACCGAGGATCAGGTGCACCTCGGAGATCCCGACCGGGTAGTGCGGGAACACCTGGAAGAACGTGAACACCAGCGCGGTGGTCGCCGCACTGCGGGCGAGCAGGGCGCCCAGGCCGCGGTCTTTGATGAGCTGCCAGGCGGTGTAGGCGCTGTAGGCTCCGACTCCGCCTGCGGTGACATAACTGAGGACGATTTTCGGGCCTTCGACGATTCCCGGCTCGATGTGCATGGATGAATCCCTTCGGGACGCAGCAAGGGCATCGCCCGAATCCACGGGGCGATACACCGCCGGGCGCGGCGCGCCCGGCGCAGCTGGCAGGTCTTCGGACTCGCAGGCGCGCACCTGCCGGTGCCTCTACTGGCCGTCGCTTCCCGGCCGCACGTGGTGCGGCCAGTGCCGATGACGGCGGTCGTTCCTGCATACCGCTGCGGGACAGTCCCGGATTCGCACCGGGTTCCCTCTCGCGACGCGCCGACTGCTCGCCCCGCTCGATCCCGGGACAAGCCCGGAAAACCATCTGCGCGGTGGACATTACCTTCCGGCTGGTCGACTGACGATGTAAGACTTGTCAACATGGCGACCGCGTCCTACCACCACGGCAACCTGCGCCAGGCCCTGCTCGAGCACGGCGTTGAACTCGCCCGCACCGGCGGTCCCGACGCGGTGGTGCTGCGCGATGTGCAACGGCTGGCCGGGGTCAGCAACTCGGCCGCCTACCGGCACTATGCCGACCGGCAGGCCCTGCTGGCCGCGGTGAAGACCTACGCGATGAATCAGCTCGGCGAGGCCATGCTGGAAAGGCTTGCCGCCGTGTCGAATCGGGGTTCCAAGGAGCGCCGGGCCCTCAACCGGCTGCAGGCGACCGGACAGGCCTACATCGATTTCGCGCTGGCCGAGCCCGGGCTGTTCCGCACCGCCTTCGCCCCCGGTAACACGCAACCCGTCGCCTACGAAACGATGGAGCCGGGACACCACCCGTTTCAGATCCTCGTCGGATGCCTCGATGACCTGGTGAGTGCCGGCGTCTTGGACGCCAGCCGCCGCGACGGTCTGGACGAGGCTGCATGGGCGGCCGTGCACGGCGCCGCCACCCTGTTTCTCGACGGACCACTCGTTACCGCCGACGCCGCACGCAAGCAGGTGATCACCGATCGCCTGCTCGAAGTGATCGGCGAGGGCATCCGCTAACACATGTTGACAGCGTTAACTTGCACTGTCATGCTTGCCGATGTTAACGCCGTCAACATGAAAGTCCCCGCCCATGACCACTGGCACCGTCCCCCGGCATCACCAGACCGGCGCGCACGCCGCGCCCCCACGGGTCCGCCCTGTCGCGATCCTCGCCGTCGTCCTGGTGGCCGCGCTGGCCATCAACGTGGAAACCACGATCGTCAATGTCGCTCTGCCCACGCTGAATTCGTCACTGGACGCCTCAACCCGCGGCCTGCAGTGGATCGTCGACGCCTACAACCTGGCGTTCGCCGCGCTGGTCCTGGCCGGCGGGACGGTCGGCGACAAGTTCGGCCGCCGTGGCACCCTGATCGCCGGCCTGATCCTGTTCGCGATCAGTAGTGTCGGTGCCGCGCTGTGCACCACCACCGGCCAGCTGATCGCGATGCGCCTGGTCATGGGAATCGCCTCAGCCCTCATCTACCCCACCACGCTGGCGATCATCACCGACACCTTCCGCGATCCGCGCAAGCGGGCGGCAGCCATCGGCGTGTGGGGCGCCGTCACCGGTCTCGGGGTGGCCATCGGCCCGATCCTGGGCGGCGCACTGCTGGAGGTCTTCTGGTGGGGCAGCCTGTTCCTGGCACTGGTCCCCATCGCACTGCTCGCGGCGGTCGCCGCACCCTTCGTCATCCCGGCGTCCTCGCGAGACCGGCAATCCCGGGTCGACCGCGGTGGGCTGGTGCTGTCCGTAGTGATGCTGGGGGCGCTGGTCTACACGATCATCGAAGCTCCGGTACACGGCTGGTCGAGTGCGCACACGCTGACCGGTTTCGCCATCGCCCTGGCTGCCGCGGTGACCTTCGCGTGGTGGGAGCGCCGGCATCCCGATCCGCTGATCGACGTCACGCTGTTCACCAACCTGCGCTTCAGCGCGGCCAGCGGCGCAGTCACCGTGGCGTTCTTCGCACTGTTCGGGTTCATCTTCATCATCACCCAGTTCATGCAGCTGCTGCAGGGCTACGGCCCGCTGGAGACCGGCGTCCGGATTCTTCCCGTCGCCCTGTCCATCGCCATCGGGTCGGTGCTCGGCACGCAGTTGGCCGTCACCCGGATCGGCACCAAAGTCATTGTCGTCGTTGGCCTTCTGATGATGGCGGCCTCGTTCGCCTGGATCGCGGTGATCGACCTCGGCGTCACCTACCCGGTAATGGCCGCGCAGATGGTCCTGCTCGGTGGCGGACTGGGACTGACCACCGCACCGGCCACCGACTCCATCATGGGAGTCGTGCGGCCCGAGCAGGCCGGGGCCGGATCCGCGGTCAATGACGCCACCCGCCAGGTCGGCGGCACCCTCGGTGTCGCGGTGATCGGCAGCGTGTTCTCCACGCTCTACATCCGGCATCTGGCCGACAGCCAGGTGCTGGCGGCCATGCCCGAGGCGGCGCGCTCGACCGCACAGGAAGGTCTGGCGCAGGGGTTGGCGGTGGCCGCGCAGTCACCGCCGCCGGTCGCCGGGGCAGTCCGCAGCACGGTCGAGACCGCCTTCCTGTCCGGGATGCAGGCCGGCTGCCTGACCGCCGCGGCCGTCTGCGCCGCCGGTGCCCTGTTCGCCCTGGCCGTACTGCCCGCGCATCCCAAGGTGGTGCAGGCATGACCGGGCTGGATCGCTACGGGCCGTGGGCGCTGATCACCGGCGCCAGCGACGGTATCGGCCGGGCGATGGCCGAGCGCCTCGCAGCGAGCCGACTCCATGTAGTGCTGGCCGCGCGCCGTGAACCCGAGCTGCGGGCACTGGCCCGGCAGATCGAGGAGGCCCACGCGGTCCAGACCCGGGTGGTGGCCGTCGACCTATCCGACCCGGCGGGTGTGGCGGCGCTGGCGACCCACACCGCCGGGCTGGACATCGGCTTGGCGGTGCTGGCCGCCGGATTCGGCAGTGCCGGTCCGTTCGTCCAATCCGTCCTCGCCGACGAGCTGGCGATGATCGCCGTCAATGTGACCGCCGTGACCGAGCTGACCCACGTCCTGTCCGGACGGATGGTCAACCGGGGTGCCGGTGGAATCGTGCTGTTCGGCTCGATCCTGGGCTGGCAGGGGGTGGCAGGTCAGGCCAATTACGCCGCCACCAAGGCCTATGTGCAGAGCTTCGCCGAGGCACTGCGTCGCGAGCTCAAACCCGTCGGGGTCGACGTCCTGTCCGTCGCGCCCGGGCCGGTGCACACCGGTTTCGCCGACCGGGCCGGGCTGACGATGACGTCGGCGGCCACACCGGAGGTGGTGGCGACGGCGGCGCTCAAGGCGCTGGGCCGCC
Source organism: Mycobacterium sp. M26 (assembly GCF_001494595.1). Lineage (GTDB taxonomy): Bacteria > Actinomycetota > Actinomycetes > Mycobacteriales > Mycobacteriaceae > Mycobacterium. Next base: position 2,499,929 of record NZ_LN929908.1, read on the forward strand.
GCACCACGGTGGTGCCCGGTGCACGCGCGAAGTTCCTCACCGCGTCGCTGGCCACTCTGCCGCGGCGGCTGCGCACCGCGATCCTGAGCAAGGTCATGGCGGACATGCGCCGGGATCAGGTTTCGGCTACCCGAAACTGAAGATACGGGGTACCCTCGCTGGCATGACGAGTGTTGAACAGGTGCGTTCGGCCCTCACGTCATCCGATTCGCACGTCTCCATCGCCGGTGTGCCATGGCCGCTGTACAAGCTGGTGGCCCTCGGCGCCGGGCTGCTCACTCTGGTCGTGGTCGGCGCCGTCACCACCAGCGCCGCACCGGCGGTTCTGACCGCCGCCACCGTCGCCACCCTGATCTGGGTGGCGTTCGGCGTCCGCAGGCACCCGCGGGCCTAACGCTCCAGAATCCGCTTCAGCGACGCGAGGTCGGCCGTTACCGCCGCCGCGTCCTTGATGAAGTCGTCATCGGACATCCCAGGCCTGCGCCGCAGCGTGAACACCACCTCGCACCAGTCGGCACCGGCCGGAACGACCCGCAGCGGATTGAAGACCGGCTCACCGGACGGCAGCGTCACCACGTGGTCGAGAACCCCGAGATCGTTGGCCGGGGTGAACTCCACGGTGACCTCTCCCATCGGCGACTGGGCCACCCAGGTGTCCCCGACCTTGGTCAGCTCGCCCTGGGCCAGCCCGGCCGCCCACTGCGGCAGATGCGAAGGATCCGAGGCGAACCGGTAAACATCAGCGGCCGACCGGTTGATCCACGCACTGATGTGGCGAGACTCGCCGGAGGTGTCAGCGTCCATCTGTCCATCGTGACCGACAGACTGGACCGATGAACAGCGTTTCGTCCGGACATGGGTGGCTACGTCCGGCACCGGAGAGCTCGGTACCTGTCCTGGTCGCCCTGGTGGCGACGATGGCGCTGCAGGTCGCCATTCCGATCCGCTACACCCTGGTGCCGCGCTGGCCGCTGATCGCCCTGGAGATCCTGTTGGTGTTGGTGCTGCTCGGCCTCAACCCACTGCGGCTGACCCGTCGTACGACGCTCGGCCGGACCACGACGCTGGTTCTGTTGGGCGCCATCACCTTCGACAACACCGCATCGGCGATCCTGCTCGACTGGCACATTGTCACCGGCAAGGTCAGCAACAACGCCGCCGTGCTGTTGGGAAGTGGCGCAGCCATTTTCGTCACCAACGTGCTGGTGTTCGGCATCTGGTACTGGGAGCTCGACCGCGGCGGGCCGCTGGCCCGGGTCGACGGCGTCCGCCGCTGGCCCGATTTCCTGTTCCCGCAAATGGCCAGTCCGGATGTGGCACCGAAGGATTGGGCACCGCGGTTCATGGACTACCTCTACGTGAGCCTGACCAATGTGATGGCGTTCTCCCCCACCGACACCATGCCGATGGCGCGGTGGGCCAAGGCGATGATGGCTGTACAGGCGATGGTGGCGGTCTCACTGCTGGCGCTGGTGTTCGCGCGCGCAGTCAATGTGCTGAGCTGATCGGCCGGTGAATCCCGCACGAGCAGTCGTCGATCGACGGGCACGTGCAGGCCATCCCCCACTCGGCGGGCGCGGCACCGCTCACTGTGGCCCGACAGCGCCATCGTGCGGGTGGAGCTGGGCTAGCCGCCCAGGCAGCCGGGCCCGAGCAGTGCCTTGAGGTCACCCATCAGCGCCGAAGAGGGAGTGACCCGCAGCGACTGGTCGAGTTCCAGGGTGGTGATCCGGTCGCCGCTGATCAGCCGCAGATGCACCTGCGACGTACCCGGGTGGCGGGCGAGCACCTGCTTGAGCGCGGTCACCTTGTCGATGGTGCACTGCCGGGTAGGCAGGCTGACCGCCAGCGGCCGGTCCACCTGGGCGTTCGAGAAGTCCGGCACCACAAGCTCGTTGGCGATCAGTGAGATCCGGTCATCCTGCATGCGGACCTTACCCCCGACGAGCACCACCGCGTCGTCGGCGATCTCCGCACCGAACATCGAGTACGTCTGCGGGAAGAACATCACCTCGATACCGCCGCTGAGGTCCTCCAACTGGGCTGAGGCCCAGGGCATTCCGTTCTTGTTCACCCGGCGGTTCACCCCGGCGAGAATGCCACCGACCCGCACCTGAGTGTCGTTGGCGATGTCACCGTCGAGGATGGCCGGGATCTGCGTGTCGACCTGGGTGGCCAGCAGGTGGGCCACCCCGTTGAGCGGATGGCCGGACACGTACAGACCCAGCATCTCGCGCTCGAGGGCCAGCTTGTGCTTGTCGTCCCACTCCTCGTCGGGCACCCGGATGGTGAACGCCGACTCACCGGTATCGCTGCCGTCGTCCCCGCCGCCGAACAGGTCGAACTGACCTATCGCCTCGGCCTTCTTGGTGCCCAGCACCGAGTCGACCGCGTCGGTGTGCACCAGGAACAGACCCTTACGCGGATGGCTCAGCGAATCGAATGCGCCTGCCTTGATGAGAGATTCGGTGACCTTCTTGTTGCAGGCGGCGATGTCGATTTTGTTCAGGTAGTCGGAGAAGTCGGTGTACTTGCCCTTCTCGGCGCGGGTGGCGACCAGCGAGCTGACGACATTGGCGCCCACGTTGCGGACCGCGCCCAGACCGAACCGGATGTCGTTACCCACCGAGGCGAAGTTCTGCACCGACTCGTTGACGTCGGGCGGCAGCACCGTGATGCCCAGGCGCCGGCAGTCGGCGAGGTAGACCGCGGCCTTGTCCTTGTCGTCACCGACCGAGGTCAGCAGACCGGCCATGTACTCGGCGGGATAGTTGGCCTTCAGGTACGCCGTCCAGTACGACACCAGGCCGTAGCCGGCGGCATGCGATTTGTTGAATGCGTAGCCGGCGAACGGAAGGATGGTGTCCCACAGCGCCTTCACGGCCTTCTCGGAGAAGCCGTTGGCGGTCATGCCCTCCTTGAAGCCCTGGTACTCGGCTTCGAGGACCTCGAGTTTCTTCTTGCCCATGGCTTTTCGTAGCGCGTCGGCCTTACCCATCGAGTAGGAGGCGACCTTCTGGGCGATGAACATGATCTGCTCTTGGTAGACGATCAGGCCGTAGGTCTCGGACAGGATCTCTTTGAGCGGCTCTTCGAGCTCCGGGTGAATGGGCTTGATGGGCTGGCGGCCGTTCTTGCGGTCGGCGTAGTCGTTGTGCGCGTTCATGCCCATCGGGCCGGGCCGGTACAGCGCCAGCACCGCGACGATGTCGTTGAACTCGGTGGGCTGCATGCGCCGCAGCAGGTCTCGCATCGGGCCACCGTCGAGCTGGAACACCCCCAAGGTGTCGCCGCGGCCGAGCAGTTCGTAGGCCTTCGGATCATCCAGCGGCAGGGCGTCGAGATCCAGATCGATACCGCGGTTGGCTTTGATGTTCTCGATGCAGTCGCCGATGATCGTCAGGTTCCGCAGGCCGAGGAAGTCCATCTTCAGCAGGCCGATGGCCTCGCACGACGGGTAGTCCCAGCCGGTGATGACCGCACCGTCCTGCGGTCGCCGCCACAGCGGGATCGCCTCGATGAGCGGCTCGGAGCTCATGATGACCGCGCAGGCGTGCACGCCGGCGTTGCGGACCAGACCCTCCAGCCCGCGCGCCGTCTCGTAGATGGTGCGGACGTCAGGGTCGGTGTCGATCAGGCCGCGGACCTCGGCGGCCTCCTTGTAGCGCTCATGGTTGGGGTCGGTGATCCCGGACAGCGGGATGTCTTTGGCCATGATCGGCGGGGGCAGCGCCTTGGTGATGCGGTCGGCGATGGCGAAACCGGGCTGCCCGTAGTGCACCCGGGCCGAATCCTTCAGCGCGGCTTTGGTTTTGATGGTGCCGAAGGTGATGACCTGGGCGACCCGGTCACTTCCCCACTTCTCGGCGGCATAGCGCACCATCTCGCCGCGGCGACGGTCGTCGAAGTCGATATCGATATCGGGGGCCGACGGGCGTTCGGGGTTGAGGAAGCGCTCGAACAGCAGACCGTGCGGGATGGGGTCGATGTTGGTGATGCCCAGCGCGTAGGCGACCAGCGAGCCGGCCGCCGAGCCACGGCCCGGCCCCACCCGGATGTCGATGGATTTCGCGTAGTTGATCAGGTCGGCCACGATCAGGAAGTAGGACGGGAAGCCCTTGCCGCAGATGACGTCGATCTCGTAGCTGGCCCGGTCGGTGTACTCCTGGGGCACCCCGCCGGGGAACCGGCGACGCAAACCGGCTTCGACCTCGTGACGCAACCAGGAACCCTGGTCATGGCCGTCGGGTACCGGGAAGATCGGCATCCGGTCCACCGGCGCCCAGACGTCGGCGTAGGACTGCACCCGCTCGGCGATCAGCAGCGTCGAGTCGCACGCCCCGGGGATCTCGCCGTCCCAGAGCGCCCGCATCTCAGCGGCCGACTTCAGGTAGTAGCCGTCACCATCGAACTTGAACCGGTTGGGGTCCGAGAGCGTCTTGCCGGTCTGGATGCACAGCAGCGCCTCGTGGTTCTGCGAGGCGTCGCGGGTGACGTAGTGGCAGTCGTTGGTGGCCAGCGGCCGGATGTCCAGCTTGCGGCCGACCTCCAGCAGGCCCTCACGCACGCGGCGCTCGATGGACAGGCCGTGGTCCATCAGCTCGAGGAAGAAGTTCTCCGGCCCGAAGATTTCCCGCCACTTGGCCGCGGCCTCCAGGGCTTCGCGGTCGTGGCCCAGCCGCAGCCGGGTCTGCACCTCGCCGGACGGGCAGCCGGTGGTGGCGATGATGCCCTCGGCATGCTCGGCGATGATCTCGGCGTCCATCCGGGACCACTTGCCCAGCTGGCCCTCGAAGGAGGCCAGTGAGGACAGCTTGAACAGGTTGCGCAGGCCGGTGGCGTTCTCGGCCATCATCGTCATGTGGGTGTAGGACCCGCTGCCGGAGACGTCGTCGCTCTTCTGGCCGGGATCACCCCACAGGATCCGGCGGGTGTCAAAGCGGGACCCGGGCGCGATGTAGGCCTCGACACCGATGATCGGCTTGATGCCGACCTTGGTGGCGGCGTTGTAGAACTCGCTGGCCCCGAACATGTTTCCGTGGTCGGTCATGCCGATGGCGGGCATCTCCAGGCGCTGCGCCTCCGCCAGCATGGGCGTGATCTTCGCGGCACCGTCGAGCATCGAGTACTCGGTGTGATTGTGCAGGTGCACGAAGGAGTCGTTGTTGCCCATAGGCCCGTCAGTCTAGGGGCGCGGACCGACACGTTTCGGCGTGTCGCGGCTCGTGTCCCGCGGTGAGTTCACCCACGCGCGGGTCAGGCCTCGTCACGCAGCATCCGGGCGATCTCCTGGGCCTGTTCGGCGGTCACCTCACCGGACAACTGCAGCACCTGGCCGTCGATCGGTTCGGTGATCTTCGGGGCCCACACGACGATCCCGGACCGCACGAACGCCACCTGCTGGTTGATGTGTGCAGCGGTGTAGCGGGCGAAATCCGCCGTCGACTCGTTCGTCATGGTGATCTGCACCAGTTGCTTACCAGTCAGCGGGTTGAGGAACGCGTCGACGTCGGTGAGCTGGATCCGCAGATCTTCCGGGGCCAGGTCGTAGACCGCGGTCTTGGTGATGTCGCAGGTGCGCAGCGGCTGGTCCGGCGGTGTCGGTGGCGGCGGCACGCAGTCCTCGGGCTTGATGACGAACGCGCCGTTGACCGGCCGCAGGGCCACCGGCTTGATGGTCAGCGGCGGTTTGGTCGTGGTGGTCGTCGTGATCGGGGTGTTCGCCTGGTTCTTCGTCATCGCCGGTGCCAGCAGCACACCCAGCACCGGAAGCACGATCGCCGCGGCGGCCAGCGCCGCGGTGATGGCGATCAGGATCCGCCGGTTACGGCGACTGGTGTCGGTCATCGGTTCCTCGGGCTCGGCGCTGGGACTGTCCCGTGAAGCTACCGGAGCGGCGCAGCGCGTCACCGCTGAACACGGCCAGTGCCACCCAGATCAGCGCGAAGCCCACCCAGCGGGCCGGTGGCATGGGCTCATGGCCGACGACCACACCCCAGGTCATCTGCATCGCCGGGGTCAGATACATCAGCAGACCCAGCGTCACCAGCGGCAGCCGCTGGGCGGCGGCGGCGAAAAACAACAGCGGGATCGCCGTGAGCGGCCCGGACAGCATGGTCAGCACGACGTGGCCCGCGCCGTGGTTGGCGAACTGGCCGTGCCCGGTCAGCTGGATCGCCGCGATGTAGGCGATCGCGAAGGGCGCGGCGATCCCGGCCTCCAGCCCGACGCTGACCCGCGGGTCGACGGGCACCACCTTCTTGACCGCGCCGTAGAGCCCGAAGGTGAAGGCCAGCCCGAGTGCGACCCAGGGCGGCCCGCCCACCTCGACGCCGAGCAGGATGACGGCTGCCAGCGCGATCAGCACAGCCGCGGCCTGGGCCCGGGTCAGCCGCTCCCGGAACAGCACCACGCCGAGCAGGACACTGACCAGAGGATTGATGAAGTAGCCGAGGGCGGCGTCGACGACGTGGCCGTTGTTGACGGCGTAGACGTAGATGACCCAGTTCCCCGATACCAGCGCCGAGGCGCAGATCAGCAGCAGCCAGGTCCGCCTTGAGATCGTGCGGATATCCGCCAGCCGCCGCATCACCACCAGCACGGCGGCCATCAACACCAGGGTCCACACGATGCGGTGCGCCAGGACCTCAAGTGCCCCAGCGGGTTTCAGCAGCGGGAAGAACGCCGGGAACAAACCCCACGACGCGTAGGCGCCGATCCCGAACAGCAGGCCACTAGCCTGCGACTTTCCGGTTTCCTGCCCCGGCGACGTCACGAGTCGGCGCGCAACACGTCCAGTGCGTGCTGCAGATCCGCCGGATACGGGCTGGTGATCTCGATCCGCCGGCCGTCGGCGGGATGGGCGAAGGCCAGCGACCGGGCGTGCAGCCACTGCCGTTCCAGGCCGAGCCGCTTGGCCAGCACCGGATCGGCCCCGTAGGTCAGATCACCGGCGCACGGGTGGTGCAGCGCGGCGAAGTGCACCCGGATCTGATGGGTGCGACCGGTCTCCAGGTGGATGTCGAGAAGGCTTGCCGCCCGGAACATTTCGACGGTGTCGTAGTGGGTGATGCTGTGCCTGCCGGTCTCGGTGACCGCGAACTTCCAGTCGTGCCCGCGATGCCGGCCGATCGGCGCGTCGATGGTGCCGCTGGACGGGTCCGGATGCCCTTGCACCACAGCGTGATAGCGCTTGTCGACGGTCCTTTGTTTGAAGGCCCGCTTGAGCAGGGTGTAGGCGCGCTCGGACAACGCGACCACCATGACCCCGGAGGTGCCGACGTCGAGGCGGTGCACGATCCCCTGCCGCTCGTGGATCCCGGAGGTGCTGATCCGGAAGCCCGCAGCGGCCAGGCCGCCGAGCACCGTGGGGCCGTGCCAGCCGACGGTGGCGTGGGCGGCGACCCCGGGTGGTTTGTCGACAGCGACGATGTCGTCATCGGAGTAGAGGATGGTCATGCCCTCGATCTCGACGGGCGTGTTCTCCGGCGGCGCAGGCGCTTCGGGCAGCGTCACGCGCAGCCACGCCCCGGCGTCCAGCCGGTCGGACTTGCCGACTGCCACACCGTCGATCTCCACCCCGCCGTCCTCGGCGATGGCTGCGGCCGCGGTCCGGGACAGCCCCAGCAGCCTGGCCAGACCCGCGTCAACCCGCATGCCGGCCAGGCCCTCGGGAACCGGCATCGACCGTTCAGCCATCAGGTCGCAGGTTCGTCGTCGGCGGTCGGGCCCTTGCGCCTGCCTATGGTGTCGAAGTCGAAGCCGAACAGTGACAGCACGACCAGCAGAATGGCCCCGCCGACGACCGCGGGGTCGGCGACATTGAACACCGGCCACCAACCGATCGACAGAAAGTCGACGACGTGGCCGCGCAGCGGACCCGGGGATCGGAAGAAGCGGTCCACCAGGTTGCCCAGCGCGCCGCCCAGGATCATGCCCAGCCCGACGGCCCACCAGGGCGACACCAGACGCCGGCCCATCCAGAAGATGCCGACCACGACGCCGGTGGCGACCAGCGTCAGCACCCAGGTGTAGCCGGTGGCCATCGAGAACGCCGCACCGGAGTTGCGCACCAGCGTCCAGGTCACGGTGTCGCCGATGATCGACACCGGCTGACCAGGCGTGAGCAGCTTGACCGCGAGGACTTTGGTGACCACGTCGAGGGCCAGCACCACGCCCGCCACCGACAGCAGCAACTTCAACCGGCGCCGCGCCGGCGGCTGGCCGGTCTGCTCCTCGCCCGCCTCGGTCACCGGTTCGGTGCCTTCCGTGGTTTCGTCACTCACGCCCCCATCATTCCCTAGCCTGCTCACCGGGCCACCCCCCGGCCGATGCTGACATGATGTCGGCATGCCCCGACTCGTCGTCGTGACCACCGGCGGGACGATCGCGACCAGCGCCGACGCCGACGGCGTCCTGCGTCCGGTACACGGCGGCGCCGAGCTGGCGGCCGGTCTGGATGCCGAGACCATCGACGTGCTCAACATCGATTCCTCGCGCCTGACGCCGGCCGACTGGCTGCGCATTTCGGCGGCGGTGACGGCGGCAGCGCAGGGTGGCGCCGACGGCATCGTCGTCACCCACGGCACCGACTCGATGGAGGAGACGGCGCTGTGGCTGGCACTGACCTACGGCGGTTCGGTGCCGGTGGTGTTGACCGGGGCGGCGTACTCGGCGGACTCCCCCAATTCCGACGGACCGGGCAATCTGCGCGACGCACTGGCGGTGGCGGGGAGCCCGCAGGCCCGCGCCTTCGGCGTGCTGCTCTGCTTCGCCGGATCGGTGTACGCGCCGCTGGGCACCACCAAGGTCGGCGGTCCCGGTCTGTTCGGCGGCACGCTCATCGGCACGGTGCACGACGGGACGGTGGCGATCAGCGGTTCGGCCGAACGCCCCTTCCTGGGCGAAGTCACCGGGGTGCCGCGGGTGGACATCGTCTCGGCCTACCCGGGCGCCGACGGGGTGGCCGTCGACGCGTTCGTTGCCGCGGGTGCCCGCGGACTGGTGCTGGAGGCCATGGGGGCGGGTAATGCCGGGATCCCGGTGGTGGATGCGGTGGGACGTGCGTGCACCGCCGGGGTGAGCGTGGTGGTGACCACGCGGGTTCCGGCCGGGCGCACCTACGCGGCCTATGGACCCGGCCACGACCTGGTGAGCTCGGGTGCGGTGCTGGTGCCGCGGCTGCGGGCCAGCCAGGCCCGGGTGCTGCTGATGGTGGCGCTCGGTCTGGGGCTACCCGTGGCTGACGTCGTCACCCGCTGGGGCTGACCGGTTCAGTTCCTCGACGTCCGGCGGGCAGGAGCGAAGCGACTCGGGGATGACCGAGTCTGGCCAGTCCAGGCTGTCCACCGGGTTGGCCCGGGTCAGCTCGGCTTCCTCGACGGCGAAGGTGCGCATCAGGCCGGGCCCGCTGCTGCGGGTCTCGAAGCGCACGCTGACCACACCGTGGCCGGCGCCCTGTACCCAGCCGTGGCCGAACTCCGGGTGGCCCACGTCGTCACCGATGCGCCAGCCGCCGGCGTCGGCCTCGGGTTGGGGCACCGGGATGTGAGTGTCGGAGAACTCGGCCTCCTGCTGGTCGAGATCCGGGAACAGCGATTCCTGACGGACGTCGGACAAGCCCGAAAAGCCAACGCCGAGAAGGCGAATGGGGCCGACCTCGCGCGGGTCGAGCAGCAGCCGGCGCGCGGTGGCGGTCAGCGTGCCCATATCGGCGGTGGCATACGGCAGGGTCGCCGAGCGGGTCAGTGTGCTCATGTCGGTCTTCTTGAGCTTGACCGTGACGGTGCGGGCGCCGCGACCGTCACGTTCGAGCCGTTTGTGGGCGTGCTCGGCGATCGGGCCTGCGGCCTCACGGAGTTGCTCGATGGTGGTGAGGTCGACGGCGAAGGTGGACTCGGCGCTGATCTGCTTGGCCTCAGCCCGCTCCATGACCGGACGGTCATCGATACCGCGGGCAAGCCGGTGCAACGCTGGCCCGATGGTGGCACCCAGGATGCTGGCCGCCTCGGCGTCGCTGAGCGCCGCGAGTTGGCCGACGGTCTCGATGCCCAGGCGGTGCAGCTTCTCCTCGGCGACGGGCCCGATCCCCCACAGTCGCCGCACCGGCAGACCGTCGAGCAGCGGGCGTTCCTCGTCGCGGCGGATCACCCGCAGCCCGTCCGGCTTGGCCAACTCGGAGGCGATCTTGGCGATCTGCTTGCCGGATCCGGCACCGACCGAGGCCACCAGCCCGGTCTCCTCCCGCACCCGCCGCCGCAGGTGGACGCAGAACTGCTCGACGTCCTGTGCCGTTGCGCCGACCAGCTCGGCGGGCTCGCCGAACGCCTCGTCGAAAGACAGCTGTTCGAGCACCGGCACCATCGCCCGCACGGTGTCCAGGACGCGGCGGCTGGCCACCCCGTAGACCACGCCGCGTGGCGGCAGCACTACTGCGGAGACGCCGACCATCCGGCGGGCCTGGTGCATCGGCATGGCCGAGCGGGCGCCGAACACCCGCGCCTCATAGCTGGCACCGGCCACCACGCCGCGACCGCCCAGGCCGCCGACCAGCACGGGACGGCCGCGCAAGGTGGGTCGGGTCAGCTGCTCCACGGATGCGAAAAAGGCATCCATGTCGAAATGCAGGACCCACCGCTCCACGGGTCGATGGTATTGCCCGGGCCCGTCAGGCCTTGGCGATCGCCACCCGTACGCCGTCGCCGATCTCGGTGCCGTCGACGGGATCGCCGAACTCGAAGCTGGTGGCCAGGATCTCGCCGGCGATCAGGTCGCTGTGCGTGCGGGCCCAGTCTTCGTGGGCGGGGGGCACTGAGATCACCACACTGATCCGGTCGCTGACCTCCAGGCCGGTGGACTTGCGCAGGTCCTGCAGTTCGCGGATGCGGTCCTTGGCCCAGCCCTCGGCCTCCAACTCCGGAGTGACGGTGCCGTCTAGCACCACCAGTCCGGCGCCGTCCGGCAGCGCCGCCGTCCACTCCGGGTCGGCGGCGACCAGCCGGGAGCTGTACTCCTCGGCGGTGAGCACCACATCCCCGGCACTCAGTGTGCCGTCCGGGTTGAGCACACCCTGGCCGGCCTTGACCGCCTTGATGGCGTCCTGTACGGCCTTGCCCAGCCGCGGACCGGCAGCCCGGGCATTGACGGTCAGCTCGAAGCGGCCGTAGGTCGCGATGTCGTCGGTGAGCTCGACAGCCTTGACGTTGAGCTCGTCGGCGATCAGATCCGCAAAAGGCTCCAAACGCGCCGGATCCTCCACGGCGACAGTCAGTTTCGGCAGCGGCAGCCGGACCCGCAGCTTCTTGGCCTTGCGCAGCGAGGAGCCGGTCGAGCACACCTCGCGGACCTGGTCCATCGCGGCCACCAACTCGGGGTCGGCGGGCACTATCCCGGCTTGCGGCCAGTCCGCCAGGTGCACCGAACGCTCGCCGGTGATGCCCCGCCAGATCACCTCGGTGGCCATCGGCAGCAGCGGCGCAGCCAGCCGGGTGGTCACTTCCAGCACGGTGTGCAGGGTGTCGATGGCGTCGGCGTCCTCCTCCCAGAACCGCGACCGGGACCGCCGGACATACCAGTTGGTCAGCGCTTCGGTGAACTGCCGCAGCTGTTCGCAGGCACCGGAGATGTCGCAGACGTCCATCGCGGCGGTCAGGTCATCGCGGAGCTCGGCGAGCTTGGCCAGGATGTAGCGGTCCAGGACGTGGGTCGAATTCGTGCGCCAGGTACCGACTTTCGGGGCGTAGAGCGACAGGAAGCTGTAGGCGTTCCACAGCGGCAGCAGGACCTGACGTACACCTTCGCGGATGCCCTGCTCGGTGACGATGAGGTTGCCGCCGCGCAGGATCGGCGAAGCCATCAGGAACCAGCGCATGGCATCGGAGCCGTCGCGGTCGAAGACCTCGTTGACGTCGGGATAGTTGCGCAGCGACTTGCTCATCTTCTGGCCGTCGTTGCCGAGCACGATGCCATGGGACACACAGGTTTTGAACGCCGGCCGGTCGAACAGCGCGGTGGCCAAAACGTGCAGCGTGTAGAACCAGCCGCGGGTCTGGCCGATGTACTCGACGATGAAGTCGCCGGGGAAATGACTCGCGAACCAGTCCTCGTTCTCGAATGGGTAGTGCACCTGGGCGTACGGCATGGACCCGGAGTCGAACCACACGTCGAAGACGTCCTCGATGCGCCGCATCGTCGCGCGACCTGTCGGGTCGTCGGGGTTGGGCCGGGTCAGCTCGTCGATGTAGGGCCGGTGCAGGTTGTCCGGGCGCACCCCGAAATCGCGTTCCAACTCGTCGAGACTGCCGTAGACGTCGATCCTCGGGTAGGCCGGATCGTCGGACACCCACACCGGGATCGGCGTGCCCCAGTACCGGTTTCGGGAGATCGACCAGTCCCGGGCGCCGGAGAGCCACTTGCCGAACTGGCCGTCTTTGACGTGTTCGGGATACCAGGTGATCTGCTGGTTGAGCTCGACCATCCGGTCGCGGAACTCGGTGACCTTGACGAACCACGACGACACCGCCCGGTAGATCAGCGGGTTGCGGCACCGCCAGCAGTGCGGATAGGAGTGCTCATACGTCTCGTGCCGGATCAGGACCGGGGTGTTGACGGCTGCGGCAGCCGTACCGTTCTTGAGGTCCCGGATGATCTGCGGGTTGGCGTCGAACACGTGCTGGCCCTGATAGTCGGGCACGGTCGCGTCGAAGCGCCCCTTGGAGTCGACCGGCGTGACGGGCACGATCCCGACGGTGTCGGTGGTGGCTTTGTCGTCCTCGCCGTAGGCGGGTGCCATGTGGACGATGCCGGTGCCGTCCTCGGTGGTGACGAAGTCGCCGCGCAGCACCTGGAAGGCGTTCGCGGAATCGGCGAAGTACGGGAAGGGCGGCAGATAGCGCAGCCCCAGCAACTGTTCGCCGGGCAGGGCCGCAAGGACCTCGGGCTCCTCGCCGAGTTCGCGGGCATACGCCGCCAGCCGGGCCTGCGCCAGAACCAGGCGCCGGTCCTCCACGCGCACAACGGCATACATGACATCGGGGTTGACCGCGACCGCCTGGTTCGATGGCAGGGTCCACGGCGTGGTGGTCCAGACCACCAGGTAGGCGCCGTCAAGATCGGATCCGGGCGCGGTGACCTGGAATCCCACGGTGATCGCCGGGTCCTGCCGGCTCTGGTAGACGTCGTCGTCCATCCGCAGTTCGTGGCTGGACAACGGGGTCTCGTCATTCCAGCAGTACGGCAGGACACGCACCCCCTCGTAGGCCAGGCCCTTGTCCCACAGCTGCTTGAACGCCCAGATGACCGACTCCATGAAGGACAGGTCCAGCGTCTTGTAGTCGTTGTCGAAGTCCACCCAGCGCGCCTGGCGGGTCACGTAGTCGCGCCACTCGTTGGTGTACTTGAGCACCGAGGCGCGGCAGGCATCGTTGAACTTCTCGATGCCCATCTCCTCGATCTGCGCCTTGTCGGTGATGCCGAGCTGACGCTGCACCTCGAGTTCGGCGGGCAGGCCGTGGGTGTCCCAGCCGAACCGGCGTTCCACCTTGTACCCGCGCATGGTGCGGTACCGGGGCACGATGTCCTTGACGTAGCCGGTCAGCAGATGGCCGTAGTGCGGCAGGCCATTGGCGAACGGCGGGCCGTCGTAGAAGACGTACTCCTGCGCATCGTCGCGGTTGGCGATGCTGGCGCGGAAGGTGTCATCAGCAGCCCAGTAGTCCAGGACCTCGCGTTCGAGGGACGGGAAATGGGGCGAACCGCCGACCTTCGGGTAGCCGTTCTCGGTCACGATGTGCGCTCGTCTCCTGTGCCGGATCGTCAGGCACGGGGACGACGACGCGCTGGTGCGCGAGCGCCGCGGTACCACCCCGCTTACCCACGAGTGTGTGGGTCGCTCATTACAGGCTGTGACGGGCCTGCCCGTTCGGTTCTACTGAGCCCAGTGCGCGGGCGGTTCTTCCGAAGGCTCCCCGGTGATGGCCGGATCGGTGCCGTTGCAGGAATTCTAGCGTCGCCTCGGCGGCGCTGACTCACGCGGCCGGGGTGACCTCGGAGGTCAGCCCGATCAGCCCGAGCCGGAACTGCCCGGCGAGCTCCTCGACCGTGCAGGCGTCCAGCCGTCGGCCGTCGTACCACCAGTCCATCTGCAGCACCCCGCCGGACCGGTAGGCCAAGACGCTGAGCGCCGGGCCGTCGGCCAGGTGCAGCGGACCCACAGCAGCGTCCGGCGCCATACCGAGGAAGGAGAACATCACGTCGGCCGGGCCGTGGGTGCCCTGCGGCGCGGCGACCAGCGCCCGGCGCACATCGGCCACCAGGCCGTCGGCGTCGAGACCGGACTCCAGCGCACAGGCGAGCCGCACAGGACTGACCGTCGTCAGGCCGCCGACGGTCACCACGCCGACACCGATGGTCCGGGCGATGGCCCGGCCCAGCGCTGCCAACAGGATCTCTTCGATGCCGACAGCGGATACCTCTAGCGCGCCGTCGAGTTCGTCGGTCAGTTCACGACCCAATGGCGCTGCCATCAGAACCATGTCTTCCGGTCGCGGAAGGCCTGCAATTTCTTCGTCGACTACCCGCACGTTGCTCGACGGGTTGGTCACGGGAGGAGCAACCATGCCCCCACCGTAGCGGTCGATTCCCAAAATTGGGAGACCATTCCCATAACTGTGACGGCTGTGTCAATTAATTGAATTGTCTGCCCCGCAAGGTTGCCAGTACCCATTACCGGGAGTTCGGGTATCGTGATTCCGTGCCCAGGACCGACGAAAACGGCAGACAGCTCAAGGCGCTCCTCGAGTACCTGCTCGACGGTGATGTCGACGCCAAGGACATCTATGACGCGCTGGGTATTTCCAGCTCAACGTATTACCGGCGGATCAAGGAGCACGACTATCCGAACGCTGAAGAGCTGCGTTTCGTGGCAGGGCGTTTCGGCCTGAGCTACCCCGACCTGCAGGTTCGATTCGGCCTCATGACCCGCGAAGAAGTATGGAATTACGTCGAATCTCCCGCATTTACGGTGACGACAATTAATTCACCCACCACTTTGCGCATAGCGCCCAAACTCGCCGAATTGCGGCCTCGACAGGACGCGCCTCCCCTGTAATATTTACTGAGGTTATTCGGGGGTAAAGGTAGTCGGATATGGCTGTTGGTGTTCTCATCGCCATCACCCTCGCGTGTATCGCGTGGAGCCTGTGGATCAGGCGGGTGACGTGGAACTGCCGCTGGGAAGTCGCGGCGACGCTCAACATCGCCTTGCAGGGTGCTGCCGTGGCGCTGATGTCGCCGCTGGCTTCGGAGACCATCGGCCGTCAGCTCTACAACCTCACCGGCAAGTGGAACCTCGAGGACTATCTCGGCCACGACTGCTACATCGTGGCGGCCTCGGCGATCGTCTACAACGCCCTGGGCCGGCTCCAGGAGGACGACGCCTTGCAGTTGGCGTTCAAGCAGTACGTCGAGCGCCCGGCGACCTTGTGCATTCCGCTGCTGCTGGCCACCTTCTCATTCGGCAACGGGGCGGCGATCTATCGGCCCGATTTCTTCCAGGTGCCCACCGATTTCTGGCTCAGCGCCTACTGGCTGCTGCTGTGCGGAACACTCATCTATCTGCTGGTGTACGGGTCACGGGCATTGCTGATCCTGCGGAAGGACCCCCGCTCGCGATTCATCGCCAACGTCTATCTGCTGGCCTCGGCCGCCGGAGTCGTGGCCTGCTCGATCCGGATCATCACGGCCTACGTCACCCCCTTCCAGTCGCTGGAAGGCGGCAAGCTGGTCTGGTTGTTCGCCTGCCTCTGCGGCGCCGGTTTCGCCCTGGCCTCTGCGCATTCCTGGCGGATCAAGATGAAGTGGTTCTCCAAGACGTCGCACTGAGCTGTTGTGATCTAATCGCAGGGGCCGCCGGCCCTGGCTGCGCAGCTCATTCGTCGAAAGTACGGTCAATTGAAATTCGCCGTGGCGGTCCACGGGACGCGGGGGGACATCGAACCCTGCGCCGCGCTCGCCCTTGAACTGGTGCGCCGCGGCCACGAGGTGAGCCTGGCCGTGCCGCCCAACCTCGTCGCCTTCGTGGAAGCGGCCGGCCTGGGACCGGCCCTGCCCTACGGCGTGGACTCGCAGAAGCAGATCGAAGCCGACGTCTTCACCAATTGGTGGAAGGTCGGCAACCCGGTCTCGGTGTTCCGGCAGGCCCGCGACTACATCAGTGACGGCTGGGCGCAGATGAACGAGGCACTCACCACCATCTCCGAGGGGGCCGACCTGATCCTGACCGGCACCACCTATCAGGAGGTCGCCGCCAACGTCGCCGAATACCGGCACCTCCCGCTGGCGGCCCTGCACTACTTCCCGTGCCGCCCCAACAGCCACACCATGCCCATCCCGTTGCCGGCACCGCTGCTCGGGCCGGCCTGGTCGGTGGTCGAGTGGGGGCACTGGCGGCTGTACAAGAAGGCCGAGGACGAGCAGCGTCGCGTCCTGGGACTACCGAAGGCGACCACCCGCGGGGTACGCCGCGTCGTCGAAGGCGGGGCTCTCGAGATCCAGGCCTACGACCCGGTGTTCTTCCCCGGGCTGGCCGAGGAGTGGGCGGGCAAGCGCCCGCTGATCGGGTCGCTGACGATGGCGCTGCCGACCGCTGTCGACGATGCGGTGAGTTCGTGGATCAGTGCCGGGCCGCCGCCGATCTACTTCGGCTGGGGCAGCATGCCCGTCGACTCCCCCGCCGACGCGGTCGCGATGATCACCGAGGTCTGTGCGGAACTCGGCGAACGGGCCCTGATCTGTACGGGCGTCTGGGACGTCGCGGGCATCCCCGACACCGACCAGGTGAAGGTGGTCGCCTCGGTCAACCACTCCGCGGTGTTCCCGCTGTGCCGGGCCATCGTCCACCATGGCGGCGCCGGAACCACATCGGCCAGCGTGCGCTCCGGCGTGCCCACCATCATCCTGTGGGTCGGTGCGGATCAGCCGGTATGGGCAAACCAGGTGTCGCGACTGAAGGTCGGCACCTCACGACGGTTCACCGCGACCACCAAAGACACCCTGCTCAAGGACCTCAGGACCGTTCTCACACCGGAATACGCCGAGCGCGCCCGCGCGGTGGCCGCCCGGATGACCCCGGCCGCGACCAGCGTGACGACGGCCGCCGACCTGCTGGAAGCCGCCGCCCGCAAACACCGCACCGCGTAGTCGGCGAATCGGTCGCCGGGCCCCGGCAAGGTAAAGTCAGCAGCCATGTGGACGACCGTGCTGGTGCTCGCCATCGCGGTCAATTTCGAACCGACCCGCATCGGCCTGATCGCCCTGATGCTGACCAGGCGGCATCCGATCCGCCAGCTGCTGATCTTCCTGCTGAGCGGGTTCACGCTCAGCGCCAGCGTCGGTCTGTTGGTGTTGTTCGTGTTCCACCGCGGCCTGTTCGGGCCGACCAACTTCGACGGCTCCAAGATCCAGATCGGCATCGGCGTGGCCGTGCTGCTGATCGCCGCGATTCTGGCCAGCAATGTCCCGCTCGGCCGGTTCGCCCGTAACCCGCTGGCCCCGCCGGACCCCGCCGAGGACGACGGCTCGGCCGATGCGACCGCGACGACCACCACCGGACGGGTGGCCATCCGCGCGAAGAACATCATCCACGGTGAGTCGCACTGGTTCTCCAGCTTCGCCGGGCTGGGCCTGGCCATGCCGGGCGTGGAGTACATGGCGCTGCTGGCGCTGATCATCGCGTCCAACGAACCGCCCGCGATCCAGGGGCTGGCCTTGTTCGTCTTCTTGTTCCTGGCCAACGCCATCTCGGCGATCCCGCTGGTGAGCTATCTGATCGCCCCGCAGCGGACCGCCGCCTGGGTGCAGTCGTTCAACGCCTGGATCCGGGCCAGGACCCGACGGCAGGTGTCGCTGGTGCTCGGGTTGGTCGGCGCGATCCTCCTGATCGCCGGGATCGTCAGCCTCTGAACTACTCGATGCTGCCGTTGAGCTCGAACTCGGCCAGCGTCTGCGCCGCCATGGCCCGCAACCGCGGCTTGCTGTTCTCCGCGCCGATCTCGTAGGCCTCCACCGAGATCACCACCTTGCCGTTGATCCGCCCCGACACCACGACCAGCTGGCCGTGCGAGCGCTGGATCTCGCGCATCGACACGTGCTGGTCGAGTGCGCGGATCAGGACGTACTCCGCGTCGGTGCCGTCGAGCTGGGCCAGCTGCGGAGGCAGGTCGCCGAGGTTCGAGCAGGACACCGGAAGGTCCTCGGAGTAGGCGAACAGCAACTCGGCCACCCCCTTGACCGCGGGCTTGGGCAGCCACGGCATCAGCGGCAGCAGCTCCAGGGTCGGGTCGGGCTGCGACTTGGCGCTCTCGCGGGCGGTTCGCACCACGGCACGGGCCTCGGTCAGATCGGTGGTCACCTGGGTCGGGTCGACGGTGGCGTTGGCGAAGGCCATCGCCAGTGCCCGGTCGTCATCCAGGCTCTCCCGCAGGTTGATCGCGATCACCAGGGTGACCGCACCGTCGGAGCTGCGACGCCGGCCCAGGTGCTCGGCCATCTTGGCCGCGAACCCGGCCACCAGCGAATAGCTGTTCCCACCAAGGGCTTCCGCGCGGGCGTCCCACTCCTTGGCGTCGACGAAAATGGCGACCGACGGCACCACCACGGTGCTATCAAGGTCGACGCCGGGCTCAGGGGACGGTTGCAGCGCGCGCGAACGGGCGAGTTCCTTGCGCTGGGCGGCAACGAGCTTGGCCGCCTTGACCGCGGTGCGGGCGGTGACCGGGAGGTCCCGGGCGGCCTGGCGCAGGTCGGCTGCCAGAGCCTGGACCGTCGAACGCGACTTGGGCCTCGCATACCCCATATCGCGGACGTTGCCGGTGATGCCCTCGAAGATCGCCAGCAGCGCGCCGACACCGTCACCGATGCAATGCGAGCCCAAGATCGAGATCGCGGTCGAACCGTCGGTCAACGGCTGCACCACCATGTGCCAAGCCGGACCATGCTCGGGATCCATCGGCAGCGTGCCCAGTTCGTCGGCCCAGTCCATCAATTCGCTGCGCGGCCTGGGCTGCTCGGCGAATCGGATCGGGCTCGGCGGGCCCACCGGGTCCACCCAGCGCGGACGGCCGAACGGCAACGGCGACGGCTCGATCAACCGGCCGGCCAGCGATGCACTGAAGTTGTCGTGGAATCTCTTGAGCCCCTCGACGTCCACGGGATGCTCGTAGACCCAGACGCACTGCATCAGCTGACTGCGTCCGGTGGCGCGCATCAGCTCGAACGCGGTCTGGTCGAGGAACTCCAGCCGGTGCTCGGATTGTTCAGCGCCCGCTGCGCGACGCGCGAAAAGCTTTCGCCTGGTCCGTGTTTCAGTCGTCAAGGGTGAACCTCACTCGATCACGCCGGTCAGCTCGAAGTCGGCGAGAGTCTGGGCCACCACGTCACGCAGACGGGCAGTGGTGTTCTCCAGACCAGGCTGGTAAGCCACCACCGCGATGGTCACTTTGTCGCCGACGCGCCCCGACACCAGCGTCAGGATTCCGTGCCGCTTCTGCAGCGCCTCCTCGGTGATGTACCGGTCGACGCCGCGAAGGTTGATGTACTCCGCCGCAGTGCCGTCGATGCGCAGCAGATCCGCCGACAGGTCACCCAGGTTGGAACAGGAGACCGGCAGGTCTTCGGAGAATCCGAAGGTCATGTCCACCGTTTTCGCGAAGGCGCGCTTGGGCAGGAACGGGATCAGCGGAAGCAGCGCCACCATCTCGTCGGGTGTTTCCCGGGCAGTCTTCAGGCCGGTCCGGATGGCGGCCCGGGCACCCGACAGATCTTTCGTCACCGGTGCGGGATCGAAGCTGACGTTGGCGATAGACACCACGTTGCCGCCGGTGTCGTCGTCGCCCTGCCGTTCGTTGACCGGGATCATCAGGGTGACCACACCGTCGGAGGCCCGGACCCGGCCCTGCTGCTCGGCCAGCTTGGCGCAGAACCCGGCCAGCAGCGAATAGGCATTGCCGCCGAGGCTTTCCGCGCGGGTGTCCCAGTCCTTGGCGTCGATGTAGACGGCGACATTGGGAACCTGCACCTGATGACTGCCACCCGCGACGGCCGGCTGCGCGGCCTTCGGCCGCACCAGTTCGTGCCTGCGGGATACCGCCACCTTGGCCGCACGCCTCAGGGTGCGGCCGATCTCCGGCAGGTCGCGGACGGTCTGACGCAGGTCAGCCGCGACGGCCTGACGCCGGGTACGCGAACCGGCGGGCGGGTAACCCAGATCCCGATTCTTGCCGTTGATGGTGTCGATGGCACGGCCGATGAACGCGCCACCGTCGGCGACGCAGTGCGTGGCCACCAGGCTGACCGCGGTCGAGCCGTCGTCGAACCGCTGCACCCCCATCCGCCAGCCCGGACCGCGCTGCGGATCGATCGGCAGTTGCAGGTGTTCGTTCACCCAGGTGAGCAGCTCGGCGCGCGGCCGAATCGAGTCGTCCATATCGATCGGACACTGCGGACCATTGGCCGCCACCCAGCGGTGCCTGCCGAACGGAACCGGTGACGGTTCGACATACCGGGCCACCAGACCCTGGCCGAAGTCGCGGTGGAACTTCCTCAACCCGTCGAGGTCGACGGGATGCTGATAGGTCCAGACGATCTGCATGGCGGCTTCTTCGCCGGTTCCACGCAGCGCCAGGAACAACGCCTGGTCGGTGTAGGGCACGACATTGTCTGACACCCCGGCCACCGGGATCAGACCGTCGCTTTGGGTATGCGCGGAGACGACAGCGACTCGGCGCGACCGTCGGCCACCCGCAGATAGGTGCACTTCATCTGCTCGACGAACTCCGCGATGGACTCCCGGGCGATCGGGTTGTCCGGGTATGCGACGGTGATGATGGTGCCGTTGGCGCGCCGGTTCACCCACATGCCGACCTGGTTGGCGGCACCGAGATCGGTGTAGAGCCGGCCGTTGAGACCGTGCCACTGCGCCATGATCATCGGGTTCAGCGGCGGCAGCCCGACGTCGAGGTAGGACAGCATCGGGACGCCGGGGCCCGGGGTGTGGATCTGCGGCAGCGACTCCGCCAGCTCGAACACCCGCTCGATGGGCACGTTGGCGATCGGCATACCGGAATCGAAGGACTCCTGGGCGGCCTTGGCCACCTCGGCGAACGACCGCGCGGCCACCGGCACCGACAACGGCACCAGCCCGGTGAACCAGCCCGTGGTGACGAACTCCTCGGGCGTGCTGCGGGTGGTGGTCGGGGTGATCACGTAGTAGGTGTCATCCCCGGTGAGCTCGCGGTGCGCGATCGCCGCGCAGGCGAACACGCCGCCGATGAAACGCACCCCGGCCGATGTGCAGGCCGACTCGAACCGATCGGTCTCGTGATCGTCCATCAACTGCACGGTGAGCAGATCACCCGTACACGGTTCCGACGAATCACCAAGGGGCAGAGGGAAAGTCGGCAACGAGCCGCCGGCGTTCTCCAGGAACTCGATCCACTTGCGGACGTCGGGCGAGTCCAGCGTGAGCGTCGAGGTGAACTCGTGCTGACGCACGCAGTAATCGTGGTAGCTGCCGGCGTCCGGCAGCTTGATCGGAGCACCGCCGCCGGCCAGCGCCTCGTAGTTCATGTGCAACTCGACGAACAGCGCCACCATGAACATCGCGTCGGCGTGCAGGTGGTCGATGCTGACGTAGAAGGTGAAGTGGTCGGCCCGCTGGATGACGCCGAACCGGAAGCAGTCCCACTGCAGCGGACTCGGGGTCTCCAGGACGTGCTCACGCCACTGCGCCGCCGTCATCTCACCCTGTTTGGTGGCGACGAACTGGATGTCGGCCGGATTGCTCACCGTGTGCCGGACGACGCTGTCGTCCTCGCCGAACTCGAACCAGCTGTGGTACGTGTCGTGGCGGCGCAGGTAGGAGTTGATGACATAGGTCATCGCCCGGATGTCACACCGGCCCGGCATGTTCCAGGCCGGAATGAGCAGCCGGGCCATCTCCAGCCCGTTCTCGGAGTGCTTCCGGTATGTCCGGATGTGCTGTTCCTGCTGGTAACTGGCAGGCACATCACTGACCGGGGCATCCTGAAGCTTCTTCAGGCACGCCGGAGACGGACTCCACGAGGTAACCGTCCCCGGCGCGTCGACCCAGTCATGGATTGCAGTAAGCGCAACCACTCTGTTGTTCCCCTATTCGCGCCTGTCAGCGGGATGGAGCTGACGAAATCACACCGGCCAACGTCTCGCACAGGCCCTCGGCCAGCGCCCGGACGGTGGTGATGTCCATCGACCGCACTCGGATGCCCGTCTCGGTTTCGATCCGGGTACGCAGTTCGAGGTTGCCCAGCGAATCCAGACCATACTCGGAAATCGGGCGGTCCGGGTCGATCGAGCGACGCAAGATCAAGCTGAGTTGCTCGGAGACCAGGCGACGGACCCGGGTGGGCCACTCGTCGCGCGGCAGCGTGTGCAGCTCGGCGCGGAACGTGCTGGTGTCGGCGGGGCGGTCCGAGCTGGACTGGAACGCCTCGGCGAACGGGCTGCGCGCAGCCAGATCGGTCAGCCACGGGGTGCCGATCAGCGGGGCGTAGCCGCTGTAGGCGCGGTCGTGACGCAGCAGCGCCTCGAAGGCGTGTGCACCCTCTTCCGGGCTGATCATCGCGGTCTCGCCACCGGCGGCCAGATGCTTACCGGCACCGATCTCGTCCCACGCCGCCCACGCGATCGCGGTGGCGGGCAGGCCCTGCGAACGACGCCACTGGGTGAATCCGTCGAGCCAGCTGTTGGCCGCCGCGTAGGCGCCCTGGCCCGGCGAGCCCATCAGGGCCGCCGCCGAGGAGAACGAGCAGAACCAGTCCAGCGGCTGCGCGGTGGTGGCGCGGTGCAGATGCCACGCGCCGTACACCTTGGGAGCCCAGTCCCGGTCCACCAGTTCGTCGGTGATGTTGGTCAGGATCGCGTCCTCGACCACCGCGGCGGCGTGCAGCACGCCGCGCACCGGCAGGCCGGTGGCGGTGGCGGCCGCCACCAGACGGTCGACGGTCTCCGACTGCGCGATGTCACCGGTCACGACCTCGACCTGGGCACCGGCGGCACGCATCCGCGCGATCTCCTCCAGCGCTTCCGGCTTCGGCTGCGACCGCGAGTTCAGCACGATCCGGCCGCAACCGGCCGCAGCCATCTTGGCGCCCAGGAACAAGCCCAGACCGCCGAGACCACCGGTGATGATGTAGGAACCGTCCCGGCGGAAGACCCGGGCCTGCTCGGGCGGCACCACGACGCTGCTGTGGCCGACCTTGGGCACCGACAGCAGCAGCTTGCCGGTGTGCTCGGCGGCACCCATCACGCGGATGGCGGTGGCCGCGTCGGCCAGCGGGTAGTGCGTGGTCTCCGGCTGCGGCAGCACGCCTTCGGCGGTCAGCCGGTACACGGTGTCCAGCAGGTCGCGGATCTGCTCGGGGTGGGTGCTGGCCATCAGGGCCAGGTCCACGCCGTAGAAGGACAGGTTGCGACGGAACGGGAACAGTCCCATCCGGGTGTCGCCGTAGATGTCCTTCTTGCCGATCTCGACGAAGCGGCCACCGAAGGCCAGCAGCTCCACGCCGGCCCGCTGGGAGGCACCGGTCAGCGAGTTGAGCACGATGTCGACGCCGTAGCCGTCGGTGTCCTTACGGATCTGCTCGCCGAACGCCGGGGTGCGCGAGTCGTAGACATGGGTGATGCCCATGGCCCGCAGGATGTCGCGGCGCTCCTCGGTGCCGGCCGTTGCGTAGATCTCGGCGCCGGCGGCCCGGGCGATGGCGATCGCGGCCTGGCCCACGCCACCGGTGGCGGAGTGGATCAGCACCTTGTCGCCGGCCTTGATGTGGGCCAGGTCGTGCAGGCCGTACCAGGCCGTGGCCGACGCGGTGGTCACCGCGGCCGCCTGATCGTCACGCAGACCCGCGGGCAAGGTCACTGCCACGTCGGCGTCGCAGGTGACGAAGGAGCCCCAGCAGCCGTTGGTCGACATGCCACCAACATGGTCACCGACCCGGTGGGTGGTGACCTGCGGACCGACCGCGGTCACCACACCGGCGAAGTCCAGACCCAGCTGGGGCGCCAAGCCCTCGAAGCTCGGGTACCGGCCGAAGGCCAGCAGGACGTCGGCGAAGTTGAGGCTGGACGCGGTGACGGCCACCTCGATCTGGCCCGGTCCGGGCGGGATGCGGTCGAACGCAGCCAGCTCCAGGGTCTCGATGTCACCCGGGGTGCGGATCTGCAGGCGCATGCCGTCGCGGGCATGGTCGACCACGGTGGTGTAGCGCTCATCCGGCCGCAGCGGGCTCGGGTAGAGATGCGCGGTGTACCACTGGCCCTTGCGGAAGGCGGTCTCGTCCTCCTCGCTGCCGGTGAGCAGCTGGCAGGCGATCAGCTTGGCGTCCGACGCGTCATCGACGTCGATCTGGGACGGCCGCAGCTGCGGATGTTCGGCGCCGATCACGCGCAGCAGACCACGAAGGCCGGCCTGCTCGAGGTTGGGCCGCTCGTCCGCCAACACCGTCTGGGCGTTGCGGGTCACGACGTACAGCCGTGGCGCCTCCCCCGCGGTCTCGGCCAGCTCACGGGCGATGCGCACCAGATGGCGCACCTGCTCGCCGCCGCGGTGCGGAAGCTGCTCCTCGGGGCAGCCGTTGCGCGACGGGGTGACCACGACGACGTTGTCGAAACCGCCCTCGGAGAAGTACGAGCCCAGCATCTCCGCGTTGTAGGCGTGGTCGGCGTGCTGCGGCCACGACATGGTGGTGACGTCGGCATCGTTGAGCTTGAGCGCGTCGGTCAGGGCCGAGGCCAGCAGGTCAGCAGCATCAGAGGTGCTGACCACCAGCCACGTCGCCGAGTTGGCGTGGGTGACCTCGGCAAGCTGCTGCTGGCGCCATTCGATGGCCAGCAGGCGCTCGTTGAGCACCCGGTCGCCCTCATGGGCCTCGGACATTCCGCTGCCCATGCGCAGACCCTGGACACCGAACAGCACGGTGCCGTAGTCGTCGAGCAGCTCGATGTCGGCCTCAACGGTCGAGCCGTCCAGCGAGGTCAGGCGGGTCAGGCAGTAACGGGCGTTGCGGGTCGGGCCGAACACCCGCAGCCGGCGCACACCCAGCGGCAGCAGCAGACCACCGGTACCGGAGGACTGCACACCCGGGTGGGCGGCCACCGACTGGAAGCAGGCATCGAGCAGCGCGGGATGCACGCCGTAGGCGGTCTGCTGGTTGCGGATCGAGGACGGCAGGCCGATCTCGGCCAGCACCGTGTCAGCCGACTCGTCACCGGAGTTCACGGCCACCAGGCCGCTGAACGCCGGGCCGAACTGCACGCCGCGGCCGTCGAACCAGGTGCGCACCTCGTTGCCGTCGGCACGGTTGTCGTGGCCGGCGAGCAGTGCGTCCATGTCGTGGGCGGCGGGCTGCTCATCGGCGTCGGCGACGTGCAGGACCGCACTGGCGCGCAGCTCGCGCTCACCGTCGTGGTCGGTCTCGACGAGGAACTCCAGCGCGCCCGGCGTCTGCATCGAGGCCACGGCGCTGACCGGGGTCTCCTCGTTGAGCAGCAGCATCGCGTCGAAGGTCACGTCGCGGACCTCGGAGGCCTCGCCCAGAGCCGTACGGGCAGCGGCCAGAGCCATCTCGCAGTACGCGGCACCCGGCAGGGCCGGGACGTTATTGACCTGATGGTCCACCAGCCACGGGTGCGCACCGGTGCCGACCTCGGCAGCCCAGGCGTGCCGCTCGGGCTCCTCCAGCAGCCGGACATGCGAACCGAGCAGCGGGTGGGCGGCGACCAGGTGGGCACCACGGGCCTGCTGATCGGCACCGTCGGAGACCAGGACCAGGTTGCGATGGGTCCAGGTGGGCAGCGGCGCATCGACCAGGTCACCGGCCGGGTAGAGCACCGAGAAGTCCACCTGCGCGCCGGCGGCGTAGAGGTTGCCGAGGAACTCACCGAGCCCGTGCGGCACCTCCTGGCCGCGACGCATACCGGCGACGGCGGCCACCGAGATGTCGAGCGTGGCGGCGGTCTGGTCGATCGGACGGGTCAGCAGCGGGTGCGGCGCCAGCTCGCCGAACACCCGGAAGCCGTCCTCGAGCGCGGTCTGCACGGCGGCCGAGAAACGCACGGTGTGGCGCAGGTTGTCGACCCAGTAGTCGGCGTCGCAGTACGGCTGCTCGCGCGGGTCGAACGAGGTGGCGGAGTAGTACGGGATCTCCGGGGCCATCGGGGTGATATCGGCCAGCATCTCCGACAGCTCGTCGAGGATCGGCTCGACCTGCGGCGAGTGCGAGGCGACGTCGACGTTGACCTCGCGGGCCATGATCTCGCGGGCCTCCCAGGCCGCGACGATGTCGCGGACGGTCTGGGTGGCGCCACCGATCACGGTGGAGTTCGGGGACGCCACGACGGCGACCACGACGTCTTCGATGCCCTGCTTCTCCAGCTCCTCACGGACCTGCTGGGCGGGCATCTCGACGGATGCCATCGCGCCACCGCCGGCCAGTCGCAGGCACAGCAGCGACCGACGGCAGATGACCTTGACGCCGTCCTCGAGCGACAGTGCGCCGGAGACGACGGCGGCAGCGACCTCACCCAGCGAGTGGCCGATGACGGCGCCCGGCTGCACGCCGTAGGCCTTCATCGTGGCGGCCATCGCGACCTGCATCGCGAAGATGGCCGGCTGCACCTTGTGGATGCCCTCGACGGTCTCGGGGGCGGTGATGGCCTCGGTGACCGAGAATCCGGACTCCGCGGCGATCAGCGGCTCGATCTCGGCGATCTTCGCGGCGAACACGGGCTCGGTGGCCAGCAGGCCGACGCCCATCGACGCCCACTGCGAACCCTGGCCGGAGAAGATCCAGACCGGGCCGCGGTCGTCGTGGCCGACGGCAGCCTGGTAGGGGTCGTCGCCCTTGGCGACCTCACGCAGCCGCTCGACAAGCTCGGCGCGGTCATGCGCGATGACGGCGGTACGCACCGGGCGGTGTCCGCGGCGGCGGGCCAGCGTGTAGGCCAGGTCGCGCAGCGACAGGTCGGCGGCGCTGTTCTCCACCCAGTCGGCGAGGCGCTCGGCAGTGCGGCGCAGCTCCTCAGCGGAGGTGGAGCAGACCGGGAAGACCAGCAGGCCGGCATCGGCGTCGGTCGACGCCCCGGTGCTGCTGGACGCGGTCTCGGGGGCCTGCTCGAGCACGGCGTGGACGTTGGTGCCGGACATGCCGTACGACGACACCGCGGCACGGCGCGGGCCGGCCTCGTCCCGGGTCGGCCAGTCGGTGGTCTCCTCCGGAACGAACAATCCGGTCTCAACCTTGGCCAGATGCTCGGGCAGACGATTGAAATGCAGGTTTTGGGGAACAACACCGTGGTGCACCGACAGCACGGTCTTCATCAGACCCAGCACGCCTGCGGCCGACTCGGCGTGGCCGAAGTTGCTCTTGACCGAGGTCAGAGCGGTCGGGCCGGCGTGGCCGTAGACGGTGGAGATGCTGGTGAACTCTTTGGTGTCGCCGACCGGGGTACCGGTGCCGTGGCCCTCGACCATGCCGACGGTGGCGGGGTCGACGCCGGCAGCGGCCAGCGCGGCCTGGAACACCGAAACCTGCGCCTCGGAGGACGGGGTCAGGATGTTCTCGGTGCGACCGTCCTGGTTGGAGGCGGTGCCCTTGATGACGGCCAGGATGCGGTCGCCGTCGCGCTCGGCGTCGTCGAGACGCTTGAGCAGCACGATGCCGCACCCCTCGGAGCGGACGAAGCCGTCAGCGGCGACGTCGAAGGCGTGGCAGCGACCGGTGGGCGACAGCATGCCCTGGCCTGAGGCCGAGGCGTACAGCCGCTGGTCGAGCATCAGCATCACACCGCCGGCCAGCGCCATGTCGCTCTCGCCCTCGTGCAGGCTGCGGCACGCGGCGTGGACGGCCACCAGGCTCGAGGAGCAGGCGGTGTCCATGGTCAGGGCGGGCCCCTGCAGACCCAGGGCGTGCGAGATGCGGCCGGAGGCCATGCTGAACGGCGTGCCGGTGAAGGCGTAGGCCTGGTCGAAGGAGCCCGCGGCACTGGTGACCATCGCGTAGTCGTCGTGCGACATACCGATGAAGACACCCGTCGAGGTGCCCGACATCTGGGCAGGCGTGTGGCCGGAGTGCTCGACGGCCTCCCATGCGGTCTCCAGCAGCATGCGGTGCTGCGGGTCCATCGCGGTGGCCTCGCGCTCGTTGATGCCGAAGAAGTCCGGATCGAAGCCCGTCACGTCGTCGACGAACGCGCCCCAGCGCGACACCGAGCGGCCGGGCACGCCCGGCTCCGGGTCGAAGTACTCGTCGGCATCCCACCGGTCGGCGGGAATCTCGGTGACGAGGTCGGCGCCCTCCAGTAACGCCTCCCACAGCTTGTGAGGCGAGTCGATCCCTCCGGGCAGCCGGCAGGCCATACCAACGACTGCAACCGGGGTGACAGATGTCTCACGCACGTCCGCTCACACCTCACTCTTCGTCAACTCAGGGCACGGCAGCTTGCCTGATTCTGGTTCGGAACCCTCAAGCGAAGTTGCCAACGTGCTCGGTAGCTTAGCGGCTTTTTCTAACGACTGCGACAAATGTTTTGTGATTTTGATTGGAGATTGGGCAATGTTACCGTGCACGACAAGCCCGACCAGCACCGCAGCGGATATCCGGTAGCTGGGCTTTCCGCAACTCGTAGCGCAAACACCTTCGAAATGCCCGAGTCGATCGCTCGAAAACCCCTGTAGGACAAGGCTTTTCCTGCGGAAACGAGACAGCGGACGGCCTGTGGTCTCACCCGGAGTCGTCCCGAACCGGGCCCTGGACACCGTTGCAGCAGGTTAACTAACGCGATTTGAGCGCTATTCCCCCAAAATGACGGCATAGCAAATAACCGAATCGCCCCGGTTTCGCGCTTTCCGATATTCCGGCCGGACCGCCGCGACGTGGCCACCGAATAACGAGGTTGCGGCACGGATGCGGACACCGTGTGAGGCTCGCCACACGGCTATTCCTGAGAGTTTCCGCTACTGCGACTCAGCTTCCTGTAAGCACACGACCTGGCATTTTGGCTGCAAGCTGTGCAAGATGGCAACTGACCTGAGAGTAGCCTGAGAGTAGCGTCTCAGCAGTTCATTATCGGTGATTCAGGACACATTCAGGAGCATCAGAACACGGTCGTTATCGGATTATTCTGACATTTTCCCAAGAGTCAGCAAACGCCTTTTGCTAAACGACCGGCTATTCGACACTAATTGGCGTACTTGCCTCCGAAAATGCACTCAAGGCGTCCGGAAAGAGCCGGAAGGTGACCCCAGTCACTGCTAGTCAGAGGCGGTATGAACGTTGGGTCGAAGTTTGCTGTGAGCCAGATATGAGGGTGCTTTGCGTCCGTTAGGTCCGGCGAGTCTTGCGCGACACGCCGAGAACGCGACACGACAGAACCCGTGCGGACACGATCAACAGGGCGTGCAGCTAGCCCGCGACGACTCCGGCGGCCTGGGGTGCGAACGTCGCACCGAACTCCTGCACGGGGGCGAAACCGTTCTTACGCGCCGCCGCCGCTCCGTGCCGAATCAGCGCGGCTGTGGCGACAAAGCCCGCCTGATCGGTGACCACGAACGGCGTCAGCAGCCGGTTGTGGACGAAACCGAAGGACAATCCCTTATCCGGTATCGCCCAGCCCAGCGAGCCACCGAGACCGACGTGACCGAACCCGGGCAGCACGCCGGGGAACGGCAACGAGTGATAGCCCAGGTGGAACGCCATCGGCAGGATCAGATTGCGGTCCGGGGCCAGGCTCGGCCGCCCGGTCAGGCCGGCAACCAGCTCCGAGGAGAGGTACCGCTGGCCGTCGATCTCGCCACCATTGGCGATAGCGCCGTACATCCGGGCCAGGCTGCGTGCGGTGGCGACACCGTTGGCCGAGGGCAGCTCGCTGTCGAGCAGCGGCATATCGCCCTGCACCACGGCCTTCATCCCCGGGAAGTACATGGAGCCGAAGATGGCGGACACCTCGAAGGCAGCCACCCGGGGCGCGATCGCGTTGAACACCGGGTTGGGGATGTTGAGCTGTGGCCCGACGATGCGGGCGGCCCGGGTCGGGGCACCAACCGGCGGACGGCCCAGATGGATGCCGTCGGTGTTGAGCGGCTCGGCCACCTCGATACGGATCAGTTCGCGCATCCCCTTGCCGGTGACCGCGCGGGCCAGGCCGGACAGCAGCCAGCCGTAGGTGATGGCGTGATAGGCCGGCTTGCCGAAGTGCCTGCCCACGGGTGCCGCGGCGATCCGCTCCTCCATATGGAGGTGGTCGAGCAGCTCGCGCTTGCGGACGCCACGCAGGTGCGCCAGACCGGCCCGGTGGCGCATGACGTCGCGCACGGTGATCTCGGCCTTGCCGTTGGCACCGAACTCCGGCCAGTACTCGGCGACCGGTGCGTCGTAGTCGATGAGACCGCGGTCGACGAGCCGGTGAATCACCGTGGAGGCGACTCCTTTGGTCGCGGAGAACACCATGGCGCCGGTATCGGCCGACCAATGGACTCGTCCGCGCCGGTCCGACCAGCCGGTCCAGACGTCGACCACCGGCTGACCGTCGAGGTAGACCGCCAGCGCGCCGCCGCCGAACCGCGGGTGCGGGAACAGGTTCGCGAAACTGCGCACGGCGTACGCAAAGTTCGGGTCTGCCGCGCCCTGTACCCCGCGCGGCAGCACCGAAGGATCACGTGTCACCTGTGCCACAGGAGAAATTTAACCGGCCTAAGCACCAGCGCGAAGAAATGTTGCCAATTCGTTAAGTGCGCACCGGCCGGTCAGCTTGACTGCTCGGCGGCGTCCAGGATCTGCTGTGCGGCCAGTGCCGGGGTGAGCTCACCGTCGCGGACCTGTCGCTCGATCTCGGCGCGACGGGTCTTCACCGCAGGATGCGTGAGTACCCGGTCCAGTACCGCATCGCGCACCATCGACCAGGTCCAGTCCACCTGCTGGGCGCGCCGGCGGGCGTCGAACTCGCCGGCCTTGGTCAACACGTCGCGATGCGCCAGCACGGTGTCCCACAGTTCGGCCAGTCCGGTCCCCTCCACCGCGCTCATCGTCAAAACAGGTGGACGCCAGAGGGTTTCGCGAGGATAGATCAGTCGTAGCGCGGCGGACAGTTCACGTGCGGCGGCCTTGGCCTCGGTGGCGTGCGCACCGTCGGCCTTGTTCACCACGACGATGTCGGCCAGTTCCAGCACACCCTTCTTGATGCCCTGCAACTGGTCACCGGTGCGGGCGAGGGTGAGGAAGACAAAGGTGTCCACCATGTTGGCGACGGCCACCTCGGACTGTCCCACCCCCACGGTCTCCACCAGGATCACGTTGAACCCGGCGGCCTCGAGCAACACGATCGTCTCGCGGGTGGCCCTGGCCACCCCGCCGAGAGTGCCCGATGTCGGCGACGGGCGGATGTAGGCCTCCGGTTGTACCGCCAGCTGCGCCATCCGGGTCTTGTCGCCCAGGATGGAGCCGCCGGTACGGGTCGAGGACGGGTCCACCGCCAATACCGCCACCCGGTGACCCTGCCCGATCAGGTACATCCCCAGCGCCTCGATGGTGGTCGACTTCCCCACCCCGGGCACGCCGGTGATACCGACGTGCAGCGCCTTACCGGCATCCGGCATCAGTTCCAGCAGTAGGCGCTGGGCCTGCTCGCGGTGGTCGGCCCGGGTCGACTCCACCAGCGTGATGGCCCGCGGCAGCGCCGCCCGGTCACCGCTGCGGATCGCCCCGGCCAGGGCAGCGACGTCGAAGGACATCAGGAGAGGTCGTAACCCAGTCGGTCGGCCAACTTCTGCACCAGGTCGACCGCGGCGTCGGCGATAACGGTTCCCGGCGGGAAGATCGCCGTGGCCCCGGCCGCGTAGAGCTCGTCGAAGTCACCGGGCGGGATGACCCCGCCCACCACGATCATGATGTCGGGGCGCCCGACCTCGGCCAGCGCGTCGCGCAGCGCCGGAACCAGGGTCAGGTGCCCGGCTGCCAGAGAGGACACGCCGACCACGTGCACGTCGTTGTCGGCGGCCTGGCGGGCCACCTCCTCGGGCGTGGAGAACAAGGAACCCACGTCGACGTCGAAGCCGATGTCGGCGAAGGCGGTGGCGATCACCTTCTGCCCGCGGTCGTGGCCATCCTGACCCATCTTGGCCACCAGGATGCGCGGCCGGCGGCCGTCGGCCTCGGCGAACTTCTGCACCAATTCGGTTGCGGCAGTCACGTTCTGGGCCTTTCCGACCTCGTCGCGGTACACCCCGGCGATGGTGCGGATCTCGGCCTGATGCCTTCCGTACACCTTCTCCAGGGCATCGGAGATCTCGCCGAGGGTGGCCTTGGCCCGCGCGGCGTCGATGGCCAGCGCCAACAGGTTGTTGCCCAGACCGTCCTCCCCTGCTGGGCCGGTCGCTCCGGCCGCCCGGGACAGTTCGGCCAGCGCTGCCTGGCAGGCGGCCTCATCTCTTTCCGCACGCAGCTGCTGCAGTTTGGCCAGTTGCTCGGCACGCACCCGGCTGTTCTCGACCTTGAGGACCTCGATCTCCTGGTCCTCGGCGACCTGGTACTTGTTCACCCCGATCAGCGGCTGGGCGCCGGAGTCGATGCGGGCCTGGGTGCGGGCGGCGGCCTCCTCGATACGCAGCTTCGGGATGCCGTCGCTGATCGCCTGGGCCATCCCGCCGTGCGCGGTGACCTCCTCGATGTGCGCCCGCGCCCGCTGCGCCAGCTGATGGGTCAGCCACTCAACGTAGTACGACCCCGCCCAGGGATCGATCGGCCGGGTGGTGCCCGATTCCTGCTGCAGCAGCAGCTGGGTGTTGCGTGCGATGCGGGCCGAGAAGTCGGTGGGCAGCGCCAGCGCCTCGTCGAGAGCGTTGGTGTGCAGCGACTGGGTGTGACCCTGGGTAGCCGCCATCGCCTCGATGCAGGTGCGGGCAACGTTGTTGAACACGTCCTGGGCGGTCAGCGACCACCCTGAGGTCTGCGAATGCGTGCGCAGCGACAGCGATTTCGGGCTCTTGGCCCCGAAGCCGGCAACCAGCTCGCTCCACAGCAGCCGGCCCGCGCGCAGCTTGGCGACCTCCATGAAGAAGTTCATCCCGATGCCCCAGAAGAAAGACAACCGGGGGGCGAACTTGTCGATGTCCAGCCCGGCGTCCAAGCCGGCCTTGATGTAGTCCACACCGTCGGCCAGCGTGTAGGCCAGCTCCAGATCGGCTGTGGCACCGGCTTCCTGGATGTGGTAGCCGGAGATCGAGATGGAGTTGAACTTCGGCATCTTGGCGCTGGTGTAGGCGAAGATGTCGGAGATGATCCGCATCGAGGGCTTCGGCGGATAGATGTAGGTGTTGCGGACCATGAACTCTTTGAGGATGTCGTTCTGGATGGTCCCGGCCAGCTTCTCCGGCGGAACGCCCTGCTCCTCGGCGGCCACCACATACAGCGCGAGGATCGGCAGCACTGCGCCGTTCATCGTCATCGACACCGACACCGACGACAGGTCGATACCGTCGAAGAGCTGCCGCATGTCCAGGATCGAGTCGATCGCCACCCCGGCCATCCCGACGTCACCCTGCACCCGCGGGTGATCGGAGTCGTAGCCGCGGTGGGTGGCCAGATCGAATGCCACCGACAGACCCTTCTGGCCGGCAGCCAGGTTGCGGCGGTAGAAGGCGTTGGAATCGGCCGCCGTCGAGAACCCGGCGTACTGCCGGATGGTCCAGGGCTGGTTGACGTACATCGTCGGGTAGGGCCCGCGGATGAACGGCGGCTCGCCGGGGAAGCTGTCCAGTGGATAGCCGTCGGCCACCACAGCATCGCGGTCGGCGCCGACGTAGACCGGCTTGACGGCGATGCCTTCCGGCGTCTGCCAGTCCAGCTGCTCGGCGGCATAGCCGTGTGCGGCGGCAGCAGCCGAAACATGCTCAGCCACATCAGTTTCGGTGGGGCGCGCCACAGTGGTGTCGCCGTGCAGCGGAACGTCGGCGAAGCTGGGTACCTGCGCGGTTGCGGCAGCGATATCGGACTGAGTCATGGCGGTCAGGCCCCCAATCGGGTGAGCAGGGACGAAAGCGCTTCGACCGCATCGATCTTCGCGGTCAGATACCCATCCGGTTTGGCGTCGGCCGAATTGTCGGCGACGGCCTTCTCCGGACCGGCAAGGAAAATCTGGTCGACACCGGCCGAACGGGCCGCCTGCACCACCGCGGCACTGTCGGTGCCGTAGCGGACGTCGGTGCCGCAGAGCACCGCGACGGAGGCTCCGGAGTCGGCGACCGCGGCCGCCACTCCCGCGGCGTCGACGGTTCCCGGGTTCACCGCTTCGATGCCGCCGGATGCCAGCAGGTTGGCGGCGAAGGTGGTCCGGATGTTGTGTTCGGCGAGCGGGCCCAGCGGCAGCAGCAGCACCGACGGGCGGGCACCGGTGCGCTCCAGGTAGGCATCGGAGCGGTCACGCAGCGCCTCGAAACCGGCTGCGTAGCGCTGCACGGTCACCGCCGAGTCGCTTTGCGGGAGAGCCGCTTCGGCCAGGTTCGGGAACTCGTTGACACCGGTGATCGCCGTGCGGCGGTGGGCGATGTCGTCAGCCCGCTGGGCCCGCACCTGCTCCACCTGCTCGGCGACATGGTCGCGCGCGGCGATGAACCCGCCGCGGGCTTCGATGTCCTGGAAATGCGACCATGCCTGGGCCGCAAGGCTTTCGGTGAGATCCTCGACGTACCAGGATCCGCCCGCCGGGTCCAGCACCCGGCCGATGTGGGATTCCTCGAGCAGCAGCAACTGGGTGTTGCGTGCGATCCGCCGCGAGAAGCCCTGCCCGACACCGGGGAATCCGCCGGGGATCGCCACGTCGAAGGTCAGCACCTGCACGGTGTCAGCTCCCCCGACACCCGCGCCGAAGGCAGCCAGCGTGGCCCGCAGCATGTTCACCCACGGGTCGCGCTGAGTCATCATCGGCAGCGAGGTGACGGCATGCAGCACCGCCGCACCGCTGTCCGGCTGACCGAGCACCTCGGCGACCCGGGCCCACAGCAGACGCGCGGCACGGAACTTCGCGATCGTCATGAACTGGTCGTCGTCGGCCACCAGCCGGAAGCTGATCTGCCGCAACGCCTCGGCGACGCCGATGCCGGCCTCGGTGAGCACCCGCACGTAGCTCACCGCAGCGCCCAGGGCGCCGGCGAGTTCCCACGCGGCGTTCGCACCGCGGTTGTGCAGTGCGGTGCCGTCGACGGTAATCGCCCGCACGCCCGGCTTGCCGGCCAGGCCTGTCGCGACAGCCACCACATCCTGAACCGACGCCGTCTCGCGGCCGCTGAGCGGCGCGGTCAGCGGATCGGCGCCGAGGTCGATCGACATCGACGCCCGCTTGGCGTCGTCGGCGCCGGCCACCAGCGCCAGCACCGCGTCGGCCGCCGCCGTGAAGTCACTGCCCGCGTCCAGGATCACCGGCGCCAGGTCCAGATAGACACCTTCGAGCAGGCGATCCACATCGGCGGGGGCCACCCCGGACGAACCGACGCGCAGCACCAGCGCACTGACACCGTCGGCGAGCGCATCGAGCACGGCGGCGTTGCCGTCGGTCACCGCCACGGTGGCGGCCGGAAAGGCTTCGGCCACTTTCCATCCCGCGATCACATCCCGGCGAGCATCACCGCCGCGCAGGAACGGCCAGGCACCCGGCAGCGGCGCCTCAGGCAGCTCGTCGAGCGAGGTGTACAGGGGGCGGATCGAAAAGCCCTCGTAGGTGGCCGAGTCCAGCAGGCGCTCGGGTTCGGGCGGCAGGTCGGCCGGATCACGACGGGTGCTCTTGGCGAGCACACCGGCCACCGCAGTGCGCCAGCGGGCGCGCTCCTCGTCCACCTTCACCGACACCGGCAACTCCTGTTGTCGCAGCATGTGGCGGCCCCGGGACCAGCCATCTGACCATCAGGCTAAATGATCATTTTTTCCGTGACGCGGCCGACTACGCGTACCCGTCGGTAACCCGCGCCGCACCCGGCAAGTCGGCGCCCGGGGGCCGTAACCTTGGTGAACGTGACATCGAAGACTCGCAGCATGTGGCGCAGTGCGTGGTCAGCGCTGATCGCCACCGCGCGTCAGGTGTCCCGAACCCGGCTCGTCCTGACCCTGCTGGCCACTGTGATCCTCGTCGCAATCGCACTTCTGGTGCCGCTGCCGACCGCCGTTCAGCTCCGAGACTGGGCCACGTCCGTCGGCCCGTGGTTCCCGTTGGCATTCCTGGGCGCCCACATCGTGGTCACCGTGTTCCCGTTCCCCAGGACCGCCTTCACCCTGGCTGCCGGCCTACTCTTCGGCCCCGCCCTCGGAGTCGGCATCGCGGTGGTCGCCAGCACGCTCAGCGCGGTGATTGCCCTGATCCTGGTGCGGGCACTGGGCTGGCAGCTCAGCACTCTGGTTAGCCACCCGGCGATCGAATCGGTCGACGCCCGGCTGCGCGCCCGGGGCTGGCCGGCGATCCTGTCCCTGCGGATGATCCCGGCCGTGCCGTTCTCTGTGCTCAACTACGCGGCCGGGGCCTCGGCCGTGCGCCTGACGCCCTACCTGCTGGCCACCGTCATCGGGCTGCTGCCGGGCACCGCGGCGGTCGTGATCCTCGGTGACGCGCTGACCGGCAACGTCAGCCCGCTGCTGGTGCTGGTCTCCCTGTGCACCGCCTGCCTCGGGCTCACCGGGCTGGCCTACGAGACCCGGCAGTACCGGCGCCACCATCGGCTGGCGCAGCCAACACCGGCCGACGAATCCGACACCGAACCGGCGTCGACCAGCTAGGCCTCTGTGGATCCGTGCCGCGGGCCCGACGAATCGGCCTGCTGCTGGGACAGCGGCGGGTACTGCATCGGGGGCAGCGGGTCGACCGGAGCCGCGGTGAGGGCACCGAGGTCGGTCGACCGGGCGTCGGCGACGGCGGCTGCCACGGCCTGGGCGATCTCAGGGTCGGTCTGGGTGTTGAACCAGTCCTTGACTTCGTCGCTGTCGTCCTCGGGCTTGGGCAGGTTGTCATCGACCGGCGAGGGCGTGTAGCGGAACACACCGTCGTCGCCGGGCGCGCCGAGCAGCTTGGTGAAGCCCTGCAACGCCGAGCCGAAGTCGCTGGGCACCACCCACACCTTGTTCGCCTCACCCTTGGCCATCAGCGGCAGGGTCTGCAGGTACTGGTAGGCCAGCAACTCCGGGGTGGGCCGCCCAGCCTTGATCGCCGCGAACGTCTTCTCGATCGCCTTGGCCTGGCCCTGCGCCTGCAGGTACTGGGCGGCCCGTTCACCCTGGGCGCGCAGCATCCGGGACTGGCGGTCGGCCTCGGCGGCCAGGATGGCGGCCTGCTTGGCGCCCTCGGCAGCCAGGATCTGGGCCTGCTTGGCGCCCTCGGCCTGCTTGATCGATGCCTCCCGGGTGCCCTCGGCGGTGAGGATCATGGCGCGCTTCTCGCGGTCGGCACGCATCTGCTTTTCCATCGAGTCCTGGATCGACGGCGGCGGGTCGATGCTGCGCAGTTCCACCCGGGCCACCCGCAGTCCCCAGCGGCCGGTGGCCTCGTCGAGCACGCCGCGCAGCTGTCCGTTGATCTGGTCGCGCGAGGTCAGCGTCTGCTCCAGGGTCATGCCGCCGACCACGTTGCGCAGGGTCGTGGTGGTCAGCTGCTCCACGCCGACGATGTAGTTGCTGATCTGGTAGACCGCGGCCTGCGGGTTGGTCACCTGGAAGTAGACGACGGTGTCGATGTTGACCGTCAGGTTGTCCTCGGTGATCACCGGCTGCGGCGGGAACGAGACCACCCGCTCACGCAGGTCGACCCGGGCCCGGATCCGGTCGATGAACGGCACCAGCAGGGTCAGCTGCCCGGACACCGTCTTGCTGTAGCGGCCCAGCCGTTCGATGACCGCGGCCTCGGCCTGCGGGATCAGGGCGACCGATTTCGCGACGACGATGACGGCGAAGATCACCAGCACCGCCAGCAGTACGAGGCCGGCTATGGCACCGTCCATTGCGGATTCTCCTTAGTGGGATTGAGCCTGATTTCTCACGCGTTCTTCCAGACCACGGCAGTGGCGCCGTCGATGTGCATGACGGTGACGTGATCACCCGGTTCGTACACATCGTTGTCGTTGTACGGGCGGGCCGTCCAGACCTCGCCGTCGAGTTTCACCTGGCCTTCATGCTGGGACACCCGGCCGAGCACCAGCGCATTCTTGCCCTCCAGCGCCTTGACCGGGTCGGGCAGCCCCTTGCCGGCGCTCAGCTTTCGCCGCAAGGTCGGCCGAACCAGCACCAGCAGCAGGATCGAGACCACCAGGAACACCGCGCCGTCGACCCACACCGGCAGGTCCAGTAGCCAGCTCGACCCGGCCGCGGCCAGCGCACCACCGGAGAGCATCAGCAGGAACATGTCACCGGTGAGTGCTTCGGCACCGGCAAGGCCCAGTGCGAACACGAGCCAGATCAGCGCCCCGGGCATAAGGCCAGGATACGCGGGAAAACGAAGCCGTGGTTGCGGACGGCCACTTCAAGGTCCACCCATTACACTGCCAGCATCATGTGGTGCCCGAGTGTTTCGCTGTCGATGTGGGCCAACGCCTGGCTGGCCGGCCAGGCGGCGCCCGATGACGTCCTGGACGCGTTATCCTCCTGGGCGCCAACGCATTCCGTGACCGCATACGACTCGGTGGCGGCGGGCCGGACCGGCCTGCCCTGGCCCGATGTCGACGATGCCGGTGCGGTATCACTGCTGCAGACGGTGCGCAGCGTCGCCGGTGGCCGCGCCGACATCGGCTGGCCTTCGCGGCCTTCGATATCGGTTGCTCTGCCGGTTCCCGGCGACGTTCGCGGACTGGCGGCCGGTACCCAATTCCAGCGCGACGCGCTGGCATCGGGCGAGGCGATGATCATCACCGGCGCAGGCGGTGACGTCGTCGGACTGGTCCCCGACTTCGAATACGACGACGTCGACGACGAAC
Organism: Mycobacterium sp. M26; assembly: GCF_001494595.1. GTDB lineage: Bacteria > Actinomycetota > Actinomycetes > Mycobacteriales > Mycobacteriaceae > Mycobacterium. The sequence goes on from NZ_LN929908.1 coordinate 2,538,954, forward strand.
TCCCCGATGGCGACCGGGTTCCGGAACTGTGCGCTCTGTCCTGGACGGTCTACTCGCTGCCGGCCGGCCCGCCGCCGGACCACGTCGACCTCGGCGAGGCCGAGTACGCGCTGCGCTCGGCGGTGCGCTCAGCCGCCGAAGCACTCGGTGCCCTGCAACTGGGATCGGCCGGTGCGGTGGACGACCCGCGGGGACTCGTCGAGCAGGTGCTGGAGACCAACCAGCATCACCGCGCCCCCGACCATGCGCCGACCCGCGCGCTGCGAGTGCTGGAGAACGCGGCCCGGGTGGACGCCATCATCACCGTGAGTTCAGGGCTGATGCCGATCGGCACGCAGAGCGCCTCGGAGGCTCAGATCGCCAGCGAGGCACTGCGGCCGCTGGCCGGCGTGGTGCGTTCGGCCCGGATGGCCGCGGTCAGCGCGATCCTGGAGTCGGCCTGGCAGCGTTAGCCGCTGCGGCCGCGGTGGCTACGCATTCGGCCGTGCAGAACTGGCCGTTGACGCTGGACCCGTAGCCCGGAACTGGCTGGGCACCAACGACTCTGGCGGGTTCCCGGCCGTCGCGGGCCTCGTCGAGCAGATCGAGCACCATGCGGGCGAAGCGGCGCTGCGCGTTCGGCGTCGAGGCCCTGGCCAAGGCGATACCGAGGTCGTCGGCCTGCTCCTTGAGTTCGTTGTCCAGATCCCAGATGACCTCGATGTGGTCGGAGACGAAGCCGACCGGGCAGGCGATGACGGCCTCGGTACCAGCCGCCGCCAGGGCCGAAAGGTGATCGCCCACATCAGGTTCCAGCCAGGGCACCTGCGGCGGCCCGGAACGCGACTGCCACACCTGGTCATAGTCGTCGTATCCGGCGGCGGCCGCCACCAGCCCCGCACAGTAAGCCACCTGCCGGGCGTAGAGGTCCGGCCCGCACCGATTGGCCGCGCGCAGCGGGATCGAGTGCGCGGTGAACACCAATCTGGCCTTCTGGCGCAGTGATTCGGGCAGGGTGGCCGCGGCGTCTGCAATCGCCTCGGCGAACAGTTCGATCAGCAACGGATGGTCGAAGAACTGCCGCAGCTTGATGAGTTCGGGCGCACCGTCACCGACCGCGGCCCGGGCCCTGGTCAGATCCTCCTGGTACTGCGCACATCCGGAGTAGCCACCCCAGGCCGACGTGGTGAACACCGCGGCGCGGCGCACGCCGTCGGCCGTCATGGTGGCCAAGGTGTCCTCGACGAACGGATGCCAGTTGCGGTTGCCGAAGTACACCGGCAGTTGCTCACCGCGATCGGCGAGTTCGGCGACAATCTCGTCGATGAGTGCGCGATTGATCGCGTTGATGGGCGAGACGCCGCCGAAGTGCAGATAGTGCTCGGCGACACCGGCGAGCCGCTCCGGCGGGATACCGCGCCCGCGGGTGACGTTCTCCAGGAACGGCATCACCTCGTCGGGCCCTTCGGGCCCGCCGAAGGACAGCACCAGGAGCGCGTCGACGTCCGTCACAGCAACTGGGTGCTGGCGCCGCCGTCGGCGTAGATGATGGTGCCGGTGGTGGCAGGCAGCCACTCCGAGATCAGGGCGCAGACGGTCTTGGCCACCGGGGTCGGGTCCTTCATGTCCCAGCCGAGCGGGGCGCGCTGGTCCCAACCCTCTTCGAGCAGCTGCATCTGGGCACCGGCCTCGTCGCCGAGCGCACCGCCGACGATGGCGCTCATGGCCAGGGTCCGGATCGGGCCTGCGGCAACGAGATTGGAGCGCACACCGTAGGCGCCGGCCTCGCGGGCCACGAACCGGTTCACCGACTCCAGCGCGCTCTTGGCCACCGTCATCCAGTTGTAGGCGGGCATCGCCCGGGTGGGGTCGAAGTCCATGCCGACGATGCCGCCGCCGGCGTTCATGATCGGCAGGGTGGCCTTGGCCAGCGAGGCGTAGGAGTAGGCCGAGATGTGGATGCCCTTGGCGACATCCTCGTAGGGGGCGTCGAAGAAGGGGTTGACGCCCATCCCGGTCTGCGGCATGAAGCCGATCGAGTGCACCACGCCGTCGAGCTTGTTGCCCTCGCCGATGACCTCGCTGATACGGCCGGCCAGGCTGTCGAGGTGCTCGGAGTTCTGCACGTCCAGTTCCAGCAAGGGTGCCGGGTTGGGCAACCGGTCGATGATGCGCTGGATCAGACGGAGGCGGTCGAAGCCGGTGCACACGATCTCGGCGCCCTGCTCCTGGGCGACCCGTGCGATGTGGAACGCGATCGACGAGTCGGTGATGATCCCGGTGACCAGGATCCGCTTACCTTCGAGCAAACCTGCCATGTGAAAGTCCTTCTCCTCTATTGGCTCTCGGGGCCTAGTGGCCCATTCCCATGCCGCCGTCGACGGGGATCACCGCACCGGCGATGTAACTGGCGTCCTCGGAGGCCAGGAAGCTGACCGCACCGGCCACCTCTTCGGCCGTCCCCACCCGCTTGGCGGGAATGAAGTCCAGGGCGCCGGCCTGAATCCGTTCGTCGAGGGCACGTGTCATCTCGGTGTCGATGTATCCGGGCGCGACCACGTTGGCGGTGACACCGGCCTTCGACAGTTCCCGGGAGATCGAGCGCGCCATGCCGATCAGACCGGCCTTGGCGGCCGCGTAGTTGGCCTGATTGCCGATGCCCCACATGCCGGAGACCGAGCCGATGAAGATGATGCGGCCGAACCGATTGCGCTGCATGCTGCGGCAGGCCCGCTGGGCCACCCGGAACGCGCCGGTGAGGTTGGCGTCGATGACCTCGGTGAACCGCTCCTCGGTCATCCGCATCAGGAAGGCGTCCTTGGAGATGCCGGCGTTGGACACCAGCACCTCGACGGGACCCTGGTGCTCCTCGACCTCTTTGAACGCGCGGTCGACGGCCTCGCTGTCGGTGACGTCACACACCACGCCGAACAATCCTTCGGGGGCGCCGGATCCGCGGTGGGTGACGGCCACCTTGTGACCGTCAGCCGCCAGCCGCTGCGCGATCGCCAGGCCGATGCCCCGGTTGCCGCCGGTGACCAGCACCGAGCGGGAGACGAACGGAGGTTTACCGCCCACAGCGTTATCGGTCATGCCCGTCAACTTAGTGCCTGCCACCGGTCGCGCCGAAATCGACACCAGGGCTGCACGCCCGGCATCAGCCGGGCAGACGCCGGTTGATCAGCAGGGCGGCCAGCGCCGCCAAAGCCAGAACCAGTGCACCGAGCCGCAGCCAGCCGGTGCTGGCGTCGCCCTTGATGGTCTCGTAGCCGATCTGCTCCTGCAGCGAGGTGAAGACCTCTTTGAGCTGCTCGAGGCTCGACGCGGTGTAGGCGTTGCCCCCGGAGAGTTCGGCGATCTTCTTGAGCATGTCGTCGTCGACCGGGACCGGCTGGCGCTGGTCGTTGATCTCGACGTAGCCGTACGGGGTGCCAAAGGACACCGTGGAGATCGGCACCCCCTGGTCCTTGGCGGTGCGCGCGGCGGTGAACGCACCCTTGGGGTTGTCCGGGTTGGACGGCACGGTCTCCTTACCGTCCGACATCAGCACGATGCGGGCCGGCGGCGGGGTGTCACCGCCGCCGATCACGGCGCCGACGGTCGCGATCGCCTGCAGCCCGGTGAAGATGGCCTCACCGGTGGCGGTGCGGTCGGCCAGTTGCAGCTTGTCGATCGCCGCCTTGGTGGCCTCGCGGTTGGTGGTCGGCGAGACGAGCACGGTGGCGGTACCGGCATAGGCGATCAGCCCGAGGTTGATGCCGGGGGTCAGCTGGTCGGCGAACTGCTTGGCGGCCTCCTGGGCGGCGGCCAGACGGCTGGGCTCGACATCGGTGGCGCGCATGGATTGCGAGACGTCGATGGTCAGCATCACCACAGCCCGATTGCGCGGAATCCGCACATCGTTGGTGGGGCCCGCCATCGCCACCGTCAGCAACACCAGTGAGGCCACCAAAAGGGCGGCCGGCAGGTGGCGCCACTTGTTCGGCCGTTTGGGCGCAACGCTTTCCAGCAGTTCCATGTTGGCGAACCGCAGGATGCGCCGCTGCCGGGCGAACTGGACGACGATGTAGAGGCCGACCAATCCCGCCACGACGAGCAGGAACAGAAAGAACCAGGGGTGTTCGAAGCCGGACAGCGTCATCGGCCCGAGCAACGGCAATGTCATTGGCTACCTGCCAGGGCGCCGCGGCGCCGGGACGCGACGAACCGCACGATGTCGGCGATCCAGTCGCGGTCGGTGCGCAGGGTCATCAGTGGCGCCCCGCACCGGCGCAGCGTGCGCGCGACCTCGTCGCGGTGGGCCGACGCAGCCCGGGCGAAGTCATCGCGCAACTGGGCGTCGATGGTGAATTCACGGGTGACACCGGACTCGGTGTCCTGCAGGATCACATCCCCGACATCGGGCAGTTCGACGTCACGCGGGTCGAGCACCTCGATACCCAATACCTCGTGCCGGGCGGCGATGGCCCGCAGCGGGCGCATCCAGTTGATCGGGCCGAGGAAGTCACTGATCACCACGGCCATCCCGCGGCGGCGCTCCGGCCGGCGCAGGGCGTCGATCGCCGCAGCCAGGTCACCGCGCACACCCAGCGGGGCGCGCGGCGAGGTCGCGATCGCGCGCAGCAGGGTCTGCTCGTGCTGGCGCCCGGCCCGCGCCGGCACCCGCACCACCTGGTCGCCGTTGGCGATCAGAGCGCCGATCCGGTTGCCACCGCCGCTGTTGAGGTAGGTGATCGCCGCGGCGGCGGCCACCGCGAGGTCACGCTTCTCGCAGCCCGCGGTGCCGAAGTCCAGGCTGGCCGACATGTCGACCACCATCCAGGTCTCCAGCTCGCGGTCGGCGATCATCTGCCGGACGTGCGGGTGGGTGGTGCGTGCCGTCACCGACCAGTCCATCCGGCGCACGTCGTCGCCGGGCTGATACATCCGCGACTCCCCCGGCTCCGAGCCGGGGCCGGGGATCAGGCCGAGGTGATTTCCCTGCAGCACCCCGTCGAGCTTGCGCTTGACGGTGAGCTCCAGGGTCCGCAGTGCGGCCGACAGCTTGGCGTCACCGATCTCACCGCGCTGGAACGACGGCGGGTGGACGGTCTCGGACTCGCTCACCGACCGTTGGAGCCTGCCGCGGCGGGAACCACCGGGGGCACCGAATGTCCTTGCTGCGGAACAGCATTCACCTGAGGCAGCGCGACGGTCTGCAGAATCCGGCTGATCACCGTCTCGGCCTTGACGTCATCGGCCAGGGCGTCGTAGGTGAGCACCAGACGGTGCCGCAGCACGTCGGGGATGACGTCGATGACGTCCTGCGGGATCACGTAGTCGCGGCCGCGGACCAGAGCCAGCGCCCGGGCCGCAGCGATGATGCCCAGCGAGGCACGCGGCGAGGCACCGAAGGCGATCCAGGACTTGACGTCGTTGAGGCCGAACTGCTCGGGCCGGCGGGTCGCGGTGACCACGCGCACCACGTAGTCGACCAGTGCGTGATGCACGAAGTTGTTGGCGGCCACCTCCTGCAGGCGCAGCAGGTCGCCGGTCTCCAGGATCTGCTTGGGCTCCGGCGGGGTGACACCCATCCGGTAGATGATCTCGCGCTCTTCTTCCGGCGACGGATAGTCGACGTTGATCTTGAACAGGAAGCGGTCGCGCTGCGCTTCGGGCAGCGGGTAGACGCCTTCGTTCTCAATCGGGTTCTGGGTCGCCATGACCAGGAACGGCTTGGGCAGCGGGTAGGTCTTGCCGCCGATGGAGATCTTGCGCTCGGCCATCACCTCGAGCAGCGCCGACTGGACCTTTGCCGGGGCGCGGTTGATCTCGTCGGCGAGCAGGAAGTTCACCACCACCGGGCCAAGTTCGATGTCGAACTCCTCGCGGCCCTGGCGGTAGATGCGGGTACCGATGATGTCGGTGGGCACCAGGTCAGGGGTGAACTGGATGCGCGCGAAGGTGCCGCCGACGACCTTGGCGAACGTCTCGACCGCCAGCGTCTTGGCCACGCCGGGCACACCTTCGAGCAGCACGTGCCCCTTGGCGAGCAGGCCCACCAGGATGCGTTCGACCAGTTGGTCCTGGCCGACGATGATGCGCTTGACCTCGAAGATCGCCCGCTCCAGGGTGTGTACCTCGCCGGCCAGCCCATTACCGCCGGACGGCGGCGCGGCCGGGGCTCCACTCGGGCCGGCGAAACCCCCGGGGACTCCAGAACCCGGGACCGACCCACCTGGTGACGTCATCAACTTCCTCCACAGCTGTTGGATTCCTCGGGCGCCACCGTTGTGCACGGCCGCGCCCTGACACAACTATTCCAGGCGTTCCTGAATCCGTCGACGTGCCCGCTTGCTGGCGCGTCGGACGCACCGCGGCGAATCCGACGGCCCAGGACGCTCAGGTCTCGATGATGCGCGTCAGATACGGCGTCATGCCCGCGGTCCGGACCGGGCTGACGGTGACCTGGCCGGCCGCCGAGGACGCCTCCAGCATCTGGCCGTTGCCCAGGTAGATGGTGACGTGCTGGGTGCCGCCGGGGCCGTAGAAGATCAGGTCGCCGCGCTTGGCCTCGGCGGGCGAGACGTGCCGGCCGGCGTTGTACTGGTCACCGGAGTACTTGGGCAGCAGCACGCCGACCCCGGCGAAGGCGTAGCGGACGAAGCCCGAGCAGTCGTAGCCGACTTTGCCTGCGTCCTGCTCGACACCGGCACTGGGTCCGTTGACGGCGCCGCCGCCCCAGGAGTAGGGCACCCCGCGCTGGGAGGCTCCGCGGGCGATCACGTACTCGATGGCCTGCGGGCCACGGACCCGGCCGCCGGGCAACGCGGACGGCGAGCCGCCGCCGAAGCCGAGGCCGGCCAGGAACTTGCGGCCCAGGTCCATGGTGGCCTGGGCGGCCTGCTGGGTCACCTGCAGCGAGGCGTTGGCCAACGCCACCGGGTCACCGGGGGCGCCGGCGCTGAGGATCTTCGGCAATGTCGGATCCCACTCGCCCGGATCCGCCTGCGCCGGACTGGCGAGGCCGACGGTCAGCGCCAGAGCGGTCAGGATCGTCCCGATGGCCTGTAGGCATCGAGATGCATTGCGCGACATGGGATGGCTCCGTAGGTGTCGGTGTCAGTATTCGATGTAGCGGACGACGTAGGGGGTCATGCCGCTGGTGCGGACGGGTGAGATCTTCACCGTCGAACCGGTGTAGGGCGCTTCGAGCATCTGCCCGTTGCCGAGGTAGATGGTGACGTGCTGGCTGCCACCCGGGCCGTAGAAGATCACGTCACCGCGACGCATCTCGGCCGAGGGGATCTTGCGGCCCATGTTGTACTGCGAGCCGGAGTAGTGCGGCAGCTTGATGCCGACACCGGCGAAGGAGTAGAGCACCAGGCCCGAGCAGTCGAATCCGACCGTGCCCGCACCGCTGTCGATTCCGTTGCTCGGCCCGTTGGCGGTGCCGCCACCCCACGAGTAGGGCACCCCCATCTGCGACATCCCGCGCCGGATCACATACTCGACGGCCTGCGAGCCGTAGACGTAGGGAATCGCACCGTTGGTGATACCGGTGTCGGTCGGCTTGAGAATGCCCAGCTTCTCCAGGAAGCTGCGGCCGAGCTGCTGGGTGGTCTGCAGTGAGCTCGAGGCGATCTGCAGTACGGCGTTGATGATCTGGATCGGGTCGCCGGAGACGAACGCGCTGGGCACCGCGGGCAGCGTCAGGTCCCACTCGGAGGCCTTGCCGTAGGGCACTTTCGCGTCGCCGGGTGCGGCGGCCGAACCCGGCGAAGCCGGATCCCACCGGTCCCCCGACCCTCCCGCACCCGACGACGCAGCCTGGGGGGTGGCCGCCGGAACAGCCGCTGCCGGACCGGCCGGGGCCGACCACTGGCGTGCGGCGTCCAGCTTCTGCTGCGCGGTCTTTCGCTCAGCGGCCAACCGGTCGATCTCGGCCTGCTGGGCCTTGAACGTCTTCTGCGCCTCGGTCAGCGCGTTCACTGCCGCGGTCTGGCTGGCCTCGGCGTCCACCACGGCCTGGTCGGCCTTCTGCTTGGCCAGCCGCGCCGCGGATTCCTTGTTCACCACTTCGGTGCGGGCCCGCTCCAGGTCGGTCATCACCTGGTTGGCGCTGACCGCCAGGGTCTGGTTGGCGGTGGCACTGGAGATGATCTGGTCCGGGTCGGACGCCATCACCAGCGAGGCCGACGGGCCGTTGATATAGCTGGCCGCGGCGAAAGTGTCGAACCGCTTCTGGGCGGCACCGATCGCGGCGTCGGCAGCCTTGACCTCATCCTGGCTGGCAGTGACCTGCTGCTGTGCGGTCGCCGCGGCGTCACGCGCCTCCTGGACGTCGACGAGGGCCTTGTTGACGCTCTCCTGCTGCTGCTGCACCTGGGCGCCGATGTCGTCGAGGCGCTGGTTGGCCGTGGCGACGTCAGCGATGAGGGCGGCCAGCGAGTTGGGGCCCTGGCTCGGCTCGGCTTGCGCCAGCCCCGGTGTGCTCAGCATCAGCCCGACGCTGAGCACCAGCGGGCACATCGGTTTCGAGAAACGGACGGCCGGCTGGAAGAGAGAGCCGTGATCAGAACTTCTCATGCGACTCAGGTCCCCTTTGCTCCACACACACAGTCACGCCAGTAACAGATGTCACATCAGTCACATCAATAACAATGGCGACAGTTGCACCGTACGTCACATTTGTCGCAAGGGAAACTTCAGGCAAGAATTACATGTTTGTCATTTACGGGATGTTGCCGAAAAGTAATCTTATTGATTTGCCAGAGTTGGTTATTTCCGCAGCTCAGCAGCGATTTCGTTATTTGACGTTTGCGAAGTGCGACGCTGCAGAACTCGGGTCAAAACAGCCGCTGCGGCGACCCCGATGACCAATCCGATCGTTAATCCCATCCAGGGGAAATCGGGAGTTTGCAACTGGTCGACGAATGCCTGAGTGCCGACCACCGGGTTGGGCGCGGTCTTGGCCACATCCTGGCCCGCTTCCAGCGTCACCCGGTCGAAAGAGGTGCTGTAGGTGCCGGCCCAGCCGGGGCTCAGCACGAGCACTGTCGAACCCGGATTGGCCTGGCCGATCTCGGTCGCGACATCGCGCAGCGGGGTGTCGATCGGCGGGCTGGTCGGCATTACCACGACCTTCAGGTCGATGCCGTTGCCCTTAGCCGCGGTGACGATCTTCTGCAGATCCGCGACGTCGGCAGGAGGAGCGGCTACCCCGTCCTTGGCCACGTCGGCCTGCAGGGCGCTCATGCACTGTTCGAGCGGCGTCGCCGGGGCCAGGCCCACGGTGCTGCACACATCCACCGGTATATATGTCGGCGCGTGCGGAATCGTCACGATCCCAGACCGTACCTCGCGCCACTGTCAGGGGTGGCACCACGCGCCGAGTGCGACAAGACTGGTACCAGGCACCACTGCCGGAATCGGGCAGGGGTCCGCCCGCTTTGCAGGACAAACGTACTGTTAGTATTCAGACCGATGTCGACACAGCCCGTCGGCATCGAAGACAACGCCGGGAGTTGATGTGAGCAGCAATGATTCACTGAATTCGTTTGGAGCGCGCGCCACCTTGAAGGTCGGCGACAACAGCTACGAGATCTATCGCCTCGACGCGGTGCCCGGGACCGAGAAGCTCCCCTACAGCCTCAAGGTGCTCGCCGAGAACCTGCTGCGCACCGAAGACGGCGCCAACATCACCACCGACCACATCCAGGCCATCGCCAACTGGGATCCCTCGGCCGAGCCGAGCATCGAGATCCAGTTCACCCCCGCCCGGGTGCTGATGCAGGACTTCACCGGGGTGCCGTGCATCGTCGACCTGGCCACCATGCGCGAGGCCGTCACCCAGCTCGGCGGTGACCCGAACAAGGTCAACCCGCTGTCCCCCGCCGAGATGGTCATCGACCACTCAGTCATCCTCGACTTCTTCGGCGGCCCCGAGGCCTTCGAAAGGAATGTCGCGCTGGAATACGAACGGAATGGTGAGCGCTACCAGTTCCTGCGCTGGGGCCAGGGCGCGTTCGACGACTTCAAGGTCGTCCCCCCGGGCACCGGCATCGTGCACCAGGTCAACATCGAGTACCTGGCCCGCGTCGTGATGACCCGCAACGGGTTCGCCTACCCGGACACCTGCGTGGGCACCGACAGCCACACCACGATGGAGAACGGCCTGGGCGTCCTGGGCTGGGGTGTGGGCGGTATCGAGGCCGAGGCGGCCATGCTGGGCCAGCCGGTATCGATGCTCATCCCCCGTGTCGTCGGCTTCAAGCTGACCGGGGAGATCAAGCCCGGCGTGACCGCCACCGACGTCGTGCTCACCGTCACCGACATGCTGCGTAAGCACGGAGTGGTCGGCAAGTTCGTCGAGTTCTACGGCAAGGGTGTGGCCGAGGTTCCGCTGGCCAACCGCGCCACCCTGGGCAACATGAGCCCCGAGTTCGGCTCCACCGCAGCGATGTTCCCGATCGACGAAGAGACCATCAACTACCTGCGGCTGACCGGCCGGACCGAGGAGCAGCTGGCCCTGGTCGAGGCCTACGCCAAAGAACAGGGCATGTGGCACGACCCGGACTCCGAGCCGGTGTTCTCCGAGTACCTGGAGCTGGACCTGTCCACCGTGGTGCCGTCGATCGCCGGGCCGAAGCGGCCGCAGGACCGCATCGAGCTGTCCGACGCGAAGACCGCGTTCCGCAAGGACATCCACAACTACGTCGAGGAGAACCACCCGGCTCCGGAGACCAAGCTCGACGAGGCTGTCGAGGAGTCGTTCCCAGCCAGCGACCCGGTGTCGCTGTCCTTCGCCGACGACGGTGCGGTCGACGCCCGGCCGTCGGCCGCCAACGGATCCTCGGGCCGGCCGAGCAAGCCGGTCCTGGTGCGCTCGGCCGAGCGCGGGGACTTCGTCCTCGACCACGGCGCGGTCGTGGTCGCCGGCATCACGTCGTGCACCAACACCTCGAACCCGTCGGTCATGCTGGGCGCCGCCCTGCTGGCCAAGAAGGCCGTCGAGAAGGGACTGACCACCAAGCCGTGGGTCAAGACCAACATGGCTCCGGGCTCGCAGGTGGTCACCGACTACTACACCAAGGCCGGCCTGTGGCCGTACCTGGAGAAGCTCGGCTACTACCTGGGCGGCTACGGATGTACGACGTGTATCGGCAACACCGGCCCGCTGCCTGACGAGATCAGCAAGGCCGTCAACGACAACGACCTGTCGGTCACCGCAGTGCTCTCGGGTAACCGCAACTTCGAGGGCCGCATCTCCCCCGACGTCAAGATGAACTACCTGGCCTCCCCGCCGCTGGTGATCGCCTACGGCATCGCGGGCACCATGGACTTCGACTTCGAAGCCGATCCGCTGGGTCAGGACACCGACGGCAACGACGTGTTCCTCAAGGACATTTGGCCGACGCAGAAGGAGATCGAGGACACCATCGCCTCCTCGATCAACCGGGACATGTTCACCGGCAGCTACGCCGATGTGTTCAAGGGCGACGAGCGCTGGCAGAACCTGCCGACCCCGTCGGGCAACACCTTCGAGTGGGACGAGGCGTCGACCTACGTGCGCAAGGCGCCGTACTTCGACGGTATGCCCGCCGAGCCGGAGCCGGTCACCGACATCAAGGGCGCGAGAGTCCTTGCGCTGCTGGGTGATTCGGTGACCACCGACCACATCTCGCCGGCCGGCAGCATCAAGAAGGGCACCCCGGCCGCACAGTACCTGGAGGCCAACGGCGTCAAGCCGGAGGACTTCAACTCGCTGGGATCGCGGCGCGGCAACCACGAGGTGATGATCCGCGGCACGTTCGCGAACATCCGGCTGCGCAACCAGCTGCTCGACGATGTGTCCGGTGGCTACACCCGCGACTTCACCCAGCCCGACGGCCCGCAGGCGTTCATCTACGACGCCGCGCAAAACTATGCGGCGCAGAACATTCCGCTGGTGGTGCTCGGCGGCAAGGAGTACGGCTCGGGGTCGTCGCGGGACTGGGCGGCCAAGGGCACCAGCCTGCTGGGTGTGCGCGCGGTCATCACCGAGTCCTTCGAGCGCATCCACCGCTCGAACCTGATCGGCATGGGTGTGATCCCGCTGCAGTTCCCGGCAGGCGAATCGGCGGCGTCGCTCAAGCTCGACGGCACCGAGGTGTTCGACATCACCGGCATCGAGGAGCTCAACTCGGGCAAGACCCCGAAGACGGTGAAGGTGACCGCCACCAAGGCCGACGGCAGCAAGGTGGAATTCGACGCGGTGGTGCGCATCGACACCCCCGGTGAGGCCGACTACTACCGCAACGGCGGCATCCTGCAGTACGTGCTGCGCAACATGTTGCGGGCCGGCTAGCCGGCCACGGTCGGATCAGGAGATGCCCCGGGTCAGCGAGGATCATCTGGCGGCGCGCCGCCGCCAGATCCTCGACGGCGCACGGCGCTGCTTCGCCCAGTACGGGTACGACAAGGCGACGGTGCGCCGGCTCGAACAGACCATCGGTCTGTCGCGCGGTGCGATCTTTCACCACTTCCGCGACAAGGACACGTTGTTCTTCGAGCTGGCCCGGGAGGACGCCGAGCGGATGGCCGAGGTGGCCTCCCGCGAGGGTCTGATCCAGGTGATGCGGGAGATGCTTGCGGCGCCGGACCAATTCGATTGGCTGGCCACACGATTGGAGATCGCCCGCAAGCTGCGCAATGACCCGGTGTTCAACCAGGGGTGGGCGGAACGCTCAGCGGAGTTGTCGGCGGCCACCAGCGACCGGTTGCACCGGCAGAAGCAGGCGGGCCGGTTGCGCGACGACGTGCCGCGGGATGTGTTGCAGTGCTACCTCGACTTGGTGCTCGACGGGCTGGTGGCCCGGTTGGCCGCAGGTGAGGATCCGGCGCGGTTGTCGGCGGTCCTCGATGTGGTCGAGGCCTCGGTCCGCGCCGACTAGCGAGCGCGGGTGCGGTGGTTCGGGCCGCCGCGGCTGCGCATCGCGGTGCCCGACTCCCGCAGCATCGCGTGGATCGAGCCGTACGAGCGGCCGGTGGATGCCACCAGGGTTCGGATACTGGCACCGCCCTCGTACGCGTGACGCAAGTCATTCACCAGTTGGTCACGAGCTTGGTTCGGTTTCCTCATCAACATCCTCCCCGGTTGAGCTGGCCCCCGTTGCTCCACAGAGTAGGAGTGCTGATCGGCGATGTGGCCGGAATGACCGAAATGGTTTGGGCCCGAACTCAGGCGAGTTCGATCAGGTCCCGATAGTCCTCGGACCAGTAATCCTCGGTACCGTCCGGCAGCAGCACCACCCGCTGCGGGTCGAGCGCCTCGGCCGCTCCCGGGTCGTGGGTCACCAGCACCACCGCACCGACATAGCTGCGCAGCGCGTCGAGCACCTGCTCGCGTGACGCCGGGTCGAGGTTGTTGGTCGGTTCGTCGAGCAGCAGCACGTTGGCGGTCGAGGCGACCAGGCCGGCCAGGGCCAGCCGGGTTTTCTCACCGCCGGACAGGGTGCCGGCCGGCTGGTCGAGCTGCGGGCCGCTGAACATGAAGGCGCCCAGCAGAGATCGCAGCTCCTGCTCGCCGGTGTCGGGTGCGGCGTGGCGGATGTTCTCCCAGACCGTCGCGTTGTTGTCCAACGTGTCGTGTTCCTGGGCGAAGTACCCGATCTTGAGACCGTGCCCGGGTTCCAGGCCGCCGGCGTCCGGCGTCTCCACCCCGGCCAGCAGGCGCAGCAGTGTGGTCTTGCCCGCACCGTTGAGACCGAGAACCACCACCCGCGAACCGCGGTCGATCGCCAGGTCGACCCCGGTGAACACCTCCAGCGAGCCGTAATTCTTCGTCAAACCCTTGACCACCAGCGGGGTGCGCCCGCACGGCGCGGGCACCGGGAATCGGATCTTGGCGACCTTGTCGGCCACCCGCTCGGCGTCGAGTTCGGCGATCATTCGTTCCGCGCGCCGCAACATGTTCTGTGCGGCAACAGCTTTGGTGGCCTTGGCACCCATCTTGGCGGCCTGTGTGCGCAACGCCGACGCCTTCTTCTCGGCGTTGGCGCGCTCACGGCGGCGGCGCTGTTCGTCGGTGGCGCGGGCGTCGAGGTATTTCTGCCAGCCCATGTTGTAGACGTCGGCCTCACCGCGCACGGCATCGAGGAACCACACCCGGTTGACCACCTCGGCGAGCAGTTCGACGTTGTGGCTGATGATCACCAGGCCGCCGGTGTGCGCCTTGAGGAAGTCGCGCAGCCAGCCGATCGAGTCGGCATCGAGGTGGTTGGTCGGTTCGTCGAGCAACAGTGTGGTGCTCGACCCGGCTCCGGTGTCGCTGGCGGCGAACAGGATCCGGGCCAGTTCCACCCGGCGCCGCTGCCCGCCGGACAACGTGCGCAGCGACTGGGTGAGCACCCGGTCGGGCAAGCCGAGGCTCGCGCAAATCCGGCCGGCCTCGCTCTCGGCGGCATACCCGCCGAGCGCGGCGAAGCGCTCCTCGAGTTGGCCGTAGCGCCGGACTGCTTTGTCGCGGGCGGCCTCGTCGACCACCTCGGACATCAGCACCTGCTGCTTCTCCAGATCGGCGAGCAGGGTGTCCAACCCGCGGGCCGAGAGCACCCGGTCGCGAGCCAGCACGTCGAGGTCACCCTCCCGGGGATCCTGCGGCAGGTAGCCGATCTCGCCGGACCGGATGACCGTGCCGGCATAGGGCTCACCCTCGCCGGCCAGGATGCGCATGGTCGTGGTCTTGCCGGCGCCGTTGCGGCCGACCAGGCCGATGCGGTCACCGGGTTGCACCCGCAGCGCCGGACCTTCGGCCAGCAGCAGTGTGCGCGCGCCGGCGCGGACCTCCAGGTCCGTCGCGGTAATCACGCTGCTGCCCTCCTGTACCTTCTGCCCCCGAGGGCCTACTTCTCGTCGGTGAAGACCGGGGCCCGCTTCTCGGCGCGCGCGGCGACCGCCTCTTCGAAGTTGGCGGTGAGCAGGCGAACGTAGAGCTGCCCGAGGCCCTCGGCCTGCATGTGCCCCTCTAGGGTACTGGCGTCCAGACCCGTCCACAGCGTCCGCTTGGTCAGTTCGGTGCCGGGGCGGGAGAAGCCGGCGATCCGCTCGGCGATCTCGTAACAGCTCGGCAGTAGCGCCTCGGCGGGCACCTGCTTGGAGACCAGGCCGATCCGCTCGGCCTCCTGCGCGTCGACGTCACGCCCGGTGAGCATGATCTCGAAGGCCCGCGACGAGCCGATCGCCCGAGGTAGCAGGTAACTCAGACCCAATTCGCTGGCTGTCAGCCCGTTGTTGATCCCGGCGGCTCGGAAGTACGCATCGCTGGCGGCGACCCGGATGTCGGCGGCCAGCGCCAGGCACAGCCCGCCGCCGATCGCCGCGCCGTTGACCGCCGCGATGATCGGCTGGTGCAGCCGTCGCATGGCCAGAATCACATCGTCGAGCAGCTCCATCGACCGCAGACCGTAGGACGGCCGGGTCAATCCGCCGACGTGCGGCACCGAGCCGGCCGATTTGTGGTCCGCACCCGACGAGAAGCCCCGCCCGGCACCGGTGAGCACGACAACGCGCACGGAATTGTCGTAGGTGAGCTCGGTGAGCACCTCTTTGAGCGGCACCATGACGTCGAAGGCCATGGAGTTCATCCGCTCGGGGCGGTTCAGGGTGACCAGAGCGACGTGCGGCTGGGGTTGCTCGACGAGGACGAAACCAGTGTCACGAATCACCGTTGCACGCTATCGCGTGCCGGGCGCGTAGAACTCAGACGTCCTCTGACTGGGACTGGGCCACGGCCGCGTCGACGTCGAACTCCTTGACCTGGCGAATCAGGTCCTCGAGCGCGGCGGGCGGCAGCGCTCCGGCCTGGTTGAAGATCAGCTTGCCCTTCTTGAACGCCATCAGCGTCGGGATGGAGCGGATCTCGGCCGCGGCGGCCAGCTGCTGCTCGGCCTCGGTGTCGACCTTGGCGAACACCACGTCGGGGTGCTTCTCCGACGAGGCGGAGAAGGTCGGCGCGAAGGCACGGCACGGACCACACCACGAAGCCCAGAAATCGACCAGCACGATGTCGTTGCCGGTGATGGTGTCGTTGAATTCGTCTGCGGTGAGGTCTCGAGTAGCCACGGAAGTCCTAACGTCGGAGTAAACCTGGATGTTCCCTGTCGGGATCAATACAAACGGGACAGCGCCGTCGCCGCATCGAATCCGGCGAACTCGCCGAGCGCGCCGTCGCGCAGGTGATTCACCCAGGCGGGGTCGGCGAGCAGCGCCCGCCCGACGGCGATGATGTCGAACTCACCGGCATCGAACTGGTCGAGCAGCCGGTCGACGGGCGCGGGCGGGATCGGACCGCCGGGCTCACCGGGCTTGAATTCGGTTTCCAGCCCCACCGACCCGACAGCGATGACCGGCAGTCCGGTGAGCTTCTTGGTCCACCCGGCCAGGCTCAGCTGCGGATCCTCGTCGGGGAAACCGGGCAGGTAGTGCCGGCGAGTGGACGGGTGCAGCACGTCGACGCCGGCATCGACCAGCGGGGCCAGCACCTGCTCGAGTTCGGCGGGGGTCTCGGCGATCGACGCGTCGTAGCGGTTCATCTTCCACTGGGAGAAGCGGTAGATGATCGGGAAGCCGGGTCCGACCGCTTCCCGCACGGCGGCGACGACCTCGGCGGGGAACCGGGTGCGGGCCTGCAGCGAGCCGCCATAGCCGTCCGTGCGGTGATTCGTTTCGGCCCAGAGGAACTGGTCGAGTAGGTAGCCGTGGGCGCCGTGAATCTCCACGGCATCGAAACCGGCGTCGTGGGCGTTGCGGGCGCCGAGCGCGAAGGCCTGCGCCACCGCGGGCAGTTCTTCGGTGGCCAGGGCGCGACCCACCGGGCTGCCGGTGACGTCGAGCCCGGACGGGCTGACCGGCGCCTGCTCGGCGGTGTCGCCGTCGTGCACGCCGCGGGCTGCGCCCTGATGCCACAGCTGCGCGGCGATGGCGCCGCCCTCGGCGTGCACCGCGTCGGTGACCGCGCGCCAGCCGTCGAGCACTTCGGTGCCGTCGAGTGCGGGGATGGCCTCGGGCCAGCCGGCCGCCGGGTGCGGCATGCGGACACCTTCGGTGATCAGCAGTGCGGTTCCACCGGCCGCGCGGCGCGCGTAGTACTCCGCCACGTTCGGGCCGGGAACACCGCCGGGCGAGGCAGCCCGGGTCATCGGGGCCATCGCAAACCGGTTACGCAGCGTCAGCGATCCGATCGTCAGCGGCGCGAACAGTTCCTGGATTCGTGCGTCGTCCACCATGTGGCAAGTCAACACCGAATGCGGCAGACGACATTCCCTCAGGTCTCGAAGTCGCGGAAGGCCTGCATCAGCCGGTCGCGGAAATCGGGATCCAGGTCGTCGCGCTCGATGCGGCCGAGCGTGTCGACGGTGCCGCGGAACTGCTGCAGGTAGTTCTCGCAGCCGTCGCAGTCGGCCAGGTGCAGATCGAACCGGGCCCGGGTGTCGTGGTCGAGGGCACCGTCGAGGTAAGCGGTGACCAGTTCGACCAGTTCGTCGCAGTTCAGCGGGGTCAGCGGCGTTGTCATGAGCGCTCCGTCAGGTAGGCCTCGAGAGCCTGGCGCACGGCGGCCCGGCCCCGATGCAGCAGCACGCGCTGGTTGGCGGCGCTGATCTCGAGCAGGTCGCAGACCTCGCTCGACTCGAAGCCCAGCATGTCGCGCATGGTCACCACCTGTCGCTGCCGCTCCGGCAGTTTGTCGAGTTCGGCCCTGGCCACATCGGCGAGTTCGCGGCCCAGCACCGATCCTTCCGGGGTGTCCGGGAACGGCGCGGGCTGCTCACCGCTCTTCCAGTGCCCGGCCCACCGGTCTCCCGGCGGCCGAAACCGGGCCGCCTCGACCGTCCCACCGGTGAACGCGGCGATCTCGGCGTCGTCACTGCGCCGCTCCCGAATCCCACGGGCCTTGGCGATGTTGATCAGGACGGCGAACAGCCAGGTGCGCAGCGAGGACCGGCCTTCGAACTTGTCGATGCCCTTCACGAGGGCGATCCACGTCTCCTGCACCACTTCTTCGGCGATCTCGCGGCTCGGTACGTAGCCCCGGGCCACGCGCAGCAACGCCGGGGTGTGCTCGTCGACCAGCTTGGCGAACACCAATTCATCGCGGGCGCGCAGCGCCGCGATCACCGCCGACTCGTCCGCCGCACCTGCCATCGCCTGCAGATGCTAGCCCGCTACAGATCGGCCTGTGCGGCGCGGAAGAAATCGGCGATCTCGGCGGCCTGCGCGTCGACATCGGCGTCGAGGTTCACCGGCCGCAGCGCCCCGAAGGGGGCATTCCACAACTTGCCCCGGCGTGGGTTGGTGGCGAAATCCCACGGACCCACATACGCGTACGGCAGCGGGTGGCCGTCGTCGCCCGCAGACACCCCGTAGTTGACCTCATCGTGGGTGGCCGCGACGTCGAGATGCTCCGGCCACAGCACCGGATGGCCTTGGGAGAGAACGGTTGTGATGGCGAACCCGCCCGCGTAGAGGGCGCGGTAGACGACATCGGCCGCGCCGGGATCGATATCCAGCACGGTGTCGAGGTCCAGGGGCGCGACGGAGTGATAGAGCTCAGCAGGTGGCGGGCCGATGTCCAGGCCGGCGGCCGCCGCGAGATCGCGCACCGGCCCGGCCAGCGGTGCCGATCCGTCCTGCCATTCCAGGGTGGTGCCGTGCACCGCGATCGGGACCGCGGTGGCGGCGAAGCCGTCCGGGCGCACGGCGAGCCGAATAGTGCCGGCCGCGCGGTACTGCGGTCCGGCAACGACACTTTCGGCGATGCCGTGCAGTTGGCGGCGGGTCGCGACGATGGTCTGTGCGACGCTCACCGCGATACCTCCCGCTAGACCGTGAAGCCGAGGGCGCGCAGTTGCTCGCGGCCGTCCTCGGTGATCTTGTCGGGCCCCCACGGCGGGTTCCAGACCCAGTTGATCTTCGCCTCGTTGACCAGGCCGGCGCCCACCAGGGCGGTCAGCGTCTGGTCCTCGATGACGTCGGTGAGCGGGCAGGCCGCCGACGTCAGCGTCATGTCGATCAGCGCCACCGTGCCGGTGTCACCTTTCTCCACGTTCATCCCGTAGACCAGACCGAGGTCGACGACGTTGATCCCGAGTTCGGGATCAACGACATCGCGCATCGCCTCCTCGATGTCGGCCAACAATTCGTCAGAGACGGTCTCAGTGGCTTCCTGCTCGCTCATTTCTTGTCCTCCACGTCTTTTCGGTGCGAGGCCTGGGCCACCGCGTCTTTGAAAGCCAGCCAGCCCAGCAGCGCACATTTGACCCGCGCCGGGTACTTCGCCACCCCGGCGAAGGCCACGCCGTCGCCGAGTACGTCCTCGTCGCCGTCGATAGTGCCGCGGGAAGACACCATCTCGGAGAACGCCGCGACCGTCTTGAGCGCATCCCCCACGCTCTGGCCGATCACCTGATCGGTCAGCACCGAGGTAGCGGCCTGACTGATCGAGCACCCCTGCCCGTCGTAGGACACGTCCTGCACAGTCTCGCCGTCGGCAGACAGCGCCACCCGCAGGGTCACCTCGTCACCGCAGGTGGGGTTGACGTGGTAGACCTCGGCGCCGAACGGTTCCCGCAGCCCGCGGTGATGCGGGTGCTTGTAGTGGTCCAGGATCACTTCCTGGTACATCTGTTCCAGTCGCACGTCTTACCTGCCGAAGAACTCGATCGCGCGGCGGATGCCGGCGACCAGCCGGTCCACCTCGTCGAGAGTGTTGTAGACGGCGAAGGAGGCGCGGACGGTGGCGGCGACACCGAAGCGCCGGTGCAGTGGCCACGCGCAGTGGTGCCCGACCCGCACGGCGACACCGTCGTCGTCGAGCACCTGGCCCACATCGTGGGCGTGCACGCCGTCGACCACGAATGCCACCGGCGAGCGGCGCCCGGCAGGGTCGGTCGGCCCGATGATGCGCACCTGCGGGATCTCGGCCAGACCCGCCAGCGCGGCGGCCACCAATGTGTGCTCGTGCGCGGCGACCGCCGCCATCCCGATCGAATCGAGATACCGTGCGGCGGCGGCCAATCCGACCACCTGAGAGATCATCTGGGTGCCGGCCTCGAAGCGCTGTGGTGGCGGCGCGTAGGTGGCGCCCTCCATCGTGACGGTCTCGATCATCGACCCGCCGGTCAGGAACGGCGGCAGCGCCTCCAGAACCTCGGCGCGACCGTAGAGGGCGCCGATGCCGGTGGGCCCCAGCATCTTGTGGCCGGAGAACGCCGCGAAATCGACGCCGAGCGCACCGAAATCCACCGACTGGTGGGGCACCGACTGGCAGGCGTCGAGCACCGTCAGCGCACCGACCGCCTTGGCACGGGCGACCATCTCGGCCACCGCGGGTGCGGTCCCGGTGACGTTCGACTGATGGGTGAAGGCAACGACCTTGACCCGCTCGTCGAGTTCCAGCGAGTCCAGGTCGACGTTTCCGTCATCGGTCACGCCGTACCACGTCAGGGTGGCCCCGGTCCGGCGGGCCAACTCCTGCCAGGGAATCAGGTTGGCGTGGTGTTCCAGCTCGGTGGTGACGATGACGTCACCGGGCCCGACCGCGCCACCAAATCGGCTGTCCCCCAGCACATACGACACCAGGTTGAGCGCCTCGGTCGCATTCTTGGTGAAGGCCAGCTGATCCGGGGTGGCGCCGACGAACGCCGCGATATCGGCGCGGCCCTGCTCGTAAGCGTCGGTGGACTCCTCCATCAGCTGATGGGCGCCGCGGTGCACCGCCCCGTAATGGTTGAGCAGGAAGTCGCGCTCGGCGTCGAGCACCTGCAGCGGTTTCTGCGAGGTCGCCCCGGAATCGAGGTACGCCAGCTGGTGCCCGCCCCGCATGACCCGGCTCAGGATCGGGAAATCGGCGCGGATCTTGGCCAGGTTGGCGACGTCGAGATCGACCGAGGCGGTCATATCAGGCCCCTGCCGGTGCAGCCTGCTGGGTGAAGCGCTCGTAGCCGTTTTCTTCGAGTTCGTCGGCCAGCTCGGGGCCACCGGACTCCACGATGCGGCCGTCGACGAAGACGTGCACGAACTGCGGCTGGATGTAGCGCAGGATGCGGGTGTAGTGGGTGATGAGCAGCACGCCGGCGTGCTCGGCCTCGGCGTAGCGGTTCACGCCTTCGCTGACCACGCGCAGCGCGTCGACGTCCAGACCGGAGTCGGTCTCGTCGAGGATGGCGATCTTCGGCTTGAGCAGACCCAGCTGCAGAATCTCGTGACGCTTCTTCTCACCACCGGAGAAGCCCTCGTTGACACTGCGCTCGGCGAACTGCGGGTCGATGCCGAGGTCGGCCATCGCGGCCTTGACCTCCTTGACCCACAGCCGCAGCTTGGGCGCCTCGCCGCGCACGGCGGTGGCGGCGGTGCGCAGGAAGTTCGACATCGAGACCCCGGGCACCTCGACCGGGTACTGCATGGCCAGGAAGAGTCCGGCGCGGGCACGCTCGTCGACGCTCATCTCCAGGACGTCCTGACCGTCGAGGGTGATCGACCCCGACGTCACGGTGTACTTGGGGTGACCGGCGATGGCGTAGGACAGCGTCGACTTGCCGGATCCGTTGGGGCCCATGACCGCATGGGTCTCCCCCGACTTCACGGTCAGGTTGACGCCCTTGAGGATCTCCTTGGCGCTGCCGTCCTCGTTGGCGACGCTGACGTGAAGGTCCTTGATTTCCAGAGTGCTCACTGTGTTCTCGATTCGGTAATAGCGAGTTCGCGTTCGATGGCGTCGGTCAGGCGGTCGCGGATGTCGGGCACGGCGATCTTGGCGATGATCTCGCCGAAGAAGCCGCGCACCACCAGCCGGCGGGCCTGCTCCTCGGGGATGCCGCGGGCCTGGAGGTAGAACAGCTGCTCGTCGTCGAAACGGCCGGTGGCACTGGCGTGCCCGGCGCCGACGATTTCGCCGGTCTCGATCTCCAGATTGGGCACCGAGTCGGCGCGGGCGCCGTCGGTGAGGACCAGGTTGCGGTTGACCTCGAAGGTGTCGGTGCCGGTGGCCTCGGCGCGGATCAGCACGTCACCCACCCAGACGGTATGGGCGTCGGGCTTGGCCGAGGCCGGATCGCCCTGCAGCGCACCCTTGTAGAGCACGTTGGACTTGCAGTTCGGCTGCGAGTGGTCGACCAGCAGCCGCGATTCCAGGTGCTGGCCCTCGTCGGCGAAGTACAGGCCGAGCAGTTCGGCGTCGCCGCCTGCTGCGTCGTAGCGCACTGTCGCCGACATCCGGACCACCTCACCGCCGAGGGTCACGGCCACGTGCCGCAGCACCGCGTCCTTGCCCAGGCGGGCGTGCTGGGCGTTGACGTGCACCACGTCGTCGGCCCAGTCGGCGATCCACACGACGGTCAGCCGGGCGGCATTACCGAGCACGAATTCGACGTTGTCGGCGTAGGTTCCGCTGCCGCGATGGTCGATGACCACGACGGCCTCGGCAAGTTCCTCGGCGCGGATCTGCAGGTGTCCGTAGGCGGTGGCACCCGCTCCGGGGCCGGTGACGACGATCTCGACCGGAGCCTCGACCTGCGTGCCACGCGCCACGGTGACGACCGTCGCCTCGTTGAACGACGAGAAGGCCTGGGCGGCAACCCGATCGGCGGGAACCCCGCCCTGGCCGAGCCGGTCGTCGCCGCGGCGGACGGTCTCCACGGTCACGCCGGGCTGGGCGGTGACAACGATCTGCGCGCTACCGCTGGCGGGCGCCGAACCGTTGTGCAGCCCGCGCAGTCGTCGCCGCGGCGGACGGTCTCCACGGTCACGCCGGGCTGGGCGGTGACAACGATCTGCGCGCTACCGCTGGCGGGCGCCGAACCGTTGTGCAGCCCGCGCAGCCGCTTGAGCGGGGTGAACCGCCAGACTTCGTCACGACCGCCGGGGACCTCGAAGGCGTCGACGTCGAACGAACTGAATTGCTCGCCCTTGTTGATGGCGGTAAGGCGCGAACCCTCGACCGCCTTGGTGAGATTGCTCATTAGCCGACCGCGCCTTCCATCTGCAGCTCGATCAGCCGGTTCAGCTCGAGTGCGTATTCCATCGGCAGTTCCTTGGCAATCGGCTCGACGAAGCCGCGCACCACCATGGCCATCGCCTCGTCCTCGGTCATGCCGCGGCTCATCAGGTAGAACAGCTGATCGGCGCTGACCTTCGACACGGTGGCCTCATGGCCCATGGTGACGTCGTCCTCACGGATGTCGACGTACGGGTAGGTGTCGCTGCGGCTGATCGTATCGACAAGCAGCGCATCGCATTTCACCGAGGAGCGTGAGCCGTGTGCGCCCTTGTTGACCTGAACCAGACCGCGGTAGGAGGCCCGGCCACCGCCGCGCGCCACCGACTTGGACACGATGTTGCTGCTGGTGTTCGGAGCCAGGTGGACCATCTTGGCGCCGGTGTCCTGGTGCTGACCCTCACCGGCGAACGCCACCGAAAGCACCTCACCCTTGGCGTGCTCACCGGTCATCCACACCGCCGGGTACTTCATGGTGACCTTCGAACCGATATTGCCGTCGACCCATTCCATGGTGGCGCCGGCCTCGGCCCGGGCCCGCTTGGTGACCAGGTTGTAGACGTTGTTCGACCAGTTCTGGATCGTCGTGTAGCGCACCCGGGCACCAGGCTTGACGATGATCTCCACGACCGCGGAGTGCAGCGAGTCGCTCTTGTAGATCGGCGCGGTGCAGCCCTCCACGTAGTGGATGTAGGAGCCCTCGTCGGCGATGATCAGCGTGCGCTCGAACTGGCCCATGTTCTCGGTGTTGATCCGGAAGTAGGCCTGCAGCGGGATATCGACGTGCACACCCGGCGGGACGTAGATGAACGACCCGCCCGACCACACCGCGGTATTGAGCGCGGAGAACTTGTTGTCGCCGGCCGGGATCACCGTGCCGAAGTACTGCCGGAAAATCTCCGGGTGTTCCTTCAGACCGCTGTCGGTGTCCAGGAAGATGACGCCCTGGGCCTCGAGGTCCTCGCGGATCTGGTGGTAGACCACTTCGCTCTCGTACTGCGCGGCCACACCGGCGACCAGCCGCTGCTTCTCGGCCTCCGGGATGCCCAGGCGGTCGTAGGTGTTGCGGATGTCCTCGGGCAGGTCCTCCCAGGAGGCGGCCTGCTTCTCGGTGGAGCGCACGAAGTACTTGATGTTGTCGAAGTCGATGCCCTCGAGGTTGGAGCCCCAGTTCGGCATCGGCTTCTTGTCGAAGGTGCGCAGCGCCTTGAGCCGGATGTCGAGCATCCACTCCGGCTCGTTCTTCTTCGCGGAGATGTCACGCACCACCGCTTCCGACAGACCGCGGCGGGCCGAGGCGCCCGCGACGTCGGCGTCTGCCCAGCCGTAGCCGTAGCGGCCCAGCGAGGCGATGGTCTCCTCCTGGGACAGCGGCTCGACCGGCTTGGCGTCCGGGGTGAGTGTCATGGCGACGCTCCTTCGGCGTTGTGGTGGCTTCGGCGCGGGGCTGTGCACCGAAGGTGAAGCTCTAGGGCTGTACCGGGTTCAGCGGTACATGGGTGGTGCAGGCGCAGTCGCCGTTGGCGATGGTGGCCAATCGTTGTACATGGGTGCCGAGGATCTCCGACATGGCCTGCTGCTCGGCCTCGCACAATTCCGGAAACTCCTCTGCCACATGGGAAACCGGGCAGTGGTGCTGGCAGATCTGGATACCCTGGATCGGTCCGCGAACCTGGGTGGTGGTGGTCGCGTACCCGGCCTTGCTCAGCGCGTCGGCCACCCGCTCGGCCGTCGACTCGACGTCGTCGGGACCGTCGGTGACGCCGGCCAGGATGGTGTCGATGCGACGGCGGGCGAAGGTCTGCACGGCCTCGTCACCGCCGATCTCGCGGAGCTGGCGCATGGCCGCCGAGGCCAGGTCGTCATAGGTGTGCTCGAGTTTGGCACGGCCTGCCGGGGTCAACCGGTAGCGCTTGGCCGGCCGGCCGCGACCGACCTGTTGCCAGGACGCAGCGGCCATCGCCTCGGCGTCACCGCCGTCGATCAGGGCGTCGAGGTGACGGCGCACCCCGGCGGCGGAGATGCCCAACCGTTGGCCGATCTCGGCAGCGGTGATCGATCCCGACTCCAGCAGCAGCCGCACGATCGCGCGCCGCGTCTGGCCGTCATGCGCCGCCACCGCGCCCGCAGCGGGCACGGGATGGACGTCGGACGGGATTTTCACAACACCAGTGTGACGCAATTCCTCGGGCGGTGTCCAGCAAGGGCACCCTCAGCAGCCTCGGGCGCCGATGCGCCGGCAGTTAGAGTGCTGTGGTGGCAGCCCGCCAACACTCCCTGAGCACCTCGATCGCCCGTCTGCACGGCGACGAACGGACTGTTGCGCCGCCACTGAATGCCGCCGAAGCACGGGCGATGCGCCGTACCCGGCTGTTCGGGGCCACCGGAACGGTCCTGATGGGAATCGGCGCGCTCGGCGCCGGCGCCCGGCCGGTCGTCCAAGACCCCACTTTCGGGGTGCGGCTGCTGAACCTGCCGTCGCGCATCCAGACCGTGTCGCTGACCATGACCACCACCGGCGCGGTGATGATGGCGCTCGCCTGGCTGATGCTGGGCCGCTTCACCCTGGGACCGCGGCGGATGTCGCGCAGCCAGCTCGACCACACGCTGCTGCTGTGGATGGTGCCGCTGCTGATCGCGCCGCCGATGTACTCCAAGGACGTGTACTCCTACCTGGCGCAGAGCCAGATCTCCCGGATCGGGCTCAACCCGTACAAGGTCGGGCCCGCCCCCGGCCTGGGCCTCGACCACGTCTTCACGCTGTCGGTGCCCAGCCTGTGGCGCGAAACCCCGGCGCCCTACGGGCCGCTGTTCCTGTGGATCGGCCGCGGCATCTCCGCCCTGACCGGCGAGGACATCGTCGCCGCGGTGCTCAGTCACCGCCTGGTGGTCCTCTTCGGCGTCAGCCTCATCGTCTGGGCGGTCCCGCGGCTGGCCCGCCGGTGTGGGGTCGCCGAGGTCAGCGCGCTGTGGCTGGGAGCGGCCAACCCGCTGCTGCTGATGCACCTGGTCGCCGGGATCCACAACGAAGCCCTGATGCTCGGCCTGATGCTGACCGGCACCGAGTTCGCATTGCGCGGCATCGACTCGGCCCGTTCGCTGCTGCCCAGGCCGGTGCACTGGCCGCGCGGGCGGGAGCAGTGGGCGGCCTGGGTGCCGCTACTCATGCTCATCACCGGCGCTGTCCTGATCACCATGTCGTCGCAGGTCAAGTTGCCCAGCTTGCTGGCGCTCGGCTTCGTGGCGATGGCACTGGCCCATCGCTGGGGCGCCACTATCAAGGCCTTCCTGCTGGCGAGCACCTTCATGCTGAGCATCTCGCTGGTGGTGATGGCGATCATCGGCTGGGCCAGCGGTCTGGGCTTCGGCTGGATCTTCACCCTGGGTACCGCGAATGTGGTGCGCAGCTGGATGTCCCCGCCGACGCTGCTGGCGTTGGGCACCGGTCAGGTCGGCATTCTGCTCGGTCTGGGCGACCACACCACCGCGGTGCTGTCGCTGACCCGCGCCATGGGTGTGTTGATCATCACCATCACCGTCACCTGGCTGCTGCTCGCCGTCCTGCGCGGGCGACTGCACCCGGTCGGCGGCCTCGGCGTCGCGCTGGGCGCGACGGTGTTGCTGTTCCCCGTCGTGCAGCCGTGGTACCTGCTGTGGGCGATCATCCCGCTGGCGGCGTGGGCCACCCGCCCCGGTTTCCGCATCGCCACCATCGCCGTGACCTTGATCGTCGGCATCTTCGGGCCCACCGCCAACGGGGATCGCTTCGCCCTGTTCCAGATCGTCGACGCGACCGTCGCCAGCACCGTCATCGTGCTGCTGCTGATCGCGCTCACGCTCAACCGGCTGCCCTGGCGCACCGTGCCCGGGACCACCGAGACGTTCAGCGGTCAGGACCCCGATCCGCCGTCGTCCGACCCGCCGACCCAACCGCCCACGCCGCGTCCGGCGCCGGACGCCTACGCTGAGTCTCCGTGAGTTCCGGCTCCGAAATCCCCGTGCAGTTGCGCGGGGTCACCAAACGCTATGGGTCGACGACGGCTGTCTCGAACCTCGATCTCGACGTGCACGCCGCCGAGGTGCTGGCCCTGCTGGGCCCCAACGGCGCGGGCAAGACCACCACGGTCGAGATGTGCGAGGGCTTCGTCAAGCCGGACGAGGGCACGATCTCGGTGCTCGGCCTGGACCCGGTGGCCGACAACGCGCGGGTCCGTGAGCGGGTGGGCGTGATGCTGCAGGGCGGCGGCGGTTACCCCGCCGCCAAGGCCGGCGAGATGCTCAAGCTGGTCGCCTCCTACGCCGCCGACCCGCTGGACCCGGCCTGGCTGCTGGACACCCTCGGGCTCACCGATGCCGCTCGCACCACCTACCGCCGGCTGTCCGGCGGCCAGCAGCAGCGGCTGGCGCTGGCCTGCGCGCTGGTCGGCAGGCCGGAGTTGGTGTTTCTCGACGAGCCGACCGCCGGCATGGATGCCCACGCCCGGCTGGTGGTGTGGGAGCTGATCGACGCCTTGCGCCGCGACGGGGTCACGGTGGTGCTGACGACCCACCAGCTCAAGGAGGCCGAGGAACTGGCCGACCGGATCGTCATCATCGACCACGGCTCGTCGGTGGCCGCCGGAACCCCTGCGGACCTGATGCGTGACGGTGCCGAGGGTCAGCTGCGGTTCACCGCGCCGCGCCGCCTGGACCTCTCGCTGTTGGTCTCCGCGCTGCCGGAGAACTACGTCGCCTCCGAGGTCTCGCCCGGCGAGTACCTGGTTGAGGGCGATATCGATCCCCAGGTCCTGGCGACCGTGACCGCCTGGTGTGCCCGGCTCAACGTGCTGGCCACCGACGTGCGGGTCGAGCAGCGCAGCCTCGAGGACGTGTTCCTCGACCTGACCGGCAAGGAGCTGCGGCCATGACAGAGCTCTTCCCGGCCGGCACCTTCCGTCCGGATCCGCGGCCGAACACCGTGCCGAAGATGCTGGCCGCCCAGTACGGCCTCGAACTGAAGTTGTTGCTACGCAACGGCGAACAGCTGCTGCTGACCATGTTCATCCCGATCACGCTGCTGATCGGCCTCACGCTTTTGCCGCTGGGCTCGTTCGGCGACAACCGAGTAGCCGTCTTCGTGCCGATGATCATGGCGCTCGCGGTGATCTCGACGGCGTTCACCGGGCAGGCCATCGCGGTGGCGTTCGACCGGCGCTACGGCGCGCTCAAACGCCTGGGCGCCACTGCTCTGCCGGTGTGGGGCATCATCGCCGGCAAAGCACTGGCCGTCGTCACGGTGGTGTTCCTGCAGGCGCTGTTACTCGGCGGGATCGGCCTGGCCCTGGGCTGGCGTCCGGCGCCGGTGGGCCTGCTGCTCGGGGCGGTCATCATCGCGCTGGGCACCGCCGGGTTCGCCGCGATGGGCCTGCTGCTCGGCGGGACGCTGCGCGCCGAGATCGTGCTGGCGGTGGCCAACCTGCTGTGGTTCGTCTTCGCCGGGCTGGGTGCGCTGACGCTGGAGACCGCGGCCATCCCCCGCGCGGTGGCGTGGGTGGCGCGCCTGACGCCATCGGGCGCCCTGACCGAGGCGCTGACCCAGGCGATGTCGCTGTCGGTGGACTGGTTCGGCATCGCGGTGCTCGCAGCCTGGGGCGCGGTGTCGGCCCTGGCGGCGCTGCGCTGGTTCCGCTTCACCTGAGCACAGCCCTACTACGGTCCGTAGTTCGCCGTCCTCTACGATCGGGCCGTGCGGTTATTCCTGCGGTTGGTGGACCTTCTTCCGCTGCCCAGCCTGCGCACCCAGCGCATCATCGCCGCCGCCGTCCTACTCACCCAGGCCGGTATCGCGGTCACCGGCGCGATCGTGCGCGTCACCGCCTCCGGCCTCGGCTGCCCCACCTGGCCGCAGTGCTTCCCGGGGAGCTTCACCCCGCAACCGCATCCCGAGGTACCCGGCATCCATCAGGCCGTGGAGTTCGGCAATCGGATGATCACGTTCCTGGTGGTGATCACCGCGATCCTGGCCGTGTTGGCCGTCACCCGCGCCCGGCGGCGCCGCGAGGTGCTGATCTACGCCTGGCTGATGCCGGCGTCGACGGTGCTGCAAGCCGTCATCGGCGGGATCACGGTGCTGACCGGTCTGCTGTGGTGGACCGTCGCGATCCACATGCTGGCCTCGATGCTGATGGTCTGGCTGGCAACCCTGCTGTACGTGAAGATCGGTGAACCCGACGACGGCATCCCGACCGCCCTGGTGCCGAAACCGTTGCGCCACTTGACCGTTCTGAGCGCACTGGCCCTGTCGGCGACGCTGATCACCGGGACCACCGTCACCGGGGCCGGGCCGCACGCCGGCGACAAGAGCCCGCAACGGGTGGTGCCCCGCCTTGAGGTCGAGATCATCACGCTGGTGCACGCGCACTCGACGTTCCTGTTCATCTACCTGTCGCTGCTGATCGGGCTGGGGGCGGGCCTGTTCGCCGTGTACGCCCCGCGGCTGATCATGCGTCGCCTGGCTGTACTCGTCGCTCTGGTGATCGCCCAGGGTCTGCTCGGCGCGATCCAGTTCTTCTCCGGGGTGCCGGCCGCGCTGGTGGCCCTGCACGTTGCCGGTGCGGCGGCCTGCACCGCGGCCACCGCGGCGCTATGGGCGTCGATGCGACAGCGGACCGAGCCCAAGACGCTCCAAAGCTGACTCCACGCAGACCGCGAACGCCCGCTGCTGCAATGCCCTGGCCTCCTCGCCGAGTTGGCGCCAGCCCAGCGACGGCTCGATCAGTTCCAGTTCGAGCAGCAGAGGTGCGTCCGGGCCGCCGATGAGATCGACGCGGGCGTACAGCAGTTCCGCCCTGGCGATACCCAGGTGCGCAGCGGCGGCGTCAAGCGCGGCATATCCGACATCCCACATGGCGAAGTCGGGGTCAGCGCCGGTCAGCGACTCCTCGGCGAAAGTGCCCGACTCGTCGAGGTCGGGCAGCTTGCCCTCGGGCGGCAGCATCGGGCCCTTGGTGAAGGCGTGGGACTGTTCGCCGCCCAGAAACACCAGTGCGGTCTCACCGGCCTCCACACGGGCGTCGTAGGGCTGCACCAGCGCGGTGCGGCCACTGTCCTGCAGGGCGGCGGCGTGGGCGCGAGCGGCGGCCCGGTCGGTGAAGCGGCGGGTGTCGATGGAGCCGGCGCCGATCGCGGGTTTGACCACGACCTCACCCTTGGGCAGCCGCACCTTCTGCCCGGGTTCGAAGAAGTAGGACGGCAGCGTCGGCACACCGGCGGCAGCCAGGTCGTCGAGGTAGTGCTTGTCGCTGTTCCAGGCGACCACCGCCGGAGCGTTCAACAGGTTGCGCACCCGGGTGGTCCAGGCCAGGAACTCGTCGCGGCGCTCGGCGTAGTCCCAGGTGGCACGCAGGATGACGAGGTCAGCCGTCTCGGTCTGCGGGTCGTCCCACGACAGCCAGTGGGCATGCAGGCCGCGGGTGCGCAGCGCCTCGAGGACGCCGTCGTCGTCGCCGTCGCCCTCGACCAACTGGGGGCATCCGGCCAGCACGATCTTGGGGTGGAACAGATCTGGACGTGCCAGCGACACGGGCGACTTCACACCGGGGATGATAGTGACATGCACGCAATCGAAGTCGCCCAGACAGGCGGTCCCGAGGTCCTGAGCTACGTCGAGAAGGACAAGCCCTCCCCCGGACCCGGCGAGGTGCTGATCCAGGCCGACGCCATCGGGGTGAACTACATCGACACCTACTTCCGGTCCGGGCAATACCCGCGTCCGGTGCCGTTCATTCTGGGCAGCGAGGTGTGCGGGACGGTGGCCGCGGTGGGCGACGAGGTCGCTGCGATCGCGCCGGGTGATCGGGTGGTCACTGCGAACGCCGCGGGCGCGTACGCCGAATTCTGCACGGCCCCAGCTGATTTCGTGGCCTACGTGCCGGATGCGGTGCAATCCGACGCGGTCGCCTCAGCGCTGCTGAAGGGGATGACGGCGCACTACCTGATCAAGTCGGTGTATGAGGTGCAGCCCCGCGACACGGTGCTGGTGCATGCCGGTGCCGGCGGGGTGGGCCTGATCCTCACGCAGTGGGCCACCAGCCTGGGGGCCCGGGTGATCACCACCGCGTCGACTCCGGAGAAGGCCGAGCTGTCGCGGCAAGCCGGCGCCGTCGAGGTGCTCGACTACCCCGAGGACCCGGCCGAGTTCGCCGCCGCGATCCGTGAGCTCACCGGCGGGCACGGGGTGGCCGCGGTGTACGACGGCGTCGGCAAGTCGACGTTCGACGCGAGCCTGGCCAGCCTCGCGGTGCGCGGCACGCTGGCCTTGTTCGGCGCGTCCAGCGGACCGGTGCCGCCGGTGGACCCGCAGCGGCTCAACGCCGCCGGTTCGGTGTACCTGACCCGGCCGAACCTGGCCCACTTCACCCGCACACCCGACGAGTTCGCGTGGCGGGCCGGCGAGCTGCTCGACGCGATCGCCGACGGCTCGATCACGATCACCGTCGGCGGGCACTACCCGCTGGCCGAGGCCGAGCAGGCCCATCGCGATCTGCAGGGCCGCAAGACCACGGGATCGATCGTCCTGCTGCCCTAGGAGAAGAGCGTGGGCAAGTTCAGCGCAGAGTCGACGGCCAGGGCCACGAAGACCAGCGCCAGGTAGTTGTTCGACTGCAGGAACAGCCGCAGCGGCTTGACCGACTCGCCGCGGCGCACCCCGGCGTGCAGACGGTGCGCCATCACCAGGAACCAGGCCCCGGCCAGGGCGGCCACCGAGGCGTACAACCAGCCGGTCGCCGGAATGAGCGCCAGGGTGGCGACCACGGTGAGCCAGGTATAGATGACGACCTGCCGGGTGACCTGGAGTTCGGTCGCCACCACGGGAAGCATCGGCACCCCGGCGGCGGCGTAGTCGTCCTTGTACTTCATCGCCAGCGCCCAGGTGTGCGGCGGAGTCCAGAAGAAGATGATGGCGAACATCACCAGCGCCTGCCAGCCGATCGTGCCGGTCACCGCCGACCAGCCGATCATCACCGGCATGCAGCCGGCCGCGCCGCCCCAGACCACGTTCTGCGAGGTCCGGCGCTTGAGCAGCAGCGTGTAGACCAGGACGTAGAACGCGATGGTCGCGGCGGCCAGATGCGCCGAGAGCATGTTGGTGGTCCACCACAGCCAGAAGAAGGACGCCACCGACAGCGCCAGACCGAAGACCAGCGCGTGGCTGCGGGGCACGGTGGCCCGGGCCAGCGGCCGGCGCTCGGTGCGCTTCATCACCTTGTCGATATCGGCGTCGGCCACGCAGTTCAGCGCGTTGGCGCCGGCCGCGGCCAGCATGCCGCCGAACAGGGTGTTGGCGATCAGCAGCGGATCAACGGTGCCCCGCGCCGCCAGCAGCATGGCCGGGATGGTGGTGACCAGAAGCAGTTCGATGACGCGCGGTTTGGTCAGTGCGAGGTAGCCCAGAAGTCTGTCGCGGAACCGGACCGGCGCCCCTTCGACGAGGTGCACTTCGCGAACTCTCACGCAACTGACTCCTGACAACTGGCGGCTACGCCAACGATCTACTACAGGCGATGGTAGACCGCGGCACCCCCGCGCCGGAACTCAAGGGGCAATTCACGGCGATTTCACCTCGATGAGAGAGTCGGAGGCGTAATTCTTCCCCTGCTGGTAACGCTGCAGGCAGCACTGTGCAGCGATCCCCCATCCGGCACTAGGGTAAGAGAAGGCCCCAGCTTGCCCGCCGACCTGACGCCAGGAGTGAGTTAGTGACCACGCTCGAACAGATTTCCGCCCTGACCGAACCGCACCACCCCGACGACTGGACCGAGGTCGACTCGCGTTCCGTCGACACGGTTCGCGTCCTGGCCGCCGACGCGGTGCAGAAGGTCGGCAACGGCCACCCCGGCACCGCGATGAGCCTGGCGCCGCTGGCGTACACGCTGTTCCAGCGGGTGATGCGTCATGACCCCAGCGATACCCACTGGCTGGGCCGCGACCGCTTCGTGCTGTCCTGTGGGCACAGCAGCCTGACCCTGTACCTGCAGCTGTACCTGGGCGGCTTCGGTCTGGAGCTTTCCGATATCGAGTCGCTGCGGACCTGGGGGTCCAAGACCCCGGGCCACCCGGAATTCCGGCACACCAAGGGCGTGGAGATCACCACCGGCCCGCTGGGCCAGGGCCTGGCCTCGGCGGTCGGGATGGCGATGGCGTCGCGCTACGAGCGCGGCCTGTTCGACCCGGACGCCCCCGCGGGCACCAGCCCGTTCGATCACTTCATCTATGTGATCGCCTCCGACGGTGACATCGAAGAGGGTGTCACCAGTGAGGCCTCGTCGCTCGCCGGCACCCAGCAGCTGGGCAACCTCATCGTGTTCTACGACAAGAACCACATCTCGATCGAGCACGACACCGACATCGCGCTCTCGGAGAACGTCGCCGACCGGTACCGCGCCTATGGCTGGCACGTGCAGGAGGTCGAGGGCGGCGAAAACGTGGTCGGTATTGAGAAGGCCATCGAAGAGGCCAAGAAGGTCACCGACAAGCCGTCGTTCATTTCGGTGCGCACCATCATCGGCTATCCCTCCCCGACGAAGATGAACACCGGCGGGGTGCACGGCTCGGCCCTGGGCGCCGACGAGGTGGCGGCCACCAAGAAGGTGCTGGGCTTCGATCCGGACAAGACCTTTGAGGTCTCCGACGAGGTGATCGGTCATACCCGCAAGCTCGTCGACCGGGGGCGCGAGGCGCACCAGAAGTGGCAGGGCGAGTTCGATGCCTGGGCCGAGCGTGAGCCGGAGCGCAAGGCGCTGCTGGACCGCCTGCTTGCCCAGGAGCTGCCCGAAGGCTGGGACGCGGACCTCACCTACTGGGAGCCGGGCTCCAAGGCCATCGCGACCCGCGCCGCCTTCGGCCAGGTGCTCAACGACGTCGCACCGAAGCTGCCCGAATTGTGGGGCGGCTCGGCTGATCTCGCCGGCAGCAACAACACCACGATCAACGGCGTGAAATCGTTTGGGCCGCCGAGCATCTCCACCGACGACTTCACCGCCGACTGGTACGGACGCGTTCTGCACTTCGGGATCCGTGAGCACGCGATGGGCTCGATCCTGTCCGGCATCGTGCTGCACGGACCGACCCGGGCCTTCGGCGGCACCTTCCTGCAGTTCGCCGATTACATGCGACCGGCAGTCCGGCTGGCCGCGCTGATGGACATCGACACGATCTACATCTGGACGCACGATTCGATCGGCCTCGGCGAGGACGGTCCGACGCACCAGCCCATCGAGCACCTGGCGGCGCTGCGGGCCATCCCCCGGCTCGCCGTGGTTCGCCCGGGCGACCCGAACGAGACGGCTTATGCGTGGCGCAGCATCATCGCCCGTGGAAACGGCAGTGGCCCGGTTGGTTTCATCCTCACCCGGCAGGGCATCCCTGTTCTGGAGGGCACCAGCAGCGAGGGGGTGGCCAGGGGCGGTTACGTCCTGGGCGGAGGAAACCCGGCCGATGACGCCGACGTGATCATCATCGCCACCGGCTCTGAACTCCAACTTGCGGTAGAGGCGCAAAAGCTGCTGGCCGACAAGGATATTCGCGCCTATGTCGTGTCGATGCCCTGCGTCGAGTGGTTCGAGGCACAGCCGCAGGAGTACCGGGACAGCGTGCTGCCGCCGGATGTGTCGGCCCGCGTCGCGGTGGAGGCCGGTATCGCCCAGAGTTGGTACAAGTACGTCGGTGACACCGGCGAGATCATCTCCATCGAGCACTACGGCGAATCCGCCGACGACAAGACGCTGTTCCGCGAATTCGGCTTCACCCCAGAGGCTGTCGCCGCGGCTGCTGAACGCGCTATCGACAACTGATCGACGACTGCAGACAAGGAACCCGCCATGGCACAGAATCCCCATCTCGCGGCGCTGGCCGCCGCGGGCGTCTCCGTCTGGCTCGACGACCTGTCCCGGGACCGGTTGAAGTCGGGCAACCTCCAGGAGCTGATCGACACCAAGAGTGTGGTGGGTGTGACCACCAACCCGTCGATCTTCCAGGCAGCCCTGTCCAAGGGCACCGCCTACGACGCCCAGGTCGCCGAGCTCGCCGAGCGCGGGGCCGACGTGGACGCCACCATCCGCACCGTCACCACCGATGACGTGCGCGCCGCGTGTGACGTGCTGCGTCCGCAGTGGGAGGCCTCTAACGGGGTGGACGGCCGGGTCTCGATCGAGGTGGATCCGCGGCTGGCCCACGACACCGACAAGACCGTGCTGCAGGCCATCGAGCTGTGGAAGATCGTCGATCGGCCCAACCTGCTCATCAAGATCCCGGCCACCGAGGCGGGCCTGCCCGCTATCACCGCCGTTCTGGCTGAGGGTATTTCGGTCAACGTCACGCTGATCTTCTCGGTGGAGCGCCACCGCGCGGTGATGGACGCCTACCTGGCCGGCCTGGAGGCCGCCCAGCAGGCCGGCCACGATCTCAACACCATCCACTCGGTCGCGTCGTTCTTCGTCTCCCGGGTGGACACCGAGATCGATGCCCGGCTGGAGAAGATCGGCACGCCCGAAGCGCTGGCGCTGCGTGGCAAGGCCGGGGTGGCCAACGCCCGGTTGGCCTACGCGGCCTACGAGGAGGTTTTCGTCGGCGGCAAGCGTTTCGAGCCGCTGGCCGAGGCGGGCGCCTGGGTGCAGCGACCGCTATGGGCTTCGACCGGCGTCAAGAACCCGGACTACTCCGACACGCTGTACGTCACCGAACTGGTGGCGCCCAACACGGTGAACACCATGCCGGAGAAGACAATTGACGCCGTCGCCGATCACGGCGTGGTCACCGGTGACACGATCACCGGAACCGCCGCGGAGTCGCAGGAGGTGTTCGACAAGCTCGAGGCCATCGGTATCGATCTGCGCGACGTGTTCCTGGTCCTCGAGAACGAGGGCGTGGACAAGTTCGAGAAGTCGTGGCAAGAACTGCTCGACGCAACACAGGGCCAGCTCGACGCCGCCAAATGAGCGGCAGCCAGCAGCCCGTGCCCGGGGTGGTCGCACCCGCCCCGGCGGGTTGGCATAACCCGCTGCGCGACAAGCGCGACAAGCGGATGCCCCGGATCGCCGGGCCGTGCGGTGTCGTCATCTTCGGTGTCACGGGTGACCTGGCCCGCAAGAAGTTGATGCCGGCGATCTACGACCTGGCCAACCGGGGGCTGTTGCCGCCGTCGTTCTCTCTGGTCGGGTTCGCCCGACGGGATTGGGCTGATGAGGATTTCGGGAAGATCGTCTACGACGCGGTCAAGGAACACGCCCGCACCCCGTTCCGCCAGGAGGTCTGGGACCGGCTGGCCGAAGGTATCCGGTTCGTCTGCGGCACCTTCGATGACGAGGGGGCTTTCGCCCGGCTGTCGGAGACGCTGGAGAAGCTCGACATCGAGCGCGGCACCGGCGGCAATCACGCCTTCTACCTGTCGATCCCACCGAAGGCGTTCCCTCAGGTGTGCGAGCAGCTGAAGAAGTCCGGCCTGGCCCGCCAGCAGGAGGGCCGCTGGAGCCGGGTGGTGATCGAGAAGCCGTTCGGCCATGACCTTGACAGTGCGATCGAGCTGAACTCGTTGGTCAACAGCGTCTTTCCCGAGGAGTCGGTGTTCCGCATCGACCACTACCTCGGCAAGGAGACGGTGCAGAACATTCTGGCGCTGCGCTTTGCCAACGAACTCTACGAGCCGATCTGGAACAGCCACTACGTCGACAGCGTGCAGATCACCATGGCCGAGGACATCGGCCTGGGCGGCCGGGGCGGCTACTACGACGGTATCGGTGCAGCCCGCGACGTGATTCAGAACCACCTGCTGCAGCTGCTGGCACTGACGGCGATGGAAGAGCCGGTGAGCTTCCACCCCAGCGAGGTTCGGGCCGAGAAGATCAAGGTGCTCTCGGCGACATCGCTGACGCAGCCGCTGGATCTGACCACCTCACGCGGCCAGTACACGGCCGGCTGGCAAGGCGGCGAGAAGGTGGTGGGCCTGCTCGACGAAGAGGACTTCTCCAAGGACTCCACCACCGAGACCTTCGCGGCGATCACCCTTGAGGTGGACACCCGGCGCTGGGCCGGGGTGCCGTTCTATCTGCGCACCGGAAAACGGTTGGGCCGCAGGGTCACCGAGATCGCACTGGTGTTCAAGCGGGCACCGCATCTGCCGTTCGATGCGACGATGACCGAGGAGTTGGGGCAGAACGCCCTGGTGATCCGCGTGCAGCCCGACGAGGGCATCACGCTGCGGTTCGGTTCGAAGGTGCCGGGCACCGCGATGGAAGTGCGTGACGTGAACATGGACTTCTCCTACGGGTCGGCGTTTGCCGAGGATTCCCCGGAGGCTTACGAACGGTTGATCCTGGACGTGCTGCTGGGCGAGCCGTCGCTGTTCCCCGGTAACGCCGAGGTCGAATTATCCTGGGAGATACTGGATCCCGTGCTCGACTATTGGGCGTCGCATGGCAAGCCCGACCCGTATGAGTCGGGCACCTGGGGGCCGGAGTCGGCGTTCGAGATGCTGCAGCGCACCGGTCGGGAATGGAGGCGGCCGTGATAGTCGATCTGCCCGCCACCACCACCAATGACCTCAACAAGCGGATCACCTCGCTGCGCGAGGAAGGCGGTGCGATCACCCTCGGCCGGGTCCTGACCCTGGTGATCGCCCCGGACAGCCTCGATCTGGTCGAGGACGCCATCGACGCCGCCACCGCAGCCAGCCGCGAGCACCCCTGTCGGATCATCGTCGTGGTTCCCGACGACCGGCTGGCCGCCGAGCCGCGACTCGACGGCCAGTTGCGAGTCGGCGGGGACGCCGGCGCCGGCGAAGTCGTGGTGCTCAAGATCTCCGGCCCGCTGGCGAACCATGCCAGCAGTGTGGTGCTGCCCTTCCTGCTGCCCGACACCCCGGTGGTGGCCTGGTGGCCCGGCGCCGCCCCGGCGGTACCCGCTCAGGACCCGTTGGGCTGCTTGGCAATTCGCCGGATCACCGACGCCACCGGTGCGGCCGATCCATTGGCGTCGATCAAGGGCAGGCTCGCCGGATACACCAACGGTGACACCGACCTTGCGTGGAGTCGGATCACCTACTGGCGTGCGCTGCTGGCCTCGGCGCTGGACCAGCCGCCGTATGAGCCGGTGACCTCGGCCCTGGTGTCCGGCCTGAAGGACGAACCGGCGCTGGACATCCTGGCCGGCTGGCTGGCCAGCCGCATCGACGGCACGGTCACCCGCGCCACCGGCGAGTTGAAGGTCGAACTCGTGCGGCCCACCGAAACGGTGACGCTGAGCCGGCCGCAGGACGGGGTAACCGCCACCCTGACCCGCACCGCCAGGCCCGACGCCCTGCTGCCCCTGCCGCGCCGCGAGACCCGTGACTGTCTGGCCGAGGATCTGCGCCGCCTCGACCCCGATGAGATCTATCGCGAGGCGTTGGCCGGAATCGACAAGGTGACCTACGCGTGAGGGGTTCCACACTGCCATGACCCGAATCGTCGAAACCTATCCCGACACCGCCGCCCTGGTCGCGGCCGCCGGCGACCGGTTGGTCGCCGCGATCCGCGGCGCCATCGCCGCCCGCGGGAAGGCGCTGATCGTGCTGACCGGCGGAGGCACCGGCATCGGCTTGCTCAAGCATGTGGGCGCCCACGACGAGGGCATCGACTGGTCGAAGGTTCACCTGTTCTGGGGTGACGAACGGTTCGTGCCCGCCGACGACGATGAGCGCAACGCCAAGCAGGCGTATGAGGTGCTGATCGACCACATCGCGATCCCCGCAGCCAATGTTCATCCCATGGCTGCCAGCGACGGCGAGTTCGGTGACGACCTGCAGGCGGCCGCGGCGGCGTACCAGGACGTGCTGGCCGCCAATGCCGAACCCGGCGAGCCCGCACCGGATTTCGACGTCCACCTGCTCGGGATGGGCGGCGAGGGGCATATCAACTCGCTGTTCCCGCACTCCCCCGCGACGCTGGAAACCGAGCGTCTGGTGGTGGGTGTAGAGGATTCGCCGAAGCCGCCGCCGCGCCGCATCACGCTGACGCTGCCTGCGGTGCAGCGGTCCCGCGAGGTGTGGCTGGTGGTCTCCGGGGAGGCCAAGGCCGACGCGGTAGCCGACGCGATCGGCGGGGCATCCCCGGCGGACATTCCGTCAGGCGGCGCGATCGGGCGCGAGGCCACGGTGTGGCTTCTCGACACCACGGCGGCGAGCAAGCTGCCACACTGAGCCCCATGGCTGACAAGACGCCGCCGCGCAGCGGCCGCGACCGGATCAAGACGCTCGCGCAGGCTGCGCTGAACGCCGACGTGACCGTCGACCAGCTCGACACCATCCTCGAGGGGATGAGCGAGGCCCTCACCGATCTGAACAAGACGATGAGCGGAATGAACGGCACCATGGAGTACTTCGAGGAGACGCTGGGCGTCTTCAACTCCACGCTGACCAGGATCGATGAGTTGGCGCCCAGGCTCACTGCTGTCGTCGAGCGGATGGAGCGGATCGTCGAGCGCGTCGAGCGGATCGTCGGGATCAGTGAGGCCGTGATGTCGCCGCTGGCGGCGACCGAATCGGCGGTGCGCGGAGTGGTCAACGCCGTGCGGCGCGCCACCACCGACCGCTAGCTGGGCTGCTTCTCGGGCAGCAGGCGACGGATGCGATGGTGCTGCGCGAAACGGGCGATCGCGTCGTCGGCGGCGTCGGCGGCGGCTTCGGTGGCGTCATGGGCGACCCGAACGAGGTGGGTCGCGCCGAACAGATAGGTCGCCAATTCCGGCACGTGGGCAAATTCGTCGCGGACCTTGCGCAGGTAACTACCCGACACGCTGACGGCGCTGACACGCGCCGGCAGGTCCGCACCGTGGAACGCGTGATAGTCGACGCCGAGCGGCAGCCCGACGGCGGCTGATTCCGTCTGGGCCGTGCAATGCCTGGCCCCCGCGACCGCGGCCGCGTTGATCCCGAAGCAATCCAGCATGGATTCGGCCAGAGCGCGGGCCGATGCGTGTGGTGCGGCGACGAACAACACGTGAGTCACGGTCAATGAGCCTCCGGGTAGCGGAACGACGCCCAGCCGGCAATACCGGTGGACGGTGAATGATGTCACAACTCCGAGCAGGACAATACCCAAATATTGCCAAGGATGTGCGTCATGAAAAATGTTGCGACTCAGGCGAACAGCGCCTGAGGTAACCGTGACACCCGGATGGCGAACGCTGGCAAACCCGACGGCCTCACCACCAGCCGTCGGCCGGGTCGGCGACGGTCCAGTCGGCCAGGACGGGTGGGGGCACCATCGGCAGCGGGCCGATCAGTGCAGCGGTGTTCTCCATCGACACCTCACCGGGTTGGGTCATATCCGGTTCGACGCGGGCGGGCGCCGATCGGTTCCCGACCATCTAGCCGCTGTTGCGCAGGGCGGTCGCCAGACCGCTCATCGTGAGCAGGATGCCGCGCTGCACCAGTTCGTCGGTGTCCCCGGAGCGGTACCTCCGCAGCAGCTCGACCTGCAGGTGGTTCAGCGGCTCGAGGTAGGGGAACCGGTTGAACACCGAACGGGCGAGTGCCGGGTTGTCGGCGAGCAGATCGTCGTGGCCGGTGATGAGCTTATGCATCCGGATGGTGCGCTCGTGTTCGGCGACAATCTTGTCGAACACCCGGTGCCGCAGTTCGGCATCGTCGACCAGTTCGGCGTAGCGGGCGGCCAGTCCCATATCCGATTTCGCCAGCACCTGGGCCATATTGGAGAGCACGGTGGCGAAGAACGGCCACTTGGCATAAAGGTCCTGGAGCACCTCGAGGCGCCCTTGCCCCTCGGCGATCCACTGCTCGAACGCGGTGCCCGTGCCGTACCAGCCGGGCAGCATCACCCGCGACTGGCTCCAGGCCAGCACCCACGGAATGGC
Organism: Mycobacterium sp. M26; assembly: GCF_001494595.1. Taxonomy (GTDB): domain Bacteria; phylum Actinomycetota; class Actinomycetes; order Mycobacteriales; family Mycobacteriaceae; genus Mycobacterium. The sequence continues at coordinate 2,579,830 of NZ_LN929908.1, forward strand.
CCGCAGGTCCGAGATCGACGTCGTCGGCTTACGGGAGGTGGGCCGGCTGCCGATGTTGAGTGAGCCGATCTCACTGACCGGGGTGGAGGCCTTGAAGTACTCCACGAAGCCGGGTGTCTCGTGCACCAGCTCGGAGTAGGCCCGCTGCGCCCGGGCGGCCAGGTCGTCGAGCACCTCGTAGGCCGGACCGGCGGCATCCCCCAGACCCTCCACGTCGAGCAGGGTGGACTCCAGGGTGGCGGCCAGCAGGGTCTCCAGGTTGCGGTGTGCGATGCGGGGCTCGGCGTACTTGGCGGCGATCACCTCGCCCTGTTCGGTGAGCCGTAGCGAGCCGTTCACCGCGCCGGGCGGCTGGGCCAGGATCGCGTCGTAGCTGGGGCCGCCGCCGCGGCCGACGGTGCCGCCGCGGCCGTGGAAGAGCCGCAGCCGGATTCCGGTCTTGCGGGCCGATTCGACAAGGTCGAGCTCGGCCCGGTACAGCGCCCAGTTTGCGGCCAGGTACCCACCGTCCTTGTTGGAGTCGGAGTAGCCCAGCATCACCTCCTGGCTCTCGCCGCGGGCGTGCACCATCGCCCGGTACAGCGGCAGATCCAGGATGGACTCCAGGATGGACGAGCCGCGCTGCAAGTCGTCGATCGTCTCGAACAGCGGCACGATTCCGACCGGGGCGTAGGCGGTTTCACCTGAAACATCGAGCAGCCCAGCCTCTTTCAGCAGGATCGCCGCTTCGAGCATGTCGGAGACCGACTGACACATCGAGATGATGTAGTTGGGAACCGCCTGTGCGCCGAACACCCGCACCGCACGCGCCGCCGCGAACACGATGTCGAGTTCCTTGCGCGCCAGTTCGGACAGTTCGGCGTCATCGCGGATCAGCGGACGACGGGTCGACAGCTCGCCCACCAGGAGCTCGACGCGTTCCGGCTCGGGTAGTGAGGCATAGTCCGGATGGACACCGGCCCAGGCCAGCAGCTCGGCGATCACCTGCTCGTGCATCTCGGAGTTCTGCCGCATGTCCAGGCCGCTGAGGTGGAAGCCGAAGGCGTCCACGGCGTCGCGCAGCCGTGCCAGCCGGTCGTCAGCCAGCAGCGCGCTGCCGTTGCGCCGCAACGATTCTCCGATGGTGTCCAGATCGGCGAGCAGTTCGGCCGGGGTGGCATACGGCGGCAGGCCCAGATCGAGGATGTGCTCGGGCTGGCGGTCCAGGATCTGCGCGGCGGTGGCGGTCAGCCGGGCGTGCACGGCGCGCAGCGCCCGCCGGTAGGGCTCGTCGAAGCGGGCCGGCTCATCGAGGGTGGCGGCCAGTTCGGTGAGCTCATCGGAGGTCTTGACCAGCCGGGCGGACATCGAGAGCTCCTGCTCCAGTGCCGTCAACTCGGCGAAGTAGTGCGCCAGCGCCGTGAAGGCAGCGCTACCGGTGGCCAGTCGCACCACATCGGCGGTGACGTTCGGGTTGCCGTCGCGGTCACCGCCGATCCAGGAACCGGGTCGCAGGATCGGCTGCGGCAGCAGGTCGGCACCCGGCCAGCGGGCTCGCAACGCGTCTCGCACCTCGGTGGCCAGTCGCCCCACATCGGCGGTGACGTTCGGGTTGCCGTCGCGGTCACCGCCGATCCAGGAACCGGGTCGCAGGATCGGCTGCGGCAGCAGGTCGGCACCCGGCCAGCGGGCTCGCAACGCGTCTCGCACCTCGGCGTTGACCTTGGGGATCACCTCGAAGAAGGCCGCTGGATAGTAGCGCAGGCCCACTTCGATCTCGTCCTGAATTTTCAAGCGGGACAACCGGATCAGCGCCGTCTGCCAGAGCGTCAGGATCTGCAGACGCAGCTCGGTTTCGATCGGCCGGCCGTCTTCGGTCTCGGTCTGGCCGTGCAGGCGCAACCGCATGAGCTGGGTGATGCGGTGCTGGGTGTCGAACACGGTGCGCCGGCGGGTCTCGGTCGGGTGGGCGGTGATGACCGGCGACACCAGTGCGCCCCGCAGCGCCGCGGCGACGGTGTCGGCGTCGAGTTCGGCGGCCTCGAGCTTGCGGTAGGTCGCGGCCAGCGTGCTGTTCAGGGGCGGCTCACCCGCGGCGACGTGCACGGCCCGGCGACGCTCCCGGTGAATGTCCTCGGCCACGTTGGCCAGCAGGGCGAAGTGGGTGAAGGCGCGGATCACCGGGATCGCCTGATGGATGTCCACACCATCGAAGAGCCGGGCCAGTTCGGCCCGGTCGATCTCGGAGCGCCGAACCCGGAAGGACTCCACCCGGGCCCGTTCGACGAGGTCGAACACCTCCGCACCGTTCTGCTCACGCACCGTGTCGCCGAGGATCGCCCCGAGCAGCCGGATGTCCTGACGCATCGGTTCGGTGGCCTCCCGCCCGACCTGGGTGCGGTGCACGGCACCGATCGGTTCGAGCGTGGTGTCCGAGACCTCTGCCATGCCTCCAGTATCGATGGGCCGGGGGCATGGCGCAGGGTGAGAGCCGTCGGTCTATCCCCAGACGCCGTTTCATCCACAGCCGGGCCGCCGACCGGCCCGATGGGAACATATGTTCGATACCGTGGAGCCATGACCAGGTGCGAACCGTTGACTGCCGAGGCGGTACAGGCGTTGGTTCGCACCGAACTCGACGCGATCGACCTGGCCTATGACCGATTGCGCTCGACGTGTACTGATCTGGCGGGCAATGCTTTTCGAATCGAGGTCGCCGAACGATTAGAGACTCAGCATCGCATCAACCGGGGGCTGTCGTATCGCATGTTTGGCGAGATCGAGCAACCGGCGGACGGGGCCGGTCGGGTCGCGGTGCGTGATGCGCTGGCCACCCGGCTGCGGCTCACCGCCGGGGAGGTGCGGCGACGGTTCCGGGTGGCGGCCCGGATCCGGCCCCGGCGTTCCCTCACCGGGCCCGCGCTGCCACCGGAACTCCCGGAGCTCGCTGCCGCGGTGGCGTCCGGCGAGGTCGGAGACGACCACATCGCCGTGATCACCCGGGCCCTCGACCTGCTGCCGTCCGCGGTGTCTGCCGTCGACCGCGACAAGGCCGAGCGCACCCTGGTGCGCCATGCGCGCGAACAGGATTCGCAATTCGTCGCCGTGATCGGTGCGACGATCGCCGACTGCCTGAATCCGGACGGCACCTTCACCGACGAGGATCGGGCCCGGCGCCGCGGCGTGCTGCTCGGCCGGCAGGGCCCGGACGGAATGAGCCGGCTGTCCGGCTGGCTCGATCCGGAGACCCGGGCGTATCTGGAGGCGGTGACCGCGGCCGTCCGCCCAGGGCGGCACCAGCCCGACGGCGAGGAACGCGACACCAGAACCCCGGAACAACGCCGCCATGACGCCGTGAAGATCGCCTTGAAGGCGGCGATGGGGTCAGGGTCGTTCGGCAGTCACCGCGGGATGCCGGTCACCGTTGTGGTGACGACGACGATGTCCGAACTCGACCAGGCGGCCCGCGCGGCGCGTGATCCCGGCGTACCGATGCCGGCAGCGGCCAGAACCGGCGGAACGGGCCGGCTTCCGATGCGCGATGTCATCCGGATGGCGGCCGGATCGGTGCACTATCTCGCGGTCTTCGAAGACCATTCGGAACGGCCGCTCTACCTCGGCCGGTCCAAACGGCTCGCCACCGCCGATCACCGGATCATCTGCCATGCCCGCGACGGCGGATGCACCAAACCGAACTGCTTGGTGCGGGGTTACGACTGCGAGGTGCATCATGCCCGGGGCTGGAGTTCAGGCGGGGCGACCGATGCCGACAATCTCTACTTCGGCTGCGACGGCGACCATGACGCGGTGACCGACGGTGTCTACGACACCACCGTGACGGAAGACGGGCGCATCGCCTGGTCAGACGGGACGGGCCCGCCGCGGGTCAATGACGTGCATCATCCCGAGCGATTACTCGGGAAGGACGAAGACGGGTTCAGGAGTACTTGATCTGCAGCGCCATACCGACGATGGACACCACCCAGATGCCGACGACGAACAGCGTCAGCCGGTCGAGGTTCTTCTCCACCACGGTCGAGCCCGACAGGCTGGACTGCACACCGCCGCCGAACAGGGTCGACAGGCCGCCGCCCTTGGCGCGGTGCAGCAACACCAGCAGCACGATGAGCAGGCTGGTGATCACCAGGATGATCTGCAGGGCCAAAACCATGCCGACCAGAATACCTGGTGGTGGCCCCGATCAGGGCAGCGGGCCACCCGCGGCGATCGCCGACAGCATGGCGAACTGCTCGCCGTCCAGCGACGCCCCGCCGACCAGCGCACCGTCGACGTCCTGCTGGGCGACGATCTCGCCGACATTCTTGGCGTTGACCGAGCCGCCGTAGAGCACCCGCACACCTGCCGCGATCTGCGGGGTGGCGAGCGCCCCCAGTTCCTTGCGGATGGCTTCACACACCTCCTGGGCGTCGGCGGCGCTGGCCACCCGTCCGGTGCCGATGGCCCACACCGGCTCGTAGGCGATCACGACGTTGGCCAGCTGCTCGTTGGTCAGCCCGGCCAGCGAACCGCGCAGCGAGTTGACGTTGAACTCCACGTGGTTGCCGGCTTCGCGCACGTCGAGCTGTTCTCCGATGCAGACGATCGGGACCAGTCCGTGCCGGAAGGCGGCGGCGGCTTTCGTCGCCACCACGGCGTCGTCCTCATGGTGGTAAGTACGACGCTCGGAGTGACCCACAACGACGAACGTGCACCCCAGCTTGGCCAGGAACGCCCCGCTGATGTCGCCGGTATAGGCGCCCGAATCGTGCTCGGAGAGGTCCTGGGCGCCGTAGGTCAGCCGCAGCTTGTCGCCGTCCACCAAGGTCTGCACGCTGCGCAGGTCGGTGAACGGCGGGATGACGGTGACATCGACCTTGTCGAAGTACTTGTCCGGCAACGAGAATGCGATCTTCTGAACCAGCGCGATGGCCTCGAAGTGATTGAGGTTCATCTTCCAGTTGCCGGCGATCAGCGGCTTACGGGACACAGGGCTCCTAATTCAGAATCTCGATACCGGGCAGCGATTTGCCCTCAAGGTATTCCAGCGATGCACCGCCGCCGGTCGAAATGTGCGAGAAACCGTCCTCGGGCAGACCGAGCAGGCGCACGGCGGCTGCCGAGTCGCCGCCACCGACCACGCTGAACGCCCCCTTGGCGGTGGCACCGATGATGGCCTCTGCCACGCCCTTGGTCCCGGCCGAGAACGCCGGGAACTCGAACACCCCCATCGGCCCGTTCCAGAAGACAGTGCGGGCGTTGGACAGCAGCGTGCTGAACCGCTTGACCGACTCCGGTCCGATGTCCAGACCCATCTTGTCGGACGGGATCTGGTCAGCGGCCACCGTCTCCGGCGGCGAGTCAGCAGCGAACTTCTCGGCCACCACGATGTCGACCGGCAGGTGGATCACGTCACCGTAGGTGTCCAGCAGCTGGCGGCAGGTGTCGATCATCTCCTCCTGAAGCAGCGAGGTGCCCACCGAAAGCCCTTGGGCGGCAAGGAAGGTGAAGCACATGCCGCCGCCGATGATCAGGCTGTCGGCCTTGGTCGCCAGGTTCTCGATCACGGCGAGCTTGTCGGAGACCTTCGAGCCGCCGAGTACCACCGCGTAGGGCCGCTCGCCGGCACTGGTCAGCTGTTCGAGCACCTTGACCTCGGCGGCCACCAGCGTGCCCGCGTAATGCGGCAGCAGGGTGGCCACGTCGTACACCGAGGCCTGCTTGCGGTGCACCACCCCGAACCCGTCGGACACGAACGCACCGTCATCGCCGACGAGTTCGACCAGCGCCTTGGCCAGAGCCAGCCGCTCGGCATCGTCCTTGCTGGTCTCACGCGGATCGAAGCGGATGTTCTCCAGCAGCAGCACGTCGCCGTCGGTGAGTCCTTCGGCACGGGCCAGCGCATCGGTGCCGACCACATCACCGGCGAGCTGCACATGGCGGCCCAGCTGCTCCCCCAGCGCCGCGGCGACCGGGGCCAACGAGTACTTCGGCTCCGGGCCGCCCTTGGGTCGGCCCAGGTGCGCGGTCACGATGACCTTGGCGCCGGCGTCGGCCAGCGCCTTGAGCGTCGGTACCGAGGCGATGATGCGGCCCGGGTCGGTGATCACCCCGTCGTCGAGGGGGACGTTCAGGTCGGAGCGCACCAGAACGCCCCGACCTTCCACGCCCTCGGCGAGCAGATCGGACAGAGTCTTGACGGCCATCGCTGTTAGAGGGACTTGCCGACCAGGCCGACCAGGTCGACCAGGCGGTTGGAGTAGCCCCACTCGTTGTCGTACCACGACACGGCCTTGGCCTGGTTGCCAATGACCTTGGTCAGGCCCGAGTCGAAGATCGAGCTGTGCGGGTCGGTGACGATGTCACTGGACACGATCGGGGCGTCGTAGTACTTGAGGATGCCCTTGAGCTTGCCCTCGGCGGCGGCCTTCATCGCGGCGTTGATATCGGCCGCGCTGGCCTCCTTGGCCAGCTCGACGGTCAGGTCGGTGCACGAGCCGGTGGGGATCGGTACGCGCAGCGCGTAGCCGTCCAGCTTGCCCTTCAGCTCGGGCAGCACCAGGCCGATGGCCTTGGCGGCACCGGTGGAGGTGGGCACGATGTTCAGCGCGGCGGCACGGGCCCGGCGCAGATCGCTGTGCGGGCCGTCCTGCAGGTTCTGGTCCTGGGTATAGGCGTGCACGGTGGTCATCAGGCCCTTGACGATGCCGAACTCGTCGTTGAGCACCTTGGCGAACGGGCCGAGGCAGTTCGTGGTGCACGAGGCGTTGGAGATGATGTTCTGGCTGCCGTCGTACTTGTCGTCGTTGACGCCCATCACGATCGTGATGTCCTCGTCGGTGGCCGGCGCGGAGATGATGACCTTCTTGGCTCCCGCATCGAGGTGGCCCTTGGCCTTCTCGGCTTTGGTGAAGATACCGGTGGACTCGACGACGACGTCGACGCCGAGGTCGCCCCACGGCAAGGCGGCCGGACCTTCCTTGACCTCGAGGGCCTTGATCTTGGTGTTGCCGATGACGATGGTGTCCTCGCCCTCGAGGCTGACGTCCTCGGGAAGCCGACCCAGGATCGAGTCGAACTTGAGCAGGTGCGCGAGGGTGGCGTTGTCGGTCAGGTCGTTGACCGCCACGATTTCGATGTCTTTGGCCTTGCCCAACGCCTGCTGGGTGGCCAGGGCCCGGTAGAAGTTGCGTCCGATGCGGCCGAAGCCGTTAACGCCAACCCGGATCGTCACGTCTGTCTCCTTGAGTCGCTTCGAGTGCTCGGGGTCAGCCTAGTGGCGACGCCACCGCCATGCGCGACCGGTTGCGGAGTTGGTTCCAACTCCCGTCGAACTGGGTCAGGCGCCGGTCTGGTCAAGACGGGCCGAGCCGGTCCAGCGCTGCCGGATCGAGGGCAATGTCCCGTCGGCCTCCAACTCGGCCTGCACGGCGTTGATCCGAGCCAGCAGCGCGGCGTCACTAGTGGGGACGGCGATGGCGACCTTCTCGGCGGTGATGCCGCGCTGGACCACGCCGATGCCCGATAGCGGTTCGACGAGGTCGGTCAGCACCGGCGCCAGCTTCATCACCGCATCACAGCGCCCGGTGGTCAGATCGCGCAGCGCGGTGCGAATGCTGCCGTAGTCGTAGACCCGCACCCGCGCGGCCTTGCCGTCGGCGACCAGCCGGTTGGCGATCGGCTGACTCGTGTTGCCCTTCTGCACGCCGATGGTCAGCCCGTCCAGGTCATCGATCGACCGCACCTCGGGCAGCCGTGCGGTGTCGACGGCCAGCGCCTGCCCGGAGATCAGGTAGGGCTCGCAGAACGATGCCTTGAGCGCCCGGGAACCGGTGATGGTGGTGCCCGACGTGACGCAGTCGAACTCGCCGGAGTCCAGCGCGTCGAAGATGCCGTTGAAGTCACGGCCCGCGTAGCGGACGAACTCCACCGTGCGGCCCAGGGCGCGACCGATCGCCGACATCAGGTCGAGGTCGAGCCCACCGTGGCCATCGGCGCCCGCCGAGTTGAACGGCGGATCGGGGAACGCCGCACCGACACGCAGGACATCCGCACCGCCGGTCATGGCGAAACCGTAACGAACGCCCGACGTGATCGACAGCCACTCGGCGCACCGCGTAGCGTCGCGCTCATGGCGATCACCCCGGACCTCGGCCCGGTCCGAAAGCGCCTCGGGCAGGGCCTGTTCGCGATGGTCGCGGGTCCCGAAGGCCCGGAGAACCGGGAGCGCATCCACAACTCCCCCGGGCCCCGATGGTTCGCCGACGACCGTCCCATCCGGCAGGTGCACGCCGACGCGTCGATGTTCGTCGGGGGCCTGCGCGCCCTGTTGCTGCAGTCGCTGCATCCGCTGGCGATGGCCGGTGTCGCCGAGCATTCGGATTACCGCGGCGACCCGTGGGGCCGGCTGCAGCGCACCAGCACGTTCCTGGCCGTCACCACCTTCGGCACCGCGCAGGACGCCCAGCGCGCCGTCGACCGGGTTCGCGGCATCCACCGCCGGGTCCACGGCACCGCAACCGACGGTAGGCCGTACCGCGCCGACGACCCGCATCTGCTGGAGTGGGTGCACATCGCTGAGGTGGACAGTTTCCTGCTGGCGCATCAGCTCTACGGCGCGGCACCGCTGGATCAGGACGGTCGCGACGGCTACATCGCCGACGCGGCACGTACCGCCGAGGCGCTCGGTGTGCCCAACCCGCCGCGTACCGAGGCCGAACTCGCCGAGCGGCTGGCGGCCTACCGCCCGGAGTTGCGCAGCACCGAGGCCGCCCGGGACGCCGCCCGCTTCCTGCTACTGACCCCGCCGCTGCCACTGGTGGCCCGCGTGCCGTACGGCGTGCTCGCCGCCGCGGCGGTGGCGATGCTGCCGGCGTGGGCCCGGTTGCCCCTGCGTCTGCCGTACCTACCCCTTGCCCGGGTCCTGCCCCCGCCGCTGCCACTGGTGGCCCGCGTGCCGTACGGCGTGCTCGCCGCCGCGGCGGTGGCGATGCTGCCGGCGTGGGCCCGGTTGCCCCTGCGTCTGCCGTACCTACCCCTGGCCGAGGCCACCGGAATTCGCCTCGCCGGACGGGTGCTGGTCGGCACGATCCGCTGGGCACTGGCCGCCAATCAGCCCGAAATCACTACCGGCGAACAACTTTCGGTGTGAAGCTCAGGCGTCTTCGAGCAGGTCGGGAGTAACCGCCGACTCGGTGTCGGGAATGCCGTCCTGCTTGGCTTTGCGATCGGCCATCGACAGCAGTCGCCGAATACGCCCTGCCACAGCATCTTTCGTCATCGGCGGATCTGCCAGCCGACCCAACTCCTCCAGCGACGCCTGGCGGTGTTCGACCCGCAGCCGGCCCGCGGCGGCCAGATGTTCGGGCACGGTGTCGGCGAGGATCTCCAGCGCCCGTTCGACCCGGGCCGCGGCAGCTACCGCGGCGCGCGCCGAGCGACGCAGGTTGGCGTCATCGAAGTTGGCCAGCCGGTTCGCGGTCGCGCGAACCTCGCGACGCATCCGCCGCTCCTCCCAGATCAACCGGGTGTCCTGGGCGCCCATCCGGGTCAGCAGCGCGCCGATGGCCTCGCCGTCGCGCACCACCACCCGGTCGGTGCCACGCACCTCACGGGCCTTGGCGCTCACCCCCAGCCGGCGCGCCGCGCCGACGAGAGCCAGCGCCGCCTCGGGCCCGGGGCAGCTCACCTCGAGCGCCGAGGAACGGCCGGGTTCGGTGAGCGAGCCGTGCGCGAGAAACGCTCCGCGCCAGGCGGCCTCGGCGTCACCGACACTGCCGCCGACCACCTGGGCGGGCAGGCCGCGCACCGGCCGGCCCCGCATGTCCAGAAGGCCGGTCTGACGGGCCAACGCCTCCCCGTCTTTGGCGACACGGACCAGGTAGCGGGTGCTCTTGCGGATACCGCTGGCCGACAGGACGTGGACCACCGCGTTGTAGCCGTAGAGGTCGTAGATGTCCTTACGCAGCCGCCGGGCGATGATGCCCAGATCGACCTCGGCTTCGACGACCACCCGGCCGGCCACGATGTGCAGGCCGCCAGCGAACCTCAGCAGCGAGGCCACCTCCGCCCGTCGAGCGCTCACGGAGTTGACCACCAGACGGCTCAGTTCGTCCTTCACCTCGGCAGTCATCGCCACGGGTCGTCACCTCTCGGTCCGTTGCCACTCGGTCCCTCCACCCCGTCCCCCTGTCGCGTTGCCCCAGCTCGCATTGGGGCAGCGGCCGGAAGAGTCTGTGTCGCGGGAACGGTTCCCCGTGTGCGCACACCTTCGAGCGCTGCGGCCAGCTTCGCCGGGTCATGTAAAGGTGTACCAGGTCTGGACACGTCAGCAAACTGAACTGACGCTTCTATCACGCTCGCGGTGCGGCGAAGTTGATCACGTTCGCGGTCCGAGGGCACCGAAGCGGCGTCCACGATGATCTCGTGTACGGAGAAGCCGGGAGCGTGCTGGGTCAGGACATGGAGATGGCGCTCTGCCGAGAAGCCCGCCGTCTCCCCCGGCTCGGCGGCCAGGTTGAGTACCAGGGCCCGCCGCGCGGTGGTGTTCTTCAGTGCCGCCGCCAGTCCGGGCACCAGCACGTGCGGGATCACACTGGTGAACCAGGAACCCGGACCCAGCACCACCAGATCGGCCGCCATGATCGCGTCGACCGCCTGACGGGTGGCGGGCGGATCGCCGGGCAGCAGCCGCACCCGGCGCACCTTGCCCGGGGTGGTGGCCACGGCCACCTGGCCGCGGATCACCCGGCTCATCCGGGGGTCACCTTCCAGCCCGGCGACGTCAGCCTCGATCTGCAGCGCGATCGGGCACATCGGGAGTACCCGGCCCTTCACACCGAGCACCCGGCCGAGCTCGTCGAGCGCGGCCACCGGATCGGCCAGCACCTCGTTGAGGCCGGCCAGGATGAGGTTGCCGATCGGGTGGCCGGCCAGGGCACCGCTACCACCGAACCGGTGCTGGATGATCGTGGCCCACAACCGGCCGTGCGGACTGTCAGAAGCCAACGCCGCCAACGCCATTCGCAGATCACCCGGGGGCACCACGTCGAGCTCGCTGCGCAGCCGGCCGGATGATCCACCGTCGTCGGCCACGGTGACCACGGCCGTGACATGCGGGGTGATCCGGCGTGCCGCCGACAGCGTCGCATAGAGGCCGTGCCCACCGCCGAGCGCGACGATGCGCGGGCTGACCTCACCGGTCGTCACACTCATTCGCGACCCAGATCCCGGTGCAGCACGCGCACGGTCAGTCCCCGGTTCTCGTCGAGCAGGCCGGCCAGCGCCTCGGCCATCGCCACGCTGCGGTGCTTGCCGCCCGTGCAACCGATGGCCACCGTCATGTATCGCTTCCCCTCTCGGCTGTAGCCGTCCACCACGAGCTTCAGCAGCTGATGGTAGGTCTGCAGGAACTCCGTGGCGCCGGGTTGGCTCAAGACGTAATCCCGGACCGCCGGATGCTGACCGGTCTGCGGGCGCAGCTCGTCGACCCAGTGCGGGTTGGGCAGGAACCGGACGTCCATCACCATGTCGGCGTCCATCGGCAGCCCGTATTTGAATCCGAACGATTCGACAGTAACGCTGGTCTGGGCGACGGCCTCCCCGCCGAAGGCCCGCTCGATGCTTTCCCGCAGCGCGCGCACCGACAGGGTCGAGGTGTCGATCACCAGGTCGGCGGTGGCTCGCACCGGGGCCAGCATGGCCCGTTCCGCCGCGATCCCTTCGGCCAGAGTCTGGTTGCCCTGGAGCGGATGACTGCGCCGATTGTTCTCGTAGCGCCGCACCAGGATGTCGTCGGAGGCCTCCATAAACAGCACCCGCGGGTGGATGCCACGAGTGGCCAGTTCGCTGCGGACCGAGTCCAGGTCACCGGTGAAGCCGCGGGAGCGCACATCCATCACGACGGCCAACTGGGTGATGCGCGATCCGGCCGCCAGGCCCAGGTCCACCATCCGGGCGATCAGCTCCGGGGGCAGGTTGTCGGCCACATACCAGCCGAGGTCCTCGAGCACCTTGGCGGCGGTCCCCCGCCCCGCCCCGGACAGTCCGGTGACCAGCACTACGTCGATACCCGCCTCGGGCTCGGCCACCACGGCGGTCCGCCTGTCTTCGTCTGTGTCGTGTTCGGTCATAGCGATGCCTGCTGTGCAGTCCGATCATCGTCGACGGGCTCGGCCGTCGCAGCCGTTCCCGGCGAATCCGCCGACACCCCTAGCGCTTCCAGCACGGCAGCGGCGGTGGCGACGCCGATTCCCGGCACCGCGGTGATCTCCTCGACGCTGGCCTGCCGTAGCCGCGCCAACGATCCGAAGTGGGTCACCAGGGCCTTGCGGCGCGCCTCGCCCAGCCCGCGCACCGAGTCCAGCGCCGAGGCCGTCATCCGCTTGGACCGCTTGCTGCGGTGGTAGGAGATGGCGAACCGGTGCGCCTCGTCACGGACCCGCTGCAACAGGTACAGCCCTTCGCTGTTGCGCGGCATGATCAGCGGGTCGGCTTCGGACGGCACCCACACTTCCTCGAGGCGTTTGGCCAGCCCGATCACCGCGACGTCGTCGACGCCGAGTTCGTCGAGCACCGCCTGGGCGGCGTTCACCTGGGGTGCGCCGCCGTCCACTACGTAGAGGTTGGGCGGGTAGGCGAATCTGCGCGACTTGCCTTCCGGGGCCAGTTCATCGAGGGTCTGCTGGTCGCTGACGTGCCGCAGGAATCGGCGCCGGGTCACCTCGGCGATGGACGCGACGTCATCGGATCGGCCCTCGCCGGCAGCCTCCCGGATCGCGAAGTGCCGGTAGTCCGACTTACGCGGCAGGCCGTCCTCGAACACCACCAGCGAGGCCACCACATCGGTGCCCTGCACGTGACTGATGTCCACACATTCGATCCGCAACGGGGCATCGGCCAGACCGAGGGACTCCTGAATGTTCTGCAGCGCAGCCGATCTCGCCGTGAAGTCGCCGGCCCGCTTGAGCTTGTGCTGCTGCAGCGCCTCCTGGGCATTGCGATGGACGGTCTCGGCGAGCGCCTTCTTGTCGCCGCGTTGCGGCACCCGCAGTGCCACCCGGGAGCCACGCAGCCCGGACAGCCAGTTGGCCAGCTCCTCGGCGTTGGGCGGCAGGCAGGGCACCAGCACCTCACGTGGCACCGGGTTGGTGGATTCATCTGCCGCGCTGCCCAATTCGGCTTGCTCACCGTAGAACTGAGTGAGGAACTGCTCGACCAACTGGGCCTCGGCGGAGTCGCCGGGATCGCCCGGCTTCTCGATCACCCAGCCGCGCTGACCGCGCACCCGCCCACCGCGGACATGGAACACCTGCACGGCGGCCTCGAGGTCGTCGTCGGCAAACGCGACCACGTCCGCGTCGGTGCCGTCCCCGAGCACCACGGCCTGCTTCTCCAGCGCCCGTTTGAGCGCCCCGATGTCGTCGCGCAACCGGGCGGCCCGTTCGAAGTCGAGGTCGGCGGCGGCGGCGTTCATCTGGTGTTCGAGCTCGCGGGCGAACCGGTCGGTCCGGCCGGACAGGAAGTCGCAGAAGTCGGTGACGATCTTGCGGTGCTCGTCGGCGCTGACCCGGTCGACGCACGGCGCTGAACACTTGTCGATGTAGCCCAGCAGGCAGGGCCGGCCGATCTGGTTGTGCCGCTTGAACACTCCCGCGGAGCAGGTGCGGGCCGGGAACACCCGGGTCAGCAGATCGAGAGTCTCCCGGATTGCCCAGGCATGCGAGTACGGCCCGAAGTAGCGGACACCTTTGCGGCGCGGACCGCGGTAGACGAACAGCCGCGGGTATTCCTCGTTCAGGGTCACCGCCAGCACCGGGTAGGACTTGTCGTCGCGGTAGCGGACGTTGAACCGCGGGTCGAACTCCTTGATCCAGTTGTATTCCAGCTGCAGCGCCTCGACCTCGGTGTTGACCACCGTCCACTCCACCTTGGCGGCGGTGGTCACCATCTGCCGAGTTCTGGGGTGCAGGCTGGACAGGTCGGCGAAGTAGGAGGTCAGTCGGCTGCGCAGGCTCTTGGCCTTGCCGACGTAGATCACCCTGCCGTGGGGGTCCCGGAATCGGTAGACACCCGGCTCGACGGGGATGGATCCGGGCGCCGGGCGGTACGTCGCGGGATCGGGCACATTCTCAGGTTAGTACCGTCGATGGCGTGCCCACGGCGCGCATCACCCGCCTCACCGAGTCGGACTGGGAGCAGTTCGCCCACCTCCGACTGCGGGCGCTGGCCGATGCCCTGGGCACGTCGGACGAGCAGTACCTGGCAGAGTCGACGATGACGCCGGCGCACTGGCGGGAAAGGTTGCGCGACCACGCCCAATTCGTGGTGTTCGTCACCAACCGGCCGGCCGGCCTGATTGCCGCCCATCAGGAGGACCCCGGCACGGTGTACCTGTACTCGCTATGGCTGGATCCACGGGTCCGGGGCAGAGGGCTGGGCCGGCAGCTCGTCGCCGCGGCCCTGGACTGGGCCCGGCGCTGCGGGGCCCGGGTGGTGACGCTACGGATGGCGCGGGACAACCACGTGGCCCGCGCGGTCTACGAGGGCCTCGGGTTCGCCGAGGTCCCCGACGACAGCCTCACCGAAGTGGCGATGACGCTCAGGATCGGGTGATGTCCGGCCGGTAGGTCGCCAGCAGCGAGCGCATGGTCTCCATCGCCTCGACAGCTCGTTCGCCGTCCACCGACTGAATGGCCACCACGGGCACATACTCGAAGTCGGCGATGTCCACCCGGGCCCAACGCGAGCCCTCGGGGAAGCTCACGTCGACGACCTCGTCCCAGGGCACGACCCGCTCCACCAGGAGGTTGCGCACCCCGATCCCGGCGGGACCGATCCGCACCCGCGGCATGGCGAGCAGCAGGATGGCCGCACCCAGAACGATGCCGAGCAATCCCATCGCGAATTGGTCAGCAGGCTGGATGTAGGCGCCGGTGAATTTGATCGTGGAAAAGATTCCGACGGTGATGCCCGCCGTGGCGACGATGAAGGCCGCGATGTAGGCGACGATCGGGACCAGTCGCGGCCGAAGCACGACATCCCATTCCGTGGTGGATTCGCTCATGCCCCGCGAAGGTGACGCAGCGTCAAGGCGGTCGAGAGAGCAGCGGCCGCCGCCTGGGCGCCCTTGTCCTCGGCCGAACCGGGCAGACCAGCCCGGTCGAGGGCCTGCTCCTCGTTGTTGGTCGTCAGCACCCCGTTGGCCACCGGCGTCGCTTCGTCCAGCGACACCCGGGTCAGCCCCTGCGTCACCGCGTCGCACACGTAGTCGAAATGCGGTGTCTGTCCGCGGATCACCACACCGAGGGCCACCACCGCATCGTGGGTGCGCGCGAGTTCCTGTGCCACAACCGGGATTTCGATGGCCCCGAGCACGCGGACCACCGTAGGCTCGGCGATACCGGAATCCTCGGCGACCCGACGGGCACCGTCGAGCAGTGCATTGCAGATCTTCGCGTGCCAGGTGCTGGCGACGATGGCCAGCGACAGCTCGGATGCATCCATCTCCGGAAGGTCCGGAATGCCTGCGCCGCCGCTCATTTGGCGAACCTCACAGGGCGCCGCCCAGATCGCCGGGCAGCCGCACAGCCTCATCGAAGTCGTCCAGACCGGTCAGGTCGTGCCCCATCCGGTCCCGCTTGGTCATCAGGTACCGGATGTTCTCGGCGTTGGCGCGGACCGGCAGCGGGACGCGCTCGATGATGTGCAAGCCGTACCCGTCCAGACCGACACGCTTGGCCGGGTTGTTGGTGAGCAGCCGCATCGAGCGCACACCGAGGTCCACCAGAATCTGGGCGCCGATGCCGTAGTCGCGGGCGTCGGCGGGCAGGCCGAGTTCCAGATTGGCGTCGACGGTGTCGGCGCCGGCGTCCTGCAGCTGATAGGCCTGCAGCTTGTGCATGAGGCCGATGCCGCGGCCCTCGTGGCCGCGCATATAGAGCACGATGCCGCGGCCTTCGCGGGCCACCATGGCCAGTGCGGCATCCAGCTGCGGGCCGCAGTCGCAGCGCCGGGAACCGAACACGTCACCGGTGAGGCATTCGGAGTGCACCCGGACCAGGACGTCGTGGCCGTCGTTCTCCGGGCCGGCGATGTCACCGCGTACCAGAGCGACGTGTTCGACCTCTTCGTAGACGCTGGAGTAGCCGACGGCGCGGAACTCGCCGTGCCGGGTCGGGATGCGCGCCTCGGCGATGCGCTCGATGTGCTTCTCGTGCTTGCGGCGCCATTCGATGAGGTCGGCGATGGAGATCAGGGCCAGGTTGTGCTCGTCGGCGAAGACCCGCAGCTCGTCGGTCTGGGCCATCGCGCCTTCGTCCTTCTGGCTGACGATCTCGCAGATGGCACCGGCCGGCTGCAGACCGGCCATCCGGGCCAGGTCGACGGCGGCTTCGGTGTGGCCGGGGCGGCGCAGTACGCCGCCGTCCTTGGCCCGCAGCGGCACGACGTGGCCGGGCTTGGAGAAGTCTTCGGCGACACTGGTCGGATCAGCCAGCAACCGCATCGTGGTCGCCCGGTCCGAGGCCGAAATGCCGGTTCCGACACCAATTTTGGCGTCGACGGTGACGGTGTAGGCGGTGCCGTGCTTGTCCTGGTTGACCGCGTACATCGGCAGCAGTCCGAGCCGATCGCAGATCTCGCCGTCCAGCGGCACACACAGATAGCCGGAGGTGTAGCGGACCATGAACGCCACGAGTTCGGGGGTGGCCTTCTCGGCGGCGAAGATGAGGTCGCCCTCGTTCTCGCGGTCCTCGTCATCGATGACGACGACGGCCTTCCCTGCCGCGATATCGGCAACCGCCCTCTCGACGGTATCCAGCCTCGTCATCTTTGCCGCCTGCTCTCTGACCTGATCTTGCTGCACACAGTATGAACCACGAGTGGACCCAAGTTATTGCCCGTCCTCGTCAGTGGTCCGCTTAGTTGGTCGGCGAGGGTCCGCGACACCGATATGCGCAGGCCAGGGCGTGGTGTGACGTGGGCGACAGGATGGGCCGCCGCGGGGATCAGGGTGGATCAGACCTGCTTCTGGCCCGGCGTGCTGGTCACCACGCCGTTGAGGGTCCTCCAGTACCCGTCGTAGACGGTGATGGTGAAGGAGGAGAACTTGGTGAGGGCGGCGGTGCCGAGGTTGAGGCTGCCGGTCAGGGAGTCCCCGGTGGAGACGATGTATCCCGAGCCGGGGTTGGCGTTACTGGGCGGGGCGCTGAGTCTCGTGGTCGAGATCGTCTCGCCATCGGGATCAGTCGCCTTGATGGACGTCCAGCTATTGCCGACCTTGACGGCGCTCGTAACCGGGTCCCGGTTTTCGGCGTAGATCGGGACGACCACCTTAACGGTGCTGGTGCCGCCGTAACCGTCGGTGACGGTGACGTTGAACCAGTCGGTCGTTTGCGCCGTGGTGGCCCCCATCTTGGCCGCGGCGTGGAAGTAGGCCGCGCTCTGGCTGATCGAATACGACATGGTGCCGTTGGAGTTGACGGTCACGGTGCCGCCGTTGGCGGTGGTGATGGTGCCGCCGCTGGCCAGGGCGAAGGTCGTGCCGGTGCCGTCGAACTTGTTGTTGATCAGGAGTGCGTCGGAGTCGCCGTCGCTGGCGGCGAACGTGAGGCCGGTGATCGTCTGGACTCCGGCCGCGTTGGGGTTGGTCTTGGATCCCGGACTGGACAACGTGACCGTCCCGGAGCCGCCGTTGACCGTCACCGTGGGTGCGGTGTTGGCGACCGTCGGGGCGACGTTGATGGTGGCGATGACCACCGACTTGCCGGTGGCATCGGTGGCCGTGATGGTGAACGAATCGTCCGGGGTCGTCGTGTGGCCCAAACCGGCTGTGCGGGTGTAGGTGTAGGTGCCGTTGGCGTTGACCACCACCGTGCCCTTCGACGGGCCGGTACCCAGGCTGTAGCTCAGACCCAGGCCGGTGTCGCCGGCCGGGACGTTCAGCGAGCCGCTCGTGGAACCGGGCACACCGTTGGTGTTGGTCTGCGGCGACGGTGTGGTCAGGCCGTTCAGCGTGACCGTCGCGGTGGTGACCCCGCCGTGATTGTCGTCGACCTGCACCTGGAACGAATCCGAGGTGACCCCCACCTTGGGGATGTAGGTGAACGAGGTGCCGCTCATCGTGACAATGCCGCCATTGGTGGTGTACGCCGATCCGCCACTGGCGTTGAGCAGGCTGTAGGTCAGGCTGTCGCCGTCACCGTCGGAGCCGCCCGAGATGCTGCCGCGCACCACGCCAAGGCCACTGGTACTCGAACTCGCGACACTGCCGCTCAACGTCGGCGCCGCGTTCTGCTTTTCGATCGGGACCCCATACGTCACGTTGGTGGTGCCGCCGAACGCATCGCTGACCGCGACTGTGAACGTGTCACCGGGGTCACCGACCACCGCGTGGTCATGCCAGTAACTGTCCGAGACCCCGAACCACGCATACTTCTGGTTCGTG
Source organism: Mycobacterium sp. M26 (assembly GCF_001494595.1). Lineage (GTDB taxonomy): Bacteria > Actinomycetota > Actinomycetes > Mycobacteriales > Mycobacteriaceae > Mycobacterium. The sequence goes on from NZ_LN929908.1 coordinate 2,598,251, forward strand.
TAGGTGAACGACCCGTTGGCGGCGACTGTGATGGTCCCACCATTGGCGGTGCTGTAGGTACCCGCCGCCCACGTGACCGTATCACCTTCAGCGTCAAGGGCTTTCAACGTGCCCGACGTGCTCTGCTTGTCGTACGGACCGACAATCCGATCCAGCGACGAGCTGGCCACGGTCACACCGTTACCCACCGGTGCGGTGTTGGCGACCGTCGGGGCGACGTTGATGGTGGCGATGACCACCGACTTGCCGGTGGCATCGGTGGCCATGATGGTGAACGAATCGTTCGGGGTCGTGGTGTGGCCCAAACCGGCTGTGCGGGTGTAGGTGTAGGTGCCGTTGGCGTTGACCACCACGGTGCCCTTCGACGGGCCGGTGCCCAAGCTGTAGGTCAGACCCAGTCCGGTATCGCCAGCCGGGACGTTCAGCGAACCGTTGGTGACACCGCCGGTGGCGTTGATATTGGTCTGCGGCGACGGTGTGGTCAGGCCGTTCAGCGTGACCGTCGCCGTGGTCACACCACCGTGACCGTCGTCGACCTGCACCTGGAACGAATCCGAGCTGACACCCACCTTGGGGACGTAGGTGAACGAGGTGCCACTCATCGTGACGATCCCACCGTTGGTGGTGTACGCCGATCCGCCACTGGTGTTGAGCAATTGGTAGGTCAGGCTGTCGCCGTCACCGTCGGAGCCGCCCGAGATGGTGCCCCGCACCACGCCTAGGCCACTGGTGCTCGAACTGGCGACACTGCCACTCAACGTCGGCGCCTTGTTGAGCGATGCGATCGGCACCGAGTAGGTCACCGCAGTGGTGCCACCGAAGTCATCACTGACGTTGACGGTGAAGGTGTCAACCGCTCCGACAGGCTGGTGCCAGTAGGCATCATGGGTGTGGATCAGCAACCCGTCGTCGTAGGCGTCCTTCTCCATCTTGTAGCTGAACGTGCCGTCGGCGTTGACCGTGACCGTGCCGCCGTTGGTCGTGGTGTAGGTACCAGCGGCGAAATGCACCGCATCGTTGTTGGGGTCGGTCGCGTGAAGCGTGCCGGCCGTCAGCTGGATGTCGGACCAGTTGAGGACTCCGACATTGGTGTAGACCGGCGGACCGACGGGTGAGTTCGTGGTGAGCCCGGTGCCCACCGGCGCGCTGTTGGCGACGGTCGGGTTGACGGCGAAACTCATGGTGACCGTGCGACCGTTGGCGTCGGTGGCGATCACCGTGACCACGTCACCGGGTGTCGTCGTATGACCCAGGCTCGAGTCGCGCGTGTAGGTGAAGGCGCCCGTGGCCGGATTCCACGCCGTGACGGTGCCCTTCGACGGGGCGCCGCCCAGCGTGTAGGTGAACATTCCCGAATCGAGGGCCGGTGTCGGCACGTTCCCGGTCACCACGTTCTGCGTCGAGGTGTTGATGTTGGCAGGGGTGAGCGTGGTGCTGTTGGCCACCGTGACCGTCGTGATGGTGCTGCCGCCGTGGGCATCGGTCATCTGCACCTGGAAGGACTGCGTGGCACCCGCTGTCGACGTCGAGACGTAGGTGAAACTTCCGTCTGCGTTGAGGGTGATGATGCCGCCGTTGCTGCTGCCGTTCTTGGTGTAGGCCGAGTTGCCGCTGAGGCCGTTGACCGAGGAGCCCACCAGCGAATAGGTCAGGTGGTCGCCGTCGGAGTCGCTGCCGCCGACGCTGCCGCGCACCACGCCCAACCCGTCGGCGCTCCCTGTCGTGGGAGATGCCGTCGGATTGCTGTTGATCCCGCCGACGATCTGAATCTTTTGCGTGACAAGGTAATTCTGGCCGTCGGCGCCCTTCACGGTGACCTGCACCGTGTCGTACCTGTCGTCCGGGTTGTCTGAGGTAGCGGCGTGGAAGTACGCGTCACCGGGCAAGGTCTGGGTGTAGGAGAAGCCACCGCCGTTGCTGTTGATCGTGACCAGGGCACCCCAGGCTGAGGTGTACGTGTTCCCAGCGGCCGGCGAGTAGCTCGCGGCATTGCCGTTCTGATCAACCGCATGGAATGTGCCGTACGCGTACTGGGAGCCGAGAACCTTGCTCGGGTAGCCAGAGTTGTAGCTGGTGCTCGTCGTGAAACTCGTTCCGGGCAAGGGTGTATTCGCGACGGTGAGAATCTTGACCTGGAAGGTGAGCGTGTACGGGGCGCCGTCCACCGACGTCACGGGAATACTCACGGTGTCGTACTGGCCGGCAGCACCTGCAGCGAAGAACGCCGGTCCGGGAAGCGTGTTGGTGTAGGTGTATCCACCGTCATAGGTGTTGATGGTGACCAGCGCGCCCCACGCCGAGGTGTAGGTCTTCCCGTCGGCGGGCTGGAAGCTGACGGTGTTGCCGTTCTGGTCGACAGCGTGGAACGATCCGGCCGCGTACTGAGAGGCGGTCTCGGGCGTCAATCCTATTGTGTACAGCCAACTCTCGTACGTCGTACTCTTCGTGTAGTTCAGCAGCGCCGCCATTTCCTGGAAGCGCTTGTACATCCCGACGAAAGCCACGTAGGTAACCACCGTGAACGGATTTACCTGCGCCGCGGTCCAGGTCGGCAGCGTGATGTCCCAGGCCCGAGTCGGGTCGTAAAACGCACCACCGTCGGTGAGCCCGAAGGTCAAGGTCGCCCCGGCCTGCGCCGCAACGACCTTGCTGATGAGACTGGCCGAGTCCGTCAGATCGGCACGGGTGACCGTGGCACCGGTGGTCGCCTTGATGACATCGATCTCCCACTGGGCCGGGTCATAGATGCCGTTGAGCATGTCCTGCAGCACGGTGGCGGTGCCGACCACCGTGGCGGCCATGATCTTGTACGGGTTGATGATGTCGAACGTGCCGGCCCCGGGGGCGATCGTGAACGGCGGCACGATCCGGTTCAGGAAATCGCCCCACGCATTGAGCGTGGCCGTGAATGTGTAGTTGGGCAGCGCGGATTGGAAGAACATCCCGAAGATGCCGAGGAGGTCGTTCACCCAGCGCGCCGGACTGCCCGCAATCGCAGTGTCGATCAAGTTCTGCAACTGAAGGTCGGCGAGGTCCAGACTCTGGTCAGTCTGGTAGTTCGTGATGTCAACGAACTTCCCGGGCGTACCGGGCCAGCCCGCGAGCCGGTTGACCGCCCAGGTCAGGGCGCCTTGGAAGTACCACTCGGCCGTCCCGACCGCAGGAGTCGTCGCGGCAGCGGGTGAAGCGGCGGCCGCGGACAGCACAGTTGCGGTCGCCCCCGCCGGCGCGGTGAGGCTGTGCAGAGCCGAGGCGATCGGCTGACCGAACACCGGAACCATTCCGATGAGATCTTTTGCCACATCGCCGATTTCATCGGCCACGTCGACTCCGTCACGATTGAGCACCGCGGTGCCCAGTTCCGCGAGGTCGCCGAGAAGGCTGATCGCATTGATCACCGGCGCCAGAACGATGTTCACCAGGTTTGTCGGCTGGAGACCGAATTGCAGGGCCTCGTGCGCGGTTTCGACCGACCCGTTGGCGCTGTAGGCCGCCGTCAGGGTGGCGACGGCATCCTCGGGAGTGATGGTGGTGACCGCAGCGGCCTTGGGCTCGCTGGGCGAAGCGCCCCCCGTCGCCGATGTCGTGTCGGTGGTGGGCGGACCGGACGTGGTGGTGGTGCCGGTGGTCGACGAGCTTTGGGCGCCTTTGGGAGAACGGATCTCGCGAACGGCTAGGGCCAGCGATTCCTCCAGGCCATGTCCGACCCAGTTCAGCACATCGCCGATATTGGTGAAAACCGGTGCCGCCGAGACAGTTCCGGGGGTGACGGTGTTGGTCACCGCCGCTGCCGCCGGAACCGCCGTGACCGTCGCGGTGGTGGCCGCCTCAGCAGTGCTGGCGGCCGCAGCGGGGGCCTTGTCGGCGGCATCTGATGACGCAGGCGAGCTAGTCGGCGCCGAGGCCGAGTCCGCGCCAGAAGACTTGCGCGGCTTGGTCTTTATCTGAGGTTGTGCGCGCTTGTTCGCATTCGCGGCCGCGGGTTTATCGGTTGCGCTCGAACCGTTCGCGTCGGCGTCGGCATCAGCTTTGGATCCGCCGGAGCTGTCCTTGTCGGTCGTGTCGTCGCCCTGGCCGGACACCTTGGTCGTGGGCGGGCGCTTGGTCCCCGTCTTCTTGGGCGTGGACCCGGTTGTTGCGGCCTGATCCCCTGCCGACGAGGGCGACGATGGACCAGTGTCGGCTGCATCCTTGGCGGGACCGGCGTTCGACGAATCGTCCGGGGCGGCCGATGCAATACCCTGCCCGCTGGCGATCGCCGCACCCAACCCGATACCGACGGTTCCGACTCGAAGCCATTGCGCGCAATTCGACGAATCGAACGTCGAAGGCTTCCGGTGGCGGCCCTTGGTCCGACGCGGGTTGCGTGGGCTCGCGGCAGCCACAGCAGCTCCTTTGCGTCGGGGTGACCGCTCTCACCTCGCCCGACCGGGGGAGACACGCGCCACACGTCGCCCTGCAACTTAACATCGCTTCGCCAGTTTGGCTAAGACAAATCTCAGGTTCGATTTGCGAAATACCGCTGAACTGGGTCTTCGACCCCTCGTTGCCCAAAATGGACCACCGTGTCAATTTACTCAGCTGTGCTCAGGGTCGCTATTTCAGCAAAGCAGCGCGTCAGCGCAGCCGATCGCCGAGCAGCCGTTCCACATATTTCGCTATGACGTCCACCTCGAGGTTGACCGGTGCCCCCACCGGAGCACGGCCAAGGGTGGTCAGCGCCAGCGTGGTCGGGATCAGTGAGACCTCGAACCAGTCGTCACCCAGAGCGGACACCGTCAGCGAGATGCCGTCGACGGTGATGGACCCCTTCTCGACGACGTACCGGGACAGCTCCGGCGGCAGCGCGATGCGGACCACTTCCCAGTGCTCCGAGGGTGTTCTGGACACGACGTGACCGGTGCCGTCCACGTGGCCCTGCACGATATGACCGCCCAGCCTGCTGTCGACCGCCGCGGCCCGCTCCAGGTTCACCGCACTGCCCACGTCCACGGCGGCCAAGCTGGAGCGCTTCAGCGTCTCAGCCATGACATCGGCGCTGAACTGGCCGTCGGGCATGATCTCGACGACCGTCAGACAGACGCCGTTGACGGCGATCGAGTCGCCATGACGAGCATCCGCAGTGACGACGGGCCCGCGGATGACGAACCGGGCGGAGTCGCCCAGGTCGTCCTTGCCGACGATTTCGCCCAGCTCCTCGACGATTCCGGTGAACACGGCACCTAATCTAGCGTCCTGACGCGGCCCACCGTCCACCGCCGACGGCGCTCCCCCGGCGACCGCTGAAATGGCAGGTCACCGCCCCTACACGCGCTCGTACCGACCTGGTCACGACTAGGCCACCGCAGCGTCGCGAATGAGGCCGGGTCCGGCCGACCCACTACGATGCAGCTATGCCGACGCGCCGCCGAATGTTCGCCGTCCTTGCCGCCCTGCTCTCGACAGCCACACTGGTCGTCGCGGGCTGCTCGTCGAAACCCGCCGAGAACCTGCCCGAAGCGCAAGGCCTCCTACAGCAATCCATCACCGCCACCAAGGCCCTCAAGAGCGCCCACCTGGAGATCGCCATCGACGGCAAGATCGACGGGCTGCCGGTCAAGAAGCTCTCCGGTGACCTGACGAATATCCCCACCGTCGCCGTCTCGGGCAGTTCCACCATCTCGATGGGCGGCTCCGACGTCGACATTCAGCTGGTGGTCCTCGAAGGCACCCTGTATGCCGCACTGACCCCGAACAACTGGCTCGACATGGGACCGGCCGCCGACGTCTACGACCCCTCGGTGATCCTCAACCCCGACACCGGCCTGGCCAACATGCTGGCCAGCGTCTCCGACGCCAAGTCCGAGGCCAGCGACACCATCAACGGTGTGGATACCGTCCGGATCTCGGGCAAGGTCACCGGCGACGCGGTGAACAAGCTCATCCCCCAGGTCAAGGCGACCGGATCGGTGCCTGCCACGGTGTGGATCCAGAAGGCTGACCCGCATCAGCTGGTCCAGGCCAAGGTGGAGCCGAGCAGCGGAAACAGCATCTCGCTGACGCTCTCGGACTGGGACAAGCCGGTCACCGTCACCAAGCCCGCGGTCTGATCACCGGCGCGTTCGATGACTGACGCCCACACCTCCGGCCGGAGCCGACGGATCGCGATCGGGGCGGGCAGCCTGGCTGTGCTGCTCGGCGCCCTCGACACCTATGTCGTGGTCACGATCATGACCGACATCATGCAGACCGTCGGCATCCCGGTGAACAAGATCCAGCAGGTCACCCCGATCATCACGGTCTACCTGCTGGGCTACATCGCCGCGATGCCGCTGCTGGGCCGGCTGTCCGACCGCTTCGGCCGCAAACTCATCCTTCAGCTCAGCCTGGCCACGTTCGCGGTCGGATCGGTCGTGACGGCACTGTCGACCGACCTGACGATGCTCGTCATCGGCCGGCTGATCCAGGGTGTGGCCAGCGGCGCGCTGCTTCCGGTCACCCTGGCGCTGGCCGCCGACCTGTGGGCCGCGCGCAGCCGGGCCGCCGTCCTCGGCGGGATCGGCGCGGCCCAGGAACTGGGCAGTGTGCTGGGGCCGCTGTACGGCATCGCCGTGGTGACGGTGCTGTCGAAGTGGCAGGACGTGTTCTGGATCAACGTGCCGCTGACGGTGATCGCGATGGTGCTGATCCACTTCAGCCTGCCGTCCCACGACCGCAGCTCGAATCCGGAGCGCGTTGATGTGGTCGGCGGTGTGCTGTTGGCTATCGCCCTGGGACTGGCCGTGATCGGGCTCTACAACCCCAATCCGGACGGCAAGCAGATTCTGCCGAGTTACGGACTGCCGCTGGTGCTCGGCGCGGTGGCCGCGGCGATCGCCTTCGCGGTGTGGGAGCGTTTCGCCAACACCCGGCTGATCGAGCCCGCCGGGGTGCGGTTCATTCCGTTCCTGGCGTCGTTGGGCACGTCGCTGTGTGCGGGCGCAGCCCTGATGGTGACGTTGGTCAACGTCGAGTTGTTCGGTCAGGGCGTGCTGGGCAAGGACCCGAAGGAAACCGTATTCATGTTGGTTCACTTCCTCTTTGCCCTGCCTATCGGCGCCCTGGTCGGTGGTTGGGTCGCCACCAGGATCGGTGACCGGATCGTGGCGGTGGTCGGCATGCTGATCGCCGCGGGCGGCTACTGGCTGATCTCGAAGTGGGACGTCGACGTGCTGACCGCCCACCATCACCTGGGTCCCGTGTCGCTGCCGGTGCTGGGCACCGACCTCGCAGTCGCCGGTCTCGGACTGGGCCTGGTGATCGGCCCGCTGACGTCAGCCGCGCTGCGGGTGGTCCCCGCCGCCCAGCATGGCATCGCGTCGTCCCTGGTGGTTGTCGCCCGGATGACCGGCATGCTGATCGGTGTTGCCGCGCTGAGCGCCTGGGGCCTCTACCGGTTCAACCAGATCATGGCGACCATGCCCAAGCCCACCGGCACCAACGTGCTCGAGATCGCCGCACAACTGGCGGCGAACGGCCGCAAGGCCTTCGCCATGCAGTACGGGTCGATCTTCTTCATCACCGTGATCGTCTGCCTGGTGGGTGCGGCGCTCGCGATCTTTATCGGCGGCAAGACGGAACACGCCGACGCCGACGAGTCCGAGGAGCTAGCCGCTCTGCGCTGAGGCCGGGACGTCACGGGCGAGTAGGTCGGCCCAGGTATCCCGGCGCACCACCAGCCGGGCCTGGCCGTCGGCCACAAACACCACCGGGATGCGACGTGCGCCGTTGTACTGGTTGGACATCGTGTAGCAGTACGCCCCGGTGACGGGCACGGCCAGCAGGTCCCCGACCGCCGGATCGGCAAGGGGCACAACGTCGATGAGCTCGTCACCGGATTCGCAGTGCCGGCCCACCACGGTCACTGGCTGCCCGCCGCCGACCCGGTCGACCACCGTCGCCTCGAACCGCTGGCCGTAGAGCGAGACCTCGAGGTTGTCCCCCATTCCGCCGTCCACCGCGACGTGCGTCCGCTCGCCGCGTTTGACCGTGGTGACCCGGTAGACGGTGCAGGCGGCGGCCGCGGTCATCGACCGGCCCGGCTCGACGATGATCCGCGCCTCGGCGGGGACCAGCCCGCGGGCCCGCTCGACCATCATCGCCGCATAATCCTGCACCGAGGGCGGGTGATCGTCGTAGGTGTAGCGCACCCCCAACCCGCCACCGAAGTCGTACACGTCGAAGCTGCCCAATGCGGCGACCGGCTCCACCGCCGCAGCCAATTGCGCGGCGTCCAGCAGCTGCGAACCCACGTGGGTGTGCACCCCGTCGCAGCGCAGCACTCGGCTGCGCCGGATCCGCTCGATCGCGACACACGCATCGGCCGGCAGCAGCCCGAACTTCGAACCGGCGTGGCCGGTGGCGATCGCCGCGTGGGTACTGGCCTGCACACCGGGTACCACCCGCACCAGACACGCCTGCCGGCGGCCGGGTTCGACGATCCGTTCCAGCCGGTCAATGTCGTCGAAGTTGTCCACCACCACCAGTCCGACACCCTTGTCGACCGCCAGCGCAAGTTCCTCATCGGTTTTGGCGTTGCCGTGCAACAGCATTCGCGCCGGGTCGGCCCCCGCCGCCAGCGCGGTGATGATCTCTCCCCCACCGGCGACGTCGAGATGCAGCCCCTCGTCAGTCATCAGCCGCTGAATCGCGGTGCAGGGAAACGCCTTCGACGCGAACGCCACATCCGAGCGCGGCCACAGATCCCGGAACGCGGTGAGATACTCGCGCGCCCTGGCCCGCAGTGCCGACTCGTCGACCACCATCACCGGAGTGCCGAATTCGGCGGCGATCTCGTCAAGGCGGCAGCCGCCGACCTCCAGGGTGCCGTCGGCGGCGAGGCGGCTGCCCGGTGGGAAGAGGCTCAGAACATCGGGTTCGGTCATCGTGTCCATTCTGACAGTGTCGGACCTAATGCCTGTGGGTATGCGCCACGCATGACCAATGAACTGACCAACAAGCGCATCGCATTCCTGGTCGCCCCCGAGGGCACTGAGCAGGTCGAACTGACCACCCCATGGCAGGCTGTCGAGCAGGCCGGTGGCACACCTGAATTGATCTCCACCGAGGTGGGCAAGATCCAGGCGTTCAATCACCTCACGCCCGCAGACACCTTTGACGCCGAGAAGGCCGCCGAGGACGTCTCGGCCGCCGACTACGACGGGCTGGTACTGCCCGGCGGGGTGGCCAACCCGGACTATCTGCGAACCGACTCCGCCGCCGTCGGCTTCACCAAAGGCTTCTTCGAGGCGGGAAAGCCGGTCGCAGTGATCTGCCACGGGCCGTGGACCCTGGTGGAGGCCGACGTCGTCGAGGGTAGGCAGCTCACCTCGTGGCCCAGTCTGCAGACCGATCTGCGCAATGCCGGCGCGCATTGGGTCGATGACGAGGTGGTGGTGTGCACCGACGGCCCGAACACCCTGGTGTCCAGCCGCAAGCCCGACGACCTGCCCGCGTTCTGCGCGAAATTGGTGGAAGCCTTCGCCTGAGCAGCCGCGCTGCGCGACCAGGACGACTAGACCGGCACCAGGCTCAGCAGCAGATCGGGCCCGATCCGGTCGACACCGTCGTAGCGCCAGCGCAGCGCCTTGGCAATACTGGGCACCCCCACGTCGTCGACGGCGGTGACCGGTCCACCCAGCAGGATCGGCGCGACGTAGGACAGGATCCGGTCGATCACCCCGGCACGCAGGAACGCACCCGCCAGCGTCGGGCCACCTTCGAGCAGGACGTCGGTGCGATCCGACAACGCGCGGATCACCTCGTGCGGATCGTGGGTGCGGATCACCATGGTGCGCGAATCATCGTTGAGCACATTGGCTTCCGTCGAGATCTCGCGCTTGCCTACCACCACCCGAAGCGGCTGGCGGTCGGCCAGGCCACCACCGGGCAGCCGCGCGGTCAGCGTCGGATTGTCGACGAACACCGTTCCGGTTCCCACCACGATGGCATCTGCCGCCGCACGGCGCCGGTGCACATCGGCGCGGGCGGATTCGCTGGTGATCCACTGCGAGGACCCGTCGGCGGCGGCGCTGCGCCCGTCGACACTGGTGGCGAACTTCCAGGTGACATGCGGTCGACCGGTGCGCTGCTTGTGCAACCACTCGCGCAGCGGACCGGTGACGACCTCCTGGGCGCACACCCCGTCACTGACCGTGATCCCCGCGGCCCTGAGTCGGCTGGCTCCCCCGGCGGCCACCGGATTGGGATCGGCGACCGCGTACACCACCGCGGCCACCCCGGCGTTGATCAGGGCGTCCACACAGGGTGGGGTGCGGCCGTGATGATTACACGGCTCGAGGGTGACCACCGCGGTACCGCCCCTGGCGAGTTGTCCCGCCGCGCGCAGTGCCACCACCTCGGCGTGCGGACCACCCGTCGGCTCAGTGCCGCCGACACCGACGACATCGCCCTCCGGGCCCAGGATCACCGCTCCCACAGGCGGATTCGGATACGTCGCGCCTTTGACCCGCTGCGAACGCTCCACGGCCAGCCGCATCGCGGCCTCGATCACCGCCGGCGCCGGAGCGGTCATAGCACCAGATGCGGTGAGGCGGCACCGGCCTGTCGGCGCAGGGCCTCCACCGCCGCACCCGGGTCCTTGGCCCCGTAGACCGCCGAGCCCGCCACGAAGCAGTCCACCCCGGCCGCTGCGGCCTGTTCGATGGTGTCGGCGTTGATCCCGCCGTCGATCTCCACCACGATCGTCAGCTCGCCCGAATCCACCAGGCGGCGCGCGGTCTCGACCTTGGCCAGCACCTCGGGGATGAAGCTCTGCCCGCCGAATCCGGGTTCCACCGACATCACCAGCAGCGTGTCGAAGTCCCGCAGGATTTCCAGATAGGGCTCCAGCGGGGTACCCGGCTTGACCGAGAGACCGGCCTTGGCCCCCGCGGCGCGGATGTCGCGGGCCACCCCGACGGGATTGTCGGTCGCCTCGGCGTGGAAGGTCACGTTGTAGGCGCCGGCCTCGGCGTAGCCTGGAGCCCAGCGGTCCGGGTTCTCGATCATCAGATGGCAGTCCATCGGAATGTCGGTGGCTTTGAGCAGGCTCTCGACCACGGGCAGCCCGAGGGTCAGGTTCGGCACGAAATGCGCGTCCATGACGTCCACATGCAGCCAGTCCGCGCCTTCGACAGCCGCGGCCTCCTCGGCGAGGCGGGCGAAATCGGCGGACAGGATCGACGGTGCGATGAGTGGTCGGGACGGCGTAACCATGGCAGTCAGCCTAAAGGGGGCTCAGGGCAGCTTCTGCAACGCGGCGGCGAACATGGCGTCGGTGCCGTGCCGGTGCGGCCACAACTGCACGTACGGGCCGGGCCCGAGCCCGTCGACCGGGGCGAACAGCGGCCGGGTGTCCAGCGCGGTCACCGGCTGACGCCGCAGCGCATCGGACACCACCCCGACGGTCTCGGCTAGATGCGGTGAGCAGGTGGCGTACAACACCACCCCACCGGGGCGGACCAGCCGGATCGCCGCGGCCAGCAGTTCGCGCTGCAGCTTGGCCAGGGCCGGCACGTCGGCAGGAGTGCGCCGCCAGCGGGCCTCCGGGCGCCGGCGCAGCGCCCCGAGCCCGGTGCACGGCGCGTCGACCAGCACCCGGTCGAAGCTGTCGGGCTCCAGCGCAGACTCGCGGCCGTCGACCCTGAGCACCTCGACCGGCAGTCCCCGGGTGTTGAGCTCGACCAGGTCGGCCCGGCGCGGGGCGGGCTCGATCGCGGTGACGGTGCCACCCTGCTGGGCGGCGATCGCGGCGATCAGGGCGGTCTTGCCGCCCGGGCCCGAGCACAGATCCAGCCACCGTCCGCCGTCCGCGCCGATCACCGGGGCCAAGGTCAGGGCGCGGGCCACCAGCTGGCTGCCCTCGTCCTGCACCAGGGCCTTGGCATCGCGGACCGCCGCCAGCTGACCGGGGTCACCGCCGGACAGGTACACCGCGTACGGCGAGTAGCGGCCGACGGTGGCATCGGCTTCCTGCGCGAGATCCTCGGCGGTGAGCACGCCCGGGCGGGCGGCCAGGTGCACGGCGGGGCGGGCGTCGTCGGCGGCCAGCGCGGCATCCAGTTCCCCCGCGTCGGCGCCCAGCGCGTCGGTGAACGCCTGGGCGATCCAGCGCGGATGGGCGTGCACGAAGGCCGCATGGCCCACCGGATCACTGTCCAGCGGGGGCGCCAGCTCCGCCACCCAGGACGCCTCGTCGCGGCCGGAGATCGTCCGCAGCACACCGTTGACGAAACCTGCTCGTGCACTGTCGAATTCGATGCCGGCCTGCTCGACGGTGGTGGACACCGCGGCGTGCGGGGCCACGCTGGTGCGCAGCAGCTGATAGCTGCCCAGCCGCAGCAGATCGAGCAGCACCGGGTCGATCTGGTCAGCCGGCCGGCCCGCCGCGGCGGCGATCACCGCGTCGAGCAGGCCGCGCGTGCGGGACGTGCCGTAGGCCAGTTCGGTGGCGAAGGCCGCGTCCCGGCCGCTGATCCCCCGCTCGGCCAGCAGGGCGGGCAAGACGAGGTTGGCGTAGGCGTCCCGTTCGGAGACCGCGCGCAACACGTCGAAGGCGACCTGGCGGGCGGGATCCAGCGGAGTACGGCGCGGACGCCGGGGCGGCCGTTGCTGGCCGGGGTCGCGGCGCGGCGGCCCACCGGCCTTCCCGTCCCGACCGTCGCGCCCTCGGCCGTGAAAAGGTTTGCCGCTGCTGCCTTTTCCGCGGTCCCGGTCGCGTCCGCCGCGGGGTGAGTGTTCGCTCATGTCGCCTGGACCGTCTCATCGAGCCGTGCTCCGCGGGCCCAGTCGGCGGCATTCATCGGCTTCTTGCCGGGCGGCTGCACCTGTCCGAGTAGCACCGGCTGCGAGCCGGTACCCACCCGCACCGCCGCACGCTCAGCCCGGATCTGCCCTGGCGCCAACGGATCTCCCGCCTCATCGACGGTCACCGGCCCGACCTTCACCCGGATATCGCCGACCATCGTCCACGCACCGGGGGCGGGCGTCACGGCACGGATCCGGCGGTCGACGACGTGGGCGGGCAGCTCCCAGCGGATGCGCGCCTCCTCGACTGTGATCTTGGGCGCCACGCTGATGCCCTCGGCGGGCTGCGGCACCGGGGTCAGTGTGCCGTCCTCGATCCCGTCCAGCGTGGTCTCCAGCAATCCGGCGCCCGAGGTCGCCAGCCTGCCCAGCAGGTCTCCGGCAGTGTCGGCGGGACGGATGGTCTCGGTGACCACGCCGTAGACCGGGCCGGAGTCCAGGCTGGGTTCGATGAGGAAAGTCGTTGCGCCCGTGACGGTGTCACCGGCGGCGATGGCGGCCTGCACGGGGGCGGCACCGCGCCAGGCGGGCAGCAGCGAGAAGTGCAGGTTGACCCAGCCCCGCGGCGGCACGGCCAGCAGCGCCTCGCTGAGCAGCGCGCCGTAGGCCACCACGGCGCAGCAGTCGGGGCCGAGGTCGGTGAGTTCGGCGATGAACTCCGGGGAGTTCGGCCGCGGCGGCCGCAACACCGGGATCCCTGAGTCGAGCGCCAGTTGCGCCACCGGCGACGGCGCCGGTTTGCCGCGCCGGCCCGCGGCCGCGTCGGGACGGGTCAGCACGGCGATGACCTCATGTCGCGGCGAGTCGAGGAACCGCTGCAGCGACGGCAGTGCCGGTTCGGGTGTCCCTGCGAAAACGATGCGCATGGGTTACTTCGGCACCTGATAGAACTCACGTTGCTTGACCCCCGCCATCCCGGCCACAAACATCCACGGGATGGTGGTGGTGAGTTTGTTCACCGTGGCCACCGCATCGTTGTAGTACTGGCGGGCGAAGGCCAGCTTGTCCTCGGTGTCGGCGAGGTTCTGCTGCAGGTTCAGGAAGTTGTTCGACGAGTTGAGCTGCGGGTAGCTCTGCCCGAGCGCGAGCACCTGCCCCACCGCGGTGTCGAATTCCTTTTCCGCTGCACCGCGTTGCGCCACCGACTTACCGCTGGTCGCCGCGGCCAGGGCGGTCTGCGCGTCGGCGACGTGGTCGAGGATCGCCTTCTCGTGGGCGGCGAAGGTCTGCACCGTGCTGATCAGGCTGGGGATCAGCGACGCACGGCGGGTCAACTGCACGTCGATACCGCCGAGCGCCTCATCGACATGGACGTCGGCCGCCCGAACCTTGTTGTAGCCCAGCACGAATCCGCCGAGCACCAACACTGCGATCAGCAGCACCACTACGAGCACGAAGGTCACCATGACCCGCCTCCTCCTCCGCCGCCGCCGCCACCGCCACCACCGCTGAACCCGCCGCCGCCTCCACTGCTGCTGCTGGACGCCGCCGCCTCCACTGCTGCTGCTGGACGACGACTGCGACGCGGAGTAGGCGCTGATCGAGGACGACAATGCCGACTCGAAGCTGTCGAAACTAGCACCACCACCGGTCGAGGAATGCCAGCTGGTCCCCGACGACGAGTGATACCAGTCGGGTTGCGGCGGCACCTCCTGGGTGGCGGCCTGATACTTGCGGGCCCACAGCGCCGCCACGCCACCGGCGACGGCGAACGGGATGTAGGCGGTGTAGAGGTCCTTGCGGGCAGCGAAATCGAAGCGCGACTCGGCCGAGTCGGTGGCCAGCATCCGGTGGAAACCGCCGATCTGCGACCACAATTGGCGCCCGGCGGCGGTGCGTCGGCTCCCGACGCCGCTGCGCCAGGCGGGTGCGGTGAGGATGAAGAACACCGCGAACGGCAGGCCCCACAGCGTGATCGGGAAGAACCAGCGGAAGAATCCGCAGACCGCCAGGGCCAGCGCCACGAAGTTGGCGAATCGCAGCCACAATTCGGCGCGGCGCTTGACCATGAGGCCTTCGTCGAAGGCCCACTTGCGGACCGAGGTCGCCATGTCGGCCTTGGCTGTGGTGAGCTTCTTGCCCGCCGTCACTGTGCCGTTGGCGTCGAACTCGCGGCCGGGCCCCAGCACGCCGAGCGCCGAGGCGATGTCGACACTGACCGGGTCCACGTCGGCCCAGGCGGCCTTCTCCGCAGTGCCGCGCACGGTCCACTTCTTGGAGCCGACCTGGTTGAGGGACACCAGTTTGCGCTCGCCGAGGTAGAACAGCGTCGCCGTCACTCCGCTCTCGGGCACCTTCTCGGTGCGGATGTACTCGCACTGCACCGGCCCGAGGCCCGGCGGCGGGGCGTACTGCAGCGGGAATCCCGGCGAGGGTTCGACGGTGGTCCGCCACCACAGGAAGCCACCCAGGCCCGCGGCCAGCGTCAGCCCCAGCAGCCACACGGTGCCGGGCACCGAGCGTCCCAGCACCCGGTCCCAGTGATAGGACCACGGCAGTTCGGCGCGCGCCGGGGTCGGGACGTCGACAGCCGCCCGCACCGTCACCGGCGTGCGCGGCGGAAGCGCCGTCGCCGACAACCGGACCGTGTCGCCGTCGACGGTCAGAGCGCTGCAGGCGCGGCCCACTCCCGTGCCGACCGAACACTGCGCACCGGGGACCCCGCCGGGCAGGGTGATGGTGATGTCGGCGCGGTCGATCTGGTTGTTCCACGCCGGGGCGATGACGTTCCAGAAGAATGCCGACGGCGCCGACTGGCTACCGGTCGTGGACGCGAAGGTCTTGTTGGCGCCGGTGCTCCCGGGATCGAGCACGCCGTCGATGGTGTAGCTGATCCGGAACACGTGGGTGCCGTAGTCGAGGAGCCGGTGCGGATCGCCGATCTTGGCCACCCGGAAACGCTCGCCACTCTCCCACAGCATCTGGTACGGGATCGGCTGGTCGTCCATCAGGATTTCGGTGACCTGCGGGATCTGCCGGACGTGTGGGTCGTTCTGGTTGGCGATGTCCCAGTAGCGGAAGATTCCGTGCCGGTCGCCGGGGAACTTGCCGGTGATGATCTCGGTTGCCGCCAGCCGGCCGTCGCGGTCGACGACGAAGTCGGCGCGGTAGTTGGTGATCACCACCGGGTCGTAGACGGCGCCGCTGCTGCTGGGCAGGAAACTGAATGCCACCGGCCACAGCAGGCCAATCATCATGAGCAGCAACGAGATCGACCACGCGATGGCACGGCCGAACGCCTTCATGACACCTCCGCTGTGTGTTCTGCCCGGGATTACCCTATGTGCAAAGGGTCGATCTGTACCCGAACCGCCTCGTGATCGTGGCGGGCGCTGGCGATCGCGATGGCGTGGCGGAGCGACGCGGCCAGCGCCAGGCCCTCGTCCCGGCCCACCCGGATCAGCATCCGGATGGCGGGCTCCCCCGCGGTCATCGCTGGTGGCCGGCGCACTCCGAGGGGCAGGTCGACCGGGCCGAGCAGGTCGGCGTCCTCGGGCAGTTCGGCGTGGTCGAGCAGCGCGGCCACCGCCGCGGAGCTGCCGTCGACCGCGGCCATGTGCACGCTCGGCGGTAGACCGACCTCGGTGCGGGCCTCCAGTTCTGCCTCAGCGTGCCCGACCGGATCCCACTTGACCAGGGCCTGCACCGTGGGAATGGTCGACTCGGCGACCGCGGCCACCACGCCGCCATCGCCGCGGGGTTGAACCAGCGCGGCCGCGGCCATCCACCGCCGCAGGGTGTCCTCGGCGGCGCGCAGATCCTGCCGTCCCAGCATGGCCCAGCTGTCGAGCAGCAGCGCGGCGCCGTACCCGTCGGGGGCGCGCGGCTCGGCACCCGGGGTGGCGACGACGAGCGCAGGACCGGGACCGATCTGGCTGTGCACCGAATCTCCGGCCGAGGTCACCACCGGAGTGCCCGGGAAGGCCCGGCCCATCTCCTCCGCGGTGCGCCGTGCGCCGACGACGACTGCGCGGATCGCGTCGGAGCCGCACCGCCCGCAGCGCGGGGCCGGGTCGATGCGACCGCACCATCGGCATACCGCTCCGGCTCCGGCGCCGGACAGCGAAAGCGGGCCGGTGCAGTGCCGGCAACGCGCGACGGTACGGCACCGTGCACAGGCGATCGCGGGGACGTAGCCGCGGCGGGGCACCTGGATCAGGACGGGTGCGCCGCGCTCGACGGCGGCGCGGGCGGCCCGCAGTGCCACCGACGGCAGCCGTGCCGTCCGGGCGGCGGGATCACGCTCCTCGGCATACCCGCCGTCCTCGAGGGCCACCACCCGCGGTGAGCAGGCCCGCACCACCGGCCGGGGCGCCACCAGGTCGTGCGCCCACCCGCTGCGGACCAGAGCGTGCGCCTCGGTGGTGCGGGCGTAGCCACCGATCACCGCGGCGCAGCGCAGCTGATGCGCGCGCAGCATCGCGACCTCACGGGCATGCGGGTAGGGCGCACGCGGCTCGGCCAGGGTGTCGTCGCCGTCGTCCCAGACGATGACCAGCCCGAGCCGCTCCACCGGGGCGAATACCGCACTGCGGGTGCCGATCACCAGCCGGGCCTGCCCGCGCAGCACCGACAGCCAGCGCCGGTAGCGCGCCGACGGTCCCAGGCCGGCCGATAGCGCCACCACGGCGGACTGGTCGATCCGTGCGGTGGCCGCGGCGAACAGCGCGTCGATATCGCGCTGGTCGGGTACGACTGCCAGCACCCCGTAACCGCCGCTGACCGCGGCGGCGGCGGCCTCGGCGATCCGGTCGCACCACTGCTCGCCGGGCAGCGCCTGCCAGACCGCCCGCGCGGCGCGGCCCTCCCGCAGGGCCTCCAGAAACTGCTCGCCGCGCCCGTAGCGGGCCCAGCCGGCGGGGTCGACGGGATCGATCACCGGCAGCAACGGGGTGGCGGCCTCGGTCTTCTCGGCGCGGGCGTGCCGCGGCGGGATCGCCAGCCGTAGGACGTCGGGGCGGGTGCCGGCATAGCGGGCCGCGACCGCGTCAACCAGCCGGCGCACCTCGGGGGTGAGGACCGGTTCGGCCGAGATCACCCGGTCCAGCCAGCCGAGCTGACCGACATGGTCGGTGTCCGAGCGGCGTTCGAGCACGAAGGCGTCCACCAGCCGGCCGTGGAACCGGACCCGGACCCGCACGCCGGGCTGGGCGTCATCGGACTGCTCGGCCGACACCAGATAGTCGAACTCACGGTCCAAGTGCGGCACCGACAGCATCGGCAACACCCGGGCGATGGGTTCGTGCTCAGCGGCCTGCCGGTGGGAGGTGCTCACCTGCTCCCGCCCGGTTGTGGGTCATCGGCCCTGCGCCCCTTGGCGTTCGGCATCGTCGAAGACTACCGATGCGGCGGGCCGCTGGCCCCGGCTGCGCTTACGCGAGGTGTAGTTGGCCACGGCCGCAAACGCTCCGTCCACCCCGGTGGGCGACGCGTCGTAGGTCAGGGACTTCCCTGGTGCGAAGCCGAGGTCGGTTCCGACGTCGATAGCGTCCATGTTGGCGCCGAGGAACACGAAGTCCCAGTCGTAGACCTTCTCCTGTTGCGAAATGAGCGCGCGCACAGCCTCTTTGGTCCACTCCTGGCTGGCGTTCTCGTGCCCGTCGGTCATCACAACAATGGTGACGTCGCCCGGCCTGTCCTGTTCGGGCAAAGCCGCCAGGGCAGTTCCGACCTCGGTGACGAACCGGCCCACGGCGTCGAGCAGCGCGGTCATCCCGCGTGGCTCCAACGTCAGCGACGGAACGTCCTCGACGGGCCGGTTCTGATAGACGACGTCGTAGACGTTGTCGAACTGTGCCAACGTCACCAATGTGGTCCCGGGCTGGCCCCGTTGGGCGGCGATGTAGGCATCGAAGCCGCCGCGGGTGTCGTCGGCGATCGACTCCATCGAGCCGGAGCGGTCGAGCAGTGCGGCGATCAGCGCAACATCGGGATTGGTCATCATGACTCCTCGTCGGTCGGTTGAGCGCACGCTATCGACGGCCACCGACAAGAAGTTTCAGTCGTCGGCCGCCGTCGTCCTGCCGAAGAAGAAGCCGGCCGTGATCAGGATCTGGGAGGTGGCGTACACCCACCAGATCGGCACTTCCAGCGCGTTGGATTCCAGCACGAACTTGCCGATGCCGATCATCCCGTCGGAGATCGCGAAGCACACCGCGCCCAGCGCCGTCCACACCGTTGGCAGCTGTGCCACCAGCGCCGCGCACACCATCGCACCGAGGACGCCGATATAAACCGTGACCGGGATCGTCAGCCCCTCGGTGACCAGCTTGGGCCAGAACACGACCAGAAGTCCGATGCAGAGCACCACCATCGCCGCCGCCGCAACCAGCCGCGGACCGCCCCGGCCGCGCAACGGCAGCAGGGCACCGAGATAGCAGAGGTGGGCGATCAGGAACGAGCCCAGGCCGAGCACGAACGACGGCTTCCACCACGGCATCGCCAGGAAGAAGTCGCCGCCGGCCGAGAACAGCAGTGCCGCGATCAGCCAGCGCCGCTCCCGGACGATCGGGTGCCACAACGCGGCCACCGCGAGCAACACCGCCATCAGGGCCTTCACTGCGGGCTGTCCCAGGAACCGTCCCGTCAGCTCGGCGTTCGCCGGTAGCTGCACCGCGGTGACCACGAGAAAGACGCCGTAGCCGAGGGCGGCAGCCGCCGCTGCCACCCACCACGCCGTCAGTGCCCGTGCGTACGGTGGGCTCATGCCAAGTTCGGACGACAGACCGCCGGTGGACGCCATCCTGCAGAAGGTACTGGACGCCGTGCCGTTCCAGTTGACGGTCGACGGCGGAATCGACGAAGCCCGCCGCCGCCTACGCGAGCTGCCGCGCCGCCCGGTCCATCCCGACCTGCGGGTCGAGGAACATCAGATCGACGGCCCCGGCGGCCCGATCCCGGTCCGCGTCTACTGGCCCGATGACGTGGTCAACCCACCGGTCACGATGTATTTCCACGGTGGCGGGTTCGCCGTAGGTGATCTCGACACCCATGACGGGACGGCTCGCGAGCACGCGGTGGCTGCAGAAACACTCGTGGTGTCGGTCGACTACCGGCTGGCCCCGGAGCACCCCTATCCCGCCGCCGTCGAGGATGTCTGGGCCGCCACCCGCTGGGTCGCCGAGAACGCCGGACAGTTCGGCGCCGACGCCTCCCGGCTGGCGGTGGCCGGCGATTCGGCCGGCGGCACGCTGTCGGCGGTCGTCGCTCAGCTGGCCCGCGACAGCGCCGGACCGCAGCTGGCCTTCCAGCTGCTCTGGTATCCCTCCACGATGTGGGACACCTCGCTGCCGTCGTTCGCCGAGAATGCCGATGCACCGGTGCTCGACAACGCCGCGATCGAGGCGTTCACCCGCTGGTATGCCGGTCACCTGGACCTGAGCAACCCGCCCGCCACGCTGGCGCCCGGGCGAGCTGAGGACTTGTCCGGGTTGGCTCCGGCCTACGTCGCGACCGCGGGCCACGACCCGTTGCGCGACGACGGCGCCCGCTACGCCGAGCTGCTCGCGGCTGCCGGTGTAACAGTTGAGCTGCACAATGCCGACACACTGGTGCATGGCTATCTTGGCTACGCGGGTGTGGTCCCGGCGGCGACCGAGGCGACACAGCGGGGTCTGGCGGCTTTGCGGGCAGCTTTACACGGCTGACCAGCCAACCTTGTCGCGGCCGTCCGCGACGGGCCACAATGGCAACACACGCCACAACAGGTAAGGACGCACCCCCATGAAGTTTGCTCAAGGAGCCACGACCCGGCGCATCGTCGGCCTCGGTGCCAGCTCGCTCGTCGCGGGTGTGGCCCTCGCCGTGGTCGCCGCACCGTCGGCCTTCGCGGCGCCCGACTGCAGCAAGGCGGGTGTCGACAGCGCCGTGGCCAACATCCAGAACCAGGCCCAGGCCTACATGAACAGCCATCCGGACGGCCAGAAGGTCCTGATGACGGCGGCCCTGCAGCCGCGGCCGCAGGCCGAGCAGACGCTCCGCAACTACGCCTCGGCCAACCCGCAGGAGTACGCCGACTTCAAGGCGATCCTGGCCCCGCTCGGAACGTTGCAGGACCAGTGCGGCGTGCAGGTGGTCCCGCCGCAGTTCCAGTGGGCGTTCGACGCGTTCGTCGGCTAACACTCGGCTGGTTCAGCGGGGCCACCGCCACCCGGATCGGAGGGACCGGAGATGCCGGATTTCCAGACGTTGATCGTCGGAGCCGGCTTCTCCGGCATCGGCGCGGCCATCATGCTCGACCGGGCCGGCCTCGGCGACTACCAGATCATCGAGGCCGGCGACGGCCCGGGCGGCACCTGGTACTGGAACACCTACCCCGGCATCGCGGTGGACATCCCGTCGTTCTCCTACCAATTCTCTTTCGAGCAGAGTTCGCAGTGGTCGCGGACCTATGCCCCGGGCCACGAGTTGCGGGCCTACGCCGAGCACTGTGTCGACAAGTACGGTCTGCGCTCGCGGATCCTGTTCAACACCACCGTCGCCGGGGCGGTGTTCGACGAGGCCGACGACCTGTGGCGGGTCCAGCTCGACTCCGGTGAGACCGTGACCGGCCGCTACCTGGTCAACGCCAGCGGTGTGCTCACGATCCCGAACCTGCCCGACATTCCCGGTGTCGACTCATTCGCCGGCCAAACTGTGCACACCGCCCGCTGGGATCACAGCGTCGACCTGACCGGCAAACGGGTGGCGGTGATCGGAACGGGCGCCTCGGCGGTACAGGTGATCCCCGAGATCGCGCCAATCGTGCAGCAGCTCAACGTTTTTCAGCGAACGCCGATCTGGTGCTTCCCGAAGGTCGACGTACCGATCTCGCGCGCCGCGCGGCTGGCCATGCGAATTCCGGGCGGCAAGGCCGTCCAGCGACTGCTGAGCCAGGCCTACGTGGAGCTGACGTTTCCCCTTGCAGCGCATTACTTCACGCTCAACCCGATGGCCAAGAAGATGTCGGAGGCCGGAAAGGCCTACTTACGCAAGCAGGTTCACGATCCGGTGGTTCGCGACAAGCTCACGCCCCGCTATGCGGTGGGGTGCAAGCGCCCCGGCTTCCACAACACGTATCTGTCGACCTACAACCGCGACAACGTCGACCTGGTCACTGAGCCCATCGACAAGATCACCGGCTCCGGGGTGGCCACCACCGACGGCGCCAGCTACGACGTCGACGTCCTGATCCTGGCCACCGGGTTCAAGGTGATGGACACCGACAGCGTGCCGACCTACCCGGTGACCGGCATCGGCGGGCAGAGCCTGGCGCAGTTCTGGGACACCAACCGCCTGCAGGCCTACGAGGGGGTCAGCGTTCCCGGCTTCCCGAACATGTTCACCGTGTTCGGCCCCTACGGTTATGTCGGATCCTCGTACTTCGCGCTGATCGAGGCCCAGACCCACCACATCGTGCGGTGCCTCAAGCAGGCCGAGCGCCGGCGGGCCACCCGGATCGAGGTCAAGCAGGAGGCCAACGACCGCTTCTTCGCCTCGATGCTGCGCAAGCGGCACCGCCAGATCTTCTGGCAGGACAGCTGCACGCTGGCCAACAGCTACTACTTCGACAAGAACGGCGACGTGCCGCTGCGGCCGGCCAGCACGCTCGAGGCGTACTGGCACAGCCGGCGGTTCCCGCTCGAGGACTACCGCTTCACGGCCTGACGGCCGCTCTAGACCGAGTTCTTGAGGTCCTCGACCTTGTCGAGGCGCTCCCACGGCAGGTCGATGTCAGTGCGGCCGAAGTGGCCGTAGGCGGCAGTCTGGGCGTAGATCGGCCGCTTGAGGTCCAGATCGCGGATGATCGCGCCGGGCCGCAGGTCGAAGACGGCGGTGATGGCCTTCTCGATGCGGGCCGGGTCGACGGTCTCGGAACCGAAGGTCTCGACGAACAGGCCGACCGGAGCCGCCTTGCCGATGGCGTAGGCCACCTGGACCTCCACCCGCTCGGCCAGACCAGCGGCAACCACGTTCTTGGCGACCCAGCGCATCGCGTAGGCGGCCGAGCGGTCGACCTTGGACGGATCCTTGCCGGAGAAGGCGCCGCCACCGTGCCGGGCCCAGCCGCCATAGGTGTCGACGATGATTTTGCGGCCGGTCAGGCCGGCGTCACCCATCGGGCCGCCGAGCACGAACTTGCCGGTCGGGTTGACCAGCAGCCGGAAGTCGGAGGTGTCCAGGCTCTCGTGGGCGAGTTCGTCGAGGACCGTGCTGACCACCTCGGCGCGGATGTCGGGGGCCAGCTGGCCGTCGAGGTCGATGCCCTCGGCGTGCTGGGTGGACAGCACCACGGTGTCCAGCCGCACCGGTGTGGTGCCGGCGTACTCGATGGTGACCTGGGTCTTGCCGTCCGGTCGCAGGTAGGCGAGCTTGCCGCTCTTGCGGGCTTCGGTCAGCCGCCGCGACAGGCGGTGGGCCAGCGCAATCGGCAGCGGCATCAGCTCGGGGGTGTCGCGGATGGCGTAGCCGAACATCAGGCCCTGGTCACCGGCGCCCTGGGCGTCCAGCGGGTCGGCAGCGCCCTCGACGCGCGCCTCATGCGCGGTGTCGACGCCCTGGGCGATGTCCGGCGACTGCGCGCCGATGCCAATGTTCACGCCGCAGGTGGTGCCGTCGAAACCCTTCTCCGACGAGTCGTAACCGATGTCGAGGATGCGTTCGCGCACCGTGTTGGTGATGTCGGCGAACGCCTCTTTGGCGTTGGTGGTCACCTCGCCGACGACATGGACCTGACCGGTGGTGACCAGGGTCTCCACCGCGACGCGGGAGCTCGGGTCCTGCGCCAGGAGCGCATCGAGCACCGAGTCGCTGATCGCGTCACAGATCTTGTCGGGGTGTCCTTCGGTCACCGACTCACTGGTGAACAGCCGACCCTTATCGCTCACGGTCACATCCCTTCCAATACTTAGTTGGGCAAATCGTATCGTTGGCCCCCCAAGACCCAACCGGGGCATCCCGTCCCGCGCAAGGTTTCAGCGCAATCCGAACGAGATCCCCTACCGCCTACCCGTCACTGCCGCGCAGGAACAAGGCGATCGCGTCCACGATACGGCTCGCCATGAGGGTCTTGGAACCGTGCTCCAGGGCGGCCTCGGTCCCGTCGGATCCGAGCAGCCAGCCGTCGTTGCTATCCACCTCGAAGGCGCGCCCCTCACCGACGGCGTTGACCACGAGTAGATCGCAGCCCTTGCGGGCGAGCTTGGCCCGGGCATGGAACAGCACATCGCCGTTGGCGTCACCGGTCTCGGCAGCGAACCCGACGATGGCCCGCATGTTGGGCAGCTGGCCGTCGGCACGCTGGCGCACGGCGCCGGCCAGTACATCGTCGGTGCGGACCAGCTCGATCGTCGGCCCCTCCAGGACGCCCGGTTGCTTCTTGATCTTGTTGGTCGCCACCGTCGCGGGCCGGAAGTCGGCCACTGCGGCCGCCATTACCAGCACGTTGGCGTCCGGTGCGTGCTTGGACACCGCTTCGTGTAGCTGGGCCGCCGAGGTGATGTGCAGGACGTGTACGCCCGCCGGGTCGGCCAGGCCGGCGGTGTTGCCGGCGATCAGCGTGACGTCGGCGCCGCGTTGAGCGGCCACTCGCGCGACGGCATAGCCCTGTTTGCCGGAGCTGCGATTGCCGATGAAACGGACCGGGTCGAGCGCCTCACGGGTTCCGCCCGCGGTCACCAGCACCTTGACGCCGGCCAGGTCGTGCGGCAGCGCGTCATGGCGGGACAGCAGCAATTCGGCGAAGGTGGTGATCTCCTCGGGCTCGGGGAGCCGCCCGGCACCGCTGTCGGAACCGGTGAGCCGTCCCGAGGCCGGCTCCAGCACCACCGACCCGCGCTCGCGCAGGGTGGCCACGTTGTGCTGGGTGGCCGGATGCTGCCACATCTCGGTGTGCATGGCCGGAGCGAACAGCACCGGACAGCGGGCGGTGAGCAGAGTGGCGGTCAGCAGGTCGTCCGCGCGGCCGGCGACGGCACGGGCGAGCAGGTCGGCGGTGGCCGGTGCGACAACGACGAGATCGGCCTCCTGACCGAGCCGGACGTGAGGAACTTCGTCGACGTCCTGGAACACCCCGGTGCGAACCGGATGTCCGGAGAGCGCCTCGAAAGTGGCGGCGCCGACGAAGCGCAGGGCGGACTCGGTGGGGATGACGCGCACGTCATGGCCGGCCTCACTGAGCTGGCGAACGACCGAGCACGCCTTGTAGGCGGCGATGCCTCCGGCCACGCCGACGATGATCCGCTTCGGGTTCATCTACCCGCCCGGCCCGGTACGACTACTCGCCTTCGGTGTGTTCGAGCAGGTCGGCGTGGATCTCGCGGAGCGCGATCGACAGCGGCTTCTCCTGCAAGCCCGGCTCGACCAGCGGGCCGACGTACTCGAGGATGCCGTCACCGAGCTGGTTGTAATAGTCGTTGATCTGGCGGGCCCGCTTGGCGGCGTAGATCACCAGCGCGTACTTGCTCGACACCCGGTCCAGCAACTCGTCGATGGGCGGATTGGTGATGCCCAGCGGCGTGTCATAGGCCGTAGCGGCACCCGGGGCCGGGTCGTAGTGATCCGTGCTGGCTTGCGTCACGTAGAGCTTCTTCCTGGGGGTAGATCGGGTCGAGATCGAGTCAGAACTGAGTCTGGTGGGGCAATTGTTCGGTCCGTGTCGGCCGCGCGCGCCCGCTACGGCGCGTTGCCCACCAGCAAGGATACCAATTCAGCGCACGCCGACTCCAATTGGCTGTTGACGACGACCACGTCGAACGAGTCCTGAGCGGCCAGTTCGGCGCGGGCGGTGTCCAACCGGCGCGCCATCACCTCGGGGGTTTCGGTACCGCGGCCGACGAGACGCTGTTCGAGG
Organism: Mycobacterium sp. M26; assembly: GCF_001494595.1. Lineage (GTDB taxonomy): Bacteria > Actinomycetota > Actinomycetes > Mycobacteriales > Mycobacteriaceae > Mycobacterium. The sequence goes on from NZ_LN929908.1 coordinate 2,623,905, forward strand.
GCCTCCCAGCTGGGCGGCGCCAAGAACACCGACACCGCCTCGGGCATCGCCTTCTTGACGGCGGCCGCACCCGCCAGATCGACCTCGATCAGCACGGGATGGCCGGTCTCGGCCGCATGGGCCACCGGAGCGGCCAATGTGCCGGACCGATGCAGTCCGCCGTGGATGTCCGCCCACTCCAGCAGCTCACCGCGATCGATGAGCTGCTGGAACTCCCCGGGGGTGACGAAGTGGTAGTCGACGCCGTCCACCTCACCCGGGCGCGGGGCCCGGGTGGTGGCCGACACGCTGAAATGCAGGTCGGGCACCTGCTCGCGCAGGCGGCGGACGACGGTCGACTTCCCTACCGCAGAAGGCCCGGACAGCACCAGCACGCGACCCTGAGCCGCCTGCATCGGGGGCTCAGCGCCCCCGCCGTCCGGCCTTCCGCCGGCTTCCATCGACCTCCCTAGGAGAAGTCGAACTTTTCCAGCAGTGCCTTGCGCTGCCGATCGCCGAGGCCGCGCAGACGACGCGTCGGGGCGATCTCCAGCTCGGTCATGATTTCCTGCGCCTTGACCTTGCCAACCTTGGGCAGGGCCTCCAGGAGCGCGGAAACCTTCATCTTGCCGAGGACCTCGTCGGTCTCAGCGTCGGTGAGCACCTGCTTCAGGTTGGTGCCACCGCGCTTGAGCCGATCCTTGAGCTCAGCTCGCGCACGACGCGCGGCAGCAGCCTTTTCCAATGCGGCTGCGCGCTGCTCGTCGGTCAACTGGGGAAGGGCCACGGGTTCCTCCGTCTCATCACCATCATTGTTGTGCCTGGGCCGGGTTCTTCAGCCAGCGACGACGACCGTACCCACGCTGTCTGACGAAATCTAACCCCACCCCCTCGTTAGGGGTGCAAACCCGCAGGATATGGCCGAACAAGGTTGGTGCCGAATCTGCCCGGGGCAAAGGTTCTTGGGCCGTTGTGCGTGGCGACGGGATCGGCGGGAGAATCGGAAAATGCTCCCCTAGCTGCAGGTTTACTGGCGAGTAAATATTGGGCGGGTCGGGGGGCGATCCGGCCACCGCGATTTGTGGCCAATTTTCAGCCTTTGCGCACGCAGACGGCGTGTCGGGCGTGTCGCCGGACGCTGTTCGCGCAGAGCCGAGAGCGCGGTGTGGCAGCCGACACCCGGCCAACACGGGGGTATGGGCGGTGGATCCTCCGGCGACGGTCTAGAGTGCTCCACAGGGTGCTGTAGGAAAACTAGATGTTGGGAGACATCGTGGTTTCTGAGGCGCCCGAGGCTGCCCTTTTGCCGGCAAAGCGGCCCTTCCCCCATGGGGTTGGTCCGAAAGGTAATTTGATCTACAAGGTCATCACGACCACCGATCACAAGCTGATCGGGATCATGTACGTGATCACCTGTTTCGTCTTCTTCGCGGTCGCCGGTGTGATGGCGCTGTTCATCCGCGCCGAATTGGCGGTACCGGGTCTGCAGTTCCTGTCGAACGAGCAGTACAACCAGCTGTTCACCATGCACGGCACGGCGATGCTGCTGTTCTACGCCACCCCGATCGTGTTCGGGTTCGCCAACCTGGTGCTGCCGCTGCAGATCGGCGCCCCCGACGTGGCCTTCCCCCGGCTGAACGCACTGTCGTTCTGGCTGTTCCTGTTCGGCGCGCTGATCGCGCTGGGCGGCTTCATCACCCCCGGCGGTGCCGCCGACTTCGGCTGGACGGTCTATGTGCCGCTGTCCGATGCGGTGCACAGCCCCGGCGCCGGTGCGGATCTGTGGATCCTCGGCGTCGCGGTCGGCGGTCTGGGCACCATCCTCGGCGCGGTCAACATGATCACCACGATCGTCTGCATGCGCTGCCCCGGCATGACGATGTTCCGGATGCCGATCTTCACCTGGAACATCTTCGTCACGTCGATCCTGGTGCTGCTGATCTTCCCGCTGCTGACCGCCGCAGCGTTCGGCCTGGCCGCCGACCGGCGCCTGGGTGCGCACATCTACGACCCGGCCAACGGCGGTGTCACGCTGTTCCAGCACCTGTTCTGGTACTTCGGCCACCCCGAGGTGTACGTGCTGGCGCTGCCGTTCTTCGGCATCGTCTCGGAGATCTTCCCGGTGTTCTCGCGCAAGCCGATCTTCGGCTACACCACCCTGATCTACGCCACGATCAGCATCGCGGCACTGTCGGTGGCGGTGTGGGCGCACCACATGTACGTCACGGGAGCCGTTCTGCTGCCGTTCTTCTCGTTCATGACGTTCCTGATCGCGGTGCCGACCGGCATCAAGTTCTTCAACTGGATCGGCACGATGTGGCGAGGCAGGCTCACCTTCGAGACGCCGATGCTGTTCTCCATCGGCTTCCTGGTGATCTTCCTGCTCGGTGGTCTGTCCGGCGTGCTGCTGGCCAGCCCGCCGCTCGACTTCCACGTCAGCGACACCTATTTCGTGATCGCCCACTTCCACTACGTGCTGTTCGGCGTGATCGTGTTCGCCACCTACGCCGGCATCTACTTCTGGTTCCCGAAGATGACGGGGCGCCTGCTCGACGAGCGGCTGGGCAAGCTGCACTTCTGGCTCACCGTCATCGGATTCAACCTGACGTTCCTGGTGCAGCACTGGCTGGGCAACATGGGCATGCCGCGCCGCTACGCCGACTACCTGCCGTCTGACGGGTTCACCACCCTGAACATCGTCTCGACCGTGGGCTCGTTCATCCTCGGCATCTCGATGCTGCCGTTCCTGTGGAACGTATTCCGCAGCTGGCGTTACGGCGAGGTCGTCACCGTCGACGATCCGTGGGGCTACGGCAACTCGCTGGAGTGGGCGACCTCCTGCCCGCCGCCGCGGCACAACTTCACCGAGCTGCCGAACATCCGCTCCGAGCGGCCCGCCTTCGAGCTGCACTACCCGCACATGGTCGAGCGAATGCGGCGCGAAGCCCACGTCGGCCGTGAGCACCACCACGATGGGGAGAAGGCGAAGGTCTGAGGCCAGGGCCTGAGGCCAAGGGTTGAGGCGTCGCTCGCCTACCCCGCGAGGTAGGCGAGCGCGTCGCGCATCGACTCTCCTGCGCGCCGGACCGCAGCGAAATCCGGTCCGGCGCGCAGTATTTCGCGCGAGACCGCGGGCAGCAGCTGGCCCGGCCGGGCGCCGCCCAGACCACCGAGTGTCTCCGGCCGACCGCCCTGTGCGCCCACCCCGGGTACCAGCACCGGCCCGCCGAGATCGCTGACGTCGGGTACCTGGTCCAGGGTGGCGCCGATGACGACACCGACCGAGCCCGGCTGCGGAAGCACCGCCCGGTTGACGGTGGCGGCGGCATCGACGATCGTCTGCGCGACGGTGCGCTCCCCCGCCCGGGCCAGTTGCACGCTGGCGCCCTCCGGGTTCGACGTGGCGGCCAGCACGAACACACCGCGGCCGTTGGCGGCGGCAAGGTCCAGAAGTGGTTGCAGCGAGCCGAATCCGAGATACGGCGAGGCGGTGACGGCATCAGCGGCCAATGGGCCGTCGCCGGCCCAGGCCTGCGCGTAGGCCGCCATCGTCGACCCGATATCACCGCGCTTGGCGTCGGCGAGCACCAGCACCCCGGCTTCCTGCAGCGCCGCGGTGGTGCGCTCGAGGACGGCGAAACCCGCTGAGCCGTAGGCCTCGAAGAACGCCACCTGCGGCTTGGCCACAGCGAAGCCCGCATACGCCTGTACGCAGATGTCGCAGAACCGGGCCAGCCCGTCGACCGAGACCGGCAGATCCCAGGCGGTCAGCAGCTCGGGATGCGGGTCGATACCCACACACAGCGGACCGCGCGAGGCAATCGCCGCGGCCAGCCGGGCCCCGAAGCCCTCCTCACTCATGGCCGAGCGTGGCGTGCAGCTCCTGCAGCGAGCGCACGTCGATGTCGCCGCGGATACCGGCCTCGATGCCCTGCACCGCCGCCGAGGCTCCCTGCACCGTGGTGATACACGGGATGTTCATCGACACCGCCGCCGCGCGGATCTCGTAGCCGTCGATGCGGGGACCCGAGTTGCCGTACGGGGTGTTGATGACCATGTTGACCTCACCGGCCAGGATCGCGTCGATGGCCGACATAGCGGGCCGCCCGTCACCGGGTTCCTCGAAGTGCTTACGCACCACGTCACACGGAATTCCGTTGCGCCGCAACATCTCCGCGGTACCCTCGGTGGCCAGCACCCGGAAGCCGAGATCGGCCAGGCGCTTGACCGGGAACACCAGGGAGCGCTTGTCCCGGTTCGCGACCGAGACGAACACCGTGCCGTCGATCGGCAGTGAGCCGTAGGCGGCGGTCTGGCTCTTGGCGAAGGCGCTGCCGAAGTCGTGGTCGATGCCCATGACCTCGCCGGTGGACTTCATCTCCGGGCCGAGCAGCGAATCGATACCCGTGCCGTCGGCGCGGCGGAAGCGGTGGAACGGCAGCACCGCCTCCTTGACCGCGATCGGCGCGTTCGGCGCCACGCTGGCCCCGTCACCGGTGCGGGCCAGCACACCTTCGGCGCGCAACTGGGAGATGCTGGCGCCCAGCATGACCCGGGCACAGGCCTTGGCCAGCGGAATGGCGGTGGCCTTGGAGACGAACGGGACGGTGCGGCTGGCACGCGGGTTGGCCTCCAGCACGTAGAGCACATCGTCCTTCAGTGCGTACTGCACGTTGAGCAGGCCGACCACCCCGACCCCGTGGGCGATCGCCTCGGTGGCACGCCGGACGGCCTCGATATCGCTGCGCCCCAACGTCACCGGGGGCAGTGCGCAGGCGGAGTCACCGGAGTGGATCCCGGCTTCCTCGATGTGCTCCATCACTCCGCCGATGTAGACCTCGGTGCCGTCGCACAGGGCGTCGACGTCGATCTCGATGGCGTCTTCCAGGAAGCGGTCCACCAGCACCGGATGCTCCGGGGACAGCTGGGTGGCCCTGGTGATGTAGCCGTGCAGGGTCTGCTCGTCGTAGACGATCTCCATGCCCCGCCCGCCCAGGACGTAGGACGGCCGCACCAGAACCGGGTAGCCGATCCGGGCCGCGATGTCGCGGGCCTGCTCAAAACTGGTGGCGGTGCCGAACTTCGGCGCGGGCAGGCCCGCATTCGTCAGCACCTGACCGAACCGGCCGCGGTCCTCGGCCAGGTCGATCGCCTCGGGCCGGGTGCCGACGATCGGCACCCCGGCATCGGACAGTCGCTTGGCCAGGCCCAGCGGCGTCTGTCCACCGAGTTGCACGATGACCCCGACGACGCCGGGACCGCCCTGCCCGGACTCCGATTCGGCGTGGTAGACCTCCAGGACGTCCTCGAAGGTCAGCGGCTCGAAGTACAGCCGGTCGGCGGTGTCGTAGTCGGTCGAGACGGTCTCGGGGTTGCAGTTGACCATCACCGTCTCGAATCCGGCCTCGGTCAGCGTGGTGGCGGCATGCACACAGCTGTAGTCGAATTCGATGCCCTGGCCGATGCGGTTGGGTCCCGAGCCCAGGATGAGCACCTTGGGCTTCTCGGTCTGCGGGGCCACCTCGGTCTCGGCGGCCGGATCGAGTTCGTAGCTCGAGTAGTGGTAGGGCGTCTTGGCCTCGAACTCCGCCGCGCAGGTGTCGACGGTCTTGAACACCGGGTGGATGTCGAGCCGCTGACGTAGCGCCCGAACCCCGGCCTCCCCGGCCAATTCCGGCCGCAGCGCGGAGATCTGGCGGTCCGAAAGGCCGTTGTGCTTGGCCCGGCGCAGCAGTTCCTCGTCCAGGACGGGGGCGTCGATCAACTCGCGGCGCAACGCCACCAGACCGTTGATCTGCTCGACGAACCACGGGTCCACCCCGGAGGCCTCGGCGACCTCTTCGACACCGGCGCCCAGCCGCAGCGCCAGTTCAATGTCATAGAGCCGGCCCTCGGTGGGCGTGCGCAGCCGGTCCAGCACGTCAGAGACCCAGCCGTCGTCGTCCGGCCCGGTCCAGAATCCGGCCTTGGTGGTCTCCAGCGAGCGCATCACCTTGCCGAGCGCCTCGATAAAGTTGCGGCCCAACGACATCGCCTCGCCCACCGACTTCATCGTGGTGGTCAGCGTCGGGTCGGCGCCGGGGAACTTCTCGAAGGCGAACCGCGGCGCCTTGACCACCACGTAATCCAGGGTCGGCTCGAAACAGGCCGGGGTTTCCTTGGTGATGTCGTTGACGATCTCGTCCAGGGTGTAGCCGATGGCCAGCTTGGCGGCGATCTTGGCGATCGGGAAGCCGGTGGCCTTCGAAGCCAGCGCACTCGACCGCGACACCCGGGGGTTCATCTCGATGACGATCAGGCGACCGTCCTTGGGGTCCACCGCAAACTGGATGTTGCAGCCGCCGGTGTCCACGCCGACCTCACGCAGGATCGCGATACCCAGATCGCGCATGGTCTGGTATTCCCGGTCGGTCAGTGTCATCGCCGGGGCCACGGTCACCGAGTCGCCGGTGTGCACGCCCATCGGATCGACGTTCTCGATCGAGCAGACCACGACCACGTTGTCGCGGCCGTCACGCATCAGTTCGAGTTCGTATTCCTTCCACCCGTAGATGGATTCCTCGATGAGCACGTTGGCAGACGGTGATGCCGCCAGGCCGTCTCCGGCCATCCGCTCGACGTCCTCCAGTGAGTGCGCCATGCCGGATCCCAGGCCGCCCATGGTGAACGAGGGCCGCACCACCACCGGCAGGCCGAGCTCGCCGACGGTCTCGCGGACTTCGGCCATGGTGTAACACACTCGGCTGCGGGCAGATTCACCGCCGACCTTGGCGACGATGTCCTTGAACTTCTGCCGGTCCTCGCCGCGCTGGATGGCTTCGAAGTCCGCCCCGATGAGCTCCACGCCGTAGCGTTCCAGCGCGCCGTTCTCGTAGAGCGCGACTGCGGTGTTGAGCGCGGTCTGACCACCCAGGGTGGCCAGCAGCGCGTCGATGCGGTTGCCGCGGGCGGCCTGCTGGGCGAACACCTTCTCGACGAAGGCCGGGGTGATCGGCTCGACGTAGGTGTAGTCGGCGTACTCCGGGTCGGTCATGATCGTCGCCGGGTTGGAGTTGACCAGGCTGACGGTCAGCCCTTCCGAGCGCAGCACCCGGCAGGCCTGGGTGCCCGAGTAGTCGAACTCGCAGGCCTGTCCGATGACGATCGGCCCGGAGCCGATGACCAGAACGTGGTTGAGGTCGGTGCGGCGCGGCATTATTTCTCCTCGCGAGCGTGCGCGAACGGTACGGAATTGGCGGCGTGTCGCGTACCAACACGCACGGTCGCGGTGAAGGGCGCGCTCACTTGCGTCCTTCCATCAGCTCGACGAACTGGTCGAACAAGTAGTTGGCGTCATGGGGGCCGGCGGCGGCCTCGGGGTGGTACTGCACCGAGAACGCTCTTCCGTCAACGAGTTTGATGCCCTCGACCACACCGTCGTTGGCGCAGGTGTGGCTGACCACGGCGGGCCCGAAGTCGGTGGCGAACTGTTCACCGGCCTCCCCCTCGAGGGCGAAGCCGTGGTTTTGGGCGGTGATGGCGACTGCACCGGTGGCGTGGTCGATCACCGGCACGTTGATACCGCGGTGGCCGAACGTCATCTTGTAGGTGGAGCGGCCCAGCGCCCGGCCCAGGATCTGGTTGCCGAAACAGATGCCGAACAACGGGGTTCCCGAGCCCAGCACCTCGCGGGTGACACCGACGACGTGGTCGGCGGTGGCGGGGTCGCCGGGACCGTTGGACAGGAACACCCCGTCGGGCTTGAGGTCGGCGATCTGGTCGAAGGTGGCACTCGAGGGCAGCACATGGGTCCGGATGCCACGCAGCGCGAAATTGCGCGGCGTATTGGTCTTGATGCCCAGATCCAGGGCGACGACGGTGAACCGATGTGCGCCTTCGGGTTCCACGATATAGGTGTCGGTGGTGCTGACCTCACCGGCCAGGTCGGCGCCCAGCATGGCGGGCTGGCTGCGGACACGGCGCAGCAGCTCGTCGGTATCGGCCAGCGCGTTACCGGAGAACACACCGGCCTTCATCGACCCCTGGGTGCGCAGATGACGCACGATGGCCCGGGTGTCGACACCGGCGATGCCGACAATGTGCTGGCGCTTGAGTTCGTCGTCGAGGCTGCCGGTGGCCCGCCAGTTCGACGCCCGGGGTGAGGGGTCACGCACCACGTAGCCCGCCACCCAGATCTTGTCGCCACGGCTTTCGGCGTCCTCATGGTTCCAGCCGGTGTTGCCGATCTGCGGGGCCGTGGCGACCACGATCTGGCGGTGGTAGCTCGGGTCGGTGAGGGTCTCCTGGTAGCCGGACATGCCGGTGGAGAACACCGCCTCCCCCAATGTCTCGCCGACGGCACCGAACTCGGTTCCGGTGTAGATCCGCCCGTCCTCCAGCACGAGATGGGCTTTACCCGTCACGCTGCCTCTCCTGTCCATCTGGCGTATTCGCTGCGGTCGTCGCCGCGGAAGCCGGTGTCGATTTCGGTACCCGACGGCAGCCGCCATCGGATCGTGAGAATGCCTGCGGACGAACCGCTGCCACCCGGGATGACCTTGCCGGCCATCGCCCGCTCGGTGCGGATCGAGCTGATCGCGTCCTGCGGGATCCAGATCGGGGTGGCACCGGAGCGCTCCAGCAGGATGCCCTCCGGGTAGCGGGTCAGCACCGCCTTGGACCGGTAGCCCACGTCACCGACGGTGATGCGCTCCAGCCAGTTCGGCGCCAGCACGCTGCCGAGGTAGAGGCCGCGGGTCGGAGCGACGGTCGCCGCGCCCAGCATGTCGGGCATCGCCGGGAACTCACCGACCGCCTCGGTCTGCCGCTGCGCGCGGTGCTTCCAGCCCCGCAGCATCCGGCGGATCACCGCACCGATGATCACGACGATGAAGAACGCGAAGATGAACGACGCCACCGCCGTGCCGGTATTCACACCTCACCTCGCCCAAACCGACAAACGGGCGGACAACTGCTTGTAGACCGCACCATTTCGTCGATGTCGCCGCTCACGCCGGACTCTTCCCGTCCCTCGCGGTGACCTTGCCCCGCAGCAGCGTGGCAGTGACCTTGGCGGGCAACGTCATTGCCGCGTAAGGGGTGTTGGCCGAGCGGCTCGCCAGTTCGGCACCGTCGACCACCCAGGACGCGTCGGGATCGACGACCACCAGGTTGGCCGGCTCGCCGACCTCCAGTGGGCGGCCCTGATCGTTCAGGCCGACGATGCGGGCCGGGTTCTCGCTCATCACCCGGGCCACCCCGCGCCAGTCCAGCAGTCCGGTCCGCACCATGGCGTCCACCACCACCGACAGTGCCGTCTGCAGCCCCAGCATGCCCGGGCGGGCGACGGAGAACTCGCAGCACTTCTCGTGCTCGGCGTGCGGTGCGTGGTCGGTGGCCACGCAGTCGATGACGCCGTCGGCCAGGGCCTGGCGCAGCGCCACCGCATCGGAGGCCTCGCGGAGCGGCGGGTTCACCCGGTTCACCCCGTCGTAGCTGGACAGCCGGCTGTCGTCGAGCAACAGATGGTGCGGGGTCACCTCGGCGGTGATCGAAATGCCCTGCTGCTTAGCCCACTTCACCAGCTCGACGGTGCCGGCGGTGGAGGCGTGGCAGATGTGCACCCGGGCACCGGCATCCCGGGCGAGCAGGGCATCGCGCGCGACGATCGACTCCTCGGCGGCCCGCGGCCAGCCCGCCAGCCCCAGCTTGGCGGCGTTGGGGCCCTCGTGCGCCACCGCACCGACGGTCAGCCTGGGCTCCTCGGCGTGCTGGGCGATCAGCACACCGAGGCCGGTGGCGTACTCCAGCGCGCGGCGCATCACCAGCGGATCGTCCACGCAGACACCGTCATCGGAGAACATCTTGACCTGGGCCAGTCCGCCGGCCATCAGGCCCATCTCGGTGAGCTGCTTCCCCTTCAGACCCACCGTGACCGCACCCACCGGGTGGACGTCAACCAGGCCGACCTGCTGCCCGCGCCGCCACACATGGTCGGTCACCACCGGGCTGTCGGCCACCGGGTCGGTGTTAGCCATCGCGAACACCGCAGTGAATCCACCCAGAGCCGCTGCCGCCGAACCGGTTTCGATGTCCTCGGCGTACTCGCGGCCCGGCTCGCGCAGGTGGGTGTGCAGGTCGACGAAGCCGGGCAGCAGCACCTGACCGGTGGCGTCGATGACGTCGGCGTCGGCCGGGATGTCGAGGTTCGCGCCGATCTGGGCGATCTGGCCGTCGGCGACCAGCACGTCGACCTGGTCGCCCTGGCCGTAGAGGCGCACACCGCGAATCAGGACCGGTGGGCAGGAGCGAAGCGACCCGGGACTTGAATCTGTCATACCGTCACCGCCTCATCCGTGCCGACCAGCAGATGGAAGAGCACCGCCATCCGCACGTGCACACCGTTGGAAACCTGTTGCAGCACAGCCGATTGCGATGAGTCGGCCACCGAGAATGAGATCTCCATGCCGCGCAGCATCGGGCCGGGATGCATCACCACAGCATGCCCGGGCAGCAGCGCCTGCCGCTTGTCGGACAGTCCGTAGCGGATCGAGTACTCCCGCTCGGAGGGGAAGAATCCGCCGTTCATCCGCTCGGCTTGCACGCGCAGCATCATCACCGCATCGGCGCCGGGCAGTTCGGCGTCCAGGTCGTGCGACACCGTCACCGGCCAGTCCGAGACCCCCACCGGCAGCAGCGTCGGCGGCGAGACCAGCACCACCTCGGCGCCCAGGGTGTCCAGCAGCGTCACATTCGAGCGCGCCACCCGGCTGTGCAGGATGTCGCCGACGATGACGACGCGGCGGCCCTCGATGTCGCCGAGGCGCTGGCGCAGGGTCATGGCGTCCAGCAGCGCCTGGGTGGGGTGCTCGTGGGTGCCGTCACCGGCGTTGATCACTGACGGGCCTGTGCCGTCGTCCTCGAGCGTCCACTCGGCCAGTTGCTGGGCGGCGCCGGAAGCCGGGTGCCGGATGATCAGGGCGTCGGCACCGGCGGCCCGCAGCGTGAGGGCGGTGTCGCGCAACGACTCCCCCTTGGACACCGAGGAGCCCGAGGCGCTGACATTGATCACGTCGGCGCTCATCCACTTGCCCGCCACCTCAAACGACACCCGGGTGCGGGTGGAGTTCTCGTAGAACATCGTGATGATGGTGCGCCCGCGCAGGGTCGGCAGCTTCTTGACCTCACGGCCCAGCAACGCCTGCTTGAAACGGTCGGCGTTGTCCAGGATGGCGACGGCCTCATCACGGGTGAGGTCTCCTGCCGACAGCAGGTGCCTGATCGTCATCTCGGCGGTCCTCCCTCCGGAGCGATCCAGATACCTTCGACACCGTCGTCCTCCACGAGCCGGACCTTGACGTTCTCGCTGCGGGAGGTGGGGACGTTCTTGCCGACGTAGTCGGCCCGCAGCGGCAGCTCGCGGTGGCCGCGGTCGACCAGGACCGCCAGCTGCACCGCGGTGGGCCTGCCGATATCGCGCAGCGCGTCGAGGGCGGAGCGCACCGAGCGGCCGGTGTAGAGCACGTCGTCGACGAGGATCACCAGGGCGTTGTCGATACCGCCGGCCGGAATGGAGGTTTCCTCGAGCGCCCGGGGCGGCTTGAAGTCGAGGTCGTCGCGGTAGAGCGTGATGTCCAGGCCGCCGCAGGCGACGCTGACACCGGCGAATTCGTGGATCTTGGCGGCCAGCCGATTGGCCAGCGTGACGCCTCTGGTGGGGATACCCAGCAACACGATGCGCGGGGCATCGGGGCCATCCAGGGCGGTTTTCTCGATGATCTGATGGGCGATGCGGGAGACGGTCCTGCCGACGTCCGCGGCAGACATCAATTCCCGGTCGGTGGAGCCCACGAGCTGACCAGACCTCCTTCTCCGCCTCTCTGGACGGATCGTTAAAGGATGTCGAACTGTCGGGCAGCTTAGCACCCATTCGGCGCGATGGGCTCGTCGGCGGGCTGAGTAGACTTCCTCCGATGACGCTCGCGGACAACCGCACCTCGATCGCCCAGGCGGTAGACGACGGACTGCTGGCAGGTGCCGTCACCCTGGTCTGGCAACACGGAAATGTGCTGCAGGTCAACGCAATCGGCTCGCGTGATGTGGAAGCGAACCTGCCGATGCAGCGCGACACCATCTTCCGCATCGCCTCGATGACCAAACCGGTGACCGTGGCCGCGGCGATGTCGCTGGCCGAAGAGGGCAAGCTCACACTCAACGATCCGGTCACCCGCTGGTTGCCGGAACTGACCGACCTGCAGGTGCTGGTCGACCCGACGGGGCCGCTGGACCGCACGGTTCCGGCGCGCCGGCCGATCACCGTCGACGATCTGATGACCCACCGCAGCGGCCTGGCCTACATGTTCTCTGTGGCCGGCCCGCTGTCGCAGGCCTACGGCCGGGTGTCGCTGCGCCAGGACCAGGACCACTGGCTGGCCGAAGTCGCCACTCTGCCCCTGGTCCACCAGCCCGGTGACCGGCTGACCTACAGCCACGCCACCGAGGTGCTGGGCATTCTCATCTCGCGGATCGAAGGCAAGTCCCTGCACGCCGTCCTCACCGAGCGGATCTTCGAGCCGCTGGGCATGGCCGATACCGGGTTCTTCATCTCCCCCGACAAGCGGGCCCGCGCGGCCACGATGTACCGCCTCGATGAGGAAACCGGTCTGCACCACGACGCGATGGGACCGATACCGGTCACCGAACCGCGGTTCTGCCAGGGCGGCGCCAGTCTGGTGACCACCGTCGACGACTACCTGCGCTTCGCCCGGATGTTGTTGAACGGCGGCGAGGTCGACGGTGTCCGGGTGCTCTCCGAGGAATCGGTTCGGCTGATGCGCACCGACCGGCTGACCGAGGAGCAGAAGAAGGTCCCGTTCCTGGGGATGCCGTTCTGGATGGGGCGCGGATTCGGGCTGAATCTTTCGGTGGTGACCGATCCGTCGAAGTCCGCGCAGCTGTACGGCCCCGGCGGGCTGGGCACGTTCAGCTGGCCGGGTGCCTACGGGACCTGGTGGCAGGCGGATCCGGCCAACGACCTGATCATGATCTATCTGGTGCAGAACTATCCGAACCTGAGCGCACCGGCAGCCGCGGTGGCCGGCAACACCTCGCTGGCCAAACTGCAGTCGGTACAGCCGAAGTTCGTGCGCCGCACCTACAACGCGCTCGGGCTGTAGTCAGCCCGCTCGACGCGCAGCGCACGTGAGTGCGGTCCGGGCCGCTCGACGTGCAGGCCGGCCTGTTCGGCGACGACGGCCGCTGCCGCCCAGTCGTGCTCGCCAAGGTCGGTCTCGATGAAGCCGTCCAGTGTTCCTTCCGCGACAGCGCAGATGGCCAGGGCGGCCGATCCCAGGATCCGGGCATCGGTGTAGTGCTGCATGTGCTCGGCGGTCTCGGTGAACTGCTGTGCCCGCATCTGCGCGGAATAGGAGAAGCCCATCCCGAGCAGCCGAGCGCCCGGGTCGCGGGCCGGTCCGGTGAGACGCCGCACGCCGCGGTGATCGGCAAGCCAGGCTCCGCTTCCACGGCTGGCGAAGTACGTCTTGGCCAGGGCCGGAGCGGCGACCACGCCGGCCACCCAGTCACCGGCGGTATCCACGGCACCGACACACGTCGCGAAGTACGGGAACCCGCGGATGTAGTTCGTGGTGCCGTCCAGCGGGTCGATCGACCATCGCACCGCCGCGGTGTCGCGGGGGGATGTCGGGGGAAGTTCTTCGCCTGTGACGCCGTCGACCGGGCGGCGGGCTTCGATCACCGTGCGGACCGCCTGCTCGGCCGCGACGTCGATGTCGGTGACCAGGTTCCCGGCCTCGCCCTTGGTCGTCACGTCGAGGGTCGCCCGGACTCCTGCGGTCAGGACTTCGGCGCCTGCGCGCGCCGCCGCCAATGCCACGTCGAGCAACTCGGCCGGGTCAAGTTCAGCCGGCACGGCGTTCGCCGGTTTCGGTGTCGAAGAGGTGGACGGCTCCGGAGCGCACCGACAGGCCGGCCGACTCCCCCTCACCGAGCCCGCCGAGGTCGGCGATGTCGACGACGCTGACCAGTGTGCACCCGGGTGCCTCGACGGCGACGATGGCCCGAGGCCCGAGATGTTCGATGAGGGCGATGCGCCCGGTCGCGCCCGCCGGCGCGTCGGCACCGATGTCCGCAGGCCGGGTCAGGACGAGATGTTCGGGCCGGAATCCGAGCGTGACGCCAGTGCTCTGCCTGGGCACACCGGCACCGAGCGCTAGGACCAGACCGTCGGCCGACCGGAACACACCGTCCTCGATGACACCGGCGACCAGGTTCATCTTCGGGCTGCCGACGAAACCGGCGACGAAGGTATTGGCCGGGGCGTTGTAGACGTCCAATGGTGCACCCTGCTGGGCCACCCGGCCGTCGCGCATCACGACCATCCGGTCCGAGAGCGTCATCGCCTCTTCCTGGTCGTGCGTGACGTACAGCGATGTGATGCCGAGCCGGCGTTGGATGCGCAGGAGCTCGGTGCGGGTCTCGACCCGTAGTTTGGCGTCGAGGTTGCTCAGCGGTTCGTCGAACAGGAACACCGACGGCTGGCGGATGATGGCCCGGCCGATCGCCACCCGCTGCTGCTGACCGCCGCTGAGGTCCTTGGGCTTTCGCGACAACGCACCACCGAGGCCCAGGGTCTCGGCGACCGCGACGGCACGCTGGTGGGCTTCCTTCTTCGCCACCTTCTGCGCGCGTAGCGGGAAGGCGATGTTCTGTTCGACGGTCAGGTGCGGGTACAAGGCGTAGTTCTGGAACACCATCGCGATATCGCGATCCTTGGGTTCCAGCTCCGTCACGTCGCGCTCGCCGATCCGGATCGTGCCCCCCGACACCGACTCCAGACCGGCCAGCATCCGCAGTGTTGTGGACTTACCGCAGCCCGACGGTCCCACCAGCACGGTGAAGGAGCCGTCCGGCATCTCCAGATCGAGGTCGTGCACGATCCGGACGTCGCCGTAGGACTTGTTGACGGCATTGAAAGTGACTGTGGCCATGACCGTTTCGAATTCTCCTGCCGTAACCTAGCTCTTGACCGCTCCGCCGCTGATGCCCTGCACCAGCCGACGCTGAACGAAGAAGCTCGCGATGATCACCGGAACCACGGCGATCAGGATGGCCGCGCACATCGAGCCGATCTGTACGCCGCGGAAGGTGTTGAATCCGGCGATCGCCACCGGGAGGATCTTGGCGTTCCCGGGCGCCAGGATCAGGCCGTAGAACATGTCGTTCCAGGACAGGGTGAACCCGAAGATCGCCGAGGCACCGATCCCGGGCAGCACCTGGGGCAGCACCACCAGTAGGAAGGCGCGAAAGCGTCCGAGCCCGTCGACGCGGGCCTGCTCCTCGATGGAGGCCGGTACCGCGTCGAAGAAGCCGATGAGAAACCAGGTCACCACCGGTGCCACGAAGCTCAGGTGCGCGAAGATCACCGGGACCAGGCTGTCCTGCAGCCGCAGCGCGTAGGCCATCGTGAGGAACGGAAAGACCAGCACGGCGGGCGGGATCATTTGGGCGGCAAGGATTCCGAACCGGGTGGCGGTACCGCCCGCCCGGTACTTGGTGATCGCGTAGGCGCCCATACAGCCCACGACCAGGCTGATGGCCACACTGATGGAGGCCACCAGGAAGCTGCGCAGCGCGGCGTCGAGGATGCCCGAGGAGAGCACCGAACGCCAGCTGTCGAGGTTGGGCTGGAAGAAAATCAGTGCCGGATCATTCAGCTGGGCAGGCGTTTTGAAACTTGCCAGCACAATCCAGGCGATCGGGATCACCACGACCACCACACCCACCCACAGCACCAGGATGCGGGCCAGCGTGTACCCCTTGAGGTTGTTCACGCTTCCCGATTCCTCTCCAGCAGCCGGAAGGTGATCACGACGGCCGTCAGGACCACGGCCAGCACCACGAACGCCATCGACGCGGCACTGCCGAGCCGGAAGAACTGCACACCGGTCTGATACGTGTAGTACTGCAGGGTCTGGGTTTCGGTGCCGGGACCGCCTTTGGTGGTGGCGTAGACGTACTCGAACACCTTCATCGCGTCGAGCGCCCGCAGCAGCACGGCAACGGCCAGCACCGGCCGCAGCAGCGGCAGAATCACCCGCCAGAACACGTAGCGCGGCGGGGCGCCGTCGACCCGCGCGGCCTCCAGCGGCTGTTTGGGAATGGATTCCAGGCCGGCCAGCAGCAGCAACACCATGAAGGGCGTCCACTGCCAGACGTCGATGAGCGCCAGGGTGTAGAGCGCATGGCCGCTGCCCAGGAAATCGATGTCGATGCCGAGCTTCTTGAGCACGAACGGGATGGCGCCGAGTTGGTCGTTGAGCAGGAAGCGGAAGGTCAGCCCGACCGCGACGGGGGTGATGAACATGGGTGCCAGCAGCATGGCCCGGGTGAGGTCGCGCGCCCACTTCTGGCGTTGCAGCGCCATCGCCAGCATCAGGCCGATGATGAGCTCCAGTGTCACGGCCACCAGGACGTAGGTGGCGGTGGTGCCGAAGGCCTGCCAGAAGTCGGCGTTGGTCAGGGTGTTGAGGTAGTTCGTCAGACCGACGAAATGCGGTGCGCGCCGGTCGGTCAGCTTGTAGTCGGTGACGCTGAGATACAGCGCATAGACCAGTGGGAATCCGACGACCGCGACAAACAGGGCCAGCAGCGGACTCAACATCCCGTATTTCAACTTGGTCATGTCGGTCCTCCTCGGTTGTCGCGGTCGTCGGATGGGGTCACTCGATCAGCCCCGCGTCTTCTCCGCGGCAGCCTGCGCATCGCGCAGCGCGTCGTCGATGCTCTTGGTGCCGGCTACGGCCTCGTTGAGCTCGGTACCGACCGCCTGGATCATCTCCTCGGCGTTGGTCTGGTTACTCAGCGGCTTGGCCTTGGACAGGATGTCCTTGACGACCGCGTAGTAGTCGGCCCCGAATCCGTCCTTGAGCACCTTCTGATCCTCGGTGCTGCTGGTGCGGATCACCGCGCCGCCCTTGACCACCCGCTCGACGTCGATCGGCTTGGAGGTCAGCCACGAGGCGAATGCCCAAGCGGCGTCGGCATTTCCCGAGTTGGACGGAATGGCCCAGCTCCACGAGCCCAGCACGTCGACACCACCGGGCATGGCGGCGAGCTTGAACGGTCCGACACCGGACTTCGCCGCGGTGCCATCCGGGGCGTTCAGCGATGGCAGGTTCCAGTTGTAGCTCACCAGCGATGCCGCCTGCCCGCTGGACACCGAACGACCGGCCTCATCGAAGCCCCAGTTCAGGCTGTTCTTGGGCGCAGCCGTGTTGTAGAGATCGACATAGGCGGCCAGTGCCCGCTTGGCCTCGGGGGTGTCCAGGGTGTAGTTGCCGGCGTCGTCATAGATCGTGCCGCCCGCGGCGAACAGGAAGTTGGCCCACTCCTCGAAGACCTTGTAGCCGCGCTGCGGTTGCATGGCGATACCGGCCCGGTCGCCCTGGACCAGCTTCTTGGAGTTGGCGATCAGTTCATCCAGCGAGGTGGGCGGGGTCAGACCGGCCTTCTCGTAGTCCGGCACGTTGTAGATGTAGCCCAGCGCGTAGTTGTAGAACGGCACGGCGTACCGCTTGCCGTCGACGGTGTCGATATCGGTGAGCGGCTTGAAGAAGTCGGCGTAGTCGTAGTCGGGGGTGGAATCGATCCGGGAATCCAACGGCTGCAACCAGTTCGCGGCGACGAAGTCCTTCATCCACACGTTGTCGACGACGACGAGGTCATAGGTTGCCTTCGGCGCCTGGAACGACGCGACCAGCTTGTCCCGGATCTGATCGTAGGTCTGCGGCTCGATGGTGACCTTGATGTTCGGGTACTTCTTGTTGAACTCCGGGATCAGCGACTTCACGATGTCGGTGTCCGGGACGTTCTCCATCAGGATGTTGACGGTGCCCGACGTGTCGGTCGGCACCTGACCCGAACCGGTGGCGGTCGCGGTGTCGGGTCCCCCGCTGCCCGCACACCCGGCCAGGAGTAGCGCCGAAGCGCCAAGCGCGCCGAGAGCGGTTGCGGCGCGCCGCAACCCCGGTGTTGTCAACTTCATTGCTCCTCTTTTCAGTGGTTGGGCTAATCCATGTAGGCGCCGCCGTTGACGGCAAGCGCTTCGCCGGTAATGAACCGGGCGTCATCGGACAGCAGGAACGCGACGGTGTAGGCCACGTCCTCCGGCTGTTGCAAACGGCCCAGCGGTGTGTCGTCGATCCACATCTGCTTGACCTCCTCCGGTGTCGAACCGCGAAGTTGCGCCTCCCACTCCAACTCCCGCGTCTGCATCGGCGTGGCGACGAACCCCGGACACACCGAGTTGACGGTGATGCCGTGGGCGGCGAGCTCGTAGGCCATGGCCTGCGTCAGCCCGACGACCCCGTGTTTGGAGGCGACATAGTCGGCCAGATACGGGACCCGACCCTGCTTGCCCGCCATCGATGCGGTGTTCACGATCGTGCCTCGGCGCCCGGTCCGGACCATCGCCCGGGCCGCCGCCTGACCGCAGACGAACACGCCCTTGAGGTTGATGTCCAGGGTCAGTACGTAGTTCTCCAGCGAGGCCTCGAGGAACGGGGTCATGAACGAGATGCCGGCATTGTTGATCCAGGCGTTCAGCCCCAGCCGGTCGGCCACGTCATCGGCGACCGCCGCCGCTTCGTCGGGATCGGTGACATCCAGCCGTACCGCCTCGTGGCCGAGCCGGTCTGTGCCCTTGAGTCCGGCCGCCACCGCGCTGGCCGCATCGGCGTCGATATCGGTGACGATCACCCGCCAATCACGTTGGGCGAGAACGCCCGCGATGGCTTTTCCGATACCTGATCCGGCACCGGTGATAACCACGGTCCTGCTCACTGACGAGTCCTTTCAGCGATCGAATGAGAAATAGGGGCGGTGGCCGAGGCCAGCTCACGCCAGTCCCGATAGGCCGCGTCGTAGACGGCGACGTGATCGGGGTCGGGGACGACGGGCTCCCCGAGGACGACGAAGCGCCGGCACTGATCCCATCCGGCTAGGGCGCCGACTCCGACGGCCGCGATCATCGCCGCCCCCAGCGAGGCGCCCGGATGGTCGACGATCGGGTGGACGGGCACACCGAGGACTTCGGCGTGGATCTGCTTCCACAGGGTGGACTTGCTGCCGCCGTTGGTGATCGATGCGCGGCCCAGCTCGATACCCAGCTCGCCGAACACCTCGACGTGGTGGCGGAAGCCGAAGGCGATGGCCTCCAACGTCGACCGGTACATGTCAGCACGGGTGGTTCCCAGGTGCAGGCCCGCGTACACACCCCGCAGATCGGGATCGTGCAGCGGGCTCTTCTCGCCGAGGAAGTAGGGCAGGCACAGCACTTCGGCGGGGCGGCGCTGCTGGGCCTCGCGGTCGAGGGCCAGCAGATCCTCACCACCGACCAGGCTCTGGAACCAGCGGATCAGGCTGCCGCTGGTGGCCATACACCCGTTGGGCAGCCATCGTCCCGGCACCGGGTGCGCGTCCAGATACAGCCGCGCATCGACGATCGGGGTGTCGCTGGCGACCAGAATGTCGCCGGCCCCACCGAGTTTCACCAGCCAGTCGCCGTGCTCCTCGACGCCGGCGGCGAAGGCGGACAGCACATGATCGGCACCCCCGACCACCAGCGGGGTACCGGCCAGCAAGCCGGTCTCCTGCGCCATGGCCGCACTGAGCCCGCCGACCACGTCTCCCGGGTTGCGGACCGGTGCCACGACCGCAGCCTCGATACCGGCCGCCGCCATCACCGCGTCGACCGGCGCGCCGGCGATGGTGAACAAACCCGACTCCAGAGCCCAGTTCTTTTCGACGTGGACATCGGCACCCAGGGCGATCAGCAACCAGTCGTAGGAGCCGACGAGGTGTGCCGTGCGCGCGGCCACCTCAGGCTCGTGATCGCCTAACCAGCGGGCCGTCGGGGCGACCGATTGCTGGGTCAGCGCGGCGCCGGTGAGCTCGACGAGGTCGATGTCGGCCAGAGCGGCTGCCAGAGAGCGGATCTCGGCGGTGGCGCGGGCGTCGTTCTGCAGGATGGCCCGCCGCAGCGGCCGGCCGGTCGCGTCGACGGGGATGACGGCGGGCACCATCCCGGTGGTGGCGATGGCCTTGACGTCGGTCGGCGCGACGCCGGCGGTGCCCACCACCTCGGCGATGGAACCAACCACATTGGCCAACCACTGGTGCGGGTCGGCTTCAGCCCAGCCGGGATTGTCGCTGTACAGCGTTGCGGTCCTGCTGGTTTGAGCAACGATGCCGCCGTCCGAGTCGAACAGGACGGTCTTTGTGCCCGTCGTGCCCAGGTCGACGCCGATGGTGAATGAGCTCACTGGCCGTTGTCCGCCGTCCGGCCGTCTCGATCCACGCAGACCACCTCGACGCCCAGCCCGCGCGCGGCCACCAGGGTGGGGTGATCGGGGTCGCTGTCGGTGACGATATGGCTGGCCGCACTCAGCGGTGCGACCGTGAGCAGTTGCACGCGGCCGAGTTTCGACTCATCGGCCACAACGATGATCCGATCCGCAGAACCCGCTGCGGCACGCTTGGCGCTGCCCTCGACGCGGTGGTAGTCGGTCAGGCCCCGGGCGGGGTCCACCCCGGCGACACCCATGATGAAGGTGTCGCAGTTGTACATCTGGTAGGCCGATTCGGTTTCGAAGCCGATCAGGCTCAGTTCGCCGGGGCGCAGGTTGCCACCGGTAACGATGATCGTGGTGTCCGGTTCGTCGGCGAGTTCGATCGCCGCCAGCAGGCTGGGTGTGACGATCGTCAGGCCCAGCCGCCGGCCGCGGATGGCGCGGGCGACGGCCAGCACGGTGCTGCCGCTGTCCAGGATGACGGTCTCCCCGGGCTCGAGAAGGTCGACGGCCGCCTCGGCGATGTGCATCTTCTCCGTCGCCGAGCGCAGCGCCCGGCTCTCGAACGGGGGTTCCTCGGCCTTGCGGTAGGCCACGATCGCCCCGCCGGTGACCCGGCGAACCACACCCGTTGCCTCCAGGGCGTCGACGTCGCGGCGGATCGTCATCTCCGATACGCCGTACTCCTGCGCCAGGGACGCGTACTCGATCTCCCCTTCGCTGAGGACCCGTTGTTCGATCTGCGCTCGCCGCGTCTTGGCTGACACCCGTTCGCCACTCCTGTGATTGATTCACGCTTTGTTGGGCTCAACGTAAGGGAATCACGGAGTCTCTGCAAGGCTTGGGCGGGATTTTCCAGCCTGGTTGTGAAACTCTTGCAGTATTGCCGGTGGCTGGGTTAGAAATGGTCACACAAAGACGAAAGGATCCACATGGCCGACTGGGTGCGAGAGGTCTTCTCCGTGCAGAAGCCCGTCATCGCGATGCTCCACCTCTCCGCACTGCCGGGCGATCCTGGATTCGACACCGCAGCGGGCCTGTCGGCCGTGATCGATCGCGCCAAGGAAGAACTCGACGCGCTCCAGCAGGGCGGCGTCGACGGCATCATGATCTCCAATGAGTTCAGCCTTCCCTACCTGACCAAGACCGAACCGATCACCGCGATCACGATGGCCCGGATCATCGGCCAGCTCCTCGGCGACATCTCGGTCCCCTACGGCGTCAACGTGTTGTGGGACGGCAGGGCCTCCATCGACCTGGCCGTCGCGACCGGCGCGCAGTTCGTCCGGGAGATCTTCACCGGCGTCTACGCCAGCGATTTCGGCCTGTGGGACACCAACATCGGCGAGGTCGCCCGTCATCGCGCGCGCATCGGCGGCTCCGGAGTCCGGTTGTTCTTCAACATCGTCCCTGAGTCCGCCACCTACCTCGCCCACCGTGATCTGGAATCCATCACCCGGACAACGGTTTTCGCCACCCTGCCGGATGCCATCTGTGTGTCGGGGCTGACCGCGGGCGCCCCCACCGATCTCGAGGCGCTCTCGGTGGTCAAGGAGGCGGCAGGAACCGTTCCGGTGTTCGTCAACACCGGGGTCAAGGCGCACAACGTGGCCGATCAGCTGGCGCTGGCCGACGGCGCGATCGTCGGAACCTACTTCAAAGAGGACGGCGTCTTCGAGAACCGGGCGCGCCGCGAACGCGTCGAAGAACTGATGGCCAATGCCAGGAGCGCCCGCTAGCGCAGCCCGGTCAGATCATCGCCACCGGGGAGACGGGCACTCCGACCTCAAGTGCGCCGGCCAGTTCCGCACTGACGTCGTAGTCGAAGACGACGTGGCCGGAGATGACGTCGACGTCCCGCTTGGCCCGCTGCAGTGGACTGGACAGGAATTGCGCACTGGCGCCTGATGATTCGAGCAGGTCGGCGATGACCGACCGGGATTCGTGGACGATGTGGGCGGCCGCCAGGCGGGCCTGCGCTCGCATTGCACGCGGGACGCGGACGCCTTCGGCCACCGCCGCCTCTAGACACTGGACAGTCTCATGCAGCAGTCCGTCGAGCGCCCGCAGCCGCACCCGGGCCTGCCCGAGCCGGATCTGTGCGGCGGGCTGCTGCTTCTGCGGCACACCCGAATAGGCCAGCACCCGCTCCCCCAGCCGCGTTGCGAACAAGTCGGCCACCTGTTCGGCCGCACCGAGGGCCGGCATCGCCGCCACCAGAGCCAGGGCCGGCACCATCGGCCACCGGTAGCTGTCGGCATCGTGCAGCGCCGCTCCCGGTGCGGTGCCGCCGTAGATGTCGGCGACCGACACCAGGCGATGTGCGGGCACGAGGACGTCCTCGATGACGACGTCGTTGGATCCGGTGGCCCGCATCCCCGCGGTGTGCCAAACATCCTGCACCTCAACCTGATCGGCGGGCAGTAGCGCCAACGCGGGGTAGATCGCATCGTCGGGTCCGCAGAGCGCTCCCACCATCACCCAGTCGGCGGCCATCACACCGGTGGCCCACGACCACCGCCCGGTCAGCCGGACACCACCCTCGACCGGAACACCGCGCCCGGTGGGCGCCAGCGGCGCCGGGCACAGCACCGGACCGTCGGCGAACACCTCGTCCTGAGCCAGCTCGTCGAACAACGCCAGCATCCAGTTGTGCAGCATGTAGAACCCGAGCGTCCAGGCACTGGAGACGCAGCCGCGGGCCATCGCCCGCACCGGCTCCAGAATGGCCGGGAACGGGGCTTGCTCGCCGCCGTAGCGGGCGGGAAGCAGCAACCGCGCCAGCCCGCTGTCACGGAACTCGGCGATCGTGGCGTCCGGCAGTCGGCGCAGATCCTCGGCATCGGCCGCCCGCTCGGCAAGCCGCTGGACGAACTCGTCGTCGATCACACCGGCACAATACCGTACTTTTTGGTATGGAAGAAGCCAGTCGGTGAAACGTTCAGGGCCGCAACATGATGTCCAGGAAGTCCTGGTACCGGGCGTGGGCCCGGGCATCGGGTGCCGACGGCGATAGGTGCAGCACCCCGATCCCGAGCGCGAACGTGGCGTCGGCGCGTACCTGCGCGTCTTCCCGGTCGAACCCGGCATCGAGGTAGACCTGCCGGACCGCGCGGCGCACCCGACGGTCGGAAGCCGCCACGGCCTGCGCGGCGGTGGCATCGGAGCGGGCCCACTCCCGCATCGCCCGCTCCAGCATCCACTGCCGATCCCCCAGCAGCACGGCCATCATCATGGTGAGGCGCTGCCGCGGTGAGAGGTCGCCGGGGTCGTCGAAATCGCTGCGCTCGCTGTCCTGCAGCGCCGCCCACGCCTCCATCAACGTCGAGCGGTAGGCACCGAGATCGCTGAAATGCCAGTAGAAGCTGCCCTTGGTGACACCGGCCCGCCGGCACAACCGATCCAGCGTCAAGGCCTTGACGCCCTCTTCGGCCAACAGCCCAAACCCGGCTTCCACCCAGTCAGACACCGTCAACCGGCGCGTGCCACCGTCTGCCACGTTGCTACGCCTCCGGCGCACTCCCCCGGACGGCGGCGGCCGCGGCACGAATCTGCGGGGTCACCAGCATCACCTGGCCCAGCACTCCGTTGACGAATCCTGGGGAGTCGTCGGTGGACAGCTCCTTGGCCAGTTCCACCGCCTCGTCGACGGCCACCGGCTCGGGCACGTCCTCGGCGTGCAGCAACTCCCACACCGCCACCCGCAGGATCGCGCGGTCGACGGCGGGCAGCCGCTCCAGGGTCCAGCCCTGCAGATGTGAGGTGATCAGTTCGTCGATGTGCTCGGCGTGCTCGCTGACCCCACGCGCCACCGTGACGGTGTACGGGTTGAGCGCGGACACCTCGGCGTTGGACTCGGCCAGCGCGATGCGCGCGTCGGCCACCTCGGCGGAGGTCAGTCCCCGCGCCTCGGCTTCGAAGAGCAGATCGACGGCACGCTTGCGCGCCTGATGCCGACCCTTGTCGGCCTTGCGGTCGGGCATGCTAGGCGTTCACGCGGCCCAGATAGCTTCCGTCGCGGGAGTCGACCTTGAGCTTGTCGCCGGTGTTGATGAACAGCGGCACCTGGATCTCAGCGCCTGTCTCCAGCGTCGCGGGCTTGGTGCCCGCGCTGGAGCGGTCGCCCTGCAGGCCGGGCTCGGTGTGGCTGACCTCGAGCTCGACGGTCACCGGGAGCTCCAGGTACAGCGGGGCGCCCTCGTTGAAGGCGATCTGCACGGGCATACCCTCCAGCAGGAAGCCGGCCAGGCGCCCCACCAGGGCCTCCGGCAACGGGTGCTGCTCGAAGTCCTCGGAGTCCATGAACACGAAGTCCGCGCCGTCGCGGTAGAGGTAGGTGGCGTCGCGGCGGTCCACCGTCGCGGTCTCCACCTTCACCCCGGCGTTGTAGGTCTTGTCGACGACCTTGCCCGACAGGATGTTCTTGAGCTTGGTGCGCACGAACGCGGGGCCCTTGCCGGGTTTGACGTGCTGGAACTCGATGATCTGCCACAGCTGGCCCTCGATGTTCAGCACGAGGCCGTTCTTGAAGTCGGCAGTTGTTGCCACGGTCGGTCGTTCTCCTATGCGTCTAAGTGATGGCGAGCAGTCCGCACATCCAGCGGAGCTTACCCGCGCACCGGCACCGACCCGACAAGCGCGGCTACCGCTCGGTGCTGCCGCGGCCCGACCGTGCGTGTCCGACAGCCTTGGATCCGCCCGTCTTGGACGCGCTGGCCGGGGCCGCAGTGCGACTGCGGGACACCCCGGCTGCCGTGTTGGGCACTTTGAAGCCGTTGACGTTGATGCCCGGCTCTGACTTGTTGACCGGCTGACCTGTCTGCAGGGTCGACACGGCGATAGCGAGCGGGCCGGGTCCTGAGGTCACCGTGTTGCTGTCGCCCAGGACCTGCAGGGCCACGTTCAGGGCCGCGGTCCCGCCACCACCGGCATTGACGGTGTTCTGGTCTCCGCCGACGTTCGCGGCGATGTTGGCGATCCCGCCGGAGGTGACCGATCGCAAGATGAGACTGTTGTTGGTGCCGAACAGGTTCACCGCGATGTTGCCCACACCGCCAGCCTGCGTCCGATACGACGCCAGGTTGGTCGGCGAGAGGTTGACCGCGATGTTGAAGCCGAGGTTTCCCAGCGACCCACCACCTTCGGTCAACGCCTGGGTGTGCGGCCCGAGCGCCGCGGCGATGCCGAACAGCCCATTGGCGTTCGACAGCGTCTGGTAGCCCGCCGATATCGCGAAGGTGAACGGGTCACCGGTTCCCGCCGCCGACGCGTCGCCCACCGAGAACGCCGCGCCGAACAATCCGGCTGCATTCGCCTGGGCGCCGGTGCCGATCGCGATGGCGATGCTGAACGGGGTGCTGTAGCAGTCCGCGTTGTTGCCGATCGAGAAGAACGACGCGCAGGACGCGTTGGCGGCCGGCGCCGAACCGAAACCGGCGACGGCCAGTGCGCCGACCATGGTCGCGGCGGCCAGCCTGGTGGTTCCTCCCACGGTGGGGCGACGATCCATGGCGACCTCCCAGTTCACAAGGGTTCGATGGGAGGTATTCAACTACTTACACCCACGTCAATTTCGTGAATCGCCGAAACCGCGTTGACGGCCGCAGCGCCGCTACAGAACAGTCAGTTCCTTGGGGAACCGGGTGATCAGCTCGGGGCCCCGCTCGCCGACCACCAGGGTGTCCTCGATTCGGACACCGCCACGGTCGGGCAGGTACACGCCTGGTTCCACGGTCACCACGGAGCCGGCAAGCAGGGTGCCGGCGGCCGCGGAGTTGATTCCCGGCGCTTCGTGGATCTGCAGTCCGACGCCGTGGCCCAGCCCGTGGCCGAAGTTCTCGGCGTAGCCGGCATCGGCGATGACCTGGCGCGCCGCACCGTCCACCTCGCTGAGCGTGGCCCCCACCTCCAGCGCCTCCCGCCCGGCGCGCTGGGCGTCGGCGACCAGGGTGTAGATCTCGCGCTGCCAGTCGGCGATCGAGCCGAGCACGAAGGTGCGGGTCATGTCCGAGTGGTAACCGCCGACCAGAGCGCCGAAGTCGATCTTCACGAAGTCGCCGGTGGCCAGGACGGCCTCGGTGGGCCGGTGGTGCGGGATCGCCGAGTTGGCTCCGGCGGCCACGATGGTCTCGAAGGACGGCCCGTCAGCGCCGTGCTCGAGCATCAGCCCCTCCAGCTCGCGGCCGACCTCTTTCTCGGTGCGGCCCGGCCGCAGCCCGCCACGCCGGATCAGCTCGGCCAGCGCGGCGTCGGCCGCCTCACACGCCAGCCGCAGCAGCGCCACCTCTCCGGCGTCCTTGACCTCCCGCAACGCCTCCACTACACCGGAGGCCCGCACCAGCTCCGCGGCCGACGAGTGCTCGCCGAGTTCGGTGGCCAGCGTGTCGAATCCGTCGACGGTCACCACATGGCTCTCGAAACCGATCCGCCCGGCCCCGTCGGTCACCGCCCGGCCGACCAGATGCCGCCCGCAGGCGCGCTCGATCACCGTCTCCAGATCCGGTGCCTGGCGGGCGGCCTGGGTGCGGTAGCGCGAGTCGGTGGCCAGCACCGCCGGCGTGTCGCCGGCGAACACCAGCAACGCCGCATTGGACCCGGTGAAACCCGACAGATAACGGACGTTGACCAGGTCACTGACCAGCATCGCGTCCAGTCCGTCGGCAGCCAATCGGGCGCCCAGCCGCTCTCGGCGTTGGGAATGTGTCACGGTCGCCGACGGTACTCGCTACGCTGATGCCCCATGAACAGTTGGTTGTTGCGCGGACTGGCGTTCGCGGCCGGGATGGTTGTGGTCCGCCTGGTGCAGGGAACGCTGATCAACCAGTTCCCCACCAAGGCCGGATTGATCAGCATCGTGCTCGTGGTGCTGTTCGCCATCGCGGCCTTGATCTGGGGTCTGCTGGACGGTCGCGCCGACGCCAACGCCAACCCGGATCCCGACCGCCGCCGCGATCTGGCGATGACCTGGCTGCTGGCCGGGCTGTTCGCGGGCGTGGTCAGCGGCTTCGTCGCCTGGCTGATCTCGCTGTTCTACAAGGCGGTCTACGTCGAGGGTCTGGTCAGTGAGGTGACCACCTTCGCGGCCTTCACCGCACTCGTCGTGTTCATCCCCGCGATCGCCGCAGTGGCCATCGGCCGCTGGCGCGTCGACCGCAGCCGGCCGCCGCAGGCCCGCCGGCGGGTCACCGACGGCGCTGACGACACCGACGTGTTCGACGCGGTTCGCGATGACGACCGCACCGGCCCTGTCGCGGTCGGGGCACCTGCCACCGAACCGGTCGACTATCCCGAGGAACAGGGCAAAGCCTGACCCGTAACTGACGCGATTCCTCGGCGGGCGCCGTGAACCCCGATCAGTCGTGTACCTCCGATCAATGGAGCATGCTCACTTCGGCTGCCTCCATCTCGCAGTTGGCGGGTGTTCTCGGCGGTTTTCTCATCACCGCGATCGCGCTGCTGTTCGACCGGAGTAATCGCGAATCAGTCCACACCATCGCGCTGTTCTCGTCGGCGGTGCTGATTCTGATGCTCGACAGCTACCTGTTCAGCATCATGACCGGGTCGGTGGTGCCCGATGACGGTGACCGTCGCGGCATCTGCAGCATCGTGTGGACGCAGGGTGCCGTCTCGACCGGCATGCTCGCCGCGGGTACCACCGCACTGTTCGGCGGGCTGGGCTGGATGCTGGCCAGCCATGCGGTCAGTCGCTCAACCGACCAGGATGACGACGACATCCGCGATTACTGCTTCCTGGCAGATCTGGGTGGTTGGCTGACGTTCGCCGCGGCGATGGCGATGACGCTGGTGCTGAGCGAAACCTCGATCGACTACCTGCATTTCATGTACGGGGAGCGACCACCACTGTGGGTGGTCGGGCTCATCACCGTGTCGGCGGCCGCCATCATCCTGTTCAATTTCGGGCTGGTCTACGTCCGGACCCGGGCCCTGCGGCGGTCCATGGCCGATCTCGCGACCCCCACCCGAATCACCCTGCGCTCCATCAAGTTCGCCACGATCGCCATGACCCTGCTGGCCATCATCGGCGCCTGGCTGACGATGAGCATCAACCGATTCCCCAAGGACTGGCTGACCACGCCCAACATGGCCGTGGTGATCTTCGTGCTGGCGCTGACCTACATCGTGCCGTCACTGGTGGCGACGACGATCTGCAACTCGGTGGCCAGCACCAAGCAGTAGGACCTCAGTCTGCGGGGTCGGGCGAGACGGTCTCCGCCACATAGCGCAGGGCCAGCAGATAGCCCTGCACACCCAGACCGACGATCACACCGGTCGCCACCGCACTCAGATAGGAGTGGTGGCGGAATTCCTCGCGCGCATGCACATTCGAGATGTGCACCTCGATCAGCGGCCCGCGGAGCTCGGCGCACGCGTCCCGCAGCGCGATCGAGGTGTGGGTGAAGGCACCGGCGTTGATGATCACCGGATCACCGGCGTCGGCGGCAGCGTGGATCCAGTCGATCAGCTGGGCCTCGCTGTTGCTCTGCCGCACAACGGCTTCCAGACCGAGCTCGGTGGCCTTGGCTTCGATGGTGGCCACCAGGTCGTCGTAGGTGGTGCTGCCGTAGATCTCGGGCTCGCGGCGGCCGAGGCGGTCCAGATTGGGACCGTTGAGAACCAGAACCGTGGTCATGCGCTCTGCGCCACCTCCGCGTAGGCCGCCGCCAGCAGCGACGGGTCGGGACCTTCCAGCCGGCCGGGTTTGGCCAGTCCGTCGAGCACCACGAAGCGCAGCACGCCGGAACGGGTCTTCTTGTCTCCCGCCATCGTCTCGATCAGCTGCGGCAGCGCGTCGGCGTCGTAGCTCACCGGCAGCCCGAGGGCGGTCAGCACCGAACGGTGCCGATCGGCCGTGGCATCGTCGAGGCGGCCGGCCAGCCTGCCGAGTTCCGCCGCGAACACCAGTCCCACCGAGACCGCCGCGCCGTGGCGCCAGCGGTACTGCTCACGGCGCTCGATGGCGTGAGCCAGTGTGTGGCCGTAGTTGAGGATCTCGCGCAGCGCCGACTCCTTCTCGTCGGCGGCCACCACCTCGGCCTTGACCGCGATCGCCCGCCGGATCAGTTCGGGCAGAACGGTTCCGGCGGGGTCCACGGCAGCTTCCGGGTCCGCCTCGATGAGGTCCAGGATCACCGGGTCGGCAATGAAACCGGCCTTGACGATCTCGGCCATGCCGGCCACCAGTTCGTTGCGCGGCAGGGTTTCCAGCATGGCCAGGTCGACCAGCACGGCGGCCGGCTGGTGGAAGGCACCCACCAGGTTCTTGCCGGCGTCGGTGTTGATCCCCGTCTTGCCGCCGACCGCGGCGTCGACCATGGCCAGCAGGGTGGTCGGGATGTGCACGATGTCGACACCGCGCAACCAGGTCGCCGCGGCGAAGCCGGCCACATCGGTGGCCGCGCCGCCGCCCAGGCTGACGACGGCGTCCTTGCGGCCGATTCCGATGCGCCCCAGCACTTCCCAGATGAAGCCAACCACCGGGAGGTCCTTGCCCGCCTCGGCGTCGGGGATCTCGATGCGGTGTGCGTCGACACCCTTGTCGGCCAGGTGCGCGCGAACGGCTTCGGCGGTCTGGGCCAGCACCGGCTGGTGCAGGATCGCGACCTTGTGCCGCGACCCGAGTAACTCACCGACCTCGCCGAGCAGTCCGGTGCCGACGATCACCGGGTAGGGCGGATCGACGGCCACCTCGATGGTCACCGGGGCGGCCGGGGTGGTCTTGGTCATTTGCGAACTCCAGCGCGGCGGGCGGCCATCGCCGCCGGGGTGGCGGGCGTGACCGGTGCGGATTCGGTCGGGGTGGTACTGGGTGTGGACGGCGTTGGCTCGGAACGCTTTTCCGGCCGGTTCGCCGCCGACGAGCGTCGCCACGGCGGGCGCCGCCGCCGCGGCGGCTGCGGATTCTCCAGTCGTGCCACGATATGGCGGACGACCGCACCCGGGTTGCGGCGGTTGGTGTTGATCCCGGTACAGCGGCACCCGGTCGTTCATCAGCTTGCGGTACTTCTCGGCGTGGTCCGGACCCGCCAGCAGCGGGCGCACGGTGCTACCGCTGGTGCGCCGAACCCCTTCGGCCGCACTGATTTCCAGGAAGATCACAGTGTGACCGGTCAGGGCCTCCCGGACGCCGGGGGTGGTCACCGCGCCGCCGCCCAACGACAGGATGCCGTCGTGGTGGGCCAGCGCGTCGCGAATGACTTCTTCCTCGATGCGGCGGAACTCCGGTTCCCCGTCATTGGCGAAGATGTCGGCGATGGTGCGGCCGGTCTTCTCCTCGATCGCGGCGTCGGTGTCGAGCAGGGTGAGGCCCATCGCCTTGGCCAGGCGGCGTCCGATGGTCGATTTCCCCGAGCCGGGCAAACCGATCAGCACGGCCTTGGGCGCCACGTCGACTACCCCGATGCCCGGACGGCAGTTCCGGACGGCGTGCGCTGGGCAACCGTGGCGAGGTAACCGTCGATGTTGCGACGGGTCTCCTCCAGGGAGTCGCCGCCGAACTTCTCCAGCACCGCGCGGGCCAGCACCAGGGCCACCATGGTTTCCACGACAACTGCGGCGGCGGGTACCGCGCAGACATCGGAGCGCTGGTGGATGGCCACGGCCTCGTCACCGGTGGCCATGTCGATGGTGGCCAGCGCCCGCGGGACAGTGGAGATCGGCTTCATCGCCGCCCGCACCCGCACCGGCAGACCGTTGGTCATACCGCCTTCCAGGCCGCCGGCACGGTTGGTGGAACGCACCACACCGTCGGGCCCGGGGTACATCTCGTCATGGGCCTGGCTGCCGCGGCGGCGGGCGGTCTGGAAGCCGTCGCCGATCTCAACACCCTTGATGGCCTGGATGCCCATCACCGCGGCAGCGAGCTGGCTGTCGAGCCGGTTGTCGCCGCTGGTGAACGAGCCCAGCCCGACCGGAAGACCGTGGGCCACCACCTCGACGACGCCGCCCAGGGTGTCGCCGTCCTTCTTGGCACTCTCGATCTCGGCGATCATGCTGGCCTCGGCGGCCTTGTCGAAGGCGCGCACCGGACTCTCGTCGACAGCGGCCAGATCGTCCGCAGCCGGCGGCGGGCCGTCGTAGGGATCCGAGGCGCCGATGGAGATGACGTGGGACACCACCTCGACGCCGGCCACCTGGCGGAGGAATTCGCGTGCCACGGTACCGGCGGCCACCCGGGCCGCGGTCTCGCGGGCGCTGGCCCGCTCGAGCACCGGGCGGGCGTCGTCGAAGCCGTACTTGAGCATGCCGGCGAAGTCGGCGTGGCCCGGTCGCGGCCGGGTCAGCGGGGCATTGCGCGCGACATCGAGTTCGGCGGGGTCGACCGGGTCGGAGGCCATCACGGTCTCCCACTTCGGCCACTCGGTATTGCCGATCTCGATGGCGATCGGGCCGCCGAGCGTACTGCCGTGCCGAACCCCGGCCAGGATGGTGACCTGGTCCTGCTCGAACTTCATTCGGGCACCGCGGCCGTAACCCAGCCGTCGGCGGGCCAACTGACCGGCGATGTCCTCGGAGGTGACCCGGACACCGGCGACCATGCCTTCGACCATCGCTACCAGCGCGCGGCCGTGGGATTCACCAGCAGTCGTCCATCGCAACACGCGTCCCATCTTCCCACGTCGGCCATCCGGGACCCAATCTGCTCGGCGCCGGCGGGCGACGGGCTAGTGCCCCGGCCCCAGCGGCACGCCCGGGTTGGCACCCGGACTGGCTGCGGCGACGTCGTCGCCGGGGGCGCCGTTGTGGTGGCCGGGCGAGGCGGATTGCCCGCTGCCCTGGATGCCACCGTCGTGGATGGTGATGGTCACGCCGTCGTCATCGGCCATGGCGACCGCTGCCACGCCCGGCGCGAACGGCGTCGGCGACCAGGGTGTAGATCTCGCGCTGCCAGTCGGCGATCGAGCCGAGCACGAAGGTGCGGGTCATGTCCGAGTGGTAACCGCCGACCAGAGCGCCGAAGTCGATCTTCACGAAGTCGCCGGTGGCCAGGACGGCCTCGGTGGGCCGGTGGTGCGGGATCGCCGAGTTGGCTCCGGCGGCCACGATGGTCTCGAAGGACGGCCCGTCAGCGCCGTGCTCGAGCATCAGCCCCTCCAGCTCGCGGCCGACCTCTTTCTCGGTGCGGCCCGGCCGCAGCCCGCCACGCCGGATCAGCTCGGCCAGCGCGGCGTCGGCCGCCTCACACGCCAGCCGCAGCAGCGCCACCTCTCCGGCGTCCTTGACCTCCCGCAACGCCTCCACTACACCGGAGGCCCGCACCAGCTCCGCGGCCGACGAGTGCTCGCCGAGTTCGGTGGCCAGCGTGTCGAATCCGTCGACGGTCACCACATGGCTCTCGAAACCGATCCGCCCGGCCCCGTCGGTCACCGCCCGGCCGACCAGATGCCGCCCGCAGGCGCGCTCGATCACCGTCTCCAGATCCGGTGCCTGGCGGGCGGCCTGGGTGCGGTAGCGCGAGTCGGTGGCCAGCACCGCCGGCGTGTCGCCGGCGAACACCAGCAACGCCGCATTGGACCCGGTGAAACCCGACAGATAACGGACGTTGACCAGGTCACTGACCAGCATCGCGTCCAGTCCGTCGGCAGCCAATCGGGCGCCCAGCCGCTCTCGGCGTTGGGAATGTGTCACGGTCGCCGACGGTACTCGCTACGCTGATGCCCCATGAACAGTTGGTTGTTGCGCGGACTGGCGTTCGCGGCCGGGATGGTTGTGGTCCGCCTGGTGCAGGGAACGCTGATCAACCAGTTCCCCACCAAGGCCGGATTGATCAGCATCGTGCTCGTGGTGCTGTTCGCCATCGCGGCCTTGATCTGGGGTCTGCTGGACGGTCGCGCCGACGCCAACGCCAACCCGGATCCCGACCGCCGCCGCGATCTGGCGATGACCTGGCTGCTGGCCGGGCTGTTCGCGGGCGTGGTCAGCGGCTTCGTCGCCTGGCTGATCTCGCTGTTCTACAAGGCGGTCTACGTCGAGGGTCTGGTCAGTGAGGTGACCACCTTCGCGGCCTTCACCGCACTCGTCGTGTTCATCCCCGCGATCGCCGCAGTGGCCATCGGCCGCTGGCGCGTCGACCGCAGCCGGCCGCCGCAGGCCCGCCGGCGGGTCACCGACGGCGCTGACGACACCGACGTGTTCGACGCGGTTCGCGATGACGACCGCACCGGCCCTGTCGCGGTCGGGGCACCTGCCACCGAACCGGTCGACTATCCCGAGGAACAGGGCAAAGCCTGACCCGTAACTGACGCGATTCCTCGGCGGGCGCCGTGAACCCCGATCAGTCGTGTACCTCCGATCAATGGAGCATGCTCACTTCGGCTGCCTCCATCTCGCAGTTGGCGGGTGTTCTCGGCGGTTTTCTCATCACCGCGATCGCGCTGCTGTTCGACCGGAGTAATCGCGAATCAGTCCACACCATCGCGCTGTTCTCGTCGGCGGTGCTGATTCTGATGCTCGACAGCTACCTGTTCAGCATCATGACCGGGTCGGTGGTGCCCGATGACGGTGACCGTCGCGGCATCTGCAGCATCGTGTGGACGCAGGGTGCCGTCTCGACCGGCATGCTCGCCGCGGGTACCACCGCACTGTTCGGCGGGCTGGGCTGGATGCTGGCCAGCCATGCGGTCAGTCGCTCAACCGACCAGGATGACGACGACATCCGCGATTACTGCTTCCTGGCAGATCTGGGTGGTTGGCTGACGTTCGCCGCGGCGATGGCGATGACGCTGGTGCTGAGCGAAACCTCGATCGACTACCTGCATTTCATGTACGGGGAGCGACCACCACTGTGGGTGGTCGGGCTCATCACCGTGTCGGCGGCCGCCATCATCCTGTTCAATTTCGGGCTGGTCTACGTCCGGACCCGGGCCCTGCGGCGGTCCATGGCCGATCTCGCGACCCCCACCCGAATCACCCTGCGCTCCATCAAGTTCGCCACGATCGCCATGACCCTGCTGGCCATCATCGGCGCCTGGCTGACGATGAGCATCAACCGATTCCCCAAGGACTGGCTGACCACGCCCAACATGGCCGTGGTGATCTTCGTGCTGGCGCTGACCTACATCGTGCCGTCACTGGTGGCGACGACGATCTGCAACTCGGTGGCCAGCACCAAGCAGTAGGACCTCAGTCTGCGGGGTCGGGCGAGACGGTCTCCGCCACATAGCGCAGGGCCAGCAGATAGCCCTGCACACCCAGACCGACGATCACACCGGTCGCCACCGCACTCAGATAGGAGTGGTGGCGGAATTCCTCGCGCGCATGCACATTCGAGATGTGCACCTCGATCAGCGGCCCGCGGAGCTCGGCGCACGCGTCCCGCAGCGCGATCGAGGTGTGGGTGAAGGCACCGGCGTTGATGATCACCGGATCACCGGCGTCGGCGGCAGCGTGGATCCAGTCGATCAGCTGGGCCTCGCTGTTGCTCTGCCGCACAACGGCTTCCAGACCGAGCTCGGTGGCCTTGGCTTCGATGGTGGCCACCAGGTCGTCGTAGGTGGTGCTGCCGTAGATCTCGGGCTCGCGGCGGCCGAGGCGGTCCAGATTGGGACCGTTGAGAACCAGAACCGTGGTCATGCGCTCTGCGCCACCTCCGCGTAGGCCGCCGCCAGCAGCGACGGGTCGGGACCTTCCAGCCGGCCGGGTTTGGCCAGTCCGTCGAGCACCACGAAGCGCAGCACGCCGGAACGGGTCTTCTTGTCTCCCGCCATCGTCTCGATCAGCTGCGGCAGCGCGTCGGCGTCGTAGCTCACCGGCAGCCCGAGGGCGGTCAGCACCGAACGGTGCCGATCGGCCGTGGCATCGTCGAGGCGGCCGGCCAGCCTGCCGAGTTCCGCCGCGAACACCAGTCCCACCGAGACCGCCGCGCCGTGGCGCCAGCGGTACTGCTCACGGCGCTCGATGGCGTGAGCCAGTGTGTGGCCGTAGTTGAGGATCTCGCGCAGCGCCGACTCCTTCTCGTCGGCGGCCACCACCTCGGCCTTGACCGCGATCGCCCGCCGGATCAGTTCGGGCAGAACGGTTCCGGCGGGGTCCACGGCAGCTTCCGGGTCCGCCTCGATGAGGTCCAGGATCACCGGGTCGGCAATGAAACCGGCCTTGACGATCTCGGCCATGCCGGCCACCAGTTCGTTGCGCGGCAGGGTTTCCAGCATGGCCAGGTCGACCAGCACGGCGGCCGGCTGGTGGAAGGCACCCACCAGGTTCTTGCCGGCGTCGGTGTTGATCCCCGTCTTGCCGCCGACCGCGGCGTCGACCATGGCCAGCAGGGTGGTCGGGATGTGCACGATGTCGACACCGCGCAACCAGGTCGCCGCGGCGAAGCCGGCCACATCGGTGGCCGCGCCGCCGCCCAGGCTGACGACGGCGTCCTTGCGGCCGATTCCGATGCGCCCCAGCACTTCCCAGATGAAGCCAACCACCGGGAGGTCCTTGCCCGCCTCGGCGTCGGGGATCTCGATGCGGTGTGCGTCGACACCCTTGTCGGCCAGGTGCGCGCGAACGGCTTCGGCGGTCTGGGCCAGCACCGGCTGGTGCAGGATCGCGACCTTGTGCCGCGACCCGAGTAACTCACCGACCTCGCCGAGCAGTCCGGTGCCGACGATCACCGGGTAGGGCGGATCGACGGCCACCTCGATGGTCACCGGGGCGGCCGGGGTGGTCTTGGTCATTTGCGAACTCCAGCGCGGCGGGCGGCCATCGCCGCCGGGGTGGCGGGCGTGACCGGTGCGGATTCGGTCGGGGTGGTACTGGGTGTGGACGGCGTTGGCTCGGAACGCTTTTCCGGCCGGTTCGCCGCCGACGAGCGTCGCCACGGCGGGCGCCGCCGCCGCGGCGGCTGCGGATTCTCCAGTCGTGCCACGATATGGCGGACGACCGCACCCGGGTTGCGGCGGTTGGTGTTGATCTGCTAGCCGTGAACTGATCATGTGTCCTCCCGCCACGGGGAACGCCGGCGCGGCAACGCCCGATACCGGGGTGGCGGGATGTGCTCCAGGGTTGGCAGTATCCGGCCGGCTCAGAACACCGCCAGTGCCGCCGCGCTCAGGCTGGCCACACACATCGACGGGCCGTGCGGCAGCGTCCGGACCCGGCCCGCCAGGCCGCACACCGCGGTCAGCAGCGGGGCACCCAGGGCCGCGAGCACCCACACCTCCGGCCCGAACGCCCCGGTCAGCGCACCCAGGCCGATCGCGAGCTTGACGTCTCCGGCACCCATCCCACCCGCGCTGACCACATGGACGATCAGATAGAGCGCGGCCAGCCCGAGCGCGCCGACCACGGCGGGTACGCCGCGGCCGGCCACTGTCGCGACCACCAGCACCACGGCGGCGCCGGGCAGCGTCAGCCGGTTGGGCAGGCGTCGCTGCTGGATGTCGTAGCCGCTCAGCGCGAC
The DNA here is from genome assembly GCF_001494595.1 of Mycobacterium sp. M26. Lineage (GTDB taxonomy): Bacteria > Actinomycetota > Actinomycetes > Mycobacteriales > Mycobacteriaceae > Mycobacterium. The sequence goes on from NZ_LN929908.1 coordinate 2,660,640, forward strand.
GGCCCAGCCGAGCACGGCCGCGCAGCCCAACCATCGCATGGGCGGCAGGCTAACCCAGCGCGGCCGCCATCTGGGTGCGCGGAGCAGGTTGGCCTGTGAATTGTTCGACCTGGCTGAACGCCTGGTTCAGCAGCATCTGCAGCCCACTGATCACCTCACCGCCGGCGGCCTGCACGGCGGCGGCCAGCGGCGTGGGCCACGGGTCGTAGATGGCGTCGAGCAGCACCGGCACCGGCGCGAAGGTGGTGGCGTACGCGGCGGCCGCGTCAGCCGGGATGGTGCTCACCAGCACGTCGGCGGTGGCCACCACGGCGGGCAGATCAGCCGCATCCAGGGCGCAGAAGCCGGTGGCCACCCCCACCGCGCTGCCGAGCTCGAGCAGCCGGGCCGCCTTGTCGCGGTTGCGGGCGACCACGGTGATCGAGGTGACCCCCAGCTCCCAGCTGGGCCAGGCCCGCCACGGCCGCCGGCGCGGTACCGCCCGAACCGAGCACGATCGCCCGCTGCAGGTCGCGGTGGCCGGCCAGGGCACCGGCCACCCCGTCGATATCGGTGTTGTCCGCCCGCCAGCCGTGATCGGTGCGCACCAGGGTGTTGGCCGAGCCCACCAGCTCGGCACGCCGGGTGCGTTCGTCGGCGAACTCCAGGGCAGCGAACTTACCGGGCATCGTCACCGACACGCCCACCCATTCCGGGCCGAATGCACCCACCAGAGAAGGCAATTGGTCGGCGGTGCACTCGATGCGCTCGTAGGTCCACTCGGTCAGGCCCAGCGCCCGGTAGGCCGCCAGGTGCAGCAGCGGTGACTTCGAGTGTGCGACAGGCGAACCCAGCACCGCCGCCTTACGGGCACTACCGTGCGGAATCGAGGACACCATTGCGCCGGGCCAACTCGATATTCGTCAGGTGCTGCTGATAGTCCTTGGTGAACAGGGTGGTGCCCTCCAGGTCCACCGTCACGAAGTACAGCCAGTCCCCCGGCTCGGGCCGCTCGGCGGCGGCCAGGGCCTCATCACCGGGCGAGCAGATCGGGGTCGCGGGCAGGCCGTCTGAGGCGTAGGTGTTCCACGGTGTCACCTGGGCGCGGTCGGCGTCGGTGGTGGCGACCTCCTGGCGGTCCAGCGGGTAGTTCACCGTCGAATCGAATTCGAGGCGCTGCGGGGCGGCCAGCCGGTTGTAGATGACGCGGGCGACCTTGGCGAAGTCCTGCGGCTTGGCCTCCCGCTGCACCAGCGAGCCGACCACCAGGATTTCGTAGGGCGACAGGTTCATCGCCTTGGCGGTGTCCAGCAGACCGCCCTTGACGTAGTGGGTGGTGCTCTCGGCGATCAGCGTCGCCAGGATGGCCTCCGGCGTGCCGGACGGGTCGACGTTCCAGGCTCCGGGTGCGATGAGGCCCTCGAGCCGACGGTGGTTGCCGCCCAGCGACAGCACCGGCTGCATCGCCCACTCCGGGATGTTGAGCGCGGCGGGCTCGGTCTGCTCGGCCGCCTTGCGCAGCCCCTCGGCGGACACACACTTGCGCTGGCCGTTGAGCTCCACGCAGCTGGCATTGGCGATCAGCGTGAAGATGCCGTCGGTGGTCTTGTCGGAGCCGACGGCCTTGACGTCGTCGAGTTGCCTGCCCTCCGGAATGACCAGCTTGCCTACCCGGTTGGCCGGGTCGGCCAGCCGCGTCACGGCCGCCGAGGCGGACATCTCGGTGCGCATCTTGTAGTAGCCGGGCTGGATCGCCGCGATCGCCGCGTTGTCCTTGGAGGCGTCGACGAAGGACTTGACGTTGGCCACCACGTTGGTGTCGCGCAGGGTCTGGGCCACCTGGGTGGTGGAGTCCCCGTCGTGCACCTGCACGACGACGTCGTCCTTGCCCTCACCGGTGTACTCGCTGGTGCCGCCGAAGATCTTGATACCGAGGAACACCAGCGCCACCACGACGGCGATGAGCACACCCAGTGCCCCGAGCCCGATAGCCCTGCGGCGGTTCTGGTTTCGCCGCGCGCGGACCCGATCGAGCCTGCTCATCCGGCCACGCGGCGCGCCGACGGCCTCCGGCTCGGCGCGGTCGTAGTCGTAGCGGCCGCTGTCATAAGGGTCAGGCATCGTCGCTCTCCGGCTGATGGGATGCCGCGCTGCGGCGTTGGTCGAGCCAGCCCTGCAGGATCCCCACAGCGGCGGCTTGGTCGATGACTCCGCGTTGCGCCTTGGCGCGCACACCGGCCTCACGCAGCGATCGCTGCGCAGCCACGGTGGTCAGTCGTTCGTCGGCAAGGCGTACCGGGACGGGCGCGATCCTGTCGGCCAGGGCGTCGGCGACCTCGACGGCGTCCTGCGCCGAGGTGCCGGCGCGGTCGGCCAGGGTGCGCGGGAGCCCGACGATCACCTCGACGATGTCGAACTCCTCGACGAGGTTTGCGAGCCGGCGCAGGTGCTTGCCCGTGCGTTCGCGCCGGACGGTCTCAACCGGGGTGGCGAGGATGCCGTCCGGATCGCAGACAGCCACCCCGATCCGCACGGTGCCCACATCCACACCGAGGCGCCGGCCACGGCCCGGGTCATCGTCCCCGGGCCGGTCGGGCACACGGTTGTGCGCGGGCAGCACTGACGCTAGCTCCGGGCGATCTCGGCGCGGACCGCAGCCAGCGCCGCGTCGATCCCGGCGGCATCCTTGCCGGAACCCTGGGCCAGGTCGGGCTTCCCGCCGCCGCGCCCGTCGACCGCCGTGGCGATCGCCTTGATCAGATCGTTGGCCCGCAGTCCGGCGTCCTGGGCAGCCGGGTTGGCGGCCACCACGAACGGCACGGTGCCCTCGTATCCTTCGGAGATCAGGGCCACCACGGCCGGGTCCGACCCGATCTTGCCCTTGATGTCGCCGACCAGGGAGCGCAGATCGTTGGCGGTCATCCCCGCCGACATGCGCTGCGCCACGAGACGGACCTTACCCACCTGCTCGGCGCCGGCGGCGGCATTCGCCGCGGCCGCACGAGCCGTTGCCAGCCGGGCCCGGTCGAGTTCCTTCTCGGCGGCCTTGAGCCGTTCGACCAGGGTGGCCACCCGGGCGGGCACCTCCTCGGACGGCACCTTCAGGGTCGAGGCCAGCCCCGCCATCAGGGCGCGTTCCTTGGCCAGGTGCCGGAACGAATCCAGTCCGACGTAGGCCTCGACGCGGCGCACCCCGGAGCCGACCGAGGACTCACCGAGAATCGTGATCGGGCCGATCTGGGCCGAGTTGTGCACGTGGGTGCCGCCGCACAGTTCCAGCGAGAAGGGGCCGCCGATCTCGACCACCCGCACCTCGTCGGGGTACTGCTCACCGAACATCGCCATCGCGCCCATGGCCTTGGCTTTCTCCAGAGCGGTGGTGAAGGTGTTGACCGGGAAATCGGCCTGCACGGCCTCGTTGGCCACTTCCTCCACCTGGTTGCGCTGCTCTTCACTCAGCGCACCCTGGGCGTTGAAGTCGAACCGCAGATATCCGGGACGGTTCAGCGAACCGGCCTGAACGGCGTTGGGGCCCAATACCTGTCGCAGTGCAGCGTGCACCATGTGGGTACCGGAATGCCCCTGGGTGGCACCGCGGCGCCACTGCGGGTCGACGGCGGCCACCACGGTGTCACCCTCGACGAACTCGCCGGACTCGACGGTGACCCGGTGCACCCACAGCGTCTTGGCGATCTTCTGCACGTCGGTGACCGCAGCTTTGGCGGACTCACTGCCCCCGGTGCCCGAAATCGTTCCGGCGTCGGCAATCTGACCACCGGACTCGGCGTACAGCGGGGTCCGATCGAGCACGATCTCGATACGTTCCGGGGCTTCGGAATGCACGCGCGACTCGTGGCTCACAACCGGAACCCGTTTGCCGTCGACGAAGATCCCGAGAATCCTTGCCTGCGAGGTCAATTCGTCGAAGCCGGTGAACTCGGTCGGGCCGGCGTCGACCAGCTCGCGGAAAGCCGACAGGTCGGCGTGGGCGTGCTTGCGGGCGGCGGCATCAGCCTTGGCGCGGCGGCGCTGCTCGGCCATCAACTCGCGGAACCCGAGTTCGTCGACGCTCAGTCCGGCCTCGGCGGCCATCTCCAGGGTCAGCTCGATCGGGAAGCCGTAGGTGTCATGCAGGGTGAACGCGTCCGAGCCGCCCAGCACGGTCTTGCCGGACTTCTTGGTCGCGGCGGCGGCCTCCTCGAACAGCTTGGACCCCGAAGCCAGCGTGCGGTTGAACGCCGTCTCCTCGGCCACCGCGATGCGGTTGATCCGGTCGAAGTCGGTGACCAGCTCCGGATACGACGGCCCCATCGCATCGCGCACGGTGGCCATCAGCTCGGCAATGATCGGGCGCTCGACGCCGAGCAGCTTGGCAGCCCGGATGATGCGGCGCAGCAGCCGGCGCAGCACGTAGCCGCGGCCCTCGTTACCGGGGGTGACGCCGTCGGCGATGATGATCGCCGCGGTGCGAGTGTGGTCGGCGATCACCCGGTAGCGGACGTCATCGTCGTGACTGCCGGCGCCATAGCCGCGCGGGGCGTACTCCGCCACCTTGTCGATCACCGGGCGCAGCAGGTCGGTCTCGTAGACGTTGTCGACGTCCTGCAGCAGGCAGGCGATGCGCTCCACACCCATACCGGTGTCGATGTTCTTGCGCGGCAGCGGCCCGAGGATCTCGAAGTCCTCCTTGGAGGTGCCCTCGCCGCGCTCGTTCTGCATGAACACGAGGTTCCAGATCTCGATGTAGCGGTCCTCGTTGGCCTCCGGCCCGCCTTCGATGCCGTACTCGGGACCGCGGTCGAAGTAGATCTCTGAACACGGTCCGCATGGGCCGGGGATGCCCATCGACCAGTAGTTGTCGGCCATCCCGCGGCGCTGGATGCGCTCAGGCGGCAGCCCGGCGATGTCCTGCCAGAGCTGCTCGGCCTCGTCGTCGTCGTAGAAGACCGTGGCCCACAGCCGCTCCGGGTCGAACCCGTAGCCGCCCTCCTCGACGGGATTGGTCAGCAGCGTCCAGGCCAGTTCGATGGCCCGCGCCTTGAAATAGTCCCCGAAGGAGAAGTTGCCCGCCATCTGGAAGAAGGTGTTGTGGCGGGTGGTGATGCCGACTTCGTCGATGTCAGGGGTGCGGATGCACTTCTGGATGCTGGTGGCCGTCGAGTACGGCGGGGTGCGCTGGCCCAGGAAGTAGGGCACGAACTGCACCATGCCGGCGTTGACGAACAACAGGTTCGGATCGTCGAGGATCACCGAGGCGCTGGGCACCTCGGTGTGTCCTGCGTTCACGAAGTGATCCAGGAACCGCTTCCTGATCTCATGTGTCTGCACTGGGTAGCTGTCCTTGCGTTTTGGGGTTGCGGCTCGACTGTCGCTTCGACCGCACTACATTACCGGGCCGGTCCGGTTCAGCCGCCGAGGAAGCTCAGCCGCACCGACCGGTGAGGGTTGTCCCGGTTGAGGTCCACCAGCACGATGCTTTGCCAGGTGCCCAGCAGTGGGCTGCCGTCGGCCACCGGGACGGTGATCGACGGCGCCACGATCCCCGGCAACACATGGTCGGCGCCGTGGCCCGGCGAGCCGTGCGCATGGCGGTACCGGTCATCGCGCGGCAGCAACCGTTCCAGGGTGTCGAGGAAGTCGTGGTCGGATCCCGCACCGGTCTCGATGATCGCGACACCGGCGGTGGCGTGCGGGACGAAGACGTTGCACAACCCACTGGCCTTGGGCCCGCGGGCACGGCAGAACGACCGCACCTCATCGGTGAGGTCCACGATCCGCCGCCGCGCGGTGTCGACGTCGAGCACATCGGTGTCCACTACTCCAGCCTAGGCGACCCCGGGCAGAGCATTGCCAGGTCAACCGCTGTGGAGGAAGGTGGAAGCAGCCGGTGGCGCCACCGGGGCGCTGCCCCGTCTTCGAGGAGGTGGGCCGTGCTCGCACGCTCTACCACGTTTGACGCCCGCCCTGAGTCGATCGACGCCGGAGTCGCCTACTTCCGCGACGAGGTGATGCCTGCGCTGCAGAGCATGGCGGGCTGTGTCGGGGTCTCGCTGCTGACCGACCGCGAGTCCGGGCGCTGCATCGCGACCAGTGCCTGGGAGTCCGCCGAGGCGATGGGTGCCAGCGCCGAGGAGGTCCGGCGGGTGCGCGACCGGGCGGCCGAGGCGTTTCAGGGCGCCACGACGGTGGACGAATGGCAGATCGCGGCGGTGCACCGCGATCACCGGTCCGCCGACGTCGCCTGGGTGCGGGCGACCTGGCTCACGGTGCGGCCCGATCAGTTCGACCGGGCGCTCGAGTTCTACAAGGCGTCGGTGCTTCCCGAGATCGAACGGCTCGACGGCTTCTGTAGCAGCAGCCTGATGAGCGACCGGGCCTCCGGGCGGGCGGTGGTGTCCACCACCTACGACAGCCGCGAGGCCATGGAGCGGACGCGAGAGCAGGCCCGCTCGCTGCGGACCGCACTGTTGCGCGACCTCGGTGCCGATCAGCAGGACGTCGGCGAGTTCGAGCTGACGGTGGCGCACCTGCGGGTCCCCGAAATGGCCTGACGGCGCGGGACTTAAGGCTCTGCCGCACCGGCCGGGCCACGCCTAGGTTGGCGGTTATGGGCAGGCAGAGACCGCTGCTGGCCGCGGCCATGGCGATTGCCGGCGGGGTGGGGTTCTACCGCTGGCTGGTGCGGCCGTGGATGAACACCTGGGGCGCGAGCGCCGAGGAAGCCGCTGCGGTGTTGCCCGGTGACGACCTCGTCGAACCAGGAGCGCCGCGGACCACCCGGGCGATCACCATCGACGCGCCGGTGGGGGCGGTGTGGCCGTGGCTGGCACAGATCGGCGAGGACAAGGGCGGGTTCTACAGCTACGACGTCCTGGAGCGGCTGGTCGGCTCCCGGATCCGCAACGCCGACGTCGTCCATCCGGAATGGCAGGACCTGCATGTTGGTGACACGGTGTGGCTGGCCCGCCGCTACGGACCCGGCGCCAGCCAGGAAGTAGTCGCGATGGAGCCGCCATCCCATGTTGTGCTGATGTCGCCCGCCGACGCCGAACGGGTGCGACGCGGAGAGAAGGCGTTCGGGTCGTGGGCGTTCTACCTGCGCCCGCACGGTGAGCGCACCCGGCTGATCGCCCGCGGCACCGGCGGATCGGCCGGCATCATCAGCTACGACGTCGCGCATTTCGTGATGGAGCGCGGGATGCTGCGCGGTATCCGCGAGCGGGCCGGCCATCCCCTGGGACCACGAGCAGACGCACACCCCTAACGCCCGAAACGTGCGCTTGCGCGTCGGCTATCCGCGCCGGCGACGCAGGATCGCCCGCAACTTGTCCAGCCGCCCGGAGATCTCGCGCTCGACGCCATGGCCGGTCGGTTTGTAGTAGTCGACGCCGACCAGTTCGTCGGGCGGATACTGTTGCGGCACAATGCCATCCGGGTCATCGTGCGGATAGCGGTAGCCCTGGGCGTTGCCCAGTTTCGCCGCGCCCGCGTAGTGCCCGTCGCGCAGGTGCGCCGGCACCATCCCGGCCTTACCGGCGCGGATGTCGCTCATCGCCGCGCCCAGCGCCGTCGTCACCGCATTCGACTTCGGCGCGGTGGCCAGGTGAACGGTGGCATGCGCGAGCGTCAGCTGCGCCTCGGGCATACCGATGAGCTGCACGGTCTGGGCGGCTGCCACCGCGGTCTGCAGCGCCGACGGGTCGGCCATCCCGATGTCCTCGCTGGCCAGGATCATCAGCCGGCGCGCCACGAACCGCGGGTCCTCCCCCGCCACCAGCATCCGGGCCAGGTAGTGCAGTGCGGCGTCCACATCGGAGCCGCGGATCGACTTGATGAAGGCGCTGATGACGTCGTAGTGCTGATCGCCGTCGCGGTCGTAACGCACCGCCGCCTTGTCCAGCGACTGCTCGACGACCTCGACGGTGACACGCTCGCCGGCCTCGGCGGCCACCTCCAGCGCAGTCAGCGCGCGGCGGGCGTCACCGGCGGACAGTTGCACCACCAGGTCCACCGCGTCGCCGTCGACGGCGACCCGGCCGCCCAGCCCGCGCGGATCCTCGATGGCCCGGGTGATCACGGTGCGGACGGCGTCGGCGGTCAGCGGCTGCAGTTGCAGGATCAGCGAGCGCGACAGCAGCGGGGCGACCACCGAGAACGACGGGTTCTCGGTGGTGGCCGCCACCAGCAGCACGATCCGGTTCTCCACCGCGGCCAGCAGGGCGTCCTGCTGGGTCTTGGAGAACCGGTGCACCTCGTCGATGAACAACACGGTCTGCTCGCCGTAGGCCGCGGCGCGACGGGCGTTGTCGATGACGGCCCGGACCTCTTTGACACCGGCGGTGAGCGCCGAGAGCGCCTCGAATCGCCGACCGGTGGCCTGGCTGACCAGGGAGGCCAGCGTCGTCTTCCCGGTCCCCGGCGGTCCGTAGAGGATCACCGACGCCGCGCCGGACCCTTCGACCAGCCGTCGCAGCGGTGAGCCTTGGCGCAGCAGGTTGTCCTGCCCGACGACCTCGTCCAGCGACGATGGCCGCATCCGCACGGCCAGCGGAGCCGAGGCAGGCACGTCGAGACCCGGCCGGTCGTCGTCCCCGGGCACATCGAACAGGCTGTCGGCCACGACCACAGGCTTACCACGTTCGTAATGTGGTCGTCGTGAGCGCACGCGGCTGGGTCCTGTTCGCGGCCATGAGCGTCATCTGGGGTGTCCCCTACCTGATGATCAAGGTGGCCGTCGGTGAGGTCTCCGTCCCGTTCCTGGTCTTCGTGCGATCCGCGGTCGGGGCGGCGCTACTCCTGCCGCTGGCGCTGGCCCCGGCCACCCGTGCCCTGCTGCGCAGGCACTGGAAAGCGGTGGCCGCCTTCGCGTTCTTCGAGATGATCGCCGCGTGGCTGATGCTCTCCGATGCCGAACGGCACCTGACCAGTTCGCTGACCGGTCTGCTGATCGCCGCCGCGCCGATCATCGCCGCGGTGCTTGACCGGCTCACCGGCGGCGAGCGTCTCGGGCCGTGGCGGGTCGCCGGCCTCGGGGTCGGGCTGGCCGGTGTGGCGGTGCTGGCCGGCCCGGGTCTCACCGGAGGTGGCGCCTGGCCGGTCACCGAGGTGCTGCTCACCGCGACCTGCTATGCCATCGCCCCGCTGATCGCCGCGCGCTATCTGGCCGACGTGCCCGGTCCGGCGCTGACCTCGGCGTGCCTGGGGCTGGCGGCACTGGTGTATCTGGTCCCCGCAGCACTGACCTGGCCGACGCACGCGCTGCGCGCCCAGACGTACTGGGCGATCGCCGGGCTGGCCGGTATCTGCACCGCGCTGGCGTTCGTGGTGTTCTTCGCCCTGATCCGGGAGGTCGGTGCGGCACGATCGCTGATCGTCACCTACGTCAACCCGGCGGTGGCGCTGCTGGCCGGCGTGCTGGTGCTGCGGGAGCCGCTGACGTGGTGGAACATCGCCGGGCTGGCACTGATCCTGAGCGGATCGGTACTGGCGACCCGGGCGGGGACGGCGCGGGTGTCAGAACACGCCGGCAACCAGTAGCCGGCAGGCCAGGTCGACGTCAGCCAGGGCGTCCTCGGGGCTGAGCGCCCCGCCCACTGCCCAGGTCAGGATTCCCGTGGTGGCCTGCTGCACCAGACGCAGGCGGCGGCTCTGTTCCTCGGTGGGGTCATCGATGCCCGCCACCGCAAGAATGCGCAACGCCAGCGTCGGATCCTCAGGCTCCCGGGTCTGCGCCCGGACCACCTGGGTCGAGGTGATCATCGCGTGGGCTAAATGCTTGTAGCGCAACACATTCCGGCACGCTTCGACCATGACCGCGACGATATCGTCGATCCGGTCACCGGTCGGTGGCGGCGGCCGGTAGCGCGCCACCTGGTCGGTGAGCACGGCCGCGAACACATGGTGTTTGGACGGGTAGTACCGGTAGAGCGTGCGCAACGCCACACCGGCGTCGGCGGCGATCTCCTGGGCCTGGATCCGGTCGAGCTCCTTGGCCGCGCCCAATCTGGCCGCCGCGCGCAGGATTGCACCACGGCGATTCTCCTGGTCATCGGTCGCGGGCAGGGCCGGCGCCCTGGGCTCTCCGATCCGTGGCACGCCCCAAGTATCGGGTATCACCCCTGTTGGGGCGCGGCGGTACCGATCAGCGAGACCGTCTCGATGTGCTAACTGATGACCAGACAAGATCGACTCGTGGCGTATGAGAAGTACGGTCCGTGGGCGGTGGTGGCAGGCGGTTCGGAGGGCGTGGGTGCGGAATTCGCTCGGCTGCTTGCCAGTTCGGGCATCAACCTGGTGCTGGTGGCCCGCAAGCCCGAACCGCTGGCGGACACCGCCGCCGAGTGCCGCGAGCTTGGCGTCGAAGTACGCACGCTTGCAACCGATCTCACGTCCACCGCTGCGGTCGAAGCATTGACGGAACTGACCGCTGATCTGGAAGTCGGCCTGCTGATCTACAACGCCGGCGCCAACACCTGCAGCGCAGAGTTTCTCGACGCCGACCTCGCGGACTTCCAGCGGGTGATCGATCTGAACATCACCACGATGATGGCGCTCACCCAGCACTACGGGCGGGCGATGCGGGAGCGGCGGCGCGGCGGAATTCTTCTGGTCGGCTCGATGGCCGGCTATATGGGATCAGTGCGCCACACGGTCTACGGGGGTGTGAAGGCCTACGGGCGGATCTTCGCCGAGGGGCTGTGGCTGGAATTGCGCGATCACGACGTCGACGTGCTCGAACTGGTGCTCGGTGTCACCCGGACGCCCGCGATGGAGCGGGTGGGCCTCAACTTCGACGTGCCGGGAATGCGGGTGGCGCAGCCCGCCGACGTGGCCCGGGAGGGACTGGAACAGCTGGGCAATGGGCCGGTCTATGTGGCCGGCGGCAATGCCGAGGATGTGGCGCGGCGCAACGACCCGGACCGCGCCAAGGTAGTGGCCGGGGCACACCGCATGATGGCCAAACTGATGGGTCTGGCCACCTAGAAGCGGCTAGTTCGACGAGCTGCTGAGCGCTCGGGAGATGCTGGCTGCCGCGGCAGCCACGAGCGGTTGACATCGCTGCGCCAGCACCCGGTCCGGGGTGACGATCCCGATCGCCGCGCGGCAGCCCACGGTTGCGGCCACCGACATCATGCTCTCGACGTAGTCGCCGCGGCGGGTGGTGACCCGCCGGCGCACATTGTGCAGTTCACCCCACCAGGCCGGGTCGGGCTGCCAGTTGCCGACGTAGCTCAGCTCGGCGATGACGTCTTCGGGCGAGAGTCCGGCCAGTGCGGCGACACCGAGAGCGACCCGGTGCGCGGGAATCCGACTGCCGACCGAGGTCGGGACCTGCCGTGCGGAGGCGCCGCCGAGTTTGTCCAGGTGCACGATGCAGCCGCGGTCGAGCAGACCCAGGTGGACCACCGCACCGGTGCGGACCTGCAGATCGTGCAGTACCGGGGCGGCCGCCGAGCGCAGCCGCACGTCGATACCTTCCCCGGCACTACGCCCCGAGGTCCGCGCACCCAGCCGGTAGCCGCGCCCGCAATGGGTCAGCCAGCGCAGCCGAACCAGCTGGTCAAGGATCCGATGGGTGGTGGATCGCGGGAGGTTGGCCCGGGCGGCGATCTGATCGAGGGTCAGTGACACCGACCCGTCGTCAAAGGCGTCGATGATGGCCGTGAACCGGTCCAGCATCGATGCTGGAGCGGTATCGGTCAGTGCCGCCGTCATCCACACTCCTGTCCGCTCTACGAGAATTCGTTCTACCTCACCGTAGCGGTCCCGATCACCGGGACGCAAGCATTTGCTTGGTGTGGCGGCCGATAGAACAGCATGTTGTGCGGATCGGACTGTCGACGCCGATGGTGATGCAGTTGCCCGGCGTGTCCTCCGCCTGGGAGCAGGACGCCCCGATCGCCGATCTCGCCCGGATTGCACAGTGCGCCGACGCCCTGGGCTTCGACCACCTGACCTGTGCCGAGCATGTCGCCGTTCCGGTGGACGCCGCCGGTCAGCGCGGGCTGGTGTACTGGGATCCGTTGTCCACCTTCGGTTTTCTGGCCGCGCATACGACCTCGATCAGGTTGGCGACCTCGGTGGTGGTGCTGGGCTATCACCATCCACTGGAGATCGCCAAGAGATTCGGCACCCTGGACCGGATCAGCGAAGGCCGCCTGGTGCTCGGCGTGGGGGTCGGTTCGCTGGCCGAGGAATTCGACCTGCTCGGGGCCACCTTCGACGGGCGGGGCGAGATCGCCGATGACGCGATCGGCGCCCTGCGCGCCGCCCTGTCGCAACGCAGGCCGTCCTACCAGGGCACCCACTACCGGTTTGACGGGTTCGCCGTCGAGCCGTGCGCGGTCCAGCCGCACGTCCCGATATGGGTGGGCGGGCGCACGCTGCGCTCGCTGCGCCGCGCCGTCACCCTGGCCGACGGGTGGATGCCGTTCGGCCTGAGCACCACCGAGCTCACCACCATGCTGGGCCGGGTCGAGACCCCGACCGGCTTCGAGGTGGTGCTGCCCACCGGACACGCCATCGACCCAACCGGCGATCCGGAGCGAACCACCCAGCGGCTCAACGCATTACGAGATGCGGGTGCAACCTCGGTGACCTGCTCGGTCACCGCACAGTCCGCCGAGCACTACTGCGAACAGCTGACCGCGCTATACGAGCTGGCCGGCACCCTGGAGAAAGGCAGCTCATGAGCGAAGACCGACTGGCCGCCCTCGAACGCCGCCTGGCGGCGCTGGAGGACGAACGCGCCATCGCCCGGCTCCTCGCCTCCTACGGTCCGCTGGTGGACGCCGGCGAAGCCGACGTTGTCGCCGATCTGTGGACCGCCGAGGGCACCTACGACGTAGGCGACTGGACGATGTCCGGGCACGACGAACTGGTGGCGATGGTCAACTCCGATGCCCACCGCGGTCTCATGGCCCGCGGCGCCTGCCACTTCTTCGGCCCGCCGGTGGTCACCGTCGACGGCGACGACGCCACCGCGACCTGCCACTCGATCATCCTGCTGCGCCGCGAGTCCGGCGGCTATCACGTCTGGCGTGCCGGGGTGCACCTGCTGACCCTGCGCCGCACCGCCGAAGGCTGGCGGATCGTCACCCGGGTGGCCCGCCAGCTGGACGGCAGCGACGCGGCCTTCGACCTCGTCGCCCAGGGAATCCCGAGGTGACCGGGCAGCTGGCCGGCAAGGTCGCCCTGGTCACCGGCGGCGGGGCCGGGATCGGCGCCGGGATCGCCAGGCGGTTCGCCGACGAAGGCGCCTCGGTGGTGGTGGCCGAATTCGACGCCGACACCGGCGCGGCCGTCGCCGACGAGATCGGCGGGCTGTTCGTCGCTACCGACGTCACCGACCGGGAACAGGTCGAGAATGCCGTCGCCACAACCCTCTCCGCGTACGGATCACTGGACATTCTGGTCAACAACGCCTGGGGCGGGGGTGGGATCGGCCGGGTGGAGAACAAGACCGACGAAGACCTCGCGCACGGCGTCGCGATGGGCTACTACGGCCCGTTCTGGGCGATGCGCGCCGCTTTCGGCCCCATGAAGGACCGCGGCTGGGGCCGGGTGATCAACATGTGCAGCCTCAACGGGGTCAACGCCCACATCGGCTCACTGGAGTACAACGCCGCCAAGGAAGCCCTGCGCGCGCTGACCCGCACAGCCGCCCGCGAGTGGGCGCCCACCGGCATCACCGTCAATGCCATCTGTCCGGCCGCCAAGAGTTCGGCCTTCCTGGCGGTCGTGGCCGAGCATCCCGAGATCGGGTCGATGGCTGATGCGGCCAACCCGATGGGCCGGATGGGTGACCCCTACGACGACATCGCCCCGGTGGCGGTGTTCCTGGCCGGCGAGGGCAGCCGGTATCTGACGGGCAACACGCTGTTCGTCGACGGTGGCAGCCACATCAACGGCGTGGCCTGGGCGCCGGACCTGGGACCCTAACCCGCACAACCAGATTCGAGTGTTCTCAGGCTGGTTGGGTGACGAAGTCGATGAGTTCCTCGACGCGCCCGATCAGCTCGGGCTCCAGATCCGTCCAGTCGCGCACCGAGGACCGGATGCGTTGCCACGCCCGGGCGATGTCGGCCTGGTCGCGGTGCGGCCAGCCCAACGCGTCGCAGATCCCGTGCTTCCATTCGACGCTGCGGGGCACCACCGGCCACTGCGCCAGCCCGAGGCGAGCGGGTTTGACGGCCTGCCAGATGTCGACGTACGGATGACCGACGACCAGGGTGTGCTCACCGCCGGGGCCGCGCCGCACCGCCTCGGCGATGCGGGCTTCCTTGGATCCGGTCACCAGGTGGTCGACCAGCACCCCCAGCCGGCGCCCCGGCCCGGGACGAAACGACGCGACGATGTCGGCCAGGTCGTCGACACCGCCGAGGTACTCGACCACCACACCCTCGACGCGCAGATCCTCACCCCACACCTGCTCCACCAGTTCGGCGTCGTGCCGGCCCTCCACGTAGATGCGACTGGCCAACGCCACCTTGGCGCGCGCGTCGGCCACCTTCACCGACCCCGACTTCGTTCGCTGGCTGGCGGTCGGCGCCGTCTGGCGCGGGGCCGTCAGGATCACCGGCTTACCCTCGAACAGGAACCCGGGTCCCAGCGGGAACACCCGGCGCTTGCCGCGGCGGTCCTCAAGTTCGACGCGACCGCCCTCGATCCCGACCACCGCCCCCACATACCCGGACTGCGGATCCTCCACCACCATGCCTAGCTCGGCGGCCTGCTCGGTCGAGCGGGCCCGACGCGACTGGTGCGGGTCGTTGCTGAGCACATCGGTGCCATAGCGATCTGCCACCCGGCGATCCTAGGGACCTACCGGCCGATTGCCGTCATACCGGCGCGGCGCGTCGCCCGCCTGTCGCCGAACCCACACCGCACGATTCTTTGCCGAAACCTTGCGCGGTGAATACCCGTGGCGGTACGGTGCAACCCGGCTCAACGAGTTGCGCTTGGGAGGGCGCCACTCACCGAGTCTGACTGCCGCCCGGGGGATGTCGATTCGAAACCGCGTGTATGCAGGGGTGCGGCAGCCATGCCCACAACTTGACATACGCGCGGTCGCAGCCATGCACCGTGGGACTTCCGCGACATCACGTCGCGGGCAAAGGAAGACCCCATGGCTCACATAGTCAGCCCCCTGGCCGCCGGCGCCGTCCTGGCCGTCGGCGTCATGCTCAGCGCAGCACCGGCCCATGCCAGTCCATCGGCCGACGCCATCGACGACATCGATACGCACTACGAGGCGCTCGGTTCTGTGCAGTCCGACCTCGGCCCACCGGTCAGCGACGTCTACGACGTACCCGGCGGCGCCGAGCGCGACTACCAGGGCGGCGCCATCTACTTCTCACCGGCCACCGGCGCCCGCGCGTTGTACGGACCGATTCAGCAGCGCTACCAGGCACTCGGTGGTCCGGCCGGGCCGCTCGGCTTCCCGGTGAGCGATGAAGCCGACGCCGGCAACGGCGTGGCGCACGTCGCCGACTTCAGCAAGCCCGGCGGAGCGGCCATTTTCTGGAGCCCGCAGTGGGGGGCGGTCGTGCTCGACGGCCCGGTCCTGGCGGCCTACCGCGATTCCGGCGGCGCCATCGGGCCGTTCAGCTACCCCAGTGCCGATACGGCCACCGTCAACGGGGTGCAGACCGGGACGTTCATCGGCCCGCGCGGTACCCGGATCGCCTGGTCGGCTGCCTCCGGAGTCTCGACGGTCCCCGCCTCCCTGGCCGCTTCCCTGCCGTCCGCGAAAGCTCAAGCAGCGCAGGCGGTTCGACGCAGCCAGTGGTGGTGGATTCCGGCGGCACTCGCCGTTGTCGCCGCCATGGGCGCCGCCCTGCGGGTGCTGATGCGCCGGCACTCCGGGACCACCACGCCGGCCCAGCCCGAACCATCAGGCCGCCACCGTGCGCTGTTCACCCACGAAGACGCGTTCAGCGGGCCTGTACCGCGCTGACCACCTCGTCGATCACGGTGTGGATGAAGCGCATCTTCTCCAGCACCGGCACCGGCAGCACGAACGGGTACAGATCCTCTTTGCCCATCGAGCGGTTCACCATGTTCAGCGACCAGGCCAGCGGCAGCCACATCTGGATGATCGTGTCGAAACCGCTGGGGCCCAGCATCTTCCGCTGATAGGTGGCGTTCGCCGGGGCCAGGCCGAACGACGCCGCGGTGTCCATGGTGTCGCGGATGTGCAGGTAGTGCGCGAAGGTCTCCGCCCAGTCCTCGGCCGGGTGCATGGTGGCGTAGGAGGACACATAGTTGCCCTCCCACCCCGGCGGGGGGCCCTGGTTGTAGTGGCGGTCCAAGGCGGCCTGGTAGTCGGCGTCCGGGTCACCGAACAACTCGGTGAACCGTTGCAGATACGTCGGCGACGGTCCGACCAGCCGGTAGAAGTAGTAGTGCCCGACCTCATGGCGGAAGTGGCCCAGCAGGGTGCGGTAGGGCTCGTCCATCTCGATGCGCAACTGCTCGCGGTGCACATCGTCACCCTCGGCCAGGTCCAGGGTGATCACCCCGTTGTCGTGGCCGGTGAACACCTTCTCGGTGGCACTCGAGAGCAGGTCGAAGGCCAGTCCGTACTCCGGGTCCTCGTCGCGTCCCACGATCGGCAGCCCGAGTTCGTGCAATTCGGCGATCAACCGCCGCTTGGCCCGTTCGGCCACCGCGAACGCCGCCATCGCGGGGGCATCGTCGTCGCGCGGCCGGGTCCTGGTCAGCCGGCACGAGGCGCACAGCGCCCGCACCGGTTGTACCTTGACCAGCCAATTACATTCGGCCAGATACAGATTCGCGCACAGCTGGTATTCGGCGGCATCCACCGCCCCGCCATGCTCACTGTTCTCCCCCGAGGCGATCACCAGGAACTGCTCGTCGTCCAGCGAGAACCCCACCGAGCTGCCGCAGGACAGGCATACCGAGTTCTCGAACGCCAGATGCTGACCGCAGTTCGGACAGATGAAGTCACGCATGCAGCACACCTCCCTCGAACGGGGCCACGTCCACCGAGACGTCGATCACGCTGTGATCGGAGTCCGTATAAATGATGCCGCGCAATGGCGGCACATCGGCGTAATCGCGTCCCCAGCCGACGATGATGTAGCGCTCATCGATGAGTTGGTCGTTGGTCGGATCAAGACCGAGCCAGTGGTTCTGCGGAGTCCACACCGCAGCCCAGGCATGCGTGGCGTCGACGCCGAACATCCGTTCCTTTCCCGGCGGCGGATCGGTGGCGAGGTATCCCGACACATAGCTCGCCGCCAAACCGTTGGCGCGCAGGCAGGCGATGGCCAGCCGGGCGAAGTCCTGGCATACCCCTTCCCGCGCTTCCAAAACCTGGCTCACCTGGGTGGACACCGTGGTCGAGCCGGATTTGTAGGTGAAGTCGGAGAATATCCGCGCGTTCAGATCGCGAAGCACCTCGACGAGCGGGCGGCCGGGGGCGAAGCTGGGGGCGGCATAGTCGCGGACCGCGTCGGTGATCTCCGGCGGCCGCAGGTCCAGGGTGAACTCGCAGGCCAGCACGCCGTCGCGGCCCACCGGACGGGCTGACTCCCACGGCGCCATCGCCGAGCCGCCGCCGTACAACTCGGCCGGGGGCGGGTCGACCTCGACGACGGAGTTACTGGTGACGGTCAGCGCGTGGTGGCGCTCGGTGACGTGGAAGTAGGAGCTGATGTTGCCGTAGACGTCGCGGCTGGTGGACCGGTCGGCGGGTTCGGGATCGATCTCGAGTGCATTGGTCAGGCAGCGCTGCCGGGTGGTGTCCCGGGGGGTCAGATGCCCGCGGCCGTACGAGCTGGTGACCACATCGGAGTAGCTGTACTCGGTGCGGTGGGTGATCCGGTAGACCCGGCTGTCGATCACCGGGGTGGGTCCGTCGGGAAAGCTCATCGTCTTGTCCCCCGAGTCGCTTCGCTCCAGCCCGCCGTGCCCATTCCCCCGGTCGCTTCGCTCCAGCCCGCCGGCATTAGGGCACCACCCGGCGCTGGTCCGGTCCCCACAGCGGCTGCATGCCACCGGGCAGCGACAGCTGGGTCCGGGTGATGATGTCGGACAGTTCGCGCAGCCCGATCTCCACTCCCTTGAGCAGCCCGTCCAACTCGGCGCGGCGGCCCTCGTCGTCGACCTCTTCCAGATCGGCCGGGTCCAGCCGGCGCAGCCGGGTGCTGACCTCGTCGACCAGACGCTCGGGCCGCGAGGAGCCCGACGCACCGGGCAGCGCCCGCAGGTCGGAGCGCAGCCGCTCCAGCTGGAACACCAGCGACCGCGGGTTCTCCCCGTCGAACAGCACGAGGTCGGCCACGGCAGCCACACTAACCTTGCCCAGATTGCGCCGGCGGTAGAGCACCGAGGACTCACAGGCCACCAGGGCGGACTCGGTGATGGTCTGCTCGGCGCCGGGGCTGCGTTCGATCGTCAGGGTGGCCCGCAGCAGCGCGGTCAGCCCCAGCCCGCGTTCGATTCGCTTGCCGATGTCCATCATCATCCAGCCGGCGTCGTGAACCATCGACTCGGCGGCCACCCCCGACAGGGCCAGCATGCCGGCCAGCGTCTGCTGCTGGGCAGCGGCCAGCTGGGTGTCATCGGAGACCCGCGAGCCGCGTTGCGGGGACGGCGGCGAACCGGCCTGCTGCGCCAGCGCGCGCTCGACACCGCCGAGCACCATCCAGGTGTCGTTGGACATCTGATCACGCACCGCCCGCGCAGCCAGGCCCAGCCCTTCGATCGACTGCGTCAGCGATCCCGGCCGTTGCCGGTCGGCGGTCAACGACCACATGGTGCGCTGGGCACCGGCCACCGCTTCGGCATAGGAACCCGTTGTCCCGGAGTCGGTTCCGGTGATCTGGCCCAGTGCGTCGAGCAGCACCGGCACGCACTCGCTGCCTTCCATGTCCTGGCGGTAGCGGTATTCGTGGTAGCGCTCGCGGGTGACGATGAGCAGCCGGGCCAGATGCTCGGCACGTTCGGCGTAACGGCCGATCCAGAACAGGTCGGACAGCACACGCGGGGAACTGATGAACCGGGTGCCGCTGGGCAGTTCGACCGACGGGATGGTGATGGTCTCGGCCTTGGCGCGCGTTGGCGGGCGCACCCAAAGATCCTTGGCGGCAACACTGTTGAGCTTGTAGGCGGCATTGCCGGGGGCCAGCACGTAACCGAGGCCGCCGACCATCGGGGCGTAGCCGCCGCGCTGGGACACCGTGAACAGCCGCATCCCCACACTGGCCGCCGACAGCTTGCCCGGATAGTGGTCGGTGGGTGCCGAGGAGAACTGCGGTAGCTCCTGGCCCACCCACTGCCAGGGCTGGGCCTCGATGCGGGCGGCGAGTTCCTCGCGCTCAGCCGTCGACAGGGCCGGGCCCACCACCGTCTCGGCGCCGACGGTCGACCTGATCAACAACGACGACAGCCGCGACACCAGGTGCTGGCGCTCCCGATCGAACCCGCCCCAGTACAGCTGCGGGGTGTCCAGCAGCGGCTTCTCCCCCAGCAGCCGTTCGGCCAGCTGGGGTAGGAACCGTTGCAGCCCTGGGCTTTCCAGGATTCCGGCGCCGAGAGTGTTGACCACGGTGACCGCACCGCGCCGCTGCACCTCGACCAGCCCCACCACCCCGAGGCGCGAGTCCGGCCGCAGGTCCAGCGGATCGGCGTACTCGGCGTCCACCCGGCGCAGCACCACGTCGACCCGTTTGAGGGTGCCCAGCGAGCGCATCCACAGCTTGCCGTCGCGGACCACCAGGTCGGCGCTCTCCACCAGCGGGAAACCCAGCACCGAGGCCAGGTAGGCCTGATCGAAGGCGGTTTCGGAATGGATACCGGGTGAGAGCACCACCACCACCGGATCCTCGGCGGCCTCGGGCGCGGCGTCGATGAGGGCCAGCCGCAGCGCCTGGGCGAACGGCGAGACCGGCCGCGGGCCGATCCGCTCGTAGACGTCGGGGATGGCGTGCGCGACCACCCGCCGGTCGGCCACGGCGTAGCCGGCCCCGGACGGCGCCTGGGTCCAGTCCGCATTGACCAGGAACCGGCCGTCGGCCGCCCGGCTCAGGTCGCAGCCGTGCAGGAACAGCTGATGACGGCCGGGGTTCTCGATACCGCGGGCCGCCCGGATGTAGCCGGGGTGGGCGAACAGCAACTGCGGCGGCAGGATGCCGCTGGTCAGCGCCCGGCGCTGGCCGTAGAGGTCGGACAGCACCGCATCGAGCAGCCGGGAGCGCTGTACCACGCCGGCTTCCAGGACGTCCCAGTCGGCCGCTGACAGCAGCAGCGGGATGCCGTCGAGGTGCCAGGGACCGGGCATCGAGATGCCCTGGCCATTGGTGACCGCCTCGCCGTGCCGGTCGATCTCGATGTAGGTGATGCCGTCGTTGTCGACGAGTCCGCGCACCACGCCGCGCAGCCGGTCCAGACCGGCCCGGCCGCGCTCGCCGATCAGATCGCCCAGCTCCTGCCAGGACGGCCGGATGGTGCCGGTGGCGTCGACGAACTCGTCGTAGCCGGTATCGCCAAAGGAGCTGGATCCGCCGCCGCGCAGGTCGAACAACGGCTCCTGGGCCCGGGCGGCCCGATACCCGGCCAGCAGGCGGTCCGGGTCATGGCTGGGCCGGCTGAGGTCAGAGCCGGCAGCCGACAGCGACAACGGCCCCACCTCCTGTTTCAACCCGTTCAGTAACTCTGCAAACCTACGGTTGGCTCCGCCCCGGGCAACGCCCGGGTCGGCGACCCCATCAGTTCTGCAGCACGGTACGCACCCGGCGCAGGTCGAGGATTCCCGGCGCGCCGACATCGATGGACTGGCGGGCCTGCTTCTCACGGATATCGGCCACGTCGACCTTGCCCGGGGTGAAGCCGGTGGCCTCGAAGCGGCGGCCCCGCCGCGACTCGGCCTCGACGGCGTTGACCGGCGGGCTGTCGTAGGCCCGGCCGCCAGGGTGCGACACGTGGTACGTACAGCCGCCCCGCGACGTCCCGGTGGCGATGTCGACCAGTTCGAAGCGCAGCGGACCGTCCACGGTGATCGTCGGGTGCAGGGCGCTCGGCGGCTGCCAGGCGCGGTAGCGCACCCCGCCGACCTGCACGTCGGGGTTGTCGGTGGCCAGCATCGGGATCGGGTAGCCGTTGCAGGTGACGATGTGGCGCTGGCGGTCGGCCCCGATGGTGCGCACCTGGATGCGTTCCACCGAGGAGTCGACGTAGCGCGCAGTGCCGGTGCCGGTCGATTCCTCGCCCAGGGTGTTCCAGGGTTCGATCGCCCCGCGCAACTCGATCTCGACGTGGTCGAACACCGCCGTGCCGACCCGCGGGAACCGGAACTCGGTGAACGGGTCCAGCCAGCTGGTGTCGAAGTCGATCCCGTGCGCCCGCAGCTCGGCACACACATCGGCGATATCGTGAATGATGAAGTGCGGCAACAGATATCGCCCATGCAGGTTGAGGCCGTGGCGGATCAGGGGCGCCCGCAGCGGCTCGTCCCAGAACCATGCCACCAGGGAGCGCACCAGCAGCGACTGCACCATCGCCATCTGGAAGTGCGGCGGCATCTCGAACCCGCGCAACTCCAGGATGCCCAGGCGCCCGCGGGAGCTGTCCGGGCTGTAGAGCTTGTCGATGCAGAACTCGGCGCGGTGGGTGTTGCCGGTGATGTCGGTGAGCAGGTGGCGCAGGGCCCGGTCTGTCACCCAGGGCTGGGGGGCACCCGACGCGGTCAGGCGGGCGATCTCGGAGAACGCGATCTCCAGTTCGTAGAGCGCCTCCGAACGGCCCTCGTCGACGCGGGGAGCCTGCGACGTGGTGCCGATGAAGCGCCCGGAGAACAGGTAGGACAGGGCGGGATGGCGCTGCCAGTAGGTCAGCAACGACACCAGCAGGTCAGGCCGGCGCAGCAGCGGGGAATCCGCCGGGGTGATACCGCCCAGGGTGATGTGGTTGCCGCCGCCGGTGCCGCCATGGGTGCCGTCGACATCGAAGGATTCGGTGGACAGCCGGGCCTTGCGGGCCTCCTCGTACAGCGTCTCCAACTGCTCACGCTGCTCGGCGAAACTGGCCGAGGGCGCGACGTTGACCTCGATGACACCCGGGTCGGGGGTGATCGACATCGACTCCAGACGGGCATCCGACGGCGGGCCGTAGCCCTCGACCACCAGCGCGCAGCCCACCTTGGCGGCGGCCGATTCGATCCGCGCGATGAGGTCGACGAAATGCTCGAGCTTGTCGGTCGGCGGCAGGAACACGTAGAGCACCCCGTCGCGGACCTCGGCCACCATCGCGGTGGTCGGCGAGGTCTCCGGGTCCTCCAGGACGGCGTCGCCGCTCTCCGGGTCCACCGGCAGCTCGTAGGAGCCGCTGGCGATCGGGTCGTCGTGGAATGATGTGCGCGGCGGGCGCCAGCTGATCGAGTTCAGCGGCAGCCGCAGTCCGGCGGGCGAGTCACCCTCCAGCAGCACGATGCGGCCGCGGCGCAGCCGCCAGTCGGCGCTGGCCCATGCGGAGTCGTCGTCGCGGCGGTGCACGGGCAGCACGTAGGCGGCTGGTTCGGTCACCGACTCCTCGAGCCGGGCCAGCAGCGCCGAGCGGGCCTCGGGCGCGTCGTCGGCCAGATCGTCGTCGCCCTGCACCGCTTCACCGGCCGGCAGTCGCACCTCGGCGGCCAGCCGGCTCAGCGGGTCCTCGTAGGCCGCCCGCACCTGGGTGGCGGGCAGTCCGAGGCTGGCGGCCACCCCGGCCAGCAGCTGCTCGGCGGCCTGCGGGTCGGTCTCGGAGCGGTCCGGCCCCCAGGGATCGGCCAGCAGTGCGGGGTCGCTCCACAACGGCTGACCGTCGCGGCGCCAGTACAGCCCGATCTGCCAGCGCGGCAACGGCTCTCCGGGGTACCACTTGCCCTGGTTGCGCTGCACCAGACCCTGCGGTGCCCAGACCGCCTTGAGCCGGGCCGCCAGCGCCGAGGCGCGCTCCCGCTTGTGCGGGCCGTCGGCAGCGGTGGTCCATTCCTCGTCGACCTGATTGTCGATCGAGACGAACGTGGGCTCACCGCCCATGGTCAGCCGCACATCGCGGTCGGCCAGGCGCTGGTCGATGCGCGCCCCCAGGTCGGTGATGGCCGCCCAGGCCGCGTCGGTGTAGGGCAGCGTGACCCGCGGGTCCTCGTGCACCCGGGTGACGGTGTTGGAGAAGTCCAGCGTGGTCTCAGCGACCCCGGTGGCCCCGGTGATCGGCGCCGCCGAGGACGGATGCGGGGTGGCGGCCAGTGGGATGTGCCCTTCCCCGGCGAACAGCCCCGAGGTGGGGTCCATACCGATCCAGCCGGCACCGGGAATGTAGACCTCGGTCCAGGCATGCAGATCGGTGAAGTCGGCCTCCGGGCCCGACGGGCCGTCGAGCGCCTCGACGTCCGAGGACAGCTGGACCAGGTAGCCGGAGACGAATCGGGCGGCCAGGCCGAGCTGGCGCAGCACGGACACCAGCAGCCAGGCCGAGTCTCGGCACGATCCGATGGCGCTGCGCAGGGTGTGGTCCGGGGTCTGCACACCGGGCTCCATCCGGACGCTGTAGCCGACGTCGGCGTTGACGGCCCGGTTCAGCGCGACCAGGAAGTCGATGGTCCGGGTGCCCGGTGGGACGCTGAAGTCACGCACCCAGGAGGTCACCAGATCGCCGGGGCCGGACCCTTCCTCGCCTTCGTCGACGGGCCGCAGGTAGGGCTCGAGGTCGTCCTTGAGTGCCTTGGGGTAGGTAAAGGGGTAGGTCTCGGCCCAGTCCTCGATGAAGAAGTCGAACGGGTTGATGACCTTGAGATCGGCGATCAGCCCGACCTTGATGCTCAGCTGACGGGTGCGGCTGGGAAAGACCAAGCGGCCCAGGAAATTGCCGAACGCGTCCTGCTGCCAGTTGATGAAGTGGTCGGCAGGCTCGACTTCCAGCGAGTAGGCCTCGATGGGCGTGCGGCAATGCGGGGCCGGCCGCAGCCGGACCACGTGCGGATACACCTCGACCAGCCGGTCGAACGTGTAGCTGGTTCGGTGCTCGAGCGCCACTTTGATGCCCATAGGCCGCAATCCCATCACAAGAGAAACGGGCGCGCAGGGCGCACGCGTCAGCGGGCGGGCCTTACTTGGCGGGAACGCGCGGCTGCCGGCCCGCATGCCGGCGGCGAACCGACAGCACCAGCACCCCGGCCACCGTGATGCCGACCAGGTTCACCAGCAGCTGGGCGGCGGATTCGGCGGCGATGTCCCAGTCCCCCACCGACGCGGCGACGACGGCGAAACCTGCTGCGGGAACGGTGGTTACCGAGATGAACACCCCGACCAGCGCGGCGGATTTCGCCGAGACGAGTGAGAGCATGCCCGCCGCACCGGCCAGCAGCGCGACGACAAATGACAGCGGGCCGACCTGGAAGATGAAGTCGACCTCATTGAGCTGGCGGGTGCTCTGCAGCTGGATCCACCCCAGTGCCTCACCGCCGAGCACGAACGCGGCGGTGGCTGCCATCGCCACCGGGAAGCCGACCAGCAGCGCGATCGAGCCCCGCCGGGCCAGATCCGAGCACGAACGCGGCGGTGGCTGCCATCGCCACCGGGAAGCCGAACAGCAGCGCGATCGAGGCCCGCCGGGCCAGATCCATCCGGCGGCGCACCAGGGCGACCGCCAGCGCGGCCAGCGGGCCGAACTCCGGGCCCACCACCATCGCACCGACCACGGTGACCGGCGAGTCGGTCACCACACCGACGGCGGCGATCATGCAGGCCAGGCACAGGAACAGCAGGAAGGTGACGTTGAGCGTGGATTCCTCGCGGGTGCGGGCGGCCAGTTCCTCCCACACGATCGCATCCCCGGGATCGCCATCGGCTTCCTTCTCGGCGCGGTAAGCCGCCGTGGACAACACGGTGTCGACGACGTCGAGGGTGATGGCGCCGCGGTGGCGCAGACCGAGCGCCTTGAGATCGTCGACCACCTCGTTCGCGCTCTCCCTGGCGATATCGGCGGTGATCTCGTCGCCTTCGGGTTCCAGGGCGGCGCCGCGATGCACCACGATGTGGGTGACGCCCACATGGCCGCGCAGGACGCCGACCACATCGTCGGAGAGCTCCTCGGGTGCGATCACGCGCAGATGCAGCACAACGGCGAGACTACTTCGCGGTGGGTGGAACAATCAGTGCCGTGACTCGCTGGGTGCCGCAGTGGTTGCGGCCGTGGCTGGCCAGACGGTGGTTCGTCACCGCGCTGGTGCTCGTCGTGTTCGCACTTCTCGCCGTGGTGTTCATGCTGACCTCTGAGCGCAAGGACTCGTCCTACTGGGCGGGTTACACCGACGGCCAGCGCTGGGTGCACGAGGGCGGTTATCAGGCCCGCGAGGAGTCGATCACCGTCAACTGCCGTGGCCAGGCTGCCGCGCACAGCGGACAGTTCGAGCGCGGCTGTGTCGACGGCGCGCGCAACGCCATGAAGTGATGCCGGCCTAGGTGTCGGCCGAAACCGCCTGAGCGGGAGCAGTATTGGGCTGCGGCCACGGCGAGGGCGCCGGACGTGGCCGCACCCGCTGCGGCCACCAGAACCAGCGGCCCAGCAGCGCGGCGATCGACGGTGTCATGAACGACCGGATCACCAGGGTGTCGATCAGCAGGCCCATACCGATCGTGGTGCCGACCTGGGCGATGATGGTCAGCTCACTGAACGCCATCGCCGCCATCGTCACCGCGAACACCAGGCCGGCCGAGGTCACCACCGACCCACTGCCGCCCATCGCCCGGATGATGCCGGTGTTGATCCCGGCCCCGACTTCTTCCTTGAGCCGGGCCACCAGCAGCAGGTTGTAGTCCGACCCCACGGCCAGCAGGATGATGGTCGACATCACCAGCACCATCCAGTGCAGCGGACGGCCGATGAGGTCCTGCCACACCAGCACCGACATGCCGAACGAGGTGCCCAGCGACAGCAGCACGGTGCCGACGATCGCCGCGGCGGCCACCACCGCCCGGGTGATGATCAGCATGATGATGAAAATCAGGCACAGGGCCGCGATTCCGGCGATCAGCAGGTCGTAGTTCGCGCTGTCCTGCATGTCCTTGAAGCTCGCCGCGGTGCCGGCCAGATAGATCTTGGAGCCCTCCAGCGGAGTGCCCTTGATAGCCTCGAACGCCGCATTCTTGATGGGTTCGACGTGGCTGAGGCCTTCCGGCGACATCGGGTCACCCTCGTGGGAAATGATGAACCGCACCGCGTGACCGTCCGGCGAGATGAACATCTTCATGCCGCGTTTGAAGTCGGGGTTGTCGAACGCCTCCGGCGGCAGATAGAAGGAGTCGTCGTTCTTGGCCTCGTCGAAGGCCTTGCCCATCGCGCTCTGATTCTCCTGCTGCGCGGCCATCTGGTCGTACATGCCGGCCTGCGTGCTCTGCATGGTCAGCTGCATGGTCCGCATCGACTTCATCGTCTCGATCATCGGCGGCATCAGTGTGCGCATCTGAGCCGTCAACAGGTCGAGCTGATGCAAGTTGGGCACCAGGTTCTGGAAGTCGTCGGTCATCGTGTCGATGCCGTCGAGGGTGTCGAAGACCGAGCGCATCGACCAGCACAGCGGAATGTCGTAGCAGTGCGGTTCCCAGTACAGGTAATTGCGGATCGGCCGGAAGAAGTCGTCGAAGTCGGCGATGTGGTCGCGCAGCGTCTGGATGTCGGCCAGCGTCAGGTCCATCTTGCCGACCATGCTGTGGGTGGTCTCGTTGAGCTCGCCCATCAGGTCGTACATCTGCTGCATGGTGTTGATGGAGACGTTCATGTCGTCACCCATCTTCAGCATGTCCTTCATGCGGTCATCGAGGTACGACTGGTTCATCGTCTGCGTCGTGCCCTGCATGCCGAGCAGGAACGGGATCGAGCTGTGCTCGATCGGCGAGCCCTGCGGGCGGGTGATGGTCTGCACCCGGCCGATACCCGGGGTGTGGAACATCGCCTTGGCCACCCGGTCGATCACCAGGAAGTCCGCCGAGTTCCGCAGGTCGTGGTCGCTGACCAGCATGAGCAGTTCGGGACTGAGGCGAGCGGCCGGGAAGTGCCGTTCGGCGGCGGCGAAGCCCTCGGCAGCCGGGATGTCCGCCGGCAGGTAGTGCCGGTCGTTGTAGTCGGTGTGGTAGCCGGGCAGCGCGAGCAGCCCGACCAGGCACAGTGCGGTGGTGGCCACCAGGATGGGCCCGGGCCAGCGCACGACGGCGGTACCGATGCGCCGCCAAAACCGTTCGCGAGAGGCACGTTTGGGCTCAAGGCGACCGAAGCGGCTGGCCACCGTCACCACCGACGGCCCCAGTGTCATGGCGGCGGCGACCACCACGAGCATGCCGATGAACAGGGGTATACCCATCGAACTGAACATCGGACTTCGGGTGACGTGCAGGCACAGCATGGCGCCGGCGATGGTCAGGCCCGACCCGATGATGACGTGGGCGGTGCCGTGGAACATGTCGTAGTAGGCCGACTCGACATCGGCGCCCTTGGCGCGGGCCTCCTGATAACGCCCGAACAGGAAGATCACATAGTCGGTGCCCGCGGCGATGGCCAGCATGGTCAGCAGGTTGACCGCGAACGTCGACAGCCCGATCAGATGGTGATAGCCGAGGAAGGCCACCACGCCACGAGCGGCGGCGAGTTCCAGGAACACCATGAACATCGCGAGCAGAACGGTGACGACCGAGCGGTAGACGAACAGCAGCATCACCGTGATGACGCCGAAGGTCAGCAGGGTGATCAGTTGCAGGCTGCGGTCACCGGCGATGTGGGTGTCGGCGATCAGTGCCGAGGGCCCGGTGACGTAGGCCTTCACCCCGGGTGGCGCCGGAACGCTCTCGACGATCGCCTTGGCCGCCTCGACCGACTCGTTGGCCAGCCCCTCGCCCATGTTTCCGGCGAGATAGACCTGGACGTAGGCGGACTTGCCGTCCTCGCTTTGCGCACCCGAGGCGGTCAGCGGGTCGCTCCAGAAGTCCTGAACGTGCTCGACGTGCTTCTTGTCGGCGTTGAGCTTGTTGATGATCTCGTCGTAGTACTTGTGCGCCGGATCACCCAGGGGCTGTTCGCCCTCGAGCACGATCATCACCGAGGTGTTGGAGTTGAACTCCTTGAACGTCTTGCCGATCGTGTTCATCGCGATCGTCGAGGGCGCGTCGGGCGCCGCCATCGGCACCGACTGTTCCTGACCGACGATCTCGATCTGGGGCACCACCACATTGGTGATGACGGTCAGGGCCAGCCAGGCCAGGATGATCGGGACCGACAGCCAGCGAATCCACTGGGCGATGTGCGGACGCTTGCCGTGCTCGTCAGCCTGCGGTCGTTCGTCTTTGTTCAGGGTGATCATGCGGACTTGACCAGACAGAAGGTCTGGGCATTCACGCCCGTCGACGTCTTCTGGTCCTTCAGTTCACCGTTGACGGTGATCCGGCAGCTGATGGTGTCGCTGTCGCCCTGGGCCACGATGTTGGCCGAGGCAGCCGGCGCGGTGGTGGTCAGCGTGAGCGACCACGGCAGGGTGACGTCGCGGGCGATCTGCGGGGTGGCGTCGAGGTCGAGGTAGTTGATCGTGGCCACCGTTCCCGGCGGGCCGTCGATTTCGTAGACCACGGTCTTGGGGTTGAACGGCTTGGTGTCGTTGGCCAGGCCGCTGCCGGGGCGGGTGAGTTCGGTCTTGCCGAAGACGCCGTGCAGTCGGTAGACGGCGAAGCCGGCGATGGCGACGACGATCACGATGACCAACGGCAGCCACACCTTGCGCAACCCGTGGAGCACCCCGCCACGCTTCTTCTTGGTCTTGGTGGCGTCGGCCTTACCGGCGGGCTGCGCCGACGGCGCGGGCTCGGGCTGCGAGTGCGCGGAGGTATAGGTCTGGCTGTCGAGACTCATGCCTTGACCCCCTTCGCTTCCTGCAGATCAGCCTGACGCGGTCCCACGGCTGCAGTTAGCACCGCTACATAGTAGAACTAACCGTTGTTCGATCCTAGCCCGTGTGACTAGCGTCATGGGTTGTTCACGGGTTCGGCCCAGCTCACAGCACTAGAACAGGGTCGCGGTGATTCCCATGTCCTTGAGGGCCTGGTCGAACTGTTCGGCCAACTCTTCCTTGGTGTTGGGTCCACCGGCCCGCCACGACTGCGCGAGCACCAGGATCGTCCCCGCCATCCGGATCGACGCCACCATCAGCGATCCACCCATCTCGTCGAACTGCTCACGAGTGGTGGGCCACTCCACACCGCGAGCCCAGAACGAGGTGGCCTCGCCGCCGTCGATGCGGCTCACGTCCTCGGGGATCTCACCGACGTTCGAGCAGCCCACCGACTTGTCGACGCCCTGAGCCATACCGCCGAGCCGGCGCAGCAGGCGCTTGGAGGTCAGCGGGATCAAGGGCAGCGGCGCGATCAGCTTGTTGCTTTCCTTCTCAAGGCTCTTGAACCCTTCGCGGACGCTGGTGCGCAGACCGGTGAGGCTGGTCGTCACCTCGTCGGGGTTGCCTTGGATGGTCATCCCGGTCAACGCGTTGGCCCGGGTGTCGGTCAGGGTCCGCTCGCTGACCGGGAAGTTGATCGTGACCAGGCCGTCGGGTCCGATCCGGCCGCGCGCCTTGCCCAGCCGGGTGGCGACCGCGGCCACCAGGGAATTGCTGGTCCCGCCGAGGCTCGCGGCGTGGGCGTCCCACACCTCACAGGGCACGTAAGCGGCCACCGTCGGGATGATGGTCAGGTCTTTGGCTCCCGGCGAGTGGTCTACCGGCGGCTTCTCGCCGGGTGCCGGCTTGGGCCCCGAGCTCTCTTCGCGGCCCAGCTTGATCGCCGCACCGAGGGCCGTCTTCATCTCCGGCAGGGCTCGGACGATCTCGCGGAGGTCCTCGCGCAGCGCACGCCCGCGGGGGCGGGATCGCGGCGGCGGGTATCCCAGATCGATCTTGTGGCCGTGCAGCGCCGCCACGACGGACAGCACCGCCGCGCTCCCGTCGGCCACCGAGTGCGACACGATCAACGTCACCGCACCGCCACCGTCGGTGAACGGCAGGACCGCCATCCGCCAGGCCGGGCCGTGCTCGGGGTCGATCGGCTTGTACATCTGCTCGTCGAACCAGGCCAGCATCTCCTCGCGCGGCCTGGGTGCGGGCGCGACGTCGAGGTCGGCCTGGTGCGCTGCGGCCACCCAGCGATGCCGCCCGAACGGCAGCGGCGAGCGCTCGATCAACCGGCCGAGCAGGGTGTAGCCGAGATTGGCGTGCAGGCGGCGCAGCGCGTCGATATCAATGGGCCGGTCGTAGATCCAGCAGAACTGCTCCTGCGGGCTGTGTCCGAGGGCTCGCAAGCCCAGAAAGGACGCCTGATCGATGTAGGCCAGCTGGTTGTCCACCGGATCATGCTAGACGCCGGTCGGGCCAACTCGGCTCAATCACCACCGCTTCGGCGCCGCACCGAAACCCCCAGCTCGTCGGGCGGTACCGGATGCCCCTGCGCACAGCGGATTTCGACGGTGGCCTCGGCGCCGCAGCCGACGTGGGTCAGATGCAGCCGGGTGTCGTCGGGCAGATGGCGCTTGCCCCACTCGAACATGCCCCACACCACCGGCATCAGATCGGTGCCCGCCTGGGTCAGCACGTATTCGTCACGCACCCGCTGGCCCGGCTCGCGGTAGGGCTGCCGGGTCAGCAGACCGGCCTCGACGAGCTCGGTCAGTCGTGCGGAGGTGGCCGCCTTGGTGATGCCGACCCGGCGGGCGAAGTCGTCGAAGCGGGTGGTGCCGTAGTAGGCCTCCCGCAAGATCAGCATCGCCGATTTGGTGCCGACGACAGCCATGGTCTTCTCGATCGGGCATCGCCCCACGGCCGACCAGCTGGCCCGGTCGGTCAGGGGCCCTTGCAGGACTGTCACCGACGTCACCTTTCGTCTGGGTTGTTCGAAGTATACCTAGGTGGTATAGCTAGGTATATAACACAATACTCAGCGAAGAGTTTCAGGAGGACCTCATGACCGGATCGTCAGGACGCGACGCCGTCATCGTCGCCGCGGTGCGCACACCGGTGGGCAAGGGCAAGCCCGGCGGGGCACTGCACGGTGTCCTACCCGCCGACCTGCTGGCGCACAGTCTCACCGCGCTGGTGACCCGCGCCGGGCTGGATCCGGCCGAGGTCGACGACGTCATCGCCGGCGCGGTGACCCAGGTCGGCGACCAGGCGGTCAACATCGCCCGCAACGCACTGCTCGGCGCCGGGTTCCCGGAGTCGGTGCCCGGCACCACCGTCGACCGTCAGTGCGGCAGCAGCCAGCAGGCGATCAGCTTCGCCGCCCAGGGCGTGATCGCCGGCGCCTACGACATCGTGATCGCCGCCGGCGTGGAGTCGATGAGCCGGGTTCCGATGGGATCCTCGGTCCTGCCGGGCAGCGACCCGTTCGGGGTCGGGTTCGCCCACCGCTACTCCGAAGGCCTTGTACCCCAGGGCATCAGCGCTGAGCTGATCGCGGCGCGCTGGAACCTGTCCCGCGCCGAACTCGACGAATTCTCGGCGGCCAGCCACGACAAGGCCGCCCGCGCCACCAAGGACGGGCTGTTCGACAACGAACTGGCACCGGTTGCCGGCCTGCAGACCGACGAGATCATCCGCCCGGGAACCACCGTCGAGACGCTGGCCGGACTCAAGCCGGCGTTCTACAGCGAGGCGGTGGCCCAGCGGTTCCCGCAGATCGGCTGGAACATCACGCCCGGCAACTCCTCTCCCCTGTCCGACGGCAGCGCCGCGGTGCTGATCACCACCAGCGAGGTGGCGCGGTCACACGGGTGGAAACCGTTGGCGCGCATCCACACCACCACGGTGGTGGGCTCCGATCCGCTCTACATGCTCACTGGGGTGATCCCGGCGACCGAGAAGGTGCTGGCGCGGGCCGGACTCACGATCGCCGATATCGACCTGTTCGAAGTCAACGAGGCCTTCGCCCCCGTGGTGCTGTCGTGGGCCCGCGACACCGGTGCTGACCTCGCCAAGACCAACGTCAACGGCGGGGCGATCGCGATCGGACATCCGTTGGGCGCCAGCGGCGCCCGCATCATGACAACCCTGGTCAACGCACTCGAACAGCGGGGCGGTCGCTACGGTCTGCAGACGATGTGCGAGGGCGGCGGCATGGCCAACGCCACCATCGTCGAACGGCTCTAAGGCGCGACTTCGGCGCGCTTACCGTCGCCTGGCGACGGTAAGCGCGCCGAAATCACCCGCCCATCATCGAGCGCACGGTCGGCCCGGCGGTCCAGCCGCCGTCGACGGCGATCTCCGATCCCGTGGTGTAGGTGGCGTCGTCGGACAGCAGGTACGCGACCGCGCCGGCGACCTCCTCGGCAACACCCACGCGCTCCATCGGCGCACCGGGAAAGTTGCCCTCCCCCACCTGAATTCCGATGCCGGACGTCATCGGCGTGTAGACCATGCCGGGGTGCACCGAGTTCACCCTGATGCGGTCGGGGCCCAGCTCGACGGCGGCCACTTTGGTCAGGCCGCGCACACCCCACTTGGAGGCGCCGTATCCGGCGGTCAGGGCCAGGCCCATCAGGCCAGCGGCCGAGGAGATGTTCACGATCGACCCGCCACCGGCCGCGCGCATCGGTGCGATGACGGCCTGCATTCCGTTGAACACACCCACCAGGTTGACCTCGAGCACCGACCGGAAGTGGTCGACCGGTTCGTGTTCGATGAACTGCCCCGTCGACACCCCGGCGTTGTTGACCAGCCCGGTCAACGACCCGAACTCGGCGAGGGTGAAGTCCACCACGGCCGTCCAGCGCTGCCGGTCGGTCACGTCGAGGCTGATGTAGCGGGCCGCCGATCCCAGCTCCGCGGCGGCTGCGGCGCCGTCGTCGTCGAGGACGTCGGCGATCACCACCTGACCGCCGCGGTCGACCACCGTGCGGGCGAAGGCGGCGCCCATCCCCCGCGCACCGCCGGTGACCACGACGACCTTGCCGTGCAGTGTGTCGGTCATTGAGTCCCTTCCTCTGTGCCAGCTTCTCTGTTCGAGCGATGCCCACCTGCTCAACCCTCGGCGCCGGAGGCGACTCGGTGAGACGAGGACCGGCGTTTCATGTGACAGCGCCCACATCCCATGCTAGAACTATATGACTAATAGTCATATACCTATCGGGTATGTCTCGGACACTGGGAGGACTGATGACAACGGCTGTCGACAAGGCTGGCGAGACTCCGAGCGCGGTCATCGATCGGATTTCGCTGGTGCTCGAGTCCTTTGACGGACCGGGACGGCTGACCCTGGCGCAGATCGTGCGCCGCACCGGCTTGCCCCGGTCGTCGGCACACCGGATGCTGGAACGCCTCGTCGCCTTGCGCTGGCTACGTCGCGACGGCCGCGACTACGAACTGGGGATGCGACTGGTCGAGCTGGGTTCCTTGGCGCTTCACCAGGACCGCATTCACCGCGCAGCCATTCCGCTGCTGCGCGATCTGCACCGGGCGACCGGATTGGTCGTGCACCTGGCGGTGCTGGATGGGTCCGATGTGGTCTACCTGGAGAAGATCGGCGATCAGCTGGGAACCGCGATCCCGACCCGCGTCGGCGGCCGTCAGCCGGCGCACTGTACGGCGGTCGGCAAGGCCATCCTCGCCGACAAAGAGATCACCGACGTCGACCTGTCCGACCGCAAGACGCGATTCTCGATCGCGACGACCGCCCAGCTAGCCCTCGAGTTGCAAAAGGTCCGCGCGCACGGGGCGGCCTTCGAGCGGGAAGAGTCGTTGCCCGGTTTCGGTTGCGTGGCCGCGCCCATCGGTCCGGCAGGAAAGGCGGTGGCCGCCGTCTCGGTCTGCGGCCCGATGCGACGGATGGCGTTCGAGAGCCTGGTGGCGCCGGTACGGATGACCGCGATGGGGATCTGGCGACGAGCACAGGAAGGTCCCGGGCGCGTCGCACCGACCCTTCAGCCACTGCGACCGCTGGCACCCGGGCCGCGCCCCATCGGCCCGCGCCAGCCGGCGACCCTGCAACCGGCGTGACGCTCGATCCTCAGATCGCCGGCCTGCTGGAGAACCTCGACTCGGGTTTCCCCCCGGTGCACACGATGACCGGCGCGCAGGCCCGCGCGACGATCCGCGGCCGCTTCGTCCCCAACCCGAACCCAGAACCCGTGTTCGAGGTCAGCGACCACCGGGTCGGTGTCGCCGGCGGCAGCATCGGCGTCCGGACCTACCGCCCCAGCTCGACGGAGAAACTGCCGATTCTCGTCTACGCACACGGCGGCGGCTTCGTCTTCTGCGACCTCGACAGCCACGACGGGTTGTGCCGCAGCCTGGCCAATCTCGTTCCCGCCGTGGTGGTCTCGGTCGGATACCGGCTTGCACCCGAGCACCGCTGGCCCACCGCAGCACAGGATGTCCTCACTGCCACCCGATGGGCCGCCGAGCACGCTGACGCACTCGGCGGCGACGCCACCAGGATTGCCGTTGGCGGAGACAGCGCCGGCGGCAACCTCGCCGCGGTGACCGCGGTGATGGCGCGCGACCAGGGCGGCCCGGCCCTCACCGCACAGATGCTGCTCTATCCGATGATCGCCGCCGACTTCGACACCGCGTCCTATCACCGCTTCGGACAGGGCTACTACAACCCACGCCCGGCCCTGCGGTGGTACTGGGATCAGTACGTGCCTGCGGTCGACGATCGTCGCCATCCCCATGCCTCCCCGCTGGAGGCGGACCTGACCGGACTGCCGCCGGCTGTCGTCGTGCTGGCCGGCCACGACCCGCTCCGTGATGAGGGCATGACGTACGCGGATGCGTTGACGGCGGCCGGAGTACCGACCAACATCAGCATGTTCGAGGGCGGAATCCACGGATTCATGACAATGCCCATCCTCGACATCGCTCACCAGGCCAGGCGGCAAGCCGCCCAGGCGCTCCGCGACGTATTCGACCGACCATGACCGAGGTGTTCGTCATCGATCGCGTGGTCACCGCCCCGGGCTGCGCGCGGGAGTTCCTCGACGCGTATCTGACCGGCTATGCACCGGGCGCACGCGATCGCGGGATGGACTTACGCGATGTCGTGGTGAGCCCACCGATACTGGCCGGCGAGCAACCGAACACCGTCACCATCACGTGGTCGCTACCCAGCCCGCAGGCCTGGTGGCAGATGACGTGGCAGGCTCGCCCCGATCCGGCGGTAGCGCGCTGGTGGCAGGACATCTCAGGACTTGTGCTCGAGCGCAACCGCAGTGTTGCCTCCCGCGCCGCGCATCTGGATACCGAGACACCCCAGGTGAATCTGCCGGACTCCGCCGGCACCACCACGGTTGGGATCACGCGGTTGCTCGATGTCGTCGAGTCCGAGCGTGGCCGGGTACTAAGCGCGCTCACCGACGCCGCCGCGGCCAGTGGTTCACTGCGCGCCGTGGTACAGCCGACGCTGCCCGGGTCACGCAACGGCGGCGATATTCTTGTCCACCTTCGCTTTTCCGACCAGAACAGCTGGGCTGGCAGCGGATTCGACGCCGCCTTGCGTGATCCGGCGATCACGAGGGCCAATGGGGTCACCTATCGGGGAACACCCCGGCGCCGTGGTGTCGGCAGCGTGTACCGGACGCTGTTGCTGCGAGTACCGCCGGAGGTGCCGGCTGCCAATCTCGCTGCCTTCGAACGCGAACTGGGAATGATGCCCGGCTATGTGCCGACGATCCAGGCATGGCAGTTGAGCCGGGTCGACGAGGCGATCGGTGCGACGCAGTGGACCCACGTCTTCGAACAGGAATTCACCGATGTCGACGGTCTGATGGGCCCTTACCTGATGCACCCCATCCACTGGGCGGTGGTGGATCGGTGGTTCGATCCCGAGACGACGGACATGATCGTGCGGGATCGGGTGTGCCACAGCTTTTGTGACGCACCCGCCGCGGTGCTCTGAGAGCGGCCGGTCACAGTCCCGCGGGCAGGATGTTCGGATTCGCCGTCGACGGCGGCTCCAACGGCGGTAACTCGGTCAGCCCGTCGAGCGTGTGCACCGAAATCCCCTGCGCCCAGGGGAAGTGCAAGCTGAAGGCCACCAGACCGGTCCGCTGCTCGGCCGGTAGATGACACATCGCCAGGACCGTCTCGGCCAGGTACTCCACGGGTTCGGTGGGAAATGTCTCCGGTATCAGTGCCGCAGCACCGGGAGTCCGCACGGCCGTTGACGGTCCGACACAGTTCACCGCGATGTTCGCGTCGAGCAGTTCGGCGGCGACACCTTGGGTGAAGCGGTGCAGGGCCGCCTTGCACGACGCGTACACGACGTCGCCGGCGGTCTTGTTGTAATCGCGGTACGGCCGCACCGGGGCCACCCCTGTCACCGAGCCGATGTTGACGATCCATCCCCCGCCCTGTCTGCGCATATGTGGCACAGCTCTTTTCGTTAGGACGAACGGTGTCTTCAGATAGTGCTCGACGGTCCTGTCGAAGGTCTCCAGCGACATGTCTTCGACCAGTCCGTAGTCGGCAAAGCCGGCGTTGTTGACGACGATGTCGATGCGGCCGGTGCGTTCCACCACCGCATCGATCAGACCGGCGCGGGCCGCGTCGTCTTCCAGATCGGCTGCCAGACCGAATGCTTGGCCACCGGCGGCTTCGATCAGCGCAATCGTCTCGGCGATGGTGCCCGGCAAGGCACTGCTGAGCCCGTTGCGCAGCGACGGAGACGGGGTATACGCCCGTGCCGTCACCGCGACGGTGGCGCCTTCGGCGGCGAGTCGCTGGGCAATCGCGCGCCCGATACCTCGACTACTTCCGGTGACCAATGCCGTTCGCCCGGCGAGTATGCCGCTCATTGGAGAATGAAGTCCTCTTCGACGGGAGCGCGGTGCGCTCGCCACAGATCCACCAGCCGGTACGGCGTGGACACGACAACGCGGCCCGACGCCGATCGGTAATAGGTGTGGGCGTTCGGAGTGTGGCACCACACGGTGCGCGCCATCGCCTCGTCGATTCCGGCGACGTAGTCGTCGAATGCCTGCTGGGTGACTTCGATCGACGTGGCATCGCGTAATGCCATGAGCTGCAGGCATTCCACGATGTAGTGGGCCAGGACTTCCATGGAGAAGTTGGCGCCTGCGCCGTGTCCGGGGCTGTAGTTGGGCGCCGAAGTGATGAACAGGTTCGGGAATCCGGGCACGGTTCCGCCCCGATAGGCCCGCGGACTGTCACCCCACTCCTGCGCCAAGGTCTTGCCGTTTCGCCCGCGGATATCGACCGTCGACAGGAAGTCGAGATGGTAACCGGTCGCGTACACGATGACATCGAGGTCGATCTGGCGGCCGTCGGCAGTGCGGATACCTGCGGCGTTGACCTCGGCGGGCTCACTGGCTTCCACATCGACGTGGTCGCGGGTGAGCGCGGCGTAGTAGCCGCCGGGGTCCCGGATGATCCGCTTGCCGTACGGCGCGAAGTCCGGGGTGACCTTGCGCGCCAACTCCGTTCCGCTGCCGAACATGCGATCGATGTACTCCAGGCACATCTGCAGCAGCACATCGTTGGCCGGCGAGATCGACAGGTGCGTGTGCGCCCACTCCGGATCCCGCAGGATCACCGGGTAGTTGTTATCGGCGGTGGCCCAGTACGACTTGAGCCGGTGCCACATCGCGTAGAACGGCAGCACCCGTCCCAGATAGCGGCGGTGCTCGGGCACGTCGTCGGAAAGCCGCTTACGCGGTGCCACCCAGTGCGGTTGACGTTGGAACACCGTGAGGTGCGCCACCTCGTCGACGCAGGCGTCCACGATCTGGACCGCGGTGCAACCCGCTCCGATCACCGCCACCCGTTTGCCGGCCAGGTCCAGCTCCGGGTCCCACTGCGCCGAATGAATGCTGGTTCCGGAGAACGAGTCTCGGCCCTTCAGGTCAGGGAATCGGGGCCGGTTCAGGTAGCCGGCGGCAGTGACCACAACACTGGCGTAGTCGACGCTGCGAGTGCCGTCAGCCGAGCAGGAGTGGATCTGCCACTGCTGGCGCGGCTCATCCCACCACAGTGCTTCCACCTCGGTACCGAACCGGATGTGGCGACGCAGGTCGTGCTTGTCGGCCAGCGCCACCAGATAGGCCTGGTACTCCGCGCCGGTCGGGTAGTAGCTCGACCAGTCCGGGTTCACCTCTCGCGACAGTGAGTAGTACGCCGACGGGGTGTCCACCCCGATTCCGGGATACTTCGTGGTCAGCCATGTCCCGCCGACCTCGTCGTTGCGGTCGAAGATGGTGAACTGAACCCCGCTTTCGGCCGCGCTCAACGCGACGGCGATCCCGGCGATCCCGGCGCCGATGATCGCCATCGTCGTGGTCGGCGGAATCGGAGCGGTTCTGGGCAAGGTCGGCTGTGAGGGCCGGAACCCGCCCTGCTCGAGCAGCAGGTCCACCTGCTCGTCATCGACATCCGTGCCGAGTGCGATCGGCAGCAACCTGACGAACAGCTCGCGGTCGTCGGGAGCGGTCGCGCCGGCGGGCCGCGGCCGGCCCAGTGCGGCCACGATCTCGTCGGCGAGCGCTTCGGCGGTGACCGGGTTGGGTGGTGCCCGCCTGTTCCGGTGGGTCGGGGACGCGCTCCGTCGCGGGACCCGGCCACGATCTCGTCGGCGAGCGCTTCGGCGGTGACGGGATCGGTGGTGCCCGCCTGTTCCGGTGGGTCGGGGACGTGCTCGATCGCGGGACCGTAGCGATCGATGACCGACTCATCGCCGGTCAGCTGTGCCAGCACCGCCACCAGCACACCGGGATCAGCCCGGAGCAGGTGCTCGCGCAGCACGTTCTTGTCGACCTCGGTGGTCTGCGCAACGGCAGATGGTCCCATGCTCATGGCACCCGAGTATGGGAGCGCGTCCCAACCCCGGGGATGCTGTTGTCTACTCAGCGGGAGATCCGTCGTGGGCTATCGGGGCGCGATCTACAGTCCCGCCATGCAGCGCGTGCACCACAACGACGATAAACGTGGGTTCGCCGACCTGGTTCGCTCCGCCCGCGGCCATGGTCTCGGCGACATTCCGCGGCGCTCCGCCCGACGCTATCCGGACAAGGTGGCGATCATCGACGGCGAGGTGAGGTTGACGTTCGCCGAATTCGAGCAGCTTGTCGACCGCGCGGCGGCAGCGCTGAGCGACAACGGATTGCGGCCCGGGGACCGCGTGGCGCTGCTGGCACGCAACTGTTGGCAGTACGCGGTGCTCGCGTTCGCCACGGCCCGCGCAGCGGTGGTGCTGGTGCCGCTGAACTTCATGCTCACCGCCGAAGAGATCGCGTATATCTTGAGCCACTGCCGCGCAACGGGATTCATCGTTCAAGCCGAGCTCGCCGCCGCGGCCGAGCAGGCCATGGTTCACAGCGGCGACATCGCGACGCGGATCGCGATCGCCACCGAAGGACTGGCGGCGCCACCGGGATGGACTGACTTCGAGCACGCTCTGAGCACCGCGTCACCCGCGCCGACACCGCAGGTGGACGACGACCAACTGCTGCGAGTCATGTACACCAGCGGCACCGAGTCACGCCCCAAGGGCGCCATGCACACCAGCCGCAGTCTGATGTGGCAGTACGTCAGCACGATCACTGCCGGGTCCATGAGCGCTGAGGACGTCGAGATCCATTCGCTGCCGCTGTACCACTGCGCGCAGCTGGACAACTTCCTGGCCACCGATCTGTACCTGGGCGCGACCAGCATCCTGTTGCCTCGCCCCGACCCGGAGGTGGTGTTGCGCACGATCGAGCGTTACGCGGTGACCAACTACTTCGCCCCGCCGACGGTGTGGATCAGTCTGCTCCGCAGCCCGGTTTTCGATGAGGTCGATCTGTCGAGCCTGCGCAAGGGGTACTACGGGGCCTCCGCGATGCCGACGGAGATCCTGCACGAACTTCGGCGTCGGCTACCCAACCTCCAGCTCTGGA
This sequence comes from Mycobacterium sp. M26, assembly GCF_001494595.1. GTDB lineage: Bacteria > Actinomycetota > Actinomycetes > Mycobacteriales > Mycobacteriaceae > Mycobacterium. The sequence goes on from NZ_LN929908.1 coordinate 2,700,534, forward strand.
ACTTCTACGGCCAGACCGAGATCGCTCCGTTGGCCTCAGCGCTGGGGCCGGCTGATCAGGAGGACCACGCCGGTGCCGCGGGACGCCCGGTACTCAATGTGGAGACGGTGATCCTCGACGAGGACGACACACCGGTGGCACCCGGGACGATCGGCGAGATCGCCCACCGCAGCCCGCATCTCATGCTGGGTTACCTTGACGACCCGGCCAAGACGACCGAGGCGTTCCGCGGGGGCTGGTTTCATTCCGGAGATCTCGGCTTCTACGACGACGCCGGGTTTCTGCGCGTGGTGGACCGCAAGAAGGACATGATCAAAACGGGCGGGGAAAACGTCGCCAGCCGCGAGGTCGAGGAAGTCCTCTACCTGCACCCCGGAGTCGAGGAGGTGGCGGTATTCGGGCTCGCGCACCCGGTGTGGGTGGAAGCTGTCGTGGCCGCGGTGGTCCCCCGTGCGGGTGCGGAGTTGAGTGCCGAGGAGGTGCTCGCCCACTGCCGGCAGCACCTCGCCGGGTTCAAGACGCCCAAACACATCTTCTTCGTCGACCAGCTGCCGAAGAATCCCAGCGGCAAGCTCCTCAAACGGGACCTTCGTACCCACTTCAGTCTGCCGACCTGACGGTTCCAGTCCCGTGTTCCACTCACCGGGCGGCGGCGTTCCGGCCCCGGGTGGAGCCGGGTTGACTGCGGCCATGAGCAACGAGATCGCCCTGAGCGAGATTCAGGAGTTCATCGCGGGATTCTGGTATCACTACGACCAGGGGCATTTCGACGAGGTCGGCGCCCGTCTCGGCGAGGAGATGGAGTACCTGAGCCGCTCCGACTCCGGCAACTGCCCGTTCGAGCACCTGCTGGCCGCGGAGTTGCACGGCAAAGCCGACACTCTCGCGTGGCTGATCGCTCACCGCAACGAGAACCCGTATCCCTGTCGGCACCACGCCACCAACGTTTTCCGCACGGGCTCCGACGTTAACGTGACGACCGCGCGGTTCTACCTGTTCGTCAACCAGATCACCAACAACGTGCCGTTCGCGGTGTCCAGCGGTGTCGTCGACGCCGGTATCCGGCGCTCGGCAGACGGGCTGGTACTCACCGCACTGACCGTGGTGCTCGACGCTGAAGACTCGGTGCCGTTCGCGCAGCACGCCGCCACGACCCTGACGTGAGCGCGCGCGAGACGTTCGCGGGCGGCGTCGCGGTCATCACCGGAGCCGGTGCGGGAATCGGCGCCGGCCTGGCCCGCCACGCCAGTCGACTGGGCATGACGGTCGTGTTGGCCGATATCGACGCGGTCGCCGTATCAGCTCTGCGCGACGAGCTCACTGCCGCAGGGGGTTGCGCGATCGACGCCGTGTGCGATGTGCGCGACCCCGACGCCGTCGAGGCACTGGCCGAGCGCGTCTACCGCGAGGTGGGCGAGGTGAGACTGTTGGTCAACAATGCCGGTGTCGAACAATTCGGCTATCTCTGGGATACCCCCGTCCGCAACTGGCAGCGTGTCGTCGACATCAACATCACCGGTGTCTTCAACGGAATCCGGGCCTTCCTGCCCCGCATGATGGCGACTGACGCGCCGGCGTGGGTGTGGAACATGTCCTCGATCGGCGGGGTCGCGGTGGTCCCCCTGCAAGCGCCCTACATCATGAGCAAGCACGCCGTGCTCGCTCTGACCGAGTGCCTGCATCTGGAAGTTCAATCCGCCGGCCACGCCCACCACATTCACGTTCAGGCGGTGCTCCCCGGCGCGGTGAAATCGAACATCTTCGAATCCGCCGGCGGTGTTCAGTCCGGTGACACCGGCGCCGCCGAGGCTCAGCGGTCCGCCATGCTGGACATCAAGGCCGACGCCATGGACCCGCTGACCGCTGCCGAGGTGGTCTTCGAACAAGCCACCAGCCGCGACCGGTTCTACCTGATCACCCAACCTGACTACGTCGGGTCGGCCATGGTGGAGCGCGCCCAGGTGTTGACCGCGCAGGAAGCGCCGCGGCTACGAACCCGGCGCCGATTCGATCCCACCTCGAGCTGACATGCACGGTCCCGACCTCGACCCCGACGCAGCCCGCCGTGTCGCTTCCTTCGGTGAGCTGACGCCGATGCGGGTCCGGGGATTGGCTGCCGTGCGGGCCGGACTCGAGTCTGCGCCACATCCCGACCTGCCAGCCATGGCCGATATCGAGGATCTGACAGCCCCGGGCCCGGCCGGACCGATCCCCCTGCGTCTCTACCGACCCACCGCCGAGCCGTGCCCGCCGGTGGTGGTGTACCTCCACGGTGGCGGACTCGTGATGGGAAGCAATCACTCCTTCGAGCCACTGGCGCGCGAGCTGGCACACGCCACCGCGGCCGCGGTGGTGGCCGTCGACTACCGGCTGGCCCCGGAATCACCGCCGCCCGCGCAATTCGACGACGCCTACGCGGCCACCGAATGGGTTGCCGCCCAGGCCGATACCCTCGGCCTCGACCCGCAACGCCTCGTGGTTGCGGGCGACAGCGCGGGCGGGTCACTGGCCGCGGCCGTGGCACTGGCCGCCCGCGATCGCCGCGGACCGCGGATCTTCGCGCAGGTATTGCTCTACCCCGGCCTCGACCGGGACATGGGCGCCGCGTCGATCACCTCGATGCCCCAGGCCCCGATGCTGCGTCACGACGACATCCTGTTCATGCACGAACTGGTCGACGGCGCGGTGGGACCGCCTCGAGACCCGTACCAGGTCCCGGCCTACGCGCGGGATCTGCGCGGACTGCCGCCCGCCATCGTGGTCACCGGCGAGTGCGACCCGATCCGGGATTGGGCAGAACGCTATGCGAGCCGCCTGCGCGACGCGGGGGTGCAGACGACGGTGACGCGTTATCCGGGCATGTACCACGGATTCTTGATGCGGTCGGATACCACCGCGCGAGGCCGGCTGGCCATCGCGGAAGTGGGCGCGCTACTGCGGGCAAAGTTCGCCCACCCGCTGAACTTCAGCGAGCCTCCCGATCACCGGACAGTCGCCGGCTCGCCGACCACACTGCCCACCACAATCGAGAGCCTCACCACCGAAGGAGACCATCATGCTGACTGACCAGCAGCGTCTGGAACTGTCCGACATCCTGCGCCCGGTGGCTCCCCCGCGGGAGATCAGCAACGTCTACACCGCCGATCAGCGGCAACGACTGCTCGACGTGGTGCACAACAACGGTCCGTGGAAGCTCATCATCGCTCAGCATTTCGCATCGGCCGACGAACTGATGGCCACCATGAGCGGAGCGTTTCCCGAGGGTTTCACCCCGTCGCTGGATCTGTTCCTCACCCCGACGTTCCGCGGCTATCTGGCCAACTACGGCACCGTGCTCTACCCCGAACTGCACGACTGCTTCTACAACTCGGACTTTCTCGAGCACGCCAAGAGCTACTGGAACGCGCAGTACGCCAAGCCGGAGATGATGCTGTTCAACATCAACGGTCCCTGCGCCAACCGCGACCCCGGTCACCTCGACTCGCCGAGTTTCCGCGGGGTGCGCCACGAGAACGCGCCCACCTGGCTGTGCAGCGTGATGGGCAAGTCCGGACTGTTCACCGACTACCTGATCAAGATGGCTCAGGTGATCACCTGGTTCTCACTGGACGAGGGGTCCGGCTTCACCTACTGGCCCGACGGCCCGCTCAAGCCGCCCGCACGAGTTCTGCCGCCCATCAACAACCGCGCCGTCGTGGTGCAGAACGAGATGATGGTGCATCGCGGCGAGGCCAATGGCCCACTCGAGCAACAGGTTCCCGCCGGCCTGCAATTCGACACGGTCTTCGCCGGGGATCCGGACGACCCTGATCGCTGGCTGTTGAAGAACGGCGAGGACGTCATTGCGCGGCACCACACCGACGAGTTGCGATTCCTCGTGCACTGGTCGGCGGAGGTGTTCAGTGACTTCGACGAACTGAAGAAGAACATGGACGGCACCGACGACATGACGATCGAGCGGGCCATCGGCATGATGGTCGACGATCTCAAGGGCAAGGGCATTGCGCTCGACGTCCCGGGCGAGCCGTTGCACGATCCGCAGTTCATCGCCGCACTGAACGCTGCCTACGATCTGGGCGGGCCGGCCAGCTATCCCGATGACGCGCCGGTGAGTGCCTTCCAATTCGCATAATGACTCCGTGGATTCAGACTCTCTGACGCAGTTGGTTGACGAACGTGCCATCGAGCGCGCGCTGATTCTGTTCGCGCGCGCGATGGACGACCGCGATTGGGCGACGATGGAGCGGATCCTCGCCGAAGACGCCGAAGGCGACTTCGGGACGGGTCGAGTGACGGGTCGCCCCGCCATCATTGAGCTCATCCGTGGCTATCTGGACCACTGCGGTGCTACCCAGCACCTGCTCGGCAACATCGTGATCGAGGTTTCGGGCGAGCGGGCCGTGAGCCGGTCCTATATCCGCGACGTTCACCTTGACTCAACCAACGATCCGATCCGGCGCTTGTACACACTGGGCGATTACCGTGACGTCTGGCGGCGGGCAGCTGACGGATCCTGGCACTTGATCGAGCGGGTCAAGATCAATCGTGGATTCGTTGGCTCTCTCGAGGTGTTCGACGGGACATCTCGCTGAGCTCTCCCCCTCATTCCGACACCGTCACATCCATCAGCGGAATGCGCTTCGTAGCAGTCGCGCGCGGATCCGGCGCTGCCGCGGCCGCCGCGTGGTTGTCTTCACCGCGGGTGTAGGTCCACACACAGAAGGGTTCGCCCTTCGCGAAGGCAAAATCCTTGGGCGGCAGGTTGATTGCGAGCTTGCAGCCCGGGAAGAACGGCGCGGAGATGCGTTGCTCGAAGGTGCAATTCATCCACGCCCGCGCCGGCGGGTAAAGGCCCTCATCGGTGTACTTCTGCAGTACCTCGCAACGACGCATGTTCAGTACCACGTGGTCCGGGTTGTAGACGATGTACTCGCCGCCATAACCGAGGGTGCCGTCGATGCTGAGTACTGCCAGCTTGAGGAAGTCCACCACGTGCACGGGCTCGATCTTGAAGACTTTGGCCAGCTTCGGGTACTGGTAGTCGATGATCAGCTGGTACATGTCCGGCAGTCCAAGCCACACCTCCTCCTCGGGGATGAGCTTGGTCCACTGATCGATGAAGTAGTTGTGCCCCTTCAGGTATTGGTCCCAATACGTCTTGATGAGCCGAATCAACGCCGGCTTGGTCAAGTCCTCGGTCTGAACGTCAAACGGAATGGCCTGGTACTGGGCGTCTTTCCAGTCCCAACCGGGAGGTGCGATGAACCGACCCATGGGCATGACCTGTCGCATTCCCGCTCTCGACACCTCGGCCGCGACATCCATGGCCGCGTTGATGCCGACCTTCTCTGAGTAGATCTTGACGTGGGCGTACGGCATGAAATTCAAGACGTCTTCGAAAACGCGGGCCAGCCCGGCGAGGAAGTCGGGAGAGAAGTCCTGGATGTTGCCGACCTTGCCCATGAAGTCGTGGGTGTAGTCGTCGTAGTTCAGCTCCTCGGCGTTGGCGTCGGGTTCATTTGTGGCGGTAGACACTGGTTCCTCCCAGCAGCGTTGGACTGTCCGGCATTGTCAGATTCAGCCTGTGTGGCAGAATCTGACAAAACGGTAGGAGCGGTGCACCTCACTTCACGGCGGGGTTCCCGGTCACCGGGAGATCAGACATCGGATTGGGGACGACAGCTTGGCACCGACCGGTAGACCGGCCACCCTGACGGCACGGCGCGCTGACGACTTGCGACTCGAAGTCGCTATCGCGGCCAGGGACATCTTCCTCGCCGAGGGGTCCTTCTCCGCCACGGTCGAACGCATCTGTGAGGCCGTGGGCATTGCGCCTCGAACCTTCCACCGCCACTTCCCCGTCAAGGAGGACGTCGTCCTGCCACTCTTCGGGAAGTTCGGCAGCCTGAGCCTGCAGGTGCTGACCGAGGCAGAGCCAGACAGTGACCCCGTGGAGGTCCTGGTCCAGGCGTTCGGCAGCGAAATCCCCAAGCGCGACCAATACGACGTGGACCGCGCATTCATGGCACTGGTGCTCGCCGACCCGCAGTATCGGCTGCGATGGCTGGACTGGGGTCAAGACCTCGTTGGGCCGGTCACCAGTTTCCTTGAAGCCAGGTTCGACGTCGGAACAGACACCTTCTCACGAGAATTGCCGGCTCAGTTGGTGATTCAAGCGTGCAGACATGCCTACGTGCAATGGGTTGAACACGGCGACTTCGTCAACCTGCAATCCGCACTGAGGGTTGCGATGCAGATGATCATCGGATCGCTGGACGCGAAACACAGCTGACGCGTGAAGGCGATGCTCAGACCGAATCGTCCAACACGGTTAGCGTCCCCGCCTTCACCGCCTCGACGATCGAATCGCTCAGCGCCGAGCAGGACAGGAACAGACCTCTGTCGGTGCGGCCGGCCAATTGGGCTGCCGTACAGCGTTCTTCGCAGCGCTCCCAGGCCAGTCGCGTCCATTGCACACTGGTCTGGCTCCAGCTGCTCTTGCGCACCTCGACCACCGCACCACAGCGGCCACAGGACACCGGCGCCATCGGCGCGTCGTCGAGCCGGTTGTCCGAGCGGACCGCCATCGTCACCCCACCGGTCCGGATGCCGATGTCCGAGCCGCCAGATTGGCTTCCACCTCTTTCATCCACGCCTCGGTGGGGCGGGTTGTGTCGAGTTCGAATTCGAAGCGGTCCACCATGTCCGGTGCGACATCGGCGACATCGACGTAGAACTGCTCATACCAGCGCCGCAGCTGATACACCGGCCCGTCCTCTTCGACCAGCAGCGGGTTGTCGATCCGGGTCTTGTTGCGCCAGATCTCGACATCCTGCTCGAAACCCATCTTGACGAAGTCACCGAGACCGATCGCCGTCTGCATGGCCAGATCATCGGGCAGCTTCTCGGACTTCTTGACGATGATGCCGTATTGCAGCACAAAGGAATTGGCGTCGATGGGATAGTGGCAATTGATCAGCACGGTGTGGTGGTCGACGTCGGTGTAGTGATAGGTCAGATCGTCGATCATGAAGGACGGGCCGTAGTAGGACGCCACCGACGTGGTTCCCAGCATCTGGGTTTCACCGGGCTCGCCGATATCGGGGCGGCCCGCGCTGTTCATGTACTGCGTGGCGACGTGGCCCTCGAAGATGTTCTTGAACTGTGTGGGCAGCGATCCGTGGATGTAGAAGAAGTGCGCCATGTCGACCACGTTGTCGATGATCTCCCGGCAGTTGGTGTGCACCACCGTGGTGTACCAGTGCCAGTCGGTCCAGTCATCGCTTTCGGCGCCCTCGATGCGCGGGATCGTCACGTCCGCCGGCGGCGGGTTGCCTTCCGGGTCGTTCCAGATGAACAGCATGCCGTCCTGCTGCAGCGTGGGCCAGGAGGCTGTGCGGGCCAGTCGCGGGGTGCGCTTGCTGTACGGCACCAGCTTGCAGCGGCCGTCGCCGCCCCAGCGCCAGTCGTGAAACGGGCACGCGATCTCGTTACCCTTCACCGTTCCCTGGGACAGGTCCCCACCCATGTGCCGGCAGTAGCCGTCGAGCACATTGACGGCACCGTCCGCACTGCGGAACACCACCAGCTTCTTGCCGAACGCATTGATCTGGTGTGGCTTGCCGTCGGCGAAGTCACGCACCAGCCCCACGCAGTGCCAGCCCCGGGCGTAGCGGGTGGGCACCGCACCGGCCTCGATCACTCGAATCTCGTCGGCCCCGGATTGTGTCGTCATGTCGGTCCTTCGGTCGATGGCCTGGTGGCTGTCACTCCATTGAACTGCGCAGCGCGGCCGGGAGAAGCGCCACGTTCCGCTCAAAGGGATATCGGAATCGCACGCCCCGCATCCGGCCCTATCGTTCGGAGTTGTGACCGTCACCAGCCACGACACCGTGCCCGCCGGACTACATGTCGCCGACACCGAGGTGGATCTTCTCGTGATCGGTTCGGGCTGTGGCCTCGCGGCTGCCCTGGCCGCCCACGAGCGTGGTCTGTCGGTCCTGGTCGTCGAGAAGTCCTCTCATGTCGGCGGGTCGACCGCCCGATCCGGCGGTGCGTTGTGGCTGCCGGCCAGCCCGGTCATCGCCGAGGGCGGCGGCCTCGACACCGCAGCCCGAGCCCAGACCTACCTTGATGCCGTCGTCGGGGGCTCGGCCCCCCGGGAGCGATCGGCCGCCTACGTGGCGAACCTGCCGGCGACCGTGCAGATGCTGCGCCGTACCACCCCGATGAAGCTGTTCTGGGCCAAGGAGTACTCCGACTACCACCCCGAGGCGCCAGGAGGATCCGCGGCGGGCCGCACATGCGAATGCCGTCCACTGGATACCGCAATTCTCGGCGAGTATCTGCCTGATCTGCGCCCCGGCATCATGGAGGCGAAGTTCCCGATGCCGACCACCGGCGCGGACTACCGCTGGATGAATCTCGTGAGCCGGGTCCCGCGCAAGGGAGTGCCCACCATCGCCAAGCGGCTGGCGCAGGGACTCGGCGGGCTTGCCCTCGGGCGACGTTATGCGGCCGGCGGTCAGGCACTGGCCGCCGGCCTGTTCGCCGGCGCAATCCGGGCCGGAATACCGATCTGGCTGCGCACTGCGCTGGTCGAACTGGTCACCGATGGCGCGGCCGTAACCGGGGCGGTCGTCGAGCATCTGGGCCAGACCGTGACCGTCACGGCCCGGCGAGGTGTCGTGCTCGCCGCCGGCGGTTTCGATCACAGCATGGAGATGCGCTGGAAGTTCCAGTCCGAATCCCTGGCCCGCGATGCCAGCCTCGGTGCGGAATCCAACACCGGTGACGCGATCCGGATCGGCCAGGACGTCGGCGCCGCGATCGCGCTGATGGATCAAGCCTGGTGGTTCCCCGCGGTGGCCCCGTTGCCCGGCGCGGCTCCCGCCGTCATGCTCGCCGAACGGTCGCTGCCGGGATCGTTCATCGTCGACCAGAACGGCCGCCGATTCGCCAATGAATCAGCAGACTACATGACCTTCGGTCAGCGCATTCTGCAGCTGGAGGCCGCCGGGACACCGGTGGAGAGCATGTGGATCGTTTTCGACCAGCACTACCGCAACAGCTACGTCTTCGCGGCCGACCTGTTCCCGCGCATGCCGATCCCCCAGGCCTGGTATGACGCCGGAATCGCCGTTCGTGCAGACGATTTCACTGACCTTGCGGCGAAGATGGGGGTACCTGTCGACACCTTTTCCTCGACCGTGGCCGTGTTCAACGAGCATGCCTTCGCCGGCGAGGATCCCGACTTCGAGCGCGGCCGAAGCGCCTATGACCGGTACTACGGCGATCCGACGGTCACGCCGAACCCGAATCTGCGGCCGCTGGTCAAAGGTCCGTTCTACGCGGTGAAGATGGTGCTCAGCGACCTCGGCACCTGCGGCGGTTTGCGCGCCGACGAGCACGCCCGCGTCCTGCGCGAGGACGGCACCGTCATCGAGGGGCTCTACGCGATCGGGAACACCGCGGCGAACGCCTTCGGCAACACCTATCCGGGCGCGGGAGCGACGATCGCTCAGGGCCTCGTCTACGGCTACATCGCCGCCCAGGACGCGGCCGACACGACCGCGCGGCGGTGACCGGAGTCAGCCACCGTCTTCGGCGTCGGCCTTGCGCTCGATCTCGTACCAGAACGCCGGTTCGGGCCACGGGATCTTGGCGCCCTCACTGACTTTCGGGAATGTCGACTCAGCTTCGTCGAGGTCTTTGATCATTCGCAGCGTGAGTTCACGCTCGGATGTGTAGTACCGCTCGGCCCACTCCAGCGCGATCTTGGCGTAGGCCCACGAGGGGTCGGCAGCGGCCCACCGTGCTTCCTTGGCGGCCTCACGCTGCATCTCGTCGATGTAGGAAAGATGGTCCTGCAACATCTGTTTGAGCGTCGCCGGATCACTCAGATGCCCGAACGTCACGCGCAGGATTGCCGGGTGCTTGATCGAGGGCGGATCTACCGGGGCTTCCCGCGCCCACCGGGTGACGGCGTCCATACCGTCATCAGTGATCTTGTAGAGCCTGCGATTACGCGTGCCGGTGCCGTCCACCCGTGAGGTCAGCAGACCCATCTTCTCCAGCTTCTTGAGCTCGGAGTAGATCTGACTGAACGCGGGGCTGCCGTAGTAGTGCCGCATGCTCCAGCTGATCCACTTGCGGATGTCGTAGCCGGAGAGCTCCGTCTCGTAGGAGAGCATGCCGAGCAGGGCCCACGCAGTCGCCGACAGCGACGGGTTGACCTGCGGCTCGGGCTCTGTCACGAAGCCAAGGGTAGCAATCGCGGTATCCGGTTCGGGTGGATCAACCGCTGGCCGGGAGACCGCGCCGGACCGTGCCCGGACAGCTGAGACCGGCGATCAGCCCTTCGCTGCGGCCCGCCCGGCCCGCCGGCCGTAGAAGCTGCCGTCACCCAGCGAAACCCCGCTGGCGTAACCCCAGGCCGCCAGTCCGGCCGCCGCGCGGCCGGCGGCGAACAGTCCGGGGATCGGTTCGCCGCTGACGTGCAGCACCTCGGCGTCCAGGGTGGTCAGCAGGCCGCCCAGGGTGAAGCCGCCGGTGTGGCCGCGCAGATCCAGGGCCCCGATCGGTGAGCCGATCGGGCGCAGCCACTGGGGCTTCTTGAACAGCAGCGGGTCCTCCCCACGGGCGGCGCCGTCGTTGTAGGCCGCCACGGTCGCCTGCAGCGATCCCGGCGCCAGGCCGATCTCGGCCTCGAGTTCGGCGACGGTCTCGCAGACCCAGGTGGGCGGGGTCTTGAAGAACGGGGTCGAGGAGGTCGACGCCATCGCCTCCTCATGGGCCTGGGCGTCGAAGACCAGGTACACCGTGTCGTCCTGGTGGTACAGCGACAGCTGCCCGATGCGGCCGGGGTAGGTGTCCTCGGGGACGTAGCGCTGGCCGCGGCCGTTGACCAGGATGCCGCGCGCCACCAGCTGCGGTTCGGCGAAGAACGCCACCTCGGTGGCGTCCATGTGCGCGAGGTCGGCGCCGAGGGCCTGGGCCATCCGGATCGACTGTCCGTCATGCTCTTCCACCGAGGCGGCCGGTTTTCCGGCGATGCGCGGGGCGTACTGGGCGATCATGGCGTCGTTGTAGGCGAAGCTCCCGGTAGCCAGCACCACGCCGCGTCGGGCGCGCACCCGAACCGGGTTGCCGTACTGGCGGGCGGCGATCCCGATCACCCGGCCGTCGGAGGCGGTGAGCAGTTCGTGGGCGCGCACGTCGTACACCGAACGCACCCCGAGTGCGGTCGCCGTGTCGACCAGTGGCTTCATCAGCATGTAGCCACCGCCCTTCTCGCCGGTGACCTTGCCGGTCATCTGCGGCACGTGGCCGCGCGGGGCCGGAGCGGCGATGGTGTTGAACGGATAGGAGTTCTCCCCGCCGGTGTACATCAGGCCCTGATCGCCCGGCGGCTCCCAGCCCGGCTCGCCCCAGAACTCCGGCTTGAACGGCACCCCGCACTCCACCAGCCAGTCGAAGTGCTCGAGGCTGCCGTCGCAGTAGTCTGCGATCCGGACCTCGTCGGCGCCGGGCCCCATCGCCGCGCACAGGAACGCCCGCATCGCCTCGACGGAATCCTCGAAGCCACAGGCCTTTTGGATCGGAGTTCCGCCACCGAGGTAGACGAACCCGCCCGCCAGTGCGGCTGCGCCGCCCCAGCCACCGGCCCGCTCCAACACCAGAACGTCGGCCCCGGCCCGGGCGGCTTCGATGGCCGCGGACACCCCGGCGATGCCGTAGCCGGCGATCACCACGTCGGCTTCGTAGTCCCACTGTTCGGATGCGCTCACTGTCGATTCCTCTCTCAGGCCGGCCCGGCGGCGGCCAGGTTCTCAGCGACCTCGGCTTCCCAGTTGGCCACGGCACGGTCGGTGTCGATCTCGTACTCGAACCGGTTGGTCATGTCCTCGGTGATGTCCTCGACGTCGACATAGAACTGCTCGTACCACCGCCGCAGCTGATATACCGGCCCGTCGTCCTCGGTCAGCAACGGGTTGTCGATCGGCGCCTTGTGCTTCCAGATCTCGACGTCCTGCTCGAAGCCCACCGCGACGCCGTCGGCGAACTGCTCGGCCATGGCCTGCGCTTCCTCGTCACTGACGCCCTGGGGCTTCTTGACGATCGCACCGTACTGCAGCACGAAGGAGTTGTCGGTCACCGGATAGTGGCAGTTGATCAAGACCGTCTCGACGGTGCCGCCGTTGACGTAATTGCACAGCTTGTCGATCATGTAGGACGGTCCGAAATACGAAGCATCCGAGTGCAATTCGGAGTTCGGATCATCGTAGGCGGTGCCGACCATGACGTCTCTGCGCGGGGTCGAGCGCATGTACTGGGTGGCCACGTGACCGTGGAAGATGTTCTTGAAGTACTTCGGGAAGGCGTAGTGCACGTAGAAGAAGTGCGCCATGTCCACCACGTTGTCGATGATCTCGCGGCAGTGCGAACCCTCGACGAGGATCGAGTTCCATTTCCAGTCAGTCCACTCCGGGGTGCCGTAGCCCTCGATATGCGGGATCGTGACGTCCTCGGTGGGCTGGCTGCCCTGCGGGTCGTGCCAGACGAACAGTTGGCCGTTGCGTTCCAGCGTCGGCCACGAGCGGGTGCGGGCCACCCGCGGAACCCGCTTCGCGTACGGGATACCGGTGCACCTGCCGTCCCCGCCCCATCGCCAGTCGTGGAACGGGCAGGCGATGGAGTCACCCTTGACGGTGCCCTTGGACAGGTTGCCGCCCAGGTGCCGGCAGTAGCCGTCGAGCACGTGCAGTTCGTTGTCGCTGTCGGAACGGAACACCACCAGCGTGGACCCGAATGCGTTGATCTGGTGCGGTTTTCCGTCCCGGAAATCCTGGGTCAGCCCGAGGCAGTGCCAGCCGCGCGCGAAGCGGGTCGGCGCCGCCGCCGCCTCGATCTCCCGGACGGCGGTGGCTTCGTCGGTCATGGTCACCCCTGCAAGTCGACATACCTATTCGAATCGTCGTCACCACCCACCCCGGCGGCGAGCCGCCGTCCCGGTGAGCGGACAAATTGCGACCTGCGACCGGATCGGCGGACCTAGCGTCGCTGCCATGGGTGAGCGGATGCGGGACGCGGTGACGGCGGTGACCGGCGCAGGGTCAGGGATGGGCCGATCGCACTGCACGCGGTTGGCTGCCGAGGGCAGCGCGATCCTGGCGATCGACCGGGACCCCGACGGCTTGGCCGGCACGGCCGAGGAGGTCCGGGCACTCGGGGTGCGGTGCGTGACGGCGGTCGCCGACGTGCGCGACCCGGCGGCACTGGCCGCGGCGTTCGGCGCGGGCGTCGCCGAGCTGGGCCGCCTCGACGTGGTGGTGGCCAATGCGGGCATATACGCCGACCTGGCGCCGTCGTGGGAGCTGACCGAGGAGGCCTGGCACCGCACCCTGGATGTGAACCTGACCGGGGTGTGGCACACCGTGCGGGCGGCCCTGCCGGTCTTGGCCGACGGCGGGTCGGTGGTGCTGATCAGTTCCACCAACGGTGTACGCGGCGGCGCGAGTACCGCCCACTATTCGGCCAGCAAGCACGGGGTGATCGGGCTGGGCCGGGTACTGGCCAACGAATTGGGGCCGCGCGGAATCCGGGTCAACACCGTGCTGCCCGGCGCGGTGGCCACCGCGATGGTCATCAACGACACCGTGTTTGCCCGGCTACGACCAGATCTGGAGTCGCCCACCGAACAGGACGCGGCCGCCGTGCTCGGCACGCGCACCATCCTTCCGGTGGCCTGGGTGGACCCGGTCGACGTCAGCAATGCGGTGCTGTTCCTGGCCTGCGACGAGTCCCGCTATGTGACCGGCACCCAGATTGTGGTGGACGCCGGCCTGACCGAGAAGGTGTGATTTCGGCGCGCTTGTCGTCGCACAGCGACGCTCAGCGCGCCGAAATCGCTAGACGCGCTGCAGTTCGAACAGCGGGATGACGCGGCTGGTGTTGGCCTGGTAGTCGCCGAACGTCGGTGCCAGTTCGACGATCTTCGGATAGGTCGCGTCGCGCTCGTCGGCGGGCAACTCGCGGGCCACTACGTCGTAGGCGTCGGTGCCGACCTCGATATGCGCGCGCGGGTTGGCCCGGAGGTTGTGTACCCAGGCTGGGTTGGTGTCGGCACCGGCCTTGGAGCCGACGATGATCATCTTGTCGTCGATGGTCAGGTAGGCCAGCGGGCTGAGCCGGGGCTGACCCGACTTCGCACCGGTACTGGTCAGCAGCAGCAGGGTGGCTCCGGCGAACGGGCCACCGACCACGCCCTTATTGGCGCGGAACTCCTCAATGATGGGCTGGTTGAACGCGTCCAGAGAGGCCTTCGAAGTGTCCATGACTCTTGAAGCTACTCCGGCTTGGCGTCTATTCCGGATTCCTTGCGCTGCTGGGCGGTGATCGGCGCGGGCGCATCGGTCAACGGGTCCACGCCGCCACCGGACTTCGGGAAGGCGATGACGTCGCGGATCGAGTCCGCGCCGAACAGCAGCGCGGTGATGCGGTCCCAGCCGAACGCGATACCGCCGTGCGGCGGGGCGCCAAAGGTGAAGGCGTCCAACAGGAATCCGAACTTCTCCTGCGCCTCGGCATTATCGATGCCCATCACCGCGAACACCTTCTCCTGGATGTCGCGGCGGTGGATACGTATCGAGCCGCCGCCGATCTCGTGGCCGTTGCACACGATGTCGTAGGCGTCGGCCAGCACCGCGCCGGGGTCGGTGTCGACGGTGTCGGCGTACTGCGCCTTGGGCGAGGTGAAGGCGTGGTGCACGGCGGTCCAGGCACCGGAGCCGACGGCGACGTCACCGGCGGCGGTGGCATCGCCGGCGGGTTCGAACAGCGGCGGGTCGACGATCCAGGTGAACGCCCAGGCGCACGGGTCGATCATGTCCAGCCGGCGGGCGATCTCGCCGCGCGCAGCCCCTAGCAGCGCCCGCGACGTCTTGACCGGGCCGGCCGCGAAGAACACGCAGTCACCCGGGTTGGCACCGACGTGGGCGGCCAGGCCGGCTCGTTCGGCGTCGGAGAGGTTCTTGGCGACGGGGCCGGACAGCTCGCCGTCCTCGCCGACCAGCACGTAGGCCAGACCCTTGGCGCCGCGCTGTTTGGCCCACTCCTGCCAGCCGTCCAGGGTGCGGCGGGGCTGCGAGGCACCGCCGGGCATGACGACCGCGCCGACGTAGGGCGCCTGGAACACCCGGAACGGGGTGTCGGCGAAGTACTCGGTGCACTCGACGAGTTCGAGGCCGAACCGCAGATCGGGCTTGTCGGAACCGTAGAGCCGCATCGCGTCGGCATAGGTCATCCGCGGGATGGGCCGCGGCAGTTCGTAGCCGATGAGGGCCCACAGCGCGGCCAGGATCTCCTCGGCCACCGCGATGATGTCGTCGGAGTCGACGAAGCTCATCTCCATGTCGAGCTGGGTGAACTCGGGCTGGCGATCGGCGCGGAAATCCTCGTCGCGGTAGCAGCGGGCGATCTGGTAGTAGCGCTCCATGCCCGCCACCATCAGCAGCTGCTTGAACAGCTGCGGGCTCTGCGGCAGGGCGTAGAAGGAGCCGGGCTGCAGCCGGGCGGGCACCAGGAAGTCACGCGCCCCTTCCGGAGTGGACCGGGTCAGCGTCGGGGTCTCGATCTCGACGAAGTCGTGACCGGCCAGCACGGCACGGGCGGCGGCGTTGGCCTTCGAGCGCAACCGGATCGCCTCGCCCGGGCCGCCGTCGCGGCGCAGGTCCAGGTAGCGGTACTTCAGCCGGGCTTCCTCGCCGGCCGGCTCGTCGAGCTGGAACGGCAGCGGGGCGCTCTCCCCCAGCACGGTCAGCGAGGTCGCGTTGACCTCGATCTCACCGGTGGGGATCTCGGCGTTGGCATTACCTTCGGGACGGATCTCCACCACGCCGTCGACGGCGACGCAGAACTCCGCGCGCAGCCGGTGGGCCTGGTCCAGCACCCCGGCGTCGCGGAACACCACCTGCGTCACGCCGGTGGAGTCGCGCAGGTCGATGAAGATCACGCCGCCGTGGTCCCGGCGACGGGCGACCCAGCCGGCCAGAGTGACCTTCTGTCCGGCGTCGGTGGCCCGCAACGAACCTGCGGCGTGAGTGCGCAGCACTGGCTGACTCCTGGGATAGGGAATGGGAAACCGGGTGATCAGTCTATGAGGTCGAGCGGACCACACAGTCGACGCCTCAGTGTATGGTCAGCGCGGAGGTGCGCCCGTGACCACGATGTATCCCTGTGAGCTCGTCGATCTGAGCTTCATCAAGAACGCCAAGTACCGCTACTCCAACAGCGTCGACCTGGCCATCACGCCGGAGCAGGTGTTCGAGGTGCTCGAGGACGCCGAGTCCTGGCCGCAGTGGGCCAAGGTGATCACGAAGGTGACCTGGACCAGCCCCAAGCCCTACGGCATCGGCACCACCCGCACCGTCGACATGCTCGGTGGTCTGGTCGGCGACGAGGAATTCCTGGCCTGGGAGCCCTACAGCTATCTGGCCTTCCGCTTCAACACCTCGTCGAACAAGGCGGTCGCCGCGTTCGCCGAGGAGTACCGGGTGGAGAAGACCCCGGGCGGCAGCCGGCTGACATGGACCGTGGCCCAGAAGCCCAACGGCGCGGCCAAGTGGGGACTGATCCTCGGCGGGCCGGCGATGAACCTGGCGTTCAAGTGGTTCCTGTCGAACCTGCGCCGCTACACCGATAAGCGGTACGGCTGATCAGTACAGCCCCGACCACGCCTGGCGGCGCATCGCATCGGGGTCGTCGACGCTGACGTCGCGGGCCGAGCCGATGATGCGGGTTGCCCGCCGCGGGGTGTCGTAGCGCGGCCAGTCCTCCAGACCGTCGCCGGTGGCGAACCGCAGCCAGGTGCGCTGCATACGGCGGCCGACCGAGGGCAACACCCGGCGTCCCAGTGGGTGCAGTTTGCGCCCGATGAACGAGCCGTAGCTGTGCTGGATGTGCACGATCTCGCTGCCGTGAGTGGCACCCAACCCGATGGCCCGCAGATGCCAGGCGGCGTGGTCGAAGCGGTAGACGTGGGTGAGCGCATGCGCGCTGTAGGCGTCGGCGAACGCCCATGTCGGAGCGCCGAACATGACATCGGAGCCGACGGCGATCAGGGCCTGCCGGCGCGGATAGCCCGGGTAGGCGGCCAGCACCCGGTCGCGGGCCGCCGGAGCCACCCGGGCGAAGTAGGCGTCGATCCCGGCGACCGTGGTGGGCAGCATGGGCGGTTTGGACCAGGCGAACATCGAGGCTTCGTGGGTGTTGGTGCCGACAATGAGCGGCACCGGGTTGAGTTCACCGCGCCGCGCGGCCTCGATCGGGTGGTGCGGCAACAACTCGCTGCCGAAGGTGAGACCGTACGCCAGTGTCGGCGTGGACTCCGCGCTGCGGCGCTGGATCTCCCCCGCCGCACGGCGCAGCACCCGCTGCGGCAGACCCGCCAGTTCGGTGGGGCTGGCGCCGACGAGGTCGAGGAACTCGTGCGCGCGGCGGGCGCGGGTGTCGCGGTCGGCGATCAGCGGTAGCGCCGGGCTCTGCGCGATCGCCCGGGCGAACAGGCCGCGCGAGGCCGGGCTGGCCAGCAGCGCCAGCACCGAGGTGGCGCCGGCGGATTCGCCGAAGATGGTGACGCACCGCGGATCTCCACCGAAGGCGGCGATGTTGTCACGCACCCACTGCAGAGCGGCGAGCTGATCGCGCAGACACAGGTTGTCGACGAAACCTTCACCGAGATCGCCGAGTTCGAAGCCGCCGAACACCCCGAGCCGGTAGGTCACGTTGACCACGACCACATTGCCGTTGGCGGCCAGCCGGGACCCGTTGTAGAGCTGGAGCTGCCCGGCGCCGTAGACGAACGCCCCGCCGGGAATCCACACCATCACCGGCAGCAGCGTTCCGGGCTCACGCCGCGGCGACCACACCGTGACGGTCAGGCAGGCCTCGTCGCGGATCTTCGGATCATCACGGCCGCCGCCGACGAACGAGCGGCCCTGGGGTGGGACCGGGCCGTGCTCGACGGCCTGCCGCAGTCCCGACCAGGGTGCCAAGGGTTCGGGAGCCCGGAACCGGCGTTCGCCGACGGGTTGCTCGGCGTAGGGGACCCCACGCCACACGTGGACCTCGCCCTCGGTGGTGCCGCGCAGGGCGCCGGAAGACGTGTGCGCCACGGTCGACGGATCTGCGACGACAGCCACCAGCGAATCGTAGTGTGGCAAGCTGAACGCGACTGGTTGCCAGCCTGAACGGTCCATCTCAAGGAGCGGCGATGACCTTCAACGAAGGTATGCAGATCGACACGAGCACCACCTCGACCGGTGGCGGCGGTGGTGGCGGTCGCGGTATCGCCATCGGCGGCGGTGTCGGCGGCCTGGTGATCGTGTTGCTCGCCCTGTTCCTCGGGGTCGACCCGGGCCGCGTCATCAGCCAGCAACCGGCCCTTCCGCCAGGCGCCGAGCAGTCCGAGTCCTACGACCTGAGCAAGTGCAAGACCGGTGCCGATGCCAACAAGTACGTCGAGTGCCGCGTGGTGGCGACCGGCAACTCGGTGGACGGGGTGTGGGAGCAGCTGTTGCGCGGCTACAGCCGGCCGAAGATGAAGCTGTTCAAGGGGTCGGTGCAGACCGGCTGCGGTCCGGCCACCAGTGATGTAGGCCCGTTCTACTGCCCCGTCGACCGCACGGCGTACTTCGACACCGACTTCTTCGACGTTCTCAAGACGCAATTCGGTTCCAGCGGTGGACCTTTGGCCCAGGAGTACGTGGTCGCCCACGAGTACGGCCATCACGTGCAGAACCTGCTCGGGGTGCTGGGCCGGGCTCAGCAGGGCGCTCAGGGTGCCACCGGTAACGGCGTGCGCACCGAGCTGCAGGCCGACTGCTACGCCGGCGTGTGGGCGCACTACGCCGCGATCACCAAGCAGCCGGGCACTGACGTGACCTACCTGGAACCGTTGAGCGACAAGGACATTGCCGACGCGCTGTCGGCCGCGGCATCCGTCGGCGACGACCGGATCCAGAAGCAGGCCACCGGCCGGGTGAACCCCGAGCAGTGGACGCACGGCTCCTCGGCCGAGCGCCAGAAGTGGTTCACCGTCGGCTACCAGACCGGTGACCCGAACCAGTGCGACACCTTCAAGGCGCGCGATCTGAATTAGATCCTGGCCTCCACCGCCACCGCGGTGTCCACCGCCCGCATCGGCCGGATCAGGCCGTCTTGGGTGAATGAGGCAAGCAGTTCGCCTTCTTCGGTGTGCACCGCACCGCGGATGTAGGTCATCCCGGCGCCGGCCTGGGTGCTCTCGTGGGTGTAGAGCAGCCAGCCGGTCCAGCTGACCGGCTCGTGGAAGCTCACCGTCACGGTCATCGGCGCGGTCGAGACGGTGATGTGCGACAGCGCGGTGCCGATTCCCTCGTGCGGGCGCATGCTCGTCGAGATTCCCAAATGACCGGTGAAGTAGGCGATCAGGGCCTTGGCCAGATCATCGCGGGTCGGGACCGGGTCGTAGTGCAGCCAGGCGTACACCTCGGGCGGACCGAGTTCGTCGGGGCTGTTGATGTCGACGACATCGACGAGCTTGATTTCCCTTCCCGCCATGGGCATTTCGCAGACATTGGCCTCTCCCGGGCCGGGCACTTGGGGACGGGGCAGGTGGTGGCGGATCACGTCCGGGCTGGGCACGTCGCAGAACACGGTGAACGTCATGCACCGCTTGTCGTTCTGCGAGGCGTTGATGATCGCGGTGGCGGTGCTGCGCCCCTCGGAGACCACGTCGACGTCGAGGATCACCGGCGGCCCGACCAGCACCGCGCGGGTGAACACCGAGTGCACCGAGCGAACCGACTTGTCCGGGAAGCGTTTAGCCGCCGCCACGATGGCCTGGGCGAGCACCTGGGTTCCCTCCACGACCTGGCGTTCGTCGGAGGCGGCGAGGCCAGACCTGCCGACGAACCGGTCCGGTCCGTCGGACTCGACGTCGAAGAGGTCCAGCAGCAGATCCAGCGTCCACGGCGTGCACTGGTCGGTCATGGCTCCTCCTGGTTAATGCGGATCGGCGGATGTGCTCAGTGCTGTTCTACCAGAACGGTAACGTCATTCTCCACCGGATGGTAGGACGATAAGGTGTGTCCATGGCCAAGGCCGCCGACGAGTCACCCGTGCGCGCCGACCCGGAGTCCCGGGTCGGTCGCTTCATGCGCTCCGCGCTGTCGATCCTGGCCGAGACCGGCCGCACCGACTTCACCGTCCTGGAGGTCGTCGAACGTTCCAAGACCTCGCTGCGCTCGTTCTACCAGCACTTTTCCACCAAGGATGAGCTTCTGCTGGCGTTGATCGACACGATCATGACCGAGTCGACGAAGACCTGGCGCACCGAGACCGAGTCGCTGCCCGCCGCCGAGGCGATGCACGTGCTCATCGAGCGGATCTGCACGCCGGCCGAAACCACCAAGCAGGACAGCATCAACCGCGGCCTGACCTACTACAACGACCACCTCGCCGAGAGCCTGCCGCAGGAATACGCCCGCGTGCTCTCCCCACTGCACGAATTGATCGGCGAGATCCTGCAGCGCGGGATCGGCGAGGGCGTGTTCCGGGCCGACCTCGAAGTCCAGACCACGGCCGCGCTGATCATGCAGGCGGTCCTGGGCGCGATGCGATTGCGCAGTCTCGGCGTCGAGCTCAACGGCGTGCCGATCACCGGCGAGCACATCTACGACTTCTGCGTCCGCGGCCTGCTTCCGCCGCCCGGCGCCTAGCCGTTCGCCCAGGTAGACGCACTCCCCACGACGTCACAAATCCGGTGGTGTTTAGCCTGCTCATCCCGTGGTAACGTCATTACCGCTACCGACCAAGCACACTTCCAGGAGGCGGAGATGCCCTCGCGCGAGCTGCCCTACCCGGTGTTCGATGCCGACAACCACTTCTACGAGCCGCAGGAAGCGCTGACCCAGTTCCTGCCCGAGAAGCGCAAGGGCGTCATCGACTACCTCGACGTCCGCGGCCGCACCAAGATCGTGGTGCGCGGACACATCAGCGACTACATCCCCAACCCGACCTTCGAGGTCGTCGCGCGCCCCGGTGCGCAAGAGGAGTACTTCAAGCACGGCAGCGGCGGCAAGAGCTACCGCGAGGTGATGGGTAAGCCCATGAAGGCCATCCCCGCGTTCCGCAATCCCGAGGCGCGTATCGAGGTGATGGACGGCCTCGCGCTGGACTACACGATCATGTTCCCGACGCTGGCCAGCCTGGTCGAAGAGCGCCTCAAGGACGACCCCGAGCTGATCCTGGACATCGTCCATGCGCTCAACCAATGGATGTATGAGACATGGCGTTTCGACTACGAGGGCCGGATCTTCTCGACGCCGGTGATCAACCTCAGCATCGTCGACCGCGCGCTGGAGGAACTCGAGTGGTGCCTGGAGCGCGGCGCCAAGACCATCCTGGTGCGGCCGGCACCGGTGGCGGGTTTCCGGGGCACCCGGTCGATGGGCCTGCCCGAGTTCGACCCGTTCTGGGATGCCTGCGTCAAGGCCGGCATTCCGGTCTGCATGCACGCCTCAGACAGCGGGTATGCGCAGTACCTCAACGACTGGGAGCCCGCTGAGGAGTTCCTGCCGTTCAAGCCGACGGCGTTCCGGATGGTGGCGATGGGTAAGCGGCCCATCGAGGACACCATGGCCGCGCTGGTCTGCCACGGCGCGTTCACCCGCAATCCGGGGCTGCGCATCCTGTCGATCGAGAACGGCGCCTCCTGGCTGCCCTACCTGTTGCACCAGTTCGAGGATGTGTTCGCCAAGCTCCCCCAGGAGTTCCCGGAGGATCCGGTGACGGCGTTCAAGCGGGGCGTGTATGTGGCCCCGTTCTGGGAGGACAACTTCAAGCAGATGGCCGACCTGATCGGCATCGACCGCATCATCTTCGGATCGGACTGGCCGCACCCCGAAGGCCTGGCCAACCCGATCAACCTGGTCGACGACCTCGTCGCGCAGGGCCTCAACGAAGAGGAACAGCGAAAGGTGATGGGCGGCAACCTGGTTGACCTCTTCGGAGTGCCCAACGTCTCGGTCCATAAGCCCGACGTACCCGCGCTCGTCATCGCTTGAGCGAATCCGATCGTCAGAGTGGACGTGCGCGCCGGGTCACCGGCGCGCACGTTCTTTCCATGAAAGCGAGAACGGCGTCATGACCGCTTCCCCCGAGATCCAGCTGTTCGCCTCCACCACTCAGTCGTTCCTGGACAAGGAAGTTCCCCTGAGCCGGATCCGCGAACTGCACCACGACGGGCTGTCCTTCGAACGCGACTGGTGGCAGCGGGCCGCCGAACTCGGCTGGGCCAGCCTGCTGGTCCCCGAGGAACTCGGCGGCGGCAGCGTGTCCGGTGACGGCGTGGCCGACCTGGCCCTGGTGGCCGAGCACACCGGCAAGACGGTGGCCCCCGGACCGCTGCATCCGGTGAGCATCGTGCTGGCCGGCCTCGCCGACGCCGAGGACGCCGACCGGCACACCGAGACCATCGAGGCACTGGTGTCCGGCGAATCGGTGGCCTCGTGGGCCGTCTACGAGCCCGGATCACCCTGGAATCCGTTGCAGCCTACAGTGACTGCGACAGCGTCAGGAAGCGGTTTCCGGATCGACGGCGTCAAGGACCGGGTGGAGGCCGGTGCCGACAGCGACATCCTGCTGGTGGTGGCCGACGTCGACGGCGCCGCCCGGCAACTCCTGGTGCGCACCGACTCCCCGGGTGTCACCGTCGAGCCGCAGCGCTCGGTGGACCTGGTCAAGTCCTACGCCCGGGTCACCTTCGACGGGGTCGAGGTCGACGAGTCGGCGGCGGTCGGCACCGCCGAGCAGACTGCGGCAATGGTGGCCCGCCAGACACAGATCGCCTTGATCCTGCAGTGCGCCGAGACCGTCGGCATTCTGCAGACCGTCTTCGATATGACCGTGCAGTGGGGTTTCGACCGCCATTCATTCGGCCGGCCCCTGGTGTCGTATCAGGCGCTCAAACACATCTACGCCGACCTCAAGATCTGGCTGGAAGCCTGCCGGGCCACCACCAAGACCGCTGTCGCAAAGGTGGGTGAGCGGGAGCCCGACGCCGACTTCGCGGTCAGTGTGGCCAAATCCTATGTGGCCGAACATGCCCCGGACATGGTGCAGCGCTGTGTGCAGATGCACGGCGGCATCGGTGTCACCTGGGAGCACGACCTGCATCTGTATCTGCGACGGGTGACCCTGTACCGCTCGCTGTACGGCACCCCCGAAGAACACAACCTCCTCGTGTACCGGATGACCAAAGAGCTGGAGTCCGCCTGATGACCACGACCACCGCCACCCAGACCGAATCGGTCGTCGAGTTCGCCGCCCGCGCGCGCAAATGGCTGTCGGAGAACATGCCCTCGATCGACCCCAACAATCCGCCGGAGGCCGACCGCGGCGAGGAGGGCCCCTGGCTGCGCGCCCGGGAACTCCAGAAGAAGCTGTGGGAGGGCGGTTTCGCCGGCATCTGCTTCCCGCGGGAGTACGGCGGGCTGGGCCTGCCCATCGAGTATCAGCGGGCCTTCGACCTCGAGTCGCGCACCTACGAGATGCCGATCATCCTCAACACCCCGACGTTCACCATCTGCGCGGCCACCATCCTGGACATGGGCAGCGAAGAGCAGAAGCGCCAGCACATCGGTGGGGCGCTGCGCGGCGACGAGGTTCTGGTGCAACTGCTCTCCGAGCCCAACGGCGGCTCGGATCTGGCCGGAGTGATCACCCGCGCTGACCGCCGTGGCGACAAGTGGATCGTCAACGGCGCAAAGACCTGGAGCACCAGCGCTTTCGCGGCGGACTACGGGCTGATGCTGGCCCGCACCAACTGGGACGTGCCCAAGCACGAGGGTCTGACGATGTTCCTGGTGCCGATCAATTCACCGGGTATCACGTTGCGCCGCATCAAGCAGGTCAACGGTTCGATCGAATTCTGCGAGGAGTTCTTCGACGGTCTGGAACTCGGCGACGATGCCGTGGTCGGTGCGGTCAACGACGGCTGGGCGGTGGCCTCCCGCCAGCTCTACCACGAGCGGCGGGCCGTCGGCGGCGGCTCGGAGTTCTCCAGCGGCATCGGCGCCGAAGGCAAGACCGACAAGCCGGTCGACTATGGCGCACTGCTCGAGCAGACCGGCCAGGCCGACAACACGCACCTGCAGGAGCTGGCCGGCCGCGCGCTGGTGCACCGCGCCGTGCAAGAGCAGTTGATCGACCACGTCTATCACGGCGTCAACGATGGATCGCTGCCGCCGGCGGCGGGCTCGATCATCCGGATCTCCCACGCCGAGACCCTCAACCTCGAACTCGACACCACGCTGGCGATCACCGCCAGCTCCGGGGTGATCGACACCGGGGATGATCTGTTCGAGATCGGCAACCGCTACCTGTCCCGGCAGACGGCGTCCCTCGGCGGCGGCACCACCGAGGTGGCCCGCAACGTGATCGGTGAACGGGTGCTGGGCTTTCCGCGCGAGCTCGCCGCCGACAAGGGTGTGCCGTTCAATCAGGTCAAGCGCGGCCGCAGCTAGCTTCGGGCGCCACTGTGGGTGCTGTGCACACCTTTTCGCCGTTTCCCGTGCATATCCCCCACACTCGCCGCAGCTAGAACAGGCTCAGTTGCGGCTCGACTGGCACAGGCTGCGGCACGGGGGCGGCCGACCGGAACGGCCGGTGGTCTCCGGTGAGCCGGTACTTGGCCACCAGGGGCGCCGCCCGCTGACGCAGCATCTCCCGGTAGTCGGCGGGCAGGTAGGCGCTGCGCCGGTACAGGTTTCGGTAGGTCGGCACCAGCTCGGGATGGGAGCGGGCCAGCCAGCTCATGAACCACCCGCGGGTCGAGCTTCGCAGGTGCAAACCGAACACCGTGACACCGGTGGCACCGGCGGCGGCGATCTGGCCCAGCAGGCTGTCGAGATGCTCCTCGGAGTCGGTGAGATGCGGCAGTACCGGTGCAACCATCACGTGGCAGTCCAGTCCGGCGTCGCGGACTGCCGAGATCAGGCCGAGGCGCGCAGTCGGTGACGGCGTGCCGGGCTCGACATCGTGGTGCAGCTCAGGGTCGGCCACTGCCAGTGAGATCGCCACCGACAGCGGAACCCGTTGTGCCACCTCAGCGATCAGCGGAAGATCACGGTGTAGCAGGGTGCCTTTGGTCAGAATCGACATCGGCGTCCCGGAATCGGCGAGCGCGGTGAGGATGCCGGGCATCAGTTGGTAACGTCCCTCGGCCCGTTGATAGGGATCGGTATTGGTGCCCAGCGCGACGGTCTCCCGACGCCACGACGGCCGGGCCAGTTCGCGCCGCAGCACCTCGACGATGTTGGTCTTGACCACGATCTGGCTGTCGAAGTCCCCGCCCGGGTCGAACTCCAGATACTCGTGGGTGGGGCGGGCGAAGCAGTACCGGCAGGCGTGTGCACACCCGCGGTAGCCGTTGACGGTGTACTGGAACGGCAGCATGGCCGCCGACGGGATCTTGTTCAGCGCCGACTTGCACAGCACCTCGTGGAAGGTCACCCCGTTGAACTGCGGGGTGCGCACGGTCCGGACGAACCCGATGCGCTGCAGTCCGGGCAGCGCTCCGTCGTCGACCCTGATCCCCTGGTCCGACCACCGCACCCCACCATTCGAACGCGTGTTCGATGATCTGTCAACCCCGGTTGTCGGACATCCATGGACCCGCCGGCTGTGGTCGGCCGAGATAGAAGCCCTGACCGTATTCAACGCCCAGACCGATCAGCGTCTGCACCTGATTTGCTGTCTCGACAACCTCGGCCACGGTGATGGCGTTCAACTCCGACGCCAGTGCGTTGAGGGCGGTGGACAACGCCCGTTTGGCGGGATCGGTATCGATGTCGGTGATCAACTCACCGTCGATCTTGATGACGTCGGGGTGCAGCCGCAGTATCTGGGTGAAGCTGGCGTAGCCGGCACCGGCATCGTCGACGGCGATCCGGATGCCGCGATCGCGTATCCGGGTGAGACTCTCGGCAAGGTCGTCGGGGAACGGTTCATGCTCGGTGAGTTCGACGACCAGAGGCCGGTCCTGCGATAGCAGCATGTCCTGAATCGCCGGCTCGCACGCGGCTCCCGGGCTCAGGTTGACGGTGACGGGCCAATCGCCGGGAATCCGGGGGGCGGCGGTCAGGACAGTGTGTAGCGCGGCGTGTTCGAGGTCGATACCGCGGCCAACCCGGCGGGCAGCACCAAACCACTGCATGGGTGTCAGGTCCGGCGAAGCGGGAAACCGCGTCAGGCCTTCGTAGGCGACCGTTGCGCTACTGGGCAGATGGACGATGGGCTGGAAGACCGCACTGAGAGCGTCAGGCTGCATGAGCAGGGCATCGAGCTGGTCCTGCAGCCCTTGGGCCTCCACCACTTCCGGCAACAGAATCGAAGCAACGAATCTCGCTGTGAGGGTGCGCTTTCCGGTCTCATCAACGTCCGCCATCGCGTACGTCACGGCAGAAACGAACTCGCTGATCTCAAGCATGAGATCGACGTCTGATTCGTCGAAGGCATGTGGTGCCCGGGCGACCAGGAGCAGCGATCCGAAGGGCTGATCGCCATGCACCAGGGGAATCACCGCCCATGACCGGGTTCCCCACTGCTGGTTCATGGCGCGTACGCGCGGCGACAACCGCGAGTCGACCCTGGCGTCATCCACCAGCTGGGGCTTTCGCTCGCTGGCCGCCAGGCCTTGCAGGCTGTTGTCGCTGGGCACGGCGAAACCTGTCGTCGCCGCCGCCACCACCCCGTAGGCGGAGACGGTGACATACGCGTCATCGGAGGCACGAAGTAATGCGACGGCTGCTCCATCGGCTTTCGGCATGAGGGCACACGCCTGCTGGGCTATTCGGCCCATCAACGACGCTGGATCCATCACGGTCGCCAGCGCCGGAACCAACTTGTCCACGTGCCCCCTCGCCACGAGCTAACGCGATGGAACTTGTCGCCGCAAATTGACGATACCGATGTTTCGGCGCTACGAGCGCTTATTTGCCGGTGCTAGCCGCGACCGTCGGCGATTCCTCGAGTGCGCCTGGGCCTCGCATGGCGCAATGTAGGGCGCTACCCGTCGACTAACGCCGCGCGGCTTGCGTGAAGGCGTACAGGGCATTCATCGTGGCCATCGCCGAGGGTATCGAGGGAATGATCCAGTACCGCAACGATGTTTGCGCTCGGCCCGCAAGCGGCCGGCACAATTCCAACGATCTATCCACGTCCCTCGAGGGGTCAACGCGGGGCACCCGCCACCGGGTGAATAGCCCGGTTACTTCTTGCGCCAGACAAACTTGAGGCCGGAATACACCTCTGATACGGCGCACACCTTGACGTCGACAAGTCCGGTCGGAAGCAATACGTCGCGCAGCGTCTGTTCGGTGACATCAGTGGGAATCTTGGACGCTTTCTTGGGCCATGAGATCCAGAACATCTGCTGTGGTTGCTCCAGCTGCTGGACTCGCTCGGCAATGTCAACGAGTTCAGAGCTCGTCGAAATGAAATAGTGCAGATAGTTCGCACACCGTTCGTCGGTCGTCACTGTCGTGTCGTTCTGCACATCGCCGAGTTCCGCCCACACGTCCGGCGGCATGTTGGAGACGTACACCTGCATGCCGGGTTTGATACCGAGTTTGTCGCGAAGGGAACGGTGCGAATAGCCGGCCATCGGGAAATTATGCGGCGCGCTCAACAGAATGGTGAACGCTCCCTGGGGCGCTGCCCACTCAGTCGTCCAACTCCCCCGCGATCCCCCGCTCCAACGCCCCGCGCGTTCGGTCCGGCAGCACCACCAGCCCGTCGAGTTCACCGCGGGCCAGGTCGTAGGCGCGCTCGCGTTCCTGCGGCGTGGCCCCCCGGTCGGCGGCCACCCGCAGCAGGCTCTGCGCACGGGTCAGGCGCTGCTGGTCCTCGCGGCTGAAATCGCTGCGCCGCCGGCGCACCGCCTCGGCTTCGGCGGCCTGGAACGCCGTCGCATAGGCCTCGACAGCATCGAGGTACTCGCGCGCGGCCTCGGGATCGTCCAGCAGGTCCTCGGCCTTGGCCGGCCGCAGCAGATCCGCCCGCAGCTTGGCCCGGTGAAACGCCACCGTCAGCGGCTCACGCATATCGGTCATCACCGGGAAGTCCAGCAGTTTGGCGGCATCGAGTTCGTAGTCCAGCCACCGCGAATCGGTACGGCTGTGCTGGTCGAGCACCCGGGTGATGGTGCGCCATTGCGCGGCTTGGCTTTTCGGCTCGGAGCGCACCACAGTCGGCGCCTCCACCTCCGGCGGCGACTGGCCCTGGCGCCGGTTGATCGCGCTGACACCCTTGACCGCGGCATAGATCGCGCCCGCCAACGGCACCAGGATGAGCAGCAGCTCGGCCAACCGGAAGATCATCCCCACCACTTCAGCATGCCACCACAGGGTATTGGCATGATGCCCATCATGTGATTAGCATGATGAACATCATGCGAAAAGCACCGTCTCGCCGGCAGCTCGGCAAGCAGCAATCACTGGACCGGATCCTCGACGCGGCCGCCCGCCGACTGCGCGAGGAGGGCCTGGAGGGCACCGCGATCGTCCCGGTCATGCAGGACGCCGGGCTTACCCACGGAGCCTTCTACTCGCACTTCGACAACAAGCGCGAACTCGCCGACGCCGCGTTCGCCCACGCCATCACCACCGGGCGCTCGCACTGGATCAAACCGGGACCGAAGGAACCCTGGAACGAGCGGCTCACACGCCTCGCCCGGCGCTACCTCACCCCCGCCCACCGCGACGACCTGGGCACCGCCTGCGGCTTCGCCGCGCTGAGCTCGGATGCCGCCCGCGCCCCGAACAGCTTTCGCGAGACCTATCAGCGGGAACTGGAGAAATCACTGGCCGCCGTCTGCGACGGCGACGAAACGCCGGAGCGCATGGACGACGCCATCGCGCTGGCCATCATCTGCTTCGGCGGGATCGCCCTGGCCCGCGCGGTCCCCGACGACGAGTTCTCCGCACGCGTCCTTCGGATCGCCCGTCAGACCGCCGCGACCTACGCCGACCACTCCCGACACGAAGGAGACCGATGACCAACGCCAAGCCCTACGGCCACACCCAGTACGCCGAGGTTCTCGGGCGCAGGATGGCCTACATCGACGAGGGCGCCGGTGATGCGATCGTCTTCCAGCACGGCAACCCCACCTCGTCGTATCTGTGGCGCAATGTCATGCCGCACCTCGAGGGCGTCGGCCGGCTCGTCGCGTGCGATCTGATCGGAATGGGCAATTCCGACAAGCTGCCCGACTCCGGTCCCGACAGCTACCACTACCAGCAGCAGCGCGAGCACCTCTTCGCGCTCTGGGATGCCCTGGACCTGGGTGACAATGTCATTCTGGTGCTGCACGACTGGGGCACCGCACTCGGTTTCGACTGGGCCAACCAGCACCGCGACCGGGTGGCGGGCATCGCGTTCATGGAAGGTATCGCCACACCGATTAGCTGGTCGGACTTCCCCAACCGGGTGCGCCCGGTGTTCCAGGGCTTCCGCTCCCCCGAGGGCGAGCAGATGGTCCTGACCGACAACATGTTCGTCGAGGGGGTGCTGCCCGCCTCGATCCTGCGCACACTGTCCGACGAGGAGATGGACCATTACCGGCGGCCCTTCGCCACCCCCGGTGAGGACCGTCGGCCCACACTGTCCTGGCCGCGCAACATCCCGGTCGACGGCGAGCCCGCCGAGGTCGCCCGCGTGGTCGCCGACTACGCCGCCTGGCTCGAAACCAGTGACGTGCCCAAACTTTTCGTCAACGCCGAACCGGGCGCGCTGATGCGCGGCAAGGTCCGCGACTATGTGCGCACCTGGCCCAACCTCACCGAGGTCTCAGTCCCCGGCATCCACTTCATCCAGGAGGACAGCCCCGACGAGATCGGTGCGGCCGTCGCGCAATTCGTCCGCACGGTGCGCGCTGGGCGATGATGGCCGTCATGGCCACCAGTGAGCTGCTCTTCTCCTACGGCACCCTGCGCCAGCGCGAGGTTCAGCTGGCCACCTTCGGACGCGCACTCGACGGCGAACTCGACGCCATCGCCGGCTACGAACTGGACTATGTGACGATCACCGACCCGCACGTCATCGAAACCAGCGGCAGTGACCGCCACCCGATCCTCAAACCGGCCGACGCCGACGCCGCGGTTGAGGGCACCGTCTTCGCGATCACCGAGGCCGAACTGGCCGCTGCCGACGACTACGAGGTCGACGACTACGTGCGGGTGGAAGTGCCGCTGCGCTCAGGGCGCACGGCGTGGGTGTACGTCTTCGCGGGCTAGCGCGTCACCACTGCGAGCCGAAGCACTGCGGGCTGTAGGGCGCGTCCTGGGCGATGGCGACCGCGCCGTCGACGTTGATCTCGCAGTGTGCGTTCGGCGCAGCCTGCCCACCCCGGGTGGTGCTGCTGACCTGCAGGAAAGCCCACTGCGGGTCGTCGAGCGTGGTGGTGAAGACCCACGGCGCGTCCGGCGCGACGGTGATGGTCTCGCGCTTCATGAAGGAGTACGAGTCGGCGTTGTAGGCAGCCTTGCTCGGCGGCTGGGCGGTCAGGTAGGTCACGGTGAACTCGTAGGTGCCACCGGTGGCCAGTGTGTAGGTCACCTGATGCCCGGCGGGCGGCTCAGCCGCGGCGATGGCGTGAGTGCCGGCAACACCGGCGGCCGCCAACACCAGCGCCGCCCCAACCCTTGCTGTCACTGTTCGCATATCGGCCATATCGGCCACCGTACCCAGACCGTTACGCCGTGCGGCGGCCGGATCGGCCCAGCGAAGTAGATAGCACGTTAATACGTTCGTCACATACAGACATTTCACAGAAACTTCTTCGCTCTAACGTCCGGTGTCTATATCGCCGTGAGTCCCGTCTGCTTGACCGCCGTCGGGACTCAATGATTTTCACCTACAACAGGAAAGGGCATCCATGCACCTTCGACGATCCGCATTGAACCGATCGGCTCTGGCCGCGGGAAGCGTCCTTTTCGCGACGAGCCTGGTGCTGGCCGGCTGCGGCAGCAAGGCCAGTGAGACCGATTCAGCAAAGTCGGAATCGTGCGTGGACACCTCCGGATCCAGCATCAAGGTGGGCTCGCTGAACTCGCTGTCGGGAACGATGGCCATCTCCGAGGTCACGGTGCGGGACTCGATCAAGCTGGCCGTCGACGAGATCAACGCCAAGGGCGGTGTGCTGGGCAAGCAGATCCAGATCGTCGGTGAAGACGGTGCCTCTGACCCGGCCGTTTTCGCCCAGAAGGCCGAGAAGCTGATCAAGGACGACTGTGTGGCCGCGGTGTTCGGCGGCTGGACGTCCTCGAGCCGCAAGGCCATGCTGCCGGTCTTCGAGAGCAACAACTCGTTGCTGTACTACCCGGTCCAGTACGAGGGCCTGGAGTCGAGCAAGAACATCTTCTACACCGGCGCCACCACCAACCAGCAGATCGTCCCGGCGCTGGACTACCTGAAGGAGAAGGGCGTCAAGTCCCTCTACCTGGTGGGCAGTGACTACGTCTTCCCGCAGACTGCCAACCGCATCATCAAGGCCTACTCGGCGGCCAACGGTATCGAGATCAAGGGTGAGGACTACACCCCGCTGGGCTCCACCGACTTCTCCACGATCGTCAACAAGGTCCGGGCGTCCAATGCCGGCGCGGTGTTCAACACCCTCAACGGCGACTCCAACGTGGCGTTCTTCAAGGAGTACACCAACGCCGGCCTGACCGCGCAGAAGATGCCGGTGGTCTCGGTGTCGATCGCCGAGGAAGAGGTCCAGGGCATCGGTGCGCAGAACATCGAGGGCCAGCTGACCGCCTGGAACTACTACCAGACCATCGACACGCCGGTGAACAAGGCGTTCGTCGAGGCGTTCAAGGCCAAGTACGGCGCCAACCGGGTCACCTCGGATCCGATGGAAGCCGCCTACGTCTCGGTGTACCTGTGGAAGAACACCGTCGAGAAGGCGAAGTCGTTCGACGTCAAGGCAATTCAGGACAACGCAGGCGGCGTGACCTTCGACGCCCCGGAGGGCCTGGTCACCATCGACGGCGAAAACCACCACATCACCAAGACCGCGCGCATCGGTGAGATCCGTCCCGACGGCTTGATCTACACGATCTGGTCCTCCCCCGGGCCGATCACCCCGGATCCCTACCTGAAGTCCTACCCGTGGGCCAAGGGCCTGTCGGGCTAGAAGGGGCGAGCGAAGCGACGGGGAATTAACACCGGGGCGAGCGAAGCGACGGGAAAAGACTCAGTATGGATGTCCTTGTCGGGCAGCTGGCGACGGGATTGAGCCTCGGCTCAATCCTGTTGCTGGCCGCACTGGGACTCTCACTGACCTTCGGTCAGATGGGCGTCATCAACATGGCGCACGGCGAATTCATCATGGTCGGCTGCTACACCGCCTACGTGGTGCAGAAGGTGATCGCCAATGCCGGTGCCTCCCTGCTGGTTTCCCTCCTAGTCGGCTTCGTGGTCGGCGGACTCCTCGGTGTGCTGCTGGAGGTCACGCTGATCCAGCGGATGTATGACCGCCCGCTGGACACCCTGCTGGTGACCTTCGGTGTCGGGCTCATCCTGCAGCAGGCCGCCCGCAGCATCTTCGGCGCACCGGCGGTCAACGTCACGGCCCCGTCGTGGCTCTCGGGTGGGGTGGAGATCCTGGGCGCCGTGGTGCCCAAAACCCGTATCTTCATTCTGTTGCTGGCCGTGGCCGCGGTCGCCGCGCTGACCGTGCTGCTCAAAACCAGCCCGCTGGGCCGGCGCATCCGGGCGGTGGTACAGAACCGCGACTTGGCCGAAACCAGCGGCATTTCCAGCCGCAAGACCGATATCACCACATTCTTCATCGGCTCGGGTCTGGCCAGCGTGGCCGGTGTGGCGCTGACGCTGATCGGATCCACCAGTTCGACGATCGGACAGAGCTATCTGATCGACGCGTTCCTGGTGGTCGTGGTCGGCGGGCTCGGTCAGATCAAGGGCACCGTGATCGCGGCGTTCGCGCTCGGCCTGCTGAACTCGTTCATCGAGTACAGCACCACCGCGTCACTGGCCAAAGTCATCGTCTTCGTGATCATCGTGATCTTCCTGCAGGTTCGCCCGCAGGGCCTGTTCACGGTCCGGACCAGGAGTCTCGTATGAGGACCGTCATCGGCCGCTGGCAGACCTGGGCCGGATTCGCGGTCGCCGCCGCGGTCCTGTTCGGCCTGGCGCCCGCGGTGCTCAGCAGCTTCCGGCTGGGCCTGCTCGGCCAGTACCTGTGCTTCGCGATCGTGGCCGCCGGCATCGGATTGGCCTGGGGCCGTGGCGGAATGCTCACCCTGGGCCAGGGCGTGTTCTTCGGCCTCGGTGCCTACATGATGGGCATGCACCTCAAGATCGCCGACGCCGAGATCCGCAAGCAGGCGGTCCCCGACTTCATGCAGATCGCGGGAATCCCTGTGTTGCCGGCCTATTGGGAGCCGTTCTCCTCAGCGGCGTTCACGTTGTTCGCGATCGTGGTGATCCCCACCGCGATTGCCGCCCTGCTCGGCCTGGGCGTGTTCAAGCGCCGGGTCAAGGGCGCCTACTTCGCGATCCTGTCCCAGGCACTGGCCGCCGCCCTGGCCATCCTGCTGGTCGGGCAGGCCACTCTCGGTGGCAGCAACGGGCTCAACGGCTTTCGCACGTTCTTCGGGTTCAAGCTGTCCGACCCGGTGAACCGGCAAATGCTGTACTTCATCGCCGCCGGCACCCTACTGGTGGTCGTGGCGGTGGTGCGTCAGCTGATGCACAGCCGCTACGGCGAACTACTGGTGGCGGTGCGCGACGGCGAGGAACGGGTCCGCTTCCTCGGGTATGACCCCGCCAACATCAAGGTGGTGGCCTACACGCTGGCCGCGCTGTTCGCCAGCATCGCCGGCGCCCTGTTCGCCCCGATCATCGGGTTCATCACCCCGGCGCAGGTGGGTGTGGTGCCCTCGATCGCCTTCCTGATCGGGGTGGCGATCGGCGGGCGCACCACGCTGCTGGGCCCGATCCTCGGCGCCATCGGTGTGGCGTGGGCGCAAACCGCGTTCTCCGAACGCTTTCCGTCGGGCTGGACCTACGCGCAGGGCCTGCTGTTCATCGTCGTCGTCGGGTTCTTCCCGGCCGGCCTGGCCGGCCTCGGCGCACTGCTCAAGCGACGCAAGCGCGCCGCCGAACCGCCCAGCCCCGACCCGGATCCGCTCGACGAAACCGAGAAGGTGGGGGCCGCGTCATGACGGTGGCCGAACCGATCGCCGGCGGCAACGCCGGCATGGGCAGCGAATACCTCGAAGTCCGCGATCTCACCGTCGATTTCGACGGCTTCAAGGCCGTCAACGGTGTGGACCTCACCCTGTTCCAGGGTGATCTGCGGTTCCTGATCGGACCCAACGGCGCGGGCAAGACCACCGTGATCGACGCCATCACCGGCCTGGTGCCGGCCAGCGGCTCGGTGAACAAGTCCGGCGCCGAACTGCTGGGCAAGAAGGTCCATCAGATCGCCCGACTCGGTGTGGGCCGAACCTTCCAGACCGCCAGCGTTTTCGAACAGCTCACCGTGCTGCAGAACCTCGACATCGCCGCCGGCGCAGGCCGTTCCTGGTGGACACTGCTGCGCCGGCGCAACGGTGTGCTGCCGGCCATCGAGGAGGCCCTGGAGACCATCGGCCTGACCGATCTGGCCGACCAGCCGGCCGGGGTGCTGGCCCACGGGCAGAAGCAGTGGCTGGAGATCGGCATGCTGCTGGTGCAGAACGCCGACGTGCTACTGCTCGACGAGCCCGTCGCGGGCATGAGCGGCGAGGAACGTGAGGAGACCGGAAACCTGTTGCGCCGCATCGGATCATCGCGCACCGTCGTGGTCGTCGAACATGACATGGACTTCATGCGGGCCTTCGCCACCTCGGTGACCGTGCTGGCCCGCGGCCAGGTGATCGCCGAAGGGTCGGTGGCCGAGGTGCAGGCCAACCCGAAGGTGCAGGAGGTCTACCTGGGCACCGCGGCAGCGGGCACGGCGGACCTGGAGGGTGGCGAATAATGCTGGAGCTCATCGATGTTCGGACCGGCTACGGCCGCTCCCAGGTGATCCACGGCGTCAGCGTCGAGGTGCCCTCCGACGGCGTGGCCGCCGTCATGGGTCACAACGGGGCCGGTAAGACCACCCTGCTGCGAGCGGCGGTCGGACTGCTCAAATGCACGGCGGGCAAGGTGGTGCTCGGCGGAGAGGACGTCACCAAGCTGCGGCCCAGCGCCCGGGTGGCCCGCGGGCTGGCCTATGTGCCGCAGGGTCAGCAGTCGTTCGGCCAGCTGACCACCGCCGAGAATCTGCAGGTGGTAGCCGACGGCCGCAAGAACGGCAAGCAGCTCATCGACGAACAGCTCGACCTGTTCCCCGCGCTCAAGGAGCTACTGAGCCGGCGGGCCGGTCTGCTCTCGGGCGGCCAGCGCCAGCAGTTGGCCATCGCCCGCGCGCTCATCACGACACCGAAGATCCTGATCCTCGACGAGCCCACCGAAGGCATCCAGCCCTCGGTGGTCGCCGAGATCGAGGCCGCCATCACCGCGCTGACCCAACGCGGGGATATGGGTGTCCTGCTCGTCGAGCAGCACATCGGTTTCGCGCTGGAATCCGCCCAGAAGTACTACATCCTGGAAGCGGGACGGGTGACGTCCAGCGGCACCGGCGGATCGGCCTCGGAGGCCGATGTGCGCGCCGCGATGGCGATCTAGGGACGGCATGCCGCCCGCGGTGGCAGACTCCCCCGGCATGGACTCCCCCGAACCCCGCATCCTGCGGGAGGTCGGCGGTCTGGTGATCGCCGAGGACGGTCCGCTGGTGCTCGTGATCGACCGCGGCAACGGGCCACCGGCGATTCTGGCGTTCGTGACCGGTGTCCTCGCGCTGGTGTTCGGCGGGTTCGGCGCCGTCAGCCTGATAGCCGTCGCAACCGGCCACGGCGCGGGCCTGCCGGCATGGTTGTGTGCCGCACTGCTGGCCGTCGGGCTGCTCGCCGCCGCGATCAGCGCCGTCGTCGTACGCCGAATCCGGGCCAGCCGCGCGATACCGCTCAGCCGGTACCGGCCGGTGGCGGTATTCGACCGCGCCGCACGCATCTATCGCGGCGCCGACGGGCGCCCGATCGCCCCGCTGGATGCGGTCAGCTTTCACCGCCGGGTGCAGATGGGGTCGAGTTCGCTCAAGCTGGTGGCCCAGACTCCCGACGCCGCCTACACCCTGGTGCGTGGCAATCCCTTCACCGGCGGACTGGGCGATCTCGCCGCGGTGCTGACAAGCGCCGTCCACGGCGCGCCGCGCTGAGGCATCATGGCCTGATGCGCGCGACACGGCTGTTCGCGGCGGTCCTGCTGGCTGCCGGAATGCTGATCGGCAGCCCCGGTGGCCCAGCCGGGGCCTGTGCCTGCGGCGGCATCGTCAGCCCTGATCTGGATGCCAGGGTCACCGGTGAGCAGGCGCTCATCGCCCGCACCGGCGGCAAAGAAACGATCGTCATGGCCCTGGACGTCGAGTCGATCGCCGACAACGCCGGGCTGATCGTTCCCACCCCGGCGCCGGCCACCGCCAGCAGCACCGACCCGGGGATTTTCGCCGAACTGGCGCGGCTCAGCGCACCCCGGGTGGAACCCGGTGCCGCCTTGGGATCGGGTCTCGACGAGGCCGGCGCCCGGCCGGGCGGCACACCCACCGTCGTCGCGCAGGTCCAACTCGGCCCGCTGGAGGCCACCACGCTCACCGGCGGCGACCTCAGCGGGGTGCGCGGCTGGCTGGACGGGCACGGCTACCGGATGCGCCCCGAGGTCACCGCCCAACTCGACCCGTATCTGCGGGAGGGCTGGTCGTTCGTGGCGATGCGGCTCACCGGCACCAAACCGCTGAGCGGACAACTGGATCCGGTGCGACTGGACTTCGACTCCGATCAGCTGGTGTACCCGATGCGAATGTCGGCCGCCGCCAAGGACACTCAGCGCGTCGTGGTGTACACGCTGGCCGATCACCGGATGCAGCGCACCGACGCCGACGCCAACCGCCAGGCGGTCCGGGTGGACTACGCCGGGCCGATTCAGGGGCGCACCAGCGACCCGACGCTCACCGCGCTGAGCGACGGCAATCCCTACCTGACGAAGATCTCGACCACGATCACCGACCCCGCGGCCATCGGCACCGATTTCACGTTCGGGCCGGCCCCCTCCGACGATCCCTATCAGCAGGTGATCCGCAACGGCGAACCCGAGGACAACACCGCCCTGCTGGCGGCGGTGGGTGCCACGGTGCTCGTCGCCGTGGCGGCCGCCCTCATCGCCGTCGTGTGGATCCGACGCCAACGCAGGGCTGCGCGCTAGCGGTCAACCCGCGTCGAGTAGATGCGACGTGTCACCGGGCGTCGCACTGACCGAGGCCTTCAACCGGCCGAACAGATCGATCGCCGACTGGATGCTCTGGTCGACGACGGTCCCGAAATCGACACCGGCAGCGGTGCTGTAGCGGCGCTCGGCGACGACCCCGACCAGGCGCGGATCCGAGGACGCGAACACGGTCGCCGTCACCGGCGGGGAGGTCTCGTTCCACTGAGTGGCCAGCGCGGCCACCTTGGCGCGTGCGACGGCCGGGTAGTACCGCTCGGCGGTGATGCTGATCTTCACCATGCGGCGGTCCGGGCCGCACGGCTCGAGGTGCACGTGCAGCCGACCGTGATAGGCGTTGACGAGGAAGAAGTACTCATCGTCGTGGTGGCCGCGGAAGTACCGCACCTGCCGGGTGTGCAGGTAGCGCTCGATCAGTTCAGCACCGAACTCGATGGTCATACCCAGCAAACGTGTCGCGGACCGCCCGCAGTTCCCGAAAACACCAAGGTAGAGCGAAGAATCTGGTGAGAATTCGATAAGTCTACGGCCGCGACGGCGCGCTAGGTCAACCGCGAAAGCACCTCGGCGACAACCGAATCCGCGGACACATCGACCTGATCGCCGGTGGCCAGATCCTTGATCCCGACGGTGCCGGCCTCGATATCCCGGTCCCCGGCCACCAGGGCAAACCGAGCGCCGGAGCGGTCAGCGGCGCGCATCGCACCCTTGACCCCCCGATCGCCGTAGGCGAGATCGACGCGCACCCCGGCCGCGCGCAGCGCCGCACCCACCTTGGC
Source organism: Mycobacterium sp. M26 (assembly GCF_001494595.1). Taxonomy (GTDB): domain Bacteria; phylum Actinomycetota; class Actinomycetes; order Mycobacteriales; family Mycobacteriaceae; genus Mycobacterium. Next base: position 2,738,747 of record NZ_LN929908.1, read on the forward strand.
CAGCTCCAGCTTGGCCTGCTCCCCCAGCGGGACGCCGAACACGTCGCAGCGTGTGGTGTTGCCGACCGTCTTGCCTTCGGCGCGCAGGGCCAGCACGGTGCGGTCCACGCCGAGGCCGAAGCCGATGCCGGAGAGGTCTTGGCCACCCAACTGCCGCATCAACCCGTCGTAGCGGCCACCGCCACCGATCCCGGACTGCGCGCCCAGGCCGTCGTGGACGAACTCGAAGGTGGTCTTGGTGTAGTAGTCCAGCCCGCGCACCATCCGCGGGTTGATGACATACGGGACACCGAGCGCGTCGAGGTGGGTCAGCACCGTGCGGAAGTGCTGCTCAGCGGAGCGTGACAGGTTCTCCAGCATCACCGGGGCGTCAGCTGTCATCTCCCGCATGTGCGGGCGCTTGTCGTCGAGCACCCGCAGCGGGTTGATCTCGGCGCGCCGGCGGGTGTCCTCGTCGAGGTCGAGCTTGAACAGGAACGCCTGCAGCAGTTCGCGGTACTGCGGGCGGCAGGTGTCGTCACCGAGCGAGGTGATCTCCAGCCGAAAACCGTCCAGGCCCAGCGAGCGGTACCCGGCGTCGGCGATGGCGATCACCTCGGCGTCCAGGGCGGGATCGTCGACGCCGATGGCCTCGACCCCGACCTGCTGGAGCTGGCGGTACCGGCCGGCCTGCGGGCGTTCGTAGCGGAAGAACGGACCCGAGTAGCAGAGCTTGACCGGCAGCGCGCCGCGGTCCAGGCCGTGCTCGATCACCGCGCGCATCACCCCCGCGGTGCCCTCGGGGCGCAGGGTCACCGACCGCTCACCGCGGTCAGCGAAGGTGTACATCTCCTTGGACACCACATCGGTGGACTCGCCCACGCCGCGGGCGAACAGCGCGGTGTCCTCGAAGATCGGCAGCTCGACGTCGCCGTAGCCCGCGCGGCGGGCAACGGCCAGCAGGCCGTCGCGCACGGCGACGAACTCGGCCGAGTCAGGCGGCAGGTAATCAGGGACACCCTTGGGTGCCTGGAATTCGCTCACAGGGGCAGACCTTCGAGGAACGGGTTGGTGCGACGTTCGAGACCGATGGTGGTGGAGTCACCGTGTCCCGGTAATACCAGAGTGTCGTCGTCGAGCACCAACAGTTTGTTGACGATGGACCCCAGCAGCGCGTTACCGCTGCCGCCGGGCAGATCGGTGCGGCCCACCGACTGTTTGAACAGCGTGTCACCGGTAAACGCATGATCTTGAACCCGGAACACCACCGAACCCCGGGTGTGTCCGGGGGTGTGGTCGACGGTCACGGACAAACCCGCGAAGTCCAGCACCGCGCCGTCGGTGTCGAGTTCGACGACCTGCTTGGGCTCCCGGAACAACGCCCCGAAGGCGATCTGGCCCAGTCGCGGGCCGAACCCCTTGATGGGGTCGGACAGCATGAACCGGTCCTCGGGATGGATGAAGGCCGGGCAGCCGAAGGTGTCGGCCACCTTCTGGGCCGACCAGATGTGGTCGATATGCCCGTGGGTCAGCAGCACCGCCGCCGGGGTCAGCCGATTGTCATCGAGAATGCGCCGCAGGGTCCCCATCGCGCGCTGACCCGGGTCGACGACGATGGCGTCGGTCCCAGCGCGCGGGGCTAGCACGTAGCAATTGCATGCCAACATGCCGGCCGGGAACCCGGTGAGCAACATGTGCACCAGTTTCCCATCCCCTGTTCGTGAGGGTCGCAGCCCCTGGTTTCAGGATGAACTGGCACACTCGGTGCCGACTGATCCACACGAGGACACGGAGGCTTCCCGCGGTGCCCACCAACGAACAGCGTCGTGAGACGGCCAAGCGCAAACTCGAGCGACAGCTGGAGCGCCGCGAGCAGCAGGCCAAGCGCCGCCGGCTGCTGGCCATCATCGGTGGCATTGTCGCGGTCGCCGCTGCGGTCGCCCTCGTCGTCACCTTCGTCCTGACCGATAAGGACAAGAAGAACGACACCACGGCCAGCGCGGCGCCGAGCAGCACGGCCGCCCCGGAGCCCTCAGGGTCGACCACCCTGGTCCGCGGCGGTCCCGGCCAGCTTCCGGCGTTCAAGGCTCCCGCTGATCTCGGCGCGAACTGCCAGTACCCGGCCGCCCAGCCGGCCAGCAAGCCGGTCGAGGCACCCAAGACCGGCAAGGTGCCCACCGACCCGGCCACCGTCAGCGCCAGCATGGCCACCAACCAGGGCAACATCGGCCTGCTGCTGAACAACGGCGAGGCGGCGTGCACCGTCAACAGCTTCGTCAGCCTGGCCCAGAAGGGCTTCTTCAACGACACTCCCTGCCACCGGCTGACCACCTCGCCGTCACTGGGTGTCCTGCAGTGCGGTGACCCGACCGGCAGCGGCTCGGGCGGGCCCGGCTACGAGTTCGCCAACGAGTACCCGACCAACCAGTACGCCAAGAACGACCCGGCACTGCAGCAGCCGGTGCTCTACCCGCGTGGCGCCCTGGCCATGGCCAACGCCGGCCCGGACACCAACGGCAGCCAGTTCTTCCTGGTCTACAAGGACTCGCAGCTGCCGCCGAACTACACCGTCTTCGGCACGATCGATGCCACCGGCCTGGCCACCCTGGACAAGATCGCCGCCGCCGGTGTGGCAGGCGGCGGCCAGGACGGCAAGCCGGCCACCGACGTGACGATCAAGTCGGTGCTGCTCGACTAGGCGGCGATGACCCAACCTCCGTACTACCCGCCGCCACCCGGGCCCTACCCGTATCAGCCGCCGCCGACCACCAACGGAATGGCGATCGCGTCGCTGATCTGCGCGTTCCTGTTCGCCCCGCTGGGCATCGTGTTCGGCCACATCTCGCTGTCGCAGATCAAGCGCAGCGGCGAGGAGGGCCGCGGCCTGGCCATCGCGGGCCTGGTGATCAGCTACCTGGTGACGGTGCTGACGATCCTGGCGGTGATCGCCGGTGTGGTGTTGTTCGGGTGGGCAGCCAAAGTGGTGCGCGAGGAGGCCGCCCGCAACGGCGGGGCGGGTATTCCCAGTGCGCCCGGCCCGGGCGGTACCCAGTTACCGCCGTTCAAGCCGCCGGCCGGGTTGGGTGCCAACTGCACCTATCCCGCGACGGTCACCCCGGCCGACAAAGCGGTGCGCCCGCCGCGACCCGGCAAGGTGCCCACCGTTCCGGCCACGGTGAACGCGACGATGACGACCAACGCGGGCGTGATCGGCCTGATGCTGGACAACGCCAAGGCGCCGTGCACGGTCAACAGCTTCGTCAGCCTGGCCCAGCAGGGCTACTTCGACGGCACTCCGTGCCATCGGCTGACCGCTTCGGCCGCACTCGCGGTGCTGCAGTGCGGGGACCCGACGGGCTCGGGGCAGGGTGGTCCGGGGTACCGGTTCGCCAACGAGTACCCGACCAACCAGTACCGGCCGTTCGACCCGGCGCTGCAGCAGGGCATCGAATACCCGCGCGGCACACTGGCCATGGCCAATTCCGGGCCGGACACCAACGGCAGCCAGTTCTTCATCGTTTATCGGGATTCGCTGCTGCCGCCGACCTACACGGTGTTCGGGCGGGTGGACGAAACCGGACTGGCGACGGTGGATGCCATCGCCGGTGAAGGCATCACCGGCGATCCCGACGACGGCCGCCCGAAGAACAAGGTGATCGTCAGCTCGGTCCGGCTGGACTGAGCTACCCGCTGCGTGGCGGCAGGCCCAGGATGTCGGCGGCCTGATCGGGGGTGGCCACCGCACGACCGGCCTGCGCGCACAGTTCGACGGCCTCGTTGACCAGTTCGACGTTGGTCGGGGTGCGCTCACCGCCGTAGAACTCCAGCCCGACATGAAGATGCCCGCCGTGTTCGAGCGCGAGCGTGGCGACGCGGTTGGCGCACAGGTCACCACCGACCACCGAGACCGCCCACGGAACATCGCATCCCTCAAGCAATTCCAGGTAGGCCTCGAAGGCCCGCTCGGTGGGCGGCAGGCCGAACGGGGCACCCATGTATCCGCGTTCGGTGGAGAAGTAGAGCTTGATCATCGAGCCGCGCGGCAACCGGCCCGCCCGCCACCACGCCAGGGTGGCACGCAGGAAGCCGGGCTCGTAGATCGCCAGGCTCGGGCCGACTTTCGCGGTGTGGCAGATGTCGAAGGCGTGGGCGATGGTGTCGAAAGAGTTGCGGTACACCATCGGCCCGGCGGGCAGTCCGTCGGCGTTGGTGTAGCCCAGGTTCACCGACCCCGGGTCGGTCACCCCCAGGCGCATGCCGCGCCCGGCCAGCGGTACCAGATGCTCATAGGACGGCGAGAAGGTGCTGTCGAGGTGAATCGTGGGATACAGCAACGCATCCGGGCGCTGCGCCAGGATCGGTTGCCACGCTTCGACATACCGGTCGGCGGCCTCGTCTACGCTGATCCCGACCCGGTCGATGTGATTGTGGATGATCGCGGCACCGGCCTGCATACAGGCCAGCGCGTCCTCGACGATTTCCGCCGGTTCGATCGGCACATGCGGGTTGGTCTTCTTGGTGGTGACACCGTTGATCGCGCATTCGATGATGACCGGTTTCATCTGCGCTCCTCTCCGTCAGCCGCGAGCAGTCCCAAAATCGCATCCCGCGGGCGCATTTGTGCGACTTTGCCTCTACTCGCACCTGAGCCGTCCTATCGTTCTTGACGTAAGCGTCAGTAACGACGGACACCGCGGGGGTCAGCATGCGGAACCGTACACATCTCATCGGCGCGGCGGTGGCGGCCGCGGGACTGTTCGCCACACTCATCACCGGGCCACCCGCCGGGGCCGCACCCGGGCAGTGCCAGAACACCGCGTTCGCCGGTTTCGGGGGCGGGTACTGCGATCAGGCCGCCGAGGCCGACGGCAGCTTCAACCACTGCGAGACCTACACGGCGTTCGGGTTCAGCCAGCAGAACTGTTACCAGGCCTGCCTGGACGGCGGTGGGCACCCCTTCCCCACCGACATGGACTTCACCACACCCTGCTGAGCGCGCTCAGGTGTGGCAGGCGCCGCCCTTGGTGGTCGGCGGGGCGTCGATCGACGGGTTCTGGTCGAAGAATCCCGATGGCTTGAGCCAGAACGACACCGTGTCGACCGACATGATCGGCCACTCCTCCACCCGGGTGATGTGGTTGATGCCGAAGACGTACCACAGCACCACATCCGTGTTCTCCAGCGGCGCATCGTCTTTGATCCACTCGGTCATCCCGGCGCAGGCCTCGGACTGGGTCGGGTACGCACCGGCGGGCCAGCGTTCGTCGGCACTGTTGGCCGTCACCCACAGGGTGTGCCCGATCACCGGCGCCCGAAGATATTGCGGCGTCGAGGGATCCATCAACACCGGGAAGCTGGCGGTCGGCACCAGCTTGTAGGACACCGGGGTGCCCAGTCTGTTGGTCTTGTTGGGGTTCACCACCTTCCACGACCGCTGGGTGGCCCAGTCGAAGTCACGCGCAGCCTCCGATTCCGAGCGGATCGGCGTCGAGCGGGTCACCATCGCCAGACCGTAGGGGTTCTCCGGGGAGACCGGCGGGGCCACCGAGTCGACCTCCATCACCGTGTTCTGATCGCCGTCGACATCCATGTCGAGCCGGGCGACCAGGAAGTGCTGATGGAACGGGGCGTAGGTGTTGGTGTCGACCAGCGTGCCGTACGGCGGGGCCTGCTCGCCGTCGGGGAACGGCGTGGTCACCATGATGCCGGTGGCCCGGATCTCACATTCGATGTTGCCGTCCTGGTAGAACCGCCAGTACACCAGGTACTCGTAGTTGGCCACCGTGGCGTGAACCGAGATCACCAGCCGGCGCTGGCGGCGCACCTCGGCCCCGGTCTTGTGGTCGACGTGCTTCCACAGGACGGCGTTGTCCTCCTCGTGCAGACAGATCGCGTTCTTGACGGTGTAGGGCTCACCCTTGGTGTCGGGCAGGACGGCGTCGACGTAGACGATCTCACCCAGGCAGTCGCAGCCCAGTTCCAGCGAGGTGGTCATGAAACCGAGCCCCCACTCGCCGATGTCGTAGGCGGTGCGCCGGTAGTGGTCGAAGCTCGGATCGCGGTAGGGCACCACCATCTCGGCCAGTGACATCCGGTAGGCCACCTCGCGGCGGGTGCCGCGGTCATCGAAGCTCACCTGGTAGAGCACCGGGCCCTCGCGGTAGTTGAAGCCGAGCCGGATACTCCAGTTCTGCCAACGCAATTCGGTGCCGTCGAGGGTCAACGACGTGCCTTCGGGCTGAGTGATGTGAAGTGGCTTGAGATCGTCGCGCGGCGGGATCCCGCGCACCGACGGCACGTACTCGGAATCGACCTCGGGATGGCCGTAGTCGTGATTCTGCTCGATCTCCACCAATTCCAGGGTGTTCATGTCGACCAGCAGCTTGATCCCCGAGATCGGATGGCCGTAAGGGTTACCGTCCGGGGTCTCGCGCGCCCACAGGTCACACCAGCCCAGCCGCCGGTGCCGGTGCTGTTCGGGCATCAGCGCTTTGCCGTAGGTCCACACGTCGATGAGGATCAGGTCCATATCGGTGAACCCGCGCTGCGCCAGGGCGGCGATCACCTCCGGGTGCTCGCGCATCGCGTGGTCGACATCGTGGAATTCGTCGACGGTGAAATTGGGCATCACGCCGGGGATGTGCTCGACCGAGACGACGGCATCGCCGGTGAGGTCGACGGTGGCCTCGTAGGTCTTGTTCTCCTTGCGGTCCAGCAGCACCGCGAACGACGTCCTGGGGATCGCGTCGCCAGGCCGCCAGGCCTTCACCTCCGCCTTGGGCGGCTCCTTCAGCTCGATCGAGGTGAACCGGTAGCCGTCGTCGACGTGTCCGTCACGGCGCAGGATCTCGGCGGTCTGCCGGAACTCCTCTGCGCTGAGCGGCTCAAGTGGATGCTGGGCCATCGCTACCTCCTGGGTCGAGAGCATTAGTCAACCGTTTGGCAGTCATCTTTGTCTCCGTCATGACACAATTCGCCGCGAGGCAGATGTGAGTGAACGACAGAGCTTGATATCACGAGTCTTCGGATCCCGCGGGCTGAAGGGGATCTCGGAGATCCGGACATTTTTCCGGACCAACGAGCAACCGATTTTCTTCATCGGTCCCACGGCCTTCAATCTGCTCGGAATCGACCGCTGGGTACGGGGTTTCGAGTACATCGTGTACTACGACTCCTGGGACGGCGCGCATCCGCGGGTGTTCGCCCCGACCAGCCGACCCTATGTTGAATTCAATTCCAGCGAGGAGATCAACAACTACCTGCTGCGCGATGCCGAGGTGCAGCGGTTCATCGAGAAGCGCTGCGCCCCGCACAAGGTGCGCCCGATGGTCGCGATGGTGTTCTTCGACGAAGAGACCGAAGAGATCTGCGCCGAACTGGACTACGACCTGATCCTGCCGCCGGACTCGCTGCGCCGGCACCTGGACTCCAAGATCGTCACCACCAAACTCGGTGAGGAGGCCGGCGCCCCGTCGGTGCCCAACGTCCTGGACCGGGCCAGCACCTACGCCGAACTCACCGAGCTGGCCAGCAAGGCCGGTCTGGGTTCGGACCTGGTGGTGCAGACGCCGTACGGCGACTCGGGCAAGACCACATTCTTCATCACCAACGAGTCCGAATGGGATCGCGACAGCGAGGACATCATCGGCCAGGACCTCAAGATCATGAAGCGGATCAACAACCACGCCGTGGCGGTCGAGGCCGTCAACACCCGGCACGGCACCGTCGTGGGCCCGTTCATGACCGACCTCACCGGCTACCCGGAGCTAACCCCCTACCGGGGCGGCTGGTGTGGCAATGACCTGTTCCCCGAAGCACTTTCGGAGGAGCACCGCGCCACCGCCATCCGGCACGTGCAGCGGCTGGGTGACCGGCTGCGCAAGGAGGGCTACAAGGGCTTCTTCGAGGTCGACGTCCTGGTGGACCTCGACAGCGAGGACGTCTACCTCGGTGAGCTGAACCCGCGGATCTCGGGTGCCTCGTCGATCACCAACGTCACCGCCGGCGCCTACTCCGACATCCCGCTGTTCCTATTCCACCTGCTGGAGTTCATGGACGTCGACTACACGGTGGACGTCGACGAGATCAACGAACGCTGGCGTGAACTGGCCGCCGTTGATGTCTGGGCGCAGCTGATCATGAAGGAGCCCAACGACTCCGTCGAGCGCATCCTGGCCGCCCCGCGCACCGGCCGCTACCGCCTCGACGAGGACGGTGCGCTGCACTTCGTGGCGGTGACCAACGACTGGCATGACGTCACCCACGAGGACGAGTGCTTCTACATGCGGGTCTACGGGCCCGGTGACTACCGCTTCAAAGGGGCTGATCTGGGCATCCTGGTCACCAAGGGCCGGATGCAGACCAGTGATGGCCTGACCACGCGGTGCCGCCAGTACATCGACGGGATCCGGTCGATGTATCAGAGCGAGGCACTGGCCGAACCGCCGACGGTGATCCCGATCGGCTACGTGAAGTAACCCGGCTCAGCCGTGGCCGCGTTCGCGGCCCTCGACCACCCCGATCGGCCCGCTGAGGTTGGCCCGATGCCGGCCCACGCTCGGCAGACCGGCCGCATGCTGACCCGCGGCGACGAACGCGCGCACCGTGTCGAGCAGGTACACCGGGTTCTGTGCGGTCGGCCAGGTGGACAGCTTCACCGAGACCGTCCGGGTGGCACGGTCCACCAGCACCATCTGACCGTGGATGCCCAGGCACAGTTGCAGATCGCCGAGCACCCCGGGCATGAACCAGAACTGGTTGCGGTACCAGCCGCCGGTGAGGAACGGTTCGGAGTCCGAGGACGCAAACGCCGCCCTGATGTCCGGGTCGATGGTGCGCGCCTGGGTCAGCCACGCTTTGGGCACCACCTGCTTGTCGCCGACGAGCCCGTCGTCGAGCACCAACTGACCGAACCGGGCCAGATCCCGGGCCCGGGCCGACATCCCGCCGTCGTGGATCGCCGAACCCACGGCGTCACAGGTGATTTCAGCGTCGAACTCGGCGCCCAGCGGCTGCCAGATCAGTTGGGAGATCAGGTCGGCCATCCGCACGCCGGCGGCGCGCTCGCAGACCCAGCCCAGCATGTCGGTGTCGGCCGAGCGGTAGACGAACGGCCCGCCGTGCGGCGAGGACGTCGCCAGCGTGGTCAGGTAGGTGTACATGCCGCGGCCCTCGTCGCCGTTGGACCACGGCCGCCAGCCCATGTAGCGCTCCATCACCCGGACCTCGGCGTCGGGGTCGGTGTACTCCTCGCGGAACTGCACACCGCTGCGCATGTCGAGCAGGTTGCGTACGGTGGCGCCGTCGTAGCCGGACCCGGCGACCTCGGGCACGTAGGTGGTCAGCGGCTTGTCGGGGTCCAGGTGACCGTCGGCGGCCAGGATGCCGGTGATGCAGCCGACGAACGACTTGGTCACCGACATCAGCAGGTGCGCGCTGTCCGGGGCCATCGCGCCGTAGTAGTTCTCCAGCACGATGCGCCCGTCGTGGACGATCACCACGGCGTCGGTCCAGGTGTCGGCCAGCACGTCGGCCAGTGTCCCGGTGGCGCCCTCGAGGCGCTGGACCGCGACGGCCTGCGGCACCAGCGGATGCTGGTGGTAGTCCAGGCGGCGCAGCGGGCCCCAGCCGCGGGAGATGCGGTGGGTGGGGATGACCTCGCGCAGGTGCTGGAACGCCCACCGGTTGAACGGGGGGTCCTGCCAGTTCGCCAGGGTCACCTGCGACGGCTCAGCCGGGGGGAATCCGGCCATCAGAGACACATCCGCCATGGAAGAAGACCCTACAGGGACAGGCCCCGGCGATCGCCGGTCAGCCCTTGCCGCCCATCAGCTTGCCGGTCACCGTGATCAGCAGCCGCCGCGGCGCGATCCGGGTCAGCAGGTGGGCGGTGACCGCATTGGCCAGGCCGTCGACGAAGCTGGGCTTGCCCCCGTCGAGTTCCCGTAGCGTGCGCTCGACGACCTGGCGGGCGGTGCGCTTCTTGCCCAGTGCCGCTGATTCGCCTGCGATGTCGAAGAATTCGGTGTCGGTGGCGCCGGGGCAGACGGCCAGCACCCGGATGCCGTGCGGCTTCTCCTCGGCCCATAGCGCCTCGCTGAACGACAGCACGAACGCCTTCGTCGCGCCGTAGACGGCCATGTGCGGCACCGGCTGGAATCCGGCGGTGGAGGCGATGTTGATGATCGTGCCCCGCCCGCGGGTGCGCATCCCGGGTAGGTAGCGCACGGTCAGGTCGACCAGGGTGGCGCAGTTGAGCTGGATCTCGTCGGCCATCCGCTGCGGATCGGCGTCGATGAGGTCGCCGTGGGTGCCGAAGCCGGCATTGTTGACCAGCACGTCCACGCTGATACCTGCGGCGTCGGTGGCCGCGACCAGCTCGGCGCCGGCCGCCGCGGTGGCCAGGTCGCGGGCCAGCACGGTGACGGTGACGCCGTGGGCCGATCGCAGTTCCTCGGCCAGCGCCTCCAGGGACTCCTGGCGCCGGGCGACGAGGACCAGGTCGTGGCCCTTCGCGGCGAACGCCCGCGCGTATTCGGCGCCCAGTCCTGCTGATGCTCCGGTGATCAGTGTCGCCATGGCTATGCCGCGCTTGTCACTCGATAGACGTCGTACACGCCTTCGACATTACGCACCGCATTGAGCACATGACCCAGGTGTTTGGGGTCACCCATCTCGAAGGTGAAGCGGCTGATGGCAACCCGGTCGTTGGAGGTGGTCACCGACGCCGACAGGATGTTGACCCGCTCGTCGGCCAGTACCCGGGTGACATCAGAGAGCAACCGGTGCCGATCGAGTGCCTCGACCTGGATGGCCACCAGGAACACCGACGTCGGGGAGGGCGCCCAGTGCACCTCGATGATGCGCTCGGCCTGCTGCTGCAGGGAAGCCGCGTTGGTGCAGTCGGTGCGGTGCACACTGACCCCGCCGCCGCGGGTGACGAAGCCCATGATGTTGTCGCCGGGTACCGGGGTGCAGCACTTGGCCAGCTTGGTCAGTGTGCCCGGCGCACCGGGCACCGCCACCCCGGTGTCGTCGGTGCTGCGCTGACGCACCGGCATGGTCGCAGGCGTATACCGTTCGGCCAGTTCATCTTCGGCGCTGTCGGTGCCGCCGAGCTGGGCCAGCAGCCGCTGCACCACGTGCCGTGGCGAGACGTGCCCCTCGCCGACGGCGGTGTAGAGCGCCGAGACGTCGGCGTAGCGCAACTCCTGGGCCAGCGCGGCCATTGCCTCGCCGTTGACCAAGCGCTGCAACGGAAGTCCGCCGCGGCGCACCTCCCGGGCAATGGAGTCCTTACCGGCCTCCAGCGCCTCCTCGCGGCGCTCCTTGGCGAACCATTGCCGGATCTTGGCCTTGGCGCGCGGCGAGACCACAAAGCTCTGCCAGTCCCGCGACGGTCCGGCGTTGGGGGCTTTGGAGGTGAAAACCTCCACCACTTCCCCATTTTCGAGCTTGCGTTCCAGCGCCACCAGCCGGCCGTTGACCCGGGCGCCGATACAGCGGTGGCCGACCTCGGTGTGCACGGCGTAGGCGAAGTCCACCGGGGTGGACCCGGCGGGCAGCGTGATCACGTCCCCCTTGGGGGTGAATACGAAGATCTCCTGGACGGCCAGGTCGTAGCGCAGCGACTCGAGGAACTCGCCCGGGTCGGCGGCTTCCCGCTGCCAGTCGAGAAGCTGGCGCATCCAGGCCATGTCGTCGATCTCGGCGGCGGCGTGCGGATGCGGAACTCCGTTGCGGCCCTTGGCTTCCTTGTAGCGCCAGTGGGCGGCGATGCCGTACTCGGCGGTGCGGTGCATGTCGCGGGTGCGGATCTGCACCTCCAGCGGCTTACCCTCCGGGCCAACGACGGTGGTGTGCAGCGACTGGTACACCCCGTAGCGGGGCTGGGCGATGTAGTCCTTGAACCGGCCCGGCATCGGCTGCCACAGCGAATGCACCACGCCCACAGCGGCATAACAGTCGCGGATCTCGTCGCACAGGATGCGCACACCCACCAGGTCGTGGATGTCGTCGAAGTCACGGCCCTTGACGATCATCTTCTGGTAGATCGACCAGTAGTGCTTGGGCCTGCCCTCGACGGCGGCGCTGATCTTCATCCCGGACAGCGCGGTGATGATCTCGGCGCGCACCTTGGCCAGGTAGGTGTCGCGCGAGGGCGCCCGGTCGGCGACCAGGCGCACGATCTCGTCGTAGCGCTTGGGGTGCAGGATCGCGAAGGACAGATCCTCCAACTCCCATTTGACGGTGGCCATTCCGAGCCGATGAGCAAGGGGGGCAATGACTTCCAGCGTCTCGCGGGCCTTGCGGGCCTGCTTCTCCGGCGGCAGGAACCGCATGGTCCGCATATTGTGTAGCCGGTCGGCGACCTTGATGACCAGCACCCGGGGGTCGCGGGCCATCGCGATGATCATCTTGCGGATGGTCTCGCCCTCGGCGGCGCTGCCGAGCACCACCTTGTCCAGCTTGGTCACACCGTCGACCAGGTGGCCCACCTCGTCGCCGAAGTCGGCGGTCAGCGCCTCCAGCGTGTAGCCGGTGTCCTCGACGGTGTCGTGCAACAGAGCGGCCACCAGCGTGGTGGTGTCCATCCCGAGTTCGGCGAGGATGTTGGCCACCGCCAGCGGGTGCGTGATGTAGGGGTCACCGGAGCGACGCAGCTGGTCGGCGTGCTTGGCCTCGGCCACGTCGTAGGCCCGCTGCAGCAGCGCCAGGTCGGCCTTCGGGTAGATCTCGCGGTGTACCGCCACCAGCGGTTCGAGCACCGGGTTGAGGGTGCTGCGCTGGGAGGTCATCCGGCGGGCCAGCCGGGCGCGCACCCGGCGCGACGCGCTGCTGGTGGTCTTCGGGGTGTCGACCCGCGGTTCGGCGGGTGGGATGTCGGCGACCGGCATGGGTTGGACCGCCGCGCTCCGGCCCGGTTCGTCCGCCATGGTCACCTCCTCGCGCTCGCCCCCGTAGAGCGAGGATATCGCCTCAGATGCTGCGCAAGCTGCGCACCGGCAACGGGGCCACCTTCTCGCGTCCGCCCAGCGCGGACAGTTCCAGCACCACCGCCGCCACCGGCACCTCGGCGCCGCCGGTGACCAGCAGATTGTGCGCAGCGGCGATGGTGCCGCCGGTGGCCAGCACGTCGTCGATGATCACGACCCGCCGGCCGCGCAGGTCGATCCCGTCGGCCGGGATCTCCAGCGTGGCAGTGCCGTACTCGAGGTCGTAGGTCTGGCTGTGCACCGGCGGCGGTAGCTTGCCGCCCTTGCGGATGGCCAGCACCCCGATACCGAGGCGGTGCGCCACCGCGCCGCCAAGCAGGAACCCGCGGGCGTCGATGCCGGCGACCAGGTCGGCCCCCGCCGAGATCTCGGCCAGCGCCGAGGTGACCACGGCGAAACCGTGGGTGTCGGCGAGCACCGGGGTGAGGTCCTTGAACTGGATGCCCGGCTCGGGGAAGTCGGGGACCTCGCGGGTCAACCCGGCGATCACGTCGGCGACGGATTCGGAACTCACTGCTCGTACACCCATCGGTCCATGTTCCAGCCCGCGCCCCACTTGGTCGGATTGCCTTCCACGGCATACATCTTCTTCGACGCCATCACCGTGCGCTGCTGACGGTACAGCGGCAGTGTCGGCATGTCGCCCCACAGGATCGGCGAGCTGTCCCCCAGTAACCGGGCCTGTTCCTTCGGATCGGTGGTGACGGCCAGTGCCGAGATGATGCCGTCGATCTGCGGGTTGGAGTAACCGGGCAGGTTGTTGCCGTTGCCGCTGAAGAACGTGTACGCGTCCATCGCCGAGGAACCGGTGGAGCCACTGCCGGTCGCCCCGCCGGTACTGGCCAGCAGCACGTCGATCCCACCGTCGCGCAGGGTCTGCGGGCCGGTGGTGTCGGAGGTGGCGTCGACCACGGTGATCCCGGCGGCCGCGCACGATTTGGTGATCGCCCCGACGGTGGCGGCCAGCCGCGGGTTGGGTGCCTGATAGCCGATCCGCACGGTCAGCGGCTGACCGTTGATCGAGGCCCGCGCGGCATCGGGGTTGGCCGCACCGAACTGGCCGACGACGGCCGCACCCTCGACACCGCTGAAGGCGTTGTCGTCGGCCGGGTTGAGCCGGGCGTTGGAGATCGGCGCCTCGGCGTTGAGCGCGATCAGGTCCCGCGGCGTGCACAGTGCGACCGCGCGCCGGGCCGGCGGGCCGGCCAGCGGGCCCTGGGACGCGAAGATCAGCTGCTCCACACCGCCCGACGGGATCTCCGAGCGGTCGTAGTCGTCCGGGGTGGTCAGGGTGCCCGAGGATCCGGTGGCCACGTCGACCACCTGGAACGAGCCGTTGTTGAGCCGGTCCTGCACATCGACCCCGCGCGGCCACACGGTGATGCGCTTGGTGATCGGTTTGGCCCCCCACCACCGGTCGTTGGCGGTCAGCACCACCGCGCCCTCGGGCAGCACCGAGTCGATCTTGTAGGGACCCGACGACGGGAACTTCTTCAGATCGTCGCCCTTCATCCCCGGCTTGAGATCCCAGGTGGTGTTCCAGGCCTGGGCGATGCGGTCGACGGCAGCGGGATCCCCGGCCTGCAGTGTCTGCGCGACGCTGAGGCCGAGTTCGTCGTCGAGAACGTGCGAGGGCATCAGCGAGGTCGCGGTGAACAGCTGCAGGTAGTCCACGACAGCGCGGCCGGGGGCGAAACTCACCCGCGCCTTCTTCTGGCCGGGCTGGCATTCGACGTTCTCGATGTCGATGTAGCCGGCCCGGCTGGCCGCGGCGAACGCCGGGAAGCGGCCGGACTGGGCGGCCCACGCCAGCACCATGTCGTCACACGTCACCGGTTTGCCGTCGGAATACACCGCGTTATCGGCGATCTGGTAGTCCAGCACCAGCGGGTCGCGACCCACCACCGACACCGACCCGAAGTCGTGGTCGGCGAGCGGCTGCCCGTCCGGGCCGTGGATGGTGAAACCGGTGAGCACCCGGGCGAAGGCTTGCGGACCTGCCGAGGCGGCCCCGCTGACGGTGTTGGTGTTGTAGCTGATCAGCCGGCCGTCAACGGCGTAGTTGACCTGCTCGGCCGCGCTACCCGTGCACGCTGCCAACACCCCGGGCGCGAGGATGCCCAAGACGGCCGCCACTGAGACAGCGGCGGCGCGCCTGCGCCGGACAGCCATGTCGCGCTAACGCCCTCGGGTACTGCGCTTGCCCGTCGGCCGGCCCGCGCGGGAGCCTGACGGCCGCACCGGGCGGGCACCGGGCGCCGGCTTGTTGCCGGCGGCCACCGGCACCGGTTCGGCGTCGTCGCTGCCGTCGGTGACCTCCGCGGCGGTCGAAGCCGGCTTGCGCCGGTTGAGCACCCGGCGGGTGTGGGTGCGCACCTTGTCGGTGCGCTCCCGCATGCTCACCAGCAGCGGCGTGGCGAAGAAGATCGACGAGTAGGTGCCCACGATGACGCCGACGAGCTGCACCAGCGCCAGGTCCATCAGCGTGCCCACACCCAGCAGCCACACCGCGACCACGATCAGCGCGAGGATCGGCAGCACCGAGATGAGGCTGGTGTTGATCGAGCGCATGAAGGTCTGGTTGACCGCGAGGTTGGCCTGTTCGGCGTAGGTGCGTCTGGTCGTGTGCTCGAAACCGTGGGTGTTCTCCTCGACCTTGTCGAACACGATGACTGTGTCGTAGAGCGAGAAGCCCAGGATGGTCAGCAGACCGATGACGGTCGCCGGGGTCACCTCGAAGCCGACGATCGAGTACACGCCCGCGGTGACCACGAGGTCGAAGACCAGCGTCACCAGCGCCGAGATGGCCATGTACTTCTCGTAGCGGAAGGTGATGTAGATGGCCGCCAGGACCAGGAACACCACTAGGGCGATCAGGGCCTTCTGGGTGATCTGGCCACCCCAGGTTTCCGAGACCGCCGAGTCGCTGATCGCCTTCTCACTGGGCTGGCCGTCGGAACCCTTCGGCTTGAACGCGTCGAACAGCGCGGTGCGCAACTGCTCGGTCTGCGGGTTGGTCAGGGTCTCCGAACGGATCTGGATGGTCGCCGTCGCCCCGTTACCGACCTGGACCACCGACTCCGGGCTCTTGCCCAGGGTCTTGCTGAAGACGTCCTCGACCTGCTGGGTGGTGGCGATGCCGGTGGCACCGTTCACCGGCAGCGACATCTTGGTGCCGCCTTCGAAGTCGATGCCGAAGGTGAAGCCCTTGACCACGATGCTGATCACCGCGGCGGCCACGATCAGACCGCTGATCGCGTACCACATCTTGCGCCTGCCGATGACCTCGAAGGCGCCGGTGCCGGTGTAGAGGCGGACGAAGAAGTTGTGCTTGGGCGCAGCGGACTCGAGGTTGGGCGCCTCGACGGCGCTGGACTCGGTGTCCTCGGCGATGTCGGTGTCGATGTCGGTGTCGTCCTTGGCCATGGGCTTACCCCCGTCCCGTCACAGAAGCGGCAGCGCGACGTTCCCGGGCGATCTGCTGCACCGCCCCGAGACCGTTGAGCGACGGCTTCGCCATCGTCGGCGACTTCGACGCCAGGTAGATCAGCGGCCAGGTCACCAGGAACACCACGACCACGTCGAGGATGGTGGTCAGGCCGAGGGTGAAGGCGAAGCCCTTCACCTGGCCGACCGCCAGGAAGTACAGCACCGCCGCGGCCAGGAACGTCACCGCGTTACCCGACAGGATCGTCTTGCGGGCGCGCGCCCAACCGCGTGGCACCGCCGAGCGGAACGACCGGCCTTCGCGGATCTCGTCCTTGATGCGTTCGAAGAACACCACGAACGAGTCGGCGGTGGTACCGATACCGATGATCAGACCGGCGATACCGGCCAGGTCCAGGGTGTAGTTGATGTATCTGCCGAGCAGCACCAGGATGCCGAACACCATGGCACCGGAGGCCACCAGCGACAGCGCGGTGAGCACACCGAGCACCCGGTAGTACAGCAGCGAGTACACCAGCACCAGCGCCAGACCGATCGCACCGGCGATCAGGCCGGCCCGCAGCGAGGCCAATCCCAGTGTCGCCGAAACGGTTTCGGCCTCCGACGATTCGAACGACAGCGGCAGCGACCCGTACTTGAGGACGTTGGCCAACTGCTTGGCGGTCTCCGCGGTGAACGGCGGGTTGCCGCCGCTGATCTGGGTGCGCCCGCCCGGGATGGCTTCCCGGATCTGCGGAGCGGAGACCACCTGCGAGTCGAGGGTGAACGCCGTCTGGGTGCCGATGTTGGCGGCGGTGAAGTCAGCCCACGTGGTGGCGGCCTGCTCCTTGAACTCCAGGTCGACGACGTAGGCGCCGCTCTGGTTGTCCAGCCCGGAGGTGGCGTCCTTGATCTGATCGCCGCTGATGATCGACTTGTCCAGGACGTAGACGTACTTGTGGTCTTCCGAGCAGGTCACCAGCGGCAGGTTCGGGTCGTCGTTACCGGCGAGCACGTCTTCCTGGTCGCAGCGGCCCGCCATGTACTGCACAGCCAGCAGCAGCAGGTTCTGGTTGGTGCTCTGGCGCAGTTCCTTTTCGAACTTGATGCGCGCCGCAAGATCCTTGCGCGGGTCCGGCGGACCGGGCGGCGGGGCCGGCTGACCCGGCGCGGGAGCAGGTCCGGCGCCCGGCGGTGCGGGCGCGGCGGGCTGACCGGGGGCCGGCTGAGCGCCGGGCGGCGGTGCGCCGGCGCCGGGACGCTGACCGGCCTGGGCCTTGATGGCCTCGACAGGGATGGGCTGACCGATCACCGGGCGGACGTAGAGCCGCGCGGTCTGGCCCAGGTTGCGGGCCTCGTTGCCGTCGTTACCCGGAACGGTGATCACCAGGTTGTCGCCATCGATCACCACCTCAGAGCCCGACACACCCAGCCCGTTCACACGCGCGCTGATGATCTGCTGCGCCTGATTGAGGGCATCGCGGGTGGGTTTGGAGCCGTCCGGGGTGCGCGCGGTGAGCGTGACGCGGGTACCGCCCTGCAGGTCGATGCCCAGTTTGGGTTTGGCCTGCTTGTCGCCGGTGAGGAAGACGAGCAGGTAAACCCCGATGAGCAGGACCAGGAACAGCGTCAGGTATCGGTACGGATGCACCGGCGCCGAAGACGATGCCACGTTGTTGTCTCTCCTAGGTGTGTGCCGCGATCCGCTCCGCAAGGTGCCTGCGAGATCCGCCGTCGGTTCTCGGTAGAGGGTACGGGGTCAGCCTGGCGATCAGTCTTTGGTCAGGCGGTCCGCGTCGCTTTCGGTGATTTCCGCAGCTCCGGACGCCGAATCCTCGACCTCGGGTGTTTCGGGCTCGATGCGATCCCGGATCGCCAGTTTCATCCAGGTGGTGATGACGCCGGGAGCGATCTCCAGGTCGACGTAGTCGTCGGTGATCCCGGTGATGGTGGCCTTCAGACCGGAGGTGGTGTGCACACGGTCGCCGACCTGCAGCGACTCGTGCAGGTCGATCGTGGCCTGCATGGCCTTGCGCTGACGGCGCGAGGCGAACCACATGAACGCGCCCATGATGATGATCAGGGGCAAAAAGACAACTAGATCCATGACTGCACTTTCATATCGGGTGCGGGGGTAACGCTCCGGGGCCGACCGGCCCCGGGCCTCATAGCTGACCAGTCTGCCATTGCGCGGTTGCCGCTGTGACCGCCACCGTGTTGATTCCCCGGTCGCTTCGCTCTGCCCGCCGTGCCGATTCCCCGGTCGCTTCGCTCTGCCCGCCGTGCCGATTCCCCGGTCGCTTCGCTCTGCCCGCCGTGCCGATTCCCCGGTCGCTTCGCTCTGCCCGCCGTGCCGATTCCCCGGTCGCTTCGCTCTACGCACCGCCGGGAGAAAATGGCCGGATGGACCTGATCGAGACGCTGCGCAGCACCGGCACGGTGCGTGAGTTCACCGACGAACCGGTCGAGGACGCGGTGCTGGCGCGGGTGCTGGACACCGCCCGGTTCGCCCCCAGCGGCGGCAATGCGCAGGCCTGGCGGGTGGTTGTCGTCAAGGACCCCGAAATCCGTACCCGACTGCGTGACCTCTATCTCCCCGGCTGGGCCGACTACCTGACGATGAGCGCGGCCGGCCTGCGCCCGTGGTCGCCGGTCAACGATCCGGCCGCCGAACGCGACGCGCTGGCCACCGGCGCCGGGCAGGCCGCCGCAGCCCAGGGGTTCGCCGCCCACCTCGACACCGTCCCAGTGCTGCTGACGGTGTTCGCCGACCTCGCCCAACTGGCAGCCGTGGACCGCGACCTGGACCGCTACACCTTCGCCGGCGGCGCCTCGGTGTACCCGTTCGTGTGGAACCTGCTGCTGGCTGCGCGGGCCGAAGGCCTGGGCGGGGTGCTCACCACGATGCTCATCCAGCAGGAGGACGAGGTGAAGCGGCTACTCGGGGCGCCCGAGCAGCTGGCCCTGGCCGCCGCTGTCGCACTCGGCCATCCCGTGCACCAGCCGACGAAGCTGCGCCGCGGCGCGGTGGCGTCGTTCACCACGGTTGACCGGCTCGACGGGGCGCCGTTCCCGACATAGTGCAACTGATATCGTTGATAACGAGTGTCAGGACGACGTAATCCATTACATCTAGCGCCTTCGAAGCGGGTTTTCAGTTGAACCGTGTGCTCGCACCGATAGGCTCTGATCGCCCGCCTCGTGCCGCGCCGCATCGCCTAGGAGAACAGCTGTGACCACCCTCGAGCAGAGTCGCAAACTCGTCACCGAGATCCCCGGACCCGCGTCGATCGAACTGTCCAAGCGCCGCGTGGCCGCGGTGTCGCACGGCGTCGGCGTCACCATGCCGGTGTTCGCCGCCCGTGCCGGCGGCGGGATCATCGAGGACGTCGACGGTAACCGACTGATCGACCTCGGCTCGGGCATCGCCGTGACCACCATCGGCAACTCCTCCCCCCGGGTGGTCGACGCCGTGCGCGCCCAAGTCGCCGAGTTCACCCACACCTGCTTCATGGTGACGCCCTACGAGGAGTACGTGGCAGTCGCCGAGCACCTCAACCGGCTCACCCCGGGTTCGTATGAGAAGCGCTCGGCACTGTTCAACTCCGGCGCCGAGGCGGTCGAGAACGCCATCAAGATCGCCCGCGCCTACACCCGCAAGACCGCGGTGGTGGCCTTCGACCACGCCTACCACGGCCGCACCAACCTGACGATGGCACTGACCGCCAAGTCGATGCCCTACAAGAGCGGGTTCGGCCCGTTCGCGCCCGAGGTCTACCGCGCGCCGATGTCCTACCCCTACCGCGACGGCCTGATCGACAAGGAATGGGCCACCGACGGTGAACTGGCTGCCGAGCGGGCACTGACCGTCATCGACAAGCAGATCGGTGCCGCCAACCTCGCCGCGGTCATCATCGAGCCGATCCAGGGTGAGGGCGGCTTCATCGTTCCCGCACCTGGCTTCCTGCCCGCGCTGCGCGCCTGGTGCTCGGACAACAACGTGGTGTTCATCGCCGACGAGGTGCAGTCCGGATTCGCCCGCACCGGTGCGATGTTCGCCTGCGAGGACGAGGGCATCGAGCCCGACCTGATCGTCACCGCCAAGGGCATCGCCGACGGTCTGCCGCTGGCCGCGGTGACCGGTCGTGCCGAGATCATGGACGCGCCGCACGTCTCCGGTCTGGGCGGCACCTACGGTGGCAACCCGGTGGCGTGTGCGGCAGCACTGGCCACCATCGAGACCATCGAGCTCGACGGGCTGCTCGACCGGGCCAAGCACATCGAGAAGGTGATGAAGGACAAGCTCGGCCGAATTCAGGCCGACGACGACCGCATCGGCGACGTGCGTGGCCGCGGCGCCATGATCGCCGTGGAGCTGGTGAAGTCCGGCACCTCCGATCCGGATCCGGATCTGGCCAAAACCCTTGCCGCGAAGGCCCATTCGCAGGGTGTGCTGGTTCTGACCTGCGGCACGTTCGGCAACATCCTGCGTTTCCTGCCGCCGCTGACCATCAGCGACGAGCTGCTGGTCGAGGGCCTCGACGTGCTGGCCGGCATCCTCGCCGAAATCTAGGGGGCCCGCGGTGACGACCGTCCGCAACTTCATCGGCGGCGAGCTCGTCGATTCGGTCAGCGGTGCCACCATGCCGGTCGTCGATCCGTCGACCGGCGAGAAGTACGGCACCGCACCGGTGTCCAACGAACAGGACATCGACAACGCCTACGCGGCGGCGGCCACGGCGTTCGCCGACTGGAAGCGCACCACGCCGTCGCAGCGGCAGAAGGCGCTGCTGGGGTTTGCCGACGACGTCGAGAAGGCGGCCGCCGAACTCGTTGCGGCCGAGGGCCGTAACACCGGCAAGCCGAATCATGTCACCGCAGCCGAAGAGATCCCGCCGATGGTCGACCAGATCCGGTTCTTCGCCGGCGCGGCCCGCATCCTGGAGGGCAAGTCGGCCGGCGAGTACCTGGAGAACCACACCTCGTGGATCCGCCGCGAGCCGGTCGGGGTGATCGGTCAGGTGGCGCCGTGGAACTACCCGATGATGATGGCGATCTGGAAGTTCTGCCCGGCCATCGCGGCGGGAAACACGGTGGTGCTCAAGCCCAGTGACACCACCCCGGTCTCCACCGTGATGCTGGCCGAGATCGCCGCCAAGCACTTCCCGCCCGGTGTGCTCAACGTGGTCTGCGGCGACCGGGTCACCGGTGCGGCGGTGGTGGCGCACCCGACCCCGCAGATGGTGTCGATCACCGGCTCGGTGGCGGCTGGACGTGCCGTCGCGGTGAGCGCCGGCGGGCATCTCAAGCGCACCCACCTCGAACTCGGCGGCAAGGCCCCCGTCATCGTCTTCGACGACGCCGATATCGCCGCGGCCGCAGAGGGTATCGCCACGGCGGGCTACTTCAACGCCGGGCAGGACTGCACCGCGGCCACCCGGGTCCTGGCCCATGCCGGGGTGGCCGAGGAGTTGACCGCCGCGCTGGCCGAGCAGGCCGCCGCCGCGGCAACCACGTTCGGCCGCGCCCCCGGTGACGAGGACGCCTGGGTGCCGCCAGTGAACAATGCCAATCAGTTGGAGCGGGTGCTGGGCTTCCTGTCCGACGTGCCGGCTCATGCCACCGTCGCAGCCGGCGGAAACCGGCAGGGCGACAAGGGTTTCTACATCGAGCCGACGGTGATCGGTGGGCTGCGCCAGGAGGATCGGCACGTCCAGGAGGAGATCTTCGGCCCGGTGATCACCGTGCAGTCGTTCTCCGACGAAGACGAGGCGGTCACCTGGGCCAACGGCGTCGAGTACGGCTTGGCTTCCTCGGTGTGGACCAAGGATGTGTCGCGGGCGCTGAGGGTCTCGGCCGCATTGGATTTCGGGTGCGTGTGGATCAACACCCACATCCCACTGGTGGCCGAGATGCCGCACGGCGGCTACAAGTCCTCCGGGCACGGCAAGGACCTGTCGATGTACGGCTTTGAGGACTACACCCGCATCAAGCACGTGATGGCCTACATCGGCTGAGCCACTCCCCCGCGCGGTGCAGGGTCGCAGGACTCAGCCGAGTCGGGCCTGCACGGCCTCGACCGTCTCCACCACCGCCGCCGGGTCGTAGAGCATCACGTTGTGTCCACTGTCGGCGATGACCCGGTTGGTGGTGCGCAGTGCGTCGGCCAGCATGTCGTTGGCCCGGTGGATCTGGGCCTGGGTGTAGTTCTCCGGCGTGAGCATCTGCGGCGGGAAGAACTTGCCCGAACTCAGCACTGCCGCAGGGACATTCGGCAGCGGCGGTGCATTCCGGACGATCGCGAAGGCGTCGTCGAACAGCACGCCTTCCCCATCAGGAGTGGCCGGCACCCGCCCGTCGCGGTCGAACGCGGCGTTCTGCGTGGGACTGCCCACGGCCGGCAGGAACTCCGACACCGGGTCCACCATGACCAGGGCCGCCACCAGTTCGGGGTGAGTACGCGCGAACAGGTCCGCAACAAGACCGCCGTAGGAATGCGCCACGACCACGAACGGGCCGGACAGCCGTGCCGCACCGATCAACGCCACCAGGTCGTCCACATCATCGGTGATGTGGTGGGGTTGCGCGACCGACGTTGAGCGATCGGTCCCGTCGGGACGCGTATCGGGCCGATCGTAGGCACACACCATGGTGTGTGCGGCCAGAGTCGGCTGCACCGCCTGCGGACTGGGTCCGAGCCGGGCCTGCTCGATGATGTCGTACGGCGAGGACCGGATCGGGTCGTCGGGCGGGACCACGACGTTCCACGCCTCGGCGTAGCTGCCCTTCCCGGGAATGATGAGCACCGGCGGCGACCCGTTGCCCTGGCAGTCCAGGAACAACGAGCGACCGTCACCGACCGCGAACAGACCGTGCGGGGGCTTGTCGGCGCGGTACCCACACCCGGCCGCGAGCATGACGGTCGCCGCGGCCAGGGTGGCGAGGCGACGCGACGTCATCCCGCGACGCTACGCCGCCGCG
Organism: Mycobacterium sp. M26; assembly: GCF_001494595.1. Lineage (GTDB taxonomy): Bacteria > Actinomycetota > Actinomycetes > Mycobacteriales > Mycobacteriaceae > Mycobacterium. The sequence continues at coordinate 2,762,128 of NZ_LN929908.1, forward strand.
ACGCCTCCGCGGGCCTAATGCGCCACGGGTGTGCGCGGCCGCGTTCCCCTCAACCGGTCCCGCCAGCTGCGCTTGGGCTCCGGCTCGTGCGTCACCGGCTGTGCCGCAACGGGTTCGGCGGCCACCGGCGCGGTCGCCATGACCGGACGCTGGGCGTAGCGGACGTCGCGCAGGCTGCGCACCGACAGCCGGCCCAGGGCCGCAGCACCCAAGAAGATGATCACCGCACCGAGTCCGCTGAAGAACGTCAGCTCCAGCGCGATCTGCCCGGCCATCGTGTCGGCCACCGGCGCACCGACATCGCCGAGGCCCCACGGCCCGGCGAACAACCGGCCCACCACAAACCATGCGCCGGCGACGACGCTGATCCAGCCGCCGAGCATCGCGGTCGCCCGATTGCCCGACACCAGCAGGAGTAATCCTCCGAGCACAGTGAGCAGGCCCGGTAGTACCTCCAGCCAGCCCCTCCCGGTGGTCCATGTCCACGGCGTGTCCGGGTCGTAGGCAAAGGCGAAGTACGGGCCGATGAACGGGATGAGCGCACCCCACAGGCCCAGCAGGATGAGCAGAAAACCACTGGCCGCACCGCGGGTACGCGGAATGTCCAACCGTCCGGCGCGAGTGTCCACGTCAGTCATGACGCCTCCTGTCGTTGCCCAGCGCGGCGCGCTGGTGATGCACGTCGCATACCCGCCCGGTCGCGGGCCCTAACGCCACGAACTGACAGCAACCTCACAGCCCCGAGCAGGCGCAATGTTGAACGCGCCGGGAATATCGTTAGCCTCGCTAACGTCATTCCGGTCGGGCGCAGCGTGGCGTCCCGACAGATTCCGATACGTAATTCTTGGAGATTCGCCATGCCGCTTGATACCCGCGAAGACCGATTTAGCCGCCGAATCGCCGACCTGTACGCCACCGATTCACAATTCGCCGCCGCGAGGCCACGGCCCGAAGTCAGCGCCGCCGCACGTGATCTGCCCCTGCCCCACATGATCAAGGCCGTGTTCGACGGCTATGCCGACCGCCCCGCGGTGGGTCAGCGCGCCACCCGAGCGCAGCGCGACCCCGACACGGGCCGCAGCATCCGAGTCCTGGAGCCGGCCTTGGAGACCCTGACCTACGCCCAGCTGTGGGATCGCGTCGATGCTGTCGCCGGCGCCTGGGCGGCGCTGGTCCAGCCCGGCGACCGGGTGGCCGTGCTGGGATTCACCAGCATCGACTACACCGTGGTGGACCTCGCTCTGACCCAACTCGGCGCGGTGGCCGTGCCGCTGCAGACCAGCGCCGCGCCCGCTGCCCTGGCCCCGATCGTCGCCGAGACCGAACCCACCCTGATCGCGGCAGGTGTCGACTACCTCGACGACGCCACCCAGCTGGTGCTCGGCGGTCCGGCCCCGAAACGGTTGGTGGCCTTCGACGTTCACGCCGACGATGACGGGCACCGTGAAGCCCTCGAGTCCGCGACGACCACCGTGGCCGGCACCGGAGTCACGGTGACGACCCTGACCGACGAGATCGGCCGCGGACTGCGCCACACGGCTGCTGCACCGACCGACCCGGATGCACTGGCACTGCTGCTGTACACCTCGGGGAGCACCGGCGCACCCAAGGGCGCGATGTACCCGCAGCGCAAGGTCGCCGACATGTGGAATGCCGCCGCCGCGCACTGGGATGCCGAGCACGGCAGCTTCCCGGCGATCGTGCTCAGCTTCATGCCGATGAGCCACGTGATGGGCCGCGGTGCCCTCTACGGTGCGCTGAGCACCGGTGGCACAGTCTATTTCGCCGCGCGCGCCGACCTGTCAACCTTCCTCGACGATCTCGCCCTGGTGCGCCCGACCCAGCTCAGCCTGGTGCCCCGGGTATGGGACATGATCCATCAGGAAGTGCAGCGCGACGTCGACCGCTCCGGCGCCGAGGAAGATGCGGTGCTCGCCGAGAAGCGGCAGAGCCTGCTGGGTGGCCGGTACGTCACCGCGATGAGCGGATCTGCCCCGATGGCATCGGAACTCAAGGACTGGGTGGAGCGCTTCCTCGACATGCACCTGGTCGAGGGGTACGGCTCGACCGAGGCGGGCGCGGTGTTCGTCGACGGTGAGATCCGTCGCCCTCCGGTCATCGACTACAAACTCGTCGACGTCCCCGAACTCGGCTACTTCGGCACCGATCTCCCCTACCCGCGCGGTGAACTGCTGGTGAAGTCCGAGCAGTTGTTCCCCGGCTACTACCGCAGGCCCGAGGTCACCGCTGAGGTGTTCGACGCCGACGGGTTCTACCGCACCGGTGACATCGTGGCCGAACTCGGCCCGGACCGGGTGCAGTACGTCGACCGCCGCAACAACGTCCTCAAGCTCTCCCAGGGCGAGTTCGTCACCGTCTCCACGCTGGAGGCGGCGTTCACCGCCAGCCCGCTGATCGCCCAGATCTACCTGTACGGCAACAGTTCCCGGCCTTATCTGCTGGCCGTGGTGGTGCCCACCGAGGAAGCCCAGTCGGGCCGGACCGAAGCCGAACTCAAGGCCGCCATCGCCGAGTCACTTCAGGAGGTGGCCCAGACCGCGGGCCTGCAGTCCTACGAGATTCCCCGCGACTTCCTCATCGAGACCACACCGTTCAGCCTGCAGAACGGTCTGCTGACCGGGATCCGCAAGCTGGCCTGGCCCCGGCTCAAGGAGCGCTACGGAGCCGCCCTCGAACAGCGCTACACCGAGCTGGCTCAGGCGCAAGCAGACGAACTGCGAGCGATCCGGCTCAGCGGAGCAGACGGCCCGGTGCTGCCGACACTGATCCGTGCCGCCGCAGCCCTGCTGGGGACGGCGTCCAGTGATCTGGACGCCGAAGCCCACTTCACCGATCTCGGCGGAGACTCGTTGTCAGCGTTGAGCTTTGCCAACCTCCTCAACGAGATCTTCGACGTGCAGGTGCCGGTCGGGGTGATCGTCAGCCCGGCCAGCGACCTGCAGTCGTTGGCCCGGTACATCGAGACGGAACGCACCTCGGGCACCACCCGGCCGACCTTCGGGGCGATCCACGGCGCACAAGCGACCGAGGCACACGCCAAAGATCTGACGCTGCAACGGTTCCTGGACGCCGACACGTTGGCTACCGCGCCGTCGCTTCCGGGACCGGCCACTCAGATCCGCACCGTGCTGCTCACCGGGGCGACCGGCTTCCTCGGCCGCTACCTGACGCTGGAGTGGCTGGAACGGATGAGCCTGGTCGACGGCACGGTGATCTGCCTGGTACGCGCCCGCTCCGACACCGAAGCCCGGGCCCGGCTGGACGCCACCTTCGACAGCGGCGATCCCGCCCTGCTGGCCCGCTACACCGAACTCGCCGCACAGCACCTCGAGGTGATCGCCGGCGACAAGGGTGAGCAGAACCTGGGACTGGACGCGCACACCTGGCAGCGACTGGCCGACACCGTCGACCTCATCGTCGACCCGGCCGCACTGGTCAACCATGTGCTGCCCTACCGGGAGCTGTTCGCGCCCAACGTGTTAGGGACCGCCGAGTTGATCCGCGTCGCGCTGACCACCCGGATCAAGCCGTTCGTCTACGTCTCGACCATCGGGGTGGGGGCCGGCATCACGCCGGGCCGGTTTGTCGAGGACGCCGACATCCGGCAGATCAGCGCGACCCGCGCGGTCGACGATTCCTACGCCAACGGCTACGGCAACAGCAAGTGGGCCGGTGAGGTGTTGCTGCGTGAAGCTCACGACCTGGCGGACCTGCCGGTCTCGGTGTTCCGCTGCGACATGATCCTGGCCGACACCTCCTACGCCGGTCAGCTGAACCTGCCCGACATGTTCACCCGGATGATGCTGAGCCTGGTGGCCACCGGCATCGCTCCGGTGTCGTTCTACCAACTCGACACCCAGGGCAACCGGCAGCGCGCACACTACGACGGTCTGCCCGTCGAATTCGTCGCCGAGTCGATTTCGACGCTGGGTGCGCTGGTGACCGCCGGGTTTGAGACCTATCACGTGATGAATCCCTACGACGATGGCATCGGTCTGGACGAGTTCGTCGACTGGCTGATCGAGGCGGGGTATCCGATCCAGCGGATCGCCGACTACGGCAGCTGGCTGCAGCGGTTCGAGACCGCGATGCGGGCGTTGCCGGAACGGCAACGGCAGTACTCACTGCTGCCACTCCTGCACAACTATCGGCGCCCCGAGCATCCGGTGCGGGGGTCGATCGCACCGACCGACCGGTTCCGCGCCGCCGTACAGGAAGCGAAGATCGGCCCGGACAAGGACATCCCGCACGTGAGCGCCGAGGTGGTAGCCAAGTACGCGAGCGACCTGCAGCTGCTCGGGTTGCTCTAGTCCAGTTCGCGACATCGTCACCAGGGCTGCCGCCAAAGTGGACAAACGACCCTGGTGACGATGTCGTGGCCCGCCGATAGGATTGGCCGAGGCGGTCAATCCTCGGGGGGGATGCACAGGGACGTGGGGTTAACGGCCTCGCTGAGGCACTGGTGGGCGCAGCCAGATCAGTACCACTGGTTCTCGGAGTACCTCGCCTCACGGCAACTGCAGGGATTCGCCCGCGGCATGGCAGCGTCCACCGTCGCTTTCCTCGGGGTGGTGCCGATCGTGATGCTGTGGAGCCCGTCCGGCCCGCAAGGCCGCGTCAACACCGCTGCCGCCATCGGGATCTCAGTGCTGTGCACCGCCGGGGCGATTCTGTGGCTCGCGCGCTGGCCGAGCCAGCGCCAGTCGGCGCTGTTCGCGATCGGCGCCAACGTCTGCGTGACCACCAGCTGTCTGATTGCGGGAAGCCCGGTGACCGGTCTCCTGGCCTGCACCACCTTCGCGCCGCTGGCCGGGTATGTGGCGCTGTTCCACTCCAGCCGGCTCTTGACGGCCACCCTGGCCAATGCGGGCCTGACGACGGTGTGGTCGGCGGTCCGGATTGCTGCCGACGGTGATATCGCCTTGGCGGCAGGGCATTTCGTTGCCGTCGCCGTCGCCGTGCTGGCCGTCCCCTTCGCCGCGCAGGTGCTGCTGCACCTGATGACCGTGGACGCGTTGATGTCGCACACCGATCCACTGACCGGCCTGCGTAACAGGCGCGGCTATGACCGGTCGGCGGCCCAGCTGATCGCCACCGCAGGCGGTGGCATGATCCCGCAGTGCCTGGCGGTAACCCTGATCGACCTCGACGGGTTCAAACAGATCAACGACCGCCACGGCCACGGCTTCGGCGACACGGTGCTGATCGCCGTCGCCGACAACTTGCGGCGGGCGAGCGCGATGAACGCGGTGGTGGCCCGGTTGGGCGGCGAGGAGTTCCTGGTCGCTGAACTCACCGCACCCGACGAGCCGGCCGCCCGCGCCGAACTCCTTCGCGAAGCGGTGGCCTCGACGGCGGGCGGCGTGACCGCGAGCTTAGGGGTGGCGTCGGTACTACTGACCGACGCCGAACTGGGTGCCGCCCACCAGGTGATCCGGCACCTGGTGGAGGAGGCCGACGCGGCCATGTACGAGGCCAAACGGGCCGGTGGCGACCAGGTGCGGCACCGGCCGACCCTGAGCCCGCTGAGCGGCTGAGGCTTACAGCACCGCGATCGCGAGCAGTACGACAGCGATCAACGGGAACGCGCCCTGGGTGATCGCAGCCCGCGCCTTGTCCGGTGAGGCGGCCAGCAGCACGACCGCCGCGGCCAGCATGGAGCCCACCCCGGCGAACACCAGCGCGGCACCGACAGCCTTGTGCCCCAGCGCAATTGCGGCAATACCGATACCGCTGACGATGGCGAGGAACAGGTTGTAGAAGCCCTGATTGAAAGCCAGCAGCTTGGTGGTCTCGGCTTCCTCAACGGTGGTGCCGAACACCTTCCTGGTGCGCGCCGAGGTCCAGGTGAACGACTCCATGACGAAGATGTAGACGTGCAGCAGCGCGGCCAGCGCGGCGAAAACCAATGCGGCAGCAGTCATGTGGTGCTCCGTTCGTCAGTGCGGTGGTTCACTCGAAAAGGCCGGGCTGCCCGAGGCCGCTGGCCCGCGGCGGCGGCACCATTCCGAGGTGCGTCCAGGCTAATGGGGTGGCGACCCGGCCGCGGGGCGTTCGGGCGATCATGCCCGCGCGCACCAGGAACGGCTCGCACACCTCCTCGACCGTGGTGGCCTCCTCGCCGACGGCCACCGCCAGCGTCGACACACCCACCGGTCCCCCGCCGAAACTCTTGGTGAGCGCGGTGAGCACTGCCCGGTCCAGCCGGTCCAACCCGAGTTCGTCGACGTCGTAGACCGCCAGCGCCGCTTTGGCGATATCGCGGGTGATGACACCGTCGGCCCGGACCTCGGCGTAGTCGCGCACGCGGCGCAGCAACCGGTTGGCAATGCGTGGGGTGCCGCGGGACCGGCGGGCGATCTCGGCGCCGGCCTCAGCGCCCAGTTCGATACCGAGGATGCCCGCGGAGCGGCCCAGCACCCGTTCTAGTTCGGCGGGTTCGTAGAAATCCATGTGGGCGGTGAACCCGAAGCGATCGCGCAGCGGGCCGGTCAACGCACCGGACCGGGTGGTTGCGCCGACGAGGGTGAACGGTGCGACCTCCAGCGGAATCGACGTGGCGCCGGGGCCTTTGCCCACCACGACGTCGACGCGGAAGTCCTCCATCGCCAGATAGAGCATCTCCTCGGCGGGCCGGGCGATGCGATGGATCTCGTCGATGAACAACACATCGTGCTCGACAAGATTGGACAGCATGGCGGCCAGATCACCGGCGCGTTCCAGCGCCGGGCCCGAGGTGACCCGCAGCGAGGAGCCCAGCTCAGCGGCGATGATCATCGCCAGCGATGTCTTGCCCAGGCCGGGCGGCCCGGACAACAGGATGTGGTCCGGGGTGCCACCGCGGTTTTTCGCACCTTCGAGCACCAGCTGCAGCTGCTCGCGCACCCGCGGCTGGCCGATGAACTCCCGCAGCGAACGCGGCCGCAGGCTGGCGTCGATATCGCCCTCGCCGACGCTGAGCATCGGTGAGACGTCGCGCTCGAAATCCTCGGCGGCGTCGTCGTCCTCGAACCGGCTCACTTGGTCTTCCCCAGCAGCGACAGCGCGGCACGCAGGGCACTGGAGGTGGTGGCGTCGGGATCACCGGCCAGCACCTTGTCGCAGGCCTCCTCGGCCTGCTTGATCGCAAAGCCAAGTCCGACAAGGGCTTCCACCACCGGCCCGCGCACCGCGTGCCCGACCGCCGAAGCCACCCCCGCCGAACTCGACACCGGGCCGATCTTGTCGCGCAGTTCCAGCACCATGCGCTCGGCACCGCGTTTACCGATGCCGGGCACCCGGGTCAGCGCGGTGACGTCGCCGTCGGCCAGCGCCTGGCGCAGCGCGTTGGCGTCGTAGACCGCCAGCGTGGCCAGGGCGATCTTGGGCCCGACCCCGGACACTCCGAGCAGCGTCAGGAACAGGTCGCGGGCATCGGCGTCGGCGAATCCGTAGAGGGTCTGGGAGTCTTCGCGGACGATCATCGCGGTGATGAGCCGGCTTTCGGCGCCACGGCGCAGTGTCGCCAGCGTCGACGGGGTGGCCATCACCTTGTAGCCGACTCCGGCCGCTTCGATCACGGCATGGTCCAGGGCGATGTCGATGACTTCACCGCGCACCGAGGCGATCATCTGGCCGCCTTCAGCTTGGCCGCATAGAGGCGCTTCTGTTCGGCGGCCATGGCCTCGGCCTTGGCCATCCGCGCGATCATCGGCGCCCGCCAGCAGTGGCAGATCGCCAGCGCCAGCGCGTCGGCGGCGTCAGCGGGGGTGGGCTTCTGCTGCAACTGCAGGATCCTGGTGACCATCGCGGTGACCTGAGCCTTGTCGGCACGGCCATTGCCGGTGACGGCGGCCTTGACCTCGCTGGGGGTGTGGAAATGCACGTCGATACCGCGGCGGGCAGCGGCCAGCGCGATCACCCCACCGGCCTGCGCGGTGCCCATCGCGGTGTTGGCGTTCTGGTTGGCGAACACCCGCTCGATGGCGATCACGTCCGGGTGGTGGGTGTCCATCCAGTGGTCGACGGTGTCGCTGATGGTCAGCAGCCGGCGTTGCAGCGGCTCATCGGACGGGGTGCGCACGACGTCGACATCCAAGGCGATGACCTGCCGGCCACCGCGCCCCTCGATGACCGAGAGCCCGCAGCGCGTCAGCCCTGGGTCGACACCCATCACCCGCACGGATCGCCTTTCGCCTACGAACAGCTGTTCGATACCTTAGCGGCTGCGACCGACAGCGCCGCGCAGCGACATACCCCTCAGCGTTCCAGCACCACCGCGTTCAGCGCCGGGTCCGACGGGCCGTCGGAATGTCCGGGCACCGGCCGCCAGATCAGGGCTGCCGCCAGCAGCACCACGAGCACGGCCCCGGAGGCCACCACGAACGGCAGCCACACGGCGTGGGCGAACAACGCCCCGGCCACGCTCGCCCCGACCGCGATAGCCGACATCTCACTGACCCCGAACAGCGATTGCGCCCGGCCCGAGACGGCGGCCGGCACACTGCGGGACAGCAGGGACAGCGCCGCCGGGTAGGCGACGGTGAACCCCGCTGCTTCGAACGCCCCGAGCGCGATCAGCAGCAGCGGGCTGTCCAGGAACGGATAGACGGTCAGGAAGGTCGCCGACAGGGCCAGCGCCGCCAGCGCCAGCACCCGCTGGTCGTAGCGGTCGACGAGGCGGCCGGAGAACGGCGCGACCACGATGAACGGGATGGCGTAGGCGGCGAAGGACAAACCGATCTGGAACGTCGAGGCGCCCTTGCTCTGCAGCAGCAGCGACCAGCACGCCTCGTACACCCCGGCGCACAAGCCACCGGCGAGCCCGGCCAACATCGCCCCCTGCAGTCCCCGGCGGCGCAGCAGATCTACCACCGTCACCGAATCCGTTGGGGCCGAATCACTCTCATGGTCAGCGATCCGGATGAACACCATCGGTAGGCAGGCCAGCACCGAACAGACCGCGGTGCCGATGAACATCGCGTCGACGTGGCGTTCCGGCACCAGGCTGCCCACCACCGGACCGATCGCCATGCCCGCGAGCTCACTGGAGTACAGCCAGGCGAACCCGACCCCGCGCCGTTCGGGGGCGATACAGCGGCCGACCATGCTCAGCGCCGCCACCCGCACCGCCCCGGATCCGAAGCCCTGCAATGCGCGCAACAGCGCATAGACCCCGCCGGCGTCCACCAGCACGAAGGCCACGCTCGCAGCGCCGTAGAGCAGCAGTCCGGCGACGATGACCGGCCGATGCCCCCACCGGTCGGCAGCCCAGCCGCTGGGGTACTGGGCGAGCACCGCCGCGGCGAAGTAGGCGCCCATCACGATGCCGACGGTGCCCACCGACACGTCCTGGTGAACGAGGAACAGCGGCAGGATCGGCAGGATCGCGGTAGCACCCAGGAACTGCAGGCCCATGGTGGCGGCCAGGCTGCCGAGCAGGAGACGCTCGGAGCGCCGGGTGTCAGTAGATGACGGCACCGGACTCCGCTTCGGGGCTGCCGTGCCGGCGCGCCTCGGCCATCATCTCGGCCATCCGTTCGCCCGAGGCCGTCCAGCCTGTGACCTTTTCCCGGTGGATCTCATCACCTTTGCGTTTGACCACGATCGTCCACGGCGCGCCGAGGAATCGGGCGAGCAGCCAGAACGGCCAGATCACCACCAGCGGCAGGGTCAGCAGCATGCCCAGAGCGAACAGCCAGTCCCAGTCCGGAAGGTTGAGCATCCAGGTGCCGAACGGCCACCAAACACGGCGGACCGTCCACCGGGTGTTGGTGGCGTCGCGGACCGCCGGCATGTCAGTCCTCCCCCATGGACCGACTCCTCCTCGCCGCTCGTACCTCGCAGCGCATCGTCGTCAGTCTTCCCCCCATCGACCGACTCCTCCTCGCCGCTCGTACCTCGCAGCGCATCGTCGTCAGTCTTCGTCGAGCTGCGCGGCGACGTCGTCCGGGATGTCGATGTTGGTGTAGACGTCCTGGACGTCGTCGCTGTCTTCGAGTGCGTCGACGAGCTTGAGTACCTTGCGGGCGGCCTCGAGGTCGACGGGCACGGTCACCGACGGCTGGAAGCTCGCCTCGGCGGAGTCGTAGTCGATGCCGGCATCCTGCAGGGCGGTGCGCACGGCGACCAGATCAGTGGGCTCGGAGATAATCTCGAAGCTGTCGCCGAGGTCGTTGACCTCCTCGGCGCCGGCCTCGAGCACGGCCAGCAGGACGTCGTCCTCGGTCAGGCCGTTCTTCTCCAGGGTCACCACACCCTTGCGGGAGAACAGGTACGACACCGAGCCCGGGTCAGCCATGTTGCCGCCGTTGCGGGTCATGGCGACGCGGACCTCACCGGCGGCGCGGTTACGGTTGTCGGTCAGGCACTCGATGAGCACGGCGACGCCGTTGGGGCCGTAGCCCTCGTAGGTGATGTTCTGCCAGTCGGCGCCGCCGGCCTCTTCACCGGCACCGCGCTTGCGGGCCCGCTCGATGTTGTCGTTGGGCACCGAGGACTTCTTGGCCTTCTGGATGGCGTCGTACAACGTCGGGTTGCCGCCCGGGTCCCCGCCGCCGACGCGAGCAGCGACCTCGATGTTCTTGATCAGTTTCGCGAACATCTTGCCGCGCTTGGCGTCGATGACGGCTTTCTTGTGCTTGGTGGTGGCCCACTTGGAATGGCCGCTCATCGGGTTCTTCCTCTTCCTCGAACATCTCGCGCCGAAGCCTCGTAACCCGACGAGTCTACGTGCTGGGGTCGAGGTCACCGTCGACATAGTGCTGCAATACCGGGGTCATCGCGGCCAGCACCTGCTCTTCGGTCATGGAGGCCAGCGGTTCGATCTTCCAGACGTAGCGCACCAGCGCGAAACCCATCAGCTGGCTGGAGATCAGGCTGCTGCGGGTGAGCCGCTCGGCCTCGTCGTCACCGAGGGTCGATTCGCCGATCAGACTGCGTTCGACGATGGTGCGCAGCTTCTCCCGGGTGGTGGGTTCGTGCGCCGCGGTGAGGACGACGGCCCGCAGCGTCGGGCCGATCTCGTCGTCCGCCCAGCTGCTCATCACCGTGCGCAGGAGTTGGGCGGCCAATTGGTCGCGCGGCGTGGCCCAGGTGGCCGCGACCTTCTCGAGCCACCGCGGTGGCGGTGCGGTGGCGGCGTCGAGCAGCCCGTCCTTGGACCCGAAGTAGTGGTAGACCAGCGCGGGGTCGACGTCAGCAGCCCGCGCTACGGCCCGGATCGTGGTCCCTGCGGAGCCGTGTTCGGCGAACGACTCCCGCGCCGCAGCCAGGATGCGCGCGGAGAGAACCCCGCGTTCATCGCGCGGACCTGGGGCGACGGACTTGGCCACCCCGGAAGCATACCCGGAGATTCACGTTGCGTTGAAACTAGTTTCATCGTACGGTGAAACTGTCTCAACAGAGCGTGAAACAGGAGCCGCCATGCCGACCGCATCCGGAACCGAACCCGGCCAGCGCCGGCTCAACGGTCCCCAGACCACCGGGCGCACCTACCGCAACCTCAGTGACCCGACGCACCGGATGCGACACGACCGCAACATCGCGGTGCGGATGCGCGACGACGTCACGCTGCTGGCCGACGTGCACCGACCCGATGACGACGGGCGCTTCCCCGCACTGATCGCCGCCTCCCCCTACCCCCGGCAGATTCAGGATCTCGGCGCCCCGATGGGCTTCATCGAGGCCGGCGCCACCGACTTCTGGGTACCGCGCGGCTACGCCCACGTGATCGCCAACGTGCGCGGCACCGGCGGCTCGGGTGGCGAGTTCGGGTTCTTCGACGCCCAGGAACGCCGCGATATGTACGACCTCGTCGAGTGGGTGGCGGCCCAGCCGTGGTGCGACGGCACCGTCGGGATGATCGGCATCAGCTACTTCGCCATGACCCAGTTGGAGGCCGCGGTCGAACGCCCACCGCATCTTCGGGCGATCTTCCCGGTGGCGGTGACCGCCGACCTGTACGAAGCGGCCTCCCATCACGGTCTGTTCAGTTCGTCGTTCGTCTCCCCGTTTCTCGCGCTGACCGGCATCACCGCCGAGCGTGGTGACCGGTTCTGGCGCAGCCTCCCCTTTCAGGCAGCCCGCTCCGTCCTGAAAACCCCGGCAGTACACACCAAGTTCGCCACCCTCAACGGTGAGGCGGCACTGACGGTGGTCAAGGCACTGGCCCGCGCCCCGCACGATCCGCAGCCGTGGGATCAGTTGTGGCTCGACGCGGCGGTACGCCATCCGCTGCGCGATTCCTGGTGGGATGAGCGCGATCTCACCGCCCTGCTGCCCAACGTCGACATCCCCGTCTACCTCGGCTGCGACTGGCAGAACGTGCCGCTGCATCTGCCGTCGACCTTCACCGCCTGGCGGCACCTGACCCACAGTCCGTGTGTCCGGATCGGCATGCTCGACGAGTACGGGCTCACCTGGCCGTGGGAAAGCTTGCATGTCGAAGCGCTGGCCTGGTTCGACCACTGGCTCAAGGGCCGCGATACCGGCATCCTCGACGGACCGCCGGTGCGCTACGTCGTGCCCGGTGAAGGTCAGTGGCACGAGTCCGAAACCTGGCCTCCACCAGCCCAACTCACCGAGTTCGCACTGCGGGCCGACGCCGGATTGGCCATCGAGGAGGGCACGCCGGGCAGCCGGGATCTCCTGGTGCTCGGCGCCGGCCTGAACCGGGCCAAGGCCAGCCCACTCGATCCCCCGTCACAGCTGACCTGGACCAGCGATCCCCTGACCGCACCGCTGGATGTGGTCGGCGAGATCGAACTGCGACTGGTGGCCGCGGCCACGGCCAGCGACACCGCCTGGATCGTGACGCTGTCCGATGTGGCTGCCGACGGGTCGAACACACCGGTGACCGCTGGGTGGCTGCGGGCCAGTCTGCGGGAGGTCGACGAGGGGGCCAGCCGGCCGGGGGCGCCGGTACTGTCGTGCCGACACGCCACGGCGGTACCAATCGGCGAGGCCGTCGAATACCGAATCCCATTGGTGCCCAACGCTCGCCGGTTCGCCGCCGGACATCGCATCGCCGTCACAATCACCAGCGACGACCAGAACCCCGACACCCCGGCGATCATGAACTTCCGGCACGCCAGCGTGGGCACCAGCAGTATCAACACCGTCGCGTCTGCGTCGCGGCTGGTGTTGCCGGTCGTGGGCTAGAGCGCCCGCCACCACCCGGTGGGCTTGATCGCGGCATCGCCCTGCCAGGGCAGCTGCACCACGCGGCGGGGTTCACGCACATCGCGGGCATGACGGGCCCGCCGACCGAACCAGATTCGTGAAAACATCACGACCTCCGTCCCTCGCCGCGAACCTCGGACCCGGCCAGTATGGCCGCCGTTCACGGCAGGACGTGACTGCCCACATTGACGTCGGGTAAACGTCCATGGACAACTTGGTGGGCCGAATCGGCCTCAGAGGGCGCCTGCGACGATGTCAGCGAACAGCTTGTGCACCCGCCGGTCACCGGTCATCTCCGGGTGGAAAGCCGTGGCCAGCACCGCTCTCTGGCGGACGGCGACGATGTGCTCGTCGGCACGGGCCAGCACCTGCACGTCGGGCCCGACCCGTTCCACCCAGGGCGCCCGGATGAACACCGCGTGGGCCGGGCCGTCGAGGCCCTCGAAGTCGATATCGCCTTCGAAGGAATCCACCTGGCGACCAAAAGCATTGCGCCGCACGGTCATATCGATGCCACCCAGCGGAACGGCCTCCCGGCCCGGCGCTCCCGCATCGAGAATCTCACTGGCCAGCAGGATCATCCCGGCACACGAACCATAGGCCGGCATCCCGCCCGCCAGGCGCTCACGCAACGGGTCGAGCAGGTCGAACGCCCGCAGCAGGTGACTCATCGTGGTGGATTCCCCACCGGGAATCACCAAACCGTCGACGGCGTCGAGTTCGGAACGCCGCCGCACCGTCGAGGCGTCCGCACCGGCCTCGCGCAGCGCAGCCAGATGCTCACGGGTGTCGCCCTGCAGGGCCAGCACACCGATGCGAAGGCTCATTGACCGTCCCGGTAGCCCCGCTGGTAGCGGGTGAGCCCCTCCTGCATGACGGCGGCCACCATTTCCCCGTACTGGTTGAAGATCCGGCCGTGGGTCAGCGCGCGGCCGCCGCACGCCGAGGGCGAGGACTGGTCGTAGAGCAGCCACTCGTCGGCCCGGAAGGGGCGCATGAACCACATCGCGTGGTCCAGCGACGCGACGTTGAGGTGCTTGCGCTCCTCGGCGTGGTGCACCTGCGCCGAACCCAGCAGCGTGAGATCGCTCATGTAGGCCAGGGCACAGATGTGCAGCACGTGGTCATCGGGCAGCGGGTCCCGGTGCTTGAACCAGACCTGCTGCTGGGACACCTTGCCGGGGTGCGTCGTCACCTGATCACGCGGGACGATGCGCACATCCCACTCGGCGAACTGGGAGAACCCGGCGTCGTCGAACACGCCACCCTTGGCGGTGAAGCCGGGCAGGTCGTCGGGCGGCGGGGCCTCGGGCATGGCGTCCTGATGCTCGATGCCGCTCTGGTCGGTCTGGAACGACGCCGACATCGAGAAGATGGTCTGACCGTGCTGGACGGCGTTGACCCGGCGGGTGACGAACGAGCCGCCGTCACGCAGCCGCTCGACGATGTACACCGTGGGCTTGGTGGCATCGCCGGGACGCAGGAAGTAGCCGTGCAGCGAGTGCACCTGGAAGGCCGGTTCGACGGTGCGCACCGCGGACACCAGCGACTGGCCGGCGACGTGACCGCCGAAAGTGCGCTGCAGGAAACCGGATTCGGGGCTGAACACGCCACCGCGGTAGATGTTGACCTCGAGCTGCTCGAGATCGAGGATCTCTTCGATCGCCACCCGGTCTACCAGCCGCGCTCGGCGAGCCGGTGCGGCTGGGCGATGTCCTCCACGTTGATGCCGACCATGGCCTCACCCAGGCCACGCGACACCTTCGCCAGAACGTCAGGGTCGTCGTAGAAGGTGGTGGCCTTGACGATGGCGGCCGCACGCTCGGCCGGGTTTCCGGACTTGAAGATGCCGGAGCCGACGAACACGCCCTCGGCGCCGAGCTGCATCATCATCGCCGCGTCGGCGGGGGTCGCGATACCGCCCGCGGTGAACAGCGTCACCGGCAGCTTGCCGGCCCGGGCCACCTCGACCACCAGGTCGTAGGGCGCCTGCAGGTCCTTGGCCGCGACGTAGAGCTCGTCCTCCGAGAGCGACGTGAGACGGCGGATCTCGCCGGCGATGGTGCGCATGTGGGTGGTGGCGTTGGACACGTCACCGGTGCCGGCCTCGCCCTTGGAGCGGATCATCGCCGCGCCTTCGGTGATGCGGCGCAGCGCCTCACCGAGGTTGGTGGCACCGCACACGAACGGAACGGTGAACTTCCACTTGTCGATGTGGTGGGCATAGTCGGCCGGCGTCAGCACCTCGGACTCGTCGATGTAATCGACCCCGAGGCTCTGCAGGATCTGCGCCTCCACGAAGTGCCCGATGCGGGCTTTGGCCATCACCGGGATGGTGACGGCCTCGATGATGCCCTCGATCATGTCCGGGTCGCTCATCCGCGACACCCCGCCCTGGGCGCGGATGTCAGCGGGAACGCGCTCGAGTGCCATGACCGCGACGGCGCCGGCGCCCTCGGCGATACGCGCCTGTTCGGGGGTGACGACGTCCATGATGACGCCGCCCTTGAGCATCTCCGCCATACCGCGCTTGACCCGGGCCGTACCGGTCTGCGCGTGGCTGCCCGTGCCGTTACGTCCAGCTGCGGTATCCACAGTCGATCCCTTCTTTTGATACGGATCCAGTGTAAGGGAGGCACCCAAACTGAATATCTCCGCGGTTAAGCGCTCCGTCGACCACGCTTCCGCCCGCTGGGGGCGGGTCGGCCGGACCCTTCGGAGGCAGATCGCCGATGGCGTGAATCTACCGCAACGGCCGAGGGTGACGCCCCGCCAGGGACGGCGCCCGCAGCCGGTACTGCACTGCGTTAGTCGGTGAACTGGATCCGTACCGACACCGGGGTCGTTTCCAGCGCCTTGACGACCCGGGAGCCGAGGCGGCCGAAGCCGCGGGCGCGGGCGACGACGTCGTCATCAGGCCTGAACTCGGCCACTCCGGTGCGCCAGCGGTCACCCTGGCGGATACGAACAGCGGCGTTGGCCGTGATGTTGCTCCCCCACCCGGACCGGCTGCCGTGCTGGCAGATCACCCAGGCACCGGCGCTGTCGAACTGGGCCGATACCGGGACCCGCCGCAGCTGGCCGGTCTTGCGGCCGACGGTCTCCAATTCGGTGGCCAAGGTGGTGCGCACACCGACCTTGCTCAGCCCCTTGACCACCGGATTGAGCAGATAGCGGCCGATCAGCCGCTCTCTGCGGAACTTCCGCAGCGTCTTGTCGTCACCGGTGATCGCCATATCGGCCACCGTAGTAGACCAATCGGTATACTTCAAGGGGTCCACTGCCGGGAAAGGTGCCGAAGATGTCCGCACGAGATGTCCTAATCACCAGCGTTACGGGTTTGGTGCGCCGGCGCGGGGTGGCCGGAACCGGCCTCGCCGCCCTCTTGGAGGACAGCGGTGTTGCCCGCCGAACGCTGTATCTGAACTTTCCTGGTGGTAAGGCCGAGCTTGTCGCCGAAGCCACCCGGCGTGCCGGCCAGGACCTGGCCGCCGCGCTCCGCGCCATCGACGGCGGTGACGCGGCGCAGGCTGTGCAGACGTTCATCGATGGCTGGAAGGCTCAGCTCCAGACCACGCACGTCCAGGCGGGCTGCCCGATCGTCGCCGCGATCCTCGGCCGGTCCGAGGCTCCGGCCGCCGCGCAGGCGGCCAGCGCGGCGATCCGAGAATGGCAGGACATCCTGGCCGATCGGCTGATCGACGGCGGCACGGACCCGGGTTCGGCGCGCTCGCTGGCGACGCTGATCGTCGCGGCGATCGAAGGCGCGGTGATTCTCGCGATCGCGACGGAGTCGACCGATCCGCTCGACGATGTCGGCCCTCACCTGCTCGAGGTCATCAGGCTGCATCTGCCGGGCGCCTGACGATGACGCGCGCGGCTCCTCAGTGGATCGGGTGGAACACCGGCAAGGCGCCGCCCTCGATCTCAAGGAAGCTCACCTCGACCGCCATGCCGACCCGCACCTCATCGGGATCGCAGTCGACGATGTTGGTCATCATCGACCAGCCTTCTTCGAGGTCGACCACCGCCAGAACGTAGGGCGCCTCGAAGTCCGGTGACGGCGGCCGCGTCACCACCGTGAAGGTGTAGACCGTCCCGACACCTGAACTCGCGGCATATTCCCAGTCGGTGCTCGTCGTGCCGGGGACACAGCGCTCCGGCGGAAAGAAGTAGCGCCCTGAGCTAGTGCACCGCGGCGCGACCAGGCGGTGCTCGGCAGCCGCAGCCCAGAACGGGGCGGACAGCTCGGACGGTTCGGTTGCAAGGCGACGCATGGCGACCTAGACCCCCAAAACCGCGATCTCGTAGTGTCCGGCAGCCGAACCGGCGTTCGCAGCGATCGCCACCTCGACATTGGCAAGCTGGTTGACCGCAGTACCCCGAATCTGTCGGACGCACTCGACTGCCTTGAGCGTCATCTGCTGGGTTCCGTTCCACGCATAGGACAGACACCCGCCGTCGGGATTGACCGGATGCGCACCATCGAGGGCGATGTTGCCGTCGGCCACGAAAGGTCCACCCTCACCCTCAGCACACAGACCGAGTGCCTCGACCTGGCGGATGATCTCGAAGGAGTTCGGGTCATAGAGGTTGAACACGTCGATATCGGCGACGCCGACGCCGGCCATAGCGAGCGCCCGTGTCGCACTGTCAGCACCGAGGCGGCCGACTTCGCGGTATTGCGGCGGCGAAACATAGGGTGCGCCACTGAACTCCATCGCGCCCCCCAGCACGCGCACCGGGATATGCGGTAGATCGCGAGCGCGCTCGACAGTAGTGAGCACGACGGCGGCCCCACCCTCGCCGGCCAGGCATATCTCCAACCGGTGCAGCGGTGAGGCGATCATGGGCGAGGCCAGTATGTCCTCGACGGTGTACGGACCCTTTCCGTACATCACGGCTTCGGGGTTGACGTGGCCGTTGTTGCGGATCGTCGCCGCGGCCGTCGCCACCTGTTCGGCGGTGGTGCCGAACTCGTGCATGTGGGAGGTGGCAACAAGGGCGAACAACGGCACCACGTAAGCGCCCCAGACATCGGTGAATTCGATGGCCTGCAGGCTGCCGCCTACGGACCCGCCACGGAACATGCCGGCCATTCCACCGCCCACGACCGCGGTGTGGCACAGACCCGCGTCGATCGCCGCTGCCGCTTTCAGGATCCCGCGGCTGCCCGCGGCGTCGAGCATGCCGTCATTGATCCACCGCAACGGATGACCCAGCACCCTGGCCCAGGACGCCGGTTCCCCCGGATGCCCGCCGGGCCCCGGCCAATCCGCCGCGACACCGTCAATGTCGGCCGGCGTCAGCCCGGCGTCGGCGATCGCACCGAACACCGCTTCCTGCGCGAGTTCGAGACCCCCGCGATCGGGAAACATCCGACGCTGGTCGGTGGCGTAGACACCGACGATTGCGACGTCACGCAGCGCCATCGAACCTCCCGTCCCTAGGATCGCATGCTCGTTGAACTGTGTCAGCCATCACGCTACAGTACAAATCATTGCACTATTTAAACGCTCATCCTCAACCAGCGGTCCACCAGCCAGGAAAGGCACCACATGGCTTCCTCATCCCCCGAAGGCCGACTCTTCATCGACGGCGAGTTCCGAGAAGCCAAGTCCGGCAGTCGGTATGAGGTCATTAATCCCGCCGACGACTCGATTGTGGGCACCGCGGCCGATGCCGCACCCGAGGACGTCTACGACGCCATCACCGCAGCGCGACGCGCCTTCGACGACACATCCTGGGGCACCGACCACAAGTTCCGGCGGCATTGTCTCGAGCAACTGCAGGCGGCACTTCGTGAGGAGCGGGAGAGCTTTCATGCGCTGATCACCGCCGAGGCCGGGGTGTGCGCGTCGGTGCATCCAACCCACGTCGATCTGATGATCGAAGGCATGGACTACTGGAACGAACTCACCACCTCATTCGACTGGGAACGCGACCTCGGGCCCTACACCATCCTCGGCATGCCCAGCGATCGTCGGGTGCGCTACGAACCCTACGGCGTGGTCGGTGCCATCACCCCGTGGAACGCGCCGTTCATGACCGCGATCTGGAAGGTCAGCCACGCCTTGGCCACCGGAAACACGGTGGTGCTCAAAAGCGCACCCGATACCCCGTTCACCGGGGCGCGGATGGCCCAGATCGCCGCCGAGAAAACCGACATCCCGCCCGGTGTCTTCAATGCAATCAGTTCCGAGGACAAGGCGATTGCCGGCGATGCCATGACCGGTGACCCCCGGGTGGACCTGTTCCACTTCACCGGTTCACCCGGTGTCGGCCAGCGCATCATGGAACGGGCCGCCACCGGAATTCGGAAAGTGGTCCTCGAATTGGGCGGCAAGTCGGGCAACCTCCTGCTCCCCGATGCTGACCTGGATCTGGCCTGTGGACTGGGCACGATGATGTGCATGTCCAGCAGCGGGCAGGGGTGCGCCCTGGCCACCCGGATGATCGTCCACGCCGATATCTACGACGATGTGGTGGCCCGACTCGAGGCGCTGATCGGCGGGCTGCCGTGGGGAGACCCAAGCGATCCGGTCAACCTTGTCGGTCCGATTATCCGCAAGGAACAGGTGGACCGGATGGCCGGACTCGTCGAGCGGGCGATCGATGCGGGCGCGCGCCTGGTGGTCGGCGGTAAGCGGGCCGATCGCGACCGCAAGGGCAATTGGTATGAGCCGACCCTGCTCGCCGATGTCGACGAGAACGCCGAGATCGCCCAGACCGAGGTGTTCGGTCCGGTGCTGTCGGTGGTGCGCTACGACGGCGACGACGACGAAGCGGTGCGAGTGGCCAACAATTCCCGGTACGGGCTGGCCGCCTATGTCCAGTCCAGCGATCAGGAGAGGGCGCTCCGGGTAGCCAACAAGCTTCGCGCAGGCACCGTCAACATCGGCCCGGCGTTCTATCTGTCTCCCGACGGCCCGTTCGGCGGCTGGGGCATCAGCGGCGTCGGGGTGGAGCACGGTATCGACGGCTTCCGGGAATACCTGCGTATCAAGACGATCGCGACGCCGCACACGTGAGCGACTTCGACTACATCGTGGTCGGCGCCGGGTCAGCCGGCTGCGTGCTGGCCAACCGGCTCTCGGCCGACCCCGCCAACCGGGTGCTCCTCGTCGAAGCCGGCCCCAAGGACAGCAGTCCCCTGGTCCGGATCCCCAAAGGATTCGGCAAACTGATCGGCAGCCCAACTCTGGCCTGGCACTTCCCCGTTCGACCGATCGGTCCGTCCCATGTGGTCGAACAGTGGACCCGGGGCCGACTGCTCGGTGGTTCCAGCGCGATCAACGGAATGGTCTACAACCGCGGCTCGGCGGCCGACTACGACGCCATCGTCGAATTCGGCAATCCGGGCTGGGGGTGGAGCGACATCCTGCCGATCTTCCGCGCGATGGAGAACCACAGCCTGGGCGCCAGCCCGACCAGAGGCGCAGGCGGACCGCTGGATGTGTCCATTGACACCGCGCAGCCCGAAATCTGTCGGCAATTCATCGACGCCGCCGCCAAGATCGGGATGTCGGCCACCGACGACCTCAACGCCGACGACACCGAGCGCGTCGGGCCGGCGACCCGCACTATCAGCAACGGACGCCGGATCAGCGCCGCTTGGGCCTTTCTCCGGCCGGTCCGCCACCGGCCCAACCTGACCGTCGCGGTGGACACCACGATCGACAGGGTGACCTTCGAGGGCGACAAGGCCACCGGTGTGGTGGGCAGGTCCAAAGGCCACGCAGTCAGCTTCACCGCCGCATGCGAGGTGATCCTCTCGCTGGGCAGCATCGCCACCCCGAAACTGTTGCAACTCTCCGGCATCGGCGAGGAATCCCTGCTGCGCCGCCTGGGCATCGACGTCATGGTGGACAGTCCCAATGTTGGCGCGCGCATGCGCGAACACCGTTGCGTCGCAGTCCAGTACCGGCTCAAGCGCAACATCGGCTACAACCGCAAGTTCTCGACACCGTTACGGCAGGGCTTGTCGGGCATCGAGTATCTCGCCACCCACAAGGGCCCGATGTCGACCTCGGCGTACGACGTACTGGCCTTCTTCAAGACCTCGCCACAGCTGCCGAGGCCGGATGCGCAGCTGTTGATGGCCCCGTTCTCGGCCGCGCCCTTCGAACCGGGGAAGGATCTCGGTGTCGAACGCCTGCCGGGAATCCAGGCCATCGGTTACGTCCTGCGGCCCGACAGCGAGGGCACCATCGCGATCACCTCCCGCGAGCCCGACGCACCGCTGGACATCGACCCCAACTTCTTTGCCACACAGCATGATCGAACGGCATTGGCGGAGCTGACCCGAACCATCAGGGCCGTGTTCGCGCAGTCGCCCATCGCCGGCGAACTCGCCGAGGAGACCCGACCGGGGGCCGGGGTGCTCACCGACGACGAGATCGTCGACTCCGCACTGGACGAGGGCTATTGCGGCTACCACGCGATCGGCACCTGCGCGATGGGCCCGAATTCCGACGATGTGGTGGACCCGACACTTCGAGTGCGCGGAGTGGACAACCTCCGCATCATGGATTGTTCGGTGATGCCGACGATGGTGTCGGGCAACCTCAACGGTCCGGCGATGGCGATGGCCTGGCGGGCGGCTGACCTGATCGCGGCGGACCGCTGAACGGCTCACACCTTGGTGGCGCCCATGTCCAGCGTCAACTGTGTTCCGGTGACGGTTCGGGACAGGTCGGATGCCAGCCACACCACCGCATCGGAGATGTCATCACTGTCGGCCAACGGAATCCCGGTCAGGATGTTGCCGAAGGACACCAGATAGTTCGGATGGGCGCCCAGGAACTCCTGCATGCTGGCATCTTCGGTGGCCATCGGGGTCGCGACGCCCCACGGGTGGATGGAGTTCACCCGGATGCCGTACTCCCCCAGTTCGATCGCAGCCGACTTGGTCAGGCCGACGACGCCGTGCTTGGCTGCGCTGTAGTGCGCCTGGCCGCCCAGAGACTTCAGTCCCGCGACTGAGCTCACCGTGATGACGGACCCGCCATGTCCCGCCGCGATCATGTGCGGGACTGCGGCTTTGAGCGTCCGCCAGACACCGGTGAGGTTGATGTCGAGGAGGGTCTGCCACTGCTCGTCCGGCATCTCCCAGAACCGGCCCCAATTCACGATTCCAGCGTTGGCGACCACCACGTCCAGGCGGCTGCCGAATCTGTCGACGGCAGCAGCCAGCACCTCTTCCAGCCCAGGTGAATCCCGAACATCGACCTCCGCCACCATGTGGGACGGACCCGTGCCGGCCAGTAGCCGTTCGGTCTCCCGCAGATCTGCCACGCTGGCAGGCGGGTAACCGTTGAAGTCCGACAACGGTTTCGCGGCGTCGACAGCGATGACCGCCGCGCCTTCGCGGGCCAGCCGCAGGGCGTGACTACGTCCCTGACCGCGTGCCGCACCGGTGACGAACGCCGTTCTACCCTCCAGCAATCCCACCGTGAACTCAGAGATCGAAGGTCACAGAAACGCCCAGTGGAGTCTGGGCGCCCCACCGGCCCTTGATGCCGGTTCGAATGTCGGTGAAGGTGTGGGCACGGTCGCCGATGGTCGACACCAGAAGTTCGCCCTCGACAGCTCCGGGCGCCCATTCATCAGCATTGACTACGGCATCCGCACCCGGTGTTCCCATCGCCAGGGCCGGCCCCAGCGGTACGAACGGCATCGCCGTCACACCCATCTCAGCAAGCCGACCCAGCGCGTCGTGGCGGGCCCACACCAGCTCGATTCCACCGAGCAATTCGGTGGCGTCCCTACCCAATCCGGCAAGCCCGTCGAGGGTTTCGGCGCACAGTCCGATGAAGATTCGCGGCCTCATCGAATCCACGAGGTGAGCGACGCGGCGCGCGTCCCACGAGTAGTGCTCGGCAGGTAGGTACACCACGCCACGATCACGCAGTGCCCGGATAACCGGATTCCCCCACGGCAGTTCCCAATTAGGCAGGGTGATCAGGGCGCGGTCGCCGGACCGCACGCCCGACGCCTCGAGAAGTGACGCGGCCCAGGCGGTGTCGCGCTCGATCTCGGGCCAGCCGATTTCGAAGTCCCGCACCTCGGTTCCCACCCGGCAGGCTCCGATACCGAACAAGGGTGCACGTGGGAGGGCGCTCGCAGTGTCGGCCATCGTTGCGCGGCTCATGCTTTCACCGTCCTGGGGAACTTGGCGACACTGGTGGAGGACTCGAGAATCTTGTCGACTGCCAGCAGCTCGGCGTCGACCGGGACCCCTAGTGCGGTCTCGAGTTCTACGGTCGCCCGTTTGCTCAGTTCGTCGATGTCGGCCGTGCGATCGGGTGCGTAGCCGATCCTGATCCGCAACCTGTCCATGGCGTCGGCATACTTCACCACCTGAAACAGTGCATCACTGCATTCAGGCTGGGCCTCGACCGCTTTCCAGATATCGGCCAGCACCAAGGATCTGTCCGCAATTCTCAGTTCGTCTCCAACTCTGCCCAGCACCCACATACGAGCATGGGTCCGCCCACTCGGTGCGGGTGCCCGGCTGACGCGAACCAGATCCTCGGAGCGGAACCGGATGTAGGGGGCGGCCGCGTTGTCCAGGTCGGTGGCCACCAATTCACCCACCTCACCGTCGGCGATCGGCAGACCCGTTGCAGGATCGAGAAACTCAGGGAAAACCGTGTCCTCCTGGAGGTGGTAGCCGTCGTGATCGGCCGACTCCCACGCCAGGCCGGTGTCGCCGGCACTGGTGTAGGTGAAGAGGTTGACGCCCCAGTCCTCGCGGACCTTGCGTGACAGTGCGGCACCGAGAGGCTGGCCGGCGAAGGCCGCGCCCTTGAGCGAGGACAGCATGGCGCGAACGTCGTACTTGGCTTCCAGTGCCTCGAATTCCATCACGGTGGGGAGGAACAGTTGAAGGTAGGCGATACGGTGGCGTTCGATTGTCTGCAGGATCTCTTCACCCTGGCCGATCCAGCAGTCGGTGAAAACCGGAACGAGGCCGAGCATGTGGCAGAAGGAATCCCAGTAGTTGCGAAACGAACCGGAGGGAACCAGGACCCGGTCACCGGGCCGCAGGCCGATCTCCCATAGCGCCCGTGCCCCCATCATCGGGAGCGGCGGAGCGACATCCCAGACCTCGGGCAGCGGCTCGGGCAATGACGTGGTGCCCGAGGTCGACGTGATCGAGGTCAGCTCGGCAGGATCGACGCACAACAGCCCGGCGAAGGGATCACCGGTGCGATCCCGGTAGGCCTTGAGGTCCGACTTGGAGAATGTCGGCACGATGCTGGTGAAGTCGTCCAGCGAGCGGATCGCGGAGGGATCGACACCTGCGCTGCTCCACAGTTCGCGATAGAACGCTGATCGCTCCCATGCGTACGGCACCAACTCCAGGATGCGCCGTTCCTGCCAGCCCGTGATCTCCGCACGACGTGCGGTCTCGATGCCTGGCTCGAAAAATCGGCGTCCGAGATCGTCCTGTCCGGCCACTACTCTCCTTTGAGTCCTTGCTGAATCACCCTGTGGTCAAAGGCTGTGTGGGGTGAACCTGATGGGCAGACTGGTCGCGCAGCGAACCGCGACGTTGTCATAGGTGAGCGGCTCCTGGGAGTCGATCTCATAATCCGGGACTGCGGCCAGTAGTTCCTCGACCGCAATCCGCAGCTCCAGTCGCGCCAGATGCGAACCCAGACAGCGATGAGTGCCGCTGGCGAACACAATGTGGTTGGTGCGTCCTCGGTCCAGGTCGACGGTCAGCGGATTCTCGAACGTTGTGGGGTCAACATTGGCGGCCGCCCAGAACGCATGCACGGCCTCGCCGGCCCGAATCACGAGTCCGTCGCCCAGGTCGATGTCCTCCTCGGCGTAGCGCATCCCCGACGGCACCGGCGATTCGAACCTCAGCAGCTCCTCGACCGCCACCGGGATCAGTGACGGGTCGGCCACCAGCCGGTCGCGCTCCTGCGGATGCTGACCCAGCCAGGCGAAGATGCACGACAACGACGAGGTGACGGTGTCCAGCCCGGCGAACATGAACAGGAACATCACGTTGTAGAACTCTTCGTCGGTGATCGGCCTGCCGTCGACGTGAGAGTGCAACAGTGTCGAGACGACATCGTCCTTCAGTTCGGTCTCCGCGCGGCGCTCGGCCAGGAACCCGACGAAGTACTCCAGGATCTTGGCGCCGGCGATCGCCATGTTGGCGTTCATCTCATCGACGGTGTCGCCCTCGGGATGCACCACGCCGTCCTTGAACTCCAGGAAGAAGTCGAGCTTGTCCACCGGCGCGCCGAGCAGGCGGAGAAACGTCAGGCACGGCAGCGGCACGCAGAACGAGTCGTGCAATTCGGCGCGGCCGGTGCCGGCGAAGTCGGCGATCAGTTCGCGAGCCAGCGCCCTGATCTGGTCCTCGAGGAATGCGATCTTCTTCGGCGCGAAGATCGGGTCGAGTAGCCTGCGCCAGGCCCGGTGGGCCTCACCGTCGACCTCCAGCGGGATGAGTGCGGCATCCTGGCCGAAGCTGCCACCCCGCCCGCCGTTGCCCAGCACAGCGGGATGGCGGTTGACCGCGGTGATGTCGCTGTGCCGGTAGAGCACCACGACCCCGTCCTCGGATCGCTCAAATCGAACGTCGGCCGCCTTCTGCGCGTAGACCCGCTGTGGGTGCGGGTCATCTTTGAGCTGCAGGGTCAACGGGGCGATTCGAGGGTCGTACTGGGTGGTCTGGGACATCTAACCTCGCTTGCCGTGGGTGCCGGTGGCTTGCCGTCACAGTACCAAAGCCGAGGCTAAACAGTAAGATGATTTATCTTGAAATCATCCCTCCAGGAGAAGGGCCCGCTCCGGGCAGGCGGCGACACCCCGCCGGGCCACCTCTTCGTCGCCCGGATTCACGACGTGCGGTTCGAGGATGCAGTAGCCGGCGTCGTCGATGGGGAACAACTCGGGGTCGACGGCGTGACACTGGGCATGGCCCACACACTTTCCTGCGTCGAGGCTGATCTTCATTCGCTCACCTTTCGAATCGTGGAATCACCCTGTGGCTCAGCCATTCTGATCCTGGGCTGCCAGCCACTGCTGATGACGCGTGAAGTGCGACCGGTCGCGCGCCACCCAGATGCCGGTAGCTCGCGCCAGCACGCTGCAGCCCGGCAGTAAGGTCAACTCGCCCGACACGAACCACTTCGAGCCCTCCACCTTGTCCACCCAGGCCCGGGCCCGCAACGGCCGTTCGATGGGGACAGGCCGGACGAAGTCGACGGTCAGGGTTGCCGTCACAGAGAGTTGGTCATGGTGCAGCGGCAGGTGCCCCAGCATCTCGTCCATGACCGCGGCCGTCCAGCCTCCGTGCGCCACCCGGGGGCCGCCTTCCTGGCTGGCCGGGCACATCAGATCCGAGGTCACCACACCGTCGGCCATGACCTCCTGGTGCACTCCTAGCCGGCATTGTCCGGCCAGGCGGCAGGCACCGCACAACGGGACGCCACCGTCGCTCTTGGGCATCGCCTGGAAATCCGATCCCACCCAGGCCAGCAGGCCCGCTTCATCTGCGTTGTCATTCATTTCGCAATACACACTTCCCGGCGCCCGGTTCACGGAGTACTTCTGAAGCGGGGGCAGCACGTCGCTGCACCCAGCGCCTTACAGTGTAAACTTCACCCGGCTGCCATGCCGGCACCGGTGGCCGATCATCGATTCGTCGAGGAGATCCATGCCCGACCTGACGCTGTCTGATATCTGCGCCGAGCACCGCAGACGCTTTCCCGACCGACTTGCGGTCATCGACGGCGACACTCGGCTGACATGGCCGCAGTTCGACGACCGGGTGAACCAGGCCGCACGACTACTCGCCGACCGCGGAGTGGGCCGAGGCGACCGGGTGTTGTGGCTGGCCCAGTCCTCGTCACGTTTCCTCGAGTTGATGCTCGCCTGTGCACGACTGGGTGCGATGATCTGTCCGGTCAACTGGCGGCAGTCCGGCGATGAATTGGCCTTTGTCATAGAGGATTTCGATCCGGCGGTCATCGTCTGGCAGGAGATGGAGATCGGCGAGCAGGTATCTGCCGCCCGCAGCCTGGCAGGTGCCGAGGCACACTGGATCCAGCACGACTCCGATGAAGCCGACGGCTACGAGCAACTGCTCGCCGGCTACAGCCCAGACCCGGTGGCGACGGTCGCAGAACGCCACGATGCCGTCCTGGTGATCTACACCGCGGCCATCATCGACCGGCCCGCGGGATCGATGCTCTCCCATCACAATCTGCTCTCCATGGCGATGCTGACGGGGCGCGCCACCGAGGCGGACCACGAAAGCGTGTTCATCAACTCCGGTCCGCTGTTCCACATCGGGAACTTCCAGTTCGATTCCTTGCCGGTATTCGTCATGGGCGGGACCAACATCTACGTTCGGCGGGTCGACGAGGCAGAGTTGCTGAATCTCATCGCCGAGGAGAAGGTGACGTCGGCGTTCCTCATGCCGCCCACGATCTTCGCGATGTTGGAGATGAACAAGACTGCCCAGCGGGACATTTCGTCGTTGAAGGCCGGCCCCTTCGCGCCGGTGTGGGGCGATGCACTGCCGCCGGACACCCGACCGTGGGCCAGGTACACCGGCGGCTTCGGGCAGACCGAGGTGACCGGCCTGTCGCTGTTGAACGCCTGGGGTGGCGGCGGGATCGGCAACGCGGGCCGGCCCTCTCCCTTGTGCCAGGTTCGCATTCTCGCCGCTGACGGCACCGAGGTACCCGACGGCACCGCCGGCGAGATTGCGGTCCGCGGCGACACGGTGCACCTGGGCTACTGGAACAGGCCTGCGGTCAACGCCGAACGCTTCCAGGACGGTTGGTGGCTCACCCGCGATCGGGGCCGCCGGGAAGCTGATGGAACGATCGAGTTCATGGGCACGTTGACCAGAATGATTAAATCGGCGGCCGAAAACATCTATCCACCCGAGGTCGAGCGCTGCCTGCTGTCGCATCCCGCTGTCCGGGATGCCGCCATCATCGGAGTGCCTGATCCACAGTTCGCCCAGTCGGTCAAGGCGATCCTCGTGCTCGAACCCGGCCAGGAACTGCGCGCCGAGGACGTGATCGACTACTGCCGCAGCCGGATCGCCTCGTACAAGAAGCCGAAGTTCGTCGAATTCGTCGACGAGATCCCGAAGGTCAACGGCCGAGCCGATTATGACCTTCTTGACGAGCGGTTCGGCGGTGGCGGATATCCGGGCGGAGCCAACGTCGCCCGCTGATCGCTAGAGCGCCGAGTACCAGCCGACCAGCCTGTCCCACAGCAACTTTCGGGTGGACGCGAAGTTGTGCATGTGCGCCATCTGCGGGCAGATGTAGAGCGTTACGTCGCTCGATGAGATATAGGCGCCCGGCTCCGCGTGTGACCTAGGTGCCGTATCGCGCTCACCGAGACCTACGAAGACCGGACAGCGCACCGCCGCCGCTTCCTCGGCCACTACTCCTTCGGTGAGGAGGGTGACCGCGCACGCCGGGACGGTGGCGCTGCCGAATACCGGCGCATCCGCGCGGATCGGGTATCCGCCCTCGGTGTCGGCCCGCAGGATGTCCGGCGGAATGTCCGACCAGAAGAAGGGGTAGAAGAAGTCCGGTATCAACGCCGAGGCCTGCGCCACGGCGGAAGCCGACAGGCCGACGGATGTGGCTGACTGCTCCACACGTTCGGCAACCAATGTCGCTTCGGCCATGTCGGGGAAGGGCAGCACAGTGTGGATCCCGCTGAAGCCGAGGACTGCGATCGCGTCGTAGGTGTTGTGTCTGGCGGCCATCACGATCGTGACGCCGCCGCCCATGGACTGGCCGATGCCGATGCGGCGGCCAACGACGATCGCCGGATATCCGGGCACGGCGGTGCCGGTCTCCAGGCGCTCACTGATCCGCTCCACTGCGGCATGGTTGGCGGCGGCGATCTGTTCGACGGTCAGCTCGTTGCAGACCTCCGGCGTGCTCTCGCCGACGCCGAGATGGTCGATGGCGACAACCGCGTACCCACGCTCTGTGTGGTGAGCGGCCTGCGAGTAATCGGTATGCCCGTCAAAGTGCATGTCGTAGTAGCCACGGCTGTAGCCTCCGCCGGGCAGCGCGAAAACGACTGTGGCAGAGGGAGGAAGCCGCTCAGGCGGCGGCAGGAAAACCGTGGCCGCGATATCCAGCCGACCGGCGATCCCGCAGCTGCCCGAGACGTCGACCCATAGCTGCGCGCTCTGCACGCTTACCCGGTGGTCTGCGTGCTCAGGTGCTCAACACTCGGAACTTCGAACAACTCCTCGAAGCTGCCGCGCAGCACCCGATCGGTGATCCGAGGATCCACGCCATCAAAGACGTGATGCAACGTCTCCTGGGTATGGCCGTAGGTACCCTCGAGATGCGGGTAGTCGTCACCCCACAACACGTTGTCGTAGCCGGTGTTCTCGATGATCTGCACAGCGCTGATGTCGTGCTGGAACGAGGCGTACACCTGTGCGCGAACGATCTCGCTTGGCAGGCGGCCCAGCTGCGGCCGGACAAACATCCCGTGCTGACGGTATGCCTCATCCATTCGATCACCGATGGCCGGTACCCACCCTGCACCACCCTCTGCCATCAGCACTTTCAGCTCAGGTCGACGATCCAGGGCACCACTGGCCACCAGATGGGAAACCACCCTCATGCCGGGGTAGGTCGTCTCCATGTAGTTCACCACAGCGCCGCCGGGTCCCCGGTAAACGACGGTCTCCGCGCCGGTGCCGATGTGGTAGGCCAGCACCATCTTGTTCGCCACCGCGGCATCCCACAGCGGTTCCCAGATGTCCAGACCCCATTCCTTGTCTGCCGACATTCCGCACGGGAGGAACACCGCCTGAAAGCCGTTCTCCGCAGCCCATTCCAACTCACGCACACTGTCGGCGACCTCTACTAGTGGCAGGATCGCCGTGGCCATGATGCGATTCTGCCGGCTCATGATGTCGTCACGAGCCCATTCGTTCCACGCGTGCGCAACCGCTCGGGACAACTCGGCATCGACGATGTTGGCGCTCCAGAAGCCGATCGACGGGAAGGCCAGCTGGCAGCGGACGCCCTCGCGGTCGAGATCACTGAGCCGAATGTCCAGGTCCCTCATCCCCGGCGGCCGCATGGCGTCCATGAAATCGTTGAGTTGCCGACTCATGCTGTGGCCGTCAACGGAGATGATCTCGAACTTCTCACCGCGCTCGGTGCGAGGGGCGCGATCCGCCAATGCCTTCGGAAGCCGCGAGGTCCACAGATCGTCCGGCTCCATCAGGTGCGAGTCCGCCGAGTGCGCCCAGATCTTGGCTCGCGCGTCCGCCGCGCTTGCGGCCGAGGACGACATCGTTTCGGTCATGTCATGACTCCTTTGGCTTCGCCATGGGGGTTGCGCGGCTGGGTATTCAACGCTCCTTCAACTATACGTTGTAATGTTGACGGTGTACAGGCCTTCCGACATGCGGTTTCAGAAACCTCAATCGGAGGGAACCGCAGCCCACGTCCGCATCTCGGCAACCAACTCAGCCAGGTCGGCAGTCGATGGGGCGCTACGACCCGGCTGCCCGAATGTCGTGGCGAGAAGCGCCCCAACGAAGGCCCGCACCAACCAGGTCACGTCCCCGCTTCGCACCTGGCCGGACTTCTGGGCAGCTTTGAAGGCTCGGGTCAGGGCGTGGGACATCGGCCGCTCCACCCGGCGCTGAAGCTCCGCGTAGATCTCCGGATGGTCGAAGGCGTCGGCCGTCACCCGGAGCTGGAGATCCAACGCACCCGACTCCAAGCCCGAAATGAACAGTGCCCCAAGCTCCATGAGATCACTCGCAAGATCCCCGGTCGGTTCAAACTGCAGTTCGTCGATAGCTCCGAGAGCGGCCCGAAGCAGTTCCTCGGCGTTCGACCAGCGCGCGGCTACCGCCTTGCGCGTAACGCCGGCTCGCTGCGCCACTTGACGGATGCTGAAGTTGTCGACGCCCGCGATGGCGAGCTCCTGGCGGGCCGCCTGCAGAATCCGCTGCGTTAGTGCGCCATCCCGCGGTCGGCCGACGCTCGGACGGGTCGCATGGTCGGCAGTGCCCACGCCCGAAGCATCCCACCCCTTGACGCCCGCGCCAACTCTCGACATCATTAGGGGACCATACTGGACCCTTAATTGATTCGAGCGACCCGATGACCGGATGCCCTGAGTACAACCCGTTCGACCCCGACGTGCTCGAGGATCCGTTTCCCCGCTACGCCGCCATGCGGGCGGCCTGCCCGGTGCACCGATTCACCGACCACGAACCGCCGTTCTACACCGCGTTCAGGTACCAGGACGTGGTCGAGGTCGTGATGAATCGAGATGACTGGACAGCCCGCTACGGTCTGTCCCCACAGTTTCAGCGCGGAGTGGGCTTCAACAATGACGGTCCCGAGCATCTGAGATTCCGGCGCGCAGTCATGGCGGGTCTCACGCCGAAGGCCGTGGAGGCGCTGACGCCAACCATCACCGCATTGACCGACGGCTTGGTCGCTGACATGCGCGCCCACGGCCCGGGTGACTTCCACGACCTGTTCGCCTCGCCCCTTCCGGTCGCGGTGATCGCGAAGCTACTCGGTGTCACCGGCGACACCGTCCAGTTCAAGGAGCTGTCCGATTCGCTGATGGTGGAAGGGATGAACAGTACCGACACCAGCGAATTCCACCGCATCGTCGGTGAACTCGAGAACTACTGGAACCAACAGCTCGCTCCTCGCAGGCAAGTGCTGGCATCAGTCGACAACCCGGGGCCCGAACATCTCGGCACTGTGGTTCCCGACGACTTGATGTCAACCCTGCTGGTCTTCCAGGCAGACGACGGTCGGCGGCTGACGGATTTCGAGGTCAGCAACTCGTTGATGAACCTCCTCCTCGCCGGCAACGAGACGACGACGTCACTGCTGACGAACCTCATCTGGCGGCTCCTGGAGGTACCGGAGCGGTGGGCGACACTGGTGGCCGACAGATCGCTCATCGACACGGCCATCGAGGAGAGTCTGCGCTTCGACGCGCCGGTGCTGGGTATGTTCAGAACCAGCGTGCACGACGTCGAACTGGATGGTGTTGCGATCGCTGCGAAGTCGAAGATCCAGGCCAATTACGCTGCGGCCAACCGGGATCCGGAGATCTTCTCAGATCCAGATGAGTTCCGGCTGGACCGGTCACCTGAGGAGTTGCGTCGCCACATCGCTTTTGGGCGGGGCGCGCACGTGTGCCCGGGCGCTCAGCTTGGCCGCCTCGAGACGCGGGTGGCACTCAGTGCTTTGCTCGAGAGCTTTCCGACGCTCAGGCTTGACGGAACTCCCGAGCGGATTGCGCCCTTCAACTTCTGGGGCAGGCGAGCAGTCCCAGTCTCGTGGTGAGAAAAGCCGCTCAGGCCGCGGGTTGACCGTAGACCGCAACCACGACCGTGCGGTCAAGGCTGTTCTCCGACCACACCCCGATAGCCGTGTTGCCGCAGTCCTGCATGATCGCCAGATAGGCGGGGTTGTCGTTCCACTGTCGCAGTAGTTCAAGACCACTGATTGCCAAGGCGGGATTGATCGCCACGGTCTCAGCAACGACACCGCGAAATCCAGCAGCCTGCGCGCGCTGTTGAGGAGCCGATCCGTCCGACCCGATGTCCCCGTCGAGGCTTCGGTTGGCCATCATGTCGTTCGTGTGCCATTGCGCCGCAAGCTGAAGCTGTGGGTTCACCTTGATGGTGTCGGTGCAGCCGGCCTGGTGCTGGATCGTGTACACATTCGACACAATCCCTGCGTTGAGCCGCTTGTTGTCGGCGTCGGCGTTCGGCGCTCCAACGATCATCGTGATCATCGCCGTCGCCACGATGCTCACAGCAAGGCTCAGTGACCTAGACGCCCAGCGGCCTGGCAGGCGGTAGTAGTCCAGCGACTGACGACTCTGACCTATATGGGCAGGCACTGCGCCCTCCTTGCGTCGACGACCAGGCAGCCACGGAGACACGGCGCCCTTCAACTATGTCCACACCACGCACGATATAGATTAATTGTATATCTGTTTATGTCGCCGGTGGCTCGTAGCCGACTTCGATGTATTGCCCGCAAGTTCCGCCGTCGCGAGGCGGGCGCCATGGCAGTGGGCGTCATTCTTCCCCGAAGCCACAAACCCACTCCGGGCAGTCCGACAATTAGATAAATAATTGTTCGCTAACGAGCACTGGTCGGCGCCGCCGTCCGGGCTGAGTCCGCCCCATCACGACCGACAGCCACTTAGTGAACCCGGCACTAGCGTGCGGTTTTGTCCCGTCAACCGCGCCCGTGCAGCAAGAAGCGCCGGGCGCAGGTCACGACAAATCGGGGCCGAAGAGAGCAACTCTGCACTTTGCTGAACACATGGTGCAACCATTTCGAACGAGACCGTGCAGATCGGCGCGCATTGCTTGAAATGACGAAATCGATTCGGCAAAACCGTGGAGGCTCAACACGCTTATTTGAATTTGCTGGAAAACATTCCACTACCAATCTCTAGGAAACACCATCGCGTCCGAGTGGACTGCGTATGGCAAATACTAGTGCAGCTGCCCGCAAGCCGGATTCGCTCCCGAAGGCCCACTGTCTCACACAGTATTCGCACCTCATAGGGCAGAAACGCCACTGCGTCTTCAGCTTCGGAGGCCACCCCGTGGCCTCACCACAGCTAACCAATTGGAAATCTGATAACCGCGATTCAACACGCGCTGACACGCGTTCCGATAGGGTTGCTCCACGCGAATTGGATGGTGTAGCGTCCATCCGCATCCGGGATGTGGTTGGCGTCACTACACGGATTGCGCCGGAAAGCGCATCGATGACTCAGGAGAAGGAGGGCTCAGCGCGTTGGCCGCTTCAGACATTGCCCTCAAGCCCGTACGAAGTGTGGGTGAGTTCTTCGCAATGACGCTCGACACCTTCGTCGCGATGCCACAGCCCCCGTTCGCGTTCCGGGAGTTCATCCTCCAGACATGGTTCGTCGCCCGGGTGTCCCTGCTGCCGACGATGCTGCTCGCGATCCCCTTCACGACGCTCGTCGTCTTCATGCTCAACATCCTTCTCGGCGAGATCGGTGCTTCCGATGCATCCGGAGCCGGTGCGGCGCTGGGTACCGTCAACCAGATCGGTCCGATGGTCACCGTCGTGGTTGTTGCCGGCGCAGGCGCCACCGCGATGTGCGCGGACATCGGCGCACGCACCATCCGTGAAGAGATCGATGCGATGAAGGTGCTCGGAATCGATCCGATCCAGCGGCTCGTCGTGCCGCGAGTACTGGCAGCCACGATCGTTGCGCTGATGCTGAACGCCATCGTGACCCTGGTGGGATTGGTCGGCTCGTTTCTGTTCTCGGTCTACGTCCAACACATCACCCCGGGAGCCTTCGCGGCGAGCCTGACCCTCATCGTCGGCTTGCCGGAAGTGGTGGTCGCGATGATCAAGGCCATGCTGTTCGGCCTCGCCGCGAGCCTGATCGCCTGCTACAAGGGATTGTCGGTGGGCGGCGGCGCACAGGGTGTCGGCAACGCCGTCAACGAGACGGTCATCTACACCTTCATGGCCCTGTTTGTGATCAACGTCGTCGTCACGGCCATCGGAATCAAGGCGGCACCGCATTGACCGCGGGAGCGCCGAGCCATCTCGGTGGCCGGGTGTCGGGCTGGTGGCGAAACATTGTCGACGGCTGGAATCGGCTGGGCCTACAAAGCCAGTTCTATGCCAAGACGCTGCTGTCCACCGGCGACGTCCTCAAGAACTACCGCATCGAGCTGATCCGTGCGGTCGCCGGAATGAGTTTGGGTACAGGCGCATTGATTCTCATCGGCGGCACCGTTGTGATCGTCGGCTTCCTCACACTCTTCGCCGGCGCTGTCGTCGCGGTGCAGGGCTATAACGCCCTCGCCGACGTCGGCGTGGAAGCCCTGACCGGGTTCACCGCCGCGTTCATCAACACTCGTCTGGCTGCACCGCTGATCGCCACCGTCGGCTTAGCAGCGACCATCGGCGCCGGCGCCACAGCGCAGTTGGGAGCGATGCGGATCAACGAGGAGATCGATGCGCTCGAGGTGATCGGTGTCCGTTCGGTGGCCTACCTGGCGTCCAGTCGCGTTGTGGCCGGCGTGATCGTCGTCATCCCGCTGTTCTGCGTGGCCGTGCTGACCTCATACTGGGCCGCGAAGTTCACCACGATCCTCTACGGCCAGTCCGCCGGTGTCTACGACCATTACTTCAACACGTTCCTGAATCCAACAGATCTTCTGTGGTCGTTCCTCGTGGTCATCGTGTGCGCGGTGGTCATCATGCTCGTGCACACCTACTACGGCTACAACGCCACCGGTGGGCCTGCGGGCGTCGGCGAGGCCGTCGGCCGAGCTGTTCGCGCCTCCCTGGTTTTTTCAGTTTTCGTCAATCTGTTTGTGTCCCTGGCCATCTACGGTCCAACCGGCAACTTCCACCTTTCAGGATGAACGAGTGAAGCCACGGAAGGGAGAAACGCGCATCACACCCGCCTGGTCCGCGCTGATCATGGTGACGGTCCTCATCGGCGGAGTCGTCCTGTCATGGCTGGTGTACAACAGGGCCTTCACCCACTACGACACGATCACACTGACCTCTGACCGGGCAGGCCTGATGATGGAGCCCGGCAGTGTGGTGAAAATGCGCGGTGTTCAGGTCGGCAAAGTGGCGGCGGTGGTCGGCGAGAGCCAGCGCGTCAGTCTCCAGCTGGACATCTCCCCCAGTCAGCTGAAGTACATTCCGGCCAACGTCGAGGCGCAGATTACCGCCAGTACCGCATTTGGGCCGAAGTACGTCGAGTTCGTCACTCCGCAGGATCCGAGTAGTCAGCCACTTGCCGCGGGCGCGGTGCTGAGGTCCAAGAACGTCAGCACCGAGGTCAACACGGTGTTCCAGAACCTGGTTGAACTGCTACATCAAGTTGACCCTGCGAAGTTGAACGGCGTGCTCACAACACTGTCAGACGGCCTGCGGGGCAAGGGAAACGCCATCGGCACGGCGATCACCGACAGCAATGACGTTCTGGACTCACTGAACTCACGCAGCGACACTCTCACGCGCGATTGGCAGTCCTTCGCCGGATTCACCGAGACATACGGCGCGGCGGCGGGAAATCTACTCGCAACCCTAAGGTCAGCGACCATTACGAGCCAGACCATCACCCAACACGCCGGTGACCTCGATGCGTTACTGCTCAACACCATCGGTCTGGGCCAGTCGGGCGTGGAACTTCTCGCACCGGCCAAGGACACCATCGTCAAGGCGATCAACGTTCTCGACCCCACCACCAGCCTGCTCATGAAGTACAACCCCGAACTCACCTGCACCCTGGTCGGCGCCAAGTGGTGGCTGGACAATGGCGGCGCGTCATCCAGCGGCGGCAACGGCAAATCGACGATTGTCGATTCTGGGCTGCTCCTCGCCAACGATCCGTATGTCTTCCCTGACAATCTGCCGATCGTCGCCGCCAAGGGTGGACCCGGTGGAAAGCCCAGCTGCGGCTCACTCCCGGACGCCACGAAGAATTACCCGGTCCGCCAACTCGTCACGAACACTGGATGGGGCACTGGCATGGACCTCCGCGACAACGTTGGGCTCGGCCACCCATGCTTCGCCAACTACTTCAATGTGACACGCGCCGTACCCGGACCCGACACATACCGCTGCGACGGCCCGCCGTCGCCGGGCCTGGTGCTACCCGCCGAAGGGCCTCTGCCCTTCGCTGGACTACCCGGAGCGCCCCCACCATGACAGTCAGCGATACGAGGTGCCGACGATGAGAGAGAACCTGCGAGGCACACTGTGGCGTGTCGCAGCGTTTCTCACGCTGTGCGCAGTAGGCATATTCGCGATCGTTGCCGTGTTCG
This sequence comes from Mycobacterium sp. M26, assembly GCF_001494595.1. Classification (GTDB taxonomy): domain Bacteria; phylum Actinomycetota; class Actinomycetes; order Mycobacteriales; family Mycobacteriaceae; genus Mycobacterium. The sequence continues at coordinate 2,799,185 of NZ_LN929908.1, forward strand.
GTCAGCTTCGCTTCGAGCGCCAACAGACCTACAACGCCCTCTTCAGCAATGTGAGCGGTCTCAAGGGCGGCAACTTCGTCCGCATCGCCGGTGTCGAAGTGGGCAAGGTCAAGAAGATCACGGTCCGCGACGACTCCACGGTCGATGTGGTTTTCGGCGTTGACAACTCGGTCGAACTGACCGAGGGCAACCGAGCAGTCATCCGGTACCAGAACCTGACCGGTGAACGCTATCTCGCGCTCGAGGAGGGCCCCGGCGGCGTAAGGCGGCTGCAGCCGGGCCAGACGATCCCCTTGGACAGAACACAGCCGGCATTGGACATCAACGCACTGATCGGCGGTTTCCGCCCGCTGTTCCGCGCCATCGACCCTGAACAAGTCAACGCGCTGTCCAATCAACTGATCCAGGTATTTCAAGGTCAGGGAGACGTGATCAATTCCTTCCTTGACCAAACCGCCGCTTTGACCAACACCCTTGCCGATCGCGACCAGTTGATCAGCCAGGTGATCGACAACCTCAATACGGTGCTGGACTCCATAGGCGGCCAGGCAAAGCAACTCGACAAGGCCGTCGACTCGGTCAGCCAACTCGTTCGGGGTCTCGCTGACCGCAAGAGTGACGTCGCCAACGGCATCGCCTACACCAACGCGGCAGCCGCGTCGGTCGCAGACCTGTTGGCCACCAACCGCGCACCGCTCAAAGAAGTTGTCCACCAGACAGACCGGGTGGCCGGCACCACCATGTCGGACAAGGATTACTTCGACCATCTGCTAGATGACCTGCCGAACAAGTATCAGATCTTGTCCCGGCTCGGCCTCTACGGTGACTTCTTCAGCTTCTACCTTTGCGACCTGATCCTCAAAATCAACGGCAAGGGCGGTCAGCCGGTATTCGTCAAGGTCGCCGGACAAGACACGGGGCGGTGCGCACCCAAATGAAGCGGTTCTCCGAACGTAACCCCATCGTCATCGGCGCCGTCGGCACGGCTGTGACGGCCGCACTGGTGCTCGGCGGCCTGACGTACGACAAGATTCCACTATTCGCCCAGGCCGAGACCTATCACGCTTACTTCGCCGATGCCGGCGCCTTGAAAACCGGTGCCGATGTCCAGGTCTCCGGTGCCAAAGTCGGCAAAGTGACCGGAATCAAGCTCGACGGGGCGAAGGTTCGCATCGACTTCACTGTCGACGACGGTATCCGGTTGGGTGACCGGACCGAAGCCGCCATCAACACCGAGACGCTGTTGGGAACGAAGATCGTCGCGGTCACGCCCCGCGGCGAGGGGCGGCTGTCGCAACCCATTCCCCTCGAGCGCACGACCTCGCCATACCAGCTTCCCGAAGCACTGGGCGAGCTGACGAACTCGATCCGGGATCTCAACACCGACACGCTCTCCACGTCATTGCAGACGCTGGCAGAAACCTTCAAAGACTCCCCACCCAAACTTCGGATGGCGGTCGACGGGATTACCCGCTTGACCCGCGCGGTGAACAGCCGCGACGAACAACTCCGCAATCTGCTGGCCAATGCGAACAAGGCGACAGGAGTGTTCCGAGAGCGAAGCGATCAGGTGGTGCGCCTGATCGGGGATGCCAACTCCCTACTACTAGCTTTGCAGTCGCAGAGCGGTTCCCTCGACGAGATCTCGAACAACATCTCGGCACTCAGTGAGCAGTTGTCGGGCTTCATCGCCGAGAACAGAGACCAAATCGGACCGGCGCTGGACAAACTCAATGGCGTCCTCTCCATCGTCGACAACCGCAAGGAGCGGGTGCAGAAGTCGCTCAAACTGCTGAACATGTATGCAATGTCGCTGGGCGAGTCGGTGGGATCCGGCCCGTTTTTCAATGCCTACATCGTCAACCTGTTGCCGGGGCAGTTCGTCCAGCCGTTCGTCGACGCTGCGTTCTCCGACCTCGGCCTGGACCCCAATGTGTTGTTGCCGTCGCAGTTACACGATCCCCAGGTGGGCCAGCCGGCGACTCCGGCACTGCCGTCGCCATTCCCGCGTACCGGCCAGGGTGGAGAGCCGAGATTGACTCTGCCCGATGCGATCACGGGCAATCCGGGTGACCCTCGCTATCCCTACCGGGAGCCGCCCCCGGCGCCCGCGCCCGGTGGCCCACCCCCCGCCGCCCACGCCGACGCCGGTTTATCAGCCGGCGCCAGGAGAGGTGCCGCCGAGTTCACCCGTACCCAATGACCCGGAGGCCGGCCGATGAGGATCTCGCGGACTGCTCGAATCCTGCTGGGGCTCATGCTTACTGGAGTGTTGGTCGGCGGCAGCGTTCTCGCGCTCCACTCAGTTCAGCGTGCTGACCAGACCCGCATCGTCGCGTACTTCGAGAACACCAACGGCGTGTATGTCGGCGACGATGTGATGATCCTCGGAGTGCCTGTGGGCAAGATCGAGAAAATCGAACCTTTGCCGATGGACGCCAGGGTGACGTTCAGCGTGGATTCACAGTACAAAGTGCCAACCAATGTCAACGCTGTCATCATCTCGCCCACTCTGGTGACTGCCCGCGCCATCCAGCTGACCCCCGCCTATACCACCGGCCCCACCATCGGCAGCGGTGACGTCATCCCCAAGGAACGCACCGCAGTCCCGGTCGAGTACGACGACTTGCGTGCCCAACTGCAGAAGCTCACCGACGCACTGCAACCGACCGAGCCAGGCGGGGTGAGCACGCTCGGCTCGTTCATCAACACTGCTGCCGACAACGTTCGCGGCCAGGGCGCTCAGATCCGTGAAGCCCTGATCCAGATGTCACAGACCTTCTCAGCTCTCGGCGATCACAGCGGCGATCTCTTCGGCACGATCAAGAGCCTCTCCACGCTGGTCAAGGGCCTGCAGTCGAGCACCGATCTGATGCGCCAGCTCAACGTCAACCTGGACACCGTGACAGGCTTACTGGCCAACGACCCCAGCGAAGTCGACCGGGCGATCGGCGACCTCAACGCGGTCGTCGCAGATGCCACCACCTTCGTATCCCAGCACCGGGAAGCTCTCGGAACGACAAGCGACAAGATCGCGTCGATCAGTCAGGCGCTGAACAACAGTCTCGACGATCTCAAGCAGACACTGCACATCACCCCGACCGCCTTCTCGAACTTCATCAACATCTACGAGCCCGCGTCGGCGTCCATCACGGGTGCGCTCGCCTTCGCGAACTTCGCCAATCCAATCTCGTTCATCTGTGGCGCCATCCAAGCCGCATCTCGCTTGAACAATGAACAATCGGCCAAGCTGTGCGTGCAGTACCTGGCGCCCATCGTCAAGAACCGGCAGTGGAACTTCCCCCCGATCGGCGGTAACCCCATCGTCGGCGCCGAGGCCAGGCCCAATGAGGTGACCTTCAGCGAGGACTGGCTGCGCCCCCTCACCGAAGCCGGCCGGGTGAGAGATTTCTATGAAGGTGTCTATCCCGCGCCGGGGCCGGGCGAGCCCGCCGCCGCTCCCACGGCCGGTGCACCGCTTCCCGCCGAGGCCGCGCCGGCTCCCGCGGTCACCGATCCCGCCGCCGGGCTGCCCGGACTGATGGTTCCGCAGGGAGGCGGATCATGAAGGTCAGCAGAGTGATTCGCTTGTTCGCAACCGTGCTGTCTGCGGTAGCGGTGCTGGCCACGCAGGGCTGCGAATGGCGCGGCGTGAACTCGCTGCGGCTGCCTGGCACAGCGGGCGGTGGCCCGGGCTCGTTTACCATCCAAGTGCAGTTGCCAGATGCCATCAACATCGAACCGAACTCCCGGGTCCGGGTCGCAGACGTGACGGTCGGCAGCATCACCAAGGTAGAGCGGCAGGGTTGGCATGCCCTGGTGACGGCACGCCTTGCCGGCGACGTCAACCTTCCGGAGAACGCCACCGCGAAGATTGGTCAAACCAGCCTGCTCGGCTCGCTTCATCTCGAACTGGCACCGCCACTTGCGGCCGCGCCCCAGGGCAGACTGCACGAGGGATCGTTCATCCCGCTGTCCTCGACCGGGGTGTATCCGACCACGGAACAGACACTTTCGGCGGTCTCGCTCCTGCTGAACGGCGGCGGAATCGGCAAGGTCCAGGACATCACCGAGGCGCTGTCGACGGCAATGCGGGGCCGAGAGCAGGATCTGCGGAACCTCATCCAGCAGATCGACACATTCGTCGCGAAGCTCAACGATCAGTCCTCCGATATCATCCACGCCAACGACAGCCTCAACAATCTCGCGGGGCAGTTCGCAGCGGACAAGCCGACACTCGACGGTGCCCTCAAGACGCTTCCCGACGCGCTTGCGGTCATTAATGAACAGCGGAACAACCTCACAGATGCGCTGACCCGGCTGGGCCAGTTCAGTGCCTTGACCACCGACACCGTCAACCAGACCAAGGACAGTCTTGCCTCCGAGCTCAGGAGTCTGGGTCCGGTGTTGGACTCCTTGGCCAACGCGGGACCGGCACTCACTCGTTCCCTCGGCGTCCTGGCGACCTATCCGTGGCCGCAGGAGAATCTCGAGAACTGGGTCCGCGGCGACTATGCGAACCTGACCGCCGTTCTGGACCTGACGCTCAGTCGGATCGACGCCACGATCTTCACCGGAACCCGTTGGGAGGGAAAGCTCACCGAGCTCGAGATGCAGTGGGGACGCACCATCGGCATGCAGCCCACGCCCTACACAGCGGGCAATCCCCTCGTCATTCCCTACAGATGGGATCAAGGACCGTAGACGATGGACCAGCTGACGAAGACAGTCAAGATTCAGATCGTGATGTTCACGGTGGTCGCCCTGGCGGCGTTCCTCGCGGTCGGTATCGGCTACATCGGCCTACCGGCAATGCTTTTCGGCGTCGGCCGTTATACCGTGACGCTGGAACTTCCCTCGTCGGGCAACCTGTACCCGACCGCCAATGTGTCCTACCGGGGCACAGAGGTGGGCCGGGTGGAGTCTGTAGACCTGACGCCCACCGGGGTGATGGCCACGCTGTCCATGGATTCGGGTGTCAAGATCCCGTCGAATCTCGACGCCGCGGTTCACAGCCAGACGGCGATCGGCGAACAGTACGTCGCCCTGACCCCGCGCGACGCCACATCTGCTCCACTGCGCAATGGCGACGTCATCCCGGAGAGCAGAACGAACGTACCGCCCAGTCTGAACTCATTACTCGACGCGACCAACAAAGGCTTGCAGGCCATCCCGAACGACAGCGTCAAGACCCTCATCGACGAGAGCTACACAGCGCTGGGCGGTCTCGGACCGGAATTCTCCCGATTCGTCACCGCGGCAACGACGTTGGCCAGTGGCGCCAAGCAGAACCTGAACGATATCAACGCGCTCATCGACGGCTCAGCGCCGGTTCTCGACAGCCAGACCCAGACGGGTGACGCGATCTCAGACTGGACGTCGCATCTGGCCACCATCACCGGTGAACTCCGTGACCGGGACACCGCGGTGGCCGGTCTGCTGCACAACGGACCCGCGGCAGCCGACGCCGCCCGGCAGTTACTCGACCGACTCAAGCCGACCCTGCCGGTTCTGATGGCGAATCTGGCGAGCGTCGGTGACGTGGCCGTGGTCTATCAGAACGACATCGAGCAGTTGCTGGTGCTGCTGCCGCAGGGTGTGGCTAACCTGCAGGGCAGCCTGATTCCCAATCTGAATACGCCCTATGGCTACAAGGGCAGCTTCCTGAGCTTCAACACGATGAACCAGAATCTGCCTCCCCCATGCTTGACAGGCTTCCTTCCTGCGCAGCAACGGCGCACTCCGGTTGAGGTCGACGCCCCCGACCGGCCCACCGACGACCTCTACTGCCGACGTCCGATGGACTCGCGCTGGAATGTGCGCGGGGCGCGCAACATCCCGTGCGAGACACGCCCGGGCAAGCGGGCCGCAACCGTCAAGATGTGCGAGAGCGATGAACCATACGTGCCGCTCAACGACGGGATGAATTGGAAGGGGGACCCCAATGCGACGTTGTCGGGCGGGGACGTACCCGCCCCCCGCTCAACGACGGGATGAATTGGAAGGGGGACCCCAATGCGACGTTGTCGGGCGGGGACGTACCCGCCCCCCAGCCCGGCTCAGCCCCGGCTCCCCCTACCCTGGTCCCGGCTTTGGCTGCGGCCGAATACGACCCGGCCACCGGGGCGTACGTGGCACCGGACGGCAACACGTACTACAACGCCGACCTCGCCAAGGGGACCGACAAGCCCACCCTGCAATCCATGCTGATGCCGGGTGCCGAATGATCCGTGTTCCGCTGCGTACCTCGGCAGCCGGCTACCGGCCGCCACGGCCATGAGGAGGAATTCGATGCGCGTGTTCAACTCCGCCGCAGACATCACGGCGGCCGTCGGCGAGGAACTCGGCGTCACTGACTGGTTGACGATCACGCAGGATCGAGTCAACACATTCGCCGACGCCACCGGTGATCATCAATGGATTCACGTCGACGTCGAACGAGCGGAGAAGGAGTCACCGTTCGGTGGCCCCATAGCGCACGGCTACCTGAGTCTGTCGCTGTTGCCCATGCTGGGCTGGCAGATCTACACCATCGATGGCGCGAAGATGGGCATCAACTACGGCTCCAACAAGGTTCGTTTCCCGGCCCCTGTACCGATCGGTGCACGGGTACGGTTGCGCTCGACGCTGCAGGCTGCCGACGTGCTGCCCGACGGCGCGGTTCAGATGGTGGTCAGCCAGGTCTTGGAGATCGAGGACCATCCCAAGCCGGCGTTGGTGGCCGAGACTCTCAGCCGTGTCGCATTCTGATGGCGCGGAGGCGCTTCCTCGTCCCGAACATCAGTAGCGCATATGGGAACCTGCGGCGACGTTGAGGATCTCACCGGTAGTCGCCCGAGACTGATCCGAGATCAGGAACGCCGCCGCCGCGACGATATCGTCGACATTCGGTAACACTCCCATCGGCGATTTCGCGCGCTCCAGTTCTTTGAGATCGGGATGCAATGCATCGATGAACCGGGTACCGGTCACCGCGCCCATGGTCAGTGTGTTGACCCGGATCCCGAACGGGCCACCCTCGTGCGCGCAGCTTCGGGTCAAGACGTTGAGTCCCCCCTTCGACACCGCGTAGGGAGCTTCGATACCCAGTCCCCCCACGTCCGGCGCATAGGTGGAGACGTTGAGGATTACCCCACCATGGCCGGCGTCGCGCATCTGACGCATCGCCTGACGTGACAGCATCCACGGCCCGCTCAGATTCACGGCAAGCACCCGATCCCAATCGGCGGGGTCGTAGTCGAAGATGGGTCCGATCACGTTGTGTGCCGCATTGTTCACCAGGATGGCAATCGGCCCCACCTCGTCGAGCACCCAGTCGGTGACTTCCACGATCTGGTCCCGGACGCCGACGTCCAGGCAGCGGGCGTATACCGTCGCCCCCGTCTTGTCGGCAATCTCGTTGGCAGCGCTCACAACCCGGGTCGGATGGGAGTCGGTGACCACGACCGTGGCGCCGTCCTCGGCCAGCCGCGTCGCGATTGCCTTGCCGATTCCCTGCCCAGCAGCGGCAGTGACAAGGGCAACCCGACCCTGATGTTCCCTGGGCTCGCTCATCGGTCGAATCTATCCGATAAATGATTGAGTGTGTTTTCGGGCACGCTTCGTGATGCCGTCCACCGCGAACCCACGTTGCTATCGTCAATGACCAGCAACACCGGCCACAGACGAGAGTGCACATGACATCCCTGCGCGAGCGGAACCGCTCCCGTACCAAGCGGGAGATCGAGGCGGCCGCCATCGAGTTGTTCGAGTCCGCCGGATATGCCGCGACCACGGTCGAACAGATCGCGCGGAAAGCCGGGGTGTCCAGCGCTACGTTCTTCCGATACTTCGGATCAAAAGAGGAGGTCCTGTTCACCAATGAACAGGACGCCGTCGACGAGATGGTGGCGCTTGTTGCCGCGCGAGAGGACCGCGCCGCCACCCTGGCGGCTTTGAGCGAACCCATCGCCTGCTTCGCGGAGGGCTATCTCGACGATGCCGATTCCGAGACCCAGCGAGTCACGCGCCTGGTGATGACCACGCGCGACGTGGAATCGCGCAGTATGCGGATGCGGCTGCGCTGGGAGCACGCCGTCGCTCACCAGCTCGCCGACGAGCGCGGGGGCGACATCGAGCCCGGGGATGTGTTGATCGCCAATCTGGCCATCGCGTGCTTGACTGCCGCGCTCTGGCAATGGCAGTCCGCTGCGCGTCCCGCAGCGATCGGTCCGGTGGTTCGACGGATGTTCGCGGAGGCGGTTCGCCAATAGTTGTGCGAGAGTCTCTCAATTTGATAGCGTCTCGCCAAAGACGCTCTGATGAAGGAGAGGCCATGGCGCTCATTCCAAACTCGGTAGGCACCCTGCCCTATCACATGGCGGACTTCGACCAGCACGCCCAGGAGACCGAGGATGCGTTCACCCGGTTCATGCCGAAGGCGAAGCTCCATACCGCGGTCCGACCGGTCAACGTTCCCGGATATGCGCACAAGATGCTGCTGGCAAACGATCGCCTGGTGACCGCGCTGGAGAACGACCTCGACATGGCCTACGTCCCGGGCTCACTGGTAGAGATGCTCAAGCAGCGCGCCTCGGGAGATGCTGCAGAAGCGGAGCGCTTTTTCGAACCGATCCAGGAGGAGTATCTGGATCGCGACAAGCGTCTGCTCCAGCTCGAGGAGCAACAGATCGACAAGGCGATCATGTATCCCAGCGGATGGGGCCTGCTTGCCGAGGCGTACCTCAACGACTCCGAGGTGCTCTATGACAATCTCACCGCATTCAACAAATGGATTGAGGAAGATTGGGGTTTCGCCTACAAGGACACCATCTACGCGCCCGCGATGCTGTCGATGCGAGACCTGGGCCGGGCGTGCGCAGAACTGGACCGAGTGCTCGACGCGGGTGCACGTTTCATCCTCCTTCCCGCTGGCCCCGCGTACGGCCGCTCGCCAGGTGACCCCTACTTTGATCCGTTCTGGGCACGAATCAATGAGGCCAAAGCCGTTGTCTGCTACCACATCACCGAGTTCTACTACCAGGAGAACGTCGCTGCGGACTGGGGCTGGAAGCTCTGCCCGCCGTTCGGCTTCTCAGCGTGGCAGTGGCAGAACTCCTACGGCGAGCGGCCCATCACCGACACGCTCTCGGCGCTCATTTTCGATAACCTCTTCGGCCGGTATCCGAACATCAAGGTGCTGGCGAGTGAATTCGGCGCGGAATGGATCCCGCACTTCATTCGCCACATGGACAAGAGCCGGGGAATGGCACGCGGCGGCACCTGGCTCGGCGGCCAGCTGAGCGAGCGGCCCAGCACCATTTTCAAGAACCACGTTCGGGTGGTCCCGTATCCGGAAGACAATGTTCCCGAGCTAGCCGATCGCCTGGGGACCGTGGACTGCTTGGTGATGGGCTCAGACTGGCCGCACGCCGAGGGGCTGCGGGAGCCGGCCGAGCTGTTCTCTCGGGTTGCCGGGCTGGGTGACGATCGGCGCAAGGCTTTCCTGCGCGACAACGGGGTTGCCCTGGTCGCGGGGACCTAGGAGAGGACCTCGACCAACGTTGAGTCAGACTCTCCCACCATGAATTTTTCGACGGCCTCAAGATGGCGACGCCAGTGCCGCTGGGCGGCCTCGGTGTCGCCGTCGGCGAGGAGTTTGACGAGCCGAACGTAGGCTTTCTGTGCGGTGACGTTCGCCTCGGCCTCGAAGCCTTTCGGGTGTGCAGCGATGAAGACGGCGTTGTGGGCGTCGATGATCTCGAACAACATCTGGCCCAGTGTCGCCATGGTCGCGCTTCCGGTGGCCCGGACGAGTGCCAGATGGAACTTCACGCTGTAGTGCGCGAACTTCTCTTCGTCCTCGGTCAGGCCGTCACCTTCCTGAATCAGCTCCTTGAGTTCACGGATCGCCGACTTGCTGCGGCTATTGCCTAACAAGCCCACTGCGGAGACCTCGATCTCGGTGCGGGCCCGGTAGACGTCGCTGAGCGGTGTTCCCTGATACTGCAACAAGATTCCCACGTATCGAGCGGCCACGGAGCCGTCCGGCTCGAGGACCCGACCGCCGCCACGCGCGCCGCGCAACACCGTGATGATGGCCTCGGATTCCAGGATGCGGAACGCCTCGCGCAGCGTCGGGCGTGAGACACCAAACTCCTGCATCAATGCGGCTTCGTTGGGCAGCAACTCGCCCGGTTTGAGATCTCCCGTGACGATGCGACGGCGTAAGTTGGCCGCGACCAACTCGCTGGCCTTGGGAACCTTGACCAACGAGGACTTCTGCATGTGCGGTGCCGTGTTTCTCTTCAACGAATCGTCTAGTTCATTGATTGTAACTGTTTAGATGATGAAGGCACGGTTCAGGCTCCAATCGCTAGGTTGGGCGCCGGCGCGCTTCCGCGCGGTCGATCATCTGTTGCACCAATTGCCCGTGCTCGTCCGACTGCACACTGTGACGTTCGGCGGCGATCGCCTGATCGAGGACTCCGGCCAGCGTCCGCAACGGCAGCGCGTTCATCAGCCGTTTGGTGTCCTGCAACGCCCGCTGCGGTATCGCGGCGAGCCGCTGCGCGATCTCCATCGCGGTGTCGACCGTCTTGTCCTGCGGGACAACCCGACTGACCAGACCAAGCTCCATCGCCCTGGTGGCACTGATGCGCTCGCCCAGGAACACCAGCTCCTTGGCCCGCGCGAGGCCGACCAACAGCGGCCAGAGCATGGCGGCACCATCGCCGGGGACAAGTCCGACGCCCAGATGCGGGTCGGAGAGGAACGCCGTATCGGCAGCCACCGCGATATCGCACAGCGCGGCCAGACTCGCGCCTAGCCCGACCGCGGGACCATTGATCGCCGCAACCAACGGCTGTGGAAGGTTCAGCATGCTCATCACGGTGCGCCGGGCTTCCTCGAACACGGTATGGCCGACGGCTGGGTCGCTGCGGGTGGCAACCATGAGCGAGAAGTCACCGCCGGCGCTGAACGCCTTTCCGGCCCCGGTCAGCACCACAGACTTGATCGTGTGGTCGTTCGCGATCTCGTCCCATACCTCCGCAAGCCGGCGGTGCAGAGCCGCATCGGCGGCGTTGGTGTGCTCGGGCCGGTTCATGCGCACCAACGCGACTCCACCATGCCGTTCGACCACAAGTACGTCGGTCATTGCCATCCTTCCGTCAGATGAGCCCGTCGCGGCGCCACTGTGTGATGCGGTTGTCGCCGAACCCGAGTTCCTTCAGCAGAACCGTGGTGTCCGCGCCCAGCGTTGGGGCAGGGCCGCGAACGTAACCGGGGCTGTGCGACAAACCGACTGGGAAGTCGGCGATCGGCGCGGGAACTGGAAGCCCCGGATAGGCAACGCCGACCAGATGACCGCTGGCGCGCACGCGCGGATCCTCAAGAAACTCCCCGGGACGCAACACGGGGGCCGCAGCAATACCGGCTTCCTGCAGTTCGGCCATGACATCGACGTTGGCGCGGGTCGAACACCAGTCCCCGAAAATCCGGGATAGTTCTACGCCGTTGACACCCCGATCGGTGTCCGTGGCGAACCGCGGATCGTCAAGGAGATCGGGCCGACCAACGAGTTCGCACCACCGTTGGAATTGCCGGTTGCCGACAACCGAGGCCATCACGTGGCCGTCCTTGGTGGCCAACACGTCGAACGGCCCCGACGTCTGACCCCGGTTCCCGGTCGGCTCACGTTGGACACCACGCACCCGGGCTTCCACCGTCTCCCTGTTCGTCATCAACAGCCCGGTCTTGAGCAGCGAGCCCTCCACGTGTTGCCCCACACCGGTGCGGTGCCGATCCAGAAGAGCCGCAAGAGTTCCCATAGCAAGAAGACTTCCGGTGGTGAAGTCGACGTAGGGCACCCAGCATCGTGTCGGTGCTCCAGGCTCACCGGTTAGGGCGATGGCACCGCTGAGCGCCTGAATGGTCCCGTCGAAACCGATCTGGTCGGCGTAGGGACCCCCCTCGCCGAACGCCGTGGCGGTGACGAGCACTGTCCTCGGATGACGCGCATGCAACGCGGCCCACTCGATGCCCATCCGCGTGCGGGTCTCAGCGGGCAGATTGGCTACGACCACATCGGCGGTGCCCAACAGGGCATCGATGATCTCGGACGCCTCGGGCCGGTGCGCCTGCAGCGTCAGCGACCGCTTGCCACGGTTGCAGACGAGATACATTGCGCCCGAACCGTCTTCGGCCACCGGCGCGATATAGCGATCGTCGCCGCCGGACGGTCGCTCGATTCGGATGACCTCCGCGCCGAGGTCGGCGAGCAATGCCGCGCACCACGGCCCGGCGACGTGTTTGCCGAAGTCGAGCACCCTGGTGCCCGAAAGCACGCCGTCGCCCGCCGTCGTCGATGCCACGTCAGACCAGCTGGACCAGACGGGCAATCCTCTCCCGATGAACCGACGGCGAACCGAACAGAACTTCCGAGGACTTCGCCCGTTTGAAGTACAGATGCGCCGGATGCTCCCAGGTGAAGCCGATTCCGCCATGCATCTGGATGCTTTCCGCGGCAACGTGGTAATACGCCGTGGAGCAGTACGTCTTGGCGATGGAGGCCGCCGTCGATACGTCCTCGGCGCCCGAGGCCACCGCGGCGCTGGCATAGCCTGCGGCCGACCGGGCCGACTCGAGTTCGACCAGCATGTCGGCGCACCGGTGCTTGATCGCCTGGAACGACCCGATCGCCCTACCGAACTGCTGGCGCACCTTGAGGTAGTCGATCGTCGACTCCAGGACGAAAGCCGCACCTCCGACCTGCTCGCATGCCAGCGCAACCAGGGCGCGGTCGAAAACCTGCGACAAGGTCCGCCACCCATCACCGTCGGCACCGACCAGCGCGGCCGATACGTTGTCGAGACGCACTGTCGCCAACCGCCGGGTCAGGTCCATCACCGGCAGGTTGGTCGTCGTCAGGCCGACAGCATCGCGTTCTACGGCGAACAGCGACACCCCGGCGTCCGTGCGGGCCGCAACCAACATCAGCCCGGCCTGCGATCCGTCCAGCACATAGTTTTTCGTACCATTGAGCACCCAGCTGTCCCCTGCGCGTTGAGCGCTGAGCTGGATGTCGCTGTCGGACCATTCGGCGGTGCTTTCGGTCACGGCGACGGTAGCGGTCAACGTACCCTCGGCGATCGCAGGCAGATAGCGCTGGCAGGCCTCGTCGTCACCCGAGAGGAGCAGAGCGCCGGTGGCCAGCGCCACCGTCGACAGCAGCGGGCCGGTGAACAGGCAGCGACCTGCTTCCTCCATCACCACTGCCAGTTCGTCAAAGCCGTAGCCGGCTCCCCCGAGCTCCTCGGGGATGATCAGCGACTGCAGGCCGATCTGTTCGGCGGCGGTACGCCAGGCGTCAACGTCATAGCCCAACTGCGAGTCGATTTGTTCACGAACCTGCTCCTCGGCGGAGTACTTGCGCAGGAAGGCACGCATCACGTCACGCAGGGCCTCCTGCTCGGGGGTGGTGATCAGCGCCATACAAGTTCCTGAGGATCGTGCCAGAACAATGGGAGGTTAAACAGTAACATATTTATACTCATTGGGGATCAGCGCGGCAGCCCGAGCACCCGCTCTGAGATGATGTTGCGCTGGATCTCCGAGGTGCCGCCGTAGATGGTCTCCGCCCGCGACAAGAGGAAAAGCTTGCGCGCGTCCTCAGCCGAGCGCTCGGTGGCTTCGTAGACCGCCTCCACACCGTGGACGTCCATCGACAACTCCCCGATCCCCTGGTGCAGTACCGAGGCGAACAGCTTGGAGACCGTCGCCGCGGCCGCCGTAGCCGCACCCGGCGCCGGACTATCCTCATCGAGGAGGTCCGCGACGATCCGCAGGTTGGTGAATCGCATCAGGTTGACTCCGATGTAGGCGTCGACCAGGCGCCGACGCAGCCACGGATCATCAACGGCGCCGCTTCTTTTCGCAGTCGCAATCAAATCGGAGACTTCCCGCTGCATGGCCAGCTGCATGGGCATCAGCGCACTGCCGCGTTCCATTCCCAACGTCGCCATGACGACCCCCCAGCCCCGGCCCACGCCACCGACAACCATATCGGCGTCGGCCCGAGCGTCGTTGAAGAAGCACTCACTGAACTCTTTTGAGCGCGCGAGGTTCTCGATCGGACGGATATCCACGCCGGGTTGATCAACCTCGACCAGCAGCAGGCTCAAACCCTTGTGCCGCAGGGTGATATCCGGATCGGTGCGGCACAGAACATACAGCCAATCGGCATGGTGCCCGAAGGTGGTCCACACCTTCTGGCCGTCGATGTGCCAGCCGTCGGCGTCGAGCGCCGCTTTGGTGCGGACCGCGGCGAGGTCCGATCCCGCGCCGGGTTCACTGAAACCCTGTCCCCACATCTCCTCGACGGCCAGGATTCTGGGCAGGAAGCGTTGCTTCTGGGCCTCGGTGCCGAATTCCAGCAGGGTCGGGCCGAGCAGTTCCAACGCCTGCGTGTTGACCCGGGCGGGCGCGGCGGCGCGCGCGTACTCGTACTCGAAGATGATTTCCTCGGCCAGGCCGGCGCCCCGGCCGCCGTACTCCCGCGGCCAGGTCAGGCCCAGCCAATTGCCTTCAGCCAGTTCCCGTTCCCAGGCGACACGCACGTCCCATGCGGTGTCGTCGGTGGGACTTCCCACTCCGCCATGCTCGGCGAACTCACCCACGAGGTGCTCGGCCAGCCAGGTGCGGACTTCATCGCGGAAGTCGGCATGGCCCGGTGCGATATCGATGTCCATGGTTCTCTTCAGAAGTTCAACGGTGAGTAGGGCGGGAACCTGGGCGGCCGCTTCTCGGTCAGACTGGCCACCCCCTCGGTGAAGTCCGGTTGGGCCTTGGCCAACGTCAAGAGATACTGGGCTCGCACCCTCGCGGCGTCCATCGTCGACTCACTGTCGTGCCAGATCTGCGACTTGATCATCGCCATTGCGACCGGTGACACCGTGGACGCCAACCGATGTGCGAACTCCATCGCGTCGGCGACGACATCGGTGCTTGAAACATGTTGGACCACACCAAGGTGTTCGGCCTCCTCGGCGAGAAATATCCGGGCGGACGCCAGCAGGTCGAACGCGTGGGCCGGCCCCACGAGTCGCACGAGCATCCAGGCCGTGGCGTCCTCGGCGGGTAGCCCGCGTTTGGCGAAGGCGGTGCTGAATTTTGCTCCGGCGGCGGCGAACCGGTAGTCGAAGGTGAGTGCCTGAGCAAGTCCGATCCCGGCACAGGAACCGTTGATGGCGCCGATGATCGGCTTCGGGATGGTGGTGGCGTAGGTCTGGGGTCGCCGGTTGGCCGTGTATAGGGCGCCGCCCTGGACGTCGGCAAGCACCTGGGGGTCCAGTCCGGGAACGAACGAGTCACCGGCACCTGTCACCACGATGACGCGTACTCGATCGTCGGCAGCGGCGCGATCCAGCGCGTCGTAGAACTCGGCCTCCATCTGCGCGGTCCACATGTTGCGCCGCTCCGGACGGTTCAGCGTCAGCAGAACGGCTCCGCCGTCGTCGACCTGGTAGAGCACGGTGTCAGTCATCGCCGGTCCAATCGCCGCTGAACTCCGGTAGTTGGGCGTACTTCGGCCCGCTGAACCGCGGAGCCCGCTTGCCGAGAAAGGCTTCCACTCCTTCGGTGGCGTCGGCCTGGCGGCCGGTCCACCGGAACGTTTGCCACTCTCGGCAGAACGCGGCCTCGCGATCGGTGTCGCTGAGCATGGCGTAGAGCATCTGCTTGGTGATTCCCACCGCGGCGGGTGCGGTGTTGTCGGCGATGTCCTGAGCGATCTCGCGGGCTCTGGCAAGCACGCCATCACCCGGCACAGCCTCGTGCGCGACTCCGAGTTCCTTTGCTTCAGCACCGCTGAACAGCCGCCCGGTAGTCAGCAGCTCGACTGCCTTGCCGATGCCGATCAGCCTGGGCAACAGCCACAGTGAGTTCTGTTCGGGGATCAATCCCCGCCGGGTGAACACGAAGCCGTACTTGGCGGTCTCGTTGACCACCCTGATGTCCCATTGCAGGGGAAAGGTGAGGCCGATTCCCACCGCCGAGCCGTTGAGCGCCCCGATGATCGGGGTGCGTAGCTGCCACGGGCGGGGCCGGGCAGCCATGTCGGCTTTGGCCCGCCGGTGCTGCTCCGGATCGAAGGCGAAGTTGGTTCCGCCGGGCTCCATGTCGGCGCCGGCCGAGAACAACTTTCCCGCGCCGGTCACGATAATGGCGCGAACCGTGTCATCGCGGTCGAGCCTGTCGAGTTGGCGGTGCAGTTCGACCTGCATGGCAGATACGAAGGCATTCCCCCGCTCCGGGCGATCAAGCCAGACCGTACCGATGCGACCGTCGACATCCACCCGGATGCCGTCGACGATGTCAGGCACGGGGCTTACCGGACCCGTCGGAGTTAGGTCGCGCCTGCGCGAGCAGACTGGGGATGACCTCGCCGAGTTCGGCTGGGTCCCAGCGGGCCTCGCGGCTGATGCCCGGGCCGGCCACCCATCCTTCGGCCACCGAGATCCCGCCACCCTTGACGTTGAACACCCGGCCGGTGACCTCTGCCGCTTCGGGCGAGGCCAGCCAGACGACCAACGGTGAAATGTTGGCAGGCGATCCGGCGTCAAACCCGGTGCGCTCTTTGATCTCCGCCATCGCCGCGACGTAGGCATCCAGACCCTGTGTCATCTGGGTCAGCGCGCTGGGCGCGATCGCATTCACCGTGATGCCCAGCCGAGCCAACTCGTCGGCGAGGATGACGGTGAACGCCGCAATCCCGGCTTTGGCTGTGCCGTAATTGGATTGGCCGACGTTACCGTATAGCCCCGAGGGCGAGGAGGTGTTCACGATCCGGGGGTTGTCGACAGGATCCCCGGCCTTGTGCCGTTCCCGCCAGTAGCTCACCGCGTGCTTGGTTGGGGCGAACGTCCCCCGCAGATGCACCTTGATGACGGCATCCCACATGTCGATATCCATGTTGACGAACATCTTGTCGCGCAGGATGCCTGCGTTGTTCACCAGCACGTGCAGACCGCCGAACTCGTCCAGCGCGGTCTGGATCAGGCGACCTGCACCATCCCAGTCGGAAATGTCGTCGTTGTTCCCCACCGCCTGACCACCGGCCGCGACGATCTCGTCGACGACCCCTTGTGTCGGCCCCAGGTCGTTGACGACGACCTGGGCGCCCTGGCGGGCGAATTCCAACGCGTGTTCGCGGCCGATACCGCCGCCGGCACCGGTGACGACGACGACCCGTCCGTCATGCAGGCCCATCTGATCCCCTTCCTCTGATGTCTCTAGCGAGGCGGTCCGAAGACCGCGCGGGCGTTGGCGCCCAGGTATCCGGTTCGGGACTCACCCGTCAGCGCTAGCGCCGCACCCTCGGTCACCGTGCGATCGAACGGCAGGATCGGGTAGTCCGAGGCCCACATCAACTTGCGGGGGTTGCGCTTCTGGGCGAAGCGCAGGATGTCGTCGGGGATGTACTTGGGTGCCCACCCGGCGGTCATCGCGTACACGTTGGGATGTTTGATCAGCATCGCGACGGTTTCGGAGATCCACGGGTCGCCGAGGTGGCTCATCACGATCTTCAGATCCGGAAACGCCAACGCGACTTCGTCGATGAGAATGGTGCGTTGCAGTTTGGCCGGTTTCATCGGGCCGGGGACGCCGACGTTGATCGACACCACCGCCCCCTCGTCACAGGCCGCGGTGTACAGCGGATAGGCCAGCTTGTCGTCGATGGCGATGCCGGTGAACATCGGGATGATCCGTAAACATTTGATGCCGTACTCGCGCACCGCGATTCGGACATGGCGGGCCGCCTCGTAGGCCAGCCGCGGATCGATGCCCACCGAGGTGACGAATCGGCCCGGGTATTCGGCCTGGATCCCGGCGAGCCGTTCACAGGTCTCCCGTAACACCACCTCACCGGTTTTGGTGCCGTGCACGTACGGTGCGGTGATATCGCGGGGCGCCTTGGACAGCACGCCGCCGGCGATGCCGAGCCGATCCATCTCGGCGATCACGTCGGCCATCGTCTCGCCGCCTTCGTAGGCGGAGTTACCCCGCTTGAAGCGCGCCACCACCGACGGATCGGGAGTCACCTCACCGGGCAGGTACGGCAGATTGATCCAGGCATCGAAGATGTCCGGTGCGGCGTCTGTGGACACCTGCTGAACTCCTATCGGCCGATGTAGTGGGGAGGGCGCTTGTCGGTCATGGCGGCCAACGCCTCGGCGGCGTCCTCTGTGGCGGCCACCACGGCGAAATGCGACGAGATGAGATCCAGCGCGGTACGAAGGTCGGTGTTGGCCGACTGGTAGGTGGCCCGCTTGATCATCCGCACGGTAACCGGGGCTTGATCGGCGATCGAGCGGGCGAACCTCATGGTCTCGGCTTCGAGTTGTTCGGGCTCGGCCAGCCGATTGACCAGGCCGATCCGCAATGCCTCGTGAGCGTCGATGAAGTCGCCGGTCAGAAGGAGTTCGAGCGCCTTGGACGTGCCCACGATGCGGGGCAGGTAGTACGCCCCGCCGTCGCCTGGCGTCAGGCCCACCTTGACGTAGCCCTCCGACACCCTGGCCGAGGTGGACATGATGCGAAGGTCGCACATCAGGGCCATGTCCAGTCCCGCCCCGACGGCCACCCCGTTGATCGAGGCGATCACCGGTTTGTCAAGATCCGCCAGCGCAAGGGCCACCTGATGAATCTCGTCGTGCAATTGGCTCTTGCGCTGCAGCGGGGTCAGGTCGGGGTTGGCGTTCGATATCGACGACAGGTCGACACCGGAGCAGAATGCTTTGTCTCCCGTTCCGGTCAGCACGACGACCCGGACCGAATCGTCATTCTTGGCGTCCCGGATCAGCTGCGCCCAGCGGTGAATCATTGGGAATGTGAAGGCATTTCGCGCCTGCGGGCGGTTGAGCCGAATGGTCGCAACCCCATCCTGCACCGACCACAACAGTTCCTCCACGGGGAACCTCCTTGCCGGCGGCGACGGGACGGCGAGACCGACCTGGACAGGGGCTCGCTTTAATCAGCTAACTGATTGTACTATACGACACATGCCCGCTCCGATGGACAGCATTGCCTCGCTGCCGCTGTCGCCCGACGACCTCGAGTTCCGCGACGAGGTCCGCACGTGGCTCGACGAGCACCTGGTGGGCGAGTTCGTCGGGACGGCCGACCGTGGTGGGCCCGATGACGACGACAACTGGGAGCTGCGCAGGGACTGGGAGCGCCAACTCGCCGCCGGCAACTGGCTGGGACTCTCGTGGCCGCGGGAGTACGGCGGCCGAGCGGCGACGATGACGCAGGAGATCATCTTCGCGATGGAATGCGCCGCCGCCCAGGCACCGCCCAGGGCTGCCTTCCACGGCGAGACGCTGATGGCACCGACCGCGCTGGTCTACGGCACCGAAGAGCAGAAGCAACGGCTGCTGCCACCGATGGCTGCCTCCGAGGTGGTCTGGTGCCAGGGCTACTCCGAGCCCGGCGCCGGTTCAGACCTGGCCAATATCTCGACGCGCGCCCACCGCGACGGTGACGAGTGGGTGGTGTCCGGCCAGAAGATCTGGACTACCTTCGCCCAGCATGCGGATTGGATCTTCGCGATCGTGCGCACCGACGCCGGCTCGGTACGTCACGCCGGGTTGTCCTATCTACTGATCCCGCTGGACCAACCCGGCGTGGAGGTGGTGCCGATCCGCAGCATGCTCGGCGACAGCGGGTTCAACGAGGTGTTCTTTGACGAAGCCCGCACCTCGGTCGACAACATCCTGGGTGCCCAGGGTGACGGATGGAACGCCTCGATGACCACCCTGGGCCACGAGCGAGCCACTTCGGTGCTCAACTATCAGTTCTCGTTCGGCCGGGAGATGAACCAGCTTCGCGCCCTGGCCAAGCGCCGCGGCGCCGTGGAAGACCCGATCATTCGCCACCAGTTGGTGGACTCGTTCATCGGCCTGGAGATCATGGCCTACAACAACATGAGAACCCTGTCGGCGGCGCTACGGGACGGCAAGTTCGGCCCGGAGGCGTCGCTCGGCAAGTACTACTGGTCACGGTGGCACAAGGAATTCACCGAGATCGCGATGGACATCCTGGGTCCCGATGCGCTACTGGGCACCGAGTGGACAACCGGACCCGACACCGAGTCCGAGGCGGTACGGCGCGGGTTCATCCGGGCCCGCGCCGAGACGATCTACGCAGGCACCAGTGAGATCCAGAAGAACATCATCAGCGAACGTGTCCTCGGGCTGCCCCGAGAGCCGAAAGTCACCGCGTGAGCGGCCCGCTCACCGGTGTCCGGGTGCTCGATCTGAGCCGAATCCTGGCTGCTCCCCTAGCTTCTCAGTTGCTCGGCGATATGGGCGCAGATGTCATCAAGGTGGAGCGCCCCGGCGCCGGGGACGATGCGCGTCAGTACGGCCCACCTTTTCTCGGCGACCCCGGCAACAACCAATCTGGCTTCTACCTGAGCGCCAACCGCAACAAGCGGTCGATCACTATTGACCATGCCACCACCGAAGGGGCGGCGGTCATCGCCGAATTGGCGGCCCGATCCGACGTTCTCATCGAGAACTTCCGCAGTGGTGTGCTGGCCAAGTACGGCCTGGACGAGAAGAGCCTGCGGGCCGCCAACCCCAGGCTGGTGTACTGCTCGGTGACCGGCTTCGGCCAGGACGGCCCGTACGCGATGCGGGCCGGCTATGACGGCGTATTCCAGGCGATGAGCGGGATGATGAGCGTTTCGGGCCTGCCAGACGGAGAGCCGGGCGCAGGCCCGATGAAAGTCGGGGTGTCCATGGTCGACGTCCTGACCGGACTGTATGCCGCCTCGGCGATCCTGGCCGCGCTGCACCACCGTGACACCGTCAGCGGCCGTGGCCAGTACATCGACCTGGCACTTCTGGACTGCGGGCTGGCCTCGCTGTCGCACTACGCCCAGAACTACCTGATCTCCGGTGTCGCCGCACCGCGACGGGGCAACGGTGGCTTCGGCGGGATTCCCTCGCAGGCCTTCCGGTGCGCCGATGCCGAGATCTTCGTGGTCGCTTCGACACCGAAGCAGTGGGCTGGCCTCAGCGCCGCGCTGGGCCGCCCAGAACTGGCCGACGATCCCCGATTCGCCACTGTTTCGGCGCGGATCGCCAACCGCGACCTGGTGCTGGAAACCCTCGACGAGATCTTCGCCCGCCACGACGCGCAGTACTGGGTGCGCCGCCTGGAGGAGGCCGACGTCCCGGTCAGCCCGGTCAACACGATGGATGGTGTCTTCGCCAATCCCCAGATTCGGCATCGCACCATGCGCTGGCACGTGAACGCCGCCGACGGGGAGCCGCTGGACCTACTCGCCAATCCGATCCGTTACTCCGACACACCGATCGACTCGTACACACCGCCGCCCCGACTCGGGCAGCACACCGACGAAGTGCTCGAAACCGTGCTGGGCAAGTCCGAAGCCGAAATCGAACTGCTGCGGAAGGCACACGCGATATGACCCACCTCCAGGAAGGACCATCGATGGTCAGCACCAAGTTCCCCGATACCCGCAGCGCAACAGGGACATTTGACCACACGGCCATCGCCTCCGGACGCCGCTTCGACGCCCGCGAATTCGTCGAGAACACACCGGTTCTGGGCCTCGAGCGCGAGGCGGGCTACATCTGGGGGACGCTACGCGACGATGAGGGCACCCTATACAGCACGATGCGTCGGATCGCCGCAACCCCACCGGAAGCGACCGCGGACGGCCGGCAATCACTGGGTGGCAAGCACATCGTCGTCTCGAGCGGAACCGGTGAGCCCGGTCTGCACTTGCGCCGCGAGCCACGCGGCGCCGTCGACAGCGCCCACATCAGCGCGACCCTGACCGACGAGGACACCGTCACCTACGCGTCGGCGCCGGGCGTCGACGGTAGGCCGATGCGACTGAGGTTCAGCGAGGATGATTTCTCCTACAGCGAAGCCGATGTCCTGGAAGCCAGCGGATACATGGTGGCACCGCCGCTGCAATGGTTCCTGCCTGGTCGCGACGCCGCATTGCTCTACATCACCCAGACCTTTCTGGTCGACGGCATCATCGCAGGCCGCCCGATGCGGGGATTCCTCTTTTGGGAGGAAGCATGGATGTATCCCGGCGGACGGCTGTACCGGGACAAGGATCCGCTACACGACGCGGAATACCTCACGTGGTACTCGTGGGCCAATCACTACGACGATGGCAGCTGCGAGATCGGCCACTTCCTGTTCGGCCAGCAGAACTACCACGTCGGCGTGACCGCGCACAGCGATGGCACCGTCACCTCGGCCCGCCAAATGGACGCCGTGATCACCCGCGCACCCGACGGGCACTGGCATGACGGGATTTCCTACGAGCTCGACGGTGTGCGCTGGGTCTGTGAACCCGACCCCGAGGGCCATATGCGGGGCCTGGGCCCGATGCCGAATCCCCAGCAGGAAGGCAGAATTCACCGCGTCGATGACCTGCGCGTCCCTGATGTGTGGATGGCTTGGGGTGAGACCGTCCCCGGCAACGGCAATGCCAGGCGGCGGTAGCCTGCGCTCATGATCAGCAGGCCGGTCGACGGTTATGCCGGCTATCTCACGCGGGCTGCCGCCCGCTGGCCGGCCAGGGTCGCCTTGCGATTCGAGGGCGCCACGTGGACCTACGCCGACCTGGATTCCACGGCGTCTGTGGCAGCGCGGCGCCTAGCGGCCGCGGGGATCACCACCGGGACCCGGGTACTGCTGCTGGTCGAGAACTGCCCGGAATACTTGATCGCGCAGTTCGCTCTTGCTCGGCTTGGGGCCGTCTTCGTCACCCCCAACCCGTATTGGACCGACACCGAGGTAAGCCATGCCATCGGCGCATCGGGGGCCACGGCAGCGATCCACACACCACGCTTCGACTCGGCGGTATCGGGGTTGGACGTCACGATCCCAGTCGACACGCTCGTCGACGATATGCCGCCTGCAAGCACGGAACACGCTGCGCAACAAGATGATCAGCCCAGCTACATCCCGTTCTCCTCAGGAACCACCGGTATGCCCAAAGGCGTGGTGCACACCGTCGGCAGTCTGTGCGGCGCAGTGGAGCAACTGCGCCATCACCTGGCCCTCACCGACCGGGACCGGCTACAGATATCGCTGCCGCTATGCCACATCTTCGGAACCACGATGAGCGGAGCAGCGATCAGTGTGGGCGCCGAGATGACCCTGTTCCGGCGCTTCGACCTCGACCGTGCACTCGCTCACATCCGCCAGGCGGGTGTGACAATCTGGCCGCTGGCCGGAGCCGTCGCCCACCAACTGGCCGAACGGACCGATCTACGTCCGGAGGACTTCACGTCGTTATGTTTCTTCATGTGGGGCGGTAGTGCCGTCCCGACCGCACTGGCCGACCAGATCACCGTCCGGACGGGGGTGCGGTTCCTGTGCTCCTACGGCATGACCGAGGCCATGACGGTCGCCTTCAATCCGGTCGACGAGCCCGCGCAGTGGCGACTGGACTCCCCTGGTTACCCCACCCTGGGCACCCAGCTGCGGCTGGCGGACAACGGTGAACTCGAAGTCCGTGGACCCAGCGTGGCCAGCGGGTACGCCTCGGGTGAGTCATCGGCTTTTGGCGCCGATGGTTGGTTTCGCACCGGTGATGTCGCCGCCATCGATGACGACGGCCGAGTCCGAATCATCGACCGCGCCAAGGACATGCTCAAGGTGTCCGGATTCCAGGTGGCACCGGTCGAGGTCGAGCAGGCGCTCATGGAGCATCCCGGCGTGATCGATGCCGCCGTCGTGGGTCGCAGTGACGAACGCGCCGGCGAGATACCGGTGGCGTTCGTCGTGAGCTCCGACCCGGCCCTGACGTCGACCACGTTGGACGGCTGGCTCGCCGGGCGGCTGGCCACCTATAAGCGGCCCCGGGAGTACCGATTCGTCGAGTCACTACCCCGCACCCCGGGTGGCAAGATTCGCCGCGCCGAGTTGCGCCCCCCCGGTTGATCGATCAGCCGATGCGTTCGTAGATCGTGGCATTGGCGGTGCCGCCGCCCTCGCACATCGTCTGCAATCCGTAGCGAGCGCCAGTGCGGTGTAGGTGATGGATCAGCGTGGTAGCCAACCGCGCGCCGGACGCACCCAATGGATGCCCGAGGGCAATGGCCCCGCCCACCGGGTTCACTCGGTCCCGGTTCACCCCGGTCGCGGCCTGCCACGCCAACGGTACCGACGCGAACGCCTCGTTCACTTCGAAGAATTCGATGTCGTCGATGGCGAGCCCGGATCTCTTCAGCGCCAACGCGGTAGCGGGGATCGGACCGGTCAGCATCTTGACCGGGTCGTCGCCGGTGACAACCGCAGTATGGATCCGGGCCAGGGGGGTCATGCCGAGTTCGGCTGCACGTTCGGAGGTGGTGATCAGCACGGCGGCGGCGCCGTCGGAGATCTGCGAGGCGTTGCCTGCAGTGATGACACCGCCATCGAGGAAGGGTGTCTTCAGCACGGCCAGTTTCTCGATCGTCGAACCGCGCCGGATTCCCTCGTCGACCCGCACCTCACCAGACCCCGTCTGAATCGTGAGGATCTCGTCGAGGAACAGACCGTCGTCCTCCGCCGACCCGGCCCGCTCGTGGGACTCGATGGAGTACTCATCGAGTTGGGTGCGGCTCAGGCCGTACAACGACGCAATCAGCTCGGCGCCGGCGCCCTGGTTGAATCGTCCGTTGAAACCGGGGGCTTCGGCCAGAACGTGGTGGTAGCGCGCCACCGCCGGACCACCCATGTCCCCGGTGCCGGGTACCGATGCGGCTCCCATCGGCACCGCCGACATCATCTCTACGCCGCCGGCCACGATGATGTCGGCCTGCCCGGAGATTACTGCCGCGGCAGCCGTCGAGATGGCCTGTTGGGAGGAGCCGCACTGCCGGTCGACGGTGAAGCCGGGCACTGACTCCGGCCAGCCCGCGCCGAGCACCGCCATGCGGCCGATATTGCCGGACTGCTGGCCGATGCTGATCACGTTGCCCCAGTGCACATCGTCGACAACGACGGGGTCCACACCCGCGCGGCGCACCAGTTCGTTGAGGACCGCTGCCGACAGTTCCACCGCATGGGTACCTGCCAGCCCACCGTTCCGTTTGCCAATCGGCGACCGAACAGCCGCAGTGATCACGGCATCACGCATGCTCCACCTCATCCTCGATACAAGACCGGTCACAAACCTCGTCGCTAATCCGCTTAATATATAAGCTATATTGATTGAATCCGATCTGGTCCGCCTGAACTGTCACGAAGGGCTGTTGGTGATCCGTTGAGCATCCAACTCGTTCCCCCCTACCGGCCACTGCCGGCGGCCACCGCGCAGTTGCGAGGACAGGTTCGCGATTTCATCGCCGCAGATCGGGCAGAGTTCGGCTGGCTACCACGGGTGGATTCCTGGATCTCGTCGTGGGATCCTGCGTTCAGCGCGCGACTGGCACGTCGCGGCTGGGTGGGCATGACCATTCCTCGAGAGTTCGGTGGCCGCGGGCTCGGGCACATCGACCGGTTCGTCGTCATCGAGGAACTCCTTGCGGCGGGGGCTCCGATCGCCGCGCACTGGGTAGCCGATCGTCAGGCGGGGCCCTCGCTGCTCAAACACGGGACCGATGAACAATGTCGGCGCTTCTTACCCGCGATCGCAGCCGGCGAGTACTTCTTCGCCATCGGAATGAGCGAGCCCGAGGCGGGCTCCGACCTGGCCGCAGTGCGAACGCGCGGCGTCAAAGTGGACGGCGGCTGGGAGTTAACCGGAACAAAGGTATGGACGTCAGGAGCCCACCACGCCCATGCCTTCTTCGTTCTCGCCCGGACCACTGGACTGGAGGAGTCCGCACGCCATCGCGGACTCAGCCAGTTCATCGTGCCCTTGGATTCAGCTGGTATCGAGATCCGGCCGATCCAGCTGCTGACCGGCGCCCACCACTTCAACGAGGTGGTGTTGTCCAAGGTATTCGTGCCCGACGAGATGGTGCTCGGCCAACCGGGAGACGGCTGGGCGCAGGTGACCTCGGAATTGGGCTTCGAACGCAGCGGGCCGGAGCGGATACTGTCCACCCAGCCGCTGCTCGACGCCTATCTAGAGCAGCAACGCGGACACGATGTTTCGGCGGCGACCACTGTGGGCGACCTCATCTCACAGCTGACCACCCTGCGCCAGCTGTCGGGCTCCATCGCCGCCGCGCTGTCCGAAGGCGATGAGGTCGGCATTGCGGCCGCCCTGGTGAAAGACTTGGGCACCCGCTACGAGTCCGCGGTGGTCGATGCGGTGGCGACCTCGAGCGACATTGTGCCGCAACCAGACTCCGAGGATCCGTTCTCGCGCCTACTGGCCGAAGGCATACTGCACGCACCCGGCTTCACGCTGCGGGGCGGAACCAACGAGATCCTCAGCGGCGTGGTGGCCCGCGGACTAGGACTGCGCTGAACATGACAACAGAGACGGGCGCATCCGCCGATCTGCTCGCCCTACGCGAGCTCGCCGACGACATCTTCGATGCCGCGACCGAGCCCATCCTCGACGCTCAACAGGTCGCCCTCCCCTATGACACCAAGCTTTGGGTGACGTTGTCGGAGTCGGGCCTGACTCTGCTGACCACACCGGAGTCCCTGGGCGGCAGCGGAGCCGGGATCCCCGAACTTGCAGTAGTGCTGGAAAGCGCCGGCTACCACGGTGCAGCGGTGCCACTGGCGGAGCACGACCTGCTGGCAGCATGGCTGCTCCGGATGTCCGGCCAGGAAATCCCGCAGGGGCCCATGGTGGCCGCCGCCGCGCCCGATAACGGCGATGGGCCGCCGACTGTAAACGGGCTGTCGTGGGCCGACGTGGCCGAGACCCTGGTGCTCCTCGGCGACGGCCTCGTCACCGCAGTGCCCCGCGAGCAGTGGACGATCATCGACGAGACTCATGACATCACCGGCCAGACGCGAGCGACGGTGCGCATCGAGACCACGCTGGATACCGGCCATCCTGTCACCGACGACGTGAGTGGTGAGTTCCGACTGCGTGGCGCGCTTGGCATCGTTCTGCAAACGTGCGGAGCGCTGGCGCGCGCCCTCGACCTGTCCCGGGAGCACGTGCAGAAACGTGAACAATTCGGGCGGCCTATCGCCAAGTTCCAGGCGGTCCAGTCGCTGCTCTCATCCGCGGCCGGCGCACTGGCTATGGCCAAGACTGCAGCGGCGTTCGCCACTGAAGTGACGGCCGAGCAGGGATTCTCCACCACAGCGGGGCAGTTCGCCATCGCGGTGGCCAAGATCGAGTCGGCTCGAGCCGCGACGGTCGTGGCGCGCAACGCCCACCAGGCTCACGGAGCGATCGGGTTCACCCTGGATCACCGGCTGCGGCATTTCACAAACCGAGCCCTGGCCTGGCGATCGGAATTCGGAAGCCAGCGCTATTGGCAGGAGTACCTGGGCCGGCTCGCCATCGAGTCCACAGGCACCGCCTGGGATCTGGTGACCGCGCTGAGTTCAGCTTCCTCACAACATGATTCAGGATAGGAAAGACCGTGCGCAGAGACATCTTCGAAGCAGAACACGACGAATTCCGCGCCTTGGCGCGGTCATACTTTGAAACCGTCTGCGTTCCGCACGCCGACGAATGGGAGGAACGCGGCTACGTCGACCGCGAGGCCTGGCTGGAGGCCGGAAAGCTCGGACTCATCGGCTGGGAGATGCCCGAGGAGTACGGCGGGGCGGGCATCAAGGACTTTCGGTTCAACGCGATCGTCGACGAAGAGTACTGGCTCACCGGAACGGTCGGTATCGGGCTGGGTGTTCAGAACGATATCCTGGCGAGCTATTTCTCCGAACTGACCACCGACGAGCAGAAGAAGCGCTGGCTGCCCGGATATGTGTCTGGTGAGTTGATCACCGCCGTCGCGATGTCGGAACCGGGCGCCGGCTCCGATCTGGCGAACATCAAGACCTCGGCCCGGCGCGACGGCAGCGACTACATCGTCAACGGGGCCAAGACGTTCATCTCCAACGGCCTGCTGGCCGACCTCGTCGTCGTGGTGTGCCGCACCAACCCCGATGCCGATAAGCCGCACAAGGGCATCAGCCTACTGGTGGTCGAAGAGGGCATGGCGGGATTCTCCCGTGGCCGCAAACTGGACAAGATCGGCCAGAAGTCCGCCGACACAGCAGAACTCATCTTCGAGGACGTCCGTGTCCCAGCCGAGAACCTGATCGGTGTGGAGAACCAGGGCTTCTACCACCTGATGCGCAATCTGCCGGCTGAACGCCTCGGCATCGCCGTGCACGCCGTGGCCTCGGCGCGCCGGGCGGTAGACCTCTCGCGCCAGTATGCGGGTGATCGCAAGGCATTCGGCCAGGCAATCGGCACCTTCCAGGTCAACCGGCACGCCCTTGCGCAGATGCAGACCGAGGTCGATGTGATGCAGGCCTACGTCGACAAATGCATCATGGCGGTCAACAGTGGCGAACTCACCGCCGACGAGGCTGCCGGCGCCAAGTGGTGGTCGACCGAAACCCAGTGGCGCATCATCGACCGGTGCCTGCAGTTGCACGGCGGCTACGGCTACATCAATGAGTATGAGATCGCCCGCTTATGGCGGGATGCCCGTGTGCAGCGGATCTACGGCGGTACCAACGAAATCATGCTCGACATCGTCGGCAAGGGAATGGGCTTCTGAACCCCGCCTACTCCATAAGGTCGATGACCTTATCGGCCACCCCGGTTCGCCGCAGCTGCTCGCCGGTGGCGATGATCTGGCGGCGCCACAGCGCCTCGGCCTTGCCCGCGTCCTTGGCCTCGATGAGCTCGACGAGCTTCTCGTGAGCCCGGATTCCAGCGTCGGAAGCCGGAATTCGGTCCTCGGCGCGCAGGGTGGGGCTACCGAGGTAACGGCGAGTAGCGACCTCGATGATCTGGCGAACCACGTCGCTGAGCACCCGCAGCGTGTTGTTGTCCACGAGTTCGACAACGAGGCGGTGAAAATCGTTCTGCAGCTGCAAGAGTCGGTCAGGGTCGTCGCGGGCATCACGTTCGGCGGCGACAGCCTCCCTCAGCCGCTTGAGGTCTTTGGCGCTGCGCGACCTGGCCAGCATCGCCGCACACGGGGCTTCGATAGCCGCCGCCGCAAGGAACACATCCGCCGTCGTCGCCTGCCGGTATTCCAGGACCAGACCCGCGTAGTGGGCCGCCGTCGCGATTCGGGGCACAGCGACTTCGATACCGCCACGCGATCCACGCTTGACCGTCACCAATGACTCGGACTCCAGGACGCGGATAGCCTCTCGCATGGTCGGCCGCGACACTCCGAATTCGAGGAGCAACTGCTGCTCGCTGGGAAGCAGGTCGCCTTCGGCCAATTCGCCGCGCACGATGCGACGACGGATCTGGTCGGCAATCACGGTAGCGGCCCTGCCTACCTGGCCTTCGCTGGCCTCCGCACCCAAGGACATCGCTCTACAGTAGCGACTGCGGCGCCGAACGCAGGGACATCGTCCGTCAGCGGGACAGGATCGACACCGCAGAGGCACCGGGCGCGCCATAGAGATGGGTGTAGCCCACCCGCGGCGAGTTGGGCACCTGCCGTTCACCGGCGCGACCCTGCAGTTGCAGAACGATCTCGTAAACCTGCCGAAGTCCGGACGCACCGATCGGCTCACCGTTGGCGATCAGTCCGCCATCGGTGTTCACCGGCAGCCGGCCGCCGATCTCGGTCATCCCGTCGGCGATCCACTTCTCCTGCTCGCCGTCGGCACAGAAGCCGTTCTCCGCCATGTGAATCAGCTCTGAGCCGGCATCGGTGTCCTGGAGTTGGGCGACGTCGACGTCCGATGGTCCCAGGCCCGCCGCCTCGTAGGCGGCCTTTGACGCATCCACGGTAGGACTCGGCGCACTCTGCAGTGGTAGCGACGGGCTCTGCACCTCAAATGCGCCGTCACGGCGGCTGCGCAGTTCGGCGGCGCGTACGAATACCGGCGTGGAGGTGAACTGCCGGGCCAGATCGGCTCGGCACAGCACGAGGGCCGCGGCGCCCTCGTCCGGCCCGCAGTACATGTAGCGAGTCAGTGGATAGTTGACCATCTCCGAGGACAGCACCTGCTCGACCGAAACCGGGGTCCGACGCCACGCGTGCGGGGTGATCGAACCGTTGCCCAGGTTCTTGGCCGCGATCCGCGCCAGACTCTCGTGGCTGATGCCGTGCTCGTGCATGTAACGATTGATCTTGGTCCCGAAGAAGTGCGTCGTCAGGAACATGCCGGTTTGGCCGTACCACTGCGGCAGGCCCACTACCGATGGGTCGGCGGCGAACGCTCCGCGCGGATGCTTGTCCATGCCGATTGCCATCGCGATGTCGGCCTCACCGTGTCGGATCGCCTGGACTGCCATCTGCAGTGACGTACCCCCCGTCGCACAACCGTTGAAGACGCCGCGCACCGGGATCCCGGTCAGGCCCAACCAACTCACCACGGCATCCGGGTTGGACACCTCGTAGCTGCCCACGTAGGCGGACTGCACCTGCGCCCAGTCGAGGCCGGCATCGGTCAGTGCGAACTGCGCGGCTTCGGCACCCATCTGAAGGCACAGCTTGTCGCCGTAACGACCGAACGGGTGCAGACCCACGCCGACGATTGCGACTTCGGTCACGACGGTTCTCCTTCTACTGGCGCGAACATGTAGGTCAGGACTTCGGTCCCGTCCGACCTGGTGGTGTACGGCAGAATGCGCAGTTCCATCGGCTGGCCGATCCGGAGCCGGGCCGGGTCGGCTTCAGTGAACCGCGCCTGCACGAGCAGGTAACCGGGCAGTTCGACGTAACCCACGGCATACGGCCGAAACGTCTCGGGCGTGTCGTCACCGTCGTAGGGCGGCGACGGTGGGCGGAACTGCTGGGTGGTGAAACCCCAGAGGGTCCCGCGCCGAGGCAGTGGAATCTGCTCTTCACCCAGCCGGGCCGGAAAGGAGAACCGGCCATCACGAACCGAACCGAGCAGGTGCGGCTCCTCGGTCGGCCAAGTGAACAGCCCTTCGGCGACCGGCGCCTGCTTCGGGGTCATGGCGACACCCCTCCCCAAATCGATAAATGATTAAGATGACTCGCCGACCACTATAGACCGTGAGATTACGGTGTAAAGCGCGGCCCCGTCGGCATGGGGCCGCGCCGCGGCCGACCGTCACATACCATCGGATGACTGACAGTCGATGGGAGTGGACGATCGCCGCCGCCAATGCCTCGACAGCCCAGGGTGACAAACCCGCTCGGCGGGCCAAGCAGCCTCCGCTGACCGAGGACCAGATCGTGGATGCCGCGCTGGCGGTGATCCGCAGCGAGGGTCTCGATGCGCTCTCAATGCGCCGCCTGTCCCGGGAACTGGGCCGGTCCCAGATGGCCGCCTACTGGTACGTGGCCGACAAGGGCGAACTGCTGGACCTGGTGGCCAGACGGCTGCTGGCCGAGGTGTCGATACCGGCGCCGGAGGACGGCGGGTGGGACAGCCGGCTGCGGACGCTGCTGACCGACATCGACGCCCGCCTGCACGATCATCCGGGGATCGCCGGCATCCTGCTCGAGCGCATGCGCAGTACCGACCGCGGGCTGATGAGCGCAATCATGGAGATCCTGATCGGCGCAGGGTTCGACGACGCCGATGTGTTGCTCGCCTACGCGATGATCCACACCTATCTGTTCGGCCGCTACCAGGTGGTGTTGCAGGGTGAGGACACTCCCGACACCGACGACCTCGAGGACAGCGTCACCCGGTTGCTACCGGTTCTGGAGACGCTGCGCGGCCGGGATTTCTTCCGGTTCGGAGTCGACACGATCATCGAAGGATTGCGGGCGCGGCTGCCGGCCCGGTGAAACTGATTTAGAGCTGTCAGTGGATTGGGTGCAGTTCGGGGCGCCCGGCCCCGGCATCGGCCATCGCGGCGGCCTCGGCGAGCAGCTCACCGAGCTGCAGCGGGTAGACCGTCTGCCCGCCGGCCACCAGGGCCTCGATCGTGGCGGTGTCGCACCAGCGGTGGTCGTGGATGTAGCGCAGTTCCAGTTCGGTGCGCCCGGTGACGACGGGCTCGAACCGGCGGGTGCGGTGCACGAAGTAGAACTCCTGGCTCTGCACCACGGTGCCGTTGAAATCGATGACCTTGTCACGCCGCCATACCGGGCCGACCATTGCCGCCGGGTCCACGCGCAGCCCGGTCTCCTCGGCGATCTCCCGGACGGCCGCGTCGATCAGCCGCTCCCCCGGGTGCGCCTGCCCGCCGACGGTGAACCACCACCGCGGCGCGGTGCCGTCGGTGATGGCGGGATCCGAGCCGCAGAACAGCAGCACCGCACCGGACTCGTCGAGCAGCACCACCCGCGCCGAGGTGCGCCGGTCGACGGCCTCGGCCGCCACCGGCGCGGCTTGACCAGCCCGCTCGGCGATCTCGAAATAGCTTGGTAGCGGCGCGGTTCCGCCCAGACGCAGCCAGCGCACCGGCCGTCGCTCGCGCAGCGCCAGTGTGTCGCGGACGGCGTCGTTGTGGAAGCGCCGCGCCAACAGCACCCGCGCCTCGGCGTCGGCCATCTCGGCGACCAGTGCCACCGGGATGGCTGACGGGTCAACCGTCGCCAGTGCGGTGGACAGTTCGTTCTCGGCCGCCTCGCGCGACGACCGCGGGGCGCGTTCGGCGGCATCGGCCAGCGCTGCCAGCCGCCTGCCTTCAGGGCGCCCCCGGTAGGCGTCGGCGGCCACCGCCCGGGCCACCACCGCGCGACGGCCCAGCGCGCTGTCGAGGGCCTGCCAGGACAGGTCGTAGCGCACGTGCAGCCGGTCCAGCCGGTTCGCGGTTTGGTACGCCCACGCCGCACTGAGCACCAGAACGAGTACCAGGACGGCGGTCAGTGACCAGTACAGGGGCCCCGACATTTAACTAGCCACCTGCACTTTGACCCCCGAGCCCGCGACCGTCTCATACACCCGCATGATCTGGTCGGCCACCACCGACCAGTCATAGCGGCGCACCGCCGCCTTGGCCGCCTTCACGTAGCCGGCCCGCAGCTTCTCGTCGTCGAGGACGGCGATCAGGCCCTGCGCCAGCGCGTCGGAGTCGTCGACGGTCACCAGTCGGCCGGCCTTGCCGTCGACCAGCACCCGGCGGAAGGCGTCGAGGTCACTGGCCACCACCGCAGTGCCGGCCGCCATCGCCTCCACGAGGACGATGCCGAAGCTCTCACCGCCGGTGTTCGGGGCGCAGTACACGTCGGCGCTGCGCATCGCCGAGGCCTTGGTGGCGTCGTCGACCAGACCCAGGAACCGCAGATGGCCCGCCAGCGCGCCGGCCTTCTCCCGCAGCTCGTCCTCGTCACCGCGGCCAACGATCAGCACCTCGACATCGGCGAACCGCTCGACCAGTGCGGGCAGCGCACCGAGCAGCACGGCCATCCCCTTGCGGGGCTCGTCGAAACGGCCCAGGAACAACACCGTCTTACCGGCCCTGGGGTAGCCGTCAAGCAGGGGCGCATCGGCGAACGACGCCACGTCCACACCGTTGGGAATCTCCACGGCATCGGAGCCCAGCGCCTCCATCTGCCAGCGCCGGGCCAGGTCCGACACCGCGATCCGGCCGACGATCTTCTCGTGGAAGGGTCGAAGAATTCCCTGAAAGACGCTGAGCGTCAACGACTTTGTGGTCGAGGTGTGAAACGTCGCCACAATCGGGCCCTCGGCGGCCTGCAAGGCCAGCATGGACAGGCTCGGGGCATTGGGCTCATGCAGGTGCAGGACGTCGAAGTCGCCCTGGGCCAGCCACTTCTTGACCTTGCGGTGGGTCGCCGGGCCGAAACGCAGCCGGGCCACCGAGCCGTTGTACGGGATCGGCACAGCCTTGCCGCCGGAGACCACGTACTCGGGCAGGTCGACATCCGCCGATGCGGGTGCCAGCACGCTGACGTCATGCCCCCGTTCGCGCATCACCTCGGCAAGCTGCAGCACGTGCGACTGCACCCCGCCGGGAACGTCGAACGAGTACGGGCAGACCATGCCGATGCGCATCAGCTCGGGTCGTCCCCCTGTATTCGGGCCCGCCGCTCGGCCGACAGGTCGGCGAGCCACTGCGGTTGCAGCATGTGCCAGTCCTCGGGGTGGGCGGCGATGTTCTTCCCGAACTCGTCGGCCAGCAGCTGGGTGATGACGCCGACGTCGCCGCTGGAGCAGTCCAGCGGAGCGCCGATCTGCACGACGCAGTCCGGCCCGTCGTAATAGACATGCGCGGGCAGCAGCACCGCACCGGTCTTGATGGCCAACTTGGCCGGGCCGCCAGGCATTCTGGTCGGCTCACCCAGAAGATCCACCTGCACACCGGATCTGGTCAGGTCGCGCTCGGCCATCAGACACACCGCGCGGTTGGCTTCGAGGCGTTCGGCGAGCACATCCATCGGCGGGCGCTCGCCGCCGTTAAGAGGCAGCACCTCGAATCCCAGACTCTCCCGGTAGTCCAGGAAGCGGCGGTAGAGCGATTCGGGCTTGAGTCGCTCGGCCACCGTGGTGAAGGTGCCGCTGTGGTGCACCAGCCAGACCCCGGCCATGTCCCAGTTCCCGCTGTGCGGCAAGGCCAGGATGACGCCGCGACCGGCCGCGTACCCGGCATCGACGTGTTCGGCGCCGATCACCACCGCGTCGAGCCGCTCCGCCAGAGCTTCGAGATCCATCGTCGGCAACCGGAACGCCTCCCGCCAATACCGCGCGTAGGAGGCCAGCGAAGCACGGATCAGGGAATCCGGCACCTCGGCGGGCGTGGTGCCGATCACCCGGGCCAGGTTCTTGCGCAGCTGCT
The DNA here is from genome assembly GCF_001494595.1 of Mycobacterium sp. M26. GTDB lineage: Bacteria > Actinomycetota > Actinomycetes > Mycobacteriales > Mycobacteriaceae > Mycobacterium. The sequence goes on from NZ_LN929908.1 coordinate 2,833,995, forward strand.
CGGGTCCACCGCCCAGCGCGGCGTAACGGGCGCCGGCGTCGAAGGCGTTGCGCGCGAAGAACTCCGGCATGGTGCGGACCACCCGCCAGCCGGCGGCGTAGCCCCAATCCGCCAGGTTGTCCCCGGACGGCAATCGTTTCAGAGGCGCGCGCAGCAGGTCGGTCGGCCTGGCGATCACTGCTCGGTGCTTCCGGTCTCGGCGGCGGGTTCGATCTTGTCCATCGCCCCCGGCGAACTGCGCACCGAGTGCACCCGCTGGCCTACGGTGACCAGGCTGGCCACCGCGAGCAGCCACATCGCGATGTGCAGCAGGATCGGCATCGGGAAGAACGGCAGGTCGGACAGACCGGCACCGACCAGGACGATGATCAGGCGCTCGGGCCGTTCGATCAGGCCACCGCCACCGTTGAGGCCGCTGGCCTCGGCGCGGGCCTTGATGTAGGAGATCACCTGCGAGGTGACCAGGCAGATGAGCGTCGCGACCACGAGCGAGGAGCTGTGCAGCCCGAACGCCGCCCACCACAGCAGGCCGCAGAACACCGCGCCGTCGCTGATCCGGTCACAGGTGGCGTCGAGCACCGCACCGAACCGGGTGCCGCCGCCGCGCTGGCGGGCCATCGCCCCGTCGAGCATGTCGGCGAGTACGAAGAACCAGACCGCGACCGCACCCCACCACAGCTGCCCGATCGGGAACAGCGTCAGCGCCGCGAGCACCGACCCGGCGGTGCCGACGATCGTCACGATGTCGGGGGTCAGACCGATCTTGAGGGCCGCCTTGGCCACCGGCGTACTGAGCTTGGTGTACGCCGCGCGGGTCATCAGGTAGAAGTCGCTCACGGCTGGCCGGCCCACTCGGTGGCCAGCAGCGCGCGCGTGTCGCGCAGCAGCTGCGGGATGACTTTGGTCTCACCCACGATCGTGATGAAGTTCGCGTCGCCCGACCACCGCGGGACTACATGCATGTGCAGGTGCTCGGCCAGCGACCCGCCGGCCGACTTGCCGAGGTTGAGGCCGACATTGAAACCGTCCGGGCTGGAGACGGCCTTGATCACCCGAATCGCCTTCTGGGTGAACGCCATCAGCTCGGCGCTCTCCTCGCCGGTGAGGTCTTCGAGCTCCGAGACCCGCCGGTAGGGCACCACCATCAGATGGCCCGGGTTGTACGGGTAGAGATTGAGCACTGCGTAGACCTGCTCACCGCGGGCCACCACCAGGCCCTCTTCGTCGGACAGCGTCGGGATGTGGGTGAACGGCTGTGCGGGCTCGGCGGACTTCTTCTGGGCGGGGACGTCGACGATGTAGCTCATCCGATGCGGGGTCCACAACCGCTGCAGGCGGTCCGGCTCCCCCACCCCCCGATCGGTGATGGCCTCGCGGTCGTCAGTCACTGTCGACCTTCACCAATTCGGCTGTCGGAACGGCGTTTTCCCGTTCGGCGATCCATTTGAGGATGGCGGCCGCCGCCTGTGCCCGCGGCACCCCGTTGATCTGGGTGCGGTCACCGAACCGGAAGCTCACCGCACCGGCCTCGACGTCGCGGTCACCGGCGAGCAGCATGAACGGCACCTTTTGGTTGGTGTGGTTGACGATCTTCTTGGCCATCCGGTCGTCGCTGGCGTCGACCTCGACACGCACGCCCTGGGAACGCAATTCGGCGGCCACGTCCTGCAGATAGGGCACGTGATCGTCGGAGACCGGGATGCCGATCACCTGCAGCGGGGCCAGCCAGGCCGGGAAGGCACCGGCGTAATGCTCGGTGAGGATGCCGAAGAACCGCTCGATGGAGCCGAACAGCGCGCGGTGGATCAGCACCGGCCGCTGGCGGGTGCCGTCGGCGGCGGTGTATTCCAGCTCGAAACGTTCGGGCATGTTGAAGTCGAGCTGAATGGTCGACATCTGCCAGCTGCGGCCCAGCGCGTCACGCACCTGCACCGAAATCTTCGGGCCGTAGAAGGCCGCGCCACCCGGATCGGGAACCAGGTCCAGCCCGGAGGCCTCGGCGACCTCGCGCAGCGTCTCGGTGGCCTCCTCCCACACCTCGTCGGAGCCGACGTACTTATTGGGGTCCTTGGTCGAGAGCTCCAGGTAGAAGTCGGACAGGCCGTAGTCGGCGAGCAGGTCGAGCACGAACCGCAGCAGTGAGGCCAGCTCGTCGCGCATCTGCTCGCGGGTGCAGTAGATATGCGAATCGTCCTGGGTCATGCCGCGCACCCGGGTCAGGCCGTGGATCACACCGGACTTCTCGTAGCGGTACACCGTGCCGAACTCGAAGAGCCGCAACGGAAGTTCACGATAGGACCGCCCGCGCGACCGGAAGATCAGGTGGTGCATCGGGCAGTTCATCGGCTTGAGGTAGTAGTCCTGCCCGGGCTTGCGTAGTGCGCCGTTCTCGTCGAACTCGGCGTCGATGTGCATCGGGGGGAACATGCCGTCGGCGTACCACTCGAGGTGACCCGAGGTGATGTAGAGCTGTTCCTTGGTGATGTGCGGGGTGTTGACGAACTCGTAGTCGGCCTCGATGTGCTTACGCCGCGAGTATTCCTCCAACTCGCGGCGCACGATGCCGCCCTTGGGGTGGAAAACCGGTAAGCCCGAACCGAGTTCGTCGGGAAAGCTGAACAGGTCCAGCTCCACGCCCAGCTTGCGGTGATCGCGGCGCTGGGCCTCCTCGAGCAGTTCGAGGTGCTTGTCGAGAGCCTCCTGCGACTCCCAGGCCGTGCCGTAGATGCGCTGCAGGCTGGCGTTGTTCTGATCACCGCGCCAGTACGCCGCCGAGCTGCGGGTGAGCTTGAAGGCGGGGATGTACTTGGTGGTCGGGATGTGCGGACCGCGGCACAGATCGCCCCAGACCCGTTCGCGGGTGCGCGGATTGAGGTTGTCGTAGGCGGTCAGCTCGTCGCCGCCCACTTCCATGATGTCGGCGTCGCCGGACTTGTCGTCGACGAGTTCGAGCTTGTAGGGCTCGCTGGCCAATTCGGCGCGCGCCTGGTCTTTGGAATCGTAGACCCGGCGGGCGAACAGCTGGCCTTCCTTGACGATGGCGCGCATCCGCTTCTCGAGCTTCTCGAGATCCTCCGGGGTGAACGCCTCCGGCACGTCGAAGTCGTAGTAGAACCCGTCGGTGATGGGCGGGCCGATGCCGAGTTTGGCCTGCGGGAAGAGTTCCTGCACGGCCTGGGCCAGGACGTGGGCGGCGGAGTGCCGGATGACGCTGCGCCCGTCCTCGGTGTTCGCGGCCACCGGCACCACCTCGGCATCGGCGTCCGGCGCCCAGCTCAGGTCGCGCAGCTTGCCCTCGACATCGCGCACCACCACGATCGCGTCGGGCTCGCCGCGACTGGGCAGGCCGGCGTCGCGGACAGCCGCACCCGCGGTAGTCCCGGCAGGAACCCGGATCGGGGCTGCTGGGGCGGTCGTCGCGGGGGCGCTCATCACGGGTGCTCTTTCGGGTGACGGGGACAGGGATGACCGCCACGAGGACTCGCGGTCGGTCGCGACCATGCTATCGGGGCGACGGTCAGGCTCCGAGGCCGATGGGGCTGTCCAGTGCCGGGTGATCCAGACCGAACAGGCCCGCCGTCCACCCCACCGCGCCGACCAGCCACAGCGTGGCCACCACGACAGCCGCGGTGAAGACCGCCCCGAGCGCCTGCACCCACCAGCCCTGCCGCTTGAACCACGCCATCGCATTGTTGTAGTGGCCGCGGGTGAACGTCAGGGTGCGATGCGCCCAGTAGAACTCGGTGGCCAGGATCGCCAGGCCGACGAACAGGATGGCCCAGCCCGGCCCGGGGTACGGGATGGCGACGATGCCGATGAGCAGCACGGTAACCCCGACCACCCCGACGGCGACGCGGTAGACGAAGTCGGCCACCGGACGGTCCCGGAGCCCGTCCCGTTTGCGCGCCCACACGCGCGCATAGCGCTTCACGGTTGCCCCGGTTTGAGCAGCACGAACAGCCCCTCCCCGTCAGCCAGGACGGTGTCGCCATCGGACAGCCGGATGTCGACGAAGATCTTGCGGCCCTCGGTGCGCAACACACCGGCCTCGACCTGGAGTTCCTTCTCGATGGGCACGATCTGGCGGTAGTTGACGTGCAGGTAGGCCGTGCGCTGGTAGGGCCCGCCGGTGAGTAGGAACGACGTCTTGCCCAGCACGCTGTCGAAGAGGTGGGCGATGATCCCGCCGTGCACGGCGCCGTTGCGGCCCAGGTGGAACCGGCGGAAGCGGGCCCAGCCGCGCAACCGGCCGTCCTCGCAGGGGTCGACCTGATTGGGGATGCTCAGGATGTTGCCGCGCATCGGCACGTCGGTGCGGCGGCCTGACGGGGTGGTCCATTCGTCGACGTCGTAGGGAGCCAGCAGAGCGCAGGCTTCCTCGATGAGAGCGGCAGCGCGGGTGACGACGTCGTCGGGCGCGTCGGCGGCGCGGGCGTGGTCCTGCAGATCGCGGACGGCGTCGATGAACCGGCCGTAGTCCGGCCCGCCTTTGGCGGTCGGTACGGGTGGGTTGAAACCGCCGCCGGGGTGGGTCGTGCCCATCACGGTCATGTCGTCTGCCACCTGGTTACCGTATGCCGCCGGGTTGGCGGCCCTGCCTACGACGGTACGTGTGTCGATGGCATGGTGGATCGGGTGAAGCTCAGCGACCTGGCCGGCCGGCCGTTGACGTACACCGAAGTGGGGGCGACGGCAGGTCAGCTGCCCCCGGGCTATCACCACGTCCGGTTGTCAGCGCCCATCGGCCACGGCCGAGACCGTTTCGAGCGCGCCGCCGCATCCGTAATGCGCTACGGCATGCTGCGCGGCGCAGGATTGCGGGTCACCGCCAGCACGGACGTCGCCGAGGTCGGCACCGACGTGCTGGGCAAGCTGGGCCCGTTCGTCGCACCCTGCCGGGTGGTCTACGTGGTCGATGAGCACAACCGCCGCGGTTTCGCCTACGGCAGCCTGCCCGGCCATGCGGTGGCCGGTGAGGAGATGTTCGGCGTGCGCTTCCAACCGGCCGACGAGTCGGTGCACGCCGAGGTGGTGGCGTTCTCGCGCCCGGCGACGTGGTGGAGCCAGATCGGCGCGCCGGTGGCCTCGGTGGTGCAGCGGGTGATCACCCGGCGGTATCTGTCCGTCGTGTGAGTGTGCCCGTCGGCCCCGAGTGTGTGGCCAGGGCGACGAGTGTGTCACCAGGGCGGCGAAACGCCGAAAAGCCCGCCGTCAGCGCACTCTCGGCGCCCACGATTCACACTCGTCCTGCGGTCATGGTGAGCCGCCATCGGTCTGCGTGGCCACGTCGACCTGGTACGACAGGATGGCCAACCCGAACAAGCCGATGGACAGCGTGATCAGCGCCGCGAACCCTTCAGTGGCGAAGTCCACCAGCGCGGTCAGGAAGGTGAAGACCAGCGCCGCACTGCGCAGCAGCCGCAAGGGCCAGACCTTGGTGGTGCGCCGCAGGGCGATCATCGCCGGCCGATCTGGGGGTATCCGGTCAGCCGCAGGTAGAGCCGGGTCACCAGGATGGTCACGATGGCGACGATGACGAAGGCCTCCGCCGAGTTCGGGCCCAGCGCGTTGCGGGTGATCGGGCCGCGGCGGGTCCTGGTCTGATCAGTCACCGAATCTCACTCGCTTCCGATGTTGAGCCGCCCGCGGTGGCGGGTATGGCACAGCCATGTCGGTCGATGATGGCCCAGACCCTGTCGATGCGCCCGTTCGCATCGCCGAAATCGCCCGCCGGTTGTATCAGCGCCGCGGTGTCCACGGCGGCGTGGTCGCCGAACTCGTCGAGCACGCGGCCGCGGAGTTACCGGGCGTCGACTACGCCAACGTGACGGTGACGGCAGGCGCCTCGGCCATCGACACCCCCGCGGCGACCCACCCGTGCGCAATCCTGCTCGACGACATCCAGCGCCGGCTCTGCGAAGGTCCGTGCCTGTCCTCGGCGTGGCACAACAAGACCGTGCATGTCGAGGACCTCGACAGCGAGAGCCGTTGGCCCCGGTTCAGGGCCGAGGCGCTGTCCAGCACCCCGGTGCGCAGCATCATGGGCTTCCAGCTGTTCGTCACCGGCAAGTCGATGGGGTCGCTGAACGTGTTCGCCGAGCGGCCGCACGCCTTCGACGCGAAGACCCGCAGACTCGGTTCACTGTTCGCCACGCACACCGCGCTGGTGTGGGACGCCGCCCGCCGCGAAGTCCAGTTCCAGGAGGCGCTGGCCAGCCGCGACATCATCGGCCAGGCCAAGGGCATGATCATGGAGCGCTATCACCTCGACGCCGCCCAGGCCTTCGACATGCTGCGCACGCTGTCCCACGACACCAACACCGCACTGGCCGACGTGGCGGCGCGCATCATCGAAGCCGCGCAGTCCGACTCGGGATGAGTGGGGGCCGCTCGATCCTGTCAGGGCGCTGCCACGCTCGGCATTCACGACTTGGAAGTGACTGGGAGAGCGGCCTTCCCCTGCGGAAAATCCCTACCTACATGACTACCGGCTGTGCAGCAGCGCCCAACGCTCTGCAGAACACTGCTCCCTCGGCAGCACGGACCTACCCTCGAAACACAGCGTCGTGTTCGACGAGAGGAATAGAGAATGAGGACAACACGGATCACCGGTGCGGTAATCGGCAGTGCGACAATCGCTCTGATGGGCATCGCATCTCTGATGGAAACGAGTTCGGCAGCACCGGCGACCGCCGTCGCCGGCAAGGGCCCCTACGTGTCCTTCCCGACGCCCAGCGCGTCCGCGGAGGCGGTAGTGTCCACGACGACGAGTACCGCTGTGCCACTGGTGAATACGACAGGGCACTGATTCATCATCGACTAGACGATCGACGCGACCGGCTGATCGGAGATGGGCGAGATGAAGGCGGTTCGAGGCTGTACTGGTCGAGGTAGGCGCAGACCGCATCGGCCAGTACCGCCAGCTCGCGGCTGGTATCCACCGGGACCGACATGATCAGCTGCGAGATCACCAGACCGCGCATGGTGGCCCAGATCAGCTCTCCGATCGCCGCAGCGTGCGGATTGTCCAGATCACCGGCGATCTCACTACTGAGATCGGTGATCGCGCTGTGCAGTTCGACGAGGTGCCGGGTGCCGCGCTTATCTCGCATCGCGCGGGTTCCGATGAGAATCTCGAGGGAGGCGCGGGAATTCTCACTGGAGAACACCCGCCACGCTTCGTCGACCAGAAGTTGGACCCGCTCACGGCGGGCCAGTGCGCCAGACGGCGGCGGCAGGGCGCGCAGCGATTCGAGCAGTTCGCCGAATCCCCGGTCCACCACCGCCATCAGCAGTCCGTCGCGGTCACCGAAGTGGTACTGCACCACACCCCAGGTCACCCCGGCCCGCTCGGCGATGTGCTTGGCGCTGGCCGCGGCGAACCCCTCCTCCACCACGCAGCGCACGGTCTCGTCGAGGACCCGGTCCCGGGTCCGGTCGGCGCGAACCTGACTACCACCCGGCGGTCGTCGCGGCTCGACCTTAGGCGCCACCGACGCTCACCACATCACGTTGTCGGCATGTGCGGCAGGCAGATCCTTGACCGCCAGCAGACCCGGCGGCGCCGCACACACATCGTGAATCGCGTTGACCGCCCGCGCGGCGGTCGAGATCACCCCGCCCTGGTTGTGGTCGACGCCGTCGAGGCCCAGGTGGGTGTTGATCTCCACGCCCGGGTTGCCGCGCACCACCACCCGGTGCACCCCGGGCCGGTTGTCCGGCGGGCAGGGCCAGTCCGGTGCCGCCGCGGACGTGAGCCGGTTGACGTGCTCCATGGTGATGACGGGTTGCCCGTCACGCATTCCCTCGACCGCGAACCGCACCGCGGCCACATGCCCGGGCGGAACGGTCATCATGGTGCACTCGATCTGTTCGGGGGTGACCCAGCTTTCGTGGCGTTCGCGCACCTCGTCGAGGGTGATGCCGAACAGCGCGGCCAGAGACCGGACCTGGCCACCCCACAGCGAGGACAGCACACCCGGGGCGAACATGATCGGGGTGTGATCCGGCGTGGTTCCGAAACCGAAACTGACACCGGTGAATTCGGCGTCATCGTAGGTGCCGTAGTCGCAGATCTCCGAGACGGTGACCGAAGTGGCACGCCCGGTGAGCGACAGCGCGGTGTAGACGAGGCTGTCCCCGGAGAAGCCCGGATCGACCCCGTTGATGTAAAGCGAGGTGCCGCCGGCCTCGCACGCCTTGGCCAGCGGGGCGCGCATCCACTCGTCGGCCTGGTAGGGCGCCACCAGCCAGACCATCGAGGTGCCAACCACATTGGTGCCCGCGCGCAGGAACCGGGAGATCTCCTCGATGGCCTCCTGCGGGCGCATCTCGGCCTGCGAGGTGTAGACCACGCAGTCGGCGTCCAGTGCCAGCAGTGCGTCGATGTCGTCGGTTGCCAGGACGCCGGTCGGTTCGGACAGCCCGCACAGTTCGGCGGCGTCGCGCCCGACTTTGTCCGCACCGTGGGCATGTAGGCCCACCAGGCGCAGATCGGGGCGCTCGATGATCATCTTCAGCGCGTGGATGCCGACGTTGCCGGTGGAGAATTGGATGACATTTTTCATAGCAGGTCCGTAATCGTCTTGAGGCCCGCCTCGTAGAGCACGCCGGGAAGCATCCCGCCGTCCATCTCGATGGTCGTGCCGTTGATGAAATCGGCTGTGCCACTGCACAGGAACACCACTGCGCGGCCCACCTCGGCCGGCTCACCGGCGCGGTGCAGCGGAACGTCGCGGAAGTACCTCTCCCCCGTCGGATCATCCTTGGGGAGAACGAACGACTGGAAGTTGTCGGTCATCGTCGGGCCCAGCGCCAGACAGTTCACCCGAACCTTCGGTCCCCACTCCTCGGCCAGCGAGCGCGTCATGTGGTTGAGACCGGATTTCGCCGCCCCGTAGGACACCAGGGTCGGCGAACCGGCCGGGTGCCCGGCCCCGCTGGAGATGTTGACGATCGACCCGGTGCCGTCCTGCTCGCGCATCTGGCGATACACCCGGATGGCGAACCACAACGGGCTGGTCAGATTCATCTGAATGGCGAACTGGTGGAACAACACCGTGCGTTCGAAGTCGTCGGCCGCCGCGGGCGCTCCCTGGATACGTGCGACAAGCGCGGGGACGTCCTCGACATGCGGTGTGGGCACCGTGCCGCCGGCGTTGTTGACCAGGATGTCGATGCGGCCGTAGTCGGCGACCACCCCGGCGACGAACTCGTCGACCGCGCGGAAGTCACCTTGGTCGCAGACACGTTGCGAGGAGCGCGCCAGCCACTCGGGGTTCTCGGCCGCCCCGGGCAGGGCGTCCAGTGGCCCGCGCGAGCAGCCGATGACGGTGGCACCCGCGCGCAGTAGTTCTTGGGCGATCCCGAGGCCGACACCTCGAGACGTTCCGGTCACGACGGCGACTTTGCCGTCCAGTGGTGAGACATCGCTCACAATGGTGGACCCTTTCCCGGACGACGATTTTCATAGAGCGCTCAATATGATTACATGCTCAATGTTCTTGGGCAATTACGGAAGGGCTGCCATGGGTCTTCGAGGGGATGCCGCAATCGTCGGGTACACCGAGATGCCCTCCACCAAGCGCCCCACCGGCCCGCTGCTCTTCAGCCTCGAGCACTGGGCCAAGCTGGCCGCCGCAGCACTCGACGATGCGGGCCTGTCGGCCACCGACGTCGACGGCATCTGCACCACGTATCTGCAGGAATCGCAGATCTTCGCACCGTCCACCGTCATCGAATACCTCGGCATCAAGGCCAATTTCGCCGAGATGGTCGACCTCGGCGGCGCCAGTGCGGTGGCCATGGTGTGGCGGGCGGCCGCGGCCATCGAGCTGGGGTTGTGCAACGCGGTGCTATGCGTGATCCCCGGTACGCCGATGTCCCCGGTGACCGAGAAGCGCCCGCCTGATTTCGGCGACATGCTCTACTTCGGTGCCTCGAGCAACCGCTACGGCTCGCCGCAGGCCGAGTTCGAGATCCCCTACGGCAACCTCGGACAGAACGGCCCCTACGGCCAGGTCGCCACGCTGTACGCCGCCACCTACGGCTACGACGAACGGGCGATCGCCAAGATCAGCGTCGACCAACGCGTCAACGCCAACCACACCCCCGGCGCCATCTTCCGCGACACGCCGATCACCGTCGACGACGTGGTGAACAGCCCGGTGATCGCCGCACCGCTGCACATGCTCGAGATCGTCATGCCGGTGATGGGCGGAGCAGCCGTGGTGGTAACCAACGCCGAACTGGCCCGACGCGCCAAGAACCGGCCGGTGTGGGTCAAGGGATTTGGGGAACGGGTGCCCTACAAGACCCCGACCTACGCCCAGGAGCTATTGCAGACCCCGATGATCAAGGCGGCGGCGTCGGCGTTCTCGATGGCCGGGCTGGCGCCCGCCGACATGGACATGGTGTCGATTTACGACTGCTACACGATCACCGCGCTGCTCAGCCTGGAGGATGCGGGCTTCTGCGAGAAGGGCAAGGGGTTGCAGTTCGTCGCCGAGCATGACCTGACCTTCGGCGGCGACTTCCCGATGAACACCTCGGGTGGCCAACTCGGCTACGGCCAGGCCGGTACCGCCGGCGGCATGCACCACGTGTGCGATGCGACCCGCCAGATCATGGGCCGCTCGGCGGCCACGCAGGTGGCTGACTGCAACCGGGCCTTCGTCTCGGGCAATGGCGGCATCCTGTCCGAACAGACCACTCTCGTGCTGGAGGGCGACTGAAATGGCCGCGTTCGCCAAACCGATGCCGATCCCGACGCCCACCGCGCAGCCGTTCTGGGATACCTTGCTGGAGCATAAGATTCGCATCCAGTACTCGCCGTCGGCCGACAGCTACGTGTTCTACCCGCGCGTGCTGGCACCGGGAACGCTGGCCGATGATCTGCAGTGGCGGGAGATCAGCGGCGAGGGCACGCTCTACACCTTCACCGTGGCCTACCGCCCGGTGGCACCGCATTTCGCCGACGACGTGCCGCAGATCCTGGCCGTCGTGAAATGGGATGAGGGCCCGCACTTTTCCACTGAGATCGTCAACGCCGACCCGGCAACGCTGTCGGTGGGGATGCGGGTGAAACCGGTGTTCTTCGACTACCCCGACGACGGGGTCACGATGCTGCGGTACGAACCGGCCTGACAGTTAGGCGTTGACGTCGGCGGGCTGCAGAGCCGGCACGCTGTCGAATCGCAGGCATACCGTGGTGCCCAGGGCCGAAGTGTCGATAGTGACGTCATCGGCCAGTGCCCGCATCAGCGGGATACCGCGGCCACGGATGCGGCCCTGTTTGGCAGGGTCGGGCTCACGCCAGCACCCCTGGTCGGCGATCGTGACGGTCAACGTGTGGGCCGCGCGGTTGTGCACGGCCTCCACGTCGAGGGCCCCGGATCCGCCGCGCTGGAGATAGGCGAATTCCGCCGCGTTGGCCAAGGCTTCGTTGACGGCGAGCAGGATGTCGCTGAACCGGATGTCATCGAGTCCGGTATGCGCGCGCAGCCAGCGGGCGAAATCGTCGCGCACTCGGCCAGCGTTGCGGGCGTTGGCGTCAACTCCGCTGTCAGCGAACCTGTCGCCATCTTCTGGGACGTGATAACTCGGATTCGTCATGGCAAATGTCGTATACCCACCTGAGCGGGTTTACTCACCCACTGCCGCGCGCGCCTCGTCCAGAGTCGGATACAGGCCGATGATGTCAGCCAATCCCACGAGCTTGAGCGGCCTGCTGGTGGCCGGTCCGCTGGCGACGACACCGAAGCCGACGTCCGGTCCGGCGTGATCGCGGACAGCGACCAGCACGCCCATGCCCGCCGAGGCCAGGAACTCCACCTCGGTCATATCGATGATGACGGCTGCCGGGTTCTTGTCCAGCGACGTCATGATGCTGGCCTCGAGCTGGGGCGAGGTGAGCATGTCGATCACCCCGGAAGCCGAGACCACTACTGTTCGGCCGAACCACTCTTCACTGATCAGGCACCCGGTGTTGGCCGTGGTGGTGGTCACGCTGTTGGTGGCGATGGCTTGTTCGTCCAAGATTCACACCTCACTTGACGCACCACACGTGGCGCGCCTCGAGTTAGGTCAAGCACTGCAAGGCTTCTGTCTGAACCTGGCAAGAACTCACTGCAGTTACGCGCCGATCTGCTTGCGGCGCCGCGTCGACGCTCCGGTCAACGGGCTGCGTGACCTCTCCAGGTTAACCCACATCAACCGCAGACGCGGATTCCGCCGTCATCGCCGGCAGTGCCACGTCATCGCCGGGGCGACGTTCAGCGACCGGTGCGGCCTCGCCGATCGGTCGGGCCGCGCCTACCCCGCCAGTCCCTCGAGCACCGCCAGCAGGGTGGTCGTGGCCGGCTCCAGAAGGTCGGTGGCGGCCTGGCCGGCCCGCTGCGGATCGCCTGCCTCGATGGCATCGATGATTGCCAGGTAGGCATCGGATCGGCCGACTTCATCGGCCATCACCGCGCTCAGTGCGGCCAGCGCGGGTTCGTAGGTGGTGCGCAAGGTGTTGTACATCAACCGGAAGACGATGGAGTCCGCACCGTCGACGACGTGATCCCAGAACGCCAGAGCCAGTCGTTGGCGCTGCACCGGGTCGGACTCAGAATCCATGGCGTGCACCGACTCTCGCAATGTCGCAACGAGGTCGGGCCGACGGCGCTCGGCGGCCAGCGCGGCAACCTTGGGGCCGTTGTGCAGCCGGGTCTCCAGGATGCTGCGCACCACCTCAACATCGAGCTGGCCACCGCGAATCACCAACCGCGGCAGCAGATCCAGGCCCGCGTGCCGGCGAAAGTCGCGCACCGTGGTGGCGTCACCCTGACGCACCTCGATGAGTCCTGCGGCGAGCACGCCACGCAGGGCTTCGCGCACCGCCGGCCGGGACACGCCCAGCAATTCGGCGAGCTGACGCTCGCTGGGCAGCACGTCACCGGGCTGCATCTCACCGCTGAGCACGTCGGCGATGATCTGTTCCACGACTTCCTCCGGAACGGATTTGCGTTGCACCGGTTGAAGCGCCATGGGCCGATGATGACCGCCGCGCACAGCAGACGTCAAGTGGTCAGACCAATTCGGCGTGGCGGTCGAGGATGGCTCGTATGCTGGCGTTATGACCGAAGCCGCGTCGGCAGCGTTGCCGCCCGGACCTCCCCTGCCCCCCGCCATCCAGGCCGCCGTGCTGTGGCGCTACTGGCCACGATTCGTCGCCGCCTGCCGACGTCGCTACGGCAACGTCTTCACCTTGCGGGTGGCGGGACTGGGCACCATCGTCTACCTGTCCGATCGGCCGGAGATCAAGAAGGTGTTCGCCGGTGATGCCGCGACTTTCCATGCGGGAGAAGCGAATTCGATGCTGACCGGACTGCTGGGACCGGCGTCGGTGCTGGTGGTCGACGAAGAGGTGCACCGCGACCGACGCAAGCTGATGCTGGAGCCGTTCACCCGAGACGCCGTGGCGCGCCAGACCGCGATCATGGCCGAGGTCGCCGCCGCCGATATCGCGTCCTGGCCGGTGGGCAAGCCGTTCGCGGTGGCACCGCGGATGTCGCAGATCACCTTGGAGGTGATCCTGCGAACGGTGATCGGGGCAACCGACCCGGCCCGGTTGGCCGCCCTGCGCGCGGTGATGCCGCGGCTACTCAACCTCTCGGCGGTCCAGCTGCTGGCCATCGCCTCACCGCGGTTGCAGAGCCGGTTGCCCTGGCGTGGGGTGCGCCGCCGCATCGAGGAGGCGGATCGGCTGTTGTACGCCGAGATCGCCGAACGTCGCGCCGACCCCGACCTGGCGTCACGCACGGACGCGCTGGCCATGCTGGTGCGCGCCGCCGACCAGGACGGCCGCACCATGACCGACGCCGAACTGCGCGATCAGCTGATGACCCTGCTGGTCGCCGGACACGACACCACCGCCACGGGGCTGTCCTGGGCCCTGGAACGGTTGACCCGCCACCCCGCGGCGCTGGCCAAGGCGGTTGCGGCTGCCGAGGCCAGTGCCGCCGGTGACCCGGCCGGCGATGAATACCTGGATGCGGTGGCCAAGGAGACGTTGCGCATCCGGCCGGTGGTGTTCGACGTCGGCCGGATCCTGACCCGCCCGGTCGACATCGCCGGCTACCACCTGTCGGCGGGCATGATGGTGGCCCCCGGGGTCGGACTGGTGCACTCCGATGGGGAGGTCTATCCCGACCCGGATCGCTTCGACCCCGATCGGATGGTGGGCGCCAGCCTGAGCCCGACGACGTGGTTGCCGTTCGGCGGCGGCGCCCGCCGCTGTTTGGGGGCCACCTTCGCGATGGCCGAGATGAGAGTGGTGCTGCGCGAGGTGTTGCGGCGCACCGAGCTGGCCACCACCACCGCCGCGGGTGAGCGTCAGCGGGTCAAGCACGTCATCCTGACGCCGGCGCGCGGTGGCCGGATCCAGGTGAATCGCATTCGGGTGCCATCGGATTCGGCTCCCGCGGTCAGTGCGCAGGCCGACGCTGCTCACCCACCGTCATAGCCGTTGTCGCCGTTGGCCTTTCACTCAGGGCGGGTGGGGCGTCGATAGAACCCCGGTGTGACGTCGACGCGAATCCTGGTGAGCGTGCGAGAGCTGATGAGCCATCGTCCGTCGACGTTGCGATAGGTCTCGTGGTAGTGACCCCAGCCGTGTAGGTGTTCTTCCACATCGCCGTTGGTCCACCACAGCCGGTCCTCCATCGCCCACACAGCCCGGGCCGTGGTGTCGGAGGTGAGTTCGATCTGTGGGGTGTGGCCGTGATGGACCGAGGTGATCGGCACCGGTCCGTCGAGGGTGGCGCGGATGGCCGCCACCAATGCCTGCCGGCCGGTCACGACCGGCGCGGGGCCGGTGCGGCGGGCGTCGCGCCAGGTGTCGCTGACGATGTCGTCGGTGTGGAAGTCGCCGTAGTGGTCCCAGTCCTTGGCGTCCATGCACCGCAGCCGCCCGGCAAAGACGGACTTGATCTCCTCGAGGGCGAGGAGTTGTTCGACGGGGCTCAGGGTGACAGGTGCGCCGCTCATGGGCTGGATCGTCGGTGGTGTTGTGGCCCGCCTCAAGGGCGGGTCCCGATCACTGGCGAGATCACGCCAGTCCGAGGGCGATGAAGATACCGCCCAGGATGACGCCCGCGGACGCCACGATGCCCGTCTTGCCCAGATTGGCCCCATCCAGCGGCTTGATCGGCAACAACGTCGAACCCGCCATGATGATTGCGGCGATAGCCAGCGCCAGGGTCAGCGGAACGCCGAGCCAAGCAGCTTCGACGAACAGCACCACACTGAGGGCGGCGAGCGCCGCCGGCGCCGCTAGGTGCACATGATTGGATTCGGCGTCGGTGTTCGCCACCGGCAGCGGCGCCCACGGCGTCCCAATGGCTCCGGTGACCAATCCGAGCGCCAGACCGGGCGGCCACGCACCTTGCGTCACGACAACGTCGCGGCGATCCGCGACGACCTTCCGGGCATGCAGAGCCAGACCGGCGATCACTGCCACCCCGACGGCGTAAGCCACGATCTCCGTCGGTCCACTGGTATGACGGAAGTAGGTCATCAGGAAGGCCAGGACCGTGACGATCATGGCCACTGCGGCCCGGCGCAGCCAGTGGGGTCCGCGAATCTTGTTGAGCCGCTCCGAAAGTGGTTCGAGCCACTGTCGGGCCAGATCACCGCCGCCACCGCCCGAGGACCGAACAAGACCAAGTGCGATGAGGGCGGCGGCAAGTAGTCCGACGCTGGCGACGGGCGCGGTCTTCTGGGATTGCGCCAGGCTCCATTGCGGTGGCAGCGGCTTGGACAGGTCGAGCGCGGTCCGGTAGACGGAGTCGTCGATGAGCAGTTCGCGGCGCCGGTCCTTGAGGCTGGGGTCGAGCCGAAACGCGCGCGCGAACGCACCCTGGGATGTCAGCAGGTGTAACGGTCCTCGCCGGCTTTCCACGACGGCGAGGTTGAACCAGCCCAGCGCATAGTCGGGTTTGGCCCCGACGGCTTGCTGCAGGGCCGCCGCGGCGGCACCGTTATCGTGGCTACGGGCAAGCTGTACGCCGAGATCGTTGGCGGCGGCGAACGCTCCGGGGTCGGACATCAGCGCGGCGCGGTTGTCCCCGATTGCTCTGCCGGTGTCGCCAGCACGCTCGGCCACGAAGCCTGCCGACATCAGGAACACCGGGTTCTTGGGATCGGAGTCGACGGCCTTGGCGATGCTGGCCTGCGCGTGTTCGATATCTCCCAGGCCCAGGTAGGCCAGGGCGAGGTTGTTGTGGACGACCTCGGGTCTGATGCCCTTGTCGAGGAGTTCGGACGCCACGGACAGCGCCGCCCTGTAGTTGTCGACGGCGCCGTTGAGATTGCCGGTGGCGCTTTGATGATCGGCCAGCTGTACCGACGCGTGGTAGACCAGCGCGGCGAACTCGCCCGCCGTGTCGCGATTGCCGCGCGACATCTGATAGGCGTAGCCCCTGGTGCCGTTCTGCTGGAGCTCGACGAGCAGCGGCACGGCCTCGTCGTTGCGGTCTGCTTTCACCAGCGCGGCGGCCCGACCGAGCTGTGCCCGGCTCACACTCAGATCGTCGTTCCAGTCCGCCAAGCGGGCCAGACGGGCCGCATCGCCGAAACTCGCTGCGGCCTCGTTGTAGTGACCGTCCAGGAACTCCACTTCGCCCAGTCGAAGCAGTGGCAGCGAGCTCTTCTCGCCGACCTCGATCTCCCAGCGCGCGATGGCCTGCCGTGCAGCTCCCAGATCCCCCGCCCAGCGCAGCAGGTTCTGCCAGCTGTCGAAGGCTTGATCGGTGGTGATGTTCATCGACACATTCGACGTAACCGGTTGCCCGGCAGCGACTTGCGCGACAGCGAAGACAGGAGCGTCGTTTCCAGGGCAACCACCACCCGCCGCCAGGTTCGGTCTGCTGGCCGGAAAGACCTGGGGCCAACGCCGAAGCACCTCCGCGGCGCGGCCCGCGGCGATCGCATCCCGTCGCCACGCCAGCGCCGGACACAGCGTCAGGGTCGCCGTCACCGGTCCGTCGTCGCGGTACTGCGGGATGAAGGACAGATCCTGCACCGCGCCGCCCGCGCCGCCTCTGGGCACCAGGAGCACCTGCAGGGGCGCCAAGGTGTCCGCGCCCGCCGACAGGGGAACACTTGCATCGAACGGCAGGCCGCGGTCCCAGGATTCCAGCACCGGGAGGAATTGTGCCGCAGGCGGATACGCGGAGACGCCAGCCCGCTCGAGCCGACGCGCGGCATCCTCGGCCGCTGGCATGTCGTGATCAGCCTGCTGTGCGCTGAGCAGAACCTCCATGGCCACGCCGGGACGCCGTGACTGCACCGCGCTGTCGGCGAGCTCGACCGCACGTTCGGGTTCGCCGAGACCGATGAAGGCGCGGGCCCGGCCGAGGTCGGCGCTGAGTGGGTCACCGAGTTCGGCGACCCGGTTGTATTGCCGAAGGGCCTGCCTGAGGTAGTCGCGGGCGGTGAACGGCTCGCTGTAGAGCAATCGCAGGCCGGTGCGCAGGTAGGCGTCGCCGAGGCCGCTGCGCACCCAGGCGTCGTCGGGGAACCGTTGGGCGAGTTGCTCGAAGGTGCGGCGCGAAGCTGCCAAGGCGCCGCGGGTCCGAGAGTCGGTCTGGGAAGGGCGCGGGTCTGAGTCGGCGATCTGTCCGCGCAGCTGCGTCTGCCCGACAATCCATGCCGGTGTCGGGTCATCGGGACAAGCCGCCTCAGCGCTGCCCAGTTCGTCGGCGAGGATCCTCGCCGACGTACTCGGATCCGAGGCCACCAGCAGCAGCAGGTTCAGCGCCGTCTCACAGCCACCGGTCGACCGGGTGCGATCGAGAACCGCGTACGCCGCGCGTGCGGCATTAGCGGCGGTGGACTCCGCGTTCGGTTCGCCCGCCAGTTTGATCAGCGCGGCTGCCAGTTGTGTTGCGTTACTGCGTAATTGGTCCGGCGGTGCATTGGTGAGGATCGCGTCGAATGGAGCGTAATGGTAGGGGTAGGCGAAGTCGAGCGACGATTCCGGATTGGCTCTCGTCAGCGGGTAGATCTCGTCGTTCGAGGAGAGCAGATCCGTGAGCTCCGTGGCACCCGGAAGTCCCAGTGCGGCAACGGCATGGGGCTCGATGTCCTGGACCCGGCTGACGGTCACATCGGCTGATAGTCCGATCGGCAGGGTACGGACAGCGGTCGCATCGGCACGTGGCGCGCCCGCGATCACCCTTGGAGTCGGATCGACCGGCTTCACGGGTAGCAACGTGGCGGCCAGGCACGCCAGCGGGGCGAACGCGACGAGCAGCACGGCGCCGAGGGCGGCAAGCGCTATCGCCCCGCGTCGGCTTGAGGCGACGGCCGGCGGCGTCGGCCCGGTCGGGGGTGTCTGCCCAGGCGGGGGCACCACAGCGCAAGTAAATCGCAAGTCAAGGATGTTTGCGATCGACATCGACCGAATGGGGTCGGTGACGAGATGCAAGCCTGAGCGGCGAACTCCTGAAGTGGTCCCGGCTGGGATCGAACCAGCGACCTTCCGCGTGTGAGGCGGACGCTCTCCCGCTGAGCTACGAGACCAAGTGGCAGACCGCCCTGAGGCGGCGGTGACGCCGAGGAGGAACACTAGCACGACCCGGGGATCGGCTCGGAATGCGCTCGTCACCGGACGTGACCATAGGGATTTGTGTGGCTTCGGTTGCGTCGACTATTGTCGTGCATCGCACCGAGTGACGATCTCATTCGGAGCACGCGGATGTAGCGCAGTTGGTAGCGCATCACCTTGCCAAGGTGAGGGTCGCGGGTTCGAATCCCGTCATCCGCTCGAAGGTGCAACTGGCATCAGACCCAACGGTGGAGTGGCCGAGTGGTGAGGCAACGGCCTGCAAAGCCGTGCACACGGGTTCGATTCCCGTCTCCACCTCCAAAGGATCTAACGATCTACCCGCGCGATTAGCTCAGCGGGAGAGCGCTTCCCTGACACGGAAGAGGTCACTGGTTCAATCCCAGTATCGCGCACCAGAGCGACCCGACGAGCCCGGCTTCGGCCGGGCTTGTGTCGTCTTGGGTCACCGAGCGGCGTTGCACGCGAGCACGACGCCGACCCCGAACTCCACGTCAACTCCGGCGGCCGATCGTAGACTCGACTTTGCCGGTGATCCTCGTGCCGGCCGGGGATGGGGGTCCACCGTGGCAGTGCAGGCCCGGGCTGAGGCAACGCGCCAGAAGATCGTCGAGTCTGCTGTAGACCTGTTCGACAGCGTCGGCTACGGCGATACCGGCCTGGCCGACATCATGTCCCACGCCGAGATCACCAAGGGCGCTTTCTACTACCACTTCAGCAGCAAGGATGCGGTGGCCAGCGCCATCATCGAGCAGTCCGAGGACGACTTCCGCGAGTCGATGATCCGGATCATTAGTGCCACCGACTCCCCCGCACTCGACAATCTGATGCGCGCCACCTTCGCGGTGGCCCACATGCACACCCGAGACCCCCTCACCCGCGTCGCCAACCAGCTGCGGCAGTCGCTGTCCCAGGTCACCGAAACCGGCGCCGAGGTCTACACGCGCCGCCAGTCCGAGATCTTCGGGGTGATGACCGACGCCATCCGCCGCGGCATGGAGGCCGGCGACCTCACCGAGGATGTCGATGCCGACGCAGTGGCCCGAACCCTGTGGGCGGCGTCGCTGGGCAACCGCATCCTGTCCGATGCCCTCGGTGACGACATCTTCGCCCACCTGTCGCACATCTGGCAGGTGCTGGTGCGCGCGATCGTGCCTACGACATCGGTGCGGTATTTCCACGAGCTCGCCAGCCGCATGGGGCAGCAGTACGCAGATCACGGGATCGACCGATCAACCCGGTGAGCTGATTTAGGCTGGGGCTGGATCCCGGTACTTGAGGGGGTGAATGGGTGGCGCAGGCCAGAGCCGAGGTGACGCGTCAGTCCGTCGTCGATGCGGCCATCAGCCTGTTCAGCAAAAAGGGTTACGGCGAAACAACTTTGGCCGAAGTGCAACAGCTCGCCGGGGTGACCAAAGGCGCGTTCTACTACCACTTCGACTCCAAGGATGCGCTGGCCGCCGCCGTGATCGCGGAGTTCCACGACAAGATCCGCACCGCGTTCCGACAGGCCATCGACCCACCCGCGCAACCGACGATGGAGAACATCATCCGCGGCACCTTCGCTGTCGCCGAGTTGATGCAGAACGACGAGTCGGTTCAGGTGGGCAACGAGCTGTCCCAAGCCCTCGGCCAGGTCAGCGATGCCGGCCGAAAGATTTTCGCCCAGACCACGGTGGCGTTCGTCGGCGAGGTCGCGAAGGCCTTCGCCGGCAGTGATCTGCGCTCTGACGTCGACCCTGCCGACGTGGGCGAGTGCATCTGGGTGGGTGTGATCGGCTGCCAGTTCCTGGCCGCGGCCCTCGGCGATGACCTCGTGGACCGACTCGCCCGAGCCTGGCGCGTTCTGCTGCGGGCGATCGTTCCTGCCGAGTCGCTGCCCTACTTCGACGAGGTGCTGCGCCGCGCTGCCGCCGAGCGCGACTGCTAGCACGCCAAGTCTTACCTTGTCGTCAATTTTGTCGGCCGAAGCGGCCCCGAGTGGGACGGTAGTGGCGTAAATTTTCGCGAGGTTGAGAGAACAGCCGATCTGCCGGTTCTGCGCCGACGCGCCGCGAGGAACGCGACCGCGAACCGCCACATGCAGGTCTCCAGGGGCGGGACATCGTAGCCATCCCCTTGCGCTATGCGCGCCCGCCTCTGGAGACCATCTGGACGGCTGCCGGTTCGCCGGCCGGGGGGACGAGATGGACGGGGTACCGGGCGCGGCGCTGACCCAGCGCGTCATCACGGCGGCGAACGAGGAACTCGCTCTACGCGGCATCGACAACTTCACCATTGAGGGTGTGGCCGCGCGGGCAGGTGTCGACGCCGACTCGATCAAGCAGGTCTGGGGTGATCGACGGATACTGCTGATGGACGCGCCTCTGCGCGGCGCGGAGAAGACCGTGCCGATCCCCGATACCGGTTCGCTGCGCTCCGATATCGCGATCTACGCCCACTTGGTGACGGCAGCATCACGCAATCCGCGGGCGCGGGCGGTGTTCTTCTCCCTGATTCCACCGAGCAGGGATTGGGACCCCACCGAGGTCAGATCGGATTACTGGGACATCCGCTTCCAGGAGCTGGCCACCATCCTGCACCGGGCCGCCGCACGCGGGGAACTGCGCAGTGACGTGGACCCGCTGGAAGCGGTGCGGTTGTTGAGCACTGCCCTGCACCACGACGTCTTCTTCGCCGACAGCCCCATCCGCCCGGAATACGTCGAGCAAGTTCTCGACATCTTCATCAGAGGGATTGTTCGAGAAGACGGAAATCACAAGGCATTTCATACCTTCGGTCTTTTGCCCCGGATTGCCGCCACCGCGCGCTCGAAGCGGTTTATCGTCGAATCGTGGACATGGCCGAAAAGGCTGAACAGATTCGCATTCACGAGGCGCTGGAGGATGCCGAACGTGATCGCGGATGGACCCGCACGCGCGAGGCGTTAGACGAGCTGGCACCGGAGGTGGTCGCCGAGTGCGCGCGGCGACACGTCAAGAAGACCCGTCTGGGCCGGCTGAGAGCAGCCAGCGGTTGGGTTTTCACCCTGTGCGCCGACCACCGTCCCGGCGAACCCCACATCTGCATGCATGTGGCGTTCCACCCCAACGCCACATGGACGCTCCTGGGATGCCATGACGGAGTGTGCATTACGCCTGTCGATACGAACGGACCGTTTCATCCGGGGCTACGACAGGGCTTCGTCTACGACAAGTACCGCCACGAGGCCGACGTTGTCGTGAGCTTCACCCGGGACGAACTGCGCCAGCGCATCCTGGGCCAGCTTCCGCCGGGGGGCAGTGCTTAGGTTCCGGCCGAAAACCCTTGCGGGGCGAACGACGCCACGGCGGTGACCGCCAGGGCTGTCAGGATCACGCTGGTGAGGATGACTGCCAGGATCATCTGAGTGCTGAGGTGAAAGCTGGGTTCCGGCGCATCCTCGACCTCGTCGCTGGCCTCAGTCTCGTCGGCGACCTCGGCGACGGCGGTGTCGGCAGGTGCCTCGGCAACCGTAACGGTGGGGAGCTCCGGGATCACGAACAGCGTGTGAATGGTCTGCGCGGACGGCGCATCGACGGGAGCGTCGACTTCAGCTGTCAAAAGGTTCATGTCGGTGCCTTGCTGAGGGGGAGCAGTTAGGGCCCCTTCATTAGCGCACTTATGACAGCAAATTTCTAGAGGTTTGCGGAAATTTGTTACCTAAACCACACCATCAGCGGATGGCAAGCTGAGAGGCTATCAGTCGTTGAGGGATATTTCCGCAGCTAGATCAAGATCATTCCCTGAGAAGTGACAGATTCTGCCAATTGGAATCCGCAGCCAGAGTGGGCATCCATCGAGGTTCGATCGACTGATTTTCCCGCTCGTGCAGTTTCAGCAAATCCTTAGTGGAGCTTCTTAAAAATCGACTCGGAAGCCACCCGCGGTGAGGACGTCACCGGGCCCGAGCTGGCTCTTGTCCAGATCGCGAAACAACACCCCGACGTTGTCGCCCGGTCCCGCTTCGTCGACCGTCTTGCGGAATTGCTCGATGCCGTCGACGCGCACCTGCTGGCCGCCGTTGATCTGCACCTCATCGCCGACACGCAGTGAGCCGGACTCGACCCGACCGGTCGCGACCAGACCGCGATTGCGAATGAAGAACACGTCCTGCACAGTCAGGCGAAACATGTCGCATGAGGCTACTCGCCAGGGCGGTCGGCGCCTACCAATCGAAGCCGAATCCAGAATCCTTGGCCCACAGGCAATCACCGGCCAGGCTCACCGTGAAGAGCTTCGGTAGCAGCTCGACCGGGAGCGGGACACCCGGCTCGCCCTGCGCGCGCTGTGGTGGGGCGAGCACCCCGGCGCTGACCACCGTGACCTGCTCGGCGCTGCAGACGGTGTCGGGCTCCAGCGGAGTGGCCGTCCACTGCCCGGAGCGCAGGTTCGGGTTGCGGAACCCCTGACCGTGCAGGGTGATCGCCGGCCCGTAGCTCAGCCACGCATCGTGGGGGTCGAACGGCGTCACGACCGGACTCCAGCGGTTGGCGCCGTCGGGGCCGGCCTGGCACACCAGGTAGTCGCTGCCGCCGGGAAGCTGGGTCATGACGTCAGCCTGTTCGGCGGGGCAGTCTGCCCCGGCCTGCGGCGTCGCCGTGTCTGCGGACGCGACGCCCGAGGCGAGCAGCAGCGCCGCTACGGCCACAGGGACGGCAGCTCGCTTGACCATCTTCACTCCCCCACCATCGCGCCAGCGTTCTGCAAGGTTACGTCCAGCTTTTCTGACGATGCCGTTAATACCGCGGCGCTACGATCCGCCTGACTGGGGATATGTGGGGGGCGTCATGTCGTTCGTGAAGTTGCTGCTGTCGTTCGCGCCCTGGATCGCGTTTCTGATCATCGCCAGGGACACCCTGGCGCGGGTGGAGATCGGTCTGGTGGTGGCACTGGTGCTCTCCGGCGTGATGGCGGTGCTCAAACTGCACCGCGGCATCATCATGTGGGTCGGCTTGGTCTTCTTCAGCCTCGCCACGGTCGCGGTGCTGGGTTTCCACGACATGTGGACTGTGCGTCACCTCGGCGTGCTGGCCAATGGGGCGCTGGCCCTCGGCGCCTGGGTGACCCTGGCGATCGGCAAACCGTTCACCCTCGAGTACGCCCGCGCCCACACCGACCCGGCCAAGTGGAACGACCCGTTGTTCATCCGGGTCAACGTGCTACTCACAACGGTGTGGGCCGCGGTGTTCAGCCTCAACACCGCGCTGGCCTGGGTGCAGATGAAACATCTGCTGCCCGAATGGGCCTGTCACACAGCCAGTTACGCGGCACTCATCGGTGCCGCCGCCTTCACCTCGTGGTATCCCACGCTGGTTCGCCGTCGAGCGCAGCGCGCAGCGCAATCCTAGGCGTACAGCTCGTCGAGGTTGTCGTGGAAGTTGTCCACCACTGCCTTGCGCTTGAGCTTGAGGCTGGGGGTCAGATCACCGGCTTCGACGGTCAGCTCGCGGTCGATGATGGTGAAGCGCTTGACCTGTTCCCACCGGTTGAGGTGCTTGTTGAGCTGGTCGACGTACTCCCCGATCATCTCCCGCGTCTTGTCGTCACGGGCGATCTCGGCGAAGGACTTGCCCTCCAAGCCGTTTCGGTCGGCCCACTCCCGGATCGCCTCGCCGTCGAGGCTGACCAGCGCCACACAGTAAGGCTTGCTCTCGCCATAGATGATGATCTCGCTGGCGAACGGGCACAGGCCCTTGAACGTCGCCGAGATCGCCGAGGGCGCGACGTACTTGCCCTGCGAGGTCTTGAACATGTCCTTCTTGCGGTCGGTGATCCGCAGAAAGCCCTCGGCGTCGAGCTCGCCGATATCGCCGGTGTGGAACCAGCCGTCGGGGTCGATGGCCTCGGCCGTCGCCTCGGGCAGGTCGTGATACCCGCTCATCACGCCGGGACCCTTGAGCAGGATCTCACCGTCCTCGGCGATCTTGACCTCGGTGTAGGGGAACGTCCACCCCACCGTGCCGAACCGGTAGGCCTGCGGGCGGTTGAGCGACGACGCCGCGGAAGTCTCGGTCAGGCCGTAGCCTTCCAGCACGATGGCGCCGACGGCGTCGAACCACTGCGCGACGTCGCGGTCCAGTGCCGCCGATCCGGAGATGAAGAACCGCAACCGGCCACCGAATCGCTCGCGAATCGTGGTGAACACCAAGCGGTCTGCGATCTTGTGCTGCAACGCCAGCAGCGGGCCCACCCGGTGACCGGCCTGCTTGGCCCGCGACACCTGCAACCCCACGTCGATAGCCCAGTCGAAGAGACGCTTCTTGACTCCGCCTTCCTCGGCCATCATCTCGGTGATCCGGCCATGCACCTTCTCGAAGATGCGCGGGACAGCACCCATGAACGTCGGTCGGATGATGGCCAGGTTCTCGACGATCTTGTCCACGCGGCCGTCGATCACGGTCGGGAATCCGATCACCAGCGGCAGCGCCAGCATCACCTTGCCGAACGAGTGGGCCAGCGGCAGCCACAGGTAGTTCAGGTCCTTGTCGCTGAGCACGCCCAGCGAGTCCAGCGCCGTCGCGGTATAGGTCCACGCCTCGTGATTGAGCCGCACGCCCTTGGGCTTACCCGTGGTGCCCGAGGTGTAGATCAGGGTGGCCAGCTGCTCGGGGCGGATCGCGTCGATCCGTTCGGTCACCGCGTTGGGGGTGTCGGCCAGCAGTTGCTTGCCGCGCTGCTCGAGTTCGTCGAGGGTGATCACCCAGTCGCCATCAGCGGCGCCGTCGATGATCACCACCTTCTCCACCGCGGGCAGTTCCGAGCGGTGCGCGATGAGCTTGTCCACCTGGGTCTGGTTCTCGGCCACCACAACCCGACTGCCCGAGTTGGCGACGATGAACGCCACATCCTCGGCGTTGGTGGTCGGATACACCGTCGTCGTGGCTGCCCCCGCCGACAGGATGCCGAAGTCGACGGCCACCCACTCGTACCGGGTCCCCGAGGCCAGCGCCACCCGGTCCTCGGCGTTGATTCCCAACGAAATCAGCCCCGCGGCGATCAACTCGACGCGATCACCGACCTGCTGCCAGGTGACACCGGTCCACCCGTCGTTGTCGGGGTAGCGGAATGCTTCCGCGGTGGGCGTGGCCGCGACACGGTCAAGGAACATCCGCGGCACCGACGGCGCCCGGTTGTCGATCTTGCTGATGTCGGGCCGCTCTTGGGATTTATGCAGGCCTGCCATGGTCGCGAGTTTATGAAGGCCGCACCCCTGCCGGTGGCGGAATGGGCAAGCCGACCGTTCGCGCTACGCGAATTCTCCCGGATCGCGCTGCTCGGCGAGGTTGGCCAGCCGCCACGTGCATTCCTTGTTGCGCGGCCAGACCCCGGCCAGCTGCAACCGGTCCGGCACCAACCGCGTCGGGCCCTCGACCGCCACCTCGGCCATCTCGAGCCGGCATCCCTCCGGAATATCGCTGAGCCGCAACGTAATCCGAGCGGCACCGAGGGGTCCGAGCCGGGCCAGCAATACCAGCTCCTCGTGGGGCGTGCAGCGCAGCACCACCGTCTCGTCGTTGATGACAGCGGGCCACACCCCGATCGAATGCAGGATGCGGGTGCCGGCGGCCGGCCAATCGGAGTCCACCGCCCGCATCCGGCTGTTACCGACCACCCATTGGGAGTAGGTCCAGCCGTCGGCGAGCACCTCCCACACCCTGGCGCGTGGCGCGGCGATGTCACGAGTGACGCTGGTCGGCATGGATCTCCCCGTCTGTCGGCTATCCAGCCGGGGTACCCGGGCGCCGCCGGATCACACGCCGGGCGTCACATCTGCGGAATCTGCGGCGCCTGCGGGATCTGCGGGGACAACGCCGGCGGCGGCACCCCGGGCGGGGCCACGCACGTATCGCTCTCCCCGTCGTACAACATCCCGGCCGGGCATTCGTGCACGCACTGCCAGCGGTCGGCATCGTCGGCGGCTTCGCCGCTGGGACAGTCATCAGCGGCGAACGGCGCGGATACGGGCATCGTCGCCGCGACGGGTGCGCCCGCACCGAATGCGACGAACAGTGCGGCCGCCCCGAGTCGCAGCCCGCTCTTCGCCCCCACCGGATGCCTCCCCTCCGCGGCTGGTCGCCGCAGCGAGCCTAACGCCGGGGTCCGCCGCTGCCCTGTATCCGCGGAGGCGCGCCGAGACCGACCTGGCCACCATGCTGGCCGCGATCACGTCCACGTCGCAGGACCGCACAATGGAGCCGTGACGCTGTCGATCGGACCCGCCACCGCCGCTGACGCCGCCGAACTGGCGCAGGTGGCGGCGGCCACCTTCCCGCTGGCCTGTCCCCCGTCATCACCCCCGGACGACGTCGCCGCCTTCATCGCGGCCAACCTGTCGAATGCCCGGTTCGCCGACTACCTCGCCGACCCGGCGCGGACCGTGCTGGCCGCACGGGAGGACGGCGCGATCCTGGGCTACGCGATGCTCGTGCGCGGCGCCGGAGACGACCCGGACGTCACCGCCGCCGTGACCCTTCGGCCCGCGATGGAGCTGTCCAAGATGTACGTGCTGGCACACCGGCACGGCGCCGGGGTGGCCGGTTCGCTGATGAAGCACGCGATCCAGTACGCCACCGACTCCGGAGCCCAGTGTGTGTGGCTGGGCGTCAATCAGCAGAACCAGCGCGCGCAGCGCTTCTACGGCAAGCACGGCTTCACCGTCGCCGGAACCAAGACCTTCACGTTGGGTGCGCACACCGAACACGACTACGTGATGGTCCGTCCACTCTGAGCGCCGACCAGCCCACTGTTTGCCGAGCGCCACGTAGGGTTACTTATGGGCTGACCGCTCGACGCTGAGTTCGGGGGTGTTTGCCGCCCGACGCCGAGTCGGGTCACGGCGAAAGGACACTTGGTGGGCGAGCGGGTCTTCGGCGCCGACAGCGAGGTCGGCGGTGATCTCTCCCGGGTGGATTGGTCGGCGACCCCGCTCGGGCCCCCGCGCGACTGGCCGCAGAGCCTGCGCACCGCCGTCAGCATCCTGCTGTCCACCCGATTCTCGATGTGGATGGGCTGGGGCCCCGACCTGACGTTCTTCTGCAACGCCGCCTACCGCCGCGACACCCTGGGGCGGAAGTATCCGTGGGCACTGGGCCGGCCGGCCAGCGAAGTCTGGGCGGAGATCTGGGACGACATCGCCCACCGCGTTGACCAGGTGCTCACTACTGGCACAGCGACCTGGGATGAAGCGCTCATGCTGATCTTGGAGCGGTCCGGCTACCCCGAGGAGACCTACCACACGTTCTCCTACAGCCCGCTGCGCGACGACGATTGGCAGGTTGTCGGACTGCTGTGCGTCGTCAGCGAGGACACCGACCGCGTGATCGGCGAGCGCCGGATGACCACCCTGCGCGACCTCGGATCAGACCCCTCGGTGGTGCGCACCGAGGAGGAGATGCTGGCTTTCGCCGCGCGCCAACTGGGCCGCAACGCCCGCGATCTCCCGTTCACCCTGACCTACCTGTTCGACGACGACGGCAGCGCGCGGCTGGCCGGCCTCAGCGGGATGGCTCCCGGCCATCCCGCCGCACCGCCCTGGCTGGCGGGTACCGGGCCCTCGGTGTGGCCGCTGGAGGCCGCCGCCCGCGGCGAGTCGGTACTGGTCGGGCTTGATGGGCCGCCGTTCATGGACCTGCCCACCGGAGACTGGGCCGAGCCGCCGCAGGGCGCCCTGGTGACGCCGTTGCCGGTTCAGGGCGGCGCGCCATGCGGATTCCTGGTGGCCGGGTTGAACCGCTACCGGCCGCTGGATGACGAGTACCGGGGATTCATCGACCTCGTCGCCGGGCATATCGCCACGGGCATCAGCAGCGCGCGCAGCTACCGCGCCCAGCAGCGCCGCGCCGAGGAACTCGCCGAGCTCGACCGCGCCAAGACCGCGTTTTTCTCCAACATCAGCCACGAGTTCCGCACCCCTATCACGCTGATCCTGGGACCGGTCGGCGAGCTGCGTGATCGCGCCGAGGGCGTCGACGACCACGCCCGTCAGGAACTCGACGTGGTGCACCGCAACGGCCTGCGGCTGGCCAAGCTGGTCAATACGCTGCTGGACTTCTCCCGGATCGAGGCCGGCCGGATGCGGGCCCGCTTCGAGCCGGTCGACCTCGGCGAGGTGACCGCGGAGCTGGCCAGCGTGTTCCGGTCGGCGATCGACCGGGCCGGACTGCACCTGGTGGTGGAAACCGAGCCGGTGGAACAGCCGGTCTATCTCGACCGCGACATGTGGGAGAAGGTGATCCTCAACCTGCTGTCCAACGCGCTCAAATTCACCTTCGACGGCGCGATCACCGTGCGCGTCGCCGCCGAGGACTCGCACGCCGTGGTCAGCGTGGGCGATACCGGCATCGGGGTCCCTGAAGCCGAGATGCCCCGGCTGTTCGAACGATTCCACCGCATCGAAATGGCCCGGGCCCGGTCCACCGAAGGCAGTGGCATCGGGCTGGCTCTGGTGCGCGAACTCGTCGGGCTGCACGGCGGCACCATCACCGCCGAGAGCGCCGAGGGCACCGGCACCACCTTCACGATCCGGCTGCCGCTGGGTGCCGGTCATCTGCCCGCCGACGCCGTCAGTACCGCGGGCTCGAGCTGGACGTCCTCCGGCGCCGAACCGTTCCTGCAGGAAGCCTTGCGCTGGCTGCCCGGTGACGGGCGGCCCGGCGGCGACACCGGCCAGTTGACCGCCCTGGCCGGGCCGGCGGGGCAACTCGGCTCACCGGCGCGGGTCCTGGTGGCCGACGACAACGCCGATATGCGCGAGTATCTGGTGCGGTTGCTGCACAACGCCGGCTACCAGGTCGACGCCGTCAACGACGGGCGGGAAGCGCTCGAGCGGATCCGGTCCGATCTGCCCGATTTAGTGGTCAGCGACGTGATGATGCCCCGCCTGGACGGCCTGTCCCTGGTGACGGCGCTGCGGGCCGAGGCACGCACCGTTGCGGTGCCGGTGCTGTTGCTCTCGGCACGCGCCGGGCAGGAGGCCTCCATCGAGGGGTTGCAGGCCGGGGCCGACGACTATCTGGTCAAGCCGTTCGCCGCGGCCGAACTGCTGGCGCGGGTGCGGGCCAACATCGAACTCGCCCGGCTGCGCAACCACCACAGCCGGTGGCGTACCGCTCTGGTGGAATCAATGCAGGAGGCGTTCTTCGTGGTCGACGAGCGCGGGGCGGTGATCGAGATCAATGCCGCGTTCACCGACATCCTCGGCTACGGGCCGGAAGGGCTGCCGTATCAGCCGATGCACCCGTGGTGGCCGGACGCCGGAGCCGAACCGGAGGCCAACCGGCAGATCGTCACGGCGTTCGCCGGCATCCCCGACGATCCGGACGGCACCTACACGGTGCCGGTGACCCACTGCGACGGGCACCGGCTGTGGATCACCGCCAACATCGCTCACGCCGAGGATCCCGACACCGGGCGCTCAGTCATGGTCGGCACCTTCCGCGACGTCACCGCCGAGCACTACGCCGTACAGCGCCAGACCGCACTGGCAACGCTCAATGCTCAACTGGCACAGGCAGATACCGTCGAGGATGCGCTGCACTCCGCACTCGATCAACTATGCCGGCAATGGTCGGCGGTGCGGGTGCTAGCGGCGACGTTCACCGCCCAGGGCGTCACCCCGGACGGCCAGGCCGAAGTACCGGAACTGATCAGCACACCCACCGACGCCCAATGGTCGGCCCTGTCCGAGCAGACCCGCGACCGGATCAGTGCGCTGGCCGACAGCGGGAGCCTGCTCACCGTGGACACCGGCAGCGCGGGATCGGCGGGCATCGCACTGCAGCATCCCCAAGGGATTCTCGTGGTGTGGATCGACCTGCCCGAGCAACGGCCGTACACCGCCGAGGACCAGACCCTGCTCAGCGTGCTCGCCGGTCGCCTCGGCCAGGGATTGCAGCGCGTCCACCAACTTGACCAGCAGCGCGAAACCGCACTGGCACTGCAGCATTCGATCCTCGGGCCAGCGGACCTGCCCGAGGGTTTCGCGGTCCGCTACCAGCCGGCGTCACGGCCGCTGCAGGTCGGCGGCGACTGGTACGACGTCGTCGACCTCGAGGACGGCCGGATCGCACTGGTGGTGGGTGACTGCGTCGGCCACGACCTCACTGCCGCCACGGTGATGGGCCAGTTGCGCAGCGCCTGCCGAGCACTCCTGCTCGAAAAGTCAAGCCCGGCAGCCACCTTGGCGGGCCTGGACCGTTTCGCCGCGAGGCTGCCCGGAGCACAGTGCACCACGGCGTTCTGCGCGGTGCTCGATCCGGAGACCGGCGAGCTGACCTACTCCAGCGCAGGCCACCCGCCACCGATTCTGGTCGACATCGACGGCCGGACAACCCTTCTCGAAGACGGTCATTCGATCTCGCTGGGTATCCGGCCGCAACAGGTCCGCCCCCAGGCCCAGGTGACGGTGCCCGCCCAGGCCACCCTGCTGCTCTACACCGACGGGTTGGTGGAGCGCCGGCGCCGGTCGCTGGACGACGGGATCACCGACGCCGCCGACCTGATCCGCGCGGACAGCGCACTGGACCTCGATTCGCTGGCCGACCGGATCATGTCGAAACTAGCGCCGTCCGGCGGCTATCAGGACGACGTCGCACTGCTGCTCTACCGCCATCCGGCACCGCTGCAGGTCAGGATCCCCGCTGACGCGACGCACCTGGCACCCGCCCGCGCGGCCTTGCGAAGCTGGTTGATCGCGGCCGGGATCGATCACGAGCAGGCCCAGGACGTCCTCGTCGCGGCGGGCGAAGCCGTGACCAATGCGATCGAACACGGCTACCGCAACGCCGACGGGGAAGGCACCATCACCCTGCACGCCATCTCGGAAGTGGACCAACTCCACCTGACCATCACCGATGGCGGTACCTGGAAGCCGAAGGACTCACCCGCCCAATCTCACCGCGGCCGGGGCATCCAGATCATGCGCGCGCTGATGGAAGATGTGGATATCCTTCCCGAGACCACGGGCACCACCGTCCGACTCTCCACAAGGATCCGCCGTTGAGCACGCCGTTGACCGTTCACACCCGACGTGACGACGACGTCATCGTGTTGCAGGCTATCGGCGAGATCGACGCCAGTAACGTCACCCGGTTCGCCGAAGCGCTCGACACCGTGGCATCGCAACGGGCCGCTGCACGCGTCGTCGACCTCAGCGCGGTGGAATACCTCGACAGCGCGGCGATCAATGTGCTTGTCCCGCATGCTGAATCGCTGCAGATCGTCGCCAACCCGCTACTCCTGCGCGCGTTTCAGGTCAGCGGGCTGGACAAGCTGACCACGGTGCGCACCGACCCGGCGAGCTGATCAGAGGCCGCCCTGGCGGCTCAGTGCGAGCAGTCGCGAGGTGGCGCGCAGGTACTTCTTGCGGTAGCCGCCGGCCAGCATCTCCTCGGTGAACAACGTGTCGAGCTTCGAGCCGGAGGCCACCACCGGGATCCCGGCGTCGTAGAGCCGGTCGGTCAGCGCCACCAGTCGCAGGGCGACGTTCTGGTCGTCGAGGGGATGCACGCCGGTGACATAGACCGCCGACACTCCTTCAATGAGGGTCAGGTAGCGCGACGGATGCATGGTGGCCAGATGCGCGCACAGCGCGTCGAAGTCGTCGAGCGTGGCACCAGGAGTGGCCGCCGCGCCCGCGGCGACCGCGTCGTCGGACAGCGGATCGGGCGCCGGCGGCAATCCGCGATGGCGGTAGTCCGGGCCTTCGATGCGGACTGTGGTGAAAATGCTTGCCAGCGTGTTGATCTCACGCAAGAAGTCCTGGGCGGCAAACCTGCCCTCACCGAGTTGCTCGGGCAGCGTGTTGGACGTCGCGGCGATCGACACCCCCCGCTCGACCAGTTGGGACAGCATCCGCGAGATCAACGTGGTGTTGCCGGGATCGTCGAGTTCGAACTCGTCGATGCAGAGCACCACATAGTCGGCCAGCAGGTCGATGCACTCCACGAAACCGAACACCCCGGCCAGTTGGGTCAGCTCGCCGAAAGTGGCGAACGCCCGGGGATGCTCGCTGGACTTCGGCAGTTCCCGGTAGGTCGATGCCAGCAGGTGCGTCTTGCCGACACCGAACCCGCCATCGAGATAGATGCCCACCCCCGGCAGCGTCTCGCGCTTGCCGAACATCTTCTTCTTGCCGGCCCGGCGCTGCTGCGCCTGCACACAGAACGCCCGGCAGGCGTCGAGCGCCGCGGCCTGGCTGGGCTCGGCAGGGTCGGGCCGGTAGGTGGCGAAGGTGACATCGGCGAAGGTGGGCGGCGGAACCAGTTGGGCGATCAGGCGCTCCGGCGAGACCGTGGGATGCCGATCGACGAGATGGTCAAGCCCCGGTACCGAATTGGCTTCGGCTGGGCGGCGGTCCATGGACGAACTGTAACGACGTGTTGGAATCGTTGACATGGCATGCCCACCCCACGACGGGCCGGATGGGACGTACTTCACATTGCTGGGCCCGGCGGGCCCGGTGGATGACGACGGGCTGTACGGGCTGTACGCCTATCCCGCCGACGTGGCGCAGTGGGTGCGCGGAAACATGATCAGCAGTCTCGACGGCGGGGCCGCGACCGACGGGACATCGGGCGGCCTGGGCGGATCGGGTGACCGGCGACTGTTCAACGTGTTGCGGGAGCTGGCCGACGTGATCGTGGTGGGAGCCGGGACGGCGCGCACCGAGAACTACTCGGGTGCGCAGATGACCGTCGCGCAGCGGCGCAATCGGCAGCACCGCGGTCAGACCGAGATCCCGCCCATCGCCCTGGTGACCCGATCCGGGCGCCTGGACCACGATCTGCCCGTGCTCACCCGCACCGAGGTTCCACCGTTCGTGCTCACCTGTGCCGATGCCGCCGAGCAGTCCCGCGCGCTGTTGGGGTCGGCGGCCGAGGTGATCGCCTGCAGTTCCGACGATCCGGCGCAGGTCGATCCGGCGGTGGCGGTGGCGGCGCTGGCACAGCGCGGCCTGCCGCGGATTCTGTGCGAGGGCGGCCCGAGCCTGATGGGCACCTTCCTGGCCGCGGGACTGCTCGACGAGATGT
Source organism: Mycobacterium sp. M26 (assembly GCF_001494595.1). Lineage (GTDB taxonomy): Bacteria > Actinomycetota > Actinomycetes > Mycobacteriales > Mycobacteriaceae > Mycobacterium. The sequence goes on from NZ_LN929908.1 coordinate 2,867,655, forward strand.
GCCTGACCAGCGCCCCGGTGCTGGTCGGCGGTGACGGGCCCCGCATCACCGCCGGGGCGGCACAGGCACTGACCCGGATGCAGCGCGCCCATCTGATCTCCGACGACGAGGGTTACCTCTACGCCCGGTACACGCGCGTGCGCTGAGCGGACATCGCCGGGCCGGTCGCTACTGTGGTGGGCATGCGTGATCGCCGGGTGCTCGCCGCGGTCGGCGTCGGGACCGCGGCGCTGACGGCTCTGCTGACCGGGTGCGCCCCCTGGCTGGCGGCAAACCCGCAGTTCGCCAGCGATTCGGCGCACAATCCCGGCAGCGCTCCGACTTCTGCCAAACCGGCGGGCGGCCCGCCGGACATCGCGGCTCCCAAGAATGACCTGGCGTGGAAGGACTGCACGTCGAAGGTGTTCGGCGACGCCGGCACACCGGCCGCGCCCGGCGTGGTCCTGGAATGCGCCAACTACGACGCCGACCTGGATCCGATCGCCGGGGCGACGGGCACCATCAGCATCGGCGTGGTGCGCGCCCGATCCGTGCAGACCCCGCCCGACGCCGGCCCGGTGGTGTTCACCACCGGCACCGACATTCCATCTTCATTGCAGCTGCCGATCTGGCTGAGCCGGTCGGGAGCCGACGTCCTCAAGACCCATCCGATCGTGTCGGTGGACCGCCGCGGTATCGGCCTGTCCAGCGCGGTGGACTGCCGCGACGCCTTCGACCGCCAGGAGATGCGCGACCAGGCGCAGTTCGAGTCCGGTGACGACCCGGTGGCCAATCTCGGTGCGATCACCATGACCGCTACGACCGGCTGCACCGACACCATCGCACCCGGCGACTCGGCCTATGACAACGCCCGCGCCGGCGAAGACCTCGAGCGGCTGCGCAGCACCTGGGACGTGCCGGCGCTGGCGATCGTGGGCGTGGGCAACGGTGCGCAGGTCGCGCTGGCCTACGCCGGATCCCACCCGGACAAGGTGGCCAGGCTGGTGCTCGACTCCCCCGTCCCGCCCGGAATCAGCGCCGAGGCCGAAGCCGAGGACCAGGTCAAGAGCCAGCAGGGCGCCCTCGACGCGTTCGCCGCACAGTGCATCGCCGTCAACTGTGCGCTGGGGCCCGACCCGAAGGGCGCCGTGGACTCGCTGCTGTCGGCGGCCCGGGCCGGCCGCGGCCCCGGTGGGGTGTCAGTGGCCGTGCTGGCCAACGCGATCGTCACCGCGCTGGGCTACCCCAGCGGCGATCGCATCGGCAGCACGGTGAACCTGGCCAATGTGCTGGCCGCTGCCCGCACCGGCGACAACAACCCGCTGAACAACCTGATCACCCAGGCTGAAGCCACCCGCGACACCGACGGCCAGTTCGTCAACTCCTGCAGCGACGCGCTGAACCGGCCCACTCCCGACCGGGTCCGCGAACTCGTCGTCGCCTGGGGCAAGCTCTACCCGCAGTTCGGCACCGTCGGCGCGCTCGATCTGGTCAAGTGCCTGAACTGGCCCAGCGGCGCCGCGCCGAAGGAACCCAAGAACCTCAAGGTCAACGTGCTGCTGATGGGTGTGCAGAACGACCCGATCGCCGGCGGCCAGGGGGTCGCGGCCTCGGCGGCCACCATCATCAACGCCGGCGCGGCCAGCAAGCGGGTGATGTGGCAGGGCATCGGCCACGGCGCCAGCATCTACTCGGCCTGCGCGCTGCCGCCGATGCTGGGCTACATCGACAGCGGCAACCTGCCGCCCACCGACACCTACTGCCCCGCCTGATCGGTCCCGGCGCGCCGTCGGTGTACGGTGCGGACGTGGCGGTAGCTGACTCCCTTCGTTCCGGCCTGCGACAGGCGTTCGCCCCCCGAACCGGCCCGGCCAGTGCTGCCTCGGTGCTGCGCTCGGCGCTGTGGCCCATCGCGATCATGTCGATCATCCACCGCAGCTATGTGCTGTCGTCCAACGGCTACATCACCGACGACTTCGGACCGGTCTACCGGGCGGTGTCGAACTTCCGGCGCGGACTGGACATCTACAACGAGCACTTCGACCACGTCGACCCGCACTACCTGTACCCGCCCGGCGGCACCCTGCTGATGGCGCCCTTCGGCTACATGCCGGTGTTCGCCTCGCACAACTGGTTCGTGTTCTTCAACACCGTGGCGATGATCGTCGCGGCCTGCCTGATCGTGCGGCTGTTCAACTTCTCGCTGACCTCGGTGGCGCTGCCCGCGCTGCTGCTGGCCATGTTCTGCACCGAGTCGGTGACCAACACGCTGGTGTTCACCAACATCAACGGCTGCATCCTGCTGGCCGAGGTGCTGTTCTTCCGCTGGCTGCTCGACGGGAAGGTCAGCCATCAGTGGCTGGCCGGTGTGGCGATCGGGCTGTCGCTGGTGGTCAAACCACTGCTGGGAGTGCTGTTGCTGCTGCCGCTGCTCAACAAGCAGTGGCGGGCGCTGGTGGCCGCGTTCGTGGTGCCACTGGTGTTCAACATCGCCGCCTGGCCGCTGGTGTCCGACCCGATGAACTTCGTGCGCCGCACGCTGCCCTACATCTTCTCCACCCGGGACTACTTCAACTCCTCGGTGCTGGGCAACGGGGTGTACTACGGCCTGCCGATGTGGCTGATCCTGACCCTGCGGGTGGTGTTCCTGGCACTCGCGGTGGCCAGCCTGTGGCTGCTGTACCGCTACTACCACCAGCGCGATCAGCTGTTCTGGATGCTGACGTCCTCGGGCGTGCTGCTCATCACCTCGTGGCTGGTGCTGTCGTTGGCCCAGGGCTACTACTCGATGATGCTGTTCCCGTTCCTGATGACGGTGGTGCTGCCGAACTCGGTGCTGCGCAACTGGCCGGCCTGGCTGGCGACGTACGGGTTCCTGACGATGGACCGGTGGCTGATGTGGCGGTGGCCGACGACGGGCCGGTTCCTGGAGTACATGAAGATCACCTACGGCTGGTCGCTGATGCTGATCGTGGTGTTCTGCGTGCTCTACTTCCGCTACTCCGACGCCAAGGCCGACGGCCGGCTCGACGAGGGTATCGACCCGCGCTGGATGCGCGAGGACGCCGCGGCCACAGCGCCGAACGCCACGCCCGCGTGACGCCGGGCGCCGAGAGTCGCTCCGGCGTGACGCTCGGCGGCGGGTCGCGCGCACGCGGTACCGTGAACGTATGAGTTCGACTCCCGCCCCGAAGCTGGAACTGACCGACGACGAGTGGCGCACACGGCTCACCCCGGCCGAGTATCACGTGCTGCGGCAAGCCGGCACCGAGCGTCCCTTCACCGGCGAATACACCGACACCAAGACCGAAGGCATCTACCAGTGCCGGGCCTGCGGTGCCGAATTGTTCCGCAGCACCGAGAAATTCGAGTCGCACTGCGGCTGGCCGTCATTCTTCGACCCCTCGCATTCCGACGCGGTGATCCTGCGCCCGGACGACACGCTGGGCATGCACCGGGTGGAGGTGCTGTGCGCCAACTGCCACAGCCACCTGGGCCACGTGTTCAGCGGCGAGGGCTACCCCACCCCGACCGACCAGCGCTACTGCATCAACTCGATCTCACTGAAACTGGTGCCTGACGCCTGAGCAGGTCGAGTAACTGCTCAGCGGTCACCGGCCTGCTGAAGTAGAAGCCCTGCCCGATATCGCTGCCGTACTCGCGGACCTTCGCGGCGGTCTCCGCGTCCTCGACGCCCTCGACCACGGTGACCAGACCGAGCACATGCGCCAGACCGACGACCGCCTCCACCACCGCGGCGGCGCGCTCGTCGGTCAGGATCGGTTCGATGAACGTGCGATCGAGCTTCACCTCGTCGATCGGCAACTCGCGCAGATACGACAACGCTGAGTAGCCGCTGCCGAAGTCGTCGATGGCCACCCGAATCCCGTTGTGCCGCAACTCTTCCAAGACGGCTCGGGTCCGATCCAGGTGATCGAGGAACATGTCTTCGGTGATCTCGACAGTGATCGTCGCCGGGTCCAGGCCGCGCTCGGCGAGCGCCTGGCTGATCTTGGCCGGGATGCCCAGGTTGGCCAGCGACGGTGCGAACAGGTTGACCGCGACCGGGATGTCGAACGACGCCCGCTGCCACACCAGGGCATCGTCGAGAGCCCGGTTGATGACGAAATCGGTGACCGGACCCATCATTCCGTGCCTTCGCACCAGCGGCAGGAAGTCGTCGGGGGTCAACACCTGACCGTCCGGCCGCGGCCAGCGTAACAACGCCTCGGCACCCACGATGCGCGCGGTGACCAGCTCGAACTTCGGTTGGTAGACCAGAGTGAGGTCGCCGTTGGCGATCGCGTGTCGCAGATCCCCGAGCAACTGGATCGCCAGCACCCCATCGGATTCCCGGGCCGCCGCCGACTCGCTGAGCAGCTGGGCGTCGACGGCCTCGTCGGCCAGTTTGAGCTCCGGGTCATAGCTCTGCACGTTGCGGCTGCGCGACCGCTTGGCGGTGTACATCGCCGCGTCAGCGCGCCGCACCAACTCCTCGGCACTGAGCAGAGGCTCCTCCCCGTCCGCGACGGCCAAACCGACGCTGGGCCGCACCAGCAATTCGTGACCGGCCAGCACGAAGGGACGCTCGAACGCGTCGACCACCCGGTGGGCGACCAGATGCGCGGCGTCGACGCCGCCCCACACCAGGATGGAGAACTCGTCGCCGCCGAGGCGGGCCACCGTGTCACCGCCGCGCACACAGTTGCCCAGCCGGTTGGCCACCCCCACCAATAGATCGTCTCCCACGGGGTGACCGAGGTGATCGTTGACGAGCTTGAAGTCGTTGAGATCCAACGTGATCACCCCCACCGCGATACTGTCGCGCTCCCTCAGGGCCATGGCGGCATCGAGCCGCTCGTTGAACACCGCACGGTTGGCCAGACCGGTCAGCGGATCACGCAGGGCCTGCTCGGCGACCGTCGACAACAGCTGGCGATTCTCGCTGACCGCCAGGAACTGGCGTGCCAGCACCGCGATCACCAGAAGCCCGGCGATGATCTCGACCGGCTGGGATCGCAGCAGGTTCGGGGGCTTGGCGGCCGCGACGATACCGGCCAGCAGCAGCGGGGCATACGGCAGCCAGATCGAGGCCCAGCCGGGGAGTTCCGGGGTGTCGGAATCGTCCCGCGTGGACTGCCGGCTCGCCGCCGCGGCCACGGCGATGAGCAGCAGACCGGCGGCCCAGCCGATGTCGATGACGTCCCCGCTGGCGTACTGGTTCTGCACCGTCAGATACGTCCACACGCTGTCCGACAAGGCAATACAGGCCACCCCGACGGTCACCAGCGTGAGAGCCAGCCGGTGCTCGGTGCCGGACCGGACCAGGACGACGGCGGCGACCGTGAGCACCACCAGATCCGATCCGGGATAGGCCAGCGAGACGAAGAACGACAGCTGATCGGTACCGCCGCCGGCGTACAGCGGTCCCAGGACGGTCACCCAGCTCACCAGGAACAGCGAGCCGGCGATGATGAGCCCGTCGAGGAACACCCGCCCACGAAAGGGCCCGAAGTGCTCGGTGGGCATCAACAGGAGTCCGACACACGCACCGACAGGAAAGATCAGGTACGCGGCATCAGCCGGTGACGGGAACGGCGTGCGGTCCAGCACCAGCTCATAGAACGACCCGATCGCCTGGCCCACGGTCCAGCCCAGCAGGCCCACGGTGATACCGAGCCAGGCCGCCCGCAGCCGGCCGCGCGCGGATCGGGCCGCCAGGGCGGAGAACACCGTGGCCGCCGCGGCGGCGGCGAACAGCGCGACGTCGGAGACGGCCAGCCGCACCCGGCCCGACGCCCAGTCGCCGAGCACCCAGACGGCAAAGGCGAGGAAGAAGGCGCCACACACCGTGGCGACGCGTCCAGTCCTCGGCAACCCAGTAACCCCCTACGACTCGTGTGCACCGCAGCCGGCGGGCGAATCATTGGCCAGCAACGCCGTCAGCGTCGCCGAAGCCAGCGGTGGGCTGAGGAAGAACCCCTGTCCCACCTGGCAGCCGTGATCGCGTAGCCACGCCACGGTCTCGGCGTCCTCGATCCCCTCGGCGACGATGGACAGGCCCAGTTCGTCGGCCAGCGATATCACCGCACGGACCACCGCAGCCGCTCGCGGATCCACCAGGATCGGCGCGATGAACGTGCGATCCAATTTCACCTCGTCGATCGGCAGGTCACGCAGGTAGGACAGCGCCGAGTAGCCGCTGCCGAAGTCATCGATGGCGATCCGAATACCGTTGTGCCGCAACTGCTCCAACACATTCTTGGTGCGTTCAAGGTTGTCCAGGAACAAGTCTTCGGTGATTTCGACCGTCACCGCAGCGGGGCTCAGGCCCCGTTGACTCAAGGCGCGGCTGATCATCGCGGGAATCCCGAGGTTGGCCAGCGACGGCGCGAAGAGGTTGATCGCGACCGGCAGGTCGATCGACGCCGCATGCCAGGACTTCGCGTCGTCGAGCGCGCGGTTGAGCACGAAATCAGTGATCGTCCCCATCAGTCCGTGCCTGCGCACCAGCGGCAGGAACTCCTCCGGGGTCAGGATCTCCCCGCCGGGGCGGGGCCAGCGCAGCAGGGCTTCCACGCTGACGATCCGCGACGTCATCAGATCGAACTTCGGTTGGTAGACCAGGGTCAGGCTGCCATCGGCAATGGCCTGGCGCAGGTCGGCAAGAAGCTGGATCGCCGCCACCCCGCCGGGCTCGGTCGTCGTGGCCGTCTGGACGAACATGTCGGCGGGCACGGTCAGCTGCATCTCGGGGTGATAGGTCTGCACGCCATGCAGCCGCGCCCGCTTGGCGGAATACATCGCCGTGTCGGCGCGGGTCAGCAATTCGTCGGCGGTCAGGGTGGCCTCGTCGGGTTCGGCGACCGCCAGCCCGATGCTGGGCCGCATCAGCAACTCGTGGCCGGCGATACGGAACGGCAGGTCGAAGGACTCCGACACCCGATGTGCCACCAGATGGGCGGCGTCGGCGCTGCCCTCGACCAGAACCGAGAACTCGTCACCGCCGATCCGGGCCACCGTGTCCCCGGCGCGGATCGAGTTCATCAAGCGGTTGGATACCCCGACCAGCAGTTCATCACCGACGGGATGGCCCAGGTTGTCGTTGACGAGTTTGAAGTCGTTGAGGTCCACCGCGACGACGCTGACGGTGGTGCCGTCGCGCTCCCGCAGTTCCATGGCGTGGTCGAGGCGCTCGTTGAACAGCGCGCGGTTGGCCAGCCCGGTCAACGGGTCCCGCAGCGCCTGCTGGGCGACGGTGGCGAGCAGCCGCCGGTTCTCCCGCACTGCCAGGAACTGCCGGGCCAGCACCGCCACCACCAGCAGCACCGCCACCACTTCGACCGGTGCCGATTTCAGCAGCGGCACCGGCTGCGCCGCGGCGATGATCCCGGCCAGCAACAGCGGCGCGTACGGCAACCAGATCGAGGCCCAGCCCGGCAGCTCGGGCGCGTCGGTGGCCTCGTGGGTGGTCTGTCTGCTGGCCGCCGCCGCCACCGCGATCAGCAGCAGACCGGCTGCCCAGCCGATGTCGATGACGTCTCCGCTGGAGTATTCACCCTTGGCCGCCAGATAGGTGAACAGGCTGTCCGACAACGCAATACACGCCAGCCCGACGGTCAGCAGGGTCAGTGTCAACCGGTGCTCGGGGCCGGCCCGGACCAGCACGACCGCCGCCAGGGTCAGGACGACGACATCGGAGACCGGGTAGGCCAGTGAGACCACGAACCCGAGCCGGTCGGTGCCACCCGCGAAGTAGAGCGGGCCCAGGATCGTCACCCAGCTCACCAGGAACAGCGAGCCCGCCACGATCAGTCCGTCGAGGAACACCCGGCCGCGGAACGGTCCGGCATGTTCGCTGGGGAATAGCAGCAGCGCCGCGCAGGCGGCGACCGGAAAGACCAGGTAGGCAGCGTCGGCAATGGAGGGGAACGGCACCTGGTCCAAGACCAGTTCGTAGTAGGTCCAGATCGCTTCGCCGATCCCCCAGGCCACCAAGCCGACCGTGATGGCCAGCCAGGCCCGGCGCAACCGGCCTTGCGCGGAGCGGGCCGCGATCGCCGAGAAGAACGCGGCCGGCAGCGTCAGGACGAGCAGGACGATGTCGTCGATGGTGGCCAGCGCCTTCCCCTGGGACACTCCGCTGAGGATCCAGACGACGAAGGCGACGAACACCGCACCGGAGACGGCAGCCACATGCGCAGCCTTGGGCACTTCACCGCCCCCTCCCCTAGGCCGCCGCGGTGTGACGACGGGAAAAGCTTAACCGAGGACACCCCTGCCGGTATGCGTCTCGCCGTACTCCGCGGAGCGCCGTGCCAGCAGAGACAGCAACTCCTGCGAAGTCAGCGGCGGGCTCAGGAAGTGGCCCTGGGCCAGCCGGCAGCCGTTCTGGCGAAGCCAGGATTCAGTCTCGGCGTCCTCTACCCCCTCGGCGACGGCCGCCATTCCCAGCCCATCGGCCAACCCCAGTAGCGCACACACCACGGTGGCCGCACGCGGGTCGGCGACGACGGGTGCAATGAAGTGCCGATTCAGCTTCACCTCGTCGATCGGTAACTCCCGCAACAGCGGCAGCGCCGAGTCGCCACTGGCGAAGTTGTCGATCGCGATGCGAATACCGTTGCGGCGCAGGTCGTCCAGCACCGCGCGGGTGCGCTCGACATTGTCGAGGAACACCTCTTCGGTGACCTCCACCGTCAACGCCTGCGGTGCCAGTCCGCGCTCGGTCAGTGCTGCCATGAGCTTGTCGGGGATTCCGCGGTTGGCCATGGACGCCGCGAACAGGTTCACCGCGACCGGGATGTCGAAGGACGCGGCATGCCAGGACACCATGTCGTCGAGGGCGCGGTTGAGGACGAACTCGGTGACGGGCCCGGTCAGGCCGTGCCGGTGCACCAACGGCAGGAAGTCCCGCGGCGTCACCACCCTGCCGTCGGGCCGGTGCCAACGCAACAAGGCTTCGACACCGACGATGCGCTCGGTGATCAGGTCGAACTTGGGCTGGTACACCAGGGCCAGCTCAGCGTTGGTGAGCGCGCCGCGGAAGTCACCGAGCAGGGCGATGGCCGCCACCCCACCGGTTTCCGACTCGGCGGGGACCTGGGCGAACATCTGCCCGCCGTCGGCGTCGGTGGCCAGGTGCATCTGCGGGTCATAGGTGACCACGCCGCGATTGCCCGACCGCTTGGCGGCATACATCGCGGTGTCGGCGCGCTCCATCAGTGCATCGGCATTCAGCGCCGGCTCACCGGTATCGGCGATCGCCAAGCCGATGCTGGGCCGCATCGGCAGTTCGTGACCGGCGATCACGAACGGCTGATCGAAGGCCTGTGCCACCCGGTCGGCGACCAGGTGCGGGGCGTCGGCGCCGCCGGAGACCAACAGGCAGAACTCGTCACCGCCGGGCCGGGCCACGGTGTCCACCGACCGCACCGCGTGGCGCAGGCGCTCGGCGACACCGATGAGCAGCTCGTCACCGACCGAGTGGCCGAGATTGTCGTTGACGAGCTTGAAGTCGTTGAGGTCCAAGGAGATCACGCCGACCGACGAGCCGTCGCGCTCGCGCAGTCGCATCGCGTGCTCGAGACGCTCATCGAACCGGGCCCGGTTGGCCAGACCGGTCAGCGGATCGCGCAGGGCCTGCTCGGCGACCGCCGTCACCAGCATCCGGTTCTCGCTCACCGCGAGGAATTGGCGGATCAGGACCGCGACCACCAGCAGGCCGGCGACCATCAGGATGAGGTGATGCCGGAACAGGTCGGGCGGGTTGGCGGCTGCGACGATGCCGGCCAGCAGCAACGGCACATAGGGCAACCAGATCGAGGCCCAGCTCGGAAGTTCCAGGACGGTCCTGTTCTCCCGGGTGGTCTGCATGCTGGTGACGGCGGCGATCGCGATGAACAGCAGGCCTGCCACCCAGCCGATGTCGACAGCCCGGCCACTGTTGTACTCGCCCTTGGCGGCCAGGTAGGCGAACGCACTGTCCGACAATGCAATACAGGCCACACCCACCGTCGCCAGGGTCAGCGGAAGCCGGTCGCGGGCTCCGGAGCGGACCAGCACGACGGTGGCCATCGTCAGCACCACCACATCGGAGAGCGGGTAGGCCATCGCGACCACGAACGCCAGCCGGCTTGTTGCGCCGCCGGCGTAGAGCGGACCCAGCACTGTCACCCAGCCGACCAGGAACAGCGACGCCGCCACGATGAGCCCGTCCATCAGCACCCGGCCGCGGAACGGTCCGGTCTCCTCGCCGGGCAACACCAGCAGCGCGATACAGGCCGCGACCGGGAAGACCAGGTAGGCGGCATCCGCCAGGGACGGGAACGGGCTCGTCTTCGCGATCAGCTCGTAGTAGGTCCACAGCGCCTCGCCGATGGACCAGCTGATCATGCCGACGGTCAGCGCCGCCCAGGCCAACCGCACCCGCCCGCGCGCGACGCGGGCGGCCAGCGCGCTGAAGATCACGGCGGGCACCGTGAAAACCAGCATCACGATGTCGGAGACGGCCGCCAGGGTGGTGCCGCGCGACACGCCGCCCACGATCCAGACGGTGAACGCGACGAAGAACGCCCCGGCGACGACGGCCACGTGCGAAGCCTTGGGCACAGCACCTCCCGGCTCGGGCTCGACAGGGCGGACAGTAATTGACGCTGGTGGAACTTTAGCGGAGGCTTCCGGGCGGGACGGGTCCGTCGCCGACCCGATCTACCAGGACGGCGTGGGTCCGAGCGCGGCGACGTGGTGCGGCCGGGCGCTGCTGGCGGCACACCGGCGGAACAGATCGATCAGCTTGTCCGAGGACACCGGCGGGCTCAGGAAGAAGCCCTGCCCGATGGTGCAGCCGTGCTCACGCAGCCAGTTGGCCGTTTGCACGTTCTCAATCCCTTCGGCGACGGTGGACAGCCCCAACTCGGCGGCGAGGTCGATGACGGCCCGCACCACGGCGGCGGCACGCGGGTCGCCGAGCATCGGCGCGATGAAGTGCCGGTCGAGTTTGACCTCGTCGACGGTGAGTTCACGCATGTAGGACAGCGCCGAGTAGCCGCTGCCGAAGTCGTCGATGGCGATCCGGACGCCGCGTTCGCGGAGCCGGGCCAGCACCAGCTTGGTGCGTTCCATGTTGTCCAGGAAGAGGTCCTCGGTGATCTCCACCGTCAGGATCGAGGGATCCAGTCCCCGGTTCCCCAGGGCGAGGCTGATGGTGTCGGGCAGACGCAGGTCGGCCATCGAGGGGGCGAACAGGTTGATGGCGATCGGAGCGGGGATGGCGGCAGCACGCCACTCCAGGACGTCGTCGAGCGCCTTGTTGACCACGAAGTCGTTGACCCGGCCCATCAACCCGTAGCGGCGCACCAGCGGCAGGAACTGATCCGGTGCGAGCACACCCCGGTCGGGGTGCGGCCACCGGACCAGTGCCTCCACCCCGACGATCGCCCCGGTGCGCAGGTCGAACTTCGGCTGGTAGACCAGGGTCAGCTCGAAATGGTCGATGGCCTGGCGCAATTCGCCGAGCAGGCGGACTGCCTCGGCGCCGCGCCCGCGGGTGGCCGACACCTGCTTGTCGAACAGGTTGCTGTCGGGTGATTCGGCCAGCAGCATCTCGGCGTTGAAGGTGTGGACACCGCCGGTGCGGGACCGCTTTGCCCGGTACATGGCGATGTCGGCGCGCTTGAGCAGTTCCACCGCGGTGACGTCGGGGTCGTCGGCGTCGGCGACAGCCAGCCCGACACTAGGCCGCACCAACAGCTCCTGCCCGTCGACCAGGAACGGCCGGTCGAACGCCTCGACGACGCGATGCGCGATCAGCTGGGTCCGGTCGTCGCGGCCCTCCAGCAGCACCGCGAATTCGTCGCCGCCCAGGCGCGCCACGGTGTCGCCGTCCCGGACGCATCCCGAGATCCGCTCGGCGACCAGGTTGAGCAGTTCATCGCCGACCGGGTGCCCCAGGGTGTCGTTGACGACCTTGAAATCGTCGAGGTCCATGGCCAGCACGCCGACGGTCAATCCATCACGCTGGCGCATCTGCATCGCGTGGTTGAGATGATCGCGGAACACGATGCGGTTGCCGACCCCGGTCAGGGGGTCGCGCAGGGCTTGTTCGGCGACCGCGCCGAGGAGCCTGCGGTTCTCGCTCATGGTCAGCAACTGGCGGCCCAGGAACGCCACGACGAGCACGATGCTGGGGATCAGGATCTGCGGCTGGCGCACCTCCTCCGGTGGCTCGAGCAGCGCGACCACACTGGCCGCCACCACCGGGATGAATGGCAGCCACACCGATGCCGACGAAGGTGGTTGCGCCACAATGGTTTCCCGAAGCGTGAACGTGCGCCCGGCGACGGCCGCGGCGGCCATCAACACCAGCCCGGCCAGCCAGCCCAGATCGAGAAGTTCGTTGGTGTCATGGCGTTGGGTGGCCGCCAGATACACGAACATCGAGTCCGAAACCGTGATGCACGCCATCGCCGCCGTCAGCAGCACCAAGGTTCGGCGCTGGCCGGGTAACGCGCGAGCGAGCACCAGGATGGCGATGGCCATGACGGCGGCATCGAGCACCGGATACGTCAGCGACACCGCAATCTTGAACTGGCTGGGGCTGTCCGCGCGCAGCACCTCGTCAAGCACGACGACCCAGACCACGATGGTGAACGACGCCGCGACGATGAGCCCGTCGAGTAACAGCCGCGTCCGCGACGTACGGGTCAGACCGGTGGCCAGCAGCACCAGTGCCAGGCCCGCCGCCACCGGCAGGATGAGGTAGGCGATGTCGGCGACCGAGGGGAACGGCGGCCTGAGGCCCTGCACTTCGTAGTAGCGCCAGATCGCGGCCCCGACGGTGAACCCGGTCAGCCCGACGGTCATCGATAACCACGCGGCCCGGACCCTGCCCCGGGTGACCCGGGCACTGACCGCACAGACGAACGCCGCTCCGGCAGCCAGCACCACCAACAGAGTGTCGGAGTCGAAGATCAGGGACAGCGTCTCGGTGGTCGGGCGTCCTGACAGCAACCAGCCGAAGTAGCCGACCAGAACGAGGCCGACTGCGGCAGCACTCAATCCCACCTTCGGTGTCGCCTGAGGTTGACCCACCCGGCCCCCGATCGTCGTGGCATTACTCGCCCAAAATTGACCGCAGCAAAAATCGTAACGACATCGGGCGCTCCACGAGCGATTTAGGGCAGCTTGGCGACGAGTTCCTCTACGCCGACGCGCGGCCCGGTGAAGAAGGGAATCTCCTCGCGCACGTGCCTGCGCGCTTCGGTGGCCCGCAGATCACGCATCAGATCGACGATGCGGTGCAGCTCAGGGGCTTCGAAGGCCAGGATCCACTCGTAGTCGCCGAGTGCGAAAGCCGGCACGGTGTTGGCGCGGACGTCCTTGTAACCGCGTGCGGCCATCCCGTGATCGGCGAGCATCTTGCGCCGCTCTTCGTCAGGCAGCAGGTACCAGTCCAGCGAACGGACGAACGGGTAGACGCAGACGTAGTTGCCCGGCTCCTCACCGGCCAGGAACGCCGGCACATGGCTCTTGTTGAACTCCGCGGGGCGGTGCAGCGCCACACTGCTCCAGACCGGCTTGCTGGCCCGGCCCAGGGTGGTGGTGCGGCGGAAATCGCTGTAGGTGGCCTGCAGCGACTCGATGCGCTCGGCGTGGGTCCAGAACATGTAGTCGGCGTCGGCGCGCAGCCCGGCCACGTCGTAGATGCCGCGGAAGACGACCCCGCTCTCCTCCTGCTGCTTGAGGAAGGTGGCGGTCTCGTCGACGACGGCGGCGCGGGCGTCCTCGTCGTAGCCCAGCGCCCCCTGTTCCACGGCGAATGCCGAGAACATGACGTATCGGATGGTGGCGTTGAGCTCGTCGTAGTCCAGTCGTGCCATGGCACCATCGTGCCACGCGGACCGGGGCTTATCGGCGCGTGGTGGCGTCCACCACAGCGGCGGCCGCAGCGCCGGCGACCGCCAGGCAGGCGGGCACGCCGATGCCGTCGAGATAGTTGCCCGCCAGGGCCAGTGTCGGCGGCAGATCGGCCCGCAGCCGGGCGGCCAGCCCGGCGTGGCCCGGGCCGTACTGCGGCATCGCGTCGAGCCAGCGGTGCACCAGGATCTCGACCGGATCGACGTCGATACCGAACACCGTCTTGAGGTCGGCCTCGGCCCACGCCTGCAGCTCGGTGTCGGAGGTCACCCGCGCCGGGTTCTTCTCGCCATCACCGAAGCGGCCGAACGACATCCGCAGCAGCTCGCAGTTGCCGCGCGCGCCCCACTTGCGGCTCGACAGCGTAATGGCCTTGGTGTGCAAGCGTTCTCCGGTCGCCACCAGCACACCGGACTGCGGCGGGAACGGAGTGCCGCCGGGTGCGGCCATCGCTAGCACCGCAGCCGAGGCGACCGGGATGCCGGCCGCGACCGCGGCCGCACCCGGTGCGATATCACCGATCAGGGCGGCCAACCGCGACACCGGGACAGCGACGATCACGGCGTCGGCGTACCACTCGGTACCCTCGTCGTCGCGCAGCGACCAGCCCGCGCCGTCGGCCGCGATGTGATTGACCGTGGTCTGGACCCACTGCAGCCCGCTGCGCTGGATCAGCGCGTCGAGCAGGACCTGATAGCCGCCCTCGATGGCTCCGAACACCGGGCCCCGGCTTCCGCCGGGCAGAGCCCGCCGGGCCGCTTCGGTGAGGCTGGTCGCCCCGGCATCCAGCGCCGCGGCGACGGTCGGGGCCGCCGCGCGGATGCCGATGGTCGCCGCCGACCCGGAGTACACCCCGGTCAGCATCGGGTCGACCGAGCGGGCCACCACCTGCTCGCCGAACCGGTCGGCCACCAGCGCGCCGACGGACGGGTCGGCACCGGCCTGCCACTGGATCCGGCGATGCGGTTCGGCGGCCATCTGGGCGATCGTCGCGTCATCGACCAGACCGGTCACCGAGGCCGCCGAGGTCGGGATGCCGTTGACGGTGTCGGGCGGCAGCGGATGAATCCGGCCCTGGCTGTAGATCGTCGGGCGCACCCCGGTGGTGGTGATCTGGCGGCCGGCCAGGCCGAGTTCGGCCAGCAGCGCGGGCACCTCGGGGCGACGGGCCACAAAGGCCTCGGCGCCGATGTCGACGGGTTGGCCGCCGAGCCGTTCGGTGCGCAGGATGCCGCCGAGCCGGTCGGCCGGGTCGAACAGGGTGATGGTGGCTTCCGGACCGACCGCGGCGCGGATGCGATAGGCGGCGACGAGTCCCGAAATACCGCCGCCCACAACGCAATAGGAGCGAGCTGTCACAGCGAGTGCACCAGGGCCACCAGATCGGTCAGCAGCTGGGGGTCGGTCGCGGGCAGCACCCCGTGACCGAGGTTGAAGATGTGCCCGGCCGCACCGACGTCGATCGCCAGGCGGCCGTCGTCGACCACGTTGCGGGCGGCCTTCTCGACCACCGGCCACCCGGCCAGCAGGGTCACCGGATCGAGGTTGCCCTGCAAGGCGATCCCGGGGCCGACCCGGGTCGCGGCATCGGCCAGCGAGGTGCGCCAGTCGACCCCGACCACGGCGGGTGCCCCGTGTCCGGACACCGCTTCGGCCATCGCGCCCAGCAGTTCGGCGGTCCCGACCCCGAAGTGGGTCATCGGCACGCCGTAACCGGCCAGCGCGGTGAACACCCGGGTGCTGTGCGGCAGCACATGGGTGCGGTAATCGGCCAGCGACAACGTTCCGGCCCAGGAGTCGAACACCTGGATGGCGTCCACCCCGGCGTCGAGTTGCACCGTGAGGAAGGCGATCGTCAGATCGGTCAGCACACCCATCAGCGCGTGCCAGGTATCCGGCTCGCCCAGCATCATCGCCTTGGTGCGCTCGTGCAGCTTGCTGGGCCCGCCTTCGACCAGGTAGGAGGCCAGGGTGAACGGGGCTCCGGCGAACCCGATCAGCGGCACCTCGCCCAACGCGCCGACCAGCATGCCGACCGCGTCGGACACCGCACTGACCCGCTGCAGCTCAAGGCCTTTCAGTGCGTCGACGTCGGCTGCGGTGCGCACCGGGTTGGCGATCACGGGACCGACGTCGGGCACGATGTCCAGGTCGATGCCCGCCCCGCGCATCGGGACGACGATGTCGGAGAACAGAATCGCCGCATCGACATCGTGCCTGCGCACCGGCTGCAGGGTGATCTCGCAGATCAGCTCGGGGTCGAAGCAGGCCTGCATCATCGTGTTCTTGGCCCGCAGCGCCCGGTACTCGGGCAGCGAACGGCCGGCTTGGCGCATGAACCACACCGGGACACGGCTGGGTTTACGGCCCGTGGCGGCGGCCAGAAAGGGGGCCTCGGGCAGTGCGCGACGCGTACTCATCGCGTCCATGCTGCCACGCTGGGCGGAGCCCGGAACCAGCCGCTGGTACGAATTCGGCGCGCCTGCCTCCCCGACCTCGCCGATGGGGCTAGCGTCAATCGACGTGACCACTGCGGAACCGGCGCAATTCCGCGAGGCGGTGGCGGCGATGAACGCCGCAGAGGTGCGGTCCGAGATCGAACTGGGGCCGATCCGTCCACCTCAGCGTCTCGCGCCATACAGCTATGCGATCGGCGCCGAGGTCAAGCACCCGGAGACCGACATCATCCCCGAGCGTTCCGAGGGCGACGCCTTCGGACGGCTCATCCTGCTGCACGATCCGGACGGCTCGGAGGCCTGGGACGGCACCATGCGGCTGGTCGCCTACATCCAGGCCGATCTGGACTCCAGCGAGGCCGTCGACCCGCTATTGCCCGAGGTGGCGTGGAGCTGGCTGGTGGATGCCCTGGAGGCCCGCTCCGAGCACGTCACCGCGCTCGGCGGCACCGTCACCGCCACCACCTCGGTGCGCTACGGCGACATCTCCGGTCCGCCGCGTGCCCACCAGCTGGAGCTGCGGGCGTCCTGGACGGCCACCTCCCTGTCGCTGGAAACTCATGTGCAGGCCTTCTGCGAGGTCCTCGAGCATGCTGCCGGACTACCGCCGGTCGGGGTCACCGATCTGAATTCCCGCACCCGCGCCTGAGATGGATTTTGACGACGAGGGCGCCGCGGCGCCCGACACCCCTGACGAGGACGTCCCCGAGGCCACGCCGCTTCTGGAGCCCGCCGAGGGCGTGCCGCCACTGTCGATCAGCGTCACCGAGATCGCCGAGGCCGCCGAGAAGCTGGCCGCGGGCCGCGGGCCGTTCGCCATCGACGCCGAGCGCGCGTCGGGGTTCCGGTACTCCAACCGCGCCTACCTGATCCAGATCCGGCGCTCCGGGGCGGGCACCGTGCTCATCGACCCGGTCAACCACGGCAGCAGCCCGATCGACGTGCTCAAGCCCGTCGCCGACGTGCTGGCCGAAGACGAGTGGATCCTGCATGCCGCCGACCAGGATCTGCCGTGCCTGGCCGAGGTCGGTCTGCGCCCACCCGCGCTCTACGACACCGAACTGGCCGGCCGGCTCGCCGGATTCGACCGGGTGAATCTGGCGGCCATGGTGCAGCGGTTGCTCGGGCTGGGGCTGGCCAAGGGACACGGCGCGGCCGACTGGTCCAAACGTCCGCTGCCGGATGCCTGGCTGAACTACGCCGCGCTGGATGTCGAGGTGCTGATCGCGCTGCGTGAGTCGATCGCTGACGTGCTGGCCAGCCAGAACAAAAGCGATTGGGCCGCAGAGGAATTCGAGTATCTACGGTGCACCAGCCTGGCCGGCGCACAGATCACCCGGCGGGACCGCTGGCGACGCACCTCGGGTATCCACAAGGTGCGCAGCAGCCACGGCCTGGCCGCGGTCCGCGAGCTGTGGACGGTGCGCGACCAGATCGCGCGCAGCCGCGACATCGCGCCCGGGCGCATCCTGCCGGACTCGGCGATCATCGCCGCGGCGACGGCTGACCCGAAGACCGTCGAGGAGCTGACCAAGCTGCCGATCTTCGGTGGCAGCAAGCAGCGGCGCAGCGCCCATGTCTGGCTGGCCGCGCTGGAGACCGCACGCGCCAACCCTGAGCCGCCCGATTCCGGCGACCAGCAGAACGGTCCGCCGCCCGCGGTCCGCTGGGCAAAGCGCAAGCCGGAGGCCGCCGCCCGGCTCGATGCCGCGCGCGGTGCGCTGACCGAGCTGTCGGCGCGGGTCGGGGTGCCGACCGAGAACCTGGTGTCCCCCGAGCTGATCCGCCGGCTGTGCTGGGACTGGCAGGACCGTCCCGACCGGGAGACGGCGATCGACGAGTTCCTGCGCGACGGTGGCGCGCGGGCCTGGCAGCGTCAGCTGGCGGTGCCGGTGTTAGCCGCCGCGCTGACGCCTGCCGGGGCGGAGTGAGCCTCGGTGACCCGCCCAGCCTGTCGCTGTCGTGCTTGTTACTCGGACTTCGCCGCGATGGCGACAGCTTCGGTGATCGACCGGCTAGCCTGACACCAGAACCTGGTATGGCGTTGGGGCACGGCAACTTCGAACGGCGGCAGCGGTGAACGAAGATCAGACCACCGACGAGACCCCCGACGAGCGGGAGCGACAACGCTTCGCCGACCGGGTACTCAGCGTGGTGGAAGACGCCGTGTACTGGGCGATCGCGCTCCTGCTGGTAGCCGGATCAGTGGCCCTGCTGGTAGCCCAGGTCAACACGTTCTTCAAGCTCCAGGATGCGGCGACCAGCACGGTGATGCTCGAACTGCTGGACGGACTGCTGCTGATCTTCATCTTTGTCGAGCTGCTGTACGCCGTCCGCACCAGCCTGCGCTCCCACGAAATCGCCGTGGAGCCGTTTCTCGTCGTCGGAATTCTGGCCTGCATCAAGGAGATTGTCGTCCAGTCGGTCGAGGCGGCCAAGCTGCTGGCGGACGGACCGCAGTTCGCCCGCGCCATCGTTCAGACCGGTGTCCTCGGCGGCCTGGTCCTGGTACTGGCCACCGCCGTGCTGGTACTCCGAGTCCGCAGGCGGCCCGAGGACCTCTCCTAGTCGACCTGTTCGCTGACGGTCTCGTCCAGAGAGCCCTGTGCGGCCACCCAGCCGGTGACCTGACGGGCCACGTTCTGCTCGGTCAGGCCGACCTGGGTCAGCACCTCACCGCGGGCGGCGTGGTCGAGGAACTGCTGGGGCACACCGATATCGCGGCACGGCACGTCGATCTCGGCGGCGCGCAGCGCGGCCGAGACCGCCGAACCGATACCGCCGCGCACCCCGTTGTCCTCGAGGGTGACGACCAGCTTGTGCGACTTGGCCAGCGGCTCAAGGGCTTTCGGAACCGGGATGACCCACCGGGGGTCCACCACGGTGACGCCGATGCCCTGGTTGCGCAACCGCTCGGCGACCTTGAGGGCCATCGAGGCGAACGAACCCACCGCGACCAGCAGCACATCGTCACCCAGACCGTCGGCCGGGGCGGCCAGGATGTCCACCCCGTCGCGCCGCTCAAGCGCCGGAATATCATCGCCGACAGCGCCTTTGGGGAAGCGCAGCGCGGTCGGTCCGTCATTGATGTCGAGAGCCTCACCGAGTTCCTCGCGCAGCCGGGCACCGTCGCGTGGGGCGGCCACCCGGATGCCGGGCACGATGTTGAGCATCGACATGTCCCAGATGCCGTTGTGGCTGGCGCCGTCGTTGCCGGTGACACCGGCCCGGTCGAGCACCATCGTGACCGGCAGCTTGTGCAGGGCCACATCCATCATGATCTGGTCGAAGGCCCGGTTGAGGAACGTCGAGTAGATCGCCACCACCGGGTGCAGGCCGCCCATCGCCAGGCCGGCCGCTGATGTCATCGCGTGCTGCTCGGCGATACCGACGTCGAAAAGCCGGTCCGGGAAGCGCTCCCCGAACTTCGACAGGCCGGTCGGGCCGGGCATGGCCGCGGTGATCGCGACGATGTCGCGCCGCCTGCCGGCATAGGTGATCAGGGCGTCGGAGAACACCGAGGTCCAGCCGGGCGCCGAGGCCTGGGTTGCCAGTCCGGTCACCGGGTCGATGACGCCGGTGGAGTGCATCTGCTCGGCCTCGTCGTTTTCGGCCGGAGCATAGCCCATCCCCTTGCGGGTGACGACGTGCACGATGACCGGCGCGTTGAAACCGCGGGCGTGGCGCAGCGCGTTCTCGACGGCGTGCTCGTCGTGGCCGTCGATCGGGCCGACGTACTTCAGGCCGAGGTCGGTGAACATCGCCTGCGGCGACAGCGCGTCCTTGAGGCCGGCTTTGACGCTGTGCAGGGCCTGGTAGAACGCCTCACCCACCAGCGGCATGCCGCGCACGGCGGTGCGGCCGCGCTCCAGGACGCGTTCGTAGCCGGGCTGCAGACGCAGACCCGCCAGGTGGTTCGCCAGGCCGCCGATCGTCGGCGCGTAGCTGCGGCCGTTGTCGTTGACGACGATGACCACCGGGCGCCGGGACGCGGCGATGTTGTTCAGCGCCTCCCAGCACATTCCGCCGGTCAGTGCGCCGTCGCCGACAACGGCGACCACGTGCCGGTTGCGATGCCCGGTCAGCTCGAAAGCCTTGGCCAGGCCGTCGGCGTACGACAGTGCCGAGGACGCGTGGCTGGATTCGACCCAGTCGTGCTCGCTCTCGGCGCGTGACGGGTAGCCCGACAGACCGTCCTTCATCCGCAGCGTGTCGAAGTCGGCGGCGCGCCCGGTCAGCATCTTGTGCACGTAGGCCTGATGCCCGGTGTCGAAGATGATCGGGTCGTGCGGGGAGTCGAAGACGCGGTGCAATGCCAACGTCAACTCGACCACGCCGAGATTAGGGCCCAGGTGCCCACCGGTCGCAGCGACCTTGTGAATGAGGAACTGGCGAATCTCTGCGGCCAGTTCGCTCAACTGCTCTTGCGACAGGTGTTGCAGATCAGCGGGGCCGCGGACCTGTTCAAGCATCAGCTCAGTCTACGCACGGCCGATGCGATCAGTCCTGCTGAGACTGATAGATGTCGGGCACTCCGTCGTGGTCTGCGTCACGTGTCTCCATCAGCCAGATCGACCGATAGTGCCGGTTGCGAAGCCTCAACACGACCGCCGCCAACAGGGCAGCCAGCAAACTTCCTGTGAGGACTGCGACCTTGACGATGTCGTCGCGCGCGGAGCCCGATTCGTAGGCCAAATCCCCGATCAGCAGGGATACCGTGAAGCCGATGCCGGCCAACATGGACATCCCGAACACGTCGATCCAGCGCAGTGTGGAGTCCAGGCTGGCGCGGGTCGCGGCGGCCAGAATCCAGGTGGTGCCGAACACTCCGAGGGTCTTGCCCAGCACCAGGCCGCAGACGATGCCCAGGGCGATCGGATGCTTCAGCGCTGTCACCAATCCGTCATAGCCCCCGAAGGTCACGCCAGCTGCGAAGAAGGCGAATACCGGCACGGCGAAACCGGCTGAGACCGGCCGCATGACGTGCTCGAAATGTTCGGCCAGCCCTGGCCCGGTTTCGCCGGCGTCGCGGTCGTTGCGCAGCACCGGCACGGTGAAGCCGAGCAGGACACCGGCCACCGTCGCGTGCACGCCGGACTCGTGGACGAAGGCCCAGGTGAGTGCGGCCAGCGGCAGCAGCAGCCACCAGGACTGGATGCGGCGCTGCACCAGGATCGCGAACAGCGCCAGCGGGATCAGCGCCACCAGCAGCGGCACGACCTTGATCTTCTCGGTGTAGAACACCGCGATCACGGTGATGGCCAGCAGGTCGTCGACCACCGCCAGGGTCAGCAGGAAGGTGCGCAGCGCGGTGGGCAGGTGGGTGGAGATGACGGCCAGCACAGCCACCGCGAAGGCGATGTCGGTGGCGGTCGGGATGGCCCAGCCGCGGACCGCGCCCTCGCCGCCGTGGACGGCGAACGCGACGAAGATGGCGGCCGGCACCACCATGCCGCCGACGGCGGCCGCGATGGGCAGGGCCGCGCGGCTCGGGTCGCGCAGGTCGCCGGCGACGAACTCACGCTTGAGTTCGAGCCCGACGACGAAGAAGAAGATGGCCAGCAGGCCGTCCGCGGCCCAGCCGCCCAAGCTCAGGTCCAGGTGCAGGCCGAGCCGGTCGGTGCCGACGTGGAAGGCCGTCAGGTTGTGATAGGCCGCCGACCACGGTGAGTTGGCCCAGATCAGCGCGACCGCGGCGGCGAACAGCAGCAGCGCCCCGCCGACGGTCTCCTTGCGCAGGATGCCGGTGATCCGCGAGGTCTCCGACCACGACCCGCGCGAGAACAGTGCGCGCTGCAGCAGGGGCTTGCGTTCGGCCACGATTCACCTCGGCATCGACGGGTCGGTGTGACAGTAGGCGATCTGCGGGATACCCGTCATCTGGTCAGCAGTGCGACACATTCGACGTGGTGGGTCAGCGGGAACGAGTCGAAGACCCGGATCTGCTCGACGGTGTAGCCGCGGGCCCGGTAGAGCCCGATGTCGCGGGCGAACGCGGCGGCCTCGCAGCCGATGTGGATCACGCGCGGCACCCCGGCCGCGGCGAGCTGGTCGATGACCTCGCGGCCGGCTCCGGCGCGCGGCGGGTCCAGCACGGCGACGTCGGCACCACCCCGGGCCGCACCCAGCGCCCGGCGAACCGACTCGGTGAGGATCTCGACCTGCGGCAGGTCGGCCAGCGCGGCGCGGGCCGCGCGGGATGCACTGCGCGCGGTATCCACGCTGAGCACCCGGCCCTGGTCGCCGACCACGTCAGCCAGGACCGCCGCGAACAGCCCCGCCCCGCCGTAGAGATCCCATGCCGACCGTGCGCCGATCCCGTCGGCCCATTGCCGCACCAGTGCGCTGTAGGTGGTCGCCGCCTCGCGGTGCGACTGCCAGAAGCCGGTCACCGGTACGCGCCATACCCGCTCACCGACCCGCTGGACGGCATCCTCGGCCCCCTCCACCAGGCGGGTGCGCCGCGGCTGGCGGGTGGTGGCGACGATGTGCCGGTTCCCGTCGTCGTCGAGCACCACATGCACCTGTTCGCCGGGCTGCCAGCGCTGCGCCTCGATGCCGTCGAGCATGCCCTTGGGAAGCTGTCCGCAGCGCAGATCGGTGACCAGTTCGTCGCTGTGGTAGCGGTGGAACCCGGCCCGGCCGTCGGCTCCGACGGCCAGCCGCACCCGGGTGCGCCAGCCGGTGGCCGCGCCGTCGCCGACCGGTTCGGCCACCCCGTCCCAGACGAAGTCACCGAGGCGGGCCAGCTGATTGGCCACCACCTGTCCCTTGAGCACCCGGGTGGCCGCCGGATCGGCGAAAGCCAGATCGCAACAGCCCGCGCCGTCCACTCCCGCGATCGGGCACAGTGAGTCGATCCGGTCGGGTGAGGGCTCGAGGATCTCGAAAGCCTCAGCGTGCCAATAAGATCCGCGGTCACCGGTGATGCGGGCCCGCACCCGCTCCCCCGGCAGCGCGTAGCGGACGAACACCACCCGGCCGTCGTGCCGAGCCACACAACTTCCGCCGTTGGCGGCCGGACCGGTGTCGAGAATCAGTTCGGCGGACAGGGTCTGATGTCGCCGGCCCGGCGGCTCCAGGGCTTCGGTCACTCCACGAAACCGCGACGAACGTCACCGGGCGCGTTCTGCGCTTGCAGCTCGTGCAGCCGCTCGGACGAATTCAACTGCCACGGAACGGAAGTCACCATCACGTTGGGCATGAACAGCAGCCTGCCCTTGAGCCGCAGCGCGCTCTGGTTGTGCAGAATCTGCTCCCACCAGTGGCCGACGACGTACTCGGGGATGAAGACCGTCACCACCGTGCGCGGGGCTTCCTTGCTGATCCGCTTGACGTAGTCGAGCACCGGCCGGGTGACTTCGCGGTACGGGGAGGCGACGACTTTCAGCGGCACGCTGACGTCGCTGTCCTCCCATTTGTGCACCAGCTGGCGGGTCTCGGCGTCATCGACATTGACGGTGATGGCCTCGAGCACATCCGGCCGGGTGGCCCGCGCATAGGACAGCGCCCGCAGCGTCGGCAGATGCAGCTTGGACACCAGCACCACCGCGTGGTTGCGGCTGGGCAACACCATCTCGCCCTCCTCGGCCTCCTGGGAAGCCAGCTCGCGCGACACCGTGTCGTAGTGCTTGTGGATCGCCTTCATCAGGATGAACAGGCTCGACATCGCGACAATCGCGATCCAGGCGCCCGCCACGAACTTGGTGACCAGCACCACGATGAGCACCGCACCGGTGGCAACGAATCCGATCGTGTTGATCACCCGGGCGCGCATCATCCGGCGCCGGGCCGCGGGCTCGGTCTCGGTGCGCAGATGCCGGGTCCAGTGCCGCACCATGCCGATCTGGCTGAGGGTGAACGAAATGAACACACCCACGATGTACAGCTGGATGAGCGCAGTGACCTCAGCCCGGAAGGCCACCACGAACGCGATCGCGGCCAGCGCCAGGAACACGATTCCGTTGGAGAAGGCCAACCGGTCCCCGCGGGTGTGCAGCTGGCGCGGCAGGTAGCGATCCTGGGCCAGGATCGACCCCAGCACCGGGAAGCCGTTGAACGCGGTGTTGGCAGCCAAGACGAGGATCAGCGCGGTGACACCGGTGATCAGGAAGAGTCCCGGGGGGAAGTTGTGGAAGATCGAGTCGGCCAGCTGCGCGACGAGAGTCTTCTGCTGGTAACCGGCTGGTGCTCCGATCAACTGCTCCTCGGGGCGCTCAGCGACCTTGGCTCCGGTTTCCAGGGCCAGCACGATCATCCCGATGAACAGGGTCACGGCGATACCGCCCAGCAGCGCCAGAGTTGTCGCGGCGTTCTTGGACTTCGGCTTGCGGAAGGCCGGCACGCCGTTGCTGATGGCCTCCACACCGGTCAGCGCGGCGCAGCCGGAGGAGAACGAGCGGGCGACCAGGAACACCAGCGCCAGGCCCATCACGTCGCCATGTTCCGAGCGCAGGTCGAAGCCGGCCGACTCGGCACGCAGCTGGTGACCCAGGACGTGAATCTGGAAGAAGCCCCAGGCCAGCATCGCGAACATGGCGATCATGAAGGCGTAGGTGGGAATGGCGAACGCGGTGCCCGATTCCCGGATACCCCGCAGGTTGGCCGCGGTCAGCAGCACGATGGCCGCGACCGCGAAGAGCACCTTGTGCTCGGCGATGAAGGGCACCGCCGATCCGATGTTGGACATCGCCGAGGCCATCGACACCGCCACGGTCAGCACGTAGTCCACCAGCAGGGCGCTGGCCACCGTGAGCCCTGCGGTGGGGCCCAGGTTGGTGGTCACCACCTCGTAGTCGCCGCCGCCGGACGGGTAGGCGTGCACGTTCTGCCGGTAGGAGGCCACCACGACGAGCATCACCAGGGCGACGGCCACGCCGATCCAGGGGGCCATCGAGTAGGCGGCGAGCCCGGCGACCGAGAGCACCAGGAAGATTTCCTCAGGCGCGTAGGCCACCGACGACATGGCGTCCGAGGCGAACACGGGCAGCGCGATGCGCTTGGGCAGCAGGGTGTGACTCAGCTTGTCACTACGAAACGGCTGCCCCAGGACCAGCCGACGTGCGGCGGTCGAAAGCTTAGACACGAGTGCCAAGACTAAGCCCATCGCGCTTTGGCTGTAGCGTTCCCCATACGGTCGTTGCCCGCACGCCTCGGTCAGCCACTTTCCGGCCCCCGTTGCGGTGGGCCGACGCACGACGTAGCCGAGAGGACATCAGGTGCGGATAGTGGTGATGGGGTGCGGCCGAGTGGGCGCCTCGCTGGCCGACGCGCTGTCTCGAATCGGGCATGAGGTCGCGATCATCGACCGCGACCCGACGGCCTTCCACCGGCTCTCCCCCGAGTTCACCGGCGAACGGGTACTCGGGATGGGCTTCGACCGAGAAGTGTTGACCCGCGCAGGAATCAAGGACGCCGACGCCTTCGCCGCGGTGTCCTCCGGCGACAACTCGAACATCATCTCCGCCCGCGTCGCCCGCGAGACGTTCGGCGTCAAGCGGGTGGTGGCCCGCATCTACGACGCCAAGCGCGCCGCAGTCTACGAGCGCCTGGGCATCCCGACGGTGGCCACCGTCCCGTGGACCACCGACCGGCTGTTGAACACCCTCGTCGGCGACGCCGAGACCACTAAGTGGCGCGACCCGACCGGCACGGTGGCCGTCGGCGCGGCCTCACTGCACGAGGGCTGGGTGGGCCATCGGGTGACCGATCTGGAGGAGGCCACCGGCGCGCGGGTGGCCTTTCTGATCCGGTTCGGCACCGGGATCCTGCCCGAGCCGAAGACCGTGGTGCAGGCCGGCGATCAGGTGTACCTCGCGGCGGTGTCCGGCCGGGCCGCCGAGGCGCTGGCGATCGCCGCGCTACCACCGGGCCCGGACGTCGGAGAGGGGCACTAGCGAGATGGGCGAGAAACGGTTGAAGGTCGCGATCGGCGGGGCCGGTGCGGTCGGTCGGTCGATCGCCCGCGAGCTGGTCGACAACCAACACGAGGTGACGCTCATCGAGCGCAACCCCGAGCACGTCGACGTCGACGCCATCCCGGCGGCGCACTGGCGTCTCGGCGATGCCTGCGAACTCAGCTTGCTGGAGTCGGTGCACCTCGAGGAATTCGACGTGGTCATCGCCGCCACCGGCGATGACAAGGCCAACGTGGTGCTCTCGCTGCTGGCCAAGACGGAGTTCGCGGTATCCCGCGTGGTGGCCCGGGTCAACGACCCGCGCAACGAGTGGCTGTTCGACAGCGCGTGGGGAGTCGACGTCGCGGTCTCGACACCCCGGATGCTGGCCTCCCTGGTCGAGGAGGCCGTCGCGGTCGGCGATCTGGTGCGCCTGATGCAGTTCCGGCAGGGGCACGCCAACCTCGTCGAGATCACCCTGCCCGACGACACCCCCTGGGGTGGGCGGCCGGTGCGCAAACTGGTGCTGCCCCGCGACGCGACGCTGGTGACCATCCTGCGCGGACAGCGGGTGATCGTGCCCGAGCCCGACGAACCGCTCGAAGGCGGTGACGAGCTGTTGTTCGTCGCCGCACCGGAGGTCGAGGGCGAATTGCGCACCACGGTGCTCACGCCCACGAGCGGCTAGCGCTCACTCCTCGGCGGGTGTGACCTCGGCGTCCTTGTCGGCGTGGTGGTCGGCTTCCTCGGCATGCCGGGCATGTACCGCTCGCTGCGCCACCCGGATCGCCAGATAGGTGACCAGGGCCGCGACCGCCGTCAGCGGCCAGCCCATCGAGATGCGGGCCACCCCGAGCCAGCCGGTGCGGTCGGCGTCGTAGAGATGGTGCTGCACGACGAAGCGGGCGCCGAACACCAGCACCCAGGTCAGGGTGGCGATATCGAAGGCCAGCACGGCGCGCCGGCTCTGTCGCCAGGCGCGGTCGTGGCCGTTGACCCAGCTCCACACGTAGCCGACCACCGGGCGCCGGATCAGGATCGACAGCGCGAACACGGTGGCCCACAGCAGCGACGTCCAGATGCCGAGCAGGAAGTAGCCCTTGGACGCCCCGACGATCCAGGCGATCAGCGCACTGATTCCCACCCCGATGAAACCGGAGACGGCGGGCTGCACCGAGTCACGCCGGATCAGCCGCCACACCAGGATGAGCGCGGCCACCCCGAGGGCGGCACTGATCGCGGGCACCAGACCGAAGGCGGTGTTCACCGGGACCAGGACGGCCACCGGCAGCGCGGAGTAGATCAGGCCACTGACGCCGCCCATCTGGGCCAGCAGCGCCTGAGCGGGAGTTTTCTTGTCTTCTTCGTCCACGGGCTCGGAGGTGACCGGTGGTCCACTCACCGCTGAATCTCGTAGTGCGGGTTGTAGATGGCCTTGCTGCCGTTCTCCAGGGTGCCGAGCCGGCCGCGCACCCGCAGGGTGCGTCCGGACTCGATGCCGGGGATGCGGCGCTGGCCCAGCCAGACCAGGGTCACGGAGTCGGTGCCGTCGAAGAACTCGGCGCGCACACCGCCGGCACAGCCCTTGGCGTTGGTTTCCACGCTGCGCAGCATGCCGACCATCGTGACTTCCTGTCCGCGACAGCAGTCGGCAGCGCGCTGCGCGCCGGTGCTGTCGGCCTCGCCGGTCAACTCCTCGGCGTCACGCTGCTCGGGATCTTCCGTCAACCGACGCGTGATGCGGCGAACAAAACCTTCGGCCGTAGCCATGGCCTCTCCTGAACTTCGATCACACTGCCAACGTCACGGTAGACCTCTTGGTTCCCCAATGCCACGCGGCATACCCGGACTCGCGGTGGCGAACACGGCACAGGGCACGATTGCACGATGGCCACCACTCTCGACGGCGTCACGACGGTCCTGATGCCCGGCACGGGATCCGACGACGACTACGTGTACCGGGCCTTCGCAGCGCCCCTGCACGCCGCCGGTGCGGTGGTGGTCGCCGTCGCACCCCGCCCGGCCCACCTGGTCGCCGGATATGTGCAGGCACTCGACGAGGCCGCCCGGCGCGGGCCGATCGCCGTCGGCGGGGTGTCCATCGGCGCGGCGGTGGCGGTGTCGTGGGCCCTGGCACATCCGCAGCACACCGTGGCGGTGTTGGCGGCGCTGCCGCCGTGGACCGGCGACCCGCAGCAGGCGCCGGCCGCGCTGGCCGCCCGGCACACCGCGGCTCAGCTGCGCGCCGACGGTCTGGCGGCGACCACCGCGCAGATGCGGGCCTCCAGCCCGTCCTGGCTGGCCGATGAGCTGACCCGCAGCTGGCTGGCGCAGTGGCCGCAGCTACCGGATGCCATGGAGCAGGCGGCCGGCTACGTGTCCCCCACTGTCGCTGAGCTCGAAGGGCTGGCCGTGCCGATGGGTGTGGCGGCCGCCCCCGATGACCCGATTCACCCGTTGGAGGTGGCACTGGAGTGGGTGGCGGCGGCGCCGCGGGCGGCGTTGCGGACGGTCACTCTCGACGAGTTCGGCCCGCAGCCCAGCCTGCTGGGCGCCGCCTGCCTGTCGGCACTGCAGGAAGCCGGGGCCTAGGGCCGGGTCAGCCGCCGGTGCTGGTGCTGCGCAGCTGCTGCATGGCCGACCCGTCGGCGCCGCGGCGCTCGGCCGTCTGCAGGCCCTGGGCCTGCTGTTGCTGGATCAGCGCCTGCTGGGCCGCCACCATCTGCGCCTGCTGCGCGGCGGCCTGCCGCAACTGCTCAGCCATCGGCTCGGGCAGCTGGATCTGCAGCGGTGTACGCACCGGCAGCGGTGTGTCGCCGCGGCGAACCACGGTGTCGGCCAACGCTTCTCGCGCCTCAGCGGTCAGCCGCTCCATCGACTCCGGGGCGCCGTTGACCACGCACCGGATCATCCACCGGAAGCCGTCGACGCCGATGAAACGCACCACACCCGCACCGGTGCCCACCACTTCGCGACCCCACGGGCCGTCCTGGATGGATACCTGAGCGTTGTCCTTGCGCAGCGAGTCGGCCAGTTCACCGGCCACCTCGCGCCACAGCCCGGGCGACTTCGGGGCGGCGTAGGCGGCGATGGTGAAGCGGCCATTGGGGGTGACCACCCAGATGGCGCTGGGCACCCCGGCCTCGTTGAGTTCCACCTGGACCTGGCCGGCCGGCGGCATCGGAATGAGCACCGAGCCCAGATCCAGGCGCGCCTGCACGGCGTCTTCGGGGTTGTCGAAGTCCTCGATGTCGAAGGGGCCGCCCTCGAAGTCGTCGGCGTCGTCGATGTCCGGGTCGGCCGGCACCACGGGCTTCTCGGTGGTCTCGTCGAGAGAGTCGTCGTTCTTACGTCTGCCGAATGCCATCACAAACTCGCATGTCCGCCGGAGGATCCGTGGCCGCCCTCGCCACGGGTGGTGTCTGCCAGTCCGGCCTCGTCGAACGAGGCCACTTCGACCAGCTCTGGTAGTTCGACCCGCTGGACCACGAGTTGGGCGATGCGGTCACCACGCCGGATCTCGATCGGCGTGGTGGGGTCGAGGTTGATCAATGCGACCTTGATTTCCCCGCGATAGCCCGCGTCAATCGTGCCGGGGCTGTTCACGATCGAAAGTCCCACGCGCGCAGCCAAACCGGAACGCGGGTGAACCAGGCCGACCATGCCGTGCGGGATGGCGACGGCGATTCCGGTGCCCACCAGGGCGCGGTGACCGGGAGCCAGGTCGAGGTCCTGGGCGGAGTACAGGTCGACGCCGGCGTCGCCGTCATGAGCACGGCTGGGCATCGGGAGATCGCGGTCCAGGCGAACCACCGCGAGACTGGTCGGCACGATGCCACAGACTACCCTTGGCCCCGTGTCTGGTTCGCGTGTGACCTCGCAAACCGTGCGCTATCGCGAGCGGTTGTGGGTGCCGTGGTGGTGGTGGCCGCTGGGTCTGGTCCCGGCGTGGATCCTCGCCAAGGAAGTGACGATGGGCGTGCGCTCGCTGCCCACCTGGCTGCCCTACGTGGTGCTGGGGCTGGTGGCCGTCGGGGTGCTGTTGTGGCTGTCACGCACTGAGGTGCGGGTGGTCGCCGACGGGCCCGACGTCGAACTGTGGGCCGGGCAGGCGCACCTTCCGGTCTCGGTGGTGACCCGCTCAGCGGAAATCCCCCGGTCCGCGAAGTCGGCCGCCCTGGGCCGACAGCTGGATCCGGCCGCTTTCGTATTGCACCGGCCCTGGGTGGGCCCGCTGGTTCTGCTGGTCCTCGACGACCCGGACGATCCCACGCCGTACTGGTTGGTGAGCGCACGCCACCCCGACAAGGTGCTCTCGGCGCTGCGTAGTTGACGGTGCGGGTTAAGCCGCGCAGTCGGTGCAGATCATCACGCCGTTCTTCTCGCTGGCCAGCCTGCTGCGGTGATGCACCAGGAAACAGCTCGAACAGGTGAACTCGTCAGCCTGCTTGGGCACCACCCGCACCGACAGTTCCTCACCGGACAGGTCGGCGCCGGGCAGCTCGAAGTTCTCGGCGGTGTCTGATTCGTCAACGTCGACGACAGCTGACTGCGCCTCATTGCGACGTGCCTTGAGCTCCTCGAGGGAGTCCTCGGACACCTCGTCAGTTTCGGAACGCCGTGGGGCGTCATAGTCGGTAGCCATCGTCTCGTCCCCTCGTAACCTCAGCAGAGCTTTGTATCAGCGTCGAACGCATCCGCCAAACGATTCGTGCCCATATCACAGCGCGTTGAAGTGTGATTTACGTCATATTCATTGATATGCCGTGTTGGGCGTGTTCCACCCCGGTGCCTGAGGTGGTTCTAGAGTGCTTCCGTGGTCGCACACATAACCGAGGGCACCGCCTTCGACAAGCACGGTCGCCCCTTCCGCAGGCGCAACTATCTGCCCGGGATCATCGCGCTGGGCGTGCTGTTCGTGATCACCGCCCTGGTGTGGGGGATCGTGCTGACCCGGCCGGTCGACGTCCGGGAAGCCGCCGCCTGCAATCCCCCACCGGCGGCCGATGCCAATGCCCCCAAGCTGGGCCAGCAGGTTTCCCGGTCCACCCTGATCGACGTGGCACCGGCCAAGCTCGCCGAGGCCAAGATCCGGGTGCTCAACGCCAGCGGCCAGGGCGGTCAGGCCGGCGAGGTGGCCGGCGCCTTGCGCGACCTGGGTTTTGCCCAGCCCACCGCGGCCAACGACCCGGTCTACACCGGCGAGCGCCTCAACTGCCAGGGCCAGATCCGGTTCGGCCCCAACGGGAAGCCCGGCGCCGCCGCGGTCTGGCTCGTCGCGCCCTGCGTGGAGCTCTACCAGGACGACCGTCAGGACGACTCCGTCGACCTGGCCATCGGCACCGACTTCACCACGCTGGCCCACAGCGACGACATCGACGCCGTCCTGGCCGGCCTGCGGCCCGACGCCACCGAACCGGCGGACTCGGCGCTGATCGCCAAGATCCACAACGGAACCTGCTGACCCTCACGGCAGGGGGCGCAGCCCCCCGAAGCCGTCGAGCGCCTCGATCAGCGGGGTGAACACGCCCGGCGCGGCGGCTACCAACAGGGCGCCGTCACCCTCATCGGGTTCTGGAAGGCGCACCAGCGCACCGGATTCGACGGCCACCAACGCGGCCGCAGCCCAGTCCCACACGTGCAGACCGTGCTCGTAGTGCGCGTCCAGTCGGCCTTCGGCGACCAGGCACAGATCCACCGCCGCCGAACCGATCCGCCGCACGTCGCGGACCACGGGCAGCATCCGGGCCAGCAGCGCGGCCTGCTCGGCGCGGCGCGCCGCCGCGTAACCGAACCCGGTGCCCACCAACGTCATCGACAGCTCGCTGACCCTGCTGCAGCGCAGCGTCTGCCGACTGCCCCCGCGCAGCACGTGTGCTCCCCCGCCGCGGGCGGCCGAGTACACGTCACCGCTGACCACGTCGGCCACCGCCCCGGCCACCGACACCCCGTCGATCTGGGCGGCCACCGAGATGGCGTAGGCCGGAAGGCCGTAGATGAAGTTGACGGTGCCGTCGATGGGATCGAGCACCCAGCACACCCCGGCGCCGGAATCGGTCTGCGGGCCGCCACCCTCCTCGCCGAGGATCGCGTCGCCCGGGCGCTGCGCGGCCAGCCGATCCCGCAGCAGCCGTTCGGTTTCGGTGTCGACCACCGTCACCGAATCGGTGGGCGTGCTCTTGGATTGCACGGCGTTCGCCGACTCCGGGGTATCGCTGCCGGGCCGCTGGCCGAAGATCTCGGCGCGTCGTCGTCGCACGAAGGCCGCCGCCTCGATCGCCAGCGCCTCGGCGAGCGCCCTGAGGTGTTCGGGACCGTCATCGCTCACCGGACCATCGCAGCACACACCGTGTGACACCGACACATCAAGCGGTGGGTACGCACTAGTGTGTGGATCGCGCAGAGACCCCGCCTCGCCCAGGAGCAGCCATGACCGACACCGAGACCGGCCCAGGACAACATCGAGGATTCGGCGTCGACGTCGGGGGCAGTGGCGTCAAGGGCGGCATTGTCGATCTCGACACCGGCCAGCTCATCGGCGAACGCTTCAAGCTGCTGACCCCGCAGCCCTCGACTCCCGAAGCGGTGGCCAAGACGGTCGCTGAGGTGGTCAGGCACTTCGAGTGGACCGGGCCGCTGGGGGTCACCTATCCCGGAGTCGTGGTCAACGGGGTGGTGCAGACCGCAGCCAACGTCGACAAGGGCTGGATCGGGACCAACGCCTCGGAGATCATCGGCGCCGCCCTCGACGGTCAGCAGGTGACCGTCCTCAACGACGCCGACGCGGCAGGACTCGCCGAAGAGCGCTATGGCGCCGGACGCGCCGAGAGCGGTGTTGTGGTGCTGCTGACATTCGGCACCGGAATCGGCTCGGCGGTGATCCATAAAGGCGTGCTGCTGCCCAACACCGAGTTCGGCCACCTCGAGGTCGGCGGCAAGGAAGCCGAGCACCGGGCGGCCTCCTCGGTCAAGGAGCGCAAGGACTGGAGCTACGCGCGCTGGAGCGAAGAGGTCACCAAAGTGCTGGTCGCGATCGAGAATCTGATCTGGCCGGACCTCTTCATCGCCGGCGGCGGGATCAGCCGCAAGGCCGACAAGTGGATTCCGCTGCTGAAGAACCGCACCCCCGTGGTGGCCGCCGAGCTGCTCAACGAGGCGGGCATCGTGGGCGCGGCGATGGCGGCCGCAGGCAACGCCCGGCACTGAATTTTGCCCGCGGAGCGCGGTGCAGGGCGCAGCAGTAGTTACAATGGTCGATGGCGGCCGCCTACCGGATAGCGGCAAGTATCCCCCACGAGATCCACGCCGATATTCCTGATAGCCGACGCTTTCGGTCGGGCGCGCCCACGCCCGCCGACAGCCAGCACGACCGAAAGGGTGTACGTGGCAGCGACCAAAGCAAGCCCGGCAACCGACGAGCCGGTGAAGCGCACCGCCACCAAGTCCCCCGCGAAGAAGGCGGCGGCCAAGGCACCCAACGGTTCCGCCCCCGCCAAGCGGGCCACCAAAGCCCCCGCCGCACGGGCTGCCAAGCCCGAGGGCGAGGACGCCGAAACCACCATCAAGACCCGGCCCGCCGCCAAGGCCGCAGCCAAGAAGGCCACCAAGGCTCCCGCTGGGCGCGCCAAGAAGGCCGACCCCACCGGTGAGGCGGGTGTCGAGGGCGACGTCGTCGCCGAGGATCTGGACACCGACCTCGACGCCGATCCCGAACTCGACGTCACCGACGACGACCTGGAGCTCGACGACCTCGAAGACGTTGCCGAGGACGAGGTCGAGGAGGTAGCCGACGAAGAGGCCACCGACGAGGAGGCGGCCCCCGCTGCCGAGACCGACGAAGCCGCCGAGGACGACGACATCGCCGAGCCGTCCGAGAAGGACAAGGCCTCGGGAGACTTCGTCTGGGACGAAGAGGAGTCCGAGGCGCTGCGCCAGGCGCGCAAGGACGCCGAGCTCACCGCCTCGGCCGACTCGGTCCGCGCCTACCTCAAGCAGATCGGCAAGGTCGCGCTGCTCAACGCCGAGGAAGAGGTGGAGCTGGCCAAACGGATCGAAGCCGGTCTGTACGCCACCCAGAAGCTCGCCGAGCTCGCCGAGAAGGGCGAGAAGCTGCCGGTGCAGCAGCGCCGCGACATGCAGTGGATCTGCCGCGACGGCGACCGCGCCAAGAACCACCTGCTGGAGGCCAACCTTCGTCTGGTGGTGTCGCTGGCCAAGCGCTACACCGGCCGCGGCATGGCGTTCCTGGACCTCATCCAGGAGGGCAACCTCGGTCTGATCCGCGCGGTGGAGAAGTTCGACTACACCAAGGGCTACAAGTTCTCCACGTACGCCACCTGGTGGATCCGTCAGGCCATCACCCGCGCCATGGCCGACCAGGCCCGCACCATCCGTATCCCGGTGCACATGGTCGAGGTGATCAACAAGCTCGGCCGTATCCAGCGCGAGCTGCTTCAGGATCTGGGTCGCGAGCCCACTCCCGAAGAGCTCGCCAAGGAGATGGACATCACGCCGGAGAAGGTGCTGGAGATCCAGCAGTATGCGCGTGAGCCAATCTCGCTGGACCAGACCATCGGCGACGAGGGCGACAGCCAGCTCGGTGACTTCATCGAAGACAGCGAGGCCGTGGTGGCCGTGGACGCCGTGTCGTTCACGCTGCTGCAGGATCAGCTGCAGTCGGTGCTCGAGACGCTCTCGGAGCGCGAGGCCGGCGTGGTACGGCTGCGGTTCGGCCTGACCGACGGCCAGCCGCGCACCCTCGACGAGATCGGCCAAGTGTACGGGGTGACCCGTGAGCGCATCCGTCAGATCGAGTCCAAGACCATGAGCAAGCTGCGCCACCCCAGCCGCTCGCAGGTCCTGCGCGACTACCTGGACTAAGCGCCGCCACCCACATCGGCTAGCCCGATCAGCTTGGGCTGCAACACAATCCGCTGACCATCAGTAGCCAGCGCGTTCTCATCGCCCGTTCCGTGGGCACGGCGGGCGACCCTGGGCGTTTGCTGGACTTTGTTGCATCACGGTCAAATACCTGTACGGCGGGGTCCCCGCGATGACATGATCATCAAGATCAGCTCTTCCCGGACCTCCCAGTCGAAGGGTTTTCTTGTGTCATCACAATCCGATTCGCGGCCGATTCACCCTGTCTCACGTTCAGCTCTGTCCTTGGCGATCGGTACGGCGTTTGCCGGCGCCGGTCTGCTCCTGGCCACCGCGGGCACCGCGCAGGCGGCACCGGCCGAGGAATCCTCACCCAGCGGCTTGCAGTGCCTGATGACCAACACCGACTGCCCGTCCGGTCAGGCGGCCGCGAAGACCGTCGCGTTGGCGACGCCGGTCGCCAACGTCAACATCCGCGACGTCCCGATCATCGGCATCTTCATCGGCAACGGCGCCGACGCCCAGCCCGGCTGCGTCGGCACCGCCTGCAACGGTGGCAACGCCGGTCTGCTGTTCGGCAACGGTGGTAACGGCCTCGACGGCGGCACCGGTGGCAACGGTGGCTTCTTCTTCGGCCGCGGCGGCAACGGCGGGGCGCTGGGTGGCGGGGGGCGCAGGCGGGACCGGCGGCGCGGGCGGTAAGGGCGGATCCGGCGCCAACGGCGCGAATCAGGGCAGCACGGGCGGCACCGGCAGCACCGGAGGGTCCGCAACAGGCGGCGTCGGCGGCAAGGGCGGCACCGGCGGCTCGGGCGGTTCCGGCGGGGCCGGCAGCAGCTGATCCGGCCAGGTCGACCTACGGGCGGGAGCGGCCTCATGTCCAGCACGCTTCAGTTGCTTGGACTTCGAGCACTGGAAGGAAAACCGCCCCCGCGTAATTGACGCTAGCGGTCGCAGACCACTGGCGACAACCGACGCGAAAAACTCGGATGCGCAAGCGGTTCCGGTCGGCCTACCCTGAGCGCCGTGACCGCGCGGGTGAATCTGTCCTCGGAATCCGTCTACGAGCCGGAAGTCGGGTACTCGCGTGCTGTCCGCAGTGGGCCGCTGATCGTGGTCTCCGGCACCACCGCGCCGGGCCCGGATATCACCGAGCAAACCCGAAAGGCGTTGCAGCGCATTGAATCTGCGCTGCAATCACTGGGTGCTGAGCTCTCCGACGTGATTCGCACCCGGATCTACGTCACCGACATCTCACAGTGGCGGGAGGTCGGTGCGGTGCACGCCGAGTTCTTCGGCACCGTCCGGCCGGCGGCAACCATGGTCGAGGTGTCGGCTCTGATCGAACCGGACCTGCTCGTCGAGATCGAAGCCGACGCCTACGTCGGTGACACCAGCGGCGGGAAAAGGCCGTCCGCACCCGGGGTATAGGTGGTGACCTCGACGACGGCGTCGACCGGTAGCGGGCCGTACAGGTGCGGGAACAGCATCGACTCGGGATCGGTTGCCACACCCGGCTCCCACCGCAGCGGGGCGGCCAGGCGGCTCGGGTCGATGTGCAACAGCACCAGGTCGGTGCGACCGGCATACAGGCGGTTGGCCGGCAGGTGCACCTGATGCGGTGCCGACAGGTGGACGAACCCGACCTCGGCCAGTGACGCGGGGCAAAGTTCGCCACCGGCCTCGGCGTTGTCCCAGTCACACCGTCCGCACAGGTGGAGTAAGAAATCCGGATTCGGGTACATACGACCACACTGCACCACCCGCAACACGAGGAAGCGTGAGACACGACACAACCTCAAACCCCCGGGGAACAAGGCCGGAACGCAAAACGTCTGAGACAGTAGAGATACGCGACGGTGGCGCCGAAACCGCCGGCGCGCTGAGCACCTTACGGAGGAGCCCATGAACGCAACCCTGACCAGTCCCGAATTGACCAGGGCTGATCGCTGCGACCGCTGCGGTGCGGCGGCCCGGGTGCGAGCAAAGCTTCCTTCCGGTGCCGAACTGCTGTTCTGCCAGCACCACGCCAACGAGCACCAGGCCAAGCTCATCGAGCTGGCTGCGGTGATCGAAGTGAGCCCCGCGGACGCATGACCCGGCCTGACGGCCGCGTCGCTGGGCAGGACCGGCACCGTCAGGAATGCTGGACTGGTCATGACTGACCAGCCTGTGAAGCCATCCCGCCATCACGTGTGGCGCATCACCAAGAGAACCCTGTCGAAAAGCTGGGACGATTCGATCTTTTCGGAGTCTGCCCAGGCGGGTTTCTGGTCGGTGCTGTCACTGCCGCCCCTGCTGCTCGGCATGCTCGGCAGCCTGGCCTACATCGCCCCGCTGTTCGGGCCGGACACGCTGCAGCGGATCCAGGACCAGCTGATCGGGACCGCCAACAGTTTCTTCTCCAAGAACGTGGTGGCCGAGATCATCGAGCCGACGGTCCGCGACATCGTCGCCGGCGCCCGCGGTGAGGTCGTCTCAGTGGGCTTCGTCATCAGCCTGTGGGCGGGCTCATCGGCTGTGTCGGCGTTCGTCGACTCGGTGGTCGAGGCCCATGACCAGACCCCGCTGCGCCACCCGGTGCGGCAGCGCTTCTTCGCCCTCGGCTTGTACGTGGTGATGCTCGTGGTGGTGATCGCCGCAGCGCCGTTCGTCGCGCTGGGTCCGCGCAAGGTCTCCGAGTACATCCCGGACAGCTGGGACAACGTGCTGCGCTACGGCTACTTCCCTGCCCTGATCCTTGTCGTGATCGTCGCCGTGACCGTGCTCTACCGGGTCTCGCTGCCCAAGCCGCTGCCGACCCACCGGCTGATCTGGGGCGCCGTGCTGGCGGTGGCGGTGTTCGTGGTGGCCACGATGGGCCTGCGGTTCTACCTGACCTGGATCACCAGCACCGGCTACACCTACGGTGCGCTGGCCACCCCGATCGCGTTCCTGCTGTTCGCGTTCTTCCTGGGCTTCGCGATCATGTTCGGCGCCGAACTCAACGCCGCCATCCAGGAGGAGTTCCCCGCGCCGGTCCCCCGCGGCCACCAGTTGCGGACCTGGCTGCAGCGCAAGGCCCGTTCACTGGGCGAGAACACCAACGGCGCGGCCAAACCATCCGAGCCGAGTCCGGAGCCCCAGGGCGAGCCGGTCAGCCCTTCTTGAGCGACTCGTAGACCCGCTTGCAATCCGGGCAGACCGGCGAGCCCGGCTTGGCCGCCCGAGTCACCGGGAAGACCTCCCCGCACAGGGCCACGACGTGGGTTCCCATGACCGCGCTCTCGGCGATCTTGTCCTTCTTGACGTAGTGGAAGACCTTGGGGGCGTCGTCGTCGGTCCCGTCGTCGACGCGTTCGTCGCTGTCGGTGCGTTCGATCGTCTGGGTCTGCATGAACACCATTCTGCCCGGTTAGACAGATGTAAGAAACCGACCGGCTTAAACGCCCCCGAATGTGGAACAGTAGAGGCATGAAGCATGAGGTGGGTTTCGACGACGACGGTCGGCCCGTGCTCATCACCGCGGCGGCACCTGCCTACGAAGAGCAGCACCGCGCGCGGGTGCGTAAGTACTTGAAAATCATGTCTTTTCGCATCCCGGCCCTGCTTCTGGCGGCGGTCGCCTACGGAATCTGGCACAACGGCCTGATCTCGCTGGCCATCATCGCGGTGTCGCTGCCGCTGCCGTGGATTGCCGTGCTGATCGCCAACGACCGGCCGCCGCGCCGCGCTGAGGAACCGCGCCGCTACAACGACATGCCCAACCGCACCCAGCTGTTCCCGCGGCCGGACCGCCGGGCCATTGAGGCCGGCTTCACCCCCACCGCGCAACCGCATCAGACCGGACCGGCCGACGCCGGTTCCCACTGAGCGCCAGCACGCCCCTTTCTCAGCACATTCTCAGGACCTCGCCGCATTTGTGCACGTCAGGGGGTGTGAGACGACGGAACCGTGGGAACTCTTAGCTCCGATCAGACGTTGGACAGTGTGACAGTCGGAGCCGATCAGGAGGCCACCATGGCAAATGCCACCACAAGCCGGGTTGACAGCGATCTGGACGCTCAGAGTCCAGCAGCCGACCTCGTGCGCGTGTATCTGAACGGCATTGGCAAGACCGCACTACTGAGCGCCGAGGATGAGGTCGAACTGGCCAAGCGCATCGAAGCCGGCCTGTACGCCCAGCACCTGCTGGAGACCCGCAAGCGCCTCAGCGAGAACCGCAAGCGCGATCTGGCGATCATCGTGCGTGACGGCCAGGCCGCCCGCAGCCATCTGCTGGAGGCCAACCTCCGCCTGGTGGTGTCGCTGGCCAAGCGCTACACCGGTCGCGGTATGCCGCTGCTGGATCTCATCCAGGAAGGCAACCTGGGCCTGATCCGCGCGATGGAAAAGTTCGACTACACCAAGGGATTCAAGTTCTCGACGTACGCCACGTGGTGGATTCGCCAGGCCATCACCCGCGGTATGGCCGACCAGAGCCGCACCATCCGGCTGCCCGTCCATCTCGTCGAGCAGGTCAACAAGCTGGCCCGGATCAAGCGCGAGATGCACCAGAACCTGGGCCGCGAAGCCACCGACGAGGAACTGGCCGAAGAGTCCGGCATCCCGGTCGAGAAGATCAACGATCTGCTCGAGCACAGCCGCGACCCGGTGAGCCTGGACATGCCGGTCGGCAGCGACGAGGAAGCCCCGCTGGGTGACTTCATCGAGGACGCCGAGGCGATGTCGGCGGAGAATGCCGTGATCTCCGAGCTGCTGCACACCGATATCCGCAGCGTGCTGGCCACCCTCGACGAGCGCGAGCATCAGGTGATCCGCCTGCGGTTCGGCCTTGATGACGGCCAGCCGCGCACGCTGGACCAGATCGGCAAGCTGTTCGGTCTGTCCCGCGAGCGGGTCCGCCAGATCGAGCGCGAGGTCATGGCCAAGCTCCGCAACGGCGAGCGGGCCGACCGGTTGCGCTCGTACGCCAGCTGAACCACCCCTCTCCTGTGTGCCCGTCGGCCCCGCCGGCGGGCACACAGCTGTCTGCCGACGGTGTTGTCCGACCATTCGCCCAGCAGCGCCAGTAGACTCGTCGACGACGAAGGGTGACCTATGAACGACTTGGTCGATACCACCGAGATGTACCTCCGGACCATCTACGACCTCGAAGAAGAGGGTGTGACGCCGCTGCGCGCACGCATCGCGGAGCGGCTGGAGCAAAGCGGCCCGACGGTCAGCCAGACCGTCGCCCGGATGGAACGTGACGGACTGCTGCACGTGGCCGGTGACCGCCACCTCGAACTGACCGAGAAGGGCCGCGCGCTGGCCATTTCGGTGATGCGCAAGCACCGGTTGGCCGAGCGCCTGCTCGTTGACGTGATCGGGCTGCCCTGGGAGGAAGTCCACGCCGAGGCCTGCCGCTGGGAGCACGTCATGAGTGACGATGTCGAGCGCAGGCTGGTCAAGGTGCTCGACGACCCGACGGTGTCCCCGTTCGGCAACCCGATTCCCGGCCTGGCGCTGCTGGGCCTGGACAGCCGCGTCCAGCACCCCGACTACAACCTGGTGCGCCTCACCGAACTGCCTGCCGGCTCGCCGGTCGCGGTGGTCGTGCGGCAGCTCACCGAGCATGTTCAGGGCGATGTCGCGCTGATCAGCCGACTCAAGGATGCCGGTGTGGTGCCCAACGCCCGGGTGCAGGTGGAGAACAACCCGAACGGCAGCGTCACGATCATTATCGGCGGCCACGAGAACGTCGACCTGCCGCATGAGATGGCCCACGCGGTGAAGGTCGAGAAGGTCTAGCACCACCTAGACCGCCCGGCGCCCGAAGATCCGGCGCGGCGGTAGCTGCACCCCGAGGCGTTTGGCCAGCCGGTATCCGGTTCCGGCGAGTTCGCGAATCTGCTCGGGGCGCATCCCGGACTGCAGCGCGGTGTCGAGCATGCCCGCCATCCGATGCTCGGGATCCACACGCAGCGCCGCCTCCAACGACAGCCCCGCCAGCGGCCCGTCACCACGCGCATAGGCCGAAAAGGCCAGCAGGACAAGCGCTTCCACGCGCCACAGGCTGGGCAGGCTGCGCGCCAGCAAGGCCCACAACGTCTCGGCCTCCCCCGCTCCCGACCCGACCGCCAGCGCGTAGAGCGTGTCGCGCACCGCGACGTCGGTGATCGCACACGCTAGCGCGGCCAGCTCGTCGTCCTCGAGGTGTTCCCCGGCGCTGACCCTGGCGGCCGCGGCGATCGTGGCCTCGACGTCACGGCGCACGCAGGCGTCGGTGTCGGCACGCCAGGCCGGGTCCTTCTCGATGGCGCAGCGCCCGATCAGGTCGATCAGCGACTCGGCGTGCGCCGGGTCGGCCAGCGCGATCACCGCCTGCAGGTCGGCGCGCCGCCCGTAGAGCCGTCGGCCGTCGAGTACCGCGGCGGCGGCCAGCGGGGACGCCATCGGATCCTCGACCGGCCCGCTCTCCTCGCAGCCGTCAGCGCAGTGCCACGTGCCACCGGCCTCGATCCGGTCGACCACATGCGCGGCGTACAGCGACATCTGCTCGTCGGCCAGTGCGGCGCCCAGCGCATCGCACAGTTCGCGGTAATCGTCGTTGCACATCGGGCAGGGTGCGCCCTTGTCGTCGACGATGACGGCGATCACGGACTCGGCACCCGAGCCGGAGGCCAGGTCGACGAGATGCCCGACCCCGCCGGCCAGGGCATCGGTGAGGTCGGCACGCATGACGGCACCCATCTGGCCGTGCTCGAGGGCGATGAGCACCAGGGAGTGCTCAGGGACGAATCCCAGGACAGCGGGAATGGCGGCGATGAGGGCGCCGGGACGATTGATCCGGTAATCGGGGCGGTAGGTGGTCATGGCCCCGACGCTGTCAACAATCCCCGTCAGGACCCCGTCCGCCGACCTCCTTCGCCCGTCAACCTGTGGATGAAATCCGGTCTGGGGATGACGCAGTGTTCACGTCGTATTGACACCGTCGGCATGCGAGATTCGGCAAACCGGCGTACACCTGTTGCTCATGGG
The DNA here is from genome assembly GCF_001494595.1 of Mycobacterium sp. M26. GTDB lineage: Bacteria > Actinomycetota > Actinomycetes > Mycobacteriales > Mycobacteriaceae > Mycobacterium. The sequence goes on from NZ_LN929908.1 coordinate 2,909,785, forward strand.
AGTGGAATACGACCTCGTCGTCATCGGCTCGGGTCCCGGCGGGCAGAAGGCTGCCATCGCCGCGGCCAAGCTCGGCAAGACGGTGGCGATCATCGAGCGCGGCCGGATGCTCGGCGGTGTCTGTGTGAACACCGGAACCATCCCGTCGAAGACACTGCGCGAAGCGGTGCTCTACCTGACCGGCATGAGCCAGCGCGAACTGTACGGTGCCAGCTACCGGGTCAAGGAGAAGATCACCCCGGCCGACCTGCTCGCCCGCACCCAGCACGTCATCGGCAAAGAGATCGACGTGGTGCGAAACCAGTTGATGCGCAACAAAATCGAGCTGTACACCGGTCTCGGCCGATTCCTCGACGACCACACGATCCTGGTGGAGGATCCGACCCGCGCCGAGCGCATCACCGTCAGCGGCCGCTACATCATCATCGCGACGGGCACCGTTCCCGCTCGGCCCCCCGGCGTCGCGTTCGACGAGAACCGGGTGCTGGACTCCGACGGCATCCTGGACCTCAAAACCATCCCGTCGTCGATGGTGGTCGTCGGCGCGGGCGTGATCGGCATCGAGTACGCCTCGATGTTCGCCGCCCTGGGAACCAAGGTCACCGTGGTGGAGAAGCGCGACTCGATGCTGGAGTTCTGCGACCCCGAGATCGTCGAGTCGCTGCGCTTCCACCTGCGGGACCTGGCGGTGACGTTCCGGTTCGGCGAAGAGGTCACCGCGGTCGACGTCGGCGAGAACGGCACCGTCACCACCTTGGCCAGCGGCAAGCAGATCCCGGCCGAGACGGTGATGTACTCGGCGGGACGCCAGGGCCAGACCGACGGGCTCGACCTGCCCAATGCCGGCCTGGAGGCCGACAACCGCGGCCGAATCTTCGTCGACGACAAGACTTTCCAGACCAAGGTCGATCACATCTACGCTGTCGGCGACGTCATCGGCTTCCCGGCGCTGGCCGCCACCTCGATGGAGCAGGGCCGGCTGGCCGCCTACCACGCCTTCGGCGAACCGACCGCCGGCATCACCGCCCTGCAGCCGATCGGCATCTACTCCATCCCCGAGGTGTCTTACGTCGGCGCCACCGAGGTCGAACTCACCAAGGACTCCATCCCCTACGAGGTCGGCGTCTCGCGCTACCGCGAACTGGCCCGCGGCCAGATCGCCGGCGACTCCTACGGCATGCTCAAGCTGCTGGTGTCCACCGAGGACCTCAAGCTGCTCGGCGTCCATATCTTCGGCACCAATGCCACCGAGATGGTGCACATCGGCCAGGCCGTGATGGGCTGTGGCGGCACCGTGGAATACCTGGTGGACGCGGTGTTCAACTACCCGACGTTCTCCGAGGCCTACAAGGTGGCCGCGCTGGACGTGATGAACAAGATGCGCGCACTGAGCCAGTTCCGGAAGTGAGCGGCTAACACTCGCTGGCGAACGTGTTGGGCGCGGCATCGCCGGGTCCGCCGGCCTCGGCACGCTTGAGCAGGGCCGCGGTCGCGGCATCGAACGGCGCCGAGAACGAGACGCTGTCCTGGCAGCCGCCGGCGTCGCGGCCTCCGATCACGCCGACCACCTCGGGTCCCTTGATCCACGGGGCCCCGCTGGTGCCGTCCACCAGGCCGCCGCACTGCAGGGTCTGGAAACCGCCGGTGTCGACGCTGGCGATGGTGTCGCAGCTGATCGGGTCACCGCCCACCCCGAGCGGATAGCCGACGATCGTCACCTGGCTGAACTCCGTCGGGGTGGCCCCGAGATCCAGGGCGGCACCGGCCGCGGTCTCGATCGAGCCGCCGGACGGCCGGCTCACCCGCAGGAAGGCGTAATCGGCCATCGGGTCCTGGGTGGCCACCCAACGGGGGTCGAGGTAGACGGCATCGACGGTCCAGATGTTCGCCGGGTCGGCCTTGTCGGCGAATCCGGGCACGAACGTGGCGGGATAGCCGTCGGCCAGGCAATGCGCGGCGGTCAGCACCAGATTCTTGGAGGCCGAACGGACCACCGATCCGGTGCAGGTGTGGGTGTCGGTGGCGCCCAGGAACAGCGCTCCCACCGCAGGCCGGGGTGTCACCGCCCGGGCCGTGATGGCCTCCCCTTCGGGCTCGGTGCGCCCGGCAGCCTTGGCCGGGGGCTCGGCAGCCTGCTGACAGCCCGCCAGCAGCACGGCGGCCGCTGTGATGCTCACCGCCGCCACAACCGTCCGCATCAGGAGATCATGCCTGATCTCGCCTGCGAGCAGGGAACGAGCGCACCGGCGCCTGCGTTGTGCAGACGAGGGCTCCCCCCGATGGCGCCCGGCCGGATCTGCGAGACACTAGGGGTCACGGTATGCGGGCGACGACGACGTCCCCAGACACCGCGAGGAGGCGAAACGATGGCTGACGAGCACGGACAGCACTATCAACCCGAGCCGACCGGGATGTACGAGCTGGAGTTCCCGGCACCGCAACTGTCCTCGTCCGACGGGCGCGGACCCGTCCTGCTGCATGCCCTGGAGGGGTTCTCCGACGCCGGCCACGCCATCCACCTGGCTGCCGAGCACCTGCGCAACGTCCTGGACACCGAGCTGGTCGCCTCGTTCGCCATCGACGAGCTGCTGGACTACCGGTCACGCCGGCCGGTGATGACGTTCAAGACCGACCACTTCACCAACTACGAAGAGCCGGAGCTGAACCTCTACGCCCTCCACGACAGCATGGGGACGCCGTTTCTGCTGCTCGCGGGGCTGGAGCCGGACCTGAAGTGGGAACGCTTCGTCACCGCGGTGCGCCTGCTGGCCGAGCGACTCGGGGTGCGCCAGACCATCGGTCTGGGCACCATTCCGATGGCGGTGCCGCATACCCGCCCGGTGTCGATGACCGCCCACTCGAACAACCGCGAACTCATCGCCGACATCCAGCCCTGGGTCGGTGAGGTGCAGGTTCCGGGCAGCGTGTCGAACCTGCTGGAGTACCGGATGGCCCAGCACGGCCACGAGGTCGTCGGCTTCACCGTGCACGTCCCGCACTATCTGGCCCAGACCGACTACCCCATCGCCGCCGAGGCGCTGCTGGAACAGGTCGCGAGGACGACTTCGCTGCAGCTGCCGCTGCGCGCCCTCACCGACGCCGGTGCGGCCGTCCGGACCAAGATCGATGAGCAGGTAGAGGCCAGTCCCGAGGTCGCTCAAGTGGTGACGGCGCTGGAGCGCCAGTACGATGCATTCGTTGCCGCGCAGGAGAACCGGTCGCTGTTGGCACGCGACGAGGAACTCCCCAGCGGGGACGAACTCGCCGGGGAGTTCGAGCGATTCCTGGCCCAGCACGCCGAGGACTTCAAGGACGGTTTCACCGACGACGGCGAGACCTGACGACAGTCCCCGCACCGACAATGAGGTTGGAGATGCCGCAGCGAAAGCCCAATCTGCAGCCGGTGCGGGAAGTCACGCCCACCCTGCACTTCAAGACCATCCACGGTTACCGTCGTGCCTTCCGCGTCGCCGGTTCCGGACCGGTGCTACTGCTCATCCACGGGATCGGCGACAACTCGACGACCTGGCATTCGGTGCACAGCAAGCTGGCGCAGCGGTTCACCGTGATCGCACCCGATCTGCTGGGTCACGGCCAGTCCGACAAACCCCGCGCGGACTACTCGGTGGCCGCCTACGCCAACGGCATGCGTGACCTGCTCAGCGTGCTCGACATCGACAAGGTCACCGTCGTCGGGCACTCCCTGGGCGGCGGGGTGGCCATGCAGTTCGCCTACCAGTTCCCGCAACTGGTCGAACGGCTGATCCTCGTCGGCGCCGGCGGGGTGACCAAGGACGTCAACATCGCGCTGCGGCTGGCGTCGCTGCCGTTGGGCGGCGAGGCGCTGGCACTGCTGCGGCTGCCGATGGTGCTCCCCGCGCTGCAGGTGGCCGGCCGCGCGCTGGGCACCGTGTTCGGGTCCACCGGCCTGGGCCGCGATATCCCCGATGCGCTGCGGATCCTGACCGATCTGCCCGAGCCGACCGCATCCTCGGCGTTCACCCGCACACTGCGCTCGGTGGTGGATTGGCGTGGCCAGGTGGTGACCATGCTCGACCGATGTTATCTGACGGAATCCGTTCCCGTGCAACTGATTTGGGGCGAGCAGGACGCCGTCATCCCGGTGGGTCACGCCAAGATGGCACACTCCGCCATGCCCGGTTCGCAGCTGGAGATCTTCGCGCGATCCGGGCATTTCCCGTTCCATGACGATCCCGACCGGTTCGTCGAAGTGGTGGAACGGTTCATCGACGCCACCGCACCTGCCGAATACGACCAGAATGCGCTTCGGGATCTGTTGCGGACCGGGATCAGTGAGCGATCGGTGACCGGCTCGCTGGACACCCGGGTCGCAGTTCTCGACGCGATGGGCACCGACGAACGCAGCGCCACCTGATCGATGCACTGGCGCGGGACAGCGCCGTAGAGTCGGTTCATGACCGTCGACGTCGCCGTCCTGCGGGTATTCACCGATTCCGCGGGCAATCTCGGTAATCCGCTCGGAGTGGTGGACGCCGCGACCGTGCCACCTGCCGACCGGCAACGCATCGCCACCGAATTGGGTTACAGCGAAACGATTTTCATCGATCTACCCGAACCCGGGTCGACAACCGCACACGCCCACATCTTCACCCCCGCCGTCGAGTTGCCCTTCGCCGGGCATCCGACCGTCGGAGCCGGGTGGTGGCTGCGCGAGCGGGGCACACCGGTGCACACCCTGCAGGTGCCCGCCGGCATCGTCCAGATCGGCCAGGACGGCGAGTTCACCACGGTGCGGGCGCGCGCCGAATGGTCTCCGGAGTTCGTGATCCACGACCTGGACTCCGTGGACGACGTGCTGGCGGCCGACGCGGCCGACTACGCCGATGACGCCTATCACTACCTGTGGGCCTGGACGGACCGAGAGCGCGGCCACATCCGGTCCCGGATGTTCGCCAACGAGGTGGGCGTTCCGGAGGACGAGGCGACGGGGTCTGCTGCGGCCAGGATGACCGACTATCTGAGCCGCGACCTGGCCATCACGCAGGGCAAAGGGTCGCAGATCTCTACGACCTGGAGCCCGGAGGGCTGGGTGGTGATCGCCGGACGGGTGGTCGCCGACAGCTCGCGCCAGATCGACTGAGTCGGGTCAGCCCGAGGTGCCGACCTTACGGTGGGCCCGCAGCGCCTCGATCTCGCGTTCGAAATCCTCCGCTGAGCTGAACGACCGGTAGACCGAGGCGAATCGCAGGTAGGCGACCTCGTCGAGCTCGCGCAACGGACCCAGGATGGCCAGCCCCACTTCGTGACTGGGGATCTCCGGCGAACCCGCCGCGCGCACGGTGTCCTCGACCTGCTGGGCGAGCAGATTCAGGGCGTCGTCATCGACCTGCCGGCCCTGGCAGGCCCGGCGGACGCCGCTGATGACCTTCTCCCGGCTGAACGGCTCGGTGACGCCGCTGCGCTTGACGACCGCCAGCACCGCGGTCTCCACGGTGGTGAACCGTCGCCCGCATTCCGGACAGGAGCGACGTCGGCGAATGGCCTGGCCCTCGTCGGTTTCGCGGGAGTCGACAACCCGGGAATCGGGATGACGGCAAAACGGACAGTGCATGACCGCTCCTTCGCCGCCGCAGCCGGGTGATGTGAACCACCCAGAGCCTACCCGCGGCGTCCACCGGGGTGCGCCGACGCCACCCATGGTGGTGCGGATCAGCCGATGGGGGCGATAAGGGTCTGGCCGGCGTCCAGGGCGGCCGAGTCGAGCTTGTTGAGATCGCGGATCCGCTCCACCACCTGCGACACCGGCGCGTCCGGGGCGACCCGGGAGGCGACCTGCTGCAGCGTCTCACCGGCCTGCACCCGGACCACCGCCAGCTGGTCGGGCACCTGCGCGGGCGCCACTTCGGCCGAACTGAAGTGGAAGACCGAACCCAGCCACAGCGTGATCAGCGCCGCGAGGCCGGCCAGCACGATGGTCACCGTGGTACTCACCGGCTTGCGGGTGTGCACTGCCCGGGAGACCCCGATCCCGCTGCCCTGGTAGCGCAGGGGCGCCACCGCCGGACGCGCCGGCCCGGGGCGCTGGCTGCGGTTCCGCGCCGGGCGTACCCGGTACCCGGTGACCGGACCGTCGGCCTGCCGGCGGTACTCCGACGGCCATGCCACCACCTGCCGATCGTCGATGACTGTCATGTCCGCTCCTTCCTCCGAGGCGCCCACTGTTCGCTCTTGTGTTCGAAATATACTCGATCATCTGTTCGATACTCGAACATGCGAGCGAGCGTGTCGGAAGAATAAAACGGGCCACCGACAAGTTTCGGCGGCCGGGATTCGAACACCGCGACACGATGCGACACGGTCGAACAAATGTTTGATTGTGTCCCCGCGGGGGACTACATTCGGCGCTATGAGTGACCGCAGTGACACATCGTCTTCTTCGTCGGGTACCGACACCAGCCGCCGCGACGGGGGTCCCGATTCAGGTTTGACCGAGCGGCAGCGGACCATTCTCGAGGTCATCCGCACCTCCGTCACCACCCGTGGCTATCCCCCGAGCATCCGGGAGATCGGCGACGCCGTGGGACTCACCTCGACGTCCTCAGTGGCCCACCAGCTGCGCACCCTGGAGCGCAAGGGCTACCTGCGCCGGGATGCCAACCGGCCCCGCGCCGTCGATGTCCGCAGCGCCGATGATCTGCCGACGCCGCCGGTCACCGAGGTCGCCGGCTCCGATGCACTGCCGGAGCCGACGTTCGTACCGGTGCTGGGCCGCATCGCCGCCGGCGGTCCGATCCTCGCCGAGGAGGCCGTCGAAGACGTCTTCCCGCTGCCGCGTGAGCTGGTCGGCGAGGGTTCGCTGTTCCTGCTGAAGGTGGTCGGCGAATCGATGGTGGATGCCGCCATCTGTGACGGCGACTGGGTGGTGGTGCGTCAGCAGAACGTCGCCGACAACGGCGACATCGTGGCGGCGATGATCGACGGCGAGGCCACGGTCAAGACGTTCAAGCGGACCGGCGGCCAGGTGTGGCTGATGCCGCACAACCCGGCGTTCGATCCGATCCCCGGTAACGACGCCGCCATCCTGGGCAAGGTCGTCACCGTCATTCGCAAGATCTGACGGGGCGCCGGGCTACTCGGCTTTGTGGAAGCCGTTGGCCTGGGCCAGTTCCTCGCTGGCGAACCACACTTCCGGAATGGTGTGGTCGTAGAGCTCGGAATCCGGCGTGTAGTACAGCCCGGAATGGGTGTTGGCCTTGATCACGTAGCCTTCGGGCGCCTGATACGGATCGGCCAGTGGCAGGTGGATCGCCGGGCGCGCCTGGCCCTGGTCCACGTCCGCATCAGACTGCAGATCCTCGGCGGGCTCCATGGTGACGTCCTCGTCCGGAACCACCGGAACCTCGTCGGGTTCCTCGGCGGCACGGCGGCGGCGCGGCGCGCCGAACTCGCCCATGTCCAGACGCCACATCGACTGGGACTCTTCGAGATTCACCGCGGCGTGGCGGCCCGAGTCGCTGGCCTCGTCGGCCGACTCCTCCTCGATGTCCTCCTCGACCTCGGCGTATTCGACGTAGTCGGGATGGGCATCGTCGGGTTCGAGGTCAGGTTCGGCGACCTCGTGCTCGACCGGAATGCGGGTCGGCGTGGTGTCGATCGAATCCTGGTCGCCGTCGAAGACGTCGTCGGGACCCGGCATGGTCTTGGTGTCCGCACCGGCGGCCGACCAGCTGAAGCCGGACGAGTCGGGAACCTGAACGCGGCTGCCCTCGGGGTATCCGGAGTAGCGCGACGACTCGGACTCACCGGGCCAGCGATCGTCGTCGTCGTAGTCGGAGTCCTCGAAGTCGTCCTCGTCGTCGTAGGCCGCGGCCCGGCGGCGCTGCAGCCACAGCAGGCCCAGCGCGATCACACCGACGAGCAGCACGGCCGGAATGATGACCAGCAGCCACCACCAGTGCCAGGTGAAGCCCTTGCCGCTCTTGGTGTCCGAGGTGGCGGGCGTCTGCGGCGCGGTGCCGCTGGGCAGCTCCAGGCCCGCCAGCTGTCCGGCCAGCTCCGGCGGCTTGGTGGTGAAGGCGTTGGTCGCCTTGTTGAACGACAGCTCGCCGCCGCTGAACTTCTGCGTGACGGTGTCGCCGTCGGCGGTCTGCTCGCCGGTGGGCACGCCGAGCGAACCGGTGGCGCCACCGAGCTTGGCCCAGGCCGCGTTGATCGCTCCGCGCACCACGATCGCGCCGTTGTCCGGCGTCCAGAAGATGACCGGCTTGTCCGGTGCGCTGAAGGCGCTCACCCGGCTGTTCGGCGCGCCGCCGTCGGCCTCGGTGCCGGTGGGCAGACCGAGATCACCGGTCGGGCCACCGGCCGAGTCGTACTTCGCCAGGATCGCCCCGGTGACCGCATGCGCGCCGGTGGCCGGCGAGTAGAAGATCTTGCCGCCCGCGTAATCCTGCGCGGCCCCGTCGGTCCCGACGGTGTACTGCGCACCCTGGCGGGCGCCGAGCACGCCGGTCAGACCGCCGGCCGCACGCCACGCCTGGTTGATCAGGGTCGCGGGATCGGAAGGAACCTCGACACCGGCCAGATTGGCGGCCAGGTCCGGCGGATCGGTGGTGAAGACCTTGGTGGCGTTGTTGTAGGACACCGTGCCGCCGGTGAACTTCTGGCTGACGACGTCGCCGTCGTAGCTCTCGTCCCCGGTCGGCGCGCCGAGCGTGCCGCCGGAACCGCCCAGCTTGTCCCAGGCGGCGTTGATGGCGCCGCGCACCACCCACGCGCCAGTATCGGCGGTCCAGAAGATGGCGGGCTTGTCGCTGGCACTGAAGGTGCTGACCCGGCTGTCCGGCCCCAGCAGGCCGGCCACCTCGTCGATGGTCGGGAAGCCGAGGTCGCCGTCGGCGGGACCGCCGAGCGCCTGGTACTTGTCGAGGATCGCGCCGAACAGCAGGTGAGCGCCGGTGGCCGGGGTGAAGAAGATCTTGCCGCCGCTGAAGTTCTGGGCGAATCCGTCGCCGACCGGGTAGACGTCGCCGTCCTTGGTGCCGACCGGGGAACCGTCGCCGCCGGCGGCCTGCCACGCCTGATCGATGGCCGCATTGGCCGCATCGCTTTCCGGTGAGGCCACCGCCACAGGGGCTACCAGCACCGCCGCCGCAGCCGTCGCGAACACGCCGAGCGCGAGCCGCCCGACGCCTCTGGTGAGACGACTTCCAAGCCAGGTCATGTAACTCCCCGCCGTTCCGGTCAAGATGCCTCTAGTTATAGTCCGCGTCAACTCTGCGTCAGCAGATCACGACACGCGGCTTTATCCGAGATACGGCACGCACAAACACTCGAAAACAGCACAAAGTCGTGACAAAACCGCAGGAGACGGTCCCCGGACAGCACGAAGCCCGGGCCAGTGGCCCGGGCTGTGCCGTCGAACAGGCTAAACACCCAGGCTGCGCCCGATGATCTCCTTCATGATCTCGGTGGTGCCGCCGTAGATGGTCTGGACGCGGGCATCCAGGTAGGCACGGGCCACGTTGTACTCGCGCATGTAGCCGTAGCCGCCGTGCAGCTGCAAGCAGCGGTCGATGATCCGGACCTGGGCCTCGGTGGTGTACCACTTGGCCATCGCGGCCTGCTCGGCGGTCAGCTTCTCATCGAGGTGCAGCCGGATGAACTCGTCGGTCATGATCCGCACCGCAGTGGCCTCGGTGGCCAGCTCGGCGAGCAGGAAGCGGCTGTTCTGGAACGAGCCGATCGGCTTGCCGAACGCCTTGCGCTCCTTGGTGTACTGGATGGTCTCCTCGAGCACGGCCTCGATGGCCGCGGCGGCCATGATCGCGATCGAGATGCGTTCCTGCGGCAGGTTCTGCATCAGGTAGATGAAGCCCTGGCCCTCTTCGCCGAGCAGGTTCTCCACCGGCACCTTGACGTCGGTGAACGACAGCTCGGCGGTGTCCTGGGCGTCCAAGCCGATCTTGTCGAGGTGACGGCCCCGTTCGAAGCCCTCCATACCGCGCTCGACGACCAGCAGCGAGAAGCCCAGAGCACCCTTGTCGGGGTCGGTCTGGGCGACCACGATCACCAGGTCGGAGTTGATGCCGTTGGTGATGAAGGTCTTCGACCCGTTGAGGATGTAGTGGTCACCCTGCTTGACCGCGCGGGTCTTGATGCCCTGCAGGTCGCTGCCGGTACCGGGCTCGGTCATGGCGATCGCGGTGATCAGCTCACCGGTGCAGAACTTGGGCAGCCAGCGCTGCTTCTGCTCCTCGGTGGCCAGCCGCAGCAGGTAGGGCGCCACCACGTCGTTGTGCAGGGAGAAGCCCAAACCGCTGTAGCGGCCGGCCACGGTCTCCTCGACGACGATGGTGTTGTAGCGGAAGTCGTCGTTGCCGCCGCCGCCGTACTCCTCCGGCACCGCCATCCCCAGGAAGCCCTGCTTGCCCGCTTCCAGCCAGACGCCGCGGTCGACGATCTTCTCCTTCTCCCACTGGTCGTGGTACGGCGCGACGTGGCGCTCGAGGAAGGCCCGGTAGGACTCCCGGAACAGTTCGTGCTCCGGCTCGAACAGCGTCCGGTCGTACTTGATGGCAGTGCTCATGACATATACCTCCGAGGAATCGCTGACATCGCTACGCGTGCTTGCCCACGAGGATAGACCAACCGAGTGGTTGGTCGAGAATCGGCACGGTTCGATGCTGACGTCCCTGTTCACCGCGAGTTGGGCCGCCGGCGGTCTGCCGCCGTTAGGGTGGCGACAAGTCGGGACGGTGAAGATGGGTACGACGGTGCGATCCGGTGCACGCGGGTGGCTGTGGGCCGCCGCGCTGACTGCCGGGGCGGGCGCCGCCCTGCTGATCTGGCCGGCGACGGCGACCGCCGACAGCGCGTCGAGCACCACCGCCCACCATGCCACCGGCGGGCACGCCAAGGCCGCCGCCACCGCGGCCAAACCCCACCGCTCCGCGGCCACCACCACCGTGGCCCGCTCGGCCCGGTCCACCGCGCGGCCCGCCGTGGGCTCCGGCGGATCCGGCCAGGGTTCGGCACAGCAGCGGACGCTGATCCGTGGCCCGCTCGGCCCGGTCCACCGCGCGGCCCGCCGTGGGCTCCGGCGGATCCGGCCAGGGTTCGGCACAGCAGCGGACGCTGATCCTGTCCGCCTTCCCCGCCGAGACCGACGCGATCCTGGCCCGGACCACGCTGGATTCGACCGCGCCGATCGTTGTCGACGGGTCGCACTTCTACCTCGGCGAGATGGGCGGGCGCCAGGTCGTGGTCGCGATGACCGGCATCGGCATGGTGAACGCAACCCGCACCACCACAACGGCTTTCGAGCATTTCACCGAATCATCGGGGACGACCATCGGCGCAGTGGTGTTCGCCGGGGTCGCCGGCAGCTTCGACGGCGCACAGATCGGGTCGGTCACCGTCCCCGCGCGCTGGACCGCCGATGACGGAACCACCTGGAACCCGGTGGATCCCGGACTGCTCAGCGCGGCAGGCACCCTGGCAGCCGACCTGATGAGTTCGGACACCATCGGGGACCCGGCCTGCCCGTGCAGCGGACTGACGTCGGGGCTGCGGGTCGACCTGGGCCGTGAGCCCACTCTCATCGTCGGCGGCGACGGCTCCAGCGACGACAGCAACGGTGGCGTCGCCTTTCCCGCAATTCCCTTCGGCGGTGCGATATTCGGGCCGCAACCCTGCGCGGCACCCGACTACTCACCGTGGTCCACCGGCAACTTCCTCCCGGCCATCGGACCGTTCCTGATCCACGGACTGCTCAGCAACCTCACCGGTCTGTCGGCCAACCCCAATCCGGCCGTCGACGCCGTCGACCAGGAGACCGCCGCCGCGCAGCAGGTAGCCGACGCCTACGGCGTGCCGTTTCTCGGCATCCGCGGTATCTCCGACGGCACCGGCGATCCACTGAACCTGCCCGCCATCCCGTTCCTGCAGTTCTTCGTCTACCGCCAGATCGCCGCGGACAACGCAGCCATCGTCACCGAGGCACTGCTGCGGCACTGGCCCAGCACCTAGGCCTCCCACCCCCTTACACTTTCACCCATGGGCCGAGCACCCACGAGCCTCACACACTGGGGTGCATTCAGCGCCAACGTCGCCGACGGCGAGATCACCTCCGTCACCGCACTTCCCGGCGATGCCGACCCTTCTCCCCTGCTGGGCAACATTCCCGGATCCGTGCGCCACCCGTCCCGCATCGCCGGCCCGGCCGTGCGGCGCGGCTGGTTGCGCGACGGGCCGGGCCCCAGCAGCGCCCGCGGCGCCGAGGAATTCGTCGCGGTCAGCTGGGCGGAACTGACCGACCTGCTGGCTGGTGAACTTCGCCGCGTCGTCGACACCTACGGCAACGAAGCGATCTACGGCGGTTCCTACGGCTGGGCCAGCGCGGGCCGCTTTCACCATGCTCAGAGCCAGGTGCACCGCTTCCTGAAGATGCTCGGCGGCTACACCTACTCGCGGCACTCCTACAGCCTGGGCGCCACCGGCGTGATCATGCCCCGGGTGGTCGGTACCCACGACGACCTGTTCAAGCGCTCCACCCAGTGGAGCGTCATCGCCGAGCACACCGAACTATTGGTGTGCTTCGGCGGGATCAACCTGAAGAACACCGGGATCAATCACGGCGGCACCACCGACCATCCAGCGCGCGACGCGCTGAATCGGTTCCGCGCCAAGGGCGGCCGCATCGTCTCGATCAGCCCGCTGCGCTCCGATATCGAGGGCGACTGCCAGTGGCTGCCCGCCAGACCGGGCACCGACGTCGCGATCATGCTGGCACTGGCCCACGTACTGGCCACCGAGGGACTGGCCGACCACGCCTTCCTGCAGACCTACTGCACGGGCTACGACCGCTTCGAGCGTTACCTGCTGGGCGTCGACGACGGGGTGCCCAAGTCACCGCAGTGGGCCGCCCCGATCTGCGGGCTGGACGCCGGCGACCTGACCGCACTGGCTCGCCGGATGGCCGCACAGCGCACCATCGTCACGGTCAGCTGGTCGCTGCAGCGGCTGCGGCACGGCGAACAGGCGCCCTGGATGGGGCTGACGCTGGCCGCGATGCTCGGCCAAATCGGGCTTCCCGGAGGCGGTTTCGGGCACGGCTACGGCTCCATGAACGAGCCGGGGCTGCCACCGCTGCGCTGCCGGCTGCCCTCGCTGCCTCAGGGCCCCAACCCGGTGCAGACCTTCATCCCGGTCGCTGCGATCAGCGACATGCTGCTGCACCCGGGCGAGCCGTTCGATTTCAACGGCCAGACCCTGACCTACCCGGACATCAAGTGCGTGTACTGGGCCGGTGGAAATCCGTTCCACCATCACCAGAATCTGCCCCGGCTGCGCCGCGCCCTGGCCCGGGTGGACACCGTGGTGGTGCACGACCCGTACTGGACGCCGATGGCCCGGCACGCCGACATCGTGGTGCCCTCCACGACCGCCTTTGAGCGCGACGACTTCTCCGGATCCCGCAACGACCCACTGCTGGTGGCCATGCCGGCGCTCACCGAGCCCTATGCCCAGGCCCGTGACGACTACACCACGTTCGCCGCCCTGGCCGACCGCCTCGGCTTCGGCGACCAGTTCACCGAGGGCCGCACCGCCCGGCAGTGGTTGGTGCACATGTACGACACGTGGTCGGCCGAAATCGACGTCGCGGTGCCGGATTTCCACCAGTTCTGGGCCGACGGGATGCTGCGGCTACCGGTCGAAGACGGACTGACCCTGCTGGCCGACTTCCGCGCCGACCCGCAGACCCACCGGCTGGCCACCCCCAGCGGGCGTATCGAGATCTTCTCCGAGACGATCGAGAGCTTCGGCTACGCCGACTGCGGCGGACATCCACGGTGGTACGAGCCCACCGAGTGGCTCGGTGGGCAACGCGCCGCTCGTTTCCCGCTGCATCTGATCGCCAACCAGCCCGCCAGCAGGCTGCACAGCCAGCTCGATGGTGGGGCCACCAGCCGGTCCTCGAAAGTGCAGGGCCGCGAACCGATTCGGATGCATCCCGGTGATGCCGCGCTGCGCGGCCTGGCCGACGGTGACGTGGTGCGGGTGTTCAACGATCGCGGCGCCTGTCTGGCCGGCGTGGTGCTCGATGAGGGTCTGCGCCCGCAGGTGGTGCAGTTGTCGACCGGCGCCTGGTATGACCCGCTGGACCCCGCCGACCCGGATTCGCTGTGTGTGCACGGCAATCCGAACGTGCTGACCGATGACACCGGAACCTCGGCACTGGCCCAGGGGTGCACCGGCGCGGCGGTGCTGGTCGAGGTGGAGAAGTTCGACGGGGTGCTGCCGCCGGTGCGCGCCCACCAACCGCCGGTCGTCAGATGAACTTCGCCATCGGTGGATGTCAGCAATCGTTGGCAGTCACCGCCGGGCACTGATCGAGCCGCGATTCACCGAGGCACCCACTGCGTCGCAGCGTCACCGCGAGACTCGGTCGACCGGTTGAATAGGGAACGGCCGCAGATATATCTACCCGGCCTTCGCGTCGGACATCACGACAACGTCACACATTTTTCTCAGCTTTTTCTCACGTTTGTCTGGTGTGGCCGCGGCGCGAGTGCGAGGATTCCAGCAAGCCCGGAGAATCCCGAAGAGAGTTTGCTGATGCGTCAATATCTGAAGGCCGCCGCCCGCAGTGTCGTGGTCGCGGTCATCGCGATCGCGGCGGCTTTGGCCACCGCCCTGGGTGCCACGATCACCGCCGCGGTCAACCTCGCCGCCGTCGCCCTGATCGTCCCGGGCACCGGCACACCGAATCCGGCGGTGCCGCCGCAGGGCACCAACTACATGCAGAACGCGGTGGCCTACTACATCGCGCCGAAGGCGCCGTCGTGCGCGGTGGTCTGCACCCCCGAACCGGTCCCCTACATCGCCCAGTTCTGGCCGTTCCCGTTCGCCGGGTGGGGCGGACTCAACGGAGCCAAGTGGAACGTGTCGGTGGCCAGTGGCGTCCAGAGCCTCAACGACCAGATCGACGCCGTCGACCCCGCCGACGACATCGTGATCTTCGGCTACTCCCAGGGCGCCACGGTGTCCAGCATTGTCAAAAGCCAACTCGCACAAGACAACGGCGGCGTCATCCCGGACCGGTATTCGTTCGTCCTGATCGGCAACCCGAACCGGCCCAACGGCGGCCTGTTCGAACGGCTCGCCGCATTCGGCACCGTGCCGATTCTGGACGCCACGTTCGGTCAGCCGACCCCCACCGACACCACCGTGCTGCCCGCGGTGAACACCACCGACATCGCATTCCAGTACGACGGGGTCGCTGATTTCCCGAAGTACCCGATCAACCTGCTCGCCGACCTCAATGCGATCGCCGGTTTCTGGTACATCCACGGGACCTACCTGTCGCCCCGGGGCACCGAACCGGTCACCGCGACGCCCTATGGCTACACGGTGCCCGAACTGGAGCAGGCCATCGACTGCAGCCAGAGCCCCAAGAACTGCCAGACCTACAACGACACCCTGTACATCACCATCCCGGCCAAGACACTGCCGATCATGCAGCCGCTGCTGGATCTCGGCGCGGCCACCGGCACCACCGCGCTGATCAAACCCCTGGTGTCCCTGATCTCCCCGGTGACCCGGGTGCTCATCGAAACCGGCTACGACCGCACCAATTACGGCCAGCCCTCCCCGTTCGGCCTGATCCCGGTGATCAACCCGGTCACGCTGACCGTAGACCTGGTCACCGCGGTGGGTCAGGGCATCCATGACGCGCTGGGCGACCTGGGTGTCTCGACCCCGTCGCCGAGTGCACCCTTGGTGCCGTCCTCGCCGGCCGCCACCCTGGCCGCCGCCACCACCACCTCTGACGGCCAGAAGAAGTCGGTCACCGAGGGGACCGGACCGACGGAACCGACCGTGCCCAAGGCCTCCCAGATCCGCAGTTCCGTGGCGACAGCCGCCAAACCTGCTCGGCCGCAATCACATCCGACCACCACGTCACCGCTGTCGGATGTGGTGTCCGACATCAAGGACGCGGTCGGCAGCCTGGCACCCAAGCCGGTCGACAAGACCCCGGGCAGCGAATCGTCCGGCACCACCGCCGCCTCGGGCCGTGGCGGCACCGGAGCCGCAGCGGCCTAGGTCGCGTACTGGCGCAGGCCCGCGGCCAGTGCCGCGGGCACCCGGGCCTTCAGCCGGGTTCCGGCTTCGGTGTGCTCGGTGGCATCGACGTGACCGTCATTGTGCAACCGGGCCACCAGATCACCGCGGTTGTACGGGATCGTCACGTCGACGGATACCTCGCGCGGTTCGACCAGCTCACCGAGCCGGGTGCGCAGCCGCTCCAAACCCTCGCCGGTGTGCGCGGAGACGAACACCGCACCCGGCAGGGCACGGCGCAACTGGGCCAGCGTCAGATCGGCCGCGGCATCGATCTTGTTGACCACCAACAGTTCTGGCGCGGGTGCCGAGTGGTGATCGTTCTGCACCTCGCGGATGACCTGGCGCACCGCCTCGATCTGGGCCATCGGGTTGCTGTCGGAACCGTCCACGACGTGCACCAGCAGGTCGGCGTCGACGACTTCCTCCAGCGTCGAGCGGAACGCCTCGACCAGCTGGGTGGGTAGGTGCCGTACGAAGCCGACCGTGTCGGTGAGCACGAACTGCCTGCCGTCGTCGAATTCGCCTCGGCGCGTGGTGGGTTCGAGGGTGGCGAACAGCGCGTTCTGCACCAGCACCCCGGCGCCGGTCAGGGCGTTGAGCAGGCTCGACTTGCCGGCGTTGGTGTAGCCGATGATCGCGATCGAGGGCACGTCGCTGTGGAGCCGGCGGCTGCGCTGGGTGTCGCGGACCTGCTTCATCTCCTTGATCTCGCGGCGCAGCTTGGACATCCGCTCGCGGATGCGGCGGCGGTCGGTCTCGATCTTGGTCTCACCCGGACCGCGGGTGCCCACGCCGCCGCCGGCGCCACCGGCACGCCCGCCAGCCTGCCGTGACATCGACTCACCCCAGCCACGCAGCCTGGGCAGCATGTACTGCATCTGGGCCAGCTCGACCTGCGCCTTGCCCTCCCGGCTGCTGGCGTGCTGGGCGAAGATGTCCAGGATCAGAGCGGTGCGGTCGATGACCTTGACCTTGACGACCTTCTCCAGCGCGTTGAGCTGCGCCGGGCTCAGTTCACCGTCGCAGATCACGGTGTCGGCGCCGGTGGCGATGACGGTCTGGCGAAGCTCCTGGGCCTTGCCCGAACCGATATAGGTGGACGGGTCCGGCTTGTCGCGGCGCTGGATGAGACCTTCGAGGACTTCGGATCCGGCCGTTTCGGCCAGCGCGGCAAGCTCGGCGAGGCTGGCGTCGGCGTCGGCGGCACTGCCCTCGGTCCACACGCCGACCAGCACCACGCGTTCCAGGCGCAACTGGCGGTATTCGACCTCGGAGACGTCGGCGAGTTCGGTGGACAGCCCGGCGACGCGCCGCAGCGCGGCACGGTCTTCGAGTGCGAGTTCGCCGAGGCTCGGGTCGGCGGAAGGATCAGGTGTGGTCATAACTGGTACCGATGGTGTCACGCACAGACAACGTCGCGCACCTCAATAACGTGCCCCGGCGCGCGCTCAGTGCTGGGCCGCCCACCATGCGTCGGCCAGCTCACCCTGGGCCACCAGCACCGACGGTCCCCGCAGGAAGCTGGTGGTGTCGGTGACCTCAACGCTGACCTCCCCGCCCGGAATCCGCACCCGCAGCTCGCCGGTCGGCGTACCGAGGTGATCCAGGGCAGCCACTGCGGCGGCAACGGTGCCGGTGCCGCAGGAACGGGTCTCCCCCACACCGCGTTCGTGCACGCGCATGGACACCGCACCGTCGACCGGTGACGTCAGGACTTCGACGTTCACGCCCTCGGGGAACTGGGTGTGGTCGAACTGCACCGGGGCGGCGACGTCGAGGGCGGCCAGGTCGGCTTGGCTGAGCGTCGGGTCCAGGCAGGCCAGGTGCGGGTTGCCCACGTCGATCCCGACACCGCTGAAGGTCCGGCCGCCCACGGTGGCGGTGCCGATCCCGAGCCGGTTGATCTTGCCCATCTCGACGGTGACCTCGGCGTCGACGGCGTCGGCGCGGTGCACGATCACCGGGCGCGGGCCGGCCAGCGAGCCGACCACGAACTCGTCGCGCTGCTCCAGGCCGCTGGCCCGCAGGTAGTGGGCGAACACCCGCACCCCGTTGCCGCACATCTGGGCGAATGAGCCGTCGGCGTTGCGGTAGTCCATGTACCAGTCACCCGGCGCGACGCCCTCGGGCAGCCGCTCGAGAACCCCGGCGGCCACCACGGCCCCGGCGGTGGTGACCCGCAGCACCCCGTCGGCGCCCAACCCGCGGCGCCGGTCGCAGAGCGCGGCGACCGCGGCCGGTGCCAGGTCCAGGCATGCATCCAGGTCCGGCAGCAGCACGAAATCGTTCTGCGTGCCGTGCCCCTTGCTGAAGATCACCTGATCAGGATACGTCGCGCCACCGTGCGATCACCTCGTCGGCAAGCCCGGCGGCCGCCCCGTCCAGCCAGTGGATCCGGTGGTCGCGGCGAAACCAGGACCGTTGCCGGCGCACATAGCGCCGGGTTCCGATGAACGTCAGCTCATGGGCTTCGGCGAGATTCTCGGCAGTTCCACCGGCGTCCAGCGCGTCAATCACCTGCGCGTAGCCCAGCGCCCGGGCCGCGGTCACCCCATCGCGCAGCCCGCAGTTCAGCAGCGTACGCACTTCGTCGACCAGTCCGTCGTCGAACATGGTGTCGGTGCGCGCCGCCAGCCGCTCGTCGAGAACCGCTGTGTCCCAATCTAATCCGACGATCAAGGCGTCCCAGCGGGGTGCGCCGATCCGTGGCGCCGAGGCGGCGAACGGCTGGCCGGTCAGCTCGACCACTTCCAGTGCCCGCACGATGCGACGGCCGTCGGTGGCCAGGATCGCCGAGGCGGCAGCCGGGTCACGGGTGGCGAGTTCGGCGTGCAGCGCCGACACCCCCACCTCCGCCAGCCGCGCTTCCCAGCGGGCCCGCACCTGCGGATCGGTGGCCGGGAAAGCCCAGTCATCGAGCAGCGACTGGATGTACATCATCGAGCCGCCGACGATCACCGGCACGTGCCCGCGGCCCATGATCGCCTCGACGTCGGCGACAGCGGCCTGCTGGTAGCGCGCGACGGTCGCGGTTTCGATGATGTCGAGGACGTCGAGCTGGTGGTGCGCAATACCGCGCCGCTCCTCGACCGGAAGCTTCGCGGTGCCGATGTCCATCCCCCGGTACTGCTGCATGGCGTCGGCGTTCACGATCTCCCCGCCGAGCCGCTCGGCGACGTCGAGGGCCAGCGCCGACTTGCCGGTGCCGGTAGGGCCGATCACCGCGATGGGGCGAATGCCGTGCCTTTCCCCCGGGTCGCTTCGCTCCTGCCCGCCGTGCCTGTCCCCCGGGTCGCTTCGCTCCTGCCCGCCGGTGGGTGTCACGGCACCCAGAAACCGACGAAGTAGCCCACCCCGTACGGCGCGCCGCGCACCAGTTCCCTCGCCGAGCGCGGGCCCGCCCCGGCCAGCCCGGCCAGCACCTGGTAGGCCGCCCGGCCGACGATCCCGGCCGGCGCCTCGGCCAGTGCGGCGGTGTCACCGGCGGCCAGCGCGTCATCGAGGGCGGCCTGCACCGGTTCGGCGTCGGGGTCATAACCGCCCGGCGCGGGCGGGGTCAGGGTGTTGGCACCGTCGGCAACCACCAGCACACCGACCGCCGCGTCGCGGGCGTTCAGCTCGGCGCGCAGCGCCCGGCCGGCGGCCAGCGCGGCCTGCGCATCCAGATCGGCGGCGTAGACCCGCACCTCGGCGCGGGCGGCGGGGTTGGCCTGACCGCGCAACCAGCCGGCGAACAGGGCGCACAACGGCAGAGCGCTCACCGCAGCCGGAGCTTGCGGTGACAGCGCGACGGGAACGTCGACCCCGTAACCGGCGAAGGTCCCGGCGGTCTGCGGCCCGATCACCTCGGTGGCCGGGCCGACGCCGAGCACCACCCACTGCGCGGGCAAGTCGGCGGCCGCCGCCAGCGCCGCGTCCCGGAACTCGGCCACTTCGGCGGCTGCCGTACCGGCGAGTTCAGGCACCAGAACCGGGGCCGAGGGGGTCAGTGCGATGGCCGTCAACACGCCACACACGCTAGCGCGCCGTCGGTCAGGCGGGCGCCGGCGCTGGCTGGCCGGAACTCACCTCGCCGCGGGCCAGTGCGACGGTCGCCGCGATCATCACCGCGACGGCCACGATCAGCACGAACCAGCCCGCATCATCCGGGCGCAGGGTCTCGCCGAGCACGAAGATGCCCAGCACCGACCCGACCATCGGCTCGCTGACCGTCACCGCAGGCAGGGACGCCGCCAGTGAGCCGGCCCGGAAGGCCGACTGTTCCAATGCGGTGGCGGCGACCGCGACAAGCGCCCACGGATACAACTCCGGGGTTTTCAGCAGCGCCCAGATCCCGTCGTCCACCCGGTGCACCACCGCTTTGGTCAACACGGCGAACAGTCCCCACAATGAGCCGGACACCACCCCCAGCAGGGCTGCGGCGGCCGGCCTTCCGGCCAGCACCCGCGAGCCCAGCAGGCACAGCGCCAACGCCGGGCCCAGGGTGGCGATCACCCAGGCCCACAGCTCCCAGCCGGCGCGCGAGTGACCTTCGGTCGGGTTACCGACGGTGACGATCACGGCGACGGCCCCAGCCAGCAGTACCGCCCAGATCCACTGCCAGCGGGTCACACTGCGACCGGCATACCGGGCACTGATCGGCAGGGCGAACAGCAGTGAGGTGACCATCAACGCCTGGACCAGCAGCACCGACCCGAACGCCAGGGCGGCGGCCTGGAACCCGAAACCGCCGGCGGCGACCAGGCTGCCCAGCCACCACTTCCAGTCCTTGAGCAGGTGCAGGAACAGCGCGACATGCCCGACGGGCTCGTCGGTGACGGTCTGTGCCGAGCGCTGCTGAATGACGTCGCCGATCGCGACGCACAACGCCGCGCACAGGGCGAGAACGGTGGCGATATCCGCCTTGTCCATGGTCTCCCTCCCGCGCCTGGAGTGGTCAGATTGCCCGCCTGCCGGTGCGGTGTGCAAGCGGGACCGCCGAACCCGGGGGCATTGGCGGGGCCGAACTGGTTCAATACGTTCGAGGAAGGCTGACCTCAGTGTGGCCGACCTTTGACAGCATTGGCGCCGCGTCGCGCGGCAGGTGCGCGGGAACTACCGCGCGGAGGGTAGGTGAGGCGAGTTCATGACGATCGACGAACCCCATGGCGGCGAATCGCCCAAGCCGACTCCCCGACCGGGTCCCGCCCGACCGGTCCCGCGGCCGCATCCCCCGGCCGCGCCGGTGGTCGTTCCCCCGTCCAGTGACCCGCACCGCTTCGGCCGGGTCGACGACGACGGCACGGTCTGGCTGATCACCTCCGCCGGTGAGCGCACCATCGGGTCGTGGCAGGCCGGTGACCCCGAGGCCGCCTATGCCCACTTCGGCCGGCGCTTCGAGGACCTGGCCACCGAGGTCACTCTGATGGAAACCCGGCTGGCCTCCGGCACCGGCGATGCCCGCAAGATCAAGGCGGCCGCCGCGGCACTGGCCGAAACCCTGCCCACCGCAAGTGTTCTCGGCGATGTCGACGCGCTGGCCGACCGGCTGGCCGCGATCCGCGACCACGCCGAGGAGACCGCGGCGGCGGATCGGGCGCGACGCGACGAGCACCGCGCCGCGCAGACCGCTCGCAAGGAGGCGCTGGCCGCCGAGGCCGAAGAGTTGGCCACCAACTCCACGCAGTGGAAGTCGGCAGGTGACCGGCTGCGCGCCATCCTCGACGAGTGGCGCACCATCACCGGTCTGGATCGCAAGACCGACGACGCGCTGTGGAAGCGCTACTCGGCGGCGCGCGAGACGTTCAACCGTCGCCGCGGTTCGCACTTCGCCGAACTCGACCGGGAACGCGCCGGCGCGAAGCAGGCCAAGGAGAAGCTGTGCGAGCGGGCCGAGGAGCTGTCGGGCTCCACGGACTGGGCCGCCACCTCGGCGGCCTTCCGCGACCTGTTGACGCAGTGGAAGGCGGCAGGCCGCGCGGCCAAGGACGTCGACGACTCGCTGTGGCACCGGTTCAAGTCCGCGCAGGACACCTTCTTCGCCGCCCGCAACGCGATCAACTCCGAGCGGGATGCCGAGTTCGCGGCCAACGCCACCGCCAAGGAGGCGCTGCTGGCCGAGGCCGAGAAGATCGACACGTCCAACCCGGACGCCGCCCGGGCGGCGCTGCGCACGATCACCGACAAATGGGACGCCATTGGCAAGGTGCCCCGCGAGCGGCAGGCCGATCTGGAGCGACGGCTGCGCGCGGTGGAGAAGAAGGTCCGCGACGCCGCCGATGCGGGCCGGGTCGACCCGCAGGCCCAGGCCCGCGCCGAGCAGTTCCGCGCCCGCGTCGAACAGTTCGAGAAGCAGGCCGAAAAGGCCGAGGCGGCGGGGCGCACCAAGGAGGCTGCCGAGGCCAGGGCCAGTGCCGAGCAGTGGCGGCAGTGGGCCGACGCCGCCGTCGAGGCACTG
Source organism: Mycobacterium sp. M26 (assembly GCF_001494595.1). Lineage (GTDB taxonomy): Bacteria > Actinomycetota > Actinomycetes > Mycobacteriales > Mycobacteriaceae > Mycobacterium. Next base: position 2,932,328 of record NZ_LN929908.1, read on the forward strand.
GGCAAGAAGCGCTGATCTCTGCGCGCCGAGATCGACGTTATGGCGCGCTGCTCTCGTACTTTCGCGCCCACACGTCGGTTTGGGCCATCTGGTGAGATAGCCGCTGTCCTTTAGGTGCGGAACAGTGCTTCTGAGCAGTCCTGATACCCGTTTTCGACTACGACAGACGCTGTCAGACAGTGACTTTCTGAGACAGACAACCTGACACTCAGATGGCACAGGAAAGCGTCAGATCATGGCTGGCTTCGCTGTTCCACCCTTTCCCGGTTAGCCTCACCCGACCCCTGGAGCTGGCCAACGGCGCCGCGCGCAGCAGCTGGATCGGCTGCGACTTCGTCGAGCTGGACACCTGGCACGCTCCCATGCTCAGCGCTGGCGGGAACTCCCTCACGGACCGCGGCGGCGTCGTCGATGCGTTGGGGCGCTGCTGGCCAGCACCCCAGCGGGCGGGGCTGTGCCCGAGGATCCACCAAGCCGGGAAGGACGGCAACACCCTGCGGGGATCCACGGCCTTCAAGGCCGCCGCCAGAGACCGTCTGTCACACGTCAATGACGTAGGCGGTCTGACCACCCTGGGCTGGAGAAGCGCACGCCGCGCTCATTTCGGAATCACCCATTGAATCTGGCCGTGGTCCTAGCCGGACGGTGTCGTTCATCAATCCTGGATGAACATCATCATGTCGTCAGGGTGCCCTTGCCCCAGACTGCCCGGGGGTCTGCCCTTCACGAGTTGGACATTTTTCCTCTGTCCATTGATGGTGACATTTATTGGTCCCTCTGAAGGAAGCGCCTGGGGGCTGGATTGCACATTGATTTTGACGCCGTCCACCGTCGCCGACATTTTCTTCGGCCCATTCCTCACTGCCTCGCACAATGTAAAGGTTGCCTCTGGACCGGGCGGAAACACTTGGGGGGCAGGCGGATTCTGAAATCCCACCTCGTCGGTGTCGGGTGGCCAAAACCGTGTCAGCGAGCGCAAGTGGCTCTGGCTGTAGAACTCGTCGAAGCCGTCCTTGAAAGCGTCAAACATGTCCTCGTGCGCGAAACCAACGACGACGACCCAGAATTGCCCTACGACGAACGTCGTGACATGGCCTGCACTTTCGGGTACGTCGAGGCTTAAACGAAACCGGTGATGATGGTGGTATCCGTTTGGGGTGTTCTCGACCTTCCCGAAAAACATGAGCATTGCGTTTGGCGGGCTGACATGGTCGTGAAGCCAGCGGTACTGCCATTCGGGGATCGACAGATCGCCTCGGCGTCCTTCCTTGTCGAGTAGCTCCTTCGTCATAGCCGTCTTGGCCGCCCACGTCGCCATGTGCTTGACCGAATCTGCGTTGAGGGTTACCGCGCGCCCCTCCCTCATCTCCTTGAATACCGCCTCAAACGGCTTCTCGATCTTGTTGTTCAAGATCTTCGTGTTGCACGTTATACAGATCTCGACGGTGGCCTGATAGCCGTTCTTGTCGCCATTTTCCCAATATTCGATGCGGGTCTGGCCGGTCGCGGGGTCTCGGTAGCTGGACATGCTCCGCATCCCACTTCCCGGAGTTGTGAGGTACTTCAGCGAGTTCTTGAGGACGTGCTCGTCTGATCTCTTGACCTCGGGAGGTTGCCTGCCGCAGAACGCACACGTGAACGTGCTCTGTATGGCTGGCCGGTGCCGTTTGCCCATCCGTCAATTGTCTCAGTTGCGACCGACAAACCCGATTGACGAAGACGGGCCGAAAGGCATGCAGATGGCACAACCCCATGCCCAGCTAGGCCAAATTGGGCTCCGACCTGCGTTGGAGTAGTTCCTACTGCCACACGTCGGTTTGGGCGATCTAGGTGGAGCCCTCGGCGGGCGGGGGCGTCTGGTCACCGCGTTCGCGCCGGTCGACCTCGTCGAGCAGCGTGCGGGATTGACGTTCAGAGGCCTCCTGGCGCCGCTGTTCCTCGACCGCCAACTGCAGGGCGGTACGCGTCCACACCACGCGAGCCCAGTGGAAGGTCAACAGGATCACCGTGATCCAGCCCAGGATCAGACCGATACCCGGACCCGGGTGACCGCCCACCGCGGTCTGGCGCGACCACACCGCAAGCATCCCGAGCGCGCTGGCCAGCCCGCAGCCGATCAGGGCCAGCCAGGCCAGCACCCAGCGTCGGGTCAGCAACGCCAGCATCGAGAAGCCGACACCGAAAACCAGTGCCAGCCAACTGAAAATCCGCGACGGCAGCGCGATTCCCACGCTGATCGCCTTGTCGTTGCCGATGAGGACATCGACGCCGCGGGCACCGCCGGTGTGCGGCAGGATCAGCGACACCAGCAGCACGAAGACCAGGATCGCCACCACCATGGCGCGCGCACCGGGCTGGATCTCACCGGCCACCTTGCGTTCGGCCGCCTCGATCTCGGCGCGGTAGGACTCGAAGTCACTCATTGGCCACATCCCGTCGGTTCGACCGTGACGGGCTTACCCACCGTCGGCAGGCCCAGTCCGGTGGTACGCGGGCGCTGTCCCGCGGCGTGGGCGTCGCCCGCGCGGGTGCGCCGGTAGCTGAGCACCGGCGCGTCGGCGATCAGGTGGTGCGGCGCGGCGCCGGTCACCGTGGTCGTCAGGACGTCGCCGGGACGCACCTCGGTCTCCCCCGGGCTGAAGTGCACCAGCCGGCCGTCGCGGGCCCGTCCGCTCATCCGCGCGGTGGCGGCATCCTTACGGCCCTCGCCGGTGGCGACCAGGATCTCCACCTGGGTGCCGATCTGTGCGGTGTTCTCCTCCCAGGAGATTTGCTCCTGCAGCTCGAGCAGACGCAGATACCGTTCTTGCACAACCTCTTTGGGAAGCTGGCCGTCGAGTTCGGCAGCCGGGGTGCCGGGACGCTTGGAGTACTGGAAGGTGAACGCCGCCGAGAACCGGGCCGCACGCACCACGTCGAGGGTGGCCGCGAAGTCCTCCTCGGTCTCCCCGGGGAAGCCGACGATGATGTCGGTGGTGATCGCGGCGTGCGGCATGGCCGCGCGCACCCGGTCGATGATCCCGAGATACTTCTCGGCACGGTAGGAGCGGCGCATGGCGCGCAGCACCCGGTCCGAGCCGGACTGCAACGGCATGTGCAGGGCCGGGCAGACATTCGGCGTCTGCGCCATGGCCTCGATGACGTCGTCGGTGAACTCCGCCGGATGCGGCGAGGTGAAGCGAACGCGTTCGAGGCCCTCGATGTCACCGCAGCTGCGCAGCAGGGCGGCAAAGGCGCCCCGGTCACGCGGGGTGTCCGCGTCTGCGAAGGACACCCCGTAGGCATTGACGTTCTGGCCGAGCAGAGTCACCTCGAGCACGCCCTGATCCACCAGTGAGCGCACCTCGGCCAGGATGTCGGCGGGCCTGCGGTCCACCTCCTTGCCACGCAACGACGGCACGATGCAGAACGTACAGGTGTTGTTGCAGCCCACCGAGATGGAAACCCATGCGGCGTAGGCGGATTCGCGGGCGGCAGGCAGGGTCGAGGGGAATTCCCGCAGCGATTCGGCGATCTCGACCTGGGCCTCGCGGTTGTGCCGGGCGCGTTCGAGCAGCGCAGGCAGCGACCCGATGTTGTGGGTGCCGAAGACCACGTCCACCCAGGGCGCCTTCTTCAGCAGGGACTCGCGGTCCTTCTGGGCCAGACAGCCGCCCACGGCGATCTGCATGTCGGGGTCGGCCTGCTTGCGCGGCGCCAGGTGGCTGATGTTGCCGTACAGCTTGTTGTCCGCGTTTTCCCGGACCGCGCACGTGTTGAACACCACCACATCGGCGTCGGCCCCTTCGGGGGCGCGCTGATAACCGGCGGCTTCCAGCAGACCGGCCAGCCGCTCGGAGTCGTGCACGTTCATCTGGCAGCCGTAGGTGCGGACCTGGTAGGTGCGCCCGGCCGACGACTGGGCAGGATCGCCCGCGTCATGCCCCTGGGTCAGCACCGATGTCACGCACCTCATCGTACGGAGCACCCACGGGCACCGAGAAATCCGCCGGATCCGTCAACGGCGGGCAAACTGAGGGTTACCTGGGTATGGTCTGAACGCATGGGGCGCGACGGCGAGAAGCCGATGATCTCGATCAAGGGCGTCAACAAGCATTTCGGCGACCTGCACGTACTCAAGGACATCAACCTGGAGGTCGACCGCGGCCAGGTGATCGTGGTGCTGGGCCCGTCCGGATCGGGTAAGTCCACACTGTGCCGCACCATCAACCGCCTGGAGACCATCGACAGCGGCAGCATCGCCATCGACGGCGAGGAACTGCCCGCCGAGGGCCGCAAGCTGGCCCAGCTGCGCTCCGACGTCGGGATGGTGTTCCAGTCCTTCAACCTGTTCGCCCACAAGACGATCCTGGAGAACGTCACGCTGGCACCGCTGAAGGTGCGCAAGGTCAGCAAGGACAAGGCACGCGAGAACGCGCTGGCGCTACTGGAGCGGGTCGGGGTGGCCAACCAGGCCGACAAGTACCCGGCGCAGCTTTCCGGCGGCCAGCAGCAGCGGGTGGCCATCGCTCGGTCGCTGGCGATGAACCCGAAAGTCATCCTGTTCGACGAGCCCACCAGCGCCCTGGACCCCGAGATGGTCAACGAGGTGCTGGCCGTGATGACCTCGCTGGCCTCGGAGGGCATGACGATGGTGGTGGTCACCCACGAGATGGGGTTCGCCCGGCGGGCCGCGAACCGGGTGGTGTTCATGGCCGACGGGGCGATCGTCGAGGACGCCGCACCGGATGAGTTCTTCGACAACCCGCGCTCGGAACGGGCCAAAGATTTTCTCGGCAAGATCCTCAACCACTAGGGCGAAAGGAACACCCGATATGCCGTCCACTTCATGGCGCCTCCTCGGCGCCGCCGTGCTGGCCGTCGCACTCCCGTTCGCCGCAACCGCGTGCGGTGGCGGCGAACGGGAGTGCGACGGCCAGCACGGCGGCCCGCCGCAACCGCGTGCGGTGGCGGCGGGGGCGGCGGTGGCGACACGATCGTCATCGGCACCAAGTTCGATCAGCCCGGCCTGGGTCTGAAGAACCCCGACGGCACCATGAGCGGCTTCGACGTCGACGTGGCCAAGTACGTCGCCAAGGAACTCGGCTACCCCGAGGACAAGATCGAGTGGAAGGAATCACCGTCCGGGCAGCGTGAGACGCTGATCCAGAACGGTCAGGTCAAGTACATCGTGGCGACCTACTCGATCACCGATGCCCGCAAGGAGAAGGTCAGCTTCGCCGGCCCCTACCTCGTGACGGGTCAGAGCCTGCTGGTCAAGGCCGACAACACCGACATCACCGGCGCGGAGTCGCTGCAGAACAACAAGAAGCTGTGCTCGGTCAGCGGTTCGACGCCCGCGCAGCGCATCAAGGACAAGTACCCGGGTGTTCAGCTGCAGCAGTACGACACCTACTCGGCCTGCGTGGAGGCTCTGAAGAACGGCGCGATCGACGCGGTCACCACCGACGAGGTCATCCTCGCCGGGTACGCCGCCCAGTCGCCGGGCGTGTTCAAGATCGTGGGCAAGCCGTTCTCCGAGGAGAACTACGGCATCGGTCTGAAGAAGGGTGACACCGAGTTGTGCACCAAGATCACCGATGCGCTCAAGAAGATGGAGGCCGACGGCGCCTGGAAGGCGGCGTTCGAGAAGAACCTCGGCCCGGCCGGCATCGCCACCCCGGCACCGCCCGTACCCGCTTCCTGCTGAGACGCGGGGCACGTGGAGGTCTTCAGCGAGTACCGCGGCCAGATCTTCGAGGCGTTCTGGACCACGGTGCAGCTCACGGTGTTCTCCGCGGTCGGAGCGCTGATCCTCGGCACGGTGCTGGCCGCGATGCGGCTGGCGCCGGTGCCGATGCTCAACTGGCTGGGCACGGCCTACGTCAATGTGGTGCGCAATACCCCGCTGACGTTGATCATCCTGTTCTGCTCGTTCGGCCTGGCGCAGACCCTGGGCATCACGCTGGTGGACCCGAAATCGCCAACGTCCATCGAGGACAGCAACTTCCGGCTCGCAGTACTTGGCTTGACGGTCTACACCGCGTCGTTCGTCTGCGAGACGGTGCGATCCGGGGTCAACACCGTGCCTCTGGGGCAGGCCGAGGCGGCCCGCTCGCTGGGGTTCACCTTCGGGCAGAACCTGCGGATGATCCTGCTGCCGCAGGCTTTTCGGTCGGTGTTGATCCCGCTGGGTTCGGTGCTGATCGCGCTGACCAAGAACACCACCATCGCCTCGGCGATCGGGGTGGCCGAGGCGGCGTTGCTGATGAAGGAGATGATCGAGAACACCGCGGCGTTGCTCACGGTCGGCACGATCTTCGCGCTGGGCTTCGTCACCCTGACGTTGCCGACGGGCCTGCTGTTCGGCTGGCTCGGCAAGCGACTGGCGGTGGCGCGGTGATGAGCGCTCGCGCGAAGAACAGAGGCGTGATGAGCGCTCGCGCGAAGAACAGAGGCGTGATGAGCCGGGGGTCCAGATGAGTACGGCGTCGGTTCTTTTCGACGCACCGGGACCCCGCGCCCGGGTGCGCAACCGGGTGATCTCGGTCGTCTCGATCCTGGTCGTCGCACTGGTGGCGTGGGCGGTGATCGCCAAGCTCGCCGGCAAGGGTCAGCTCACGGCGGCCAAGTGGGAGCCGTTCCTGACGGCCAACCTCTGGAAAACCTATGTGCTGCCCGGTATCGAGGGCACCCTGACTGCGGCGGGCCTGTCGATCGTGCTGGCGGTGATCCTCGGATTCCTGCTCGGTGTCGGGCGGCTGTCACCCTCGGGCATCGTGCGCTGGCCGTGCGCGATCATCGTGGAGTTCTTCCGGGCCGTCCCGGTGCTGATCATGATGATCTTCGCCTACTTCCTCTACGCGCTCTACGACACCTTCCCGTCCAAGCATCTGGCGCTGGCCGGTGTGGTGACGGGGTTGACGCTCTACAACGGTGCGGTGATCGCCGAGATCGTGCGCACCGGGGTGGCCTCGCTGCCCCGCGGGCAGGGTGAGGCGGCCTCGGCGCTTGGCCTGACCTGGGGCCAGACGATGCGGTCGATCCTGTTGCCGCAGGCGATCACCTCGATGCTGCCGGTGCTGGTGTCCCAGCTGGTGGTGGTACTCAAGGACACTGCGATCGGCTACCAGATCACGTTCGTCGAGATGGTGCGCCAGGGCACGGTGGTCGGCTCGTCGTATGGCAACTACGTGCCGGCGCTGATCGTCATCGCGATCCTGATGATCAGTGCGAACTTCGCCCTGTCATCGGCCGCGACCCGACTGGAACGGCGGCTACGCCGGTCCAAACGCGGACCCGCACCCCTGCATGCGCAAGGCGAGTTGGAACCCGGAGATTAGAAAACTCTGACGGGCGTCGTGGATCGGCGATTCGTGGTGTCAGCGCCGCTACACTTGCGCCGACTTTCCACGAAAGGTGACGCATGACAACGCTGTCCGCTGATCTGCGCACGTTGAGCCACGAGGCCTTCGTCTACTTCTATCCGCTGGTGACGATGGACGTCACCCGGCTGCAGACGATCAACCGCGACGGGCTCGGAGCCGGGCCGCCCAATCAGTTCAACCACATTCGGCAGTACCCGGGGGCGGACTTCCGCGCGGTGGTGCGACCCAACTTCGACACCCTGTACTCGTCGGCCTGGCTGGACCTGACGCACGGCCCGGTGCTGCTCGAGGTGCCCGACACCGATGACCGCTACTTCATGCTGCCGATGATCGACATGTGGACCGATGTGTTCGCCAATCCCGGCAAGCGCACCTCGGGCACCGGACCACAGAAGTACGTCATCGTGGGGCCGGGCAAGGTGGGCCCGCTGCCCCAGGGTGTTCCGGTGATCAACGCCCCCACTCCGTATGTGTGGATCATCGGGCGCACCCAGACCAACGGACCGGCCGACTACGCCGCGGTGAATGCCGTCCAGGACGGCTACCGGCTGAGCCCGTTGGTGCCGCCGTCGGCGCCGTTCGTCAAGGACGAGGGTTACGACGTGACGACCGAGCCGCTGCGCAAGGTCAACGCGATGAGTGCCGTGGAGTTCCTGACCTATGCCGCCGAGCTGTTGGCGGTCAACCCACCGCACCCGACCGATTTCTCGATCCTGGCCCGCCTGACCAACCTCGGTATCGAAGCGGGTAAACCTTTTGATGCACAACGGTTCTCGCAGGAGGAGATCGACGAGATCGAGGCGGGCAAGAAGGACGGGCTGACGGCCATCTCCGAATCCGCCCCGACGCTGGGCGATATCGTCGACGGCTGGATGAGCCTGGTCGAGGGTATGGGTGTGTACGGCAACTCCTACCTGCGCCGGGCCGTGGTGACCCTGGTCGGGTTGGGCGCCAACCCACCGGAGGACGCGGTGTACCCGCTGCTGGTCACCGACGCCGACGGGCAGCCGCTGACCGGGGACAACAACTACGTCATCCACTTCGACGCCGACAAGCTTCCGCCCGTCGACGCCTTCTGGTCGGTGACGATGTATGACGCCGAGGGCTATCAGACGGCCAACGAACTGGACCGCTTCGCCATCGGTGACCGCGACGCACTGCAGTACAACGCCGACGGCTCGCTGGATCTGTATCTGCAGCACACCAATCCGGGTCCGGAGCGCCAATCCAATTGGCTGCCCGCACCATCGGGCGCCCTCGGCGTCACCATGCGGCTGTATGCGCCGCGTCCGCCGGTGATCAACGGGACCTGGCACCCGCCGGCGGTCCGCAAGGTCTAGCCGAGCTGCGTGCAGCGTTCCAGCAGTTCGATGGGCGGCGGCTGGTAGAACGACAGCACCGCGTGCTGGCAGCCGAGTTCCTCGTACTGCGGCAGCAGTGCGAGTTGGCCGTCGACCTGCTCGGGATCACGAGGGTGCAGGAATAGCTGGACACCTCGAGCGATATCGCCTGGGTCCCGGCCGACCTCGGCACAGGCCTCGTCGAGGCGGGTGTTGACCTCGCCCCACTCCTGCGGACCCTGGTGGCTGGGCATGTTCCACTCGTCGGCGTGCCGGGCGATGACGCGCAGCATCTTCGGGCCGGATCCGCCGACGACGATCGGCGGGTGCGGACGCTGGATCGGTTTGGGCTCACAGATGGCGTCGGCCAGGGTGTAGAAGCGACCGTCGAAGGTCACCGACTCCTCGGTCCACAGCCGGCGGATCACGGTCAGGGCTTCGTCGAGCATCGCGACTCGTGTTCCCGGGCTGGGGAATTCGATGCCGTACCCGCGGTGTTCGGCCTCGTGCCAGCCCGCGCCGATACCGAAGTCCAGCCGCCCGCCGCTGATGTGGTCGACGGTGACGGCCATCTTGGCCAGGATGGCCGGATTGCGATAGGTCACCCCGGTCACCATGCAGCCCACCCGCGCCTGTCGGGTCACCGCGGCCATCGCCGCCAGCGTGGTCCAGCCTTCGTGGGTGGGCTTGCTGTTCTCGACCAGGCCGTAGAAGTGGTCGTAGTTCCACACCGCCTCGAACCCGAGGTCGTCGGCGGCCCGCCAGAACTGTTCGAGTTCGGGATAGGTGAACGTGGGCGCCAGCTTGACCGAGATTCGCATGCGTGCAGCCTAGACGGAGCGCCCGAACGGTATCGTCAGCGTCGTGGCCACTAGCGACGGCTCGTAGTGCCGAATCCGCTCGACGTCCTACCGGTCGCCGACGGCGTCGGGCTGCCATGGGATGTCGCGGTCGACGACGCGGTGGGGGCGATCGCGGCGGCACGCGAACGATGTGGCGACACGTTCGTCCTCCGCAGCGGGAGTGCGCACTACCTCTTCACCTTCTCGCCGACCGGCGTCGAATCGTTCTATGCGCTGGCCGAGGAAGCGGCGAGCAAGGGTGTCGCGGACTTCCTCATGCTGAGGCGAAAGCTGCCCGACGAGGTTTTCGTCGGTAGACGACTCCTGCCGAGTTCACTGTTTCGCCGTGACGACGTCACGTCATACCTTGCGAACCTCGACCGTGCTCTCGACGCGACGGAAGCCGAACTCGGCGAGAGCGGCACCGTCGATCTGTTCGCACTGACCCGACGGCTCGGCCATCGCATGGGTTTGGCGTCCTGGGCGGGGCCTGGCTGCGCCGATGGCGAGGCGTTCGAGCGGCTGGTTCGCGCATTCGATGTGCTCGACGGTTCTGACGCCTTTGTTCACCCCGATGCGATGGCGGCCGTAGCCGCCTCGGGGATGCGGGCCGAGCGGGCTGCCCTGGAAGAGGTTTCCGAGGTGGTGGAAGCATCTCTGCGACACTATGGTTCGACAACCGCGGCCCGCGCGGGCTTGTTCAGCCGAATCGTCGATGCCTGGTCCTCTGAACCACCAGAGGTCCGCAATCGCGGTATTGCGATGGACGTAGCGCTCATCCACATCGCCTCGATGTCGAACCTGATGGCAGCCCTCGGGTGGGCACTCGTCGACCTCATCCTTCATCCCGACCACCTGCTTCTGGTCGCGGGCGGCGATCGCGATCTCGCGGCCAGCTGCGCCCTCGAAAGCACCCGGTTGGCGCAGCGTTCCATCATGGCGCGCGCCGTGCTGGAACCGGTCGCATTCGACACCGGCTCAGGTGTGGTTGATGTCCCGAAGGGCTGGATCATCGCGACGCTCCTGCCGCTACTGAACACCTCCGCGGCCGCCGGCCTGGCGGAATGGGATCCCAGTCGGTGGCACCGGTACCGGCTTGTCGATGCACATGCCTTGGCCTCACCGATGCTGGTCACCGCCTTCGGGCACGGCAGGCATTCCTGTCCGGCGCAGCCCTTTTCGTTGGCCGCGATGGCGATGGCGATGACCCGCCTCGCGGGTCGCTACGACCTGAGGCCCGAGTGGAACGATTACCCACGTCCGGTGCCCGCCCAGATCGGCGGCGTGGCGCGTGCGGCCGATCCGTGCGCGGTGCGCTACACAGCGCGCTGAACGTCCGGGGCGGCTAGACCCGGCGGCGCTCGCGTTCTGCCGCCAGGCCTTCACTGACCACGGCGACCGCCAGGTTCTGGCTGTAGCCGCGCCGGGCCAGCATGCCGACCAGCCGGCGCATCACCTTGGTGTCGTCGGTATCGGCCAGCGCCTCCCGACGCAGCTTGCGCTCCACCAGCTCCTCGGCCAGCTGCCGCTCGGCACCCGCGTCGATGTCCTGCAGTGCGGACGCGATCACGTCGTCGTCGACACCCTTGGTGCGCAACTCAGCAGCCAAGGCGCGCTTGCCTTTTCCGCCCCGCGCCCGCCGCGACCGCACCCACTGCTCGGCGAACTCGGCGTCATCGATCAGCCCGACAGCGGCCAACCGGTCGAGCACCGACTCGGCGACATCCTCGGGATAGCCGCGCTTATCGAGCTGGCCGGCCAACTCCGAGCGGGTTCGCGACCGCACGGTGAGCAGGCGCAGGCACACTGCATGCGCCTGCTCAGCGCGCTTGTCAGAAGTCGACTGGGGCGGGCAGAACGTCATCGATGGCGAGATCATCGGTCATCACCGCACCGATACCGAGCTTCTCTTTGATCTTCTTCTCGATCTCGTTGGCCACGTCCGGGTTCTCGTTGAGGAAGTTGCGGGCGTTCTCCTTGCCCTGCCCCAACTGCTCACCCTCGTAGGTGAACCACGATCCGGACTTGCGGATGAAGCCGTGCTCGACACCCATGTCGATGAGCGAGCCCTCACGGCTGATGCCCTTGCCGTAGAGAATGTCGAACTCGGCCTGCTTGAACGGCGGCGACACCTTGTTCTTGACGACCTTGACGCGGGTGCGGTTACCCACCGCGTCGGTGCCGTCCTTGAGCGTCTCGATGCGGCGCACGTCCAGCCGCACCGAGGCGTAGAACTTCAACGCCTTACCGCCCGTGGTGGTTTCGGGTGAACCGAACATCACGCCGATCTTCTCGCGGAGCTGGTTGATGAAGATGGCGGTGGTGCCCGAGTTGTTCAGCGCACCGGTCATCTTGCGCAGCGCCTGGCTCATCAGGCGGGCCTGCAGGCCGACGTGGCTGTCACCCATCTCACCCTCGATCTCGGCGCGCGGCACCAGTGCGGCCACCGAGTCGATGACGATGAGGTCGATGGCGCCGGAGCGCACCAGCATGTCGGCGATCTCCAGGGCCTGCTCACCGGTGTCGGGCTGGCTGACCAGCAGCGAGTCGGTGTCCACCCCGAGCTTCTGGGCGTAGTCCGGGTCCAGCGCGTGCTCGGCGTCGATGAACGCCGCGATACCGCCGGCGGCCTGGGCGTTGGCCACCGCGTGCAGGGCGACGGTGGTCTTACCCGAGGATTCCGGGCCGTAGATCTCGACGATGCGGCCGCGGGGCAGACCGCCGATGCCCAGCGCCACGTCCAGGGCGATGGAGCCGGTCGGGATGACCGAGATGGGCTGGCGGACCTCGTCACCGAGGCGCATCACCGAACCCTTGCCGTGGTTCTTCTCGATCTGTGCGATCGCGAGCTCCAGTGCCTTCTCGCGATCGGGGGCTTGCTGCGCCATGGTGTACCTCTCCGGTAGTCATTCGGTTTGACCGGGGTTCCGGCCGGTTGGGTCTGACGCTAGGACAGGCCACCGACAAACTCGGTCGAACGTCACCACCATAACGAACAGGTGTTCGAAAGCAAGCCGACGCGCCGGGCGTGTCAGACGACGCGATCCAAAACCTCGGCCAACGCCGAGGGCCGCGAGTAGAACGGCGAATGGCCGCCCGGCAACTCCACCACCGGCGCCTCGAGCAGCTCGGCGGCCACCCGTCGTGACCAGGCCGGATCGACCATCCGGTCGTCCGCACACAGCACGGAGGTGGCCGGCACCGCGGGGAGCCGGTCGAACGGGCAGCGCTGCATCATCGGACTGAAGGCCTGCGTCCGCAGCCTGGGGATCGCCGCGGCGACCACGTCGTCATCGCAGTCGGAATAGAAAATCTGCCGGGCCAGAGCGAGGTCCGCCCACCGGGTGCCGCCGTCGACCTTGGCCAGGCCGGCCGTGTAGCCCGGGCTGAGGATGTGCTGCTCCCGATCAAGCTCGGCACACGTGCGGCCCGGCTCGGCGACAAGACCGCACAGGTACACCAGATGGCGCACCGGCCGGCGCTCGGCGATCCACGGGAACGCGAAGCTGCCCAGCGAGTGACCGACGGCCACCACGTCGTCACCGGCGTCCTGCAGCGCGGCGGCGAAGGTGTCCGCGTGGTCCTCGAATGTCGCGGCGGGATCGTCGAACCGGACGTCGACGGTGACCACCCGATGGCCTCGGCGCTGAAGTTCGGGGGTCAGCCGTTCCCAGCACCAGGGCCCGTGCCAGGCGCCGTGCACCAGCGCGAAGGTGCTCATCTGCTCACCATTGGTCGCGGGGCACGTCGAAGTCCGCGCACAGTGCCCGCCAGACTTCGCGGGGCTCCACACCGTCCTCGATGGCCTGCGCGGCGGTCCGCCCGCCCAGTTTGGTCAGTACGTGGTCGAGCACCATGGAGGCAGCGCGAACCGGGCCGAACTGAGCTTCGACCAGCTCGTTGAATTCCGTCAGCCGCACGCCACCAACTTACCCAGGCAGCGATTCATGGCACACCTGTACCGGATCGGCGACGCCCGCGACGCTCTCCCCCGCCCGCCGGGCCGCCTGCCGGTAGCGCAGGGTGGACAGCACCTCGTTGACCTCGGCCACCAGCGCGTCACCGGTCAACGGCCGGATCAGCCGCGCACTACCTTGGCGCACAACACGATTCGCCAGCTCCCACTGATCGCCGCCGCCGGGGATCACCACCATCGGCACTCCGGCCAGCAGCGTCTTGGACAGCATGCCGTGCCCTCCCCCGCAGACCACCACATCGGCGTGGGTGAGCAGCTCGTCCTGACGGCCCAGGCCCACCGCAGCCCACGGCGGCACGTCAAGATCGTCGCCGCCCAGCCGGGAGATCACCACCCGCGACCCGGCGGGCAGGGTGTCACCGGGGATCAGGTGCCGCAGTGCCAGTTCGGCCACCCCGTCGGCCCCGGTAGTCGCCGTCGAGGGCGCGATGAGGACGACCGGGCCGTCCCCGTCCGGGATGGGCAGGATCGCCGAGGTCGGCTCGACGTGCAATGGGCCGACGACGACGGCCTCGGCAGGCCAGTCCGGCCGCGGCACCTCCAGGGCGGGCAGGGTGGCGACCAGCCGGCGCAGTGGTCCCGGATCGCGGGCCGGCAGCCCGATCCCCACCCTCGCGGCCGCGCGCTGACGGTCACCGTCGCGCACCGACCGCGCCGTCAGGGCGCGCATGACCGCGTCCCGCAATCGGCCCCGCAGGCCGGTTCCCGGAGCCAGACCACTGCCGATCGGGGGCAGTCCCTTCGACGGCAGGTACAGCGGATGCGGGCAGAGTTCGATCCACGGCAGGCCCATCAGTTCGGCTGCCATCCCACCGCATGAGGTGATGACGTCGGAGACGATCAGATCCGGTGCCAGCTGCTGTAGCACCGGCACATTGAGCACCGCCATCCGGGCGGCCCGCTGGTGGAGCTTGGCGCCGGCGTCGGCGTCGTCGTCGTCCTCGGTGGGGTCCAGGCCCGCGAGTTCGACGGCCTCGACACCGACCGCCCGGGCCAGGTCAAGCCGTTCGGCCCCGGTGAGCAGAACCGGCTGGTCACCGGCGGCGGCGAACCTCAGGCACAGCGCCAGCGCCGGGAATGCATGGCCGGGATCCGGGCCGGCCACCACCGCGACGCGCATCGGCCTACCCTGCCACAGGCCGCACGCCTACCCTGACCTACATGACTGAGCAGACCTCGAATGTGAGCACCGACGTCGACAACGCCCATACCGTCGAGGTGTTCCTGGCCGCGTTGCAGAACAAAGATCTCGATACCGCCGGCGCGCAGCTCGACGCCAATCTGGTCTACGAGAACGTCGGCTACCCCACGATCCGCGGCCGGGCGCGCGCGATCAAGCTGTTCCGCGGTCTGCAGCGACCGTTCCTGGGCTTCGAGGTAAAGATTCACCGGATCGCGGTCAACGGCGCATCGGTGCTCACTGAGCGCACCGACGTGCTGGTGGTCGGCCCGGTGCGGATGCAGTTCTGGGTGTGCGGTGTGTTCGAGGTGCACAGCGGCCGAATCACGCTGTGGCGGGACTATTTCGACATGTTCGACTTCACCAAGGCGATTGCCCGCGGCGTTCTCGGCGCCGTCGTGCCCTCGCTACGCCCGCGGTTGTGATTTCGGCGCGCTTAACGTCGGTATGCGACGACAAGCGCGCCGAAATCGCGAGCCCGTCAGGCGCGGCGCAGCTGACCCAGCTCGTCGAACGCCTGCGACCAGCCCAGCAGCCGGTCGGTGGCACCGGCCAGTTCGTAGCGGTAGCGCTGCGCCGACATGGGCGAACTCGACAACGACCCCGAGTTGGCCGCTGACACCAATTGTGCTGCCGCAGTGACCATCTCGTTGTACTGACGCACGCCGGCGTTGAGCTGGGCGGTGAACGCATTGATGGTGGGCGCCAGGTACTCGCGCGAATTCGGGGTGTCCAGCGCGGCGCGCTCCATCGACACCACCTCAGCCGCGGTGGCGGCCATCGTGGCCGCACTATGGTTGGCCGCCGCGGTCAGCTCCCGAATCTCCTCGGGCGGCAGCATGTTTCCGCGCTCGAGCACCCCGAGCAGCGAATGCAGGCCACGCTCGGAAGCGCCGAGTGCCGACATCGACGGCCGGGCCGCCGAGCCGTGCGGCGGCATCCGCCTGCCGCTGAGCTGACGCTGCGGCGGCAGCGGCTCACCGCGCAGGAAGCGATAGCGCAGCAGGAACAGGGTGGCCGGTACCGCGGCACCCGCGGCGATCACCCCGGTGATGATCAGCGCCCACACCGGTGTGCTCCAGGTGGCCAGCAGGCCGGTCACGAGGATCCAGAACACCGTGGCGAAAGAGAAGAAGGCGCCGAACCGCAACGCCCACCGTCGTTTCCGCAAGAGCCGGGCGCGGGGATCGGACGCGGCGCTGAGCTTCTGCGCGGCCACGTCGACGTACTCGCTGGCGGAGTCGATCCCCCGCTGCAGGGCTGAGCGCCACTGCCGCGAGAGGAATCCCGGCTTGTCGGGTTTCGCCGCCATCGAGACGTTCGCCTCCTACTGTCCGAGGGGTTTTTCAGGTTCGGGGGTGGCGGCCGGCGTCGCCGGGGTGGCCGGAGCGGCGGCACCGCCGGACGGGAGGGCATCCCCACGCATGGAGGCGCGGATCTGCTCGAGCCGCGAGTGGCCGGCCATCTGCACGCTGGCCTGCTGCACCTCCAGCATCCGGCCCTGCACCGAATTCTGTGCCAGCTCGGCCTCGCCCATGGCGTTGGCGTAGCGGCGCTCGATCTTGTCGCGCACCTCATCGAGGCTCGGCGTGTTGCCGGGGGCGGCGATCTCACTCATCGACCGCAGCGAAGCGCTGACCTGCTCCTGCATCTTGGCCTGCTCGAGCTGGCTGAGCAGCTTGGTGCGCTCGGCGATCTTCTGCTGCAGCATCATGGCGTTCTGCTCGACCGCCTTCTTGGCCTGGGCGGCGGCCTGCAGCGCCTGGTCGTGCAAGGTCTTGAGGTCCTCGACGCTCTGCTCGGCGGTCACCAGCTGAGCCGCGAACGCCTCGGCGGCGTTGTTGTACTCGGTGGCCTTGGCGGCATCACCGGCGGCCACGGCCTGATCGGCCAGCGTCAGCGCCTGGCGGACGTTGACCTGCAGCTTCTCGATGTCAGCGAGCTGGCGGTTGAGCCGCATCTCGAGCTGACGCTGGTTACCGATCACCTGGGCGGCCTGCTGGGTCAGCGCCTGGTGGGTGCGCTGCGCCTCCTCGATGGCCTGCTGGATCTGCACCTTGGGATCGGCGTACTCGTCAACCTTGGAGTTGAAGAGCGCCATCAGGTACTTCCACGCCTTGACGAACGGATTGGCCATCAGTCCCGCCTTCGATTCGAGTGCCGCATTCGGTGATCGTTGCCCAATTTATCGGTTCGCGATGCCCGACCACACCCTTACGGCATGTCGGCCGGTCAGGGGATCAGGCAACAGCCATCGCGACGGGGTGCGGGATGACGACCTTGGTGGCCACGTCGACGACGGGCTCGTTCGGGACGGCGGTCAGGGTGGCGATCCGTTCCTGGACGGCCATCTTCTCGCCGGCATCGGTCAGAACCCGCGACAGCGGCACATCGAGCGCGGTGCAGATGGCACTGAGCAGCTCGCTGGAGGCCTCTTTGCGGCCGCGTTCCACCTCCGAGAGGTAGCCGAGGCTCACCCGCGCCGTATCGGACACCTCGCGCAGGGTGCGTCCCTGTGAGGTCCGGGCATCGCGAAGCACGTCACCGATCACTTCGCGCAGCAGTACCGCCATCAGGCTGTCCTCCTCCATCAGTTGCAGCCATCAGTGAAACGTCAGGACGGGCCGATTTGGTTCCCGAGGCGTTCAGTGCTGACCGAGTGCGGTCCGCAACGCCGCGATCGCCTGGTGGACGGCGGCCAGCCGGATCTCCCACCGGGAGCCCTCGAGCTGCAGCTTCACGGCATGCGACCCGCCGGGACCGGCCACGCCGAGGAACACCGTGCCCACCGGATGCCCGCCGTGCGGTTCGGGCCCGGCCACGCCGGTCAGGCCAACTCCCCAGCTGGCCTGGCAGCGGTCGCGGGCGCCCTCGGCCAGCGCAACGGCGGTCGGCGCCGCCACCGGTCCGACGTCATCGAGCAGCTCGCGCGGCACCCCGGCCAGGGTGATCTTGGTCTCCACGGTGTAGGTGATCAGGCCGCCGAGCAGTACCGCGCTGGCGCCGGGCACCCCGGCCAGCGTGGCGGCCAGCAGGCCTGCGGTCAGCGATTCGGCGGTCGCGACGGTCTGCCCGCGGCTGGTGAGCTCGGCGATCAGCGCGCGGGCGTCGTCATCGACCAGCGGATCGGGCACGGGAGTCCTTGACCGCGGAGACGACGTAGTCGATGCCGGTGGCCACCGTCAGGACGATCGCCGCCCACATCACCACCCAGGCGACGGTGAGCCAGGCCGGCGGCCAGTGGTGCAGCGGCAGTACGAACAATCCGATCGCGACGGCCTGGACCAGGGTTTTGAGCTTGCCGCCGCGGCTGGCCGGGACCACACCGTGGCGCAGCACCGCGATGCGCAGCACGGTGATGCCGAGCTCACGAACCAGGATGACGATGGTCACCCACCAGGGCAGGTCGCCGAGCATCGACAGACCGATCAGCGCGGCACCGATGAGCATCTTGTCGGCGATCGGGTCGGCCAGCTTGCCGAACTCGGTGACCATTCCGTAGGTGCGCGCCAGCGAACCGTCGAGCCGATCGGTGATCACCGCGACCGCGAAAATGACGAATGCCGTTATCCGGCTGGCAGATTCGTGACCGTCACCGGCGAACAGAAAGAGCAGGAAGATCGGGACCAGGACAAGCCGGATGCCGGTGAGGAAGTTGGCGAGGTTGGCCACCGGCACACGCGGGACCGCCGGACCGGTTTGGGGTTGTCCCGACACGGCAAACAGAATATCGGTTGGCAGGAAGGCCTCCCGCGCCCGATACTCTGCACCCGTGAGCGAGAGCCCGGATCAGACCAGCACCCCCGCTGTAGTCGTACGCCGCGCCCGCACCTCAGATGTTCCCGATATCAAGCGTCTCGTCGACACCTACGCCGGCAAGATCCTGCTGGAGAAGAACCTGGTCACGCTGTACGAGGCGGTGCAGGAGTTCTGGGTGGCCGACCTGGCCGGGGAGATCGTGGGCTGCGGTGCACTGCATGTGCTGTGGTCGGATCTGGGTGAGGTGCGCACCGTCGCGGTCGACCCGAAGGTGAAGGGCACCGGCGTCGGGCATGCGATCGTGCTGCGGCTGCTGCAGGTGGCCCGCGAATTGGAGCTGCAGCGGCTGTTCGTGCTGACCTTCGAGACCGAATTCTTCGGCCGGCACGGGTTCACCGAGATCGAGGGCACCCCGGTCACGGCCGAGGTCTATGAGGAGATGTGCCGCTCCTATGACATCGGTGTCGCCGAATTCCTGGACCTGAGCTACGTCAAACCGAACATTCTGGGAAACACCAGAATGCTGTTAATCCTCTGACCTGCGGCGTATCGTTTTCCCATGCGCATCCGCGCAGGGGTGTGCCTCCTGGCGGCCGCATCGGCGGTCGCAAGTGCACTGGCCTTCAGCCCAGCAGCTGGGGCCGACCCGGACTGCACGCTTCGGCAGTCCGTGAGTCACAACTGTGCCAACACCTCCTGCCCCAGCGGAGCGGTGGTCAGCTCGTCCGGTGAATGCGGCAGCCAGCGGCTCTATCCGCCGGCTCAAGCCGAACCGGCGCCGGCGCCGCTGATCGGCGTCATCTGACGTCGGGGCGCACCCGGGTTCCGGCCGAACCGGCCACGATCGCGTCGATGTCGGTCAACGAGCCGATCACCGCCTCGTTGCCCGTCGTGGTGGCGAAGTCGCAGGCCGCCGCCACTTTGGGGCCCATCGATCCGGCGGGCAGATCCAGCCCACGGACATCACTGACCGTCACCGAACCCAGCCGGCGCTGCTGGTCGGTGCCCCAGCCGGTGTAGACACCGTCGACGTCGGTGGCGATCACCAACAGGTCGGCGTCGAGTTGTTTGGCCAGCAGCCCGGCGGCCAGGTCCTTGTCGATGACGGCCTCGACACCGCGCAGGGTGCCGTCCTCGTCGTACATCGTCGGGATTCCCCCGCCGCCGGCGCAGATGACGATCACGCCCTGTTCGACGAGCAGGCGGATCGGCCGGATCTCGAAGATCCGCTGCGGCTTCGGGCTGGGCACCACCCGCCGGAAGGAATCACCATCGGGCGCGATCGCCCAGCCGTTGTCGGCGGCCAGCCGCCGCGCGGTCGGCTCGTCGTAGATCGGTCCGATCGGTTTGGTCGGGTGGGTGAACGCCGGATCGTCCGGGTCGACCTCGATCATCGTGAGCACGGTGGCCAGCGGCTGTTCGAACGGCAGCAGGTTGCCCAGTTCCTGTTCGATGACGTAGCCGATCATCGCCTCGGTCTCGGCACCGAGCACGTCAAGCGGGTACGGCGTGACCGAGGTGTAAGCGGCACTCTGCAGGGCCAGCAGCCCCACCTGGGGTCCGTTGCCGTGCGCGACGATGATCTGGTTGCCGGGCGCGATGGAGGCGATCCGCTGGGCGGCCAGCCGGATGTTGGCCCGCTGGTTGTCGGCGGTCATCGGCTGGCCGCGTTGCAGCAGCGCGTTGCCGCCCAGGGCGATCACGATCCGCATGCGCGGTGCGCCTCAGCCCAGCGCGGCCACGAGGACCGCCTTGATGGTGTGCATCCGGTTCTCGGCCTGCTCGAAGCAGATGTTGATCGGGCTCTCGAACACCTCGTCGGTGACCTCGATCCCGTTCTTGAGTGCGGGGTACTGCGCGGCGATCTGGGCACCGACCTTGGTCTCGGAGTTGTGGAACGCCGGCAGACAGTGCATGAACCGCACCCGCGGATTGCCCGCGGCCGCAACCAGTTCGGCGTTGACCTGATACGGCATCAGTTCGTCGATCCGTTCGGCCCAGCTCTCGATCGGCTCCCCCATCGACACCCAGACGTCGGTGTGGATGAAGTCCACGCCCTTGACTGCCTGCTGCGGGTCGTCGGTGACGGTGATCCGCGCACCGGACTGCGCGGCGAACTGCCGGCACATCTCGATGTGCTCATCGGTGGGCCACAGATGCTTCGGGGCACCGATGCGAACGTCCATGCCGAGTTTGGCGCCCACCAGCAGCAGCGAATTGCCCATGTTGTTGCGGCCGTCACCGACGTAGGCATAGGCGATGTCGTGCAACGGCTTCGAGCTGTGCTCACTCATGGTCAGCACATCGGCCAGCATCTGGGTGGGGTGGTACTCGTCGGTGAGCCCGTTGAACACGGGCACCCCGGCGTACTCGGCGAGTTCCTCGACGATGTCCTGGCCCGCGCCGCGGTACTCGATGGCGTCGTACATCCGGCCGAGCACCCGGGCGGTGTCCTTCATCGACTCCTTGTGCCCGATCTGGGAGGAGGTGGGGTCGATGTACGTGACATGCGCGCCCTCGTCGTGGGCGGCGACCTCGAACGCGCACCGGGTGCGTGTCGAGGTCTTCTCGAAGATCAGCGCGATGTTCTTGCCGTCGAGGCTGCGCCGACGGTCGCCGGAGTATTTGGCGCGCTTGAGGTCTCGGGCCAGGTCGATCAGGTACAGCAGGTCGCGCTCACTGTGGTGGACCAGGCTGAGCAGGCTGCGGTTGCGCAGGTTGAACGCCACGGAAATTCTCCTTCTGGCTAGTCGTAGCCCGGGTCGCGCAGGATCGGGCAGGTCATGCAGCGGCCGCCGCCGCGGCCGCGACCCAGTTCGCTGGCGTCGATGGTGACGACTTCGATACCGGCCTTGCGTAATGCGGTGTTGGTCAACGTGTTGCGGTCATATCCGATGACGACACCGGGCTCCAGGGCGACGACGTTGTTGGCGTCGTCCCACTGCTCACGCTGGATGCCGTAGACGTCACCGGCGGTGTCGACCACGCGGAAGTTCACGCCCAGCGCATTGCCGATGGTCTCGACCAGGCCCTTGGTCTCCTTGCGGATGTCCAGTCCGGTGGGCGACTTCTCGTCGGGCCGTAGGGTCAGCGGCACGATGCCGTCGACCACCGGAGCGTAGGCGGTCAGCACGTCGCGGTCGCAGAAGGTGAAGACGGTGTCCAGGTGCATCGCCGACCGGGTCTTGGGCAATCCGGCGATGATGACCTGGTCGGCCGCACCGGCGTCGAAGAGCCGTTTGGCGACGATGGTGATGGCCTGCCGGGAGGAGCGCTCCCCCATGCCGATCACCACCACACCGTTGCCGATCGGCATGACGTCACCGCCTTCGAGGGTGACCGAGCCGTAGTCGTGGGGTTGCCCGTCGAGGTCACCGAGCCACACCTGGTAGTCCGCTCCGGTGAAGGCCGGATGGAACCGGTAGACCGCGGTGGTCAGCAGCGTCTCCTGGCGGCGGGCCGGCCAGTACATCGGGTTGAGGGTGACCCCGTTGAAGATCCACGACGAGTTGTCCCGCATGAACTGGGTGTTGGGCAGCGGGCTCAGCACGAATCCGGCAGGGTTGAACTCGCTGAAGGCGGTGAGGAATTCGCCTTTGAAGTCCTGCGGCACTTCGTAGTACGCGATCCCGCCGATCAGATACTCGGCCAGATCGGCGGCGGGCAGTTCGTCGAGCCAGGCCCGGATCTCCGGGCCCACACCGGCTCCCACCAGATTGTCGGTGATCTTGCGGTCCAGCAGCCAGGCCCGCTGAGCAGGTTCGGCGACGACATCGGTGAGCAGATCCTGCAGTTCCAGCACCTCGACGTCACGGTCTTCCATCTTCGCGACGAAGTCGAAGTGGTCGCGGCGTGCCTGCTGCACCCAGATGACGTCGTCGAAGAGCAGTTCTTCGCACGTCTCCGGGGTGAGCCGCTGGTGGGCCAGTCCCGGCGCGCACACCATCACCCGCCGCAGCTTGCCGATCTCCGACCAGACGCCTACCCGGGAGTCCTTGTCCGACATGGTGTTTCCTCCCCGATCAGATGACGCTGAGCTCACCGGTGGCCATCAGCACGACTGCCAGCACCGAGACCGCGGTCACGACGGCGAACACCGCCCACTCGGCCCGGGTGAACACCGGCAGCCGGTGCTCTTTCCGGGCCCACACGTACAGTGCCGTGCCGACGAGGTAGAACAGCGCCGCGGTGAGCAGGTACTCCCAGCCGCCGGCGTACACCAGCCACACCGCGTAGACCAGACCCACCAACCCGATGATCAGGTCGCGGGTGCGCCCGCCGCCGTGCTCGTAGGTGTCCCCGCGTACCGCGATCAACACCTGGTAGGCCGCCGACCACAGGTAGGGCAGCAGGATCAGGGAGGTCGCCAGCAGCACCAGGTTCAGGTAGGTGCTGTCGTTCTTCAGCGTCCACAGCAGCATCAGCTGGACGCAGCCGTTGGTCAGCCAGAGTGCGGCCGACGGTGCGCCGTGGGCATTCTCGCGGCCCAGCCGCGCGGGCATCACGCTGTCCAGGGCGGGCAGTTGCAGGATCTCGGCGCACAGCATCACCCAGGCGAGCAGCGCACCGAGCAGCGAGATCACCAGGCCCACCGAGATGAACCCGGCACCCCAGCTTCCGACCTGTTGCTCCATCAGGCCCGCCATCGACGGGTCTTCCAGACCGGCCAGCTTCGCCTGCTCCATCAAGCCGTAGGACAGGAAGTTCACCAGCAGCAGCAGGGCCAGCACGCCGGCGAATCCCAGCACGGTGGCACGCCCGACGTCCTTGCGGCGCGCCGCGCGCTTGGAGTACACCGAGGCACCCTCGATCCCGATGAACACCCACACCGTCACCAGCATCATGTTCTTGATCTGAGTCAGGGTGTCGCCGAGCGGGTTTCCGTCGATCTGGGTGCTGCGCCCCCAGATGTCGGCGGTGAACAACCCGGCCTTGAACCCGACCGCCGCGACGGCCACGAAGGTCAGGATCGGCACCACCTTGGCGACGGTGACGATGACGTTGACGAACGCCGCGGTCTGCACGCCGCGCAGGGTCAGCGCATGCACGATCCACAGCAGGATCGAGGCGCCGATGATCGCCGGCAGTGTGGCACCGCCGGCGAAGGCGGGCACGAAGTAGCCCAACGTCGAGAACAGCAGCACCAGGTAGGCGACGTTGCCGATCCACGCCGACATCCAGTAACCGAAGGCCGAGGTGAAGCCGATGTAGTTGCCGAACCCGGCGCGCGCGTAGCCGTAGACGCCGCCGTCGACCTCCGGTTTGCGTTGCGCCAGCGTCTGAAACACGAAGGCCAGCATCAGCATGCCGACCCCGGTGATCACCCAGCCGATGAGCAGCGGCACCGGTGCCGCACTGCCGGCCATCTGGGAGGGCAACGCGAAAATCCCGCTGCCGATCATCGATCCGACCACGATCGCGGTCAGGGCGGCCACGCCGAGACCGGCCCGTGGCGCCCCGGCCGGTGCGGCCGGTGGTGTTGTCAGTTGCGTCTCGGACATGGCCCCGCCTCCACCTAGCGCCTCGTTGCGCTTCGGTGATCAGCGTCCGGCCAGGGCCATCTGATCAACTAGGGAAGAAAGTCACCGACCCTTCGGTCAGAAGTCGTCGTCGTCCCCATCACCGTCATCGTCGGCTTCGCCGCCGCCGCGGATCAACATCAGCGTCGCCGCCAGTTCGTCGGGCTTCACCAGAACCTCGCGGGCCTTCGAACCTTCCGAGGGCCCGACGATGTTGCGGGTCTCCATCAGATCCATCAGGCGGCCGGCCTTGGCGAAGCCGACCCGCAGCTTGCGCTGCAGCATCGAGGTGGAGCCGAACTGGCTGGACACCACCAGTTCGACGGCCTGCAGGAAGACGTCCATGTCATCGCCGATGTCGGGGTCGACGTCGGTGCGCTCACCGGAGGGCTTGGCTGAGGTGACACCGTCGGTGTACTCCGGCTCGGCCTGATCCTTGCAGGCCTGGACGACGGCGTGGATCTCCTCATCGGTGATGTAGGCGCCCTGCAGTCGCTGCGGCTTGCTGGCGCCCATCGGCAGGAACAGGCCGTCGCCCATACCGATCAGCTTCTCGGCACCGGGCTGGTCGAGGATGACGCGGCTGTCGGTGAGCGAGGAGGTGGCGAACGCCAGGCGCGAGGGCACGTTGGTCTTGATCAGACCGGTGACGACGTCGACCGACGGGCGCTGGGTGGCCAGCACCAGGTGAATACCTGCCGCACGGGCCTTTTGGGTGATCCGCACGATGGCGTCCTCGACGTCCCGCGGTGCGGTCATCATCAGATCGGCGAGCTCGTCGACGATCGCCACGATGTACGGGTAGGGCTTGTACACCCGCTGGCTGCCCAGCGGTGTGGTGATCTCCCCGGAACGGACCTTGGCGTTGAAGTCGTCGATGTGACGCACCCGCGAGGCCTGCATGTCCTGGTAGCGCTGTTCCATCTCCTCGACCAACCAGGCCAGCGCGGCGGCAGCCTTCTTGGGCTGGGTGATGATCGGGGTGATCAGGTGCGGAATGCCCTCATACGGCGTGAGTTCCACCATCTTGGGGTCGATGAGGATCATCCGCACCTCGTCAGGTGTGGCGCGGGCCAGCAGGGAGACCAGCATCGAGTTGACGAAGCTGGACTTACCCGAACCGGTGGAACCCGCCACCAGCAGGTGCGGCATCTTGGCCAGGTTGGCGGAGATGAAGTCACCCTCGATGTCCTTGCCCAGGCCGATCACCAGCGGGTGGTGGTCGCGACGGGTGGACGGTGCGGTGAGAACGTCGGCCAGGCGCACCATTTCCCGGTCGGTGTTGGGCACCTCGATGCCGACGGCGGACTTGCCGGGAATCGGGGCGAGCATGCGGACGCTCTCGGTGGCCACCGCATAGGCGATATTGCGTTGCAGCGCGGTGATTTTCTCGACCTTCACCCCGGGGCCGAGTTCAACCTCGTACCGCGTGACGGTCGGTCCGCGGGTGCAGCCGGTGACGGCGGCATCCACCTTGAACTGCTGCAGCACTGAGGAAATGGCGTCCTCCATGTGCTCGTTCGCCGCGCTGCGCCGCTTGGGCGGATCGCCGGCGATCAGCAGGTCCAGCGAGGGCAGGTGGTAGGGACCCTCGACCACGCGGTCGACAACTTTTTCGAGGACCTTGGTTTCCTGCTTGGCAGCGGCCGGCTTCTTGCGCCGGGTCTTGGCGGCCGGCTCCGGGACGGTCGGGGCGTCCTCGTCGAGCGGGTAGTTGTCATACGGCGTGCCAACGGGTTTCGGGGTACCCGGCCACGAGGCGGCTTCGTCCTCATAGGCGCGTGGGTCGTCGTAGTAGCCGTCGGAGAAGTCGTCGGGCTCAGCCGCCGCGGCGGGCTGCGGGTCCTCGTCGTCGTAGTATTCGTCGTCGTCGTAGCGCCCGCGAGTGCTGAACATCGCGTACAGCGTCTCGGGTACTTCGCGGATCGTGGTGCCCGACAGCAGCAGCACACCGAAGAGCGCGGCCATGATGAGCAACGGGGTGGCGATCCACGGTGTGACCCCGTCGGAGAGCGGTCCGCCGATGGCGAACCCGACGAAGCCGCCGGCGTGCTGACGTCCGGCCGGGTCCATCGGCGCGCCCGAGAACAGGTGCCACAGGCCGAGCACCGGCAGGGCGATCATCGCCACGCCCAGGATCAGCCGGGGCCGGGCCTCCGGGTTGGGTTCGGTGCGCATCAGCAGGACAGCGATGACGGCGAGCACCAACGGCAGCAGCACCACCGCGCCACCGACGAAGGTGCGCAGTACGGAGTCGATCCAGGCGCCGACCGGGCGGGCGGCGTCGAACCAGGAACTAGCCGCGATGACGACGGCAACGGCGATCAGGCCCAGGGCGATGCCGTCGCGGCGGTGGTGCGGTTCGATGTCGCGGGCGCGGCCCACCGAGCGGGCGGTCGAGCCTGCCCCCTTGGCCACCATCAGCCAGGTGGCGCGGGCGGCCCGGCCGCTGGCGGCCGCGGCTGAGGCCACCGGGGAGGCGGTGCGTTTCTTGGCGGGGGGCTTGCGCCGGGGCGCAGCCGGCTTCGCCGGTCGCGCTGCACCCTTTGACCTGGTCGTTCGCGCGCCAGAGCGAGCGGCCGTCTTATTCGCCATGGTCGCAAGACTAGTCGCATCTGCCCCATCTGCACCATCCGCCACACTCATTTCAGGGTGGCTGTTGCCAACCTGCGACCATCGGCCTTTTCGGCGCGGGACCGGCCTGCGAGCCAGATACGAAGCCCGTCTAATGTAAGCGCCATCACACCCCCTATCTCTCAGCGAGGAGCGCCCCCGATGCCCGTGGTCGTCGTTGCCAGTTTCACCGCCAAGCCGGAGTCCGTCGACGCCGTGCGCGAGTCCTGCAAGAAGGCCATCGCCGCCGTCCACGATGAGCCGGGCTGCCAGCTGTACGCCCTGCACGAGACCGACCGCACGTTCGTCTTCGTCGAGCAGTGGGCCGACGAGGACGCGCTCAAGACGCACAGCACCGCCCCGGCCATCGGCGCGCTGTTCGGTGAGATCGGTGAGCACCTCGACGGCGCCCCCGACATCAAGATGCTGGCGCCCGTGGTCGCCGGTGACCCGGCCAAGGGTCAGCTGCGGGCCTGACCGTGGGTGAACTCGACGGCAAGGTCGCGTTCATCACGGGCGCGGCCCGCGGCCAGGGCCGCGCGCACGCGGTGAAGCTGGCGTCGGAAGGCGCCAGCATCATCGCGGTCGACCTGTGCGACCAAATCGCCAGCGTTCCGTATCCGATGGCCACGCCGGAGGACATGGCCGCCACGGTCAAACTCGTCGAGGACACCGGTGCCCGCATCGTGGCCCGCGAGGCCGACGTCCGGGACCGGGCGGCGCTCAAGGCCGCCCTCAAGGACGGCATCGCCGAACTCGGCCGCCTCGACATCGTGATCGCGAACGCCGGAATCGCCCCGATGGCCGACGAATCCGCCTGGCAGGACGTCATCGACGTCAACCTCACCGGCGTCTACCACACCGTCGACGTCGCGATGCGCCCGCTGATCAAGCAGGGCGAGGGCGGCTCGATCGTGCTGACGAGTTCGGTGGCCGGGCTGGTGGGTATCGGTGCACCGGTCGCCGGTTCGCTGGGGTATACGGTGGCCAAGCACGGCGTGGTCGGGTTGATGCGCGCGTACGCCAATTTCCTTGCGGCATTTAATATTCGGGTGAACTCGGTGCATCCGGCCGGGGTGAACACGCCGATGATCGACAACGAGTTCACCCGGTCGTGGCTCGACGGGCTGGCCCAGCAGAATCTGGGCGGCCCGGATATGAGCAACGCGCTGCCGGTGCAGACGCTGGAGCCCGAGGACATCGCCAACGCGGTGTATTTCCTGGTCGCCGAGACCGGCCGCTACATCACCGGGGTCTCGCTGCCGGTGGATGCCGGCTTCGTCAACAAGCGCTAGCCGAGGGTGAACAGGCCGTCACCGACGGTGACGGCCTGCCCAATGATGTCGCGCGCCAACGCGGTTGCCATCAGCTGCGCATCATGGCTGCGCACGACGGTGCGCCGGCCGTCGGCCAGGTCGACCACGGCGATGGCCCGCTCGGGCGCCTCGCCGTCGAACACCACGGTGTAGGCGACGACCCGGCCCGGCCCCGCGGCGTCGACGACGACGGGGATGGCGGGTTCGGCCTCGGCCACTGCCTCGGTGACGTCGACGGTGTCGAACGGCGCGCGGGCCGGTGCCGCGGCGATCACCAGGACACCCTGCTTGGTGTAGAGCCCACTGACACAACTGATCAGCGCGCTCGGCGTATCGGGGTCGCCCAGCCGGTCCGCGGCGGCCGCGATCGCATGCAGCACATAGCTGTTGAGTGGTCCGCCGGCGAAGGACATGCCGCCGGTCAGCGTCAGATCCCGCCCCGGCGGCACGCCGAGGGCCTGCGCCCCGATGAACGCCGGTGCCGGGAACGCGGAATACAGATCGAGCAGCGGGATCGTTGCGGCAGCCAGACCGGTGCGGCGCGCGATCTCCTCCCCGATGATCCGCATCGATGCGGGCTGGCTGAGCCGGGTTCGGCCCGACACCGGCACGACGTGGTTGGACTCCACCGCGATCACCGGGTAGCGCCGCTGGTGCGCGGGCACTCCGAGTTCGTCAGCGTGGGCCTCGGTGGTGATCAGCAGTGCGCACCCCTGGTCGACGGTCCAGGTGGTCACCATGAGCTTGGTGTACGGAAACGCCACCATCGGGTTGGCCGGGGACGGGTCGCGCAGCTCGGCGGCCCGGTAGCCGGAGCGTCGTACCGCGTCCGGGTTGGCGGCCGCGATCTCGGCGAAGCGGGCGTAGGTCGCGGCGAGCCGGTCGCGGTGCTCCTCGATCCCCAGGCCCTGCTGGCTGCGCCAGAAGCTGTCGATCAGCGCGTAATAGGCGGGGGTGGCCGCCAGGCCGGCCGCGGTTTCGGCGGGGTGACTCATCGCGGCGTCGAACTCCGGGGACCGCATCGACTCGTCGGGCACCACCGTCTCGTCCTGGGCGGTGACCGGGGCTTCCAGCCCGGCCGCGGCCATCCGGACCTTGCGATAGTGCGCCTCGGCGCCCACCACCAGGGCCAGCCGGTGCCGGCCGGACTGGACCGCCCGGCAGGCGGCGCTGACCAGGGTGTGCTGCATAACGCCGATGTGGGCGAGCACGGTGTGGGCCCCGCCGGCGCCGATCCGTTCCCCCACCAGGCGGCCCGGGTCGGCATACCGGGTCAGACCCGCGGTGGCCCCGATCCAGTCCACCTCCGCGCCCGGAACCCCGCCCAGCGCACCGCGGGCGGCCTCAACCATCAATTCGACGGGTTCCTTGCCGTCGCGGGGGTCGTGATCGCGGCGGCTCACCGCATGCCAGCCGATCAGCACGGGTGTCGACGGGTCGGCGGACATGACGAGGTTTCTACCACCGGCCGGGCCGGCGTCGTCCAGCAGGCACACCAGGCCCTCCCGCGGATAGGATCGCGGGGCGATGAGTCCTCACCTGGCCCTGACCAGCGTCCCGCCGTGGGCCGTGGATCTGGTTCGCCCGCCGGCCGACCTGTCCGGGCGGTCCTGGACGGTGCTGGCCATCGGTGCGGCCGCCGAACCGATCGCCCGGCAGTGGTTGGCCGAGATCGCCGAACAGCGTCCTGATGCCCCGGTGCGGGTGCACCAGGTCCCCGATGCCGAGGCGGCCTGCGCCGCGCTGCACGCCGATCTGGCCGGCGCGGTGGTCGGCTGGCGACTGCTGCTGGCGGGTCCGGCCCATGCCTGTCTGCGGGTGCGCTCGGCGGCGATGGCCGCTGGCGTGGGCGATGACGAGATGACGATCGCCAGCACCGAGGTGAGCACCCGCGAGATCTTCTGTCCGCACTGCAAGCACACCACCGTCGCCGAGGTCGAACTGACCGACGAGATGCCGTGTGCGGGCTGCGGCCGAGTGTTGTTCGTGCACTATCACGTATCCCGGCGGCTCGGTGCACACCTGGGCTTCGCGATCCACGCCGACCGTCAGGTGACACCGTGAGCCTGAGCATGCAGGTCGTCGGTATCGACGACGCGGTGCCCGGAATCCGGACGCTGACCCTGGCCCGGCCCGACCGCGGCCCGCTGCCGTCGTTCACCCCGGGCAGCCACATCGTCATCGAATACGACGGCGGCGCCAACGCGTACTCGCTGACCGGTGACACCGCCGCGCCGCGCGAGTACACGGTGTCGGTGCTGGAATGTGTTGACGGGCGCGGTGGTTCGCGCTGGATCCACACTCTGGCGCTCGGTGACACCGTCGAGATCCGGGAGCCGCGCAGCGCGTTCGCGCCGGTGCTGGGCGCCAGCCGGCATCTGCTGATCGCGGCGGGCATCGGCATCACCCCGATGGTGTCGCACCTGCGCAGCGCCAGGCGGTGGGGCCGGGAGGCGCAGCTGCTCTACGTCCACCGGGAAGGTCGCGGCGCCTATGTCGAAGAGATCAAGTCGCTGACCGACAACGCCCGGTTCTTCACCGACCGTGCCGCGTTTCTCGCCGAACTGTCGGCGACACTGGGCGATTCACCGTTCGGCACGCATGCCTATCTCTGCGGCCCGGCGGTGTTCCTCGACGACGTGACCGCGATCGCGGCCGGCCTCGGCTGGCCGGCCAGCCGTATCCACGTCGAGCACTTCGGTGGCGATCTGGCGCCCGGGGATCCGTTCGAGGCCGAATTGGTCAGCACCGGAGAGCGTTTCGTTGTCGACTCCGGAGTGTCTCTGCTCGAGGCACTGGAGGCACACGGGGTGGCGGTGCCGAACATGTGCCGCCAGGGGGTGTGTGGTGAATGCCGGATCCCGGTGCGCTCCGGTGCGCTGCTGCACCGTGACGTGTACCTGAGTCAGGCTGAACGCGAGGCCGGCGACGCGGTGATGGCGTGTGTATCGCGGGCGGATGGTCTTGTGGAGGTGGATCTGTGAGCGCGCTGGTGTCGGCCCCCGATCTGGTGGCGTCGTTCCCGTTCCCGTACTCCGGGGACGCCTACCGCTACAGCACGAATATCGAGCCGGCGGGCACGACGGTGAGCACCCGCGTCGGCCAGTGGGGCCAGCAGGTCATCCACATCGACAGCGAGTACCACCACGAGCTGGCCGAGCGGCAGCGGATCCTGGCCGCCGATCCCACCCGGCATGCCGCGCTTCCCCATATGCGGGTGGCGTGCTGGGACACCATGCTGGCGCTGATGACCGAGCTGGCCACCAGCTACCCGGAGACGATGACACTGACCCGCGACGGTGACGTATGGCACTGGCGCAACGCATTACTCGGCATCGAGCAGGATTTCGTGCTCGGCGACGAATCGAGCCTGCCGTGCGAACCGCTGGCCTATATCGCCGGGCAGGTACAGGACGACATCGTGCTGCTCGATCAGCGCGACGGTGATCTGTTCGCCGATGCCGGGGTGGTGACGTTCGCGGCGGGCTGGTCCTTCGGTTTCGACGTGGGCATGACGTTCCTGGAGATCCACGGGCCGGTGCCGCGGCTGCGCGAGTCGGGTGTGATCACCCGCGCCCGGGAATTCCTGATGCGCTTGCAGCCCAACCAGATCTACCGGCGCACCAACTGGTCGATGACCATCGGCAGGACCCTGGACGTGTCCACCGAGGCCATCCCGGAGTGGTTGACCGACAAGGCCGAACTCGATGCCGTCGACGACGATGCGTTCGGCAGGCTGGTGCATCTGCGGGTGGAGGTGCAGCACCTGATCCGGCTGGCCGAGTCGGGTGCGATCTGCTTTCTGATCCGCAGCTACATGCTTCCGATCGCCGATATCGCCACGGTGGACGAATGGCGGGAGCGGATGGCCACCGTGCTGGCGGAGCTCCCCGAGGATATGGCCGACTACAAGGGCATCAGCCCGTACCGCGACCGCACGGTGTCGTGGTTGCGGGCGCACGGCCCGGCGACGATCAGACCTCGATGACGGTGGGCACGATCATCGGTTGGCGGCGGTAGGTCTCCCCCACCCACTTGCCGACCGTGCGGCGCACCGCCTGCGCGATGCGCACCGGGTCGGTGACGTTGTCGGCGGCCAGGGCTTCCAGCTCGGCCTCGACCTTGCGCGTCACGGGCTCGAGGGCCTTGGGATCCTCGGAGAATCCGCGCGAATGCAGTTGCGGGGCGGCGGCGATGCGGCCGGTGCCGCGCCGCAGCACCACGGTGATGGCCACGAAACCGGAACTGAGGATGAGCCGCTCGCCCAGGGTCGCGTCGCCGACGTCACCGGTGATGAGGCCGTCGACGAACATCTTGCCCACCGGCACCGCCCCGGCGATGGTGGCCACCCCACCGACGAGGTCGACGCTGACACCGTTCTCGGTCAACAGGATTCGATCCTCGGGCACACCGGTGCCGGCCGCCAGTTTGGCGTTGGCCCGCAGCATCCGCCAGGTGCCGTGCACCGGCATCACGTTGCGTGGCCGCACCCCGTTGTAGAGGAACAGCAGCTCACCGGAGTAGGCGTGGCCGGAAACATGCACCCGCACTTGCTGGTTGGTGACCACCCGGGCGCCGATCTTGGCCAGCCCGTCCATGACGCCGTACACGGCCTCTTCGTTGCCGGGGATCAGCGAGGACGACAGGATGATCAGATCGTCGGCGGTGACGGTGATACTGCGGTGCTCACCACGCGACATCCGCGACAGGGCGGCCATCGGCTCGCCCTGGGTGCCGGTGGTGATCAGCACCACCTGGCCGGGCAGCATCTCCTCGACCGCACCGATGTCGACCACGTCGCGGTCATCGATGCGCAGCATGTCGAGGTCCTTGGCGATGCCCATGTTGCGGACCATCGACCGGCCGACGAAGGACACCTTGCGGCCCAGCGCCACAGCGGCGTCGATGATCTGCTGCACCCGGTCGACGTTGGAGGCGAAGCACGCCACGATGACGCGCTGGCCCTCGGCACCGCGGATCAGCCGGTGCAGATTGGGGCCGACTTCACTCTCCGAGGGCCCGACACCAGGCAGCTCGGAGTTGGTGGAGTCACACAGGAACAGATCCACCCCGGCGTCACCGAGGCGCGACATGCCGGGCAGGTCGGTGGGCCGGCCGTCCAGCGGCAGCTGGTCGAGTTTGATGTCACCGGTGTGCAGCACCGTGCCCGCGCCGGTGTGCACCGCGATGGCCAGGGCGTCGGGGATGGAGTGGTTGACCGCGAAGTACTGGCATTCGAACACGCCGTGCGTGCTGCGCTGGTTCTCGGCCACCTCGACCGTCACCGGCGTGATCCGGTGCTCGCGGCATTTCGCGGCGACCAGGGCCAGGGTGAACTTCGAGCCTACGATCGGGATGTCGGCGCGCAGTTTGAGCAGGAACGGGATCGCGCCGATGTGATCTTCGTGGGCGTGGGTGAGAACCAGGGCTTCGACGTCATCGAGGCGGTCCTGGATGAGGCGGATATCCGGCAGGATCAGGTCGACGCCGGGCTCGTCATGGGTGGGGAACAACGCACCGCAGTCGATGATGAGCAAGCGGCCGAGATGCTCGAAAACCATCATGTTGCGGCCGATTTCGCCAACTCCACCCAGCGGGGTGACGCGCAGGGCACCCGGTGCCAGGGGGCGCGGGGGTGTCAGTTCGCCGTTCATCGCAGAATCACCGGAGGACGGCGGCGGCCCGCAGGTCGGCGGCCAGTAGGTCGAGTTCGGCGGCGGTGGCCGGCATCTGCGGCAGCCTCGGCTCGCCGACGTCGAAACCCTGCAGTCGCAACCCGGCCTTGGACAGCGTCACGCCGCCGAGGCGGTTCTGCGCGTCGTTGAGCGGGCCGAGGGCCACCGCGATCTTGCGCGCGGTGGCGATGTCACCGGAATTGAAGGCGCTCAGCATGTCTCGGAGCTGACCGGCGGCCAGGTGCCCCCACACGCTGATGAAACCGACCGCGCCCATGGCCAGCCATGGCAGGTTGAGGGCGTCGTCGCCGGAGTAGTAGGCCAGCCCGGTTTCGGCCATGATCTGGCCCGCCCCGTGCAGGTCGGCCTTGGCGTCCTTGACCGCGACGATGTTGGGATGCTCGGCAACCGTGCGCATGGTCTCCCAGGAGATGGGTACCACCGAGCGCGGCGGGATGTCGTAGAGGATCACCGGCAGGTCGGTGGCGTCGGCGACGGTGGTGAAGTGCGCCACCAGACCCGACTGCGGCGGGCGCGAGTAGTACGGGGTGACGACCAGCAGACCGTGCGCCCCCTCGGCCGCGGCGGCCTTGGCCAGATGCACGCTGTGCGCGGTGTCATAGGTGCCGACGCCGGCGATGATCCGCGCCCGGTCTCCGACGGCCTCGATGACCGCGCGAAGCAGCTCGCTCTTCTCGGCGTCGGTGGTGGTCGGCGACTCACCGGTGGTTCCGGAGACCACCAGGCCGTCGCAACCGCCGTCGACCAGCCGGGTGGCCAGCCGGGCGGCCGTCTCGGTGTCCAGTGAGCCGTCGGGCTTGAACGGGGTCGCCATCGCGGTCAGAACCGTGCCCAACCGGGCGCTGGCGTCGAATCCGCTGATGCTCACGGGCGTCTAGATTACCCGCTCCGCCTCAGACCTCCGTCGCCAGCGGCGACGTTGCCACCTCGGTGCCATCTGCCAGCTCGGTGATCTCGAAGTCGGCGAACACCGACGGCGCCACCTGCACCAACTCGCGCAGGCAGGCGATCGCCAGGCGGCGAATCTCCACGTCGGCGTGCTCGCTGGCCCGCATGGCGATGAAGTGGCGCCAGGCGCGGTAGTTGCCGGTGACCACAATGCGGGTCTCGGTGTCGTTGGGCAGGACCGCGCGGGCGGCCTGCCGGGCCTGCTTGCGCCGCAGCACCGCGTTCGGTTGATCGGCGAACTTGGCTTCCAACTTGTCCAGCAGCTCGACGTAGGCGGCACGGCTGGCGTCGGCGGCATCCAACAGGATCTGCTGGAGTTCGGGATCGTCTTCCAGGCCGGGCGGGACGACTACTTGGGCTTCGTTCTCCGGTACGTAGCGCTGGGACAGCTGGGAGTAGCTCAGGTGGCGGTGCCGGATCAATTCGTGGGTGCACGAGCGGGAGATGCCGGTGATGTAGAAGCTGACCGAGGCATGTTCGAGCACCGAGAAATGCCCGACGTCGATGATGTGTTTGAGGTAGGCCGCGTTGGTGGCCGTGCGCGGGTTGGGTTTGGACCAGCTCTGGTAGCAGGCCCGGCCGGCGAACTCCAGCAGCGCCTCACCGCCGTCGGCATCGGTGCTCCAGGGCACGTCGGGCGGTGCCAGGAACTCGGTCTTGGCGATCAGCTGTACGCGCAGCGGCGCAGTCTCGGCCACGGGAGAACAGTAGCCCCGAGGGGGTATGCGCAGTGAACTGACAGGCGCGAGGCGCGCTCGTAGACTCAGTGAGATGACCACACTGGCCGACCTCGAAGCGCGCGTTGCCGCGCTCGAGGCGTCGCAGGCCGACTACCGCGCAGTCCTGGCGGCGGTGAACGCGTTGGGGGCGAATCAACGCGAGATGGCGGGCGCTCTCGCTGAACACGGGGTGCGACTGACCTCGCTTGAATCGACACTCGACGACACCAACGCCCGGGTCCGTTCACTCGAGGACACCACCTTCGAGATCAAGGAACTCCTGATCCGCGCGCTCGACCGCTGACGATTTCCCAACGCGCGCGCGGCACCCACCCGCGTTAACGTGGGCCATGCCGACGATCGCCGCGCGCCTGCTCGACGTGATGGAACACGACATCCTGCCGCTGACCGATCGTGGTGTGGCCGCGGGCAACAAGGTGTTTGGGGCCGCCTTACTCCGCAAGGCGGATCTGTCGGTGGTCGTTGCCGAGACCAACGGGGAGACCGAAAACCCGTTGTGGCACGGCGAAGTTCATACGCTCAAGCGGTTCTACGAGCTGCCCGAGCGGCCCGCGACGGGCGAGCTGGTCTTCCTGTCCACCCACGAACCGTGCACCATGTGTATGTCGGCGATCACCTGGGCCGGCTTCGACAACTTCTACTATTTCTTCAGCCACGAGGATTCCCGGGACAGTTTCGCGATCCCCCATGACCTGAAGATCCTGTCCGAGGTGTTCGGGCTGGAACCGGGTGGCTATCGCCGCAGCAATGCCTTCTGGACCGCGTACTCGATCCCCGCGCTCGTCGACTCCGAAGCTGAGCCGCTGCGCGCCGAGCTTGAGGCGCAGCAGCAGCGTATCCGCGAGCAGTACGACGTGCTGTCGGCGCGGTATCAGGAATCCAAGAGCGACAACGATATTCCGCTGAGTTGATCGCTTCGCGGGCTAAAGGACGGCGCGCAGCGGGGCGGCCAGCTCGCCGCGCTCCCCCACGTTCACCGCGCCCAGGCCCAGCCAGTCCGCCATCGTCTGCAACTGCGTGCCGAGCGCCGGCGCCACCCGGGTCAGGTCGGCCCCGTCTTCGGCGAACGCTCCCAGCACGTTGAGCGCGCCGGCGCCGCGGTCGGCTTTGAGGTCCACCCGCCCCACCAGCCGGCCGTCGAGCAGGAAAGGCCACACGTAGTAGCCGAACTTGCGTTTGGGGGCCGGGGTGTAGATCTCGATGCGGTACTCGAAGCCGAACAACCGCTCGACGCGTGGCCGGAAGAAGATCAGCGGGTCGAACGGACACAGCAGGGCTGTTCCGCGCTCGGCACGCGGGACGGTGAGCCCCGACCGCAGATACCCGGGCGCCTGCCAGCCCGCTACCTCCACCTGCTCCAGCTCCCCTTCGGTAACCAGTTGCGCGAGTGCGGGTTTCACCTCGGCTGGCCGCAGCCGGAAGTAGTCGCGAATATCGGCCTCGGTGCCGACACCCAGCGCGGTGGCGGCCCGCAGCGTCAGCTCGCGCAGCGCCTCGGCGTCGTCGACTTCCCGGGCCAGCACCTCGGGCGGCAGCACCCGCTCGGTCAGGTCGTAGTGGCGGGCGAACCCGACCCGGTGCGCAGTGGTCAGCACCCCGGAGGCGAACAGTGCCTCGGCCACCCACTTGGTGTCGCTGCGGTCCCACCACGGCCCTTTGCGGCCCCGCGGTTCGGACTCCAGGTGCGCTTCGATCTGCCCGGCGGTACAGGGCCCGTGCTCGGCCAGCGCGGCCACGATGTCGTCGGCCAGCCGGGCGTTTTTCTTGACGATCTCGGTGCCCCACCGGCCGTGCACGTACTCGCGCATCCGCCAACGCATCAGCGGCCAGTCCTCGACCGCCAGCAGCGCGGCCTCATGCGCCCAGTACTCGACGAGCAGGCGCGGCGAGCGGGCGCTGTGGCTCCACGCGGCTTTGTCCAGGACGTCGCGGTCGTAGGGCCCCAGGCGGCTGAAGACCGGCGCGTAGTGGGCGCGCACCGCCACCGACACCGAATCCAGTTGCAGCACCTGGATGCGGGAGATCAGCCGGCGCAGGTGCGCGCGGGTGACAGGCCCGCGCGGTGGGGGTTCGGCCAGACCCTGGGCGGCGACGGCGACGCGGCGGGCCTGGTCGGCGGTCAGCCGGGTCATGCCCGCAGGTAGTGGTGGAACCGGTAGCGTAGCCCCGAGGTGCTGGTCTGCCAGGCCCCGGAGGCGCCCACCCACGATTCGTCGAGCATCGGGGCCAGGGCGTCCTCGTCTTCCACCCGCAGATCGACCTCGACTTCGGTGACCTCGCAGCGGGTCGCACTGGGCAGCGCGAGGTGGTAGATCTCCGCGCCGCCGATCACCCAGGCATTCTCATCGAGGGCGTCCTCGAGGTCGCCCACCACCGTCGCTCCGTCAGCCATGTAGTCAGCTTGCCGGGTCAGTACGACATTTCTGCGTCCCGGCAGTGGGCGGACCTTGGTGGGCAGGGATTCCCAGGTGCGCCGGCCCATCACCACGGTGTGGCCCATGGTGAGTTCCTTGAAGCGGGCCAGGTCTTCGGGCAGGTGCCACGGGATGCCGCCGTCGCGGCCGATGACCCCGGAGGTCGACTGCGCCCAGATCAGGCCCAGGCCCACCGTCATACCGCGACCGGCGCTTTGATGGCCGGGTGCGGATCGTAATGGCGGATCTCGATGTCGTCGTAGGTGTAGTCGAAGATCGAATCACGCGGCGCCAGAACCAGTTCCGGGTACCGTCGCGGGTCGCGGCTGAGCTGCTCGGTGACCTGTTCGACGTGATTGTCGTAGATGTGGCAGTCGCCGCCGGTCCAGATGAACTCCCCCACATCCAGCCCGGCCTGCGCGGCCATCATGTGGGTCAGCAGCGCGTAGCTGGCGATGTTGAACGGCACGCCGAGAAACAGGTCCGCGCTGCGCTGGTAGAGCTGGCAGCTCAGCTTGCCGTCGGCCACATAGAACTGGAACAGCGCGTGGCACGGCGCCAGCGCCATCTGCGGGATCTCGCCGACATTCCACGCCGAGACGATGTTGCGCCGGGAGTCCGGATCGGTGCGCAGCAGTTCCAGGGCGTTGCTGATCTGGTCGACGTGCTCACCTGACGGAGTCGGCCATGACCGCCACTGCACGCCGTACACCGGGCCGAGATCGCCTGTCGGGGAGGCCCATTCGTCCCAGATCGTGACGCCGTGCTGCTGCAGCCACGCGACGTTGGAGTCACCGCGCAGGAACCACAGCAGTTCGTAGACCACCGACTTCAGGTGCACCTTCTTGGTGGTGATCAGCGGGAAGCCGGCCGCCAGGTCGTAACGCAACTGGTGACCGAAGAGGCTGCGGGTGCCGGTGCCGGTGCGGTCGGCTTTGGGCGTTCCCTGCTCGAGGACGAGGCGCAGCAGGTCCTCGTAGGGCGTTGGGACTGGCACTGCGATCGGCACGCCGATCAGCTTACGTCCGCCGCACAGGAGTAGAAACGATGCCATGCCGACCATCTCTGACACCGTCACCACCGCGGACGGAACCTGCCCCGTCACCGTGGCCATCCCCGAGGGAACGGGCCCGTGGCCCGGCGTGATCATGTACCCCGACGCCGGTGGTGTCCGCACCGCGCTGCGCGAGATGGCCACCCGTTTGGCCGACCTGGGCTATGTGGTGCTGCTTCCCGACGTGTACTACCGCCACGGCGAGTGGGCGCCGTTCGACATGAAGAACGTGTTCAACGACGCCGCCGAACGCCAGCGGCTGTTCAGCATGCTCGGCAGCGTCACCCCGGCGGCGATGGAAACCGACGCCCGGGCGTTCTTCGACTACCTGGCGGCCCGCCCCGAGGTATCCGGCGAGACCTTCGGCACCACCGGGTACTGCATGGGCGGGCGGACGTCGCTGATCGTGGCGGG
The DNA here is from genome assembly GCF_001494595.1 of Mycobacterium sp. M26. GTDB lineage: Bacteria > Actinomycetota > Actinomycetes > Mycobacteriales > Mycobacteriaceae > Mycobacterium. The sequence continues at coordinate 2,971,506 of NZ_LN929908.1, forward strand.
CCGGGTGCCCGAACGGGTGGCCGCGGCGATGTCCTTCCACGGCGGCGGGCTGGCCTCTGAGGACGACGGCAGCCCGCACCTGCTGGCCGACAAGATCCGCGCCGCCGTCTATGTGGGCGGGGCCGCAGATGACGCGTCCTTCACCGAAGAGCACGCTGCGACGCTGGACACGGCGCTGACCGACGCCGGGGTGGACCACACCATCGTCTGGTATCCGGCGCTACACGGCTTCGCGGTGACCGATAACGCGCCGTACGACGAGGGCGCCGCCGAGAAGCACTGGGCCGCGATGAAGGACTTCTTCGGGGCGCACCTAGCCCACTGACTCGCCGAGGCTGTCGCTGTCGAGAACAAGTTCGAGTAACCAGCACGACAGTTACAGGCTGGGCGCACCTAGCCCACTGAGCCCTTCTTGCGCAGCGTGCGCACGGCGCGGATCAGGCCGCGGCTGGCGTAGAAGAACACCAGCACCGACAGCAGGATCAGGAAGATGAAGGTCGGCAGCCAGTTGGTGCGGCTGTGCGGGATGTTCCACCACACGATGGTGAACAGCACCGCGCAGACGAACAGCACGATGTCGCGCCAGTTGCCCTTGTAGCTGGCCGCCACGTCGAGCAGTTCGCGGCTCTTCTCGGTGCTGACGATCACGTCGTGGATGCGCCGGTCGATGCTGGCCTTCAGGGCCGCCCGCAGTTCGACGTCCTCGGGCGGGAGCTTGTCCAGCAGCTCCATGTCGGACTTGATCATGCCGCGGATGTCGGGGCCCTTCATGGTCCCTGCCGCGATCCCCAGCAGCGCGCCACCGGCGATCGGCGCCGCACCCAGCGCGATCTCTGCGATTCCCGGCATCTCACCGTCCTTCCGAGCGTTCGTTCCCCCAGAGGGTAGTGCCCGGTTGTCCTAGTGTTTGGGCCATGAGAACAATGGCCATCGCCGCGCTGCTGAGCGCCGGGGTGCTCGCGTCGGCCGGGGTGGCGCACGCCGAGTCCGGCCAGCTGGTCCACCTGGTCAACGACAGCTCCAGCGAGTTCACCTTCGACGGGTGGGACCGCTTCTACAACATCGCCGACCGCAGCCAGACCATCGCGCCCGGCACCACCGGATTCGTCCTGAGCACCGCACCAACCGACGGGTCGAGCTTCACCTACATCGTCGGCGACACCGTGCCGGCCCCGCAATCGGTGTACGTCACGACGGTGCTCGAAGACGGTGCGTGGATCACCAAGTGCTACCCGAGTGACGGCCTGCTGTGCACCATCGATGCGCCGCAAGGCAATTGGCCGCGCACGGTGAGGATCACCGACCGACCGCCGGCTTAGTCCATCAGCTGCGCGGCGACGCTCGCACCCAGGTTCCAGCACGCCTCGAGATCAGCCTTGGTCGGCTTCCCGGAGACGACGACGGTCTGTGCCGCCTTCTCCCAGCCCAGGCCGGTCGTGATGGCGTCGACGCCGCGTTCGGCCCCTTCGGTGCCCTCGTTGCCGTGCAGGTACAGGCCGAACGGGCGGCCGCGGGTGGCATCCAGGCACGGGTAATAGCAGACATCGAACGCGTGCTTGAGCGCCCCGCTCATGTAGCCGAGGTTGGCCGGGCTACCCAGCAGGTACCCGTCAGCGGCCAGCATGTCGGCAGGCGCCACGGTCAGCGCAGGCCTGCGCACCACTTCGACCCCCTCGATCTCGGGATCGGTGGCACCGGCCAGCACCGCCTCGAACATCTCCTGACAGTGCGGCGACGGGGTGTGGTGGACGATCAGCAGACGCTTCACCAGCACCCCTCTCTCAGTCAGCCCTGCGCCACGACCCTCGTCGGCCGCAGGGTCACGGCAACCCGGCCCTCGCGGGGCGCCGGGAACGTGTCCGGATCCTGACCGTAGTGGCGCACGACCCGCTCGTACAGTTCGAGATTCGGATCCTCGCCGACCTCCACGGTGCCGCGGATCTCCAGCGTCCGGAACGGGTTCTGCGGATCGATGATGAAGAGCGTCGCCTGCGGGCGGGCGACCACGTTCTTGTACTTCTGGCGTGCGGTCACCAGCGAGGTCTGAACGGTGTCACCGTCGCTGACGAACCAGATGGCGGTCACCTGCGGAGTTCCGTCGGCGCCGATGGTGGACAGCGAAGCGACGTGCGGAGCCTCGACGAGGTCGTGGTGCGATTCCGGGATGGCGGTCATGCGGGAAACAAACCGCGCCGAACACCGCGGCATTCCCGCGACTACGTCGAGCCGGCCTGCATGCTGACGGCCCTGCGCATGGTCTCCCGGGCGCGGGTGCGATCCCCGGCATAGTCGTAGGCCCGCGCCAGCCGGTACCACCGCACCCAGTTGTCCGGGTCGGCCTCCAACTCCGCGCGCACCGTGCCGAACAGGGCGTCAGCGGCATCGCGGTCGATCCGCCCCGAGGGCGTCCGCGGCAGGCCGCTGACGTCGAGCTCCATCCCGCTCTCCTGGGCCAGCGCCGCCAGCCGCTGATGGGCGAAACCCGCCCGCAGGGTGGCGACCATCGCCCACAACCCGACGATCGGCAGCAGCAGCACGCCGATGCCCAGCGCGATGCCGGCGGCCTCGCCGGTGCCGATCAACGTCACGCCGGTCCGGCCGAGCACCACGAAGTACACCAGCAGGGCCAGGCACATCAGCCCGATGAGCAGCTGGATGCGCAGCGCTCGGTTCACAGGTCCAGCAGTGGTTCGATCCCGATGGTGAGGCCGGGCCGGTTGGCGATCTCGCGCACACCGAGCAGCACCCCCGGAACGAACGAGGTGCGATCCAGGCTGTCGTGGCGGATGGTCAGCGTCTCCCCCAGCGTTCCGAACAGCACCTCCTGGTGGGCCACCAATCCGGTCAGCCGCACCGAATGCACCGGGATGCCGTCGACGTCAGCGCCGCGCGCCCCCTCCAAGCCGGTGCTGGTGGCATCGGGGTTGGGCGGCAGGTCTTTTCGTGCCTGCGCGATGAGCTTGGCGGTGCGGGTGGCAGTGCCCGAGGGTGCGTCGGCCTTGTGCGGGTGGTGCAGTTCGATGACTTCCACCGATTCGAAGTACGGCGCCGCCTTCTGCGCGAAGTACATCGACAGCACCGCGCCGATGGCGAAGTTCGGGGCGATCAGCACCCCGGTATCCGGCTTGGCGTCCAGCCAGGCCTGCACCTGCTCGATGCGCTCGTCAGTGAAACCGGTGGTGCCCACCACGGCGTGGATGCCGTTGTCGATGAGGAACTTCAGGTTGTCCATGACGACGTCGGGGTGGGTGAAGTCGATGACCACCTCGGTGCCGCTGTCGGTCAGCAGACTCAGGTCGTCACCGGCGTCCACCTCGGCACTCAACGTCAGATCGTCGGCGTCGCGCACCGCGCCACACATGGTGGTGCCGACCTTGCCTTTGGCGCCCAGAACCCCAACTCGCATCCGTTCAGCCTAATTGCCGCAGGTTAGTGTGCGGGAATGCAGGTACTGCGCACCCCCGATGAGCGGTTCGCGAATCTCCCGGACTACCCGTTCGAGCCGAACTACCTGGAGGTCGAGACCCGCGGCCTGCCCGCCCTGCGGATGCATTACGTCGACGCCGGACCCACCGATGGCCCGGTGGTGCTGCTGATGCACGGCCAGCCCACCTGGTCCTTCCTCTACCGGCACGTCATCGCCGCCCTGACCGCAGCGGGCCTGCGGGTGATCGCCCCGGACAACATCGGCTTCGGCCGCTCCGACAAGCCCGACGATCCGACGGCCTACACCTTCGCCCGCCACGTCGGCTGGGCCCGCGCCCTGGTGACCGGGTTGGACCTGACCGACGTCACCCTGGTGGTCCAGGATTGGGGTGGCCCAATCGGTTTGAGTGTGCTGGCCCGCGAACCGGACCGGTTCGCCCGCGTCCTGGCCACCAACACCATCCTGCACACCTGTGACCCGGCATTGGCCGGCACGCTGCGGTGGGCCCACCACGGCATCGACGGTGACCGGATGGTGTTGCAGGAAACCCTGCTGGACTACCTGGCCTTCTACCTGCGCACACCCGACATCACCGCGAGCATGTTCGTCGACGCAGTCGCCGGGCCACTGAGCGCCGACGTGCTGGCCGGTTATGACGCGCCCTTCCCCGAACCGCGCTTCCAGGCGGGCCTGCGACAGCTGACCGCGTTGATTCCGCTGACCCGCAACGATCCGGGAGCAGCGATCGGCCGGGCTACGATGGCCGCGCTGGCGGAATGGGAAAAGCCTTTCCTGACAGCCTATTCCGACGGCGATCCGGCGACCCAGGGTTGGGAGCGGGTGTTCGCCGAGCACGTGCCCGGCGCCCGGGGACTCGAACATCCGACGATCGCCGGCGCCGGCCACTTCGTTCAAGAGCAGCAGGGCGCCGAACTGGCCCGCATCATTACCGAGTTCGTCGGCCGACAGTAACGCTGCAGCGATTTCGGCCTCGATCCACCGCCGTGGGGTTACTGTCGGCGAGGGGAGGTCGGGATGTTCAGACGCACAGCACTGGCGGCAGGGATGATCACCGCACTGGTGGCGACCGCACCCGCGAGCCAGGCCGCGACCGTGCTGACCCTGGAGGGTGGACTGGTCGGCATGCAGAATCTGCTGCATTTCACCCCGCTGCAGCTGCAGGGCGACCTCTGCACGTCGCCCAACCACTGCCAGCCGGTCGACTACTTCGCCTTCCCGACAGGCACTTTCACCGATCAGGGAGCCGCCAACGTGCGGGCGGCCATCGCAGCACTGCCCGCCGACGAACAGGTGGTGCTGTTCGGACATAGCCAGGGCGGCCAGGTCATCTACTCCGACCTTCGGACGTGGGCGGCCGACCCGGCCCACGCGCCGGATCCGGCCCGGGTGTCGTGGGTGTCGATCGGCAACCCGGAGAACCCCTACGGCGGGCGACGATTGAGCACCGACGGCAAGGGGGTGACGTGGCTTCCCCCCGACACCGCCTACCAGGGCACCGAGGCGATCCGGCAGTACGACGGCTGGGCCGACTGGCCGGATGACACCTCGAACCTGCTGGCCGTGGCCAACGCGCTGGTGGGCATGTTCACGGTGCACTCGCGGTACTGGAACGTCGACCTCGCCGATCCCCGCAATGTCCGCTACACCCCCGAGGTGAACGGGGCACCGGGCAAGGTCACCTATGTGTGGGTGCCCAATGACACGCTGCCGCTGGTGGCCTGGGCCGGTCCCCTGGCCCCGGCGCTGGACAACGCGCTGCGCCCGATCGTGGAAAAGGCCTACCACCGCCCCGTCGACATTCCCGACCCGACACCACCCCCGGCCTCAGCAGCCGCAACCGCGCGGCACACGACGAGCCCGAGGCGCACCACGGGCGCGACCAAACGTCTCGCCGAACGTCACACCAGTGCAACGGCCGGCGCGCAGCGTCGCGCTGGGGTGACGGTCGGGCGTCACTCACAGCGGGGCAGCGCCCCGTAGGTGCTCGAAGATCAGCGAGGTCTGGGTACCGGCCACGTCGGCGTCGGCATTGAGGTTCTCCACCACGAAGGCCCGCAGATCGTCGGTGTCGCGGGCGGCCACGTGGATGATGAAGTCGTCGGCGCCGGCCAGAAAGTACACATCCATCACCTGTGGCTTGCGCCGGATCTGCTGGATGAAGGTGCCGATCTTGCCGCGGGCGTTGGACTGCAGGCTCACCGAGATCATCGCCTGCAACGAGAGCCCGATCGCCGCGGGATCGATATCGGCATAGAACCCGCGGATGACGCCCAGATCCTGCAGCCGGCGCACCCGGCCGTGGCAGGTCGAGGCGGCGATGCCGACGGCGTCGGCCAGGGCACTGTTGGAGATCCGGGCATCGGCGTGCAGCAGCGCCAGGATGCGCCGATCCACCTCGTCCAGATCGGCCCGAACATCCTTCGGCGCAGACACCGAAGGAGCCGTCGATTTCGCAGATCCTTCGACCATGACCACAGTTTAATGAATCTTTGTCAACCTCGTTGCTTAAAGTCCGCAGCTTCTTCACAATTCTTCTAAGCCAACATCCGACCAAGGAGCGATCATGCGCGTCGGCATCCCGACCGAGATCAAGAACAACGAGTACCGCGTCGCCATCACCCCGGCCGGCGTGTCCGAGCTGGTCCGCCGCGGCCATGACGTCATGGTTCAGGCCGGTGCCGGTGACGGCTCGGCCATCACCGACGCCGACTTCAAGGGCGCCGGTGCGCAGATCGTCGCCAGCGCCGACGAAGTGTGGGCCCAGGCCGATCTGCTGCTGAAGGTCAAGGAGCCCATCGAGGCGGAATACAGCCGGATGCGCAAGGGCCAGACCCTGTTCACCTACCTGCACCTGGCCGCCTCACGCCCGTGCACCGATGCGCTGCTGGCCTCCGGCACCACCTCGATCGCCTACGAAACCGTCCAGACCTCCGACAACGCGCTGCCGCTGCTGGCCCCGATGAGTGAGGTTGCCGGTCGGCTCGCAGCCCAGGTCGGCGCCTATCACCTCATGCGTACCCAGGGTGGTCGCGGCGTGCTGATGGGCGGCGTCCCCGGTGTGGCCCCGGCCAAGGTCGTGGTGATCGGTGGCGGTATGGCCGGCGACAACGCCGCCGCCGTCGCCTGGGGCATGGGCGCTCACGTCACCGTCTTCGACCTCAACATCAACATCCTGCGCAAGATCGACGCCGAGTACGGCGGCGCGATCGAGACCCGCTACTCCTCGCGTCTGGATCTCGAGGACGCTGTGAAGCAGGCCGACCTGGTGATCGGCGCCGTGCTGGTGCCGGGCGCCAAGGCGCCCAAGCTGGTCACCAATGAGACTGTCGCACAGATGAAGCCGGGCTCGGTCCTGGTGGACATCGCGATCGACCAGGGTGGCTGCTTCGAGGACTCCAAGCCCACCACCCACGACAACCCCACGTTCACCGTCCACAACTCGGTGTTCTACTGCGTGGCCAATATGCCGGGCGCGGTGCCGCGTACCTCGACCTACGCGCTGACCAACGCGACCATGCCGTACGTGCTGAAGCTGGCCGACAAGGGCTGGCAGGACGCCTGCCTGGCCGATCCGGCGCTGGCCAAGGGCCTGTCGACCCACGAGGGTCACCTGCTCAACGCCGAGGTGGCTCACGACCTGGAGCTGCCCTTCACCGATCCGGCTGGCCTGCTGGCCTGAAACCTCATGTGAGCCAACGGCTCACTCCCACACAGCGGACCGGGACAGCTCATGGAGCGTCCCGGTTCGTTGCATTCGGGGTCAGCCCATGCCGGCCGGCGGGTGGCCGAGGCAGATCAGGGCGCCCATCGGGTCCTTGATCGCCGCCAGGGTGCCGTACGGCGTCTGCTCGACCGGCATCAGGAGCTTGCCGCCGAGTTCCTCGGCGCGTGCCGCCGTCGCGGCCACATCGTCGACCGTGATGTACACCTGCCAGAAGGACGGCACCTCGGGCGGCATCAGCGGGGCCGCATCCATGATTCCCGAATACGCACTCTCACCGGCGAACACCTGTCCGTAGCGATCGGGGCCGACCGTGTCGGGGTCGCCGCCGGTGCCGATCTCCTCGATACGGGTGTTGAGGAGCGTGCGGTAGAACGCCAGCGATGCCTCGTAGTCCTTGCTCTGGCATTCGAACCAATACGGCGCCCCATGCTCACCCCACTCGACGAACCCGGGATGCGTTCCGGGCTGCCAGAATCCGATGACGGCACCGGCCGGATCGACGATGACCATCATCGACCCCAGGTCTCCGACCGGCATCGGGGGCACCATCACCTCCGCACCGGCTGCTTGCGCCGCCGACACTGTGGCGTCGCCGTCGGCGGTGTGCAGGTAGACCGACCAGATATCGGCCGGACCGTCTTCGGACATCCGCGGTGCCAGGCCGGCGACCCGCTTGCCGTTGCGGGTGAAGTTGCGGTACCCACCGAACTCCGGATGGGCGGGTTCTTCGAGCGTCCAGCCGAAGATCTCGCGATAGAAGTCCGCGGCGCGCGAAGGATCGCTGCTGACCAGGTCAAACCAGATGGGAGCCCCGACGGGGGCGCTGTACTCACTCACGGGCTAGTCCTTTCGGCACGGTGTCGACCCTAGGATTGACCGTCTCGGCGCCGAAAAATCATCGCGCCGCGCAACGTCAGTCGAACAGGTCGCCGTCGACGTAGAACCAGCGGCGGGCCCGGACGGCAAAGCGTGAGCGCTCATGCAGCGCCCCGGTCCGGTCACCGTCGCGGTAGTGCGCACGAAACTCGACCTCACCGCTCTGGTCCCCCGGGCCGCCGTCGACGGTGTCGAGGATCTGCAGACCGGTCCAGGTCAGACCGCCGGCGAGCTCGGGGGGCCGGGTCCGCGGATGCCAGGTCTGCCAGATGTAGTCGAGGTCGCCGACGGCATAGGCGCTGTAGCGGGCGCGCATCAGCTGTTCGGCGGTGTCGGCTTGTCGCTCGCCGCGGTGCAGTGGCAGGCAGCACCGGCCGAACGGTTCACCGGAACCGCAGGGACAGGCGTCTGTCGCGAGCACCGCGACTAGCCCTGGCCCCGCAGGGTGGGCAGCACCAGCGTGGTGACCTCGCCGATGAGCGGCCGCAGCGACTCGGCGTCGGCGTTGTCGGACTGGGTGCGGGTCATGATCGCCAGCAGAATGCGTTCGCCGTTGGGCCCGAACACAATTCCGATGTCGTTGGTGCTGGCGAAGTCGCCGCTGCCGGTCTTGTCGGCAGTGGTCCAGCCCGGCTGCAGACCGGCCCGCATGCTGGAGGTGACGTTGCCGCGCATCCAGTCCTCGAGCTGGCGGCGGTGTGCCTCGTCGAGGACGTCACCGGTGAGCATCGCCCGGAACCCGCCGCCGAGGGATCGCGGGGTGCTGGTGTCCCGCGGATCGCCGGGCAGTGCGGAATTGAGTTCGGTCTCCCATCGGTCCAGCCGGGTGCGATCGTCACCGATCGAGCGGGCGAACTCGGTGATGGCCGGCGGCCCGCCGATGACCGCCAGCAGCATATTGGCGGCGGTGTTGTCACTGCGCTGTAGTGCGGCCTGGCACAGGTCGGCAAGCGACAGTGCGCCGCCCGCCTTCGGCCCGGTGATCGGCGAATTGGGCAGCACCGCAGTCGGATCCACCATCCGGGTGTCGGTCATCCGCAGTTCGCCGCGTTGCGCCTTCTGCAGTACCCGGGCCGAAAGGTAGGCCTTGAACGTCGAGCACATCGCGAACATGTCGTTGTCGCGGTGAGCCACAGTGTGGTCGGCATCGAGGTTCTGCCCGTACACGCCGACGAAGGCGTTGTGGCGCTTCTCCAGCAGGCCGATCCGCTCATCGAGCGGCGGCAGCGGTTCGGCGGGATCGCTGTTGCGAGGCGGAGTGTAGGTGGTGTTCCCGCAGGCCGCGGCGACGGTCATGGTTGCCGCGCCCAGCAGCACCTGGCGGCGGGAGAACGTCATTGCAACTCCTCAGTGAGGGCGGCCACGATGTCGGCGGCGCTGCCCTCCTGGGTAGCCCGCCAGGCGGTGCCGGCCCACAAGTTGGTGCCGTGCGGGTCACCGGCGGCCACCGCGGCCCGCCGCATCGCCCCGGTCATCTGATGAATCTCCGGATAGCCCAGCGGGGCAACCGGATCGAAACGGTCGGTGAAGCCGTTGGCCAGGCCGCGGGCGTAGCGGCCGGAGAACGCGCACGTGACGACCGTGTGGGTGAACTGTGGGTCCGACAGTGCCTGCCGGTGAACGGGATTGGTGCCTGCTTCGTCACACAAGAGGAACGCGGTACCGACCTGCGCGGCCGATGCACCCAGCCCGAGCACCCGTCGCACATCGGCGGCCGTGGCGAGTGCGCCCGCGGCGATCGCCGGGATGTCGTGCGCCGCGACCACCGACGCCAGCAGCGAATCCAGCGGCTCGTCACCGGGCATGCGCGCCGGATCGAACGTGCCACGATGACCGCCGGCTCCGGGACCCTGCACCACCAGCGCGCCGGCACCCGCCGCCACGGCGGTCGCCGCCTCCTCGGCTGACGTCACGGTGACCGCGGTCAGCACGCCCCGGCCGGCCAGTGCCGCAAGGACGTCCGGCGAAGGGCAGCCGAAGGTGAATGAGGCCACCTCGGGTGCGGTGTCGGCGACGACGTCGAGCTTGGCCTGCCACGCATCGTCGTCGGGACGGGTGTCACCGGGTTCGGCGCCGTAGCGCTGCGCCAACGGCGCCAGCTGCTCGCGGTAGCGCTGCAATGCCTGCGCATCGGCCACCGAAGGCTGCGGGACGAACAGGTTCACCCCGATCGGCCCGCTGGTCAGCGCCCGCGCCGCAGCAATGGCGTCGGCGAAGGCCTGCGCACTCAGATACCCGGCAGGCAGGAAACCCAGACCGCCGGCATTCGATACCGCGGCGGCCAGGGCCGGAGTGCTGGGACCGCCTGCCATCGGCGCTCCGAGAAGGGGAACGGCCAGATCATGCAGGCTGAAAGTCAAGCTGCTAGCTCGCTATCCGTCGAAGAGGTTGGGGCAGTGATCGTTTCGAGCGTACCGGGCCCAGCACCGCCGCCCCGAACGGGTGCGAGAGCACCTCGCGGGCCACGGCGTTGACCTCGTCGAGCGTGACGGCATTGATCTGGTCGAGGGTGCTGGCCACGCTGCGGTACTCGCCGTAGTTGAGCTCGCTGCGGCCCAGCCGGTTCATCCGGGACGCGGAATCCTCGAGGCCGAGCACCATACCGCCGCGGATCGATCCCTTGGCGATGCGCAGCTCGGACTCGGTCAGACCGTCGCGGGCCACGCTGTCGAGCACCTCGGTGGTCAACCGGACCACCTCGTCGAATCGTTCCGGCAGGCAGCCGGCGTACACCGAGAGCGCGCCGCTGTCGCAGAACGTGTCGATGCTCGAGTACACCGAGTACGCCAGGCCGCGGGATTCCCGGATCTCCTGGAACAGCCGCGAACTCAGGCCGCCACCCAGTGCGGTGTTGAGCACCGACAGCGCCCAGCGGTGCCGCCAGTGCCGGCCGGGCACCCGCACACCCAGCGACATGTGAGTCTGCTCGGCGTCCCGGTTGATCAGCACCAGCCCGGGCCGCCCGGTCAGCCGGCCGGCGCCCTTGCGCGGCGGCTGCGGCTTGCGGCCGCGAATCAGCTTGGCGCCGAAGTACTCCCGCACCAGCCGGACAACCTCGTCGTGGTCGATATTGCCGGCCACGGCCACCACCATCCGCTCCGGGATGTAGCGGCGGACGTGGAACGAATGCAGCTGGGAGCGGCTCATCGAGGACACCGAGTCGACGCTGCCGATCACCGGGCGTCCGACCGGATGGTCGCCGAACATAGCCGACAGGAAGACGTCGCCGAGGGCGTCCTCGGGATCGTCGTCGCGCATGGCGATCTCTTCGAGCACCACGTCGCGTTCCAGCTCGACGTCGTCGACCGCGCAGCGGCCGTTGAGGACCACGTCGGCCACCAGGTCGATGGCCAGTTCGAGATCCTCGTCGAGCACGTGCGCGTAATAGCAGGTGTGCTCTTTGGCGGTGAACGCGTTCAGCTCACCGCCGACGGCGTCGACGGATTGCGCGATGTCCACCGCGGTGCGCGTCGGGGTCGCCTTGAACAACAGGTGCTCCAGGAAGTGCGCGGCACCGGCCACGGTAGGGCCCTCGTCGCGGGAGCCCACATTGACCCACACCCCGACCGACGCCGAACGCACCGACGGTACGAACTCGGTGACGACCCGAAGACCGCCCGGAAGGACGGTGCGCCGCACCGCAACCGGCGCGTCAGAGACGCGCCGGCCGCGGCGGAGCGATGCCCCTGAGGACTTAGCTGCTGGCGGTTGCGGCATCGACAGGAGCCGGTGCGGCGTCTTCGGCAGCGGGAGCAGCATCGTCGTCGACCAGGATCAGCGAGATCTTGCCGCGGTTGTCGATGTCGGCGATCTCCACGCGGAGCTTGTCACCGACCTTGACCACGTCCTCGACCTTGTTGATCCGCTTGCCCTTGCCCAGCTTCGAGATGTGGACCAGGCCGTCACGGCCGGGCAGCAGCGAGACGAAAGCACCGAAGTCGGTGGTCTTGACCACGGTTCCGAGGAACCGCTCGCCGACCTTGGGCAGCTGCGGGTTGGCGATCGCGTTGATCCGGTCGATGGCGGCCTGCGCCGACGGTCCGTCGGTGGCGCCGACGAACACCGTGCCGTCGTCCTCGATGGAGATCGAGGCGCCGGTCTCCTCGGTGATCGCGTTGATCATCTTGCCCTTGGGCCCGATGACCTCGCCGATCTTGTCGACCGGGATCTTGATGGCCGTCACGCGCGGGGCGTACGGGCTCATCTCGTCCGGGGCGTCGATGGCCTCGGCCATCACCTCGAGGATGGTCAGACGCGCATCCTTGGCCTGCGACAGCGCACCGGCCAGCACCTGCGACGGGATGCCGTCGAGCTTGGTGTCCAGCTGCAGGGCGGTGACGAACTCCTTGGTGCCGGCGACCTTGAAGTCCATGTCGCCGAAGGCGTCCTCGGCGCCGAGGATGTCGGTCAGCGCGACGTAGCGGGTCTCGCCGTCGACCTCGTCGGACACCAGACCCATGGCGATACCGGCGACCGGGGCCTTGAGCGGCACACCGGCGTTCAGGAGCGCCAGGGTGGAGGCACACACCGAGCCCATCGAGGTGGAACCGTTGGAGCCCAACGCCTCCGAGACCTGACGGATGGCGTACGGGAATTCCTCGACGCTGGGCAGCACCGGCATCAGGGCCCGCTCGGCCAGCGCGCCGTGGCCGATCTCGCGGCGCTTGGGCGAACCGACGCGGCCGGTCTCACCGGTCGAATACGGCGGGAAGTTGTAGTGGTGCATGTAGCGCTTGGAGGTCTCCGGTCCCAGCGAGTCGATCTGCTGGGCCATCTTGACCATGTCCAGGGTGGTGATGCCCAGGATCTGGGTCTCGCCACGCTCGAACAGCGCGCTGCCGTGCGCCCGCGGAACCACGGCCACCTCGGCGCTCAGCGCACGGATATCGGTGATACCGCGGCCGTCGATGCGGAAGTGGTCGGTGATGATGCGCTGGCGCACAAGCTTTTTGGTCAGCGAGCGGAACGCGGCGCCGATCTCCTTCTCGCGGCCGGCGAAGTTCTCACCGAGCTCGCCGAGCACCTCGTTCTTGATCTCGTCGGTGCGATCGTCGCGCTCCTGCTTGCCGGCGATGGTCAGCGCCTGCGACAGCGGCTCGGAGGCCACGTGGGCCACGGCGTCGTAGACGTCGGAGGCGTAGTCGGGGAACACCGGGTAGTCGGCGGTCTCCTTGGCAGCCCGGCCGGCCAGCTCGCTCTGCGCGGCGCACAGCGCGGCGATGAACGGCTTGGCGGCCTCCAGGCCTTCGGCGACCACGGTCTCGGTGGGCGCCTGCGCGCCACCGGCGACCAGGTCGATGACGTTCTCGGTGGCCTCGGCCTCGACCATCATGATCGCGACGTCACCGTCAGCGACCACCCGGCCGGCCACGACCATGTCGAACACAGCGTTCTCGAGCTGCTCGACGGTCGGGAAGGCCACCCACTGGCCGTTGATGAGAGCGACGCGCACGCCGCCGACCGGGCCGGAGAACGGCAGGCCGGCGATCTGGGTGGACGCCGAGGCGGCGTTGATCGCCAGCACGTCGTAGAGATCCTTGGGGTCCAGGCTCAGCACCGTGACCACGACCTGGATCTCGTTGCGCAGACCCGAGACGAACGACGGGCGCAGCGGCCGGTCGATCAGGCGGCAGGTCAGGATCGCGTCGGTGGACGGGCGTCCCTCGCGGCGGAAGAACGAGCCGGGGATGCGCCCGGCGGCATACATGCGCTCCTCGACGTCGATCGTCAAGGGGAAGAAGTCGAAGTGCTCCTTGGGGGCCTTGCTGGCGGTGGTCGCCGACAAGAGCATGGTCTCGTCGTCGAGGTAGGCGACAACCGAGCCCGCGGCCTGCTGGGCCAGCCGGCCGGCCTCGAAGCGGATGGTGCGGGTGCCGAAGCTCCCGTTGTCAATGACGGCGGTCGATTCGAACACGCCTTCGTCGATTTCTGCGACAGACATAGACGTCCGTACAGCCTTTCTGCATTCAGCTGTTTCGCGATGTCACAGATGAACCCAGCGGAACTGGGTGCGACGAGGCTTGCACCGTGATGCGGCTACGGCCGTCGATCGAAGCGGCCGGGCACTCCCCGGTTGAGATTGGGGCCCGGCAGCCACTACCGAAGACCGCCCGATCAGGGAAGCTTCGCTATGACACGCGGGAACGGGACACGCGGATGTGCGTGAACCGCACCCGATTGTTGGCGCCGCTAAGCGGCGCGTAACGACCCCATGTTACACGGCGGGGTATGCGCTCAGCGGCGCAGACCCAGCCGTTCGATCAGCGAGCGGTAGCGCGCGACGTCGACATCGGCGACGTATTTGAGCAGCCGGCGGCGACGGCCGACCAGCAGCAGCAGACCGCGCCGCGAGTGGTGGTCGTGCTTGTGCTGCTTGAGGTGCTCGGTGAGGTCGGAAATCCGCTTGGTCAGCAGCGCGACCTGGGCCTCCGGCGAACCGGTGTCGGTCTCGTGCAGGCCGTAGGAGCCCAGGATTTCCTTCTTCTGCTCGGCAGTCAACGCCACGAAAACATCTCCATCAATCGGTACCGCGTGGGGAATTCGGTCAAGGCCGCCGCGGACTGCAGCACATGCCGTGTCGGGGTGAACTCTAGCAGCGGGACCGCCGGGAACCGAAATCGCGGCAGGTCAGCGGCCAACCCCTTGACAACATACAACCAATTGGTTGTATGTTGTTGATGTGATCGTGGACGACGAGGAGCGGGCCGACGCCCTGTTCCATGCGCTGGCTGACCGGACCCGACGCGACATCCTGCGCCGCGCCCTGGCCGGCGAACACTCGGTGTCCGCGCTCGCACTGAAATACGAGATGAGCTTCGCCGCCGTCCAAAAGCACGTCGCCGTGCTGGAGAAGGCGGGGCTGGTGACCAAACGGCGCCGCGGCCGTGAGCAGTTGGCCCGCGGCGATGTCGATGCCGTGCGGTCGGTGGCCTCGATGCTCGACGAGCTAGAGCAGATCTGGCGGGGACGTGTCGCGCGCATCGACGAACTCATCTCATCCGACCCGACGGACCCGATTCAGGAGGACTGACCCATGCCCGTGACCGATGTGCAGCACGATCTCGACAACCTCACCCTGACCATCACCGCCGACTTCGCCGCCCCGGTGGCCCGCATCTGGCAGGTCTACGCCGATCCGCGGCAGCTCGAGAAGATCTGGGGCCCGCCGAGCTACCCGGCGACCGTCGTCGACCACGATCTGCGCCCGGGCGGCCGCGTCACCTACTTCATGACCGGACCCGAGGGCGACAAGCACGCCGGCTACTGGGAGATCACCGCCGTCGACGAGCCGGCCAGCTTCTCGTTCGTCGACGGCTTCGCCGATCTGGACTTCAACCCGAATCCGGAGATGCCGGTGTCACGCAATGTCTTCACCTTCACCGAGCACGACGGCGGCACCCGGGCCACCTACGTGAGCATCTACGCCTCGGCCGAGGCCCTGCAGCAGGTGCTGGACATGGGTGTGGTCGAGGGCGCGTCGTCGGCGATCAACCAGATCGACGCACTGATCTGAGACGGGTTACGACGAGGACAGGATCTGGCGGGCTTTGTCGGTGTCTTTGCCCATCGCTGCCACCAGGTCCTGTACCGAGTCGAACTTGAGCTGACCGCGCAGGCGGCTGACGAAGTCGACCGCGACGTGCTGGCCGTAGAGGTCGGCGTCGGAGTCCAGGACGAACGCCTCCACTGTGCGGGTGCGACCGGAGAAGGTCGGGTTGGTGCCCACCGACACCGCGGACTGATAGCGCTCCCCTGGGATCACCGATCCGGTGATCGGTCCGTGCCCGAGCACCGTGAACCACGCGGCATAGACGCCGTCGGCCGGGATCGCCGAGTACATCGGGGGTGCGACGTTGGCGGTCGGGAAACCCAGGCCCCGGCCGCGGCCGTCACCGCGGACCACCACACCTTCCACCCGGTGCGGACGGCCCAGAGCCTCGGCGGCGGCCACCACGTCGCCGGCGTCGACGCACGAGCGGATATAGGTCGAGGAAAAGGTGACGGTCTCGCTGCGGTGGTGCTCGGCAACCAGCGACATGCCCTCGACGGCGAACCCGAACCGCTCCCCGGCCTTGCGCAGCGCCGAGACGTTACCGGCGGCCTTCTTGCCGAACGTGAAGTTCTCCCCTACCAGCACCTCGACCACGTGCAGGCGCTCGACCAGCAGCTCGTGGACGTAGCGGTCCGGGGTGAGCTTCATGAAGTCCGTGGTGAACGGCATGACCAGGAAGACGTCGATACCGAGTTCCTCGACCAGCTCGGCCCGACGCGCCAGCGTGGTGAGCTGGGCCGGATGGCTACCGGGGAACACCACTTCCATCGGGTGCGGGTCGAACGTCATCAGCACCGTGGGCACGCCGCGCTCGCGGCCCGCTTTGACCGCACGGGCGATCAGCTCGGCATGTCCGCGGTGTACACCGTCGAACACCCCGATGGTCAGTACGCACCGGCCCCAGTCCGAGGGGATGTCTTCCTGTCCCCGCCACCGCTCCACGTGGGCAAGCCTACGACCCGCGGTTGCCGACCGAGGCGCTAGATCCCCAGATCAGGTAATGAATGCCTAAACTTTCGGGTGTGAGTCCTGACCAGAACCCCAACACCGGGGTGCGCGACCTGACCATGGTTGCCCAGGACTACCTCAAGGTCATCTGGACCGCCCAGGAGTGGTCGCACGAGAAGGTCAGCACCAAACTGCTCGCCGAACGGCTCGGCGTGTCGGCCAGCACCGCCTCGGAGTCGATCCGCAAGCTGGCCGATCAGGGGCTGGTGCATCACGAGAAATACGGTGCGGTGACGCTGACGGACCGGGGCCGCGATGCCGCGCTGGCGGTGGTGCGCAGGCACCGGCTGCTGGAGACGTTCCTGATGCGCGAGCTCGGCTACAGCTGGGACGAGGTGCACGACGAGGCCGAGATCCTCGAGCACGCCGTCAGCGACATGATGCTCGATCGCATCGACGCCAAGCTGGGCCATCCGACCCGCGACCCGCACGGCGACCCGATCCCGGGCGCCGACGGGCAGGTGCCCACCCCGCCGGCGCGGCAGCTGTCGGCCTGCGCGGACGGCGATGTCGCCACCGTGGCGCGGATTTCGGACGCCGACCCGGAGATGCTGCGCTACTTCGACGCCGTCGGCATCAGCCTGGACTCCCGGCTGCAGGTGCTGGCGCGGCGCGACTTCGCCGGGATGATATCGGTCTCGGTCCAGGCGGCCAACGGCGATCTGAGCACCGTCGAGCTGGGAAGCCCCGCCGCCCAGGCGATTTGGGTCGTCGCCTCCTAGGTTGCCCTACGCGCCGAGTGTGCGCTCAGCGCGACTCTCCGAGCGATTTTTCGCACTGAACGCACATTCGACGCCTAGAATCGGCCCATCGCCAGCGGAGGGCGGGACGCATGGGGTGGTTTCCGGTCGATCCGCAATCCATCACGCCCGAATGGCTCGGCGGGGTTCTCGGCGCCGAGGTTCGCGACCTCCGGATCGAACAGATCGGTATCGGCATAGGGATACTCGGGAGGCTCTACCGCGCCCATCTCGCCGGTACGAATGTTCCCCCCTCGGTGGTCGTCAAACTTCCCACTCTCGACCAGCAGGCCCGCACGGGGATGTGCGAGCCGCTGGATCTCTATCGGCGGGAGGTGTGTTTCTACAAAGAGATTGGGCTTGCTAACCCGCTGAAACCGGCCACCCCGTACTTCGTTGCCTTCGACGAGGACACCCACGATTTCGTGCTGGTACTCGAAGATCTGCGGGACCGACGGCTAGCCGACCAGACTGTCGGATGCTCCGCCGGCGATGCCCAGACCGTCATCGACGCGATCGCTGAGCACCATGCGTACTGGTGGGACAGCGATCAATTCAGCGCATTGCCTTGGCTGAGGGCCTACCAGACGCCACCGTTTCCCCAAGTGCTCGCGGCGGCCTTCGAGCAACGTTGGCCCCCTTTCCTCGAGCTGGTCGGCACCGACCTATCCGCCGAGATGCGGTCATTTGGCGACCGTCTACCCGTCTTGATGCCGTGGTATCTCGAACAGATTGCCCGCCCACCGATCACGTTCTGCCACGGCGATCTTCGCCTCGATCAGTTGTTCTTCGCCGTCCAGCCCAGCGATCCGCCTGTGACGGCGCTGGATTGGCAAGTCGCATCGCTGGCGCGCGGCGCCTACGACCTGGCCTACTTTCTGTCCCAAAGCTTGACCACGGAGACCCGCCACACCTGCGAAGCCACCCTGATCGATCGGTACCGACAACGCTTGGCGGAGCATGGAATCGATTACCCAGCAAACGAATTGCAGAGGGACTATCGACTCACCGCGGCATTGTGCTTTATCTACCCGGTGCTGGCGGCCGGCCAGATCGCCAACGACCGCCAGGTTGATCTGCTGCGAGTCATGGCGACCAACGCCGCGGCCGCTATCGAGGACAACGACGCCCTGGCGTTGAAGCCGGACTGACAGATGACGGCCCGCCCCTGTGCCGCGTGCGGCACCAAGAACGAAGCCGACGCCCGCTTCTGTGAGGGCTGCGGCGCGCCGATGGAGCGTTCCTGCGACTCCTGCGGTGTCATCGTCAGCGCGACGGCGCGGTTCTGCAAGTCCTGCGGCGCGGCTCTGGATAAGCGGGGCGGGCACAGCACGGACGGCCCGACCCGCAAGACCGTGACGGTGATGTTCGCCGACCTGGCCGGGTCGACGGCGTTCGAGGAGATCGTCGACGCCGAGACCGCCCGGGAGGTGATCGGCCGTTACCACGACCTCCTGGGCGCGACCGTCGAACGCCACCGAGTCGGGGTGACCAAGTACATCGGCGACGGGTTTATGGCCGTCTGGGGGGTACCTGAGATCGGACCCGACGATGCTGCGCGCGCCGTGGAAGCCGCCGTTGAGTTGCAGGAGCATTTCGTCGACTTCGCGCGCGAGGTCGACAACGTCCACGGGGTGTCGCTAGCACTGCGCGTCGCGGTCAACACCGGCGAGGTGGTGGTGGGGGCGGCCGATGCCGACCTTGTGGGCGACGCGTTGAATGTCGGAGCGCGGCTGGAGTCGGAGTGCCCGCACGGACATGTCGTGGTGGGTGAAGAAACCTGGCGCTCCACGCGGGGTCGGCACCGCTACGAACCGCTGGGCGCCGTCAGTGTGAGGGGCCGGCAAGCTCCGGTGTCGGTATACCGGTGGCTCGCACATCGATCCGAGGCAACCGAAGCGCTCACCTTTGTCGGCCGCGACGACGAATTGGGTCGCATTCGAAGGGTTTTCGATAACGCCGTCGCATTACGAACGGTACGCCTGGTCACTGTCACCGGCGATCCGGGTGTCGGCAAGACCCGGCTCGCCTCCGAGTTTGCCGGATCGCTACCGGGTACCCGGGTCATCGAGGTGCGATGCGCGGTCGAGGGCAGCCCGGCGCTGGCACCGGTAGTCGAGGTGTTGCGGCCGCGAGACCTGGACGCCGACATACCAGCCGACACCGCGGAGCGGGAACGTCTGCTGCGCGACCTGGCCGGTATGACGGCCGGTGTCCCTGGCTCAGTTGAGGAAACCTTCTGGGCGTTGCGTCGTTTCGTCGAAGTACTCGCCTCCGCCGGCCCGGTAGTCCTGATCGTCGACGACATCCAGTGGGCGGACAGCCTGCTGCTCGACTTCATCGAGCACCTCGCGGAGTGGATCCACGGCGTGCCGGTCCTCATGGTCGCACTGGCCCGCCCCGAACTCCGCGAGACCCGCCCCGACCTCGTTACCGTAGGCGGCTGGGTCACCGAAGCAGTCCGGCGAGACCCGCCCCGACCTCGTTACCGTAGGCGGCTGGGTCACCGAAGCAGTCCGGCTACGCGGTCTGGAAGCCGGCGCTACCGCCGAGCTGGCCGCGCAGGTCCTGGGCGGCGACCAGCTGCCCGACGAGCTGGTGAGCCGACTGCCCATCTCGACAGGTGGCAATCCGCTGTTCGTCCGAGAACTGGTCGGCATGCTGGTCCACGACGGAGTACTCGACCGTGACCCCGGTGGCTGGCGGCTGACGGTGCATGCAGCCGATATCGCCATCCCGCCGACTATCCAGGCGCTGCTGGCATCTCGGCTGGAGCGCCTCAAGTCCACCGATCGCCGAGTACTCGAGGTCGCCTCGGTGATCGGCACCGACTTCGCCGCGAGCGCAGTGTCGGAGCTGTCTGGACTCCCCGAGGTTGAGATCCTCGCCGTGCTGTCCCGGCTGCGCAGGATCGAGCTCGCGCAACCCACCGGAACCTACGTCGGAAACGAACCCGTCTGGCGGTTCCACCACGTGCTGATCCGCGACGTCGCTTACCGCAGGTTGCTCAAGTCCGAGCGGGCCGACCTCCACGAACGACTGGCGAACTGGGTCGAGGCCGGCGGCCCTAGTTTTGCCGTCGAATCGAACGAGGTGATCGCGCGCAACCTTGAAGCTGCTCATGGCTATCGAAGGGATCTCGGCCTTCGCGACGCCCACAGCGCCGAACTCGCCGTACGTTCCGCCCGAAGCTATCTCACTTCGGCGCGACGCGCCCTGGACCGCGACGAGCTCGTCTCGGCCGGCGGCCAAGCCGCGCGCGGGGCCGCCCTCGCCGCGGCCGACGGCACGTTGCATGCCGACCTGCTGTTGGTGGGCTGCGAGGCGTTCCTGTCCGGGGGCGACGTCGCAGCAGGATCCCCGTTCGTGGAGGAACTGGAGCGCATCGCCGGGGACTCCCTCGCGCCGTGGGCGATCTGCTATCGCTGCCAACTGGTGGTCTTGACCGATCCAAGCCGCCTACCTGAAGCCGACAGACGGTTACAGGAGGCCATCGACGAGTTCACCCGCCGCACCGACGCCGCCGGGCTCGCCAAGGCTCATCGAGTCCGAGCCAACACCCGGGCCCGGTTGGGCCGTATCGGCGACTGTGAGGCAGACCTGTTCGAGGCATTGATCGCAGCCCGTCGAGGTGGTGATCACCGGCAGATCACCGCAGCCCTCAGCGCCGCACCGAACGCCGCCCTGTGGGGGCCGAGTCCGGCGCCCAAGGCCGGTGGCCGCTGCCTGGATGTGGTTCGGATGCAACGGATGACCACGGCTGCGCCGTCATTGGAGGCGACCTCGCTACGTTGTCTGGCCGTGCTGGAACTGCTGCGCGGCCGTCCGGACAAGGCGAGGTCGATGCTCGCCGAAGCGCACAAGGTCGTTGCCGAACTCGGTCTGCGGCACGGCCTGATGGAGACCGAACTGTACGCCGGAATCATCGAGCTGATGGTCGGCGACGAGGCGGCAGCCGAGCCGCACTTCCGTACCGCACTCGAAGGCCTCGATGCACTCGGTGTCGGCGCCGACGCCGGTCAGGCCGCAGCGTTGTTGGCCAGATCCGTTCTGGCCCAGGGCCGTACCGAGGAAGCCGACCGGTATGCCGCCGAGAGCGAACGAATCGCCGGGCACAATCTCAAAACAGCAATTGCCTGGCGCGCGGTCCGCGCGGAGATCCTCTCCGCCCAGGCCCGCCACCTGGAGGCGGTAGCCAAAGCTCGTGAAGCCGTTGCGGTAGCGTCAGAAACCGACCTGGTTCTTGACCATGCCGACGCCTGCCTCGCGCTCAGCCGAGTACTGGCAGCCGCCGGTGATGCCAGGGCAGCCGATCGTGCCCGCCGCGACGCCGAGTCGCTCTATACCGCCAAGGATGCGGTGTTCATGCTGGGCCGGACCGCACCTGCGACAGCTGAACACCGGCCACCGGTCGGAGCCGCGCCCCCACGGCGACTGTCCGTCAACAACCGCGCAAGTCGGACCACCGACCTTCCTTCTCGCGCCGCCGAAACCGACGACGCTGATGTCATCTTCGCGATCTACTCCGAAGATGTCGTCTACGAGGATCACCGCGGCCTGCGCGGGGATCCCATCACAGACAGCGTTGAGTTCCGGGAAGCCGGGATGCGGAAGTATCAGCAGTACCCGCACGTCGATTGGCAGCCCGTGGCGGTGCGGGGCGAACGCTTGGTCCTGGTGCACGTGCACTGGACGGACGATTCCGGCAACGAAACGGCCTCCCTCGACATGTTCGAGATCGGCGAGGACGAGCTGGTCTGCTACCACGGGCGATTCGATGCTGATGATATCGAAGGTGCCTGCCGGGAGTTGGACAGGCGCTACTACGCCGGTGAAGGCGCACCGTATGCCGAGAGTGGGCACGGAACCTGCGCATTCCTCGAGGCCATGTGGAGCCGCAACGTGGAGGCAGCGCGCCGCGTGTGCCAGCCCGATTTCCGTTGGCGGGCATCGGCCGCGGCACTCAAGCCCACCGAGCGTTCACTCGACGAGTTCTTCGACTGGCTCGACGAACGCGCGCGACAGGTGTCCTCCCTCAAGGTGTGGACATCGGCTATCCGGTGGCTGTCGCCAGACTGCTATCTGGCACTGATTGAGATCCGTGGCACCGGCCAAGAGTTTGCTTGGAGCCGGATTGCGGTGGGTGAGTACCGCAGCGGCCTAGGAGTCTCGGTCCGCGAGTTCGAGGTCGAGGACGAGGACTCCGCGTTCTCCTACGCTGAGTCTCTTATCACCCAGCGTCCGCGCGGGCTCGTCGTGGACAATCAGGCCAGCCGGGTATCCGACCTGGTAATCGAAGCGTTCCAAACCCATGATGCTGAGGCGGCGATCAGTCAGTTCTCCCCCTGGATTAGCTACGAAGTCAGGCGCTCGATCTCCGGAGATCTGACAGCAGGTATCGAGTACCTGCGCGAGAGCGTTCCCGCCCTGCTCGAGCAATACGCTCATTTCGATGGCCACACCGTGGCTGTGCGCGGTGATCGACTCTGCCTCACACGGAGTCGCTGGTGGGACGACGCCGGAAACGAAGCAAGCAATCTGCACGTCGCAGAACTTGGCGAGGACGGGCTGGTGTCAGCGCTGATCTACTTCGACGGAGACGACTTCTGGACTGCCTATCGCGAATTGGAACGTCGCTACTACGGCGCAGAGGGCTCCGAATTCGCGGTCAATGGCCACGCCACCACCGACTGGGTGACGGCAATCAGCACCAACGATATCGAGGGCGTGCGCCGCGCCTCCCACCCGCAATTTCGCTGGATCGCTTCACCTTCCGCGCTGAAGGATCCCGAACGTACCGTCGAGGATATGTTCCGCTGGATGCAGGAGCGGGGACGGCAACTGGTGTCCCAACGACACTGGGTGCCGGTCCTGCGTTGGCTGTCGCCGGACTGCGCGGTCGGACAGGGAGAGATCGCGGGAGTCGGCACAGACGGCGAAGAGTACAGCTGGAACTTCCTATATGTGAGCGAGTGTCGCGACGGATTGCTAGTGACGATCCGGGAATTCGACAACGAATGGGCGGCATTTGCACACGCTGAATCCGTTGTCGCGCAGGGCCATACCAGGCTCGTATTGAGCAATACCGCTTCGCATGCGATAGATCGGATCGTCGCCGCCGCCGTGGCCGGTGACCTTGATACCATTGTCGATAGCTACGCCGAGCATTTCGACCATGCCGATCATCGCGCGATCAGCGGCGGACCTGTGACTGACAGGCCAGAAGTTCGGGCTGCGTGGCAGCGAATCACCGCCATGTACAACCGATTCGAGCACCACACCGTTGCCATTCGAGGCGATCGGCTCCACCTCGGGTTGTATCGATGGTCGGACGACTCCGGGAACCAGTCGAGCGGCTACGCACTCACCGAAGTGGGCGATCACGGTCGGATCATCTTTCAGGACCGCTTCGACGAGGAAGCTTTCGATGCTGCTTATCGTGAGCTGGAGACCCGCTACTACGCCGGACCAGGCGCAAAGTTCGCCGGACCGGGCATGACGACGGCCAGGTACGTCGAGACCAAGAACCGCGGCGACCTCGACACGCTCTTCGACGAGTTGAGCACACCAGACGTGCACATCGAAAGCCACTCTCGTTCAGTCTTTCTGGACCGCTCGGCCGAGGAGTACCGGGCCAGCCTTGAGGAGCTCACCGAGCTCGTCGAGTCGGTTCGGGAATGGCTGGCCGCCATCGAGTGGGTTTCGGCGTCCTGGTTCGTGGCGTTCCTCAAGCGTGACGCCGCCGGCCGCGAGGGTGAGCAGTACACCTGGACCCGCATTGTCGTGGGCGAAGTACGAGGAGGACGGTTCGCCGGTGCGTGCCAGTTCGAATGCGAGGACGAGGACGTCGCTTTCGCCTATGCCGAGGATCGGGTGCGGGATGCCGCGAACCCTCTGGCGGTGCGAAACTCAGCCGGTATCACGGCCCGGCGCCTCGTCGCCGCACTGAACGCCGCCAGCGTCACGAAAGTACTGGAATGCAGCACAGAAGACTTTGTCATCGACGACCGGCGGCGGATGGCCGGCGATACACTCCGCGGCCACGAGGCACTGCGCGCCGCAACGTTACGAGTCCTGGATCAGTTCAACACCTTCGACGGAAGCCCGTTGGCAGTTCGTGGCGAGCACCTGGTGCTCTACCGGACCAGATGGTCAGACGCGTCCGGCAACGAGTCAACGTATCTGCACGTTTTCGAACTCGGTGACGGCCGCCTTTCCGGCGAGGTCCGTTTCGAAGAAGACGATTTCGAGGCGGCGTATCGGGAGCTGGAGTCGCGTTACTACGCCGGCGAAGGGACCGCGTCGATGACATACGGCCAGTTCAGCACCGAGTACATCCTCACCATGAACCGGGCCGACTGGGACACCCTGTTCACCCAGATGACCACGTCCGACTTCCGGTTCGAAAACCATTCCCGCTCCGTGTTTCCCGATCGAACGGCCGACGATCTTCGCCGTAGCTTCGAAGAGCTCTACGGGATGCTCGAGTCGGCGCGTTCCTGGTTCTCTGCGCTTCGGTGGGCGTCGACAACGGTGTTGGCCGGCCGGCTGGAACGTCAGGGACTGGGTCGCGACGGTGAGCGGTACACATGGACACGAATCCTGGTCAACGAGTACCGCGACGGTCGGCTCGCCGCTGTTAGTGAATTCGATGCCGACGACGTCAATGCTGCGCTCGCCCATGCCCGTCAGCGTGCGGGTGAGGACTAAGAAACCCTGGGAAGTGCCCGGCGCCGCAGCGAAGTCAGCGCCGGATGCGCACCGGCAACGACGCCGGGCCCTGTAGCGAGGGCGTGGTCCCCCATCGCACCGGCCCCGCCACTTCCAGGCCGTCGACCGCGTCGAGCAAGTGATTCACCGCGGTAATGGACTCCAGCCGCGCGAGGTGGGCCCCCAGGCAGAAGTGCAGGCCGTGTCCGAAGGCCAGATGCCCGGTGGTGTCCCGGTGGATGTCGAGCCGGTCGGGCTCGGCGAACTTGTCCGGGTCCCGGTTGGCCGATGCGTACAGAAGCATGACCCGGCCGCCCGCCGGAATCACTGTCCCGCCCACCTCGTAGGGCCGGGTGGCAACCCGGGTTACCCACTGCACCGGAGACCCCCAGCGGGCGGCTTCCTCCACAGCGTTCGGGACCAGGCTCCGATCGGCTTTCAGCTCGTCGAACAGATCCTGGTCCTGGGCCATCCGCATCAGCAGCATGCCCAGCAAGTTGGTCGTGGTCTCGTTACCGGCAACCAGCAGGATCATCGAATACAGGAAGGCTTCGCTCGCGGAGAGTTCGCCACTGCTGCGCGCCTCGTGCAGTCTGGTGAGCAAGTCGTCAGCCGGATGCATTGCCCGGTGACGCATTTCCGACTCCATCAGGGCATGCATCAGCAGGTACCCCTGCAGGCTCGAGCCGATGATCCGGGTCACCTCCAGCAATGACCGGGGCGCGAACACTTGGGCGAAGCGGTTCGACACCTCGCGGAAGGTCGGCCACTGCTCGCGCGGGACTCCGAGGATGGTGGCGATGACGTTGATGGGCATCGGGACGGTCAAGGCGCTGACCAGATCGACAGTCTCGCCGCCGCGCAACGCGGCGATGGACTCGTCGGCGAGAACCTCAATATCCGAGGTCAACTGGTTGACAGCACGCTTGGTGAACGCCGGCGCCACGATATGGCGCAATCGGGTGTGATCCGGCGGATCGGCGAGCAGCACCACGCTCGGGCTGTAGCCGCGCAGGGTGATTCCGTCACGCGACGACAATGCTTCGCTGTTGCGAGCCGCGGCGTGTACATCCTCGTGACGACCGAGCATCCACACACCGAGGCGTTCGTTGACGACGACGGGGTGTTCACGGATCCGTCCCAGCGCGGGATACGGGTTGACGATGTTGTCGGGCAGGGTGGGATCAAAGGTACTGCGCGGCAGCATTTTCGGCGCTGCATGGGCACGCGGTCGGCGGATGTCGCGATACGCCCCTGCGGCGACCGGTCGCCACAGGTCGGACAGGGATGATCGGGCAGCCGCGGCAATAGCGCGAGGTGGGGGCGTTCTGAGAACGTCAGTCGGCATAACCATCAAGTTAGGAGCCCGCAAGCGCCGAAAGAATGTCCTTATCGGACACCAACTTGATAGTTTCGGACACATGGCAGCCATTTCCGGACTCGATATCGCCCGATCGTCGGCCACCGGACGGCATATCGTGGACGTCGCCGAACAGCATGGCCTTGACGCCATGGCGTGTCTGGCCGGCACCGGCCTGTCGCCCGATGACCTGAGCAATCCCAACGGCGAGATCAGTCCCGCCCAGGAGCTGGCCATCATCCGAAATGTCATCGCCCACTTGGGTAACCGCCCCGGACTGGGTATGGAGGCCGGCTCGCGGTACAGCCTCGCCGACACCGGCATCCTCGGCTACGCCTTGATGTCGAGCCCGACGTTCGGGGATGCCATCGACGTGGCCTGGCGCTACAGCGCGCTGTCGGCCTCCTATCTGAGTCTGGCCGCACCCGAGCTCGTCGGGGACGAGGCAGTCGTGGCGATCGACGACACCCAAATCCCCTCGGACGTCCGGCAATTCCTGATCGAACGCGACTTCAGCATGGCGGTACGGCTCTTCCCGATGCTGATCGGCTCGCACCATCCGCCGATGTCGTTTCGGATCGAACTGGCCGAGACCACCTTGCCCGTCGACAACGTCGAGATCGACGACCTGACGATCCGGGTGACAGCCGGGGACCGCAATGCGTTGGTCTTCCCCGCCGACCTGATCGACCAGCCGATGCCCGCGGCCGACCCCCAGACCGCGGCGATCTGCATCCGGGAATGCGAGCAACTGCTGGACCGGCGGCGTACCCGTCGCGGAATCGCGGCCGCCGTGCGATCGCGGATCATCCAGAACTCCGCACAGATTCCGTCGATGGCCGAGGTGGCCAAAGGACTGTGCATCACTGAACGGACGTTGCACCGCAAGCTGACCGCAGAGGGCACCAGCTTTCGCGCTCTACTCGACGAGGTGCGTGCCACGCTGGCGGCCGAACTGCTCGACTCCGGTTTCACCGTCGAGGAGACCGCCCGGCGGCTCGGCTATTCCGAGACCGCGGCCTTCACCCGCGCGCACATCCGTTGGAACGGTCATCCCCCGAGCCGGCGCGGCTAGAGCGTGGCGGGCCGGATCACGACTACCGACTTCGTGCGAGATCCCTTGTCTTTTAACAGCGCGATCACCCGTCCATCCGGATCGGTCGCGGCGTAGACCCCGTCGATGCCGGCCGAGGGCAGCGGTCTGCCGTGGCCGCAATCATCGGCCTGCTCGGTGGTGATGTCGCGGCGTGGGAACGCCAGCAGGCAGGCTTCGTCGAGCGGATAGCTGAGCTGAGGATCCTCGGCCAGCGTCTCGAGTGTGCGGGCGTGCTCAAGGCCGTAACCGCCGACCCGGGTGCGCCGCAGCGCCGTCAGGTGTCCCCCGACCTCAAGGCCGTCGCCGAGATCGCGCGCCAGCGCGCGGATGTAGGTGCCCGACGAGCAGTCCACCTCGACGTCGAGGTCCACGAACGGGCCCTCCCGGCGGACGGTGCGGATCTCGAAGCGGTCGATGCGGACCGGCCGCTGGGCCAGCTCCACCTCCTGGCCCTCGCGGGCCAGCTGGTAGGCGCGCTTGCCGCCGATCTTGATGGCGCTCACCGACGACGGCCGCTGCAGAATGTCGCCGCGCAATGCCGCGACGCCGGTCTCGATCTGCTCGTCGGTGATGTGCTCGGCCGAAACATCCTGCAGCACCTCACCTTCGGCGTCGTCGGTCGTGGTGGACCGGCCCAGGCGGATCGTGGCGGTGTAGGTCTTGGAGGTGGCGGTGAGCAGACCGAGGATCTTGGTGGCCCGCTCGATGCCGATGACGAGCACGCCGGTCGCCATCGGGTCCAAGGTGCCGGCGTGGCCCACCTTGCGGGTGCCGAACATGTGGCGGCAGCGGCCGACCACGTCATGGCTGGTCATGCCGGCCGGTTTGTCGACGACAACGATGCCGGGTGGGGGGCTCACAGCACGATCGCCGTCAGCGCCAGACCACCGCCCACCGACCAGCGGCCCTCGAGCTGTGTCAGCGGTGGTCCGGACCGGGCGGCCGGGTCGATGAGAATTCGGGAGACGAAACTGCCGCTGAGGCCGCTGGCGTCGACGTCGAAGGTGATGTGGGCGTCCTCGAATCCGAGCCAGCGCTCGGTGAGCGGGAACCACGCCTTGTAGGTTGCCTCCTTGGCGCAGAACAGAACCCGGTCCCAATGCAGCCCGCCGGGCAGCTTGGCGATCTCGTAGCGTTCGACCGGCAAACTGATGGCGTTGAGCACCCCGTCGGGAAGCACCCCGTGCGGTTCGGCGTCGATGCCCACCGAACGCACCGCCTCGCTGCGGCCGACCACCGCGCCGCGATAGCCCTGGGTGTGGGTCAGACTGCCGACCACTCCCTCGGGCCAGCAGGGTTCACCCTTGTCTCCCTTGAGAATCGGCACCGGCGGCAGACCCAGTTGCTGCAATGCCACCCGCGCGCAGTGCCGCACGGTGACGAACTCGTTGCGCCGCTTGGCCACCGACTTGGCAATCAGCGGCTCCTCTTCGGGTAGCGGCGTCAGGTCCGGCGGGTCGTCGTACAACTCCGCATAGACCAGACCGGTGACCTCGGGCAGCACCGCCCGCATCAGCTCGCTCATCCGCGTCGGCTGCGCAGCCGGTCCCGGAACTTCTCCGACTGCTCCTTCATCTCCTGGGTGATCACGAAGTGGCCGCCGAAGTCGTTGAGATATCCCGGCGCGTACTGCGGATCGGGCAGGATCTGCCGCATCCACCGATAGGGCTTGCGGCGCCGCCATTCTCGCGGGTAGCCGACCGAAACCTCTTCGAAGCGCACACCGTCGTACCAGGTGGTGCGAGGGATGTGTAGGTGGCCGTACACCGAGCACACCGCGTTGTAGCGGGTGTGCCAGTCGGCGGTCTCGACGGTTCCGCACCACAGCGAGAACTC
Source organism: Mycobacterium sp. M26 (assembly GCF_001494595.1). Taxonomy (GTDB): domain Bacteria; phylum Actinomycetota; class Actinomycetes; order Mycobacteriales; family Mycobacteriaceae; genus Mycobacterium. Next base: position 3,000,856 of record NZ_LN929908.1, read on the forward strand.
CGGATAGAACAGCACGTCGCAGGGTTCGCGGCGCATCGGAAAGTGGTTGACCAGCACGGTCGGCGTCATCCAGTCCAGCTCTTCGAGACGCTTACGGGTGTAGGCCAACCGATCTCGGCACCACGCATCGCGCGTTGCGTACGGCTCGCTCGACAGCAGGAACTCGTCGGTGGCCACAATGTTGGCGGCCTTGGCGATCGCCAGCCCCTCGGCCTTGGTGGTCGCCCCGGCCGGCAGGAAGGTGTAGTCGTAGAGCAGGAACATCGGCACGATGGTCGCCGGGCCGCCCTGCTCGGTCCAGACCGGGAATGGGTGCTCGGGGGTGATGACGCCCATCTCGTCGCACATGTTGACCAGGTAGTCGTAACGGGCCCGGCCGAAGATCTGCATCGGGTCCTTGCCGGTGGTCCACAACTCGTGATTGCCCGGCACCCAGATCACCTTGGCGAACCGGCGCCGCAGCAGATCCAGTGACCACCGGATGTCGTCAGTGCGCTCCGCCACGTCGCCGGCGACGATCAGCCAGTCGTCCGGTGTTGACGGGTACAGCGATTCGGTGACCGGCTTGTTGCCGGTGTGACCGGTGTGCAGGTCACTGATCGCCCAGAGTGTGGGAGCCACAACCAGCCAGCCTACTGGGCGTCCCCGAAGTCGTGTGATGCGCCGCGACGGGCAGGCGAAGCCACGCGCCTGATCCGCATTGCGGAACAAATTGCTCCGTTGTTTAACGTAGGCCACCTACTGAGATTCACAATGCGGTCCAAATGCCATGGTTTTCGCGGTATTTCGAGATTTTTCATCCGGATTCTGAATCTTTCCTTGGAATTTCCTTGCGTTCGCCATCAGTGAATGGTCCTATTGGTTCCGCATTACGGATCACAGGATCCGCATCGAGAACTCGGAGGACGTCATGGCCATCCACTGCTCCGACCGCGACCTGGGATTCGCGACGACGTGGCATCGCGCCGACCGAACGCCGGCCACCACCGGGTGCGGCAGATACGTCGGGCGGGTAGGAGCGCTGGCCGTAGCGCTCGGCATCGGCGTGGCCGTGACGACCGCCGGCCCCGGAATCGCGGCAGCCGCACCGTCGGAAGCCGGTTCCTCGACAGCGTCCTCCTCCTCCGGAAAGTCGACCGGATCCTCCAAGCGGTCATCGAGCACCAAGAAGGCCGAGACGACCGCTTCGAAGTCGGACAGCGACACCGACACCTCGACACCCACCACCACGTCCGAGTCGGATGCCACGACGGGGCGTGTCCGTGTGAGCGGGGGTTCGGAAGGCGGTGCAGTCGAGCGGGACTCCGACACCGTGGAGAGCCAACGCGAGACGGTCTCGCGAGCTCCGGTAACAGCGACGACCGACACCGACCCGCAGCCCGAGTCCGTTGATGCCCCCGCCGCCGCAGCCCAGAGCGCCCCGGCCGCGGCGACGGCGCTCACGGTGACGACGGTGCAACCGGCCGCTGCACAGACCGCCGCAGCGACGACTGCCAGCACCCCGTTCCGGCCCATCCGAGCGCTCGTCGCCGGTGTTCTCACGGTGTTCGGCTACAACCCGCTAGCCGCTCCGGTACCGGGCGCACCGGAACCCAACCCGATCCTGGTCGGGATCTGGGGCCTCTACCGGCGCATCGAATCGTTCATCGCCAACGAAACCCCCACGGCCGGAACACCCACCGTCAGTTCGACCCTCAACTCCCAAGGTCAGATCACCGGCGCCCTCAACGCCACCGACTTCGACGGCGACCCCCTGGTCTACGAGGTCGTCCAGGGCCAGCATGGCACCGCTGTCGTGAATGCCGATGGCACCTTCACCTACACCCCCGTCCCCGGCTACACCGGAACCGACACCTTCCAGGTGACGATCGCCGACACCGGCTTCCACCTCCACCTGCACCTGTTCGACCTGTTCCACCCCACCTGGCACTCGACGACGGAGACCGTCACCGTAGTGGTACCCCAGGTCGCGCCCGTCATCACGGTCGTCTCAGGTCCGAGCACTCCGGCCGACGACGGCTCAGTACAGGGCACCTTCACCGTCATCGACCTCAATCGCGAACCCGTCACGGTGTCAGTCGCCACCGGCGGTGAACCTGATTACGGCACTGTCGGTTTCAGCTACAACGCCACCAGCGGCATCTACACCTGGACCTACCGCCCATACCAGAGTGAACAGATCGCGCTGGGGCTGACCGGCGGCACCCTGACCGACACCTTCGTGATCGCGGCCACCGACGGCCATACCGACCCGGTCACCACCGACCCCCAGACCGTGGTTGTGGCACCGGCGCACCTCGGCCTGGACGCACCGATCGAACTGGGCACCAGGACCGGCGCCAGCAGCGTGACCGTGAGCACCGACGGCACCCGCGCCTACGTCACCAACTCCGGCAACGCCACCGTCATGGTGGTGAACCTGGTCAGCGGTGCGGTGGAAGCGACCTACACCGTCGGTGACTACCCCATCGGCATCGCCGCCGGATCCAACGGACGGATCTATGTGGCCAACTCCGACGGCCACAGCATCTCGGTGATCGACACCGCCACCGGGCAGACCACTGCCACCGTCGCCGTGTCCAACGCACCCGGCCTGCCGGTGCTGTCCCCTGACGGCACGCGCCTCTATGTTCCGATCTACGAGGGCGCGATCGCGGTGATCGACACCGTCTCCAACACCCAGGTCGGCTCAATCAACTACGTCGCCGGCCGGCTCACGTTCGCCGGTGACGACAGTTCGACCCTCTACGCCATGGGGTTCGACGAGCTGGCGGTCATCGACACCACCACCGGCACGGTGCTCGACGCCATCGACACCGCGGACCGTTCTTTTGATCTGGCCGTCAGCCCGGACGGAACCCGGGTTTACATCGCCGCCTTCCTCAACGGGTCGGTCCAGGTGTTCGACACCTCCGACCCGACCGACCTCACCGAGGTCACCCTGATCGCGATTCCGCCGGCGCCGACGAACTTCGACAACGAACCGCTGTCGGTCACGCTGAGCCCGGATGGCAGCCTGGCCTACGTCGGAACGCTGGGCGGAAAGGTGTTCGTGGTCGACACCGCCACCAACACGCTGCTCACCGGGGCGACCCAGCAGCTACCCGGAAAACCGGACGGATTGGCCGTCAGCCCGGACGGACTACACCTGTACACCGTCAACGATCTGCACCAGACACTCGCCGTCATCACCCTCAAGCTGGGTGCGGATGCCAACGAATCACCCATCGTCACAGCGATTTCCGCGCCGAGCACACCCGACGCCGACGGCGTGGTGACCGGATCGTTCCGGGTCACCGACCCCGAAGGCGACCCCACCACGGTGACCATCGGCCAGCCGTCCGACGGCGCAGTCGTGGTCGACTATGACGCGATATCCGGGATCTATCGCTGGACCTACACCCCGACCGAAGCGGACCAACTCGTCTCCGGTCTGGGCACCACGGCGCTGGCCGACGCGTTCACCGTAACCGCCACCGATGGAACCAGTGCACCCGGATCGCTGACGATCAGCGGTATCACCATCGCCCCAACACATCTGACTGTGGATGCCTCGATCGGCGCAGTGCCCGGCAAGCCGAGCGCGGTGGCGATCTCCGCCGACGGCACTCAGGCCTACCTCGCCGACAGAACCCAAGACACCGTTGCGGTCGTCGACCTGGCCACCGGTCAGGTTGTCCATACCTACACCGTCGGTGACAAACCGGCCACGATCGCCGTGCACTCCGATGGCCGGATCTATGTCGGCTACAGCGGCGGCGTCAACGTCATCAACCCGACCACTGGGGCGGTCACAACGCTCACCATTGCCGGCGGGGTCAAGCAGATCGTCGTCAGCCCGGACGGAACCCGGGTATACGCGACCAAGACCGGATCCGTCATGCCCGGCATCGTCGTCATCAACACCGCAACCGACACCGTGGCAACGACATTCGGTTATCCGGCCAGCTATCTCGCCTTCGCGGGTAACGACAGCTCGACGATCTACGCCACCGATACCGCCGGACTGGCACTCGCAGTGCTGAAGGCGTCCGACGGGTCGCTGCTCGGAGTCACCTATGTGATCACCGATCCCGGGCCGCTGGCGGTCAACGAGGCCGGTACCCGGGCCTACGTCACCACACCTACCGCGATCAAGGTCTATGACGTCGCAGACCCGAGCCACATGAGCGTGGTTCAGACGATCGCGCTGTCCAGCTCTCCCAACGCGATTGCGCTGAGCCCCGACGGCACGCTGGCCTACCTGTCCAGCGCTACCAGCGGCCACATCACAGTCGTAGATCTCACGGACGGGAACGTCTTGGACACTGGCACCGAACTCGCCGGCAGCCACAGTGGTCTCGCGCTCAGCGCTGACGGCACGATCTATGCCGCGAACACCACCACCCATAAGCTCTCGGTGCTGACGCTGAACTCCGGGTCCAATGCCAACCAGGCGCCCGTCATCACCGACGTCCTGGACCCGACCGCGCCGACGGAGACCGGCGTGATCTACGGCTCCTATGTGGTCGCCGACCCGGACCGGGATCCGACAACAGTGACCAATGCCATCACCCCCGGCAAGGGTCCCTTTCTGGTCGACTACGACCCGGTGCTCGGCGTCTACAACTGGACGTACTCCCCCACCCAGGCCAGCCAGCTGATCTCGGGGCTCGCGGCGACACCGTCGATTGACGGCTTCTCCATCAACGCCACCGACCTGACGAATTCAGCTGTCGCAGTGGTGAACCTGACCGTGCCTCAGGCTCATCTCGAGGCCGGTACTCCCATCGCGACGGACGGCAATCCGGGCGGGTTCCTCGTCAGCGCTGACGGCACCCACGGCTACGTCACCGACGCAGGCGCCTCCGAGAGCGACCCGAACACCGTCAAGGTGGTGAACCTCGCAACCGGTGCGGTCGAGGCGGAGTACGCGGTAGGCAGCGGTCCTACCTCGGTGGTCGTTCGAGGCGACAGGATCTACGTCAGCAACGGGGGCTCGGACAGCATCTCGATCATCGACACCACCGCCGGCATCGTGACGACCATCAGCGTGGCGGGCCAACCGAACGCGCTCGCCCTCAGCAATAACGGTGAGCGGCTCTACGTCACGACCGACGACGGAGGCATCAAGGTGGTCGACGCGCTGGCCAAGACGCTGCTCACCGACGAGACCATCGATCTGCCATCGCGCGACATAGCGCTGAGTGCGGACGGCGCGCTGCTCTACTCGCTCAACCGGAACGGCACGATCTCGGCGATCGACACCGCCACCGGGGCCGTCACCCTGCAGAAGCCGATCAACACCGACGCCGTGGCCACCCGCAGACTCGCACTGAGCCCGGATGGCCAGCACCTCTTCATCACGCTGTTCTACCCGGGTCAGAGCAAGGTCGCCGTCTATGACGCCGGCACCCTCACGCTCACCACGACGTTGGGGCTGTCCGATCTGCCCAACGGTGTCGCGGTGAGCAATGACGGCAGCGTGGTGTACGTCGGCGGCGCCAACGGCGGGCTCGCGATCATCGACGCGGCCACCACCACTCTGATCGGCACAGCCCAGGGCGTGAGCTCCAACAGTGTCGCCGACGTGGTCATCAGTCCCGACGGGCAGCACGTCTATGTAGTGGACACCGCGAGCGATCGGGTGATCGATCTCGTCGTAACGCCCGGTCCCGCCAGCCTGTCCACCTAACCAGACCATCCAAACAACCCGACCACCAGCCACTCTCACGATAGGGGAACACCATCATGACCACCACCTCGCTGCCGACCGGTTCGCGTTATGCCCAGCATGTCGGGAGGGTCGGCGCGCTGGCTGTCGCCCTCGGCGTCGGCCTCGCGGTGAGCACCGCCACGCCGTACGTCGCCTCCGCGGCGCCGGCGAACTCTGACTCGTCATCGAGTTCATCGGCACCGTCGAAGAAGACCACCGGTTCATCAGCCAGGAGCCGGGGTAAACAATCGTCGGACTCCGATTCGGGCAATCAGAACAGCTCCCCTGCCGCCGCGGCGGCCAGCACCGGCAAGGTGAGTACCAGAGTCATTTCCGAGGTGGACGACCAAACTTCCAGCGACACAGCCGAATCCGATTCGACGCCGAGCGCCCACACAGACTCGACGCCACCGGCGTCGACGAACCCGGCTCAACAGACCAGCGAAGAGTCGGCGCTGGCCAGCACCGCACCAGCTGCCGCATCCGCCACCGCCGTCGTCACCACCGTTGCGCCCCTGGCCGCCAAGACCACCGCAGCGGCCACCACCAACACCCCGTTCCGGCCGATCCGGGCCCTGGTCGCCGGAGTGCTCAGCGTGTTCGGTTACAACCCGCTGGCCACCCCGTCGCCCGGCGACCCCGCACCGAATCCGATCCTGGAAGGCATCTGGGGCCTCTACCGGCGCATCGAATCGTTCATCGCCAACGAAACCCCCACCGCCGGAACACCTACCGTCAACGCGGTGAACGCCCAGGGCCAGATCACCGGCAGCCTCAACGCCACCGACTACGACGGCGACACTCTGGTCTACACCGTGATCCAGGGCGAGCACGGGTTGGCCACCGTCGACGCTGACGGCACGTTCACCTACACCCCGGTGATCGGCTACACCGGCGCCGACACCTTCCAGGTGCAGATCAGTGACACTGGCTTCCACCTGCACTTCCATCTGTTCGATTTGTTCAATCAGACCGGGCACTCGACCACCGAGACCGTGAATGTCGTTGTCCCCGATGCCAGCAACGCCGCACCGGTGATCACGGTGGTCTCCGGCCCCGGTACACCGGGCGCCGGCGGGGTGGTCTCCGGATCCTTCACCGTGACCGATGCCGATGGCGACACCGTCAGCGTGAGCACCACTGACCCGACCCGGGGCGGTGTCGTCGTCACCTACGACATCGGCAGCGGCCTCTACCACTGGACCTACACCCCCACCCAGGCCAGCCAGATCCTGGCCGGGCTGAGCGCATCGCCGATCACCGATGGCTTCACGATCTCGGCCTCCGACGGGACAGCTGCCGCCGTCACCACCGATGTCACCGGAATCACCGTTGCGGCAAAACAATTCACCAGCTCCACGCCGATCTCGATCCAAGACGGCACGCCGGTGTCCATCGTCCTGAACAGCGCAGGCACCCTGGCCTTCGTGACCATCCAGAGTTCCTCAAACAACAACGGCACCCTGGCGATCTATGACACGAAGACCGGAACCAAGCTCCGGGATTACACCGCCGGCAGCTCTCCGCTCGGCCTGGCCGTCAACGCCGATGGCACCAAGGCCTACGTCGCCAACCAGGATGACACCATCACCGCAATCGACATCATCACCGACACCGTCACCACCATCACCACCGGCGGACAGACCGAACGGCTGGTGCTGACCCCCGATGGCGGCAAGCTGTACGTGACCTCGGCGACCGGCGGCATCATCGTGGTCGACGTCGTCAACAACATGGTCGGCCCGACGATCAGCCTGAACGCGAAGACGCTCCTGATGAGCGCTGACGGCAGCACGCTGTACTCGGTGAACAAGAACGGGACGCTTTCGCTGGTCGACACCAGCCTGGAGATGGTCAGCCTGACCAAGCCGATGGGCTCATTGGGGTCGGCCCTGATCCAGTCGGGCGCGCTGAGCCCGGATGGCAAGTCGCTGTGGGTCGCGGGGGGAATCCCCGGAACCCTGTCCGTGTTCGACGCCCAGACCCTGGAGTTCATCAGCAAGATCTCGGTCTCGGGATTGCCCGGCGCCATCGCCGTGAGCCCGGACAACAGCGTCCTCTACATCGCCGGCCTGGCCGGTGGCGTCACCGTGGTCGATGCGACGACCAATACCGTCATCACCACGCTGGGATCGCTCACCGACGGAGCCCTGGTCGGGCTGACCACCAGTGCTGACGGCACCACGCTCTACTTCGCCGAGGCGGACAACGATCAGCTGACGGTGCTGACCGTCTGATCGACGCGCTGGCGTGGCCCGCATGCAGACCGTTGTCATGCGGGCCACGTCCGTGTCCCGGCTCTCCCTATCCTGGACAGCGTGACCAACACCGTCGCGCGCGCCAACTACCGGCCCGCCCGCACCCGCGTCCGCCAGTTCGCCGACCGGGCCGTGGGGCGGGCCCTCAAGCTGCCGCCGCCGAGCACCGACTATGTGGTGCACCGCGGCGTCGCGATCCCGATGCGCGACGGTGTCACACTGCGGGCCACCCACTATGCCCCGCTGACCACCGAGCCACTGGGCACCATCCTGGTTCGCGGGCCCTACGGCCGGTCGTTCCCGTTCTCGCTGATCTATGCACAGCTCTACGCGGCCCGCGGCTACCACGTACTGCTGCAAAGCGTGCGCGGCACATTCGGTTCCGGCGGCGAGTTCGTGCCCATGGTCCACGAGGCCCCCGATGCCGCCGACACCGTGGTCTGGCTGCGCGAACAGGCCTGGTTCACCGGGTCTTTCGCGACCATCGGCTTGTCCTACCTGGGCTATACGCAATGGGCCCTGCTGTCGGACCCGCCACCGGAGCTGGCCGCGGCGGTGATCACCGTCGGCCCGCACGACTTCCACGAATCCTCCTGGGGCACCGGCTCGTTCTCGCTCAACGACTTCCTGGGCTGGTCGGACATGGTGGCCCACCAGGAGCACCCGCTGCTGCGACGGCTGGCCTACCAGGCCATCGCCGGGCGCCGGCTCGAGCGCGGCGTACTCGGCCTGCCGCTGGGTGGGGCCGGCCGCGAGTTCCTGGGGTCGGGCTCACCCTGGTACGAGTCGTGGATCGAGCACCCCGAGGTGGACGACCCGTTCTGGGAGACCATGCGGATGACCGCTGCGCTCGACCGCTGCGAGGTGCCGGTGCTGCTGCTGACCGGCTGGCAGGACCTGTTCCTGGACCAGACCATCCACCAGTTCCAGCATCTGCACGGCCGGGGTGTCGATGTGGCGATGACGATCGGTCCGTGGACGCATTCGGACATGGTCACCAAGGCCGCCGGGCAGGCGGCCAACGAGACACTGGCCTGGCTGGGCTCCCATCTGGCCAAGAAGCCGACGCAGCAGCGGCCGAGCCGGGTCCGGATCTACGTCGCCCACCACGGCTGGGTCGACCTGCCGGACTGGCCGCCGGCCACCGGCGAGGGCGTCATGTACCTGCAACCGGCGGGCCGCCTGGCCGCCGCGCCACCCGCCGGTGACGCCGCCCCCTCGACGTTCCGCTACGACCCGGCCGATCCCACGCCGACCGTCGGTGGGCGGTTGCTGGCCCGTAAGAGCGGCTACCGCGACGACTCCGCCCTCGCCCAGCGCGCCGACGTGCTCAGCTTCACCAGCGGGCCGCTGGATTCCGATCTCTACGTGGCCGGTAATCCGGTGATCGAGCTGGTCCACGAATCCGATATCGCGCACTTCGACCTGTTCGTGCGGATCAGCGAGGTCGACGACCGTGGCCGCAGCCGCAATGTCAGCGACGGCTATCGCCGGTTCAGCGCCAACCCGGACGGACCGGTCCGCATCGAGCTCGACGCGACCGCGCACCGGTTCCGCGCCGGCACCCGCATCCGGGTGGTCGTGGCCGGCGGCTCACATCCCCGCTACGCCCGCAACCTCGGCACCGGCGAACCCGCCATCAGCGGTCACCGGATGGTGGCCTCGGTGCACACCGTGCACCACGGGACGGGCGGCGTCTCGAAGCTGATCCTGCCCGCCTCGGACGTACCGCCAAGCTAGCCGGAGACGCTGTCATCACGGCGGCGAGCAGCCGCGATCGGAATCCGAGAAGACAACCCGCCCCTTGGCGACATCGATGTAGGTCTGGACCAGCGGCAGCTGCAGTCCCCACCGGGCATTCACCGCGTCGGCGAACCGCTGGGCCTTGATCCGCGACGCTGCGCAGTCCCAGCTCTGGTCGCCGCGCGCCAGATACCCGATGGCGAGCACAGATTGGGGACTCCACTGCGCCTCGAGCTGATTCTCCAGGCAGTTCTTCGGGTCCGCGGTGCAGTCACGGGCATAGGCGGCAAGCATCTGTTCCTGCTCGCCGGCACCGAACTGGCATTGTTCGTCATCGGGCTGCACCGTGCACAGCGGACGCGGCTGACCCACGGTGAAGGCGCCGTTCTCATTGCAGCCGTTGCGGCCCGCGTCCTGCGCATAGGAGCAGTGCACATCCACCGCAGCCGGGTCCATCACCATGAAGACACCATCCGGCTTCCAGTTCGTGTCGGTGATGGTGCCGAGCACAGCGCAGTCCTTGGCCGCTTTCTTGGCGCATACGCCGAACAACCGCACCGGTAGGCCGTTGCGCAGCAGTGTCAGCGCGCCGGTCACCACCGGGCAGTTGTCGTGCGTGCCGTCGGCGACCGGGTCGCTACCCGCGCAGTCGAGGGGCTGGCTGAACTCGAACCTGTTCTCGGCCGGGACGAAGTCGGTGGCAGATCCACCGGAGGACGGGCCGCCGAGCGCCCCGAACGGGTCCTTGACCGCGCAGTAGGCGAGAGCAGCGGGATCCGCGAAGGGGTCCGGCGCGGTGTCGCTGACGCAGTTCTCGGGCCCACGCAGGATGACGCCGGGACCGTCGAGAAGCGAATTGAGCTGGGCGGCAACATCATTGGAGCTCGGCTCCGCGGTTGCCACCGGCATGGAGACGAACGCGAGAACCAGCAGACACGATAACCACAGACCCTTAAGCCTCATGAGCAGTGGACGCTAGCAGCCCGCCGCACTCTCGGCCGTCTTCAGTGCGTCATCCGGGCCCGGACCTCAGGCCGACGCAGCGGCGGCACGGACTTGGGCGGCTGGCGCCGCGGCGGTAGCTCGTTCAGTAGCCGGCTGGTGGCCGCGGCGACGTCGGTGACCGCGGCCTCGAAGGCTTCGGTCACCGCCTCGGTGGGCCGGCTGATCCCGCTGACCTTGCGTACATACTGGCGGGCGGCGGCGGTGATCTCCTCGGCGGTGGCCGCCGGTTCCAGGCCGCGCAGCTCGGTGATATTCCTGCACATCTGTCCAGCATGCCTCTGAGTTGATTGCTAGGCCGTACACATCTGGCTCACACATTCGCGTCTTACCGTGGCGCCATGGCTTCCAGGCTGGCTCTGGCCGACGCACCGTATACCGCGCAGCAACGCCGTGCCGAGCGCGCCCTGCGGCCGGTGCCGCCGGTGGGAACCCGCCGGGTCGGCCGCCCCCGTGGCTCCAACAGCGACGCGCGGCGCCAGATGATTGTCTCGGCGGGCATCCAGGTCTTTGCCGCCCGCGGCTACGACGCGGCCACCCTCAAGGAAGTCGCCGACCTCGTCGACGTCACCCGTCCCGCGGTGCATCACTATTTCGCCGGCAAGGCGCCGCTCTATCAGGCCGCCCTGGAGCGGGCCCGCGAGATCGTCCTGGCCAACTGGTCGGGTTCGACCACCGGCCTGCTGGATGGCCGGACCTGCGACGATGAGGTCCGCTTCGCCTGCGCGCTGCTGGGCACGTCGCTGGCACAGAGCCGCCGGCTGGCCGAAATCGCACCCCTGATCACCGAGATCGCCGACGAGGTCCGGCAGCTGTGCCGGTCGGCCACCGCTGGTGCCAGCCCGGACTCCAGCACCGAGATCCTGACCGCGACCATCATCGGCCAGTGGGTGCTCACCGCGGCGGCGCTGCCGCAGCTGGACCCCGCCGGGTCCTGAGCCCGGACCGCTGTCCTGGGAATACGCGGATCACACCTGCTCGATGGTGGCAACGTTCCACCTTTTTATCTGTCGCACGTGTAGATTTACCGCCGACTGTCTTTACTAAGAGGCTGGAGGCGCAGGTCCGTGAATCCGGCACGTTCGGGCGCCCGAAATCGACGCGGAATCCGCGTCGCCTCGGCCGTCGCCCTGATCGCCGGCGTCACCGCGGTGGCTCCCGGCTGTGGTTCGCCGGGCAGTCTCACCCAGGCCGCTAATGACCTGCAATCGGCGTTGCTGTCGATGCCCGGCGTCACCGACGCGTGGGTGTACCACGAGGAGAGCTACGCCGAGGGCGTCATCTTCAACATCGCGGTCGACGTTCCGGCCGCCACCCGCCAGCAACTTGTCGACATCGCCGACCGCATCGACACCAATCACATCGGCCTGATCTCGAACTACACCCAGAATGTCGAATTCTGGGTGACGCCGGACCGGCCGGTGACATTGCGCCGTCAGGCCCACTTCGACCCGACCCAGATCGCCGACGATGCCCAGCAGCTGCGCGCGCTCGCCGCGGGCACTGACGGCCGCATCGACTGGTTCCGCAGCGAGGACGGGTCGGCCAACCAGCTCTCCATCGACTCCGGTCGCGGCCCGGGTGCGACGCTTCTGGAGGCGGTGCGTCAGACCGCAGGCCAGGCCGGTGTGACCATGTCGGTGTCCCCGACGGTGCCGTCCCGGCAGAATCCACGGCTGGTGGTCAGCTACCCGTTCAACGCCGACCAGCAGACAGCGGTGACGCAACTGGTCAATCAGGTTCCTGTCGACGTTTTCGGCATGCGGATCGACGCCGGCGCGCTGCGCGCGATGGAGGTGATGACGCCCGATCCGGCGACCGCCGAGAAGGATCTGACCGCCGTCATCGATGCCAGCCGGGCGGTGGCCGCCAAGCCGATGTGGCTGGCCTGGTACTACCCCACGTTCACCGGTGCCCCGGCGTACGGCGGCGTCGTCGAACTGCACGACTGCTCGGTGAACCCCGCGACCGGTGTGCAGAACGTGGCCGCGCATGTTCAAGCCGACGCCGGAGTCGACACACTGCAGGCCCGCCTGCAGACCGCGATCGACACCTGCCCGGCACCGGCATCCTCCACCCCGGCTGAATCCTCAACGGGGACAAGAACTTCCAGTGACACTGTCCAGGTGGCCGTACCTGAGCTGCGCAACCAGATCGCCGAAGGCACCCGCGGGGCGGTGCCACCGAAATCGGCTCCGTGCATCGGCCAGCCGGGCTGCGTGACCGCCGGGCCGGGACGGGTGGCCGCCGGTGGCGGTGGTGCTCGACCCAGCTTCCCCGCACCGCGTCCGCTGCTGCCCGGATCGGGCCTGCCTGACCTGAACCTGCCGCTGCCGGCTGCGGGTCTGCCCTTCTTCCCGGTACCGCCGCCGTCGAACGTCACCGCGGATCCGTCGGCGAACTCCTCGAGCCGCAGCACTGCGCCGAAGCGGTCCAGCACCGCCGGTTCGGCCCGCGACTCCGACGACTGAGCTGGGCGTTCCTCAAAGCTGACGCTTAAGGAGCGTGGCTATCGTCGGCCATGTCCCCACGGGTCCCCTCCCATTGGATCGGGGACAGAAGGGCCTGGCCGTCCCCTCGAGCCAGGCCCTTCCTGATGCCGCACAGCGCTGCCGATACGGTGTCGCTATGACCAGCGACGACATTCTGCTCATCGACACCACCGACCGGATTCGCACGATCACCCTGAACCGGCCGGGTTCGCGTAACGCGCTGTCCTCGGCATTGCGCACCCAGCTGTTCGCGGCGTTGCGCGCCGCGGAAGCCGACGACGACGTCGACGTGGTGATCTTCACCGGAGCCGATCCGGTGTTCTGCGCCGGTCTGGATCTCAAGGAACTCGGCGATACCACCGAGCTGCCCGACATCTCGCCCAAGTGGCCGCCGATGACCAAGCCGGTGATCGGCGCGATCAACGGGGCCGCGGTGACCGGTGGGCTCGAATTGGCGCTCTACTGCGACATTTTGATCGCCTCGGATCAGGCCCGCTTCGCCGATACCCATGCCCGGGTGGGACTGCTGCCCACGTGGGGTCTGAGTGTGCGGCTGCCGCAGAAGGTCGGTGTGGGCCTGGCCCGCCGGATGAGCCTGACCGGGGACTATCTGTCCGCCGAGGAGGCGCTGCGCGCCGGGCTGGTCACCCAGGTGGTGCCACACGGCGATCTGCTGCCGACCGCGCGCGCCGTGGCCTCCTCGATCGTGGGCAACAACCAGAAGGCGGTGCGCGCGTTGCTGGCGTCGTATCACCGCATCGATGAGGACCAGACCAACTCCGGGCTGTGGATCGAGGCGATGTCGGCCAAGGCGTGGATGGCCTCGACGAGCGGTGACGACATCGCGGCCAGCCGCGCCTCGGTGATCGAACGGGGCCGGGCCCAAGTCAACTGACGCCCGGCGAATCCGGGATTCAGGTGCCCGGCGCGCGAGCGTGGCTTATGTTCTCCGACAGACAGTGACATGTCCTGCCCCGGAGGCTCGACCCATGGTCCGTACACCTGAACCCCCTACCTTCGCTGCCGCCGGCGTCCTGGGCGCCGCGATCCTCGGGGCCGCCGTTGCACTGTTCCCGTCCCCCGACACCGGGGCTCGCCATGTCGAGGGTTCGGCGATCACCTTGGTCTCCGTCGATGCGGCCCTGGCTCCTGCCGACCTGTGGTGGCTCGGCGACGGGTCGCACCGGGTCGGGCGCAGCGCTGCCCAGCCATCCGCGCTGGCCATCGACCCCCACGTGGAGTTGTTCGGAACTCTGATCATCGGCAACGGCGCCGATGGCACCGCGGCAAATCCCAACGGCGGCAACGGAGGTCTGCTGTGGGGCAACGGCGGCGCCGGGTACACGCCCGCCGGCGCCTCGGGGGCGCAAGGGGGCAACGGCGGCAATGCCGGTCTCTTCGGCACCGCCGGAGCGGGCGGCACGCGGTCCACCACCGGCGGGACCGCCACTGGTGGCACAGCCACCCAGGGTGGAGCCGGCAGTAACGGCTCGAATGGCAGCGCGGGCAGTCAAGGGGCGTCCGGCGCCAACGGCTGAATCACCCTGCGGCTAGCGCGTTCCCGTCACCAGCCATCGTCCCGAGAGCGCCCGCCAGCCCACGAACGCCAGGCGCAGCACCATGAAGGAGCTGAGCCCGGCCCAGATGCCGAGCAGACCCCAGCCGAACGCCAGCGACAGCCAGATCAACGGCAGGAAACCCACCAGCGCGCTGATCAGCGTCGCGCTGCGCATGAATGCCGCATCACCGGCACCCAGCAGCACCCCGTCGAGAGCGAAGACCAGGCCGGCGATCGGCAACTGCGCCACCATGAACCACCACGGCACCCCGATCGCGTCCAGCACCGACCGGTCGTCGGTGAACAACGCCGGCAGCACCGAGGACCCGGCGGCGAACACGGTGGCCAGAGCCGCCGCCGCGATCGTCGAGAAGACCGTCACCCGCCAGGCCACCGACTTGGCATGCTCGGTGCGGCCCGCGCCGAGGGCGGCACCCACCAGCGACTGCGCCGCGATGGCCAGTGAATCCAGCACCAGCGCAAGGAAATTCCACAGCTGCAGCACCACCTGGTGGGCGGCGACGGCGGCGGCACCGAACCGGGCGGCCACCGCGGCGGCCGAGACGAAGCACGCCTGGAACGCCAGCGTGCGCACCACCAGGTCGCGACCCATGACGACCTGCGCCCGCAGCACCGAGAAGTCCACCCGCAGCGGCACTTTCTCGGAGAGCAGCGCGCCGCAGAACAACACCGCGGCCAGCCACTGCCCCACCAGGTTGGCGACCGCCGAGCCGGCCAACTCCAGCCGCGGCAGACCGAGCCAGCCGTACACCAGCAGCGGGCACAGCACCGCTGAGGTGCCAAACCCGATGAGCACGTAGCGCAGCGGCCGCATGGTGTCCTGCACACCGCGCATCCACCCGTTACCGGCCGCCGACACCAGGATCGCCGGCACCCCGAAGATCGCGATCCGCACCCAGGGCAGCGCGGCGGCCGCGATGTCCCCGCCTGCCGACTTGCTGCCGGCCAGAGCCGACACCAGTGGCACCGCGGCCAACTCGACGCCGATCACGATCACCGCGCCCATCGCGAACGCCAGCCAGGTGGCCTGCACCCCCTCCCCGACGGCCGCCGACCGGTGACCGGCGCCGTAGAAGCGCGCCGCCCGGGCGGTGGTGCCGTAGGACAGGAAGGTCAGTTGGGAGCTGACCACCGACAGGATCAGCCCGCCGATCGCCAGCCCGGCCAGGGCCAGCGCACCGAGCCGTCCGACGACGGCGATATCGAACAACAGGTACAGCGGTTCGGCGGCCAGCACCCCGAGCGCGGGAAGGGCCAGTGCCGCGATGCGTCTACCGGAGGCGTCGTCGCCTGAGTCAGTCAAGCCAGACCACCGTCGTCATCGAGATCGAGTTTCACGTTTTGCACTCGAAGTGCGAGTAGATCGCGACCAAAGGTGAAATTCGATTGTGGGTGAGGGCCCGGTCAGCCGAGGGCGGCGGTCAACTCCGCCACCACATCGTCGATCGGACCGGCCGTCGAGTAGCCGGCCGCTAAGCGGTGGCCACCGCCACCGAAGCCGCTGGCTACCGTGGTGAGGTCAAAGCTCTTGGCGCGCATCGACACCGACCAGTGCTGCGGCTCGATCTCCTTGAACACCGCGGCCACCTCGGCCTCATGCGCGGTACGCACGATGTCGACGATGCTCTCGATCTCCTCCGACCGGCTGGTCATCCAATCCTGATGGCTGACCACCACGTACACCAGGCCGTCACCGGCCAGCGCGTCCGGCACCAACTGGGCGGTGGACAGCACCCGGGACAGCAGCGGCAGCCACCCGAACGGATGGGTGTCGAACAGCTCCCGGCTGATCGCCGCATTGTCGACACCCAGCTCGACGAGCCTGGCCGCCAGCCGCAGCGCCCGCGGGGTGGCCCACCGGAACGAACCGGTGTCGATGGTCAGCCCGGCGTACAGGCAGGACGCGACATCGCGGTCGATAGTCTTGCCCCACGCGTCGAGCAGCTCGGCCACCAGCATGGTGGTCGAATCCGCTTTCGGATCAATGAAATTCGCGCTGCCGAACAGGGTGTTCGACTTGTGGTGGTCGATCACCAGGACTTCGCGGTCGCCGTCGGCCAGTGAAGCCAGCCCACCGAGCCGGTTGAGGCTCGGCGCGTCGACGGTCACCACCAGGTCCGCATCGCGGCGCATTTCACCCGGCGCCACCATGAGGTGACCACCGGGAAGCATCTGCAGCGACTCCGGCAGTGTCGAGGGGGTCGCGAAGCTCACCTGCACCTGGGTGCCCGCACGTTCCAGGATCAGCGCCAGCGCCAGGCCGGCACCGACACTGTCGGCATCGGGATGAACATGACAGATCACGGCGACCGACCTGGCGGCGGTCAGTACCTCAACCGCGCCATGGGCATCCACCCGCCTACCGAGGCGAGTGATCTCAGTCGTCGAATCGATCGCGGTCACCGGTGTCCTGGTCGTCGTCGTCGCCGCTATTAGTTCCCTCTTCTCCTACCACACGGTAGGGCTGCGCGTCTCCCGCAGGAGTCGCACCAGCACGAATACGGGCCACATCGGCGTCGGCGGCGCGGGCCTTGGCCAGCAGCTCTTCCATCTTCTGCGCGGTGTCGGGCACCTTGTCCAGAACGAACGACAGGGTCGGAGTGAATCTCACCCCCGTGCCCGCACCGACCTTGGTGCGCAGCGTCCCCTTCGCCCGTTCCAGCGCTGCGGCGGCACCTGCGTAGTCCGGCTCGTCGTCGAGAGTCTTGCCCCGCACGGTGTAGTACACCGTCGCGTCGTGAAGGTCACCGGTGACCTTGGTATCGGTGACCGTCACGAACGCCAGCGGCGGGTCCTTGATCTCGTACTCGATCGCCGACGCGACGATGGTGGCGATGCGCTTGGAAAGCCGCTTCGCCCGTGCGGGGTCGGCCACTAGCTCAGCCCTTCGGTCTGACTCACTTCGTTCATCAGACGCGTTCCTTCTCGACCAGCTCGTAGGTCTCGATGATGTCGCCCTCCTTGATGTCGGAGTACGTCAGCGTCAGACCGCATTCGTAACCCTCGCGCACCTCGGTGGCGTCATCCTTCTCGCGCTTGAGCGACGAGACCGTGAGGTTCTCGGCGACCACGACGTTGTCACGCAGCAACCGCGCCTTGGCGTTGCGCCGCATGATGCCCGACTGGACGAGGCAGCCGGCGATGTTGCCGACCTTGGACGACCGGAAGATCGCCCGGATCTCGGCGCGGCCGAGCTCCTTCTCCTCGTAGATCGGCTTGAGCAGACCCTTGAGGGCCTTCTCGATCTCGTCGATGGCCTGGTAGATCACCGAGTAGTAGCGGACCTCCACGCCTTCGCGGTTGGCCAGCTCGGTGGCCTTGCCCTCGGCGCGGACGTTGAAGCCGATGATGATCGCATCCGAGGCCGACGCCAGGTTGACGTTGGTCTCGGTGATACCACCGACACCGCGGTCGATGACCCGCAGCTCCACCTCGTCGTCGACCTGGATGCCCAGCAGGGCCTCCTCGAGGGCCTCGACCGTACCGGCGTTGTCGCCCTTGAGGATCAGGTTGAGCTGACTGGTTTCCTTCAGCGCCGACTCCAGGTCCTCCAGGCTTATCCGCTTGCGCGCCCGGGCCGCCAGCGCGTTGCGCTTGCGCGCGCTGCGCCGGTCGGCGATCTGACGGGCGATGCGGTCCTCGTCGACAACCAGGAAGTTGTCACCGGCACCGGGCACCGACGTGAAGCCGATGACCTGGACCGGACGCGACGGGAAGGCCTCTTCGACATCCTCGCCGTGCTCGTCGACCATGCGGCGCACGCGGCCGTAGGCGTCGCCGGCCACCACCGAGTCGCCGACCCGCAGCGTGCCGCGCTGGATGAGCACCGTGGCCACCGGACCGCGACCGCGGTCCAGGTGCGCCTCGATCGCCACACCCTGGGCTTCCATATCGGGGTTGGCCCGCAGGTCCAGCGCCGCGTCGGCGGTCAGCAGCACCGCTTCTTCCAGCGCCTTGATGTTGGTGCCGTTCTTCGCCGAGATGTCGACGAACATGGTGTCGCCGCCGTAGTCCTCGGCCACCAGGTTGTACTCGGTCAGCTGGGCCCGGATCTTGGCCGGGTCGGCGCCTTCCTTGTCGATCTTGTTGACCGCCACCACGATCGGCACGTCCGCGGCCTGCGCGTGGTTGATGGCTTCCACCGTCTGCGGCATGACACCGTCATCGGCGGCGACCACCAGGATCGCTATATCGGTGGCCTTGGCGCCGCGGGCACGCATGGCGGTGAACGCCTCGTGACCCGGGGTGTCGATGAAGGTGATCAGACGCTCGACACCGTCGTGCTCGACGCTGACCTGGTAGGCACCGATGTGCTGGGTGATGCCACCGGCCTCGCCCTCGCGGACGCTGGCCTGGCGGATCGTGTCCAGCAGGCGGGTCTTGCCATGGTCGACGTGACCCATGACGGTGACCACCGGCGGACGGATCACGAGATCGTCCTCGCCGCCCTCGTCCTCGCCGTAAGTCAGGTCGAAGGACTCCAGCAGCTCGCGGTCCTCGTCCTCGGGCGAGACGACCTGAACGTTGAAGTTCATCTCGCTGCCCAGCAGCTCGAGGGTCTCGTCACCGACCGACTGGGTGGCGGTCACCATCTCACCGAGGTTGAACAGCGCCTGCACCAGGGCCGCCGGGTTGGCGTCGATCTTCTCGGCGAAGTCGCTCAGCGACGCACCGCGGGCCAGCCGGATGGTCTCGCCGTTGCCGTGCGGCAACCGCACGCCACCGACGACCGGGGCCTGCATGTTCTCGTACTCAGCGCGTTTCGCCCGCTTCGACTTGCGACCACGCCGGGGCGCGCCGCCGGGACGGCCGAACGCACCGGCCGCGCCACCGCGCTGACCGGGACGGCCACCGCCGCCGCCACCACCGCCGCCGGGGCGACCGCGGAAACCGCCTGCTGCGGCGCCGCCACCGGCACCGCCGCCACCACCGGGACCACCGGTGCGGTAGTTACCGCCGCCACCGCCACCGGGGCGCCCGCCGCCACCACCGGGACCACCGGTGCGGTAGTTACCGCCGCCACCGCCACCGGCCCGACCGCCGCCACCACCGGGACCGGGGCGAGGTCCGCCGCCGGGCCGCGGAGCTCCGGGACGACCGGGCGCACCCGGACGGGCGCCGGGCGGACGCGGAGGCATGTTGCCGGGCGTCGCGCCACCGGGACGCGGCGCACCCGGACGCGGGCCACCGGCGCCGGGGCCGGGACGCGGACCCTGCGGACGCGGGATCGGGCGCTCGACCGGCTGGGCGCTGGAGAACGGGTTATTGCCGACCCGCGGGGGCTTGGGCATGCCGGGCTTGGGTGCGGCCGGGCCGGGACGCGGGCCGGGCGTGGGGCCAGGCTGCGACGGCGCAGGTGCAGGAGCCGCAGCCGGGGCTGCCGATGCTGCGGGTGCGACCGGGGCGGCCGGGG
>NZ_LN929908.1:3021138-3756539 GCF_001494595.1 Mycobacterium sp. M26
GGCCGGAGCCGGGGCGGCCGGCTTGGGGCCGGGAACCGGCGGCGCGGTCGCGACCGAACCGGCGTCGGCCACCGGAGCCGGGCTGGGTGCGCCGTTGCCCGCGGCCTTGGCCGGGGACGGCTTGGCCGCGGCGGGCTTGCCGCCGCCGAAAGATTCACGAAGGCGCCGGGCGACGGGTGCTTCCACCGTCGACGACGCGGATTTGACGAATTCGCCCTGTTCGCTCAGGCGGGCGAGAACTTCCTTACTGGTGACACCGAGTTCCTTGGCCAACTCGTGTACGCGGGCCTTACCTGCCACTACATCTCCTACTCAAGAGGCGACAGCGGTGGTAGGCCGCGCCTCGGGTTTAGCTACGACGCATGGTCATCGTCGGGACTTCACGGTGTGCTCATGTTCTTCGCTACCTGTTCTTCATGGGCCGTGGCGGCCGAGAGGTACTCGACCACCGCGGTTGTGTCCGGTGAACCGGTGATGCGCAACGCTCGCGCAAAAGCTCGCCGTCGAATCGCTACCTCAAGGCAGCGATCGTCGGGGTGCAACCACGCACCCCGCCCCGGGAGGTTACCTGCTGTATCAACGGTGACGGCTGATTGACCGTTCCCGTTC
Organism: Mycobacterium sp. M26; assembly: GCF_001494595.1. Taxonomy (GTDB): domain Bacteria; phylum Actinomycetota; class Actinomycetes; order Mycobacteriales; family Mycobacteriaceae; genus Mycobacterium. The sequence continues at coordinate 3,021,748 of NZ_LN929908.1, forward strand.
GACACCGCCACCGTCCGGAGGAGATCGACGGCCAACTCTCGCTTCCGGCAACCGATGCATGTCCGCACCGGTCCTTCGGTACGTCGATGCCGGTTTTCGGTGACCGGAATCTCGCGCTGGATCACGGCATAGTCTACCGTCACCGCGGCACTGCTCAGTACCACCCTTGAGACGGGCCTCTACTGCCCGGCGCCGGGCGCGCCGCTGCGATCGGCGGCCTCCTCCGGCTCGGCCGCGTCGCTGCGGATATCGATCCGCCAGCCAGTCAGCCGGGCCGCCAGCCTGGCGTTCTGCCCTTCCTTGCCGATGGCCAGCGACAGCTGGAAGTCGGGCACCACCACACGGGCGGCCCGCGCGGTGGCGTCGATGACGCTGACCGAGACGACCTTCGCCGGTGACAGGGCGTTGGCGACGAACCGGGCCGGATCCTCGTCGAAGTCGATGATGTCGATCTTCTCCCCCGACAGCTCGCTCATCACATTGCGCACCCGCTGCCCCATCGGGCCGATGCAGGCGCCCTTGGCGTTGAGCCCGGAGACCCGCGAGCGCACGGCGATCTTGGAGCGGTGACCGGCCTCCCGGGCCACCGCGACGATCTCCACCGACCCGTCGGCGATCTCGGGGACCTCCAGCGAGAACAGCTTGCGCACCAGGTTCGGATGGGTCCGCGACAGGGTGATGACCGGCTCGCGGGCGCCGCGGCTGACGCCGACGACGTAGCAGCGCAGCCGTTCGCCGTGCTCGTAGCGCTCACCGGGGACCTGCTCGGCGGCCGGGATGACCCCGTCGGCGCCCTTGGCCTCGCTGCCGAGGCGCACCACCACCAGGCCGCGGGCGTTGGCCCGGGCATCGCGCTGGATGACGCCGGCCTGGATGTCACCCTCGTGCGCGGCGAACTCACCGAAGCTGCGCTCGTTCTCGGCGTCACGCAACCGCTGCAGCATCACCTGCCGCGCGGTGGTGGCTGCGACCCGGCCGAAGCCCTCCGGGGTGTCGTCCCACTCGCTGATGAGGTTGCCGTCCTCATCGGTTTCGCGCGCCATCACCTGGACCGCGCCGCTCTTGCGGTCGATCTCGATGCGCGCGTCGGGCTGATGGCCCTCGGTATGCCGATAGGCGGTCAGCAGAGCCGACTTGACGGTGTCGAGCAGCTCGTCCACCGAGATCCCGCGATCGATCTCGATCGCGTGCAGTGCTGCCATGTCGATGTTCATGTTCCGGCCTCCGTTCCGGGAGCTCCGGCCAGCTCCAGTTCCCGTGGGTTGGGTGGCGAAAACTCCACCTGCACAACGGCTTTGCGAATGTTTGCGAGGGGGATCCGGCGCACCGACCAGTCCCGCTGACCGCGGACGACGAGTTCGACGTCACCGTCGGTGATACCGCCGAGACGGCCCTTGACCGTGCTCTCGTCATCGAGTTCGACCTCCACCAGGCGGGTACGGGCGCGGCGGAAGTGTTTCTCTTCGGTCAGTGGGCGATCCACCCCCGGTGAGGTGACCTCCAGGACGTAGGCCTCGTCGCCGGTGTCGAGTTCGTCGAGCAGGGCCGAGGCCGAGCGGGACAGGTCGGCGACGGTGTGCAGGTCCAGCGGGGTGTCACCGTCGGCAGTCACGATGATGCGCGCCGGACGGGAGCGCGCGTCGATCGACACATCGTCGATCTCGTATCCGGCGCGCGCGAACTCGCCATCGAGTAGCTCGATCACCTGCTGCGGGGACGGTAATCCCGTTGACCGGCCAGTCACGGCGAGCTCCTCATCTTGAGTTGTCCTGATCAACCGTCCACGATACGCCAGCGCAGGCGGTGGCAATGGCAGGATGTTTCGCGTGCTCATGCAGGACGGCGGCCCGGGTGCCGCGATCAGCCGACGACGGGTCCTCGCCGACGGCGGCCGCGACCTGGTGGCGTTCGCGCTGCTCGGCGGGGCGATCACGGCGTGCGGAACCGGCGCACCGTCCGGCCCGGACCCCCTCGAGGAGCAGGCCGAGCTGGCCCGCCAGGACAGCGCCCGCGCTGCTCGGCGGGGCGATCACGGCGTGCGGAACCGGCGCACCGTCCGGCCCGGACCCCCTCGAGGAGCAGGCCGAGCTGGCCCGCCAGGACAGCGCCCTGGCCACCGCCGCAGCCGTCGGCGCCCCACCCGCGCTGGCGCGGGCGTTCACCGAAGTAGCCGCCGAGCGGTCCCGGCATGCCACCGCGCTGGTCGAGGAGATCGCCCGGGCGGCCCGCACGCCGGTGCCGACGAGTTCGTCGACCACCACGTCGACAGCTGCCGCGCAGGCACCCGGCCTCGATGACGTCGCGGACGCGCTGCGCAACTCCGCGGACAGCGCCACGAAGGTGGTGCCGACGCTGTCGGGGTATCGCGCCGGTCTGCTGGGGTCCGTGGCCGCCTCCTGCACCGCCCTGCACACGGTGGCGCTGCCGTCCCGGAAGCCGGCGCAGTGACCTCCCCGACCCCGGACCCGAACCGGCCGTCGGAGGCCGACAAGGCCGCCCTCTTCGACGCGGTAGCGGTCGAACATGCCGCGATCTATGGCTACGGCATCGTCTCGGCGCACAGCTCACCGGAAGAGAATCCGCTGGTGTCCGAGGCGCTGGCCCAGCACCGCGAACGCCGGGAGGCGGCGATCGCGATGCTGACCGGGCGCTCGGCCAAGGCGCCGCTGCCCGCCGTCGGCTATCAGCTGCCGTTCCCGGTCACCGATCCCGACGACGCGGCGAAGCTGGCCGTGCAGATGGAGAACGACTGCGCGGTGGCCTGGCGCGCGGTGCTCGAACAGGCCACTGCCGAGGAGGATCGCCGGTTCGCGGTCACCGCGCTGACCGAGTCCGCCGTGCTGGCCGCGCGGTGGAATCAGGTGCTCGGGGTGTGGCCGGCGACGGTCGCCTTCCCCGGCGGCAGCGAGTAGCGGCGCGACAGTGCCGACGCTAGGCGGTCGGCAACGTCACCACCAGGGTTGAGGGCTGACCGAGACCGGGTAGGCCCCAGTTGGTTGTAGCCAACACCACCGCACGGCTGCCGTCTGGGGTGAAGGCTGGTGGCGGTGCGTAACCAATGCCAGACCCGTCGAGACCGACCAGGCTGTGCGGGTTTCCGATCTGAGCCCCCTGGACGGTGTCGATCACGGTCCACTGCTCTGAACTGAAGAGGCCGGTCAAGAAATTGGTCAGCAGCACGACCGGCAGAGCAACGGGATACAAGAGTGGAATGAAGACCGCGATACCGAGGAAGCCCTGAAGGAGTTCGGCGAGCGGTGCCGCCGGGACGGTCCGGATCAGCGCGCGCGTCCCGTCGGGGCTCAAGAAGAGATCTGGGGCGTTCACATCACCTCCGGACAGAACGCGGCCCGTGATGTCACGCGTCGTGCCGACCTGTCGGCCGGTCGCTGTGTCGATCACAACGACTCGCATGGTGTCGTTTCGGTGCGAGCTTTCGATCGTGTACGCACTGATCACCGCGCGCGAGCCAGCCGCGGTCACCACCATCGAGAAACTCGTGCTGTCGCTGGGAAGGTTCACGGTGGAGCCCACCTGGCGGCCGGTGGCCGTATCCAGCACCGCCACCCACGAGGTCACGCCCACGAAGTCATGCTGGTTGGCGGTCACGACGGCGCGGGAGCCGTCGGTGGTCAACACCGCCGACAGGTTGTTCCCGGTCAGCACGTCGCCGACCAGCTGACCATTCGACGTGTCGATCACCGCCGCATGGGAATGGGTGACCACTACCACGCGGGAACCGTCGGAGTTCAAGGCCGTCAGACGGACATCACCAGGGACTGTGACCGTGTGACCGATCTGCTGGCCGGTGGCTGTGTCAAGGACCATTACGGGCACGACGTAGCCAACTCCCCCTTCACCGCCGTCGTAGTTGCCGGGAGCCACGACTGCGCGAGAGCCGTCGGCACTGATGAACGTGGCCCCTGTCGGTCCACCGGAGCCCGGGACGGTGAGAGTGGTCCCGACCTGTCGACCCGTCGCGGCGTCGATCACCGCCACCCTCGATGACCACGTATTGGTGTTGGGGTCGTTGACCCTGACCTGGGCCACCGCACGCGAGCCATCCGGCGTGAGTACCGCCGTGGTCACCGTTTCGGCACCGGAGCCTGCGAGCGCGATCGGATCGGCGACCTGGTCACCGGTGGCGGTGTCGACGACTGCCACCGAACCACCGAGTGCGACAATCGCGCGGGCACCGTCGGCGCTGAAAACCGTTGCCCCGGATGGTATTCCGACGAAGTTCCCGAGGCTGAAGGTGCCGCCCACCTGACTGCCGGTTGTGACGTCGAGCACCGCCACTCGGGCCGTGGAGTGACCTGCGCTGGCCGGGTCGTCGGCCGCGCCGATCAGCACCGCTCGTGAACCGTCCGGACTCAAGGTACATACCCGGAACTGATCGAAGTCGGGATGGTATCCCGCCCCGTCGAAAGTGAACGGGGTGCCAACCTGCTTGCCGGTGGCGGTATCGACCACTACGACTCCGGTAGGCGAGTAGCCGTAGTGGGCGGGATCGAAGACACGGTTGGTCACGACGGCCCGCGAACTGTTCGGCGTGATGCTCAAGGACCCAAGGCCGGCGACGGTGAGTGTGTCGCCGACCTGCCTGCCGGTAGCCGTGTCGATCACCGTCACATGGGTCGACGCCGTGTAGGGGTAGGACGGTATGCCGTAGTTACCGGCTGGCAGTTCGGCATCCAGCCCGGTGGTCACGACGGCACGAGATCCGTCGGCAGTAAGCACAGTCGCCAGGGGCTTACCGGCGAGAGAGAGGGTCTGCCCGACCTGTCTGCCGGTGACGGTGTCGAGCACGGCCAGACTGGTCGTCGCGTTCTCGGCACCACGAGCGGTCACCACGGCCCGCGAACCATCAGCCGTCAACTTGGTCTCCGGGTCGCCGGCACCGGAGATGCTCAGGGTGCGGCCAACCTGCCCTTCGGTGCGGGGGTCGACCACTGCCACAGCGGAATCGGTGGTCACCACCGCGCGTGAGCCGTCTGCGGTGAGCACCCGGCTGATGGGATTGCCGGCGATCGTCGTGCTTCCGATCACGGAAATGCCGAACAGCTTCCGTTCAAGGTCGCGCACGGCGAGCACGACGCCGTCGAGGAACGAGGTGGCCGGCGGCGACGGCGCCGGCACGGCGGGGGCGACCGCGAGCGTGCGAGACGCGACGGTGCGTGCCGACGCTGCCCTTGCGTCATAGCGAACGCCGACCCGCGCAGGACCGGGGGTGAAGGTCGCGGTAGCCGCTGGGGACTGTGCGTCACCGTCGCCGGCTGAGCCCAGGGATGTCAGCCGCACCCCGCGCGGCGGGATTGCGGTGCGCGACCGGGACCGCCCGCCGATCGGCGCGCCGCCGGCATGGGGCCGCGAGACAGCCGCCCCGCGCGCCGGGCCGCCGTCCGCCGACCGAGACGAGTGCGGGCCAGGGGATGGACGCGCGCCGCCATCGTCGGCCCACGCGACTCCTTGCCCAAGCCACAACCCAGCACCCACGCCCAGCACGGCAGCCAACTGACCGACTCGCCCGACACACCGGCTAGCGCCCTCGCTCCGGGACGTCGCAATGATGTTTCGCATGGGCACACCGTGGCCCGTAGCTGCCGAGGCGGACGCAGTACTTCACTACCGCATTTCGGTGCGGAGACGGTGCACAGCCTTCGCTCGGCGACAGCCATAGCTTGGCGACAGTAACCTCAGGGCTGCGGTTCGGCGAGCGCGGCGACGACGGCGGTTGCCGCGTCATTCGCGCTGATGTTCTGCGTCTCTCCGCTGAACCGGTTGCGCAGTTCCACCACGCCGTCGGCCCAGCCGCGGCCAACCACGACGATCCACGGCACGCCGAGCAGTTCGGCGTCCTTGAACTTCACCCCCGGTGAGGCGGTGCGGTCGTCGAGGAGCACTTCCAGACCCAGCCGGTCCAGGTCGGCCGCCAGCTCCTCTGCCCCGGTGCGGGCTTCGGCATCCTTGTTGGCGATCACCACGTGCACATCGAACGGCGATACCGAGGACGGCCAGCGCAGGCCCAGCCCGTCGTGATGCTGTTCGGCGATCACCGCCACCAGTCGGGACACGCCCACCCCGTACGAGCCCATCGTGAGCCGGACCGGCTTACCGTCCTCGCCGAGCACATCGGCCGAGAAGGCGTCGGTGTACTTGCGGCCCAGTTGGAAGATGTGGCCGATCTCGATACCGCGGGCAGAGACCAACGGCCCGGCGCCGTCCGGTGACGGGTCACCGTCGCGCACCTCGGCGGCCTCAATGGTGCCGTCGGCCACGAAATCGCGGCCGGCCACCAGACCGACGACGTGCTTACCGGTCTCGTCGGCACCGGTGATCCAGGCCGTACCGTCCACCACGCGCGGGTCGACCAGATAGCGAACACCGTTGGCCAGCAACGCCTTCGGGCCGATGTAGCCCTTCTTGAGGAACGGGTACCTGGCGAAGTCGGCATCGTCGATCATCGCGTAGTCGGCGGGTTCGAGTGCCGCACCGAGCCGCTTGTCGTCGACGTCGCGGTCGCCGGGCACACCGATGGCCAGCAGTTCCCAGTCGCCGCCGGGCTGGCGGACCTTGAGCAGCACATTCTTCAGCGTGTCGGCGGCGGTGATCTCCCGGCCGAGACCCGCCGAGTTGGCCCAGTCCACCAGCGTCGCGATGGTCGGGGTGTCTCCGGTGTCGTGCACCGTCGGCTCGGGTAACCCGTCGAACGGCAGGGAGTCCGGCACCGCGGTGGTGACGGCCTCGACGTTGGCGGCGTACCCCGACTGCAGGCACCGCACGAAAGTGTCCTCGCCGACCTCACTTTCGGCCAGGAACTCCTCAGAGGCACTGCCACCCATGGCACCGGAGACCGCCGAGACGATGACGTAGCGGATCGCCAGCCGGTCGAACATCCGTTGGTAGGCGTCGCGATGCGCGTGGTAGGCGTTCTTCAGGCCGCCTTCGTCGATATCGAAGGAGTACGAGTCCTTCATGATGAACTCGCGGCCGCGCAGGATGCCGGCCCGCGGGCGGGCCTCATCGCGGTACTTCGTCTGGATTTGGAACAGCAGCAGCGGAAAGTCCTTGTAGGAGCTGTACTCCCCCTTCACCGTCAAGGTGAAGAACTCCTCGTGGGTGGGGCCCAGCATGTAGTCGTTGTCGCGACGGTCCTTGAGCCGGAACACCCCGTCGCCGTATTCGGTCCAGCGGTTGGTGGTCTCGTAGGGCGCCTTGGGCAACAGCGCCGGGAACAGGATCTCCTGGCCGCCGATGGCGACCATCTCCTCGCGCACCACCTGCTCGATCTTGCGCAGCACCCGCAGACCCAGCGGCAGCCAGCTGTACAACCCCGGCGCGACCGGCCGGACGTAGCCCGCCCGGATCAGAAGTTTGTGGCTGGGCACTTCGGCGTCGGCCGGGTCGTCGCGCAGCGTGCGCAAGAACAGCTCGGACATGCGGGTGATCACGGTGGACCAGCCTAGCCATGAGTGTTCAGTCGCGGCCCTGCCAGGTGCAGATGCAGACCTCGTTACCCTCCGGGTCGGCCAGCACCCAGTACGCCGGCGCTGCGGCGTCCGACAGCAACCGGCCCCCGGCGGCCAGTGCGGCGGCCAGCCGGTCGGGGGCGGCATCGTGGGCGACGTCGAGGTCGAGGTGGATGCGGTTGCGTTGCGGGCGCGGGGCGTCCATCTGCTGGAACCAGATCGCCGGACCGCGGCCGGCCGGGTCGATCAGCCCGTCACTGAGGTCCGACGGTCCCGGCTCGTCGACGTAGCCGGTGATCGCCTTCCAGAACGGCCGCACGGCACCGATGTCGAGCGCGTCGATGGCGATCTCGATCGCCTGCACGGTGCCCGGCCTCAGCCGCCACCCGTGCTGAGTGAGGGTCGAGGCCAGCGTCGTGGCCAGGGCGATCTCCACGCCGGAGACCGCACCGGTGGCCGCCGACTGCACCCGCAGCACGACGCGGTCGGCGCGGATGTCCACACCCAGGCGACCGTCGACACCGGCGGCTGTGGCCACCAGCCCGGCGACCTCGGTGCCCTGCGCCAGCGAGGTCGTGGCGACCTCGGCATAGAGGGCGCCGAGGACCAGCCGCCAGCCGGCGGCGCCGACAGCCTCGGAGATGTCCTGACGAGAGGGGGTGACAGGGCTCATAGCGGGCGAGCCTAGTGACGCCGGGTGACATCTCGCTGTTGCGCAGGGTTTTCGGCGCGCGTCCCCGGCCGCGCGTGTTGTGATGTGCGGGATAGCAACGAGCCGGGAGGGTCGCAGTGTCATCGGAAGTGCCCGACCAATCGGAGGATTCCGGCCCACCGGCCGTGCTGGCCCGCGGCATTCGGATGCGCGGACCGTGGGGGCCGGTCTACGGACCCGTCGACCTGGAGATCCCGCGGGGCGGGCTGACCGTGCTGGTGTGCCCGGCCGGGTCGGGCCGCACCGCGCTGCTGATGACGATCGCCGGCCGGATGGCGCCGGAATCCGGCGACCTCGACGTGTTCGGCACCGGCGATGCCCGCCGAATCTTCGCCGCCTCGGCGATCGCCGGAGTCGACGAGGTCGACACCGTGCCTGAGTCGGTCACGGTACGCGATCTGATCACCGAGCAAATGCGTTGGGACGCGCCGTGGTACCGGCTGGTGCGGCGCGCCGACGATGCGGCGTTGACGACGATGTGCGCGCGGGTGTTCGGCCCGCACCCGCTGCCGCCGCTCGACGAGTACTTCGAGGAGTTGTCCGAACTCGACCGCCTGCTGCTGCGGATCGCCTTGGCCAACACCAAGAACCCACCGCTGCTGGTGGTCGCCAACCTCGACTTCGTCACCAGTGACGTCAACCGCGATCTGCTCATCGAACGGCTCATCGACCTCGGCACCGACCAGACGGTGGTGACCGCGACCGTCAACGGGGTCAGCGGCCACGCCGTGCGGTCACAGATCGAAGTGGCCAATACCGACCGGGCCGAACTGTCCACCATGCACAAGGGAACGGGGTAACCGATGCTCGCCGGAATGTCGCTGGGCACCGATCTCAAGCGGTACTCGCGAGGTCTGCTCCCCCGCATCGCCTTGATGACGATCGTGCTGATGCCGCTGTTGTACGGCGCGATGTATCTGTGGGCGTTCTGGAATCCGTTCGCGGCGGTGAACAAGGTGCCCGCCGCTCTGGTCAATGAGGACACCGGCGCACAGGCTCAAGGCAAGCCGCTGCGGGCCGGCGATCAAGTGGCCAAGGCGCTGAAGGATTCCGGCGAGCTGCTGCTGCACGAGGTGTCGGCCGCCGACGCCGCGAAGGGCCTGGCCGACGGCACCTACTACTTCACCATCACCATCCCACCGGATTTCAGCACCCACATCGCCTCGCCGTCCGGTGGCAGCCCCGCTCAGGCCGATCTGCAGTTCACCTTCAACGACGCCAACAACTACCTGGGCTCGATCATCGGGCAGAACGCCGCCCGCGAGGTGATCAACCAGGTCAACGCCAGCGTCGGCGAGCAGACCGTCGGGACCGTGCTGACCGGGCTGACCGATGCCGGTAAGGGCTTGACCGCGGCCGCCGACGGCGCCGATCAACTGGCCTCGGGTCTGGTCACCGCTGACGGCGGCGCCCGCCAGCTGGCCACCGGTTCGGCCACGCTCGCCTCCAGCATGGCCACCGCGCGCGACGGCGCGGCACAGCTGGCGTCGGGCACCCGACAGCTGAGCACTGCGATCACCACCGCCACCGGCCCGCTGGTCGACGTACTGGCGCGGGTGGACAGCCTGGGCATCGACCCGGCGGAGGTCGGGGCGGCCGCCGAACGGCTCAGCGGAGCGGTGCGCTCCACCACCGACCGGATCGCCGCACTCAACATCGACCAGACCCAGGCGGCGGCAATCATCGATCAGGCGATCGCCACCCTGTCGGCCAACCCCGACCCGACGGTGCGCGACGTCGGCGGAGTGCTCGCCGGGGCACAGCGGCTGCTGAAGGCCCAGGGTATCGATCCGGCCACCGATGACGGCCTGAACCGGTTGCGCGACAGCGCATCCCGTCTTGAGGATGAACTCGGCGATCCGAACAGCAAGCTGCGCACTCTGCTCACCCACACCGTGGACGGCACCTTGCGCGCCGATGTCCTCAAACTCCAGTCCGGGGCCAAGCAGCTGGACTCCGGTGCCCAGCGGCTCAGCTCGGGCCTGGTGGCGCTGACCGACGGCAGCCGCCAACTGGCCGCCGGGGCGCAGCGGCTGGCCGACGGCACCGGGCAACTCAAGGCCGGCAGTCAGGAGCTGGCGGGCAAGTTGCGACAGGGCTCGACCCAGGTGCCGTCGTGGACACCGCAGCAGCGCCAGGTCGTCGCCAAGACCGTCGCCTCGCCGGTCAAACTGGATCTGGTCACCCACAATCCGGCGGCCACCTTCGGCACCGGTTTCGCCCCGTTCTTCCTGCCGCTGGCCCTGTTCATCGGTGCGCTCATCATCTGGATGTTGTTGACGCCGTTGCAGTCCCGGCCGATCATCAACGGGCTCGGGGCACTGCGGGTGGTGCTGGCGTCCTACTGGCCCGCACTCTTGGTCGCGGTGTGCCAGGTGGTGGTCATGTACGCGGTGGTGCACTACGGCGTCGGCCTCAAGGCGCGCTACCCGCTGGCCACCGTGGCCTTCCTGATCCTGGTGATCGCCGCCTTCCTGGCGATCATCCAGGCGTTCAACGCGGTCTTCGGGGTGGCGGTCGGACGGGTGGTGACGCTGGCGTTCCTCATGCTGCAACTGGTGTCGGCCGGCGGCATCTATCCGGTGGAGACCACCGCCAAACCCTTCCAGGTGATCCACCCCGCTGACCCGATGACCTACGCCGTCAACGGGTTACGGCAGCTCATCAACGGTGGTATCGACCACCGGCTGTGGGTGTCGGTGGCGGTGCTCACCGGCGTGCTGGCGGTGTCCCTGGCGGCCACCGCCTGGGCGGCCAGGCGCAACCGGCAGTACACCATGGAGCGGCTGCACCCACCGATCGAGGTGTAAGCCGGTCAGCCACTAGGGTGGTCGGGTGACACCTGAAACATCGTCGGGTTCGGCGTTGGCGGGTCAGAGCTACTCCGGTCGCATGCCGGCCCACGCCGGTGACATGGCCGTGGAGACGCACGGCATCGCCCCGATCCCCACCGGCAACCGCTACGGCAGCGCCCGCCGGTTGTTCACGGTGTGGTTCGCCCCGCAGGTCAACATGACGGTGGTCTTCACCGGCACGCTGGCCGTGGTGCTGGGCCTGGGGTTCTGGCTCGGGCTGCTCGCGATGGCCATCGGAACGGTGCTCGGGTGTGTGGCCGTCGGCTACCTGTCCACCTGGGGTCCGCGCACCGGCACCGCGCAACTTCCCAACGCCCGCATGGCTTTTGGCGGCACCGTCTCAGTGGTGGCGGTGATCCAGTGGCTGTCGTCGATCGCCTGGGACGGTCTGGTCGGGCTGTTCGGCGGCGAGGCGCTGGCCGAGTTGCTCGGCCTGCCGTTCTGGCTGGCGGTGGTGATCGTGCTGGCCGCCCAGGGTGTGGTCGGCGTATTCGGCTACGAGGTGATCCACCGCGTGCAGGCGATCATGACGGTCGTGCTGATCGTGACGTTCGCGGTGTTCGCCTGGAAGCTGATCGCCGGCCACCCCGTGGTCTCGCTGCCCACACTGTCCGGAGCCGACCTCAGCGGCGCCTTCGTGCTTGAGGTCACCATCGCACTGAGCCTGGCGATCTCGTGGGCCAGTTACGCCTCCGATTACAGCCGCTATCTGCCGGTGACCACCTCTCGCACCGCGGTGTTCGGCTACACGTTCGGTGGCCTGGCGGTGGCCTACATCGCGGTGCAGGCGATCGGCGTCGCGGCGGCGGGCACGCTGACAGATCAGACCGCAGCCGGTGTGCGCGAGATCATGGGCGGCGGCGTGCTGGGGGCGCTGGCGCTGCTGGTGATCGCACTGGGGTCGGTGGCCTCCAACGCGATGAACGACTACAGCGGGTCGCTGGCGCTGCAGACGGTCGGGGTGCGGGTGCGCAGGCCGGTGTCGGCGGTGGTGGTCGTGGTGATCGCGTTCGCGCTGATCATGTGGCTGCACTCCGGTGACCTGGCGGCCCGCTTCCAGGGTGTGCTGCTGTTCGTCAGCTACTGGATCCCGGCGTTCGTGGCGATCGTGGCCATCGACTGGCGCTACCGCAGTGCGGGCCGTGACGTGGTGAACCCGGCCGAGGAGACGACACCGCGGCGCGACGCCGTAGTGGCGCTGGTGAGCTTTTTTCTGGCGTTCGCCGTGGCGGTGCCGTTCATGCACACCAACCTGATCGTCGGTCCGATGGCCACTGCCCTGCACGGGGCGGATCTGGCGTACTTCGTGAATTTCGTTGTGGCAGCGGCTGTGTACGGCGGCTACCGGGTGTGGCAAGCGCGTCGGGCCTAGAGTTCGCCGGCCTCGACGGCTTCCCGGGTGTGCTGGGCGGTGGCGATCTGGCGCGCCGAGAACCCGATGAAGAACGCGGTGATGCCGACGAGCACCGCCACCGCCGCCACCCACAGCAGGGAATAGGTGTAGCCGGCGTCGAGAGCGTCGAGCTGGCTGGGCGTCATCTGCGCCACCGGACCGGTGGTGCCACCGAGGTACAGGGTGCGCGAGGTCTGCACCGCCTGGATGATCACCAGCACGATGGGACCGCCCAGGTTCTGCACCATGAGCGTGATCGCCGAGACCGGGCCGATCTCGCGGGGGCCGACTTCGGCCACCGCGCACAGCGGCAGGATGACCGAGATCACCCCGATCCCGAAGCCGCCCACCACGATCGGCACGAACAGGTCGGGGAAATACGGGATGGTGCGGGTCAACGTCGAGCCGAACAGCATCGCCCCGAGCACGAACAGCCCGCCGCCGATGATCAGCCAGCGCGGCGCGATATGCGGGGCGGCCCGGGCGGCGAGCACGTTGCCCAGGCCCAACGCCAACGCGAACGGGATGAACCCGATCCCGGCGCGTAAGGCGCTGTAGCCGAGCACGTCCTGGACGTAGAGGCCGATCATCACGGTCAGCGTCAGGAGCACGCCGCCGGCCAGGAACAGCGAGATGAACGTCATCACCCGGTTGCGTTCGCGGAACAACGACATCGGCACCAGCGGGTGGTCGGCGCGGCGTTCGACGAGCAGGAACGCCCAGAGTAGGAACACGGCAGCCACCCCGGCGCCGATCACCCACGGGTCGGCCCAGCCGCGCGGCGGGCCCTGGGTGAAGATCAACACGCCCGCGGCGCAGGCCAGGGTCGCCAGCATGGCACCGGTCACGTCCAGCTTGAGCCGCTCGTGGCGGGTCTCCTCGAGCCGGGTCAGCGCGATCGCGATGATGAGCACACCGATCGGCAGGTTGATCAGGAAGGCCAGCCGCCAGGACACCACGGTCAGTGCGCCGCCGAGCACCAGCCCGAGCACCGAGCCAATGCCCTGCATGGCCGCCGAGATCGCCATCGCCCGGTTGCGGGCGTGCCCGACGGCGTACGTGGTGGCGATCAGAGCGAGCCCGGTCGGAGCGGCCACCGCTGCACCGATGCCCTGGACCGCGCGGGCGGCGATCAGCAGCGGCCCGTCAGTGGCCAGCCCGCAGGCCGCCGAGGCGATGGTGAACACGCCGACCCCGGAGATGAAGGCCCGCTTGTGGCCGATCGCGTCGCCGACCCGGCCGCCGAGCAGCAGCAGACCGCCGAAGGTCAGCACATAGGCGGTGATCACCCAGCTCTTGCCGGCATCGGACAGCGCCAGCTCGGCCTGCATCCGGGGCAGTGCGACGACCACGATCGTGCCGTCCAGAGTGGACATCAGCTGCATACCGGTGATCGCGACGATCGCGACTCCGAGCACGCTGGAAGAAAGCGTTCTGGCAGCCGGTTGGGGACCCCGCGAGCCAGACATGGGTAGCTACCCTACCGAGGCGGCTCCGCCGCGTGATTTCGGCGCGCTCATCGTCGCTGCGCGACGTCAACCGCGCCGAAATCGCTAGAGCTCTCCGGCGTCGATCGCTTCCTTGACTTCCTGCGCGTGCGCCACCTGCTCAGAGGTGTAGCCGATAAACAGCGCCACCGCGCCGACGATCACGGCGACCGCCGCCACCCACAGCAGGCCGTAGGTGTAGCCCTGGTCCAGGGCGTGCAGCTGCGCGGGATTCATGTTCTTCACCGGGCCCGTGGTGCCACCCAGGTACAGGGTGCGGGAGGTGATCACGGCCTGGATGATGGCCAGCACTACCGGCCCGCCCAGGTTCTGCAGCATCAGCGCGATGGCCGACACCGGGCCGATCTGGTCGAAGCCGACACCGGCGATCGCCGACACCGTCAGCGGGACGACGATCATGCCGATGCCGAGGCCACCAACGGTGATCGGCAGGACGAGGTTCGGGAAGTACGGGATGCCGCCGTTGAGCGTGGAGCCGTAGATCATCGCGGCCAGCACCAGCACGCCACCGGCGATGACCAGCACCCGCGGCGGGAACTTCGACACCAGCTGCGACGACAGGCCCAGCCCGACACCGAGCGCGATGACGAACGGGATGAAGCCGATACCGGCGCGCAGTGCGCTGTAGCCCATGATGTCCTGCACGTACAGGCCGATCAGCACGGTGAGCGTGAACATCACGCCGCCGGCCAGGAACACCGCGGCGAAGGTGGCCAGCCGGTTGCGGTCGCGGAACAGCGCGAACGGCACCACCGGGTTGACGGCACGCCGCTCGACGAAGACGAACGCGATGAAGGCCAGCAGGGCGGCGCCGGCGGAGATCAGGGTGACCGGGGTCAGCCAGCCGTTCTCCGGCGCCTGGGCGAAGCCGAACACTGCGGCGGTACAGGCGAGGGTGGCCAGCAGCGCACCGCCGGCGTCCAGCTTCATCCGCTCGCGCTGGGTTTCCCGCAGCGTGGTGCGGGCCAGGTAGATCATCAGCAGGCCGATCGGCACGTTCACCAGGAACGCCAGCCGCCAGGACACCTCGACCAGGGCACCGCCGACCACGAGGCCCATCACCGAGCCGATACCGGTCATCGCGGCGAAGATCGCCGTGGCGGCATTGCGGGCCGGGCCCTTGGGGAACGTGGTGGCGATCAGTGCCAGGCCGGTCGGCGAGGCGATCGCCGCGCCGACACCCTGCAGCAAACGCGCAATGACGAGCGTCGCCTCATCCCAGGCGATACCGCACAGGACCGAGGCGATGGTGAACAGCGCGACACCGACGATGAAGGTGCGCTTGCGGCCGATGGTGTCGCCGAGGCGGCCACCGAGCAGCATCAGACCACCGAACGTCAGCACGTAGGCGGTGATCACCCAGCTGCGGCCCGCGTCGGACAGGCTGAGTTCGTCCTGGATCTTCGGCAACGCCACAATCGCCACCGTGCTGTCCATGGTGGCCAGCAACTGCATACCGCCGATGGCGATGACAGCGGCAATGAAGCGCCGGGACGGCAGCCAGTCCGGGTAGAACTTGCTGGTCTTGGTGAGAGCCTTGGGCTCGAGGCGCATCGGAAGGGCGCGCTCTGAACTGTCGGCGTGGCGATTCATCGCTCGCTCCGCATCGTTGAGAGCCGTCATGATTGGCTACCCTACAGTAATTTTAAGAGAACTTTAAGTGGCGAAGGCTGCCACCGGACCGATGACGACGATTGCCGGCGGCCGAATACCGTCGGTCCGAATTCGCATCGGCGCATCTGCGAGCGTAGTGGTCAGGATCCGTTCTGCGGCCGTCGTGCCGTGCTGCACCACGAGGACCGGCGTTTCCGCTGGTCTACCGCCCGAGATCAGGGCGTCGGCAAACAATTCGATACGTTCGACGGCCATCAACAGAACTAACGTTCCCGACAATTGGGCCAGTGCATTCCAATTCACTAACGATTCCGGATGATCCGGTGCTAAATGGCCGCTGACCACCACGAACTCGTGATTAACCCCGCGATGGGTGACCGGAACTCCGGCCAATGCGGGCACCGATATGGCACTGGTCACACCAGGCACAACTGTGACCGGAATCCCAGCCTCGGCACAGGCGAGAACCTCCTCATATCCGCGCGCGAACACGAACGGATCGCCACCCTTGAGGCGCACCACGAACTGCCCGGCGCGGGCCCGTTCGACGAGGACGTCGTTGATCGCGTCCTGGGCCATCGCCCGTCCATACGGGATCTTCGCGGCGTCGATCACCTCGACGTGCGCGCCGAGTTCGGCCAGCAGTTCCGGCGGTGCCAGCCGGTCGGCGACGACGACGTCGGCGCGGGCCAGCAGCCGCCGGCCGCGCACGGTGATCAGTTCCGGATCGCCGGGTCCGCCGCCCACCAGAGCGACGCCGCCGCGCATCACATCGGAGGTATCGGGGTTGATGACACCCTGCTGGAAGGCCTCCCGGATGGCCGAGCGGATGGCCGCCGAGCGGCGGTGTTCACCGCCGGCCAGCACACCGACCAGCAATCCGTCGTAGTCGAAGGAGGCGGGGGTGACGGCGGTGCCCTCGCGGGCCGCGTCGGCACGCACGCAGAAGATCTGGCGGCTCTCGGCCTCGGCGACGATCGCGGCGTTGACGGCGGGGTCGTCGGTGGCGGCGATGGCGTACCACGCACCCTCGAGGTCGCCGTCGCGGTAGTCGCGCAGCTGCAGGGTGATCCCGGGCTTCTGCTCGGCGAGTGCCTCCACGGCCGGGGTCGCGGCGCGTGCGATGACGTGCACGTCGGCGCCGGTGCCGATGAGGACCGGCACCCGCCGTTGCGCGACAGTGCCCCCGCCGACCACGACGACCTTCTTGCCGCTCAGCCGCAGGCCGACGAGGTAGGCGTTCTCGGTCACCCGGCGAGCTTAGTAAGTGAGGCCGCGGTGCTGACAAACCGTGCGACCGCGGCGGGCTGGGCGGCGGCGTGGGTGTGCAGATACGAAGCGTGCACCCCGCCCAGGACCGCACCGTCGCGAACCGGCTGACCGTCCGAGCCGCGGAACACCCAGGCCGGCTCGTAGTCGGAGCTGAATTCGACTGCGGTGCGGTGGAATTCGTGGCCGACGATCCGCTGCCCGGCTTGGTGCAGTGGCGAGTCCGCCACCGCGACCGCGTCGCGGTAGCCCAGGGTCAGCCGCGGCGTGAACCGGGCGCTGCCGCGTAATACATCGCACATCGGATGACCGTCGAGGTCGCTCATCAGGTAGGCCAGTCCCCCGCACTCGGCGTGGATCGGGGCGTGCCCGGCCAGTTCACGGATCTGGGCGCGCAGAGCGGTGTTGGCCGCCAGTTCCGGCAGGTACTGCTCGGGGAAGCCGCCGGGCAGGACCAGCGCCGCGGTCCCGGCCGGCAGCCCGTCGCTGATCGGGTCGAACTCCACCACCTGGGCTCCGGCGGCGGCCAGCAGTTCGGCGTGCTCGGTGTAGCCGAAGCTGAATGCACGGCCGGCGGCCACCGCCACGACCGGCGCCGACGCCAGTGGCTCCCCGACCGCGTCCCGCGCCGACCAGGGCGGTGCCTGCACGCGGGACGCGGCCAGTGCGGCGACGGCCGGCAGGTCGACGTGGCGGGCCACCAGTGCCGTCATCGCCGCGACCGCCGCATGCGCCTGGTCGCCGTGTTCGACGGCAGTGACCAGACCCAGGTGCCGGGACGGCACCGAGAGTTCGTCGTGGCGCGGGATCGCGCCGAGCACCGGCACCCCGGCGGCCTCACAGGCTTGCCGCAGCACCTGTTCGTGGCGTGGCGATCCGACCCGGTTGAGGATCACCCCGCCGATGTGCACGCCGCGGTGAAAACTCGAAAAGCCATGCAGCACTGCCCCGATGCTCTGGCTCTGGCCGCGGGCGTCGACCACCAGCAGCACCGGGGTGCTCAGTGTTTCGGCGACGGCGGCGGTGGATCCGCGTGCCGGGATCACCGCCTGCTCGTCGATGCGCCCGTCGAACAGGCCCATGACGCCCTCGATCACGGCGATGTCGGCGTCGGCCGAGCCGTGCCGGTAGAGCGGGCCGATCAGGTCCTCACCGACGAGCACCGGGTCCAGGTTGCGGCCCGGCCGGCCCGCCGCCAGCGCGTGGTAGCCGGGGTCGATGAAGTCGGGCCCGACCTTGAAGGGCGCCACCCGGTGACCGGCCTGACGCAGGGCGCCGATCAAACCTGTTGCGACGGTGGTCTTTCCGCTACCTGATGACGGGGCGCCGATGACGACGCCGGGGGTGCTCACCATTCGATGCCGCGCTGGCCCTTGCGGCCGGCGTCCATCGGGTGCTTGACCTTGGTCATCTCGGTGACCAGGTCGGCGGCGTCGAGCAGACGTTGCGGGGCGTCGCGGCCGGTGATCACCACGTGCTGGCCGCCGGGCCGGTTGACCAGCACGTCGACCACCGCGTCGACGTCGACCCAGCCCCACTTCAGCGGGTAGGTGAACTCGTCGAGGACGTAGAAGTCGTGCCGTTGCTCGCCGAGCCTGCGGGCGATCTCGGCCCAGCCGTCGGCGGCCGCGGCGGCGTGGTCGTCATCGGAGCCGGTCTTGCGAGACCAGGACCAGCCGGAGCCCATCTTGTGCCATTCCACCGCCCCGCCGACACCGTGTTCGGCGTTCAGCCGGCCCAGTGCGGCGAACGCCGACTCCTCGCCGACCTTCCACTTGGCGCTCTTGACGAACTGGAACACCGCCACGCTCATGCCGGCGTTCCACGCCCGCAACGCCATTCCGAACGCCGCGGTGGACTTGCCCTTGCCGGGACCGGTGTGGACGGCCAGCACCGGGGTGTTGCGCCGGGCGCGGGTGGTCAGGCCGTCGGCGGGTACGACGAGCGGTTGGCCCTGCGGCATCGGCGGTCCCCTTCCAGGCTCAGGCGGCGCGGCGAACGGCTTGCGCCAAATAGTCTGCGCGCAGCTGCTCGAGCTGCAGCAGCGGGGCCGCCAACTGCTCGGCCAGCTCACCGGCCAAGCCCAGCCGCACATACGAGGTTTCGCAGTCCACCACCACCGAAGCGGCACCTTCGGCCACCAAAAGTGCTGCGGCACTGCGACTGCGGCCCAGCGGGTCGGGCCCGCCAGTAGCGCGGCCGTCGGTGAGCACGACTACCAGCGGGCGGCGGGTGCGGTCGCGCACGCGCTCGCGCAGCACCACGTCGCGGGCGGCCAGCAGGCCCTTGGCCAGCGGTGTGGTGCCGCCGGTGTCGAAGCGGGTCAGCCGCCGCGACGCGATGTGCGCCGAGGTGGTCGGGGGCAGCGCCAGCCGGGCGTCCTCGCCGCGGAAAGTGATGACCGCAACCTTGTCTCGGCGCTGATAGGCATCGCGCAGCAGGGACAGGGCCGCACCGGTGACCACCGACATCCGGTCGCGGGCGGCCATCGAGCCGGAGGCGTCGAC
Organism: Mycobacterium sp. M26; assembly: GCF_001494595.1. GTDB lineage: Bacteria > Actinomycetota > Actinomycetes > Mycobacteriales > Mycobacteriaceae > Mycobacterium. The sequence continues at coordinate 3,041,075 of NZ_LN929908.1, forward strand.
GACGAAGATGACGAGATTGCCCTCCCGGCCGACGCGTACCGCGCGGCGGATGTCGTCGGGATCGGGACGGCGACGGCCGTGCCCGGCCGCGGCGAGAACGGTGCCGAACAGATGCAGACCGTGGCCGGTCTCGGGTTGGTCGGTGGCGGTGATCACCGCGCCGGATCGGTTGCGGGCCCGCGACCGTCGGCCCGGGGTGCCCTCCCCCACACCGGGCACCGTCAGCGCGCGGGTGCGAAACGTCGCCGCGGGCGGGGCCGACGGACGAGTCGTCGATGACGACGAATTCTGTTGCGGAGCAGACTGTCCCGAGTCACCGTCGACCGACTGCCCGCCGCCGGGCGGATCGGGTTCGGGCTCGGGATCCGAGCCGGTCTCGGCAGTGGCGGCCAGCGCCTCGTCGAGCTGGGCCGGATCCAGGCCAGGGTCGTCGAACGGGTCACGACGACGCCGGTGCGGCAGAGCCAGTTCGGCGGCCACCCGGATGTCCTCTTCGGCAACGGCGTCGGCCCCGCGCCAGGCGGCGTGCGCGACAGCGGTGCGGGCCACCACCAGATCGGCACGCATGCCGTCGACGTCGAACGCCGCGCACAGCGCCGCGATGCGGTTCAGTTCGGCGTCGGGTAGTTCCACCGCAACCACCCGGGCGCGGGCCGCGGCGATCCGCGCCGCCAGCTCACGGTCCTGCTCGGCGTGGCGGGCGGCGAACCCGCCCGGGTCGGCCTCGTAGGCCAGCCGCTGTCGGATCACCTCGCTGCGCACCGCCACATCGCGGGAGGCTTGCACGTCCACGGTCAGGCCGAACCGGTCGAGCAGCTGCGGACGCAGTTCTCCCTCTTCGGGATTCATCGTTCCGATCAGCACGAAGCGCGATTCGTGTGAGTGCGACACCCCGTCGCGCTCGATGTGCACCCGGCCCATCGCGGCGGCGTCGAGCATGATGTCGACCAGGTGGTCGTGCAGCAGGTTGACCTCGTCGACGTAGAGCACGCCCCCGTGGGCGCGGGCCAGCAGGCCCGGGGAGAACGCGTGCTCGCCGTCGCGCAGCACCTTCTGCAGATCCAGCGAGCCGACCACGCGGTCCTCGGTGGCGCCGATCGGCAGCTCCACCAGCCGGGAGCCGGCGTCCACCTCGGCCAGCACCGCGGCCAGGGCGCGCACCGCCGTGGACTTGGCGGTGCCCTTCTCGCCGCGGATCAGCACGCCGCCGATCTCGGGGCGCACCGCGCACAGCACGAGAGCCAGCCGCAGCCGGTCATGACCGACGAGCGCGCTGAACGGGTAGGCCGGAGTGCTCACTGCTTGCCGGCTTCGAGCGTGGTGCGCCGCACCATCGGCACGTGCGGGATGCCGTCCTCGACGAACTCGTCGCCGTCGACCACGAACCCGTGCCGGGCGTACATCTCGGCCAGGTAGGTCTGGGCGTTGATCCGGCACGGGTGGTCGCCGACGTCAGCCAGGGCGGCGGCCATCAGGCGGGCGGTGTGCCCCTGACCGCGCTGGGAGCGGCGGGTGCAGACCCGACCGATCCGGAACGTCTTCTCACCCCCGGCGTGCTCCTCCATCAGCCGCAGCGTGGAGATCACCGCGCCGTCAGGCTGCTCGAGCCAGAAGTGCCGGGTCTCGGCGAGCAGGTCGCGTCCGTCGAGCTCGGGATAGGGGCAGGCCTGCTCGACCACGAACACCTCGACGCGCAGTTTCAGCAGCTCGTAGAGGGTCGCCGCGTCGAGGTCCTTGGCCCAGGAGCGGCGCAGGGCGACCGTCACACCACCCCTGCCGGCTCCGGGTCAGCCGAAACCGAGTGAGCGGCGCTACCCAGGCCCAGCACCTTGGTGCCGTGCGACCACACCTCGTCGAAGAGCTGCGGGTTCTCGGAGAGCTTGACGCCCAGCGAGGGCACCATCTCCTTGAGTCGCGGCTCCCAGCCCTGGTAGCGGTCGGGGAAGCAGCGGTGCAGCACCTCGATCATGGCCGGCACCGCGGTGGAGGCACCCGGCGAGGCGCCGAGCAGACCGGCGATCGACCCGTCGCCGGCGGCCAGCACGGTGGTGCCGAATTCCAGGACGCCGAGTTTCTTGGAGTCGCGGCGGATCACCTGCACGCGCTGGCCGGCGATATCGAGCTCCCAGTCGGAATCCTCTGCGGTGGGCGCGAATTCACGCAGCGTGTCGACCCGGGCGGCTTCGCTGAGGGCCAGCTGTCCGATCAGGTACTTCAGCAGACCCCACTCGGTGAGGCCCACACCGACCATCGACGCCAGGTTGTTGGGCTTGACCGACAGCGGCAGGTCGGTGACCTTGCCCTCCTTGAGGAATTTCGGCGACCAGCCGGCGAACGGCCCGAACAGCAGCCACGAGCGGCCGTTGATCACGCGGGTGTCCAGGTGCGGCACCGACATCGGCGGGGCACCCAGCGGCGGCAGGCCGTAGACCTTGGCCTGGTGGGCGGCGGCCAGCTCGGCGTCGCCGGTGCGCAGCCACTGGCCGCTGACCGGGAAGCCGCCGAAGCCTTTGGCCTCCTTGATGCCGGCCTTCTGCAGCAGCGGCAGCGCACCGCCGCCCGCGCCGACGAAGACGAACTTGGCGGAGAGCTTGCGCTTCTGCCCGGTACGGCGGTTGATGACCTTGACCGTCCAGCTGCCGTCGGACTCCTGGTGCAGGTCGCGCACGTCGTGGCCGAACAGCGTGGTCATCCCGCGCTGGGTACCGAAGCCCAGCAGCTGACGGGTCAGCGACCCGAAGTCGACGTCGGTGCCGTCGGTGGTCCAGTTCAGCGCGACCGGCTCGGTGAAGTCACGGCCCTTGGCCATCAGCGGCAGCCGGCGGGCGAACTCGTCGGCGTCGTCGATGAACTCCATGGAGGCGAACAGCGGGTTGCGCACCAGGGTGTCGCGGCGGCGGCGCAGGTAGTCGATGTGCTCGGCGCCGTGCACGAAGCTGACGTGCGGGATCGGGTTCAGGAAGTTGCGGACGTCGGGCAGGATGCCGTTCTCCACCGCGTACGACCAGAACTGCCGGGTCACCTGGAACTGCTCGTTGACGGTGACGGCCTTGGCGATCTCGATGCTGCCGTCGGCGTTCTGCGGGGTGTAGTTGAGCTCACACAGCGCCGAGTGCCCGGTTCCGGCGTTGTTCCACGGATCGCTGCTCTCGGCGGCGGCGGCATCGAGGCGTTCCACCAGCGTGATCGACCAGTCCGGCTCGACCAGCCGCAGCAGCGCACCCAGGGTGGCGCTCATGATCCCCGCGCCGACCAGCACCACATCGGTTTTGGTGGTTTCAGACACCGGTTCGTCCTTGTCTCGTGACGGCTGTACTACTTGTCAGGTTATCCCGAGCCACCCCGGACTATTCGGTCGAGTCGCCAGCACCACACCGCCGCTAAGGTAGGCCTCGTGACGGCAGCGCACGCCGAATGGTCGGACGACGTCCTGCTGGGCTTCCAGCAGACCACCGTGGCGCTGGGACCCGACCCCGACGGCGAGGGCGATCTCTTCGCCACCCTGGTCCGCCGCGGCGGCGAAGCGCCCCCCGCAGAGCACTGTGTGCTGGCGGTCCACGGCTTCACCGACTACTTCTTCAACACCGAGCTCGCGCACCATTTCACCGGCCGCGGCTTCCGGTTCTACGCCCTCGATCAGCACAAGTGCGGCCGGTCCTGGCGCACCGGGCAGACCCCGCACTTCACCACCGACCTCTCCCGTTACGACCGCGAACTCGAAGCGGCCGTCGCGATCATCACCGCCGAGAACCCCGGCACCCGGGTGCTGGTCTACGGCCATTCGGCCGGCGGCCTGATCGTCTCGCTGTGGCTCGACCGGGTACGCCGTCGTGAAGCGACGGCACGGCTCGGGATCGGGGGGCTGATCCTCAACAGCCCCTGGCTGGATCTGCACGGCCCGGCGATCCTGCGCACCCGGCTGACGTCGACCGCCATCGGCGCGCTGTCGCGGGTGCGTAAGACCTCGGTGATCCGCGGCACCGGCAAGGGCGGCTACGGGCTGACCCTGCACCGCGAGTACCACGGCGAGTTCGACTACAACCTGCAGTGGAAACCGCTGGGCGGGTTCCCGGTGACGTTCGGCTGGATCCATGCGATCCGTCGCGGCCAGGCCACGCTGCACCGCGGCCTGGACGTCGGGGTGCCCAACCTGATCCTGCGGTCCGATCGCAGCGTCAAGGAAACGACGGTGCCGGACACGATGCAGCGCGGCGACGCGGTGCTCGATGTCAGCCAGATCGCCCGCTGGGCGGGGTGTATCGGCAACCGGACCACGGTGGTGCCGGTGGTCGACGCCAAGCACGATGTGTTCCTGTCGTTGGCGCAGCCGCGCGCCGCGGCCTACCGTGAGCTGGCCGGGTGGCTGGACTTCTATCTCGCGCACTGTGCCGAGACCGCATCGGCATCGGGCCGGGATTAGGGGATCTTGTGGAGCATTTCGACATCGCGATCATCGGAACCGGTTCGGGCAATTCGGTTCTCGACGACCGCTACGCCGAGAAAAAGATCGCCATCTGCGAGCAGGGTGTGTTCGGTGGCACCTGTCTGAATGTGGGCTGTATCCCGACGAAGATGTTCGTCTACGCCGCCGAGGTGGCCGCGACGGTGCGCGACGCCGCCCGTTACGGGGTGGACGCGCACGTCGACGGTGTGCGGTGGTCGGACATCGTGTCGCGGGTGTTCGGCCGGATCGATCCGATCGCGGTGGGCGGTGAGCACTACCGGCGTTCGTTGCCCAATGTCACTGTCTACGACTCCCATACGACGTTCAACGGGCGCACCGACGCGGGCTACCGGCTGCGCACTGAGAAGGGTGAGGAGTTCACCGCCGAGCAGGTGGTGATCGCGGCCGGGGCACGGGCGATGATCCCCGAGGCGATCGCCGGCTGCGGCGTGGACGTCCACACCAGCGACACCATCATGCGGATGGCCGAACTTCCCGAGCACCTGGTGATCATCGGCGGCGGTTTCGTGGCCGCCGAGTTCGCGCACGTGTTCTCCTCGCTGGGATCGCGGGTCACCATCGTGATCCGCGGCGGCACGATGCTGTCGCACTGCGATGACACGGTCTGCGAACGGTTCACCGACATCGCGAGCAAGAAATGGGAGATTCGCAGCCACCGCAACATGATCGGCGCGCGATCGGCCGGCACGCAGACCGTGATCGAGCTGGACGACGGCTCGGAGGTGACGGCCGACGCGGTGCTGGTGGCCACCGGCCGGATCCCCAACGCCGACCTGCTCAACCTGGAGTCGGTGGGGGTCGACGTCGAGGACGGCCGGGTGGTGGTCGACGAGTACCAACGGACCACAGCGCGAGGCATTTTCGCGCTCGGTGACGTTAGCTCGCCGTTTCAGCTCAAGCACGTGGCCAATCACGAGGCCCGGGTGGTGAAGAACAACCTGCTGGCCGACTGGGATGACACCGAGGCGCTCATGCCTTCGGATCACCGGTTCGTACCGTCGGCGGTGTTCACCGATCCGCAGATCGCGTGTGTCGGGCTGACGGAGAATGAGGCCCGCGCAGCGGGTTACGACATCCGCACCAAGATCCAGGACTTTGGCGATGTGGCCTACGGCTGGGCGATGGAAGACACCACGGGGTTCGCGAAGGTGGTCGTGGAAGCCGATACCGGAACGATTCTGGGCGCGCACATCATGGGGCACCAGGCATCGTCGTTGATCCAGCCGTTGATCCAGGCGATGAGCTTCGGGCTGGCCGGTCAGGACATGGCCCGCGGCCAGTACTGGATCCATCCGGCGCTGCCCGAGGTCATCGAGAACGCACTGCTGGCGTTGTGCGGCGAGCCGCCGTGGCCACCCGCCAAGCGGCACTGAGCCATCCGCGAGTGTGCGGTCTCATCCGCACTGCGCGGCGTGTCGGGTATGCCGTTGCACAGTCGCGAGGGATGCCGGCTGCGCTCAGCGGGTGGGAACCACGAAACCCCAGGGCAATTCGAGCCGGTGGGCGGCCAGTAGCTCACTGTTGGACAGCACCGCGGTGACGGTGTCGTCGGCGACCACCACCCCGTGGTCCAGCACGATGGCGCGGTCGCACAGTTGCGCGGCGTACGGCAGATCATGGGTGACGATCAGCATGGTGGCAGGCAATGTGGCCAGCGTCGCGGCCAGCTCGCGACGGGCCACCGGATCGAGGTTGGCCGACGGCTCGTCGAGCACCAAGATCTCCGGTTCGCACGCCAGCACGGTGGCCAGCGCCGCACGCCGGCGCTGACCCACCGAGAGGTGTGCAGGGCTGCGCTCGGCATGCTCGGTCATCGACACGATGTCCAGGGCGGCGTGGACCCGGGCGGCCAATTCGTCGCCGGTGACGCCGAAGTTGGCCGGGCCGAAGGCGACGTCCTGGGCCACCGTCGGCATGAACAGCTGGTCGTCGGGATCCTGGAAGACCAGCCCCACCCGGCGCCGGATATCCCGAAGAGTCTTGCGGTCCAACGTGATCCCGCTGATCTCGATGGTGCCCGACGTCGCCGCGAGCACCCCGTTGAGGTGCAGCATCAGCGTGGTCTTACCGGCCCCGTTCGGCCCGAGGACGGCCACCCGCTCCCCCGGCGCAACGCTCAGGTCGACACCGTCGAGGGCCACCCGGCCGTCGGGGTAGCGGTAGTGCAGGCCCTCGACGCGGATGGCCGGCGGACTCATCGCAGCATCCACGCCGCACCTGCCACCGTGATCGCGGCCGCCGCCGGCGTCAGCGCCGCCAGCCACTGCGCCGATGTCGCGCGCGGCCGGGCACCGACGATCGCCAGTTCGGGCACCTTGCCGTCGAAACCACGCGAGGTCATCGCCAGGTACACCCGCTCGCCGCGCTCATAGGACCGCAGGAACAGGGCGCCAACACCTTTGGCGATGGCACCGGCCTGGTGCAGGGCACGCGGCGAGTCACCACGCGAGATCCGGGCCATCCGCATGCGGCTGATCTCAGCCGACAGCAGGTCGATGTAGCGGATCATCAGCACGAGCATAGAGGTGATCAGACCGGGCACCCCGAGTCTGCTCAGCGCCAGCGGAAGCTCCCGCGCCGAGGTGGTGGCGGCCACCGTCAGCGAGGCGGCCACGCCGAGAGTTCCCTTGACCACGATGCCCCAGGCCGCCCACAACCCGGCCACCGACAGCTGCAGACCGGCGACCTGCACGCGCTGGCCACCCTCGGCGAAGGGCAGCAGCACCGCCAGCACCAGGAACGGCGCCTCGATCAGCATGCGCGGCAGGATCCAGCGCAGCGGAATCCTGGCCACCCGCCACACGACGAGCACGATCACCGCGTAGAGCGCGAACGGCCAGATCATCTCCCGAGGGGTGGCCACCACCGCTAGCACGAACACCACGAGTCCGGCGATCTTGACCTCGGCGGGTGCGTGATGCACCACGGAGTGCCCGTCGCGGTAGAGCGGATGGGAGTGGCCCGCGCCCACGGGCGTCAGCTCCCGGAGCGGCGGCTGCGGGCGAGCAGCCAGAACGCACCGCCGGCCAGCGCCAGCACCACCACAGCGCCGATGATTCCGGCCGCCCCGACGCTGCCGGTATGCCCGAACAGCGTGTAGTCGGCCAGCGGTGACACCGACATCGGGTGCTCGGTGGCGTGCTGGGCGATACAGCTACCGGTGAGCTGTTCGCCGTGGTCGGTCGTGACGACCTGGCAGCCCTGCAGGGTTGCCGAGTCCAGCCCGTCGGGGCTGGAACTGGCGAAGTAGGACACCACCCCGGCGATCAGCACGATGGCGGTGGCGAAACCGGCCCAGAACCGCCAGTGCCGCCTCATGCCGGTACCGCCGTCTCGGTGCGGGTGCGCCGCAGCAGGTACACCAGGTCCGGCCGCGCCCGCGCAACCGCCATGACGGTGACCGCGGTGATCACACCCTCCCCGATGCCGATCAGCACGTGGGTGCCCAGCATGTAGGTCGCGACCGTGGTCAGCGACACCGGGGCGGCACCACCGATCGAATACTCGATCACGAAACCCATTGCTGCGCAGACTGTTCCCACTACGGCGGAGAGAAACGCGACAACGCCGAGGGCGGGGACCGACTGCCCCTGCCCGCGCCGTCGGACCACCGCGTACAGCAGTACGGCGGTCGAGTAGCCGGCTGCCACCCCGATCAGGGCCATATTGGTGGTGTTCATCCCCAGCGCCGTCACACCGCCGTCGGCGAACAGCAGCGACTGCACTACCAGCACGATCGCGATGCACAACACCCCGGTGAACGGGCCCACCAGGATCGCGGCCAGCGCGCCACCGAGAAGGTGTCCGCTGACGCCGGGCAGGATCGGGAAGTTGATCATCTGCACCGCGAAGATGAACGCCGCGACCAGTCCGGCCAGCGGGACGGCACGCTCGTCGAGTTCGGCGCGCGCCCGCCAGGCGCAGAACCCCACTGCGGCGATCGCCAGCGCGGCGAACAACATCGAGGTGGGAGCGTTCACCAGACCATCGCTCATGTGCATGGCTGTGATCTGGACGCTCAACCGGTCCTCCTCGACGCACGGGCACCCGACCGGTGCCCGTGTTCCAACCTAGTGCCGCAGCCAATCATCTGTCTACATGTTCAGATGAACTACTGGTTACTCGTTGTGGGCGGCACCGATCCAGTGCAGGAGGTCGTGGACGGTGTGGTCCTCCAGCCGGTAGCTGACCAGCCGGCCAACCCGGGTCGAGGTCACCCAGCCCTGCTGGCGCAACACCCGAAGAGCTTGGGAGACGGCGTTTTCCGAACGGCCCAGCGCCGACGCAAGATCGCCGACGCAGATGCCGGGAGCGCGGTGCAGGCAGAGCAGGATCTCCAGCCGGTGCGGGTCGCTGAGCAGGTCGAAGCGCTGGGTCCAGCCGTTGATATCGACGTCGGCCAGCGCCGAGGAGGCACGCTCGACCGTCACCTCGTCGCCTGGCCCGTCCATAGCTAAGGAATCTAGCCGAGCACCAGACCAATTCTGATCAGCTGGAACAATCCGGGGCCCGTGCGCGACTATTGATCCGTGGACTGCGATGTCGCCCGTGAGGCGTTGTCGGCTCGGATCGACGGAGAACGGGAGCCCGTGCCGGGCCCCCGTGTCGACGAGCACCTCGCCACGTGTGAGCAGTGCCGCGACTGGTACGCGCGTGCCGTCGATCAGACGCAATTGCTGCGCCGGCTGGCGGGGCGCTCCCAGGTGCAGGCTGTCGCCGCTCCGACCGCGCCAGCCCGGCGATCGCTCATCCCGGGCCTGACGGCGACCTGGCGCCGGTGGGCACTGGGCATCGTCGGCGCCGTCCAGCTCGCCCTGGCCGTCGCCCAGGGGTTCGGCGCTGACGTCGGGACCTCCGCCGGCCACCACGCCATGATGGGCGGGCACCTGCTCAACGAGTCGACGGCCTGGTCAGCGGCGCTGGGTGCGGTGATGATCGGCGCCGCGTTGCGGCCCGCCGCCGCCGCCGGACTCGCCGGCGTGCTGAGCGTGTTCACCGTGGTGCTCGCCATCTACGTCATCAGCGATGCGATCTCGGGGGCGGTCACCGTCGACCGGATGATGAGCCACGTTCCCGTCCTGCTCGGCACGATGCTGGCACTGCTGGTGTGGCGCGACACCCGAAACCCGGGACCGCAGGGCAGCGCCGACGCGCAGGATCTGGTCCTGCCCGACAACGCCGTGCGCGGACGCCGACGCGGACACCTCTACCCCACCGACGGTTCGGCCGCCTGAAACCGGGCAGCGAGGAACTTTTCGCCCTGCCGCGCGACTGATTGTCTGTGCGAATGCTGGGAGTCGCCTGTGTGCCACACCCGACGCGCACACCGATGGAGTAGCTGATCCCCGCAGATGCGATCCCGGGACCACTACACCCCTAACTACTACACAGCGTAGTAGTTATTGCGACAGGAGAACCCATGCAGCACAAACGAAGTCGTCAGGCCGCGCGCCTGCTCGTCACGGCATTCGCCGCGGGAGCGCTCGCCCTGGCCGGGCCGGCCGGCCCCGCGGCGGCACATCCCGGGCATGACCACGGATCGGATTCGGGCAGCGACTCCGGCAGCGGTAGCGGCAGCGGTGGCAGCGCCAAGTCGGGCGGCGCCAAGAGCGGTGCCAACTCCGCAGGCGGTGCGGGCAACGGCTCGAAGTCCGTATGCGCCGACGGCACCACCCGCACTGCCACCACGCCCTGTGACACCACCGCCCGCTGACCCACCCTCCCATCCGAAAGGTATCGACCCCATGACCACTCTCCAGCACACCACCTCACACCGGTTCCTCATCGGCTCCGCGGTCGGGGCCACGGCGCTGGCCGCAGCGCTCACACTGGCCGCCCCGGGTGCGGGGATCGCATCCGCCCACGGCTACAGCACCCCGTCGGGAGACGCCGTCGGGAGGCCGGGCTTCGGCACCGAAAGCGCACCGGGCAACCCGGCGCCCGGGGTCCGAATCGTCCAGGCGCTCGGTGACCGGGTGTTCAATCAGAGCACCCCGTTCAACAAGGCCCTCGACGACTCCGCGCTCGGCGTGGGCTACCACAACGCCTTCGGCACACCGAATTACGACCACCCCACCCACGGGTCCAACGGGTCGTTCGTCAGCCTGCTCAACGGCGGCCTGATCAAGACCACCTACGACCAACTGCAGGCGCAAGGCGTGGACCTGCCTGACGAAGCAGACCTGGACGCGACCTTCATCCGCGCGTTGTCGGGAGTGTCGACCAGCAGCACCCCGCATCGCACGACCGCGAAGGCAGCCGCGGCCAGCTCGAAGTCCTGCACCGTGACGGTCGCCAAGACCACGCTGCGAGCACAGGGTTCCTGCTAGAACGTCGGGCGCTGCGGCCCGGTCCCCGATCGGGTCGCAGCGCCTACAGCATCACGCCGAACATGACGGCCATTCCGATGGCCATCATCGCCTGGCTGAGCAGGCCGAGTTGGTGCACCGCGTCACCGGCTGAACGGTTCTGGCGCGCCACGAGATACCGGTACAGCCAGACCACCGCCGCCACCGCGAAGCCGATGGTGCACACCCAGTTGAGTGCGGCGATCCAGTCCGGGTATCCGGTTGCGGCACCCGCGGAGTCACCCATGTCCATCCCCGGCATGTCGGGCATGTCCATCCCGGGCATGTTCATGTGCCCACCGTGATGCCCGCCCGAGCCGGCGCCCGCAGCCTCCGCCGAGCCCGACGACTGCCCGGGCAGCACCCGGCCGTTCATCACCGCATACATCCACGCCATCGCCAGCATCATCAGCGCGTGGTAGATCGTCGCGATCCGGTGACCGGCCGCCGATGCGGTGCCGGCGATGACGACAAACCAGAGAGTCGCGAGCAGGAAGAAGATCATCGGCGGGATCGTCGGCAGGGCCGCACCACGCGGCCAGGCCATCACCGCCATCGCCACCGCCATGATCGCGTGCAGGGAGTAGCTGACGACGCTGGGCCACCGGCGATGCCCCACGGCGATGGCGAAGACGCATTCGGCAGCGCTGAGCACGAACAGCAGCGTGACGATCCAGCGCAGCGTCAGATCCTGGATCACCGGGCATCAACTTTCGGTCTCGGGACGTGTCTGCAATTGGTCGACCGGCGGCGGCCCGAAGTTCCCACCGCGCGGAATTCACTACGACGAAGAGTCGTAGACTAGCGGCGATGGAGTCGAGCCGCACAGGCAGCCGACCAGCCGGCCGATGGGCACTGGTCGGCGGATACCTTGTCCTGGCCGCAGCGCTGGCGGGGTATGCCGTGGCGTCCGGGGCCGCCCGATTCCGCGAGACCGGTGACTCCTTCCCCGGCCTGCCGACCAGCATCGCCGAGTTCATCGGCTTCTTCACCGCGACCCTGGCCGGGGCGGTGTGCCTGGGCGGTCTGGTCTTCGTCGTCATCACGGCGCGTCCCGACGAGCGCGGCGTGCTCGATGCCGCCTCCTTCCGGGTGCATCTGCTCGCCGAACGAGTCGCGCCGCTGTGGGCGGTGACGGCGGCCGTCATGGTGGTGGTGCAGGCCGCGGCTGCCGCCGGTGTCCCGGTAGCCCGGCTGGTGAGCAGCGGCGCGATCGGCTCGGCGGTGGGCGCCTCGGAGATGGCCCGCGGCTGGGCGGCGGTGACGATCTTCGCCGCGGTGGTGGCCGTGTCGCTGCGCCTGACCGTGCGCTGGGTCTGGCACGTCGTGCTGCTGGTGCCGAGCCTGATCGCGGTGGTCGCGGTTCCGGTGACCGGCAACGCCGGGCAGGGTCCCGACCACGACTACGCCACCAGCGCCGTGATCGTGTTCTCCCTCGCGCTGGCAGTGCTGGCCGGAATGAAGATCGCCGCGGCGATCGCCCCACCGGAGGATGCGCTGCGCCACCGCGTTCTGCTGATCGAACTGATTGCCGGGGCGGTGGCGCTGGTCTACGGCGCACTGCTGCTGTTCCTGCTCACCGATCCCGGCACGCTCACCGAATCGGATTACGGGCGGCTGGGGCTGCTGGCGGCGGCCGTACTGCTGGCCAGCTGGCTGCTCGACATCACGCGGCTGCGCACCGGTAAGCCGGGCGGTCCGGCCGGTGCGGTGGCGATGATCGTCGCGGTGGCCGCAGTGGCGGCGATGGCCGTGCAGACCGCACCCCGGCTACTGGCCCACCAGTTCACCGCGTGGGATGTCTTCCTCGGCTATGAATTGCCGCAGCCGCCGAATGCGGTTCGGCTGCTGACGGTCTGGCGGTTCGACGTGCTGCTCGGTATCGGCGCGGTGGTGCTCGCGGTGCTGTACGTGGTGGCCGTGGTCCGGCTGCGCCGTCGCGGTGACACGTGGCCGCCGGGGCGGACGGCAGCCTGGCTGTTCGGCTGCCTGGCCCTGCTGCTGGCCACCAGTTCCGGGGTGCGGGCCTACGGGTCGGCGATGTTCAGCGTGCACATGTCCGAGCACATGGCGCTCAACATGTTCATCCCGGTCTTCCTGGTGCTGGGCGCCCCGATCACCCTGGCGTTGCGCGCGCTGCCCGCCGCACCCGCCGACCAGCCCCCGGGCCCCCGGGAATGGCTGATGTGGCTGGTGCATTCACCGGCGTCGCGCTTCCTGTCCCATCCGGCGACGGCCTTCGTGCTGTTCGTCGGCTCGCTGTACGCGGTCTACTTCACGCCGCTGTTCGACACTCTGGTGCGCTACCACTGGGGTCACGAGTTCATGACCGTGCACTTCCTGATCACGGGCTACCTGTTCTTCTGGGGCATCATCGGCATCGACCCCGGCCCGCGCCGGCTGCCGTTCATCGGCAGGCTGGCAATGCTGTTCGCGGTGATGCCGTTCCACGCCTTCTTCGGCATCGCCACCATGACCATGACCTCGGTCATGGGAGAGAGCTTCTACAGCAAGCTCGACCTGCCATGGCTGTCCAGCCTGCTCGACGACCAGCACCTCGGTGGCGCAATCGCCTGGGGCTCAAGCGAATTGCCGGTGATCGTGGTGGTGGTGGCGCTGGTGGTGCAGTGGGCGCGCCAGGACCGCAAGGTGGCCACCCGCACCGACCGGCACGCCGACGCCAACTACGACGACGACCTGGACGCCTACAACGCGATGCTGCGGGAGCTGTCCAAGACGCGGCGCTGAGGCCGCAACAACCGCTCGCGCTCGGCGGCCGACAGGCCACCCCAGATTCCATAGGGTTCGCCGGCGTTCAGCGCATGGCGACGGCATTCGGCGATCACCGGGCACCCATGGCAGAGGGTCTTGGCGGCCCGTTCCCGGCGCACCCGCGCGGCGCGGGTCTCACCGTCGGGTCCGAAGAACACCGACGAGTCGGCCGCCCGGCACACCCCGCGGCGCTGCCAGTCCCACTCTTCGACTGCCGGGCGCGGAAAACGTTGTCGCCTCACGCTGTATCGGTCGCGGGGCGCCACTGTCTGGTTCCCGGCTCAGCCGACGACGGAGTACTCGCCCTCTTCGTCGAGGGCGGCCTGCACCTGTTCGACGGACAGATCGGTATCGGCCTGCACCCGCACCGTCGAGGGCTCGCCGAGATCCACCTCGACCCCACTGACGGCGGGTAGCGCCTGCAGCGCGCTGCTCACCACGCGCACACAACTCTGGCAGTGCAGCCCTTCGACCTTGAACGTCTGCTCCGACACGATTCAGCCTTTCCGACCGGTAGCCCCGAAGTTGCGCAGCCGCAAGCTGTTCGAGACGACGAAGAACGAGGAGAACGCCATCGCCGCACCGGCGATGAGCGGATTGAGCATGCCCGCGGCGGCGATCGGGATCGCGGCCACGTTGTAACCGAACGCCCAGAACAGATTGACCCTGATGGTGCGCATGGTGGCGCGGGCCAGATCCAGTGCCTGCGGGACGATGTCGAGATCGTCGCGCACCAGGATGATGTCGGCGGCCCCGATTGCGACGTCGGTGCCACGGCCGATCGCCAGGCCCAGATCCGCCGACGCCAGCGCGGGGCCGTCGTTGATGCCGTCGCCGACCATCGCGACCACCCGGCCGCGCTCGCGCAGTTGCTCGATGACGTCGACTTTGCCCTCGGGCAGCACTTCGGCGATCACCTCGTCGATACCGACCTGGGCCGCCACCGCACCTGCCGCCGAGGCGTTGTCGCCGGTGAGCAGCACGGTGCGCAGTCCCCTGCCGTGCAGGTCCGCCACGGCCTGGGCGGCGGACTCCTTGACCGCATCGGCCACCGCGATCGCACCGCACACCGCGCCGTCGACCGCGACCAGAACCACCGTCTCCCCACGGGATTCGCCGGCCCGCCAGGCGGTCTCCAGTTCGGCGGGCAACGCGGTATCGCCGCGCACCCACGACGGGCGGCCCACGGTGACCTGCCTGCCCGACACCTCGCCGGTGACTCCCCGGCCGGCATAGGAGCGGAAGTCCTCGACCTCCCCCCGGTCCGCCACCGCACCGGTGATCGCCACGGCCACCGCATGTTCGGAGGCCGCCTCGACGGCGGCGGCCAGCGCGAGCACCTCGTCGGCCGTCCAGCCCGGTGCGGCAGTCACGCCGGTGACGGTGAGATGCCCGGTGGTCAGCGTGCCGGTCTTGTCGAACACCACGGTGTCCACGGCGCGGATGGCCTCCAGCGCCCGGTAACCCTTGAGGAAGATACCGAGCTGGGCCCCGCGGCCCGAGGCCACCATCATGGCCGTCGGGGTGGCCAGGCCCAGGGCACACGGGCAGGCGATCACCAGCACGGCCAGCGCGGCCGAGAACGCCCGATCAGCTCCGGCCCCGGACAGCAGCCAGACCGCGGCCGTCACGGCGGCGATGACGAACACCGCGGGCACGAACACCCCGGCGATCCGGTCGGCCAGCCGCTGGGCGTCGGCCTTCTGCGCCTGGGCCTCCTCGACCAGCCGCACCATGCCGGCGAACTGGGTGTCGGCGCCGACCGCGGCCGCCTCGACGATCAACCGGCCGTCGAGCACCACCGTGCCGCCGATCACCCGGCCACCCGGGTGGACGCGGGCCGGCGTGGACTCGCCGGTCATCGCGCTCATGTCGATCGCTGCGCTGCCGTCCATCACCAGGCCGTCGGCGGCGATGGTCTCGCCCGGCCGCACCACGAAGCGCTGTTGTTCCTTCAGCTCGTCGGCGGGGATCACCATCTCGGTGCCGTCGCCCAGCAGGACCGTCACGTTCTTGGCGCTCAGCGCGGCCAGCGCCCGCAGTGCGCTACCGGCCCGCGACTTGGCCTTGGCCTCGAAGTACCGGCCGGCCAGGATGAACACCGTGACGCCGGCGGCGACCTCCAGATAGATCGCGTCGCTGCTGAGTAGGGCCTGCCAGATCCCGTTCGTCTGGCGCAGGCCGTGGCCGAGAAAGATCGTGTACAGCGACCACAGCGTGGCCGCGGAGACACCGACCGAGATCAACGTCTCCATCGAGGCGGTGCCGTGCCGGGCATTGCGCAGCGCCACCCGATGAAACGGCCAGGCGGCCCAGGTGACGATGGGTAGTGCCAGCGCGGTCAGCACCCAGCCCCACCCGGTGAACCGGGTGCTGGGCACCACGGCGAACATCACCGACAGGTCGGCCAGCGGAACGAACAACACGGCTGCGATCGCGAGCCGGCGCAGCAGGCTGCGCGCGGTCTGCTCGTCGGGGTCGGCCACCTCGACCGGCGTCGAGGTGCGCGGCGCGGCGTCGTAGCCGGCCTTGCGGACCACCTCGCACAGATCGTCGGTGGCCACCGAGTCAGCGGCATCGATGGTGGCGACCCGGGTGGCGTAGTTGACCGTGGCGTGCACGCCGTCGACCTTGTTCAGCTTGGTCTCGACCCGTGCGGCGCACGCGGCACACGACATTCCGGAGACGTCGAGTTGGACCCGGCGGACGTCGGTATCGGCGACGCCGCCGACGACGGATGCCGTCATCGTCCTCCTCGTCGATCGACAGTGTTCGGCTCAAGTCGATTAGTCGGACGCCGGCGGCATTCGGTTCCCGCGAAAAAGAAACCCCTGGTGCCGGGCCGTTCGACCCCCTCCAAACTACTCCCGCGGGGGCAGGGTCCGTTCCGACGGGGCTGGACGTGTGGCCGCGGCCGCGATCCCCTAGTCTGCTCTCGTGGCCGAACGCGACGAGGACCAGGTGACCTCATGGGCGCTGGCCGCCGGACGCGGTGACAACGCCGCACTCGACGCCTTCATCCGGGCCACCGAACGTGATGTGTGGCGCACGGTCGCCTTCCTCGGTGACCCCGGCAACGCCGACGACCTGACCCAGGAGACGTACCTCCGGGCGCTGGGTTCACTACCCCGGTTCTCCGGACGCTCCTCGGCCCGAACCTGGCTGCTGTCCATCGCCCGGCGCGTGGTGGTCGACCAGATCCGGCGCAATCAGGCCCGCCCCCGCTCCGCCGGCTACACCGTCGATCTCGACCAGGTGCTCGACACCCGGCGCAGCGCGGCCCGCTTCGAGGACATCATCGAGATCCGGATGCTTCTCGACGGACTGGACGAGGATCGCCGCCAAGCGCTGATGCTCACCCAGGTGCTCGGACTGTCCTACGCCGAGGCCGCCGAGGTGTGCGGGTGCCCGGTCGGCACCATCCGCTCCCGGGTGGCCCGGGCCCGTGATGACCTGATGGTCGCCGCCAGCCGCGACGACCAGGTGGGCTGAGCCGGGAACCACGGGGCGGCGGGATCCGACCAGTGAACGTGCACACCCGTAACGACGACCTCGACGCGATGTGTCGCCGCATCGAGCGACAGGTGTTCGAGGATGTCTGGATCGGACGGCGGCGCACCCGCCTCACCGGGGTGACCGTGGCGATCCTGGTCGCGGCGGCAGCCGCCGGTTGGTCAGACGTCCACACCCGCGCCGCGGACGGTACACCGGGAATCGCCATCTGTTCGGTGGCTCTGGTGCTGTTCACCGCCACGGCGGTGCTGTCATCAATTGCGTTGATGCACAGCACTTTCCGGCGGTGCACCGTGGCGGCTTACGGCGGCGGGCTGGGCACCGTCGTCGGCTTGGGTGTGCTGTGGTGGCATCAAACCACTCCGTACGCCTCGTGCCCCGGACCGGGACCGTGGATGGTGGCCGGGTTCTTGTCGTCGGCGGCGCTGACGCTGCTGTGGTTGACGGCCGTTCTCACCCCGCTGGAACGTTCGCAGCCCGATCTGCGGCTCAGTCCAGAAAGCCGTGCAGCAGCGCGGCCGAGCCCGCGACGTGGGCCCGCATAGCCGACTCGGCGGCCGCCACATCCCCGGCGAGGATCGCGATGACGATGGCCTCGTGCTGTTCGTCGGAGTGGGCGATGTTGCGCCGCAACAACGGAATCTGGTCCAGCAGCGCATTGAGGCGCATCCGGTTCTCGGCCACCAGCGGCACCAGTGATGGTGTGCCGGCGGCCTCGGCGATTGCCAGGTGCAGCCGCGAGTCCAACCGCCGGTAGTCGTCCGGGTCGGCTCCGCGCACGTCGGCCAGCCGCGACCACAGGCCTTCGCGCTCGGCGGCGGTCAGGGTGCGGGTGGCGGCCATCCGGGCGGCTCCGACTTCCAGGACTTCCCGCAGCCGCAGCGCGTCGTCGAGCTCGTCGCGGTTGACCCGGACCGCCTCGTCACTCGGGGCGGGCAATTCCTCGGCCAGGAACGTGCCGCCGTAGCGGCCGCGCCGCGACACCAGGTAGCCGGCGTCGGCCAGCGACTTGATGGCCTCCCGCACGGTGTCGCGGCTGACGCCGAGTTTGGCGGCCAGCTCCCGCTCCGGGGGCAGCGAGTCACCCGGGGCGAGCACACCGAGCCGGATGGTCTGCAGCAGCCGGCCGACGGTGTCCTCGAAGGCGTTGCCGGGCCGCACCGGACGCAGCAGGGCCTCGGAGGCCACTGCTGATTCCGGATCGGCCGACATAGGTGAAGCTCCTTTACAGCGGGGTCACATAGTGGCCACTGATACCACCATCGACCAGGAACGTCGAGCCCGTGATGAACGACGAGTCGTCACTGGCCAGGAACGCCACCGCCGCGGCCAGCTCTTCGGGCTCGGCGAAGCGGCCCATCGGCACGTGCACCAGCCGTCGGGCCGCCCGCTCGGGATCCTTGGCGAACAGCTCCTGCAGCAGCGGGGTGTTCACCGGTCCGGGGCACAGCGCGTTGACGCGGATTCCCTGGCGGGCGAACTGGACACCGAGTTCGCGCGACATCGCCAGCACACCGCCCTTGGACGCGGTGTAGGAGATCTGCGAGGTGGCCGACCCCATCACCGCGACGAACGACGCGGTGTTGATGATCGATCCCTTCTGCGCGGGCACCATGTGCCGCAACGCCGCCCGGCAGCACAGGTACACACTCTTGAGGTTGATGTCCTGCACCTTCTGCCAGGCCGGCAGCTCGGTGTTCTCGATCAGGTCGTCATCGGGCGGCGAGATGCCGGCGTTGTTGAACGCGATGTCCACCGAGCCGTAGGTGGCCGCGGCGGTGTCGAACAGGTTGTTGACCGCGATCTCGTCGGAAACGTCCACCGGCACAAAGGTTCCGCCCAGTTCCTCGGCGACGTCCTTACCGGTCTTGGGGTCGATGTCGCCCACCACGATGGTGGCACCCTCGGCATGTAACCGCCTGGCGGTGGCCAGCCCGATACCACTGGCGGCACCGGTGATGACGGCAACCTTGCCGGACAGCCGTTGGGTCAGATCGACTTTCGAGGTCATGCTTCTCCGATCGCGAAAAAGACGTTCTTGGTTTCCGTGAAGTGCAGCGGGGCGTCGGGTCCGAGTTCACGGCCGAGTCCGGACTGCTTGAACCCCCCGAACGGGGTGTTGTACCGCACCGAGGAGTGCGAGTTCACGCTGAGGTTGCCCGCCTCGACCGCCCGGGAGACCCGCAGCGCACGAGACAGGTTGTCGGTCCAGATCGAGCCGGACAGACCGTATTCAGTGTCGTTGGCCAGCGCGATCGCGTCGGCCTCGTCCTCGAACGGCAGCACGGTGACGACCGGCCCGAAGATCTCCTCGGTCACGGTGCGGTCGGTGCGCGCCGGGGTGAGCACGGTCGGCGGGAACCAGTAGCCGGGCCCGTCGGGCGCCGAGCCGCGGAACGCCACCGGGGCGTCGTCGGGAACATAGGCCGCCACCGAATCGAAGTGCTTGCGCGATACCAGTGGGCCCATCTCGGTGTCGCGTGCCGCGGGGTCACCGACAACCAGGCCCTTGACCGCGGGTTCGAGCAGCTCCATGAACCTGTCGAATACGCTGCGCTGCACCAGGATCCGACTACGGGCGCAGCAGTCCTGCCCGGCGTTGTCGAACACGCCGTACGGCGCAGTGGCCGCCGCCTTCTCCAGGTCGCAGTCGTCGAACACGATGTTGGCGCTCTTGCCGCCGAGTTCCAGGGTCACCCGCTTGACCTGAGCGGCAGCCCCGGCCATCACTGTGGTGCCGACCTCGGTCGAACCGGTGAACACGATCTTGCGGATGTCGGGGTGGCTGATGAAGCGCTCCCCCACCACCGATCCCTTACCCGGCAGCACCTGGAAGAGGTCGGCGGGCAGGCCCGCCTCGAGCGCGAGTTCTCCGAGCCGGATCGAGGTCAGCGGCGTCCATTCGGCCGGCTTGAGCACCACCGCGTTGCCGGCAGCCAGTGCCGGGGCGAACCCCCACGCGGCGATCGGCATCGGGAAGTTCCACGGGGTGATCACGCCGATCACACCCATCGGCTCGTTGAACGTGACGTCCAGGCCGCCGGCCACCGGAATCTGCTTGCCGGACAACCGCTCCGGGGTGGCCGAATAGAACTGCAGCACGTCGCGGACGTGGCCGGCCTCCCACTCGGCGGCGCCGACGGGATGTCCGGAGTTGGCGACCTCCAGGGCGGCCAGCTCACCGACATGGGCGTCGACGATCGCGGCGAACGCCCGCAGCGCGGCGGCCCGTTCGGCGGGGGCCTGTGCCGCCCAGGCCTTCTGCGCCACCGTGGCGCGGGCGATCGCGTCGTCGACACCGGCGACGTCGGTGAGTTCGACGCTGCGCAACACCTGCTCGGTGGCCGGATTGATCAGCTCTGTAGAGGTCACAGGTCAACTTTCTCGGTCGTATACGCCCGCGCGGCATTCACCAGTCCGGCGAACACCCGCAGGTCGTCCAGGGTTTCCTCGGGATGCCACTGCACGGCGAGCACGAAGTCGTGGCCGGGCATCTCGACGGCCTCGATCACGCCGTCGCTGTCCCGGGCACTGACCACCAGACCGTCACCGAGCCGGTCGATGGCTTGGTGGTGGTAGCACTGCGCATCGGAGGTCTCGCCGATCAGTCCGGCGAGCTTACTGCCCTCGATGGTGCGCACCGTCGAGGTGGAGAACACCGCGTTGCCCTGCTGGTGGCGGGTGTGCCCCAGGATGTCGGGCAGGTGCTGGTGCAGCGTGCCACCCAGAGCCACGTTGAGCACCTGGGCGCCACGGCAGATTCCGAGAATCGGCATCCGGCGGCGCAGCGCACCGGCCAGCAGCGCGAACTCCCAGGCATCGCGGTCACGGGCGGGCTCATCGGTGGTGGGGTGCGGGTCGTGGCCGTAGGCGGCCGGGTCGACGTCCTTGCCGCCGGTGATGATCAGACCGTCGATCCGGTCGAGCACGCGCTCGACGATCTCGGCGTCGACGGGCTGCGGGGGCAGCAGCGTGGCGATACCACCGGCCAGCGTCACACCCTGGATGTAGATACCGGGCAGGAAGCTGGCGTGCACATCCCACACCCCGGTCTGCGCCTGCTGAAGGTAGGTGGTCAGGCCGACCACCGGCCTGAGGTCAGAGCCGCTCAAATCCGCGCACCCTTTCCCAGTCGGTCACTGCGGAGTTGTACGCCGCCAGCTCCACGCGCGCGTTGTTCAGGTAGTGCTCGACGACCTCATCGCCAAAGGCCTCGCGGGCCACGGTCGAGGATTCGAAGAGCGCAGCCGCTTCGGCCAACGTGGTCGGAAGCTTTTCTGCCCCACTGGTGTAGGCGTTGCCGGCGAAGGCGTCCGGCAGTTCCAGACCGTTGTCGATACCGTGCAGACCACCGGCCACCAGCGCGGCCACCGCCAGGTACTGGTTGACGTCACCGCCGGGGGCACGACACTCCATCCGCATGGAATGCCCGTGGCCCACCACCCGCAGCGCGCAGGTGCGGTTGTCCAACCCCCAGGCGATCGCCGTGGGCGCGAAGCTGCCCTCGACAAATCGCTTGTAGGAGTTGATGTTCGGCGCGTAGAACAGGGTCAGCTCGCGCAGGGTCGCCAGTTGCCCGGCGATGAAGCTGCGGAACATCGGTGACATTCCGAGCGGTTCGTCGTGATCGGCGAAGACCGGGCTGCCGTCGGCCCCGCGCAGCGAGATGTGGATGTGACAGCTGTTGCCCTCGCGCTCATCGAATTTCGCCATGAACGTCAGGCTCTTGCCGTGCTGGTCGGCGATCTCTTTGGCGCCGTTCTTGTAGATCGTGTGGTTGTCACACGTCACCAGTGCACTGTCGTAGCGGAAGGCGATCTCCTGCTGGCCGAAGTTGCACTCGCCCTTGACGCCCTCGCAGTACATCCCAGCACCGTCCATGCCGAGCCGGATATCGCGCAGCAGCGGCTCCATCCGGGTCGAGGCGTGGATGGCGTAGTCGACGTTGTAGTCGGTGGACTTGGTCAGGCCGCGATAGCCCGCCGCCCACGCCTCGCGGAAGCTGTTGTCGAACACCATGAACTCGAGCTCGGTGCCGACGAAGGCTTCCAGGCCCCGCTGGGCCAGCCGGTCGAGCTGGGTGCGCAGGATGCTGCGTGGCGCCGCGGGCACCGGCCCACCGCCGACGAACGACAGGTCGGCCATCACCAGCGCGGTACCGGGCAGCCAGGGCAGCAGCCGCAGCGTGGAGAAGTCCGGGGTCATCACCATGTCGCCGTAGCCGGACTCCCAGCTGGACATGGCGTAACCGTCGACGGTGTTCATGTCGACGTCGACGGCCAGCAGGTAGTTGCAGCATTCGGCGCCGTGGGCGGCGACCTCCTCGACGAACAGCCGGGCCGCCACCCGCTTGCCGGTCAACCGGCCCTGCATGTCGGCGAAGGCGACGATCACGGTGTCGATCTCGCCGGCGGCCACCAGGGACTCCAACTCGACCTGAGTCAACAGCCCGGATCGGCGGGCACCACCCTCAGACGTCACACGCGTCCCCTTCATCGACGGAATGATTCGACGGAAAGTCAACCATTGGAGCTCGCCTGGTCGGCGCCCTCTGCCACCAGATTTACATAAACGTCACTCCAAAGGTAGGACACCAGACCAATAGCACTCTAAAGTCCCTACTCAGAGCGCGCCGTGCCGACGCCTCCCTGCCACCACGCCCAGAACGGATCAGAAGGAGTAGCGCTGTGCCAGAGGGTCACGAAATACTCGACGAGGACGAACGACACCTCGCCAGCCTGGGGTACTCCCAGGAGCTTCACCGCTCCTGGTCGAGCTTCTCCAATTTCGCCATCTCGTTCTCGATCATCTCGATCCTGGCGGGTTGCTTCACCTCGTTCGGCCTCGGCTGGAACAACGGCGGCCCGGCGGCCATCGCCTGGGGCTGGCCGATCCTGTCGGTGTTCATCCTGCTCATCGGCTTGTGTATGTCCGAGCTGGTGTCGGCATACCCGACGTCCGGTGGAATCTATTGGTGGGCAGCCAAACTCGGCGGCCCCAAGGCTGGCTTCTACACCGGCTGGCTCAATCTGGTCGGCCTGATCGCCATCCTGGCGTCGGTGGCCTACGGATCGGCGACCTTCCTGGATCTCACCCTCGGTACGTTCAGCGAGAGCTGGCTGGCCGGCTACAGCCTGACGCGCACCTTCATCATGTTCCTGGTGATCCTGGTGGTGGTCGCGACCATCAACATCTTCTCCAGCCACCTGCTGGCCGTGATCAACAACATCTCGGTGTGGTGGCACGTCATCGGCGCCGCCGCCGTGATCGTCATCCTGTGGGCCATCCCCGAGCAGCACGCCAGCTTCTCGACGGTGTTCGCCACCACGGTCAACAACACCGGCTTCTTCGGCGGCTCGACCTCCGGGATCGGGTTCCTGCTGTTCGTGCTGCCGATGTCGGCGATCCTGACCCAGTACACGATCACCGGCTACGACGCCTCCGCGCACCTGTCCGAAGAGACCAAGAGCGCGGCCGACGGGGCCGCCAAGGGCATCTGGCGGTCGATCTTCTACTCGGCGATCGGCGGCTGGATTCTGCTGCTGACCTTCCTGTTCGCCGTGCAGGACGTGGACGGTGTGACCAAGGGCGGTGGCGCGGTGGCCACCATCTTCGCCCAGGCGATGGACTCCAAGTGGGTGGCGGTCGTCCTGCTGATCTCGACGGCCGGTCAGCTGTTCTGCACCACCGCGTGCCAGACCAGCGCCTCGCGCATGCTGTTCGCGTTCAGCCGCGATCGCGCGGTGCCCGGCCATCAGCTGTGGTCGAAGGTCAACGCCAACAAGGTGCCGGCCAACGCCGTGATGATCACCGCCGCCATCGCGGCCATCCTGACGTTGCCCGCGCTGGTCGAGGTGGACATCAACGGCGCGCCGGTCCCGATCGCGTTCTTCGCGGTGGTCTCGATCGGCGTGGTGGGTCTGTACCTGTGCTTCGCGGTGCCGATCTACTTCCGCTGGAAGGCGGGCGACTCGTTCCCGCTGGGCAAGTGGAACCTGCGCGGACATCACAAGTGGATGGCTCCGCTGGCGCTGGCCGAGATCATCGTCACCTCGATCATCGCGATGTTCCCCACCTCGATCGGCGGCGCCCCGTGGGACGCCAGCTTCGAGTGGAAGTTCGTCAACTACACCCCGCTGGTCGTGGGCGGCGTGCTGCTCCTGCTGTGGATCTACTGGCATGCCTCGGTGAAGAAGTGGTTCACCGGCCCGATCAAGCAGGTGGATATCACCGGCGAAGAACTGGAGGGGGTTTCCTAACCAAGGAGACGTCATTTCCAGGCCCTCCGTGAGGCGGGCCCCGCGCCCCTCGTGCCATTCGGCCGAGGGGCGCGGTTTATCCGGCGACCTGCAGCGCCGCTTCGGGATCGGCGGCCCACTGCTCGAGCGACCCGTCGTAGATGCGGATGCCACCGACACCGGCCACCGTCAGGGCCAGCGCGTTGAGGCTGGCCGAGATGCCGCCGCCGCAGTACAGCACCACGGGGTGGGCCGTAATACTCGCGTACGCCGACCGCAGGGCCGCGACGGGTAGAAGCAGGCCGTCCGGCCCGAGATGGGCTCGCGCCGGGACGTTGACGCTGCCCGGGATGTGGCCGCGCCGGCGGTATCGGGAGGCCACGGTGCCCGCGAACGCCTCGGCGGACAGTCCGCAGATCAGGGTTCCGGGTGCGGTGCCCGCCGCAATCGCGGCCACCGCCGCCTTGTCGGCCCACACGTCGGCGGGGTGCTCGGGAATCCACGGATCGGCGGGGCCGGGTTCGGGCCGACTTGCGGATGCCACCGGGTAGCGCGCCAGCCAGGCCGACAGCCCGCCGTCGAGCACCCGCACGTCGAGCCCGATCCAGCGCAACGTCCACCACAACCGAGCCGCCCACAACATGTCGCCGCGGTCGTAGGCCACCACCGTGGTGTCCCGGCCGATGCCGCGCCGGGCCAGCCGGGCGGCCAGGTCAGCCGGTTCGGGGACGGCGAAGTGGTAGTCCGCTCGACTGTCGTGCAGTTCGGCGACGAGGTCCAGATGGATCGAGCCGGGAATGTGGGCCTGGTCGAAGAAGTGCCGTCCCGAGTGGGCTTGATGGTCGCCGTCGAAGCGGGGGCTCGGCAGGTCCACCGAGGCGTCGGCGATCACCAGATCCGCGTGCGGATCGGCTTGCAACGCCGCCAGTTCGGCCACCGAGATGAGGTCGGCCATCGCGGTCACACCGCCACTTCGGGGGCGGCGCACACCGCAGTCCATACCGAGGCATCGGCGATGATCCGGTGGCGGGAAAGCCAGTGCGCGTAGGGACCGATGAGCTCCTCACGCAGGCTCCCCCATCGGCCGTCGACGAGCCACGTGGTCGCCACCGCCCGCGCCGAATCCAGCAGGAGACGACGAGGAAAGTACGGCGTGACCGTTTCGTAGAGCTGAGCCACCGCCTCCGGGTCGGCTGCCGCGGCCTGATAGCCGCGGGCGGTGGCGGCCAGCAGCGCCCGCACCGTCGGGGCATCGTCGGCTGCGCTGGCCTCCCGGACCGCAAGTACGTAGTTGTGGTAGCTCAGCCCGAGATGCTCGTCGACGTTCCACGCCAACGCATCCGGGGCATCGTCGCGCAGGTTGTCCCAGGCCCAGTACGAACCGAACGTGGCATCGACGTGGCCGTCGGCGATCTCGGCGAGCGTCAGCTCCCGGGCGCCGAGGTCGACGAACTCGACGGTGTCCGGGTCTCCCCCGTCGCGCTCGACGAGGGATCTCACCACGGCCAGCCCACGCGGTGTCGGGTTGAGGCCGACGCGGTGACCGCTGAGGTCTGCCAGCCGGGTGATGCCGGTCCGGGCGACGGTGCGCACGGTGTCCAGGGCGCACTGGTTGACCGCTGCGACGGCCACCAGCGGTTGGCCCGCACTGCGGCGCTGCAGCAGCCGGTTGAGCGGGACGATCGCCGCGTCGGCATCACCGCGATGCAGGTAGTGCAGTCCGTCTCCGACACCGGGATCGGGCTGCAGGAACTCCAGGTCGATACCGGCCTCGGCGTACCAGCCGGCAGCGCGGGCCAGGTAGAAGCCCGCCGAGTTGGGCCACGGGTGAAAGTACTCGTTGACGATGCGAATCCGGCTGGTGCTCAAGGATTCTCCTCCACGTCGATGACGATGTCGGCCAATTCGGCGGGCCGGTGCGTGCGGATGAATGCTGCCTCCGCGTCGGCCCAGCCGTCCCAGTGCGGCGGGTAGAGTTCGCCATCCCTGGCGAAGGCCCGGCTGCGGCGCAGATCGGAGGGCGCTTCCAGCCACACCCGCCAGGTGGCGTGGGGTGCGCTGCCCTGCGACAGCGCACCCACCCCCTCGACCAGCACGGGCCGGCCCGGTTGGGCGCGGCGCACCGGACCCGGCGCCGCCTGCTGCCAGTCATAGGTCTGCCACTGCGCGTGGCGGCCGGTGGCCAGCGGTTCAACGATCTGGGTGGCCAGGATCTCCACCGCATCCGCCAGGCCGTCCCACCCCGGGTAGATGTCCTCCATGTGAATCAGCTGAACCCAAACCCCTTGTTGGGCAGCGAGATCCGATACCTTCTGGGCCAGGGTGGATTTTCCGGCACCGGATCTACCGTCGATCAGGACGATCGCATCGGAGGTCAGCACGTGCGGCAGTAGCGCCTGCGCCCAGCGGTCCGGTCCGCTCACAGGGTCCGCCAGGTCCCGACGTACACCGACACCCCGACCGCGGCCGCCGCCGTCAGCACGGCGAGCGCAACGAGCACGGCGTCAGCCCAGGACAACGGCGACGGCCGGGCCCAGGTGCGCTTGCCGGCCGCCCCGAAGCCCTTGGCTTCCATGGCGGTTGCCAGCTTGCTGCCGCGGCGGATCGCCAGGATCAGGAGAGTGAAAGCCTGTGCGGCCGTGCGGCGCATCCGGGTCGCGAGATTCCAGCCGTCCTCGACGCCGCGGGCCCGCCGGGCCAGCGACAGGTAGCGCCAGTCCTCGACGAACAACCCGACCAACCGAAGGCCGGCCAGACCGCCGAGGACGAAGCGCGCAGGCAGCCGCATGCGCTGGGCCAGTGCGTCGGCCAGATCGGTCGGGTCGGTCGTGGTGAAGAGCACGACCCCGGGCAGCCCGATGGCCAGAATCCGCAGCGCGGTGGCCACAGCCAGCTGTATCGACCCGTCCGACACGGTCACCGGGCCGAACGCGAAGTGCACCACTCCGCTGACCTGCCCGTACAACACGGTGGTGATCCCCGCCATGACGGCGCTGAGCCAGACCGGCCACGTGGTCACCAGCCAGCGCGGGGTTCCCCTGGCCACCCAGCCCAGCCACAGGGCCTCGCACGCCAGGGCCACCGCGGCCGATACCCAGTCGATCGACAGCAGCAGGACCACGGTGACGATCAGTACCGCAACGAGTTTCGCTGCCGGATTGATCCACCCGTCCGGCCGCGCCGCCGGCCCGGCGTGGGCATCGGAGTAGGAGGCCACGGCCTCACCGGTGCCGGTCATCACGCCGCCGATGCGCCCGGGTAGGCGGCCAGCTCAAGCACCTCGTCGGCGACCGACCCGACGAAATCGTCGTCGTGGGTGACCGCGACGACGGCATGCCCGTCGGCCAGTAGCGATCCCAACAGGTCGACGAGTTCACGCCAGGTCCGCGCGTCCTGCCCGAAGGTGGGCTCGTCGAGGATGATCACCCGCGGCCTGCTCGCCAGCACGGTGGCCACCGACAGCCGGCGCTTCTCCCCGCCGGACAGCGTGAACGGATTGGCCTGTGCCAAAGCGGTCAGCCGCAGCCGCTCGAGCAGATCATCGCTGCGCGCTCGAATCTCGTTGTCCGGCAGACCCAGTGCCCGCGGACCCACCTCGAGTTCGGCACGCACCGTCGTACTGATGAACTGATGCTCGGGTTCCTGGAAGACGGTGCCGATCCGGGTGAGCAGATCCCGGGCCCGCCACCGGATGGGCTGCGGCCCCAGATCGCCGGCGAGAACGTCCGCGGCGCGTAACGCTCCGGACGCCGGGCGCAGCAGGCCCGCCACTGTGAGAGCGAGCGTGGACTTTCCGGCCCCGTTCGGACCGGTGACGGCCAGCGCCCGGCCAGCCCGCACCTCGAAGTCCAGCGAATGTCCCAGCGGCTCATGCTTGGAACGCTCGACGCCGAGCGCCGCCGCGGACAGCAGCACCTCGGTGCCGGCGGGCCGCTCCCGTCGGGCAGGCGCACGGTGGCGGCCGGGCACCCAGACACCGGCGGCGGCCAGATCGTCGGCCCGGGTGGTCAGGACCTGCTCGGGCGGGCCGTCGGCCACTACGCCGTCGGTGGCATCGACCACGATCACCCGGTTGATCACGTTGAGCCACACCTCAACCCGGTGCTCGACGACCACCAGTGTGGCCGCGGTGTCGTCGAGGACCCGGGCCACCGCGTCGCGCACCTCGACGACCCCGGCCGGGTCCAGGTTGGCGGTCGGCTCGTCGAGGAGCAGCAGCCCGGGCTGCAGCGCCAGGATTCCGGCCAGCGCGAGCCGCTGTTTCTGCCCGCCGGACAGCGCCGCCGTCGAGGAGTCCAACGGCACGTCGAGACCGACCGAGGCCACCGCGCGGCGCACCCGCTGCCAGATCTGCGGCCGCGGCACACCGAGATTCTCCGGCCCGAACGCCACATCGTCGCCCACCCGGGATAGCACGACCTGCGAGTCCGGGTCCTGCATCAGCAGACCCACCGAACCCCGCCGGGACTGCGGGGCGGCACCGTCGAGCAGGAGCTGACCGTGCTGCTCACCTTCCTCCGCGCCGCCGAGGACACCGGCCAGCGCATGCAGGAACGTCGACTTGCCCGCGCCGGAGCGGCCCAGCAGCAGCACCCGCTCCCCGGGCTCGATGGTGAGCGTCACGTCGGACAGCGCCCGGGCCTTGCGCCCGGCGTGCCGCCAGCCCCATCCGCACGCCTCGACACGAACTCCGCCGGTCGGCACGCTCAGACCTCCCGGGTGACTTCCCGCCCGGCCGCGAAACGGCTCAGGACACCGGCGCGCGCCAGCGCCTGCACCAGGTAGAAGCCCAGCACACCGGCGATGACGAATCCGGAGATCAGCGAGCCGACCACATAGACGATCCGGAACGTCGCCGTCACGCCCGGGTACCACAGGATGAGGTCGTTGATCGCCAGCGCCAGACCGGCGGCCGCACCGGCCAGCGCGGCCACCCACACCCCGAACCGGCGATACAGGAACACGGCGAACACCAGCTCGGCCCCCAACCCCTGCACCGCACCGGACACCAGGGTCAGGAATCCCCACTGCGTGCCGACGACTGCCGACACCACCGCGGCGAGCAGTTCGGTATAGATGGCGGCCCCCGGTTTGCGGATGACCAGACCGCCGGTGACACCCGCGATGAGCCACACCCCACCGAGAATCGAGGACAGCCCGGGCAGGACCTGCAGCGGTGTGCTCAGCCCGTTGTAGGCGATACCCCACGCCCAATACACGACGCCGAACGCGACGCCGATGACGCTGGCAACGACGATGTCGACCACCCGCCATGTCGGCGTGGACGGTGAGGTGGATGCGACGGTGTCCGAAGACATGACGAGGTTTCCTTTCGACCTGGGAATCGGAGATGGCCAGGCCCACGACGGGTCGGCCTGATTATTCACTCGATGGAGGTACGGCGTCCTGACGACTGTCAGGCTCGGCAACACAGCTGCATGATCAGACCTCCAGGCGAAGTGGTGGTCCCATCCCTCCGATGAGCGGCTCGCGCGTGAGTCTCGGCTCATCCAGGTTCTACGGGTCAGCGAGGCCGTCGACGGCCTGCTCTCTCAGCGGTGCACCCCGTGGGTCCTGCGTGTCGCGAACGCTAGCACCGCACCGTGACCGGATCCGGTGCCGACGCGGCCGCCCGCACCGCGCTGAGCACCGAGAACGCCTGCATACGGGCGGTCCCGGAGTAATGATCACGCCGATCACAACGCGCCAGCCCGCCCGTCGGGCACACGGGTGGGTGTGAGGGCCGTCTCGGCCCGGATTGAGAACCGCGTCCCGCGGGTAAATATCAGCGGCACACAAGCGACAGACGGGATGGCGGATGTGTGGAGCGACCGGCGAAGTCCGGCTCGACGACCAGGCGCCAGATGTGGCGGCAGTGGCCACGATGGCCCAGACGATGACGCGACGCGGCCCGGACGGCTCCGGGGTGTGGTCGGGGGGCCGGGTGGCCCTCGGGCACCGGCGACTGAAGATCATCGACCTGTCCGAAGCCGGGGCCCAGCCGATGACCGATTCCGAGCTGGGCCTGACCATCTGCTGGAACGGCTGCATCTACAACTACGAGGCGCTGCGCGACGAGCTCGCCGGACACGGCTACCGGTTCTTCTCGCACAGTGACACCGAGGTCCTGATCAAGGCCTACCACCATTGGGGTGACGCATTCGTCGAGCGGCTGCACGGCATGTTCGCCTTCGCGATCGCCGAGCGGGACAGCGGCCGGGTGCTGCTGGGCCGCGACCGGCTCGGCATCAAGCCGCTCTACATCAGCAGCGACGCCCACCGGGTCCGGTTCGCCTCCACGCTGCCGGCCCTGCTGGCCGGTGGCGGCGTGGACACCCGTATCGACCCGGTGGCCCTGCATCACTACCTGAGCTTCCACTCCGTGGTGCCCGCACCGCGCACCATCCTGCGCGGGGTGCGCAAGCTCGCCCCGGCCACCCTGCTGGCCATCGAGCCGGACGGCACGCAGACCACCACCACCTACTGGCAGCCGGACTTCACCCGGCGCGCCGACCGGGCCGGCTGGTCCGAAAAGGATTGGCAGGATGCTGTTCTCGCCGCACTGCGCACCGCGGTGAAGAGGCGTCTGGTCGCCGACGTGCCGGTGGGATGCCTGCTCTCCGGCGGAGTGGACTCGAGCCTGATCGTCGGGCTGCTCGCCGAGGCGGGCCAGCACGGACTGTCGACGTTCTCGATCGGGTTCGAATCCGTCGGTGGGGTCAAGGGTGACGAGTTCGTCTACTCCGACATCGTCGCGCAGCGGTTCGGCACCGACCACCACCAGATTCGCATCGACACCGCGCGCATGCTGCCCGCCCTCGACGGGGCGATCGGGGCGATGAGCGAACCCATGGTGAGCCACGACTGCGTCGCGTTCTACCTTCTGAGCCAAGAGGTTTCCCGCCACGTCAAGGTGGTGCAATCCGGGCAGGGCGCCGATGAGGTGTTCGCCGGCTACCACTGGTATCCCCCGATGGGGCACCCGGATGCGGCCGGCCTGCAGGGTTCGGTGAACTCCTACCGGCAGGCGTTCTTCGACCGCGACCACAGCGGGCTCAACGCGCTGCTGTCCGAGGACCTCGCCGGCGACGACAGCCTGGCGTTCGTCACCGAGCATTTCGCCCGGCCCGGTGCGCAGACCGGGGTGGACCGGGCGCTGCGGCTGGACACCACGGTCATGCTGGTCGACGATCCGGTCAAACGGGTCGACAACATGACGATGGCCTGGGGGCTGGAAGGCCGCGTGCCGTTCCTCGACCACGAACTCGTCGAACTCGCAGCCAGCTGCCCGCCGGATCTCAAGACCGCCCACGGCGGCAAGGGTGTTCTCAAAGAGGCTGCCCGACAGGTCATTCCGGCGGAGGTGATAGACCGGCCGAAGGGCTACTTCCCGGTTCCCGCGCTCACCCACCTGGAGGGCCCCTACCTGGATCTGGTGCGCGACGCGCTCTACGCACCGCAGGCCAAGGAGCGCGGCCTGTTCCGCCCCGACGCGGTCGAACGCCTGCTCGCCGACCCGAACGCGACGCTGACACCGTTGGGCGGCAACGAGCTGTGGCAGCTCGGTCTGCTCGAACTGTGGCTGCAGCAGCACGGCATCAGCGCGGCGGCGGTATGACGGCCGAGCGAGTAGCCGAAGGCGGATCGCGCATCGAGCTGAGGTCGGAAGCGATCACGATGGGGCTGCATGATGCGTCGCCGCCCGAGCTCGTCGACGCGATGGACAACGACGTGGTGCTCGAACTGGGTTGGGGCCGTTTGATCTTCGGTCAGACGTTCAGCGACCCGGACAAGCTGGCCGCCGTGCTGCAGCAGGAGGAGCAGGGCCGCCGGGACATCTGCATCTACGCCCGCGAGTCCCACGTCCTGGTCGCCAAGTCCCCGGCCGAACTGTTCATCGACCCCAGCCATACCTATCGCATGCGTTTCACCGGCGACGACTCCCCCGCTCCGCCGCCGATCGGCTTCTCGGTGCGGCCGTTGCGGGACAAGGCCGAAGCCGATGCGATGAACCGGGTGTACGTGCGATGCGGCATGGTGCCCGCACCCACCGATCTGATCTGGGACAACCACCTGCGCGCCGAGGCGGTGGACTACCTGGTCGCGGTGCGCGACGACGACGGCACGGTGGTCGGCACGGTCACCGGGGTGGACCATCGGCAGCTGTTCAACGACCCCGAGGACGGCGCCAGCCTGTGGACGCTGGCCGTCGACCCGACCGCCAGCCTGCCCGGTATCGGCGCCGCCCTGACCCACACGCTGGCCGCCTTGTTCCGCGACCGGGGCCGCGCCTACCTGGATCTGTCGGTGGCCTACGACAACGAGGCCGCGATCGGCCTCTACGAGAAGCTCGGTTTCCAGCGAGTACCGGTGCTGGCGGTCAAACGCAAGAACGCCATCAACGAACCGCTGTTCACCCCGGCCTCGGAGACCGTCGACGACCTGAACCCGTACGCCCGGATCATCGCCGACGAGGCGATGCGCCGCGGGATCCACATCGAGGTGCTCGACGCCGAGACCGGTGAGATGCGGTTGTCGCACGGCGGCCGCAGCGTGGTGACACGGGAGTCGTTGAGCGAGTACACCTCTGCGGTGGCCATGAGCCGCTGCGACGACAAGCGCCTGACCCGCCGGATCGTCTCCGAAGCCGGGATCACCGTCCCACGGGGCAGGTTGGCCACCTTCGACGGCAGCGACCATACCTTCCTCGCCGAGGTCGGTGACGTGGTCGTGAAGCCGACCCGCGGTGAGCAGGGCAAGGGCATCACCGTCGGGGTGGACAGCCCCGAGGCGCTCGACGCCGCGCTCGCCCGCGCCCGTGAGGAACACCCCGAGGTGCTGATCGAGCAGCGCGCCCAGGGTGACGATCTGCGGCTGGTGGTGATCGACGGGAAAGTCGTTGCCGCAGCGGTGCGTAAGCCCGCCGAGGTGGTGGGCACCGGGCGCCACACCATCCGGGAACTGGTCGAGACCCAGAGCCGGCGCAGGTCTGCGGCCACCGGCGGCGAGTCCCGCATTCCGCTCGATGCGATCACCGAATCCACCATCGCCGAGGCGGGCTGGAGTTTCGACGACGTGCTGCCCGAAGGGCAGCGGCTACGGGTGCGCCGGGCGGCCAACCTGCATCAGGGCGGCACCATCCACGACGTCACCGCCGAGGTACATCCCGAGTTGTGCCGCGTCGCGGTCGTCGCCGCGGCGGCCATCGGTATCCCGGTCACCGGAATCGATCTGCTGGTGCCGGATGTGACGCGCGACGACTACGTGTTCATCGAGGCCAACGAACGTCCCGGCCTGGCCAACCACGAGCCGCAACCCACCGCGGCGGCGTTCGTCGACTTCCTATTTCCGGGCAATCCGGGACTACCGCAGGCCTGGACCCCCGCCGGCGCCTGAGTTCACCAGGTACTGGTGCGCAGGACGATTTCAGCGGCCAGCTGTGCGGTGGATTCGGCGGCGTTGCGCCGGCCGGTGAACTCCACCAGGCGGTAGTCGCTGTAGACGTAGCGCTGACTGGCCTTGGCCAGCGCGCGGGCCGCCGGGCTGCTGACCAGCGCGGTGGTGTTGATCTCCACCGGCGGGCAGTCCTCGTCGCGGATGACGCCGTTCTGGTCGGGTACCCGGGGATGACCGCGATCGACCACGACCAGGCCGGTGAAGCGGTCCAGCCGGGTGGCCGCCAGTTCCCAGGCGAGTTCGGCACCGGCCCGGTCGCCGACCAGCACACCCCAGCGCACGTCGAGGGTGTCCAGCAAACCGACCACGGCCTTGGGATGCAGCCGGGGGTCATGACCGATGACGACGGTGCGCACCGAGGCCGTGTGCAGGCGCTGACAGACGGCGTCATAGGCGGCGGGGGCATGCTGGGCAGCACCCAGCACCACCACGTACGGTCCCTTCTCCGGGCCGGTCACGCT
The DNA here is from genome assembly GCF_001494595.1 of Mycobacterium sp. M26. GTDB lineage: Bacteria > Actinomycetota > Actinomycetes > Mycobacteriales > Mycobacteriaceae > Mycobacterium. The sequence continues at coordinate 3,075,327 of NZ_LN929908.1, forward strand.
CACCTGCACGGGGAACCCGTCGACTGTCACCATCGTCGAAGGCATTTCGCCACGCTACTCCGACAACAGGAAGCGGCGGGCGGTTTCACGAAGCTTCCTCAGCCGCTACTCAGGTAGCCGCATCTTGGCGGCCTGCTTGGTGAATAGATCCAAGAAGGTCTGTGGCAGTGACGCTTTGACTGCTATCGCGGGATTCGGTGTGGGAAAAGCGCTTCCGAACACGGCCAGCTTGCCGACATTCTGAAAAGCCATGTACACACTGTTGGATTCGCCGCCGAGCTTCATCGTCTGCTGATAGGCCAGCACACCATCGGCCGCTCCGGGAAGTTCTGTCGTGGTGATCGGAATGCCCGGTGTCGTGCGGTCGAACAGCGCCTCGAACTGGGCGCAGCGCTCGGCGGCGGCGCGCAGCTTGTCCATGTTCAGCGGCCAGGAGACCACGGTCATGACCATGCGCGCACCGTTGTAGGACACCGCGTATTTGACGGCGCTGCCGGGGCCGCGCTCGGCGGACTGGGCGATCACATTCGTCAGCGCATTGGCGCAGCCTTCCGGCCGCGACAGCATCGCCGGTGGGCCGCCGGCACCGTCGGGCTGACCGGGTTGCTCCACAATGCGGTCGAACTGGACCCCGGGTGGGACGTCGGCCGCGGTCAGGGCAACCTTCTCCAAGGTGGCACCCGGCCAGGTGGCGCTACCGGCCACGGTGGACCCGCAGCCGGCCGTCCCGAGAACCGCCGCCACTGCGACGACCACCGCCCACCGACCCGCCATGGCACCCAGGCTACCGACGCAGCGCCGTGGTGACCGTGGGGCGGCCGGGCGCCCCACCGTCCATCAGCGCGAGAACCGCGTCGATGTCGAGGTGCTCTGCCAGCAGGTCAGCCATCACGTCGAGCTGAGCATCCCGGCGCTCAGGCACGCTGATGTCGTCAGCCACCACGAACCCGTGCCGCCCGGCGGCCACGGCCGCATCGCGCAGCCAACGGCGGCGAAGCCCGTCGTTGTCCAGCAGCCCGTGCCAGTGGGTGCCGTAGACCGCGCCGCGGCGGTAGCCCTGCGGGACTGCGTCGGCTTCGAACCAGGTGTCCTCGTCGTAGCGGGTGACCCGGCCGTGGTGGATCTCGTACCCGGACAGCGGCGTCTCCCATCGGCACAGCACCTTGTCCGGGGCGAACACGACCTCGGCGTCGAGCAGGCCCAGCCCGGCCACCTCACCGCTGCGGGTCTCGACGTCATCGTCGATCCGCCGGCACAGCATCTGGAATCCGCCGCAGATCCCGAGCACCACCCGTCCCGAGCGGGCGTGTGACTCGATGGCGGTGGCCAGTCCCCGCTCACGCAGCCACTCCAGGTCGGCAACGGTGGCCTTACTGCCCGGGATCACCACCACGTCGGCGTCAGCCACCTCAGCGGGGTCGCTGGCCCAGCGCACCAGCACCCCCGGCTCACAGGCCAGCGCCTCGACGTCGGTGGAGTTGGAGATCCGCGGCAGCCGGATCGCGGCCACCCGCAGCCAGTCGCGGCCGCGCGGCGGGGCCGGGGTGCCGACCACCTCGCGGGCCACCACCGACACCGAGTCCTCGGCGTCCAGCCACAGGTCGTCGCAGTACGGCACCACCCCGTAGGTGGGCCGCCCGGACAGCGCCTGCAGCTGGTCGAGGCCGGGTGCCAGCAGTGCCGGGTCACCGCGGAACTTGTTGACGATGAAGCCCGCGATGAGTGCCTGGTCCTCGGGCTCGAGCACCGCGACGGTGCCGAACAGGTGGGCCAGCAGACCGCCGCGGTCGATATCGCCGACCACCACGACGGGCAAGCCGGCCGCCCGGGCCAACCCCATATTGGCCAGATCCGTTGCCCGCAAATTGATTTCGGCCGGAGAACCCGCGCCTTCACAGAGCACCACGTCGAATTCGGCACGCAGCCCGGCCAGTTCGTCGGCAACGACTCCGGCCAGCCGCTCGCGGTGCTCGATGTAGTCCACCGCGCTGACCTGACCGACGGCCCGGCCCCGCACCACCAGCTGCGAGGTGCGGTCGCTACCCGGTTTGAGCAGCACCGGGTTGAACCGGGTGCTGGGCGCCAGCCCGGCGGCACGCGCCTGCATCCCCTGCGCGCGGCCGATCTCCCCGCCGTCGACAGTGACCACGGAGTTGTTGCTCATGTTCTGCGCCTTGAACGGTGCCACCCGGATTCCCTTGCGCGCCAGGAATCGGCACAGCCCCGCGACCACCATCGACTTGCCCGCATCCGAGGTGGTGCCGGCGATCAACAACGCCCCGCCGGTCACGTCGGCCCGCCGAGTGTGCGGTGTCGTACGCGACACGCCGAGGCCGGCGTACGGGAACGCACACTCGCCACGACTACGGGGCCAGGGTCAGGATCTCGGCGCCGTCGTCGGTGACCACCAGGGTGTGCTCGAACTGGGCGGTCCACTTGCGGTCCTTGGTGGCCACCGTCCAGCCGTCGTCCCAGATCTCGTAGTCCAGCGCGCCGAGGTTGATCATCGGCTCGATGGTGAAGGTCATCCCCGGCTCCAGGATGGTCTCCACACTCGGCTGGTCGTAGTGCAGCACCACCAGCCCGTTGTGGAAGGTGGTGCCGATGCCGTGCCCGGTGAAATCACGAACCACGTTGTAGCCGAAGCGGTTTGCATACGACTCGATGACCCGGCCGACAGCCGAGAGCGCGCGGCCGGGCTTGACGGCCTTGATGGCGCGCATGGTGGCCTCGTGGGTGCGCTCGACGAGCAGGCGATGCTCCTCGGCGACGTCACCGGCCAGGAAGGTGGCGTTGGTGTCGCCGTGCACACCGTCGATGTAGGCGGTGACGTCGATGTTGACGATGTCACCGTCCTCGACGACGGTCGAGTCCGGGATACCGTGGCAGATGATCTCGTTGAGCGAGGTGCAGCAGGACTTCGGGAAGCCCTTGTAGCCCAGCGTGGACGGATAGGCCCCGTGGTCGATCATGTAGTCGTGGGCGATGCGGTCCAGCTCGTCGGTGGTCACCCCGGGGGCGACGGCCTTGCCGGCCTCGGCCAGCGCACCGGCGGCGATCCGGCCGGCCACCCGCATCTTCTCGATCACCTCGGGTGTCTGCACCCACGGCTCCGAGCCTTCCTGGACCGTCGGCTTCCAGACGTACTCGGGGCGCTCGATCGACTTGGGCACCGGCAGGGTCGGGGAAACCACTCCGGCACGAAGAGCGCTGCGTACGGTCATGATCAAAGCCTAGCGGCGACGCAGCAGCGGCCGCTTGGGGCCGCGGACGTTGACCATCCCCATCACCACCCGCCCGGTGAGCACCACATGCGGGCTGCCCTCGGCGGGGGCGTCCTTGCGGCGGTCGCGGGCACTGCCGCCGTAGACGGTCACATCGTCGATCGAGGCGCTGGCCCCGTCGGGCAGCCGCAGCTCCAGCGACCCGCGCACCAGGTCGAGTTCGATGACGACGACGGGCCCGGCGAACCGGGCGTTGGTCAGGTCCAGTTCCACCGACCCCACCCGGCGCACCAGGGCCAGCCGGGTCGGCACGGTCCACTCCCCCTGCCGTTTGAGCGATCCGAGCCAGCCCCGCAGCTCCACCCGGTCGGCGGCCGAGGTGACGATGGCGCCCGGCCCGGGCAGGTCGTCGACCAGAACGTCGAGCTCGGTGCGCATCCGGGCCGCCGAGACCTGCGCCGAGCGCTCCTCGAACTCGCCGATGTCGATCAGCCCGAGGGCGACGGCATTGTGCAGCCGCCGCAGGGTCCCGTTGCGGTCGGCGTCGGAGACCCGCAGCGCGGGGGTGTTGTCGATTCCGGTCATGACCTATCCACGGTACCTGCGCGGGACCTCGTGGGATGCCCCTGCACTAGCCTGACGGGCTGTGACTGAACTGACCCGCCGCACCGTGCTGATCGCCGGAGCCATCGGACCGCTGGCGGCCTGCGGGGCGGCCACCCAGAAGATCACCCCGGCCACCCCGCCGGTAGCGGGTCAGGCGCTCTCTGCCACCGCCGAGATCCCGGTGGGGTCGGGCAGGGTGGTCGGCGACACCATCGTCACCCAGCCGGCAGCCGGGACATTCGAGGCGTTCATCGCCCGCTGCACCCACGCCGGCTGCACGTTGCCCTCGGTCAGCGGCGACACCATCGACTGCCCCTGCCACGGCAGCCGGTTCGACCTCTCCGGCGCGGTGCTGCGCGGACCCGCCATGGCGCCGCTGACACCGGTGAAGGTGGCGGTGCGGGGCGGGCTGCTCGTCGCCGAGTAAGCCTCAGGCCAGGTAGTCCGCGGGCAGTTCGTCGAGCATCATCTTGACCATCCGCACGGCGTACTCCGAACTGCCGCCGCCGACGATCAGCGAGGCGAACGCCATATCGCCGCGGTAGCCGGTGAACCAGGCGTGCGATCCGCCGGCGAATTCGGCCTCACCGGTCTTCCCGCGCACGTCACCGGAGCCGAGGATGTCCTTGGCCGTGCCGTTGGTGACTACCAGTCGCATCATCTCGCGCAAACCGTCGAGCACCGCGGGATCGGGTGCCGGGTGCTCGCCGGTCTCGGTGGTCTGCCGTCCGACGATGAGGTGCGGCGTCGGCGTCTTGCCGGCGGCCACCGTGGCCGCGGCCAGCGCCATCCCGAACGGGGTGACCACGACCTTGCCCTGGCCGAAGCCGTCCTCGGTGCGTTCGGCGAGGTTGACGGTGGGCGGCACGCTGCCGGTCACGGTCGTCAGCCCGTCGATCGTGTAGTCCGGGCCGATGCCGTACTGGGAGGCCGCCGAGGTCAGCGCGCTCGGCGGCATCCGGCTGGCCAGTTCGGCGAACGTGGTGTTGCACGAGTTCGCGAACGCCTTGGCCATCGGGACCGTGCCCAGGTCGAACTTGTTGTAGTTCGGGATCGTGCGGTGGCCGATATCGATTTCGCCCGGGCAGCCGACCAGGGTGTTGGGGGTGGCCATATCGCGCTCGATGGCCGCGCTGGCGGTGACGATCTTGAACGTCGACCCGGGCGGGTAAAGGCCGGTGGTGGCCGCCGGGCCGTCGGCGTCGGCCGCCGCGTTCTGCGCCACGGCCAGGATCTCGCCGGTCGACGGCTTGATGACCACGATCATCGCCTTGCGGCCCTGGGTGTCGACGGCGTGCTGGGCGGCGTTCTGCACCGAGCGGTCCAGGGTGATCGACACCGACGGCGCCGGCTGGCCGGGCACCTCGTTGAGGACGTCGACGTCGTTGCCGTTCTGGTTGACGCTGACCACCCGCCAACCGGCCTCGCCGTCGAGCTCGTCGATCACCGACTTCTTGACCTCGGTGATGATGGCCGGCGCGAACGTGTCGTCGGTGGGCAGCAGGTCGGCCTGCGGGGTGACCACCACACCGGGTAGCGCGTCGAGAGCACCGGCCACCTTGTCGCGGTCTGCGGGCCGCAGGGTGATCAGGTCCAGCGGTGTACTCGACGAGCTGGCCTGTTCGGCCAGGCGCTGCGGGTCGAGGGTGTCGTCGAATTGGCGCAGCTGGTCGGCGACCACCCGCGCCGTGGCCATCAGGTCACCGCCGGCTTTGGCGGCGTCGAGCTGATAGCGGTACAGGTTGCCGGGCACCAGGACGTCGGTGCCGCCGAGTTCGTTGACCGACGCGCGGCGCGGCTGGTCGGCCCGCAGGGCGAAGGTCTGGTGCTCACCGAGCTTGGGGTGCAGGTCGCTGGCCGACCAGCGCACCCGCCACGTGCCCTCGTCGCGGATCATCTGCAGCACACCGTCGTAGGTCCAGGTGCGCTTCTTGGGCAGCTGCCAGGTAAAGCGGTAGTTCACGCTGCCGGTGTCCTCGGCGTAGCGCGTGCTGAGGATCTGGGCGTCCAGGTGCCTCGCCTGCAGTCCGGCCCACGCCTCGTTCAGCGCGGCCTGCGCATCGGAGGGCCGGTCGGACAGCTGGGCCGCCGAGGAGGTGTCGCCCTTGGCCAGGTCGGCGAGGAACTGCTGAGCCGCCGGGCCGGGGCCGTCCGGGCGCGGCGTGCACGCCGACAGCGTGGCCGAGGCCGCCACCACCGAGAGCACCGACAGCGCGCCTGTGACTCGTGTTGCTAGTGAGGTGCAAGTAGCCATTGGGGCAGATGTTATGAGTCTGTGACCCCGAACGGTCGGAGGCGCACCGTGGTGATGGCGTCGAACGTCGACTTCCGTGCGTGAAATCCCCGCCGGGGCAACAACAACTCGACGTTGGATCAGTCGAGCAGGACGGTCGCGAACATCCCGACCTCGGCGAAACCCACCCGGGCGTAGGCCGCACGGGCCACGGTGTTGAAGTTGTTGACGTACAGGCTGGCGATCCGCCCGCTGTCCACCACCGAGGCGGCGACCGCCGCGGTGCCGGCGGTGCCGAGCCCGCGGCCGCGGTACTCCGGATGCACCCAGACCCCCTGGATCTGGCCCACCACCGGCGACTGCGAGCCCACCTCGGCCTTGAACACCACCTGGCCGTGCTCGAATCGGGCGAACGCGCGTCCCGCCGCGATCAGCGAGGCGACCCGGCGGCGATACCCGCGGCCGCCGTCACCGATCCGGGGATCGATACCGACCTCGCCGATGAACATGTCGATCGCGGCCACCAAGTAGGCGTCGAGTTCGTCGACCCGCACCCGGCGCACCGCCGGGTCAATGGCACAGGCCGGCCGCCCGCCGATGGCCATCAACGGCTGGCGGTCGCGTACGTCGCGCGCGGGACCCCAGGCGTGCTGCAGCCGGTCCCACATCGGTAGCACGAGTTCCGCCCGGCCCACCAAGGATGAGCAGCGCCGCGCGGTGCTCATCGCCTTGTCGGCGAACGCGAACAAGTCAGACTGCGAGCCGCGCAGCGGGATCAGGTTGGCTCCGGCGTAACACAGCGATTCCTCGGCACGCCTGCGCGTCCAGAGTTCCCCGCCGATGGCCTGCGGATCGACACCGTGCTCGGCGACGCGGGCGGCCACCATGCACGAGCCGACCGGATCGTCGGCCAGCACCCGGCCCACCGCAGCGGCATCGCGAGCCACCGACACCCGTCGTTCATCGACCAGGCGGAACAGTGGCGGAGCCGACATGGGCTTACTTTCTGCGGGGTGTGAAAGCCGCTGCGCGGTTTACGCGCTCAGCTTACGGTCACCACCGGTGAACCGCTGGCAGATGTATCCGTGCCGCGCTGTTCTTCAGCAAGTCGCATCGCCTCTTCGATCAACGTCTCGACGATCTGCGCCTCGGGCACGGTCTTGATGACCTCACCCTTGACGAAGATCTGACCCTTGCCGTTGCCGGAGGCCACCCCGAGGTCGGCCTCGCGCGCCTCGCCCGGACCGTTGACCACGCAGCCCATGACCGCCACTCGCAGCGGCACGTCGAGCCCGTCCAGACCGGCCGACACCTCGTTGGCCAGGGAGTAGACGTCGACCTGGGCACGCCCGCAGGACGGGCAGGACACGATCTCCAGGCCGCGCGGCCGCAGGTTGAGCGACTCCAGGATCTGGGTGCCGACCTTGACCTCTTCGACCGGCGGAGCCGACAGCGACACCCGGATGGTGTCGCCGATGCCGTCGGACAACAGCGCACCGAAGGCCACCGCGGACTTGATGGTGCCCTGGAAGGCCGGGCCGGCCTCGGTCACGCCGAGATGCAGCGGGTAGTCGGTCTTCTCGGCCAGCAACCGGTAGGCCGCCACCATCACGACGGGGTCGTTGTGCTTGACGCTGATCTTGATGTCGCCGAAGCCGTGCTCCTCGAACAGCGAGGCCTCCCACATCGCGGACTCGACGAGCGCCTCCGGGGTGGCCTTGCCGTACTTCTCCAGGAAGCGCTTGTCCAGCGAGCCGGCGTTGACGCCGATGCGGATCGGAATGCCCGCTGCCCCAGCGGCTTTGGCCACCTCGCCGACCCGGCCGTCGAACTCCTTGATGTTGCCGGGGTTGACGCGCACTGCCGCACAGCCGGCGTCGATGGCGGCGAAGATGTACTTGGGCTGGAAGTGGATGTCGGCGATCACCGGGATCTGGCTCTTCTTGGCGATGGCCGGAAGCGCGTCGGCGTCCTCCTGGCGGGGACACGCCACCCGGACGATGTCGCAGCCGGCCGCGGTGAGTTCGGCGATCTGCTGCAGCGTCGCGTTGATGTCGTGGGTCTTGGTGGTGCACATCGACTGCACCGAGATCGGGTGATCGCTGCCCACACCGACATTGCGCACCATGAGCTGGCGGGTCTTGCGGCGAGGAGCGAGTACGGGCGGCGGTGCGGGGGGCATCCCCAGGCCGATGGAAGTCACGTGGGTTCTCCTACTGGAACAACCTGATCGGATTGACCAGGTCGGCGGTCACGGTCAAGAGCATGTAGCCGACCACCACGACGAGGATCACGTAGGTGGCGGGCATCAGCTTCAGGTAGTTGACCGGCGCCGCGGCGACCTTGCCGCGGGCCGATCGGATCATGTTGCGGATCTTCTCGAAGAAGGCGATCGCGATGTGGCCGCCGTCGAAGGGCAGCAGCGGCACCAGGTTGATCGCGCCCAGCACGAAGTTCAGCTGGGCCAGGAAGAACCAGAACGCCACCCACAGTCCGTGATCCACGGTGTCGCCGCCGATGATGCTGGCACCGACCACGCTGATCGGGGTTTCGGGGTCACGTTCACCGCCGCCGATGGCGTGCACCAGTGCACCCACCTTGGTCGGGATGGCCGCCAGCGACTTGCCGAGTTCGACGGCGAGGTCACCGGTGAAGGCGAAGGTGGCAGGAACCGCCGACAGCGGGTTGTACTGCGTCGGGCCGACATTGGCGGCGCTGATGCCGACGGCGCCGACGTTGGTCGGGGCGGCCTCGGTGCTGCCGTCCTTGGTGGTCCAGCGCTGGGTCGCAGCGACGTCGACGTTGGTGGTGAACTCGTAGGTGTCACCGTTCTGGGTGCGCTGCACCACGAACGGGGTGGGGCCGGAGGCCTTGCGGACCGCGGTGACCATCTCGTCGAAGTTCTTGACCTCGGTGTCGCCGACCTTGACGACGGCGTCGCCGGGCTTGATGCCAGCCATCGCGGCCGGGCCGGCGCCGGTGCACGGCTCCAGCTCGCCCTTGGTGACTTCGGCTGCCACACAGGCGGTTTCACCCACAATGGCCTTGGTCGGCGGATGCAGGTTGGGCAGGCCCCAGATCACCGCGATCGCGTAGATCAGGACCAGGCCGATCAGGAAGTTCATCCCGGGGCCGGCGAACAGCACCGCGACCCGCTTCCAGGTCTTCTGCTTGTACATCGCGTACGGCTCGTCTTCGGGGGCCAGTTCCTCCACCGAGGTCATGCCCGCGATATCGCAGAAGCCGCCGGCCGGGACCGCCTTGACGCCGTATTCGGTGTAGCCGAGCCGGTTGGGTCGCAGGGTCGACCACAGGGTGGGGCCGAAGCCCACGAAGTAGCGGCGCACCTTCATCCCGGTGGCGCGCGCCACCCACATGTGACCGCACTCGTGCAACGCCACCGAGACGAGGATGGCGAGGGCGAACAGCACGATGCCGAGAGCGAACATCATCGGATTGACGCGACCTCCTGTGTGACGGCGGCACGGGCGCGTTGCCGGGCCCACTGCTGCGCGTCCAGTACTTCTTCCACGGTAGCCGGTTCGGCAGCCCACTGGTCGGCGGCGTGCAGGACGTCAGCGATTGTTCGCACAATCGCCGGGAACCCGATCTGGCCGTTCAGGAAGGCCTCGGCGGCCTCTTCGTTGGCGGCGTTGTAGACCGCCGTCATGCAGCCACCGGTCTGCCCGGCATGCCGGGCCAGGTCGACGGCCGGGAACACGGCGGCATCCAGGGGTTCGAACTCCCAGGTGGAGGCGGTGCTGAAGTCGCAGGCCGCGGCGGCCCCGGCAACCCGGTCGGGCCAGCCCAGCGCCAGCGAGATCGGCAACTTCATATCCGGCGGGCTGGCCTGGGCGATGGTGGAGCCGTCGGTGAACGTCACCATCGAGTGCACGATCGACTGCGGGTGGACCACCACGTCGATGCGGTCGTAGGGGATGCCGAACAACAGGTGCGTCTCGATCAGTTCCAGGCCCTTGTTGACCAGCGATGCAGAGTTCAGCGTGTTCATCGGGCCCATGTTCCAGGTGGGATGTGCCCCGGCCTGCTCGGGTGTGACGGACTCCAGGTCGGCGGCGGCCCAGCCGCGGAACGGCCCGCCCGAGGCGGTCAGCACCAGCCGGGCCACCTCCTCGGGACGTCCGGAGCGCAGGCACTGGGCCAACGCGGAGTGCTCGGAGTCCACCGGCACGATCTGGCCGGGCGCTGCGGCGCGCAACACCAGCGGGCCACCGGCGACCAGCGACTCCTTGTTGGCCAGCGCCAGGCGTGCGCCGCTGTGCAGCGCGGCCAGCGTCGGCTCCAGGCCCAGTGCGCCCACCAGGGCGTTGAGGACGACGTCGGCCTCGGTGTCCTGCACCAAGCGGGTGACGGCGTCGGGCCCGCTGTAGGGCACGTCGCCGACTTTCTCGGCGGCCTCGGGGTTGGCGACAGCGATATTGGCCACCTGGGTCTCGGCACGCTGGCGGGCCAGCAGGTCGGGGTTACCGCCGCCGGCGGCCAGGCCCACCACCTCGAAGCGATCCGGGTTCTCGGCGATGACCTCCAGCGCCTGGGTGCCGATCGAACCGGTGCTGCCCAGGATCAGGACCCGGAGGCGGTCTGCGGAGTTCACCGTCCCATTGTGCCGCCTCCGGCGGCGATGTCCCACTGTGCCGTCTGCCGCCCCGGTTCCCCTCGCGAGCAGACGCGAACTCGCACGGTTGGGGGCGTATTGATGCGATTTTGTGTCTGCTCGCGGGCATCCTGGCCGGTGGGGCGGGCGCCTGGGCTTCCGGAGCGGGTGGTTATATGGTTAGCCAATCCTTATGGACCGTAGGAAGGGGCGAGGATGCGCCGGTGCTGGAACTCCGTGCGGGTGGCCGCAGCGCTGGTGGTCAGTGCGGTGCTGGCCGCGGCGGGTACGGCCTGCTCCTCCTCCGGCGGCGGTGACGAGCTACTCGTCTACAACGCCCAGCACGAGTCGCTGACCAAGGAATGGATCGAGGCGTTCACCAAGGAAACCGGGATCAAGGTGACTTACCGTCAGGGCGGTGACACCGAACTCGGCAACCAGCTGATCGCCGAGGGCACCAACTCCCCCGCCGACGTCTTCCTCACCGAGAACTCCCCGGCGATGGCCGCCGTCGAACGGGCCGGTCTGTTCGCGCCGGTGGACGCCGCGGTGATCGCCAACGTGCCTGCCCAGTTCCGGCCGGCCAGCAATGCCTGGACCGGGGTGGCCGCGCGCAGCACGGTATTCGTCTACAACCCGTCCAAGCTGCCCGCCGACCAGCTGCCGAAATCGCTGCTGGATCTGGAGAAGCCGGAGTGGAAGGGCCGCTGGGGCGCGCCGCCGCCGAAAGCCGACTTCCAGGCCATCGTCGCCGCGCTGCTCGAGCTGAAGGGGCCTGCGGTCACCTCCCAGTGGCTGACCGGCATGAAGACCAACGCGGTGCTGTACTCCGACAACATCGCCACCCTGCGCGCGGTCAACAGCGGCGAGGTCGCCGGCGGGATCATCTACCACTACTACTGGTATCGCGATCAGGCCAAGACCAAGGAGATGAGCGGCAACACCGCGCTGCACTACTTCGGCAACCAGGATCCCGGGGCATTCCTCAGCCTGTCCGGCGCCGGCGTGCTGAAATCCAGCAAGAAGCAGGACAAGGCCCAGCGCTTCCTGGAATTCGTCACCAGCAAGGCCGGCCAGCAGATTCTGGAGAACGGGACGTCGATGGAGTATCCGGTGGCCAGCGGCGTGCCCGCCAACCCCGCACTCAAACCGCTCGACCAGCTCGACCCGCCCCGGGTGGACCCGTCGGCGCTGCAGCCCCAGCAGGTGTCGGACCTGATGACGCAGGCGGGCCTGTTGTAGGTGACCGTCGTACACGCCCCACCGACCCAGGCGGTCGATCGATCCGGAGGCCGACGCCGGCCCGGACCGCTGATCGCCGCGGTCGTCGCGGGCCTGGTGGTGGTGACGTTCATTCCCCTGGGGTACGTGGCGTGGGCGTTCGTCAGCACCGGACCGGCGCGGGCGGCCGAACTGATCCTGCGACCCCGGGTCGCCGAATTGCTGTTCAACACAGTCGGTTTGGTCGTGGTCACGGTGCCGTTGTGCGTGGTGATCGGGGTCGGCGCGGCCTGGCTGGTGGAACGCACGGACGTGGCGGGCCGCGCGTTGTGGCGCCCGCTTCTGGTGGCGCCGTTGGCAATTCCGGCGTTCGTCAACTCCTACGCCTGGGTGGGTGTGGCACCGGGGTTGCACGGCTTCACCGGTGCGGTCCTGGTGACCACGCTGTCGTACTTCCCGTTCGTCTACCTGCCCGCGGCCGCGACGCTCAAGCGGCTCGATCCGGCGCTGGAGGAATCGGCCCGGTCGCTGGGATCGGGGTCGGCTGCGGTGTTCCTCCGGGTGATCGTGCCGCAGTTGCGGTTGGCGATCCTCGGCGGCGGACTGCTGATCAGCGTGCACCTGCTCGCCGAGTACGGCGCGTTCGCGATGCTGCGGTTCACCACGTTCACCACGGCGATCTTCGAACAGTTCCAGGCGACGTTCGACGGTGCCGCGGGTTCGATGCTCGCCGGCGTGCTAGTGCTGCTGTGCCTCGTGCTGCTGGTCGGCGAAGCCGCCGCCCGCGGTCGGGCCCAATTCGCCCGCGTCGGTTCGGGATCGCCGCGCCCGGTCGCACCGGTGCGGCTCGAGACTATGCGGCCGGTAGCCACGGCGTTCCTCATCGCGGTGGCCGCACTCTCGGTCGGGGTGCCCGCCTGGACGATCCTGCGCTGGCTGCGAATCGGTGGCGCCGCGGTGTGGGATGCCGCCGACATCGGAACGGCGCTGGGTCAGACTCTCGGTCTGGCGACCGCGGGTGCGCTGGCCGCCACCGCGCTGGCGTATCCGGTCGCGTGGGTCGCCGTGCGCACCCGCGGCCCGCTGGCCCGCTTCGTCGAGGGCGCCAACTTCATCACCAGTTCCCTGCCCGGCATCGTCACCGCGCTGGCGTTGGTCACCGTCGCCATCCGCCTCACTCCCCCGCTCTACCAGACGGTTCTGCTGCTGTTGTGCGCCTACGTGCTGATGTTCATCCCGCGCGCGCTGGTGAGCGTGCGGGCCGGGCTGGCGCAGGTGCCGGTCGGCCTGGAGGAGGCGTCCTCGACGCTGGGCACCTCACCGGCACTCACCTTCACCCGCGTCACCGCGCGGCTCACTGCGCCCGCCGCGGCCTCCGGTGCGGCCATGGTGTTCGTGGCGGTGGCCACCGAATTGACCGCGACCCTGCTGCTGGCGCCGACCGGGACCCGCACGCTGTCGATGCGGTTCTGGTCGCTGGCCAGTGAACTCGACTACGCCGCGGCCGCCCCCTACGCCGCGCTGATGGTGCTGCTGGCCCTGCCGGTCACCATGCTGCTGGTCCGGCAGTCGGCGAAAGTGGCCGCACTATGAGCCAGCTCCAGATACGTTCGCTGACAAAGGCTTTCGATCACCCGGTGCTGACCGACCTGGATCTGGACATCGCCGAGGGCAGCATCACCGCGGTCGTCGGCCCGTCCGGTTGCGGGAAGACCACGCTGCTGCGGATCATCGCCGGGTTCGAGACACCCGACGCGGGCACGGTCTCGATCGCCGGGCGCGAGGTGGCCGGACCGCGGGGTTGCGTTCCGCCACACCAGCGCTCGGTCGGTTACGTCGCCCAGGACGGCGCCCTGTTCCCGCATCTGACCGTGGGCCAGAACATCGCCTACGGACTCAAGGGCGGGCTGCGCACGCCGGCGGTCCGCGATCAGGTGACCCACCTGCTGGCGATGGTGTCGCTGGACGAGCACCTGCTGGCGCGGCGGCCCAGCGAACTGTCCGGCGGTCAGCAGCAGCGGGTGGCACTGGCCCGGGCGCTGGCCCGCCGGCCGGCCGTCATGCTGCTCGACGAGCCGTTCAGCTCACTGGACACCGGACTGCGGGCGGCCACCCGGAAAGCCGTGGCGCACACCCTGTCCGAGGCCGGCGTGACCACCCTGCTGGTGACCCACGACCAGGAGGAGGCCTTGTCGGTCGCCGATCAGGTGGCCGTGCTGCGCGGTGGCCGCTTCACCCAGGTGGGGTCACCGCGCGAGCTGTACCTGAACCCGGCCGACCGGTTCACCGCCGAGTTCCTCGGCGACACGGTGTTCCTGCCCGGCACCGTGCGCGACGGCGTCGTCGAGTGTGCCCTGGGACGCCTTGGCGCCGAAGGACATCCGGACGGCCCGGTGACGATCATGCTGCGCCCCGAGCAGCTGTACGCCACCGAGTTGTCCGATGCGATGGCCGATGCCGTCGGCACTGTCGTGGACACCGAGTTCCTGGGCCCGGACGTGCTTCTCACCATCGAGCCCAGTGCCGGCAGCGAGCTCCTGACCGTGCGCCAGCACAGCTTCGGATGTCCCGACCTGCACGCCAAGGTCAGCATCGATATCGTGGGACGACCAGTGATCTTGAAAGGCAGCGGTGCGTGATCTCATCGACCTGATGGCCGGCTTCGCCGATCGTCTCGCCGTCGCCACCGCCGACGAAACCCTCACCTACACCGAACTGGCACAGCGCACCGCCGCCGTCACCGCCGCCCTGGGCGTCGAACGCAAACTCGTCATGCTGGAAGTCAGCAACACCATTCCCGCGCTGGTCGCCTACCTCGCCACCCTGGCGGGCGGCCATGTCGCACTTCCGGTCTCACCCGGCGGCACGCACCGCGAACTCGTCGACACCTACAACCCCGACATCGTCATCGACGCGACCGCGGCGATCCGGCACCGCCGCCGCCACAGCCGCCACCGGCTGCACCCCGACCTCGCCCTGCTGCTGAGCACCTCGGGCAGTACCGGCTCCCCGAAGCTGGTGCGGCTGTCCGCGAGCAACCTGGTCTCCAATGCCGAGGCCATCGCCGAGTACCTGGACATCACCGAGAACGACCGCGCCGCAACCACATTGCCGATGTCGTACTGCTACGGGCTGTCGGTGATCCACAGCCATCTGCGACAGGGCGCGGCCCTGATCCTCACCGAGCAGTCCGTCACCGACGACGACTTCTGGACCCTGATCCGGCACCACCGCGCGACCAGCTTCGCCGGCGTCCCGTACACCTTCGACCTGCTCGACCGGGTCGGCTTCGACACGATGGACCTTCCGCACCTGCGCTACCTCACCCAGGCGGGCGGCCGGATGCATCCGGACTCGGTGCGCCGCTACGCGCAACTGGGTCAGCTCAAGGGTTTCGACTTCGTCGTGATGTACGGGGCCACCGAAGCCACCGCGCGGATGGCGTATCTGCCGCCCACCCTGGCCGACACGCACCCGGAGGCGATCGGCCGCCCCATCCCGGGCGGCTCGTTCACGCTGGCGCCGCTGGCAGGCTGGGCCGAGCCGGACGTCGGCGAACTGGTCTACCACGGCCCCAACGTGATGATGGGCTACGCGCACAGCCCGGCCGACCTGGCGGCCGGACCGGCACTCGACGCGCTGCACACCGGGGACGTGGCCCGCCATCTCGGGGACGGCATCTATCAGGTCGTGGGCCGGCTCAGCAGGTTCGTCAAGCTCTACGGGCTGCGTATCGACCTGCAGCGGCTCGAATCCGCGGTGCACGCGCCCGGTGTCGCGACGATGTGCACGGAGGCCGACGGCCGCCTGGTGGTGGCGGCAGCCGGCCCGGTCGACGCAGCCGACCTGCAACGCCGCACCGCAACCGCGGCCGGTCTGCCGGTGGCCGCCGTGCGGGCGATGCCGATGACCGAGCTGCCGGTGCTGCCGTCCGGCAAGCCGGACTATCCGGCGCTGCGCGACCTGGCCCGCGATCCCGAGCCCGACCCTGCCACCGACCTGCGCCTGCTGTTCGCCGACGTCCTTCAACTCGACGCCGACACGGTGACACCGCAGAGCAGCTTCGTGAGCCTGG
The DNA here is from genome assembly GCF_001494595.1 of Mycobacterium sp. M26. Classification (GTDB taxonomy): domain Bacteria; phylum Actinomycetota; class Actinomycetes; order Mycobacteriales; family Mycobacteriaceae; genus Mycobacterium. Next base: position 3,091,301 of record NZ_LN929908.1, read on the forward strand.
GCGGTAACTCCCTGTCCTATGTGGCGGTGTCCATCCAGTTGGAGCGCCTGCTGGGCCGGCTGCCACCGAACTGGCAGGACCGGTCCATCGCCGAGTTGGAGGGTCTGGAACCGGCGACCGGCTCACGCTGGGCCGCCGCCCTGGAAACCAGCGTGGCCCTGCGCGCGGTAGCGATCGTGCTCATCGTCGGCTCGCATGCGGGGCTCTTCGAACTGTGGGGTGGAGCCCACATCCTGCTCGGTGTCGCCGGTTACAACTTCGCCCGGTTCTGCCTGGCCGCCCCGCCCCGCCGACGCCGGGTCCGCCACCTGGTCAGCACGATCGCCTGGATCGCTGTTCCGTCGATCATCTGGGTGGCGATCGCTCTGCTGATCACCAACGACTATGCGGCGACCAACCTGCTTCTGCTGCAGAAGGTTCTGGGGCCCGAGGACAGCATGACCGCCGGACGGCTGTGGTTCGTCGAGGTTCTGGTGTGGACGCTGGTCGCGCTGACGGCGGTGTGCTGGCTTCCCATCAGCGACCGATGGGAGCGCCGGTACCCGTTCGGCTTCGCTGCGGCGTTCCTGGCGCTGGGACTGGCACTGCGCTACGACCTGCCCGGTCTGGGGCTGGGGCGCGACGCCTGGTTCACCGTGCTCGCGTTCTGGTTCTTCGCCGCCGGGTGGGCCGCGGCGAAGTCCTCCACAACCGTGCAGCGGGTGGCGGTCAGTGCGGTCATCGCGGTGTCCGTCGCGGGGTACTTCGGCAATGGCCACCGTGAACTGCTGGTGGCCGCCGGACTGCTGCTGCTGGTGTGGGTGCCGGCACTGCCGGTACCCACCGCATTGACGACGGTGGCCGGGATCGTCGCCGAGGCATCGCTGTACATCTACCTCACCCATTTCCAGGTGTACCCGTTGTTCACCAGCCCACTGGCCGGGGTGCTCGCCTCGGTTCTGGTCGGCATCGGGATCGCCCAGGTGGTGCTGCTGGTGCGCAGCCGGATGCGGCTGCCGGCCCTGTTGCGGCACTAAGCCACCCCCGGGTCCAGGAGTTATGACGCGTTTGTGACCCAGCCATCCGTGACCCGTCCGTGATGCAGTGCACACCGAATCCCTTGCGTAAAGCCGATCAAGACGTGGTCGGTCCGCCGGAACCAGATACGACAAGGGAGTCACTCATGGGATTTCACCGCACCGCACTGACCGCAGCCGGGCTGACCGCAGCCGCCGTACTCTTCGCGGGCTGCTCATCGAGCAGCACCACCACAGCGGAATCGACCAGCACCGAGGCGGCCACCACCTCGACCACGACCACCACCTCGGCCGCGGCCGCTCCGGCGGGCACGCTGGTCGGACCGGGCTGCGCCAGCTACGCCGAGCAGGTTCCGACCGGACCCGGTTCGGTGGCCGGCATGGCCAAGGACCCGGTGACGGTGGCAGCGAGCAACAACCCGTTGCTCAAGACCCTGACCTCGGCGCTGTCGGGCAAGCTGAACCCGAACGTCAACCTGGTGCAGACCCTCGACAGCGGTCAGTTCACCGTGTTCGCTCCGACCGATGACGCGTTCGCCAAGCTCGACCCGGCGACCGTCGAGAAGCTGAAGACCGACTCCGATCTGCTGACCTCGATCCTGACCTACCACGTGGTCCCGGCTCAGGCCAGCCCCGCTCAGGTGGTCGGTGAGCACAAGACCGTGCAGGGCGCGACGGTCACCGTGACCGGCTCCGGCGAGAACCTGAAGGTCAACGATGCCAACGTCGTCTGCGGCGGTGTCCAGACGGCCAACGCAACCGTCTACCTGATCGACACGGTGCTCACCCCGCCCGCCCAGTAACTCCCTACATGAGCCGGCTGCGGGATCGCCGTTCCCCGGCAATGTCGGCGATCCCGCGCCGGCTCCCCCATCAGCGCTGAACCTCTTCCAGCGCAACGCAACACGAAAGGAAACATCGATGAAGGTGTACAAGAAGACCGCCTCCCTGGCGGGTGTGACGGCGGCCGCCGTGATGGGTCTCTCGGTGGCCCTGGCTCCCGCCGCCCTGGCTGACGATCCGGGTGCCAACCTGGTCGGCCCCGGCTGCGCCGCCTACGCGCAGCAGGTCCCGACCGGCCCGGGCTCGGTCGCCGGAATGGCGGTCTCACCGGTTGCCGTTGCGGCGTCGAACAATCCGCTGCTGACCACCCTGACCGCAGCGGTGTCCGGCAAGCTCAACCCGAACGTAAACCTGGTGGACACCCTCAACGGTGGTCAGTTCACGGTGTTCGCCCCGACCGATGAGGCGTTCGCCAAGCTCGACCCGGCTACTGTCGAAACGCTGAAGACCAACTCGGATCTGCTGACCTCGATCCTGACCTACCACGTGGTCCCGGGTCAGGCCGCACCGTCGGCGGTGGTGGGCACCCACAAGACGGTTCAGGGTGCGGATCTCACGGTCGCCGGTTCGGGCAACCACCTCACGGTCAACGGTGCCAACGTGGTCTGCGGCGGTGTCAAGACCGCCAACGCCACGGTGTACCTGATCGACTCGGTGCTGCTGCCGCCGGCCAACTAGGCCCGGCACCCGCAGACCGGCCGGCTGCGGCGGCGCGTTTCTCCTTCACGCCGCCCCAGCCGGCCTTCTGCTGTCCCGAGGTCAATACGCCCCGGTGGCGCGCAGCATGGCGCGCACCGTCTTGACGACGATCATGAGATCGGCCATCAGCGACCAGTTTTCGACATAGCTGATGTCGAGACGCACCGAGACTTCCCACGGCAGATCGGAGCGACCGCTGACCTGCCACAGACCGGTGATGCCGGGCCTCACCAGAAGCCGGCGCCGCACTTCGGCGTCATAGCTGGCGACCTCGCTGGGCAGCGGCGGACGCGGTCCCACGACGCTCATATCGCGGCGCAACACATTGAGGAACTGCGGAATCTCGTCGATGCTGTAGCGGCGCAGCACGCGGCCGACCGGCGTCACCCGAGGGTCACGCCGGATCTTGAACAGCACGCCACCGTCACTCTCGTTCAGTGCACTGAGCTCAGCCAGCATCTGGTCGGCGCCGTTGACCATGGTCCGGAATTTGATCATCCGGAAAGGTTTGCCATCCAGACCAATTCGCTCGGACAGGTAGAACACCGGACCCGAACTGGTGGCCTTGATGAGCAACGCCACCAGCAGCGTCAGCGGCAAGGACAACACCAACACCGCGACCGAGAACGCGATGTCGAACAATCGCTTCTCGAATCCTTTCGCGCCGTTGTACCGCGGCTTTTCCACGTGGATCAGCAGCAGCCCGCCGACCGGCCGCATCAGCAATCGGGGGCTGGCCACATCGACCATGCCGGGTGACACCAACAGGTCGATATCATGCTTCTCCAGCTGCCAGGAAAGATCCCGGATTCCCCTGGCGCCCAACCGCTCCGTGGCGGTCACCGCCACCGCGTCGGCACCGGTCTCCTGGACGGCCCGCACGAGTTCGCCACCGGCGTACACCGGCACCACCCCCACCGACTCGATATCGACGGCGTCGGTGGCTGCGGCCTCGGGGACACAGACGCCGACCACCACGTATCCCGATTCCGATTGCCGCGCCATCGACTCGGCGAGCTCACACACCGCACCGAGCTGTCCCATCGCCACCACCGGCGTGGCATAGCGGCCGAATTTCTTTCTGCCCCTGGCGATCGACCGCCGGACCACCCAGCGCCCGGTCAGCAGGAACGTCAGTCCCAGCGGCAGTGCAATCGCGAGATAGCCGCGCGCGATGTCCAGTTTGAGCAGCATCGCCACGATCGCAATGCCGCCGAACAGCGCCAGCGTCGCTGACAGCACCAGCCGATACTCCTCTGCCCCTTCGCCGATGATCCGCGGCGACCGGCTGCGGTAGATCGACAATGCCGCCAGCCAGGCAACGACCAGCGCCACCGACACCACCGTGTAATCGATCGACTGGAACGAATCTCCCCACCCCGCCGCCACATCGAAGCGCAGCCATTGCGCCGCACAGACCGCGGTGATCACGGCCACCGCGTCCACTTTGCGCAACCGGGACACATACCCCTGCCGCCACGACACCCTGGCCGTGGCTTTTCCTAAGAGAGTCGACTCTATCGACATGCGACGCCTGTCCGATCTCCCCGACCAGCACACGCCAATTTGCGACGATTGTTGCAATGAATACTTTCGCACACTTATTTGCGGAGTGCACGATAAAAACTGTGTCGTGAACTATCCCCAGCATTCACCCAGGTTTGTGCACAACAAATTTCGGAATGCATTCCCAGAATTGGGAGTTGCGGCTTAATTGACGCACCCGTTTGCCGCGGGCTTGTCGTGGAAACGGTCGACGAGCCAGGAGATCTGATCGGCTGCGTCAATATCGGCATGACCTTTCCCGTCCTCCAAACGCCACACGACCATGCCACCCCGGTCGCACGCCTGCGCGATCGCGCGGGTGGTCCACTCCGGATCGATATAGGTGTCCGCGGTTCCGTACACCACCGACAACGGGGCCGCCAACGGGCGCTGCGGCAGCGCCCACTCGCGCAGCAGGCCGGTGAGCACCGCGGCGGCGCGCGGACTACTCGGCGCGAAGTCGAAAGGACCGATATCGGGGGCGACCTCGGCCCTGGTGTGCACCAGTGCACCCGCGCAGGCCGACAGCGCATCCCAGTTCGCCGCGGCCACGCCGTGGCGGAAGTCGTCGAGGTTCAGCTGCGGATGCAGCCTGCCCAACGAGGCCAGCACCCACTGCAGGAGCGGACGCTGGTCGGTGGTGAGTGTGCCGCGCTGCGCCTTCTCCACCAGGCCGACCATGTCCGCAGCAGGCGATAAGGCCACCGCACCCACCAGCGTCAGTTCCGGTGCGTACTCGGCGACCTGCTCGTCGGCCGCCCACACCGCACCGCCGCCCTGCGAGCCACCGAAGGCGCCGAAATGACTCGAGACATCCGGGAAGGTCGCGCGCAGAGCCCGGACCGCGTCGATGATGTTGCGGCCCGCCGTCCGGGCATCCAGGTACGGGTGGTGACCGGGGGAACCCAGGCCCTGATAGTCGGCGAACGCAACCGCGAAGCCGAGTTTGATCCATCCCGCCACCACCGGAGCCTGGCCGAGCAGATTGTCCGACAGCGACGGCGCGCAGGGTTCCTGAATCCCGGTGGTCCCGTGCCCGAACGCCAGCACCGGCCAACCCCCCTGGGGTGCTGTGCCTTTCGGAACGAACACCGTCCCCGACACGACCGTGGGGTCGCCGCTGTCACCGTCGGTCGAGCGGTACACCACCCGCGCAGAGTGCACCCCCAGCGAGGTGAGGGCGCCGGTGAGGGTCGGCATCGTCATCGCACTGACCAGACTGCCCGGGCCGGACCCGCCGAGGGTCGCCGAACTCACCGGGACCGGCGCACCTGCGCCGGCTCCCCGCATCCAGAGCGCACCGGTGCGGTAGGCCACCACACCGGCGGCCGTGAGCACCAGCGAGGCCACCAGGGCACCGAGGATCACCACCGGGCGTGTCCACCTCATCGCCGGTATCGCTTCGCCACGGCCATCGCCGGCTTCTCCACGAAGCGGTGGGTCAGCGCGGCCAGTGCCAGGCTGACCGTCAGCACCGCAGCGACGTTGCGCAGCATGCCCGGCACGGTGTCACCGGCCATCAGCCCCCACCTGCCCAGCATCAGCAACACCGGAAAGTGCCAGAGGTACACCGACAATGAGATCTCGCCGACATAGCGCAGCGGAGCCCAGTCCAGTGCGCTGGCGAAGCGGGACTGCTCACCACGGGCCAGCGGTACCACGATGAACAGGATCATCAGCCCGGACAGCAGTGCCACCGCCGTGCTCGACACGTGCGAGTGCACGGCGATGAGCAGCAGGCTGGCGGCAGCCGCCGTCAGCAGCAGGGGCACGCAGTACCACCGCAGCCGGCGCACGACATGCCCGCTGAGAAGTCCCGAGGCGATCGCGGCGAATAGCACGGCGGCGATCATCCCGAAGGCGAAGTTGTCAGCCAGCGAGACGAAGCTGCGGTTGTACACCGCAAGCCAATTCGGTCCCCACTCCGCAAGATTCGGGTCGTACACGCCGACCCGCTGCTGCACCAGCGGCGCCAGCGCCTTGCCGACCGCACCGATCGCCACCAGAGTCAGTGGCGCCAGTAGTGCCACGGCGAGCGGTGCCAGCCGGGTCCGTCGGCGCAGCGCCAGGGCGATGGCGCCAAAGATCGGCAGGCAGAGATAGAACACCAACTCCAGCGACAGCGACCAGGAGGGGTTGATCCCGGTCTGGAAGTACTGCGGCAGATAGCTCTGCAGCAGAGTCAGATTCGCAAGCAGGGCAACCGGATCGGTCATCCGCCCGGTACCGGAATCGGTTCCGGGCGGTTGGATCGCGACGTTCTCCAGGTAGACGGCCCCGAACACCAGGCTGGTGATCAGGAAGATGGTCAGGTAGGCGGGGAACACCCGCAGCACCCGGTGCACGCCGAAGACCCGGGCGTCGGGTGCCCGCACTGTCCCGGGGTCAGCCAGGATGGCGCGAACGAACGGCAGGTACAGCAGAAAGCCGCTGAGCGCGAAGAAGAACACCAGCGCCTGCCCGAGCAGCTGCAACTTGAAGGCGTCCATCACCTGCGGCGAGTAGTGGGCGTTGACGTGCAGCACCAGCACCGCCGCGCAGGCCACACCGCGCGGGCCGTCCAGACCCATGATCCGGGCCCGCGCCGGTGCCACCGGCGGCACGACAGGTGGAGCTTGGGCACCGATCAGTTTGTCCTGCAGTGTCATTGGCGGTCCTGTCCTTGCGGCTCCTCGGCGCGTGGCGGGCACGCGTTCAGCGGTGGGTCGCCGTCGAACCGCTGGCGGATCCAGTCGAACGCCACCGCCGCGTCGATGTCACCGTGCCCCTTGTCGGGCTGCAGGTAGTACTCCACGGTGCTGCCCATCGAGCAGGTTTTGTCGAGTGCCTGTTTGGTCCAGGCCGGTGAGATGAGTTCGTCACGGCCGCCGTAGATCACGAGCATCGGCGCGGTGGAGCGCTGTTGCGGCACGCTCATCTTTGCCAGATAGCCGCGCAGCGCGTCGGTGGCGGCCGGACTCGAGGGCCGCAGGTCGTCGGCGGTGATGCGCTGGGCGACTTCGGCACGCTGGCTGGCGGTGTCGGGCGAGCAGGACGACAGCACCGCCCAGTTCTGCGCGACAACGCCGCGGCGGTAGTCGTCAAGGTTGAGTTGCGGATTCTCCTGGGCCAGCGCGTAGAGAATCCACTGCAGCAGCGGTCCCTGGTCGGCGGTCAGCGTGCCGGCCGCGGCCGCATCCGCCAAGCCGGTCAGATCGCTGGCGGGTACCAGGCTGACCGACCCGAGCAGATCCAGTCCCGACCCGTAGCTCGCGGCCAATTCGTTCGCGGCCCAGGCGGCCTGGCCCCCCTGCGATCCGCCGAAGGCCACCCAGCGGTTCGATGTTCCGGGGACCAGTTTGCGTGCGGCACGCACCGAATCGATCAGGTTGCGGCCCTCGGTTCCGGCGTCGAGGTACGGGTGGTAGGTGCCGTCGAGGCCGAGACCCTGGAAATCCGACACCGTGACCACATAGCCGCCTTTGAGCAGGGGCACCACCACCTCGGACGTGCCGAGCAGGGTTGGCGACTGGGACGGTGCGCAATCCTTTTGCACGCCGGTGGACCCGTGGCCGAAAGCCACGACCGGCCACCCACCGTCGGGCGGGGTGCCGCGCGGCACGAAGACCGTGCCCGAGACCAACTGGCTGCTGCCGTCGATCCCGGACTCCGAGCGGTAGGTGATGCGCGCGGCCGTCGACGATACGGCGGTGATCCGGCGGTCGATGGTCGGGATCGTCACGGCCGACGTCAGCGTCCCGGGTCCGGAACCGGAGAAGTCACCGGGAAGGGCCATGGCACCGACCTCCGGACGGGCCGGGGCCGGGGGGTGCTGCAGCGCCGAGCAGGACACCATCGCGAGCATCGCGGCCACCCAGATCGGTGTGTGCCACCACGTCTTCGGGTTCATCGGGCACCCTCTCCGATCGCGTCGAGCACCACATGATCGAGCTGACCCACGGTCAGCACGGTGGCACTGCGGATTCCTCTGGTGAGCACCAGCACCGAGCTCAGCACGGCGCCGAGAACCGCGCCCAGCAGGATGTAGCGGCCGACGGCCGGTGTGACCTCGACGACTGCGGCGCTGCCCAGCGGGATCAGGGCACCGGTCGGCCCCTGGCCGGACCATTCCAGTTCACCGGCCACAGCCACCAGGCTGCGCCCGATCGCGTCCGCGGTTGTGGCGGCCTGCCGCGGGTCCGGATCGCTGACCCGCACGTCGAGAACCACCGATCCGGGGTTCACCTGGGCGTTGACACGTTCGGCCAGCAGGCTGGGCGTGGTGGTCAGATCCCGCTCGGCGATCGCGCGGGCCAGCACCTGCCGCGAAACAGCAAGTGCCGCATAGCCTTGCATGCGGGCCAGCGCATCACGGCTCCCGCTGAAGGCACTACGGGGCTCGGCGGCGCCGGGCACGGCGGCGAACACCGCGACGTGGCCGGTGTAGGTCGGCTGCCGGGTCTGTGCCACCCCCCAGCCGACGGCTCCGGCCAGAATCGTGGCCACGACGAGCACCATCCAGGACTCGCGCAGAATCGTCAGGTAGTCGCGCAGCCGGGGCGCCGAAGGTTCGATCATCGTTGCCCCGCACACCCGTTGAACGGACGCTGACCGTCGAACCTGGCCTTGACCCACGGCAGCGACCGGCTCGAGTCCAGATCGGCGTGCCCCTCACCGATCCGTTCCTCGAAATCCACCACGTCGCCCTGCGCGCAGGCATTGCGGATCGCCGTCTTGGTCCAGTCGTCGTTGACGAGCGGATCCATGGTGCCGAACTGCACCAGCAGCGGTCCGGTCGCCGGGTGCTGCGGTAAGGCCATCTGGCGCAACAACTCCCGCAGCCGCGCGGTGGCCTCCCTGGTCGCCGGCCGTAGATCGGTGGCTTGCATACCGTTGACCACGCTGGCGTAGCGGCCCGGATCGGTGGGTGTGCAGTCGAGCAGCTCGTCCCAGTGCGCCCTGGTGTATCCCGACACGTAGTCGGCGAGGTCGAAATCCGGGTGCGACCATGCCATTCCCTGCAGGGCGAAGGCCAGTAGGGGCATCTGCTCGCGGGTCAGCGAGCCGTTGGCAGCGGCGTCGGCAAGCAACGTCATATCCGCCACCGGAACCAGCGCGGCAGTCCCCACCAGGGAGAGTCCGGCTCCGTAACGGCCTGCTTGGTCGGCTGCCGCCCACGCCGCCATGCCGCCCAGTGACACCCCGTAGGCGGCCCACCGCCGGCCGGCCCGCGGATCGATGCGGCGGGCCGCGCGTACCGCGTCGATCATGTTCTGGCCGAACACCCGGGAATCCAGATATGGGTGGGTGAAGCCGGGTACACCCAGGCCCTCGTAGTCGGTCATCGCGACGAGGAAGCCGTTCTGCACCAGTGCGGCGATCATCGGCGCGTTGCCGAGCAGGTTCTCGTACATCGTCGGCGCGCAGCGATTGAGCACGCCCGAGGTCCCGTGTCCGAACGACACCACCGGCCACCCCGCTTTGGGCGGTGGTCCCGGCGGAATGGCGACCAGGCCGGAGACCTCAGTCGGCTCCCCGGTCTCTGATGTCGACCGGTACACCACCCGGAAGGCGGTGGCGTCCACCTCGTCGAGGTCGGCATTGGCCCCGAATCGCTTCACGCTCACCAGGGAGCCTGGCCCGTCATCGCGCAGATCGGGCGGGGGCAGTTCGGCGGCACCGGCGAACGGTGCTGTCAGATCGCGGATCTCACTGCTGGGCGGTGGTGTCAGCGCCACCGGAGGACCCGGTGGAGTGCAGCCACCGACCAGTGCCGCGACCAGGACGAGGATCGCGCTGCGACGCAGGCCGAATGTCACGGCTCGCGGTCACCCACTCGGGACAGGGCCGCCGGCTCGGCGGGTACCTCGACGGTGTCGGCGGCCTGCGGGGCGAGGTCGGCGTCCCTGAGACGGTTACGGTGCCGGGCGATCTCGCGGCGATGACCGGCCTCGAATGTCGCCACCGTGCCGACGATCTCGGCGTGGGTGGCACGCAGTGTCGCGATGGCGCGACGCAGGGCGGGCAATCGGGTCTGGCCCAGTCGCACAACCACGAGCGCCCCGTCGCCCGAGCCGGCGACGAAGGCGCCCTCGGTCCCCAGCGACAGCGGAGGGGTGTCGATGAGCACGTAGTCGAACTGCTCGCGCAGGGCGGCCAACACTTCCCCGGCATCGCCGGCCGGCCACAACCGGCTGCTGACTTTGGGCACCGGACCAGCCGGGACCAGAGCGAACTGGTGGCCACCCGCGTCGGCGATCAGCGCCTTCGAGACGTCGTGATGGCCGGCCAGCACCGTGCTCAATCCCCGCCTACGGGCGGCTGATTGCTGCTCGGCCGTCAACCCCAGGCGCTTGGCCAGGGCCGGATGGGTCAGATCGCCGTCGACGACGACCACCCGGTGGCCGCACCCGGTCAAGGCGGCGGCCAGATCGATCACCACGGTGGTGCGGCCTTCGCCGCGGTTGGCGCTGGTGACCGCGAGCACGCGGGGCCTGCCACCCTCAGCGGTACGCGCGAACTGAAGATTCGTGCACAGCTCGGCCAGCCGATCGGCGTACGGTCCCCCGGCGTCGATGTCGGCGACGTCGACTGTCGCGCGGCCGGGGTCAGCGGGCAGGGTCGCCAGCACCAGCGAGTCGGTGGCGGCCTGGGCGGCTGTACTGCGCCGTAGCTTGGTGTCCAGCAGACCCACCACGATCGTCAGGACCAGGCCGGCCGCCAGACCGCCGGCCACGCCCAACAGGATCTGTGCCAGCACGGTGGGGCCGACCGGCAGCTGCGGGTAGGTGGCGTCATCGACAACGACCGCTCCCGCCGCGGGGCTGCCGCCGCGCCGTGAGGTTTCCAGCTCACTGATCACCTCGACAAGCTGATCGGACACGGCATTGGCGTACATCTGTGCCGTCGCCGGGTCCTTGTCGCGTACCGCGATGTCGAGCAGCACGGTCTTGTCCACCGGGTGCGCCGAAATCCGCGATCGCAGCTGATCCGTCGAGATGCCGGTCTTGAGCTGGTTGGCCGCGCGTGCGGCGACCTGTTCGCTGGTGGCCAGCCCGGCGTAGGAGACCACCCGTTCCTGCGAGAACAGGTTGTTCTGATAGGCCTCGCCGACCGACGTGCCGCCCTGAGTGCTCACGAACAACCGGGCGGTGGACTCGTACATCGGAACGCTGGTCGCCGCAAGGGCATATCCGATACCGCCACCCATCAGGGTGACGACCACAGTGACCCACCAATAGCGGCGGACGATTCTGAGGTAGTCGCCAATACCCAAGCCGGATCTCCATTCCCCATACCTGGTGCCCGACCACCGATAACCATAGACGTACCGAGGCGATTCGGCACAACAAAAGTGTGCTCGCCCTGTTGCATCACGCCGAAGAGATGTAAGCATATTCCTGTGCAGCGCAACAAAATTACGCTCCGGACAATAACTTCCGACCTCGTCATCGTCGCCCTCTGTTGTTTGCTGTCCGGAGCCGCACTGATCGGCGGGGCGCTGCCGGTGGCCATCCTCCTCGGCCTCAGCGCCGCGGTGGTGGGCACCTACATCGGTATCCGACATCCCCTGTGGCTCTACTGGTTACTGGCCGTTGCGTTGGCGGCGCTGCCCTTCGGCTACTTCCCGGGGGTGCACGCACCGCTCACGTTCGGCCTTGGCATCGCGGTTCTCTTAGCTTCGTTGCTACATCGCAACGACAACAACGCGTTGGCGCCCTTGGAGATTGGCCTGATCCTCTTGGTCGTCGCATCAGCGGTATCGGTGGCGGCCACCTTCGAGTCACCCACGGATATCGCAGAATTCGGGAAATGGACGGTTTCGACCCTGCTCGTGATCGCCCTATTGCGGCTTTCCGCAGCCGATCTGAACCGCTTCGGCCGCATCTATGTCATCGCCTCTGCTGTGGCGGCGCTGTTCGCCATTCTCATTGTCGTGGCTGATCCCAACGGTCGTTTGATCAGCTATCTGTCCTTCATCGGGTACGGCCGCGAGTCCAACAGCACCCGATTCGTCTACAGCGACAGCGGAAACACGGTGCGCCTGGCCGGAACATACATCGATCCGAACACCGCCGGGATCGGGCTGCTGGTGGCACTGGCCGTCGCACTGGTGGTCTTCACCGGCTGGCATCGTGTGGCATTGGCCACACTCTTCGTGGTGTCGGTGGCGCTGACCCTCAGTCGCGCAGCCTTGTTCAGCATCCTGGGCGGCCTGATCATCCTCGTGCTGTTCCACGCCTTGAGCGGCAGGCAGCGGCGAACCATCTTCGCGGCACTGGCCGCTGCGGTTCTTGCGGCGGCAGCCACCCCGCAGGTCCGGCGGCGAGTGTTCTCGTCCTTCGGCAGCGGTGACGCCGGCTCCTCGGCGCGGGCCGACGCACTGGACAACTTCACCTCGGTGATGCACGGCCACTGGCTGTTCGGACTGGGCTGGGGCAGGCCGGAATTCAAGGATCCCGGCAAGAGCTTCGAGGTGAACTACGTCGCCAATGCGCCGCTGCTCACGGTGTATCGCGGTGGGATCATCACCGGTCTGATCTTCCTGGTCGTCCTATTGATCGCCATGATCATCGCCTATCGGACCCTGCGCCGTGGCGACACGCCACAGGCTGCGCTGGCCGGCATCGTCATCGGGTTCACCGTGGTCGCGCTGCAGCTCGACTTCCCGGTCGTCACGATCCCGTCGGTGACGATGATGTTCTCGGTGCTCCTGGTGTTCCTCACGAAAGACGATCCACGCCAACAACCATCGGCGCCGCCCCTCGTGGTGGCCGCGGCAGCACACTAGGGCAGGGAGTCCCATGACACCGATCAGGGGCTTGCGTATCAGCAAGCTCGGAACACTGGGTACCGCGGTGCTGATTGCCGCGGCCATCGGCGCCGCGCTCGTGCTGTGGCCGGGCCGAACCGACCGCCACGACGCCGTCGCCGAAGCGGCCGTGATCAATCCCGCACCCACCACGATCGGGTTCTCCCAACCCGGCGAGTTCCTGTCGATGACGGCCACTGATATCGGTCGCACCCTGGACCTCATGGTGGCCACCGGTGCCAAGACCGTGCGCACCGTGATCCCGTGGTCGATCGTCGAACAGACCAAAGGCACGCTGAACTGGTCTCAGGTCGATACCGTCGTCAATGCCGCTGTGGCGCGGTCGATGTCGGTCCTCGGCATCATCGCGTTCACACCGGACTGGGCCAGAGCCGCTGGCACGGCCGCAATGATCGGCAAGCCGTCCTCGGCAGCCGATTTCGGGGCGTTCGCCAAGAAGGCCGCCGCCCGGTACTCGGGCAAGGTCTCGGCGTACGAGATCTGGAACGAGCCGAACTCGTCGCTGTTCTACTCGCCGGGACCTGATCCCGCCGGATACACCGCGCTGCTGAAGGCGGCCTATCCCGCGATCAAGTCGGTGTCATCGTCACTTCTGGTGGTCGCCGGCGCCCTCGGGGCCGACATCACCTCGGCGACGACCACCGATCCGGCGTCATTCCTCACCCAGATGTACGCGGCCGGGGCCAAGGGCTACTTCGATGCCGTGTCATTCCATCCGTATCAATACAGCCTGCCTTTCTCCTCGGGGGTGGATATCGCCAATTCGCCTGTACAGCAATTGATGGACATGCGAACGGTGATGGTCGCCAACGGCGACTCGACCAAGAAGATCTGGGCCACCGAGTACGGTGAGCCCACCGCGGCGGTCGACGAGAACACCCAGAGCACGATGATCAACGACATCGTGACCAAATGGCAGGAGATGCCCTACACCGGGCCGCTGATGATCTACACCACCCGCGACAAAGCGACCGGGAGTTCCGACCCGGAGGACACCTTCGGCGTCTTCCGGTCCGACTGGGCGCCGAAGATCGCCCAGCAGGTACTGCAGTGGCAGATCGCGAACGGAATCCCGAAAACTGCTGAGTACCAGCGATTCAGTGCGGTCACGAACGCGGCTTACGGCGCCGTGCTCAGCCCGGTGTTCAAGGCGACGTCGGCGACCTGGGCTCAGGTACGCGCCAACGCAACGGTTTTCGAGACGTCGGTGGGATATCTGTCCTCCCCCAATCCGGTGGCACTCAAGGCGCGACCCCTCGGCGTCGCTCCCACGGCCGCCTTCGCCAATGGCTACCAGGATTTCGACACCGGTGTGCGAATCTTCTACTCCGCGGCAACGGGAGCTCATGCCGTCGGCAGCGGGATCGCGTCGGCGTGGACATCGGCACTGGGACTGGCGATCACCGACGAGGTTCCGCTGGCCGGCGGCGGTGTCGCGGTCGATTTCCAGAACGGCCGGATCACCTGGACACCCGCGGCCGGCGCGGTGGTGACCCGGTCCTAGCCTGCCGGGCGACCGTCACCAAGTCGGCGAGCGCCCGGTGCGGACGCCGCTGCTCCCAGTGCACGGCGTTGACCTCGTAGAGGGCGGCCCCGTCAGACTGCGCGGCGGCGCGATCCAGCAGGTAGCGCCGGCACGCCTGCACGAACTCGTCGTCGGTGTCGTAGACCGGCAGTCGGAGATGGTCTTTGAGCGATCCCACCGCCGTCGAGCTCCCGACGATCGGCAGACCGGCCCGCGCGGCGTCGAGCACCTTCACCCGGACCCCGCCACCGGTCCGCACCGGCGCGATCAACGCGCGGCAGGTCGCCAGCAGACCGGGAAGATCGTCAACGAAGCCGACATCACGGACACCCGGCGGGTAGGGCGGGTCGACCGCGCCCGGCTTGCGTGCGCCGATGATCACCAGTTCCGCGCCGGGGATACCGTCGGCGATACGTGGCCACAGGCGCAGTGACTCGAGGAAGGCTTCCTGGTTCGGCGGCCAGTCGCGAGTGCCGATGAACGCCAGCCGCGGCCCCGTGCTGCCGAGATCCAGTTGCGGGGCGGGCGGCAGCGTGAGTTCGATCCAGCGGGCTGATGGCACCCCGGATTGCCGATACATCGCCGCTTCCTGCGCGTCGTAGGTCCCGACGGCGTCGGCGGCCCGGGCCACCCGCAGTTCGTCACGCAGCAATCGGGGCGTCTCCCATCGCCCCAGCCGTCCACGCGTCGCCTGCCATACCTCAGACTCGGAGTTCACGGTGTTGACAACCAGGCCCCGGTGGCCGGAATGCGCAGAGCGCAAGAATGATTCGGCCATGTAGCTGTGTTCGGCGAAGAAGACGTCGGCATCGCTGTTCTCGATGGCCGAGACCAGTGCAGGGCTGTCGAATCGGACGTGCACGAGGCTGCGCCGGGTGCGGGCCGACCCGAGCGCCATGCTCACCCGTCGCACCGGCGGCTTGGCCACCTTCACCAGCGGAACGCCGGCAGGCATCGGCACCGACCCCGTAGCCACGTGCGTCGACAGGCAGATGCTGTCGACGTAGCACGATTCCGCGACCAGTGACATCACCAGCCGCGACAGTGTGAGGTCACCGCCGTGTTCGGTCTCGGGATCCTTCGACAGCAGGAAGGTCACCCTCGTCATCAACCACCCCTTCGATACAGGATCTTCAGATACACCCCGAGCAGGACCGCGTCAGTCACGACCGAGGCGATCGCCGCACCCACCGCACCCAGCGGCGCCAGCAGCGCGACACCGGCCAGCTTCACCGGCACCAATCCGGCTGCCGCCCAGGCGCGCAGCAGATCCCGGTGCTGCATGTAGAGGACGGCGGTGTAGACGTAGTTCGCCGCCCGCATGCCGCAGAACACCGACATCAGCACCATCGCGACCCCGAGCTCACGCGGGGCGGGTGACAGCAGCAGCCCGATACCGACCACCGAGATCAGCAGGGCGGCCACCGCCGACACGGTGAGGATGGCCTTCACCGAAGGCCCACTCGCCAGGTCACCGCCGGACTCGCGCAGCGGCTCGTGATACGTCGCCACATACGACTGACCCAACGCCGCGACCGCCCAGGCCATCACGGATGCCACCGAGTACAGGCCGGCCACCCGGGAGTCGGTGAGAAAACCCAGCAGCAGCACATCGCCCTGGATGTAGAGGGCATTGCCGAGATGCTCGATCACCAACGCCGCCACCAGTCGTGGCGGCCCGGGCACGCCGGGCCGGTGACCGCGGACGGTGAACACCGCCAGGACCGCGATCACCAGGTAGGGCACGCAGTACAGCAGGCTGGCCGCCAGCAGGGTCGGATGCCCGACGGCGAACAGGTATCCGGTGGCCAGGGCAATGCTGCTGACCTGCCGGATGGTGTCCAGCCGCATGACCCGATCCGGGTGTCCGTCGCGCAGGTCCCGGCTCTTGTAGGCGTTGAAGATCAGCTCTCCCCCGCCGACCACCAGTCCGAACCACGCGATGTAGTGCACATCGAGCACCGCGACACCCGCGGCCATCAGCAGCAGGCCGAGCCCGACGCGGGTGGTGCGCTCCCGCAGGAAGCGCTCCTCGGACTCGCGCAGCGCGCGCACGTTGAACGGATTGTCCAGCGGGGCGCAGACGATGGCGGCCAGGGCGAATCCCATGGCGTAGAGGCCATAATCGGCGATACCCAGCCGGCTGATCACCGCCAGGGTCCACAGCAGACCGACACCGCGGCCGCCGTACATCCACACCGCGGCCACCACCGTCTTGCCGATTCTGCTGGCCGCGGGCGGCGCCGGGGCGGACACCTCGTTCATCGGGCGCGCACCAGACCAGACCAGTGCTCGGCGTAGGCTTCGGCCACCCGCTGCGGAGATCGCCGGTCACGTTCGAGGATGGCGTTGGAGCCAAGCTCATGGAGCCGGTCGGAGTCCTTGACGAGATAGTCGATGGCCCAGCAGAACTGCTCGACCCCGCCGGTGGTGTCGGTACTCGGTACCCGGACGACGACGGCGCCGTGCCGCTGGTCGAGGTCCACCAGCGCGCCATGGTCACTACAGATCACCGGCGTGCCGTAACCGATGGCGTGTGTCACGACCGCCGAGGACGGATAGGCCGGGCCGTAGAACGTCCGCCGCCCATAGGGCACGACGACGGCACGGACCGACTCAAAGAACGCGTCCTCCTCGGCGCCTTCGACGCCGCCGACGATGTCGATACCCGGGGTGGGCGTCAACTGTTCGGTACCGCGCCCGGCGACGCGGATCGCGACGTCGTCACTCAGCAGCTCGCGGATTCGGCCGATGAGCTCAAACCCCTTGCCGCGGTAGACCAATCCGAAGAATCCCACCGCGAGCGGCCGCTGCGGGGCCGGCGTCACCGCACGGCGCACCGGTGCGATGTGCGGCACCCGTGTCACCCGGGCCTGCGGGTAGGCGGCCGTCAGCGCCTTGGCTCCGCTGTCGGTCAAGGCGAACAGGTGCAGCCCGGCGGCCACCGATCGCTCCACGCGGCGCGACACGGCCTGCAGCGGAACATGCACACCGTGGTTGATCAGCCGGTGGTTGGCCATGAACCGGGTCCGCCAGGGCCACCAGATCAGATGGGGCGGGTCATGCACGGTGGCGCTCACCGCCACGTCGCGGCGCCCGGCAATCGACCAGAATGGTGTCACCGCACCGCCGCTGAGTTCGGCGTGCACCAATGTCGGACCGGGATAGGGCTTTTCGATCAGCGCAGTGACCGCCTGACGATGCCGCCGCAGGTCGGCCACGCCGTCCTCGCCGGGTCCGCCGTGGCGGTACTCGACGACCGTCCCGAACAGCGGGCGCACGGCGTCGAGGAACTGCTGGGCATAGTCCCCGACGCCGCCGGCCCCGTCCCGAGGACCGAGGTAGATGAGCCGTGTGTCGGCCAGCGAGCCGGTCATCTAGTAGAACAGCGGCCGGTACTTGGGGCGGTACTGCAGCGCATCCGGGTTGCGGGTGCTCAGCACCTTGGCGGGCACCCCCGCCACCACCTCCAGCGGGCCGACGTCACCGCGCACCATCGAGCACCCGCCCACCACCGCGCCGCGGCCCAAGGTCACACCCGAAAGGATCGTGGACCTGCTGGCCACCCAGACGTAGTCCTCGATGACACAGGGCTCCAGGATCGGCGCGAAGGACGGGTCGTTGTGATCGTGGTACCCGCCGATGATGTGGACATCGGAGGCCAGAACCACGTTGTCGCCGATCGTGATTCCTCCGCGCGCGTCGAGCATGCAGCGAAACCCGATCGAGCAGGCCTCGCCGATCGTCAGGTTACCGATGTCGAGGATGGTGGTGCCGCGGAAGATCGAGGAGTCCTTGCCGATCGTGGCGCCGAACAGCCGCAGGTAGGCCTGCCGCACATGGTGAGACGGGAAGTAGGTGAAGAACAGGTTGAAACCCAGCAGGCCGATCCGGTTGTACAGCTTGCGGGCGAAGGAGATGTCCTGCATCGGTGGCGGTTTCACCGGGTGCAACCGCGGCGGGGTGTCGTCGTCGGTCACCAGGGGCTCGCTGGTCATAGCTCTCCTCCTACGGCATGTTGTGGGGTTGCGATCTCGTCGAGGTCGTGGCGCACCATCGCGGCCACGATGTCGGTGAAGTCCACCGACGGTTGCCAGCCCAACGTGCGCTGGGCATGGGTGGAGTCGCCGACCATCTCCACCGGATCGGCCGGCCGTCGCAAGGTGGCGTCGGTCTCCACGAACGCCTCCCAGTCGTCGATACCGGCTTCGGCGAAGGCGGCGGCGACGAAGTCGCCGATCGAGTGCGAGGTGCCGGTGGCGATCACGAAGTCGTCCCCGGCACCGCGAAGGGCGATGCGGCACAGGGCGTCGACGTAGTCCGGTGCCCACCCCCAGTCCCGTCGGGTCTCGAGATCACCCAGCGTGACCGAATCCTGCAGGCCGCAAGCAATCCGGGCCACGGCCGTAGTGATCTTGCGGGACACGAAATGGTGCGGCCGAAGCGGCGATTCGTGGTTGTACAGGATGGCATTGGCTGCCGCCAGCCCGCGGGACCGGTAGATCGAACACATCATGTGGCCCGCCGCCTTCGACGCGCCGTACGGCGAGGTGGGCTCGATCGGGGTGGTTTCGGACTGAGGTGATTCCTCGGCACCGGAGAAGATTTCCGCACTGGAGGCGTTCACCACGACGATCGGACTGCCCTGCTCATCCTGCACGCGCAGGCACGCGTCCAAAAGTGCGGTCGTCGAGGTGGCGTTGAAGTTCAGCGTGGCCACCGGATCGCTCCAGGAAGCGGCCACCGACGTCACTCCCGCCAAGTGGAACACATACTGCGGGTCAACGGTTTTGATCAACCTCAGCACCGCGTGACTGTTCTCCAGGTCCACGCGGTGCTCGACCACGGGCGAACCGGGTCGGGTTCGGCCGGGCGGTGAGCCGGGCCGGACCGTCCCGTGCACCGTGAAGCCGAAGGTGTTCAACAACGGGGCGAGGTACTGGCCGTCCTGTCCGGTGACTCCGGTGATCAGAGCGGTGCCGCGCGGGTGGCGTGGGAATGCCATCGGCGACCGCTACAACGCGGCCGCGCGCATGGCGCGCGACTCGCTGTCGAGATCGCAGTACACCATCATTTCGATGAGTTCGCGGAAGCCTACGCTGGGCTGCCAGCCCAGGACGTTCTGGGCCTTGGTGGCATCACCGACCAACAGGTCCACCTCGGCAGGCCGGATCAGCGACTTGTCCAGCTGGACATAGGGTTCCCAGTCGTCGATGCCCACGGTGGCGAACGCGATGTCGAGCATGTCGCGGATGGAATGCGTGCGGCCGGTGCAAATCACGTAGTCGTCGGCCACATCCTGCTGCAGCATCCGGTACATCGCCTCGACGTAGTCGCCGGCAAAACCCCAGTCCCGCCGGGCATCGAGGTTGCCCAGGGTGACGTGGGACTGGCCGCCCAGTGCGATCCGGGCGACTGCCCGCGTCACCTTGCGGGTGACGAATTCCACTCCGCGCCGCGGTGACTCGTGGTTGAACAGGATGCCCGAGCTGGCGTGCATATCGTAGGACTCGCGGTAGTTGACCGTCATGTAGTGGCCGTACACCTTGGCCACCCCGTACGGCGAGCGCGGCCACAACAGCGTCGACTCGGTCTGCGGAACCTGCTGGACCTTGCCGAACATCTCCGAGCTCGACGCCTGGTAGAACCGGACCTTCCGGCCCGCGATGTCCTGGTAGAGCCGAATGGCCTCCAGGATGTTGAGTACCCCGCCGCCGGTGACATCGGTGGTCAGGCGGGCGTTACGCCAGGAGTACGCCACGAAGGACACCGCGCCGAGGTTGTAGACCTCGTCGGGTTCGGCGATGGTCAACGCCCGCATCAGACTCGACATGTCGAGCAGGTCGCCGGTGATGACCTGCACCCCGGGCACGGTCTCGCGCAGCATCGCCTCTTTGGGATTGTTCTGGCCGCGGATCAGCCCGTAGACGGTGTATCCCTTGGCCAGCAACAGCTCCGAGAGGTACAGCCCATCCTGTCCGGTGACGCCGGTGATCAGCGCCGACTTCTTCGGCTCGTTGGTTCCTGGTATGAGTCTCATGCCGCCACCCCTATCGTTGCTCGTATTTCGGAACGCAGCCCGGCGATGAACCGGGCTTCGCTGAAGCGCTCCATTGCGCCGCGGATCGTGTCCTCGTCGAAACGCGAGGACTCCAGCCGCCGGACCGCACGCGCGATATCGGGTGCCTCCGGCCGGTCGAAGAACACTCCGGTGACACCGTCGATCACGGTGTCGACGAACCCGCCCCAGCGCAGGACCACACTGGGCCGGCCCCAGACCCCGGCCTCGATCGGGGTCAACCCGTAGTCCTCGAAACTGGCGGCGACCACAGCGCGGCAGTTCTGGTACAGCCAGACCATCTCGCTGTCCGAAAGCCCTTCGAGCATCAGCACGTTGGGCGGTGCCAGTCCACGGATCCGCTCGGCTTCCGGTCCCCGGCCGACGACGACCAGGGGACGATCGAGCTCACCGAACGCCCGCACCACCTGGTCGACGTTCTTGTAGGGCAGTAGTCGCGAAATGCACAGATAGAACGCGTCATCGGATCGGCCCAGCCAATCCACCACCGCGCTGATCGGCGACGCCTGCTCCCGACCGGTCATCCCGACGGGCGCGGGCAGCACCGGAGCGTCGATGCCGTACGCATCGCGGATGCGTCCGCGGGTCACCGAGGAGATGGCCACGTATCGCTGGCAGGACAACGCCGCCCGCTTGTCCCACCGCTTCAGGTACGGACCGAGGGTGCTCAGGGCGGCCCTCTTCACCAGCCCGGCGCCCTCCCCCAGATACATGTCGCCGGCGTAGAGCCAGCGCGCCGGCGAGTAGCAGTAGACGAGCTTCTCACCCGCGGAGCGAAAACCGTGTGCCCACCCGCTCGAGCTCGTGATCACCAGGTCGGCATCGACCGTCATCGCCTGCGCGGCGAACGGGAGCACCGGCAACGCGGCCCGGTGATGACGGCGCAGGGGGCCGACGCGGTTGAGCGGTGAGACCCGGATGTCGCGGTCGGCGAACTCCGGATAGGTGCCATCAGGATCGAATAGCAACGTATAAATCGGGGCTTCGGGGAAAGCACGGCTAATTGCCAGCACAACTTTCTCGGCACCACCGCGCTGAGTCAGGTAGTCGTGGGCGATCGCCACCGGGTACGAGCCGATATCGTCCCTCCCAAGGTCGGCCGCCCCCAATGCGCAAGTCCGTGCCCAGTGGCACCGTGGACTCCATTGGCGCGGTTAGGTTTCCCGACCCGTGTGAGTATTCAAACTTGGCTGGGCGGGACCCACAACCCCAGGCGACCGCCATGTCTGCTTGTTCACAATTTCGCAATTCATGTAACGCCGCGCTGTTGCGATTTTGTTGTTGTCGAAAATGTTGCTCTAGCAGCAAAATGTCATACCGATATTTACCGGCAAGATAGTTAATATGTGATGCGAATCACACCGGGGGCCGTGAGGCGAATCCGTTGTCCGCTATGCGAATGAGGGCGGGAATCGTTCGATCCAGTGCCGCGCGATGTCGACGCGACGGGTGATCCACACCTTGTCGTGCGATTGGACGTGGTCGAGAAACCGCTCGAGGGCCGCCGTGCGGCCGGGCCGTCCGGCCAGCCGGCAGTGCAGACCGACCGACAGCATCTTGGGTGACCCGGCAGCCCCCTCGGCGTAGAGCACGTCGAAGGCGTCGCGCAGATGCGCGAAGAACTGATCACCGGACCCGAATCCGCCGGGGGTGGCGAACCGCATGTCGTTGGTGTCCAACGTGTACGGCACCACCAAATGGTTAGTGCCGTCCACCCGCGCCCAGTACGGCAGGTCGTCGGCGTAGGAATCGGAGTCGTACAGAAAGCCGCCATGTTCGACGACCAACCGCCGGGTCTGCGGCGAGTCCCGCCCGGTGTACCAACCCAAGGGTGGGGCGCCGGTCAGTTCGGCGAAGAGGCTGACTGCCCGGGCCATGTGCTCGCGTTCGGTGTCCTCGTCGACGAGCTGGTAGCTGATCCAGCGCAATCCGTGGCAGGCGATCTCGTCGCCACGCGCGGTGAACGCCGCCACCGCCTCCGGGTTGCGGGCTAGCGCCAATGCCACCCCGAACACGGTCAGCGGCAGGCCGCGACGGTCGAAAACCCGCAGCAGGCGCCACAACCCGGCGCGCGAGCCGTATTCGTAGAGCGACTCCATGCTCATGTGTCGGTTCGGAAAGGCCTGGGCGCCAACGATTTCGGAGAGGAACGTCTCGGATGCGGCGTCGCCGTGCAGGACGTTGTTCTCGGCACCCTCTTCGTAGTTGAGCACGAACTGCACGGCGATGTTGGCCTGCCCCGGCCACTGCGGATGCGGCGGGGTCGGACCGTAACCCACCATGTCGCGCGGGTAGCCGGCCGCACCGTCCATAGGGCTCATGGCTGCATTCTGGCAGGCAACCCCGACCGGCACCCGGTGGAGCGACAAGGCAGCATGGATGCCATGCCGTCCACACTGCTGTGGTTTCGCCGCGATCTTCGCCTGCACGACCTGCCGCCCCTGCTGGAGGCCGCCGCCGACGGCGCCGAGGTGCTCGGAGTCTTCGTGCTCGATCCCCGGCTCGAACAGTCCTCGGGTCCACGCCGACTGCAGTTCCTCGGCGACTCGCTGCGCGCCCTGGCCGATGCGCTCGACGGCCGGTTGCTGATCGTCCGGGGCAGACCAGAAGAACAGATCCCGGCACTGGCTGCCCAGATCGACGCGGCCACGGTTCACATCTCCGCCGACTTCAGCCCGTTCGGCATCCGGCGCGACAAGGCCGTCGCCGACGCGCTGGCCGCGGACGGCAGAACACTGCAGGCCACCGGCTCGCCCTATCTGGTCTCACCCGGCCGGGTGACCAAGGACGACGGCACCCCCTACAAGGTCTTCACCCCGTTCCTGGCCCGCTGGCGCGAGGTCGGCTGGCGCGGCCCGGCCCAGTCGGCGCAGGCGGGCACCTGGATCGACCCCGCCGCGCTCACCGGCGTCGCCCGGGTCGAGGCCCCCGATCCGGGCGCCACGATGGACATCGAGGGCGGCGAGGCCGCCGCACTGAGCCGGTGGGCGGAGTTCGTCGACGCCGGGCTGGCCGACTACGCCGAGGACCGCAACCGGCCCGACAAGCCGGGCACCAGCCGGATGTCGGGGCACCTGAAGTTCGGCACGATTCATCCCCGCACGATGGTCGCCGACCTCGACGTCCGGAACACCGGTGCCGCGGCCTACCTGCGCGAGCTGGCATTCCGTGACTTCTACGCCGCCGTACTGGCCGAGTGGCCGGACAGCGCCTGGTGGAACTGGAACCGCAACTACGACGCCATCGAGGTCGACACCGACGCCGCTGCGGAGAAGGCCTTCGAGGCCTGGAAGCAGGGGCGCACCGGGTACCCCATCGTCGACGCCGGGATGCGCCAGCTGCTCGAGACCGGATTCATGCACAACCGGGTACGGATGATCGTCGCCTCCTTCCTGGTCAAAGACCTGCACCTGCCCTGGCAGTGGGGTGCTCGGTGGTTCATGGAGCAGCTCGTCGACGGCGATATCGCCAACAATCAGCACGGGTGGCAGTGGTGCGCCGGATCAGGCACGGATGCCGCGCCCTACTTCCGGGTGTTCAACCCGACCGCGCAGGGCGAGAAGTTCGACCCGGGCGGCGACTATGTGCGCCGCTGGGTGCCCGAACTTGCTGACGTCGCCGACGTCCACAAACTCAAGGGCGGCAGGCCCACGGACTACCCGGAGCCGATCGTCGACCATGCCGCCGAGCGCGTCGAAGCGCTGGCGCGTTACGGCCGGATCGGCTGAGCCCGCGGGGGGTGGGTATGCCAGAATGACGGCAGTTGCTTATCTGAGTCCGACAGGAGCCGCAATGCCCAGCACCGAGGTGGAGCGCTACAACGACGTCGACCCCGCCGACGTACCCTCGGCCGCCTGGGGTTGGAGCAAGATCAACTACCGGACCTGGTACGCCTTCGGCATCTTCGCCATCGGCTTTCTGCTGCTCATGCTGCGCGGCAACCACGTCGGCCGGGTCGAGGACTGGTTCCTGATCGGCTTCGCCATCCTGGTGGCCGGCATCCTCATCCGCGACGTATGGGGCCGGCGCCGCGGCTGGCTGCGCTAGACCTCTGCGCCGAGATCGACGTTCTGGCGCGATCTACTCGCACAACCGCGGCGAAACGTTGGTTTCGGCGGATCTGGGCTGACTAGCCCTCGGCGGCGAGCTGACCGCACGCCGCGGCGATCTCACGACCACGGGTGTCACGCACCGTGCAGGACACGCCCTGTGCCTTGACCCGGCGCACGAACTCCCGCTCCACCGGCTTGGGGCTGGCGTCCCACTGACTGCCCGGGGTCGGGTTGAGCGGGATCAGGTTGACGTGTGCCAACGGCCCGAGCGCGCTATGCAACTTCTTGCCCAGCAGGTCCGCGCGCCACGGCTGATCGTTGACGTCGCGGATCAGGGCGTACTCGATGGACACCCGCCGGCCCGTCACGTCGGCGTAGTAGCGCGCGGCGTCCAGCGCTTCGGTGACTTTCCAGCGACCGTTCACCGGGACCAGGGTGTCGCGCAGCTCATCGTCGGGGGTGTGCAACGAGAGCGCCAGCGTCACCCCGAGATGCTCGTCGGCCAGTTTTCGGATCGCCGGGGCCAGCCCGACCGTCGACACGGTCACCGACCGGGCCGAGATGCCGAACCCTTCGGGCGGCGCGGCCGTGATGCGCCGGACCGCGGCCACCACGCGCGCATAGTTGGCCAGCGGCTCGCCCATCCCCATGAACACGACGTTCGACAGCCGCTCCCCGAACTCGTCGCGTGAGCTCACCGCGGCCGCGCGCACCTGCTCGAGGATCTCGGCGGTGGACAGGTTGCGAGTCAGCCCACCCTGGCCGGTCGCGCAGAACGGGCACGCCATCCCGCAGCCGGCCTGCGAGGAGATGCAGACCGTGTTGCGATTCGGGTAGCGCATCAGCACCGACTCGAAGGTGGTGCCGTCATGGGCGCGCCACAACGTCTTTCGGGTCTCCCCCGCGTCGCACTCGATCTCCCGGGCGGGCGTCAGCAGGGTCGGGAACAGGGCGTCGGCAACGGTGTCGCGCACCGCCGCCGGGAGGTCGGTCATCTGCTGCGGGTCGGCCAGCAGCCGGCCGTAGTACTGCTGGGCCAGTTGCTTGGCGCGGAAGGCCGGCAATCCCAGCTCCGTCACCGCCGCCACCCGGGCCTGCGCATCGAGGTCGGCGAGATGCCGCGGCGGCAGTGCGCGACGCGGGGCCTCGAAGACCAGGTCTTGTTTCATCTCGTCCAGTATCGCCGGATCGCGCTCACGCCAGCAGCGTCAGCACGATCCAGCCCACGACCGCCGACGGCAGCATCGCGTCGATGCGGTCCATGATCCCGCCGTGGCCGGGCAGCAGCGTGCCCATGTCCTTGATGCCCAGATCCCGCTTGACCTGCGACTCCACCAGATCGCCGAGGACACCGGTGATCACCAGCATCAACCCGAGCGGCACACCGACCCAGGCGGGCTTGTGCATCAGGAAGGTGACCGACAACACCGCCGCGGTGATACCGAACAGCAGTGAACCGCCCAGCCCCTCCCAGGACTTCTTAGGGCTGATCGCCGGCGCCAGCAGGTGCTTGCCGAACAACACGCCGGCGGCGTACCCGCCGATATCGGCGAACACCACCGTGGCGATCACCGTGAAGACCCGGGCGCCGCCGTTGTCCTGCAGGATCAGCAGGGCGGTGAAGCTGGCGAACAACGGCACCCAGGCGGCCAGCAGCACCGTGGCCGCGATGTCGCGCAGATAGTTGACCGGCTGCTCGCGCAAGCCCTGCCCGACCAGCCGCCACACCATGGCCAGCACGATCGTGCCGCCGTAGGCGCCCAGCGTTCCGGCCACGCCCCAGGGCCACGCCAGCCAGATCATCGCCTGACCGCCGAGCAGCAGCGGCACCGTCGGGATGGCATAGCCGTGTTCGCGCAGCCGCCGGATCACCTCATGGGTGGCGATGGCGATGGCCGAGGCCAGCAGGGGAAACCACCACTTCGGCGCAAAAAGCAGGCTGCCGATGGCCAGTGCGCCGAGAACCACCCCGACCGCGATGGCGGCGGGCAGGTCGCGTCCCGCACGGGATGCCTTCTTTGCCGGCACGTCGGAGCCGGCGGTGCCGGAGTCGGTGTCTGCCACGGGCGATGATTGCTGAGCGGTCATCAGACCTCCAGCAGTTCGCCTTCCTTGTGCTTGACCAACTCGTCGATCTGCGCGACGTAGGTGTGGGTGGTCTTGTCCAGGTCCTTCTCCGCCCGGCTGACCTCGTCCTCGCCGGCCTCGCCGTCCTTCTTGATCCGGGCCAGTTCCTCCATCGCCTTGCGACGGACGTTGCGCACCGAGACCTTGGCGTCCTCGCCCTTGGATTTGGCCTGCTTGACCAGGTCGCGGCGACGCTCCTCGGTCAGCTGTGGGATCGACACCCGGATGACGTTGCCGTCGTTGGTCGGGTTGACACCCAGGTCGGAGTTGCGGATCGCGTCCTCGATGGCCTTCAGCTGGGAGGCCTCGTAGGGCTTGATGACGACCATGCGGGCTTCGGGCACGTTGACGCTCGACAGCTGGGTGATCGGCGTCATCGACCCGTAGTAGTCGACGGCCACGCGCGCGAACATGCCGGGGTTGGCTCGTCCGGTCCGGATGGAGGACAGATCGTCGCGTGCGACGGCGACCGCCTTCTCCATCTTCTCCTCGGCGTCGAACAGCGCCTCTTCAATCATCAAATGTCCCTACTACGTCGTGACCAGCGTCCCGATCTTCTCACCTGCGACGGCCCGGGCGATATTCCCGTCGGTCAGCAGGTTGAAGACCAGGATCGGCATTCCGTTGTCCATGCACAGGCTGAACGCGGTGGCGTCGGCCACCCGCAGCTCGCGGTCGATCACCTCGCGGTGGCTGATCTCGGTGAGCAGCTCGGCCTCCGGGTTCTCCCGCGGGTCGTCGGTGAATACGCCGTCGACAGCCTTGGCCATGAGCACCACGTCGGCACCGATCTCCAGCGCCCGCTGCGCGGCGGTGGTGTCGGTGGAGAAGTACGGCAAGCCCATACCGGCGCCGAAGATCACCACCCGGCCCTTCTCGAGGTGCCGCACCGCACGCAGCGGCAGGTACGGCTCAGCCACCTGGCCCATGGTGATCGCGGTCTGGACCCGGGTGACGATGCCTTCCTTCTCCAGGAAGTCCTGCAGCGCAAGGCTGTTCATCACCGTACCGAGCATGCCCATGTAGTCCGAGCGGGTGCGTTCCATCCCGCGCTGCTGCAGTTGCGCGCCGCGGAAGAAGTTGCCGCCGCCGATGACGACGGCCACTTGCACACCGCTGCGCACCACCTCGGCGATCTGGCGGGCCACCTGGGCCACCACGTCGGGGTCGAGGCCGACGGCTCCGCCGCCGAACATCTCGCCACCGAGTTTGAGTAGGACGCGCGCATACTTCGGGCGCAGTGGCGACGCATTCGACGACGGCTCGGCGCCGTTGGTGCTGGCCGGCTCCCCCATCAGACTCCTCGGATTCGTCGGGCTCCTGGCATGAGAGTGCCATCCCGGCGACGTCCGAGACGGCACTTCCATCCTGCCTCATCGCCGAACTGGGCGAATTCCCGGGTTAGTGGGTGCTGAGGGGCCCTCACCAGAGCACGGCGATGGCCGCCGCAAGGAACGACAGCACACCCACCGAGACGAAGATCGGCCGCGGCACCGGCTCCCCGGTGCGGCGCTGGCGGGCGCCGCCCATGCCGAGCAGTCCGCCGATGATGATCAGGATGACGAGCTTGACGCCGATCTTCGGGTAGTTGTGCACGATGCCGGCCGGCCAGGGCGCGGCCAGCGCCAGCCCCGTCAGCAGCGAGAGCAGCAGCCCGTAGTCCATCACCCGGGTGGTGCGGAACCGCCGGGCCGCCGCCTCGGCGACCCACGCCCCGAAGGTGATGGCAAAGCCGACGATGTGCAGCAAGACGACTACGTGACGTAGTAGCTCCATGCGCGTCAGCGTACGTCACGCCGGGCTGCCAGCCCAGGTCAGCTCACACGCGCGGAAACCGGCGTGCAGGCCCAAGTCGGACCTGCCCGCCGGTCTCACCGCTGCGCGCGGGACTCAGTGATGGCTGTGGCAGCCCTTCGGCGGTGACGGCGGCACGTCCAATGCCGGGTTGCCGTCGAAGAAACCGACCGGCTTCATCTTGAATCCGGTGTAGTGACATGGCATCACCGGCCAGTCCTCCGGACACACGATGTGATGGGCCCCGACGGTGTACCAGAGCACGATGTCGGTGTTCTCCAGCGGCGCATCGTCGGCGACGTACTGCGGCAGCCCCTGGGCGTCGGCGGACTGGTACATGTAGTCCCCCGCGGCGAACTTCTCCGCAGGGTCGTACTTGGTGACCCACAGGTTGTGCTGGACGAAGCGGGCCCGGTCGTAGATGAACGAGCCCTCCTGCACCATCACCGGCACCGGATCGCGCGGCATCAGCTTGTAGCCCACCGGGCTGCCGAGCTCGTTGATCTTCGACGGGTTGACGACCTTCCAGTACCTGCCGGTGGACCAGTTCCAGTCCCGGGCACCGTCGGCCTCCGAGGCCACCAGGGTGTCCTTGGCGATCCAGGCGTTGTGATGCGGATTGAGCTCCGGATCGGGCTCCGGGATCGAATCCACCTCGTAGACACTGTTGTTCGGTCCGTCGACGGTCATGTCGAGCCGGAAGTTGAAGAAGTGCTGGTGATTCGGGCCGTAGATGCCCGGTGCCACCAGCTTGCCCCAACGCGGCAGCTCACCCTCGGGAATCGAGCCGGTGGTCAGCACCCCGGACAGCTTGACCTCCATCTCGATGGAGGCGTCGTTGTAGAGGTACCAGAAGAACCCGTACTCGTAGTTGCCGACGGTGCAGATCATCGAGATCACCAGCCGCCGGGACCGGCGCACCTCGACCTCGTCGGTGCGGAAGTCGGTGTGCTTCCACGAGATCCCGTAGTCCTCCTCATGCATACAGATCGCATTGGGGATCACCACGGCATTGCCGTCGGAGTCGTGCACCGTGCCGTCGAAGTAGAAGATCTCACCCAGACAGTCACACCCGAGCGTGAGCGGGTTGGCCGAGAAGCCCATCCCGACCTCGCCCATGTCGAAGACGTTCTTGTTCCAGTGCGTCGGTGAGGTGTCGCCGTACGGCACCACCATCTCCGAGAGCGCCGCCCGGTACATCACCGGCCGCACCGTGCCGCGGTCGTTGTAGGTGACCTCATGCAGTGTCAGGCCTTCGCGGGGGTTGAAACCCACTCGCAGAGACCACTTCTGCCACTCGACCTTCCAGCCGTCGACGGTGAAGCTCGGGCCGTCGGGCTGGGTGATCTCGATGGTCTTGACGTCATCGCGGAACTGGGTGAACGCCGGACGGTTGTTCTCGTCGAACATGTACTGCGCGGTGTAGTTGCCGGCCTTGGGCGGTAACGGCACCACACCGTGATCCTCGATGTCGAGCACCTTCATGGCGTCGAGGTCGAAGGTGACGATCAATCCCTCGACCGGGCGCGCATATCCATGCTCGGACGGCGCCGCCCGCATGAACGTCAGCGGCCGGCAGATCAACGGCGAGTTCTCGTAGTGGTCCTGCGCGCCGTAGTACCCGGCCGGCCACGGATCGATCATCGCGAGATCGAAGTCGGTGACACCACGCTTGCGCATGGCCTCCTGCCACCGCGGATCAGCGCGCACCACCTCCTCCACACCGGTCATGTGCTCGACGAGGTAGGACGGGAACCGTCCCGGAATCGGCGTCCACGAATCGACCGTGCGGGCTTTGATGTCGACGACGGCCTCGTAGATCAACTTGGCCGCCGGGTCATACATCGTGATGAAGGCCCGCCGTGGCACCTCGGCCGCGTCCGCGAACGTCAGCGTCGCGGTCTTGTCCGGCTCGGCGAGCTGGATCATCACGAATTTGACTGTCTCGCTAGCGAAATCGGATTCCTTGACGATCTGCGCAGCCGCCTCGATCTCGGCACCCGAGAGCGGATCGAGCGGGTAGCGCACGGCGTCGGTGGTCCCCGATCCGTTCAATACAACACTGTCCATCGTCATCGGATCAGGCTTCCTTCGTCTCGGACTTGGTCAGGTCGAGCACCGCCAGGTGCGCCAGGGCGTCTTCCTGGGTCACCTTGTGGGCGGCGCGGCGGCCGAAGATGTACACGATCACGCCAAGGCCGAACATGCCCATGGCGATGCTGCCGGTCCACGCCATCCAGGTGGAGTCGGGCACGTCGGCGATCCACGACTTGGCGAACGAGTAGTAGATGCCACCCATGGTGCCCAGCGAACCGATCACAATGGCGATCCACACCCCGACCATGCCGCCCGGAATCCGCCAAAACTTCTCAGCGGCATAGCGATCGGCGTACTTCTTGCGTGCGATGACGACCGGGATCAGGAAGAAGAACCCGGAGATCAGCCACGCGATGGACAGGCCACCCTGCAGGAACACCGTGACGTTGGCCATGCTGCTCTGCGAGTAGAGGCCCACGATGAGCAGCGAGGAGAGCACACCCTGGATCAGCACGGCGGTCACCGGGTTGCGGGTGCGCGGGTTGAGGTGGGTGAAGATACGCGGCAGGTGACGCTCCAGGCCGGAGACGAAGATCAACCGCGAGTAGGTGACCTGGTAGCTCATCAACGCCACGAACACGATGACGGCCAGCACGACGGCCGCCACTTCCATCACGCCCTTGGGTGCGGCGGTTCCGAGCATCCCGATGACGCCGGTGACCGGGTCGACCTGGTCGGCGGGCAGCACCATGATGGTGCCCAATGTGGTCAGCAGGTAGATCAGGATCAGCGCAATCGATCCGTAGACCACCATCTTCGGCCCGCTCTTGCGCACCGAGAGGAACTCCGCGCCCATGTTGTAGGGCGTCTCGACACCGACCAGGTACAGCAGCACGGTGCCGTAGAGGAAGCCGGCACCGGCAAAATCCGGGACCAGTGCGGCGTGCGCGGTGAACGGCTGAGCCGACCCGTTGCGCAGCGCGTAGATGAGACCGGAGATGAAGATGACCGCGGTCAGTACCCAGTACACGACGAAGACGGTGTTCATGATCCGCTGGTTGGCCGCCAGCTTGGCCAGCGCCAGACCGATGACGGCCCACAGCAGCGCGACCTGAAGGATGATGCTCAGCGTCAGGCCCAGTTCGGCATGGAACGCCAGCAGCAGGAACTGCAGGATGATCGCCGGAGAGGACGCCGAGTTGAGCACCACCGGGATCCACGACAGGTAGCCGCCGATGAAACCCCATGTCTCACCCATGGTTCGGGTGGCCCAGATGTAGACACCGCCTTCACCGGGCCACAGGTTGCCCAGTTCGGCGACGGCCATGCCGGCGGGGATCAGGAAGGTGATGATGCCCAGGATCCACATCGGGATCGCGGTCCAGCCACCGGCCGCCATGATCGACGAGCCGGTGATCCAGCAGATGATGAAAACGTAGGTCGCCGTGAGACCGAAGGTGGTCATCACCTTCGGCAGTACCTGCTCGGGGACGAGTTCGGTCGTCAGCAGCTTGTCGCGCTGGCTCGGCGGCGAGGCCTCGAGTTCTTGTGTCATGCGGTTTCTCCCGATGGCGTTTGACCAGTGATGATTTGTCCGTCTTTCATCCGGACGACACGGCTCGCTTCGTCGGCCACCGTGGGATCGTGGGTGCTGGCGACCACCGTGACGCCCAGCGTCGAGCACAGGTCACGCAGCATGCGCACCACCGTCTCCCCGGTCCGGTGGTCGAGATTGGCAGTGGGCTCATCAGCGAGCACCAGAGTCGGATTACTGATCAGTGAGCGGGCGATCGCGGTGCGCTGCTGCTCACCGCCGGACATCTTGGTCGGCTGGTGGTGCACCCGGTGGCTGAGTCCGACCAGGTCCAGCAGTTCGAGTGCCCGCTGGCGTAGTGCCTTGCGGTCGTAGGGCTCGAACATCAGCGGCAGCTCGACGTTCTCCACCGCGGACAGGAACGGGATGAGGTTGTAGCTCTGGAAGATGAAGCCGATGGTGTCGTGGCGCAGTGCCGCGAACTGACTCTCGGTGAGAGTGCCGGTGTCGCGTCCGCCGATGGTCACCGAACCCTTGGTGGGCCGGTCCAGTCCGCCGATGATGTTGAGCAGCGTGGACTTACCGCTGCCGCTGGGACCCATCAGGCAGACGAACTCCCCCGGCATGACCGTGAGTTCGACCGACACCAGGGCCTTGACCACCTCGTCGCCGAGCTTGTGCAGCTTCCACACATCGCTGACTTCGATGACGGGTGAAGCGCCGGACGCCTCGCCGGTCTCGGGCGTGGCGTCTTCGACTGCGGTCACGGTTAACCTCCGGTCAGGGAACGGATGGGCGGACGCGACGCTGCGTTCCACGTAGGCACGATGCTGGTGGCCACGGCGGCGACGATGCTGACCGCGACGGCGACGACGACACCGACGGACAGGCCCGCGATCGACACGCCGGTGGCAACGAATCCCAACGCCCCCAGGATGATCGAGGTGACGACGGCCAGGACCACACCGGCCAGTGCACCGAGGGTCGCCGCCACGACGGGTTCGACGAGCAGGGCGGCCACCACGGGTCCGCGTGGCACGCCGGTGGCGCCGAGGACGCCGAGTTCCTTGGTGCGGTGGGCCACCGTCCGGGTGGTGGCCACCGCCACCTCCACGACACCGACCAGCAGTACGGTGACCGCGATCAGGATGACCGCCCGCCCGATCTCGGCGGCGTGCCCCAAT
This sequence comes from Mycobacterium sp. M26, assembly GCF_001494595.1. GTDB lineage: Bacteria > Actinomycetota > Actinomycetes > Mycobacteriales > Mycobacteriaceae > Mycobacterium. The sequence continues at coordinate 3,124,548 of NZ_LN929908.1, forward strand.
GACGCTGACTGCTCACGGATTCCGGCCGACATACCGAAGACGATGACGACCAGGAATGCTCCGGTGGCCGTGGTGACGATGGGCAGGATCATCTCACCGACCCGGCGCCGCGCGGCCAGCCAGCCGTAGGACAGTCCCTTGGCGATCATCAGCGGTCTCCCAGCAGGTTGACCGGACGCTGCTGCAGCAACCGGTGCACGGGTACCAATGCGCCGACGATGGCCATCGCCGGGACGAAGCCGGCTACCATACCCGCGGCCTGCAGCCAGGCGATCGGCGTGGCGATGCCTGGGATCACCAGTGCCACAGCCACTCCGGCCGCCAGCACGCCGATGACGTACGCCGCGACGAAGACCACTGCAGATTCCACCAGGAAGAAGTACAGCACCTCGTCGGCCAGGCCGATGCTCGACATGATGCCGAACTCACGGCGACGCTCCTGCACGGCGGCCAGGAATGACGAGACGGCGATGACGAATCCCAGCCCCAGACCGATGATGGAGATCAGTCCGAGCGTCGATCCGGTGACCTTCCCGGAGAACAGTGCGGAGAACTTCTGCTCGAAGGTCAGCGGACCGGAACCGCCGACGGTGTCATAAATCAGCCCGGGGCCGTTGGCTTTTGGCTTCACCGAAGGATCGGACGTCGACGGCAGCCCGACGGCTGCGCCGAGCGTCGAACCCAGGTCGCGGTTCTTCTCCTGGCCGGCCGGGGCGAAGATGGTCCACCAACCGTTGTCGCCCACCAGGGCGTGCGCCACGCCGGTCGGCACTGTCAGCGACTGGCCGGCGCCGACGACCTCGACGGTCAGGCTCTGGCCGCCGACCGTGACCCGATCACCGGTCTTGACACCGAGCCGATCAGCAAGGGCTGAGCCGGAAACAGCTGTACCAGAGGCGATCTCGTCACGTCCGCGGATTGACACCGGCGTGCCATTGACGTCGGCCACCCCGGACAGCGTCCGGAACCCGCGCCAGCCGTCGGGCAGCGTCATCGATGGAGCTGGCCCCTCGGCGACAAGCGCTTGGACGTCGCTGTTGTACTGCACACCGGCCGCGGGCACGGCCCAGAGCTGGGCGCCGCCGAGCACGTCGGTGACCGAATCTTCGCCTGTGATAGCGAAACTCGATGAAATGGTGCGCACGACAGTGACGCAGGTGATGGCCAGGGCGATCCCGAGCACCGACAGCACAAACCGCTCAGGCCTTCGGCGAATATTCGCCAAGGCGAACCGGAGAAGACAGACGAAAGTCTTGTTACCGGAATTGGTGGCGATCGCCGATGGTCGCGAAATCGTGGCGGACACAGTGGACTCCACACCGAAGAGAGTGAGCCCGGCTTGTTTCACCTGCCGCCGCGGCCGGTGTCCGTTTGGTTAACGGGCACCCGCAACCGTTACGGCGCTGTATCGGCTAGGCCGTCACCGCGGTCTGAATCTTCGGGAACGGCTTGGCCGCCTCGAGCTCGTACGCCAGTTCCAGCAGCCGGCGTTCCTGCCCGATCGCCGCGCCGAGCATCATGCCCACCGGCATACCGGATTCGGACTGGGTCAGGGGCAGCGAGATGGCCGGTTCCCCGGTGGCGTTCTGCAACGGCGTGAACGCCACCCAGTCGACAAGCCGGTCGATGATCTGTTGGTAGTCGGCGGTGGGGTCCAGATGGCCGATCTGCGGCGTCTCTTCGGCCAGTGTGGGCGTCAGCAGCACGTCGTAGTTCTGGTAGAACCGCGCAGTGACGCGGCGCAGCCTACTGAGCCGGGTGATGGCGACCGGCATCCGGTGCAGATTGCGGGTGGCGTGGCGGTCAAGGCCAAGGGTCAGGTTGTCGAGCCGGCTGCGGTCGAAGCTCAGGCCAAACGTCCGCTGACCGGTGCGCACCAGCGTCATCGCCAAAAGCGCCCAGTACAAAAGGAAGTCGTCGACGAAGTAGCGCGGGATCGGATTGTGGTCGAGGTGGTCCACGTGGTGGCCGAGGCTCTCCAGCAGCTCGGCGGTCTGCAGGGTCAGCGCCCGCACACCCGGGCTGCTCTGCCGGTTGACCGACTGGGTGACCACGGCAACACGCAGCCGCTGGGCGGCCGGCCCGGTGACCGCGCCAATCGGCAGCAGCCGGCGATCCCGCCAGATGCGTTCGGCCTCACGGTAAAACGCGGCGGTGTCGCGCACCGAGCGGGTCAGCACTCCGTCGTTGACGATGCGCACCGGCATCTGCCGCGACATCTTGTCCAGCGGCAGCCTGCCCCGCGACGGCTTGAGCCCCACCAGCCCGTTGCAGGCGGCCGGGATGCGGATGGACCCGCCGCCGTCGTTGGCGTGGGCGATGGGCACCACCCCGGCCGCGACGAACGCTCCCGACCCCGACGAGGAGGCCCCCGCGGTGTAGTCGGTGTCCCAGGGGTTGCGAACCGCCCCGAGCCGCGGATGCTCGGCCGAGGCGCTGAAGCCGAACTCCGACAGCTGGGTCTTGCCCAGCGGCACCAGACCCGAGGCCAGGAAGAAGCGGGCGAAGTCGCCGTGGCCGGGTTGCGGCCGCGGATCCCAGGCGTCGGTGCCCTGCATGGTGGGCATGCCCTCGACGTCGACGTTGTCCTTGATGAAGGTGGGCACCCCGTCGAAGTAGCCGCCATGGCTGACGTGGGCGTACTCCCGGGCCTTCGCGAACGTCTCGTGGGCCAGTCCGTTGAGGGCGGGGTTGACCGCCTCGGTGCGGGCGATGGCGGCGTCGACGAGGTCGGCGCGGGACACCTTGCCGGTACGCAGGGCATCGACCATGGCAACGGCGTCGAGGTCGCCGAGCGCATCGTCGCGGAAGGCATGCACGTGTCGGGTCACTGAACCGACGCTAGCAGACACGTGTTCAATAGCTTTGCCACTCAAGGCTCATCAATGGCAAAACCCCGCGCCTCCGGGATCACCGGATCTGGCGCGGGGTTTTCCAGTGAGCGGCTTGGTGTGCCGCTCAAGCTTCTTACTGCTGGCCGACCTCGAAGCGGACGAACCGGGTGATGGTCACACCGGCCTCGTCCAGCAGGGCCTTGACCGTCTTCTTGTTGTCGGACACCGACGGCTGATCCAGCAGCACGACGTCCTTGAAGAAGCCGGTGAGGCGACCCTCGACGATCTTGGGCAGCGCCTGCTCGGGCTTGCCCTCGGCCTTGGCGGTCTCCTCGGCGACGCGACGCTCGGTCTCCACCAGGTCGGCGGGGACGTCCGCGCGGGTGAGGTACTTGGCCTTCAGCGCGGCGATCTGCAGGGCAGCCGCGTGCGCAGCGTCCTTGTCATCACCGGTGAATTCGACCAGCACACCCACGGCGGGCGGCAGGTCGGCGGCACGCTTGTGCAGGTAGGCCTCGACGTTGCCGTCGAAGTACTGCACGCGGCGCAGCTCCAGCTTCTCGCCGATCTTGGCGGACAGCTCGGCGATCGCCTGCTCGACGGTCTTGTCACCGACGCTGGCGGCCTTGAGGGCATCGACGTCAGCAGCCTTGGAGGCCAGGGCGGCGTCAACGATCTGGTCGGCCAGGGTCTGGAACTCGGCGTTCTTGGCGACGAAGTCGGTCTCGGAGTTGAGCTCGATCAGGGCACCGCCCTTGGCGGCGACAAGGCCCTCGGCGGTAGCGCGCTCGGCGCGCTTGCCGACGTCCTTGGCACCCTTGATGCGCAACGCCTCGACGGCCTTGTCGAAATCGCCGTCGCTCTCGGCCAGGGCGTTCTTGCAGTCGAGCATGCCCGCGCCGGTGAGCTCCCGAAGCCGCTTGACGTCGGCAGCGGAGAAGTTAGCCATCAGTGCCTTTCCTTACGAGGTTTCTTCAGTGACGGTTTCGGTGGCGACCGGTCCGGCCTCAGTCGGCGCCGACGCGGTGGCACCGGCGAGCAGTTCCTGCTCCCACTCGGCCAGGGGCTCGGCGGCCTCGCCGGCCTCTGCCTTGTTGGCACCGGCACCGGCGCGGGCCTGCAGGCCCTCGGCGACCGCGGAGGCGATCACCTTGGTCAGCAGGGCGGCCGAGCGGATCGCGTCGTCGTTACCCGGGATCGGGTAGTTGACCTGATCGGGGTCGCAGTTGGTGTCCAGGATCGCGATGACCGGGATGCCGAGCTTGATGGCCTCGCTGACGGCCAGGTGCTCCTTGTTGGTGTCGACGACCCAGATCGCCGACGGCACCTTCTGCATGTCCCGGATACCGCCGAGGCTGCGCTCGAGCTTGTTCTTCTCGCGGGTCAGCATCAAGATTTCCTTCTTGGTGCGTCCCTCGAAGCCACCGGTCTGCTCCATGGACTCGAGTTCCTTGAGCCGCTGCAGACGCTTGTGGACGGTGGAGAAGTTGGTGAGCATGCCGCCGAGCCAGCGCTGGTTCACGTACGGCATGCCGACGCGGGTGGCCTCTTCGGCGATGGATTCCTGGGCCTGCTTCTTGGTGCCGACGAACATGATCGAACCGCCGTGGGCGACGGTCTCCTTGACGAACTCGTAGGCCTGATCGATGTAGGTCAGCGTCTGCTGCAGGTCGATGATGTAGATGCCGTTGCGGTCGGTGAAGATGAACCGCTTCATCTTGGGGTTCCAGCGACGGGTCTGGTGCCCGAAGTGGGTGCCGCTGTCGAGCAGCTGCTTCATGGTTACAACAGCCATGAGTCCATGGTTCCTTTATGTGTCGGTTGTCGTCCGGCTCGGGTGAGCCGGACCCTGGCGCCCGCTTCGATGCCGGACCCGCCTCGAGGACGGGACCGCCCGGCATACAGGTGACGAACCAAATGGGTCCGAGCCGCAGACGCGCGAAGTCAACCCGCTCGCGCGAGTTGCAGGGGAAAGTTTACCCGACGCCAAGGGGTGCTTTGTCCACAGCGCCGGGTGCGTGCACAGTTGGCGCCTGCCGGCCTTCCGCAACCGCGAGCAGTGCGCTGAACTGGGATGATGCGCCTGCTCGCGGTCGTGATCGTGGCCACGCTGGGGTTCGCGGCCCCGGCCGGCGCCGAGGGCGGGCGGCTGGCCTGGCCGCTTCGTCCGCCGCCGACCGTCACCCGCCCGTTCGACGCGCCGTCACCGGACTGGCAGCCCGGACATCGCGGCGTGGACCTGGCCGGGGTGCCTGGTCAGCCGGTGTATGCCGCTGGTCCCGGGATCGTGGTGTTCGCGGGTGACCTTGCGGGCCGGCCGGTGGTGTCGCTGGCCCACGAGGGCGGACTGCGAACCAGCTACGAACCCGTCGATGCCCTGGTTCGCGCAGGTCAGCGGGTTGACGAAGGCTCGGTACTGGGCCGGTTGCTACCTGGGCACGCTGGCTGCCCGGCCGCGGCCTGCCTGCACTGGGGTGCCATGTGGGGTGCGGCGTCCCGCGCCGACTACATCGACCCGATCGACCTGGTGGCGAGCACCCCGATCCGGCTCAAACCCGTCGCCGGCTGATCGCCCCGGCGAGCGTGCGTGTCGGTACGCAACACGCCGCCGGTAGCGAGGCGCACGCGCACGCTCGCGGGTACCCAACGTCGATGGGACGTGCGTACCGTGGTTCGCGATGAGCATTGCGCCGGACCCGACCGTCGTCCTCGGCCATCGATTCGCCGCCGAGCTGCCCGAACTCGCCGTGCAGTGGCAGGCCGAGGCCGCTCCCGACCCGCGGCTGCTCGTCCTCAACGAATCGCTGGCCGCCGACGTGGGGCTCGATCCCGAGTGGCTGCGCAGTCCTGACGGGATCGGTCTGCTGGTCGGGACACAGGTGCCGGCCGGCGCGCAGCCGGTCGCGCAGGGGTATGCCGGTCACCAGTTCGGTGGCTGGGTGCCTCGCCTGGGCGACGGCCGCGCCCTGCTTCTCGGCGAACTGACTGATCGCCAGGGCCGGCTCCGCGATCTGCACCTGAAGGGCTCGGGACGCACCCCGTTCGCCCGCGGCGGCGACGGTCTGGCGGCCGTGGGCCCGATGCTGCGCGAGTACCTCGTCAGCGAGGCGATGTACGCGCTGGGAATTCCGACCACCCGTTCGTTGTCCGTCGTCGCCACCGGTAGCCGCGTGCGACGCGAGACCCTGCTCGACGGCGCCGTTCTGGCCCGCGTCGCCGCCAGCCATCTGCGCGTCGGCAGCTTCCAATACGTCGGCGCTGCCGGTGACCTCGCCCTGCTGCGCCGCCTCGCCGACCACGCGATCGACCGGCACTACCCCGCCGCCGCCCGGACTGACAATCCCTATCTGGCCCTGCTCGACGCCGTGGTGAGCGCCCAGGCGACACTGATCGCGCAGTGGATGCTGGTCGGATTCGTGCACGGCGTGATGAACACCGACAACATGACGATCTCGGGCGAGACGATCGACTACGGGCCATGCGCGTTCATGGATGCCTTCGACCCGCAGACGGTGTTCAGCTCCATCGACTCCTGGGGCCGCTACGCCTACGGCAACCAGCCGCCGATCGCCGCGTGGAATCTCGCGCGGTTCGCCGAGGCGCTGCTGCCGCTGATCGCCGAGGATCAGGACCGGGCGATTGTGCTGGCGACCGAAGCGGTGCAGAACTTCCCGCAGCGGTACACCGCGGCGTGGACGTCGGGGATGCGCCGCAAACTCGGACTGGGCGACGAGGTGGACGATGCGGCCGCCGGTCAGCTCATCGATGACCTGATGGGGCTGCTCGCGAGTGAGCGCATCGACTACACCTCGTTCTTCGGCCGGCTGGCGCGCGGCGACGTCGAGCCCGCCGTCGCGCAGTGGGCCGACCGCTGGCGCGACCTGGATCCGGACACCGCTGCGATGCGCAGGGTCAACCCGGTCTACATTCCGCGCAATCATCTGGTCGAGGAGGCCCTGACCGCCGCCGCCACCGGCGACATGGCGCCGTTCCACCGGCTACTCGGCGCGATCAGCTCCCCGTATGACGAACGGCCGGGATGGGAACGCTACGCCGAGCCGGCGCCCGAAGAGTTCGGTCGCTGCTTCCAAACCTTCTGCGGTACTTGATCTTTCAGGCGCGCGGATGGGCCTGGTCGTGCACCGCCCGCAGTCGCGCGACGGTGACATGGGTGTAGAGCTGGGTGGTCGCCAGCGTCGAGTGGCCGAGCAGTTCCTGGACGATGCGCAGATCGGCCCCGCCTTCGAGCAGGTGGGTGGCCGCACTGTGGCGCAGGCCGTGCGGGCCGATACCGGGTGCGCCGTCGACCGCGCCGACGGTCTGGTGCACGACGGTACGGGCCTGGCGGGGGTCCAGCCGCTTACCGCGCGGGCCGAGGAGCAGCGCACTCCCGGAGTGGGCGTTCACCAGCGCCGGACGACCATCGGTGAGCCAGGCAGTCAGCGCGCCCAGCGCCGGCTTGCCGAACGGCACGGTGCGCTGCTTGTTGCCCTTACCCAGCACCCGCAGCAGCTGGCGCCCGGTGTCGACGTCGTCGACGTCCAGACCGCACAACTCGCTGACGCGGATCCCGGTGGCGTAGAGCAGTTCGACGATCAGGCGGTCGCGCAGCGCCAGTGGATCGCCCTGCTCGGCGCCGAGATCGGCGGCAGCCATGGCTGCCAGCGCCTGGTCCTGGCGCAGCACGGCAGGCAGGGTGCGCCGCGCCTTCGGCAGCTGCAGACGGGCGGCGGGGTCGGTATCGAGCAGTCCGCGTCGGGTGGCCCAGGCGGTGAACGTTTTCACCGCCGAGGTCCGGCGCGCCAGCGTGGTGCGAGCGGCGCCGGTGGCGGCCTGGGCGGCCAGCCACGACCGCAGCACCGGAAGGCTCACGGCGCTCAGGCCGGCGCCGGGGGCACGCTCGTCGACAAAGCTGAACAGTGACCGCAGATCGGTCAGGTAGGCACGACGGGTGTGCTCGGACCGGCCGCGTTCCAGCGCGAGGTACTCGGCGTACTCGTCGAGGATCGCGCTCAGGTCGACCGGATCGTGCACTCCCCTACGTTCGCACCGATTCACGGCCGCACCGCCGACCGACGCGGACCCGTATCCGTGCTGTTACCAGTTCCAGACGGACGGGTCGTCGGCCGGATACTGCGCACACACGTCGGTGGCGCGAGCGGCGACACCCTTGTTGTTGAAGAACAGCTTGGCCCAGTTCGGCCACTGCCACGACAGCGGTTCGTAGAACGCATTGGTGGCGGTGTCCTCGGAGTACTGCCGCCGCCCGGCGTAATCCATGGCGAAGAACCAGTGGATACGGTCCCGCACGGCCTGCTGCAGATCCGGCGACTTGTTGTTGTAGTCGATCAGGTAGCGCTCGTAGTACACCGGTCGGACATCACGGACTGCCGCCAGGATCTGCTCGGGCGTGCAGGACGTCCGCAGGATGCGGTTGGGAATCGGATAGTCGTCGGTGGCGTCGGCCGCGGCAGTGCCTGCCCCCGCCAGTGCCACGACGACCGACGCGACGGCCGCGGCCGTCCCGCGCAGCACGTGTCGCTTCATCGCTGTCTCACCTCTTGAACCCTGTCCTACCTCTTGCGCTTGAACGGATTCCACCGTGACGGCGGGGCCTCACTCGGGGCATGACCCGAGCACCACTGCCCGGCGGGCACGCTGCGACGCACGGCGTCGACATGCATACCGCAACCGGCCCAGGTGGTCTTTCCGCAGACGCGGCAGTTGACGGCACGGCACATAGGGAACTCCTCTCGATGGCGAGCCGGCTCAGGCCAGGCTCAAGAACAACTTCTCCAACTCTTCGATCGTCAGCGTCTGGGCGCCCGACCCGGAATCTCCGTCGATGCAGTCCCGCAGACCGGTGGCGATGATGGTGAACCCCGCGCGGTTCAACGCCTTCGACACCGCTGCCAGTTGGGTGACCACGTCTTTACAGCCCCGGCCGTCCTCGATCATGCCGATCACGCCGCCGAGCTGACCGTGCACCCGGCGCAGCCGGTTCAACGTCGCCGACACGGCTGCATCGCACTGCGGCTGTTGGTTGGCCGCATCAACTTTCTCGGTTCGCACCATTTCTATATACCATACCCCCTATGGTATATCTAGAACGTCGGGGCGGGATCCGCTCCGGCCTGAGATTCCAGACGAGGAGATGCGTCGATGCTCGGCTTGATGAAGCGGTTCTGGGTGGTGGCGGTGATCGTCATCGCGGTCATCGCGGCGGTCGCCGTGGTCAGCCGGCTACGCACGTTCTTCGATTCCGACCGGCCCTACATCGCCGCCCCGATGCCGGCTGACGCGATCAAGCCGATCAACACCAAGCGGGTGACCTACGAAATCGTCGGTCCTGCAGAGGCTTCCGGGCGGGTCAGCTACCTCGATGTCAACGGTAAGACCATCGAGGCCGGGTTCACCGGCCTGCCGTGGTCGGTGACCGTCAGCACCACCGATCCTGGCGTGCTGGCCAATGTCGTCGCCCAGGGTGACACCGACGCGCTGGGCTGTCGCATCCTGGTCAACGACAAGCTCGTCGCCGAGGACTTCGCCGACGGCCGCGACGCGCAGGCCTTCTGTCTGGACAAAGCGGCATGAGCGCGCATACCGAGAACAAGCGGACCCGGATACCACGCACCATCCGGTCACTCGCCGTTCCGATCATCCTGGTCTGGGTCGCCTTCACCGCGGCAGTGAATCTGCTTGTCCCCCAGGTGGAGAAGGTCGGGATGGCCAATGCGGTGTCGATGTCCCCGCAGGACGCACCCGCGGTGATCGCCGCCAAGCGGATGGGCCAGAAGTTCGGCGAGTCGACCTCCGACAGCATCGCGATGGTGGTGCTGGTCGGCGATCAACCCTTGGGTGACTCCGCACATCGCTACTACGAGACTCTGGTCGAGAAGTTCAAGGCCGACACCAAGCACGTCGAGCATGTCCACGACTTCTGGGGTGACATGATCACCGCTGCCGGCGTGCAGAGCAGCGACGGCAAGGCTGCCTACGTCCAGCTCAATCTGGCCGGCGACCAGGGCAGCACCGAGGGCAACCACTCGGTGGACGCTGTTCGCACCATCATCGACCACACCCCGGCCCCGCCCGGGCTAAAGGCCTATGTCACCGGTCCCGCACCGCTGACCACCGATTCCCTGGAGGCCAGTGACCGCGGCATGATCAAGATGACCGTGGTGACCATGATCGTCATCACGATCATGCTGGCCCTGGTCTATCGCTCGGTCAGCACGGTGCTGCTGATTCTGGCCATGGTCGGCATCGAGATGGGCGCGGCCCGCGGCACGGTGGCGGTCATCGGCCATCTGGGCGTGATGGACTTCTCGACGTTCTCGGTGCCGTTGATGACAGCGCTGGCGATCGCCGCGGGTACCGACTATGCGATCTTCCTCATCGGGCGTTATCACGAAGCCCGGCAGAACGGCGAAGATCCGGAATCCGCCTACTACACCGCTTTCCACGGTGTCGGCCACGTCATTCTAGGATCAGGACTCACCATCGCCGGTGCGATGCTGACCCTGCGGCTGACCCGGTTGTCCTACTTCAACTCGCTGGCCTATCCGTCGGCGCTGGCTCTGATCATCGTCGTGGCGGCGGCCATGACCGTTGCCCCCGCCATCCTGGTGGTGGCGGCCCGGTTCGGTCTGCTCGACCCGAAGCGGATGATGAAGACGCGTGGGTGGCGCAAGGTCGGCACCGCGACGGTCCGCTGGCCCAAACCGATTTTGGCCGCGGCCACCAGCGTGGTGCTGCTCGGCCTGCTGGCCATGATCGGCTACAAGACCAGCTACGACGACCGGCGCTACATCCCCGCCGACGTCCCCGCCAACATCGGCTACGCCGCCGCCGAAAAGCACTTCAGCACCGCGCGGCTCAATCCGGACATCATGACCATCGAGTCTGATCACGACATGCGCAACCCCACCGACATGATCGTGCTGGACCGGATCGCCAAGGCGCTGTTCCGGATCAAGGGAATTGCCATGGTGCAGAGCATCACCCGGCCGCTGGGCTCCCCCATCGCACACAGCTCGATCCCGTACCAGGTCAGCATGTCCTCGGTGCCGATCACCCAGAACCTGCAGTTCCTCAAGGAGCGAGTGGGTGACATCAGCACCATGTCCGACGACATGGGCGCGATGATCGCGTCGATGCAGCGGATGCAGGCACTGATGGTGAAGTTCTCCGACGCCATGCACACCACCGTCGGATCGGCCAACGGCATGGTGGACTCCGCGCATCGCAGTGTCGACGACATGAACACCATGAAGGCGACCCTCGACGAGATGCGGGACAACATCGCGAATTTCGACGACGAGGTGCGACCATTCCGGAACTACTTCTACTGGGACCCGCACTGTTTCAATATCCCCGCTTGCTTTGCAGTGCGATCGGCGTTCGATGCCATGGACGGCGTCAACACCTTCAGCGACAACATGGCCTCGCTGCAGACCGACATGACCGCGATGGTCGACGGTATGGACAAGATGGTCAACGGGATGGGCGAGATCGACACCCTGGCTCCCCAGATGGTCCAGCAGTTCGGCCCGATCATCGCCACAGCCACCACGATGCAGCAGACCCTGCAGACCATCCACAGCAGCTTCTCCGGGCTCATCGACCAGATGCAGCAGATGACAGATACTGCGACCGCGATGGGTGAGGCGTTCGACGCCTCCAAGAGTGACGACTACTTCTACCTGCCACCGGAGGTGTTCGCCAATCCCGACTTCCAGAAGGGCCTGAAGCTGTTCCTCTCCCCTGACGGCAAGGCGGCCCGGCTCATCATCACCCACGACGTGAATCCGGCGTCCGAGGAAGGCATCTCGGTGGTCGATGACGAGCTGAGCGCCGCGCACGAGGCGATCAAGGGCACCGCGTTATCGGGAGCGGACATCTACCTGACCGGCACTGCGGCCACCTACCGCGACGTGCAGTCCGGGGCCAAGTACGACACCATGATCGCCGCCTTCGCGGCACTGACGCTCATCTTCATCGTCATGCTGATCATCACCCGTGCGCTGGTGGCGTCGATGGTGATCGTCGGCACGGTGGTGATCTCACTCGGGGCGGCGTTCGGCTTGTCGGTGTTCATCTTCGAGCGCGTCGTGGGCATCCAACTGAACTGGATCGTGCTGGCCTTCGCGGTGATCATCCTGATGGCCGTCGGCAGCGACTACAACCTGTTGCTGGTGTCACGATTCAAGGAGGAGATCGGCGCCGGAATCAACACCGGCATCATCCGGTCGATGGGCAGCACCGGCACCGTGGTGACCGCCGCCGGCCTGGTCTTCGCGTTCACGATGGGCTCGATGATCTCCGGTGACCTGCTCAATGTGGGTCAGGGCGGCATGACCATCGGAATCGGCCTGCTGCTGGACACCCTGATCGTCCGGTCGCTGATGACACCCTCGATCGCCGCCATCCTCGGCCCGTGGTTCTGGTGGCCGCTCAAGGTGCGCCAGCGCCCGGCCTACAGCGAACGGATGGGCCTGATGACCCCTAAGCCGACGAGCAAGCAGGCCGACACCGGCGAGGACACCGAGGCGCTGACCCCGGCCTAGGCTTCGCCGGCCTCTGCGGCAGCCAGTTCCCGCTTCCACTGCCGGAAGGTCTCCTCGGTGCGACCCCGGCGCCAGTAGCCGGAGATGGACGCCCACTTGGCGTCCACCCCGCGCTCCTTGCGGATGTAGGGCCGCAGGTTGTGCATGACGGCTTGCGCCTCACCGTGGATGAACACCTGGACCTGACCGGGCAGCCACTGCGCGGTGGTGACCGCCTCGACCAGCGGTGCATGGTCACCGGCGCGGTCTTCCGGGACCAGGTCGGCGCGCCCGCCGCGGTAGATCCAGTAGATGTCCACGCCCTCGGGCGCGATTAACTCGATCTCGTCCTCCGGCCCGGCGACTTCGACGAAGACCTTGCCGATTGCGTTGGGCGGCAGGGCTTCCAGTGCAGCACTGATGGCGGGCAGACCGGCCTCGTCGCCGGCGAACAGGTACCAGTCGGCCGCGGGATCCGGCGCGTAGGCACCGCCGGGGCCCATCAGGTGGATGGTGTCCCCCGGCTGGGCGGCCATCGCCCACGGCCCGGCGACACCGTGTTCGCCGTGCACCACGAAGTCGACGGTGATCTGTCGGGCGTCGGGCTCGACCCGTCGCACCGTATAGGTGCGAACCGTGGGCTGATGCTCCGGCGGCAGCTCGGAGAAGCTGTCCATCGTCAGTGGTTGCGGCAGGGTCGCGACGTCGATGTCGTCCCGCACGAAGGCGAACTTGACGTAGGAATCGGTGTACTCACCCGGGGTGAACGTGTCGAATCCTGTGCCGCCCAGTACGACCCGCACCATATGCGGGGCCAGCTGCTCGGTGCTCACCACCTGAAACGTATGCAGTGGTCGACCAGCCATCGCGCCTCCTGACGGAACTCGTTAGTCAACCTCATCGACTATACGGTCCGCCGGGCGTTAGGGGCCGGCTACCTCCGGCCCGGTTACTGCGCCTCAAGCCGTCTGAGTGCCCGAAATGCATACGGCGTCACCACCGCGATCAGCACGAAGAACATGACGAACACCGCCCAGAAGTTCAGCAGCCCATGCCACGCGAACGGACCCGTTGTCACGAACGGGACCACGCTGAGCGGAAGGTAGATCGCCGCGGTCAGCAAGCTCAGGTAGCCGACCCAGCGCGGGAAGAGCGGCTCGGCGCGGGGATCCATCAGGATCGCGACGCCGAGCGCGACGCTCTGCAGGAACGAGAAGACGAAGGTGAGGTCGAAGAAGAACCAGCCGAAGTCGTACAGCGTCTGAATCGTCTCCGCTGACCGCACCTCCGCACGAAATGCTGCTACCTGCCAGACCACTGCCGGCACCGCCGTGACCACTCCTGTCATCAGTCCGCCGATCAGCTCGGTCATCGACAGGGGTCCCATCGGCCCCTCTATCCGGCTGATGATCTTCGACAGCACGATGCTCCAGGTGTAGTAGAAGGGAGCACCGACGACCATCAGCACCATGCCGGCCTGGATCGCTGTCTGATGTTCGCGAAAGTACGCCGCGATGGTGGCCGCATCCAGATGCTGAGCTGGTGGTGGCCAAAAGCCGGCGAACACGGCGAAGCCGAGTAGCCCCAAGCCGGCATAGACACACACCGAATAGAGCCCGACCCGCAGAAGCCGGAAGTCGACGCGGGCCGGGACAACACCCTGATTCTCAACCGGCGAACCGAGAGCTGCTGTCATAGTTCCTCCCTGAGATTCCCGAACGGGTGACGCGCGGCCGGTCACCGACCCCCGGGAAGCGTAATCGAATAGCGATTAAAAAACATCCGAACCGCGAATCTCCCACTGAAGCGGTCCTCAACAGTGCACAGGAGGGGGCCGCAGCGTTACTTTTTCATCAGGATTCAGAGATCGGCTCCTGACGCGGCCCCGCACCGACCGCGACTAAACGGTCGCCGTTTCGGCAAGCCCGTGCAGAATGACCGATTGGGCGGTCTTGACCACTGCGTCGACGGAGCCACGTCGTGGATTCCACCATTCGACCGCCCAGTTCAACGCCCCCAGCACAAGCATCTGGGCAATGTAGAAATCCAACTCAGGACGCAACAGACCCTCGCGGGCGACATCGTTGATGAGTCGTCGCCAGATTTCGCCGTACCGTTCCTCTTCCCGGATCTGGCGCTTGCGGATGGACTCGGGCACCTGCCCCGCATTCCGGATCGCCGCGGTGGTGTAGTCCGAAATCTCGAGCTCGTGACGGAGATGCGCCTCCACCGCCACCATCAGCCTGTCGGTTGCCGGTGTGCCATCGGGGACCTCGTCGAGCGCCGCCGCGACATGCTCACGCATGTCTGCAATCCCGGCCCACATCACCTCTTCGATCAACTCGTCACGGGACGGGAAGTAGTAGTAGATCGCCGGCGCCTGAAGCTCGGCAACCGCCGCGACGTCGGTCAGCCGTAGGCCTGCATAGCCCCGGTCGGACAGAACTCGAGCGGCGGCGTCGAGGATGCGAGACCGGGTCAACGCGGATTTAGACTCCGCCTCCGGCTCGCCGGGAGGCTTGTCAGCATTCCTCGTCGACAGTCGGGAGTTTTGCCTGGCCATCGGCTCATGATACGGCTGCGACGACTCTCGCCATGGCAAGCTCCGGCTGGTTGGCCGCGGGCGAGCCCGCCCCGAAGACACCGCCAACATCCCTTTTTCACGTCCACGATAAGTATCTGCCGGCCTCGCATCCCCGATGGAGGACAGTCCCGAATCATCGCCGAGCCATCCGAAACCCGCACTGCCCCGGGCCACTGCCCCAGGTCGGGTACCGCGGCTTTTGCCATTTTTGATTCTATGTTAAATTAATTTGCATGACTGAGGCTTTCATCGTTGATGCAACCCGAACCGCAGTGGGTAGGCGCAAGGGCGGTTTCGCTGACGCCCATCCGGCCGATATGGCCGCCCACGTCATCAAGACGATCGTCAGTCGCCACGACATCGACCCGGCCGCCATCGATGACGTGATCCTGGGCTGCCTGGACAACATCGGTTCGCAGGCAGGCGATATCGCCCGCACGTCCGCCCTGGCCGCCGGCCTGCCGGAGTCGGTACCCGGCGTCACGATCGACCGCCAGTGCGGTTCAGCACAGCAGGCCGTGCATTTCGCCGCCCAGGCCGTAATGAGCGGCACCTCCGACCTGATCGTCGCGGGCGGCGTGCAGAAGATGAGCCAGTACCCGATCCTGTGTGCGTTCAACGCCGGTGAGCCGTTCGGGTCGTCGGACCCGTGGACCGACTGCGAAGGCTGGCAGGCACGCTACGGCGACCAGGAGATCTCGCAGTTCCGCGGTGCGGAGATGATCGCCGAGAAGTGGAAGCTCAGCCGGGAGGACAACGAGCGCTTCGCGCTCGAAAGCCACCGCCGCGCATTGGAGGCCATCGCGGACGGACGCTTCGCCCGCGAGATCACCGAGTTCAAGGGCGTCAGCGTCGATGAGGGCCCGCGCGCCGACACCTCATTGGAGAAAATGGCGAGCCTGCCCACGCTCGTCGAGGGCGGTGTGCTGACGGCTGCCGTCGCCAGCCAGATCTCCGACGGTGCCGCCGCACTGCTGGTGGCGTCGAAGGCCGCGGTGGATCGATTCGGGCTCACTCCCCGAGCCCGCATCCACCACATGTCCGTGCGCGGCGCCGACCCGGTGATGATGCTGACCGCCCCGATCCCGGCCACCGAGCATGCTCTTAAACGCGCCGGGATGTCGATCGACGACATCGACACCGTCGAGATCAACGAGGCGTTCGCACCCGTCGTGCTCGCCTGGCTCGCCGATATCGGCGCCGATCCGGCCAAGGTCAACCCCAACGGCGGCGCCATCGCACTCGGCCATCCGATCGGCTGCACCGGCGCCCGCCTGATGACCAGCATGCTGCACGAACTGGAACGCACCGGCGGCCGCTACGGCCTGCAGACCATGTGCGAGGGCGGCGGACAGGCCAACGTCACGATCATCGAACGGCTCTGACGCCATGAAGCGATCACTCTACGACGCCGACCACGAGGCCTACCGCGAGACAGTCCGGGAGTTCCTGGCTCGCGAAGTCGCTCCCTACCAACATGACTGGGACAACGAGCGGTGGATTGACCGGTCGGTGTTCGGACGGGCAGCGAAGTCCGGCATCTACGCCCTGCAGATTCCGGAGGAGTACGGCGGCGCCGGTGAAGACGACTACCGGTACCGGATGATCGTCTGCGAAGAGGTCTCCCGGATCAATGCGTTGTCCTTCGGTCTCACCGTGAGCCTGCAGGACGATCTGGTGCTGCATTACCTGATCGACCTGACCAACGACGAACAGAAGGCACGCTGGTTGCCGGGGTTCGCCGCCGGTGACCTGATCGGTGCCCTGGCGATGACCGAACCCGGCGCCGGGTCGGATCTGCGGGGTATCCGCACCACCGCGCGCCAAGAAGGCGACAACTGGATCCTCAACGGGCAGAAGACATTCATCTCCAGCGGGATCATGTCCGACGTGCTGGTGGTTGCCGCCCGAACGAATCCCGAGGGCGGCTCGAACTCGCTGAGCCTGTTCGTCGTCGAGCGGGACACCCCCGGGTTCGAACGGGGCCGCAAGCTCGACAAGATCGGCCTGCCCGCCCAGGACACCGCAGAGCTGTTCTTCCGCGATGCCGTCGTACCGGCGACGAACCTGCTCGGTGAGCCCGGAAAGGGCCTGCAGTACTTGATGAGTCATCTCCCCCGTGAGCGGCTCGGGGTCACTGCCAAGGCGATGGCCACCACCCGCGCCATCTACCAGATGACCGTGGAGTACTGCCAGAGCCGGCAGGCGTTCGGCGGCCCCCTGACCGACAAACAGCACATCCGGTTCGAGCTGGCGGAGCTGGCCACCGAGATCGACGTCGCCGAGGCCTACACCGACAAGAGTGTGCTCGCCTACAACGCCGGCGAGCTGACACCCGTGGACGCCGCCAAGGGTAAGTGGTACGTCAGCGAACTGCAGAAGCGCGTCATCGACCGCTGCCTGCAACTGCACGGCGGCTACGGCTACATGCTGGAGTATCCGGTGGCGCGCGCCTATCTGGACACCCGTATCCAGACGATCTACGGCGGTACGACGGAGATCATGAAGGAAATCATCGGACGCGAGATCGCCGCGGGCTGAGCACCGTAGCGCTGGAGAGCGAGGCCCTCGACACCGATACAGGTGCCGGGGGCCTCGCTTTCGACGTTGCGTCCCTTCGCTTCTAGTCCAGGGTGTAGGGCAGCCGCTTGACCGCGGTGATGAAGTTACCGGTCAAGTACTCCGGCTCACCCACCCGCAGGTTCGGCGCGCGGGTGATCAGCTCGCGGAAGATCGACTCCAGCTGCATCTTGCCCATGAACGCGCCCATGCAGAAGTGCGGACCGCCACCGCCGAAGCTCAGATGCGGGTTCGGTGAGCGAGTGATGTCGAAGGTGTAGGGATCATTGAACACTCGCTCGTCACGGTTGGCCGAGGAGTACACCATCGTCACCCAGTCCCCCTGCCGGATGTGCTGGCCGTGCAGTTCGGTGTCCTGCGTCGCGGTGCGACGGAACGTCATGACCGGCGTGGTCCACCGCACGAATTCCTCGATCGCCAACTTGATGTGTCCGTCGAAGTCATTCTGCAGCAACGCCTTCTGCTCGGGGAACCGATCCAGTGCGATGGTGGAGAAGGTGGTCGTGGTCTTGGTGGTGTCGTTGCCGGCCACCGAGAGCAGGACGAAGTAGGGGCCGAGTTCGTCGTCGGTGAGTGTGCGGCCGTCGACCTCGGCCTGCACCAGCGAGGTCATCAGGTCGTTCTCGGGCTTCTCCCGCCGCGCCTGGGCGAGACTCATCCCGATATCGAGCAGACCGACCAGGGAGTCGGTGAGCACCTCGCCCGGCTCACGTCCGGCGGCGACATCATGGTCGGCCCACGCGACCATGCCCTCGGCAAGCTGCGCCGCGTGGTCGCGTTGCTCCTCCGGGAGCCCAAGCATGTCGTAGATGGTCCACATCGGCAGGCGTTTGGACACCTGCTCGACGAAATCACCGTCCTTGGTGTCGAGCAGATCATCGACGATCGCCTTTGCCTGGTGGTCGATCTGGTCCTTGATCTTCGCGACCTGGCGGGGCGTGAAGACGGAGCTGACCAGTCTGCGCAGACTGGAATGGGCGGCGCCGTCCATGCCGAGGAAGGACTGCGTGGCATCGAGCATCTCTTCGGGCACCGCCTCAAAGGTGATGCCCTGACCCGAGCAGAAGATCTCAGGATTCTTGCTGACGTAGGCGACGTCCTCGTGCCGGGTGACGACCCAGACACCGTCGATCTCCGGCTCCATCATCGAGCCCTCGATCGGCGGGTGCCAACTCACCGGGCGTTCGTCACGCAGGATCTTGAACGCCTTCTCACGGTCGTCGAAGCTCTGCGCCCAGAAGTCCAGCGACGAGATGCCCACCGGGTCGAAGGGTGGACGCTCGGTGCTTGTCGACGAAGCGGTGACGGGTTCGGTGTTCATACTGCTGCCTCCGGGGCTTTCACAATCGGTTGGGGCTGGTGTTCCTGAGTGATGGGCGGTGGTTACGGGACGCTGGCCGCCGCCAGGAGCGCACCGCGGTCGACGATCTTGACCCGCGGGCGCGAAGCCTGGGCTCCGAGTCGCCGCTCGAGTCCGTCGATCAGATGCCAACCCGCCAGATCGACCACCGCCACACCGCTGTCGCTCAAGGTCTCGGCGTCCAGCCGGGCCGGCTGCCCCGATTCGGGCAGGGCTCCGTTGCGGGCATCGGCGAGCAGGTTCGCGACGGTCTCTCTGGCGCACAATCTATTCGTGCCGATGACGCCCTTGGGGCCACGCTTGATCCAGCCGACCACGTAGACGCCCGGCACCACAGCACCGGCATCGACGACGCGACCGTCGACATTGGGAACCAGCCCGGCGGCGTCGTCGAAGGGCAGGCCGTCGATCGGGGTGCCGCGATAGCCGATCGAGCGCAACACTGTCGATGTTTCGACCGCGGCCACTCCTGTGCCATCAACGACCTCGATACCCTCCACCCGATCGGTCCCCAGCACCCGTACGGGACGTGCCCCGAAGCGCAGCACGATCCGCCGGTTGGCCGGATTGGTTGCCCGCCCGGCATATTCGCTGACGATGTCGAACTTCAGCCCACGCTCGTGATCATCGGGCCGCGCGCCCAGCTCACCCTCGACGACGACATCCACACCGGGGATGTCGCCGAGCGCAAGCAACTCGCCGACCGAGAACGCGCCGTCGGCGGCTCCTCGCCGGCCCAGGATGACCACCTCGCGCACACCGCTACCGCACAGCTGTTGCAGAGCGTGATCGGCGATATCGGTGGCAGCCAGCTGATCGGCGTCCAGAACCAGCATCCGGGCCGCATCGAGCGCCACGTTGCCGTTCCCGACGATCACCACGCGGGGCCCGCGCAGGTCCACCTGCAGCCCGGCACGGTCGGGATGGCCGTTGTACCAGCTCACGAAGTCGGCAGCGCCCATGTTGCCGGGCAACTGTTCGCCGGGGATACCCAGATCGCGGGTTTGGGAGGCGCCCACGGCATAGATCACCACGTCGTGGCTGGCCATCAGCTCGTCGTGCGTGATGTCGCGGCCGACGGTGACATTGAAGAAACACCGCACGTTCGGACTGGCCAGCGCGGTCTCGAAAACCTCGACCACGTCTTTGGTCCGCTGGTGGTCGGGGGCGACACCGAAGCGCACCAACCCGAACGGTGTCGGAAGACGATCGAAGACATCGACTTCCACGCCCGTCGTCAGCGCCAGATCGGCGACGGCGTAGCAGGCGGCCGGACCGGCTCCGACAACCGCGACCCGAAGCGTGTCACGCCCCAACGGGCCGGGCTCCCACTTTGCCGGGTTCGGCCGGACCACCAACGGTTCGGCGGCGAAGTAGTCGGCGTTGATCTTCGCGAACCGTGCCTGCGATGCCGGAACGTCATCCTCGTGGTAAATCGCACCGACCGGGCACACCGCCTCACAGGCCCCGCAGTCCACGCAGGTAGTCGGATCGATATAGAGCATCGGGGCAGCCGTCCCGTCTCGACCGGGAACGGGCCGGATGCAGTCGACGGGACACACCGGGATGCAACTGGCGTCGGTGCAACAGTTTTGGGTGATGACGAAGGCCATCGATATGCCTCTCTAGCTGGCCGGCGGTTCAGTTCTCGACGGTGATGGCGCCGGTGGGACAGGTGGATGCGGCTTCGGCGACCGGGCTCGGGTCGGCACCAGCAGCGGCCAGGACGTGTGACTGACCGTCCTCGCCGATCTCGAAGACGTCCGGCGCGATCATTTCGCACAGCCCAATGCCCGAGCACTTGGTGGTGTCGACACGGATCTTCATCAGAAGACCTTCCGCATGATCCTGATCGCCCGATCGGTGTAGGGCGGATACGTCAACTTCAGATCCGGCTTCGCGGTCTTGGCCAGCACGGCACGACGGTGGCTCAGCGCCTCGAACCCCCAGCGGCCGTGATACTGCCCCATTCCGCTGGCCCCCACTCCCCCGAACGGAAGTTGCGGAACCAGGCAGTGCATCGCGACATGGTTGATCACCGCACCACCGGAGGGAATCGCGTCGACCAGTTCGCGCCCCAACTGCTGTGAGTTGGTGAACACGTAGAGCGCCAGTGGTTTGGGCCGTGAGTTGACGAAGTGCACTGCCGCATCAGTGGATTCAACGGCCAGGATCGGCAAGATCGGCCCGAAGATCTCATCGGCCATCACCGAATCGGTGGGTGCCGGGTCCCTGATCACCGTCGGCTCGACTGCCAGCGTCGCGACGTCCGCGTTGCCACCGGCGACGATGCGTCCGGTGGTGGTCTCGATCAGTCCCGCGATCCTGTCGAACTGTCGCTGGTTGACGATCCGCTGACCGCTGCCGGACTCCTCGGAGCGAAATGCCGCCATGGCCGCGACGACTTTCTCGGTGAAGGTATCGACGACCGCCCGGTCGGCCAGCACGTAGTCCGGGGCGATGCAGGTCTGCCCCGAATTCAATAGCTTCACCCACGCCACCCGCCGCGCTGCGACGTCGAGATCAGCATCCGCGGTGACGATCACCGGGCTTTTGCCGCCCAGTTCGAGGGTCACCGGGGTCAGGGTGGGTGCAGCCGCGGCCATGATCTTGCGGCCGATCTCCGTTCCGCCGGTGAACAGCACATGATCGAACCCTTGGGCGATCAGGCTCTGGGTGGTGTTGGCATCACCCTCGATCACCTGAATAGCCTGTGTATCAAGATATTTCGATACCAGTTCGGCCATGAGCCCAGAGGTGGCCGGGGCCAGCTCGGAGGGCTTGAGCACCGCGCAGTTGCCTGCGGCCACCGCCGCCACCAGCGGGGCCATGCTCAGGTAGAACGGGTAATTCCACGGTCCGATCACCAGGACCACGCCCAGGGGGTCGTACTGCACCCAGCCCCGGCCCGGGAGCTGGGCCATCGGCAGCGGCTGGCGGCTGCGCCGCATCCACTTCTTCAGATGCTTACGCGCATAGGCGGCCTCGCCCTTGGTGGAGGCGATATCGCCCAACCACGCCTCGACCGGCGGGCGGCCCAGGTCCTCGGCCAGTGCCTGCGCGATGGCCGGCTCCTGTTCGTCGCACATCGCCTCGATGGCGTTGAGCTGGTCGAGCCGCCACTGTACTGGCTTGGTGCGCCCCATCGAGAACATCTGGCGCAGTCCGGGAAGAACCGCCTCGGCCGGCTCTCCCACCGGCAGGGGTGTGACTGCATCGATCGTCATCGGAACCTCAGATCTCCGGCGCCGCTACCACTCCGGTGCCCACCGCTCCGGAGATTCCGCCATCGATGGCGAGGGCTTGGCCGTTGACCCACCCCGCTGCGTCGGAGGCCAGGAACAGCACCACGGAGGCGATGTCTTCGGGTTGGGCGTGCCGACCGAGCAGGTCCTTCAGGCCGTCGAGGGTGTCCTTGCCCATCGATTCCTCGAAGTCGACCAGGATCGGCGTCTCCACCGGACCCGGCAGCACGGCATTGATGCGGAAACCCATCTGGCCGAAGGCCAGACCCATGGACATGGCGTAGACGGTGCTGAACTCCTTGGAGAAGTTGTAGGCGTTGCCCTCCTGGGGATTCTCCTTGAACCACGCCGCGCCCTCTTCGAACGTGTCGGTGGCCAGCACGTCACGCAGCGCCTCCAGGCGCAGCGGCCAGCCGAAGCCGGCCGTCGACGACACGATGGTCACCGTGCCACCGGGCACCAGGCGCTCGAAGAACGCCTCACTGAGGTGCCGTACCGCCAGGCTGTTGACGGCGAAGACCAGATCCGCCGGCGCCGTGCCAGGAATGCCCGCCACGTTCATCAGTCCGTCATAGGGACCGTCCAGTGCTTCCAGCGCCGCATCGATGTTGCGCGGGTTGGACAGGTCCACCTCGATGTGTTTGGTGACCTTCGCCGTCGGGGTGTTGCGATCCAGGCTCGTCACCAGGGCACCCGCTGCCAGCAACTGCTCAGCAACCGCATGGCCGATACCGGACGCGGCACCGGTCACCACGTAGTGCTTACCCGTGAAGTCAGTCATCGTTGTTCTCCGCTCAGTCGTGGGGGTGGGCGTGGACGGTTATCGGGTTGCCGCTGCGTAGTGCTGCAGCAGCAGGCGTTTGGCCAGCTTTCCGGTTGCCAGCCGGGGAAGTTGATCGACGAAGTCCACGGTTCGGGGCGCCTTGTAGTGCGCGATGCGCTCCCGTACGTAATCGATGAGTTCGGCGGCCAGCTCGTCGGACGGTTCCTGGTTAGCCGCCAGCTCGACCACGGCCTTGACCTGCTCCCCCATCTCGGGGTCGGGCACCCCGATGACCGCGACATCGCTGATCTTCGGATGCAAGGCCAAGACGTTCTCGATCTCCTGGGGATAGATGTTCACCCCGCCGGAGATGATCATGAACGCCTTGCGATCGGTCAGGAAGAGGTAGCCGTCAGCATCGACATACCCCAGATCACCTACCGTTGACCAGTTGTCGTGTTCGGGATGCCTTGCCGCCCTGGTCTTCTCAGGATCGTTGTGGTAGGCGAACGGCGCCCGGTCGCGTTCGAAGTAGATCGTGCCGACCTCGCCGGCCGCAAGCTCCACCCCCTCGTCGTCGCAGACGTGCAGAATGCCCAGCGCCGCCCGGCCGACCGACCCCCGCTTGGTGAGCCACTCGGGAGTGGTGACGACCGTGATGCCATGCCCCTCGGTGGCACCGTAGTACTCGACGAGAATCGGCCCCCACCAATCGATCATCGCCTGCTTGACGTCGGGCGGGCAGGGCGCGGCAGCGTGCACGGCAAGCCGCAGGGAGGACGTGTCGAAGGACTCGCGCACCTCGGCGGGCAGCTGCAACATCCGGATGAACATGGTCGGCACCATCTGGGTCACCGTGATGCGGTGTTCCTGGATGGCCGTGAGCACACCCACCGGGTCGAATTTCTCCATCAGGACCACGGTTCCGCCGAGGCTGTGCACTCCGCCGCACCACTTCAGGGGTGCGGCGTGATAGACCGGGGCCGGTGACAGGTAGCGATCGTCGGCGTTGACGCCGAAGGCGTGGGCGAGCATGCCGACCAGCGGCTCACCGGGTTCATCGACCTGGATGCCGAGCAGATGCGGCTTGACGCCCTTAGGACGCCCGGTCGTTCCCGAGGAGTACAGCATCTCGGCCCCACGGGGCTGATCCTGCAGCGGCTCGACACTGTCATCGATGAGTATGTCGTAGGGCACGTGGCCGGTGACCTCGCCGCCGAAGCAGTACCGATGGCCGACGTCGGGGGTCAGTGCGGTGATCTCCTCGGCCAGTTCCCGTACACCAGCCGAGGCGAACAGCACTCGCGCACCCGAGTCGTTGACGATGTACGCCGCCTCGTCAGCGCTCAGATGCCAGTTGACCGCCGTGATGTAGAGCCCGGAACGGATTGCGGCCCAATACACCTCGAAAACCTCGAGGACGTTGTCCGACAACAGCGCCACCACGTCACCGGTCCGCAGCCCGGCGTCGGACAGTGCACGCGCAATCGATGCCGATCGCCGGTCAAGTTCGGCGTAGCTCAACACCCGGCCCGACTCGGCCATGACGACGGCCGGCCGGTCGGGAGCCGAGACGGCATGGATTCCCGGGAACATCGACTCAGGCCAGCAGGTCGTCGCGGCCGTCGGCCTTCAGTCGTTCGATATAGGTGGGATAAAGCTTCTTGCCCAGCGGAGCGATCTTGAGCAGGCTGGCGACGTTGCCGTCCACCTTGATCTTCTTCTTGGCCATCGCCATCGGCAGGTTGACCTTGCCCTGCCAGTAGGCGCTGCCGAGGTCCGCGGTCATCGACATCGTCGCGGACGGCGCCGGTCCACCGGCCAGGCCCTCCTGCACCGTCTTGTTGCCCATGTCGATCAACACAACCGAATCGGGATCGGTGAAGTCGAACGCGACGACGAGCCCGGTGGCCTCGAGCTTCGGACCGATCTCAGGATCGGTGAACGCTTCCTCGAAGATTCCGCCGATGTACTTCACGACCTCGGCCGAATTGGCGAACCCCATCGTTCTCCTTAATTTACTTTTGATTCAAAACTGCTGTTGTAACTATGCTCACACCTACAACCCGATAAGTCAATCTCGCGGAAGATCGCCCTACCGCAGACGCCATAGACACTGGCAGGCATACCTTTTGGCCACACGACTGCGCGGCGGTCTAACCCGTCGCCGCCGGAGCCGCGTCGGCCCCTGCCCTGCCGTGGACATCGTCCTTCAGTGCAGCGTTGCGCAGCACCAGACCCATCGCGATCAGGAAGATGGCGTAGGTGGTCAGCGCCAGCCAGAAGATGAAGATGCCGCGCCAGGAGAACGGTCCGCTGTGGAAGAAGAAGGCCAACGGATCGGGCAGAAACGACGCGGCGATCCAGAAGTTCAGGTATCCGACCCAGCGCGGCACAGTACCGCTGTCATCGCGCAGGATGGCCACTCCGATGGCGATGTTCTGGATGATGAACGGGGCGATGGGCGTGATGAAGAGCAACCAGGCGATGTCATTGAGGGTGACGGTGATCTCCGGATTGCGGTCGGGCCGAAACGCGATGACCGTCATGAGCAGCATCGGCAGCAACAGGAACACCCCCGTGCCGGCGCCCGTGACGAGCTGGATCAGTGCCAGCAGGGGATTTCGCCGGTCCATCCGCAGCATGCGGTAGCCGATCAGCGCAATCAGCGGAAAGACCAGACTGACGCCCAGCCCGGCGATCACCAGCCCGGCGATCACCCGCGGGCCGCCGCTGTAGAAGCTGACCACTTCGGCGGTCGTCGACGACGAGCCGAGCGGAAACGGCAGCACCCCCGAAATCAGCCAGCCGATGAACGCCACGACGACGGTGGCCGGGCCACACCACGCACAGACAAGCTGAGTACCACGAGACATCGTCAACTCCATTCCATCACTGCACTGCTCGATCTACTCGCGATGCGGCGAGCACGATCGACGACCGGCTTGTCGACCATCCGGCCGTCGACCACGCACACCTGCCCGTCGGACGCCGCCGTGAGGACCCGTCGGGCCCACTGGACCTCGGCCGCCGAGGGCGAGAAGCCCTCGTTGACCGCGCTCACCTGCGAGGGATGGATGCACAGCTTCCCGCCGAACCCGAGTCGGACGGCAAGTGCCACATCGGAGATCAGCGCGGTGTCGCCCCTGATGTCGGTGGTGACACCGTCGAGTGGCGCAGGACGTCCCGCCGCCGCCGAACCGAGCACGAGTGCGCTGCGCGCGTACTGCAGGGCGTCGGCCGCGTCAGGATCCACGCCCAACTCGGCGGCCAGGTCGATGCTGCCGAAGGCGGCTCGCGCAACTGCTTCGACGCCGCAGACCGAGGCACACGCGTGGATACCCGCGGCCGTCTCGACGAGCGCGATGAGCGGCACGGCGGGTCCCAGGGTGGCCGACACCTCGGCGAGTTGTGCAGCGCTGTGCGCCTTGGGAACCATGACGGCGCAGCCGTGCCCGCCCACCGCCGCCAGATCATCGGCACACCAGGCAGTGTCAGTTCCGTTGATGCGCACCACCGCCGGAGTCGCGGCAGCGGCGAGGAATTCAGCAACGGCAGCCCGGGCCACGTCTTTGTGGCCCGGCGCGACGGCATCTTCGAGGTCGAGCACGACGAGATCCGCGCCACTGGCTACGGCCTTCTCGAATCGATCGGGCCGGTCGCCGGGGACGAACAGCAGACTCCTGGCCGACGCTACGCGCTCGGCGAGGGTGGTCAGCTCCGCACCGCCACGGGGTAGGTGGCGACGATCTTGTCAACCACCAGCTTTGCGGTTTCGGCACATGCGGTCGTTCCGCCGTTGGCGTACTCCTTGACCCCGTCACCGACGTTCCACAGCCCCTCAACGGGAGTCTCGTGGGTCAGGTCGTAGCCGGCAACGGCACGCTGCGGCGGCCACTCATCCCGTGTGACAGCGATATTGAGGATGCGTGCACGGCGGTCGAATTCCGTGATGTTGTCGCGCAGGTCGGCCAGCAGGAGTTCGGTCTCGGCGGCCTCATCGAAGTCTCCGGTGGGGTTGTCGGGCACCGACGTGCCCACATAGAGATTCCAGCCCGCCGGAGCCATTTCGGGGCAGACATCGGTGAAGTTGGCGATATAGGCCAACCGGCGCGACTTGGCGAAACTGAGCATGCCCGGCACATCGATGAGGCGCTCCTGGCTGGCGAAGTTGACCGAGATCATCGACGTCGGCCGGTCTGCCTTCGTGACCGCATCCAGGTAGTCCGCGGGCACGCCGTCCGCACCCAGCAACCTGACGGTGGCGGCCGGTCCGATGTCACTGATGACCAGTGGCGCTTCGATCCGCACGGTCTGGCCGTCGCGGACGACGTCGATTCCCGTCACGGCATTGTCGTCACCCCGATGGATCGTGGTCGCCGACGTCGACAACCAGATCTCGCCGCCGTGGGCCACCACCGCGTCGGCCAGTGCACGCCAGATCCCGATCGTGCCCTCCGGGTGGAAACCGAATCGTTTGAACGCGCTCTTGCGGGTGAAGTAGGTCAAGAAGACCCGCGCCGGCAGATCCTGGGACCCCACGGCGAACACCGAAGCGCACATGTTGCGGAAAATCCCATGCACACCTTCGTTCTTGGTGTACTTCGATACCCAGTCGGCGGTGGACAGTTCGTCTTCGGGAAGCCCGGAATCATTGCGGGCCGCACCAATCCCCTTGACCAGCTTGGCACCCTGGCGGGTGAGCTTGCCGAGCAGCAGACCCCAGCCGCCGCCGGTGACGTCGATATCCTTGCCTGCGATCCGGTACAGAATCGGCGGTGTGGGCTCCCGGATGTCGAACCGCGCACCCACTTCCTCGCACGTTTCCTGGGTGATGCCGCCGACCTCGATCACGATCGCACCGACGTTCACCTTGAACCCGTCGATATCGTCGGTCGACGCGCGGCCGCCCACCTTGTCCAATCGTTCGACAACCAGGGTGCGGTAGCCCTGCTTGGCGAGCCGAGCGGCGGTGAACAGACCGCCGGCCCCGGCACCGATCACCACCGCGTCGAAGTGGTTGTCGCTTGACGTCATCGTCGTTCTCCTTGAATTCCGTTCAGTAGGAACGCGGCAGACCCAGCGAGGTCTGCGCGACGAAGTTGAGCACCATCTCCCGGCTGACCGGGGCGGTGCGCATCAGGCGGGTGACGAACCACAACTCGGACAACCCGTATTCGTGGGACAGCCCGTTGCCGCCGTGGGTCTGGATCGCCTGATCGAGGGCCTTCAGTGCCGCGTCGGAGGCCGCGAACTTGGCGATGTTGGCCGCTTCGCCGGCGGGCTGGCCGGCATCGAACTGCTGGGCGCTGAGTGCGGTGGCCAACCGGCTCAGCTCCACGGCGATATGACTTTCGGCCAGTGGATGGGCCACCCCCTGGTGGGCGCCGATCGGGGTGGACCAGACCGTGCGCTCCCTGGCATAGGCCACCGCCTTGTCAATGGCATACCGGCCGATGCCACCGCATAACGCGCCGACCAGAATGCGCTCGGGATTCAGGCCGTCGAACACCTGGCGCAGGCCGTCGCCGGCCTGCCCGATCAACGCGTCCTCGCCCACCTCAACCTCATCGAGGAAGACGGTGAATTGCCGGTCCGGGGACACGATCGAAGTGTCGATCTGCTGGAAGCTCAGGCCCTTGGCGTCGGTGGGGACGACGAACAGCGACAGCTTGGATTTCTCCGGGGTCGAGTGCTCGGCATCGCGGGCCACCACCAGGACGGCATCGCACTGGTCGATCGCGGAGATGTAGTACTTCGAACCCGAGATCACCCAGCCGCTGGCGGTCTTTCGCGCTGTGGTCTTGACGTTGTGGCTGTTCGAGCCGGCGTCGGGCTCGGTGAGGCCGAACGCCATCTTCTGGCTACCGTCGGCAATGCCGGGCAGCCAGCGCCGCTTCATCTCCTCCGAGCCGTGCATGGCCACGATGCAGCCACAGATGGCCGGCGAGATGACCCAGATCAGTAACGGCATGCCGTGCGCGGCCAACTCCTCGACGACCACGACGGCCTCGGTCATCCCGCCGCCGCCACCGCCGTACTCCTCGGGAAGGTGTACACCGAGGAGCCCGGCGGCGCCGAGATCTTTCCACAGTTCCTCGATGTCGCGGCCATCCCGGCCGCGCTGCAGGAAGTACTGCGCTCCATAGCGTTCGGCGATTCCGGCGACGCTCTCCCGGATCGCGCGGTGTTCGTCGCTGTCGGTGATCAGTCCAGTCATCTCATGCTCCTTCGAAGGAGGGTTGTTGCCGATCCGCGAAAGCGGCAATGGCGGTGGCCGCGTCGCGGGTGTTACCGGTTACCTTGAGTCCGCGCAGTTCCGCCTCGAACTGCCCGTTCAGATCGTTGGCCCAGCTGTCGCGCAGCAGGGCTCGCATCGTGGCGAACGCCACGGTCGGTCCGGAGGCGAGCTCGCGGGCCAAAGCCATTGCCCTGTCGCGAAGTTCGACACTGGGGACGACTTCGGTCACCAATCCCCACTCGAGCGCCTCGGACGCCGAAATCGCCGTGTTGCGCAGGTACGCAGCAGCGGCCCGACGAGGTCCGATCAGCCGCGGCAGATGGTAGGTACCACCACCGTCCCCGGAGAGCCCGATGGCGGCGAAGGCAGTGACGAACCGCGCGTCCTCGGCGGCCAGCACCAGGTCGGCGGCATAGACGAAACCCAGGCCACCGCCGGCCACCGCACCGTGCGCTGCGGTGACAATCGGTGCCGCCAGCTGACTCAGGATGCGGAAGCCCTGATGGAAGGGGGTGACCATCCGGTCGAAAAGGTGTGCAAAACCACCGGACTCCCCCGCCGCTGGATCCTTGTCGACACCAAGGAAGTAGGAGATGTCACCGCCCACCGATAGCGCCGGGCCGTTGCCGCAGATCAACACCGCCCGGACCGACTCGTCGGCCTCGACCCGGCGCGCGACGTCGAGAAACTCTTCGGCCAGCCGCAGATTGATCGCATTGCGGGTGTCCGGTCGGTCCAGACAGATCACGGCCAGCCCGTCCTCGACGCGATAGTCGATGGTGTGCAGCCGTCCGCCGCCGTCGAGGGCCGCGTGCCACGCCGCGGTATCGGTGAACTGGGTCAGGGTGGCGATCCGCCCCTGATCGTCGAAGGACAGGATGTGCACGAATGCCGCGTCGAGGTCAGCCTTGGATCGGCGGGCCGTTCCGCGGTAGGTGCCGATGACGATCAGCCGGCCGTCGTCGAGGGTCTGGAAATCGGCCGCCTCGGCGCGGGCCTTGAAGTGCTCGCCGATCCGCCACCACAGATTGGTGCGCATCGCCTCCGGGCCGACGTGGGTACCACCCATCCTTAACGGCAGCCCCTGGGCGGCGTGACCGACAAAGTCTGATGCCAGGAGACCACCTAGTGCGTCGGCGTCACCGACGGCCAGTGCCTGGTAAAGCGCTTGTGCTGCAGCGACCTTGGCGTCGCGGCCTACGTCAACGGACATAACGGATGATGGATTCGATTACCGCGGCCGGCTTCGCGGCCCCTTCCACCTCGATGGTCGTCACCATCGTTGCCTGCGCGCCACCGTCGACCGCGTCGACCTGGGCGATCCGCGATGCCGCCCGCAGCCGGGCACCGACCGGAACCGGCGTGATGAAGCGGACCTTGTTGAAGCCGTAGTTGATCGCCATGGTGACGTTGTCCACCCGGTAGAGGTGGTGCATGAATCGCGGCAGCAGCGACAGCGTCAGCAGACCGTGCGCGATCGTCCCCCCGAAGGGACCCGAGGCGGCACGTTCGGGATCGATGTGAATCCACTGATGGTCATCGGTCGCGTCGGCGAACACATCGACCCGGTTCTGGTCAACGTCGAGCCACTCGGTGGGCCCCAGCTCGGTACCCGCCGAGGCCTCGAATTCCGCCAGGCTGTCGAACACCTTCATCCGGTGATCCGTCCTTTCACCCATACCTTTGGATCCACTGCGAGCGCCCGTCGGCGATCAGCCGTCTAATCGATATTTGAATTTGTGCACTGCGCCTCAGGCTGCGCCTATCAGGCCAGCAATCTGACCATAACATCATTTTCTAGTATGTGTTAAATTCTGTGGAGGAAGATCAGGAGGAGCGTCCCGGATGCCAGGAACACCGGTCACGGCGGCCACACCCGGTGTTGTGGAAGCCATCACCGACACCGTGGCACGCGTCGTCTTGCCGTTACCGCTGCCGGATCTCCGGTCGGTCAACACCTACGTCCTGCACTCCCCCAGCGACGGCGTCACCCTGGTGGATCCGGGCTGGGCTTTCCCACCCGCTGAGACCGCCTTGATCCAGGCCCTCGATGAACTCGGATACGTCATCAGCGATGTCGACCGGATCGTCGTCACCCATCAGCATTGGGATCACTACTCGCTGGGAGTGCAGTGGCGGGATCGGCACGGCATCGAGTTGATGCTCGGTCGCGAGGAGCGCCACAGCATCGAGTCGTTCGCCAGGCTTCCGCACGAGGTGCACCCGACCCAGGTTCCGCAGCTACGACGGGCCGGGGCGGTCGAACTGGCCGCCGAGATCGACGCGCTCGACTGGGAGCCGTTCGAGCGCGGGGTGTCCTTTGATTACCCGGATCGCTGGCTGGACGACGGGGACGTGATCGACTGTGGCGTCGCGGCTATCACCGTGCGCGCAACCCCCGGCCATACCCGGGGTCATGTCGTGTTCGAGGACTCGGCGCGCAGACTGATCTTCACCGGTGACCACCTGCTGCCCCGGATCACACCCTCGCTCGCGTTCGAACGCGCACCGCAGCCGATGGCCTTGCGGTCCTATCTGGATTCCCTGCAGCTGATCCTGGAACTGCCGGACGCCAGGATGCTGCCGGCGCATGGGACCACCGATCGCACCACCCACGTACGGGCCGACGAACTGCTCGCCCACCATGCCACCAGGCTTCAGATCATCGGTGATCTGGTCGCGGCCGGTCGGCCGCGCTGTATCGACATCGCGGCCGAGATGCGCTGGACGCGAGGGGAACTGGCCTTGGATGCCCTCAACGCCGTACACCGGATGACGGCGGTCCTGGAAGTGCAGGCGCACCTGGACCTACTCGAATTCCAGGGTTGGGTGACCGGTGCGGACGTCGACGGTGTGCGTCACTATCAGGTGGCTTGACCGAACATCGCGCCGATCTGGTCAACCAGCCGGAACTTCTGCACCTTGCCCGTCGGTGTCGTCGGCAGCTCATCGGCGCCGAGGAACACCACCCGCTTGGGCACCTTGAACCGGGCCAGGTTCTGCCGGCACACGTCGAGCACATCCTGCTCGGTGATGTCGCCACCGACGGCGGGGACCACCACCACGCAACCGATCTCGCCCCAGCGCTCATCGGTGAGTCCCACGGCGAAGACCTGACTGATGTCCGGATGCGCGGCCAGCAGATCCTCGATCTCCTTGGGCATCACCAGCTCGCCACCGCTCTTGTAGAGCTCCTTACTGCGACCGGTCACCTGCAGGTAGCCATCGCTGCGAACGCAGCCCAGATCGCCGGAGTGCAACCAGCCGTCACGGAGGGTGCGTGCGGTGTCCTGCGGCCTGTTCCAGTACTCGATCATGGTGGTGGGACCATTCGAGATCAATTCGCCTTCAACACCCGGAGACAGCACGGCACCGGTTGCCGGGTCGACCGCCCGGTAGGTGACCAGCGCATCGGTACCCGGGACCCCGGCCGCACCCGCGATCTTCGGGCGGCCCACGGTCTCGGACAGCACCTCCAGCGGATCCTCGGGCAGGGTAAGCGTCATCGCTCCGCCGCATTCGGTCATCCCGTAGCCGGTGACGATCTCGGTGACGCCGAAGTCACGAACCACTGTCGGCCACAACCATCGCGGCGCGGGCGCGGAACCACACAGGATCGCCCGCAAAGAACTGAGGTCGTAGTCTTTGCGGGCGTCGCTCTGGACCATCGCGACGGCCATCGTCGGTACGCACAACATATCGGTCGCGTGGTGCTGCTTGATACCGCGAAAATAGCCCTCGGCGCTGAAGGCCGGCTGCAGGACGACAGCGCCCCCGACGAACATCACCGACATCAGGCCTTCGACATAGCCGAACATGTGATAGCACGGAAGGGAATACAGCACCCGGCGGCCGTCCTGGTAGGCGCGGGTCAGCGCCGAGGCATAGGCCGTGCGCAATACCGCGTCGTGAGACACGACGACACCCTTCGGGGAACCGGTGGTGCCGGAGGTATAGAGAATATCTCCTGCCGCGAGTGGATTGACCTGCGAGGCAAGCACTCCCGATGTTTCGCTGGCACCGAGTTCGGCAAGGGCCGTAACACTGAGCGCACCGTCGCGGGGGGTCCCTCCGGTGTCGAGGACCACCACGGCACGCAGGTCCGGGACGGTGTCCGTGTCGTCGGGGCGAGTAGCGAAGGCTCCGCTATCCCATCCCGGCGCGATACCGTCGAGCATCTGCTGGTAGTCCAGTGTGCCGTACTGCGTCATGGTCACCAGCACCCGGCAGCCGGAATCAGCAAGGACAAAAGCCAGTTCGCTCTCGCGATAGAGGTAGTTGAACGGCACCGCGATCGCGCCGACCCGGGCGATCGCGAACTTGATGGTGACGAACTCGGGATAGTTGGCCATCACGAGCCCCACCCGATCGCCGGGCTGCACTCCCAGTGCCGCCAGTCCGGCGGCCAACCGCTGCGACTCGTTGCGCACCTGAGCGTAGGTCAACGACGCCGTGTCGGTCAGGACGAACGGCCGGGTCGGGTACTGCGTCGCGCATCGGTCCAGCCACTCGGCAAGGCTCACCGGCTGCCAAGACGGGAACCGATCCCGCAGCGACTGCCGACGTGCCTGGATCGACAACGGGTCCGTCACAGTTCGTCCACTTCGCCGGCGACAACGGCCGTCCGCAGGGCGAACCGTTGGACCTTGCCGGTCGGTGTCGTCGGGAATGTGTCGGTGACAAACCAGCGCGCCGGAACCTTGTACGCCGGCAGGCGTTCACGCGCGTAGTCGACCAGGCTCTGGCGCAGGGCATCCCGATCCGCACCGGTAACGCGGCAGACGAAGGCGACCACCTCGCCCAGCCGTTCGTCGGGCAGACCGATCGCCGTCGCCTCCACCACCTGATCGTGTTCGGCGATCACCAACTCCACCTCCGCGGGGGTGATGTTCTCGCCGCCGCGGATGATGAGTTCCTTGAGCCTGCCGGTGACGGTGAGGTAACCCCGCTCGTCCATCGCACCGAGGTCGCCGGTGCGGACGAAACCGTCCAGATCCAACGCCGCGGCAGTCGCCGCGGGGTCATGCAGATACTCGACGAACTGCTGGTATCCGCGCGCGCAGATCTCACCGATCTCCCCGGCGCCGACGGTGTTACAAGTGTCCGGGTTGATGATCTTGCACTCCACCTGCGGCAGCGGTCGGCCCACTGTGGTGAGCCGGTCGCGCCGGCAGTCGGAGGGCCGGGTTACCGACAGCACCGGTGCGAGTTCGGTCTGGCCGTACAGGTTCAGGACGTCCGCCCCGAAAAGTTCTGCAGCCGCCTCGATCAGCTCGGCGGGAACCGGTGACGCCCCGCCCATGATCACGCTCAACTGTGGTGCAGGAAGGTCGGACCCGTGTTGCTCACCCACCAGTGCATGCAGGATCGCCGGGACATAGAAGAGGACCGACACCTGCTCGTCGCGCAATGTCTGCAGGGCCGGCTCGGCGCCGAATCGCTCGCACAGAATCGCCGTACCGCCCACCCAGAGCGGACCGAGCGTGCCGATCACGCATCCCGCGGTGTGGAACAGCGGCAGCGGGTTGAAACAACGCGCTCCCGGCGCCACCTCACCGGCTTCCACAGTGAGCTTGGCGACGTTGACCAGCGCACGGTGAGTCAGCAACACACCTTTGGGCCGGCCGGTGGTGCCCGAGGTGTATTGCAGCATCACCGGCGCATCCGGGCCTCGCGGGGCGCGACTGGCAGGGACAGGCTCCGAGGACATCCAGATGTCGTTGTCCGACAGGGAGACCCGTCGAATCCCGGGGATCTGTGCGCAGACCCGGGCCGCAACCTCGGCCATCGGGTAGTCGCGGCTGACATCCGCGTGCAGCAGGACCCGGGCTCCGCTGTGGCGCAGCGCATAGTCGAGTTCGCCATCGTGCAGCACCGGATTGAGGGCCACCAGCACCACTCCGGCGAGCGCGGCGCCGTACTGGACGACTGTCCACTCGAGGACATTCGGCGCCCACAGCGCCACCGGCTCACCCGGTTCCGCTAGCGCGCTCAGAGCCGCTGCCACCCGGCTCGCCTCGTCGGCGAGCCGGGCGTACGTCAACCGCTCAAGCGCGCCGGAACCGTGCCGGACCCCGACCAGCGCCTCGCGCAGCGGGTGCTCGCTGGCGCGAAGCCGCAGTAGGTCCCCGACGGTGTGGTCGACCAATGGCACCGACCGATCGGCGGCCCTGAAGGCCGTCGTCAGTCCCGCCATCGTCGACGCGGCATCCGGCACGGCGTCCACCTCGTTGTCAGACGGGATTGCGACCGAGCGTCGCAACGGTCATATCGCTGATCTGAGACCATTGCGCACCGATCTCGGCCAGTGTCGGGGGCTTGGCGAACGTGACACCCTCGTTCTGGAACTGGGCGACCCGCTGCACCAGACCACCGCCGACCACGAACACCGAAGCGGTGTCGGAGTTGTCGGCCGACATCAGGTAGCCGACGGCAGGTGCCACCAGCTCGGGGTCGAGCTTGTCCAGCACCTCCTGAGGCGCGATATCGGCCGTCATCCGGGTAGCAGCCAGCGGCGCAATGGCATTGGCGGTGATCGAGTACTTCGCCCCTTCGATCGCCAGCGTGTTGATCAGGCCGACCAATCCGGCCTTGGCAGCGCCGTAATTGGCCTGGCCGAAGTTGCCGTACAGCCCACTGGTCGAGGTGGCCACCACGATGCGGCCGAAGCTCTGCTCGCGGAAGTGCGGCCAGGCAGCGCGGATCACGTTGTAGCCGCCGTAGAGGTGCACCTTCTGCACCGCATCCCAGCTCTGGAGCGTCATCTTGTGGAAGGCGCCGTCCCGCAGGATG
Organism: Mycobacterium sp. M26; assembly: GCF_001494595.1. GTDB lineage: Bacteria > Actinomycetota > Actinomycetes > Mycobacteriales > Mycobacteriaceae > Mycobacterium. The sequence continues at coordinate 3,160,495 of NZ_LN929908.1, forward strand.
CCGGCGTTGCTGACCACACCGTGGACGGCGCCGAACTCGTTGAGGGCGGTCGCCACGATCCCCTCGGCGCCGCTGGGCTCGGCGACCGAATCGTAGTTGGCCACCGCGCGGCCGCCGGCGCTGCGAATCTCGGCGACCACGGTGTCGGCGGCCTGCGTTCCGGCGCCGGATCCGTCCCGGGCGCCACCGAGGTCGTTGACGACCACCAGCGCGCCGTTGGCCGCCAGGAAGTGGGCGTAGGACCGGCCCAGGCCGCCCCCCGCACCCGTCACGATGACAACTTTGTCGTCCAAACCCGGCACTGCTACTCCTTTTTCACGCTCCCGGACGGGAGTGGGTTGTTATCTCGCTCGATCCGCGCCGCTCAGCTGCGGCGGTGTTGTTCCTTGGACACCACCGACACGAACGACACGCAACCGCCGGGGCGTCCGCCGAGGTTGTGGGTCAGCGCCGTGTGCGGGTCGTCGAGCTGACGCTCGCCGGCCTCGCCGCGGAACTGCAGCCAGGCCTCGTAGAGCATGCGCAGTCCGCTGGCCCCGACCGGGTGACCGAACGACTTCAGCCCACCGTCAGGGTTGACCGGCAGGCGGCCGTCGGGGTCGAAACTCCCGCCGAGAACGTCTTTCCAGGCCTGTCCGGTATCGGAGAAGCCGAGATCCTCCATCAGCACGATCTCGGTCGGGGTGAAGCAGTCGTGCACCTCGGCCAATGACAGCTGTTCGGCGGGCCGGTCGATACCGGCCTGCGCGTAGGCGTCCTTGGCCGCCTTCACCACTTCGGGGAACGTGGTGTAGTCGTAGGCCGAGTCCATGTAGCCCCGAGCCGAACCCGCCACCAGCGACAGACCCTGCACGTACATCGGGCTGTCGGTGAACTCGTGGGCCCGTTCGGCAGAGACGATCAGCGCGCAGGCCGCACCGTCGGAGACACCCGAGCAGTCGAAGACACCGAGCCGTCCGGCCACCTTCGGCGCACCCTCGATGGTCTCCCGCGCCACCGGTGAACGGAACTGCGCCTTGGGATTGCGGGTGCCGTTGTCGTGGTTCTTCCACGCCACGTGGGTCATGGCCGCGCGCATCTCGTCGGGGTGCACCCCGTAGCGTTCGCAGTACGCCGGGTCGAGCAGCGAGAAGGCTGCGGGCGCGGTCATCGAAATCTCCGGTGCTGTCCCGTCGCCGGGCGGATCCTGCCGGAGCAGACCCGAATAGCCGGAGTCCTTGAGCTTTTCCACACCAACGGCCATCACGATGTCATAGGCCCCGGCCGCTACCGCATAGCAGGCGTTGCGGAACGCTTCCGAGCCGGTGGCACAGAAGTTCTCGACTCTGGTGACCGGCTTGTCATCGCTACCGATCGCCCTGCTGAGCGTGAGCCCGCCCAGACCGGAGCTCAGGGTCCCCAGCCAGTAGGCGTCCACGTCGGATCGGTCGACGCCGGGCACCGATGCCAGGCATTCCTGGTACGCCTCGAGGATGAGGTCGTCGGTGGAGGCGGTCCAGCGTTCGCCAAAGGCGCTGCAGCCCATGGCCACCACCGCGACTTTGCCGGCGATCCCGTTACTCGGCATCGTCCTGCACCGCCTTCCAGAAGTAGTCGTGAATGCCGCCCACGGTGAACAGTTTCCGGAACGAGAAGCGGACCCGGCTGCCGACCGCGAGGTGCGCCGGGCGGGCGTCAGCGACCTCCAGGGTGCACCGGCCGCCGCCGTCGATGTCGATCACGGCCTGCACCATCGGTGGTGACGGGGAGTACGCCAACCGGTCCACCGTGTAGGTGACGACGGTCCCGGACAACCGGCCGACGGCGATGTCGCTCATCTCGTCGATCGAGCGACACGAGCGGCAGACGCGGGTCGGAGGCAGGTGCGTGAAACCGCAGTTAACGCAGCGTGTTCCGGTGAAGCCGAACTTCCAGCGCTCGGCGCGTGCGGCGGGCGGCGCGGCTGCGCGATCGGGCTCCGGCCGACGGGGCGACTCCAGCGTGACCAGGCCGCGCCACGACAGGTACGTCAGATGCGGCACCGCAAGGCCGGTCTCGCGCTGCACACTCAGCGGCACGGCCTGGCGAGCATCGGGGAGCGCGTCGGTGGTGCGGAACAGCACCGCATCGCAGCCGTCGACGGCCGACAGCAGCAGCACCGTCTCGCCGGCGTCCGCGTTGTCGAAGGCACCGGCCAGCGCGATCAGCGGATCGGCCGCCCCGGTATGCCCAACGGGTGAGGTGAGCACCGACTTCTGCCCCTTGACCAGGGTGGCGGCCCGCTTGATGACCGCGGTGTTCGGGCAGGCGAGCACCACGTGATCAGGATCGGCCACCCCTGCGGTATCGAGCACCTCGCGGGCCGCCTGCCGGATGAGTGCGCTGTAGCGCTCAGCGCCGAACCGCTCCTCCCACTGATCACCTGTGGGTGACAGCGGATCCCGCCAGCGGTCCAGGAACTCCGCGGTGACCGAGGTGGCTGCCAGAAGGTCCGCGATGGGCTCGCCAGCACCGAACAGCAGTGCTGCCGCGCCGTCGCCACCGCTCTTCTCGTCCGCCGAACCGGGTTTGCCCACTCGGACGTCGGCGGCCACCACCAGACCACCCGTCAGGGCAGCACTCCGCAAGCCTGCGACGGCACTGCGGGCGGTCCCACCGAGATCGGCCGCCAGCACGCCCGAGGGCAGCCCGAGAGCGGCATGCACCGCGCTGGCATTGGTCTTATCGGCGTAGGCCGGCGTGGTGGTGGCCAGGTAGAGCGCCGCTAGTGGGGTCGACGGATCGACGAGCTGCGCGGCGGCACTGACCGCCATGGTGGTCGAGTCCTCGTCATAGGAAGCCACCACCCGATCACCGCGCCGCAGTCCGATATCGGCGGCGGCGAGCCGGTGCCGGGGCAGGTAGCTCGCATACCCGACCACGCCGTAGGTCACGACGGGCTCCTGAAGACAGCCGCAATTCCTTGACCGCCACCGATGCACATGGTTTCCAGCGCCAATCCCCCACCGCGGCGACGCAATTCGTACATCACCGTGGCCAGGATGCGCACACCGGTGGCGCCGATCGGATGTCCGAGTGAGATGCCCGAACCATTGACGTTGAGACGGTCTTCGACATCGTCGGGCTTCAGACCCCAACCGGCCAGCACCGCGAGCACCTGGACGGCAAACGCCTCGTTGATCTCGATCAGATCCATCTGGTCGAACGTCAGGCCGGTGCGGGCGAACAGCTTCTCCACCGCACCCACCGGTCCGATGCCCATCCGGGACGGCTCGCAGCCTACTGCGGCCCAACCCTCCAGAAAGCCGATCGGTTCCAGTCCCAGCTCCTCCAGGCGATCCTCGGCGACCACCAAACATGCTGCGGCAGCATCGTTTTGCTGGCTGGAGTTTCCGGCTGTCACTGTTCCGCCGGTCTGCACGGTGCGCAGGCGGGCGAGGCTCTCGACGGTGGTGTCGGGGCGCACCCCCTCGTCCTGGTTGACAACCACCGGTTCGCCGCGCCGGACCGGCACCTCGACCGAGATCATCTCCTCATCGAACCGGCCCGCACTCTGCGCGGCGGCGGCCAGCCGGTGACTGCGGGCCGCGAATTCGTCGGCGGCGGCGCGGTCGATGCCGTAGTCGGCGGCGAGATTTTCGGCGGTCTCGATCATTCCGCTGATCTCCCCGAATCGCCAGACCGGCTGCGACATCTGGCGGCCGCGGTCCAGCCGGTCGTAGAGCATCTGGTTGCCCGACCGCGAACCCCACCGTGCGGTGGTGGTGTAGTGCTCGATGTTGCTCATCGACTCCACCCCACCGGCGATGACGACGTCGGCGGCGCCGGTCTGCACCGTCATCGCCGCGGTGATCACCGCCTGTAGTCCGCCACCGCAACGGCGGTCGATCTGCAGCCCCGAGACGTTGATCGGAAGCCCAGCGTGCAGCGCGGCCCATCGCCCGATGCACGGCGCCTCGGAGTTGGCGTAGGACTGGGCCATTACGACGTCCTCGATCACCGCCGGGTCCACGCCGCTGCGTTCGACCAGCGCGGTGAGCACCCGGGCGGCGAGATCCTCGGCGCGAAGCGGTCGCAGAGTGCCGCCGAACGTGCCAACCGGGGTGCGGACCGGGCCGACAATGGCTGCGCGCCTCATCGATCTCCCCGCCAACGATCAGCCGACGGGTCCAGCAGGGCGGTCAGCTTCTCCTCGGACAACCACACGATGGTCTCGAGTTCGAGGGCGTCCAGGAAACGCACCCGACCGGTGCGCAGGTCCTCGACCCGAAGCCGCGGTGAGTTCGCCTCGTTGTCGACGCTGACCGCCACCTCGGCGAATTCGCTGCCGACCACTGCTCCCACGCCGGGGATGGTCACCGGTGCCGAGTCGTCGAATTCGATTGCCATCACCACCTCAGATCAGGAAGCTCAGCGACGGAATCGCCTGGTCGGCGTCGACGAGCTGCACCTTCTTGTAGGCCAGCCGAAGCTCACCCGCGACCAGCCGTAGGCGATAGGTGGTGCGGCCGGCCCACACATGATTGCCGCGGGGCCTGGCCTCGACCGCGATGAAGTTCGCCCCGACCTCCAGGTCAAGTGAGCCTTCGGGATTCGGCCTGCCGCCGAGGAATTCGATGTTGGAGACCAGCCGGCGGAGAACAGAGGCGGGTGCTTGCGCATAGCGGCGACCGGTGCGGACCTGCTTGAGTCGGGTCGAAATCCGGCTGCGGTTGTCGTAGATCACCGACATCTGGCTCAGCGGGTCATAGTCCTTGACGTCGGCGGGCACCCAGTACAGGGCATCGTCGGTCCACAACGCTTCCCAGCCGTCGTAGTCGTTCTCGTCGGCCAACCGCGCTTCCCGGTACAGGAACTGCTCGACGGCAAAGCGGTCGAACTCGGTGGGGAAGGCGGTGAGTTCAGCGGAGTCGCTGATCGAGGTTGTCACGGACTCAGTCCTTTTCCATCAGCGACTTGTACTGCGACCAGAAGGCGCGCATACCGGTCTCATCGGTGTTGGTGCCGATCGTGAAGCCGTTGTCGTCGACGGTTTCCCGATTCAGTCCCCGGCGCACATCGAGCCATTCCGGGTTGCGCACCGCGATGCCTTGCTGATTGCGCTCATACATCTCGGTGTCATCGGCCAGCAGCATCCCCGCCGGTCCGACCGAACCGATGCACTGGGACACCATGCGGCGATTGAGTTCCGGAGCCCCGGCGAGCTGGACCGCGGTGGCGTACTGAGTGCACTCGTCCACCGCCACCGGCTGGATGCAGAACACCTGAATCTCGGCGATGAACAGGTTCGGAAAGATCATCACGTGCGGAGCGCCCTCGATAAGGATCTGCTCGGCGTCGGCGCCGTGCTTGGCGCGCATCGCCGCCACGTACTCCGGTACCCGCGACTCCGTCGTGCCGAACCAGCGCATCGGCTGGGCGAACTTGCGGAACTCCGGGCGCAGGTCGTTCTCACTGTGGCCGTTGCCGAGGTCGCGTGTCACCGCCGTCGAGGAGTCGCTGTAGAGCGGGGCGATGGTGCTGCCGGTGACCCCGAAGATGGAGCCGTGGACGAATTGCGGATGGTAGCCGTCAGTTTCGTTCTCGGCGACCAGTTTCCAGTTGGCGCGCGTCTTGTGTTGCAACCATCCGGCGTTCAGCTCGACCCGGCCCTCCGGCGAGAGCCGGGTCAGACGATCGATCTCGCCTGCGGCGGCACCGAGATGCTCCACCAGGGACGGCCCGTCAGTGGCGAAGCTGCCGAACACGAAGCCGCCGTAGGTGTCGACCCGGGGCACCCGGCCCATCGGCATATCCAGCGTGCGCGCACCGTAGCCCTTGAAGAACGGGAAGCCGACGAGGTCGCCGTTGTTGCGGAACGTCCAGCCGTGGTACGGGCACCGGAAGGTGCTCGAGTTGCCCTTGGCGTCGTCGCAGACCTGGCTGCCGCGATGGGCGCACCGGTTGAGCAGCAGGTGCAGCTCGCCGTCGCGGTCGCGGGTCATGATGACGTCCTGCGTGCCGAGCTTCTTGCGCACGTAGTCGTTCGGGTGGGCGACCTCGCTCTCGTGGCCGACGAACACCCACGTGCGGTACCAGATCTTCTCGAGCTCCTCGGCGAAGATGGCCGGATCGCTGTAGAGGCTGCCGTGCACCCGGTTCGGACGGATCAGCCGGTCGAATCGGCCACCGGTGTCAGCTGCGGGATCGATGACTGAGGTCATCTGTGTACTCCTTGTCGTGTGCCGAAGGACGGTCGGCGTTTCTCCGCGAAGGCGGCGACACCCTCTGCGAAGTCGTCGCTTCCGAAAAGCTTTGCCTGATAGGCGGCCTCAACATCGAGGACATCCAGGGCAGGCATGGTCGGCGTCAGCGCCAGCAGGGTCTTGATGGCGCCGTAGGCCTGGGCGGGCCCGGCCGCCAGGCGTGCCGCGTCCGCGCGGGCCGCCGCCAAGGCACCGCCGGGCTCGGTCGTCACGTCGACCAGCCCCCACTGCTCGGCCGCCTCGGCGGTGAACGGTTCGGGAAGCAAGAGCATCTGGCGGGTCCGCGCCACGCCTATCCGGCGGGGCAGCGTGGCGTACGTGCCCATATCGCCGGCCAGCCCCACGTTGGTGAACGTGGTGGCAAAGCGGGTGTCGCGGGCCGCGATCACCCGATCGCACGCGGCCGCGAGCGCTGCGCCGGCACCGAAGGCGGCGCCCTCCACCGCCGCGATGACCGGCTTCGGGGTGTTCCAGATCGCCCGGATCACCCGCTGCGCAAGCTGTACGCGCTCCATGGCCTCGGTCTCGCCCAGCACCCGCATCGTCGAGATGTCACCACCAGAGCAGAACGTTGACCCGGCTCCGGTCAGAATGATCACCCGCACCGTGTCGTCGGCGTCGGCCGCCTCCAGCGCATCGGCCAGTTCGATCCGCAACGGAATGTCGATCGCGTTGCGAACATCCGGCCGGTTGAGGGTGACCGTCCGGACTGCGCCGTCATCGTCGACGAGGACGTTCATCGGCCGGTGAACTTCGCCGGGCGGCGCTCGATGACCGCGCGCAGACCTTCCAGGGCGTCCTCGGTACCGGAAAGCTCTGAGACGGTGCGGGATTCCTCGGGAAGCCGCTCCTCGATGGAGGCGCCCACCCCCGACCACACCAGGCGTTTGGTCGCCGACAGCGCGCGGGTGGGCATCGCCGACAGCTCGGCGGCGATGGCCTGGACGCGGGTCGGCAGATCCTCATCCGCAACGACTTCGGTGATCAGACCGATTTCGGCCGCCTCGTTGGCGGTGAGGGTCGGGTTGGTGAGCAGAATCCGCAGCGCCTGCCGCAGGCCCACCAGCTGTGCCAGGGTCACCGAGGATCCGCCGTCGGGTGCCATACCCACCCGGACCGCGCCGGAGAAGAACTTCGCCGACTGTGCGGCGACGACGATGTCGGAGGCACAGACCAGACCGAGCCCGCCGCCACCGGCGGCGAACCCCTGCACAGCGGTGACCACCGGGACTCGTAACTGGATGAGTGCCGAGGTCGCGAGCTGCAACCAGGCAGTGGCCTCGCGCAGGTAATCCGGCAGCTTGTCGCCCTTGGACTCGAACGTCTTCACGTCGCCGCCGGCGCAGAAGTTGCGACCCGCCCCGGACAGCACGACGACCTTCACCTCAGGATCGGCGTGACAGGTCAGCACGGCGTCGTGCAGCGCCTTGAGCGTCTCGACGTTGAGGCCGTTGGAGGTCTCGGGCCGGTTGAGCCGGATGCTGGCGACGCCGTCGGGGGCCACCTCGCGCAGCACCGCAGGGTTGAGAGTCGCGGTCATACGGTGGCCTCCCTGTTCTTGAATGCCGACACCCCGGCCTGGCCGGCGTCGCCGCAGATCCGCGCGACGACGGCATCGGTCTCCTGGTCGATGGCGGTCTGCAGATCGGTGTGGAGCCCGTGGCTCACCAAGCGCTTGATGGCGGTGACCGCCGAGCGGTCGCGACCGGCGAGCCGCTGCAGGAATGCCTCCACCGATTCGTCGAACTGGTCCGCGGGAAAACACTGCTGGGCCAGGCCTAACAGCAACGCGTCCGGGCCGCGCATCTTGTCGCCGGACAGCAGCAACGTCAGCGCCTGCTGCCGCCCGACGGTGCGAGGCAATCTCGCCGTGCTGCCACCGCCGGGGATCATCCCGAAGTTGATGTGGTTGTCGGAGATGCGCGCCGTTTCGGACACCAGGACGATGTCGACGGCCTGCATCAGCTCGAAGCCACCAGCCGCGGCGACACCGTCGACCGCCGCCACGACCGGGATGTCGGTTCGGCTGACCGCGTCGCAGGCCGCCTTGAACGACGTGAACAGAGTCCGCAGCTGATCCGGGCCGGCGGCACGTAGCCGTTGCACCTCATCGAAGTCGCCACCGGCGCAGAAGTTGCCCCCGGCTCCGCGAATCACGATGACGTTGAGGTCGTCGCGAAGGCCCAGCTCATTAATCGCCGCGCCGAGCGCATCGGCGAGCTCAATACTGATCGCGTTCATCTTGTCCGGGCGATTCAGGGTGATCCGGCCAATAGCGCCCGTGATCTCGGTGAGTACCGGGGTCACATGTCCCCCCGGCTGCCACGGAGCATGACTGCGCCGGCCAACCCCTGCGCGGCACCGGTGGCCACTGCCACCCTCGCCTGCAGCAGTTTGTCCATCCTGGTCTCCCTCGCCCCGTCGCTCATAGACAAATCTAATCCATATTTCTAATCTAGGTTAAATCACGGGGTTGAGCGGGACAAGGATGGCCCCTACGAACTTAAGGATCACCATGGATCTCGGACTGGCCAACGCCCGCGTCGTCGTCACGGGCGGAGCGTCGAACATCGGCCGCGGCATCGTGCACGAATTCGCCACCGAAGGCGCGCGAATCGTGCTCAACGACATCGACGAGCCGCAGGCCAGGAAGGTCCGCGACGAAGCCCTCGCCCTCGGGGCGAGCGCAGTCGAACTCGCAATCGAGGACCTCACGGTGCCCGGGGGCGCGGAACGGACCATCGCCGCGGCCGTCAGCACCTGGGGCGGTGTCGACGCGGTCGTCAACAATGCCGGTTGGAGTGTTCCCGGCTTCGTGGCCACCGACACCGACCGCGATAAGTGGCAACGCACCATCGAGGTCAACTTCTTCAGCGCGGTCGCCATGACCCAGGCCGCGATCGGACCTATGAAGGAAGCCGGTGGCGGGTCGCTGGTCTTCATCGCCAGCGACGCCGCGTTCGGCCAGATCCGCCAGGGCATTTACGGCGCCTCCAAAGCGGCCATGGTGGCCTTCGCACGGACCACCGCGCGCGAGCACGGCCGGCACGGCATCCGCTCCAACATCGTCTGCCCCGGACTGGTGATGCCGGAGGGACCCGACGCCGTCGGCGCCTCGAGCCTGTGGGCGGTCGGCGAGGACGAAGTGTTCAACCCCAAGCAGATTGAGTTCATGCTCAAAGACACTCCGACCCGCACCCTGACCACCGCGGTCGACGTGGCACGGGCCGTGCTGTGGTTCTCCTCGGCGCGAGCGGCGAGCCAGGTGACCGGCCAGATGATCTCGGTCAGCGGCGGCTACACGATGCCGTGACCTGTGGAACACACTGCGGTCCGGCCGCCAGGCGCTCACCGGCCAGCCCGGCCCAACCGCCAACAGCCGTCCTGCTGCTGAATCAAACCCCTGATCTCCAGAGTGGCCAACGGCCCCAGCACGCTGGTCGGCGGCAAGCCAGACTCGACCGCGATCTCGTCGACGCTGCGAACCCCGCGGCGTGGCAGTGCCTCGTAGACCCGACGTTCAGTGTCATTGAGGCCGTCGAGCGGACTGCTTGGATGCGGCTCCTCGGGTGCCAATTCCCCAGCGCGACCGACGAATTCGACCACATCCTCGGCTCGGGTCACCAGTTCGGCACCGCCGCGCAGCAGGATATGACAACCGGTGGAGGCCGCCGAGGTCACCGGGCCGGGCACAGCACCAACGACCCGGCCCAGGGCCCGTGCCCACGCGGCGGTGTTCGCAGCGCCGCTTCGCACCCCCGCCTCGACGACGACGGTGGCCGCAGACAAGGTGGCAACCAGACGATTGCGGGTCAAGAATCGATGCCGGGACGGCCGAACCCCCGGTGGATACTCCGTCAGGAGCAGGCCGGTGGTGCTCACCCTGTGTAGCAGCGCCGAGTGACCAGCCGGATACATCACATCGATGCCCCCGGCGAGTACGGCGACGGTCGAGCCTTCGGCCGACAATGCGGCGCGGTGCGCCACCCCGTCGATCCCGTATGCACCACCGGACACGACGGTCACGTCGTGCTCCGCCAACCCGGCCGCGAGTTCGGCAGCGACGTGCTCACCGTAGCCGGATGCCGCCCGGGTGCCCACAATGGCAGCGGCCCGATCGGTGACCTCGTCGAGGTGGGCCGGCCCGATGGCCCAGAGCACCAAAGGCGGATGCCCTTGCTGTTTGTCTCGGACCGCGCAGCCCCCGAAGGCAACCATTGCCAGCGTGGGCCACTCCACGTCGTCCGGCGTGATCAGACGACCACCCCGTCGCTGAAGCAGTTCGAGATCAGCTCGGGCGGAGTCGATGTCGCGACGCGCGGCCGTTCGTTCGGCGAGCCTGAGTCCGACCTCGCCGTGCCGAATCCGGTCGGCGGCCTCAACAGGTCCCACTTCGCCGACGAGCGCGGACAGTTCGGCGCACGGTGGCTCGGCCACGCGAGACAGATAGGCCCAGGCTTGGCGTGCTTTCTCGTCGCTCATGCGATGGACTCCCCCTGCCGGAAACTCAGTGCCACCGCTACGTCGTCGACGTCTGGCATGGTGCGGCCCGCCAAGTCGGCCAACGTCCACGCAACCCGCAGTGACCTGTCGACGCCTCGGATGCTGAGTACGCCTCGCTCCAACGCCGTCTTGAGCGGTGCCATGGCGACCTTGGACAGCCGGAACTGTCGGCGCAGCACAGTGCCGGTCACCTCGGCGTTGGTGGTGAATCCGTACCGTAGCCAACGCGACGCTGCGGCAGCACGTGCCTGCGCAACCCGCTCACGCACCACAGCGGAACTCTCCGCGGCATGCGAGGCGAACGCGCCGGCCCGCACCATATGCATCTGCACGCGCAGGTCCACCCGATCCATCAGCGGGCCAGAAAGCTTCCCCAGGTAGCGGCGCTTCTGCACGGCCGAACAGAGGCAGTCATTCGGGTCCGCCGGTGCACACGCGCACGGATTGGCTGCCATGACCAGTTGGAAGCGCGCGGGATAGCAGGCGACCCCGTCCCGGCGCGCCAACCGTATCTCGCCATCCTCCAACGGAGTTCGAAGCGCTTCGAGCACGCTGAGCCGCAGCTCCGCGCACTCGTCGAGAAACAGCACGCCGCGGTGCGCGCGGCTCACTGCGCCGGGACGCGCCATGCCCGTGCCACCGCCGGCCATCGCTGCCACGCTCGACGAGTGGTGCGGGGCGATGAAGGGCGGCCGAACAACCAGCGGAGTGTTCTCCGACAGTGTTCCCGCCACCGAATGGATGGCGGTCACCTCCAGCGATTCGCGTTCGCCAAGATCCGGCAACAGCTCCGGTAGTCGTTGAGCCAGCATTGTTTTCCCGACACCGGGCGGCCCCGTCAAGAACAGGTGGTGCGCTCCGGCAGCAGCAACCTCGACGGCAAACCTCGCATGAGTCTGCCCGACCACCTCAGCCAGGTCGATGGTCGACGGCGATGCCGACCGCGACGCGGTGATCCGCCCGTCGAGCGTGCCGAAACCCGCGAGCCAGGCCAGCAGATGCCGCAACGTCCGCACGCCCAGGACCTCGATCCCGTCGACCAGGCTGGCCTCGGCGAGATTGTCCACCGGCACCACCACCGCCTGCCACCCCTGCTGCTTGGCGGCCAGCACTGCAGGCAGCACCCCCCGAACCGGGCGAACCCGGCCATCGAGCGCCAACTCCCCCATCAACACCGTCTTCTCCAGGCGGTCCCACGGTTTCCTGCTGTTCGCCGACAGGATCGCGGCCGCGATCGCGATGTCGTAGAGCGATCCCGTCTTCGGCAGGGTGGCGGGCGAGAGCGCCAGGGTGAGTCGCGACATCGGCCAGGTCTTGCCGCAGTTGGTGATGGCCGCACGCACCCGGTCCCGGGACTCCTGCAAAGCGGCGTCCGGTAGCCCGACCAGATGCACCCCGGGCAACCCGGAGGTGATGTCGGCTTCGATCTCGACGATCACCCCGTCCAGCCCACGCACCGCCACCGAGAACGCCCGTCCCAGCGCCATCAGCCGACACCTTCGAGATGGAACACCTCGGGCTGGCGCTGCCTGCCGACCCGCACGCCGATCACGTCGATGCGCACTGCCGCCCAGCGCCGGTCCTGCTCGGCCAGCCACAGTCCGGCCAGGCGCCGTAGCCGACGGACCTTCTGCGGGGTCACCGCCTGCGCCAAGCCACCGAATCCGTCACCGGTGCGGGTTTTCACCTCGACGAACACCACCGTGCCCGCGCCGTCGGCCGCGATCACGTCGAGTTCGCCGTACCGGCAGCGCCAGTTGCGCGCCAGGATGCCCAACCCCAGCGACCTCAGATACTCGACGGCCCGCTCTTCACCCAGCGCACCCAATTGGCCACGCGTCATCGTTGTCATGTCCGCAGCGTCGGCCAAAGCTCCGACAGCGCAGCGACGCTCAACGCCGAAGAACCCCCCGAGAGTGCCTGTTATCCACAGACGCTCATCTGTCCACAGGCGTCAGGGCACCGTGACCGGCTGACCGTTGAGCGTGAATCCGGTGGCGGTGTAGCTGCTGGCCGGCGCGTTGGTGGCGAACACAGGCAGCGCACTGTCGGTCAGCGCGATGTTCTTGAGCACCACACCGGAGATCCGGCCGGCACCGGGGTCGAGGATGATGCCGGTGGACCGCTGGGCATACTGAGGTGTTCCGCTGATGGCCAGATCGGAGATGGTCACCGTGCTGATGGTGGCGGCCGAGCTTCCCGAGTACACCAGGACCGCGCCCTGGACGATATCGGTGCCGACCGCGGTCTCGACCAGCGAGCCGCCCGTGATCGTCACGTTCGACACCGAGCGGGTGTTCCACGGGGCACCCTCGGCCGCGACGTAAACCGCGGCCGCCCAGGTCCGCCAGACCGAGATGTTGGAGAACGACACGTTGTTACCGCCGACGACGGCGATACCGCGACCGTCGGATCCGCTGACCACCGGGTTGGTGACGACGATATTCTGCGAGATCGGCTCGTCGGCGTAGGACACCACGACCACGGCGTCATCCTCGGTCCACGCGGTCGACGGGTTGATGACCGTACCGTCGTGGCTGCCGCCGGTCATGTGGATACCATCGGCTCGGGTGTAGCGCACGGTGTCGTGATCGAAGGTGAAATTGCTTGCGCCGTAGGCGAATATGCCTGCCGCCGCCGATCCGGTGACGCTGACGTTGCGGACGGTGTCGTGATCGCCGGTGACGAGCAGCTTGTGCTGGTCGAGGCTGCCGTAACGCAGTCCCTCGGTTGCCGCGGTCAGGTTGATGTTCTGCAACGTCACACCGTCGCCGGTGATCTGCACCGAGGAGGTGGCGTCGTTGATCGAGTTGATGGTCGCGCCATTGCCGTCGACCGTCACCGAGTTGTTGCGCAGGTACAGGATTCCCGCGACGTTGTAGGTACGGCCCCGCTGCAGGCGCACCGTGCTGCCCGGGGTGGCCGCATCGAGAATCGCCTGCAGGGCTGCGGTGGCGTCGGCGGCTCCCGCCGGCACCGCCAACGGGCCCTTCTCCGTGACGGTTTCGGTGCTGACGGGTTGTGCGTTGACCCGCCACACCCCGGTCGAGGTGGTCAGGTAGGCCGTCCCGTCGGTGCCGATAGCCACCGCACCGGAGGGCAGTCCGGCCATCGTGTGCCTGACCACACCGTCGGGCGAGATCACGGTCACCACGGTGGTGGCCACACCGCTGGCGTTGACGCCCGAACTCGCTTGGTACACCGTGCCATCAGCCGCGATGACCACCCCGCCGACCGGCTGACCGGACTGGGTGCGGTCGGTGATGGTTCCGTCCGCCGCCCACGCTCGCAGCAAGGTGGTGTACCCGCTCTGGGCGTTGCCGGTGGCGGTGGTCTGATAGACCCGCCCGTCGGCCAGCACCACCAGACCACCGACCGGCTGACCGGACTGGCTGCGTGAGACCACGGTGCCGTCGGATGTGAACTGGTTGACCAGGGTGGTGCCGGCCGCCGAGTCGTAACTGGTCTCGTAGACGCTGCCATCGGCGGCCAGGACAAGATCTGTTGCGGGCGAGCCATTCTGGGTCCGAACCAACGCGATACTGCCATCCGGCCGCACCACGGTGACCGTGGTCTTGCCGGCCGACACGGAGGCCTGGTAGGCGTAGCCGTTGCTACCGACCAGAACACCGCCGACGGGAGTGCCTGCCCACGTCTTGCTGATCCGGCTGCCGCCCGGCGCCACCACTGCCACCGTGGTGCCGCCGATGGCCGTGGTCTGGTAGGCCGTGCCGTCGGCCGCGATGACCGTCGTGGGCCGCACCCCGAACACAGCGGTGCGCGCCGAGGTGGTTCCGTCGGGCCGGATCGCGGTGATGACGGTCGTGAAGGTGTCGGTGTCCTCGGCGTACAACGACGTTGTCTGGTAAGCGATCCCGCCGGTCCCGACGACCAACTGGCCGTCTGGCAGACCGGACAGCGTGTACTCCCGGGAGGTTCCGCCGGGCAGCAGCACCGCGACCACCGTCGACTTATGCATATCGGTTTCGTAGAGGAAGCTGGTCTGATACGCCGTACCATCGGCACCCACGACGAGAGGTCCTGCGGCCTCCCCCCGCTGGGTGTGGGTCGTGGTGGTGCCGTCGGCACGCACGGTGCGAACGACGGTGGTGTAACCGGGATTGGCACTGCCCGCCGTGCTGGTCGCGTAGATGCTGCCGTCCGGCCCGATCACCACAGCACTGCCGGCGCCGATGACACCGGGTTGGGTGTAGTCCACGACGGTGCCGTCCGGGCGCACGGCACGCAGCACCGTGGTATCGCTGCTGTAGTCGATACTGCCGGGCCCGCCCGACGAACTGAGTTGGTAGGCGGTGCCGTTGGCGGCGACGACCACACCGCTGTAGGCCTGGCCGGCCTGGCTCACCGTGGTCGACGTGCCGTCCGGCCGGACGATCGTGACGTAGGTGCGGTACCCGTTGGTGGCATCACCGCCGACGGTGGTCTGGAAGACGATGCCGCCGGGACCCGTCACCGCGGTGCTGAACGGTGCACCGGGCAGGGTGACGACGTCAGGTGGCACCGGGGTGGTGGCCGGGGTGACGTGGACGGTGACGGTGCTGCTGGCCGTGTGGCCGGGGTCGCCCAGCAGACCGAAGGTGAGCATGCTCAGCAGTCCGGACAGACCGTGGATGTGGAATCCGCTCTCGGCGTCGGAGGCGGTGACGGTGAACGTGTCGTCGTAGGCCGTCAGCCCACCCCAGGACGAGGGCGGGGTGTAGGTCGCGGTATCACCTGTGGTCGCCAAGGTCCCGCCGGCGGTGCCCACCCCGGCGTTGGCCACCGTGTACGTCAGTGTGTCGCCGTCGGGATCGGTGCCGTTGAGCGCGAACGGCTGGCTGGTCTGGCCTGCGGCCAGGGTCAGCGGCACGGCCTGCGGGGTGATCACCGGCGTCGAGTTGAAGAAGGTGCGCCGGAACCACCCGATCAGTCCGGTGTCGGCAGCGGCCGTCTGGGCCGGCGTGGCCGGGCTGTTGGGCGCGGTCACCGCTGCGGCCACCGGCGCCGCGGTGGCCATCTCGACCACCCGGCTGCGCCCGACGGCCGCTGACGGCTTCGGCGCGGCGGTGCTCGGCGCAGGAACGACGAGTGCGATCGGTCGGCGCGGGCCTGCGGCGGCCTGGCGCCGGGCCGGGGCAGACCGCGGGGCGGGTTTACCGTGTGGCGCGGCGTTGCCGGTGGTGGTTGCTGAGCCATCGGATGACGGCGCAGCCTCGGCGATCGCGATACCGCCGGCCATGGCGCCGCCGATCCCCAACGCAACCGCGAGTGCGCCGACCCTGCCGACGTAGTTCGCGTGTTTCATGATCCCCCCGACAAAAGCCCAGCGCACTGCGTCGCTGTAGCTCATGCCGAGATTAACTCAGCCCAAAAGCATTTACTGCCAATTAGTCCAATGCGCAAATAAAAAGGGGCACAAAGTCACTCAGGAAGGCGGAGTTCCGGCTTCTCCACTTCCTCGATGTTCACATCTTTGAAAGTGATAACACGTACTTGTTTGACGAAACGTGCCGGCCGGTACATGTCCCACACCCACGCGTCGGTGAGCCGCAATTCGAAGTAGACCTCGCCGTCGGCGTTCCGCGGAACCATTTCGACACTGTTTGCCAGATAGAAACGACGCTCCGTTTCTACGACGTAGCTGAACTGTCCGACGATGTCCTTGTATTCGCGGTACAACGAGAGTTCCATCTCGGTTTCGTACTTTTCGAGATCTTCGGCACTCATTGGCTCAGCGGTCCTCTTGTCTGCTTGTCGTCGGTGTCCATCTTGTCTCACCCCGGTCCGGCGCGCTGCGCCGGTGCGCACTCGGCCACCACTTCGGTTCCGCCGCCCGCCACCCGTCGGACGTTGATGAAGGAGTACCGGTGCTCGCGGCACGGCCCCAGTGCGTTCAGGGCTGCACTGTGCGCCGCCGTGCTGTAGCCCTTGTGCTCGGCGAAACCATAGCCCGGATGATCGGCGTCCATCGCCACCATGAGCCGATCTCGGCTCACTTTGGCCAGCACGCTGGCCGCCGCGATACAGGCTGCCGCCGCGTCACCACCCACCACCGGCAGTGACGGCATCGGCAGCCCCGGCACCCGGAACCCGTCGGACAGCACATACCCCGGCCGCAGCGACAGCCCGGCCACCGCCCGTCGCATGCCCTCGATATTGGCCACGTGCACACCGCGGCGGTCCACCTCGGCGGCCGGGATGAACACCACGTGGTAGGCCAGCGCGTAGCGCCGGATCACCGGGAATAGCTCCTCGCGGGCCTTCTCGGTGAGCTTCTTGGAATCGTCGAGCGCGGCCAGGCTCTCCAGCCGATTGGGCCCAAGCACGCATGCTGCCACCACCAGCGGACCGGCGCAGGCACCGCGGCCCACCTCGTCGACGCCGGCCACCGGCCCCAGGCCGCTGCGATAGAGCGCGGATTCCAGCGTGCGCAGGCCCGACGACTTGCGGATCACCGTGCGCGGCGGCCACGTCATCGCGGGCACGGGTCAGCCCTGCTGCGGGTTGACCGAGGACACACCACCCCAGCGCGACGGCGGCCACGCGATGAACCGCGCCTTGCCGATGACGTTGCTCACCGGAACCGTGCCGGCCATCGGGTCGCCGGTGCACAGGATGCCCTTCTGGGCATCGGCAGGGGTGCTGGTGCAGTGCGCCCGGGAGTCGGCGGAGTGGGTGCGGTTGTCCCCCATCACCCAGAGCCGGTCATCGGGCACCTTGACCGGGCCGAACTCATTACCCAGGCACGGGTAGACCAGCGGGTCGGCCATCATGGTCTCAGCGTTGAGGTAGGGCTCCTTGAGCGGCTTGCCGTCCACGGTCAGACCAGTGTCGGCTCGGCACTGAACGGTCTGACCACCCACCGCGATGACGCGCTTGACCAGGTCGTTCTCATCCGGCGGGACGAAGCCGATGAAGGACAGGGCGTTCTGCACGGTGCGAATCGCGGCGTTGTCCGAGCGGATCGACTTGTAGCCGACGTTCCAGTTCGGCGGGCCCTTGAAGACGATGACGTCACCCGGCTCCGGGTCGCTGAACCGGTAGGTGACCTTGTCCACCATGATCCGGTCACCCGTGCACCCGTTGCAGCCGTGCAACGTGGGTTCCATGGATTCCGACGGGATCAGATACGGGCGCGCCACGAACGTGAGCATCACGTAGTAGAGAACCAGGGCGATCGCGACGAGGATTGCGCCCTCGCGCAGCGCTGAGCGCTTCTTCCCGCCCTTGTCAGAATCGTCCGGAGCGTCCGTCTCAGTGGAGTGTTCCGGCGAAGAGTCGGCCGAGCCTGCTGTGTCGGTCACGTGATCAGCGTAGCCAGCCCGACGGGCTGCTCTGCGTCATGCGGAAGGCCAGAGCGTCGAAGCTCAGCGCTTTTCCTTGATCTTGGCCTTCTTGCCGCGCAGCTCGCGCAGGTAGTACAGCTTGGCGCGACGGACGTCACCGCGGGTGACGACCTCGATGTGGTCGATGTTGGGTGAGTGCACCGGGAAGGTGCGCTCGACGCCGACGCCGTAGCTCTCTTTGCGCACGGTGAAGGTCTCCCGGACGCCGCCGCCGGAACGGCGGATGACGACACCCTTGAAGACCTGGATACGCGACTTGTTGCCCTCGATGACCTTCACGTGAACATTCACGGTGTCGCCGGGGCTGAAGGTCGGGATGTCGTCGCGCAGCGACGCCTGATCGACGAAGTCCAGCGTGTTCATCGGTGACACTTCCTTGCGTTTCGCGGCTGCGGCCGACAACCTGCACGTGGAGCGCAGGCAGCCGTCGAGCCGATGGATTCGGGCACGTGGTGTGTGTCGCAGCAGGCGGAAAGACGTCCGGCCCGCGCGGGCAACTGCTCAATTGTGCCAGATGGGCCGCGAGCAGTGAAATCGCGCGGCTCACCGGCGACCCGCCGAGGTCACGGGGATGTCCCGGAGTGCTAACAGTGCGGTGTACAAAAGGTACGGTTAACCTGAATTAGCGGGCGGCGGCGCGGCAAGCCCACACACTGCCTAACACCGATTCCCTGCAAGGAGAGGCCATGCGACGGCGTCCGTCGGTGCTGGTCACCAGCACCGCAGCGGCACTGATCGGTGTTCTGGTCGCGTCTTCCTCGGCCCAGGTCAATGCCGGTGCCGGCGACAGCGCCCCGCAGCGCGTCACCCTGCTCAGCGCGGACCCGAACTCGATCCCCGACGCCCCGGTGATGGCACCCGCCCCGGAGGCTCCGCCGCCAGCCATCATCGGTCTGGACGTAAGGGCCAAGCAGGCGGCGGCCGAGGCCGCCAACAAGGGCGCCGATATCAGCTTCACCGTCCTGGACCGCAAGACCGGTCAGATGATCTCCGGTGGCGATATGGGCGCATTCCCCATCGCGTCGGTGAGCAAGCTGTTCATCGCCGACGATCTGCTGCTGCAGGTCGCCAAGGGCCAGCGCGAGCTCAGCCCCGAGGAGCGCCAGCAGTTCGACGTGATGCTGCGCTCGTCGGACGACAACGCCGCCGAGATCTTCTGGAGCGAGAGCGGCGGCAACGCGGTCATCAGCCGGGTCAAGGCCCGCTATGGGCTGACCGGGACCACGCTGCCCTATGACGGGCACTGGTGGACCACCATGAGCACCACCGCGGATATCGTCCGCTACTACGACATGCTGCTTGACGGGGCCGGCGGCCTGCCGCCCGAGCAGGCCGCGATCATCCTGTCCGACCTGTCCGCCTCGACGCCCAACGGGCTCGACGGCTACCCGCAGCGGTTCGGCATCCCCGATGGGCTGTTCGCCGAACCTGTTGCGGTGAAACAGGGTTGGATGCCCGGCTGGAACGGCAACAACTGGTTGCACATGTCGACCGGTGTGATCGGGCCCGACCGGCGGTTCGTGATCGCGATGGCCTCACTGCAGCCCGTCGACGATGCCAGTGCCCGTAACACGCTGACGCAGGCCATCAAGACGATGTTCCCCGAAGGGCGTATCTGACCTACTCGCCCAACAGATCCGGGCGGCGTTCGCGGGTTCGCGTCAGCGCTTGTTCGTGGCGCCAGGCGCGCACCTTGGCGTGATCACCGGAGAGCAGTACCTCGGGCACCGACAGGCCCCGCCAGGTGGGCGGCCGGGTATAGCTGGGCCCTTCCAGCAGGCCGGCGTTCTCCGGGGAATGCGAATCATCCTGGTGTGATGCGGGATTGCCCATGACGTTGGGTAACAGCCGGACCACCGCCTCGATCATCACCAGGGTGGCAACCTCACCGCCGGCCAGCACGTAGTCGCCGATCGAGACCTCTTCGACCCGCATTCTCGTGCGGGCGTCCTCGACCACCCGCTGGTCGATTCCCTCGTAGCGGCCGCACGCGAACACCAGGTGCTGCTCTTGCGTCCAGCGCTGGGCGGTGGCCTGGTCGAACAGCCGGCCCGCCGGGGTGGGAACCACCAGAAGCGTTGCCTCGGTGCAGATCTCGTCGAGCGCCTCGCCCCAGACCGGTGCCTTCATCACCATACCGGGGCCACCACCATAGGGCGAGTCGTCGACCGAGTGATGCACATCGTGGGTCCAGCGCCTCAGGTCGTGTACCGCGAAGTCGACGATGCCCGACTCAATGGCCTTGCCGGGCAACGACTCCCGGACCGGATCGAGGTATCCGGGGAAAATGGTGACGACATCGATGCGCATCAGCCCGCGTCGTCCAGATTCAGCAGCCCCTCGGGAGGATCGATCTCCACCACGCCCTCGGCCAGCGACACGGCCGTGACGATGGCGCTGACGAACGGGATGAGCACCTCGGCCCCATTGTCGGTACGGACCGAGAGCAGTTCGCCGGCGGCGGTGTGCAGCACCTCGGCCACAGACCCGACGGGGGTGCCGTCCACTGCGCGGACGGCCAGACCCTCGAGTTGGTGGTCGTAGAACTCGTCGGGGTCCTCGATGGGCGGCAGCTCGGCCGCCTCGACCACGAACAGGTGACCGCGCAACGCGTCAGCCGCGGTGCGATCGGACACCCCGGGCAGCCGGACCAGAAGCCGCCCGCCGTGCGGGCGGGCGGCTTCGATCACGACATCGCGAGCACCCTCACCGCGAGCAGGCCTGAGCCGCAGGCGATTACCGGGCGCAAAGCGCTCTTCGGGTTCGTCGGTGCGGACGTCGACAACCAGCTCACCGGTGATGCCGTGGGCTTTGACCACACGTCCGACGACGAGCTCCATATCGATCCCCGAGTCGCCGAAGGAGCTACTGGTCGGTGTCCACCACGTCGACGCGAATACCGCGACCGCCGATACCGGCGACCAGGGTGCGCAGCGCGGTGGCGGTGCGACCGCCACGGCCGATCACCTTGCCGAGGTCGTCGGGATGCACGTGCACCTCGACGGTGCGGCCGCGACGGCTGGTCACCATGTCGACACGGACGTCGTCAGGATTGTCGACGATCCCGCGGACCAGATGCTCCACGGCGTCGACGACGACCGAGCTCATTCTGCGGCGGCCTCAGTGGCCTCGGCAGCAGGCTCAGTGGCCTCGGCAGCAGGCTCAGTAGCCTCGGTAGCCTCGGTGGCCTCGGCCTCGTCGGCCTTCTTGGCCGGAGCCTTCTTCTTCTTGAGCTGAGTGGCTTCGCCGGTCGGCGCGCCATCGGCGGCGGCCAGGGCGGCGTTGAACAGGTCCAGCTTGCTGGGCTTGGGCTCCTTGACCTTCAGCGTGCCCTCAGCACCCGGCAGGCCCTTGAACTTCTGCCAGTCACCGGTGATCTTCAGCAGCTGCAGCACCGGCTCGGTCGGCTGAGCGCCAACGCTCAGCCAGTACTGCGCGCGCTCGGAGTCGATCTCGATGAGGCTCGGCTCTTCCTTCGGGTGGTACCGGCCGATGACCTCGATCGAGCGGCCATCACGGCGGGTGCGCGCGTCGGCGACGGCGATGCGGTACTGGGGATTGCGGATCTTGCCAAGCCGGGTGAGCTTGATCTTGACAGCCATGAACTACTACTCCTGTTGTGTTGCCACGCTGCAATTCAGCGATGCGGGCGGATGCCCGATCCGGTTTTGCCTCACGTGTGTGACCGCAGGACGGCGCATCCGAAGAAGCCGTACGCGGACAGCCGCCCATTGTGCCAGATCGCGTTGAGCGGGTGTTAATCGCCGGAATGGGCGCTGATCGGCCCAAACAGCGCGGCGGCGTTGTCGTGGAGCACCTTGCGGCACCACTGGTCGCCCAGGTCGAGGGCGACTATCGAGTGCAGCGCGTGGTGGTAGGAGTACGGAATGTTCGGGAAGTCGCTGCCGAAGAGCACCTTGTCGGACAGCTCCTGCAGCGCCGGACGCAGATCGGGCGGGAACGGATCGCGCTGCTCGGTGAATTCGGTGAAGACCATCGTGGTGTCGAGGTAGACGCCGGAATAGCGCTGCGCGAGGTCGATGAACTCCCGGTATTCCGGCAGGCCCATGTGGGCGATGATCAGCCGCAGCGACGGGTGTCGGCGCAGGATCTCGGCCACCGGGCCGGGTCCGGTGTGCCGGCCGGGCTGGGGTCCGGAGCCGGCGTGGATCACCGTCGGGATCTGCGTCTGGGCCAGCAGCTCCCACACCGGATCCAGCAGCGGATCCGTCGGGGTGTAGTCGCCCACCTGGATGTGGCACTTGAAGACCCGGGCGCCCGCCTCGATCACTCGGCGCACGTAGTCCGGCGCCGATGGCTCGGGATAAAAGGTCGCGGTGTGCAGGCAGTCGGGCACATCGGCGGCGAACTGGGTGGCCCACGAATTGAGCCATTCGGCCATATCCGGTTTGTGCGGGTACACCAGCGAGGTGAAGGCGCTGACGCCGAACTGGCGCAGCCGCTGCACCCGCTCGGCTTCATCGAGTCGGTACTCGATGGGCCAGGGCCTGCCGACCAGCGGCCCCACCCCGTCGAAGTAGGCCCACACCTTGTCCATCACCCGCTTGGGCATGAAGTGGGTGTGGACGTCGACAATCGCGTCGAGCCCGATCTGGCCGATCAGGTCGCGGACTGCGGTGACCTCGGCGTTCAGAAGAACTTCTGGATGCACTTGGTCTCGGACCGGCGGCTCATCCGCCAGCCGTCGGCGGTGCGGACGAACTCGTCGTCATACCAGAGCCCGCAGAACATGATCTGCCCGTCGTCACCGAGTTTCATCGGGTTGAAGCAGATCGACCGCGAGGCCGCGGTGTCGCCGTTCAGCCGGATATCGACGTTGCCCAGCATGTGGTAGTACGCCGGGAAGTTCGGCATCACCTCGGCCAGCCACGCCTTCACCTCCGGGAAAAGGCCCGCGATCCCACCCATCTCGGTGTAGTCGATGTGGGCATCCGGGGTGAAGACCCGATCCAAGTCGTCGAAGCGTTGATTGTCGATCGCGGTGGAGTAGTCGATCAGCAGTTGCTGAATCTCCAACCGGTCCGAGATTTCCGCCAGGCTCAGCATCCGTCCGATTCAACACCACGACGGACGGGACGCCCAGGGAGGTCTACCCGGAGGAGCGCTTCCTGAATAAGGTAAGCCTAACCTGATGAAAAAGGAGTGTGTGGTGGACGACCACCCGGGCTTTGCGCCGATCATCGGCTACGCCAGCGATATGGGCACCGCCGAGTACATCGCCGTCCAGCTCTCGGAGCACCTCACAGCCTCCGGCATCGACGTCGGCGAGGTCGAGCTCAATGACATCTCGCTGGGCGACCTTCGTTCCGCGTCGCACGTCATCATCGTGACCTCCACCTTCGGCGACGGCGAGGTTCCCGACAACGGTGTCGTGTTCTGGGAGGAGCTGAGCGCAACCGTCGAGCAGCTCCCCCACCTGAACTACGCCGTCCTGGCGCTGGGAGACAGCTCCTATGAGCTGTTCTGCAATGCCGGACGGATCATCGACGCCCGCCTGGCCGAGCTCGGCGGGTCGCGCCTGGCTGACCGGGTCGAATTGGACTGCTATCGGGAAGGCGACGCCCGGCAGTGGCTGGCCGATATGACCACGATCCTCGAGGCCGCCGGCGCCGAGCGTGCTGGCACAACCCCGATCGTCGCCGCCGCGAGACCGGCCAGACCGGTGACCGAGAGCATCTGGACCGAGGACAACCCGTATGTGGCCACGATCATCGTCAACCGCCTGCTGACTGGCGCAGCATCCGACAAGGAGGTCCGGCATTTCGAACTCGACCTCGGCGACTCCGGAATCACTTATTGCGCAGGCGATTCCGTGGCGATTCACGCGCCCAACGACAGCAGACTCGTCGAGGCCATCCTGGCGACGCTGGGTGTCAGCGGTCACGACGTCCCCAGCGGGCGCGACCTGTCGCTGGCCGAACTGCTCGGCAACCACCTCGAGATCCGCACCCCGTCGCAGGCGCTGCTGACGCTGGTGAGTTCGCGGTCCGGCGCCCCACCGTCGGCCCTACGCGGATGTGACGTGCTTGACCTGCTCGGCCTCGGCGACTTCACCCTCGACGAGGTACTCGAGACCCTGTTGCCCCTGCGCCCACGCGACTACTCGATCGCATCGAGCCCGTTGCACCACCCGGATCACCTTCATCTGACAGTGGCCGCCGTCCGATACGCAAGGGGCGGCCGCCAGCACCACGGCACAGCGTCGACGTTCCTGGCCGACCGGGCCGCCACAGCGCGAATCCACCTGCGGCCCAATCACCATTTCCGGTTGCCCGCCCCCGACGTGCCGATCCTCATGGTGGGTCCGGGGACCGGCATTGCACCCTTCCGGGCCTTCCTCCAGGAGCGCCAGAGCACCAGGGCGCTGGGTAAGTCGTGGTTGTTCTTCGGCGACCGGCGGCGCCACACGGATTTCCTCTATGGGGACGACCTGGAAGGGTTCCTCGCGTCGGGCGCGCTGACGCGGATGGACCTCGCCTTCTCGCGCGATGCCTCGCAGAAGGTCTACGTGCAGCACCGGATGAAGGAGCACGCCCGGGAGTTCTTCGACTGGCTTGAGGACGGCGCCCACCTCTATGTGTGCGGCGCCGACACGATGGCCAAAGACGTCGACCGCACGCTGCATGAGATCGTCGCCGACGTGGCCGGTGTCAGCGCCGAGGCAGCCCACTCGTATGTCAACGACCTGATCAAAAGCCATCGCTACGTGCGCGACGTCTACTGAGGTCTGAGCCGGCCGGCTCCTCCGGTTAGGCTCGGACACCATGCGCAGACTTCTGGCGAGCGCGACGACGGCGCTGATACTGCTCACCTCCACCGCAGGCATCGCCTCCGCTGACACCGACCAGCCGCCCGGCTCCCTACCGATACCTGACGGCCCCGCGCCGGCCTGGATCATCGCCGACATGGACACCGGCCAGGTGCTGGCCGGACGCGACATGTACGCACCGCATCCGCCGGCCAGCACCATCAAGACGCTGCTCGCGCTGACGGCCCTCGACGAGGTGGACCTCAATGCCACCGTGGTGGCCACCGACGCCGCCACTCGAGTGGAGTGCAACTGCGCCGGCGTGAAGCCGGGACGCAGTTACACCGCGCGCCAGCTCCTTGACGCCGTGCTGCTGGTGTCGGGCAATGACGCGGCAAATACGCTGGCCGACATGCTCGGTGGCTATCAGGCCGCCGTCGACAAGATGAACGCCAAGGCTGCCTCGATCGGCGCGACCAACACCCACGCCACCTCCCCGTCGGGGTTGGACGGTCCCGGCGGACCGGGCTGGACCACCCCGCATGACCTGGCGGCCATCTTCCGCGCCGCGATGGCCAACCCCGTGTTCGCCGAAATCACGGCACAGCCGGTGGCGATGTTCCCCACCGACACCGGCGACAAGCCGTTGGTCAACCAGGACGAGTTGCTGGTGCGCTACCCCGGTGCAATCGGCGGCAAGACCGGGTTCACCGACGCCGCCCGCAAGACGTTCGTCGGTGCCGCCGACCGCGACGGCCGCCGCTTGGTGATCGCCATGATGTACGGGCTCATCCACGAAGGCGGCCCGACGTACTGGGATCAAGCGGCGATGCTGCTGGACTGGGGCTTCGCCCAGAACCGTTCCGCCAGCGTCGCGACGTTGTAGCTAGCGGCGTCCGCCCTCGCCGCCACCGTTGAAGCCGGGCTGGGCGACTTCGCTCTCGTTCAGCTGGTACGGCGAGGAGGCGATGTCATTGGGGGTGGCGACGATGGCCGCATCACCTTCGGCCGGCATCGGAGCTGCTGCACCCGCCTGCGCATCCGGGATCACCTGCGAATTCTCGGTCGCGTCCACCGGTCCGGTGTCACTACCGGCCTGACCCGGTACCCAGGCGAGGATGTCGCGGACTCCGTCGTTCCAGACGACGCTGTTGGGAACGTCGCCGACGACGTCGAAGTAGAGCTTGCCGGCGTTCGACGCACCCCAGATCGAGGGGTAGAAATCGCCGGACTGGGCACGCGCGCCGAACCGCTCGATGAACGGCGGATAGTTGCCGCCGAACCCGTCAATCTTCAGCGTGGCCGCGTAGAGCCTGCCGTTGTGCGGCACCGGGTCTGAGCTGGGTGCCAGCGTGCCCACGGTGTAGCCGATGTACGGCAGCCCGTTGGGTCCGTTCAGCTGCTCCTGCACACCGAACACATTGATGCTGTCGGTCGCCGACGCCGTCGCGGCGTTGACGGCGGCGAGTCCGAACGTCACCGCGGTGGCGGCTACGACTCCGGCCAGTTTCGCGATCTTCACAGTGCCTCCCTTACCTGGTCAATGCAGATATCCCCCGGTGTACGTCTGTGCAAACGATACTGCCGACGAGACCACCACCATGGGGAAATGGCGACTGCGACCATTCGGAGACCTTGCCGAACCCGTACCGCGTTCTTGCCCACCTAGCCTCGGCAAACGTGCGTGTGTTCTCCGGGTGGTTGCGCCGTTCCGCGGTGGCAATCGTGGCGGGGTCGGTGGCCATCGCCTCAGCCCCACCCGGCGCGGCCGAACCGTTGCCCGGGGCGGCGGTCATCGCCACCCCGGCAGGGCCCGCGCGGGCGTCGTTGGTCGCCGATCTGGATAGTGGCCGCATCTACGGCGGCCGTGATCCCTACGGCGCGTACGCGCCCGCGAGCACCATCAAGCCGCTGCTGGCCATGGTCGTGATGGACCTGGTCAACCCGGCCGCCGCGATGCGCGCGACAGCGGCCAACACCGACGTCGAATGTTCCTGCGTCGGGCTGGTGCCGGGTGCGGTGTACACCGCGCGGCAGCTGCTCGACGCGCTGCTCATGGTGTCGGGCAACGATGCCGCCAACGCGCTGGCCGACATGGTCGGCGGCTACCAGGTCGCGATCCAGCGGATGAACGTCAAGGCCTACCAACTGGGAGCCCGCAGTACGCGGGCGGGTTCACCGTCCGGTCTGGACGGGCCGGGCTGGGAGTCGGTGACCACGCCGCACGATCTGGCAGTGATCTATCGCGCCGCACTGAACTATCCGCTGTTCACCCAGATCATCCATCAGAGCACCGCGTTGTTCCCCGACGGCAAGGGCGGCGCCAAGCAGATCGCCAGCCACGACCGCCTGCTGTCGAGCTATCCCGGATTCATCGGCGGCAAGACCGGTTTCACCAACCTGGCCAAGGAGACCTACGTCGCCATGGCGCAGCGCGGCGGCAGGCGCGTGATCGCGGTGATGATGTACAGCGACGATGCGCTGTGGGATCAGGGCCGGGCATTGCTGGATTGGGGCTTCGCCCAGCAGTAGCGGTTCTTGTCGGTGGCCGCTTGTAGTGTTTCGAACATGCGTTCGATCATGGCGGTTCTCGACGACCTCGACAGTGTTGTCGAGGAACTCGCCGCCGCCGATCTGGACACCGTCGACGCCGTGACGCGCTACCACGTCCTCGATCGCCTGGAAACCGCCCGCCGTCGCCAAACCGCTGTCGCCCACGACCATCTCGCGCGGCTCGAACACGTTCCCGGCTGCCCACCGCCACCGATCAGCCTGGCCGATGTCCTGCGCATCAGCCGCACCGAAGCCCGCCGCAGAATGCGCGACGCCGAGCAGCTGTCCGACCGCACCACTCTGACCGGCCAGCCACTGGCACCGCTGCTGCCGGCCACCTCAGCGGTGTGGCATCGGGGTCTGCTTGATGCCGAGCACCTTCGGGTCATCCAGAAGTTCTTTCGCGATCTGCCCGACCATGTGCCTCCCGCCGAGATCGAGAAGGCCGAAACCGCGCTGGCCGGGCATGCGGTGAACCTGCGTCCGGACCAGTTGGAGAAAGTCGCCAACCGGCTCGCTCTCACCCTGAATCCCGATGGCACGTTCAGCGACGACGACCGTGCCCGCAAGCGCGGGTTCACCTGGTGCGGCGGCCAACGCGCGGACGGCATGAGTGTCGGCAAGCTCATCGCCAACCCGGAACTGCGGGCCCTGCTGGACGCCTGGTTCGCCAAGTTCGCCGCACCCGGGATGTGCAACCCCGACGACCAGTCACCCACCGTCACAACCGAACCCACCGAGGATGTCGTCGAGCGCGACAGTCGCAGCCACACCCAGCGCCAGCACGACGCCTTGACCGCCCTGGTCCGCAGCCAGCTCGGCAACCCCACTCTCGGGCAGCACAACGGGCTGCCGGTCACCGTCATCGTCTCGGCCACCCTGCACGACCTTCAGGCCAAGACCGGACACGCCGTCACCGCCGGCGGCACCCTGCTCCCGATCGCTGATGTGATCAGGATGGCCACCCACGCGTATCACTACCTGGCGCTGTTCGACGGTGTCAACGGACAGGCGCTCTGGCTGGGCCGCACCAAACGGCTGGCCAGCGGTGATCAGCGAATCATGTTGCACAGCAAGGACCGTGGTTGCACTCGGCCGGGTTGTGACGCCCCCGGCTACCGCACCGAAGTGCATCACATCGACGAATGGGCCAAGGGTGGGCAGACCAACATCGACAAGCTCACCCAAGCCTGCCAGGCCGATCACAAGTTGCTCGACGAAGGCTGGTGCGTGCGCGCCCGCGCCGATGGGACCGTCGAATGGATTCCGCCACCGCAACTTCCGTTCGATGGCGGCGGCGTCAACACCTATCACCACCCCGAACGGCTCGTCGACCGCAGCGACGACAATGACGCGGCATGACTGCGGTCCCCCGATCGGTGGACGTCGAAATCCTCCCCGCACGCACCCGGACGGTGGACAGACGTCGTGGCCGACCCCGCGCATCGTAGGCAGTACAGATCGCTGCCGAGGGGTGGCGGCACCAGCCGGAGGAGTTCCGATATGACGCGCACCACGACGTCTCTGCTAGCAGCACTCGGCGGGATGGCGGCATGTTCGCTGATTCTGGCCGGGCCGGCGGCTGCGGCAGGCCACGGCGGTCCGGGTGAGCCGGGGCCGGGCGTGGGCACGCACATCGGTGTCGAGGGCCCTTCGAGCACTCAAGCGATCGGCTACGAGCTGCCTTTGGCCCCCATCGGTGTGGCCGGTCCTGGTGAGGCAGCACCCAGCGCAGCTACTCATCTCACCAGCGGCGGAGAGCTGCCCTTCGGACCGATCGGCTAGAACACCCGCCCGCGCAGGATCACCCGATCGGGCCGGGACAGCACCGCGGCCCCGTCGCGCGGATCCTGTTGGTAGCACAGCAGATCCGCCGATGCGCCGTGCTCCAGCGCCGGTCGTCCCAGCCAGCTTCTGGCGTCCCAGCACGCCGCGCCGAGCGCCTCGGTGGGCGTCATGCCGATGCCTTTGAGCGCGTCGACCTCGTCGGCGATCCGCCCGTGTTCGACATTGCTGCCGGCATCAGTGCCCGCATAGATCGGGATGCCGGCGTCGCGGGCGGCGGCGATGCGCTGCGGGCAGCTCGCATAGAGCTCGCGCATGTGGGTGGCGTAGACCGGGAATTTGCTTGCGGCGTCGGCGAAATCGGGGAAGTTCTCGATATTGATCAGGGTGGGCACCAGGGCGGTTCCGTGCTCGACCATCATGGCGATGGTGTCGTCGGTCAGGCCGGTGCCGTGCTCGATACAGTCGATACCCGCCGCGATGAGCCCCGGCAGAGCATCCTCACCGAACACGTGGGCGGTCACTCGGGCACCCGCCGCATGGGCGGCGTCGATGGCGGCACGCAGCACGTCGTCGGACCACAGCGGGGCCAGATCCCCCACCGATCGGTCGATCCAGTCCCCGACGAGTTTCACCCAGCCGTCCCCGCGGCGGGCCTGTTCGGCCAGCGCCTCGGTCAGCTGCCATTCGTCCTCGAGCTCGACGGCGAAACCGCGGCCGTAGCGCTTGGGCCTGGCTAAGTGCTTGCCCGCCCGGATGATTCGCGGCAGATCATGGTGGCCATCGATGCTGCGGGTGTCGGTGGGCGATCCGCAGTCGCGCAGCAGCAGCGCCCCGACAGCGCGTTCGGCTTCGGCTTGCGGGATCACGTCGTCTAGCGGCATCTCCCCGTGCGGCCCGAGGCCCACATGGCAATGGGCGTCGACCAGGCCCGGGATGATCCAACCGCCGTCCCAAATAGTGTCGGCGCCCGCGACGGGCTCACTGCGCAGCACTCCGTCGGCGATCCACCACTCGACGGGCTCGCCGTCGGGCAGGCCGCGACCGCGAACGTGCAGCACGCTACTGCTTGCCGGGGAACTTCAGCTTGGACAGATCGAAATCGGCCAGGCCGGGCGGCAACTCGTTGAGGCCTTCGGGCATCCCGGACAGATCGGGGAACCCGCCGGGCATACCGCCGGCGAGCAACGGGTTCCGGGTCTTGGGCGGCGTCGGCCCGCGTCCACCCTTCTTCTTGCCGGCTTGCTTGTTCTTGCCCTTGGCCGCCTTCTTCGAGGAGCGGCGCCCGAAGGGCATGCCCATGGCTCCTGCCATCTGCGACATCATCTTGCGCGCCTCGAAGAACCGGTCGACGAGCTGGTTGACCTCCGACACGCTGACGCCCGATCCGTTGGCGATCCGCAGCCGGCGCGAAGCGTTGATGATCTTCGGGTCGGCCCGCTCCTCGGGAGTCATCCCGCGGATGATCGCCTGCAGCCGGTCCAGCTGCTTGTCGTCGACAGCGGCCAGCGCGTCCTTCATCTGACCGGCCCCGGGCAGCATGCCCAGCAGGTTGCCGATCGGCCCCATCTTGCGGATGGCCAGCATCTGCTCGAGGAAGTCCTCCAGCGTCAGCTCGCCGGAGCCGATCTTGGCGGCGGCCTCCTCGGCCTTCTTCTGGTCGAAAACCTGCTCGGCCTGCTCGATGAGGGACAGCACATCGCCCATGCCGAGGATGCGGCTGGCCATCCGGTCGGGATGGAAGACGTCGAAGTCCTCGAGCTTCTCACCGGTCGACGCGAACAGGATCGGCACACCGGTGACCTCGCGCACCGACAGGGCAGCGCCACCGCGGGCATCGCCGTCGAGCTTGGTGAGCACCACGCCGGTGAACCCGACGCCGGCGCCGAACGCCTCGGCGGTGGCCACGGCGTCTTGGCCGATCATCGCGTCGAGCACAAACAGCGTTTCGTCGGGCTGGACGGCGTCACGGATCGCAGCGGCCTGTGCCATCAGGACGTCGTCGATACCGAGCCGGCCCGCTGTGTCGACGACGACGACGTCGAAGTGCTTGGCCTTGGCCTCGGCCAGGCCTGCCGCGGCGACGGCCACCGGGTCACCCGGACCGGCACCGGCGATCTCGTCGGCATCGGGTGCGGTGCCCGGGTGCGGGGCGAAGACGCTGACGCCGGCACGCTCACCGACGATCTTGAGCTGGTTGACCGCACCGGGGCGCTGCAGGTCGCAGGCCACCAGGAGCGGGGTGTGGCCCTGGCCCTTGAGCCATTTGGCCAGCTTGCCGGCCAAAGTGGTCTTACCGGCGCCCTGCAGACCGGCCAGCATGATGACGGTCGGCGGGTTCTTGGCGAAGGCCAGCTGGCGGGTCTGGCCACCGAGGATGCCGATGAGCTCCTCGTTGACGATCTTGACGACCTGCTGGGCGGGGTTCAGCGCGGCCGAGACCTCGGCCCCCTTGGCCCGCTCCTTGATGCGGTTGACGAACGCGCGGACCACCGGCAGCGAGACGTCGGCCTCGAGCAGGGCCAGCCGGATCTCGCGGGTGGTGGCGTCGATGTCGGCGTCGGTCAGCCGGCCTTTGCCGCGCAGGCCCGCGAGCGCACCGGTCAACCGGTCGGACAGGGATTCAAACACGTCGTAAGCCTATCTGGACCGTGGCGGGCGATTCGCGGCGACGCTAGCTGGCTTCTTCGACCGGCTTGGCCGGCGTCACCACGGGAAGCACCGCGTAGAGCTCGCGCTCCAGCGTGGCGCGGACGTCGTCGACCGAGCTCAGCGCCGGGACGGTGATGCCGAACACGTCCACCACGGAAGAACCCAGCGTGGTGATCTTGGCCCACGCGATGTCCACCCCGGCCCGTTCGAAGACGTTCGTCAGCATTGCGAGGAGTCCGGTGCGGTCGGTGGTGCGGATCTCGACCAGCAGCTGGCCCGGGCCGATGCCGTCGCGCCACAGGATGCGGGGCGGCGCGGGGGCGGAGTTGACCGGCACCGCCGGCTTGGACTCCCCGACCCGTCCGGTCCCGTACTGGGCGGCCTCCCGATCCCGCTTCTCCAGCGATGCGATCACGTCGAGTTCGCCGTCGAGCGCGAGGATGAACTGCTGGCGCAGCAGTTCGGCGGCCGGTGGTGAACCGAAGTGCGGCGACACCACGAACGTGTTGATCGCCGCGCCACTGGAGCTGTTGATGGCCGCGGAGTGCACCCGCAGCGAGTTCAGGGCGAGCACACCGGCGGCCTTGGACAGCAGGCCGCGCCGGTCCGGGGCGATCACCGTGACGTTGTAGGTGTGCGTGGTCTCCCCCGGCGTCATCTCGACGTGCACACCGTGGTCGGCAGCCAGCGAAAGATGATGGGGATCAATGGGATCGGCTTGTGGTAGCGGCTCGCCGGCGATCACCAGGCGGCAGCGCCGTACCAGGTCGCCGATCAGCGACGCCTTCCAGTCGCCCCAGACGCCGGGCCCGGTGGCCAGCGAATCCGCCTCGGCCAGCGCGTCGAGCAGTTCCAGCAGCACCGGATCGCCGCCCAGCGCGTCGAGCACGTCGGCGATGGTCTGCGGATTCTGCAGATCTTTGCGGGTCGCCGTGTCCGGCAACAGCAGGTGGTAGCGCACGATCGCCGAGAGCAGGTCGATATCCGACGGCCACAAACCCAGCCGGGTGCCCACCTGAACGGCGAGCTCGGCGCCGATCACGCTGTGGTCCCCGCCGCGGCCCTTACCGATGTCGTGCAGCAGCGCACCGAGCACCAGCAGGTCCGGTCGAGAGACCCGGGTAGTGAAAGCACTTGCCCGCGAGACGGTTTCGACCAGATGCCGGTCCACGGTCCAGATGTGGATGACGTCGCGCGGCGGCAGGTCGCGCACCGCGCCCCATTCGGGGAACAGCCGCCCCCATAGGCCGGTCCGGTCCAGTGCCTCGACCGTGGCGACCGTGGTCGGACCGGCGGCCAGCAGGACCAGCAGATCTTTGAGCGCGTCACGGGGCCATGGCGTGCGCAGTTCCGGCGCCGAGTCGGCGAGCCGGCTCAGGGTGGACCCGGAGATCGGCAGGCCGGTGGTGGCCGAGGCGGCCGCCACCCGCAGTATCAGGCCGGGGTCACGTTCGGGGCGGGCGTCGCGGGCCAGGATCACCTCGCCGGCGTACTCGATGACACCCTCGTCGAGCGGTCGGCGGACCGGGCGGCGCAGGGCCGAAAGCCCGCGCCGGGGAAGCGCATTGGCTGCGGTGCGCAGGCCCGCGTCGACGTAGTAGCTGATGGTTCGGGCGGCATCGGAGAGCACCCGGGCAAGGTCGAAACGGTCGCCGATGCGCAGCGAGGCGCCGATCTCGTCGGCGTACTGGGCGAGCAACTGGTCCCGGCCGCGCTTGGACACCCGATGCAGTTCGGTGCGCACGTTGAGCAGTGCGAGATGGGCACCGCCGAGCGAACCCGTCGGTGAGGCCAGCGAATGGCTCGGGTAGACGTCGGCGAGTTGGGCGATGGCCAGGGCGTTGAGCAACTGGACATCACGCAAGCCGCCGCGACCGCACTTGAGGTCCGGTTCGGCGCGGTGCGCGATCTGGCCGCTGCGCTGCCAGCGGGCCTGGGTGTGCTCGACGAGTTCATCGAAGCGGGAGGCGATTCCGGTGCGCCACTGCCGGCGGGCACCCCCCACCAGGAGCGAGGACAGCTCGGAGTCACCGGCAATGTGGCGGACCTCGAGCATCGCCAGTCCGGCCGAGATGTCCTCCCCGGCCACCTGCAGCGCCTCGGGCACGGTCCGCACACTGTGGTCCAGCCGAATATTGGCGTCCCACAACGGATACCAGAGCATCTCGGCCACCTGGGTGACGATGTCCGGCGGCATGTTGTCGTGCAGCAGCATCAGGTCCAGATCCGAGTACGGGACCAGTTCCCGGCGACCCAGGCCGCCGGTGGCCACCAGCGCGAACCCGCTGGTGGCGGTGATGCCGATCTCGGCGGCCTTGGTGGTCAGCCAGAATTCGTGCAGATCCAGCAGGGCATCGCGCAGCGCGGCCGAGTCCAGCTGACGCTGACCGCCTTCCAGCAGCTGCTGGTTGGCCAGCGCGAGATCCTTGGCGGGCTTGAAAGAAGCCGCCGCCGGCGGCTCCCAACGGGGAGCGCCGGCGGCGGAATCTCTTGTGTGCTTTGTCATCTCAGTCCTCTCGCGGCCGTCGCCAACTAACGATTTCCCGGTGTGGCCGCAAGAAGACTCACATCGTGTACGTCAGAGGGCGTCAGAGCCCCGCTCGCCCGTGCGAACCCGTACAACGGTTTCCACCGGGCTGACCCACACCTTGCCGTCGCCGATCTTGCCGGTCCGGGCTGCCTGGACGATGACATCGACCACCTTGTCAACGGCGGAATCATCGACCAGGACCTCCACACGGACCTTGGGCACGAAGTCGACGGAGTATTCCGCACCGCGGTAGACCTCGGTGTGACCCTTCTGTCGTCCATACCCCTGGACTTCGCTGACGGTCATTCCGAGGATACCCGCCTGCTCCAGACCGGTCTTGACGTCTTCGAGCGTGAACGGCTTGACGATCGCAGTGATCAGCTTCATTTCCCTCATTCCTCCGCGCCGTGACGACCGAGAACCGAGCCGCTGCCGGCAACCGCGAAGTCGTACGCGGTCTCCGCGTGTTCGGCTTCGTCGATGCCAGACGCCTCGGCCTCACGGTCAAGCCGCAGTCCGATGGTGTACTTGACGATCAAGGCCAAGATAGCGGTACCAACAGCCGAGTAGAGCAAAACTGCGCCCGCACCGACCGCCTGTCGCCACAGCTGCTCGAAGCCGCCGCCGTAGAACAGGCCAGCAACACCGGCACCAGCCTCGGGAGTGGCGACCAGACCGATGAGCAGGGTGCCCAGGATGCCGCCGACCAGGTGGACGCCGACCACGTCGAGCGAGTCGTCGAAGCCGAACTTGAACTTCAGGCCGACCGCCAGGGCGCAGGCCACACCGGCAACCGCACCGATCACCAGCGCGCCAAGCACATTCACCGCCGAGCAGGACGGGGTGATCGCCACCAGACCGGCGACGATGCCCGACGCGGCACCCAGGGTGGTGGCATGGCCGTCACGGATGCGCTCCGTGAGCAACCAGGCGAGCATGGCGGCCGCGGTGGCCACCGTGGTGGTGATGAAGGTCGAGCCCGCCAGACCGCCCGAGGCGGTCGCGGATCCGGCGTTGAAGCCGTACCAGCCGAACCACAGCAGACCGGCACCCAGCATCACGAAGGGCAGGTTGTGCGGCCGCATCGGCGTGGTGGGCCACCCGACGCGCTTGCCCAGGATGATGGCCAGAACCAGGCCTGCGGTACCGGCATTGATATGGACCGCGGTGCCACCGGCGAAGTCGATTGCCTTGAGCTTGTTGGCAATCCAGCCACCGGTCTCGGAGGTACCACCGTCGAACGAGAACACCCAGTGGGCGACCGGGAAGTAGACGAAGGTGGCCCACAGGCCTGCGAACACCAGCCAGCCGCCGAACTTGAGGCGGTCGGCGACGGCGCCGGAAACGAGGGCGACGGTGATGATGGCGAACATCAGCTGGAAGGCCACGAATACCGTTGCCGGCAAGGTGAAGACCAGCGGGATGTTCACCGCATCGACGGCTTCGACACCCGCGGCCGGGTCAGCCGAGACCGCGGCGACGGCGTTTCCACCGATGAGACCCTTGAGCCCGAAGAACTGGGTGGGGTCACCGAAGAGGTTGAACTTGTCCTCGCCGAAGGCGATCGAGTAGCCGTAGAGCACCCAGAGCACCGTCACGAGGCCCATGGAGCTGATGCTCATCATGATCATGTTGAGCACGCCCCTGGCGCGCACCATGCCGCCATAGAAAAAGGCCAGGCCTGGCGTCATCAGCAGCACCAGCGCGGAGCTCGCAAGCATCCACGCCGTGTCGCCGGTGTCCGGCGCGCCCATTACCGGGAATCCATCCACTCGCAGTTTCCTCCTTCACCCATGCCACGGTTAGGCACCGTTGACCTAGGCCAAGACAATGCGCAGTGGTTGTTTCCGCTACGACGCCTGTGTGTTTCGCGAATGTGAACGGATAGAGGGTCTTCGTTTCGCGGTTGTTACATCCCGCAATTCACGCCGCGCCGAACGGATTTGCGGTCAGCCCAGCAGCGCATCGACGAAAGCGCCAGGCTCGAATGGCGCCAGATCGTCGGGACCTTCGCCGAGACCGACCAGCTTGACCGGGACACCCAGCTCCTGCTGCACGCGGAACACGATGCCGCCCTTCGCGGTGCCATCCAGCTTGGTCAGCGCCACGCCGGTGATGTCGACGACGTCGGCGAACACCCGCGCCTGTGCCAGCCCGTTCTGCCCGATGGTGGCATCGAGCACCAGGAGCACCTCGTCGACGGCCGCCCGCTTGCTCACCACACGCTTGACCTTGCCCAATTCATCCATGAGGCCGGTCTTGGTGTGGAGGCGACCGGCGGTGTCGATGACCACGACGTCGGCGCCCGCGGCTATGCCCTTATCGACGGCGTCGAAGGCCACCGAGGCGGGATCGGCACCTTCGGCGCCGCGCACCACCTCGGCACCGACCCGCGAAGCCCAGCTCTGCAGCTGATCGGCGGCGGCCGCGCGGAAGGTATCGGCCGCGCCGAGCACCACCCGGCGCCCGTCGGCCACCAGCACGCGAGCCAGCTTGCCGACGGTGGTCGTCTTGCCGGTGCCGTTGACGCCGACGACCAGCAGGACCGACGGTTTGTCGGCGTGCGGGAGGGCCTTGATCGAGCGATCCAGGCCCGGGTTGAGTTCAGAGATCAGCACCTCGCGCAGCACGGCGCGGGCGTCGGCCTCGGTCCGCACGGTGCTGCTGGCCAGCCTGCTGCGCAGCTGTTCGATGACCGAGGCGGTGACCACCGGGCCCAGGTCGGCGATGAGCAGGGTGTCCTCGACCTCTTCCCAGGACTCCTCGTCCAGGTCACCACCGCCGAGCAGGCCGAGCACGCTGCGGCCGAGCGCGTTCTGGGACTTGGCGAGCCGGCCGCGCAGGCGCTCCAGCCGGCCTTCGGTCGGCGCGATGTCCTCGACAGCGGGGGCCGCGGGGGCGGCCGGCTCAGGTTCGGCCAGAACCTCAGGGGCGACGACGGCCGGAGGCTCCTCGATGACCGGCGGCTCGGGCAGGCGCACCTCGGAGATCGGCCGTTTGACCGAATCGCGGGGCAGCGCGGCATCATCACCGACACCCGGCCTCCCCTGGCCGCTATCCGACGCCGAGTCCAGCGTCGCCGTTGCTGACGATTGTGTGAACGATATGCCCGACGAGGCGGTATAGCCGCCCGACCGGTCAATGGGTGTGGCAGCCTCTGAACTGGGGCGCAAACTGATTTGCCGCCGCCGATAGCGAACCAGACCGATGATCAGTGCAGCGACGACCAGGACGGCGATGACCGCGATAGCGATCCAGAGACCCTCTGACACCGTGCCATTCTTTCAGGGCGCGGTGTGGGCCTGTGTCGCCCCCGGACAACCGGGTAGGCGGTGACCATGGACCGCGGTGGGATTGCGACCCGCAAACTGCGCCATATCGACGCCTGCCTGACCGGCCCGGTCGAGTACGTCGGGGTCACCACCGGCTTCGAGCGCTACGAACTGCCCTATAACGCGCTCACCCAGACCAGCCTCACCACGATCGACCTCAGCGCGCAGTTCCTCGGCACCCAGCTGCGGGCACCCGTTCTGGTCGGGGCGATGACCGGTGGGGCCGAACTGTCGCGCACGATCAACCGGAATCTGGCCGAGGCGGCCCAGAAGCTCGGAGTCGGCATGATGCTCGGCTCCCAGCGCATCATGCTCGACAACGACGAGGCCGCCCGCAGCTTCGAGGTCCGCGAACTGGCTCCCGACGTGCTGCTGATCGGCAACATCGGCCTGGCCCAGCTGTCGGACGCCGTCATCCCCAAACTGGCCGCCGCGCTGGAGCGCGTGGGCGCGAACGCGCTGGCCGTGCACACCAACCCCCTGCAGGAGGCCATGCAGGACAACGGTGACACCGACTTCAGCGGCTCATTGGAGCGGCTGCGCCGGCTGGCCGAGGCGCTGCCCTGCCCGGTGATGGTCAAGGAAGTCGGCCACGGGATCGGGACCGCCGCCGCGCAGCGGCTGCGCGGCCTGCCGATCGCGGCAGTCGACGTCGCCGGAGCCGGCGGAACGTCCTGGGCCCGGGTGGAGCAACTGGTGCGCTACGGCGAGGTCCGCTACCCGGCGATCGCCGAGTGGGGTGTGCCGACCGCGCAGGCGCTGCAGGAGGTACGCCGGACGCTGCCGGACATGCCGCTGGTGGCCTCCGGCGGGATCCGGACCGGGATGGACGCCGCCAAGGCTCTGGCGCTGGGCGCCGATGTGGTGGCACTGGCCCGCCCGCTGCTGGCGCCCGCGATCGAATCGCCCGCCGCCGCCCTCGATGCCCTGGAGGGCTTTGTCGAGGAACTGCGGATCTGCCTGCACGGCTGCGGGGTTGACGACGTGGCCGCGCTGCGCCGCCTCGGTGTCACCCCTGCCGGTTAACGTCCGGCGAGAAACTGCCGGGCGAACTCGCGTTGGCCGGCCATGCTCCAGTTGTCGTGGTCCTCGCCGTA
The DNA here is from genome assembly GCF_001494595.1 of Mycobacterium sp. M26. Lineage (GTDB taxonomy): Bacteria > Actinomycetota > Actinomycetes > Mycobacteriales > Mycobacteriaceae > Mycobacterium. The sequence continues at coordinate 3,199,286 of NZ_LN929908.1, forward strand.
TGCGGTGATCCCGTCCCAGGTCCACTCGGTCAGGCAGTTCCATGTCCAGAGGTTGGGGTTGATGGCGAACCCGAGCCGGTTGAGGGTCGAGCCGGCCGCTTCGATGGTGCGGTCGTGCTCGTCGGTGGCGGTGAGCAGCACCCGGGTGGGGGCGCCGGTTGACGCGTCCCGGTCCAGGACGTCACGGCGACCACCGGTGAGCTTGCCCCACAACCCATCCCGGATGATGTAGCCGTGGATGGCGATCGCGTTGCCGTCGCCGAAATCCATGGTGATCGCATGGAATCCGTCGCGCTCCGAGGCGGTGGCGTAGCTGTATCCGCCGCGCTTGCTCGGGGTGGCATGGATACCGACTCCGTGCTGGGTGCGCCGCCCCCACGATCGGTCCCGGAAACCGTAGGCGTCGACCGGGATTCGCTCACCGTGCAGGACGATTTCGCCGGTGAATCGCCCGGGTTGGTCGAGATGGCTCTCGCCGAGCAGATTCGCCTTGGCCACACCGGTGAAGGTCAGGTCGACGTGCAGTTCGTCACCGTCGGGGTCGTGGTAGCCGATGCGATATCGGCTGCCCGGTTCGAGTACCTCGTAGGAGGCCCCGTTGGCGAGCCGAAGATTCGACAGCGGCTCTTCCGGCAGCGGCAGATGCCAGAAGTTCTTGGCGTACAGGCAGTTCCAGATCTGGTCGCCGGTGTCGTCCCAGAAGTAGGCACCGGCGGCCAGCACGCCGAGGGTCGGCTTGAAGAACGGGTAGAGCTGCCCGGATAGACGACGTTGCGGCACGGTGAAGGTGAACCAGCAGGTCTCGGTCCACTCCGGGTCGGCGGGATCAGCCGGCGGGTGGAACTCGTCGTCGCTGTCCGCGTAGGGGCCGATGATCATGACGGCACCATCTCCTGCAGGATAGCCGCGAGGAGTTCGGTGGCCGGGTTGTCCCGCCAGATGGTGTGGTCGGCGGGCACCGCACCGGCCTGCTCCCACTGGTTCATCACGAAGACGACGGTGGTGGCGAATCGGTAGGCGGCAAACAACTCGTACCAATCAAGTTGGGCCACAGGCCGTCCGGCGGCAGTTGCGTAGATCGCCACCTGCTCGTCGCGAGTCGGCTCACCGGCCAGCCGGGCCATTCCGGAGCCCTCGTGCATCCAGCGGTCGGCCATCAGCCACCAGCCCAGATCCAGCTCACGCTCCCCTACCGCGGTGCCCTCGAAATCGGTGAGGGCGCGCGGTGTGCCTCGCGTGGGGTCCCAGATGATGTTGCCCAGCCGGGCATCACCCCACAGCAGCACGACGTCGTCGGCGGCAGGCTGGGGCGGCAGCGTCGATCGCAACCGCTCCAGGGCGGTGTCGAAGATGTCGGCGGACCTGTCCCGTAATCCGTTGCGCAGGTGGGTATCCCAGAGCCCTAGCTGACGGGCTGACCCGGGCTCCTCGACACCGATATCGAGCACTGCCAGTTCGCCGCCACGCCAATCCACCGAGTGCACGGCGGCCAGCGCCGTCAGGCCGTGGGTGATCATCGCCGTGCGCAGATCGGGATCGGCGTCGAGATAGAAACCTTCGGCGGTGTACGGCGGAGTCTCCTTGGGCACCACACCGTCGACGAAGTCCATCACCATGAACGGAGCACCCAGCACACCGTCGTCGAGCTCCACCCCGACCACCGGTGCCACCGGGACCGTCGCGCGCAGCGCCTGCATGGTCGCCGATTGCAGTGCCACCCCGGTGCCCAGCCCGGCGGCCTGCTCGGGATAGGGCTGGGCGTGCGGTGAGTCGACGCGCAGGACATGCGTGCTGGTGCGTTCACCGACGGTGGCGGTGAAGATCAGGTTGTCCGCCGAGAAACCACTGCCCGGCCGGCCGCGGGCCGCCAGGGCCACCGGTCCGCCGAGCCGGGCGGCCAGCCAGCCCTGCAGACTCTCGAGCCTCGCGTCATCGGTCATCGGTGAATTCCCCACGGCGATTGCGGCATTCCCGGAGTGTACAGATTCTGAAATCCGTCTACTGCGGGTTCCGTGAGTGACTTTATGACCAAATCCCCCATTTGGTCAGTTCGTCGGTACAGTCGGGATATGACGACGACCACCGATGACGTTGACCGTCTTGTGAACGAGCCGGCCCGGGTGCAGACCCTGAAGAAGGGGATCTTCGCCCTGGCCGACGGGTTGGCCCCGGCGATCGATCTCTGCAAGATCTACGTCGACGGAACCGAGAACCTGCCGCGGGACGGCCGCTTCCTGCTTGTCGGCAACCACACCGTCTCCGGCTCGGCCGAGATCGTGCTCATCCCCTACTTCGTGCACCGCGAACTCGGCGTTCGGGTGCGGGGATTGGCCAACAAACGGGTGGCCGAAACCACCGGGCTGATGCGCGATGTGCTGGAAGCCGCCGGTGCCGTTCCCGGCCAACCGGAGACCTGCGCGGAGTTGATGCGGCAGGGCGAAACCCTGCTGGTGTTCCCCGGCGGTGGGCGCGACATGCTCAAGTTCAAGGGCGAGGAGTACACCCTGCAGTGGGAACGCCGCAGCGGATTCGCCCGGCTGGCGGTGACGCACGACTATCCGATCGTGCCCGTCGGGCTGGTCGGCGGTGACGACGTCTACCGCAGCCTCGTCGAGCGCGGCGGAACATGGGAAACCGCGACGCGGGGCCTCGGTGAGCGCGTGCACGGGCTGCCCGGCGTGGGCATTCCGCTCGTTCGTGGTGTGGGCCCGACCCTGCTCCCCCGCCCGCAACGCATGTATCTGCGCTTCGGCCAACCGATTTCGACGACCCGGCCCGCACGCACCGGTGTAAACACCTGGATCACGACGGTGAAGGACACAACTCAGGCCGCATTGGAGAAGACCCTTGCCGAACTGCAGGAGGTCCGCGCCGGCGACCCGTTCCGGAATCTGAACCCGCTCGCGTGGCCGCGAGCCGTACAGCCTACGTAGCGGGATTGCCCGAGGCGACGAGCTCCTGGCCGCGCATCCGCTGCGAGATCACGGTGGTGATGCCGTCGCCCTGCATGGTGACGCCGTAGAGCGCGTCGGCGACCTCCATCGTCGGCTTCTGATGGGTGATCACGATCAGCTGAGACTGATCGCGCAGCTGCTCGAACAACCCGATCAGCCGGCGCAGGTTTACGTCGTCCAGTGCCGCCTCAACCTCGTCCATCACATAGAACGGTGACGGGCGGGCCCGGAAGATGGCCACCAGCATCGCCACCGCGGTCAGCGACTTCTCGCCACCGGACAGCAGCGACAGCCGCTTGACCTTCTTGCCGGGCGGACGGGCCTCGACCTCCACACCGGTGGTCAGCAGGTCGTTGGGGTCGGTGAGCAGCAACCGGCCCTCGCCCCCGGGGAACAGAGTGGCGAACACCTGCTCGAACTCGCGCTCGACGTCGGCATAGGCCTCGGCGAACACCTGCAGGATCCGGGTGTCCACGTCGGCGATCACGTCGAGCAGGTCTTTGCGGGCCGCCTTGACGTCCTCGAGCTGGGTGGCCAGGAAGTTGTAGCGCTCCTCGAGTGCGGCGAACTCCTCCAGCGCCAGCGGATTGACCCGGCCCAGCTCGGCGAGTTCGCGTTCGGCACGCTTGGCTCGGCGCTCCTGGGTGGACCGGTCGAACGCCAGCGGCGCCGGGGCCGTCACCTGCTCACCGCGCTCCTTGGCCTGCTCGTACTCGGCCATCTCCAGCTCCGAGGGTGGCAGCGACACATCGGGTCCGTACTCCGCGATCAGGTCGTCGGCGGCCATACCGAACTGTTCGAGCACCATCTCCTCGAGCTGTTCGATGCGCAGCGCCGCCTGCGCCTTGGCCACCTCGTCGCGGTGCAGCGAGTCGGTCAGCGCAGCAATCCGGCTGTTGAGCGTCGTGACCTCCTCGCGGGCGGCGGCCATGGCGGTGGCACGTTCCTGCCGCTCGGCGGACAGCGCATCACGGCGCCGCGAGGCAGCCGCAACCACCCCGGCGAGACGCTCGGCGAGGTGGCGGCCGGACTCGGCCACCGCGCCGGCAACCGTCGCGGCATGCGCGCGGGCGGCGCGGGCCCGCTGGGCGCGGATCCGCGCCTCGCGCTCGGCAGCAGCGGCACGGCGAAGCGAATCAGCCCGCCCTCGAACAGCATTCGCGCGTTCCTCGGCCGTGCGCACCGCCAGCCGGGCTTCCACCTCAATGGCGCGGGCACCCTCGGCGGCGGTCTGCATCTGCTGACGGTCCACCGGAGCGTCGTCGACGACGGTCTGGGTTTCCTGTGCTGCGGCCAGCCTGCCTTCCAGAGCGGTCAGTTCCTCGACGGTCTGCGCCCGGCTGGCTTCGAGTTCGTCACGCTGGGCGACCTGGCGGCGCCAGTCCCCCTCGGCGGCGCGGGCGTCCTGCCCCAAGCGGCCGAGCTGTTCGTAGATCGCCGAGATCGCCGCATCAGACTCGTTGAGCGCGGCCAAGGCCTGCTCGGCGGCGTCCTGCCGGTTGGCCTGCTCACTGAGCGCACCGGCCAGCGCAGCGGACAGCTCCTCGACCTGAGTCTCGGCGGCGGCGAGTTCCGTTTTCGCCTTCTCGATTTCCGACGCGATCTCCAGGGTGCTCGGCTTGCGGTCCGAACCGCCACTGACCCAGCCGGCACCGACCAGATCACCGTCGAGTGTGGCCGCGCGCAGCGCCGGTCGGGCCGCGACCAGATCCAGCGCCGCACCGAGGTCGTCGACCACGGCGACATCAGCGAGCATCGCCGACATCGCACCCTGTAGCCGGGACGGCGCGTCGACCAGGTCGATCGCCCAGCGCGCCCCACCGGGCAGCGGCCCGGTGTCCGCACGATGGCGAACAGGCCAGTCCCCCAACACGATTGCGGCACGGCCGCCGTCGGCTTCCTTGAGCGCACGCACTGCCGAGCGAGCGGCGTCGAAATCGTCGGCCGCAACAGCATCGGCCGCCGCACCCAGCACCGCGGCCAACGCCACCTCGTAGCCGGCGTGCACCTTGACCAGTTTGGCGATCGTGCCGAAAAGTCCTGCGCCACCGCGGTTCTGCACCAGCCACGCGGCGCCGTCCTTGCGCTCCAGACCCACGGCAAGCGCGTCGATCCGGGCCCGCAACGAGGCCACCTGACGCTCAGCGGCCCGCTCGGCGGTCTGTAGTTCCGCGACCCGCTCATCGGCCGCCCGCAGCGCGGCGATGCTGCGGTCATGGTGTTCGTCCAGACCGAGCTCGCCCTGATCGAGTTCGCCGATCCGGCCCTGAACCGTCTCGAACTCGGCCTTGGCCTGCTGCGAGCGGGCGGCCGCCTCTTCGATCGCGTTGGTCAGCCGGGCCACCCCGTCATCGATCGACTCGACCCGGGCCCGCATGGTTTCGACCTGACCGGCCAACCGCGCCAAGCCTTCTCGGCGATCGGCCTCGGCCCGCACAGCCGCCATATGCGCCCGTTCAGCCTCGGCGGCGGCGCGCTCCTTCTCCGTCAGATCGGCGCGGGCCGCCTCCAGCCGGGTGCGCGCCTCGGTCAGTTCGGCCTGCAGCCGCTGCTCACGGGCGGCAACCTCGTTGGCCTCGGCCTCCAGCTTGTCGGGGTCCGGTCCGGTGCTGGCGGCGGGTTCGGTGTCCAGGTATTGGGCCCGCTCGCTGGCGATGCGCACGGTGGCGCTGACCCGCTCAGCCAGCGCGGAGAGCCGGAACCAGGCCTGCTGGGCGGCGTCGGTGCGTTCCGAGAGCGTGGCGACGGCGGCTTCGTGGGCGGCCAGCGCCTCGGTCGCCACGGCCAGCCGCTCGGCGGCTTCGTCGTGCTCGCGGCGCAGGGTGGTCTCGGTGTTGTCGGCGCCGGCGAACTCGACGCGCCGGGCCACCAGGTCATCGGCCGCCAGCCGCAGCCGGGCATCGCGCAGGTCGGCCTGGATGGTCTGGGCGCGCCGCGCCATCTCGGCCTGGCGGCCCAACGGCTTGAGCTGGCGGCGCAGTTCGGTGGTCAGATCGGTGAGCCGGGCCAGGTTGGCCGACATCGAGTCGAGCTTGCGGACCGCTTTTTCCTTGCGCTTGCGGTGTTTGAGCACACCGGCGGCTTCTTCGATGAAGGCCCGACGGTCCTCGGGCCGCGATTCGAGGATCTGCGAGAGCCTGCCCTGGCCGACGATGACGTGCATCTCCCGGCCGATGCCGGAGTCCGACAGCAGCTCCTGGATGTCCATCAGCCGGCAGCTGCTGCCGTTGATCTCGTACTCGCCGGCACCGTCGCGGAACATCCGGCGGGTGATCGAGACCTCGGAGTACTCGATGGGCAGGGCATTGTCGGAGTTGTCGATGGTCAGCGTGACCTCGGCGCGGCCCAGCGGCGCCCGGGTCGAGGTACCGGCGAAGATGACGTCTTCCATCTTGCCGCCGCGCAGCGTCTTGGCACCCTGCTCGCCCATCACCCAGGTCAGCGCGTCGACGACGTTGGACTTGCCCGAGCCGTTGGGGCCGACCACGCAGGTGATGCCGGGTTCGAACCGCAGAGTCGTCGGGGACGCGAACGACTTGAAGCCCTTCAGCGTCAGACTCTTGAGGTACACGGTCAGTGAGATTACCGGCGGGCGGGTCAGCGTTCGCGGAAGCCCACGATCGGCTCGCCGGGTTCGGTGAAGTCCGCGACCACGTTATCCACCGAACCGGGGGTCGAACCGCCGCGCAGCAACTCCAGAAGCCGCTCGCACGCGGGCCGCGGACCCTGCGCCACCACCAGCACGCGTCCGTCGGCCTGGTTACTGGCGTAGCCGGTCAGGCCCAGTTCCAGCGCCCGCGATCGCGTCCACCAGCGGAAACCCACGCCTTGGACGTGGCCGTGCACCCAGGCGGTCAGGCGAACGTCAGGCTCGGCCACCGTCGGCCACCTCGAAATTGACCTCTGCGCCGTTCTTCAGGGTGCGCCCGACGGTGCAGACCTGATCGATCGCCCGGTTGACCACCACGATCAGCCGTTCTACCTCGTCGGGCGAAAGCCCGGACAGGTCGATCTCCAGCTTCTCGGTGAGCAGCGGGTAGCGCTCCTGCTCGCGGTCCGCGTCGCCGGCCACCCGGATCACCGCCGGGTAGTCGTCGCCCAGCCGGCGGCGCAACGGCTGATCGCTGCTCAGCCCGCTGCAGCCGGCCAGCGCGATCTTCAGCAGCTCGCCGGGGGTGAACACACCCTCGTCGGTCTCCGAACCGATCAGAACCTCGGCCCCGCGGCTGCTGCGCCCGGTGTAGCGGCGGATACCGGTGCGTTCCACCCACAGTTCAGTCATGGCACATTCCTACATCTGATGGCTCGGGGTTATTCCACGTCATCGCCGTCATCGTCGTCATCGTCACAGCTGCGGCTCGGCGGCAGCGCCGCGTCCGAGCAGGCGGCGCAGCGCGTGTTTGGCGCGCCTGCCCCAGATGACCTGGGCGCGCAACGGCCCGGGCAGATTAGTACGCAGGACGGCGTGCTTGCGGACGTAGGTGGGCACGTACCAGGTCGCCCAGGTTCCGGCCCGGAAGATCGCCGAGTCCCCGGCGCGCAGCCAGGTCGCGGGAATGCCGTCAGCGCTGACCTCGACCTCACCTTCGATGATGTGGACCGTCTCATCGGATCCGAAGTACCAGCGGAACCGGCCGGCGGTGCAGTCCCAGACGAAGTTGCCCGCCAGACCGTCGGTGTCACTGGACCACCATGAGCTGCGAATCTGCGGATCGCCCTCGATGACCCACTCAGGGTTGATGGTGCCGGGAGTCAGGTCGGTGCCCGCGCCGGAGCGCACTTCGATGGGGCGTTGAGTCATGTGACAGTAGTACCAGGCCGCTCACCGGCCAGCGCGCGGCCGACGCGGCGCGGGCTGGCAGACCGGGCAGTAGAACGACGAGCGGTTCATGAACTTGTCCCGGCGGATCACTGCCCCGCAGCGCCGACAGTTGCGATCCTCCTGGCCGTAGACGTTCAGCGACCGGTCGAAGTATCCGGACTGACCGTTGACGTTGACGTACAGCGAGTCGAACGATGTGCCGCCCTGACCCAGCGCCTCGCGCATCACCTCGGCGGCGGCGTCGAGCAGCTCTGCGAGCTGGCGGCGGGTCAGTTTCTCGGCCAGCCGGGCCCCGTTGATCTTGGCCCGCCACAGCGACTCGTCGGCGTAGATATTGCCGATGCCGGAGACCACGGTTTGGTCGAGCAGCTGACGCTTGATCTCAGAGTGCTTGCGGCGCAACACCGTCACCACAGCGTCGCGATCGAACAGCGGGTCGAGCGGGTCGCGGGCGATGTGCGCCACCGGGGCAGGCACCCGGCTGCCGTCGACGGTCACCAGATCGGCCAGCTGCCAACCACCGAACGTGCGCTGGTCGACGAAGCTGAGCGCGGTGCCGTCGTCGAGCAGGGTGGCGATCCGCAGGTGATCAGTGTTGGGCACCGGACCCAGCAGCATCTGCCCGCTCATCCCGAGGTGGACCACCAGTGCTTCGTCGTCGGAGAGGATGAGCCACAGGTACTTTCCCCGGCGGTCGGTGCCGAGCACCTGTGCGCCGAGAAGCCGGGCGGTGAGGTCGGCGGCACCGGCTTCGTGCCGGCGCACCGCGCGCGGATGATGGACCCGCACCGCGGTGATCGTCTTTCCGGCAACGTGGGCCTGCAGACCGCGGCGCACCACCTCGACTTCGGGGAGTTCAGGCATCAGTGAATCAGGTTGGGACTCAAGCTGTTTCCAGCGCGTTCCACGCCGCCGCGGCGGCCCGCTGCTCGGCTTCCTTCTTCGACCGGCCGATACCGCTGCCGTACTCGGTGTCCATCACGATCACGACGGCGGTGAACTCCTTGTCGTGATCGGGACCGGTGGAGGTGACGACGTAGGACGGCGGACCCAGGTTCCGCGCGGCGGTGAGTTCCTGAAGGCTGGTCTTCCAGTCCAGGCCGGCGCCGAGGGTGGGCGCGGTGTCCAGCAGGTTGCCGAACAGACGCAGGATGACGTCACGGGCGACCTCGATGCCGTGGTGCAGGTAGACCGCACCGAGCAGCGACTCCATCCCGTCGGCCAGGATGCTCGACTTGTCGGCGCCGCCGGTGTTCATCTCGCCGCGGCCGAGCAGCAGGTGCGCGCCCAGACCTTCGTCGGTGAGCACCCGGGCCACGTCGGCCAGCGCCTGGGTGTTGACCACGCTGGCCCGCAGCTTGGCCAGATCACCTTCGGTGCGCTCAGGGTGGCGGTGGAAAAGCTCATCGGTCACCGTCAGCCCCAGCACGGCGTCGCCGAGAAACTCCAGGCGCTCGTTGGTCGGCAGTCCGCCGTGCTCATAGGCATAGCTGCGGTGGGTCAGCGCCAGGGTGAGCAGGTCCTCGGGCAGGTCGACCCCGAGTGCGTCGATCAGATTCTGGCGCGGCGGCGTCACGAGCGCCCCGCTTCCGGCCCGGACCCATCCCCCTCGTCGAACATGCCGGACAGCTTCGCCCAGCGCGGGTCGATCTTGTCGTGGTGATGGCCGGGTTCGGCGGTGGCCAGCGCGACGCCGCAATCCGGGCACAGGCCCGGGCAGTCCTCGGAGCACACGGGTGCGAACGGCAGCGCCAAGCCGACGGCATCGACGATGGCCTGCTCGATGTTCACGGTCTGGTCGATGACCCGGCCCACCTCGTCCTCCTCGGTGGTGGACTCGGTGGCGCTGTCGGGATAGGCGAACAACTCGGTGAGCACGATCTCGATGTCACCGGCGGCCGGCCCCAGGCAGCGCGAGCATTCGCCACTCGTCGGTGCATGGACGGTGCCCGACACCAGGACGCCCTCGGACACCGATTCCAGCCGAAGATCCAGGTCGATGTCGGCGCCGCGCTCGATCGCGATGAGGTCCAGCCCGATCCGCGACGGGCTGGGCACCGTCTCGTGGACCTCCATCATCGAACCGGGACGTCGGCCGAGCCGGGACACGTCGAACACCAGTGGCGAGCGCGGATCCGGGTGCGTCCCTGCACGTTGTGGCGTCGCCATAACCTCGATCTTAAGACGCGGCCCGACAGGTTCCGGACAGCATCTGCCGGTCGCGCAACTCAGTGCTGCACGTAGTCGTGGGTTCCGGCGGCTGTGCGCAGCTGGTGGCGGCCACGGCTGACCGAGCGCAGCGTGCCGTTGAGATAGTCCTCGAACTGGGCGAGCTTGCTGTCGACGTAGATGTCGCACTCGCCGCGCAGCCGGTCGGCTTCGGCGTGGGCGGTGTCGATCAGCCGGGTCGCCTCGGCGGTCGCGGCCTGGACCACCTCGGTCTGCGAAACCAGGCGCTGCTGCTCCTTGATGCCTTCCTGTACGGCCTTCTCGTAGGACATGTTGCCGCTCTCGACCAGGCGATCGGCCTCGGCCTTGGCCCGGCTGGTGGCGGCTTCGTACTCCCGCTTGGATGTCGCGGCCAGCCGCGATGCCTCTTCGCGGGCCTCGTGCACCATGCGCTCACTGTGCTGGCGGGCCTCGGCGACCATCCGGTCGGCCTGCGACTTGGCGTCGGCCAGCAGCCGGTCAGCCTCGGCGCGGGAGTGGCTCAGCAGTGAATCCGCCTCGGCGGTGGCGTTGGCGACCATGGAATCGGCGTGTTCCTTGGCCTCGCGCAGCAGCGCGTCACGGGCGTCGAGGACGTCCTGCGCGTCGTCGAGTTCGCCGGGGATCGCGTCCTTGATGTCGTCGACCAGCTCCAGCACGTCGCCGCGCGGAACCACACAGCCGGCCGTCATCGGCACGCCGCGGGCCTCCTCGACAATTGCGCTCAGTTCGTCGAGCGCTTCAAAAACTCGGTACACGGCGCCGCCCTCCTGGCGTAGTTGGTAGTGACCAGTGTGCCTGGTGTTACGCCTGTGACTGCGGTGGCGTGTCGGTGTGTCGGATTCCGAATTTCGACAGGCCCACTGGTCAGAGGGTGATCCACCCGCACGTGTGCCCCATTATGTCGGCCTGCGCGGGCCGCTGGAACGGATGCGCGAGAGTGCGGAAAAGTCGTCCGCCGGCGGTGCCCTCAGCGCTGGGCGAGCTTGGCCTGCAGCCGGCGGTTCACCGCGTCGGGCAGCAGCGCCGAGACGTCCCCGCCGAGGATCGCCACCTCTTTGGCCAGCGACGACGAGACGAACGAGTACTGCGGGGTGGTCGCGACGAAGAAGGTGTCCACGCCGGCGATGTGCTTGTTCATCTGCGCCATCTGCAGCTCGTACTCGAAATCCGTTCCGGTGCGCAGACCCTTGACGATCGCGGTCAGTCCGCGCTCCTTGACGAAGTCGACGACCAGGCCGCGGCCGGACTCGGCGCGCAGGTTCGGCAGATGGCTGGTGGCTTCGGTGATCATCGCGATGCGCTCGTCGATGTCGAACATCCCGGACTTGTTCGGGTTGATCAGCACCGCGACGATCACCTCGTCGAACTGCGCGGCGGCGCGCTCGAAGATGTCGATGTGTCCCAACGTCACCGGGTCGAACGACCCCGGGCAGACCGCGCCACTCATGGAAGCAGACGCTAGCAGCCCGTCACTGCACCTCAGCAGCCTCGACCCGGGTGTCGCCGTAGCGTCGCTGCGGCCACACCTCCCACTGCGTCGGCCAGGTCAGCGCCGGCGAGGACGCCGCCCGCTCAACCACCACCACCGCGCCGGGGGCCACCCAGCCGTTGCGGTCCAGCAGGCCGAGCAGAGTGTCGATGTCGGCGGCGGGCACGTCATAGGGCGGATCGGCGAGCACCAGATCTGACGGCCTGGCCGGGGCACTGCTGAGCACGGTGGCCACCGCGCCGCGGCGCACGGTCGCACCACTGAGCCCGAGCGACGCGATGTTGCGGGTGATCACCGCGGCGGCCCGGGCGTCATTCTCGACGAACAGTGCCGATGCCGCGCCACGCGACAGGGCCTCCAAGCCCAGCGCGCCCGACCCGGCGAACAGGTCCAGCACATGCAGACCGTCGAAGTCGCGCCGCGCGGCCAGCATGTTGAACAGGGCCTCACGCACCCGGTCGGTGGTCGGCCGGGTTCCCTTGGCGGGCACGTCGATTCGACGTCCACCCGCGACACCGGCGACGATCCGGGTCAGCTTGTTCCCCCCGGGCCGATCACCACCAGCAAGTCACCGCCCTCGACACCGGCGGTGCTGGCGACGGCGACGCGGGTGACGGTGCCGGCCTTGGGGGCGGTGATCGCGGCCTCCATCTTCATCGCCTCGATGGTGGCGATGGTCTGCCCGGCGCTCACCGCGTCACCCACGGCCACCCCGACGGTGACCACACCCGCGAACGGGGCGGCGACGTGATCGGGATTGGCCCGGTCGGCCTTCTCGGCGGTGGGCACGGTATCGGCGATGCTGCGGTCGCGGACCTGGATCGGACGCAGCTGGCCGTTCATGATGCACATGACCGTGCGCACGCCGCGTTCGTCGGGATCCGAGATCGCCTCGAGTCCGACGATGAGTTGCACCCCGCGTTCGAGCTGGATCCGGTGCTCGTCACCCTGGCGCAGCCCGCTGAAGAACTGGTTGGCCGACAGGCCCGAGGTGTCGCCGTACTCCTCGCGGTGAGCCTCGAATTCGCGGGTCGGGCCGGGGAACAGCAGCCGGTTCAACGCGGCCTGCCGCGCCGGGCCGGGCTCGGCGAGCACCTTCTCGTCGGCCGCCGACAACGGCTGCTCGGGCTTGGCCGGGCCGCGACCCTCTAATGCCTTGGTGCGCAACGGTTCCGGCCACCCGCCGGGCGGGTCACCGAGCTCACCGCGCAGGAACCCGATCACCGAATCGGGGATGTCGTGGCGGGCCGGGTCGGCGGCGAACTCCTCGGCGGTGATGCCGGCACCGACCAGGGCCAGCGCCAGATCGCCGACGACCTTACTCGACGGGGTGACCTTGACCAGCCGGCCCAGGATGCGGTCGGCACCGGCGTAGGCGTTCTCCACGTCTTCGAACCGGTCCCCCAGTCCCAGCGCGATGGCCTGGGTCCGCAGATTGGACAGCTGCCCGCCGGGGATCTCGTGGTGGTAGACGCGCCCGGTCGGTGCTGGCAGACCCGCCTCGAACGGGGCGTACACCCGGCGCAGCGCCTCCCAGTACGGCTCGAGGTCGCACACCGCGCCCAGGTCCAGCCCGGTGTCGTACGGGGTGTGCGCCGCGGCGGCGACGATTGCTGACAGCGGTGGCTGGCTGGTGGTACCCGACAGCGGGGCGGCCGCCCCGTCGACCGCACTGGCACCGGCGTGCCACGCCGCGGTGTAGGTGGCCAGCTGGCCGCCCGGGGTGTCGTGGGTGTGCACGTGCACCGGCAGGTCGAAGCGGCTGCGCAGCGCCGAGACCAGCGTGGCGGCTGCCGGTGGGCGCAGCAGGCCGGCCATGTCCTTGATCGCCAGCACATGCGCACCGGCTTCGACGATCTGCTCGGCCAGGCGCAGCCAGTAATCCAGCGTGTAGAGCGTCTCACCGGGATTGGACAGGTCGCCGGTATAGGACATCGCCACCTCGGCGACCGCGGTGCCGGTATCCCGTACCGCGTCGATGGCCGGACGCATCGAGTCGACGTTGTTGAGCGCGTCGAAGATCCGGAAGATGTCCACACCGCTGCGGGCGGCCTCGTCGACGAACGCGTGTGTCACCGTCTCCGGATACGGCGTGTAGCCCACCGTGTTACGGCCGCGCAGCAGCATCTGCAGGCAGATGTTGGGGATCGCCTCGCGCAGCGCGATCAGGCGTTCCCAGGGGTCCTCTTTCAGGAAGCGAAGTGCCACATCGTAAGTCGCCCCGCCCCAGCATTCGATCGACAACAGCTCCGGGGTCATCCGGGCGATGTACGGCGCCACCGTGAGCAGACCCGAAGACCGCACCCGGGTGGCCAGCAGCGACTGGTGGGCGTCGCGGAAGGTCGTATCGGTCACCCCGACGGCCGGTGAATCCCGCAGCCAGTCGGCGAAACCCTGCGGGCCCAGCTCGGTGAGGCGCTGCTTGCTGCCCGGCGGCGGCGTGGTCCCGGCGATGTCGAGGGCCGGCAGTTTGTCCTGGGGGTAGACCCGATCCCGATCCCGGTAGGGCGAGTTCACGGTGACATCGGCCAGGAACTTCAGCATCTTGGTGCCGCGGTCGGCCGAGGAGCGCGCGGTCAGCAACTCGGGGCGCTCGTCGATGAACGATGTGGTGATCCGGCCGGCCCGGAAATCCGGATCGTCCAGAACCGCTTGCAGGAACGGGATATTCGTCGACACCCCGCGGATCCTGAACTCGGCGACCGCGCGCACGGCGCGGGCGACCGCGGTCGGGAAATCGCGGCCCCGGCAGGTCAGCTTGACCAGCATCGAGTCGAAGTGCGCCCCGACCTCCGCGCCCAGATGGGTGCCGCCGTCCAGGCGGATGCCCGCACCGCCCGGTGACCGGTAGGTGGTGATGCGCCCGGTATCCGGGCGGAATCCGTTGGCCGGGTCCTCGGTGGTGATCCGGCATTGCAGCGCCGCCCCGTGCGGGCGCACCGCATCCTGGGACAGGCCCAGCTCTTCCAGCGTCGCCCCGGCGGCGATCCGAAGCTGCGAGGAGACCAGATCGACGTCGGTGATCTCCTCGGTGACGGTGTGCTCCACCTGGATGCGCGGGTTCATCTCGATGAACACATGCCGGCCGCGCTCGTCGAGCAGGAATTCCACCGTGCCCGCACAGCTGTAGCCGATATGGCGGGCAAAGTTGACGGCGTCGGCGCAAATCTGTTCCCGCAGAGCAGGATCCAGGTTCGGAGCCGGGGCAAGCTCGATCACCTTCTGGTGCCGGCGCTGCACGCTACAGTCCCGCTCATAGAGGTGGATGACGTTGCCGTGGGTGTCGGCCAGGATCTGCACCTCGATATGGCGCGGGTTGACCACCGCCTGCTCGAGGAACACCGTCGGGTCGCCGAACGCGGACTCGGCTTCACGGCTGGCCGCCTCGATGGCTTCGGGCAGCGCCTCAGGTTCGCTGACCCGGCGCATCCCGCGCCCGCCGCCACCGGCCACCGCCTTGACGAACAGCGGGAACTCCATGGTCGCCGCCGCGGCAACCAGATCGGCCACCGACGACGAGGGTTCCGACGACGCCAGGACGGGCAGACCCGCCTCCCGGGCCGCCGCGATCGCGCGGGCCTTGTTACCCGTCAACTCCAGGATCGAGGCGTCCGGGCCGATGAAGGTGATTCCCGACGCTGCGCACGCTGCCGCCAGTTCCGGGTTCTCCGAGAGGAATCCATAACCCGGATAGATCGCATCGGCACCGCACGCGAGCGCCGTCTGCACGATCTCGTCGACCGACAGATACGCGCGCACCGGATGGCCGATGTCGCCGATCTGATACGACTCGGCGGCCTTCAGGCGATGCAGGGAATTGCGATCCTCGTAGGGATACACCGCCACCGTGCCGATGCCCATCTCGTAGGCGGCGCGGAAAGCGCGGATCGCGATCTCACCACGGTTTGCGACCAGAACTTTAGAGATCACGGGCAAACCCTACCCTCACCGCGCAGTGGTCGGCGCTAGATGAGAGTGGACCAGTAGTTCCAGAAGCGCACGAGGATCATCAGGATCACGGCGGTGAACCAGAGCACCACGATCGACCACCGCCAGGTGTAGAGCGCGCGGGCCACCGCGTTGCCGGCCAGCGGCCGCAGCGCGATCGAGGACACCACCACGAACAGCGGGATGGTCACCGACCACACCACCATGCAGTACGGGCACAGCGCGCCGATGACGTACAGCGACTGGTAGATCAGCCAGTGCACGAACACCACGCCGAGCCCGGTGCCGACCATCAGGCCGACCCAATACCAGTGCGGCAGGCGGACTTTGGCCACCGCCAGCACACCGGTCACGATGGCGACCGAGAAGCCGGCGATACCCATCAGCGGGTTGGGGAAGCCGAACACCGACGCCTGGTGGGTCACCATCACCGACCCGCACGACAGCACCGGATTGATGCTGCAGGTCGGCACGTAGGTCGGGTTGATCAGCATCTCGATCTTCTCGATCGTCAACGTCGCTGCCGCGACGAAGCCGATCACCCCCGCGATCAGCACCCACCAGGCGCTGGTCGGGCGCACCGGCACCCCGGCCGGGCCGCCCGCCGAGGCGGCGGGTTCGGTCGGCTCTACAGGTGCCGGTGTCGCGACGCTCATGGTGCTGCGGGGGCCGGGGTCGTCGGGGGTCGCCGGGCTGATGTCCTCGCCATTGAGCCGGATGGTCGGGGTGGCGTTGATCTTGGCAGCGGCAGCCAGGCCCTCGATCGTGTCGTTGTACTTGCCGCCGTTGATGCACGAGGAGACCTTGTCGGTCGGCACTCCGGCCTGCCGGGCAGTCTCGATCAGCCGGGCGTTGTCGGGGGCACTGGCGCCCTCCTCAGGCTGCATGGCGAACAGCGCCGAGTGGAATCGGACGAACGCCTCTTTGTCGACGTCGGCGACGCAGTAGGCGGCATTGGCCGCGCGGGTCGAATAGTTGTCGTTCACCCGGGAGTTGAGGATGGCGACCGAGTAGTAGTCGGCGGCCACCGCACCGCTTTCGACCAGCTTGTTGATCGTCGGGCCGAAGGCCTTCTCGAAGTCACGGCAGTGCGGGCACTGGAAGTCCTCATAGACCGACAGGACGGCCTTGGGCTCGTCGGTGCCGTCCTTCTTGATTAGTGCACTGGAGGTGATCCGAACGGCCTGTGCATCACCGGCGGCCGTCTTCTTCTCGTGGCCCATCACGATGTAGAGCACCAGGGCGACGGCGAAGATGACGACGATGGCCGTCAGACCCAGCTGAATGGCCAGGTTGCGTTTGCGGTCCGCAGCCTTCAGGTCGTAGCGGGGCGTGCTTTTCTTGTTGTTGGCCACGGGTCGGGAGATCCTCGCTGATTCTGGACTGTCGTGTTGGCGTCTCCAGAGTACCGGCGTGCGGTGTCGCGCCCGTCAGGCGCGGGCTAGGTGGGCGCGTAACGCCGAGATCATCTCGGCATTCGCCCGGGCGACCTGACCGCCGAGCGCGTTGAGATTGATGAACGCGTGCGTCATCGATCCCATCCGGCGGGCGTCCACGACGACGCCTGCTTCCTGCAGTTTCGCTGCGTACTGCTCCCCCTCGTCGCGCAGCGGATCGAAGCCCGCCGTGATGACCAGCGCCGGCGACAGGCCGCTGAGATCCTCGGCCAGCAGCGGCGACACCCGGGGGTCGGCGGCGTCCAGGCCGGATCCCTCCAGCAGGCATGCGGTGAAGAAGTCCATATCCCGCCTGGTCAGAAGAAAACCGTCGGCGAACAGCGTGCGTGAGCGGGTCTGCCCGCGGAAGTCGGTCACCGGATAGATCAGCCACTGCAGTGCGGGCAGCGGGTCGCCGGCGTCGCGGGCCCGGATCGTGACCAGAGCCGCCAGGTTGCCGCCCGCGCTGTCACCGCCGACGGCTACCCGCTCGGGGTCGGCGCCCAGCTCGGCGGCATGCTCACGGGCCCAGGTGTAGGCGGCGTAGCCGTCGTCGACGGCGGCGGGCGCCTTGTGCTCGGGGGCCAGCCGGTAGTCGACGGCCAGCACATGGACCCCGGCGTCCCGGCAGATCAGCCGGCAGGCGGCGTCGTGACTCTCGAGGTCGCCGACCACATACCCGCCACCGTGATAGAAGACCAGCAGCGGGGCGCGCTCGTCACCGAGCGGCCGGTAATGGCGTGCCGGGATGGCACCGGCCGGCCCGGGTATGGACACCGCACGGGTGGCCGCCACCAGGATGTCGGGCTCGTCGAAGCTGCGGGCGAGTTCGGTGGTCTGGGTGCGGCTGGCCGACGGATCCTCATGGGCGGTGAACCCGGTCAGCCCCTGCAGGCGCTGCGCGGTGGCCAGCATCTGCAGCGACGGGTCCAGGGTGTTGCCGTCGATGGTGACGGCGCGACCGCCGGACACCAGCCGTTTGACGGCACCCGGCAGATGCGGGATCACCTTCACCCCGGCCCGGTTGCCCACTGCGAGCGCCTTGCGTGTCAGCGGACCGCGTGTCGGTGCGCCGGTTGTCGTCGCTGCCATGGCCTCAGCTTTGCACAGCGCTGCGTTGACGGTTTCGACAATTACCCCAGGCCAGTATCGAGACGCGCCGCGCGACACCACCGGCCCTGATCAGGCGGCTGTGCGGCCGGGTACTATCCTCATCCCGACGTCGGAGACCCGCGATGTGGGAGGTGCCCGGCGCAGACCCCTCGACAGCACAGGCAGGTGACATGACACCGGCGGCCGCAATCCCCACCGTCACGCTCAACGACGACAACACCATCCCCGTGATCGGACTTGGCGTCGCCGAGTTGTCGCCGGAGGAAGCGGAGCGGGCGGTGACCGACGCGCTCGCGGCCGGCTACCGGCTGATCGACACCGCCTCGGTGGAGGGCAACGAGGAGGCCGTCGGCCGCGCCGTGGCCGCCTCGGGTGTGCCGCGCGAGGAGCTGTTCATCACCACCAAGCTGGCCACCGCCGACCAGGGCTTCCAGGCTTCCCAGGACGCCATCAAGGTGAGCCTGGAACGTCTCGGCCTGGACTACGTCGACCTCTACCTGATCCACTGGCCCGCCGAGCAGAACGGCAAGTACGTCGACGCCTGGGGCGGGCTGCTGCGGGTGCGCGAGGACGGCCTGACCAAGTCCATCGGTGTCTCGAACTTCACCCCCGAGCACCTGTCGAACGTCATCGACCTGTCCTACTTCACCCCCGCCATCAACCAGGTGGAACTGCATCCCCTGCTCAACCAGGCGGCGCTGCGCGAGGTGCATGCCGAGTACTCGATCACCACCGAGGCCTACAGCCCGCTGGGTGTCGGCAAGCTGGTGGAGAACCCCACGATCGCGTCCATCGCTGCCGCCCACGGCAAGTCCCCGGCTCAGGTGTTGATCCGCTGGAGCCTGCAGCTGGGCAACGTGGTGATCCCCCGCGCGTCGAACCCGGCCCACATCGCCGAGAACATCGACGTGTTCGACTTCGAGCTGACTGCCGACGAGGTCGAGTCCATCAACGGCCTCGACGACGGCACCCGCTTCCGGCCGAACCCGGACACCTACACCGGCGCCTAGTTCCGCATCGGTCAGCTACGCATCGATTCTGCTGTCAGGGCGTCGGATTGACGCTCATTCGCGCCCTCGCCGCAGAATGGATGCGACAGGCCTGTCAGCCAGCCGGGCAGGTGGCCGCCGCGTCCCGGAGTTCGTTGGCCGAGGCTTCGTCGACCGGGAGCGCATAACCGCGCAGCACCGCGATGAACTGCACCGCGTACTGGCACCAGAAGGCGTGATTGGGCGGCATCCAGCTGCCCGGGCCTTGATCGCCCTTGTCCTGGTTGGCCTGTCCGGCCACCGCGATCAGGTTGGCCGGATCGTTGGCGAACCGAATCCGCAAGGCGTCCGGCCAATCCCGGGCACCCATGTCCCAGGCGTAGGCCAGCGGCACGATGTGGTCGATCTGCACAGCGGCACCGACCTGGGCGCCGCGCACGAACGAGACAGTCTCATTGGTGTACGGGTCGTGCAGTACGCCGGTGGCCACCGCGTGCGGGCAGCGCTTCACCGACACATAGGCCTTGTCGACGAGATCGCGGTCCAGGATGTCGTTACGGGTGTCACAGCCGTTGTGCCCCAGCGGCGCGTCATTGTCGTCGTCCCACGCGTCGCCGAACGCCGCGCGCCGGTAGTCGTAGCCGCGTTGCCGTTGCGGCACAACGACAATCCCGGCCAGCACATCCGAGCCCGGTGCCACCGTGGGCACGTCGGCGCGCGCGACGAGCGCCCGGTCATCGGTGGCCGTGCCCACCACCTGGACGGCGACGATCACCGACAGCGCGGTCACTGCCGCGAGCCACAGCAGCTGCCGGCGGGTCACGCCTTGTCCAGAAAATCGACGCGGTCCGAACCGGTGAACTGTCCGGCCAGCACGGCCATCCCGCGGTCGTTCGGATGGGCCGCGTACAAGCGCTGGCACAGTTCCCGGGCCTCGACGATGAGGTCGAGATGTTCGGCCAGCGACAGGAAGCGCAACGTGATGGGACGACCGGACTGGTTGAGCCCCAACACATCTCCCTCCCGACGCTCCTGAAGGTCCAGGTCGGCCAGCACGAATCCGTCCAGGGTGCCGGCCACGGCTTTCAACCGCTCACCGGCCTTCGAGCCCTCGGGCAGCATGGTGGCCAGCAGGCACAGGCTCGGATGCTGGCCGCGACCGATGCGACCGCGCAACTGGTGCAGCTGGCTGATCCCGAAGCGGTCGGCATCCATCACCACCATGACCGTGGCGTTGGGTACGTCGACACCCACCTCGATGACGGTGGTACACACCAGAACATCGATCTCACCGGCCCGGAACGCAGACATCACCGCGTCCTTCTCATCGCCCGAGAGCCGGCCGTGCATCAGGCCCAGACGCAGTGCCGCCAGCGGCCCGCGCGCGAGCTTGGCGTAGAGCGCGACCACGGTCTCGGCCGGCGGGCCGACCTGCTCACCGCCGGTCTTGTCATCCTCGTCGATCCGGGATGCCACCACATAGGCCTGCCGCCCGGCGGCCACCTCCTCGGCGATCCGCTGCCAGGCCCGGTTGAGCCACTGCGGCTTGTCCTTGATGAAGATCGTGTTGGTGGTGATCGGCTGGCGACCGCGCGGAAGTTCGCGCAGTGTCGAGGTTTCCAGGTCACCGTAGACGGTCAGCGCCACGGTGCGCGGGATCGGTGTCGCCGTCATCACCAGCAGATGCGGGGTAAGGCCATCAGGGGCCTTGGCCCGCAATCGATCCCGCTGTTCCACCCCGAACCGGTGCTGCTCGTCGACCACGACGAAGCCGAGGTTGTGGAACTCGACGGCATCCTGCAGTAGGGCGTGTGTCCCGACGACGATCCCGGCCGCACCGGAGACGACCTCGTCACGCACCTGCCGCTTCTGCGCCGCCGACATCGAACCCGTCAGCAGCGCGATCCGGGTGGCATGCTCTGCGCCGCCGAGCTGGCCGGCCTGCGCCAGCGGACCCAGTACGTCGCGGATTGACCGGGCATGTTGGGCCGCAAGGACTTCGGTGGGCGCCAGCAGGGCGCACTGATAGCCGGCGTCGACCATCTG
Organism: Mycobacterium sp. M26; assembly: GCF_001494595.1. Taxonomy (GTDB): domain Bacteria; phylum Actinomycetota; class Actinomycetes; order Mycobacteriales; family Mycobacteriaceae; genus Mycobacterium. The sequence continues at coordinate 3,220,294 of NZ_LN929908.1, forward strand.
CAACATCGCGAGCACGGAGACGATGGTCTTACCCGAGCCGACCTCGCCCTGCAGCAGCCGGTGCATCGGTTTGGTGGCGGCCAGTTCACCGGAGATCACGCCGAGCACCTCGCGCTGGCCCGCGGTCAGCTCGAAGGGCAGCTGGCCCATCAGATCGGCGAGCAGGCCGTCCTCGCGACGGGGGGCGGGCGGGCCGGACTCGGCCAGTTCGCTGTTGCGCCGCTGGGCCAGCGCCCACTGCAGCCCGACCGCCTCGTCGAAGGTCAGCCGGTGGCGGGCCTCGTCGCGTTCGGCCTCATTCTCGGCCAGGTGGATCGCCCGCAGGGCGGCATCCTCGCTCATCAGACCACGTTCGCGCACAACGCTTTCCGGCAGCGGATCGGTAATGGGATCCAGCACGGCCAGCACCTGACGCACGCAGGCGTAGATCTCCCAGCTCTGCAGTTTGGAGCTGGCGGCGTAGATCGGGAAGAACTCGCGTTCGAAGGCCGACATCGACAGCTCGCCGGTTTCAGCCTGCGACACCTCGGCGATGGTCTTCAGCGACTTGCTGCCGAACTGTTTGGCGTTGCCCGGGGAGCTGAGGACCAGGAAGTCCGGGTGGGTCAGCTGCATGACGCTGCGGAAGTAGCCGACCTCGCCGGACAGCATCAACTTCGTGCCCTTCACCAAGCCGTGCTTGAGGAACTTGGCGTTGAAGAACGTCGCGGTGACCTTGCGCCGACCCTGTTGCAGGGTGATCACCAGGTATTCACGCTTGGGACTGCGATTGGTCCAGCGCACCTCGGCCTTGTCGATCTCGCCGACGAACGTGACGTGTTCGCCTTCCTCCGGGGGCACCTCGTCCTCACCCCACACCGTCATGCCGTGGCTGTACTTGCGCGGGTAATGCCGCAACAGATCGTCGACGGTCTGGAAGCCGAACACCTCGTCGAGCAGACCGGCCGCCTTGGCTCCCACGATTCCGTCGAGGCGATCGGTGAGGCCGACCACGGCTACTCCACCCCGATCAAGAGCGCGTCCCCGCGGTGGCCGGTGTCATACGTCGCCAGCTCGATGCCGGGGTGGCGCCGGTGCATGTGGTCGGCCAGCGACTCGGCGACAGCCGGGTCGACGCCCTGGCCCAGCAGCACGGTCACCAATTCCCCACCGGCGACCAGCAGCAGATCGATCAGACCGGCAGCCGCGGTGGTGATGTCCGGGCCGACCACCAGCACCTCGTCACCGGCGATACCCAGACCGTCACCCGGCTGGCAGGCGCCCGCCCAGGTCAGGGCATGTTCGGTGGCGATCCGCACCGAACCGTGCCGGGCACCCGCCGCGGCGCGGGCCATCGTGTAGCCGTCATCGACGGCCTGGCGGCCCGCATCGTGGACGGCCAGTGCCGCCAGCCCCTGCACCATGGAGGCGGCCGGCAGTGCGACGACGTCGATACCCCAGCCGATCCCCGCGGTCGCACCGGCCACCATCTCCTCGGCCGCCACATACCCGTTGGGCAACACCATGACCTGGGCCGCGCCGGTGTCGACGAGGGCGCGCAGCAGTTGCCGGGCGCTGACCCCGGTGGCCAGGTCCGGTGCCTCGGGGCGCAGCACGAAGGCGCCCTCCTGGCTGAACAGCGCTTCGGCGCCATCGCCGTCGACCACGGCCAGCACCGCGCGTTCCCGGCTCCATCCGCCCGGGGAGACGCGGGCCGGTCCGGTGGTCAGCACCGAGATCTGGATCTTGCTGACGGCACCCGCGAGCAGCCCGGCCTCGACAGCCGCCCCGGCGTCGTCGGTGTGCACATGCACCGAATAGCGATCCGACGCGTCCCCCGCGGCGGCGATGCCCACCGAATCGCCGAGTTCGTCCAGCCGCGCGCGCAGGCTGTCGACCGCCCCTGCCTCGCAGTCGGCGAGCAGATACATCACCTCGAATTGCGGCGGAGCCGGCTCGGCGGCGGCGATCTCCAGTGGCGGCGGCGCGGGCTCGTAGGCCCGACGCGCGGCGGCGTAGCCGCTGATCGTGGCCGTCAGCGCATCCAGCAGCACCAGCAGGCCGCGGCCGCCGGCGTCGACCACCCCGGCATCGGCCAGTACGGCGAGTTGATCGGGCGTGCGCTCAAGGGCCGCGGCGGCCGCATCACCGGCGGCGGCCAGCGCCTCGGCGAGCTCGGCGCCTTCGGCGGCCCAGTGTTCGACCGTTTCGGCCGCGGCCTGCAGCACCGAGACGATGGTGCCGTCGACTCGCTGACCGCCCATCGAGGACACCACCAGCCCGACACCGTGTCGCAGCGCCGCCCCGAGCAGCACCGCATTGATATCGGCGAGCGCGCCCCCGGTGTCGACCGCGGCCGATGCCGTCACGTCGGCCATCCCGCGCAGGATCTGGGACAGGATCACCCCGGAGTTCCCGCGCGCACCGTGCAGCGCGCCTTCGGAGAGCGCCGCGGCCACGGCCGTCACATCACCGGAACCGGCCGACGACTTGGCCTCGGCCAGCGCCGAACGCATGGTGAACAGCATGTTGGTGCCGGTGTCGGAGTCCGCCACCGGGAACACGTTGAGCCGGTTGATCTCGTCGGTGTGGGTGATGAGTTCGCCGACGGCGGTGTGGGCCCAGTCCCGCAGGGCGGATGCGTCCAGCCGTCGGTCCGGCATCGGCACCTCCTCGCGACCCTGGCACACGGCTTCCGTCGCGCCAGCCTAGCCAGTCCGGCCGACAGTGCGACGTCACCGCGGACATCGAGAGTCACCGGGTGTGGATGACCACGACAACTCGATCAGCGTGATTTTTTTCCCGCGTCATCGTCACGCCCGTCGGCTTCACCGGCGGCACCGGTCCGGATTCGTCCGGTGATGGTGGTCTTTCGGGCGCACACCGCCGCCCCCGGCGCTCGCTGTCCCGCCAGCACGAGGCTGTCAGGCCGCCACGACCCGGCCACCGGCCTGATCTGCGCGCGATCATGGCTGCGCATGTATCGGCACAGCCAAGGGATCTGATGACCACCTCACCCGCCGCCGAAGCCGGCACCACCCGAATCGCCTCGGCGCAGCAGGCACTGGCGGTGGCGGCCGAGCTGTCGGAGTGCTTCGCCGTCGGCGCGCCGGTGCGTGATGCCTGCCGCGAACTGCCCTACCAGCAGGTGCAGCAGCTCAAGCGCTCCGGCCTGCTGGCACTGCCGGTCCCGGCCGCCTACGGCGGCATCGACGCGCCCGCCACCGTGCTCGCCGAGGTGTTCCGCCTGCTCGGCCAGGGTGATCCCTCGCTGGCTCAGATCCCGCACTCGCACTTCACCTTCTCCGAGGCCTTGCGGCTGGAGGGCAGCCACGAGCAGAAGGCCTTTTTCTACTCGCAGATCCTCGACGGGGCGCTGGTGGCCAACGCCCAGTCCGAGCGGGGCCCGCACCCGATCGACGTGGACACCACCGCGCTGGTGCCCGCGGGCGGTGATTTCCTGCTCAGCGGCCGCAAGTTCTACTCCACCGGGGCTTTGTTCGCCGACTGGATCGTGGTGCGCGCCTCGCTGTCGGACGGCAACGGCGCGACGCCCAACTCCCGCACCCCCAAGGCGGTGGCGTTCGTCCCCCGCGACGCTCCTGGACTGGACGTCGTCCACGACTGGGACGGCATGGGACAGCGCACCACCGCATCGGGAACCGTGACGCTGGACCGGGTGCGGGTGCCGGCCGCGCACGTGGTGCCCTACAGCCCGATCTTCACGCGGCCGACGATCTACGGCGCCCGCGCCCAACTGCTGCACGCGGCCCTCGACGTGGGGATCGCGACCGGTGCACTGGCCGAGGGGGTGCGCCAGGCCGCCAAGGCCCGGCCGCATTTCGAAGCCGGGGTCGGGGTGGCCGCCGAGGATCCGACGCTGATCGCGGTGGCCGGGGAGGCGACGGTGACCGTGCGGGCCGCGCAGGCGCTGCTGGGCGACGCCGCCCGCGCGGTCGACGCCGCCCGGGCCCTGACCACCGAGGAGACGACGGCCGCGGCCTCGGTCGCGGTGGCCGTCGCCAAGGTGGCCGCCGTGCGGGCCTCACTGGAGGCCTCGAGCGTGCTGTTCGAACTGGGCGGCACCCGCAGCGCCACCGACGCGGCCAATCTGGCCCGGTACTGGCGGGATGCCCGGACCCACACGCTGCACGACGCGACCCGATGGAAACTGCAGCACATCGGCCGGTACACGCTGTCGGGGACCCGCCCGCCGCGCCACGGCCAGCTCTGAAACCATCGAGCTCACGGGCCCCGGGCACGCCATTTTGGCGTTCCCTGCACGCGACGGCTATTCTTGTCAGGTTGTCGGGTCACCCGTAGCTCGGTCGTTGGCCCCTTGACCAGACGTTTACTACAGAGGAGTTCTACATGGCTGCCGTGTGCGAGATCTGCGGAAAGGGCCCCGGCTTCGGTAAGTCGGTGTCGCATTCCCATCGCCGGACCAGCCGTCGCTGGAACCCGAACATCCAGACCGTGCACGCGGTGACCCGCCCCGGCGGCAACAAGCAGCGCGTCAACGTCTGCACCTCCTGCCTGAAGGCCGGCAAGGTCACCCGCGGCTGATGCCGTTCGCCCTCAGGGGCACATGAACGCCCACGGCGGGCAGACGAACGTTCCCTCCGGCAGCGGACCCTCGGCGTAGACCCCGGGCTGGCCGGATACCTGGTGGTATTCGTGGCAGACGTTCGCATCCCAGCTCTTCGACAGGGCTTCGACCCGGAACGTGATCGGGTCGCCCGGGCACCACGTGCCGTGGCATGCCGGATCACAGCGCACGTTGTCGGCGTGGGCGGTCGCGATATCTCCCCCGGCGGCGGTGAGCCACAGGGTCGAGGCCGCGCCGATCCCGGCGATCAGGGCACCGGCGAGGGTTCGGGTGAGTGTCATGGACATCCTTTCGGTCGGCGCCCAGTTCACCCGCAGCGCCGCCCTACCGATCCCAAGGTCGCTAGGGCAGGCGCCAGTCGATCGGTTCGGCGCCCATCCCGGTCAGCAACTCGTTGGCCCGGCTGAACGGCCGCGACCCGAAGAACCCCCGCGAGGCCGACAGCGGTGACGGGTGGGGTGACTCGATGGCCATACACGTGGGTGGAATCCCCGAGTCGCTCCGCTCCTGCCCGCCGGAGCTGCCGGTGAGCATCGGTTTGAGCGTCGAGGCGTCCCGGCCCCACAGAATCGCCACCAGCGGCTGATCGCGCGCGACCAACGCCCGAATGGCGCATTCGGTGACCGCCTCCCACCCCTTGCCCCGGTGCGAGGCCGGGGCGCCGGGCCGGACCGTCAGCACCCTGTTGAGCAGCATCACCCCGCGTTGCGCCCACGGTGTCAGGTCGCCGTTGGACGGCGCCGGATAGCCGAGGTCGGCGGTGTACTCGGTGAAGATGTTGGACAGGCTGCGCGGCAGTGGCCGCACCTCGGGGGCCACCGAGAAACTCAAGCCGACCGCATGGCCCGGCGTCGGGTACGGGTCCTGGCCGACGATGAGCACCCGCACCGACTCGAACGGGAAGGTGAAGGCCCGCAGCACATTCGGGCCGGCCGGAAGATAGCGGTGGCCCTCGGCGATCTCGGCCCGCAGGAACTGGCCCATCTGACTCACCTGGTCGGCCACCGGTGCCAGGGCCCGTGCCCAGCCGTCCTCGACGAGTTCGGTCAGCGGGCGGGCGGTGGTCGTCACGCAGGCCAACCTACCGAGGTCCTCAGTCGAAGGATTGCCAACCCGCCGGTCCGGCCCACGGCTGCCCGTCCACCAGGACTGCCGGGTCGCCGTCGGCGACCGATCCGATCACCCGCCAGCCCTCGGGAACGTCGCCGGCGAAACAGGCGACCAGGGCGTGATCTTCACCACCGGCGAGCACCAGTGACCACGGGTCGGTGCCGGTGGCCGCGGCGGCACCCGCCACGGCATCGACGTCAGGGCGCAACCCGTCTGCGGACAGGTCGATCCGCACCGCCGACGCCCGGGCGATCTGATCGACGTCGGCCAGCAACCCGTCGGACACGTCGGTCATCGCCAGCGCCCCGGCATCGGCGGCCCGCACGCCCTGCCCGTACGGCGGCCGCGGCACCAGATGCCAGCGTCGTAGCTCCTCGAATTCGTCGATTCCCTTGTCCCACAACATGTATCCGGCAGCAGAGCGGCCCAATTCACCGGCCACCGCAAGCACCGAACCGGGTCGGGCCCCACTGCGCAGAACCGGTACGCGCCCGCCCAGATCACCCAGTGCGGTCACCGACACCACCCACTGCGGGCTGGCCACCAGGTCACCGCCGACCACCCCGGCGCCGAATTGCCCGACCTCGGCCCACATTCCGTCCGATACCGCCTTCACGCGCTGCGCCGAGGTATCGGACGGCGCACCGAACGCGACGACGAACGCGGTGGCCCGCGCGCCCATCGACTCCACGTCGGCGGCGTTCTGCGCGATCGCCTTGCGCCCCACATCGTGTGGGGTGGACCAATCCAGCCGGAAGTGCCGGCCTTCGACGAGCATGTCGGTGGTGACGACCACCCGGCCGTCCGGGGCGCTGACCACCGCGGCGTCGTCGCCGGGGCCGACCGTCACCCCCGGCGGCTGCCGGCGGCCGGCCACCAGACGGTCGATCATCGGGAACTCGCCCAGTTCGTGCAGCGTCGGTTCCGGCCCGTCGGCCACCTCGTCTCCCCTTCCACATCAGGCCCGCTCACAACCGCAGGACCTGACAACCTGCGGTAGGTTTGGTGCCTGCCGACGCGCAGCCCGCGTCGCCGTCCCGGCCGTTCACCGATGCCGGTCAGGACACCGGGACACGCCAGTGTAAGACGAGGAGACGACGGGTGGCCGAGGCGTACATGCTGATCCAGACCGAGGTGGGTCGCGCCGAGGTCGTCGCCAAGCAGGTTGCCACGTTGCCCGGTGTGCTGTCCTCGGAGTACGTCACCGGACCCTATGACGTGGTGGTGCGCATCGGGGCGAACAGCGCCGAGGACCTCACCGCCAACATCGTTCCCAGCGTTCAGCAGGTCGCCGGAATCACCCGCACACTGACGTGCCCGATCGCCGATGCCGACTGAGCCGCTGCCCGCTGCCGCCGACGACGACATCTCCGACGGTCCACCCCGCGCTGTCCTGATCGCCGCGCTGGTGATCGCCGTGGTGGCGATCGGCGCTGTACTGGCCATCGCCGCGACGCGGCGCACGCCCACCCAGCCGGTAGCCATCGCGTCGGTACCCGCCCCGCAGGCGGAGTCCGCGGAATGCCGCACCCTGGTGGACGGTCTTCCGGCGACGCTGGGCGACTTCGGCCGAGCACCCGCGATGGACCCGGTGCCCGCGGGTACGGCCGCCTGGCGGGCCGAGGCCGACGGCGACGCGGTGATCCTGCGCTGCGGTATCGGCCGGCCGGAAGAGTTCGTCGTCGGCTCCCCCATCCAGATGGTCAATCAGGTGCAATGGTTCCGGCTGGATGACCCCGCCGCCAACCGCAGCACCTGGGTGGCTGTGGACCGGCCGGTCTATGTGGCGCTGACCCTGCCGTCGGGGTCCGGTCCCACCCCCATCCAGGCGGTGTCGGATCTGATCGCCCGCGTGCTGCCGGAGGTGGCGATCAGGCCGGGCGCGGCGCGCTAACGCAGGCCGGTTCCGCGGGCCAGTGCGGTCTCGACCATGGTGCCCACCAGCGTCGGATAGTCGATACCGCTGGCGCCCCACATCCGCGGGTACATCGAGATGGTCGTGAAACCGGGCATGGTGTTGATCTCGTTGACCACCGGGCCGTCCTCGGTGAGGAAGAAGTCGACCCGCGCCAACCCCTGGCAATCCAGTGCTTCGAAGGCTCGAATAGCCAAGCGCTGCAACTCTTCTGCCACCTCGTCATCGACCTTGGCCGGGACGTCCAACTCGGCGGCGTCGTCGAGGTACTTGGTGGCGAAGTCGTAGAAGCCGTCCTCGCGGCCACGCACACCGGCCACCCGAATCTCACCGATGGTGCTGGCCCGCACCGAGCCGTCCGGGAATTCCAGGACACCGCATTCGAGTTCGCGCCCGACGATGGCGGCCTCGATGATCACCTTCGGGTCGTGCCGCCTCGCCTCATCGATCGCACCGGGCAGTTCGTCGGCGTGCATCACCCGGCTCACGCCGATCGAGGAGCCACCTCGTGACGGCTTGACGAACATCGGGAAGCCAAGGCGCTCAATCTCGTCCAGATCAGGGGCGGCCCGGTGCGGACGCAGCACCACATGGTCACCGATCGGCAGGCCGTCGGCGGCGAGCAGTTTCTTGGTGAATTCCTTGTCCATGCCAGCCGCACTGGCGAACACACCGGCACCGACGTAGGGCACACCGGCCAGTTCCAGCAGGCCCTGGATCGTGCCGTCCTCGCCGTAGGGGCCGTGCAGGATCGGGAAGACGACGTCGACAGCGGCCAGGATCTCCCCCGCACCGTCCAGCGACACCAGTTCGCCGCGACGCTGCGGGTCGGCGGTCAACGCCAGGGCGGTTCCGGCCTCACCGCTGACCTGCGGCAACTGGCGGCCGCTGATGGCCAGGGTTTCGGGACGGGCGTCGGTGAGCACCCAGGAGCCCCCGGGCGTGATGCCGATGGCGACCACCTCGAAGCGCTGCGGGTCGAGGTTGCGCAGGATGCTGCCGGCCGACACGCACGAGATGGCGTGCTCGGAGCTGCGGCCGCCGTAGACGACGGCGACGCGGATGCGTGTCACAAGCTACAGAGGCTACAGCCCGGGCGTCGGGCGCACGATCCGATAACGCGACCTGCGGTTTTGCCGATCAACGGCCGTCGAGGGCCCGCAACACGTCGGCCAGCAGGTCGTCGGTGTCCTCGATCCCCGCCGAAATCCGGGCGTAGCCGTCGCTGACCGGGTCGCCCCAGCGGGCGCGGCGGTCCACTGAGGTGTGCAGCCCGCCGAAGCTGGTGGCGGCCACCAGCAGTTCACTGCGCTCCACCAGGTCGTGGACGGCGTGCGCGTCGGCGAGTTCGACACCCACCAACCCACCGGCGTGGCGCATCTGGGCGCTGGCCACCGGGTACGACGGATCCTCGGGCAGACCCGGATAACGCACCGCCCGCACCGCGGGATGAGTGCGCAACGCGGTGGCCAGCGCGAGCGCGTTCTGGCACTGCCGGGGAAATCGCAGCCCGACACTGCCGATACTGCGCAGCACCAGCCAGGCTTCGAAAGCGCCCAGGATGCCACCGGAGAGCAGGCGCTCGCGTTCCACCGCCGCCATCAGCTCGGGCTGGCTGCCTGCGGCGTACCCGGCCAGCACATCGCTGTGACCGGCGAGCGCCTTGGTGGCGCTGGCCACCACCAGGTCGGCGCCCAGCGACAGCGGCTGCTGCCCGAGCGGGGTTGCGGTGGTGTTGTCGACCACCAGGGTGGCGCCGCGGCCCCGGCAGATGCCGGCCAGCCGGTGCAGGTCCACCACATCCAGGCCGGGATTGGTCGGTGTTTCGGCCAGCACCGCGTCGGCCTGCCCGGCAGCCTCGTAGAGCTCGTCGGCCGCCACCTCTCGGACCGTAACACCCTGGGGGGCAAGACTTTCCGCGGCGAAGCGACGTACCTGGTAGTAGCCGTCGGCAGGCACGACCAGCACCGAACCGGGTCTGGTGACCACTCGCAGCGCGGCGGTGATGGCCGCCATCCCGGAACCGAAACTCAGTGCGGTCGTGGCACCCTCGAGTTGGGCCAGTGCCGATTCGAGGCTCCGCCAGCTCGGGTTGGAGCTGCGCCCATAGGTGTCCGGTTCACTGCCTTCGTCCGGCGAGAGGTGATAGGCCGCAGCAGGAACCGGGACCGGACCGACCGGGCGGCCCGGAACAGCCTCGCCGTCAACCGCTTTCACCGCGCGAGTGGAGTCGCCGTACCCGCCGTTCATCGGGCTACTCCGGCTTGGTGCTGCGACCGAGCAGCAGGATGACGGCCTGATCCACCGACAACCCCTTGTGGCACACCTGCTGCACCGCATCGGTGAGCGGCATTTCGACGTCGTAGCTGGAGGCCAGCGCGAGGATCGAGGTGCAGGAGGTGACGCCTTCGGCCACATGTCCGTCGGTCGCGCGCAGTGCCGCCTCCAGCGTCTCGCCGCGGCCGAGGCGCTCGCCGAAGGTCCGGTTACGCGAGCGCGGCGAGGTGCAGGTGGCGACCAGGTCGCCGACACCGGCCAGGCCGGCCAGCGTAGCGGGCTTGGCGCCCAGGGCAATTCCGAGCCGCATGATCTCGGCGAGCCCGCGGGTGATGATCGCCGCGGCGGTGTTCTCGCCCAGGCCGACCCCCGCGGCCATCCCGCAGGCCAGGGCGATGACGTTCTTGCAGGCCCCGCCGATCTCGGTGCCGATGACGTCGGCATTGGTGTAGGGCCGCAGGTACCCGGTGCTCAGCGCACGCTGCAGGGCCACCGCACGACCCGAGTCGGTACAGGCCACCACGGTGGCGGCGGGCTGTTCGTCGGCGATCTCGGCGGCCAGGTTCGGGCCGGAAACCACCGCGACCTGACCCGGATCGACACCGGTGACCTGCACGATGACCTGGCTCATCCGCATCAGGCTGTCCAGTTCGATGCCTTTGGCCAGGCTCACCAGGGTCGCGCCGTCGGCCAGCAGGCCGCGCCAGTGTTCGAGGTTGGTGCGCAGGGTCTGCGACGGAACACCGAGCAGCACCGTCGTCAGACCGTCGAGCGCGTCGGCCGCGTCGGTGGTGGCGCGGATGCGCGCGGGCAGGTCGACACCGGGCAGATACGAGGTATTGGTGTGCTTGGTGTTGATCTCCTCGGCCACCTCGGGTCTGCGCGACCACAGCCGGACGTCGGCTCCGGCGTCGGCCAGCACCTTGGCCAGCGCGGTTCCCCAAGCTCCGGCGCCCATCACCGCGGCAGTGCCCACCGTGCTCGTCATCCCCATAACCTACCCAGCGGCGCCGGCCATCCGCCGCATGCACTACCGCGGCAGCGGCCCGTCAGCCGACGCTGGCAGGATGGCGCCATGAGCGCTGGGCCCGATGTCGGACTGATCATCGCGGTCAAGCGGCTGTCGCAGGCCAAGACCCGGCTGGCCCCGATGTTCGCCGACGGCGTGCGCGAACAGGTCGTCCTCGCGATGCTCGTCGACACCATCACTGCCGCTCAAGGCGTTGCCGCCGTGCACTCGATCACCGTCGTCACCCCGGATGAGACGGCCGCCGCCGTCGTCCGCGACCTCGGCGCCGACGTGCTGGCCGATCCCACTCCGCCCGGCCACCCCGACCCCCTGAACACCGCCGTCGCGGCGGCCTGGACGGCCGTGACGAGTCACACTCCCAACGCCGTTGTGCTGCAGGGTGATCTGCCGGCGCTGCGCAGTGTCGAGCTGGGCGAGGCTCTGGCGCAGGCCCGCACCCACCCGCGCAGCTTCGTCACCGACCGGCACGGCACCGGTACCTCGGCACTGTTCGCATTCGGAGTGCCGCTCGAACCGCGGTTCGGCGCGCAGTCGGCGGCCTGGCACCGCGACTCCGGTGCGGTCGAGTTGAGCGGTGACTGGCCGGGACTGCGCTGTGACATCGACACGCCCGATGACCTGCAGCAGGCCCGTCAACTCGGTGTCGGTGACGCGACCGCCCAGGCACTGAACCTGAACAACGCCTGAACGGCAGTCGACTTTGCGCTCCTGGCATCCGCGTGCGGCGCGGATAAGGGATGATCGCTGGTGTGACCGATACGGAAGCCGAAGCGAGATCCACGGACGACGACTGGCAGCCGGGTGAGGCGCCGGAAGCTCCGCCCGCGGCCACCGCTGCCGCGGTCGACAATGCGCTGCCCGAGGACCGGTACCTCAACCGCGAGCTGAGCTGGCTGGACTTCAACGCCCGGGTGCTGGCCCTGGCCGCCGACACCTCGATGCCGCTGCTGGAGCGGGCCAAGTTCCTGGCGATCTTCGCGTCCAACCTCGACGAGTTCTACATGGTCCGGGTGGCCGGCCTGAAGCGCCGCGACGAGATGGGCCTGTCGGTCCGGTCCGCCGACGGGCTGACACCGCGCGAGCAGTTGCGCCGCATCGGCGACCGCACCCGGCAGATCTCGCTGCGTCATGCCCAGGTATTCCTGGAATCGGTGCGGCCGGGGCTGGCCGAAGAGGGCATCCATATCGTCACGTGGAACGAGCTGAGCGAGGCCGACCGCGCCGATCTGTCGAAGTACTTCCACGAGCAGGTGTTCCCCGTCCTCACCCCGCTGGCGGTCGACCCGGCGCACCCGTTCCCGTTCGTCAGCAGTCTGAGCCTGAACCTGGCCGTCGCGGTCCGCTCTCCCGAGGACGGCGGAGAGCACTTCGCCCGGGTGAAGGTGCCGGACAACGTCGATCGCTTCGTGGTGCTCAAGAGTGCCGACCCCGAGGACAAGTCGGTCCGCTTCCTGCCGATGGAAGAGCTCATCGCGGCATTTCTGCCGGTGCTGTTCCCCGGAATGGAAATCGTCGAACAGCACGCATTCCGGATCACCCGCAACGCCGATATGGATGTCGAAGACCGCGACGAAGACCTTCTGCAGGCATTGGAGCGGGAACTGGCGCGTAGGCGGTTCGGCCCGCCGGTGCGGTTGGAAGTGGCCGACGACATGACCGAGCACATGCTCGAGTTGCTGTTGCGCGAGCTCGACGTCAACCCCGGGGATGTGGTGGAGGTGCCCGGGCTGCTGGATCTTTCGGCGCTCTGGCAGGTCTACGGGATCGACCGGCCGGCCCTCAAGGACCGCCCGTTCGTGCCTGCCACGCACCAGGCCTTCGGCGAACGCGAAACCCCGAAGAGCATCTTCTCGACGCTGCGCGACGGCGACGTCCTGGTGCACCATCCCTATCACTCGTTCTCGACGAGTGTGCAGCGCTTCATCGAGCAGGCCGCGGCGGACCCGAATGTGTTGGCCATCAAGCAGACGCTGTACCGCACCTCCGGTGACTCCCCGATCGTCAACGCGCTGATCGAGGCGGCGGCCGCCGGCAAGCAGGTGGTGGCGCTGGTGGAACTCAAGGCGCGCTTCGACGAGCAGGCCAACATCAAATGGGCGCGTGCACTGGAAGACGCTGGCGTGCACGTGGTCTACGGGTTGATCGGCCTCAAGACGCACTGCAAGACCTGCCTGGTGGTCCGCCGCGAGGGCTCGACCATCCGCCGCTACTGCCATATCGGCACCGGCAACTACAACCCGAAGACCGCCCGGCTTTACGAGGACGTCGGCCTGCTGACGGCAGCCCCCGACATCGGCGCCGACCTCACCGACCTGTTCAATTCGCTGACCGGGTACTCCCGGAAGATGAGCTACCGCAATCTGTTGGTGGCTCCGCACGGGGTACGCAAGGGCATCGTCGAGCGCATCGAACGTGAGATCGAGGCGCACCGCGCCGGCGGCAACGGCCGGATCCGGCTGAAGGCCAACGCCCTGGTCGACGAGCAGGTGATCGATGCGCTGTATCGGGCCTCGCAGTCTGGGGTCCGGGTCGAGATCGTGGTACGCGGCATCTGCGCGCTCAAGCCGGGTGCCGAGGGATTCTCGGAGAACATCGTGGTGCGCTCGATTCTCGGCCAATTCCTGGAGCATTCGCGCATCTTCCATTTCCAGGCGATCAACGAATTCTTCATCGGCAGCGCCGACATGATGCACCGCAACCTCGATCGCCGCGTCGAGGTGCTGGCCCAGGTGAAGGATCCCCGGCTCACCGGGTACCTGGACGAAATCTTCGAGTCGGCGATGGACCCGTCGACGCGATGCTGGGAGCTGGGGTCCGATGGCAGCTGGACCGCATCACCGCAGGACGGTCGCCAGGTCCGCGACCACCAGGTGTGGCTGATGGAACTCCATCGGCAGCGCTGAGTGCACCTTCCATTACAGCCGGCCCGGTCCCGCCCCGGCGGGAACCTGAATTGACTTGTGGGAGTTGACGTGGCCAAGGGGACGTCACGCGACGGCTCGAAGACCAAATCGACCAAAGACGTTTCGACGAAGAAGGGCAAGCCCGCCCAGCGGGTGATCGCCGCAGGGGCGGTGCTGTGGCGGCCAGACCCGGACACCGGCCTGCCGTGCATCGCCGTCATCCACCGGCCTCGCTACGACGACTGGTCGCTGCCCAAGGGCAAGGTCGACCCCGGCGAGAACGAGCCGGTGGCTGCGGTCCGCGAGATCTGGGAGGAGACCGGCCAGCGCGCATATCTGGGCCGGCGCCTGACCGAAGTGACCTATCCGATTCCGGAAGGCACAAAGGTGGTGCACTACTGGGCCGCGCGCGCCGCCGGTGGCGAGTTCAGCCCGGGCGACGAGGTGGACCGCCTCGAGTGGTTGTCCCCCGCCGATGCCGCCGCGCGGCTCACCTATCCGCATGACCGCGATGTCCTCGCGATCTTCGGTGAACATCCGGGCGACACCCAGACGGTGTTGGTGGTGCGGCACGGAACTGCCGGGGTGAAATCGCGGTACAAGGGCGACGACCGGGGCCGGCCGCTGGACAAAAACGGTCGGGCACAGGCGGAATCCCTGGTCGCGCAGCTGATGGCGTTCGGCCCCACGGCGATCCACGCCGCCGACCGAGCCCGGTGCACCCAGACCGTCGAACCGCTGGCGCAGGAACTCGGTGTGAAGATCACGGTCGAGGCCGATCTCACCGAAGAGGCCTACGCGGCGAATCCGAAAGCCGCGCGGGATCGGGTGCTCGAGATCGCCGCGCATGGCGGGACGCCGGTGATCTGCACGCAGGGCAAGGTGATTCCGTACCTGCTGGCGTGGTGGCGCGACGGTGAGGGCGGGAAGGCCGACAAGGTCCGCAACCGCAAGGGCAGCACGTGGGTGCTGTCGCTGTCCGACGGGCAGATCATCGCCGCGGACTACATCGCCAGCCCGCTGCCGCACACCCACTAGCCAGATGTTCCGGGCCTAGAGACGCGAATACGCCGCGGGCACTGGGCCCGCGGCGTATCCGACGGAGAACTTTAGCGACGGCCCTTCTTGGCCGGAGCCTTCTTGGCCGGGGCCTTCTTGGCGGGAGCCTTCTTGGCCGGAGCCTTGGCAGCAGCCTTCTTGACCGGCGCGGCCTTCTTGGCCGGAGCCTTCTTGGCCGGCGCGGCCTTCTTAGCCGGAGCGGCCTTCTTCACCGGAGCCTTCTTGGCCGGAGCCTTCTTGGCCGGTGCGGCCTTCTTGGCGGGAGCGGCCTTCTTGGCGGGAGCGGCCTTCTTAGCCGGAGCGGCCTTCTTAGCCGGAGCCGCCTTCTTGGCCGGAGCCTTCTTCACGACGGCCTTACGGACCGCCTTCTTGGCGGCGGCCTTCTTGACCGGGCCACCGACAGCGCCGCGCTTGACGGCAGGTCCCTCAGCCGGAAGCTTCTGCGCGCCAGAGACAACAGCCTTGAACTGGGCACCGGGGCGGAAGGCGGGAACGGAGGTCGGCTTCACTTTCACGGTCTCACCGGTGCGCGGGTTGCGCGCAACGCGGGCGGCGCGACGGCGCTGCTCGAAAACACCGAAACCGGTGATGGTCACACTGTCGCCCTTGTGCACCGCGCGCACAATGGTGTCGACGATGTTCTCGACTGCGTCAGTAGCCTGCCGACGATCCACGTTCAGCTTCGCGGTGAGAGCGTCGATCAGCTCTGCTTTGTTCATTCAATTCCTCCGAAAACAGTGGTCCTTTCTGGACCGACTGCCAAACACGGTAAACCCAAGGCCAGCAGATTTCCAAGTGCCACGCCCAATTTCAGGCATTGCTTAGGAGGATTTCAGCAAACCGATTGCCGCCCTAGGGCAGTGAATGTCGCCGCCGCGAACCCCCCGCCAGGGGCGGGAATTCGGGTCTCGGAAGGCCTCAGGAGGGTGTCGAGATGTGCGGTTTCCAGCTCGGCCGCGCCGCTTCGAAGGATTCGATTTCGGAGAGTTTCCGCAGCGTAAGGCCTATATCGTCGAGTCCTTCGAGCAATCGCCACGCGGTGTAATCGTCAATCGTGAACGGCACCACGGTGGTTCCCGCGGTGATATTCCGATCTTGAAGATTCACAGTGATTTCCAGCCCCGGATTCTGCTCGAGCAGCTTCCAGAGCAGTTCGACGTCATCCTGAGCCACTTCGGCGGCCAGCAGCCCGGCCTTGCCGGCGTTGCCCCGGAAGATGTCAGCGAATCGGGACGAGATCACTACTCGGAATCCGTAGTCCATCAGCGCCCACACGGCATGCTCGCGGGAGGACCCGGTGCCGAAATCCGGGCCGGCGACCAGAACTGAGCCGCGGTCGAATGGGCTCAGATTCAGGATGAATGACGGATCGTTGCGCCACGCGGCGAAAAGTCCGTCCTCAAAACCCGTTCGGGTGACGCGCTTCAAATAGACCGCCGGAATGATCTGGTCGGTGTCGACATTGGACCGCCGCAACGGAACCCCGATGCCGGTATGGGTGTGGAAGGCATCCATCGTGTTCTCCTTAGCAGAGCTAGTTTTCGAGATCGGCGGGCGAAGACGGCGGTGGCGGCGGCCACCGCCGGTGACACCAGGTGGGTGCGACCGCCCTTACCCTGCCGACCTTCGAAGTTGCGGTTGGACGTCGAGGCGCAGCGCTCCCCCGGCGCCAGCTGATCGGGGTTCATTCCCAGGCACATCGAGCAGCCGGCCTGGCGCCACTCGGCCCCGGCGGCGGTGAAGATCTCACCCAGGCCTTCGGATTCGGCCTGTGCGCGCACCCGCATCGACCCGGGCACAACGAGCATCCGCACGCCGTCGGCGACCTTCCGGCCACGCAGGACATCAGCGACGACCCGCAGATCCTCGATACGCCCGTTGGTGCAGGAGCCCACAAAGACGGCGTTGACGGCGACGTCCCGCATCGGGGTACCCGGAGCAAGGTCCATATATGCCAAGGCTTTCTCGGCGGCCTGACGTTCCGAATCGGGCATCAACTCCGGGTCGGGCACCGCTTCGGACAGCGGCACGCCCTGGCCGGGGTTGGTGCCCCAGGTGACGAACGGGCTCAGCGTGCTGGCGTCGATGTCGACCTCGGTGTCGAATTCGGCCCCGGGATCGGTCTTCAGCTTCTCCCAAGCCTGCACCGCCGCATCCCAATCCGCGCCGGTCGGGGCATACGGGCGGCCACGCAGGAATTCATAGGTGGTCTCGTCGGGGGCGACCAGCCCGGCCCGCGCACCGGCCTCGATGCTCATATTGCAGATCGTCATCCGGCCTTCCATCGACAGCGATTCGATGGCGCTGCCCCGGTATTCGATGACATAGCCCTGGCCGCCGCCGGTGCCGATCTTGGCGATGACCGCCAGGATGATGTCCTTGGCCGTCACCCCGGGGGGCAATTTCCCGTCGACGTTGACCGCCATGGTCTTGAACGGACGCAGCGGAAGTGTTTGTGTCGCCAGCACATGTTCGACCTCCGAGGTGCCGATCCCCATTGCCAGCGCGCCGAAGGCACCATGGGTGGAGGTGTGGCTGTCGCCGCAGACGATCGTCATACCGGGCTGCGTCAGCCCGAGCTGCGGTCCCATCACGTGCACGATGCCCTGCTCGGCATCGCCCATCGGGTGCAACCGGATTCCGAATTCGGCGCAGTTGCGTCGCAGGGTCTCGACCTGGGTGCGCGAGATGGGGTCGGCGATCGGCTTGTCGATGTCGACGGTCGGGACGTTGTGGTCCTCGGTGGCGATCGTCAGATCGGGCCGGTGCACCGGGCGTCCGGCCAGCCGCAGTCCGTCGAAGGCCTGCGGGCTGGTCACCTCGTGGATGAGATGCAGATCGATGTAGATCAAATCGGGCTCACGCGAGGCACCGCTGCCGGTACCCGCGACCACGACGTGGTCGTCCCACACCTTCTCGGGCAGCGTTCTGGGCTTGTCGATTTGGGCCATCACTTCTCGATTCCTCCGTCGGCCAGCCTCGGTCGGAAACTGGCCATCTCACATTTCGGGACGTTAGTATCTCGATATGAGACAGGATAGCGGCATCGGCGTGCTCGACAAAGCCGTGGGGGTACTGCACTCGATTGCCGAGTCCCCGTGCGGCCTAGCCGAACTCTGCGAGCGCACCGGGCTCCCCCGCGCCACCGCGCACCGGCTGGCCGCCGGACTGGAGACGCACCGCCTGCTGGCGCGTGACAGCGCCGGGCGCTGGCGGCTCGGTCCTGCACTCAGCGAGCTCGCCGCCCAGGTCAGCGATCCCCTGCTTGCGGCGGGCGCGACGATCCTGCCCCGGCTGCGCGAGATCACCGGCGAGAGCGTCCAGCTCTACCGCCGTGAGGGCACGTCGCGGGTGTGCATCGCCGCCCTGGAACCTCCTGCCGGGCTTCGCGATACGGTGCCGGTCGGGGCCCGCCTGCCGATGACGGCGGGATCCGGCGCCAAGGTGCTGCTGGCCTACAGCGATGCCGCCACCCAGCAGGCCGTGCTGCCGTCGGCCAAGTTCACCGAGCGGACACTGGCCGAGGTTCGCCGCCGCGGCTGGGCCCAGAGCGCGGCCGAACGCGAGCCCGGGGTCGCCAGTGTGTCTGCGCCGGTTCGGGATCGTGCCGGGGCGGTGATCGCCGCGGTGTCGGTCTCCGGACCGATCGACCGGATGGGCCGTCGACCCGGCGCACGCTGGGCCGCCGATCTGCTGTCAGCCTCCGAAGCGCTCACCCGCCGGTTGTGATCAGAGCCCGAAACCGCGTAGTGAGACGCCCCCGCAACCGCGACTGAGACACCTGCCACACTGACGCCATGGGAACCAACCAGCGCAACCAGATCGTCATGACCGACGAGGAGATCACCGACTTCGTCGCCCGCAGTCGCACGGGCACGATGGCCACGGTCGGCCCGGACGGCCAGCCCCATCTGGTGGCGATGTGGTACGGCGTGATCGACGGCGAGATCTGGGTCGAAACCAAGGCCAAATCCCAGAAGACGGTCAACCTGCGCCGCAACCCGCGGGTGAGTTTCCTCATCGAGGACGGCGACACCTACGACACCCTGCGCGGCGTCGCATTCGAAGGTGTCGCCGAGATCGTCGAGGATCCCGACACCATCTTCGCCGTCGGCGTCAACGTCTGGGAGCGCTACAACGGCCCCTACTCCGATGACCTCAAGCCCGCCGTCGACATGATGATGAACAAGCGCATCGCGGTGCGGATCGTCACCAACCGCACCCGGTCCTGGGACCATCGCAAGCTCGGCCTGCCGGCCATGCCGCTGGCCGGGTCCACCGCACCGCAGCAGTGAGAGCGACCGGTCAGGGCCGGCGACCGTAGCGGTCGCCGCCCCACCGGAAACTGTTGACGTACTTGCCCATGTCCATGGCGAGTTCCATGTTGGCCCCCGACGGATGGCCGCTGCCGTAGTCCGGGCTGAACTCGTGATAAGGCCCGACCGCGGCCGCGATCAGCGCGTAGTCATGTTTGACCGCGGCCATCACGATGACCCGCAGCCTGGTGAACGAGGCCGCCGAATCCCGCGAGTACACGTCGGCGACCACGCCGTATCCGGGCTGGTAACCCACCGAGGCATTGGGGATTTCGTAGCTGACGACGGCGTCCGGGTACTTCGCCCGCAACACCTGCTCGACGATCTGCCGGGGTGTGCGTGCGCTCGCGGGTTCCCCGAACAGCACCATGGTTCCGGTGTCGCCACCGAGATAGTTGAGTTGGACGCCGTGTAATCCCTGCGGTTCGAACGTCACCTGATAGGCCGCGCCCTGCTCGGGGTAGGCCACCGAGAACGCCCCGTTGTCGCCGCTGTAGCGCGGGTTGGTCTCCACCGGCGTTCCCAGCGGCGGTCGCCCGCAATCCGGCGGGCACACATACGCCTTGGCCGGCGGTGTGATCAGAGCCGACGTCCCGGCACCGAGTGCGGCGACGAGCGCGAGGACCCCGACCAACGGCACCAGCACGCGACGGTAGGTGGTCGGCCGCGGCTCAGGGACATCAGATGTGCCGTCCCCCACCGCAGGTGTCCGTCCGATCGCGATACGCAACGCGATTACGGCGAGCAGCGCGATACCGAGTTGCACGGCGATGTACGGCCGCACCGGCAGCGGCGAGACGTCCACCAGTCCCAGCGCGGTCACCACGAGCAGCACCACGGCCAGCGCACCCGCCTGAGCCCGGCGGGTCGACCAGAGGCTGAGTCCGAAGATGCCACCGACTGCCAGGCAGGCCAACGGCCAGGCCAGCCCCTCGACGATCGCTTCGGCGAGCAGGCTTTCCGCGGACTGGTCGTGGGTGGTGACACCCAAGGCCAACTGCGGCCACAGCAGAACGGCGGTGGCGCCGGCATTGAAGACGGTCGCACCCACCGCGCCGACGGCCATGCCGCTCAGGGGTTCCCGGATCGACCGGCCCGTCACCCGCACCACCACAGCGGGAGCCACCATCAACAGCGCACCGCTGGCCGGAATTGCGACCCCGGACAGCAGGATGTGACCCAGGTCGGTCTGGGCACCCAGTGCGGCGCTGTAGGCCTGGGCCACCACCGGACCCACGATGAACGCCCACCCCATGCCCAGCCCGAGGCCGACGACACCCGCGGTCGCCACCGCGCGCACCGGCAGCCGGATCTGCCGGGCATAGAGGACCACGATGATCGCCAACCCGAAGCAGGCCAGCGTGATCATCGGCGCCTGGAATCGCACCAACGCGAAGCCGGCCAGCGCCACCACGAAGACGAGCAGACCGGCGCTGAATACCGGGCGTTCCGTGGCGGACAGTCGCGGAAAGAGCGCACCTGCCGGCGCAAAGAGCTTGTCCGGCAACGGCTTAACCGCCGACGGGCAGGTAATCGCCGGCGATCGAGCGCGCGGTCTGCGCATCGAGGAGGTCGCTGGCCAGGTTGGCGACGTTGGGGCTGCCGAGTCCGGTCACGAGGTCGTATCCGTCGCCAGGCACGTCGACGGCGTTGCTGCCCAACGTGATGTCGCGGAATCCCGGCAGGTGCGCCCCTTCGGCCACCCGATACAGCAGGGTGTTGATGTCACCGAGCGGCCGGCCGCCGCGGTCGATCACATACTGGTTCATCAACACGGTGAACGCCGCCCAGATCGGTGCGGACTGTGAGGTACCGCCGCCGACCATCGTCGACTGCTGGTAGATCAGCTTCACTCCGGTGAAGGGGTCGGCGACCGCGGACACGTCGGGCACCAACCGGTGCTCGGTGTCGCGTTCCAGCGACAGCTCGTGCTGATAGGCGGGACGGGCGAACAACCGCGACACTCCCCCGCTGGTGCCCTGGGACAGCGGCACATCCACCCAGGCGCTCTCGTCGAGCCAGCGGCCCTGCATATCGGTCGACAGTGTGGTGCCACCGACGGACGTGATCTCCGGAAGCGAGGCGACCGAGTCCACCCCGACGTCATCGGGGCCGGGCGCCGCCGACCAGTCCTCGCCGCCCTTGCATTCCAGGCCGCCGGCATCGCCGCTGGCGTCGAACACCGCGATACCGCGCCGATGCGCATTGGTCAGCGCATCACGGACCGGCTCGAGGTCGGCCGCGGTGACCATCGCTTCGCAACCCCACCCGATCGACAGGCTCCACACCGAACCCGGGTACTGGCGGGCCGCGTCGTCGAACATCCGGCCGATCTTCTCGAAAGCGCCGCCGGCCACCAGCGTCGGCCGGGCGTTGACCACCACCAGCCGGGCGTCGGGGGCGATGGCGTGCGCCACCTCCAGATCCATCACCGTCTCACCGTGCGGCTCGCTGAGCGGGCCGTCGATCACCACCGGCGTGAACCGCGGCAACCCGGAGGTGTCGGAGAACATGTCCAGATCGCGTTGGTCGAACCCGTCGAACGCGAAGAACACGATCGTCTGACCCTTGCCGGTGTAGCCGGCCTCGGCCAGCGGGGTCGCGTTGTAAGCCGTCAGCAGGTGCTGCGGGCTCAGGCCGGGGCGGGGCACGTCGAGCGGCAGCACCGGGCGCGCCATCCGATACGGCAGATAGCTCAGGATGCGGCCGACGGCGGTGGTCTCGGTCCGCACGGCGGCAGGCACGTCGGGCTGGCGCGGTGAGGCGTAGAAGGTCTGGCCGCGCCGGCCCCGGTAGTCGTGGATGGGGACGGCGAAGGCCTCGGCGAGTCGCGGCGCGGGTCCGGCGACGACGGCCCAGTCGTCGCCGTCACGCCAGCGCACCGTCAGTCCGCGCGACTGCGCCCACTCGATGAGTGTGGCGGGGCGCGTTCCGCCGGACAGCGTGACGGTCAGCTGGGCGTCGGCGGCGTGCGAGGGACCGAGGTTGGTCGAGGCGGCCAGCAGCGAGGCGTACGGGCCGGTGATCACCGGCCCGTACGCCTCCGTGCGAGGGACCGAGGTTGGTCGAGGCGGCCAGCAGCGAGGCGTACGGGCCGGTGATCACCGGCCCGTACGCGGCCAGCCGCGAGGGCCAGGGGCCCGCCGCGGCGGCCACGATCAGCAGCACGGTGACAGCGATGATCACCGGCCGGCCTCGCCTGCGGGTGCCCTGGTCGCCGTTCATCGCGCAATCCTCTCAGCAAAGATTCTCAGCGCGAATTATGCCCCTTCATCCGACCGGGCAGACCGTCAGGAGCGAATAAACGTCAGGATGTCGGCGTTGAGGACGTCGGCGTGGGTGGTCGGCATGCCGTGCGGGTAGCCCGGGTAGGTCTTCAGCGTGCCGTTGGGCAGCAGAGCCGCCGAGAGCGGTCCGGCGTCGGCGTAGGGCACCACCTGATCGTCGTCGCCGTGCATGACCAGCACCGGCAGCTGGATCTTCTTGAGGTCCTCGGTGAAGTCGGTCTGCGAGAACGCCACCACGCCGTCGTAATGGGCCTTGGCCCCGCCCATCATGCCCTGGCGCCACCAGTTGGCGATGATCCCCTCGACCGGTTCCACGCCGTCCCGGTTGAAGCCGTAGAACGGTCCCTCGGGAACGGCTCGGTAGAACGCAGCGCGGTTCGTGGCGACCTGCACCTGGAAGTCGTCGAACACCGACTTCGGCAGGCCACCGGGATTGGCGTCGGTCTGCACCATCAGCGGCGGCACCGCCGCGATCAGCACGGCCTTGGCGGCGCGGCTCTCGCCGTGCCGGGCCAGATACCGGACCACTTCGCCGCCGCCGGTCGAGTGCCCGATGTGGACGGCGTCGTGCAGGTCGAGGTGATTGACGACGGCGGCAAGGTCGTCGGCATAGTGATCCATGTCATGGCCGTCGGCCACCTGTTCGGAGCGGCCGTGCCCGCGACGGTCGTGCGCCACCACCCGATAACCCCGGGCCAGGAAGAACATCAGCTGGGCGTCCCAGTCGTCAGAGGACAGCGGCCAACCGTGACTGAACACGATGGGCTGGCCCGATCCCCAGTCCTTGTAGAAGATTTCGACACCGTCGGTGGTCGTCAGTGTGGGCATGATGGCCTTTCGGGGAGCAGGGATCCGGCTCCCACACAAAGCAAACAACCCCTGGAGAAATTCCAGGGGTTGTTGGTTTGGTAGCCCCGATGGGATTCGAACCCACGCTACCGCCGTGAGAGGGCGGCGTCCTAGGCCGCTAGACGACGGGGCCAGAACCAATCCGTGGCGCGCCGTGCGGCGCACCGGGAAGTCAGCATAGCCCAGAGCCTCGTACCAACGAAATCCTGCGCCGTACCGACGAAATTGCTGGGGTACCAGGACTCGAACCTAGAATGGCTGAACCAGAATCAGCTGTGTTGCCAATTACACCATACCCCATTGGCTGCCTATAACCGCTGGTCAGAAGGCTGTCACCCAGTGTAGCGGGTGAACGGAGCCGGTCTGGCATCAGTTGCGGGCCGACGAGCACACTATCAAAGATTTCGGCCCGGTTATTCCAGCCCCCCGACGCCGGCGCGGGCCTGGCGCAGCCGCGCCAGCGAGCGGTCGCGTCCGAGCAGCTCCAGCGACTCGAACAGCGGCGGGCTCACGGTGGCTCCGGTGGCCGCGACCCGGATCGGCCCGAAGGCCTTGCGGGGCTTGAGTTCGAGACCCTCCAGAAGCGCAGACTTGAGGGCGTCTTCGATCCCGGCCGCGGTCCACTCGCCGACGGCGTCCAGTGCGGTGATCGCGGCGCCGAGCACGGGTGCCGAGTCGGGACCCAATTCCTTGGCGGCGGCCTTGGGGTCGAGTTCGTAGGAACCGTCGTCGAGGAACTTCAGCAGGCCCCAGGCATCCGAAAGCACCACGATGCGGGTCTGCACCAGGTCCGCGGCGGTGGCGAAACCCGCGTCATCCAGTCCGGTGTCGTGGCCGTGCTCGGCGAAGTAGGCGGCCAGCCGCCGGGTGAATTCGGCCGGCTCCAGCCGCCGGATGTGCTCGGCGTTGACGGCGTCGGCCTTCTTCTGGTCGAACCGCGCCGGATTGGAGTTGACGTCGACGACGTCGAAGGCGCCCACCATCTCCTCGATGCTGAAGATGTCGCGGTCCTCGGCGATGCCCCAGCCCAGCAGCGCCAGATAGTTCAGTAGGCCTTCGGGGATGAACCCGCGCTCGCGGTGCAGGAACAGGTTCGACTCTGGGTCGCGCTTGGACAGCTTCTTGGTTCCTTCACCCAAAACCGGTGGCAGGTGGGCGAATTCGGGAACCCGATCAGCGACACCGACACGGATGAGCGCCTGGTACAGAGCGATCTGGCGTGGCGTCGACGGCAGCAGATCCTCGCCGCGCAGCACGTGGGTGATCTTCATCAACGCGTCGTCGACGGGATTGACCAAGGTGTACAACGGTTCTCCGGTCGCCCGAGTGAGCGCGAAATCCGGTACCGTGCCGGCGGCGAATGTTGTGGTGCCGCGGACCATGTCGTGCCAGCTGATGTCCTCATCGGGCATCCGCAGCCTCAGCACCGCGTTGCGGCCCTCGGCGGCGTAGGCGTTGCGCTGCTCGTCGGTCAGGTCCCGGTCGTAATTGTCATATCCCAGTTTGGGATTGCGGCCGGCGGCAAGATGGCGGGCCTCCACTTCCTCGGGGGTGGAGTAGGCCGGATAGGCCTCGCCGGCGTCGACAAGCTTGGCCAGAACATCGGCGTAGAGGTCCTTGCGCTGCGACTGGCGGTAGGGCTCGTGCGGGCCGCCGACCTCGGGCCCCTCGTCCCAGTTGAGGCCGAGCCAGCGCAGCGCCTCGAGCAGCGCCAGATAGCTTTCCTCGGAATCGCGCTGGGCGTCGGTGTCCTCGATGCGGAAGACGAAGGTGCCCCCGGTGTGGCGGGCGTAGGCCCAGTTGAACAGCGCGGTACGGACCATGCCGACATGCGGGATGCCGGTTGGCGACGGGCAGAACCGCACGCGCACAGCGTCATTGGCGGTGTCGCTCATCACTTGCCCTTCCGCACGACGGGATTGGTGAGGGTGCCGATGCCCTCGACGCTGACGGAGACGGTGTCACCGTTTTCGATCGGGCCGACACCTTCGGGGGTGCCGGTCAAGATCAGGTCACCGGGCAGCAGGGTCATGACCGCCGAGATCCACTCGATGATGGCGCCGATGTCGTGGATCATCATCGAGGTGCGGCTGAGTTGGCGCACTTCCCCGTTCACCTCGGTGCGGATCTCCAGATCCGACGGGTCGAGGTCGGTGACGATCCACGGGCCGACCGGGCAGAAGGTGTCGTGGCCCTTGGCGCGCATCCACTGGCCGTCGGCCTTCTGCTGGTCGCGGGCGGAGACATCGTTGGCGATGGTGTAGCCGAGGATGTTCTCGGCGGCTCTGGCAGCGGGCACATCCTTGCAGGGCCGGCCGATCACCGCCGCCAGCTCACCCTCGTGGTGCACCGGCGAGGCATGGGCGGGCAGCTGGATCGGCACGCCGGGCCCGATGATCGCGGTGTTGGGCTTGAGGAAGATCACCGGATCCTCCGGCGCCTCCCCACCCATCTCCTCGATATGAGCCTGGTAGTTCTTGCCCATGCAGACCACCTTGCTGGCCAGGATGGGCGCCAGCAGCCGGACGTCGGCCAGCGGCCAGCTCCGGCCGGTGAAGGTCGGGGTACCGAACGGGTGCTCGGCGATCTCACGGGCAACGAGGTCGGACTCGTCGCCTTCGATGCTGACGAAGGCGACACCGTCTGGACTGGCAATTCGACCGAGGCGCATTCGATAGAGCCTAGTGGTCGGCATTTCCGCGTTGGGTGAGGAGTCAGGCACACCTCCACTCGCACTTCCGCTGCGAGATTCCTCACTCCCTGATTCTCATATCCTGAGATACATATTCAGCATAGTGAGAAACGCGTGAAAGAATGGCCGCATGGCCGTCGACACGATCAGCACCGTGCGGCGCTGGTCGATGCTCGTCATCGCACTGTTCGCCACGCTGTCGGCCAACGTCTTCATCAACGGCGTCGCCTTCCTGATTCCCACCCTGCACACCACGATGGGCCTGGATCTGGCCCAGGCCGGACTGATCTCGGCCCTGCCGAGTTTCGGGATGGTCGTCACCCTGTTCGCCTGGGGCTACGTGGTGGACCGCATCGGTGAGCGCTTCGTCCTCACCGTGGGCTCGGTGCTCACCGCGGCCGCGGCGTTCGCCGCCGCCGCCAGCCATTCCCTGGTGGTGATGGGAGTCTTCCTGCTGCTCGGCGGGATGGCCGCGGCCAGCAGCAATTCCGCCAGTGGCCGGCTGGTCGTGGGCTGGTTTCCGCCGCAGCAGCGTGGCCTGGTGATGGGTATCCGCCAGACCGCCCAACCTCTCGGCGTCGGCGTCGGCGCACTGGTGATCCCCCGGCTGGCGCAGACGCACGGTGTCGCCCCGGCGCTGCTGTTCCCGGCGATCGTGTGCGTCATCGCCGCACTGGTGTGCGCGGTGCTGGTGCTCGACCCGCCACGCCCACCGCGAGCCGAGGCTCCCGTTGAACACTTGGCCAACCCCTACCGGGGGTCGGCCATCCTGTGGCGTATCCACGCCGTGTCGGTGCTGCTGGTGGTGCCGCAATGCGTGGTGTGGACCTTCACGCTGGTGTGGCTGATCGCCGAGCGCGGGTGGTCACCGGAATCCGCCGGCGTGCTGGTGATGGTCTCCCAGGTCCTCGGCGCGCTGGGCCGGATCGCCGCTGGCCGGTGGTCGGACTGGATGGGGTTGCGGCTACGCCCGATTCGGCTGATCGCCGCAGCCGCCGCCGTCTCGATGCTGGCGCTGGCGATCACCGATGCGTTGCACTCCCCCTGGAGCATCGCGGTGATGATGGTCGCCTCGGTGATCACCGTCAGCGACAACGGCCTGGCGTTCACCGCCATCGCCGAGATCGCCGGACCGTTCTGGAGTGGCCGCGCGCTGGGCGCGCAGAACACCAGCCAGCTACTGACGACCGGACTGACCCCGCCGCTATTCGGTGCGCTGATCGGCGCGCTGGGCTATCCCGTCGCGTTCGCGGTGTGCGCGCTGTTCCCGGTGGCCGCGCTGCGGTTGGTACCCACCGACCCGCCGAGCACCCAGGTCTAGAGCGCCGCGCGGATTCGCTCGCCCACCTCGCGGGTGGAGTACGTCGCATCCCCGCGGCTCGAAAGGTGTTCTGCCACAGCCTTGTCCACTCGCGCAGCCGCTGCATCCTCACCAATGTGACTGAGCAGCAGGGCCACTGACATCACCGCCGCGGTGGGATCGGCGATCCCCTGACCCGCGATGTCAGGGGCGCTGCCGTGTACCGGCTCGAACATCGACGGGTTGGTTCCGGTGGCGTCGATATTGCCACTGGCCGCCAATCCGATTCCGCCGCAAACCGCCGCGGCCAGATCGGTGATGATGTCGCCGAACAGGTTGTCGGTGACGATCACGTCGAAGCGGCCCGGGTCGGTCACCATGTGGATGGTGGCAGCGTCGATGTGCTGGTAGGCGACCTCGACCTCCGGGTACTCCGCGGCCACCTCGTTGACGACGCGCGACCACAGGCTGCCCGCGAAGGTCAGCACATTGGTCTTGTGCACCAGCGTCAGGTGCTTGCGGCGAGACTGGGCGCGCGCGAATGCGTCACGCACCACCCGATTGACGCCGAACGCGGTGTTGACGCTGACCTCGGTGGCGACCTCCTGCGGCGTGCCGACGCGCAGGGCACCGCCGTTGCCGGTGTAGGGGCCCTCCGTGCCTTCCCGCACCACGACGAAGTCGATACCGCTCACCCCGGACAGCGGACTGCTGACGCCCGGATACAGCCGGCCGGGACGCAGGTTGACGTGATGGTCCAGGGCGAACCGCAGTTTGAGCAGCAGGCCGCGTTCGAGCACACCGCTGGGCACCGACGGATCACCGATCGCACCGAGCAGGATGGCGTCGTAGCCGCGCAACTCGTCGATCGTCTCCTCGGTCAGCAGCTCGCCGGTGGCGTGGTAGCGCCGCGCCCCGAGGTCGTACTCGGTGGTGTCCACACCGGGCAGCACGACGTCGAGCACCTGCAGTGCTTCGCCGATGACTTCCGGGCCGATACCGTCGCCCGCGATCACTGCCAGTTTCACGAGAAATCCACCACTTCCAGGGTCACCGCACCAACAGCGGCACCGATGGCCGCACGGACATCAGCCGGAACGTCACGATCCAGTCGCAGCATCACCGTGGCTGCCTCACCGGTGGTGTCCTGGCTCATCTGTGCGGCCAGGATGTTGACGTCCGCGCCGCCGAGCAGCGTACCGATCTTGCCGAGCGCGCCGGGCTGATCGGTGTAATGCAGGATCAGGTTCACGCCCTCGGCACGCAGATCGAAGTTGCGCCCGTTGATCTGAACGATCTTCTCGGTCTGCTGCGGTCCGGACAGCGTGCCGGACACGTTGGTCGCCGAACCGTCCGGCCCGACCACGCGGACGTCGATCACGCTGCGGTGGTTGATGCTCTCGCTGGCGGTCGTCAGCTCGGTCTGCAGACCGCGGTCGGCGGCCAGGCCCGGGGCGTTGACGAAGGTGACCTGCTGATCGGTGACGGTGGAGAAGAAGCCGCGTAGAGCCGAAAGCTTCAGCACCTCAACATCTTCGGCGGCCAGCTCACCACTGACTCGTACGTTGAGCGTGGTGGGTGGCTCGTTGGTCAGCACACCGACGAGCACGCCGAGCTTGCGGGCCAGATCCAGCCAGGGCGACACTTCGTCGCTCACCGCGCCGGCGCCGACGTTGACGGCGTCGGGCACGAACTCCCCCGCCAGCGCGAGCTTCACACTTTCGGCGACGTCGGTGCCCGCACGGTCCTGCGCTTCCGAGGTTGAGGCGCCCAGGTGGGGGGTGACGACTACCTGCGGCAGCTCGAACAGCGGGCTGTCGGTGCAGGGTTCGGTGGAGAACACGTCCAGACCGGCGGCGCGGACGTGACCGCTCTTGACCGCATCGGCCAGCGCGTGCTCGTCGATCAGTCCGCCGCGGGCAGCGTTGACGATGATGACGCCGGGCTTGGTCTTGGCCAGCGCCTCCTTGCCGAGCAGACCGGCGGTCTCCGGGGTCTTGGGCAGATGCACGGAGATGAAGTCGGCGCGCGGCAGCAGGTCATCGAGCGAGAGCAGTTCGATGCCGAGTTGGGCGGCGCGGGCCGGCGGCACGTAGGGGTCGTAGGCGATCACGTGGGTACCGAAGGCGGCCAGCCGCGCGGCGACCAGCTGGCCGATGCGGCCCAGGCCGACAACGCCGACGGTCTTGCCGTAGATCTCGGTGCCGTTGAACGACGAGCGCTTCCAGGTGTGCTCGCGCAGGGTCGCGTCGGCGGCCGGGATCTGGCGGGCGGCCGACAGCATCAGGGCCAGCGCGTGCTCGGCGGCGCTGTGGATGTTGGACGTCGGTGCGTTGACCACCAGAACACCGGCGGCGGTGGCCGCTGGCACGTCGACGTTGTCCAGGCCGACGCCGGCGCGCGCGACGATCTTGAGCTTGGGTGCGGCGGCGATCACCTCGGCGTCCACCGTGGTGGCCGAGCGCACCAGCAGGGCGTCGGCGTCAGCGATGGCTTCCAGCAGTTTCGGCCGGTCCGGGCCGTCGACCCAGCGCACCTCGACCTGGTCGCCGAGGGCGGCGACGGTGGACTCGGCGAGTTTGTCGGCGATCAACACAACGGGCAGATTCACGCCGGTCAGCCTAGCGTGGCGACGATGCGGTCCATAAAAGGACCGAGGGGCTAGCCGGTGGCGATGGCCGTGACGGCACGCCCGATGAACCGCGGGTCCTCGAGCTGATCGAGCAGCACACCGGCCAGCGCGGTCCGGGTCAGCTGCGAGCGCATCTTCGCCGGCACGGACTCGGCCACGGTGGCGCCGGCACCCGGGTCGCCGTCCACCAGTCGGGGTGGGCGCACGATGGTCCAGTCCAATTCGGCGCCGGCTGAACGAATCTCCTGCTCGGCAGCGTCAGCCTCGGCCAGCCGCTCCGGTCCGGGCACGAACCTGGCGATCATCCGTGCGGGCCGACTCTGGTCGACAATGCTGGACCCGACGCCGATCGTCGACACCGCGACCAGGCGGCGCACACCGCCGGCACGCATCTGCGCGACCAGATTGGCCGTACCCGCGGAGCGCACCGTCCCCGGCGCCTGGCCGGCCCGGACCCCGAGGCAGCTGATCACGGCGTCGGCCCCGCCGAGTGCGGCCCTGACCGCGTCGGCGGCCAGGACGTCCCCCACCACGACCTCGGTGCCGGGGAAGTCCGCGGCCGCGGCGGCGTCGCGCAGCAGCACGGTGACGTGATGGCCGCGCTGCAGCGCTTGGGTGACCACCTGCCGGCCGGTGCCGCCAGTGGCTCCGATGACCAGGATCTTCATGCTTGTTCTCCTCTAATGGAAGGTGGTAATGGATACTTACACTCTCCATTAATAACAGATAGTAGCGCTATCCGCTAGCTGTCTGCGCTACCATGCTCGGGTGCGACTTGCCCAGCTCAGCCAGGCCGCAGGCCTCTCACCCACCACGGTGAAGTGGTACATCCGCATCGGGCTGCTTCCGCGCGGCGAGGCGACCGCCGCCAACCAGGCGCAGTACGACGACACCCACCTGCACCGGTTGCGCCTCATCCGCGCGCTCGTCGATGTCGGCGGCCTGAGCACCGATGCCGTGCGAGCCGTACTGACCGCCATTGATGACCCGCAGCGCCCGATCAACGAGGTGTTCGCCGTCGCCCGGCGCGCCGGCGCCGACACCGCCGCCGACACCCCGCCGCAGGCCGCCGACCTGGCCGGCTCCTTCATCGATCACCGGGGGTGGGATGTCGACGCCGCATCTCCGGCCCGGAGCGAGCTCGCCGCCGTGCTCAACGCGATGGCCGTACTGCAGCCACCGGTCGACAGCGCCGTACCCGCCCCCCAGGTCGGCGACACCACGTCGGTATTCGCTCTCCTGGACCCGTATGCCGATGCGGTCGAACCCTTGGCGCAGGCCGAAATCGCCAATACCCCAACCGATTTGCCACGCGACCTGCTCACCGAGCGAGTGGTCGCCGGCACGGTCCTGATGGAGCGGGCACTGGCCGCACTGCGCAGACTCGCCCAGGAGCACTACGCGGCCCGGCACTTCTCGTCCTGACCGTCCTACCGGGACCGCGGGTTTCCCCCGCCCGACGATGTGAGGTGTACTGGATACGTGGACGTCACCGTGGTCGGCAGCGGGCCCAACGGGATGGCGGCTGCCGTCATCTGCGCACGGGCGGGACTGGCCGTGCAGGTGGCGGAAGCCCAGCCCACGTTCGGTGGCGGGGCCCGGACCTTCGCGGACCCCGAGTACGCCGATGTACGCCACGACATCTGTTCTGCGGTGCACCCGCTGGCGTTGGCGTCGCCGTTCTTCGCCGAG
This sequence comes from Mycobacterium sp. M26, assembly GCF_001494595.1. Classification (GTDB taxonomy): domain Bacteria; phylum Actinomycetota; class Actinomycetes; order Mycobacteriales; family Mycobacteriaceae; genus Mycobacterium. Next base: position 3,251,944 of record NZ_LN929908.1, read on the forward strand.
TTCAATCTGGCGGCGCGCGGGGTGGACCTGGTGGTTCCGGAGATCTCGTACGCCAACCCGCTGCCCGGCGGCCGGGCCGCCGTCGCCTACCACGACCTGCAGCGCACCTGCGCCGAGCTGGAGCACGGTGATTCCTGGCGCACCCTGCTGGGCCCGCTGGCCGCGCACCCCGAGGGTGTGCTCGGCTTCTTCCTCGGCGATAAGCGATCGCTGCCACCGGATCTGCCGACCACCATCCGGGCGGGTCTGCGGGTGCTTGCCCAGGGCAGCCCCGCGTGGGGAATCCTGCGCGGCGAGGATGCCCGAGCTCTGTTCACTGGCGTTGGGACGCATGCCATTTCGACGATGCCGTCACCGGTGAACAGCGGCGCCGGGATCATGCTGGCCACCGTGGCGCACACCGCGGGCTGGCCGGTGCCCGTCGGCGGCAGCCAGGTGATCATGGATGCGCTGCTCGCCGACTTCGAAGCCCACGGCGGTCAACTCGTGCTCGGCCAGCCGGTGACCTCACCTCCCCCGGGCGTGGTCATCTACGACACGGCCCCGACTGCACTGCTGGACATCTACGGATCTGCGGTGCCGGACCGCTATGCCAAGGCGTTGCGCCGCTACCGCTACGGTCCCGGGGTCTGCAAAGTGGATTTCGTTCTCTCGGGCGATATTCCGTGGCGCGACGAGCGGTTGGCGTTCGCACCGACGGTGCACCTCGGTGGCACCCGGGCGCAGATGAAGCAGTCGGAGAAAGAAATTGCCTCCGGCCGTCACGCCGAGCATCCGATGACGCTGGCCGCGCTTCCGCATCTGTGCGACCCGTCGCGCATCGACGCCGCGGGGCGCCGCCCGCTGTGGACCTACGCCCACGTACCGGCCTACTCGTCAGCCGACCTGACCGAAACCATCACCGCGATGTTCGAAGAGGCCGCCCCCGGCTTTCGCGACCTGGTGGTGGCGGCGCGCTGCATTCCCGCCTCGGACATGGCCGCTCACAACGCCAACTATGTCGGCGGTGACATCATTGTCGGTGGCGCAACGCTGTTCGCCGCGATCGTCGGACCGACATTGCGCTGGAATCCGTGGACCACGCCGATCCCGAAGGCGTATCTGTCTTCGGCGGCCACACCGCCGGGCACCGGTGTGCACGGGATGTGCGGCTACTACGCCGCGCGCACGGTGCTCAAGCGGGAGTTCGGCCTGCCACTGCCGTCCTTGCGCCCGTAGGCGGGGGTCTATCCGGTCGGTGCGAAGTCGAATACCGCTGTACCGCCATAGAAGTCATCGGGATTCGGCACGTAAGCGGGTGTGTAGGAGAAGTAGATCGGGCCCTGCAGGAACGGGATGATGCCGGTGTTGAAGCCCAGGCTCGCCGGCCACACGGACGGCCCATCCCCCGCGGCAACCTGGTCAGCGGTCACCGTCGTCCGGTAGAGAAGGGTCAGACCATCGGGGGTGAAGACCTCGATGACGGTACCGGCATACAGCGGGTCGTACTCCGGGATCAAGGCCAGGCCCGTCGGCAGCATGGCGGTCGGAACACCGCCGCCGATTCCGCCGCTGTCGATGGTGGAGGTGGCGAGCTTTGTGGTCACCGACTCCGATTCGTAGGTGACCGTGACCGTCAGCGTGGTGTAGAACCAGCCCGGCACGCTGGTGACTTGCGGCAACGGGTTCGCGCCGAAGGTGACCTGGCCGTTCGGCTCGTCGATCAGCAGGCCCTGGCCGAGTCCACCAGGCAGCGTCGGCACGGGACTGGCGATGGCGTATCCGGTGTAGGGACCCACTCCCATGGTCGGGGCCAGGGCGTCGGCGTACTTCTCTTGTGCCCATTCGGATTGCGGCACGTCGGTCCAGGTGCCGTTGACCAGCTCTTCGATGCGGTCGACGACGCCGATCGGGGTGCCGGCGGTCACCATGCCGTTGCCGAAGTCGAGGGTCGCCGCGTGGACGGTATAGAAGAAGCGCCCCCAGTCCGCAAACTGGGTCATGCTGGTGACGCCGAGGGTCGGACCTGGCGGGGCACCAGTGAACATGGTGATCGGAACGACGAGACCCGCTGAGCCCGTGTCGATTTCGACGTTGTCGATCAGCGTGCCGTTGATCGACAGCGCGACGGTCATGAAGTCGGCGCTGGGATCGTAGGTCAGCGGGATGACCGGCGCGCCACCGGCAGCACCCGCGGATCCGTCCACCCCCAGCAGTCCGCCGCGGCCGCCGGCCCCACCCGAAGCCGATACGCCACCGGCACCGCCGGTGCCACCGCTGCCGATAAGCAGGCCACCGGCGCCGCCGGCACCACCTGCGGCTCCGGCACCCCCGGATCCACCCACACCACCGGTGCCGACCACTACCGCACTGCCACCCGCACCCCCGACCGCGCCGGCACCGCCGTCGCCGCCCACACCACCGTCGCCCCACAGCAGCCCGCCGGCACCGCCGGCTCCACCGGCCGCACCCCAGCCACCGACGCCACCGGCGCCGCCCACCCCGATCAACCCGGCAGCGCCGCCGCTACCGGACGCGCCACCGNCCCCCGCCCCCGCCCGCCCCCCCGGCGACGCCCCCCCCGCCGGCGCCTCCGGACCCCACCAGACCGGCGGAGCCGCCGTTGCCGCCGGCATAACCGTCGCCGCCGTTGCCCCACAACAAGCCGGACCGTCCGCCGGTGCATGCCGCACCCTGGGCGCACGTCTGCGAGGTCCAGCTGTAGCCGTTTCCGACGAGGAGACCGGCGTCCGGGTGGGCGGCGGTGCCGTCACCGACCAGCGTGCCGACGATCTGCGCGACGGGGTTCACCGCAGAGGTATTGGCTGCGGTCCGCGCGCCGGTGACGACGGCGGTCCGAGCCGAACGAGCGCGCGGCGCCGTCGATCTCGTCGGCGCTACGGCGTGTTGTGCGCGAGGCGCGGGTGCGCGATGTTCGGATGCGCGGGCCGACGATGCCCCCGTGGAGGGCTTATCGCTGGCGGCCCCGGTGTCGGCGGCCGCCGATCCCGACAGCGACAACGCCGCGGCTCCCAGTGCGACGGTCAGCGCACCGGCCCACCCCAGCGTGCGGGCACAGCCCGTGACACCCGGCCGGCTAGAACCGTTCTCGACAGAATCCGTGACGGCCACAGTGCATCCCCCAGTCGGCGACATCGACGTTGAGCGCCGAGATTACAACCAATCCCGGCCCGTGCAGTCATGTTTGGCCAGCATCGCCGCCGAGGCACTCACTGCGTTCACCACGCCGAAACGCCGAAGCCACGCAGGAGTTCTGAACTCCGTGCGTGGCTTCGGTGGTGCTGAGGTCGAAAGCGCCTGGGGCTAGGCGGTTTCGGTGATGGGACGGTCGACCCAGCTCATCAGGTCGCGCAGCTTCTTGCCGGTGACCTCGATCGGGTGCTCGGCGTTCTTCTTGCGCAGGCCCTCGAGCTCCTTGTTGCCGCCCTCGACGTTGGCGACGAGGCGCTTGACGAAGGTGCCGTCCTGGATGTCGGAGAGGATGTCGCGCATCCGCTGCTTGGTGTCGGCGTCGATCACGCGCGGGCCGGACAGGTAGCCGCCGAACTCCGCGGTGTCGGACACCGAGTAGTTCATCCGGGCGATACCACCCTCGTACATCAGGTCGACGATCAACTTGAGCTCGTGCAGCACCTCGAAGTAGGCCAGTTCGGGGGCGTAGCCCGCCTCGACCATCACCTCGAAGCCGGTCTTCACCAGTTCCTCGGTGCCACCGCACAGCACGGCCTGCTCACCGAACAGGTCGGTCTCGGTCTCGTCCTTGAAGGTGGTCTTGATGACGCCGGCGCGGGTGCCGCCGATGCCCTTGGCGTAGGAGAGCGCCAGGGCCAGGCCTTCACCGGTCGGGTCCTGCTCGATGGCGACCAGGCAGGGCACGCCCTTGCCGTCGACGAACTGGCGGCGCACCAGGTGGCCGGGGCCCTTGGGGGCGACCATGCCGATGGTGACGTCGGCGGGCGGCTTGATCAGACCGAAGTGGATGTTCAGACCGTGGCCGAAGAACAGCGCGTCACCGGACTTGAGGTTCGGCTCGATGTCGTTCTTGAAGATCTCGGCCTGCGCGGTGTCGGGCGCGAGCAGCATGATCACATCAGCCCACTTGGCGACCTCGGCAGGGGTGTCGACCTCCAGGCCCTGCTCGGTCACCTTCTCGCGCGACTTCGAGCCTTCCTTCAGGCCAACCTTCACCTGCACACCGGAGTCACGCAGGCTCAGCGAGTGGGCGTGGCCCTGGCTGCCATAGCCGATCACACCGACCTTGCGGCCCTGGATGATCGACAGGTCGGCGTCGTCGTCGTAGAACATCTCAATGGGATTTGCAGCCACGGTGGCTTTGCCTTTCGTTGTTTCTTCGGTGGGGTCGGGTTATTTGGCGGTGGTCATTCCGCGCGGGCCGCGGGACAGCGACACCACGCCGGACTGCACGATTTCACGGATGCCGTAGGGCTCCAGGACGCGCAGCAGCGCCTCGAGCTTCTCCGGGGTGCCGGTGGCCTCGACGGTCAGCGACTCGGTGGACACGTCGATAACCTTCGCACGGAACAGGTTGACCGCTTCGATCACCTGGCTGCGGGTGCCAGCATCGGCGCGCACCTTGATCAGCGCCAACTCTCGCGACACCGAGTTCTCGGTGTCCTGCTCGACGATCTTGATGACGTTGATCAGCTTGTTGAGCTGCTTGGTGATCTGCTCGAGCGGGGTCTCCTCCGCGGTGACCACGATCGTCATCCGCGACATGTTCTTCTGCTCGGTGGCACCGACCGCCAGCGACTCGATATTGAAGCCACGCCGGGAGAACAGTGCGGCCACGCGGGCCAGCACACCGGGCTTGTCTTCGACGAGCACCGAAAGGGTATGGGTGACAGTGTTTCCCGACATCAGGCCCGGCCTTCCTCGTTGTCGTCGAACAGCGGACGGATGTTGCGGGCGGCCATGATCTCGTCATTACCGGTACCGGCGGCCACCATCGGCCACACCTGGGCGTCGGCGCCGACGATGAAGTCGATCACCACCGGCCGGTCATTGATCGCACGAGCCTGGTTGATGACGTCGGCGACGTCCTCCTCACGCTCGCAGCGCAATCCGACGCAACCGTAGGCCTCTGCCAGCTTGACGAAGTCCGGGATGCGCTGACTGTGGGTGGCCAGATCGGTGTTGCTGTAGCGCTCGCCGTAGAACAGCGTTTGCCACTGCCGCACCATGCCGAGGTTGCCGTTGTTGATCAGGGCGACCTTGATCGGCACACCCTCGACAGCGCAAGTGGCCAGTTCCTGGTTGGTCATCTGGAAGCAGCCGTCGCCGTCGATGGCCCACACCTCGGCGTCGGGCCGGGCCATCTTGGCGCCCATGGCAGCCGGAACGGCGAAGCCCATGGTGCCCAGACCGCCGGAGTTCAGCCAGGTCCGCGGGTTCTCGTAGGAGATGAACTGCGCGGCCCACATCTGATGCTGGCCCACCCCGGCGACGTAGATCGCGTCGGGTCCGGCGATCTTGCCCAGTTCGGAGATGACGAACTCCGGGCTGAGGCTGCCGTCATGCTGCGGTGCCCAGCTCAGCGGGTAGGTGGCCCGGATCCCCGACAGGTACTCCCACCAGTTGTCCAGGTTGACCTTTTCCCCGCCGGTCTTGCGCAATGCCTCGATCAGCTCGACAATCGCAAGCTTCACGTCGCCCACGATCGGGACGTCGGCGTGCCGGTTCTTGCCGATCTCGGCCGGGTCGATGTCGACGTGGATCACCTTGGCCTCGGGGGCGAAGGAATCCAGCTTGCCGGTGACGCGGTCGTCGAACCGCGCGCCCAGGGCGATCAGCAGGTCGCTGCGCTGCAGGGCGGCCACCGCGGCCACCGTGCCGTGCATACCGGGCATACCCATGTTCTGCGGGTGGCTATCCGGGAACGCGCCGCGGGCCATCAGGGTGGTGACGACCGGGATGCCGGTCAGTTCGGCCAGATCCAGCAGCTCAGCGGTGGCCTCGCCGCGGATGACACCGCCGCCGACGTAGAGCACCGGCTTGCGGGCCGCGGCAATCAGCTTGGCCGCCTCGCGGATCTGGCGGCTGTGCGGTTTGGTGTTCGGCTTGTAGCCGGGCAGGTCGATCTGCGGCGGCCAGGCGAAGGTGCACTGGCCCTGCAGGACGTCCTTGGGGATGTCGACCAGCACCGCGCCGGGGCGTCCGGTGGCGGCGATGTGGAAGGCCTCGGCGATCACTTTGGGGATGTCGTCACCGTCGCGCACCAGGAAGTTGTGCTTGGTGATCGGCATCGTGATGCCGGAGATGTCGGCTTCCTGGAAAGCGTCGGTGCCGATCAGCGAGCGGCCGACCTGGCCGGTGATGGCGACGACGGGGATCGAGTCCATCTGGGCATCCGCCAGCGGGGTGACCAGGTTGGTGGCGCCGGGGCCGGAGGTGGCCATCATGACGCCGACCTTGCCGGTGGCGTGCGCATAGCCGCTGGCGGCGTGGCCCGCGCCCTGCTCGTGGCGGACCAGGACGTGACGCAGCTTCTGGGAGTCGAAGAGCGGGTCGTAGACCGGCAGCACCGCGCCGCCGGGGATTCCGAAGATGGTGTCGACGCCGAGTTCCTCCAGCGACCGCACCACCGACTCGGCGCCGGTGAGCTGCTGGGGGGCGATGCGCTTGACTGCCGGTGCGCCCGCCTTGTGGGCGGCCTTACCAGTGGTTTGCGCTGCGGCTTCGGCGCCGTTGGCCGGCGATGTCGCCGACGGCTCGGGTGCTCGCGTGGTCGGTGCGCTCACGGTGTGTCCTCGATGTCCTTGTTGTCGTTTCCTTCGGGCAAGAAAAAACCCCCGTCAGCATCGGCGGCTGTACGAGGGTTGCGCGCTGGTGCGGTTGGCTATACCCGGCAGGGGGCAAGCGCGGCACCAACGCGCTGGCCAATTACTACGAGCATTCCGCCGGACTTCATAACCTGCGACGGTAGCCTCCGCACTGGTCAGACGTCAAATCCCGGTCGTCGTCGCGGTGATGGGATGATGCAGACATGCCTTCCGGTTCCGTCCCCGACCCGTCGCCGGCCGCTACCCGACCCGGGAAACCCGTGGTGATCAGGGTCTCGCCGATGGCTCACTTCGCCTCCGGCTTCCTCGCTCTGGGGTTGCTGACGCTGGTGACGGTGTTCCCCACCTGGGGCATGGCCCTGATGGTGATTCCGGTGGTGCTCTCGGCGGCGATCATCCGGTTCCGCACGGTGGCCGACCGCGAGACCGTCACGGCACGGACCCTGCTGGGCAGCCGCACGGTGCGCTGGGACCAGATCGCGGGGCTGCGATTCGATCGGACGGCGTGGGCCAAGGCCCGGCTCAACGATGACTCCGAGATGCTGTTGCCCGCGGTGACGTTCGCGACGCTGCCGCTGCTGACCGCCGCCAGCGGTGGCCGGGTGCCTAATCCCTACGAGTGACTAGCCAAGCTTGCCGTGCAGGAAGAACCACGCGGCGACACCGCCACCGACACCGATCAGCAGAGCGATGAAGGAGCCGACGAACGGCCGGCGCGCCCAGCCCCGGCCGGCGTCGAATCCGTAGCGGCCCGGGCCGACCAGGATGATCGAGGCCGCGGCGGTCGCGAGCACCAGCAGGTACTCGACGCCGTCGGCGCCGAACACGGCCAGGTAGCCGTCCTGGCGCTGGGCGGCGAAAACGGTGAGCAGGCTGTTGACCAGGTAGGCCAGTGCGCCGGCAGCAGCCAGCGGGGTGAACAGGCCCAGCACCAGCAGGACGCCGATGATGATCTGCGCACCCGCGCCGACGTAGGTCAGGATCCCGGCGTGCTGATAGCCGGCGTCGGCGAGCGCGGTCTTGAAGCCGTCCATGCCCTGGCCGCCCCACCAGCCGAACGCCTTCTGCAGACCGTGGGCGATGAAGATCACGCCGACGACGACGCGCAACAGCAACAGGCCCAGGTCCTGGGTGCCGCGCTTACCGGCGGCCTTCGCGCGCTCCTCGGCGTCGAAGGGCTCGATCTCCATCGGGCCGGCCGCGGTGATCGGCGCCGGCTCGGCGTGCGGCTGCACGTAGGGCAGCGGCTCGGGATCGTGCAGCAGTCCGTATCCGGCCGACGACGCCGGGGCGGGCCCCGGGCTGTACGGCGGGATCTTCGTGGTCTCGAAGTCGCCGCCGTAAGTGGCGGAGGGAAGGTCGTCTTCCGGGTCGACCAGCTGGGCCGACGCCGGTCGCACCGAGGAATCGTCGGGTCGTTGCCAGCGTGATTCGGGGCCTTGACTCGTCACGAAAGTCAGAGTAAGTGCAACTTCGCCCAAATCGGGGATTTGAGCGGCGCTTCTACCGGCCAATATTGGCTGCCGTCGCGGCCCGGTGGCCGGACTCGGCCGGTCGTCGTGGCGAACACCGGCGCTGTATCCGTAACCTGGCGGGCATGCGAGTGCGCCGGCCGGTTCATGGGGTGCTGGCCGCGGTGTGCGCGGCGGGCCTGGTGCTGTCGGGCTGCGCGAAGTTCAACAACTCGATTTCGCAGCCGTTCACCACCGCTCCGGAGCTGGCCCCGGGTGCGACGTCGACGCCGCCGCCTCCCCCGCCGTTGCCGCCCAAGCCGTTCCCGAAGGCATGCCCCGCCGTTGCCGCCCAAGCCGTTCCCGAAGGCATGCCCCGCCCCGGGCGTGATGCAGGGCTGCCTGGAAAGCACCAGCGGCCTCATCATGGGACCCGACAGCAAGACCGCCCTGGTCGCCGAGCGCACCACCGGCGCGGTCAAGGAGGTCTCGGTCAGCGCCGAGCCCAAGATCAGGACGGTCATCCCCGTCGACCCCAGCGGTGACGGCGGGCTGTTGGACATCGTGCTCTCGCCCACCTACTCGCAGGACCGGCTGATGTATGCCTACATCAGCACGCCCACCGACAACCGGGTGATCCGGGTGGCCGACGGCGACATTCCCAAGGAGATCCTGGTCGGCATCCCCAAGGGCGCGGTCGGTAACACCGGGTCGCTGATCTTCACCAGCCCCACCACCCTGGTGGTGCAGACCGGCGACGCCGGCAACCCGGCACTGGCCGCTGACCCGAATTCGCTGGCGGGCAAGGTCATTCGTATCGAACAGCCGACCACGGTCAACCAGGCCCCGCCGACCACCGCGCTGTCGGGGATGGGCTCGGGTGGTGGCATGTGCATCGACCCGACCGACAAGTCGCTCTATGTCACCGATCGCACGCCGGCCGGTGACCGGCTGCAGCGGATCGGACCGGATTCGAAGGTGTCGACGGTGTGGACCTGGCCCGACCGTCCGGGCGTGGCCGGGTGCGCCGCTCTGGACGGCACGATCCTGGTGAATCTGGTCAACACCAAGCAAACGGTCGCGGTGCGGCTGGCGCAGGGCACCGGTGCCGTCACTGGCGAGCCGGAGGTGGTGCGCCAGGACACCCACGGCCACGCCTGGGCGCTCCAGGTGTCGCCGGACGGAAACATCTGGGGCGCAACGATCAACCGCACCGCCGGTGATCCGGAGAAGCTCGACGACGTGGTCTTCCCACTCTTCCCGCAGGGCGGCGGCTTCCCGCGCAGCAACGCCGACAACACCTGAGCCCCGCATTCGCTGGGCCGCTGTGCGGCAAACACCTTGAGTCGCAATGGATTCAAGCCTCGGGTCACTGATCCGACTCTGCCGTGCATCGGTTTCATAACTGCGCCGCCGTCAGCTTGTCTGGGGCGCACAACCCGATACCGTCTGATTGACGAATCAAGATCACCGACAGACGGGGAAGTGTTGTCACCGAACCTTGACCGGCCGACAGTCCTGTCGGCCGGCATCACCACGCTGATCTTGTTCGGTTTCTCCCTGCAACCACTGGCCGGTGCCGACACAGCGACCAGCCCCGGCGTGCCCTGCGGCAGCATCATCGAGCAGTTCACCGCTTCCCCGGAGACCCTGCCCGAGGTGCTGGGCAATGCGATCCCGGACTCCTCGGCCCTGGCTCCGGCCCCGGCCGCGGCGGCAGCCCCGCTGGCGGCGCCGGCTCCGGTCGCGGCGCCCGCGCCCGCGGCCGCAGCGGCCTTGCCGGTGGAAGCCGCCCCCGTCACCGAGAGCGCGCTGGGCCCGGCCGCCGCACCAGCGGCGGTTCCGGTGGTGCCCGCCGCCGTTCCGGTGGTTCCGGCACCGCTCGGTGTGCCCGTCGTACCGGGCCCTACCGGTGGAACAAGCTCCCGCACAAGCCCTTCCGGTCGCGCCCCCTCCTGCCGCCGCGGCCCCCGACGTCGCACCGGCTGCTGCGCCCGCCGCCGTACCGGACGCCGTACCCGCGGCGGCCGCGGTGCCGGCCGACGTCCCGGTCGCCGCACCCATCGAAGACTCCGCCCTGGCTCCGGTGGCCGCGCCGCCGGCGGCAGTTCCGGTCATCGTTCCGCCGGTGGGTGTCCCGCTGGGCGCACCGGTCCCGGTGGTTCCCGCGCCCGCCGCCGCGGCACCGGCTCCCCTGCCGGCCGCGGTTCCCGAGATTCCGGCTGCCGCAGCGGTTCCGAACATCCCGGCCGCGCTGACCACCTTGCCCGACACCGCAGCGCTCGCTCCGCCACTGCCGGTGCAGTCGATCGTCGACGCCGTTCCCGGCGGCGGGTTGCTACCCGACCAGATTCCGGTGCCGCACGATCTGGTGTGTGAGGGCACCGCCTGGTCGGCCCACGCACCCTCGGCCGCCGACGATCACGAACCGATTGAGCACCGGCAGTTCTGGGCCGACGGCGTCAAGCCCTGACGGTCCCGTCGACCGCCAGTTCCAGATAGTCGTAGCGGCGCGCCAGCACGCTGGGCAGCCACGGGCCGACATCGGCGGCACTGAACCAGGACGTCCGCCCCAGCAGCATCGGCAGCACCGTCATCGCCTCGAGCCGGGCCAGCGGAGCACCGAGACAGAAATGGGCGCCTTTGCCAAAGCTCATGTGGCCCTTGGTGTTCGACCGATCCATCCGGAACTCGTCGGGCGCTTCGAAATGTGCCGGGTCGCGATTGGCCGCACCCCACACCAGCAGCACCCGAGAGTCGGCGGGAATCGCGACCCCGGCGAGTTCGGTGTCGCGCAGTACGTGGCGGTAGTGCGCCCGGAACGGCGGCTCCATCCGCAGCGTCTCTTCGACGAACGTGCCCATCAGGTCCGGGTGCTCGCGCAGCTGGGTCTGCAACTCCGGGTTGGTGGCCAGGAAACCGACCGCGGTGCCCAGCAGTGAGGCCGTCGACTCCCCGCCCGCACTGAACAGCGACACCAGGATGAGCTGGGCGGTCAGGTGATCGAGCCGGCCGTCACCGACCGCTGTGGCCAGCTCGCCGATCAAGTCGTCGCGGGGATCGGCGGCGGCTCGGGCCAGGTGCTCATCGATGTAGGTGGTCAGCTCGATGATCGCCGACATCGACGCCGACAGCTCCTCGGCCGACATCAGTCCGTCGAGCAGCTGGGTGCTGGCGTACCCCCAGTGCGCCAGCTGGTCGGCGTCCTCGTCGGGTACACCGATCAGCCGGGCCACGATCATCATCGGCAGCCGGTTGGCCACCGCGTCCATCCATTCGATGCGGCCGTCGGCCAGGTTCTGCTCCCACAGCGTGTCGAAGATCTCGGCGATCAGCGGCTCGAAGGCACGCACCCGCTTCGCGGTGAACTGGGACAGCACCAGCTTGCGGTGCGCGGCGTGTATCGGGTCATCGGCGGTGACCAGGATGTGCGTGGGCCCGCCGACCCCGTCCATAGCGAAGGGCGTGACCCCACCATCGGCGGTGTAAGTCATCGTCGCGGTGAGGTTGGAGGAGAAGTCCTCCGGCCGGGTGACGACCTCGGTGATCGCGGCCCAGTCGCACACCAGGTAGAAGCCGGAGTCGCCGACCCGGTGCACCGGCCCGGCCTCCCGCAACCGGTTGTACAGCGGGTAGGGATCCTGGATCGCGGCGGTACCGAAAAACTCGGCCGGGTCGAGCAGCAGTGCCGTCATGTGATCAGACCTACCAGACCGGGGTCGAATGTCGCCCGGGAAATCACCGAAGCCGCGGCCGCGGACACGATCAGCGTGGCGTCGGCCTCGTGCCCTTTCGGGAACACGATCTCGGCGCTGTCGGGGTCTTCGCGGTGAGCCATCAGCCAGTCGTAGAGCAGCCAGTCCACCGCGCAGGTGACTGCCAGCGGGTCGGCCTCCGGCGAACGCGCCGAGGACACCACGGCCTGCAGCGCGTCGCGGTGCTCGGTGCGGGCGGCATCCTTGTTGACCCCGGAGCTGTCGAACAGCAGCATCGACAGGGTCAGCGGAAACCGTTGGCCGGCTTCAGTCCGCAACACCCAGCGGCCGCCCTTCCACGGCTTGTCCGGGTCGATCTGGTGGAATTCGCCGAAGCCGCCGATCACCCCGATCGACGGGTCGTCGAGTTCCCCGTCGAACGGCGCCGGCCCGAGCAGTCCCAGCGGCTGGCGAGCCCGGATCGACAACAGCGCCGCGGTGCCGATGATCTTGCCGGCCCGCACGTCAGCGACCGCATCGGTCTTCTCCAACGCCGCCGCATATTCGAAGCAGAGCCGGTCCAGGCTGCGGTGTAACTCGACGAGATCGTCACGTTCGTCGGGGCCGGCCGGCGCCCGACCGCCACCGAGGACGTCGCCGAATCTCGTGGCGGCACCGATGAGCGCGTCGTCGAGGGCCTCCAGGTGAGTGGCGAGCAACCGGTCGGGTTCATCGTCGTCGGCCACCAGAGCCTGCAACGACGTCGGCGTCCCCGCCGGGGTGGCCCAGTAGAAACCGATCTGGTCGTCGGTCTGGACGATCCGGGGTCTCACGAATTCCTCCACACCATGACCCGGTTGTTGCCCGAGTCCGCGACCGCCAGCGTGTCGCCGCGCAGCGACAGCCCGTACGGCCAGCACAGGGTGTCCCGCTGCACCGAGGTCCACCGGTTCTCGCCGTTGGAGCTGAAATCGTGCTGAGCCAGAACATAATCGGCACCGCGGCCGTCTACCGGCACACCGTCCCACAGCAGGATGCGGTTGTTCGCAGTATCCGCGACGGCCAGCCTGCCACCATCGAGACAAGCCGCGTACGGAAACCGGAACCGGTCGTTGGTGTGCGGCCCGTAGGGCCATTCGTCGGCGGTGGTGAAGTCCGGCTGTCCCAGCACCAGGTCGGCATCACGGTCGGACTGCGGCGGCGGAGTCCAGCCGAGCACCCGGTGGTCACCGGCATCGGCGATCAGCAACAGGTCCTCGTGACCGGTGATGTCGTGGGGCCAGCGGAAGCTGGCCGGGCCCGCCGCGGCACCACGGTTCTCCTGCCGCGAGGTGGCGTCCGGCTGACCCAGCACAATGTCGGCGGGTTGATCCGGCTCCGGAATCCCGTTGCTCCAGCCGAGGATCCGGCGGTTGCCGGTGTCGGCGACCCAGAACGTGGACCCGATGACGGCGATCCCGAACGGCCAGTAGAAGCTCGATGCCGAACACTGCCCACCCCGGTTCTCGGCCACCGACGAGGCGTCAGGCTGACCAAGGATCACATCAGGTGCCACATCACTGGCCTCGGGCACACTGTCCCACACCAGGATTCGGTGATGCCAGGCGTCAGCGACGATCAGCCTGCCGTCGTGCACCAACACCCCGGTCGGCAGATTCATCCCCCGTTCGGGGCCACGGCCCCCCGCGCCGTGGCCCTCGGTCTCACCATCGGGCTGACCGAGCACCACATCGGCCGGTTGCTCGTCGCAGCAGGGCATCTCATGCCAGATCAGCACCCGGTGGTTCCCGGAGTCGGCGACCACCAGGTGCTGATCACCGACGAACACCCCACGCGGGGAGTACATCCAGGCCATCGACGGCTTGGCGGGCGGCAATGCCAGGCCACCGGGCGCGGGTGCACCTAACCACAGCGACGGCGCCCAGCCGCCGCTGCGGTCGACGGCCGGCACGACATCGGGCTTGGTGCCCAATCCACTGATGTTGTGTCGAACGGTGTAGCGGCTCATCCGCCGACGCGAACCCAGACGTCACCGTCATCGACCCGCAGCGGCAACTGCTCGAGTTGAGCGCCGGGGGCGCTGAGGCACTCCCCCGATGTCGCGTCGTAGCAGAAACCGTGCCAGGGGCAGGTCAGGGTATTGGTGCTCAGATCGAGCACCGCGTTGTCCAGTGGCAGTGCCTCGTGCGCGCACTCGTTGCGGTAGGCCGACAGTCGCTGGCCGGCGTTGACGACGATCACGCTCACCTGAGCGCCGGCGGCGGTGCTCAGCGTCAGGGTGGTCAGGTCGTCGACGGGCAGATCCGCGGCGGCGGCGGCCTTCACCCAGCCGTCCTCGGCGGGGTCGCGGCCGATCCGCAGCGCTTCCAGCGGGATCAGCGTCGGGGTGGGCTCGTTGGGCAGTACCTCGACCGCGGTGATCGACGGAACCCCCTGTACCAGCGACTCTTCCACCAGGTTGCGCAGTGTCACCGAGGACATCGAGCAGCCGTTGCAGGCCCCCTCCAGGCGCACGTAGGCGGTGCCGTCCTCCACCCGCACCAGGTTCACATCACCGCCGTGGCTGTGCAGCTGTGGCCGCACCTGGGCCAGCACCTGGTTGGCGTGGGTGACCGGATCGGGGCGCACAATCCCGTGCAGCGAGAGCAGCAGATGCACGGTCGGGTCGTCGACGAGGTCGAACAAGGCCTCCCGGGCGGCGTCGTCGGCGCGCATCCGGCGCACCATGGCCACCAGCCCGGCGCGGTGGATGGCCTCGATCGCGGACTTGAGTTCCTCGGCCACCGCCCGGGCCGCCGGTTCCAGCTCGGCCAGTGCCGCCACGGCCTTGTCGACGCGGGTGGCCAGTTCCTCGAAAGTCGGCTCGGTGACGGCTCGTTCGGTGGTGGTCGACATCTCCTACTCCTGCTCGGTGTCGGTCCGGTTCAGCGCGGTGTGGCGGGCGATCTCGTCGAGCACACCGCGTACCGTGCGCATAGCGTCGTGGTCGCCGAACTCTTCGAAGATGAACCGCGCCTCATACAGTTTGGCCTTGGCCTGATCGAACACCCCCAGGTGCGCCAGCACGTTGCCCTGGTTGGCCAGCACCCGCGCCCGGCCCAGCGGATCGCTGTCGCGGTCGCGCGCCTCCAGCACCGCCTCGTACAGCTCGACGGCCTCCACCAGGTTGTCGGCCTGATGCTTCGACGGGGTGTACACCAGCGAATTGGCCAGGTTGAGTTGCACGCTGGCCCACTGCTCGGGGTACTCCTCGCGGGTGTACACCTTCAGCGCCGAGCGCAGCGACTGGGCGGCCACCCCCAAGCGCAGCTGGCCGGAGGCCTCCGTCATCGGCATCGTCAGGTAGGCGGTGGCCAGGTTCGCGTGCGCGGAGGCCCACAGCAGCGGTGCCTCCTCACGCAAGACCAACTGCAGCGCCGAATGATAATGCGGGACAGCGGCATTCAACAGCTCCGGGCGCTCGGTGGCCCGCTCGTGCAACAGGCCGGCCAGGTTCAGGTGCAGTTCGGCGCGGGCGACCCGCAGGCCGTCGGCACCCTCGAGGGCCGCCAGCGCGGTCTCGAAGCGCCGAATCGCATCGTCGTTGCCGCTGTGGGCGGCGATCGACGCCGCTGCCCCGAGTAGCACGCCACACAGCGGGGCGGAGACACCGGTGGCCTCGTCGACCGCCTGATCGAGCAGACCGGTGGCCAGGATCTCGGCCCGCTCGTTGAACGCCTTACTGGCCTGCGCCGAGAGCACCAGCGCGGCCAGTTCCGCCGTCGCTCCGTCCAGGTGCGGCGGAGTGTCGGTGCGACCGAGAGCGAACAACACCACGTCGACGAGAACGCCGAATTCACCCAGAGCCGAACGCAACTCGTCGGCATCTTCGGAATCAGGGTCCATGACGAACCGGTTGTACCGGCTCACCGGATCATCGCCGGTCAGCGCGGCCAGTGCGCCATCCCGATCACCGGCCAGGGCCAGTTCGTGCGCCCGCAGGCTGGCCGGCCACTGCTCGGGCACCCGGCCGGCGAGCAGCGCCGCGCGGGCGTCCTCGGTGTCCGGTGCGGCCGGAATCAGCATGTAGCCCAATGGGAGCGGGAATGCTCCCAGCGGCTGGGGGCGCACGGCCAGCACGGTCGGGTCATCGATATCGGTCGATATGGCAGTCACCGCATACCCTTCTTCACCCGTTGATGGGTCCACGAATGTCGCGCTCGGCGGCGCGTCTGATCAGATTGGCCGACAGTTCGGCGCGAGCCTTGGTGTTGTGGGTGTCGATGCGCTTACGCACCACCCCGTCGGCGAACACCACCACGATCTCCACGGCCCACCGGCCGCGTTCCTCGACCACGACCGTCTGGACGTCCAGCGCGTCATCGGTCGAGGTGACCTCGGGAATGCTGGTTTTCGGGCGAGCCGGGGGTTCCTCGCACATCGCGATCACAGCCCGGGCCCTCTAGTGCCGATCCAACCGGATCCGCAGCGCCTTGTGTGCATCGTCCCAGGATGCCTCACGAACGCCCGCGGGGATACGGTCTGACAACACCTCGCGGACCAGGACGGCCCGGTCCCCGGCCGGGGTGCGCTGCTTGAGCAACAGGCCGCCACTGCGCGGCCCGCGCAACGGGATCAGCCACAGGTCATCGTCACGCACCACGGCGGCCACCGCGTCGGAGGGAAAGCGACTGGCCGCCAACGCGGCATCCAGGCGCAGGTATCCGTCGGCGGTGAGTTCGACCGTGTGCTCGGCGCCGGTGTGCGGGCGCAGCGGGGCCAGATAATCCCGTTCGACCAGTTCGATCACCTGCTCCATGGCCGCCGACACCGGTTCGGACAGATCGGCACCCAACTCGACACCGGCGGCCTCGATGAGGAACACGGTGATATCGGTCGGGCAGGCCTCACCGAGTGCCCAGCGGGCGAAGGCGATGGCGTGATCCCACCGGAACGAATGGGTGTGCAGGCCCTGCAGCGGGGGCAGATCCTCGAGTTCCTCACCGGGAACGCGGAAGATGGTGCCCGGTGCCGAGCCGGTCGCCGAGGCGTCGACGATCACCACCCGGTCGGCGCCGCGCATCTGGAACGCCACGTCCATCCCGGCTGTTCCGCCGTCGACCAGCTTCGCGCCGGCCGGCACGCCCCGCTCCCAGAGGTGGCGGACCAGCACCGGACCGACACCGTCGTCACCGCGCAACAGGTTTCCGCACCCGACGAGGAGCACCGCACACCCAGGCGGCTCGATATCCAGAGGAGGGGGTTGGATATCGACACCGCCTGGGTCGCTGCGGGATTCGGGTGACCCGGGCTCGTGTGCCGGGCTCACACCATTCCGTTGATGACGAACTTCGAGAGCTCCCTGCCGGTCTTGCCGTCGTAGGCATGCACGGTGCACACCAGGCAGGAGTCGAAGCTGCGGGCGACGTGTCCGAGTTCGACCGGATCCTCCGGGTCGACGATGGGTGAGCCGACGAGGGCCTTCTCGATCGGGCCCAGGACGTCCTTGCCGTCGCGCGGGCCGATGTTCCATGCCGTCGGGGTGACCACCTGGTAGTTCTTGATCTTGTTGTCCTCGATGACAATCCAGTCCGACAGTGCGCCGCGGGCGGCCTCGGTGGAGCCGAAGCCCTTACCCTCGGCGTACTCGGTGGGCTTGCTGTAGAAGCTCTCCTTGAGGTCGAGCTGATCCAGCCAGGTCTTCACCCACTTGTAGTACTTCGGCCCCTCGTGCATGCGGGCCAGCTGGCGGGTGAGCACGCTGGGCCCGATCTTGTTGAGGATGTCGACGAACAGCGGGTCGTTGTCCTGGTGCGGTGCGGCATTCGGGCCACCGGCGGCCATCCGGCGGGCCAGCGGACCGGCCTCCAGCGGGATTGTGCCCAGGTCGCCGACCGCGTAGCGCGGTGACTTCGCCCAGCTGTACTTGCCCTGCTTCTTGCCGGCCTCGGGGTCGATCGGGATGGTCTCGCCGTCGAACGGGTGCAGCGGCTGGCTGCCCTCGTAGAACGAGTGCGAGACGTCCTCGCGCACGTTGGCCTGATCGAACTCGTACCACTGGCCCTGCGCGTAGACGCCGCTGCGGCCGATCAGCGCCGCGTTGCGGCCGTCGATGGTGGGGTTCTCATACAGCGTCGGGTCGAAGTAGGTGCCGGTGGAGATGTAGTTGCCCACCCCCTGGCCGTACTTGTCCAGGCCGATGTCCAGGCAGTAGCGGATGAAGAAGCCACAGTCGCTGTTGTACTGCGACTCGTTCTCGTCGACCCAGGCCAGTACGTCTTCCCAGGTCTTGTTCTCCAGCCAGCGGTCGATGCTGCAGCCCAGCCATTCGCCCTCGAGCCAGTTGTCCTTCCAGTGCTCCAGGATGGCGATCGAGCGGGTGACGTCCGACAGCGTCGGGGCGCACATCACACCACCGGGCACCATGAAGCTGGAGTGCGGCCACTGCCCACCGAAGATGGCGTAGACCTCGACCGGCTTGTTGGAGAGCACCACACCCTTCTGGTACGAGGTGCCGACGTAGGGGGCGAACCGGCGCACGGCCTCGTCGTACAACGCGGACTTGGCGTAGTTCTTGTTGGTCAGGTCGATGGCGAACAGCGCGTAGAAGTAGCGCGGAATCGATTGCAGCGTTTCGCACGCCTGGCAGATATTGCGCACCAGGGTGGCGTTGGCCGGCATGTGGGTGCGCCAGGCCGTGTCCAGTGCGTAGGCGGACTTGTACAGGTGGCTGCCGCCGCAGATGCCGCAGATGCGCGGACAGACCACGAGACCGGCCTGGGGGTCCTTGCCCCGCAGGATGATCTCGAAGCCGCGGAACATCGCGGCCTCGGTCCACGCCGACGTCACCACGCCGTCGTCGATGGTGACGCGGACGTCGAGGTCACCCTCGACACGTCCCAGTGGACTGACGTACAGGTCGAGCGAGGTCATGTGCAGTTCCTCCAAAGAGTGTGGCTGAAAACAGGTCTGGTGGGTCTAGACGACGAACATGTCCTCTTTGGACCACTGCGGTGCGGCGATCCGGGCTGCCGCGGCGTGCGCCATGTAGGTGAGGTGATCGGATCCCTCCGGAACTTCCTTGGGGATCACGCCGCCGACCTTCTGGGTCTTGAACAGCGTTCCGGGTGCGAGGTCGAAGTGCGGGAACTCCGGTTCGGTGCAGCCCAGGCACGGCATCCCGGCGCGGGTCTTCGACGACTGCCGATTCCACAGGATGCGGTTGCACGGCGAGTGGGTCATCGGGCCGCGGCAGCCGAACTCGTAGAACAGGCAGCCGGTGCGGGTGCCCTCACCGAACGACATGGTCGACTGCTTGTATTCGAAGAATTGCACACGGGTGCAACCGGTTTGGGTGAACGTCTTGAAGAACGTCTCGGGCCGGTGCAGTTCGTCCAGGGCGATGTCACCGGCGCGGCCGGTGGCCAGCGCCACGATGATCTGGGTGATCCAGTCCGGGTGCGCGGGGCAGCCCGGGATGTTGATGACGGGCAGGCCCATCTTCGAGCGGAAGTCCGGCCCCAGGAAGCCGCCCTTGTCCCGCTTGTGGAACTGCAGACCGGTCGAGGCCGACGGGTTGGGCTCCATCGCGGGAATGCCGCCCCAGCAAGCACAGTCGCCGATGGCGACGACGATCTGGGCCGCACCGGCCAGGTCGGTCACCCAGTCCTTCATCGGGCGGTCGGCGAACATGTCCATCCGGCCGGTGCCGTTGGGCGCCTCGATGACAGTGCCCTCGAAGACGAAGATGTCCAGCGGCCGGTCACCTTTGGCGCAGTCCCAGAACACCTTCTGGGCGTTCTTGCCCAATTCGAGTCCCAGCGACGGATGCCAGATGAGGTCCAGGCCGAAGTCGACGATCAGGTCGACGACGTTGGGTTCCTCGGCGTTGAGGAACGACATGGTGTTGCCACTACATGCCCCTCCCTGAAACCACAGAACGGAAGCCATGCAGAACTCCTCTCAGAAACCCCAGGGCGAGGCTGACGCGGGCTGACGAACGACAGATCGAGCGGTGGGCGAACAGGCGGGCTGGGAGCTCACTACTGGCCCACTCGCCGGCCGAAGGATTTGGCGACCGCGAGCAGGAAGCCCAGGCCGCGGGCGACGTCGGGGTCCTTGGTCGCCTTGTACAGGCCGTAGAGACCCTTCGGCGGGTTGGCCGCGCCGGCTTTGCCGTCGACCAGAGCATCGCCGACCGAAGCCAGCAGCTGCGCCGTCTGCGGGTCGGTGAGTTTGGAGGTCAGCAGGGTGTTCAGCGCGGGCGTGGCGCCGACGACCGACCCGGACAGGGTGGCCAGGCTGGCGGCCAGACTCTGCAGATCGACGCCCTTGAAGGCATCCGCACCGGGGATCGCACCGGCCACCGAGGCGCCGCGGAACTCCGATACCGCCGAGGACACGCTGCTGGCGATGGTGTCGCCGCGCCGGACGAAGCCGTCCAGCCCACTGACCAGCACAGCAAGCACGTCGGCATGGTCGAGCAGGGTATTGAGCGCTTCAGCGACCTGGGGATCATCGAGTCGGTCCCGAACCGAATCCGCGGGAGTGACCGCTACTGCCTGCCCGTTAGCCGTCATGCAAACCTCCTGGGTCGCCACAGATGTCACACCCATGGCAGCTGTGGCTTCAATCACAAAAGTAGACCTATGGGGTTGGTGTGCCTATCGCTTTCGCGCAGCGGCTGTCAGGATTGCGAAGAATTGCCCGCGTTGAAGCGACGCCGATGTTTAGGAGGCTGGACGTGTTGTTTGCAAGCAAACTTATGTCGGCCGTCCTGGAGCAAGCTGCAGATTCCGGCGAACCCTGATGTCGCGCCTCACGCGACTCGGCTACATCGACGTCCGGCGCACCAGCAACCCGGTCCGCCGCAAAGTCCGCTCGCGGGGTGTTCCACCGGCGCTAGCAAACAATGAGATCTTCTACACCGAGGACGTGAAGTCCGCGGCCCGGCTGATCGCCAAGACCCTGGGGCCGCTGAATCTGACCGTCGGCCCCGACGAATCACCGGGGTTCGCCGCCACCATGCACGGGGTGCGGCTGCGCAACGTCAGCCTGCTCTACCTCGACCTGCACGTGGCCTCGGCTGTCGACATCCCCATGCTGGGGCCGCATTACGCGGTGCACATGCCGATGAACGGACGCGCGCTGGTCGAGCACCGCGGCCACACGTTCGAGGCCAACACCATCTGCTCGGTGGTCAGCAGCCCGGGCGCCTCACTGCGCATGGTGTTCGACCACGACTCCCCCCAACTGATCATCCGCATCGAAGAGCGCGCCCTGGCCGCGCATCTGACCCGGCTACTCGGCCGCAGCATGGACCGCCCGCTGATCTTCGATCCCGAGTTCGACATGGCCACCGAGGCGGCCATGCGCTGGCACGCCGCCGTGCAATTGATCCACACCGAGGTCTTCCACGAGGGGTCGCTGATCCAGCGCGGTCAGGGCATCGGGGCGGTCGAGGAATTCGTGATCAGCAGCCTGCTGCACCTGCAGCCGTCGAACTATCACGCCGAGTTCCTCGCCCCGGCCCAGCCCGACCAGCGCCGCGCGGTGGTGCAGAACGCGATGAACTACATCGAGGACCACCTCGCCGAGCGCATCACGATGGAGGCGGTGGCCAAGGCCGTGCACATGAGCGTGCGATCCATCCAGCAGGGCTTCCGCGAGGAACTCGGGATGACGCCGATGACCTATGTGCGCGAGCGCCGCCTGGAGCGGGTGCACGAGGAGCTCACCGACGCGATCCCGGCCGACGGTGTGACGGTGACCCAGGTGGCCGAACGGTGGGGCTTTCACCATCTCGGCAGCTTCGCCGTCGAGTACCGCAAACGCTGGGGCGAAGCACCCTCGGAAACCCTGCGCCGCTAGTCCCCACCCTCGTTTCGCCGAACCCGACAATTGGGCGCGAAAGTGCGAGTGCAGAGCGCCATTTCGTCGATCTCGGCGCTAGCTGTCGAGCGGAATCGTCACCGTCACCGTGGTGCCCATGCCCGGCCGGGACCGTACCTTCAGGGTTCCGCCGACCAGTTCGGCGCGCTCGGCCATCGACAGCATGCCGTAGCCACCGGCCGAGGACACCGGACCGGTCTCGAAACCCACCCCGTTGTCGACGACCTCGAGCCGGGCCACCCCGTCGGTCACCGTGAACGTGACGGTGGCGACCAGAGCGCGGGAGTGCTTGACGACATTCTGAAAGCATTCCTGGGCAATGCGATACAGCGCCACCTCGATGTGCTCGGGCAGCCGCTCATCGGCCAGGTGCAGTTCCAGGTCCACCTCCGGGATGGAGGCGGCCAGGCTGGCCAGGCCACCGACCAGACCGAGGTCGTCGAGCACCGGCGGGCGCAGGCCGCTGATCGCCGAGCGCGCCTCGGCCAGGGTGAGATCGACCAGATCCCTTGCCTTTTCCAGCTGTTCGGCAGCCGCCGGCTGGTCGCCGTCGTCGACCGCCCTGGCCGCGGCGTCAAGCCGGTAGGTCAGCCCGACCAGGCGTTGGGAGATGCCGTCATGGATGTCACCGGCCAGCCGCCGGCGCTCACTTTCCTGCGCGGCGATCACCTGTTCGGCGAAGTTCTCGTGCGCACGTTCGCGCGCCGAGAGCTGGCGGTGCAACCGGGCCTGATGCAGGGCACCGGCGATCAGCCGGCCGATCACCAGCAGCAGTTCGATATCGCGCGGGGTGAAGTCTCGGCGTTCGATGTTGTGCACGTTGAGCACCCCGACCAGGCCACCCGGCTCGGTCTCCATCGGCACCGAGGCCATCGAGGTGAAGTCCCTGCCGCGCAACGCCGCGATCGGCACATACCGTGGGTCGGCTTCCTTGTCGCTGACGATCACCACCGGCTCGCGGTGACTGGCCACCCAGCCCGACACCCCTGATCCCAGTGGCAACCGCACCAGGCCCACCTGTTCGTCGAACGGCGGGGTGGCACCGGCCAGCGTCAGCGACCGGTCGGTGTCGTCGAGCACGTGTACGAAGCACACATCGGAAGCGGTTGCCGCGGTGATCATCTGGGCCACGGCCGCGGCCATCGGCTCGACACCGGGTCCCGAGGACGTCGCGGCGATGATGTCGAGCAGCAGGGCCACCTCGCGGTCGGCGTCGACGAGCCCGTGGACGGCGTGCGGGCTCACACCGCGGGGGGTGTTCATTGAAAGATGCCCTCACGCAACGCCGTTGCCGCCGCACTGGTGCGATCGCTGACCCCGAGCTTGCGGTAGATCGAGCTGAGGTGGGTCTTCACGGTCTCTTCCCCGATGACCAGTTTCGAGGCGATACCCCGGTTGGAGAGCCCGGTCACCACCAGCGAGAGGATCTCGCTTTCCCGCTGGGTCAGGCCGTGCCGGGCGCCGGGCCAGAACTGGTCGCTCTGCAGCCGGGCGGCCGTCTCGGCCGCGCGCGCGGCCAGCCCGGCGTCGATCGCCGTCGACCCGGCCTGCACCCCTTCGAGCTGGCGGACCAGTTCGTCGCTGCTGATGCCCTTGAGCAGATACCCGGAGGCACCCACCCGCATGGCCTGGAACAGGTACTGCTCGTCGTCGTAGACCGACAGCAGGATCACCTTCTGGCCGGGATCGCGCTGGCGGATCTCGCGGCACAGGTCCAAACCACTGGCCCCCTGCATGCGGACATCGCACAGCACGATGTCGGGATGCAGTTCGGCGATCACCGGCATCGCCTTCTCGGCGCCGACCGCCTCGCCGACCACCTCGACCCGTTCGGCGAACGGCGCGAGCATCGCCTTGAGGCCCTCGATAACCATCTCGTGGTCGTCGACGAGCACCACCCGCACCGTCATGGGATCACCGTAGCGGCGGGCACCACCGTCGTCACCGCAATTTGGACTAAACCTCCCCCGCGCGTCGCTCCAACTCCCCCGCGGACTCGACACCTGTCGATTCTGGAAACCAACCTCCCCCGCGCGTCGCTCCAACTCCCCCGCGGACTCGACACCTGTCGATTCTGGAAACCTGCACCGCCACAGTCGATTCCGCCGTCCGGTTCGACCCACGCCCATCGCCGCACCCGGTGATTCGGGGGACACCACCCACCCTCGGCATCCCCTGATCGGGGGATGCCCTGGCCGGTTCGGCGGGGCCATACTGCGCTCGTGGTCGCAACTCTGGACACTCTCCCCCGGAGTCGATCCTTCTGGTGGGATCGCGCGCGCTGCGCGCACGCCGACGTGCCCGTCCTCGAGGCCGTCATCTTCGACTTCGACGCGCCGGTGGGCGCGACCGAACGCGACGCCCACATGTTCCGCGATCTGATCTGGAGCCTGCACTGCGCCGACATCCGGATCGCCGTCACCGCCGAGGGCCGCCGTGGCCGCATCGAACCGCTCGTGCGTGAGCTGATCGGCGACGGTGTCGTCGAGGTTCTCATCACCGGCGATGACGTGCTGGCGCCCAAACCCGATCCCGAGGCTTACCAGCGGGTGCTGTCCGAGCTGGGCGTCGGTGCCGCCAACGTACTGACCTTCGAACACTCGATGACGGGTTTTCACACCGCGCGCTCAGCCGGGCTGGCGACCGTCGTGGTCATGACCGATCAGCTCCGCGACCACGACTTCCACGGCGCAGCCGAGGTACTCGACCGGCACGACTGGCCCGATCCGCTGTCGGCCGATCGATGTCGGCGACTTCACGAGCGCTGGTGGATCAGCCGGAGCCGGCTCAGCGCCTAGCCCGACCTAACCTGCCTGGCCGCACGCGGCCATGACCAACTCGCGCACCCGCGCCGCGTCCGCCTGGCCCTTGGTGGCCTTCATGACAGCACCGACGATCGCGCCCGCCGCCTGCACCTTGCCGCCGCGGATCTTCTCGGCGACGTCGGGGTTGGCCGCCAGCGCCTCGTCGACGGCCGCCTGGATCAGGGAATCGTCGCGCACCAGCGCCAGCCCGCGGTCGGCCATCACCTGCTCGGGCTCACCTTCCCCGGCCAGCACACCCTCGACCACCTGACGGGCCAGCTTGTTCGACAGCTTGCCATCGTCGACCAGAGCCACCACCTTGGCCACCTGAGCCGGGGTGATCCCCAGCGCGTCGAGTTCCACCCCAGCCTCATTGGCCTTCTGCACCAGGAAGTTTCCCCACCAGGCGCGGGCGGCCTCGCTGGGCGCACCGTGAGCGACCGTCTCGGCGACCAGGTCCACCGCGCCGGCGTTCACCAGGTCGCGCATCACCTCGTCGGAGACACCCCACTCCTGCTGAATCCGCTTGCGCGACAACCACGGAAGCTCCGGGATGGTGGCGCGCAACCGCTCCACCAGCTCGTCGCTGGGGGCCACCGGTTCGAGGTCGGGCTCCGGGAAGTACCGGTAGTCCTCGGCGGTTTCCTTGTCCCGGCCGGGCGAGGTGTACCCGTCCTCGTGGAAGTGCCGGGTCTCCTGGTGGATCTTGCCGCCCTCCGCGAGAATCGCTGCCTGACGGCGCATTTCGTAGCGGACGGCGACCTCGACGCTCTTGAGCGAGTTGACGTTCTTGGTCTCGGTGCGGGTGCCGAACTCGGCCTGACCGATCGGCCGCAGCGAGACGTTGGCGTCACAGCGCAGCGAGCCCTGGTCCATCCGGACGTCGGAGACATCCAGCGCGCGGAGCAGGTCGCGCAACGCGGTCACGTAGGCGCGCGCCACCTCCGGCGCGCGGTCCCCGGCACCCTCGATCGGCTTGGTGACGATCTCGATCAGCGGCACGCCGGCCCGGTTGACG
This sequence comes from Mycobacterium sp. M26, assembly GCF_001494595.1. Taxonomy (GTDB): domain Bacteria; phylum Actinomycetota; class Actinomycetes; order Mycobacteriales; family Mycobacteriaceae; genus Mycobacterium. The sequence continues at coordinate 3,277,582 of NZ_LN929908.1, forward strand.
TCCAGCAGCGAGGTGGTGGCGCCGTGAATGCGGCCGGTGTCGCTGCCGACGTGGGTGAGCTTGCCGGTGTCCTCCTCCATGTGGGCCCGCTCGATCTCGACCCGGAAGGTGCTGCCGTCATCCAGCGGCACGTCGAGGTAGCCGTTCAAGGCGATCGGCTCGTCGTACTGGGAGATCTGGTAGTTCTTCGGCTGGTCCGGGTAGAAGTAGTTCTTCCGGGCGAACCGGCACCACGGGGCGATGCTGCAGTTCAGCGCCAGCCCGATCCGGATGGCCGACTCGACGGCGGCGGAGTTGAGCACCGGCAGCGCCCCGGGCAGGCCCAGGCACACGGGGCAGACCTGGGTGTTCGGCTCGGCGCCGAACGTAGTGGCGCAGGGGCAGAACATCTTGGTGGCCGTCGACAGCTCGACGTGCACCTCCAGACCGAGCACCGGGTCGAACCGGGCCACGACCTCGTCGTAGTCCATCAGTTCGGCATTCGCAGTGATCGTCATGGCATCGATCCTAGTGGGGCCGGTTCTCCCGTCGCCGAGTGTGAACCCACAGCGACTTTTCGGGCGATTTCTCGCAGTGGTCGCACGTTCGGCGAGATCCCACCAGCGCTCTAGCCGAAGAAGGCGGCGGCGTCGTCGTAGCGGGTCTGGGGTACCAGCTTGAGCTGGCGCACCGCGTCGGCCAACGGCACCCGACCGATGTCATTGCCCTGCAGCGAGACCATCATCCCGTACTCACCGGCGTGCGCGGCGTCGGCGGCGTTCACCCCGAACCGGGTGGCCAGCACCCGGTCGTAGGCGGTCGGCGTGCCGCCGCGCTGGACGTGGCCGAGCACGGTGACGCGAACTTCCTTCTTGATCCGCTTCTCCACCTCGATGGCCAGCTGCTGGGCCACCCCGGTGAACCGTTCGTGGCCGAACTCGTCGACCCCGCCGGAGCGCAGCGCCATGGTGCCCTCGGCGGGTTTGGCGCCCTCGGCGACCACGATGATGAAGCTGGACTCGCCGCGCTGGAAGCGCTTCTTGACCAGCCGACACACCTCTTCGACATCGAAGGGCTGCTCGGGGATCAACGTCATGTGCGCCCCGGAGGCCAGCCCGGCGTTCAGCGCGATCCAGCCGGCGTGCCGGCCCATCACCTCGACGAGCATCACGCGCTGATGCGACTCGGCGGTGCTGTGCAGCCGGTCGATGGCGTCGGTGGCGATCTGTAGGGCGGTGTCGTGGCCGAAGGTGACGTCGGTGCAGTCGATGTCGTTGTCGATCGTCTTGGGCACTCCAACCACCGGCACGCCCTCCTCGGACAGCCAGTGCGCGGCGGTCAGCGTGCCCTCGCCACCGATCGGGATCAGCACGTCGATCCCGTTGTCCTCCAACGTCTGCTTGATGTCATCGAGCCCGGCGCGCAGCTTGTCGGGATTGGTGCGCGCGGTACCGAGCATGGTGCCGCCCTTGGCCAGCAGCCGGTTGTTGCGATCGTCGTTGTGCAACTGGATGCGCCGGTCCTCCAGCAGGCCCCGCCAGCCGTCGAGGAAGCCGACCACCGACGAGCCGTAGCGGGCATCGCAGGTCCGCACGACCGCACGGATGACGGCATTGAGGCCAGGACAGTCGCCACCACCGGTGAGAACTCCGATACGCATGGGACCTATCTTGCCCGCTGGCACGTTCTGAGGCAGCGCATCTACAACGCCGACGGCAACGCCCCGCGGGCGGCCTCGTAGGCCGCGCCCACCCGGTAGAGCCGGTCATCGGCCAGTGCGGGCGCCATGATCTGCAGGCCGACCGGCAGATTGTCGTCCGGCGACAGCCCCGAGGGCACCGACATTCCGCAGTGCCCGGCCAGGTTCAGCGGCAGCGTGCAGAGGTCGAACAGATACATCGCCAGCGGATCGTCGACCTTCTCACCGAGCCGGAACGCCGTGGTCGGGGTGGCCGGGGACACCAGCACGTCGACCATTTGGTAGGCGTTGTCCAGATCGTTGGCGATCAGGGTGCGAACCTTCTGCGCCTGGTTGTAGTAGGCGTCGTAGTAGCCGGCCGACAGCGCGTAGGTGCCAATCATGATGCGGCGCTTTACTTCCGGGCCGAAGCCGGCGGCGCGGGTCAGCGCCATCACCTCTTCGGCGCTGTGGGTGCCGTCGTCGCCGACCCGCAGGCCGTAGCGCATGGCGTCGAAGCGGGCCAGGTTGCTCGACACCTCCGACGGCAGGATCAGGTAGTACGCCGACAGCGAGTAGTCCAGGTGCGGACAGTCGACCTCGGTGATCTCTGCTCCCAGAGCGGCCAGCTGATCGACGGCGGCGTTGAACGAGGCGAGCACACCGGGCTGATAACCCTCACCGCTGCGCAGCTGCTTGACCACACCGATCTTCACCCCGGACAGGTCACCGGCGGCACCGGCACGCGCCGCGCCGACGACGTCGGGAACCTCGGCCTCCACCGAGGTGGAATCCCGGGGATCGTGGCCGGCGATCACCGCGTGCAGCAGCGCGGTGTCCAGCACGGTGCGGGCGCACGGGCCGCCCTGGTCCAGCGACGACGCGCAGGCCACCAGGCCGTAGCGGGACACGGTGCCGTAGGTGGGTTTGACGCCGACCGTCGCGGTCAGCGCGGCCGGCTGGCGGATCGAGCCGCCGGTGTCGGAGCCCAGCGCCAGCGGCGCCTGGTAGGCGGCCAGCGCGGCGGCGCTGCCACCGCCGGAGCCGCCGGGCACCCGCTCGACGTCCCACGGGTTGCGGGTCGGGCCGTAGGCGGAGTTCTCGGTGGAGCTGCCCATCGCGAACTCGTCCATGTTCGTCTTGCCGAGGATCGGGATACCGGCAGCCCGCACCCGGGCGGTGACGGTCGCGTCGTACGGCGACACCCAGCCCTCGAGGATCTTCGAGCCGCAGGTGGTCGGCATGTCGGTGGTGGTGAACACGTCCTTGAGTGCCAGCGGCACCCCGGCCAGCGGCGAGGGCAGCTGCTCACCGGCGGCCACGGCCGCGTCGATGCGCGCCGCGGTGGCCAGCGCCTGGTCGGCGGCGACGTGCAGGAACGCGTTGAAACGCTCATCGGTGGCGGCGATCTGGTCCAGGCAGGCCTGGGTGACCTCGACCGAGGACAGTTCCTTGGCGGCGATCTTCTCGCCGAGGGTGGCGGCATCGAGCCGGATCACGTCGCTCATTACTCCGCCTCCCCCAGGATCTGCGGCACCGCGAAGCGCCCTTCGGCGGCGGCCGGCGCCTCGGCCAGGGCTTCATCCTGGGTCAGGCACTCTTCGACCACGTCAGGGCGGGTCACGTTGACCGATTTCAGCGGGTTGCCGGTCGGCGAGACGTCGGTGACGTCGACGGCCTGAATCTGGCTGACGTACCCCAGAATGGCGTCGAGCTGGCCGGCGAAATTGTCGACTTCGTGGTCGGTCAGGGCGAGCCGGGCCAGCTTTGCCAGCCGGGCTACCTCGTCACGGGAGATCTGGGACACGGTGGACAAGCCTAGTTCGCCCCGGAGCCGGACCGGGCACGGAGGTGCTCGAGTTGCGCGGCAGTGCAGACGGGACGCTGTGCGGACGGCTCCCTTTCGATCACTGGCTTCGCAGCGCAGATCAGTTCGTCGGCTGATCGCTTGCCACCGGGATCCAGGGCTTCCTGCGAAGTTCGCGCCGGGACCGAATCTGTAGTTTGGCGAACACTTTCCGCAGGTGCCACTCAACAGTGTGGGCGCTGACGAATAGCTGTGCTGCAATCTCCTGATTGGTCAGGCCCTCCCCGGCAAGTTGTGCGATATGCAGTTCCTGCGGACTCAGGCCGCTATCGGCTGAGCGTGAGGGCACATTGATCTTCTGTCCGGCTGCCAGTAGCTCGCGGCGGGCACGCTCAGCGAAGGCATGCGCGCCGATCTCACGCAGCTGCGTGTAGGCGCTGCGCAGCGGTTCCCGGGCCAGCGCGGGTTTGCGGCGTCGTCGCAACCACTCTCCGTAGAGCAGGCTCGCCCTGGCCGCGTGGACTCTTAATCGGGTACCGGCCAGACGCTCAATGGCTTCTCGATAGAGCTCCGGCGCTTCACCGTCATCGGCCAGCAAGGCACGGCACCGTGCGAGCAGCCCCAGTGCGCCGTCGGCTGCACTGGCCGGTATGCGTTTCTGCAGCCGTGTGAGCGCCTCGGCGGCGCCCTCGCGGTCTCCGACACGCACGGCCGCTTCGATCAGTTCTGGCAAGACGCCCCCGCCGAAGCCCAAGTCGTCGAACTCGGCGCACTCCCGGGCATGGCCCAGCGCAATCGGGTAGCGACCGAACCCGTTGTTGAGTACCGCTGACAGGTAGTGGACCAGCCCCATGAGCCGTCCCTCGCCCCGGCTGGCCGCCTCCTGCATCGCTGACGACACCAGCGTGGTGAAATCGCGTTCCGCACCGCTCCAGGCGGCCAACCCGATCCCGTGATAGGTGACCGGCGCGTATCCGGTCGCCGCAGTGATATCACCGGCCTCGGCGATACAGATCCGGGCCGACGTGAACTCCCCGGCTTCCAGGTGAGCACCGGCCCGTGACGCCAGTGCAGTCGGTAGCAGCGCCAACGCGGCGGTGTCGGTTGCGGTGCGAACCGCGTGTGCGGCGATATCTGCCCAGCTGTGGTCATCCCATGTTTCGTGGATCAGCGACTCATGCACAATCGGGAACGCCCGCCACAACCAGCCAGGATCGTCATTGTCTTGCTGAGTGACGGCCCGGGTGACGGTATCGATCGCATCGAGCATCGCTGGCATGGCCGCTTCGGCCCCCGCTGCGAGCCGCAGAGCCAGCGCCCGGGTTACCTGGTGTACCGGCTGGCGGACCATGTCGTCGGGAAACGCCGTCAACGCCGCCGCAGCAATCTGCGCGGTGACGCCCTCGACGTCGTAGCGCCCGGCATACATGGCGACGCTCAGTGCGTCGAGGTAGGTTGCCGCGGCCAGCGATGAGTCGAAGGGAACCAATTCCTTTGCGGTAGAGGCTAACTCGGCAGCGATGACAATCAGTGGACGCGGCACACGGCCAGAGCGCGCCGCGGCGAGCGCCAGCCGATTACGCAGCAAGGCGGCTCGGCAGTGTCCCAGCGTCGAGAGTGGGCCCAGCTCAGCGATGGCGACCAGCCGCAACGCCTGCTCGAAAGAGGCCAGCTCACGGTGCGTTTCGGCGGCATCGAGCGCCCTGGCGGCCCGACGCGCCGGGTCCGGCGTCAGCTCCGTTGCCCGGGTCTGAAATGCCGCTGCGGCGGCGATACCGCCCTGGGCACTGGCCCTCACCGCAGCGTGTTCCAGGTCGGTGGCGATCGCCTCGTCGGGCCCATCAGCAGCCGCGGCACGGTGCCAGGCGCGCCGGTCGGGGTCCAAACGTCCGTCGGTCGCCTCGGCCAGCGCGCGATGGGCTGACCGGCGTTGGTCGAGCGCCGCCGCCCGATAGACCGCGGCTCGAACCATCGGATGGGCGAATTGGACACGAGCACCGAGGGTGACCAGCCCGGCGGCCTCCGCCGGCGCCAGGCAAGCGGCATTGAGCCCCAGCTGAGTCAGCGCGCTCGTCAGCAGCGTCGGGTCACCCAGCGGTTCTGCGGCGGCGGCGAGCAGCGCCATCCGTGTCTCACTTGACAGCATCGCAATCGCCGACCGATACCGGCCTTCGATCTCGTCATCGACCGGATGCGCGTCAGGTGTGTGATAGCCGCCGGCCAGCCCGACGGCATCGACATCTCGCGTCAGCTGCAACAGCGCCAGCGGATTGCCGGTCGCCTCGGCGAGGATGCGCTCGCAGATCGCACCATCGAGCCGACCGGGAAACGCCGATTCAAGCAGTGCGCGCGCATCGTGGTCGGCCAGTGGACCGACCTCCAACAACGGCAGACCTGCCGAGCCCTGCACCTGCTGTCGCAGAGCGAACACCAGCCCGATCCGCTCAGCCAGCAGCCGGCGGGCGACGAAGAACAAGGTTTGCGCCGAGGCATGGTCGAGCCAGTGCACATCGTCGACGACACAGAGCAGCGGCTTGTCATCGGCGGCGACCGCCAGCAACCCCAGGACGGCCAGACCTACCAGGAACCGGTCCGGAGCCGTCGCGGATTCACGCAGGCCGCAGGCCTGCTCCAGGGCCGCATGCTGGGGTTCTGGCAGCTGGTGACGGTGCTTCAGCACGGGAGCACAAAGCTGTTGCAAGCCCGCGTAGGCCAGTTCAATGTCTGCTTCGACGCCACCAGCACGCAGAACGGTGAAATCGCCAGCCGTCGCAATCAGATCGCCCAGAAGTGCGGTCTTTCCGATACCAGCTGAACCTTCCAGCACCAGACTTTGGCCTCGGCCCGCGCGCACTGCCACCAGCAGCTGGTCGAGAGCCCGGCGCTCGGTTCCTCGACCCTGCAGAGCACCTGCTCGGTGACCGGGTGTCATTGCCGCCCTTGTTCTGACCGGTTCTCTTGCCGTGAAATCTACCGCCGCTGCCAACCAGGGCCGGGCCCGCCGCCGTTGCGGCGAAACCAACTACGGGTTTTCCGGGGTCCCTGCGGCAGCCCGCGCCGACAGGATGAGCTCATGTCAGAGCACATTCTCGAACCGGCGGCCCAGCGGTTCGCCGATGCCACCGCCAACCCGCCATTTCTTTACGAGCTGGGCCCCGCTGGAGCCCGAACGGTACTCGACGACGTGCAAGCCGCACCCGTCGCCAAGCTCGACATCGACGAACGCTGGGTTACTGTGCCATGCGATCACGGCGACGTGGCAGTGCGCATCCTGACCCCGCCCGGGGTAGCGGGCCCGCTGCCGGTAGTGCTCTACATCCATGGCGGTGGGTGGGTGCTCGGGAACGCCGCCACCCACGACCGACTTGTCCGTGAACTGGCCGTCGGCGCCGAGGCGGCGGTTGCTTTCGTCGAGTACGACCGCTCGCCGGAGGCGCAGTACCCAGTGGCCATCGAACAGGCCTATGCCACCGCCCAGTGGATCACGCACCACGGAGCCGGGGCTGGTTTGGACGCAACCCGGATGGCCGTCGCCGGTGATTCGGTCGGCGGAGGCATGACGGCGGCCGTCGCGATCATGGCCCAGCAACGCGGCGATGTCAGGTTCATCCAGCAGTCGATGTACTACCCCGTCACCGATGCCGCTCAAGACACCGCCAGTTACGCAGAGTTTGCCAACGGCCCATTCCTGACGGCCAAGGCGATGGCGTGGTTTTGGGACTGCTACCTGCCCGAAGTCCCCCTACGTGCCGAGATCACCGCCTCACCCCTGCGGGCGAGCATCGACGAACTACGAGGACTGCCCACGGCATTGGTGATCGTCGATGAGAACGACGTATTGCGCGACGAAGGTGAGGCCTACGCCCGCAAGTTGACCGCCGCCGGTGTGCGCACCACCAGCCTGCGGGTCAACGGGATCATCCACGACTTCATGATGCTCAACCCGGTTCGCGACACAGCCGCCACCACGGCGGCGATCGAAATTGCCATCCACACACTACGAAAGGCATTTGTCCAATGAAGATCACCGTCGTCGGAGCAACCGGACTCATCGGCACCAAGGTTGTCGCCATCCTGCGAGCCGCCGGGCACGATGTCGTGGGCGCCGCCCGCAGCACGGGTGCCGACGTCCTCACCGGGGACGGCTTGGCTGACGCGCTCGACGGGGCCGAGGTCCTGGTCGACGTCACCAACTCGCCGTCCTTGGAGGATCAACCGGTACTGGCGTTCTTCACCGCCGCATCAGCCAACCTGGTTGCCGCCGCGAGAGCCGCCGGAGTCGGTCACTATGTGGCGCTGTCGATCGTGGGTGTCGATGGGCTACCGGAGAGCGGGTACATGCGCGCCAAGGTCATTCAAGAGCGAACCATCATCGGGTCGGGGTTGCCCTACACGATCGTTCGGGCGACCCAGTTTCACGAGTTCGCCGACATGATCGTCGGCTCATTGCTCCTCGAAGGGGCCGTCCACGCCCCCGATGCCAGGATCCAACCAATCGCCGCTGCCGAGGTGGCCGCCGAAGTCGCCGACGCGGCGCAAGCCTCCCCTGCCAACGGAATCATCGACATCGGCGGACCCGAGAAGATGAGTTTCACTCAACTGGCGCGGACCCTGTTGGCCTCGCGAGACGACGACACGCCGGTCATGGTGGACCCAGCCGCCACCTACTTCGGTCTCCCGGTGGGGGCCGACAGCCTGGTCACCGGGCACGGTGCCGTGATCGCCGACACCAAATTCAACGACTGGCTCGCGACGCGATGAGCCAGGAGCCGAGCAGACCGGAGAAATACCCGATGACCTCGCTTGAGGATGTCGTCAGGCGCCGGCATTCGACACGACAATTCTTGTCCGATCGGCAGGTGCCGCGGCATGTACTGAACGACGCGCTCGAACTTGCCATGCGGGCACCGTCGAACTCCAATTCGCAGCCCTGGGAGGTCTACTTCGTCGGCGGTGAACAGCTCCGGAAACTCTCGGCCGCACTGCTCACCGCTGTCGATGCCCATCCGCCGACGTTGGCCTCGGCCGGCCTACCTGATCGGTTCGCTGATCGTCGCCGGGAGAGCGGAGCGCTGATCTATGGCGCCATGGGAATCGCCCGCGACGACCAGAAGGGTCGCTGGGCGGCGCAACGACGCAACTGGGAGTTCTTCGGTGCACCGATCGGTGGCATCGTATGCATGCATCGCGAGTGCGGCCCGTTGGATGCAGTCGGCGTCGGCATGTTCCTGCAGACGTTCCTACTGAGCCTCACCGAGCAGGGTGTCGACAGTTGCGTTCAGGTTTCGATTGCGTTGTACGACAGCGTGCTTCGCCGACAGCTTGGCATTCCCGAGGAACTGGCGATTCTGTGTGGGATGTCAATCGGCTATGCCGACCCCGCCTTCGCTGCCAATAACGTCCGACTACCCCGAGACCACCTGGACAGCCACGTGACGTGGTTGACGGCCGACGCCCCACCGGAACGTCCGACATGAGCGATGCTCCCAACTGTCCTCGCCACGAAGGCGGTGGAAACCGTCCTGGTGGCACGGTCCGAGCGCACCGCGAAGGACAACTCGTGTGATTGGCCGCCGTGGCTTCCGGCGACCAGCGAATGATCGTCGAATCCTCGTCGGGCTGAGGAGCCCGGAGTCCATGTCGGCTCATCGGGGGCGGCACGCACCGACAACGCGGGAGTTCTATCCCGGCTCGGCTGGAGTGCCGCGATCGGACGACTGTGAAACAGTGTGCGCGTGCCTTCGTATCTACTGCGGGTTCAGCTCGAGGACCGCCCCGGCAGCCTCGGGTCCCTCGCGGTTGCCCTGGGCTCGGTCGGTGCGGACATCCTGTCGTTGGACGTCGTCGAGCGCGTCACCGGCTACGCCATCGACGACCTCGTGGTCGAGCTGCCGCCCGGCACGATGCCGGACATGGTGATCACCGCCGCCGAGCGTCTCGAAGGGGTTCGGGTGGACACCATCCGGCCGCACACCGGGCTGCTCGAGGCACACCGCGAACTGGAACTCATCGATCACATCGCCGCTGCCGACGACCGCGACGCCAAACTGCAGGTGCTGGCCGACGAGGCTCCCCGGGTGCTGCGGGTGGGCTGGTGCACCGTGGTCCGGTTGACCGAGTCGGGGCTGGAGCGGGTGGTCGGCAGCCCGGGCTCGCCGGAGACTCAGGCGCAGAGCGCGCCGTGGCTGCCGCTGGCCCACGCCGAAGCGCTCGACGGGACCGCCGACTGGGTGCCGCAGGTCTGGCGGGACATGGACACCACACTGGCCGCTGCCCCGCTGGGCCAGCCGCATACCGCAGTGGTACTCGGCCGCCCGGGCGGCCCGTTGTTCCGGCCGTCGGAAGTGGCCCGGCTGGGCTATCTCGCCGGGATCGTGGCCACCATCGTGCGCTGAGCTACTCCGGGCTCTCCGGCGGGCTTTCGGCGAATTGGTCGGGGCCGCTTTCCAGCAGCGCCCGGAAACCGTCCTCATCCAGGATCGGCACCCCGAGTTCGACGGCCTTGTCGTACTTGGAGCCCGGCGCATCCCCGGCCACCACGAACGACGTCTTCTTCGACACCGAACCGGCGGCCTTGCCGCCGCGGGTGATGATCGCCTCCTTGGCCTCGTCGCGGGAGAACCCGGCCAGCGACCCGGTGACCACGATCGACAAGCCCTGCAGCGTCGGGGCGATCCCGGTGTCGCGCTCGTCTTCCATCCGCACCCCGGCGGCGCGCCACTTGTCGACGATCGCGCGATGCCAGTCGACGGCGAACCATTCCGTGAGTGCGGCGGCGATGGTCGGGCCCACGCCTTCGACGTCGGCCAGCTGTTCCTCGTCGGCGGCCATGATCGCGTCCAGGCTGCCCAGCGCGGTGGCCAGCGCGCGCGCCGCGGTGGGGCCGACGTGGCGGATCGACAGCGCGACCAGGATGCGCCACAGCGGACGGTTCTTGGCCTGCTCCAGGTTGGCCAGCAGGCGCGCACCGTTGGCCGACAGCACACCCTTGTTGGTGCGGAAGAACTCCGCGGTGAGCAGGTCCTCGGCGGTCAGGGCGAACAGGTCGCCTTCGTCGCCGATGACCTTGGCGTCGAGCAGGGCCGTGGCCGCCTCGTAGCCCAGGCCTTCGATATCCAGCCCGCCGCGACCGGCGAGGTGGAACACCCGCTCGCGAAGCTGCGCCGGACAGGACCGGGCGTTCGGGCAGCGGATGTCGACGTCACCCTCCTTGGCGGGGGCCAGCGGGGTGCCGCACTCCGGGCAGTGGGTGGGCATCACGAATTCGCGCTCGGTGCCGTCGCGCAGGTCGACCACCGGCCCGAGCACCTCGGGGATGACGTCGCCGGCCTTGCGGATCATGACGGTGTCGCCGATCAGCACGCCCTTGCGTTTGACCTCCGACCCGTTGTGCAGGGTCGCCATCCCGACGGTGGAGCCGGCGATGCGCACCGGGGTCATCACGGCGAACGGGGTGACCCGCCCAGTGCGCCCGACGTTGACCTGGATGTCGAGCAGCGTGGTCTGCGCTTCTTCGGGCGGGTACTTGTAGGCCACCGCCCAGCGCGGCGCGCGTGAGGTGGCGCCGAGACGCCGCTGCTGGGCGAAGTCGTCGACTTTGACCACCACACCGTCGATTTCGTGCTCGATCTCATGCCGGCGTTCACCCCAGTAGGCGATCTTGTCGCGCACCGCGGCCAGACCGGCCACCCGGGTGGTGTGGTCGGACACCGGCAGCCCCCACGCCTTGATCGCGAAGTAGGCGTCATGCAGGCTGGCCGGGTTGAACCCGTCGGTGTAGCCCATGCCGTGGCAGATCATCCGCAGCGGGCGTCGCGCGGTGACCGCCGGATTCTTCTGCCGCAGTGAGCCTGCCGCGCTGTTGCGCGGGTTGGCGAACGGGGGCTTGCCCTCCTCGACCAGGCTGGCGTTGAGATTCTCGAAGTCGGCCACCATGAAGAACACCTCACCGCGGACCTCGAGCACCGCGGGGATCGGGTATTCGCTTGAGGGCGTGAGGGTTTCGGGGACATCACCGATGGTGCGGGCATTGAGGGTGACGTCCTCCCCCACTCGCCCGTCACCGCGGGTGGCGGCGCGGTCCAGCTTGCCGTCGCGGTAGACCAGCGCGATGGCCACGCCGTCGACCTTCAGCTCGCACAGGTAGTGCGGATCGGGACCGAGTTCACTTTCCACCCGCGCCGACCAGGCGTCGAGTTCGTCGGTGTTGAAGACGTCGTCCAGCGAGAGCATCCGCTCCAGGTGCTGGGCTTCGGCGAACTCCGTGGCGAACCCGGCGCCGCCGACCAGCTGGGTCGGCGAGTCGGCCACCTTGAGCTCGGGATAGCGGTCTTCCAGGGCGACGAGTTCGTTGAAGAGCTTGTCGAAGTCGGCGTCGGAGATGATCGGCGCATCTTTGATGTAGTAGCGGAACTGGTGCTCGCGCACCTCGTCGGCAAGCTCCTGCCAGCGCCGCCGCACGGACGCGTCGATCGGGTCGGTTTCCGGATCGTCAGGGGCCACCCTCGCAGGCTAGTGGACCGCCCCGACAACCTCGTCACGTGGCAGGGTGAGGGTGTGGGGCATCCGATCATGTTCGACAACGACGATCCGGCGCTGGCTCGGGTCCGCGCCATCGCGCTGGGCTTTCCCGAGGCCATCGAGAAGATCTCGCACGGCCGGCCGACGTTCTGCGCGCCGAAGATGTTCGCCGTCTACGGCGGCAGCCGCAAGAACCCGAGCGGGCCGATGCACCGCTATCCGCACGCCCTGCTGGTCAAGGTCGACGACAGCGAACGCACCGCGCTGCAGCAGGATCCCCGGTTCTTCTTCCCCGCCTATCTGGGCCCGTTCGGCTGGCTGGGCTTGGACTTCGAGGCCGCCGAGGTGGACTGGGACGAGGTCGGCGAGTTGATCGACGCCTCGTTCCGGCTGCAGGCACCGCCGCGGTTGGTCCGGTTGCTCGACGGCTAGGTGTTCGGCGGGCAGCGGAACACCGGCCCCGGCGGCAGGGTGCCCTGCTTGAGGAAGGCCATCAAGGCATCCTCCGCGCAGGTGTTCTGACTGCTGGCGATATGCCCTTCGGCCGGTGCCACCACGAGCGTCGACGCCTTGATCTGGTTGTGCAGGGACTGCGCCCACGACAGCGGGGTCGCGGGGTCGCCGGTGGTGTTGAGGATCAGCACCGGCCCCGCACCGGACGCCCGGACCGGACCGGGCTCGCGCACCGACGGTGCCGGCCACATCTCGCAGGGCTCCAGTGACCAGGCCCGGTTGCCGCCGCTGATCGGGGTTTCCATCGCCCACACCGGGGCCAGCCGTTTGGGCTTCTCCGGATCGCGCCGGTCAGCGAAATCGATGCACACCACCGACAGGTATTCAGAGTCGGCCGGGTTGACCATCAGGTCCGGCGAGTAGGCGGCATCGAGCACCGGCGCCCACTGCCCGTCGACCGCGTGGCGCAGCGTCTCACGCAGGCTGGGCCACCCGGAATCCGGGAAGTACTGCGAGGATTCGACCAGCGCCAGCATCCGGGCACCTGACAGCACGCGACCGTCAGGACCGGCGTAGGGCTGACGGTCCAGGGCGCCGATCAGGTCGGAGATCTGTTGCAGCGCAGCGCCACTGGGCCCGGTGAGTGGGCAGTCCGGCCGGGTCAGGCAGTCGTCGACGAACGCGGCGACGCTGCGCTGCATCCCCTGGGCCTGGCCGTGGCGGACCTCCTGGTAGTTCAGCATCGGGTCCATCACCGAGTCCAGCACGATCCGGTCGGTCTTGCCCGGGAACATATCGGCGTAGAGGGCGCCAAGGAACGTTCCGTACGAATAGCCGAGATAGCTGATCTGGTCGAAGCCCATCGCCTTGCGGATCTCGTCCATGTCGCGGGCGACGTTGGCGGTGCCGACGTGGGCCAGGGCGTCGCCGAACTGGCGCTGGCAGGCGTCGCGGATACCGGCGGCCAGCTCGGTGGCGCGGTCGATCTGCGCGGTAGTGGTCGGCACGCTGGGCTGGTTGAAGATCGCCTGGCGCTGCGCATCATCCAGGCACGTGATCGCGGGCTTGGACCCGCCGACACCGCGCGGGTCGAAGGACACCACGGTGTAGGTATCGGCGAACTTCTCGAAGTACTCCCGGTTGGTCCGCAGATCGGTGAAGCCGCTGATGCCGGGGCCGCCGGGGTTGGTCACCAGCAGCCGGGGTTTGTCGGCCTTGGACGGAACCCGGATCACCGGGATGGTGAAGGCCGGACCGTCCGGGAGTGCATAGTCGAAAGGCACTGTGAGGGTCGAACATTCGACGCCCGGATAGGCGCCGTTGGAGTCCGGCATGGACTCGGTCATCACGCAGGGACCCCACGGGGCGAGCTTCACCGCTGATGTCGCCTCGGGGGCGTCGGCCGGAGCCGAACACCCCGAGCCGACCAGCACAGCCAGGACCGCGGCCCCGGTCCACCACTTCACCCCCGCGGAAGCAGACACGCCTTATCTTCTAACACGTTCGGCGGGCTGCGGTACGGAAGTCGATCAGATGGCTTCCGGGTCGTCGGCGACGGCATCGGCGGCGCGTTGCGCCAGTTCGACCGCGATACGCGCCCACCCGGCGCTGGCACCGGCCAGCCCGCAGGACGGGCTGATGCCGACCCGGTCGCGAACCACCGCACGGGGGAAGCCGATTCGGTCGGTGATCGCCACGGCACCGGCGGCCACTTCCTCCGCGGACGGACGGTGCTGCGGCGCACTGGAGGGCAACAGCCCGAGCACCGCGGTGCGCCCGGAGTCCAGGAACTCCCCCAGGCCGTCCAGGCCGGCATCGCCCAGTACCGAGGTGTCGACGGCCACGGCATGGATCGAGCTGCGCTGCAACACCTTCCAAGGAATATCAGTGGCGCAGGTGTGGACCATCACCTCGGCACCAGCGGCGGCCACACACACGTCGAGCAGCTCGACGGCAATCGCCTCGTCCACCGGATGCACCGGATTAAGCGTGCTCACCCCGGCCAATCGGCCGGCCAGGGCCGCGGGCAGGGTGGGTTCGTCGTACTGCACGACCACCGTCGTGCCCAGCCGCCTGGCCAGTTCGGCGCGGTGCACGGCCACCCCTTCGGCCAGCGATGCCACCAGATCACGGACGGCACCGGGGTCGGTGATCGCGCGATGCCCGTTGGACAGCTCCAGTCCCGCCGCCAGGGTGATCGGTCCGGGCGCCTGCACCTTGACGGTGCGGCCGGCCACCGCGCCACCGGCCTTCTCCCAGGCCTCCTCGAGGGCGTCGATGTCCTCGTCGAGCAGGCTGGCGGCCCGGCGCATCACCGCACCGGGCCGGGCGGTGATCCGGTAGCCGCGCGGCACCGTGTCGAGGGCGATGTCGACCAGCAGAGCACCGGCGCGCCCGATCAGATCGGCGCCCACTCCGCGGGCCGGGAGCTCGACGAGATGGGGCAGCCGGTGCAGCTCGCCGACCACGATCTGGGCGGCTTCCCGCGGCGCCGAACCGGGCCAGGAGCCGATACCGGTGGCCGCCGCGAAAACACTCACCCGGCAACCGTATTGGACACCCCACGCGGAGGCACCCACGGGGGCCTACGGTGGAGGCCATGAGGCTGCGGGCCGGACTGTGCTGCGCCGTGCTGGCGGTGGCGGTCACCGGCTGCACCCAGTGGACCGCCGGGGCACCGCTGCGGGCACTGACCGAGCCGCCCTATCAGCCGCCAGGCGTGGTCGACGTCGACGCGGTGCTGCTCAGCCAGGCCCAGATGCAGTCGATCACCGGCGGCGGCACCGACCTGACGATCATCCCGAGCATGGACGGCAAGGTCCCCGTCGACATCGAGGATCTGGCCTCCTCGGTGCCCGCCGAGTGCCGGTTCATCTTCGCCGAGACGGCCGTGTTCGGCACCGACGTCGACGACTTCCACAAGACCAGCTTTCAGAATCCGCCCCGGGCGGCGCTGATCTCGCAGGGCGCTGCCGCCTACGGCGATCCCGCGCGCGCCCGGCGGGTGTTCGACGCACTCGCCGAGACGGCCTCCCGTTGCGCCGACAGCTCGTACGGGGCACTGCTGGTCGGTGCGGTCACCGGCGACGCACAGACGCTGAGCATCCGGCCCGGCAACTGCGGGCGGGACTACCGGTTGAAGGGCACGGTGCTGGTGGAGGTGACGTTCTGCGCGTTCCCCGAATCGGTGCCGCAGATCGTGCTGGCCAATATCCTCAGCCGGATTCCGGGCGGTTGACGATCGTGGCGCTGCCGATGACCTCGTCACCGGCCGGGTCCGGCCGGTAGAGCACCAGGGTCTGGCCGGCGGCCACCCCGCGCAGCGGCGAGCGCAGTGTCACCTGCACCTGCTCGCCGACCAGCTCGGCGACCGCGGGCACGATGCCGCCGTGCGCGCGCACCTGCACCTCGCACTCGACCGGGCCCTGCGGGGCAGCACCGGAGGTGAAGACCGGTTGCTTGCCGGTCAGGGCCCAGGTCTGCAGATCGCCGGCCGCGCCCACTCGCACGGTCTGGGTCTCGGCATCGATCTCGGTGACGTAGCGCGGTGTGCCCTCGGGGCCGGGTCCGGCGATGCCGAGGCCCTTGCGCTGGCCGATGGTGAAACCGTGCACGCCGTCATGCTCGGCGAGCACCGTGCCGCTGGCGTCGACCACCGCGCCCCGGCGCACCCCGATGCGGGCGCCGAGGAACGCCCGGGTGTCACCCGAGGGGATGAAGCAGATGTCGTGGCTGTCGGGCTTGCTGGCCACCGGCAGGCCGCGCTGGGCGGCTTCCTCGCGGATCTGCGGCTTGGGGGTGTCGCCGATCGGGAAAAGGGCGTGCCGCAACTGGGTGGCGGTCAGCACGGCCAGCACGTAGGACTGGTCCTTGTCGGCGTCGACGGCGCGACGCAGCCGGCCGTCGGCCAGCCGCGCGTAGTGGCCGGTGGCCACCGCATCGAAGCCCAGTGCCAGCGCCCTGGCCGCCAGCGCGGAGAACTTGATCTTCTCGTTGCACCGCACGCACGGGTTGGGGGTCTCACCGCGGGCGTAGGAGTCGACGAAGTCGTCGATCACGTCCTGCTTGAACTGGTCGGCGAAATCCCAGACATAGAACGGTATTCCGAGGACGTCGGCCACCCGGCGGGCATCACCGGCGTCCTCGCGCGAGCAGCAGCCGCGCGAGCCGGTGCGCAGCGCGCC
Organism: Mycobacterium sp. M26; assembly: GCF_001494595.1. GTDB lineage: Bacteria > Actinomycetota > Actinomycetes > Mycobacteriales > Mycobacteriaceae > Mycobacterium. Next base: position 3,294,203 of record NZ_LN929908.1, read on the forward strand.
CGGGGCACTGGACAATGCCAGATGCACACCGACCACATCGTGGCCGGCGTCGACCATCCGGGCGGCGGCCACCGACGAATCCACACCGCCGCTCATCGCGGCCAGCACCCTCATCGCAGACCACTCAACGTCGAACTGGCCAGCGCGGCCTGCCGGGCGCGCTCGACGGCGGCGGGCAGCACGCGCAGCGCGGCGTCCACGTCGGCTTCGGTGCTGGTGTGCCCCAACGACAACCGCAGCGAGCCGCGGGAGACGTCGGCGTCGGCACCCATCGCCAGCAGCACATGTGAGGGCTGGGCGACACCGGCGGTGCAGGCCGAACCGGTGGAGCATTCGATTCCGTTGGCGTCCAACAACATCAGCAGCGAGTCACCTTCGCAGCCGCGGAACGTGAAGTGGGTGTTGCCGGGCAACCGGCGCTCACCGAGCGCACCGTTGACCTGGGTGTCGTCGATAGTGTCGAGCACGCCGGTGATCAGGCGCTGCTGCAGTGCGCGCAGTCGTGCCGCGGTGGCGTCCAGGGATTCGACGGCAATGCGGGCCGCGGCGGCCATCGCGACCACACCGGCGACATCCGGTGTGCCCGAACGCACGTCGCGCTCCTGGCCACCGCCGTGCAGGAGCGGCACGCAGGCGGCGTCGCGGCGCAGGAACAGCGCTCCGACTCCGGTGGGTCCGCCGAACTTATGGGCGGTGATGCTCATGGCCGATAGCGCGGTGTCGCCGAAGCGGACCGGCAGCTGGCCGACGGCCTGCACGGCGTCGCTGTGCATGGGGACGTCGAATTCGGCCGATACCGCCGCCAGTTCGCTGATCGGCATGATGGTGCCGACCTCGTTGTTGGCCCACATGATCGTGACCAGGGCCACGTCGTCGTGTTCGGTGAGCGCCTCACGCAGCGCGGCCGGTGTGACCGAACCGTCGGGTTCGGTGGGCAGGTAGGTGACCTCAGCGCCCTCATGCTCGGCCAGCCAGATGACGGCATCGAGCACCGCATGGTGTTCGACCGCGGTGGTGACGATGCGCCTGCGCTTGGGGTCGGCGTCGCGGCGGGCCCAGTAGATGCCCTTGACCGCCAGGTTGTCACTCTCGGTGCCGCCGGCGGTGACGATGATCTCCGACGGGCGGGCGCCGAGCAGGGCGGCCAGGGTCTCCCGGGACTCCTCCATCCTGCGGCGCGCATCCCGTCCGGAGGTGTGCAGCGAGGACGCGTTGCCCACCGTGGCCAGCGCAGCCGTCATCGCCTCGATGGCAGCGGGGTGCATCGGGGTGGTGGCGGCGTGGTCGAGGTAGACCGGCGCGGTCGGGCTCATGGCCTGTCCAGGATACCGGCAGGCCAGCGCCCACCCGTCCCCGCCGAACCTGGGGGCTAACCGGCCAGCGCGTGGGTGTGCTCGTAGCCGGTCACGATGCGGCCCCGCACGGCCACCTCACAGCGCGCCGCCAGTTCCCGCCGATCGGTGCCGGGCAGCTCCAGCGAGGCCACCTCCACGTCGACCACGGTGAGCTTGGTCCGCGCGGTGCGGCTCAGCGTCTGCCACAGCGTGTCGTCACCGATGAACGCGGGCAGCGTCGAGGGCTGACCGTCGCGGTGGTGGTAGGTCAGCCGCAACGGCTGGACCGGGCGACCCGAGTCGACGGCGGCCTGGAACATGGCCGGACGGAACGGCCCGTACGCCAGCCCGCACCAGGTGGTGCCCTCGGGGAAGGCGACGACGGTCTGACCGCGCCGCAGCCGTTCAGCCACCATCGCCACCACGTGCGGGAGGCGACGCAAGCTGGAGCGGTCGATCGGGATGATCTTCATGATGCGCGCGGCCAGGCCGACGGCGGGCCAGTCGATCAGGTCTGCCCGGGCCACGAACGCGCCGGGCAGCACCGAGCCGATGACGAAGATGTCCACCCAGGATACGTGGCCGCTGACCACCAGCACCCCGCTCAGGTTTCGAATGGGGCCGCCGGACATCGTGATTCGCACGCCGAGCCCGCGCAGGAACAGCCGGCAGTACAGCCGCTGCACCCGTGAGCGGCCCGGCAGTGGCACCGCCAGCAGAGGCAGTGCGGGCAGCATGAGCACCGCGACGGTGACGCGCCGGATCAGCCGCAGCGTGGCCAGGACGGGATCGCCCGGCGTTCCGCTGCCGGCCCGCACGCAGCTGTCATCGCAGCTGGCCCTGGGCAGCCAGGCGTGCTCGACGGCGCTCATCAGGCCATCCCCATCTCGGTGGCCGCCGAGACCGACCGCAGCCGGGTCAGGTAGCGGGTGTCGGCCTGACGTTTGTCCAGCAGGGCCGGGAAGTCGCCGACACCGAAGTCGGGGTCGTGTGCGGGTTCGCCGCACACCTTGGCCCCCAGCCGCAGGTAGCCCCGCATGAGGGGTGGGATGGTGGGCCGCGCGGGCGGGTCGATGTCGTCGAGGTGGCGGCCGTCGATGACCACCGGCCGGTAGGGCCGGACGGTCAGTTCCGGGGCGGCGGCGTGGCGGCGCAGCACGAAGTCACGCACCCCGCGCAGATGGCTGCCCGGGACGCCATCACCATGGGTGGGCACCGAGACGCAGCCGGTCACATAGTCGTAGCCGCTGCGGTCGAGGTAGGCCAGGATGCCACCCCACATCAACAGCACCACCGCGCCGTTGCGGTGATCGGCGCGCACCACCGCACGCCCCATCTCCACCAGCGAGGGCCGCAGCACATCGAGGGCTGTGACATCGAATTCGGTTGCGGTGTAGAGACTTCCGGCGGCGATGGCACCGGGCGGGGGCAGCATGCGGTAGCAGCCGACGATCTCGCCGCTGGTGTCCTCACGGACCAGCAGGTGATCGCAGAACTCGTCGAAGTGGTCGGCATCGAGACCGGACGGGTGTTCGTCACCGCCGGCCGGCAGGGTGAACCCGGGCTCGGTGCTGAACACCTGGTAGCGCAGCCGTTGGGCGTCCTCGACCAGCGCGGGCGCGGTGGTCAGCAGCAGCGTGTAGCGGGGGCCGCTCAGAGCGGCGGATTCGGCATGGTCGGGGGCTATGAGTACAGAGGCAGTGCTCATGCCTGCACGGTCGCCGCTGCGTTCAGCGGGATACCAACGACTGCGTGACGTGTTCGTGCACTCTGGATGACGAATAGAAGCAGAAAGCCCCGGACACCGAGATGTCCGGGGCTTTCTGGTGAAGCCTTGCTCAGCCCTTGCGAGCCTTGACGGCCTCGGTCAGCTGCGGGGTGACGTTGAACAGGTCACCCACGATGCCGTAGTCGGCGATCTCGAAGATCGGCGCCTCTTCGTCCTTGTTGACGGCGACGATCGTCTTGGACGTCTGCATCCCGGCGCGGTGCTGGATCGCCCCGGAGATGCCCAGCGCGATGTACAGCTGCGGCGAGACGGTCTTGCCGGTCTGGCCCACCTGGAACTGGCCCGGGTAGTAGCCGGAATCGACGGCCGCGCGGGAGGCGCCCACGGCACCGCCCAGCGAGTCGGCGAGCTCCTCGACGACGGTGAACTTGTCGGCGCTGCCGACGCCACGGCCACCGGAGACCACGACGCTGGCCTCGGTGAGCTCGGGGCGGTCGCCGGCGACGGCGGGCTGGCGCGAGGTGATCTTGGTGGCGTTCTCGGCCGGGGCCGGGACCTCCACGCTGACCTGCTCGCCGGCACCGGCGGCAGGTGCGGCCTCGACGGCACCCGGACGCACGGTGATGACCGGCACCTCGGCGGTGACCTGGGCCTCGACGGTGAACGCGCCACCGAAGATCGAGTGGATGGCCTTGCCACCCTCCTTGACCTCGACGACGTCGGACAGCACGCCCGAACCGATCCGGGCAGCCAGCCGGCCCGCGATCTCCTTGCCGTCAGCGTTGGCAGCCAGCAGCACGGCGGCCGGCGAGGCCGACTCCACCAGCGACTCCAGCACGTCGACGAACGGGGTGATCAGGTAGTTCTCCGCGTCGGCCGACTCGGCGACGTAGATCTTGGCCGCACCGGCGGCCTTCAGGTCGTCGACCAGCGGGGCGGCGGTGCCGGGGGCACCGACCACGACGGCGGACGGCTCGCCCAGAGCGCGGGCGGCGGTGATGAGCTCGGCGGTGACTTTCTTCACCGCACCTTCGGAGTGCTCGACGAGCACCAGTACTTCAGCCATAGCGGTTGTTCGCCTCTTGTTCTCGTTAGGTGGTCTGTTCTAGATGATCTTCTGGGCCACGAGGTACTCGGCGATCTTCTTGCCGCCCTCGCCCTCGTCGGTGATCTTCTCGCCCGCGGTCTTCGGCGGCTTCGGGGTCGAGGACAGCACCGAGGAGCCGGCATTGGCCAGACCAACCTCGTCAGCCTCGACGCCGATCTCGGCCAGCGTCAGGGTGGTCACTTCCTTCTTCTTGGCGGCCATGATGCCCTTGAAGGAGGGGAAACGGGGCTCGTTGATCTTCTCGTTGACGCTGATCACGGCGGGCAGCGACGCCTCGACGGTGAACACACCCTCGTCGGTCTCACGCTCGCCGGTGATCTTGCCGCCCTCGACGGAGACCTTGCGCAGGTGCGTCAGCTGGGGCAAGCCCAGGTACTCGGCGATGATCGCCGGGACCGCACCGCCGGTGCCGTCGGTGGCCTCGTTACCGGCGATGACCAGCTCGGTGCCCTCGATGGCGCCCAGCGCGCGGGCCAGGGCCCAGCCGGTCTGCACCATGTCCGAGCCGTGCAGGCCCGGATCGAGAAGGTGCACGGCCTTGTCGGCACCCATGGACAGCGCCTTGCGGATGGCCTCGGTGGCGCGCTCGGGACCGGCGGTCAGCACGGTCACGGTGCCGGCGGCGTCGCCTTCCTTCTCCTTGATGAGCAGCGCTTCTTCAACCGCGCGCTCGTTGATTTCGTCCAGCACGGCGTCGGCGGCGTCACGGTCAAGGGTGTAGTCACCGTCGGACAGCTTGCGCTCGGACCAGGTGTCTGGGACCTGTTTGATCAGGACCACGATGTTCGTCATGAGTCTTCCTACGTCCTCCTGGCAGGCGTCCTGCGGCCGAGAAGGACGCAAGACATTGGGTCACTTTCGCAACTCACACCATGTTACTCGCCGGTAACTTTGAGTGGTTCGCACGAACACCATAGCTGAGCGAAGTTTGTGTTCTTGCAGCCCATCGGTACCCGAGCGGTTCGCGATCCGCCGAGTTCGGGTTAGCCTGCCTTGCAATGAGCGCATCTGTGACGGACGCAGGCGACGGCGGTTTGCCGTTGACCGGCGAGCGGACCATCCCGGGTCTGGCGGAAGAGAACTACTGGTTCCGCCGGCACGAGGTGGTCTATCGGCGTCTGAGTAGCCTTTGTGCAGGTAGAGACGTCCTCGAGGCCGGTTGCGGTGAGGGCTACGGCGCCGATCTGATCGCCGATGTGGCCCGCCGGGTGGTGGCGGTGGACTATGACGCCGCCGCGGTGGCCCATGTTCGCGCCCGCTACCCCCGGGTGGAGGTCGTGGCGGCCAATCTGGCCTCGCTCCCGCTGCCGGATACTTCGGTTGACGTTGTGGTGAACTTCCAGGTCATCGAGCATTTGTGGGATCAGCCACAGTTCGTGACGGAATGCTTACGAGTACTGCGCCCGGGTGGGCTGCTGCTGATGTCGACCCCGAACCGCATCACCTTCTCCCCCGGCCTGGATACCCCGGTCAACCCGTTCCACACCCGCGAACTCAACGCCGCTGAGCTGGCCGAACTGCTCACCGACGGCGGTTTCCGGATGCAGTCGATGAGTGGCGTCTTTCACGGCCCACGACTGGTCGAGATGGACGCCCGCCACGGCGGGTCGATCATCGGCGCCCAGATCGACCGGGCGGTGGCCGACGCCCCCTGGCCCGCGGACCTGCTGGCTGACGTGGCCGCGGTGCAGTGCGAGGACTTCGACCTGCTCGACGCTGGACCACTCCCCGGGTCGCTTCGCTCCTGCCCGCCGGGATACCGAGACATCGACGACAGCCTGGACTTGGTGGCAATCGCGGTGCGCCCGTGACTTCGCCGATTCCCCGGTCGCTGCGCTCCTGCCCGCCGAGCTCCCCGCCCGAGCCCGTTCCCGGGCAGTTCACCCTCGTCCTGCACACCCATCTGCCGTGGTTGGCCCATCACGGGCGCTGGCCGGTCGGTGAGGAGTGGCTCTACCAGTCGTGGTCGGCGGCTTACCTGCCGCTGATGCGGGTGCTGCGCACACTGGCCGCCGAGGATCGCCGCGGTCTGATCACTCTGGGCATGACGCCGGTGGTCACCGCCCAACTCGACGATCCGTACTGCCTCGACGGGATGCACCGGTGGCTGGCCAACTGGCAGCTGCGGGCCCTGGAAGCAGCCAACCTGCACACCCCGACCGGTGCCGCCGACGGGACGGCCACCACGCCGGAAGCGTTGCGCGAGTTCGGTATTCGCGAGTACGAGGAAGCCGGCCGCGCGCTGGAGGACTTCACCACGCTGTGGCGTCACGGCGCCAGCCCATTGCTGCGTCAGCTCATCGACGCCGGCACGGTCGAGCTGCTCGGCGGGCCGCTGGCCCACCCGTTCCAGCCGCTGCTCAACCCCCGGCTGCGCGAATTCGCGCTACGCGAGGGGCTGGCTGACGCCCGGCAGCGGTTCGCCCACACCCCGGCGGGCATCTGGGCCCCCGAATGCGCCTACGCCCCCGGCATGGAACACGACTACGCCGCCGCCGGCGTCGGTCACTTCATGGTCGACGGACCCTCACTGCACGGCGACACCGCCCTCGGCCGGCCCGTCGGGCAGTCCGACGTGGTGGCCTTCGGCCGCGACCTGCAGGTCAGCTACCGGGTGTGGTCGCCGAAATCGGGCTATCCGGGCCACGCCGCCTACCGCGACTTCCACACCTACGACCACATCACCGGCCTCAAGCCCGCGCGGGTCACCGGGCGCAATGTCACCTCCGAAGACAAGGCCCCCTACGACCCGGTGCGGGCCGACCGGGCGATCGACACCCACGTCGCCGATTTCGTCTCGGTCGTCCGGCAGCGGCTCATCTCCGAGTCCGAGCGCATCGGGCGCCCCGCGCACGTCGTCGCGGCGTTCGACACCGAACTGTTCGGGCACTGGTGGTACGAGGGTCCGATCTGGCTGGAGCGGCTGTTGCGCGCGCTGCCCGAGGCCGGCGTGCGGGTCGGCACGCTCAGCGACGCCCTGGCCCATGGCTTTGTCGGCACACCCGTCGAGTTACCGCCCAGCTCTTGGGGTTCCGGTAAGGACTGGCAGGTGTGGGCCGGTGAGAAGGTGGCCGACCTGGTGGCGCTCAACGCCGAGGTGGTCGACACCGCGCTGACGACGGTCGACAAGGCGCTGGCCCAGACCGACACCGCGCCGACCCGTGACTTCGTCGCCGATCAGATCCTGCGCGAGACGCTGCTGACGGTGTCCAGCGACTGGCCGTTCATGGTCAGCAAGGATTCGGCCGCCGACTATGCGCGCTACCGCGCGCACCTGCATGCCCACGCCACCCGGGAGATCGCCGACGCACTGGCCTCGGGCCGCCGTGACGCTGCCGAACGACTGGCCCAGGGCTGGAACCGCGCCGACGGTCTGTTCGGTGCGCTCGACGCTAGGCGGCTGCCCCGATGACCCACCTCCGCGAGCGTGCGTGTCGGTACGCCGACACGCCGATAGGCCGGTCAGTTGGTGCACGCTCGCGCCAGGGAGACCCCCGATGAAGGTCCTGATGGTGTCGTGGGAGTACCCGCCGGTGGTGATCGGCGGCCTCGGGCGTCACGTTCATCACCTGGCTACCGCCCTGGCCGCCGACGGGCATGAGGTGGTGGTGCTCTCGCGCCGGCCCACCGGCACCGACCCCTACACCCACCCGACCACCGACGAGGTCCATGAGGGGGTGCGGGTGATCGCCGCCGCCCAGGACCCGCACGAGTTCGACTTCGGTCGCGATCTGATGGCCTGGACGCTGGCGATGGGGCACTCGATGGTGCGTGCCGGACTGACCCTGCACGCCAAGGGTTGGCAGCCCGACGTGGTGCATGCCCATGACTGGCTGGTGGCCCACCCGGCCATCGCGCTGGCCGAATTCTTCGATGTGCCAATGGTGTCCACGGTGCACGCCACCGAGGCGGGCCGTCACTCGGGCTGGGTGTCGGGCAAGATCAGCCGTCAGGTGCACGCCATCGAGTCGTGGTTCGTCCGCGAGTCGGACTCGCTGATCGCTTGCTCGGCCTCGATGTCCGACGAGATCTCCGAGCTGTTCGGCCCCGGCCTGGCTGAGATCAGTGTCATCTGCAATGGAATCGATTCCAGCCGTTGGCCGTTCGCCCACCGGCGCCGTCACGACGGTCCGGCTGAACTGTTGTTCTTTGGCCGACTGGAGTACGAGAAGGGTGTGCACGAGGCCATTGCCGCGCTGCCGCGGATCCGCCGCACCCATCCGGGTACCACGCTCACGGTGGCCGGTGACGGCACGCAGCAGGAGTGGCTGATCGAGGTGGCCCGAAAGCACAAGGTGCTCAAGGCTGTTCAGTTCGTCGGCCGCGTCGACCACGATGAACTGTTACATCTGCTGCACCGCGCGGATGTCGCGGTGCTGCCCAGCCACTACGAGCCGTTCGGCATCGTCGCACTCGAGGCGGCCGCGGCGGGCATCCCGCTGGTGACCTCGACTGCCGGCGGGTTGGGCGAGGCCGGGGTCAACGGCCGTTCGGCATCGTCGCACTCGAGGCGGCCGCGGCGGGCATCCCGCTGGTGACCTCGACTGCCGGCGGGTTGGGCGAGGCCGTGATCAGCGGCCAGACCGGGGTGTCCTGCCCGCCGCGTGACGTCGCCGCGCTGGCTGCCGCCGTCCGCAGCGTGCTCGACGATCCGCAGGCCGCCCAGCAGCGGGCCGTGGCCGCCCGGGAGCGGCTCACCTCGGATTTCGACTGGCACACCGTCGCCGCCGAGACCGCTCAGGTGTATCTGGCGGCCAAGCGCCGCGAGCGTATCCCCCAGCCGCGCCGGCCGATCGTCGAGCACGCGCTGCCGGGCCGATCCGACTGAAGGCAGGGACATGGTGTCTGAGAACTACGCCAAGGGCCGTCGCATCCGGAGCCAGGTCCTCGGCGAGGAGTACGTGGCCAAGGCCTTGGCCGATGCCGACGAGTTCAGCGCTCCGCTGCAGGATCTGGTCACCGAGTACTGCTGGGGCGCGGTCTGGGGCCGCGAGGAGTTGGCGCTCAAGACCCGCAGCATGCTGAACCTGGCGATGATCGCGGTACTCAACCGCCCCCACGAACTACGCACCCACATCCGCGGCGCGCTGAACAACGGCGTCACCCGCGAGGAGATCCGCGAGGTGTTTCTTCAGGTCGCCGTCTACGCCGGGATGCCTGCGGCGGTGGACAGCTTCCGCATCGCTCGCGAGGTGTTCGCCCAGCTCGACGACGCCTAGGCGATCGCCAGCAGCAGGGCCGCAGCGGCGGCCGCCTCGACCAGACAGTAGAACCAGTTGGGGTAGAACGACGTTCGGTCACCGCACAGGGCCGAGACCACCCGCCCGAAGGCCATCCCGGCGAGCGCCACCGCGACGGTGAGCACGATGCCGGCGCGGATCTCCGGATGCGTAAACGCGTAGCCGAGGACGCCGGCGATCGCGACGCCGAAGCCGCCGTAGACCGCACGCACCTCGGCGCGCGCGACCGGACGGTCCAGGACCACCCCGAAGGGCTTGATGAGGCTCGCCGGTGCGGCCAGCCCGTAGAGACCCATCCCGAGGAAGAAAACGCCGACGACGGCGATGACGACAGAGGCCATACCGGCAGTATGTGGGCGCCACCACGGCGGCGTCGACGACACGCACCCCACAGATCAGGCCATGGGAGCAACCGGCCCATCGCCGGCATTGGTGCGCTCAACTCCGCCAATCCGGTTGCGACCTGCGGTGACTCACCGCCCCAGCGCGATCGGATATACACGGTTGCAGGGGATGTGGTCCTGATCGCAAAGACCCCGACTAGAGGAGCAGCATGAAGATCGGCATCATCGGCGCCGGCAATCTGGGTACCGGAATCGGTAAGCGTCTTGCCCGCCATGGCCACGACATCGTCGTCAGCTTCGCCCGCAGCGACGACAAACTCACCGAAGCGGCCCGCATCATCGGAGGTGGCTGCCGCACCGGCAAACCACGTGAAGCCGCCACCCACGCGGACGTGGTCATCATCGCCACCCCCTGGCCGGTCACGCTCCCGACGCTTGCCGACATCGCCGACGTCCTCGTCGACAAGATCGTCTGGGACACCACCAACCCCCTCAAACCCGACATGACCGGACTCGAGATCGGCACCACCACCTCCGCCGGCGAACAGGTCGCCGCCGCGCTGCCCGGTGCGCGCGTCGTCAAGGCCATTGCACCGTTCGCCGAACTGCTGCACTCGGCCAACACGGCGGTCCAGGGCATGCCGCCCGGAGTGGTCGCCTGCGGTGACGATCCCGACGCGCGCAGCACGGTCCTGGGTCTTGTCGGCGACCTCGACGCCGCCGGCGTCGACGCCGGCCCACTGCAGCTTGCCCGCTACACCGAACCGCAGGGCATGCTGCTGGTCCAGCTCGCCTACCAACAGGGCTTCGGCGCCCGCATCGCGACCGCACTGCTGCACGAACCCAGCTGAGCCGAGACGTGCGGGCCGCGCAACCGGCTAGTGGCTGGCCTTCTTGCGCTCGATATCGGCCAGCGCGGCCGCCAGCTCGGCCCGCTGCGCCGCCGAGGTCTCCCAGGCCAGCTTGCGGTTCTTGACCACCTTGGCCGGTGAGCCGACCGCGATCGAGAAGTCCGGGACATCGCCCTTGACCACGGCGTGCGCACCGAGCACGCAGCCGCGGCCGATGGTGGTGCCCCGCAGGATCGTCACCTTAGTGGCGATCCAGGTGTCCGGACCGATGCGCACCGGGCTCTTGATGATGCCCTGGTCCTTGATGGGCATCTCGATGTTGTCCATCTTGTGGTCGAAGTCGCAGACGTAGCACCAGTCGGCCATCAACGCGGAATCGCCGAGCTCGATGTCGAGGTAGCAGTTGATGACGTTGTCGCGGCCCAGCACGACCTTGTCACCGAAGCGCAGCGAACCTTCGTGCGCCCGGATGGTGTTCTTGTCGCCGATGTGCACCCAGCGGCCGATTTCGAGCTGCGCGAGTTCCGGGGTGGCGTGGATCTCGACGTTCTTGCCGAGGAACACCATGCCCCGGGTGATGATGTGCGGGTTCTGCAGCTTGAACTTCAGCAGCCGCCAGTACCGAACCAGGTACCAGGGCGTATAGGCGCGGTTGGCGATCACCCACTTCAGCGACGCCATGGTGAGGAACTTCGCCTGGCGCGGGTCCTTGAGCCGCGAGCCTGCCCACCGCTTGTGGATCGGCGCGCCCCACATCGTCGTCATGGCCTGAGAGCCTAACGCCTACCCCGCACGCGTTACCCTCGCCTGTACTGTCCCAGTGGCGCGATGGCGTGATGAAAGGGTGGGTGGAGTGCTGCGGCGATTGCTCGCGTCGGCGTCGGCGGCACTGGTGGTGAGCACCATCGCCGGCTGCGGCACCACCGATTCCTGGGTGGACGCCACCTCAGCGCAGGGCTGGGCCGCCCAGTACGCCGATGCCGCCAATACCAGCTACACCCCCACCGCCGGCACCCCGGACCTGACCCTGAGGTGGAGCCGCTCGGTCAAGGGCGCCCTGGACGCGGGCGCCGCACTGGGGTCCGGCAGCTACCTCGCGGTCAACGGGCAAACCGCGGGCGGCTGCTCACTGATGGTCTGGGAGATCGACAAGAACGGCCGGCAGCGCTGGTGCACCCGGATGGTGCTCGGCGGCGGCTTCACCAGCCCGCTGTTCGACCAGTTCGACAACCTCTACATCGGACAGCCCGGAATGATGCTGTCCTACCCGCCCACACAGTGGGTCCGCTGGCGCCAGAACGTGATCGGAATGCCCACCACCGCACGCTTTCTCGGTGGCGGCCAGCTGCTGGTGGTGACCCACCTCGGTCAGGTCCTGGTATTCGACAGCCACCGCGGAACGGTCACCGGAACCCCGATGGATCTGGTCGAAGGCCTGGACCCCACCGACTCCACCCGCGGCCTCGACGACTGCCCGCAGGCGCTGCCACAGTGCCCGGTGTCGGCGCCGCCGGCGTTCTCGTCGGCCACCGACATGATCGTGCTCGACGTCTGGCAGCCCGGCGCCAAGGCGTCGACTCTGGTGGGCCTGCAGTACCACCCCGGCCAGACCCCGCTGATCACCAAGGAGTGGACCAGCGACGCGGTGACCGCCGGGGTGATCGCCGCGCCGGTGCTCTCCGCCGACGGCAAGACCGTGTACGTCACCGGCCGCGACCGCCAACTCTGGGCTCTGAACACCGCAGATGGCAAGGCGAAATGGTCTGCGCGCCTTGACTTCCAGCCGCAAACACCGCCGTCGATCGGCCCGGACGGGTTGATCGTGGCCGGCGGCGGCCCGGATACCCGACTCGTCGCGATCAAGGACGCCGGTGACCGCGCCGAGGTGCAGTGGCGCCGCGATGACGTCGCACCGCTGGCCACCTCGAGTCAGGCCGGACCCGAGGTCGCCTACACCGTGGTCGCGACCGCGAACGCGGGCCTGTCGCTGCTGGTGTTCGACCTCGCCGACGGCCGCACGCTCAAGGACTACCCGCTGCCCGAGGCCGACGGCTACCCGGTCGGTATCTCGGTCGGCCATGACCGCCGGGTGGTGGTGGCCACCAGCGCTGGCCAGGTGTACAGCTTCGACCCGTCCTGAGTCTCAGAGCACCAACGGCGACAACGCATTTCGCGGCACCGACGCCGAGGTGGCGCCGGCGTCGGACGGCAGTAGTTCACCCTGGCCGAAGAAGAAGATCACCGCGTCGTCGGTGATCGCGAAGTTCTGGTAGTGCGTCGGGTCCATGCCGTCGCCGGTGGAGATGACGCCCGTCAGCCCGGTCTGGCGTTCCAGTTCGCGCTGCACGATCGGGAAGATTACCGCCAGCGGTTTGACACCCGGGGCGAACAGGGTGTCGAACGTGACGGGCTTGCGCTGGCCGACGTTGTAGGTGAACGCCTTGTACCAGGTGGTCGGATGCGCACCGCCGACGTCCTGGAACAGCTTGAGGACCACGCTCTGGGTCTGCGCCGAGGCGAAGGTCTGTGCGGTGACGTCCATCTCGTAGGGCAGATTGCGGGAGCCGGGCTGGGCGACGTTGACGAAGCCGTCGCGGTTCTGCGCCAGGTAGTCCGTGACGGCCTGTTCGTCGGGGTAGTCGAGCGGGAACTGCACATCCATCGTGTAGGTGGGCGCGCTGGTGGTGATGTGGCAGATGTTGCCAGCCTCGACCGCACCGCCGAGTGCGGCGCAGTCAGTCTGAGCCTGTGACACGGCGATGGTGGGTGTGCCCAGCAGAGCACCGGCGGCCAGCAGTGCGGCCAGACTCGGTATGCGCATGCATCAATCCTCGCGCTGTGGAACGGCCCCTGCGCCGTCGCCGCCAGCGTACCCGCGCGACGCTCGGCACAGGAAGACCACGGTGCGCTCCGACGGCCCCGCCCCGATCCGGGTGATCACCAGCGACAGCGGCACCGCGCCGGCAGGTCGCAGCTTGCGCCGCAACGCGTCGGGGTCCACGTCGACGCCGCGCACCAGGATCTCCAGCGGTCCGCAGTCGTGCTGCGAAAGTGCTTGGCGCAGAATCTTTTCCCGTAGCGGTAGCTCGTCGAGCACCTCGAATCCACGGACTCCGGCGGGTAGCCGATCACCGGTGAGGTAGGCGATGTCGGGGTCCAGCTGCCACAGCCCGTGCCGGGCGCCGTAGTGGCGCACCAGCCCGGCGCGCACCACCGCCCCATCGGGGTCGACGATCCAGCGGCCCGGTGGCCCGGCGGGACAGTCATCGGGGTCGGCGTCGGTGATCTGCTCGCCACGGTCGAGCAGCGACGCGCGCCGTCGTATCCCGGCGACGGCCAGCGGTACCGACCACAGGCAGGCCTCGCGCACCGATCCGCCGGCCGAGGTCACCTCGATCTCGCCGTCGAAGCCGAGGTCGCGCACCGCCTCGAAGTCGATGCCGGGTGCGCATTTCACCACTGTCGCGCGGCCGCGGTAGACGTCGAGGACCTCGTCGAGCGGCGGAGTGTAGGCCCGCGGGTCGAATCGGCGCCGTCCGCCGCTGCGCCGGGCGGGATCGATCAGCACGACGGTGTCGCGGCTGATCGGACGCAGCGCGTCGGCCCGGCAGACCGGCACATCGGGAACGTTGTGGTGGGCCATGGCCAGCCGGACCGGGTCGAGGTCGCTGCCCAGCACGAACGATGCGGTAGCGCGCAGCGCGGCCAGTTCGGTACCCACCGAGCAGGTGGCGTCGTGCACGGCGGCACCGGCGAGCCGGGCGGCGCGGTGGCCGGCCACCGGCGCCGCGGTGGCCTGCTGCAGCGCCTCGTCGGTGAACAACCAGCCCGACACATCGGCCAGCCCGGCCAACTTGGCAGCGGCCTTGCGGCGCAACAGGGTGGTTTCGATGAGGACCGTGGTGCGCTCCCCGAACCGCTGCCGGATGGCCGCGACGTCGGCGACCCGGTCGGTCAGCGGGTAGCCGGCGACCTCCTGCAGGGCGGCACGGCCGGCGTCGCTGGTCAGATAGGCGACATCGGCGGCCGTGAAGGTCAGGACGGTTTGACCCCGGTGATCATCACGTTGTAGTACCAGCCCTTGGGCACCACACGCCGCCACACGTTGTCGTCCACCCAGCTCAGCGTGATCCAGCTGTTGAACGCGAACTTGGCCCAGCCCCAGCCCAGCCGCCCGGGCGGCACGGCGGCCTCCAGGGTGCGCAGCGGCCAGCCCAGCATCGCGGCGGTGAACTCGGTGGTGGCCGTGGACACCTCGCGGGCACCGGCGTTGCGCGCCATCCGCTCGAGGTCTGCGGGGTCGAAGGTGTGCAGGTCCACGACGGCCTCCAAGGCCGCCGCGCGCGAGGACTCGTCGAGTTCGGCCTGCGGCCGGCGCCAGTCGCCCAGCCCGGGCAGCTTGGTGACGTTGGTGGCGACCCGCCAGGTCAGCGTCGACAGCGACCGGGCGTAGGTGTTGCCCACGGTCGTCGGCTCACCGGCGAAGACGAATCGGCCACCCGGCTTGAGCACCCGCACCACCTCGCGCAGCGACTTCTCCACATCGGGGATGTGGTGCAGCACGGCATGCCCGACGACGAGGTCGAAGGTGTTGTCCTCATAGGGGATGCCCTCGGCGTCGGCGACCCGGCCGTCGATGTCCAGGCCCAGGTTCTGGCCGTTGCGGGTGGCGACCTTGACCATGCCCGGCGACAGGTCGGTGACCGACCCCCGGCGCGCCACCCCGGCCTGGATCAGGTTGAGCAGGAAGAACCCGCTGCCGCAGCCCAGTTCCAGGGCGCGGTCGTAGGGCAGCTCACGAAGCTCCTCGGCCGGCACGGTGGCGTCGAAGAGGTCGCGGGCGTAGTCCACGCAACGCTTGTCGTAGGAGATGGACCACTTGTCGTCGTAGGTTTCGGCTTCCCAGTCGTGATACAGGATCTGGGCCAGCTTGCTGTCCTTGAGCGCCGCCTCGACCTGTTCCGCGGTGGCGTGCGGGTTCGGGGCCGGAGCGGGGTCGCCCGCGACATCGGGCGTCGGGGCGGACGCCTCCGGGTCAGTCGTCGTCATGCAGGGCAGCCTAACCGCCCGCGCCCGCGGCGAAGACCTCACCGTAGCGTTGTGCCTGCTCACCGGCATCCAGCCCGCCGTCGATCAGGGCCTTGGCGCCCGCAACGGCGGCTGGCGGGGCGTCGACGAACCGGCCCGCCCAGGCCGCCGCGGCCTCGAACACGTCATCCGGAGCCACCATCTCGTCGACCAGGCCGAGCGCCAGGGCCTCCTTGGCGTCCACGAACCGGCCGCTGAACGCCAACTCCTTGGCGCGGGCCGGGCCGACCGCGCGGGCCAGCCGCTCACATCCCCCGCCGCCAGGGACCAGCCCGGCCAGGATCTCGGTGGCGCCGAACTTGACGTTGTCGCCACTGACCCGCCAGTCGGCGGCGAGCGCGAGACTCAGCCCGCTGCCCAGCGCGTAGCCGGTGATCGCCGCCACCGTCGGCTTAGGGATGGCGGCGACGGCGTCGATGGCCGCCCGGCGGACCCGGTCGGCGGCGACGGCCTCGTCACGGTTGAGGGTGCGCAGTTCCGGGACGTCGTCGCCGGCGGAGAAGATCTCATGGCCGCCGTAGAGCACGACGGTGGCGATGTCGGCGCGCTCGGCCACCTCGGCGGCAGCCGCGGCCAACTCGCGGTAGACCTGCCGGGTCAGCGCGTTGGTGGGTGTGCGGGCCAGCAGCAGCACGCCGACACCGGGATAGTGCTCACCGACGTGGATGCTGACGAACTCGTGCACGGCTCACTCCCCGCCGTAGCCCTGGGGGGCCCGACGGTTGCGTGCCGCGTTGTAGCGGTCACTGTTGAAGAATTCGATCTCCCAGTTACCTTCGCGCACAGCGAGATTCGGCTGAACGACCACGATCTGGCGCTCCAGGGCCAGCACCTCGTCGACGGTGCGCCCGGCCAGCGAGTCCAGCTGGGTCCAGGTCGGGGGCAGCAGGAACGAGCGGCCCTCGGCGAAGTCCTCGATCGCGGCCTGCGGGCTGGTCCACGCCGCGTGGTCGGATTCGGTGTTCTGCCCGTCAGCCCGCTGACCCTGCGGCAGGGCACCGACGAAGAAGTAGGTGTCGTAGCGGCGGGTCCGCTCCTCTTCGGGGGTCACCCAGTTCGCCCACGGCCGCAGCAGGTCGGCCCGCAGCACGAGGTGCTCCCCGCGCAGGAAATCGGAGAACGACAGGCTGCGGTCCACCAGTGCAGCGCGGGCGTGGTGGTAGATCGAGGCGTCGGCGACGATGCCGTCGGGGTCATCAGCCGGTCCGGCGAACAACACTCCGGACTCCTCGAAGGTCTCCCGCGCCGCCGCACACACCAGCGCCTCGGCCAGGTCCTCCTCGATACCGAACCGTTCGGCCCACCAGTCCGGGCCCGGGCCGTACCAGGCGATGTCAGAGTTGCGGTCGCGGTCGTCGACGCCGCCGCCCGGGAACACCATGACCCCGCCGGCGAACTCCATGCCGCGGTGGCGGCGCATGAGAAAGACCTCGACACCGCCCTGCGGGGTGTCCTGGATCAGCATCACCGTCGCCGCCGGCCGTACCGGCAGCGGTTCGGGTTTGTCGGTCATGCACGCCTCCTGTGCGCCGCGCGGGTGCGCACCCGCCGCGCGAAGTACCGGCCGTCGATGGTGTCCAGGGCGATGGATTGCCCGAACGCCGTCGACAGGTTCTCGGCGGTCAGCGTGTCATGCAACAGACCGGCCGCCACCACCTGCCCCTCGGACAGGATCAGGCAGTGGCTGAACCCGGGCGGGATCTCCTCGACATGGTGGGTCACCAGCACCATGGCCGGTGAGTCCGGGTCGGCGGCCAGATCGGCCAGCCGGGCCACCAGTTCCTCGCGCCCACCCAGATCCAGGCCGGCCGCAGGCTCATCGAGCAGCAGCAGTTCCGGGTCGGTCATCAGCGACCGGGCGATCAGCACCCGCTTGCGCTCCCCCTCGGACAGGGTGCCGTAGGTCCGCTCGACCAGGTGCTCGGCGCCAACGCTTTCCAGCATGTCCACGGCCTGGGCGTAGTCGACGTCTTCGTAGGTCTCCCGCCAGCGACCCAGCACCGCGTAGCCGGCCGAGACCACCAGATCGCGCACCACCTCGTCGTCGGGCACCCGCTGGGACAGCGCGGAGCTGCTCAGGCCGACTCGCTGGCGCAGCTCCGACATGTCGACGCGGCCGAGCCGCTCGCCGAGCACATAGGCGGTGCCCGAGGACGGATGCTCCATGGCCGCGGAGATGCGCAGCAGTGAGGTCTTACCGGCGCCGTTGGGTCCGATCACCACCCAGCGTTCGTCGAGTTCGACCTGCCAGGTCACCGGCCCGACCAGGGTGCGCCCGCCGCGGCGCAGCGAAACCTTCCGGAAGTCGATCAGCAGGTCGGGATCGGTGTCTTCTACCTCGGCGTCTGCCCTGTCGACTGGCACCCGCTCATCGTAGTCACGCCGATATCGACCAGCCGTGTGCGCCATTGAGGATCACCCGGTCGGCCACGGCGGCGGTCTGCGCCACCAGTTGCGCGTTGCGTTCGTCGACGCCCTCGACCCAGTCCCGCGCGGCCTGCGGGCTCTTGCCGAACTCGACGTGGCGCGCCACCAGTCGGCTGGTCCGCACGGTCTGATCGGCCGTGACGAACCAGACCCGGTCCATGGCCCGTCTGGGCCGCGCCCACACCGGCTGCTCGAGCAGGAGGTAGTTGCCCTCGGTGACCACGAGCCGGGCCGAGGGTTCCACCACCAGTGCGGCGGCCAGCGGCTGTTCGAGCACCCGGTCGAAGCCGGGTGCGTAGACCTCGGACTCGGTCTCGGTGCGAACCCGTTCGAGCAGATGGGCGTATCCCAGCGCGTCGAAGGTGTCCGGTGCGCCCTTGCGGTCCAGCCGCCCGAGCCGGCGCAGTTGCGCGTCGGCGAGGTGAAAGCCGTCCATCGGCACATGCGCGACCCAGCCCGCGCCCTGCCGGTGTTCGATCCTGGTCAGCAGCTCCTCGACGAGGGTGGATTTCCCGGCTCCGGGGCTGCCGGCGATGCCCAGGATGGCGCGCGGTGCCGCGTTGGCGAGGGCGATGGCGTCATCGGCCAGCCGGTCCAGCACGCCAGCACCGGTCATCCCGCGGCTTTCTCCCTCCGACTCCTCGCGGCCCCATCATGGGCCCGGCCCACGGTGTCACCAAGGACATTGTCGACCCCCGCCGCATCGACGCCGCGCTGGGCTGAGTCCACCGCGGCCCACCCGCTGACCGCCAGCAGCCGCCGCGGAACCAGCCGCAGCACCAGTTGCACCAGCGGCCCGATGCCGAACGCATAGATGACCGTGCCCACCCCGACGCTGCCGCCCAGCAGCCAGCCCAGGCTCAGCACGGTGGCCTCGATACCCGTGCGCACCAGGCGCACCGAAAGCCCGGTCCGCACAACCAGTCCCGTCATCAGGCCGTCCCGCGGGCCCGGCCCCAGACCGGCCCCGACGTACAGCACGGTGGCCACGGCGTTGAGCAGCACCGCGCCGAGCATCAGGGCCACCCGGGCCGGCAGGGACTGCGGTGCCGACAACACCGCCAGACCGGCGTCGACGGTGATCGCGATGACGATCACGTTGGCCACCGTCCCGATGCCGGGCCGGTTGCGCAGCGGGATCCAGGCCAGCAGGACGACGACACCCACCACGGCCGAGGCCGTCCCGATGGTCATCGGCGTGTGCAGGGACAGGCCCTGATGGAAGACGTCCCACGGGTCCAGGCCCAGACCGGCACGGACCATCATCGCCATCGAGAAGCCGTAGCAGCACAGTCCGATCAGCAGGGCCGCGGCGCGGATCGTCGCCGTCATCGATGATCGGCGAACCGCACCCGGATCGCGTCGAGGTCGGCGCGTTGACGGCGAACGTCGGCGTCAACGTCATTCCAATCGTGCGATGGGGCGTTCCACGGTCCGGCGTGCGGGTCGATCAGGGCCGCCAACCGCTCGGCCACCCGCGAAAACCACGTACTCATGTCCACCATGGTTCTGCGCGACTGGCTTGCCAATCAATAGCCAGTTAGCCAATACTGGCCTTGAAATGACGACATCTATGGCCGCTCGGGCGCTCGATCCGGACCTCTTGGCCCGCGAATTGGGCAATTGGCGCACATCCAGTCGCAGCGGGCCCAGCTACCAGGCCCTCGGCGACGGGCTGCGCATGCTGATCGTCGACGGCCGGCTGCCGGTCGGCTCCCGGCTGCCCAGCGAGCGCGCCCTGGCCGACGCGCTGCGGGTCTCCCGCACCACGGTCACCGCGGCCTACACCGACCTGCGTGACACCGGCTATCTGCACGCCCGCCGCGGCGCCAGGGCCACCGTCGCCCTGCCGCACGCCTATCTGCACGCCCGCCGCGGCGCCAGGGCCACCGTCGCCCTGCCGCACGCCCCGGTGGCCGTCCCCGCCGAATCGGCGCCGACCGTGAACCTCGCCGTCGCAGCGCTGGCCGCTCCGGCCAGCGCCGTGCAGGAGGCCTTTCACGAGGCCACCCAGCAGGCGGCCAGCTATCTGCAGCAGACCGGCCACGATCTGCGCGGTGTGCTGGCCCTGCGCTCGGCGATCGCCGAACGGTATTGCGCCCGTGGGCTTCCCACCGATCCCGATCAGATCATGGTGACCAACGGCGCCCAGCACGCCATTGCGCTGATCCTGACCACCTACGCCCAGCCCGGTGACCGGGTGCTCGTCGAGCAGCCGACCTATCACGGTGCCCTGGGCGCGATCTCGACCGCGGGCGCCCGCCCGGTGCCGGTGGCGCTGTCCCCGGACGGCTGGGAACTCGACGCCCTGCACGCCGCCGTCCGCCAGCTTGCCCCGACACTGGCCTACCTGGTGCCCGACAACCACAACCCAACCGGATTATCGATGCCAGCCGCCGACCGAAAGCGGTTGGCGGACATCATTTCTGAGACCCGGACCCGCACCATCATCGACGAGACCATGACCGACGTCTGGCTCGACGAACCGGTGCCGGCTCCACTGGCCGCGTCGATGCGGTCACGCACCGATCTGGTCATCACGGTCGGCTCGCTGTCCAAATCGTTCTGGGCCGGGCTGCGCATCGGCTGGATCCGGGCCGAACCGAGCACGCTGGCGACCATCCGGGCGATCCGGCCGTCCATCGACCTGGGCACCTCGGTGATCGAACAGCTCGCTGCCGCATACCTTCTCACCGAGCGGGCCGCTGACACGCTGCCCGAGCGCAGGGACATCCTGCGGGCCCGCCGCGATCTACTGCTGCGCCTGCTCGATGAACACCTGCCGGAGTGGCGGCCGCTGCCCGGCGGTGGTGGGATGTCGCTGTGGGTAAGGCTGCCGGCGCCGGTCAGTTCGGCGTTGTGCGCCTCGGCGTCCCGGCTCGGTGTGGAACTGCCGCCGGGCCCGCGGTTCGGCGTCGACGGCACCCTGGAGCGTTTCGTCCGGATTCCGTTCACCCTGCCCGAAGAGCACCTGACCGAGGCCGTCACGCTGCTGAGCCGGGCCTGGCGCAGCGTGACCGGGTCGGCCACCCCGGACCCGTCGGCCGTGGTGGTGTAACGGCGCTCAGTCCGCCCGCCGAATCTCGGCGCGTCTATTCGGGCGGAATCTCGACCCGGCGCAGTACGCCGTCGACGGCGTCGGCCGCCTCGATCTCCGCGCGAGTGATCCCGAGGATGAACAGCACGGTGTCCAGATAGGGATGGCTCAGCGAGGTGTCGGCCACCTCGCGCAGGGCGGGTTTGGCGTTGAATGCCACGCCGAGACCGGCCGCGGCCAGCATGTCGATGTCGTTGGCGCCGTCACCGACAGCCACGGTCTGCTCCATCGGAACACCCACCGCCTGCGCGAAATCACGCAATGCCTTGGCCTTGCCCGCGCGGTCGATGACCTGCCCGATCACCCGGCCGGTGAGCGTGCCGTCGACGATCTCCAGTTCGTTGGCGGCCACGAAGTCCAGCATCAGCTCATGCGCCAGCGGCTCGATCACCTGACGGAACCCGCCGGAGACCACACCGCAGTGAAAACCCAAGCGGCGCAGGGTCCGAATGGTGGTGCGCGCACCAGCGGTGAGCTCCAGCTGTTCGGCGACATCGTCGAGCACCGACGCCGGCAGACCAGCCAGGGTGGCCACCCGGGCGTGCAGGGAATCGGCGAAGTCCAGTTCGCCGCGCATCGCCGCCTCGGTGATCTCGGCGACCTTTTCACCGGCACCGGCCCGCTCGGCGAGCATCTCGATGACCTCACCCTGAATCAGGGTGGAGTCGACGTCGAAGACGATGAGGCGCTTGGCCCGACGCTCCAGGCTGTAGTTCTCCACCGCGATGTCGACACCCTGCTCGGCGGCCACCCGGGCCAGCACAGTGCGCAGTTCGCCGCTCACACCCCGCGGCACCGACACCCGCAGTTCCAGGCCGGTCACCGGATAGTCCGACACCCCGCGGATGAAGTCGATGTTGACGCCCAGCGCGGCAGCCTCCCGGGCCACCACCCCGAACGCCGCGGCCGTGATCGGCCTGCCGAGGACCACGATGGTGTGGGTCGAGGGCTCGCCGATGACCGGGACGTCGTCGCTGGGCTCGATGCTGACATCGAGGCCGACGCGGTGGATTGCCTCGGTGACATCGCTGCGCAGCTTCTCGCCGGCGGCCACATCAGGTGAGCCCGAGACCAGGACGCCCAGCGTCAATCGGCCTCGGATCACCACCTGCTCGACGTTGAGGAGCTCAACCTCGTGCTGGGCGAGCACCTCAAACAGCGCCGAGGTAACCCCGGGCTGATCGACACCGGTGACGGTGATCAGCACCGACACCTTGTGTTTGGTCATACCTGGGGCGCGCTACCTTCCGTTCTAGCTGCGGACGTTCTCGTCCAGCCGCGTCACGTCGCCATCAGAGGGACCGTGGGCACGGCCGATGTGCGCCTCAGCGCGCATCCGCTCCACCATATGCGGGTAATGCAGCTCGAAGGCAGGCCGCTCCGAACGAATCCGGGGCAGCTCGGTGAAGTTGTGCCGCGGAGGCGGGCAGGAGGTCGCCCACTCCAGCGAGTTGCCGTAGCCCCACGGATCGTCGACCGTGACGACCTCGCCGTACCGCCAGCTCTTGAAGACGTTCCAGGCGAACGGCAGCACCGAGATGCCAAGGATGAACGCACCGATGGTCGAGACGATGTTCAGCGTCTCGAAGCCGTCGGACGGCAGGTAGTCGGCGTAGCGGCGCGGCATGCCCTCGTCACCGACCCAGTGCTGCACCAGGAAGGTGGTGTGGAAGCCGATGAAGGTCAGCCAGAAGTGCAGCTTGCCCAGCCGCTCGTCGAGCAGGCGTCCGGTCATCTTCGGGAACCAGAAGTAGATGCCGGCGTAGGTGGCGAACACGATGGTGCCGAACAGCACGTAGTGGAAGTGCGCCACCACGAAGTAGCTGTCGCTGACGTGGAAGTCCAGCGGCGGGCTGGCCAGCAGGACGCCGGACAGGCCACCGAGCAGGAAGGTCACCAGGAAGCCGATGGAGAACAGCATCGGCGTCTCGAACGTCAACCGGCCCTTCCACATCGTGCCGATCCAGTTGAAGAACTTGATGCCCGTCGGGACCGCGATCAGGAACGTCATGAACGAGAAGAACGGCAGCAGCACCGCTCCGGTGACGTACATGTGGTGCGCCCACACCGCCACCGACAGCGCGGCGATGGCGATGGTCGCGTAGATCAGGGTGGTGTAGCCGAAGATCGGCTTGCGGGAGAACACCGGGAAGATCTCCGAGACGATGCCGAAGAACGGCAGCGCGATGATGTAGACCTCGGGGTGCCCGAAGAACCAGAACAGATGCTGATAGAGCATCGTGCCGCCGTTGGCCGGGTCGTAGATGTGCGCGCCGAGGTGACGGTCGGCGGCCAGGCCGAACAGCGCGGCGGTCAGCAGCGGGAAGGCGACCAGCACCAGGATCGACGTGACGAAGATGTTCCAGGTGAAGATCGGCATCCGGAACATCGTCATGCCGGGGCAGCGCATGCAGACCACGGTGGTGATCATGTTGACCGCACCGAGGATGGTGCCCAGACCACCGACGGCCAGGCCGAGCACCCACAGGTCACCGCCGGCACCCGGGGAGTGCACCGCATCCGAGAGCGGGGTGTAGGCGGTCCAGCCGAAGTCGGCGGCACCGCCGGGGGTGATGAAGCCGGCCATGGCGATCAGCGCGCCGAACAGGAACAGCCAGAACGACAGTGCGTTCAGTCGCGGGAACGCGACGTCGGGGGCGCCGATCTGCAGCGGCAGCACGAGGTTGGCGAACCCGAACACGATCGGGGTGGCGTAGAACAGCAGCATCGCCGTGCCGTGCATGGTGAACAGCTGGTTGTACTGCTCGTTCGACAGGAACTGCAGACCCGGAACCGCCAACTCGGCCCGGATGAACAGCGCCATCAAGCCGCCCATGAAGAAGAAGGCGAAGCAGACGACGCAGTACATGATGCCGATCAGCTTGTGATCGGTGGTGGTGAGCAGCTTGTAGATCAGGTTGCCCTTGGGGCCCGTACGCGCCGGAAAAGCACGCTTGGCCTCGAGTTCTCCCTGCGAAGGCACAACGGCAGTCAACAGTCCTCCAAAAAATCCGAACCCGGTTAGCACCCCGAGAACCTGGTGTTGATCCTAGACCCACCCGGGCCGCAACGGAGGGTGGGTCCTACATTGCGTCGTAATACCGTCACGACCACGCCGCCCGCAGCTCAGCGGCAGGTTTGCGGCCGGGTGTTACGGTCGGCGGCGTGCGGTTGCGCGGTCTTCCCCCGGGTGCGGTGATGTCGGCTGCGGCGGTCCTTTCGGCCGCCGTCATGACCATCACCAGCGGCTGCTCCGGGTCGTCGGAGGCGCCGTCCGCGGAGGCCACCCGCAGCGTGGTCACCAGCACCACCAAGATCGCCAGCGCCGGCGTGCTGGGCAACCAGCGCAGGCCCGATGAATCCTGCGCCCCCGAGCCGGCCCGCCTGGACCCTGCTCCCCCGCCGCCGGTGCGCCACGCCGCCGGCGAGACCGAGGTGGTCCCCGACCCGCAGCGCATCGTGGTGCTGGCCGGCGACGAACTCGACGCGCTGTGCGCGCTGGGGTTGCAGTCCCGGATTGTGGCGGCGGCATTGCCCGACGGGGCCACCGGCCAGCCGTCCTATCTCGGGACCGTCATTCACGACGTGCCCGGCGCGGGGACCCGCAGTGCACCGGACTTCGCGGCCATCGCGGCGGCCAAACCGGACCTGATCCTGGGCTCAGCGGGGCTGACACCGCAGGCCTACCCGCAGCTGGCGGCGATCGCCCCGACGGTGTTCACCGACGCCCCCGGCGCCCGGTGGCAGGACAACCTGCGCATCGTGGGCGCGGCGACGGGCCGCTACGACGCCACCGGCGACCTGCTGGCCGGTTTCGCCGACCGGGCCCGGCAGGCCGGCGCCGCCAATGACGCCCCGCACTTCCAGGCCTCCATCATCCAGTTCACCGACACCACGATGCGGGTATGGGGCGCGGACAACTTCCCGGCCAGCGTGCTGGCCGATGTCGGCGTGGATCGCCCTGCCGCGCAACGGTTTACCGATAAGCCCTACGTCGAGGTCGGGATCACTGACGCTGACCTGGACCGCTCCCCCGACCTGTCGGCGGCCGACGGTGACATCGTCTACCTGTCGTTCGCCTCACCGGCGGCCAAGGATCGCGCACCCGCGGTGCTCGAGAGCGCGGCATGGCGCAAGCTGTCGGCCAACCGCGACAACCGGGTGTTCGTGGTGAACAACGAAATCTGGCAGACCGGTCAGGGTCTGGTGGCCGCGCGCGGCATCATCGACGATCTGCGTTGGCTCAACGCCCCGATCAACTAGCCCCCCTGCCGCCGAATTTCACGTTTCGCAGGACAAGTGCGAGTGAAGCGGGGCAAAACGTGAAACTCGACGGTCCCCGGGTAACGTTCGAGTCGTGTTCCACGTGCTGACGATCGCCTACGAGAAGCCACTCGACGAAGTCGACCAGACCCGGCCTGCGCATCTGGCCTTCCTCAACGACGAGGTGGAGGCCGGCCGGCTTCTCCTTGCTGGGCGTCTCGAGGACGGCAGCGGCGGTGTGCTGATCACCGGGGACATCAGCACCGAAGCTGCCCAGAGCATCATCGACCGCGACCCCTACACACTGGCAGGCGTAGCCAGCTATCAGCGGTTATCGTTCAACGGCGGGGTTCGCGCAGCCGGGCTGTGAATCCGCTGGGATGGGATTAATCCGCCCGTCCGCCTTGGTTGCTGATAGCGGCCGCATTGTCGCGGACCGCCTAATGACGCTGAAATCGATCAGTGCTGATTTGACATGACGACGCGAGGACACGATGAGCACAGTTACCGCTTATGCAGCAACATCGGCCACCGAGCCGCTGACCAAGACGACCATCACCCGCCGGGACATCGGCGCACATGACGTCCAGTTCGACATCCACTTCGCCGGCATCTGCCACTCCGACATTCACACCGTGCGCGCCGAATGGGGCCAGCCGCGCTACCCCGTGGTGCCCGGCCATGAGATCGCCGGTGTGGTCACCGAAGTCGGCCCCGAAGTCACCAAGTTCAAGGTCGGCGACCGCGTGGGCGTGGGCTGTTTCGTCGACTCCTGCCGGGAGTGCAAGAACTGCAAGGCCGGTCTGGAGCAGTACTGCACCGGCGGCGGCAACGTCGGCACCTACAACGCCATCGGCAAGGACGGCCTGCCCACCTACGGCGGCTACAGCTCCAGCATCGTCGTCGACGAGAACTATGTGCTGCGCATCCCTGACGGTCTCGCCCTGGACGCCGCCGCACCGCTGCTGTGCGCCGGCATCACCACCTACTCACCGCTGCGGCACTGGAATGCCGGGCCCGGCAAGCGAATTGCGGTGGTGGGCCTCGGCGGCCTGGGCCATATGGGCGTCAAGCTCGCCAAGGCGATGGGCGCCGAGGTGACCGTGCTCTCGCAGTCGCTGAAGAAGATGGAAGACGGCCTGCGCCTGGGCGCGGACAACTACTACGCGACCGGGGACCCCGACACCTTCAAGAAGCTGCGCAATTCGTTCGACCTGATCCTCAACACGGTGTCGGCCGATCTCGACTTGCGCCGGTTCCTGGGCTTGCTGGATCTCGACGGCACGTTCGTCGAGCTCGGCCTGCCCGAAAACCCGCTCGTGGTTCCGTCTTTCGCGGTTGTCGGGATGCGGCGCAACCTGTCGGGCTCGGCGATCGGCAGCATCGGCGAAACGCAGGAGATGCTGGACTTCTGCGCTGAGCACGATGTCACGCCCGAGATCGAAGTGATCGAGCCGGACTACATCAACGAGGCGTTTGAGCGCGTGGTCGCCAGCGACGTGCGGTACCGCTTCGTGATCGACACGGCGCCCCTGCGGGAAAGCTAACTCTCGGTATCGCCGAGCTCGACGCCGGCCAGGGGCCAACCGGCGGCCGCCAACTTTGCGGCGACCCGCTGGATGTTCTCCGGGCCGGCGTCGTGGTGGGCCACCCCTTCGATGAACGTCGCGATCTCATCGTGGTCGATCTTGTGGCCGGCCGGTGCGTTAGCTTCGGCTTCGGCGATCGAGCGGACCACTTCCTTAACCTGCTCCTCGGTCAGCGGGGTGTTACGGAGCAGGGCGAGCAGGGGCACCCGGTCCGGGCCGGGGACACCGCTGGGGTAGCCGGCGCGCAGCCAGTTCAGCACCTTCTGGACGAGCGAGGGCGAGGTCACGCTGACAGTGTCGTCGCCGGTGACCCAGCGCGCCAGCACCGGCCGCACAGTTCGGTGGTGATTCACCGTCCGTTCACCGGCTGAGGTTTTACGTGGGCAGGTGGTAGGCGAACGACTTCTGCTGGCGCTGGGTCATCTTCTGGATGCACTGGTGGTGCTTGCGTGCGTGGTAGGCCAGCGGGAAGTACGTCAACCGGTCCGGCAGCACGCGGTAGGCGATCCGAATCGCGGTGTAGCGCCTGGTCAGTTGGCGCTGTTCGCGTTCACTCCAGCTGACACCGAGCTTGTCGCGCAGCCGGGGATCCAGCAGTCCCACGATCGAGAGGTAGTTGAGCCGCAGCAGCGGCAGCAGGGCGCGCCGGATCAGCGGCCGCAGCAGCGCCGGAACGGTGGGCGGCAGGTCGACCTTGCCGGTCTGCAACTCCTCGATGAGCTGGCGAGCTTGGGGGGTGCCCTGCAGGGTGTCGATCATCGACTCGAAGTAGTCGACGAACTCCGCATGGTTCTGCGGGTAGCCCTTCATCGGCACATGCACGATGCGGGCGATCCTCAGGTTGTCGCGCAGCAGTTCCTCTTTCTCAACGTCGGTGAACTCCCGGCCGATCAACAGTGGGCCGGCTTGCGAGTTGATGATGTAGGCGGTGGCGATAACCCATTGGTACGCCTCGACATTCAGCGCACTGATCTGCTTGCCACTGCTCGGGCTCTTCATGGTGATCGGCCTATGCATCGCGCGCACCCGGTCACCTTCCTTGGACGCTTCAGCCCCGCCGTAGATCCAGCGCAGCACCGAGTCGACGGAGCGGATCGCCCGTCCCCCCGGATCCCCATGGAAGGCAGCCGAATAGCGGCCGGTGATCTCGGCGATCACCGGGTGCATCGCCTGCATCATGAACGCCGCGCCGTCGAGGATCAGGAAGGTCCACCGGCCGGTGTGCTCGCCGGTCAGCGAGTCCATCGGCACCAGTTCCAGCGGCTCGTCCGCGCCATCCTGGAGGGGAACGTCGATCTGCGCACCTGCGGTCATTGCCTCGGCCACCTCCTGCTCTGGGCTGTTGACAGAGCAGGCTAATCTGACCATTCGGTCGCGTTCAAGTCGCGTAAGGAGGCGTGTTGCCGTCAGAAAAGCCCAGTTCAAGCGGACGTAAGCCACCGCAGCAGGCACGCTCTCGTGAGATGGTCGCAAAAATCGTGCGGGCGACGGCCACTCTGCTGCGGACGATGGAGCCCGAGCACGTCACCACCAACCTGATTGCCGAGACCGCCGACGTCAGCAAGGGCTCGATCTACCAGTACTTCGCCAACAAGGACCAGATCGTCAACGCCGCAGTGGAACTGATCGCCGCGCAGGAAGCACCCGCCGTCGAGAACATGCTGCGCACGATCACCATGGACCGGCCCGAGACGGCGATGGCCTCGGCCATCGACATGCTCATCGACTACACCATCGCCAACCGACGGCTGATCCGCTACCTGGCCGAACGGCCCGAACATGTGCGAACCTACGAGAGCATCTCCGGACTGCCCGCGACCATGTTGGCGATGTCCACCCTGCACATGAGCCACTACCGCGACCAGTACCGACATGAGTTGTCCCCCAACGCCTTGGCGTGGCTGTTCATCAACATGGCGATCGCGACCACCATGCGCTACATCGAGGCCGATGACCCGATCTCACTCGACGAACTGCGCAACGGACTGAAGTTCGCCTCGACCGGACTGCTCGCCGGCGGACAGCGACTCGACGGGCCGTGAAGAGGAGGCGGCCAAACCGCGGTCGAGCGCACCGATATCCGCCTACGCTGCCCTGATGAGCCGGCCGTTGCTGCGCATCCTGGGCGCCGTCGTGATTCCGCTCGTCTTCGTCGGACTCGTGCCGTTCGCACCGGCCTCGGCCGCAGGGCCACTACCGGCGAATCAGGTTGTGTTCACGGTGAGTACGGGCGGTGGTTTCGTGCCGCCGGTCGTCTACGCCCTGGAATCGCCGTCGTTGATCATCTACGGCGACGGCCGGGTCCTGTCGGTAGTCCGGGATCCCGCCGGCGCCGTGGTGCCGGTGCGCTACACCCTCAACCAGGTCGATCCGGCTGCCATCGCATCCTTCGTGTCATGGGTCTCCGAACGCGGAATCGTCAACTCCGACACCGACTTCGGCCAGCCTCCGGTCACCGACATGGACTCCACCGCCGTGATGGTGCACGGCAGCGGTGCGCCCACCACCGCGAGCGTGTACGCGTTCTATCCGAGCTTCGACAAGGACGTGAGCGCGGCCCAGCAGAAGGCACGGGCTGCCCTGCGCGACGTGGTCAACGAGGCGACGACCCTGACCGGCGTCGGGCCCGCCTACCCCTACCCGCCGAACCGCGTCGTCGTCTATGAAGTAGAGACCGGGTCGTCGGATACCGCGACCACGGCGTGGCCCGGACCGCCACCGGCGTCGTTCCTGAGGCCGAGCACGCAGAGCCGATCGCAGGCCTGCGGCTACCTCACCGGCGATGCCGCCACCGCGGCGTACCAGGCGGCCTTGAACAATCCCGGTGCGCAGTGGCTGGTCGGCGGCACCACCCGGGTTCTGGCGGTGAACCCGAACCCGCTGACCGACGCCTGCCCGTAAGCAGCACAACGAACCTGTCGGTACCCCCACTTAACCTGTCGCCAACAACAGCCGGAAGGGCAGACAGGGTGGCCAGCAACAACGACGGGTGCGCCAAAGGTGCAGGCGGCACGGTGTTCTTCGTCATCTTCCTCATCGCCGCGGTGCCCAAAGAGGTCTGGATCGGCGTGGGCATCTTCCTTGCCGTGGTCGTCCTGATCGTGGTGGCCGTCAAGGGCGCCGAAGCCTACGACCAGCACCGGGCGGCCGAGGAGGAACGCGAACGCCAGGAGAAGGCCGCGCAGGCCGCCGCCGCCAAGCGTGAACGCGCCCAGAAGGCCCGCAGAATCCAGCAGCACCGCATCGACACGCTGGGCGCGCAAAACGCTCGGGTGGTCGAAGCGACTCTCGGTGCGGTGAAGCAGATCAAGGCCTCGGAGGCCGCCCGCGACGGGTGGCTGGGTGAGGTGGATTTCGCGCCGGACATCAAGCGCATCACCGAGGGCTTCGAAAAGGCCTACGCCCTGCGAAAAGTCGCTGCCGAGCTGTCCGCGCTGGACAAGCCCAGCGCCGATGACCGCAGGATTCTCACCGAGGCCAACGCGACGGCCTCCGGCCTGGAAGCTCCGGCCATGCAACGGGTCGACCTCATCGCCAAGTGCGCCACCGAGGCACAGGCCATCGACCAATCGCTGGAGGATGAACGCCGGGATGCCAAGACCGCTGAGCAGCGCGCCGAACTACATGCCGAACTCGGCGCCATGCTGTACGGCATTGAGGCGGCGCCGAGTGTCTCCCCGGTGAGCTCGGCAGCGGAGGCGGTGATGGCGCGCGTCGAGGCCTACCGGGAGATCAAGCACCAGATCCAGCGGGCCCGCGACGGCGAGCAGGGCTGACGGGCGCGCCGCGGTCCCCGCCGGGAGAAGCACTTCGGCGCGATCACCTGGGACGAACGGCCCTAGAGAGTGTTTCCCCGAGCGAGGACCTTGAGCTATGTGGGACGACGACGTCAACGATGCGCCGCGCCGGGCGACCGCCCGTGACGTATCGCGCCGTCTTCCCCGGTGTCATCCGCGCCCTTGAGCGGCCGGGGGCGGTGCTCAGCCGCATCGGCGACCAAGCGCTCTTCTACGGCCGGGCCATCGGAGGTATCCCCTACGCGGTGCGCTGGTACCGCGCTGAGATCGTCCGCCTGATCGCCGAGATCAGCATGGGCGCCGGCGTTCTGGCGATGATCGGCGGGACGCTGGTGGTGGTCGGGTTCCTCACCGTGGCCACCGGCGGCACCCTGGCCGTGCAGGGCTACAGCTCGCTGGGCAACATCGGCATCGAAGCGCTTACCGGCTTCCTCGCGGCGTTCATCAACGTGCGGATCTCCGCGCCGGTGGTCGCCGGGATCGGGCTGGCCGCCACCTTCGGCGCCGGGGTCACCGCCCAACTCGGGGCAATGCGCGTCAGCGAAGAGATCGACGCCCTCGAGGCCATGTCGATTCGGCCGATCGCCTTTCTGGTGAGCACCCGGATCGCTGCCGGGATGACGGCCATCGCACCGCTGTACGCGGTCGCCGTCATCCTGTCGTTTCTGGCCAGCCGCTACACCACCGTCGCGCTGCTCGGGCAGTCGGCAGGCCTGTACGACCACTACTTCTCGACGTTCCTCAACCCGATCGACCTGCTGTGGTCCTTCACCCAAGCCATCCTGATGGCGTTGGCAATCCTGTTGATCCACACCTACTTTGGCTTCTTCGCCTCGGGTGGACCGTCAGGTGTCGGCGTCGCCACCGGCGACGCCGTCCGCACCTCACTGGTCGTCGTCGTATCGGTGACGCTGCTCGTCTCGCTGGCCATTTATGGCCGTGGCGGCGGATTCAATCTGGCGGGGTAACCCGCCCGGATCAGAAGTCCCAGTCCTCGTCTTCGGTGACGACGGCCTTGCCGATCACGTAGCTCGACCCCGAACCCGAGAAGAAGTCGTGGTTCTCATCGGCGTTGGGCGACAGCGCCGACAGGATGGCGGGGTTCACCTCGGTCTCGTCCTTGGGGAAGAGCGCCTCGAAGCCCATGTTCATCAGCGCCTTGTTGGCGTTGTAGCGCAGGTACTTCTTGACGTCCTCGGTCAGACCGACCGCGTCGTAGAGATCCTGGGTGTACTCAATCTCGTTCTCGTACAAGGCGAACAGCAGCTCGTAGGCGTAGTCCTTGAGGTCCTGCTTACGCTCGTCGCTCTGCGTCGCGTAGCCCTTCTGGAACTTGTAGCCGATGTAGTAGGCGTGCACGGCCTCGTCGCGGATGATCAGCCGGATCAGGTCGGCGGTGTTGGTCAGCTTGGCCCGGCTCGACCAGTACATCGGCAGGTAGAAGCCGGAGTAGAAGAGGAAGGCCTCCAGGAACACCGAGGCGATCTTGCGCTTGAGCGGATCGTCGCCGCGGTAGTAGTCGAGGATGATCTGCGCCTTGCGCTGCAGGTTGACGTTCTCCTCCGACCAGCGGAAGGCCTCGTCGATCTCGGCAGTCGAGCACAGTGTGGAGAAGATCGAGCTGTAGCTCTTGGCGTGCACCGACTCCATGAAGGTGATGTTGGTCAGCACGGCTTCTTCGTGGGGTGTCAGCGCATCGGGGATCATGCTGACCGAGCCGACCGTGCTCTGGATGGTGTCGAGCAGCGTCAGGCCGGTGAACACCCGCATGGTCAGCTGCTTCTCGGCATCGGTCAGGGTGTTCCACGAGGGCATGTCGTTGGACAGCGGCACCTTCTCGGGCAACCAGAAATTGCCGGTCAGCCGGTCCCAGACCTCCGCGTCCTTCTCGTCAATGACACGGTTCCAGTTGATCGCCGTCGCCCGGTCGATCAGCTTCGTCCCATCGCTCACCGAAACCCCACTTCACCACGATGTATTGCCCGTTTCCGGCTGACGACCAAACACTACCCCTGGGGTCCGACAACACGCCGCAACACAACAAGTTGTGTTTTACCGATCTCGAACACACAGGTCGGCCGGGCGCGTCGAACCCGCTCGGCGTGTCGTGTTGCCTCAGCGGCGCGCGACCCGCCTCAGCAACCCGCGCCGCCGGCGCCGGCCCACCCCGGAGAACCGGTACTCCGAGCGTTTCAGCGAACGCGTCGCCAGCCAGTACTGCCACGTCATCCCGCTCCACAGCGTGCGGTTCTTGCCGTGCTCGTCCAGATACCAGCTGCTGCACCCGCCGGTGTTCCAGACCGAGCGCTCCAGCGCCTCATGCAGTTCGGCGTTGAACGCGTCCTGGGCGGTCCGCGTCGGCGCCAGCGCCAGAGCTCCGGCCTTGTCGACGGCCTCGATCGCCTGCCCGACGTAGCCGATCTGGGACTCGATCATGAACACCACCGAGTTGTGGCCCAGCCCGGTGTTGGGCCCCAGCAGGAAGAACAGGTTCGGCATATCGGCCACCGCGATTCCGCGGTGGGCCTGCACACCCTCCCGGCTCCATCGGTCCACCAGGTCCTCGCCGCCCGGCCCCTTGACGTCGACATAGGTGTAGGAGTCGGTGACGTGGAAGCCGGTGGCGAACACGATCACGTCGACCTCGCGCTCGACGCCGTCGGCGGTGACGATGCCGTGCGGCGTGATGCGGGCGATCCGGTCGGTCACCAGTTCGGACTTCGGCTGGTCGATGGCCCGGAAGTACTTGTCGGAGAACAACACCCGCTTGCAGCCCACCCGGTAGGTCGGCGTAAGCCTGCGACGCAGCTCGGGGTCGCGGACCTGACGGCGGATGTTCCACTTGCCGGCCAGCTCGCCCAGGGTGAGCAGCTCAGGGCGCTTGGTCATCGCGAAACCCAGCGCCTCCTGGAACCAGTAGATGCCGGTGCGCAGGGCCGCGCGGGTACCGGGCACGGTGGCGAAGGCCTCCCGCAGCCGGGCCGGGATCGCGTCGTTGCTGCGCGGCAGCACCCAGGCCGGGGTGCGCTGATAGAGCTGCAACTGGCCGACCTGATCGACGATCTGCGGCACGATCTGGATGGCGCTGGCCCCGGTGCCGACGACGGCGACCCGCTTACCGGTCAGGTCGACACTGTGATCCCACTGCGCGGAGTGGAAGGCGGCCCCGCCGAATTCGTCGAGACCCTCGATGTCGGGGATCGACGGGATGTGCAGCGCCCCGGCGCCTGAGATGAGGAACTGCGCGACGTACTCCTGCCCGTCCTTGGTGAAGACGTGCCAGCGGT
Source organism: Mycobacterium sp. M26 (assembly GCF_001494595.1). GTDB lineage: Bacteria > Actinomycetota > Actinomycetes > Mycobacteriales > Mycobacteriaceae > Mycobacterium. Next base: position 3,328,357 of record NZ_LN929908.1, read on the forward strand.
ACTCGGCGTCATCCCAGTGCGCGCGCTCCACGTGCGCACCGAAGCGGATGTAGCGGCGAAGCCCGTACTTATCGGTGACGCCTTCGAGGTAGTCCAGGATCTCGGGCTGGAACGACCACATGTGGCTCCAGTCCGCCTTGGGTTCGAAGGAGAACGAATAGAGGTGGGCCGGGATGTCGCAGGCGCAACCCGGGTAGGTGTTGTCCCGCCAGGTGCCGCCGATCGCGTCGGCTTTCTCCAGGATCAGGAAGTCGACACCCCGGCGTTGCAGTTCGATGCCCATGCCCAGCCCGGAGAACCCGGTGCCGATGACGAGGGCACGGGTGTGCACCGGTGCCGTGGTGGACTCGGCGGGGGCCTGCGATTCGGCGACGGTCATGCCACCAAAGTACCCAATACCGCCGGTATCGGCTAAAGGGACTTAAGGCCTGAAATCCGGGGCCGTCAGCTCACGGCGGCGCGTCGCGGCATCGCGACGGTCATGCCACAAAAGTACCCAATACCGCCGGTATCGGCTAAAGGGACTTAAGGCCTGAAATCCGGGGCCGTCAGCTCACGGCGGCGCGTCGCGGCATCGCGTCGCGGATGGGCCGGTTCTGGTCGAGGTCGATACCGAGCAGTTCGGCCGTGCCGTTGATGGTGCCCAGCATGATCGTCGTCAGGTGCTTGACGAAGTCTTCCGACGGCATCCGGCGCGGGCTCGACGGTTCGGGGCCCAACCACCAGTCGGTGGCCGCGGAGGCCGAACCGAACGTGGCCGAGGCGGCCAGCTGCAGGGCCGCGGGGTCGAGCTCCATTTCGCGCAGCTCGTGGTTGAACATCTCGGCGATGCCCATGGTGATCTCGCGGCCCTCGTTCAGCGCCCGCACCGTCGACTCGGACTGCTCCGGAAAGCGGCCCTGAAGCATGAACCGCAGCACGTTGGGGTGCTGGTCGACCAGGTTGACGTACTCGGCGACGCTGCGATGCACCACCTCGCGCACCGGATCGGTGGCGAAGTTGACGTTCGGGAAGATCGCCGCCCAGAGCATGTCGCGCAGCCGGGCGCCGATCGCGGCGAACAGGTCGGACTTATCGGTGAAGTGCCGGTAGATCTTGGGCTTGGCGGTGCCGGCTTCCTCGGCGATCTCACGCAGGCTGACCTCGGGGCCGCGCTTGTCGATGGCCCGGAACGAGGCGTCGACGATCTCCGCGCGCACCTTCTTACGGTGCTCACGCCACCGTTCGCTCCGTGCGTCGACTTTGCCCGAATCGCCCCCCGGCCGCGATCGTGTCACTCTGCGCACGTCATGCACTGTACCCGCAGGTATTGGCTGACCAGGACAGACTGTTTGCGAGGTCACCATTTCGTCCGCACTGTGCGGGCTTTCCCACCGCGAGCGGTTCATTTTTCTCGGCTAGCATCGACAAGTCGGGCCATCGAGTGAGACGGGGAGTTGTGACCGAGCGATTCGACCTGGTGATTGCCGGCGGCGGTCCATCAGGATCCGCCGCCGCGTGGCAGGCCGCCCAGACCGGCGCCAAAGTGGTGGTCCTGGACAAGGCGGAGTTCCCCCGCGACAAACCCTGCGGTGACGGCCTGACCGCCCGCGCCGTCAGCTACCTGCAGAAGATGGGCCTGGCCCACGAGGTGTCGCAGTTCCACCGCATCAGCGGCGTGACGGTGTACTCGCCGTCGGAATGGGAGCTGTCGTTCCCCAAGCGCCCCGGCATGCCCGACCACGGCCACACCGCCAGCCGCACCGAACTGGACACGCTGCTGCTCAAGCACGCCGAGTCCGCCGGCGCGGTGGTGCGCCAGGGCGCCGAGGTGGCCGGGCCGGAGTTCGACGAACGCGGTCGCGTGGTGGGCGTCGTCCTCAAGAGTGGTGAGAAGGTCCTCGGCGACGCGGTGATCGCGGCCGACGGCGCCTACTCCCCCATCAAGCGGGCCCTGAAGATCGACTCCGACTACAACGGCTACTCCGCGATCGCGATCCGTTCGGAAATGCACGCCAACCGGGCGGACTCCGACCGCTTCGAGATCTACCTCAAGCTGTTGTTCCAGGGTGATCAGCTGCCGGGTTACGGCTGGATCTTCCCGATGGGCGGCGGCCGGTTCAACATCGGCCTCGGTTACGTCAACAGCTACAAGAACTGGCAGTCGATCAACGCCACCCACTTCTTCGGCGACTTCCTCAACAGTCTTCCGCGCGAGTGGGAGCTGCCCTCGGTCGACGAGCTGAAGAAGAACAAGACCGTGCGGGCCTGGCGACTGCCGATGGGCTTCACCGCGTGGCCGCCGTGGCGTCCGGGCGTGCTGTTCACCGGCGACTCGCTGGGTGCGGGTAAGCCGGTGTCCGGCGCGGGCATCTCCAAGGCACTCGAGTCCGGCCTGGCCGCCGGCGAGTGCGCGATCGCCGCGCTGGAGAACGGCGGGCCCGACGACTTCACCAACTACCAGCTGCGGATGGAAGCCGCCTGGGGCCGGGAGTACAAGCGCGGCCGCTTCTTCAACAAGCTGGCCGGCTACCCGCAGGTCGCCGGGACGGGCCTGAAGTTGCTGGACAATCACACCTTCCGCGACTTCCTGCTCAAGTCGCTGTACAAGAAGCAGCAGAGCCCGTCGCACACCTAGGGGCACAGGCGTCGCAACGGCTCCGGGAACTCGGCGTCGCGCCGATGGCACCCGGCCTGAGCGACGACGAGGTGGCGGGGATCGAAGCCGAGTTCGGCGTCGAGTTCGCCGATGAGCATCGGGCGTTTCTGTCCGCCGGGCTGCCGGTGGGTGATTCGTGGCCCGACTGGCGGGACGCGCCGCGGCGCAGCCTGCAGCAGCGACTCCAGTTGCCGGCGGACGGAATTCTGTTCGCCGTGGAGTGGCGGGACTTCTGGGGCGCCGGGTGGGGTGTACGGCCAGCGCGGATGAAGGACGCCTTGCGCAGCGCGCGCTATCACCTGGAGCGGGCGCCGCGGCTGATCCCGGTGCACGCGAACTGCTACCTGCCCGCCGGCCGCGGTTCGGGTGCCCAACCGGTGCTGTCGGTGTATCAGGCCGACGTAACCTGTTGCGGCGCAGACCTTCTGGCGTACATCGAGTCGACGTTCGGCGACGGTGCTTCTAGTGGGGAGGCGGGGGCAGTGCCGTTCTGGTCGGAGCTGATCAGCTGACGAGCGGCGCTCAGTTCAGCACATAGGACGTCATCGACAGCGAGCCCCACTCGCAACCGTCCGTTATAACGGTGGCGGTGTCATCCTGCGCGGCCGCCAGACCCGCGAAGTACAGCAGCGGGATGAAGTGGTCCGGGGTGGGCACAGCAGCCCGGTAGTCGCCGTCATCCTGCAGCCGTGCCGCCTGCGCCGGGTCGTCGAGGATCTGCGCCCGGGCAGCGTCGTCGAAACGCTGCGCCCAGGCGAAACCGGACTCCCCCATCGACGGCTCCAGTGCGCCGAGGTTGTGAACCACGTTGCCGCTGCACACGATCAGGACGCCACGCTCGCGCAACGCCGCCAGCTTGGCGCCGAGTTCGACGTGGTAATCCAGCGGCTTCTCGGCGTTGATCGACAGCTGCACCACCGGCACCGAGTGATCCGGGAAGGCGTGCGCCAGCACCGACCAGGTGCCGTGATCGATGCCCCAGCTGTCGACGTCGGCACCGACCCAGGTGGGCTGCACCACGTCGGCGATCTCGTCGGCGAGATCCGGCAGACCCGGTGCGGGGTACTGCATCTCGAACAGTTCGGTCGGGAAGCCGTAGAAGTCATGGATGGTGCGCGGCTGGGCCATCGCGGTGACGGCACTGGCGTTGATGTACCAGTGGGCGCTGATCGCCAGGATCGCGCGGGGTGTGCCGTGCGTCGCGCGCACCGATTCCCCGAACGCGTGCCACGCCTCGGTGTAGCGGTTGGTCTCCAGTGCGTTCATCGGGCTGCCGTGCCCGATGAACGCGGCGGGCATCACGGCGGTCATCCGTTCAGTTAACCGCTACCGGCCGCTAGTGGCCAGTTAGGTCACGCACGTCACTCGCTGTGGGTGACCAGGTTGGCGTAGGCGGCACTGGCATTGCCGTTGAGCTTGGCCGCGTCGAAGCCGTAGCCGACGGCATCGCCCCGGATGGCGCGCAGCGGGTCCTCGAAGTCGCGGAAGTACCCCATCGCCCACGCGCCCTCCTGATAGCCGATCAGCTTCAACAGGTCGTCGTCGAGCGTGCGTGCGACTTCCGGTGGGACCGAGAGGAACTGGTTCTCCTCCTGGCGCACCCAGCCCACGCAGTAGTTGACGTTGATGGCGCGGCGGACCTTGGCGCTGCGGTTGGCGGCGCCGCTGTGCACGATCTTGCCGGTGTACAGCAACACCGATCCGCGCGACATCTCGGCCTGCAGGCATTCCTCGTCGGCATAGTCGGTGGGCTTCTTGTCGCCGACCTGGCTGCCCGGCACTACGCGAGTGGCACCCATCTCGGCGGTGTAGTCGGTCATCGCCCACAGCGTGTTGCACTGCACGTGGTAGTCGTCAGGGAACGGGTAGAAGTCGAAGGCGTTCTGGTCGCGGTGCAGTGCCTGATCGGACTCGCCCGGCTCGATCGAGATCACCTGGGTGAGCATGAGCTGGAAGGCGCTGGCGTGGCCCAGAAAGTCGTGACACACCCCGAGGATGGTCGGGTTCTGGATCAGCGTGCGGCAGGCCGGCGAGCGGGCGACGAGTGCCCCGGTGCGCCGGGTCTTGGTGCCGATCATCGCGTTGTAGCCCATCGGTGTGGCATCGAGATGGGGAGCTAGCTCATCAGAGATGGTGTCCATCAACGACTCTGGGACCAGGTTATCGACGATGACGTAGCCGTCGCGGCGCAGGTGGTCGGCGAGGTCGGCCGCCGATGTGCTGGCTGGAACGTGCGTCAGCTCGGTCATGTGACCCAGTATCTCGGCGACGTGTGTTGACCAGGTAAAACAGCGTCACGCACCCGTTACGCCACCCAGAAATGCCGAACGGCCAGTTAGTGCACGATTTCTGACGAAAAGTGTGCAGTAACTGGCCGCTCGACGGAGATGCCCTACAACATGCAGGACACGCAACCCTCCACCTCAGTGCCCTCCAGCGCCATCTGGCGAAGCCGGATGTAGTAGAGCGTCTTGATTCCCTTGCGCCAGGCGTAGATCTGGGCCTTGTTGACCTCGCGGGTATCGGCGGTGTCCTTGAAGAACAGCGTCAGACTCAGCCCCTGGTCCACATGCTGGGTGGCCGCGGCGTAAGTGTCGATGATCTTTTCGTAGCCGATCTCGTACGCGTCCTGGTAGTAGTCCAGGTTGTCGTTGGTCATGTAAGGCGCCGGGTAGTAGACGCGACCGATCTTGCCTTCCTTGCGGATCTCCACCTTCGAGGCGATCGGGTGGATCGAACTCGTCGAGTGGTTGATGTAGGAGATCGACCCCGTCGGCGGCACCGCCTGCAGGTTCTGGTTGTAGATGCCGTGCTTCTGCACCGACTCCTTGAGCCGCAGCCAGTCGTCCTGGTTGGGAATGCGAATCCCCGCCTCGTCGAACAGCTCCCGCACCCGCGCAGTGGCCGGCTCCCACACCTGCTCGGTGTACTTGTCGAAGAACTCGCCGCTGGCGTACTTCGACTTCTCAAAGCCCTTGAACGTCGTGCCACGCTCGATGGCGATCTTGTTCGACGCCCGCAAGCAGTGGTAGAGCACCGTGTAGAAGTAGATGTTCGTGAAGTCGACGCCCTCGTCTGACCCGTAGTAAATCCGTTCGCGCGCAAGGTATCCGTGCAGGTTCATCTGCCCGAGGCCGATGGCGTGCGAGTCGTTGTTGCCCTGTTCGATCGACGGCACCGACCAGATGTGGGTCTGATCGCTGACCGCGGTCAGACCGCGGATGGCCACCTCGATGGTCTGCGCGAAGTCCGGCGAGTCCATCGCCTTGGCGATGTTCAGCGAACCCAGGTTGCAGGAGATGTCCTTGCCGACTTTGGAGTACGACAGGTCCTCGTTGAACTCCGACGGTGTCGAGACCTGCAGGATCTCCGAGCACAGGTTGGAGTGCGTGATCTTGCCGTCGATCGGGTTGGCCCGGTTCACCGTGTCCTCGAACATGATGTAGGGGTAGCCCGACTCGAACTGCAGCTCGGCCAGCGTCTGGAAGAACTCGCGCGCCTTGATCTTGGTCTTGCGGATTCGCGCGTCGTCGACCATCTCGTGGTACTTCTCGGTGACCGAGATGTCGGCGAACGGCACGCCATAGACCCGCTCGACGTCATAGGGCGAGAACAGGTACATGTCCTCGTTGCGCTTGGCCAGCTCGAAGGTGATGTCCGGAATGACCACACCCAGCGACAGCGTCTTGATGCGGATCTTCTCGTCGGCGTTCTCCCGCTTGGTGTCCAGGAAGCGGTAGATGTCGGGATGGTGGGCGTGCAGGTACACCGCACCGGCACCCTGCCGGGCGCCGAGCTGGTTGGCGTAGGAGAACGAATCCTCCAGCAGCTTCATGATCGGGATGACACCCGAGCTCTGGTTCTCGATGTTCTTGATCGGTGCGCCGTGCTCGCGAATGTTGGTCAGCAGCAACGCCACTCCACCACCGCGCTTGGACAGCTGCAGCGCGGAGTTGATCGAGCGGCCGATCGATTCCATGTTGTCCTCGATACGCAGCAGGAAGCAGCTCACCGGCTCGCCGCGCTGCTTCTTGCCCGAGTTGAGGAACGTCGGGGTGGCCGGCTGGAACCGGCCGTCGATGATCTCGTCGACCAGCTTCTCGGCCAGCGTCGTGTCGCCGTCGGCCAGGGTCAGCGCCACCATCACGACCCGGTCCTCGAAGCGCTCCAGGTAGCGCTTCCCGTCGAAGGTCTTCAGCGTGTAGGACGTGTAGTACTTGAACGCCCCGAGGAAGGTCGGGAAGCGGAACTTCTTGGCGAACGCGCGGTCGATCAGCGTCTTGACGAAGTTGCGCGAGTACTTGTCCAGCACCTCACGCTCGTAGTAGTTCTCCCGGATCAGGTAGTCGAGCTTCTCGTCCTGATTGTGGAAGAACACCGTGTTCTGGTTGACGTGCTCGAGGAAGTACTGGCGCGCCGCCAGCCGATCCATCTCGAACTGAATCTTGCCGTCGGCGTCGTACAGATTCAGCATCGCGTTGAGCGCGTGGTAGTCAGTCTCCCCCGGCAACGCGTGCGTCGGGGCTACAGGCTCAGCAGCTGTGACCGTTGGTGGCACGTGTCCTCGTCCTTCCAGAATTCAGCCAGTACCGCACGGACGGCTTCCACGTCCTCTGCGGTTCCCATCATTTCGAAGCGGTGTAGTACCGGCACCGTGCACTTGTGCGAGACCAGCGTGGCCGCAAAGCAGTACTCGGCACCGAATTGGGTGTTCCCTGCCCCGATCACGCCGCGGATCAGGGAACGGTTGTGCGGGTTGTTCAGGAACGCGATGACCTGCTTGGGCACGTAGCCCTTGGCGTCCAGCGTCGGGCTGTCCCCGCGGCCCTTGCCGTATGTCGGCAACAGCAGCACGTAGGGGTGCTCGACCTCGATGCGCTCGTGCAGGGGAATCCGGATGGCGGGCAGCCCCAGCTTGACCGCGAAGCGATGGGTGTTCTCCGAAACGCTGGAGAAGTACACCAATCGCGCCGGGCTCTCGTGGAGCAGGCTGCCATCCGGATTCATCACGTTCTCCCAGTGGCGCCTGGGCCGTCAGGCGCTCAGCGCGACACTGGCGAGCGCCTTGATCCGATCCGGCCGGAAACCCGACCAGTGATCGTTGCCGGCGACGACGACAGGCGCCTGCAGGTAGCCCAGGGCCATCACGTAGTCACGCGCCTCGGGCACCTCGGTGATGTCGACGATGTCGTAGGTGAGGCCCTCTTTGTCCAACGCCTTGTAGGTGGCATTGCACTGCACGCACGCGGGCTTGGTGTACACGGTGATGGTCATCTTCGGTATGGCTCCTCAGCGAAACATAGAGATGGACTCAAGTCGGTTACGGGACTGGCTGTGCGCAGGCACTCACGGATATTCAGCTCACCTGCGGACCCCTGAATTCCCGGCTGGTGGAGTGGTCTGAATCGAGACTTGCGTCCCGATTTCGGCGCTCCGGCGAACCTGTGAATCTTGTGGTCTTTCGGCCTCCCAGACACTACACCTAGTGTCCGACAACCAACAGAGATACAAGATGTTCTGAATAACAATTTTGAAATTCCCAGGTCGTAAGCACTCCGCCACCTCCCGATGCGGCGTGTCGCATGTCACAACACGCCGGTCCGACAACCCTCACTCCAGGTCTATCAGGGGGTACCGACAGATTCGGTCCGCGGCCGCCGGCGGGGGCCCCGAAACAGCAAAGCCGCCAGTGAGTCGGAGTGACTCACTGGCGGCTTCGGCGATGACGGGGTCAGCCCACCTCGGCGGCGAGCTTGCCGACGGCCTCGCGCACGGCCTCGGACACCTCGGCGACCTCCCGCGGGTGCTTGCCGTCGAAGGTCGGGGTCGGCAGCGACAGGCTGATCGACTCCACCACCCGCGGCCCGGCGATCCCGAAGGACTTGCGGGTCTCGTCGTGGGCCCATACCCCGCCGTACTGGCCCAGGGCGGCACCGATGACGGCCAGCGGCTTGTCCTTGAGCGCGCCGTTGCCGTACGGCCGGGACAGCCAGTCGATGGCGTTCTTGAGCACGCCGGGGATGCTGCCGTTGTATTCGGGGGTGACCACCAGGGTGGCGTCGGCCTCGGCGGCCGCGGCACGAAGGTCGGCCACCGCGGCCGGCGCGTCCTCGGTATCGAGGTCCTCGTTATAGAACGGGAGCTCACCGAGCCCCTCGTAGATGGTGAGGGCCACCCCCTCGGGGGCCGACTCGACCGCCGCCTCCGCGAGCTGCCGGTTGATCGACGCCGCCCGCAGGCTGCCTACCAGTACCAGGACCTTGATGTCCGCCATGTCTGTTCCTTCCGTGTGTATTCGGATCTTCGCACGAGGTAACCGGACTGCGGTCCGATTAATTCCACCTTGAGCTAAAGTGGCGTACGTGACAGCGGTCGACGGCGTGGGCGGGCTGCCGCTCTCTGCGCCACAAGAGCGCGGCGACGCCGCGCGCAACCGGCTGCTGCTGCTCCAAGCCGCTCGCACCCTCATCGACGAGCGGGGCACCGAGGCGGTGTCGATGGATGACATCGCTAGCGCCGCCGGCGTCGGCAAGGGCACCCTGTTCCGCCGCTTCGGCAGTCGCGCGGGCCTGATGATGGTGCTGCTCGACGAGGACGAACGCGCCTTGCAGCAGGCCTATTTGTTCGGCCCGCCGCCGCTGGGACCCGACGCCCCGCCGCTGCAGCGGCTGCTGGCCTTCGGCCACGAGCGGCTGCGCTTCGTTAAGGCCCACCGTGAACTGCTCTCCGAAGCCAACCGCGACCCCGACTCCCGCTACAACGCCCCCTTCGCGGTGATGCGCACCCACGTCCGGGTGCTCCTGCAGGCGGCAGGCACCACCGGCGACGTCGACGCCCAGGCCGACGCGCTGCTGGCGCTGCTCGATCCGGACTACGTCGCCCGCGAGCTTGCCGGGCCGGGCCGGGCCCTCGAGGATCTCGCCGCCGCGTGGGACAGCGTCGCGACCAAGCTGTGCGGGACGTGACCGGGACCGAATCCCGTGACTGGGTCCTGCATGTGGACCTCGACCAGTTCCTGGCGTCCGTCGAACTGCGTCGCCACCCCGAACTGGTCGGCCTGCCCGTCATCGTCGGTGGCAGCGGTGATCCGACCGAGCCACGCAAAGTGGTGACCTGCGCCTCCTACGAGGCCCGCGCGTTCGGTGTGCACGCCGGGATGCCATTGCGCAGCGCCGCGCGGCGCTGCCCCGATGCAACGTTCCTGCCGTCGGATCCAGCGGCCTACGACGAAGCGTCCGATCAGGTGATGGGTGTCCTGCGCGACCTCGGCCACCCGGTGGAGGTGTGGGGCTGGGACGAGGCCTACGTCGGCGCGCACGTCGCCGACCCGGTGGCCCTGGCCGAGCGGATTCGCGCCGAGATCGCCGCGGAGACCGGGCTGTCCTGCTCGGTGGGGATCAGCGACAACAAACAGCGCGCCAAGGTGGCCACCGGGTTCGGCAAGCCCGACGGGGTCTACACCCTGACCGACGCGAACTGGATGGACGTCATGGGCGATCGTCCGGTCGACGCGCTGTGGAGCGTCGGCCCGAAGACCGCCAAAAAGCTTGCCGCCCTGGAGATCACGACCGTCCGACAGCTGGCGAACACTGATGCCGAGCTGCTCACCGGAACTTTCGGGCCACGCACCGGGCTGTGGCTACTGCTGCTGGCCAAGGGCGGCGGGGACTCGACGGTCAGCGCCGAACCGTGGGTGCCGCGTTCCCGCAGTCACGTCATCACCTTCCCGCAGGATCTCACTGAGCGGGCCGAGATGGACTCCGCCGTCGTCGATCTGGCGAGTCGCGCCCTGGCCGAGGTGGTCGCCGCCAGCCGCATCGTGACCCGGGTGGCCGTGACGGTGCGGACCAACACCTTCTACACCCGCACCAAGATCCGCAAGCTCGAACAGCCGAGCACCGACCGCGACGTCATCACCGGCACCGCATTGACGGTGCTGGACCTCTTCGAGCTTGACCGGCCGGTGCGACTGCTGGGCGTGCGCCTGGAATTGGCTGCGCCGCAGTGATTCTCAGGCCGGCGGCAGTGACTGCGCGCCGCGCGGTCGCAGCGCGCGGGTGAAGAAGACGTTGACCCGCGTCATCGCCACGCTGTAGGGCCACCAAGCCAGCCGCTTGAAGGTGTACAGCGCCCGGATGTCGGACGAGGTGTAGATCAGGAATCGGTTCTTAGTGACGCCGACCAGAATGCAGGCCGCCACCTTGTCCGGGGTGACGGCGTGCCCGCTGAACAGCTTGACCCAGCGTTGCACCTTGGGGTGCTCACGGTCCACCCCGGCGATATGCACGGTCTGGACCAGCGGTGTGTCGACAGCGCCAGGCACCACCAGCGACACCCCGATGTTGTGCCGGGCCAGGTCGAAGCGCAGCACCTCGGACAGGCCGCGCAGCCCGAACTTGCTGGCGCTGTATGCCGCATGCCAGGGCAGTGCCACCAGTCCGGCCGCCGAGGACACGTTGACCAAGTGGCCGCCGCGGCCGGCCGCGACCATCGGCGGCAGGAACGTCTCGATCACGTGGATCGGGCCCATCAGGTTGACGTCGATCATCGACCGCCAATGCTGGTGGGTGAGCTGCTCGACGGTCCCCCACGCCGAGATACCGGCGATGTTCATCACCACATCCATCGCGCCGTGGCGGGTGTGGATGTCGGCGGCGAACCGGGCGACGGCGTCGTAGTCGGAGATGTCCAGCGCGCGGTACTCGGGCACCTCGGCGCCGAGCGCCCGGACCTCGGCCACCGTCGACTCCAGACCGTCGGCGTTGACGTCGGTCAGATACAACTCGGCACCCTTGCGGGCCAGGCGTAGCGCGGTGGCACGGCCGATACCGCTGGCCGCACCGGTGACGAACACCTTCTTGCCGGCGAAATCGCCCGTCATCGCATCAGCCGCCGACCTGTCCGCCCCACAGCGAGCGAAGCCACAGCTTCTCGAGAATTCGCACGGCGGCGTCCATATCCTGCTCCGGACCCAGGTAGGCCGACTCCCCGGACAGGGTGAACCCGGTGGTGGCCACCAGGGTGCGGACCAGGCCGTGGATGTCGTCGGTGATGGGATCGGCGGTGCCATTGCGGATCTCGGCCTCGACGATCGGCACGATCTGGGCGACGACGGCCTCGTTGTAGCTGTCGAGGATCTCCCGGATCTCAGCGTCGGTGTGCCGGGCGGCGTTGCACGCCCTCATCAGCGGGTCGTTGTGGGCGTAGACCGCGGCGGCGCTGCGGACCATGCGCTCGGCGAAGGCGGTCGGCGTCTCCTCGGCACCACGCGGTGCATACGAGTGGGTCAGGTCGTCGAGTTCCTGGCCGGCCTCGCCGATCAGATGCGCCAGCACCGCGTACTTCGAGTCGAAGTAGAAGTAGAACCCCGAGCGGGCCACCCCGGCCCGGTCGCTGATCATGCTGACCGACAGCTCGGAGAACGGCTTCTCCTCGAGCAGTTCGCGAACTGCCTGCACGATGGCATGCCGCTGCTTGTCCCCGCGGCGACGGGGCGCCTCGGTGGTGTGCTGCTGCGCGGTCACCCGTTCACCATGCACCACGCCACGCCCGAAGTGAAACTTGACACACGTCAAGTGTCGTGGTGAGGATGGTGCTACCTCAGGTACCGGCACCGGCCGGACCGCATGATCCGTCCTACCGTCCTTTCCCCAGGAGCGTTGATGGCCACGATCAGTACCCCGCACTACCTGCTCGACCAGGCGAAGCGCCGGCTCACCCCGACGCTGAACACCATCCCCGGGATGGGCGCGGTGGAAAAGCGCCTGCGTGAGCGGGACTGGCCGCAGTTCCCGCTGGCCGAGCCGCCCGCCGGAAGCGACCTGAAGACCATCATGGGCGACTCGGGCCTGCCGCTGCTGGGCCACATGATCGAGACCTTCCGCGGCGGCCCCGACTACCTGATGCAGGTGTACCGCAAGTACGGGCCGCTGCATTACGCCTACTCCCCCGCGCTGCCGGCGGTTGTCGCCCTCGGCCCGGACGCCACCCAGGCCGTGTTCTCCAACAAGAACAAGGACTTCTCGCAGAAGGGCTGGCACCCGGTGATCGGGCCGTTCTTCAACCGCGGCCTGATGATGCTCGACTTCGAAGAGCACATGTACCACCGCCGGATCATGCAGGAGGCGTTCACCCGCACCCGGCTGGCCGGCTACGTCGAGCACATCGACCGGGTGGCCTCGGCCGTCATCGCCAGCGACTGGGCGACCAACGACCCGCGATTCCTGTTCCACCCCGCCGTCAAGGAGCTGACGCTGGACATCGCCTCGGTGGTGTTCATGGGCCATGAGCCGGGCTCCGACCACGAGCTGGTGACCAAGGTGAACCAGGCCTTCACCACCACCACCCGGGCCGGTGGCGCGATCATCCGCACCAGCGTGCCGCCGTTCAAGTGGTGGCGCGGTCTGCAGGCCCGCAAGGTTCTCGAGGAGTACTTCGTCGAGCGGCTCAAGGAGCGCCGCAACTCCGGCGGCACCGACATGCTCGCGGTGCTGTGCGAGACCAGCGACGAGGACGGCAACAGCTTCACCGACGAAGACATCGTCAACCACATGATCTTCCTGATGATGGCCGCCCACGACACCTCGACGTCGACGCTGACGACCATGGCCAATCAGCTTGCCGCCAACCCGGATTGGCAGGAACGCTGCCGCGACGAGTCGGCCCGGCTGGGCGACGGCCCGCTGGACATCGAGGCGCTGGAGAAGCTGGAGACCCTCGATCTGGTGATCAACGAGTCACTGCGGATGGTCACCCCGCTGCCGTTCAACGTCCGCCAGGCGGTCCGCGACACCGAGCTGCTGGGGCATTTCGTGCCGGCGGGTACCAGCGTCAACATCTGGCCCGGCCTCAACCACCGGCTGCCCGAGCTGTGGACCGATCCGGAGAAGTTCGACCCGGACCGCTTCGCCGAGCCGCGTTCCGAGCACAAGCGGCACCGGTACGCCTTCGCCCCGTTCGGTGGCGGCGCGCACAAGTGCATCGGCATGGTGTTCGGCCAGCTGGAGATCAAGACCGTCATGCACCGGCTGCTGCGCAAGTACCGGCTGGAGTTGCCGCACCCCGGCTACCAGGCGCACTACGACTACGCCGGGATGCCGGTGCCGATCGACGGTATGCCGATCGTGCTGCGTCCGCTGCGCTGAGCGCACGCGCCGAGATCGACGAAATGGCGCTCGCTACTCGCACTTTCACGCCGAATCGTCGGCTTGGGCGAGGAGGCGGTTGGCGCAGGCGATGACGGCGCGCAGCGCCGACTCGGTGGGGTCGGCGGCCCACCCCATCGCCCACCGGTGACGGCGGCCGTCGGCACCCCGGATGAATGTCGCGATGTCGGCACCGGACCGCAGTTGGTGAAAGGACGTCACCTCGACGCCGATCCCGCGCTCGTGGAGCATCGCCGTCAGGGCGGCCAGCGGGCCACTGGCATGCGCAGTCGCCGTGTCGATGCGGTCGCCGACGGCGAGGGTGGCCCGGAACGCGCACGCCTGCGGGCCGAGCCTGCTCGACGGCCGGCCCAGCTGATCGGACTCCCAGGCGCCGAGCCGCAACGGGCCGCCGGCCGGGCTGTATCGGGCGACGAACGCGTCCCAGGGCAGCGCGTCGGCATCCTCACGCAGATCGCGCGGCAGGGGCGCACAGAACCGCGGCGACGGCTGGCGGGCGGTGGTGATGGTGCTCATGCGGTGGTCTTCTCGTCAGAGGTGGAGATGACCGACGTCGTCGTAGCTTCCGACCCACAGCGGGGGGTCGGTCTGGATCAGACCCCGCTGTGGGTTGCTACTACGAGTCGCACGCGCTGCACGATCGCCGATGGTAGACCTCGTCGCCGAGGCGCTGCAAGTGAGTTCACCGCTGCTGAGCGGCGGTCAGAAAGGCGTCGAACAGCAGCATCCGGTCGGCCTGCGGCCCATCGTCGTCCTCGGGGTGCCACTGCACGCCCAGATAGAACCGATCGGGGTCCTCGATCCCCTCGGTGATGCCGTCCAGCGCCCTGGCCGCGACCACGAGTCCGCGCCCGACGGCGTCGACGGCCTGGTGGTGACCGGAGCGGCCGACCACCCGGGTGGTGTTGAGGATCGACGCGAGCCGGGTGCCCGGCACGATGTCGATCGGCTCGTCGACGAACTCCGGCTCCCCGGGGGCGCCGTGGTGCAGTGTGTAGTCGACGATGTCGGGGATGATCGTGCCGCCGCGCGCGACGTTGAGCAGTTGCGACCCGCGGCAGATGCCGAAGATCGGCCGGCCCGCGGCCTCGGCGGCAGCGATCGCGTCCAACGCGTCGCGGTCGGCGCGGGCGTCGACGCCGTAGGTGGTCGGGTTCTGCGCGCTGGACCCGTAGCAGCGGCCGTCGATATCGCCCCCGCCGAGCAGCAGCAGACC
Organism: Mycobacterium sp. M26; assembly: GCF_001494595.1. Lineage (GTDB taxonomy): Bacteria > Actinomycetota > Actinomycetes > Mycobacteriales > Mycobacteriaceae > Mycobacterium. The sequence continues at coordinate 3,343,376 of NZ_LN929908.1, forward strand.
GTCGAATTCGGCTGCCGCCGAGGGATTGTCGAGTGCCGAGCCGGTGTCCCAGAGCTCGAAGGATGCGCCGAGGTCGACCAGGGTGGTCAGCGCGACCCGGGTGAACCGCCGGATCAGGTCGACGTCGGCGGCGCTGATATCGGGGTAGTTCAGCGAGCCGAGCACGCAGATGTGCGCCCGGGGCGTCTGCGGCATCGGCAGGTCGGGTAGGACGTCCTCGCGGCGTACCCGGCAGTCGGTGGTCATCGTTCCTGCTTTCGTGTGGCGGCCCGGTCGACGAGGTCGGCGAACAGGGCGGCATCGGATTTCGAGGTGGTGTGACGGTCTTCGGGATGCCACTGCACGGCCAGCACGTCGGCGTCGCGGTGCTCCACGGCCTCCACGACACCGTCGGCGGCTGTGGCGCTGACGGTCAGGCCGCGGCCCAGCTGTCCGAGGGCCTGATGGTGGTAGGACGACACTTCGATACTCGCCGCGCCGACGATGTTGTGCAGGCGCGACCCCTTGTAGACGGCGATGTCGTGGACCGAATTGTGGTGTGCAGTGGTTGTTTCCGGTACGTGCTGGACCAGGGTGCCACCGAGCATCACGTTGAGGACCTGCATGCCCCGGCAGATGGCGAGGGTCGGTGTGCCCAGGTCCAGCACCGCGGCGATGACGCCCAGGTCGAACTCGTCCTGGAACGCCAATCCTGCCCGGGTCTGCGGCATCGGCTCGGCACCGTAGCGCTGGGGCTCGACATCGGCCCCGCCGGGCAGCACCACACCGTCGAACCGCGCCAGCCGATGCGGCAGGTCGACGCAGGGATCGGCGGCCGGGCCGTGCAGCACCGCCGGTTCCCCGCCGGCCGCCCACCCCGCTTCCCGCCGGGCAGCACCACACCGTCGAACCGCGCCAGCCGATGCGGCAGGTCGACGCAGGGATCGGCGGCCGGGCCGTGCAGCACCGCCGGTTCCCCGCCGGCCGCCCACACCGCTTCGCAGATCGCCTCGGCGGCAAGGGTTGCCGAGAACCGCAGGATCGGCACCTGCGTGCAGCGCTGCCCGACCACGGCCACCAGTGGCCGTGGGTGCCTCACTGCCCGAACGGGTAGTCGAGGGTCGGCAGCCAGGTGGTCCACACGTTGCGCAGCGTTCCGGAATCGATCAGCCGGCCCAGTGCACCGTCGATCTCGGCCAGGGTGTCCGGCCGGTCCTTGGCCACCGCGATGCCCCACTTGTTCGCGGTCTGCACGGTGAACGCCAACTCGTAGTCGGGGTGGGTGGCACCGAGCGGGACGAAGACCACGTCGTCGTCGATGACGGCATCGACCTCACCGGCGAGCAGTGCGGCCAGCATGTCGGCGTAGACGTCGTCGGATCCCGCGCCGAACGCCACCGGGATCGCCCCGGCGAAAGTCTGCGCCAGCGTCATGTTGGTGCTGTTCTCGATCGCCGCCACCTTCCGGTCCACCAGATCCTGCGGGCTGTGGATGCCCGCACCTCGGCGCACCAGCACGCCTTCGTGGAAGACCGCGTACGGCCGGGTGAAGTCGACCTGGGCCTGCCGCTCGGCGGTGATGCCCTGGCCGCACAGCACCGCGTCGGCGTCCCCGCGCTGCACCGCCGGGATCATGTCGACCCACGGCACCCGTACCCATTCCACCGGCCTGCCGAGTTCGGCGCCGAGCGCCTCGGCCACCCCGGGCTCATAGCCGGTGCGCCCGTGTTCCGGCGTCCACAGCGAAAACAGCGGCGGCGCTTCGGCATCGAGGCAGGCCAATCGCAGCGGCGCGGTCACGGTGTGTCATCCCAGTACATATCTCGCTCCCAATCGGTGACGTATCCACAGAATCGGGCCCACTCGTCGGCGTGGAAGTCGACGAGCAACTCAGACAGCGCGGGCCCGAAGGTTGAGGTCAGCAGGTCGTCGGCCCGGAACGCCTCGATCGCCTCGCCGAGGGTCAGCGGCAGCGCGGGGAACCGGTCGTCCTGCGGAGTGTCGTACGAGGATCCCTGTGTCGGCGGCCCGGGATCGATGGCGTTCTTCATGCCGTCCTCGCAGGCGGCCAGGATCACCGCGTGCGACAGGTAGGGATTGACGGCGGCGTCGGGCAGCTTGTACTCCAGCCGCCCCACGGTCGACAGCCGCACCGTGCAGGTCTTGTTGTCCAGACCCCAGTCGATCCGAGACGGTGCGAATTGGCCGGCGTCCCAATACCGTTTGTAGGAGTTCACCGTCGAGCCGTTGATCAGCATCGCGCCGGCGGTGTGGGCCAGCAGACCGCCCAGGGCGTGCTTGCCGATCTCGGAGAGGTGCAGGTCGCGGCGGCCCGGTTCGGCCAGCACGTTCACGTCGTCACGCCAGAGGCTGAAGTTGTGGTGACAACCGTTGCCCATCATGCCCGTTCGCGGTTTGGGCATGAAGCTCGCCTGGATGCCGAGCTCACGGGCTACCTGCTTGCAGATCTGCCGGTAGGTGGTGAGCCGGTCGGCGGTGAGGTCGGCGCGGTCGTACATGAAGTTGAGCTCCACCTGGAACTCGTCCTCGTAGTCGCCTTCGACCATGTCCAGGCCGAGCGCCTGGGCGTACTCGATGACCTTCTTGACGATCGGGCGGTTCCGCTCGAGATGCTCGATGTGGTACGCCGGGCTGGATCCCGGCCGGAACTGGGCCTCCAAACCCTCACCCTGCCAGGTCATCTCGGGTTCGCATCCGGTCCGCAGCTCCAGGCCGGTCCGGTCGGTGAATCCGGCGTGCAGCCGGCGCAGCAGTCCCCTGGTGTCCGAGGCGAACTCCGTGCCCGCCCCCTCGGGCAGATGGTCGGGTTCATAGAGCCGGCAGAACACCCGGGCGAAGCTGGTGTCCCACGGCAGCACCGCGAAGGTGTCCAGGTCCGGCAGTGCGGTGTACTCAGGGGCGTTCACCCCGCCGGCGAGCAGGATGCCCCCCCGGGTGCCCTGCAGATTTGCCACCGCGGTCTGGTGCTGCTGCACGCCTTTGACGGCGAGCCGTTCGAAGTGCCGGGCCGGGGCCACCTTGCCCACGACGCGGCCGGTGATGGTGATCGCCTGGAAGTAGACGAATTCCACACCTCGCTCGGAGATGGTCGCCAGCGCGGCGGCCAGGTCGGGGCTCGTGGCGTTGGCCTGGCGGTGGACGTCCAGTGCAGTGGTGCTCATCGGGATCCTTTCGGTGGCCGGATCGGGTGGTCAGGAGCCGGGGGTGAACCCGATGGGAAGCGTGTTGGGCCCGGTGTTGCCGGAGTCCGGCAGCCAGCTGGCACCCGGCAACTCGTGCGGGTCGCGCATCCGGCGGGCCAGCAGCGGCAGCGCCTCGCTCATGTCGGCGCGGGCCACGAAATGCCCGAGGCAGTAGTGCACCCCGCCACCGAAACCGAAGTGCGGCTTGCGGTCTGCGGTGAGGTCGAAGCCCGGCGCGAAGACCCGGGGGTCGGTGCCCGCCGATTCGGCGTAGAGATGCACGGTGGTTCCGGCCTTCAACAGCACCCCCTCGTACTCGAAGTCCTCGATGACCTCGCGGGTCACCCAGCGGGTGGTGGGGTTGAGCCGCATCACCTCCTCGACGGCCTTGGCCCCCAGTTCGGGGCGCTGGGCCAGCAGCTGCCACTGGTCGGGGTGGGCAAGGAACGTCTGCATGGCCAGGCCGAGCTGGTTGCGGGTGGTGTCGAAGCCGCCGAAGATCAACAGCACCAGGCCATCTCGTAATTCATCATCGCTGAGCCGACCCTCCTCGGGCGAGGAGGCGTTGACCAGAGCGGTGACGAAGTCATCGCGCGGATGGGCCCGGCGCTCGGCCACTGCCGCGTCGCAATACGCGTACAGGCGGGCCAGCGCGTCCTCGATCTTGGGGAGATCCTGCTTGAGGGTCACCCCCATGGCCAGGCCCAGCGTCGCGGATTCGGTGGCGATGACCTCCCACTCCGATTCGGGAAGTCCGAGCATGATCGCGATGACCCGGGCCGAGTAGGGCTCGGCGAACTCGCTGACGAACTCACAGCGGTCCGGTTCGGCGAAGTTGTCGACGAGTTCGCTTGCCAGCGCCTGAAATCGGGGGACGAGGCTGACGATGAGCTGCTGGGAGAAAGCCGGGGTCATCAACCGGCGCAGCCGCCGGTGCTCCTCGCCCTCCTTGTTGAGCAGCCAGCTCGACCACCACCGGGCGAACGGTCCTTCGGTGACGCCGTTGTGGGCCGGCCAGGCCACCGACCCCTGCCGCAGCTGTCTGCTCTTCAACAACTTGTTCATCTGCTCGTAGCGCAGCACCGCGATGCCGTAGGGCGTGGTCGCGTACCAGCTGCGCTCACGGGCCTGGTGCACGGCTTCGGAGGTGATGGAGAACGACGGGTCGGCAACGTCGAAGGCGGGCACCGGGTCGAGAGCAGCAGACGACATGCAGATCACCTTCAGCAGCGGGGCATCAAACCGTCACTAAATACTCTAGAAGTAGAGGCTTCATGTCAATGGGGAAACACAAAGTGCTCACGGTCGTAACGTGAAGTTTTCAGACTGCGGAGTCGGGCCAGGCGATGGCCAGCAGCCACTCGGTGCCCAACGGCATCTCCGCGACGTCACGAAAGGCCGCCGGATCGGCGGCCGGGCCGGCCTGCGGCATCGACGGCAGCAGCGACCCGACGATCCAGCGCGGCGTGTTGGCGGCGATCACCCGCCGTTCGGTGTTGACCACGACGGCGTCCTGCGGGGTCTGGCGCAACACCTCGATGAGGGCGCGCTCGACGTCCCCGACGGACAGGTCGGCGCCCGCCGTTCGGTGTTGACCACGACGGCGTCCTGCGGGGTCTGGCGCAACACCTCGATGAGGGCGCGCTCGACGTCCCCGACGGACAGGTCGGCGCCGGCCACCCCGAGGAACGCCCCATCGGCCACCACCGGGATGGTCGCGGTGATCGTGTAGAGGTCCGATCCGCTGTAGTCCACGTAGGGGCCGTAGGCCACCCGCGCCTGGCCGCGCTGGGCCAGCTGGTACCAGTCCATCTGGAGATAGTCGTAGACGTCGATGCTGGTGGGGTCGAAGTTCAGGCGCAGCCGCGCCACCCGCTCATGGTTGCGCTGCCACCAGGCCATGTAGCGCTCGCGACCGTCGACCACGAACGGCGCGGCCACAAACCCCATCCCCCAGATCCCGTGCTCGTGGGTGAGCAGATCGGCGAGCAGGCGCTGCAGACCGCTGAAGTGCGACTCGGTCAGGGCCGCGCGGGCCGGCCTGCTGCGCAGTACCTCCGCGGCGACCCGGCCCAGCAGGTCATAGATGGGTTCCAGCGCATCGGAGGCCCGTGTAGCCAGGTCGCTGGCCCGCGCGTCGGTCATCGGACCGCCCCCTCGGTCGACAGCTCGAGATTGATCCTGGTCAAACGGGCCAGCTGACCCATCACATGGTCTTCAGCAAGCCGCCGCGCCTCGGTGGGATTCTCCGAGGCCACCGCCGCGGCGATGTCGTGTTGCTGTTCGACGTGGGCGGCCACATCGACCGGCGGGCCGATTGGCAGCCAGATCAATCCGGCCACCTCGGCCTGCAGGTTCGCCTCACGGCGGGCGAGCCGGGCGGACTGCGAGGCCACCGCGACCTGGATGTGGAACCGGCTGTCGGCGCGGATGCGGTCACCCAGTGTGGCCGCCGACCCGAGCTGATCGGTCAGGGCAAAAAGCCGACGCACCGTATAGGAGGCCGCCCGCTCGGCGGCCAGCTTGGCCGCCTGACCCGCGATCGCGGTGTGCTCGTCGAACAGATCGCGAAGGTCGGAGGCGCTCATCGCGGCCAGCCGGGCGGTGAGTTGGTCGACCGGCGGGCCTTCGGGGCGCCGCACGAACGAGCCGCCGCTACGCCCGCGCCGGGTTTCGACCAACTGCTGATCGCGCAGTGTCGCCAGCGCCTCGCGCACGGTCATCGGAGCCACCCCGAACTGCGCAGCCAGGTCGACCTCGACGGGCAGCCGCTCGCCGTCGTCGAGCAGGCCCAGATGAATCGCCTCGGTGATCCGCTGCACGATCTCGTCGGCCCTACTGACCGGGGTTTCCGGCGCGACGAGCGGCGACAGCGATGACATCGGCCCCTCCTCAGCGCACGCCCCACGATGGGCCCGTGGTCGGCAACTTACCTGATTTTCGACGAATTCCGCCGTTCCTGTTGCCGCATAAACAATAGTTCTGTAGTTTTTGGCCACGCCCGGCCCTATGGAGGAAGGCAGTCACATGACCACATCCAGCACGCCCACTCCGCCCGACGACGGCTACTACGGATTCCACGAGGAAGACGACGTTCGCCATCTGCACGCGCTGGGCTACCAGTCGGAGTTCAAGCGGGATATGAGCCCGTGGGCCAACTTCTCGCTGGGCTTCACCTACCTGTCCCCCGTCGTCGGGGTCGACACGCTGTTCGCCTATGCCCTGGCGACCGGCGGGCCGCCGATGATCTGGAGCTTCCTGATCGTCGGCGTGGGCCAGCTGCTGGTGGCGCTGATCTTCAGCGAGATCGTGGCCCAGTTCCCGGTGGCCGGCGGGGTGTACCCATGGGCCCGCCGACTGTGGGGCCGCCGGTACGCCTGGATGACGGGCTGGGTCTATATGGTCGCGCTCCTGGTGACGATCGCGTCGGTCGTCTACGGTGCCGGCCCTTACGTCGCAGCGGCTTTCGGCGCCGAGGTCACGGTGAACAACACCATCCTGTTCGCCCTTGTCCTGCTCGCGGTGGCGACTGTCATCAACTTCATGGGCACGAAAGTGCTTGCCACCGCTGCGATTATCGGCTTCACCGCCGAGATCATCGGAGCACTTGTGGTCGGCGGCTGGCTGCTGATCGCGCACCGCGAGCACAATCTCGGCATCATCTTCGACCGGTTCGGCGCCGGCGGCGACGGCAACTACCTGTGGGCGTTCGCCGCGGCAGCGTTGATCGGCATCTACCAGTACTACGGATTCGAGGCCTGTGGCGACGTCGCCGAGGAGGTGCCCAACCCGGGCGGTCTGATCCCCAAGGCCATGCGCCGCACCATCTATGTCGGCGGCGCGGCGGCCACCTTCGTCTGTCTGGCCCTGGTTCTTGCCGTCACCGACATTCCGGCCGTGATCGCCGGCGAGGACGCCGACCCGGTGAGCACCGTGCTCAACGAGGCCTTCGGCACCGGCGGCGCGCGCATCGTCCTGCTGATCGTGCTGATCTCGTTCCTGTCCTGCGCGATGAGCCTGCAGGCGGCGGCGAGCCGGTTGGCCTACTCCTACGGCCGCGACGGCATGATCATGGGCAGCTCGCTGCTCAAGAAGTTCTCCGCCAGCCGCCACGTTCCGCCGTATGCGCTGCTGCTGGCCGCGCTGGTCCCGGCGGTGATCGTGGTCGGCTCGAAATTCTCCACCGACGCGATCACCAAGATCATCAGCTTCGCGGCGTTCGGCATCTACCTGGCGTTCCAGATGGTGGTGCTGGCCGCCCTGCGCGCCCGGCTCAAGGGCTGGGTGCCCAGCGGCAAATACACCCTGGGCAAGTGGGGGCTGGCCGTCAACGTCGCGGCGCTTATCTACGGCGTGACGGCCATGGTCAACATGGCGTGGCCGCGCACCCCGGACGCACCGTGGTACGACAACTGGATCGTGGCCCTGTCGGCGGCCATCGTCGTCGGGATCGGCCTGATCTACATGGCCGTACATCCGCTGCACGACCGCAGCACCGCCCCCTACGCCGACGCCATCCCCAGCTAGGTGAGCGCCTTTATCGAAACTTCATCGAACGTCTAGCGAAAGCCGCAGCAGCGGCGGCAACCCTCGATGACAGGACGCGCGGCACCCCGCCGCGCGCACTGACGGAGAGGACGCATTCGATGAACACCCGTTCTGTGGCCGTGGCCGGCGCGGCCGTGGCGGCACTGATCACGCTGACCGCCTGCGGTGGCGCGACCAAGACCGCCAGCACCCCGCCGGCTTCGGCCGCCCCGGCGGCGAGTTCGACGACAGCGGCACCGAACACCGCGGCGCACAACAACGCCGACGTGATGTTCACCCAGCACATGATCCCGCACCACCAGCAAGCCATCGAGATGAGCGACGACATCCTGGGCAGGCAGGGCATCGATCCACGGGTGACAGCCCTGGCCCAGCAGATCAAGGCCGCTCAGGGTCCCGAGATCCAGCAGATGCAGGGCTGGCTGTCGCAGTGGGGAGTCCCGGCGATGCCGATGACGCCCGGCGGCGGGATGGACGATATGCCCGGCCATGGCGGGATGACCGGCATGCCCGGGATGCCTGGCCACGACATGGGCGATATGGGTGACATGGGTGCCGGGATGGGCATGATGTCCGAAGCCGATATGGCTGCCCTGCGCGACGCTCAGGGCCCGGCCGCGAGCCGGTTGTTCCTGACCCAGATGATCCAGCATCATCAGGGCGCAATCATCATGGCGCAGCGGGAGATCGGCGCGGGCCAGTACCCGGCCACCATTGCGCTGGCGAAGTCGATCGCCGAGAGTCAGCAGAAGGAGATCGACGAGATGAACAAGATTCTGGCCTCCTTGTAGGAGCCGGATTACGCGTTGACCGTGGCGACGGGCGCGGGTACCAGCGGCAGTTCGATGGTGAACACGGTGCCCGCGCCCACGCCGCCGCTGCGGACGGTGATGCGGCCGTCGTGGGCCTCCACAAGAGCTTTCGCGATGGCCAGGCCGATGCCACTGCCGCCCTGGGCCCGGCCCCGAGCGGGATCCACCCGGTAGAAGCGTTCGAACAGGTGCGGTAGATGCTCGGCCGGGATGCCTTCCCCGGTGTCGGCCACCGTGATCACCGTCGAGCCCTCGGCGGCGCCGACCGTCACGTCGACGCGTCCACCGGCCGCAGTGTGCCGCAGCGCGTTGTCGAGCAGGTTGCCCACCACCTGGCCCAGCCGGTCGGCGTCGATCCACAGCAATCTGGCATCAGCAGACACGCTCGAGTGCAGGCTGATACCGCTGGCGGCGGCGCGATCGGCTACCGCGATCAAGGCCCTGCTCACGAAGGTTTCGGCGTCGACCCAGCCGCGCGAGATCGTCCTGGCCTCCTCGGCTTGCGCCAGCGCGTTGACATCCTCGGCCAACCTCACCAGCCGCCGCGCCTGATCGCGCATGACGGAAATCGATTCGGCATCAACAGTTTTGACACCGTCTTCCACCGCTTCGAGATAGGCCTCGAGTACCGCGACGGGGGTTCTGATCTCGTGGGCGAGGTCGCCGAGAAGCTGTCGCCGGGTGCCCTCGACGGCTTCGAGCCGCGACGCCATCGCGTTGAAAGCTGCTGCCAGCGAGTCGAAATCGGCACCGAGGTGCGGCGGCGACACCGTGACGTCAAACCGCCCGTCGGCGATGCGGGTCGCCGCCGCCGAGACCTCGGCCAGCGATCGGCGCAGCCGGCGGCTGACGTACCAGGTGACCACCAGCGCCGTGAGCGCCGCGGCAAAGACGGCGACGGCGACCGAGATCGCGGTGGCGTAGGTGTAGGCCTGCTCGGCGTGGAATTGCTCGTGGGAATCGGTCGGCACGCCGGCGCGATGAAGGTGTTCGCGAAACAGTGGCGGCCCCACCACCATCGCGACCACCGCGGTCGTCACCGCACCGGCGATCACCACCAGCACCTGGGCCAGCAGTAGTCGGCTGCCGAGTCCCCGCGAGCGGCTCATCGCCCGCTGCCCATCCGGTAGCCGACGCCACGCACGGTCAGCACGTACCGAGGATTGGCGGGATCGTCGCCCAGTTTCCGGCGCAGGTGGCCGATGTGGACGTCGATGAGGTGATCGTTGCCGACCCAGTTGTCACCCCAGACGGCCTCGAGAAGCTGCCGGCGGGTGAACACCAGGCCGGGGCGGGCCGACAAGGCGGCCAGCACGTCGAACTCGGTGCGCGTGAGCGTGATCGGCTGATCCCCGACCCACACCTCCCGGCCGGCGATATCGAGACGCAGATCGCCGAACACCCGCGGCGGCGGCTCGACAGCCGCCCCGTTGGTGGTCCGCGGCCTGCGCAGCATCGCCTGGACGCGGGCGACAAGTTCCCGGGGGCTGAACGGTTTGGTCATGTAATCGTCGGCACCCACCGACAAGCCGACGATGGTGTCCACCTCGGTGTCCCGCGCGGTCAGCATCACCACATAGGCGTCGGAGAACGTCCGCAGCTGCCGGCAGACCTCCAGACCGTCGAGTCCCGGCAGGCTGAGATCCAGGATCACCACATCCGGGTCGGTCTCCCGGGCCAGTCGCAGTGCGTCGAGCCCGTCGGCGGCCGAGGCGACCTCGAAGTGTTCGCGCTGCAGATAGTCGGCGACGATGTCGGCCAGGGCGGTCTCGTCGTCGACGACGAGCGCCCGGTGTGCGTCGGTGGTTCTAATCGTCACCGAGCGAGTCGATCGCCGACTGCAGTTTGGCACCCACCTCATCGGCGACCGCGCGCAGTTCCGGCTCGCCGGTGACCTCGACGAGCAACTGCGGATTCATGGCTTCGACGACGACCGATCCCTCGTGGTCCGGGTCGGCCCGCACCACGACATTGCAGGGCAGCAGCAGCCCGATCTGGCGGTCGATCCCGACGGCGCGATGTGCCAGCGGCGGGTTACAGGCGCCCAGGATGAGGTAGTCGCCGAGCTCGTTACCAGCGGCCTCACCGAGCTTCTTGCTCAGCGTGGCCTTCATGTCGATCTCGGTCAGCACCCCGAAGCCCTCGGCTGCCAGCGCCTCCCGCGTGCGTGCCACGGCGTCGTCGAACGACCCCCGGACGGTGGTCGACAGTGCGATACCCATGTGTCACTCCCCCTTGAGTCGAATCAGGCCGGTCGAATCAGGCCAATGCGAGGAACAGCTTCTCCAGCTCGGCTTCGTTCATCGGGGTTCCACCGTCGGCCGCGCTTCCGCTGACGCATTCGCGCAGGCCGGTGGCGACGATTTTGAAGCCGGCCCGGTCGAGTGCCCGCGACACCGCGGCGAGCTGGGTGACGACGTCCTTGCAGTCGCGCCCCTGCTCGATCATCGAGATCACACCCGAGAGCTGACCCTGCGCCCTGCGCAGTCGATTGAGCACTGCTGCGATGGCGTCTTCATCTCCGACCATGACAACCCTCCTGAGGTTCTGTACGTCCAAGCGTACCCGCAGGGGTATAACCGCACGGATCAGCGATTCATGCCCGCGCGCCGGGCGGGGCGGCGACCAGCTGGGCGACGACGCTCCGGGGATCGCATCGCGGCCCCCGGTTGTAGGGCAGGCGGGCCAGCATCATGCCCATCAGACAGGTGTTGGTGGCCGCGGCGACGGCCAGGCCGGCACCCATGACGAACGCCACCCACTGGAAGCCGGGAATGACCATGGCGACCAGCACGCTCACTGCCACGATGAGGCCGGCCACGAATCGAACCTGTCGCTCCAGCTCCCACCGCTGGGCGCCCCGGTTCACCGGAAACCCGCCGGCCTGCCAGGAGTTCATCCCCCCGTCGAGGATGTGAACGTTGGCCAGACCTGCTGCCCGAAGGGTCTGCTCGGCCTGTTCGGCACGCTGCCCGGACCGACAGACCAGAACCACCTCATCGGCGAGGTGGGCCCGGATCTCGTCGCGGTGTTCCCGCAACAGATCCAGGGGCACGTTGTAGGAACCGGCGATGTGCACCGTCTCGAACTCACCCGGAGTCCGGACATCGAGCATGCGGGGCGCGGCGCCGGCGCTGATCAGACTGTGCAGTGCGGCCGCGTTCATCGGCGAGGACATCGGTCACCTTTCGTTGGAGGAATACCCTATGGGGTATATTGCGTTCATGATATCAATACCCACAGGGGTATATAACTGCTACCGAAAGGACCACATCATGAGCACCGTGAACCTGACCTTCGACGACTTCGAATCGACGATCACCAGCAAGCCGATCGTCATCGTCGACTTCTGGGCGTCGTGGTGCGGCCCGTGCCGCGCCTTCGCACCCGTCTTCGACCGCTCCGCAGCCGCCCATCCCGACGTCGTGCACGCCAAGGTCAACACCGAAGCCGAGCAAGAACTCGCGGTCGCGCTGCAGATCCGCTCGATCCCGACCGTCATGGCGTTCCGCGACGGCATCCTGGTCTACAGCCAGCCCGGCGCCATGCCGGCACCCGTCCTGGAGGAGTTGATCACCAAGATCAAGGATCTCGACATGGACGAGGTTCGTGCGACCATTGCCGCGCGCAAAGACACCGCCCACGCCTAGCCTTCAGACACACGAGGAGTGATCATGTGCTATCCCGTTGAATGCCCGAGTTGCCACAAGACCACCTGGGCCGGCTGCGGCGAACACGTCGCCGACGTCAAGAGTTCCGTCCCGCCCGCCCAGTGGTGCACGTGCGACGCCAAGGAACCGGCTCACCACTAGGCAGGAGCTGAAACAGGCTGTCGCGCGGCGCTATTCGGCCGCCGACAGCGCGTGCAGGAACACCGGCAGGAACGGCCGATGATTGGCCGTCCCCCCGCGCCGGAACGGCATGCTGTCCCGTGACGCGGCATACCACTGGTTGCGGCCGACCGTCGACAGGTCGAGGCGATGACCGCACAGCGCGGCCAAGGTGTGCAGCAGCAGCGTGCCGGTGCGGCCGTTGCCCTCCCGGAACGGGTGCACCTGGTTGTAGTCGGCGTACCAGCGGGCGCATTCGTAGGCCAGCCGGGCGGTGTCGGCCGGGTCGAGATCGGCAGGCACGTCCCGGGCCCGCGCATCGAGTTCGGCGACGGCATCGGCCAGGTCGGCCTGCCAGGCGAACACCGTCTCGCCACGACGCAACTCGGTGACCCGCAACCGGCCGGCCCAGGCGTAGACGTCGGCGAAGACCTGCTGATGCAGCGCGCACACGTCGAGGTCTTCCGTGCCGGCCGCACCGGCAGCGAGGTGCTGATGCCACTGGGCAGTGCGTCCGGCAGTGGCGACGAACTCCAGATCGGCCAGGACCTCGGCCGAGTCGGTGCCGAAGTTATTGCGCAACATCGTGGTGCCCGGGATCAGGTACGGACGCCGGCGACGAAGCAACTGCCGCCGGGCCGGCTGGGGCGGCGGGTGCCGCACCCGGTGCTCGGCGAGGTAGTCGGCGAACGTCCGCTCCCCCGCCATCAACTCGGTGAGCGTGGCGAGGTGGTGCTCGCCGGGACGCCAGCCCTCCAGGCGCTGAGCGGCCACCGCCTGCTGCAGGCCGTGGCGAAGCTGCGGCGACAGCCGATCGCGGGGGTCCATCCGGCCGCCGATTACTGCGGTATCGAGGACAGGAAGTTCAGCTTGCGCCGGATACCGCTGACCTCGCGGGCCACCGTGCGCAGCGTGGCGCGTTCCTGCGGAGCCAGTTCCGCCATCGACACGACATCGTCGACCTGCCGGCCGGCCAACCAGGGCTCGGTGCGCAGACGCCAGCGGATACGCGACAGCGCCACGTAGCAATCCCGCAGGCTCGAGGCGTCGTCGGTGTCCAGGACTGAGGCGGCCGCCGCGTCGTTCAGGCGTTCCATGGTCGTCAGTGCATCCGACCCTGCCGACAGCGCACCCCAGCGGGCGATCTTCACGATCGGGTCGATCACCGCGGCCTTGAGATCGGCCCGGTCCACCTGGGTGGCGAAGATCCGCAACCGCGACGGGATCGAGGCCCGCACCCAGGTGGCGTCCTGCAGCATCGACTTGCGGGCGATCGGGTGACGGCGGGCCGCGGCGATCGCGTGCGGACGTAGCCGCTCGTGCCGTTCGGTCTCGGTGACGCTCCAGGCATCGGCCAGCAGGCCGAGCATCACCACCCCACGGTCGAGTTCGGGTTCGGCGGCCCACCGCTCGATGCCCTCGGCCCAGCTCACATCGCGCCGGCAGAATCGCAGCCGGCTGGCCAGCACGCCGTTGTCGTCGAGTCGCAGGCCGCAGGACTCAAGCAGTGCGTGCACCTCGGCGGCCAGCGTCAGCGCATGGGTCTTGCCGTCGTCGTCGACGTCGTCGGCCAGCGCGACCAGCGTCTCGACATCGGATCCGGGGACGGCTTCCCCGCGGCCGACGCTGCCGGAGACGAACCACGTCCAGCGCGGTTCTGGGCCTTCGGCAGCGGTCGCGACCAGCCGGGCCGCCGTCGCGACCGTGCTGCGCATCGCCTCCGACCAGCCGGCGGCCAGCGCCAGCGTGGGCATGTGACGGCCGAGTTCGGCAGCGACAACCTGCTGGGCGCGTTTGACCGCCGCGCACAGGGCGGCCTCGTCACCGGCGGCCTCGATGTCGGCGACGGTCGCGACGATGCCGCGGCTGGACTCCGATTCGGCGGGCATGAGCATGATTCTTGCCTGCTTGGCCGCTGCCCGGGTGACCTTGGACTGGTCACGCAGATGTGATGTCGCCGAAACGGCCCCGACAAACTTCCGACCTAAATTTCTGTCACACGACAGTTATTAGCCCCGGGTCAACGGCGATCCGGCTGCCCCCGATCACAGGAGCACCGCCACATGACCGCCACCTTCGATCCGGCGATCTCGTCCCAGGAGGACGCCGAGACACTCTCCGAACTGGGCTATACCCAGGAACTGCACCGCGGGATCGGCGGCTACGCCGCCTTCGCCTCGGGCTTCTCGTTCGTCTCGATCCTGACCACTGTATTCGCCTTCTTCCCGCTGGGCTTCGCGCTCGGCGGCCCGGCGTTCTTCTTCACCTGGCCGATCGTGTTCGTCTGCCAGTTCTGCGTGTGTCTGGTGTTCGCCGAACTGTCCGGCAAGTTCCCGGTGGCCGGCGCGATCTACCAGTGGTCGCGACGGCTGGCCGGCAACGCGGTGGGCTGGTTCGCCGGCTGGTTCATGCTGATCGGCTACATCGTGTCCATCGCCGCGCTGGCGATCGCGATGCAGACCGTCCTGCCGCCGATCTGGAGCGGCTTCCAGATCGTCGGCACCGACATGGATCCGCTGTCGGTCGACGGCGCCACCAACGGCATCATCCTCGGCGCGATCACCATCGTGCTGTGCACCATCATCAGTGCGGCGGGGGTGAAGTTCATGGCCCGTATCACCGTCACCGGCGTGACCATCGAGATCATCGGCGTCGTGCTCATCATCGCGGCGATGTTCTTCACCGCCGAGCGCAACCCGGCCCAGGCGGTGCTCGACACCGGCGGCCACGGCAGCGGGATCAGCTACCTGCCCGCATTCCTGGCCTCGATGCTCATGGCCGCCTACGTGATGTACGGATTCGACAGCGCCGCAGAGCTTTCCGAGGAGACCAAGGATCCCCGCCGCACCGCCCCCAAGGCGATCGTCAACGCGCTGCTGGTGTCCTTCGTGGGCGGTGGACTGATGATCCTGGCCGCCCTGATGTCGGCACCGGTACTGGGCGACGACCTGGCCCACGGCGGCATGGCCTGGGTGATCGAAAGCCAGCTCGACACCTGGCTGGGCAAGACGCTGCTCGCACTGGTCGCCGTCGCGATCTTCTCCGCCACGCTGGCCATCCAGGCCTCGGCGTCCCGGGTGATGTTCTCGATGGCCCGCGACAATCGGCTGCCGTTCGGCACGTTCCTGGCCAAGGTCAACAAGCGCACCGGCACCCCGGTGATCACGGGTATCGCGGTCAGCCTACTGGCCATCCTGGTGCTGCTGGTCAACCTCGGTCAGTCCAGTGTGTTCGCCGCGATCGCCTCGGTGTCGGTCGTGATCGTCTACCTGGCCTACCTGATGGTGACCGTTCCCGCACTGATCCACCGGTTGCGCGGCACCAGCCTGTCCTACGGTCCGCCGGTGATGGATCTGGGTAAGTGGGGCATCCCGGTGAACCTGATCGCCGTGGTGATGGGCGGACTGTTGGTGATCAATATCGGCTGGCCCCGCCAAGAGGTCTACAACCCGGCCGGTGACTCGCTGTTCCTGCAGTACTTCGCGCTGATCTTCACCGCCGCGACGCTGGTGGTCGGCTATGTCGCCTACCGAGTGGTCAAAGACCGCGAGGGTGCACCCGACCCGGTGGACGCCCTGGTCGGCAAGAAGAAGTAGGGGTCTGGCTCCGCGAGTGTGCGGTGTCGTACGGCAGCGACGGCGAGTCGCGTACGACACCGCACACTCGGCGTTCAGGTAAAGGGATTGTCGCCGGCCGTGACCCGCTCCCCCAGGCCGATCAGCCGGGTCGCCGAATCATGCAGGCGCTCACCGGCTTCCCGGTGGGCCTGGCCGGCCAGATACCGCGAATAGGTACCTTCGATGACGATGGCGAGCTTGAAACACGCCATCGCCACGTACCAGTCGAGGTGTTCGGTGGGCCGACCGCCCGCCTCGGCGTAGGCGGTGACGAGTTCACTGCGCTGGGGTAACCCGCCCAGGGCGGCCAGTTCGCGGCCGGCGTTGATCGGGTCCGGGTCGTGCGGCCAGCACACCAGGATCCAGCCGAGGTCCAGCAGCGGGTCCCCGACGGTGCACATCTCCCAGTCCACGAAGGCCGCCACCTGCGGCACCTCCCGGCGCAGCAGCGTGTTGTTCAGGTGGGCGTCGCCGTGCATGATTCCCGGCTCGGCGTCGGGCGGCCGGTGCTCGTCGAGCCACTGCGCCAGCCGCGTCACCTCGAGGGTCTCGGGACGGTAGCGGTCGTGGCGGTAGCTCTCCAGCAACCCGAGGAAGTTCGGAACCTGGCGCTGCAGAAAAGAACCCGGCCGCTGCAACTGCTCGAGCGGACGGCCACGCCACGGCGCGCGGTGCAGTTCTGCCAGCGCGGCGGCGTAGTTCAGGCTGACCTGGTGGCGCAGCGCCGGATCGGCCGCGTACGCCGGGGCCACCTCGGTGGCCGGGTTGAATCCGTCGACGTCCTCCATCAGGTAGAAGACGACGCCGAGGACGTCGAGATCCTCGCAGGCGGCGACGAACTCGGGGTGCGGCGCGGCGCTGCCGGACAGGGTCTGCAGCACCGCGATCTCGCGCTGCATGGTGCGGTTGCTGTTGGCTCGGGGGTGCGGCGGCGGCCGACGCAACACCAGCGGGCGCCCGTCGAGGCGAAGCCGCACCACCACATTCTGAGTACCGCCGGCCAGGGGTTCGACATCGGAGACCGACGCTCCGATGCCCTGCCCGCGCACCCACGCGGTCAGTGCCGCCAGCGCGGCGCCGTCGAGAGTCCCGGGCACCTCGGCGGCCCGGTCAGCGGTATTGGCCACCGTCAGCAGATCCGCGGAAGTTGTTCGCCCAGTTCGCGTTCGATCACCCGGGTGGTGCCGAACGCGGTGCGCCCCACCACCATGCCGGGGTGCTCCTCGACGGCGCGGCCGATGATCACCGCACCCGCACCCTCCGGGCGTGCCCGCATGGCCGCCAGCACCGCCTCGCTGTGCGCGGGGTCGACGAAGGCGACCAGCTTGCCTTCGTTGGCGACCT
This sequence comes from Mycobacterium sp. M26, assembly GCF_001494595.1. Taxonomy (GTDB): domain Bacteria; phylum Actinomycetota; class Actinomycetes; order Mycobacteriales; family Mycobacteriaceae; genus Mycobacterium. The sequence continues at coordinate 3,360,709 of NZ_LN929908.1, forward strand.
GCAGCGGATCCAGGCCCAGGAAGCTGCACGCCGAGGACACCGTTTCGGGCACCGGGATCCGGTGCTCGTCGAGTTCGACGCCGACACCCGAGGATCGGGCGATCTCCACCGCCGAGGCCACCAGTCCGCCACGGGTCGGATCACGCAGGGTGTGAACCACATTCGGGTCCTCGACAGCGGCCAGCATCGCGGCCACCAGCCGGTGCAGCGGCGCGCTGTCGGTGGTCACGGTGGTGCCGAAGTCGATGCCCTCGCGCACGCTCATGATCGCCACACCGTGCTCGCCGAGATTGCCCGAGACGATCACGTGGTCACCGGGGCGCACCTGATCGGGTCCGATCCGGACTCCGTCGGGCACCACGCCGACCCCGGCGGTGTTGACGAAAAGCCCGTCGGCTCCGCCTTTTCCGACCACCTTGGTGTCCCCGGTGACGATTCCGACCTGTGCCTCGGCCGCCGCCTTGCCCATGGTCTGGGCGATCGCACCCAGCACCTCGAGTTCCAGGCCCTCCTCGATGATGAATCCGGCGGTCAGGCCCAGCGGTTGCGCTCCGCTCATAGCGAGGTCGTTGATGGTGCCGTTGACGGCGAGGTCGCCGATGTTGCCGCCCGGGAAGAACAGCGGGTTGACCACGTAGGAGTCGGTGGTCAGCGCGATGCGCCCGCCGGCGACGTCGAGCAGCGCCGAGTCGCGGGCCGGACCGCCGGCGGAACCGAACGCCGGCAGGAAAAGGTTCTCGATCAGTTCCTCGGACAGGATGCCGCCGCCGCCGTGGCCCAACACGATGCGCTTGGTCTCACGCAGCGGCAGCGGGCACACCCAGTCCGACGGATCGATACCCACCGGTTCAGACATGGGCAGAGGTCTCCAACCGCCGGAACTGGTAGTAGGCCGCACAGGCGCCTTCGCTGGACACCATGGTGGCGCCCAGCGGGGTGCGTGGGGTGCAGGTGGTCCCGAACGCCGGGCATTGATTGGGTTTGAGCAGACCTTGCAGCACCTCACCCGCATGGCAGTCGGCCGACTCCGCGACCGTCAGATGGCCCACCCCGAACTTGCGTTCGGCGTCGAACTGCGCGTACCGCGGTGACAACGCCCAGCCGGATTGCGGAATCATGCCGATACCGCGCCACTGCCGGTCGGTCACCGCGAACACGTCGGCCAGCGCTTGCTGCGCCACGACGTTGCCCTCGGCGCTGACCGCGCGTGGGTAGGCGTTGCGCAGTTCGGCCTTCCCGGACTCCAGCAGGTCGACCGCCTGGCGCACCCCCTCGAGCAGGTCGAGCGGTTCGAACCCGGTGACCACGATCGGCACGCCGTACTTCTCGACCAGCAGGCCGTACTCCGAGGTGCCCATCACGGTGCACACATGCCCGGCCGCCAGGAAACCCTGGACCCGGTTGGTCGGCGAGCTGAGGATCGCCGCCATCGCCGGCGGAACCAGGACGTGGGAGATCAGCACGGAGAAGTTCGTCAACCCCAGACGCTGGGCGTGCAGTACCGACATCGCATTGGCCGGTGCGGTGGTCTCGAAGCCGACCCCGAAGAACACCACCTCTTTGTCGGGGTTCTCGGCGGCCACCCGGGTGGCGTCCAGCGGCGAGTAGACGATGCGGACGTCACCGCCGCGGGCACGCACACTGAACAGGTCCTGGTGGCTGCCGGGCACCCGCAGCATGTCGCCGAACGAACAGAAGATGACATCGTCGCGGGAGGCGATCTCCAGCGCGCGGTCGATCATCTCCAGCGGTGTGACGCATACCGGGCAGCCCGGGCCGTGAATGAATTCGACTGCGCCTTCGAGCAGCTGGTCGATACCGTTGCGGATGATCGAATGCGTTTGTCCGCCACAGACTTCCATGATCGTCCAGGTGCGGGTGGCGCGCCGGCGGATGGCGTCCACCAGAGCCTTGGCCGCGACCGGATCGCGGAACTCGTCGAGGTACTTCATGCCGGTTCCCTCCTGCCCTGCCCCTCGGCGCCGCTGAGCTCCTCTTCCAGGATGCCGAGGTCTTCGAACATCTTCAGCGTCTCGTTGGCCGACGCTTCATCAAGCCGGGTGATCGCGAAACCCGCATGGACGATGGTGTATTCACCGATCTCCATGTCCGGCAGGTAGGCCAGGCACACCGTCTTGGTGGTACCACCGAAGTCGACGGTGGACATCCGGGTGCCCGCCTCTTCCCAGATCTCGATCACTTTGCCGGGGATTCCGAGGCACATACGCCATTCCTTTCCGGTACTGCCGCCGAGCCCGCGCTGCGCAGCATTGCGGCGGCGATAGCAGCCTGGCCGAGTGCCAGACCGCCGTCGTTACAAGGGACGATTCGATGGCTGAGGACCTCGAAGCCACGCTCGGTGAGCGCGCGCCGAAGCCCTTGCAGCAGAATGCGGTTGGCGAAGACGCCACCGGTCAGTCCGATCACTGGGATACCGGCCGCGCGGGCACACGCAGTGGCCGCATCGGCCGTCGCCCGGATCACCGCGTGGTGGAATCCGGCTGCCAGATCGGCCACGGGTGTCCCGGCCTGCAATCCGTGAACGATGCCGGCGATCACGGGCGCGGGATCCAGCACGCCGTCGGTCACGGCGAAGTCGAGTGCCGCCGGGCTACCCGATCGGGCCAGGTGTTCGAGTTCGACGGCGGCCTGCCCCTCATAGGTGACCTGCTGGCAGACACCGAGCAGGCTGGCCACCGCATCGAAGAGCCGGCCCATGCTGGTGGTGGTCACGCAGCCGAGGCCGCGCGGGATCTGCTGGCCCAGGATGTGGCGCGCCGTCTCGTCGAGTGCCGCGACCGCCGGCAGCTCGGTGGCCCACGGCAGACCCGCCCGGCTGAGCAGGTCCAGGGCGATCCGGGCCGGCTGGCGGGCCGCACCATCCCCGCCCGGCAGCGCGAACGGTGCAAGGTGGCCCACCCGGGTGAAGTGGGCGGGATCGGTGACGGCCAGCAGTTCGCCGCCCCAGATGGTGCCGTCGGTGCCGTAGCCGGTGCCGTCGTAGGTGACCGCGAGGATGGGGGTGCCCAGGCGCCCGTGTTCGGCGAGCAGCGACGCCGCGTGTGCGTGGTGGTGCTGGACCGCGATCGCGGGCCGGCCGGCGGCGTACCGCCGGGCCCAGGCGGTGGTGGCGTAGCCGGGGTGCAGGTCGTGCACGATCACCTCGGGCCGGCGGTCGGTCATGAAGGCCAGGTGCTCCAGGGCCGCCTCGAAGCAGGCCTGGGTGCGCGGGTCGGCCATGTCGCCGAGGTGCGATGACATGTGGGCGTGCCCGTCCGGGCCCATCAGGCAGAACGTCGTCTTCAGGTCTCCGCCGGTGGCCAGCAGAACCCGATCGGGCCGGGGCTCGGGCACGGATACCGGCAGCGGCGCGTAACCGCGGGAGCGGCGCAACGGCAGCTGGTGGCCCTGGTCGTCGAGGGTGATCACCGAGTCTTCGCAGGGCACGTGGATGGGCCGGTCGTGGGTGAGCACCGCATCGGCCAGGCCGTCGATCCAGGACAGGTCGGCATCGCGGAACACGATCGGCGATCCGCCCTGGTTGGCCGAGGTCATCACCAGCGGCAGGCGGCCGAGTCGGTCGAACAGCAGGTGGTGCACCGGCGAGTAGGCCAGCATCACCCCGAGTTCGCCCAGTCCGGGGGCCACCTCGTCGGCAAGCGCACCCGCGCGGCGCGGCACCAGCACGATGGGGGCGGCCGGCGAGCTGAGTGCGGCCACCGCGGCATCGTCGAGGTGCCCGACGACGGCGGCGGCCGTCAGATCCGCCACCATGACGGCCAGTGGTTTGGCCGGCCGGTTCTTGCGGCTGCGCAGTTCGGCGACGACGGTGGCGTCGTCGGCACGGCAGGCCAGGTGGTAGCCGCCGATCCCCTTGACGGCGACGATCGCCCCGGCCCACAGGGCCGCCGCCGCCGCCCCGATCGGGTCCTCGCCACAGGTGGTGCCCGCCTGCTGGAACACCAGCTGTGGCCCGCAGTCCGGGCACGCGATGGTCTGGGCGTGGAAGCGCCGGTCGGCCGGGTCGTCGTACTCCGCGGCACACGCCGGGCACATCGGGAACCCTGCCATCGTGGTCAGCGGCCGGTCGTAGGGCAGATCGGTGATTACGGTGTAGCGCGGCCCGCAGTTGGTGCAGGTGATGAAGGGGTGGCCGTGCCGGCGGTCAGCCGGGTCGCGCAGTTCGGTCAGGCAGTCCGCGCAGATCGCGATATCGGGCGGGACCAGGGTCCGCGACTCGTCCCCGGATTGGCTGTCGATAATGCAAAACCCGTTGCCGCCCTGAATGTTCAGTGATTCGGACCGGATCGTGTCGATTCGTGCCATCGCCGGCGCGCGGTGCTGGATGGCCTCGATGGCCGCTGCCACATCATCGCGCACACCCTCGAGTTCGGCATGCACCGACCCGGCGTCGTTGTAGACGAAGCCACTCAGCGCGTACTCGGCCGCGATCCGCGCGACGGCAGGGCGAAATCCGACGCCCTGCACCACGCCGGTGATGTCGAGGCGCACCCGGACGGTCATCGGGTCTCCTGAACCTCAGCCGGCCGGCCGCAGGGGTAGAAAGGTGCTCATGAACCTCCGCAGCGATACGACAACCCGCGTCGGTGGGCTGTCCGCGCGGGTAGATGCCGTCCACGCTAGTCCGGCACCCCTATGACCACAATCACAATTTCGCACCGAAACTCTGCGTTTTTCCGCCCTGAAACACCCGCGTCCCGAGCCGTGCCGGACGTAGGGTGCAGGCCTGCACGATCAGGGGCGAATGGGGTGACAGGCATGGGGCGCGACGGTGCATGAGTTGTCGTTGTGCCAGGCGATCGCCGGGGTGGTCAGGCCGTACGCCAAGGACCGGCGCATCGACGTCGTCCACGTCCAGATCGGCGCGCTGCGCCAGGTCGTCCCCGAGTCGCTGACGTTCTGCTGGAGCATGGTCCGTGAGCACGAGAGCATGCCGGGAGCCGAACTGGACTTGGAGTTCGTCACCGCCGCGGTGCACTGCCGCGGATGTGACCGTCAGTCCGAGATCACCTCGCGCTGGTCGGTCAGCTGCCCGCAGTGCAATAGCGCCGATGTCGAGGTGGTCCGGGGCAACGAGTTCCTGGTGACCTCCCTCGACGTGTCCTGACCACAGCAGCGAAAGGTCCTGACCATGGGTCGATTTCACCGTCACGACGACGGCACCGCGCATTCGCACGACCACGACCACGACCACGACCACGACCACGACCACGACCACGGTGATCACAGCGGCTATGACACCGGATCTGAGCGCATCGAGGTGCTCGAGTCGATCTTCGCCGAGAACGACACCCGCGCCGATATCAACCGCTCGGCGTTCGAGAGCAACGGCATCCGCGCGCTCAACCTGATGAGCTCACCGGGCTCGGGCAAGACCACGGTGCTCGCGGCCACCCTCGACGAACTGGCCGCAGACCTGGCCGTCGGCATCATCGAAGGTGACATCGCCACCGATATCGATGCCGCGCGGCTCGGCGGCCGGGGTGCGCAGATCTCACTGCTGAACACCAACAACGGCTTCGGTGGCGAGTGCCACCTGGACGCCCCCATGGTCAACCGTGCATTGCAGGGCCTGGACCTGCCGGCACTGGACCTGGTGATCATCGAGAACGTCGGGAACCTGGTGTGCCCGGCGGAGTTCGACGTCGGCGAGCACGCCAAGGCGATGGTCTATTCGGTCACCGAGGGCGAGGACAAGCCGCTGAAGTACCCGGTGATGTTCCGCTCGGTCGATGTGGTGCTGCTCAACAAGATCGACCTGGTGCCACATCTGGACGTCGACGTCGACACCTACATCGCCCATGTGCGACAAGTGAATCCGACCGCCACCATCTTCCCGGTGAGCGCTCGCACCGGCGAGGGCATGTCCGCCTGGTTCGACTGGCTGCGCACGTTCGCCGCCACCTGAGCACTAGCTGCCGAAACGCACCGCGACCACGCACACGTCGTCGTTGCGAGGCGCCGGCGCCAGGGTCTGCGACAGCCGCTGGCAGGCCTGCGCCAGTGGTTCGTCGTCCGACCACCGCGCGATGAGCTGCTGGGCCCAGCGCAGCCCGGTCTCGATGTCCTGGCCGCGCCGCTCGATCAGCCCGTCGGTGTACATGACCACGATGTCGCCGTCAGCCAGCCTGGTGTAGCCCTGTGCGTAGCTGATGTCCTCGACCGGGCCCAGCACCGGGCCGTGGCCGGTGGCCAGTCGGCCCACCTCGCCGGTGGCAGCCCGGCGCAGCAGCGGTGGCGGGTGGCCCGCCGAGGCATAGGACAGCGACCTGTCCCGCGGATCGAAGATCGCCACGCTCATGGTGGCGAACTTGCCCTGGCTGGCGTGGCGGGTGAACGTGTTGAGTTCCGCGAGCAGCCGCGCCGGCGACAGCCCCTGCAGCGCGAGTGCCCGAGCAGCACTGCGCAACTGCGCCATATCCTCGACGGCGGGCAGACCGTGCCCGACGACATCGCCGACCGCCACGTAGGTGCGGCCCTCGCGAAGGGCCATCGCGTCATACCAGTCGCCGCCCAATCCCTGTTCGGCGTCGGCGGGTTCGTAGCTGATCGCCACGTCCATACCCTCGATCGCCGACGGGCTGCTCGGCAACACCGCCGCCTGCAGCACGACGGCCCGGGCATGCTCGTCGGCGTAGACCCGGGCCCGCACCAGGGCCTGACCGGTCATCGTGGCGACCGCCGAGGCGTAGGCCAGCTGCGCGGTGTCCAGGGGTTGCGGAGTGTCCCAGATCAGCACCAGCGCGCCGATCGCCTTGCCCCCGGCGGTCAGCGGCCAGGCCACCAGGCAGGCCGCACCGCTGGCTTCCAGCCAGGCCGCGTTGTCGGCGTAGCGGCGCCGGTACTCCAGTGGGTTGCGGATCACCACCGGCTGCCCGGTGCGGACGACCTCGACTGCCGCCGTCTGTTCGTCGAGGGACACCCCGCGGCCGAATCGGGCGACGACGGCCTCCGGGTAGCCGGCCATCGTGACCCAGGTCAGTCGGTTGCCGCCCGGTTCGACCAGGCCGAAGTGGACCGCGGACGCGCCGGCGTCGTTGAGCACCTGCGACTCGACCGCGTCGCCGATCTGCTCCTCGGTCAGCGCTCCGGACAGCAACTGGCCGAGCCTGGCCAGTGTCTCCAGCCGGAGCCGTTCCCGCCGTTCGGCCTGGCGCTGCCGGATCGCGGTGATGCGGCCTGCGGCCTCCTGGGCGATCAGCATCGCCACGAGCACCACGACGGCGATGAAGGCCTGGGCGACGGCCAACCGCCCGGCCGGGGCCAGATCGAGGTTCGCGAACGCGCCGTAGCCGCCGTCGGTCATGAAGTTCGTGGTCAAAGCCAGCACCGACCCGGCCAGCGCGGCACCGATGACGTCGAGCCGGAACGCTGCCCATGCCAGGACCGGCAGCAGGAACAGCGCAGGCGGCAGGTCGGTCAGGAACGCCACCACCGACAACCCTGCGGTCACGAGCAAGGTCAGGGTGGCTTCGACCTTGCGGGCAGCGAGTACGCGGGATTGCCTGGGCCACAGCAGAATCGGGGCGGCCACCACCAGGACGCCGATGCCGTCACCCGCCCACCAGTGCACCACGGCCGCGAACCGCCAGGCGCCGTCACGCAGTCCGATGACGAGCCCGCCGATGAGACCGCCCGCCAGCGGACCCAGGATGACCGCGCCCAGCACGAACCGAGCCAGGTCGTCGCGGCGTCGCAGATCGGGCGGCCCCTTGCACCACCGCCGCACGAGCGTCGCCCCGACCAGTGGTTCGACGGTATTGGCGACGGCGAAGCCGATGGCGGCGAGCCAACTGAAGTTGTAGCGCAGATCGACGGCGAACTCGGCGAGGAAGATCGCCGCGATGATCACCGGCCACTGAGAGCGGCGGGTCAGCAGCATGGCCGCGACCGTCACCCCGGCGGCCGGGAAGAACGCCGGCCCGATGTCGGCACCGAAGGTCTGCCACGACAGCACCGCGCCGACGATGTAGGCCAGAGCGACCCAACCGAACAGACCCGTCGCCGCCCCCAGACGGTCCAGACGGTTAGAGCCGGTCAAACAGGTTCACCCCACTTCGACTGCTCCGCCACCTGGAGAGCACCCGACGAGCCTAGTCACCCGGGCAGCAAGCTCGCAGCCGAACTCCCCGACAGCCGGCAGCGGTACCGCCGTCGAGCACTCGGTCGGGCCGGATGACCTTGCCGCCGTTTACTTCTCAGCGACCACGAAGGTGGCCTCGACTTCCGCGCTGACCTCCACATCCTGCGGCCGCAGAGCGAATTCCTCGGCGCCGCCGCCCGGCGGTGCGGCCTGGGCGAGCATCGCCGCCCGGGGTGCGGGCGCGGGCCGGTTCAGTCCCGGGTCGCTGACACTGCGCACGGTCACCGCCCCGAGCTCCAGGGCGTCGGCGTAATCCTGTGCGCGGCGGCGGGCATCCTGCACCGCGTGCTGGCGGGTGGCGCGCTCCAGCGCCAGCCGGCGGCTGTCGGTCAGTTCCCAGTCGAGGTAACTGATCGACAGGCCCTCCACTCCAGCCGCCGAGGCCACCCACGCCGCCAGCGCGTCGAAGTCGGCGAAGGTCGCCTCGACGGTGACCGAGGCCGAGTGCACCAGCGGCAGCTTCTTGCCGTCCTTGTGCCAGGGGCGGTGTGAGCCCATCCGGACCTGATCGACCGAGTACCGGGTCACCGGCCCCTGGTCGGGATGATGACGGGCTTCCAGAGTCGCCTTGACCTCGGCCAACGAGCTGGACACCGCGCGAAACACCGGCTCGGGCGCAGGACCTTCCAGCGCCAGCGTGACGTGGACGGTCCCGCGTTCGGGCGGCACGGTCACGGAGTGCGCGCCGCGCACATGGATCTCAACGTCGCTCATATCGCCCACCCTAGGCAGGTGGGTTGGTCAGCGGGCGCGCTCGCGGCGACGCTGGAGGAAGAACTCGGCGGCAGCGCGGATCGACTCGTGGACGTCTCGGGGCTGCCAGCCGAGTTCACGAACCGCCTTGCTGTGGTCCATCGGGCGCATGATGTCCATCAGCCGCACCGACGTCGGGGTGAGTTGCAGGTCGCGACCGGTGATGACCGCGGCGGCCCCACCGATCAGACCTGCCACCCGCATGACCGGCTTGGGGATACCCCACCGCGGACCGGGCACGCCCGCGGCTTGCGCCGCGGTGTCATAGAGCTCGCGGTAGGGCAGGAAGCGCTCGGAGATGATGTAGCGCTCGCCGACCCGGCCGCGCTCCCCGGCGAGCAGAAGAGCACCGGCTGCGTCCTGCACACCCACCACCTCGGTCGCCATCCCGGCCATGTAGAAGCCAAGCTTGCCGAACGCGGCGGCCGCCACCAGCGCACCGTGCGGGGTGGGCTGCCAGTCGCTGGGCCCGTAGGTATTGGACACACAGAGCGCCACGGCGGGCAGTCCCTTGTGCCGGGCGTAGCTGAGCACCAGATCTTCGGCCTGGACCCGGGATCGGATGTAGGCACCGCCCTCGGAAGCCCAGTCGAACGGGGTGTCCTCGTCGACGGTTCCGCCCGCACCCAGACCGATGGTGCCGATGCTGCTGGTGAAGACGAAGCGATGCAGATCGGCAGCGAGGGCGGCGTCGAGCACGCGGCGCAGTCCCTCGACGTTGGTCCGGTAGAGCGGGGCCGGGTCACGCAGGTAGGCGCGGGTGTCGACGACGCAGTAGTAGACGACGTCGCAGCCGGCCATCGCCGACCGCAGCGCGTCGTCATCGAAGATGTCGCCGTAGTAACGCTGAACCGGCAGGTCATCGATCGCCCGCGTGGAGCTGGTGGTCCGCAGCATCACCCGGACCGAGTCACCGCGCTCCACCAGCTGGCGTGTGACATGCGAACCGAGGAAGCCGCTCGCGCCGATCACCAGCTTGTCCGCACCCGCCATGCCCCGCAGCATGCCCGATGAGCAGCAGAGAAGACAACATTTAAAATTTGTTCACTCAATGTGCGGGGTGAGCAGCCCGACCGGATTCACTAGGATCGGCCGGGACCGATACCGCGGAGGCAGAGCACCATTTCGACCACCACTTCCCCCGACACACCGACCACGGCGACCACCCGGCCGTTGTACATCGGCACCGGCCATGACATCAGCGCGGCGGCCGCCGGGATCGAAGCCCTCGACGCTGACCGGCCGTGGTCGGCGGCGGCCGTTTCCGAGACGGAGTTGCCCGACTTCAGCCCGCAACGGCGGTGGACCTCGGTGCTGCTGGCGGCGGCGGGCATCGTCGCCCTCGCGGCTTTGGTAGCCGCGGTGATCACCATGGCCAACCGGACCTCGCACCCGGCCCGGGAGATGCCCCCGGCGCCGGCACCGACAACGCCGTCGGCCACCACCACCGCCCCGGGAGATGCCCCCGGCGCCGGCACCGACAACGGCGTCGGCCACCCCCACCGCCACTGCGCCGCTCCCGGCCCCGTCGTCGGTACCGTCCGCCGCTCCCCTGCCCCCGCCGGACTTCTCGAGTGTGACCGCCACAGCATCCACGCTGGCTCCACCGCCGCCGGCACGCCCGGGTCAGCCGGAGCCGAAACCCGGTGTGCGCGAACGACTACGGGACCTGTTCCCGAGGTTGTTCCCCGACCGTTAGGCCTCAGCGGCGAACGCCGTTGACGATCAGGTACTCCCACTGCATCACCGACGTCCCGGCCAGTGCCGTCTGCCCGAGCGCGGCCAGGTCAGCATCGAGGGCGGCCACCCGGTCGGGGTCGTCGGCGATCGCGCGGTAGGCCGCCACGATCGGGCCGTACTTCGCCTTGAAGTAGTCCCGGAATGCGGCACCGTCGGCGAAGGCGTCGACGCGTAGTGCGCCACGGGAACTCTCGATGTCGACGCGGTCGCCGAACAGGGCCTGCACATGTCCTTCGTCACCCCACAGCGGTGCGGGCTGCACTCCGGGCGGCGGTGGCGCCACATAGGGCTTGAGGGTGGCGAACATCTGACCGATGAACCCCTGCGGTGTCCAGCTGAGCACCGTGATCCGCCCGCCTGGCCGACACACCCGGACCAGTTCGTCGGCAGCCTGCTGATGGTGCGGGGCGAACATCACCCCGATACAGGAGATGACACTGTCGAATTCGGCGTCGGCGAACGGCAGTGCCTCGGCGTTGGCCTCCAGGAACTCGACGTCCGCCCCCTGCTGGGCAGCCAGTGCGCGGCCGTGGGCCAGGAGGTCGGGGCACAGGTCACTGGCGATCACGTGGGCTCCGGTCGCGGCGGCGGCAAAAGCCGCGTTACCGGTGCCGGCGGCGACGTCGAGCACCCGTTGGCCGGGCCCGATTCCGGCGGCAGCCACCAGCTCGGCACCCAGTGGTACGACGAGATCGGTGGCCACCGTGCGGTAGTCACCCAACGCCCACAACGCCCGGTGCCGGGCTTCCAGATCGCGGTCGACGGTTGGTGCACTCATGATGTTCTCCCTTCCTGACGTGCTGCAGTCATGCTGCGCCGCGCCGGTGTAGCGGTTCCAGTGCCGGATCTGAACCGGTGCCGGTACAGGATCTGTACTAGCCAGCCGCACCGCCGGTGACGTCTACTGGAAGACATCCACGAAAGGGGGCGGCCATGTCGGGTTATGGCCAGTTCTGCCCCGTCGCCAAGGCGATGGAACTCCTCGACGAGCGGTGGACCCTTCTGGTGGTCCGCGAATTGCTCAAGGGCAGCACTCATTTCAACGATCTGCGCCGCGGGGTACCGAAGATGTCGCCGGCCCTGCTGTCCAAGCGGCTGAAATCACTGACCCGGGCGGGTCTGGTCGAGCGCACCGAGGTCGACGGCCGCACGTCGTACTCGCTGACCGAAAGCGGGCGGGAACTGTCCGATGTGGTCGAGGCCCTGGGCGCCTGGGGTGTGCGCTGGATCGGCAATCTCGGTGACGACGATCTGGATCCGCACCTGCTGATGTGGGATATCCAGCGGACCATCCCGATCGAGAGCTGGCCACGGGCGCGGACCACGGTGGCCTTCCGGTTCGACGGCGTCACACCGAAGGCCGCCCACTGGTGGCTGGTGGTCTCCGAGGGCGAGGTCGACGTGTGCGACTTCGACCCCGGTTACCAGACCACCGCCACCGTCGAGACGAATCTGCGGACGCTGACCAGGATCTGGCGCGGCGACGAATCATGGTCGCGGGCGCTGCTGGATGGCAGTGCCACCATCACCGGTTCCGGCGAGGCCCGAAAAGCGGTGCCGCGCTGGATCGGGCAGTCGACCCTGGCGGCGATTCCGCGTCCGGCCTAGTCCTTGAGGCAGGACTGGGCGCCGTTGATGACGCCGTCGCGGTAGTGCCGGATGCGTTCGAAACCGGCTCCCTGCCGTTGCACGTCGCCGTCGCCGCGGAACACCAGCAGCGCGGTGATCGCCTCGTCGAGGTCACCGGGTGAGATGCGGAAACTACTTGTCTCCGAGCGGTTTCCGAGCACCACACTGGCGGTGTAGGCCCCAGCGAAGCAATCCCCCCGCAACGACTGCGTCTTGTCGTCGGACTGGTCGTTGGCCCGGGTCATCGCAGCCAGGGCGTACTGGGTGGCCAGCAGGGTGGCCACCGCGAAGTCACCACCCTGGCGGTACACCTCGGGCATCGCGTCGACGTTGTCCCAGCCGATGTAATCGTCGGGCACGCAGTAGAACAGCGCATAGTCCTTGGTGGAGTTACCCCCGCACAGCGGCGGATCGGCGGGGTCGAACGGCTCCAGACCCTTGACCGGAACCCACTGCTGGCCGTCGGTCAACTCCGGGTACACCTGGGACCAGTAATCCTCCAAGTCGTAGGGCACCCCGTTGATGATCGAGTCATACGGCGCGTCGCCGCCGCTGGCCAGGTCCTCTTCGTCGTTGAACGGCAGTTCCACCACCACCGGGTTGTCATCGCGGTAGGCCTTGCAGGCTTGCGGCCCGTTGTCGTAGCCGTCCTGGAAGGCGCCCACCCGGTCGAAACCACTGCCGTGCGCCGAAGGGTCGATCTTGCTGGTGCCCGGCGAATCGCGCAGTTCCAAGATGCCGGCCAGCGCGGTGTCCAGTTCGGCGGCGTTGACCTTGAACACCCCGGTGTCCTGAGCGTGTTTAGCCCAGCCGCCGGCGAAGCAGTCGGCCTGCAGTTCCTTGGTGACCGTGCGTGCGGTGAAGTTCGACCGGCCCTGCACCGCATGCCCCCACTCATGGGCCAGCACGATGGGGATGACGAAATCGCCGAACTTGGCCTGCAATTGGGGCAGCAGGTCCTCGGAATCCCAGGCCACCACGTCTTTGGTCGAGCAGTAGAACGCGTTGCCCGCGATATCGCTGGCATCCGACGCGCACGGCGGCAGATCACCGGACGACGGGATGACCGCGTAGAAGCCACCTTTCACCGGTTCGTAGTCGCCCTTGTAGAGCTTGGGATACTCGTCGGCCCAGTACTTCTGCAGGTCTTCGATCGCCGCAACGGCGATCTTGTTCACCGGGGTCGAGGCGTCACCGTGGATGGTGATGTCACTGGACTGCGGTGCTGGCGATGCCGGGGTGGGCACCACGGGTTTCGGTCCTCCGCAACTGGCCACCAGCAGGGCCGCCGCGGCGAGGGGCAGTACACGCGCGCGCATGCGCGAAGATTAGCCAGAATCGACGCCAATCACCCGGGATATGCCGAAACCCGGGTGATCGACGTGTACCGAGACGTTGCTGTCGCGCTACTTGATCAGCGGGTCACGCGGCATCCCGAGGATGCGCTCGGCGATCTGGTTGCGGGCGATCTCCGAGGTGCCGCCAGCGATGGCCATGCCGCGCGCGCCCATCGTCGCGCGGGCCGCCAATTCGGCTTCGCCACCTTCCAGCGCCAGGTCCGGCCCCACCAGGCTGACCGCAATCAGGCCCTGCTCCTGGAACTGATCGGCCAGCTTGAGCTTGGTGATATTGCCCTCCGGCCCGGGGCCGGCGCCTTCGATGCTGCGCACCACCCGGCGCAGGTTGAGCAGGCGCAGCGCGTGGTCCTCGGACAGGAAGCGACCCACCCGCTGCACCGCACCGACCACCCGGTCGCCGTTGCGCTTGGCCAGATCCAGCAGCCACGCCGAGGCGGGTGCGATATCCCCACCGCCGCCGCCGATGCTGACCCGCTCGTTACCCAGCGTGGCCCGCGCCACCGTCCACCCCGCGTTGGGCTCGCCAACAACATCCTCGTCGGGGACGAAGACGTCATTGAAGAACACCTCGTTGAACTCCGAGCCGCCGGTGATCTGCCGCAGCGGACGGACCTCCACACCCGGTGCCTCCATATCGAGGATGACCATGGTGATGCCCTGATGCTTGGGCGCATCGAAATCGGTGCGCACCGTGGCCAGCCCGCGCTTGCAGTAATGCGCCCCGCTGGTCCACACCTTCTGCCCGTTGATCTTCCAGCCGCCGTCGACGCGGGTGGCACGGGTCTTGACCGCGGCGGCATCCGAGCCGGCGGACGGCTCGGAGAACAGCTGGCACCAGATCTCGTCCTTGCGCAGCGCCTTCTCGACGAATCGCTCGATCTGCGAGGGGGTTCCGTGCTGGACCAGGGTCAGGATCACCCAGCCGGTGATGCCGTAGTCGGGGCGCTTGACGCCGGCGGCGGCGAACTCCTCCTCGATGAGCACCTGCTCGATGGCACCGGCGGCGCGGCCCCACGGCTTGGGCCAGTGCGGCTGGACATAACCGGTGGCGATCAGCTCGTCGAGCTGAGCCTTGCCCTCCAGCTTGGCCAGTTCGGCTGCATCCGAACGGATCTGCTCGCGCAGGACGTCGGCATCGGCAGGCAGTTCCAGGCTGTTGGCGCGGCCCACTCCGGCGGCGGTCAGGTTAAACACATCAGTGGCGGGGCCGTCCCCGCCCAGCAATGCCTGCAGCGTCAGCGCCCGGCGCAGGTGCAGATGCGCGTCGTGCTCCCAGGTGAATCCGATACCGCCGTGCACCTGAATGTTCAACTCGGCGTTGCGAACATAAGCGGGGAACGCCAGCGTCGCCGCCGCGGCGGCGAGCAGTTCGAACTGCTTGGCGTCGTCCCCCGCTGCGCGAGCGGCATCCCACACGACCGCGATCGCCGACTCGGACGCCACCACCATGTTGGCGCAGTGGTGCTTGACCGCCTGGAAGGTCGCGATGGTGCGGCCGAACTGCTCACGCACCTTGGCGTATTCGACGGCGGTGTCCACACAATCCGACGCGCCACCGGCCGCCTCGGCGGCGAACAACGTCCGCGCGTAGGCCACCGCGGCAGACCGCGCGCCGGCCAGGACCGCGACCACGGGTGCGCCGGTCAGCGTCACCCGGCCCGACCGCCGGGCGCGGTCGAGGTTTCCGGGCACCTCGACCGACACCCCACTGGCAGCGCGCTCGACGACCACGACGTCGTCACCAGCGACCAGCACCAGCAGATCAGCCAGTCCGGCACCCAGGACCACGCCCGCGTCACCGCTGGCCGTGTCACCGGAGAGGGTGACCGAGCCGCCCAAACCGACTGCGGCCGTGACGGATCCGTCGATCAATCCCGGCAGCAGGCGGGCCTTCTGGTCGTCGGAGCCGACGCCGGCGATCAGCGCCGAGGCGACCACCGTGGGCACGAAGGGTCCCGGTGCCACGGCGCGGCCGAGTTCGTCGACGACGACGACGAGCTCGGGCAGTCCATAGCCCGAGCCGCCGTACTGCTCGTCGACGTGCAGGCCGAGCCAGCCGAGTTCGGCCAGCTCGGCCCAGAACGCCGGGCGCGCTTCGTCGTCGGCATCCAGCAGCTCGCGTGCGGCCCAGCGGGCCTTCTGCGCGGTCAGGAACGAACGGGCGACCTCGCCGAGTTCGCGGTGGTCGTCAGTCAGTGCGATACCCATCGGTGTCCTCTCGAGGCTGCTGCCGGTACTACTAATGCCTTACCACAGCCGGGATACCCGACCGACGAAAGGCCGTTCTCACTTGGGCGCGAAACGCTGTCCCGCGTCCAGCCGGATGCACTGCCCGTTGAGCATCGGGTTCTCGACGATCGCCGAGACCAGCTTGGCGAACTCCTCGGGCTTGCCCAGCCGCTTGGGGAAGGCGGCGTCCTTGGTCAGTGCCTTGGCGAACTCGTCGGGAATACCCTTGGTCAGCCCGGTGGCGAACAGGCTCGGCGCAATGGCCAGGGCACGGATACCGACCGGCCCCAGGTCGCGGGCCATGGTCAGGCACATCCCGGCGATACCGGCCTTGGCCGCGGTGTAGGCGACCTGGCCGATCTGCCCCTCGAACGCGGCGATCGAGGCAGTGTTGATGATGACGCCCCGCTCGCCGGTCTCCTCGTCCTCGGGCTCGTTGGTGGCCATGTGGGCGGCGGCCAGCCGGCTGATGTTGAAGCTGGCGATCAGGTTGAGGTCGATGGTGCTGCGGAAGGTCTCCAGGGCGTGCGGGCCGTTCTTGCCGAACGTCTTCTCCGCGACGCCGCCACCGGCGGTGGTCAGGATGACGTGCAGACCACCGAGAGCCTCGACGGCATCGGCCAGCACCTTCTCGGTCCCGGCGAAGTCGGTGACGTCGACAGCGAAGAACGGGCCGCCGACCGCAGCCGCAACCTCGGGACCGTCGGTGCCCTCGCGGTCGAGGATCGCCACACTGGCACCGCGCGAGGCCAGCAACTCCGCACTTGCCCGCCCGAAGCCCGAGGCGCCGCCCACGACGATCACCTTCTTGCCCGAGATCTCCATCCCATTCCTCCTGTTGTCGACGCCGCCGCGGCCCTTACCGTGCGACTTTCAGTTCCAGATCGGTAGGCACGTTACCGCTCGTCATGGGTCGGTAATGACGTGGGTCACCACCCCGGCGGTAGGTTGGATTCATGGCCCGAACCAGCATCGGTCTGCGGATGGGTGCCGGCATCGCCGCTGCAGCGGTGGCCGTCGGCGTGGCGCAGTTGTTGGCGGTGCTCTTCTCACCAGCGGCCGACGCCCGCACCGCGGTCGGCACCGCCGTCATCAACCTGACCCCCGGACCGGTCAAGGAATGGGCGATCCAGACCTTCGGCACGGCCGACAAGCTGTTCCTGTCGGTGATGGTGATCGTCGTGATCGCCGCACTGGCCGCCGTCACCGCGATCTGGGAGCGGTCCCGGATTCCGACGGGGACGCTGGCGATCCTGGCCGGCGCGGTGGCCGGCAGCGCGGCGGTCCTGGCCCGGCCCGGTGCCCAGCCCGCCGACATCATCCCGACTCTGGTCGGCGCCGCGGCGGGGATCGCCGTGTTGCGCTGGCTGACCTCCGGGCGAATCACCGAGGGCAAGGCGACCGCGTCGACGGTAGCCGCCGGCGTCGACCCGGGGCGCCGGCTGTCGCTGGTGACGCTCGGATTCGCCGGACTCGGCCTACTCAGCGGCGTGGCCGGAGCGGTGATCAGCCGCGGCCTGCGATCGGTGTCCGGCGACCGGGACAGTTTCGCGCTGCCGCAAGTGAAGTCCCCGGCCCCGCCGATCCCCGCCGACGTGCAGCCCACCGGCGTCCAGCTGCCGAGCTTCATCACCAGCAACGCCGACTTCTACCGCATCGACACCGCGTTGAGCGTGCCGCAGGTGTCGCGGGCCGACTGGCGGCTGCGCATTCACGGCATGGTGGACCGCGAGATCACCTACACCTTCGAGGATCTGCAGAAGTTCGAGCCGGTCGAGAAGGTCGTGACGCTGACGTGCGTGTCGAACCCGGTCGGCGGTGACCTGATCTCCAACGCCACCTGGACCGGGTACCGGGTGCGGGACCTGTTGGCCGACATCGGAATACACCCGGACACCGACATGGTGCTGTCGACATCGGTCGACGGGTTCACCGCCGGCACCCCGGTCGAGGCGCTGACCGACGGCCGAGATTCCCTGCTGGCGATCGGCATGAACGGCGTGCCGCTACCCGTCGAGCACGGCTACCCGGCCCGGCTCGTCGTCCCCGGGCTGTATGGATTCGTCTCGGCCACCAAGTGGGTGA
Source organism: Mycobacterium sp. M26 (assembly GCF_001494595.1). Taxonomy (GTDB): domain Bacteria; phylum Actinomycetota; class Actinomycetes; order Mycobacteriales; family Mycobacteriaceae; genus Mycobacterium. The sequence continues at coordinate 3,378,667 of NZ_LN929908.1, forward strand.
CGGATCTGGAACTGACCCGCTTCGATCGGGTGCAGGCGTATTGGACCAAGCTCGGCTGGTCGGAGCGTGCGCCGATCAAGACCGAGTCGCGCATCGACGTCCCGCGCGACGGGCAGAAGGTGGGTAAGGGCCCGGTCACCTTCGGCGGGGTGGCCTGGGCGCAGGACCGCGGCGTCAAGTCCGTGCAGGTACGCATCGACGACGGCGAGTGGCAGTTCGCCCGGCTCGGGGCGTCGTACTCCAACGACACCTGGCGGCTGTGGAGTTTCCCGTGGACGGCCACCCAGAGCGGTGTGCACACCATCACGGTGCGCGCCACCGACAACACCGGCGCGGTGCAGACCCAGGATCAGGCGCTGCCGGCGCCCGACGGCGCCACCGGCTGGCATGCGGTGACCTTCGAAGTGACCTGAGTCCTGCGCCGAGATCGACGAAATGGCGGGATCTTCTCGCCTTTCCGCGGCGGTTTGTCGGTTTGGGCGAGCACCGAGATTGGGAGGGATGATGCTCGGCGATGTGGCGGCGGCCTCGGCCGAGGTGTCGGCGACGTCGTCGCGGCTGGCCAAGGTGGCCCGGATCGCGGAACTGCTGACCGCGACGACGGACGCCCGCTTGATCGCCATCGTGGTGTCCTGGCTGTCCGGCGAGCTGCCGCAGCGCCAGATCGGAGTCGGCTGGGCGGCGCTGCGCTCGCTGCCCGAACCGGCCGACACGGCGTCACTGACAGTGGACGCGGTGGACGCCGCGTTCAGCGAGATCGGCGCGGTCGCCGGCAAGGGGTCCCAAGCCCGGCGCGGCGCCCTGCTCGGCGCACTGTTCAGTGCTGCCACCGCCGACGAGCAGGTGTTTCTGCGCCGGCTGCTGTCCGGCGAACTGCGCCAGGGTGCGCTGGCCGGGGTGATGGCCGACGCGGTGGCCAAGGCGGGTGGCCTGCCCGCGGCCGTGGTGCGCCGGGCCGCCATGCTCGGCGGGGATCTGCCTGCGGTCGCGGCAGCCGCGCTCACCGGCGGTGTGCCGGCGCTCGACGAGTTCACCCTGCGGGTCGGCAGGCCGGTCGGGCCGATGCTGGCGCAGACCGCGACGGGGGTGGCCGACGCGCTCGAACGCCTCGGCGGCGAAGCGGTTTTCGAGGCCAAACTCGACGGCGCCCGGGTCCAGATCCACCGCAGCGGCGATGACGTGACGGTGTACACCCGTAGCCTCGACGACGTCACCGCCCGGCTGCCCGAGGTGGTCGAGGCCACCCGCGCGCTTGCCGTGACCGACCTGATCGCCGACGGCGAAGCCATCGCCCTGCGGCCGGACAACCGCCCGCACCGCTTCCAGGTCACCGCCTCCCGGTTCGGCAAGAGCGTGGACATTGCGACAGCACAAGCGGCCCAACCGCTTTCGGTGTTCTTCTTCGACATCCTGCACCTCGACGGCGTCGACCTCCTCGATGAGCCCGCCCACCGCCGGGTCGCCGCATTGGACGCGATCGTTCCCGAAGGCCAGCGCGTCGACCGGCTGGTTACCACTGATCCCGCTGCAGCGCAACAGTTTCTGGACCGCACACTGGCCGCCGGGCATGAGGGGGTGATGGCCAAGTCACCGGCCAGCCCGTACGAGGCGGGCCGCCGTGGGGCGGGCTGGCTGAAGGTCAAGCCGGTGCACACCCTGGACCTGGTGGTGCTGGCCGTCGAATGGGGGTCGGGCCGGCGCACCGGCAAGCTGTCCAACATCCACCTCGGCGCGCGCGATCCGGCCGGCGGATTCGTGATGCTGGGCAAGACCTTCAAAGGCATGACCGACGCGATGCTGGACTGGCAGACCGCCCGGTTCACCGAGCTGGCGACCGGGCCGCTGGACCACTACGTGGTGCCGGTGCGCCCCGAACAGGTCGTCGAGATCGCCTTCGACGGCGTGCAGGGATCCAGCCGCTATCCCGGCGGGATGGCGCTGCGCTTCGCGCGGGTGCTGCGCTACCGCGACGACAAGGGCCCGGCCGAGGCCGACACGATCGACACGGTGCGTGCGTTCTACGAGCGCAGCTCCTAGACGCGGGCGAATTCGGCCTTGCCGTGCTCGAATTCAGCCAGCATCTCCGCGGTCAGCGTCGGCCGGATCTCGCCGATCGCATTGAGATAGTCCTCGGTGCTGGCGGGTTCGCCCCGGCTGTCCCGCATTTCGCGTTCGAACGCAGCCTGGGATCCCTTGCGTGCCGCGAATTCGATATCGGCAGGGGTGAAGAACTCCGAGGCGTCGACCAGCCGGTCGACATCGACATAGACACACGCCTTGCCGAGGTAACGCTGCCACACCGCGCGGCGAGCTGGCTGATCCGGCGGCCCGACCGGGATGACGTAGTCGAACCGGCCCGGCCGCAGGAAGGCCGAGTCCAGCGAGTGCACGGCGTTGGTGGCGCACACCAGCAGCCTGCTGTCCTTCTGCCGGAACGCCGGAATCAGCTTCAGCAGTTCGTTGGTGACACCCAGTTCGGCCGTCGAGGCCCCGGAGCGCGCGGTCGCGATCTCCTCGACCTCGTCGATGAACAACACCAGTTCGTCGAGTTCGGCCAATTCGGCGAAGGCTTCCCGCAGCGAGGCCGCCAGTCCACCGCTGCCGCTGGCCAGCCGCGACGGGAACAGCTCGACGAATGGCCAGCCCAGCCGCGACGAGATCGCCTTGGCGAAGCTGGTCTTGCCGGTACCCGGCGGGCCGAACAGGATGACTGCCTTCGGCGGCTGCACGCCGTAGCGTTCGGCGACGTCGGGGTGCGCGAGCGGGTCGACGATGCGGCGCTCGATGATCTGCTTCTCCTGCTCCATGCCGGCCATCTCGCCGAGCAGGCCGGGCGGTAACAGCTGGCCGCCGAGTTCGTCGAGCAGGTTGGCCTGATCCAGCCCCAGGTGCTCGATCATTTCGAAGTACACCAACCCGTCGCGGCGGGCGTAGCCGGAGTTCTCCAAAGCCGCCGCGCCGGTGGCACCTTCGGGCATCACCGCACAGATCCGCCGCACCCCCTGGGCCCGCAGTCGCCGCTCGAGGTCGGCGAGCAGGGCGCTGCCGATGCCTCGATGCCGCCACCGCGAACTCAACGCGATCAGCTGGATCCAGGCCCGCTCACCCTGGGTTTGGGCCACCGCCATACCCACCACCTCGTCGCCGACCTCGGCGACGACGGCCGGCTGACCGGTGCGCGCGGCGGCCATCACCTCGGCCACGGTGAACACCGGCTCACCCGAGCCCGGGGTACGGCTCTGGTCCCACACCTGGATCGCCTGATCCAGGTCCTCGTCGTGGTAATCACGTAGGCGCCACGGCGGCATCGCAGACCTCCTCAAGGGTTTCCCAGAGGGTTACGGATCCAGCGCTTTTGGGCATCCCCCAACCGGGTGGGGTGCCCGGGTGAAAAGATCACCGCACTGCCGGACATTGCAGCCTCACCAAGGGAGAACACCGTGGCTTCACCGACTGCGCCGTCGGAGTACATCGAGGAGACCAAGGGCGACGTCACCTACATCCGCACCGAGGCCGATCTGCCTCCGGTCGCGATCATCGACCGGTCCCCGATCACCACCCGGCACAAGCTGATCTTCGGGGCCATCGCAGTCCTGGGCGCGATCGCCTGGGCGGTGATCGCGTTCTTCCGCGGGGAGACGGTCAACGCGGTGTGGTTCGTCGTCGCGGCGATCTGCACCTACGTCATCGGCTACCGGTTCTACGCCCGCCTCATCGAGATGAAGATCGTCCGCCCGCGTGACGAGCACGCCACCCCCGCGGAGATCCTCGAGAACGGCACCGATTACATGCCCACCGACCGCCGGGTGCTGTTCGGTCACCACTTCGCCGCGATCGCTGGCGCAGGCCCTCTGGTCGGTCCGGTGCTGGCCACCCAGATGGGCTATCTGCCGGGCACCATCTGGATCATCATCGGCGCGGTGTTCGCCGGGTGCGTCCAGGACTATCTGGTGCTGTCGATCTCGAGTCGGCGCCGCGGGCGCTCGCTGGGCCAGATGGCCCGCGACGAACTCGGGGCGGTCGGCGGCGCGGCGGCCATCATCGGCGTGCTGGTGATCATGACGATCCTGCTGGCGGTGCTGGCCCTGGTCGTGGTCAACGCGCTGGCCGAAAGCCCCTGGGGCGTGTTCTCCATCGCGATGACCATCCCGATCGCCATCTTCATGGGCCTGTATCTGCGCTTCTTCCGACCCGGCCGGGTCTCCGAGGTGTCCCTGATCGGTGTCGTGCTGTTGCTGCTGGCCGTGGTGGCAGGCGGCTGGGTAGCCGGAACCGACTGGGGCACAGAGTGGTTCACGCTGTCGAAGGTGACGCTGTCGTGGTGCATCATCGTCTACGGCTTGGCCGCCTCGGTGCTGCCGGTGTGGTTCCTGCTGGCCCCCCGCGACTATCTGTCGACGTTCATGAAGGTCGGCACGATCGCCCTGCTGGCCGTCGGAATCCTGTTGGCCCGACCGGTGATGGAGGCACCGGCGATCTCGAAGTTCGCCGAGTCCGGCACCGGCCCGGTGTTCGCCGGTTCGCTATTCCCGTTCCTGTTCATCACCATCGCCTGTGGTGCGCTGTCGGGTTTCCATTCGCTGATCTCCTCGGGCACCACACCCAAGCTGCTGGAGAAGGAAAGCCAGATGCGGCTGATCGGCTACGGCGGCATGCTCACCGAGTCCTTCGTCGCGATCATGGCGTTGATCACCGCCTCGATTCTCAACCAGCACTTGTACTTTGCGATCAATGCGCCGTCGGCGGCGACGGGCACCACCGCCGAGACCGCGGCCAAGTACGTCAACGGCCTTGGCCTGTCCGGGGCGCCGATCACACCGGCCGAGATCACCGCGGCCGCCGAGAGCGTGGGTGAGGAATCGATCGTCTCGCGCACCGGCGGTGCCCCCACCCTGGCGTTCGGGATGTCGGAGGTCCTCAGCCAGGTCTTCGGCGGGACCGCACTCAAGGCGTTCTGGTACCACTTCGCGATCATGTTCGAGGCGCTGTTCATCCTCACCACCGTCGATGCCGGAACCCGGGTGGCCCGCTTCATGCTTTCCGACGGTCTGGCCAACCTCGGCGGACCGCTGACCAAACTGCGCAATCCCAGCTGGCGAGTCGGGGCTTGGGCGTGCAGCATCCTCGTGGTCGCCGGCTGGGGTTCGATCCTGCTGATGGGCGTCACCGATCCGCTCGGCGGCATCAACACGCTGTTCCCGCTGTTCGGTATCGCCAACCAGCTGCTGGCCGCGATCGCGCTGACGGTCGTCACCGTCGTCGTGATCAAGAAGGGTCTGCTGAAGTGGGCGTGGATTCCCGGCATTCCGCTGCTGTGGGATCTGACCGTCACACTGACCGCGTCGTGGCAGAAGATCTTCTCCGGCGATCCGAAGCTCGGCTACTGGACCCAGCACTTCCAGTACCGCGCCGCCCAGGAGGCCGGCAAGACGTCATTCGGCTCGGCCAAGAACGCCGACCAGCTGCACGACGTCGTGCGCAACACCTTCATCCAGGGGACGCTGTCGATCGTGTTCGCGGTCGTGGTGCTCATCGTGGTCGCCGCCGGCGTGGTCATGTCGCTGCGGGCGATCCGCGGCGGCGGGCGGCCACTGGCCGAGGAGACGCCGGTGCCCTCCAAGATCTTCGGTCCGTCCAGCCTGATTGCCACCGCAGCCGAGAAGGAGGTGGCCAAGCAATGGGACGCGCTACCAGCGCCGCACGCCAAATCCGTTGGTATATCGGCGCATTGATGGGCGATAGCCACTACCAGCGCTACGTCGAGCACCGCCGCCGCACCCATCCGGGCGAACCGGTCATCAGCGAAGCCGAGTACTGGCGCATGCGCCACCATGCCACCGATACCAGTCCGACCCCACGCTGCTGTTAGCGCCTGCGTGACAGTTGTGGCAGGTGTGACGACGGCACCCGAAAAAGTGTCGCGGGCGTAACTCATGGCCGGTCACCCCCGATAGGCCAGTAGGTCGGGGACGACGACCGCAAAGCAGGACACTTCATGAGTTCATTTCTGACCGCACGCAGCCGGGGGATCATTCGGGCCGCCATCGCGGCCGCCATCGCACTACTGGTGCTGGGCATCGTGACCGCACCACCGCCGACGGCCCGGGCCGCCGAGGTCGAGTTCCTCAGCGTCCCGTCACCGTCGATGGGCCGCAACATCACCGTCCAGTTCCAGGGCGGCGGGCCCAAGGCGGTGTATCTGCTCGACGGCCTGCGCGCCCAGGACGACCGCAGCGGCTGGGACATCAACACCGGGGCGTTCTCCTGGTTCAACGACTCCGGCCTGTCGGTGGTGATGCCGGTGGGCGGCATGTCCAGCTTCTACACCGACTGGTATCGACCGGCGGTCGGCAACGGCACCACCCAGACCTACAAGTGGGAGACGTTCCTGACCTCCGAGCTTCCCGCTTGGCTGTCGGCCAACAAGGGCGTCAGTCCCAGCGGCAACGCAGTGGTCGGGCTGTCCATGTCGGGCAGCGCGGCACTGATCCTGGCGGCCTATCACCCCGGGCAGTTCGTCTATGCCTCGTCACTGTCGGGCTTCTTGAACCTGTCGGCCAGCCCATGGCCGATCCTGGTCTCGGTGGCCATGGCCGATGCCGGCGGCTTCAACGCCCTCGACATGTGGGGCGCCTACGGCGGCGGGGCCTGGCAGCGCAACGACCCGATGCTGCACATCGGTCAACTCGTCGGCAACGGCACCCGGATCTGGGTCTACAGCGGCAACGGCAACCCGACCGATCTGGACGCCGGGCTGGGCAACGCGCAGATTCCCGCGCAGCTACTGGAGGGCCTGACGATCCGGACCAACCAGGAGTTCCAGCGTCGCTACCAGGCGGCCGGCGGCAGCAACGGCGTCTTCAACTTCCCGCCCAACGGCACCCACAGCTGGGGCTACTGGGGCGGGCAGCTGCAGGCGATGAAGCCCGACATCCAGCGGGTGCTGGGCGCCGCACCCGCGGCCTGAGGTCGCGCCGAGTGGCCACTTAGCGCACGCTTTTCGCCCTCCGAGCGTGCACAGGTGGCCACTCGGCCCGGGTATGCGAAAGGCCCGGTCCCTTGTTCAGGGACCGGGCCTCTCCGTGTCACGTCTATCCGCACCCCACGGCACTTGTGACCATTCCCGCCGCAGCGCGCACCCAAACCCGATTGCGCGGAAAGATAGGTCACGGTTTACCTTCTTCTGATAACAGCCGTACGCAGATAGGGGTCGTGGATGGATCTGTCCTGGTCAGCAGAGGATCTGAGGTTTCGCGACGAGGTTCGCGCGTTCCTCGACGAGAAGCTCACCCCCGATCTGCGCCAGGCCGGCCGGCTGATGACCAGCGTGTACGCCGACCACGAGGCGAGCATGGAATGGCAGGCGATCCTGCACGAGCGGGGCTGGGCCGCCCCGGCTTGGCCGGTCGAGTACGGCGGCTGTGACTGGACGCTGACCCAGCACTACATCTTCAGCCGGGAGTCCACCCTGGCCGGTGCGCCGTCGCTGTCGCCGATGGGCATCCGGATGGTGGCTCACGCCATCGTGGCGTTCGGCACCGACGAGCAGAAGGCGTTCTTCCTGCCGCGGATCCTCACCGGCGAGGTGTTCTTCTGCCAGGGCTACTCCGAGCCGGAAGCCGGCTCCGATCTCGCCGCGCTGACGATGGCCGCGGTCGACGACGGCGACGATCTGGTGTGCACCGGCAGCAAGATCTGGACCACGCACGCGACCGAGGCGAACTGGATTTTCGCGCTGGTCCGCACCTCCCGGTCGGCCAAGAAGCAGCAGGGCATCACGTTCGTGCTCATCGACATGTCCACCCCGGGCATCGAGATCCGTCCCCTGGTGATGACTTCGGGCGAGAAGGTGCAGAACCAGATCTTCTTCGACGCCGTGCGGGTGCCGAAGGCCAATGTGCTCGGCCAGATCGACGACGGCTGGACGGTGGCCAAGTATCTGCTGGAGTTCGAACGCGGCGGCGGCGCCACCGCCCCCGCCCTGCAGGTGATGGCCGAGTCGGTGGCCACCGAAGCCGAAAACCAGCCCGGCCCGGTCGGCGGCGCCCTGATCGACGACCCGGCCTTCGCCGCGAAACTCGCCGATATCAGGATCCGCACCGAGGTCCTCGAGATCCTCGAATACCGGGTGCTGGCAACGGTTGCCGAGGGCAAGAACCCCGGCGCGGCCTCCTCGATGCTCAAGGTACTGTCCACCGAACTCTCCCAGGCCATCACCGAGCTGGCGCTGGAAGCAGCCGGTCCGCGCGGGCGGGTCTACCAACCGCACGCCACCCGGCCCGGCGGGCCGGTGGAGGATTTCGAGCCACCCGCCGACCGCTATGTCAGCGGTGAGCCGTGGCAGGCCGTCGCGCCGCTGCGCTACTTCAACGACCGGGCCGGCTCAATCTATGCCGGCTCCAACGAGATTCAACGCAACATCCTGGCCAAAGCGACCCTGGGACTGTAAATGGACTTCAACCTGAGCAAAGAGCAAGAGCTGTTGCGCGACGGCCTGGGCAAGTTTCTGGCCACCCGCTACGAATTGGAGAAGAGCCGCACCGCCGCCAAGGTGGGCCTCGGCTGGCAACCCGAGATCTGGCGTGGCTTCGCCGAGGAACTGGGCATCCTGGGCGCCACCCTGCCTGAGTCGGCCGGCGGGATCGGCGGCGGCGCGACCGAAATCATGGTCATCGCAGAGGAATTGGGCCGCGCGCTGGTGATCGAACCCTTCGTCGATACCGCGGTGGTGGCTGCCGGGCTGCTGCAACGCGCCGACGGACCGGCGTCCACCGCCCTGCTGGAACGCATTGTGGACGGTACGGCGGTGGTCGCGGTGGCGGCTGCCGAACCGGGTTCCGGGGACCGCTGGAACAGCGTGTCCACCACCGCGGTCCGCGACGGTGCCGACTGGGTGCTCACCGGGAGCAAAGCTGTCGTCGTCGGCGCCCCGATCGCCACCCACCTGCTGATCACCGCCCGAACCTCGGGACATGCCGATGAGGCCGAAGGTATTTCGCTATTCCTCATCGAGTTCGACCCGGCCGCCCCGCCGCGCGGGCTGACGGTGCACGGCTTCCGCACCATCGATGACCGGCGTGCCGCCGACCTCGAGTTCGACGGGCTGCGGCTGCCGGTGGACGCCCTGCTCGACGACAACGTCTGGCCCTCGCTCGCCCAAGCCCGTGACGAGGGTGCGGCCGCGGTGTGTGCCGAAGCCGTCGGCGCGATGCGCAAGGTGCTCGCCGACACCGTCGACTACTGCAAGCAGCGCCAGCAGTTCGGCCAGCCGATCGGGTCGTTCCAGGTTCTGCAGCACCGCATGGTGGACATGTACATGGAACTCGAGCAGGCCGTCTCCGCGGTTTATCTGGCCGTGCTCAACCTCTCTGCCGAAGCGCATGTACGGGCGAGGGCGGTATCGGCGGCCAAGGTCACCGTCGGGCGTGCGGCCCGCTTCATCGGGCAGAACGCCGTGCAGCTGCACGGCGGTATGGGGATGACCGAGGAGCTGGCGATCGGCCACTACTTCAAGCGGCTCACAGCTGTGCAGTACGAGTTCGGCTCTACCGACTTCCACCGCAGCCGGTACGCGAAACTGACCCGCTCCTAGGCGCTTTGGGCGGCCTTGCGGGCGCGCTCGCGCATCGAGGCGATCACCCCGCCGTCGTTGAGGATGTCGGTTCCGGTGAGGTAGGCGGCGCGGTCGCTGGCGCAGAACGCGAACAGCTCGGCCATTTCCTCGGCATGGCCCCACCGGGGCACGGCGAAGTCGGCGACCATCGCACCGGCTCCGGCCTGCTCTTCGAGCAGACCCATCTCGGTGTCCACCGACCCCGGTGACACCGAGACGATGCGCAGTCCGCGGCCGTTGAACCGTTCGGCCTGCGAGGTGCTGTACCACCGGACGAAGCATTTGCTCAGGCTGTAGGCCAGCCCGGAGCGCATCGCCTCCCCCGCGAGGTCGCAGGCCGCCAGCATCTCGGCGAGGAACCGTGCGTCATCGGTGAACGCGACATCGAAATGCTGGGTGGGCACGATCTCGTCGGGCAGCATGTGCGAGGCCATTGACGCGACGTTGACGATGGCGGCGCCCTGGCCGGCGACAGCGAAGAAGACCTCGTTGACGTGCAGCGTGCCCAGTGCGTTGGTGGTCATGATGTAGTCGGCATCGCCCATGCTGGGGCTCACCCCGGCGGTGTGGATCACCGAGGCGATCGGCCCGAGGGCGGCGGCAGTTTCGAACAGCCGGGTGACGGCGTCGCGGTCGGTCACGTCCCCGTGGAACGGCGTCGCCTCGATGCCGGCCTCGCTCAGCGTCGCGACCGCCTGCTCCAGCCGGTCGGCCCGTACGTCGCACAACACCAGGGCGTGATCGCGACCGACGATTCTGGCCGTGGCCAGGCCCATGCCGCCCGCCCCACCTGTGATTACCGACACCCGAGTCATGTCGGTGAGCTTAGCTAAGCAACTGCTCAGCGGAACTGTGGGGGTGTGCCTCTGCGTTAGAAAGTCGTCATCGGCGAGCGCCTGACAGATCGGCCGTCATTGGCTTGACTGATGTCAGAGAGGAGAGCGACCATGCTCAGCAAGATTGCCAGTGCGGTGACGCAGGTCGCCGAGGCCGGCGGAACCATCGTCGGGATCCGGCACGGCACCGAGGAACCCGACTACACCGTGGTCCGTGAGATCGACGGCGTGCAGATCCGTCGTTACGGGACGCGTATCGCTGCCGAGACCACCGTCGACGCCGCCAACGAAGAGTCCAGCCGCAACGAGGGCTTCCGCAGGCTGGCGCGCTTCATCTTCGGGTCGAACTCGGCCAAGGACAAGATCGCGATGACCGCCCCGGTGGCCCAGCAGCAGAGCCAGAAGATTGCAATGACCGCCCCGGTGGCCACTCAGCGCGGCTCGACCGGCGACTGGGTGATCCAGTTCTTCATGCCGTCGAAGTACACGATGGACACGCTGCCCACTCCGAAGGACGAGCGGGTCCGCCTGGTCGAGGTGCCCGGGGAGACCGTCGCCGTGCTGCGCTTCAACGGCTCCTACGGCCCCGACGCCGTCGCCGGCAAGACCAGCCAGCTGTTGGACACGTTGCGCCGCAACAACATCGACACCATCGGCGAACCGCGATCGTGGTTCTACGATCCGCCGTGGACGGTGCCGTTCCTGCGTCGCAACGAGGTTCTCGTCACGGTGGCCGACACCGCGGCCTAGCCGTATCTCGGCTTCCCGCGAACCGTAGCCCGGACGATGTCACAATTCCGGGCGTGCCCCATTCGCCCTGGCTGATCCCGGCCATCCGGCCCTATCACGCCCGTTGGTTGCGGGCCGATATCGTGGCCGGGCTCAGCACCGGGGCGGTCGTGATCCCGTTGGCGATGGCGTACGCCACCGTTGCCAACGTTCCGGTGCAGATGGGCCTGTACACGTGCATCTTCCCGGTGATCGTGTACGCCTTCATCGGCGGCGCCCGGGCCGTCAGCGTCAGCACCACATCGACGGTGTCCACACTGACCGCGTCGACCATGCTAGCCGGCGGGATACTGATCGGCTCCACCGACCAGCGCGGCGACCTGGTGACGCTGACGCTTCTGGTCGGGCTATTCCTGTTGATTGCCAGGGTGTTTCGGCTCGGCATGCTGGTGGACAACATCAGCGACATGACGCTGGTCGGCATCAAGATCGCGGTCGGCCTCACCGTCGCCGCCGCGCAGCTGCCGCGGTTGCTCGGCGTACCGCCGCATCCCAACACCACCGGATTCGTCCGGGTGGCATGGGCAGCGCTGTCTCAGGTTCGCCAAGCCAGCCCGGTGACGGTGGGTATCTCCGCGCTCAGCATCGCGGTTCTGGTGGCGCTGGCACGGTTTGCCGCCCGGATTCCGGGACCGCTGGTGGTCATCGCCGCCGGAATCGCGGCCAGCGGTCTGCTGGCGCTCCCCGCTCACGGGGTGGCGCTGATCCCGCCAGTGCCCTCCGGGCTGCCGCTACCCGAACTGCCGCACCTCGACCACCACATCGTGCCCCTGCTTCCGGGTGCGCTGGCGATCGCCGTGATGGCGTTCCTGGAGTCCATCGCCGTTGCCCGCACCTCGCGGCGCGCCGGTGAGGCGCCGATCGAACCCGATCGTGAACTCCTGGCGCTGGGGGTGGCTTCGGTGGCCGGATCGTTCTTCCACTCACTGCCGCCGGCCGGGGGTTTCGCCCAGACCGCGGTGAACCTGCGCTCCGGGGCGCGCAGTCAGATCAGCGGCCTGGTGATGGCGGCGCTGGCGATTCTGGTGGCGTTGGTGGTCGCCCCGATCCTCGACCGACTCCCCCAGGCGGTGCTCGGCGCGGTCGTGGTGGTGGCGGTTTCACGTCTGGTCGACATCGAGGCGCTGCGTCGGCTGTACCGGATCAACCCGCGAGAGTGCCTGGGCGCCATTGCTGTTGCCGCTCTGGGGCTGGCATTCGGGCTCATCGTGGCGGTGGTGGTAGCCGTGGCGGTGACCCTGCTGATGGTGCTGCATGTGGTCAACAGTCCGCATGTGGTGCAAGTGCTGCGCCGGGAATCCGGTGCATGGGTGGAGGAGCCGGAGAACGCGCCGCTGACGGCGGCCGATCCACTGGTGCTGCGCTGCCTGGTTCCGCTGTACGCGGCCAACGTGCGCCCCAACATCGCCGCGATCCGCACCGCCGCGCTGGAGGCCGAGACCACGCCGAGCGTCGTGGTTCTGGATCTGGTGCGTCAGACCGTCTTGGAGTCGACGGTGCTGCACATCCTGGTGGACCTCGATCTCGAAATGTCCGGCTCCGGTGTGCGGCTGATGTTCACCGGGCTGCCTGAGCGGGCCTTGCACACGGTGGGGCGCACCCGGTGGTGGCATCAGGTGAGCGCCGACGGGCGCTACCACCCCGACCTCGACAGCGCGCTGCAGGCCGCCGAGCAGCGCTGAGTCGCCCGCCCGTCAGGAGGCCGGTGCGGCTGTGGGCGCGGGGGTCTCGGCCGCCGGGGCCGAGGACCCGACCGGACCGGACGGGGCCGCGGACTGCCCGGGCCCGGCATTCGCACTCATCGGTCGCTGAGCCAGCAGCAACAGCGCGTCGCCCATGGTGACGTCCTGGGTCTGGATGGCATGCCAGATATCGCGCAGGTAGCCCATGTTGCGGGTCTGCGTCGGGGCGTCGGTGGTGCCCGGCGGCAGGTTGTCGGGGCTCGGCAGATGCGGCACGCCGTCGGTGAGCGGACTGGACGCGGCCACCGCGGGCGGGCTGGCCGGATCGGCGGGCACCACCGGCACCACCGGCGTCGGCGTCGGCGCCGGGGCCGGCGGGTCAGCGGGGTCGGCCATCGCGGTGGGTGCACCCAGAAGGGCCAGCCCGGCCCCGAGTGTGGCAAGGCCCAGGCAGGCGCGGCGCGCCAGAGTGTTCGTCATGGTTCCTCCGCGGTCGTTCCGGACGGCGGAAACCGGTCGATATCGGCCGGTCAGCGCCCCTCTACCGGTGATTCCGATGCTGCGTCCATTTTGTTACACCCGTCACTCTCGTCACCCGCGTTTCACCGAATTCGGGAACACTCGGTGTCGCCGACGCGCCAGCTTGAAACACCCCTGCCCCGGGTGTAAGACTTCGATGCCCGCAGAACCTGGGAATCCGGGGGTTCTGGCGCGCCTGAAGTTCCGAAATTTCTCAGCTGATGCGGCCGTTCCGACTAGAAATGGCGAACAGAATGCTGTTCGGACAGGGGTAAGGCAATGCAGGTTCCGGGTGACGATCCAGTGACCGGGGGCGCCGACGTCGGTCGCGGCGAGCCCGGCGGCCCGCAGCGGGTCGGCTGGTTCCGGTTCTACTTCGATGACGATCGCTGGGAATGGTCACCCGAGGTCCAACTCCTGCACGGCTATGAGCCCGGCACCGTTTCCCCCACCACCGAGTTGGTGCTGTCGCACAAGCACCCCGACGACTACCAGGCCGTCGCGGCCACCCTCGACGAGGTCCGCCGCCAGCATCAGGCGTTCAGCACCCGGCACCGGATCATCGACACCGCGGGCCGCATCCACCACGTCATCGTGGTGGCCGACAAACTGCTCGACGACGACGGCGAGGTCATCGGCACCCACGGCTTCTACGTGGACGTCAGCCCCACCGAAGATCACCAGCAGAAGCGACTGACCCAGGCGATCGCCGAGATCGCCGAGAACCGGGCGGCGATCGAGCAGGCCAAGGGCATGCTGATGGTCGTGTACGGCATCGAGGCCGACGCCGCGTTCGACCTGCTGCGCTGGCGGTCCCAGGAAGCCAACGTCAAGCTCCGCCTGCTCGCCGAACAGGTGGTCGCCGACTTCGTCCGGCTCACCCAGGGCGAGAAGGCTCCGCCTCGCTCGGCCTACGACAACCTGCTGCTGACCGCCGACCGCCGCATCGGCAGTTCGCCCGAGCCGCAACCGTACTGAGCCCCGCCTATGCTCCGGTGATGCCCGAGCGCACCATCACAGCGCGGGTGGCGGGGTCGCTGCGTGCCCGCCCACTCGTCTGGTTCTTCGTCCTGTCCTACGGCGTGACCTGGCTGCTGTGGGCGCCACTGGTGTTCAGCGGGGTGCCGGCGTTCTCCGAGACCACCCACACCCCGTCGTGGTACGCGCTGCCCGCCGTCGCCATCGGGGTCACCGGCACGGCGTTCTTCATGACCGCGGTGACGCAGGGACGCGCCGGGGTTCGTCGGCTGCTGGCGCGCCTGACGAACTGGCGGGTCGCCCCGGTGTGGTTCGCAGTGGCGATCCTGTTCATCCCCGTCGGCCAGGTGCTTGTCACCGCGGCGCTGGTGAGCCCGGAAGCGCTCCGGGCGCTGACGCCGTCGGCGCTGGCGATCTACCCCTCCTCGTACATCGCCCACTTCGTCTTCGGACCGCTGTTCGAGGAGTCGGGCTGGCGCGGCTTCGCCCTGCCGCGCCTGCAACACCGGTACGGTCCAGTACGCGCGACGCTGCTCCTCGGACTGCTCTGGAGCGGCTGGCACTTCTTCCTTTACGCCCCGTCGTGGTTCGCCGGAGGTGCCGTCAATGGTGTTGTGGGCGTTGCCATTTTCGTGGTCTTCACCACCAGCATCAGCTTCCTGTTCACCTGGCTGTTCAACAACACCGGGGCCAGTCTGCTGTTGGCCATCCTGTTGCACGGATCGGTCGACGGCACCGCCACCTATCTGCTGCGGCTGGCCGACAAGGGGGTGATCTCCTCGGACGTCGCCAGCTTCAGCGGCCAGTTCGGCGTGTTGATCCTGTGCCTGGTCACGGCCCTCGTTCTGGTGATCGTGACCCGGCGACAGCTGGGCTATCCGCGGTACCGCGACGGCTCCGAGCGCCTCGACATCGGCGACGCGCACTGACCGACGGGCACAATGCAGGCATGCGCTGCTTCGCCCGCCGGAACGCCGCCGTGATCGCGCTGGTCGTCGCTATCGTCCTGGCGCCGGCGGCAGCCGCCGCTCCGGACGCTGGTGTGCCGCCGGTGAGCCCGCAGGCCGCGGCGGCAGGTTTCGTCGACGTGCGCACCGTGGTGCCTGACGCGATCGTCGATATGCGCTATGCCACGGCGGACAACTTCACCGGTGTGCAGCTCTATCCCGCCGATGCGCGGTGCCTGGTGCATGAGTCGATGGCGCCGGGCCTGGCGACGGCAGCGCAGACGCTGCGGGCGCAGGGCGATCAGCTGGTGTTCTGGGACTGCTATCGCCCGCACGACGTGCAGGTGAGGATGTTCGAGGTGGTGTCGAACCCGGCCTGGGTGGCCAAACCCGGGCCGTATGCGCGCAGCCACGAGGCGGGCCGCTCGGTGGACGTGACACTGGCCGAACAGGGTCGCCTGGTGGACATGGGCACCGGTTTCGACGACTTCTCCCCGCGCGCCACCGCGTATGCGACCGACGGGGTCAGCGCCCAGGCCCAGGCCAACCGGGCGCGGCTACGCGCGGCCATGGCCGCCGGCGGGCTGGCGCCGTACTCGGGTGAATGGTGGCATTTCGACGGCCCCGGCGCCGGCGTGCAGCGGCCGATTCTCGACGTGCCCGTCGACTGACGTCGCTCACCCCAGCAGCGGGTGGCGATGGCTGGTCATCTCCGTGAGCGCATCCTGCATCGCCGCATGGACCCGCTCACCGAAAGCGTCGGCATCCTCGCCCGGCGCGGCGGTGGTGGCCGCCAACACTCGGGTCTGCAGTTTGGTGGGCAGCGGCAGGTAGGGCACCATGCCGACGGCACCGATGTTGAAGCCCCACGGCAGCGAGATGCTGGCCGGCAGCGCCTTGACCCGCAGCAGCTTGTCCAGCCGAAGCGCCCGGGCCAGCCGCTCACCACTGGTGAGCACCAGCAGCGACTCCCCCGCTCCGGCGGTCACGATCGGCACGATGGGGACCTTCTCCTCCATCGCCAGGCGGGCGAATCCTCTGCGACCGCCGAACACGATCTGGTTGCGCTCGCTCCACGACTTGGCCGCATCCAGGTCACCGCCGGGGAAGACCACCACGTGCTGGCCTGCCGCGAACGCGGCGTGGGCGCTCTCCCGGCTGGCGGGCCGGGCACCGAGATGCTCGACGATCGGCCCGACCCCCAGCGTCCAGGCCAGCTGGTGGGTCAGGAAGGTGACTGGCCGGTCCACCGCCAGCTCCTCGAGCACCGCCCCCACCGCCAGCACGTTGAGGTCCACGATCCCACCGAAGCCGTGGTTGGCCACGAACAAGACAGGTTCACGCAGAGCTGTTGTCTCCAGCTCGATCTCGAGCCGGTTGTAACGGCGGACGAAGTCGATCGCCATCCGGCGGACTGTCTGCAGGGCGGAGTCCAGCACGCCGGACTCCTTCTCGACGCCCTCTTCAACCGCGTCGAGGAGGGCGTCGGCGAGCCGGTCCACGTCGGCGTCGTGCTGCGCCCCGTCTGCCATGCCGCGACTCAAGCCGACGATACCGATCGCGCGGTGATCGCCGCGCGACCGGCTTCCAGGCGGGCCACCGGTAGCCGGAACGGTGAGCAGGACACGTAATCCAGGCCGGTGCGGTGGAAGAAGTGGATCGATTCGGGGTCGCCGCCATGCTCACCGCAGACGCCGAGTTTGATGTGCGGCTTGGTCTTCCGGCCCTCGTCGGCGGCGATCTCCACCAGCCGGCCCACGCCGTCGGCGTCGATCGTCTCGAACGGCGAGATGGTGAAGACGCCCTTTTCGAGGTAGGCGGCGAACACCGTCGACTCGACATCGTCACGGGAGAAGCCCCAGGTGGTCTGGGTCAGGTCATTGGTGCCGAAGGAGAAGAAGTCAGCGGCATCGGCGATCCGGTGCGCGGTCAGCGCAGCCCGCGGCAACTCGATCATGGTGCCGATCGGGACGTTGAGCGCCACACCGTTGTCGGCGGCGACGTCGGCGAGGATCCGCTCGGTTTCGTCACGCACCAGATGCAACTCCATCACCGAGCCGACCAGCGGGACCATGATCTCGAACTTCGGGTCCTTGCCGGCCAGGATCTGATGACAGGCCGCCTCGCTCAGCGCCCGAACCTGCAACGCGAACAGACCCGGCGTCAGCAGGCCCAGCCGCACGCCACGCAGGCCCAGCATCGGGTTCGACTCATGCAGCCGCTCCACGGCGGCCTGCAGTTTGCGGTCGGCCTCCACCTCCGGGCCGGTCTCGCCGCGTGCTTCGGCCAGCGCCACCTTGACCGCCAATTCGGTTCGGTCCGGCAGGAATTCGTGCAGCGGCGGATCGAGCAGCCGGATCGTCACCGGCAACCCGTCCATCGCGTCGAGCAGTTCGGTGAAGTCCTCCCGCTGCAACGTCAGCAGGGCGGCCAGCGCGTCGTCGCGCTCCTCGGCGGTGCCGGCCAGGATCACCCGTTCGATGAGCACCCGGCGGTCGCCGAGGAACATGTGCTCGGTGCGGCACAGCCCGATGCCCTGGGCGCCAAGCGATCTCGCGCGCGCGGCGTCGGCGGCCGTATCGGCGTTGGCGCGCACCGCCAGGCGGCGACGGGCATCGGCGTGGGTCAGCAGCCGGTCGACGGCCTTGACCAGGGCGGCGGTTTCGTCGTCGGCCCCGTGCAGGGCTGCTTCGACACCGGCTTCGAGATAGGTCTCGACCGGGGACGGGACCACGGGCATCGCGCCGAGGAAGATCTCGCCGGTCGAGCCGTCGATGCTGATCTGGTCACCCTCGCTGATCACGATCGACCCGATCCGCGCGGTGCGGCTGGCGTTGTCGACGTCGAGTTCCTCCGCGCCGCACACGCAGGTCTTGCCCATGCCGCGCGCCACCACCGCCGCGTGCGAGGTCTTGCCGCCGCGCGCGGTCAGGATGCCGTCAGCGGCGATCATGCCTTCGAGGTCATCGGGATTGGTTTCCCGACGGACCAGCACCACCTGCTCGCCACGGTCGGCCCACGCCTTGGCGGTGGCCGAGTCGAACACCGCCCGGCCCACCGCCGCACCCGGCGAGGCGGCCATCCCCTTGGTCAGCAGGTCACGCGGGGCCGAGCGATCGAACTGCGGGAACATCAACAGCGCGAGCTGGGAGCCGGACACCCGCGACAACGCCTCGTCCATCGTGATCAGGTTCTCGTCGACCAGTGTCGCGGCGATGCGGAAAGCCGCTGCGGCAGTGCGCTTTCCCACTCGGGTCTGCAGCATCCACAACGTGCCGCGTTCGATGGTGAACTCGATATCGCACAGGTCCCGGTAGTGGGTTTCCAGCCGCCGCATCACCTTCAGCAACTGCTTGTGTGACTTGGGATCCAGCTCTTTGAGGTCATCGAGCGACAGGGTGTTGCGGATACCGGCGACCACGTCCTCGCCCTGTGCATTGGCCAGGTAGTCGCCGTAGGCCCCGCTGCGCCCGGTCGCCGGGTCCCGGGTGAACGCCACACCCGTGCCACTGGAGGAACCGAGGTTGCCGAACACCATGGTGCAGATGTTGACCGCGGTACCCAGATGCTGCGGGATGCGCTCGCGGCGGCGGTAGAGCCGGGCCCGGTCGGTGTTCCAGGAGTCGAAGACGGCGTCGATGGCCATATCGAGTTGTTCGCGCGGATGCTGCGGGAAGTCCTGGCCGGAGTGCTGGCGCACCGCGTCCTTGAAGACGGTGACCAGCGCCTGCAGGTCGTCGACGTCGAGGTCGACGTCGCTGGCGACTCCCTTGGCCGACTTGGCCTTATCCAGGGCGTCGGAGAACACCTCGCCGGGGATCTCCAGCACCGTCTTGCCGAACATCTGGATCAGCCGCCGGTAGGAGTCCCAGGCGAAGCGGTCGTCGCCGGACTCCTCGGCCAGGCCCTTGACGCTGGCATCGTTGAGTCCGATGTTGAGCACCGTCTCCATCATGCCGGGCATCGAAAACGCCGCGCCTGAGCGGACACTCACCAGCAACGGATCGTGCCGGTCACCCAGCCGGCGGCCGATGTTGTCCTCCAGCTGGCGCAGCGCCATGGTGACCTGCACGCGAAGCTCTCCGGGTGCGCTGCCGTGCGCCAGGTATTCGCGGCAGGCCTCGGTGGTGATGGTGAACCCGGGCGGCACCGGCAACCCCAGCTTGGTCATCTCGGCCAGGTTCGCGCCTTTTCCGCCGAGCAGGTCCTTCTGATCCTTGTCGCCCTCGGTGAAGTCGTACACGTACTTGGTCATCGGGTTCCCTCCTCGCTGCCGGCGTATCAAACGGTAGGCCGCGAAGTCGCCCGGTTCGGGCGGTTCGGCGAATAGTCCCGGCTCAGCGGACCGATGTGCCGCCGGTCAGGTCGAGGGCGATGTCGATGAGCATGTCTTCCTGGCCGCCCACCATTCCGCGCCGGCCTGCTTCCTCGAGCAGGCTGCGGGCGTCGATGTCATAGCGGGCGGCGGCAGCCTCGGCGTGCCGCAGGAAGCTGGAGTACACCCCGGCGTAGCCCAACGTCAGTGTCTCGCGGTCGACGCGCACCGGCCGATCCTGCAGCGGACGCACCAGATCGTCGGCGGCGTCCTGCAGCGCGTGCAGGTCGCAGCCATGCCGGTAGCCCATCCGGTCGGCGGCCGCGATGAACACCTCCAGCGGGGCGTTGCCCGCTCCGGCTCCCATCCCGGCCAGGGAGGCATCGACGCGGTTGGCGCCGTGTTCGACGGCCGCGATCGAGTTGGCGACGCCCAGTGAGAGGTTGTGGTGGGCGTGAATGCCGATTTCGGTTGTCGGGAGCAGGGTTTGGCGAAGTGCGTCGACGCGTTCCGCGATGTCGCGCATCACCATCGCACCGCCGGAGTCGACGACGTAGACACAAGTGGCGCCGTAGCTCTCCATGAGGGCGGCCTGAGTGGCCAACGCGGTGGGACTCGTCAGGTGGCTCATCATCAGGAATCCGACGGCATCCATCCCGAGTTCTCGCGCCGCGCCGAGGTGTTCGGCGGCGATATCGGCTTCGGTGCAGTGGGTGGCCACCCGCACCACGGTCGCCCCGGCCCGATTCGCTTCTGTGAGGTTGCGTACCGTGCCGATGCCCGGCAGGAGCAGGGTGGCGACCTTGGCGTGCTGTACCGCGCCGGCGACGGCGTCGATCCACTCCAGGTCGGTGTGGGCGCCGAAGCCGTAGGTGCAGGTCGATCCGGCCAGGCCGTCGCCGTGGGCCACCTCGATGGAGTCCACCCCGGCCGCGTCGAGTGCGCTGGCGATGGCCACCATCTGCTCGATGCTGTACTGGTGGCGGACCGCGTGCATTCCGTCGCGCAGCGTGACGTCGCTGATGTAGAGGTGGTGAGTCATGCTGTGGCCCCAGCAGTTCGCGTGGTGTGGATCGCGATGCGTTCGGCGGTGGCCTTGGCCGCCGAGGTCATGATGTCGAGGTTGCCCGCGTAGGCGGGCAGATAGTCGGCGGCACCGGCCACCTCGAGCAGGACGGTGACCCGGCTGCCGGTGAACTTGCCGGTTTCCGGGATGTACAGCGGCTCATCGGCGGTGAACCGCTCGAACTGGACCGCCTGCTTGAGCCGGTAGCCCGGTACATAGGCGGCCACCCTGTCGACCATGGCGTACACCGAACGTTCGATCGCCTCATGGTCGACGTCCCCGTCCACCAGGCAGTGCACCGTGTTGCGCATCAGCACCGGCGGATCGGCCGGGTTGAGCACCATCACCGCGCGGGCGCGCTGCGCACCGCCGACGGCTTCCAAAGCCGCAGAGGTGGTTTCGGTGAATTCGTCGATACTGGCCCGGGTGCCGGGGCCGGCCGACTTCGAGGAGATCGAGGAGACGATCTCGGCGTACGAGACGAACCCGGCCTGACCAACCGCGGCGACGATCGGAACGGTGGCCTGTCCCCCGCAGGTGACCATGTTGAGGTTCGCCGCGTCGAGGTGGTCCTCGAGGTTCACCACCGGCACGCAGTGTGGTCCGACGGCGGCCGGGGTGAGGTCGAGCACCCGAACCCCGGTGTGCTGCAGCTTCGCCCAGTTCGCCCGGTGCCCGGCCGCCGAGGTGGCATCGAAGACCACCTTGATGTCGGCGAACTCGGGCATCGCCAGCAACCCGTCGATACCGTCGGCGGTCACCGGTACACCCATCCGCCGTGCGCGGGCCAGACCGTCGGAATGCGGGTCGATGCCGACCATGGCCGCCATGGTCAGTGGCCCGCCGCCGCGCAGGATCTTGATCATCAGATCGGTACCGATGTTGCCCGAGCCGATGATCGCCACCGGCCAGTTCGGTTGTGCGGTCATGGTGTTCCTCAGGTGAAGGTCAGCGACACGGTGCCCAGGCCGCTGATGGTGGCCGACGCGCGATCACCGGAGTGGACGAACGCCGCGGTGGTGAACGAGCCGGACATGATGAACTGCCCGGGAAGGATGTCGGTGCCGAACGGCGCCAGCGCATTGGCCAGCCAGGCCACCGCCGCAGCGGGGTCGCCGAGCACCGCCGATCCCAGCCCGGAGTCCACCTCGGTTCCGTTGAGCTGCAACGATGCTCGGGCGTCGATGAGGTCGACATCCGAGGTGAACGGCACCCACTCGCCGAGGACCACCGCGCCCGAGCTGGCGTTGTCGGCGACGGTGTCGCGCAGCGTCAGCTTCCAGTCCGCGATCCGGCTGTCGACGATCTCCAAGGCGACGGCCACCGACTCGGTGGCCGCACGCACGTCGGCGGCGGTGACGCCAGGGCCGCGCAGCGGTTCACGCAGCCGGAAGGCTACCTCGGGCTCGACGCGGGGTGCGCAGAAGCGGCTGCGCGCGATGCTCGCGCCGTTGGCGACGACCATGTCGTCGAGGATGTAGCCGAAATCCGGCTCGTCGACACCCAGCAGGGTCTGCATCGGTGCCGAGGTCAACCCGATCTTGTGACCGACGAGGATGCGGCCGCTGCCGAGCCGTCGGGTCAGGTTGACCTGCTGGACGGCGTAGGCATCGGCGAGTTCCATCGCCGGATACCGCTCGGTGAGCGGGCTGATGGGCCGGCAGTCGGTGTCGGCGGCGAACAATGATTCGGCGGCCTCATCGATGGTCGTGTCGCGTAACGTCATCGGGTCTCGTTCTCCTCGATCATCCGCAGCGCGGTGTCGTAGAGAGCACGGCCGTGAACGGCAAAGAGTGCGCCCAGGTCCACACTGTCCCCGCCGATCTCCTTGGCGATGAACAACCCGTCGGCTCCGGCGATCGCGTAGGTGGCCAGCTGGCGCGCCTGCTCTTCGGTGAGCCCCGGGGCAAGGCCATTCAGACTCTGGATGAGGGCGGCGAAGGCCTGATCCCGGACCTGGATGTACATCGCCCGGGCACGGGGCTCGACGGGCCGGCGCTCCAACGCCAGCATGAGACCCAGACGCAGGAAGTCCGGCGAGTCCGCCACCGCCTTGGCCGTGCCGGCGGCGACCTCCATCAGCCGTTCGCGGGCCACCAGATCGTCGGGCAACTGCCAGACCTGCAACCAGTTGCCGAAACTTCGCTCGATGACGGCGGCGATCAGATCGTCCTTGTCCTTGAAATGCCAGTAGATGGAGCTCGCCGGAAGCCCGCACTTGCCACTCACCGCGCCAATGCTGGTGCCCTCGTAGCCACGCTCGGCGGCGATCTCGGTCGCTGCATCCAGGATGCGGTTGCGGGACTGTTCACCGTCCGCGCGGCGCTGACGACGCTTTGGCTGCTCATTGCTGACCAATTCGACACCTACCTCTTGACTCCGTAGTGATCGCTACACTACCGTAGCGATCACTACAGAACAAGTCCCCGGTCAACGCGGACACGGACGACGAATGAGAGATAGTCATGAGCTCACCGGATGACCTCGAGACCGCTGTCTACGACGTCGCGATCGTCGGATACGGACCGGTCGGCGCCACCGCCGCCAATCTGCTCGGCCAGATGGGCCTGCGGGTCGCGGTCATCGAGCGCGACCCCGACATCTACTTCCGCGCTCGTGCGATCTCCACCGACGAGGAGGTGCTGCGGATCTGGCAGCAGGTGGGCCTGGCCGACCGGCTCAACGCCGACATGCAGCCCGGGGCCGGCGCGAACTTCGTCGACCCCGACGGCGTCCCCATCATCAAGCTGCTGCCCGCCGACCGGGGCAACGGCCACCCACCACAGCAGTTCATCTACCAACCCGCGGTGGACAAGGTCCTGCGCGACGGTGTCGACCGCTTCGGGAATGTCTCGATCCTGCTCGAGCACGAATGCCTACGACTCATCCAGCATCCCGAGAACGTCGAGTTGATGCTCGCCGACCTGACCAAGGACGAGTTCGTCCGTATCCGGGCCCGCTTTGTGATCGCCGCCGACGGCGGGTCCAGCGCGATTCGCGGACAACTCGGCATCGGCTTCAGTGGCCGCACCTTCTCCGAGCGCTGGATCGTCATCGACACCAAGGTGATTCGCGAATGGCCCGGGCACGACAAGCTGCGGTTCCACTGCAACCCGGCCCGCCCGGCGGTCGACTGTCCCACCCCGCTGGGACATCACCGCTGGGAGTTCCCGATGCGCGACGAAGAAGACGAGGCGGCTCTGCTGACCGAGGAGGCCATCTGGAAGGTGCTGGGCGGCCAGGGGATCACCCAGGACGACGTGCGGATCATCGGGTTCGCCTGCTACAGCCACCATGTCCGGTTCGCCGACCGGTGGCGGGTCGGACGGGTGTTCCTGGCCGGCGATGCCGCTCACGCGATGCCGCCGTGGATCGGCCAGGGCATGTGCGCCGGGGTGCGCGACGTCGCCAACCTGTGCTGGAAGCTGCAGGCCGTCCTGTCGGGCGCACTTCCCGAATCCATCCTGGACAGCTACCAGGCCGAGCGCCTTCCCCACGTCAAAGAAGTCACCAACCGGGCCGTCAAGGTCGGCAAGGTCATCGTCGATCGCCATCCGCTGCGCGCCACCGTGCGTCGGCATGTCTTCCGCACCGCGAACAAGCTGCCGGGGTTCAGCACCTGGCTGCGCAACCACCGCTGGCTTCCGCCGGCGCACTACAGCGCGGGACTGCTGGCGCGCAACGGCAACCCGGCGGTCGGCTGGCTGATCCCGCAGCCGTGGGTGATCGACGACAGCCGCGATCGGGTGCGGTTCGACAACGTCGTCGGCGGTACCTGGACGGTGCTGCACACCGGACCGGATGTGGCTGCGCCGCAGTGGCGTTCGGCCGGCGTACCCGTCATCCACATCGCTGCGCCGGGCAGTGCTCCCGGCCCTGATCGGATCGTCGACTGTGACGGCGCGCTGACCCACTGGCTGCAGAGCAAGAAGACGTCGGTCGTCGCGCTGCGTCCCGACGGATTCGTCTACGCCGGCGGCACATCCGATCAGCCGCTGCCCCCGCCACCCGCCGGCTTCACCGCCGCGGCCCACCGAGTGAAGGATCACGCATGACCACCGCAGAACTGACCGAACACGCCGTCACCGTCGGCGGCCGGCCGATCTTCGTCGCCGAAAAGGGCTCCGGCCCGGCCATCGTCCTGCTGCACGGCGGCGGCCCCGGCGCGTCCGGGGTGTCCAACTACGGGCGCAACATCGATGTGCTGGCCCAGTCCCACCGGGTCATCGTCCCCGATATGCCCGGGTACGGCCGCTCGCACAAGTTCGTCGATCACAGCGATCCGTTCGGCTACCTTGCTGACACCATCCGTGGTCTGCTTGACGAATTAGGCTTGCAGAAGGCACATCTCGTCGGCAACTCCTACGGCGGGGCGGCCGCACTGCGGCTGGCCCTGGATACTCCGCATCGCGCCGACAAGCTCGTGCTGATGGGACCGGGCGGTATCGGCACCACCCGCGGTCTGCCTACCGATGGGCTGAAAGCCCTACTGGCCTACTACGGCGGTGACGGCCCGAGCCGCGACAAACTGGCTTCGTTCATCCGGACCTATCTGGTGTACGACGGCGCCGCCGTCCCCGACGAGCTGATCGACCTGCGCTACCAGGCCTCACTGGATCCGGTGGTGGTGGCCAACCCGCCGCTGCAACGGCCCTCGGGGCTACGCACGCTGTGGCGGATGGACCTCACCCGCGACCGGCGACTGCGCACGCTGTCCAATCCGACGCTGGTGTTGTGGGGGCGGGACGACAAGGTGAACCGGCCCTCCGGCGGCACGCTGCTGCTGAACCTCATGCCCAACGCCGAACTCGTCATGACCTCGCACACCGGACACTGGATGCAGTGGGAGCGCGCCGACCTGTTCAACCAGCTCGTCACCGAATTCCTCTCCCCCGACTCACGATTGGCGCTGTCATGACCGACGTCTTCGGCAAGGTCCACCTCGGCTACCTCGTCATCGAGACGAACAAGTTCGACGACTGGCGGCGGTTCGGCCGCGACGCGATCGGCATGCATGTCGATGACACGCTGCCCGATGTCCTACGCTTCCGCCTCGACGACAACGAGTGCCGGTTCCTCCTGCAGCGCGGCCCGGCCGAGGACACCACCGCCCTGGGGTGGGAACTCGACGACCACGCCACCTTTGACGCCATCGAGAAGCGGATCCGCGATCGTGGTGTCCCGGCCATCGAGGGCTCCGTCGAGGAGGCGGCGCTGCGTGGCGTCGAGCGGTTCCTGCGTTTCCCCGGCCCCAATGGCCTGGCCCAGGAGATGTACGTGCGCGCCCACGCCTCAGCGCAACCGCTGAGCCTAGCTGCCGCCGGCGGATTCGTCACGGGTGCCGACGGGATGGGCCATGTGGCCATCGCCACCAAGAAGCCGCGCCAGATGCGCGGTTACTACAGCACGGTGTTCGATGCCCGGTTGTCGGACTACATCGATGAGACGATCAATGGACTGAAGTTCAAGATCCGCTTCCTGCGGGTCAACGAACGCCACCACACCGTCGCGATCGCGGCGGTCAACCGGTTGCCCGTCAACCCGATTCGGACCCGGATCCAGCACTGCAACGTCCAGGTCGCCGAGCTCGACGACCTGACGCTGGCCTATCAGCGGGTCAAGGAACTCGGCTTCGACATGGCGTTGTCGATCGGCCAGCACACCAACGACAAGGAGTTGTCGTTCTACGCGATGACGCCGTCGGGCTTCGAGTGGGAGCTCGGCTGGAATCCGATCGTGGTCGACGAATCCACCTGGGAGCCAACGACCCACCAGGGCATCAGCATCTGGGGCCATACCCCGGAAGGCCAGACCATCGTCGATCTGCTCGGCCGGTTCAAAACGGGCGCGCAATCGGTGTTGCACCGGGAGGACGTCGTTCCCGCCCTCGCCGGCGCAGGGATCGCCGACAGCTAAGGCCCTTGCAACACCGATCCTGTAGCTATCGACACATCCACTCGCAACTTTGATCGATACCAACAGCTTCGGCGACGACGGCAGAGGCGCTACACCCGAGGATCGTGCACGTAGGTCCGGAACACGTCGGCCGGGATGGCGTTGCCGGTGAACAGGTCGTGGATCAGGCTGACGCTCGGTCGCGGCGTGCGCTCCAGCGTCACCGGGTCATAGGAGTACAGCCCGTACTTCGGGTCGTAGCCGAGCACCCATTCCAGGTTGTCGGTCAGCGACCATGCGGTGTAGCCCTTGATGTCCATCCCCTCGGAGATCGCCTTGCTGATCACCGCCAGATGCCGCACCGTGTAGGAGGCGCGCTTGGTGTCGGCGGCGTCGGCCAGGCCGTTCTCGGTGACCCACAACGGGACTCCGTAGGAGTTGGCGATATCGAGGACGTCGCGCAATCCGGCGGGGTTGATGATCTGCGCAGTGTCGCTGCACTCGGTGGCCGGGCACCCGCCTGCCACCACATTGAGTAGCGGGGAGAACTCCGGGTAACCCTTGATGATCGGCAGCGCGGCGTCGCTGAACGCGCCGCGGTAGGCGGCCACGATGCCCTGGCTGTAATAGTTCACCCCGAAGTAGTCGGCCTTGCCGGCCAGTTCGGGATGGATCTCGTCCGGGGTGATGACACCGTCGAAGTTGGCGTCGACCTCGCCGCGGATCACCGCGTCGGGGAACCAGCGGTTGTAGAAGTCGCTGAAGTCGGCCGCGGCTTGCTGATCGACCGGATTGGCCGGGTCACCCCCGCGCCAGGAGTACATGTTGAGCGCGAAGCCCACCTCGGCGTCCGAATCCAGTTGGTGGATCAGGTCATAGGACGCGGAGTACGCCTTGGCCTGGTTGAGCAGGCCGAGCGCCACCAGGTCCGGCCGACTCAGCGCCGGCGGGAAGTTGGTGGCCAGCGGGATCGCATAGTAGGAGGTGAGCATCGAGTTCACCGGCTCGTTGAGCACCACCCACGTCTTGACCTCGGGGCCGAATTTGTAGGCGAGGTAGG
Organism: Mycobacterium sp. M26; assembly: GCF_001494595.1. GTDB lineage: Bacteria > Actinomycetota > Actinomycetes > Mycobacteriales > Mycobacteriaceae > Mycobacterium. The sequence goes on from NZ_LN929908.1 coordinate 3,406,367, forward strand.
CGGCGTACTTCTCGAACTCGGTGACCGTCGACGACGACACCCAGCCGGCACCCGACTGCGGGGTCTGGCCCAGGATTTCCTGGATCCGGGCCTGCGCCGGGTTGTTCACCCACAACGGCAGCGTGAAGTGGTTGATGGTGACCATCGGTGCCAGGCCCGCGGCGTTCATCGCCGTCAACACGTCCTGGTAGTGGCTGACCGCGTCCTGATCGGCCAGCGCGTCGAGCTGGGCCAGTACCTCCTGCGTGAACCCGTTGGAGATGTCCACCGAGGCAGTCGAATTCGGGAAGATCCGGCTCCACTCGATACCCATCCGGAAGGTGTCGGCACCAACTCCGTTGCGGGCCAGGTCGATATCGGTCTGGTATTGACTCCACGCGCCCGGGCCGTCCTCGGGCACCGCACCCTTCCAGCCGAGCAGCAGCTTGTTGGCGACGTCATGGGTCCACTGCCACCAGTCGGAGTTGACGTCCAACGACGCGCCGGCGCCCATCTCGGACTGGAAGCCCGCGGTCGAGACACCCCAGTGGAACCCGTCCGGGAAAGCCAGTGCGGTGGTGGCGCCCGTCCCGTCGAAGGTCAGCTTGACGGTGGCCGTGGTCGTCGCCCTCGGCAGATAGTCCGAGAGCAGTGATCCCAGGAGCGGAATGCTGCGGATCAGGTCGGTCGGGACCGCCTGCAGGCCGGCCAGGCCGTGGATGTGGAAACTGGTGTCGTCGCTGACGGCGACGGTGAAGGCGTCGTCACCGCCGTAGGACCCGAAGTCGACCACCGGGGTGTACGTGAAGGCGCCGGTGTTCTGGTCGATGGTGACCCGACCGAGGGTGGGCGCGCTGATCACGCTGTACACCAACCGATCGCCGTCGGCGTCGGCACCGCCGATGGTGCCGGTCACCACCCCGTCGACGGTCTGCGAGGTGATCGTCGGATTGGTAGTCGGGTACTTGTTGAGGAAGGTGCGCTCGAGTTCGCGCCGCGCACCCTCCAATAGGCTCAGGACGGTCGTGCTGCTGGCCGGTGCTATCGGCGCGCCGGTGCGCACCGCCCTCCCGGTCGTCAGTGGCGCAGCCGAGGTGACGGTGCGCTGCGCGCTCACAGATGCAGAAACCTTGGTGCGCTTGGCATTTGGTGACGCTGGTGCCGTCCGGGACGACGATCGCGCCGACTGCCCGTGCGTCGAGCCGGCCGACCGGGCACTGCCCGCATCCGAGGACCCGCTGTCGGCGCTGGCCGGTGCGGCCAGCCCGGTCGCCACCGCCGCCCCGATCCCCAGGGCCACGGCGAGCGCACCCACGCGCCCGATGCTGGCCGCCGCACGCGTCGGCCGCCGATGCGCTGTTCTCATGTCCGAACTCCCGCCCCGTCGCGGTGTCAATTAACGGACATGATGGTTGCGCCCGTCAGGGCACGTCAAGCACCCGCGCGGGACAGGAACGGCAGCAGGCGGTCGGCGAACCGCGTCGGGCATTCGATCTGCGGCATGTGGCCGACCCCCGACAGCAGGTGCACCTCGGCGTGCGGGTAGACCCGTTGCGCCTCGCGGATGTGGTGGGCCGGCAGTACGCGGTCCTTGCTGCCCCACATGATCAGGGTGGGCCGAGGGTTCGCCGCGACCGCCGCAGCCAGGTCGCGCCGCCACTCGGGTTTCACACCGCGCGGCGTCCCCAGCGACAGCGTGGTTTCGCGCAGCACGGCGCCGGCATGGGGCTGCCGGGCGACGGCATAGGCGTGGTCGATGCGTTCCTTGGTGGCCACCGCCTTGTCGGCGTGGATCAGCCGTTCCAGCAGCACCGCGTTCAGCCGGGAGGGCTTGCGGATGGTCAGCTCCCCGAGCACAGGAACGGTCAGCATCCGCAGCAGCGGGGTGACCTCGGTGCCGAATCCGGCGCTGTTGATCAAGGCCATGCTGGCCACCCGGTCCGGCTGGTCAGCCAGCATCTGCTGGGCGATGGCGCCACCGAGGGAGTTGCCGACAATGTGCACCGGCCGGGTTTCGCCGAGCTCGTCGAGGGTGCGCCCGACGCCGCGCGCCAGCACCGCCAGGGTGATGGCCTCGCGGGGCCGGTCGGAGAACCCGAACCCGGGCACGTCGAGCGAGATCACCCGATGGTTGCGAGCCAGACGCTCATGCTGCGGCGCCCAGTCCTCCAGGCTGCGGCCGATGCCGTGGACGAGCAGCACCGGCGAGCGATCCGGGTCGCCGTCGACCCGGACCCGGGTGCGTCGCCCATCGACGTCGATGAAGGCGGGCCTGCTCATGCCGTGGCGAAGTCCGGCTTGGCGGCCACCGGGGTGACGGTGCTGAACCGCAGCGCGGCGTCGGCCACCGGCCCCTTGCGCAGCCGCTCGTGGTCGGACTTGTAGTCCATCGCCACGGTCCACGGGCCCGTGGTGCCCTGCTGCGGGAAGGTGTCGAGTGCGCGCAGGACGTAACCGGCCGAGAAGTCCAGCAGCGGGCGCCGCTCGATGCTCGGGTCGTCGAGCACCGGGACCACGCTGGTGTAGCCGTGCTGATCCATGTAGGCGAGCAGCCGGCACAGGTGCTCGCACACCAGATCCACCTTGAGCGTCCACGAGGAGTTGGTGTAGCCGATCGCGAAGGAGAAGTTCGGCAGACCCGACAGCATGAAGCTCTTGTAGGCCAGGCTCTCGTGCAGGTCCACATCGTTCCCGTCGACGGTCAGCGTCATGCCGCCGAAGGCCAGCAGCTTCAGGCCCGTCGCGGTGACGATGATGTCGGCCTCGATCTCCTTACCGGATTCCAGCAGGATGCCGGTCTTGGTGAAACGGGCGATCCGGTCGGTCACCACCGAGGCCTTGCCCGCGGAGATCGCCTTGAACAGATCCGAATCCGGCACCGCGCACATGCGCTGATCCCACGGGTTGTAGGCCGGGTTGAAGTGGGTATCGACCTCGTAGCCCTCCGGAAGGGCCTTGACGTTGAGGGCGCGGATGATCCGGCGTACCTGCTTGGGGTAGCGCTGGCTGGCGCTGTAGATGAGCCGCTGGCGACCGACGTTGAGCTTGCGGGTGATCCGATAGGCCAGCTTCTCGGGCAGCGCCTTGCGCAGCGAGTTCGCGATCGGATCCTTGCGCGGCAGCGGCATCACGTAGGACGGCGAGCGCTGCAGCATGGTGATGTGGGCGGCGTCGTCGGCCATGGCCGGGATCAGGGTGACGGCGGTGGCACCGGATCCGATGACCACCACCTTCTTGCCGCGGTAGTCGAGGTCCTCGGGCCACTGCTGCGGGTGCACGATCACACCCTGGAACTCGTCCTCACCGGCGAACTCGGGGCGATACCCGCCGGCGTAGTCGTAGTAGCCCGCGGCCGAGAACAGCCAGTCACAGGTGACGACGGCCTGCTCGCCGCCGCGCTCCAGGGTGACCGTCCACTGGGCGGTCTGCGAGTCGAAGTTGGCACCGATCACCTTGTGCTGCAGGTAGATCCGGCGGGCCAGGTCGTCCTCTTCGATGACCTCGTGGAGGTAGTCGAGGATCTCGTGGGCGTCGGCGATGGCGTTCTCCGAGGTCCACGGCTTGAACTCGTAGCCGAAGGTGTGCAGATCGGAGTCCGAGCGGATGCCCGGGTAGCGGAACAGGTCCCATGTCCCGCCGATGGCCTCGCGGCCGTCCACGATCGCGAAGGTCTTGCCCGGCTGCTTGGTCACCAGGTGATGGCCGAGGCCGATCCCGGAGATGCCGGCGCCGACGATCAGCACGTTGACGTGGCCGGTCAGTGGCTGCTTGGGGCGGGCCTGGTTGAACGAGGTGACGGTCATCGGGAACACTCCGCATCGAGGGTAGAAACTGTAACGCGAATAATGTTATAGTTTTCCCGGCAGCTGTCAAGAGGTCGAGAAGAAGAGGATGCACATGACCACAGTGGTTCCGCGGCGGGCGCCGGTGCAGGCCCGCAGCCGGCAGACCGTGGAGCGCATCCTCGATGCGGCGACGACGATCGCCGACGAAGACGGCATCGACGCCGTCACCACCCGCACCATCGCCGACCGCGCCGGGGTGTCCTATCCCTCGCTCTACCGCTTCTTCGCCGACCGCGACGCGATCCTCGACGAGCTGATGGAACGGCACTGCGCCGAGATCGACGCCCTGTGTGTGGCCGCCGAGCAGACCTGGGAGATCACCTCGTTCGCCGAGTTGTTCAACAACGAGATCGACCTGCACGTCGCGTACTACCGGCAGCATCCCAGCTCAGCGAGCCTCTGGATGGGTGGGCGGACCTCCCCCACCGTCACCAAGCACGTCCACCTGCGGATGCAGACGCTGGCCAACCGACTGCACGACATCCTGGTCGACCGGGGGCTGATCCCCGCCACCACCGACCGGCGCAACATGCTGGTGGCCGTCGAGATGGCCGACCGCGTACTGGAGTTGTCCTACCGCGACAACAGCGATTTCGACGAGCACATTCTCGACATCGGCCGCACCGCACTGGTCGCGTTCGGCCACGCGCTCGCCGGCTCCTGAACAAGCGCGGGCATTAGACCGCCGAATCGGCGACGAACGTGCGCATGTGCTTGAGCCCGCCGTGGCGCCATGCTTCGAATGCCCAGATCGCCGCGATGAACGGCAGCGGCCCGAACGCCGCCCACCAGCGAGCCGAACTCGGCAGGAGATCGGCGATGAACTGGGCCCGGGGCTGACCGTCGACCACCGGCGGCAGCCACCCGTTCAGCAGGATCGACAACATCCTGGTGGTCTCAAACGGGCCGACCACCGTCGCCAGCGACCACCCCAGCGAGGCGATGAGCAACGCCCACGGCCAGGCCAGGAGCAGCGACTGGTCATCGACGATGTCCGCCGCACACCGGATCGACTCGGCGATGAAGGCGATCGACAACGCACCGACCAGGCAGGCGACCTGAGCGGCCAGCAGATCGTCGAGAACGGTGGTGCTGGATTCCGCACCGTGCCGATTGGGCAGACCGATGGCCAGCGACAGCAACCCGGCCACGATCGCCAACAGGGCGATCCGTCCGGTGGTGTCCTCCACGCGGCTGAACGACGTGAACAGGGTGTCGATCACCAGCCGCGAGGCTGCCCGCGGGCGAGTGCGGTACAGCACCATGACGATCACCCCGGACAACACGATCGCCGTCAGCCAGGCCACCACCGCGGTGCAGATCGCCGCCAGCGCAAGTGATCCGACGATCGGCACCATCCACGAGTCGGTCCGGTCGCTGCTCTGCACGACGATGAGCGGCACCACTCCGATGGCGAGCACGCCCACGAATCCGACCAGAAGCGGCACGGTGAAACTGGTGACGTCGCCGGCATCGATGTCGGGATCGCGGTTGCGGATCGCCGCGAATTCGGCCGCCAGGACGGCGCGCACCCGTTGGCGTGACGGGCGGACCACCGTCAGCCTCCGCCGACTTGGTTGAGAACCACCATCTCGATCTACCTCAGCGGTATCGCGTCTGCGGACAGATCGCGAAATCGGGCGCCGAAATCACGATCTGTCCCCAGACTCGGCGCCATAGCTCAGGGCTTCTCGAAATGCTGGTAGTCGATCGGGTTGTGCCAGCTTCCGCCCCAGACCCAGCCGCGGTCGGTGAACGCCCGCACCGCCGGGTCGCCGGCGTGCAGGATCCCCGGATCGCGGCGGCTGCGGTCCAGGTACGCCGCGGCGGTTTTCGGTTGCAGGTCACCTGATGTCGTGATGTACGGGTTGAGCAGAGGATTGATGTCGACGGCGCGGCCATAGGCGTGCTGTGACCATGCCCGTCCGGAGGGCAGCGGACGACAGTTGAATGCCGAGGTGTTGTTGTCCTCCATCGACAACTCGTCCTCGGCGTTGGGGTAATGCTCGACGGTCTGCATCCTCGCGATCGGATAGCGCTGCCTGAGCAGATCGCCGAAGATCGCGATCACATCGGCCGCGACGGCCTCGTTGACCACCAGCGCACCACGATGCACCTCGCCGTCGAAACCCACATAGTCGAGTTCGACACGGCGCAACTGCTGCGGCGCGACGGGACAGTCCGGGTGCCAGGTGGCGCCGAGGTCGGCGGCGGTCACCGGACGCACGACGGCCTGCTGCTGCTCCGCGGTGGGGACGGCCGCCGCCGTCGAACCGGGCGTGACGACCGGCGGCGGCGCCGGTGCCTCGGGCTGCGCACACGACGTCAGCACCAGGGCCGCAGCGACTACCAGCGACACCGGACGCAATGACATGGCGGGAGCCTACGCGCAGGCGATCTACTGCCCGGGACCCTTGGGCCACTTGGCCATACAGCCGAGATCGATCGGGATGCTGGTCCCGGTCATGTGCTTGGCGGCGTCCGAAGCGAGGAACAACACGAGTTCGGCAACATCCTCCGGCTCCAGCCACGGCGCAGGTAGCGCATGGTAGGCCGCCGAGGCCACCCGGAAGTCGTCCTTGCCGACCTCGCCGTCGAGATCGGGCCGGAACACCTGATAGATCCCGGGCGCGTTCATCAGATGGGTGTTGCAGTTCGTCGGGTGCACGATGTTGACCCGCACTCCGGTCGGCGCCAGGTGCAGTGCCATCTCCTGGGTGTAGGCGACAAGGGTCTGCTTGGAGAAGCTGTAACCCGCGCCGCCGGGTCCCATGATCATCCGGGGATCGGCCGACGAGGTGGTGTTGGGGATCAGCGCAGCCGTCGAGCCGGTGATGACGATGGACGCGCCGGTTCCCGACGGGATCAGGTGCGGCACGGTGACCGCGACGGTGTTCATCACGCCGATGAGATCGACGTCGACGGCGTCCTGGAAGTCCATCGGCTCGGGGTCCCCCATGGCCAGCGGCAGGATGCCGGCGTTGGCCATGACGGTGGTGAGCCTGCCGAATTCGTCGATCCCCTCGTCGAGCGCTTGGCGCAGCGCGTCCCGATCGCGGACGTCGGCCTTGATCGCCACGCATCGCCGACCCGTCTGTTCGACGAGCGTCTTGGTCGTCACCAGGTCGTCCCACCCCGCCATCGGGTAGGGGTTGGAGGCGATGTCCTCGCAGATGTCCACGGCGATGATGTCGGCGCCCTCCAGCGCCTGCAGAACGGCGTGGGCCCGCCCCTGTCCGCGGCCAGCTCCGGTGATGAACGAGACCTTGCCCGCCATACGTCCTGCCATATGCCCTCCTCGACCCGCTGCCGAAACTAACGATTCTTCCGACACCACGTCAACTATTTCCCGGCTTTCTCATAAATAGTTGACGAGGTGCAACTCGGTGCGGTTAGCTCGACAGCGATGGCCACAGTCCCGCCTTCCCATGACGCCGCACGGCGTGCGGTAGCCAGCCGCACGCCGCAGAAGGCGTCGCATCTCCTGGCCGCAGACCTGCGACACCGGATCCTCAGCGGCGAGCTGTCGGCCGACCAGCAACTCCCCCGCGAGCCTGAACTCGTTGCCCAGCTTCAGGTTTCCCGCGACACCCTGCGCGAGGCGCTGCGCATTCTGGAATCCCAGCAACTCCTCGAGGTACGGCGCGGTCGCGGCGGCGGCGCGGTGGTGCGCAAACCTGGCCTGCAGTCGACGGCGCGCTACGTCGCCCTCCTCTTGCAGCTGCGCCGGACCACCCTGGCCGACCTCGAAGAGGTCAGGTCGGTCGTCGAGCCGCCCGCCGCCGAGCAGGTGGCGCTGCGCGACGGTACCGATCATCTGGCCGAACTCGAGTCGCTCTATGAAACCGAGCGGGCAAGCCGCGACGCGCTCGCCTTCGTCGCCGCGATGTCAGCGTTCGATCAGGCTGTCGTGGACCTGTCCGGCAACCAGGCCCTCGGCGTGATCGCGGGCGTCTTCCGCGACATCTACGCCGGTCAGATCTACGCGGCGGTGCGCGACGGTGACGCCACCCTCGCCGAGCGGATCGCCTGGCGGGTGATCGCCAGCCACAGCGCCTTCCTGGAGGCGGTACGCCGCCGCGATGCACCCTTGGCGCAGCGGGCGTGGAGCGACTACCTCTACACCACGGGCCGAATGCTGTTGCGCCGTAACGTCAGCCGCCAGCCCATCAATATGACGCCGCTGTGGCGTGCCCAGGCAAGCCAGACCGGCTCCAGCACACGACGGGCGATGTCGGTGGCCACCGAGATCCGGGCCCGCATCGCCGAGGGCACCCTGCGGGAGGGGGATCGCCTTCCACCGCTGGCCGAACTCGGCGCGGAGTTCGAGATCTCTCGACCCATCCTGCGGGAAGCGCTGCGCATTCTGGAGATGGAGTTCCTGCTCGACCTGCGCAACGGGGACCGCGGCGGGCCGATCATCCGCACACCCTCGACCCGGATCGCCGCACAGCAGGCCGGAATCGTACTGCAGGCTCGCGGAACCACCCTGGTGGACTTCCATCGGGCACTACGCGTCGTCGAACCGACGATCATGGGGTTGGTCGCCGGCCGAATCACGGCCAAACAGCTTGCCGCCCTGCGCACCTACGCCGCCGAACTGCGGGACTGCACCGACGACACCGCCCACTTCGTCACGACCTGGCGCGACGCGGAGAAGTGCGCATTCGCCGCGGTGAAGAACCCTGCCCTGACGGTGATCGCCGAGATCCTGCACTGGGTGCGGGTGGAGGTCGAACCGACCGTGACCGCCGACGCCAAAGGCTTGCCGACCGTCGGCACGTCCAACCGCCGCGCCCAGGCGCTGTTCGCGCAGTTCGTCGATGCCACGGCAGATGGGGACGAGCAACGCGCTGTACAGCTGTGGGACAAGACATTCCGGGCCACCGCACCGTGGCTGGAGGGCTCCGGTATCGGCCAGCGCCTGATCCTCGACGTCACCACCTAGGAGAGCTGATGGATATCGACGACATGATCCTGGTCAGCGTGGACGACCACGTCATCGAACCGGCGCACCTGTTCGACGGCCGGGTGCCCGTGAAGTATCGCGATAGCGCGCCGCGCTTCGTCACCCGCGATGACGGCACGATGGCGTGGCGGTACGGCGGCCAGGAGATTGTCAACACCGCACTCAACGCGGTGGCCGGCCGTCCCCGCGAGGAGTTCGGCCGCGAGCCCACCCGTATCGACGAGATACGGACAGGCTGCTACGACATCGACGACCGGGTCCGCGACATGGACGCCAACGGAGTGCTCGGGTCGTTGTGCTTCCCGTCGTTTCCGCGGTTCTGTGGCCAGTTGTTCATGGACACCACCGATCGCGGTGAAGCCGCCGCCATGGTCCGGGCCTATAACGACTGGCATATCGAAGAATGGGCGGGCACCCATCCGGGCCGCATCATTCCCCTTGCCCTGCCGATGATGTGGGACCCGGACGCAACGGCTACCGAGGTGCGTCGCGTCGCGGCACTGGGCTGCCACGCCGTGACATTCTCTTCCAGCCCCTACGACCTCGGCCTGCCCAGTCTGTACTCGGATCATTGGGATCCGTTCTGGAGAGCCTGCGAAGAGGAAGGCACCGTGGTGTGTCTGCACCTGGGGTCCAACTCGCTGCCGCCGATCACCTCGCCGGACGCCCCGATCGAACTGGTCTACACACTGTCGCCGGTGAGCCTGTTCGCCACCGCGGCGGACCTGTTGTGGAGTCCGATCTTCCGCAAGTTCCCCGCGCTACGGGTGGCGCTGTCCGAGGGTGGTATCGGCTGGCTGCCGTACTTCCTGGAGCGGGTGGACTACATCTACAGCCACACGAAGTACTGGAGCGGAATGGATCTCGGCGATCGTCTGCCGTCGGAGATTTTCTCCGAGCACGTGATCCTGTGCTTCATCGATGATGCGGTGGGTATCGAGAACCGCCATCACCTCAATATCGACAACATCACCTGGGAATGCGACTACCCGCACTCGGACAGCACCTGGCCGCACGCACCCGAGGTCCTCATGCCGTCGCTGCACGGTGTCCCGGACGACGTGATCGACAAGATCACCCACCGCAATGCCATGCGGCACTTCCGGTACGACCCGTTCAGTCACATCCCGCGCGAGCGGGCCACCGTCGGTGCGCTGCGGGCTCAGGCGGCCGGGTGGGACATCAGCATCCGGTCGGTCAAACGGGGCAAGGAGGACTGCCTCCATGGCTGACCGATTCGTCCAGGTCGTCTTCTCCAATCCCGTCGCGGGCAGGGAGGACGAGTTCAACGAGTGGTACGACAACGTCCATATTCCCGAGCTGCTGACCGTGCCCGGCATGGTGTCGGCAACCCGCTATGCGCTGCACGAGGCGGCCATCTATCGCGCCCCGGGCGCCACGGCGCCCGAGCACAAGTACATGTGCATCTACGAAATGGAAGGCGACGTCGACGAGATCATGGCCGCCATCCGCGCCGGTGTGGCCAGCGGCGCAGTGCACATGAGCGACAGCCTCGACCTGTCCAGTTCGCGGCTGTCGTTCTGGACGCGCGCCGCGACCTTCCCGCAGTAAGCCCGTTTGGCCGCGGGATCAGTCCGCTGCGGATGCCCGCTGTGGACGGCGGGTCGCTCCCCACAAGCCGACGCCGATCCCGACCGCCGCACCGCCGAGTCCGATGATCTGCTGCCCGCGGGTGAGGTCGTGATGCACACTCGCACCACCCAGCAGGTCGGCGGCATCGGCGCCACCGGAGGCCAGGAACCAGCCGCGAGTGTCCTTGCCGCGCAAGCCTGCCGACAGCAGAAGCCCGCCGATGAGTGCGTCGCGGTAACCCATCGACCGCAGCAACAGCCGCGCCGACGGGCCGGGGTCGTTGGGTTCTCCCCACATCCGGTTGGCGCGCAGCGGATCGGCAAGGAAGGACAGGCCCGACGCCAGCCGGATACCGCCGGCGACGAGCGCGGCGCGATCGACAGCCATGCCTAGAGAGTCGCCGTGAACGGGCCGAGGATCTGGCACGGCGGCGACGCCGGCTGCATCGCCCACGCCGCGCACCCGCGCCCCGTGGCGACGTAGGTAGTGCCCGGGTGAAACGGCACCGAGATCGTGGCCGGGTCCGCGCCGCGAGCCTGGGCGCACTGGATCACCGAATCCGTTCCCAGCGGTTGGATACACGCGACCGCCGAGTAGGGCCCGGCGGCAGCACCACATCCGGCGATCACCGCGGTGGCGCTGACGGTCGCCCCGGTGACCTCCGGCAGCGACAGGGTGTACGTGCAGGGCGCATCGGGGCCGGCGTACGCCACGCCCCCGCCAATGGCGCTGCCCAGCGTCAGCACCACGACCGCTGTCACTATCCGGAATGGCCGTTTCGTGGCCGAATCGTAGAACAGTACGACGTACGCGACGATGGCTTTAGACTCACCGCCATGGCCATTTCTGCTGCACATACCGCACGCCTTCTCGTGGCCGGCGCCGTGGCAGCCTGTACCGCAGCGGCTGGCCTGGCCACCGCGCAGACAGCGTCGGCCGACAGCGTGGCCTATCTGGTCAATGTGACGGTGCGCCCCGGCTACAACTTCGCCAACGCCGACGCCGCGCTGTCCTACGGCTACGGGCTGTGCGACCAGATCGCCGCCGGCACCGGTTTCAGCCAGCTGGTGAACACGGTCAAGTCGGACTTCAACACCAGCGACGACTTCCAGGCCACCTACCTGCTCAGCCAGGCCTCGCAGGAACTGTGCCCCGCCCAGATCTGGCAGCTGCGACAGTCCGCAGCAGGCTGGGTCCCCTCACCGCAGTAAGGAATCCCTCGATGCACCGGATGGTCCATGCCGCCACCGCGGCCGGCTCGGTCGCCGTACTCGCCGTGCTGTCAGCTCCGGCCGCGCACGCCGACAACTCGCGGTTGAACAACAGCGTGATCGCCAATGTCTACACCGTGCAACATCAGGCCGGCTGCAGCACCGACATCAAGCGCAACCCGGCTCTCACACTGGCCGCACAGTGGCACGCCAATGATGTGCTGAACAACCGCTCCCTCGACGGCGACCTCGGATCAGACGGTTCGACCGCCCAAAGCCGAGCCGCCGCAGCCGGTTTCACCGGCACGGTCACCCAGACGGTGGCGATCAATCCCGCCCTGGCGATCAACAACCTCGACGTGATCAACCAGTGGTACTACGACCCGGTCGATTTCGGGATCATGTCGAACTGCGCCAACACCGCGATCGGGGTGTGGTCGGAGAACAGCCTGGACCGCTCGGTCGTGGTGGCGGTCTACGGTCAGCCGGCCTGAGGGCACACTCTCCCCAGCTCGCCCTGAGGTCGTCGCCGGACAACTGCCACGGACTGCACATCGGACCCTCTAGACTCTGTTATTTTAGTCGAACATAGATTAAATTATGAGCCACGATGGCCGCTGCACCAGATGCATCTCCTAGCTCTTGCACTGGAGGGCAGCGCACACGCGGCGCCAAAGAGCCTGATCAGAGGTGCTTGATCGGGCCGGTCCGCCACTCGACCAACCATCTTGAACAATGGACAAAGTTTGTTGTACGTTCTTTGCGGCAATCTGTGCGATCCAGGTCACACCCGCTGAGCCACCCCACCGCGATCGGAGGTCAGGATGAAGCAAGCCGCTCCGGCGACGCCCCTCCCCCGCCTGGCTCGTAGCGCGGTGTCGTCGGCCTTGAAGCCGGCCGCCGCAGTCGGCGGGTTCGTCGCCATGTCCGTCGACACCCTGATCCTGATGTTCAAGCCACCGTTCGCGTGGCGTGAGTTCCTGCTGCAGAGCTGGTTCGTTGCCCGTGTCTCGCTGGTGCCGACCATCATGCTGTCCATTCCTTTCACCGTGCTGACCGTGTTCGTCCTCAACGTTCTGCTCATCGAATTCGGCGCGGCGGACTTCTCCGGCACCGGCACCGCGCTCGGAGCGATAACGCAGATCGGCCCGGTGGTCACTGTTCTCGTGGTGGCAGGCGCCGGTGCGACGGCGATGTGCGCCGACCTCGGAGCGCGAACAATTCGCGAGGAACTCGACGCACTGAGGGTGCTGGGAATCAACCCGATTCAATCCCTCGTCGTGCCGCGGGTACTGGCCGCCACTGTCGTTGCCCTGCTGTTGAACTCGATCGTTTCGGTGATCGGCCTCGGCGGTGGCTTCCTGTTCTCGGTATTCGTCCAGCACGTCACGCCTGGTGCGTTTGCCGCTGGCATGACCATCCTGACAGGGCCCGTCGAGGTCATCGTGGCGCTGGTGAAGGCGGCTGTGTTTGGCCTGGCAGCAAGTCTGATCGCCTGCTACAAAGGCATTTCCGTCGGCGGTGGGCCCGCTGGCGTCGGGAACGCTGTCAACGAGACAGTGGTGCTCTCGTTCATGGCGCTGTTCTTCATCAACGTCATCGCCACCGCCATCGGCGTGCAGGTCGCCCAATGACATCGACACGACCCAGCAGACGACTCGGTTCACTGGGACGCCTGGCACAGCAGTTCGGCCGGGGCTGGGAGTCGGTCGGGTTTCAGATGGCGTTCTACACCAGAACGCTCGCAGAGGTCCGAAACGCGTTCGCACACTACAAACTGGAGATCGTTCGGCTCATCGCGCAGATGAGCCTGGGAACCGGAGCACTGGCGGTGATCGGCGGAACCGTGGTGATCATCGGGTTCCTTACGCTATCGGCGGGCGCCATTATCGCCGTGCAGGGCTACAACTCATTGGCCGGTATCGGGGTGGAAGCACTCACCGGATTCATCTCGGCATACGCGAACGTGCGCATCATCGCGCCCGTCGTCGCCGGGATCGGACTGGCCGCCACCATCGGTGCGGGCGCAACGGCCCAACTCGGCGCGATGCGCATCAGCGAGGAGATCGACGCGCTCGAAGTCATGGGCATCCGCTCGATCGCCTACCTCGCCTCGACCCGCGTCGTCGCCGGAATCATCGTCGTCATGCCGCTGTACTGCATCGCAGTTCTCGCGTCCTTCTTCGCGGCGAGGATGGGTACCACGTTCGGTTACGGACAATCCACCGGTGTCTATGACCACTACTTCAACACGTTCCTGCATTCGACCGACCTGATCTGGTCGTTCTTCCAGGCGGTGATGATCGGCATCGTCGTGATGCTGGTACACACCTACTACGGGTACACCGCGTCTGGGGGCCCGGCTGGCGTGGGAGAAGCCGTCGGCCGCGCCGTGCGAACCTCGCTGATCGCGGCTGCCTTCGTTTCGGTCATCATCACGCTGTCCGTGTACGGCCAGTCCGGCAACTTCGACCTGGCCGGATAGCGATGTTCGACGACCGTCAGGGCACACGAATCAAGCCGGCCTGGTGGACGGCCATCTTCCTGGCTCTCGTCGTCGGCCTGGTCTTCATGACCATTGCTCTTTTCACCGGCGCCTTCCGCTCGTTCGTACCAGTCACCCTGACCTCCGACCGCTCAGGTCTGATCCTGGAATCGGGTGGCAAGGTGAAGTTGCGCGGCGTACAGGTCGGCCGGGTCGCCTCGGTGAGCGGCACCGGTCGCGGTGTGACCGTACACCTGAACATCTTTCCCGACGCTGCCGCCGACATTCCGCAGAACGTCGATGCACAGATCAGGGCCACAACGGCCTTCGGCGCCAAGTACGTCGATCTGATCTACCCGGAAAACCCAAGTCCACAACACATCTCGGCTGGCACCGTCTTGGTCTCGCGCAATGTCAGCACCGAGGTCAACACAGTCTTTGAGAACCTCAGCAAGCTCATCGCGAAACTCGATCCGATGAAACTCAATGCCACATTGACCGCCCTTGCCGACGGAGTCCGCGGACAAGGCGAACGCATCGGTGAGGCCACCGTGGATGCCAATCAGGTTCTGCTCGCCGTCAATCCGCGGATGGACACTGTCGCCGCGGATTGGCGGGCGCTCAGAGACTTCTCTGACACCTACAGCTCCGCTGCACTGGACATCCTCACGACGCTGGATTCGGCCACTGTCACCAGCACGACAATCACCGACCACGCCGCGCAACTCGATGCGGCGCTCCTGGGGACCATCGGCTTGGCTCAGACCGGCACGACTGTCCTGGGCCGCAACGCCAATGACCTCGTTCATCTCATGGGAGCTCTGGTGCCGACCACGGATCTGCTGCACACCTATGACCCGACCTACACCTGTGCCTTGCAGGGCGCCTCCTGGTTCCTCAAGAACGGCGGGACGGAAGCCATGGGGGGCAATGGCAAGTCGGTGATCCTGGACGCCGCACTGCTGCCCGGCGACGACCCCTACAAATACCCCGACAATCTGCCCATCGTGGCGGCCAAGGGCGGTCCGGGCGGAAAGCCGTCATGCGGGTCCCTTCCCGATCCCAGCAAGAACTTCCCGGTGCGCCAACTGGTGACGAACACGGGTTGGGGAACCGGGTTGGACTGGCGTCCGAATCCGGGAATCGGCCACCCGTGGTTGTACAACTGGTTCCCGATCACCAAGGGCGTTCCCGAACCACCCAAGGCCCATGGGGACGGCCCACCGGCGATCGGCCCGGTCCCCTATCCCGGGGCACCGCCCTACGGCGCTCCGCTTTACGGACCTGACGGCACTCCGCTCTTCGCTCCGGGCTCCTGAGCCGCCCGATACAAGAGCTCATACCAAGGAGACTTGCGGTGCGAGACAACCTGGCAGGCGCCGTCTGGCGACTCGCCATCTTCGTGATGGTCTGTGTGTTGGGCATCTTCGCGATCTTCGCGATCTTCGCGCAATTGCGTTTCCAGGATGAAGACACCTATCGGGCCGAATTCACCGATATCACCGGACTGAAGTCAGGCGATTTCGTCCGGATCGCCGGCGTCGAAGTCGGCAAGGTGAGCGACATCTCGATTCGTCCGGACACCATCGTCACAGTCCAGTTCAGCACTGACCAGTCGGTGGTGTTGACCCACGGCTCCCGGGCCGTCATCCGCTGGGACAACCCGATCGGCGACCGCTACCTGGAACTTCAGGAAGGCGCCGGCGACCCGAAGCGACTGCTGCCCGGACAGACGATTCCGGTCAGTCAGACTGAGCCCTCTGTCGACCTCGACGCACTGATCGGCGGATTCCGGCCGCTGTTCCGCGCGCTGGACCCCGAACAGGTCAATGCTCTTACCGGACAACTGATCCAGGTGTTCCAAGGGCAGGGCGGCACGATCAGCTCGTTCCTGAGCCAAACCGCGCAGTTCACCAGCACGCTGTCCGACCGCGATGATCTCATCGGCCAGGTCATCCACAACCTGAACGTTGTGCTCGGGTCGCTCGCTGATCAGAACAAGCAATTCGGCAGCGCGATATCGTCGGTGTCCGAACTGATGAAGGGACTGTCCGCCCGGCGGGACGACATTACCAACGGACTTGCCTACACCGACGCCGCCGCGGAATCGATCGCTGACCTCATGGCAGCGGCACGTCCTGCTCTGCAGAACACGGTCGCACAGACCGACCGGGTGGCGGGCTTGGCGATGGCCGACTACGGCTTTCTCGATCACACGCTGGCCACCCTGCCCGAGGCCTATCGCGCCCTATCCCGGCAAGGCGTCTACGGCGACTTTTTCAGCTTCTACCTCTGCGATCTGTTCCTGAAGGTCAACGGCAAGGGCGGTCAACCCGTGTACGTCAAGCTCGCCGGGCAGGACACGGGAAGGTGCACGCCCCAGTGAAGATGATCTCCGAGCGCAACCCACGTGTCGTGGGCGCTATCGGCATCGGCGTCGCCGCGGTCCTCGTGGTCGGCGCGCTGCAGTACAAGAATCTCCCCTTCTTCGACAACGGCAATACCTACTCGGCGTACTTCAGCGAGGCCGGCGGGCTGACAGTTGGTGCGCCGGTGCAGATCTCGGGATTCAAGATCGGCCAGGTGACCGATCTGGACCTCGATGGCAACCGCGTCCTGGTCACCTTCGACGTCGAGAAGGACATGCCACTGGGTGATCGCACCGAGGCCGCCATCAAGACGCGGACCCTGCTGGGATCCAAGGTCCTCGAGATCAGACCACGGGGCGAAGGCAGCTTGACCGGCCCCATCCCGGTGGACCGGACCACTCCGCCCTACCAGCTTCCCGATGCGCTCGGTGACGTCGCCTCAGCAATCAACGGGTTGAACACCGACCAGCTGTCCGACTCGCTGTCCACCCTGGCCGAGACATTCAAGGACACCCCTCCGGATCTTCAGGTGGCAGTGGCGGGTGTCGCGAAGTTCTCTGACACGCTGGGAAAGCGGGACCAGGAGTTGCGGAGCTTACTCGCCAATGCCGAGAAGGCGACCGCGGTTCTCGCGGAACGAAGTTCGGATATCGCTGGTTTGGTCAACGACACCAACAACCTGCTGAGCAGCCTGCAGAGTCAGAGCGGCTCGCTGGACGCCATCGCCGGTCACCTCTCGGCAGTCTCCCGACAGCTGTCCGGCGTCGTCGCCGACAACAGCGGAAAGCTCAAACCCGCGCTCGACAAACTCAACGGCGTGCTGGCCCTGGTCAACAAGTACAAGAACAATGTCGCCGAATCGCTCAAGATGTTGAACGCGTATGCGATGTCTTTCGGCGAAACCCTCTCGTCGGGACCGTTCTTCAAGGCCTACCTGGCGAATCTGCTTCCCGGACAGTTCGTGCAACCCTTTGTCGACGCGGCATTCTCCGACCTCGGTCTGGACCCGAACGTCAAGCTGCCTTCGCAGCTGAGCGACCCCCAGGTCGGTCAGCCCGGTACTCCTCCCCTGCCGATGCCCTTCCCGCGTACCGGCCAGGGCGGTGAGCCGAACACCTCGCTGCCGGAGGCCATCACCGGCAATCCTGGTGATCCGCGATACCCGTACCGAGAGCCGCTGCCCGCTCCGCCACCCGGTGGTCCCCCACCCGGTCCGCCCGCAGTCGTATCACCCGAGCCGACACCAGAGCCCGTCCTGGTTGAACCGGAGCAGCCATGAGTAAGCGAACGATCAAGCTGCTGATAGCTGTACCGCTGGTGCTCACACTCGTTGCCGGTGCCGGGCTGCTGATCAGATCCGCGCTCTCGGCGAATCGGGTTCACCTGACCGCCTACTTCGACAACAGCAACGGCATCTTCCCCGGTGACGAGATCCGCATTCTCGGTGTGCCGGTCGGCAAGATCGACTCCATCGCGCCGCAGCCGCAGGGCGTCAAAGTCGCCTTCTGGGTGAACAAGAGATACAAGGTCCCTGCGGACGTGCATGCGGCGATCCTTGCGCCATCCCTGGTGACTGCGCGCGCCGTCCAGCTCACGCCCGCCTATACCGGTGGTCCGGTCATCAAACCTGGCGCCGTGATTCCGCTGGACCGCACCATCGTTCCGGTCGAGTGGGACGATCTGCGCGAACAGCTCGAGAAGCTCACTGAGACGTTGCAGCCCACAACGTCTGGCGGTGTCAGCCCGTTGGGTGCCTTCATCAACACCACGGCAGACAACCTGCGTGGACAGGGGGCCGATATCCGCCAGGCCATCATCACGATGTCGGAAGCGTTCTCCGCTCTTGGTGATCACAGCAAGGACATCTTCGGCACCGTCAAGAGCCTGTCCACGTTGGTCACCGCGCTTCAATCCAGCACCGACGTCATGCGTCTGCTCAACGGAAACCTCGCATCGGTGACGGCACTGTTCGCGAACGCCCCCAACGAGATCGGCCAGGCGATGACCGACCTCAACATCGCGGTGCGAGACGTCCACTCCTTCCTTACCGAGAACACGAGTACGATCGGCACCACTTCTCAACAGTTGGCGGATGTGGCTGCAGCACTGGGCGAAAGCCACGACGAGATCGAGCAGTTTCTGCACATCGGGCCGACCACGGTGCAGAACTTCCTCAACATCTATCAGCCGGCCCAGAACGCCCTCACTGGCGTCCTCGCCTTGAACAACTTCGCCAATCCGGTGTCGTTCCTGTGCGGTGCAATACAGGCCGCTTCCCGGCTCAACGCCGAGCAGTCCGCCAAGCTGTGCGTGCAGTATCTTGCGCCGATCGTCAAGAACCGGCAGTACAACTTCCTGCCGTTTGGTGTGAACCCCTTCGTCGGCGCCGCAGCCCGCCCGAACGAGTTGACCTACAGCGAGGACTGGCTGCGGCCGGACCATCAACCGGCACCACCGGCGGACAGTCCCGTTGCACCGGCCACCGCATCTGCGCCAGCTGCGGTCGAGCCTGCAGCCCCGCTACCGGCCGAGGCAGTACCGACAGATCCCCAGGCCGGCCTCGGCGGCATGATGACTCCCTCGGCGGGTGGATCGTGACGTTCCGGATCGGTACCGCACTCGCCTCGGCCGTGTCCTGCGCCGTCATCGGCGCCACCTCCGGATGTTCCGATTGGGAGGGTGCGAACTCATTACCGCTACCCGGGACGCAAGGCAACGGACCCGGTTCGTTCGAAGTGCGCGCCGAGATGCCCGATGTCACGAACATTCAACGCAATCAACGTGTTCGGGTGGGTGACGTCACGGTTGGACATATCACCGACATCCAGCGACAGGGCTGGCACGCATTGGTGACCATGCGGCTCAACGGTGATGTCGATCTTCCGGCCAACGCCACCGCCAAGGTCGGCATGACCAGTCTTCTCGGCACTCTCCATGTTGAGCTGGCCGCGCCGACAACGGAACCACCCCAGGGACACCTGCATCAGGGGTCGTTGATTCCGTTGTCCTCATCGGGGTCCTATCCCACGACCGAGCAGACCCTCGGGTCACTATCGCTGTTGTTGAACGGCGGCGGTATTGGGCAGCTGCAGGACATCACCAAGGCCTTTGCGACCGCGTTCACCGGTCGCGAAGCCGACCTCCGCAGCTTTATCGACCAGCTGAATGTGTTCATCAGCAAGCTCAATGGGCAGACCACCGACATCATCGAAGCCAATGTGAGCCTCAACAGCCTCGTCGGGCAGATCGCAGAACAGAAGTTCGTCCTCGACAGCGCCTTGCACACCGTGCCGCAGGCGATCGCCGAACTGAGCAGGCAGCGGGACACACTGATCGAGGCGGTCGACAAGTTCGGGAAATTCAGTGCGCTGGCAGCGGATCTGACTCATCAGACCCGTGACAGCCTGGTGCAGAACCTGCGCAACATCGCGCCGGTGCTCAAGTCGTTGGCCGACGCAGGGCCTGACATGACGCAATCGCTCGGACTTCTGGCGACCTATCCGTGGCCAAAGGAGAATCTGCTCAAATGGTTCCGAGGTGACTACGCGAACCTGACGGCCATCATCGACCTGACCCTGAGCCGGATCGACGCGTCGTTGTTCACCGGCACCCGGTGGGAGGGCAACCTCACTGAACTCGAACTGCAGTGGGGGCGCACCATCGGGCAGATGCCCAGCCCCTATACCGCCGGCAACCCGCTGGTGGTGCCCTACCACCTCGACCAAGGACCGTAGATGCACCTGTCCCGAGGCATCAAGATCCAGCTCGCCATCTTCGGTGTCGTCAGCCTTATCGCGGCACTGATCATGGTGTTTGGTTACATCAAGCTGCCGGTGCTGCTTTTCGGGGTCGGCCGCTACACCGTCACCGTGGAACTGCCACGCTCGGGCGGGATCTACGCCAGTGGCAATGTCACTTACCGCGGGGTCGAGGTCGGTCGAATCGAGGGTGTGAAGGTCACCCCCCAGGGCGTCGCGGCGACATTGTCGCTGAAGTCCGGGATCGACATTCCCTCCGATGTCAAAGCCGAAGTGCACAGCGTCTCAGCGGTCGGCGAACAGTACGTCGCATTGATTCCGCGCAGCTCCAACGGTGCACCTCTGAAGGACGGTGACGTGATCCCGATGGCGGACACCTCGGTCCCGCCGGACATCAACAGCCTGCTCGACTCCGCCAACACCGGCCTGGAAGCCATCCCCGGCGACGCCCTGAACACGGTGGTGAACGAAAGCTACACAGCGGTCGGTGGTTTGGGGCCAGAACTATCCCGCATTGTGAAGGGTTCGACCGCGCTCGCCATCGATGCCCGTCAGAATCTCGGCTCGATCACAGGCCTCATCGACGGGTCGAAGGCGGTGCTGGACAGCCAGTCCGACACATCACCGGCCATCGACGCGTGGGCTGCCCAGCTCGCCGACATCACCACACAGCTCAAAACGCAGGATCGTTCAGTCGCCGGCCTGATCGACAATGCCGCTCCCGCTGCAGCCCAGGCGCAACGGCTGTTCGACACACTCCACCCCACTCTGCCGACCATCCTCGCCAATCTTTCCGGCATTGCCGATGTCGCCGTGACCTACAACGCAAGCGTGGAACAGCTTCTGGTCCTGATTCCCCAGAGCCTGGCCGTCGAAGCCGCGCTCGCCGTGCCGAACGCCAACACCGAGCAGAAGCTTCGCGGCCTGTACCTCAGCTTCAACCTCAACATCAACATCCCGCCGGCCTGCACCACCGGCTACATTCCCGCTCAGCAGCAGCGCACACCGGACCAGCTCGACTACCCGGCACGACCACCCGGCGACTTGTATTGCCGGACAGCACAAGACGCAACATTCGGGGTCCGCGGTGTCAAGAACACGCCCTGCCCGACCAAACCCGGAAAGCGGGCCCCCACGGCGAAGATGTGCGAGAGCGACGAACAGTATGTGCCGCTCAACGACGGCGAGAACTGGAAGGGCGATCCGAACGCCACGTTGTCGGGTCAGCCCATCCCACAGCCTCGGACGGGAAGTGCTCCACAAGCAACTCCCGCCCAGCCTGTGCCCCCGTCGATTGTCGCCGTACCCTACGATCCGGCAACCGGGTCGTACATCGGTCCTGACGGTAAGACCTATGTCCAAAGCGATCTCGGGCAGGCTGCACCGAACCACCAAACGTGGCAATCAATGTTGACGCCGTCAGGCTAGGCCGGTCACGGCCCCGTGGGAGCGCTGACTCCGGTGGGCAGAAAGGCCGGCAGCACGAACGACCGGAGCATGGTGCGGTGGCCGGGATCGTCGGCTCGGACGAAATCGAGGCGACCGACGAGGATCAACTGAACCAGGGCCAACCACTCCGCTACATCACCCATCGCGAGGTCGTCGCGAATCTCGCCCCGTTCAGCGGCTGTCTCAAGGATTGGCGCCCACATCTCGCCGGTCAGTGCCGCTGCGAGCCCGGCGCCACCCACCAACGTGGTGGCTAGTTCCATCCGTTCCGGGCTGACGAGGATTCGCACGATCGGATCCTTCCGGCCGTGGTCAACGAGATAGATCAAACCCTCGACGAGTTGATCGGCGAACGTCTCATGGCTGGCGATGTAGGTTCGAGCGCGGACGAACAGCATTCGCGATCGGCGCTCGATGAGCGCGCTCAACAACGAATCGCGGTCGGCGAAGTACCGGTAGACGGTGGGCCGTGAGACTCCCACCGCCTTGGCGATATCGTCCATCGTGGTCTTGTCAACGCCGAATCGCAGAATGACCTCCTCGGCGGCGCCGAGAATCTGCTGGCGCGCCTCGTCGGCATCCGCACTGAGCCCAGTGCCGCCCCGTCGGCGAGCCATGTTGTCTCCTGTCACTGGGAGGTTCGGCGAAAAGACGTCCGACCCCTCATGGAATTTTACAATCATCCATTATTGTCAGCAGTTGTATCAGCGATTATCTTCGGCACGCCGCGACCGCGGCACCCGACCCTGAAGACGGTGCAGCCCAAGCGAAAAGATCAGTACCGGAGGTCAGTCCAGAGTGCGGACTTCGCTTTACGGCTAGCCATCAACATTGCAGACCCGCCGAGACCCCCGATCACGGCCCGTCTTCGACAACCGGGGCCTACCTCGCCGTATTGACCACCCCTAACCCATACAATCGAACCATGGCTAGAAAACCGCGGGGTGCTGCGCGGCCGGATACCGAGCCCGAGTCCAAGTCCCAACGCACCCGTCAGCGGATCCTCGATGCAGCGGCCCATGTTCTGAGCGTCAAGGGTTTCGCCGGCACCCGACTCAATGATGTCGCCGAGTATGCCGAGTTGCAGGCACCCGCCATCTATTACTACTTCCCCTCCCGGGAAAACCTCATCGAAGAAGTCATGTACTGCGGGATCAGCGACATGCGGCAGTACCTGCAGGAGACGTTGGACGCGCTGCCCGACGGGACGGCACCGCTGGAGCGCATCCTGACTGCGGTGGAGGCACACTTACGCCACGAACTCGAACTGTCCGATTACGCGACCGCGTCGATCCGCAATTCGGGCCAGATCCCCGAACACCTTCGCACCCGCGAACGCAAAGAGAGCGCTGCGTACGGCAAAATCTGGCAGCGCCTGTTCGACGATGCCGCAGCCGAGGGTGAGATGCGTGACGATCTCGATCCGCGAATCGTGCAGGGCCTGGTGCTGGGCGCCCTGAACTGGGCGGCGGAATGGTGGGATCCCCGCCGCGGATCTTTGGACACCATCGTGGCCAGCGCACAGGCGTTGGTCCGAAGCGGTATCGCTCCGGTACCCGCCAAGCCGGCGCGCCGCAGGAGCAGCGAGCGACCCAAGGCCTAAGCGATGCGGTCGGCTTCCGACCGCTGCGCAACGAGAATCCGGCCCAGCAGTCCGACAGTGCTGGCAATGGCTCCCACCACCGTAAGCGCGGCCAGATGGACCAGCACCATCGGCGGTTGGTCGACCGAATGGCGCACCGACAGGTACAGGATGCCGGAGCCGAACAGCCCGGCCGCGAATGCCATCGGCACCACCGGGATGAGGTAGAGATAGGCGAATCCATTGAATCGCGGGGCCAGCCGGTAGATGACGATTCCGCTGACCAGTGCCGACATCGCGTTGGTGAAGCCGAGGAAGATCGGGTAGCCGAACACGACGAATGGCTGGCTGTCCTGATAGTCATAGACTTTCAGCACAGCGATGTAGGTGATCTCTGCTGCGACGGCCATCACCACGATGAACGCGTACATCGTCCACACTGTGCGCATCGTGGGGCGTTTCGCCAAAGCGCGGGCAATGAAGACGGTGGCGCCGCCGTAGAAGGTCAGGTAGGCCGCGGGCACCCAGATCGGCTGGTGACTGCCGAATGTCGTGTAAAGGTGCCACTGCCCCTGCTCCCGGAACCACAACCCGTATAGATGGTCGAAAAGCGGTTCCATCAGGCACGTGAGCGTTCCGCTGATGAGCACGAAGTACGGCCAGACGATCGCTTCCCGACGGCACAGGCGCGCAACCAAGATCAGGACCGCGACAGCAAGTCCGAATGTGAGCACAGTCGCGATCAACTGGCCGACCGGCCACACCGGTGTGTCGATCCCCGCCGTCGTTACGGGAGCCATCACATTCTCCGATCAGCCGGGCAGCAGGTAGCTGGGCAGGTCGGCATACGACGTCCCGATCAAACCGAGCCAGTTGAAGGGCAGGTGGTACACAAACACCAGCGTCACCATGCAGAATCCGAGCACAGCGAAGTTCCGCACGTGGGGCCGCAACGCCGGGCGCCAGCGCTGCGCACCGAGTTCGATCGGCGACTCTCCCACCGGCCGCTCCTCCGCTTCCATCCGCGCCCAGGTGAAGACACACCCTACGAATGCCACCAGGATGGACTCATAGATCGGGAACTGATGCACTTCACCGGGCCACAGGGTCAGGGGTTCATAGGTTTTGGCGAAGGCGTAGGCATGGGTGGTCCGGATCACCACATTCTCCACCACGAAATCGAAGACAAATTCGAAAATGAAGATAAAGACAAACAGGCGGAACTTGGACATGGCCGGCCACCGGCGCCGCAGGCGTTTTGCCTCGTGGCACGCCACGATGGCCACGCCTGCACAGAAGTAGATGTACATCGGCGGACCCCAGATCAACGACTCCGCGTAGCGACTCGGTGCATCCGGGTTATGGAACGGCAGGAATCGGACCCAGACACCGCGATTGACGTTCGCGCTGTTCCATGCGAACAGATACTGCTGGACATTGAGGAACGCATCCGCCACAAAGCAGATGATGCCGCCGATGACGAACTTGCCGTCCAGGCTCAACGAACCCGTCCGGCGGAGCGGCTTGACCACGCAGTACCAGATGAACGCCGCCATCACCGCAAGACTGATCGCCTCAAAGATGCGCAGGGCGATCAATCGCCCAGTGTCCATGACGTCAGGTCCCACCCGTGGCGCGGGAGTGAACTCCTCCCCCGAAGTCACCCATCGCACAACGACTTCGACGCATACCACGAACCACACAACGCCGATGAGGGCAAGGAAGGTCGCAGGACCCTGCCGACCGAGTGGCGGGGGTTCGGACACCGGCCGCTTCTCGACGACCGCGCCACCGGGACCAGGGGTCAACGACATCTCGGGCACCTTTGGTAGACAAACTAGATCTTTTGTAACCAGCTGGGTGATAATGACCCGGTGTATGCAGATATGTCAACCAGCGGCCGACACCCGAGGTGGGCGTGGACATGACTCCGGGCCCCCGCGCCGCCGCCAGGCAGCGCATCATCAGCGCCGCACGGGAACTGTTCTGCACCAGCGGTATACGTGCGGTGACCATGGCCGACGTCGCGAACGAGGCGGGCTGCAGCCGGCAGATGGTCTACAAGGTGTTCTTCGACCGGCGGGAGCTGATCCTGGCCGCCATCATCGATCGGATCGTCGAGATCGCCGACTCCACCGCGGATGCGGTTCCCGACGCCGGCTTCACCGAGTCGTTTGTCGAACTGTCGGTCCGGATCATCGAGACGCTGCGCAACGATCCCGAGCTGTCGACGCTGCTGGGTGACAGCAGTCCGGTCACTGCACACGAAGCACTATGGGAGCCGGAGCTGGTCGAACGTGCGGTGCGCTTCTGGCAGCCCTGGCTCGACATCGGCAGGCAACGACACCTACTCCGAGACGATCTCTCCAATCGCGATCTCGCCGACTGGCTGCACACCGTCTACGCCTCGATCATCCTGCGCCGCAACATACCTCAGGAAGACGAGCGGGCAATGATCGAACGCTTCGTCATGACCTCGCTGGCGATGGCCAGTAGCGTGCCCCGCTGACATCGAGTTTCACGTTGTGCAGCGCTGCTCTCGAACTTTCCCTGCGAAACGTGAAACTCGAACTGCTCAGTTGCCGTAGAGCGTGCCGTTCCACATCGCCACCAGTGGACCGACCATTGATTCCTCGTCGGTCAGTTCAGGATCAACCCCCATACCGGCGATATGCAGCACCCGTTCTGTGCTCCAGAAGAGTGTGGCGGCAAGGGTGCGGCTCGGCAGATCCGAGGTGATCAGGCCGGCCTCCCGTTCTCGATCGATCTCAACGGCGCCGGCGGCGACAAACCGCTCGACGACAGCGAGCCACAGCGTCCGCAGTGCGGCCTCGCTGTGCCAGTGCTGGTTGGCCGCCTGCAAGACCGAGCGATGCCGATGCCATGCATGCGTCACCGCGCGGATGCTGCGCTCCAGGGCAATCGACGGTGGGGTCTCGGGCGAGCGTTCCAGAAATGGTTGCACTGTTCTGAAGATGTCTTCCATCGCCGCCTCGAGCAGACCGGCCAGCACCGAGAACTTCGACGAGAAGTAGAAGTAGAAGGTCGCCCGCGACACGTTCGCCTCGGTGAGAATCTGCGCCACGCTGATATCAGCGAATGCCTCACGCTCCATCAGCCGAGCCGTCGCGGCGTACATGGCATCGACCGCAGGTACTCCGTTGAGATCTACCGATCGTGGTCGACGCGTGGGCTCCGTCATCTGCGTCACCTTACCGTCGCTCGCAGCGACCATCCCGCACCCCCGCGCAGAAATCTAATCCGATTTCAAATGAGGTATACACAATGTCTAGACACGGTGTTAGTGTGAGCTGGTCCACACCAGCCGATACCGGCTGTCAGGGAGAAAACCGCATGTCACGGGCATGCGCGTCCGAGATCACCACGAGAGGACACACCGATGAGTCCCATGTTGAGCGCGACATGGTCGCCCCTCATTCAGGGCCAGGGCTGGCCGCCCAATATCCAGCCGGCTCCCGGCAACTTCAGCGCCAGCTTGGGCGCCGAGATCGCATTCATCCTCATCGCCGGCGCCTTGGTGATGGTGCTGGCCTTGCCCTGGGCGATCAGGGCCGCGGTCAAGAGCCGCAACTTCGTCCCGCTGATCGTGATGGCTAGTGGTTTGATCTGCAGCCTGCTCGAGCCGATGCTCGATCTACTCGGCCATCTGCACTGGGCGAACAATCTCATGCCGGCCTTCACCAACTTCGGCATCACTGTCCCGCTGCTGATTCCACCGTGCTATGTGGCGTTCCTGGGACTCGAGGCCTACTTCTGCTACTTCGTGATCCGCAATGGCGCGCACGCATCGACCTTCGTGATGCTGCTGGGCATGGGCATTGTCACCGACGCGGTCATGGAAACCATCGGTATCAACCTCGGCACCTACCTCTACTACGGCGTGCAACCGTTCACTTTCCTGGGCTTCCCGTACTGGTGGGGTTTCATCAATGGCGGCTCGTTCGTCACGATCGGCGCCATCCTGGCTTTCGCAGTTCCGAGACTCAAAGGCGCACAACAACTGCTGCTCCTGCTGGTGGCTCCGTTCGGCATGATGGTCGCCTACTTCGGCGTCGGATTCCCGCACATCCTGATTCACAACTCCACGTTGCCGACCCCGGTGCGCTGGCTGGGAGCCGCTGTCATGATGGCCATGATGGTCGGCTGGATGTTCATCCTGCACCGGCTGGTCGGCCGTCCCAACACACTGCCGGCTCCCAAGTGGACGTTCTGGCGAGTCTTCGCTTACGGCAAGTTCATCCCGACCCGCCGGGGCCGCGCGGAACTGTGGCGCAAGATGTGCGAGGAGGGTGGCGTGAAGCCGGGCGACGGGATCGCGGTCGATCCCGAGGATCCGTCTCAGGCCGTCCCGGTCGGCCCGACGATCACCTTCGACGGCGGGCCCCGCAACCGCGAGCCAGCGGCGTCAATCTGACCCACGACGCGGTGGGTCGGTGGCGACGAGAATCGCCCCGGCCCATCGCGTTTCGGCCACCACCCTGTGAGCACTATCTGTTGAGGATCATTCATGTCTGGAACTGCCCAGCCCCCTCGTGAAGCCGATGTCGTCGTCGTCGGTTCCGGCCACAACGGTCTGGTCGCCGCGGCCTATCTGGCCAAAGCCGGACTCAACGTCCTGGTTGTGGAAGCGGCCGCGACCGCCGGCGGTATGACGTCGACGAACTCGTTCGCTCCGGAGGCCCCGGAGTACACCATCAACGAGGCCTCCATCCAGGCCTCGCTGTTCCGCACGACCACGATCAACGACGACCTCGAGTTGTCGACTCGGTACGGGCTGCGACAGACGGTGATCGATCCGGCCCACTTCCAGCTCGCCGCCGATGGGAGTTCACTGGGCCTGTGGCGTGACCCGCGCAAGACCGCAGCCGAGTTGGAGTACTTCTCCAAGAAGGACGCCCGCGCTCTCATCGAGCTGTACGAGGTCATCGACGCGGCGGTCGAGATCGGTCTGCCGATGATGCAGACCAATGTCGTCACGCCTGACATCTCCGCAATCCTGAAGGCCGCCAGGGGTGTTGCCAAGAACCGCAAACAGCTCAGCGCCATCGGTCGCTGGATGGCGAGTTCGCAGACCGAGGCGGTCGAGGAGAGCTTCGAGCACGACATGATCCGCGCCCCTCTGCTCACCTCGCTACCGTTCATGCCGTTTGACGCCGACCTGTCCGGCTGGTCGCTGATCTATCTGGGCGTGCTCTCCAAGTACGGCGTCGCTATGTTCCACGGCGGGACCGGTTCCCTGCCCAAGGCACTCATTGGAGTGATCAAGGACAACGGCGGAGACATCGTGACGAACTCCCCCGTCGAAGAACTCATCATCGAGCACAACCGCTGCGTCGGTGTTCGGGTCCGCGGTGGCACCGAGATTCGCTCCCGCCGTGGCGTACTCACCGCGTGCAGCCCGAAGACGACCCTGACCAAACTCCTGCCGCGCGGAATCCTGGAGCACAAGAAGCAGGTCGCCGCCGATCACATCCCGACCCGAAAACGCGGTATCGCCGACGCGAAAGTCAATGTCGCACTGTCGGGGCGGGTGGACATGTCCAAGCATGAGAAGTGGCGTGGCGACGGGATCGATCTGCGGTTGGCCTGCAACTGCTACCACACCTACGAGCAGGCCAAGGAAGCTGCTAAGGCCTGTGTGCGTGGCCAGGTTCCCGACGCGATCCCCGGCCTGGCACAGGTGACCAACGCCTTCGATCCCTCGATGTCACCCCCGGGCAAGGACCTCTGGTGGTTCTGGACCGGTCTCACACCGTCCTTCCCCGAGGAGGGCTGGGACGTAGCCCGAAAGAAGATCACCGACAGCATCATCAAGGACGCCGACGAGTACTACAAGGGTGTCGAGGACCTGCAGGTTGCGGTCCGACCACTGGTGCTTCCCGATATCGAGGAACGCTTCTGGGCCATCGACGGTTCGGTGTACCACGTCGATCCGACGATCAGCAGGTTCGGTCCCAATAAGCCGGTAGCCGGCTTCGCGGGATACCGCACTCCGGTCGAGGGGCTCTTCCTGACCGGTTCGGGAACCCATCCTGTTGCCGGGATCAGCGGGATGCCGGGCCAGAACGCGGCTCGCACGATGCTCAAGCAGTTCCGGTTGGAGGACAAGGGCGGTCGATTAGGTGCACTCAAAGACCGGCTGCGCCGCGAGCGTCGCCGAGCCGCGCTCGTCGACGATCCCTACTCCAGTGGGCCCAACGACCCGTTTCCGGCCGAGTTGTAGTCTGCCGCAGCCTCATCCTTGATCGCGCGGAATACCAGCCACGCCGTGACGAGATACCAGACACCGAAAACGGCTGCCGGTATCCAGAATCCGATGAGACCCGTCCAGGCGAACGGACCGCTCTTGAAGAAGATGATCATGCTCGCGGGAAGTAGCAGCAGCGCGACCCACAGATTGAGGTAGCCGAACCAGCGCGGGAACACCGGGCGGGGATTCTTGTCGGTGAAGATCGCGGTTGCGAGCGATCCCAACTGACCGAGGATGGGCGGCCACGGCAGGATGAGCATCACGTAGGACAGATCGTTGACAAGTTTGGTCAGTTCCGCAGGCCGTTCGGGCCGGAACAACCCGCCGATGAACAGCAGCACCGGGATGATCAGGACGACGGTAACGATCAGCCCCGAGGCAAACTGCAGGATGGCCAGGCTCGGGACTCGACGCTCGGCCCGCCGCATCTGCATGCTGATCGCGAAGAAGAACGGCACCGTGAGGAAGATGCCGATCAGGCCTAACAGCGCGCCGAGGCGATGCAGGTTAACCCCATTGCCGTAAGCGTGGGCCACCTGCTCGGCGCTGTAGGTCGCAGGGATGAGCGGGATGAAGCCGCCCATCAGTCCCCAGCCGCCGAACAGCAGGACGACGAACACCGGCCCACACCAGGCACAGACGGTCTGAATCTTGCGGGAAAGTTCCACATCCCGGCGGAACTCGGCTGCATCCATTGCTGCTACCCGTCCTTCGCGGCGAGGTCTCGCAGCACGGTCTGGGCGGCGAGCTTGCCCGGCAGTGCGCACACCCCACCGACCGGATGTGTTCCGGCGCCACTGAGATAGAGGCCCGCGACCGGTGTCCGGTAGGCACCGAGACCCGCGGCGGGCTTGAGCGGCCCGAAGCGGGTGATGAGCGGATCGACGTGATACACGTTGCCCGCCGGGGCATTGAAACGCTGCTCGATGTCGGGGCCGCCCAGGACCGTTCGATCGATCTCAAGGCTGTCCAAGCCTTCGTAGTACAGAGCCGCGTCCCGCAGAACCGAGTCCCCGATCTTGTCCCGCACGTCCTCCCACGGCTCCTTGGGCGTCACCGGGATGACACCGGACCACAGCCAGAACGTGCTGGAACCAGGCGGGGCCTGGGTGGGGTCGACAGCAGACGGGATGATCGAGCAACTCACCGGCACCGGATCGGGCCACTCGCCCCGGACCAACGCGTTCCAGCCGGCATCCTGCTCGGCGAGGGTGTGCCAGGCCACCAGGTACTTGCGAAGGTCGAGCCCGTCGTTGCGCCACGTCTCGTGCCGGTGCATCGATACCTCGCCGTCCACCGCGACGTTGATCTTGAGTGAGGTGGCGTGGGTCTTTCGGATCGGGATGTCCTTGGCGCGGGTGGATAGCTTGGTGTCGAGCACACCGTCCGGGAGCAATTCGTTGAGGGTGATCACCGGATTGCAGGTGGCGATGACGCCCTTGCGTGCCGTGACGGTGCGACCATCCTCCAGTCGCACGCCCGCAACGCGGTCACCCGACATGACGAATTCGCCCACCCGACAATCGGTGTGGACCGTGCCGCCATGCGCCAGAAGGCAGCGATGCAGCGCCGCGGGTAGCGCGCCGGTACCACCGACCGGCATCGCGTTCGACACCTTCTGCACCACGCCCAGATAGATCATTGCCCATGCAGTCATGTCGAGCCGCATCTGCGAGAACGCCGCCATCGCGGCCAGAGCACCCTTGGGCAGTTCGGTCTCGAAGGTCTCCTCGAGGAACTCGGTGTGCGAGGCGGTGGCCATGTTCCGCAACGACCACAGTCGCTTCGGATGCCGGACTGCCCGCGCCAGCGCCTTGCCCATCTCGGCGTTGAAGGGCCGAAGTGGGTGAGACTTCATGTACGCCACAACAAGATCCATCGCGGGATCCAGTGCGTTGGCCATATCGAGCCAGGCCCTGGCGTCCTTTGGCGAGAACCTGCGCAGTTCGTCTGCGGTGCGGCCGGCATCTTTCCAGATGGCCAGTGAGCTGCCGTCGGGGTCAAGCTGGACATGGGCGGGATCCACCTCGATCTGCCGGAGGCCGTACTTGTGCAGTTCGAGTTCTTCGGCGACACCGGACAGTCGGAAGATCCCGGTCAGTTGGATCGCGCCTTCATTGAACCGGTGCTGCGGCGCGGCCGACAGGGTGGCGTTGGTGGCTGTCATCCCGCCCACCAACGGCGATGCCTCCACGATCGTCACCCGGTGCCCCGCTTTCGACAGGTAGCAGCCGGCGGTCAGTCCGTTGTGACCCGCACCCACGATCAAGAAGTCAGTCTCCGTGGGCGGATTCGGGGTTCCCGGGAATCCATCTCCGAACATGACGTGTCAATCCTCTCGGTATGTCGAGCTGTCTGAAGTCGAGTGGTGGAAGCTCACTGTGGTCCCGGCAACATGTATGACGGCGGCGTGATGATGGAGTCCGGATTGACCGACATCCAACTCCACGGGATGAAGTAGGCGACTGCCGCCCACACCGCGCAGAACCCGATCGTGGCCAACAACATGATGGGGGTGCGCAATCGCGGCGCCCAACGTTCGGCGCCGCGATGCAGGAAGGGCAAGCCATCGGGACTGTCATGTGCCGACATCCGTAGCGCCGTGAATCCCGCTGCGTAGACAGCCACGAAGAGGCTCTCGTACACCGGGAATTGGTAGGGAGTCCCCGCGAACAGTGTCAACGTCTCCCATGTGCGGGGAAACGCATAAACCCTGGTGCGAATGAAGATCTGCTCGAGAACGACATCCAAACACAGGATCGCCGCGAACGCGATGGCGAACGACCGCACATTGGGCATCGCGGGGTAGCGTCGGCGCAACGCGATGATGATGCGGCACTCGATGGCGGCCAGGCCGATTCCCAGGTACAGATACTGCGGAACGAACCAGGCCAAACCTTCCGCATACCGCGTGGGTCCCTGGTGGAGCGGGAAGAATGCCAACCACGACCCCAGATTGAAGGCGTGGGCGTTCCAGGCGAACGTGTAGTGAAAGTAGTTGATGAGTGGGTCGATCCCGGACGCGAGCAGTGAGCCGACGACGATCATCCCGTCGAGGGTCAATCGACGCGTGGCGATCAGGGGTTTCAGCAGGAACACCCAGATCGTCGCGGCGGCGATCAGCAGACTGACGATCTCGATCACCCGCAGCGTCAGCAGCGCTGCCCCGTCGAAGCGATCGGGACCAAAGACCGGTGCCGGACCGAACTGGGTGTCCGAGGCAATCCACCGCGTCCACGCCTGTCCGATAAACAGGATCCATGCGACACCAACGATCGCCCAGATCGACACCGTGCCAGCCCGGTTGGCCACCTGAGGCGACTCGGACCGTCCCTCCAGGTTCATCGGCTGAGCCATGTCCTGCGCCATGCCGACGACTACCGGTTTCCGATGAACGAGGTGGTAGCTCCGGTCGGTGCGGGCAGGTCGAGCAACGCTGCGAGCAACTGGCTTGCCGGGTTGTTGAGCGCCATGGGATTGTCGGCCGGCAACAAGCCAAGGGCGATCATCATATGCGCGGCACGCACCATGATGATCGAGAGTTTGGCCCCGGCAAGCACTTCGAAGTACTCCACGTGGAGTGGCGTGTACCCCGACCGGTCCTGGTAGTAGTCGAGTGTCTGCTCACGATCCGGGATGCCTTCTGGCAGCGGTAGTCCAATCCCCTCAGTGTGATGGCGCATCAGGAACAGCCACCAGCCGAGGTCGACCTCCCGGGCACCCAAACCCACCATCTCCCAATCCAACACTGCTGCAACGTCGAATTCCTCGGTGAAGATGATGTTGCCGACCCTGGCATCACCCCAGTTGAGGACCTTCGGCAGGTCGACGGCCGGCCGGTTGGTCTCCAACCAGTCCAGGGCGCTCTCGATGGTCGGATTGGGCTCACCCTCAGCGGCCCACGTGAAGGTCTCCCGCCACGAGGCCAGATGCGCGTCGAGTCCACTGCCGTTGGCGTCGGTATCCAGAAACTGCAGTCCCAGCGCGTGCCAGTCGGCCCCGTGGATACCGATGAGTGTGTCAAGGCTGTTGTGCCACATACGTGTCCGCTGTTTAGGGGCGAGATCCAGGACCCAGCCGGCGGCGGTGAACGGCGGATCGTCCGACGGCACCTGCCCGGCGACCCGTTGCATCACCAGGAAGGGGCTACCGAATACGGCGGGATCATCCTCGAAGAACAGCACCTCCGGAACCGCGACCTGAGTTCCGGAGCCCAGCGCACCGATCACCCGCGCTTCCTTGGCCAGATCGTAGGCGGGGAACACCCCGGGTCCGTCGGGCTGCACTCGAGCCACCAGCTCCCGGCTCACGAAGTCGGCACCCTGCTCCCACGATGCGGCGAACAGAACCGTCTCGTTCGACAACCCGGCTGACGGCGGGACGAACAGGTCGGTTACCCGAACATTCTGGGCATCAGGGATTTTCGCCTGCAACCAGACCGCCAGCCGCTGTGCGGCCACCTCGGTGTCGATGGCATTCTTCAGCGCCATAAGTATCTCCTCTAGGCCTTGCTACCCGACGACAGACGGCTGACCATCGCCTTCTGATAGGTGTCGAACCAGATCTCCTGGTATGTGCAATAGGTGACGCGACCCTCGTCGTCCTCCCAGCGGTAGACGCTGTCGTGAAAGGACACGTTGGGCCATGCCGGAAGTGAGGCGCTGGCAATTGCCTGACCGCGGAAGCGGTAGTGCTCACCGCGGTCGTCGACGGCGGTGATCTCTTGGCGCGCAGCCATGTGGATTCGCGGATGGTATTCGCCGACATCCCTGCGTACCGACGTGATGGCGCGGGTCTCGCCATCCCTGATCAGCCAGGCAAAGTGATGCGATGGTCGATTTCCGACGTCGTAGAGTCCCTTCCACCGCGGCTCGGTGTCGAGAGGCTCGAAGCTGATCTGATTGAAGATGAGGTCCGGTCCGAAGTACATCGGAGACCACCCGACCGGCGGACTCGGAACAGCGCCGCGTTTCTCCACTCGGACCTGCCGCCATGACCGGTCACGTGGAGCGAAGCAGTCAACAGCAAAGTCCGAACCATTCAGTCGCAGTTGACCGGTGACCCGCATGAACTGCTCACTGCCGCCAGGCTCCCGGAGCCGGTCGTGGTGATCGTCCTCCCCCGGCATGACGTGGCCGCGGGCGAGTAGTGGCGTCACTGCCTCTGCCACCACATCGAAGGACAACGCACCGTCAGCCGCGGTGTAGCGCAGCCGCGCTGTTCGCCCGGGCTCGAGGAATTCAATGGAGAGTCCGTTGTCCGTTGTGATGGTGTTCGCGTCGATGTGAGGCCAGGGCATGGTCATCTCGTAGTCCAGGAACGCGATGTCGGTCAGTTCGACGTTGTCGTTTCCCTGGAAGACACAGACACCGCCCTGGGACAGCGGGAAGGCAGGTTGGTAGCGGATGTACACGAAGGCACCGATCGCGGCTTCTGGCACCGAAAAGCCGAAGTAATGCGTGTGAATGGTGTGTGGATCCCACTGCTCACCGGGCTCCGGCAAGGGAACCAGGAGATCCGTCTCGCCGGAACGAACAGCGATGTAGGCAGCTGCCCCATCAGTCTTCATGGATTCCTCTCCGTCGAGATCCACTTCGCAACGACGCCGTCAGAGTAACGTTGAATGAACTTAGTCTCACGTATGAAAGTTGATTCATGTTGGAGAATGTGACGGTGCCGAACACCGCCAAGCCGAGCCGGACCGAACGCCTTCGGCAGCGAACCCGCCGACAGCTTCTCGATGCGGGCCGAGTCCTGATCGCCGCCAAAGGTGTTCCGGGACTGCGTATTCAAGAGATCACCGAGGAAGCCGACATCGCCCTCGGGTCGTTCTACAACTACTTCGCCTCCAAAGAGGAGTTCCTCGAAGCCGTCATCACCGAGAGCCTGTCCGACTTGGCGTCGGCCATCGTCAGCAATGCCGATGAAGCAGCCGATGCGGCCGAGGTTGTCGCGCTGGCCAATCTCAGGGTGATCCGGCTGGCACGCAACGAGCCGGACTTCGCCCGGTTGATCATCAACATCAGCCATTCCGAGGCGGTGTTCGGCGACGCGTTGCACCCGCACGCACGCGCGGCCGTCGAACGCGGGATCGCGACCGGCCGATTCACGGTGCCGGACATCGAGGTGCTGCTCACGGCGATCTTCGGCGGGGCGCTCGCGCTCATCCGGGAGATTCTGGACGGTCGGCACGGCCCGAATGCCGAACGCGCCTTCGCTCAGGTCTCGCTCACCGCGCTCGGCCTCACACCGCAGGACGCCGCGGCGGTGGTCGCCAAAGTCGTTGCCGCTGAACATAGCTAGACGGTTGCCGCTTCGGGGGCCTTCGACGTCGAGCCACCGAAGATAGCCGCTTTGAGAATGCCCGTCTTGGTCTTGATGAAGACTTGGTCATCCGGCTTCGCGACGACGAAGGACAGGATCCACACCGCGGTGAGCGCCAACCCGAGGGTGACCAGCCAGGCGAAGTGAGTGACCCACAACGAGGCGTCCAGATTCAACGCCGTCCATACCGGCCAGGCCGCCGCACCATTGGCCATGCCGTCTGACATCGGGATGAAGGCGATGACGAGGGCCAACCGCCACCCCGGCAGGTGCGGGCTCATCCGGTAGATGAGCGCGCCGGCCGTCATCGGCATCAACGGGTTGACGCATACCCACCACAACGGAAGCCCCCAGAAATTGAGCGGCTGGGGCCCGTAGTACTCGTACGCACCCATCAGCACACCGGGACTCTCGAGCCAGATGTTGATGAAGACGTCGATCAAGTACAGCTGGAAGACGGCCTTGCGCGTCACGCCGGTCTGATAGATGCGGAAGGCCAGATAGGCCAGGCCCCCGACGTACCAGATGTAGACGAAGTTGATGAACAGCGGGAAGTCGCGGCCCATGGACGAGAACGTCGTCGTGACCGCCCCCTGGCGGATGTAGCACAGCCCCAGGGTGTCGACGATCGGTTCGAACAGGCACGCGATACCGCCGCCGATCAAGCAGAAGGCGAGCAGCGGCCCACGGCCGGTCAGCAGATGCTTGATGGCGAAGAAGGCGCCGACAAGCACTGGGATGCCGAGAAAGACGGTGAAGATCATCTCGGGCACGAACGGCATGGGCGTGGTCGGATGCGCTGGAATCGCAGGCGCGGCAGGCAAATAGGTAAGCACGGCGGTGTGGTCCTCCACGGCACTGGGAGCGGTCGGCTGTCCCAGTACCGTAGCCGTGCATGAACGCTATTTCAAGTATGAATGTATGTTCACTTCAGGGTTTGACCGCCAGGTCGAGGATCACCAGGGCAAGGAACACCGCAAGCACATAGCCCTCGAACACGGCCCGTAGTGCCACCGGCGCGACACGCAGGTCCATGAAGTGCAGGCCGATCAGGCGCACCTTGAAGAGCGCGATCGCGACGATCACGATCGCGGCGACATCGGCGAAGTTCCTGCCCTGCTCGATACCGACCGCGAACGAGCCAAAAGTCAGTGCCATCAACGCAACCCATACCAACGTCAACCGACGAGTGGTCGTCATCCTCACCTCACCAGGTAGAAGAGCGCGAACAGGACAACCCACAGCAGGTCGACCATGTGCCAGAAGATTCCCCCGCTCTCGCATAGCTGGATCTGCTTGGCCTCGAGCGCGGGGCGGCGTGTCATGGTGATCAATCGGCTGACGATCACCAGTCCGATGAGGACGTGCATGAGGTGGATGCCGGTGAAGACGAAGTAGTAGGAGAAGAACTCGCCGCTTCCGACACCCTTGCCTGCCCGGAACAGCGCCGTCCACTCGACGACCTTGACGACCACGAAGCCGACACCACAGCTCAGGGCGCCGGTAAACAGACTTGGCGCCTGGGTATTTCGGCCGGCGAGCACGTGATGGACTGCGAGCGCAACCAGCAATGAGCTACCCAGCAACAGAACCGTGTTGACGGTACCGAGGGCGAGATGCAGTTCGCTGTGCCCCTGGGCGAAAGCCTGGCGGTTCTTGCCGCGCGAGTACATGAACGTTCCGAAGAACAGGGCGAATACGGTCATGTCGCCCAGGACGAAGACCCAGATGCCCTCTTCGCCGGGGATCCTGCGCTGCCGCGTTCCAGGCGGAGCCGCGCCATTCAGTACCGTCATGACACCGCCGAGCGCTGCGCTGGCCGATGTTCGATGTCATCGGCGGCGCCCGGGATGCTCGACCAGAGTTGCCACGACATCACCAGGAACCAGGCGCCGAAGAACACCGCGACCAGCCAGAAGGCCAGCAGCCCGTTCCACGCGAAGACGCCGTCCTTGAAGAGCACGACCAACCCGCCGGCGGCGAAGATGAAGGCACACCAGACGTTGAAGTAGCCCAGCCACCGCGGCCAGACGCTCGTGGCGGCACCGAAGATCGCAAACCCGATGGCCAGGCACTGAATGGTGGCGGCCGGCCAGTTCATCACGAACGGGAGCCACCCGAGATCGTTGAGCGCCTGGGTGATCTCCGGGTCCCGTTCGGGCCGATACGAGGCGGCCGCGAAGGCGAACGTGGGCAACAGGATCGCCACCACCGCCATTCCGGTGGCCACCAGCTGGGTATAGGCCAGCGCCGAGTGCCGTCCACCCTCCATCTGCCGGATCCGGATCGCAATCAGTGCACCGAACGGCGCCTGTAGGCCTGCTGCCGCCAGCAGGATGACCAGGCCGAATCGCTTGAGCCCGGTATCAGTGGACCAGAAGTCGGCGACCTGCTGGGCGGTGCGCATAGGTGAGATCGGCGGCAAAAGCCCCGTGATGACGATCGCCGGGAACAGCAGCACGACAAATGCCGCCCCGCACAGCGCCATGGTGCGTTCAATCCCGCGCGTCATGAGAAATCCCTTCGTCAAAATTTAATCTCTACTAGATTAAGGAGACAAGTCAAGAGGTAGATCGCGCGATGCACGATCTGTCAGCCGTGCACGACTCCAGAGAGGAAGCTGCGAATCCGTTCCGCGAACAGCTCCTTGGCCGTGCGTTCATTGGCCGCCAGCGCCTTGGTGAGATGCGGGTGCTCGACTGGGTCGGCAGCCGAGAAGGCGGCTTCCCTGCCCCGCGGGCCCCGCACCGCCTCCACGAGTACCGCACCGATGCACAGCGTCTCAATACCGTCGAGGATCTCGACGTGAAGCTCGACCGGAACCCCGGAGTCACTGAGGAATCGGGCGGCGTCCTCGAAGCTGCCAACGAGTGTCTCCCGGGGCAGATACTCCACCAGGATCGGGGCGGCGTTGCGATGCCGCAGAACGGATTGCCGGAAGTTCAGCCCCAGCGTCACGAAGTACTCGGGCCAGTCCGGCCCTGGCGCACGCCGCGGCTTGGTCACCGACTTGCCGCCGATGTACCGCGCGATCGCGTTGAGGATTTCGGTCTTGTCGGCGAAGTGGTGATACAGCGACGGGGCCTGGACGCCCATGTGCTTGGCCAGCCGGGGCAGACTGAAGGCGTCCAACCCCTCGCTGTCGATGATCTCGATGGAGGCTTGCACCGCTGCCGCACGGCTGATCAGCGGCTTGGATGGTCGCGCCATGTCAGCCCACCCAGCCAACCCGCGCCATCGGCACAGTATAGGTGTGGGGCATCTGCTGCAGAGTCATCGTCGCGGCCGCCCGAAACGCCTGCGCCAGTCGTGCGCACCGAGCATGCGCGCGATTCTGGCGATTGCTCGAGACTTCACCGGCCTGACCGGATACCACAGCGGTTCGGACTTCAGCGCGAAGCGCTCCTCCACCACGGATTGCTCACGGCAGTACTTCAACACGCCGCGCGCCCCGCCAAAACGGGTGCCCATGCCGGAATTCTTCCAACCGCCCATCGGGATGGGGAGCTGGAAGGTGGCCACGAGCGCATTGTTGACCGAGACCGACCCCGCCTCGATGCGCCGGGTCAGCCGAGCTGCCTTTCGTCGATCACGCGTCCACACACTCGAACTCAGTCCGTACTCGCTGTCATTGGCGAGGGCGATCGCCTCGTCCTCGTTTTTCACGGCCATGATGGCGATGGTGGGACCGAACGTCTCCTCGCGCATACACGCCATCGAGTGATCGACGTCCACCAGAACCGTCGGCTCGAAGAACCTGCCCCCGGGTTGGGTCGAGCCACCCAGCAGCAACCGTGCCCCCTTCGCGACGGCGTCGTCGACATGGCGTTGGACAACGTCCGCCTGGGACGCGGTCACCATGGCGCCGATGTCACAGCTGAAGCTGCCCGGCGAGTCCATACCCTGCCGAAGCGCAGCCGCCTTCTGCGTCACCAACGACACGAACTGGTCATACGCCGCTGCCTCGACATACACCCGTTCGACACTGATGCAGGCCTGCCCGGCGTTGGTCATCGACCCCCAGACCGCAGCGCCGGCGGCGCGCTCCAGATCCGCATCGGCGAGCACGATCATCGGATCCTTGCCGCCGAGCTCAAGGCTGCAGGGGATCAGCCGTTCGGCGCACCGCACGGCGATGGCACGGCCGGTCCGCACCGAGCCGGTGAACATCACCATGTCGACGCAGTCGACCACCGCCGCCCCGGCACTGCCACCACCGGTGACACACGCCAGAACCGGTGGCGCCCCGATGTCATCCCGCCAGCCACGCGTGACCTCTGCCCAGGTCAGCGGAGTCACCTCCGACGGCTTGGAGATCACCGCGGCGCCGGCGACGAGCGCTCCGACGACATCCATCATCGGCCCGCCCAGCGGCCCGTTCCACGGGGTGATCAGACCGACGAGCGGATATGGCCGAACCTGTACCCGCAGCCTGCGCACAGAGTTGGCGATCCCAGCGGGTTTGACCACGCGGTCGGCCAGGAACTTCTCGGCGTTCCTGGTGAAGTAGTTGATCACGTCGATGGCGACCGCCATCTCCATCGACGCGTCCGCCCAGGACTTCCCGGTCTCGGACTGCACCAGCTCCAAGATCCGTTGTTCGTTATCGAGCAACCAATCCAGCCACCGCAGCAGCCATGTCGCGCGGCCACCCGGCCCCAATGCCTCCCAAGCCGGTTGCGCACTGCGCAACTCCGCGCAGACCTCGCCGATGGCCTCTGCATCCATGTCGGGGACGGCACCGACCAGGCGGCCGTCACCCGGGCAGTACACGTTGATACCCGTCGGCCGATCGATACCCGCCGTCATAGCCACCACCTCATTGATCCACACCCGAAGGCATCACCAAGCAACTCTATTACCTACAGCGATAAGTTTTCAGCACTTCGCCGACATGAGGGCGCATAGATGCCAACCACGCTTGAAAAACTAATGGCCGTAGATTTATAGTCGCCGTGAAGCGACGGAGAGGTGGCATGAGAGTCAGTCTGGAATCCGGTAGGTGCAACGGTCACGCGCAGTGCTATGCCGTTGCACCAGAACTGTTCCCGATCAACGATGAGGGCTACTGCATCCTCGAGGAGCACGTCGTCGCGCCGGGCGATGAAGAACTCACCCTGGCCGGAGCAGCCGCCTGCCCGGAGGCGGCGCTGATCATCACGGATACCGGCGATTGACGCTTTAAACCTACACACGTAAGGTTTCTGTGACCGGGTGTCCCAGATCACACGACCGGAAAGAATCCAACTGACGGGTGGCAGCTCGGCAGAGCGCGACAACCGTCATCCACGAGGAGCAGACCAAGGCATGAGACTCGAAGGCAAAGTCGCCGTCATCACCGGAGCCGGATCGGGCCTGGGACGGCAGTGCGCGCAATTGTTCACTGCCGAGGGCGCCAAGGTGGCGATCATCGACATCGACGGCGACCGCGCTGAGCAGACCCTCAAGCTCGTCACCGAGGACGGCGGCGACGCCATCGCGATGACCGCCGACGTGTCGGACAAGACCCAGATCACCGAGGCTGTCAACCAGGCCGCCGCGCATTACGGCAAGCTCGACATCGTCTGGGCCAACGCAGGCATCGTCTCCCGCGGCGGCGCGGCCGCTCTGGGCCTCGAGCAGGAGGTCCTGTTTGAGGACATGACCGAGGACGACTGGAATGACGTCCTCGGTGTCAACCTCACCGGAGTGATCTACACGGCGCAGGCCGCGGTACCGCACCTGAAGGCCAACGGCGGCGGCACCATCCTGGCCACCTCCTCGGCCGCCTCATTGGCCGCCTACCCGAACATCCCGATGTACTGCGCTACCAAAGCCGGGGTCAACGGACTGGTAAGGGCACTCAGCCTGGATCTGGGCCGCTACGGGATCCGAGTCAATGCGATCGCCCCGACGCACGGCATGTCCCCCAACTTCCTGCTGCCGCCCGGCTCGCCGGTGGTCGGCATGTCCTACGAGGAGTCAGCCGGTGAGTGGAACCCGACCGTCTCGCCGATTCCGCTGAAACTCAAGCGTCCGCCGTCACTTATCGACAACGCCAAGGTGGCACTGTTCCTGGTCTCTGATGACTCGGCGTACCTGTCAGGCGTGACCCTTGGATCCACCGACGGTGGCACGCTGGCCCGGGTCGGGATGTGGTTCCCGCAGGACCTCAACCCCGAACCGATCGCCTGAGGAGACCCGGGATGACCACCATCGAGAAAGTCCCCAGCCACCTCGTCACCGACTTCGACGTCTACGATCCGACCCTTGCCGAACCGGTCGACGTCATGCAGGACAAGATGGCCGAACTCGCAGCCATCGGACCGGTCGTCTACTCGACCGCGCACGGCGGGCACTGGATCATCACCCGCTACAAGGAAATCCACGACGTCCTGACCGATACCGACACCTTCTCCAGCTATCCGAACAACCTGGTCACTCCGGCCGACTTCGGCCGGTTCATCCCGCTGGAGCTCGATCCGCCGGAGCACACCGCCTACCGCCACGCCCTGCAACCGCTGTTCAGCCCTCAGCGCATGAAGCGGCTGGCCGACGAGATCCGTGACGTGGTCAACGAGCTGATCGACGGATTCGCCGCCACGGGACACGCAGAGTTCGTTGAAGAATTCGCTCATGAACTGCCCGCGAGAGTCTTTCTGGCACTGATGGACTGGCCCCTCGCGGATGCCCCGATGTTCACCGAAGCCACCGACACGGTGCTGTTCGGCAAGCCCGGCGGCACCAAGGAGGAATCCGACCAGGCCATCATGATGGCGGCGATGACGATCGCCGGCTACTTCAGCACGGTGATCGCCGATCGACGGGCCAACCCCGGCGATGACGCCACCTCGACACTGATCCACACCGAGGTCGAACTTCCCGACGGCACCCGCCTGCTCACCGACGAAGAACTGT
This sequence comes from Mycobacterium sp. M26, assembly GCF_001494595.1. GTDB lineage: Bacteria > Actinomycetota > Actinomycetes > Mycobacteriales > Mycobacteriaceae > Mycobacterium. The sequence continues at coordinate 3,449,099 of NZ_LN929908.1, forward strand.
TCCGGATGTTCTTTCTGCTCCTCATGGGGGGCCTGCACACCGTCCAAGGGTCGCTCGCGTGGTCGATCGTGCACTTGGTCAACAATCCCGAGCAACGTCAGGCGATCATCGACGACCCCACCTTGATCCCGAAGGCGGTTGAAGAGATTCTCCGCATGGAGGCCGCCGTCTCGGCAGGCCGTCGTGTCACCCGCGACACGGAACTGGCCGGGGTCGAGCTGTCCGAGGGAGACCAGCTGATCGTCCTGCTGTGCACCGCAAACCGGGATCCGGAGTACTTCGACTCCCCCGCCACCTTCGATGTCGGGCGCACTCCCAACCGGCACCTGTCGTTCGGGTCCGGACCGCACCGCTGCCTGGGGTCCCATCTCGGACGCATCGAGCTGACCGTCGCCCTCGAGGAACTCCACCGACGCATCCCCGACTACCGACTCGTCGAGTCCGATCCCCCGGTGTTCCACTCCACCCAGGTGCGGGGATGCCGCCGAATGCCGATCACCTTCACCCCCGAGAAGTGAGACCGCAATGACCACGTCACTTCCCCGCCAGGACCGAATTCGCCGGGCGATCGAACTATTGCGCAATGACACCACTGACAAGCTCGACGACGTCGTGGGATTCACCGCGGAGGAGTTCATCGATCCGGTGCTGGCTCAGGAGGAACGCGACTACGTCTTCGGACGGGTGCCGTCCATCGTCGCGCACGGCTCGGAGATCGCGAAACCGTACGACTTCCTCACCGTCACGATGCCCCGCAACAACGTCCTGGTGGTGCGTCAAAAAGACGGTGGCGTCAAGGCATTCGTGAATCTGTGCCGGCACCGCGGTGCGCTGCTGGAACAGAACGAGAAGGGTCGGTGCCGGTTCTTTTCGTGCGCCTACCACCGGTGGTCCTACGACCCTGACGGGTCGCTACGGATGATCACGCGGGACAACACGTTCGGCGACATCGACCGCAGCGCACAGGGTTTGGTCGAACTGCCCTGCGAGGAACGCCATGGCTTCATCTGGCTCGTCGACAACGCACAGGCCTCGATCAACGTTGCCGAATGGTTGGGCCCGGAGATGGACGCGATCCTCGCCGGCTATCGCCTCGACGAACTGACGTGCTTCCGTGCGGCCGGATTCGACGAACCGACAAACTGGAAGATCATGCAGGACGCGTTCCTGGACGGCTACCACATCCAGTACGCGCACCCGAACTCCGCGGGCAAGATCATCCACACCAATGTGATGGCCTTCGAGGATTTCGGGAGGCACTGCCGGTTCATCGCACCGCGCAAGTCCATCGACCGCTGGCTCGAAGAGGACCCCGGGGATCAGCCACTGGACCCCTATGTCACCGAAACGCACTTCCTGCTGCCCAACAGCACCCTGTTGCGCCAGCCCGATCATTTCCAGCTGCTGACGTTCCGGCCGCATCCGAGCGACCCCACCCGGTCGCGGATGGAGCAGCGTCTGATGGTGCCCTCGGTGGAGGCATCCGGCATCGAAGAAGCGCACTGGCAGAACCGGTGGGACAAGAACTGGCAGATCCTGCTGACCGTGCTGCACGAAGAGGACTTCCCGCTGCTTCGCGACTCCCAGCAGGGCATGGGAAGTGCCGATGCCGGCGGAATGTTACTGGGCCGCAATGAGGTTGCCAATCAGGTGTTCCACCGGGAGATCAGGAAGCTGCTCGCTGCCGGCCGCACCGCCACGTCATGATCCGATGATCAAGTACGAGTGGCGAACCGACCTCAGCGCCCCCGAGGCCGACGAGCTGGCCGATCTTCTGCACCGCGCATCGGTCTACGATGCCGAACCCGGCTACAGCACCATTGATTTCGAGTCGGTACTGCAAGCCATGTCGTCGAAGGACTCTCGGGACCGACATCTGCTCATCTGGATGCTGCCGCACCCGACCGCATTGGATCAGCCCGACGTGCCCGAGCGGATCGCCGGTCTGGTCCGCCTGCGACACCTCGGAGACGGACATGCCGACGGCACAGCCGTCATCGATCCGAACCTGCGCTCGATCGGCATCATGACGTTGTTGACCGAACGACTAGGCCTCGACACCACGGGCCCAAGCGGCTGGCTCGGCACCGGCGCCCACACCATCTCCTGCTGGGCCAGGGGTAACCACCCGGCCGCTGGACGGCTCAGCAATCGGTTCCTGGTCCCCCGAATTCGGCAGGTGTGGCAACTCATCCGCGGCACCGAGCCGGACCCGGACCTTGCCGGCGCCCCGGTCCTCGAGCCACTTCAGACCACCGACGCGCTGACGCGCTATGCGCTGCGGGAAGCGGGCCGCATCGTCGCGGCCGCATCGCTGAACACCCGCACGGTCGACTCCGAGGAGTTCGGCCTGTGCGGCGTCGTCAGTGACATCGACACGCCGCCATCAGCCCCCGCCGGTGCGCTGCGGCGATTCCTCTGCGGCATCGGCGTCGTCGCCCGGGATGCAGGCCGCACGGGTGTGGTCATCAACGTCGACTCCGACGAACTGCCTGTCGTCCAAGCCGCCCGGCTGGCCGGCTTCCACCATGACCGCACCGACGTTCGTTACCAACTCGGAGGTATCCCGTGAGCGTGGCGCTCGCACCCGACGACCTCGTCGCCACGGTCGAGGCCCACGGCCGGGCCGTCGCCGCCGCCGACAACAAGACCGTGCTGGCCGACTTCATGCCAGACCGGATAGGCCAACTGATCGCCTCGGCCGACGTACCACGAACCCTGAAGTGTTCACAGGTGCAGAGCATCACCGCGGTTGCCGACGGCGGTTACGACGCCGTGATCCGTTACACCAGACCCGACGACAGCTGGTTGGAACTGCGCAGCCGCTGGATCTTGTTCGAGGACGGCACCTGGCGGGTGCGCTCGGTGCGCAACATTCCCGATACTCCACCATGGATCGATCTGACGGGTCCCTCCCCCGACGGGCTCGACGCGCCGCACTGGGAGGGCCTGCGCGCGGGCAGGCTGGTGCTGCAACAGTGCAGCGATTGTTCGAGCTGGATCTGGTCGCCGCGACCGATCTGCCCCCAATGCCATTCCTTCGCCATCTCGTGGCGGGCCGTCGAACCGGTGGGCACCGTGTTCTCCTGGACGCGCACCTGGCAACCGTTCTCGCCGCAGAGCACCGGACATCTGCCGTACGTCGTCGTACTCGTCGCTCTCCCCGCTGCCGGCGGACGCCGTGTCGTCGGGGTGTTGACCCCGGCAGACGGGGTGACACCACGAATCGGCGCTTCGGTAAGGGGGACGATCGAGCAACCACCCGATGAGCACCACTGGCCGCTGCTGCGCTGGCACCTCGAGGAGACGCCCCGATGACCGGGTTCCGTGGCTCGACCGCGGTTGTCGGGGTTGGTGCCACCGACTACTACAAGCGCGGCAGCAGCCCCTTCTCGTCGGCACAACTGGTATTGCAGGCCATCCTGGCGGCTTGCCGGGACGCCGGCGCAGACCCCCGACGGATCGACGGATTCGTCTCATACGCAGGCGATTCCAGCGAGGGACTTGCTATCGGCGCGGCCCTCGGGGTACACGAGGTGCGCTGGTCAACCCAGATCTGGGGTGGTGGCGGCGGCGCGGTGGCCGCGGCGGTGAACTGTGCCGCCGCGGCGGTCTACAGCGGCCAGGCCGAGTGCGTGGCCGTCTACCGCGGACTCAGCGAGGCCACCGACGGCCGGGGGGCGTTCAACAAGGGGCACATGGGCCACCTCTACACCGCGCACGGCATGCTGGCACCGCCACAGGTCTGCGCACTGCGCACTCAACGCATGCTGGAAGTCGACGGCGTCCCGGTGTCGGCCCTCGAGGCAGTGTCGATGGCCGGTTATCACCACGCGCAGAACAACCCTCGGGCCGTGGCCTATGGCCGACCGTTGGACCACGACCGCTATACCGACTCCCGGCCCATCTCCGAACCGCTGCGGTTGTTCGACTGCTCGCGGGAAAATGACGGCGCCACAGCCATTCTCGTGGTTGCCGCCGACAAGGTGGCCGACTATCGCGGCCGCCCCGCCTACATCCTGTCCGGAGTTCAGGGTGCGGCGGCGGGCTGGAGCGAATCAGTGGAGAACGAGGATCGTTACACCAGCGCGGGTTTCCACCCCGCTCTGGTGGAACGGCTCTGGCAGGGCGCAGGCATCACGGCCGACGACGTGGATGTGGCCCAGGTGTACGAGAACTTCACCGGACCGGCGGTGGCCTCGATGATTGACCACGGGCTCTGCCCGCCCGGCCCCGCTGCCGGAGAGTTCCTGACACTGCAGAATCTGACCGTCGAACGCGGTCGATTGCCGATCAACACCGCGGGCGGCAACATCGCCGAGGGCTTTGTCCACGGTATCGGGTTGGTGGCCGAGGCGGTGCGTCAGATCAGAGGCGGATCACCCAATCCTGTTCCGAACGCAGAGATTTCCCTGCTGATCGGCGGCCCCATGGCACCATTGGTGAGTTCGACCGTATTCGGCGCCGCTGCCACAGTGTGACCGCGACAAGCGATATCACGTATCAAGGAGAACGATGGCGACGACAGTAGCTTCGGCACTGCGCTGGTGGGCCCGGACCGAGGGCGACCGCGAAGCCCTGGTGGTCGGTTCGGATCGGCTCAGTTATCGCCAGCTCCACGCTTGGACGGGTCGGCTGGCCCGCCGGTTGGCCGACGACGGGGTCAAGCCCGGGACGCGCATCGGCCTGCTGGCCCCGAACTCGCTGCAGTGGCCGGTCATCGCACTGGCGATCATGAAAACTGGTGCGGTACTGGTCCCGCTCAACGCTCGGCTCAAACCCGCTGAGATTCGCAAGATCGCCGACGACGCTGAGATCAGCGCCATCATCGCCGCGCCCACTCACCTCTGCGAGGCGAACGAGGCCGCCACGGCCGGGCGCGAGTTCGCCGTGTGGGATGCGGCCGCCGCCGACAGTCTCCGCGTCGGCGAGGTCGATGATTTCGTGGTCGATCCAGACCCCCAGGACCCGATCGCCATCATCTTCACCAGCGGCTCAACCGGCCTGTCCAAGGGTGTCATTCTGACCAGCCAGACACTGATGGGCATGGTGCTGGAGAACACCCTCACCGAGGCGGGCTTCTGTCCGGGCACCGTGACCCTGCTCGTGTTGCCGCTGGCCTTCACCCCCGGGCTGGTCTACGGCGTGCTGATCACCACGGTCCTGGGCGGCACGCTGATCGTCGAGCCTGAACTCAAGCCGGCCAACGCTGTCACCCTGATCGAAAAGTACTCGGTGAAAACCTTATTCGGTGTTCCACTGGTCTTCGACGCCCTTTCCCGGACTCAGGAGTTCGCCCATTCGGATCTGAGTTCACTGCAGACCGCCATCGTGGGCGGGGCAGCCGTACCACCGGATCTGTTGCGCCGGTGGGCTGACAAGGGTGTGCTGCTCCGCCAGATCTACGGCATGACCGAGGCAGGCGGTGTGGCAACCGCGACGATCACGTCCGAAGCCCTCGACCATCCGGACTCCTGCGGTAGTGGCTCGATCTTCACCGAAGTAGCCGTGATGACGGCTGACGGGTCATTGGCAGCACCTGGAGAGCCTGGTGAACTGGTGGTGCGCGGCCCCGGTGTGACGCCCGGGTACTGGAACGATCCGCAGACGACGGCCGTCGCATTCCGCGACGGCTGGTTGCACAGCGGGGATCTGGGCGTCGCGGACGACGCGGGACGGATCCGGTTCCTGGACCGGATGAAGGAGCTCATCATCTCGGGTGGGATCAACATCTCCCCCGTGGAATTGGAGTCGACGATCGCCACCCTGGGCGGGGTTGCCGAGGTCGCCGTGATTGCGGTAGCCGACGAGCGTTTCGGGGAGACTCCTGCTGCGATCATCACGGTCACCGGCGGCGCGGCACTCGACGAGTCCGCCGTAGTCGCGCACTGCGAGAAATTGTTGTCCGATTACAAGGTCCCGCGCTATGTGGTGCTTCAGCGCGATCCGCTTCCCCGCTTGCCCAGCGGCAAGCTGGACAAGAACGCCATCCGCTCGGCGTACCGCGACATCCCGGATCGATTCGGCAAGGTGCGTTGATTGGTCACCGACAGCGGTGCGCCCATACGCTGGCGGATAGCCTCACGAGGCGGCTACCTGCATAAACCGGCGGGCTAGCCCTTAAGGGGTACAAAATAGCCCCCATCGAGGAGCAGCAACCGCAGCAAAGGTCAAGATACGGTTCGGCAATGCCGCCGGTCGCCAACGTCGAGCCCGGGCAGCTGACCGTTCCGGCGCTGCCACCGGTCCGGTTCCGCGCGAACCGGGGCGATTCCAGCAACTCCGTTAAGCGCTCCGGAGAGCGCCCGTGACCGCGAGCAGCACCCTCGCCAAGCCGGTACGGGCCTTTGGTGGATTCATCGGCATGTCCTTGGACACGTTCGTGTTGATGTTCCGCCCACCGTTCGCGTGGCAGGAGTACCTCCTGCAAACCTGGTTCGTCGCGCGCGTATCGGTGCTGCCGGCGTTGATGCTCACACTCCCGTACTCGGTGCTCCTGGTGTTCACCTTCAACATTCTTCTCGGCGAGTTCGGTGCGGCTGACTTCTCCGGCACTGGCGCCGCTATCGGCACCGTGAATCAGATCGGTCCCATCGTCACGGTTCTCGTGGTCTCGGGCGCAGGGGCGACCGCCATGTGCGCTGACCTCGGAGCCCGAACGATCCGGGAGGAGCTCGACGCGCTGAAAGTGATGGGCATCAATCCCATTCAAGCGCTGGTCGTCCCCCGAGTGCTCGCAGCGACGACCGTCGCGCTGGCCCTATCGGCGACAGTAATCCTCACCGGCCTCGCGGGCGCCTACATCTTCTGCGTGTACATCCAGCATGTCTCACCGGGCGCCTTTGCCGCCGGAATGACGCTACTCACCGGGATGGGCGACGTCATCGTCTCGCTGACCAAGGCAACCCTGTTTGGTCTCGCGGCGGGTCTTATCGCTTGCTACAAAGGCATTTCCGTCGGCGGCGGCCCCGCCGGGGTCGGCAATGCCGTCAACGAGACCGTCGTGTTCACCTTCATGGTCCTGTTCGCCATCAACGTGATCGTCACCGCGGTCGGCATCCAGTTCACCGTGTGATGGGGGCCGACCAGTGACCGTGGGATTTCCGAGCAGCCTGCGACCCAAACTCAGCGCCGGCGTCCAGGATGCGACGGCGGCGTGGGATCGCATCGGCGCCCAGACCCGTTTCTACGTCAAGACTTTGGCTGCCATCCCCGAGGCCGCTACCCGCTACCGCAAGGAATTACTACGCCTCATCGCGCAGATGGGGCTGGGTGCCGGCGCCTTGGCAGTCGTCGGCGGAACTGTCGCCATCGTGGGATTCCTGACCATGACCACCGGAGCCCTGGTCGCTGTGCAGGGCTATAACCAACTGGCCTCGGTGGGTTTCGAGGCGCTCACCGGGTTCGCCTCAGCCTTCTTCAACGTCCGCCTGATTGTCCCGGGAACCGTCTCGGTTGCTCTATCGGCGACCATCGGGGCGGGAGCCACCGCACAGATCGGCGCGATGCGGATAAACGAGGAGATCGACGCGCTCGAAGTCATCGGAATCCGCTCCGTCACCTACCTCGCATCAACCCGGGTGATGGCCGGCGTGATCGTCGTGATCCCGCTCTACTGCATCGCGGTCATGATGGCGTTTCTGGCGGCCCGGACCGGAACGGTGCTGATCTACGGTCAGGGGTCGGGCGTCTACGACCACTACTTCAATACGTTCCTCAACCCCACCGACGTGATCTGGTCGTTCATGCAGTCGGTTGCCATGACCATCGTGATCATGCTGGTGCACACCTACTACGGCTACACAGCCAAGGGTGGTCCGGCAGGCGTGGGTGAAGCGGTGGGCCGGGCGGTCCGCACCTCGATGGTCGTCGCCGCAGTCGAAATCGTGATGATCTCACTGGCCGTCTACGGACAGTCCGGCAACTTCAACCTGGCGGGCTGACGATGGAAGCCCGCCCCGGTGAAGAACGACTCCATGACCGTTGGTGGACGGTCATTCTGCTGGTCGCGATTGCCGTGTTCTTCTTCGTCACCGGCACTGCGTTCGCCGGTACGTTCCGGTCCTATGTTCCGGTCACGCTGACCGCCGATCGCTCCGGCCTGGTCATGGAAACGGGCGCCAAGGTCAAGATGCGTGGCGTTCAGGTCGGTCGAGTCAGCCAGATCAATGGCGGCAGCGGACCCCCGACGCTTCGACTCGAGATCGATCCCGACCAGATCAAGTTCATTCCGGCGAATGTTTCTGCACAGATCAAGGCCACCACAGCGTTCGGCGCAAAGTTCGTCGATCTGGTGTATCCGGCGGACCCCAGCCCACGACGACTGTCAGCCGGTGCTGTGTTGAAGTCGAACAACGTCACCACCGAGGTCAATACCGTCTTCCAGAACGTCGTGAACCTTTTGGACATGGTCGATCCGGCCAAGCTCAACGCGGTGCTGACCGCGGTCGCCGACGGCGTGCGGGGAATGGGGCCCCAGATGGGCCAAGCCACCACCGATCTCAATCAGGTGCTCAAGGCGCTCAACGATCGCAGCGACACCATTCGCGAAGATTGGCGCTCGTTCAAGGATTTCAACGACACCTACGCGGCAGCGGCACCCGACATCGTGACAATCCTGAATGCCGGCAGCACATTCAGCGACACCGTCGCGAGCCGGGCGTCGTCGCTGGATGCACTGCTGCTCAACACCATCGGCTTCTCCTACTCAGCCCGAGAACTGCTCGAGGCGAGCGAGGACCCACTGGTTCGCGCGGTGAATCTCCTCGAGCCCACCACCAACCTGCTGTTGAAGTACAACCCGGTCTACACCTGCTGGCTGCAAGGGGCCTACTGGACCCTGACCACCGGTGGGGCCTACGACATCTGGGGCGGCAAGGACGGCAAGTCGGCCAACTTCGACGTCGCCCTCCTGCTCGGCAACGACGCCTACCAATACCCCGACAACCTCCCGATCATTGGCGCTAAGGGCGGGCCGGGCGGCAAGCCGGGGTGTGGGTCGATGCCGGACCCCAGCAAGAACTTCCCGGTTCGTCAGCTGATCACGAATACAGGCTGGGGTACCGGGCTCGACATTCGGCCCAACCCGGGCCTCGGACATCCGTGCTGGGCCAATTGGTTCCCGGTCACCCGCGCGGTGCCGGAACGGCCGAGCATTCGTCAATGTCTCCCCGGGCCTGCGCCCGGCCCGGACATGGGGCCCGGGATGCCGCCCTATGGCGCAGCCTGGTACGGCCCCGGCGGCGTCCCACTCTGGCCGGGCGTACCACCTGCCCCGGAACCGGCCGCATCACCGCCGCCGATGTCACCCGCACCGCCACCGACACCGTGACAACCCGACAGGAGAGATGAACGTGGGAAGCCAATTGAGGGGCACCGTCTGGCGCCTCGCTGTGTTTCTCACGGTGTGCTTTTTCGGTGCGTTCGCTCTCCTGGCTGTCTTTGCGCAGTTCCGGTTTGGCGGTGGCAAGACCTACAACGCTGAGTTCACCAACGTGACGGGTTTGAAGTCCGGCGACTTCGTGCGCATCGCAGGTGTCGAGGTAGGCAAGGTCGAGGACATCGCGATCAATCCGGACGCCACCGTCCGCGTCGAGTTCTCCGCGCGCGATGACGTGGCCCTGACCGAGGGCACTCGAGCAGTGATCCGCTACGACAACGTGATCGGCGGCCGGTTCCTGGCTCTCGAGGAGGGCGCCGGTGAACTCAAGCGCCTGGCGCCGGGCGCGACGATTCCCGTCGCTCGAACCGCCCCGGCACTCGACCTCGATTCGGTGATCGGTGGATTCAAACCGCTGTTCCGGGCGCTGAGTCCCGAACAGGTGAATGCGTTGAGCGGACAGCTGGATCAGGCGCTTCAGGGACAGGGCCCAACCATCTCGTCCTTTCTCAATCAGGCTGCCGTCCTGACCAACACACTTGCCGATCGCGATCAATTGATCGGCGAAGTCGTCACCAACCTCAACACGGTCCTCGGCACCGTCGGCGGGCAAAGCGCGCAGCTCGACAAGGCGGTCACCAACCTGTCCGGATTGATCGACGGACTCAATGCTCGCCGGACCGACATCGCCGACGCCTTCGCGAGTACCAGTGCCGCCGCCGCGACCGTCGCTGACCTGTTGGACCAGACGCGGGAGCCCATCAAGAAGGTGGTCCACGAGACCGATCGGGTCTCGGCCATCGCCGTGGCCGACCACGAGTATCTCGAGAAGCTGATTGACACGCTGCCGGACAAGTACCGGGCGCTGGGACGCCAAGGCATGTACGGCGACTTCTTCAGCTTCTACCTCTGCGATCTGGTGCTGAAGATGAACGGCAAAGGCGGACAACCGGTCTACGTCAAGGTCGCAGGGCAAGACACTGGGCGGTGCACTCCGAAATGAAACCCTTCTCTGATCGCAATCCCTTCATTCTCGGCGCCATCGGCGCCGTCGTGATCACCGGAATCGTTCTCGCCGCACTGAACTGGCAGAAAGTCCCGTTCCTCAATCCCGGTCGCAACTACTCCGCGTACTTCGCTGATGCCGGCGGACTGTTCACCGGCGCCGGAGTGGAGGTGTCGGGCCTACCGGTCGGCAAGGTGTCCAGTATCGAACTGGACGGCCGGCAAGTATTGGTGAAGTTCCGCATCAAAGGCGATGTGCGCCTTGGGGAACGGACCATGGCGGCCATCAAGACCAAAGGCCTACTCGGCACCAAGATGCTCGACGTCACCCCGCGGGGGGACGGCACACTCACCGGTCCCATTCCGCTCGACCGAACCACCTCGCCGTACCAGCTGCCCGACGCCCTTGGCGATCTGACCACCACCATCAGCGGTCTGGACACCAACCAGCTGTCGGCATCATTGGCGACCATGGCGCAGACCTTCGCCGACACCCCACCGGATCTGCGAAACGCAGTGGCCGGCGTGGCTCGATTCGCCGACACCCTGAACAAGCAGGATGCGCAGTTGCGCAATCTGCTCACCAACGCGGCCAAGACCACCGATGTGCTCGCCAAACGCACCGACCAGATCGTCCAACTGGTCCGGCAGACCAACTCGCTGCTGATGGCGCTCAATCAGCAGAGTGCCGCCTTGGATCAGATCTGGCGCAACATCTCGGCCGTATCGCTCCAACTGAAAGCATTCATCGCCGAGAACCGCACGACGCTGAAGCCCGCTCTGGAGAAGCTGAACGGCGTCCTGACGATCGTCGATGACCGCAAGGCGAAGGTCCAGGACGCGATCAAACGGCTCAACAGCTACGCCATGTCACTGGGCGAATCCGTGTCCTCCGGGCCGTTCTTCAAGGCGTACGTGGTCAACCTGTTCCCCGGCCAGTTCGTGCAGCCGTTCATCGATGCCGCGTTCTCGGACCTCGGCGTGGATCCCGCGACGCTGCTGCCCTCGCTTCGTACCGACCCGCAGGTCGGGCAGCCCGCGACCCCGGCCTTGCCGGTCCCGTACCCGCGAACCGGTCAGGGCGGCGAACCACACCTCAACCTGCCCGACGCCATCACCGGCAATCCCGGCGACCAGGGCTGTGGCCCCCCTGGCCTGCCGCTGCCCGGACCCACCGGCTGCTACCCCTACCGGGAGCCGCTACCCGCTCCCCCGCCGGGTGGCCCGCCGCCGGGTCCGCCGGCGGCGTCCCCGCCCGCGATCGCCTCGGTGCCCGAACCGACGCCGTCTCCGGTCTTGGTGCCGGCGCCCAACGAACAACCGGCAGACGCCCAGGCCGGAGGAACACGATGACCAAGCTGCTGAAGTCGCGTACCGCCATTGCCGTCGTCCTGGCCCTGACGTTGGTCGCCGGTGCGGTGGTGGCGGTGCGCACCGTCGATCGCATGGACCGCACCGATGTGGTCGCCTATTTCGAAAACAGCACCGCCCTGTTTCCTGGCGACGATGTCCGCATCCTGGGCGTGCCCGTTGGACGCGTGACCAGTGTCGAACCGCAGCCCGACGGCGTGAAGATCTCCTTCTGGTTCGACCGCAGATACAAGGTCCCCGCGGACGCGAAGGCCGCAATCCTGTCTCCCATGCTGGTGACCGGACGAGCGATCCAGCTGACCCCGGTCTACACCGACGGACCCGCGCTGAAGGACGGCGCCGTGATCCCCCGCGACCGGACGGCGGTCCCCGTGGAGTGGGACGAGGTGCGGACTCAACTCAAACGCCTGACCGAACTGTTGGCACCCACCAAGCCCGGTGGAGTGAGCACACTCGGCGCCTTCATCGACACCACCGCGGACAATCTTCGCGGGCAGGGCGGCAACATCCGCGAGACGATCATCAAACTCTCGCAGGCGATGTCGGTGCTCGGCGATCACAGCAACGACATCTTCTCCACCTTCAAGAACCTGTCGATCCTGGTCTCGGCGCTACGCGACAGCAGCGGCCTGCTGGTCCAACTGAACAACAACCTCGACTCAGTCACGGGTGTGCTGGCCAGTGATCCGGGCAAGATCGGTGACGCGTTCGTCCAAATGAATTCTGTCATAGGCGATGTCAAGACATTCACCGAGGAGAACAGCGGGACGATCGGAACAACATTCGACAAGCTGGCCTCCATCAGCACGGCGCTGAATGACAGCCTCGATGACATCAAGCAGACCCTGCACATCGCTCCGTCCACGGTCCAGAACTTCAACAACATCTACGAGGCCTCGAACGGCGCGTTCACCGGAGCCCTCGCCGTGAACAACTTCGCCAACCCGATTTCGTTCCTGTGCGGCGCCATTCAAGCCGCCTCCCGACTCGGGGCCGAACAGGCTTCGAAGTTGTGCGTGCAGTACCTGGCACCCATCATGAAGAACCGCCAGTACAACTTCCCGCCGATCGGTGAGAACTTCCTCGTCGGTGCCCAAGCCCGGCCCAATGAGGTCACGTATAGCGAAGACTGGATGCGGCCTGACTATGTACCGCCGGCGACGAGCCCGGCGCCGTCCGCGCCGGCACCCGCAGGCGCCGCCGAAAGCGCCCCACTGGCGGCCGAGACACCACCCATGATCGAGACCGACCCCAACGCGGGCCTGGCCGGGTTGATGGCACCCCCTGCTGGTGGCGGCTCATGACCCGCCGGCGGTGGTATCGCAGGGCGATCGTCGTCGCGCTGGTGCTCGGCCTCGCCGGCGGATCGTCGGGCTGCGGCCTCAAGAACTGGCAGGGACTGAACTCGTTGCCGCTTCCAGGCACTGTCGGCGGCGGCCCCGGTTCATTCGTCATCAAGGCGGAGATGCCCGATGTCAACAACATTCAGCCCAATTCCCGGGTGCGCATCGGTGATACCACCGTCGGTCACATCACCGCGATCGAGCTGCAAGGCTGGCACGCACTCGTCTCGATGCGCCTCGACGGCGATGTCCAGCTACCGGCCAACTCGACGGCGAAGATCGGCCTCACCAGCATCCTGGGCTCCCAGCACATCGAGCTGAGCCCGCCCACAGATGCTCCACCGGAGGGCCGACTACACGAGGGGTCGGTCATCCCATTGTCCAATTCGGCGTCCTATCCGACCGTCGAGCAGACCCTGGCCGCAGTCTCGATGGTCCTCAACGGCGGCGGGCTCGGCCAGATTCAGGACATCACCGAAGCGTTCAGTACCGCCTTCCGTGGGCGCGAACAAGACCTGCGCAGTCTGGTCGGCGAGTTGGACAGGTTTGCCGCCAATACCAACGGACAGACCGACGACATCATCGCCGCCACCGAGAGCCTGAACACGCTGGCCGGCACATTCGCGGCGAATCAACCGGTGCTGGACAAAGCACTCAAGTCGGTGCCCGAGGCGTTGGCTGTGCTCAACAACGAGCGGGAGAACCTCGCCGAAGCTGCCGACGCACTGGGCCGGTTCGCCGATCGGGTGGTCAGCACCGTCGACCAGACGAAGGCCAATCTGGTGAAGGAACTCAAAGAGATTGGCCCCGTGCTCGAGTCGTTGGCCAACGCCGGGCCCGCCATGACGCGGGCGCTGAGCCTGATCCTCACCTTCCCCTTCCCCAACGAGACCATCGAAAAATGGCAGCGCGGCGACTATGCGAACATGACCGCGATCGTGGACCTCACGCTCTCCCGCATCGACCAGGGCATCTTCACCGGTACCCGCTGGGAGGGCGACCTCACCGAGTTGGAGATGCAGTGGGGCCGAACCATCGGCCAATTCCCGAGCCCTTACACCCAGGGCAATCCCTTGGTCGCGCCCTACCGCTTCGATCAGGGGCCCTAACATGCATCTGAGCAGACGAATGCTGATCCAGCTCGCGGTCTTCACCACCATTGCGTTGCTCGCGGTTGCGTTGATGAGTTTGCAGTTCCTCAAGCTGCCCGCCAAGTTGTTTGGCATCGGCCGCTACACCGTGACCGTGGAGTTGCCGGAGAGCGGCGGACTGTATGGCACCGGCAATGTCACCTATCGTGGCGTCGAGGTCGGCCGGGTTCAGTCGGTGGATCTCACCGATACCGGCGTCAAGGCGGTGCTGTCGCTGAAGTCGGGCATCGACATCCCGTCCGATCTGAAGGCGGAGGTACACAGCCAGTCAGCAATCGGTGAGCAGTATGTCGACCTGATGCCCCGCAATGGCACTTCACGCCCGCTCAGAGACGGTGACGTCATTGCGGTCTCCGATACCTCGGTGCCGCCGGACATCAACTCACTACTCGACTCCGCCAACACCGGCTTGCAGGCCATTCCGAAAGACAATCTCAAAACGGCTATCGACGAGGCCTATACCGCCGTTGGCGGCCTGGGCCCGCAACTCTCTGAGATCGTCAAGGGGTCAACAACGTTGGCCATCGACGCGCGGAAGAACCTCGACCCGCTGATCGATCTCATCGACAACGCCAAACCGGTACTGGATTCGCAGAGCCAATCCGCACAGGCGATCAAGGCCTGGGCGGCCCACCTTGCCACGGTGACCAGCGACCTTCAGCAGAACAACGACGCGGTAGCGGGTTTCATTGACCAGCAAGGGATCATCGTGGCGTCTGACGAGGTGCGCAACCTCATGGAGCGACTCAAACCCACCTTGCCGGTGCTGGCGGCCAACCTCGCCAGCGTTGGCCAAGTCGGCATCGACTACCAGAACAGCATCGAGCAATTGCTCGTCACACTTCCCCAAGCGGTGGCCGTCGGTCAGGGCACCTTCCTGGCCAACGCGAATACCCAACAGGCCTACAAGGGTGAGTACCTCTCGTTCAACCTGAACATCAATCTTCCGCCGGCTTGCACCACCGGTTTCCTTCCGGCACAACAGGCTAGGGACGCCAGCCTGACCGACTATCCCGACCGGGCACCGGGAGACCTGTACTGCCGCACTCCGCAGGATTCGCCCTTCAACGTCCGGGGGGCCCGCAACATCCCCTGTGAGACCAGGCCGGGCAAGCGCGCCCCCTCGGTCAAGCTCTGCGAGAGCGACGAGCAGTACGTACCACTCAACGACGGGTACAACTGGAAGGGCGACCCGAACGCGACGCTGTCAGGTCAGGACATCCCGCAGCTCCCGCCGGGCGCTGTCCCGCCGCTTCCCGGCATGCCGAGCGCTGCCAGCCCGACGACCAACCAGGACAAGACATGGCAGTCAATGCTGTTGCCGCCCGGATCCTGACAGCGGTTGGGCTGCTGACACTCTGCGGTCTCGGCGATGTGGTCGCCGCCCCGGCCGCGGATGCCGATACGGTCGCCTACCTGGTGAACGTCACGGTGCGACCGGGATACAACTTCCCCAATGCAGACGTCGCATTGGCGTATGGCAATGGGATCTGCGCCAAGATCGGAGCGGGAAAGTCCTACCGAGATCTCGTCGGCGAAACAATGTCTGACTTCGCCACGGGCGACGAGTATGCCGCCGTGTACCTCATCAACCAGGCGGCCAATGAACTGTGCCCGCAACTCATCTGGCAGCTGCGCCAGTCTGCGGCGCACTACGTCGGCCAACCGCAACAGTAGAAAACGGGAGCCGCGATGAACGGTCAGCATGTCCGAGCACTTCTGGCGTCGTCGACGATCGCGGTGTCGGTGGTTGCGCTGAGCCATGCCACTGCACACGCCGACAATTCGCGGCTGAACAATGGGGTGGTCGCCAATGTCTACACGATTCAGCACCAAGCGGGATGCACCACCACCATCAAGAAGGACCCCGCTCTGACACTGGCCGCCCAGTGGCACACCAACGATGTCCTGCACAATCGCTCGTTGGACGGCGACACGGGATCGGACGGTTCGACGCCCCAAAGCCGAGCGCAAGCGGCGGGATATCGGGGAGCCGTAGCTCAAACCGTGGCCATCAATCCGGCCCTGGCGATCAACAACGTCGACATCCTCAACCAGTGGTACTACGACCCGGTCGCCTTTCAGATCATGTCGGACTGCGCCTATACCTCGATCGGCGTGTGGTCGGAGAACAGCCTCGATCGCTCGGTCGTGGTGGCCGTGTACGGCAAGCCGGCCTGACTCGATCCCCGACTCCCCTCATCGGTCGTCCGGCGCGCCAGGAGTCGGATCGCAACAGGGCCGAACACACCCAGAGTCAGGCCGGCCAGGAGCCAAGTCGGACCGTCGGCCAGGGCACCTGCAATCGCCATACCCAGTCCCGCCATCGCGCACAAGGACGACATCAGCGCGACGGCCAGCGACTCCGCACCGCGATACTCACTGGCCGGCACGTACGGATCCATCAGAAGATGTACCGTCCGATCATCTCGGCCACGGCCGCAGGCTTGTCCTTTCCCTCGATCTCGACGGTGTGCTGGGCGGTGAGTGCAACGGTGCTGTCATCGACCCTCGTCGCATCGGCCAGAAGCGATCGCACCCGCACCCTGGAACCCGCCGGCACCGGCGAGATGAACCGGATCTTGTTGAAGCCGTAGTTGATACCCATCTTCACGTTCTCGACGACAAAGCACTGCTTGCTCAGTGCCGGTATCAGCGACAAGGTCAACAGTCCGTGGGCAATCGTTGTGCCATAGGGACTTTCTGCAGCCGCACGATCTGAATCGACGTGGATCCACTGGCGGTCACCGGTGGCATCGGCGAAGGCGTCGATCCGCTCCTGGTCGACGGTCAGCCAGTCACTGACGCCCAACTCGGTACCGATTGCGGCGACGGCGTCCTCGATGGACGTGATCGTTCTCATACGCTGCGCTCTGCTTTCGCCGCTGCGGAAGCGGTCTTGCTCCGCTCGCGGGCGTGGGCCCAGTCCTCGTCGCTCATGGAGGTCAGCGCCGCGAAGGTGTTCGGGCCCGCGAGGCGCTGGCCGCCGTCCATCGCGATGGTCTCACCGGTCAGGTAGTCACAGGCATCGGAGAACGCGAGGATGGTCAGGTTGCCCAGCTCGTCGATGGTACCGGTGCGACCGAGGGGAATCTGGTCGGCCTGAGTCGCGCCTGCCGAACTCTCCTCCGTCGGGTTGAGCATCTCCCAGGCATATTCGGTCGGAATCGGTCCTGGCGCAAGGGCGTTGAGCCGGATGCCATAACGGCCCCACTCGACGGCCAACGACATCGTCATCGCGTGGACGGCGGCCTTGGCCATCGCCGAGGGCACCACGAAGGCCGATCCGCTCCACACCCAGGTGGTGAGGTTCGAGAGCACCGACCCGGGCAGCCCTTCGGCGATCCAGCGCTTGCCGGCCGCCAGCGTGGTGTTGAACGATCCCGTCATCACGGTCGAGGTGACGGCCTCGAACGCCCGTGGGCTGAGGCTTGCCGTCGGGGCGATGAAGTTGGCTGCGGCGTTGTTCAGCACTCCGGTCAGCGGCCCGTGGCGATCCCAGATCTCACCGATCGCAGCTGAAACTGCTTCGAAGTCGCGGACATTCACCGTCTGGTAGTGCGCCGAGCCGGGATGACCCGCGGATATCTCCGCGACCGCCTCGGCCAGAACGTTCTCCCGCCGTCCCCAGACATGCACCTGTGCGCCGTGGGCGACCAGCCGGGCAGCCACGCCGCGTCCCAGTCCGGTCCCACCACCGGTGATCAGGATGCGCTTGCCGGCCAGGACGTCCGGCGAGTAGATGCTCACAGTCCGAGGCTCTTTGCGACAATATCCCGCTGAACCTCGTTGGCACCGCCGTAGATCGGCGGCGCCAGCGCCTTTCGAACCTGAAGCTCCATGCCGTACTCGATGGTGTAGCCGTTGCCGCCCATCAGTTGCACACCCTCCAGCGCCGCCTGTTTGGCCACCTCGGTGCATTTGAGCTTCGCGATCGATCCCTCCCTGGCGAGCTGGTCCTCCAACCCGGCATCGATCTGGGCAGCCACCTGATAGACGTAGGCGCGGCAGCAGTCGATCTCGGCGACCAGATCCGCCAGCCGGTGCCGAACCGCCTGAAAGGTGCCGATCGACCGGCCGAACTGCTCGCGCTGCTTGACGTAGGCGATGGTGTCCTCGACCGATCGGCGGGCCGCACCGATGGACATCGCGGCGATGATCAACCGCTCGACGTTCAATCCGCGCATCAGCCGATGCCAGGCATCACCCACCCCACCGACGACATTGGCAGCCGGAACGGCCACATCGGTGAAGAAGACCTCGTTGACGGTGTGCCCGTCCATGGTCTGGATCGGCTTGATGTCCAGCCCGGGGGTGTCGGTGGTCAGGTACAGCAGGGTCAGACCCTGGTGCTTGGGGCCGTCGGTCGACGTCCGGGTCAGCACCAGCAGAT
The DNA here is from genome assembly GCF_001494595.1 of Mycobacterium sp. M26. Classification (GTDB taxonomy): domain Bacteria; phylum Actinomycetota; class Actinomycetes; order Mycobacteriales; family Mycobacteriaceae; genus Mycobacterium. The sequence continues at coordinate 3,467,741 of NZ_LN929908.1, forward strand.
GATCGGCGAGATGCGCGGCGGTGATCCAGATCTTCTGCCCGTTGATGATGAACCGGTCGCCGTCGCGAACCGCGCGGGTGCGCACGGAACCCAGGTCGGAGCCAGCGCCCGGCTCGGAGAGCGCGATCGCCTCGAAGCGCCCGCTGCAGAGATTGCCGAGTACCTCTTTCTTCTGTTCCTCGGTGCCGTGCCGCAGGTAGGTCTGCGCCGCGGTCAGCCCCGTTCCGTAGGCGTGGATGGGCGCCTGCCCGCGTGCGGTCTCCTCCAGGAAGATGCACTCTTCGACCATGCCGGCGCCGCCGCCGCCGTACTCAGCCGGCAGGGAGACCCCGAGCCAGCCAAGTTCGGCCAGTTGAAGCAGCAGTTCGGGACTGTTCGACAGCGTTCCGCCGTCGGTGAGCGCATCGCGCTGTTCGGCGGTGGCGCAGTTGTCCGCGCAGAACTGTTCGATGGCGCGGGCGAAATCCTGTTGCTCGGCGGTGAACAGCGGCACGTCAGTTGCCCCGGTAGGGCGCAAAGTCGGGCGCCCGCTTCTCGTTGAACGCCGTGACGCCTTCCTTGGCCTCCGGGGTCTCGCCGAAGAGTTTGAGGTTGGAGTAGGCCATCTGACCGAGCGAAGCGAACTGCTCAGTGTCGGCGTTGAACGACTGCTTGAGCACCTTCAACGACGTCGGCGAGAGCTGGAGGATTTCGTCGGCCCAGGCCCGCACTTCGGTCTTGAGTTGGTCGGCGGGCACCACCTTGTTGACCAATCCCCATTCGTAGGCCTGCTGCGCGGAGTACCGGCGGCACAGGAACCAGATCTCCCGGGCCCGCTTCTCACCGACCACCCGGGCGAGGTACCCGGTGCCGAAACCGGCGTCGAACGAGCCCACCCGCGGTCCGTTCTGGCCGAAGACGGCGGTCTCCGACGCGATGGTCAGGTCGCAGAGCACATGCAGGACATGTCCGCCGCCGATGGCGAATCCGTTGACCGCGGCGATGACAGGCTTGGGTGCGTCCCGGATCACCCGGTGCAGCGAGTCCACCTCGAACAGACCACTGTCCGACGGCCCGTAGTCGCCGGTCTCGGCGCGCTGCTTCTGGTCACCACCGGTGCAGAACGCCTTTTCCCCGGCGCCGGTCAGGCAGATCACGCCGACCTCGGAGCTGCCCCAGGCCAGCTTGAAAGCCTTGATGAGCTCGTCCACGGTGCGGGCACGGAAGGAGTTGTATCGATCGGGGCGGTTGATGGTAATCCAGGCCAAACCGTTGTCGACCTCGTAGGTGATGTCGGTGAACTCAGTCATCTTGTCGTCCTTCGTCTTTGAAAGCCGGCCAGCCGCCCGGGGTCGATGTAAAGCATTGTCTTTGGTCATACCATAATACCAAAGCTGACAGTCATCAAGAGACCACCGCCGTTACCGCAACATTGCTCGATTCGCGGGCTCTCGTCGCGCCCCTACAGATAGAGACTTCGTCCCCCTGTCGAGGCATATTGGAAAAGCCGGCAAGCCGCCCGGGGTCGATGTAAAGCATTGTCTTTGGTCATACCATAATACCAAAGCTGACAGTCATCAAGAGACCACCGCCGTTACCGCAACATTGCTCGATTCGCGGGCTCTCGTCGCGCCCCTACAGATAGAGACTTCGTCCCCCTGTCGAGGCATATTGGAGCCCGTTCAGCTCTCCCTGAACTCGTCAGGAAGCCGGTCGGCCGCGCTTTCCCGATTGCGCAGTTCGACACGGCGGATCTTCCCGGAAATGGTCTTTGGCAACTCGTCGGTGAACTCGATGCGCCGGATGCGTTGATAGGGCGCCAGGTTGTCGTGTGCGTGGGCGAAGATGGCATCTGCGGTGGCTCGGTCCGGCGACCAGCCCGACGCGAGGCTGATATAGGCCTTGGGCACCGCCAGTCGGAGGTCATCGGGCGCGGGCACGACTGCGGCCTCCGCGACCGCCGGGTGTTCAATGAGGACGCTCTCGAGTTCGAACGGCGAGATCTTGTAGTCCGAGGCCTTGAAGACGTCGTCGGTGCGTCCGATGTAAGTGATGTAGCCATCCGCGTCCCGGCTCGCGACGTCGCCGGTGTGGTAGCGGCCGCCAGCCATGACTGCATCGTTACGCTCGGGGTCACCGAGGTACCCGGTCATCAGGTTGACCGGTCTGGTCGTCAGGTTCAGGCAGATCTCACCTTCATCGGCCGCCTCGCCGGTGATCGGGTCCACGATCACGACCGGGATGCCCGGAAGTGGCCGGCCCATCGAACCGGGTTTCACCGGGCTGCCCGGGGTGTTACCGATCAGCGCAGTGGTCTCGGTCTGGCCGAAGCCGTCGCGGATGGTCAGGCCCCAGCTGTTACGGACCTGGGCGATCACCTCGGGATTGAGCGGCTCACCAGCGCCCATGGCTTCCCTCAGCGCAGGCGGCCGCTCTCCCAGGTGAGCCTGAATCAGCATGCGCCACACCGTCGGTGGCGCACACAGCGATGTCACGGCGACGTGCTGCAGCATCTCCAAGAATCGTGCGGCGTTGAACCTCGCGTAGTTGTAGGCCACGATCGTGGACTCGGCGATCCACGGCGCAAAGAACGAGCTCCACGCGTGTTTGGCCCAACCAGGCGAACTGATGTTGAGGTGAACGTCACCCGGCCGCAGCCCGATGAAGTACATGGTGGACAGATGCCCGACGGGATAGGACCGGTGGGTGTGCTCGACCAGTTTGGGGTGACTCGTCGTGCCCGAGGTGAAGTAGACGAGCATGGGGTCATCCGGCGCCGTCGTCGTGCGCAAGGGTGCGGCCGCGTCAAGGGCGTCAGAATCGCGGTACCGCCGCCACGGTGCTTGCGCGTCTCCGACCGAGATTCGGCCGTAGCCGCCCGCGATGGCAGCGAACTTCTCGGTCTCCTCGGCGTTGGTGATCACGTGTGACACTGCGCCCCGCGAGAGCCGATCGGCCAAGTCCTTCGGACCCAGCGCGGTCGTGGCCGGCAGGATGACCGCGCCGAGCTTCATGACGGCCAGCATCGACTCCCACAATTCGACCTGATTGCCGAGCATCAGCATCACGCGGTCACCGGGTTCGACGCCGCCGTCGGCGAGCCACCGGGCGACACGATCTGAGCGATGGGCCATGTCGTCGAAGGAGTAGGACTCGTCGGAACCGTCGTCACCGACGATACGTAGCGCCGTTCGCGGGTTGCCCCGCGCGATGTGGTCGAACCAGTCGATTGCCCAGTTGAACTGAGTGCCCACGTCCGGCCACTGGAACCCTGAGGCTGCAGCTTCATAGTCCTCGCGATGGGCGATCAGGTGATCGCGGGCTGCACGGTAAACCCGGCTTGCCGTTCTGGCTTCAGTCATCGCCGCCTCCTGGAAGTTACTATCTCGGTATTCGGGATCGTTCCCGCTGAAGGAGGCCATGGATGGCACGCCGTGAACCGGCGGCGCGCTCGTCGCGGGCCGAGGTGGTGGCCGCCGACCTCGAACACAAGATCATGTCCGAGCGCCTTCCGGTGGGGGCCCACCTCGGTCGGCGCGCGGAGTTGATGGACCGGTTCGGCATTAGCCCGACCGTGATGAACGAAACCTTGCGAATCCTGCGGGACCGTGACCTGGTATCGGTGCGCCCGGGACCCGGCGGCGGCATCACCGTTGCCAATACCCCGCCACAGGTCCGGACCGGTGCGCTGGACCTGTGGTTCCAGCCGTCCAACCCTCATCCCCTCGACCTGTTCGAGGCGCGTCTCTATCTGGAGTTCGGACTCACCAAGGCCGCCTTCGAGCGAGCGACCAGCGAGGACATCGCGGCGATGCGCGAGGCGATGGTGCAGATGCGAGCCAGCCGCGAAGCACGTGAGTTCTTCGACGCAGTGCTGAACTTCCATGCGACCGTCGCAGCCGCCGCGCACATCCCGGTTCTGGAGGGCATGCACCAGCTCGTGATCACCAGCATCAAGGCGGTGCTGAGCCGTGTGACGTTCGTGACCGACCATGAGCAGATGCTCGCCGACAGCCTCGTCGTCCACGACGACATCGTCGCCGCCATCGCGGTCCATGATCAGGCGGCGTTCGTCGACGCCATCAACCGCCACGATCGTGACCTGATCCGGGCCGACGATCCCGAGCGAACCCCACACACGCCGCAGCACCCCTGACAGCGGCTGTACCCGCCAGAACCCCGACGCCCGTTGCGTTCTGGGGTGCCCCGAAGCTGCCTTCATGCCGTAACTCCTACCACTGCCAGGATGTGATCCACAACATTCTGCATAAACATCTTGAATTATGACTGCATAATTGCGTAGGCTCCTTCTCGACCGCTCCACCGCCCCCGGAGGCCGCCATTACGTCTCGCGCACCGACTGGCCTGATCGACGTGCACACCCACGCCATCGATCCGGATCTCCCTGAGCTGGTCCGGCGCTATCCCGCCGACCACTGGCCGAGCGTGGAGCGCACTGGCCATACCGCCGCGTGGCTGAACTACGGTGCCCGGCGATACCGCCGAATCGACCACCGCTGCTGGTCAGCGGATGCCCGCCTGGCAGATATGGACCGCGATGGTGTTGCACTGCAGGTGCTTTCGCCGATCCCGGTGACCTTCTGTTATGACGCCGACCCCGCCGGGGCGGCGGAACTGGCTGCCGCGCAGAACGACTTCTTCGCGCGGATGATCGCCGACCATCCGACCCGGTTCGCCGCGCTGGGCGCGGTGGCACTGCAGGACACGGACCTCGCGATCGCCGAACTGCGGCGCTGCATGAGCCGCCCCGGGTTCCTCGGAGTGGAGATCGCGACCCAGGTGCGTGGCCAGGAACTCGCCGAGGAACAGTTCGACCGGTTCTTCGCCGTCGCCGGCGAATTGGGCGCACTGGTGTTGGTCCACCCCCGCGACGAGGACCTGCCCGCACGAATGGCGGGGCTGGCGATGGGGTTCGGGGCCGGCATGCCGATCGAGACGGCCACCGCTGCGGCGGCACTTCTGACCAGCGGGGCCTTGGCCCGCCGGCCCGGTGTCCGGCTGTGCCTGGCGCACGGAGCCGGCGCGCTTCCCGCGATCATCGGCAGACTGGACAAGGGCGCCCAGATCGGCGGAATGGCAACGGATTCCGAGGATCTCCCGAGCCGACTGGCCACCTCTCTGTGGTGTGACTCGCTGACCTACAACCAGACCGCACTGCAGGCGGCGGTGGAGTTGGTGGGCGCTGATCACGTGGTGTTCGGGTCCGACTACCCCTTCCCCGCCGTACCCGAACCTATCGACCACATCGTCGCCGACCTGCCTGCCGGCCTGAGACACCACATCGCAAGAAGGAATCTGGAGAACATCTATGGCGCACTTCCTCGGACTGGGCCTGACGCACTATCCCCTGCTGGCCGGCACGGATGAGCACATGGCCAGCCTGTTGCGCTGGACCCTCACCGATCCCGACATTCCCGAGGCCAACAAGGACCCGTCGAACTGGCCCGGGCTGATGCAACACGAGTGGGGTGCCGACAAGGGTGTCGCCGCGGCAGCCCAGCATCGAAAAGTACTGGTTGACAACCTTGCTCGCTGCCGCGCGGCACTCGACGACTTCGAGCCCGATGTGGTGGTGGTCTGGGGGGACGACCAGTACGAGAACTTCCGCGAGGAGGTGGTCCCGCCGTTCTGCGTCCTGGCCTACGACGATCTGGAGGTCGAACCGTTCGAGCTGATGACCGAACGGGGCAGCCCCAACGCCTGGAGCCTGCCCGATGACACCACCATCACGGTGCACGGCAGCGCCGACGAAGGTCGGTGGCTGACCAATGAACTCATCGAGCGCGGGTTCGACATGGCGTACTCCTATCGCAAGCGGGAGAACTCGGCCTTTCCGCACGCAATCGTCAACACCCAGCTGTTCCTCGACTACGCCAACGCCGGCTCGGCCTTCCCCTATCCGCTCTTGCCGATCACGGTGAACTGCTACGGCCCGCACGTGATCGCCCGCCGCGGCGGCTTGGTCACCTTCGCTCAATCCCGCGGTGAACGTCTCGACCCGCTCGGCCCCTCACCGGCGCGTTGCTTCGCACTCGGTCGCGCCGTGGCGCAGGCGTTCGCCGGAACCGACCTCCGGGTCGCCCTGGTGGCCTCCTCGAGCTGGTCGCATGCATTCCTCGTCGACAAGACCTGGCATCTGACCCCGGATACGGAATCCGATCTGAGGCTCTACGGGCTGCTGACCGACGCCGATTGGGACGCCTGGCAGGCAACCCCGACCACGGACCTGCTCGATTCCGGCCAGCAGGAGCTTCTGAATTGGTTCTGCATGACGGGCGCCGCCGCCGAACTCGGACTCGAGCTCGCCTGGTCGGACATGGTCGTCACCGATGTCTTCAACTCCAACAAGTGCTTTGCGATCTACCAGGAAGGCGGCACTCAGTGACCTCGACGCTGACACAGTCACACACCATCGACGCCGGTGGCATTGACACCGCCTATCTCGAGGCGGGAGCCGGGGAGCCGGTGCTGATGCTGCACGGATCCGGTCCGGGAGTCTCGGCGACCGCGAACTGGCAGCTCAACATCGGGCACCTCGCGAAACGCTTCCACGTGCTGGCCCCGGACATCGTCGGGTTCGGCGCCACCGAGCGTCCCGACGACGTCATCTACTCGCTGCGGACCTGGACCGACCACGTGTGGGCATTCCTGGACGCCAAAGGAATCGACCGGACGGCGATCGTCGGCAACTCCCTCGGCGGGCGGATCGCCCTGCAGATGGCCACCGACAGCCCGGAGCGGATCAGCCGGATGGTCCTGATGGGCTCCCCCGGTGTCGGGATGACACCGACCGAGGGGCTTGCCGCACTGCGCGCCTACCAACCCTCGCACGAGGCCATGCGCCATCTACTGAAAACCTTCTTCGCGGTGAACCCCGACCTGATCACCGAGGACCTCGTGGCGATCCGCTACGAGGCCAGCGTTGCCGACGGCGCCTACGAAGCCTATCGGTCAATGTTCTTCGATCCCAGGCACAAAGGCTCGGAGTTGGCAATCACTGCCGACGAGGTGCGAGCCATCGCGACTCCCACTCTGCTCATCCATGGACGAGAGGACAAGGTCGTGCCGCTGGCAGTCTCGGTGACCATGCTCGACCTATTGCCCAACGCCGACCTACACGTGTTCAGCCGATGCGGACACTGGACCCAGATCGAGCGCGCCGACGAGTTCTCCGCGCTGGTCGCAAACTATGTGGAGGGCTCATGAGCACCGTCGAAGACTGGACGACAGAGTCGGCCACACCTGCGGCCGGCCAACCATTGGTCGTCGATGACCAGGACCGCAACACGTTCCGGGTACATCGTTCCGCGATGACGTCCGAAGAGGTGCATCGCGCCGAGGTGGAGCGGGTTTTCGGACACTCCTGGCTCTATGTGGGCCACGAGTCGGAGATCCCCGGGCCCGGCGACTTCGTCCGCCGCAATGTCGCCGGACGGCCGATCTTCATGGTTCGCGGCGTCAAGAGTGGCAACGTGAACGTGTTTCACAATTCCTGTACGCACCGCGGCGCGCTGGTATGTCGACAGGACTCCGGCAACTCCAAGGTGTTTCAGTGCTTCTACCATGCCTGGACGTTCGACAGCGAGGGCACGCTCAAAGGCGTGCCTGACCGGGAGGGCTACTCCAACGGCCTGAACTTCGACGAACTCGGACTTGTGAAGGTCGCCCGCGTCGAGTCCTACCGCGGCTTCGTGTTCACCAGCTACGACCGCGACATCGTCGACCTGCCAACATGGCTGGCGGGCGCGGCGGAGTACATCGACCTGGTGGTCGACGGTTGCGGGGGCTCCGTCGAAATCATCAAGGGCACCAATGAATACAGCTTCGACGCCAACTACAAGCTGCTCGTCGAGAACAGTGCCGACGGCTACCACGCAGCATCCACCCACGACACCTACTTCAAGTACCTGGTGTCGCTGGGCACCGATCTGCAGGGCGGGGTGATCGGCGAGGCCGTGACACTCGGAAACGGCCACGCCGTCATCGAGTACTCGTCCCCGTGGGGTCGGCCCGTCGCCAAGTGGGAACCGCTGTTCGGCGAGCAGGCGAAGGTCGAGATCGACCGGATCCGTGCCGAATTGATCGACCGCTACGGCGAGGAGCGGGCCCACAAGATGTGCGAGGTGAACCGCAACCTGATCATCTATCCGAACCTCATCATCAACGACATCATGGCCGTGACGGTCCGCACGATGTTCTCGCCCGCACCCAACCGGGTCGACGTCACGGCCTGGGAGTTGGCTCCCACCAACGAGACACCGAGCCTGCGCAACCGCCGCCTCGACAGCTTCCTGACCTTTCTCGGACCCGGCGGCTTTGCGACCCCGGACGACATCGAGGCACTCGAATCCTGCCAGCTGGGCTTCTCCAGTGGCGGCTGCGAGTGGAATGACATCTCCCGCGGCATGGGGCGCGGACCGATGGCCAACGACGAGGAACAGATGCGGGAATACTGGCGGCGATGGCAGCAACAGATGGGTGATGCCGCGGCCCTGGGCGGTCCTCGATGACCATCGTCGCCGTAACCCGTTCTGAGATAGAGGATTTCCTCTACCACGAGGCGTCTCTGCTGGACGCCTGGAACCTCGACGGCTGGCTGGATCTGTACACCCCGGACGCCAAATACGAGGTGCCCTGCAATGACAAACTGGACGCCGACCCGGAGCGTGACCTCCTGCTCATCGACGACGACCACCGCCGCATGCAGGCGAGGGTGGAGCGCCTGAACAATCGCAGGGCGCACCGCGAATACCCGCACTCGCGCAGTAACCACCAGGTCTTCAATGTGCGCGTCGAGCCGGCCGGTCTGCAAGACGGGGAGATCACCGTGACCGCCTCGTTCACCGTGTGGCGATTCAGGGGCGGGAAGTCGAGCGCCTATGTGGGCCGATACCGCTACCGGTTGCGACCGGTCGACGGCAGCTTCCGAATCGCCTACAAGCGAGTCGAGTTGGACATGACCGATCTGCGCCAGGTCGCCGACGTGGCGATCATCTTGTGACCGGTGCACTCGACGGTCGGACCGCGATCGTCACCGGGGCTGCCTCCGGAATCGGGCTCGGTATCACCAGTCAACTGATCGCCGACGGGGCACGGGTCTTCATCGCCACCCGATCGCAGGAGGACCTCGATCGGGTGACGTCACTTGCCGTCACCGGTGGCTTCATCGGCGAACTTCACAGACCCGGTGTGGCCGATGATCTCCTTGCCGCGGCAATCCAGGCGCTCGGCCATGTCGACGTTCTGGTCAACAACGCCGGCGGCGGCGTGATCAAGCCGACCCTGGAACATACCGAGGAGACGCTGCAGGCCACCATCGACAACAATCTCTGGACCACCATCAGGTGTATTCGAGCGGTCCTGCCGCACATGGTCTCCCGCGGCCACGGCCGGATCATCAACATCGGCGCCGACTCGGTGCGCACCGGTCTGATGGACCATGCCATGTACAACGCTGCCAAGGGCGGAGTGCACGCCATGATGACCGGCCTCGCCCGGGAGTTCGCCGACTCGGGCATCACCACCAACACTGTGGCACCGTGCTACGTCCTCACTCCCGAACTGGCGGCCCTGTTCGCGTCCGGTGAAGCGCCGCCGCGGCTGCGGCAAGTCGTCGAACAGGGCACCGAGATCGTTCCCATGGGCCGCCCGGGAGTTCCGGCTGAAGTGGCCGCCACCGTGGCATTCCTGGCCGGTGACGACAGCAGGTTCATCACCGGCCAGACCATCTACGTCAATGGCGGCGCCAGCATGGGCTGAGGCCCGTTACGAGCGGAAGGATCCTTCATGCCAGTGTCCAGGGTGCACCGCATTTCGGCGTTGCTGGCGGCCTTCGAAACCGGTGACCGAAGCCTCGGCATCAGCGAATTGTCCAGGCGCACCGCAATTCCGAAAACGGCCGTATTCCGGTTGATCAAGGATCTGGAGGAAGTCGGATTTCTCGAACGCAGTGGTGACGGCGTCGTTCTCGGCGTGCGACTGTTCGAACTGGGGCAGCAGGCGTCTGCCAGGAGTTCCGTACGCAACGTCGCTCTGCCACTCATGGCTGATCTGCGGGAGGCCACCCGCCAGACGATCCATCTGGCCATCCTGGACGGCACCGACGTGGTGTACATCGAGGTTCTGCGCGGACGCAACGCCCCACGGTTGCCGTCCGTGGTCGGTGGACGCCTGCCCGCCCATGCGACCGGGGTCGGCAAGGCGCTGCTCGCCGGATCAGGTGGTGACGCGACCGACGCCGTGATCACCGCGGGCCTGACCCGCGTCGGCCCCAGGACGATCACCGCCGCAGATGCGTTTCGGCGCCAGCTGATCGGGATCGCCGCCCGCGGCATCGCCTACGAACACGAGGAGTCCGCGTCCGGGGTCGCGTGCGTCGCCAGCGCTATACGCCGACATGACGGAACACCGATCGCCGCCATCTCAGCGTCGGGACGGGCCGACACGGTCGACATCCGCCGTATCGGTCCTGCAGTCCGCATCGCCGCGCAGAGCATCACCAGGGTTCTCACGGCCACGCTCGAAGCGGATTGAGCGGTCATAACTGCACCTCGCCCCCCTGGAGGTGACTGAAAAACCCTCATAAGGGAGACGCAGGCACATCGGAGGCACAACTAGCGTGGCCCCGATGAGCGCCGACCCGGCCGACCTCCTCGGCTACCCCGCCCGCTACTTTGCCGCCTGGAGCCAGCGTGACCTTGCCAGCGCTCTTGACGTGATCGCCGAGAACGTCGAGTGGCAGGACCCGTCGCTGCCCGAACCCCTTACCGATCGCGACGGCGCCGCCGGGTTCTTCACCGCGGCGTGGAGCGGGTTCCCCGACATGGCCTTCCATGCGATTGGCGAGCCGCTCATCGACGTCGCCAACAACAAGGTCACCCAAGAGTGGCGGATGACCGGCACTCACACCGGGGAGGGTTTCCCGCCCGGAGTACCACCCACCGGCCGAGCGTTCGATGTCACCGGTATGGACGTGTGGAAGGTTGACGATGCCGGCCGTGCGGTGTCGGTGCATGCCTACTGGAACGTCGGAACCCTGCTCACTCAACTCGGCCTGGTCTGACCGCCCGACGTGCACGCTGTCGTCCTCCACGAGTTCGGCGACCCGGCAGTTCTGAGGCCCGGTTCGTTCCCCGACCCACCCGACCAACCGGGCTGGGTGACCGTCGAGCTCAAGGCCGCGGCGCTGAATTGGCACGACGTCCTGGTCCGCCAGGGTCGCTACCGCTCCCCCTTGCCCCACGTCATCGGCGCCGACGGAGCCGGGGTACGTCGGGATACCGGTGACGACGTGGTGATCGTCCCGTCCCTGCACTGGGGTCAGCGCGACGAGGCTCCGGCACCGGGGTGGGAAATTCTCGGCGACCATGTCCCGGGTACCTACGCCGAACTGGTGAGCGTGCCGGCAGAATGCCTGGCTCCCAAACCGGCAGGATTCAGCTGGGCGCAGGCGGCAGCCCTGCCACTTGTCGGCCTGACCACCTACCGCGCCTTGTTCAGCCGGGGCCGGCTGCGGGCCGGCGAGTCGATGCTGGTGGTGGGTGCCGGCGGCGGAATCGCCACCATGGCAGTGCAATTGGCCTCACACAGCGGTGCCTCGATCACGGTCACCTCGTCATCGGCCGACAAGATCACCGCCGCGGTCTGCGAGGGTGCTACCGGCGGAGTGCTGCACACCGACCCGGACTGGCCGGAGCAGGCTCGGCAGATGTCGCCCTCGGGCGGCGGCTTCGATCTTGTCCTCGACCCGGTGGGACGCTGGCCGGAATCCGTTCGGGCACTTCGGCCCGGCGGTCGGCTGGTGGTGCTGGGTGCCAACGCCGCCGAGACAGCGCCGATGGATGTGCGCGCGTTCTACTTCGGCCAGTACGACCTGCTCGGCACGACGATGGGCAACGTCCGCGACTTCGCCGGGCTGCTGGCCCTTCTCGCCGAGCATCGGGTACCCCCGCCGGTCATCGACCGAGCCTTCCCCCTCGACGAAGCAGCCGAGGCCCATACCCACCTCGAGACCACCAGAGGATTCGGAAAGACCGTATTGGAGATCGCATGACCCAGCTCGTCGCTTACGACCCGCGCCGCACGGGTCCGGAACCGGACGCGCCGCTGGCCGCCTACCTGATCCTGGATGACCCACAGCGGCGCAACGCGTTGTCCGACGCCCTGCTCGACCAGCTGATGGAAGGGCTCGACCGCGCGGCGGCGGACCCCCATGTCCGGGTGATCGTCCTGACATCATCACACGACAAGGTGTTCTCCTCCGGCGGAAATCTCGACGCGTTCGCCGACACCCGTCCGACCATCACCAAATACGCCGGCCTGAACCGCTTTCCGGACTTGTACCGAACCCTCACCGCAATCAACAAGCCCGTGGTCTGTGCCGCTAACGGTGACGTCCTCGCCGGGGCCCTCGGGATTGCGTTGGCCTGCGATCTGGTGATCGCCAAACAATCGGTCCGGCTGGGCTGCCCCGAGATCAACATCGGCGCATTTCCGTTCATGATCTCCGCCCTCATCTTCCGGGCGACCGGGCGACTGGCCGCCAACGAGCTGATGATGACCGGCCGACTGTTGTCGGCGGACGAGGCACTCGACGTTGGTCTGGTGAACCGCGTTGTGCCCGACGAGCAGTTCGATGACGCGGTACGCGACTGGGTCGCCACGATCGCGTCGAAGTCGCCACTGCTGCTCGGGCTGGGTAAGAAGGCACTCGCCGCAACCCGGGATCTGCCACTGGACGCAGCGCTGGACTACCTGCAGGCCCAGCTTGCTCTGGCCTTCACCACCGAGGACCTGACCGAGGGGGTGCGCGCGTTCAAGGAGAAGCGTGCCCCCGTCTGGCGCAATGCCTAGGTCGCCTCTTGCCTTTTTGGTCTGACCATAATAAGGTTTCGCCATTCACCGAAGGGATGACCAGCGATGAAGCCTGGTAAGCACACCGATCGCTACACACCCGACGAGATCCGCGCCTATCGGGACGCGGGCCTGTGGAGCGACGAAACCATGTTCGACTTGCTGTCACTGCAAGCGGACACTCGCCCGGACAAGGTGTTCGCCACCGACGGGGAACGCTCGCTCACCTACCGGGAATTGCACGACTCCGCGCTGCGACTGGCGGCCGGATTCCACGCCCGAGGCTGGCGGGCCGGCGACACCGTCGCGGTGCAGCTGCCCAACTGGGTGGAGTTCATCGAAGTGGTGGCCGCTCTGTCACGGCTCGGGATCATCACCGTGCCGATCATGCCGATCTACCGCCGCGACGAGGCCGGCTATGTCGTCGGCCACGCCGAAGCACGCGCGGTGATCGCTCCGTCGATGTTCAAAGGCTTCGACTACCTCGGCATGTACCGCGATGTGCGTACCGAGCATCCCGAGTTGGAAATCGTGGTAGCCCGTCCGGATGCCGCCGCGTTGGCGACTGCCGGTGAAACGGGAAGTGGTGTTAGCACTTTGGACGGTGTACGCGCTGAGACGGTGCCGGCCGAGTCCGATCTGCCGCCCCAACCGAGCGCCGACGACCCGTTCCTCATCGTCTACACCTCCGGCACCACCTCCCGGCCGAAGGGCTGTGTTCACACCTTCAACACCTACTGCTCCGGAGCACGCAGCCTCACCAAGGCATTCGGCTACACCGAGGCCGACGTGCAGTTCGGCCCTTCGCCGATCACCCACACCACCGGCCTGGTGACCAGCGTGCTGGTGCCGTTGCTCAACGGTGCGGCCACCCACGTGATGGCCGAGTGGGAGCCGGTTCGCGGTGCGGCCGAAATCGCCAGATTCGGCTGCACCCAGGCCGTCACCGCAACCACCTTCCTGCAGATGCTGCTGGAGGCGTTCGACCCGGAACGCGACGACCTGTCCAGCCTTCGCCTGTGGGTGTGTGCCGGCGCACCGATACCCCGTGCCGTCGTCGAGCGCGCCCATGACACGCTCCCCCACCTCAAGGTCCTGAGCCTGTACGGCCGCAGCGAAAACCTCATGACCACAACCTGCACGATTACCGACGACACCAGTCGGGCGCTGAACTCCGACGGCTCCGCGATGGACGGACACACGGTTGCCATCGTCGACGAAGAGGGCCGCGAGGTTCCCCGCGGCTCCGAAGGGGACATCGCCTACCGCGGGCCGTCGCACATGATCGGCTACCTGGGCAACCCGGAGGAAACCGCCGCCCTGTTCACCCCTAGTGGATTCTCGCGGTCCGGCGATCTTGGCGTCATGGACGCGGACGGCTTCGTCCGAGTCACCGGACGACTCAAGGACATCATCATTCGGGGCGGCATGAACATCAGCGCCCGAGAACTCGAGGAGCACCTCGTGGCGCACCCAGCGCTGAGTGACTCGGCCGTTGTGGGATACCCCGACGACCGACTGGGAGAGAGGGTGGCAGTCTTCGTCGTCGCCCGATCAGGCCACTCCGAGCCGTCGGTCGAGGAATTGCGGGCCTACCTCACCGGGCACGGGGTCGCGATCCAGAAGACGCCCGAGCGGGTGATCAGCGTCGAGAGCCTGCCCATGACCGCAACCGGCAAGGTACAGAAGCACCAGCTGCGCGAACAGGCCGCCAAGATCACCGAGGCTGGAAAGTAGAAGCACCGGAATGGAACTCAAGGACAGTCCCGCTGAAGCCGACTTTCGCCAGCGGATCCGCGCTTGGCTGGCCGACACGCTGCCACTGCTCGGCGGACCCGAACCACATCGACTCGAGGACAAGCGCGACTACTGGGGACGCTGGCAGCGCCTGCTGTTTGATGCCGGCTACGCCGGTTTGTCCTGGCCCACCGAATTCGGCGGCGGTGGTGCCGACGCGAAGATCAAAGCGGTCTTCACCGAGGAGATGGACCGCGCCGGCGCACCAGAGCGGTTGAACATCATCGGCGAGGATTTCGGTGGTCCGACGATCATCGCCTTCGGCACAGCTGACCAACAGCAGCGCTACCTGCGACCAATCCTGACCGGGGAACACATCTGGTGCCAGTTGTTCTCCGAACCGGAATCCGGGTCCGACCTGGCGTCGCTGCGGACGGCGGCGGTCAAAGTCGACGGCGGTTGGAAGATCACCGGCCAGAAGATCTGGACCAGCCGTGCTCAACTGGCCGCCCACGCAATACTGTTGGCCCGCACCGGCGGTGGTCCTCGACACCGCGGAATCACCTACTTTCTGCTCGACATGGCGGCTCCCGGAGTGCGCGTCCGCCCCCTCGAGCACATGCTCGGCGAAGCGGAGTTCAACGAGGTGTTCCTCGACGACGTCTTCATCCCGGATTCCGACGTCGTCGGCGCAGTCGATGACGGATGGCGGGTGGCCATGGGAACGCTGGCCTTCGAGCGGGTTGCCATCGCCACCGGGCGGGTCAACACCACCGGCGCCGTCCAGGATCTGATCGGCGAGATCGCCGCGCTCACCGGTGACGACGGCCGCCCGCTGGGCACCGACCCGTTGATCCGGCAGCGCATCGCGGACCTCTACGGGCGTGCGCTGACGCACTACTCGATCAGCCAGCGGGTGATCAGCGGCGCAGCGAGCGGAGAACCTCCGGGACCGGTGACCTCGATCGGGAAACTCTTCTTCTGCCCACTGGTGGAGGACATCGCCGATTTCGGTCTGTCACTGTCGGAGCTGGACGGCCAATTCTCGTTGCCGGACAAGGACTCCACCGCAGCGGACGCCACCGCCGAGCGCTGGCTCCGGCTGGCCAACCAGGGACGCGGCACCGCGATCGCGGGCGGTTCCACCTTCATCCAGCGCAACATCGTCGCCGAGCGCATTCTCGGCATGCCCAGGGAGTGATGGACATGAGTGACTACGTCTGGAAGCCCACACCGGAGTACATCGACCACGCCAACGTCACCCGACTGGCCCACAAATATGGCCTGCGGGACATCACCGAGTTGAGAGAACGCTCGGTAGCCGACCCCGCCTGGTACTGGAATGCCGTATTGGAGGATCTCGGCATCCAGTTCGCCACGCCACATACCGAAGTACTGGACCTCAGCCGCGGCATCGAGCACCCGGACTGGTTCGTCGGAGCCGAACTCAACGTGGTCGAGACCTGCCTGCGCCGCTGGCGAGACGCCGGACCGGATCGCATCGCCGTGCGGCATGAGGCCGAAGACGGGTCGGTGCAGACCCTGACCTATGCCGAACTCGCCGAGCAGGTCGCCCGCGCGGCGGCCGGTCTGCGGCGGCTCGGCATCGGTCGCGGTGACGCCGTGGGGCTCTATCTCCCGATGATCCCGGAGGCGGTGGTGGCGGTGTACGCCGTGGCAGCCCTGGGTGCGGTTCTGGTTCCGCTGTTCTCCGGCTTTGCTGCCGCGGCGATCGCCTCGAGGCTTATCGATGCCGACGTCAAAGCGGTGGTGGTGGCTGACGGAACCGTTCGGCGCGGACGGACCGTCGCGATGCTGCCGCAGCTGGCCACGGCCCTCGCGGACGCTGGGCACGTCGAGCACCTCGTCGTGATCGAGAACGTGGGCGACGCAGCCGATATCGACTCCCCCATTGCCGTCACGCGCTGGTCTGAGCTCACCGGCGCGCCGGCCGACCTCGTCACCGAGCGTGTCCCCGCCATGCATCCGCTCATGCTGGGGTACACCTCCGGGACCACGGGTCGGCCCAAGGGCGCCGTGCACACCCACGCCGGGTTCTTGGTCAAGACCGCGAGCGAGGTCGCCTACTCCTTCGATATGACCAGCGATGGGGTGTTCTGCTGGATCACCGACATGGGCTGGATCATGGGACCTCTGTCGATCATCGGCACCCATGCCAACGGTGCGGCGCTGGTCCTCTATGAAGGCTCTCCCGACGTTCCGGACAACTATCGACTGTGGGATCTCGTTGAGCGGCATCGAATCTCCATGCTCGGTGTGTCGCCGACGCTGATCCGGACGCTCAAAGGATCGGATCTCACTCAGATTCGCGCCCGCGACCTGTCCTCGGTCCACGTGCTCGGATCGACCGGAGAGCCATGGGATCCGGATTCCTACGACTGGCTGGCCCGCGATGTCTTCGACAGCCGGGTTCCGGTGATCAACTTCTCGGGCGGCACCGAAGTCGGCGGCTCGTTTCTGGCGCCGTACCCGGT
This sequence comes from Mycobacterium sp. M26, assembly GCF_001494595.1. Taxonomy (GTDB): domain Bacteria; phylum Actinomycetota; class Actinomycetes; order Mycobacteriales; family Mycobacteriaceae; genus Mycobacterium. The sequence continues at coordinate 3,484,825 of NZ_LN929908.1, forward strand.
CGAGCCCATTCACAGCTGTTCGCTGGGCGGGCCCTCACTCGGCATGGACGTCGACGTCGTCGACGACCGCGGTGACTCGGTGCGCGGCCAGGTGGGTGAGCTGGTGTGCCGCCAGCCGTGGCCGTCGATGACGCGCGGGGTGTGGAAGGACGATCAGCGTTACCTGGAGGCCTATTGGTCGCGCTTCCCCGGCATGTGGACCCACGGGGACTTCGCCATGGTCGACGACGGCGGCCAGTGGTTCATCCTCGGCAGATCCGACGACGTCATGAACGTCGCGGGCAAGCGGCTGGCACCGGCTGAAGTGGAGGCAGCCCTGTCGACACATTCGGCGGTGAGCGAGTCCGCGGCAGTAGGTGTACCCGACTCGGTCAAAGGTGAAGCCGTGTGGGCGTTCTGGGTGGCCCGGGATCCGGCCTCGGTCGACGAGGAGACGGTCTCGCGGGAACTCAGGGAGATTGTCGGCAAGGAACTCGGCAAGCCGTTCGCGCCGTCGAAGGTATGGCGCGTTGATGCCCTGCCCAAGACGAGGTCGGCCAAGATTCTGCGGCGCGCCATTCGCGCGGCGGCGCTGGGCACCGATCCCGGTGATCTGTCGGGCGCGGAGAACCCGGAGGCTATCGACCGGATTCGGGAAGCAGTCGTTGATCAGTCGTCGACGGTGATGGAGTCACGTTGATCGACTTCCAGGGCAGCCGAGGCGTAGGAGTGCACGTGTCTGCGCATCCGTCGTCCGGCGGCTTCGGCGTCGCGTTCGCGGATGGCCCGGGTGATCGACTTGTGCGCCCGCGTGGTGACGTCCCGCACCGACTCGTCGACGAACGAGGCGTTCTCGGTACCGGCGTAGATGGCCTGCGAGAGGCCTGTCATGAAACCGATCAACAGTTCGTTGTGACTCGCGATCGCGACGCCGACGTGCCAGTCCAGGTTGGCCAGCAGGAACCGGGACAGGTCGGCGTTCGGGTCGGCGATCGCCTCATTGGCGCGATCCAGCCTTTCCAGGTCCTCGCTGGTCCGCTTGGCCGCCGCAAGTTCGGCGCAGAACGGCTCGAGTGCCTCCCGCGTCTCCATGAGATCAGCCAGCTTGATCTGTCTGCCTCGGATCAGCATGCTCACGGTGTTGGCCATCGAGGCCGTACTCGGGCGCTGAACGAAGGCACCGCCGGCACGACCGGCCTTGACCCGAACCAGGTTCTGAACTTCCAGAATCCGCAGCGCTTCGCGCACCGTGGCCCGGCTCATCTGGGTCTGCTTGACCAATTCACGTTCGGCCGGAAGCGCGGCGCCTTCGGGAAGTTCCCCGCTGAGGATCCGTTCGCGCAGTTCACGTGCCAGCACGTCGGGCGCCTTGGGAACGTCGACGGGTCCGAGCGTGATTGCCGACCTTGCCGCGCTCTCACCCATCAAGAGCCTCCTCCATCGACCTAATGGTCTGACCTTAGCACCTAACAGCAACGATCACCTGCGGAGACATCCATGCACTGGGAACTATCCGATGAGCAGCACATGTACGCGGAATCACTGCGCGACTGGCTCGCCGGCAAAGCCGACTCCGAACATCTTCGCGCGTGGCTCGACTCAGGAGACCACCGCAGCTTCGACGACGCGCTCACCCAGGAGGGCTGGGCCGGGGTGGGGTTCGACGAGTCACGCGGCGGGCAGGGCGGCGGATTGTTGGAGTTACTGCTTACTGCGCGCGAGTTAGGCCGCGCTGCAGCGCCTTCCGGGAGATGGCTGGCCCGGGCGGTGGCTGATGTGGCACTGGAGAACGAGCCGGAACTCGCGACCGCCGCACAGGAAGCGGGTGAACTGACCGTTGCGGCTGTGCGATCCGACCGCATACCCACCTCCCGTTCGGGGGTGCGTTGGCATAACGGCAGCGTGACCGGCGAGGTTCGGTGCGTGCTCGCCGCCGACGACGCCACGCGGCTCATCGTGCCGGTCCAGAGTCCCGACGGCGACCGGCTGTTGGTGGTCGATCGTGAAGCCATCGGCGTGGACGTGCGCCCCCGAGCGGTACTGGACCGCTCCCGCAGCGCCGCCGATGTCCTGTTCCACGACGCGCCGGCACGCCCTCTCGACACTGACTGCGGGGACCGCGTCTGGGATCGATTGGCCGACCGCGCGGCCGTCCTGGTGGCGGCCGACGCGCTGGGCGCCGCCGAGCGCATGCTCGACATGACGGTGGAGTACGCCAAACAGCGCAAACAGTTCGGCCGACCTATCGCCGCGTTTCAAGCTGTGAAACACGCGGCCGCTCAGATGTTGGTGACCGTCGAATCGTCCTACTCGGTAACGCTTCTGGCGGGTGCCTCACTGCAGGAGGGTGCCGATGACGCACAACTGCACGCTGCGGCGGCGAAGGCACAGGTGACGCAGCATTGCGCCGAACTCGCCGACTCCGCGCTCACCGTCCACGGCGCGATCGGCTATACCTGGGAGTACGACCTGCAGCTGTTCTACAAGCGAGCCAAGCTCGATCGCGTCCTGTTCGGTAGCCCGGAGGCGTGGAACGAACGCATCGCGGCGCTGCTCCCCCTCGTTCCCAGCCCCGGCTGACCATCGCCACATCTTCCAATTTGGTCTGTCCATTAGTATTATTCGAACATCAACCTCGACCTGGAGAGTCACCGTGGACTTCGAGCTCAGCGACGATCAGCAGACCATCCGTTCCGCCGTGGCCGAACTTGCCGGAAAGTTCGATGACCACTACTGGATGACCAAGGATCACAACCACGAGTTTCCGCAGGAGTTCTACGACGCCTTCGCCGATGGCGGCTGGCTGGGTATCACCACACCCGAGGAGTACGGCGGCCACGGCTACGGCATCACCGAGGCATGCCTGCTGCTCGAGGAGGTCGCCGCATCCGGCGCCGGAATGAACGGCGCCAGCTCCATTCACATGTCGATCTTCGGCATGCATCCGGTGATCCTGCACGGCTCTGAAGAACTCAAGGCCCGCACCCTGCCTCGGATCGTCAACGGCGATCTGCACGTGTGCTTCGGGGTCACCGAGCCCGGCGCGGGATTGGACACCACCCGGATCACCACGTTCGCCAAGCGTGACGGGGACCGCTACATCGTCAACGGACGCAAGGTGTGGATCTCCAAGGCGATGGAGTCGGAGAAGATCCTCCTGCTGACTCGCACAACGAAATTCGAGGACTCGCCCCGCAAGACCGATGGCTTGACCCTGTTCCTCACCGATCTGGATCGCACCAAGGTCGACGTGCGCCCGATCCCCAAGATGGGCCGCAACGCGGTGAGCTCCAACGAGCTGTTCATCGATGGCCTCGAGATTCCGGTCGAAGACCGCGTCGGTGAAGAAGGCGAAGGTTTCAAGTACATCCTCGACGGGCTCAACCCCGAGCGATGCCTGATCGCGGCCGAAGCGCTCGGCATCGGTCGCGCCGCGCTTCGCGCCGCCGTCCGTTACGGCAATGAGCGCGAAGTGTTCGGTCGTCCGATCGGAATGAACCAGGGCATCCAATTCCCGCTGGCCGACTCACTGGCCAAACTCGATGCCGCGGAGTTGATGCTGCGCAAAGCCACCTGGCTCTACGACAACGGGAAACCGTGTGGGCGCGAGGCTAATACGGCGAAGTACCTGTGCGCCGAGGCTGGATTCGACGCCGCCGACCGGGCATTGCAGACGCACGGTGGCATGGGCTATTCCGAGGAGTACCACGTGGCCCGCTACTTCCGCGAGGCCCGCCTCACCCGGATTGCACCGATCAGCCAGGAAATGATCCTGAACTTCCTCGGATCGCACGTCCTCGGCCTTCCCCGGAGCTACTGATGACGACCCCGACGCAACTGGCGGCCGCCTTCCGATTGGACGGACGTTCTGCATTGGTGACGGGAGCGGGCGGCGGTGTGGGCGCAGCCGTCGCGCAGGCCTTCGCCGCGGCGGGGGCCGCTGTTCTGGTCTCCGACATCGACAAGGACGCCGCCGCCGCGGTGGCGGGCACCATCACCGCTGCCGGCGGACGCGCCGAGTCGTTCGGCTTTGACGTCCGCGATGCCTCCGCCGGCGCGGAGGCAGTCTCCCGAGCCGCGGCGCTGGCCGGGGACACCCTGCATGTTCTGGTCAACAATGCCGGCGCGATCGCCCCGGCGATGCTGGCCGACCAGACCGAAGAAACCTTCCGCCGCATCATCGACATCCACCTGGTCGGCAGCTTCCTGTGCAGCCACGCCGCACAGGCGCTGTTGCCGAGCGACGGGACCGGACGCATCATCAACGTCACCTCGGCAGCCGGACTGACCGGCACGATCGGGCAGGTCAACTATGGTGCGGCCAAAGCCGGCATCATCGGGCTGACCAAGTCACTGGCGCGCGAACTGGCCCGCAACTCCGTCACCGTCAACGCGATAGCCCCACTCGCAGCGACCGCCATGACCGCGAACATCAGGTCCAATGAGAAGCTCGCCGCCAAGACTCTCGCCCGTATTCCGTTGGGCCGCTGGGCAACCCCGGAGGAGATCGCCCCCAGCTTCGTGTTCCTGGCCTCCGACGCCGGGTCCTACATCACCGGCCAGGTGCTCCCGGTCGACGGCGGGACGGTGATCTGACATGGCGCGCGACATCGACGGTCCTTTCACCCGTGCCGGACGGCCGGTGTTCATCGCCGAGGCGGTGCGCATCCCGATCGGCAAGTCCCACCCCGAACGTGGGTGGTTTCGCGATGTGCACCCGAACGCCATGCTCGCGGCCTGCTACACCGACCTCATCACCCGGACGGGGATCGACCCGGGTGCGGTCGAGGACCTCGTCATCGGCTGCACCGCACCATTCGGCGAGCAGTCCCGCAATATCGGCCGCAACGCCTGGCTGCAGGCGGGCTACCCGCCGGAGGTTCCGGCAACCGTGCTGGACCGTCGGTGCGGCTCCGCACAGACCGCCGTCGAAATGGCCACCGCGCTCATCGCATCGGGTACTCACGACATCGTGATCGCCGGCGGTGTGGAACACATGGGCCACATCCCCATCGACTCCCCCACCAAGATCAGCGAGCTCTACGGCGACCCGTGGCCCCCGGAACTCCGTGAGCTCTACAGCTTCGTCCACCAAGGCGAAAGCGCCGAACTGATCGCCGACCGCTGGGGCATCGGGCGCCAGGAGATGGACGAATTCGCCGCCCGCTCACACGAGTTGGCTGCCGCGGCGATCGCCGACGGCCGGTTTGGCTCCGAGATGGTGCCGATGACACTGGACGGCGAGGTGCGCACCAGCGACCAGTGCGTGCGGCCCGGCACCACCACCGAGACGCTGGCCGGGTTGAAGCCGGCGTTCCGCAAGGAGGACGGCCGGATCACCGCGGGAAGCTCCTCGCCGATCTCCGACGGCGCCGCGGCGGTGCTGCTGTGTTCGGCCGACGCCGCGGAGCGGTACGGCCTGAAGACACGGGCCCGGATCGTGGACCAGACCACCGTCGGTGTCGATCCGATCATCATGTTGACCGGGCCCATCCCGGCGACCCGGAAACTGCTGGACCGCAACGGCCTGACCGTCGACGACATCGACCTCTTCGAGGTGAACGAGGCGTTCTCCTCGGTGGTGCTGGCGTGGCAGCGGGAGCTGAAGGCCGACCCCGACCGGGTCAACGTCAACGGCGGGGCGATCTCGCTCGGCCACGCCGTCGGGGCCACCGGGGCCCGGCTGATCGCCACCCTGGTCGCCGAACTCGAACGGCGCGAGGCAGATCTGGGCCTGGTCACCATGTGCTGCGGCGGCGGGCTGGGCACCGGGACACTGCTGCAGCGAGTCCCCACTTGATCGACTTCACCAGGTTCCTCTCGCGTGGCGACGGGGTGTGGTGGGGACAGGCCGCGGCCGAGCCCCGCCCCCTGGTCGACGCGCTGATCACCCAGAACGCCCGGATCGGACCGATCCGCACGTTCACCGGACTGTCCTGGAACGACCAACTGGCCGTCACCATGCCCGACCGGGTGTCGATGGTGTCCTACGGCGGTCTCGGGGAACTTCGGGAGCTCAGCCGCACCGGGCGCCTGGAGGTGGTGCCGTGCCACTACTCGGCGCTGCCCAGGATGTTCGCCGAGCATCATCTGCCCTGCGACGTGGGGTTGGTCCAGGTGTCACCGCCCGACCGGAACGGCCGGTGCTCGCTCGGTGTCGGGGTCGACTACGTCGCCGACGCGGTACCGCACACACCGGTGCTGATCGCCGAGATCAACGCGCAGATGCCGGCCACCATCGGATCGGACCCCATCCCGCTGGACCGGTTCACCGCCACCATCAGCACCGACCGCCCGCTGCCCGAAGACCCCTCGCGCGATCCCGACGAGGTGGACCGTCGGATCGCGGAACGTATCGCAGAGCTGGTCGACGACGGGGACACCGTGCAGCTCGGCGTGGGATCGCTGGGTTCGGCGGTGCTGGATTCCCTTGCCGGACACCGCGATCTGGGCTTCCACACCGGGATGATCACCGACGGCCTGATGCGGCTGGTCGACAACGGGGTGGCCACCGGAGGGCGCAAGGAGCTCGACGCCGGTCTGATCGTGGTGGGTACCGCGCTGGGCTCGGCGGAACTCTACAAACGCGTCACCGAGCTACCGATCCGATTCCTGCCGACCAGCTACACCCACTCCCCGCAGATCCTCTCCCAGCTCGCCTCACTGGTCTCGATCAACTTCGCCGTCGAGGTCGACCTGTCCGGACAGGTCGGCGCCGAGGTCAGCGGCGGTGTCTATGTCGGAGCGGTCGGTGGCCAGGTGGACTTCACCCGCGCCGCCGCCCTGACCGGTAAGCGTTCGATCATCGCGGTGCGCTCCACCTTTCGCGGACGTTCGACGATCAAGCCCCGCCTGGACGGTGGCATCGTGACCACCGCGCGCGCCGACGTCGACGTCGTCGTCACCGAACACGGGGCGGCGCACCTCCGCGGATGCAGCATCGGTGAGCGGGCCCGGCGCCTCGTCACCGTCGCAGCCCCGGAATTCCGGGACCAACTCGAGAAGGAGATCAATCAGCTATGAGCCCGAAACTGCCTGTGGCCGCGCGTATCCGGGAGGTCGGTCCCCGCGACGGATTCCAGAACGAACCGGAGGTGATCAGCACCGCCGACAAGATCAGGTTGATCAATCTACTGGGGCAGACGGGCCTGGACCGCATCGAAGTAGCCAGCTTCGTGCGGCCCGACGTCATCCCACAACTGTCCGATGCCGTGGAGGTACTCAACGGCATCGACGTCCCTGAGCACATCTCGTTGACCGTACTGGTCCCCAACAGCCGCGGACTGGACAACGCCTTGCAGGTTCGGGAGCGATTCCACGAGGTCGCGTTGTTCGTCAGCGCGTCGGAGACGCACAACAAGCGCAACGTCAACCGATACATCGATGAGTCGATGGCCGACAACGAGATCGTCGCCAAGCGCATCGACGCCGAAGGTCTGAAGCCCACCGCGGTGATCGCGACCGCCTTCGGTTGCCCGTTCGAGGGCAAGGTTCCGATGGAGCGCACCCTGGAGATCGCCGAACAGTTCGCGGCTGCCGGATGCCAGGAGATCGGATTCGGTGACACCACCGGAATGGCGCACCCGGCTTATGTTTTCGACATCTTCTCCGCGGCAATCGAGCGGCTGCCGGGAGTGGAGATCACCGCGCACTTCCACAACACCCGAGGTCAGGGGCTGGCCAACGCCTACGCCGCGTTGCAGGCCGGCTGCACCAGCTTCGAGTCGAGCTTCGGCGAACTCGGCGGCTGCCCGGTTCCGGCCGGCTCGACCGGCAACATCGCCACCGAGGACCTCATCAACATGTTCCACGAGATGGGCGTGCCGACCGGCGTCAGCCTGCCGGCGGTCATCGACGCCGCCCGCACCGCCCAGGAGGTGCTGGGCCGCAAACTGACCAGCCATTGCATCGTCGCCGGACCGGTGGACTGGAACCCCGACCCCGACGGCCCCTCCTGCCACTGACACCGACGCAAACACTGAAAGGCTATGGACACATGACTTCTCGAGTCGCATTCGTGACCGGCGGCGCCCAGGGCATCGGCGGCGGAATCTCCGAGGTCCTAGGTGCCCACGGATTCCGGGTCGCCGTCGCCGACCTCAATCTCGACGCGGCCAAAAAAACCGCCGCCCGGATCACCGCAGCAGGCGGCCAGGCGATCGCCGTGCCCATCGACGTCACCGACACCGCCTCCGTGCGCGACGCGGTCACCGAGGTGACCACCGGGCTCGGCGAGATCGAGATCGTGGTCAACAACGCCGGGTGGGACGACTTCATGCCGTTCCTCACCACCACCGAGGACTTCTGGGACAGGATCCTCGACATCAACTTCAAAGGTGCCCTGCGGGTCTGCCACACCGTGGTCCCCGGCATGGTGGAGCGCGGGTTCGGCCGGGTGATCAACATCGGTTCCGATGCGGGCCGGGTGGGATCCTCGCTGGAAGCCGTCTACTCCGGGGCCAAGGGCGGGATCATCGCCTTCACCAAGACACTGGCACGCGAGGTCGCCACCAAGGGCGTCACGGTCAACACCGTCTGCCCCGGGCCCACCGACACCCCGGCACTGCGCAAGTTCGCCGACAACTCCGGCGAGGATGCCGACAAGGTCATCGGCGGTATGGCCAGGTCGGTGCCGATGAAGCGGCTGGGAACACCGCAGGACGTTGCGGCGGCGGTGGCCTTCTTCGCCTCTGACGCCGCCGAGTACATCACCGGCCAGACCTTGTCCGTCAGCGGCGGATTGACGATGGCATGAGTCAGCAAAACGCCGCCGTCTCCTGGTCAGCCGACGGCTCAGTGCTGCATATCGTGCTCAACCGGCCGCCCGCCAACGCCCTGGGCCCAGCCATCACCGAGGGCTTGCACGCCGCCCTGGACGAGGCGGACGCCTCGGCACCCAAGGTCCTCATCGTGTCCTCGGATCTGCCCGGCTTCTTCGCGGCGGGCGCGGACATCAAGCACATGACGACCGTCGACGCCGCCTCATTCAAGGCCTACGGTGACGGACTGCGCTCGGGACTGGACCGGCTCGCCGCGCATCCCGCCCTATCGATCGCAGTCATCGAGGGACTCGCGCTCGGCGGCGGTCTGGAACTGGCGATGGCCTGCACGCTGCGGGTCGCCGGTGCGGACGCCAAACTTGGCCTGCCCGAAGTCAAACTCGGCCTCATACCGGGCGCGGGCGGGACCCAGCGGCTGCCACGACTGGTCGGCCGAGGCGCCGCGCTCGACATCATGCTCACCGGACGACAACTCGACACCGCCGAAGCGCTGCGGATCGGACTGATCGACCGACTGGCGCCGGCCGGTTCGGCGTTGGCGGCTGCCAACGTGCTGGCAGCCGAGCTCTGCGCCGCATCCGCACCCGCCCAGCAGGCCGTGGTCCGCACCGTCACCGCCGCGTTCGACCTGCCACTGGAATCCGGCCTCCGTTTCGAGGTCGAACAGATCCAGGAGCTGTTCGAACACGGCGAGGCCGCAGAGGGCTTGCGCGCGTTCGTCGACAAACGTCGCCCGAACTTCGCCTAACCCTAGGAGCACTCCGTGGCACCATCCGAGTACCAGACACTCATCGTTTCGCACCCCGCAGACGGTGTGGTCCTGGTGACGCTCAACCGGCCGGATCGGCTCAACGCCATGACGGTCACCATGTTCGACGAACTCGAACACGTCGCGCGGGATCTGAGCGACGACAACGACGTTCGCGTCGTCATCCTCACCGGGGCAGGTGCCGGATTCTGCGCCGGCTATGACCTCGACGACGCCGAGCGACTTCCGGAACTGTCGCCGCTGGGCATGTTCGATCAGCAAAACCGGGCCGCGCGCGCCCTGGCGGCGATCCGCGCCATTCCGGTCCCGGTGATCGCCGCGGTCAACGGTGCGGCCGCGGGCGGTGGCTTCTCGCTGAGCTTGATGGCCGACATCCGGTTGGGGTCGCCCAAGGCCAAGTTCAACGCTGCATTCGTCAAGATCGGGCTCTCCGCGGGGGATCTGGGGGTGTCGTGGTTGCTGCCGCGGCTGATCGGTCCTGCGCAGGCCGCCGAGATGTGCTTCAGCGGCCGGATCGTCGAGGCCGACGAAGCCGAACGGCTCGGACTGCTGAACTTCCTCACCGGCCCCGACGATCTGATCGAGCGTGCCCTCAAGATGGCGGCTCAGATCTGCGCCAACTCCCCGGGCGGAATCAAACTCTCCAAGCGGGCCTTACAGTCCAACCTCGAGATCAGTTCCTTCGCTGCAGCTTTGGAGCTGGAGAGCCGAGGGCAGGCTCTGCTGACCCGCTGCGCGGACATGCCCGAGGCGCTGGCCGCGTTCCGGGAGAAGCGCCCACCGAACTTCACGGGGCGCTGATGTCGGGCTGGAACCGGGTCAGCACCCGACCCATGACCGACATCCTGGCCGAACTCGGCCGGGCGACCACACTGACCATCGCCGAGCCGCGGCCGGGTATCGCTGTCATGTCCGTCAACCGGCCCGACCGGGGTAACTCGCAGACCGTCGAGATGTTCGGCGAGATCGCCTGGTACGCACACGTGTTGAGAAAGGCTCCGCTGCGCGCCCTGATCATCACCGGCGCCGGAGGTGCGACCTTCTGCACCGGATTCGACCTTCAGGAGGTCGAGGTCATCGCGAAGATGACGATCCCCGAGTTCAACGAACTGGTCGACACGGCCTCAGCCGGAACGTCTGGTCTGCGGTCCCTGCCCTACCCCGTCATCGCCGCGATCAGCGGTCCCGTGGCCGGCGGCGGTCTGTCGCTGGCGCTGTCCGCCGATATCCGGCTGGCGACGGCCACAGCAAGTTTCAGCGCAGGATTCGTCCGGGTCGGGCTGTCCATCGGCGAGCTCGGCGCCTCCTGGCACCTGGCGCGCGTCGTCGGTCCCGCGCGGGCCGCCGAGATCTCGTTCACCGGGCGCACCGTGAAAGCCGACGAGGCGGTTCGGATGGGCCTGGCCAACCGGATCGTGCCGGTCGCGGGTGACGACGTGGTGGCGGCGGCGATCGCGCTCGCCGAGGAGATCGCCGACAACGGTGCCGAAGGCATTCGCGCCGCCAAGAACTCGCTGATCCGAAGCGCCGAGATCGACTCGTTCCTCTGCGCCCTCGAACTCGAGAACCGCAGCCAAGTGGTCTGCCGGACCACCCTGTAGAACGGAGCCCACATGAGTGCCGACACTGAACTCCCCCCGCCCAAAGAGCTGAGCGAGTGTGGCGCGCTGATCATCGGCGGCACCGCCGGTATCGGCTTCGCCACCGCGAAAGCCTTGGCCCGGGCCGGAGTCCCGCGGATCGTGATCGTCGGCCGCACCGTCGAACGGGGTGAAGCCGCCGCGGCAGAGTTGCGGGAACTGGGAACCGAAGCGCACTTCGTAGCCGGCAGCCCGCTGGATCCGGCCGACGCCGCAGGTCTCGCGGCCGAGGCCGAACGACTCCTGGGTGCCATCGACATCATGATGTGCACCACCGCCGCCGACGGCATCGCGCCAGAGTTGTTCAAAGACATCCCGTCGACCGAGATCAGTCGCATCCTCACCGAGATGGCCACCCCCGCCATGCATATGGCCAGCGCTGTGCTGCCCGGCATGCGTGCCCGCAAGGGTGGCGTCATCGTCAACGTCGCCTCCGACGCCGCAAAGACGGCGACACCGGGTGAGGCGATGATCGGCGCCGCCAAGGCCGCCATCGTCATGTTCACCCGGACGATCGCGATCGAAGAGAAGCGGTACGGGATCCGCGCCAACGCCCTCACGCCGTCGCTGGTGCACGGCACTGCCTCCACCGAGCGAATCACGACCGGCGAGGGATTCAGCGCGAAGCTATTTGCCAGTGCGGCCAAGCAGGCCGCACTCGGCGTACCCGACGCCGACGACGTCGCCGCGCTGGCGGTGTTCGTCTGCAGCGCCGCAGCCGGGAAGCTGACCGGTCAGGCGATCAGCGTCAACGGCGGCATCTCGGCGGCATGACGCTTCCACAGCGATTCTCCTACCAGTCCGCGGATGGCGTGGAGTTGGTCGGCCACCGCTGGGCGCCCGACGGCGACGTACACATCATCGGCGTGGTGCTGCTCGCGCACGGCATGGGCGAACACATCCGGCGGTACGACCACGTGGGCCAGGCTCTCGCCGAGCACGGATTCGCGGTATACGGTCACGATCACCGCGGTCACGGCTTATCGATCTCGGCCGACTGTCTACCCGGTCACCTCGGACCGGCCGGTTGGCAGGCATTGGTGGCTGACCTGAACAGGCTTACCGCCCTGGCGAAGTCGGAACATCCGAAGCTGCCGGTCGCAATCGTCGGTCACAGTATGGGGTCGTTTGCGACCCAGCAGTTCCTGCTCGACCATGCCGGGGACGTCGATGCGGTGGCGCTCACCGGCACCGCGGCCCTCGACCTTCTCGAGCCGGCCCTTGATCTGTCCGGCGATGTCGATCTGTCGGCGTTCAACGCGCCGTTCCAGCCGGCACGGACGGACTACGACTGGCTTTCTCGCGACGAGGCGGTCGTCGATGCCTACGTCGCAGATCCGCTGTGCGGGTTCGGTATCGATGCCGAGTCGGCCCGGGCGATGTTCGCCGGTGCCCATCGAGCCGCCGACACTGACCAGTTGGCACAGCTCCCTGATGATCTCCCGGTATACATCGCAGGCGGATCGAAGGATCCGGTCAATGCCGGCCTCGTGTTGCTGCATGCGTTGGCAGACCGCTACCGGGCGGCCGGGCTGACCGATGTCACCGTCGCCGTCTATGAGGGCGCCAGGCACGAGATCCTGAACGAAACCAACCGCTGCGAGGTGATCGCGGACCTCCTGAGGTGGCTAGAGCGCGTGACCGCACGCACCCCCGGATAGCGGCACGCGGACAACGGCTGTCATGTCGACGCCACGCGCCGGCGTATCCGGCCGAGTTGAGCGATCGAAGACTGCAGCCCCGTGAGTTCGGTGACGAGCTCGGCGCGCCGCCGCGCCAGCTCGTCCGCCGGGATTTCGGTGTCCAGCAACCCGCGGTGCCGGGCCATCTTCACAGCCGTACTGAACATCTCGCCCGAGACCGATTCCTCGGTGATGCGGTGTTGCAGTGACCACTGCCTGCCCAGCCGCAGACATGTCTTGAGCAGTTCCTGCTCGGCGATCGCTCTGCCAGGGTCGACTGCCGCCAGCTCCTCAGCCACCACCCGGTAGGCATCAACGAACGGCCGCAGCACGAGATCGGCGACGATCAGATCGCTGCTCTGGAGGATCCGCGCTGCTTCGTCGGATTCGAGCGAGGCGTTCGGATCATGGTCGCATCCGGACATGATCGCGATTTCGCGCCAGATCTCCTCGGCGAATTCCGCGCGGCCCGGAAAGAAGAAGTCAAACTTGAGCAGTTCCCGGATTTCCAGGGCGCGGTCCCATCCGACGCGCTTCGTCAGTGCCGGTGAATCAGCTATGGCGAGCAGCGCCAACTCGGCGATCGCCCGCATCAGCAGCACGTGGATGGCGCTGTTGCGGTAGACCGCCACGATCAGATGCTGATCCTGCCCGATTCCCCACACCGTCGTCGCTCCCCCGGAATAGCGGGTCAGGACTCCCGAACCCACCAGATCATGCAGAGTCTGGGAGACCGTGGCGCGCTCGGTGAGGTCCGCGCCTCCGGCCACGGGCCAGCCCCGGGCCCGCAGATACCGGGCCAGCGGCGCGACGGTGGCCGACACCTCGTCGAGGGTCAGAGCACGATCTTCGCCGAGCATTGCCACACATACCGCCGCGGTGGCCGAGACCGGAGTGGCGCGATTGAGGCGGTGACAGATGTCCAAGGCGACGCGCTCCACCACCTGCCGGTCGTTGAGGCCGTCCGCGCGCAGTGCCTCGATCCGCTCGCGGAGTGGCACGGGCGCACCGAAGTCGATGTAGATGCGCCCCAGTCGCTGCCGCAAGCCCCGCGCATAGCTGATCAGCCAGCGCAGGTTCTCCGGCTTCTTGGGGAGCCCGCGTGACTCTTCGACCATGAGCTTGACCTCGTGCAGGGGCAGTTGGTCGAACAGGATCGAAACCGGAACTGCCATGGTCTGCGTCGAGCCGTCGCTTTCGACAGCGTCGGTGACGTAGCGCAAGAGACCGTATCTCGGTGGTCGGAGCTTTCCGGTGCGGCTCCGACCACCTTCGATCGACCAGACGAGATTCTGACCGCGCGCCACCAGTCGCCCGACGATTGCCCGCAATGCCCAGCGATACACCGGCAGATCACCGGTCGAACGGCGCACCGGAATGAAACCGTTCCGGCGGCCCAGGGTGCCCAAAGGGAAGAAATTCAGATTCGCCCCGGCCAGTCCAAAGGTAGGCGTGATGCCGCCCTGCAGCAGACGTGGTGGAAGTGAGAACTGATCGAGGTATGAGCGGTGGGAGATCAGCAGGATCAACGCATGATCGCGATCGAGCGCCCGGAGCCTGGCCAACTCATCGTCATCGACGATCACCTGATACCCACGAACCATCCAGGCGGACAGCGCATGCCAGGCGCGAACGACGACCGGAACGTGAGAAACCGCCATCTCCCGCACGTATCCGGCAGCCTCCTGGCGGACCTCGGTGACGTCGCGACCGAGCTCAGCGGCAAGCTCTGCCGTTTCGTGGCTGAACTGGGCCGACTCGAGAAGCGCGGCGATGTCCCCGGGGTTGTCTCCACGAATGAGGTATCTGAGCCGATCGCGCGCTGCAGTCATCACCTATCCCTTTGCTGCTGATTCCGCGATCGCTGCCGACCAGCGGGCAGCGGCAGCAGCTCCCGGCCAGTCGTCGAGGGTGTCGATATAGAGCTGGCGCATCCGGGGCACCCATGTGTCAAGGTCGGTCTTCGTCCACTCCGCAGTCGGCAGCGGCTGATGTACCACGACCTCGATGGTCCCCTGCTGCGCGACCTTCGCATTGCGCCACATGATCTCTCCGGCATTCCGAATGACGATCGGGATGATGGGAACACCGGCATCCCAGGCCATGTGGAAGCCGCCCTTCTTGAAAGCGCCTACCGTCGGACTGTAAGAGCGCGTTCCTTCCGGCGAGATGACGACCGATACTCCCCGGCGCAGCCTGTCGACGGCAGGATCCAACGCCGACAATGCTTTCGACGTGTTCGTCCGGTCGACGAAAGCCACATCGGCCAACTCCAACAGCTTTCCCAGCACCGGCAGTTGCGCCAATTCGGCCTTGGCGACCGCAGTGAAGCCCCGTTGCACCACTCGTGTGGTCACCAACAGGTCGATCATCGCGCTCTGATGGTTGATGAAGAACACCGCGGGACGCGCCGCCGTGTGCTGCTCACCGGTCACCTCGATGCGAATGTCACTCAGCCAGCCGCCGAGGCGGCCGAACACCGAAGTGGTGATGTCCACCCCGGCGCGACGGTCCTGTGCCAGCACCCCGGCTACCAGGCCGCCGGTCAGAGCGGAAGCGAACCCACCGAGCAAACCGGCAGTGCGTATTACGGCGCGCGGATTGAACTGACTCTGCTTCCCGTCGAGTCGAACTGTTGCCCAACCCTTTTCAGCGGCATGCCGAGCCAGTTGTGCCCCTGGGTTCACCGGATGCGGATGACCCACGCCGCCGAGAAAGGGCACGTCCTCGTCACCGTTGGCATAGGCATGGCATCTCCCCAGGGCGAGTCGGCGGCGCTTCGCGAATTCGCGCACCGCCGCCAGCTTGCCGTCTCCCCACGGCGGACGCCCGACGATCCCGCCGGTGACAATGCCATCCCGCAGTTCCAGCTCCGTGCACAGGATGTGCTCGATTCCCAGCTCGCGCGCCATCGGAGCGACTTGCAGCCGCGTCGCAGACGAGGCCACCACCACCGTATGGCCCTGGTTCTGGTGAGCCCGGACAAGTCGCCATGCCCCATGGAACAGGGCACCGGCAATGTCCTGGGTGAACAACTCGTCTCCGAGTTCGTCCAGTTCTTCCTGGGATCTGCCCGCCCAGCCCCGGATACCCTGCAGCAGAAGCTCTTTGAAGGTGGCCTCATCCAGGGGGCCGCCGGTGGCGGCCCGAAGCGTCCCGAAGAACTCGTCGGCGCCCAACTGGAAGTTGCGAGCCCGATGAGCCAGCAGTGCGCCAGCCGAGTAGCCCTGGATCAGGGTTCCGTCGAAGTCGAAGAACGCCGCCACCTTCGGGCCACTCGGCCCGGCCTTGATCTGCGCGACAAGGTCATCGACGGTCGCTACCGGTGGGCCGTCAGCCATGTCCATTCCCGTCCGACTCGTCGCGATAGATCGCGTCCGATCGCAAGTATGGGAGCCAACCACGCTGCCGACATCACCCCAGAGCCAAATATCCCCCCTCGGCGGTACGAAACTGCCCCAATATGGCGGCGCATCGGCACCTGCGCGAGCGGCACACTCACTCGTACGCGAAACTCTTTAGCCCACAAGGCTGTCAGAACTCGCGGCGCTCGTTGGTGAGCAGAAGTCGGGTGGAATGCCCGTCGGAGAGGCATGACTGGCGACATGGGCCAAAGTGACATTGCTCCGCCGCTGGAACTGACCGCCCTGCACCGCGGCGGGAGCGGGGAAGCGCTGCTCCTCCTGCACGGAATCGGCGGAATCTGGCGGGCGTGGTCACCGCTGCTGCCCTACCTTGAGCCGCACCACGAGGTGATCGTTCCGACACTGCACGGGCACGCCGGCGGTCCCCCACTTGATGCCGGCATCGAACCCTCCGTCGACGCGCTGGCCGACGCCATCGAGACCGAACTCGACCGGCTGGGCCTGCAGCGGGTGCATATCGCCGGGAACTCCCTCGGCGGCTGGCTGGGCATCGAGCTCGCGAGGCGTGGGCGGGCGCGCTCGCTGGTGTTGTTGAGTCCGGCTGGGGCGTGGCGTTCGCCGCGCCGAATCAAGATGGCATCGGTCGGGGTTCGGCTCGGGCTCCTCACCCTGGCGCGCTACTCCGGCCGGGCCGAGCGCCTGGCCGAGCGTCGTCTCATGCGCTGGTTGATGCTGGGCCGCCAGGTCGCCCATCCGCATCGGGTGCCGAAGGAAATGCTGGTGACCTACATCCACGCCACCGGCCACGCACCCATCGTCGAACCGCTGTTGCGGGTGCTCCACCTGCGCCCGGTGGATCCGCTGCCCGCCGATCGGGACTATCCGGTGCGGCTGGTGTGGGGCGAGCAGGATCGCGTCCTGCCGTTCAAACACTTCGGCTCGCCCATGCTCGAACGCCTACCGGGAGCGGAACTGATCCGACTCGAGGGTGTCGGGCACGTCCCGATGTACGACGACCCGGCGCGGGTCGCAGACCTCATCCTGCAAGTGACCCGTGATTCCACGGGTGCGGCGGCTCCGTAAGGAGATGGATATGGCAAGCACCGACCCGGACATCCTGGCCTCGTGGGGCGGCGGGCCCGACATGAGCGCCTGGGAGGCGCTGATGTGGCGCAGTTCGGGAGACTATCGCACCCGTTCGACCGGGGTGATCATCGAAATTCTGGACACCGAGCCCGACTGGGACCGCCTCGTCGCCGCGCACGATGTGTTCACCCGACGGGTTCCACGACTGCGCGAGCGCGTCATCGAACCCGCCCTGCCACTGGTGTCCCCCGCATGGTCTCCGGATCCGAACTTCGACCTGGCGTATCACCTGCAACGGGTACGGCTGGCCGGCAATGGATCGCTGGCCGACCTGCATGAGCTTGCTGCCCAGTTCGGGGCCAGACCGGTGGACCCGGAGCGCCCGCCGTGGGAGGCGATGCTCGTCCTCGGTCTCGACGGCGACCGGGCCGCCTACCTGTTCAAAGCGCACCACAGCCTCAGTGACGGCATCGGATTCCTCCAACTACTCGACATCTCCCACGCGCACACCCGAAAGCACACCCCGGTAGCGGCCACCCCGGTACCCGACCCCCGCCCGAGCGCATCTCCAGAGGGACTGCTGGTCGACCGGCTCGGGAACCAAGCCGTCAACGCGCCGGTCAGCACCGCGCGCGGACTACTTGCCGCGGCCGGGCGGTTCGTCGGCGACCCGGTGGGAACCACCACCACCGCAGTCGAATTCGCACTGTCGCTGCGGCGCGTTCTGACCCCACCCGACGCTCCGCATTCTCCGGCGCTGACCGGCCGTGGATCCGGGTACCGGCTGGATACCTTCGACGTGCCACTCGCCGATCTCAAGGCGGCAGCCAAGACCGCCGGCGGATCGGTCAACGACGCCTTCCTGGCGGGCCTGCTCGGCGGATTTCGGCGATACCACGAATCGCTCTCGCTGTCGGTCGATGTGCTCCCGATGGCGATTCCGGTCAGCATCCGCACCGACGCCGACCCGATGGGAGCCAACAGATTCGCCGCGGCCCGATTTGTCGCACCCGTCGGCGAGCCCGACCCTCGCGCCCGCATCGCCGCAATCCACGAGTTTGTCGTCGACGCGCGCAATGAGCCGGCCCTCGGGTTCCTCGATCTCATCGCGCCTGCGCTAAGCCGCCTCCCCGAGATCGCGCTCACCCGTGTCGCCGGGCAGATGACCGAGCTCAATGACCTGCAGGCGTCCAACCTCGGCGCAATTACCCGGCCCCTGTACCTCGCCGGCGCCAAAGTCACCCGCATTTATCCCATGGGTCCGCGGCCGGGCCTGCCAGCCATGGCCACGATGCTGACCTACGAGGGCACCTGCTGTATCGCGGTGAACTACGACCCCGACGCCATCACCCAGCCGGACGATTTCGCCACGTGCCTGCGCGCCGGATTCGACGAGGTGGTCGCGCTGGGAACCGGCAAACCACGATCGAAAGGCTGACCAATGAAATTTGACGACGTCATCGACATCCTGGATCGCTCGGTCGGCGGCCCCGACGCCGACGTGTCCTCCCACGGCCCGTTCTGGCGTGGTGTCACCCGAGACCGCTTCGTTGCGATGAAGGTCGGGGGCCGCAAGCTGGTGACCCTCGGCGACGGCGCCGAGTCGAACCTGGTGAAGTCGCTGCGGGGCATCGCACCGTTCGGATCCGACCTGGAGCCCGCGCCTGAGGGGGCCAGCATCATGCGGATGCCGGCCTACCTGGACCCGATCTCCGACCAGGACATTGATCGAGTCGCGGCATGGATCGACGAGGGCTGCCCGGATTAGGCAGGGCGATACCCCCCAAAAGCGGGAGCAATCACTCCACCTAGTGGTGACGCGTCTGGGCCAGCAAGCGATGAGACTTGGCTCACGCCGTCAACAGGCGCAAGCCCCGTCGGAAAGAGGACTGAAGTGACAACCGTCCAAGACACCCAGGAAGCCGTCCTCCCGGACGAGATCGCTCGCCGGATCGTGCTCCCCGAGGGCCACGCCGACCTTCCCTCGCTGTACGAGGCGTACAAGTGGATGCGCCACAACATGCCGGTGGGCAAGGCGGTGGTAGACGGATACGACCCGCTGTGGCTGGTCAGCAAGTACGCCGACATTCAGGAGGTCGAAAGCCTCCAGCCCGATGTGTTCTCCGCCGGTGGCGGCGCCCAACCGGGCACCCACAACCCCATCCTCGCCAACCAGGCCGGCGACGAGTTCACCAAAAGCCTGCTCGGCGGCAGCCTGAGGTTGATGGACGCACTGCCGTTCCTCGACCCACCGGAGCACACCACCGTCAAGAACATCGTGTTCGACTACTTCAAGCCGGGTCGACTCAAGGCCCTCGAGGGCCGGACGCAGGAACTGGCCAACGAGGCCATCGAGAAGCTCAAGGCACTGTCGGCGGGCGGTAAGCAGATTGACCTCGTAGACGACTGGGCTCTGGGCTACCCACTGCACGTCATCATGACGCTGCTCGGCGTACCCGCGTCCGATGAGCCTCAGATGATGGCGCTCACTCAGGAGTTCTTCGGCACAGCCGATCCCGAGCACCAGACCGAAGGTGTCGACGTCGAGGTCACTCCCGAGGCGATGGCCCAGCAGTTCGCCAACACCGTGCAGACCTTCTACAAGTACTTCGACGTCCTGGTGGAAGACCGGCGCGCCAACCCGCGCGACGACCTGGCCACTCTGATCTCCCTGGCCAAGACGCCCGAGGGCGAGTACTGGCCCGCGCCGTACTCTTACGGCTGGTTCATGGCTATCTGTACGGCCGGTCATGACACCACTTCGGCGACATTGGCCGGGACCCTGCAGCAGCTGGCCCTGCACCCGGATGTGTTGGCCAGGGTGAAGGCTGACCCGACACTGATCGGCAGGCTCATCCAGGAAGGCCTGCGCTACGTCGCACCGGTCAAGCACTTCATGCGCCGCGCCGAGCAGGACCACGAACTCAACGGCCAGCTCATCAAGAAGGGCGATCGGATCATGCCGCTGTTCCAGTCGGCGTGCCGCGACGAAGATCTGTTCACCGACCCCGACCGGTTCGATATCGATCGTAATCCGAACAACCACATGGCCTTTGGGTTCGGGCCTCACACCTGTGTCGGTCAGCACCTGGCCAAGATGGAGTTGCGGGTGATGTTCGAGCAGTTGCTGCCCCGATTGGACTCGATCGAGGTGCTCGGACCGGGCAGTGTCACGCACACCAACTTCGTGGGCGGTCTCAAGCACCTGCCCGCGACGGTGCAGGTGTCTTAACCGCACACGATGTCCACAGCCAGCGTTCACGAATACACCGCTGATCTGATCGTCCGGCAGCGCGGCGCTCCCGCTGAGGGCGTCGTGATGCTGGACCTCGCTCACCCAGACGGCGACGATCTGCCCCGGTGGCAACCCGGCGCCCACATCGATCTGATCCTCGCTGATGGGTTGACCCGCCAGTACTCGCTGTGCGGTGATCCCCGCGATTCGACCACATGGCGTATCGCGGTGCTGCTCGACCCGAACACCCGCGGTGGTTCACAGCATGTCCACGACAAGCTCCGCATCGGCGACACTGTGCAAGTTCGGGGACCGCGGAACCACTTCCCGTTGGTCGATGCGGACCGCTACCGATTCGTAGCCGGTGGTATCGGAATCACCCCCATCATGGCGATGGCCGAGAACGTCGCGCGAAGCGGAGGCGACTGGACGTTGCTGTACGGCGGACGGACAAGAGCCTCAATGGCTTTCGCGGACGATCTGGCAGGTCGATACCCCGACCGCGTCACGGTCTGGCCGCAGGACGAGCTGGGTCTGCTGGACCTCGATGCGCTTCTGGGTCAACCCGAGGACGGAACTCTCGTCTATTGCTGCGGACCCGAGGCACTGCTGAACGCGGTCGAGGAGCGGTGCACCCGTTGGCCGGAGGGCTCGCTGCACATCGAGCGGTTCGCCGCGAAAGTGCCGACGCCGCAGCAGCAGGCCGAAGCACTCGATCAGTTCGAGGTGGTGTGCCAACGGTCCGGTGTCACGCTGGCCGTGTCGGCGGAAGATTCCATCCTCGAGTTGGTCGAAGCGGCGGGCATCCCGATTACTACCAGTTGCTACGAGGGTGTCTGCGGCAGTTGTGAAGCACGAATCCTTGACGGCGTTCCCGAGCACCGCGATTCGGTGCTCAATGCGCAGCAGCGCGACGCCGGAGAGGTGATGCTGATCTGCGTGTCACGCTCTCGCACCGAGAGGCTGGTGCTCGATCTGTGAGCAACTATCCGCTGAAGTGCTGGTACGTCGCGGCGACCGGGGACGAAGTCGACGGCGCACCGGTCGGGCGCAGACTTCTCGGCACTGAGGTCGTGTTGTGGCGGGCCGGCAACGGGCAGCTCAGTGCATTCGAAAACCGTTGTGCGCATCGGGCTTTCCCATTGACGCACAGCATCATCGATGGCGATCAGCTCGTCTGTGGATACCACGGCTGCACCTATGACCTCGACGGTAGATGCGTCCACATCCCCTCCCAGGAACGCGTTCCGAGCGGAATGAAAATCCGGGTCTTCCCGGTGATCGAAGATCCGCCGTTCATCTGGATCTGGATGGGATCGCCCGGTACCGCAGCGCTGCACCGGCCACCGACCGTGCCCTGGGTGGGTGAGCCCGGCTGGGACACCTTCCACAGCTCCTGGGATGTCGCGGCGAATTACCTGATGGTCCATGAGCACTACCTGGACTTCAGTTACGCACCGATCCTGCATGCCGCTGACATTCCCGCATCGATTCGCAGCATGCCTGCCTTCAGTGACGTAGAGGTCACCGAGACGACGGTGAAATACACCCGGGTACTGCCGCCGGCATGCCCCACCGACTGGGAGGCCGAAGCAGCCGGACTCGACCGGGACATCGAGTACGAACGCACTGAGACCGGGACCTTCGCATCGCCGGCACTGCACCTGCACCGTTGGGACGTCCACACCCCCGCCGGCGAGGTGCTGACCACGACTCGGATTCACGCCATCACGCCTCGAGACGACACATCGACACGTATCACGATGATGGGCTCGCGCAACTACGCACTGGGGCAACCCGCTGCCACCGAGCGACTCACAACCTTCCTCGGCGCCGTGGCACAGCGCGATACCGCGGTCCTGGAAATGGCTACCCGGTACTCCGGCTACGACAGGTGGCGCGATGGCGTCGAGTTCCAGGCCGATCTTGCCAGCCTCCGCCTCCGGCGGATCGTTGACGACCTGCTCGACCAGGAGTCCAGGTCGGCGCACGTTACCCAAAGCCGATGATTTTTGGCCTGACCATAATAACAATTGAATTCTCAGCCAAAATCTGGGAGGCTGTTCGTGACAGCGATCACAACGCAGCCACGGGAGGCCTGGATGCCCACGATTGACTACCGCCAGCTCTACATCGGCGGCCAATGGCGGGATCCCGCCCAGTCGGCCACGATCGACGTGCAGTCACCGACCACCGAGGAGATCATCGGCTCGGTGCCACGCGGCACTGAGCGTGACATCGACGCCGCCGTGGCGGCCGCTCGTGCCGCCTTCGACGACCCCGGCGGATGGGCCACCTGGCATCCCAAACAGCGCGCCGACGTGCTGGAGAAGTTCGCCGCCGAACTCGAGGCCCGCGGCGCGGAAACCGCCGCCCGGGTGTCGATGCAGAACGGCATGCCGATCTGGCTGGCCCACCAGTTCGAGGCCGGCTTCCCGCCGCTGCTCCTGCGCTACTACAGCGACCTGATGAACGGCGCACCCGTCGAGGAGGAGCGCCAGGGCATGCTCGGCGGCGTCTCCCTGGTGTCGCGCCAACCGGTCGGTGTCGTCGGAGCGATCGTGCCGTGGAACGTGCCACAGGGCATCTCGTTCCTCAAGCTCGCCCCGGCCCTGGCGGCGGGGTGCACGGTGGTCCTCAAGCCCGCCGAGGAGACCGTCCTCGACGCGTTCCTGGTGGCCGAGGCCGCTGCGGCAGCGGGCCTGCCGCCCGGGGTTCTCAACATCGTTCCCGGCGGACGCGAGATCGGTGCCCATTTGGTGGCACACCCGGGCATCGACAAGGTGTCTTTCACCGGCTCCACGGCGGCCGGTCGCGCCATCGCTGAGACCTGCGGGCGCCTCCTGCGGCCGGTGACGCTGGAATTGGGCGGCAAGTCCGCTGCCATCGTGCTCGACGACGCCGACATCGCCGGATCCATCGAATCCTTCTTCGGCGCAACGCTGCTCAACAACGGCCAGATCTGCTGGCTGAACACCCGGGTTCTGGCGCCGCGAAGCCGCTACACCGAGATCGTCGACACCATCACCGGTTTGGCCTCGGCCTTGACGATCGGCGATCCGCTCGACCCCGAGACCAAAATCGGACCATTGGTCTCCAGTCGCCAACGCGAGCGCGTCGAGGGCTACATCGCCAAGGGCAAGCAGGAGGGCCGCCTCACGACCGGGGGTGCGCGACCCTCGAGCCAGAGCCGAGGATGGTTCGTCGAGCCGACCGTCTTCGCCGACGTGGACAACAACGCCGTAATCTCCCGCGAGGAGATTTTCGGCCCGGTACTGTCAGTAATCCCCTATTCCGACGAGAACGAGGCGATCGCGATCGCTAACGACAGTGCCTACGGACTCGGCGGCACGGTCTGGTCCTCGGATGCCGATCGCGCCGTCAGTGTCGCGCGCCAGGTGCGTTCGGGATCTGTCGGCGTCAATCACTACGTCAACGAACCGGTGGCTCCGTTCGGCGGGGTCAAAGACAGCGGTATAGGCCGCGAGTTGGGCCCGGAGGGTCTGGATGCGTTCCTGGTCTACAAGACGATCTACCTGCCGCCGGCGCAGTAACCACCAAGGGAGACGGCCATGGCAACGAAGCCACACCACACCAATGCCGAGGAATGCATCGAACGCACCCGGGAAGTGCTCAGCGCAACGGCGACCTTGCTCGCAGACGATGACCTCCTCCTGCCCGCCGACGGCGACCTGGACGCCAGCGACAGCGCTCTGAACTCGGCCCGCCGGGCGCTGGCCGACTGCCTCGCAGACAACCCCGGAGCGCTACCGGGCGCGCGCACGGCGGCGCTGTTCCTGGACTCCGTTGCTGTGCAGACCAGTGTCAAGGACGCTCTCCTGCAACGACGGGCCGACGTCGCCACTGGTGCCCGCGAAGCGGTCTCCGCTCTTCGCAATGCTCCGTCGGCCAGCGCGCTGGCTGAACGCGCACCGATCGAGGTGCGGCGGATCGGTTTCCGGCGGGCGCTGTTCTCCCGGATCGAACAGGGAACATGGCTGGCGCGTTCTGGTTTCGCCATCGACGATCCCGAGTTCGGCGGAGCGATGGTCGAAATCGGTCGCGCCCATCCCCGTCGGCTCAACGGACCGCTCCTGGAGAGCGAGATGGTGCGCCGCGGTGCGCCGATAGTGATATCCGACCCGCAGACCAATCCGCGGGTACACGCCGAGTTCATCAGGTTCACCGGCACCACCAGCTACGTGGCCGCGCCGGTCCTCGCCTGGGGCGAGCCGGTCGCCATGATCCACGCCGACCGCGATGTCGACAGCGAGGTCGACGAGTTCGACCGGTGCATCCTGGGCACCTACGCGGAGGGACTTGGCCTGGCCATCGAGCGCGCCCAGTTGATGGAGCGACTACAGGCGGTGCGGCGGGCGACCTCGGACTACGTCGCCGGCGTGCACGCGATCGCCGACGATTTCACGCCGGCGTGCACGCGATCGCCGACGATTTCACCGCCGATGTCGTGGACACCTCGGCGCTCGCCGGGGATCTCGGCTGCGACCCGGTCCACCCCCGGGCACTGCTCGACGAGCGCGGCGAGCGGCTGACGCTGCGCGAGTGGGATGTGTTGCGAAACCTCGCCTCCGGCAAGACCAATGCTCAGATTGCCAACGGATTGTTCGTCACCGAGGGCACCGTCAAGTCACACGTCAAGCACATTCTGCGCAAGCTCGGGGCCACCAACCGCACCGAGGCGGTGGCCCGCTACCACCGGATGATGTCGACAGCCGGTGCCAACGTCGGCTGACCGGCTGCCCGTTCACAGCGCCGGCATCAGCCGATCGGCTCACTCTTTCAGAACCGGATGATGCCGCGGATGTTGCGGCCTGCCAGCATGTCCTCGTAGCCCTTGTTGACGTCCTCGAGCCGGTACTCGCGGGTGATCAACTCATCGAGCTTGAGCTCCCCGAGGTTGTACATCTCCAGGTAGCGCGGAATGTCGTGGCGTGGGTTCGAGGAACCGAACAGCGATCCGTGGATGGACTTCTCGTAGAGGGTCAGCTCGAACAGCGAACCGCCCATGGTCAACTCGGTAGGATGTCCGATCGCGGTCACAATGACTTTGCCGCGCCGACCGACCAGGCTCAAAGCCTCGGCCACGTAGGAACTTTCAGCCGTGTCGGTGGTGATGACACAGGCGTCGGCCATCACGCCGCGAGTCAGCTCCGTGATCAGTGCCAGGGCTTCCGGAACATCGGCCACCGCGTGGGTGGCGCCGAAGATCTTTGCCTGCTCACGCTTGTACTCCACCGGGTCGATCGCCACAATGTGGCGTGCTCCGGCGCTCTTGGCGCCCTGCAGCGCGTTGGCGCCGATGCCGCCCACTCCCATCACCACGACCGCATCGCCGGGACGAACCTCAGCGGTCTTGACCACGCTGCCGAAACCCGTTGGAACACCGCAGCCGATCACCGCGGCGCGGTCCAGCGGGGTACCGTCATCGACCTTGACCACCGAGGCCATCGGAACCACCGTGTACTCGGCGAAGGTGCCCAGCAGGCACATCTGGCCCAGGCCCTTTCCCTGGGAATGGAAACGGTAGGTGCCATCGAGTTGCGGGCCCTGGATGATCTGGGCACCGAGGTCGCACAGGTTGGTCATTCCGCGGGCACAGTGCGAACACTTGCCGCATGCCGGGAGAAAGCTGAGTACCACCGAATCACCGACAGCGACGTCGGTAACCCCGGGCCCCACTTCGGCAACGACGCCGGCGCCCTCGTGGCCACCCACGTACGGCAGGCCGACCGGAATGTCGCCGGTGACGAGGTGGTAGTCGGAGTGGCACAAGCCGCTCGCAGTCATCTTGATCATCACCTCGCCGGCCTTGGGCGGATCGAGGTCAACCTCGTCAACCTCCCACTTGCCCCCGAGTTCCCACAGAACCGCAGCCTTCGTCCGCACGGGCGCACACCTTTCGCTAGACAACTGGCCCAATGGTGACGCGCGACACCACGTCGGCACATCTTCCGAAAGGGTCAAATCTGCTAGCGGTCCGTATCCCCTCAGAAGTACCGGGGGAAGCGACTCCAGTCCGGCTCGCGCTTCTCCAGAAAGGCGTCACGGCCCTCTACGGCCTCGTCGGTCATGTAGGCCAGCCGGGTGGCCTCGCTGGCGAAGATCTGCTGGCCGACCAGACCGTCGTCGAGCAGGTTGAACGCGAACTTCAGCATGCGCTGGGCCTGGGGAGACTTGCCGTTGATCTTGTCAGCCCACTCCAGGCCGACCTTCTCCAGGTCGGCGTGGTCGACGACCCGGTTGACCGCGCCCATCTGATGCATCTCTTCGGCGGTGTAGGGCTCGCCAAGGAAGAAGATCTCGCGGGCGAACTTCTGGCCCACCTGCTTGGCCAGATACGCACTGCCGTAACCGCCGTCGAAACTGCCGACGTCGGCATCAGTCTGCTTGAACCGGGCGTACTCACGGCTGGCCAGGGTGAGGTCACAGGTCACGTGCAGGCTATGCCCGCCACCGGCGGCCCAGCCATTGACAAGGCAGATCACCACTTTGGGCATGAACCGGATCAACCGCTGCACCTCCATGATGTGCAACCGCCCCGCGCGAGCCGCGTCAACGGTGTCGGCGGTCTCCCCCGACGCGTACTGATATCCGCTGCGGCCGCGGATTCGCTGATCCCCGCCAGAGCAGAACGCCCAGCCACCGTCCTTGGGAGAGGGCCCATTTCCCGTCAGCAGCACCACGCCCACCTCCGGCCACATTCGGGCATGGTCGAGGGCGCGGTAGAGCTCATCGACGCTGTGCGGCCGAAATGCGTTGCGAACTTCAGGTCGGTTGAACGCCACCCGGACCGTCGGCTGGGGCACGCCATCACGGATGTGTCGGTGATAGGTGATGTCGGTCAGGTCCTCGAAGCCCTCGACGGGCTGCCACATGTACGGATGAAATGGATTGTCGGGCATGGCGGCATGGTAGAGCCCGTCGGCTGCGGTGCCCCTTCCGGAGCGTAAAGACCTCTCTTTCGACAACTGGTTTTCCCTCCGCTGAGGTGTTGTCGTGGAGTCTGGCGGATTGGACCGACGAAGGAGGAGAAGTGGCCCACGGATGTCGGATCATCTTCAATCGCAGCACGTGCGCCGGAATCGGCCTCTGTGAGATGCACGCTCCGGATTACTTCGAAATTCCGGACGACGGCGACGGGCTGATGACGCCGCGCGCGTTGACCGTCGACGACGAACATCTGGAGACGGTGAAACACGCCGCGTCGAGCTGTCCCACAGCGTCCATCACCCTGGTCGATCTCTGAATCCCACCGGGGAGGCAGAAGCTATCCCCCCGTTGGGAGATGTGCCAACGATCCGCAGTGCTTAGCGTTGAGCCCGTGGCAGCCCCCGACATGAGGGCGGAGCCGGCCGGTGCCGGCTCCGACCACGGGGTGCCTCGAAGTTCCCGGGCCGGTGCCACCCAAACCGCGTTGGCCCGGCTCCGCGGCGTATCGAGCAACCATGACCTGGCTGATCGCATCCCTGCCGAGTTGTGCCGCGCCGGGTTCGGTCGGGTGTTGTTCTCCCTGATCAGACAGAACACCTGGTTGGTGCGGTCAGCGCATACCCCCGCCGACGCCCACCTCGCTGCGACGCTGCTCGAGGTGGGGCGGGCCAACCCCCGTCGACTGTGCCGTCCGCTTCCAGAGAGCGCGATGCTGCACAGCAGGCAACCGATCCTGGTCGAGCATCCGCAATCGGATCCCCGGGTGAACTCGCGGCTGGTTGCCGTCGTCAAACCCGACGTCTATGTGGCCGCGGCAGTGCACGTGTGGGATACCCCGGTAGCTCTGCTGCACGCCGATGCCCCCACCCATGTCGGTGATGTCGGACCTGAGGACCGGGATGTGCTCGGGGTCTTCGCCGAAGGGCTCGGCGCGATCATGGAACGCAATATCGTTCTGCAACGGGTGCAAGCTCTGCGGACCGGCGCCGAGGAGCACTCGCGGCTCCTGGAATCAATGACGGAGACACTCGTCGAAAAGGGTGGAATCGGCTTCGAGTCAACCATTTTCGAGCACGACTCATCGCACCCCGACGTGCCGAACCTCGGCGATATCGCCCAGTCACTCACCCGCCGTGAAGTCCAAGTCCTCAACCTGCTCGCCGCCGGAAAGACCAACGCCCAGATCGGCGCGCGCCTGTTTATCTCCGAGGGCACGGTGAAGGCGCACCTCAGGCACATCATGGACAAATTGGGCGCCGCCAACCGCACCGAAGCCGTCGCACACTATCGGGAACTGACCCGTGGTCATCCCCCCTCCGGTCGGCAAACTTAACCCCATTTGCCGATGTGGCCGCGGTCACATCTTCCTAACTTGGACTCGATGACTGCCGGGCTCGGGCCCGGCGCACCCGAGAGCTGAGGACAAGCATGACCGCGTCGACCGAAGAGATGGACACCCGCCTGAACTCGCTGGAGTTCTGGGCTCGGCCCCGGGCCTACCGGCACGAAGCGTTCAAGTGGCTGCGCGAGAACAAGCCGATCAGCTGGAACGAACCGCCGGACTCCCTGGACCCGAACCTGCAGAACGCCAAGGGCTTCTGGTCGATCGTCAAACACGCGCACCTGCGTGAGGTCTCTCGCAACGTCGAGGTCTTCAGCTCGGCCGAAGGCGTCTTCATCGACGACTTCCCGCAACTCGAGACCATGCTGTCGTTCATCGTGACCGATCCGCCGCGGCACACCGAGCTGCGCAACATCGTGACCGTCGCCTTCACCCCGCGCAACATCCGGAAGATGACCGACCGGATCGCGGGAATCGTCAAGGGAATCGTCGACAACGTGGCCTACCGCGGCGAAGGCGATTTGTGCGAACTCATCACCAAAGAGGTTCCCGGGCAGGTGTTCTGCAGCATGCTCGGCATCACCGACCGAGACCAGATCCAGTACACGATGGACGCCGCCGAGCAATTCGCGTGCTGGAACGACCCGGAGTACGCCCACATCGGCTCGCCGCTGATGGTGTTCGCCGACGCCTCGATGAAGCTGGCCACCCTCGCCAATGAGCTGGTGCCCGAGCGGATGAAGAATCCGGGGGACGATCTGCTCAGCTGGGTCGCCGAGGCGCAATACGAGGGCAACAAGTTGACCCAGGACGAAGTAGGCGTCTTCTTCGCCCTGTTGGCGGCCGGCGCCAACGACACCACCCGGCACGCCATGGCCAGTGCCCTCGACCTGTTCCAGAAGCACCCGCAGCAATTGGCCTACCTGATGGAGGATTTCGACAATCGCGTCGATGACGCCGTCAACGAGGTATTGCGAATGGAACCGCCACTGATGCACTTCCGCCGCACCGCGACCCGGGACTACCAACTGGGCGACGTCACCTTCAAGGAGGGCGACAAGGTCGTCATGTGGTACATCGCCAGCAACCGTGACGAGGATGTGTTCGAGAATTCGATGGTGATGGACATCAGCCGCGACGAGAAGCACAACCCGCACCAGTCCTTCGGCGCCGGCGGCCCGCACTACTGTCTCGGCCACATCCTGGGCCGCGAGGTGCTCAAGGCGCAGATGCGCGAGATCTACCACCGCATGCCGAACCTTGAGGTCGGTGAGCCGGATCTACTGCTGTCGAACTTCATGAACGGCACCAAGCGGCTGCCGGCGACATGGACCCCGGAGAAGAAGCCGTCCTGACCTGAGTCCGGCCGGCCGGAGTTACGCCACGGAAGCGGCGGGCTCCGACCGGTCGGGTGAGCGCTTGAGTTCCTGCATCATGAACCATGTCGTGCCGCAAAGGTAGGCACCCCAGACGGCGACGGGCATGTAGAACGCCAGGAGCCCGTGGTAAGCGAACGGACCACTCTTGAAGAAGGCGGGGCCGGCCGCAGTGATGATCGACAGTGCACCGGCCAGAGTGAGCCAGGTGAACCAGCGCGGGATCATCGGGTGCGGCCGGTCGTCCATCAATTCGACGATTCCGGTGGCTGCCATCTCGATGGCCAGGTAGATCCAGCCCAGCAGGAAGGCGAACCAGGCCCAGTCGTACCAGGATTGGATGACATCAGCACCGTACTCGGGGCGGTAGGCGGCGACGATCCACGCGCAGCAGTTGAAGAACACGATGAGCGATATGAAGACACCACAAACCGCAGTGGTGTAGGACCACAACGGGTGACGTCCCTCGATTCTCGACAGCATGATGCCGAACACTATGGAGCCGGGGGTCAGGATTCCGGCCGCGATGTAGAACAGCGTGCAGCCGACGATGACCCCCCAACGATGAGTCTCGGTAAACCAGACTTTGGTGGCATCCAGGCCGAGGTCGGCACGGGCGGGCGCGATGAAGTGCGCAATACCCAACCAGCCGATCGCGGTCAATGCGACAAAGATCCAGTTACACCACAGCCCGATCTTCAGCGAGCTCTCTCTGGCAATAGCAGCCATGAAACTATCTCCCTTCCAAGGGTTTCAGTCGATCCCAGCGGTGAAAAACCAGAAGACGAGAATCAGGACCGTCACCGCGGCGATCCATCCCTCGAACACCACACGAACCGGCAGCGGTGCCGTCCGGAGCTCCATGAAGTCCAGCATCACCAACCGGACCTTCACCGCAGCCACCACAAAGATCCCCGTGACGGCAACGGTGGGCCCGACGACCTCCTTGGACAGCACCCACGTCGTCAGGATCGTGAGGACCAGCAGTCCCAGCCAGACCACGGTGACTCGCTCACGCAGCAGCGACATCAGTGCGCCGCCTTCATCAGGTACAGCAGCGGAAACAGCACGATCCATACGTAATCCACCAGGTGCCAGAACGACGCGACGGACTCCGGCACGGCCGGGTTGGCGCCGTCGTACCGTCCGCGACGCGTACGGAGCCAGACCACAGTCAGCAGCGCGGTGCCCAGGATCACATGGAACAGGTGGATCCCGGTCAGCGTGAAGTACCACATGTAGAAGGGGTTGGTCGCCGGTGTGATGCCGTGACTGATCTTGGTCGTGTACTCGACGAACTTGGACACCATGAACAGGACACCGGTCAGCACCCCGCCGAGCAGACAGCGCGATGCCAGGTCGGTGTGTTCGCGTCTGAGACACTGAATCGCCAACGCGACCAACCACGAACTGGTCAGCAGAATCAAGGTATCGACGCCACCGAGGTTCACGTCCAGGGTAAGGCGGGACGCCTCGAAGAGCGCGGGGTGATGCCGGCGTTCCACCATGAAACTGCCGAAAAGGATCGCGAAGAGCAGCGAGTCGGCCCCGATCAGGGCCCAGATGCCGTCGAGCCCGGGCAGCCTGCGAGTGCGGTCCACCGCAGCGGCCGACACAGTCACGGATAGATCGTCACAGCCGCAGGCGATCTCGGCGTCACCCCAAGGGACCCAATTGCTCTCTCTTGGGAGATATCAGTTGCGGCTCCGTCAGACGCTGATGTTGACGCGACCTGACTCCCATATTCACTAGCACCGATGCATATCTTGTGGTCAGCAAGGATGCATAATGAATCTCCATGCACTTTCGGAGGTGGGCATCATCGTCGCTGATCCCTCGGGTACCGCCCGGGTAACCCCGCGTACCCGCGACCCCGAGCGCAAGTCACGGATCCTGGCCGCGGCCGCCGACCTGATCGCCCGTAAGGGGTACCACGCCGTTTCCATCGCGGAGATCGGCGCCGCCGCCGGTATCACCGGCTCAGGGGTTTACCGCCACTTCGACAGCAAATCTGCCGTTCTGGTGGCGCTGTTCGACCAAGCCATCGACGATTTGCTGCTCGACGAGCAGCAGATCTTGCAGACCACCGACGATTTGACCCGCGCGCTGGACCGGCTGATCGCCGGACAGGTCGAATTCGTGGTCAAAGACCGGGAATTGGCGCAGGTCTACCACAACGAGATCAACCA
Source organism: Mycobacterium sp. M26 (assembly GCF_001494595.1). GTDB lineage: Bacteria > Actinomycetota > Actinomycetes > Mycobacteriales > Mycobacteriaceae > Mycobacterium. The sequence goes on from NZ_LN929908.1 coordinate 3,517,219, forward strand.
CCTACCCGAAGACGACCAGCGTCGGCTGCGGCGCAAGCAGCGGCTGTATCTCGAGGAGTGGGTGCACCTGGTCGACGAGCTGCGGCCCGACCTCAACGACGCCGAGGCGCGCACCGTGGTCCACGCCGCGATCGGTGCGATCCAATCGACGCTCTTCCACGGCGTCGGTCTAGCGGAAGACCGCCTGCGGCTGCTGCTCACCGATGCTGCCCGCGCGGTGCTCGACATTGCCGGCTGACGCCGGTGCCTCGTTGACCGGGCCATCCGGCAGGAACCTGCTCAGCCCGTACACCGCGAAGGCGCACAGCGAGATCGAGACGGCCGTCGCGGCTGCGACAAGCGCATCGGTCGACAATCCGTCGTCCAGATGCAACGCGATGATCACCGGTGCACCGAGACCGAAATTCGCGCCGAAGAAGGTCACCGGGAACACCACGAAGAGGCTCAACAGGCCCCAACTTGTCGAGACCTTCCGCCACACCAGAACCGCGACGACAGTGAAGAGCACAGTCTGGGTCCCCTCCAGCACACCGATGACTGCCGGATAGTTCCAGATGCGCCCGACGAACGGTCCGTAGTAGGTATAGACATCAGTTCCGGTCCCGATGACTTCGAACGCAATCGACATCGACATCTCGGCACCCCAGACCAGGAACAGACCTCGCCTCCCCAACCGTCCTTCGTAGATTCTCCGGCCGATGTAGAGGGGCGCGGCGGCGTAGAGAATGATGTAACCGCTGTGAGTCCAGATCGGTTGCACGACACCGAATGCGGAGAAGTGACTGAATGCAGCACCTGGAGTCCCATCAGCATGGGCATCGTAGAACCACAGATCGAATGCGACGTCGTAGAGCGGCTCGGCGAATGCCGCCACTCCCGCCGCCAGGAGGGCGATCACATAGAACGGCGTCCGCTGCCGCAGTCCCATGAGGATGGCAACGACCAGCATGATCAGGACGATTCCCCAGCTCGCCCAGGTGAAGATGTTCTGCCAGAGCAAGCTCAGCGGATGTTGCATTACCTCGTCAGACATGCGGCCCATACCGCCAACGTATGGCGCCGGTCACACCGGGTCTGCTCCACTTGGGGGTATTTCGGTCCCCCGACCGGAGAATGCAGGTAGTCCGCAACGAGCCGCCCGTGCCAGGCTGCACTGGTGTATGTGGACACCAACATCGGCGGCACCATCGACGGCACTGAAGGCGCCGACTTCGATGTCCTCGCCAACCAGATTGCCGACGCCCAGCGCATCGGGTTCGACGGCATGTGGTCCACCGAGGTGAGCCGGGATCCGTTCCTGCCCTTGATGGTCGCCGCACAGCAGGCACCAACCATGCAACTGGGAACCGCCGTGGCCGTGGCATTCGCGCGCAGTCCGATGACCGCGGCCGTGGTGGCCAACGACTTGAACACCTTCAGCAAGGGTCGTTTCGTGCTCGGTCTCGGCTCCCAGATTCAGGCCCACATCGAACGCCGGTTCAGCATGCCGTGGTCGGCGCCGGCCGAGCGGATGCGTGAGTACGTCCTGGCGCTGCGGGCCATCTGGGCGAGTTGGCAGACCGGTGCGAAGCTGGACTTCCGCGGCGAGTTCTATCAGCACACGCTGATGACACCGATGTTCAGCCCCGAACCCAGCGCCTTCGGGACGCCGCGGGTGGTCGTCGCGGCTGTGGGCCCGAAAATGACGGCGGTCGCGGCCGAGGTGGCCGACGGCATGCTCGTGCACGGATTCACCACCGCTCGCTACCTGGGCGAGGTGACCATGCCGGTGATCGACGCCGGGCTGAAGGCGACCGGCCGGGCGCGGCCGGATTTCACCGTCTGCTATCCGGGCCTTGTGGTGACGGGTGCCGACGAGGAGAGCTATGTGGCTGCACTGCAACAGGTTCGGCGCCAGATCGCCTTTTATGGAGCGACTCCCGCCTATCGCGCCGTACTGGACCTACACGGCTGGGGAGCTCTGCATACCGAACTGCATCGACTGTCGAAGGACGGCGCCTGGAACGAGATGACGGCGCTGATCGACGACGAAGTGTTGTCGGCCTTCGCAGTAGCCGGCGAGCCGGCGCAGGTCGGTCGGGAAATCGCTCAGCGCTTCGGCACCCTGGTGGACCGCTTCACGCTCTACACGCCGTATGCCCTCGACGACGCCACCAAGGCGGCCGTCGTCGAGGGCATCCGCTGCGCTGATCAGGACTGATGTGCGGCCGCAGCCGTGTTGAGCATGAACTCGCCAATGTAGGTCTGGGTCTGGTCGGCGTTGAGCGGCTGGAACATCGACGCCGCTGAATCCCGGTAGAGACGCTCGAAGATGGTGCCCTTACGGAACGACTCCCCGCCGACCATGCTCATTGCCCGCTTTGCCATGTGCATGACATTCTCGGAGGTGAAGGTCTTGGCGATACCCAGGTACGGAAAGCGCAGTTCCGGCGCCCAGTTCTTGTCCCGGCCGTGGATCAGGTCCTCACAGGTCTGATAGACGACGCGCTTCGACAGCTCCACCTTGGTCGCCATCTCACCGATGCCGTCGACGATGTGCCCGATGTTCTTGACCTCGGTGTCGGCGGCGACGATCGCTCCAAAGGTGGCGCCCAGATGCTTCTTGGAGAGCTTGGCAACAGTCTCCTCCAGAATCCGGTACTGCATGCCGAGGTAAATGCTCGCGAACATCAGCGACGCCCATTCCAGCACACCGAAAGCGCCTGCGCGCCAAGGGCAGATGAACCCGTCCTCGGGAACGTAGTACCCGTCGAAGTGAATGACCTGGGTTCCGGTGGCGTGCATACCCAACGCGTTCCAGGTCTTCTCGATCCGGACACCGTCGCCGATGCCGTTCTCGTCGACCTTGAAATCGCCAACGAACAGCTTCTCGGCAGCGACTCGACCGTCGAAGGTGTCCGGCAACTCCCCGTCGGAGTTGGTTTCGGTCGCGTTCGTGGTGATGATGTCGGCCGCCTCGCTCAACGTGCCCCAGGTCTTCTTCCCGTACAGCTTCCACCCGCCGCCCGGCTGCGGCACCGCCCGCATGTCGGCCAGGCCGGAGAAGCCGGCGCGCTTCTCCGAGAACGGCCCGAAGATCAGGGAGCCGTCAGCCACCCGGCCGAGCCAGACCTTCTTTTGCTCTTCACTCATCAGATTGCCGGCGATCCCGACCATGATGTAGTGCATGTTGTAGGCCAGCGTGATGGCGGAGTCCCCACGCGACATCTCTGAGACCACCTTGGAGACGTGCAGGATGTTGCCGCCCGCCCCGCCGTATTCCTTGGGCACGGGCAGAGCACCCAGTCCCGACTTCTTGAAGACGTCGACCGAGGGGTACGCGAACGTGTTCTCTTGGTCGTACTTCGGGCCGATCTCACGGAAGAACTGCGAGACCTCCTGCGCTTTGGCGAAGTAGGGGGCGAACTCTTCGTCGGTCATGTCCTGATTCAGCATTGCTTTCTCCATCTCCGATCCGTGCTGATTGAGGCCGATGCTGCTCCCCCGAGCGCCCGTGCACACCCCTCACAGGGGGTAACTCGCTCCAACGACAGGGGAAGCCCTCCCCCCTTGGGGCAGTCGGTTTCCTCCCGGTGGTAGTCGCCGCGCCAACACGGCGCTGCCTACCGTCAGGACAGTCGCCCGCACCGTCAAGGAGAACCGCTTCATGAGTCATGCATTCGCCGTCAAATGGCTGAAGGCGTTCCGGGAAAGCGCCGAAGCCGTCGTCGCTCTCTACGCCGAGGACTTCCTGTTCGAGGATCCGATCCTGGGCCAGTCGATCACGTCGAAGGACGAACTGTTGCGGGTGTTCGCGCCCTACGCCAACAAGGACGTCACCAATGGCATCGGAATCAACAATTTCCGCATTGATGAAGTGGTTGGTGACGAGCGGGCCGCCATCTACCGCTGGACATGGCAGGCGCCGACGGCTGCTGCGTTCGTCGGCGTGCCGACCAACGGCACGGTGCCGGGGGCCCGCGGTATCACCTTCCACATCTACGACGCCGACGGCCGCATCAAGCGCGAAGAGAGTTTCTGGGACTGCGCCACCGCCGTGCGGGATCTGGGCCTGCCCGTCGATCCCAGTGCCGTCGCCAAGCTTCCGGCCCTGGTCTGAGAGGAATCGAGAACATGAGCTTGGCCACCGACCACGCCAACCGCTGGGTCACCGCACTCACCACCGACACTGCAGCCGCAGTGGGTCTGTACGCCGATGATCTGGTTTATGACGATCATGCGGACTCTGACCACATGATCGACACCGCGATCACGAAGGCAGAGCTGGAGCCGCGGCTGGCCCCATTCGCCAACACCGACCGTGACAACGGAGCAGGAATTCACTCGTTCACCGCAACCGAGGCGTTCGAGCTGGCCGGTGTCAACGGCAATCCGGCGGTCGTGATCCTGTGGGACTGGACCGGAGAAGGCCTGAGCACCTACCGGGGAGTGGCCACCGGCGGCAAGACGCTGACCACCCGTGGAATCACCTGGCACCAGCTCGACGGAGACGGCCGGATCGAGCGGGAGACCACCTACTGGAATGACACCCCGGTGCTGCAAGAGCTCGGCCTGCCGATCATCACTCCGGAGTACTGGGTCGAAGGGTTCGACCCCGCAGCGCTGGCCCGGTAGTGAACCAGCCGAACCGCGGAATGTGGGGGGTGCTGCCCGACGTCCTGGATCGGGCCTGCACCTACTACGCCGAGCAGACCGCGATCGTCGACGGTGACCGAAGTATCACCTATCGCCGGCTCGGCCAGTGGCGCAACCAGATTGCGCAGGCACTGGTCGCCTCCGGCGTGCAGAAGGGTGAGCGGGTCGGCCTACTGATGCCGAACTGCCTGGAATTCATTCCGATCCAGCAAGGCATCTGGGCGGCAGGCGCGGTGCTGGTGCAGATGCCGACGCGCGCTGCCGCCGACGGATTCCGCTCCAACCTCGCCCAGACCGACGCCACCACGCTCATCTATCACGCCAAGTTCGAAAACGCCGTCGCCTCCATCAGGGCCGAGCTGCCCAAGCTGCAGACGGTGATCCGGGTGGGCACCGCAGACCGGACCGAGGTCGACGCCCTCGACTTCGGCGACCTCGTCGACTCGCAGCCGACAGCGCGCCCCGACGTGCTCATCGACGAGCACGACGAAGCCTATGTGCTGTTCACCTCCGGCAGTACCGGTGAGCCGAAAGGCGTTGTCAACTCGCATCTCACCTGGAGCTACTACAGCATCTCGGCCGGCCTCGAGATCGGCGACATCGCCTTCGGCGAGGTATTCGCACACGGCGCCCCGCTCACCCACTTCTCCCAGATCTTCGTGATGCCCACCTTCATCCGCGGCGGCACCAACGTGATGCTGCCCGGCCTGGAGGCCGAAGGGCTGATGAGAAACGTCGAGCGACACCGGATCACCGCCACTGCGCTCGTGCCGACGATCATCTATCTACTGCTGGACCATCCGCAGCGCCAGGACTTCGACCTCGGCTCGCTGCGCACCATTGTCTACGCCGGCGCACCCATCGCCCCCGATCGGCTGCGCCAGGCCATCGAGGTGTTCGGACCGATCTTCATCCAGACCTACGCCGGCACCGAGCAGGGCTACGTCTCGTGCCTACGCAAGAACGAGCACCGCATCGACAACGATGTGTGGGCCGCCCGGTTGGCCTCGGCCGGCCGCCCAATGTTCCAGGTGCAGATCAGCATTCAAGACGACGATGATCGTCACGTGGCGGCCGGCAGCGCCGGGGAGATCTGTACACGCCAACTCGGCCAGATGCTGGGCTACCTCGATCCGGCACGTAATGCCGAGACGGTGCGCGGTGGTTGGGTGCATACCGGCGATGTCGGATACCTGGACGAAGCCGGGTTCCTGTTCATCGTGGACCGCAAGAAGGACATGGTCGTCAGCGGTGGCTTCAATGTTTTTCCTCGCCAGGTTGAAGACGCCCTGTCCAGCCACCCCGCCGTCGCACAGAGCGCGGTCATCGGTGTGCCACATCCGAAATGGGGTGAGGCCGTCCTCGCCGTCGTCGTCGCGAAGTCCGGTGAGATCACTGGCCCCAGCCTCGAGTCGGAGCTCATCGACCACGTCAAGCGCGCGCTCGGATCGGTTCCGGCACCCAAAAACGTCCTGTTCACCGACGAGTTGCCGCTCAACCCGGCCGGCAAGGTCGACAAGAAGGCTATCCGTAAACCCTACTGGCAGGACCGGTCTCGCCAGATCGGCTGACGCGAAGGAGCTGTCATGACCAAGCACTACTCGATGTACATCGACGGCAAGTGGATCGATTCCGACGAGGTATACGAAATCCGCAGCCCTGCAACCGAAGAGCTGGTCGCCACGGTTGCGAAAGGCACGACCGACCATGTTGACGCCGCTGTCGCCGCAGCACAGGGCGCGTTCGACGAAGGCACGTGGCGGCGCACCCCGCCTGCACAGCGGGCGGGGCTGATCAACACCGTCGCAGAACGACTGACCGCACGCACCGACGAGCTGGCTGCGTTACAAGCCCGCGAGAACGGTGCGACCATCCGTATCACCGGCGCGCTGCACGTCGGCCTGTCGGTAGGCCAGCTACAGTACCTGGCCGCAATCGCCCAGCAGTATCAATGGGAGACAACAGGTCCGGCCATCGAACCCGTGGCCGCCGACGGTATCGTCGTGCGCGACCCGATCGGAGTCGTCGCCGCCATCGTGCCGTGGAACATCCCGCTGCTAACCACGGTATGGAAGATCGGCCCAGCCTTGGTAGCCGGCAACTCGGTGGTGCTCAAGCCCGACGAGCACGCTCCCCTACTGGCACTGGAACTGGTGCGCGAGTTCGAGGCGGCCGGCCTGCCGCCCGGAGTCCTCAACCTGGTGACCGGCGATGGCGAGCCGGTAGGCGCTCACCTGTCGGGACACCCGCTGGTCCGCAAGGTGGCTTTTACCGGCTCCACCGCGGTAGGCAAGAGCATTCTGCGGCAGTCAGCCGACACCGTCCGCCGGGTGACCCTGGAGCTTGGGGGTAAGGGCGCCAACATCATTCTGGACGACGCCGACATCGACATGGCGGTCGACGGCTCGCTGTTCGCATGCATGGCCAACAACGGCGAAGCCTGCGAAGCCGGCACCCGCCTGCTGATCCCGGCCAGCCGCCGGGACGAAATCGTCGGCAAGTTGGTCGAACGCGCCTCCACTCTCAAATTGGGAGACCCTCTGGAGCCCACCACCCACGTCGGCCCCATCATCTCGGCCGAACAGCGTGATCGGATTCTCGAGTACTTCCGGATCGCGACAGACGAAGGAGCCAAGGCCGCCATCGGCGGTAGCGCCCCGACGGGTCCGGAATTCGAGAAGGGCTATTGGGTGGAGCCGACGATCTTCGTTGACGTCACCAACGATATGCGGATCGCCCGCGAAGAGGTCTTCGGCCCAGTTCTGGTGGTACTGACCTACGACTCCGACGACGAAGCTGTCAAGATCGCCAACGACACCAACTACGGCCTGTCGGCTGGTGTGTGGGGCAGTAACGACCGCGCGCTCGAGGTGGCACGGCGCCTGGAGGCAGGCTCGGTGTGGATCAACAACTGGCACACCATCCACCCAGCCTATCCGTTCGGCGGGTTCAAGGAGAGCGGCCTCGGCCGTGAGGGCGGCCCGCACTCCATCGACGAGTACGTCGAGGAGAAGTTCATCGCCCTGGACCGCTCGGGCGGGATCGAGAACAAGGCGTTCGCGATCGTTATCGATCCGGCAGTGAACTAACCCGATTCGGAGGAAGCCATGGTCGACATCGATCTCAGAGACCGGTCACCGCTGCGATTCGGTGTGGCGCAGGACGACGACGTGTGTTGGTACCGGGATGCCGCGGCCGAGCGGGTCCGGGGCGTCGATCTCAGCGATCTGGCACGCAGATCGGCGCGCCTGCGGAGCGCAGCCCCGGGAGCCGAGGTAGCCGCGGACATCGACGTCGTCATCGCCTCGGACGCAGCGACAGCGCGCGCGCTGCTCGCCCAGCATGACGGCGAAAGAAATTCGGGTGCGCTACTTTACGTCGGCACACCCACAGGGCTGGCCGGATTGGTAGCCGACATCTATTCGCTCGGAATCGCCGACGGCGCAGTGCTCATCCCGGGGGCGCCGGGTGTTGTCGAGCTCATCCGCGACGCAGTGTTTCCCGCGTTGCAGACGATGGAGCTGTTGAACGACGCTGTCTCCGAGGCGCTACCGGCATGAACGTGACCTCCGATGAGTACCGGGCCGCCCTGCGCAGGCATCCCGCGGGCGTGGTGGTCATCACTCTGATGGCGCAGTCCGGGCCGGTAGGTTTCACCGCGACCTCGTTCGCGTCACTGTCCCTCGATCCTCCACTGGTGTGCTTCAACATCACCCACACCTCCTCGAGCATCGGAGCCCTGCGCACAGCGCGCTCGATCGTCGTCCACCTGCTCGACGAAAAGCAACTCGAGCTGGCACAGCGGTTCTCGGCCAGTGCCGATCATCGTTTCGCGGACACCAGCCTGTGGACCACCTTGGAGACAGGTGAACCGCTACTGCTCGGCACACCGACGTGGTTGTGTGCCGGTATCGATCAGCTTGTGGCAGCTGGTGATTCGACGTTGGTCATCGCGCGGGTCACCCGGATCCATCGCGACGACGACGCGGCTGGAGCGCCGCTGCTCTACCACGACGGCAGCTACCACCGCGCCGAGTCTATGACGAACTGACGTCAGCGGTCTTTCAACGCCCAGGCGATGGCCTGGGCCCGGTTGACCGCACCGTACTTGCGCAGGATGTGCTTCACGTGAGACTTCACCGTGCCCTCGGTGATCACCAGCTGATCGGCAATGGCCTGATTGGTTGCGCCGGTGACCATCAGATCGAGGACTTCGGCCTCACGCTCGGTCAGCTCGACAGCAGCCGTTGCCCCGCAGTCGGATTCAGCTGCCGAATCCTCATACCCGCGGACTGATTCCGCGCCGGATTCGCAGAGCTGATCGATCTTGTCGACGGTTCCGAAGAAGAGCTCGCGAACGCTGTCCCGCTGGGTACGCAACCGCTCCAGCAGGATCGCACGCTCGTAGATGTGGCTGAAGCCGTCGGCGAACGCCCACAATACGTCCCGGTCTGCCTCGTCCACCCTGCGTGGCAATGGATGGTGATCGGTATGCAAAAACCCCATCACATCGTCGCCGACCACCAGCGGCGCAACCACGTAAGACCGGGACTGCCCGGCCGCGACGATGAGCGGTCGATAGACCGGGGCATTCGCAGTGTCGTAGACCAGCGATGGACGCCGGCGAGACAACATCTCGGCCTCCGGAGCGGTCGCCGACAGCGGTACGCGTTGGTTGATCCAGTCGCTGAACCAGGACGTTTCAGTACCGGCACTGCGGTCATGGATGATCAGTGGTTTCCAGCTGCGACTTTCCACCTTCGAGAGCACGGCCCGGTGGAAACCGCACCGCAACACCAGCTCCTCGCACGCATTCTCGACCAAAGCGGTCGACGTGGGCAGGCCACGAAGCCGGGACAAACCGGCCGCGCAGTCGGCCAGACGTTGGCCGCGCATGGCCGTGTCGTGCAGGTACCAATCCATCGCCAGCTGTTGCAGGTCGAGGATCACATCGCACAGATGACCGGCGTCGACGACGGCGCCGTCCGGAGTGTGGCGCAACCTGTCGATACACGCATGGGTCAACGTCGAGATCATCTCCGCAGCGCGCCACGGGACATCCCACTCGACGGTGGGAAGCGTCAGGTGGGTGCCGAGCACCGACTGGGTGTGCTCGCTGATCACCCGCAGCCGTTCCACGAGTTCGATCTCGCGCGACCACCATTCGGTTTTCGATCGCGCCGCACTGGACCGGGTGCCATCGTTGGCCAAGGAAACACTCATTGCGGCCGCCGTTCATCTCGTCGGGACTCTCGCAGATAGCACGCGATGGCAGCCGCGCGGTTGCCGGCGCCGAGCTTGTGGAGGATGTGCTTCACATGCGACTTCACCGTGCTCTCGGCCACCGTCAACCGGTCGGCCAACTGCGCGTTGGTGGCCCCACTGGACAGGAGTGCCAGCACCTCGCGCTCACGGGTCGTCAAGCGCGCCAACCGGTTCGACAACCGGCCGTCGGCGTAGTCCGCTACCGGGGCCGGCCCCGCGAGAGCGGGCGACACCGGCACCTGAGCGGCGAGGGCGAGGGTGGGCACCTGGTCGAGTTCGGTGAGAGCCCGAACGGCTGCGTCGCATACCTCGGCGACGCTGCGGCGCTGCTGTTCGGCACGGTCGTTGAGGACGGCCCGTTCATAGGCGACTCCCACACCGTCGGCGAACAGCCGCAACAGGTCACGATCAACCGCCGTGACCGCCGGGCCGCTCGGCCGGTCTGCATGCAGGAGGCCCACCACCGCCGACATCGCTACCACCGGTGCCACCACGTAGTCGCGACAGCCGGTCCGCTGAACCAGTGGTCCGTAGGTGCGCGGTTCGCTGGGCGCGTCGTTGACCAGCGCCGGCACCCGGCGCCGGACCACCTCGGCCTCCACCAGAGGAGATGCCAGCGGGATGTGCAGATCGGCGATCTCGTCGTCGATCTCGAGGGCAACCTGCCCGGAGTCGCTCAGTACATACAGGGCCTCGGGCGTCCACATCGAGCCGCGGACGGTCGAGAACATCACCCGGCCGAAGGCCCCACATCCGCACAGCCGTCGGGGGGCGCTGCGGAGCACCGCGTCGGTGGCGATTTCGGCACGCGTCTGCTCGAGCGCGTCGAGCACCGAGCTCAGCGCCGCAGCGGACAGCTCGTTGTGCCGCTGTACCGAACCAAGGCGCGCAGCGCTGAGCTCGGCCAGTTCGTCTGCGACCTGACCGAGGCCCAGCACTTCGGGCGACACACCGACGTCGATGGAGACACACTCCTTACGTTTCCTGCACTTCCACAGACCAATGCGGCCCACCGTTAACTAACTCCACATCATTCGTGACCTGCATCACGCTTGTCAACCATGTTCCTGAACGGGCTTTTATCCAGATGTCGCCGTAAGAAACCCGCTCGTCGGCGGCCGAGCCTTGACCAAGGAGGGTCGGCTTTAGTTATTCTCGATTCACTACAACCGGCAAGAAAGGGACTCGTGCCGATATCCGAGGCTTGGTCGAGCCGACTCGCACTACCGGCGATCGCCGCGCCGATGACCGCCGTCTCAGGCCCCGACCTGGTGATCGCTGCCTGCCAATCCGGCGTGATCGGCGCGTTTCCCACTCACAACGCGCCCAGCTCCGCGGCCCTGGATGAATGGCTGGACCGCATGGGCGGCGAGCTGCGCCCGGGCTCCGCCCCGGTCGCAGCCAACCTGGTGGTCCACCGGACCAACCGGCGGCTCGCGTCCGACCTGGAGTGTCTGACCCGGCACCACGTCGAGCTCGTCATCACCAGCGTTGGCTCGCCGGAGCCCGTCGTCGGGCCGCTGCACGAAACCGGTGCCCAGGTGTACGCCGACGTCGCCAGCCTCGGACATGCCGAGCGGGCGCTCGCGGCCGGAGTGGACGGACTCGTTCTGCTGACCGCGGGGGCTGGCGGACAGACCGGGTGGGCCAATCCGTTCGCGTTCGTCCGTGCGGTTCGCGCGAATTACTCCGGCCCCCTGGTCCTGGCCGGTGGCATCAGCGATGGCCGATCGATCGTGGCCGCACAGGCGCTCGGAGTCGATCTTGTCTATCTCGGAACGCGTTTCATCGCGACCGAGGAGAGCATGGCCGAGGACGATTACCGGGCCGCCGTCGTCGCCGCGAGCATGGATGACGTCAGGCTGTCCAACAGGGTTGGCGGTATCCCGGCCAGCCTGCTCGCCGCCTGGCTGACGACGGTCGAGGAGGCCGAGGCGGCCGGCCACGAGCCGAACCCGGGCTTCGACCAGAACCAGCTGCTGGCCAACCGTGCGGCATGGAGCGCGGGCCATAGCGTCTCAGGAGTGCGCGCCGTTACCCAGGTCGCGGAGCTTGTCGCCATGCTCGTCGACCAGTACGAGCAGGCTTACCGACAGTTAGTGACCAATGAATAGCCTCGATCGCACCTCTCTACCACCCGCGGAGCGTCTGTATCACCAGATAGAGGTGACTATCGGGATTCCATTGGCAATCCAGCCGCGCGACCTTAGTGTTTCATCGTTCACTATCCGATTGCGGCCCCATCTACACTGCCGCCGGGACAAGGAATCCAGATGCCGGTCTTGAGCACGGACGTCGACACCAACTCAGACACCTATCGGTCAAACCGTGACGTGCAGTCTGCCGCGGTGGCTGCGTTGGACGAGCAACTTGAACTCGTCGCGGCCGGCGGTGGTCCCCGGTACGTCCAACGCCACCACGAACGCGGACGGTTGCTGGCTCGCGAGCGGATCGAGCTCCTCGTGGACCGCGACGCTCCGTTCATGGAACTGTCCGCGCTGGCGGCCTGGGGTACCGAGTTCAACGTCGGCGCCGCGATCGTTACCGGCATCGGGGTCGTCAGCGGTACCGAGTGCATGATCATCGCCCACGACCCCACCGTGCGCGGCGGCACGATGAACCCCTACACCCTGCGAAAGAACTTGCGCGCGTTGGAAATCGCCCGGGTTAACCGCCTCCCGGTGGTGTATCTCGTCGAGTCCGGCGGCGCGGACCTGCCGACCCAGGCTGAGCTGTTCGTCCCCGCGGGCCGGATCTTTCACGAGCTGACCGAGTTGTCCGCCATGGGCATTCCGAGTATCGCGCTGGTGTTCGGCAACTCCACCGCGGGAGGGGCCTACGTACCCGGAATGTGTGACTACGCAGTCCTCGTGGACAAGCAAGCCAAGGTGTTCCTCGGCGGCCCACCCCTGGTGAAGATGGCTACCGGCGAGGATGCCGACGACGAGGCACTCGGTGGCGCTGACATGCACACCCGGGTCTCCGGGCTCGGTGACTATTTCGCCGTCGACGAAGTGGACGCGATCCGGATCGGGCGTGACATCGTCACCCACCTGAACTGGCGCAAGCTCGGGCCCGGACCCACCCAGCCTGCCGACGACCCGCTCTACGACGGCGACGAACTACTCGGAGTAGCCTCCGGAGACTCGCGGATCCCGTTCGACCCGCGGGAAGTCATCGCGCGTATCGTCGACGGCTCGCGCTTCTCCGAGTACAAGCCGCGCTGGGGCACCAGTATCGCGACCGGATGGGCGTCGATCCATGGCTTCCCGGTCGGCATCCTGGCCAACACCCGAGGTGTGCTGTTCTCCGAAGAGTCCAAGAAGGCAACCGAATTCATCCTGCTGGCCAACCAGACCGACACCCCGCTGATCTTCCTGCAGAACGTCACCGGATACATGGTGGGCACCGAGTACGAGCAGGGCGGCATCATCAAGGACGGCGCGAAGATGATCAATGCCGTCACCAACAGCACGGTCCCGCACATCACCGTCAACATGGGCGGCTCGTTCGGAGCCGGCAACTACGGAATGTCCGGGCGGGCCTACGACCCCCGCTTCATGTTCAGCTGGCCCAACGCCAAGCTGGCGGTGATGGGCGCGGCGCAGCTGGCTGGTGTGCTCTCGATCGTGGGTAAGGCAGCCGCCGAAGCCGCCGGGCGCGCGTTCGATCACTTGGCCGATGCGACACGGACCGCCGAGATCGAAGCCCAGATCGAACGGGAGTCTCACTCGTTCTATGTCTCGGCGCGCATCTATGACGACGGCGTGATCGATCCGCGCGACACCCGATCGGTCCTGGGCATGGCGCTGTCAGCCGCACACTCCAACGTCATCGAGGGACGCCGTGGCTTCGGCGTGTTCAGGATGTGAGAAACGTGATCACCAAACTGCTCATTGCGAACCGCGGCGAGATTGCCGCACGCATCATCCGCACGGCGCGAGAAATGGATATCACCACCGTTGCGGTGTACTCCGACGCGGACCGCGATGCACCTTATGTCGGTGCGGCCGACGAGTCGGTACACCTGCCCGGTACGGCACCGGCCGACACCTACCTCCGTGCCGACCTGGTGCTGGCTGCCGCCGAACTCACCGGAGCGGACGCGATCCACCCCGGTTACGGATTCCTCTCGGAGAACGCTGATTTCGCGGCGGCGTGCGCCAAGCAGGGCCTGATGTTCGTGGGGCCCAGTCCGGCAGCGATCACGGCCATGGGATCGAAGATCGCCGCCAAAGACCTGATGGCGCAGGCCGGCGTGCCGGTCCTGCCCGGCGCAACGGTGGAAAGCGGCGACGACCTGGACGCCGAGGGTCTCGCCGCGGCCGCCGCAGCCATTGGCTACCCGATCCTGGTCAAGGCCGCGTTCGGCGGCGGCGGGCGCGGCATGCGGATCGTCGCCGACGCGCACAGCCTCGTGGAGGCCGTCCATAGCGCACGCCGCGAGGCGGCCTCCGCGTTCGGTGATGGCACCGTCTTCCTCGAGAAGTTCGTCGAGTCACCCCGGCATATCGAAGTGCAGATCTTCGGCGACAGCCATGGCACCGTGGTGCACCTCGGCGAGCGGGAGTGCTCGATTCAGCGCCGGTACCAGAAGATCATCGAGGAAGCACCGTCCACTGCTGTCGACGCCACACTCCGCGACGAACTCGGGCGGGCCGCCGTCGCCGCGGGCAAGGCCTTGGACTACCAGGGCGCAGGCACCGTCGAATTCGTGATGGCACCCGACGGATCCTTCTACTTCCTGGAGGTCAACACACGCCTGCAGGTCGAGCATCCGGTCACCGAAATGGTCACGGGCATCGATCTGGTACGCGCCCAACTTCTGGTTGCGGCCGGCCAGCCGCTGCCTGACGAGATGATCGACGTCCAGCCGCGAGGCCACGCCGTCGAGGTCCGGCTCTACGCCGAAGATGTTGCAGCAGGGTTCATTCCGGTGTCCGGGACGCTGACGACTCTACAGTTTCCCAACCTGCCGGGTATCCGGGTGGACGCCGGGTTCGAGTCCGGATCGGTGATCAGCACGTTCTACGATCCCATGCTGGCCAAGGTGATCGGATACGGCCACACCCGTGAGGACGCTTGTGCGCGGCTGGCACGGGCCCTGGCCGAGACGCGGGTCCACGGCGTAGCGACAAACCGTGACCTCTTGATCGGCATTCTGCGCGAACCGGAGTTCCGCTCGGGAGCCATCGACACCGGTTATCTGCAGCGCCACGATCCCGGCGCGCTCGCCGGATCCGATGACGCCGAGGTTTCGGCCATCCACGCCCTGGTCGCCGCGGTGGCAGATCAGGCGCAGCGCCGAACGGCGACAAAGGTTCTGCCCGGACTGCCCTCGGGATTTCGCACCCTGCCCAGTGCCGACCAGCGGGTCAGCTTCATCCATGGCGAAACGACCATCGATGTCGCCTATCGCTTCCGTCGAGGTCACCTCACCGCGACGGTCGCGGGGCGCGCAATCTCCAGCCGCATCGTGGCGGCCTCGGCCACAGTGGTCGATGCCGAGGTCGACGGAATACGTCGGCGGTACACGGTGATCCGCGACGGATCCCATCACTACATCGACAGCTCGCTCGGCTCGACGGCGCTACGCGAAGTGGATCGGTTCCCCGACCCATCCGCCAACGCCGAAGCCGGCTCGCTGATGGCACCCATGCCGGGGGCGGTCGTACGCATCGAGGTTATTCAGGGCACCCGGGTGCAGGCCGGTACCCCGATCCTGGTGCTGGAGGCCATGAAGATGGAGCACACCGTGCGGGCACCTGCCGATGGCGTGGTCACCACGATCTCGGTGACCGCCGGAGACCAGGTCGAATCCGGTCAGGTGTTGGCCGTCGTCAGCGCGGACGACGCGCAATGAACAGTGACCGCGAGGACTGCTCGCCAGTCGTCCCGGTCGGAAAGGGACGCTGATGGCGCTGGACTATCCAGGCTTACTCGAGGATCTGCGCCAGGAGTCCGGGCACCTGATCGCACATCTGCGTGAACTCAGCCCACCGCAGTGGGACCTGGCCACCCCCGCTCCTGGGTGGGCCATCCGCGACCAAGTAAGCCATCTGGCCTTCTTCGACGACACTGCGCGGCTGGCCATGCAGGATGCCGACCAGTTCCGGACCGAGGCGGATCGGCTGATGGCCGGCGGTATGGACTTCCCTGACCGAATCGCTGCCGAATACCGTGGCATGCCCGCGCCGAGCCTTCTCGACTGGTTCCTCGGCGCCCGCGAGCACTTGCTGTCCGCCTTCGAGGACGACGACCCACGACGGCGTCTCCCGTGGTTCGGACCGGACATGAGCGTGGCATCGTCGGCGACCGCACGACTCATGGAAACCTGGGCCCACGGCCAAGACGTCTACGACGCACTGGGCCTTCCCCACCCGCCCAGCCGCGGCCTGCGCAGCATCGCCCACCTTGGGGTGGCCACCTTCGCCTTCGCGCACACGCTCAACGGTCTGGAGGTACCCGAGCAGCCGGTCCGGGTCACGCTGCACTCCCCCGACGGCGAGATCTGGTCATGGGGTCCGGATGAGGCCGCCGACGAAGTCGTCGGTACCGCTGAGGATTTCGTGCTCACCGTCACGCAGCGACGGCACTGGACGGAGACGGACCTGGAGGCCAACGGCCGGGTAGCGCCCCGCTGGCTGGATATCGCGCAGGTGTTCGCCGGCGCACCCAGCCGCCGGGCGGTGCCGCGATGACCACGGGCCGGTGAGCTGATGGACCTCTCCGAATCTCCCGAACACAGTGACCTCCGCAAGGCCGTCGCCGCGGTCACCCAGCGCTACGGGCACGACTACTTCGCCGAACGCGCCGCGGCCGGTGAACCAACCACCGAGTTGTGGCGTGACCTCGGCGGGCACGGATTCATCGGGATCAATTTCCCCGAGCACTACGGCGGTGGGGGCGCCGGCATGGTGGAGCTGGCCATCGTGTGCGAAGAGACTGCCACGAACGGGTGCCCGCTTCTCTTGCTACTCGTCTCGAGCGCCATTTCCGGGGAACTTCTAGCCCGATATGGCACTGCTGAGCAGTGCCGAGAATGGCTGCCCCGCATGGCTTCCGGCGATACCAAGGTCGTCTTCGCCATCACCGAACCCAACGCCGGATCCAACAGCCGTCAGATCAGCACCACAGCGGTTCGTGACGGCTCCGACTATCTCCTCAACGGCACCAAGTACTACATCTCCGGTGTCGACGAGGCCGAGGCACTGATCGTCGTCACCCGGACAGCCGCCGAGAAGCTCTCCCTGTTCCTGGTGCCTACCGATGCGCCGGGACTGGTGAAGCACCGGCTGCCGGTGGGGATTTCGGTTCCGGAAAAACAGTTCACCCTGCATTTCGACAATGTCCGAGTCCCGGCGGCCAGTCTGGTGGGTACCGAACACGAGGGATTCCGCCAGGTCTTCGACGGGCTCAATCCTGAGCGGATCACCGGGGCGGCGGTCTGTGTCGGCGTCGGGCGGCATGCGGTGCGGCGAGGCGCCGACTACGCCCGCACGCGTGCGGTGTGGGGGCCGCCGATCGGCAGTTATCAGGCGATCGCACACCCGCTTGCCCAAGCCCAGATCGCCGTCGAGCTCGCCGCCATGATGACGATGAAGGCCGCCTGGCTCTTCGACGAGGGACTGCCCGCAGGGGAGGCCGCCAACATGGCGAAGTACGCCGCCGCCGAAGCCGCCGTACAGGCCGCCGACCACGCGATCCAGGTGCACGGCGGGAACGGGCTATCCACCGAGTACGGGCTGCTGCCCCAGTGGGGCCTGGCCCGCTTGCTGCGCATCGCTCCGGTCAGCCGGGAGATGGTTCTGAATTACGTCGCACAGCACACCTTGTCCCTGCCACGGTCGTACTAGAGGTCCACGTGAAATTTGGTCTACAGCTGGGCTATTGGGGTGCCCAGCCGCCGGCGAACCATGCCGAACTCGTCGCCGCCGCCGAGAAGGCCGGCTTCGACACGATGTTCACCGCCGAGGCGTGGGGTTCCGACGCCTTCACCCCGCTGGCCTGGTGGGGGCGCCAAACTCAGCGGATGCGGCTGTGCACGTCGGTGGCGCAGCTGTCAGCGCGCACGCCCACCGCATGTGCAATGGCCTCACTGACCTTGGATCACCTCTCCGGGGGTCGCCACATCCTGGGGCTGGGTGTCTCGGGACCGCAGGTGGTCGAGGGCTGGTACGGGCAGCGATTCGCAAAGCCGTTGGCGCGCACCCGTGAGTACATCGACATCGTGCGTCAGGTGTGGGCGCGGGAAGCACCGGTGAGCAGTCCCGGTCCGCACTACCCGCTGCCACTGACCGGTGAGGGTGCCACGGGATTGGGCAAGCCGCTGAAGTCGATTGTTCATCCGCTGCGGGCCGACATCCCGATCATGCTCGGTGCGGAGGGACCCAAGAACGTGGCGCTGGCCGCCGAGATCTGCGACGGCTGGCTCCCACTGTTCTACTTCCCGCGACTGGCCGGCATGTACAACGAATGGCTTGACGAGGGCTTCGCCCGGCCCGGCGCGCGGCGCTCGCGCGAGGACTTCGAGATCTGCGCGACCGCACAGGTCGTGGTCACCGACGACCGCGCTGCTGTCTTCGACAGGATGAAGCCCGTGCTCGCCCTGTACATGGGCGGCATGGGAGCCGAGGACACGAACTTCCACGCGGACCTGTACCGGCGGATGGGCTACGCCGAGGTGGTCGACGATGTCACCAAGCTGTTCCGCACCGGACGCAAGGACGACGCGGCCAAGGCGGTACCCGACGAGCTGGTCAACGACTCCGCCATCGTCGGCGACATTGAGTATGTGCGTCGCCAGATCGCCGAGTGGAGCAAGGCCGGCGTGACGATGATGGTCATTGGTGCGCACAGCGTGGACCAGATCGCGGAAGTGGCCGGCCTCATCTGAGCCAACGGCGCGGTACCCCAGCCGGCAACGAGTGGTGCGTATTCGGAGCGGCGCCCACGAGTGCCGTCGACGCCGCCTGAACAGCGGCTCGGCAGCTAGACCGTCACCGGCGGCCCGGACCCACCCCGAAGCTAATGACGCTCTGGCAAAAATTCTTAGCGACCTGTTAGCGCTGGAAGGCCGGTACCTTAATTTCCGCCCCTACCTTTGGGGTCATGTTGCTCGATGTTCGATGGCTTCAGTACCTGCTGAAGCGGCCTGCACACAAGTAAGCCCATTCGTCGCCCCGACGTGGCACGCGTTGATCGCGCCCACGTCACTCGAGACATTTCCCTACCGTCACTTCTTCCGTACACCGTCACGGTCCGCGCCGGGTCAGTCGGTGATATAGGCCGGCGGCTTCGGTCCGATTCGAGGCCCCGAGCTTGCGCAAGATTCTCTTGACGTGAACCTTGACCGTGTTCTCCGTCAGGAACAGCCCGGCTGCGATCTGGGCGTTGGTCTTGCCCAGCGCGATGCTGCGCAGCACGTCCCACTCACGCAATGACAGCCGGTCGGTGGCCGGTTCGGCTCCGGCCAGTGAGGACACCGCGGCCAGCCGGACCTGGGGCGCCGCCGAAGCCTGCTCGTCCACACGGTGACCGAACGACGCTGATGCCTCGTTGATCACCCGTAACCGGTCGGCGAGTTGCGCACGTTCGATCGCCAGCCCCAGCCCGCGGGAATAGAGCCCCAGTAGACGCCGGTCGATGTCGTCGGCATTGAGGTCGGGATATCGGTCGGCGTGGATCATTCCCACGGGATGGCCCCACACATGCACAGGAGCCGCCACGTAGTCGGTGGTCCGGGCGAACCGCGCCAGTCTTCGGTACACCCGGGGATTGCTCTGGGCATCGCGCACCAGGATCGGGTTGCCGGTGAACAGCATCTCGGACTCGAGTAGCTGCCCCGCGAGCCGTCGCGAATGGGCGGTTCCGAAAGCCACCAGCTGCTCGGCGAATTCGGGATCGTGGACCGCGAAAGCGTGTTGCGTCAACCAGATTCCGTGATCGACGCGGGAGAACAACGCGCGGCTGAATCCCATCAGGGTGGCCGCTTCGGGCGCCAGCGCGCAGACGTCATCCGCCGAGGAGGCGGACATCAGCTTGTCGAAGGCCTGCTGGACACCACCGACCGCATGCGTCAGCTCGCCGATCGCCCGCTCCGGCACGTCGGAGTGCGCCGGGTTGGTGCCACCGACAACCGCCGGCAGGTGGCTCAGAGCAGTCTCGCTGGGAGCTTTAGCCACCGCATCGAGACGACCGATCACCACCGCGAGAGTACTCGGCTGATCCCATTATGTCTATGGCTAGTACGACACGTATCTCCGAACTACGCCAGCTTTCTGCATTACAGAGAGATTCGAGCAAGAAATATGTACTCTTTCGATACGCTCACCTTGACCGAACCGGCCAATCTGGGAAGATGTGTGCCGGTAGGCCGACAGGAAGGGGCACCGACAGATGCAGACAGCCGCCCCGGCCATCAAGCGCAGGCCCAAGGACCGCAAAGAGCAGATTCTCGAGCAGGCCGTGCAATTGTTCACCGAACGCGGCTTCCATTCGGTCAAGCTCGAGGACATCGCCGAGGCCGCCGGCGTCACCGCCCGTGCGCTGTACCGGCACTACGACAACAAGCAGGCGTTGTTGGCGGCCGTGATCCGCACCGCGCAGGACAACTATCTGCACGCCCGTGATCCCGATGGTCCGCGTGGAGACGCCGCCGCACGTCCTCTGGACGCCGAGCTTCCGGATCTGATCTCCGCGGCGATCACCACGCGCGCGCTGACCGTGCTCTGGCAGCGTGAAGCGCGCTACCTCAACGCGGCAGACCGTGCCGATGTCCGCTCCCGGATCAACACCATCGTCGCGGGGATGGAAGCCAGCGTCCGGCTGGAGGTTCCCGACCTCGGGCCGCGCCACTCGGAATTACGGGCGTGGGCGGTCTCGAGCACCATGACCAGTCTGGGCCGACACCACCTCACCCTGCCGCGGGACGACCTCACCGAACTCCTGCGGCGGGCGTGCAGCGCGGCCGCCCGGACACCCGTCGTGGGCGACCTCGAGCCGATCGAGGGCACGCGCGACACCGAGGGCGCCCTGTTCTCCCGCCATGAGACGCTGCTCGCGGCCGGGGCCCGCCTGTTTCGCGCCCAGGGCTTTCCCGCCGTCAGCACCAGTGACATCGGCAAGAAGGTCGGCATCGCCGGCCCCGGTCTGTACCGGTCGTTCTCGTCCAAACAGGCGATCCTCGACACCCTGCTGACCCGATTCGATGAGTGGTCGGCGCTGGAGTGCATCCGGGTGGCCCGCACCGACGCCGAGGCGGCCGAGCGGCTGCGCGGGCTGGTGGCGGGCCGGGTCAGGATCTCGCTGGAGAATCCGGACCTCGTGGCGGTGTCGATCACCGAACTCCCCTATGCCTCCGCCGAAGTCCGAGAAGTGTTCGTCAGGAACCAATCCGACCGCGATGGGCTGTGGATCGACCTGCTGCGCAAGGCTGTTCCGGAGACCGGGGCGGCCGAGGCCCGCCTGTTGGTCGCCGCGGCCGTCAGCTTCATCGAGGACGTCGCCCGCACCTGGCATCTGACCCAGCGAACGGACGTGGCCGAGGAGATGACGGCGATCGCGATGTCGATCCTGACCAGTCAGGCCGCCGCCGAGGGCTGAGCCGATCACCACAGCGCGGCGACGGTTCCGCCGTCGGCCAGCTGGGCCGTCCCGTTGACCATGGCGGCATCGTCGGACAGCAGGAAGGCCACCACCCCCGCCATCTCCTCGGGACCGGCCATCCGGCCCTGCAGGCGCCCGATCATGCCGGTGGCGCCGCCCTCGCCGAGGGCCTCGTCGAACATCGTCATCGCCGTCTGCTGCATGGGCGTGTCGACGAACGCCGGGAGCAGCGCGTTGGAACGGATGTTGGCCGAACGTAATTCGGCTGCGGTGATGCGGCTGAGATGGATGATGCCGGCCTTGGACATGCCGTAGGCCGAGGTTCCGCCCGCACCCACCAGACCGCCGAGCGAGGACATGTTCACGATCGCACCACCACCGCGCTCGATCATCCGCGGTGCCGCGTGCTTGGTGCACAGCCACGCGCCCCGCAGGTTGATCCTCATGATCCGGTCGAAATCCTCCACCGTGGTCTCCAGCAGAGGCGCGAAGTGGACCACGCCGGCATTGGCAACCAGTTTGTCCACACCGCCGAACGCCTCGACGCACGCCTGCACCATCGCGATCACCTGGTCTTCGTCGCTGACGTCGACGCGATGAGCGACCGCACCGCCGCCGATCGCCGCAGCGGCTTTCTCGGCGGTTTCGGCATTGATATCGGCGCACAGCACCCGGGCACCTTCGTCGGCCAACCGCTGGGCGATGGCCAGGCCGATTCCGGCGCCCGCGCCGGTGACGATCGCCGCCTTGCCTGCCAGGTCTGGGTGAGCCATCCTGCTACCTCGTGTTCCCGTGCGTTGGAGCGCTTCTCATCCGGCCGCCGACCACACCGACGGGCGCGATTCGACACACAGTCCATGCTCGCGGATCGCCCCGAACATCAGAAGCCCGAGTTCCGGTGCATCGTCGTCGAGCCTGACCGTGTAGACGCCGAGATCGCGCAGAATCCAGGCGACCGTCTCCGACACCCGGCCCACGTCCGTGTGCCCATCGGAGAACACACCGCACGCCCGCGCGCCGGGCAGGCGCAGGTAGATGATCATGCCCGAACCCGTCGCGTTCATCGCCGCGACGGCGGCATCCAGGTCCCGGCCGCATCGGCAGGCCATCGATCCGAACACATCACCGCTGAGACATTCGACGTGCACGTGCAACGGCATGGGAGCATCGGCGCCGGCGGGCCCGGCCAGTATCGCAAGGTGCTCGCAGTCGTCCCGCACGCCGCGGTAGCCGACAGCACGAAAATCACCCGCAGCAGCCGGCAGTGCGGTCTCCGCGCAACGCATCACCTGCGGTTCCAGCCGGCGCCGGTACGCGGCGATCTCGGCGATCGACACCATCGGCAACCGGTGTGCCTCCGCGAACGACGCGAGCTCAGCGTCATCAGCCATCCCGGCCGGATGACGTTGCGAGACAATCTCACACAGCACACCGGACGGCCGCCGACCGGCGAGGGTAGCGAGGTCGATCGCCGCCTCCGCGCCACCGGCCCGGCTATCGAGAACCCCGTGCGGTCCGGCCAGCACCGGCACCACGTGACCGGGCCTGCGAAAGTCGGCGGCGGTGGCGTCAGCGGCAGCCAGGGTCGCGATCGTGAGGGCGCGATCGGTGGCCGAGATTCCGGTACCGACTCCACAGGCGTCCACCGCAACCCGGTGCGCCGCCGATGATGTGGAGGCCGTCGGCTGCAGGCAGATCGGCGGCAGGTCGAGTCGCTCGCAGTCCTCGGCGGGCAGGGCGACCCGGACGTAGCCCGAGGTGTGCCGCACGGTGAAGGCGAGCAGGGCCGGTGTCGCGGCGTCAGCCGCGTACATCAGGTAGCCCTGGGCGGCGGTCTCGTCGACCACCACCACGGCGCGTCCCATCGCCACTGCCGAGATGGCGCGGCGCACGCGCCCATGGGCGGTTCTCATCTGGACTCCTCGTGACCGACGGCGGCCAACCGTCGAAATCGGCTGCCGTGGAACACCAGCGGCGGGGTAGCCGGGTCAGCGCCGAGCGCACCGACCTGCAGAACGACGATGCTGTGGTCACCGGCGGGGATCTCGCTGTACAAGGAGCAGTCCAGCCACGCACTGGCACCGTGGACCAGCACGCTCCCCCCGGGCAGGGACTCCCAGTGCACACCGGCGAACCGGTCACCGACCTTGCGCGACAGACTCATACAGACCTCACCGTGCTCTTCGGCCAGCACGCTGAGCCCCAACTTGGGTGCGACCCGCAGCACCGGCCAGGTGGTCGAGGTGTTCTGCACACACACCGACACCAGCGGCGGATCCACCGACACCGAGGTGAACGAGCTGGCCGCCATCCCGACGGGCACCCCGTCGGTCATGGCACACACAGCGGCCACGCCGGACGGGAAGCAGCCGAACACCTTCCGCAGCTCGGCGCCGTCGGTGGGACAGGGGCGCAGCTCCACTAACGCAACCCGCCCAGGAAGTCGAGCAGCAGCCGGTTGGTCTCCTTGGGTTCCTCCTGCTGAATCCAGTGCCCCACATCGGCGATCATGTGGGTGCCGCAGTAGTTCGGCATCACCTCGTCGGCACGTTCGACGGCCTCGGCCCCCCAGGTGGTGCCGACGTCGTACTGGCCGCCGATGAACAGTGCGGGCGGCGTGAGCGGCGTGCCCTCCTGGTCGGCGAGATCATGCCAGTCGTTGTCGATATTGTGATAGAAGCTCAGCGGCCCGCCGAACCCGGAGCGCTCGAATTCAGCTGTGTAGAAGTCCAAGTCGGCCTCGGTGAACCACTCCGGCATCGGATCGGGGTAGACGAAGGCGTCCTTGAGCCGCGCCCCCTCCTCCATGCACAGCGGCCCGGAACGAATCACCTCGATCGGGCTCATCGCGGTCAGATCGACACCGGCCGCCACTGCCGCCTCGGTGGCGGCGATCATGCCCTGCCCCGACACCGTATAGGTGAGGCCGAGCAGCCAGCTGCGCAGGTCTTCCTCGATCTCGGTGATGATGGCGTCCTGCTCGGAGAAGTAGTCCTGGTACCAGACCTTTCCGGGTCCGGCCAGCTCCAGGTGATAGTCATTGGGCCGCCGCTCGCCGAACGGGCTTCCGGGCAGACCGATCACCCCGCGGCCGGCAAACGGCACGCTGATCCCCACCACACCCCGGCAGCGCTGCGGATGCAGCCAGGCGAAGGTCCAGGCGACCGGGGCGCCCCAGTCGTGGCCCACCACCACCGCCTGTTTCTCCCCGTAGGCGTCGATCACGCCCACGATGTCGCCCACCAATTCCTTGATCCGGTAGGCGGTTTGCACCCGGTACTTCGAGGAGCGGCCGTACCCGCGCTGGTCGATGGCCACCACCCGGTAACCGGCGTTGGCCAGGGCAGGAATCTGGTGACGCCACGAGTACCACGATTCGGGGAAGCCGTGCACCAGGATGACCAGGGGCCCCTCCCCCTCCTCCACGGCGTGGATGCGGGTCCCGCGGCAGTTCAGCATTGTGTGGATCATGTCGCTCCTTGTCTCTGGCTTTACTGGCCGCGTCCGGCGGCCGCGAGCGCGTCATCGGCCGGCACGACGATGCCGACCGGTGGGACACCGCGATCGGCATAGTTGCGCTCGATGAGCGTCTTCTGCCCGGAAAGCTTGGTGCGCGCCCATTTTCCGATCACCCGTGAGGCCACCCGCGGGGTCATCAGCGCCGCCGCGGGTTTGACCAGGTGCACCACGGCGAGGAACTCGTTGTAGGTGTCGGGATCGTCGTGGACGAACTCCATCACCCGGTCCATGTACCAGGTGAGCGCCCCGAAGTAGAACGGACGCTTCTTCTCGACATCCTTGAGCCAGTCGAAACGCAGGTTCTGCTCGCGGATGACGAACCAGGCGGTGTCGGCCATCTTGGCGATGGTGCGGAAGTACCGCCGAGGCAGCCGGGGATCGCTGGGCCCATACTTGTCCAGCAGCAGCTGCATCTCCCGAACTTCCTTGAGCGCCAGGGTCATCCCCAGGCCGGACACCGGGTCCGCGCTGGTGTAGGCGTCGCCGACCACCAGCAGTGCCTTGGGCAGGTTGCGCTTCTTCTCGTAGTGCAACCGCAGCATGTTCGGGTAGCGGAAGTTGTAGATCGGCGACGCCGGCTCCAGGCCGTCGATGTTGTCCCCGATCACCGAAGACGGCATCTGCTTGGCGAACTCACGGAATTCCGCGGCCGTGCGCGGCGGCGAGTAGCAGTTGTAGGCGACAAGCGTGGTGGACAGCGTGGTCCGCGTGCTGTCGGTGTAGTACTGCGCGGCGTAGGTGTCCTCGAACGGCCGGTAGGCGTAGCAGATGACCATCACCTTGTCGTCCCACTGCCGCTCCGGAGGGACCGTGTGGAACATCGTGGAATAGAAGCAGTTGATGATGTCCTGCTCGACCTCGGGCGAACCGATACCCAGGCGATCCAGGATCTCCGGGACACGGGTGTTCTTGCCCGAGGCGTCCACCACGAATTCGGCAGGCACCACCTCGAGTTCGTCACCGTCGCCGGCGATGGCAACCCCAATGATCGCATCACCGCTACGGTCATAGACCAGGTCGGCGACCTCGGCGTCATAGCGGAACGTCACCCGCGGTTCAGTGTCGAGCCGTCGCCGGACGCACCATTCGAGCAACGGCCTTGCCGCGCAGACGATCTGAATGTCACCCGTGCCGGGCTTCTTCCATTCGCCGCCGAGGCGGATCCGGTACTGGGCGGCCATGTCGACGTCGAAGGCGCCCTCGCGCACCATATCGTCGATGATGCCGGGGAAGAACCGCTCCAATTCGATCCGCCCGGCGGTCAGCAGGTGGTGCAGATGCCACCCCTGCGCTGCGCCCGGCCTGCCCTCGCGACGGGTGTGCGGAGCGTCCTTCTCCAGGACGATGACCCGGTCGAATTTCTCGGTGAGCACCTTGGCCGCGGCGATCCCGGCGATACTGCCGCCGATGACCACCGCGGTGCCCCGACCCCGTGACCGCACGTCGGCCACGTCGATGGCGGTGTAGTCCAGTCGCGCAGCGGTGCGGCGCCGGGCCGAGCCGCTCGGAACGAACTTCTCGTAGTACAGCCCCGTTCCGTGAATGCCGTTGTCGGTCAGCCAGTTCCGGGTGGCTTCCACCATGGCCGCCGGACCGCACAGGTACACATCGGCGTCACCGCCGCCGAACATCGACGGGTCGAGGAGATCGGTGACCCGCCCCACCGACCCGTCCCAGTCTGCGTTCGGACGGGACACGACGGTATGCACTTCCAGCCCGGGCAACCGCGCCTTCAGCGCCTCGAGGTCGTCGAGCTTGCACAGGTCTTCGGCGTGGCTAGCACCGTAGACCAGATGGACCGGCAGGTCGGTGTCGAGACTCTGGGCCATCGCCAGGATCGCCGAAATCCCGGTGCCACCGGCGACCAGGACCAGTGGCCGCACGACGGGACGAAGATGGAAGCTGCCCTTGCTGGCGCGCATCGCGATCCGATCGCCCGGCTTGGCCCGATCCCGAAGGTAGTCCGACATCGCCCCACTGGGCAGCAGCCGGACGATGAACTCGACCTCAGTCCTGCCCGCGGGGTGGGCATAGGAATAGTTGCGCCACGCCGTGGTGCCGGGCACCTGCAACTGGGCGAACTGCCCGGCCCGATAGGCCAGCGGACCCAACTCGGAGGTGTCCATCCGAAGCAGCGCGGTGGTCGGCGACAGCTGCTCGACGGCGGTCACCGTGCCCGTGCCGGCGACCAGCCGTGCCGCGTTGTCGTCAGCCGGGTACTGCAAGTCGATCACACAGTCCGAGGACGCGAACGTCTGACAGGTCAGGATCTTTCGCTCGTCGCGTTCGACCTCCGACAGGCCCTCGGTGCGCCCCATCTCGTAGGCACCCGAGGTGCAGGTGGCCACGCAGGTCCCGCAGATGCCGCTCTGGCATTCGTTGACGATGGCGACACCGTGTTCCTCCGCGGCGTCCAGGACCGTCTGGTCCGGCCGGGCCGGCATCGTCTTGTGCGTACCGTCCGAATACCGGACGGTGATCTGTCGCGCCTGCATGTCCATGTCTTTTCAGCGTCCTTTCGGCGTCCCTGTCGGCCCCCGGTGGATGTTCTGCTAGACGATCGCGGCGGCCGGCTTCTTGGCGATCCGCGCATTGAGCCGCGGCATGACCTCCTCGGCCAGCAACCGCATCGATTCCTTCCACGGTCCCGGGTTGTCCCGGTAGTCGAACCCGAGGATCAGCAGATGGCCGAATCCGCCGACCTGGTCGTAGGTGGCTTCGAGCTTGTCGACCACGGTCTCGACCGACCCGACCACAAAGGTGTTCTCCGCCAGGTATTCCGGCGTGACGTCCTCGTCGGGGACTGATGGGTTGTGCTTGTAGAACTTGGTCATGCCGAACATCCGGAACGTCGGCAGCACGTACTCGCGCATATTGCGGCCCATCATGCCGTCGACGGCGTAGCGGAAGGCCTGTTCGTCGGTTTCGGCGACGACGACCTCGCGCACCAGACGCCAGTCCTTGCGGTCGGGAGTGCGCCCGGAGCGGGCCGCGCCTTCCAGCACCGCGTCCCAGTGGGTGGCCACGTACTCGGTGTTGAGGTCCAGGCTCATCGGGAGATAGCCGCGCTCGCCGGCCAGCTTCAGCGTCTCCGAACCGGCGCTGAATCCGGTGACCCCGATCGGCGGGTGAGGCGCCTGGAACGGCTTGATGTGCCGTTTCATCAGGCCTTCGAACATCGGCGCAATCCCGTTGGCGTTCCAGTACTTTCCGCGGAACTCCCAGGGTTTGTCGTCGGTCCAGACCTTGAGCATGATCTCGAGGGCTTCGCGGGTCATCTCCCGGTGCTCGCCGTTCTGGCCGTCGACGTCGAACAGGGCCCAGTCCCCGGGGATGCCACTGGCGCCGACGCCGAGCATGAAGCGACCCTGGGCCAGGTGGTCGAAGTAGGCCACGCGGTGCGCCAGCTCGACTGGGTGGTGGTAGGGCAGCAGGTGTGCGCCCGGGGCCAGCTTGATGTTCTTGGTCCGCAGCAGCGCCTGGGCCAGCAGGAGGTCGGGGGCGCAGATCGGTTCCCACGGGACGGTGAAGTGTTCACCGACCCACGCCTCCACGTAGCCCAGCTGATCGGCGAGCTCGATGAGTTCCAGGTCCCACTGGGTCGCGTCGTAGAGGCTGCGCTCCGGCGGATGCGCCGGCATCAGGAACAGTCCGATCTCCATGGTGAACCCTCTCGGTAGTGGTCGAACGACCGCGCGTGGCACATCAGATGCGACGTACAACACAGTACTAGCAAGATACTTCGTTCGGCGCAAGTTGCAATTTTCTTCGTCATATGTGTCTCATTAGGGCCAGAAATTGCCGTATCGACTATGGACATAATTGCGCGGAGCCGCGTAGCGTGCAGCATCAGCGGCGGTCACCCGCGGCAAGGGAAGGGAGCATTCGTGCAGCATTTCGACTACATCTCCTACGAGGTCATCGGCGGGCAGGAGCGCAGCGACCCGGGAAATCAATCCGGCGGCGGCCGGATCGCCGTCATCACGCTCGACCGCCCGAAGCAGCGCAATGCGCAGAACCGGGGGATGCTCGTCGAACTCGGGCAGGCGTTCGAACTCGCTGAAGAGGACGACACCGTGCGCGTGGTGATCCTGCGCGGAGCCGGTCCGAGCTTCTCGGCCGGCCATGACCTCGGCTCCTCCGACGACGTGCGGGAACGCTCCCCCGGCCCCGGCCAGCACCCGACGTATGCGTGCAACGGCGGAACCCTCACCGGCGCCGACGCCAGGCACCGCCAGGAGTGGCACTACTTCTTCCAGAACACCAAGCGGTGGCGCAATCTGCGCAAGATCACCATCGCCGAGGTGCACGGGATGGTGCTGTCCGCGGGACTGATGCTGGCCTGGTGCTGCGATCTGATCGTCGCCGCCGAGGACACGATCTTCGCCGATGTCGTCGGAACCCGGCTGGGCATGTGCGGGGTGGAGTACTTCGGCCACCCCTGGGAGTTCGGGCCCCGCAAGGCCAAGGAGTTGCTGCTCACCGGTGATTCACTGAGCGCCGACGACGCGCACGCCCTGGGCATGGTCAGCAAGGTGTTCCGCACCGATGAACTGTCCGAACGCACTCTGGAATTCGCCGCCCGCATCGCCAAGGTCCCCACCATCGCGGCCCTGCTGATCAAGGAATCGGTGAACCAGAGCGTTGATGCGATGGGATTTTCCAACGCCCTGGACGCGTGCTTCTCGCTGCATCAGCTCAACCACTCGCACTGGGCAGAGCTCACCGGCGATCCGCTGGGCATCGGCACCGTGGAGTACGGGCTCGAGGACTGGCGCCTCGCCCCGGAGATCCTGCCCGCCGACAAGAACCGTCCCTGAACCCGGAGCGAAGAACACGTGGACATCGACTACCCGCCCGCAGCCGAAACGTTCCGTCAGGACATCAGGGCCTTCCTGGCCGAGGCATTGCCTGCCGATTGGTCCGGCCCGGGTGCGCTGCCCGCCGAGGAGCGCGACGAACTGCGCCACCAGTGGCGCAAGATCCTCTCCGACCGTGGCCTGGCCGCGGTCTCGTGGCCCCGGCAGTACGGCGGCGGCGGACTGTCGGCCATCGAGCAGGCGGTACTGGCTGAGGAGTTCGCCCTCGGTGGGGCGCCCGAACGCGAAGAGAACGACATGTTCGGGATCGACCTGCTCGGCAATGCCATGATCGCGCTGGGCACCGAAGAGCAGAAGGGCCACTTCCTGCCGCGCATCCTGTCCGGCGAAGATCGCTGGTGCCAGGGCTTCTCCGAGCCGGAAGCCGGCTCAGATCTGGCGTCGGTGCGCACCAGGGCCGTCCTGGACGGCGACGAATGGGTGATCAACGGGCAGAAGATCTGGACCTCGGCGGGTCCGACGGCGAACTGGATCTTCGTGCTCGCCCGGACCGATCCGCACGCCCCTAAGCACAAGGGTCTGTCCATGCTGCTGGTCCCCGTCGACCAGCCCGGTGTGGTGGTCCGGCCCATCGTGAACGCGGCCGGGCACGAATCGTTCTCCGAGGTGTTCTTCACCGACGCCCGCGCCCGTGCCGCCGACGTGCTCGGCGGGGTCGGCGGCGGGTGGGCCGCCGCGATGACGGTGCTCGGATTCGAGCGCGGATCCCAGATCACCACCGCAGCCATCGAATTCGGCCGCGGACTGGACCGGCTACGAGCACTGGCGACCGAACGCGGCAAGAACACCGATCCCCTGATCCGCGACGAACTGGCATGGTGCTATTCGCGGGTTCAGATCCTGCGCTACCAGGGCTACCGCGGGCTGACACGACTGCTCAACGGGCAGCGTCCGGGCGTGGAAGCCGGGGTGAACAAGGTGATCTGGAGCGAATACTTCCGCCGCTACACCGAACTCGCCGTCGAGATCCTCGGACTCGACGCCCTGTGCACCGAGGGACCGGGCAACGGAGCTGCGCTGATCATGCCGGCGGCCGGAACACCGAACTGTGCCTCGGCCTGGCTCGACGAACTGGTGTACGCGCGCGCGGCCACCATCTACGCCGGCAGCTCGCAGATCCAGCGCAACGTGATCGGCGAACAGCTCCTGGGACTTCCGAAGGAACCACGCTGAGATGGACTTCCAGTACGACACCGACCAGGAGGACTTCCGGCAGTCGGTCCGCGACTTCCTTCAGGACACCGCGCCGTTGGCCCGGGTCCGGCAGATCGCCGGCAACACCGGTCACGACGAACGGCTGTGGCAGCGGCTCTGCCGGGAACTCGAGCTGCCGGGGCTGCACGTGCCCGTCGAATACGGCGGAGTGGGTGCCACCCTGGTCGAGTCGAGTATCGCGTTCGAAGAACTCGGACGCGCGCTGACACCGACGCCGCTGGCCACCCACATGTACGCGGTGAACGCGATCCTCCTCGCCGGAGACGAGGAGCAGCGACACCGCCTGCTGCCCCGATTACTCAGTGGGGCGCGCATCGCGACGTTCGCCGACACCGCCCCGGTGAACGCCGAGCGCACCGCGGACGGTCTTCTGCTGACCGGTGTGTGCAGCCCCGTGCTGCACGGACATCTGGCCGACGAGATCGTGGTCCCCGCCGTCCTCGACGACTCGGTGGTGCTCGCCGTCGTGGCCGCCGACTCGATCGAGGTCAGTGTCGAGGAACTCCCCTCGTTCGACATCACCCGCCCGGTCGCCCGGGTGACACTGCAGGCGGCGGCGGCCGAAATCCTCGCCGGGACACCGGACGCCCGGGACCGGGCACAGGACGCCGCCCGGGTGCTGCTGGCCGCCGAGATGCTCGGCGGCGCGCAGGCCTGCCTGGACCTCTCCGTCGACTACGCCCGTAGCAGAACACAATTCGATCGTCCGATCGGATCGTTCCAGGCGGTCAAGCACATGTGCGCCGACATGCTGATCGAGATCGACGCAACCCGGGTGGCGGTGATGTTTGCGGCGATGACCGCCGACGACCCCGCCGAACTGGCCGTCGCCGCACCGCTGGTGAAGGCCCAGGCTGCCGACACGTTCAGGCTCTGCGTGGCCAATGCCATCCAGGTACACGGCGGCATCGCGTTCACCTGGGAGCACGACCTGCACCTGTACTTCCGCCGCGCCAAGACCACCGAGGCGTTATTCGGCAGCAGTAGCCACAACCGGGCCCTGCTCGCCGATCGCATCGGCATCTAGCCCGCACTGAGAGGACGCAACGATGACCGTCTCGGCGTCAACCGGGATCACGCTGAGCGACGTTCTGGCCCGGCACGCCCGGGCGCGTCCCGACCAGGTCGGCTTCGTCGACCCGCAGCGGCGCAGCACTTTCGGTGCGATGGACGAGCGGGTCACCCGACTGGCCAACGCCCTGGCACAGCGGGGAATCCGGCGCGGCGACCGGGTCGCCGTGCTCGGGATGAACAGTCTGGACCTGGTTGAAAGCTGGCTCGCCGCATTGCGTCTCGGCGCGGTCGCGGTGCCGGTGAACTTCCGCCTGGTCGCCGACGAGATCGCCTACCTGCTGGCCGACAGCGGTGCGTCGGCAGTCGTGGTGGACGCCGCGCTGGCGCCCGTGCTGGATGCGGCCCGGCAGTCGGCCACTTCGGTGCACACCGTCCTGACCATCGGTGGTGACCTGCAGGAGGTGATCGACGGATCGAGCCCCGAACCCGTGCTCGTCGACGTCGGCGACGAGGATCCGGCATTCATCGTCTACACCTCGGGCACCACCGGATCCCCGAAAGGCGCGGTGCTGACCCACCGCAACCTCTACCTGCACGCGTTCAGTTCGATCGGCACACTGGGGCACCGCGCCGACGACACCTGCTGGATGGGCGTCGCGCCCCTGTTCCACACCGCCGGGGTGTCCGGGATGCTGCCCGCGTTCCTGACCGGAGGCACCGTCGTCATTCCCCCGTCGACGGGTTTCGACCCGGAGGCGATCCTGCGCACCATCGTCGAGGAGAAGGTGACCTCGTGCTGGATGACACCGGCCCAGTGGCAGCTCGTCTGCTCGACGGAGGGCCTGGGCGACTGGGACTTCTCCCGGCTGCGCCGGATCTGGTGGGGCGCGGCACCGGCGTCGAAGACGTTGCTGCACAGCATGATCGATGCGTTCCCGCACACCGAGATCATCGCCGCCTTCGGTCAGACCGAGTGCAGCCCGATCACCTGTCTGCTCAGCGGGCCGGACGCGATCCGCAAGATCGGCTCGGTGGGCACGCCCATGCTCAACGTCGAGGTCAGGATCGTCGACGACGACATGAACGACGTGCCGCAGGGCAGTGTCGGCGAGATCGTCTACCAGGGACCGCTGGTGATGCGGGAGTACTGGAACAAGCCTGCCCAGACCGCGGAGGCATTTCACGGCGGATGGTTCCATTCCGGCGACCTGGTCCGGCAGGATGAGGACGGCTACATCTATGTGGTCGACCGGAAGAAAGACATGATCATCTCGGGTGGAGAGAACATCTACAGCGCCGAGGTGGAGAATGCCGTCGCGGCGCACCCGAAGGTTGCCGAGGTAGCCGTCATCGGGGTGCCGGATCCGACCTGGGGCGAAACCCCACTGGCGGTCATCGTGCCCCGCGACCCCGACGACCCACCGACCGTCGACGAGATCGACACCCACTGCCGCATCCACCTCGCCGGCTACAAGCGCCCCCGGCGGATCGCCATCGTCGACACACTGCCCCGCAACGCCAACGGAAAGGTCCTCAAGAACGTGCTGAAAGACACGGTGGGCGAACAGCACCACGCGCCGACGTCGTATGCCGCCGGCGACCAGACCGTCGCCCTGCTCGAGGAGACCATCGGCGCGAACTTCGAACGCACGGCGGCACAGCATCCCAGCGTCGAGGCTCTGGTCGACGTGCCGACCGGTAGACGCTGGACCTACGCCGAACTGGACGCCGAGATCAACCGCATCGCACGCGGTTTGATCGCCGGCGGCATCGAACAGGGTGACCGGGTGGGTATCTGGGCCCCCAACTGTGCGGAATGGGTGATCCTGCAGTACGCCACCGCGAAGATCGGCGCCATCCTGGTGACCATCAACCCGGCGTACCGAACGCATGAGCTGGCCTATGTGCTGACCCACTCCGGCGTACGAATGTTGTTCTCGGCCACAGAGTTCAAGGGATCCGACTATCGCGCGATGGTGGCCGAGGTCCGGCCCGAGGTCCCTGATCTGGCCGACGTCGTCTTCCTCGGCACGCCGGACTGGGACCGGCTTCGGGAGCAGGCCGACAACGCCACCGACGAGGATCTGCGGGGCCGGATGGCCGCGCTGAGCCCGTCGGACCCGATCAATATCCAGTACACCTCCGGCACCACCGGCTCCCCCAAGGGCGCGGTGCTCTCCCACCGCAACATCCTCAACAACGGCTACTTCGTCACCGACCTGATCAACTTCTCCCCCGACGACCGGCTGTGCATCCCGGTGCCCTTCTACCACTGCTTCGGCATGGTGATGGGCAACCTCGGCTGCACCACGCACGGTGCGACCATGGTGATCCCGGCGGCCGGTTTCGACCCGGCGGCCACGCTGGCCGCCATCGAGCAGGAACGCTGCACCGGCCTCTACGGTGTGCCCACGATGTTCATCGCCGTCCTCGGCCACCCGGACCTGGCCAGTAGGGACGTGTCGTCGCTGCGGACCGGGATCATGGCCGGCTCACCCTGCCCGGTGGAGGTGATGAAGCGGTGCATCGACGAGTTGAACATCGCCGAGGTGTCGATCGCCTACGGCATGACCGAGACCTCACCGGTGTCCTGCCAGACCCTGATCGACGACGACCTGGAGCGCCGGACGGCGACGGTCGGGCGGGCCCACCCGCACGTCGAGATCAAGATCGTCGACCCCGACACCGGCGCCGTCGTCCCCCGCGGTGAGACCGGCGAGTTCTGCACCCGCGGCTACTCGGTGATGCTGGGCTACTGGCGCGACGAGGCCAAAACCCGCGAGGCCGTCGACGCCGACGGCTGGATGCACACCGGCGACCTCGCGGTCATGCGGGAGGACGGTTACTGCCAGATCGTCGGGCGCATCAAGGACATGGTGATCCGCGGCGGCGAGAACGTGTACCCGCGCGAGATCGAGGAGTTCCTGCACTCCCATCCCGATATCGACGACGTCCAGGTGATCGGCGTGCCCGACGAGAAGTACGGCGAAGAGATCTGCGCGTGGATCATGGTCCGCGCCGGCGCCGAGCCCCTCGACGCCGCCGCGGTGCGGGAGTTCGCCACCGGCAAGCTGGCCCACTACAAGATTCCCCGCTACGTCCGGGTGGTCGACGAATTCCCCATGACCGTGACCGGCAAGGTGCGCAAGGTCGACATGCGCGCGGAGTCGATCCGCCAGCTGGGTCTGTAGCGCCCGTCCCACAACCGGACTCAAACCCGAACGCTCTTTCCTATGATGCGACGATGGCCGTCGACGCTGCCGCCACGACGAGCGCCGAAGCCGCGCAGTATCGCGCCGCGGGCTGGTGGACCGACGCCACCCTGTCGGACTTCGTCGCCGGCCACGCCGCCTCGGTACCCGACAAACCCGCCTACATCGACTTCGAGGCGGCCAGGTCCGGGCAGGTCCTGACCTGGTCGCAGTTCGACACCGCCGCCACCAACCTGGCCGCTCAACTCCAGGCACTCGGCGTCGCCCGGGGTGATCGGGTGGCGGTGTGGCACGGCGACACCTCGTCCATCCACGTGCTGCTGGTGGCCATCGAACGCTGCGGGGCCGTCACCGTCGGCCTGGGCGCCCGGGCCGGGGTCCGCGAAGCCGCCCACATCCTGCGCAGCAGCGCACCGACAGTTCTGGTCAGCGACGCCACCCGCCGCGAGCAGGCTGCGACCGCCGCGGCCGAGACGTCGGTGCAGGCGGTGGGTCTCGACGCCACCGGCGACCTGCGGATCGACACCGTGCCCGGCCCCGGGGTGACGCTGTCCCCGGTCGGACCCGACGAGCCGTTCCTGATCAACTCCACCTCGGGCACCACCGGCCTGCCCAAGTGTGTGGGGCACACCCAGAACCGCTGGCACTACCGCGAAGCCGCCCACATCCTGCGCAGCAGCGCACCGACAGTTCTGGTCAGCGACGCCCCCCGCCGCGAGCAGGCTGCGACCGCCGCGGCCGAGACGTCGGTGCAGGCGGTGGTTCTCGACGCCACCGGCGACCTGCGGATCGACACCGTGCCCGGCCCCGGGGTGACGCTGTCCCCGGTCGGACCCGACGAGCCGTTCCTGATCAACTCCACCTCGGGCACCACCGGTCTGCCCAAGTGTGTGGTGCACACCCAGAACCGCTGGCACTACTTCCACCTGAAGGCCGTCGCGAACGGCGAACTCACCGCCGAGGACGTGTTCCTGCCGATCATCCCCACCCCGTTCGGTTTCGGGCTGTGGACCTCACACACCACACCCATCCATCTGGGCACCACGACGGTGCGCATCGAACGCTTCGACGCCGCAGCCACCTGCGCGGCCATCGAACGGCACCGCGCCAGCGTGCTGTGCTGTGTCAGCACCCAGCTGATGATGATCCTGGCCAGCGACGCCTCCCGCGAGCACGACCTGAGCAGCTTGCGGGTGGTGTTCACCGGTGGCGAGCCGCTGCCCTACACCCAGGCCGCCCAGTTCGAAGACCTCACCGGGGTGACGATCCTGCAGTTCTACGGGTCCAACGAGACCGGTGTGCTCAGCGCGACGACCACCAAGGACTCGCTGCATCACCGGCTGCGCACCGCCGGGCGCATCGTCCCGGAGATGCAGGTACGGCTGTTCGACGGCGACACCGACGTGACGGAATCCGGCCGCGGACAACCGGTTTGCCGCGGACCGGCACTCAGCATGGGATACCTGGGCGGTGTCGACCACGACAAGCTGTACACCCCGGACGGCTGGATGCGGATGGGCGATATCTGCGAGCTGGACGCCGACGGTTATCTGCGGCTGACCGGACGGACTTCGGATTTCATCCTGCGCGGCGGCAAGAACATCAGCGCCGTCGAGGTGGAGGAGGTGGTGGCCACCCACCCCGCGGTGGCGGTGGCCGCCGCGGTGGCCATGCCCGATCCCCTCTTCGGCGAGCGGGTGTGCGTGTACGCCGAACTCAAGGACGGCTACACGCTTGATCTGCCGGACCTCGTCGAGCACCTGCTGGCCCAGGGCATGTCCAAGGAACTGCTGCCGGAGCGGCTGGAGATCCTCGACGAGCTGCCACGGTCCTCCGGCGGCAAGATCGCCAAAGGCCAACTTCGCGAGCTCATCCGATCGACACTGGAGACATCATGAGTACCGAAGGAGAAGTGCGACAGGGTGGATTGGGAGTGTGGGCGCCGTCGAAGGTTCCCCGGATCGGTGTCGACCTGACCGATGAGCAGAAGATGGCGATCGCCTTCCGCCACCTCGCCGACACCGGGTTCGCCGAGAACATGGCCGGCCACATCACCTGGCAGCCCGAGGGGCACAGCGACATGTATGTCAACCCCTGGGGGCTGTGGTGGGCCGAACTCACCGCCTCCGACATCTGCGAGGTCGACGAGGACGCCCACGTGGTACGCGGCCGCTGGGATGTGACCCCGGCGATCCACATCCACACCGAGATCCACCGGCATCGGCCCGACGCGCGGGTGGTGATCCACAATCACCCCTACTACGTCAGCCTGATCGCCGCCCTCGGCGTGCTGCCCGAACTGGTTCACCAAACCGGCGCACTGTTCCTCGACGACATGTATCTGGTCGACAAGTACGACGGTGAGATCGACACCCCTTGGCGCGCAGCAGAATTGGCCCAGCAGATCGGTTCGGCGAATCTGGTGATCCTGGCCAACCACGGCGTGATCGCGACCGGCCACGACCTGGCGGCCGCGGTCTACCGCGCGGTGTCCATCGACCGGGTGTGCCGGCTGGCCTACGACGTGATGCTCACCGGGCGCACGCCCTCGCAGATGAACCGCGGCGACATGGTGGGCATGCAGGCCTCGCTGATCGAGCGGGCGGCCGACGTGTACTGGGCGGGCGCGGCCCGGATGACCATCAAGGCCGACCCCACCGTCCTCGACTGAAGGAGCGTGACCCATGGCGTCCATCGACGAGTTGCAGACGAACCTGAACTTCACCACCGCCAAGACCGGCGCCGACCGGACGGTGACCTTCCTTCCCGACCCGCCGCGCGCCACGCGGCACTACACCGTCATCTCCGTCGACGACCACATCGTCGAACCCCCGGACACCTTCGAGGGGCGGGTGCCGGCCAAGTTCGCCGACCGGGCGCCGCGGGTCGTCGACACCGACGACGGTGGCCAGACCTGGATGTATGACGGGCAGTCGCTGCCGAACGTCGGCTTCAACGCGGTGGTGGGCCGGCCGGTGTCGGAGTACGGCTTCGAACCGGCCCGGTTCGACGAGATGCGCCGCGGCGCCTGGGATATCCACGCCCGGGTGGCCGATATGGACCTCAACGGGGTGTATGCCTCGCTGAACTTTCCCTCGTTCCTTCCGGGATTCGCCGGCCAGCGGCTGCAGCAGGTGACCAAGGACCGTGACCTGGCGATGGCCTCGGTGCGGGCTTGGAATGACTGGCACATCGAGGCCTGGGCGGGTGCCTACCCGGACCGGATCATCCCCTGCCAGCTGCCGTGGCTGCTGGATCCTGACGTGGGCGCGAAGATGATCTACGAGAACGCCGAGCGCGGGTTCCACGCGGTGACGTTCAGCGAGAACCCCGCACTGCTGGGCCTGCCGACGATTCACTCCGGCTATTGGGAGCCGCTACTGGCCGCTTGTGCCGACACCGGGACCGTGGTGAATCTGCACATCGGGTCGTCGGGAACCTCGCCGTCGACCACCGATGACGCGCCACCGGACGTCGCCGGTGTCCTGTTCTTCGCCTACGCCATCACCGCAGCGGTGGACTGGCTGTACTCCGGGGTGTGCACCCGCCACCCGGAGCTGAAGATCTGCCTGTCCGAAGGCGGAATCGGTTGGGTGGCAGGACTTCTCGATCGGCTTGACCACATGCTGAGCTATCACGAGATGTACGGCACCTGGAAGGCGCTCGGTGAGACCCTGACGCCGGCGGAGGTGTTCAGCCGCAACTTCTGGTTCTGCGCTGTCGAGGACCAGTCCTCGTTCATCCAGTACGAGCGGATCGGTGCCGACAACATCCTGCTCGAGGCCGACTACCCGCACTGCGACTCCACCTGGCCACACACCCAGGAGACCATCCGCGAGCAG
This sequence comes from Mycobacterium sp. M26, assembly GCF_001494595.1. GTDB lineage: Bacteria > Actinomycetota > Actinomycetes > Mycobacteriales > Mycobacteriaceae > Mycobacterium. Next base: position 3,556,408 of record NZ_LN929908.1, read on the forward strand.
ATCCACGGCCTGCCCGCCGAGATCATCCGGAAAGTGACCTGGGAGAACGCCTCCCGGCTCTACCAGCATCCGGTGCCGGTGGCCGTGCAGCAGGATCCGGACGCCTACTGACCCTCGAGCCAACCCGAGATCGCCGCGACCGCATCCCGGAAGAAGATCCGGTAGGGACGGTCGGCGACGTAGCCGATATGCGGGGTGGCCAGCACGTTGTCGAGTGTGCGCAGCGGGTGGCCGACCGGTAGCGGCTCGGTATCGAAGACGTCGAGGGCTGCACCGGCGATAGCCCGACGTTGCAGCGCCTCCATCAGTGCCGCCTCGTCGACAATCGGACCACGAGAGGTGTTCACCAGGAACGCCGTTGGCTTCATCATGCCGAGTTCGGCCGCACCGACCAGTCCGGTGGACCGTTCACTGAGCTTCATGTGGATGGTCAGGACATCAGCGGTGGCGAACAGTTCGTTTTTGGTGACGAGGGTGGCACCGGCTTCGGCGGCCGCATCAGGGGTGAGGTTCTGGCTCCATGCGATGACCTTCATGCCGAAGGCTTCACCGATGCGGGCGACGCGGGCGCCGATACGCCCGAGCCCGAGCACACCCAGCGTGCGGCCCGACAGCTCACGCCCCACCGACGTCTGCCAGCCGCCGGCGCGCACCGAGGCGCTCTCGCCCACCAGGTTGCGCGCGGCGGCCAGGATGAGCGCCCACGTCAACTCCACCGTGGAGGCCACCGTGCCGCCGGTGGTGCCGACCACAATGCCCCGTTCCTGCGCAGCGGCCATGTCGATCGAGGCGTTGAAGGGACCGGTGGAGGCGATCATCTTCAGCCGGGGAAGACGTTCGATGATGCTGCGCGGCAACGGTGTTCGTTCCCTCATCACCATCACCACATCGAAGCCGGCCAGCCGCTCGACCAGTTCGTCGGGATCCCAGAGGTGATCGGTGAAGACGGTCAGGTCGGCACGTTCGGTCACCGGCGTCCAGTCCGCCATCTGCAGCGCGACGTTCTGATAGTCGTCGAGGACGGCGACCTGCATGCGGGCGACTGTCATGACGGCAGGTTAGCCCTACCGGGAATAGCCGCACCGCCGGTAGTGTTGAGCGGGCCATGACTGACGCAGAACTGAGCCCCACCGACTGGGTACGCGAGCAGACCGAGCAGATCCTCAAGCAGGGCACCACCGACGGCGTGGATATCATGGGCCGCCCGGTCGTGCTGTTCACCACCACCGGGGCGAAGTCCGGCAAGAAGCGTTATGTGCCGCTGATGCGCGTCGAGGAGAACGGCCGCTACGCCATGGTGGCGTCCAAGGGCGGCGACCCGGCGCACCCCTCGTGGTACTTCAACGTTAAGGCCCACCCGACCGTGACCGCCCAGGACGGCGACAAGGTGTTCACCCTGACCGCCCGGGAAATCTCCGGCGAGGAGCGCGAGCACTGGTGGAAGCTGGCCGTCGAGGCCTACCCGCCCTACGCCGAGTACCAGACCAAGACCGACCGGCTGATCCCGGTTTTCGTGCTGGAGTAGTTCCGGCTCACATTCGCAACGCCACGCCGAGCAGGGCGACCACGCCCAGCCCGGCGATCATGGCGGCCACGATCGAGGCGATCGAGTACCGCATCGGGCCGAATTCGGCCTTCAGTGCCCGCAACTCCTGACGGTGCTGAATCCAGCCGAGGATGAGTGCCGCCAGCCCGACCACGATCATCGCGAAGCCGAAGATCTGCGGGCTGACATAGGGGTCGCGCAGCCGATCGTTTTCCGACAGGTACCGGAAGATCTGGTAGATCGTGAAGCCGAACGCGATCAGCGAGGTGCTGGTACGCGTCCACGCCATCAAGGTCCGCTCCAATGCCAGCCGGTTGCGTTCGGCCGCGAGCCGCGTATTGGCGTCCACCCCAGAAGTACACACCACGGTGCGAACTTTTCGCCTAACGCCCGTTACCGCAATGGGCTCACCACGGCTGATGAATTAGCCACAGCTGCACCATGCTTCGCATTTTGACCAATACGTCGCGCAGGATCCGTTTTTTCGCAGGTCATTGCCGCTGAAATAATTTGCTGAAATGCTAGGCATTCGGCTCGTCGCAACATACTGTAACGACGTCGGAAACCATGGGGGGCGCCCGACTTCGGGCCGGATGTTGCGCGAGAGGAGACGGGCGTGTCCTCCGGGAGATTGCGCGCACTGCCCCGTGTCGTCGTCATGACCGGAATCTCCGGAGCCGCCGTCATCGGCGGCAGCGTGTTCATGGCCGCCACTGCCACCGCCGCGCCTCCGGATTCCGGCTGCGTCGTGACCGCGTCCGGCCAGTGCACCAGCGGCCACTCGGCCCGGACCCCCGCCCCTGCCGCGACCACCACCGTGTCAGCGAACAGGGCCCAGGCCGCCTTGACCATCACGAGTAACGGCCCCTTCCTTGGTTTGATCGGCGACGGCTTGGATGCGGCCTCCAACTGCGTCGGCTCGGCGTGCAACGGCGGCCGTGGCGGTCTGCTCTGGGGCAACGGCGGCGACGGCGCCAACGGCGGCACCGGTGGCGACGCGGGGTTGTTCGGCAACGGCGGCAATGGCGGCAACGCCACCACCCTGGGTCAGGCCGGCGGCCGCGGCGGCAACGGCGGACTGTTCTGGGGTAATGGTGGCGACGGCGGCAACGGCGCTGACGGCATCCCCGGATCCGCAGGCGTGAACACGGCAACGGTCAACGGTAGCTTTGCCAACGCGGGTAGCTGGGGCTACAGCGCGAGCGGTTACGACGATCAGGTGGGGGGCGACGGCGGAACCGGCGCCCCCGGCGGCCAGTACAACTTCTTGTTCGTCACCCCGATCGGTGGCGCCGGTGGTCCCGGCGGATGGGCATTCAGCTTCTACGGCAACGCCACCGGTGGTAACGGCGGCACCGGCGGTGCGGGCGCATTCGGCGGGCCGGGCGGTCAGGGCGGCACCGGCGGCGTGGCCAGTGTCGGCTCGACCGGGATATCGATCAGTGGCAACGGTGGCACCGGCGGCGTCGGCGGCACGGGCGCATCCGGCGGCCAGGGCGGCACCGGCGGCGTCACCTGGGGAGCGCTCGGTATCGCGGGCGACGGCGGCACCGGCGGCACCGGTGGCGTCGGCGCCACCGGCGGGACCGGCGGCGACGGCGGAGCCGGTGGTAACGGCGGCCGCGGTGGTCTGTTCGGCGGCGACGGCGGCAACGGCGGCCAGGGTGGCAATGGCGCCAACGGCGGGACCGGTGCCACCGGCGGCCAGGGCGGCACCGGCGGCACCGGGGGCACAAGCATGTATGCAACCGGAACTGCCGGTGATGGCGGCACCGGCGGCACCGGCGGTGGAGGTGGAGCCGGCGGCGACGGCGGCAACGGCGGTAAGGGCGGCACCGGCGGGCGCACCTTCCTGTCCGGGACCCCCGGCACCAGCGGGGGATCCGGCGTGGCAGGTACCGGCGGCTCAGGCGGTCAGGGCGGCACCGGCGGAACCGGCGGCACCAGCGGAACCGGGACCGCAGGCACGTCCGGCCAGTCCGGGTCCAGCGGTCACGCCGCCAGCGGACGCCAAGGCGGCGCGGGCGGAACCGGGGGCACCGGCGGGACCGGCGGAACGGCCTGACCCAGTCAGATAGCTGCCTCGCCGGCGGCGAGCAGTCGGCGGGCGAAATCGGCCGGATCGGCGAACGGCGACATGTGCGCCCAGCCATCGATCACGTGTAGCGACGCGCCCGGCAGGTCGGCGGCCAACGTGGCCATCACCTCCGGCGTGCACCCGAGGTCCAGTCGCCCGCACAGCAGGACCGCGGGCACGTCGATAGCGCCCACCTCAACGCGACGGTCATAGCTCGCCAGCGCCTGCAGCATGGTCGCGTAGGACCGCGGTGGCACGGCGGCAAGGCGATCCCGTGCGTAGCGCACCACCGGACCGGCCTCGGCGACCTCGTCAGCAGTGAACCACCGCCGGATCGCGGCCTCGACATCGACGGCACCACCGTCGCGCAGCGCACGGGCGGCCTCGTGAAACTCCGGCACCGGCACGTCGCGGGTGCACACCAGAATCAGTCGCGTGATGCGGTCGGGCGCCAGCAGAGCCATCTCCAGTGCCACCTGACCACCCAACGAATGCCCCACCACTACCAGCGGGCCGTCGGGTTCTTCGGCCAGCACGGCAGCGGCCAGATCGCGCTGCAGCGTCGCGGGCGGAAAGTCGCGGTTCAGGTCGGGAGCAACGGTGGCCATCGGAAGATGACGGCGCACCTCGTCCCACCCAGCGGGATCGAGCGGTGCCCCGTGCAAAAGCATCCATCGAGGTTCGGCTGCGGTCATATGTCCTCGCCGGCCATTGTCTCCCGGCGAGGCTTCGCTGGCAGCAGGCGGTGCCGACGATTTTTTGTCGTCACACGCGTCACAAACCGGGACCGGCGGTACCGAGTGGCCGCGGTTCACAGCCAACTTTGACCTAGTCCTCATGCTCGTGGCACCCAGCAGTACCCCCGCTTGACTCTTAATTGAGGCCTACGTCACACTCAATTGCTTCGATGAACAGATGCTTGCTGACACTGTTAGAACGCACATACCCAGAAGTACGGGTGACCCCGCGTCAATAAGCTCGCATCTTTGCCAGGGAGAAGGCGTGACCGCATTGAAGGAGGTGCCGGCCGTTGACCGCAGGTGTCGATGACGCGACAGCGGCTGAGACGGAAGGCACTGCACTCCCCTGCGTCGAACTAGTCGACGTTGATGTGGATGTAGACGTGGACGTCGATGTCGACGATGCCGTCGGCATCGACGACATCCCCACGCCCGATACCGACGACCACGCTGCCGACGACACCGTCGATCTCGCCACGCAGGGCTCGCAGGATCAGCCCGCCGCCGCACCGGCGGCCGCCGCCAGCCTGCTGAGCACGTTGCTGAACGGTCCGCTTGGCCGGCCGATGCGCTACGGCATCAACCAGTTCGACTCCTCCCTGAAGACACTCGGCCGGTTCTTCGAGCTCGGGGTGCTGGCGTTCGTGCACCTCGCCAAGGACCTGGTCCGGCTGCGGCATCCGTGGCGCGACACGATCAACCAGGCCTGGTTCATCATCAGCGTCACGGCCATCCCGGCCCTGCTGGTGTCCATCCCGTTCGGCGTCATCGTGGCCGTGCAGGTCGGCAACTTCATCTCCCAGGTGGGCGCCTCGTCGGTCTCCGGCGCGGCCGGTGGTCTAGGGGTGATCCGCCAGGGCGCGCCGATCGTCGCCGCACTGCTGCTGGGCGGGGCGGCCGGATCGGCGGTGGCCACCGACCTGGGCACCCGAACCATTCGCGAAGAAGTCGACGCCCTGCGCGTCATGGGTGTCGACCCGATCCAGCGGCTGGTCACCCCACGGCTGGCGGCGATCGTCTTCGTCGCCCCGGTGTTGTGCTCGTTCATCATCTTCATGGGCCTGGCCGCCGGCTACGCGATCAACGTCGGCTTCCAGTCCGGCACCCCGGGCAGCTACATCGCCTCGTTCGCGTCGTTCGCCAGCGTCACCGACGTCGTGGTGGCCGTCATCAAGACCTGGTTGTTCGGCATCGTCGTGATCCTCGTGGCCTGCCAGCGCGGCCTGGAGACCAAGGGCGGCGCGCGCGGGGTCGCCGACGCGGTCAACGCCTCGGTGGTCATCGGTGTGGTCGCCGTGTTCGGCCTCAACCTTCTGATCACCCAGGGTCTGTCGATGTCGATGCCGCTGAGAGTGGGCTGATGGCGACACCGTCGCGGTATGTCCCCAACGCGTTGCGCGCCCCGCTGTGGGTTGCCGGCCAGGGCGATTCGATCGTCCAGCGCCTCGGCCATCAGGTCACGTTCCTCGGCCAGGTGCTCGGCGCCATCCCCACGACCATCAAGCACTACCGGCATCAGACCGGGGTGCTGCTGGTCGACATCATGTGGGGCAACGGCTCACTGATCGTCGGCGGCGGCACGATCGGCGTGCTGGTGTTCATGGGCGCCGCGGTCGGCGGCTCGGTGGGCATCGAGGGCTACGGCGCCCTGGACATGGTGGGCATGGGTCCGCTCACCGGATTCGTCTCCGCCTACGCCAACACCCGCGAGATGGCCCCGATGATCGCCGGGATCGGATTCGCGGCGCAGGCCGGTTGCCGGATGACCGCCGAAATCGGTGCGATGCGCATCTCCGAGGAGATCGACGCGCTGGAGGCGCTGGGCATCCGGTCGATCCCGTTCGTCGTCACCACCCGCGTCATCGCCGGCATGCTGACCATCGTCCCGCTCTACGTGGTGACGCTGGCGCTGAGTTACCTGTCCTGTGTGGTGGTGGTCAACGTGCTGCACGGGCAGTCCTCGGGCACCTACTACCACTACTTCGACTCGTTCCTGCAGCCCTCCGACGTGGTGTTCTCGGTGCTCAAGGCCGCTATCTTCGTCACGCTGATCATCGCCATCCACTGCTATCACGGCTACTACGCCGAGGGCGGTCCGGAAGGCGTCGGCCGGGCCTCCGGCCGGGCCATCCGCGCCAGCATCGTCACCGTGGTGGCCGCCGACATGGTGCTCACCCTGCTGTTCTGGGGTAACAGCCCAGGGGTTCGGATTTCTGGATAGTCATGTCGTTGTCTGCTGACCAAGGCGCGCGTGCGCCGAGTTCGCGCAAGTTGCGCATCCGCGGGGTGATCGCCGCGGTGGTGCTCGGGATCGCCGGGATCGGGCTCTACCAGCTGGGCACCGGTGGCTACACCAAGACGTTCAATCTGACCGTGGTCGCCGACACCCTCGGTGAGGGTTTGACACCCGGCGCCGAAGTGAAGTTCCGCGGTCTGACCATCGGATCGGTCGGCACCCTGCAGACCACCGGTTACAACAAGCAGAAGATGACGCTGGAACTCGAGCCGGACCAGGCCACCGCGCTGGCGGCCGACACGACCGCGAAGTTCGTGTCGTCCAACACCTTCGGGCTCGCGGCGGTGGAACTGGTGAGCACCGGGCAGGGCGCGAGGCTGCGGCCGGACCAGACCCTGCTGATCAACTCCGATGTCCCGCCCACGTCCATCACCGGTCTGTTGCGCCAAGGCCAGCAACTGGGCCAGATCGTGGACTCCGCCGATGTCGAACACATCATCGCGGTGGTGAGCCGGCATTCCGACCTGACCGAGCCGGTGACGCGCTCGTTCTTCGACCTGGCCAAGATGCTGGCCGACTCGCAGAAGGTTCCGTTCTCGCAATCGCTTTCGGTGTTCGCCTCGGTGGCTAACGGAGCCAGCGACGCCATGCCGCTGATCAGCCTGGCCTACGACCTGCTCAACGGCATGTCGTTCCTGGCCCAGCCCGAAGGCGTGCAGCGGGTCAATGTGATCCTCGATCAGTCAGCCAAACTGCTCTACGACGCCGACGCCGTCTTCGCGCGCAACGTGTCGTGGATCGTCCCGTTCGTCGACGCGATGCGCAATGTGCTGCTGCCCACCGCTTACACCCTGGGTAGCCTGGGCCCCGCCTACGACCGGCTCTCGGGGCTGATCGACCGCACGAGTGCGGCGTTCCCGATGATCAACGGCAAAGTCCGGCTGCAGATCGAGGTCATCATGGACACCATGCCGGGCCTGCCGGCCGCGCTGGATCCCGGGGCCGCGCCGCCCGCACCGCAGGGGGCCGGCGGATGAGAAGTGTCACCAAAGCCGTGGTCTGGCTGACGATCTTCAGTGCCATCGCCGTGGTGTGCACGCTGATCGTGGTCACCGCGCTACGTTCGCCCGTCACCGGGACGGCCTCGCGCTACACCGCGGCGTTCACCGATGTCTCCGGCCTCTACGTCGGCGACGACGTCCGCATCTCCGGGGTGCAGGTGGGCAAGGTCGAGACCATCCGGCTCGACGGCCGGATCGCCAAGGTCGACTTCACCGCCCAGGACAACCAGCCGGTGTTCACCAACACCGTTGCCGCGGTGCGCTACCAGAGCCTGATCGGTCAGCGCTACGTCGAACTGATCCAGCCCGCCAAACCGGACAAGCGGATACCGGCCGGCGGCGACATCCCCCTCGGGCAGACCATCCCGTCCTTCGATGTGGCCAAGCTGTTCAACGGTTTCCGGCCGATCTTCCAGACCGTCGACCCGGCGCAATTCAACCTGCTGGGCGAGAACCTGCTGCGCCTGATCCAGGGCGACGAGAACGGTGTCGGGCCGTTCCTGCACGATCTCGACGTGATCTCCCGGTTGGCTACCGACCGCAAGGCCGTCATCACCGCGATCATCCACAACCTGAGTTCGATCTCCCAGGATCTCGGCGGCAAGTCCCAGCAGCTGTTCCAGTTGATCGCCACGCTGAATGACATTCTGACGCAGTTCGGTTCGAAGGCCGAAGAGTTCCGCAGCGCGTTGGACTCCGGGCTGCCGGTGCTGCGCAACACCACCCACATCCTGCAGTACATCGAGCGCACGTTCGACGGGCAGACGGTGCCGATGTACGACCTGACCGCCCGGATGTGGCCGCAGACCCCGACGATCATCGCGGGCCTGTCACTGGTGCCCTCGCTGATCCAGGGGGTGCGTGACACGCTGATCGACGACCAGCCCGCGACGCCGACGTTCACCTGCTCCAACGGCGAAGTCACCCTGCCGGGTATCGGCCAGGTGTCCTTCGCCGAACAGAACCTGGTGGTGTGCAAGCCATGACGCTGCGCAACCGGCTCAGTGCCGTCGGCAAGAAACTCGAACTCGAGACGTGGCTGGGTCCGCGGGCCGGGCTTCTCGACGAGCGCGCGGCAGCCACCCGCAGCCGTCGCCAGGGCATCCTCGGGGTGATCCTCATCGTGGCGGCACTGGCGGCCACCGCCGCGGCCTACCTCAACCCGACCAACCAGAGCAGCTATACCGCGCACCTGACGAACTCGGCCGGCGTGCGCGCCGGCGACCAGGTTCGCATCGCCGGGATCACGGTCGGCAAGGTCACCGGGGTGCGGTTGGCCGGTGCGGTGGTGGAGATGACGTTCGACGTCGACAAAACGGTGAGCGTCGGGTCGGACTCCACGCTGGACGTCAAGTTGCTGACCCCGCTCGGCGGCCACTATGTGGCGCTGGATCCCAAGGGCGGTCGGCCGTTGGGGCGTGCGGTGATTCCCCCGCAACGGGTTACGCTGCCGTTCGAGGTCAATGACATCATCCAGGCGGCGACCCCAGTCATCAAAGAAGTCGACGGCAATGTCATCCACGACACCTTCGCTGAAGTGGCCAACGCCGCCAACAAGTATCCCGACGCGATCCGCAACCTGCTGCAGTCGGCCAACGAGCTGACCACCACGCTGAGCGATTCCACCGATGACTTCCACCGCAGCCTGGACTTCGCCAACGACAGTCTGCGGGCGATGGCCGCGGGCCGAAATCAGCTCATCACGTTCTTCCAGCAGTTCGACATCCTGGGCAAGATGTACACCTCGAAGGCTGTCGACATCGTCGAATTCTTCGGGCTCATCAACGAATTGGCACGCATCATGGACCGCATCACCACGGCGTATGCGCGTGAGCTCGAGCCGGTGGTCAACGGGATCGACGACATCATCGACCACCTGCACGCCCACCCCGACCAACTGGGCAAGGCCGGTGACGCGATGGGTCAGCTGCTGCGCATCGTGATGCCGATGCTCAGCGGCAACGGCGTGAAGATCGACGAGGGCAACTATCTGGTCCCCGGCCAGGACCTGTGCCTGCCGAGCATCATGAGGGACTGCTGAGATGACAGTGCTCTCGAAGCTGCGCTCGCGACTGCGCTCACCGTTGGGGGCGGCGGTGGCGCTGGGTGTCGTCGCGGTGGTGACGGTGGCGGCCGTCACGGGGGCGAAAATGGTGCTGCCGCAGGTGAACAACACCAAGGCCATGTGCGCCGAGCTCACCGACGCGGTCGGCTTGTACACCGGAAACAAGGTGGCCCTGCTGGGCATCGACGTGGGCTCGACGACGGCGATTGTGAACAAGCCCGACCATGTCCAGGTCGACTTCACCGTGCCCGCCGATCTGGACCTGCCCGCCGACGTCGGCGTGGTCACCTACTCGCAATCGATCGTCACCGACCGCCATATCGAGCTGACCAAGGCCTACACCGGTGGCCCGAAGTTCACCGGCCCGGGCTGCATCAAGCTGGCCAACACCCGGACCCCGATCAGCGTCAGCGAAACCTTTACCGCGGTCAGCAATCTCGCCGACACCGTGCTGGGCCCGCACCCGGGCAAGGACGCATCCCAGGCTCCCGGTGTGCAGGCCATCAACGACAGCCTGCGGGCGGCCAGCCGCTCGCTGGAGGGATCCGGTGAGGCCCTCAACCAGACGTTGCGCAATCTGGTGACGATGCTGGCCGACCCGTACAAGGCGGACTCGACCTACCGCGGTCTGTTCGAGAACGCCGAGATCCTGACCTCGGACTTCCTGAAGAACTGGGACAGCTTCGCCTCGGTGATCCAGACCCTGCCCACCACTGTGGTCTTGATCGAGTCGCTGTCCGACAACCTGTCTGAGGCGTTGGCCCGCGTCTCGCATCTGCTGCCGATCCTCGTCGAGGCCAGCACCCGGCTGGCGCCGCGGATCTACCACAACATCAGCGACAAGCTGATTCCCTGGATCCGTGACGTGCTCAACCGTCATACCCCGGCGATCCTGGCGATGATCAATTCCTGGCCGCAGTTCAGCAATTGGATGTCCGACATCTACGAGTCGTCCTGGGGCACCCACAACGTCACCTACATCCCGCCGCAGGTGGCGATCGCCCCCACCCAGGCCGGTGCCATCTGTCAGGTGCTGCAGCAGCGCCACACCCCCGGTGCGGCGGCGGCATGCGCGTCGGGAAGTTCCTCGGACCCGGTGACTCTCGGGCTCACCGACCTGATCCTCGGGGCGGCGCTGGGCGGATGAAGCGTTGGATGCGGAGCGGTTTCGCGGTGTTGGCGGCGTTGGCCCTCACCCTGGCCTCGGCGTGCTCGCTGGATCCCACCCGACTACCGGTTCCGGGCGCCTACTCCCCCGCCGACCCGTACCGGCTGAAGATCGAATTCTCCAGTGCGCTGAACCTTCCCGCGCGAGCCAAGGTGGATACCGGCGGCATTCAGGTCGGCGTCCTGGATCACGTTGCCCTGGACGGTTCGACGGCGGTCGCCTATGTGGACATCGCCGGGGACACGAAACTCGCCGACAACACCCGGGCCGAACTACGCCAGGCCACCCCGCTCGGTGACATCTACATCGCGCTGCTGCCGCCGGCGAAGCCGTCGACCGCGCAACTGGGCAACGGCGACACCATTCCGCTGAGCCAGACCGCGCCAGCCACCAACGTCGAGGATGTGCTGCGGTCGGTGTCGAACCTGATGGCCGGGGGTGCGATCGGCACCTTGCAGGACGCCGTCATCGACGCCAACAAAGCCTTCCCCAAAGACCCCAACGAGCTGACCCACATCCAGACCACGATCGGCGGGATCCTCAACGACCTGGCGTCCAATCAGGAGACGATGAGCGGAATCCTGTTGAGCCTGGAGAACATCAGCGCCAGCCTGGCCGCCAATACCGCGGTGTTCAACCGCCTGGTGACCGAGGGACCGGCGAAGGCGGCCGGCCTGTCGGCGGTCACGCTGGGCATCCTCAAACTGGTGGCCGACTCCAAGGATCTCGGCAAGCTCGGCGGCGAGGTCATTAACCCGGTGACCGGGGACATCATGCAGATGCTGTCCAACATGACGCCATTGATCGGGTCGATGGCGACCGTCGACACCACGATCCCGGTGATCGCCGACAAGCTCAATGCGATGGTGCGCGACAAGCTGATTCCGTTCTTCGGTAAGGGCGGACCGCGCTACACCATCACCGAACTGCGGCCGCCGAGCGACAACGAGGGCGTCGATCCCGCGGACAAGGCGGACCAGGCGGTCTCGGCGATGCGGACGATGGGACTGCTGCCGTGAAGTTCAACGCGCGTACCACCATGATCATCCTGGCGGTGATGACGCTGCTCGGTGCGCTGTACATGTCGATCGGTGTGCTCGATGTCAACCCGGCCAAGAAGGTCACCCGACTGACGTTGATGCTCAACACTTCCGGCGGCCTGCTGCCGACGTCCGATGTGACGATGCGCGGCATCAAGATCGGCAAGGTGACCGGAATCCGCACCACGGCCACCGGCCTGGCGGTGTCGATGGACATCGATCAGGCTAACCAGGTACCCGCCAGCAGTGCGATCGCGGTGGAGAACCTGTCGGCGGCCGGTGAGCAGTACGTGGACTTCAAGCCGAAGATCATTGCGCCGCCGTTCTTCACCGACGGCGCGGTGATCTCACCGGACCGGGTGGCACCGATGGTCACCGGCAGTGAACTACTCACCAAAGCCAACGCGCTGATCTCGGCGTTGAACCCCGAAGACCTGCGCACCATCGTCACCAATGTCTCGGGAGCGCTGGAGGGCAACGACGGCACCCTCGACTCACTGGCCACCACAGCCGGTTTGGCGGCCAAGGTGGTCCACGACGACAAGCAGATCCTGACCACCCTGTTCAGCAATATCTCGACGCTGACCACCAATCTGGGCGACCTTAATGCCGGCCAGGTGATCAGCGAGACCGGCAAGCTGCTGCCGAAGTCGGTGCCGGCGTTCCTGCGCCTGGTCAAGGAGTTCGAGAATCTGTCCTACAGCGGGTCGGGTCTGCTGGGACCCGACGACCCCGGTGGTGTGCTGATCGCCAAGATCAGCGAATACATGGACATGCTGGCCGAACCGCTGAGCACGTTCACCACCGTGCTGCAGCCGGCGGTGGCCCCGCTGCACGACATCAAGATCGACGCCGGACACTGGCTGGACTTCTGGGAGTCCACCTTCAACGATCAGGGCGCCCTGCGGATCCAACTCAACGTTCCCGAGTGGCACCAGGGACAGTGAACGGCGCACTAGCGTAGAAAGAACGACAATGACTACCTCACCGAGCGGTGACGACAAAGCCGAGGACAAGGCCGAAGACACCGCGGACGCCGACAAGCCCGAGACCGTGGAGACTGCGGAGCCGGAGAAGCCCGCGCAGGCCGCCACGAGCAGACAGCCCTGGAAGTGGGTGGCCGCCGTTCTGCTGATCGCCGCGATCGGCGGCGGGGCGTTCGGGTTCATCAAGTATCAGCAGGTGGCCCGGGAACTCACCCAGGCGCGGCAGGTCCAGGCCGATCGCGAAGCCGCGGCCAAGCTTGCCAAGGAGTACGCGCTGAAATCGCTGACGTACACCTTCGAAGACCCGGACGCCTTCTTCCGGTCGGTGGAAGACGGTGTGTCACAACCACTCAAGGACAAGTACGTCAACGCCACCGACCTGCTGAAGAGCATCATGCTGCAGGCGCAGGTGAGCTCCAGCGGCGAGGTGCTGGCCACCGATCCGGTGCTGCAACCCGACGGCACGTACCAGGTGGTGGTATCGGCGCATCAGACCACCCGCAATCTGCAGAACCCCACTCCGAAGGTGTCGATCATCCTGCTGCGCGTCACTGTCGCCAAGGCCGGTGACGGTTGGCAGGTCACCGACATCGGCCCGGAGACCGGAACTCAGCAGGCCACGGAGCAGCAGTTGCCGGGGGCTCCAGCCCCGCCGCCGCCCGCGCCCACCAAGCCGGCTCCGAAGGGCTGAGTGGTGTGAAGCGGCTTGCTCTGCCGCTGGCGGTGGCGCTGGTGTTCACGTCGGTTGCGTTGTCCCACAAGGCCACCGCCGATACCACGCTGCCGCCGTGCCCGCAGAGCGGGGCGGTGATCACCCCGAGCGGCCAGACGCCGAAAGTGGACTGCACCCTGCATTCCGGTGACCTCGATTTCGCGGTGAACTACTGGAGCGCGCCGGAGCTGCCCGAGCCGCGAGCGGTGAAGGTGACCGTCACCGACTCGGCCGGTGCGGTGGTGCAGACCATCAACGAACTGCTGGAGCCGTCGAGCCCAGGTGGTGTGGGCCTGGAGGACGTCGACGGTGATGGCCGCGAGGAACTGATCATTCCCATGGGGCAGAACATCTTCAACGGCAGCCCCAACACCCGGTTCTCGGTGTGGCGAGCACCCGGCGACCGGCGGCACTACGAGCGCACCCAGATGGTCGGCCAGGCCGTCTACCCCAGCGACGGGTACGCGGTGAGCAACGGCGGAGCGTTCACGGCCCGCGATCTCACCTTCTATCTGCCGACCGGTGCCGGTTACACGCTGGTGGTGGTGATCACCATCGAAGTCGAGCAGGTGGATCCCGACACCCATCAGGTGCTCACGGTGAACTGCCGGGCACACCAGGAAGACGGGCTGCACGCCATCGACATGGACGTCTACCAGGCCGAGGACTTCTTCTGCGCCTCCCCCGCCGCGATGGCGATTTGGCCTGGGGCACAGCGCTTGTCGCTGCGGCACCGGCCCGCGGGCCGCTGAGTCAGGGCGCGCAGTCAGCGCGGACCGCAACCAGATTCTGCCGGGCTTTGGCCAGATCACTGGCCATCTGTTCCGGGTTCGCCGGCCGGTAGGGGTCGGAGTTGTCGATCTGGGCGGCCACCATGTCGGAGCGGATTCGCAGGTCGATAGAGCTAGGCACCGTCAACCCATAGAGCGGCGACAGTGCGTTGCGGAGTTGGCCGGCGACATAGAACGGAGTCCCACCGGGCGACACCATGTTCAGCGCCGTCTCGATGCGGTTGGCTGCGGGCACCATGACGTCGCACTCCCAGGCCTCAACAGCCGTCGCGGGCGCGGCCGGAAGGAATAGCACAAGCGCGGCTGTCGTCAGGGGCACGCAGAGAAGTCGTCGGCGCATCGGCGCTAGCTTCCCATCCGGAGCATGTGCCTGTCCGCAAATATGGCCACTTCGGGTTTTCGCCTCAGCCGGGCGCAGCTGGGACACGCTGACCGAGATCGAGGCGACGCTGCGCGGCTGAAACAAGAAAACCCGCCTCGACGGTGTCGAAGCGGGTTCCCTCAAACGTGGAGCTAAGGGGATTCGAACCCCTGACCCCCACACTGCCAGTGTGGTGCGCTACCAACTGCGCCATAGCCCCGTCGTGCCCATCGAAGTTACACCACCGGCACGTGCCCCTCAAAATCGCTGGTCAGCGCGGCTGGGAATGCCCAGATTGAACTCCTGCAGACCGCTACTCGCACTTTTCCGGCGTGAATGCAGTCTCGGCGGCAGGCGCCGAACTACGGCAGCTCGCCGGCCGCCTCCGGCCCCAGCGGGCGCGCCGGGGTGGGCTCCAGCGGCGGGCGATCCCGGGTTTCGGGGGCGAACATCCACCCCACCGAGGCCAGCACCAGAATCACCCCACTGAGCGCGAACGCCCACTCGTAGGACAGGTGCTGGGCGATCTGTCCCACCCCCAGCGAGCCGATAATCGACCCCAGGTCCGACATCATCTGGAACGTCGCCACTGCCGTGCCGCCGCGGGACTTGCCGATGATGTCGGCCACCGCGGCCTGCTGCGGCGAGGTGAACACGCCGGTGGCCGCACCCGCCACGAACGCCCCGGCCAGGAACAGCGGCAGCGACGTCGCCGCGCCCACCACCGCGGTCGTCAGCCCGGAGATCGCCAGGCCGGTGATCAGCAGCGGCCGGCGCCCGGTGCGGTCGGAGAACCGGCCCGACGGGATCACTGCGGCCACATTGCCGGCCGCGAAGGTGGCCACCGCCGCACCGGCGATCCCCGGCCCGCGGTGCAGCGCCTCGGTGACGAACAGCGGCACCAATGCCACCCGCAGCCCGAAAGCCGACCACCCGGTGGCGAAGTTCGACAGCAGCGCCGCCCGGTAGGCCGGGTGGCGCAGGGCGACGCGCACCGTGACGGTCAGCTCATCGCTTGGGGCCGGCGCGGCCAGCTGGGAGTGACGCAGGCTGATGAACACCACTGTGGCGGCGATCAGCAGGGCCGCGCCGTAGATGAGGAAGGGTGCGGCCAGCCCCAGCCCCACGGTGAGGCTGCCCAGCAGGGGGCCGGCCACCGAGCCCACCAGGAAGGCACTGGAGAACATGCCGGCCACCCGGCCGCGGGCGTTGTGTGGGCTGATCCGGATCATCAGGCCCAGTGCCGAGACGAAGAACATCGTCGAGCCGATCCCGCCCAGCGCCCGGAACACCAGCAGCTGCCAGTAGGTGTGAGCGAACGCGCAGGCGCCCGTCGACAACGCGACGATGATCAGGCCGCTGACGTAGATCGGCCGCTCCCCCAGCCGCTGCACCAACATGCCCGATGCCGGGGCGAACAGCAGCCGCATCAACGCGAAGGCCGTGATGACGAAGGTGGCCGCGCTGATGCTGACGCCGAAGTTGCGGGCGAAGTGCGGCAGCACCGGCGCCACCACCCCATAACCGAGGGCGATGACGACGTTGGCCGCGATCAGGACCCAGACCTCACGCGGAAGCCTGTCCTCTACTTCATCAGCGGGACAGTCCCCCTCGGCGACGGAACTCACGAGATGACTGTATTCACCACTTCCCGGGCCGCTTCCTGGACCTCCGCCAGATGCTCGGGACCCTTGAAAGACTCGGCGTAGATCTTGTAGACGTCCTCGGTGCCCGACGGGCGTGCGGCGAACCAGCCGTCTGCCGTGGTCACCTTCAACCCGCCGAGCGCGGCGCCGTTACCGGGTGCGGTGGTGAGCTTGGCGGTGATCGGTTCACCGGCCAGTTCGGTGGCGCTGACCTGATCCGGGGACAGTTTGGACAGCCGGGCCTTCTGCTCCCGGTTGGCCGGCGCATCCACCCGGGCGTAGACCGGCGCCCCGTACTTGGCGGCCAGCTCCGCATAGCGCTGCGAGGGCGAGCTACCGGTGACGGCCTGGATCTCCGAGGCCAACAGCGCCAGGATGATGCCGTCCTTGTCGGTAGTCCACACCGAACCGTCGCGGCGCAGGAACGATGCTCCCGCCGACTCCTCGCCGCCGAAACCGATTGTGCCGCTGATCAATCCGTCGACGAACCACTTGAACCCAACCGGCACCTCGATCAGCTTGCGGCCCAGCCCGGCCACCACCCGGTCGATGATCGAGGAGCTCACCGCGGTCTTGCCCACCGCCACGCTGCCCGGCCAGTCCGGCCGGTGCGAGTACAGATAGTCGATCGCCACCGCCAGGTAGTGGTTGGGGTTCATCAGGCCACCGTCAGGGGTGACGATGCCGTGCCGGTCGGAGTCGGCGTCATTGCCGGTGGCGATCTGGTAGGCATCCCGGTTGGCGATCAGCGAGGCCATCGCATTGGGTGAGCTGCAGTCCATCCGGATCTTGCCGTCGGTGTCCAGGGTCATGAATCGCCAGGTGGCGTCGACCAGCGGGTTGACCACCGTCAGATCCAGGTTGTGCCGTTCGGCGATCGCACCCCAGTAGTCGACGCTGGCCCCACCCAGCGGGTCGGCCCCGATCCGGATCTTCTCGGCGCGGATGGCGTGGATGTCCACGACGTTGGGTAGGTCGGTGATGTACGCGTCGAGGTAGTCGTGGCGCTGCGCGGTCTGCAATGCCCGGGCCAGGGGAATACGCTTCACCTCGGCCAGGCCCCCGCGCAGGATCTCGTTGGCGCGCTTGGCGATTGCGCCGGTGGCATCGGTGTCGGCCGGGCCACCGTTAAGCGGGTTGTACTTGAACCCGCCATCACGCGGCGGGTTGTGCGACGGGGTGACGACGATGCCGTCGGCCAGATCGCTGCTGCGGCCCCGGTTGTAGGCCAGGATCGCGTGGCTGACGGCCGGGGTCGGGGTATAGCGGTCGGCCGAATCGATCAGCGCCACAACATCGTTGGCGGCCAGCACTTCCAGCGCCGACACCCAGGCCGGTTCGGACAGTCCGTGGGTGTCGCGACCGATGAACAGTGGCCCGGTGGTGCCCTGCCCAGCTCGGTACTCCACAATCGCTTGCGTGGTGGCCAGAATGTGCGCCTCGTTGAACGCCCCGTCCAGACTGGAGCCCCGATGACCCGAGGTGCCGAACACGACCTGCTGGTCGATGTTGTCCGGGTCCGGTTGCACCGTGTAGTACGCGGTGACCAGATGGGGCAGATCGACAAGGTCTTCGGGAAGCGCCGGCTTACCGGCGCGGGGGTTAGCCGCCATGGGACCCAATTCTGCCCGCCACGGGCGATACTGGCTCGCGGATTCACTGACGGTTAAGGGGGTAGCCCGTGTTCGGCCATGACAACCGCGAATTGGCGGCGGTCTTCGCCGGCGGCGCGATCGGCACCGCCGCCCGCGCGGCGCTGGCCACCCTGGCTGTCCCCGATCCGGCCCACTGGCCCTGGCCCACCTTCGTGGTCAACATCGTCGGGGCGTTCCTGCTGGGCTACTTCACCACCCGCCTGCTGGAGCGGTTGCCGGTCTCGAGCTACCGCCGCCCACTGCTGGGCACCGGCCTGTGCGGCGGGTTGACGACGTTCTCCACCATGCAGGTCGAGACGGTGCGGATGATCGAGCACCAGCACTACGGTCTGGCGGTCGGCTACACCGCGGCCAGCATCGCCGCCGGCCTGCTGGCGGTCTACGCCGCGACGGTCATGGTGCGCCGGGTCAGGATCCGGGCATGAACGTCGCGGTGTGGGCCGGTGTGCTGGTCATCGGCGGGCTCGGATCGGTGGCCCGCTTCATGGTCGACAAGGCCGTCGCCCGCCGCGCGGCGCGGTCCTTCCCGTTCGGCACCCTGACCGTCAACATCTCCGGTGCGGTCTTGCTGGGGTTCATCACCGGGCTGACGCTCAGCCACGCAGCCGCCCTGCTGGCCGGCACCGCGTTCGTCGGCGCCTACACCACCTTCTCCACCTGGATGCTGGAAACGCAGCGCCTCACCGAGGAGCGGCAGATCAAGCCGGCGGTGGCCAACCTCGTCGTCAGCGTGGCGCTGGGTCTGCCCGCCGCCATGCTCGGCCAGTGGATCGCGAGCCTGTTATGACCTATCTCAAGCTGACCACCTATTTCGGTGAGCGCGCACGGGCGGGCTCACAGTTCCTGGCCGAGGCCCTGCTCGACATGTACGACGAGCACGAGGTGGCCGCCAGCGTGCTGCTGCGCGGGATCGCCAGTTTCGGCCCGCGCCATGTCATTCGCAGCGACGAGTCGCTGACCCTCTCGGAGGATCCGCCGGTGGCACTGGCCGCCGTGGACACCGAGGAGGTGATCGGTGCGCTGATCGCCGAGGCGGTCGAGATGACCCCGCGGGGTCTGATCACCCTGGAACGGGCACACCTGCTCAGCAGTGATCTGGCACAGGCTCCGCTGCCCGACGGCGACGCCGTCAAGCTCACGATCTATATCGGCCGGCGGCGCCGGGTGAACGGCCAGCCGGGCTACTACGCGGTGTGCGATCTGCTGCACCAGAGCGGGTTCGCCGGCGCCACCGTGTTCCTCGGCGTCGACGGCACCGCCCACGGCCACCGCCGCCGCGCTCACTTCTTCAGCCGCAATGTCGACGTGCCGATCATGATCATCGCGATCGGCACCAGCGCGCAGGTGCAGCAGGTACTCCCCGGCCTTGAAGCCGTGCTGTATCAGCCGCTGGTCACCGTCGAGCGGGTCCGGGTGTGCAAACGCGACGGCCAGTTGCTGGACCGTCCACCAGCACTGCCCGCGGTCGACGCCCACGGCCGCGAACTACGCCAGAAGCTGATGATCTACACCTCGGAGTCCAGTCACTACGACGGCGCCCCGATCCACCGTGCGCTGGTGCGCAAGCTCTGGGAGTCCGAGACTGTCAGCGGCGCAACGGTATTGCGCGGCATCTGGGGTTTCCACGGCGACCACAAGCCGCACGGCGACAAGCTCATCCAGTACGGCCGCCAGGTGCCGGTGACCACGATCGTCGTCGACACCCCCGAGGTCATCGCCGGGTGCTTCGACCTGATCGATGAGGTGACGGGCACCCATGGCCTGGTGACCTGCGAGATGGTGCCCGCGCTGTTGATGCTCGACGGCGGACAGCGCCGCGGCGCCACCGATCTGGCCGACTACCGTTACTAGCTGTCGGCCAGCACGGTCAGCAGGATCACCGAGTCGTCGGCGGCGTGCAGGCCGTGGCGCTCCCGCGGCACCACCAGCAGATCGCCCGGCAGGCCGTCCCAGCTGTCGTCGGCGGTGCTGAGCTGGACGTGACCGCGCAACACCTGCAGGGTGGTTTCCCCCGGGCTCTGGTGCTCGCTGAGATCCGATCCGGCCGCCAGGGCGATCAGGGTCTGCCGAAGCTGATGATCATGCCCGCCGTGCACGGTGTGGGCCGACCGGCCGCTCTTGGCCGACCGCGCCGCACTGAGGTGCTCGTCGGCGAGCTGGGACAGGGACACGAATTCCATCACAACCTCCGAAGATTCACGCGCCGAGCAGCAGGACGCCGCCGACCAGCAGGGCCGCCACCTTGACGACCTCGAACCCGACATAGACGAAGTGGGCATGCGAACGACCGGACTCGGCCTGGCCGGCGTCAGCGAGCACCGCATCCGAGCGGCGCGTCAGCGCCGGGCGCACCCCGATCACCTGGACGAGCAGCGCACCGATGGCCACCAGCGCCGCCGCTGTGATCGCGCCACTGGGCCGGCCCACCACCAGCGCCACGACGACCACCGCCGCCAGCACGATCTCGCACGCGTTGAGCGCCCGGAACACCAGCCGCCCGATGCCCAGGCCCAGCGGGATCGTCACGCCGGGCGCACGGAACTTCAACGGTGCTTCGAGGAACGAAATGGCCAGCACCATGCCCAGCCACACGAAAATCGCTGCGACCGCGACCGCCACCCAGGTGTCCACGACTCCCCCTCACTGCCACACTGCGGCGAGACCCCCCACCCATTCTGCAGCCTGCGTCGCATCCTCCGGCGGCGAGGCCACCAGAACGAGTTCGTCCACGCCTAACTCTGCCAGCCGCCCGGCATCAGACGGGTGCGGATCGACCAGGGCAACGGCGACGTACAGATCACCGATGTCGCGGCCGGCCTGCGCGCAGAAGGCGGCCAGCGTGCCGAGCTTGTCGGCGACGTCGTCGCAGTCACGCAGGTTGAACCCGTACCACCCGTCACCCCACTGCGCGACCCGGCGCAGCGCGGGCTCACTGTTGCCGCCCAACAGAATTGGGATCCGCCGATCACGCACCGGTTTGGGGTTCACCCGGATTCCGGCAAAGGAGGCGAATTCACCGGTGTACGTGGCAACATCGTCGCGCCACAGCGTGCGCATAGCCGCGACGTAGTCGGCGGTGCGAGCGGCCCGGCGTTCGAAGGGAACACCGAGGGCATCGAATTCCTCACGCGACCAACCGATTCCGATGCCCAGCGAGAACCGGCCGCCACTGAGCTTGTCGAGGCTGGCAGCCTGCTTGGCGACGATCACCGGGTTGTGCTCCGGCAGCAGCAGCACGCCGGTCGCCAGCCCGATGCTGGTGGTCGCCGCCGCCGCGAAGGACAGCCCGATCATCGGGTCGATCCAGTCGGCGACCGCCGGAACCGCGATCTGTCCGTCGTCGGCGTACGGGTAACGCGACGCGGAGTCGTCGACCATGACCACGTGCTCACCGGACCACAAGGTGACGAAGCCGTGCGTCTCGGCGGCGCGAGCGACGGTCTCGATGACGGCCCGCTCGGAGCCCGAACCGATACCCAGTGCGTGCAGGCCGATTCGCATGCCTCGCATCATGGCACGGGCATCATGGGCTGGTGGGCGATGATGCGGTAGCGGTATTGCAGCGCTGGCAGGATGCCGGGGCCCGCTGGTCGGTGATCGCCCGCCACGGCGCTTCGGTGACGGTGGGGCTCTATCGCTGCGACGGCGGCGAGGAGGTGGATCGGATCATCTCCGACGATCCGCGCCTGCTGGCGTTTCTCGCTGATCGACTCAGCAGCGACGACTAAAGCCTCAGAGCTGGATGAAGCCGCCGTTCCACCAGACACCCCACGCGGGCAGGTCGGGGTTCCACACCACCGGCAGCCACGGCGCCCACACCGGCGGCGGGGGCGGCGGGGGTGCCCACACCGGAATCACACCGTCGATGTCTCCGCGGTGTCCGGGCGGCGGCAGATAGCCCTGCCCGGGCGGCAGCGGATTACCTGGTGCGCCGACGTTCACCCCAGGGCCGCCGGGAATCCACGGCGGTCCGGGCTGGCCAGGCGGGTCCGCGTGTGCAGCACCGGCTGCGAAGCCGAGTGCGGCCGCCGCCAGCACGCCGGCCGCGGCGATGTTTTTCCACGTCATATCGGTTACTCCTGGATCGGGCCTGCTCACCGGCAGGACACACCACGACCCCCTTCGAACAGGTTCTGTACCCGGGCGGCGCCGTCGGGTAAACACGGCGGTATGCGAGGCATCGGGTGGGTGGTGGTCGGGTGTGCACTGATGCTCGCGGCGTGCGGCGCCCGCCCGGACACCACCGCAACGCCGAGCCCGACGTCCTCCACTGCGTCCTCGACGCCCACGACTGCCAGCACGACGGTGGCCGCCGCTCCGGTCCAGCGCACCGTGCGCTGGGTGGATCTACAGCCCGGTGATTGCCTGGCCGACCCGCCGCCCAGCGACCCGGCCGTGGTGATGGTGACCGTGATCGACTGTGCCGCGCCCCATCAGGCCGAAACGTTTCTGCGGGCGCCCATTCCGGTCAACGACGCGCTGACCGACGTCGGCAACCAGCAATGCGGTGCCGGGTTGACGGCCTACACCGGCGGCGGGCCATACACGATCAGCTACCTCATCGACTCCGAGCAGGACCGCACGTCCAACAACCCGTACCCGAGCACCGTGATCTGCCTGCTGCAGGCCCCCGGTGGACAGTCGCTGACCGGATCCGCGCGCCGCTGAGCTTGTCGGTACCCGCCGCTACCGTGGCGCGATGGCCCAGGTGTTCGAAGCGACGTGGTTCTTCCTGCCGGGTATACCGCCCTATGCGGTCTGCGACGACCTGGAGGCGTTGGCCGCGTGGGCACATGAACACCTGCCCCGGCAGGGCAAGCGGGCCCGCCCACTGCTGGTCGGCGACGACAGGTCGCTGTGGTTCCTGCAGTCCGACGGCAGCCTGAGCGCCATCTCGCGGATCCGCCGGTCGTGGCGCTTCCCCAGTGCCAGCGACGCCTACTGGCGGGCCCGGGAAGGCCTTGACGCATGGAATCAACGCCCACACCCGCCGCACACACCGGAACGCCGCAGACACATCCCGATCGTGGTCAGTACGCTGAGCGCCGACGAACACGGCTATCTGCAGTGGCTGGAGGACAACTGGCAGTCGGTTGACTGAGCAGTATTGCCGCCCAGAGCTTTTCAGGCCACGGAGGAGAAGAACTGTCCGGTGGCCGCCGAGGCGTTGAAGGCCGGGCCGACCGGCCACACATGTCCGCCGCCGTCGACGCTGACGAATTCGACCCGGGTCCCACCGGCGCATCCGGTGGCCATGAATCCGCTGGGGTCGGGTGCGGGTGGGGCCGGGCAGTTGTCAAGTGCGCGCCACCGCTCGGCCATCGAGGGTGCGCTCACGATGTCGCTGGGACCGCCGCGGCCGACCATGGCCCCGCCGGTGTAGGGCACCACCGGATCGGCGGTGCCGTGGACGGCCAGGACCGATACCGGCCGCGACGGGTTGCACCCGATGCTCATGCTCAGTGTCCCGGCCACCGGTGCGACCGCCGACACCAGATCGGCACGCTCACACGCCAACCGGTTGGCCATGAAGGCGCCCGCTGACATCCCGGTGACGAACACCCGGCCAGGCGGGATGGCGAAGTCCCGGCTGAGTTGCGCGATGAGGGCGGCCAGGAAACCCACATCGTCGACACCCTCACGGTCGGGTAGCGAGGCGCCGCGACCGTCAGCCCAGCTCATGTCGATGCCGTCGGGATAGGCCACCACGAACCCGTACTGGTCCGCGACGGCGTTGTAGTTGGTCACCCCGGCCTGCACGGCTCCGGTCTGCCCGGCACCGTGCAGATTGATCACCAGCCCGGCGGGTTGGGTCAGGCCGGGCGGCACGTGCAGGACGTAGGTGCGCTGCAGGCCACCGAAGGTCAGGGCACCGGGCGGGTCACCGGGTGCGGCCGACGCCGGCGCCACCGCAACGGCAGCGCTGACGAACAACGCAGCCACCAGTGCTGTCGTACGCGCGATCACGCTCCCAGTGTGCCTAGCGCGACGGGGAAGTTGGCCAAACGTCGAATTTTCGTGGCCGGAAGTTCGCCCGCTGGTCACCGCGCACGGTGGTTGCGACACGGTCACGGATGGATACCTTTTCGTGCATCACTGATCACAGCAGCCTCAACAGTCCCTATCGTCACATGGATCAATCCTCGGCGTCTCCCGCGACGTCTCACCCCCGAAAGGTGTGCTGTGGCGCCGCGTCTCCGCATCCCCGCGCGACCGACGGCCTCGGTGCTTGTCCTGGGTCTGTGCGCGTCGCTGTGCACCGCCCCGCCCGCGTCGGCCGAGCCATGCCAGGGCGCCTCGGCAGAAGCGCAGCCACTGCCCAACCAGGCCTTCGAGATTCCGAACCCGTCGCGGATCGCCCCGTTCGACCGTCCGATCGGCCATAAGCCGGCCGGTGCCAACGACGAGGCCCCGCTGCCCAAGCTCGGCCAGTTGCCGTTGGCGATCATCAAGGCGCTCATACCCAATTCGGGTCAGGTGCAAAAGCAGGCTGCGGTCACGCCCGTACAGCCCGGCACCGCCACCACCCAGACCCCGCCGGTCGCCCAACAGGCGCCGGCACCTGCGGCCGCTGCCCAGCCCGCACCGTCGACCGCGCCGGCCGGGACCTCGCTCGTCGGCTGGGTCACCGGACCGGACAGTCCCAACCGCACGGTGCAGCGTTTCGCCATCACTGGCACCGACCTCGGAATCATGTGGGACAACGGCGATCCCGCCAACCAGCAGGTGCTAATGGCGTTCGGCGACACCAACGGCTTCTGCATGATCCCCGGCAAGCAGTGGCGCTACAACGTGCTGTTCCGCACCTCGGACCGGTCGCTGGCCAACACCATCACGGTGGCCGACGGGGTGCCGGGCAACCCGTACTCCGGCTCGCCGGTGTGGCGTCAGGGCATCTCCAAGCAGGTGATCAACAGCATCAACGCCGCACCCGAAGAGACCGGCATCATCCCGACCGCTGGTGTCGGCTTCGGCGGCAAGCAGTTCATGAACTTCATGTCGATCAGAAGCTGGGACGCCAACGGCGCCTGGAGCACGAACTACTCGGCGATCGCGGTCTCGGGCGACAACGGTGAGACCTGGGGGGTGTATCCCAACACCGTGCGCACCCCGGGCGGCGGCAACGAGAACTTCCAGATGGGCGCTTTCCTGAAGCCCGGCCCCGGCGATCCGTACCTCTACACGTTCGGCACGCCCAACGGGCGCAGCGGTTCGGCGTTCATCGCGCGGGTCCAACCGGCCTACATCCCTGATCTGAGCAAGTACGAGTACTGGAGTTCGGGCAGCAACTCGTGGGTTCCGGGCAATCCGGCGGCGGCGACTCCCGTCATCCCCGGACCGGTCGGCGAGATGTCGGCTCAGTTCAACACCTATCTCAAGCAGTATCTGGTGCTGTACTGCAACGGCAACAACGATGTCGTGATGCGGACGGCGCCGGCGCCGCAGGGGCCATGGGGACCTGAGCAGATGCTGGTGTCCTCCATGCAATTCCCCGGCGGCATCTACGCGCCGTTCCTGCATCCCTGGTCGACGGGCCGCGAGCTGTACTACAACCTCTCGCTGTGGTCGGCGTACAACGTGATGCTGATGCACACCGTGCTGCCCTGATCTCAGACCTAGTTGGTCGGATCAGTCGTCGGCGCGGCCGGGCCCTTGGAGTACTGGGTGAGGAACGCGAACGCCGACACCCCGGCGACGACACCGATGACGCCCCAGAGGATCACCGAGAAGATCAGCGAACCGAACAGGAAGTCGTAGGTCAGCGCGAGGTAGAGCGCCCACACCACCCGGTAGGCGCACCACAGCGCCACCAGCCCGGAGCTGATGCCGATGGCGAGGCTCTTCTGGCGGTCCACGCGGGCGATCTGCTGCTCGACGTTGGGGGGCAGGATCTTCATCTGTCGTCCTTTCAGGATGCGACGCCGGACTGGCGTCGGCTGGCCAAGTCCATCCCCCTCACCGGGCTACCGATACCAAGAATGTGACGGCTGCAGCCTTGCGGTTGTATTTGACGACGACGTCACGCTACTGTTCGCAAACCTTCTCGCTGCGGGCGCAACGACGTGCCCACAGCAAAGCCGCCGATCTCGGGAGTGCAAACGTGGACAAGCCATTGGATGGCTTACGAGGGGTAAACAGCAATCCTCAGCCGGCCATCCGGTGGCTGCGGGCCGGTGTTGCTGCGGCCGGTGTCGGCGCCGCGATCGTGTTCAGCACACCCGGGATCGCCCACGCCGACGACACCTCCGATCCGTCGACCACCGCCTCCAAGTCCGCAGGACATTCCAAACGCCCCCACTCGGCCGCGGACTCGAAAGCCAAGCCGGCGGACGCCCAGGGTGCCACCACATCCCAGGGCCGATCGGGACGTGCGACCGGCACCGGTAGCGAACCCGACACACAGCAGGCGACGGAAAGCACTGCGCCTTCCCGCATTTCGTCTGCAAGGACCCGGCAGCGGACCGCACTCACCGCACCGGTGACGACCGTTCACACAACTCCGCGCAGCGACGTGTCAGCGGCGACACCAGCCGCGACCGCCGCTGCCACCGACCTTGTCGCGGCATCGAGCACAGTGACCACCACCGCCGTGCGCACTACGGCGCCTGCCGCGCTGTCGGCGAGTGTGAGCACCTCTCCGATCGCCACAGTGGTGCGCACGTTCCTGGACTCGGCCACCAACTGGTTGTCGACTCTCCCCTCGAACCCGGTCACCGATTTCGTCCAGGGCGCGTTGCTGCTGGTTCGTCGCCACCTCTTCCTCGGCGATGGCGCCGCCAAGACTCCCCCGGCCTGTGTTGCCACCAAGAACTGCTCCGGCCAAGATTTCTCCGGGCAGAACCTGGCCGGCCTGGACCTGACCAGGGTGAACTTCACCGGCGCAAACCTCACCGACACCAACCTCACCCAGGCCAACCTGACCGAGGCCAACTTCCACGACGCCACACTCACCGATGCAAACCTGTCGAGTGCCTATGGCTACGGCGCCAATCTGAGCCAGGCCGACGTCAGCAGCGCCAACATGTCCGGCATGTTGCTCTACGGCGCCAACCTGACCGGTGCAGACCTGACCGGATCAGATCTGAGCAACGCGTTCGCGTGGCGTGCGACGTTCACGGGCGCGGATCTGACCGGAGCCATCCTGACCGGGATCGGACTGCGCGACGCCAACATGGCCGGGGCCATCCTGACCGATGCCACGCTGTCGCGGGCCGATGCACGGAATGTGAACCTCAACAGCGCTGTCCTGGACGGTGCGCTGCTGGACAACGCGGATCTCACCGGCGCTCGCCTCATCGGCGCCAGCCTGAAGAAGGCGGACCTTTCCGACGCCACCTTGACCAACGCCAACCTGAAAAACGCCGTCCTGACGAAAGCCACCCTGAACGACGCCACCGTGTACGGCGCCTCGCTGCAGGGCGCTGACCTCACCGACGCGACGCTGCAGGGCGCGGATCTGACCACTGCGGATCTCAATCACGCGAAGCTCGAACAGACCGACTTCACCGGGGCGACCCTTCGGCTGGCCAACCTCTCGAGTGCCGACCTCTCCGAGGCAAACCTGACAAATGCGAACCTGCGGAGTGCCACCCTGCTGGGTGCCACGCTCTCCGGGGTGACGGCCAATGGCGCCAGCTTCATCAACGCCAATCTGGCCAATGCCGACCTCCGGCAGGCCGTCCTGGGTAATGCGAACCTGCGCAGCGCAAACCTTCAGGGCACCAACCTGTCTCAAGCCAACCTCTCCCAAGCTGTGCTGCAAGACGTCAACGCCAACGGCGCGAACTTGAGCCAGGCCAATCTCTCCGGTGCGGATCTCACCGACGCATCGCTGCGAGGCGCCGACCTGACCCTGGCCAACCTCAGCACGGCGAACGCCCAGGGGACGGATTTCACCAACGCGATCTTCAAGGACTCGACGCTGCGGGGTACCAACCTGCGGAATGCGACGTTGATCAACGCCGACCTGCGAGACGCCGACCTCAGCGGAGCCACGTTTAACAACACCAACTTTCAGGGCGCCAACATGTCCGGCGCGGCGCTGGCCGGACTGAATCTGCGCGGGGCCAGCCTGACGCAGGTCAATCTGACCGGAGCCGACCTCAGCGGTGCAAACCTCACCGGCGTCGACCTGGAGGGGGCGAACCTCACCAATGCCGACCTGTCCGGAGCCGACCTGGCGCAGGCCGACCTGACCGGGGTGATCGGCAGCGGAGCGAACCTGGAAGAAGCCGACGCGACCGGAGCCAACCTGACCGGTGCCAAGCTGGACAACACCGGCCTCGGTAATGCCAAGTTCGTCAATGCCATCCTGATCAACGCCGACCTCAGTGGCGCCCAAGGCCTGGAAACCAACTTCATCGGGGCGAACCTGACCGGGGCGAACCTGACCGGCGCCGCACTGACCGCTCCGATCGCGACGAACGCGAACTTCACCTCGGCCATCCTGGACGGCGCCAACCTGCAACTGGCGCGTCTGGAGAATGCGAACTTCACCGGCGCCTCGCTGGTGGGTACCAATCTGACTGGCGCCAAACTGATGTCGGCCGACATGACCAAGGCCAATCTCACCGGCGCCATCTTGACCGGGGCGATCCTGACCGGAGTGATCTGGGACCAGACCACCTGCCCGGATGGTCAGGTCCGCGACAGTTGCGGGCCGGCCGCCGGTGCTGCGGTCAGCTCGGCCGCAGCGCTGTCACCGGTCACCGAGGCGAGACGCGACTAGCGCGGCACACTCCCCCGCCGGCAGCCGCCGGAAAGCGTTGGGCCCTTGGCGATCACGTCACGCAGTGAGACATCCGGCACCTGTGCCAGATCGGCCACGGACGGCAGCGACAGCCTGACCTCGTAGGCGAGCGGCCCGCGGTCGGTGTCACGACAGATCAGCATTACCCGCTTGCCCGCTCCGGCTGAGAGCCCGGCGTCCAGGGCGGCCCGGATCGCCTCGATCGTTACCCGGCCGTCGGCGGTGCGAAAGACCGGATCCAGGATGGCGCCGGCCTGCTCGGCCAGTGTCGACGAGACGCGGAAGTATTCGGTCGCGCTGACCCCCGAACAGCTGCCGTGGGTCTTCCACTCGTGGGGAGCCATGATGCCGACGTCGGACATCTTCGACTGCAGGTCGTCGGTGAGATCAGCCGGCAGCTGGAGCGAGGGCAGATCTCGTTGGCCACTGGGCAGCGGGCAGTACTGCTCGCTGGTGGGTTGCGGCCACAGGCCGTGCAGGATCAGGGTTGGGCCCAGCCCCTTGACATGACCGCTACGGCACCCCGGGTTGGACCGTTCCACCGAGCACAGGCTCGGACCCCAGGTCACCACGAGCAGGCTCGACGTGCTGGTGGATGCCGTTGCCGGCGTGCGGTTGTCCCGGTTGGAGTAGAGCAGCGCGACCACAACGACGGCGACGAGGACCAGGACGACCGGGACGCCGAGCGCCCACCGACGGCTTCGATTCCGAGTACGCATGGGACGGATGGCTTCTACCGGTCGCGGCACTGACACTCGGAGCCGCGCTCATTCCTAGAAGGTATTGACCAACCTGCCCGCATCGGACATCTCCCTGGACATCGTGTAGTGGTGATAGTGCACCGCACACTTCACCACACAGACGAACAGAACTGCCGGGTCGGGCCGTCGACGAAGAATTGTCGCCATCCGGCGGCGGTAGATCCGTCGCAGATGTCGATCTGGAACGTTCTTCATCAGCAACGCGAAGAGCCCGAGGGCACGCGCGGCGTCAAGGAACTGTGATTGTCGCCTGCGCCAGGGGTGGCTGCGCCAGTACTCGGTGCGGGCCCGCCCGAACTCAAAGTTTCTCGTCAGAAAGAGGTTTTCGATTCGGTCGAAGAAGAAGTCCGGGTCATACAGTTCCCGCATCATGCCGACATAGCCGTCACGCAACTCGTCACGCGTCATCCCCAGCGGAATGACATTCGTGCCGAAGGGCTGCTCGTCGGCGAGATCCAGACGGCCCTCGTCGTGCAGTCTCTTGTGCAGGGGCGTCTTCGGAATGGCCGAGAGCATGCCGACCATCGCATGCAGAATGTCGGTCTGCCGGATGAAATCGACTTGTTCCTTGAAGATTCGGGCATCGTCATTGTCGAAGCCGACGATCATGCCGCACCAGACTTCAAGACCCGCGTCCTGTACTTTGCGGACCCGGTCCACGATCGAACCGCCCTTCTTCACGTTCTGGTACTTCTTGGCTTCGCGCAGGGACTCTTCATTCGGGCTTTCGATTCCGATGAACACCACGGTGATGTTCGCCGCCACCATCAGCTCCATCAGTTCGTCGTCCTCGGCCAGATTCAGCGACGCCTCAGTGAAGAACTGGAACGGAAAGCCTTGCGCAGCCTGCCAATCGGCGATATCGCGCAGGAGAACTTTCACGGCGACCTTGTTGCCGATCAGATTGTCGTCGACGATGAACGCGATCGGTAGATTCTGCTGACGCAGAGCTTCCAATTCGGCGATGACCTGGGCACTGGTCTTCATTCTCGGCTTGCGCCCGAATGTGACGATGATGTCGCAGAACTCGCACTGAAATGGACATCCGCGACTGAACTGGATGCTGCCGAAGACGTAGTTCTTGGTCTTCAGCAGGTCGTACCGCGGCACCGGAACACGGGTCATATCGGTGCGCTCGGCCTGCTCATATCGCTGGTGGTGCCGGCCGTGGGCCCAATCGTCGAGGAACTGGGGCCATGTCGTCTCGGCCTCGCCGACAAAGATGACGTCGGTCAGGCCGTCGAAGTAATCCTCCTGGACGCTGACCCATGGACCGCCGACCACGGTGAACACGCCCCGCGCCTTCAGTTCACGGAGGATTTCTCGCATCCGCTGGCGCTGAACACTCATGCCGGTGAGTCCGACGATGTCTGCTCGTGCCAGGCGGTCGTAGTCGATCGGCTCGACGTTCTCGTCGACCAACGTCACGTGATGACCGTCCGGCGTCAGCGCTGCAAGCAGAGGCAAGCACGCGGTGGGCAAGTTGCATTTCTTACCGAGCAGCTTGAGTGCATGCTCAAGTCCCCAGTAGGACACCTCGAACCGGGGGTTGACTAGGACGATGTCGGCCATGGTCGCCCCATTTCTCACGGCGGCGTAGATTCTCGGAGATTAACACCGAGCCAGCGGCAGATCTGCCGTTTGCGCCCAAGCAGCCGGTAGCCGTGCGCACTGATGCGATAGGCGACGACGACGGGGTCCCTAATGTGCTTGGGACCAGGGATTTAGCGGTCGCTGCGCTTGCAGTTAGGGTCAGCGGGTTTGGTCGGCCAGGCACAGACGTCGATGTAGGTCTTGTCTGACCAGCCGCCGCCGTCGATCACGCTGTAGGCCGCTCCGTTAGTACCGGTGTAGGTGGCACCGCCATCGGAGGTGACGACGCTGGTGACGTCCCACTTCTTGGCTTCCAGCGCCTCCTTGTAGGCCTTCATCACGTCAGCGGGCGAGCCGGTCACCTGGAAGAAAAGGTGAATTCCGTTGTCGGCCAGACTATCCGGCCCCTTGGTGGTGTTGGTGTTGGCCGGGGCTGGCACGAGCGACTCCAACTGACCCGAATCCGCCGCGGCCGCAGCAGATGTCGTTGCCGCCGCGGATGTCGTTGCCGCCGAAGAGGAAGTCGACGAGGCCGCCTTCCCGGAGTCCGAGCTGCTGCACGCCGTTGCTCCCAGCGCGATCGCCGCCGCCAGCACCACCATCGCTTGACGCATCATGAGCACTCCCCGCTTTCGTCTCGCGCACCGTAGCAAAGTCTTGTGTCGTCGGATGGCGATTGGCGAATCAGCTCTGCCGCAAAGCGTGGCCGGTGTGGGTCCCTACTCCGCGGCCGACACCCAGCTGCTGTTCGATGGCACGCAGCGAACTCATGGCGTCCGGTAGCGGGGCAAACAGCGGCCAGCCGTGAAACTGGCCGTCGCGCAGCACAAACGTCATGTCCAGGCCCTCGGTGATCGCCCGCTGGCGCAGACGCACGGTGTCCGGCGCCAGCAGATCAAGAGACCCGCTGTAGACCGCGGTGGGCGGCAGCCCCTCCAGCGAGCCGTACAGCGGGCTCACCCGAGGATCGGTGAGGTCCAGCCCGTGCGCCCAGGCCAGCCCGAAGCTCTGCAGTTGTTCCACATCGAGCAGGGGATCCCAAATGACCTGGCTGGCCGGATCGCTGACGGTCGCATCCAGCCAGGGCGAGACAAGAACCATCCGGCCCGGAGTGCTGGCGCCACGGCGCACCAGCTCCTGGGTCGCCGCCAGGGCCAATCCCCCGCCCGCCGATGCCCCGGTCAGGCTGACGTGATCGGCGCCGTAGGCGTTGACCAGGGTACTGAGAAAGTCCGCCATCCCGGGAACCACGGTGGCCGCGGTGCCGCCCTGTTCGGCTAACGGGTACATCGGGACCACCACGGTTGCTCCGGTCTGCCGGGCGATCGCGCCATTGGCCAGCCATTCAAAGACCAGTGGCTGGCTCACGTAGCCGCCGCCGTGCAGCGAGACCACATAGTCCCCGGAGGGCGCCGACGACGACAACGTGTAGACCGGCATGCCGTTGAAGTCCGCGCGCCCCACGGTCAGCCCCAGCGTGCTGAACCAGGGCGGCGAATCCTGGTTGAGCACCGTCGGTGAGGGCAACAGCGTGGTGTGCGTGGTGACCTGTTCCAGTCCCCACAGGGCCACGTTGAAAATTTGGTTGACCAGACTCGGGCGACCAGTGAACAGGTTCTGATCTACCGACCAATCGGTGTATGGCACAACAGGATTCGACGGCTGACTGTTGGATGTGCTGGGCGCCGCCGGAGTTGGACGTGCGGACCGACCGGCTGCGGCCGGCGCGCGGACGCCAGCCGTGTTGGTACTGCGCGCGATGCGGGGCGCCGGGACGGTAGCGCGCTGGTGTCGGCGTGCCGCAGGGGCGTGGCCAGTCCCGGCAGGGGACGCGGCGCTGCGGCCACTGCCGGCCGATGCGGTTGTTCCCGCGTCGGCCGAGGAGACGGCCGAACCCAGAAAAATCAGGGCAGCAACACCCGCGACGGCAGCAGCCGACAGCCGAACCACGCACCCGAGTCTGGTCATCCCCCTGGACCCCCCTGGCCCTGAGCATACGGTTCGAGGGCGCCGCGGCGGCGGGAACTGCTGTTTGCCAGATTGGTCAGGCCAGTGAAGCCCAGCGCGTCGCGGGTTCACCTGGGCAAAAGCGGAGCCGCCTCAGGCGATGGTCGAAAACCCGGGTTCCGGCGACGGCGTCACGCCGGGCGACGTATCCGGGCCGGGCAGGACGGGACTGTAACCCGGCATCACCGGCCCGTATCCGGGTTGCGGCCCGTGGATCGAGGTCTGCGGGTCGTAGCTGGGGGTGGCCGGGCCGTACCCCGGAAGCGGGCCGTAGCCGGGCAGCGTCGGCAGCGACCCGGCCAGCAGCTTGGCCGCGACGAATGCCGCCGCCTGATCGGTGTAGCCGGGAACATAGCCCTCGGTATGACCGCTCCAGGCGTTGCCCGGCCCGGCGTGGCAGATCGGGTCACCGGGATTGCACAGATCGATGGCTTTGGCACCGAGCAGTGCGCTCTGGGTCGGCAGCGACCCGCCGGTGCGGGCGGCCACGTTGCCGAAGGTGGCCACCGCCGCGACGTTGTCCGAGTATTCGGGCGGCAGCGCGCTGCCCCACGTGATGCCGGCCATCGGAACCCCGGCCACGATATCGATCACGCTCGCGCCCTGCGAGTAGCCGCCCAGGACGATCTTCGTGTCGGGACAGGAGGCCACCGTGGACTTGACGTGGGCAATCACGTCATTGGCACCGTCGCCGCCGTGCAGCTGCAGCTTGCCGGCCTTGTAGTTGACGGCGTAGCTCGCGATGTTCATTGCGGGCAGCTCGCTGCGCAGCGAGTCGACGAGAGCGTCACCGACGCGGCCCATACCCGCCGGCTCATCGGTGCCGCGAGCAAAGATCACCTCCGCGTCGGGGCAATCGGCCGCAGACGCGACAGGTGGCGCTGCGAGCAGCAGGCTCGCGATGAACATGGGCGAAGCAACCAGCCCGACCCAGCGACCGGATGACCAGTCGTCCCCCACCGGATGCCTTCGCATGCAGCGAAGAGGCATCCGATGAATCTAGCGCACTTGCGGTGTCCATGGACCTGCAGTGCCGATTCATTGCCACGGCTGATATTGACGGAAAGGCAAACAGGGCTTACTTTTTCGCGCGCTGACGGTCAGGCTGACAGTCCTTCGACGACGGCCAATGCGGTGAGGTAACGAACCTCCTCGGTGGCCGCGCGATCGCTGAGGAACTGACCGGAGGCACCGGCCTGAGCCGCCATCAGCGCCCGGGTGAAGATCTCCGGCGCGACAGTCATCGTTCGGCCGGTCTTGGCGATCAGTTCGACGAAAATCCCCTGCAGACCATCGCGAAGGCGTTCGACTTGGTCGTCCAGGGCGCGGGCGATATCGGGCTGGTGAGCCGCGCGAGCCACCAGAGCGGCGTGCAGGGCGATGCGCGGTTGATCGGTGACACCGGCCTTCAGCAGCTGGCGCACCACTCGATCGGTCTTGAGAACGCCCTGGGTGCGCAACAGGGGTTGGGCGGTGCGCCGCAACCGTTCGACGAGGGCATCGTTCTGCTGTTCGTAGACCTCGAAGAGCAGATCCTGCATATCGTCATAGCTCGAGTAGAAGGCGCCGCGGGTGTAGCCGGCCGCTCGGCACACCTCCTCGACGCTAAACCAGGTCCGGCCACTGTCCTGAATGAGTTCGTCGGTGGCCTCGATCAACCGGGCCCGGGTGTTGCTGCGCCGGCGGGTTTCCCGCGCCTCTGTGACCTTCACGACAAACTGCCCCTCAGACTCGATACATTCCGTATTGAATACATATCGTATTGAAGTACCACCACGACAGCAACCCTCAGGAGGCGTTCCATGAGCCGACACGCTGCGGTTCCCGCTCCGCAGGTGCATTCCGGCGCCGATAGCGACGCGATCATCGTGGCGCGGGGGTTGACCTTCGACGGTGAGCACTTCCCGCTGTACAAGAACGTCGACCTCACCCTGGACCGCGGCCTGCACGCAGTGCACATGCCCGGCGGTCACAGCCAGAAGGCACTGCTGCTCACCCTGGCCGGCCGGCTCAAGCCAACCTCCGGGACGGTGACGGTGTTCGGCGAGACCACGCCACGGGCCATCCGCCGGCACTGCGCCATCGCGGCCTTCGGCGACATCGACGATCTCGACGACTCGGTCACGGTGGGCACAGTGGTGACCGAACAGCGCCGCTGGCTGGCTCCCCTGTTCCGCCGGTCACGCGACGACTCCGGACGGGACGTCCTGGCCGAGGTGTTCGGGGAGATCGACCGCCCGGCGCCGACCGACTACATCGGCGATCTGGGCGACCTGGAGATGTTCCTGCTGCAGATCACCCTGGCGCTGTACTCGGATCGGCCCGTGCTGGTGGTCGGTGATCTCGAGCAGGTCCGCGACAACGCCCGACGGGCACAGGCGGTCCAACGCCTCGGTGCCATCGCCGCCGACCGTCTGGTCGTTGTGGGCGTGACGAATTCGCTCGGCGATCAGGCACCCGAGCATGAAGTACACATCCCGAACAGCACGGAAAAGGACTGAGAAGATGGTGGGCGGACTTGCCCTGGGCTCGGAGATCAAACGCTTCGCCCGCAACCGGATGACGCGGATCGCCGTCGTCGTCCTGATGCTGATGCCACTGACCTACGGTGCGCTCTACCTGTGGGCGTACTGGGATCCGTTCGGCCATGTGAACAAACTGCCCGTCGCACTGGTCAATTCGGACCGGGGCACCGAGGTGTCCGGTCAAGAGATGAACGTCGGCAAGGAGATCGCCAAGGGTCTCACCGATGACAAGAGCCTGGACTGGCACCTGGTCGACGACGCCGAGGCACGCGACGGCGTGGCGCACGGCAAGTACTACTTCATGCTGGAACTGCCGCCGGACTTCAGCGAGGCCATCGCCTCGCCCACCACCGGGAACCCCCGCAAGGCTCAGCTGATCGCCGAGTACAACGACGCCAACAACTACATCTCGTCGAGCATCGGCCGCACCGCCGTGGAACAGGTACTCAATGCCGTGTCGACCAGAATCTCCGGACAGGCCGTCAACCAGGTGCTGTCGGTGATCACCACCTCGGGTGCGGGCATCCAGCAGGCGGCCGACGGAGCACACCAGCTCTCCGACGGCGCAGCCCAACTCGACTCTGGCGCAGGCCAGTTGGCGGCCGGCCTGGATGCCGCCCGCAGCGGATCCGCGGAGCTGGCCGCCGGCTCACGCAAGCTGTCCGACGGCATCAACACCGCCACCGATCCCCTGCTGAAGATCACCAACCTGCTGGCGCAGATCGGCACGCAAAGCGATCAGGTCAACGGCCAGGTCCAGGACAGCTCGTCGGCCCTGACAGCGGCATCTGACGAGCTCGACACCGTCACCGCAGCGCAGGATGCCGCCGCCCAGTCATTGACCTCGGTCATCGACAACCTCTCGGCCAACCAGGATCCGGTGTCGGTGATGGCCACCGCCAAACTGCGCGAGACCCGCGACCAGCTACAGGCCCACGAGCGCACCCCGAACATCCAGGCGAAACTCGACAAGGCCCGTGCGGCCGCCGACGCGGGCGGTCCGGTCGGTTCGGCGCTGACCGACATCTCCGCCAAGGGTAGGGAACTCAGCGACAAGCTCACCCAGCTGCGGGATGGCGCCCAGCAGGTGGCGTCCGGCAATGCTCAGCTCAACGCCGGCCTGGTGAAGCTCGACGACGGTGCCCGGCAGCTGAAAACCGGTACAGCACAGTTGAGTGCCGGGTCAGCGGAGCTGGCGACCAAGCTCGCCGAGGGCGCGCAGAAGGTACCCGACTGGACACCCCAGCAGAAGGACGCCATCGCCGAGGCGATCGGCGGCCCGGTCCAGCTGACGAGTTCACACGAGAACTCGGCACCGAACTTCGGCACCGGCATGGCACCGTTCTTCCTCACGCTTGCGCTGTTCTTCGGCGCCATGCTGCTGTGGATGGCGTTCCGTCCGTTGCAGACCCGGGCCATCGCCGCGGAGATCAGCCCGATCCGGGTGACGCTGGCCAGCTATCTGCCCGCCGTCCTGATCGGGATTCCCCAAGCAGTGATCCTGTACTGCGTCGTGCGCTTCGCCCTGCACGTACACGCCGAGCATCCAGTGGCGATGCTGGGCTTCATGATCCTGGCGTCCTGCGCCTTCATCGCAGTGGCACAGGCGATCAGCGCACTGCTCGGCCCGGTGTTGGGCAAGGTGCTGCTGATGACGCTGCTGATGGTGCAATTGGTCAGCGCCGGTGGGCTCTACCCCGTCGAGACCACCACCAAGCCGTTCCAGGCGCTGCACCGACTCGATCCGATGACGTACGGCGTCAACGGGTTACGACAGTTGATCCTCGGCGGTATCGACGGCCGGCTGTGGCAGGCGGTGATCTTCATGGTCGCGCTGTGGCTGGGGTCGATGTTGCTGACCTCACTAGCGGCCCGGCGCAATCAGCTGTGGAACCTCACCCGGCTGGTGCCCAGCGTCAAGATGTAGCGGTCCCCGAGGACGCCGTCAACTCGTCAGAAGCCCGGCTGCCTGCAGCCAGTCCTGGGCCCGCGCCATCCCTTCGTCGAGCTCGACGCGGGGCTCGAAACCCAGCATCCGGCGGGCCTTCTCATTCGAGTAGGTGCCGCTCCGGGTGAGATAGCGCACCGAGGTGGCGTTGGCCTCGGTGGGCCGCCTGCGTAGCGACGCGGTGAACGCATTCGCCTGCGCCGCCGAGAGAGCCAGCCAGGTCGGCAGGAGTACCGGACGCTTGCCCAGCATCCGGTAGTAGTGGCCGAAGAACTCCTTGCAGGAGACGCCGCCGGCCGACAGTTTGAAGATCTGACCGGCCGCTTCCGGATGGTGGGCAGCCAGGAGGACTCCGTCGACGAGGTCGTCGATGTAGATCGGGCTGAAGAGCCCCCGGCCCATGGCCGGCAACACGAAGGTGTTCTTTCTGATCAGTTCGACCGGCAGTATCGTCCACGGCCGGGATCCGGGCCCGTACACGTCGGCGGGCCGCACAATCGTGACCGGGACGTCGCCGGCGATATGTGCTTGCAAAGCAACGTGTTCCGCGGCGATCTTGGTGTCCACATAGGGGTCGCCGTCCGGGCGTACCGGGAAGTCCTCGGTGACGTTGTTGGGAAAACTGAGGTCGGAGAACGCCCGAACCGATGACAGGACAACGACGCGCCCGGCGCCACCGCGAGCGGCCGCGTCGAGCACATGGCGGGTACCGAGGACATTGACCCGCCATTGGGCATCCATACCCACGGCATTGGAGACCACCGCCGCGGTGTGAATCACCGCATCCGCGCCGGCAACATGCTCTTGCCAGGGCCCGATGCTGCCGATGTCACCGGCGACGATGTCCCGATCGGGGTCGGCGACGACGTCGACACCACTGACCTGATGGCCGTCCTCGCTCAGACGCCGTGCCAGCGCGCGCCCGATGAATCCGTTGGCACCGGTGATGAACACTCGCATGATGACAACTTAACGTCGGACCCGAAGGTGGGCCCTACCGCTTGACGCAGCGGATTCCGATGTGGCTCATCCCGGTGTCGACCATCTGGGGTCGTCGTGCCGCCGGGCGGTAGCGCAGGCAGTAATTGTCCGCGCAGAGGAACGAGCCGCCCTTGATGACCTTGCGCGGGACGGTGAACTGCGGCTGGGCCGGGTCGTAGCTGCCGGCCTCACAGCAGGGATCTGCGGCGCGGGTGTCGGCATACCAGTCGGTGGTCCATTCCCAGACGTTGCCCGCCATGTCGAACACGCCGTAGCCGTTGGGCGAGAAGGTTCCCACCGGTGTGGTGCGGCCGTAGCCGGCGTCCGGACGCCACGGGAATTCGCCGTGCCAGTAGTTGGCCAGCTTCTGACCGGGCTGCTCGGGTTCGTCTCCCCACGTGTAGGTGGTGTGGTCGAGTCCGCCGCGGGCGGCGGTCTCCCATTCAGCCTCGGTGGGTAGCGAAAGCCCGGCCCACTCGGCATAGGCTTCGGCGTCCTCGAACGCGACGTGGACCACCGGGTGGGCGGCGCGTTTGTCGATCGTGGAGAGCGGTCCGACGGGGTGACGCCAGGACGCGCCGGGGGTCCACATCCACCACTGGCTCAGATGGCGCAGGTCCACCGGGCCGCTCGTGCGGTGGAAGACCATTGATCCCGGCACCAGGTTCTCCGCCGGGGCACCGGGAAAGTCTGCCGCATTCAGGGGTCGTTCAGCGACGGTGACATAGCCGGTGGCCTCGACGAATTCCGCGAACTGAGCATTGGTCACCGGGCGGGCCTGAATCCAGAACCCGTCGACGGTGACAGAGCGGGCCGGGGCCTCCTCCGGGTAGTGGCGGTCGGATCCCAACATGGCCGTCTGGCCCGGAATCCACACCAGGTCGGCGTCAGTCACCGAACACGGTCACCCAGTCATTGCGGAGGCTGGCGACGGTCCACCCGTGCGTCTCGGCGTCTTCCAGTGCGCGCTCCGCCCCTGCGGTGTAATCGAATTCGCGCTCGGCATCGTCGTGCAGGACGAGCATGCTCATCGACAAGCCCGGTGCCGCATCGGTGAACTGGAGCATCTCGATATCACCGTTGGAGTTGCCCGCTGCGAAGATCGGTCGTCTGCCGGTGCGTCCCCAGATGCGCACCGCCTTGACGGGTCCGTCGTTGAGGAACTCCGGCCGCGACGTGGTCAGCAGCTGGCCGTCGGCATAATCCAGGCCGACCGAGCTACCGATCACCCGCTCGGGCGGTATCCCGTACATCGTCGTCGTCACCGGCCGCATGAAGTCACGCCCGCCACCGGAGACGATGTAGTTGACGAACCCGTGCGCCTCCAGATAGGCCAGCAGCTCCACCATCGGCGTGTACCCGCATGAGGTGTACGCCCGGTCCAGGGTCGGGTGCCGGGCGGTGGCGAAGAACGCCTGGACCTGCTGCGCGTGCTGCTCGACCGTCAACCCCTGGTAGGCCGAGAAGATGCCCTCAGCAAGAACTTTCAGTCCGGAATCGTCGCCCTCGTAGTGCTTGGTGACGGCGTCACCGAACCACTTGAGGTCACCAGAGACCGCGGCCGCGTAGGGCTGCCGATTGGCCAGCGCGGCGTCGGCGACTGCCAACTCGGCGAGCCGCCGCACCAGGAAGTCCAGTTGGACGTAGGCCGGCTTCTCCACCCACAGCGTGCCGTCGTTGTCGAAGACGGCGATGCGCTCCTCGGGCGCCACGTACTCCGGGCCCTCGGTGGTGACCCGGCTGACGAAGTCGACGATCGACGACTTCGCCGGTCCATCGCGCCAGGAATCCAAACCGGCCAAACTCAAGCGCCCGCCGACTCGATGGCCTTCTTGAGTTTCTCCACCGCGGCGGTGATGGTGAACGACGCCGGCTCGGCCCGCGGCGGGAACTCCTTGAAGGTATCCAGGAAGCGCAGGACGAGCGCGTTGGCGTACAGGCACAGGTAAACCCGCTGTAAGACCCAGTCCCAGTACGTGTTCGACGTGACGTCGGCGCGTTCGAAGGGATCGGTGCGCAGATTGAACAACTTGGGTGCGCGCAGTTCGGTGAACGGCTCGAACCAGATCTGCAGGGTGCCCTGGCAGCGCTGCTCCAGGAAGACGACCTTCCAGTTCTCATACCGCACCCCGAGAACGTCGCAGTCGTCGGAGAAGTAGATCAATCCCTTGCGCGGACTCTCATCGACCTCACCGGTCAGATACGGCAGCAGGTTGTAGCCGTCGATGTGGACGTGATAGGTCTTGTCGCCGATCGTGTGGCCTTGTTTGAGCTTGTCGATGATGGTCGGCTCACCGGCGGCAGCGAGGAACGTTGGCAGCCAATCATGATGCTGGACAATCTCATTGGATACCTCGCCGGCCGGGATCTTGCCGGGCCAGCGAATCATCTCCGGCACCCGGAAAGCACCCTCCCAGCCCGTGTTCTTCTCGCTGCGGAACGGGGTGGTGGCGCCGTCGGGCCAGCTGTTGGCGTGCGGGCCGTTGTCGGTGGAGTAGATGACGATGGTGTCCTCGGCCAGGCCGAGTTCATCCAGGCAGTCGAGCAACTGCCCGACGTGACGATCGTGATCGATCATCGTGTCGTGATACTCGGACTGCCAGCGGCCTGATTGTCCGACGCTCTCCGGCTTGGTGTGGGTGCGGAAATGCATGTGGGTCATGTTCATCCACACGAAGAACGGCGTGTCCGAGGCGGCCTGCCGCTTGATGAAGTCGACGCACGCGGTGGTGGTCTCGTCATCGATGGTTTCCATGCGCTTGGCGGTCAGCGGCCCGGTGTCCTCGATGCGCTGCTTGCCCAGCGGGCCGAAGCGCTCGTCGACCTCATCGGAGGCCTCCTCGGTCGCCCAGGAATGGATGACACCGCGGGGCAGCAGCATCTTGCGCAGCAGGGGCGCCTCTTCCTCGGTGGGATAGTCGGGGCTCTCCGGCTCCTCTTCGGCATTGAGGTGATAGAGGTTGCCGAAGAACTCGTCGAAGCCGTGCGCGGTGGGCAGGTGCTTGTTGAGGTCGCCGAGGTGGTTCTTGCCGAACTGGCCGGTGGCGTAGCCCAGCGGCTTGAGCAGTTCGGCGATCGTCGGATCGTCGGCCGACAGGCCCATGTCGACGCCGGGCATCCCGACCTTGCTCAGGCCGGTGCGGTACACGCTCTGCCCGGTAATGAAGGACGACCGGCCCGCGGTACAGCTCTGCTCGCCGTAGGAGTCGGTGAACCGCATCCCTTCTTTGGCGACGCGGTCGATGTTGGGCGTGCGATAACCCATCAGCCCGTCGCTGTAGCAGCTCAGGTTGGTGATCCCGATGTCATCGCCCCAGATGACCAGAATGTTCGGCTTACCTGCAGGCATTGGGCTCTCACTTCCAGTTCGCGGTGCTCGAACTCTAGCTCAGGCCGGGTGACGTCTCAGGTCATTCCGTGATGCGATCGGCCGAGAATCATCACACCTGCTCCTGGTGCACGCCTACAGTCAGGCCATGCGGACTCTGTCTGTTGTGGTGCCTGTGATGTTGCTGTGCGCCTGCGCCCAGACAGAGGTCACAGACGATGCCTCAACGGTGTTGTCCACCAATGCATCTCTTTCTCCATCGACCACCGCCACCGCTGACCGCGCGGACCGCAGCCTGAAGGTGTTGCAACGCGTCATCGAGAAGAGCGAGCCGGGTTGTTCGGCGGCGGTGGGCATCGAAGGCAAGGTGGTCTGGTCGGGCGCGCGCGGCATGGCCGATCTGAACTCCGGGACTGCGATCACCGCTGATACGGCATTCGATATCGCTTCGGTGTCCAAACAGTTCACGGCCACTGCCGCGCTGCTCCTCGTCGGGGCCGGAAAGCTATCGCTGGGCGCATCGGTGGCCGACTACGTTCCCGGGCTCCCGGAGTGGTCGCGAACGGTGACAATCAGCGAGTTGATTCACCAGAACAGCGGTATCCCGGACTACATCGATCTGCTCTCTGACGCGGGATACCAGGACAGCGATCGAACGACCAACGCCGACGCACTGAAGGCTCTTGCACAGGTGCAGGAATTGGAGTTCGAGCCCGGGACCCGGTGGAACTACTCCAACTCCAACTACCTCTTGCTCGGCGTTGTCGTCGAAGCGGTATCGGGCACATCGCTTGCGGACTTTCTCAGCGCCGAGGTTTTCACCCCTCTGGGCTTGGACATGGTGCTGGATCCCGCTAAGCGGGTGCCGACGCTGGCCGTTTCATACACGTGGGAAGACGGCAGCTACACCGTCGCCCGCTCCGCCTGGGAGCAGACCGGTGACGGCTCCATCCAGACCACACCGGGCCAGCTCGTGATCTGGGGCGATAACTACCGCACCGGCGCGGTTGGCGGCCCTGAGTTGCTCGCTGCGCAGGTGGACGGTGCCGTGGAAACCGGCGAGGAAACGGGCGAACGCTACGGCGCCGGAATCTCCATTGGGGCCGACGGGTCACTCGAGCATGACGGTTCGTGGGATGGATTCCTCACGGATTTCGCCGTCAGCGCTGCCCGGTCTCACTCGGTGGCCGTCAGCTGCAACAGCGATCACCAGGACCCGACCGCCATCGCCGGCGAGCTCGCGGAAATCTGGCGATGACACCGCGTGGGCTGACGCCGCACTCCCGGGCAGCGGCACGCGCCCACTACGTCGACTCGGTGGGTGTCATCCGCTATCCGCGCACGGCGGGTGGTAGATCGGGAAACGCCGGCGAATCCAGTCCCAGCGCCCCAGAACTTGCCAGCGGTCGGACCTGCAGATAGACCCCGACCCGGTGGGTGTCGACGGCTCGGACATGATCCATGGCATGCCGGTGTCCACCCGGGGCATACGCATAGTCACGCGCGAGTTTCGCTGTGCTCCACAGGCTGACGGAGGTGTGCTCGAACGGAAGTTTCGAGGAGATGTCGACGCTGCCGCGATGACCGGGATGGAAGGCAGCCCTCGACGCGGCATGCACATTGTTCTTGAGGAACCCGGGCAGATGCCGTGGCCTGAGAATGCCGTGCACGATCACGACCAGGGGTTCATCGGACGCAATGGGCGTGCTGCCGTCATCCGACGGAAGCCACCCATACCAGTCATCCTGGGGATGTTCGCGGTGCACCCGGACGACCTCGCCGTCGAGACTGTATCGACGGGGAGACTGCACGACGCAGGCGAGCGGTCCGCGGAAGGCTGCCACGGCCGACTCCGGTGAATCCCACGCCGCGACAAGCGCCCGACCCGGCGGGAGGTAGCTCGACGGTCCTAACGCATGCGACAGGTGGTTGGAGTGGTTGACCGTCGCCGCCCGCAGACCCGGGATGTCCGTCGTCAACGCGGCCTTCACAGTCCTGCTCCACAGCCATGGTCCCCGCGGCGGTCGGTCGTAAACGTCGACGGTCAGAAAATCAGCCACTCCGGTCACCTGTCCTGGAGTGGGAAGACCAACAGGCTGCCGGAGGCAGTTGCCACCACCCTGCCTTCGCTGTCCAGGACCTCGCCCTCGGCGAAGGCGACCCGCCGCCCTGGCTTGGTGACCCGCCCGTTGCACGTCAAGGCGCCGGTGCCGGCCGCGACTGGCCGCAGATAGTTGACCTTGATCTCGATCGACGTGTAACCCATACCCGCAGGGAGCGTCGTGTGAGTGGCACACCCGAGGGCGGAGTCCAGCAGCGTGCACACCAGGCCGCCATGGACCGTGCCGACCGGGTTGTAGTGCGATGCATCAGGAATGCACCGGAACGTGACGGCGCCGGATTCCACGTCGATCACGTCCATCGCGAAGTGACTGGCCATGGGCGCACCAGGGAGTTCGCCGGCCGCCATCTTTTTCATGAAGTCGATCCCGCTCAGCGCGGGAAGGGCAGTCAGCGCGGGTGCGGGATCGCGCCACCGGACGGTGGTCTCACGTTGCGTCACTGCGGATCCCCGTCAGCGAGAAATCGCAGCACCAACGGCACGAATGCGTTGTGGTACTGGAAGATTCCGCCGTGTCC
This sequence comes from Mycobacterium sp. M26, assembly GCF_001494595.1. Taxonomy (GTDB): domain Bacteria; phylum Actinomycetota; class Actinomycetes; order Mycobacteriales; family Mycobacteriaceae; genus Mycobacterium. Next base: position 3,601,025 of record NZ_LN929908.1, read on the forward strand.
GGAATTCGGATAGATGATGAGCTGTGAGCCGGGGATGCGGCGGTGTAGGTCGTCGGACAGAACCGTGGGCACCATCCGGTCGTGGTCGCCGTTGGCGATCAGGGTGGGTTGGCTGATCCTCGACAGGTCGGCCGGCGTCGAGCGCCCCCATCGTTTGATCGCTTTGAGTTGCCGTTGAAGCACCGGGACAGTGACGGCTCTATCGCGGTCCCGGGTGCGTTCCTTGAGGCGGTCGACGAACTCGCGCGCCGTTCGCCGGCCAGTCTCGTCGCGATTGAAGAACAGGAACTCCTTGGGGTCCTTGCGGCTGAGCGTAGCGCGCAACGTGTCGTAGTAGGTCAGCCCAGCGACCTTGTCGATTCCCTTTCCGCCGGCCGGTCCTGTGCCGGTGAGGATCAGTTTGCGCACGAGTTCGGGGTGCTTGAGCACGAGCGCCTGGGCGACCATGCCGCCGAGGGAGAAGCTCAGGATGTCGACCTTGCGGTGGCCCAGTGCCCGAATGAAGGCGGCAATGTCCTCGGCCATCGCCTCGACGGTGAGCGGTGCTTTGCCTGTGGAAGCTCCGACACCGCGGTAGTCGACGGTGATGACGTGATGGTGCTCGGCGATCGGGTCGATGACGGCCGGATCCCAGTTGTCCAGGTTGGCGGCCAAATGAACCAGGAATACAACGGGCACTTCGCTTTTGGGGCCCAGTTCCCGGTAGGCGAAGTTCACGCCTGCGGCGCTGATCGAGCGGGTCGGCGCGTCGCGGTAGTGCCGGATCGGCCGAGCGGCGCTGTGGAGGTTGGTCATTGTTCGCCTTCGTTGTTGTGGGTGGGGTCGTCACCGAGAAAACGCAGCGCCTCGGCGAGGAACGTCTGGTGGTACTGGAACACCCCGCCGTGCCCGGAATTGGGATAGATGATGAGTCGTGCGTTGGGCAGTCGGCGGGCCATGTCGGCAGAGTGGCTGCTGTCGACCATCAGGTCGTGGTCTCCGTTGGCGATCAGGACGGGCTGGGTGATGACCGAGAGATCGTCGGGTGCGGACTTGCCGGCGTGCCGGATTGCCCTGATCTGGCCGATCCGGGCCTGCAGGGAGATTCCCTTATCGCGGTCGTACGTGCGCTCCTGAAGGCGATTCAGGTAGTCGGCCGCGGCGCGTTTGCCTTCGGGCGTGCGGGGGAAGAACAGGAAGTTCCTCGGATCACTGCGGGTGAGCGCTGCTTTGAGATAGGCGGTGCCGACGATGGTGGCCATCTTGTCGATGCCGCCCCCACCGCGCGGGCCGGTGCCGGCCAGGATCATCCGGCGGACCAGTTGCGGCTGTTGGAGCGCAATCATCTGTGCGACACCACCGCCGAGGGAGAAGCCGAACAGGTCGACGTAGTCGAGTCCCATGGCGCGGATGAAGGCGATCGCGTCGGTCCCCATCTGCTCGACGGTCCCGGGTACCGAGGAGCCGGTGGCCCCGACGCCGCGGTTGTCGAACGCGATCACGCGGTGGTGTTCGGCGATGCCGTCGATGATGCGCGGATCCCAGTCGTCGAGAACCGCGGTCAGGTGGTGCAGGAACACCACCGGAACGCCCGATCCTGTCCCGAGTTCCCGGTAGGCGAAGTCGACGCCGTCGACGTTGACTTTGCGAGTAGGGGTGTCTTTCCAGGTTGTCACGGTGTGCCTTTCGATTCGGGTGCCTTCTCCGTGGCGGGTCGCGTGTCGAGTGCCGACAGTGCGGCCTGTGTCCGAAGATCGCGGCTCATCCGGGCATCCAGCACAGGGTTGACCAAGCCGCGAAGCGCCGACAGCGGCTTCCACCGGGAGGGTGCGAAGACCGTCGTTGATCGACGGGCAAGTCCGTCGACGAGGGCAGTCGCGGCGGTTTCGGGCGCGATGCGCTTCAACATGGTCTGCGGCATCGTCGCGAGCAGTCGGTCGACCAGCGGATCGCCGTCCAGGCCCTGCGTGATCATCGCGGTGTTCACCATCGAGAAGTAGGCGACCAGGGTGGAGACGCCATGGTTGGCGAGTTCCACCCGCAATCCTCGGCCGAGTTGCTCCACGGCGGCCTTGCTCATGGCGTAGGGAATGGTGCCCATCCCGTTGACGAATGCGAACACCGAACTGATCAAGGCGATTTGGCCGCGGGTTGCGATGACCTGACTCATTGCGGCCTGAACGGTGTTGACCACACCGGTGACGTTCACCGCCAGGAGGGACTCGACCGAGGACAGCGGTGTGGTGCGCAATGTCCCGGTTTGAGCCAGGATGCCCGCGTTGGCGATCGCGACGTCGAGGCGGCCGAAGCGATCCACGACGGCATCCACGGCGGCGTCGAGAGTCTCGCGGGCACGAACGTCGGCAACCACCCCCATGGCCGACGTCGACGACATCGCCGCTGCGATCTGAGGGGTCCGGGGGTCGAGGTCGGCGATGGCCACCTTTGCGCCGCGGCGCAGCAGTTCGCATGCTGTGGCACTGCCGATTCCGCCGGTTCCACCGGTGATGAGGACGACCTTGTCGCGCAGTTCGTAGCCGGGCGTCTTCATCGGACACCGCGCTTGGGACGCCGCGATACGGTGCCGTTGCGGCGCAGCAATGCAATCGTGGTGGCAAGACGGCCACGTTTGAGGTCAGGTTCTTTCCCGGCGCCCATCCGCTGCAGCTGATCGGTGTGCCAACCGATATTCAGCAAGCCGTCGAGCGTCTTGCCATCGATCGCCTTCAGCGCCTTGGGAATCCCGTAACTCAGTTCACGGGTCGTCAGCACCGGCTGGCGCTCAGACAGGATGGCCTCCGCGGCGCCGGGATCGATGGCCGCCGGACGAGCGATGCCGATCACGTCGCAGTCCCCCGATTGCAACGCCTCCTGCATGGCTGCGCGCGAGCGGAATCCGCCGGTCACCGCCAAGGGCACTCCCCCGGCGATCTGCCGCACCGTTCGGGCATACTCCAGGAAGTACGCCTCGCGGGCCCGGGTGCTCGCCGCGGCCGAGCCCGCCATCGCGGGCGATTCATAGTTGCCACCGCTGATCTCGAGCAGGTCGATACCCTCGCCGGCCAAGGCGGCCACCACAGCACGGGATTCCTCCTCGCTGAACCCGCCGCGCTGGAAGTCCGCGGAGTTGAGCTTCACGCCGACTGCGAAACCGGGTGACACCCGGGCGCGGATCCGGCGGACGATCTCGAGCAGGAACCGCATCCGTCGCACCGGGTCGCCGCCCCACTCGTCGGTGCGCAGGTTCGACAGCGGCGAGAGGAACTGCGTGACGAGATAGCCGTGCGCACCGTGAATCTGGACGCCGTCGAATCCGGCTGTCTCGCAGACCGCCGCCGCCGTCGCGAATCGGTCGATGATGTCCTCGATCTCCGCGGCGGTCAGTTCGCGCGGTGTCGCCGCGCCGGGCAGATTCAACGGCACCGCACTCGGAGCAACCGGGGTGTGGCCGATGGCCAACGGATTCGACTGCCGACCAGGGTGATTGAGCTGGGCCCAGATCGGCACCCCGCCGTCGTGCGCGGATTTCGACCACCGCGTGAGCGCGTCGAGGTCTCGGTCGTCCTCGATTACCACATTTCCGGGTTCGCCCAGTTGAGTGCGGTCGACCATAACGTTGCCGGTGATCAGCAGCCCGTACCCCCCGTGACTCCAGGTGCGGTACAGCTGTTCGAGGCGCGCACCTGGGGCGTGGGTCGAGTCGGCGAGCGCCTCGCTCATCGAAGCCTTCATGATCCGGTTCGGCAGCACCAACCCGCAGGGCAGCGTTATGGGGTCACGCAGGTCAGTCATCGGCAGGCACCTAACTCTTGATTGAATTACGACTGTAATATTATGATCGTAAGTCAATGCGCTACGATGTGCAAGAAGCCGATGACGACTAGGGAGGTGACGGTGGCGCGCTACACCGCAGAGCACAAGAACGAGACACGTAAGCGGATTCTCGAAACCGCCGGTCGCAGGTTCAAGCGCGACGGCATCGACAGTTCGGGCATCGCCGCGATCATGTCGGACGCGCAGCTGACCAACGGCGCGTTCTACGCGCACTTCACATCGAAGGACGATCTGGTCGCTAACGTCGTGGCCGACCAGATGCACGGGTGGCTGGCGACCATCGGCTCGTCGCCGAACAGAGCGGAGCTGGAGGCATTCGTCGGCGAGTACCTGTCACCACAGCACCGTGACCATCCGGAAACCGGATGCCCATCCGCCGCTCTGCTCGACGAAATCGGCCGCTGCGACACGGCCACCCGGCGCTCCTACACCCAGGCGATGCAGGATGTCGTCGACCTGGTGGCCGCCGGGTTGTCTCCAGACGATCCCTCCTCGGCGCGGTCGGACGCGATCGGACTTTTCACGATCCTGGTAGCCACCATGCAACTGGCACGCGCCGTGACCGACCGTGCGTTCTCCAACGAGATCCTCGAATCCGGTATGGCCAACGCCCAAACGATCCTGAGCCGCACGCAACGTCCACCATCCACCCACTCCCGAAAGCGCTCCTGATGAAAAATCTCTCATTCCCCCAGAGCAATTCAGCTGCTGGATTAGTGCTGTGACGGCGCTCCACGGACAGGCCGTCCTCGTCACCGGGGCCAACCGCGGCATGGGCCACGAGTACGTCACACAACTACTCGACCGCGGGGCCGCCAAGGTCTACGCCGCCGCTCGGGACCCGCGCACCATCGACCACGACGATCCCCGCGTCATCCCGCTGCCACTCGACGTGACCGATGCGGCGTCGATCGCCGCCGCCGCCGAGGTCGCCACCGACCTCGGCGTGCTGATCAACAATGCCGGCATCGCGCGCATGACACCGGTTCTGCAACCCGACTCCACTGCGTTGCGCGAGGAGTTGGAGACCAACCTGTTCGGCCCGCTGGCGTTGGCCGCGACGTTCGCCGACCGGATCGCCGATCACAAGGGCGCGATCGTCAACGTCTCCTCGGTACTCGCGTGGATGCCCGGCGGCAGCTACGGAGTGTCCAAAGCCGCGCTGTGGAGCGCCACCAACGCCATGCGAGCCGAGTTGACGCCGCGTGGCGTTCAGGTGGTGGGCGTCTACGTCGGCCTGGTGGACACCGATATGGCGTCCTTCGCACCCGATAGCGCCAAGTCTCGCCCGGAGGATGTCATCCGGCAGGTACTCGACGGCATCGAATCCGGAGCCAACGAAGTGCTGGCCGATGAGATGACTCGCCTGGTCAAGGCAGAGCTGAGCAAACCGATCGCTTAGGCCACGTCGGTAGACACCCGACGGATAAGGAGCTGGACGTCATGCAGCGCAGTAGTGGCAGTCGCCGACGACTGCAATGGACGCTGGGGGCACTCGCGGCGATACCCATGGCCAGCGCAATGGGAGAAATTGTCAGGGGCCCGCAGGGCGTTCCGGGTGGCTCTCCGGACGTGACACCGACCGTGGACAGTTCGCTGCGGTACGCCAACGTGTTCAAATTCGCTGTGGGACCGGTTATCTGGTCTCAGCTAGGACATGTAGAGCGCTCGCCCGCACTCTCGTTCGCGATCATCACAATCGGTCTCGGTGGCCTGGCACGGCTGCGATCGTGGCAGCAACGCGGCAGACCGCACCCCGTCACGGTGGCGGCGATCGCACTCGAGGCCGTTGGCGGGCCACTCCTGTTGATCTGGCAGCGGCGTCTTGCTTCCAAGCAGCGGTGACGTCCCGACCACACCCATCGCACGATAAGAGAGAAGAACAGACATGCCTTCCGTATTGGTTACCGGAGCGGGCCGCGGAATCGGCCTGGCGATCACCGAGCACATGAGCCGGCGTGGTTGGGACGTCTATGCCACCGCCCGATCCGACGCCGCACTGCAGAGCCTGGACCGCTTACCCAAAGTGCACGCGGTGCCACTCGACATCACCGATCGGGCTGCGATAGCCGCGCTTCCCGACCAACTTCCGCCTGAGCTCAACGGGGTCGTCAACAACGCCGGCATCATCGTCAACGGGCCGGTGGAGGGTTTGACGCTTGACGACCTGACCAAGCAGCTCGACGTCAACGTCATCTCGCAGATCGCAGTGACGCAGGCAGTGCTTCCGAAAATCCGCGCATCCCGGGGGCGGATTGTGTTCATCTCATCGGTCAGCGGGCTGATCACGACACCCGGCACCGGCGCCTACAGCGCATCGAAGTACGCGATCGAATCCCTGGCCGATGCACTCCGGATGGAGTTGCGGCTCTGGAAGATCCCGGTTTCGCTCGTCGAACCCGGGCCAATCCGCACCGATATGTGGGCCGACGTCCTCGGCGACCACGATCGGATGGTCGAGCATCTCGACGACGACCACCGCCGCCTGTATGCCTCGCACCTCGCCGGAACAAGAAAGCTGTTGAGCCGCATGCAGAAGCTCGCCGCCGACCCCAAGAAGGTCACCAAGGCCGTCGACCACGCGTTGACATCGAGGCGCCCGAAGCGTCGCTACCTGCTGGATGTGGCCAGCCGCGCCCAGAAGGCGATCGTGGCCTTCACACCAACTGCGATCAGCGATGCGGCGCTGGCAGCCGCGACCACATCGAGATGACGCCCACTGTTCGACAACCTATGGCGGTCTCAAGTTCGGGCTACCCGATGAACAGTGATGAAAGGACCGGGCCGTGAAGGCATTTGTGGTTGATCGGTACGCGAAGAACGCCGACCTTCGGGCGGCCGAGGTCCCTGTCCCGGTCCTGGGTGACCACGACGTGCTGGTAGCTGTACACGCTGCAGGGGTCAATCTGCTTGACGCCAAGATCCGTGACGGCGAATTCAAACTCGTTCTCAAATATGGATTTCCGCTGATATTGGGCAACGATCTCGCAGGTGTGGTGGCGCAGGTGGGGCCGCGGGTATCCCAGTTCAAAGCGGGCGACCGGGTCTACGCGCGTCCCGACAAGGACCGCATCGGGACTTTCGCCGAGTTCATCGCCGTCGACGAAAAGGATCTGGCACACAAACCTGCCAGCCTCAGCATGGCGGAGGCCGCGGCCGTTCCTTTGGTCGCTCTGACCGCTTGGCAAGCTCTGGTCGACATCGCTGACGTGAAACCCGGACAGCGGGTGTTCATCCAGGCCGGTACGGGCGGCGTGGGAACCATCGCCATCCAGCTGGCCAAGCACCTGGGCGCAACGGTGGCAACCACATGCAGTGCCCGGAGCTTCGAGTTGGTCAAGAGCCTCGGCGCCGATGTCGTGATCGATTACAAAACACAGGATTTCGCGGAGATTCTGCACGACTACGACGTGGTGGTTCACAGCCAGGACAGCGCCGAGCTGGCGAAATCGCTCCGGGTACTGAAACGCGGCGGTCACGTGATCTCGATCAGCGGACCGCCCGATCATCACTTCGCCCGGGAAGTCGGTGCACCGTGGCCGGTGGCCGCGCTGCTGAGAATGATGAGCGCCGGGGTCCGGCGGAAGGCACGCAAACTCGGCGTCGAGTACTCGTTTCTGTTCATGAAGGCCGACGGCGCCGAACTTCAGGCGATTGCCGATCTGATCGACCGCGGCGTGATCCGACCGGTCATCGACTCCGTACTCCCGTTCAGTGGCACCAACGAGGCGATCGCTCGCGTGGCAGCGGGACATGCCAAGGGCAAGGTCGTCATCACAGTCGCGGGCGCCGCTTCCTAGGCGACTTGTCGGTCGTCACCTGCTCGCGGTCAACGGCCCATCCCGCAACGCCGGGGTCGAACCGGCCGAAGCAATGCCCGCAACCCCATTGCATTCTTCTATAACTTCGTTATAGTGACTATAACGAAGTTATAGAAACCCGGAAGGACAGCCATGTCACAGCAGGCAAGAGGCGAGATCGTGATCGAGGACCGCGGCTCGGTGCTGGTCGCAACACTGGACGGCGGGCCGCACAGCTTGTTCGGCGTCCAGATCGCCGACCAGCTCGATGCGTTGGTCGACCGGGCCGACAAAGATCCCAACGTGCACGCGGTGGTCTTCACCGGTGCGCGTGACGGCCGCTTCGTCAGCCACGCTGATGTCCGATGGCTGCAGGCCGAAGGTGCTGCCGTGCCGGAACTGCCCAGGCGCGCGGCCTCGGCAGTGCTGCGGATGGCCCGCGGCGTCGACCACGCCCGCGCACTGGATCCCGTGGTGCAAAAGACGCCGATGCGCGGTGTGGCCCAACTGGATCGACTGCACAACACATTCCTGCGGATGAACGGCAGCGGAGTCGTTTTCGTCGCGGCTCTCAACGGGTCCGCACTCGGTCTCGGCGCCGAGTTCGCGTGGGCGTGCGATCTGCGGATCATGAGCGACGACGACACGTTCTTTATCGGCCAGCCCGAGGTCCTGCTGGGCATCATGCCCGGCGGCGGCGGTTCCCAACGGCTCCCCCGGCTGATCGGCACGCACAAGGCGCTCGTCGCAATCCTCGAGGGCAAGCCGTTCTCGCCCGCGCAGGCGCTGGCCAACGGCGCGGTCGACGAAGTGGTCCCAACCGAGCACGTGGTGTCGCGGGCAGTGGAGGTGGCCGAATACCTCGGTCGGCGAAGCAAAGCGTCGATCCGGGCGATCAAACGCTCGGTCTACCTCGGTGGCTCGATGACGCTGCCGGAGGGTTTGCACATGGAACGCACCGAGTTCCTGGGCCTCGACCAGTCGACGCACGGCCAACAATTGATGTTGCAGTACCTCGACGACACCGAATCCGTCGGCGAATTGCCGCTGTATCACGGCGATACCTACGAGCAAGCCCTGGAATCCGGCAGCGTACCGGCGATCGGCCGCAATGCCGCGGCGGTAACCCGATGAGCACGCCGTCGGTCAACCGTCATGATGTCTCGATACCGTCCGGCGCGGACACCTGCGCGGGCTGGCTCTACCTTCCCACTGGTGTGACCAAGCCACCGGTCGTGATCCTGGGCCACGGCCTGGGCGCGACGCGGGAGATGCGCCTGGACGCCTTCGCCGAACGTTTCGCCGAGGCCGGCATCGCGGCGCTGGCCTTCACCTACCGCCACTTTGGCGACAGCACCGGCGAACCCCGGCAGCTACTGTCGATCAAGCGACAACTGGAGGACTGGGATGCCGTCATCGCTTATGTGAAGGGCCGGCCTGAGGTCGACGGCACCCGCATCGCGGTGTGGGGCAGCTCGTTCGGTGGCGGGCATGCGGTCACCGTCGCCTCACGGCATCCAGAGCTGAAAGCCGCTGTGGCGCAGTGTCCGTTCACCGATGGTCTGGCATCGGCGATGGCGTTGGGACCGCTGGCCTCGCTCAAGGTTCTTCCCCTGGTCGCCAAGGACTACCTGTCGATCCTGCGTCGGCGTCCACCTGCGATGATTCCGCTGGCGGGCCCGCCCGGGTCGCTGGCTCTGATGAACGCGCCCGACGCTCTGCCCGGTTACCAGGCCCTGCTACCGAAGAACAGCACGTTCCGCAACGAAGTCGCCGCCCGCGTGGCTCCGACGATCATGCGATATCGGCCCGGAAAACAGGCCCACAAGATCGTGGCTCCAATCCTGTTCTGCATCAGCGACACCGACTCGGTCACCCCACCTCAAGAAACCGAGCGCTACGCCAGGACCGCACCCCGCGGTGAGATCAAGCACTACAGCGCAGGGCATTTCGAGTTCTACCTCGGCGACGCATTCGAGCAGCTGGTCTCCGACCAGGCCGCGTTCCTCACCCGGCACCTGCACCCGGTCACATCGCCGTCATGAACCTCGCCACGCTACCCGACCGCCGGGCCGCTGCGGATCCGGCCGGACCGGCGGTCGCCGACCTCAGGCAGCGGTTGACCAATGCCGAGCTGCGCGATCAGGGGAACGCCGCTGCACATCAACTGCGCGATAGCGGAATCGGCGCGTCATGAACCTCGCCACGCTACCCGACCGCCGGGCCGCTGCGGATCCGGCCGGACCGGCGGTCGCCGACCTCAGGCAGCGGTTGACCAATGCCGAGCTGCGCGATCAGGTGAACGCCGCTGCACATCAACTGCGCGATAGCGGAATCGGCGTCGCGGACGTGGTTGCGGTGAAGCTGCGCAACCGCGTCGAGTTCGTCGTCGCCTTGTTCGCGGCCTGGCGGATAGGCGCGGCAGTCACCCCGGTCAACCCCGCACTCAACGATGGCGAGGTGGCCCGTCAACTCGCTGACTCCTCCGCACGGCTACTGGTGGTCGACGACGGCGGCGCGGCACCGATCGGAGCCGACGTACCCATCCTCACCGTTGGTGAACTGACCACCACGATCGACCGTTCCACACTCACTCCGCACGCAGATCCGCACGCCCTGGCGCTGTTGATCTACACCAGCGGAACCACAGGCACCCCCAAGGGCGTCATGCTCGACCACGCCAACCTCGACGCAATGGCGGCCATGAGTCGCGATGCGCTGTCTCTCGGACCCTCCGATCGCTGCCTGCTCATCCTGCCCCTGTTTCACGTCAACGGCATCGTCGTCAGTGTGGTCAATCCTCTGCTGGCCGGTGCCAGTGTCATGATCGCCGACAGGTTCGATCCCACGACGTTCTTCCCGGTGGTCGAAACCGAGAGGCCCACCTACTTCAGCGCGGTGCCGACCATCTACACCATGTTGGCCGCGCTGCCCGCGGACGTCACCCCGGATACTTCGTCGGTGCGGTTCGCGATCTGCGGTGCCGCACCTGCTTCGCCGGAGTTGTTGAGTCGCTTCGAATCCCGCTATGGATTTCCGGTGATCGAGGGTTACGGACTGTCCGAGGGCACCTGCGCCTCCACGCTCAATCCCCCTGATCGCCCGCGCGCCGGGACTGTAGGCAAGGTGCTGCCGGGTCAGCGGATCCGGATCATCGACGGCACTGGGGCGGACGTCTCCACCGGTATCGATGGCGAGGTGCTGGTCGCCGGACCCAACGTCATGCGCGGCTACCTCGGACGTCCCGAGGACACCGCCCACACCGTCATCGACGGGTGGCTACACACCGGGGACATCGGCCACCTCGATAGCGACGGCTACCTGACCCTGACCGGGCGTTCGAAGGACATGATCATCCGCGGCGGCGAGAACATCTATCCCCGCGAGATCGAGGATGTGCTGGCCGGCCATGCGTCGGTGCTGGAAGCCGCGGCGATCGGCGCACCCGACGAGAAATGGGGCGAGGTCGTGATCGCCTACGTCTCCCCGCGTCCAGATGCCACCGTCGATCCCGACGAGTTGCACGCACTGTGCGCGCGCAGCCTCGCCGGTTACAAGAGACCGACGAGGATCATTGTCACCGAGGCCATTCCGAAGAACGCCATCGGGAAGATCGACAAGACACCGCTGCGCGCCGCCCACGCCAAGGGAACGCCATGAGCGACCTCGACTTCGACTGGCTGGTGATCGGGTCCGGTTTCGGCGGCAGTGTATCCGCATTGAGACTGTCCGAGAAAGGCTTTCGCGTCGGCGTGCTCGAACGCGGTCGGCGGTACCGGCCGGACGATCTGCCGTCATCAGCCTGGCAGTCCGACAAGTTCACCTGGGCGCCCAGGCTCGGCAAGCTCGGGATCATGCGCACCACGGTGTTCCGTCATATCGCCCTGCCCTCCCAAAGCGGGGTCGGCGGCGGCAGCCTCGTCTACGGCGGGGTGCTGTACCGCGCAAAGAAGGAGTTCTTCGACTCTCCCCAATGGAGCGAACTGGGCGACTGGGAGAGCCTGCTTGCCGCGCACTACGCCACCGCCGAGCGGATGCTGGGCGTCGGCCCCGTCCCGTTCGATTCCGTGCATCAGCAGTGGATCCGGGACATGGGACGGTACTTCGGCACCGAGAACACCGTCACCCGCGCACCAACCGGAGTCTTCTTCGGCGAGCCCGGAAAGACAGTGCCCGACCCGTACTTCGGCGGGGCGGGCCCCGATCGGACCGGCTGCACCCGCTGCGGTGCCTGCATGGTCGGCTGCAGAGTCGGCGCGGTGAACTCACTGACCCAGAACTACCTATGGTTCGCCGAACGCAACGGCGTACAGATCCTGCCCGAACATCAAGTCGTCGACGTAACCCCACTGGGTAACCCGGACGGCCGCGACGGATACCAGGTCACTACCGAACACCCTCGTGGGGGCCGACATCGCAATCGCCAGACCTACACCACCGGCGGGGTCGTCTTTGCCGGCGGAGCGCTGGGCACCAACGAACTGCTGGCCAATTGCAAACACGGCGGATCACTGCCCCGCATCAGCGATCGGCTCGGCCAATTGGTCCGCACCAACAGCGAATCCGTCCTCACGGTGCGGCTGCCCGAGGACCGCGGCACCTGGCGTGATGTCACCGCCAGCAGCAGCGTGCATGTCGACGCCGACACACATATCGAGTTCCTCACCTACGGTCCGAGGGCGGACATGCTCGGGCTGCTCTACACGGTGCTTGTCGGAGACGGCACCCGTGCCACCCGTCCGCTGAAGTGGCTCGCCGCCATCGCGGCCCACCCGATGCAGTGGCTGCGCACGCTATGGCCCGTCGGCTGGAGCCGTCGCATGGTGATGCTGTTGGTGATGCAGTCACACGACAACGCAATCGGCTTCCGTGCGCGCAAGCGACGCTTCGGCCGAGGCTACCGATTGGCCACCGTCCAGAACACGGACAGACCGAACCCCACCTACATCGACATCGGCAACCAGGCAGCACGGTGGCTCGCCGAGCGCACCGGCGGCATCGCCCAGAGCAACATCCTCGAAGCTCTCGCCAACATCCCTACGACCGCGCACTTGCTCGGCGGCGCGGCCCTCGGCGCCGACGCGGCGCACGGTGTCGTGGACCAGAAGCTAAACGTCTACGGGTACCGGAATATGCTGATCTGCGACGGTTCGGCGCTGCCGGCCAACCCGGGCGTCAACCCGGCCCTGACCATCACTGCCCTTGCGGAGTACGCGATGACGCACGTTCCAGCAGCGCAGCCCATCGCCGCGCCGATCACGTTCTCCACAGCCATCGACTGAGGACAGAGGTCTCGACCATGCCCAAGCCCGCCAAGGCGGCAACGAGTCCCACCGCCGACGGCAAGCGCAAGGAGCCGGTCACCCGTCTCGATAACGAACAGGCCATCAGTCATCTGGTGGCGGCGGCTATCGAACTGCTGGCCGTCGATGGACCTACTGCGATCAAGGTCCGCACCGTCGCAGAGGCCGCGGGTCTGTCCACTATCGCGGTGTATCACCACCTGGGCGGACTGCCCGAATTGGTCGCTGCCGTCGTCGACCAGGGCTTCCGCGACCTCGGCGATGCCTTGCTGCAGGTGCCGACCACCGAAGACCCCGCGACCGCCCTCTTCGCGATGGCGCTGGCGTCGCGTCGGTTCGCTCGGGCGAACCCGCACCTCTACGACCTGATGTTCGGTCTGTCGACCCGTGGCAGCTACCGACCGTTGCCGTCTCCCGAGTCCACAGCGCAGGGCCGCAGTGACAACTTCCAACTGGCCTACTCCCACCTCGCCAATGCCTGTGGGCGTCTGATGGCCAGCGGTCGAGTCAGCGCGCCGCAGGATTCCGAAACCGTTGCCCCGCAACTGTGGAGTGCGGTCCACGGAATGGTCACCCTCGAACTCGGCGGCCACCTCTCGACATTCGACGACCCCGTACACCAGGTTCTGCTGCCGATGATGACCAACATCCTCGTGGGCTTGGGAGACGATCGCGACGCGGCGAACGCATCCCACGAGGCCGCCCTGGACCTGGCGCCACCTGAACACCAGTAGCCGATCCCAGGCAACACTGAAGCCCACTACAGCCACGGAGGAAGCGGACCCATGCGCTACCGCGATCAGCCCACCGTCGAAGCCACCCAACGACTGTCCTGTGACACCGAGACCGCCTGGCGGTACGTCACCGACATCACCTTGCCGGCACGGGTCTCCACCGAACTGGCAGGCGTGGAATGGCTTGATGGCGCCGACCACGTGGCGGTTGGCGCCCGCTTCACAGGCCGCAATAAGCACGAGGCCCTCGGCGAGTGGGAAACCATCTGCGAGATCACCGAAGTCGAACCCGGTCGACGATGGGTGTGGAATGTCATCCACCCCGCCGGCGTGGGGGCGACGTGGGGATTCGAGGTCGAGGCGTCCTCGCAGGGGTCGATCGTGCGTCAGTGGGCCCGGATGGGTCCGGCGCCATCAGGACTGACGTTCGCCATCACCGCCCAGCCCGACAAAGAAGCCCGCATCGTCGCGCGCCGCCTGGAGGAGTGGCTGACCAACATGCGCGCGAACCTGGCCTACATCGCCGAGCAGACGGGCGGCGGCTCACAGTGAGGATCGGTTTGGTGGTCGAACCGCGACTGCCCGGATCCGCTGAATTCGCCAGGAGGGCTGAACAACTCGGCGTCGACTCCCTGTGGGTACCCGAGGTGTGGGGCTATGACGCCCTCACCGGATTGGCCTACCTGGCCGCGTGCACCGAAAAAATCCGGCTCGGAACCTTCGTCGTCCAACTGGGTTCGCGCTCTCCCGCCCTCCTGGCCACCTCAGCTCTGAGCCTGCAGGAAATGTCCGACGGCCGATTCCTGCTCGGCATCGGAACGTCCGGGCCCCGAGTCATGGAAGGTTGGCACGGCGTCCGATTCCACCATCCCGTCCAGACCACCCGGGAGACCGTGGAGATCATTCGCATCATCTCCGGCGGCGGTCGCCTCGAGCACGAGGGCGAGATCTATCCCCTGCCCCTGCCCGACAGCAGAGGCGCCGCCCTACAGCCCCTGGTGCGCCCCCGGCCGGTGCCGATCTACAACGCCGCGATGGGCCCAAAGAACCTGCGCCTCACCGGCGAAGTCGCCGACGGCTGGTTGGGCAACCTCTTCATCCCCGAATCCGCCGAAACGTTCCTCGACCCCCTGCGGGAAGGCGCGGAGTCGGCGGGGCGCCCCCTGGCCGAACTCGACCTTGTCGCCCCAGTCGCCGTTGAGTTTCACGAGAGCGCCCAAGACACCGCCGCTGCGGCCCGCCGCCACGCCGACGGATACGCCTTCACCATCGGCGCCATGGGAGCCGGTGGAACGAACTTCTACAACGACGCCATTACCCGGCTGGGCTACGCCGAACAGGTCGCCGAAGTCAGCCGGCTGTGGCAATCGGGGCACCGCGACGAGGCCCGCGCCGCTGTTCCACTCGATCTTGGCCGACTCACCAATCTTCTCGGCAGCACGACCGAAATCGCCGAGCGCATCAACGCCTACCGGGGCACCGGCATCAACACCCTGCTCGCCAAAATCGACGGCGACCACAACCACCAGCTGCACACCATCGAGCGCCTACTGGAAGCGGTTGCGCTCAGCCGCTAGCCGTGACGTTGCCAAACAAAACAGGCCAGGCCTTTCGGCCTGGCCTGTCTCTCTCGGTGGAGCTGCCGGGAATTGAACCCGGGTCCTACGGCATTCCCTCGAGGCTTCTCCGTGCGCAGTTCGCTATGCCTCTACTTGGATCTCCTGATCACGCGAACAAGTCAGGATGACGATCCCAGTCGCTGTTTGATGTCCCCACGGGTCCCGCGACCGAACCCGTAGGTTTGTCCCTCTAGCTGATGCCAGGGTCCGGGCCGAGGGCGCTCCCGGTCTGACAGACACACCGTCGCTTAGGCAGCGAGGGCGTAGTCGCGCTGATGAGAATCGGCGCTTAATTGGTTGCAACGACGCTTACGGTGGTCATTTGCCTGCACCGGCACGCTTCCCTTGATTCGATGCGCGAAGTCGAAACCGTTCAGCCCCTCGCACCCCGGCCGACGTTCGACCGGACTTTCCATCGTACGCGGTGTACAACCGCGTCACGAAGCACATTAATCCCGGCCACCGACAGCCCCGTACCCCACGCACCCGCCGAGATCGACGTATTGGTGCACCTGACCTGGGCTTTTTCCGCCCGTCTGTTGGTTTCGGCGAAATGGGGAGCACAAAATGAGACTTTGTCTATAGTGAGACTGTGTCTAACCTGCGACTGCGCAAACAGCAGCGGACGCGCGAGCGGATGGCCGCCGCCGCGGCCCGGCTGGTGATGCAGGACGGCCTGGCCGCCGTCACCGCCGACCGCATCGCCGCCGAGGCCGAGGTAGCCCGAGCCACGTTCTTCCGCTACTTCGAGTCCAAGGAGTACGCCGTCGCCGAGGGCTTCACCGCCCTGTGGATCTCCGCCATCACCGACGCGGTGCGCCGCCAGCCCGAGCAGCTCTCCCCCACCGAGGCGCTGCTCGGCGCGTTCGACGAACTGGGGGCCGGGTTCGATGAGATCGAAGGTCAGATCGCCGAGATCGAACGCCAGACCCGCGACTCGCTGAGCCTGCGGGCCTGGACGCTGCTGTGCTACCTGAGCTTCGAGACCGCCATCGCCGAAGCCGTCGCCCCCCGGTTACGTGACCTCACCGTCGATGACCCCCGGCCCCGGCTCATCGGCGCGCTCACCATGGCCGCAGTGCGCATCTCGCTGGATGACTGGCTGCGTGACGGCGGCTCACTGCATCACCGACTCTGCCGCGCCATCGCCTCGATGGCGCCTCAACCGATCAACGACGAAAGGTAGCGGCTGGACATGAGTGGCGAACAGTCCTTGGAGGCATGGGGTTTCGTCCGCAAGGTGCTCGACGACATCACCGAGCAGATCAAGCAGGACGCCCGTGACGAACGCGAACTGCTCGAAGGCCTGCGGGTGCTCAACCGGGTGACCGCCCTGTGTACCGAGCTCACCATCGACGCCGACCTCGACGATCCGCACTTCGTCCAGATGACCACCCCTCAACGGTTCATCGGCGGGCCCAACCCGCACGGCACCTACCCGCTGGCCAGCATCAGCGGCGACCGCTCCTACCGCGTCACCGGCGTCCGGGGCACGTCGACCTACCTGGGCATCCAGGTACTCGCCGGCACCGGCCTGAACCCGCGCCGGATGAGCAACTACGTCTCCGACCGTGACCTGATCCTCGACGAAGACGGACATTTCACGCTGATCTTCTCGGCGACCACACCGTCCGACGACGATCTGGCCGGGGCCACCTGGGTGCAGATTCCCGACGACGCCAGCTCGATCGTGGTGCGCGAATACATCGCCGAAACCAGCACCGCCGTACCCGTCCAGCTCGACATCGAACTGCTCGGACCGCCGCGGCGGCCACAGCCGATCACCGACGACGTACTCGCCCAGCAGCTGACCGCGATGGGCTGGATGATCGTCAAGCTGACCACCCTGCACCGCACCGTGCGCCCGGATCTCCTCGATAGCCCCAACAAGCTGATCACCTCCGAATCCGAAGCGCTGGGTAGCGAGAACACCACCCCTGACAACCTCTACATGCTCGGGGTGTTCGACCTGGAACCCCAGCAGTCCCTGCAGCTGGAGTTCACCCCACCCCAAACCCGGTACTGGGCAGTCACTCTGGAGAGCCTGTGGCATGAATGCCCCGAGCCGCTGCGCACGTCGAGCTCCGTGACCAACAAGGGAATCGAGCCCGGCCCCGACGGCCTGATCCGGATCAACATCGGCGCACAGGACACCGGCGACGGCTACTGGCTCGATACCGGCGGGCGCACAAGGGGATTCGTCACCCTGCGCTGGCTCGACCACCCGAGCGCCCCCGAGGTCATCACCCGTGTCGTGGAGAAGGAGGCCGCGCGATGACCAGTGCCATCGAAGCGCGCCTGGACGCCGACAAGCTGATCGAGCAGGCCTGCGAACTGGCCGGCAGCGACGATTTCGGAGAGGACGACGGCTGGCGGGCCAATCTGGATCGCCTGCTGGAATCCTTCATTGAGACCGACGACCTCTCGCCGATCGGTGTCGAGATCGCGGCAGCCGACGTCATCGCACCGCTGCGGAACCGCCTGCAGATCACCGCCTGGCGCCGCGAGCATCCCGAGGTGGCGCAGGAGAGGATCGAGCGCCCGATCATCATCCTGGGCCAGCCCCGCACAGGCACCACGATCCTCTACGACCTGCTGACCCAGGATCCCGACCTTCGGGCGCCGCTGACGTGGGAGGTCGACCAGCCGTTCCCGGTGCCGCAGCCCGAGACCTACGAGACCGATCCGCGCATCGCGCAGACCGAGGCCGCACTGGAGATCAGTGAGCAACTCAATCCCGGCTTCATGAAGTTCCATCCGATGAGCGCGCGCGGCGGCCAGGAATGTGTCCGGATCACCATGGGCACGTTCTGCAGCATGACCTACAGCACCCAGTACTTCCTGCCGAGCTACCAGCGCTGGCTGATGCACGAAGCCGATCACGCTCCCGCCTACCGGTATCACCGAAAGTTCCTGCAGCACTTGCAGTCCGGTGTTCCGGGTCAGTGGCTGCTGAAAAGTCCCGCCCACCTGTGGAACCTGGACACGGTGCTGGCCGAATACCCCGACGCGATCCTGGTGCAAACCCACCGCGATCCGCTGGTGGTCATCTCCTCGATCAGCGCGCTGATGGGGTACCTGCAGAAGTTGGCCAGTGAGAAGTCCACCGTGGCGCGGGTGGCCGGGCAGTGCGCCGAGGAGAACATCCTCGGACTCGAGCGCCTGATGAACTGGGTCGACGGCGGGTTGCCGGGTGCCGACCGGATCATTCACGTGCGCTTCGCCGACTTCATGAAGGATCCGTTCGCGACCATCGGGACGGTCTACGAACGCATCGGCCGCGACCTCACCCCGGATGCGGAAAAGCGCATGCGCGCGCATCTTTCGGCCAACCCTGGCGACGGTGGCGGCAACCGCTACACGTGGGCCGACACCGGGCTGGACGCCGGCGAACTGCGCGAGCGGTTCCGCGCCTACCAGGAACGCTTCGACGTTCCCAGCGAGACGCTGAGGTAGCTAGTGCGCTGAGATCATCGCGACGGCCACCAGCGCCAGCACCATGCCGACCACCTGCCAGCGGGTCACCCGCTCGCGCAGGACGACGATGGCCAGCAGCACGGTGGCCGCCGGGTAGAGCGAAATCAGCACACCGGCCAGCGACAGCATCGAGGCCTGTAGCGCCAGCAGCATCGCCACATTGGCGCCGGTGTCCAGCAGCGCTGCGGCCAAGGCCAGTCGCAGCGGAAGGCCGTGCGGCGCGCGGAAATTGCCGGTGAAGGCCGCCACCACGAGCACGATCGCGGTGGCCGACAGCCGGGCGAAGAACAGCGGCCACAGGCCCGCTTCGACCGGCGCCTGGTGGATGAGGACGAAGTTCAGCCCGAACGCCAGGCCCGACCCCACCGTCAACCAGGCCACCGTCTTGGTGAACCGGTGCGGGCTGACGTCCTCGTCGGTGGCCTCGCGGCTGACCAGTACGACGGCCAGCAGTGCCAGCACCGTGCCGATCCCGGCCACCGGGCCGGGCCGCTCCCCCAGCGCCAGGCCCACACCCACTGGCACCGCGGCCACCAACACGGCGGTCAGCGGGGACACCACCGAGATCGGGCCGGATCCCAGTGCGGCGTAGAACCACCACACCCCGAACGCCTGGCTGATCCCGCACAGCATGCCCCACACGATCGCCGGGGTGGAGATCGTGCCGCCGACGATGGCCGCCAGCACCCCGAGCAGAACCATCGCGATCGGATAGGAGATCAGCACTACCCGCAGCGCGGCCACCCGTCGGGAGGCGATACCGCCGACGAAATCGCTGACGCCGTATCCGATCGCGGAGGCCAGCGCCAGCAGCACCCCGATCAGGACATGCCCTTGGCGCGCCTGCCGAGTTCGCGGACCACCTCGCGCTGGGCGTCGCGGCGGGCCATGTCCTGTCGTTTGTCGTGGGCTTGTTTACCGCGGGCCAGAGCCAGCTCGACCTTCACCCGACCTTCGGAGAAGTACAGCGACAGCGGCACCAACGTCAGGTTGCCGTCGCGGATCTTGCCGACCAGTTGATCGATCTGCTTGCGGTGCAGCAGTAGCTTGCGGTTACGCCGCGGCGCGTGGTTGGTCCAGGTGCCGTGGTGATACTCGGGGATGTGCAGATTGCGCAGCCAGATCTCGCCGTCGTCGACGGTGGCGAACGCATCGGCCAGCGACGCCTGCCCCTCGCGCAGGCTCTTCACCTCGGTGCCCTGCAGAACTACGCCGGCCTCGTAGGTGTCGAGGATCGCATAGTTGTGCCGGGCCTTGCGATTGGTGGCGACGACCTTCTTGCCACCCTTGACATCGCCTGCCTTGGTGGGGTCCGCCTTCTTGCTCACCGCTACCTCCGCACGTACAGCCGCAAGGTGACGTAAGCGGTGACTCCGGACATCGCGACACCCAGGAAGACCAGCCACGGCGTGACGAAGTACAGGATGTCGGCATAGTTCACCTTGGCGATGAGGTTGGCCCGATAGAACTGGTCGAGCGCGCGCTCCAGGAACAGTGCCCGCACCACGATCAGCCCGACGATCGCGAAGAACACCCCGATCAGGGCCGCCAGCACCGCCTCGAGAAGGAACGGTAGCTGGGTGTACCAGCGTGTCGCGCCGACCATGCGCATGATGCCGATCTCGGTGCGTCTGGTGTAGGCCGCGACTTGAACCATGTTGGCGATCAACAGAACCGCGCCGATCGCCTGCACGACGGCGACGGCGAACGCCACATTCGACAGGCCGTCAAGCACGGCGAACAGCCGGTCGATCAGTTCCTTCTGGTTGAGCACGTTGAGCACGCCGGGCTGGCCTTGCATCGCGGCGTCGAAATCCTTGTGCTGCTCGGGATTGTCGAGCTTGACGATGAACGACGCCGGGAAGGCGTCCTTACTGGCCAAGTCCTTGAACTGAGGGTTCTTGGCGATGGCGTCGTCGTAGGCGTCGGCCTGGTTGAGGAAGCGCACCGACTTCACGTCGTCGCGGCCCTCGATCTTGGTGCGCAGCGCCTTGCAGACGTCACCGTCACACGTCGGGTCGTTGGCCGAGATGTCATTGGTGAGGAACACCTGGCTCTCGACCCGGTCGAGATAGATGTGGCGGGACTGGTCGGCCAGTCGCAGCACCAGCAGGCCGCCGCCGAACAGACCCAGCGAGATCGCCGTGGTGACGATCATCGCCACGGTCATCGTGACGTTGCGGCGAAGTCCGGTGAAGACCTCGTTGAGCAGGAAGCCGAAGCGCACTTAACGATCCATTCCGTAGACACCACGCTGCTCGTCGCGCACGAGCCGGCCCAGGGACAGTTCGACCACGCGCTGGCGCATTGAGTCGACGATGTGGTGGTCGTGGGTGGCCATCAGCACCGTGGTGCCCGTCCGGTTGATCCGTTCGAGCAGGTCCATGATGTCCTTGCTGGTGTCGGGGTCGAGGTTTCCGGTGGGCTCGTCGGCCAGCAGCACCAGCGGCCGGTTGACGAAGGCCCGCGCAATGGCGACGCGCTGCTGCTCACCGCCGGACAGCTCGGCGGGCAGCCGGTTGGCCTTGCCGGACAGGCCGACCATCTCTAGTACCTCGGGTACCACCCGGTTGATGCTGTCGGGCTTCTTGCCGATCACCTCCAGCGCGAAGGCCACGTTGTCGAAGACGGACTTCTGCTGCAGCAGCCGGAAGTCCTGGAACACGCAGCCGATGACCTGGCGCAGTTTGGGGATGTGCCGCCCGGAGAGCTTGTTGACGTGGAACTTCGACACCTGGATCTCGCCGGAGGTCGGTGTCTCCTCGGCCAGCAGCAGCCGCATGAAGGTCGACTTGCCCGAACCGGACGGGCCGATGAGGAAGACGAACTCACCCTTGTCGATCTTGACGCTGACATTGTCGAGGGCTGGTCGAGCCGACGACTTGTACTGCTTGGAGACATGGTCAAGGGTGATCATCACGGCACGCCAGTGTAGCTGTCGGGGGTTGTCGGTTACTGCGTCGGCGCGGCGGGCGTCGACATCGGACCCTGTCCGGGCGCCGGTGACGGCGTCGGAGTCGGGCTCGGGGCGCCCGCTGTCGGCGACACGCCGGGCGGTGCCGGAGTGGTCGGCGTCGGCGGCGTAGGCAGGGTCGGCGAGGTCGGTGACGTCGGCGGTGTCTCACCGGGCGACGTCGTCTCCGTCGGCGAGGTCGTCTCGGTCGGCGTCTCGCTGGTCGTCGTCGTGGTGGTCGTCGGCGTCTGGGTGCGGCGCTGGACGTCGGTGCGCGGCACCCAGGTGTAGGACGGGTCGGGGATGAACCCCGGCGGCACCACCTGGGTGGCAGGAGCCTCGGTTTCGGCTTGCGGCTGGTAGGTGTCGTACAGCCACCATGTGCCGATGAACGCGATCAGCAGCACGGCCGTGGAGGTACGCACCCGGCCCCACAGGATGTAGTTGGGCCAGCCGCGGCCCTCTTTGCGCGTCGGTGTCAGCTTCATTTCTGCACCGGCCCCTGGGTCTGCTCGGCGCCGCCCGCGGTCGCGGGGTGCACCAGCGCCTCCACCATCGGGGTGCTGTCGCCGGGGCTGACGATCCCGGCGCGCACCAGCGCGGCGACCACCAGCAGCCGCAGCCGCCGGCCCGCCTCGAACTGCTTACCGGGCAGCGTGCGCGCCACCATCCGCAGGTTCACGGTGTCGACCTCGATGCTCTCCACACCCATCAGCTGCGGCTTGTCCAGCAGAAGTTCCTTGAGTTCGGGATCCTGCATCGCCGAGTCGCAGACCGCGTGCAGCACGTCGTTGGCCTTGCTGAGGTTGGCCCCGGTGGGCACCGGGATGTCGATCACGGCGCGAGCCCAGTCCTTCGACAGGTTCAGCGACTTCATGATCTGACCGTTCGGGATGGTGTACATCTCCCCTTCGGAGGTCCGCAGCTTGGTGACCCGCAGGGTGACGTCCTCCACGGTCCCCATCGCGTCGTTGGCCGATCCCAGGGTCAGCTGCACCAGGTCGCCGAAGCCGTACTGCTTCTCGGTGATGATGAAGAACCCCGACAGCAGGTCCTGCACGATGCGCTGGGCGCCGAAACCCAGCGCCGCACCCAGGACGGCGGCGGGAGCCACCAGCGAGCTGACCGGGATGGCCAGAATGTCGGTGACCTCGACCACCACCATCACCGCCAGCAGGGCGATGGCGACGTAGGAGATCACCGAGGCGACGGCCTGGCGGTGCTTGGCGCTTTCGGAGCGGACCAGTGCGTCGCTTTCCCGGAAGTCGGCGTCGATGCGGCGGCTGATCTTCTGGGCGGCCCAGTTGATGAACCGGGCGGCCAGCAGCCCCCCGATGAGCAGCAGGGCGATTCGCAGCCCGCGGCTCAGGATCCATTCCCCGATGTCGCCATGCCAGAAGTCATGCCAACGTTCGGAGAACGGGAACGCCAAAAAACTAGTCGTCATCTCGCCGGTTACGCCACCGGATTCCCGCCTCCAGGAACCCGTCGATGTCCCCATCCAGTACCGCCGTGGGATTGCCGACCTCGTACTCGGTGCGCAGATCCTTGACCATTTGGTAGGGGTGCAGAACGTAGGAGCGCATCTGGTTCCCCCAGGAGCTGCCGCCGTCGCCCTTCAGGGCATCCATCTCGGCGCGCTCTTCCTGACGCTTACGTTCCAGGAGTTTGGCTTGGAGCACGCGCATCGCCGAGACCTTGTTCTGCAGCTGCGACTTCTCGTTCTGGCAGGTCACTACGATACCGGTCGGGATGTGGGTGAGTCGAACCGCCGAGTCGGTGGTGTTCACCGACTGTCCGCCCGGCCCGCTGGAGCGGTAGACGTCGACGCGCAGATCGGTCTCCGGGATCTCGATGTGATCGGTGGTCTCCACCACCGGCAGCACCTCGACCTCGGCGAAGGAGGTCTGGCGCCGGTTCTGGTTGTCGAACGGGCTGATCCGCACCAGCCGGTGGGTGCCCTGCTCGACCGACAGCGTGCCGTAGGCATACGGGGCGTGCACGGCGAACGTGGCGCTCTTGATGCCGGCCTCTTCGGCGTAGGACGTGTCAAACACCTCGACGGGGTACTTGTGCTGCTCGGCCCAGCGGATATACATCCGCATCAGCATCTCGGCCCAGTCAGCGGCATCCACCCCGCCGGCACCGGAGCGGATGTTGACCAGCGCCTCGCGCTCGTCGTACTCCCCCGACAGCAGGGTGCGCACTTCCATGGCCTCGACGTCGGCCTGCAGCGACTTCAGTTCGGCGTCAGCCTCGGCGAGCTCGTCCGCGCCGCCCTCTTCGGCAGCCAGCTCGTAGAGCACCGGCAGGTCGTCGAGGCGGCTGCGCAGACCCTCGACCCGGCGCAGCTCACCCTGGGCGTGGGAGAGCTCGCTGGTGACCTTCTGAGCATGGTTCTGGTCATTCCAGAGGTTCGGATCGGCGGCCTCGTGCTCGAGCTTCTCGATCTTGGCGCGCAGACCGTCCACGTCGAGCACTCGCTCCACCGTGGTCAAGGTGGTGTCAAGGGCGGCGATGTCCGACTGTCGATCGAGGTCCACGGGTCCTCAGGTTACCGGCGCCGCGGCGCGTTGTGATCCACGGCGGTGTTCCGGGCGGTCGGCGGGCTGACGCGTTTAACATCACTTCTGTAACCAGGATGTGCGCCGCGCGACGTTTACGCGACGCTTCCCGACTGCGCCGCGCCAGCCCACTCGCGAGCAGCCCGGGCCGGACAGGAAGTTCGAAAATGCGTCCTTACTACGTCGCGATTGTCGGCGCAGGCCCTTCCGGATACTTCGCCGCGGCCTCGCTGCTGAAGTTCGGCGACGGCTCCGCAGCCGGCGGCGGCCCCGATATGCGCGTGGACATGCTGGAGATGTTGCCCACCCCGTGGGGGTTGGTGCGCTCGGGCGTGGCGCCCGACCACCCGAAGATCAAATCCATCAGCAAGACCTTCGAGAAGACTTCCAGCGACCCTCGGTTCCGGTTCTTCGGCAACATCACCGTCGGGGAGGACGTCAGCGCCGAGGAACTCACCGACCGCTACGACGCGGTGGTCTATGCGGTGGGCGCCCAGTCCGACCGCGCCCTGCACATCCCCGGTGAGGAGCTGGCGGGCAGCGTGGCAGCGGTCGACTTCGTCGGCTGGTACAACGCCCATCCGCACTTCGAGGAGATGGCGCCGGACATCTCCAGCGGCCGCGCCGTCGTGGTTGGCGTCGGCAACGTCGCACTCGACGTGGCTCGGATCCTGGTCAGCGATCCCGAGGTGCTGGCCAACACCGACATCGCCGACCACGCCCTGCAGTCGCTGCACGACCGGGGCGTCGAGGAGGTGGTGATCCTCGGCCGGCGCGGGCCGCTGCAGTCGACGTTCACCACCCTGGAATTGCGTGAGCTCGGTGAGCTCGAGGGCGTGGACGTGGTGGTGGACCCGGCCGATCTGGCCGACATCACCGACGAGGACGCCGAACAGGCCGGAAAGCTGGCCCGCGCCAACATCAAGGTGCTGCGCGACTACGCCGAGGGCACCGCCCACGAGGGCAACCGCCGCATCGTGTTCCGCTTCCGCACCTCGCCGATCGAGATCCTCGGCGAAGAGCGGGTCGAGGCAATCGTGTTGGGCCGCAACGAACTTGTCGCCGAGGACGGCCGGGTGGTGGCCAAGGACACCGGGGAACGCGAGACGCTGCCCGCCCAGCTGATCGTCCGCGCGGTCGGCTATCGCGGCGTGCCGGTGCCGGGCCTGCCGTTCAACGACAAGGCCGGCACCATCCCGCACGACGAAGGCCGAATCACCGGGCGCGCCAACGAATATGTGGTCGGCTGGATCAAGCGCGGCCCCTCCGGCGTGATCGGGTCCAACAAGAAGGACTCGGCCGACACCGTCGAGACGCTGGTGGCCGATCTGGCCGGCGCGACCCTGCGTGAGGTCGGACCCGGCCACGCCGACGAGCTGGTCGCGTGGCTGGCCGAACGGCAGCCGCACCTGGTGACCGACGACCACTGGCAGGTGATCGACGCCCACGAACGCTCGGCCGGCGAACCGCATGGCCGGCCGCGGGTCAAGATCGCCAACGTCGCGGAGATGCTGCGCATCGGGCGGGGCTGACGCCACGGGGCACCAGATCCGGTGCCCCGCAGCGTCGTTAGGCCGCTCCGGTGCGGCAGAGCCGATCGTCGTCCTCGACGACGCGCGACGACACGGACAGACCGTCGACCGGTCCGGCGGCCCGGGCGATCAGCGGCGTCACCGCCGCCGCCAGGGCCAGACCGGCCGATGCCATGAACACCCCGAACGGGCCCGCGGAGTCGGCGATCACGCCGCCCAGCGCGGTACCCATCGCACCGCCGACCAGCGCACCGCTGTTGAGCCAGCCGAACGCTTCGGCGGCCGACTCCTGATCGGTCTCATGCGAGACCATCACGTACAGTGCGGCCAGCGCCGGGGCGAAGCCCAGACCCGAGGCGAACAGCGCGGCCAACTGCAGCCAGTAGCTGCCGGCCAAGCCGAACATCATCGTGCCCAGCGCCACCGCCATCAGCGACAGCACCAGCCCGCGCACGCCGAGGCGGCGATGGCCGAGCACCACGCCACCGACCAGCGAACCCACGCTGGCCGCGGCCAGCGCCACACCGGCGGAGATCTTGTCCTCGCCGAACAGCGCGAGGACACCGACCTCCAGCGCCATGAACGAGGCCACCAGCGCCAGGCTGGCCACCATCGCCAGGATCACCGACGGCTGGGTCAGCACCTTGCCGAACGCGGCGGCGCTGCGGGCGATCTGCGGCCGGAACCGGCGCGCGCTGAGCAGGAACCACAGCGTCCCGACCACGGTGACGGCGCCGGAGAACACCAGCGGGATCGACGTCGACACGGCCGAGGCCAGGAAGGTCGCGGCCACCGGGCCGATCACCCAGATCAGTTCCTGGGCCGTGGTGTCGAGCGCGAACAGCGCACGCAGCCCGTCACCGGGCACCATCTGCGGATAGAGCGCCCGCACGGCGGGCAGCAGCGGCGGCACCGAGGCGCCGACCAGGAATCCCAGCGCCATCAACACCGGCGTGGACACGTGCGCGAACGCCAGGACGGCCATCGAAACGCCGTTGACCAACGCCGCCGCCACCAGGGTCGGCGCCATACCGATCCGCCCGAGCAGCCGCGCCGTCATGGGCATGGCCACCGCCTCGCCGATGCTGGCCGCGGCAACGACAGCGCCACCGACCGCATAGGAGCCGGTCAGCTCCTGGACGTGCAGCAGAATCGCCAGCGACAACAGACCCAGAGGCAGTCGCGCGAACAGCTGTGACGCGGTCACCCCCACAACACCTGGCACTCGGATGAGCTCCATGTAGGCCCGCACTGGTATCACTCCCTAACTCGTTTTGATCCTCCTACTGTACCGTCCGGACGGTACAGTCCGAAAACGAATTAAACTCGGGGCGATGACGACCTCGCGCGAGCGCATCCTCGACGCGTATGCCGATGTGCTCACTGACGAGGGCGAACGTCACGCCACGCTGGAGGCGGTGGCCGCCAGGGCCGGGGTGTCCAAAGGCGGACTGCTCTACCACTTCCCCAGCAAGGATCAGCTCGCCGAGGCTCTGTGCGACCGGCTGGTCGCGCTGGCCGCCGAGGACGTCGAGGAGATGCGGACCTCCGCCGACGGGCCGGCCCGGCACTACATCCGCACCTCGCATTACGCCGACACCCCGCTGGACCGGACGTTCGTCGCGGTGGCACGGCTGCAGCAGGCCGGCGACCCACGAGCCCGCGCCGCGATCCGGCAGATCTCCGATCAGTGGCTCAACACGCTGCACGAGGCACTCGGGGACCGCGACGTCGCCCGCGCGATCAAACTCATCGGCGACGGCCTCTATCACAACGCGATGTCCAGCACGCTGGGCGGACAGCACCCGCAGGCCGAAGTCGACGAGGGGCTGCTGGCCGTGATCGACCGGCTCAGCGGCGCCGCGGTCCGGGCCCCGAACCCCTAGTTCGGCTGGGCGGGCGCGAAGAACCAGTTGTCCGGGTTCTTCGGCGAATACACCACCGGGATGAGCTGGCCCATGGTCGGCCAGCTGTTCACATCGACCGCCATCCGCTGGTAGACGACGTGCTCATTGACGGTCGGACCGTTGATCACGCCGCTGATGGTGACGAACTGCTCACCCTCGGCGTCCGGGCGCGGACTGACCCCGGTCACCAGCAGCGTGCCCTGCGCCATCTCCCCGCGCGGGCCACGGCGCATCAAGCGCGGTCCGAGGAGCAGGACCAACGCCCCGACGATCAGCAGCAGCACCGCGAATTCCCACATGCGGCCATGGTAGGACTGCAGCCATGAGCGGCAAGGATGTGCAGGCAGACCTGACGGTGGCGCTGGAACTGGCGAAGCGGGCCGACGCGATCACACTGGCCCGGTTCGGGGCGCTGGATCTGCGGATCGACACCAAGCCCGACCTCACCCCGGTGACCGACGCCGACGAGGCGGTCGAGGCCGACGTCCGGGCCGTGCTGGCCGATCAGCGCCCCGACGACGCGGTGCTGGGTGAGGAGTACGGCGGCACCGCGGCCTTCCAGGGCCGGCAGTGGGTGGTCGACCCGATCGACGGCACCAAGAACTTCGTGCGCGGCGTGCCGATCTGGGCCAGCCTCATCGCACTGCTCGAGGACGGGGTGCCGGTGGTCGGTGTGGTGAGCGCGCCGGCGCTGGGCCGACGCTGGTGGGCCGGGCGCGGTGTGGGCGCCTACGCCGCTGTCGGTGACGCTGAGCCGCGGCGCATCTCGGTGTCGGCGGTGGCCGAATTGGCCTCGGCCAGTTTGTCGTTCTCCAGCCTGTCGGGGTGGGCCGACCTCGGCCTGCGGGACAACTTCATCGGCCTGACCGACGCGGTGTGGCGGGTCCGCGGCTACGGCGACTTCTTCTCGTACTGCCTGGTGGCCGAGGGTGCGGTGGATGTGGCCGCCGAACCCGAGGTCAAGCTCTGGGATCTGGCCCCGCTGGACATCCTGGTCCGCGAGGCCGGTGGCCGGTTCACCAACCTGGCCGGGTCCGACGGTCCGCATGGCGGCAACGCGGTGGCCAGCAACGGATTGCTGCACGACGCGGTGCTCGCGCACCTGTCCGGCGTGTGAAATAGCTAACAGGGTCTTCGTACCTTACTCCAGAGTAAGATACGGTTGTGTCAGCGTGATCAGCACCGCCCACCACCTATGAGGCTGCCGATATGACCAACACCCTTCCGTCCAAGCCGAAGAGCGCCCGCGCCCGCGACAGCGCCGTCGGCGCCTACAAACACAAGCGCTCCGCCACCGACATCGGCCTGGCGCTGTTGACTCCCCTGCTGGGCCAGGAATTCCTGGACCGCTACCACCTGCGTGACCCGCTCAACCGGGGCATCAAGTACGGCGTGAAGCAGGCGTTCTCCACCGCCGGCGCCACCACCCGGCAGTTCAAGAAGATCCAGGGTCTGGGCAAGGAGCCCACCCGGTTGCGCCCGAGCGGGGCCGACTACTTCGACCTGACCCCTGACGACGACCAGAAGATGATCGTCGAGACCGTCCGGGAGTTCGCCGAGGAGATCCTGCGCCCGGCCGCCCATGACGCCGACGAGGCCGCCGCCTACCCCGCCGACCTGATCGCCAAAGCCGCCGAACTGGGCATCACCGCCATCAACGTCCCCGAGGATTTCGACGGTATCGCCGAGCACCGCACGACGGTGACCAACGCTCTTGTCGCCGAAGCACTTTCGTACGGCGACATGGGACTGGCGCTGCCGATCCTGGCACCCGGCGGCGTCGCCTCCGCGCTCACCCACTGGGGCAGCGCCGACCAGCAGGCCACCTATCTCAAGGAATTCGCCGGCGAGAACGTGCCGCAGGCCTGCGTCGCGATCGCCGAGCCGCATGCGCTGTTCGATCCCACCGCGCTCAAGACCACCGCGGTGCGCACCCCGAGCGGCTACCGGCTCGACGGCGTCAAGTCATTGGTGCCCGCCGCCGCCGAAGCCGAATTGTTCATCGTCGCAGCACAACTCAATGGCAAGCCGGCGCTGTTCATCGTCGAGGCCGACGCCGAAGGTGTGACGGTGAAGGCGGACCGCAGTATGGGCATCCGGGCCGCGGCGCTGGGCCAGGTGGAACTCAACAAGGTCACCGTGCCGCTCTCGGCCCGCCTCGGCGAGGACGGCGCGGCGGACAGTGACTACTCGGAGGCCATCGCCCTGGCCCGGCTGGGCTGGGCCGCGCTGGCGGTCGGCACCTCGCACGCGGTGCTCGACTACGTGATCCCCTACGTCAAGGAGCGCGAGGCGTTCGGCGAACCGATCGCCCGCCGCCAGGCGGTGGCGTTCATGTGCGCGAACATCGCCATCGAACTCGACGGCCTGCGGCTCATCGCCTGGCGGGGCGCCTCGCGCGCCGAGCAGGGCCTGCCGTTCGCCCGCGAAGCCGCGCTGGCCAAGAAGTTCGGCGCCGACAAGGCCATGCAGATCGGGCTGGACGGTGTCCAGCTCCTCGGCGGCCATGGATTCACCAAGGAACACCCGGTCGAACGCTGGTACCGCGATCTGCGGGTCATCGGCGTCGCCGAGGGTGTCGTGGTGCTCTGAAGTCCTCTAGCGAACGGAAAAGACTGTCATGGCAATCAATCTGGAAATGCCGCGCAAGCTGGAAGCCGTGATCGAGAAGGCACACCAGGCCGCCGCGGAGATGCTTCGCCCGATCTCCCGTAAGTACGACCTCAACGAGCACGCCTACCCGGTCGAGCTCGACACCCTGGCCACGCTGTTCGAGGGCCTCTCGGAGGCCAACACCATCTCGTTCGCGGGCACTGATGCCTTCCGCGACAGCGAGGACGGGCCGAAGGGGAATGTCAACGGCGGCAACATGTCCGCGCTGCTGAACTCGCTGGAGATCTCCTGGGGCGATATCGCCCTGCTGCTCTCGGTGCCCCGCCAGGGCCTGGGCAACGCCGCGATCGCCGGCGTGGCCACCGACGAGCAGCTCGAGCGGCTCGGCAAGAACGTCTGGGCGGCGATGGCCATCACCGAGCCGTCGTTCGGCTCCGACTCGGCCGCGGTGTCCACCACCGCGGTGCTCGACGGCGACGAGTACGTGATCAACGGTGAAAAGATCTACGTCACTGCGGGATCGCGCGCCACCCACATCGTGGTGTGGGCCTCCCTGGACAAGTCCAAGGGCCGCGCGGCGATCAAGTCGTTCATCGTGCCGCGCGAGTACCCCGGCGTCACCGTCGAACGTCTCGAACACAAGCTCGGCATCAAAGCCTCCGACACTGCGGCCATCCGCTTCGAGAATGTCCGCATTCCCAAGGACAACCTGCTCGGCAGCCCGGAGATCCAGGTGGAGAAGGGTTTTGCCGGGGTCATGGAGACCTTCGACAACACCCGGCCCATCGTGGCCGCGATGGCGGTCGGCGTGGCGCGTGCCGCGCTGGAGGAACTGCGCACACTGCTGACCGAAGCCGGCGTGGAGATCGACTACGACAAGCCGGCTCACGCCCAGAGCGCCCCGGCGGCGGAGTTCCTGCGGATGGAGGCCGACTGGGAGGCCGGCTACCTGCTGACCGTGCGGTCGGCGTGGCAGGCCGACAACTCGATCCCGAACTCCAAGGAAGCCTCGATGGGCAAGGCCAAGGCTGCCAGGGTGGCCAGCGACATCACCCTCAAGGCGGTCGAATTGGCCGGCACCACAGGCTATTCCGAGCAGACACTGCTGGAGAAGTGGGCCCGCGACTCGAAGATTCTGGACATCTTCGAGGGCACCCAGCAGATTCAGCAGCTGGTGGTGGCCCGCCGGCTGCTGGGGCTGTCGTCCACTGAGCTGAAGTAGTCAGGCCACCGCGTTCAGCTCGTGGCGGGTCTGATCGTCGAGGTCGATATCGGCGACGGCCAGGTTCTCCTCGAGATGGCTCAGTGACGACGTTCCCGGGATCAGCAGGATGTTGTCTCCGACGCCGAGCGTCCACGCCAGGGCGATCTGCGCGGGCGTGTAGCCCAGTCGCTGCGCGGCCTCTTCGATGATCGGGTTGGTCAACACCGGATTGACCTCATGGAAGGCCGAGCCGAGCGGGAAGAACGGCACGAACGCGATGTCTCGGGCGACGCATTCATCGAGCACCGACTGCGAGGAGCGGTCCACCAGGTTGAACGGGTTTTGCACACAGGCGATCTCGGTGATCTCCAGGGCGTGCAGCAGCTGTTCATAGCTGACGTTGCTCAGCCCGACACCACCGATAAGCCCCTCATCACGGGCGTTGACCATCGCGCCGATCTGATCGGTGAACAGCTGGCTGGGTTCGTCCTCACCGAGCACCCGCAGGTTGACCGCGGCCAGGTGGTCGACTCCCAGGCTGCGGAGGTTCTCCTCGATCCCGGCGCGCAGCCGGTCCGGTTCGGCGTCGGGAAGCCAGTCACCGGTGTCGTCGCGGCGCGCGCCCACCTTGCTCACCAGGGCCAGGTTGTCCGGGTAGGGATGCAGCGCTTCCCGGATCAGCTCGTTGGCCACATCAGGGCCGTAGAACTGGGCGGTGTCGATGTGGTCGACGCCGGCGTCGACGGCCCGGCGCAGCACGGCCAGGGCCTGGTCGCGATCTCGGGGTGGGCCGAACACGCCCGGCCCCGGTAGCTGCATAGCGCCGAATCCGACGCGGTGGACGGTGAAGCCGGCCAGCGGAAATCGCTGCATGGGACCATCTCCTATTGAGATCAAATGATTTGATATCAATGTATCTTGCCTACCCGCTAAGCTCCTGTCAACACAGGAGGTGACTACCCATCGCTGACCGCCGTGAACGTGCCACCGAGCTTGCCGATGCGTTCGGCCGCGCCGGCAAGACACTCGTCCGCGCCCTCGACGAGCGGCTCGGCGGCCAGGGGGTTTCCACTCCCCGTTCGAAGGTTCTGTTCGAGGTGAGCAGGCTCGGGCCGGTTCGACTCACCGACTTGGCCCGGGCCGTCGGAATCACCCAGGGCACGGCGTCCACGCTCATCGATGCGCTGGCCCGCGAGGGCCTGATCGAACGGCGAGCCGACGACTCCGATCGGCGAGTGACCCTTCTGGAGACCACCGCCGCCGGACAACGTCAGGCGCAGTCGTGGGCGGCTGCCTACACCGAGGCCGCCGACGAGTTGTTCGGCATCCTGAGCAGTGCCGAACAACAAGCCCTGACCGAGATGCTCAATCGTCTTGCCGACTCCCTCAGCGACGAGCGGGTCAGTGCACGCGCCGAACCTGGCACGGAACCCCGTTAACCACCTGGGTGTTACTCGGAACGTCGAGCAGATCCGGCGGATTGAGCACGTTCGCGTTCACGCCGGGGTGGGCGTTGGCCACCTCGAGCCGGGTGCCCGGCTGATCATGCCCCCAGCCGTGAGGTAGTGACACCACCCCGGGCATCATCTCGTCGCTCACCTCGACGGGCACCGACAGCGTGCCCTCTGCGGTGCTGACTTCGGCGACATCTCCGTCGCCAACCCCTACCCGGTCGGCGTCGCCGGGATGGATCAGCAGGGTGCACCGGTCCCGGCCGCGCATCAGCGAGGGCACGTTGTGCAGCCAGGAATTGTTGGAGCGCAGATGGCGCCGGCTGGTGAGCACCAGGGGTTCGTCGGCGCGGTCCAGCCGGGCCCGCAGCCGCGGCACGTCGTCGACGAAGATGTCATGCAGCAACTCGATACAGCCCGACGGTGTGCTGACCGCTGAATCGAGCCGCCCGCCATCGAGTTCACCGAGGCGCAGCCCATCGGGGTGGGCACGCACCTCCTCCAGCGTCAGACCGCCCGGTCGGGTTCCCAGGCCGTCGCCCCACGGGCCGATCCGGACGTAGAGGTCGACAAGGCGTTGCGGCCCTTGACTTTTCAGCAGTCCCATGACGTCGTTGGGGTCGCGTCCGGTCAACGGGGTGCCGGGCTGGGTGCACAGGGTCGCGACCAGGCCCGCGGTGTAGAGGTCGTCCATCGCTGTGACGTCGACGTCGGGTACCGGCGTACCCAGCAGCGCCCCGGCCACGCGCAGCAAGATCTCCCATTCGGCGGGCCTACCCGGGTCGGGGGCGAACACCGGCTCGGACCACTTGAAGCAGGACGACAGCGCGTACATCCAATACAGGTCATCGGCGTGCGGGCGCTCCAGCGGCGACAGACCAGGCAGGATGACGTGTGCGTGGCGGGTGGTCTCGTTGAGCCAGTTATCCACGCAGACAAGCGCATCGAGAGATGCCAACGCCTCACTGATCCGCCCGGCGGACGGTGCGGAAACGGCCGGATTGCCGGCGACGGTGATCAGGCCGCGCAGACGACCGTCGCCTGGCGTGGTGATCTCCTCGGCCAGGCAACTCACCGGATACTGGCCCAGCACCTCACCGATGCCACGGACCCGCGAAGCGAAACGCCCGAACTCCCAGCGCGACCCGGTCTGATCCGGCGGCTTCATGAACATCGGCGAGTACACCGCGGGCGTCGGGAACACCGCTCCCCCACGCCGGTCGACCGCGCCCAGCGCGGTATTCAGGACGAATACCAGCCAGGTGGCCAGCGTGCCGAACTCCTGGGTGCAGGCCCCGATCCGGCTGTAGAGCACCGGATTCGACGCGGCGGCCAGGTCGCGGGCCAACCGGCGGATCACGTCCGCCGGGATGCCGCTGGGCCCGGCGACGGCCTCCGGGGTGAACGGTTCGGCCAGCGCGATGACCTCGTCGAGGCCCTGGACGCGACCACGCAGGTGCGGGTGCTCGCGCAGCAGACCGTCGGCGGCCAGCGTGCGCAGGATGGCAAAGAGCACCAGCGCGTCGGTGCCCGGGCGGATGGGAACCCATTCGGTGGCGCGCTGGGCGGTTTCGGTGCGCCGGGGATCGAGGACCACCACCGAGCCGCCGCGGCGCCGGATTCCCGCGAGGTGTCCCACGACGTTGGGAGCCGAGAGCATCGAGCCCTGGGAGGCAGCGGGATTCGCGCCGATCACCAGCAGATGGTCGGTGCGTTCGAGGTCCGGGATGGGCGCATTCCACATCCCGCCGAACAGCAGGGTGCCGACCACGTTGAGCGGCCACTGGTCGACGGTCCCGGGCGAGTAGTAGGCGCCCATCCCGGCCGCCGTTCCCATGCCGACAAGGGCGCCGATGTAGGTGGCCAACCCGAGGTTGTGCGCCACCGGGTTGCCGACGTAGACGGTGACCGCCCGGGCACCGTCGGTATCGAGGATGGGACGCAGGATCCGCTCGGTCTCGGCGAAGGCGTCCTCCCACGACACCGCCACATGAGTTCCGTTGCGCTGCTTGACCATGGGTACCCGAAGCCGGTCCGGATCGGCGTGCAGGTGACCCAGCGAGGTGCCTTTCGGGCAGATGTGACCCGCCGACCAGACGTCGTCGGGGTTGCCGCGAACATCGGCGACATGGCCGTCCTGCACCGTGACCCGCAGGCCGCACATGGCCTCACACAGCGGGCAGGTCACCCGGTGAACGGTGGGCGCACCCCGATCCAACGGATTTCTGGACACCTGTCCATATTAAGAGTCGGCGCGGCGACTGCGCCAGTCCCCGATCGCGTCGAGCCGGCGGCGCTGCTGGGCTGCCGCACCGGCATCCAGGCCGTGACCGCGCTGCTGAAGGTGGCCGATGACCCGCTCCCGGTGCTCGACCGGGTTGGCGTCGTCGTACTTGAACTTCGCCTCGACCCGCAGCACCGCCAGTCGCACCCCGCGGATGCCGGGCAACATGCGCCCGTACGGATCCTCGCCGACCGCCACAGGCGCATGCCTGCCCTCCGGCTGGAAGTCCCCGAGCTGGGCTCGCAGAATATCCGCCTTACCCTCCGGGTCGTCGACGATCGTTGGGCGACAGACGAATTCGACGGCCGAGTAGTAGCTCGTCGGAACACCGTCCTCGTCGGGGCCGCCCGCCTTGGCCCGCCAGTACGTCGGGATGTAGGCGTAGTCGCCGATCACCGCCATTCGCACCTCGGTGGCTGCTTCCAGGTGCGCCCAGACCGGGTTCGGCCGGGCGAGGTGGATCAGCAGTTCGTCGCCGGACAGCGTGAAGTGGGTGGGCAGCATCAGCGGGGCCTGCGCGGGGTCGACGTTGTTGACGGCCAGGATTCCAAACCGATCGGTGGCGGCCAGCCAGTCCCGCCATTCGGCGGCGTCAACGGCGGCATCCCAGGGATGGATCAGCACGTCAGTCTCCTCTGCGTAGCAGTCGTCGGGCGATGCGGACCTCGGGTCCGAACCGGCGCAGATGCGCCACCAGATCGTCGGCCGCGGTGTTCAGCGCGTCGTCGGTCATCGGTTCGAGCGCGTCCAGGATGAACAGGGCGGCGGTGGTGTCGTCGCGCAGTTGGGTGCGCCGGGCCTGTCGCCAGTTCCACCGCCGGCAGGTCACTCCAGCGTCGTCGCACCACACCACCTCGCCGGGTTCGGGGTGTTCGATCACCGGCTCGCCGCCCGCCGTGGTATCGAAGGACTCGGTTCCGATAGCGCGGACCAACCGCGGCGATCCGGTGTAGCGGTGCAGGTCTTCACCGCCCACAGGCACCTCGTAGCGGACCGAGATGGCGTTGTAGAGGTCGGTGAGCCGATTCACCCGCGGCAGACCGGCCTCCGCGCGCCTGATCAGCGCCTCGACGCTGTTGCGGGTGCGCTGCGGCTTGGCACCGAAGGCCCGGTAGGCCTCCCGCCAGGCCGCCACATGCGGCAGCTCTTCGACCGGCTGATCCTGCAGACGCTGGCGCACAACGGTTTCCGCGTTGGCCAGCAAGGCCTCGCTGTCGTCGTCACTGGGACCGGGGACTAGACCGTCGATGGCCAGCAGCAGCGCCCGGTAGTCGGGACGCACCGCGAACACTGCCGAGTCCACGGTGGCGGGAGCAAGGACGTCGTCGAGCATCAGGTGACTCCCCCGACTCCGGGCTCGAACACCGCCAGCGCGAAGCGCGCCGTCGAGCGGCCGGGATTGGTGTAGGAATGGGCGACGTCCCCGCCGAACGTCATCGCATCACCGACCTTCAACCGGACCACCTCACCACCGACCTCGACGACGACGGCGCCCTGCTGGACATGGATCAGCTCGGTGGTGCCCGCAGCGTGAGCTTCGCTGCTGTGGGCCTCACCGGGCGCCAGGGTCCAGTCCCATAGCTCGACCACATCCGGGGGTGCGGTCCCGGCGACCAGGATGCCCTGGCCACCGCCGTCCCCGCGCCACAGCACCGCCCCCTCACCGCGGCGGGTGATCTTCACCCACGGCCGGTCTGGCGGTTCGACCAGTGACGGCAAACCGATCCCCAGGGCATCAGACAACCGCAGCAGTGTCCCCACACTCGGGTTGACCTCGCCCTGCTCGACACTGACGACCATGCGTCGGCTCACGGCGGCTGCAGCCGCCAGCTGGTCGAGAGTCCACCCCCGAGCCGAACGCTCCTGTTTGACCCGGGCGCCGATGGCGGCGGCCAGGGCTGCCGCGTGGTCGTCCATGCAGTGCACTATAACGCACTATGAGTGCACTGCGGTTCTCATTCAGCGGGCGTGAAGGTGAGGTGCAGGTTGCTTAGTCCGCGCAGCAGGAACGTCGGCTCGTAGCGGTAGTGCCGATCCCCCGCCGGCCCGTGCTGGGTGTCGTCGATGGCGATGTCGCGCATGCGGTCCAGCAGACGGTTCACGGTGACTTTGGCCTCGACGCGGGCCAGCGGGGCACCCGCGCAGGTGTGAATGCCCCGCCCGAAGGTGATGTGCTCCCGCACGTTCGTGCGGTCCAGCCGGAACTCGTCGGGATTCTCGAACTTGCGCGGATCCCGGTTGGCCGCACCGAGGCACAGCATGAGCACGCTGCCGGCCGGGATGTGGACGCCACCGAGGGTTGCGGTCTTGCGCGCCAGCCGGAAGTCGACCTTGGTCGGGCTCTCGATGCGCAGCGACTCTTCGAGAAAGTTGCCGATCAGGGTGCGATCGGCACGCAGTCGGTCCTGCAGTTCGGGATGTTCGGCCAGGGCCCGGGTGGACGCGCTGAGCAGCTTGACCACCGTCTCCTGGCCGGCGGCGAACAGGAAAGTGGCCTGACGAACCACCTCGAGGACCTCGGGAGTCGAGCCGTCCGGGTAGGTGGCCGCGGCCAGCGAACTCAGCACATCCTCACGGGGCTCACGACGCCGTTCGGAGATATAGGCGACGAACCTCTCCTCCAACCACTCCAGCGGATTGACAGCGACGGGAGTGTGGTCGAGCGCACCCACGGCGCTGCCAGGAGCGTTGCCGGCACCCAGACTCTTGCGGAACTCCGCTCGGTCCTCCCGCGGCACCCCCAGCAGATCGGCAATCACCAGGGTGGCGAAGGGTTTTGCGTACTCACCGAGGAACTCGCAGCGGCCGTTGGCGATGAACTCGTCGAGCTGGCGGTCGGCCAGCTCCCACATGAAGTCCTCGTTCTCCTTGAGCCGGGCGGGTGTCAGCAGCCGGCTGAGCAGCGAGCGCGCCCGGGTATGCGCGGGCGGATCCATCGTGACCATCAGCTCGTTGATGGGGAACAGATGGCGGTGGGCCTCGATCTGTTCGGAGATGTCGTCGCCTTCCGGCGTGAACGGCAGCGGCGGGAACGGGCCGCCGATGGCGTTGACCGCGGAGAACGATTCGTGGTCCTTGAACGCCGCGACGGCCTCGTCGTAGCCGGTGACCGCGAACACGCCGTAGTGCGGTTCGCGGAACACCGGATTCTGCTCCCGTAGCGATCGTAGATACGCGTACGGGTCCTGCGCGATGTCCTGATCGGAGAAGTAGTCGGCGGTGGCCAAATCGGTCATCGGTGCGGGCCTTTCAGGAGACGACGGTGATGGCTTGGCGCGGACAGGCGGCCACCGCGGCGTCCACCTGCTCGCGCAGGGCGTCTGGCGGACTGTCGACACAGGTGGCCTGGTCGTCGGGGCCGACATCGAACACGTCGGGGGCCAGTTCGACGCACAGCGCGTGGCCCTCACAGAGATCCCGGTCGACGTGTACCCGCCAGCCCTGCGTCACTTCGCCTCCATCGTTTGATCGATCGATCAAAATTGATCGTGTGTCATGGATACCATGAGCTGAAATCTGGGGCAAGGTCCGGATCGGCGCGCTGATCTGGCGCAGATGAGCGCACTACTGACAGGATGAGTCGCATGCCGTCCACAGCCAAGAGCACCGAGAAGGACACCGGCGCGCGCGAGCGCCTGATGGAGGCGACCGCTCAGATCATGCGCGATGAGGGGTACGCCGCCGCCACGTCGCGGCGGGTGGCCGCCCGGGCGGGCGTCCGGTCGGCACTGGTCTACTACTACTTCCCCACGATGGACGATCTGTTCCTCGCGGTGCTGCGATCGGGCTCCGAAGCGTCCCTGGCCCGGATGCGACAGGCCATCACCGCCGACGAACCGCTGCGTGCGCTGTGGGACATCAATACCGACACCCGTTGGAGCACTTTGTATATGGAGTTCATGGCGTTGGCCAACCACCGCAAGGTGATCAGCGCCGAGCTCAAGTCCTACGCCGAACGCGTCCGCGATATCGAGACGGCCGCGACCACGGTGGCGCTCCGCGCGCACGGCGTCGATCTCGACGAGTTCCCTCCGGTGGCGATCTCGATGCTCGTCGCCCAGATCGCCCGGAGCCTGTGTAACGAGAGCGCCATCGGAATGACGGTGGGCCACCAGGAGTTACGTGCCCTGGTGGACCGCCTACTGAGCCAGCTCGCCGAGAAGTAGACCTCCGCTACTTGAGCATGCTGCCGGCATCGACCGTCATCGGCAGACCGGTGACATAACGAGATTCGTCGGAGGCCAGGAACAGCACCGCGTTGCTGATGTCCACCGGCTCGACCCACCCGATGGGCAGCACATGCATCATCTGCGCCACGACCGCCATATCCTCGGGGCCCGGGTTCTCCAGGTCCGGACGGAACAGCTTCATCGTCCCCTCGTTCATGAACAGCGGGGTGTTGACGTTGGTCGGATGCACCGAGTTCACCCGGATGAAGTGGTGGCCGAGTTCGACGGCGAAGGTCCGCATCAACC
The DNA here is from genome assembly GCF_001494595.1 of Mycobacterium sp. M26. GTDB lineage: Bacteria > Actinomycetota > Actinomycetes > Mycobacteriales > Mycobacteriaceae > Mycobacterium. The sequence goes on from NZ_LN929908.1 coordinate 3,640,754, forward strand.
CGACGACGCCGTGCTTGGCGGCGATGTAGTGGCCGGTATGCGGGTAGGCCTTGAGCCCGCCGACCGAGCTGGTGAGGATGATGGATCCGCCCTGTCCGCCAGAAATAAGATGGGGCACAGCGGCTTTCACGGTCTTCCAGACACCTGAGAGGTTGACGTCGATCATGTCGGTCCAGTCGGCCTCGCTGGTGTGATCCAGGGTCTGCCCACCGTTGCCGATACCGGCGTTGGCCACGATGATGTCCAGCTTGCCCAACTGCTCGACGCCGCTGTCGACGGCGGCCTTCACCGCGTCGTAGTCGCGCACATCGACCTCGGCCGTGACGATCCGACGGTTGAGGTTCTTGACCAGGTCGGCGGTCTCGGCGAGATCATCGGGCGTGGGCGCGGGAATATCCTCATTGCTACTGATCCGCTTGCACACGTCGATGGCGATGATGTCGGCACCCTCCTGCGCCAGCCGCACCGCATGACTGCGGCCCTGACCGCGCGCGGCACCGGTGATGAACGCAACCTTGCCTTCGACCCGTCCGGCCATGACTACCCCACACTCCTCGTTCTCAATTTGATCGATCGATAAAACACTCTGGCAGCGACGGCCCCCAGTGTCAACCACTTGATCGAAAGCCGGACCAGGCCGGCCGATCGGTCAGCTCATGCCGATGCGAATGTTCTTGACTTGCAGGAACTCCTGCAGGCCCTCAAGTCCGCCGGTGCGCCCGAAACCGCTCTGCTTGTAGCCGCCGTAGGGACCCTGCGGCGAGATGTTGCTGAAGGTGTTGACCCAGACCGATCCGGACTCCAGGCGCCGTGCCACGGCGTGGGCACGCACCAGATCGCGAGTGTGCACAAACGCGTTCAGCCCATAGGTGGTGTCGTTGGCCATCGACACGGCCTGCTCGTCGTCGCTGAACCTCATCAGCGACACCACCGGCCCGAACGTCTCGATCTGCGCCAGATCCGACGCGTTGTCCACATCACTGAGCACCGTGGGTTCGACGTAGAAGCCCTGCGCCAGGTCGCCGCCGATCCGACGGCCACCGGTGAGCAACGTGCCGGCTCCCCCACGAACGGCCTCCCCGACCACCGCGATGATGCGGTGCAGCGACGATTCACTGATGACCGGACCGAACGAGACCGCGGGATCCAAGGGATCACCGATGTTCGCCGACCAGATCCGCGACAGGAAGGCATCGACGAACTCGTCGTAGACCCTCTCGTGCACCAGGATCCGACTGGCGCAGGCGCAGCTCTGGCCGGACTGCATCAAGGGTCCCTGATGGGCCGCCAGCGTCGCCGCAGTCTGCAGGTCGGCATCCGCGAAGACGATGTTGGCCGACTTGCCGCCCAGTTCGGCCACCACCGGGGTCAGGTTCGCACTGGCCGCGGCGATCACCTGGCGTGCAGCCGGTGCGCCACCGGTGAAGTGGACCTTGCGGATTCCCGGATGCCGCACCAGGAACTCACTACCCCGGGCATCGGCTGGCAGCACGTTGACCAGACCGGGCGGCAGACCCGCCGTCAGACAGAGCTCGCCGAAGCGCAGCGCCGCCAGCGGCGCCAGTTCCGAGGGTTTGAAGATCACCGCGTTGCCCGCCGCCAGCGCCGGGGCGACGCATGATCCTGCGACGGCAAGCGCACCGTTCCACGGTGCGATCACCGCCACCACACCGTAGGGCTGCCGTTCGATGAGGTTGACGTCGAACGAGCCGTCGACTGGGGTGCTGGAGCCCTGTGGCTTGTCGACGTAGCCGGCGAAGTGACGCAGGAAGCGTTCCAGCAGCAGGGCGGTTCCGGCGTACGAGATCGGCACCGCGTAGTCCGCGACGTTGAGCCGCGCGAGTTCGTCAAGGTGCTCGTGGACCACGTCGGCCAGGTGGATCAACATGTCCCGGCGGCGGTCCACGGTCAGCGACATCCACTGTGCCTGCGCCGACCACGCCGAGGCCACCGCATGGTCGATCTCGTTGGCACCGGCCAGCGGCACCATCGCATTGGGCCGGCCGGTAGCCGGATAGATGTGCTCATGCACACCGCCCGATGCCGACGTCAGCCGCTCGGCACCGATCAGCAGCGCGGTCATGCACCCGCCTCCGCGGCCCACTCGTCGAGAACCCGCTGCTTCTGCTCGCCGATCACCTGGGCCAGATGCGAGGCTTTGGGCCAGCCGTAGTAGGCAGCGAAATGCAAAGCCAGCTCATCCATCTCGTCGAAGGACACGTCGCGGCTCTTCAGCGCGGCGTAGACGTGGCTGAGGATCGGCAGGTGGGCGTCCTGGAAGGCCACACACGCGACGGTGATCAGGCGGCGCTCCTTCATCTCCAGGCCGGGACGCAGCCACATCTCGCCGAAGACGAAGTTCAGAATGCCCGCACCCGAGTAGGGGTTGTCCCGGGTCGGGGTGAAGGGCAGGCAGTTGACGGAGCGGAACGACTCCTCGCCGACCGTCAGCCGGGCCTCGGGGTCACTCGGGGTGGTCAGCGGCAGCAGCGCTGCCCCGGGCGGTGTGTCCAGTCCGCGGTCACGGTGGATGCGCTCCCACTGCTCGTCGACCACACCGTTGAAGCGCGACGCCTTGGGCCACCCGGCGTAGACGGCGAAGTGCAGCACAGCTTCTCGCATCTCGGTGATGGAGATGTCCGCACTGTTGAGTGCCGCGTAGACGTGGTCGCGAAGCGGGTCGTCGGCGTCGGCCGCGGCCACACACGCCAGCGTCACGAAGCGCCGGTCGCGGCGGCTGAGCACGGGTCGCGACCAGATCTCGGCGAAGACGAAGTCGAGCAGACCCTGGTTCACCGGTGCCTGATCCGGCGGCGGGGCGAACGTCATCACCTCGTCGAAGGCGCGCCGGCCACGGTCGCGCCGATTCGTGTCGATGGTGGTCATCGGGACTCCCTACTCAACGGATGGTGACGCCGGCGTCGACCTTGAGTTCCAACCCGGTCACGTACCGCGACTCGTCAGAGACCAGGTAGAGCACGGCATTGCTGATATCGACGGGTTCGGCCATCACGATCGGGAGTGCGTTGAGGAACAGCGGCACGAGGTCGGGCCGGCGCTCGCCGAGCAACCCGTGCAGCGAAGCCGGCTGCATGCCGGTCTCGACTCCGGTCGGGTGCACCGTGTTGACCCGGACATTGACTGCGGCAAGTTCATTGGCCAGTGCCCGGCTCAGGCCGACGACGCCGTGCTTGGACGCGGTGTAGGGCAGGTGCAGCGGGGTACCTTTCAGCCCGGCCGCCGAGCTGATGTTGACCAGGCTGCCGCCGCGCTCGACCAGATGCGGCAGCGCGGCCGCACAGGTGTTCCAGGTGCCGATCAGGTTGACGTCCAACACCGTTCGCCACTGTTCGGGTGTCGTGGTGTCCCAGGTGCCCACGGTCAGGACTCCGGCGTTAGCCACCGCGGCGTCCAGGCCACCGAGCCGCTCGGCACCGTCGGCGACCGCGGATGCCAATGCTGCAGCATCGCGGACGTCGACGACGTGGCTGACGGCACGTCGACCGTGCTTCTCGACCAGCCCGGCGGTCTCCTCGAGATCCTGCCGCGTAGAGAGCGGATACTCGACCTCCGGCAGAGACTCGCAGATGTCCACCAGAATCAGGTCGGCACCCTCTTCGGCAAGCCGGACCGCGTGGCTTCGGCCCATCCCCCGTGCGGCACCGGTGACCAGAACCCGCTTGCCCGCAACGCGCCCTCGTGTTTCGCCCATATCTGCCTACAGTTTGTTGCAGAATCCGGCGTCGACCGGAAAGGTCACGCCCGTCACGTATTTGGCGTCATCGCTGACGAGATAGGCGATTGCCGCGCTGACATCCTCGGGCTCGAGCATGTCCACCGGAAGCGGATTCTGCAGGTGCGGTCCGCCGTCGGGATAGTTCTCCAGGAACGACACCATCGCGGGGTTGACCGCCATCATCGTGCGCACCGCAGTGGGGTGCACGGTGTTGACTCGGATGTTCTGCGGGGCAAGGGCATTGGCCAGGGTGCGCATCAGGCCGACAATGCCGTGCTTGGATGCCGCATAGCCCAGGCCGCCGCCTTGCAGGCCACCGAAACCCTTCAAACCCGCGGTGGAGCTGGTGAACACGATCGACCCGCCCCGCTGGCCGGCGATCAGATGCGGGATCGCCGCCTTGGCGGTGTGGAACGCACCGACGAGGTTGACGTCGAGTACGTCGGTCCACTGTTCGAGCTCCTCGTCGATGGTGAGCTCGCGGAAGGCCATGGTGGCGATGCCGGCGTTGGCCAGCACGATGTCCAGCCGGCCGAACTGTTCCACACCACGATCGAGCGCGGCCTTGAGGGCGTGGAAGTCGCGGACGTCGGCGACCGCGGCGAGCATCTTGCCGCCCACGCCCTCGACCAGCCCGACCGTCTCGTCCAGTTCCTGCCGGCTGGCCATCGGGTAGCCGTTGGACGCGATATCGGCGCAGATGTCGACCCCGATGATCGAGGCGCCCTCTGCCGCCAGCCGGATCGCGTGACTTCGGCCCTGACCGCGGGCGACCCCGGTGATGAAAGCGACCTTGCCGTCCAGAGAACCCATCGATCCCTCCAGTGTGTAACCGTGTTACTGCGGTACAGTAACCACGTTACTCAGCCGACGGCAAGGGGTTAGGGCGAATCGTGGTCAACACCGGGAGCGCGGCGCAGACGGTGGCGCAACCGCCCACCGAAGGTCGCGACGCCGTGCTCGACATCGTCGTCGACATCCTGGAAACCGACGGCTACGAGGCGGTGCAGCTGCGCGAGGTCGCCCGGCGTTCGCGCGCGTCACTGGCCACGATCTACAAGCGTTATCCCAACCGGGACAGCCTGATCCTGGCCGCCCTGGAGTCGTGGATGGACGAGAACCGCTACGCCGGCCTGGCCGATCAGCGGGTCGAACCGTCGGAGTCGCTGCACGACGGCCTGATGCGGGTGTTCCGCACGATCTTCGAACCCTGGGAACGCCACCCCGCGATGCTCAAGGCGTTCTTCCGGGCCCGTACGGCTCCGGGGGGTGAACGCCTGCTGCACCGCGGTCTCGACGTCGTCATCCCGACCGCCATGCGGGTGCTCGACGGCGTCGACCCCGGCTTCATCGACGATCTCGACGCGATCGTCAGCAGCCTGGTTCACGGGCTCACCGGACGCTTCGCCGCTGACGAGATTGCGATCACCGACATCCTGCCGACCATCGAGCGCACGGTCTACTGGCTGACCGCCGGGTACCAGGCAGGCGCCTGAGCCAGAAATGCGGAACGGGCCGCCGGCTATGCCGACGGCCCGTTCCGTTGAGTTATCTCAGGCGGCGCCGAGAACGCGCTGCAGATCCGGCTTCATGGCCTGCAGTTCACGACCCCAGTACGCCCAGTTGTGCGTGCCGTTGTCCGGGAAGTTGAACACACCGTTGGTGCCACCGGCCGCGAGGTAGTTGTCGCGGAAGGTGATGTTCGTCCGGATGGTCAGGCTCTCGAGGAACGTGGCCGGGACGTCGCCGCCACCGAGCTCGTTCGGCTTGCCGTTACCGCAGTAGATCCAGATGCGGGTGCCGTTGGCGACGATCTTGGGGATCTGGACCATCGGGTCGTTGCGCTGCCAGGCGTTGTTCGGATCGCCGGTGGGCAGCCACATGTCGTCGGCCTTGAAGCCGCCGGCGTCACCCATCGAGATGTTGATCAGGAACGGCCACCAGCCCTCGGAGGGGTTCAGGAAGCCCGACATCGAACCCGCGTAGACGAACTGCTCGGGGTGGTACACCGACAGGATCAGCGAGGCCGAGCCCGCCATCGACAGGCCGATCGCGGCGCTGCCGGTCGGCTTGACGTTCCGGTTCGCGGCCAGCCACTGGGGCAGCTCGCTGGTCAGGAAGGTCTCCCACTTGTAGGTCTGGCAACCGGTCTTGCTGCACGCCGGCCGGTACCAGTCGGCGTAGAAGCTGGACTGTCCGCCCACGGGCATCACGATGGACAGGCCCGAATCCAGGTACCACTCGAAGGCCTGGGTGTTGATGTCCCAGCCGTTGAAGTCATCCTGGGCACGAAGACCGTCCAGCAGGTAGACGGCCGGAGAGTTGGCGCCACCGCTCTGGAACTGGATCTTGATGTCGTGGCCCATCCCAGCGGACGGAACCATCAGGTACTCCACCGGCAGACCGGGGCGCGAGAACGCTCCCGCCGTTGCCGATCCGCCCACCAGGCCGATCAGACCCGGAAGAGTCGACGCCACCACGGCGGCGATTGCGAATCGGCGCGGCCATCCGCGCACCTTGTCGAACAGGGATTTCACCAATCCACCCCAGCTTTCTATGACCCCGCTTGATCGGACTGCAGTGACGAGTAAAACACGTCGTCGGGAAGCTGTGAAAGTCCGCGGCGTGGCGCATTCGCGTTTCGGCTCTTGTCAGCGCGTCAAACGAAAACTAATGTCACTTTTAGTTTTCGGTACGCCCACACCCCCTCGCCCACCTCGGGAGATTCCATGGAATCGTTCACCCACCTGCGCAAAGGTAAGACTCCGCGCCGGGTTCACGCCGACCTCGACGGCCTCAAAGACGACGAATTGGGTCGGGGCGGTTTTACCGGACGGACGGCCAACATTTATCGGCGTAACGATCCCACTGCATTTCGCGCCGTAGGCCCGTTACGACCTGTGGATGTGCTGGCAAGTGAGCTCAAACCGAGCGACGCCACCGATGCCGCGGGCACCCCACTGCTGTTGTTCTCCAATAACGACTGCCGCATCTTCCTCAGCCGTCGCAGTGAGGCCATGCCGTTTCACGTCCGCTATATCGACGGCGATCTGCTCTGCTTCGTCCACCAGGGTTCGGGGCGGCTGGAGACCGAGTTCGGGCCGCTGACCTATCGGACCGGGGACTGGATCTACATCCCCAAAGCGTGTACCTGGCGGCAATCTCCAGAGTCGGAAAGCACCTGGCTGATGATCGAGGCCACCGACGAGTTCCGGGTTCCCCCGGCCGGCCCGCTGGGCCGGCACTGGCCGTTCGACCCGTCCCAGGCCGTCATCCCCGAACCGGAGGTCCTCGAGGTGAATCCGGCCGGCGACGGCCGCGACAGCTATGAGGTGCGGCTCTATCACCGTCCCGTCGATGACGTGCAGACCACGACGCTGACCTATCCGCACCACCCGATCGACGTGGAGGGGTGGCGCGGTGACAACTACGCCTTCACCTTCAACATCGAGGACTACAACGTCATCACCTCCGATAGCGTCCACCTGCCGCCGATGGTGCACCTCTTCATGGAGGCCACCGGGGTCTACGTCTGCAACTTCCTGCCCAAGCCGGCCGAGAGCGTCCCGGGCACCGAGCGCACCCCCTGGTATCACCGCAACGTCGACTTCGACGAGATCGCCTTCTTCCACGGCGGCTCTCTCTACGGCATCCCGATGCCACCCGGGCTGATCAGCCACGCCCCGCAGGGTGTGCACCACGGCGCCCCGGAGAAAGCCCGCGAGCGTGCCCGCCGCAAGTTCGACGACTACAGCAGCGTCGACTGGCAGGTGATCGCCATCGACACCCGGCAGCGGCTGGTGCCGTCGGCCGAGGTGCTGGCCAACGATTTGGGGCAGCACTGATGGTGACGCCGGTGAAGCGGGCCTACGAGCGCATCCCGTATCTGATTGCCTACCAGAATGATTCAGGCGTCCGCGACGTCTACGGCGGGGTTGCCGAGCTGGTGGTCCTGGAAAGTTACCTGCTCAAGCCGACCACCCCGAGCGATACGGTGCTGGTGTTCATGCATCCGATCGGCGGCGGGGCCTACCTGCCGATGATCAACGCGCTGGCCCGGGCCGGCCACCACGTCATCTACTGCAACAGCCGGTTCCGCGGCACCGACTCCGCACTACTGATGGAGAAGGTGGTCCAGGATCTCGGCGAGGCCATCAAGGACGCCAAGAACCGGCTGGGTTACCAGAAGGTGGTGCTGGCCGGCTGGAGCGGCGGCGGGTCGCTGTCGCTGTTCTACCAACAGCAGGCCCAGAAGCCGACGATCACCGCCAGCCCGTCGGGAGACGGCCCAGACCTCACCACGCTGGGCCTGATCCCCGCCGACGGCATCATGCTGCTGGCCGCCCACATCAGCCGCCACGGCACGCTGACCGAATGGCTGGACGCCTCGATCCTCGACGAGTCCGACCCGAGCAAGCGCGATCCCGAACTCGACCTCTACAACCCGGACAATCCCAACCAGCCGCCCTACACCCCGGAATTCCTCGAGCGCTACCGGCAGGCCCAGGTGGAGCGCAACCGCCGAATCACCGCGTGGGTCAAGGCCAAGCTGGCCGAGCTGAAGGCCGCCGGGCGCTCGGATGAGGAGTTCGGCTTCGTGGTCCACGGCACGATGGCCGACCCGCGGTGGCTGGATCCGACCGTCGACCCCAACGATCGCACCCCCGGCACCTGCTATCTGGGCGAGCCTGCCGTGGTGAACATGAGTCCGGTCGGTCTGGCGCGGTTCTGCTCGCTGCGTAGCTGGCTATCCCAGTGGAGCTATGACGACGCCAACGGCGACGGCGTGGAATGCGGGCACGACATCGCGGTCCCGGCATTGGTGATCGGCAATCTCGCCGACGACGCCTGCACACCGAGTCACACCCGGCGGCTGTTCGAGGCGATCGGGCATCCGGACAAGGAGATGTACGAGATCGAGGGTGCCAACCACTACTACTCCGGACCCGACCAGCGTGAGACGCTGGCCAGGGCAGTCGGCGTGGTGACCGACTGGTTGGTGCGGCACGATTTCGCAAAGGCGGACTAGGTGATACCTGAGCGCAGGAAGAAGGACCGGAACACCACCCCACCGAAAGGCGCGCTCGACGGCATCCGGGTGATCGAGGTCGGGACGCTGATCTCGGGCCCGTTCGCCGGCCGGTTGCTCGGTGACATGGGCGCCGACGTCATCAAGATCGAGCCGCCCGGCTCCCCCGATCCGCTGCGCACCTGGGGCCAGGCCGAGGTCGACGGCCATCACTTCTTCTGGACCGTGCACGCCCGCAACAAGAGGGCCGTCACCCTCAACCTGCGTGAGCCCCGCGGCCGGGATCTGTTCCTGCGCCTCGTGGAACGCTCCGACATCATCGTGGAGAACTTCCGGCCCGGCACCCTGGAGAAGTGGGGGCTCGGGTATGACGTTCTGCGCCAACACAATAAGGGCATCATCCTGGTGCGGGTCTCCGGCTACGGGCAGACCGGTCCGGATGCCAACAAGGCGGGGTACGCCTCGGTGGCCGAAGCGGCCAGCGGCCTGCGCCACATGAACGGCTTCCCCGGCGGGCCGCCGCCGCGGCTGGCCCTCTCGCTGGGCGACAGCCTGGCCGGGATGTTCGCCGTGCAGGGTGCGCTCGCCGCGCTGTACCGCCGCACCGTCACCGGAGAGGGCCAGGTGGTCGACACCGCGCTCACCGAAGCCTGCCTGGCCGTCCAGGAGTCGACGATTCCGGACTACGACATGGGTGGGATCGTGCGGGGACCGTCGGGCACCCGGCTGGAAGGTATTGCGCCGTCGAACATCTACCGCAGCGCCGACGGCAGCTGGGTGGTGATCGCAGCCAACCAGGACACCGTGTTCCGCAGGTTGTGCGCGGCGATGGGACAGCCGGAGCTGGCCACCGACAGCCGCTTCGTCGACCACGTCGCACGCGGCCGCAACCAGGACGAGCTGGACACGATCATCGGCGACTGGGCCGCCCAGCGCCAACCCGACGACATCATCGAGACCCTGAGCGACGCCGGCGTCATCAGCGGACCGATCAACACCGTCGCCGAGGTGGTGCGCGATCCGCAACTGCAGGCCCGCGGCATGCTGGTCGAGCACTACGACGAGGGTATCGGCCGAAATGTGTTGGGCCCCGGCGTCATTCCGGTGCTTTCGGAAACCCCGGGCGGGGTGCGCAACGCCGGATCGGCCAAACCCGGCCAACACAACGGCGAGGTGTACGGGGACCTGCTGGGGCTGAAGGCCGCCGAGATCGCCGACCTGGAGTTCCAGGGGGTGCTGTGAGCGAGCTGCCGTCGCACGTCACGATCCGGGAGGTCGCGCTGCGCGACGGCCTGCAGATCGAGGCGCCGATTCCGTTGAGCGCCAAGCTGGATCTGCTCGCTGCGATCGCGGCCACCGGTGTCCGGGAGGTGGAGGCCACCGCCTTCGTATCCCCCTCCAAGGTGCCTGCCCTGGCGGATGCTCCCGAGCTGGCCGCCCGGCTGTCAGACTACCCCGACATCGACTTCTCCGCCCTGGTGGCCAGCCCGAACGGCGCCACGCGGGCCATCGCGGCGGGTCTGCGTTCACTGGAATACGTCGTGTCGGCAGCCGACGGGCACAGCCGCGCCAACGTCGGGCGGACCAGCGCGGAGGCCACCGCGCAGATCGCCGACATCGTCGCGATCGCGCGCGATTCCGGGGTCACGGTGGAGGTCATCATCGCGACTGCCTGGGACTGCCCGTTCGACGGACCGACGCCGCCCCAGCGGGTGCTCGACATCGTCGACGCCGCAGTCGAATACGGGGCCGACCGGCTGGCCATCGCCGACACCATCGGCACCACCACGCCCGGCCGGGTCACCGCGCTGGTGAACCAGGTCCGGCCACGCATCGGCGACCTGCCGCTGGGAGCGCACTTCCACAACACCCGCGGGGCCGGGCTGGCCAGCGCGTACGCCGCCGTCGCCGCCGGGGTGACCCGGCTGGATTCCTCGGTCGGGGGCCTCGGTGGCTGCCCGTTCGCACCCGGCGCCAGCGGCAACATCGCCACCGAAGACCTCACCTATCTGCTCCGCGACAGCGGCATCGGCACTGACGTCGACCTGCAGGCGGCCATCGCGGCGGCCCGGGTCGCCCAGGACGCCGTCGGCCACGACCTGCCCAGCGCGCTGCTGCGGGCCGGTGACCGGATCCTGGCGTGAGCATGGACTCGACCCGGGTGGATCGCTGGCTGTGGTCGGTCCGGCTGGCCAAGACCCGCCCGGACGCCGCGGCCGCGTGTCGCGGTGGGCATGTCCGGGTCAACGACCGGCTGGCCAAGCCGTCGACGATGGTGTCTGCCGGCGACGAGGTTCGCGCTCTGATCGGCAGCACCACGCGGATCGTCGTGGTGGCGCGCGTGATTCAGAAGCGGGTTGGCGCGGCTGACGCAGTGACCTGCTACCTGGACCGGACACCGGCGCCGCCGCCGGCGTCGGCCGTTCCGGTGGCCGCCCGTGACCGCGGCGCCGGCCGGCCGACCAAGCGCGAGCGCAGAGTTCTGGACAAATGGCGCGCGAGCCTGCGGTGACAGAACCGACTGCAGGCGGGGCGTCGCCCACCCCGCGAACACTGAGCAGCAAGGGCCGCCAGACCCAGCAGGCCATTGAGCACGCGGCCCGGAAGTTGTTCGCCGAACGCGGTTTCCACGGCACGACGCTGTCCGACATCACCTCGGCGGCGGGCAAGTCCCCGGCCGTGTTCTACCGCTACTTCGACGACAAGGAAGACCTGCTGGCCGCGCTGGCCGAGGAGTTCCTGCGGGATGTGGTGCTGCCGTCCGGCATGCGGGTCCATCTGCCGGAGTCACCGCAGGACGACGGTTTCTTCGTCACCGCGGTGCGGACGTACTGGGAGATGTTCAAACAGAACATCGGGATCATGGTGGGCGTGGACCAACTCGCCGCCACCGAGCAGCGGTTCGCCGCGCTGCAGAACCAGTTCCGCCAGTTCGGTATCGACATCGTCGCGGCCTCGGTGCGCCGCGCCCAGGAGCAGGGCCACGCCACGACACTGAACGCCGAACACACCGCGCTGGCGATCGCGCTGCTCTTCGAACAGTTCACCACCGTCTGTATGCGCCCCGACACCTCAGGTCTGGGCCTGCGGCTCTCGGATGCCGAGGCCATCACCACCCTGTCCACCATTTGGAAGAAGACCGTGTACGGCTTCTGACGAGAGCAAGGAGATCACTGTGGATTTCGAACTGCCCGAACACCTTCCGCCACTGCTGGCCGAGATGGACGCGTTCATCGAAGCCGAGATCAAGCCGCTCGAACGCGAGCACATGCAGTACTTCGATCAGCGCCGCGAGTTCGCCCGCACCGATATCGACAACGGCGGTATCCCGCGGCGGGAGTGGGAGGACCTGCTCGACGAGATGCGCCGCCGCGCCGATGCCGCGGGCTGGTTGCGGTACGGCCTGCCCTCGAAGTTCGGTGGCCGCGACGGCAGCAACCTCGACATGGCGGTGATCCGGGAACACCTGGCGCACAAGGGCCTCGGGCTGCATAACGACCTGCAGGACGAGTCGTCCATCGTCGGCAACTTCCCCCAGGTCATCATGATGGACCGGTTCGGCACCGACGAGCAGAAGAAGGACTGGATCGAGGCGATGCTGACCGGCAAGCGCTCGATGGCCTTCGGCCTGACGGAGCCCGCGCACGGCTCCGACGCGACCTGGCTGGAGACCCGGGCCGAGCGCGACGGGGACGACTGGGTGATCAACGGCACCAAGCGCTGGAACACCGGCGTGCACCGGGCCACCCACGATCTGGTGTTCGCCCGCACCTCCGGGGACGCCGGGCAGGCCCGCGGCATCACCGCGTTCCTGGTGCCCTGCGACGCCAAGGGCTTCGAGGTGCCGTTCTACTGGTGGACCTTCAACATGCCCAGCGACCACGCCGAGGTCGAGCTGCGCGATGTGCGGGTGCCCGCCGACGCCGTCCTCGGACCGATCGACCACGGTCTGGAGGTGGCCCAGACCTTCCTGCACGAGAACAGGATTCGGCAGGCAGCCAGCAGTCTGGGTGCGGCGCAGTACTGCATCGACCGGGCGGTCGAGTACGCCGGGCAGCGGGTCACCTTCGGTAAGCCGCTGTCGGTGAACCAGGCCATCCAGTGGCCGCTGGTGGAACTGCAGACCGAGGCGCAGATGGTGCGGCTGCTGGTCCGCTACGCCGCGTGGGAACTGGACCGCAACCACCATCTGGAGGTTTCCGACAAGGTGTCGATGGCCAACTACCGGGCCAACCGGCTGGTCTGCGAGGCGGCCGACCGGGCCATGCAGGTGCACGGCGGGATCGGCTACAGCCGCCACGAGCCCTTCGAGCACATCTACCGGCATCACCGTCGCTACCGGATTACCGAAGGGGCCGAGGAGATTCAGATGCGCCGGGTGGCCCAACGCATGTTCAAGTTCGGCAAGCCGGCCCGCTGACGTGACAGCAGAACAACTCGCCGCCGACCTCGCCGCCGTCCTGCGCCCGCAGTTGGGTGAGGCCACCGAGGTGGTCAACCTGCGGGCGCTCACCGGCGGAGCCAGCCGTACGACGTGGGCGTTCGACGCGCAGACCGGATCGCAGCGCCGCGCCCTGATCCTGCGCACCGGACCACCCGATGATGTACACGCGGGCATGGAACTGGAAGCCGCCGTACAAACCGCGGCGGCCGAGACCGGAGCACCCGTCCCCCACGTGCTCGTCGCCTCCGATTCGACTGCGGCGCTGGGCAATCCGTTTCTGATCTGTGACGAGATCGCCGGCGAGACCATCGTGCGACGGATCCAGCGCACCCTCGACGACGACGGCCGGCGCGCCCTGTTGCAGCAGTGCGCGTCCGCGCTGGCCGCCATCCACCGGGCCCGCACCGACGCGCCGGGCCTGGCCGAGCAGGAACAGCTCGGCGAATGGCACCAGCGGCTCGACGAGATGGGCGACACCACCGCCACATTCGAATGGGCGTTCCGCTGGCTGGCCGCCAACCGCCCAGCGCCCTCCCCCGCCGTCCTGGTGCACGGCGATTTCCGGATGGGCAACCTCATCGTCGACGGGTCGACCCTGGCCGCGGTACTGGACTGGGAGCTGGTGCACATCGGCGAGATCTACGAGGACCTGGCCTGGTTCTGCATCCGCGCCTGGCGGTTCGGCGCCCCGGCACGCCTGGCCGCCGGGGGCCTGGGCAGCATCGAGGAGTTCGTCACCGCCTACGAAGCGGCCGGCGGTGCCACCGTCGACCGGGCGGCGCTGCGCTGGTGGCTGGTGCTGGCGACGCTGCGCTGGGGTGTGATCTGCCGGTTCCAGGCCGAACGGCACCTGTCCGGACAAAGCCGCTCGGTGGAGCTGGCCGCGATCGGCAGGCGCGTCTGCGAAACGGAATGGGACGTTCTCGACCTTCTGGAGGGGGTGTCATGAGCGGGCTCAACGGGCGGCCCACCGCCGCCGAACTCGTCGCCGCCGTCGCGGAATTCCTCGAAGGCGACGTCCGCGCCAACACCAGCGGCTCGGTTAATTTCCATGCCCTGGTGGCCGCCAACGTGCTGCGCACCGTGGAGCGGGAACTTCTCGACGAGTCCGCCGGTGAACCCCTGGCAGCGCTGGCCGCACTCGGTTTCGACGACGAGGAGGCGCTGGCCGCCGCCATCCGCTCCGGTGACCTCGACGGACGCGCCGGCGAGGTGGTGCCGTGCCTGCGGGCACTCGTCCGCCACCGGTTGTCCATCGCCCATCCCGGCTATGACCGGCCCGAAGCAGGAGTGTCATGACCGAAACCCAGATCCTCGACGTCGCCGACCGGTTGTTCGCGGCGATCGAACAGGGCGATATCGCCGCGCTGACAGCGATGTGGGCTGACGACGTCCTGGTGTGGCGTCAGGGCGGCGGGCGGGAACGTGACAAGCCCCGCGCACTCGGTGTCATCGAGTGGTTCGTCGGCGCCACCACGGCACGCCGCTACGAGGTGCTGGACCGTCAGGTGTTCGACGGCGGGTTCGTCCAGCAGCACATCCTGCACGCCACCACCGGCGCGGGTGCAGAGGTGGCGCTGCGGGTGTGTCTCGTGGTCAAGTTGGACCAGCACGGCCTGATCCGGCGCATCGACGAGTACCTCGATCCCGCCGAACTGGCCCCATTGTTGGGATGATTCGCATGGAGGCGACATGACCGGCCTGCAATCGGTGACCGAGTCTCCGGGCACCTGGACGCTGGATCCCGCGCGGTCCTCGCTGCGGTTCGTCAATAAGACCCTGTGGGGTCTGGTGCCGGTGAAGGGCGAATTCACCGACGTGAGCGGACAGGGTGACGTCGCCGCGAACGGCGCGGTGTCCGGGTACGTCGAGGCTCGGGTGGCGTCGCTGCGCACAGGTATCGGCAAACGTGACGAACACCTTCGGGCCGCCGACTTCTTCGACGCCGACGCGCATCCCACCGTGCGCGTAGTCGTCACCGGCGCCGAGCCGACGGGTGCCACGACCGCCGACCTGCGCGCCGAGATCACGGTGCGCGGTACCACCCGGCCGCTGCCGTTGGCCGCCACCGTTGAACGCCTCGACGAGGCCACGGTCCGGGTGAGTACGCAGACCAGCATCGACCGGACCAGCTTCGGTGTCGGCGGCAATCCGCTGGGCATGTTGCCGACCACCACCAAGCTGGCGGCCGATCTCGTGTTCACCAAAGCCGGCGGCTAAACCGCAGACCGGGCAGGGGTTTTCGCAGTAGCATCGGCGGCGTGTCTGGCTCCGGCGCACAGCCCATCCACATTCTGGTGTACAGCAGCAATGCCCGCACCCGCGAACAGGTGCGCCTGGCGCTGGGCAAGCGGGTGCACCCGGAGTTGCCGGAGCTCACCTACACCGATGTGGCCACCGGGCCGATGGTTGTGCAGCTGATGGACCGCGGCGGGTTCGACCTCGTCATCCTCGACGGGGAAGCCTCCCCCGTCGGCGGGCTGGGCATCGCCAAGCAACTCAAGGACGAGCTCGACCACTGCCCTCCGGTGCTGGTGCTGACCGGTCGTCCCGATGACGCCTGGCTGGCCAATTGGTCGCGGGCTGAAGCGGCGGTGCCGCACCCGATCGACCCGATCCGGCTCGGCGAAGCGGTTGTGGGGCTGCTGCGGGCTCCGGTCCAGTAGCCCCGAACGCCAATTTAACTGTCGCCCTTGCCCTCTCACATCGCGCGGGGCTGCGTCCAGTTCTTGAAGTCATCCTAACGAAAACGTGTAGACCCACGTCACAAGATCGCTACGCTGTGTCTTAGCTCACATCGACAGCCCAAGCGAGGAGTGGCACAGCGGTATGAGTCTTTACACACCCATCCTGGTGCTGGGAGCCATTGCGGCGGGGTTCGCGGTGGTGTCTGTGGTCATCGCCCTGGTGATCGGTCCGCGGCGGTTCAACCGCGCCAAGCTCGAGGCTTACGAGTGCGGTATCGAGCCGGTGGCCGGCGAGACGATCGGCCAGCGCTTCCCCATCAAGTACTACCTGACGGCGATGTTGTTCATCGTCTTCGACATCGAGATCGTCTTCCTCTACCCGTGGGCGGTGGCCTTCGACCAGTTGGGCACCTTCGCGCTGGTGGAGATGCTGATCTTCATGGCGACGGTGTTCGTGGCCTACGGGTATGTGTGGCGGCGGGGCGGGCTGGAATGGGACTAGAGGAGCAACTGCCCGGCGGCATCCTGCTGTCGACGGTGGAGAAGGTGGCCGGGTTCGTCCGCAAGGGGTCGTTGTGGCCGGCGACGTTCGGCCTGGCCTGCTGTGCGATCGAGATGATGGCGACGGCCGGGCCGCGCTTCGATATCGCCCGGTTCGGGATGGAGCGGTTCTCGGCCACCCCGCGGCAGGCGGATCTGATGATCGTGGCGGGGCGGGTGAGCCAGAAGATGGCGCCGGTGCTGCGGCAGGTGTACGACCAGATGGCCGAACCGAAGTGGGTGCTGGCCATGGGGGTCTGCGCCTCCAGTGGCGGCATGTTCAACAACTACGCGGTGGTCCAGGGCGTTGATCACATCGTCCCGGTGGACATCTACCTGCCGGGCTGCCCGCCGCGGCCGGAGATGCTGCTGCACGCCATCCTGACGTTGCACGCCAAGATCGCCGAGATGCCGTTAGGTGTGCACCGCGAGGAGGTGGTGGCCGCCGCGGAGCAGGCCGCGCTGTCGGCCAAGCCGACCATCGAACTCAAGGGCCTGCTGCGGTGAGCGAGAACGACCAGGAGACACCTGGAGACGTCATCGGCGTGCGCCGGGGCATGTTCGGGATCAACGGCAGCGGTGACACCTCCGGCTACGGCCGCCTGGTGCGGGAGGTCGCCCTGCCGGGCAGCACACCCCGGCCCTACGGCGGGTACTTCGACGAGGTCGTCGACCGGCTGGCCGAGGTTCTCGGTGCCGAGACGTTCACCGCCGCCGTCCTGCGTGTCGTGGTGTTCCGCGAGCAGCTGACGCTCGACGTCGCCCGCGAGCATCTCGTTGCGGTGGCGGCGGCACTCCGGGACGACGCGGCACTGCGATTCGAACTGTGTTGCGGCGTCTCGGGTGTGCACTATCCGGAGGACGCCGGCCGGGAGTTGCACGCCTTCTATCCGCTGGTGTCGATCACGCACAACCGCCGGGTACATCTGGAGGTGGCGTGTCCGGACGCCGATCCTCATATCCCCTCGCTGTTTTCGGTGTACCCGACCTGCGACTGGCACGAGCGCGAAACCTACGACTTCTTCGGGATCGTGTTCGACGGCCATCCCGGCCTGACACGCATCGAGATGCCCGACGACTGGGTGGGCCACCCGCAGCGCAAGGACTATCCGCTGGGCGGAATTCCGGTGGAGTACCACGGCGCCCAGATTCCCCCTCCGGATGAACGCAGGTCGTATCACTGATGAGTACACATATCGACGATGAGGACGGTGTGGTCGTCCTGGGTGGTCAGGACTGGGACGAGTTGGTGGCCGCCGCCCGCGCAGGCGAGGCCGGCGAGCGGATCGTGGTCAACATGGGTCCCCAGCACCCGTCGACGCACGGGGTGTTGCGACTGATCCTGGAGATCGAGGGCGAGACCGTCACCGAAGCCCGCTGCGGCATCGGCTATCTGCACACCGGGATCGAGAAGAACCTGGAGTACCGCACCTGGACCCAGGGTGTGACGTTCGTGACCCGGATGGACTACCTGTCGCCGTTCTTCAACGAGACCGCGTATTGCCTTGGTGTGGAACGTCTTCTGGGGATCACCGACGACATCCCGGAGCGCGCCTCGGTGATCCGGGTGATGTTGATGGAACTCAACCGGATCTCCAGCCACCTGGTGGCCCTGGCCACCGGCGGGATGGAACTGGGCGCGATGTCGCCGATGTTCTTCGGCTTCCGCGACCGCGACCTGATCCTGTCGTTCTTCGAAGCCGTGACCGGGCTGCGGATGAACAACGCCTACATCCGGCCCGGCGGGGTGGCCGCTGATCTGCCCGAGGACACCGAGGCCCGCCTGGGTGAACTGCTGGCTGTGCTGCCCGGCCATCTCGACGAACTGGGTGCGCTGCTCACCGAGAGCTACATCTGGAAGGCCCGCACCCAGGGCATCGGCTATCTGGATCTGACCGGCTGCATGGCGCTGGGCATCACCGGGCCGGTGCTGCGCTCCACCGGTCTGCCGCACGATCTGCGCAAGTCCCAACCGTATTGCGGGTATGAGACCTACGACTTCGACGTCATCACCGACACCGGGGCGGATTGCTACGGGCGCTATCTGATCCGGGTCAAGGAGATGTACGAGTCGGTGAAGATCGTGCGCCAGTGCCTGGAACGGCTCGAGCCGGGACCGGTGATGATCACCGACAAGAAGCTGGCCTGGCCGGCGGATCTGAAGCTGGGTCCCGACGGTCTGGGCAACTCCCCTGAGCACGTCGCCAAGATCATGGGCACCTCGATGGAGGGGCTGATCCACCACTTCAAGCTCGTCACCGAAGGATTCCGGGTACCGGCCGGCCAGGTCTACATCGCCGTGGAGTCCCCGCGCGGCGAGCTCGGGGTACACATGGTCTCCGACGGCGGAACCCGGCCCTACCGGGTGCACTACCGGGACCCGTCGTTCACGAATCTGCAAGCGGTGGCGGCGATGTGCGAAGGCGGCATGGTCGCCGACGTGATCGCCTCGGTGGCCTCGATCGACCCCGTGATGGGAGGCGTAGACAGGTGAGTGCTAGGTGAGTGTCGATCTCGTGTTGGGTCCGCGGCCCGAGGAATCCGGTCCGCCGATCGGCGGCCGGGACGCCTACCCGGCTGATGTCACCGCGCGGCTGGCCGCCGATGCGGCCACCATCATCGGCCGCTATCCGCAGCCGCGTTCGGCGCTGCTGCCGCTGCTGCATCTGGTGCAGTCCGAAGACGGCTACCTGACCAAGGCCGGGATCGCGTTCTGCGCCAAGCAGTTAGGGCTCACCGACGCCGAGGTGACCGCGGTGGCCACGTTCTACTCGATGTACCGGCGCACCCCGACCGGTGACTACCTGGTGGGCGTGTGCACCAACACGCTGTGCGCCATCATGGGCGGTGACGCCATCCTGGAGGCCCTGGAAACCGAGCTGGCGATCCACCCGGGCCAGACGACAACCGACGGCCGGATCACCCTCGAACATATCGAATGCAACGCCGCCTGCGACTACGCCCCCGTAGTCATGGTCAACTGGGAGTTCTTCGACAACCAAACTCCCAGCAGCGCAAAAGAACTCGTTCAGGCCCTGCGCGACGGCGCCCCGGTGACTCCCACCCGCGGCGCCACCCTGTGCCCATTCCGCGAGACCGCCCGCACATTGGCCGGCGTCGGCCCCGACGTCACCGACACCAGCCTGCCGGGCGATGCGACACTCGCCGGCCTCCGGGTAGCCCGCGCGGAAGGGGTGCAATGACGCTGACGCCCGTGCTGAGCCGGTTCTGGGACGAGCCCGAGCCCTGGACGCTGGACACCTATCTACGCCACGACGGCTATCAGGCATTGCGCACCGCGCTGGGAATGAAGCCCGACGACGTCATCTCGACGGTCAAGGAGTCCGGCCTGCGCGGCCGCGGGGGCGCGGGCTTCCCCACCGGGACCAAGTGGTCGTTCATCCCCCAGGACGCCACCGGCGCCGGCGCCAAACCCAAGTACCTGGTGATCAACGCCGACGAGTCCGAACCGGGCACGTGTAAAGACATTCCGCTGATGTTCACCACACCGCATTTCCTGGTGGAGGGTGCGATCATTGCCGCGTATGCCATCCGCGCCCGGCACGCGTTCATCTACGTGCGCGGCGAGGTGGTGCCGGTGCTGCGCCGCCTGCAGAGCGCGGTGGCCGAGGCCTATCAGGCGGGCTATCTGGGCACCGACATCCTGGGCTCGGGTTTCGATCTGGATCTGATCGTGCACGCCGGTGCCGGGGCCTACATCTGCGGTGAGGAGACCGCGCTGCTCGACTCGCTGGAAGGCCGCCGCGGTCAGCCCCGGCTGCGCCCGCCGTTTCCCGCGGTCGCGGGTCTGTACGCCAGCCCCACCGTCGTCAACAACGTGGAATCCATCGCCAGCGTCCCGCCGATCCTGCACAACGGGGTGGACTGGTTCAAGTCGATGGGAAGCGAGAAATCGCCCGGCTTCACACTGTATTCGCTGTCCGGGCACGTGACCCGGCCCGGCCAGTACGAAGCCCCACTGGGGATCACGTTGCGCGAACTGCTCGACTACGCCGGCGGTATCCGCGCCGGGCATGAGCTCAAGTTCTGGACCCCCGGCGGCTCGTCCACTCCGCTGCTGACCGCCGAACATCTCGACGTACCACTGGATTACGAAGGCATGGCCTCGGTCGGGTCGATGCTGGGCACCAAGGCGCTGCAGATCTTCGACGAGACCACCTGTGTGGTGCGCGCGGTGCGCCGCTGGACGCAGTTCTACGCCCACGAGTCGTGCGGCAAGTGCACACCATGCCGGGAAGGCACCTACTGGCTGAGCCAGATCTACGAACGGCTGGAAACCGGCCGCGGCACCACCGAGGACATCGACAAGCTGCTCGACATCTCCGACACCATCTTCGGAAAGTCGTTCTGCGCGTTGGGCGACGGCGCAGCCTCACCGATCATCTCCTCGATCAAGTACTTCCGCGAGGAGTACGAGGCGCACCTGGAGGGCAGCTGCCCGTTCGACCCGTACGCCGCCATGCTGTCGGCACCGGAAGGAGTCGGAGCATGACGCGCGCGAGCGTTGAGTGTGCGCTCAGGGCGCGTAATCGGCGGAATTCCCGCCCTGGACGCACACTCGACGGGAGGCGGCGATGACACAGGCCCCGGAAACCCAGGTGCCGGCAACTCCACCCGTCGAGATGGTCAACCTGGTCATTGACGACGTCGAGGTGGCGGTCCCCAAGGGCACCTTGGTGATTCGCGCCGCCGAACTGCTCGGTGTGCAGATCCCCCGGTTCTGCGACCATCCCCTGCTCGACCCGGTGGGCGCCTGCCGGCAGTGCCTGGTCGAGGTCGAGGGCCAGCGCAAGCCGATGGCGAGCTGCACCACCACCGTCAGCGACGGGATGGTGGTGCGCACCCAGTTCACCTCGGCGGCCGCCGACAAGGCCCAGCACGGGGTGATGGAACTACTGCTGATCAACCACCCGCTGGACTGCCCGATCTGCGACAAGGGCGGGGAATGCCCGCTGCAGAACCAGGCGATGTCCAACGGCCGGGTGGAGACCCGCTTCACCGATATCAAGCGCACCTTCCCTAAGCCGATCAACCTGTCCAGCCAGGTGCTGCTGGACCGGGAACGCTGTGTGCTGTGCGCACGGTGCACCCGGTTCTCCAACCAGATCGCCGGGGATCCGTTCATCGAGCTGCTCGAACGCGGGGCCCTGCAGCAGGTCGGCATCGCCCCCGGCGAGGCGTTCGACTCCTACTTCAGCGGCAACACCGTGCAGATCTGCCCGGTCGGCGCCCTGACCGGTACCGCCTACCGGTTCCGGGCCCGCCCGTTCGACCTGGTGTCCAGCCCGAGTGTGTGCGAGCACTGCGCCTCGGGCTGCTCACAGCGCACCGACCACCGCCGCGGTGTGGTCCTGCGCCGGCTGGCCGGCGACGACCCCGAGGTCAACGAGGAATGGAACTGCGACAAGGGCCGCTGGGCCTTCACCTACCCGACCCTCGGTGACCGGATCACCGCTCCCCTGGTGCGCGACGACGACGGCAGCCTTCGCCCGGCGTCCTGGTCGGAGGCCATCGCCACCGCCGTCGCCGGACTGACCACCGGACGCACCGGCGTCCTGGTCGGCGGTCGGACCACCACCGAGGACGCCTACGCCTACGCGAAGTTCGCCCGAATGGTGCTGCGCACCAACGATATCGACATGCGCAGCCGGCCCCACTCCGACGAAGAGGCCCAGTTCCTCGCCGCCCACGTCGCGGGCCGCCGGGCCATCAGCTACGCCGACCTGGAAGCCGCACCGGTGGTGGTGCTGGCGGGCCTGGAACCCGAAGAAGAGTCGCCGATCGTGTTCCTGCGACTGCGCAAAGCGGTCCGCAAGCATGGCCTGAAGGTCGTGGCGGTCGCGCCGCTGGCCTCCCGCGGCTCGGTCAAGCTCGCCGCCGCTGTGATCGCCACCGCCCCGGGCGCCGAAGCCGACGCCCTGGACGGACTCGACCCCGCGCTGCTGTCCCAGCCCGGAGCGATCCTGCTGATCGGGGAACGGCTGGCCACCAGCCCCGGCGC
The DNA here is from genome assembly GCF_001494595.1 of Mycobacterium sp. M26. GTDB lineage: Bacteria > Actinomycetota > Actinomycetes > Mycobacteriales > Mycobacteriaceae > Mycobacterium. The sequence continues at coordinate 3,663,212 of NZ_LN929908.1, forward strand.
CCTGTCGGCGGCCGCGCGGGTGGCCGAACGCACCGGCGCCCGGCTGGCCTGGGTACCGCGACGCGCCGGGGAACGCGGTGCGGTCGAGGCCGGCTGCCTGCCCAACCTGCTGCCCGGCGGACGGCCGGTGTCCGATGCGGGGGCTCGCGAACAGCTCGCCGCCGCCTGGCATATCGACGAGATCGCCGCCGACACCGGCCGCGACACGTCCGCGATCCTGTCCGCAGCCGCTGGCGGTGACCTCGACGCGCTGCTGATCGCCGGTGTCGAACCGGCCGACCTGCCCGACCCGCACGCCGCGCTGGCTGCGATCGAGGCGGCCGGTTTCGTGGTGAGCCTGGAATTGCGAGAATCCGCGGTCACCGCCCTGGCCGATGTGGTGTTCCCGGTGGCACCGGTCGCCGAGAAGGCCGGATCGTTCACCAACTGGGAAGGCCGGAGCCGGCCATTCGAGCCAGCACTGGCATCCAATGCGTTCTCCGATCTGCGGGTGTTGCAGACCATGGCCGACGACGTCGGTGCCGATCTGGGCTTCCGCACCGCCGATGAGGCCCGCGCCGAGATGGCCGCACTCGGCGTCTGGGACGGCGAGCGGCCCGCCGCACCTGACGTGGCCCCGGTCCCGCCACCCGCGCTCGACAGCGACGAGGCGGTGCTGGCCGGTTGGCGAATGCTGTTGGACGACGGCCGGTTACAGGACGGCGAGCCGTACCTGGCGGGGACGGCACGTCCGCCGGTGGTGCGGTTGTCCGCGGCCACCGCGGCGGGTATCGGCGCCACCGAGGGTGAGCTGGTCAGTGTGTCCAGCGGGCGCGGCGCGATCACGTTGCCGCTGGCGATCACCGAGATGCCCGACGGGGTGGTGTGGTTGCCGCTGCGGTCACCGGGAAGCGCGGTGCACGAGCAGCTGGCGGTGACCACCGGCACGGTGGTCCAGATCGAGCGGGAGGCGCAGTGAAGTATCCCGACCCGGCGGTGTTCGGCCACGATCCGTGGTGGCTGATCCTGGCCAAGGCGCTGGCGATCTTCGTGTTCCTGTTGCTGACGGTCCTGGTGGCGATCCTGGCCGAACGCAAGATCCTGGGCCGCATGCAGTTGCGCTACGGCCCGAACCGGGTCGGCCCGTTCGGGCTGCTGCAGTCCCTGGCCGACGGCATCAAACTCGCTCTCAAGGAGGGGCTGACGCCAGCCGGGGTGGACAAGCCCATCTACCTTCTGGCGCCGATCATTTCGGTGATCCCCGCCATCACCGCCTTCGCCGTGATCCCGATGGGCCCGGTGGTGTCGGTGTTCGGCCACCAAACCCCGCTACAGCTGACCGACCTGCCCGTCGCGGTGCTCTACATCCTGGCCGTCACCTCCATCGGGGTGTACGGGATCGTGCTGGCTGGCTGGGCGTCGGGCTCGACCTATCCGCTGCTGGGCGGGCTGCGCTCCAGCGCCCAGGTGGTGTCCTACGAGATCGCGATGGCACTGTCGTTCGCGGCGGTGTTCGTCTACGCCGGAACGATGTCGACCTCCGGAATCGTTGCCGCCCAGGAGAAGACGTGGTACGTGTTCCTGCTGCTGCCCTCGTTCGCGGTGTACGTCACCGCCATGGTCGGGGAGACCAACCGGGCGCCGTTCGACCTTCCCGAAGCCGAGGGTGAACTGGTCGGCGGGTTCCACACCGAGTACAGCTCACTGAAGTTCGCGATGTTCATGCTCGCCGAGTACGTCAACATGACCACCGTCTCGGCGCTGGCGACCACCCTGTTCCTGGGCGGCTGGCATGCGCCGTGGCCGCTGAGCCTGATCCCGGGCGCCAACTCGGGGTGGTGGCCGCTGATCTGGTTCGTGGCCAAGGTGTGGACGTTCCTGTTCGTGTTCATGTGGCTGCGGGCCACGCTGCCACGCATGCGCTACGACCAGTTCATGGCGCTGGGCTGGAAACTGCTCATCCCGGTCTCCCTGGTCTGGATCATGATCGTGGCGGTCTTGCACTCGGCCAACATCACCGGTGTCACCCCCGGCCTGATCGCCGCCGCCGGCCTGCTGCTGGCCCTGCTGGCAGTGAATGCGCTGCGCCGCAAGCTCGCCGAGCGGCACACCACCCCGCCGCCATCGCCGGCGGATATCGGCGCATTCCCGATTCCACCGCTACCCGGCCAATCGGCGCCCGGCGCGACGACAGCGAGGGAGACAGCAGATGCCTAAGTTCATCGACGCCGTCAAGGGTTTCGGCGTGACGTTGGGATCGATGTTCAAGAAGCCGATCACCGAGGGTTATCCGGAGAAGCCGGGGCCGGTGGCACCGCGCTATCACGGCCGTCATCAGCTCAACCGCTACCCCGACGGGCTGGAGAAGTGCATCGGCTGCGAGCTGTGCGCGTGGGCGTGCCCGGCTGACGCGATCTACGTCGAGGGTGCGGATAACACAGAGGCCGAACGGTTTTCGCCCGGTGAGCGCTACGGGCGGGTGTATCAGATCAACTATCTGCGTTGCATCGGCTGCGGACTGTGCATCGAGGCCTGCCCCACCCGGGCGCTGACCATGACCAACATCTACGAGCTCGCCGACGACAACCGCGGGGATCTGATCTACGGCAAGGACAAGCTGCTGGCCCCGCTGCAGCCGGGGATGCAGGCCCCGCCGCACGCAATGGCGCCCGGCAGCACCGATGACGACTACTACCTGGGGCGCGTCGCCGGCGGGTTGGGGGTACCTCCCGCTTGCGGGGGCGAGCGAAGCGACTCGGGGATCAGGTCCGGCACGGAGGAGGTGACGCGATGACGATCACCCAGCACCGATGACGACTACTACCTGGGGCGCGTCGCCGGCGGGTTGGGGGTACCTCCCGCTTGCGGGGGCGAGCGAAGCGACTCGGGGATCAGGTCCGGCACGGAGGAGGTGACGCGATGACGATCACCCTGCTGGCCGCCGAGACCCTGACCCGCACCTCGACCGCCGAAGCGGTGGCGTTCTGGATCCTGGGCGCCATCGCAATTGCCGGCGCGATCGGCGTGGTCGTGGCCCCGAAGGCCGTCTACGCCGCGATCTTCCTGGCCTCGACGATGATCGCGCTGGCCATGATCTATGTGGCCCAGGATGCCCTGTTCCTCGGGGTGGTGCAGGTGGTGGTCTACACCGGAGCGGTGATGATGCTCTTCCTGTTCGTGCTGATGCTCATCGGCGTGGACTCCTCGGAGTCGCTGGTGGAAACGCTTCGCGGGCAACGGGTTGCAGCCATCGTCGCTGGACTGGGATTCGGCATCCTGCTGATCGCCGGTATCGGCAACGTCGCCACGACCGGTTTCGTCGGGCTGGCACAGGCCAATGCGGGCGGCAATGTCGAGGGTCTGGCCACCCTGATCTTCACCCGCGATCTATGGGCCTTCGAGTTGACCAGCGCCCTGCTGATCACCGCCGCACTCGGTGCGATGGTGCTGGCCCACCGGGAACGCTTCGAGCGGCGCAAGTCCCAGCGTGAGTTGGTGATCGAACGGTTCCGCACCAATCAGCGGGCCACACCACTGCCCGCGCCCGGCGTCTTCGCCCGGCACAATGCTGTCGACACCTTCGCCCGGCTGCCTGACGGCTCCGATGAGAGCTCCTCGGTGTCCACCATCATCGCGCGCCAGAAGGTGTCGGTGCCCGACGGCGGGAACGGTGAGAAATGAACCCGGCGAACTATCTGTATCTGTCGGTGGTGCTGTTCAGCATCGGCGCGGCCGGAGTGTTGTTGCGGCGCAACGCCATCATCATGTTCATGTGCGTGGAGTTGATGCTGAACGCCTGCAACCTGGCGTTCGTCACGTTCTCGCGGATGCACGGCCACCTCGACGGTCAGGTGGTGGCCTTCTTCACCATGGTGGTCGCGGCCTGTGAGGTGGTGGTCGGGCTGGCGATCATCATGACCATCTTCCGAACCCGACGAAGCGCCAACGTCGACGACGCCCACCTGCTCCGGCATTGAACGGCGACGTCATGCAGACACTTCTGTGGTTGACCATTGCGCTGCCCCTGGCCGGGGCGGTGATCCTGCTGCTGGGCGGCAAGGCCACCAACGCCTGGGGCCATCTGCTCGGCTGCGCCACGGTGATCGGCGCATTCGCCTGCGGCGCGGTGCTGTTCACGCATCTGCTCGGCCTGCCCGCCGAGGAGCGCAGCGTGCACGAGGTGCTGTTCTCCTGGGTTCCGGTCGGGGTGCTCAACGTGGACTTCGGCCTGCAACTGGACGCGCTGTCGGTGTGCTTCGTGCTGCTGATCACCGGGGTCGGTGCACTCATCCACATCTACTCGGTCGGCTACATGAAAGAGGACGGCGGTCGTCGTCGATTTTTTGCCTACCTCAACCTGTTCGTCGCCGCCATGCTGCTGCTGGTCCTGGCCGACAACTACCTCGGCCTCTACATGGGCTGGGAAGGCGTCGGATTGGCGTCCTACCTGCTGATCGGCTTCTGGTCGCACAAGCCCAGCGCGGCCGCCGCCGCCAAGAAAGCGTTCGTGGTCAACCGGGTCGGCGATATGGGCCTGGCGATCGCGCTGATGGTGTTGTTCGCCTCGGTCGGGTCGGTCACCTTCAGCACCGTGTTCGCCGCGGTGCCGGGCATGACCAACGGCGCACTGACCGCCGTCGGCCTGCTGCTTCTGCTGGGTGCCTGCGGCAAGAGCGCCCAGGTGCCTCTGCAGTCCTGGCTCGGTGACGCCATGGAGGGTCCTACCCCGGTCTCCGCACTCATCCACGCCGCGACCATGGTCACCGCCGGGGTGTACCTCATCGTGCGCTCCGGCCCGATCTTCAACGCCGCCCCCGCCGCGCAGACCGCCGTCGTGATCGTCGGTGCGGTGACCCTGCTGTTCGGCGCGATCATCGGCTGCGCGAAGGACGACATCAAGAAGGCACTGGCGGCGTCCACGATGTCCCAGATCGGGTACATGGTGCTGGCCGCGGGCCTGGGCCCGGCCGGGTACGCGGTCGCCATCATGCACCTGCTCACCCACGGCTTCTTCAAGGCCGGCCTGTTCCTCGGGGCCGGATCGGTGATGCACGCGATGGACGACGAGACCGATATGCGCCGCTTCGGCGGGCTGCGTCCCCTGCTGCCGGTCACCTTCGCCACCTTCGGCCTCGGCTATCTGGCCATCATCGGGGTGCCGCCGTTCGCGGGCTTCTTCTCCAAGGACGCCATCATCGAAACCGCCTTCAACTCAGGCGGAGTCAAGGGCTTCGCCCTTGGTGGCGCCGCGCTGCTCGGCGCCGGTATCACCGCGTTCTACATGACGCGGGTGATGCTGCTGACGTTCTTCGGCAAGGCCCGCTGGAAGCCCAACACCCACCCGCACGAATCCCCCGCGGTGATGACCTGGCCGATGATCGTGCTCGCCGTCGGATCAGTCGGCGCCGGCGCCTTCCTGGCTATCGGCCACACCCTGCAGAACTGGCTGGAGCCCGTCGTCGGCAGCCACGAAGCCGAACACACCATCCCGGTCTGGATGATGACCGTCACCGCACTGGGCGTCGTCGCCATCGGCGTGGCCGTCGCCTACCGCCAGTACGCCATGCACAACGTTCCCGAGACACCGCCGCAGGATGTCTCGGCACTGACCGTCGCCGCCCGTAAGGACCTCTACGGCGATGCGATCAACGAGGCCACCTTCATGCGCGGTGGCCAGGGACTGACGAAGGCCCTGATCCTGGTCGACGACAAAGCCGTCGACGGTGCAGCCAACGGACTGGCCGCCGTGATCGGCAAGGTCTCCGACGGCCTGCGCACGGTCCAGACCGGCTTCGCCCGCTCGTATGCGCTGTCGATGCTGGCCGGGGCGGCGCTGGTGATCGCCGCGGTGCTGATCCGGACGTGGGGGTGAGACGATGACGACCATCCCGTGGCTCACCTTGCTGTGGGCGATTCCCGTCCTCGGTGCGGCGGTGATCATCGTGCTGCCGGCGTCGCTGCGGCAGTTCGCCAAGTACGCCGGACTGGTGGTGGCACTGGCGGTGCTGGCCCTGTCCCTGATGCTGGCGGCGCGCTTCCAGCCCGGGGGCGAGCAGTTCCAGTTCGTGGAGAACCATCCGTGGATCCCGTCGTTCGGCACCGGCTACATCCTCGGATTGGACGGCATCGCACTGGTTTTGGTGGTTCTCACCGCGGTGCTGGTACCGCTGCTGCTGATCGCCGGCTGGAACGACGCCGACGACCGGCCGGGACTGTCCGGCCGCGGAACACACAGCTACATCGCTCTGACGCTGGCCGTCGAGGGCATGGTGCTGATGTCGCTGGCGGCACTGGACATCCTGCTGTTCTACGTGTTCTTCGAGGCGATGCTGATCCCGATGTACTTCCTCATCGGCGGTTTCGGCGGGGAGAACCGCTCGAAGGCCGCCGTGAAGTTCCTGCTGTACAACCTCTTCGGCGGTCTCGTGATGCTGGCCGCGGTGATCGGCCTGTACGTCGTCACCTCCGCCAGCAAGGCCTTCGACGCCGGCACCTTCGACTTCCGGGCGATCGCCGATGCGGTGGCCAGCGGACAGTTCGTGATGCAACCCGGGGTGGCCAACGCGCTGTTCCTCGGTTTCATGTTCGCCTTCGCGGTGAAGGCACCGTTGTGGCCGTTCCATCGCTGGCTGCCCGACGCTGCCGTGCAGGCCACCCCGGCGTCGGCGGTGCTGATGATGGCGGTGATGGACAAGGTCGGCACCTTCGGCATGCTGCGCTACTGCCTGCCCCTGTTCCCGGATGCGTCAACCTATTTCCGGCCGGTGATCGTCGCCCTGGCAGTGATCGGCATCGTCTACGGCGCCATCCTGGCCATCGGCCAGACCGACGTCATGCGGCTGATCGCCTACACCTCGATCAGCCACTTCGGCTTCATCATCCTGGGCATCTTCGTGATGACAAGTCAGGGCCAGGCCGGCTCCACGCTGTACATGGTCAACCACGGCATCTCCACGGCCGCGCTGTTCCTGATCGCCGGCTTCCTGGTGAGCAGACGGGGCACCCGGGTGATCGCCGACTACGGCGGGGTGCAGAAGGTGGCGCCAGTCCTCGCGGGCACCTTCCTGGTCTCCGGGCTGGCCACGCTGTCGCTGCCCGGGCTGGCGCCCTTCATCAGTGAATTCCTGGTCCTCATCGGCACCTTCACCCGATACCCGGTGTTCGCGGTGTGCGCCACCATCGCCCTGGTGCTCTCGGCGCTCTACGTGCTGTGGATGTACCAGCGGATGATGACCGGACCGGTCACCGAGGGCAATGAGAACGTCCGTGATCTGGGGCGCCGGGAACTTCTGGTCATCGCCCCGCTGATCGCGCTGCTGATCGGTTTGGGCGTGTACCCGAAAGTCGCTCTGGACGTGATCAATCCGGCCGTCACCGCCACCCTCACCTCGATCAACCAGCCGGACCCGGCTCCCACCGTCGCGGAAGGAGCCCGGCCATGACGGCGCCCAGCATCGAATACAGCCAGCTGGCACCGATGTTGATCGTGTTCGGCGTCGCGGTGGCCGGTGTGCTCGTCGAGGCGTTCCTGCCCCGCAAGGCCCGCTACCCCGCCCAGGTGACACTGAGCCTGGCCGGTCTGGTGGTCGCGCTGCTCGCGGTGATCCGGCTGGCCCGCGACCTCGGCGACGGCCTGGGGCAGTCGGCGGTGGCCGGGGCCGTCGACATCGACCGGCCGACCCTGTTCCTGCAGGGCACCATCCTGTTGATCGGGGTGCTCAGCGTGCTGCTGATCGCTGAACGGCGCGCCCCCTCCGAATCACCCGATGGCGCAGTGGCGTTGGATGCCTTCACCCCCGATGCCTCCACCGTGCCCGGCAGCGTCGCCGAGAAGGTGGCGACCAAGGCTGCGCTGATCCAGACCGAGGTCTTCCCGCTCACGATGTTCGCCGTCGGCGGGATGATGCTGTTTCCGGCCGCCGGCGACTTCCTGACGATGTTCATCGCGCTGGAGGTCTTCTCCCTGCCGCTGTACCTGATGTGCGGGCTGGCCCGGCGTCGTCGGCTGCTGTCTCAGGAAGCGTCGCTGAAATACTTTCTGCTCGGGGCATTCTCGTCGGCGTTCTTCCTGTTCGGCATCGCCATGCTGTACGGCTATGCCGGCACGATGAGCCTGACCGGTATCCAGCAGGCCATCAGCGACCGCGCCGACGACACCACGCTGGCGATGGTGGGTACTGCGCTGGTCACCGTCGGTCTGTTGTTCAAGGTCGGCGCGGTGCCCTTCCACTCCTGGGTGCCCGACGTCTACCAGGGTGCTCCCACCCCGATCACCGGGTTCATGGCCGCGGCCACCAAGGTCGCCGCGTTCGGGGCGATGCTGCGGGTGTTCTACGTGGCGCTGCCTGCGCTGCATCATGGTTGGCGGCCGGTGCTGTGGGTGGTGGCGATCCTGACGATGGTGGTCGGCACGATCACCGCGGTCACGCAGACCGACGTCAAGCGGATGCTGGCCTACTCGGCGGTGGCGCACGCCGGTTTCATCATGACCGGTGTGATCGCCGGCAACCGGCCGGGCCTGTCGGCGACGCTGTTCTATCTGTTCGCCTACGCGTTCTCCACCCTGGGCGCTTTCGCGGTGGTCAGCGTGGTCCGCGACGCCAACGGGGCCGAGGAGACGTCGATGGCCCGCTGGGCCGGACTGGGACGGCGCTATCCCCTTGTCGGCGTGGTCTTTTCGCTGTTCCTGCTGGCATTCGCGGGCATCCCGCTGACCAGTGGATTCGTCAGCAAGTTCGCGGTGTTCAAGGCCGCGGGCCAGGGCGGGGCCATCCCGCTTGTGGTGGTCGGTGTGGTGGCCTCGGCCATCGCGGCGTACTTCTATGTGCGGGTGATCGTGCTGATGTTCTTCACCGACCCGCCGGAGGATGCCCCGGAGGTCATCACCCCGAGCGCATTGAGCGTCGCGACGATCACGCTGACGGCAGCCATCACCTTCGCGCTCGGGGCGCTGCCCCAGCCGCTGCTGGACCTAGCGAACAACGCCGCTAGATTCTTGACCTGATGATCCTTCTGAGCGAGGACCACGGCGCGGTCCGGGTCCTGACGATGAACCGACCCGAGGTGCGCAACGCGTTGAGCACCGAACTGTTCGAGGCGTTGTATGCCGCCCTCGGCGAGGCCGACGCGGACGACGCGGTTCGGGCGGTGGTGCTCACCGGCACCGACCCGGCGTTCTGCGCCGGAGTGGACCTCAAGCAGGCCCAGCATCTCGGGATGAACTACTTCTCCCGCTTCGACAAGATGAACTGCATGGACCGCATCGCCGGACTCGGTAAGCCGGTGGTCGGGGCCATCAACGGTGCGACGTTCACCGGCGGGCTGGAGATCGCCCTGGCGTGCGATTTCCTGATCGCCTCCGAGCGGGCGGTGTTCGCCGACACCCATGCCCGGGTCGGCATCCTGCCCGGCGGCGGGATGACCGCGCGGCTGCCGCGGCTGGTCGGCTCGGGGATGGCGCGACGGCTGTCGATGACCGGCGAGGTGGTCGATGCGGCGCGAGCGGAGAAGATCGGTCTGGTCACCGAAGTGGTTGCCCACGAACAGCTTCTACCCCGCGCCCTGGAGCTGGCCGGTCAGATCGCCGAGGTTCCCGGACCGGTGATGTCGGGCTTGAAGGAGATCTACCGGACGGGTTCGGCGGCGATCATCGACCCGGCGCTCAAGGCCGAGCGCGCGGTGTCGGCCAACTCGCATGTCAGCACCGAGGAGCTTGCGGCCCGTCAGCGTGAGGTCGCCGAACGCAACAAGCGCCAGATCGCGGACTGACCTGACAGGTCGCCCAAACCAACGTTTCGCCGCAGAAGTGCGAGAGAAGCGCTGCAGAACGTCGATCTCGGCGACCCGATTAGCCCAGCGCACTCGAGACATTGGTGAACGGGCTGAAGCTGCCGTCGAGCACCTCGAGGTGACCGATGGTGCGGCCGGTCACGACATTCGGATCAACCAGCGTGAGTTCAACGGCGGCCCGGGCGAATTCGTCGTCCGGTGACACGCTGTCGAACTCGGTGCGGTAGTACGACAGGCCGGGTGTCGGGATCGGCCGGGACGGGGCCAGCGCATTGACCGCGATATTGCGCCGCTGCAGATCGAAGGCCGCACACCAGGTCAGGTGTTCCAGCGCGGCCTTCGAACCGCCGTAGCCCGGCAGCACGCCACCGGCGAAATTCTGATACGGCCCATCGCCGGGCACCCGGGAGGCCACCGAGGTGACATTGATGATCGACCCGAGTCCGGCGTCGAACATGTCCGGGCACACCAGCTGCATCAGCTCGTAGGACGCGAACACCCCGATCTCGAAGTGCCGCCGGTAGGCACCCAGCGGGATCGACAGGAATCCGGGCCAGTCGGCGTTGGCCGCCTTGGGGGCACCAGCGGGCTTGGCCGCCTTCGGCGCGGCGTCGGCCTTCGGCGGCCGGCCGGGCGCGGTGAATGCGGCGTTGTTGATCAGGATGGTGATCGGGCCCAGCGCGGCGCGGGCCTCCTCGACCAGCCGCGGGATGTCCTCACGCTCAAGCAGATCCGCCTGAATCGGCACGGCGGTTCCACCGGCGGCCTCGACGGCGGCGACGGTCTCCCCGATGGTGCCGGGCAGCCGTTCGTCCCACTGCTGGGAGGTGCGGGCCACCACCGCGACGGCAGCCCCCTCGGCCGCCAGCGCCAGCGCCGTGGCCCGGCCCAGCCCGCGGCTGGCTCCGGTGACAATCGCCGCGCGTCCCGTCAACCGTCCCGTCATCGCATCGTCCTCTCCGTCACAGGGCACTTCATCACAGGGCGACGCCGTGCACGAGGATCGCCGTCGTCTGGTCCACCCAGTCGTCGTCGAGGTCGCCCTCGGGCACAAGCAGTAACCGCATCATCGTCGCACCGCCGATGAGTTCGATGAGCCGGTCGGGTTCCACATCGGGGTGCACCTCCCGGCAATGCACCGCCTCGACCAGGCGATCGCGGACCAGCGCGAAGAGTCCGGTGAAGCGGGCCATCACCCGTGCGTTCAGCGCCGGGTCGGCACCCATGTCGGCGATCAGGCCCGGTAGCGCAGCACGCACCACCGGGCTGGTGAAGACGTCGCGGGTCGAGGCCAGCATGGCCCGCACATCGTTGGCGACATCACCGGCCGGAGCGAGCAGCGCGGTCGGCGCGGTGGGGAACGCCGCCTCGTGCACCAGTTCCGCCTTGCTCGACCACCGCCGGTACAACGCGGTCTTGGTGGTGCCGGCCCGCTCGGCGACCGCCGCCAGAGTCAGGTTGGCATAACCGATCTCGACCAGGAGCTCGGCGGTGGCGCGCAGGATGGCGGTGTCGATGCGAGGATCGCGGGGACGGCCCGCGGCCCCGGCCTTGTCCACCGACGACGGATCAGCGCTCATAACGCTACTGAGCGTATCGTAATCGCCGCCGGTTGTGGCGATCAGAAGGCGTACGGCCCGAACCGCCCCCAGGCTACGAACAGCGCCAGCGCCAGCAGCACCACATTGGCCGCGATCATCGGCGTCTCCTTGCGACGAGCATGCACCACCGCGGCGCCGATCATGGTGGCCGCCAGACCGACCGCCGCCAGCGGCACTAGCACCGGCGCGATATGCACCAGGGCAGGCAGGATCAGGCCCACCGCCCCGAGGATTTCGACCGCGCCGATGGCTTTGATGCTCGAGGCGCTGAAATCCGACGCCCACCCCATCCCGGACTCCACCAGCTTCTCCGGCGTTGAGACGAGTTTGAACGCACCCGCGCCGGCGAAGACGAGGGCCAGCACGGCCGCCACGATCCACAGAGCAAGATTCACAACAGTTCTCCTATCACTTCAACAGTGAAGTGAACTCTAGAACGGATGACTTCAATGTTCAAGTGAAGCTAGGATCGGGGCATGAGCGACGAGCACCGCTGGCTCGACGATGCCGAGCAAGAGGCCTTCTTCAGCTTCGCCAACGTGGTGATCCGGCTGCCCGGCGTGCTCGATGCGCAGTTGCAGCGCGACGCGGGCATCAGCCACTTCGAGTACGTGGTGATGGCACGGCTGTCGATGACCCCCGACCACGCATTGCGGATGAGCGTGCTCGCCGAGAACGTCCAGGCCTCGCTGTCGCGCCTGTCGCAGGTCGTCGCGAGACTGGAACGCCGCGGCTGGATCGCCCGCAGCCCCGATCCCGACGACGGGCGCTACACCATCGCGACGCTGACCGAGGACGGGATGGCCAAGGTGGTGGCCACCGCTCCCGGGCACGTGGATACCGTGCGCCGCTACGTTTTCGACCGCCTGTCCCCCACTCAGGTCCGGCAACTCGCCACCATCTCCGAGCTCATTCTGGAGACGCTGCCGCCGGACGCAACCTGGCCGGCGGAAGCCTCGCGGCCACGGAAAGGGCGCAAACCACCCACTGGCTGAGACTCGGCGTGGGTGACCCTTGTCTTCGGACGACGGGTCTGCTTTTATAACGCTACTTCCAGTATCGAAATAGGGGTTGGAGGACAACGGTGACCAACCAACCGAACGTCGAAACCGACGTCGACCACCTGCAGCGGTCCGGCCGCGACGTCAGCACGGTGCCCGCGCTGATCTCCGACTGGCTGTCCGGGCATCTGCCCGGCGGGGTGAAGCCGGAGGTGACCGTCGAGAGCGGTATCGACTCCAACGGCATGTCGTCGGAGACGATCATCCTGACCGGCCGCTGGGAACAGGACGGCAAGAAGGTCGAGGAGAAGTGGGTCGCCCGAGTGGCGCCCACCAACGAAGACGTCCCGGTGTTCATCACCTACCGGATGGACCACCAGTTCGACGTCATCCGCCTGGTCGAGGAACTGACCGACGTACCGGTGCCCAAGGTCCGCTACATCGATGCCGAAGGCACGGTGCTGGGCGCCCCGTTCTTCCTGATGGACCACGTCTCGGGCATCGTGCCGCCCGACGTGATGCCGTATACGTTCGGCAGCAACTGGTTTGCCGATGCCAGCCCGGAGGACCAGCGGGCCCTGCAGGACGCCACCGTCGAGGTACTGGCCAAGCTGCACTCGATTCCCGACGCGGAGAAGACATTCGGATTCCTCACCGAAGCCGTGCCGGCCGGTGACACCCCGCTGCGCCGTCAGCTGAACTGGCTGCAGGAGTGGTACCAGTTCGCGGTACCCGACATCGGCCGCTCACCGCTGGTGGAGAAGTCGCTGGAGTGGCTGGAGAAGAACTTCCCCGCCGATATCGCGGCGAAGGACACCGTGCTGGCCTGGGGTGACTCGCGGATCGGCAATGTGCTGTACGAGGACTTCCGCCCCGTCGCCGTGCTGGACTGGGAGATGGCCACCCTGGGTCCGCGCGAGCTGGACGTCGCGTGGATCATCTTCGCGCACAATGTCTTCCAAGAACTGGCCGGCCTGGCCGGAATGCCAGGCCTGCCGGAGGTGATGCGTGAAGAGGATGTGCGCGCCACCTACGAGAAGCTCACCGGCGTCGAACTCGGCGACCTGAAGTGGTTCTACGTCTACTCCGGGGTGATCTGGTGCTGCGTGTTCATGCGCACCGGTGCCCGGAGGGTGCACTTCGGTGAGATCGAGAAGCCCGAGGACGTCGAGTCGACGTTCTACCACGCAAGCCTGCTACGCCGTCTGATCGAGGAGAACTGACCATGCTCGGACCCATGGACGAATACCCGGTTCACCAAGTCCCCCAACCGATTGCGTGGCCCGGATCCTCGGATCGCAACTTCTACGACCGGTCCTACTACAACGCCCACGACCGCAGCGGCGACATCTTCGTCATCACCGGTATCGGCTACTACCCCAACCTCGGCGTGAAGGACGCGTTCTTCCTGGTGCGCCGCGGTGACACCCAGACCGCGGTGCACCTGTCGGACGCCATCGACCAGGATCGGCTCAACCAGCACGTCCTGGGGTACCGCGTCGAGGTCATCGAAGGCCTGCAGAAGCTGCGGATCGTGATGGACGAGACCGAGGGCATCTCCGCCGACCTCACCTGGGAAGGCCTGTTCCCGGTGGTCCAGGAGCAGCCGCACATCATGCGCCAAGGCAACCGGGTGACGCTGGACGCGCAGCGGTTCGCCCAAGTCGGTTCGTGGGCAGGACATATCACGATCGACGGCGAACGGATCGCCGTGGATCCGTCGGTGTGGATCGGCAGCCGCGACCGGTCCTGGGGTATCCGCCCCATCGGCGAGGCCGAGCCTGCCGGCCGTCCCGCCGACCCGCCGTTCGAGGGCATGTGGTGGCTGTACGTGCCGATGGCCTTCGAGGACTTCGGGATCGTCGTCATCATCCAGGAGGCACCTGACGGCTTCCGCTCGCTCAACGACTGCACCCGCATCTGGCGGGACGGCCGGGTGGAGCAGCTGGGCTGGCCGCGGGTGAAGATCCACTACCGCTCCGGCACCCGAATCCCCACTGGCGCAACGATCGAGGCCACCGACGCCAACGGTGCGCCGCTGCGCTTTGATGTCGAGTCCAAGCTGCCGGTGCCGATCCACGTCGGTGGCGGCTACGGCGGCGACTCGGACTGGATCCACGGTGTGTGGAAGGGCGAGAAGTTCACCGAGCGGCTCACCTACGACATGAACGACCCGGCCATCATCGGCCGCGCCGGCTTCGGCGTGATCGACCACGTCGGCCGTGCGGTCTGCCACGACGGCGGGAAGACCTCGGAAGGCTGGGGTCTGTTCGAGCACGGCGCGTTGGGTCGCCACGACCCGTCCGGCTTCGCCGACTGGCTCACCGTCGCCCCCTGACGCATTCAGTCAGAACTCACGCATAACTCCACTCGCACAGTGGCTGCGTGAGTTCTGACTCAACGCAGGGCTAAGTCAATTCGTCGACGATCGCGGCCAGTGCGTCCAGGTCGATCGGACCGGGCTGGTACAGGCACACCGTGTCAGCCAGGCCGTCCACCCGGTTGCGGATGTGCTCGGCGATCTGCTTGGGCGTACCGCAGGCAGCGATGGTGTGCAGCATCTCGTCGGTGATCAGCCCGGCCATCTCCAGCCACTTGCCCTGCTTGGACATCGCATTGAGCTCGGGCTGCAGATCGCCCCAGCCGTGGATGTCGAGCACCGGACGATAGGCCGGCGTCGACCCGTAGAACGACAGCAGCCGGCGCGCGGCGTCATGGTTATCGCCCGCCGACAGGATGATCTCGGGAACGATCGCGAAGTCCGCCTCCGAACGCCCTGCGGCAGCGAGGCCTTCGCGTACCGCGGGCATCGTGGACTCGCGCAGGAACTTCGCCGACCCGAACGGCATCACCAGCAGACCGTCAGCCACCTCCGCGGTCGCCTTGGTGAGCCGCGGCCCGAGTGCGCCGACGTAGATGGGCGGGGGCCCAAAGGGATTCGGCCCGGGATTGAAGGTGGGCGTCATCAGGGTGTGGCGGTAGAACTCGCCGCGGAAGTCGAGGCGTTCACCGGTTTCCCAGGTGTTGAAGATGGCGCGCAGCGCCCGCACCAGTTCGCTCATCCGGGCCACCGGCTTGTCGAACGCCGCCCCGTAACGCTTCTCCACCTGGGCCCGCACCTGGGTGCCCAGGCCCAGGGTGAACCGCCCCTGCGCCAGCAACTGGTGGTCGTAGGCCTGGTGGGCCAACTGGATCGGGTTGCGCGGGAACGCAATTGCGACATTCGTCATGATGTCGAGCCCGCCCACCCCGGCCGCCAACGTCAGCGGCGCGAACACGTCGTGCGGGCCTTCGAAGGTGAAGACGCCGCTGGCGCCAGCCTCTTTCAGCGCGCGGGCACGATCAACGGCATCGGTGGGCCCGAACAGGGCGGTGAGCACCTTCACAAGTCAATGACAGTAATCGAATTCGCGCCGAGATCGACGTTCTGTCCCACTCCACTCGCAGTTGTGCGCCCGTTTGTTGGTTTGGGCGAAGGACAGGAGGGACACTGGGAGCCATGGGCTACGACGTGGTGGTGATCGGGGCGGGATTCGCAGGCCTGACGGCAGCGCGTGAACTGGTCCGTCAGGGATTGAACGTGGTGATCCTGGAGGGCCGCGACCGGGTCGGCGGCCGTTCGAGCACCACCACGCTCTCCGGTGTTCACGTCGACCTCGGCGGCACCTTCGTCGGCCCCACCCAGGACGCCGTGCTGGCACTGGCCGCCGAACTGGGCTGCCCGACGACACCGACCTACATCGACGGCACCAACCTCATCCGCTGGCGCGGCCGGGTGCGCTCCTACCGGGGCACCATCCCGCGCCTCTCGCTACTGAGCCTGCTCGACATCGGCCGGATCCAGTGGCAGGTGGAAAGCCTGTCCCGCGGGGTCGACATCCACAGCCCCTGGACCGCCCCCAAGGCCAAGCACCTGGACAGCATGTCGCTGGGCGACTGGCTGCGCTCGGTCAGCGCCAGCGCCTCCTCGCGCGACCTGATGGCCATCATGGCCCGGGTCACCTGGGGTGCCGAACCCGACGACGTGTCGATGCTGCACGCGGTGCGCTACATCAAGGCCGCCGGCGGCATCAACCGCATGCTCGACGTGGTCGGCGGGGCGCAGCAGGACCATTTCCACGAGGGCACCCAGCAGATCGCGCTGAAGATGGCCGCCGAACTCGGCGAGCGGGTCCGGTTGAACGCCGGGGTGTCGCGCATCGAGTGGTCGGACGACGCCGTCGCCGTCACGTCCAGCGCCGGGGTGGTGGAGGCCCGCCGCGCGATCCTCGCGATTCCGCCGGCGCACCGGATGGGCATCGACGTCGCCCCGGCCCTGCCGATCGAGTACCAGAAGCTGGCACAGCGCTGGCCGCAGGGCGCCCTGAGCAAGGCCTACGCGGTGTACCCACGGCCGTTCTGGCGGGCTGCCGGGCAATCCGGCCAAGCCCTGTCCGATGAGGGCCCGGTGTTCATCACCTTCGACGTCAGCCCGTCTGACGACGGGCCGGGTGTGCTGCTCGGCTTCGTCGACTCCCGCGGCTTCGATGCCTTGGCGCCCGACCAGCGCCGCGATAAAGCCATCAAGGGCTTCGCCGGGCTGTTCGGGGTGGAAGCCGAGAACCCCATCGACTACCTCGACCACTGTTGGGGCGCAGAGACATTCGCCCCCGGTGGGCCGACCGCCGCCGTTCCGCCCGGGTCGTGGACGGAGTTCGGCCCGCTGCTGCGCACGCCGGTGGGCCCGCTGCACTGGGCAGGTACCGAAACGGCCGACGAGTGGACCGGGTTCCTGGACGGCGCGGTGCGCTCCGGTCAGCGCGCCGCCGCTGAAGTCAGCGCGGCCCTCAGGAACTGATGCGCCGTTCGGCCACCACGGACTCGACCAGCGCCCGCAGGTGGCCGTTGACGGTCTCGGGGTGTTCCAGGATCGCGCAGTGCCCACCGGGCACCTCGACCAACTCGACCAGATTCGGTGCAGCCTTGGCGATCTTGCGGGCCTGGCACATCGGCAGCAGCCGGTCCTTGGTGGAGCCGATCACCAGCGTCGGCACGGTCAGACCGGACAGGTCGATGTGGCGGGGGCCCATCTCGTCGACCAGAACCCGCGCCCAGGCCCCGCGGCCCGACGGCGGGGTGGTGGCGAACAGGTCGTGGATGAACTCCGAGATCGACGGGTCAGCGTCGGCGCCGACGGCCATCAGCGTGACGAACCAGCGGCTGCCGGGCTGAGCTCCGCGCAGCAGCGGCGCCCCACCGAACGCCTGGATCATCCGCTTGGCGGCCAGCGACCGTCCGCCGGCCAGCAGGGTGGGCACCCGCAGCAGGTTGATCTCCTCGAGCAGGTCACCGGTGGTGGTGTTGATCAGGGCGACGGCGTCGGCGCGCTCGGTGACGCTGTCCCGGTGCCGCTCAGCCCACGAGCTGATCGCGATACCGCCCATCGAGTGCCCGGCGATGACGGCGCGCTCCCCCGGCCGCAGCGTGGCAGCCAGAACGGCGTCTAGGTCGCCGGCGAGGTGACCGAGGCTGTAGGCCGAGCGGTGCGGCAGACCGCTGCGGCCGTGGCCGCGGTGGTCGTAGGCGATGACGCGGTAGTCGCGGGACAGCTCGTTGATCTGCTCGTGCCAGACGCGCAGCGCGCAGGTGATGCCGTGGGCCAGGACGATCGGGTAGCCGTCCTCGGGTCCGAACACCTCGGTGTGCAGGCGGGTCCCGTCGGCGGCGCGGACCTTGACGGTCCGGCTGGGCGGCAGCTGGGGGCCACGAACGGTGGCCACTGGTGACGCTGGCATGGTGACTCCTCGGTGGCGCAGCGACATTGCCGCGCCGGATCCACAGACTAACCGCCGAATGGCCGGAAAAAGTGCGGTCTCGGCCGCGTCGTTATCGCTTCGAGCCCGATCCCTAGGATGAGCCGGTGCCTGACCACGCGTTTTCCCCTGATCAGCGGCGGGCGGTCTACCGGGTGATCGCCGAACGTCGGGACATGCGCCGGTTCACCCCGGGCTCGATCGTGTCCGACGAGGTCCTGGCCCGTTTGCTGGCCGCCGCGCACGCCGCCCCCAGCGTGGGTCTCATGCAGCCCTGGCGCTTCATCCGGGTCACCGATGACGCGTTGCGCCGCCGGATCCACGCGCTGGTCGACGACGAACGCCGGCTCACCGCCACCGCGCTGGGCGAGCGGGCCGACGAGTTCCTGGCCCTGAAGGTCGAGGGCATCCTGGATTGCGCCGAACTACTGGTCGTGGCGCTGGGCGAGGGACGCGAGGCGCACGTCTTCGGCCGGCGCACCATGCCGCACATGGACCTGGCCTCGGTGTCGTGCGCGATCCAGAACCTGTGGTTGGCCGCGCGTGCCGAGGGGCTCGGGATGGGCTGGGTGTCGTTGTTCGATCCCGGTCGCCTGGCCGAAGCGTTGGCCATGCCGGAGGGCGCCGAACCCGTCGCGATCCTGTGCCTGGGGCCGGTGCCGGACTTTCCGGACCGGCCCGCACTGGAACTCGACCAGTGGGCGTTCGGGCGCCCACTGGCCGAGTTCGTCAGCGAAAACGGTTGGGATACCGCGACCTCAATGCACGGCTGAGAACCGCTCGGCGTGGATCTGCTCGCGCGGCACGCCGACCGCGGTCAGCTGGGCGTAGGCGGCGTCCACCATCGGCGGCGGCCCGCACACGTAGACGTCGGGCCACTCGTCGAGCAGGGCCGCCTCGGCGGCGGCGAGTTCGACGGGATTGCCGGTGGCCCCGGACCATTCACTGTCGGGACGCCACACCACGGTGTCGAACCGGAAGTCCGGCAGCGTCGCGGCCAGCGCCGCCAGCTCGTCCTGGGCGAACACCTCGGCGGGCCGGGTGAGCCCGAAGAACAGCCGGGCCGGCTGAGGATCACCCCACTCCGCCATCCGGCGCACCATCGACAACAGCGGGGACAGTCCCGTTCCGCCCGCAATGAACCACCGCGGCCGAAGCCCGTTCTCCGCCAACGTGAAATCGCCGGACGCGGTGGAGACAGTGAGCTCGTCACCGAGCTGGGCCTGCCCCGTCAGGTACTCCGACATCAACCCGCCGGGCAGCAGCCGGATGAAGAACTCCAGTTCGCCGTCCCAGTTGGCCACGTTGGCCGGTGAGTAGGCCCGCCGGGCGTCGCTGCCGGGGACGGTGATCCGGAGAAACTGGCCGGATTCGAAGTCCGCAGAACAGGTTCCATCGCCGTCGAGCAGCGTGACCCGCAACCGCATCACCGCGTCGGCCACCTGGTCGAGTCCGGTGATGCGGGCCTGGTGGCGCGCCGGTGGCGCGGTGACCACCTGGCCCCGGTCATACGGCAGGTCGATGCGGCAGTCGGTGCGCGGGAAGCTGCGGCACAACAGGATCCCGCCGTCATCCTCGGGTGTCTCGATGACGTCGGGGTCGTGCTCGCCCATCTCGATGCGCCCGGCGGCGAGAACCGCCGAGCAGGCCCCGCAGCCGCCGGACTGGCACGCTGATTTCAGCACCAGCCCGGACCCCTCAGCGGCTGCGAGAACCGTTGTCCCGGAGTCACATCGGATCGTGGACTCCACCCCCTCGTTGGTCACCAGGACGACGTCATACTGCACTTCGGTGTTCACCGGATGCTCGGCGATCTCGGTCATCAGTGCCCCGCCATCGCGTCGGCCAGGTCCTGGGCCGGGTCGCCGATCGGCTTGAGGGCGAACTTCTCCACCAGGATGTCGACCACGGCCGGGGTCAGGAAGGCCGGCAGCGTGGGCCCGAGGCGGATGTTGCGGATGCCCAGCGACAGCAGGGTCAGCAGCACCGCGGCGGCCTTCTGCTCGAACCAGGACACGAACAGGCTCAGCGGCAGGTCGTTGACACCGCAGTCGAAGGCGTTGGCCAGCGCCAGGGCGATCTGCACCGCGGAGTAGCTGTCGTTGCACTGCCCGACGTCGAGCAGGCGCGGGATGCCGCCGATCTCACCGAACTCGTGGGTGTTGAAGCGATACTTGTTGCAGCCCAACGTCATCAGGATGGTGTCGTCGGGTGCGTGATCGGCCACATCGGTGTAGTAGTTGCGGCCCGGTGCCGCGCCGTCGCACCCGCCGATGAGCAGGAATCGCTTGATCGCGCCGTCCTTGACGGCCTGGATCACCGTATCGGCGACCGAGAGCACCGCATCGCGGCCGAACCCGGTGGTGACGGTTTCGGCGGGCACCTCGGTGGTGAAACCGGGCAGCGACTGGGCGGCCTTGACCACCAGCGACAGGTCGGCGGTATCCACGTGGCGGATGCCGGGCCAGCCCACCGGTCCGGTGGTGAAGATGCGGTTGCGGTAGGCCGGTTGCGGCTCGATGAGGCAGTTCGACGTCATGACGATCGGGCCGGGGAACGCGGTGAAGTCGCGCTGCTGGTCCTGCCAGGCGCCGCCGTAGTTGCCGGCCAGGTGGGCGTACTTGTGCAGCTCGGGGTAGCCGTGGGCGGGCAGCATCTCGCCGTGGGTGTAGACGTTGATGCCGGTACCGTCGGTGGCCTCCAGGACCCGGGCCAGGTCATGCAGGTCGTGGCCGGAGACCAGGATCGCCTTACCGACCACCGGTGTCACCCGCACCGGGGTGGGCACCGGGCTGCCGAAACTGCCGGTGTTGGCCGCATCCAGCATCGCCATCACCGCGTAGTTCAACGAGCCGAGTTCCAGGGCGTGCG
Source organism: Mycobacterium sp. M26 (assembly GCF_001494595.1). GTDB lineage: Bacteria > Actinomycetota > Actinomycetes > Mycobacteriales > Mycobacteriaceae > Mycobacterium. Next base: position 3,684,245 of record NZ_LN929908.1, read on the forward strand.
CCAGCAGAGCGTCGGCGTCGGCAGGCCCTTCGGCCAGGAAAGCCAGGGCGGATTCGATGCCGGCGTCGGTCTCGTCGGTCCGGTAGCCCAGGGCGTGCGCGTGATGGGCGTAGGCGCACACGCCCTTCAGCCCGTACAGGTTGAGGTTGCGCAAGCCGATCACATCGGGGCCCAGGGTGGCCAGCCCGGCGTCGACACCGACGTCGGCGCCCTGGGCGACGACCCCGGAGATCGTGGCAGCGGGCTCGAATTGTGCAGCGCCGGTCAGGGTCTGGGGCTCGACGCCAGCCGCCTTAGCGGCGGCCTCGTAGGCCCGCCGGGCCGTGTCGCGGACCCCGACGGCTTCGGCGATCATCGCCATGAAGCGGGTGGCGTTGAAGTTGACGTTGGTCAGGGTGGTGAACAGGTCGAAGCTGGCGTGCGCAGCGAACTGCGGATCCGGCGCGCCGAGTTCGCGCGCCTTCTGCGCGTACTGACCGATGCCGAGGTTGATGTGGACCAGCACGTCCTGCAGGGCGGCGGTGGTGGCGTCCTTGCCGCAGTTGCCCTTGGTGGCCGAACAGCCGAAGCTCAGCAGGTTCGGGCGGTCCGGGGAATCGGTGCGGTCGGTCTGTTCGCACTGGTAGCAGAACATCGGGTCTCCTTCGTAGCTGGCTGACGACGCTCACGCTAGGAAGGACGGCGAGGACCCACCTTGACCTAGATCAAGACCCGGATGTGGCCCGCCTCACAGTTCGGACTGGCTGCGGGCGTAGGCGTCCAGGGCGCTGACGTCGGGAATCTCCACCACCGAACCGTCGACACGGACCAGGCCCGCTCCGGTCAGTGTCCGCATGGCCCGGGAGAACGTCTCCGGCGTCATACCCAGCCGGGACGCCAGTACCTGCTTGAGTGCGGGCAACTCGATACTGGCCGCCTGGCTCGGCGAGCCGTCGTCGGTGTCCGCCGCCCCGAGGATGTAGGCGATGATCCGCTGGGTGGCCGACTGCAACGACAGCATGGCGATGTCCTGAATCTTCGACTGCAGCCGCTTGGCCATCGAGGCCAGCATGATGCGGGCCATCGCGGGGTCTTCGTCGAGGAGCCGGTCGACGGCGGTCGCCGGCACAAACACCAGAGCGGTGTCCTCCAGTGCGGTCGCGTCGACGGGGTAGGGCTCCCGCAGGAACATCACCGCATGCCCGAAAGCGAATCCGGGACTGATGATTTCGACCACCTTGACCATGCCTTCGGAGTTCGACACCGACAGCTGCATGCGGCCCGCCCGGACCATGTAGAACCCAGTGGACGGGGTGCCGCGCCGGAACAGCACCTGGCCGCCGGGAAGGGAGATCAGGCGGCTCTGTTGCGCGAGGATCGCCATGTGCGCCTGGTCGAGTTCACCGAACATCGGCGCCGACGCGATGGCCTCGTTTAGCTCCTCACTCATTGATGGCGACGCTACCGGTCTGCGGCCCGCTTGGGCTAATGGCCGGGATCGGGCACGCTGATACTCACAATGTCTTCTCCCCTCCTCGCCGACCCGAGCGACCTGAACGAGCTGCGCGCGACCGGTGCCGACCCGGACAGGCTGTTCGAGTCCTTCGCCACGTGGGCGCAACAGTCCGGCACCACGCTGTACCCGGCGCAGGAGGAGGCCCTGATCGAGGTGGTCAGCGGCGCCAATGTCGTGCTGGCGACGCCGACCGGTTCGGGCAAGTCGCTGGTGGCCACCGGGGCGCTGTACTGCGCGCTGGCTCGCGACCAGCGCAGCTACTACACCGCGCCGATCAAGGCGCTGGTCAGTGAGAAGTTCTTCGCCCTGTGCGACGTGTTCGGGGCCGCCAACGTCGGCATGCTCACCGGCGATGCCGCGGTCAACGCAGAGGCACCGATCATCACGTGCACCGCCGAGGTGCTGGCCAACATCGCGCTGCGCGAAGGCGCCGACGCCGACATCGGCCTGGTGATCATGGACGAGTTCCATTTCTACGGCGACCCGGACCGCGGATGGGCGTGGCAGGTGCCGCTGCTGGAACTCCCCAAGGCACAGTTCCTGCTGATGTCGGCCACCCTTGGCGATGTCACGTTCCTGCGCGAGGACCTCACCCGGCGCACCGGGCGCCCCACCGCACTGGTCGCGAATGCCCAACGGCCGGTCCCGCTGTTCTATTCGTATGCGACCACGCCGATGCAGGAGACCATCGGCGACCTGCTCGACACCAAGCAGGTGCCCATCTACGTCGTGCACTTCACCCAGGCTTCGGCTCTCGAGCGGGCGCAAGCACTGATGAGTGTGAACGTCTGCAGCAAGGAAGAGAAGGCCGCGATCGCCGATCTGATTGGTGCCTTTCGCTTTTCGTCGGCGTTCGGCACCACGCTGTCGCGGTTGGTTCGGCACGGGATCGGAGTGCATCACGCCGGCATGCTGCCCAAGTACCGGCGCCTGGTCGAACAGCTTGCCCAGGCCGGGCTGCTCAAGGTCATCTGCGGCACCGACACCCTCGGCGTCGGGATCAACGTCCCGATCCGGACCGTGGTGTTCTCGGCGCTGTCGAAGTACGACGGCACCCGCACCCGGCTCCTCAACGCGCGCGAGTTCCACCAGATCGCCGGGCGGGCCGGACGCGCCGGCTACGACACCGCGGGCACCGTCGTCGTCCAGGCACCCGACCACGAGGTGGAAAACCTCAAGCAGTTCGCCAAGGTCGCCGACGACCCGAAGAAGCGCCGGAAGCTGGTGCGCCGCAAGGCCCCCGAAGGCATGGTGCCGTGGAGCGAGTCCACCATGACCCGGCTCATCGACGCCGTCCCCGAACAGCTGACCTCGAACATGAAGGTGTCGACGGCGATGATCCTCGACGTCGTCGACCGCCCCGGTGACCCGTTCGTCGCGATGCGCCGGCTACTCACCGAGAACCACGAGCCACGCAAGCGCCAGCTCGCCCACATCCGGGAGGCGGTCGGTATCGCCCGGTCGCTGCTGCAGGCCGGAATCCTGGAACGCCTCGCCGAACCCGAGGCCGACGGACGCCGATACCGGCTCACCGTGGACCTGCCACCCGACTTCGCCCTCAACCAGCCACTGTCGACGTTCGCCCTCGCCGCGATCGAGGTCCTCGATCCGGCATCGGAAAGCTATGCCTGCGATGTGGTTTCGGTGATCGAGGCGACGTTGGAGGACCCGCGCCAGATTCTGGCCGCCCAGCTGAACAAGGCCAGGGGCGAGGCCGTCGCGGCGATGAAGGCCGAGGGTATCGAGTACGAGGAGCGCATCGAACTCCTCGACGACGTCACCTACCCGAAGCCGCTCGACGAACTGCTGCGGCACACCTTCGAGGTGTACCTGCGCAGCAACCCGTGGGCCGCCGACGGCCGGCTCTCGCCGAAGTCGGTGGTGCGCGAAATGTGGGAGCGAGCGTTCACCTTTCGGGAGTTCGTCAGTGTCTACGGGCTGACCCGCTCCGAGGGCGCGGTGCTGCGCTACCTCTCCGATGCGTTCAAGGCGCTGCGCTCAGGGGTGCCCGCCGCCGCGCGTACTGAGGAACTCACCGACATCGTGGAATGGCTCGGCGAGCTAGTGCGCCAGGTCGACTCGAGTCTGCTTGACGAGTGGGAGCAGCTCACCAACCCGGACCGGCCCGATGACGTCCCGGTGGCCGTGCCTAGCCGTCCGCGCCCGCTGACCGGCAACCAGCGGGCCTTCACTGCGATGGTGCGCAATGCCCTGTTCCGGCGCGTCGAACTCTTCGCCCGGCGCCGCTCGGCTGAGCTCGGCGCGCTGGATTCCGGATCAGGCTGGACCGCGCAGCGCTGGGCCGAGGTGATCGACGACTACTTCGACGAATACGACGAGGTGGGCACCGGGGCCGACGCCCGCGGTCCGGCGCTGCTGATCTTCGACCGCAGGCCGGAGGTGTGGCGGGTGCGCCAGATCCTGGACGACCCGGCCGGTGACCACGACTGGGGCTTTGAGGTCGAGGTGGACCTGGCGGCATCCGACGAAGAAGGAATGGCCGTCATCCGGCTCGTCGACGCTGGTCGCCTCGACTAACCAGGGCAGCAGCACACCGGCGCGATTGGCTGTTTGGCGTCCGGGGCCAATACCATCAGCACCGTCATGACAGATCAGGACACCGAAGCACGGACCGCCCCCACCAGCAAGGCTGCCGAGAAGCTGGCCGCCGAAGCCGGCCGCCGCCGCACTTTTGCGGTGATCAGCCACCCCGACGCCGGTAAATCCACCCTCACCGAGGCGCTGGTGCTGCACGCGCGGGTGATCACCGAGGCCGGCGCCATCCACGGCAAGGCGGGCCGGCGCGCCACGGTGTCGGACTGGATGGAGATGGAGCAGGCCCGCGGCATCTCCATCACCTCGACCGCACTGCAGTTCCCCTACACCTCCCCGGACGGGCAGGACTGCGTGATCAACCTGCTCGACACCCCCGGGCACGCCGACTTCTCCGAGGACACCTACCGGGTGCTGTCCGCGGTGGACTGCGCGGTCATGCTGATCGACGCGGCCAAAGGCCTGGAACCGCAGACCCTGAAACTGTTCCAGGTGTGCCGTCACCGCGGCATCCCGATCCTGACCGTGATCAACAAGTGGGACCGCCCGGGCCGCCACGCACTGGAACTGCTCGACGAGATCACCGAACGCATCGGGCTCAAGCCCACGCCGCTGACGTGGCCCGTCGGTATCGCCGGCGATTTCAAGGGTGTGCTGGACCGTCGCACCGGCAACTTCATCCGGTTCACCCGCACCGCGGGCGGTGCCACCGCGGCGCCCGAGGAGCACATCACGCCGGAGAAGGCCGAGGAGGCCGCCGGGGTGGACTGGATCAACGCGGTCGAGGAATGCGAGCTGCTGTCCGCCGACGGCGGCGACCACGACCAGGAGTCCTTCCTGCGCGGCGAGACCACACCGGTGCTGTTCACCTCGGCGGCACTGAACTTCGGGGTGAACCAGCTGCTGGACAACCTGGTGCGGCTGGCGCCGCCGCCGGGCGCCCAGCGCGACGCCGACGGGAACATCCGTCCCGTCGAATCCCCTTTCAGCGCCTTCGTCTTCAAGGTGCAGGCCGGCATGGACTCGGCTCACCGCGACCGCATCGCCTACGCCCGGGTGTGCTCGGGTTCCTTCGAGCGCGGCGACGTGTTGACCCACGCCGCCACCGGAAAGCCGTTCGTCACCAAGTACGCCCAGTCGGTGTTCGGTCAGCAGCGCTCGACCTTGGACAGTGCGTGGCCGGGTGACGTGATCGGGTTGGCGAACGCGGCGGCGCTGCGGCCGGGCGACACCCTGTTTCGTGATGTGCCCGTTCACTTTCCGCCGATCCCGAGCTTCTCCCCCGAACACTTCGCGGTGGCCCGCGGCACCGATCCCAGTAAGCACAAGCAATTCCGCAAGGGCATCGAGCAGCTCGACCAGGAAGGCGTGGTGCAGGTGCTGCGGTCCGACCGGCGCGGTGATCAGGCGCCGGTTCTCGCCGCCGTCGGCCCGATGCAGTTCGAGGTCGCCAGCCACCGGATGGCCACCGAGTTCAGCGCGCCGATCACGCTGGAATTCCTGCCGTACACGGTGGCCCGCGCCGCCGACCCCGAGGACGCCGAGTTCCTGCAGAAGCAGGTGTCCATGGAGGTCCTGACCCGCACCGACGGCGTCATGCTGGCGCTGTTCACCACCAAGTGGCGGCTGCAGGGATTCCAGGAGGACAACCCCGGTGTGACGCTGCGGTCGCTGGTGGCCGCGGGCGACAACTGATCAGTCGGCGACTGCGCGGGCTGAACGCCCGGTCGCCCCGGCGGCGCGGGTGTGCGAAGCCACTGAACGCGACGCTGACGTGCTGGCCGCAGCTTTCGCGCTCGCGGCTGGTGCGGCGACGCGAATCACCCTCTCGGACAACATGAGTGGCTGCCGGGTCGCCGGCCGGATCCGCGGGGAGCGGTGCGCTGTCGGGCGGGCGGGTGCTGCGGAAACCGTGGGAGTCTGCTGCGTAGCAAAAGGGCTATCGGCCTCAGCGGCGCGGACGGCTGCAGCTGGTGTGGGGACCGAGCCCGGCAAGATGTTCGCCAAGAATGCTTGGACTGAGTACACGAAGTTCTGGACGGTGTAGTAGATCGGGGCAACCACAATGGCGAAGAACGCCAACAGGAGCCAACACACGCCGAACGTGCCATCGATGCCACACCCGTTGCCGGTCACCGTGGCTGAGGCTGTGGGGGTAGCGGCTGCCGGCCGCACGGACGGCACGGCGATCTCGGCCCGCAGGTCGGTCACCACCGACTGCAGCGACAGCGTCGCGTGGCGCGTGGGAACTGGTGGGCTCTCAACGCGATCCGGCGGAACCATGACGAGGCTGAGCACCAGAGCGCCGATGCATACCGCAGCGCAACTCGTCGACGCCGGACGTTGGCTTGCCGGTCGTGTCATCCCGCACCCCCAATACCCGTGCGGAGTGTATCCCCGCACGGGTATCGGACGTGCGAATTCTCGGTTTAGCCGACTGACGCGCAGCCCACGTACGGGATGCAGCCGCTAGCCCCACCGGGACCGGCCGTGCCGCTCGGGCCACCGGGGATCGAGCCGCTGGCCCCACCCGGGCCGGCTGAGCCGCCGGGACCGCCGGGGATCACGCCGGAGGCGCCACCGGGGCCGGCCTCACCAGCGGGACCACCCGGGATGGCGCCCGAAGCGCCGCCCGGACCGGCCTCACCGGCAGGACCACCGGGAACGGCCCCGGAAGCGCCGCCAGGTCCGGCCGTGGCGGTCGGACATGCGGTGCCGTCGGGGTTGACGCAGGCGGGATCGGCCGTCGCCAACGGGGCGGCGGCGATCGCCGCAGCGGCGGCACCGGCGAGGAAAACGGACGTCAGGGACATCTTCTTCATTGCCATGACAATGGCTTACCCCCATCGGCGGGACTTTCAACCATGAATTGACGCACTGGCGGGAATTGACGACTTCGAGGCGGCTCGACGCGTCTGAATCACACTGCCCAGGTCGTGGTTTCGCTCACCGACCGGCGATCGGTGGCCGGCTGGAGGTCAGCAGCCTCGGGGGCGATTCCGACCCGGATCAACGCCTGCGGGTGGGCGGCGCCGTCGAACACCTCGCACGCCAACCCCAGGCGGGTGCCCATGTCGTTGAGCGGCTCGGTCAGCGGGCAACTCGCCAGGCCCATCGCGGTGGCCGTCAAGGTCAGATGGCTGATCGCCTCGCCGGCGCGCAGCCGCATGGCATCGTCATCGCTACCGGTGCCCACCACCAGCAGCACCGCATCGTCGGCGGGATCCTCGATCGCGGCGCCGCTGTAGTGCAGCACAACGGTGCCGTCCGCACCGCGGGTCCAGCGCGAGCGGGGTACGACGCCGAGTTCCACACCCAGCCGGGCGGCCCGGATGTAGAGCATCTCCAACGTGCCGGTCGGGACCCGCTCGGCACGGTAGCGCCGCCGGTCGGCGTGGCGGCGCGCAATGGCCGCCGCTAGTTCGAGGTGGGCATCGCGGGCCGGGGTCTCGACGACGTCGACCAGAGCCAGATGAGTGTGATTGCCGCCGTCCGGGAAACGGTGGATCCGGGGCTGCCAGCCGGCTGCGGCCAGCGCCACCGCACAGTGATCCAGGACGGCGCCACAACCCAGCAGCACGTCGCGCCGATCCGAGGGCGCGTCACCGGCCTGCCGGCTCCAGTCGGCGAACAGGTGCACGGCGTCGGGTTCGACCCGCCACTGCCACGGCTGGAGGTTGCGCAGCGAAGGGGCGCGCGCGGCAACGTCGAGCACCGTCGCCCAGGTTTCCCTGTCGGGCGCAGCTGTCACGTCTCACCTCCTCGTTGCCGCATTCGATTATCACCAGAGCTGCGCGGTTCCCAAGGCACAGCAGCGGCGATGTAGTGGTGAACCGCCGGGCATGATGCCTCTGACCTGCAACTTCAACGAATGTGACAAGTTCTTACGAAACTGTGCCCAGCGCTCGCTCCGCCCACCGGCGAACCCGGCGACGTCGGCTGGGACGGCTGCGTCTGCCCAGCTCACCGGCTATTGTGCGAACTCACAGGCCATATCGCCGTCGCTCACGGGCGTATCTGCCACACTTTGCCCGGGTGAGAGGAACTGGATGAAATTCGCACGGTCGAGCAGGTTGTCCGACCTGTCTTACGACATGGCGGGGCCGATCGCCGAACACGCTGCACGACTGCAAGCCGAAGGCCATGACGTCCTGCGTCTGGACACCGGCGATCCCCACCCATTCGGATTCCTGCCCCCGGCGGCCTTGCTCCGCGACATCGCGGCGAATCTGGCGGACTCGGCCGGTTACGTCGGCCCGAAGGGGCTGCCATCGGCGCGTGCCGCGGTGGCGGGTTACTGCCACTCCCAGGGTGTCCCCGGCGTCGACGTCGAGAACGTCTTCCTGGGCAACGGCGCCTCCGAACTCATCGTGATGGCGATGACAGCACTGCTGGAGTCCCGGGACGAGGTACTGATCCCCGCCCCCGACTTCCCCGTCTGGACCGCCGCGGTCCAGCTCAACGGTGGCCGGGCGGTGCACTACCGCTGCGACGAGTCCTCGGACTGGTACCCCGACGTCGCCGATATCGCCGCGAAGGTCACCTCCCGCACCCGGGCGATCGTGCTCATCAACCCGAACAACCCCACCGGGGCGGTCTATTCGCCCGAGGTGCTCACCGACATCCTGGAGATCGCGCGGGAGAACAACCTGGTGGTGTGCTCCGACGAGATCTACGACCGGATCCTGTTCGACGGCCTGACGCACACCGCGACCGCCTCATTGGCGCCCGACCTGCTGTGCCTGACGTTCAACGGGCTGTCGAAGGCCTACAGCAGTGCGGGGTTTCGGGCCGGCTGGCTGGCGGTGTCGGGTCCCACCAACCACGCCACCAGCTACCTCGACGGCCTGACGATGCTCGCCAGTCTGCGCCGGTGCGCGAATGTTCCTGCCCAGCAGGCGATTCCAGTTGCACTTGCCAGCTCCGGGTCCGATCTGCAGCTGCCGATCGAGCAGTTGCAGGAGCGGCGGGATAGGGCCTGGTCCGTACTCAACGGCATCCCAGGCATCTCGTGCATCAAACCCAGGGGCGCGCTGTATGCGTTCCCGAAGATCGACCTCGACATGTATCCGATCCGCGACGACGAGCAGTTCGTCCTGGATCTATTGCTGCAGGAGAAGATTCACATCGTGCCGGGCTCTGCCTTGAACTGGCCGGGTTCTGACCATGTGCGGATCGCGACACTGCCACCAGCCGACGACCTCGCGGCGGCGATCGAGCGGATAGGCCGGTTCCTGGCGACGCATCGCTAGTTCCCAGACCCGCGCGCCCGCCAATGTGCGGCCAGGCTGTAGCCATCGTGATGGTTACTCGCACTTTTGCGCGATAACTCCAGCCTGGGCGACGTGGCGACGCATCGCTAGCGACGGGCGAGCACGTCCAGCACGATCTCCCGGCTGGGGCGGGTGGCGATCCCCCGCGGCACCGCCCTGGGCGGGCGCCGGTGGTGCTGCGCCATGCGGAGGTCCAGTGTGCGGACAATGGTGCCGATCGCCACCGCCAGCTCGGATTGGGCGAACGCCGCGCCGATGCACCGGCGGAAGCCGCCGCCGAACGGCGCGTACTGGAACGGTGACGGCTTGCCGTCGAGGAAGCGGCTGGGGTTGAACGTCGCCGGATCCTGCCACAGTGCGGGATTGAAATGCAGCGCAGGCAAGGCGATGCCGACGATATCGCCGGCCGAGCAGGGTTGGCCGGCCACGGTGAGCGGGCCGGTGAGCCGGCGCAGCACGATCGGTACCGCCGGGTGCATGCGCAGCGTCTCCTGGATCACCGCGGCCAGGTAGGGCAGGGCGGCCAGATCGGTAGGCGTTGCGGCAGTGCTGACCTCGCGCACCAGACGGTCGCGGACATCCTCGTCGCTGTAGATGTGGTGCAGCGCCCACGCCAAGGTTGTCGACGTGGTCTCGTGGCCCGCGGCGAGCATGGTCCGCAGTTGCCCGTACAGCGCTTCGTCGCTCAGGGTGTTGCCGTGCTCGTCGGTGGCGCCGAGGATCAGATCCAGGACGTCGCCGCGATGTTCGCCGCCGGCACGCCGTTCGGCGATCTCCTCAGCCAGCAGCCGGTCGAGTTCGTCGCGCGCCCGGACCAGCCGCGCCCACGGGCCCCGGCTCCCGCGGCGCAGCAGGGGCACCAGCATCAGCGGTGCACTGCCTGAACTCAGCAGTTCGCTGGTCACCTCCGCGTACCGCTCGCGGCGTGCGGAGTCGGTGACACCGAACACCACCCGGATCACAACGTCGAGGGTGATCGCTTGCGCCACTTGCCCGGCCCGCAGTTGGTCACCGGCTTTCAGGCCAGCAATGGCCAGGTCGGTGGCGTGGGCGATGAGGCCGACGTAGCCGCGCATCAGCTCGGCGCGAAACGGCGGGGCGAGCAGGCTGCGGGCCTGGCGGTGCGGTTCGCCGGACATCAGGATCAGTGAGTTCTCCCCGACGACGGGTTCGATCGGGTTGGGCAGCGGTGCGCGGCACAGCGTCGACGGCGCGGTCAGGATGTCGCGGGCGCCGTCCTCGGTGGCGAAGAACCGCACCGTGCCCAGGCCGGGGAATTGCACGGTGAACGGTTCGGTGTCCGCGGCGTGGCGCCGGAACATGCCGTCGGGATCAACCCCGGCCCAGATCGCCCGGCCGATGGCCGAGGCCGCACCCATCACACCGGCCCGTCGGCTGCGGCCATCACGACGGCCTCGACCACGCTGAGCGGGGAGGCGGTCGGTACCACCCGAGTCAGCCGGAAACCGGCCTGGCTCAACAGGTCCCGGTACCCGTCGGCGGATCGTTCCCGGGAGCCGAGGTTGATCAGCATCTCCAGGTCCACCCAGTTCTCCGGCCCGTCACGGCCGTTGTCCTGGGTCACCATCTCGACCAGCAGCACCGTCGCACCGGGCCGGGCTGCGGCGCGGATGTTGCGCAGAATCTGCAGTGCCTTGTCGTCGGGCCAGTCGTGGATGATGTTCTTCAGCAGGTAGGCGTCGCCGCCGGGCGGGACGCTGTCGAAGAACGACCCGCCGACCACCTCGATGCGGTTGGCGATCGCGTTGTCGCCCAGAATCTTCGGGGCATCGACCACCACCTGCGGCAGGTCGTAGAGGACACCGCGCGAGGTGGGTGCGGAGGCCAGGACCGCGGCCAGCAGCGCGCCCTGCCCGCCGCCGACGTCGACGATGGTGCGGTAGGGGCTGAAGTCGTAGCTGCCCACCACGACGGCGTGGGTCATCTGGGCTAGCGCGGTCATCGTCCGGTTGAACAGATCGGCATGCTCGGGGATGTCGTCGAGATAGTCGAAGCCGTCCTTGCCGCGCAGCGCCGGAACGATGGACTGACCCGATCGCACCGAGTCGGCCAGCAGGGTCCAGCGTTCCCGCTGTTCCTGAGAGCCCTGGAACAGGGCGGCACCCTTCAGCGAGATCGGCGCATCGGAACGCAGCGTGGCGGCAAGGGAATTCAGCGCGTAGCGGCCATCGCGGCGGCGCCGGAAGATACCGCGGCCGATCAGGGCGCGCAGCAGCCGGCCGAGCGCGTCAGCGTCGACGTCGAGTCGGCGGGCCAGTTCGTCGAGTGGCAGCGGACCGTCGGCCAGCGCGTCGGCGATGCCGAGCTGGGCGGCGGCGGTGATGGCCTGCGCGGGCCAGCCCGAGACGATGAGTTCCATCATCGACATCGGCGCGGGGACCAACCGCTGATGGATTCGCAGCAGGTGGTGGCGGATCCACTCGATCACGCGGGCCGCGGCAGCGGGCGGCACCTTGGCGGATGTCGGCATGTCCTCATCCTCCCCCGGGCACGCTCGGAACGGCTTCCCGAATTCCGATCCGATTGTGCAGGCGCACCAGCGGTTTCGGGGCCCACCAGTTGTAGCGGCCCATCAGGTGCATGAATGCCGGAACCAGCAGGGTCCGCACCAGGGTGGCATCGGCCAGGATGGCCAGTGTCAGGCCAACACCGAGCATGCGCAGGAAGGACACCTGCGCACCGGAGAGTGCGGCGAAGGTGATGGCCATGATGAGCGCAGCTGCGGTGATCACACGGGCAGTGCGGGCCAGCCCCAGCGCCACGCTGGTGTCGTTGTCCTCGTGCTGCTGCCAGTATTCGCGGATACGGGAGACCAGGAACACCTCGTAGTCCATGGACAGCCCGAACGCGATGCAGAACAGCAGCACCGGGATGCTGATGGCCAGCGTCCCGGTGGCCGTGGTGCCCAACGCCCCGAGGTTGCCGTCCTGGAAGATCCACACCAGCGCCCCGAAGGCGGCGGTCAGCGATAAGACGTTGAGCAGCAACGCTTTCAGCGGCACCACCACACTGCCGGTCATCAGGAACAGCAGGATGACGGTGACGGCGGCGATGATGCCCAGCACCCAGCCGAGCCGGGAGGCGATGGCGGCCGCGGTATCCCGGTTGACCTGGGCGGTGCCGCCGAACAGCACCGCATGACCGTCGGGAGTGGGGATGGCCTGCAGGCGGTCAAGTTGATCGTTGGAAGCCTGCGAGTAGAGCGGGGCGCGGCTGCTGACGGTGAGGAACGCCGTGCCGTCCGAGATCGCGGTCGGCGCCGATGGTGGCCCCGACTTCCGGCCGGCCACGAAGGTGCCACCCGGGGCCGAGACCGCCGACACATCGGCAACCGTCGACAGATCCGCGGCGTAGCGGTCGATCTCGGCCGCACTCGCACCGTCGGGAATCACCAGCGTCAGGTTGGTGGCCAGGTCGGAGGCGAACTGGGTGCGCAGCTGGTCGCCCACCACGTGCGCCGAACTCGACGTGGGCAGCACCCGGTCGTCGGGCACGCCCCATTTCACACCGGCGAACGGCGCGCCGAGTGCAACCAGAAGGGCCACCACCGCCACGCCGACGGGCACGGCCCGGCGCATCGCGAATCTCGCCACCCGATACCAGCGGGACTGCTCGACCGGACGCGGTTGCGGCGTTGCGCGCCGCAGCGACAGCGCATTCAGCCGGTCACCGAGGAGCACGATGGCGGCCGGGGTGACGACGATCGCGGCCAGCGACGCGAACGCCACCACCGCCACTCCGGCGTAGGCGAAGGACTTCAGGGCGTAGATGGGGAACAGCACCATCGCCGCCATCGACAGCGCCACGGTCATCGCGGAGAACAGCACGGTGCGGCCCGCCGCGATCATGGTGCGCGTCAAGGCCGCGTCGCGCTCAACCCCGGCCGCGCATTCATCGCGAAAACGGCTGAGCAGCAGCAGCGTGTAGTCGATGGCCAGCGCCAGACCCATGGCGACAGCGAGATTGAGCGAGAAGATCGACACGTCGGTGGCGAAGCTGATGAGCCGCAGCACCGCCATCGCCCCGAAGATCGCGACCGCCCCCACCGCGACCGGGACCGCGGCGGCGACCAGTCCACCGAACACCCAGACCAGGATCAGGAAGCTCAGCGGAAGCGCCACGCCCTCCATGATTTTCAGGTCTTTCTGGCTCTGCTGGGTGATTTGCAGTTTGAGCACCGATTCGCCGCCGGCGTGCACGCTCACGCCGTCGCGGTCGTGGACCACCTGGTTGATCAGGGTGTCAGCGTTCTTGGGTGCGCCGTTCTCCCCGCCGGTGATTCCGGCGACGATCACCCCGATGGTGCCGTCCCGACTGATCAGTGGCGCCGCGGCCGGTGGCGGCGCGGTCCACGGTGAGGTCACGGTGGCGACCACTGGCGAGCCGGTGAGCGTCTGCACGATCTGGGTGCCGACCGCCCTGGCAGCCGGGCTGTTGACTCCGCCGGGTGCGCTGACGGTGATGAGGAGCGGCATATCGCCCTGCCCGAACCGCTCGGCCAGCACCCGGGCGGCTTGTGAGGATTGCGCGCCCGGGTCGGTGAGGCCACCAGCCGAGAGACGGGCCGCCACCGGCACTCCGAAAACGGCGGTGCCAATCATCACGAGGAGCGCCGCCACGATCAACCGTCGCGGGGCGCGCAAGGACAGGCGGGCGAGCGCGGCTAGCAGAGGGTCCTCCCGGGCAGCTGCGCCGACGGGAGGGTGCCGGCCAGCCACTGGTCGCGGGCGGCGAGCCGGCGCATCTTGCCGCTTGAGGTGCGCGGCAGCGCACCGGGTTCGACGAGTTCGACATGGCCGACGGTGATGCGGGTGCGGTCCAGGACGCGGGCGGCGATGTCGGCTGCCAGCTCCGGTGTCGCCTCCGGGGTGACTTCGGCGAGGATGGCCAGCGCCTCCTCGCCTGCGTCTGCGCTGGGGTAGCCCACGGCCACCGCGCAGCCGGCGCGCACCCCGGCCAGCCCGTCGAGGGCGGCTTCGAAGTCCTGCGGGGCGTGATTGGCGCCGCGGATGATGATGGTGTCCTTGCTGCGGCCGGTGACGAACAGTTCTCCGTCGTGGATGAATCCGAGGTCACCGCCGTCCAGCCAGCCGTCGGCGAGGACCTGCGCGGTGAGGTCGGGGCGGTTGAAGTAGCCGGGCATCACGCTGGGGGCGCGGACCACGATGCGGCCCACCTCGTCGTCGGGCAGTGGCCGGGAGTCGGCGTCGCGGATCTGGACCTCCACGCCGGCCAGCGGACGTCCCACACTCACCACACCACGGTGTGTTCCGACCGGGGCATCCGCCGGGGTGAAGGTGACGGCCAACGAGGCTTCGGCGAGGCCGTAGACCGGTGTCATGGCCGTGTTGTGAAATCCCCAGGCGACGAACCGTTCCGAGAACTGTTGGGCGACCTCGGCGTTGACCATCTCCGCGCCGTTGAGGCACAGCGTCCAGGAGCTGAGGTCGACGCCGTCGAGTTCGTCGTCGCGGATCCGCTTCACACACAGCCCGAAGGCGAAGTTCGGTGCGGCGGTGACGTTGCCGCGGTGCCGGGAGATCGCGCGCAGCCAGGCTCCCGGGATCGCCAGGAACAGCTCAGGCGGCAGCAACACCAGCGGGCACGGAAGATAGAACGCGGACAACAGGTTTCCGATCAACCCCATGTCGTGGTAGAGCGGCAGCCAGGTGACGCCGATGACCTCGCTGATGCCGGCACCAGTGAAGTAGTCAGCCAGCGCGGCGAGGTTGTGCAGCAGGTTGGCGTGGGTCAGGGCCACCGGTTTGGGATCGTGGGTGGTGCCGGAGGAGAACTGGATCAGGGCGATGTCGTCGGGGCTGGCGGTGGCCGAAGGTGCTGCTTCACCGGTGATCTCGTCGGCCAGGGCACAGCCCAGGCGCGGTGCGGCGTCGGCCACCGGGGCGTCGAGGGCGGGCCGGATGCGGGCGTCGGTGATGACCAGGGCGGCCTGCACCGCCCGCAGCATCGTCGCGGTGCGCTGGTGGTACTCGTCGAGCTTGGCCAGCCGCACCGGCGGATACAGCGGCACCGGGATCGCCCCGGCCACCAACACACCGAAGAAGGAGGCGACGAACTCCGGACCCGTGGGCAGCACCAGCGCCACCCGGTCCCCCGCTGCCACACCACGGCTGTGCAGACCGCCGGCGATCTGATGGGCGCGTACGCGGATCTCGCTGAGCGACGCCGGGTGGTCGGTTTCGTCGCGGCCCACGAAGATGAGCGACTTGTCGCTGCGCGCGGCGGCGTCGAGCATCTCGGTGAGAGTGGCGAACCGTGGTGCGCTCACGCGCGTTCCTCGATGCGGCGCACCACCAGTGCCGCCAGGTCGCCGATGGTGGTCAGGTCGTCGCCGTCCTGGGCGTCCAGGTCGATGTCGTAGCGGGCCTCGATCCGGAAGACCAGGGACAGCAGGTGCGCGGAATCCAGTCCGGCGTCCTGTAATCCGGACTCGGGGCCGAGGTCGGCGACACCGGATTCGGCGCGCACCAGCTCGACGATCTCCTGGGTGACGGCGGCCGGGGTGGCGGGGGGCATGGTCACGTCGGCCGTCCACCCCAGCGCACGGCGGCGGCCGCCGCGAAGTCCCCGGCGTGGGCGAAGCCGGCCATCATCACGATGTCGCCGGGCTTGACCTGGCCGTCGCGGATCGCGGCGTCGAAGTTCACCGGAATGCCGACGGCGAAGAGGTTGCCGCATTCGTGAAAAGTGTCGCGGTGGTGTTCAGGGTCGATGCCCAGCGCCTCGTTCCAGTTGCGCAGCAACAACCGGTTGGGCTGATTGGTCACCAGCATGTCCAGGTCACCGGACTTGACGCCGATCCGCTCGCACACCGCCCGAACCACCTGCGGCACTTGCCGATTGCCGCGGGCCAGCACCTTGATGATCTTGCCCTCGTTGAATCCGACGTAGCCCTCACCGGAACCGGCTTCCCACCACCGCCGCGGCGGGTCGGTGGCCAGCGTCATATCGGTGGCGTTCTCCCCGAAGTAGCGGCATTCGATGTCGAGCACCGGCGAGGTGTCCGACAACGTGACCAGGCCGACGGCCGCCCCGTCACCCGGAACCGAGGCCTGCGCCTTGGCACGCACCTGCTCCTGCTCGAAGATCTTGCCGGCCGCGTTCTGGGCCACGGCGATCAGCGCGGTACGTCCGGCTCCGCCGGTGAGCAGTTGGCCGGCCAGCTTGAGCATCAGCACGAAGGCCGCGCAGCCACCGTTGTGGACGTCGATGACCCATTCCGGGTTGATGCCCAATCGGTGTGCGAGTTCCCCACCGGCGCCCAGGATCGGCAGGTCGGGTAGCTGGGAGTGGGTGAGCAGCACGTCGACCTCGTCGAGCACCTGCGGGCCGTGGCGTTCGACGAGAACCTTCACGGCCTGCTCGATCATGTCGACGTTGGACTCGTCGTCGGCGGCGTGATGGCGGAAGTCCGGCGGCCGGAACATCGGGTTGTCCCGCAGGTCGTCGTCCCCGCTGTACTGGGTGTACCACTCTGCGGGGAGCCGCTTTTCGGGCAGATAGGTGGCGATATCGACGAGGCTGACGGTCATCGGTTGCGCATCCAGTCCGGGGTGACGGGCAGGCCGTGGCGGTGCCGGTATTCGGCGATGGCCTTGAGGTTCTTGAGTTCCAGCAGATGCCCGGCGCCGAACATCTCCCAGAAGTCACCGACCCACACCGGGCGTTGCGGCGGCGCGGTGTCGGGATAGGGGTTCTTGTCGTAGAACGGGTGGTGGCAGTTGGTCCACAGCACCACCGAGCCGGGCTTGTTGAACACCACCTGCGCGTCGACCACCCGCATCAGGTAGATCATCCAGAGGTGCTTGCCCTGATCCCAGGCGCAGTGGTAGTCGACTGTGCGGGCTTCGCAGTTGGCGACGGTGCGGGTGTAGATCTCGGTCTCGTTGCCCAGCCGGTCATAGGCCACCCACAGGCCGGGCTCGTCGGTTTCGGTGAAACCGCGCAGGCTGTACGTCCACTCCTCCAAAGACCTTGTGTCGGAAAGATACTCGAACAGTTCATCGGGCGGGCAGTCGACATACTCGTTGACGGTGCAGTACTCGCCGAAGACCTCGTCGTGCGGGTAGACGGCGTGGATCATCTCCATCAGGACGGGGGTGGCCTTCTCCCGCGGCGATGTCTCGATCCGCATCAGGCCGGGCAGCGGGTCATTGATGTCCTCAAGGGCGGGCAATGTCATGGGTTGTCCTTCGGGTCGGATGCCAAAAAGGCAGTGAAGGGCGGGATTTCGTCGGCGGAGCATTCGACGGCGACGACGGAGGGGCCGTCGACCTCCAGTGCGGTCTTGATGGCCGTGCCCAGGTCGGCGATGTCGGTGACGTCGACGGAGGGCAAGGTGGGGAACATGGCGGCCAGACCGGCGCCCAGGCGGCTGGGGCCGAACCGGTTGAAACTGTAGTGCCCGCCGTAGAACATCTGCTCACGGGTCACGCACATGGCGTGGGCCTGATTGTCGAACAGGATGAACGTCACCGGCAGCCGGTGCTGGATGGCGGTGTGGATTTCCATGCCGTGCATGTAGAACGAGCCGTCGCCGGCGATCACGACGGTGCGACGCCCGCTGGCGAAGGCCATCCCGAGGCCGGCGCCGAAGCTGTAGCCCATACCGCCCATACCGAGCGCCACCAGGAAGCGGCCGTCGCGGCGGGCCGGCAGCCAGTGGATGGCGGCGGCGCCGATATTGCCGGCGTCGACCGCGATGTCGGTGCCGTCGGGCAGGGCGGCGTCGAGTTCGGCCATGGCCTCGCGGTAGCGCACGCCGGGCCCGCTGTGCGGCGGGGTGCTGAGCTCGGTGGGCGTCTGCGCTGGCGGTGGCCTGCTGGTCAGCGCCTCGGCCAGCCAGGGCAGCGCGGTCGTGAGGTCGTCGGTATGGACGTGGGTGGCGGGCAGGTAAGGCTCGGCGGCGCCGAGGGACACGATCGGGATGGCGGCCAGGGCGTCGAGGCCGCGGCGGGCCATCAGCGGCAGCCGGCTGCCGACCAGCAGGCAGACGGCACTGTCGGCCAGGGCGGCGCCGACGGAGGGATGGCCCATCACCCCGGCCACTCCGAGTGCCGTCGTCGACGCATCTTTGGCGTCGGGCTCGGTGACGACGACGGCGTTGAGTGCGTCGCGGAGCAGTTCCAGTTCGGCGCTGGCACCGTCGCGGGTGACCTGATCGCCGGCGACGATGGTGACGGGGCCCTCGACGCCGCTCAGGAGGTCGATGAGCGCGGTGAGGTCCACCGGCCGCGGCGGCGCCTCGGGGATGTCGTCTTCGGCCGGTGCATCGATGAGGGCTTGCTGAATATCCTTGGGCAGCAACAGGACTGCGGGGCCGCGGCGTCGAGTGGCCGCGTCGAGGGCGGCGGGCAGCGCGGTGACGATGTCGTCTGCCGTGGTGATCCGGCGGCAGAACACCGACACCGCGGAGAACAGGGCCACCGCGTCGAGGGTGCCGTTGACGCCGCTGGTGTCCTGGAAGGGGCCGCGTCCGTCGTCGGCGGCGGGAGCCTGGCCGATGAGGGCGAGCACGGGAACCCGACTGGCCAGCGCCTCCCCCAGACCGGGCACGGTGTTCAGCGCCCCACCGCCGGAGGTGGCGGCCACGACGCCGAGGGTGGGTGCGGTGCGGCTGTAGGCGTCGGCCATGGCGGCGGCGGAGAACTCATGCTTGGCGACGATGGCGGTGACGGCCGGGTGGGCGTGGGCGGCGTCGTAGAGGTCCTCGATATTGGCGCCGTCGACGCCGAAGACGTACTGGATACCACGACGGGCGAGGTACTGGACGATATAGTCGACGACCCGCAGGCCTGCGGTCCCCGCACCGCCCTGATCAGGGATAACCGGCATGACGTTCGAGCGCAGCCGCTCCCGGTACGTGCCCACAACCAGCGCTCGCCATTCCCCGCCTGCCTACTTCCACCGACTCCGACGAAGGCTAGATCAGGGTGCTTAGTTTACGGGTGTGTTTGGGGATCTCACAGGACACCTGGGCCCCGAGTGGATGGTCCACGCTTGCGGTGGACAAGATCGCCGACATCGGCGACACTTTAAAGGTCGAAGAACCAACCTTTAAAGAGATCCACGGTGGCTCTCCCCCTGCTAGCCGAGGAGTCCGCCATCTACCGCCAACAGCTCTCCGGCGTCACCTACAGCTTCGACGGCCTCGTCGAGGTCATGGCCAAGGCCACACCCCTGCGTTCCGGTGACCAGCTGGCCGGGTGCGCGGCCGAATCCGACGCCGAACGCGCCGCGGCCGCCTGGGTGCTGGCCGATCTGCCGCTGCAGACCTTTCTCACCGAGGCCGTGGTGCCCTACGAGAACGACGAGGTCACCCGGCTGATCATCGACAGCCACGACCGGCAGGCCTTCTCCCCCATCTCGCACCTGACCGTCGGCGGCTTGCGAGACTGGCTGCTGGACACCGCGTCTCGGCCCGATGGCGCGTCCCAGCTGGCCGCCGTCAGCGCCGGCATCACCCCGGAGATGGCCGCCGCAGTCAGCAAGATCATGCGCAACCAGGACATGATCGCGGTGGCGGCGGCGATCGAGGTCAGCGCCGCGTTCCGCACGACGATCGGCCGCCGTGGCACGCTGGCCACCCGCCTGCAGCCCAATCATCCGACCGACGATCCCCGCGGTGTGGCCGCCGCGGTGCTCGACGGGCTGCTGCTGGGCTGCGGTGACGCCGTCATCGGGATCAACCCCGCGACCGATTCCCCGCACGCCACCGCTGACCTGCTGGAACTGCTCGATTCGATCCGGGTCCGGTTCGACATCCCCACCCAGTCCTGCGTCCTGTCGCACATCACCACCACCATCGGGTTGATCGAGGACGGCGCACCCGTCGACCTGGTGTTCCAGTCCATCGCCGGCACCGAGGGCGCCAACCGCGCGTTCGGCGTGGACATCGCGGTGCTGCGTGAAGGCAATGAGGCCGCCCGCTCCCTGCATCGCGGCACCGTCGGCGACAACGTGATGTACCTGGAGACCGGGCAGGGCTCGGCGCTGAGCTCGGGCACGCACCTGGGCACCGGAGGTAAGCCGGTGGATCAGCAGACATTGGAGGTGCGCGCCTATGCGGTGGCGCGGGATCTGCAGCCGCTGCTGGTCAACACCGTCGTCGGCTTCATCGGGCCCGAATACCTCTACGACGGGCGCCAGATCATTCGGGCCGGTCTGGAAGACCACTTCTGCGGCAAGCTGCTGGGCCTGCCGATGGGCGTCGACGTCTGCTACACCAATCACGCCGAGGCCGACCAGAACGACATGGACAACCTGCTGACGCTGCTCGCCGCGGCTGGGGTGGCTTTCGTCATCACCGTCCCGGGAGCCGACGACATCATGCTCGGCTACCAGAGCCTGGCGTTCCACGACGTGCTGCTGACCCGCCAGACCCTGGGGCTGCGCACGGCTCCGGAGTTCGAGGCGTGGCTGCGGGGCATCGGCATGATCGACGAGACGGGCAGGCTCATCCCCTTCGACGTGACCCGCTCGCCGCTGCGGGAGCTGACCTCGGCGGGACCTCGATGAGCGCCGACGACCTGGCCCGCCGGGAGTTCTGGGCAGGCCTGCGGGAAGTGACGCAGGCGCGAATCGGGTTGGGGCGCGCGGGAAATGCGCTGCCCACCCGGGATGTACTGGAGCTGTCGGCGGCGCATGCGGCCGCGCGCGACGCGGTGCACGTGCCGCTGGATGTGCCGCGGTTGGCGGCGGCCGTCGGCGCGCTCGGGATCGGCGAGCCGGCCGTCGTCACCAGCCAGGCGTCCTCGCGCGGTGAGTACCTGCGCCGGCCCGACCTCGGACGGCTGCCCTCCGACCTGTCCGGGGTTGCGTGCGTGCCGGCCGATATCGGAGTGGTGCTGGCCGATGGGCTTTCGCCGACGGCGCTGATGCATCACGGGGCCTTGTTGCTGGAAGCGCTGATTGCGGAGCTTGATGGGTACACGCTGGCGGCGCCGGTGATCGCGACGCAAGCCCGAGTGGCGCTCGGCGATCACATCGCGATGCGGGGGCAGTACACGACGCTGCTGGTGATCATCGGTGAACGGCCGGGCCTCAGTGTGGCGGACAGTCTGGGCATCTATCTCACGCACCGGCCGCGGCCGGGATGCAGTGACGCCGACCGCAACTGCATCTCCAACATCCATCCGCCCGACGGGCTGGGGTATCGCGACGCCGCCCGGATCGCGGCGAGTCTGGTGGCCGGGGCGCGGGCGCTGGGCCGATCGGGTGTCGCGTTGAAGGACACGTCACGCGGTGCGGCGATTGAGGTCGACGACCGGGTGCGCGAGATCCGTTAGGTGTCAGTGCTTGTCGGCGGGGAGCCGGCAGCCTGTGTGCCCGGAGAGCAGGGCGGCCTTCTGGGAGGCCAGCCGCACGATGGTGCCGGTGTCGCCGGAGAACTGCACATCGTGGTCGCCGGGTGCGTCCTTGAACACGGTCACGGTCGTCGCGCCGAGGGTCTTGGCCGCGGCGGCGGTGATGTCGTAGGCCTGCTTCCAGATCTGTTCCGGGATGGGCACATCCGAGACGTAGCTGGGGAGCATGATCACCTGGCCCTCGGATTGCTCGTAGGGCGGGCGGCAGCCGACGCGGCTCTCCTCGTGCCGCCACGCGAAGCTCACACCCGCTGCGAGTGCTGAGATCTGTTGTCCGGTCTGCTCGATCGCGGCTGTCAACTGGGCCTTGGTGTCTTCCAGTGTGGGCAGTGCGGTCAAGGATGCCGCGGCCTGGCTGGCCTGACCCGGTTCGGTCGGCTTGTAGGGATTGCTCACGTGACATCCTGTGGTCGTGGTGATCGCCAGGGCGCACGCCAGCGCGCCGAGGAGGTGGGCGGGGCGAAATCGTCGCTGTGTCATGGCTTGTGCGCTCACTTCTGCGGAATCGGGGCCGTGCCGGCGATGACCGCGGCGATGTTGTAGCCGGTGGTGTAGAGCTGATTGTTGGCCGGGTCCCAGCGCGGGTAGTCGCTGTGGCCGCTGGCCGCCTGCAGGGTGCGCCCGTCCGGGACGTTGACGGCGCCGGTCTCCAGATGGGTGAAGTTGGGGTTGGTGGCGGGGTTGGGCCCGAACTCCCCCGCGCCGGTGAGATCGGCGACGGCGAGACCGGATTCGGCGAGCTGGTTGAACGGCGGCGGCAGGAGCGGTGCCACGGTGTGCGCGATCGGCGGGCCGTCGTAGACCATCTGGATCGGGTCGTCGGGGGTTTCCATGGTGTAGACGTGACCGGGCTGCAGTCCCAGCTGCTGGGGTGTCGTCGCCTCGATGCCGGGTGAACCGTAGAACAGCGCCTTGTCCACGCCGTGGTCGCCGGCTTCCTGCAGCGCCAGGCCGGTGGTGAGCGAGCCGTAGGAGTGGCCGATGGCGGTCAGGTCGAGGGGGCCGTGATGGGCGGCGGTGATGCCGTCGTAGAACCGGGACAGATCGGCCGCGCCCGCCTTGGCGACGTCGTCGTGGCTGACCTCCCAGCCGCCCTGCAGCGAGGCGGCCAGGTTGTCGGTGCCCGGGACCTGGGGCGGGTCGTAGCCGATCCAGGCGATCGTCGCCACCGACTCGTGGCCGCGCCCGGCCGCGTCGAGTTGTTGGAGTGCTTCGTTGCGGGCGTAGGCCGCCTCGTCGGCCATTCCGCCGATGGCATCGTGGACGGTGGTGTTGAGGCCGGGGGCGGTAACCGCGACGTGTTGCGCACTGTCCGGGTCGCCGACGGCGATGGCGGCGCGGGCCTGACGCCCGGTCTGGGTGTCCAGCAGCATCAGCTTGCGTTCGGGGTGATCGGCGACAGCCTTGTCGACCTGCTGCAGGTCGGGCAGGTACTTGGCTCGGCTGAGGGCGTTGTCGTACTGCGCTTGCCAGGCCTGGTACTGGTCACGATCGCGGGCGTAGTTGCCGGCTCCGCGCGGGTTGGGCAGGTTGCGTCCGGCGGCCCAATCGGGGTGTTGGTTCTTGAGCGCATCGGCCTGCGCTTGGGCGGCCTGGGCAGTGCGCAGTTGGTCGGCGAGGTTGAGCCGGTTGTAGTGATCAGCGCCTGGATAGAGGTCGTCGCCGGCCGGCATGCCCGGGTGATTGCCGATGTTGTGGTCGCGGTTGTAGAGGTAGTCCTTCTGTTCCCGGGACAGGGCGCGCCAGTAGTCGGCGAACTGTTTCGGGTCGTCGGGCGGCGGACGGTCGGGCTGTGGACCCTGCGCCGGGATGGGCGTAGCGCCGCTGGCCATGTTGATCGCGTTGGCTAGGGCGAGGTCGACGAGGTTGGCTTCGGCCACGATCTTGTCGAGGCGGGGTTGAAGCTGGGCGCGTTGTAGTTCGGCTTCCATCGGGTTGCGGACTTTGGGGCCAGGGACGACCGTGCCGGCGACGGGATCGATCTCCATGCCGAGGGATTCGGCGTCGGCCTTGAGGGAGGCCAGTTCGGATTTGATGTGCTCGATCTCGTCGGCGGCGGTGCGTGCCGCGTTGGCTACGGACAGTGCTTCAGTGCCATGGGCGTCGAGGTCCTTGCGGGTCTTGCCGATCGCGTCGCGGGCGGCGTCGGCGGCGTGGCCGCCCCACGTCTCGAACGCCGGCAGGCTGGCCAAGCCGTCAGCGGCGTCGAAGGCTGCTTGGGCGCGACTGGTCGCCGCGTGGAAGACCTCGCGGACGTCGCCGGGGTTCCAGCGTTCGATGTCGAGGACGGTCAGGGTCACACCGGGTCACTGAGTGATCTGCGCGGCGGTCTGCGCGGGCTGCTCAAGCGCGTGGGTGTGGCGCTGCTCCATCTCGGCGAAACCGTTGGCGCTGGCGTGCAGTGCCTGGGCGTGATCGCTGAGCTGGGTCAGCAGCGCGCTGGTGGTGGCGGTCCACTGCTCGGTGAGTGCGCTGATGGCGGCTGCCGAGGTGCCCTGCCAGCCGGCTTGAGCCGCGTCGATGCGGCCCGCTGCGGCGGCGTGTTTGACCGCTAGGTCTTCGCCGTGGCCGGTGACCGCGGTTCCCGATGCGGCCACATCTGCGATGGTGACCTGAAGCGACATGCCATCCCCCTTCAGACCTGCTGGCCTATGGATACCAGCAAACGGGTGGGGGATGCTAGTCAGTCGGGCGTTGGCGACAACGTCGACAACGAAAACAGGCCCCGGAGATTCTCCGGGGCCTGTCTCGATTTAGTAGCGGGGACAGGATTCGAACCTGCGACCTCTGGGTTATGAGCCCAGCGAGCTACCGAGCTGCTCCACCCCGCGTCGGGTGAACACAACGTTACCCAATGCCATCGAACGCAACCAAATCGTCTGGTCAGAGCCCTACGAGCAGGGAGATTTGAAACCTGCGCCGATTCCCGACAGTCTCGATACAGACATGACCACGACGCACCGCACCCGCACCCTCGCCGCTCTGACCCTCGCCGCCACCGCCCTGATCGCCACCGCCTGCGACAACGAGGCCGGCGTCCCGGGAGCCACCACCTCCAGCGCTCCGGCCGTCCTGGCGCCCCTGACACCCTCCACCACCAAGACCACCAGCGCGCCGCCCAAGAACGCCGCGCAGCCGCTGGACTACACCCGCCTGCTGCTGGAAGGCCGGGACATCTCCACGGCCACCGACACCTACACCGCGCAGCCGGCCACCGCGAACCCCGACACCAAGGCCGGCGCCGAAGTGCTGCTGGTCAACCAGGACCAGACCAAGGCCGTCAACATCTTGCTCGCTGGCCTGCCCGACGCGGCCGCCGCTCCGTCCGCTCTGCAGGAGGCCCAGGCCAATCTCGGCACAGCGCTGACCGGCGGCCAGCCTCAGCCCTCCCCGGTGGGCACCGGCGGCACGGTGGTGACGGGCACCTCCCCCGATGGCACCAAGTCGGTGACCGTGCTGCTGTTCACCGAGGGCGCCGCGCTGGCCCGCATCGAATTCGACGGCGTCCCAGGCGAACCCGCCGCGCGTGACTTCGTCACCAACGTCGGGCAGAAGCAGGACATCGCGCTGCGGGTCGGCCTCGCCAAGCCCTAACTAAGGCCGCCGCTTGGGCACTGCCACCCGCATGAGGTCCTCGGCCACCACCGTGTCACCGGAGAACTCGCGGGCCGCCTCCTCCCGGTAGCGCTCCGACGCATTCGGGTAGCGCTGCGAGAAGTGCGTCAGCACCAGCCGGCGCACCCCGCACTCGCGAGCCACCCGGGCCGCCTGCCGGGCCGTCAGATGGCCGTATTCGGTTGCCAGAGCCGCGTCCTCGTCGAGGAAAGTCGCCTCGATGACCAGCATGTCGACGCCGTCGGCCAACGCATACACGTTGTCGCACAACCGGGTGTCCATGACGAACGCGAAGCGCTGGCCCCGCCTGACCTGACTCACCTCGTCGGCCTCCACCACCCGCTCACCGATCCGCAGCGCGCCCGTGCGGTCCAGCTCACCCACGTCGGGGCCGTCAATACCCAAGGCGGCCAACGACTCCGGCAGGAACCGCCGCCCGTCCGGCTCGACCAGGCGGTAGCCGTACACCTCGATCGAATGATCCAGGGGCATCGCCTCGAGGACTCCGAAGCGGCCCACCGCCACCGGCCCCTGACCGGCAATGGGTTCTTCGTGCACCTCGACGGCATCATGGAACACCGAAGCATGCCGCAACCGATCGAAGTACACCTGCCCCGAGTGAGGATAGTGCGCCACCACCGCGCGCTCGCTGCGATCCAGGGACAGCCGCTGCAGCACCCCCGGCACGCCCAGGCAGTGATCGCCGTGAAAGTGCGTGAGGCACAACCGCGTCACGCTGGTGGGCGCCACCCCGGCCAGCAGCATCTGGCGCTGGGTGCCCTCCCCCGGGTCGAACAGCAGGCCCTCCCCGTCCCACCTCAACAGGTACCCGTTGTGGTTGCGGTACCGGGTGGGTACCTGGCTGGCCGTCCCCAGGACGACGAGTTCACGCACGCGCCGCTACTTGGCTTGGTCTGTCACGCCAATTCGCTTCGCTACTTGGCGGCGTCGTAGGCGTTCATCGCGTCGTTGAGCTTCTGCAGCGCCGAGCCGTAGTCGGCGAAGTTGCCGCCCTGCTGGGCATCGCGCACCGCGGTCAGCGCCGACTCGATGTCCTTGAGCGCGGCCGCCTTCGCCGGTGACAGTGCCGTCGGCGCACCCGGCTGCGCGGGCACCGCCGCGATCGGCGTCGGGACCTCCGGTGCAGCACCCGGCGGCGGTGTGCCTGCCGGCGTATCCGCCGGTTTGGCACCCGGTGCGGGCACACCCGGACCGGAGGCCGGAGCCGGACCGGTGGCCGTCGCCCCCGCGCCGGCACCGAAGATGCCGTCCAGGGCGGCACTGACCGTCGGGCCGTAGCCGACCTTGTCGTTGTACATCATCGCCACGCGGATCAGACGCGGGTAGGACGACGCGGCGTCACTGGCCCCCGGCGAGGCATACACCGGCGCCACGTACAGCAGGCCCCCCTGGCCCACCGGCAGCGTCAGCAGATTGCCCCACCGGATCCGGTTCTGGTTGTCGCGGCCGATCACGCCGAGGTCCTGGCTGACCGCGGTGTCGGTGCTGATCGCGTTGAACGCCAGCTTCGGGCCGTTGACCTGACCCGGGATGGTGAGCACCGTGATCTTGCCGTAGGTGTCCGGATCGGAACTCGCGCTGATGTAGGCCGCCAGGAAGTCTCGGCGGAACCGGTTCATCGCACTGGTCAGCTGGAACGAGGCCGAATTGTCATTGCGGGCAATGTCTTTGGCCACAATGTAGTACGGCGGCTGGTAGCTGCTGGCCGTCGGGTTCGGATCCAGCGGCACGTCCCAGAAGTCCGAGGTGGAGAAGAATGTCACCGGGTCGTCGACGTGGTATTTGGCCAGCAGCATGCGCTGCACCTTGAACAGGTCCTCCGGGTAGCGCAGGTGCGCCGCCAGATCCGGGGTGATGTCGCTCTTGGGCTTGATGGTGCCCGGGAACACCTTCATCCACGCCTGCAGCACCGGATCCTTCTCGTCCTGCGCGTACAGCGTGACGGTGCCGTCGTAGGCATCGACGGTGGCCTTCACCGAGTTGCGGATGTAGGACACCTGCTTGTCGGGTGCCAGCCGGTTCAGCGCCACCTCATTGGAGTCCGCCGTCGCCGACGACAGCGACGTCAGCTCGGAGTACGGGTAGTTGTCCAGCGTGGTGTAGCCGTCGACGATCCACACCATCCGCTTGTTGACGATCGCCGGGTACACCGCCGAATCGGTGGTCAGCCACGGCGCCACCGCCTCCACCCGCTGCGCGGGATCACGGTTGAACAGGATCTTGCTATTGGAGCCGATCACGTTGGAGAACAAGAAGTTCCGCTCGGCGAACTTGGCGGCGAACACCGTGCGCGCCAGCCAATTGCCCACCGGCACACCGCCGGTGCCGGTGTAGGTGTAGTTCTTGGTCTCGGTGTTGGTCTCGACGTCGTACTCGCGGTCGGCGCCGTTCTTGCCGACGATCGCGTAGTCGGCGGCGGTGTTGGCGATCACCGGGCCGTAGTAGATGCGCGGCTGATCCAGCGGGGCCGGCCCGGGCGAGATCACATTGCCGTTGGCCCCGACAACGCTGGCCAGGAACTCCGGGTAGCCACCGTTCTGGTTGGGGTCGTTGGCAATTCCGCGCACCGTGTTGGCCGGCGAGGCGATGAAGCCGTTGCCGTGGGTGTAGACGGTGTGCCGGTTGATCCAGTCGCGCTGGTTGTCGATCAACCGGTCCGGGTTGAGCTCGCGGGCGGCGACCACGAAGTCGCGCAGGTTGCCGTCCGGACCGGCGTAGCGGTCGATCGAGAGCTGATCCGGGAAGTAGTAGAAGTTCTTGCCCTGCTGGAACTGGGTGAACGCAGGGCTGATGATCGTCGGATCGAGCACCCGGATGTTGGACGTCGTCGCGCGGTCGGCGGCCACCTGCTGGGCCGTCGTCGGCGCGGTGCCGCTGTAGTCGCGGTAGGTCACCGAATCGTTGGTCAGCCCGTACGCCTGCCGGGTGGCGGTGATGCTGCGGCTGATGTATTCGCTTTCCTTCTGCGCCGCATTGGGTTTGACGCTGATCTGCTCGACGATCATCGGCCAGCCCGCACCCACGATCAGCGAGCTCAGCAGCAGCAACACCAGACCGATCGCGGGGATCCGCAGATCACGCAGGAACAGCGCGGAGAACACCGCCGCCGCGCAGATCAGCGCGATCGCCATCAGGATCAGCTTGGCCGGCAGAACGGCATTGATGTCGGTGTAGCCCGCACCAGTGAACGGCTTTCCGACCCGGGTGTGGCTGAGCAGCTCGTAGCGGTCGAACCAGTACGCGACGGCCTTGAGCAGCACCAGCGTTCCGACCAACGCCACCAGCTGGATTCGGGCCGGACGGCTCAGCGCGCCGGCGCGCCCGGCCAGCCGGATACCGCCGAAGATGTAGTGGCTGACCAGATTCGCCAGAAACGCCAGGAACACCGCGGCGAACAGGAACGACAACACCAGCCGGTAGAACGGCAGATCGAAGGCGTAGAAGCCGAGATCCTTGCCGAACTGCGGGTCGGTGACCCCGAAGTCCCCACCATGCAGGAAGAGCTGGATGCGCGGCCAGTAGCTCTGCGCCACGACACCGGCCAGCACGCCGATCACCGCGGGCGCCCCGATGCCGAACAGCTTGAGCCGGGCCATCACCGCGGTGCGGTAGCGGGCCACCGGATCGTTGGGTCCGGTGGTCGGCACGAACACCGGTCGGGTGCGATAGGCCAGCGCCAGGCCGGCGAACACGATCGCACCGACGAGCAGCCCGGCCACCAGGAACACCACCAGGCGGGTCACCAGCACCGTGGTGAACACCGAGCGGTAGCCGAGTTCGCCGAACCACAGCCAGTCCACGTAGGTGTCGATAAGCCTGGGACCCACCAACAGCAGGACCACCACAACCAGCGCGACGCCGATGAGGATTCGGCTACGTCGGGTCAGCTTCGGCATCCTGGCAGCCGGCCGCATACTCACCTGTCAGGCTCCTGTTTCGTCTCGGGCAGCGGGTCATGCGCTGTCGGGAGAAGTACGGACCCAACTCTACGCATCGCCGCCGCACAACCGGTTGGCGGCGAGATCAGCAGCTCGGCGGGCGTCCGCCGGAGGTCAGCGTCTTGAGTGAGTCCACCGCCCCGCTCAGGGTGTCGACCTTCACCAGCTCCATCGAGTCATCGCGCATGCCCCTGGCCTCGTCGCAGTTGTCGGCGGGCACCAGGAACACCGTGGCCCCGGCCTCCTGGGCGGCCATCATCTTGTGCGTGATGCCGCCGATCGGGCCGACCTTGCCGTCCTCACTGATGGTGCCGGTGCCGGCGATGAACTTCGAGCCGTTGAGGTCACCGGTGGTCAGCTTGTCGATCACCGCCAGGCTGAACATCAGCCCGGCCGACGGGCCGCCGATGTTGGCCAGGTTGAAGTCGATAGTGAACGGCGCCCACGGCGCGTCCAGGACGGCCACCCCGAGGTAGCCGTAGTCGCGGTCCTCGTTCTTGCCCAGGGTGATCTTGGCGCTGCCGGGCGGGGCGTTCTTGCGGCGGTAATCGATGACGATCTCGTCGCCGGGCTTGGTGGCCTTCAGCAGCGCGGTGAACGCTTTCACGTCGGACACCTTGGTGCCGTTGACCGCGTCGATGGCGTCACCGACCTGTAGCTTTCCCGCCGACGGGCCGGGGTCGTTGACCTTCTCCACCCGCACCGCCTCCGGGTACTTCAGGTAGCCCAGGGCGGCGTACTCGGCGCTGAACTCGGACTGCTTGAAGTCGGCGTTCTGCGACTTCTCGACGTCCTCGCGGGACTTGTCCGGCGGGAACACCAGATCACGCGGCACCAGCTGCTCTCGGCCCGACACCCACAGGGTCAGCGCCTGTCCGAGCGTCAGGCCGTCGCGCTGGGCCACCGTCGTCATGTTCAGGTGACCCGAGGTGGGATGCGTCGTGGTGCCTTCGATGTCGACGACCTGCTTGCCGTCGACCTCGCCGAGGGTGTTGAACGTCGGACCCGGTCCCAGCGACACGTACGGCACCGTCACCACCGCCAGCAGCACACCGAAGACCACGATCGGCACCAGCGCAGCCATCAGCGTCAGAATCCGCCTGTTCACGCCGCCAAGAGTAGTTCCGCCGGACAGGAGTGAAGCGACCCGGGGAAAGGATCCCGCGGGTTCACTGACAGCGTGATCGCCGGTTCGCCACCAAACCCGCCAGGTGAGTACGGTTGACATATGGCTGACCTGCCCTTTGGCTTCTCCACCGGCGACGACCCCAACCGGGACAAGCCGAAGAAGGACCGCGACTCCGCCGGCAACGACCCGTTCGGGTTCGGCGGCGGCGATTTCAATCCGTCCGACCTCGGCCAGATCTTCACCCGGCTGGGCCAGATGTTCAGCGGTGCCGGCACCGCGATGGCCGGCGGATCCTCCGGACCGGTGAACTACGACCTGGCCCGCCAGCTCGCCTCCAGCTCGATCGGCTTCGTCGCCCCGATCCAGGAGGGCACCGCCTCGGCCATCGCCGACGCCGTCCACTTGGCCGACACCTGGCTCGACGGCGCCACCGCGCTGCCCGCCGGCGCCACCCGCACCGTGGCCTGGACCCCCAGCGACTGGGTGGACAACACCCTGGACACCTGGAAGCGGCTGTGCGATCCGATGGCCGAGCAGATCTCCTCGGTGTGGGTCTCGGCGCTGCCCGAGGAAGCCAAGGCCATCGCCGGGCCGCTGATGGCGATGATGACCCAGATGGGCGGCATGGCGTTCGGCTCGCAGCTGGGCCAGGCGCTGGGCAAGCTGTCCCGCGAGGTGCTGACGTCCACCGACATCGGTCTGCCGCTGGGACCCAAGGGTGTCGCCGCGCTGATGCCCGAAGCCATCGAAGCCCTCTCCGAAGGCCTCGAGCAGCCGCGCAGTGAGGTCATGACCTTCCTAGCCGCCCGCGAAGCCGCCCACCACCGGCTGTTCAGCCACGTGCCGTGGCTCTCCAGCCAGCTGCTCAACGCCGTCGAGTCCTACGCCAAGGGCATGAAGATCGACATGAGCGGCATCGAGGAGCTGGCGCAGGGCTTCAATCCGGCCTCGCTGACCGATCCGGCCGCCATGGAACAGCTGCTCAGCCAGGGCATGTTCGAGCCCAAGGCCACCCCCGAGCAGACCGCCGCCCTGGAGCGCCTGGAAACGATGCTGGCCCTCATCGAGGGCTGGGTGCAGACCGTGGTCAGCGACGCCCTGGGCGACCGCATCCCGGGCACCGTGGCGCTCTCCGAGATGCTGCGCCGCCGCCGGGCCACCGGCGGCCCCGCCGAGCAGACCTTCGCCACCCTGGTCGGGCTGGAACTGCGGCCCCGCAAGATGCGCGAGGCCGCCGAGCTGTGGGAGCGGCTGACCCAGGCCGCCGGGATCGACGCCCGCGACGGGGTGTGGAATCACCCCGACCTGCTGCCCAGCTCTGAGGACCTTGACGAGCCGGCCGGCTTCATCGACCGTGTCATCGGCGGCGATACCAGCGGGCTGGACATCGACGCGGCGATCGCGGAGTTCCAGAAGCTCGACGAGCAGGCCGAGAACAAGAAAGACGGCGACGACGGGTCTGTGGATAGCTGATCGGCCCGTCGCCCGCGAGGTGCGATCCTCGCTGCGTGGGCCGGCTCTATGCGCTCGACCCGGCGATGCCGGTATTGCTGCGACCCGACGGCGCAGTCCAGATCGGCTGGGATCCCCGGCGCGCGGTTCTGGTTCGCCCACCCGACGGCGTGAGTTCGACCGACCTGGCCGCACTGCTGCGCGGCCTGCAGATACCGCTGGACCTCGGCGCCGTGCAGCAGCTGGCCGGCACCCACGGACTGCGTGACACCGCCGCCCTCGATGACCTGCTCGACGCCCTGGTGAGCGCCGGGGTGGTCCGGCACCGCACCCGGCGCCCGGCACCCCGCGCCCTGTCGATCCGGGTGCACGGCTGCGGCCCGCTGTCCGAAGTCCTCGTCGACGCACTGCGATGTTCCGGTGCCCGGGTGGCGCAGAGCAGCCACGCCAACGCCGTCGTCTCGGCGGCCGGGGTGGACATGGTGGTACTGGCCGACTACCTGGTCGCCGACCCGCGGCTGGTGCGCGACCTGCACGCGATCGGGGTGCCGCACCTGCCGGTGCGGGTGCGCGACGGCGCCGGCCTGGTGGGACCGCTGGTGATTCCCGGTGTCACCAGCTGTTTGGGGTGCGCCGATCTGCACCGCGCCGACCGGGATGCGGCCTGGCCGGCGGTAGCCGCCCAGCTTCGCGATGTGACCGGTACCGCCGACCACCCCACTGTGCTGGCCACCGCGGCCGTCGCGCTGGGTCAGTTGCAGCGGATCATCACCGCGGTGCGCGGCGCCGAGCCGGCCGGCGAGCCACCCGCCACCCTGAACACCACCCTGGAAGTCGACGTGAGCAAGAACACCATCTCGGCTCGTCGCTGGTCACGGCATCCGCGCTGCCAATGCTGACATCGGTGGTTGCCAGCGTTGCGTCGTCGGGGATGATGGTGTGGTGGCAGACATCAAGCGCGGCCGCGCCGCCCGCAACGCCAAGCTGGCCAGCATCCCGGTCGGCTTTGCGGGCAGGGCCGCCCTGGGCTTCGGAAAACGGCTAACCGGCAAGTCCAAGGACGAGGTCAACGCCGAACTCATGGAGAAGGCGGCCAACCAGCTGTTCACCGTTCTCGGTGAGCTCAAGGGCGGCGCCATGAAGGTGGGTCAGGCGCTGTCGGTGATGGAGGCCGCCGTCCCCGAACAATTCGGCGAGCCCTACCGCGAGGCGCTGACCAAGCTGCAGAAGGACGCCCCGCCGTTGCCGGCGGCCAAGGTGCACCGCGTCCTGGACGGCCAGCTCGGTACCAAGTGGCGCGAACGGTTCACCTCGTTCGACGACAAGCCGGTGGCCTCGGCCAGCATCGGGCAGGTGCACCGGGCGGTGTGGCACGACGGCCGCGACGTCGCCGTCAAGATTCAGTACCCGGGTGCCGACGAGGCCCTGCGCGCCGACCTGAAGACCATGCAGCGCATGGTCAGCGTGTTCAAGCAGCTCTCCCCCGGCGCCGACGTCCAAGGCGTGGTCGACGAACTCATCGAACGCACCGAGATGGAGCTAGACTACCGCCTGGAAGCCGAGAACCAGCGGGCGTTCGCCAAGGCCTACGACGGCGACCCGCATTTCATCATTCCGCATGTAGTGGCCAGCGCACCCAAGGTGATGATCACCGAATGGGTCGAGGGTGTGCCGATGGCCCAGATCATTCGCTCGGGCACCGTCGATCAGCGCGACCTCTGTGGCACAAGGCTTCTCGAGCTGACGCTCGGCGCGCCGGCCCGGGTCGGGATGATGCACGGCGACGCCCACCCGGGCAATTTCATGCTGCTCGACGACGGCCGGATGGCGGTTATCGACTTCGGCGCGGTGGCCCCGCTGCCCGACGGCATCCCGGTCGAACTCGGCCAGATCATCCGGCTGGCGCGGGAGCGCAACTACGAGGAACTGCTGCCCACGATGGAGAAGGTCGGCTTCATCCAGAAGGGTGAGCAGGTTTCGGCCAAGGAAATCGACGACATGCTGCGCCAGTACGTCGAACCGATGGAGGTCGACGTCTTCCACTACACCCGGCGCTGGCTGCAGAAGATGGCGGCGGCCAACATGTCGGTGTCGGCCGAGCAGATCAAGACCGCGCGGGCGATGGACCTGCCGGCCAAGCTGGCGATCCCGCTGCGGGTGATCGCCTCGGTCACGGCGATCTCGGCCCAGCTCGACGCGCACATACCGACCAAAGAGCTCACCGAGCAACTGGTCCCCGGGTTCTGACCCGAACCCGCCGGGCAGGCGGGTCCGGGTCAGCGACTGCCTAGGCCGCGATCACATCCTTGCGGGGGCGTCCCCGCGGGCGCTTGCGCGCCACGACGGTGCCGCGCTCGATGATCTCGCCACCCCAAACACCCCACGGCTCACCACGATCCAGCGCGGCAGCAAGGCACTGCCGCCGGATCGGACAATCCCCGCAGAGCACCTTGGCGCGCTCCAGGTCCACGGGGCTCTCAGCGAACCACAGGTCGGGATCCCCGACGTGGCACGGCAACACCGGCAGTTGTTCCTTCCGGACTGTCAGTGTCGACATGTCCGTTCACCTGCTTCCTGGTCGTCTTTTCGTATCTCTTCTTCGGATCCGGCCAGGGAGTGTGTGGAAAAACTATGGCCACGGATCCTGTGACTTCGGGTCCGTGGCCAGTGGCTGTGTCTGGGAGCTTTCCTAGATGAAGCTCCTGTCCACGGACGCGATGGTCGGGGCGGCGTTGGCGCGACGCTTGCGCTGGGCAGCGGCGGCGTGGGCAGCCGTAATGGCGTGGAAGGTCCACGTGCGATGCGCCATACCCGCTACGCCGCAAGAACCGGTGTAGGTGTTCATCGTCGGACCCTCCTCTCTCATCACGGTGCCTGCGAGCCATCGGTCGGAACGCAGATGTTTCGAGGGTAGACCTTAACACGATTTCGCCACAAGCGATTTTCTGACCTGCGGTTTTACGATTTGGTCACCCGAACAACCACGCGCGCCGCGAAGCTGACAAACTAATGCCCATGGCACAGATAACCCTGCGTGGAAACCCGATCAACACCGTTGGTGAGCTGCCCGCCGTCGGCGCTGCCGCTCCCGAGTTCAGCCTGGCCGGAACCGACCTCGGCGCCGTCGAGAGCGGGCAGTACAGCGGTAAGGCCGTCGTGCTCAACATCTTCCCGTCGGTCGATACCCCGGTGTGCGCCACCAGCGTGCGGACCTTCAACGAGCGCGCCGCCGCCAGTGGTGTCGCGGTGGTCAACGTGTCCAAGGACCTGCCCTTCGCGCTCAAGCGGTTCTGCGGTGCCGAGGGCATCGAGAACGTCGTCTCCGCATCGGCGTTCCGCAGCAGCTTCGGTGAGGACTACGGCATCACCATCACCGACGGCCCGATGGCCGGCCTGCTGGGCCGCGCCGTGGTGGTGGTCGGCGCCGACGGCACCGTGACCTACACCGAACTGGTGCCGGAGATCGGCCAGGAGCCGAACTACGACGCCGCGCTCGCCGCACTGTAGTTCTGCGCTAGAGCACTCACACATGTGAGTGCTCTATGAGTCCCGTGACCCGGGCGAATTCCGCCGTCACGCTTGAGGTATGGAACAGACAGCACGAAATGACCTCAAGCAGAGCGCTTTTCGCACGACGACTCCGTTCGTCCGGGTGCTCGGGGCTACCGCGTTGTCCGCGGCGGTCGCCCTGATTTCCTCGCCCGTCGCCTTGGCGGACGGCCACAAGACCGGTGCGGGGTGGAGCCCGCCGGTCGAGATCGAATCGGGCGCGATCGCCGGTGCTGGCGGCGGACCCACCCTCGGCGTCGGGGGCCCGTCCAGCTACAGCGGCGGTTCGACGTCGAACAGCTTGTGCCAGCGCCACTGCGGCGCGACGCTGGGCGTCGGTGGGCCGTCGAGCTACACCGGCGGTTCGACGGCCAATCACCCGGGCGGCACGGCGACCCAGGGCGTCGGCGACGTCAACAGCTACACCGGCGGCGGCACCCCGGGAACCACGAACAATGGCACCAACTCGACGACACGCACCGGAAATTACGGACCCGGCTGATGAAATCCACCGAACAAGGATGCGGATACCGCATCCTTGTTCGGTGAAGTGTCGCGCCGTACTTGCCGCCGTCCTGCTCGTTGCCCTGACCGCCGGATGCGGCGGGGCCAACAAGGCCAAGGAGACGACGAGTTCGTCAGCCCCGCCCAGTTCCACCGCCGCCTCTGGCGCCGTCACCCCCGAGCAGGCCCGCGCCATCGCCAAAGAGGCCTACATCTACGGCTTCCCGATGGTCGACAGCTACCGCATCCAGTACTCCTACTTCGTCGACTCGCACAGCCCGGAGTACAAGGGCGACTGGAACCAGGTGCACAGCATTGCCCGGGTCTATACCCCGGCCGACACCGCGGTGCAGACCCCGAACTCCGACACCCCGTACTCGATGCTCGGCGCTGATCTGCGGGCGGAGCCGCTGGTACTGACCATCCCGCCGATCGGCCAGGACCGGTACTTCTCGGTGCAGTTCGTCGACGCCTACACCTACAACTTCGCTTACGTCGGCAGCCGCACCACCGGCAACAGTGGCGGCAAGTACCTGCTGGCCGGGCCGGGCTGGAAGGGCGACAAGCCCGAGGGCATCAACGAGGTGATCCGCTCCGACACCGACTTCGCGCTGGGCATCTACCGCACCCAGCTGTTCGGTCCCGACGACCTCGAGAACGTCAAAAACATCCAGGCCGGCTACACGGTGCAGCCGTTGTCGGCCTTCCTCAACCAGCCCGCGCCGCCGGCCGCTGCGCCGGTCAACTTCCCGGTGCCGCTGAGCCCGGATGAGGAGAAGACCTCGCCGAAGTTCTTCGAGTTGCTGAACTTCACCCTGCGCTACGCGCCGGTGTTGCCGTCGGAGAAGGAGATTCGCGACCGGTTCGCCACCATCGGCATCGGATCGGACGGCACGTTCAACGCCGACACGCTGACCCCGGAGATGCGCACGGCGATCACCGACGGGATGGCTGACGCCTGGACCGAACTGAACACCTTCAAGAAGGACAAGCTGGAAACCGGGCAGGTGACCTCCGGTGACCTGTTCGGTTCCAAGGAGGAATTGAAGGACAACTACCTGTACCGGATGGCCGGGGCGGTGCTGGGCATCTTCGGCAACACCAAGGCCGAGGCGATGTACCCCAACTACAGCACCGACGCCGACGGGCAGCCGCTGACCGGCGCCAACAACTACACGCTGACCTTCCCGGCCGGCCAGCTGCCGCCGGTCAACGCGTTCTGGTCGCTGACGATGTACAAGATGCCGGAAAGCCTGCTGGTGGAGAACCCGATCAACCGGTATCTGATCAACTCCCCCATGCTGCCCAACCTGGTCAAGAATCCGGACGGCAGCCTGACGCTGTACCTGCAGAACCAGTCGCCGGGTCCGGAGAAGGAAGCCAACTGGCTGCCCGCCCCGGCCGGACCGTTCTCGGCGATCCTGCGGCTGTACTGGCCCAAGCCGGATGCGCTCAACGGCACCTGGCAGCCACCGAAACTGGTGAAGGCCTGACCCCGCAACTCCCCTAGTCACGTCGTTCTTCCCTCGACGTGCCCTCCTCGCGCGTAGCCTGGTGAACATTAGGTGAACGAGAGGGGGCTCAATAGTGAACAGAACGCAAACGATCAGGGCCGGTGCGATGGCCGTCGCGCTCGCGACCATCTCGCTCGGTGTCGTTCCCAGCGCGACAGCCTGGGCCGATGGCGAATCGGGAGCGGTGACCGGAGCGGGCTTCGGGCCGACTGCCGGCGTGGGCGATGCCACCAGCTACACCGGCGGCTCGACGTCGAACAGCCCGTGCGGAGAGTCCTCGCCGTATGCCGGGGCCTTCCCGTCCACCACCTGCGCGGGCGCCTCGCTCGGCGTGGGTGACGCGTCCAGCTACACCGGCGGCGCGTCGGTCTCCAACCCGGGCGGTACCGCCAGCCTCGGCGTCGGCGACGTCAACAGCTACACCGGCGGCGGCACTCCCGGCGTCGCCGACAACGGAACCAACTCCACCACCAGGACGGTGAACTTCGGCCCCGGCCACCCCTGAGGTCTACTGGCGGGCGCGCACCAGATCGAGCACGTCGGCCCCGAACTGCTCGAGCTTGCGCGCACCGATGCCCGGAATCGCCACCAGCGCGGCGTCGTCGGTAGGCAGTGACTCGGCGATGGCGATCAGGGTGTTGTCGGTGAAGACCACGTAGGCAGGCACTTTCAGCTCTTTGGCGGTCCGCAGCCGCCAGTCCTTGAGCTGGGTCAGTAACTCGTCGTCGATATCCACCGAGCAGGTTTCGCAGCGGCGCAACATGATCGCCGGTGGGGTGGTGAGCGCGGCGTTGCACACCCGGCAGCGGGGTGTCGCGCCACGCTGCCGGCGCGGCTTGTTCGGTGTGGGCTCGGCCTGGGTCTGCGGGGCGATGCCGTTGAGGAACCGCGACGGGCGCCGGCCCTGCCTGCCGCCCGGGGTGCGGGCCAGCGCCCAGCTGAGCTCCAAATGCACTCGCGCACGGGTGATTCCGACGTACAACAGCCGGCGCTCTTCCTCGACGGCCTCACTATCGGGACCGTGGGCCAGCGCGTGGCTGATCGGCAGGGTGCCGTCGGCCAGGCCAACCAGGTACACCGCGTCCCACTCCAGGCCTTTGGCGGCGTGCAGCGAGGCCAGCGTGACGCCCTGAACCGTCGGTGGGTGGCGGGCGTCGGCACGCAGCCGCAACTCGGCGACCAGACCGGGCAGGTCGAGAGTCGGGCGGGTCGCGACCTCCTCGTCGACCAGTTCGGCCAACGCCGCCAACGCTTCCCACCGTTCGCGGGCCTTGGTGCCCGGCGGGGGTTCGGCGGTCAGCCCGAGTGGTTCCAGCACGGCGCGGACGATCTCGGGCAGCTCTCCGTCGACGTCACGGTCGGCCGCGCGCTGCAATGCCACCAGCGACTGACGGATCTCCTGGCGGCTGAAGAACCCTTCGCCGCCGCGCACCTGGAACGGGATACCGGCCTCGGTCAACGCCTCCTCGTACACCTCCGATTGGGCGTTGATGCGGTAGAGGACCGCGATTTCGGCTGCGGCAGTGCCGGATTCGATGAGCTGCTTGATGGAGCGCGCCACCGCAGTAGCCTCGGCGACCTCGTCGGGATATTCGTGGAAGGTCGGTGACGGGCCGGGATCACGCTGGCCGACGAGGTGCAGCTTGCTGCCGGCCATCCGGCCGCGGGCCGCGGCGATGACGCGGTTGGCCAGTGACACCACCTGCGGTGTGGAGCGGTAGTCCCGTTCCAGGCGAACGACGGTGGCCTCCGGAAAACGTCGGGAGAAGTCGAGCAGGTAGCGCGGGGAAGCCCCGGTGAACGAGTAGATGGTCTGGTTCGCGTCGCCGACGACGGTCAGGTCGTCGCGGTTGCCCAGCCACGCCGAGAGCACCCGCTGCTGCAGCGGGGTGACGTCCTGGTACTCGTCGACCACGAAACAGCGGTAGCGGTCCCGGAACTCCTCGGCGACCGCCGGGTCGTTCTCGATGGCACCGGCGGTGTGCAGCAGCAGGTCGTCGAAGTCCAGCAGGGCGATACCGTCGCGGTTGGCTTTCAGCTTCTCGTAGGCGGCATAGACCATCGCCACCTTCTGGGCTTCCAGCGGGATATCGCGGCCATTCCTGGCCACCTCGGCGGCGTAGGCCTCCGGGCTGATCAGGGAGGCTTTGGCCCATTCGATCTCACCGGCCAGATCGCGGACATTGTCGGTGCTGACCTGAAGTTTGGAGCGGTTCGCGGCCTGCGCGACGACGGCGAACTTGGAGTCCAGCAGCTGCCAGCCGGTATCCCCCACGACCCGAGGCCAGAAGTACTGGAGCTGACGGCGGGCGGCGGCGTGGAACGTCAGCGCCTGCACCGAACCCACCGGGGCACCGGAGCCACCCGCGGCGTCCATGGCGCGCAGCCGGGCCCGCATCTCCCCGGCGGCCCGGGAGGTGAACGTCACCGCCAGCACCTGCCCGGCCGCGACGTGACCGTTGGACACCAGATGCCCGATGCGGTGGGTGATGGTGCGGGTCTTGCCGGTGCCCGCGCCCGCCAGCACGCACAGCGGCCCACGCGCGGCCAGCACGGCTTCGCGCTGCTCCTCGTCCAGGCCGGCCAGAAGGTCTGTGGTCACCGGCATGGCGTCCATCTTGTCAGGGGCCGCCGACATTTCCCGGTGAGCGCCGCGCCGGTTGCGGGCATGAACGGGGCCTCGGCTAGGTTGATGCACTTATGAGTGCCAGCGATTCCCAGCTCACGATGTACACCACGGTGTGGTGCGGGTACTGCCGTCGTCTCAAGACGGCGCTGAAATCGGCGGGGATCCCCTACACCGAGGTCGACATCGAGGTGGATCCCGCCGCCGCCCAGTACGTGATGTCGGTCAACAACGGCAACCAGACCGTGCCGACGGTGAAGTTCGCCGACGGTTCGGCGCTGACCAACCCGAGCCTCAAAGAGGTTCAGGCCAAGCTGGCGTCCTAGCCCGCGCCGAGATCGACGAATTGGCGCGATCCACTCGACTTTTCGCGCCCATGTGTCGGTTTCGGCGAAAGTTAGGCGTGGGCCCAGGACTCGATGATCTCGCGGGCGATCGAGATCGAGCCGGGCAGCAGCAGCCGCGACTGTGAATCGCTGCTCCAGTCGCCCTGATCCAGTGCCTCGCGGACTTCGGCGCGGGTGAACCAGGCCGCCTCGGCGATCTCGCCGTCGTGGAAGGTGAACTCCTGCTCGGGGTCGCCGATGGCATGGAAGCCCACCATCAGCGAGCGCGGGAACGGCCACGGCTGGCTGCCCAGGTAGTGCGGGTCGCGCACGGTCAGGCCGATCTCCTCGGCGACCTCGCGCACCACGCACGACTCGAAGGACTCACCGGCCTCGACGAAACCGGCGATCAAGGAGAATAGCCGCGGCGGCCACACCGTCTGGCGGGCCAGCACTGCGCGGTCGTGCCCGTCGTGCACCAGCACGATGATGGCCGGGTCGATGCGCGGGAACTCCTCATTCCCGGTGAGCATGTTCACCCGCGACCAGCCGGCCTTGGCCAGCTTGGTCGGCGAGCCGTCGAGCGCGCTGAACCGGGCCTGGTCGTGCCAGTTGAGCAGCGCGGTGGCCGAGGCCACCAATTGGGCGCTGACGTCATCGAAGACGTGCCCGGCGCGGCGCAGATCCAGCACCTCGGCCTGCACACCGTCGGGCGCCTGCAGCGTCGAGCGCACCGCCCACACGTGACGGCCGTCGGCCACCCGGCCGAGGAACACCGCGTCGGCCGGAGGGGTGTCACCGACCTCGGTGGCGGCGCCGAGCACCACGCTGCCGTCGGCGATCAGGACCTGGTTGCGGTTGTCGACGCGCAGCAGCAGGGCGTCGGCCCAGCCGGCGATCGCGGCGTCGAGATCGGTGCGCAGCGCGTCGGCACGGTCGGCACCGACGCGTGAGAGCAGGGGGATGTTGCGCAGGGTGAAGGTCACCGGCTCACTCTCCGGTGCTGCGGACGTAGAGCAGGCGGTCGGTGCTCTCGAGGGCGTCTGCGTTGGGGTCGTCGACCCGCAGCAGCTTTCCGTCGCGGACCACGCCGAGCACGATGTCGGGCAGGTGCCGCGGCGAGCCACCGACCTCCTTGGGTTCGACCTCCCGCTCGGCGATGGCGAATCCGGCGTCCGGGGTCAGCAGGTCTTCGATGATCTCGACAACGCTGGGTGTGCTGGTGGCGATGCCCAGCAGGCGCCCGGCGGTCTCCGAGGACACCACCACCGAGTCCGCCCCGGATTGGCGCAGCAGGTGCTGATTCTCGGCCTCGCGCACCGAGGCGATGATCTTGGCCTTGGGCGCCAGTTCCCGCGCAGTGAGCGTGACGAGCACCGCGGTGGGATCGCTGTTGGTGGCCACGATGATGGAGTGCGCGTGCTGGGCGCCGGCCAGCCGCAGCACATCGGATTTGTTGGCGTCTCCGCGCACCGTGACGAGACCGGCCGAGTTGGCTCGGTCCAGTGAGGTCTGGTCGGTGTCGACGACGACGATGTCGGCGGGCGCGGCGCCGTCGCCGATCATCGCGGCCACCGCGGTTCTGCCCTTCGTGCCGTAGCCGATGACGACGGTGTGGTTACGCACGCTGTTCCTCCAACGCTGGATCTTGAGAGCCTGCCGCGACGCCGTGGTCAGCGTTTCCACGGTGGTACCGACCAACACGATCAGGAATGCCACCCGCAGCGGCGTGATGACCAGGACGTTAACCAGTCGGGCCGTCTCGGTATAGGGCGTGATGTCGCCGTAGCCGGTGGTCGACAGTGACACCGTGGCGTAGTAGAAGCAGTCCAGGAACGTCAGCGGGTCGTCGCGGACGTCGCGGTAGCCGTCGCGGTCGAGGTAGACGATGAGGACGGCGGCGAACAGGGCGCCGAACGCGTAGAGCAGGCGCCGCGCGATGCGCCGTCCGGGGCTGACGAACTTCTCGGGGATGTGCAGGTAGTCGACGAGCGCACTGTCCGGTTTGGCGGCCAGATTCTCGTCGATCGCTTCGAGCCTGCGCCGCAATCTACCTTTGGCCACGCGACTCCATCACCTTGCGCCCGGCTACCACCACATGAGCATTATGTACCCATGCCGACGACGACACCGGAACCCGCACGCACCAACAGCCAGCTGCCCGCCTACCGCACGGCGGCGATGCTGATCGCGATCGGCCTCGGCCACTTCGCCGCGCCCAAGCCGTTCGACACGATCGTGCCCGCCGAACTGCCGGGCGATCCCCGGTTCTACACCTATGCCTCCGGTGTCGCCGAAGTCGGTGTGGGCGCCATGCTGCTGGTGCCGCGGACCCGTCGGGCCGGAGCGCTGGCGGCGGTCGCGCTGTATCTGGCGGTGTTCCCGGCCAACATCAACATGGTGCGGCTGTGGTGGGACAAGCCGCTGCCGATGAAGCTGGCCGCGCTGGCCCGACTGCCGTTCCAGGTGCCGATGATCACCCAGGCGCTGGCGATCAGGCGCAACGCTCCCCGCTACTAGCCGCGGCGAGCAGTTCCACCAATTCGTCTGCCCCGGCGAGGTTTTCGGGCATGACGGTCTTTCCCGAGCGCACGTAGTGGAAGGCCGCGCGCACGCAGGATTCCGGCTGGCCGGTCAGGGCTGCCCAGGCCAGGCGGTAGACCGCGAGCTGGATGGCGGCGTGCTTGCGGGCCTGCTCGTCGGCGGGCGGTTCGCCGGTCTTCCAGTCGACCACGGTGACGCTGCCGTCCGGGTCCGCGAAGACGGCGTCGATGCGGCCGCGGATCACGGTGTCGCCGATGGCCATCTCGAAGGGCACTTCGACGTCCACCGGGGTGCGCAGCGCCCACGGGGAAGCAGTGAACCTGTCCTGCAGCGCGGCCAGTTCAGCAGTCTGGCTGGGCCCGTCGTCGACCGCGCCGGGCAGGTCGTCGAGGTCGAAGAGCCGCTCGGCGCCGTAGAACCGCTGCACCCATTCATGGAAGGCGGTACCCAGGATGGCGTGCGGATCCGGTCGGGACGGCAGCCGGCGGGTCAGCCGCCGGGCCGCCCCCACCGGGTCGCGGTCGAGTTCGACCAGCGCGCTGACCGACAGCTGACCGGGCAGGGCGGGCGCCGGCGGCTCGGCGGTGCGGGCGCGTTCGGCCAGCAGTGCGTCGACGTCGGCGGCCCAGCCCTCGGGGTCGGTGTCGGTGTGCTCGGGCAGCCCGCCGGCCAGGGCGGCCTGCACCAGCGCCGCCCCCCGCTCGACGTCACGTCGGGTGCGACCCAGCGGGTCGGCGGGCCAGACCGCTTCGCGGGTGATGCCCTGCAACGGGTTTGGTTCACCGTCGGCGGGTTCGGGCGCCCAGTGCTCGACCTCGCCGCACGGCTGGCCGGCCTCGGCGGCGGCGTCGATGATCTCCTTGATCTCGACGAGGAAGTCCGACGGCCCGCGCGGCGTGGACCCGGTGAGCCCCCAGTGATGACCGGTCAGCAGCAGGGTGTCCTCGGCGCGGGTGATCGCGACGTACAGCAGCCGGCGTTCCTCGTCGATGCGACGCTGACCCAGTTGATCGCGGTGGGCAATGATGCTGTCGGACAGCCCTTTTCGGTCGGCGACCGTGGCGGTGTCCAGCACCGGCACCCCGTGCAGCCCTTCGTGGGCGCGGTCGCCGCGTAGCAGCGGCGGCAGGTCGGAGGGGTCGGACAGCCAGGTCCGCTTGGACGCGGTGGACGGGAACACCCGGGCCGACAGGTGCGGGACGGCCACCACCTGCCATTCCAATCCCTTGGCGGCATGGACGGTGAGGATCTGCACCCGGTCAGTGGCGACGCTGACCTCCGCGGGCGCCAAACCGTTCTCGATCGTCATCGCAGCGTCGAGGTAGGCCAGCAGGTCCTCGATGCCGATACCGGGCCGCTGGGTGTAGTCGGCGACGACGTCG
Source organism: Mycobacterium sp. M26 (assembly GCF_001494595.1). GTDB lineage: Bacteria > Actinomycetota > Actinomycetes > Mycobacteriales > Mycobacteriaceae > Mycobacterium. Next base: position 3,728,573 of record NZ_LN929908.1, read on the forward strand.
GCGAACCGGTCCAGATGCTCAGCACCGGTCCAGCCTGCGGCCACCGGCCGGGCCGCGCGGGCCTCGACATCCACCCCGAGGGTGCGGCGCACCTCGGCGACCAGTTCGGTGACCGGATGGCTCAATAGTGTTCGCAGCCGGGCCAATTCGTCGGCCAGTTCGGTGATCCGCCGATACCCCTCTTCGGAGTAGGCGCCCGCCGGGCCGGGATCGGCCAGCGCGTCGGCCAGGCTGGCGTCATCGGCGTCGGGTGCGGTGGCGGCGATGATCTGCTCCAGGCCGGCTGCCGCGGCCCGCTGCCCGCCGAGGAGGACGGCGCGACGCCACAGCGCGGCGACGTCGTGGGCGCCCAGCCGCCAGCGTGGACCGGTCAGCACCCGCATGGCCGCCCCACCGGCTGCCGGGTCAGCGACCAGCCGCAGCATCGCCACCACGTCCGCGACCTCCGGGATGGACAGCAGGCCGGCCAGTCCGACCACCTCGACCGGAACCCCGCGCGCGGTCAGCGCCTCGGCCATCGGGCCGGCATCGGCGTTGCGCCGCACCAGCACTGCGGCGGTCGGCGGCGGGCCGCCCTGCTCGGCGGCCTGCGTGTAGCGCCGCGCGATGTGGTCGGCCACCCAGTCCCGTTCGGTGGCGACGTCGGTGAGCAGCGCGCAGGTGACGGTGCCCGGCTCCGCACCGGGGCGGGATTGCAGCGGGCGCACCGCCACCGACCGGCGACGGGCTTCGGCGGATACCTCGTTGGCGACGTGCAGGGTGGTCGGCGGATTACGCCAACTGGTGCGCAACTCCAGCGTCGGGGCCGGGCTGCCGTCCGAGAGCGGGAAGTCGGTGGTGAACCGCGGCAGGTTGGTGGCCGACGCCCCGCGCCAGCCGTAGATGGACTGGATCGGGTCGCCGACCGCGGTCAGGGCCAGGCCGTCGTCGGCTCCCCCGCCGAACAATGAGGACAGCGCGATCCGCTGGGCGTGGCCGGTGTCCTGGTACTCGTCGAGCAGGACCACCCGGTAACGGCTGCGCAGTTCGGCTCCGACCTGTGGGCAGGCGGCGGCCAACCGGGCCGCCGCCGACATCTGGGACCCAAAGTCCATCACCTTTTCGGCCCGCATCCGGCGATGGACGGCGTCGATCAGCGGCACCAGGGCGGCACGCTCGGTCTGGGTGGCCAGCATGCCGAGCAGGAACTGGCTGGGTCCGCGGTCGCGCTGGTAGCGGCCGGCGGGCAGGGTGTGCACCAGGCGTTCCAGTTCGACGTGGGTGTCGCGGAGTTGCTCGGTGTCGACCAGGTGCTCGGCCAGTTCACCGGCGAGCCGCAGCACCATCTCGGTGACGCGCGCCGGGTCCTTGTCGGTGTCCAGCGGTCCGGGATGGGAGCGGACCACGTCGTAGGCCAGCTGCCACATCTCGGTTTCGCTGAGCAGCCGGGCGTCGGGCTCGACCGGCAGCAGCAGTCCGTACTCGCGCAGCAGCGTGCCCGCGAACGCGTGGTAGGTGCTGACGGTCGGGGTGCCGACGGCGGCTGGCGCACCCAGGTGGCCGGCCAGCCTGGCCAGCCGGGACCGCACCCGGCGCAGCAGCTGCCCGGCTGCCTTCCGGGTGAAGGTCAGGCCCAGCACTTGGCCGGGATCGGCGAATCCGTTGGCCACCAACCACACCACGCGCGCGGCCATGGTCTCGGTCTTGCCGGCCCCGGCCCCGGCGATGACGACCAGCGGCCCGGGCGGGGCCCCGTCCTCCGTGCGGGGTGCGGTGTGGGCGGGGCAGGACGGCCGCATCGGGCAGTGCGAGCAGCCGTCGTTGACCCGGGCGACGAAGTGCGGTCCGGCGGTGGCGGCGGCCGCGTCGCGGACGCTCTGGGTCCACTGGGTGTGGCTGTCCTCGGTGAGTGCGGACTGCTCGCGCTCGGTGGCGCCGCCGGCGCTGGGCTTTCCGATGTAGACCAGCCGGCCGCCGCCGGGTTGGGCGTCTTCGCCCAGCACACCCTCGGCGACCGCAAGCTGATAGAAGCCGAGCTGGGCGTGGCGTTGCGCATCGTCCTTGGTGACCGGGCTCTTGCCGGTCTTGACGTCGACGATGACCAGTCGGCCCTCCGGGTCGCGCTCGAGCCGATCGACCCGGCCGCGTACCCGGACACCGGGACCGTCGGCACCCGGCTCGGCGACCGTTCCGTCGACGTCGATCTCGGTACCGACCTCGGTCAGTTCGTGGCGGGTGGCCGACCGCCAGGTGTCGAAGGTCTCCAGCATGGCGCGGTGCCGCGCGAGTTCGTTGTCGGCATACCACGCCGAATCGAATGGCAAGGCAGCCCAATGCCTTTCCAGTTCGCTGATCAACTGCTGGGCATTCTTCCCGGACTCGGCGATCAGCGCGTGCACGATCGTGCCGAGGGTGGACCGCAGCTCGCGGCGGTCGGTGGCGCCGTGCCGCTCGGCCAGCCAGCGCAGCGGGCAGTCGGTCAGCGTCTGCAGGGTCGACGGGCTCAGCGTGACGGTGTGCTCGTCACCGGACCACAGTGGCTGCTCGGTGCTGACCGCGGCCATGCCGTACCACTGGGCCGGGTCCGCACCTGGCACACCTTCGGCGGCCAGCCGGGCCAATTGCGTTGCCGCGGTGCGGCGCTGGTCCTCGTCGACGGCGCCGTCGGGGGCGCACACCACCGCCCGCAGCCGGCCCACCACCGCCGCCGGTGACAGCACGGGGGGCGCGCAGACCGGTGCCGGGGTGGGCACCGGGTCCTCGCCGGTGGACCACTGGGCGATCTCGTCGACGAACGGTGACGGCAGCGCTGCGTCGTCGCCTTCGGCACTGTCCACCGCCGTGATGAGCAGGCCCCGGCGGGCCCGGCCCATCGCGGCGATCAGGAGGCGGCGTTCCTCGGCCAGCAGCGGCGCCCGGACCGAGACGTCGTCACCCAATCCGTCGAGGACGTCGAGCAGCCGTTGGGTGCCCAGCACACCGCCGCGCGGAGTGGTGTTGGGCCACAATCCATCCTGCAGCCCGGCGATGACCACCAGTTCCCAATCCCGCTCGAGCGCCGCGTGCGGGCTGAGCACCGCGACGGTCTCGCTCGGGGTGGCGCTGTCCGCGGCCACGGGCGGCAGCTGCAGTGCGGTGACGTGGTCGAGCAGACCGCGCAGCGAGGCGCCGGTGGTGCGGGAGACGTAGTCATCGGCCAGGTCGAACAACGCCGTCACGACAGCGAGATTGCGATCGGCGGCCGCCCCCTCGGTACCGCCCCGCTCAGCCACCGAGAGCCAGCGGCGCTGCAGGCCACTGCGTTCCCACACCTGCCACAGCGTGTATCGCGGATCGCTGGTGCCGCGATGCGCCTTGGCGGCGGCGGTCAGGACCGCACGAACCCGGTTGACCGGCCGGGCCAGCGTCGCGGGCAGATCCGGTGCGCCGCCGGTGAGCGCCTCGACCAGAAGACCGCCGACATCGCGGGTCGGGTCACCGGCGTTGCGCCGCAAGGCCCGTCGGAGCTGGCGCAGCGACACCGGGTCGACCCGGCCGATCGGGCCGGCCAGCAATGCCAGCGCCTGCTCGCCGTCCAGACCGTCGCAGGTGGCGGCCAGCACGGTCAGCAGTGCGCGGGCGGCCGGCTGGTCGGCGATGGGGCCGGTCACCGAGGGGGAGGTGACGGGAACTCCGGCACCGGCCAGCGCGCGGGTCAGCGACGCGGCCGCCGACGCCGATCGCACGATGACCGCCAGCTGCGACCAGGGCACGCCCTCGATCAGGTGCGCGCGGCGCAGCCGGTCGGCGATCACAGCGGATTCGGCGTGCACCGAGGCGGCCACCTGCACCGTGACCGAGCCGCCCTCACCGTCACTGTCCAGGGCCCGCCACGGGCCGCTGCCCGGCAACCCGGCGGCGATACCGCTGATCGCCCGGGCCACCGCGGGTGCGCAACGGTGCGAGCGTTGCAGTTCCAGTACCGGAGTGTCGTTGGCGGTCAACAACTCCGGGTCGGCGCCGCGGAACCCGAACACCGCCTGATTGGGGTCACCGGCGAGCAGCGTCAGCTCGGCTCCGGCGGCCAGCACCCGAACCAGCCGGGCCGCTTGCGGGTCCAGGTGCTGGGCGTCGTCGACCAGCAGCAGCCGGATCCGCGCGCGTTCAGCGGCCAGCAGCTCGGCGTCGGTACCCAGCGCCTCCAGCGCGGCGCCGACGAGCTCGGCAGCCCCCAGCGCGGGCACGGTGGCCTGCGGCGCGGCGGTGCCGACCGCCGCACGCAGCAGCATCACCTGCTCGTACTGCTGGGCGAACCGGCCCGCAGCCGCCCATTCCGGGCGACCCGAGAGCCGGCCGAGACGCTGCAACTGCAAGGGGTCCACCCCTCGCTCGGCGCAGCGGGCCAACAGGTCCCGCAGCTCGGTGGCGAATCCGGCCGTGCCCAGCGCGGGGCGCAGTTGCACCGGCCAGCCCGACACCGATGCGTCCCCGTCGGCGAGATCACCGGCGAGCAGTTCGCGGATGATGCCGTCCTGCTCGGCCCCGGTGACCAGGCGCGGCGGCGGGTCACCGGCGCGGGCGGCTGCCTGCCGCAGGACCGCGAACGCGTAGCTGTGCACCGAGCGCACCAGCGGCTCGCGCACCACCGCGCGGCACGGCTGCGCCGAGCAGGCCCGCAGCAGCTCCGCGGTCAGGGCGCTGCGGGCCGATGCGGCCAGCCGGCCCGAACCGGTGAGCAGCAGAACCGATTCCGGGTCGGTCCCGGCGGCGATATGTGCGGCGGCCGCCTCGACCAACAGGCTGCTCTTGCCGGTGCCCGGTCCCCCGACGATCCGCACCGTGCCGCGCAACCCCGGCCGCGCCACGGCGTCCGGCTCGGTGAGGGCGGCCAGCGAACCGGAGTTCACGCGGTCGGGGGTGGTCATGCCGGAATGACACCACGGGGGTCCGACAAGTTCGGGCACTGCCGATCAATGCCTAATCGATGGCAGCATGAAGCCGTGAGCAACGACCTGCACCTGTACCGCTTCGGACCGACCGGACCCGCCGCGGTGCTGGCCATCCACGGCCTGACCGGACACGGCAGACGGTGGCAGGCGCTCAGCGATGGCCACCTTCCCGACGTCGCGATGGCGGCACCCGATCTGCTCGGCCACGGCCGCTCGCCGTGGTCGGCACCGTGGACCATCGAGGCGAACGTAGCCGCGCTGGCGACGGTGATCGAGGAGCAGGCCGACGGGCCGGTGGTGGTGGTCGGGCATTCGTTCGGCGGTGCGATCGCGCTGAACCTCGCCGCGGCCTGCCCCGATCTGGTCTCCGGGCTGGTGCTGCTGGATCCGGCCGTCGGCCTGGACGGCGGGTGGATGGCGGAGATCGCCGACGCGATGCTGGCCTCTCCCGACTACACCGACCGCGACGAGGCCCGCAACGAAAAGTTCAGCGGCTCATGGGCGGACGTGCCGCCCGAGCAGCTCGAGGCCGAACTCGACGAGCATCTCATCCCGCTACCCAATGGCCGCTACGGCTGGCGGATCAGCGTGCCGGCGATGATGTCGTACTGGAGCGAACTGGCCCGCGACATCGTCCTGCCGCATCCGGGAACCCGCACCACCCTGGTGCGGGCAACGTGGACCGAACCGCCGTACGTCAGCGCCGAACTCATCGACGGGCTGTCCGAACGCCTCGGCGACGCCTTCACGCTGGTCGACCTGGACTGCCTGCACATGGTGGCCCAAGCCAAACCGGCCGAGACCGCAGCCATCATCCGGGGCTTGCTCGAAGCGGGTTAGCGATGGCCCCGGTGACCGACGATCAGGTGGAACTGGTGCGCCACCTGGTGGCGTCCATCCCACCGGGCCGGGTCGCGACCTACGGCGACATCGCCTCGGCTGCAGCGCTTTCCAGCCCCCGCATCGTCGGCTGGATCATGCGCACGGATTCCTCGGACCTGCCCTGGCACCGGGTGATCACGGCCTCGGGACGCCCCGCAGCCCACCTGGCCACCCGGCAACTGAAACTGTTGCGCGCCGAAGGACTGCTGGCCCGCGACGGCCGGATCGACCTGACCGCCGCCCGGCATTCGTTCGGCTAGAGGATCAGCCGGATCAGCGCCGCGGTGCGGGCCAGACCGGGGAAGGCAGCGGCCGTCGACCGCGGATGCAGGGCGTGCACGGCGAGGCGGAACATCAACGCCCGCAACAACATCTGCGGCCATTCCGGCAGGGCGTCCCACCGTTCGATCAGGCCGTCGTCGGCCTCACCCCAGGCCAGGGCGTCGACGACCACCACACCGGCCGCCCAGGGCGCAGGGCGCCAATACGGCGTGATGTCGGTGATACCCGGTGCGGCCGACCCGGCGAACAGCACGGTCCCGTAGAGGTCGCCGTGCACCAACTGGCTGGGGCTCTTGGTGGGCTTGCGCAGGCCGGCCAGCTGGTTGAGCAGCTCCACCGAGCGTTCCCCGTCGGCCGAACCCGGCGCGACCGTCGCCCCCGGCGGCAGCGATTGCAGCGGCCGGTCCTCCCAGGCCGCGCGGTCGGCGGCGATGAAGACGTCGACGTCGCTCCACGGCGCCACCGGGGCCTGGGTCAGGAAGCGGGGGCGTTCGAGTTTCGCGGTCGCCTCATGCAGGCGCACCCCCGCCGAGACCACCTCGTCGTGGCGGGGTTCGGGGGTTCCGGCGACGAAGGTGTCGGCCCGCCACCCGGCCACCACGTAGCGGCCGTCGGTCGAGCGCACCGGCCTGGCCAGTCGGACCCCGTCGACGAACAGGGTTTCGCGGACCTTGGCCGACCAGGCGGCGCGGGCGTGGTCGGCGATCGTCGACAACACGACCTCACCGCAGCGCCAGCCACCTTCCCAGCCGGCGCCGAGAGGTTCAGGATCGATGTACTTGAGACCGAAAGCCGCCAGGACGTGGTCGGGCGGGCGTTCGTCGGTCACCCCGTCAGGTTAAAGGGTGGCGACGCCGACAGGCCGTCAGTACATCACCATGTCGGGTTCGAGTTGCCGTGCCCAGGCCACGATGCCGCCCTGAAGGTGCAGCGCGTCGGAGAAACCGGCCTTCTTCAACGCGGCCAGCGCCTCGGCTGAGCGGATACCGGTCTTGCAGTACAGCACCGGGATGCGGTCCTGCGGGATCTTCGCGAGGCCTTCGCCGGACTCCAGCGCCGACTTCGGGATGAGCTCGGCACCCTGGATGTGGTTGATCTCCCACTCCACGGGTTCGCGGACGTCGATCAGCGCCACCTTCTTGTCCGAGTCGAGCAGGTCGCGCAGTTCCTGCGGGGTGACCGTCGAATCGTGGGCGGCCGCGGCGGCGTCCTCGGAGAGCACGCCGCAGAACGCCTCGTAGTCGATGAGCTCGGTGATCTTCGGCGTCTCGGGATCCTTACGGATCTTGATGGTCCGATAGGTCATGTCGAGGGCGTCGTAGACCATCAGGCGGCCCAGCAGCGGGTCGCCGATGCCGGTGATCAGCTTGATGGCCTCGGTGCCCATCACCGACGCGATCGAGGCGCACAGGATGCCGAGCACGCCACCTTCGGCGCAGGACGGCACCATGCCCGGTGGCGGCGGCTCGGGGTACAGATCGCGGTAGTTCAGGCCCAGGCCGTTGGGGGCGTCCTCCCAGAACACCGATACCTGGCCTTCGAAGCGGTAAATCGAGCCCCACACGTAGGGCTTGTGGGCCAGCACCGCGGCGTCGTTGACCAGGTAGCGGGTGGCGAAGTTGTCGGTGCCGTCGATGATGAGGTCGTACTGCTCGAACAGCTCGACGGCGTTGTCCGGCTCCAGCCGCAGCTCGTGCAGCCGGACGTTGACCAGCGGGTTGATCTCCAGGATGGAGTCGCGGGCGCTCTCGGCCTTGGAGCGGCCGATATCGGACTGGCCGTGGATGATCTGGCGCTGCAGGTTGGACTCGTCGACGACGTCGAACTCGACGACGCCGATGGTGCCCACCCCGGCGGCGGCCAGGTAGAGCAGGGTCGGCGAGCCCAGCCCGCCGGCGCCGATCACCAGCACCTTGGCGTTCTTCAGGCGCTTCTGCCCGACGACGCCGAGGTCCGGGATGATCAGGTGACGGCTGTAGCGGGCCACTTCCTGACGGGTGAGCTCGGCAGCTGGCTCGACCAGCGGCGGCAACGGTGAGGACACCGGGTAACTCCTCGGGTTGAACGTTCCCCGCCCATCTCAGCAGGTAGTCGAATCAACGGCAAACAGGGCGGAATGCTTCCCCCCTCGGCGAGCGTGCGTGTCGGTACGGCGACACGCCGCGGCGGCGTGACGGCCGCGCACGCTCGCGCAGAAACTAGTTACGCGATACCTGATGGCCTGACTCCTCCTCGGGCTCGTTCCTCGCCCGCATCGTCGTCAGGCGATCGGATACGGCCAGGGGTTGAACCGGCAGGTCTTGCCGTCGGCCTTGACGTACTCGGGGTCGAACTTCGAGGCGTCGTCGTCGGAGGTGGAGAACGTCTGCTGCATCATCACCGGCGCCAGCCCGCCGTTCTCATCGCACGGCTCGTGGTTGCGGTAGCCGATGGCGTGGCCGACCTCGTGGTTGATCAGGTACTGCCGGTAGGAGCCGATGTCGCCCTGGAACGGCACCGCGCCGCGGACCCAGCGCGCCTCATTGAGGAACACCCGCGGTTCGGCGTCCGGGCCGTAGGCCGGGTTGTAGCAGGACGACTCCAGCGGGATCTCGTAGCCGCAGCCTTCCCGCACGGTCATCGGCGAGGTCAGCGACACCCGGAAGTCCGGCTTGGCCTCCGGGGTGATGGCATCGATGCGCTGGAACGCGAACTGCGGATTGTGGATCCAGCTCTTCGGATTGGCCAGCGTCTCGGTGACCATCCGGGCGAAGCCCTCGTCACCGCCGAACGACGTGGTGTCCACGCCGTCCTCCACCTCGATGGTGTAGGTGAACGTCTTGGCCGTGCCCTGCCCCACCTTCGGGGTGGTGCCTGGCACGATGTGCCACGTTTTGGCGCCGGCCTCGGTGAACGCACCGCCCTCGGGCAGGATGCCGGTCGGCAGGTTGGCGTCGAAGGCCGTCAGGCCGCGCGGCGGGGCCCCGATGATGGCGGTGCCGCTGGACCCGATGGTCGGCGGCCCCTGCACCGTGCCGTGGGTCTCGACAGCCGGGGCGGCCGTGCCGGTGATGGTCTGGTAGAGCACGATCCCGGTGACCACGATGAGCACCGGCAGCGCATAGGCGCGCCAGCCATAGGTGGAGATGAACCGCCCCAGCCAGGTCTGTTTACGCCACTGACGGCGCTGATCGCGGTTGGAGCGGGAGCGCCCGGAATCGCCGGCGAGCGGGTCGCGCTGGGCACGCAACGGCTCACGCCATTCGCTGCGCAGCACCGGTACACGACCGTCCCCGCGGTGCCCCGGGTCGTAGGTCACCGACCCAGGATGGCACAACCCGTGGTCGGCCGACTTCCGGCGCGCCCGTGCTCGCCACCCCGAGACGGCTACGGGCCAGTAACGAGGCCCGAGTAGTAGTGTCGGTGCGACGAGCCGGCAGCGCGAAGCAGCGCACGTTCGGTCGAACCACCAGATTGAGGACTCATGAGCGATCTCGCCAACACCGCCGAGCGTAAGCCCGCCCGGTCGGCCGGTGGCGACCGTCCCGCAGGCACCCCGGCCCGCCGCGGGAGCCGGCTGCCCCGTGACGAGCGCCGCGGCCAGCTGCTGGCCGCCGCCAGCGAAGTCTTCGTCGACCGCGGCTACCACGCCGCCGGGATGGACGAGATAGCCGACCGTGCCGGCGTGAGCAAACCCGTTCTCTACCAACACTTTTCGAGCAAGCTCGAGCTGTATCTGGCGGTCCTGCAGCAGCACGTGGACAACCTGGTGTCTGGGGTGCGCCAAGCGCTGCGCACCACCACCGACAACCGTCAGCGGCTGCGCGCCGCCGTCCAGGCGTTCTTCGACTTCATCGAGCACGACAGCCAGGGCTACCGGCTGATCTTCGAGAACGACTACGTCACCGAGCCGCAGGTGGCCGCCCACGTCAAGGTCGCTACCGAGGCGTGCACGGATGCGGTGTTCGACCTGATCAGCCGTGACTCCGGTCTGGATCCGCACCGGGCGCGGATGATCGCGGTCGCCCTGGTGGCCATGAGCGTCGACTGCGCCCGCTACTGGCTGGACGCCGAACGGCCGATCTCCAAGGAAGACGCGGTCGACGGCACGGTGTACTTCGCCTGGGGCGGACTGTCACACGTGCCGCTGACCCGGGGCTAAGCGCCCGCGGGACCTGCAGCGATTCCGAAGCCGACCCGGCGCACGTCGGCGACGCCGATCTCGACATAGGTGATCTTCGAAGCGTGCACGATGATGCGACGGCCCTTGTCGTCGGTCAGGCTCAGCACGTCGGGGCCCTTGCCTGACAGCGCCGCCGTCACCAGGTCCTCGACCTCCGCGGGCGTCTGCGAGCTGCTGAAGACGAGCTCACGCGGGCTGTCCGAGACACCGATCTTGACCTCCACGCTGGACCCTTCCGTTCGTGTTCGCGTTACCCCAGAAGGCTAGTGGACGCCCACCACCCCGGTCGCGGCCAGGCGTTCGCGGATAGCGAATAGGGCATCAAGCTGCGGTAACAGCATGGCAACAGCTGCGCGCGGCGTGTCCGGCCCGCCGCTGGGCGTCCCTAGCCTTGGCGGTGATGAACGACACCGGCCGCCGCGCACCCGTGCCCCTGTGGCAGCGGGTGAGCCTGACTGCCATGGGTGTGGCGGTCGCGGCCGTGGCGACGACGTTCGTGGTCAAGACCGGCGACCCTGCCAGCGTCAGCTCCACCGAAAGTCCCAAACGCACCGTGGTGGCCACCTCGGGTCCGCGCACCTCCACCCCGCCGCCGGCGCCTGTCACCGTCACCGTCGACGGCCTGCCGCCGGAGACACCCGTCCTGGTCCCGCCCACCACGCCGGCCGCCGCGGCGCTGGCCGCCCCGATGGTCGATCCGCGCCAGGTGGTCTACACGGTGTCGGGCAACCAGCGGCCCGACGACCCGGTGACGGTGACCTATGCCGACGAAACCGGCGCGCTGCGCACCGTGGAGAACGTCGCGTTGCCCTGGCAGCTGACGGTGGTTCCGGTGATGCCGGTCAACTACGTCACCGCCAGCAGCGGGGGAAGTCAGCTGAACTGCTGGATCACCGACGCGACGGGAGCCACCGTCGCCGCCCAAACCGACAACGCGATCTCGGCGACCTGCAACCGCTGACCGGTCAGGCCAGCCCGAGCTGGCGCATCCGGTCGTCGTGGGTCTGCTGCAGGCGGGAGAAGAAGTCGGCGACCTGGCCCAGGCCACCCGGGCCGGACAGCACCAACTCGACGAGTTCGTCGTGGTCGGCCAGCACGTACTGCGCCTGGGTGATGGCCTCCCCCAGCAGCCGGCGCGACCACAGCGCCAGCCGGCTGCGCTGCCGTCCGCTGGCGGTGACCGCCTCGCGCACTTCGCTGACGACGAACTGCGAGTGACCGGTTTCAGACAGCACCGCGCGCACCACGCCGGCGACCTCGTCGGGCAGCACGTCGGCGATCTCCAGGTAGAAGTCGGCCGCCATCGCGTCGCCGACATAGGTCTTGACCAGCGCTTCCAGCCACGTGCTCGGCGTGGTCAGCCGGTGGTAGTTCTCCAGCGCCGGGGCGTAGCGCGTCATCGCCGGCACCACGTCCACCCCGCGCGCGGCCAGCGCGTCGCGCAGCAATTCGTAGTGGCCCATCTCGGCGGCGGCCATGCTCGCCATGTTGATCCGCCCGCGCAGATTCGGGGCCATCCGGGCTTCTTCGGTGAGCCGGTAGAACGCCGCCACCTCGCCGTATGCGAGCAACGCGAACAGCTCGTTGACGGCGGGATGATCTGCCTGGACTCGTGGCGCCGAGACGGGCTGCGAGGCATTCATGGCCGTCACTGTAGTCCCGGCCGGGACACAAACCCTGACCGAAGTCGCCGACCAGCTATGATGTAGGCGGACGACGGTGACAAACCGTAGTTCAGGAAATGTGCGTGCACGCAGTGGGCCCGCCTCCCTCAGCGCAGGGCCCGGCGAATCGGCATCGTCAAGATCGCCGAATCCATTCCGATTGTCAGAACTCGTGCGCGCGTGACAGCACATACGAGGAACGACAACGGAAGGCACAACGCCACACTTATGACTGCACTTTCACATCACCAGATCACCTTCGCTGAGCTGGGAGTTCGTGACGAAATCGTCCGCGCTCTGGCTGAAGACGGCAAGGAATTCGCTTTCGCCATCCAGGAACTGACCCTGCCGATGGCACTGGCCGGCGACGACCTGATCGGCCAGGCCCGCACCGGCATGGGCAAGACGCTGGCATTCGGCGTCCCGCTGCTCAACCGGATCACCGCCGAAGCCGAGACCCGCCCGCTCAACGGCACGCCGCGCGCACTGGTCGTGGTTCCCACCCGCGAGCTGTGTCTGCAGGTGTTCGACGACCTCAAGGGCGCCTCGAAGTACCTCGAAGCCGCTGACGGCCGCAAGTTCAGCGTCGTCTCCATCTACGGCGGACGTCCCTACGAGCCGCAGATCGAGTCGCTGCAGAAGGGCGCCGACGTCATCGTGGGCACCCCGGGCCGGTTGCTCGACCTCGCCCAGCAGGGCCACCTGCAGCTCGGTGGGCTGTCAGTGCTGGTGCTCGACGAGGCCGACGAGATGCTCGACCTGGGCTTCCTGCCCGACATCGAACGCATCCTGAAGCTGACCCCGGACAACCGGCAGTCGATGCTGTTCTCGGCCACCATGCCGGACCCGATCATCACGCTGGCCCGCACCTTCATGAACCAGCCGACCCACATCCGGGCCGAGTCGCCGCAGTCGTCGGCCACCCACGACACCACCGAGCAGTTCGTCTACCGCGCGCACGCGCTGGACAAGGTGGAGATGGTGGCGCGCATCCTGCAGGCCGAGGGCCGCGGCGCGACGATGATCTTCACCCGCACCAAGCGCACCGCCCAGAAGGTCGCCGACGAACTGGCCGAGCGCGGTTTCAAGGTCGGCGCCGTCCACGGTGACCTGGGCCAGATCGCCCGCGAGAAGGCACTCAAGGCGTTCCGCACCGGCGAGGTCGACGTGCTGGTGGCCACCGATGTGGCTGCCCGCGGTATCGATATCGACGACATCACGCACGTCATCAACTACCAGATCCCCGAGGACGAGCAGGCCTACGTGCACCGCATCGGCCGCACCGGCCGGGCCGGCAAGACCGGTATCGCGATCACGCTGGTGGACTGGGACGAACTCGAGCGCTGGTCGATGATCGACAAGGCCCTCAAGCTCGACTGCCCCGATCCGGCCGAGACCTACTCCAGCTCGCCGCATCTGTTCGAGGAACTCGGCATCCCCGCCGACGCCACCGGCAATGTCGGTGCCGCGCGCAAGCGGCCGGACCCCAAGGGCGCCAGCCGGATCAGCTCCACAGACTCCGAGCGGGAGCGGCCCAGCCGCAACCGGTCGCGCCGCCGCACCCGCGGTGGGACGTCGGCGACCGGTCACGTCGAGAAGGCCGCTGACGGCCAGTCCGACGGCGACGCCACCGAGCCCGCTGCCGCCACCGGTGACGGGGCGGCCCGCAAGCGCCGGCGGCGTCGTCGTCCGCGCAACGCGGCCACCGAGTCGGCGGCCACCCCGACCGCCGGCTGAACCGCCGCTATCGTCGGCTAGATGGTCAGACCCGAACGCCGCACCAAGGGCGATCTCGTCGCAGCTGCGGCGATCGCGCTTGTCGTGGCCGTCGTCGCCGCCTTCTTCTGGTGGAACAGTTCGGCGCGGGCCACGATCAGCCGGCCGGCATCCGACGACGCACCCAACCCGGTGCCGGCGCGGACGGTCCCCGACACGCTGCGTCAGCTGTGGACCGCGACCAGCCCCCGCACACTGAGCCCGATCGTCGTCGACGGCACGGTGGTCACCGGCGAGGGCCGCACCGTGACGGGCCACGACCCCAAGACCGGCGCGACCCGGTGGACGTTCGCCCGCGATAGCGATCTGTGCGGGGTGTCCTACGTCTACGACCTGGCGGTCGCGGTCTACCCCGACGTCCGGGGCTGCGGTCAGGTCAGCAGTATCAACGGCGGTACCGGCCGGCGCGGACCAACCCGAACGGCCTACGCGGACAAGCAGATTGTGCTCAGCGCCAGCGGCAGCACCATCCTGGCCGCCGGGCCCACCCGGCTGGAGATGTGGCGCTCGGATCTGGTGCGGATGCTGTCCTACGGCGAGATCGACGCCCGGGTCAAGCCGGTCAACCAGGGTGTCGGCACCGGCTGCACGCTGATGTCGGCGGCGGCCAGCGATGAGGCGGTGGGCGTACTGGAGGCCTGCCGCGATCAGAAGGATCTGCGGCTGACCCTGCTCAAACCGGCCAAGGAAGAAGACGAGCCGGACACCAAGAACATCCCACTGCCGGGTGTGGCCACCGATTCCGAGGCCCGGGTGCTTGCCGTCTCGGGCACCACTACAGCGGTCTACCTGCCGTCCCCCAAACCGGAGATCGCCGTCTACGACGACACCGGGACGAAGGTGTCCTCCACGCTGATGAAGGATCCGCCGGTGATGACGAACCCGGCGCAGGCGGTGACGAAGGCCGGTGACATGTACACCTGGTGGACCGGCGACGGTGTGGAGGTCTTCGACGGCAAGCTGGGGTACCGCTACACGATCGGCGCGGCCGGGGCGGTGCGGCCGGTCGGCCCGGCGGCGATGATGGGCGGGCGGCTGCTGATCCCGCTGACCACCGGGATCGGGGTGTACGACCCGGCCAGCGGCGCCAACCAGCGGGTGATTCCGATCAGCCACCCGGCGGGCAGCGGACCGGTGGTCCCCACCGTCACCGGCTCTCAGCTCATCGAGCAGCGCGGCGCGGCACTGACGGCGTTCGGGCCGCCGAGCTAGATCTCCGGGGCGTAGGTCGGCAGCGCCTTGCCGGACTTCCAGTGCTTCAGCAGAGCGGTCGCCAGCTCACGATAAGCGTTGCCGCCCTTGTTCTTTCGGCCCGCCAGCACCGACGACCCGGACGCACTGGCCTCGGCGAAGCGCACCGTGCGCGGAATCGGCGGGGCCAGCACCGGCAGGTCGTAGCGGTCGGCGACGTCGAGCAGGACGTCGCGGCTGTGCGTGGTGCGCGAGTCATACAGCGTGGGTAGCGCGCCCAGCAGCTTCAGATCCGGATTGGTGATCTGCTGGACGTCGGACACCGTGCGCAGGAACTGCCCGACCCCGCGGTGCGCAAGCGTCTCGCACTGCAGCGGGACGATCACCTCACCGGCGGCGGTGAGGCCGTTGAGCGTCAGCACTCCCAGCGACGGCGGGCAGTCGATGATCACCACGTCGAACTGATCGTCCAGCTTGGCCAGGGCACGCTTGAGCGCGTACTCGCGGCCTGCCCGCATCAGCAGCATGGCTTCGGCACCCGCCAGATCGATGTTGGCCGGCAGCAGCGTCATCCCCTCCGCCGTGGTGACGAGGGCCGCACTGGGCTCGACGTCACCCAGCAGCACCTCGTGCACCGACACCGGAAGCTTGTCCGGATCGGTGCCCAGCGAGAACGTCAGACATCCCTGCGGGTCGAGGTCGACGAGCAACACACGTTTTCCTGCGTCGACGAAAGCCGCCCCCAACGACGCGACCGTGGTTGTCTTGGCCACCCCACCCTTTTGATTGGCCACCGCCAGTACTCGGGTCACGTGACCATCCTGACAGGTTCCGGGCCGACGCGTCCCGGCTGCCACGCCTCGCCAGGTCATCGGGCAGAATCGGTGGACGTGAGCGTGGGCACCCATCGGCTGGTCCTGTTGCGGCACGGCGAGACCGAATGGTCGCGGGACCGCAAGCACACCAGCCGCACCGACCTGGACCTCACCGACCACGGTCGTGAGCAGGCCACCCTGGCGGCGCTGACCCTCGAACACCTCGGCCTGGAGAATCCGCTGGTGGTGAGCAGCCCACGCAAGCGGGCGCTGGCCACCGCAGAACTGGCCGGCCTGACCGTCGACGAGGTGTCCCCGCTGCTGGCCGAGTGGGACTACGGCGACTACGAAGGCCTGACCACCCACGAGATCCGCACCGAGACACCGGGCTGGCTGCTGTGGACCTACGGCTGCCCGGGCGGTGAGAGCGTGGACCAGGTCAGCATGCGGGCCGACCAGGCGGTGTCCTACGCGCTCGAGCACATGGTGGACCGGGACGTGGTGTTCGTCGGGCACGGCCACTTCTCGCGGTCGGTGGTGACCCGCTGGGTCGAACAACCGCTGCGGGAGGGCGCGCGATACGGGTTCGGCGCGGCTTCGGTGGCGGTGTGCGGCTTCGAGTACGGGCTGCGGCAGCTTTCCGCGCTGGGGATGACGAGTCACCGAGAGCCGGTCACCGGCGCGTGACCGATCACCCCTCGTTCGTGCTGAGCGGACCCGCAGGCACGATCGTCGCCGACGGCATCGAGGCCGGCTACGCCAGTGCCGCCGCCGCCTCGGCAGCGCTGGCCGACGGATCGGCCGATCTGGTGGTCGGCGCCCTGCCGTTCGATGTGCGCGGCGCGGCGGCAC
Organism: Mycobacterium sp. M26; assembly: GCF_001494595.1. Classification (GTDB taxonomy): domain Bacteria; phylum Actinomycetota; class Actinomycetes; order Mycobacteriales; family Mycobacteriaceae; genus Mycobacterium. The sequence goes on from NZ_LN929908.1 coordinate 3,745,104, forward strand.
TGCTGGCACCGCGGACGGTGACGTTCTCCGATGCCCTGCCGTCCTGGCCGGTGACGTCGTTGCCGACGGTGCGTATCGATGCCACGCTGCCCCCGCCCGAGGAGCACCGGGCGCGGATCCGCACCGCGTTGAAGTACCTCAACAACGCCGAAAGTGGTTTGCAGAAGGTCGTTTTGGCGCGGGCGCTGCGCCTGGTCGCCGACGGCGCCCTGGACGAGCGGACGATCCTGCGCCGTCTGGTGGAGGACGATCCGGAGGCCACCGCCTATCTGTCCGACCTGTCGCCCGCCGGCGGCGACTACGCCGGGACCGCACTGGTGGGTGCCAGCCCTGAGCTGCTGGTGGCCCGCTCCGGTGATCAGGTGACCTGCCAGCCGTTCGCCGGATCGGCACCCCGCTCGGTCGACGCCGCCAGCGACGCGGCCAACGGCGCGGCATTGGCGGACTCGGGCAAGAACCGCCACGAACACCAGCTTGTCGTCGACACCATGCGGGCCGCGCTGCAGCCGTTGTGCACCGATCTGGACGTGGCGGATGAACCTCAGCTCAGCCGGACCGCCGCGCTGTGGCACCTGTCCACCCCGATCCGGGGAACGCTACGCGATACCTCAACGACGGCAATCGATTTGGCGCTGGCCCTGCATCCCACGCCGGCGGTCGGCGGGGTGCCCACCGCGGCCGCCGTGGACCTGATCGCCGACCTCGAGGGCGACCGCGGGTTCTATGCCGGGGCCGTCGGCTGGTGCGACTCCCGCGGCGACGGCCGGTGGGTGGTGGCGATCCGCGGCGCCCAGCTGTCGGCGGATCGCCGCGAGGCGCTCGCCCTGGCCGGCGGCGGTATCGTCGCCGAATCGGACCCCGACGACGAAGTCGCCGAAACCACAACGAAATTCCGAACGATCCTGTCGGCTCTGGGAGTACCGCAATGACCACACACATCCGCCGGGCCCGGCCGGGCGACGAGGCCGACATCGTCGGCATGATCCGGGAGCTGGCCGAGTTCGAGCGCGCCTCACATGAATGCACAGTGGTCGAATCTCAGATCACCACAGCACTTTTCGGCGACGATCCGCTCGGCTTCTGCAATATCGCCGAGGTCGACGGCGAGGCGGCGGCGATGGCGCTGTGTTTCCGCAACTTCTCCACCTGGGACGGGGTGGCCGGGGTCTACCTCGAGGACCTGTTCGTGCGGGAGAAGTTCCGCCGCCGGGGCCTGGCCCGCACCATGCTGGCCACCCTGGCCCGCGAGTGCGTGGATAACGGTTACAGCCGGCTCAGCTGGGCGGTGCTGGACTGGAATGTCAATGCCATCGCGCTCTACGACGCCGTCGGCGGCAAGCCGATGTCGGAGTGGATCACCTACCGGGTGTCGGGTCCGGAGCTGTCGGCACTGGCCTCGGAGGCCTCACCGGTCGTCGACGGCGCCTAGCCACTGCAGCGTCGACGGGCTGAACAGCAGCACCAAGGTGACCAGCGCGACCAGCGCGATCGGGATGGCGTAGAGCCACTGATGTGAGCCCACGCCGATGTACCAGGTCACCGGCAGCAGCAGCAGCTGGGCAAACACCGCGATCCCGCGGCCCCAGCGCCGCCCGGTCCACAGCGCCCACGCGCCGGTCAGCACACCTGCGCCGACCAGGGCGAACCAGGCGGCGTTGCCGAATCCGCTGACCACGTGCTGGTCGGCGCCGGCCAAGCCGCGGACCAGGAACACGATGGCGCCGACCACGGCGACGGCACCTTCGAGGGCCACCAGCACGGCGGCCTGTCGCACGGTTGCGGGGGCGGGAACGGTCACGACGACGAGCCTAAGGGCTACGCCGACTGCCGATAGGCTGGTGCCTCGTGCGCGCCGTGCTGATCGTGAACCCGAACGCCACCTCGACGACCGCCGCCGGCCGCGATCTGCTGGCCCACGCGCTGGAGAGCCGGGTGGACCTGAGGGTGGTCCACACCGACCACCGTGGGCACGCCATCGAGATCGCCGAGTCGGCCCGCGATGACGGCACCGACCTGATCATCGTGCACGGCGGCGACGGCACGGTGAACGAGATCGTCAACGGCCTGCTCGGCAAGCCGGGGCCCCTTCTGGTGCAGAAACTGCCGGCGGTAGCCGTGGTGCCCGGCGGCTCGGCCAACGTGTTCGCCCGCGCCCTGGGCATCAGCGCCGACCCCATCGAGGCCACCAACCAGCTCATCGACCTGATCAGCGCGCACCGCAACGGCGAGCCCTGGCGGCGGATCGGGTTGATGGACTGCGGGGAACGCTGGGCGGTGTTCACCGCCGGGATGGGAGTCGACGGTGACGTGGTCGCCGCGGTGGAGGCCCAGCGCGCCAAGGGGCGCAAGGTCACCGCGGGCCGCTACATCCGGGTCGCGGTCCGCGAAGTGCTGTCCAGCGTGCGCAAAGAAGCCCGCCTGACCCTGGAACTGCCCGGGCGAGAACCCGTGAGCGGGGTGCACTTCGCGTTCATCTCGAACTCCAGCCCGTGGACGTACGCCAACACCCGCCCGGTCTGGACCAACCCGGACACCACGTTCGAGACCGGCCTGGGCGTCTTCGCCACGACCAGCATGAACGTCTGGAGAAATCTGATGCTGGTGCGACGGATGTTGTCCAAGAGGCCCACGATCAAGGCGAAGCATCTGGTCCGCGACGACGACGTCGCGTGGGTGAAGGTGACGGCCGACGAACCGGTTGCCTGTCAGATCGACGGGGATTTTCTCGGCCTACGCTCAGAAATGACTTTCCGTGCCGTTGCGGAGGCCCTCAGCGTGGTGGCTCCACCGGCTAAGTAAGCCTGCTACCAGCGCAGATGCGAAGGCTGGAGCTGATTTAGAGCGCAAGTGGGTTGAGTGTAGTACAACCGGGTGAGGGCTACGGGAACCCACCCCTGTAGTGAGATTGCACACGTGTTAACTGAGTTCTCTTGACTTCCGCCGCGGCTGTGAAACGATCGGATGCAACAACGCAGAAACATTTGTGTGCACGCGTTAACAGCCGAAGGTAAACAGAGTGCGCTTTGTTGCGCACACAGTTAAGGAGTAGCGACTAATGGATTGGCGCCACAAGGCGGTCTGCCGTGACGAGGATCCGGAACTGTTCTTCCCGGTCGGGAACAGCGGTCCGGCACTCGCGCAGATCGCTGACGCGAAGCTCGTCTGTAACCGTTGTCCGGTCACCACTGAGTGCCTGACCTGGGCTTTGGATTCCGGCCAGGACGCCGGCGTCTGGGGTGGTATGAGCGAGGACGAGCGCCGTGCGCTCAAGCGCCGCAACGCTCGCACCCGGGCCCGCAGCGGAGTCTGACGCACCCTTCGCAATAGCGAAATGACGCGACCCCGGCAAATGCCGGGGTCGCGTCATTTTATTTGAGTGTATTGCGCGTCACACTTTGCTATTGCGGCACACGCGCAGCTGATCGGCGGCCTAACGGCACACGCAGCACCACATCGGTTCCGCCGTCGGGAACATCGTGCATTCCCAACGATCCGTCGAGCTCCGCGGAGACCAGCGTCCGCACGATCTGCAACCCCAGCCGGTCGGACTTCTCCAGCGAAAATCCCTCCGGCAGGCCGCGGCCGTCGTCGTGCACCACGACGTCGAGCCAACGCGCCGACCGCTCCGCCCGAATCGTCACGCTGCCCTTCTTGGCCGACGGGTCGAAGGCATGCTCGATGGCGTTCTGCACCAACTCGGTGATCACCATGACCAGCGCGGTGGCCCGGTCGGCGTCCAGGACGCCCAGCGCCCCGTCCCGGTTGATCCGGATGGGCGCGTCGACCCGGGCCACGTCGTTCATGATCGGCAGGATCCGGTCGATCACCTCGTCGAGGTTGACCTCCTCGTCCACCGACATCGACAGCGCCTCGTGCACCTGGGCGATGGAGGCCACCCGGCGCACCGACTCCATCAGAGCCTCGCGGCCCTCCTCGTTGTTGGTCCGCCGCGCCTGCAGCCGCAGCAGGGCCGCCACCGTCTGCAGGTTGTTCTTCACCCGGTGGTGGATCTCGCGGATCGTGGCGTCCTTGGACAGCAGAGCGCGGTCGCGGCGCTTGACCTCGGTGACGTCCCGGATGAGCATCGCTGCGCCCGCAGCGGCGCCGTGAACCACCAAAGGCAGCGTCCGCAGCAGCACGGCCGCACCGCCGGCGTCGACCTCCATCCGCATGCTCGAGCCGCCGGAGAGCGAGTCGCGCACGTGCTCGGCCAGTTCCTGCGCCTCGAATGGATCGGAGATCAGCGGGCGGGTGATGGCCACCAGGTTGTGGCCCTCCAGCTCGGCGGCCAGACCCATCCGGTGATAGGCCGACAGGGCATTGGGGCTGGCGTAGGCCACCACGCCGTCGACGTCGAGGCGGATGAACCCGTCACCGACCCGCGGGCTCGACCGCGACATCGCCAGATCACCGACATTGGGAAACGTGCCCTCGGACAGCATGTGCAGCAGGTTGCCCGCGCAATCCAGATAAGCCTTCTCCAGCGGCGAGGACGTCCGCCGTTCGGCCAGCGCGGTCTGGTGGGTCAGCACCGCCACCACCTGGTTGTTGCAGCGCACCGGTACCGCCTCGACGTTGAGCCCGGCCTCGCGCAGCGACGGGTCTCCCCCGCCACGGCCGATCTCCCCGGAGGTGAATGCCTCGATGACGAACGGCAGGTCGGCGTCGGCCACCACGGTGCCCACCGCGTCCTTGAGCAGCACGGTCGGGGCGGTGTTGGGCCGGCACTGCGCCACACACACCAGGGCGCCGTCGTCGCGGCGCACCCACATCAGATAGTCGGCGAACGAGAGGTCCGCCAGCAGTTGCCACTCGCCGACCACCGCGTGCAGGTGATCCACGGCGCTGCCCGGCAGCACCGTGTGCTCGGCGAGCAGGTCACCGAGGGTCGACACGAGGGCTAGTCGATCACGGCAATGAGGTCGCCGGCCTGGATGACATCGCCCACCGACACGTTGACCTCGGTCACGGTGCCTGCCACCTCGGCGAGCACCGGGATCTCCATCTTCATCGACTCCAGGAGCACCAGGGTGTCGCCCGCGCCGATCTGGTCACCCTTGCTGACCACGACCTCGAGCACGCTGGCCACGATTTCGGCGCGAACATCCTCGGCCATCTCCACCCTCACTCTGCAAACCGCTCCATTGAAATGCTGTCCTATCGAACCACACGACCGGGTGGTCAGCGGTGCGATGGCGCCGTGAGACACTAGAGGTAACGATCAACCACTGGAGGTACACCATGGCCAAGCGTGGCCGTAAGAAGCGGGACCGCAAGCACAGCAAAGCCAATCACGGCAAGCGGCCCAACAGCTGACGAAAGTGCCCGGCAATCTGCCGGGCACTTTTCTGTTTCAGGACTCTTCGCGGGTGATGATCGTGGTCCGCCGAATCTCCAGACGAACCCGCTCGAACAGATGCCGCGGGGCCTTCTCACCACTGCACTTGCTGGCGATCAGCTGCTTGATCCGCTCCTCCACCCCGTAGTGCCGCAAGCAGGTCGGGCACTCCTCGAGATGGTGGCGCAGGCGTTCGCGGGTCTCGGCGGTGCACTCACCGTCAAGCAGGGTCCATACCTCGGCGATCACCGCGGCGCATTCGGGATGGTCGGGGTCGATCGGCCCGATCGGCGGGCGCCATTCTTCGCTCATGACGTCACCTCCTCGGCGGCATCGCCGCGGACGAACCCGCGGTCCTTGGCCACATCGGCGAGCAGGGTGCGCAACTGGCGCCTCCCGCGGTGCAGACGGGACATCACCGTCCCGATCGGGGTGTCCATGATCTCGGCGATCTCCTTGTACGGAAAGCCTTCGACGTCGGCGTAGTACACCGCCATCCGGAATTCCTCCGGCAACGCCTGCAGCGCTTCCTTGATCTCGGAGTCCGGCAATGACTCCAAAGCTTCCACCTCGGCCGATCGCAGACCCGTCGAGGTGTGCTCGGCGTTGGCCGCCAGCTGCCAGTCGGTGATCTCGTCGGTCGGATACTCAGCCGGCTGCCGCTGCTTCTTGCGGTAGCTGTTGATGTAGGTGTTGGTCATGATCCGGTAGAGCCATGCCTTGAGGTTGGTGCCCTCGCGGAACGACCGGAACGCGCCGAAGGCCTTGACCATGGTTTCCTGCACCAGGTCCTCGGCGTCGGCGGGGTTGCGGGTCATCCGCAGGGCGCCGCCGTAGAGCTGGTCCATCAACGGGATCGCGTCGCGCTCGAAGCGCGTCAGCAACTCCCCGTCGGATTCGTGCACGGCGGTATCGGCGGGGCCGGAACCGTCGGTGCCGTCGATGTCAGTCATCGTGAATGACGTGGTCCCTTCTGCCGCGGCGCCCTCTCGGAGCTCCGGCAGCGGTATCGGACGGATGAGATACGACAGCGTGAGCTCGTCGCGAACCAGGGTCATGGCAGCCGACACCGGCCTCTCACCTTCCAATCCTAGAACCGTGGCCAACAAATTTTCTCTCGCGGCCTGCTTCACCGCGTCCAGCCACACCCCATAACGGGATTGGCGGCCCCGGTAATTCCCCGCCTACGCTGACCGGCGTGGCAGGTGCGGCAACCCCGGCGATCGCGGCGTTGATCAAGGCCGGCGTCGATCACGAGGTGCTGCGCTATCACCACGACCCGCGCTCGGAGTCGTTCGGCGACGAGGCGGTGGCGGCACTGGCCGGCACCGGCCTGGAGCCCGAGCAGATCTTCAAGACGCTGGTCATCGCCGGTCCGACCGGGCTCGCGGTGGCCGTGTTACCGGTGCCCTGGAAGCTGTCACTGAAGGCCGCGGCCGCCGCGTTGGGGCTGCCCAAGGCCACGATGGCCGAGCGTGCGGCGGCCGAGCGATCCACCGGATACGTCCTGGGCGGCATCTCCCCACTGGGGCAGCGCAAACGGCTGCCGACCGTGGTCGACAGCTCCGCACTGACCTTCGACCGGGTGGCGTGCAGTGCCGGGAAACGGGGTTGGGACGTAGCGCTGGCACCGGAAAATCTGGTTCGCGTCACCCAGGCTGTGACAGCCGATATCCGCGCCCTAGGGTGAGGTCCATGACCTTCGCCGGCAAGACCATGTTCATCTCCGGAGCCAGCCGCGGCATCGGCCTGGCGATCGCCAAACGCGTCGCGGCCGACGGCGCCAACATCGCGCTGGTGGCCAAGACCACCGAGCCGCACCCGAAGCTGCCGGGCACCATCTACACCGCGGCCAAGGAGATCGAAGAGGTCGGCGGGCAGGCCCTGCCGATCGTCGGCGATGTGCGCGACGGTGACTCGGTGGACGCGGCGGTGGCCCAGGCCGTCGAGCAGTTCGGCGGCATCGACATCTGCGTCAACAACGCCTCGGCGATCAATCTGGGCTCCATCGAGGAGGTTCCGCTCAAGCGGTTCGACCTGATGAACGGCATCCAGATCCGCGGCACGTACGCGGTGTCGCAGGCCTGTATCCCGCACATGAAGGGCCGGGAGAACCCGCACATCCTGACGCTCTCGCCGCCGATCCGGCTGGAGCCGCAGTGGCTCAAGCCGACCGCCTACATGATCGCGAAGTTCGGAATGACGTTGTGCGCGTTGGGCATTGCCGAGGAGATGCGCGCCGCGGGGATCGCGTCGAACACGCTGTGGCCGCGCACCATGGTGGCCACCGCAGCGGTGCAGAACCTGCTCGGCGGCGACGAGGCGATGGCCCGCTCACGCAAGCCCGAGGTGTACGCCGACGCCGCCTACGCCGTGCTGAGCAAGCCGGCCCGCGAGTTCACCGGCAACACCCTGCTCTGCGAGGACGTGCTCCTCGACGCCGGTGTCACCGATCTGTCGGTCTACGACTGCATTCCGGGTTCGGAGTTGGGGGTCGACCTGTGGGTCGACACCCCCAACCCCCCGGGATACTCCGGTTAGCCCTTCTTGCCTAAACCGAAGCGGCGCTTGCCGTTTCCGGCGAAGGCACGCATCGCCAGCAGAGCGAAGCGGTTCTGCTTCTTCGGCGACGAGTACCACATCATCTCGGACTTCTGAGTGGGCAGCCGCGGCTCGGTGATCGCCTGCTGGCGGCAGAACTTGATGAGGCCGGCGGCGCCGCCACCGCGGTAGCCGATGCCGGATTCCTTCCAGCCGCCCATCGGCAGGCCGGGGCAGAACACGTTGGCCAGCGCGTCGTTGATGTTGACCGCACCGACCTCCAGGCGGCGCGCCACCTTTTCGCCGCGCTCGTTGCTGCCGGTCCAGACGCTGGCCGACAGACCGTAGACCGAGTCGTTGGCCAGCCGGATGGCCTCCTCCTCGTCGGCCACCTTGATCACCGGCAGCGTCGGACCGAAGGTCTCCTCGGCGATGCAGGTCATCTTCGGGTCGACGTCGGCCAGCACCGTCGGCTGGAAGAAGGTGCCCACACCGGTGGGCTTGCCACCGGTGAGCACCTTCGCCCCGGCGGCGACGGCCTCGTTGACATGGCGCTCGACGATGTCGCGCTGGGCCGGGGTGGCCATCGCGCCGGTGTCGTACTGGAAACCGGACTGTTCCTGCCCCTGCTGGATGGAGCGCACCTTCTCGGTGAGCTTGGTGACGAACTCGTTGTAGACCGGGGCCTCGACGAACACCCGCTCCACCGAGATGCAGACCTGACCGGAGTTGAACATCCCGCCCCAGGCGATGCCGTTGGCCGCCCGGTCGATGTCGGCGTCGGCCAGCACGATGGCCGGGTCCTTGCCGCCGAGTTCCAGGCTGAACGGGATGAGGCGCTCGGCGCAGGCCACCGCGACCTTGCGGCCGGTCGCGGTGGAGCCGGTGAAGTGCACGTAATCGGAGTTGGCGATCACCGACGCGCCGGTATCGCCGTAGCCGGTGGCCAGGGTGAGGACCGGCGGCGCGCCGACCTCGTTCCAGCCGCGGGCCAGCTCAACGGCCGACAGCGGCGTCACCTCAGAGGGCTTGAGCAGAACGGCGGCACCGGCGGCGAGCGCGGGCACCAGATCGAGCGCCAGCATGGCGATCGGGAAGTTCCACGGCTCGATCATGCCGACCACCGGGTAGGGCCGGAACACCGTGGTGAGCTTCTTGACCTTGAACAGCGGGCTGTGCGCCTTGGGGTGCCGGTCGGCCAGGAACTCCTCGGCGTTGCCCGCCCAGTACTTGATGGCATCGGCCATGGCGACGGCCTCCAGGCTGGCGTCGGTGCGGGACTTGCCGCTCTCCGACATCAGCACCTCGGTGAGGTGGTCGGCGTTGTCGAGGATCCAGTCCTGCCACTTGCTCAGCCAGACCTTGCGACCGCGGGGGCCGATCTCTTCCCACTCCGGCTGGAATAGCCGCAGCTCGCGGGCCTTGGCGGCCACGGTGTCGGGGGCATCGATCGGGACGCTGCCGACGACGCGGCCGTCGGCCGGGTTGTGGACGGTGATGGTGGCCTGATCGGACTTGGGTTCGACCGCGGTCATGGCCGCTCCTCTCGCTGGGCGGATTTCGCCTGTGAGCGTAGCTGGCCTGGGCTGACTAGAACAGGCCAACCGGTTGGTTGTCTGGCTCGGCCGGCGCGATGAGCTCCGGGCCGTTGTTGCGGACGCTGTTCACCAGGGTCGAGACCTCCCGCACGGCGATCCCGCCGATATCGGGCGGGGTGGCCAGCAGATCGGCCGCGGCGGGTTCGTCGGGATCCAGCCAGCGGTCCCAGTCGCGCTCCTCGACCACCAGTGGCATCCGGTCGTGGATCTCGGCGAGCTGGCCGACGGCGTCGGTGGTGATGATCGTGCAGGTGAGCAGTGGGCTGGCGTCCTTCTCCGGCCGCCACACCGACCACAGTCCCGCCATGAACAGCGGCTCGCCGTCGGCGCGGTACATGAAGTACGGCGTCTTGCGGGCCTTCTTGCCGGCCGGGGTGTCCGGGTTGGGCTTCCATTCGTAGTAGCCGTCCATCGGCACCAGGCAGCGCTTGCTCTTCGCCGAGGCGCGAAACGCCGGTGAGGTGGTCACCTTCTCGGCGCGGGCATTGATCAGCATGGGGCCCTTGGTCTCCGGGGTGCCCTCCGCGGTGGGCTTCACCCACGGCGGCACCAGGCCCCAGCGCATCAGCCGGACCCGGCGGCTGGGGGTGTCGTCGGGCTCGTCATGGCGGCTGACGACGGTGGCCACGGTGGCCGTCGGCGCGACGTTGTAGTTGGCGCCCCGGCTCTTCCCCGTCGCGGTGGCTTCGTCGATGGCCTGGATCTTCTCGGCCAGCAGGGCTGGGTCGGTGGTGACCGCGAATCGTCCGCACATATCTCCATGGTTACCCACTGGTGCGACACGTCGGCGTTGATGCCCACGTCACGACGGTAGAAACAGCGAGCCCATCCGCTTCCGGAGGACGCTGTGCGTTTCCGGCAATGAACGATGTGTTCGCCAAATATGCACACTGCGCCGCAAACCGGTCTCACATGATCCTCAGATTGAATTCAAATGCTGCGCTAGCTCTCGGTGAACCGGACGTATCGTCTTTTTCTTCGCAACTAGTCATCCCCGTTAAGCGCGCAATTCTTACATCTTGTCTTTCACTCAGCATGATCTTTCGGATCCGTAGCAGACCACGCCGGTGATGCGTTAAATGGACCTTCGGATCTTTTGTTGTCAGCGTCAATTCTTTGCTGGAGGCAGTTGTGGTGAAGCGCACCGCGGTCAACATGTCACGCCGGACAGTGGCCGAGGTGCAGCCCATCGAGTACCCCCGGAGCACAGTGAACCTGACGGCACCGAAGAACCCGGCCCGATACGTGGGTCGGGTTGGTGCGTTGGCGGTCGCGCTGGGCGTCGGGTCGGCCGTGGCAGCGATGCCGATCGCCTTCGCCGATCCGAACGGCTCACCGGGAGCGACGGGCACGGGTTCGTCCGACAGCTCTGCGGCGTCCTCTGGTTCTACCGCCGGATCTGCACGCGACTCGCGTCCCCGACCGCGGGTGAAGCCGACAGCCCCGACGTCGACGGGTGCCGGCTCAGCAACGTCGGGCAGGGACACCACGGCGCCGACACACCCGGCGGCCGAGAACCCACGCAACAGTCGATCGGAGCGCCCGACCAGAGCCGAGGATCCCTCAGACCCCGAGACCGAACCAGTCAGCGGCGTCGCCGGATCGGGTCGCGAGAACACGCGCCAGCCGGAGCCGAGTTCGTTGCCACCCGCCCCTGAGCCGGTGTCTACCGACTCGGTGAGCCAACTTGACGAGGTACTGACAAGGGCAGCAGGCCCCGCCGATGCGGCGCCGGTGATCCGCGCGGCCCGTCCCACGGCAGCGGTGGCGGGTTTGGGCCCGTCCTTGCCGTCCTGGCTGGCGGCCGACGGGAACTCCGGCGGCCCGGCTGCAGCGCCATTCGTGTGGACCGCGGCGGCGTTTGCCCGCCGCGAATTCGAGGGCAAGGCCCAGTCCCCGGCAGCGGCCACGACCAGTGGTGAGCCCGCTGGCGACCCGTTGGTGGGACCGGCGGGGGGG